>CANLQD010000033.1 GCA_947493175.1 uncultured Flavobacteriaceae bacterium | reverse complement strand
CCTGACGGCTTCATCGAATTTGTATGCATCGTTCTCGAACCGTTGGAAAAAATCCTTTTGCGCATCCTTAAAATTCAAATGGTTCTTATTGAACATATCGTTGATTTCCTTGCGAAAGGTTTCCTCTTGTTCGGACAGCCATTCCGATTCTATCCGATCGGTCAGGGCCGATAGCAGACTTTCCAGATATATAAGTTCGTTGAT
>CANLQD010000032.1 GCA_947493175.1 uncultured Flavobacteriaceae bacterium | reverse complement strand
CCCGACATGACGGTAGACCTGCGGAAACGGTATACCGACCGGGTGGACGAGGTCATGCTCGGCCATCGGTTCACCTCTTTACGGTTCGACATCAAAGCAGATCATAGAGGGGTTTCCTTGACCGGTAATCTTGAATCCCAAATAGCGCAATGGTCGGAACCGGGCGCACCGTCCCGTTTCACCATGACCAAGGTCGAAGACGGCATTCCCAACAAAGCATACGATGCCTTCGCCGAGCAGGGCGAACACTTTATCAAGGT
>CANLQD010000031.1 GCA_947493175.1 uncultured Flavobacteriaceae bacterium | reverse complement strand
TCGGACAGCCATTCCGATTCTATCCGATCGGTCAGGGCCGATAGCAGACTTTCCAGATATATAAGTTCGTTGATGTTTCCAAAATTGATATCGTATTCGAACGGTTCCTCGGTCTTGCCCGTGCCATCATCGTCCCCGCCGCCCGGGGGATCGGGGAAGTCACAATCCCCTATCGATATGTTCATAGGTCTGCGGCCGGCAAGCAGTACCGAACCTTGGTCCGATCTGACCGCGTTGCAGGGTACGGCGTGTTTGTTATATTGGGCGATTGCCTGTTCGGTTCCCATAA
>CANLQD010000030.1 GCA_947493175.1 uncultured Flavobacteriaceae bacterium | reverse complement strand
GCCGATGTAAGTATTCACATATCGGACTATTACCGTCCGCAGCAACAACTTAAGAGCAAAGGTGCAAAACAGAAAAAGGGAAGGCGGACCGTATCCTTTGGCAGTCTTTCCGAGCTCAAAAGCGGGCTGTACCTCGTCCAGATGGACGTGAACGGGAATCTTCACTCACGCATCGTCATCAAGAAATAACCTAATACCGGACATAATGAAACATATATACAGATCCATAGTTTTGCTATTGTTCCTATGCCTTATGGGAACCGAACAGGCAATCGCCCAATATAACAAACACGCCGTACCCTGCAACGCGGTCAGA
>CANLQD010000029.1 GCA_947493175.1 uncultured Flavobacteriaceae bacterium | reverse complement strand
CCACCGTGGCGGACTGCCCCCAGGGGACCATCACCGCCGAGTTCAAGGTCGGCGACGGGCCTTGGACCCAAGGGAACAATATTAATGCTCCGGAGGGAAGTGAGGTCTTCATCCGGGCGGTCGCCGCGGGGGAGTACTTCATCACCACCCACCAGGTCGACGGGCCCACCTTTTCATCGACCACGACGCCGGAGTACCAGATCGATACCGGGGTGAACCTCCTACCAGGGCTCGCCCCATACGACAACCCCGACAGGAACAACGGACTGGTAGACCAGAGCAACAACGGACAGTTCGTGCTCACCACCGCCGGCGGGTGCGCGACCGTCGTTACACTTAA
>CANLQD010000028.1 GCA_947493175.1 uncultured Flavobacteriaceae bacterium | reverse complement strand
ATGTCCCTGAAGAAACTCTCCTGTGAGGAAGGGCTGGAATCACTGTCCCCGACAAAGACGATGTTGTTATAGGACCCTGTGAAGAACTGTCCTATAGGGATGGAGAAGGACACCCAATCGTTCCCTGAATAGGTATTGAAGTCCTGATTTCCGTAATCGCTCTGTGTTCCCGCGAACTGGAAGAGCACCTCGCCGCCCAGTACGTTGTCGTTATCGAAGGCGATACCTTGGATTTCCCCGGTACCGGTGACCTTTAGGTCGAATTCCATGACCGTACTGGGGGTCACGGTATAGTTGAAGGGGGCCTTTTTCCACGCATTGCCGGTAAGCCTGATGGTGCTTCCACTATCCTGGATATCGAAGGAACCGTCGTCCTGACCCACGGGATCGTAGTCGTCCACAGCTTCCGGTGTTCCATTGATGTTTAACA
>CANLQD010000027.1 GCA_947493175.1 uncultured Flavobacteriaceae bacterium | reverse complement strand
CTACAGCGTCACAATCCTCCTGACCGCCCCCGTACCTTGGAGGTACCGAAGCATTTCCTCTCTCGCAATTAGTTCTTGCATCTCGGATATAATCATCACTAAAAACCAAGGCTTCAATGTTCGGGGCAGGGGCAAACTTTTTCCCCTCGGCCAATATCGTGCGGTCGTCCCAGTAAGGGGGAATGTTATAATTTGGGCTTGGGGTCGCCATGGGTGCATACCGGGTGTGATTGTAAGTCAATATGTAATTGGTCATCAGAAACACGCGCTCCCTTCTGCCCATATCCCCGTAGTGATCGATACGGGCATTGATGACCCCATCTAAAAAACCGCCGTCCTGTTCCATTCGGGTAATCCCTGTGGCCCAGGACCGTTCCAAGGCCGCGTTATACTCCATGTCGGCAAAATCGTCATCCGCCAATCCTTGGTAATGATCCAATTGGGACTTGGTAACGATGTCCCGAAAATACCTTCC
>CANLQD010000026.1 GCA_947493175.1 uncultured Flavobacteriaceae bacterium | reverse complement strand
GGACTGGTAGACCAGAGCAACAACGGACAGTTCGTGCTCACCACCGCCGGCGGGTGCGCGACCGTCGTTACACTTAATGTTACCGGTGTGTGTGGCCCGGGTGAAACAGCGATTATTCCTGAATATAAAATCAATGGGATTACAGGAAGTGGAGAGAACCAACTTACTTTGGACGAAGGTACATTGTTGGAATTGAGTGCCCTTCCAAATGAAGTAAATGGCGCTCCTATAGATATTGTGATTACATTACCGAATGGCGCAATCGTCGAAGATAACTACGTAGTAGGAAATATCGATAAGAATACAGATGGCGGTGTTTACATATTTACTTCCAATGAAGGTTGTGCCACCACTCTAACATTGAACATCATAGATCCGGTCGATGGTTGTTTTGACTATATCGAAAACGAGGATCCCTCGGTGGTGCTCTCCCCCGGGAGCTACGAGGGCGGCCTCGATTCGGCGGGCGGGAACTCCGTCGA
>CANLQD010000025.1 GCA_947493175.1 uncultured Flavobacteriaceae bacterium | reverse complement strand
ACACGCCCGACGAGGACGCCGACGGCGACGGCGACCCGACCAACGACGATACCGATGGCGACGGCACGCCCGACTATCTGGACCCCATTGATGGAGGGCCCGATACCGATGGCGATGGCGTACCCGACACGGTGGACCTGGACGATGACAACGACGGTATCCTCGATACGGAGGAGGACCCGAACCTTGACGGCGACGACGATCCTTTGACCGATCCCCTTGATACGGACGGCGACGGCATCCCGAACCACCTGGACATCGATGCCGACAACGACGGGATCCCTGACAATGTGGAGGCGCAGACCACTGACGGCTATATCGCCCCGAACGACGACGACGCGGCGACCTATGCCTCGAACGACGGTCTGAACTCGGCCTACCTCCCCGACGGCATAGAACCGAACGACCATGACGGTGACGGCACGCCGGACTACATCGATCTTGACAGCGACAACGACACGGTACCCGATAACAACGAGGGCAACGATTTCAACTTCGACGGCATCCCTGACCAGACCTTTACGGGAGTCGACAGCGACGGGGA
>CANLQD010000024.1 GCA_947493175.1 uncultured Flavobacteriaceae bacterium | reverse complement strand
GAGGCAAGGAAACTTTTCGTTTCCGTCTGCGCACGAAGCTAAAGCTTATTGCTTTGCTTTTTCTTTTTTGTTCCAAAGCTAAATCCCAAAGATTTAGCGACATCATAAATATACACAGACCTTTGGTTTTTGCCCTAAAGTCCGCATTACGTTTAGGTTTTGTTGTAAAACGTTTTTATTCCGTTCGAATGTTTTCAAGTAGAGATTCGTAATCAAAATTGGAACAACTACCTTCTGTATGGACCCGTGTTCCATTCCGGATTATTTTGCTTTCATCATTCTCCCAATCGAAAACATAAATCACGGCTGAGAAAACTTCAAAAGGTTTTGAGTATTCGAGTCCATCTGCGGTGTGTTCAATATTATCTTCTTTTTCTATAATCTTTATTGGCACTCCATCTTTTAAATAAATTGTAGTCTTTGTGGTGAAATCGAGAAATTTAATTTTCTCAACTATTTTGTGTGCCTGTTTTTTCTTCGACCAAGTTTTACGAATCCCTTTGCTGCCAGTTGTAATACCAGGCAAAATTTCCCAATCAAATTCGTCAAGAGTTAGAGTAGAGTCCGATTCAATAGATTTTACCATTCCATCTATTTGGTCAATTTTTATTTCTTGTCCAAATGATGTAAATCCAATTGCTATC
>CANLQD010000023.1 GCA_947493175.1 uncultured Flavobacteriaceae bacterium | reverse complement strand
GCGCTTACATCTACAGTGGCCGTGTTCCCGTCCTCCAGGGTAATGCTGAGCTCCTCGTTGGTGGCATCATAGCTGAAATCGGTGACGGTCTGGTCATCGGTATCCGTATCGTCCAAAAGGGCACTCACACCGACCGTCGCGGTATTCCCATCCTCTAACGTAATACTGAGTTCCTCGTTGGTGGCATCATAGCTGAAGTCCGTCACCGTTTGGTCGTCGGTATCCGTATTGTCCAAAAGGGCACTCACACCTACCGTTGCGGTATTGCCGTCCTCCAGCGTAATACTAAGCTCTTCGTTGGTAGCGTCATAGCTGAAATCGGTGACAGTCTGGTCATCGGTATCCGTGTCGTCCAACAGGGCGCTTACACCTACCGTCGCGGTATTGCCGTCCTCCAGGGTAATGCTGAGCTCCTCGTTGTTAGCGTCATAGCTGAAGTCCGTCACCGTTTGATCGTCGGTATCCGTATTGTCCAAAAGGGCACTCACACCTACCGTTGCGGTATTACCGTCCTCCAGCGTAATACTAAGCTCTTCATTGGCAGCATCATAACTGAAGTCCGTCACCGTTTGATCGTCGGTATCCGTATTGTCCAAAAGGGCACTCACACCTACCGTTGCGGTATTGCCGTCCTCCAGCGTAATACTAAG
>CANLQD010000022.1 GCA_947493175.1 uncultured Flavobacteriaceae bacterium | reverse complement strand
AGCATGACCTCGTCCACCCGGTCGGTATACCGTTTCCGCAGGTCTACCGTCATGTCGGGGAACACCAGTTCATCGCCATTTACCAGTACTTCCCCGCTAAAACTTGCTTCGGAGGTGGTGACAGTTGCCGTGTGCAATTCCTTTCCGTTACCGCTAATGGAAATTTTCAGGGGAACTTCCCGCATGACCCGTTTGCCCGACCAGTCCATTAGTTGCCATGTGCCGGACCAAGTACCTTCAATGTGTTCCCCCATTTTTTTGGGAGCCGTGCCGAAGGCCGCTGAAACATCCTGCAATGGGGCGAGTGGCAAAAGCTCATGATCCCGATCATACTCCCATTGGGCCAAGAGCACCTTGCTGTTACCGAGGTAATTGCCCCGCAACAGTTCCATTGCTTTGGCCTTGTCCTGTGATACCCCCAAACCTTGATAGTAACATTTCGCGAGCCAATGGATGGCCATGGGATAGTCGGTGATCTTGAACCGGGCCACTGCTTTTTTATAGTCCTGCGGTATGTTGCCCAAGCCTTTCAGGTAGAGGTAGCCAAGGCTGTAGGCGGCCTTTCGGCTACCGCCCTCCTGTCCTTTTTTAAACCATTTACGGGCCTTGTTGAAGTTCAGGGTGCAACCGATACCGTCCTTGTACAGGATGCCCAGGTCGCAGGCGGCATCGGCATCGCCGTTCTCCGCATGGGCCTTCACCGT
>CANLQD010000021.1 GCA_947493175.1 uncultured Flavobacteriaceae bacterium | reverse complement strand
ATTCAATAGATTTTACCATTCCATCTATTTGGTCAATTTTTATTTCTTGTCCAAATGATGTAAATCCAATTGCTATCTATATGATTAATATTACCTTTTTCAAAATGTTTTACAACGGTTCGGCTAAGCGTAGTGCGGAGGCAAGGAAACTTTTCGTTTCCCTCTGCGCACGAAGCTAAAGCTTATTGTTTTGCTTTTTCATTGTTTTGTCTAAAGCTAAATCCATAAGATTTAGCGACTTTATAAATATACACAGACCTTTCGGTTTTGCCCTAAAGCCCGCATTACGTTTAGGTATTGTTACCCAACGTTTTTCCGTCCGAGTTAGCAAGTCCATATACACAACAGTAACGTTTGAGTAAAAAGTCCATTTACGCGGTGATTGTCAATTTTTATGATATTATACGGCGTTATTATTTTGTAATACAATTTTAGCAGCTTTTACTGCTTCAGGTTGGTACTTTTTTTGATTGGATAGAATCTCTTGTAATTCGTGTTCTGTTTTGTCTTGATATTTTTCGACAAACTTTTCAGTTAGGTTCTTTTCTTGAATTCGTTTTAATTCAACGGCTTCCTTGGTATCCGATTCTTTAATCGTTTGAAACATTCTAAATCGATACTTGGTATTTTCTACAATTGGCTCTTCGTGTAAAAAGTCAATCACTAGATTTGTTAGAAAGTATCTATCTCCATTTTTGAATTTCAAGTCCCAATAGCCCAAATCTGAGTTCATCATTTTCCAACGACTCGCATTGTCAATTCTGTTCTGATAGTATTTTCCGAGATGATAAACCGATGTTTCTACTTCTGAAATTGTATATTCTTTGGTTTTTCCTTTTTTAGAGATAATAAGTTCGTTTGGTTTAATTACAACTTTGGTGTCTTTGTTTTCACGGTAGTATTCAAATAGAATAATTAAACTTGGCAAGTTGAATAAAAATATTACTCCAACCATTATTTTCACAAAAAGAAAATCTAAAACGAACCTTTCACCATTTTTAAAATAGTATACTATTGGTGTAAGAATAACTAAGCCAATTAGAAGATATAGATTTTCTTTTAATAGAAGTTTTAAGATTCTGTTATTTGGCTTGTATGTTTTCAAAATGTTGGGTAACGGCTCGGCTAAGCGTAGTGCGGAGGCAAGGAAACTTTTCGTTTCCGTCTTAGCACGAAGCTACAGCTTATTGTTTTGCTTTTTCTTTTTTGTCCAAAGCTAAATCCATAAGATTTAGCGACTTAGTAAATATACACAGACCTTTCGGTTTCGCCCTAAAGTCTGCATTACGTTTAGGTTTTGTTACCCAACGTTTTTTTTCG
>CANLQD010000020.1 GCA_947493175.1 uncultured Flavobacteriaceae bacterium | reverse complement strand
GTTCCCTTGGGTCCAAGGCCCGTCGCCGACCTTGAACTCGGCGGTGATGGTCCCCTGGGGGCAGTCCGCCACGGTGGGGTCCCCCGTGGCCTGTCCCAGTTCGAAGAGGCTGCGCACCTCCTCGGCCCCCAGGGCCTTGTTGAAGACCTGCAGCTGGTCGATACGCCCGTCGACCTCGTCGGTGAGCCCGCTGGAGTTGCCGTAGGGCACCACCGGCATGGGCCTGTCGTCGTAGAAGCCCGAGGCGGTGAACGAGCTATAGGGCGATGTGCCGTCCAGCAGGCGCAGGTCCCCGGTGATGTCCTTGGTACAGACCTCGGTGCCGTTGGCGTAGAGCCTCGAGACGCTGCCGTCGTAGGTGGCCGCTATGTGCACCCACCCCTCCAGGGGGGCATGGCCCGCGTAACAGTCCACGAAACCGTCGTCGGTGGCGAAGGACCACTTGTAGAGGGTGTTGTGGAAGCCGAAGAACAGGGCCGGGTAGTCGTGGCTCAGCACCCCCACGTTGGCGACCTTGCCCGTCTCGGGGATCACGCTGCCCGCCTCGCGGTAGACCCAGGCCGATACGGTCACCTCCCGCCCGATCGTCGCCATCGACGCCGAGTAGGGCACCTCCACGATGGCGTTGCTGCGGTGCTCGAGGCCGTCCATCGAGAGGGCCCCGCTGCCGAAGAGCCCCTGGCCCCAATAGTCCGCGGGGGCCACCGGTGCGCCGGCGTCGTCGCGCTCCACGATCGCCGCGTCGTTGGCGTTGCCCGAGCTGTCGCCCGCCAGTGTCCCGGTGCCCTCCTCGAAACCGAGCTCGAGCACCAGGTTGGGGCTGCGCTGCAAGGGCAGGTCGCCGCCGATACGGATGCTCCTGGAGACCGAGGGCACCCCCTGGGCGTCCAGGGCGAAGAGCATGTAATAGCCCGGGGGCAACAGGTTGCGGTCCGGGACCGCAAGGCTATGGGAGGTGCCCCCCGTGGTGGCCAGCGGCACGCGCCGCTGTTCGTTGTTGGTACTGTGGGTGGCCCCCGAGAAGCGCACCAGGCTGAACTCCGTGACCGCCACGTCGGTGGTCACGGCAATGGTACCGTTGTAGGCGGCCTCCGTGGGGGCGTCGGTGATCACCGGCCTGGCGGCCAGTGCCCCGCCCGTGGTGAACAGGTAGGGGGGGCTGTAGATCTCGGCGCTCCGGTGGTTCACGCAATCCGGGGTGGAGTCGCACAGGCCCCCGCCGCCCACGAACACCCGACCGTCGGCCATCAGTATCGATACGCTGTGGTAGGTGCGCGCCTCGGCCATCCCGGCCACCGTGCGCCAGCTATTGGAAACGGGGTCGTAGATCTCCCCCGCGAAGCGCGCCCCCACGTCGGAGAAGACCACCGCACGGTCCAGACCGCCCGATACGAAGACCTCCCCGTTGGGGAGCACCACGCTGTTGAGCATCGTGCGCGAAAAGGCAAGGCTATTGGCGGTCGGCACCACCGTGACGTTGCCCGGGTCGTTGATGTCGATCACCAAGGCGTTGTCCTTGGCAGGGTGGTCGCTGTCGTAGGACTCCGCACCCCCCACCTTGAGGATCTTCCCCACGTCGAACATCACCGTGGTGCCCTTCATCGAATAGGTGTCGTCGCCGCGAAGCCCCGCACTGGTGACGCTGCCCTGGCCCGAGACGTCGATCCAGTGCATCTCCTCGCTGGGACCGGCATGGAAGATCCGCCCGTCGGGGGCCGCCCACAGCCATAGGTGGTTGTCCACACGGTAGAGGCCACGGGCCTCGGTGACAAGGTCGTTGGCCGTGAAGATATCGGAGCCCAGGATGCCCGGAAGGGTGAACCAGCCCGTGAGCGGGGACCACAGCTCGGCGTCCTTCTGGCCGTTGCTCGAGGGCGTGTTGCCGTCGGCCCAGGAGCCCCCAAGGGTGAAGACCGAACCGTCCGAGAGCGTCACGTTGCCCTGGTACCCACGGGGGATGTTCATCCGGTCGGCAACGCTCCAGAGTTCCGTCGAGGGGTCGAAGATGCTGGTCTTGTCGCTGGTGGCGCCCCCGGCGGCCAGGATACGGCCGTCGGAAAGAAGGTTGATCCCGGGGCAGAACATATCGTGCTGCGTGTTCGAGGTGAACTGACCAAGGGCAAGGCCGTCCGTGCCAAGGGCCGGGTCGAAGATCTCCGTGTAGGTCGCGCCGGAGCTCACCTCGACGAAGGTCGTGGGAGAACTCGCCGCCCAGGTCAGAAGACGCCCGTCCGGCATATTGGCAACCGCAACAGGCACGATGTCGAACCCGATAGGAGCGCTCCAACTGCCATCCACCTCGGCACTCTGTGAGTGTATGTTGGTA
>CANLQD010000019.1:2500-5606 GCA_947493175.1 uncultured Flavobacteriaceae bacterium | reverse complement strand
AAAAAACCCTCTTATATTTGCACCCGCTTTGGCAGTGATGTGGATGATGGATGAGAGTTGAAGCCGTTGCGGTGGGCCTTTTGAGAGGAAGGTCGTATAGGGAGTTCATTGACATATTGTAAAGACAACGGGCCGTCCTTCATTTATGGAAGGGCGGCCGAGAGGTCCCTTCCCTTGATATGGGGAGGGGCCGTATCAATAATTGAATCGAGCGACGGGGCCGGGAGAAGTTCTTCGAGGGTATTTTATATAGTATATAAGAATCGACAATGAAGAGTTTGATCCTGGCTCAGGATGAACGCTAGCGGCAGGCCTAACACATGCAAGTCGAGGGGCAGCGGGAGTAGCTTGCTACTTGCCGGCGACCGGCGCACGGGTGCGCAACGCGTATGGAACCTGCCTTTGTCAGGGGAATAGCCCAGGGAAACTTGGATTAATGCCCCATGGTACCCTTTTATCGCATGATAATTGGGTTAAAGATTTATCGGACAAAGATGGCCATGCGTACCATTAGCTTGTTGGTGGGGTAACGGCCTACCAAAGCTACGATGGTTAGGGGCCCTGAGAGGGGGATCCCCCACACTGGTACTGAGACACGGACCAGACTCCTACGGGAGGCAGCAGTGAGGAATATTGGACAATGGGCGAGGGCCTGATCCAGCCATGCCGCGTGCAGGAAGAATGCCCTATGGGTAGTAAACTGCTTTTGTACGGGAAGACACCCGCCTACGTGTAGGCGGTCGACGGTACCGTAAGAATAAGGACCGGCTAACTCCGTGCCAGCAGCCGCGGTAATACGGAGGGTCCGAGCGTTATCCGGAATTATTGGGTTTAAAGGGTCCGTAGGCGGGCCGTTAAGTCAGGGGTGAAAGTCTGCGGCTCAACCGTAGAACTGCCCTTGATACTGGTGGTCTTGAGTTATGGTGAAGTGGGCGGAATATGTAGTGTAGCGGTGAAATGCATAGATATTACATAGAACACCGATCGCGAAGGCAGCTCACTAACCATATACTGACGCTGATGGACGAAAGCGTGGGGAGCGAACAGGATTAGATACCCTGGTAGTCCACGCCGTAAACGATGGATACTAGCTGTCCGGCGCCTTGAGCGCTGGGCGGCCAAGCGAAAGTGATAAGTATCCCACCTGGGGAGTACGTTCGCAAGAATGAAACTCAAAGGAATTGACGGGGGCCCGCACAAGCGGTGGAGCATGTGGTTTAATTCGATGATACGCGAGGAACCTTACCAGGGCTTAAATGCATTTCGACAGGTCTAGAGATAGATTTTCCTTCGGGCGATTTGCAAGGTGCTGCATGGTTGTCGTCAGCTCGTGCCGTGAGGTGTCAGGTTAAGTCCTATAACGAGCGCAACCCCTACCGTTAGTTGCCAGCATGTAAAGATGGGGACTCTAACGGGACTGCCGGTGCAAACCGTGAGGAAGGTGGGGACGACGTCAAATCATCACGGCCCTTACGTCCTGGGCCACACACGTGCTACAATGGCCGGTACAGAGAGCAGCCATGTCGCAAGGCAGAGCGAATCTATAAAACCGGTCACAGTTCGGATCGGGGTCTGCAACCCGACCCCGTGAAGCTGGAATCGCTAGTAATCGGATATCAGCCATGATCCGGTGAATACGTTCCCGGGCCTTGTACACACCGCCCGTCAAGCCATGGAAGCCGGGAGTGCCTGAAGTCCGTCACCGCAAGGAGCGGCCTAGGGCAAGATCGGTAACTAGGGCTAAGTCGTAACAAGGTAGCCGTACCGGAAGGTGCGGCTGGAACACCTCCTTTCTAGAGAATCCCCTCTTTTATGGGGACGATGCCCGCGCCCCGTCGCCTCGATTTATTGATTTATATGGTACGATGTATTGGAAGTTGTCTTTGCGATATATAAAATAAGGAACGGTGCCGCGTGTCGGCATCCGGGACAGTCCCGTAGCTCAGCTGGTTAGAGCGCTACACTGATAATGTAGAGGTCGGCAGTTCGAGTCTGCCCGGGACTACCAGGTCCCCCCGGCCCCCTAAGGGGGATCCAAGGGGCCTTACGTTCATTAGGATAAGGTATTGGAAATTCTGGAAGTTGCGCAAACCCGTGTGCGGATTTAGTCACTGCTGACCGCATACTGGATGCCGCCGACCGGAAAACGGGGGATTAGCTCAGCTGGCTAGAGCGCCTGCCTTGCACGCAGGAGGTCATCGGTTCGACTCCGATATTCTCCACAAGTCCCCCCGCCCCCGAAAGGGGGAGGGATAAAGGCTGGTACCCCTTCGGGGGGCTAGGGGGACCAAGGTTCATTGACATATTGGGACAGGGCGCATGTACATCTTTGGGATGTTCGTGCGTCTGCAAAAATTGAATTACACGAATTTTTTAGGTAAAGTACGAATTAGAATAGAAGGTTTGGCGACAAGCTGGAAAAGGGCGTATGGGGAATGCCTAGGCTCTCAGAGGCGACGAAGGACGTGATAAGCTGCGAAAAGCCGCGGGGATCGGCACATACGAAATGATCCGCGGATGTCCGAATGGGGCAACCCGGCATGTTGAAGACATGTCATACCGCAAGGTAAGCAAACCCGGTGAACTGAAACATCTAAGTAGCCGGAGGAGGAGAAAACAATAGTGATTCCGGTAGTAGCGGCGAGCGAACCCGGATTAGTCCAAACCGTTGTTGTTCCGGCAATAACGGGGTTGTAGGACCGCGACGTTCGAACAGTGATGAACTAGAACCCTTTGGAAAGAGGGGCCATAGACGGTGATAGCCCGGTATAGGCAAAGAGCTGTAAGATAGCGGTATCCTGAGTAGCGCGGGGCACGTGAAACCCTGTGTGAATCCGGCGGGACCATCCGCCAAGACTAAATACTCCTGAGAGACCGATAGTGGACCAGTACCGTGAGGGAAAGGTGAAAAGAACCCTGAACAAGGGAGTGAAACAGATCCTGAAACCATACGCCTACAAGCGGTCGGAGCCCTTCGGGGTGACGGCGTGCCTTTTGCATAATGAGCCTACGAGTTACTTTTACTGGCAAGGTTAAGCCCTTCAGGGGCGGAGCCGTAGCGAAAGCGAGTCTTAACAGGGCGCCTTAGTCAGTAGCAGTAGACGCG
>CANLQD010000018.1 GCA_947493175.1 uncultured Flavobacteriaceae bacterium | reverse complement strand
CTTCCATCATCGATGGAGATGTTACCGGCCGTACCGTCCGTGCTGATGTCCTGGTCATCGGTATCCGTGTAAATGGAAGTCAACGGAACCGATAAAGTCCCGTCACTATCCGTAATGTTCAAGTTGCCGCCCGATACCTCGAAAGCCGTGTTCACCTCGTTGGTCACGCTGCTGTCCGCATCGTCGACGTTCAAGGTCAAGGTACTTCCATCATCGATGGAGATGTTACCGGCCGTACCGTCCGTGCTGATGTCCTGGTCATCGGTATCCGTGTAAATGGAGGTCAACGGAACGGACAAGGTCCCGTCACTATCGGTGATGCTCAGGTTGCCGCCCGATACCTCGAAGGCCGTGTTTATCTCGTTGGTCACGCTGCTGTCCGCATCGTCCACGTTCAGGGTGATGTTGTTCCCATCTGCGATGCTGATGTCACCGGCCGTGCCATCTGTGGATAATGTCTGGTCGTCCGTATCGGTATCGATGGAAGCCAAAGGAACGGACAAGGTCCCGTCGCTATCGGTAATGTTCAGGTTCCCGCCCGATACCTCGAAAGCGGTATTCACCTCGTTGGTCACGCTGCTATCCGCATCGTCCACGTTCAAGGTCAAGGTGCTTCCATCGTCGATCGAGATGTTACCGGCCGTACCGTCGGTGCTGATGTCCTGGTCATCCGTGTCCAAGCCGCTGATGTCAACGCTCTGGTTGCCGCCGCCATCGGTCACCGTCAGGTTCGTTCCGTCAAAACCGATTCCGGTATTGTATTCGTTGCCGATTACGGAATCCGCATCATCCACGTTCAGGGTGATGTTGTTCCCATCCGCGATGCTGATATCTCCGGCCGTACCATCCGTGGAAAGTGTCTGGTCGTCCGTATCGATGGAGGTCAACGGAACGGACAAGGTCCCGTCGCTGTCGGTGATGCTCAGGTTGCCGCCCGATACTTCGAAGGCCGTGTTTACCTCGTTGGTCACGCTGCTGTCCGCATCATCGACGTTCAGGGTGATGTTGTTCCCATCGGCGATGCTGATATCTCCGGCCGTACCATCCGTGGAAAGCGTCTGGTCATCGGTATCCGTGTAAATGGAGGTCAATGGAACAGACAAGGTCCCGTCGCTATCGGTAATGTTCAAATTGCCACCAGATACTTCGAAGGCCGTGTTTACCTCGTTGGTCACGCTGCTATCCGCATCATCGACGTTCAGGGTGATGTTGTTCCCATCGGCAATACTGATATCTCCAGCGGTGCCATCCGTGGAAAGCGTCTGGTCATCGGCCGCGAGCGAACTGATGTCCACGCTCTGGTTGCCGCCACCATCGGTCACCGTCAGGTTCGTTCCGTCAAAACCGATTCCGGTGTTGTATTCGTTGCCGATTACGGAATCCGCATCGTTCACGTTCAAGGTCAAGGTGCTTCCATCGTCGATCGAGATGTTACCGGCCGTACCGTCGGTGCTGATGTCCTGATCATCGGTATCCGTGTAAATGGAGGTCAATGGAACGGACAAGGTCCCGTCGCTATCGGTAATGTTCAGGTTGCCACCGGACACTTCGAAAGCGGTGTTCACCTCGTTGGTCACACTGCTGTCCGCATCATCGACGTTCAAGGTAATGTTGTTCCCATCGGCAATGCTGATATCTCCGGCGGTGCCATCTGTGGACAATGTCTGGTCGTCCGTGTCGGTATCAATCGATGTCAAGGGTACCGATAAAGTCCCGTCGCTATCGGTGATGCTCAGGTTGCCGCCCGATACTTCGAAAGCGGTGTTCACCTCGTTGGTCACGCTGCTGTCCGCATCATCGACGTTCAGGGTAATGTTGTTACCATCTGCGATGCTGATGTCACCGGCCGTGCCATCTGTGGACAATGTCTGGTCGTCCGTATCGGTATCGATGGAGGTCAACGGAACCGATAAAGTCCCGTCGCTATCGGTGATGTTCAGGTTCCCGGCCGATACCTCGAAAGCGGTATTCACCTCGTTGGTCACGCTGCTATCGGCATCGTCCACGTTCAGGGTCAAGGTGCTTCCATCGTCGATCGAGATGTTACCGGCCGTTCCATCCGTACTGATGTCCTGGTCATCGGTGTCCAAGCCGCTGATGTCGACGCTCTGGTTACCGCCACCGTCGGTCACCGTCAGGTTCGTGCCGTCAAAACCGATTCCGGTGTTGTACTCGTTGCCGATTACGGAATCCGCATCGTCCACGTTCAGGGTAATGTTGTTCCCATCGGCGATGCTGATATCTCCGGCGGTGCCGTCCGTGGAAAGTGTCTGGTCGTCCGTATCGATGGAGGTCAACGGAACGGACAAGGTCCCGTCGCTATCGGTGATGCTCAGGTTCCCGCCCGATACCTCGAAAGCGGTGTTCACCTCGTTGGTCACGCTGCTGTCCGCATCATCAACGTTCAGGGTCAAGGTACTTCCATCGTCGATGGAGATATTACCGGCCGTACCGTCGGTGCTGATGTCCTGGTCATCCGTGTCCAAGCCGCTGATGTCGACGCTCTGGTTGCCACCGCCATCGGTCACCGTCAGGTTCGTTCCGTCAAAACCGATCCCGGTGTTGTATTCGTTACCTATTACCGAATCCGCATCGTCCACGTTCAGGGTAATGTTGTTCCCATCGGCGATGCTGATATCTCCGGCGGTGCCGTCGGTAGACAATGTCTGGTTGTCCGTATCGGTATCTATGGAAGTCAACGGAACCGACAAGGTCCCGTCGCTATCGGTGATGTTCAGGTTGCCGCCGGACACTTCGAAAGCGGTGTTCACCTCGTTGGTCACGCTGCTGTCCGCATCGTCCACGTTCAGGGTGATGTTGTTCCCGTCGGCAATACTGATGTCACCGGCCGTACCGTCGGTAGACAATGTCTGGTCGTCCGTATCGGTATCGATGGAGGTCAACGGAACGGACAGGGTCCCGTCACTATCGGTGATGCTCAGGTTGCCACCGGATACCTCGAAAGCGGTGTTCACCTCGTTGGTCACGCTGCTGTCCGCATCATCGACGTTCAGGGTAATGTTGTTACCATCTGCGATGCTGATGTCACCGGCCGTGCCATCTGTGGACAATGTCTGGTCGTCCGTATCGGTATCGATGGAGGTCAACGGAACGGACAAGGTCCCGTCACTATCGGTAATGTTCAGGTTGCCACCGGACACTTCGAAAGCGGTGTTCACCTCATTGGTCACGCTGCTGTCCGCATCGTCCACGTTCAGGGTCAAGGTGCTTCCATCGTCGATCGAGATGTTACCGGCCGTTCCATCCGTACTGATGTCCTGGTCATCGGTGTCCAAGCCGCTGATGTCGACGCTCTGGTTACCGCCACCGTCGGTCACCGTCAGGTTCGTGCCGTCAAAACCGATTCCGGTGTTGTACTCGTTGCCGATTACGGAATCCGCATCGTCCACGTTCAGGGTAATGTTGTTCCCATCGGCGATGCTGATATCTCCGGCGGTGCCGTCCGTGGAAAGTGTCTGGTCGTCCGTATCGATGGAGGTCAACGGAACGGACAAGGTCCCGTCGCTATCGGTGATGCTCAGGTTCCCGCCCGATACCTCGAAGGCCGTGTTCACCTCATTGTTTACGCTGCTGTCCGCATCATCGACGTTCAATGTCAAGGTGCTTCCATCGTCGATCGAGATGTTACCGGCCGTACCGTCGGTGCTGATGTCCTGGTCATCCGTGTCCAAGCCGCTGATGTCAACGCTCTGGTTGCCGCCACCATCGGTCACCGTCAGGTTCGTGCCGTCAAAGCCGATTCCGGTGTTGTATTCGTTACCTATTACCGAATCCGCATCGTCCACGTTCAGGGTGATGTTGTTCCCATCTGCGATGCTGATGTCACCGGCCGTACCGTCGGTAGACAATGTCTGATCGTCCGTATCGGTATCGATGGAGGTCAACGGAACGGACAAGGTCCCGTCGCTATCGGTGATGCTCAGGTTCCCGCCCGATACCTCGAAGGCCGTGTTCACCTCATTGGTCACGCTGCTGTCCGCATCATCAACGTTCAATGTCAAGGTGCTTCCATCGTCGATCGAGATGTTACCGGCCGTACCGTCGGTGCTGATGTCCTGGTCATCCGTGTCCAAGCCGCTGATGTCAACGCTCTGGTTGCCGCCACCATCGGTCACCGTCAGGTTCGTGCCGTCAAAGCCGATTCCGGTGTTGTATTCGTTACCTATTACCGAATCCGCATCGTCCACGTTCAGGGTAATGTTGTTCCCATCTGCGATGCTGATGTCACCGGCCGTGCCATCTGTGGACAATGTCTGGTCGTCCGTATCGGTATCGATGGAGGTCAATGGAACGGACAAGGTCCCGTCACTATCGGTAATGTTCAGGTTGCCGCCCGATACTTCGAAAGCGGTGTTCACCTCGTTGGTCACGCTGCTATCGGCATCATCGACGTTCAGGGTCAAGGTACTTCCATCATCGATGGAGATGTTACCGGCCGTACCGTCCGTGCTGATGTCCTGGTCATCGGTGTCCGTGTAAATGGAGGTCAACGGAACGGACAAGGTCCCGTCACTATCCGTAATGTTCAGGTTGCCGCCCGATACCTCGAAAGCAGTATTCACCTCGTTGGTCACGCTGCTGTCCGCATCATCGACGTTCAGGGTAATGCTGTTTCCATCGGCGATGCTGATATCTCCGGCCGTACCATCTGTGGAAAGTGTCTGGTCGTCCGTATCGGTATCGATGGAGGTCAACGGAACGGACAGGGTCCCGTCGCTATCGGTGATGCTCAGGTTGCCGCCCGATACCTCGAAAGCGGTATTCACCTCGTTGGTCACGCTGCTGTCCGCATCATCGACGTTCAGGGTGATGTTGTTCCCGTCGGCGATGCTGATATCTCCGGCGGTGCCGTCAGTGCTTAGGGTTTGATTGTCCGTGTTGCTAATATCAATAGTGGCAGATGTTCCCGAGTCATCCGTGATGGTTATCGTTCCATCCAAATTATCCACTACAGTGGAACGTCTTGAGTCAAAGTCAGTGACTGTTCCGTTTTCACTTGTATATCTAAAAGTTCCGTCCCCATTGTTTGCCAGCGTGGTAATTGTCTCAGAAATACTTACCGAGGCCACGTTCAGGTATAGTCCACCATCAGTCCCGGCGGAAATATTATTATTGGCATTGGCACTTATCAGGTTTTGGGAAAGGGTTCCGCCCCCGTCAGTGACCTCAACACTGCCAGCGTTCATGGCGATACCTGTATTGTACTCGTTCCCTACTACGGAATCCGCATCGTCCACGTTCAGGGTAATGTTGTTACCATCTGCGATGCTGATATCTCCAGCGGTGCCATCTGTGGACAATGTCTGGTCGTCCGTGTCGGTATCGATCGATGTCAAGGGTACCGATAAAGTCCCGTCGCTGTCGGTGATGCTCAGGTTGCCGCCCGATACTTCGAAGGCCGTGTTTACCTCGTTGGTCACGCTGCTGTCCGCATCATCGACGTTCAGGGTGATGTTGTTCCCATCGGCAATACTAATATCTCCGGCCGTACCATCCGTGGAAAGCGTCTGGTCATCGGCCGCGAGCGAACTGATGTCCACACTCTGGTTGCCGCCACCGTCGGTCACCGTCAGGTTGGTGCCGTCAAAACCGATCCCGGTATTGTACTCGTTCCCGATTACGGAATCCGCATCGTCCACGTTCAGGGTGATGTTGTTCCCGTCGGCGATGCTGATATCTCCAGCGGTGCCGTCGGTAGACAATGTCTGGTCGTCCGTATCGGTATCGATGGAAGTCAAAGGAACGGACAGGGTCCCGTCGCTATCGGTGATGCTCAGGTTGCCGCCCGATACCTCGAAAGCGGTATTCACCTCGTTGGTCACGCTGCTGTCCGCATCATCGACGTTCACGGTGATGCTGTTCCCATCGGCGATGCTGATATCTCCGGCCGTACCATCCGTGGACAATGTCTGGTCGTCCGTATCGATGGAGGTCAATGGTACCGATAAAGTCCCGTCGCTGTCGGTGATGCTCAGGTTGCCGCCCGATACCTCGAAAGCGGTGTTCACCTCGTTGGTCACGCTGCTATCGGCATCATCGACGTTCAGGGTGATGTTGTTCCCATCTGCGATGCTGATGTCACCGGCGGTGCCATCCGTGGAAAGTGTCTGGTCATCGGCCGCAAGAGAACTGATGTCCACACTCTGGTTGCCGCCACCGTCGGTCACCGTCAGGTTGGTGCCGTCAAAACCGATTCCGGTATTGTACTCGTTCCCGATTACGGAATCCGCATCGTCGACGTTCAGGGTAATGTTGTTCCCATCGGCGATGCTGATATCTCCGGCGGTGCCGTCGGTAGACAATGTCTGGTCGTCCGTATCGGTATCGATGGAAGTCAAAGGAACGGACAAGGTCCCGTCGCTATCGGTAATGTTCAGGTTGCCACCGGATACCTCGAAAGCGGTATTCACCTCGTTGGTCACGCTGCTGTCCGCATCATCGACGTTCAAGGTAATGTTGTTCCCATCCGCGATGCTGATATCTCCGGCCGTACCATCTGTGGAAAGTGTCTGGTCGTCCGTATCGGTATCGATGGAGGTCAACGGAACGGACAGGGTCCCGTCGCTATCGGTGATGCTCAGGTTGCCGCCCGATACTTCGAAAGCGGTGTTCACCTCGTTGGTCACGCTGCT
>CANLQD010000017.1 GCA_947493175.1 uncultured Flavobacteriaceae bacterium | reverse complement strand
GATAACAACGAGGGCAACGATTTCAACTTCGACGGCATCCCTGACCAGACCTTTACGGGAGTCGACAGCGACGGGGACGGCCTTGACGACGGGTACGAGGGCTCCGACGTTAACGACGGCTTCGACGTGAACGACGAGATCGACGACCCCGCGAACGACCTTCCCGATACGGACGGTACGGAGGACGTGAACTACCGGGACCTGGACGACGACGGTGACGGTATCGACACGCCCGACGAGGACGCCGACGGCGACGGCGACCCGACCAACGACGATACCGATGGCGACGGCACGCCCGACTATTTAGACCCATCTCAGAATGATGAAATTAGGGTGACCCAAATCGTTACTCCTAACGGTGACGGAAGAAACGATTTTCTTTGGATTGAAAATGTCGACAAGGCACTGAACAATTCGCTGAAAATATTCAATAGATGGGGTATTTTGGTGTATGATGGAAAAGACTATAACAATCAAAACAATGTTTTCGACGGACGTTCTCGGGGAAGATCAACGGTGAGTGCAACAGACTACCTACCGGCAGGCGTATATTTTTATATCTTTGAGTACAATCTTGAAGGTCGGGCTAGAACCACAGAGAACGATTATCTTTATATAAGTCAGTAAATGCTTTATCCTATATGATACTAAAAAAAAGCTTCGTAGCACCCCTACTACTGGTGTTGCTTTTCTGGGAGATATCCTATGCACAACAAGATGCCCAGTATACGCAGTACATGTTCAATACAATGAGTGTGAATCCGGCCTATGCGGGATCAAGGGGGCAATTTAGTGCAGCTGCCTTGTATCGTTCTCAGTGGATAGGGCTCGAAGGAGGTCCACAAACACAGACCTTGAATCTTCATTCTCCGATTCGAAATAGTAGATTAGGATATGGTTTATCAATAGTAAATGATGAAATAGGCGAAGGAACGGTACAGGAGACTTATTTTGATGCAGTGCTTTCGTATACCATAGATGTATCTTTAGAAGGAAAACTCTCGTTTGGGTTGAAAGCTGGCGGCCATCTTTTTAACCTAGATACCGAAGGTTTGCGACAACGATTTGAAAACGACCCGATACTAGGTGAAAATCTGGATACGGATAACATCGAAAATCGATTTTCGCCAAATGTGGGTCTTGGTGTTTATTACCATACCAACAAATTCTATGCAGGCCTCTCTGCACCCAACTTACTGGAAACGGAGCATTTTGATGGTTCTGGAGGCAATGCCAACAATATTGAGTTTCTTTCCCAAGAGCGTATCAATTTCTATTTCATTACGGGATACGTTTTTGATTTGAACAATAATTTCAAGTTCAAACCCGCACTGTTGACCAAGGTTGTAAGCGGAGCACCCTTACAAGTAGACTTATCAGCAAGTTTTTTGTTCAATGATAAGTTCTCTTTTGGAGCGGCATACCGTTGGGATGCGGCTATAAGTGGTTTGGCAGGTTTCCAAATTTCAGATCAATTTATGATAGGGCTGGCATATGATAGGGAAACTACAGAGCTGGGAGGTACGCAATTCAATGATGGATCGTTTGAGGTTTTTTTAAGGTTTGAGTTGGTCAAGTCGTTCCAGAAATTGGTGTCACCGCGTTTCTTCTAAATTTAGGTACAAATGGCAAAAAAGATACAGTTCTTAGTTTGGATTATATGTTTCATTTTTTTATACAATGTCTCTGCACAGGAGAAGACTGCGGAAAAAGAAAATCGCCTGGTCACCAAGGCCAATGAGCGCTATGAGGAGTATTCGTTCAGTCCCGCAATCGATATTTATAAAAGAGTCCTCGACAAAGGATACGCATCGGCAGATTTATTAAAAAAATTAGGAAATTCATATTATTTCAATGCTAATTATACCGAGGCGGCGACTACTTATAAGCGCTTAGTCGAGGAATACCCTAAAGATGTTGAAGCAGAGGTTTATTTTAGGTATGCCCAAACCCTAAAGACTTTAGGGGATTATGAAGGATCCAAGAATGTTATGTCCAAGTTTGCCGAGCTGACAGGCGAAGATACCCGGGCTAAACTCTATAAGAGGGAAGAAGGATTTCTAGAAGATATCAAAAACAACTCTGGAAGGTATAATGTAGAACCCTTTGCGTATAATTCGCCCTATTCCGATTTTGCACCTTCGTTTTACAAACAAGGACTAATTTTTTCTTCCGATAGAGATACTGGTAATTTGGCAAGATATCGCCATACTTGGAACTCCAAAGACTTTTTAGACCTATATAAGGTCAATGCCGACAGTGTTTCGATGAACAATGTTTCAAAATTAGGAGAGGGCGTCAATACCCGTTTACACGAATCGACCTCGATCACCACTAAAGATGGCAGTACCTTATATTTCACAAGGAATAATTTTAAGGAAGGAAAGTATATCAAAGATGAGGAGGGAGTTATTCGCCTAAAGATATTCAGGGCAACAATGACGGAGGAAGGAGAATGGGGAAACTTAGAAGAGCTTCCGTTTAATAGCGATGCACATTCTGTAGCGCATCCGGCACTTAGTCCGGATGAAAAAACACTCTACTTCGTATCTGATATGAAAGGTACCTTAGGGGCTTCCGATATCTTTATGGTTGCTATCAACGAAGATGGTAGTTTTGGTGAACCTACAAACTTGGGCGGGAATATCAACACCGAAGCTAGGGAAACCTTTCCTTTTGTTACAAGTGAGGAAGTATTATACTTCTCCTCCGACGGGCACCCAGGTCTGGGAGGTCTGGACGTTTTCGCTACCAAAATAGCCAAAGCGAACTTGAACGGAACGGTCATGAATGTAGGGGAGCCCATTAACAGTAAGATGGATGATTTTACCTTCATAATCGATGAAGAGACCAGAGAGGGTTATTTTGCTTCCAATAGATCCGAAGGACAGGGAGCCGATGATATTTATGCATTTTTAGAGACCAAACCGTTGGTTTTGGAATGTGTGCAAGAAATTACAGGCACGGTACGCGATAAAATATCGAATGCGGTCTTGGTGGGAGCTACTGTAAAAGTAATTGATGAAGACAACAATGAAGTGATGACCACTATTACCGACTCCAATGGCAATTATAGACTTACGTTGGATTGTAATCAAGGTAACTTCGTACGGTCTTCCATACAAGGATATGTACCTTCGGAGGAGTATCTTGGCAAATCGGATGACAAGCCTAGAATTATAGATTTTTACCTTGAGCGTGATACGATTACCGCTGGTTTTGGAGATGATTTGGCGAAGTTGTTACAGCTGAGCACCATTTACTTTGATTTTGACAAATACAACATCCGTAAAGATTCAGAAGTGGAGGTAGAAAAAGTCATTGCCGCAATGGAGAAGTATCCAAGTTTAAAACTAAAGGTAAACTCACATACAGATAGCCGAGGTAAAGACGCATATAACCTTTGGTTGTCTCAAAAAAGGGCCGAGGCTACGGTAAGTTACATGGTTTCAAAAGGGATTTCCGAAGACCGTCTGACAGGGGAAGGCTTTGGAGAAACAAAATTAGTGAACAAATGTGCCAATGGGGTGTCTTGTACCAAAACGGAGCACGAGCTGAATAGACGTTCCGAATTTATTATTCAAGAATAATATATAAATAACCACCACTGTTATAAAGCAGCTGTCTCATCTAGGATAGCTGCTTTTTAGTTTACATAAGTCCATCTCTGATTGGATCATTTACTCCATAGAGTTCGAGTTTAGGAAGCTTTTTATCACTTTTTAAAATATCCTAAACAGCGCATTTCATATACCTTTTCGTCTGTTTCACAACATTAATTAGTTTCGGTTTCTACAAGCCGTTATTTTAGCCCAACAAGGATTTACACTTTAAACATGTTTCCTCCCCAACTCATGTGTATGGCGCGTCGCTATTTTTTTTTATATGTCTGTCTGGTATTTGGTACCCTAGCGTCTTATGGGCAGTGTGCATTTGGAGGAAGCGATTCGGGAATTACGATTTCTCCAACCGCGGTTACCCAGCAAACTTCGAGTGTCCTTGCAGGAGAATACGTTTTAATGAACGTTGTAAATGGCGGTATTTATACCCTGAGCAGTTGTGGTAATGCAAGTTGGGATACCCAGTTGACCATCTACACTTCCGGTGGAACTTTTGTTGATTACAATGACGATTTCTGCAGCTTACAGTCCGAAATTTCCTTTACCGCTTCCTTTACGGGTCAGGTTCGTATCATGCTCACGGAGTTTTGGTGTAGTTCCAGTACCGAAAGTGCGACGATATCGTACAGCGGAATTTTGCCATCCTCGAATGCCCCGCCAGTTTTAACGGCAACGGGGGATCAACTGTACTGTCCGGGCACCACGGTTCCGGTAGTGGAGACTATTAGTATTACCGATAGTGATGATACAACCGCTCAAGAGATTTCCATTCAAATATCTTCTGGATATGTAAATGGGGAAGATGTACTAACACTAACCGGTTCGCATCCGACGATTACTTCAAATTGGAGTGTATTGGAGGGTAAACTTACCTTAACAGGGCCTACTACGCTGACCGCCTTTGAAACGGCTGTTAGCGCAGTTGTGTTTTCGAGCAGTGCTGCGAATCCTTCTGGGAATAGAAGTTTCTCAATCACTTTGGGAGACCCCAACCTTTTACCGTCAACAGGACACTACTATGAATTTATAGCTGACGCGGGAATTACATGGACTGCAGCAAGAGATGCTGCGGCTTTAAGAACATACTACGGTTTGCAAGGATATTTGGCTACCTTAACCTCCCAAGCCGAAGCCGACTTTTCAGGCTCACAGGCAACTGGTGTCGGGTGGATCGGGGCCAGCGACGATGCCACGGAAGGAGATTGGCAATGGGTTACGGGCCCCGAAGCAGGTACTTCTTTTTGGAGTGGGGGAGTAGGAGGTACCGAACTCACATTTGCCTTTTGGAATAATAATGAACCCAATGACTATCCTGGGGGGCCATCGACTCCAGGACAGGAAAATTATGCCCATATCACCGATAATAGTGTCGGTATTGCCGGTTCTTGGAACGACTTACCAAATGCCGGTGGTGGAGGTGCCTATGCGCCACAAGGGTATATTGTAGAATACGGCGGCATGCCAAGTGATCCTACGGTGAATGTTTCTGCTACAACCACTATTACCATTGACGATGTAGACCCAACAGCAAGTAATCCGGCTCCTTTGGCGGTAAATTGTAGTTCGGAAGTACCTACGCCAGATATATTGGTTGTAATCGATGAGGCAGATAACTGTACGGCCAACCCAATCGTTGTTTTTGTTGGTGATGCTAGCGACGGAGGTAGCAACCCCGAGATAATTACCAGGACTTATAGGGTCTCCGATGCCGCGGGCAATTCTACGGATGTTACACAGACTATTACGATCAATGATACTGTTGCCCCCATAATTACATGCCCATCAAATATCTCCGTATCCAATGATACCGGAAGTTGTGGCGCAGTCGTTAGTTGGACCCCACCTACTGCTACGGATAATTGCGGTTCGGTAACACTAAGCACAAATAATTACAATCCTGGGGATTCCTTCCTCCCTGGAATTACTACGGTAGTGTATACGGCAACTGATGTGGCCGGGAATACTGCGACCTGTAGTTTTACCGTTACGGTCACCGATGATGAAGATCCAGTGGTCTCCGGTCCTTCAAATAGTACCGTATCTACGGACACCGGAAGTTGTTCCGCAGTGGTAAACTATACAACGCCTACCATAACCGACAATTGTGCAGCAGGAGATGGTACATATCCTATTGTAGAGGAATTTGAGGTAGCTAATCGGAATGCATTGATTAATGAATGCTGGCAATTTTCAGGAACTACGGTATCCACGAATAACCAATTGGCCGGAACCAAAAGTATGCGTACTAGTAATTTGATTTCTACTGGGTCTAGAAGATTAATCAGTCCTTTAGCCTATTTTAATGGATCAGGTCAGCTAATTTTTTTGCATAAGATAGATAGGGTTCGGAACAACAATAGACTTACCGTTTCCTTGGTAGACGAATCGGGAGGAGCAACCGTGGTATTCACGGAGGTGTATACGAGCAACCTAGTGCAATCTGCGGTGGTAAATATTAATGTGACTGGAAACTATCGGGTACAATTTGATTTTGATACGGACAGCAATGCTACGGATAGGGGTAGGATAGATAGTTTGACGATTCCTGCTTTGAAAATTGCAGATACCTCGGGGTCTGGCGCGTGTCCCGCGGCAAATTTGTCGATAACGCAAACAGCTGGTCTACCTTCAGGGGCGGCATTTCCATTGGGTACCACCACCAATACATTTGAAGGCACCGACGCTTTTGGAAATGTTGGCACCTATAGTTTTGATATTACAGTAGAGGATAATGAAAGCCCGACAGCTAGCAATCCAAGTCCACTGACAGTATATTGCACTGATGCAATCCCAAGTCCGGACGTTTTGGTTGTTATCGATGAGGCGGATAATTGTACGGCCAACCCTTCAGTTGTTTTCATTAGCGACCTAAGTGATGGGGGGAGCAATCCGGAAACTATTACACGAACCTATCGGGTATCCGATGCCAGTGGTAACGCTACCGACGTTACACAAACGATAACAGTTGAAGTATTTTCGGTGGATGCCGGATCAAATCAACAAATATGTACCGGGGAGTCGGTAACCCTGAGCGCTTCAGTTACTGGTGGAACTCCCGGTTATACCTATTTGTGGAATACAGGTCAGACCACACCCAGTATCACCTTTACCCCTTCAGGGGACCCTACTCAAGATATTACGATAGATTATACAGTTACAGCCACCGATCAGAACGGCTGTCAACATACCGATACAGTAAGCGTAGAAGTAGAAACCATTCCGAGTGCGACGGTATCCATCACAAATGCTAGCTGTAGTCTGAACAACGGAGCCATTACCTTTTCGTTCCCGGATCATCCCGAAAGAACCGGTATTGAGTTCAGTTTGGACAATCAAACAAGCTATGAATCAACTGTAGCAGACAATAGTGGTTCGGTCGTATATTCTGGCCTGAACTCCGGCACCTATGATCTTTGGGTGCGTTGGGGTGATAATTCCTGCCCTATAGACCTTGGTAGTTACACCATTTCCGATATCCCGGAGGTTTCTATCGATACCCAACCTGTAGATCAGACAGTACTTGTTGGGAATCAGGCCACGTTCACATCGGTTTCAAGTAATGCCGATACCTACCAATGGCAGGTCAGCGACGACGGAGGTGTAAGCTTTAATACTATTTCAGATGGTGCTGAATACACCGGTTCGGGAACGGCAATATTGGCAGTACTTTCTTCGCAACTAGTTAATAACGGCTATCTGTATCGCGTCTTGGTATCGAACTCTGGCACTTCCTGTAGCACGGTAACCTCTAACCCAGCTCTTTTGACCGTTAATTCGGCTTCCGTTATAACCAATCGAAGAATCACGTATCGTGTGAAAAACAACTAGGTTTTTTCCTACTTTTTTTCGAGTTAATTAGTTGTTTTTTAGATAGTTATATTTTTTGATAGACTTATCGTACCAACTGTTTTACGTGCGTAAACCTCATGTTTTTGGATTTATGTACCGCAAATGTAAGCCTACACAACATTTATTTTAGCAATTTTAAGGTGCGCCTTACTTTGGAGTACTCAAACAAATTTGGGAATAGCACCAGAACTATTCCCTAAGGCCCAAATCTTTAAAATGAGAGTACAAAGACCCATGAAGTTCCCCCAGAACCTTCTAGGTAAGATACTGCTATGCCTTTTTCTGTTTTGGGCATACATAGTTTCCGCACAAACCACTTTTACCGAAAGTGCCGCCGTATATGGGTTAGATTTAGGTCAGGGCAAAGACGGTGGTCATGCGTGGTCCGATTTCGATAATGATGGCGACTTGGATGTTCTAGTGTTGGAGAATAACAACAATGGTTCGGTCAAGAGTTTTCTCATGCAAAATAATAGCGGTGTTTTTACCAATGTACAGGCTACCCTTGCACCTGGTATGCTCGGTGATAGGGCTGAAAGACAGGCAGCCTGGGGAGATGTCAACAGTGACGGCAGACCCGACTTTATGATCAATTCCTATGGAACCAGCAGTACACGAATAGCGATTCAAATTTTTATTCAAAACACGGATGGTACCTTCGGAAATGGTATTGGTGGTTCGGCTCCGTTGACCGTTGGCGAAAATAGTAGTGCTACGATAACGATCAATCCTTTAAACACCGAGGGTACTGGTTTCTTTGATTTTGAAGGAGACGGAGATCTGGACATTTTTTTTGATAACCATAATTTCGGAATAGAGATATTACGTAATAATTATATCGACCATACCACTCACACGGTGGTCAATCCTACACCTGCCGCACTTTTTACACACATAACTACTGGTAACGGAAGCGGTGTTGTGAATTTTGGTTTAAATCAATTTGCCACGGATGGGGACTATGGCTCCGCGGCCGATGTCAATGATGATGGTTGGGTCGACATATTTATGCGAAAGCGTAATGAAAATGATTTTTTTTTAAATCAAGGAGGAACTTTTTCCAATGGGTCCGATTTGGCGCAGGCAGATAACGGTAACAAAGGCGCGAACGGTCTTTGGGATTTGGACAACGATGGTGACTTGGATGCCGTTTGGACCGAAAATGGTCTGAACCAGATATTTCGAAACGATGGCCCGGGTATATGGACACCCTTGGGGAGCGCAAGCTTTCCTGGACTTCCACAACCATCGGATGTTGATAGCGGTAGTTCGTCCAATGACATCGATGCGCTTGCAGGGGGAGATATTGATAATGACGGGGATATCGATATCTTGTTTGTGGGCGATAGTAGAAGTTATCTTTTTATCAATCAGCTTAATAGCCCAACGCCCGCACCCGGAGTGATAGGAAGTGGTACGGCCATGACGTTCAGCCTTGATCCGGAAACGTTCAATACCAGAAATGGGGAGGGAACTACGATGATCGATATCGATGATGACGGGGATTTGGATATTTACATGAACATCAATCATAACTCTGGAAATCAATTGTGGATCAATAACCTACCGGCGGCGAATAGAAACAATCATTTGGTTATCGATGTATCCGAAGATCGTGGTGCCAATGGTTCAACCGGAAGTTTCCCCGAAAGGACTGCGATTGGTACCAATGTAATTCTAAGGGATTGTGAAGGAAACATCATCAGCGGTCTTCGCCAGGTAAACGGGGTATATGGCCATGGTACCCAAAGCCCCGAAGAGGTGCACTTCGGATTGCCTTTGGGAGAAGGTGAGACCTATACCATTGAAGTTCGTTATCCTAATTTTTATGATCCTTTGGACCCCAGTGGTTTTTCAAGATTGATAGCCACGATCATTGCTACGCCCAGTACGGTTTCAGGGACCAATCGCTACGACCTTTCAACTACCGATGCAGAGATAGTCGAGAACATTAACCCGCCTGATGCAGTAGATGATACCCAAGTAGTTTCTTTAGGAAATACGGTCTCTGTTCAAATAAGTTTGTTCGACAATGATTCAGAACCTGATGGTGAGAACTTTTTCATTTCCAGCATTGTGCAACCAGCAATAGGTTCTGTGACCATTGACGATGCAGATGCGGGTCTAGTAACCTATACCTACAGTGCCGGAACTCCCTTTCCGGGTACCACTTTTGATTATACCATTACCGATTCCACCGTATCGATTTGTCCCGCTTTGGGAAAGAGTGATACAGCTACGGTAACCGTCTATGAACCTTGCGCGGATCCGTTGGGAGTGGATACCGATGCTGATGGTATCAACGATATTTGCGATAGGGACGATGATAACGATGGAATCTTAGATGATGACGAAGGTTGTTTGACGCATGGACAAACATTGGTATCACAATCCGGAGTGGGAAATCCAAATGGCATTCTAGGTGCACCTGATGCTAGTTTTGCTGAAATCCATACCAACGGTGATGTTATCACCGTCGATTTTCAAAGAGAATTTGCTGCCGGGACCCAGTACATAATAACGTGGCGAAGGCGTCCGGGTCGAGCACCAGGGGAAGTGGCCCAGCCTATTATCCTAGAATCTGCAGATAACAATAGTTTTACCCAATTATCCGTTCATCCACAATCATCGGTCGATGGGGTAGTTATAGATACCCTTACTTCCGAAAACAATTTTAGATATCTCAGATTTACAAAACAGAATACACCATCTGTGGTAGATTACCAGATTGATGCTTTAGGAGTCATCAGTTGCATTCGCGATACCGATTTAGATGGTGTATTGGACTATCTGGATTTGGATAGTGATAATGACGGTATTTACGATGTGGTCGAAGCCGGTCATGATATGGCACACGTCAATGGCAGATTAACGGGTAGTATTGGTTTGGATGGTATAGTCGATGCCATTCAAGGATCAGGACAAGAGGATGCGGGATCGGTAAACTATACTCTCAGGGATTCAAATACCGATGGAGATGAGGATTTCATAGAATCGGATAGTGATTCGGATGGGTGTAACGATGTTTTAGAAGCGGGTTTCACTGAAAGCGGTACCATGTCAGGAGAATTACAGGGTACAGGATACAATACCGTTACGGGAGTGATAACAGGAAATACCAACGGTTATGCGACTCCTGTAGATGCTGATACAAATGGGACCTATGACTATAGACAAGCAGAAACCGCCCCTGTTATAACGGCACACCCCCAAGATCAGAACGTGGCTGATGGTAGCAACGCTCTTTTTTCTATCACGGCCTCGGGCACAAATCTAGCATACCAATGGCAGGTAAGTACCGATGGTGGAATCAATTATAATGATATCAGCGGTGAGACTGCGGCTACGCTAACGATTATCGGTGCATCTGCAATAGAGGATGGAAATTTCTATAGAGTAATCCTTTCCAATATAACTTTAATTTGTACTACGCTTACTTCCAATTCGGCAGTGTTGACAATAGGCTCGGATTTCGATAATGATGGCGTAGTGGATACAGATGACTTAGATGACGACAATGATGGTATTTTGGATACGGTAGAAGCAAATAATTGCGATGTTGGTGATCCCCAAATTGATGTTGTTATTTTCTCGGAGGACTTTGGAAGCGCGACCGGTAATAGGGTAACCACGCCGTATACGAATTACCCTTTTGAAGATGGTACTGGTTCTTCCGGGGGAAATCCAAGCTTGCAAGATGGGGAGTATACCATTTTTGAAGATATTACGGCAACGGCCCCTTGGGCAGCTTCTATCTGGCAAACACAGGGAGACCATACTACCGGCAGTGATCGTATGATGATTGTAAATGCGAATAACACAGCCGGACTTGAATTCTATCGAAGAACCTTGGTACAGGTGTCCGCGAATGTCCCTTTGGATATTTCTTTCTGGGTGATGAACCTTGATACGGACATACCTTCTAACAACGGAAGAAGTGAACCCGATATCACTGTTTTATTACAGCAGGGCGGAAGTACGGTTTATACCTTTAATACCAACGCGGTCGCTAGAGAGGCCAATGGTTCAGCTGCCGCTTGGAAAAACTACAGCGGTTCGTTTACACCCACTACTGGTGCGGCCTTAGAGATGGTTCTAATTAACAATGCACCAGGTGGTCTTGGAAACGACTTGGCGTTAGACGATATTGTGATTACCCAATCGTTTTGTGATTCTGATGGCGATGGCTCACCAAATTCCTTAGAAGTCGACAGTGATGGTGATGGGTGCAATGATTCAGACGAGGCGTATGCAAACCCCAATGCCGACAGTGATGATAATGGCATGTACGGCACTGGCAGTCCGGCTGTGAACCCTGATGGTACCGTTGTGGAAGCAAGTTACCAAATGCCTGCTGATGGGAATACCAACACCATCTACGATTTTCTTGAATCGGGTGCTGGGCCATCAATTACAAACCAACCTGCCGATGTGGTCATTTGCCCAGGTTGTATCGGTTCTATCGCGGTGTTGGCCAACAATTCCGATAGCTATCAATGGCAGTTATTCAATGGCACTTCTTGGGTAGACTTAAACGATGCTGGAATCTATAGTGGTACTTCCACGGCTAGTTTAACGATCACCAACCCTACCAATGCCAACAACAATAGCCAATACAGGGTAATCGTGTCGAATACGGCCTACGTCTGTGACGAGGAAATCGCTACAACGGCGGTGTTGACCATTGCCGTGACCAGCGTAATTACGAATAGAAGAATCACATATCGCGTTCAGAAAAACTAGATGGGCGATACCAAATACATTTATACTATTTTGTCTTTTTTAATAGGATTTTTTCACTTTACTTGGTGTGCGATATTTCTTAAGTCTCTGATTCTACTGCCTTTATCGACCAACGAACCTTTTGTTAGATTATCGATTATCGCACGTCTTGACCTCACTTTTTCATGCATATACAGTGTAATTTAAGACATACACAACATTTATTTTTGAGAGGTTTAAGTAAGGTTAATTTTGTAATGTGTAATTAAACCTATACTGCAAATAGATAGGTTTGGTTCGTCCCAAAGCATGAATAACTTAACCAAGCTTAACCAACTTCCCCAAAGGGAGACCAAAATGGTATGTGGAGGTATCTTATACCTTTCTTCACTATTCCATCTATGTTCCAATGGAACAGAGCACAGGAAATTATTCGGCTTTATTAAAAGAAAACTGTAAATGGTGATGCGCTGCCATGCATTTTTATGGCTTCTCGTTCCACATTGTCAAGTGATTTATGTACAAGACTCTTCATTGTAAAGTAAAAGCCATGAAAAAAGTAATTGTAGTCCTGGTGCTTTTAACGACCGGATTGACCTTCGCTCAGACCACGGTAACCTTGGAAGATCAATGTAATTGTGAGGTTCTTAATGGTCCAGATGTAACCGCGCCAGGCATGGCCACACCGGCCGGTGCTGATACTGGGGATATCTATGTGAATACCAATACCGGAACTATCTATTTCTGGGATGGTGACACTTGGGAACTGACTTCTACCGATAGTCAACAAATTCTTGACTTTACCTACGATACAGCTACTCGGGGACTAACACTGGAACTTGAGAACGGGGGAGCTCCAATAACGGTTATCCTGCCGGCAGAAACCCTTACCACGCTTACATTGAACGGAAATAATCTTGAGTATGTCGATGAAAACAATACGACGAATACCATCCCTCTCAACGTAGGGAGTTTGGAACTTGGGGCCGATGGAAATTCATTGGACTATACCGATGAGACCGGATTGTCGACCAATATTCCTTTGAACGTTGGCACGCTCATTTTTGATGCCACCACTCGGGAAATTACCTATACGGATGAAGCAGGAACACCTACTACTATTGCCCTTCCCGCCGAGACCTTGACTACCCTTAATTTGAATGGAAACAGCTTGGAATACCTAGATGAAAATAGTTTTCTAAATACCATTACATTGAATGTCGGGGCCTTGGCGCTAGGAGCTGATGGCAATTCTTTGGATTATACCGACGAAGCCGGTCTTACTACTAATATTCCCATGAATGTAGGGGGGCTTACGTTTACCCTGGCATCACGAGAACTTAGATATATCGATGAGGAAGGAACGATTACCACAATTACCCTTCCCGCAGAAACAATTACTACCATTACAGGCACCGCTGGAGTCGGAAATGCGATAGGAACCTACGAAAATGAGAACGGCGATTTAGTTACCATTAATGAAACGATTACCACGATCACCGATGCCGGTGATGGGAACATTACTTTTAGCAATGAAGGAGGGGTAACCCAAACGGTTCCGAAAGCGGATATCACCGATTTGGGGAACGGTACCTATACGTTCACCAACAACGACGGTAGCGACGTAACGATCAATACGAACGGTATCGCCTTGTCGAACCTGATTGCCGGAAATCGCATTGCTACGGTTACCGAGGCAGATGGAACAACCGCTGACATCAACGAAACTATTACCAGTATTACAGGGGTATCCGCCACAGGTAATGAAATAGGAGTGTACAACCAAGAGGATGGTGGTACCATCTCCATCCAGGAGACCATTACCGCAATTAGCGATGCCGGTGACGGCAATATTACTTTCACCAATGAAGCGGGAGGAACCACTACAGTCGCCAAATCGGATATCACCGACCTAGGCAATGGTATCTATACCTTCACGAACAATGATGGTACGGACGTGATGATCAATACCAACGGTATTGCTTTGTCCGACTTAATTTCCGGTAACCGCATTGCAACCGTAACCTTGGCCGATGGTACAAATTTCAGCATTGAGGAAACCATTACATCTATGACCGATACCGGTGATGGGAATATTACTTTTAGCAATGAAGGAGGAGTGACCCAAACGGTTCCTAAAGCGGATATCACCGATTTGGGCAACGGTACCTATACGTTCACGAACAACGACGGTAGCGACGTAACGATCAATACGAACGGTATCGCCTTGTCGAACCTGATTGCAGGAAACCGCATTGCAACGGTTACCGAGGCCGATGGAACAACTGCTGACGTCAACGAGACCGTAACAAGTCTTTCGACGACTGACAATATTACCTATACCTATACATCGGAAGATGGTACACCAACATCCTTTGACGGTACCGACAACCAGGCTATCAGTAGCTCTGTAGTAACTGCTAATGAGGCTGTTCAAATAGATTTGGTAGATGGAGGAAATACCACCATTGATATTCGTGATGCCGATAGTGATGTTACCAATGAACTTACGTTGATTGGTACAGGGGCGCCCACTGTAACTCCAAGTCAAACAGGTATTACCTATGTAGACGACGCTGCAGGACAGCTCTATGTGTACGATGGTACAGCTTGGCAGCAAGTAGGGGGAAATGCAAGTCCGGATTTGGATCCCGATCCAAGCAACGAAATCCAAGACGCCACGGAGGTCGATTTAAATACGGCAATCGATGTAGATGGTGATGGTAACGACGAAACTACGGTACAGGAGGCGATTGAGGATTTGGCTGCGGGAAGTACCGATGATCAAGATATCAGTACTGATGGTACCGCCGGTAATATTACCATTGAAGACGGCAGCACCCTTAACTTAAATGTAGATGATGCGGACGCAGTAGTGGGGAACGAGTACAATACTGCTTTTGAAGTGGTAGGTACTAATTTACGTATTACCGATGGAGGTGGAGCCATGCAGGTACCGTTGAATTCCTTAGGTTCCGATGATCAAGATTTGAGCCACACTATTATGATACCCAATGAAGAGGTTCGAATAGAGATCAATGATGGAAATAACACAACCATAAGCATTGAAGATGCCGATGCCGATCCAACTAATGAAATACAGGATGCTACCGAAGTTAGTTTAAATACCGTAGTGGATGTTGATGGCGATGGTAACGACGAAACTACGGTACAGGAGGCGATTGAGGACCTAGCCGCCGGAAGTACGGACGATCAGGACATCAGCACGGATGGTACGGCCGGAAATATCACTATTGAAGATGGTAGCACTCTCAATTTAAATGTAGACGATGCAGATTCTGTGGTCGGAAACGAGTACAACACGGGAATCGGTTTTGACGGCACCAACCTGACGGTGACCGACGGTGGCGGAAACCAGAGTGTTGACATCAGCGGCTTGGACACCGATGATCAGGACATCAGTACCGATGGTACTGCGGGAAACATCTCTATCGACGATGGAAGTACTTTAACGTTAAATGTTGACGACGCCGATGCCGACGCAACCAATGAACTTACGTTGATTGGTTCAGGGGCCCCGGCAGTCACACCGAGCAATAGTGGTGTCACCTATGTAGATGATGTCGCCGGGCAATTATATGTATACAATGGAGCAACTTGGGAAGCTGTTGGTGGAAATGCTACTCCCGATTTAGATGGCGATCCAACCAATGAGTACAACACCGGGATCGGTTTTGACGGCACCAACCTGACGGTGACCGATGGCGGTGGCAACCAAAGTGTGGACATCAGTTCTCTTGCGGCCGATGACCAGACACTTTCCACGGATGGCACCGCCGGTGACATCAGCATCGC
>CANLQD010000016.1 GCA_947493175.1 uncultured Flavobacteriaceae bacterium | reverse complement strand
AAAACCATATAAAAGTTGAAAATGTCATTATGAACTCAAGTTTTAATTAGCTTTTTGAAAATGTTGGGTAACGGTTGAGCTATGAACAGTACGGGAGCAAATTAGCGTTTGCTTTCCGCCACGCACATAGCGAAATCCTTTTGTTTTGATTTATTTTTTCCTGTCCAGAGCAAAATCCAAAAGATTTTGCGGACTTCATAAAAATACACAAACCTTGCGATTAGGCCCGAAGCCCTTATAGTTTAAAGGTTTTGTTGTGCAACGTTTATTTTTTCCATCAGCTTTTCAGCTTCTTCTTTGACCAACGGTTTTAGTTGAAATTCGTTTAGTTTCTTCAAAAAATCTTCTGCTTTTTGAATTTTTTTCCGTTCAAATTCTATCTCTGCCAAATTCAGTAATACTATTGAGGTGTCATTTTTTGTGCGTAAACCAATTTCCAGAGCTTTAGTCAATTCGGAATAACCTAAATCCCACTCCTTCTTTTCACAAGCAATAATTCCCATCGTAAAATGATAGTAACTTTTATGCCCTTTAGTTAATCGATGAGGGTTTTTGACCTTGGCAATTAGTTTTTCTGCCTTTTGAATATTGTTTTTTTTAAGTTGTTGAAAGGCTGCGTAGACAGTTCCATATTTATAATAACCGTATGCGAAAAGTCCTGCTGCAAGCAGTGTCATTCCCGTATTCACAAAATCTTCTTTTGTATAAAACAGAATTGCCATTCCACAGCATAAAACGATAAGTACGATTCTAACTATAGGGGTAAACATTTCGTATAATGCATTTTTCTAAGTTTTGCGGCTAGGATTTGAAGTTTCCCCAAATCTCATGTAGTTCTTTAACTTCATTTTCGACCATATATTTTGGAAAAAGTCCAGTGTTGGCAAAATATGCCATACATTCTCCAAATTTTAAATATTGGCTTTTGGGAATATTCTTTTTTGCCAAGCATTTTTTCAAAATCCCAATCCGCTTATTTTCATCTTCCGAAATTATTTCTCCAATCTTGGCGATTTCAGTTTCAGAAAATCTACCCGTTATCGCTTTTGACGTTTTCAATTCCGTCCAATATTTTCGAGCTCCAATTCCTATTTCCACTCTAAGAAATCTGTTCTTTTCTAATGCAAATTTTAAAGGGTCCTTTCTTTCTATTTCGATATTTTCCGCTTTGATTTTTGCCCAAAATTTTTCGGTATCAGGACTGATACTATAATTCCAATAGTTTAAAAATTCACTTATAGCTGACTTTCTTTGGTATGAATTTAATTTCCTAGCTACATCCTCCGTAGTCAAGAGTCTTTTTGTGTGTGCTGAAAAATTTAAGAATGCCCTTTTTGATTTGTCATCTAACTCTGTCGATTCAGAAATTATTTTATCATGAATTTCTATCGTTTTTAAAATATCATCTAAGGGGTTCTTTTTCATTCAAGGTTTGATTATTGCCAAAATGTTGCACAACGGTTAGTATATGAAAAGTAGGCGATTTCGAAGCACGAAACTTTCGGTTAAACACAAAGTTTGATACGAGCCCAAATACTTGAACATATTACTGTTTCGCCTATTTTTTATATACCTTGTTGTGCGTTCGGCTTTTCGTTCTGGTTTTCAATGAAATTCAGATTATTTTTGATTTGCAATCTTCAATTCTATCATAGATTTTTCAATAAAACTATCTTTATTATCTAAAATACTCAATACATATTTAATTTTGGGTGTCTTCATTCTATCGTGTTTCAAACCCCATAAGATTAACTCTACAACTGTTGGTAAAAAGTCAATCCCTTTTTCAGTTAATGAATAATACCACTTTGCTTTGCTATGTAAATCCTGCTGTTTTTTAATAATATTATAATTAACCAACATTTCTAGTCGATTTGCTAGAATGTTAGTCGAAATTCCTTCGTCTGAATTCAAGAATTCATTATAAAAATTCTTTCCGTTGAACATCATGTCCCTAAGTATTATTAAAGACCATTTATCTCCGATGATATCCAAGCTATGACTTATTGGGCAATTTGACCTTTTCTTGTTTTTCATTTTGTAAATATACAAAACAACTTGCAATTCACAAGTTCTTTTGTATATTTGCACTTGCATAATGCAAGTTAAATTTATAACAAACAAGAAAATGAAAAAATTATTAGTCGGTATTTTATTTGGTTTTCAAATAATTACAAATGCCCAAAGTGGCAAGATATTCCCAAAACCTAACGAGGTTAAACAACTATTTAGTGATGGGGTTTTTACAGAAACAGTAGCGGTATCCCCTGAAGGTAATGTTTATTTCAGCGATATGACAATTCCTGAATTTTCCAACAATCAAGCTGGACATTTATATTATTACAGTCCAAGTAAAGATTCTATTGTTCTATTTCGTTCTCCAAGTGGCTTTACTAATGGAATGGCATTTGGTAAGAATGGGGATTTGTATACAGTTCAAAACAATGTTGCAAATAGTCCAAGAGATGTTCAGAGGACTGATATGAAAACTGGAAAAGCTTACATCGTTACAAATTCATTTGAAGGTAAAGATTTTAATAGTCCAAACGATATTGTTATTGATAAAAGTGGAAGAATTTATTTTACGGATGTTAGGTATATGGATTATGGAACAATTGAAATCCCATTTTTTGGTGTTTATATGATTGACTTGGATGGAAAAGTTTCTGCTGTTATTAAAAATCTTTCCGCACCAAATGGTATTACGATTTCTCCTGACCAAAAATATCTTTACGTAGCCGAACACCCATATACTAGTTTGGATAACCTACATAGTCCTGGAGAATTTGGGCATATGAAAATAGTTAGGTACGCTCTTGATAAAAATGGAATACCTGTTTTTGATAAAATATTTGTGGACTACGGTTTTAAAGAAGGTGCAGATGGAATTAAAGTAGATAGTAATGGAAATGTTTATGCCGCAGTTAGGGATGAAAATAGAAAGGGTATTTATGTTTATTCGCCAGATGGTACTGAAATTGATTATTTACCAACACCTGAAAAACCTGCTAATTTGGCATTTGGTAAAGGCAATTATAAAAACACTTTATATATAGCTGCTGGAAAAAGTTTGTATAGTGTTAATACTGCAAGGCAAGGCAATTATTAATAACCATTTAGGGCATACGTTTTTATGCCCTTTTTTTGCTTTTAAGTATTTCGTTACATTTCGTTATTGCCAAGATAAATTAGAAAAAAATACAATAAAAAAGCTCAAAGAACCAAGTTATTGAATCTATGAGCCTAGAATGATAATGTCTCAGATTAAGGAAGAATTTGTTTGTTTTTTATCTCAGTTCTTTGTTGTGTTTAGTTTTCTATTTCTTTAGAATTAACCCAACAAATAACAAAACTATTACAATAAAAACAATCATAAGTATTTTAATTGTCCAACCAAAAATAGACCAATTAAAAATTAGAATAGAAATTAATAATATTATGGTTATCAGAAAGAAAAATTTTAATAAATTTTCAGATAAATTTTGAATACTTTTAGGTTTCGAAGTTAAATATTCTTCAACAGATGTATTTGATGGAATTTTTTTTTCTCCTCTATAAAGGAGTTCACGAAAGCGTCCAATGACTTTTGTATAACCTTTTAATAAAGAACCAATCTTTTGTAAATTCAATAATATATACACAGTTAAAATATTAAGAAACCAAATTAATGTGAATCCAACTAATGATTTAAATATTTCTGATTCGTCACTAGAAATTTTAATAATAGCTGAATATAAACCTATTACTGCGAATAAGACAGTAAAAAAGAAGTTCATAAATTTGACTCTCATATTGTCAAGATGTCGATAATGATTCCAGACTTGACGAAGTTCTTCTAGATGAATAGTATTATTTGTTTCTTTAAATTCTGAATCCATTTTATCTTTAAATTTTGTGAAATCATTTACTTAATTAAACACAACGGTTTAGCTATGAACAGTACGGGAGCAAACTAGCGTTTGCTTTCCGCCACGCACATAGCAAAATCTTTTTGTTTTGATTTATTTTTTTTCCTGTCCAAAGCTAAATCCATAAGATTTAGCGACTTTATAAATATAAACAGACCTTTCGGTTTCGTCTTGAAGTCCGCATTACGTTTAGGCTTTGTTAGCTAACGTTTTTTTATCAGTTTAATATTTTCTTCGGTTGAGATTAAATAATTGTCCTTTTCTATTTTTCTATCTATAATCATCAAACTATCATTCAGGCTCCTAATTTTCCATAATTCCTCAACTTTATTATCGTCGCTATGTAATTTCATAGTTATAAATTCAATTGAATTACTAATTTCCATTTTTGATTTTGAAATTTGATAATAATACCTTGCAGAAATCGTGTCTAATTTGATTTCATAAAATGGAGGGTATTGAAACTCTTTCCCCTCATCTATTGGGCTTGGAGCTGGAGGAGGTGGTATTTCCACGCTATCATTAAAAAACAAATCATAATTCTGTTCCTCAATCCAAACTCCATTTAATTGTGCCTTATTCCATTTTCTTTTTCTTTTTTTTAGTACCACCTCATAGTCCTTTTCCGTTATTAATAACCCTTTAAATTCATCTTTTTCCGTTTGCTTAATTGCAATTACTCGATTGTCAAAAACTAACAGCTTATTGTTGTCAAAAGTTGCCATTCTCCAGGGTAAATTCCTGTCACTGTACTCAAAGGCAGTATAAGTCGAATCTTTAAACTCAATTGTCAATGTGTCTTTTTCTCCAATCGAATACATTATAAAAGTATTCCCTCGTAACTCACTCGCGATGTCAATCCGTTCAGTAGCTTTTTGACAACTTATAATTGCTAAAAATAGAAGTAAAGTTATTGTTGGTTTGTACATTTTGAAATGTTAGCTAACGGCCCCGGCTATGATTCGGTGCGATCTGGCGGCTTGGCGAGCGACGGCGTTGGCCGGCGCGATTGTCAAGCGAGCCAGGACGCGTGCAGGATCGTTCCGGTTGGTTTGTTTGTTTTATAGAAGGTAATAAAAGTTCTTTTCGATAACCAATTCAGCAATGAATTATAGCCAATGTTGGCAACTGGCTTTTATTAATTAATTGCTTGTTCTTTATATTTCTCCACAAACTCTTTTGCTTCCCTCATAGATTGAGGATATTCGGTATAATTCGCTAAAGCATAAATTTCTCCCTTTTCATTTTTAAATACTTTTTCCCATACGTGATGGTATAAAAATCCATTATCCATTAAAAATTTAGCCACACTCCATTTCTTAACTTCATTTTGTTTTGGTGGTCTAAACCTATGAGTAACCTGAGTCATTAAATTTCCACATTCGGGGCATTTAGATTCACGAATATTATTGAAATCAGTTCCTTGATTAAAAGCCTTTCTACAATCGAAGCATACGTTTTTATATCCCATTTTCAATTCGGTTTATAAGTTCGTCAAATTTTTTCTCTCCGAGTTCGCTTTTTATTAATTCATAATTCTGTTCTACAAGGTCTTTAAAAGTCAGAAATTCAGTCTTGTTTTTATTCCAAAATTCAGTCGGTAAACCTGAAATAGTAACAAGCAAATCGCCTTCGTAGAAATCACATTCGGTCAAAATATTCCGTTCAAGTTTTTCGAGTGCGACTCCGATTAAATACTCAACTCCGATTTTTTGAGAAATCAGAAGTCTTATTTGTTCGTTAGTCAATTCCGCAATACTTATTTTTCGATAACGATAGCATTTCTCAATCATATCAGTTGGAAATTCGGAAGGGTTTTTCCAAACATCTTTTTCTAATTGTTCGATTGACTTTGTTTCCATTCTCGATTTTTTCAGCTTGTTGCCAACGGTCTAGTATAAGAATAGTAGCGGGTTTTGAAACACTGACTTTTCGGTTTAATACAGACCTTTTTTATATTTACTTACTTTTGTTTTAGCGATTAAACCGCTATTATTTTTATACATTGTTAGGTGCAGTTTTTTTTATTAAATTAAATCTACATACATTCGTATGTTTCTACCTCCGTAAGTTTCAATATAAACTGGATAAGAACCATCTCCCATAAATGTATTAAAAGCAACTGCAGCTCCTTCGTGACCTTTTTCGTGCGTCAAAGCTCCAAATCCTTCATCACTTAAAGTCGCATAGCAGGCACCTGCATAAGAATATGAATATTCCGATTTTCTGTCAACCTTTATTCGTTCAAATCTTTCTGATGCTAACAATTCATTAACTGTATTGTCAAATCCTTTTATTTTTTCCTCAAAGTTGTTGAAGTCTTTTCTAAACTGATAGGTTTTTCCAGTTTCTTTATCTTTAAAAAGTCTCAAATCTTCATAAGGTTGTTGCTTCCATTGAGAATCAACATAACAAGGGTCAGTCAACATCAACTGTCCACTATCTACATCTACATATCCAGCTAAAGTAGTTTCTAATTCTTTGTCTTTGTCTAAAAAATCTCCAAACTCTCCAAAATCCTCAATTAGCTGGGAAATAGTATTTTGTACTTCACCTGTTTTCTTTAATTCACTTTTAAATATGAGAAGTTCTTCATTCTTTTTTTCAATTTCAAGTTCGTGATTTTCTCTATCTAAATTTAGTCGTTCAATTTCTTCTTCGCGAATTTTTATTCTTTTACTTAAGGCATTCTCAATAAAATCAGGTGTTTTTCTTTCTAATTCGGACACTCTGTCTTTCCATAGATTCAGGTTTTTTTCTACAACTTTTATTTGCTCATCTTTCGCAGTGACTGTTGCTTTTAAATTCTGAATATATGCTTTGTAAATCCAACCAGCTGCACCAAGAGCAAAAGCATTGATGATTAGCTGAATCCATTTAATGTAATCTTCTGGGTTCATATTGTTTTTTCAAATTGCACCTAACGCCTGGGCTATGATTAGTTGCGGAAATGCCTGTTAGGATATTTCCAGCGTTATGTGAAGTTAGTAATAATTGTGGAAGATTTTCCGTGAGGAAAATCACTAGCAATTAATTCATAGGTTTTGTTGTAAAAAGTGTTTTTTTACGCTTTGTTTGCGACCTGTTTGCGTTCTATTACAGTTGCTTGCGTATTGCCACCCCGGTAGGGGGAAGTGATCGTTCTACTTGCGTACTATTCCGAATAGCTTGGAAAGTTTTCTCATATCGATTCCGAAGTGCTTGCGAACTGAAGCAGTCGCCAATGCTTAAGTTCATATACCATAAAGATTTGCCACGCATTTTATATTTACGTTTCCAATCTAAACTTACTCAACATTTTTTACAACGGTTGAGCTATGAACAGTACGGGAGCAAACTGCCGTTTGCTTTCCGCCATGCACATAGCGAAATCTTTTGGTTTTGATTTACTTTTTCCTGTCCAGAGCAAAATCCAAAAGATTTTGCGGACTTCATAAAATTACACAAACCTTTCGTTTAAGTCCGAAGCCCGTATTGTTTATAGGTTGTGTTGGCAACTGGCTTTTCCGTTCTCAAAACATACTCAAAAGAAAATCTTGCGAATCAGGTTTTCCATAGGCGTCCGCCTCAGTAAGATGTCCATCTTCTTGACTTACCCTTGTTAGTTTTTTCCCTTGTCTAAATACGAGTTGCAAACCATGCTCTTTTTCCCACTCACATCTGCACACTAGATTCACATAAACATCTTTGTCTTTATAAGGCCTTCGGCTAAGATATGTACACATTGGAGTTACAAAGTCCCAAATTTCAGAATGCGATTTTAAATTTTTCATTTGGACAGGAATATCATCTTCTCCCACCATAGAAGCAAATTCTTTAAAGTTTTGAAACACGTAATTTGATATTTCTAGTTTATAATCTGAATCAAGATTTAGAAAATTTTCTAGGGCAATGTCCGCCGAATCAATAAATCCAACATCAGTTTCTGGCTCAAGTCCTGTGAATATGACTGACGTTTTATTTAATCCAAACATTGGAATCTCTATTAACGAATCGCTTTGCCACCAATCCTCAAACCGCTCGTCTTGTTTAAATTCTCCAACTATTTTACTGGTGATTTTTTTCATTTTTTAGCTTGTTGCCAACGGCTAGGCTATGATTAGTGCGGGGCGTAAATCCAGCGGGTTTCAAGCTACGCACTAAGCAAAAGCTTACGGTTTTGCGTTTTTCTTTTTTTGTTCAAATGCAAAATCCATAAGATTTTGCGACATCATAAAGATACACAGACCATGGCGTAAAGACCGAAGTCCGCATTAATTATAGGCATTGTTGCCAGTAGTTTTAATTTTCCAAGCTGTGTCGTACAAACGAACCTCAAATTCATCTCCAACATTAACCTCATTGTATAAAATTTTTGCTCTCGGATAGTTTTTTGTCAATACTCTTACTTTAAAAAATAAATCAGTCGAATCTCCCATAAAATGCTTATCAGTAACAATTCCATCGATTGATAAGTGTTTTTTTGCTAATGGTTCCCAATCTAAGTTAGGACAACCATAATCAACAACACTATGAGATTCGGGTAAAGGCATTTTGACGTTTATGGTGTCATTTATTTGATACTTGTTATATTTTGCTAGCCCTATAATTTTCTGTTCTTTCGCACATTCGATATATGGCTTTTCCCCCTTAATTATTTCGTCCACTTTATCTTGAATATATACTTTTTCATCATTCAGATATTGATGATAAGAATATAATATTAATCCAGACATATAATCGTAATGAGTTATTCCTAATGAATTGAAATACGAAACAATAGAGTCCGATTTAGAATGGTGTCTTAATAAATTGTTTCTTAGGTGTAATCCAATTCCAAAATGTAAATTATTCGGTGTTGTATCGTTTTCCTTTATGTTTTTAAAAGCCTCGATATCTTCTTCACTCCAAACTTCGTTTAAGTACTCAAAAGAATAATTCAATTCTCTTGGTATTTCCTCCTTTCTATTACAAGATAGAAGGCAGAGTATGATAAGAATTAGTATTAGGGCTCTCAATTTCTCATAAATTACTGGCAACGGTTGAGCTATGAACAGTACGGGAGCAAACCATCGTTTGCTTTCCGCCATGCACATAGCGAAAACTTTTGGTTTTCTTTTTTTCTTTGTCCTGCTAAAAAGCAAAATCCCAAAGATTTTGCGGACTTCATAAAAATACACAAACCTCTCGACTAAGCCCAAACCCGTATTGTTTATAGGTTTTGTTGTACACAGTTTTTACTGCGTTTCGTTGTTCCATAATTCTTGAAACACATACTTTTTAAGTTTCTGCATAATGCATTCAAATGATTCAGATTCTGATATTTCTTTTTTTAAATCATCAGATTCAATGAATTGAGTTAATATGTCATCATCATCGTCAATACAATCGGAAATTTCTTTTTTTAATTCCTCAAGACTATACCTACCCATTAGTGTCCAATTAGTTTTTATATCAACAATTGGATTGTAAAAAGTATTAGCTAATAACCTGGTCAGAAATTTGTCACTCACTTTATCTGAAGTAAACTCATAAGTCCATTTTTGTCCATTTCCGTCAAAAGCATAAGTATTTTCACTTCCATTTAGAACAGCTAGGGCAGTAGCTTTTGTCAAATTAGCATCTGAAGGAATAATGTCTATTCCTTTATTGTAAATAGTTATGACTGGAAAGTGAGGCTTCATTTAAATTGTGTACAACGGTTTAGCTATGAACAGTACGGGTGCAAACTGGCGTTTGCTTTCCGCCACACACATAGTGAAATCTTTTTGTTTTCTTTTTTCTTTTCCTTGTTTAAAGCAAAATCCCAAAGATTTTGCGGACTTCATAAAAACACACAAACCTTGGGTAAAGCCTGAAACCCGTATTGTTTATAGGTTTTGTTGTAAGCTGTGCTTTATTCGATTTTAGTTGTTTCTTTGGTTACGGGATTTGTTGAATCTAAATATTTTAATGTATAATTATCAATTCCAATTTCGATTTTCCTCCATATTCGTTCTTTTCTATTCGTTTCATATAAGTCAAAGGTGATTTTATTTTCTCCAATAACCGTATTTCTAAAATCCTTGTTTTGCTTTGAACCAATTAACAATAAATCTTGTAATGAAAAAACAAATTTTTTTAGCTCCTCTTTGGTTTGAAATTTATAGTCGATAAACATTCCAATTAGCTCTTTACTAACTCCACCGTACCATAGTGGTTCTATTAAAATAATACTTGAGTCGCTTTTATTAAATAGAACAAGGCAATTAGTATCATTTATATGCCATCCTAAATAGTTTACAAGTCGGACTTTATAGAATTCAAAGTCCGTCAAATACTTTTCTATATCAGTTTCGATTTTTTGAATTTCATTGATTTCCTCTTCATAAACCCAACGTCCATCGAGATTTAAGTCATCAGGTAACTCTCTTTTCATTACTTTTTTCAATTCCACAAATTCTTGCGAAATAGATTCTTGAGTAAATCCAATAAAAATTAATATGACTAAAAATTTTCTCATTTTGGGCATTGCTTACAACGGTTCGGCTATGGCAAGTGGGGCAGGCAAGGAAACTTTTCGTTTCCGTCTGGTCTGCGAGCCAGAGCTTTTGCATTTTGTTTTTATCTTACTTTCTCTAAAAGCCAAATCAAAAGATTTGGCGGACTTAGTAAACAAGCCCAAGCCATTAAATTTAGCACTTTATGCCCTATTTGCTATAGGCATTGTTGTAAACAGTTTTTATTCCCGCAATATTGTCGGTTCGTATTTTTCAGAGAATATTAGGTATTCGTCCAGATTCCGTCCTATAATATTTGCTAGTCTGTCAAATGTTTTGAAATCAAGCTGATTTATTTTGTCCTTTCGCAAGTTTCTCAAAGGATTGGCTTTTAAATCAGATTCCTCATGGAATATGAAAAGACAATATTCTTTAGACAAAGGAAAATATACTTCGGATTCAATTGGCAAAATCCATTCGTTCTTGTTTTGAAAGTCAATAAAAACAGGATTGTCCGATGTTAACCAACCATATCCATTTGGGCTTTTCAAAATAACCTTTTTGAAATGACGGAAAACATGAACTAAATGATTCATTAAAGTCCCGACAACAATATTTAAGTGAGTTTCTGGTTTGAGAATGTCCAATAATAATTCCGTCTGTCCGTGATCTTCTTGAAATATTGTTATTTCGTTCAATAGCTTTTTTCGGGTTTCGATATTTTCAACCAATTCATTTATAAAATTTCTGAAATGACTTGTCCTACAAAGGATGTTTGGAACGAAATGATTTAGTAAATCCTTGTCTCGAGGTGTTAAGCGTTTTTGATTTTCGATGTTGTTAATCACACGATTATAGTCGCTTTCCAGCCGTCCACTTAAGGTTTCGAAGTGCCGTCTAATTTCAAAATCCTTAAATGGTAAATCAAAAATATTTTCTTCGGCTGTAAATTCCGATATTTTTACATTCTTAGTTTTTCCAGAACCTAACTTCATAACGGAAACCATCCATTCTCCATCTTGGTTGTAGCCAAATTTTTTCAAGTAAACTTGAGATAATCTATGTTGTCTTTGTATTTCGTGATTTTCTTTCAAAATTGTTTACAACGGTTTGGCTAAGCGTAGTGCGGAGGCAAGGAAACCTTTCGTTTCCGTCTGCGCACGAAGCTAAAGCTTATTGTTTAGTTTTATTTTTTCTTGTCCAAAGCTAAATCTATAAGATTTAGCGACTTTATAAATATACACAGACCTTTCGGTTTAGCCCTAAAGTCCGCATTACGTTTAGGCTTTGTTACCTTGCGTTTTTATTCCACAACAAATTTTTCGTAGTTACTCCGTATGTAATCTATTCTTAGCTTTTCCAGTCCCTCCAAGTCATAAAAGTTGTCATCGAGCGGACTGAAGTCGGGATTCCGTTTCTTTTGATATTCCTCACTTTGATTTTTAAATATCTCAATAGCTTTTTCAGTGACAGAAAGATAATTTTTCGCCGCAATTCTGCTAAGTCCATTCGCAGCATTGTACCCGTATTCAAGTCCATTATTCAGGAAAAATTGGTCAAATCCACCATTATGAACTTCAGATTCCAATACCCATGTTGCTAATAATTCCGCCATTGCCGAATCCGCTTTCTCCAGGGTCTCTCCAAAAGTCTCTAAATACAACTCCGTTGCTTTATCATAAACCAAGGAAACTAATTCCTCGTCATTACAATTTTGTAAGTCCACAAGTGAATATTTGACTTTCTGTATCATTTCTGCTTAAATGCAAGGTAACGGTTCGGCTAAGCGTAGTGCGGAGGCAAGGAAACTTTTCGTTTCCGTCTGCCGACGTAGCTAAAGCTTATTGTTTTGCTTTTTCTTTTTTTTGTCCAAAGCTAAATCCATAAGATTTAGCGACATTTTAAATATACACAGGCCTTTCGGTTGAGCCTAAAAGTCCGCATTACGTTTAGGTATTGTTGTGTGCAGTATTTTTTTAGTCAATAATGTCTTCAAAAGTTAGTTTGTTTCCTGTTTTGGATATGCTTATAATTCGATACGTTGGTGCGATTCCTTGTCCGTTTGGTTTGTAATACTCAGTTTTGAACTCTCTTTGATTTTCGTAATTCGCAATCGTTGGTTTTCCAGTATATCTATTTTTGCTTTCAGGCAGATAAAAGTAACTTGAAACTGTGTCAGTAAAATTTTCCGCTAATTTAATTTGCTCAATTATTTTCTTTTTATCCGAATCTGAAATTTGTATTTCAAATTTGTGATAATAGTCTCTAATTCCGCCGCTCTCATTATGCAAAATTTTGAAATCATCATTCAATTCGATTCCTTGTTCGGTTAGATGTTCTTTTACGTCTGATTTAAAAAATAAATAGTCGTCAAATACAAAAGCTAAAATCAAAAGAACAACTACAATCGTTAATAATCTTGAAATTATTATTCCAAGTTTCCGTTTCCCCATTTTTTTAGGAATCCAATATCCTAAATATACAATTCCGATTAATATCAGAAGTATCACGAATAAAATCAAAATGTAAAATAGGAATATGTCCATTTATTGAATTGGGATAGATTTTGCCATATTGCACACAACGGTTCGGCTAAGCGTAGTGCGGAAGTAAGGAAACTTTTCGTTTCCGTCTGCCGACGTAGCTAAAGCTTATTGTTTTGCTTTTCCTTTTTTTGTTCCAAAGCTAAATCCATAAGATTTAGCGACTTCATAAATATACACAGACCTTTCGGTTTCGCCCTTAAGCTCGCATTACGTTTAAGTATTGTTGTAGAGCGTTTTTATTTTTTTTCTTCCAAAATGAAATATACTTACCGTAGCAATAAATATCAGAACCTTAGCAAGCAAACCTAAAATCCAATATTCGGTACTTAATTCTAGGTCAGTTTTTAAAGTCCAATTACTAGGCAAATAATCTCTGTGTAATGAGGTCACTATTATAACAAAACGTTCGAAAGTGAGAACAAAAAGTAAACTGATTGCTAATCGAAAAAATAAGAATCTTTTAATAAAATTTATTCTATAAAGTTGCGTAAGTATTAGCCAGAAAATTGGCTGAATCCAAGTACCATAAGAGTATTTCCCAGTTAATTGCTCGTAATATTCCGATTTTTCTATTCCGTCCAACTCCAAATAGAATATGAGAGTCCCAATCAGCCATAGAACAAACCAAACAATTCCACCAAAAATTATGAGTTGTACAGCACTTTTATCAAATTCTATACTTAAAGTCTTGTACTTTAAATTCAAGAGCAGCAGAAAATAAATTATTGAGTAAAATCCGAATCCAACAAATATGTCAATTCGTATAAATTTGACTATAAAATCAATTATTTCACTCAATTCTGAATTTTTTTTAAATGCTCTACAACGTTAAATGTAAAATGCGTTTTAATGCATTTTTACATATTGTTGTAGCTTGTTTTTATTTCAATTTCTCGTTTAATATTCTTTCCTGGTTCTATCCAAGTCCGATGATAATAAACTGTTGACCCAAATTCATCAGCAATTAATTGTCCAATTCGTCTAATCTCATTTAAATCAATATTTTCCTTCGTTATGGAAATTCCAAAATTGCATTTATCAGGAACCGTATCATCCCATTCTTGAAGTGTTCCAATTTCAAAAGGTCTGCTAACATTTATAGTCAGATTAACTTTTTGGGATTCTCCCCATTCAGTTTCATTCTCATAGTCAAACACAAAATCAGGCATATCTAATATGATTTTGAGTCTAATACAAAAATCCTTTAAATTCAAAGTGCTATATGTGGCTAAATGTTCCAAATTTCTATGAGTAGGTTTTCTTCATTAACTCAAAAACCTCTTTTGATATTTTTGTATTAAGTTCTTCAATTTCTTTTTTGAAGGTATCAACCATTTCCGAACTATAGTTTCCAGTTGCTATCATTTCTAATCTGTGATCAACTGCTTCCAATACAGTAAACATCTTATCTGTTTCTATTGATGTTCCTTTAGGTCGAGAAACTCGAGAGTCACTAGTCCAAAGACATTCACTCCCATATTTTAAAAATAACTTATATATATCTTGATTTATTTTTGTCATTCTTAATAAGCTACAACGGTTCGGCTAAGCGTAGTGCGGAAGTAAGGAAACTTTTCGTTTCCGTCTGCGCACGTAGCTAAAGCTTATTGTTTAGTTTTATGTTTTCCTTGTACAAAGCTAAATCCATAAGATTTAGCGACTTCATTAATATACGCAGACCTTTGGGTTTTGCCCTAAAGCCCGCATTACGTTTAGGTATTGTTACCCAACGTTTTTTCTCGGTCGAGTAAGTTTTTCCGTCAGATTGGTAAGTCCATCTGCGTACCGATTGTGTTTGAGTGAAAAGTCCATTCGCACGTTATTTTTAAGTCCATTATTCGAGACGAGTTATTTTTTCGTCATACCATACATCTTCATAACCTTTTCTGTCTATTTGAAATCTAAACCCAATATCAAGACTTAAATATTTTAGGATTTCCGGGCACATTTCGATTAAGCAATGAGCATGTACGGGTTTAAAAAAATCGTCTGCGTTAGACCATTCCCCGCTCCAAATATACCACCCATTCATTGTTCCATGTACAGGGTGTCGTAATCCATTTACAGGCTCAAATTCTAATTCGGTTCCTAAGCCAATAAATAGTTGTCCGTCGATTGGTATAAAGTCCGAATTATATTTTTTGCAAATTGACTTTTGAACTTCAATATGTTCCTTAAATATCTCGATTTTCAAAATGTTGGGTAACGGTTAGGCTATGGCAAGTAGGGCAGGCAAGGAAACTTTTCGTTTCCGTCTGGTCTGCGAGCCAGAGCTTTTTGTTTTGTAATTATTTTTTCTTTTTTAATTGCCAAATCCAAAAGATTTGGCGGACTTAGTAGATAAGCCCAAGCCTTTAAATATTGCACTTTTTGCCCTATTTGCTATAGGCATTGTTCTACGCAGTTTTTCTTTTTTTTATCAACCGAGTTAGTTTGTTCAATTTTATTTCTTCAATTTTTTTCCAACTAGAGGGTTCATATTCTAACGTAGTCCATTTTTTGAATCCTCTATAGATTGGCATTATCAAGTCCTCAAATCCACCATTTTGGCTAAATATTTCCGTTCTATTTTGTCCACGTCTGTCCGTCTCGTCAATTGTGAACGAGAAGGAGTTGTCCGCTGACATAAACTTGAAAAAATAACAAATAGGTTCTTCTGTCCAGCACATTTCCGATTCCACCCCGTTCACTATTAGAATTAGTGCTTCACAAAGTTTGTCCGTTGGGTTTTCCGGTATTTTTGAGGAAGTAAATTCGAGTATGAAGTCGCCCGATTTAAAAGAAACTGGTATCCAACCTGCAATAGGTTGCCCTAAATTAAATTCGATTTTATCTTGTTTTTTCAAATTGCTTATAGGCATTGTTCTAGGCAGTTTTTATCCGTTCAAGTTCCTTAGCCGTTATAACGATTGTTTTTACTTTTAAGCGTTCATAAGTTTTTTCTGCTTTGTACTTACACCTATCGTCATTTGTGACAAAAAAATCGCAATGGGCAGCATAAAAAGTATGTAAAGAATCGTCGAACATATTGTTGTAATTCCCATCTGATTTGTATCCCTTGAGGTCATATTTATAGAATGTTTCTAACACTTTGGAATAATTTTCATTTTCACTTGTTTTTAACTTAGGGCCATATAGGTCAGAAATTTCAAAGATGTCTAAATGTTTTGGTAAGTCCTTAAAGTTTTCTCTAACCAATTTGAGCATTTCTTTATTGCTTTTTAACCTATTCAAACTCCTAATAAGATTTGCTTTAAAGGATTTGTAAAGGCTGTAGTCAGATTTTAATCTACTTTGAAAATTAAAAATATCTTCCATCAGAGCATACATATTGCTATTTGTTTTGGATTTTGGGTACATAATTCCAAATAGTGGGTCTTGCCGATAACCTAATTTCCATTCTTTAGGTAGAGGAACTAATTTTGCAATATGTAATGGGTTTGGTATACCTAAATCGTTATCTAAAAGCTCATCAAAAGAATTTGGTTCAAATTCCCACTCGGTACTTTTTTCATTGAAAAATTCTTGAATTTCTCGGAAATGCCAAACCGTATTTTTGTTACCCCAATATTGGCAAATACATAAATTTTTTGTCAAGCGTTCAATGTTATTTAAATGACCATCTATGTACTTTGGATTTTTTTGGAATCCCCGAAATAAGTCGTTAAGATGCGCATTGGAATATGGAACTATAATTTGACCAGTTAAAATCAAATTTTCCCATTCCGTATAAAGATTCCGTTCCTCTTCATCGAGATTTTCTTTCTTCTCAATTCGGTCGAAAACGTTCAAGTCAAAATAAATATTCATTGATTTGGTCAAATTGCGTAGAACGGTTCGGCTAAGCGTAGTGTGGAGGCAAGGAAGCTTTTCGTTTCCGTCTGCCGACGTAGCTAAAGCTTTTGGTTTTGCTTTTTCTTTTTTTGTCCAAAGCTAAATCCATAAGATTTAGCGACATTATAAATATACACAGACCTTTCGGTTTTGCCCTAAAGTCCGCATTATGTTTAGGTATTGTTGTAAAACGTTTTATTTCAGCGCGATTCTTATAGGTATTTGCGACTTAACTGCTTTTTCGTCCACACAAGCAGGATAGAACTCCATTTCCTCTGACAAGATTTCTGTTATTAAATTTTTAAGTTTATCATTATAAATTACACTCGAAAACCTAATTGATTCTTTTTCTATTCTCCCATCTTCGGTAATCACAACCCAAACTCTAAATTCAGGAATTTTCAAATCAGACAATTCCTTTATTTTGATAACTAAACCCTTAATACTGCTCCTAAGTTTTGGTCGAATATCCGGATTTAAATAAACTCCATCATCATTAGTGATTCCGCACCAAATTTTGTTTTGTTCTACCGTCCACTTATAATCCTTCGATTCTTTGTCCACTCCTTTGAAGGTTTTGAATTTCCCTTTGAACTTTTCGTTTTTAACTAGCGTATCATTCACATAATGTTCTATTTCAAGAGCGTAGTTTCCACGAAATCCAATCGCTTTTCTAAATGGGTTTTGATTTATTTTTAAGTCTGCCTTTTTGACTTTGTAGGTTCTTAGATTTTCCAAGTCCAATACGTCTGTCCAATAATTATAAGTCACTTCTTTCAAGTCCATTTGTTTGGTCAATTTGAAAGTAATTGTATGACTTGTGAATCCTGAACTATATCTATTGCTGATTTGTAACTGCGAAGGTGATAAAAATTCCAGATTCAAACTCTCAAAATTACTTTCGGGATTTCCAATATCGTCAAATCTATTGTACTCGTCTTTAATTTCATATTTGTCCATATTTGGGTCAATAGAAACTATAAGGTTTTGTCCATTAACAGATGTTGAAGTAAAAATTATTGATAAAATAAAGGAGAATATTCTCATCACTTGATTTTGGCATATAAAACTAAAGTGTTGTATTCTCTTTTGAAAGAGGAATTGAGTGAACCTCTATTTTCAATGAGTAAAGAGGTTCATTGAAATGTTTTACAACGGTTGGGCTAAGCGTAGTGCAGAGGCAAGGAAACTTTTCGTTTCCGTCTGCGCACGAAGCTAAAGCTTATTGCTTTGCTTTTTCTTTTTTGTTCCAAA
>CANLQD010000015.1 GCA_947493175.1 uncultured Flavobacteriaceae bacterium | reverse complement strand
TTCAAGGTTCAAGGTTCAAGGTTCAAGGTTCAAGGTTCAAGGTTCAAGGTTCAAGGTTCAAGGTTCAAGGTTCAAGGAAAAAATTGTTTTGATTCAAACCAACCTCTTTCCCCACTTTTTTCTATAATCTATTCTCTTTTAAACAAACACTTTTTTATCGGTCTTGACCGTGAGTGCTTCCGGATCCATTAGGGATTCGGCCAGTGCCGTGGTCTTAGGAAGTTCATACCGGAAATAGAATTTCATCGTATGGATCTTACTTTCGTAAAATTCTTCCGAATAGTTGGTATCTCCTTTTAACAAACGCTGTTTCGATTTGGTGGCCATATCAAGCCATAACCAACTGACAACAACGATACTAAGAAACTCCATAAATAGGTTGGCATCGGCCAGGTACCGCTCATAATCACCTTTCTGCGCAAAAGGCGTTAAAAAGCCCAATACCTCCTTACTCAGTTGCAGTTTGGCACCCAGTTTTCCTGCGTATGGCTTTAAATCATCGTAGGTGGCTGCTTCGGTAATCGTCTCCATGATTTCAGCGGCCAACAGCTCTAGGGCCTTCCCATTTTCCATCGTAATTTTTCTGCCCAAAAGGTCTTGGGATTGAATGCCCGTAGTTCCTTCATAAATAGCGGAAATTCGAATATCACGATGGTATTGTTGTAAAATGAAGTCAGAACAAAAACCGTAACCTCCTAATACCTGAAGTCCATTATTCACGGCCACCGCTCCCGCCTCCGAAGGATAGGTCTTTACGATCGGAATGATCATCTCTAGCAACAAATGATATTTATTTCTTTCGGCCTCATCTTTCGTTGCTTGTTTGATATCCTGATAACGAGATGCCAATAGCACCAAACTTAGGGAAGCCTCCGCAATCGCTTTTTGGAGTAGTAGCATGCGTCGCACGTCGGGATGCTCAATGATCAGGGACTGATGCTCATCGGGATTCTTTTTTCCGGTGCTGGTCAACTTTCTTCCCTGCGGTCGCTCGTTCGCATATTCCAAGGAAGCTTGGTAGGCTGCCATGGCAATGGCCGCAGCGCCCCTCCCCACGGCGATACGGGCACCATTCATCATCAGAAACATATATTTGAGTCCTTGGTGGGGTTCTCCGACCAGCCATCCGCGGCAATCATCCTTATCTCCAAAACCTAGATGTGTTGTGCAATAGCCGCGTTGTCCCATTTTCTGAAAATCGGCTACCGTTGTTACATCATTGTAGCTCAAATTTCCTTCCCCTTCTGGCCGATGCTTAGGCACTACAAACAGAGAAATTCCTTTGGTACCCGATGGAGCGCCCGCTATCCGAGCCAGTACCAAGTGTACAATATTTTCTGCATATTGGGTATCACCGCCTGAGATGAATATTTTCTGTCCGTTTATATGGTAATAACCCTCATCTGTCGGAGTGGCCTTGGTCGTGATATCGGACAGCGAGCTACCCGCCTGGGGCTCGGTCAAACACATGGTTCCTCCCCATTCGCCCGACAGCATCTTGGGCACATAAGTAGCATTGAGTGCTTCATTCGCAAAATGGGCGATCAACTCGGCAGCGCCCAGCGTGAGACCTGCATAACCTGGTAAATGATTGTTGGCAGCGTCCAAAATATAGGCAGCGGCGGTGTAGGCCATAGCTGGCAATTGAAGGCCTCCGTGCTCATAATCAAAGGGAGCGGCTATCAAACCCATTTCCCCTCCTTTTTTCATCATTACATCGACCTGCTTGTGTACGATGACTGTACCGTCTTTATGGTAAGCAGGATTTTCATCCATCTCCTTAAAATAGGGAAACAACTCCCGATCCGAGAATTCCTTGACCGAATCGACAAAGAGCCCCAAAGATTCCAGATCGTGATCTTGAAAACGCTCATAAGTCAATAGTTCCTCTAAACCATGTACATCGTACATTATATACTTCAACGTGTCTATATCTAAATACTCCTGTGCCATAACAATGAATTTTAAAAATCGTCCTTGAAATTAGTGGATTATTTGAGAAATTCCTGTTAAACTGGTTTAATAAATAGAGAATCCTTGAAAAAGCCCGTTTTATGAAATGAGAAAAAAATAGAGGTACGACAGGAGACCGATGACAGCTGATGAATGTCGGGTGCCGGATGGTATATCATAAATGACCGATACCGATACTGGACGAGGGTATTATGTTCCGGTATGTATGGGAAGTAACGCTGGCCTACACCCGAATACTATTTACTACATACGTACTACTTAATATTTATTACCATACACCATCTCAAGAGGCGACCAGTCTTTTTCGAATCTTGGAGAGTCCGACCGGGGTTAACCCTAGATAAGAAGCAATCAGATATTGGGGCACGCGTTGAAACAAATCGGGCCGTTTTTGGAGCAAACGCAGGTACCGCTCCTGGTTCGACAAATTCTTAAGGTGATTGTTTCTCCTAAACAAGCGCATGAACCCATCTTGCATAGACAGGCGGCCGAAGCGCTCCATGTCGTGGGAGTGATCGAACGATTTTAAGGCATCTTCTTTCGAGATGCTGTAGACCATACAGTCTTCCGTTGCTTCCAGATAGCTTCCCGACGGAATGGCTGAGATGTAGGCATAGAGATCGGTAAAAAACTGACCTTCAGTAAAAAATTCCATCACCTTCATCCCCGAGTCATCTTTGGTATAATAACACATACAGCCCTGTTGCATAAAGTAAAAATGACCGACCTTTTGTTGGGGCCGAATCAAAAATTCTCCTTTTTCAATGTGGAGTCTTTTGTAAAACTGAAGGGAATAGTCCAGATCGGCATCATTGATGGCCACATAAGAACGTATTTTGTTTTTAATATTCTCCAAGGGAAATTGCTACTACAAAGAGTATAAAAATACGGACTTTTGAGTAGAGTGACCACCATTTTGTTCCCCCTTCTTCATTCGCAAGTGCAGCAAACTCCTTACCCACAGTATTCATGATGTCATATGCATGAAGCGAATTCGATTTTCTATCTTTATCGTATGAAAATCACCTCAACAAATATTGGCAGCCCGACTACCTTTCAATGGAACGGGGCCGAAGAACAAACCGGAATTTTCAAGTACCCCGTTGACGAACCTTTGCATTTGGCCCTATCGGAGGTTTCAAAAGATACCATTATCGACCGCAAGCACCACGGAGGCATCAACAAGGCTTGTTATCTTTTCTCAAAAGAACAATACCCGTATTGGCATGGACAGTATCCAGCACTGCAATGGGACTGGGGCATGTTCGGTGAAAATTTAACCGTAGAAGGTATGGACGAAGCTACCATGAGAATCGGGGATATCTATAAAATCGGAACCGCATTGGTGCAGGTCTCCCAGCCACGAGAACCTTGTTACAAGCTAGGAGTACGCTTCAGCGACCAACAGATTCTGCGTCAATTTATTGAACATGGGTATTCTGGCACTTATGTGCGCGTATTGGAAGAAGGAACAGTGAAGGCCGGTGAGGAAATGCGATTGGTAGCACAATCGGAAAATACTTTTAGCGTAAAACAGTTTTTTGAATTGCTATATGCAAAAAATAAAAGTCCCGAGCTGATTCAATTGGCCTTGGACAATCCCTCGGTTCCGCAATATAAAAAAGACCGATTCAAGAAATTTCTGAGATAAGGAATGAAGTCGAGAGACCCTACCTTAGAAAAAAGTCAATTTCGCCGTTGTCGTAATTTTGATTAATTTACTGTACGGCATCACCAAAAAACGAATACCATGAAAAAAATCATTCCTATTATTTGTATCATTATAGTGCTTCTAGCCTGTAAAGAAGAGCCAAAAACATCGGACAATACAGTACCTTCCCTTGCAACGGTTTTAGAGGCATATCATGAAGAGAGCCTACAACTGAATCCGCTCAGTGCCACTTTTCAAGGCGATAAGCGATACAATGATACCTTGCCCAATTTCCTCACCGATGATTTCGAAAAGCGGGTTACCGATTTCTATACCAAGTACCAATCCAAACTTTCGAACTATCCCGATTCCACATTGACCGAAAATGAGCGTTTGAGCAAAGCAATTTTGAACTGGGAGTGCGATACCAACCTAGAGGGGCTCGCTTTCAAGGAATACACCCCCATCGATCAAATGTGGTCTATGAACCTGATGATCGGGCAATTGGCGGGCGGCTCCAGTGCACAGCCCTTTAAAACAGTAGAGGATTACGATAATTGGCTAAAACGCTTGGAAGATTATGGCGCATGGTTGCGCTCCGCCAAAGCAAGAATGTTAGAAGGCATCGAAGCAGAAGATGTACTCCCCAAATCACTCATTACCAAAGTCATTCCCCAATTGACCAGTGTGGCAGATGCCCCGCTCGAAGAGCATTTGTTTTATGGCCCCATCAAAAACCTTCCGGCCGATTTTTCAGATACCGATAAAACCAGGTTGACCGAGGCTTATGGTAAAATGATTATGGAAACTATTGTACCGGCCTATAAGGAGCTACGCGATTTCATGGCGAATGATTATATGAACGCCGGTCGCGAAAGCAGCGGTATTCAGGGGATTCCGAATGGCGATGCGTATTATGCCCATCAGATCAAACTGTATACTACCACCAACATGACGGCCGATGAAATACATCAGCTTGGTTTGAGCGAAGTGGCCCGTATTTCATCAGAAATGGAAAAAGTAAAGGAGCAAGTCGGATTTAAGGGTGATTTGAAAGCCTTTTTCGACCATGTGCGTAACAAAAAGGAATTGATGCCCTTTACCGACCCACAACAGGTCATTGATAATTTCAATGCTATTCACGAAAAGATGAAGCCGCAAATTAACCAACTCTTCGACAAACAACCGAAAACACCCTTTGAGGTACGCCGTACCGAAGCTTTTCGGGAAGCCTCTGCCAGTGCAGAGTACAACCCTGGATCGGTCGACGGATCCAGACCCGGAATTTTTTATGTACCCATCCCCGATGTTACCAAATACAATGTGTATTCAGACGAAGACCTATTTTTACACGAGGCCATTCCCGGCCATCACTTTCAAATTTCCTTAGCACAAGAAAACGAGGATTTACCCAAATTCCGAAAAACGTTATGGTATAGTGCCTACGGGGAAGGTTGGGCCCTCTACACCGAGTCGTTGGGAGAAGAATTGGGACTCTATGAAGATCCCTATCAATATTTTGGAATGTTGGGCGCCGAGATGCACAGAGCCATTCGTTTGGTCGTCGATACAGGATTGCATTCAAAAGGGTGGACCCGTGAAGAGGCCATTCAATATTCCTTGGAAAATGAGGCGGAATCCGAAGCTAGTATCACCTCTGAAATAGAACGCTATATGGCCAATCCCGGACAGGCGCTATCTTACAAAATAGGGCAATTAAAAATCAGGGAACTACGAGCCAAAGCAGAACGCGAAATGGGTGAAAAATTCGATATTAAGGAATTTCATAACAAGGTACTTGAAAATGGTTCGGTACCCTTGGCCTTGTTAGAGGAAAATATGAATGCTTGGATTAGTAGCAGCAACTAAATGGAGACCGATTCCCCTTGGCACCTGTATTTGATGGCCGCAACCTATGTGGGGGCAGGAATCATGCATTTTGTGCGTCCCGGAATGTATATGCGAATTTTACCAGGGTATTTACCGGGACATCAGTTTTTGGTGAACTTTAGCGGTTTTGCGGAGATTCTATTAGGGGTAGGACTTTGCTTTGCCCCCACAAAAGACGCCTCCATTATTGCTATCATTGCGATGCTCACTTTCTTTTTGCCCGTTCACTTTCACATGCTTTACGACAAAAGGGCCTCTATGGGGTTGCCCAAATGGGCATTGCTCGCGAGAATACCGCTGCAGTTCGCACTGATGTTTTGGGCTTATCTGTATTTGAATGGATAAAATAGAACCCGTTCTTCGGCATCCTTAAAAATCGAATATCAAAAAACCCCTGAAGCTTTAAGGCATCCAGGGGTTCAAATCAACTCAAATTAACTATTACTTCACTATGATCTCTTCGTAGTAGGCACTTTCCATATCACGTACCATGACGGTATAACTATCGCTATAGGCATTTTCAAAGTTGAATGCCTTCTGAACAATTTGTGCTCCCTCGCTGCTCTCGGAAAACAACTTTCTTCCCGTGCTGTCATAAACCGTAATCTCCACAGTATGCAAGTCAAGATTTAGAAGGTTAATGAAAATGCGATCTCCTTCTTTGCGAAATACCGGTTTGTTATCTTCTTTACGGTCAGTAATGGTCACTTTCGATGCTTCCAACAAAAGGGTATAGTTTACCCGCTTTAAAGCATCTTCAACCTCTACGGTATAGACCCCTACAGGAAGCTTTGACAGATTTATTTTTTTGATCAAGACATCACCAGAGACCATCCTTTCAGAATAAATAATGCGCTCTTCCCCGTCCACCACACGTATATAGGTGGCTTGTGCGTAGGGTTCCATTTCGAATACCAAACTTTTCTCATTACTATTGGCAATCACCTTTAAATCTTTCGCCATACTCAAGGTGGTAACGAACATGAGGGCAATCATTAGGGTTACTTTCATTGCTTTTTTCATGACTTTCTTTTTTAAGGCCCATTTCATCAGGGCCGGTTAACAATTAATTACAAGACAAATCTACCAACGAACCACCGCGCTTGCTACCACATATTTTCCCTATTTCTGTTCAATCTTACCCTTGTAAACGGTTAAATTTTAGTTAAGGGTTAATATTACATAGATTTGGGTTAATTTTGCAGTGTCGTACCCAAATTGGCTTTTCTAATTTTATATAAAAAAGGAATGAGCAAGATGATCCAACACAAGCCGGCTTTTGAAGCAATTGCCCCTGATTTTGGGCATTCTTTTACCTATCAAAAGTTCAACAGAGACCGTTTGAACGTTAATAACCGTTGGCATTACCATCCTGAAATTGAACTGGTATACGTGAATGGTGGTTCGGGCAAACGCCAAATCGGAAGTCATGTATCTTATTACACCGATGGCGATTTGATCCTTATAGGAAGTAACCTACCTCATTGTGGTTTTACCGACAAGCTTACCGGTAATAAGAGCGAAACCGTGGTACAAATGAATATGGATTCCTTGGGTCATGATTTTTTTAACATTCCCGAAATGAAAAGAATTCAAAGCCTGCTCGAAATGAGCAAATCGGGAATTGCTTTTCAAGGGAGGGTGAAACAAAAAATCGGTGAAAAGATGGAGTTGTTGGAATACCAGACCGATTTTCAACGCTTGCTATCCATCCTGAACATTTTAAACGAACTGGGCAATAGCAAAGAGTATAAAGTCTTGAATGCGGAAGGCTATTCCATTTCGGCAGAAGTAAAAGACAACGAACGGATCAATACCGTATTCAATTACGTAAAAACGAATTTCAAGGAAGAGATACCGTTAGAGATTATTGCGGATAAAGTCAGCATGACGATTCCCTCCTTTTGTCGCTATTTTAAAAAGATCACCAATAAAACCTTTGTACAGTTCGTGAACGAGTATCGGTTGGTACATGCCTCTAAACTCTTGGCCGAACAGCCATTGAGCATCACAGAGGTCTGTTTTGAAAGCGGATTCAATAACTTTTCCCATTTCAATAAATCGTTCAAGGCGTTTACGGGCCAGAATCCGTCGGAATATCGCAACCAACTAAAAACCGTTTTAAGCTAATGGCTTCACTCTTTTCGGAGGAAATCACTTTAAATTTGCCCGATAGCGATGTTCGCTATTTTCCCAACTTCCTACCCTCCGAAGAAGCAAATGCCTATTTTAAAACGTTCAAAGAGACGGTACCCTGGCAGCAAGATGATATCAAGGTTTTTGGAAAAGTATATGCACAACCACGGTTAACCGCTTTGTACGGGAACAATGGGAAATCGTATTCGTATTCGAATATTACCATGCAACCACATGTGTTTTCTGAAACCTTGCTAACGATCAAACATCAAATAGAAACCATTGCTTTGGTAGACTTTACTACTTGTTTATTGAACTTGTACCGCGATGGGAAAGATAGCAATGGCTGGCATGCCGACGATGAGAAAGAACTGGGCAAAAATCCTGTCATTGCCTCCATCACCTTGGGTCAAGAACGGTTTTTCCACCTGAAACACAAAGAGAACAAGCTCTTAAAACACAAAATACTACTAGAACATGGGAGTCTGTTATTAATGCAAGGGGAGACACAACACCGTTGGCTCCATCAAATTCCCAAAACGGCCAAACCCATCGGGGAACGCATCAATTTAACATTTCGGGTGATCGTATAGATGAACAGAATCTGTTTTGACTTTAAAAATGATAGTCCTTATTGCGTATCTCTACCGGCAATTTGGCTATATTTCAATGTTCTTTTAAAGCCCCTTCATAGTTCTTAAAAAGTATCATGACATCCTAAAAAAATGAAGTAACATGCCAAGCCCCTTACGAAAAGCCTTTGATCGATTCGTTGTACTGGATGATATGGAATGGCAACAACTTGAAGCCATCATCACAACAAGAGAATATAAAAAGGGAGAATACTTTGTCAAAGAAGGGGAGTCCTGTCTCTATGTCGGCTTTATCGCCAAAGGACTATTTCAATATTATTACCTAATCGATGGCCAACAGCACACCCGCCAATTCTTCTTCCAGAATAACTTCATGGCAAACTACCAAAGTTATATAACGAATGAAAAAATCGAGTGCTTGGATCCAAGCACTTGAGGACGCAACCGTATTTTTGATCAAAAGTACCGACTTGTTCAACCTTTACCAGCAATCGATCAACTTTCAAAAATTAGGTCGCAAAGTTGCCGAGTACCTGTTTTTAATTGTATCGACAAAGTACGAATCGTTTCTTCTTGAGACCGCTGAGGAACGGTATCTGGACCTCATCAAAAACCGGCCTAAGGTTATTCAGAACATACCGCAGTACATGATTGCCTCTTATCTGGGAATTACTCCGGAAGGGCTCAGCCGTATCCGAAAAAGATTGTATAAACCAAATACCTAAGAACGGGTACGTTCTTAACCCTGATCAATGTTCAAGGAAATGACGCTAGTTAGTTTTGTACCAAACAAAAAAGTACATTATGAAAAAACAACTAGTTGCCTTATTGATCTTTACGTCTATCGCCAGTTCTTTGAACGCCCAGGATGAAACCGAAAAGCTACCCGTCTATGCGAACATAAGTATCGGTTACGGAAATACTTTTTTCAGTGGCCGCCTAAGTGAGAAAGAAACCATAAATGATGACCGTGGTTTTGGGAGAAATGATGGTTTTACCTTAGCCTCTTTCTTCTATTACGCTCCAAAAAAATGGAAAGGCTTCGGATTGGGGGCAGGTGTCAAAGGCTTTATCGCCAGTCCGAACGTAGGAGGGCCGAACGATAGTGAAGAATACTTTTTTAACTATTATCATGTAGGTCTCGGAGGAAAGTATCATTTTTCAAAACAGTTTAACAAGGGCCTTTTTCTTAAGACCAGTATAGGTATTGGACAAATGACCGAAAAAACCCGATTCTTGGATGAGAACCGATTTGAGCATCAGTTCGCAGTAGGCACCACCGTTCTTGGCGGTATCGGCTATTCCTTCCCCTTGAGCGATAAAATAGCGTTCAATGTTGATTTGGATTACGAGTTTTCAAGTAGAAACGGTGATGTTACGGGCGAAGGCCAGGATGTCAATTTTAGGAATAGCCATGTAAGTATCAACTTTGGAATTGGTTTTTAAGCTTAACGGTCAAAAACGATTCGGGAAAATAAAGAATCGTTTTTGTTGGGATTATTCGCCCCAACACCACCAATTTGACCATCCCAGTATTCGGTATAACAAAAAAATCGGCTCTATAAGCCGATTTTTTTATACCTATTTCCAAAAGCCAAGCACTGTCCTTACTCGGGTGGTAAGCCGTCATAACATCCCTGCACCGAACTTCGTTTTGTATAAGTCAAAGTTCATGCCATCTTTGTTTTTCAATAACGTACAACAGAAAATGTTCGTATTCGGCAGAAAGAGAGCGCACAGATTTGGGCTTCCCTCCCAATGCTTAACTTTGATTCTTTGGATAGGGACTGGTAGGCAATTTTCCCTAAGTGGTAGCCCTTATTAAAACTTCGTTGCCTAGAACAGCTCGTTTAATACCTTGGCCAAACGCAGTCCGCCTTTTTGCAATTGGGTTTCAACGGTATCCCACCAGACAAAGGCATATCGGTAGGCGAGCTTTTCCCCTACCTCCACCGATTCGTACAGTTCATTGGCGATATCCTGCGACTCCTCTACCCAATCATAGATGGTTCCTTGTAGTATCGCCTTCTTTTGATTTTTGGTCCATTTGGGAAGCGATGTGGCCAATTCGGTATAACTCATCCCATAATCGTTGATCATGTTGGAGTCCCACACCCGATGTAGATTGCTTCCCCTTCCAAACCATTGCAGTTGAATATCGTTTCCACCTTTGTCTTCCAAACGCCCAACATGCATGGGTTGGTGTAAATCCCCGATCAGGTGGACCAACATTTTAAGATAGAAGGCCTTGTCTTCCTTCGAGCTGTTTTCATCTTTCACAACGGCCATACATTTTTCGATACCGGTCATTAGATCGCCGTATGCGCTCGGTGGCTCTTCCCCGTATTTTTTATCCGCTGAAAAATTTACGTAATGCCATGGGCTAAACCTTCGGTTGGTGCTATCGGCCTTGATCTCATCGGCAAAATTCGACACTGCTGCCAAGCTCTGCCCTTCCAGGAGCTTTGCGATTGCCTTTCTAGCTTTACGTGTCAGATGTTGTTGGGCAATCTCCCCAACGACCCGATGGCCGGTCTTTGACCAAATAGGAGTATTGGACCAAGCACTTTGAAATACGATTATAAAAATTAAAAGCAATACCTTTTTCATAGGCCTTTACAAGTTTTGCCCAAAAATAGAGAAACTCCTATTAAGGAATGGTTAAAAAACTTGTACCATTCTATTTTTTAAATGGATATTGCACCAATGAACCGGATACGCCTACTTTTAAACCGTATTAAATCGCCCTATCTGCGGTACGGACTGCTAGCGGTTTCGGTATTGTTTTTGGGTGGAATACTGTTTTTTTTGAGTATCTATTTCGGGGCATGGGGCAAACTACCCTCCAAGGAAGCCCTGTCTGATTTTGAGTACCAAAGGGCATCGGAAGTCTACACTGCCGATAGCGTTCTTATTGGTAAGTATTATCTCTTTGACCGCCAACCTATTGCCTATGAAAGGATTCCCCAGCAGTTGTTAGATGCCTTGATCGCCATTGAGGACGAACGTTTCTACAAACATGCAGGGGTAGACTACCCCAGTTTATTTCGAGTAGCCGTTAAAACCATTCTGATGCAAGACCAGTCTGCCGGGGGTGGTAGCACCTTGACCCAACAATTGGCCAAAAACCTATATCCTAGAAAGGAACGGAAAAAAGCACCCATTACAGTTAACAAAATCAAGGAGATGATTATCGCCTCACGCTTGGAAAAACTATATTCCAAGCAAGAGTTGCTTACCCAATATCTGAACACGGTGTCGTTCGGTGACAATACCTATGGTATCGAAAGTGCCGCTCTAAAATTCTTCAACAAACGTACAAACGAACTAAAGTTAGAGGAAGCAGCCGTATTGGTCGGTATGTTGAAGGCTACCTATGGATATAATCCGCGGGTATTTCCTGAAAATAGTTTAAAACGGCGAAATTTGGTGTTGCAATCAATGGTAAAGAACGAATTCCTAACCGAGCACCTAAAAGATAGCCTTAGCCAACTTCCCCTGAAGTTGCGGTACCGAAAGTTCGATTACGATGCCGGGCTTGCCCCTTACTTCCGGGAAGAGGTACGAAAACAACTCTTAAAGTGGAGCCAATCGGAAAAGGAAAAAGGCAATGAGTACAACATCTATACAGGTGGACTAAAAATCTATACCACCCTGGACCATAAAATGCAGGTTTTGGCCGAAAAAACAATGAAGACCCACATGGCGGCACTCCAAAAAAGTTTTGAAAAAAGCTACGGAACAAACGCCCCCTGGCTTAAAAACAAAAGCATCATCGGCAAGGCGGTGCGCGCCTCTCCCCACTATAAAAAACTGGTCGCGAACGGACTCTCTCACCAGCAGGCTTTGGATTCACTTTCTAAAAAACGTTCGATGACCCTGGCCGATTGGTCCGGTGAAAAACAACTACAAGCGAGTTCGCTAGACAGTATTCAACACTACATGAAATTCCTAAACACGGGCTCCCTAGCCATCGATGCCGGAACCGGGGCCGTGAAGACTTGGATCGGCGGGGTCGATTTTAAAAATTTCAAGTTCGATCATGTGGCCCAAAGCAAGCGACAAGTGGGCTCTACCTTTAAGCCCATTGTCTATACGGCGGCCTTGGAACTTGGCATCCCTCCTTGTGCCTATTTTTCGGCCAGTGAGGTGGCCTACAAAAACTTGAAAGGTTGGTCTCCTAGCAATTCAGGCGATAAGGATGAGACCTATCTTAATTATTCCATGGAAGAGGCCCTGAGCAATTCGGTCAACACCGTTGCCGTAAAAGTACTGGAAGCCACCGGTATCGAAAATGTATTGGTCCAGGCCAAAAATATGGGTGTGTTTTCAAAGTTGCCCGAGCAACCTTCCTTGGCACTGGGTACCGGAGAAATTTACGTGAATGAATTGGCAGGCACCTATGCCAGCTATGTGAACGATGGTCGTGCCGTGTTTCCCTACCTCATCGAAACCATTACGGACCAAAAAGACTCGCTTTTGGCTCGTTTTGAGCCAAAAAGAGCTAAAAAGCCGGCATTTTCACAACAAACAGGCCAAATAATGGTCGAGATGATGAAATCGACCATCAATGACGGTACGGCCAAGCGTATTCGTACGACCTATGGTCTAAAAAACGATATCGCGGGCAAGACAGGCACCACCCAGAACAACAAGGATGCCTGGTTCGTAGCCCTTACCCCTACCTTGGTACATGTCACCTGGGTGGGACTCGACAATCATGAAATCGGTTTCAAAAGTACCCGTCTCGGGCAAGGGGCCAATGCCGCCTTGCCACTCTTTGCCCTTTGGTACAAGGAACTCAACAAAGACAAACAATTTAATGCGATTACCAAGGCTAGGTTCAAATACCCTTCCAGTTTGGTGCGGGAGCAACTGAATTGCCCGCCCGTAAAACGTGATGGTTTTTTCAAAAGACTATTCAAAAATCCCAACAAAAAGAAAAGCAAGCGATTTCGCTCTAGGAAGTAAGCAGTAATCAGGTGGCAGTGGACAGTTGGCAGTGGCAGTTGGCAGGAAGGTTCGTTCAGGGTCCAAGGCTTAATGTTCAAGGTTCAGGGTTCAAGGTGTTAGATGGTGTTTAGGTTGTATCTGCCAAGTTAGCAGTTGGCGGTAGCAGCAGGCAGAAAGGGTTGTTTTGGGCTCAAGGTTCAGGGTTTTAGGTTCAAGGTTCACTACGTGTTTCAAGTATATTTGACCCCATTTTCCGCCGTCCCATAGTACTCCCATTGTTCTTGTTGTATTTGAATTTGACGTTTGAGTTTGTGTTTGTATTTGACGTTTGTGTTTGTGTTTGTATTTGACGTTTGAGTTTGTGTTTGTATTTGTGTTTGTATTTGTATTTGTATTTGTATTTGTATTGCCACCAAAGTCAGAAAATACAAAAGCGATGCCCATCGCCAAAAAATTTGTCCAATTAATTTATTTTTATATCTTTATGATATCATTTTAATATCACATAAACTAAAATAAATATGACAAACGAAAAAACCATTCAACCGTTGAGCGGCTACTTGATGCTTGCCGTGGCTTTGGCGGCGATCATCGGCGGCACGGTATTGCTGATCCGACTTCAGCATCTACTGCCTGCCCTGCTTATTTTTATCGGAATCGTAATGATTCCGGGGTTTGTGCTGGTAAATCCGAACAGCTCCCGAGTATTGTTGTTATTCGGAAAGTATGTGGGCACTATTAAGAAAAATGGCCTCTTCTGGGTAAACCCGCTCTTCAGTAAAAAGAAAATTTCCCTCCGTGCCAGTAACTTTGATAGTGAACGTTTAAAGGTGAACGACAAGCTGGGAAACCCGGTCATGATCAGTACTATTCTGGTATGGCGGGTCACCGACACTTATAAAGCGGCATTTGATGTAGATGATTATCAAAACTTTGTACGTGTACAGACCGATGCGGCCGTACGTAAATTAGCGAGCATGTACCCTTATGACAACTTTGCCGATGAAGGCCTGGACGAGGATATTACGCTTCGCTCTAGTGTAAATGAGGTAAGCGAAGCCTTGGAAAAGGAGATTCAGGAACGGCTGGGAATGGCCGGTATCGAGGTATTGGAAGCACGTATCGGTTATTTGGCCTATGCACAGGAAATCGCCAATGCTATGTTGAAAAGGCAACAGGCAACCGCCATCGTGGCGGCCCGTCATAAAATTGTAGAAGGGGCCGTGAGCATGGTTGAAATGGCCTTGGAAGAATTGAACAAGAATGAAGTGGTAGCGCTCGACGAGGAACGAAAAGCGGCAATGGTCAGCAACCTTATGGTCGTACTTTGCTCTGATAAGGATGCTGCTCCCATAGTAAATACCGGAACTCTAAACCACTAGAAAATATGCGGGTCTTTAACGAAATACAACGATTTGACCATTGGTGGCTACAACTCATCAACTTAGTTATAGTAGGCTCTTTGCTGTATGCCTGTTACCAATGGTTCGTTATCGGTAAATGGACGGCCTCGGCGGAAGGCTTCGGTCAGGTGGTCGCACTGCTCTTTATACCGTTGAGCATGGTGTTTGTATACGCATTACGTCTAGAAACCCAAATTGACGAACAGGGAGTACACTATCGCTTTTCGCCATTTCATAGCTCAAAACGGTTGATCAAATGGGAGGAAATCGCCGAAATAAACGTCCGTACCTACAGCCCCATTTTGGAATATGGCGGATGGGGATACCGTATTTCCTTTGGAAAAGGCAAAGCCTACAACGTGAAAGGAAATAAAGGGATTCAATTACTGTTGAAAAATGGCAAGAAACTTTTAATCGGCACCCAAAAGCAAATGGAGGCCCAAACTGTTATTCATATATATCAAAAACCATGAAAGAGTATAAAATCATCAAACAGAAATCAAAGCTATTCGGAGACAGCGATGCCGAATTTGAAAAACAGCTGAACGACTATGCGCGACAGGGATGGATTGTAAAAAGTGCCTACATTCCGTCGCATAGTACCGCGGTAAAAGTAATTCTGGAACGCGCTAAAAACTAACCATGCTAAAGATTGTAGTACTGCTGCTATGTTGCCTGCTTTCCCGATTGTACGGTCAGGAACCACTCGTTGAAAACCTTGCGCTACATCATGGGGAAATAGTACTTCCCGGTACCTTGACCTTCGTTCCCGATGGCAAGAAGCTCCCCTTGATCATCTTTGTACATGGCTCTGGAAATATCGATAGGGACGGGAACCAAGCCGGACTCGCCATCAACGCCAACTATATCAAGACCCTTAGCGATAGTTTGGTGCGAAGGGGTATCGCTTTCTATCGATACGACAAACGCACCGCTACCAAGGGCAATTTAGATAAACTATCTGCCAACATCACCTTGAACGACTTTGTGGAAGATGTTCAACGGGCCATCGATTATTTTAAGGAGGATACACGGTTTTCCGAAATTGTCCTAATCGGGCACAGCCAAGGATCATTGGTCGCTATGTTGGCCGTGGACGAAAGCATTTCCAAATACGTTTCGCTCGCTGGATCCGGAGAGCCCATCGACCGTACGATTGTAGACCAGTTAAGCAAACAGCAAAAGGAAATGGGCGTCGTGGCCCAACAATATTTTGATGAGTTACGGGAAACCGATACCATTGAAACCGTCAACCCTTTTTTATTAGGTCTATTTGCCCCAAAGAATCAAAAATTCCTAAAACATTGGATGATGCTTGATCCACGGGAAGAAATAGCCAAAGTATCTGTACCCACCCTTATCTTAAACGGAGATGCCGACCTACAGATAGGGGTTGGTAATGCAGAAAACCTACATAAAGCCCTGCCCGGTTCTACCCTAAAAATCATTCCAAGAATGAACCACGTATTGAAGGAAGTACATTCAGAAACCGAGAATGTAGCCGCCTATACCGATGAAAAGTTTCCGCTATCCACTATCTTGGTCGATGTAATTACGGAATTTATTAAATCTTGAATATGGCCAAGAAAAAGGCATTTGCATTGCGGTTGAACGAAGACATGCTCAAGGCGATCGAGAAATGGGCGGCCGATGAGTTCCGTAGTACCAATGGCCAAATCGAATACCTTCTCATGAAATCGTTAAAAGAGGCCAAACGCGCTCCAAAAAAGAAGAACGACACGACTTGATAAGTTCAGGTGTCAGGTTCAAGCACAAATACAAATTCAAACATCAAATTCAAACTCAAACACAACATCATCTGACACCTTCAACCTTGAACCTTAAACAAACCTTCCTGCCTACTGCCCACTTGGCAAATACAAATTCAAACATCAAATTCAAACTCAAACACAACACCATCTGACACCTTCAACCTTGAACCATTAACATTGAACCCTGAACGAACCTTTCTGCCAACTGCCACCGCCAACTGCTAACTTGGCAAATACAACCTAAACACCATCTAACACCTTGAACCTTGAACTTTGAACCTTGAACCCTAAAACAAACCTTCCTGCCTACTGCCACTGCCGACCGCCTACTCGGCAAACACAAATACAAACACAACCCCATCCAAGACCTTGAACATTGAACTTCGAACCTTGAACCCTGAACGAACCTTTCTGCCTACTGCCACTGAAGATTGCCTACTTTAAAAAGCGCACTCAATTTTGGGATTTCCTTAACGCTTAAAAGCGGTAAATTTGCTATCAGCTAATTCCAAACCAATGACCAAAACGTTCAGCATTCTTTTGCTGCTAGTTTCTATTTCCGCTTTTAGCCAAACCAAGTCTTTTCAGGTAAAATACGTTACGGATGTTTTAAAAGTAGATGGTATTTTGGATGAAGCCGTTTGGGAAACTGCTGATAGTGCCAAGGACTTTCAACAGTATTTCCCCTCCGATTCTATCCTTGCAGAACAGCCGACCGATATTAAAATGATCTATAACAATACCACTTTATACATTGGTATTACGGTAAAGTCGGTGGGAGACGATTGGGTTATCTCGTCGCTGCAACGCGACTTTCGGGCGGGCAGCAGCGATAATATTAGTCTGTTGTTCGACACCTTTAACGATGGTACCAATGCCTTCCTTTTTGGTATCAACCCACTGGGAGTGCGAAGAGAGGCGCTTATCTCTAGTGGCGGTCAAGATTTACGAGGGTTTACCACTTCATGGGATGTAAAATGGAAGGGTGAATCCCAACTCTATGAAGGTTATTATACTGCTGAGCTGGCCATACCCCTAACCTCTTTTAAATTTAAGGAGGGGGAGACCAAATGGCGTTTTCAAAGCTACCGTTTCGACCAACAGACCAATGAACGCAGTGTTTGGTACAAAGTGCCCCAAAACCAGCTGATTTTCAATCTCGCTTTCATGGGGGATATGATTTTTGAAAAGCCCTTGGGCCGCTTTCGTACGCCCTTGGCACTGATTCCCTACGTGAATGCCATTGCAGAAAAAGATTTTGAAACCGACCAAAGTCTTACCAATCTAAAGGTGGGTGGAGACGCCAAAGTCGCCATTGGCAATGGTATGAATCTCGACGTGACCATCAATCCCGATTTTTCGAACGTGGAAGTCGATGATATTATTACCAACCTGACCCGTTTTGAAATAGGACTCCCGGAGCGCCGGCAGTTCTTTATCGACAACAGCGACCTTTTTGGCAGTTTTGGTGGTGGCCGTGATGCCAATCCTTTCTTTTCCCGACGAATCGGAATCGCGTCGGACACCGCTGGCAATTCTATCGAAAATCGAATTTTGGGAGGCGTGCGTCTCAGTGGCAAGCTCAATGAAGACTGGCGACTGGGCTTTCTCAGCATACAGACCGATGAAGATTTGGAGAACAACATCGCCTCGAATAACAATACCATGTTGGCCATTCAAAAGAAAGTTTTTGCCCGTTCGAACTTCGGTATGTTCTTCATTAATCGACAGTCTTTTGAGGACTACGATTTTATCGAAAGGGAAGATGAATACAATCGCGTGGTGGGCATCGATTACAATCTCGCATCGGCCGATAACCGTTGGTTGGGAAAATTCTATACCCATAAATCGTTTCAGCCCGATGACGATGTGGGCAACCTGTCGCTTGGCGCCTTTGTAGGGCGCAACTCCCGCTTTTTTAACTTTTTTACCGATTGGGTCTACGTCGATGATGACTTTGAATCGGACTTGGGTTTTATTCGCCGTACCGATATCGTAAAGTCGGCCACTTCGGCCGAAGCCGTATTCTGGCCCAAAAGTGATAAAATCAATAATATCGGAATCGAATTTTTTCCCATTATCACCTGGCGCCCAAAGCTCGACTATCAGAAAACGGACCATGCCATCAATGCTTCGGCTAGGATGGAATTACAGAACCAATCCGAATTCGGGATGGGCTTCACCAATACCTTCACCTTTCTGACCGCAGAGGACGACGACTTTGTACCCGCGGGCGATGATGATGGTGTTCCCTTGCCCAATCTACAAGGATATCATTATAACAGCGTGAATTTTTTCTACCAATCGAACCGGGCGCAGGTGTTTTCCTATAGCGGGGAGTCGACTATCGGACGTTTTTTTAACGGAAACTTGTTTTCATTAGAAGCGCAAATGGCATTGCGCATACAACCAAAGGCCTTGATATCGCTGCAATTGAACTACGATAGAATATCTCTCCCAGACCCCTACCCCAGTGCAGGCTTGTGGTTGGTGAGTCCGCGGGTAGAGCTGACATTCAGCAAATCGATTTTCTGGACCACCCTGTTCCAGTACAGCAACCAACGGGATAATTTAGGCATCAACTCCCGACTGCAATGGCGTTTTGCCCCCTTGTCGGATCTTTTTATCGTATACAACGACAACTATTTTGTAAATCAGTTTTCGCCGCGGTTTCGGTCCATCAATCTAAAACTGACGTACTGGCTGAATATTTAAAGCTCAAGTGCAAGTGTCAAGTTCAAATTCAAATACAAGTATCAAATTCAAATATCAAATACAAACACAAATTCAAATATCAAATACAAACACAAGTATCAAATTCAAACACAATATCATCGGACACTTTGAACCTTGAACCCTGAACATTAAACCTTGAACCCAAAACAACCCTTTCTGCCTACTGCCACCGCAAACTGCCCACTTGGCAAATACAAACGAAACACCATCCAACACCTTGAACCTTGAACATTAAGCCTTGAACCCAAAACAACCCTTCCTGCCAACTGCCACTGCCAACTGCCCACTTGTAAATACAAACGAAATACCATCACAACACATTGAACCTTAAACGTTGAACCCTGAACCCCGCACCTTGAACTACAAATACCTCTGTTCCGACCTCGACAGTACGCTGTTGGCCAACAAAAGCGACGTATCGGCCTTTGCCATTTCCGAAATTCGACGTATCCGAAAAGAAGTTCGAATCATACTTGTATCGGCTCGTATGCCCAAAGCCATGCACTATATTCAACAGGACCTGGGTATCCCCAACGAACCCCTTATCTGTTATAACGGTGCCTATGTGCTGCATCAAAACAAGACACTGTCGTCGACCGAAATCGCCATAGAGCAGGTACAGGAAATCCATACCAAAGCAAATGCGCTCGCTATTCATGTAGGGCTCTACCACAAAGACGAGTGGTATGTTCCACAAGATTCCGAACGGGTGCAAAAAGAGATACGCTATACCAAGTCATCCCCCGTATTCAAAGCCACCAAAGGGGTACTTACCGATTGGGAAAAACGTGGAATCGGAGCACATAAAATTATGTTGATGGGCACCAAGGAAAGTGCAGATGCCATTTTTCCCCAGTTGCAGCAATCAATGCATACAAAGGTGCACTTGTACCGTTCCAACGATACGCTGATTGAAATTGCCCCTAAATCGGTCTCCAAACTTTCCGCCATACAGCAACTTTTGAATCCGGGAGATACCCTTTCCGATGTGATTGCCTTTGGCGACAATTACAACGATCTGGAAATGTTGCAAAAAGTAGGCTGTGGGGTGGCCGTTGGGAACGCCCGGGCAGAAGTAAAGGAAATCGCCGATCACCTTACGCTATCAAATACCGAGGACGGGGTGGCGCATTTTATCAAAACACACCTCGCTACATACTAAAGGTTTGGCTATATTTGAAAAGCAACCTTACTTTTCATGGACGATACATTTACCTCCCCGCTCATTACCGACGACACCGTCGTATTAGGACTTTTGGCACTTTGCCTGGGTTTTGTTTTCTATACTTCCGCTATCAAAAAAGGGTTTTGGGGGAAATTCTACGCCATTATTCCCGGCGTATTAATGTGTTATCTCTTACCCGGCATTCTCACTTCGATCGGATTGATTGCCCACAAATGGAAAACCTTGAACGAAAACTGCGAAATCATAGAGCACGAATCGAACTTGTATTTTGTGGCCAGTAGGTACCTTTTGCCCGCAGCCTTGGTGTTGATGACCCTGAGCATCGATTTAAAGGCCGTAGCCAATTTGGGATCCAAGGCCTTGGTGATGTTCTTAACGGGTACGGCGGGGATTATCATCGGTGGCCCCTTAGCGATATTGATTGTTTCTATCTTCTCCCCGGAAACCGTAGGCGGTAACGATTTTGATGCCGTATGGCGGGGCCTCTCGACCATCGCCGGAAGTTGGATCGGCGGAGGCGCCAACCAAGCGGCCATGTTCGAAATATTTCAGTACAATCCCGATAAATTCGGTCAAATGGTGCTGGTAGATGTCATAGGGGCCAATATTTGGATGGCCATTTTGCTGCTCGGTGTCGGGAAGACGAAACGAATCGACCGTTGGCTAAAGGCCGATACCTCGGCTATCGAAAGCCTCAAGGTAACGGTGACCCAATTCGCCGAAAAAATTACCCGGGTACCTACCCTACAGGATTATATGATGCTACTTTTTTTGGCCTTTTCGGCGGTAGGCATCGCCCACTTTTTTGGCGGACACATCAGTACCTATCTGGTAGACACCTTTGAGGCGGTCGCCAACCCCAAAAGCTTTTTGTCATTCGTAGGTTCCGGTTTCTTTTGGATGGTCGTCATCGCGACCCTTGTCGGAATCTTGATTTCGTTTACCAAAGCAAAAAATTACGAAGGGGCCGGGGCCAGCAAAATTGGGGGTATGTTCATCTATGTGCTGGTGGCGACGATCGGCATGCAGATTGACCTGACCAAAATCCTGGAAAATCCCGGACTGTTGGCCGTTGGGCTCATTTGGATTGCGATCCACGCCGGACTGTTGATTTTGGTCGCCAAATTGATCAAAGCACCCTACTTCTTTTTGGCGGTGGGGAGCCAGGCGAATGTAGGCGGTGCCGCATCGGCCCCCGTGGTGGCAGCGGAATTTCACCCTTCCTTGACCTCCGTAGGGGTGTTATTGGCCGTATTCGGCTATGTGGTAGGAACCGGAGGTGCCCTGTTGTGTGCCTATTTGATGGAAGTGGCCTCCAGTCTCAATTAAACTGTGGAAGCCAAAATAATAGGCAATAACGTGTTATTCGGGCATTCTGAGATGAACTGCAAAGTGTTACGCAAAGAACGCAAAGACCGGGCAAGCACCATTTCGTTGCGCCCCATTCGCTTTCTGAGCGTTCCTTGCATTTAGAAAAAGTATATTGTTAGACTGTGATTAAAACGTAACACCCTATTTTCCCATATCGAAAATGAAAAAATACCTGCCTGTCCTAACCATCCTCGCCCTCATTAAATTTTGCATCCAATGGGTCGGAAATCAAAACTATGGTTTTCATCGCGATGAATTGCTACACCTTTCCGTCAGTGAGCATATGGATTGGGGCTTTATGGAGTTTCCCCCGTTTATTGGTTTTCTGGGGAAACTATCGTACTGGTTGTTCGACTACTCCCTCTGGAGCGTTCGCCTCTTTCCCACCCTGGCGGGCGTGGGTATCTTAATCCTCTGCGGTTTAATGGCCAAGGAACTCGGCGGAAAATTCAGGGCTGTTTTCCTTGCCGCCATCGGTGTCCTTGCCTTTGTACCCTTCTACCGAAACCATACCCTGTTTCAGCCCGTGGCCTTTGACCAACTGTTCTGGACACTTGGATTTTACTTCATCATCCGGTTTGTCAACACCCACCATCACAAATACCTATTGCTCACGGGAGCTACCTTGGGCATAGGGCTGTTGAACAAGTATACCATGCTCGTTTGGGCCTTTGGGATTTTTATAGGCCTGCTGTTTTATGAAAAAGGAAAATGGTTTAAAAACAAATGGTTGTACGGATCGGGTTTGTTGGGGCTGCTGATTTTTCTACCGAATCTGTTATGGCAACTACAGCACGACTTTCCGTTGCTACAGCATCTACAATCCCTGAACGAAAAACAGTTGAACGAGAACGGCGTGTTTGTTTTCTTACTGGAGCAATTGGAAATCACGCCGCCCTTTATCCTTTTCACCTGTGGGGTATTAGGGCTCTTTTTAAGTAAAAAACTGCAGGCGTATCGCGCCCTGGGCATCGCTTGTTTGGTCATCTTCGCAACCATGTGGTTCACAAAGGCAAAAACCTACTACGTGTTTGCCCTGTATCCTGTGCTATTTGCGACTGGAGCCGTTGCGGTAGAGGCCTTTTTCAAAAAAAGACCCAATGGAGTGTATGTCATTGCGGGCACCATACTCCTACCGATGGTCTTTTTTATCCCCGAAGCGACCCCCGTGTTGCCCATTGAACGTTTTATAGACTACAAAGGGCTTGAAAAAGTAGAGGACCGTGTGGAGCTCACCAGCGATTATGCCGATATGTTCGGTTGGGAAGAACAAGTACAATTGGTAGACAGCGTGTATCGGAGTTTGCCGCCCAAAGACCAGCGAAACGCCGTTATATGGGCCGAGAACTATGGGGAGGCGGGCGCTCTAAAAATTCTGGGCAAAAAATACGGACTCCCCAACCCCATCAGTCGGCACGGCAGTTTTTGGACCTGGGGCCCGGGCAATACGGAAGCCAGCGTATGGATCAGCCTTGGTAATGAGCGCGGATCGGTCGAAAATATTTTTGAAGAAACTAGGCTGCTCAAAATCATTACCCACCCCTACGCCATCGAAGAAGAAAACGGTATTCCGCTCTACCTATGCCGAAAACCCAAAAGACCTATCGCGGACTGGTGGGCAGACTATGAGGACCATATTTTTGATTAGAAAAAAGACCCCTAGAAAGCATCGGTTTACAGTTCCCCATACCCAACTTCCAGCTCCGCCCTCCCAACTGCCACTGCCTACTGCGAACTGCAACTGCCAACCGCAAACTGTCCAACTGCCAACTGCCACTGCGAACTGCAACTGCGAACCGCCAACTACCCACCCCCACCTTCCTACAAAAAACACCCCCACTACGGAATCCCGTAAGAAAGCATGGGTTATTTTTACTATCTTGACCACGCCTTCATTTCTTCCCTCCTGCTTATTCTATATTTAGCTAGTACCTATTTAACTATAAAAAGGGAATAAATGTACTTAGGTACGTTTAGGCGATTGTTAGCAACAAGCGAAAAATGCAATGCAAAATTATGTTGATTTAGCAGAAAAAAATGGAGTTACACTTTTGGACAATGGAAAGTGTCAATTTTGCGGTGCAAATACAAAAAGAGGAATTCACGAATGTTTAGAAATTTTCAATCTTGGATTCCAAGACATCGATTTTTCAAACGTTGAGAATCATTTCTACAGGTTTTTAATTGTTGACGCACATACATTGCAACATCCAGAAATTCACGGCAGATGGAATAATCATTTCCATCTCTCACGTTTACATTTGATTTTCAACTATAATGTTAAATGGACTTATGATTTATCACCAAAACTTAGTGACTATTTGAATAAATACAAAGTTCATAAACAAGATGAATATTTGAATCCCCCGAATGCACTTGAAAGAGGAGACATAACTACAACTGATATTAAAGAAAGTTCTTCCGATGAAATACAATGTAAAAGTCTAATCAAGGATTGGGCCTTGGATGTTTACAATAAATGGAATATTCATCATAACAAAGTAGATATTATTGCCAAAGAGTTTTTAAACCGAAAATAAAAATGCCTGTTGCTAACAACGGCTATAATTCATTGCGGCGGAATTACCTACTCGGAAATTCTTATCTTGCAATGATGGCTTGGTTCTCTCGGGATGGTCCTCGCGGGCAATTCCACAACGAAACCATAGCCCAACCGTTGTAAAACATTTATAAGAAGCCTATGGGTTGGAATATCACCGCCACTTTCATAAAAAATATTGGAGGCATAGAAATGAACCTTGAATTGCTGGAATCTTTAGGATTTAGAGGTTTTGAATTTATCGGTGAAGCGGATTTTAATATTGGTCCTGAAATAGGAGAAACCTATATTACAAACTACAATGGAACTCTAATTATTGCAAATGCTGATTTATGTTGGCAATTCGCAAAACCAAAACAAAGTCAGACAGAAAATAGATTTCTTGAAAAGTTTCCTAATTCAGAAATTATCCAAATATCAATTGGGCACGGGCTCTCTTATTGCATATTCCAAAACGGAGAAAAACTCAGATTAAGAGAAGCAGGAGACGAAATTTATCAAGATTTTGGAAATCCATTACCTGAAGAAATTATTGCAAGAACTCAGGAACTTATCTCAAAGGAAAATTTAGACGAAATGCGTGAAGATTTGACTGAAGAAGAAGTTCAAAATCAAATAGAGTCTGAAGTCACTTATGAAACCGCTTTCGAATTAACAAAAAGAATATTTGGAAAAAGATATGACGAATTTGAGTTATCAGAATACAAAATGAGAGGACTAAAATTTGTTAATGAATCAGTCGCAATGGAAATGGATTATGGAAAGAAGGCTGAAATGCAGTTTGCGCAATAAAACGTTTTACAACAAAACCTCCTATGAAAAGCCTTAGTCCAGTTCCCTAAAGTTAAATAATATTTCTGCGTTAGCGCGAGCGTCTTTCTCCTCGGGCCGACTAGAGTAAGCCCTTGACGACATTCAAATCTAATCTAAGACCGAAACAGATGAAAAGAGTTCTGTCTGCCACCTGTAGTAAAAAGTAAGGATATAAAAACAATAAACCAAAACCCACTCTAAAGCAGCACGAGGGCCACGCTTGCACCAGCAAATACCAACGAACAATAATTTCATATTTTTAGGGTATGGACAGAAAGTACAAGTTCAAAAACCCTACTGCAGTATATTTTATCAGCTTTTTAGCAATGATTTTAAACTTCATCCAAGTCATATAACATGCTAAGAACGTATTTAAGTTCAAAATGTGACTTTCTTCCTTGGGAAGTGGAGTTTATTACTTCCCTTGTAAGGGAAAAGTCGCTGACAAGCAACCAATATTTGATAAAAGAAGGGAGCTATTGCAACGAGGTTTGCTTTATTAACCATGGTTTTTTTATAAATACCGTATCCAATAATGACGAAGAACATATTATCGAGTTCATTGAAGCAGGTGAGTTTATCACCGATTATGTGAGTTACCTTACCAAAGAAAAAAGCGACATGAATATCATGGCGGTGGAGCCATCCCATCTTCAGGTGTTGGATCGGGATTCCATGGATTTGATTTATAAAAACTGCCCTACTTTTGAGCACTTTGGCCGATTGATGGCTGAAAAACACTTCATCCATCTTGCCAATCGGTTAAAAAGAAGTGCGCTGCCTCCTAAAGATCGGTACGCCCTATTGCTCAAAGAAAGAGCCGCCGTATTGCAGCGGGTCCCCCAATACATGATCGCATCCTATCTTGGGATATCACCTGAATGGTTATCAAAACTTCGTTCCAAAAGATAATTTATTGAAGTAGTTCAATGATTTCGTCTATTGGTACTGCTAATTTTGTGTTTTCTTATATAAAGTGGCGAAGCAATGCATGTATTAATCACAGGAGGGCACTCAGGAATCGGTCTGGAACTTACCAAACAAATCTTAGATAGCGGCCATCGGGTCGGATGGATCCTTAGGAGTAAAAAAAGAGCCGATAGCTTACATACAGTAGAAAAACTCCGTGGAAAAATTGAGTTGTTCTATGCAGATTTAAGCATTCAAGAACAGGTAAGGGCCGTTGCCAAGGAAATTACCCAAAAATGGAAGGTGGTCGACATAATCTTTAATAATGCGGCCGTATTACTTCCAGATATACGAAAGTCATCCCAAGACAATGAAATGCACTTTGAAGTGAATACCCTTGCTCCTTATCTGCTAACAACGCATTTAAAAACAGCCTTACAAAAAGCAGAGCAACCCAAAGTGATCAATACAGTGTCCGATTCCATGGCCAATGAGGAAAAAATAGATTTTGAGACCCTTCTAAATCCCCATAAAATAAAAAAACTTTTTGGATCGTATCTTCAAAGTAAGCTGGCCCTTAGCTGTCTTATGAATGATTTGGCATCCAATCCGGCATGGGCAACAATAAAGATCATCAATGTAACACCAGGGGCGAATAAAACGCCAATGACCAAAAGCTCAGGGATGCCCAAATGGTTACTTCCCCTGCGATATCTGTTCTTCAAAAGCCCCCAAGAGGGCGCAACATTGATCTATAAGGCAGCTTTTGACAAAAAACACGCCGGAAAGACCGGCATCTTTTTGAAAAAGAACAAAGAAGAGCCTATTCAAATCAAAATCACGGCATCAGAAAAAGATAGGCTGTTGTCGCACATTAAAACACCTCCTGGTAACGTGGGCATTGACTCTCAATAGTACGGAAATTTTCTTGACTTCCGTTTTAATACTTCCTTTATCGACTTACGATATAACGTGATTCCGGCCGATGAATCTACTTTTTTGTACGATAGCCCATAGATATTGTCGTACACAAGTAGTTTACCGAGTTTTTATACGAAACTGGTGTTGGCCGCGTTTTTGATAGACCCAATCTGTTAAAACAAACCTATGAACCGCCTTTCTCACCACCTATTCTTTTTTGTTTTTTGCTTTATTTCGCTCATCGCCTGTTCCGAAGATTCCGATTCCGAAGCACCCGAAATGGAAGCACAGCAACTCATTGTGGGCGAATGGGATTTTATGTCAGAACATTCCTATTACTGTACCAACGACGAAATAGCGACCGAACGACCCGCTGACGGGGTGGTGAACACCTTCACCTTTAACGCAGACGGCACCTACGAGGAAAACGAAGACGGCACTCTGTCCAATAAGGGGGAATGGACCCTCAATGAAAACGGCACTTATCAAATCGTAGAAACAGAGAATCGCTATGACGATGTGTTGGGCAATTATGAAATAACGGTCGAATTCGATGGACAGGACATCATGAAATGGGACGTATACGGTTGTCAAAACGATAGCGACACCTATGTATATGCCAGATACGATAGAAGAAATTGAATTCGTAGGCAAACGAGCCTCTCTTTCTACCCGTTTATCCTTACTGCTAGGTAGCAACTAGGTGTACCCCTATTCACCTAAAAATGCCTAACTTTAACCGTAGAGACTTTTTTGAAATATGTGATTAGCCCCGAAACCTCGGGGTCATAGGTCATTTTTAGGGCGCTATAAGGCGGAATTTTTAAGCATAGCATTCGCTACGGTTCAAAATTTTAACGTAATAGCGTTCAAAAAGGGGCAAAAAAAATAATTGACCTATTTCAAAAAAGTCTCTTAATTCATACCTCGACCAACGATTTTCAAAACGTAGCCAAACCTTTTCATCCTTACAATTGCTACGATGGCCTATAACAGCGAATTTCTGCAAACAAAAGTCGACACCCCGATTCTAAACGATCTGAACGAGGCCTTCCTTTTAGAGGGCTCCGAGATTATTGATTATACCCACTTTTCCCTCGCCCTGAGCAAGCAACGAAAATTTGCCATTTGGGTAGCTTGGAATATCGATGGTACCCGCCTAAAACGACTGCCCCGAAAAGGCCTGGATTTCTTTGAAGACGAACGCATTCCAACAAGCAATCAGGCCGGGGAATCTTTGTACAGTCGTAATCCGCTAGACCGGGGACATATCGCTCGCCGTGCCGACCTGGTTTGGGGAACGGATGCCGAAGCGAAAAAAGCCAATGAAGAATCCTTTGTGTTTACCAATATCGCTCCCCAAATGGCGGCCTTTAACCAAGGTTCCAGAGGAGGGGTATGGGGACAGTTGGAGACTTCGCTCTACGACCAACTGGCAATGGATCGATCTAGGGTCAGTGTCATGGCAGGCTGTATTTTTAATAAAAACGACACGGAATACCGCAATTATCAAATCCCCGTCGAATTTTTTAAGCTCATCCTATACGAAGAAAAAGGCCTCCTAAAAGCCAAATCGTTTATCCTTAGCCAAGATTTGAGCCAGCTCGAGTTCTTGGATTTGGAGGCCTTTAAAACCTATGAAGTAGCACCCGCCGAAATCGAGGAAAAGTGCTTTTTCACCTTCGATCCGGTCATTGACGAAGCGTCGGTCTTCGATAGGCAAAAACGGGGATTGCTTGCCGAACGGCGACCCATTGGAAACATCACCGAGATTGCATGGTAGCTTTTCATGGACCTCTATGCTTACGGCATATCTACCCCGTTATTCACTTGTTAATGTCCTGGTACGATACCATCATTTCGTATCCCTATTGAATAAGACCCATGAGTACCGTTTTGCACACTGGTTTCGGGGCGATTTTATCCATCCAATCCTTTGAAATTTCTTTTCTGAAACCTTTACCGATGCCATGGTAGTATTGACCGAGACTTACAATAAAAATGATGATAAATTTCCCGACAATCCCAAACAGGTAACCAAAACTTGGCTTTTATCGGTAGCCATTAGGTGATTTAAGCTTTCGAATTACTACAAACCTGCCATTGCAGAAAGTGGGAATGGAAATTTCCTAACCAAACAAAAATCTAAACAACCTCAATGACCACATTGCCCCTTTTATGGCCTTGATCAACGTAGGTATGTGCATGCACGATTTCTTTCAGCGGATAACTCCTATCAATAAACGGTTGAAGCTCCCCATTTTCCGCAAACTCCTTTAACTTTAAAAGCTGTGCTGTTTTTTCACTTGTTAGCATTTTGACCGAAACAAAAACGCCCTTTTTTTTCAAGACTCTTTTCGCCTTTGACTTCGATGTTTTTCCAACGGCATCAAACACAATATCATAGTCATTTGCATGAGAGGAATAATCCTCTCGGGTATAGTCGATTACTTTTTCCGCCCCGAGGGATGTTACCATATCAAGATTTGACGTACTGCACACGCCGGTAACCGATGAACCAAAATGATGAGCGATTTGAATGGCATAAGTCCCCACACTTCCCGAAGCACCGTATACCAATACTTTCATACCCTTCGAAATCTTTGCCTTGTTCAATAAAAATAGGGCGGTAAGGCCCCCAACGGGCAAAGCAGCGGATTCTTTGAAATTGAGGTTCACAGGTTTTAAACCCACCACACCATTTTTCCATGTTTCGGGTAAACAAATGTATTCGGCATAGGAACCCGTCTTTAGCATGGTAGTCGTACCAAAGACCTCATCGCCTACTTTAAATTTAGTCACCTCTTTTCCGATTTCTTCGACGACTCCCGACAATTCATGTCCAAGAATCGTTTTCTTGGGCTTAAACAGTCCAAATAAGAGCCTAGCAGGCAACCAGAACAAAGGAGGGAAATCGGACCCTCGAAGTCTTACATCGCCCGAAGTCACTGTAGCAGCATGGATTTTGATAAGAATCTCATTGTCCTTTGGGCTTGGTTTGGCTATCTCTTTTAGTTGAAGAACATCTGGTGAACCATATGTTGTGTATACTACCGCTTTCATGCTAATTTCAGTTTTACTTCCAAAATATAGCACTAATCTCTTAATGCGCAACAATCAAAGCGACCGTAAAAGTCTCCCGCAGATGCGAGTGCTGGTCTTTACTGTCAGTAAAAATCCTAGGACTCCGACCCCATACTGGAACCAACCGAATTACGATATTATAACGGGGTTTTACTCGCAAAAGATTTATAATTTTATGAATCTATTTTCCTAAATTGAACGGTGATCCTGCTGATTCTTCAATGAATACAAGGAACACAGTCGTTAGATCAATTTCAAGTTAGTCAATGTTCGGCGATGAACCTACCTACTGCCGTAAAACTACTTTGTTAATGAATTATATCGCTACCAGTCTTTATCGCAAGGTTATAGAACATGCTTTGAACGAGGGTATGAAGCTTGAAGATTTCAATAACCTACCCATTCCGTATGATAAAATACATGAAGTACAAGCCGTTCTCGCCGATGACTTTTTTGAACTTCACGAAAACATAGATGATAGGCTGGGTCCCGGTTTTTCGGTTCGGGTAGGGCAACAAATGAAAATTTCAGATTATGGTGTACTCGGACTTTCTTGGCGCACCTGTTCCAAAGCGAGGGAAATATTCGAACGGAGCGAACGCTATTTTAAGCTTTTGTCGAACACCTATATTTTTAAGATTGAAGAACGTGAGGACATATCTTATATACATCTAAATCGAGAAGCGTACCGACGAGGCGTGGCCCTATCAAACGAAGCGACGCTTTCTGCCACCGTAGTGGTACTCAAAAGTATGACAGAAACAGATATTGCCCCGGTACGTGTCTCGTTTAAACATGCCCCTCCGATTACTATGAAAAGCTATCAAGAAGCTTTTCAATGTCCGGTTCTATTCGACCAACCAAAAAACTTCATTGCGTACAGCACCAGGGATATTGATATGAAAACGGCCAAAGCCGATATCAGTATTAATAACTTTTTGGTAGAAAGAGTCGAGGAAGAAATGAAGGGGATTGTCTTCAGCGCCCATAAAATTGTCACGGATGTCAGGACGTTAATAGAAAATGCCCTCCCCAGTGGTATACCAAGCATTGACAATATAAGCGACCATATGGGAATGAGCAGTAGAACACTGACGCGTAGACTCTCGGATAGTGGTGTCACTTTTAGACAGCTTATTAAGCGTACCCAAGAAGAGATTTCGAAAGAACTCCTCTGCCATTCTTCTAGAAGTGTTGGGGAAATCGCCTTTTTAACCGGTTTCTCAGAGCAAAGTGCCTTCAATCGTGCTTTTAAACGATGGACCGCTAAAACACCCGCTGAGTTCAGAAAAGCAAGCTAATACCACCTAGGTCCTGAAATCGCGCTGATAAATAGCTTCTTTTTCACTTGCTCAAATGGCACCACACTTCTGTTTGGCGCAAACTGTCAAAACATTGGCATGTAAGGTCAAATTTTCCCAATGGCTTTTATTCAATTTTGCTCCATCAAACAATTTTAAAGATGACAGCATTGACCAGGTTATTGATCGGAACGGCATTATCACTCATTTTAAGTCTCGAAACCTCAGGTACCATTCGAAAAAATACCATTTCAACTTCACCAAAAAAGTTGGTGGTACGCACTATAGGGACAAGACCACATCAAATCTTGAAAAACAATTACAATACCTGTCGTATGAAGCGGCATAGGAGGTGTGTCTTCACCCCTGAAAACATGACTCCCCGGGTACCAGATCCTTACGGTCAATTCTTTATAAAATGAAGTATGCCAAAGGGTATTGAAGCTAAACCAACAGACAAAGAATATCAAGAATTAGTAAACTGCATTACATCTACACAAAACGAAATCTAATGGAACCTTCTTTAAAAACCCTTGTTTTAATATTGAGCATTTTATGCACAGGATTAACAGCCGGACTCTGCTTTACTTGGTCCAACACCATCACCCCAGGTATTGGAAGGTTGGATGACCTCACGTTCCTAAAATCCTTTCAGGCAATGAATAGAGCTATTATAAATCCCGGTTTTTTAATCGTCTTTTTTAGTCCGGTCATACTACTGTTTCTAAATACCATTCTGCATCGGAACGCAAGTGCTACCACGGTATGGTCGTTCCTTTTGGCAGCGTTGCTCTTCTTTATCGGAGTTGGGTTGGTGACCGTCTTTAAAAATGTTCCATTGAATGAAATACGGGATAAGGCGGTATTGGAAACGGCCAGCCAACCGGCATTGGCCGATTTACGAAACACATTTGAACAACCATGGAATCAGTGGCATATGGTGCGAACGGTACTATCTTTCATTCCATTTGTACTGCTCCTGGTAGGAATCATCTTCTCTAAATAATATAGTAATACTTAAAAACCACAAAATGAAAACAGAAAACATCTTAGTTATCGGAGGAACCGGAAAAACCGGAAGAAAAATTGTGAGCTTGCTTTCAGCACTCGGGCATAACGTTCGTATTGGCTCAAGATCTGCCATACCTTCTTTCGACTGGCACGAACCTGAAAATTGGTCTGAAGCTCTTGAAGGCATGGACAAAGTATACATTACTTATCAACCCGATTTAGCAGTTCCCGGCGCAAAGGAGGCCATTGAACGATTGGTGGAAGAAGCCAAAAAAAGCCGCCAGGTTAAAAAACTAGTGTTGCTCTCAGGAAAAGGGGAACAGGAAGCCGAGTTGTGTGAACAGCTTGTTATGAAATCCGGAATAGATTATACCATAGTAAGAGCAAGTTGGTTCAATCAAAACTTTAGTGAGAACTTTTTGCTAGAGCCTATCTTGGCAGGGTTTGTTGCGCTCCCGCAGGCCCACGTAAAAATTCCCTTTGTTGATACCGATGATATTGCCGAAGTGGCAGTGCAAGCACTTATAGACGATACGCACAATGGTAAAATCTACCAACTCACCGGGCCTCGTACCCTTACATTTAAAGAGGCCATCGGTGAAATTGCCAAAGCCTGCAACCGCACTATTTCGTTCCTACCCATAACGGTTCAAGAATATGGCGATGGCATGCGAAAAGCCAACATTCCCGAAGATTTTATATGGCTCATAACGTATTTATTCACAGAGGTTTTAGGGAATCCGAACAATTCGGAGATCACTAATGATATTGAAAAAGTGTTAAAAAGAAAACCTGTAGACTTTACTGAGTACGCAAAAAAAACAGCTGCGAAAGGCATTTGGAACACGGCTATAAATCAAACTATCTGATCTATTCGTTTCGGGGATAGTCGTTCACACACCGTCCCCGAAATCGATTTTGATTTTGATTTTGACCCGTTGTATAAGACGGAAATTTTAACCTTCTTAACGATTTTTAGAGACTAAAGATACGCTCTCAGGACATAGCGAACCAGAGGGCCAACAGCCAGACAACCTTACCGTACTACCCTACCCCCTACTACTTCTACTCCGCCACTGGCATCACGACCGTCACAAACAACGTATAAAAGGTGGCATTTCAAAAGCTTGTCAAATTTTCGAAAAGAAGGGAACTATCGAAAAATTGTTTCGAACTATCTGGCTTTTTTTGATGTACATGAACTAAAGAAAAGTTAAAAATCATTATTTATTTGACATATCAATTAAATTTATATCAAATAAAGGTCTGAATGCATATTAAACTCCCGTCGGAAACCATTTTTCATGCTATTGAAAGTACCATTAAGGAATATCGAAGGTTTGCACAGCAAAACATTTCGGAAAAAATAAAGGACATAACCATCGATCAGGGAATGGTTCTTATTTTTCTAAGGGAATATCCAGCGTTGACCCAAAAGGAGATTGCTGAATTGGTATTCAAGGATAATGGGTCGATGACGCGAATGATCAATGCCATGGTTCGGAAAAAGTACTTGAAACGATCTATGCACCAAGAAGACCGCAGGCGCTACAAAATTGAGATTACCAAAAAGGGTATGGAAGTTTTGGAACTTCTACCCCCACTTATTCATCATAACAGAAAATCATCATTAAACGGAATCACAAAAAAAGAACTTAGTCAATTGGAAACTATTCTAAACAAAATAAAGTCCAATTGCTATCAAAAAACAACGTCATGAAAACTGCAAACACGCTTACGCTTATCCCTTTGTTTATTTTTCTTCTTTCCATTCACCTTACCCTTGCGCAAGAGAACACCGCCCCACTAACATCTCAAGAACGGCAAACTGTTTTGGATTCTATTGCCAGCAAACTTGACCAAAACTATGTTTTTCCAAAGATGGCCACCCAAATGATCGAAAGCCTACGGTCGAAACAACAAAAAGGGAAGTATAAGAAGGTGCGTGACCCCCAAGAATTTGCATCGCTACTCACTACCGATTTACAAGCCGTTAGCAAGGACAAACACCTAAGGGTTTCTTTTGAGCCACAACAAATAGCCGAACAACAACAAACCGTGACCCCGGAAGATAGCATCGCCTATTTGAATCGCTACATTGCCAGTCTTAAACGAAATAACTTTGGTTTTAAGGAGTTAAAAATCCTTGAGGGAAATATTGGCTATCTAGACCTACGAGGTTTTTCAAATGTAGAATACGGAGGGGAAACGGCTGTTTCGGCCATGAATTTTTTAAGCAATACCGATGCGATCATTATTGACCTTCGTAATAATGGAGGTGGCAGCCCCGCGATGATCCAGCTTATTACCAGTTACCTATTCCATAGTGATCCGGTGCATTTGAACAACTTCTATTGGCGACCTTCGGACGCTAATTCCCAAACATGGACGTTGCCACATGTGCCGGGCCAACGCAGCCCGGACACCCCGGTCTATGTACTAACCAGTCCTAGCACCTTTTCAGCTGCTGAGGAGTTTAGCTACAATCTTAAAAACCTGGAACGTGCCACGCTTGTCGGAAAGACCACAGGAGGCGGTGCCCATCCCGGTGGGGCGGTCACGGCTACCGACCGATTTACGATTTGGGTTCCGACCGGTCGCGCCATTAACCCCATCACCAATACGAACTGGGAAGGTACCGGGGTGAGTCCACATATAGAAGTTCCCGTGCAAGAAGCGCTGGAAGTGGCTCATATAAACGCCTTGGAGACCTTGATAGAGCAGCAAACCGACGATGCGGCCAAGGCATTCTATAACTGGCCGATCACTCGATTGAAAACGCAGAAAAACCCGGTTCAGCTAGATGCAGCAACGCTTCAAACTTTTGTCGGAAGTTATGGTCCCCGTAAAATAAGTATGGAAAACGGCACTTTATTCTATCAAAGGAACAAGGGAACCAAATATGAACTATACCCATTTAGCGATCATGAATTTATGCTGAAAGGTTTAGACAGTTTTCGCATACGTTTTGTTTCCGAGGGCGACCAAATAATTGCATTACAAGGATTGTATAGCAATGGCCGTACGGACAAAAATCCCAAAGACAAAGGATGAGACCATATTCCTATTGAAAAAAGCCATTAATAGCTTTTCATGATACCGGCACGGAATAAAACCTCATATAACAGAAAAAATTAGTGGGTGTCTATGAAGAACGGCAGTAAAAATTGTGGAATAAATCCATAACACATATATCCGACACAAGGGATTCCAGGTAGTTTATTAATGGCTTGCCATCTGTATTGGCACCGATTAATTAAAAACCCTTTTCAAAAAAAGAGTATACCCTTCCTTTCTCAATGGAATTAAATGATAAAAAAAGACCGCGAAGTAGTTCTAGCGGTCTTTGTATTGTTTTTCGGTGTTATCGTGCTATTCTTCGGAACTATCACCATCCGAAAAATCGACCATACCATTTTCGTGTAGAATATTATACCACTGAATCACTTTTTTGATGTCACTCGGGTATACCCGATCTTCATCGTAATCGGGAAGTACTTCAAAAAAATACTCTTCCAGTTTTATTTTTTCCTCTTTATGGCCTATCGAGGTTTTGCCCCCCTTTTCTTTTACCTGTATATTCAGGAACACCTGCCGAAGCGGAATCTCTTCTTCCAGGGTATAAATGGCGATTTCGGACAATACGCTCACATTGCTACGTAAGCCAACTGTTACCTTTTTACCGTCTAGCAGGGATTCTGCCACGAACCCTGTACGCGTCTGGGTTACTAACTTGAACAGTCCCGGTTTACCACCGATGGCCAATATTTTTTCTAAACCCATAGTATCTTCAAATTTTCAAGCGCAAATATGCTATTTTTCCGTTGATCTACCGCTTATCCACGTGCTTTTTTCATTTCAGGAAACCGCATGCGGTAATCGACCGCTATCTTACCTTGGGAAATACTTTTTAAACGTCCTTTGAGAAGTCTTTTTTTAAGGCTCGACAGTTTATCTGTAAATAGTACCCCCTGTATATGATCGTACTCGTGTTGAATGACCCTGGCCAATAAACCATCATAAGTAGCTTTGTGCGCTTTGAAGTTTTCATCAAGATAGGAAATGGTAATCGTATCCTTTCTTTTTACATCTTCCCGAACATCCGGAATACTAAGGCACCCCTCGTTAAAGGTCCATTCCTCACCTACCTCCTGCTCTATTTTAGCATTGATGAATACCTTTTTAAATCCATTAAGCGCCTTCCGCTCTTCCTTTGATAATTCCTCATCGTCTGCAAAAGGGGTGGTATCGACCAGAAACAACCGAATGGAGCGTCCTATCTGTGGAGCGGCAAGACCAACCCCGTTCGCTTTGTACATGGTCTCCCACATATCGGTAATAAGCCCTTTTAATTTTGGATAGTCCGAATCAATATCGGCGGCAACTTTTCGCAACACCGGGTCTCCGTAAGCTACAATAGGTATGATCATTGAATTCTGTTTAAAAAGGCCTGTAAAATAAGGGTAGCGCTGATTTCGTCTACCAGGGCCTTATTTTTTCTTTTTTGTTTTTTGATACCTCCTTCGATCATCGACTGAAAAGCCATTTTCGATGTAAAGCGTTCATCTTGACGTTCGATCGGTATTTCAGGGAACCGTTTGACCAATTGCTTGATAAAAGGCCGAATCAGTGCTTCCGATTCGGACGGCGTATTATTCATCTGTTTGGGCTCTCCTACCACAAAACAAGATACCATCTCCGTCTTGGTATACTCTTTCAAAAAGCCAAACAACGCTGGGGTATCTACTGTAGTTAGTCCGGAAGCTATCAATTGTAGCTCATCGGTAACAGCGATACCGGTTCGTCTCTTCCCATAATCCAAAGCCAAAATTCTGCCCAAAGCCAATTTTTTGGCAAAAATAACTTATAAAATGTTATAAGTGTAAAATGGAGACCCGAATTCATTCTTGACGGCCTATATTTGCAAAAATTTGAAGCATACGCATGAACGAATTAAGAGAAACCATCGAAAAAGCTTGGGAAAACCGAGAACTTTTAAAAGAAACAACCACACAAGAAGCCATACGCCAAGTCATCAATTTGTTAGATGTCGGCAAACTGCGTTGTGCCGAACCTACCGCTCAGGGGTGGCAGATTAACGAATGGGTCAAAAAGGGAGTGGTACTCTATTTCCCCATACAAAAGATGGAAACCTTGGAAGCGGGAATTTTCGAATATCACGACAAGATTCCATTAAAACGAGGCTATGCCGAAAAAGGTATTCGTGTGGTACCGCATGCAGTGGCTAGACATGGGGCCTATATTTCTGCCGGAACCATTCTCATGCCGAGTTACGTAAACATAGGGGCGTATGTAGACCAGGGCACCATGGTAGATACTTGGGCCACCGTGGGCAGCTGTGCCCAAATCGGAAAAAATGTACATCTCAGCGGTGGTGTCGGAATCGGGGGCGTATTGGAGCCCCTGCAGGCAGCTCCCGTGATTATAGAGGACAATGCTTTTATCGGGTCGCGCTGTATTGTTGTTGAGGGGGTCCGGGTTGAAAAAGAAGCGGTTTTGGGAGCTAATGTAGTACTCACGGCATCTACCAAAATCATAGATGTCACAGGAACCGAACCTGTCGAGTTAAAAGGTAGGGTTCCTGCCCGATCGGTTGTTATTCCAGGGAGCTACACCAAGAAATTTTCCGCTGGCGAATTTCAGGTTCCTTGCGCTTTGATCATTGGAACCCGAAAAGAAAGCACTAATAAGAAAACATCTTTGAACGATGCGCTAAGGGAGTATGATGTAGCGGTTTAAAAATTTGTAGGAAATTTATAATAGAACATACTTTTTTTCTGTTTTTTCTGTTATAATTTTGTTACCAAACCGAGACACCTACTTATTAGCAGCGTCATGAACAACCAAGACAATAAAATATCTGCCCTGATTATCTCCTATAACGAGATTGGCTATATTGAGCGATGTGTTGAATCGGTTACTTTTGCCGATGAAATTATTGTAGTCGATTCTTATAGTACAGATGGTACTTATGAGTTTCTAAGAAATCATCCGAAAGTCAAGGTCATACAGCATCCTTTTTCCAATTTCACACTTCAAAAGTCCTTTGCACTGAAGCAGGCCCAACATGATTGGGTCCTCTTTTTAGACGCGGACGAAGTGGTCACCGAAGGCCTCAAAAATGAAATACAGGAGAAGGTTGACAGCGATACCGAAGTGGCGGCTTTCTGGTTTTATAGAAAGTTTATGTTTCAAAAGAGCCCATTGCATTTCAGTGGTTGGCAGACTGATAAGAACTATCGGCTTTTCCGAAAAAGCAAGGCCCAGTTTTCAGATAAAAAAATCGTACATGAAACACTCGATGTCAATGGAAAATCTGGTGTTTTCAAAGAAAAGCTTACCCATTACTGTTATAAGGATTATGACGACTACAAAGCAAAAATGTTGCGCTACGGTCGTTTAAAGGCAAAAGAAGACTTCTACAGGGAAAAACAATTTAGCTATGTTTCCCTTGTAGTAAAACCTCTTTGGAAATTCTTTAATCACTTTGTAATCAGACTTGGCTTTTTAGATGGGAAAAGAGGAGTAATTATATCCTACCTCAACGCCTTGTCGGATCTGGAGCGTTTTAGGGAATTAAAAAAACTGGAAAAAAAGAACGAGCTTGCCTACTATCTGCTAATGCCGTGATAGGTCCATACACTTTTATTCTGCCGCACTTCTTTTCGAATTACTTGATTTTTGGCAATAGCCTCTGGCGTTTTGTACCCCCTTTCATGATCTAGGTGTACACAGACGGCACTGTATCGAAGCTGTTTTGATTTCACTCCGTAATTAAAAAGGCGTTCACCGAATTCGCGATCCTCGCCCCCGTATTGCATACGCTCGTCAAAACCGTTTACGTTGAGTATGTCCTTTTTCCAACCCGAGGAGTTATGTCCGTTCCAACTGGCATTGGTCGGTGTGAACGTATTGAAGAGTTTGGAAATAAAGCCACGGGCGGTCAATTTGTTATTTTTAAAAGTCTTTGGAATGCCTTTTTCTTTCAACCACTGAATGTTAAAACAGCGTTGCTTTTCAATATCTTCCTTGGTAATGGCCAAAGAGATATTCATAGGTAGCATATAATAACCTCCCGAAATAAAGTATCCAGGTTCTTTGTTGAGATAATGCACCTGTACAAAATCTTCCCTGGGTATACAATCTCCATCGGTCATGATAACGTAATCCGTTTCACAGGCCAAAATTGCCTTATTTAAAATTCTACATTTTTGGAAACCATCGTCTTCTTGCCAAACATGTTTTATTTTAAAAGCCAGTTCATCCCGAAGTCTATCGATTAGATTCTTGGTTTCTTCGGTAGAACCATCATCTGCCACGACCACATCAAAATCTTTGTAGGTTTGATAATGAAAGCCCCATAACACCTTTTCGAGCCATTCTGGTTTATTGTAGGTGCTAACGATGACACTGACGGTGCTCATTCAATTGGTTTTTATTGTCTACTTTTACAAATGTAGTTTTTTGGACTCCGATGTTCAACAAAATGTCAGGAATTTGTATGAGACGTACCTACGTAGGGTCTACCATTTATCACATCTATCTTTCCATCTTGCACTGTATAAGGGATTCTCGTTATAATTTGGAAGCTGTGGGCGAGAATGTGCTTTTTTTAGTAGAAAGCACGCCCATGATAGAAGATTTGATTCCGGCACTCAAAAAAAGATTTTTTAGGGATGTCTTCATCATATCGGAACGAAAAGACCATGTTGCCGAATTGGGAAAGTTCAAGTATGGTTTTCGAAGAAAACGGCTGTTACCGGAGTACCTGGAAAAAAAACATCCTGAATTACTAGCCGAAAAATCGTTTATAAAATCATCGGACCTTTATCTTTGCGATACGGATTCTTCAAAAAGCTATTTTCTTTATGAGTTTGCAAACAAACCGATACAAATGATTGAAGACGGGGCGCGAACTTATCGAAAAAGACATAGTGATTTTGAGCAGTTCATAAAGACCCATATCACAAAAACACCTATAGGCAGTGGTTTCGACAAAGAAGTAACGACCATTTTTGCCCAGTTTCCGAATCGTCTCCCCCAACAACTACGGAACAAAGCCAAGGAACTCAACATTAAAAAGGAAACCGCGAAACTCGATAATAAAACGAAAAATGAGATTTTTCAAATTTTCATTTCTGACCCTTCGTTCCAAATCGATAATGCCGAAAACAATGCCCTTGTACTCACCCAACCAATTTCAGAAGACAAAGTGGTGAAAGATGAAACGGTCAAAATCGCCATTTATCAGGACCTTGTTTCGAAAATTCCTGAAGAGATGAACATAGTGCTGAAGGTGCATCCTCGGGAAACCACCTTGTATGCAGATCATTTTAAAGATATAACCATTCTGCCCGCCCTCTTCCCCATTGAAATTTTAGGTCTTAGAGAAGGTTTTTACTTCCAACAAGGCTATACCCTTTTCTCAACGGCCTTATCCAATTTGGAAATTGTGGAGGATCGTTTCTTTTTGGGTAAGGATTATTTGGATAAATTTACGGCGAGAGCGACTAAAGACCTCATTAAAAATTTGGTCGTTGACCCATCTAATTGAAGCAGATGTCAAAAAAAGCCATTGGATTCATTCCGTTAAGAAAAAATTCAAAAGGAATCCCCGGAAAGAATAAAAAAAAGCTTTTAGGGAGGCCCTTGTTTACCTGGGTGCTTACAGAAGCGTTGTTTTCTAAACTCGACCAAGTCTACGTGTTTACAGATGATGACGAAATACTTGCCTATATCGATGCCCATTTCAAATGGTCCTCTAAAGTAGTAGGAATCAAACGCTCAGCGGAAAATGCAAGTGACACGGCATCCACCGAGGCGGCCATACTCGAATTCTGTGATACCAACAACATAGATTTCGATATCTTCTTCTTATTACAGGCCACTTCACCTTTGACCCGTAGGACTGACATCGATACTGCACTGCAAAAACTTGTTAACACTCCGCTTGATGCTATTGTAAGCGTTGTAAAAACCCATCGTTTTACATGGTCCGCGAAAGGGGAACCTCAAAACTATGATATTTTTAAGCGCCCTCGAAGACAAGATTTTGATGGATTGCTCATAGAAAACGGTGCGGTATACGGCACCACACGAGAAGCATTGCTCTCCTCCAAAAATCGGTTAAGTGGAAAAATAGGGGTTTTGGAAATGGAAGAGGACACCTTGGTGGAAATTGATTCGGAGACAGATTGGAATATCATAGAACAGGTTTTGATATCCAAATTCAAAGCGGGCAAGGCAGCGCAACGGATCGACTACCTGATTCTAGATGTCGATGGGGTATTTACCAACGGTACCGTACAGTTTAGTAAAGATGGTGAATTTTCAAAAACGTTTGATATGCGCGACGGAATGGGCTTGGAGATTTTAAGGGAAAACGGCGTTCAAATCATGGTTATGACCTCTGAAAATTCGAATGTTGTAAAAACACGTATGGCCAAATTGAAACTCACTGATACTTTTCTAGGAATCAAGGATAAATATTCCTTTTTGGAAAAACTATGTGAAGAACGGAACCTTTCTACAAAACAAATGGCCTATATCGGTGATGACATGAACGATTTGTCGAACCTGCTACGAGTAGGATGGTCTTTTTGTCCGGCAAACGCCACAAAGAACATTCTTTTTCATTCAGATGTGGTACTGAACCATGCCTCTAGTGCCGGCGCCATTCGAGAAGCCTCCGAGTTTATCATGAACTATAACAATCGATTTAAATGACCTATAAAGAACCTTATATTATTGCAGAAATTGGATGCAACCACAAAGGTGATATGCAAACTGCCAAGGAACTCATTCATATTGCAAAGATTTTTGGAAATGCGAACGCCGTCAAATTCCAAAAAAGAAATAACAAGGAGCTACTCACTGCCGAACAGTATAATGCTCCCCACCCGAACCCCGCTAATTCATACGGGGAAACCTATGGGGCTCACCGTGAATTTCTGGAGTTTGACCTGGAGCAACATCGGGAACTAAAAACATACTGCGAAGAAGTTGGTATCACATATTCCACTTCGGTCTGGGAGACCACTTCTGCCAAGGAAATCGCCAGTCTAAACCCGAGCTTTATCAAAATTCCATCCGCTTGTAATAACAACTTTGAGATGTTGACATGGCTCTGTGATCATTATCAAGGCGAAATACATATTTCCACCGGGATGACCACGAAAGATGAAATAGCGGAACTCGTTTCCTTTTTTGATCGGAAAGATCGGGCTAAAGATTTAGTAGTTTACAACTGTACATCGGGCTATCCCGTTCCATTTGAGGACATTTGTTTGTTAGATATATTGAAGCTACAAGAAAAATATGGCGATAAAGTCAAGAGCATTGGTTTTTCCGGACATCACTTGGGAATCGCTGTTGATGTTGCCGCTTACACTTTAGGGGCACATATCATTGAGCGCCATTTTACCTTAGATCGTACTTGGAAGGGAACAGACCATGCTGCCTCTTTAGAACCTATGGGACTTCGAAAGCTATGTCGAGATCTGAGAGCCACCCATAAAGCGCTTACTTATAAGCAAAAAGACATTCTAGATATCGAGCAAGTTCAACGTGATAAGCTGAAATTCAGAAAATAACGGAATTTCTTAAGGAATAACTTAAACCTATTTTTCCCAAATTTGAAAATTACCATCCCGGACCACGATAGCAAATCCTAGGGAAGCCAATATATCTTCACACTCTTGTGACTCCGCATTGGTAAGGATATTTGCGAATGGATGTAACTCTACAAAGATTTGTCTAAAAAGGCCTATTTCATCCTTGAAGTTCCGAAACAGTTCTAACTCGCCTCCCTCGATGTCCATGATCAATGTATCGAAATCGATATCATAGGTATCCCGAAGCCCTTGAAAAGTGGTTCCGGGCACAGAGATTTTCTCTTTGGTTTTTCGTTTAGAACTTCCACCTACGATTAGATCGTGTACATAAAAGTCGTTATTCGGTTCCTTAGAAATTAGCACATTTTCGATATGAAAACCGCTATTATTCGCTGTTTTGTTCTTTTCTATCCACGGAATCAGTCTCGGATTGGCCTCGACAACCACATGCTGTGTAGGGTCTTCTAACAATTGATTGGTAAGGCAGGATACATAACCCAAACAAGACCCCAATTCCAAGACTTTAGAAGAAGGGTTTAGATGTTTTGCCAAATAACGTGCCTCTTCTTCCTCATAAGAATCGAAAAAAAAGCGGCCACGAAACGTATAGTCGGTAAGTTCAAAGGGAATATGAATAACAAGGTTGTTATTCCTGTATACTTTTTGGAAGTGGGTAAAATACACCCCGCCTAAAAATCTCCGGGCCTTTTTGAACATAAAGTCAGATTACGCTGGTTATCAATGGTCAAAGTTATTCATTTAATCGGTATTTACCTCAAGAGGTCAAAGATGGGCGAAAATCCCTTTTTTGACTAATAGGCTAATTGTAAAATGCTAACAGCCATTACGCTAAGAAAACATCTCTTGAATCAGACATAGCAAAATATTTGGCGACTACGATAAACAAATGCGAAACAACACAAAAACATACCGAGAAAATGTATTTTTACGCCCTAAATAATAGGAAACGAAGTACGTGACCAAAGAAATCAACAAAGCTGTAACCATTTTAAGGGATGCGGGCCTCATTCTATATCCTACCGATACCCGTTGGGCTATTGGTTGCGATGCCACGAATGCCGAGGCTGTCAATAAAGTGTACCAGCTTATAATGAAGTATCCCGGAGAAGGTTTGGTCTGCTTGGTGGCCAATGACTTTATGCTCGAAAAATATGTGGAAAAGGTTCCTGAATTAGCCTATGATATCATGGACATAAGTGATAAACCTGTCACCATCGTATACGACCGCGCCAAAGAAATCGCCGAGAACGTCCTTGCAAAAGATGGGACTTTGGCAGTACGGGTTGCAACGGATCAATTTTCACAATACCTCATCAACAAATACGGCAAACCATTGGTCGCCACAATCGCGAACAGGGCCGACCAAGCTATTCCAAAAAGATTTGACGAAATCGACACGGCCATTTTAAAAGGTGTGGACTATGTGGTACATTTGAACCGCGAAAGCAAAAGCAACATCTTATCATCGATTATAAAATTAAGTAATGATGGTAGCGTAAAAGTAATTAGGGAGTAAACCACCTAGGGGCCTTCGTCTACCGAAACAGCTACATGTAGGCATGACCAACCCAAGAGGCATTTAACCCTAAAAAAACACCTCGCGAATTTAAAACGGAAATCCTTGGACCATAAAAGAGCCTTACAAAACCCTATTTTCGGCATCGTTGCCAACGCAGCGAAAGAACTGGGCGTTGACTGTTACGTCATAGGCGGTTTCGTACGGGATTATTTCTTAAAAAGAGGAACTCCTAAGGATATAGATATTGTAGCAGTTGGCAGTGGAATTTCTTTGGCTAAAAAAGTAGCCTCCAAGTTAGACGGAACTCCAAAGGTTTCGGTTTTTAAGAATTTCGGTACCGCCATGATCAAGCAAGGAAACCTCGAAGTAGAATTCGTAGGTGCCCGTAGAGAAAGTTACAACCGTAACAGCAGAAAGCCTGTGGTTGAAGACAGCACTTTGGAAGATGATCAGAAACGAAGGGATTTTACTATTAATGCACTCGCGATATCACTGAACCAAAGTAATTTTGGTGAATTGTTGGATCCGTTCGACGGATTGGCCGATCTTGAAAAAAAACGCATACGCACCCCCTTGGAACCCGGTATCACATATTCCGACGACCCACTACGAATGTTAAGGGCTATACGGTTTGCTACCCAACTTGGTTTTACGATTCAGTTAGAATCGCTCCAAGCCATTACAGCCCATAAGGAGCGCATCCAGATCATTTCAAAGGAACGCATCGTCGATGAACTCCATAAAATATTGGCAAGCTCAAAACCCTCTATCGGTTTTACACTTTTGCACAAGACCGAATTACTTTCTTATATATTGCCCGAATTGGTCGCACTACAAGGAATCGAAGAAAAAGAAGGGCAACGGCATAAAGATAACTTTTGGCACACCTTGGAGGTGGTCGACAACATTGCGGAAACCACTGATAATCTCTGGCTTCGGTGGGCGGCCCTCTTACACGATATTGGGAAGGCCCCAACCAAAAGATTCCACAAAAAAATCGGCTGGACGTTCCATGGCCACGAATTCGTAGGAGCCAAAATGGTATATAAATTATTTAAACGCCTTCGAATGCCACTGAACGATAAAATGAAGTTCGTTCAGAAAATGGTATTGATGAGTTCCCGCCCTATTGTGTTATCGGAAGATTTCGTGACCGATTCAGCGGTGCGCCGTTTGGTTTTTGACGCAGGGGAATATGTTGAAGACCTCATGACGCTCTGCGAAGCCGATATCACTACCAAAAACCCGAAAAAGCAACGACGCTACAAAAATAACTTCAAACAAGTACGCCAAAAAATTGTTGAAGTTGAAGAACGAGACCATATTAGAAACTTTCAACCGCCTATCAGCGGAGAGGAAATCATGACCACCTTCAACCTAAGGCCCTCAAGGGAAATAGGCATTATCAAAGAGGCGATCAAAGAAGCGATATTGGAAGGGGAAATACCCAACGAGTATGAAGCTGCCAAAGCATTTATGCTGAAAAAAGGAGCTGAATTAGGACTTTCCGTTTAGACCGATGGCATCACAGTCATCCACCATGGAAGAATTTTGATGGTTTATAGGAATTTGCCAGTACCTCTACAGAAAACCGCTTTTCATCAGATATTTCCTCTATACCAACAACAAAAAGCTACCAATTTAATACATAGAATAGTACATTTGTTAAAATTTTAAGTATTTCATAGTCCTCAGCGTGTTTTTTATCGTAAATAAAATATCATTAGTAATTCCCCTATAATATGAGAAAAAATTTACATCCTGCCCTTTGCCTTTTCACATCAAAAGAACTCTTTTCTCTCTGGGCCCCTTAACATATTCAAGTTGTTTTTCTCAAAGTAAGATTTAGGCAGACCCAGAATAAGCAAACGGATTTTACCGTATTGTGTACGACAACCAACACTACGTTAAGAATTTTAAGCGAAATGAAAAAAATAAGAACCCTAAATTTTCTAAATAAAATGATATGACTAAACAACTAATTAATATGGTATGTTTTTATCTTTTTATTACCATATCGGGTTTCTCACAAACCACTAAGTTAAAGAAGGCAGATGATACATTCGAAGATTATGCATATGCCAATGCGATAGAGGCCTATGAACAGTTGGTAGATAGCGGGTATACCGATGAACAAATCTTTAAAAACCTCGGCGACGCGAACTACAAAATTGCCAAATACGATGCTGCGGCAGACTGGTATAGCAAACTTTTTAAATTGACCGATGTACAGGTTGATGCGGATTATATGTTTCGTTATGCGCAAAGTCTAAAATCCACAAAAGAGTACGCAGCATCGGACGCTTGGATGAAAAAGTTCGAAGCGGCTAAAATGAATGATAAACGTGCCAAAAAATTTGTTGAAAATCAGGATTATCTAAAAAAAATCGAGGCACGATCCGGAAAATACGATATTGAAACACTTTCCATTAATTCCCCACAATCTGACTTTGCGCCTTCCTTTAACGGCGAACAGTTGGTTTTCTCCACGGCAAGAGACTCTGGGTTTACCTCCAGACGCATACATCAATGGAACAATGGGGCATTTTTAAACCTATACATTTCCAATCCTTCAGAATCCGGGGAGTATTTGACCAGTACCAGATTAGATGCCATCCTCAATAAGAAGACCCATGAGTCATCTACTGCCTTTACAAAGGATGGGAATACCGTTTATTTTACTAGAAACAACTCTGAAAATGGCAACTTTGTTAGAGATGATAACGGTGTAAGTCGATTAAAAATTTATCGGGCAAGGCTCAGTGATGGGGTTTGGAAAGATATTGTCCCACTCCCCTTCAACGGGGATGATTATTCCGCTGCCCATCCCGCCCTAAGTGCGGACGAGAAGAAGCTCTATTTTTCTTCGGATATGGCTGGAAGCTTGGGACAGTCAGATATTTTTGTGGTAGACCTCTATGAAGACGGCAGCGTTGGCACTCCCAAAAACTTAGGAAACACCATTAATACCGAAGGTCGTGAAACCTTCCCGTACGTAACCAAAAGCAACACGCTCTATTTTGCATCGGATGGTCATCCGGGTTTGGGCGGACTTGACATTTTTGCCACAAAAATTGATGATCCAGACGATTATTATATCGTGAATATTGGCAAACCCGTGAACAGTGAACAAGATGATTTTTCATTTATTATCAACGAAGATTCCCTAAAAGGTTTTTTTGCCTCAAACCGAAACGGGGGCATTGGTGATGATGATATCTACGGTTTTATACAAAAAGAACCCATTGATTTGCGCTGCACCACCAGCGTAACAGGAATCGTAGAGGATAGAGAGACGGGAGAACCGCTATCAGGGGCCACATTGATGGTTTCGAACGAACAGGGAAAAACCGTTACACAGGGGGCGACCAACGACAATGGTACTTTTGTGGTAGAAGGTAGCTGCAAAGCAGGAGCTTATCAGGTAACAGTGGTCAAAAACGAGTATAATGAGGCTACACAACTATTTACCATAGTACAAGCCGAAGATACGGAAGGCCTGAAAATAGGTTTGGAAAAAACGATTAAAAAAGCGCCAACTGGTTCCGAGTTGACTACGTTCTTAAATCTGGAACCGGTTTATTTTGATTTGAATAAGGCCGATATACGACTAGATGCCTCCAAAACCATGGTAGCCGTAATCGAGTACCTGAAAAAATTTCCTGATTTAAAGGTACAAGTACGTTCATATACCGATGCCAAGGCAGGCAACGCCTACAATATGAAGCTCTCCCAGAAGCGCGCAGATAACACCCTTGCGTACCTTCGTTCAAATGGAGTTTCCATGGATCGAATTACCGGTAAAGGATTTGGAGAGACACAATTGATCAACGAATGCGATACGCGGGAAAGTTGCACTGACGAAAAGCATCAAAAAAACAGAAGGTCCGTTTTCGTAGTCGTCGAATAACGTATCGGGAAACGAAAAAATGATTTCGAACCGCTATTTTCAGGAAAAACCATGTGTGTGCTAACATTAACCAGAATAGTACGAATAGGCGGCCTTCTTATCAAATTTGAAAAAATGGCCTCTAAAAACAATGTGCTCACAAACGCTATGCAACACCCACACAACAAAAATTTCGATCAACGAATGATACAAGGCACATTTCAATCACTAAAAAAGTCCCTCAAATGAAAAAAACTACGCTACTGCTGGTCTTACTGTTCATAGGAGTTCTTAAAGGTTTCTCCCAACTGAGTGACCTTCATTATTTGCCCCCATTGAAACAAATAGGCAACAACGCGGCTATTCGGCAACAGGCCTTTTACCTTTCTACTCGGGAAAGCAGTCCGTTTACCGTACAGGTTTTTCGTGGCACTTCAAATACGCCCATCGCTTCTTTGACCATTTCCAACTCCAATCCGGGGCAATTTAACGTGGGTGATGGCGACAATGAAATTAGCCTCGTCAGCAATTCCAATACCGGGGTGGTTCTGAATAATAGCGGACTTCGTTTTCAATCTCCTGGCGGGGAAAAATTCTACGTCAATTATCGGGGTAGGTCCGCATCACAAGCAACGTCGCTTACCTCAAAAGGCAGGCAGGCGTTGGGAACACTTTTCAAATGGGGAGGTATCCCTAACCGTGCCAATAATTCCAATCTTACTACGACCTTGGGGATGATGGCTACAGAAGATAACACGGTGGTGACGGTATTCGGGTACGACCCAGGGTGTGAATTCAGACTTCAGGGGGATCCAGATGGCCTTACGGACGATATGTTGGAAATAACCTTGAATGCAGGACAGTCATTTGTGATCGAAGCTAGAAAAAATGAAACTAACGCCAATATTGATGGGTGGTTGGGAGCCACCATACAATCGAACAAAAAAATTGCAATTAGTAACGGTGGGCTCAATGTAGGTATACGAAGCTCAAGCCAAGCACGGGACGCGGCCATTGACCAACCGGTTCCTCAAAACGTCATTGGTCGGGAGTATGTATTCGTACGAGGAAATGGAACCAACGAAACTGAATTCCCTATCATTATCGGGACACAAAACGGCACGGAGATTTTTGTAAATGGGTCTGCTACCCCTATCGCGACCATTAATGATGGGGACTACTACATTATTCCAGGAATCAATTATTCAAGTTTCAGTGCAGGTGGCAATATGTTCGTAACCACCTCCAAAGAAACCTATGCCTATCAGTGTTTGGCAGGTTCATCGCAAATACAGACCATAGGGCTCAACTTTATTGCTCCCGTTAATTGTTTACTACCGGACGACCTCAGCAATATTTCCGATATTCGGGATGTCGATGGCCTTAATTTTAATGGTGGCATCATTATAACTGCTTCGGCTACTACCCCTGATGGGAATATCACCGTTACCGATGCCAACGGTACCGTAAATGGATCTTCTTTGAGTTCCCAACCAGTACCTGGCACCTCAGAATGGAAAACATTTTATGTACCCAGTCTTACCGGAAACGTATCTGTACAATCTACCGGGCCAATAGCAGTAGGGTTTTTAGGCGTTAACAACAATGCCGGAATTGCGGGTTATTTTTCAGGCTTTGATTCCGTTCCGGTAGTAGAACTTGATATAACTGGCGGCGGATGCCTACCTGGTGCCGACGTAATCGAGATTTCTGGAGACTTCGACACCTATCAATGGTACCAGAATAACGTACTTATACCAGGTGAGACTACGAACCGTTTTACACCGACCGAACCAGGGGATTTCTTTGTGGAGGTATCCAGGGGCTCCTGTACCTATAATTCGGCGATCATATCGGCCTACAATTGTGACCCCGAAATTGTTTTGAGCAAAACCGTTGATAGTAATACGGTAACCGAAGACGGTACGGTTACTTTTACTGTTCAAGTAAGTAACTTGGCGGTGGATCCCGCTACGAATCTAGTTATCAACGAGACCCTACCTCAGGGCTTAACGCTGGTAAGCGCCACCCCCAGTGTAGGTGCATGGAATAGCCCTGAATGGACTATTGGAACCATCAACAGTGGAGAAGTATTTAGCCTCACGGTCGTCGCGACCGCCGACGAAGTATTGACTGATACCCAAGTAACCAACACCGTCACCAATACACAAGACCAAACCGATGCAAATGCGGTCACGGACGACCCAAGCGAAACCATTACCATCTTGGCCAAACCCGATTCGGACGGGGATGGCATCGATGACGATGAAGAAGCAGCCTTTGGTACGGATCCCAATAATCCGGATTCCGATGGCGATGGCATCAACGATGGCCAAGAGATTCTAAATGATAATACCGACCCACTAGACGATTGCGATTCCATTGGAGGGAATCCACTGGGAACGACTGATTGTGACAACGATGGTTTTAGCAATTCGGTAGAGTGCGCCGCAAATACCAGTACCCTTACCCTTTCTGGAGATATTTCAGCCACAAGCACAGGAGGATATCCCATATCCATTACCGACAACGGGTTGACCGGTTCTGGCAATGAAGTGGAAATCATTACTGATTTTAATATCAACACTACCTTAGCTTCCGGCGATGTCTATGGCGGATGCGACCTTGCAATTGTAGCGACCAGTTTTGATGACGGGTTGCAATTCAGTGTAGACAACGTCTTAGTCTTTTATTTCGATCAAAGTCATTGGTCGGGACAAGCGGTATTCCAGAGCGGCGGCTTATTCGATACTACCGGTGGTCCGGGGTGGACCCCATGGAACGGGGAAGGAAGTCCAGAACTCGAAATAAACAGCAACGGTGGTATCAGACTGCTCGTAACCACTACCTCAGGAAATCGGGTCGATGCCCTCCCCTATATGGATGCCTCTGTAGCTGGCTGGGTATTATCGGATTTTTCAATTGACTGCCTGGCAGGCACCAACATTAAAGTAGGAAACGCCAACGACAATGGTCCTGGCGGAATCTCAGGCCTGACGGTCACTACAAATGTCTACATTTGTGTAGATACCGATGGCGATGGCGATGGTGACGCCTTCGATACGGATAGCGACAATGACGGAAATCCCGACAATACGGACCCCAACCGACTTGCACCGATCGCAGAGGATGACAATACGACCGCGGATGTAGGTGTACCTAAAACCCTTAACATTCTTACCAATGATGATTTTTTAGTAGGTAGCACCATAAGCGATTTAGGCACGGGTACCTCTACGGGAACCCTAAGTATCGATGAAGCTACTGGAGAAATTACATACACGGCCATTGCCAGTGAAGATAATAGTACCGTTACCGTAATCTACGAAGTTTGTAACGGAACAGTATGCGATACAGCCACTATTTTCATTACGATTCCCAGTTGCAGCGATACAGATGGGGATAATATATGTGATGTGGATGACCCCAATCCGAACGATCCCTGTATGCCCATGTCCGATCCGGATTGGCAGCCGCAAGGTACTAACGATTGTGATGGGGACGGACTCACAAACGATGAGGAAACTATAGCGGGGACAGACCCGGACGTAGCGGATTCCGATGGTGATGGAATTGATGATGGGCAGGAAGTCAATATCGATGGGACCAACCCATTGGATGACTGTGATTCAGTGGGTGGCACTCCCTTGGGAACGAGCGACTGTGACTCGGACGGACTCACCAATGATGAAGAAACTACCTTAGGGACGGACCCTAACAATGCCGATTCGGATGGTGATGGCATCAACGACGGACAGGAAGTGAAGACGGATGGTACCAACCCTTTGGACGATTGTGAATCGGTCGGAGGAACCCCTTTGGGAACTAGTGATTGTGATGGTGATGGCCTTAGCAACGACGATGAGGCCACTGCTGGAACCGATCCCAACGTAGCGGACTCTGATGGCGATGGCATCAGTGACGGCCAAGAAGTAAATACGGATGGTACCGATCCGCTCGATGATTGTAGTTCAAATGGTGGCACCCCTCTAGGTTCCAGTGACTGCGATGGAGATGGTCTCACCACCGACGAAGAAGTATTGATAGGTACCGATCCAAATGTAGCCGATACCGATGGTGATGGTATCAATGATGGGCAGGAAGTAAATGTAGATGGCACTAATCCACTTGACGATTGTAGCTCCAACGCAGGCACTCCACTAGGGACAAGCGATTGTGATAACGATGGTCTGTCCAATGCGGACGAAGCCACGGCAGGAACCGACCCGAATGTGGCAGATACCGATGGGGACGGCATCAGCGATGGGCAAGAAGTAAACATCGATGGAACCGACCCCCTGGATGATTGTAGCTCCGTAGGGGGAACGCCTTTGGATACCAGCGATTGTGATGGTGATGGCAACCCGAACGGTACCGATCCAAACCCGACCGTAGCTACCGCCCAAAATGATAATACCACTGCCGACGTAGGAATCGACAAAACCTTGAATATTATCGCCAATGATGACTTTCTGATTGGAAGCCCCTTTACCGACCTAGGAACAGGGACCGCCACGGGAACGTTGGTCATCAACCAAGCTACTGGCGAAATTACATATACGGCCATTGCCAGTGAAGACAATAGCACGGTGACCATAAACTATGAAGTATGCAACGGAACCATATGTGCTACCGCTACCATTTTCATTACCATTCCTAGTTGCACGGATTTGGATGGCGATAATATCTGTGATGTAGATGACCCGAATCCTTCAGACCCCTGTATGCCCATGTCAGACCCGAATTGGCAGGCCCAAAGTGCCAATGACTGTGATGGGGATGGACTAACCGATGCAGAGGAAGTCTTGGAAGGAACGGACCCCAATGTGGCGGACTCTGATGGGGACGGCATCAATGATGGTGATGAAGTAAATACATTTGGCACGAATCCTACGGCACCGGATACAGACGGTGACGGAGTCATCGATGGCGATGAAATTACCGACACTACCGATCCTCTGAACAACTGTTCCTTTGTTGTAACCAGTGCAACCGTAGCACCGGATGCGGCCTGGGAAGCGGGTGATTGCGATGGAGACAGTGCTACCAATGGGGACGAGCTTAACAACGGAACCGACCCGTTAGATGAAGATAGTGATGGCGACGGGGTTACCGACGGCCAGGAAGCGACTGATGGTACCAACCCCCTTGACCCCTGTGACTTCTTACTAGGCAACGCCTCGGTCGCACCAGATGCAGCCTGGAATGCCAATGACTGTGACTTTGACGGCATACCGAACGATCAGGAGGTCACCAACGGTACCGACCCCCTCAATGAGGATACGGATGGTGACGGAGTTACCGATTTAAACGAAGCGACCGATGGTACCGATCCTACGGACCCGTGTTCCTTCCTATTGACAAGTGCTACGGTAGTGCCCTCATCGGCCTGGAACTCCGCTGACTGCGATGGTGATGGGTCTACCAACGAAGATGAAATCAGTAACGGTACCGATCCCTTAAATGAAGATAGTGATGGTGATGGGGTCACCGATGGCCAAGAAGCTACTGACGGTACAGATCCGCTAGATCCCTGTTCATTTATACTGGCAAATGCCAGTGTAACCCCTTCGACAGCTTGGAATACCGCCGACTGCGATGGAGATGGCATCAATAATGGGGATGAAGTGACCAATGGTACAGATCCCCTTAATGAAGATAGTGACGGTGATGGCGTCACCGACTCTCAAGAAGCTACGGACGGCACCGACCCGCTAGATCCCTGTTCCCTTGTACTCGCGAATGCCAGTGTAGCTCCCTCGGCAGCATGGAATACCGCCGACTGTGATGGAGATGGTATCAGCAACGGGGACGAAGTCGCCAACGGTACCGACCCCCTTAGTGGAGATAGCGATGGCGATGGGGTCACCGATAGCCAAGAGGCTGCCGATGGTACCGATCCGCTCGACCCATGTTCCTTTATACTGGCGAATGCCAGTGTGGCTCCCTCGGCAGCTTGGAACACCACAGACTGTGACGGGGATGGTATCAGCAACGGGGACGAAGTTACCAACGGTACCGACCCCTTGAATGAAGATAGTGATGGTGATGGGGTCACTGATGGCCAAGAGGCTACCGACGGCACCGACCCATTAGATCCATGTGCGCTTATACCGGCGAATGCCGATGTGACTCCTTCTGCCACTTGGAATACTACAGATTGTGATGGCGACGGTATCAGTAACGGACAAGAGCTTATCGACGGTACAGACCCATTGAACGGCTGTCAGTCGGTAGGGGGTACACCTCCCGCAGATACTGTATGCGATACCGATGGTGATGGTATTTTGGACGATCAGGAAGTATTGGACGGTACGGACCCTGACGATGACTGTGACTCCATCGGTGGTACTCCGTTACCAACAAGTGATTGCGATTCCGATGGGTTAACGAATGCTGAAGAGGCAGCTATCGGAACAGATCCGGAAAACGAGGATTCTGATGGGGATGGCATCCTAGATGGTCAGGAGGTCACAGATGGTACCAACCCGCTGGATGATTGCGATTCTTTGAACGGTACTGCACTACCCACAAGTGATTGTGATGCGGATGGTCTCACGAATGAGGAAGAAGCGACCTTGGGCACAGATCCGGAAATACCCGACACAGATGGTGATGGTATTTTGGATGGCCAAGAAACCTTGGACGGCACCGATCCCCTAAATGGTTGCGATTCCCGAGGGGGCACACCACCGAATAATTTACCTTGTGACATCGAAATTGAAAGCGATTTGGTGAGCCCGACCATTAACAATGGTATCTTTCAAATCAATTTCGTTGAACTTTTCCCGAACAATACCGTAAAAATCTACAATAGATGGGGTGTGTTGGTCTTTGAAACCAATGGATATGATAACAATGAAAACGCTTTCAGAGGCATTTCCAACGGTAGGGCTACGATTCAAAAGAATGAAGAGTTACCGGTCGGTGTCTACTTCTATGTCATCGATTACGTCAATCAGGGCGAGGCCAAGACCAAATCAGGTTATTTATATGTAAATAGATAAGCGAAATCAGCGCAAAAAAATAGACAAAATGAAAAAACAGATTGTTTTACTCTTCATATCCCTTACAGCTATTGGCCTATCTGCGCAACAAGATGCCCAATACACCCAATATATGTACAATACCATTGCGGTGAACCCGGCCTACGCCGGTTCCAGGGGGGTATTAAGCATAAACGGACTACACCGTTCGCAATGGGTGGGCTTAGATGGGGCTCCCAGAACCCAAACCTTGAATTTCCATACCCCGATCTCGGAGCGAATCGGTATTGGACTATCCGTTGTAAATGATGAAATTGGGAATGGCACCAACCAAGACACTTATTTTGACGGTGTTTTTTCGTACACCGTCCCTACTTCGGAAACCGGCAAACTATCCTTTGGTATCAAAGCAGGCGGGCACCTGCTCAATATTGATTTCAACCAGTTGGCCAATTACAATAATGAAGCCGTCGGACTCGGAGAAAGTAACATAGATAACAAGTTCTCTCCTAATTTTGGGGCAGGTATCTACTATCACACCAACACCTTTTATGCAGGGCTCTCGGTTCCTAATTTTTTGAAAACCGAACATTTTGATGACGGTGATAGTAGTAGTTCTTTTTTGGCCGAAGAACGTCTGAACTTTTATTTCATTACTGGATATGTCTTTGAGCCGAGCCCTAATTTAAAGTTTAAACCTGCTGCTTTGGTGAAAGCTGTAAGTGGTGCTCCGCTACAAATAGACGTTTCCGCCAACTTTATGCTAAACAACAAGTTTACCTTAGGAGCCGCCTATAGATGGGATGCGGCATTAAGTGGGCTTTTTGCATTTCAACTCTCGGACCAATTTATGATAGGGCTAGCATACGACCGTGAGATTACAGAGCTGGGCAACTCCTCTTTTAACGATGGTTCGTTTGAGATCATGTTGCGTTATGAGTTTCTAACCCGATATAAAAAAGTAATTACACCTCGGTTCTTTTAAAGATATTGAATCGTAGCCTCCAGAAAAACACCATCTTTTCGTGTAAGTGTGGTAATTTTGTAAAAAAATCCACTCATGCGGCACCGTTTTCGAAAAATTGCAAAAATCTCCCTGGTTTTGGTTTATTTGGTCATTGCCGCAGGAGCCGTCGTTCGTATGACCGGTAGTGGTATGGGATGCCCAGACTGGCCAAAATGCTTTGGCTACTACATACCCCCAACGGAAGCTTCCGAACTGCAATGGCAACCGAACAAAGCGTATAAAAAGGGACAAGTTATTATTGTAGACGAATCGCTTCGTGTTGCAAAAATGGATTTTAGCACCAATACCGATTTCTCATCAAACCGATGGGAGCCATACACCAAACACGAATACGCCATCTTTAACCCTTGGCACACTTGGATCGAATTCATCAATAGACTTCTCGGAGCTTTGGCAGGTTTGGCCACCTTGGTGCTCGCCATCGCTTCGTTCGGTCATTGGAAAAAAAGAAAAAGTGTAACCATCCTGAGCCTATTGACCGTATTTGCTATGGGCTTTCAGGCATGGCTGGGAGCAACCGTAGTCTACTCGGTATTAGAGCCCGTAAAAATTACCATCCATATGGTAATGGCCCTGGTCATCGTAGCAATGCTTTTATATCTCATTTATATCACGAGGGAGAACCGTAAAGACATTCGGTTCAACCGATCGCTTTTGACACTTGTGCTAATAGCCGCAGGTCTTACCCTCATACAAATTGTCTTAGGGACCCAAGTAAGGCAGTTCGTAGACCATCAAATAGACCTCGTAGGCGAAACGGCAAAAAATCTTTGGTTACAAAATCCGCCGATGTCGTTTTACATACATCGCTCATTTTCAATTCTGGTGGTGCTCCTAAATGGGTATTTGGGCTTCCGAATCCATAAAGACCGCCTTGGGCTTCCCAAAATCAACTGGGTCTTGGCCATTATCGCCTTAGAGGTTATGAGCGGCATGGCGATGTACTATTTGGGCTTTCCCTTTTCGACACAGCCTATACATTTGATGCTAGCGGCCTTGCTTTTTGGCACACAGTTCTACTTGGTTTTGGAAGTAATGAACGCCTCGAAAGGCCCTAAACCAGCAAAGGGTTAGCCCACCGCCCCTTTCTCTGACAAAGGCTACTTGATAGAACCCTAAACCATACACCAACGTGCCTAACTGCAGTCAAGTTTAAACCTCGATTATCTAGTAAAACTTTGTAACTTTGCCTTCACCTTAATTTGAGGCAATGATTTATAAAATAAGGATTATTCTGGATGCGGAGGAAGATATCTTTCGGGATATTGAAATTGCTGCCGACACCACCTTGGAGGAACTTCATAACGCCATTACACAAGCTTTTGGCTTTCTAGGAAATGAAATGGCTTCCTTTTATACCTGTGATGACCAATGGAACCAGGATGAGGAAATTGCCCTCTTCGATATGAGCGAAAGCGGTGATCAGGTGCGCTTAATGAACGAAACCTTTTTGGAGGATATCATGACAGAACAGACTCCGAAACTCATTTATGTGTATGATTTTTTGAGTATGTGGACTTTCTTCGTTGAACTTGCCGATATCGTTGAAAAGGAAGATGGCAGGGCTTATCCAAATCTATTGTTCAGCTTTGGAGAACTGCCCGAATCTCCACCAGAAAAGAAGTTCAAGGCCGACCCTTCTTTTGATTTCGATGATACCTTTGAGAACTATGACGACTTGGATTTCGATGAAAATTGGAATTGACAATCAGTAAACAGTATACAGCCACGGTTACCGGCAACCATTACCTTAAGCATTAACTTTTAACCATTCACTTTATTCATGATCAATCTATATGCTACCCAAATCGAAAGCATCTCCCTACATCGTGTAGGCAATAAGAATAAAAATGAAGGCATCTTCCTATCCGAAGAACCCTTTTCACTAAATGACGAAACCACAGGCTTGCTCAAAGAGTATTTTTTTAAACCCTTTCGGGAAAAAGAGGAGAATTACTTTAAGCTATCCAATGAGGTAGATCCAGAGTTCAATACCCTTCACAAAATCGTTTCCGATATTTTTAATGAACCTGCCAGCTTACATTCAAATTCGAAGAAAATAGCGACCCACTTATTCGAGCAGTCGAACCATCCGCATATTAAGAGCGGGGAGGTGTATGTTACCTATTTGAGCAATATACTACTCGACAATGTGAAGGTCGATGCCGTCGGAATATTCAAGAGTGAATTAAAGCACGACTTTTTACAATTCGAGGAAAGTGGAAGCAACCTTGAAATCATCGTTCAGCAGGGCATCAATGTCAATAAGCTTGACAAGGGATGCCTTATCTTCAACGTTGACAAGGAAGAGGGATACAAAGTACTTTCGGTAGATAGCAACCGTTACGATGCCAAGTATTGGTTAGAACATTTCTTAGAGGTCGATGCCTTGGCCGATGAAAATTTTTATACCAAAAACTATCTGAAGTTCTGCCAGAATTTCGCCAAAGATGTGGTGTTGCCCGCCGAGGATAAGCAGCAAGAAGTCCTATTCATGAATCGCGCCGTAAACCACTTTGCAAAAAACGACGCCTTCGAGGAAACGAGTTTTTTGAACGAGGTGATAGAAAACCCCGAACTGATTCCTGAATTCAAACATTACAAAGTAGAAAAAGGCCCCAAGTATAGTATTGAGGATGTATCGAACTTCGATATCGCCAACAAAGCGGTTTCCGATGTGCGAAAAAAAATAAAGAACGTCATTAACTTAGACACTCATATACAGATCAAAATGGATTTCATTAACCCGGAATCTGCCCAAAAATTTGTAGAAAAAGGTTGGGACGAAGAACGCCAAATGTATTATTATCTGGTGTACTTCAACAAAGAGGAAAAAAGCTGACAAAAGAAGTATTTCAAATAATAAATGCTAAAATCCAATCTGAAAAAACTGGTATTCGGTATTTGGTATTTGGTATTTAGAGAGTTGGTTTTTGGAGTTTGATTTCCGTACTTTTGCAGCTGTTTTTGCAACTTCAACATAATTTCAAAAAATTTAGATATGAGCAACTTCGATGTTATTGTTTTGGGCAGCGGACCCGGTGGATATGTGACCGCTATCAGGGCTTCACAATTAGGGCTTAAGACCGCCATTATCGAGAAAGAGAGTTTGGGAGGCGTTTGTCTTAATTGGGGATGCATCCCTACCAAAGCACTATTGAAATCGGCTCAGGTATTCGAGTATTTGAAACATGCGGAAGATTACGGGCTAAAGGCCGAAGGAGTAGACAAGGATTTTGATGCCGTCGTGAAGCGCAGCCGAAATGTGGCCGATGGTATGAGCAAGGGGGTTCAGTTCTTAATGAAGAAGAATAAAATCGAGGTCATCAACGGTTACGGCACTTTAAAGACAGGAAAAAAAGTAGTTGTTAAAGATGCCGACGGCAAAGAAACCGAATACGGTGCATCCCATATCATTATCGCCACAGGTGCCAGAAGTCGTGAATTGCCCAGTCTTCCTCAAGACGGTAAAAAAATCATCGGGTATCGAAAAGCGATGACCCTTGAAAGCCAACCCAAAAAGTTGGTCGTAGTGGGTAGTGGTGCCATAGGCATTGAATTCGCCTATTTCTATAATGCCATGGGAACCGAAGTGACCGTGGTCGAGTATATGCCACATATTGTACCTGTTGAGGACGAAGATGTTTCCAAACAATTGGAACGTAGCTTTAAAAAGAGCGGAGTCAAAATCATGACTTCTTCCGAAGTCACCAAGGTTGATACTTCAGGAGACGGCGTTCAAGTTTTTGTAAAAACCAGTAAAGGAGAACAAACCTTGGAAGCCGACGTGGTACTTTCAGCGGTAGGAATTAAATCTAACATTGAAAATATCGGATTGGAGTCGGTAGGTATTGCTACGGACCGTGACAAAATCATGGTAAATGATTATTACCAGACCAATATTCCCGGATACTATGCCATTGGAGATGTAACACCCGGACAGGCATTGGCGCATGTTGCATCGGCCGAAGGTATTCTTTGTGTAGAGAAAATCGCAGGAATGCATGTAGAGCCATTGGACTACGGGAACATTCCCGGTTGCACCTATTGCATGCCAGAGGTAGCCTCTGTAGGACTTACAGAAAAACAGGCCAAAGAAAAAGGATATGATCTTAAAATAGGTAAGTTTCCCTTTTCCGCGAGCGGAAAAGCAAAGGCCTCAGGGGCCGCCGACGGATTTGTAAAGGTAATTTTTGATGCCAAATATGGCGAGTGGTTAGGTTGCCATATGATCGGTGTCGGGGTTACCGATATGATTGCAGAGGCCGTCGTGGCCCGTAAGTTGGAGACGACCGGGCATGAAGTTCTAAAGGCAGTGCACCCCCACCCCACCATGAGTGAAGCGGTGATGGAAGCAGTGGCCGATGCCTATGACGAGGTGATACACCTATAATTATAATAGAATAGAATGCTGTTGCCACTCCGAATTGTCGCCATCCTCGAAGGCATCTCATATCTTGCACTTTTTGCAGTGACCATGCCGTTGAAATATCTGGCGGACCTTCCAGTACCCAATAAATATGTGGGGTACGCCCATGGTGTACTTTTCATCGCTTATGTGCTGTTGGCCGTTGCTTTTTGTATCCATAGAAAATGGGGGTTCAAGCGTATGTTCATCTTGGTGCTTGCATCACTTTTACCGTTTGCTACCTTTTATGTAGACCACAAGTATCTTTCGAGTGCTTCCCTTTCCCTAGCGGGGGAAAAACCCTGAAAACAGGGATATGGTCGTTCGGTATTCCTATGATATTTGTGTCTCAATTAGACTCATATGATTTTTTATACCGTCACCGACCATTATGACCCCATTGGACAACAGCAACTTGATGTCCAATGCCCTGAATGTCATCAGCCCAATTGCTTGGAACTCCATTTTTATCAAAAAAGAATTGAGACCTCGTTCTCGACAAAAATTAGTAAACGGGTAACCGGTGTGCTTTTCTGTCACCATACCCAAAGTGAGGTATCGCCCGTTCTTTGGACCGATGAGATCGAACGTTCTTTCAAAGCGGAAAAAGCAAAACTTCGACTTACACCAACCAGCCTTAAGTTCAACAAATGGTTTTACTTCATCATTGCCGTTCCCATCCTGGCCTTCGCTGTGGCCATGGGTTATCACCAATGGCAAACCAACGCGTATACAACACAGTCGGCGAATATAGAACAGATATCGGAAGGGAAAAAAGTAGGTGCGATGCTCAGTTTGATCGAAAACCACCAAACCGTACAGCAAGGAAATACCTGGCTTTTAGCTACTAGAATAGATGCCGACACCATCTGGCTTCGCGTACACAAAGACCTTAATTCCGAAAAGGATTTTGAGTTTGATCTTGCTACCGAACATTTTAACGGTCGCATACTAAAAGCCTCCCTACCTAGGTTTCGAGAACGTTTTTTAACCGGGTTCGATTATACCGACCAAGAATTCTCCGGATATATTACAGAAATCGAATAATCCAAAAAAGGTCTCTATGGAAAATATGTATAGGGGTAAGTCGTCTCGAAATCCCAACACCCCTCTTATAGGAGGCTTGCTAATGGGAATTGGGTTCATCGCATTTGCAGTGTATCTTTATTTTGATTTGGCGGCTTGGGAGCAAAGTAACGAGGAAATGCGACTGCATTCACTACTGTGGTTCTTCTACGATTTGGGCGGTAAACTCTTGGTATGCGGTTTTTTTGTGTTATGCGGATTGATCATGATGTGGAATGGTGCCAAGAAAACGACCGAACTACGAAAAATAAAAAACAGAACTAGGCAGAACGACGTATAGCACTCGCATCAAGCTCATAAAAAGCTTTGTATGGCCAAATCATAACTTTGAAGGCCAAAGCCTAAAATAACACCTTTTGCCCCCGCAGAGATATAGGAAACGTGCCTGAAATCTTCGCGTTTATGGGTGTTGGAAATATGCACTTCGACCACCGGGGTCTCAATCGCTTTTACGGCATCACCAATACCGACCGAAGTATGCGTATACGAAGCGGCGTTTAGAACCACCCCATCGTATGAAAAGCCAACTTCCTGTAATTTGCCGATAATCTCGCCTTCGATATTCGATTGAAAGTACTCGAGTTGCACCTCCTTGAATTTAAATTGAAGTACTGCAAAATAGTCTTCGAATGTTTGCTTACCATATACTTCTGGCTCTCGTTTTCCCAATAAGTTCAAATTGGGTCCGTTGATGATGATTACCTTCATACGGTAAAAATAGCAAATAGTTACCGACGTAAAAAAGGATAGGGCCGTCTTTGGTAACAGAATCGAATAGTAATCCCCTATCTACGACGTCCTCGAAGTGTACGTGCAGACAAGAAGGTATAGGAGAACCCAACGGTTACAGTAGACCACGTATCGGGGTCCGTCTCGATAACCGAGTAAGACAAATTAATTTCAGAGCCTGCCCCTACTTGAAAACCTACTTGCGGACGGTAGTAAAATCCGCCATCGTTTCCATCGTTCAACCCTACAGCTGTACCCACATCTCCCCCAAATGAAAAAGATTTTCCGGGCCAAACACGTACCGACAAAGCAACAGGAAGAAAATCAATACTCGGTAATTTTACACGTTCTACCTCGTCTCGAAAAGTCTCCGGAAACCCATGCACAATACCGGTTTTGATCCCCAAATCAAAAACCTTGTTGGGGGCCCAAGCATATCCCACATCGGCACCAACCACCAGACCTACCAAATCGTTAAAATCTCCGAGGGGAATACCACCATATGCGCCCAATTTGAAGCCTTCTTGCGCCGATAGTGTAATACCAAAGCAGGATAGCATTAGCAACAGAAATACTTTTTTCATTGAATTCCGATTTCCAGTTTAGAACCACTAAGCTATCGCCTTGATCAAAAACAGCATAATTTTTGTTGCCAAACACCCGATAATCGTAGTGGAAAGCACATTGCCTGTTTCCAATGGTATATAGAACCCGTCAAAAATTAGCCACTGCCTACGTTATAAATTCTGTTCATCCTTATGACAAGTGTTTTTTCCACCATTACCTAAATGAAGCTGGAGATGGCTATCCCACAAAAAAGGTTTTGCTTCTTTATTTACTATTTTTATCAGTAGGGCCAGGGTTTGTCGAACCAATAATTACATCATCCTACTTAAAAATCGCTGTAAAACGTATATTCTCGTTTTTGTAGTAGATTGTATACGGACCCAAACGTAGTCAAGGTTATAGCACCAAGAAACATGAATCGAAGAACATTTATCAAAACAACTGCATTTACGGGTCTTTCCTTAGGCTTCAATGGCATGGGGAGCACGTTAAAAACCCATGTGCTTACTATTAGCTTTGATGACGGGTTCAAAAAGTCGTTTTACAAAATCGCCGACATTTTTGAGGCCCAAGGTCTATCAGCTTGCTTTAACGTAATTGCATCAGGGCATCTTCCGAAATTTCAAAAAGTTGACGATTGGATTCTACCTGAATTACTCGGTAACTTCGATGACTGGAACACTCTTAAAGCTCGAGGACACGAAGTAATGCCACATAGCTGGAAACATTTGAACCTTGCCCAACAACCCCTTGACAGCGCAAAACAACTTATCGTACAATGTCTGGATTACTTCGAAAACAATTTGGAAGATTATGATGGTTCAAAAGCGGTTTTTAATTTTCCGTTTAATTCCTCCACTCCGGAACTGGAAGCGTTTACACTCTCCAAAGTTCTTGCTATTCGAACCGGTGGGGATTCCGCCATTCAATCCGTACCGGGACCACAATCGACCTTCACGACTCATTGCAGATCGTACGGTCCCAACAATATTGATTCTTGGGTTACGCAACAGGTAAACGCCTTTTTAGCCGAGCCAGGTGGTTGGATGATTCTGAATGCCCACGGACTGGATGATGAGGGATGGGGTCCTATGAGTAGCGGTTATCTGATAAAACTTCTTAAACAACTATCCCAAATAGAAACACTTGAAATACTACCCACGGGAACTGTTTTGAACACCTATGGAAAATAAAAAGTCAGGTGAAGATAATACGGGCGCTATGTTTGAATCTAAAATTAAAAAAAAGCGACACCGATAGGCATCGCTTTGTTACTATTGCTACCAAGAGATTTTAAAAATAGTAAATGGCACCTACTTGAAACGTGGCGTTGTAAGCATCTACGTCTTCAATAACCTTGGTGAATCCAAAATTAAATCGCGATTGTAAATAAATATTTTCTGTAAGTGCATAGCCGCCACCGAAAGTAAGTCCAACATCCAGCGTATTGGTATCCAAGAACACATTATCAACATTATCGGACAGCAAAATACCGACTTGTGGTCCAAGTTCCAGAGCGATTTCATCGGTTAGATAATACTTCCCAATTAAAGGAAAATGCAGATAGAATAGGTTAATATTATCGACACCACCATTGGCCCCTTGAAAAGCAAAAAGTGCCTCGGGAGCAAAAAAGAATTCGTCGACAAGCGGTATTTCTATGGCACCCCCAAATTGAAATCCGGGCGCTACATCGGCACCTACGAGCCCATCACCCGTAAGGTCGGTCAACATAAGACTCGCCTTGGGGCCATATCGAAAGTCTCCGCTACCCATAGAGCTAGTGCCCTGTACAACACCTTGTGCCTGTACATGCAAACAACCAAAAGCAGCAAATAGAACAAAAAATAATCGTTTTTTCATGATAAGAAGTATTTTATGTGATATACGAAAGAAGCGGGGGCATAGTTTACAAAAGTACTAGAAAAAATAGGCAACTCCTAGATTAAAAGTAGAGGCCCTAATAGTCAATGAATTACTGATCGGGCCTGTGTAACGATTCGTCAATTCAAACGAATAGCGCGCTTGTGCCGAAAGATTATCCAAGATATCGAATCCGGCACCAAAACCCAGGTCAATACCGACCGTACGCAAGACATCATCTAGATTCGTATTCGCCCCTGTAATGTCATCAATGTCCTGAATAGTATCCTTGATATCATCTAAATTGGAAGAAAAACTCAATTGTGGGCCCGCCATTGCGTAGAGCTTTGGGATGATGTAATACTTAGCCATTACCGGCAAATAGAAATAAGCTAGATCTCCTGCACTACCATACGTAAGTTCGGGCTGAATATGGAAGCTTTCCGAAACTCCGAGGTCGGCTACCGCTCCGATATAAAATCCGGTCTTATTAACAGCATCGATATTGGCAATATCGATTCCCAGCACCGATATGTCGATATCGCCGTTCGAATTGAGCAATCCGCCTGTGACCCCAAACTTAAAACTCCCTTGTGCCTGTAAGGCCATCGTTGTAGAAATGCTCAAAAGAGCAACTAAAAGTAATTTTTTCATAGTGAATGGTTTTTATCTTTTTGATATGTAACCAAATATAAAAAACTTTGGGCATCCTACTGTGTATGGCGCTTTATTTCGATCTCAGATACCGAATCATCGAAAACCAAGCAATACACTACCTTTGCCCCATGCACTGGAAAAAGACCCTTCAGGACTATCAACATTACCTACAAATCGAACGGGGACTATCGGCCAACTCCATTGCAAGCTATACACGGGACATAGAAAAGCTCATTAACTTTTTAGAGGAGCACGCCATTAAGGACAACCCTATCCACATCAGCAAGGAGACCGTACAACAATTTGTCTATGATGCGGCTAAGAGTGTACACCCTAGATCCCAAGCCCGTATCATATCTGGCTTGAAGAGTTTTTTTAGCTACTTGGTCTTTGAAGACTATCGGGAAGATAATCCAATGGAACTCATCGAATCGCCCAAAATAGGCCGTAAACTTCCAGATACGTTATCTGTAGATGAAATAAACCGGTTGATAGCGGCCATCGACCTTTCGAAACCGGAAGGGGAACGCAACCGGGCCATGTTAGAAACACTTTACGGGTGCGGACTACGTGTCTCGGAATTGGTAAATCTGAAGTTATCGGACCTGTATTTCGAAGAAGATTTCATCAAGGTGACCGGTAAAGGAGATAAACAGCGTTTTGTTCCAATAAGCGATATCAATAAAAAATACATCAATATATATCGAAAGGAGGTGCGCATACATCTCAAAATTGAAAAAGGTCACGAAGATATCGTATTCTTGAACCGAAGGGGCAAACAATTGACACGTGCCATGGTTTTCACCATCATCAAACGTTTGACCGAAGCGATTGGTTTAAAGAAAAACATAAGTCCGCATACCTTTCGGCATTCCTTTGCGACCCATTTGTTGACAAACGGTGCCGACTTGCGGGCCATACAACAGATGCTGGGCCATGAAAGTATTACCACGACCGAAGTATACGTACATGTTGATCGATCGCATTTGGCGGAAGTATTGCATAAATTTCATCCTAGAAACTAAAGGGTTCTAAGCTATGTCAAAACTTGACCTTGCCTCCCAAGGTGTATACTTTAGGCATTGGAATGCGGTGTTCGCCGTAAACTCCTACAGGAGAATCGTTCACCTGCAGGTTCATTTTGGCCTCTAAGGAAATATTCTCCTGTACATCGTACCCCACCCCACTGATAAAACCAATTCTGGGAGGACGCATGAGTAAGGTATTTGGGGCAACTTCCATTTCCGGATTCCACTTGCTCATCTCAAATTCAGATTCCAAACCGGAAAAAATAAAAAGTCGATGTGAAAGGTTCCATTTAACCAAGGCGGCGAATCGTAGCCTGTTCGAAAATAAATATGTATTGTAAAACCCCTGAAGTTCGGCCTCCAATTTGTTGGAAATGGGGTAGTTAATTACAAAACTCGCGTGTTCCGCTCCCAATGACGATATAGGATAGGCATACCCACTAACGGAGATCCCGGAAGACGGCCCAGAAGGCTGAGTGTTCGGATAGACACTACCACTAGCCGAAACTCCGGAGGACGTTTGGGTAGGCTGCACATCGGGAGCTGTCTGTGCATTGAGACTATAAAAGGTGATACATAAAATCAAGAATAAGGAAACGGAAAGCTTGGCCATAGTAAAAATAACTTTGGATACTCTTAAAGGTAGGAATGAAAAAGGGACCGTACCGACTGTTTTTCAAAATATTAACGAAACAAGAAACCCAATACACGAGCTACTGAGACCTTATCGGTTCTGAAATTACAGCGTGGGTATACCTTCATCGCAAAAGTTATTTGTCGGTAAATCTTGAATCACCCTTAGGATACAAAAAGTATATCTCATTGCTCTGTTATTCATCAAAAACAACGGAACCTTTAAAAGTTCCAAAAACGCAATCGTTATAGTGATTTTAAAGAGCGGAAACGCTATTTTCTTAACAGGGTTATTGATATATTTATCTCTTAAACTTTTTTAGAATGCAGCAAGCAACCGACCAAAACTGGTGGAAAGAGGGCATTGTTTACCAGATTTATCCCAGAAGTTTTCAAGACACCACAGGCAATGGTGTAGGCGACCTTCAAGGGGTAATACGCCGTTTGGATTATATCAAAAGTCTAGGAGTGGATATTATCTGGTTGAATCCTGTTTATGTATCCCCGAACGATGACAATGGGTACGACATAGCCGACTACCGTAATATCATGCCAGAATTCGGGACCATGACCGATTTTGAGGAGCTATTGACCGGGATGAAGCAAAGAGGGTTAAAACTGGTCATGGACCTAGTGGTAAACCACACGAGCGACGAGCATGCCTGGTTCGAGGCTTCCAGGGCTTCCAGGGACAATCCGTACCGCGATTATTACCACTGGTGGCCTGCCGAAAAAGGAACACCTCCAAAAAGATGGAGTTATTTTGATGTGGATGGAAATGCCTGGAAATATGATGAAACCACCGATGCGTATTACCTGCATTATTTTTCGGTAAAGCAGCCAGACCTCAATTGGGAAAACCCTAAAGTGCGAAAGGAGATTCATGACATCATGAAGTTTTGGTTCGATAAGGGAGTAGATGGTTTTCGAATGGATGTTATCTCGTTTATCTCAAAAGATACCGACTTTCCGGAATTACCTCAAAAATATGGGGGTGATTTCGTCTCGTTTTACTCGGATGGCCCCAAGTTGCACGACTATCTTCATGAGCTACATACCGAAGTACTTGGCAAATATGATGTAATGACGGTGGGCGAAGCCCCGGGAATTGGATTGGATAAGGCGTTGGACTTCGTCGACGCCGAACGTAAGGAACTCAATATGTTCTTTCATTTTGATTTAATGGCACTCGACCGTGAGGAAAATGAGGTATTCCTAATGCGCAAAGATTCCTGGAAACTCCCCGAGTTTAAAAAAATACACAGTGAATGGGACCAGGTTTTTGCTCGAAAAGGATGGGGAAGCATATATCTTAATAATCACGATTTCCCAAGAAGTGTAAGCCGTTGGGGCAATGATTCAGTCGTAAATTGGTACAATTCGGCCACAATGTTGCAGACCTTTTTATTAACGATGCGTGGTACGCCCTATTTCTATTACGGCGAGGAAATCGGGATGACCAATATTAAATTCGACAGCATTGCGGACTATCAGGATATCAACACGGTAAACCGCTACAAAATAGTGCAGAATGAAGGGGGCGACTTAGCCGCCTTTATCGAGAATGAGAAAGCTGCCAGTCGGGACAATGCCCGTACCCCTATGCAATGGGACGAAAGCACCAATGCCGGATTTTCCCTGGAGCGACCATGGCTCCAAGTAAACGAGAACTATAAAGAAGGCATTAATGTAGCCGATCAAGAAGAAGATCATAACTCGGTACTCAACTACTTCCGCAAAATGATTGCGATCCGAAAAGCGCACCCCGTATTAATCCACGGTTCGTACCGCCTGTTGCAGGAAAACCACGAACACATCTATGCGTATACCCGAACTTTGGACGAGCACCTTTTTTTGATTTTGCTCAGTTTTTCGAACAATCGATCGAGCATTACCCTGAACGAGCTTGATTTCGAGGAAGCCAAACTGGTGATATCCAATGATGTCGAAGCGGAAAAGCACCAAGGAAAGAGTTTTGAATTGGCCCCATATCAAGCTTGTGTATATCGGCTACTCTAAAGAAAGATAACCAAGCAATCGTATTAAGTGCTTAGGTAGAACTAAAAAATAAAAAACCATTCGTACCCATAGTTTATCCAGCCCTGAGCAAGCAATGAAAATTTGCTATTTGGGTGGCTGAGAATATCGATGGTGCCCGTCTAAAACGACTGCCCCGAAAAGGCCTGGATTTCTTTGAAGACGAACGTATTCAGGCGGACTATCGGCGTGGGGAATCTTTATACAGTCTAATTCCCCAAGGTCGAGGGCATATCGCCCGGCGTGCCGATCTGGTTTGAGGAACGGATACTGAAGCGAAAATGGCCAAATCGTTTATCCTTTGCCAAGATTTGAGCCAGCTCGAGTTCTTGGATTTGGAGGCATTTAGAACCTATGAAGTAGCACCCGCTGAAATCGAGGAAAAGTGCTTTTTTACCTTCGATCCGGTCGTTGACGAAGCGTCGGTCTTTGATGTACAAAAGCAGGGAATACACGCAGAACAGAAACCCGTTGGGGATATTAGGGAGATTCTATGGTAATCATGTTTGCAGCCCTCTTATAACTTTGTTAATGTTTTAGCGCAATGCCCTCTTGTTGTGTAATTTCATATCATTATCAAAAGCACCCATTAATTGCGGTTGTATATAGCTGTACCGGGGCAAATTCATCAATTCAATTCTTTGAAACTATTTTTATGAGACCATCTTTTTTGTGTACCCTGTTCTTTTTTATGCTGCTAACTTGTTACGGCTATGCCCAAACCCAACAAGATTCTGTCGAGATTAGACAAGCTGCGTTGGACTATATTGAATCGCAACACGATGTAAAACCTGAACAATTTGAACGTTCAGCACATCCCAGGATGGTGAAAAGAACCTTTTGGACGAACAAAACGACCCAAAAAGAGTATTTAAGGGAAACCTTTACCGATGCTATGGTCTTGTTGGCCGAGACGTACAATCAAAATGGTGATAAATTTCCCGACAATCCAAAAAAAGAAGTGATTATCCTTGACGTGTTTGACAAAACGGCTTCGGTAAAACTCATAGCGGACGACTGGATCGACTATATGCATATCGTAAAATTGAATGGAAAATGGCAAATTGTGAACGTACTCTGGCAGTTTAACGACTCAGGAGCACATTGAAACAGAAATCGATTCAAAAAATGGTAAGATTTCAATCCAACGCAGGAAGATCGGGGTCACATTGCCAGCAACGCGGTCGTTAACACAAATACTATGAAAAATGCACCCATACTATTGCTGGCACTTTATGTAGGGCTTGTTTATGGGCAATCGAACAAAGTAATGGAGTTTACAATCGATGAAACTTATAAAAGGGATTCCATACGAATCGAGAATGTCGTTGAATTTTATTCCTATTCCGACGCAGAAACTGCCCCGATCGATGCGGTCCGTTTGAAAGTGAAAATTACCAATCTGGGGAATCTCCCTATTCCTAATTTGAAGCGGGTGGGCAACAGAAGTCGCTGCTTAAAACTGTTCGTTAACAACAAAAATACCGATGATCCCAATATAACGAATGGATTGGAAGGAAATGACTGGCCTGTAAAGCTCGAAAAAAATGAGTCCGATACGTTTCAAACAGGTTTTATACTAAAATCGGATTCTGGGATACTAACCTATGAAAACCCGATGAGTATTAAATGGAATTATATAGGAATGGATTCTCCCACGGTTGTTGTGGATGCTTTGAAAAAGAAACCAGTAGACAAGTAAAAGACATTAACAATCAATCTTCAAAAAATGATCATTAGAATATTCAAAGCCATCATACAGGAAGCACTTCATGAGGAATTCGAAATGAAATTCAAGGAAATTTCAGTTCCTATGGTTGAAAAATATGGTGGCCTACTATCTTTGGAAATCGCCAGGCCCACGAAATGGAATCCGAACGAGTTCATTATGATCTCTCGTTGGGGCAAGGAAGCCGATTTAATACAATTTGCTGGGCAACATTGGAATGAACCGCATATCCCCAAAGGAATGGAGCAGTATATCGATAGTTGTTCGGTGGACCATTACCAGCAGATAACATTGACCAGATAAGGGAGAATAATTCAACCCATGTGAGTAACCTAGAATGAAACGTAGTTCTTCTTTTGATACTTGAAACTTACCCCGATGTTTTCGTAAGCAAACTATCTCGGGCCAATCCCAATAGGCATTGAAAGGAAATTCAACATTTAATTTCGACGAGAGCGTCGGAGTATTTAAATCTCGATTATCGAGCCAAAAATCTTGGTGCAACACAAAAAATTTCCGCATCTTTGCCGCCAACTTTAAAGAGTTCCTTTGTACCCAGTTTGAATTTAGGTCAAATGAATTCCTTTCACGAAAAAATCTAGGAGTGGACAACTACTGGTGTTGCTACTCAACCAATCTTTATAGTATGAGAACCATTTTAATATCGCTTTTTAGTGCCTTTTTTATTATTTCTTGCGGTGATGGCATCACAGAAAACACCATGATCGTTACTGGAAAAGTGAAAGGACTTAAAAAAGGAACCTTGTATCTACAGCATATTTCCGATTCGACCTTGGTCGTGGTTGATTCCCTGTTGGTAGAAGGGGATGGTAGTTTTTCCTTTCAGACCGAACTCGAGAGTCCTGAAATATTCTACCTGTACCTTAACAAAAAGGACAATAACGATATCAATGACCGTATTACTTTTTTTGGGGAACCGGGTACCACCACCATCCATACGGCATGGAATACCTTCGATACCGACGCTAAAATAAAAGGTTCCAAAAGCCATCAAAAGTTGGAGGAATATCAAAATATAATGTCGCAGTTCAACAAACGAAATCTGGAGATTCTACAAAGCTCTATAAATCGTGAAAATCCGTTAGATTCTTTGCAACTAGACTCGCTGCAACGAGCGAGCGATAAAAATGCGAAACGTGGTTATGTTTTTGCCATTAATTTCGCGCTGAACAACAAAGACTCGTATATCGCTCCGTATATCGCCACCAGTGAGGTACCGGATGCAAATCCCAAATATTTGGACAGTATTCAAAAAGTGCTTTCGCCCGAAGTGGCCGATTCAAAATACGGTCGAGAATTGAAAGCATTGTTGGAAAAAGTTGCAAACAACCAGTGAACTAGGTGATACCCCTTCACGCTATCATATATTTTTCTTACTCCAAAACACGACAAGCCATCTTTAAGAATTCTATACAACTAAAAAGCCCTGTCATAACAGGGCTTTTACTTTTTAAAAGGATCGTTATCACTACCCTAATTTATTGATTTCCTCGACCAGACCTTTGGCCTTGGTCTCCAATTCGGCCCGAACGGCGTTCAGGTGTTTTTTTCGATTTTCTACAGAGCGGTCATTGATTTTAACGATCAAATCGTCAAAGGTCTCGATAGCACTATCGATGATTTTGGAACCTTCCTTTGAATCGTGCTTACCATTAGCAGTCTCTACGATATAAACCGCCTCGATCAAATCGCCCAACACATTATTCACATCTTTCTTTAAGTCTTTTATACTTGCCATTTATTCTAATTTTATTCAAAAATAGTCTTTTTAAGAATTGTTTTTTTGACCCAGGGCATTGAAGTTGTTTAAACAACTTCATTTTTAAATCGTCACCTCGAGCAACTTTGCACCACTGGTCTGCAGATGAATGGTTCGGGAATCGGCCGCTAGCAAAGCGGTCTCCCCTTTTTGGATGTGTACCGATCCATACTCGTTTTCAATGGTGGCCGAACCACCTACACACATATAAATGGTAAAGGTATCCCTATCGGTTACGTCTTGTTTCAAATCATCTGTCAGGTTTAAATAATTGGTCGTAAAATAAGGACATTCGACCATGCTATTAACGGTATCCTGTTGGCCGGTATAGGAGACCTTGAAATCGTCTTTCTTTTCGTAATCAATAGCATCTAATGCTTGTTCGGTATGCAGTTCACGAAGGTTTCCTTCCTTATCCCTTCTATTAAAATCAAATACCCGATAGGTTATGTCGGAAGTTTGTTGGATCTCTGCCAGCAAAACTCCGGCACCAATAGCGTGAATTTTTCCCGTATTGATAAAGAAGGTATCGCCCTCTTCGACTTTTTCGTAGTTTAAGAGGTCTAACAAGGTGTCGTTTTCCAAGCTTTGGGTATACGCTTCCTTGGTCACATCTTTATTAAAACCGACGATCAAACTGGCATCTTTATCGGCATCCATAATGTACCACATCTCTGTTTTACCAAAAGAATTATGTCGGGCCTTGGCCAATTCATCGTTCGGGTGCAATTGAATGGAAAGGTCTTGTTTCGCATCAATGAATTTGATGAGAATCGGAAAATCGGTCCCGAAACGCTGCACGACACTTTTACCAAGTAATTTTTCGGCATCTTGATCGATCAGTTCCTGTAGCGAAGTACCTGTCAAATCTCCATTGGCCACGATCGATACATCGCCCGAAACCGCCGACAGCTCCCAGCTTTCACCGGTAATATCGCTTTCGATGGGTTTTCCCAATACCTCTTTCAATTTAGTGCCACCCCATAGGCGTTCTTTTAAGATTGGATGAAATTTTAAGGGATATAGATTCATTTAGTTGATGATTTAAGGGTTTTTAAGGCTCTTCGCATATGTTCCGATGCATTTATATTGTTGAATACCATGGTAATGATACCGCTTTTATTTACCACATAAGTTTCCCTGCCCGGCAAGACCAAAAGGCTATTCGCTACTTTGAACAGCTTTCGTACTTTTTTGGTAGGATCGGCCAAAAGTACAAAAGGCAATTGATGCTTCGAAGCAAATTTGCGATGTGTTCTTTCAGAATCGGAACTGATACCGATAACTTCTGCCCCTAAGTCTGTGAAATCCTCGTAACGGTCCCTAAACTGACAAGCCTCCATCGTACAGCCAGGTGTATTGTCTTTGGGATAGAAATAAATGACCATTGCCCTTTTACCGATTAGGTCTTTGCTATGAAAGGGCTTGCCATCTTGATCGGTCAAACTGAATTCAGGTATTTTGTCGCCCACTTTTAAACCCATTCTTATCCGCAATAGGTTACGAAATTACGCGGTGTTTCGTAGAGCACCACTTCTAACTCCTTGTCGGCTTCGATATGGGGGCGTAGCTTGTTCCAAATGACCACGGCAATATTTTCGGCAGTCGGATTCAGTTCCTTGAATTCGGGGACCTCTATATTCAAGTTCTTATGATCAAAGGCATCCTCCACCTCACTTTTGATCAAATCTTTCAGCACTTTTACATCGATGACAAATCCTGTCTCGGGATCAATCTCACCGGTTGCGCTTACAATCAATTCGTAGTTATGGCCATGAAAATTTGGATTGTTACACTTCCCAAATACGGTATCGTTCTTTTCAAAACTCCAGTCGGGACGGTACAATCTATGAGCCGCATTAAAATGAGCCTTTCTACTTACTTTGACCTTCATAGCTTGCTATCGTTTTGAACAAGATGTGTATAGAACCTCTCAAAAATGATCTTGAACCAGGCCGTATATTGATCCGGTTGCATCGCGATGTCATTCTTGATGGCTTCCGGGGTCATCCATTTCCAATCAGCTACTTCCGCTTCATTTATTTCGGGCTCCCCATTGTAGTGCCCCATCATCACGTGATCTAACTCATGTTCCGTAAGACCATTATCAAAAGGTGCCTTGTAGATAAATGAAAACAGCTCTTTGAGCTCAGTAACAAACCCCATCTCTTCCTGCAGCCTTCTCTTGCCCGCCTCTAAGTTGCTTTCCCCAAAACGTTGGTGGCTGCAACAGGTATTGGTCCATAATAACGGCGAATGGTATTTGTGGGCAGCTCTTTGTTGCAACATTGTTTCGCCCCGGTCATTCATTACGAATACGGAGAAAGCACGGTGAAGCACCGCTTTTTCATGGGCTTCCATCTTGGCCATGCTCCCGATTTCCTCATCGTTTTCATTGACCAGTATTACTTGTTCTTCTTTCAAATTCCGATTTTTTTTCACAGCAAACTGCAGCGGTAGGCCACAATCCATACAAAAATAACACCTTTCATTAAGTATCGGGGGTCGATGCGTGTAAAAATGCAGTAAATAACCTTGGGGCCTTCGTCCGCCGAAACGGCTACGTGAAGGTGTGACAAGCCCACGAAGGCATTCATAGGAAATTCAATTTTAATTTCGACGTCCCGAGAATTCGGGATCGGAGTATTTTAAATCTCGATTATCGAGTAAAAACGCAAAATACAAAAGGGGCGAATCCCATGGACTAATCAGGAGGTGCAAAAACCCGATGCGGGGGGACATCGGGGTATTTTTGGTGGTTATAGGTTATTGTCAATTGAGGTACAGGAAGCCGGATAGTTGCTCCATGGCACCATTGATATCTTCATAGTCTAGGATATAAAAGTAGCTACCCTCTGGTAAATTCTCACCCTCCCCGACCGTGCTTCTTCCTTGGGACTTACCGTCAAAGGCATTGCTTTCGGGGTCATACGATTGTGTGGTGTACACCAATACCCCCCATCGATTAAAAATCTGTAGTGTATTGTTCGGTCGGTTCTCCAGGCCTATAATCATAAGTTGATCGTGCACGCCATCTCCATTTGGGGTCACCACATTAAAGACTTCCACATCGAGCTCTGCGTCCAGTGCATCCCGATAATCCACTTCCTCATCACCATCGATATTGGGTAGTTCATTAAACGGATCATTTATTTCGTCGTTTACATCAATATCGATATGTGCCGTTCCTTCATACCCATCATCCAGGCCGTCATCATCCTTGTCCGAACCTACCAAGGTCGCATCGGCACTTCCGTCAAAGTCGTGGTCATGGCCTTCCAAACTATCCGGGATGGTATCGTTATCACTGTCCTCATCCTTGTAATCCGGGAAATCGGTACCATCGGTATTTATGGGAACAAGGCCCATTCTGCCATCTACTTCATAGGCATCATCCAACCCATTGTTATTACCGTCCTGTAAGCTTGGCGCCAAATAGGTCGCTGTAGCTTGTGCTTCCACATTATCGGGAATTCCGTCATTGTCGCTATCGATATCCAAATAGTCGGGGAATGCATCCCCATCGCTGTTTGTGCTGTTGGTCGAGGGGTCGTTGTCCCCATCTTCATTGGTATCCTCAACAGCATCGATGATTCCATCATCATCACTATCCAAATCAATATGGTCGTCGTCGATGATGGTACCCATGGCCGTGCTACTGGTATCACTAAGATTTCCGGCATCTACACTTGCAACAGCAACCGTAAAGTGTTCGTCTACCTCATCGATAGTATCCTGTAAGGTGGGCACCACTATTTCTGCCGATGTAGCACCCAAGGGTATGGTAAGCTGTACATTATTGTTTAGATAATCGGTACCATCTGCCGTTCCGTTGGTAAAGGCAAACGTTATCAATAGGTCCTCACCACAACTTGGTCCCGATAAAGTTACAGGAAACAATAGATTGCCACCTTCAATAACACTGGCATTCCCAATAGCGATATCGGGAATCGGTGATGCGGTTAAGTTCACCTCATCGGAACTAACGATACCGCAACTATAGGCGCTATTGGTCATCACCACACGATACCTGCCACCATCACAGGTCTGGACATTGCTGACAACCAAGGTAGGTGTATCGGTACCGTCATAATCTGCCCCATTAGGTACATCAACCCAAGTGGTTTCGTTGAAAATTTGCCATTGATAACTATCGGCCCCGGTGGCAACAACGGTAAACTGTGCATCCGAACCTTCACAATGGTTGCTATCGGATGGTTGGGTTGTAATGACCGGACCACTTCCCGCCTCCAAAAAGTCAGCTGTGCCGTTGGTATTCACATCTGCAGGAGCATTGTAAGAGGCCGTAACAATGGTTCCGTCGGGATTCACCAAAGGCGTACCAGTGCCATACATTCCGTTATTGTCCGCATCGGTGTTCCCATTGGCATAGGCTTCATCGGCATCGTTACAACCATCGGCATCGCTATCATCATCCAAATGATTCGGAAGACTGTCCCCATCTATGTTCACCGCCTGACAAGCTGATACCCTTACCGTAAAATCATCGAATATCGAGTACGCTACGTTGCCATCTTTCTGTTGATTATAGGTATAGATTCGAATGGTATAGGTCGTATTTTCCTCTAAACTAAGAATCGATCCAAAAGGGGTCAAACCAAAATATTCGGAAACACCGGTGATGGGATAATTTATTCGAATATCGGAATAAAGGGACATAGAGGTAACAAAATTATCTTTGGAAATGGCAATGGCCACATCGTAGGAATTACCAATGGCCCCACCTGCATTTTGTGACCAGTGTATCCCAATTTCCTCGATAATCGGGTTAATAAGATCGGAACCTGTGGTAAAACCTATTTCGACATATTCGTTTTGAGCAATTGCCTCGGCATACGTACCGGCATCTATATTGGTAAGCTGTAATTCCGTGGTTGGCGAATTCCCCATCACACCGGTTCCTACACTTACATTTGCAGTGCCACGCAAAAGCCAATCGGTAATGGCCGCATTTTCTACAAAATCATTGGTTCTTGTACCTACAGGTGCACTGAACTGCCAGGCAAAAGATGCGTCAACTATACATTCCTGGGCTTCATCGCCGTCGACAATACCGTCGTTGTCATCATCAAGATCCGTTTTATCATCAACGCCGTCATTATCGGAGTCGAATGTCGTGGTAAGGTATACTACAGCCGTATCGGTACTACCTCCGGCATCGGTTATTTCATAGGTAAAAAAATCGGTACCAAGGTAAGCTGTACTGGGGGTATAGCTGAAATAATCGTCATAGGAGTCTGCTAGTGTACCATTATCGTTTAATGTAATGGTTCCGTTCGTTGGCAAGGTAAAATTGGTGATCGTGCCATTCGGTCGGGGACCAAGGCTTCCGAAATTGTCATTATTAAGAACGTTGATTCGATTGTCCGCGCTGTTTTGAGCTACATTTAAATGGTCAAAAATGGCCTCGAGCTGTATCACAATAATAGCAGTACCCGTATCACACACTAAAGTGTTCGGCGCCGGAAGACAGACCTGGTACTCGAAGGTATCATTCCCGGTAAAGCCAGGGTTTGGGATGTAATTAAAGGTACCATCAGGGTTAAAGGTCAAGGTGCCATTGACCGTTCCAGAAGTCAAGGTATAGGTACTACCGTTAGGTACCCCATCATTGGCACCGATGTCACCATTCCCTTCACGATCTAGCTTTATACGAATACTGTCATCCTCGGCGTAGGTCTGCATCAAAAAGAATTTGCCATCACCATGGTCGTTTGTAGCACCTAGATATCGAATAGAAGTTATGATAGCACCTACGGGGGCCAACTCGGATAAATGGTATAGTGCTACGCCAATAATCTGACTGTTCTCGTGGTTTCGACCGCTACTCCAATAATCACTATTACCGGTCGGTGGGGCCTGGGGGCGAACGCCCGTTAGATTTCCCTGATTTCGAACGAAGGTTCTTCCTAATAACTGTTCTGGACCCCCTCCAACAGGAATACCATGGAGCTCTATATACATACAGTTGTTACCTCCCCTTTCGGTAATTGCAATAACCCCATCGGGATTAGAGGGTATTCCAGGATTATAGCGAATGGTCTGTATCTGTGCATCCGTGGCAGTGACGGAAGTGTAATCATTACAAAAATTATCCCCGTTGTTCTGAGATTCGAAATAATGGTTCAAATTCAAGGACTGGTAAGCGGCAAGTGCATCCGAGGTCCAGTTTGAATCATCGCTCCCCACGGTTGTTCGCACACCGTTCGACCAAATATTGTTTCCACTATGCCCCCCTGGGCCCAGTCGCGTCATCTCATAGGTAGTAGGAACCACAAAAGTGGTATAATCCGTACCATCGATATTGATAGATTGCAAGGTCGCAGGATCGTTAAGTGTTGCTTGGTTGTCGGCCCAGTTAAAGGTAACTCCGGTGCGAATGGAGTTGGCTTGGCTATGTACCTGATTCGAGCACAACAAGAATGTGCCAAGGATGCAAAGGAGACCGTACAATAAAGTCTTAGTGGAGTAATTCTTCATAGGCCGCGTCTATACCGTCGATTTTAGAAACTTTGCTTACGTGACTACGCAATAAAGGAGCTGATAAAACCACTTTAAAACGAGGTCAAAATCCTAAAATTTTGGTATAGAACAGATTTGGGTTCTTATTCAGATGCAAAATTACCGCCTGGTAATACTTGTCAAATAACATTCACGACCTTCTAGTTTATTTTCTCGTTCAATAGGCCTTTATTCATAGAAAATCTATACGTTTTTTGTTTGAAGTACTTTGAATCAACCAATAATATCGATAAATCGCACTATTGTGTTAGAATCGGCAAGAAAAATAGGTACTAAGTGGAATTAGGAATATAGAAATTCCTCAGTTCATGGAAAACGCACTTTTTGAGGTTTCGGAAAATGAAACAGACGAGTTGCCAGAACGAATCGATTGTATCCTATAGACATGTCGTTCAAGAAGATGCTTATTGGCGTTTACCAGAAGTTGCTGCCAAGTATGGAAAAAACCCTTGCTCCTTAGGAAATTAGCAGGACAACTACCTTTGTTATTCAATAGGAATAATGCCCTAAAAGAACCTTGGCGATTTTAGGTTGCTGTTCCTTTTGATGAAGTCGTAGCGAAGTATTACCTCAAACGACCCATCATTGAACGCTGCACTTCCCAGTTCGGTCGTTTCCCGATCGTAGGCCATGCCTATCAAGAAGCTATCAGCGACGTTGAAACCTACCATACCACTAAATGCAGCATCCCATCGATAGGCCGCTCCAAGTATGAGTTTTTCACTGAACATGAAGTTGGCCGATACATCCACCTGTAATGGTGCACCCGTCGTAGCTTTGGTCAAAAGAGTCGGTTTAAATTTTAAAGAGGGGTTTAAGTCCCAAACATAGCCCGTAATGAAATAAAAATTCATACGTTCTTTAGCAGTTGAAAGCGAGGCCTCATCAAAATGAGAGGTCTGTAAAAATCGTGGCACTGATAAACCTGCATAAAACCGTTGTGTATGATAATATACGCCCGCGCCAAAATTGGGAGAAAAGCGATTATCGATATCCTGGGATAGTGTTGGATCCGGAGAAAACTGGTTTAATTCCGAAAATCTCACATCCAATAGATTGCCCCCGGCCTTGATTCCAAAACTCAATCTTCCCTCTCTTGAGGTATAGATGGTATACGAGAAATCAATATCGAAATTGGTTTCCGAAGTCGGACCTATTTGATCGTTAACGACAGAAAGTCCCAACCCTACTCCTCGATATCCGATTGGGGAGTGAATGTTAAAGGTTTGGGTTACCGGAGCACCATCAAGACCCACCCACTGCGACCGATGAAGCGCAGCGATGCTCATATGCCCTCGAGAACCGGCATAACCCGGGTTTACACTTACCGTATTATACATATACTGGGTGTATTGCGCATCTTGCTGGGCAAACAGATCGCCACTATACCATAGTATTGTACATACCAATAAGGTAAAGAGGGATTTACGGTTTCGGATAGCTAGATTTGGGGTCTTCATCTTTCTTTATCTGTTTATATATATGTATCCCGATAAGGATATGGTCGTATCGCTGTTATCTACATAATCTAAAATGTAGAAATAGGTCCCTACTGGGAGTTTTCGGTCGGCATTGACGGTTGCGCGTCCTTGAGATGTACCATCAAATACATTTCCTTGGGTGTTATACGCCTTGGTGGTAAACACCAGTACGCCCCATCGGTTAAAAATCTTTAGCGTATTGTCAGGGTAATTTTCCAACCCTGAAATATTGAGAACATCGTGAATCCCATCACCGTTCGGGGTGATGATATTGAACACTTCGATTTCTTCTTCCAGCACATTGGGTTCTAAATACTCGGGAATACCATCGCTATCGCTATCATCATTTGCGTAGTTACCATCCCGGTTCACATCTTCATCAATGGTCATAATACCATCCTCGTCATCGTCAACATCCCTGTAATCCGATTCGAGATCCCCATCGGTATTGGGCAAGTCATTGAAAGGATCATTGATCTCATCATTCACATCGACGTCGATACTTACCGAACCTTCATAACCATCATCTAAGCCATCATTATCCTTATCAGAACCGATATAAGTAACATCAGGGATCCCATCCTGATCCATATCATGTGCTTCAATATTGTCAGGTACATTATCATTGTCACTATCCTCATCCAAATAATCGGGGAGGTTGTCCCGATCGGTATCTACCGGAAACAAGCCCAGTGTACCACCATTCTCATAAATATCATCGAGCCCGTTCGCATTCGTATCCTGTCCGCTAGGTGGAATATAGATAGATGTGGCCTGTGCCTCTACATTATCGGGAATACCATCATCGTCACTATCGACATCCAAGTAATCGGGAAGGCCATCCCCATCGGAGTCGGTCGGATTGGTGGATGGGTCATTGTCCGCATCAAGATTCAAATCCTCGAAACTGTCCACAATACCGTCATCATCGCTATCCAAATCGGTTGCATCGGTCACTACAATGGTAACAGTGGCAGTACTACAATTCCCTACATTATCACAAATGGTATAGTCAAAGGCATCTGTTCCTATAAAGTTAGGGTCCGGTGTATACGTAACGCTATCGTCGGAAGGATCGGTCGGGGTTCCATTATCATTGATAGTTACCGTTCCATTGGTCGGGTTGGTCGTGGTTAAACTGCCTATGGAAGGTACATCGTTATCATTTGCCAAAATATCGATATCTATGGGAGTATCTTCGGTCGTGGCAACGGAATCATCTACCGCATCAACGATTGGAAGCACATCGATGGTCACTGTTGCCGTACTACAATCACCAGACGTATTACAGACCGTATAATCGAACGAATCGGGCCCGTTATAGTCCGGGTTCGGAATGTAGGTAAGAATATCATCAGTAGGATCGTTAGGGGTACCATTGGTGTCAATGCTCACGGTGCCATTAGAAGGGTTGGTGGCAGTCAATATCCCCGTTGTTGGCAAGTCGGAATCGTTGGCGAATATGTCTACGAATACCGAAACATCTTCATCAGTGGTAACTAGATCATCTACCAAGTTGGCCGCTTCCTCGATACACACCACGGTAAAATTGGGAAGACTACTGCTATTGCCCGCTTTCGTAATGGTAGCCGTATAGCGGGTTACGGTCTGGGTCGCAATCACCGTGGGGCGCGTTTGGTCTCCCGTTACTGACGGGCTCCAACTCAATGTTGCTCCTGAACTTAGATCAATATTAGCGGTAATATCTAACGTAACCTCATTCAAGGGAGCATTACAATTCGTAACTATAAAATATCCGGTCGCATTCGAACCACATAGCGTACCATCGTAAGTCGCAAAATAGACCCCTTGTTGATTCACTTCTAAAAAGAAATCGGTACCAAGCACCGTCCCTGTATCAGAAGCTTCATACCAACGATAGTTGGTCTCATCACCACTGTTAGGTGCCTGCAACAAATACTGGGCATTTGATACAACAATCCCCAGCAATGTAAAAACAAGACTGAGGACGAAGGTTTTATATGTATAGATGGACTTCAAATCTTAAACATCGTTTTTCGCCATGGATTATTTCACTACAAACACTACATTGATCAGGGAGTTGTAATCTGTAGGCTGGCCTACGATATCATACTCCAAAACTCCATTTGCATTGATCGATAGATTAGCAAAAACCGCAGGATCTGCGTAGGTAACGTAATAATATAATTCTGTTGCCGCATATGTTGGTATAGCTGTAGGGGCCCCAGTACTGGCCGCTGCCGGAATACCGAACTGTGCTATATATTGCGCATAAAGATCAGTCGTCTCATCGACTATCGGAGTTCCGGAATATGCCGATACATCTATTGCGATTGAAGGCGGATAAAAAATTCGCGCTGCTTTGGAGGTAATCGGAGCAATCGCCTGGATTACTTCCTGTACAGTGGTTTCCTCCACATATCCCTGCGCCACGCTTTTTCCGGTATCGTCCACATCGATATTGACTCTCAGTGGGACTTCATCGTCATATTGGTCATCTGATGCCGGATCTCCAGCGGGACCTTGGGGACCAGTGACTCCATCGGTTTGAATCACGACACCGACAACGATTCTTGATCCTCCGGAACCGGATATCGTTCTAAATGTAATTCTATCCGATTCGGCAAGGCTCAAAGAAGTGATGGGCACAATCTTTGAGGTCTCGGAACTGAGTGAAATAGTCCTTCCGGTAGCCACTCCATTCACATATAGCTCAACGACACCTGTTACAGCACTTGAACTCGAAAAAGACAATTTGGTAGCTACAGCCTCGTATCCTACCAAAACACCTGAATCACTGGTCGCGCCATTACCAAAGGAAAACTGAAAGCCTGAGTTTGTAGAAGGATTTAGCGCTGAGTTTTCTTCGGCCCAAATAACATCCAATCCACCTCCACTGGGCACATCGCCCATATCACCTTTCTCTCCTTGTGGGCCCGTTGGTCCTTGAGGACCTGGAACGTTATCGACCCATGAATACGTACCTGTACCATCAGTTGCAAGAATTTGCCCATTGGTACCTCCGGTCGGTAATTCTATTTCGTTTAAGGGGTCTGCATCGGCATCTTCAATATTAATGGTTGTATTGTTACCATCGTTGATTTCTATGCGAACTTCTTCGTTAGGAACCATTATCGTATGACTTAAGTTTTGATTATCGGACCCCAAAGCGGTCAAGGGCACCTGTAGGGATCCGCCACTGTCTGTGATTCGCAGATTGGTACCTACTACGGCAAAAGCGGTGTTCACCTCGTTGGTGACACTGCTATCGGCATCGTCAACGTTCAAGGTCAAGGTACTTCCATCATCGATGGAGATGTTACCGGCCGTACCGTCCGTGCTGATGTCCTGGTCATC
>CANLQD010000014.1 GCA_947493175.1 uncultured Flavobacteriaceae bacterium | reverse complement strand
CAACAGGCACGATGTCGAACCCGATAGGAGCGCTCCAACTGCCATCCACCTCGGCACTCTGTGAGTGTATGTTGGTATTGAATAATAAGAATAAAGAAACAAGCAGTATACTTCTGCCGGAAGTGTAAAGTTCTCCCATGGTATTTATTAATTATATCAAGTTTCCAGGGGAAAGATTTGTTGGTAATCAAAAGTAAAACTAAATGAAAACTTCCACGATGAAATAGGCCGTTTAATCGACCAATCCTATAATTGATCGATTAAATGCAACTCCCAAATTCCACTTTGTTAGAGCTGTATCAAAAGATTACAATAAGGCTATCCAAAAAGTAGGAAAACCACTGTAAACACCATTCTATTAAAAACTTAACCCTTAACTACTTAAATCTGGCATGCTTGCTTTTATTCCGTAGAATCAACCTCCTTTCGTTTTCCTTATCATTAATTCTTTCACCTTTATATTTCTATAGAAAAATATTTTTTGACAAACTGTAACAATAACTAACTTGGTTCATCTTTAAGACAAACCATTCACTTTTTGAGCCGAAAAAGAGAACATATTGATGCTTTATTACAAGCATGTATTGAAGGGAAACAAAGTGCCCAGCTAGAAATCTACAATCGTTATTACAAGGCCATGTACAATACGGCCCTACGAATTGTAAAGGACAGCGCGGAAGCCGAGGATGTAATGCAAGAATCGTTTTTAAACGCGTTTACGAAAATACATTCATTCAAAGGGGAGGTAACTTTTGGATCTTGGCTAAAACGAATTGTAGTGAACAACAGTATCTATCATTACAGAAAGCAACAGAAAAAAAGAGAAGTTGCGCTCGATGATATAATGTACAAGGTCGAAGATAATGACGAAGTTGTTTCAGATCACGGGTTGACTGAACTGAAGGCTCAAAAAGTGATGGAAACCATGAACTGTCTAAAAGATAACTACAGAGTTTCTTTGACCTTACATTTAATCGAAGGTTATGACTATGAAGAAATTAGCGGCATTATGAATATTAGCTATGCCAATTGCAGAACTACTATTTCAAGGGCCAAGGAAAGTTTGAGAAAAAAATTGATAAAAGCATAATCATGGAAAAGGAAAATTTAGAAAATCTGTTTGAGAGGCTACAGGGCTCGTTCGACATCGAGGAGCCTGCCAAAGGGCATCAAGATCGATTTCTGCAGAAACTGAATACCTCCAAAGGTGTTGTTGGCATACAGAAAAAATCCAGGTCTTGGTGGAAACCACTCTCAATAGCCGCCTCGATAGTGGTCTTGATAGCAATTGGTTTGGGTACAATCAACCAACAAACTACGTTGGAAGAGCAGGTGGCAGAGATTTCGCCGGAAGTATCGGAAAGTCAGTTCTATTTTGCGAGTCTGATCGAAGACCAGGTAAAGCAATTGGAAGAAGCAAGTAGTCCCGAAACAAAACAAATCGTGGATGATACCATGCTACAACTCCATAAACTGAAAGAAGATTACAACCAACTAGAGCAAGATTTGGTCAATGGGGGGAATAGCAAACTCATTCTTAGTGCCATGATTACCAATTTCCAGACAAGGATCGACCTCTTGCAAGATGTTCTCGACCAAATTGAAACTATTAAAAACTTTAAAAATTACGATGATGAAAACTATACTATATAAATATGCGATTGCATTCCTGCTCTGTTGCCCGCTGGTGCTTTCGGCACATACGGGAAAGCTAAAGGGGAGGTACACGAAAGAAAAGACCATTAAAAAGGAGTTTAATGTAAATTCGGACGCGCTCTTAAAAGTCAATAATAGCTATGGCAACCTTAACATTACATCATGGAACGAGAATCGGATCATGATCGAGGTACATATTAAGACCAACGGAAACAACGAAGAAAAAGTGCAGAAAAAACTGGATCAGATTACTGTCGATTTTGACGGTAGTGCCAGTATGGTTTCGGCCAAGACGATTTTCGAAAAAAATAGAAATAGTTGGGGTTGGGGGAATAATAGCAAAGTGAACATGCAGATCAACTACACGATCAAACTACCTGTGAAAAATAGTGTACACCTCAGCAACGATTATGGGAGTATCTCTTTGGACCGTGTAGACGGCCATGCTAAAATCAGTTGTGATTATGGACGATTGGACATAGGTGAACTACGTGGACGAAACAACCAACTCAGTTTCGACTACACGTCCAATTCCACTATAGGATATATCAACAGTGGCAAAATATCGGCAGACTATTCGGGTTTTACCATTGAAAAGGCTGGAAATCTGATTATTAATACCGATTACACCAACTCCAAGGTAGAGAAAATGGGCAACTTGGAATATTCAAGCAACTACGGTAAAATTGAAATCGGAGAAGCGGATAATGTACGTGGTAATGGGGATTACATTAGTGTTCGATTAGGAACCATTCACGGTAACGTAGACGTTACGGCCGATTATGGGTCCCTTAAAATTGCTAAATTAGCCCAAGATGCAGGCAATGTCTCGATCAAGACAGACTATACAGGGGTCAAAATCGGGTACGACAGTGCCTACAACTTTGATTTCGAAATTTCGACTTCTTACGCTGGGGTAAGCGGAAAAGATGATTTTGAAATGAATATCAGCAATGTAAAATCTACAAGTAAATATTATAAGGGTTACCGCGGTTCCGCTAACAGCGGCAACTCAATAACCATATCAAGTGATTATGGGGGTATAACTTTTTATAAGAATTAATTAAATTCATCAATCAGTACCTGACTTATATTCAGGATAAAAACTAAAATTATGAAACAATTATTGAGCCTTGGTTTAGTCGTATTATTAAGTACTTCCTGCACAGCGCAGTGGGGAAAAAGAATTAAAGGAAACGGTAACTCGGTTAGTATTGAAAGGAGTGTAGGGGAATATGAAGCCATCGGAGTATCTGGTTGGTTCGATGTAGACTTGGTAAATGGCAATGAAGGAGAACTTGTCTTGGAGGGAGAAGAAAATCTACTGGAATACATTATTACAGAGGTAAAAAATGGCAAATTGGTCATCAAGGTCGAAAAAGGCTACAACTTAAAACCTTCTAATTGGAAGGAAGGTATTCGGATTACAGTGCCTGTAGAAACCATCGATGCAGTAAGCCTTTCGGGGTCCGGGGATATTGTAGGCCAGAAAACCATTAAAACCGATAATTTCAAAACTTCCATGTCGGGCTCGGGAGATATCACCTTGGATATCGATTCGGAAAGTATGACCGCCAGCATGTCGGGGTCCGGTGATATTACCCTTAGCGGGCGAACAGGAACGTTCGATGCTACGATTTCCGGATCTGGGGATATCAAGGCCTATGATTTGGAAGCAGATGTGGTAGATGCGACCGTATCCGGTTCAGCAGATATCAAAGTAACCGCCAATGAAACGCTTAAAGCAAGAGTTTCTGGATCAGGGGATATCAGTTATAGGGGGAATCCTAAAAAAATAGATACCAAAACCTCGGGTTCCGGAGATATTTCAAAAGGATAATCAAAAAGCGAACAACCATCAAAAAAGGCCTCTGTTTGGGGGCCTTTTGCTTTTGTCCCAAAAGCACTATTGTCTTAACAAAAGCTGATTACTTTTTAAAAATTCCTGTACATCAGATCTGAAAATTCCATTGAGTCGAACAGTTCAAGAGGTTACTTCGCCATGTTCCGATTTTCGTACTCGCAAGAGCAGTAACATACCTACCAAGAAAAACAATCCCAAGAAAATAATCGAGTATCGTATACTTCCTGTTACTTCTGCAATATAACCGTAGCTCAACATCCCGATAACAATTCCTATTTTTTCGGAGACATCGTAAAAACTGAAATAAGAAGCCGTATCCAAGGCACCATTCGGAATCAATTTAGAATAGGTAGATCTCGAGAGAGACTGTATACCCCCCATTACCAAACCCACAGCCCCGGCAGTGCCATAAAACTCCATTGGGGTGGTGATGCCATAAGCGTATATACAAATTCCGATCCATATCAGGTTCAGCACTATGAGTGTATTGATGTTTCCAAAACGTTCGGAACATTTGGAAGTGACAAAAGCCCCCAATATAGCCACCAACTGTATAAGCAAAATACTCACGATTAAGCCCGTAGTGGGGTCTGTCTTTCCCCAGTCGAGCTCCTCGATACCAAAATAGGTAGCAATCAGCATAATGGTCTGTACCGCCATGCTATATACAAAAAAGGCACCTAGATATCTTTTTAATGGGATATTGGCCTTGATCTTTTCCCAGATCAGTTTCAACTCCTTAAACCCGTTGAACAAAATATCCTTACCAAAATTCTCTTGTTTATTGCCCTTGGGCAAATGATAATAGGTATACTGACTGAAAACTATCCACCATAGACCTGTTAGCACAAAAGACAAGCGAGTCGGTGTGGATTCATCTTCAAAACCAAATAGGTCGAACTTCAAGATCATTGCCAAACAGATAATCAATAATAGCACACTCCCGATATAACCGTAGGAATAGCCTTTGGCACTGATGGCATCTTGCTGTTCTGGAAAAGCGATATCGGGAAGGTAGGAATTGTAGAATACCAAGCTGGACCAAAAGCCGATCAATGCTAAAAAGTAGCAAAGTAGTCCGAACCAAAGATATTCCATATTGAACCAAAATAGCCCTATACAACAGAGTGCACCGAGGTAGCAAAAAAACTTCATGAACATCTTTTTATTGCCCACATAATCAGCGATACCACTTAAAAACGGACTCAAAAAAGACACAACCAAAAAAGCGGCCGCGGTTACGTAACTTATTAAGGTGTCATTATTGAAGTCATACCCCAAAAACTGAATCCTATCACTGATTACATCGCCCTGTTCATTTTTAATAATTGTTAAGGCACCATAAAAAATGGGGAAAATAGCCGAAGAAATGACCAAATTGTAAACCGAATTGGCCCAATCATAGAACGCCCAGGCGTTCAACAATTTTTTACTTCCCTTGATAGGTGCTGGTCGTAGTTTGGTCATTTAGAAAATAAAAAACCGTTCACATGATAGCGAACGGTCTTAAATATACGATTATTAAAAATATAGATGGCTATTTAAAGCTTGTAACACCAAATTTGGCCGCCTCTTGTTTTGCCAAAGGGGCCCAAGCAGTTAAATTTTGAATACGTGTGTCATTCGATGGGTGGGTACTCATAAACTCGGGAGGTGCCTGTCCGCCACTTTTGGCTTTCATTCGTCTCCAAAGTTCTGCAGCCTCATCGGGATTATATCCGGCTATGGCCATTATTTGAAGTCCAATTCTATCGGCCTCCGTTTCATGGCTTCTGCTAAAAGGAAGCATGATTCCTACACTAGAACCGATGCCATATGCCTGATTGAATGTATTTCTTGCTTGATCATCCTTTATGGCAATATTCCCTGCCACGGCTCCCAATTGCTGCAAGGTACCTGCGCTCATTCGCTGTGCACCATGATCTGCCAGTGCATGGGCCACTTCGTGCCCCATGACCACCGCGACACCTGTTTCTGTCTGGGTTATCGGTAATATACCTGTGTAAAAAACAATCTTACCCCCTGGCATACACCAAGCATTAACGGTCTCATCCTGCACGAGATTATACTCCCATTTATAATCTTTTAAATAGCCGGGATATCCATTGGCCGTCAACCATCTTTCCGCCGCCGATGCAATGCGCTGCCCGACCTTGGTAATCATTTGGGCCTCAGCCCCGGTTTCAACTACTTTATTTTCACTTAAAAACTGGTCGTACTGAGCAAAAGCGGTCGGAAAAAGTTGACTATTCCCATAAAAATTCAACATTTTCTTTCCCGTAAAAGGGTTTGTCTTGCAAGCCATAGTACTTAAGAGCATTGCAAGAACTAAAACTATTTTTTTCATCTTAAAAGTGTTTAGTGCTTGAAAAGTACAAAATTTATTTCCCTGTGATGTGCAGTTCCGTAAAATTTTTACTTACCGTTAATGCGCTGTTCCCGTTTAACTTTAAGTCTTTCAAGGCCACTTTTTCATTATCAATCTCTATGCCGGTTATTTTGAAGGGCAACCCATGAAGATTGAATTTAAAGGACTCATAGGGGGTAATAAATGCACCGTCTTTATATTGCTGAATAATCAATTGCTTCGGTTTTCCGATCAATTTGAATTTTCGCAGGCTATATTTGCCTTGGGTGTAATCAAAACCTTCTTGGCCGTCTTCATACACCGATGAAAACTCAACACCTTCCTTATAATAGGTATCCAATGTTAATTCTTCGATTTGTAGCTCTCCCACATATTGTTGCACCGGGTATTTGGGAATAATAGCGCCTTCTTTAATGAACAACGGCATTTTATCGATGTCTGCGGCCACCCATTTTTCCAAACCGCCCTCGACGACCTCTTCGGTCCAGAAGTTATACCACTTTCCTCTTGGGATATACATTCTTCTACCTTGCGCATTAGGCTCTTGCACCGGACAAACCAGGATATGATCTCCAAAGATGAACTCATCGGTGCGGAAATGGGTTTGGGTATCCTCTTGGTCGAAATGAACCAGTGATTGCAACATGGGCATACCATCGTTCACATATTTATAGAACATCGTATATAGATAGGGAAGCAATTGATAGCGCAACTCGATAAACTTTCGAACGATATCCGTAACCTCGGTACCAAACGACCAAGGTTCTTGATCACCATGATCCCCACTGCTGTGCACGCGACAAAAAGGATGAAAGACGCCTAATTGTACCCAACGTGCAAAAAGCTCTCCATTCGGCTGTTCCGCAAAACCACCGATATCGGAGCCTACAAAAGAATATCCACTCATACACATGCGTTGCATTTGCACATTGGCTATCCATAGATGTTCCCAAGTAGCAACGTTATCCCCGGTCCATGTCGAGGCATACCGCTGGGTACCTGAAAAAGCGGCTCTGGTGATGACAAAGGGACGTTTTGGGTACACATACTTCTTAACGCCTTCGTAAGTTGCCCGAACCATTTGCATACCGTACACATTATGTGCTTTTCGATGGGTACATGGGTGACCATCAAAATTATGTCGGGTATCAAGAGGTGCCGTTTTAGAGGGAACCTCCATTACGGCAGGTTCGTTCATATCGTTCCAAACGGCATCTACGCCCATTTCGGCCATAAATTCCTTATACAGTTCACCCCACCATTCCCGTACTTCCGGGTTGGTAAAATCAGGAAAATTACATTCTCCGGGCCATACCTTACCATGCATATTGGGCCCGTCTCCCCGTTTACAGAAGTACCCTTTCTCGAGTGCCTCTTGGTACACCCAATAGTCCTTATCGATTTTAATTCCGGGATCGATCATAACCACTGTCTTGAAGCCGTCTTCTTTTAGTTCTTGCATCATGCGTTTTGGCTCTGGAAAGTGGCTTTTGTCCCAGGTAAAACAGCGAAAGCCATCCATATAATCGATATCGAGGTAAATAGCATCACACGGAATACGCAAATCCCTAAACTGCTTGGCAATTTCTTTTACCCTATTCTCCGGAAAATAACTCCATTTTGATTGGTGATAGCCCAAAGCCCATAAAGGTGGAAGCTCAGGAGTACCCGTTAAATCGGTATAAAGACGTACTACCTTTGATATTTCAGGTCCGAAAAAGAAATAGTAGTTCATCTCCCCGCCATCGGCCCAAAAGCTGGTAGCATTGCGACGTTCATGGGCGAAGTCAAAATAAGAGCGAAAGGTATTATCGAAGAAAATTCCGTAAGCCTTATTATGATGCAACCCAATATAAAATGGAACCGCTTTGTACAATGGGTCTTGATCCTTACCATAGGCGTATTGATCGGTGACCCAGTTGTTGACTCTTTTACCCTTAAGGTTCAAATGAGTAGCCTTATCGCCCATACCGTAAAAGCTTTCCCCACTCTGGGTAATTTTACTCATTTTTACGGTATTACCGCCATACTCGTAATTTTCTTCCCAGTGAAAGCCTATTTCATCTTCATTGAAAATAGTGCCTTCCAAATCCGAAATCTGAATACGCAGCGAAGCCTTGTCTACCAGTACCTTAACCCGTGTGGTCTCAATATAGTATTCATTTTCTGTCTCGGTAACTTCTAAACGGTTATATCCTTTGCTGGCATTTTCACTGACGGCATAGGAAAAATCGGGTTCGAACGTGTGGCCAGTGGCATACCGAAAACGAATGGTACTATTGCGCATCACCGTTATTTGTAGAATAACACCGTTTTCAGTGGTGAAATATAGCTTGTCGGTATCTTGCTTAAATTCTACTATATGATTGGGGTATAAATTGCCTTTATACTCCAGTTCGGTATTCGTTATCATAACACTTTATCTTTTTGGGAAAAGCAAAAAAAGCACATTAGGAATTAATAATGAAACTATATCACCCCGAATTGGCAAGTATTACATTTTATTCGACGAATGCTACTTAAAAATGACAATACTCAAAGGCGGCAGACTTATTTCGATTGATTTTTTGTGACCATGCCAAGGTGTGTTCTGTAATTTGGAAATATTACTTTCCATACCTGATCCCCCATATGTTTTATGATCGCTATTAAAAATCTCTTTCAACTGTCCCGATTTTTTAGGTAGTCCTATACGGTATCTTTCCCTTGGAGTTGGTGTGAGGTTCAGCACTATATAGATGTCATTCTTAGGATCGTTACCCTTTCGGAAATACGTCAGCACACAATTCTCGTGATCCCCGTAATCGATCCATTGAAATCCTTCGGGACTAAACTGTTTTTCGTACAGCGCGGGGTGTTTCTTGTAAAGCTTATTCAAATCCTTGATGACCGCCTGAATACCCGCATGTACCTCATACTGCGTTAAGTGCCAATCAAGACTTTGTTGAAAGTTCCATTCCGATGTCTGCCCAAATTCCCCACCCATAAAAATGAGATTGGCCCCGGGGTGGGTAAACATATACCCGTATAACAAACGAAGGTTGGCGAACTTTTGCCACTCGTCGCCAGGCATCCTATATACCAAGGATTGCTTCCCGTAAACAACTTCATCATGTGAAAACGGAAGCATAAAGTTTTCGGTAAAGGCATAGGTCATACTAAAGGTCAGGTCATTTTGATGATGCTTTCGATATATCGGGTCCTTCTTGAAATATTCCAAGGTATCGTGCATCCATCCCATCATCCATTTCATTCCAAAACCGAGTCCACCGAGATTCACGGGTTTTGAAACTCCTGAAAATGCGGTCGATTCCTCCGCAATCGTCTGCACATCAGGGAAGTTTCCATAGATCGTTTCATTCAGTTCGCGAATAAAGCTGATGGATTCGAGATTTTCATTGTTTCCATAGATATTCGGTTCCCATTCGCCATCCTCCCTAGAATAGTCCAAATACAACATAGAGGCTACGGCATCGACTCTCAGTGCGTCGGTATGAAACTGGTCTAACCAGAACAAGGCGTTGCTTATTAAAAAAGCACGTACTTCGTTACGTCCATAGTTAAATATCAAACTTTTCCAGTCGGGGTGATAGCCTCTTCTTCTATCTGGGTGTTCGTATAAATGTGAACCATCAAAAAAACCGAGTCCATGAGCATCTTCCGGAAAATGGGATGGTACCCAGTCCAAAATAACACCAATATCGTTTTGATGTAGTTTATCGACCAATAGTTTAAAGCCTTGGGGCTCTCCAAATCTTGAGGTTGGCGCAAAATAACCGGTCAGTTGATACCCCCAAGAAGGGTCATAAGGATACTCCATAATGGGCATGAACTCCACATGGGTAAAACCCATTTCCTTCACATAGTTTACCAGCTCTACCGCCAACTCCTCGTAAGACAAAAATTCGTTATCTTCTTTCCTTTTCCATGAACCAAGATGTACCTCATACACCGAAAATGGGGCATCCAAGGCGTTTTTAGACTTTCTGTCCTTCATCCACTTAGTATCTTTCCACTGGTAATCATCTTCCCAAACGATAGAAGCCGTGTTTGGGGGTTGTTCACAATAGCGGGCAAAAGGATCTGCCTTTTCAGTGGTAACGCCATGATTATGCGAACGTATGTGATACTTATATACTTCCCCTTTGCCAACATGCGGAATAAACCCCTCCCAGATACCACTCTCATCCCAACGAACGTTCAATGGGTGTTCATAGCTCAACCAATAATTGAAGTTGCCGATGACCGAAACCGCTTTGGCGGTGGGGGCCCAAACAGCAAAATAGGTGCCTTTTACCCCATCGACCTCCATAGGATGCGAACCTAATTTTTCATATAGTCGAAAATGCTTTCCCGATTTGAAAAGATTGATATCAAAATCGGTAAATAAACTGTAAGGTACTACTTGGCCCATTTCTTATATTTTTCTATTGTGTATTTATTGAACTTTTTTAGCTGTTATCTTCACAATTTCCCGCGGAACAACTTATACATTATAGCCTTGCTATTTTACGGTCTGTATCCCTATTTGGTATCGTTGATGATTCCCAATATACCTTCTAGCGGAATTACCGCCCACCGAGGACGGGAATTCATCTCATAACCCAACTCATAGACCGCTTTCTCGAGCATACAATACTTGAGAATGAATATGCGTTCTTGGTGATATCCTATATTTAGGTTGTTGGCCTGGATCAATGTAACATACGACTCCAAAAACACCCCTATAAAGAATTTATAGAGTATCTCCCCTGCCTTAAAAAGGTCTTCTTGGGAATAGGGATATGCATCCCCGTTATTAAAAATCGTGGCATAAATGGCATAGTGGAAAGAACGAAAGATGCCCGCTACATCCTTTAACGGAGGGTGTTTTACTTTCCTATCCCGAATGGTGCTCTCTGGCTCACCTTCGAAATCCAACAAATAAAAATCATCATCCTTCACTAAAATCTGTCCCAAATGATAGTCGCCATGTACCCGTATACGTTCCCCTTTTAGCTTGGTCCAATCGAATTGCACAAAACGCCTTCGGATCTCGTTTTTACGTTCCAAAAACTCCTTGACCAGCTCAGCTGCCCTTCCTTCCAATTTATGCAGGTTATTCTCTACGCTGTTCAATCTGTTCTGAAACTGATAGAGCAATCGATTCTTGAGCCAAACCTCGTAATCGCTGTTAAAATGTTTTGGTGTAAAAGCGGTATCCTCAAACTCCGAACCCAGGGCGATATGCATCTCGGCGGTTCGCCTGGCCATGACCTGTAATTTTAAAAAAATACTGAGCCCCGCCCAATCGATAATTTCCGGTGGCACATCCTTGATCTGCAGCCTTTGAAAAAGCTCGGTATTCGGTAATTGATCTACTTTTATTTTTTTGTAGTCGAGATTGCCGAAAACCTTATGAACTTCCTTCAACATGAAATCCCACGCGTCACCTTCGTTGGGTACCAAACGCTGCAAAAGGGCAATCGTAATATTATCCTTGTCCTTATCAAGGATGCTTATACTCCCCAAATAGGCCGGTGTATTTCTATAGCCTTTCTTTTCTGACAAAAACTGACTCATTTCAAAATCGGGATTCTTGTCGGCATAAATCCTTCTGAAAAACTTAATGACAGAAGTATCGTTGTAAATTATCGAAGTATTACTTTGTTCCAACCCCATGAAGCGCGACGATTCATACGACGTATCGTTAAAAAGTGAACTCCTGTGATATCGAACCGGCGTTTGGTCGTTGGGTTCGGCGGTCATGATTCGTTCAAAGACCAACTTCCGAAAAGCCTCAAGATTAATGGCATCTATAATATAGCCCGTTTGATCACCAATGGTCAAGGGAAGAATGCGGTCTTCCTTGGCGAAAGTTTCATCGGTCACAAATGCAATGGGTAAAAAGTAATGTTGATAAAAGGCTTCTTGAAAATTGATTTCGAGCAACAGTCCGTAATAGACTTCTCCATGCTGTTGTATCCTAAAATACTGATGCAGTTCAATATATTTTAGTTGACTCGACTTACCTCCGTACCACCGTTGTCGCACAATGTAGTCTTCCAGAATATCGGAAAGAAAAACTTTAACAAAAGCGGGGTCGTCCAAGAGCGTTTCCCAGGTCGCATCAAAGGTATATGGGGGCTGTAGCAAGGCTTCTTTCTTTTTCTTTGACATCGCTATTTTCTAATATGGAATAGGTGAAAAGGAAGGTTTGGCCCGAGTTCCACATAATTCCACTCGTTTCCCCAAATGTAGCCATTATTACTGATCGTATCGAACAGTTCTACCGACGATCCATGATGCATGCCCAATGTAGCCATCGGTAGTTGCACATGGCCTATTTGAGTATGATGTGGATCCAAGCTTATGACAATCAAGGTCTCATCGGTTCTATCCTGGTTCCATTTGTGAAAAGCGATTAAATTTTCGTTCTCCACGGCACAAAAGTGGATGTTGTTCGTTTGCTGGAGTGACTCATGGGCCTTTCGAACGGCATTGATCTGTGAAATCAAATAAGTGAGTTTATTTTCGATATTCCAATCCCAATGCCCGATCTCATATTTTTCCGAATTTAGATACTCCTCTTTACCGGGTAGCGCATCGGATACCATGTATTCGAATACGGGCCCATAAATACCAAGGTTGCCGCTCAAAGTGGCCGCCAACGCATACCGTATCAGATGCATCGCCTCATTCGCCCCTTGAAGGTGGTAGGGATTTATATCGGGGGTATTGGGCCAAAAATTAGGTCGGTAATACTCCTTCATTTCAGTCTGTGTCAGCTCTACCACATATTCAATAAGTTCGTGCTTGCTAACACGCCATGTAAAATAGGTATAGGATTGTGAAAAGCCTTGTTTGGCCAACTGTTGCATCACTTTTGGGCGTGAGAAAGCTTCAGCTAAGAAGAGCACATCCGGATACTTTTTCTTAACCTCCATCATTAACCAATTCCAAAAATAATAGGGTTTTGTATGGGGGTTATCGACGCGAAATATGTTTACCCCACATTTGACCCAATGTAGGGTAACACTCAATAATTCGGTCCAAAGTTCTTTATAGACCTTGGTTTCGAAATAAAAATTGACAATGTCCTGATACTTCTTAGGTGGGTTCTCGGCATATTGAATAGTACCATCAGGGCGTTTTCGAAACCATTCGGGATGATCCGTAATGTAGGGATGGTCGGGAGCAGCCTGAAAAGCAAGGTCCATTGCTACCTCGATACCCAGATCCTTCGCTTTTTTCACCAAATCCTTAAACTCTCTTTCATTCCCCAATTCTGGATGTATCGCCTTATGCCCGCCATGCTGTGATCCAATAGCCCAAGGTACGCCCGAATCTCCTTCTTGCGCTTCCACGGTATTGTTCCGTCCTTTTCGATTCTCCTCTCCGATGGGGTGAATAGGCGGAAAATAAAGTACATCAAAACCCATATCGGCAATTCGCGGCAATAACTGCTCGCAATCCTTAAAAGTACCGTGTTTTCCATGTTCTGGTGCTGCTGACCGCGGAAAAAACTCGTACCAAGTACTAAAGTTAGCTTTCTTGCGGTCTACATATACTTGAAACTTGGGGCTTTTGTTCGCCAACTGGCGTTGAGGAAAATCAAGGAATAGGTGATGTAGGTTTTCCGAGATCGCCTCCTTGATTGCATCATCATAACTGGCATCGTCCTGAAATAATTGTACTAACTTTTTAAGGTAGGCCTGGGATTTCTTCGAAGCTTTTCGCTGTAAATACTTTAGATATTGTACCCCGTCTAACAACTCGCTTTTTACCTGTTGCCCGTCTTTTAATTTCGCTTCGATACCATGCTGCCAATTCAAGGCATGGTCGACCCATCCCTGTACCTGATATTCATAAAAACCCTGTTTTTCAACTAGAAATGTGGCTTTGAAGACATCTTGTCCCAGATGTAGCATTCGTACTTCTTTGCCAGCTTTTGCATTCTCATGCTTAAAAAGCACCTCGGCCTGTACTACATCGTGCCCATCTGCCAACACATCGGCATGTACCGTTATCTCCTCCCCTATGACACGTTTTATGAAAAAAGCCCCCGATTGGAGCTGGGGTGATACGTTTTCGACCACCACGCGCTGCTGTTTCAGCATATCCCCTATATTTGATTGGTTTTGCTAAAAATAGGAAATTACCGTTAATGAACCGGAATTCCATTCTTTTTTTAGCGGTATTGGTAAGATAAAACAAGTGAAAGGTAATTTTGGAATGCTTTTTGAAACCATTAAAAAAAATAAAAATTAAAGGACTCCCGACGGAGTACTTTCAATAACCAGAAAATATTTAAAACTATTATCCATGAGAAAAGCAACATTCGTATTAGGAGCATTTTTAACTATACTATTCATTTCCTGTGAAGGCGACCCTGGTCCTATAGGCCCTCCCGGGTTCGATGGGGTTGATGGCCTGGACGGGCAGGATGGGATTCAAGGTCAAGTTTTTGAGTTAGATGGCGTCAACTTCACCTATGATACCGGTAGCAACTTGTGGACCGTATTGGAAACATTTTCAGATTATACCGATTTTGAAATTTTTGAGTCCGACGCTGTATTGGTCTATCGTTTTGATGGTCAAATAGACTTATCCGATGGTAGCACGGCCGATGCTTGGAGTTTGATTCCCCAGAATTTCTTTCTTCCCGGTGGCACGATGCAGTATACGGTGGCCCACACTTTTCTGGACTTTGAACTATTTATCGACGGAAATTTTGATCTATCGACCTTAAGTACCGATTTCACCGACAATCAAACCTTCCGAATCGTTATTTTGCCCAGTGAGTTTTTACAGAGTACCGATATGGATACGACAAACCTTTCGTCGGTAATGGGTAAAATTGGTGTTGAACTGAATCAGGTAGAAACGATTCACCTAGATTAAATAGAAGCCTACAACGGCTAACATAACAATATTGGAGAACAAACCCTGTTCCGTATGGCACAGGGTTTCTTGTTGTTAAACCCGTCTTAAGTCTTAGTTCGAAATACCCTATTTTTGAAAGGAAAAGAACTTCTTTTCGACGAATAAAAAAAATAAAAAAATGATAAAGAAATTATTGGTAAGCGTCTGTTTGGTGTTGGTAGGATGCAATGGCAACGCGCAAAAAAAAGAAATGGCATCAGACCAATCTGAAAAAACGGAAACCACCTATAAAGTGACCAAAACAGAGGAGGAATGGAAAAAAGAGCTGACAGCCGAAGAATTTTATGTACTACGGAAAGCTGCTACCGAAAATGCTTTTACCAGCGACCTTTTGGATAATAAAGAAAAAGGCACCTATGTATGTGCGGCTTGTGCTACCCCACTCTTCGAAAGTGAGACCAAATTTAATTCCGGTACCGGATGGCCCAGTTTTTATCAGGAAATTGAAGGAAACGTCGCATATGATGTAGACTACAAGATAGGATATGCCCGTACCGAGGAACATTGTGCAACTTGCGGAGGGCACCTAGGCCATGTATTCGACGACGGTCCCGCACCAACAGGAAAAAGACACTGTATCAACGGAGTTGCGTTGGATTTTGTGCCAGATTCGGAGTAGGTCTAAAAATGACACAGAAGCGATACAGGAACAAGACCTAAGGAGTCATTGTCAATTCTAAACCGGTTTATATGTTGCCCTTCTCCAATTATATGGATAGTATCTTATTCGAGTTTCGCAGATACAAAGCCTTAGGCGATAAGACTTTTGCCCAGCTCTCGGAAGAGGATATTCATTGGAGGTACAGCGAAACCGATAATAGTATTGCTCTTATCGTAAAGCATATGGCCGGAAATATGAAAAGCCGGTGGACGAGCTTTTTGACCGAGGATGGCGAGAAACCATGGCGTCATAGAGAAACGGAATTTGAGCACGGATATGCTAAAAAATCCGAAATGATCGCTTCTTGGGAGGAAGGTTGGAATGTTTTGTTTACCGCGCTAAATGGTGTCGATGAGACAAATTTTGACACGGTAGTATCTATTAGAGGCAAGGCACATACCGTTGTAGAAGCAACAAATAGGCAACTGGTCCACTATGCCAATCATGTAGGTCAAATCGTTTTTTTGGGAAAAATGATCAAAGGTCCATTATGGGTCTCCCTATCGATTCCGAAAGGAGGCTCTGAAAGCTTTAATAAAAAGATGTTTGGCAAAGAAAGTGGAAAGTAACGCCCCTACATACCTAACTTTAAACCTTACATATGGAAATTAGAAGTATTACGGGGTTTTACAAACGGAAGCAATAAAGAATCCGGTTACAACTTCTAACCGATTCCGAATTACTATTTACGCTTTACCGCTTACTGCAACCACCTACTGCCGACCACTTACCCCTATGCAATACTTGAAATGCTATTCCTTTGAGCTTGAGGCTTGAACTTGAACTTTCTTGGCTTCGTTCCAGAACACATCCATCTCGGCCAAGGTCATTTCTTTAAGCGATTTGTTCATTTCTTTGGCTTTTCCTTCCAAATATTGAAACCTTTTTATAAACTTTTTGTTGGTACGTTCCAGCGCATTTTCAGGGTTGACACCTAAAAACCGGGCGTAGTTGACCATAGAGAACAATACATCGCCAAATTCGGACTCGACTTGATCGACCGATCCGTTTTTAATCTCCACCTGGAGTTCCCCTAATTCTTCCTGTACTTTTTCCCATACCTGTTCTGGCCGTTCCCAATCAAATCCCACCCCTGACACCTTATCCTGAATACGATTGGCTTTCACCAAAGCGGGCAGTCCGTTGGGCACCCCCTGCAGCACACTCTTCTTTCCTTCCTTTAGTTTTATATTCTCCCAGTTGCGCTTTACCTCTTCTTCGTCTACAACTTTCACATCACCGTAAATATGTGGATGGCGGTGAATCAACTTTTCGCAAATTTCATTGCATACATCTGCCATATCAAAATCATTGGTCTCGCTTCCAATCCGCGCATAGAACACGATATGAAGCAAAACGTCGCCCAACTCTTTTTTCACTTCTTCCAAATCATTGTCCAAAATAGCATCCCCTAACTCGTAGGTCTCTTCAATGGTCAAGTGACGAAGACTTTGCATGGTCTGTTTTTTATCCCACGGGCATTGGGTTCTGAGCTCATCCATAATCGTTAATAAGCGATCAAAGGCTTTGAGTTGTTCTTCTCTGGAATTCATCTGTGCAGCGTTTCGGTAAAAGTACAAAGTAGTGCCTTTTCGGAGTTCGAAAATTTAGAGTAATTTAGGAGTCTTCGGCCATCATCATATATTTAATATGACCCATGGCAAGAAAACGATATCATAACATGGAATGAAAACAAGAAGAGATTTTTTAAAACAATCCGGAACGGGTGCCTTAGGCCTCTTTGTATTGCCTTCTTTAACCCTCCACTCCCCTAACGAACAACTGCTTGGTGTACAATTGTATTCTTTTCGGGATGCAATGGCAAAAGACGCTTTGGGTACTTTGGAACAAATCGCTTCTATCGGAATCAAAGAAATAGAATCCGCCAGAAGTAAAAAAGGGCTCTATTATGGATTATCACCTAAAGACATGCAACAGGCTTGCAAAGATTTGGGGATGACCCTTCAAAGTGGTCATGTAGCCCTTGACTCCCATTTTCAGGATACAATGGAACAAGCAGTAGCTTCCGAACAACCATATGTCATCTGCTCCTCCATGCCGAGCAAAGGCCAAACCGTAGACAATTACAAAAAGGTGGCCGAAGCCTTTAACAAAGCTGGGGAAGACTGCAAAAAATTGGGACTTAAATTCGGTTATCACAACCATGCGTACGAATTCGAATCGGATAAGGGGAAAGTGCTCTATGACGTTTTAATGGATGAAACCGACCCTGAGTTGGTACATATGGAATTGGACTTGGGGTGGGTGATTATGGGTGGAAAAGATCCTCTGGATTATTTTAAAAAATATCCAGGGCGTTTTCCGCTGTGGCACTTAAAGGATATGCATCTGGGCAGAAAGGAAAGCACGGAATTCGGAAAAGGCGGATTGGACATCAAAGCCATGATGCAACATCGGGAGGCTTCGGGTGTAAAACACATTTTTATCGAACAAGAAGAATACGCCAGCACCCCTTTGGAAAGCATGAAACACAATATGGCTTTTCTAAAAAACCTTTGACAACATTCAAAAAATAGCACATCATGAAAGTTACTCAATCGATTTGTTTTCCTTTGCTTTTAGCACTTCAACTTTCTTGCACGGCCCAAAATACCGAACTCATCGCCGAGGGTGCTGAACTGACTTTGGTAGCCGATCGTTTCGACTTTACGGAAGGCCCTGCGGTCGATAAAAATGGAGATGTTTATTTTACCGATCAGCCTAACGACCGAATCGTGAAATGGAATGCGGCCGATAATACGGTGTCGGATTGGATGACGCCTTCAGGACGTTCAAACGGACTTTATTTTGACCATGACGGTAATTTGCTTTCCTGTGCCGATGATAAGAACGAACTATGGAAAATTGATGCCGATCAAAACGTAACGGTGCTCCTTGATAATTTCGAAGGAAGAAAACTAGGCGGCCCCAATGACCTTTGGGTGCACCCCGAAGGAGGCATCTACTTTACAGACCCATTATACGAACGCCCGTGGTGGAAGCATACAGAACCACAAATCGAAGAACGGCGCGTCTACTATTTAGATCCTACCACCAAAGAAGTTAAAATAGTGGCATCTGGCAATTATGGGCAACCGAACGGTATTATCGGTTCACCAGATGGCAAAACACTGTATATTGCAGACAATGGCAAGAAAAAAACCTATTCCTTCACCATTAATGAAGACAAAAGTCTTTCTGACCGAGTCTTGTTCGCCGATATGGGGTCCGATGGTATGACACTCGATAATTTGGGAAATGTGTACCTCACGGGAGATGGGGTTACCGTTTTCGATAAAACCGGGAAACAACTACAACATATTGCGGTGCCCGAAAAATGGACCGCGAACGTTACCTTCGGTGGCCGGGACCAAAAAACGCTCTTTATTACCGCGATGGATTCTATTTATACCTTGGCAATGAACGTAAATGGTGTTCGGTAGCCATCTACAGATAAAAGGCTGTTTTTCTAAGTCTTAAAACCCAGATAGGTGCAACAATTTACCATGATTCCCGTCTTTTTAAAACAAACACGCTATGTTATGATTCGATTGTTTTTAGGCAGTGCCCTATTACTCCTTTGCGGCAATTTAGGAGTAGCCCAAACATCCTTGGCCCAAATTGATTTACAACACGGCCCGTATACAGTCGGATTTCAACATTATATTACTGCCGATAGCACCAGAACATATCACCGCCAGTATGATTGGAATAACACACCCATTCCCAGACCTATTCCAATAAGCATTTGGTATCCTGCTACAAAAGAACCAGCAAATTTAGGGCCAATGAAGGTTTTGAATTACCTCGAAATAGTAAAGGAAGAGGAAGAATGGGAATACCTTCCGAACGAACATCTTTTGAATTGGTTCCCTTATCTCAAGAATACGCCTGAAAATAACGAACATCTTAAAGAGAAGACCACTGCCCATCGAAATGCGCCCAAGGTTGATGATCGATTTCCCGTTGTGGTCTATGCCCCTAGCTATCAAGCATCATCCATTGAAAATTTTGCACTTTGCGAATATTTGGCAAGCCATGGCTATTGGGTAATTTCCAGTCCGAGCAGAGGAACGGAAACGCGTTTATTCGAAGGGGGTACGGCCAAGGATATGGAAACCCAGGCAAGAGATATTGAGTTTTTGATAAACGAAGTATTTCGGCATCCCCATGTAGACCCTACCAACATCGCAACCATGGGCTTTAGTTTCGGAGGTTTATCGAATGTGCTCGCTCAAATGCGCAATGAACATATCAGAGCCGTCATAAGTCTAGATGGCAGTATCAAATACCAATATAAAACCCTCCAAAAGTCACCCTTTTTTAATCTGGAAAGAGCAAATGTCCCTTTCATACATATGGCCCAAAAAGACATTCCAGAGCGGGTGCTAAAAGAAGACAAAATAAACCCCGCACTAAACAACACTTTTGAATTCTATGATAGTATTTCCCATAGTAGGGCCTATCAACTTAAATTTCACCATCTAACACATTCCTATTTCAGTTCGTTCGGTGTTCTTTTTCAGGAACGCGACCTACGTCAAGACAAGAGCGATAAAGAAATCATGACATCATACCGCCTTCTTACAGAGTATACCCTCAATTTTTTAAATGCATTTTTAAAGAACGACCCTATCGCCTTGAGGTTTATAGATCAAACTCCCCTACAAGATGGGCTCTTGAGCCATTCGCACAAAATACCCGAAGAAGCGCCCTTTACTTTTTTGGATTTTAATGATATCGCATCCAAACAAGACTATAGGAACCTAAGGGTATTGTACAATGAGCTACTCAAGGAGCATCCTTCTATGGAAATTCCTGAATGGAAACTGAACAATTTAGGGCTACAATTGTTGTTCAACCCAAGCAAATCAGAGCAGTCTATCCAAGTGTTTTCACTGGCGACCGAGATATATCCGACCTCAGCAAATCTGTTCGACAGTCTGGCAGAGGCATATCTACATCTGGGCAACAAACCAAAGGCAATCGAAAACTTTGAAAAATCCCTGGAATTGAATGCCCAAAACCAGAATGCCATTGACCGTTTACAACAGCTTAGGAAATAGGGGTTTATGATATAGATAAAGTAGAAGGGTGCTCACCTACCCTTGCCTTTTTTTGGTTTCAAAAGTCAGCATCTCCACATTAAAAAAGCCCTGTCCGTAAAGGGCAAGGCTTCTATTTTCTTATGGGCCATTTTATGGGTAGCCCGCTATTTTCCAATCGACTAGCTCAACTCATGAGCGACCAAGTAATAGAAAGCAGGTCTACTTTTCATTCTTATTCCTGACATTTTTTCCGCTACCGCCTTTATAGCGGCCATCGCTTTATCCTTGTCGGTGACCCCTAGTTTTTTCTCGGCAAAGTTCCTTCGCACGGTTTCCAACTCAGACTCATCTTGGCCAGAGACCAAGGTAGCATCTTTATTATCTACCATGGACTTTAAGCTATTCACATAGCCATCTAATTGGTCATGGTCGATATCGGTAACACCACATTCGTTTAATTGCTTCACAGCGGTCGCTTTCAAAGCCGCCAACTTGTCGTCTCTTTCACTCATTGCATTCTAGTTTAAAGGTTATTAGATCGTGTTTTATCACTGTTTCTATTTACAATGAACAAGTTAAAAAATTTCCTTAACAAAAAAATGAAAAAGGAGCTATAAATTCCTTTTTGTGTAAGTAATACGCGCAAAAAGTATTAAAAAGGATTATATTGTTTGAACAAACTGAAGAATCTTCAATTTCTGCAAAAAGCTAGAATTGAAGAATTATTCCAGTCATGTCAAAATCCACTGCGAAAATGAAGAAAAAAAACATATTGCTCGTCTTACTTTTCTTGTTCTTATCCCATGCGGATTTAAAGGCACAATCAACCACCGAAACCAGGTCTTCCGAAATTGGGATTTCGACCAAGCACCTAGCGCGTTATGATGCTTTTCTTCAAAAAGAAGTGAATGAAGGGAGAGTCCCAGGAGCGGTTTCGTATATCGTACGAAGAGGTGAGGTCATTCATAAAAACACCTTTGGACTTAGTGACCTCAAGAAAAAGACCCCTATGCAGGATGATCAAATTTTGCATATCATGTCGATGACCAAACCAATTGTTACGGCAGCTTTCATGATGCTCTATGAAGAAGGTCATTTTTTCCTCACCGACCCTGTTTCCAAGTACCTTCCCCAGTTCAAAAATCTACAAGTAGCCACCGATATAAACAAAGGTCTAGAGCAAAATACGGTCGACGCAAATAAGGAAATTACGATTCACCACATTCTAACCCATACCGCTGGGTTTTCACATGGTCTCGGAGGTACGGAATTAGACAATGCAATTGCCAAAGCTTTATACTATGAACCTCAAGAAACCATCGAAAGTAGAGTGAATACCTTGGTCGGACTTCCCTTAATCGGGCATCCGGGAGAACAATGGTATTATAGTGCTTCTCCCGATGTGTTATCGCTACTGATAGAGCATTTTTCGGGCATGAACACTGCTGCTTTTCTGCAGGAACGCATATTCGATCCCCTTGGAATGGAAGACACGGGATATAATATCCCTGAGGAAAATCAAGGTCGATGGGGACCCGTGCATAATTTGAATGAAGAAGGTAAAATGGTAAATTCGAAAGACCAGTTGCCCATCGAAGGGAATACCGTTTTCGGAGGCACCCACGGTCTTTTTTCTACGGCAGCCGATTATTTGACCTTTTGCCAGATGTTGCTGAACAAAGGTGAATGGAAGGGCAAGCGATACCTGAGTCCAAAAACCATCGAAATCATGACTATGAATCAGGTGGGAGATCTATACCAGGCAGCCGGCCAAGGTTTCGGACTGGGTTTTGGCGTAACAACTAACATCGCCGATAGCAAAAGTTTGGGCAGCGTGGGACAATACTACTGGAGCGGGGCCTATTGCACCTATTTCTTTGTCGACCCCAAGGAAGAATTAATCGCCATTTTATTGACACAGATACAACCTTATAACAACTACTACGGCAGGATCATGAGACAGTTTATATATCAATCCCTTACCGACTAAGATCTGTTGGTTCCGAGTTGATTGTATCTGGACTAAATTATTTATCTTCAAGCCAACAAATAACCGACGTAAATGACCGCTTATCTGTTTGAATTTATCGGCACCGCACTACTGATTTTATTGGGAAACGGCATCGTAGCAAACGCCTTGCTCAAGAACACTAAAGGACATAATGCAGGTTGGATCAGTATTACCATCGGTTGGGGTGTTGCTGTTTTTGTAGGGGTTTTCGTTGCGGCAGATGCTAGCGGGGCCCATTTGAACCCTGCAGTTACCTTGGCTTTTGCTTCTGCGGGAAAATTTGGCTGGGACCTGGTTCCAGGATATATCCTTGCACAGTTTCTAGGGGCAATGAGTGGTACCACACTGGTTTGGCTTACCTACAAGCAACACTATGATGCAACCGAGGACCAAGGTGCCATTATGGCTTCTTTTGCCAACGTACCCGCAATCAAACATCATTTCTGGAATTTCGTAACAGAAGTGATCGCTACCTTTGCCTTTGTACTGGCCATTTTTTACATCGCAGGAGGAACAGTTTCCAATGAGCCGCTATCCCTAGGCTCTTTGGATGCGCTACCGGTCGCTTTGCTGGTATTGGGAATCGGTATTAGCCTAGGAGGACCAACGGGCTATGCCATCAACCCGGCGCGGGACCTCGGCCCGCGTATTATGCACGCATTATTGCCAATCAAAAAAAAGGGGCACAGCCATTGGTATTATGCTTGGATTCCTGTTTTCGGACCTATCGTAGGAGGCGTTTTGGCGGCTTTGGCCTATCAATGGATCGACTTTTAAATAAAACCAGAATCATATGAAACAACTCTTTTTATTCATCATCATGACTAGTATGGCAGCTTTCGGAATTGCACAGGAAATCATTGAAGTGCCTCATGAAAAAGCTGCGGATGTCACTTGGGACCATCCTGAAAAGGAGTATTATTCCCAGATTTGGGACAATCAGGTAGTCACGAATGTATCGGTACCTACAATGGAAGTTTTTCGCCCGAAACAACCCAACGGAACCGCGGTAGTCATTGCTCCTGGTGGTGGGCTCTATGCCCTCAGCATTCAAAGTGAGGGAACCGATGTGGCCAAATGGTTGAACCAAAAGGGTATTACTGCCTTCGTTTTAAAATACAGACTAGTACCGACCGGAGAAGACGGCGTACAAGATATCACGGATGACAGTTCTCCCGATCCAGGAAAAATTTTACGGAAAGTAGCACCGGTGATGCCTTATTCCGTAGCCGATGGTCTTTCAGCGGTTCGCTATGTTCGCGAAAATGCGGAAACCTTTTCGATAGACCCTGGTAAAATTGGCTTTATGGGCTTTTCCGCGGGTGGGGCCGTTACCATGGGGGTCACCTACGGTTATGGCAAAGAGAATCGCCCTGATTTTATAGTACCCGTGTATACTTGGACCTATGCTATGCCGGTGAAGGAAGTGCCGGCAGATGCCCCTCCCATGCTCATTATCTGCGCCACCGATGACCCTTTGGGATTGGCGGGCGGTAGCACCGAACTCTATGCCTCTTGGTTGAAAGCAGGCAAACCAGTAGGACTGCATATGTACGCCAAGGGCGGACATGGTTTTGGCATGAAACAACAAGGATTGCCGTCGGATAGTTGGATCGCCCGATTTTACGATTGGTCGGTTGCAGAAGGAATAACAGTCGTAAAAAAAACCAACTAAGCATGTCATCTGTACAAGCCTTCCATATGAGCTACGAATACAAGGGTATCCTGACCCTCGTATTTCTTTTTATGATCACCAATCTGCGCAGCCAGCATGCGGACAGGTTTCAAGATGAAGTTTTGGAAATCCAACAGAAATACGACACCCTCTGGGACGCCTCTAAAGAAACCATTGTATTTACCGGAAGCTCCAGTATACGAATTTGGAAGAATCTGGATGAGCGTTTTCCCGATTATCAAATCGTCAACACTGGTTTCGGAGGGTCACAAACCTCCGATCTATTAATGCATTCCGAGGCATTGGTACTTCGATTTAAACCAAAAAAAGTGTTTATCTATGAAGGTGATAATGATATCGCGGCTTCAAAAAAACCCAAGGCCATTATTGCAACCACTCGGGAAGTCATCCATCGTATTTTTGCTCAGGATCCCGCTACCCAGATCGTACTGATTTCGGCCAAACCCAGTATTGCCCGATGGGATTTAAAAAAGCACTACAAAAAGCTAAACCGCAAATTCAAAAGACTCAGCAAAAAAGAAGCCCTCATCGAATATGCCGATGTATGGAAACCCATGTTGAACGGTCGCAAGCTGAAAGAAGAACTTTTTATCAAAGACGGCCTGCATATGAATGCCCAAGGGTATGCCATTTGGTACGATGTGCTCAAAAATTATGTGAATTAAGGTGCCATTTTCACTATGGTCATCTGTCAAGGGAATAACGAATAGAACGCAACCAAAAAGGAACGAACATCAATTCTAAAAACAACAAAATGATATCTCATTTGAATAGAAGCTTTGTACTATTACTCGGCATCATCCTTATATTGTCATGTGAAAAAGAAAAAAACAAACGGGTATTGCAGTTTCCAAAAACCGATTTGGCCGCTCAAAACATGATTCCAAAACCCTTGAAAGTAATCACTACGGAAGGCGGTTTTGCCTTAGATCAATTTACCGCCATCCATACCTCGGAGACCGCCACCGGATTCATAGATGTAGCAGGGTTTTTAGCTGAAAAGATTCAAGCGAAAACCAAATTGGACCTTTCCGTCAACGGCACTCCTTCCGAAAATCAAGAAGGGGTCATTTACATCCATCGATCCGACAGTTTGGAACACGATGCTCCCGAGGCGTATCAACTTTATGTGACGCCAGACTCTGTTATTTTGAACTCCAACACCCCAGAAGGAGCCTTTCGAGGTGTTCAGACCTTGCGGCAAATTATTTCAGAAGTCCCAAACGATACCTTGGCCGAATATCCGGTATGGACGATTCCTACTGGTAAGATTGTGGATAGTCCGTCTTTTGAATACCGCGGTTCCATGTTAGACGTAGCGCGCCATTTTTTTAGCGTGGAAGATGTTAAGAAGTATATTGACCTATTGGCCTATTACAAATACAATGTGCTGCACCTACACCTATCGGATGATCAAGGTTGGCGTATTGAAATAAAATCGTGGCCAAAGCTCACCGAAGTGGGCGGCAGCACAGAAGTAGGTGGCGAAGCTGGTGGGTTTTATACCCAGGAAGATTATAAGGATCTGGTGGCCTATGCTGCTAAACACCATATCACCATTGTACCCGAAATTGATATGCCGGGGCATACCAATGCGGCATCGGTCTCCTACCCTTTTCTGAACGGTAATGGAAAAACCCCTGAATTGTATGAGGGAATGCGGGTCGGCTTTAGCACTTTCGATACGCGAAAAGACACCGTATACGCTTTTATCGATGATGTGGTAGGCGAAATCGCTGCGCTCTCTCCCGGCCCTTATTTTCATATCGGCGGGGACGAAAGCCATGTAACCAAGAAGAGCGACTATATCCACTTTGTCGAAAAAGTGGAGAAAATTGTGCAGAAACATGGAAAGCGGATGATCGGATGGGACGAAATCGCAACCGCCGGCATCGACAGCACTGCCATTTCTCAATTTTGGGCCAGTAAAGAGAATGCACAATTGGCGTTGGACAAGGGTATGAAAATCATCATGTCTCCCGCCAAGAAGGCCTACCTCGATATGCAATATGACACCCTCTCCAAACATGGGCTGCATTGGGCCGCTTACATTCCCACAGATTCGGCTTACATATGGACCCCTGAGGAATATGAGGGCATTCCCATGGAACATATTCTAGGTTTAGAGGCTCCCCTATGGTCCGAGACCATTAGCAATATTGATGAACTGGAATATTTGGCCTTCCCACGCGCCATTGGCTACGCCGAGCTAAGTTGGACCCCAAAGGAAAACCGCGATTGGGAGAACTACAAAGTTCGTTTGGCCAACCAAGCCCCGTTTCTAGACCGAATGAACGTTAAGTACTACCCTTCTCCCTTGATCGATTGGAAAAAGAGCAAGTTCACGTATGAAGAGATAAAGAAAGATTAAGTCTTAACCATCCGGTTTGTGATATTCTTCCATACGGCATTCGCTTAAATAGGCTTTGGTACTATTCAATGGTATCAGTGACAGCCATCGCGGTAAGTCCTAACAGTAAAGATAGATCAGCACATCATCTGTTTAGGTATGCTATCTTGGAATGATAAGTTGGTGTTTTGGAAGAGCGTAAAACAAGGTATTGGCCGCAATCTCGATAACAGATGGAAATTTTAACAAAGGGAAGGTATTATGGGAATCAGGATTTAGAAATTTCTTTTGGTGGCATTACCTTATCGCAATACAATTACCACATAGATCAAACACCTTGGCATTATCATGAAAATCCGTATTTCATGTTTGTGCTTCACGGTAATATGATCGATTGCAACACTCGGGTCAAAACCCTGTGCCCATCGGGGAGCATTATGTTCAATAATTGGCAAGAATCGCACTACGGCACCAAGTATTCCAAAAAGGCCAGCGGTTTTCATCTAGAAATAGAAAAAAACTGGTTTAAAGCGAATAATATAGATTTACACCTATTGGAAGGGAGCCGGTTGATTGAAAATCCGGAGATGCATTTCCTCTTTGCAAAATTGTATCACGAATTTAATGTTTCAGATGCCTACAGTAAGGTAGCAATAGAAGCATTGCTATTACAAATTTGCGAAGTTTTGGGAACTGAAAAAGATGTTAATAACCAAAACGCTCCCGATTGGATATTTAAGCTAAAAGAGTTGTTGCATTATGATGTTTCCGACCTAAATCTCCAATACCTATCAGAACAAATCGGTATTCATCCTGTACACATTTCAAGAGCGGCTCCAAAATACTTCGCCACCAATCTGGGAGCATATCTTAGGCAATTAAAATTAAAGAAGGCTATCCCACTTTTATTGGACCCGAATTATTCATTGACCCAAATTGCCCATCAATCGGGCTTTTCTGATCAAAGCCATTTTAATCGGGTGTTCAAATCCTATTTCAATATGAATCCTAGCCACTATCGAAAAATAGTGAAGAAAAACTCCTGATGTTAATCTGGTACAATTTTTAGCCCTTACCGAACCCTATATTTGCAATATAAATCACTTCAACTATGCGCAAATACCTAACGATGTTATTTTTTCTGTCTTTCTCAACCTTGATGAGCTGTGTGCAAAATGACGAGCAAGACTATGGAGGAGAGTGGATAGGCCATCTACCAAATAAAAAAAGTTTCAACTTTAAGGTAACCTTGGAGAAACTGGAAAGCAATAACTACCACCTTACAATTGCCAATGACCAGATTCTTGTCGATAAAAATTTAGAGTCTACAAGCAGCGACTATTTAAAATTCAATATAGGGCAACAGCTGTTTTTCAATTTAAAGAACGATCAGAACGGACAGGCGCTCACTGGGTTTGTTAAAACTGGAAAGTTGCTCTACCATATTCATTTACCAAATGTAGGCAATGAGGTATTTGCGGGTGCTTGGAACCCTTTCATGTTGGACAACGGCTTGCAGTCAGACGATGTGATGCTTTACGTAGAGCATACCGATGAAGGCAATCTGATGGCTTATCCCTTTTTTGGAGATCAAAGATTTAGAGGGGCATGGTCCAGCGATTTCAAAAAGAATGGAAATATACTCTTATTCAGAGATCTTATGACAGGATTTAAGTTTCGCGCAAAACTATTGGAGCATGCTATTGAGCTAGAGATTTTATTGGCCGATGCTTTAATTACAAAGACAAGTTTAACGCATACTGAAGACGGTTGGGAGTACAGATCGGAACCAGTAGATCAAACCCAAAACACCGACACCCCGGTCGAACTGAACGATGGCTGGATGACGGCCAACATCAATGATTATGGAATTGACCAGAGCAAATTGCTTGAAGTCATAAGTAGCATTCACGCTAAAAAACTTGTCAATACCCATAGTATTCTTATCGCAAAAGAAAACAAATTGGTATTCGAAACCTATTTTGATGGGTTTAACGCTACTATTCCGCATGATCTACGATCTGGTTCGAAGAGTATTTCGTCTGCCATGATCGGTATTGCCATCAATGATAAAATTATTAAGAGTGTCGATGAGCGGTTGTACGACTTCCTTCCCGCGAACTATCAATACACCAAGGACTCATTAAAATCTAAAATAAGAATCAAAGATTTATTGACCATGAGCTCTGGGCTAGATGTGAATAATCTAGCATCAGAGGATTATTACCAACATCCTAGCAATCCCAATACTTGGCTACGAACCGTTTTGGAGGCGCCCATGGTAAAAGAACCGGGCACCTTCGCCGATTATGGCTCCGCGAATCCCTTTTTATTGGGTGTATGTTTAAATGAACGGTTGCAGAAGCCACTTGAGATTTATATGGACGAAGAACTCTTCTCTCCATTGGGGATAACCAATTATATCAATCAGACCGATGATTCCGAAATTACACCCTATTTTGGTGGGGGCATGCTTCTAACGCCTCGGGATTTGCTCAAATTTGGACAGCTATACCTGAACAAAGGCCAATGGAACGGAACACAAATCATCCCTGAAGATTGGGTTGAAGAATCGTTTGGGAAATATGGACGATTACAAGATGTAAAGGACAAAAATGAATATGGCTATTTGTGGTGGCACGACACCTATGAAATCAATGGCAAACATATTGAATCTATTGAGGCCAGAGGAGCTGGGGGACAGTTTATTTTTATCATTCCCGCCTTGGAATCGGTGGTGGTCATCACCTCTGGAAATTTTAGAAATAGAAAGGGCAACCAACCTAGGGATATTTTGAAGGAGTTTCTGCTTCCTGCCATGCTACATTAAACAAGCAATAAGAGCCTCCAAGAAAAACCTTTGGTCGGTTGCTTAAGGTGTTGCGATGTTTTTCCCGTCTGAACTTCAATTTTTCTTCTTTAGTAACTTAACCCGCATCCCTGAATTTAAACCATCCGTCGGTTGGGCAAACCCATTAATGGGTATCCTTTCCTAATTCAAATGTTGGATTCAAAACAGTATTAAACACTAAATATCTTGTGTAACCGAATGATTACATTTATATTTGTAACCAATCGGTTACTAAATAAGATGAGAAGGGATGTTTTTCAGGCAATTGCCGATCCGGTAAGAAGGGACATTATAGAGTTATTGGCGGAAGAAACCCTTACGGTAAATGCCATAGCGGAAAAATTTGATATTAGCAGACCCGCCATTTCCAAGCACCTTAAAATTTTAAACGAATGTGAGCTCATTGATTATAGAAAAGAAGGCAGGGAACGGTTTTGCTTCATTCAGGCAAAAAACTTACTTCCCGCTTTTTTATGGATCGAAAAATATCAGAACCTTTGGGAAGACAGATTGGACTCTTTTGACCATTATCTCAACAAATTGCAGTCTAGAACAAATTCAAACCAATAAAAACAATCAAATGAACAACCGAACCATAACCATAAAACGGACTTTTGACGCACCTATTGACTTGGTCTGGGAAGCTTGGACACAACCTGGGCACATTTCGCAATGGTGGAGCCCTAAAGGAGTTAAAACAAAAGTCATGGAACATGATTTTAGGGTCGGCGGAAAATGGAAGTACTGTATGCCAATGCCCAATGGCCAGGAGTTTATTGCTGAAGGTGAATATATGGAAATAGTCGAGTTTGAAAAAATCGTTTCGTCTGCCAATTTTAGGCCCATGACCGAAGGAGTTGAAATACAGTCTATATTCAAAAAAAACGGAAACAAGACCGACTTTACGTTTCATGTAGTCCATGCGACCGAAGAATACAAGATACAACAAGAAAAGTTGGGCATCATGAATGGTTGGGGTTCTGTTTTTGATAGACTTGATACACTTTTAAAAAATTGATAACCAGTAATAGCAATCTTATGAAAACAATGACTTGTAAACAATTAGGGGGCGCATGTGATCAGAAGTTCCACGCAGACACGTTCGAGCAAATCGCCGAAATGAGTAAAAAGCACGGAATGGAAATGTTTCAAAAAGCCGATAAAAGTCACTTAGAGGCCATGGGCAAAATGCAAGAGTTGATGAAATCTCCGAATGCCATGCAACAGTGGTTCGAGCAGAAGAGAAAAGAATTTGATGCGCTTCCTACCAGTTAGAACACTAAAGCGTACGCTCTTCTGGCACACAACGCTATTTACTCAGTAACCAATCGTACCTATGAATTTTAAAATACCACTTTTTCTGTTTTGTACCGCTTTCAGTTTTGTCTGTGCCTCACAGGAAACGGTCCTGTACAAACAAATCGATACGACCAAACTATTTCTTGAAATATATAAATCGGCAACTATAGATACGGCCAGCAAAGCTCCCGCCATCGTTTTCTTTTTTGGAGGCGGATGGAACGGTGGAAATAGAAGGCATTTTAAAAAACACGCTGAGTACTTTTCAAAAAGGGGATTAACCTGTTTTCTCGTAGATTATCGAATACGGCAAAAACACGAAACCACACCATTCGAGTCGCTTAAGGATGCAAAATCGGCTATTCGATTTATTCGCGAGAACGCATCCGAATTCCATATTGACCCGAATAAAATTATTGCTTCGGGCGGGTCGGCAGGCGGCCATCTTGCAGCAGCCACCGCACTAATTGAGGGGTTTAACGAAGATACTGACCATCTGGACACAAGCTGTAGACCCAATGCTTTGGTGCTTTTTAACCCGGTTATAGATAATGGTCCCGGAGGCTATGGTTATGAAAGAATAGGGAAGGGTTATAAAGAATTTTCCCCCTTACATAACATCAAAAAAGGGGCACCTCCTACCATTTTATTCCTTGGTGCCGAAGACCGGCTTATCCCGGTTGAAACCGTTAAATACTACAAGGTGGTGATGGAAAAAGTAGGAAGCCGGTGCGACCTATTCCTGTATGAGGGTAAAGCTCATGGTTTTTTCAATTATGGGAAATTTGACTCGTACAAAGACACCCTATTAAAAGCTGATCGATTTTTGCAATCCCTAGGGTATCTCGAAGAAGGGCCGTCGATTAAAATAGAGTAGCCACACCAGTATTGTGAACATACAAAGCGGTCCTTTACCAATGCGAGACACCCTCTAAATCGATATGCCCCCACAGATTATAATATGTGTCTTAGCAACTCTTTGATTTCGTTCAACATCATCGCAGTAGCGCCCCATACGGTATGGCCGTTCAATAAAAAGGCCGGCACTTCTACATTCTTAGCATATGAAGTACTCAAGTTTTGGGTGAACAAGCTGGCATCATCGATAAAATCGGTTAGCCGGACTTCCAATAAGGCGGCCACCTCACTCTCCTGCGGGACAAAAGAAAGCACTTCATTACTGATTCCCAGGAAAGGTTGTACTTCAAAATTACTGGGGGGAATATAGACTTCACTCAATGATTTAATGACTTGTATCTGTTCAGGATGCACCCCCACTTCTTCATGGGTCTCCCGAAGTGCAGTAGCCATGAGATTTACATCTTCTACCTCGGCTTTTCCGCCCGGAAAGGCCACCTGATTGCTATGTACCCCTTTATAGGTTCTTCGTAAAATAAGCAATAAACAGGTAAGTGCTTCGCTATCAGGATAAAACAAGGCCATTACCCCGGCTTTTTTAGGGTGTTGTTTCTTTGCCCGAAGCGCTTTCAGCTCTTCCAAGCGAAACTCCGGGGCCATTTTATAATGCGACGCCTCCCCGGGTAGCGGTAGATTCTTTATTTTTGGGATTCGTTGTGCAAATACTTGAAAATCCATTGTATGAAATCTGTTAAGCTGCTACTTTTTCAAACCAAAATAGGGCTACTTACAAGTATACCACTATTTTTTTTGGGAGGATGCAAAGACCAACCTCAAAACACGCCTGCCCCGGTACAAGTTGAAAACGTACTTAAAGATTCTGTCCCTGAAACGAAACCAAAAGAGGAAGAACCTTTTAAACTCACCGAGGAAAATGCGATTGATTTTTTCTTTGAATACCAAAAAGGACTAACCGAAAACAAAGTGAAGATTACGACCAGTCTAGGTGCGTTCACAGTGCAATTGTACGACAACGTGCCCTATCACAAGGCGAATTTTGTTTATTTAGCACGCCAAGGCTATTTTAACGATACCCAATTTCACCGGGTTGTAAAGGACTTCATTATTCAAGGAGGTAATTCAGACGATATGGAAACCGCCAATAAACGAAAAGTAATTGGCCGTTACCTGCTTCCGCCCGATACCCGAAAAGGCTATAAGCATCACCGAGGAACCCTATCGGTTCCCAGTAGTGAGATAAACAACCCCCATATGTTGGCTTCTCCCTATGAGTTCTTTATTGTCGTGACCGACCCCGGATCCTATCATTTAGATGGGGACTATACCCCGTTCGGAAAAGTAATACAGGGCATGGATATTGTTGATAAAATTAATCAACAACCCGTAGGCAAAGGCGATTGGCCTTTTCAAAACATTTATATCGAAAAAGTGGAGGTGCTACAGTAGAAGGTTTAAGGTTCAAGGTTTAGGAACGAGATGTATGTTAATTGGTTTTCCAAACTTCCGAATCCAATGCCTTCTAGTATTTATATGCTTTTCATTCTACTAAGACAGGAATTGTATCATCTGTAAAAACTCGTACAATTCGTGTCCAACAAACTTTTTCGAGAATGGTAAAAAGCCGAACAAGGTTAATAAAGGATGAACCCAACTACCTATTTTTTTCAAAACGCAGAAAGGGAAAAAATTTTAGAAACAAGAAGGTTCTAGGAAATCATTTACCCCCAGAGCTAGGGAAAGACAATTTCTAACTTACGAAAGCTAGAAGCATCTAGGGTTCAATTTTTAGACTCCCCTAATCGTTCATTTAGCGTTCATATTCCTTCTTTTGTTTTTTTGAGCTTGAGTTTGTACTTGAACTTGAACTCGGATCACCTCCCGTTCCTATAGATATTTGGCAATGCAATATGAAACCTGACCGCAAGCAAACGAATGATGATAATGGTTATAATAGCGCCCAAATACGCATAAGCGATATCAATGGGCAACTCTTTGAACAGGAAGTAGCTTGCTCCCCCTAGGATACAGGCGGTCGCATAAATCTCCTTTCGAAAAATCACCGGAATTTCGTTGCAAAGAATATCACGTATAACACCTCCAAAACTGGCGGTGATCGTTCCCAGGGCTACACACATCATGGGTGACAAACTCACGGCCAACCCCTTTTCGATACCGACCATGGTATAAAGGCCAATACCAATGGTATCGAATAGAAACAAAGAAGTGCGCAAGTATTTTAGTTTATTAAAAAATAAGATAGCAAAAACCACGGTTCCGGAAATGGTGAGTAGATATACCGGTTGCTGTAACCAAACCACGGGTGTAGACCCGATCAATAAGTCTCTTAATGTACCACCCCCGACGGCTGTCACAAAAGCAACAATGAATACCCCAAAAAGATCTAACTTCTTTTCCATTGCCACCATCACTCCTGAAATAGCAAAGGCCACCGTACCCAGAATATCGATTATGAAATAGAACATAGGTTAACTTTAGTAGCGGTTAGTGTTTCTCCGCCATCGAATATGGACTTAGAGAATGGTAATTTCCATACAAGGCACATTGATGCATGATTACAACCATACGAACTAGCGTCTACACTTCGTAGTAGTGTTACATGTTTTCTTTGCATTTAGGCTTAAATTTGAACCGGACTTTTCTACAGCTGCTGGGTATAGAAGTTATAATCCTTGATTACGATATCCACAAAATCAATCGGTTTCATATCGGTAACAATCTGGGTAACTTTTTTAATTTGGTCACTAAGGGAAATAATTACCTGGTGGTCGCCGTTGCGTTTCGCACGGTCATAAAGCTCTTTAATGGTCTGTATTTCGGCATCCTTGAAAATAGTGACCTGAGGAAATTTAGCTTGATAGTCGACCGGGAGTTCCCTCAAAAGTGTATCCTTTAGACTTACCCGCCTTTTTTCGCTAATAACCGTTGTTCCCGCTGCCATATCACCAATGCGCTGTCCTTTTCCCCGTACCAAAATAGTCAGCACGGCAAGTCCGCCCGAGGTTAGCAAAACGTCTACGATCCGTAAAATCCATCGTACAAAATAACTGGCAAAATTTGGTTTGGAACCATCGAGTTTCACTACCCGTATATTCATAAGGCTTTTCCCTATGGTCTTTCCGTTCATAAAGGTTTCCAAGAGTACATAATATAGAAAGGCAGGAAGGTTCAATACCAAATAGAGCGCCCATTGATCGCCGGGATCTACATCCATTGAGACCAACAAAACTATGATAAGAATAATGTAAACACCGATGACGAAACTATCGATAATATAAGCAAGCATGCGGTCTCCCAAATGGGCCGTGTTCTGATCAATGCTTATATTTTGGGCAGTTTCTATTTGAAATTGTTCCATAGTTTTGTTTCTTTGGTATAAACCAAATTTGAAATGCGCGAAGCTGCCTTCGTCAAGCAAAATAAAGATAAATGGGCCACTTTTGAAAGTGCGCTCTCCAACAGAACGAAGATAGCTCCCGATGTATTGTCCGACCTTTATATTGAAATTACCGACCACCTCAGCTACGCCAAGACCTTCTATCCAAAAAGCAATACGGAAGCATATCTAAATTCACTGGCTTCCCAGGCCCATCAGAAAATATACAAAACCAAAAAAGAGTCAAAAAATAGGATTATCAGCTTTTGGAAAACTGAGTTTCCTACCCTATTTTTTCATCATCAGCGCGAACTGCTGATCGCCTTTCTTGTGTTCGTCTTTTTTACATCGGTAGGGGTATTCTCCTCGGCCAATGAAGGTAACTTTGTTCGATCTATTTTGGGAGACGGCTACGTGAACATGACGCTTGAAAATATCGAAAATAATGACCCAATGGCGGTTTATAAGCAAATGGGGGAATTCAATATGTCGCTAGGCATCACCATCAATAACATTCGTGTTGCCCTTCTTGCCTTTGCCTTTGGTATTCTTTTCGGCATCGGAACTTTATACATTATGATGTCCAACGCTATTATGCTCGGAAGTTTTCAATACTTTTTTTACGATAAAGGATTGTTCTGGGAATCGGCACGAACTATTTGGATTCACGGTACCATTGAAATTTCAGTAATCATCGTCGCGGGTTGTGCCGGACTCGTGCTCGCCAACGGAATGTTGTTCCCGGGAACCTATTCAAGATTGGAATCTTTTAGACGCGGAGTGATCAACGGGTTAAAAATAATGCTCAGCACCGTTCCGTTCTTTATCGTGGCCGGTTTCTTGGAAGGCTTTGTCACCCGCCATACCGAAATGCCCGATTGGTTGGCCATTTTGATTATTGCAGCATCCCTGGCTCTCATTTTATTCTATTACGTTATTTACCCCCGTCAACTACATAAAAAAACCACCCTATGACCAACGACAACTATATTGAATTTAAAAAACAACGCGAGCTTGGTGATATTCTCTCAGATACCTTTGCCTTCATGCGAAGTGAATTCAAAACATTCTTCGGAGTTTTTTTTAAGATCGTTGGCCCTTATTTGTTGGTAATGGTCATTGCCTTGGTGCTCTACATGTATTATGCAGGAAACCAATTCAACCTCATTTTACAATCATATGATCCCGAGGCAACTGACGGATTCTTGATCATAGGCCTCATGCTATTTTATGCCATCAACCTATTGATCGTGTATGCCGTCTCACAATCTACAGTTTTACACTATATTAAATCCTATACCGTCGGCAGAGGACAAATAAATTATGATGCCATTCGAAGCGATGTATATGCGACCCTGCCTTCCTTTATTGGGCTTATCTTTTTGGTCGCCATTTCATTAATTGCCGGATTTGTTGTTTGTTGTTTTCCTGCAGTTTATCTCTGGGTACCCCTATCACTTGCATTTGGAGTTCTGGTTTTTGATCAGAAGGGAGCCGTAGATGCCTATGGGGATAGTTTTAACCTGGTAAAGGATGAATGGTGGATGACCTTTGCGACCCTTGTCATAGTGGCAATTATTGTTGGAATTGCAGGGTATGCCTTTGCATTGCCAACCACCATTTACAACTATCTGAAGATGGGTGTTTTTAGTGGGGAAATGGATGCTGAAAGCATCATGGATGTCTTCAAAGACCCTATCTATATTCTGTTGAACGTTATTAGCACCATAGCGCAATTTATGCTGAATATCATATCGCTGGTGGCAGGGGCCCTGATTTATTTTAACCTCAACGAAAAGAAAAATTTCACAGGAACCTACGAACGCATTCAAAATCTTGGTCAAAACCCTGAAAACTAATCATGCACAAGGTAATTCTTACCCTACTTTTTTGTGGATGTCTCGGTCAAGCATGGAGTCAAGATAGTGTTCCCCTAAACTACGATGAAGCCCCGCTAGAGGTGGTTGAAATTGACAAGGAACAGTTGGAAAGCTATCGAAACGACCCTGACTTCGATTATGAGGTCGTTAAGACCGAACGTACTATTTGGGATGATTTCATGGATTGGCTGGGGAATCTGTTCCTTCGATTTTTCGAATGGATTTTCGGTGCGGAAAAAGCCGTGGGCTTTCTGGCAACGTTTTTACGAGTCGTTCCTTATTTGCTGCTGGGAATCTTAATTTTTATCCTTATCAAATTTTTCCTAAAAGTGAACGCCAATGCGATGCGGCAAGCAAAAAAAGATAGCAGTACCGTAGCACTTTCAGAAGAAGAACACCTTATCAGGAACGAAGATATTCAAGCCTTGATACGCAAAGCCTTGGCCGACAATGATTACCGCCTCGCCATCCGATATTACTATCTGTTCTTACTTCAAAAAATGAGTGACCAGGAGTTGATCGACTGGCAGTTGCAAAAAACAAACGATGACTATTTAAAAGAACTGAGGACCCAAGAATTGAAAGGTCCCTTTAAGACCATTACACGCCTCTATGATTATATCTGGTACGGTAGCTTTGCATTGGACAAAGCCAAATACCAACAAGCCGAACGCGCCTTTATTCACCTACAAAAAACATTGGAACGGCATGCGTAAAAAAGGCGGTATTTATCTACTGATTGCGGTGCTTACCATTGTGTTGCTTCTGGTACTACAGTACAACCAACCTAAAAAATTAAATTGGTTCCCTTCTTATGTGGCACAGCACAAAATTCCGTACGGCACCAAGGTATTCAATGACCTTGTAGCCGATATTTTTGCAGATACAAGGCAGATCAGCATTCCACCTTACGAATATCTCGAAAATAATACCAAAAGCAAAGGCACTTATTTTTTTGCGAATTCTGCCATTACTTTTAATGAAACCGAACTCAATGCTTTGTTAAACTGGACGGCAAAGGGCAACACCCTCTTTATTGCCTCTGGCAGCTTTGAAACCAAGCTACTCGACACCTTGGGTCTGGATACTAGAAATGCGTATGCCGGACTGAACGACGAAAGTGGTTTTGGGTACCGTATGGTACACCCCAGCTTGCAATCAAAAATGCCCTATATCTTTAAGAAAGACAACTACATCGCCCATTTTCATGAAATCGATACGGTGGGGACAAAGGTTCTGGGTACGGTTCAAGACCTTTCAGATGAGGATGGGAATACGTTTCTTAGCACGGTACAAAGGGATTTTGGACAAGGCAGTATTATTCTAACTACTTTTCCCAAAGCAGTAACCAACTATTTTTTATTGAAGGATGACAATCGAAATTATACGGCCGGTCTACTGTCATACATTCCATCGGATACTACCCTCTTAATGGATACTTACTACAAGGATGGAAAGTCGTTCTATAGTTCCCCCATGTACATATTCCTGAACAACAAGTCTTTAAAATGGGCCTATTACTTGGCTTTGATAGGGGCGTTGATCTACATCCTCTTTGAAGGCAAACGAAAACAAAGGTCAATACCTGTCGTGGTACCCCTAAAAAATCAGACCTTGGCCTTTACACGTACCATAGCCGATATGTACTACGAAAAGCAGGAGCAAAAACAGATTGCCGAACATAAGATCGAATATTTCTTGGAATACGTACGGTCTCACTTTTATCTAGGAACTATTGAACGGGAAGGCGATTTTTATAGAAACCTTGCTGCTAGAAGTTCCCATAGCGTCGAAGAGGTGACCACCCTTTTCGATTTTTTCGAAAGGTTACGCAATCAACAGACCGTTACGGATAATGAACTAAAAAAACTGAACACATCCATAGAACAATTTAAAAAAAGAGCAGATGGAAACGCCCGATAACAACCCTGAAGAAGAACAACAACTCCCACAGGAAAGCAATACCCCCACCGAAGAAACGAAAGCCGGGAACGGTGACCTAAATTTTGACAATCGGATTCCTCTCGACGGACTCAAAAACGCCGTGGCCGATATAAAGAAGGAACTTGCCAAGGTAATCGTGGGTCAAGAAAACTTTATTGAGTTGTTGATTGTTTCCCTTTTGGTCGATGGGCATGTATTGATAGAAGGGGTTCCCGGTATCGCAAAGACGATTACCGCCAAACTGTTCGCCAAAACCTTGAAAACAGGATTTAGCCGTATTCAATTTACTCCTGATTTAATGCCTAGTGATATTTTGGGCACCTCCATCTTTAATGTAAAAGATTCAGAATTTGAATTTAAGAAGGGACCTATATTTTCGAATATTATTCTCATTGATGAGATCAATCGCGCCCCCGCCAAGACACAGGCCGCCATGTTCGAAACCATGGAAGAACGCCAAGTGACTATGGATGGCACCACCTACCCCATGGAGGCTCCTTTCATGGTTTTGGCTACCCAAAACCCCATTGAACAAGAAGGCACCTATGCCCTGCCCGAAGCACAGTTAGACCGTTTTCTTTTTAAGATCAAGGTCGACTACCCGTCTATTGAAGAAGAAGTGCAAATTATTCAGACACACCACGAACGAAAAGGCAAAAAGCCACAGGAACAGATCGGCAACGTGCTTTCTCCCAAACAATTGAACGAGTTTCGTGCCAAAATTCAAGACATTTTGGTGGAGGAAAAAATTGTTCGTTATATCGCAGACATCATCACGAAAACACGTAATCACCCACACTTGTATCTCGGTGGTTCCCCAAGGGCCTCGATTGCTACGCTGAACGCCGCGAAAGCCTTTGCGGCTATCAACGGACGTGATTTTGTGATTCCAGAAGACGTTAAACGAGCACTAGTACCTGTTTTGAACCACCGGGTCATCTTGACTCCCGAGCGCGAAATGGAAGGAATGACCACCGAAAGCGTCGTGAAGATGATTACCGAATCGGTCGAAATTCCGAGATAAGGATGCATTTCTTAAAATCGTTCTACATACACAACGTATTCTTTTGGTACATAGCCATCCTTTCTGCCTGCTTTATGCTCTCGTACTGGGTTCCGGTCATTTACCCTATTGCTTGGCTTTTAACCATGCTGCTTGCGGCGCTATTTCTTTTCGATGTGTATCTTCTCTACAGTAACAGGGGTATCGTAGCAAGTCGCGATTTGCCCCAAAAACTATCGAATAGCGACCTAAACCCCATTCGGATCGGTTATGCGACCCAATACCCGTTTAAAACCTTTGTCACAATCATCGATGAGCTACCTGTTCAGTTCCAAAAAAGGGATTTTAAATATGAAAGCAATCTCATAAAGGGAGAAAAAGTCACGTTCGATTATACGGTACGCCCTGTAGATCGAGGGGCGTATTTGTTCGGTAATTTGAATGTGTACGCCTCTTCCCCTCTTAAAATCATAAAACGGAGATTTACCTTCCAAAAAGATCAAATGGTACCGGTATACCCCAGTATCATACAAATGCAGCAGTACGACTTTCTGGCCATCAACAATCGACTTTCTGAAATTGGCCTAAAAAAAATACGGCGTATCGGACACACACAGGAATTTGAGCAAATTAAGGAATATGTCCCCGGTGACGATTTCAGAACCATCAATTGGAAGGCTACTGCCAAACAACAGCACCTGATGGTGAATCAATACCAAGACGAGCGTTCCCAACCTATCTATAGCGTCATTGATATGGGTCGTGTCATGAAAATGCCCTTTAACGAGTTAAAACTGTTGGACTACGCTATCAATGCCACCCTCGCTTTCTCCAATGTTGCCCTAAAAAGAAACGATAAGACCGGGATGATTACCTTCTCCAAGAAAATTGACACTTTTGTCCCGGCCGTACAAAAGCTTACCCACCTGAATACCATCCTTGAAAAGTTGTACAACCTAAGTACGGAGTTCACCGATTCGGACTTTGGATTGCTCTATGCGCATATCAAAAGAAAGGTGACCCATAGAAGCCTGTTATTGCTCTACACCAATTTTGAACATATCTCGGCCCTAAAACGACAGCTTCCCTTTTTAACGGCCATTGCCAAACAGCATGTACTGGTCGTTGTCTTTTTTGAAAATACCGAACTGGAAAGCTTGCTCACCGAAGATGCAGAGAACCTACAGGCCATCTACCATAAAACCATTGCAGAAAAATTTTCACTGGAGAAAAGGTTAATGCAAAAAGAGCTGCAGAAACATGGCATACAGACCATTCTTACCAAACCGGAAGAACTTACCGTTAACACCATCAACAAGTATTTGGAAATAAAAGCCCGTGGTTTGATCTAGGGCTTTCCGTTTCGTCCGATCTGAGATTAACGAGACACAGATTGCATCGATATGCCGACGATTTTAAAGCCCGTGTATGACCATAATCCTCCAAAACGATCATTTTGTTCAACCATTCATTGGGAACATAAAACAAAAGAACAATTGTTGATAACTTTTTGTCAAAAAACAAATTCCCCACCCGCTTGCCATTTACAGGAGTTTATCGGCAAAACACTTTTCAAATTAGGCAATATCTTCCTTTTGTCCCTGAAAAAACTATCAAAAAAATAGGTGAAAATTGTAACTTGCGCTCCCCCCGAAGCACCTATAAAGGTGTCACCTCAATCTTAATAACAAACCGAATAAAACCATTTAGCTGGGAATGAATGCTTTTGTGCAACTAGGCCAACGGGGATTACAGAAACTATCCATATTTCAATTACTTCAACCAACCAATAAGTTGGAATACAACTTAAAAGGTTTTAAAAACAAATATTTTAAAACAGATTATTTAATGGAAAACACCAAATGTGGTGTTGAGATCCATAAAGCCGGACTTTTGTTAAAAGGAGACTTTCCACATCGGCGTGAGGCTATTTCTATTATGATGAATGAAATAGAGTCGATTACCCTGATTCGAGGAAAACAGACCATAGATACCTTTCGTATGTCTCCCATACACCTACTAACCAGTTTGAAGGTGTCTAGCTGTTTTGCCCGCCATTTTGCGGTAGACCCCGAAGAGTTTGTTGTCGAGGAGACAAAAATTCTTATCAAAACCAAGGACCAACAACTAGAATTGGCTAGTTGCGGACATCGTTTTGCCAGAATCAAACGGTCGTTCAAAGCCGCGGGTTATGGTAGAAAACTAAAAATCGTTAAAGGACCTGTGTATAAAATGGTTGATGACCAACCAGTTTTGGGCTATTAAAACTTTCTTACAAACAATAGCATTAAAGCAACCCGATAGATGTAACATTCCGTCTGTTGTAAGGTTTCCTATTTCTTCCCAAAATCAGTTTTGCATTATTACCGTAATTTTCCATTGATACCGGTTCTTTTAGTGATAGATCGGAGATGTTCCTTCAATTAAAAAATAGTACAAATCGCCTCCTCCCTAGAAGATCTATAACTGTAATTAAAGTGATCTTATTACGACTAAAATCAGGAACAAAAAGAAAGGAAAAATACCATGAAAACAGTTTTGCACAAAGCAAATACCAGAGGCCATGCAGACCATGGATGGCTGAACTCCCATCATAGTTTCAGCTTCGCAGGTTACCACAATCCCGAACGAATGAATTTTGGGGTGTTACGTGTCCTGAACGACGATATTGTCTCGGAAGCAAGAGGGTTTGGAAAACACCCACATAACAATATGGAAATCATTTCGATTCCCTTGGAAGGAGACTTGCAACATATGGATAGTATGGGCAATTCTACGGTCATTAAAGAGGGAGATGTACAGGTAATGAGTGCTGGCACGGGAATACAACATAGCGAATACAATAAAAACAAAGACCGGCCCGTAAAGTTTCTACAGATTTGGGTCTTTCCGAATCAGGATGATGTAACGCCCCGTTACGACCAGATATCGCTCAAGGATATCGCCGTTCCCAATCGATTTTACCAAATACTGTCGCCCAATGAAAGGGAGCAGGGAGTTTGGATCCATCAAAATGCTTGGTTTCATTTGGGCGAGTTTGAAGCGGGTACAAAAGACACCTACTACCTGAACAGTGGAGGCAACGGGGTTTATGCATTCGTTATCGAAGGTACCGTTGAAATCAACGGACAGTCTTTGGAGAAAAGAGACGGTTTTGGACTCTGGGAACTCGAAAAGTTCGATTTTGTCGCCAGCACAGATGCGAAGGTATTACTAATGGAAGTACCGATGAGCTTGTAAAAGGGTAGCTAATTCAAACGGGAGGACTCACTAGAAATAGTGGGTCTTTTTTTTGGTATTTCGTCGCTATACGGGCAGTACCCAACTCCAATAAAAACGGACGAAATACTTTCTCGATAACCAACTAACCTGCCCTTTAAGACATAACAGACCGATTATTATAAAACTACCTCAAATCAAGCCCACAAGGCATTACAGGAAAATTCAAGCTTAAATCTCAACGCAAGCTAGAGCATTTAAATCTCGATTATCCAGGGCCTGTTCACACTTCTAATAAACCCACATACGAAAACATATTTCCTAGCGTTCTATTGCTACCCAAATCGAACTATCTATCATCATGCTGCTTAAAAATAATGTCTTACGGGCACAATTTGTTCTTCAAGGCATCAAAATCCTGAATATCTGCTACAGTATTGTTTGCTCCTTTAACCTCGTGATGATGTTGCTTTACCACACCTCCGTGAAGCACGAAATGAAGGTTGCGGCGGCATATACCTTTTGCTATACGATTCTGTTGCTTTTTCTACCTGCATTGGCAATAAGCATTATGGTACTGGTATGGAACAAAAGAAAAACAAGAATAACTAAACCGGTAATCGACAACCACCTGAAATTTGTGTTTATGGCACTGATTACCTTTGTGGTGTTGAATGCACATAACTTTGTTCTTTCCTTGTTGAAATAGGCCTGTATGCGACTCGTCTTGTATTGTTGCTTGAAACCAAGAATGAAGGCTTTTATGCCTTAATGAAGTTATTTTTCCATTGCATAGCCACCCATGTGCTGCCATGACTTTAAAGGAATTCCAGTTTCATTTTTTAGCAGATTGCTCGCATCGTACACAAACGACCAACAGACAACCGATGAAGCCATTGGCATCATCCGGGATATTCGTGGAACATATACCTCCCTTGCCTTGCTATTGAGCAATTTTCATGAATAAGTATCCTCCTATTGCGGGTTATAAAAGACTATTTTCGGACAGAAGCTCGATTACGAACCAAACCGTATCTTGGCAAACCCATCGGCATGTTGCTCAAACTCATTGGCTACTAAGTCCGTAGCATTGATTTTTCCAAGTCCGTCTACCTGTAATTCTGCCCTATCAGCCTTACCTGAAACGGTGATATTGCCTATACCCTCTAGGGAAATTCGCAAATCTCCGGTCTCAATATCAATATCCCCCTTAACAATACCATCGCCTTGAATATCCAGTTTTTCGGCAACAATGGTTTCTTCGGACACCAGGGTCACCAATCCGCTTAGTTCCAATTGTTCTATTTCTGTATAGTACAGGTATACGGTTACCTTGGGTTCATTGTCGTGCTTATGCGACTTTTTATAATGCGCTTGCAGTTTACCATTGCGCACTTTGGTAACAAAATCGTTCATGTCATATTTCTTTTTCATCTCGATCTTTATCGAAGGGACTGTACTCTTTACCAAATGCAGTTCTACCCTACCCCAAAGATCTACCTTGGAGAATTCATCCAATGTACGGATCTGTGTTTGCTGAGCAAAAATAAGGCTTGAAGTTGAAAAAAAGAGAAGTAGTGCAACGATACGTAGTTTCATGATTGTTCGCTTTTTGATTGATTGTTATTCTAAAGACTAGCCAGCGAACGAATTGTTACACTATCGGGATAAATTTTTCTTCGATTGCCAAAAATCCCTTACTTTGACCAACAATTCATCATCAAATCCGAAAAAACGAATCCAATGAAATGCATTCATGTATTGCTGCTTTCCCTTCTCATAGTCAGTTGTAAAGAAACCTCCAAAGAAACGGTCGCCGAACTCAAAAAGGAGGCCATCGTGAAACCTACCTCAAATACACCACAGAAGGTGCAGGTACTTAATTTTGCCACCTTTCACATGGGCCAGACCTCAGACGCCAGTAGCACCGAATTTGATGAGAACGATCAAAAAAATCAGAAAGATGCCAAGGCCATAGCGGCAATGATATCTGCTTTTAAACCGACTATTGTTTGTGTGGAAGTGCCATGGGAAAAGAGCCAAGAACTCCGTGAGACGTACAAAGCCTATCTTTCAAACCCTGAACCTACTACCTATTACGGAGAAGTTGGTTTGGTAGCTTTTGAGGTAGGAAGACTTAGCGGACTTTCAAATATATACGGCATTGACCACAAGATGGGATACAACTACAATATTGGTCGGGAAATTGAAAACTCTATTGATCCTACGACCTTTAACAGCTATTTCGAAGACCCTTTTAAATCTAACCCCGAACTCACCTACAAACTCGATAGCCTCTCTTTATTGGAAAAGCTGAAAATGATGAACCATCCGAAATTTTTGGATTTTCTTATTAATGTGAATGCCGATATATTGGCCTATGTAGGTTCCAAAGAAGGGTTTGAAGGTGCCGACGAAGCCGCCAAATACTACCATCGCAACCTTCGGATCTATTCCAACCTCAACCGAATACCGATGACGGTCAATGATCGGGTTTTTATTCTTTCCGGCGGAAGCCATACCGCTTTTTTGAACGAGTTTTTAAATCGGAGTCCCAAATACGAAACAGTCGATGTATTTGATTACTTGAAATAGGTATTTTAACTTCCGTACTGAAAAAATCTTAAATTGAACTAGTTTAAGCAGAGGAGAAGCTTGATAAGTTGAAAAACCGAAGGATATGGAAAAAGCGTTACAGACTATGATAGACAATATGCCTGAAAAAACAGGCAGGTCATTGGAAGAATGGAAAAAACTCCTAAAAGCCAACCCCTTTGAAAAACACGGACAGGCCGTTAAGTTTTTGAAGGAAGAACATGGAGTAACCCATGGTTTCGCCAACACCATCGTAACCCTATCAAAGGAAGAGGAAAATATTCCCAGTAATTTGGTAGCCAATCAATACCAGGGTAAAGAAGTACTTCTACCCATTTACGAAAAGTTGCTTACCACAGTAAGGTCCTTCGGCCCAAATGTTACTATTACCCCAAAAAAGTCCTCGGTCAGCATCATCAGAAAAAGGCAATTTGCCTTGATCAAACCCGCAACTAAAACTCGAATAGATCTAGGACTAAAAATCCCAGGAAAAGCCCTAACAGGCCGTTTACAAAGTTCAGGTCCCTTCGGCACTATGTGCACCCATCGGGTTCAGTTGTTCGAAGTCTCAGAGGTGGATAATGAATTAATTTCGTGGTTGACAGAAGCTTACGAAATGGCAGGGTAGTACGATTCCTGTGAACGGAAAAAGCGCCAAAAAGTTTTTAATGACACGCTATGTTCACAGAACGGTACTTTCAAGATTTCTTTTTGATAAGCACATTTTCCTATCTTTAAGCAATGTCACAAAATAGAAGAAACTTTCTCAAATCCCTGGGTATAGGGGCTGCGGCATCAATGCTAACTCCCGGGCAATTATGGTCAAATGCCCGCGAGCCCATCGTTACCGCGATAAAAGCCTTTACCGGTACAACGGCCAACAACGAAGAGGTGTTTTGGGAAACCATACGGGAACAGTTTCATTTTGCCGAAGGACTCACCTACTTTAATAATGGTTCCCTAGGGGCTTGCCCTACTCCCATTCGGGAGGCGGCCCATACTTTTCGAAGTATATTGGATGATTTTCCATCCAAGTATATGTGGGGAGGCTGGGAGAATGAAAAGGAAACAGTTCGAAAACAAGTAGCCGACCTCTTTTCGGTAAGTGCCGAAGAAATTGCCTTGATCCATAACACCACCGAAGGGATGAACCTCATTGCACGGAGCATGGAACTACAAACGGGCGACGAGGTAATCTTAGCAGACCATGAACATACGAGTGCGGTAGCTCCTTGGACGGTATGGCAGGCGGCAAAGGGAATTCGATTAATACGCCCCACCCTGCCGATACTTCCCAAAAGTGTGGACGAAATAGTAGCTATCTATAGAAAAGCGATCGGACCAAAAACCAAAGTCATCTCGATCTGTCATTTGGTCAACACGAACGGGATGATACTCCCCATCAAAGAAATTACGGAAATGGCGCATGAAAAAGGAATTTTGGTAGCGGTAGACGGAGCTCAGGGAGCGGGAATGTTCCATACGGACCTTGAAAATCTTGGGTGCGACTTTTATACCGTTAGTGCCCACAAATGGCTGTTTTCCCCTAAAGGAATCGGTATTTTTTATGCAAAAAAAGACGTGCAGCCACGTTTGAAACCACTACTGGTCGCCCGTGGGTACGAAGATACCAGTATTCGCCGTTTGGAAAATTACAATACCCGCAACCTTCCCGAATTATTGGCTCTGGGGGCCGCGGTGGATTACAGGAATGCCATAGGACCACAAAAAATACACGACCGCACTTTCGAATTGAAACACTATTTAAGAAACTTACTACACGACCATCCCAAGTTAAGGCTCAAAACTCCTGAACCAGACGCATTATCCGCTGGGATTCAAGCGGTTGAAGTTGTAGGAAAAGAGGTGCAGGTGGTTAAAGAACGCCTCTTTGAGGAATACGGTATCGACTGTAGACCTATGAGCAAATTCGGACTCAATGCCGTTCGCCTTTCACTGGCTATTTTCATTTCCAAAAAACAAATCGATGACTTGGTCAATGCATTGAATGCCATTGCAACTTCTTAAAATTAAAATACCGTAACCAATGAATATCCCAAGAATAATAGCGACAGCGATTTTAGTTCTTTTATCAACAAACTTCTTATCTGCACAGAACGAACCGCTTCGATTAGGAGTGATAGGGCTTACACATGGGCATGTAGGTTGGATCTTAGATCGGAAGCCTTCTGATGACATCAACATGGTCGGCATTGTTGAAACCAATCATGAACTCATAGAACGCTTGGCAAAGCAGTATGGTTTTTCTACGAATATCGTATATCCATCCATAGAGAAAATGATCGAAGCCACAAAGCCAGATGCGGTGGCGGCCTTTGGAAATATCAAGGACCATCTTTCGGTAGTCGCAAGCTGTGCACCGAAAGGAATTCATGTGATGGTCGAAAAACCCATGGCCATAAGCCTAGATCACGCCCAGAAAATGGCTGCTTTGGCCCAAAAACACGGTATTCATATATTGACCAATTATGAAACCTCCTGGTACCCGACCAATGAAAAAGCCTATCAATTGTTCAAGGAAGGGAAAGTAGGGGCACTTCGTAAAGTGATTGTACGGGACGGACACAAAGGTCCCAAAAAAATAGGTGTAAGCAAAGAGTTTTTGGAATGGCTCATCGACCCAGAATTGAATGGAGGTGGCGCCATCATGGATTTCGGTTGCTATGGCGCAAACCTCATGACCTGGCTTCAAAATGGCGAACGCCCCCTATCTGTTACGGCAGTTACCCAACAATTGCAGCCCGAAAACAACCCCAAAGTAGATGATGATGCGACCATTATTCTTACCTATAAAGGCGCAATGGCCATTTTGCAACCTTCCTGGAATTGGCCTATAGGGCGAAAAGATATGGAGATCTATGGGCAAACCGGGGCTATTTACGCCGACAATCGAAATCAATTGAGACTTCGTATTTCCGAGGGGTATGATGGGTTTTCAGAGGAGACCTTTGACCTTACCGAACGGCAGGCACCCTATGACGACCCCTTTTCCCTTTTCGCAGCGGTCATCAAAGGAGATACCAACTTGGAACAGCACGACCCCTACTCACTCGAAAACAACATGGTAGTCATGGAAATTTTGGATGCCGCGGTACAAAGCGCACAGACCGGGACGACCGTGTCCCTTCCAAAAAAATAGTTTTTCTTTATGACCTGCAATCAATAAGTGCTTTAAATTGCCATTTTTCTTAGGCCTAAATCTCTTACCTCATTTGACCTAAGCATTGTTCTAGCGGTCCTTGACTCTTTCCCTTCCTAGAAAAAACCGGTTTTTTTGGCGGTATCATTTTCTTTGCTATATTTGAAGTGTACTAGTAATCTAATACACTAGATATGGTAACGATTAAAAACCTCAAATTCAATTACCCGAAGAGTACCATTATTTTGGATCAAATCAGTTTGAATTTTGTTCCCGGAAATATATACGGTCTTTTCGGAAGGAACGGGGAGGGAAAAAGCACCTTGATGAAAATCATGACCGGGTTGCTCTTTCCCAAGGAAGGCAGCTGCACAATTTTCGGGGAATCCACTTCTTCGCGAACGGTGAAGGGTTTGCAAGATAGTTTTATGGTACCGGAGGATTTTGAATTATCGCCCTTGACCATTGCTACCTATGCCCAGTTAAACGCCCCTTTCTATCCAAAGTTTTCAAAGGAACGTTTCTATGGACTGATCAAGGAATTCCATCTTTCGCCCAAAGATAAGATTCCCAACCTATCGTTTGGGCAGCAAAAGAAAGTTTTGATTGCCTTCGGCATTGCTTGCAACACGCAATTTTTACTGATGGATGAACCTACCAACGGCCTCGATATTCCTTCCAAAAGTCAATTTCGGAAAATTATGGCGGCCGCGGTAGACGAGGGAAAATGCATCATTATCTCAACACATCAGGTACGGGATTTGCACAGCCTGATCAATCATGTGGTCATTTTGGAAAATACCAAGGTACTATTTGATCGGTCGCTATCCCAGGTTTCGGAAAAGCTTTGGTTTGGAAAACCATCTCAAGGGGCAAAAGAGAAAATCCTTTATTCCGAGCCCTCTTTCGGAGGAAAATCGGTATTGGAACGTAAAGAAAAACCGGAGACCGAAGTCGACCTTGAGTTGCTGTTCAGTGCCGTACTCGAAGAACCGTCAGCAATCAACTACGCATTAAAAACCAATGACCATGAGCATGCAATTTAACTTTCAACGCATCGGCCATTTTATATATAGAGACCTACTATTGCTCAAAGGAGGCATACTCACCTCTTTATCGGTCATAGGGGCCTTGCTATTCGTCGGTACGCTCATCAACCTGCGCACCGATCTTCTACTCACCCCCTCCGAATTCGTTAGCCTAATGACTCCATTTTATATCATCGCCGGACTCCTGTTCACCTTTGCCATTCTCAGGGAAGCCCACAATAAAAAAGGGAACCACTTTTATTTTTCGTTGCCCATATCGCCCCTTGAACGAATCATTGCGCTTTGGCTAACCACTTCGATACTCTTTACATTGGCTTTTACGGTTTTTGGCTTGCTCGTAAGTCAATTGGCCATCCTAACGGGAAGTGTATTTTCCAAGGTCGATTTTCACCTCACACATCCCTTCACGCATAACTATGGGTCACTAGTCAAATTTTATGTATTCCTGCAACCGTCATTTCTACTCGGAGCCATAGCCTTCAGTAAAAATCGCATAGGCAAAACGCTGTTACTGGTTTCACTGGCAGTTTTCGCAGTATTCCTATTTAACGTGATTCTCTGCTTTTTGTTTACAGATGGCTCCTTTGACCTGTTCGAATCAGACCCTTTTACCACCAACGCATTTGATCGGACCTCAACGGAATATGCCGCGCTCGGACGCTGGCTTTTTGGTATTGTGCTTGGGCCACTTATGCTCTTTGCAGCCTATTTTAAACTCATCGAAAAGGAAGTTTAAGGATGGATTATGACAATAGCAAACCTATTTATTTGCAGATCGTGGATCTTTTTTACGAAAACATTCTCTCAAAAAAATGGTTGGAGGAAGAACGGATTCCATCGGTTAGGGAAGTTGCTGTCATGGTAGAAGTAAACCCCAACACCGCCATACGGGCGTTCAATTATTTGCAGGAACAGAAGGTTATTCATAACCAACGAGGTATTGGCTACTTCGTTTCCAAAAATGGGTATCAATTAGTTCTGAAAATCAAAAAGCAAGAATTTATGAAGCAGCTTCTGCCCGATGTTTTTAAGAAAATGGGCTTATTACATATCGAGATAGAAGAGATAAGCGCTGCCTATCAACAACATATAAAATCCTTGGACCATGAAGAAAAGTAACCTCATCTTATTAGGAGGCTTGATACCGATCGTCGTTTTCTTCCTTTCTTTTCAATGGAAAATGCACCGGTATATGAAAAATGACGTTTCGAATGAAAGAAAAGAACCGGTCATCTCCGAGACCAGGGCTATTACTAATTTCGAGAAGCTTGCCATAGGTGTAGGCTTTCAGGTATTTTTCGAACAGGACACTATTCCGCGACTACGGATTGAAGCCCCAAAAAGCAGTCTTCCTAGTATCCAAACAGATCTACAAGGAACCACATTGCGGTTGCAGCTAGCCGAAGGAAAATCTTTGAGAGATACGATCAACGTATACCTTGGCAACTCCCAATTACAATATTTGGAAGTGGGCACTACCTCCTCTTTTGAAACCATTAACCCGATATCCGGAACCTATTTAGAACTAAAATTCGACGACCGGAGCAACGGGAAATTGCATCTGTCCTACAAAAAGGTGAAATGTATGGCCGGCGAGGGAGCCAAGGTGCATCTAACCGGGAACTCCGATCACATTGATTTTTCCAACGAACCGAATTAACAAATTGGTCAAAAAACGAACAGTTATGCGATAAAAGCTCATTCATCAACATGCCCTTTAAAGGCAAATCATTATTCATCAATCAAAAAACGAACCGCATGAAATCAATGCAAAACACCGTCCACGGACCGGATGTTCCGTCCGTAAAAACCAAAAGACCCTCTAAAATCAGAATCTACCTGATCAAAGGCCTCTATTTATTAACCTTTCTTACCTTGGGGCACTCGGCATGGTCCGAACTTCTATTCCCTAGCGAACCCTGGATTCCTTTGGAAGGGGTAACCTATAGCTTTTGGGCAGCATATGCCACGTTAATGGGTCTTGGCCTACGCTATCCTATCCGGATGCTTCCGCTGCTACTATTGCAACTCTTTTACAAGTCGGTCTGGTTGGTCTGTATCGCATACCCTCTATGGTCGCAGGGACAATTGGACCCATCGGAATCCGGGCTTTTTAGAAGCTTTGCGATTGCCATACCCATAGACCTGCTAGTGATTCCTTGGTCCTATGTTTGGCTACACTACGGCAAGACCTTTTTTAAGTCCAAAACGACCCACTTGGAATAAAGAAATCAATCTAAGTACGAAACCCTTCAAACATCAATCATTCATCTATCCGTTTCATAACGGATAAAAAACGAATCCCATGAATTTAAAAACGAACACCTTCAACAGTTTAAGTTCCAGTACCGCTAAAGCGGACAAAATATTGAATGCTACAGCCATTTTTTGGTTCCTTGTGGCCGTCATCGGTCAATGGACATTTGTCTATTACATTATTGTACATTTTGGCGGAGCCGCCCTCAAAGGTGATGTGGAACTATATAACGATTCTACCATCGCAGGTCATGTAGCAGGTGATCCGATGGGTAATATCGTCTTTGCCATGCATGTTTTTATGGCCGCGATCATCACCTTTGGAGGTACCCTCCAATTAATCCCGCAAATTAGGGATCGGACCATTAAATTTCATCGCTGGAACGGCCGTTTATTTATTTTTACAGCCTTTATAATGGCCCTAGGAGGGCTCTATTTGGTATGGGTACGGGGGGCTACATTGACTTTGATCGGTTCACTGGCCATAAGCCTTAATGCCTTGTTGATACTCATTTTCTCTACCTACACCATACGTACTGCAAGGGCTGGTAAAATAGCCGCCCATCGCCGTTGGGCCCTACGGGCCTATTTAATGGTAAATGGGGTTTGGTTCTTTAGGGTCGGTTTTATGGCTTGGATACTTATCAACCAAGGCCCGGTTGGAACGACCCAAAACCTCGACGGACCTTTTGATCTGTTTTGGTCCTTTGCCAATTTTCTAATTCCCTTGGCCATTCTTGAACTCTACTTAAAATCCCGGGAGAAAAGTGGTACTATAGGCAAATACGTTATGGCAGTAAGTCTTTTTTCCTTAACCATTCTCATGGCCGTAGGCATTTTTGCCGCCTATCAAATGATGTGGAAACCCTATTTATAAAACCAGCATAAACTACATGTAGAAGGGGAGCAATCATAATTTCTATACCTACTCCTTATCGGATTGAAAAATCCGTATCTTCCGTTATCAAATGAAATAAGTCATGACCCGTTTTCTTTCAACGCTACTCCTGTTCATTGCCTGTAATATCAATGCCCAGTATACCGATCAACAGATAGATTCATTGGTGAACGATGCCCTTGAAAAATTCGAGGTGGTAGGTACGGCGATCGCCATTGTCAAAGACGGTCGAATCGTGCATAATAAGGGGTATGGTGTCAAATCGGTTCAGAACGGTGACAAAGTGGATGAACATACCAATTTCGCCATTGCCTCGAACAGCAAGGCCTTTACCACCATGGCTCTTGCGATGTTGGTAGAAGAAGGAAAAATAGATTGGAAAGACAAGGTCATCGAACATATCCCAGAATTTAAAATGTACAATGCCTACGTTACCGAAAACTTTACTATTCGAGACCTGCTCACCCATCGTAGCGGACTGGGGTTGGGGATTGGGGATTTGATGATTTTTCCAGACGGATCCGACTTTACCATTGATGATATTTTGACCAGTTTTCAATACTTTGAACCCGTGTCTGCCTTTCGCACCCAGTTCGATTATGACAATTTATTATATCTGGTTGCGGGAGAACTCATTGCCCGTAAAAGCGGTATGACGTGGGAGGCTTTTATTCAAGAGCGAATTTTTAACCCCTTGGGGATGGACAACTCTTACCCGTCCCTTGCCCAAATAAACGATCACGGCTCGTTGGCATCTCCTCATACAACCGCCTACGGAACAGTTCAAAGTTTTCAAAATTATAAAGAAATGGTCAACGGAGCCGCCGGGGGTATCTTTGCCAATGTTGATGATCTTGCCCAGTGGATGCTGGTTCATCTTCACAAGGGCGCTTATGGAAATCAGTTACAAGACACCTTGTTTACCACTCGTAGCCAACGGGAGTTATGGAAAATACACACCACACTGAGTGCGAGCACCAATCCGCGATACAACAGCCATTTTAGCGGTTATGGCCTGGGATGGTTCCTAAACGATGCCTTGGGGAATATGATTGTCTCGCATACTGGCGGACTACCAGGAATGCTTTCCAAAACTGTTTTGGTACCTGATCTTAACTTGGGAATCGTGATACTGACCAATACAGAACCTGGCGGCGGTGCCTTCTTTAATTCGGTTTCCCAGACCATTTTAGATAGCTATTTGGGATTGGAAGATGGCAAATGGGTCGAAAAGAATGATGCTTACCTACGGCGAAGGATGGCAAGGGGCGATGATGCGACAAACAAAGTCTGGAATACGGTTGAGGCCAACAAAAAGATAAAAATTGCAAAGGCGGATTTCATTGGAATTTATGAAGATCCTTGGTTCGGAAAAATGGAGGTCTTTGACAAAAACGGACAACTGTGGATCAAAAGTCATCGTTCTCCAAAACTGAATGGCCCCATGCACTTCTACAAAGCAAATACGTTTGCGATAAAATGGGAATATCAGGACATGAATGCCGATGCTTTCGCTATGTTTGGCCTCGATGAAGAAGGAAAGGCGCAAAGTATTAAAATGAAAGGTATATCACCCAACATTGATTTTAGCTTTGATTTTCAGGATTTAAACCTATATCGCGTAACTCAAGAATAGTGGCTTCCATTTGAAAGTCAATGGCTTCGTTTCAGCCAAAAAGAATCATTTCATAACCACCAACCAAAAACCGTGATATGGAACAGTTCATTGCCTATACCATTTACCTTCATGCCTTTTTAGGGGGTATTGGACTACTAACGGGAGTGGGCAGTATGTTGTTCAAAAAAGGAGGGGCGCTCCATAAACGGAGTGGAAAACTATTCTCCCTAAGCATGGTCGGCAGCTCTGTTATAGCCTTGTTCATTGCCGTGATACCCGGACACAAAAATCTGTTTCTTTTTTTGATCGGTCTGTTTACCATTTATCTGGTATTGGCCGGGAATCGTTCATTGACCTTTAAACCCAGGCTCAAGAAAAAAGCAAACTCTATAGACTTGATCATTTCTGTTGGTATGCTGCTATTCTCGGTACTCATGCTGGGGCTCGGCGGCTATTCTTTAGTAAACGGAGCTAGCGGTGGAATACTCTATTTGGTATTTGGAGGTTTGGGGGTATTCCTCACAATTCGGGATTTTCTCTTCCATAAAAACTTCAAGGCATCAAAAAATGATTGGCTATTGGTTCATATTACTAGAATGATAGCTGCGCTCATTGCTTCCATAACCGCATTTGTGGTCGCAGGCTTGGGTATGGGCAACCTCATTTCATGGATAGCACCAAGTGTTATAGGTACTGTATATATTGTTTTTTGGAGACGTAAAATGAAAAAAGCATAGCGATACCGGTTACCGTATTTTGATATGGTCGATCTGCAACCGAAATTGTTCTTCTTTTTTGTTTCCTATAAGAAAGGCAATCTCCTCCATTTGTTCTCCAGGATAGTCAGGCATCTCCAAGGTACGACCCCTAAACGCGGGATACATTTGATAAAATGGAATCTCGATGGTTTCCCAATCACCGGAAGTTTCCATTCTGTAGATATAGGAATAATCGTCTTGTTTGTTGGTCTTGATTCGAAACTGATATTTTTTTCCATCACCCTTTAAGCGGATGATAACCTTTTCATACGCTCCCACATCCTTAGTAACAAACCGATGCCGAACAGACGAAAAACCACCGTTGTTATCAAGAGAAACAAATCCCTTAAAAACACCGTGTCCTTGCTCGCTCAAAACAAACTCGCCTGCAGAACGACCGCCCATAACCCCATCATCGACGACTCTCCAATTTGATAAATCGCTGCTCGGACCGAAGTCAAAAATAGGGATACCTGTAGACATAATTAGAAGCAATAATGAGTAACACAGTTTCATGGTCAAAAATACATAAAAGACCAAAACATCGTAAATAACCTCGGGGCCTTCGTCCGCCGAAACGGCTACGTGAAGGTGTGACAAGTCCACGAGGCATTCATAGGAAATTCAATTTTGATTTCGACGTCCCGAAAATTCGGAATCGGAGCATTTTAAATCTCGATTATCGAGTAAAATACTTGGATTTATAGTCGAGGAATGAAATTCTTTTTGAGCATTACATTAAAGTCGCGGTAAACAGTCGGTCGTAAGCAGAATTCTGGCCATCGAACCTAACCGACTTCGAAGTGCGACCGCTTGCTTGTTGGAAATTGCAGCAGAACCTTGGGTACAATTTCACATAGAATGAGCGCTTGGTCTATAACAATCAGGGGTTCAAACACCGGTTACAATCTCAAAAAATACGGTGATAAACACATCGCTTCTTACTTTCCCATCTGTATTTTAAAATAGCGTTCGGCTTCTTTCTTGGTCGCAAATACCTTACCTTCACTTTGAATACCGCGCTCCTGCCAAGCAATTTCATAGCCTTTTGCCGTCTTCTTCACTTTGAGTCCGTCTTGAAGGGGGTACTTCTGCGAATGGTTCAACTCGGCATCCAAATCGAATTCCTGATGTAATTTGCTTTTTTGAAGATGGGGCTTCTTTTTTTTCTTTCCCATACTAACGTCATTTGTTTTAGCCAGAAACTATAGGCAATGTTTTTTCAGTTCGAAACGCCTCTCGCGAGTGAGTGAATATCAATCTACCATGAACAGGGCATTGGCAAAGAATAGCTTTCCATTTTCCCAAAAACCTCTAAAAAGGGGATTGTCGACCATATATACTACCGAACCCCTTCCATGGTTTTCTACTCCGAACACCAAGCTCTTCCCTATTTTTTTTCTTGCTTCACTCCCTGCAAAACCAGCTACAGGTCGTGTATTCCCATCTTCTAAATACACCACCGTACCATTATCTAGATACTGGTAGGAATCGGCCCCCAATTTTAGGCTAAAATAAGTGTCTTGATACCCATAGGCCAATGGGTGGGTAGGATCCACCTTGGTTTTGAAGATGGCACCCGTGATGGCCTCCTTGATCCGATCCCGCTCCGATGCTTCGTATGATTGCGGATTAACGATACTATCTCGTTTGCTTTCGGTCGGCTTCAGTCCAAAGCCTTGCTCCCCTGTAAGGCTCTTGATCGCGCCTCCCATGGCTATCAATTTTCCTCCGTTGCTTACCCATTCTTTTAAGTCGGCCAATTTACCCTCATCCATAAAACCCTTATAACCCCACCCTCCGGGTAGAATCAACACATCATACTCCGACAGGTCAACGCGCTTTATATACGCACTACCGATTACCGTAACGGGATAGTGCAACTGTTGCTCAAAAAAGTGCCAAATTTCTCCGAATCGCAGTGTTGAAGTAGGTTCTTCCGAGAGCAAGGCCACCTTTACATCGGGTACCATTTGCACATAACCGGACCCAAAATCTTTCCCCCCCTCTACAAAACCAGTGGAGGTAGCCGTTAGCAATATCTGGTGTGCATTGGCCGTTTGTTCCAAGGTCTTTAGAAAATCCTCGTGGTTCTTATTGTCGGCCCGTGTGATGATCAGACTGCCCCTGGCATAACTTTTCCCATCCATCACAAAGGGCTTTTGGGCATAGCGCACCCGTATCTTCGCTTTTAAGAGGGCGGCGAGAAATCGGGCATCTTTCATACTGCTCCAATCGGTTAAGAACGCATAGGCACCAACATCCAATCCAGTATTGTTTACTTGTTGTTCTTCATAAGGGGTGGTCTGTACCAAACTGGTAGACGCCAAGGCATCCAGCCCGTATGCATAAGGCAAGGACCAAGCTGTGATATCATAGGTGAGCGAATCGCTCAATTTCGCATTGGGTTCGAAAAGTACTTTTACAAGGGTGGCTTTCGGTTGATCGGTCGAAACGACCAAACTCTGTTCAGATGTGCGCATAGCGCCCGTTTTACCTGTATTGTAAACAAAACCTTTCGTATTTGTATTCTGGGCCCTCGCATATACGATACGATGTTGATCGAGCAGGTCGGTCAACGCATCGATTTTATCCAAATCCCCTTTAAGGACGTAGCTCTTATATTTAAAATCGTTGTTTTGATAAAACTTTTTGAACTCATCGTTCAGCTTCTGGGCATTTTTGGAAGCCACCTCAACAGTAGATAGTCCGGTAGTTCTATGATGTGCAATACGGTCTTTCAAAGTCAACGTATCCCCTATACGGGTAACGATTCCTAGACCGGCCCGGCCGCTTCCGCCTTGCTCATAGGTCATACCAATACCACCGTTGTAAGTCGGATAGGTGTCACCATAACTGGGATATAAGAGGTCGAATACCTCCTTGGTGAAATAAAACCACCCATTGGCATCAAAATATCTAGCGTGGTTCTTTCCGATAGTCACTTGAAAATCTCTTTGAAAATCGGTAATTACTTCATGAAACGGTTCCGCCGCAGGGGCAAAATAATAGGGGTTATTAACACCTTGCTCATGAAAATCGACATGCACATGGGGCAACCATTGATTGAAAAATTTTAAACGTTGTTGGCTTTCAACCTGTGTCAACCAGGCCCAATCCCTATTCAAATCGAACATATAATGATTGGGGCGACCGCTCAACCAGCCCTCATGATGCTCCTTGCTGTTCGGATCTATCATATGAGGGCTGTTTTTATATTGATTATACCAGTTGACATAGCGATCACGACCATCGGGATTGATACATGGATCCATAATCACCACTGTATTTTCCAGGTAATCGCTCTTTTCGGTCAACAGTTCATATAGAGTTTGCATCGATGCCTCTGTACCAACGCTTTCATTTCCGTGCACATTGTAACTTAACCAAACAATGGCCTTGGAACCGCTTCCGCCACCTGTGGTATTCTCAAGATGTTCTTGGCGTATGTTTTCCAAATCGGCCATGTTAGCGGCTGAAGAAAGGTAAGCGACCAGTAGTGGCCTACGCTCATTGGTTTTTCCGTATTCGGTCAATTGCATACGATCGGGAACCGTTGCGGCCACGTACTGGTAATAGTCGACCACCTCGTGGTGCCTTGTAAATTGGGTACCTAGTTCGTAGCCCAAAAATTCGGACGGAGACTTTAAATCCTGCGTCATACCGGTAAATGAAAAAAGAAAGCTGAAGAAAAGTAAAAGTGTTCTCAAACGATAAATTATTAGATTACTACTGTTGTGCCAATTCCCAATTAAAACAAGCCTATTACATGTTTCTTTGGTCTTTTTTGAATCGAGATTTGGTATTGGAAGGTGAACAAAGTACAAATAACCACAAGTTAAGGCAAGTACCTTAAATTGTTGGGTTCCCCATCCTTTCAAATCTAGTGAATTTAGGGTAAAAAAGTACTAAAAGCCGATACGTTGCGATAAATCAAAGACGAACGTTGTAGCGGAGATGTATTGGCCATTTGTCATTGCCCAGCCCCATAAGCTGTATCGACAGGTGTTTTCTTTTTTGAAGACGTTACCGCGCCTTGGCAAAATAATGGGCTATCACTCCTAAATGTCTTATTTGTTAAAAAAGAAAAAACCATAAATGCTTTCATTAACGTATTTTTAGGAACTCATAGCGCCAAACCGCTTTATATTTATCTGCATTTTACCGCTTATATGGATATTGACTGTATTCCCTTTAAAAAAACCGGCTATTTCTCCCAACTGATCTGTGATTACATCGATGAAAAGGAATCCCTGAAATCGTTCTATCACCGGTTTCCCAAGCTTGATAACTTCAAACAACAGATTGAAGAAAAATCAGGTCATTTTCCCATTAGCCATCGGGAAGTTCTCTACGATGCCCTCCAAAAACAATATCGTGGAACCGCGACTTCCAAAAAAACACAAGACCACCTTAAACAACTGAAGGAGCCCATTACTTTTACCATCGTAACCGGACATCAGTTGAACCTGTTCACGGGCCCACTCTACTTCCTTTATAAAATAATTTCTACCATCAATCTCTGCAAGGAACTGAAGAGCGCTTATCCAAAATTTAATTTTGTACCCGTTTACTGGATGGCGACCGAGGATCATGACTTTGAAGAAATCAATTATTTTAACTTTCAAGGAAAAAAACTACTTTGGAACAAAGAGGCTGCGGGAGCTGTTGGCCAATTACCCACAGAAGGATTGCAAGAAGTATACGAGGCATTGCAGCATGAATTGGGACCTGGTACAAATGCCGATGCACTCCGAACCCTTTTCAGAGAGGCCTACTTGGAACATAACAACCTAACAGCGGCTACCAGGCATTTGGCCAATGCCCTTTTTGGGTCAGAGGGGCTGGTCATCATTGATGGAGACGATAAAAGTTTAAAACAACTGCTTATACCGTACGCCAAAAAAGACCTTTTTGAAAGTCGTGCCTTTACCCAAGTCTCCGAGACGGTTTCACAGCTGGAAGCACTACCTGAATCTTATAAAATTCAGGTGAATCCCCGGGAAATCAATTATTTTTATTTGAAGGAAGGCCTACGGGAGCGCATTGTAGAAAAGGATGATCAATTTTTCGTCAATGATACCAACATCTCATTTTCCAAGGAGGAATTACTGAAAGAGTTGGAAGCCTATCCGGAACGATTTTCGCCCAACGTTATCGCTAGGCCCCTATATCAAGAGGTCATCCTACCCAATCTTTGCTATATCGGAGGCGGGGGAGAAATAGCCTATTGGCTAGAGTTAAAGGCGATGTTCGAATCAATGGAGGTACCTTTTCCTATGCTGTTACCTAGAAATTCGGCATTGCTCGTATCTGAAAAACAGCAACGCAAGCTTCAAAAAATGAACCTGACCACGCAGCATCTGTTTTTGGAGCAAAACCGATTTATCAATAAAAAAATCAGGGAAATATCTAATATCGATATTGATTTTTCGCCACAAAAAAAACACTTGGAAAAACAATTCGAGCAGCTGTACGAACTGGCCGAACAAACCGATCCCTCGTTTCTGGGAGCCGTAAAAGCGCAAGAGGTAAAACAGAAGAATGGACTTGATAAGCTTGAAAAGCGGCTTTTAAAGGCACAAAAACGCAAGTTAAAGGATCATGTGGTACGTATGACCGATTTACAGAACGAACTTTTCCCCAACCGATCCCTACAAGAAAGGTCTTTTAATTTCTCCGAAGTTTATCTGCCAATGGGAGATCAATTGATTCCTATGTTGCTCAAAGCCTTACACCCCCTCCGAATGGAGTTTTTAATCCTATCGTACAAAGCATAACAACCTGTAGGTCATTTTGGGGAGCAAACAGAAGGTGCCAGCAGATTTGTAGGGTACATGTACGCTTTTTGTGATTCGTAGATCACAAGGTATGCGAACGGGCAACTTTAGCGGTTATGGCCAGAACATACATCTTTTTACAAACTTCCGTCATCCGTCATCCGTCTTCCATCATCCGTCTTCAGTCACCAACCTTCCCTTCTCAAAAGTCTGACTTTCCTCTTCGAACACAACCACTATTTTCCCAAAGCCTCATTGATCTTCGCGTTCCATAGCAACTGTTGTTCCCGATTTCTTGAGAAGTTGGTTTCGGAATCATAGCGATTTTGAAAATCATTCAATTCCTTGGTAATCGTTTTGTAGATAGCCCTCACTTCAGCCTTGACATTTTTGGTAAAACGGGTTTCATTCAGCTGTTTTCGCATCTTACGTGCATACAGCTCGGAAATATCAAAATGCAACTGCTCGTGCCCGAGAATGACCGAATCACACAAATCGGGTCGGTACCAAGACTGGTTCGGATAAAAGTAACTGTTCACCGTAAAATCCAATTGTACTACATCTCCTTTTAACAATGAAGAAAACCGATAGGAAATACCACTGGCTGTAATAGCGGCTGCGCGATTATTCGTAGGCCGGCCTTTAAAATCGTTCCAGTCGAGTTGGGTAGTAGGCGTCCATAAAATAGCTTCCTCTTCTTGCTGATCGAAACAAAGGAACAAGCCACAGAACAACACTACAAAACCGACAAATTTGAAAGTACCCAAAGCCCTTGAAACATTTAGCACGAGTGTCCGCAAATAGTATCGATCAAGCGGACCTCTATAGCAAGTAACGGGCTTTTTTCCTTAAAAGTATATGTGAACCAATGTTCCGATACCAATCTTAAAAGGTCCCGAAATGGTGTTTAGTTAGGCCTCAGTAATTATAACTTCAGCTCCTTGATCTGCATCTCTTCGTAGGTATTGATAAAGGAAGAACTATTAAAATATCCTGAAGCCGGGTCCTTTTCATAACTGAATTTATTGCCATTGTATTCGGTTTCGCCGATCATCTTTGAAATAACGAACAAATCATTCTTATAGGCCAACTTCAAAAGGAGGTCGTAGGTGATATCGAATCCACGTACGGCAAAACGGTCGGGTGCATCCCCAAATCGTTCTTGATAGCGCTTTACAAAGGCATTATTCCCCACTTCCCTACTTACCGATGGATACGTGAATCTCAGGTTCGACAAATGGGATATCGAGATAGCATCGTTATCAAAAGCTTTGTTCTTGTTCGTAGTAAACATTCGAACCATTACTTCCTTCGTGTTTTTAGAGTTTAAAATGGAACTTACACTGGGAACTAATTTTTCATTATCCGTTTCTAGAAACACCCAATTTTCCTTGTCCAGGGCTAACAATCTCTCGAACCTCTCCAGGTTCAACGATATATTCTTCTCCTCCTCTATCAGCTCTGCTATTTTTGCATCGGGAAATCGCTCTAAAATCATCTTTTTAACAGCGTCATTTTTCTTGTCGGCGATAATGATCACGTTTTTATCTATCGCCAAACTATCCATATACTGTAACATCCGTTCCCTTAGCAGTTGTTCGGACGTATACGTAAAGAAAACATTGGGCAAACTAATCTCACTTCGTACGGGAATCGGTGCAATTACGGGAACACCTTCCGAAGATGCGCGTATAGCCGTCTCCTTGATGGATTGTGGGTCTAAAGGACCGATAATGGCATTGTATTCCCCTAAGGACTCCCTCGCCAACAACTCTTTTGTTTTGGTAAGGTCTAGTTCGTTATCGAGTGTTTTTACCGTCACTGAAATTCCCAATTCCGCAATGGAGTCGATCGCTACCAAAGCACCCGAATACAATCCTAAACTCAATTTCACATCGTTTCGCTTAGCAATGGCCTCTTTGACCGACTCTGTGTCGCCCATATTGAGCCTATCTAAACGAAATGGTAATAAAAACAACAGTTTCGGCCTGTTCGCAACATCGATACTGTCCATCAAATCTATCTTATCCAACACCAGCGCATTGCGCACCTCAAAATTCCCGGTTTGTGCTTTGGGCAGTTTTAAGATCATACCCGCTTTAAGACCGTCTTTGAGAGCGGGGTTCAATAGTAGCAGTTCCCTGTAACTGATTCCCAGTTTTCGGGTCAAGGAAAACTCTGTCTGTTTTGGCTTTACCTCATAAAAGTTGTAGTTATCGGTATTTACATCGCCGGCATCGAGTTTTCGTTCGGGTAACCGAATGACCATCCCCTCTTTGAGTCCGCCCCTCTCGGTAATCTCTGGGTTCAAACGAACCACTTCTTCCGCCTTCACCCCGAACTGTTTTTCTAGTTGATAAAAGTTCATTTTAGGAGGTACTGTGTACGAACGATACAATCGTGTTTCCTGTTTTTGGATCGTACTACCCGGTTTCTTGGGCAGTCGTAGCTGCTGCCCCTCCCGAAGATAGTCGGAGGTTTTGGACAAATCGGGGTTTAGGTTCAAGAGACTATCGATAGTAATTCCATTTTTATAGGCAATACTCCATCGGGTCTCCTTTGGGGCCACCGTATACATGAAGAAATCTTCTGGATTTTCCGTGCTCGCCTCTTCAGGCCTTACCCTCCGATATTTTGGTATTCGCAAGACCATCTTTTTCTTCAATTGCGAAGAATAGAGCTCCTTGTTATACCTTTTTATATCGTTTTCGGTGATATTGTACCGTTTGGCAATTCCGTATAAGGTTTCCTTCTTACGCACCTTGTGCGACCTAAAGCCAATAGGTTCTTCTTGTGCATCTGCATTTTCCTGTCCCTGGGGACTCGAAGGTGCCACCACACCACTACCCTCCTTGGCGTTGACAGGAATCACCAAAATGGTGTTCGGCCTTAAATCTTGCCCTACCTTAACTTCTTTATTGTACACCAGAATATCTGCAATGGACACCTGATACTTCTGGGCGATTTGCTCCAAGGTCTCCCCAGATCGAACATTGTGACTCGTAAATTTTTGTGCATTTGCCTGATGCACGATCAGTGCAAAAAAAAGTAGAAAAAAAGTATGTTTCAAAATTCGGTTCATAATTATTCCCATTCTATGGTTGCCGGAGGTTTTGAACTTATATCATATACGACGCGATTCACTCCAGGGACTTTATTAATGATATCGTTGGATGTTTTTTGTAAAAATTCATACGGTAAATTCACCCAATCTGCGGTCATCCCATCGGTACTTTCAACAGCTCGTAAAGCTACGCATTTTTCATAAGTACGTTCATCTCCCATGACCCCTACACTATTTACGGGTAAAAGCATGGCTCCGGCCTGCCAGACCTGATCATATAATCCCCAATCGCGCAAACCTTGTATAAAAATATGGTCTACCTCTTGCAAAATGGCGACTTTCTCTCTTGTAATGTCCCCGAGAATCCGAATGGCCAAACCAGGTCCCGGAAAGGGATGGCGTCCCAAACGATCTGGATGAATATCCATACTGGCGCCTACACGCCGTACTTCATCTTTGAACAACATTTTCAAAGGCTCCACTACTTTTAGTTTCATAAAATCGGGCAGTCCCCCTACGTTATGATGGCTCTTAATCGTGGCCGACGGTCCTCCCGTACCGGAAACCGACTCGATCACATCAGGATAAATAGTGCCTTGTGCCAACCACTTGGCGTCTTCTACCAGGTGCGCTTCATCATCGAAAACCTCAATGAACACCCGACCGATGATTTTTCTTTTTTTCTCGGGATCACTCTCACCCGCCAATGCATCCAAAAAACGTGCCGAAGCATCTACTCCTTTGACGTTCAACCCCATACCCTCATATTGCTCGAGTACATCTTCAAATTCATTTTTACGAAGGAGGCCATTATTTACAAAAATACAGTGCAGGTGCTTGCCGATGGCCTTGTGCAACAAGACAGCGGCCACGGTAGAATCGACACCGCCCGACAATCCCAGTATTACCTTATCGTTACCGATTTTCTCTTTCAATTCGGCAACCGTTGTATCCACAAAAGCATCCGGTGTCCAGGTTTGTTTGAGTCCGGCGATGTGAATCAAAAAGTTTTCTAACAATTGCTTGCCCTGGGTGCTATGGTACACCTCAGGGTGAAACTGAATACAGTAGGTATCCTCCCCATCGAATTTGAAGGCCGCATTTTTCACATCACTGGTGCTCGCCAAGAGCGAAGTATTTTCAGGCAATGTCTTAATGGTATCGGCATGGCTCATCCATACTTGTGAACCTTCCGTGATTTCATAAAAAAACGGCTCTGTACCCGATATAGTGGTCAAGTTGGCCCGGCCATATTCACGGGTATTCGACTTCTCTACATTGCCCCCGTTAAAATGCGCCAGGTATTGTGCTCCGTAGCAAATACCCAATAAGGGTTTCTTTCCTTTTATTTCGGAAAGGTCGGGATGCGGGGCATCTTCGGCCCGGACCGAAAAAGGAGAGCCGGAAAGAATCACGGCTTTATAGCTCGATAGATCTTCCGGCATTTTGTTATAGGGTTTGATTTCACAGAAAATATTCAGTTCGCGAACCCGTCTGGCGATGAGTTGTGTGTATTGTGAACCGAAATCTAGGATCAGGACGTTATTTTGCATGGGCAAAAATAGGAAAATCGAAAATTTGGGAAAGTGAATTGAAAAGATATTTATGTCAGCTTTTCAACAATTGTTTACACCTCCTTTAAAGAAAGACCCAACCGGTACTGAAAACAATTCTATTATAAGGAAACAGCACCATTCTTTTCGCCCCATTCCCGCATACTATGGATAATCGGGTAGAGCGATTTCCCCTTCTTCGTCACGGAATACTCTACTCTGGGTGGAATCTCGGCAAAAATTTTGCGATGCAATATACCATCTTGCTCCATTTCCCGTAGCTGCTTCGTCAACATTTGCTTACTAATGCCCTCTATCCCACGTTGTAATACCCCAAATCGGTTCGCGCCCTTTGAAATCAAATAGAGAATAATGGGTTTCCATTTACCCCCTATCATTCGCATACAATAGGTTACGGGACAAGCTTTGGTAGCTTCGGTCATCTTTTTTGATTTTTTTTCGATTATAATAAACTGATTATCAATTATAGTATGATTTTATTAACTAAGTAATAATATTATGTCTACTTGTTCTTTTCATACAAATGTAAAACCTTTGTTGGGTAATCAAAAAGTATATTTTATGGAAAATCCGAAAACACTTAAAGAAGTGCAGGAGTTCTGCATCGGGGAATGGAAAAGTCTTTCAGTGGAACTACGCCCAACCGAAGACCGGTCGGGAATTGGCACTGTTGAGCCCACTTTTCTAAAAAGGCATTTCACATACCTGCCAAACCATAAGTTCATAGGGACTATTACACTATTTGGCGACAATTATGGCCAGTTGCCCCTTATGGAATTCGAATTTAAGGGCGATTTGGTCTGGGGTATGGCACACCCTATTGCGGAAGGCGCCTGGAACATCGATTACATCTTGAACGAAGGTTTCGGTGTAACTCCCCTACAAGATCAAACCACAGAAATGTTAAATAAAGGGCTACCTGAAGGAATGACACTATTTCAAAAAGGAGTACAAAAGAACATTCTGCAAAAAGCCTTCCCCATGTTCCACATAGAAGAGGGACAAATTGTTTCTGACTATGACCTGATTTATTTTAAAAGCGGGCTCTTATTCATGGGTGCCAAACATGTAGACGGTACCCCATTTGACAAAATTGAAAACAGACCACATCAACTTCAGATTCCTTTGGAGCGTATTATCTAATAGTCTATTGAAACATAGTACAAAAATGTTCGGGCAGGTTGTCGGAACATTTTTCATTTAGTATCTTGACTTTTCATCAAACCTATTAGTATTACCATGAAAAAATTGTTGTCACTGCTCTTGCTATTTTTCGTGTCTGGAGCTTATTCCCAAGAGGAAGGTTGGAAAATCTCAAGCGGAAAAGTTGATACATATACCGGAATCGTCGCCGCAAACGGACGTATAGGTATCCTCCCGGAGGACAAACCTTTTCAAACTAAATCTATTATTCTCAACAATGTCTACGATAAAGAATCACCACTCGGTGTGAGCAAAATTCTATTGGGAATGAACTTCGCAAATCTCGATATGGAAATCGATGGTGAGTTGGTTACAGAAGAAAACATCTCCGATTTTAAGCAGGAATTGAACATGAAAACAGCTGCTTTCACCACCTCTTTCACTTTTAAGAACAAAGCGGAAATAGCTTATACCATTTATACACTTAGAAACGTGCAATACACTGGTTATGTAGATGTTAAAGTGATTCCTACAAAACCGTTAAAATTGAAGGTTACCGGCAAAATAATCACGCCCGAAGAGTATCATAGCCCGAACAGTACGTTTCGGATACTCCAAGATTTGGAAACCACCATGCCCATTCTTCAAACGGTTGCAGAAAGCCGTCTGGGGAGACACCTTGTGGGGACATCGGCTACCTTTATCTGGCATGCCATCAATTCTACACGAGAAAATCAGCGACCGGAGTTAACACACAACATGGTTTCTGCCTATGAGAATCGATTGTCCTTCGAAAAAGAATTGAAAAAAGGAGACGTTTATGAATTTGCGTGGACGGGTGCCCAATGTACGACCCAAGATTTTGAAGACCCACAAACGGAATCGGAGCGTTTTGTCATCTTTAATTTATTGACACCGCGTAAAGATTTGTTAAATCAGCATAAAAAATTATGGGCCGAACTGTGGGAAGGGGATATCATTATTGAAGGCAGTCTGCAAGATCAATTGGATGTGCGTTTGGCCCTTTACCATCTTTATGCCTTTTCAAGAGGTGACTCTGACCTGAGCATTGCCCCGATGGGACTCTCCTCACAAAACTACAACGGGCATATTTTTTGGGATACGGAATTATGGATGTTTCCTCCCCTATTGCTACTCAACCAGGATATTGCCCGCTCATTGGTCAATTACCGTTCGAATCGCTTGGAAAAAGCCAAGGAAAAGGCCATTAATTTTGGCTATAAGGGTGCCATGTTCCCTTGGGAAAGTGATGATACAGGTGAGGAAGCGACCCCTGCTTGGGCCTTGACCGGCACTTTTGAACACCATATCACCGCCGATGTGGCCATTGCCTTTTGGAACTATTACCGAGTGACACAGAACAAGGAATGGCTAAAAGAGCGTGGCTACCCCTTGATAAAGGAGGTAGCCGATTACTGGGTAAGCCGCGCCGTCAAAAATGAAGATGGTACTTACAGCATTAAAAATGTGGTAGGCGCCAACGAATTTGCCCCAAATGTAGATGATAATGCCTTTACCAACGGATCGGCGATCACCGCTTTGCAGTTCGCTATATTGGCGGCCGCAGAAGTCGGAGAAACCGTACCACTCATTTGGAACGAGGTAGCGGCCAACATCCGAATCCTCAAATTTGAGGATGGTACCACCAAGGAACATGCGACCTACGATGGCGAGCGCATCAAGCAGGCCGATGTCAATTTGTTGACCTATCCCCTGAATATCGTTAACGACCAAGAGACCATCTTGAAAGATTTGAAATACTACGAACCCAAGTTGGCAGAGGAAGGCCCGGCCATGGGGCAATCGGTCTTTGCGGTCATCTATGCCCGATTGGGCAATGCCAAGGAAGCCTATCGCCTCTTTAGACGTAGCTACGAGCCCAACAAACGGCCACCCTTTGGGGCGCTGGCAGAAGCTGCGACCAGCGATAATCCATACTTTGCGACTGGGGCCGGGGGCATGCTTCAAGTGGTACTTTTTGGGTTTGGAGGCCTGGATATCACCGAAGAAGGCATTGTACAAAAGAGTCCGATACTGCCGAAGGAGTGGAAGTCATTGACCATTACCGGGGTGGGGCCAGAAAAGAAGACGTATAAGGTGGAGTGATAAAAGCAATATGGCCAAAACCGATAGAAAAAGGAGGTTTCAAGATTCTTGAAAAGGCCTTCTTCCAAAACGCTTTTCATACAAGCCTGAAAAATAGGAGGGCTTGCTGAAACCAACAGCAAAAGAAAGCTGTTTTACGGAATTGCATTTGCGTTGTTCGACCATACTACGCGCTAATTGAAGCTTAATTTCGTTGATAAACTGATTGGGGTTCAAGCCGCTTAGGGCCTTTATTTTTCGATAAAGCGTACTTTTAGAGGTGGCAAATTCCTCAACGATATCTTCCAATCCGAAATTGACATCCTCACAGGACTTTTGAATATACTCCTTTAGTGATAATAGGAACGCCTCATCTTCCGTAACCTCTTCACCGGACAAATCTTCCTTTGCTATAAAAGTCCGTTTTTCGTTATGGTTCAATAACGCATTCTGAATGCGAATCAACAATTCCGCCTTGCTAAAAGGTTTCGTCATATAATCATCGATACCCAACCGAAGCACCTCTAGTTTGTCGTTCATATCACCACGTGCCGTCAGCATGAGAATAGGAATCTGAATTCTTTTTAGTTTCATCTGTTGAATGAGTTCATGGCCGTTCATATTGGGCATCATATAGTCGGTGACGACCATATCAACTTTGCGCTGTTCCAACACCGATAAAGCTTTATTTCCGTCCTCGGCATGAATGCAGTCATATCCGGTAAGGAGTCCTTCAATATACTGGCGCATATCTTCATGATCATCTACGATCAAAATAGACTGATTTGAAAGCAGCGGTACCAAGGGCGTTTCTTCAAGGACTGCCATCTCATTGATTGGCAGCTCCACCGTGTGCTCATTTGTTACTGCTGTTTTCGGCGCGGCTAAAGGAAGTTGAATCCTAAAAACGGTGCCTTCGCCCAAAGTACTATCTACTTGTATGACACCACCATGCATTTGAACCACTTCCCTACTAAAGGCCAGACCAATACCACTACCTCCTGTTTTATTGATAGCGTTATCGGCCTGAAAAAAACGTTCGAATATTCTTGGGAGTAGTTCCTTTGGAATACCGATTCCCGAATCTTTGATGATAATGGCCGCTTGGTTTCCTTTGGCGGCTTCATACCAGATATCCACTGTACCTCCCGACTCGGTATATTTTAGGGCATTTAGGATGATATTATTAAGTGAACGCTCTAAATACACCGGGTCGACGTTTAACCAGCAGTTATCAGGACCACTTTTGTACCCATAAGAAACACTTTTTTGTTGAAAGGCAGTATGAAAAGAAAAAAACACTCTTTTTAAAAAGTCGTCCAACGCTACTTTTTCGCGCTCTAACCTAAATTCGTCTGTTTTCATTTTGGCGATATCCAATACGTCGTCCACAATTTTTTTGATCCTCCCTGTTTGCTCGCCTATGGTCTTCTGATATTTTCTGACCTCTGGGTTAAAAGAGGTTACCTGATGTTCCCCGAGTAATTCGTTGTTACCCCGAATCAATGTCAATGGTGTGCGTATTTCATGCGCGATATTGATAAAAAACTGGGATTGAAAGTCGTTTAGCGAACGTAGTTCCTTTGATTTTTGTTCCAAGGACTTTTCATTTTTTTCGTTCAGGGTCTTGAAGTAATTTACGATCAAGAATACCGTAATGAACAACACGATGGCGGTATTGGTTTGATCGGTGAGGCTTATGCTTCCAGTCGTAAAAAGGTCTTTCACCTCTTTGTCCAAATAAAAACAGAAGATGGCCAAACAAAGTCCGCCGTAGGTAATGGCCTTATGGTCAAAAAACAACAAGGGCAAAATAGCCAACAGGGCGAAATAATAGTCATTGTGCACATCGGTCTTGACCACCTTGGCCAACAAAAAAATAAAGACGTAGGACACAATCAACAATACCCCGCGTGCAAGTCGGTATTTTCGAACCCGCTGCCAGTAAAATATGGAAAGTAACGCAGCGATTTCCAATAAACCGATAAGGGTGTATGCATTTCGTTTTTCTTCATCTACAATAAGCGATAGTATGCCGATGATAAAAATGGATACAATTCCCAAAAAAGCAATTTGGTTGAGCAAAACCACCCTTTTTCGCTCCTTGTCGGTCAGATCTGGATAGGTACCTATAGAAAAAATACGGTTCAAAAACATGAAAACGGTGTTGGTCTGGTCACGTAACTAGCTGCGATTCAAAAACAATCAGCGCCTATACCAAAATTATTTTTGGCGAATTACTTGGGAAACTTTAGGAAATCCTGTCTAAAACAGCACCATTAAAATGCCGAAAAGATGATAGAAACCCACTAAGCCGCGGGGGAATGCTTTTTTACTTATGACTTCCCTAAATATAATAAGAATATAGGAGTTGCTGCTTATCGTTAAAAACACTGCTTTTCATACGCCCGGTAGGCGATTGGTTTACAATGACCGTTTTATGGACCTTTTTGAACGATTTCAGGGTACCATGAACGATTTGTGGAGGTCTTTAACCCTTTTGTAGAACCCATTCTTCTGAATTTTACCCCATGCTAATTCGAACTAGTGTTCAAATGTTTATAACAACAGTTCATAAAACAAATTTCATGAAACTATTCGTACATCAAGTAAGTCATCTTTTGTTCCAAGGCCGGTATGCCATACTGCTGCTGCTCATACTCTTATTGGCATCGTCTTGCAGCGAGGACCCGGAAGCCTGCGAGGAAAATAATACCGGCACGATCGTGGTAGAAAATTCACGATCTACCGGGCGGATCAAAATTTTCTTCAACGAAGAACCCCGCTCGGGCAATGTACCTGGCGACCTGAATATAAAACCAGGTGAAAAGGCCAATATACAACAACTGGCAGGCCAACATATCATTTATGCACTTTTAGATACTTCTACCTGTTCCGGTGAACGATGCATCATACGAAACGAAACGCTCCCTGAGCGTACGGTTGACCTTTCTTCCTGTCAGGATTTGAACCTGGTGTATTAAACAAAACATAACAACGTATTACCTCTAAAACCACAGATTATGAAAACTTCATTCAAATTCACCCGTAAAATTTTAGCCGTATGGCTACTTACACTCGCGCTGGCCTGTAGCAAGGATGATTCATCCATAGAAGCTGTCGCTATCGATCCCTGCAAGGAGAATCCCTGCAGCAATCCGGATCTCTGCCCCGATAGCTGCAGCGGACAAACGGAAGGGAGCATTACCAAGGACGACCTTACCCCCTCCGGGGATCTTACCGAAACGGAAAATGGTTATGTTGTTGATGGGGCATTGGCCATCGAAACCGAAACCGAAGGTACCGTTGTATTCGCAGAGGCCAATCTTGAAGTGGAATTCAATGAGGACGGCTCGTTAAAAAACATTAGCGGCACCACGGAAATTCCGTCACCATCGAACTATTTTGAATTTGAAAATCCCGTACAGGCCGATCTCGGTTTCTTTAGCGGGAAATTCTTGAACGAGAACCGTAATTTCGAAATCAAACTCAAGGACGACCGATCGTACTTTGTGTTTGCAATCGCCGTTGCACTTGAGTTAAAGGTAGGTGCGAACGACGACCCAGATGCAACCAAACCCATTGCTATCTCGCCACCCGTCGGGGGGCATATAACCCTGATCGCCGATTATACCGATCCCATGTTTTTCTATTCCTTGGGCGGTGATGCCCTGGGAGGCAACGGCGGCAGTGACAATAATGGTAGCGATAGCGATAATGGCGGCAATGGAAATGACGGCAATAACAACCATCAAGACAATGACGGGGATGGGGAAGTGCTAGGGGTAAGCTTTGGGGCCTCTTTAGGAGCCCATCTCCGCTATGAACCCATTTTACCGGTCGAAAATGTGGTCTCCTTTGATGCCAAAACCGTGACCGGAGGTACCTTCTCTTTTTGGAAGGTTCTAGAGGTCAGTGGCATGTACTATCAGAACAAGGGTTTTGACGTAGATTTTAACTTGAAAGAGCCGATGGAATCCGAAATCGGGTACGGGTATCGTGCCGGTATCAACGGCAGCATGGAATTTTCAGCCAGTATCAAGGACATTGTATCCTTTGGTTTTCCTATTGGGCGCGGCAGTGCCGCCATTGTGGCCGAGGCCAGCACCGCTGATGGCATCAATGCAAGGGCCTTCGTAAACGGACTTGTAGATCCCGATCTTTCCTGGTGGCCAGAATTCATACCGGTAAAACCTGCGGGTAGGTTGAACGCCTACGGTTATATTGAAGAGACCGGTGCTTTTGATATGGGACTCTCGGGCGCCTTGGGGTTGGAAATGCCTTCGGGCACACAGGGCCTACAGGGATCTGTTAGACTCACGCAGAACGAATTTACCATGACCGGGGAAGTTATTTCGGGCGATGAGATATGGGGCGCTACGGCCGTTTTCACCAAGGAGGAGACCCGGTGTATTACCACACCCCCGGACAACTTTGCGGAAGGCATCGCCGAAACGGTTACCGAACAGATCGATGCTGCCATTGCAACCACCCAACAGGCCTACGACGATCTTGAAAAAGCCAATGAACGATACGAATTGGAGCTTAGCTTGCGAGGCCTTCGTGCCGCCTTACCGGGCATCATGGATCGGGCCAATCGGGAAATAGACAATGCGGTGGCCGCCGGCATCAAAAGTGGTCGGGATCAAGCAAACAAAATCCTGGCCGATTATGGCCGTGTCCTGTGCAGTGATAATATATCATCAAAGGTCAACGGTCTGGTCAAGCCCTATAAGGATGCGCTTACAAGGATCAAGAATGCCGTTGACGCCACGAACGACAACGCCCAGACCCGGACCGAACTGGAGGCCGCGCTACTGCATCTGGCCAGTTTGGACAAAATCAACAAGAGCGTAACCGTGAGTATTACATCCGGCACTAAACTTTTGGGGTGTGGTAAATTGGTGAGCAGGACCGATACCCGTACCATAAAGATTACCCGCACCGTACTTTCTGCGGACCATGTCTCCCAACTTAGAACGGCAGCCAGTTACGTAAAGTATATTGCCGAGGCCGATGGCCTCCGGTTCGATGCCCAGGTCATTGTAGACCAACTCCCTACCTTGGAGGAGCTGGAAAATTTAAAGAGCAATGTCGAAGCATGCGTCAAAGAACTTACGGAAGGAATTGGCGATGTCGGTTTTGTTTTGAACCACAACACCGGGGAATTCAGCTTCTTCATCGTCATTAATGGGGAAGAGCAGCAAGTCGATGATTTTAATATCTTCAGCGCTGATCAAGTCATAGAAACGGCCCGTTTCGAAACCCTGGGCTGTAACGGTGATGAAGCGCTCAAAACACTGATGCAGAAATCCAAATAGTTATTCCGAAGACAAGTTGGTAAATGATAAAGCCCCAAGATACATGGGGCTTTTCTATTCTGCTGGGCTTTTTACATCGGTCGACTTCGCTACCGAACTCGCATGGTCTTTGATCACGTACCACCGTCCATCAATTTTTTGCAGATCATAACTGACAATCAGGCGATTGAAATACGGCTTCCCATCCCTTTCCGCTTCGCGATACAATGCTTCCACCACCGCCATGCCCATCGTTTCCCCCACTTCGCAGTTTAAAATGGTATTCCGCATCTTCCAACCCGGCGTTTCGAACCAATCGCGATGGTACGTCATAAAACCATCCACCTTATCGATAATTTCCATCCCACTCAATATCAATTGCATGTTTCCATTGGGTGATAAGGTGCTCCGCAGGGTCTCCAAATCCCGCTCACCAATAGCGTTCAAATGACGTTCCAGTGTAGCGATACATTCTTTTTTATTGGACATTGGCACCTCCAGACCTGTTACTTCTTTCTTTTGCCTGTCCCCGCAGGCAACAGCCGTCAACAAAAAAGCAAAGAATAGGATTCGCGTGATGGATGTAATAAGAGATATTTGCATGGTAGCATCAGTATTTTTTTTCTAAGTCCAAGATACCGATTTATGTTGTTCGTAGTGTTTCTCGTTCTGGGTTTTTGATAATCGAATTCAGTATTGTTCCCGATAATTTTGAGGATGAAAGGGCGATAGGGGTTTTTGCGGGGTATCAATTAACGGAGAAGACGGTACCTTTGGAAATTACTGCAAACTAGTTCGAGATAGCAAGGGGTAAAAAAACAAAAAAGCCTCGACCCTACATCGAGGCTTTTGAATCAAAATCAAAAAACCAACCTAAACACATGAACTATTATTAACTAAATCAAAATTTTCTTTTCTAGCAATTTTAATATAGAACAACCCATCTTTAAAATACCCTACCAAAATTTTATCTTTTTTCATTTCCAGAGGATAAACACCTCATAATCAGTTTAAAAAAGTTAAAGCTTTTCTTTTTTATCATGTATCGCCCCAAATGGAAAACGGACTTTGAATAGCAGATTCCCGATGACATAAAAATGTATTTTATACGTATCTTTAAGTACCCAATTTAATAGCATGACCGACATCTTTTTAGAGGAAATACAAAGCGAATTGCAGCAAGGTGCGGTTAAAAAAGGACATCCATTCCGATATTGCACCATGGCAACGGTCGGACTCGATCAAGTAGCCCGACTGCGCACGGTCGTATTGCGAAAGGTCATTGATGACCTACATTTGGTTTTTTACACCGATAAACGTTCCAAGAAAATCATCCATATCAAGGAAAACCCGAAAGTAAGTATCCTGTTCTATCATCCTAAAAAGTTGCTTCAGATCAAGGTAGAGGGAATTGCAAAAATCATTGATGACGAACCCATCTTGCAACGGTATTGGACAGGTGTTCAACCCAATAGTCGAAAAGACTACACAACCACATTAGCGCCAGGGAGCAGTATTGCCAATCCAGATGCGGTGGAGTACCTAGAGGATGATGCCCATTTTTGTATGTTGGAAATCGTTCCTTTCAAAATCGAATACCTGAAACTAAAACGCCCCAATCATCTACGAGTACGCTACTCCAAAGAAGACGAACAGTGGAAAGGCGAGTTTTTGGTACCTTAAGCAGGGGTTAGTAGGCAGTGGGCACTGGCAGTAAGCAGTTTCTAGTTTAGATCGAAGTTGGAATGATTTCTTGTTTCAAGTTCAAAGTCTTGGCGCTTGAGTATTCAGTGTATTACCGACCTGAATTTCTACCTTTCACTCCAACGTTTTGTTGCCATTTTAGTTGAATTTGACATTTGTATTTGTGTTTGTATTTGCAGCAACCCTCCCAGTATAGCCAAGTTGGCGGTGGAATCCACCTTAGGCAGGCGAGCTTGACATTTCAACTTCGACAACCTCAGAGGTTTCAACTAACAGCAAAGAGTTCAAGGTTCAAATTTGTCTGGCGACAAGACTGGGTTCAAGGTTCAATGTATCTAGGTCACTACTTGCATCTGCTCTACGCGGTAGGTTTTTATCGTCCAGCCGGATTCAGCTGTAAATAACTTGGCCAAATAACATTTCTATCCCATAACAATTCTGTCAAAGTACTTTTCTTTGATTCAAGGTTCCACATTTTGAAGTTGCTTTGATTTTTGTGTTTGAGTTCGCGGCAACCCTCCCATTGAAGTCAGGTTGGTGCTCGAATCCACCTTCGGCAGGCGAGCTTTATCCTTGAACTTTGTACTTTAAACCTTAAACTTTGAGCCTTTTCCCTCCTCTTCGCTTCCCAATTCGTATTTTTGCCGCTCAGAAAAAGCTATGCGAACGAAATCCTTGAAAAAGAACACCATCAATGTAGTTACTTTAGGCTGCTCCAAGAATGTGTACGATTCCGAAGTGCTAATGGGGCAATTACGTGCCAATAACAAGGAAGTGGTGCATGAGGAGGAAGGCAATATCGTAGTCATCAATACCTGCGGTTTTATTGCCAATGCCAAGGAAGAAAGTGTCAATACCATTTTGGAATACGTCGAAAAGAAAGAATCGGGAGCCGTCGATAAGGTATTCGTAACCGGCTGTCTTAGTGAACGCTACAAACCCGATCTACAAAAGGAAATTCCCAATGTAGATGAATATTTCGGTACTAGTGAGTTACCCAGCCTGTTGAAAGCACTGGGTGCCGATTACAAACACGAGCTGATCGGGGAACGCCTTACCACCACCCCGAAAAACTATGCCTATCTGAAAATTGCGGAGGGCTGCGACCGGCCCTGTTCGTTCTGTGCGATTCCACTGATGCGGGGCAAGCACCGTAGCAAACCCATCGAAGAATTGGTCACGGAAACCGAAAAACTGGCAGCCAAGGGGGTAAAGGAATTGATTTTAATCGCCCAGGATCTCACCTATTACGGATTGGACCTGTATAAAAAACGTAATCTGGCCGAATTGCTAGAACAACTGGTCAATGTAGAAGGAATTGAGTGGATCCGTCTGCACTACGCCTTCCCGACAGGATTTCCGATGGATGTATTGGAAGTCATGAAACGAGAAGCGAAAATCTGTAATTACCTGGATATACCGCTACAGCATATTTCGGATAGTGTACTAAAAAGTATGCGCCGCGGTACGACCCAAGCCAAGACGACAAAACTGTTGCAGGACTTTCGTGCAGCGGTTCCCGGTATGACCATTCGTACGACTTTGATCGTCGGGTACCCCGGGGAAACGGAAGAGGACTTTCGAACCTTGAAAACTTGGGTCGAGGAAATGCGGTTCGAACGCCTTGGGTGCTTTACCTATAGCCATGAAGAGAATACCCATGCCTATTCGTTGGTAGACGATGTGCCCGAAGAAGTAAAGCAGGAACGCGCCAATGAGATCATGGAACTCCAATCCCAAATTTCATGGGAGCTCAACCAAGAAAAAATCGGCAAGACGTTTACTTGTATCATAGACCGTAAAGAAGGGAACTACTTCATAGGCCGTACCGAATTCGATTCCCCTGATGTAGACAATGAAGTTCTTATAGACGCCGCCCAACACTACGTAAAACAAGGGGAGTTTGTAGAAGTAACCATCACCGACGCGGCCGACTTTGATTTGTATGGAGTGCCTGTAAGTCGGTAGATTCAGAAATTACCTCTCCAAACAGATCAACAAAAAAATAGCTTCTATAGCCAACCCATCTCGGCAAGGGTAATCACCGTCGCGAAGAGTACCCAAGGGATGATGGGAAATAGAAACCAAGACGCTTTTTTGGAGACCGGATATGCTTTAAAGAAAACGAAAGTCGCCAAGAGAACGGTGAACACGTTCCCAATGAGTCCGCCCACGACGCTACCGATAGCCAAGGAGTATAGAGGGTACAAAAGGCAAGAAACAATCAAAACATCGATACAGCTTCTGACGGTACTTCCTTTTTTGCTATGAAGTCGTGCCACGGACCATCTCGCAACTGCCAGCCCTATGAACCAAAGTGTCCAAGCAGCACCCACTACCCATCCCGGAGGGGTGAACGAAGGGGAGTCTACCAATTTTTCTGGAGAAGACGTGCTCCACTCCAAACTAAAAATGAGTCCGTTCATGACCACTACCCCGCCAACAACCAACAAAAGGTTGAACAGAAGGGAATGGGAAAACGGACGTTGTGCCGATACATTCATACTATTTTTTAAGGTTATAAAATCACATTGGAAATCAATCGTTCTACGGTGGGGTGGTCGTTGCCACCTGCCGGCTCAATGGTAATATTCAAAGATTCCGCCTTGTCGATATAGGTCAGGGAAATGTATTCCCGATCCGTGGACACCACCCCCATATTGATCATCTCCCCTTCTACATCGGCCCACATCTGGTAGGTATGTTCATCGTCCAAAGGCACCAAGCCTTTGGGGTTCACGACCACCTCCTTGGTCTGGTGGTTCACATAGGCAGTTGCCCGGGAGTCGGGTGAACGGTCATTGCCCACCAATAGTAACGGCACCACATTGGGGTTATTGATCTGCCGATAACGGTTATTGGTCTCCTGGTAATTCTTTTCCAAATCGGTCAATCGGTTTTGCAAGTCACTCGTTTGTTGTTGCAGTACTTGTAAATTCTCCTTTGAGATTTGCCATTGGGTATACAACCAAAACGAACTCAATGCAAACAAGGCCGCGAAGCTGGCAGCGACCAGAAAGCGCAGGGTATTGTTGCGACTACTTGGTTCCGAGGCTTGCAACGAACGCACTTTCGTATCGGCCGGTTCTTGTTCCATGGCTGCTTCCAATGACGCTCGCACGGTCGTTGGGGGGGTAATCGCATTCTCAAGGGCCATTCGCTCAAACTCGTCTTCCATAGAGCGAAAAACAGCCCTTAAATCGCTATCTTCTTGGAGCGCATTGGCCACAACAGCTTCCTGCTCCGCGGGCAGTTCGCCTAAGAGGTATAGCTCTAGCAGTCCGTCTTCCAAGATCTTTTTTCTATCCATGTCCTATGAATTCAACATATAATAGCAATAATAACAACTCTTGCGGGTATTTCTGCTTGAGTTGCGTCAACGCTTGGCGTACATACGATTTAAAAGTACCCAAGGGAACGTTCATTTCCTCATGGGCCTCCCGATGTGTCAATCCTTTAAAATACACCAGCTCGATCGCTCTTTGATGGTGGGGCTCTAAATTTTTAAGAACGCCGTTCAATTCGGAATAATCCTTGGGCAGCTCCTCCCCTGTATCATCATATACACTTAAATCATCGGTTTGGATGAGCGGCGCGGGATTTCTTAGCGCATTCAGGGCCGTATTTTTTGCGATACGGTATGCCCAAGTATAAAATTTTCCTTTCGATGCATCGTACTGGTCAATATTGCGCCAGATTTTTAAAAAACTTTCCTGTAATACGTCCTGGGCCACATCTTCCCGATTACACACCCGAAGAATGACGCCGTATAGGGCGCCTGAATATTTGTCGTATAAGCCAAACAAAGCTTGCTTATCGCCCTGCTGTAGGCGCGTTATGAATTGTGTATCGTTCAGTGAAGCTGCCATTGGAATGTTAAAGATATGATAAAAATAGCATTGGCTCATCCATGGCCACAAAGCCGGTGTAATTAAAAGTGAAAGCAAACAAGAGTTGTTTGTTCCAATTAAAATCTAAAAACAAGTATCATGAAAAAAATCATTTTAAGTTTCGCCGCAATTACTTTGTTCGCATTTACCCAGAGAGCACAAGCCCAAGACATTGTAGATGTAGCCGCTTCTGTAGACGACTTCTCTACCTTGGTGACTGCCGTAAAAGCAGCCGATTTGGTCAACACCCTTAAAAGTGACGGACCTTTTACCGTTTTTGCACCGGTAAACGCCGGTTTTGCAAAAATCGATGCCAAGGCCTTGAACTCTTTGTTGGAACCTGCCAATAAAAAACAACTATCGGCCATTTTAACGTATCACGTCATTGCCGGAAAATTAGCTGCCGCCGACGTGGCCAAGGCTTTGAAAGCCGGAAAAGGAAAAGCCGAGTTGACTACCGTGAATGGTGCTACCTTGACCGCAGTGAGCAAAGACGGAGGTATCTTTTTGATGGACGCCAACGGCAACTACAGCAAAATCGCCAAGACCGATGTCATGGCAAGCAACGGAGTAATCCACATCATAGAAGACGTTGTGATGCCCAAATAAGAAGTACACCCTATAAAAAAGAAGGAAGCACCGTTTTCACGGTGCTTTTTTTATGCGCTATGTTTAGAAGTCAATATCAGCGTTCTGCAAGAAGGTGTTGCTTAGTAAGCCATTATATTAAATAGGTACACAACGGTATTCATAAGAATTCATTATTTTCGGTGAAACCACCACTCCATGATCTACGTCTTTGCCTTGATAGCAGCCTTAGCCTTTATTATCCTTGGGATCGTGCGATGGAAAATACACCCTTTTTTTGTGTTGTTGGTAGCCGCTATCTGCTATGGTTTTCTGACCGGGATGTCGGTACCCGCCATTATTTCCTCCGTGAATGACGGTTTTGGGAGTATCATGGGCAAAATCGGACTCATTATTTTCTTTGGAGTGGTCATAGGCACCGTATTGGAAAAATCGGGCGGGGCGATGGTCATCGCAACGCGAATGTTAAAGCTTATCGGGGAGAAATCGGTACACTTGGCAATGATGCTTACAGGCTACCTGTTATCGATTCCCGTGTTTGCCGACAGTGCCTTTATCATGATGAACCCCTTGAACAAAGCACTGTCGCACAAAGCGGCCGTGTCTTTTGCCGGTACTTCGGTCGCCTTGGCCTTGGGACTCATGGCAACCCATGTGATGGTGCCTCCTACCCCGGGACCTATTGCAGCGGCCGGGATTCTGGAGGTAGACCTGGGCAATGTCATTTTTTGGGGTATTATCGTGAGTTTGCTGTCGTTGGTTCCCAGCTATTTTTTTGCTACCAAAATAGCATCGCGGATACAACTCCCGATCGTTATGGAAAAAACCACCGAGGCCGCCCATCAACCCAAACTATGGACTTCGCTATTAGCGATTACAGTACCGATAGTCTTGATTATTCTAAAATCGTTTTTTGACTATCCCGAATTTGCCTTGCAAACGCATGCGCTCTACCCGGTCATCTCCTTTTTAGGCACGCCGGTGATCGCTTTGTTGATTGGTATTGTCTTATCGTTGTTACTGCCCAAGGAGCTCGACCATACCGTCTTCTCGGCCAATGGTTGGTTTGGGGAAGCCTTAAGAACGGCCGCCCCTATTATTCTGATCACCGGTGCTGGGGGTATTTTTGGCAGTATGCTCCAAAATTCGGGCATTGCCGATTTGATTACGGGTAGCTTTTCTGATTTGAATATAGGTCTGTTCTTCCCCTTTTTGTTGGCCGCCTGTTTAAAGACCACACAAGGCTCTTCCACCGTGGCCTTGATCACCACTGCCAGTATCGTAGCTCCCATATTACCTGCCTTAGGACTCGACGACCCCTTTCTAAAGACGATGACCGTACTGGCCATAGGTGCTGGTTCCGTAGTCGTCTCCCATGCGAACGATAGCTTCTTTTGGGTACTGACCCAGTTGACGGGTATGGACGTAAAAGATGGCAATAAATCCCTTACGTTAGGGACCTTGGTATTGGGCGTGTCGGGGATATTGATCGTGTTTGTATTCTCGCAACTATTTCAGTAAATCAAAATTTTAAACTTATCAGCAATATGAGGACTATTACTCTAAGTCATCACTGATTACTTTTAACTTTTTGCAATTCACTGCTTACTGCAAACTGCAACCGCCTACTGGTTATTTTTTACTAGTTACTGCGCACTACTAACTGCCTCTGCCAACTGCAGTTAAAAAATCTCACATCTGATATCTCTTGTCACTTTAACTACGGAATCCCGCAAGAAGAATTTTACAAAAATTATCTATATTGCAGGGCCTCCTCTCTACTTTATTATTGCTTTGTGCTTTTTGACCCTATCGATAGAATTGTTTAAATCTACTTGTTTACTACCATTTTAGGGTGTATAAAGATGATTTTTACAGCCATATAAGCAAGTTGTGTTTAATTAAAAAAACAAAATTCATGAAGAAGTTATCCTTTAAAGGAGCTGCAATAAAAATTCTAAAAGAAGCTGATGAACCTTTAACAGCTAAGGAAATTACTGAAGTAGCTCTGGAAGAAGGATTAATTGAAACTTCGGGGGCTACGCCAGAAGCAACTATGGCCGCCCAACTTTATACCGACACAGGTAAATTTAAAAAGGTTGGCAGAGGTCTTTTTGCTCTAGTGAAACAAACTGAATCAGCAAAATCTCCTTTGCTTGCAATTCAAAATCAAAATGTTCTAGTAAAACAGAAATTAATCGAAAAGATTCAACAAATGGACCCGTTTCAGTTCGAATTTCTAGTTGCTGAATTATTGCGAAAAATTGGTTATGAAAATGTTGAAGTAACAAAAAGAAGCGGAGATAAGGGAATTGATGTCAAGGGAAATTTAACTGTTGGTGGTTTAACTAATGTCAAAACGGTAATTCAGGTTAAAAGATATAAAAAAGGAATTAACATTTCTGGAAAGTATATTACCCAATTGAGGGGAAGTGCTGAAGTTGACCAAAGAGGCTTGATTATTACTACATCTGATTTTACCAAAGATGCCAAGAACGAATCTAAAGCAATGAATAAGATGCCTGTTGCTTTAGTCAATGGAGAGAAGTTAATCGACTTATTATTTCAGTATAAAGTAGGTGTCAAAGAAGAAATTGTAAGTGTTTTTTCCATTGATTCAGAATTGTTTGACACAGAACTTTCAGATAGTTCAGTAAAAGGACTAAACAATAAAAGTCGTTCAATTTGGCCTCTTCCTGGAGGAATCAATTCTTATGTCGAAACTTTGAATAATTTATTAAAGAGGGTTGACAGCAAAAAAAGTAAAAAAAATGAATTGATTAAATGGTTTGCAGAGAACTATAAAAATGTCTCTTCGCTAAAAACAGCAGAAGGTTATCTCAATGTCCCAAAAAATATGGGACTTATTAATTTTGATAATGGATTTTGTTTGTTGACAGAGGCAGGTAAAAAGTACCTACAAACCAAAGACTTGGAGTTCTTATATAAAACCATTTCGTTCAATATACTCGCCTTTGAGGAAATACATCAGCTACTCTTAAATAGTCCAGAAGCAAAGACAGACCAAGAGCTCTTAGAATATGTAAACGAAAATTTTGAAGTTGATTGGAGTACCTTAGCTCAAATAAACTTTAGACTACGGTGGTTAATAAACATAGGAAAGGTTGATAAAACTGAAGAAGGGTATATAGGAAAATAACTAAGCAAAACAACACCTATAGGTAATGCCATTTTGGGCACCGCCCATAGCTAAACCGTTAGCCGCAAGTTAAATGAACAAACTAATAGAAAAACCACATTTGATTTTTTTACTCGCGATTCCGATAATAATGCTGTTTGGAATTTTGAGTGGAGGCGCAGTATTGGACATTAATTTTCATGATACTTATTATGTAGTTTCTCATTTACATTTATCAATATTGATTTCAATACTTTTTGGAATAATCGGAGTTGGATATTGGATTATGCAAAAAGTAGGCAGAAAATTCTCAAAGTGGCTGAATTGGACTCACATTGGACTGACTTTTGGCGGAACTTTCGTTGTATGGATTTTGAGTAAATTTTATCAGACTGAAATTATGGAATATGAATTCAACAACAACCTGACTTTAATTATCACCTTAATTATTTTGTTAATGATTGTTGGACAACTCATTTTTCCAATTAACATTATTTACGGACTATCAAAAATGAAAAATAAAACTATTGATTAACAATGGCTCCTATGAAAAGCCCTAGTCCAGTTCTCTAAGGAGAATCAATATTTTTTACAAACTACCGTTTTTCCTTTAATATAACTTGATCCGCATCCTATACGTGATACATTCTTTTTGTGTTCACCAGCATCTGTATGATTATAAGCGAATAGGTCCGGTCACTTGCTAACCGATGTATTCTCGGCTAGAGCAAGCGTCTCGCATATGCCCAGCAAAGATTATTATGTAAAACATAAATTATGGGCCTGTAACAACCTACTGTTTTTCCAGACCAATCAATAAATTATCGAAGGAATATGGGTGGCGAAGGAAGTATGGCCAGTGCGATTGTAACCCGGATTATGTATTGGAACTTCGTCGTGAGGCTTCAAGATACAATGAATACAGACTTTTTCTCGATTTTGACATATTACTGCTATGGCGAAATTGAAAAAAGAAGCGAAGCGGCGGTAGTCGCAGTAGCTTGGAGCTGTAATAGATTTTCCAATGCCTAATACGGGTTAGGCTTAAAGCAAAATCGTGCCTTGTTGAAAAAGAGAAGTGTCCGAGAGCTTTGGGACCTACTTCGGGAAAAATCCGGGAAAACTGAACTCGAATTTAAAAAAGTAGATACAAAAGAATTGGCCCGGATAAAAGACCGAATCAGAAAAGAAGTGACTATCTACATCATTTGCTTTGGGGCAGTGCTGGCTGTCTTATATGTTTTCCCCTGAGGTAATCATGAAACCGACCAACAACGCCTCATGTATCGCTGATGACCAAGTAGAGTTTTGAACCGCAAGGTAATCCAACCTAACAATGCAATTCCCCTTCTAAGACTAAAAATGTGGATTTGCTTAAACTTAATCCCAATCAATGTTTTACCATCAACTTTTTTGATTGATACTTATCATTCAATCTATACTTAATTAAATAAAGCCCATTGGGGATATCACTTACATCTAGTTTTATCTTAGAACTATTTAGGAACGGAATATATTTAATCAGACGACCGTTTATAGAATATACTGAAATGTCTTCAATTTCATCTAAGCTTTCCAAGGTGGCAAATTCCTCAGCGACATTTGGGTATATGGTAACAGACAACATATCATTGGAATTTTTAGTTTCGATGGTAGATTTACTTGACGATATCTCAGATAACAGTATGTCCCTGAAGAAACTCTCCTGTGAGGAAGGGCTGGAATCACTGTCCCCGACAAAGACGATGTTGTTATAGGACCC
>CANLQD010000013.1 GCA_947493175.1 uncultured Flavobacteriaceae bacterium | reverse complement strand
TGGCTGTTCCCCAACTTCAACCAATGGGACAAGGCCGGTGCCGCAAGATTTGCAAACCTGGTCGTATCGGTGGAGGGAAACCCCTCCCTTAAAACTCAGGCCGATAATCAAGATATTTGGGAGTACCCTGAACATAAAACCATCAAAGTATTCCCAAACCCTGCAATTGAGGAAGTGAGGGTTTCTTTACCTAAGCGAGGCGAATATGTCACTTATTCCCTATTTGGTATTAACGGTGCATTAGTAAAAAGTGGTATTGTACAAAAAGAACAAAAAGTAGTTTCTGTTTTTATCGATGATATTGAAAATGGTCTCTACCTACTTCAATTGGTCAATGATAAAAATGAAAGCGTTTACTCAAAAATTATAAAAGAGTAAGTCGGCAAGAAAATTTTATTCCGATTAAAACAAGGATTGTCCGAAAATAGTATTTTCGGACAATCCTTTTTAAATATCACACCGCATCAACCAATCGGTTTGCTTGTCGGCCCCAATATAATAGGGGTGGGTGCTAAATTTGACGAACCCGTGCCTTTCATAAAACTTGATAGCCGCAAGGTTTTTTTGCCAAACGCCCAACCAAACGAATTGCTTCCGCATACGTAGGGCGATTTTTTTTACCTCCTCCAAAATCCATTCACCTATTTGTTGACCTTGAAATGATTCCAATACGTAGATACGTTCGAGTTCCATGGATTCGGGAAGTCGTATATCGGTCTGCGCCTCATTCCAATTAATCTTGAAATAACCTACGACCTCCTCCTTGCGCCGCACAAAATAAAAATCAGAATCCTCGCAAATTAGTTCCTTTTCAATTTTATCCTTGTTAAAGGCAAAATCGATGTAGGTCTTGAAGTCTTTTGGGTTGTTTACAGCTTCAAAAGCATCAATAAAGGTTTTTCTGGAAAGGTATACCAGTGCATCTAAGGATGCTTTAGTGCATTTTTCAAGACTAAGTGACATGATTAAGAAGGCATGCGCTAAAAATAAACGCTTTTACGCTTTGAAGCAAGTAGTTAATAAGTAATCCAAAACTAAAAATGGTAGATGGAACTGTACAGTTAATATAGTAATATTGGGATGGCGGTTTTGCCATCATAAATCAACTATTTCTTCAAAAGACAGTGTTTAGAAACAACTATGGTAGTAAAAAAAGAAGAGCCCGACCTTTGGTGTAGGGATTCAACCAGCAGACTTAACCGTTTTGTTGCCGCAAATTGTCAAGTCTGGGTTTCATAAAAAAAAGGAACAACATTTGGGGTAGTTGCTCCTTCTAAATTTTTACCAGAATTCACTGGCCTATAGCATAAACAGTTTTCGCATCAACATAACGAAACCGCTAAAGAAATCATTTTTGTACACCTGTATTTCTTCTTGTGTAGGTGCGTGGTTCATTTGGGCTTCCATAATTCGTAGGTTTCAAATTCGACTTGGGTTGTCTTTTAATACGTTGTAAAAGTACAATAGAACGGGGTAGGCAGCCTAATTATTGTTGTGAAGTCCCTTTAAACTGTTGTGGCCGACTTGAAAAAACGATTTTCTTCGATGAACTGCACGATAGAACTATTAAAAGTGGTTAAAAAGCAGGGGGTGCAAAGGACAAATTATAGCCTATTCAAGAAGAGGTAAAGGACGTATCGAAGTGTTTGCTATAACTCCATCTCAGGAATTTCCCCATTAATGACCAAAGTCCCCTCAGTAACTTCTTCAATTTGCGCCACACTAACACCAGGAGCCCGCTCGACCAATTCAAATCCTTCTCCGGTTACCTCAAGGACCGCCAGATTGGTAACGACTTTTTTTACACAACCGACCCCAGTAAGCGGGAGGCTGCATTGCTTCAATAGTTTGGAGGCACCGGCGCGATTGGTATGCATCATAGCAACAATGATATTCTCGGCAGAAGCCACCAGATCCATAGCTCCGCCCATACCTTTTACCATTTTTCCAGGAATCTTCCAATTGGCAATATCACCATTCTCTGCTACTTCCATGGCTCCCAAGATAGTAAGGTCTACATGCTTTCCGCGAATCATTCCAAAACTAGTAGCAGAATCAAAGAAGGATGCCCCGGGCAAGGTGGTGATGGTCTGTTTCCCAGCGTTGATGATATCGGCATCTTCTTCTCCAGCGAACGGAAAAGGTCCCATGCCCAACACTCCATTTTCACTCTGAAACTCAACACTGATATCGTCTCGAACAAAGTTGGCAACTAAGGTAGGAATACCAATCCCCAAGTTTACATAATAGCCATCTTTGACTTCTTTTGCAATGCGTTTTGCTATTCCGTTTTTATCTAACATTATTGTTAATTTGAAAATTTGACAATAGGCTAGTTCAAAGACTTACTTCGGTTGTCAGTTTCATAGCTATAAAACTATCGGTATAGCCGACAAATGAATTAAAGACGTTCCCGAACCGTTCGCTGCTCAATTCGCTTCTCATAATTCGTTCCCTGGAAAATACGTTGAACGAAGATTCCTGGAATGTGGATTTCGTTAGGGTCTAACTGCCCGGCAGGCACTAGCTCCTCTACTTCTGCCACTGTAATTTTCGCCGCCCCACACATACATGGGTTAAAGTTTCTAGCGGTTCCCTTAAAAATTAGGTTTCCGGCTTCGTCCCCTTTCCAGGCCTTTACAAAGGAAAAGTCAGCGGCAAAGGCTTCCTCTAACACATACATTTTACCATTGAATTCCCGTATTTCTTTTCCTTCGGCCACCTCAGTACCATAACCGGCCGGGGTAAAAAATGCCGGAAACCCAGCCTGGGCAGCGCGACATTTTTCTGCCAATGTGCCCTGAGGTGTAAGTTCCACGTCTAACTCACCGCTTAACATCTGCCTTTCAAATTCGTCGTTTTCTCCCACATAGGAAGAAATCATCTTTTTTACTTGATGTTTCTGTAAAAGCAGCCCCAATCCAAAATCGTCGACTCCCGCATTGTTGGAAATACATGTGAGATCTTCCACCCCTAGCCGTACCAATTCGGAAATAGCATTTTCAGGAATACCGCAAAGGCCAAAGCCTCCCAACATTAAGGTCATACCACTTTGTATACCTTCCAAAGCTTCTTGAACATTGTCTACTTTCTTGCGAATCATGTTGTCCTTTATGATTGTTGGTTAACCTATTCTAAAAAAGAAACTAGGTACTGATATTAGATACCTATATCATCTAAATCGTCTTCAGGGTCGGCCTGTCGAATTTCTTCCTGGATCTTTTTACAGTCGACCTTAATCGATATGTTGTCTGGCTTTACAAAATCTTTGGTAGAAATTCCAAGTTCTTCGCTTTCGTAATTCTTTTTCATGTAGAGTCCCCAAATCGGCAAGGCCATCGAGGCTCCTTGACCATAGGTAATTGACTTAAAATGAATAGATCGTTCTTCACCGCCCACCCAGACGCCGGTCACTAAATTGGGTACCATCCCCATAAACCAGCCATCACTTTGGTTTTGGGTCGTACCGGTCTTACCCGCAATGGGGTTTTTTAGCTCATATGGATACCCCGTGATAATTTCTTTGTATTCAGTCGCATTTTTTTTGTAGGTATGCCGTAAACGGGTCCCCGAACCTCCTTCGGTAACCCCCTTCATCAAATCGACCATGGCATAGGCCACATCTTTGCTCAATACATCTCTAGTTGCTGGCACATATTCATACAATACCGTGCCATTTTTATCCTCGATACGGGTGACCATGACAGGTTGTACAAACACTCCCTGATTGGCAAAGGTACCATAGGCTCCGACCATTTCATACAAATTGGAATCAAGTGTGCCCAAGGCGATCGAGGGTACCTCTGGGATTTCTCCCTGCAACCCCAAATTCCGAACGATCGAGACCACCGATTTTGGCCCTACTTGATCGATCAACTGGGCGGTAACGGTATTTACAGAATTCGCCAAGGCTCGTTTTAGCGTGTAGTTCTTCCCAGAATACTTTCCGTCGGAGTTCTTAGGACACCAAGGCTCCGGATTCCCATGCTTTTCTGCTTCGATACAGTACTGGGTGTCCGGTAGCGAATCGCAGGGGGAGCGACGTAGCTGATCGATGGCCGCAGCGTATACAAAAGGCTTAAAGGTAGACCCTACTTGCCTTGTTCCCTGGTACACGTTATCATATTGAAAATGCTTGTAGTCGACACCTCCTACCCACGCCTTCACATGACCTGTTTGTGGTTCCATGGATAACATGGCACTTCGAAGAAAGGTTTTGTAATACCGTATGGAATCCATCGGCGTCATTACGGTGTCCTTTTCCTGGGTTTCGCTGGTCCAATCGAACACGGTCATTGGTGTTTTTTTATTGAAAGACGCGATGATTTTTTCTTCAGACTTTCCGGCCCGGTCCATAGAGCGCCAACGGTCAGAATTTTTCATAGCCCGTCTCATGATACTTTTGATCTGGCTATTATCCAAGTCCAAAAAAGGGGCTGTCTTATTGCGATCAGGCGTGTTTTGATGAAAGAATTCGGCCTGCAAATTTTTCATATGTGCCGCCACGGCATCTTCAGCGTTTTTTTGCATGCGGGAATCGATGGTCGTGTATATTTTAAGCCCATCTAGATAAATATTCCATTTATCGCGCTCCCCTTCCAAAGCCGGTTTTGGATTCTTTTTGATCCAATCGTTCATAAAACCCTGTACATACATTCGGAAATAGGTGGCCAATCCATCCCTATGCGATTGCGGATTGTAGTTCAAGTTCATTTCCAAAACCTGCAAAGAGTCTTTTTCTGCTTCGGTAATATAATCGTATTTGGCCATTTGGGCTAAAACAACATTCCGACGATTCTTAGTGCCTACAGGATTTCGATGTGGTAACGGATTGTACAATGAAGAGTTTTTGAACATCCCCACCAACATGGCGGCTTCCTCTACTTTCAATTGTTTGGGCTCCTTGCCAAAATAAATTTTGGATGCCGACCGAATACCATCGGCATTATTTCCGAAATCGTAGATGTTGAAATACATCGCAATGATTTCTTCTTTCGTATAACTACGTTCTAGACGCGTGGCTATCACCCATTCTTTTATTTTTTGAGTATAACGCTTCCATCCCCTAGCTGCAATTCCTGTAAAAAGCTGTTTGGCCAACTGTTGTGAAATGGTACTGGCACCTCCTCTTTTACCCAAATAGGCAAATGCCCGTAATGTTCCTCTTGCGTCTACCCCGGAATGACTATAATATCGGGCATCTTCGGTCGCTACCAGGGCATCGACCAAATTCTGTGAAAGATCTTCGTACTCTACAGGAGTTCTATTGTCATCCAAATAAAAATTCCCCAAAACCACATCATCCGAAGAAATAATTTGTGTGGCCAAATTGGTCTGTGGGTTTTCCAAACGTTCAAAGGTGGGCATTTCCCCGAACCAACCTATTGAGGCCGCAAAAAATAACAGTGCCCCCGATAAGATTCCTACACCGAATAAAATCCAAAACCACTTAATGAATTTTCCAAAGCTGGGTGCTGCTTTTTTTTTGACCGCTTTCGCCATAATACTAGTTACTTTTTACAATTTCAAACCCGACATCAGTAATCCCCTCGAGTTGTTCAATTCCATTTACACTTCCATTTTTGCGCATTGCATGCGAAAGTCGTAACGTATATACGCCCGAATCGGGAAAACCGATGTTCTCTTTGTACCACAACTTATTTTCTTTGATACTCCCGTACCCTTTTCCCAACCAGGTCCCATCTGGTGTTGCCATTTCGTACTCCAGCGTATCCCTGGTCGTTTCACCGCTGGGGGAGGCCAGCTCGGCAATCAAAAACAGATTGTTAAAAGGGAACGAATGGTCGTTTCGAATGTTGATAAAAACATCATAACGCATTACGGAATCCAATTCTTCTAAGGAAAACTCGACCATTGCATCTTTTTCCCAAACTGCATTGTTCAGTGAAGTATAATCGGATTGTACCATAGCGCTATCACAGGAAGCCAATACCAAGAAGAGGATACCGACGAAGAAAAACCTACGCATTTTTGGGTTGTCTTTTTTTATTGTTCTTTCTTGACTTGTTCTGATTTCCTTTTTGGTTTTGTGAACCTTTTTGATTCTTGTTCCGATTTCGGTTCTTATTCTTATTTCGGTTTCGGCTGTTGCGGTTTCGTTTGGGTCTATCAAAACGGGTAAGGCTATCCTGGCCAACGACGTTTTCGAAAACGACCTTTTCATCAATAACGATATTATCGGCAGCATATTCTTCTAAACTAGCAACTTTTTCCTTTCGTTTGTTCTTGGCAATAATTTCTTGTACCTGCTCTTTGGAAAGGGTATGCCAATTGGCAGGGTCTTCTTTGTAAGAGAACCATAGAGTCGCCTTAAAAATATCGGTCTTTTGGCAAAAAGCAATGCCCTTTTCGGTATATAGTTTGGTGTCTTGGGACGGAAAATCCTTCAATGCCTCCAAATAGGTATCCAACTCATAGTTAAGGCAGCATTTAAGTTTGCCACACTGCCCCGCCAATTTTTGCGGATTCAAGGACAGCTGTTGGTAACGCGCGGCAGAAGTACTTACCGATCTAAAATCGGACAGCCAAGTAGAGCAGCATAACTCACGTCCACAAGATCCGATACCCCCTAGGCGTTGTGCTTCTTGTCGATATCCGATTTGCCGCATCTCGATCCGGATCGAGAAAGCCTTGGCCATATCTTTGATCAACTGTCTGAAATCAACTCGATCTTCAGCGGTGTAGTAAAAAGTTGCTTTTGAACCGTCTCCCTGAAACTCCACATCGGAAATTTTCATCTGTAATTTTAACAGAATCGCCATTTCCCGGGCCCTTTTTTTGATTTCCTCCTCGCGGCTTCTACACTTTTGCCATTTGTCAATATCGTTCTGGGATGCTTTTCGATATATTTTGGGAAGCGTTTCGTCTTTAAAATCGACTTTTTTCCGCTTCATTTGAACCTTTACCAATTCTCCTGCCAAGGTAACCATCCCTACATCATGGCCCGACTGCGTTTGGGTAGCCACAATATCTCCGATTGATAAAGAGAGATTCTCGGTATTTCTAAAGAATTCTTTGCGGCTATTCTTAAAACGCACTTCGACATAACCGAAGGGTTTTTCGCCATTAGGAAGCGACATATTGGAAAGCCAATCGAAAACAGTTAATTTATTACAACCATCAGTGCCACAAGTACCGTTGTTCTTGCATCCACGAGGTTGTCCGTCCTTACCGGTCGAACAACTGCTACAACCCATATTTTATATGTTGGTTTGGTAAAACCCAGCTTTCTGTAAAGGCAGCCAAAGCGGTTTTGACCAAAAAAGGTTCATACTAAACTTAGACGTAAAGATAGTATAATTTGCTATGGTAAGAAAGCCCTTCCAGGCTCCTTACCGCAAGTAGGTAGCTCAAAGTCTGTATACTACAAATAAAATACCAAATGTTATTTTTTAAATTTCAACACAGGTGAACGTCCTTTTTTGAAGATTTTATTGCTAGCGCCCTTTCCTTTACGCAACCTTTTTTGTTCTTCATATGGGAGGCTATGCACCTCTTTACACTCGTCGGAACAACAGTGGTTCATTTTTTCGGCACAGGTTTCACATTGAATGAAAAGAAGATGACATGCCTCATTGGCACAGTTCACATGGGTATCGCAAGAATTTCCACATTGGTGACAATTAGAGATGACCACATCTGTAATACGTTCTCCACGTCGATGGTCAAAAACAAAGTTCTTTCCTAAGAACTTATTCTCCAATTGCTTTTTTTCAACCTGTCGTGCATATTCAATGATACCCCCTTCCAATTGATATACTTGTTTGAAGCCTTTGTGCTTGTAGTAGGCACTTGCCTTTTCGCACCGAATACCTCCGGTACAGTACATCACCAGCTTCTTATCTTCTTTATGTTCGGCAAGATCTTTCTCTATAATATCCAACGAATCCCTAAAAGTGTCCACATCGGGCGTAATTGCATTTTTAAAGTGGCCTATCTCGCTTTCATAATGGTTGCGCATATCTACCAATAGTGTGTCCGGGTCCTCGATCAATTCATTGAATTGTGACGCGCCCACATGAATCCCCTTATTGGTAACGTCGAATGTATCATCGTTGAGTCCGTCGGCAACTATCTTGTTCCGAACCTTTACTTTCAGCTTTAGAAAAGATTTATTGTTGTGCTCAATTGCAATATTCAACCGCACATTTTCAAGAAAAGAGATGCTATCCAAATGTCGTTTAAAAGCATCGAAATTTTCCGCGAGTACCGATAGTTGCGCATTGATGCCTTCGTTCGCAACGTATATTCGACCGAGAACATCTAATTCGTTCCAATGAATAAAAAGGTGATTTCTAAAAATCGACGTGTTGCCGATATGTGCATATTTGTAGAAAGAGATAGTGAGGCGCTCTTTTCCTGCCGCCTCGATCAATGCTTCCCTCTCCTTTGCACTTAAGGTATTGTACAGTTGCATGCTATACGAATCGTTAAGTTAAGGATTATATCCTGCAAAGATAAAAATAATCGCAACCCACATACCGCACGCCGTCAGTAATTCAACGGACTTGCCGTTTTTCGAATGGTGTAAAAGCGCGAGTGCCGTTGAAAGGAAGCAATCTCAACGCTATCGGTCGGGGTTAGCCTACTCAAATTGTGAACTTCAAGATGCAACCACCCATTTCGAATACACCACACTATGGCTTTCAAATTTGAGGTTTCGTCCATAAAAAAGGCCCTTACAGCTGTAAGGACCCTTATTAGGCCATTTCGATCTTCATCTTCATAGCAATCTTTGAAAACACTAAAAGAAAATGGCCACTACTGCCCACCGTCATGCAACGATGGTTTATAATTTTAAATCGTAGACTATTTAAAAATAGATACATGAAACTTAAAAGGGTTGCGTTGGGTTTTATGCTACTTTTCAATACGTTTGAATTATGCAAAAAGAAACACTAATTTAGCCATCCTAAAATTTGAAAAAATGAGTTCTGAAAAAGAAGCGAAATTAAAGGCATTAAAGCTTACCCTGGACAAACTGGACAAGACCTATGGTAAAGGTGCCGTGATGAAAATGGGTGACAGTGTAGTAGAGGATGTGGAGGTCATTCCGTCTGGTTCGCTCGGACTCGATATTGCCTTGGGTGTGGGTGGTTATCCACGTGGGAGAATCATTGAAATCTACGGTCCGGAATCTTCTGGTAAGACCACCTTGACCTTGCATGCTATTGCGGAAGCACAAAAAAATGGCGGCATTGCCGCTTTTATCGATGCAGAACATGCCTTTGATCGGTTTTATGCCGAAAAGCTGGGCATCGATATCGACAATTTAATCATTTCACAACCCGACAACGGGGAGCAAGCCCTTGAAATTGCAGATAACCTAATTCGCTCCGGAGCCATTGATATTGTAGTCATAGACTCTGTCGCCGCATTGACTCCGAAAAGTGAAATAGAAGGGGAAATGGGAGATTCCAAAATGGGGCTTCATGCAAGATTAATGTCCCAAGCACTTCGTAAACTAACAGGTTCTATCAGCAAAACCCATTGTACTGTTATCTTCATTAACCAGCTCCGGGAAAAAATAGGGGTTATGTTCGGGAATCCTGAAACCACTACCGGTGGTAACGCCCTCAAATTCTATGCGTCTGTACGCCTCGATATTCGTAGATCTACTCAAATCAAAGATACCGATGGAGGGGTACAAGGGAACAAGACCCGTGTAAAGGTGGTAAAGAATAAGGTAGCACCCCCATTTAGAACAACCGAGTTTGATATTATGTATGGAGAAGGCGTATCGAAAGTAGGCGAAATCATCGACTTGGGGGTTCAATACGAAATTGTGAAAAAAAGTGGCTCTTGGTTCAGCTATGGTGATACCAAATTGGGTCAAGGTCGAGATGCGGTCAAAGCACTTTTATTGGACAATCCTGAACTTTTTGAGGAGCTTGAGACCAAAATCAGGGAAGCTATAAAAGCCTTGGCATAGTTCTTTTCCCTAAAAAATACTTCTATTTTCCTTTTTCTGAGTATAAATAGAAAAAGGAATCCTGCATTTGGGCTAACTTTAAGCTTCAAAACGCAACCATTGCGTCTTTACACCATCTATTTCTATGAAAAAGAATAGGTACGCTATGCCTATGTTAAAAAATTTGTGGAACAAGAAAGTATAAAGGATGTTTTTCCTTCGTACGATTATTAAATCGGAAATAATGAAACGGTTAGTTTTGATGCTGGGATTAGCGTTGGCATCCTTAGGGTTCAACGCTTGCAATAATGACGATGGGGTCAACTTTCATTTTGAAGCGCTGGAAGTGGTGAGTGCTGAGCTTCCGGAATCTTTTGAATTGAATGCACAATATCAGATTTCGGTTACCTATAACCGTCCGGATGATTGTACCTTTTTTGAAGGTTTTGACGTTATACAAGAAGATGCCACTATTCGGAATGTAGTGGTGGTGGGGTCTGTCATAACCGATAGGGATTGCAATCAAACGTCGGAAGAAGTAGAGGCCACCTTTAATTTTGTAGTCTTGCATAACGAAGATTACCTGTTTCGTTTTTTTCAGGGGGAAGATGAAAACGGAGAACCACAATACCTTGAAATCGAAGTGCCAATAAATAATAGCCCCACAACAAACTCTAACCAACAAATTTGAGTTTAGAAGAGCTCGTACATAACTGCAAACAGGGTAACCGACAAGCGCAGGAACAGTTGTATCGGAAGTATTCCGGGATATTGTTCGGTATCTGCCTTAAGTATTCGCGCAATAAAACAGAGGCCGAGGACAACCTACACGACAGCTTTATGACCATTTTCGATAAAATTCATCAATATGGATCCAAGGGCTCTTTTGAAGGTTGGATGAAGCGGATTACCGTGAATACCGTGCTCCAAAAATATCGAAAACAGGAACACCTGAGCGTAGTATCGGAGAACATGGAAGAAGAGGTAGAAGTAGCGTCAAATGCCATGGACATTAATTTGCAGACGCTGCTCAAATATATACAGGAATTACCCAACAAGTACCGCCTTACCTTTAATATGTATGTAATGGATGGATACACACACAAGGAAATAGGAGCGGAATTGGGCACTTCAACGGGCACTTCCAAATCCAATTTGGCCCGTGCCAGAATGTTGCTAAAAGAAAAAATTGAGGCCAACAAAGACAAAGCCATCATAGGTGTTTTGTTTTTTTTGATGGACCATCAATTATGAAAATATTTTGCTAGAAAAGAAAATTAAAAATTGTTTAAACCATTAGAAAATGGGAAAAAAGAAATTAGACGAACTTGTTCGGGAAAAATTCCAAGGCTTCTCGGAAATACCTGATGAAAAGGTATGGAAGCGGTTGGAAGATTCGCTGGATAAAAAGAATTCGCGAAGGCTTATACCGCTATGGTGGAAGCTAGCAGGTGTAGCGGCCGGGTTGTTGATCGCCTTCTGGGCCATAAATCCGTTCGAAAACACCAACAATAACACCCCTACCATTACGGATACTGAACAAAATCATAAGAAGGATACTGACACGCAACAGAATCAAATGACTACTCCTTTCGAAGAAAAAATCGAAAGCCGGGAAGATGCCATCGTAGATACTAAGGATGGCGGGGAAAAAGAGTTACAAAAAACCGTAGAAGACAGCTCGAAAGATGGTTTTACTACCACCGAATCTTCAGAAACCAAAAAGGACAATTCCATTGAAACTTCGAACCAAAAAGGCAATCAACCGTTGAGCCCGAATTTAAGGGAAAAAGGGTCTCAAACCATCCTAGCGGATCAGAATAGGGAAAAAACCGATTATTTACCAAACAAAGTGAACACTCCTTCGATACAAGCCGATGAAGCAGTGGCAAATGTCAACAAAACCGACCCTGTCAATAGTATAAAAGAAAAAGGAAGTCAATCCGAGGACCGCACAACTGCAGTTGCACAAAATGATTCCGATTCCGACCCGATACAAAATGGGAAGAATCGAAAAGACCTAAAAAGTTCCACAAAAGAAACTGTGGGGGAAGGTATTGCCCAAACGGAAGAAAATGTTGGTGAAAAATCGAAGGATCCTGAAAATCAGAAGAAGTCTATTTTTGATGAGATCAAAGATCAGCAGGAAGAAGAAGAGGCTGTTGCCGAAAGCAGTACAGGTCGTTGGTCGGCTGGGCCCAGTATCGCACCTGTTTTTTATAGTGCCTTTGGAGAGGGTTCTCCCGTGCATTCGATTTTTGTGCCTAACTCCAAGTCCGGAGACACAAATTTGAGTTATGGGCTCTCCATTGCCTACGAAATCAGCGATAAACTAAGCGTACGTTCAGGGGTACATCGTGTTGATTATGGGTACGGTACCGATGATATTGAATTTACCGCTTCCCTAGAAGGATCTAACAGCGGACAGATCGACAATATAGATTATGCCCTGAACTCTCGGAGTCTGGTCGTTCAAAGCAAGGCTGGGCAAACTACACAAAGCGTTAATGAAATGCCGGCACAGGCCTTGGATGTAAACGCTGTCTCACCTGCCAGAGAAGGTACCATGTCGCAACAATTTGGTTATCTCGAAGTTCCATTAGAGCTTAATTATGCATTGGTCGACAAGAAGTTTGGCGTTAATCTCATTGGAGGATTCAGTTCTTTGTTCTTGGTCGATAACTCCGTAGCACTTACCTCCGGGAATGAAACTTTAGAGGTTGGAGAGGCGAATAATGTAAATAGTGTTAATTTCAGTACCAATGTAGGTTTTGGCCTCAACTACAATTTCACTTCAAAAGTACGACTGAACATTGAACCGGTTTTCAAATATCAATTGAATACATTCTCGAATGTCGACGGTACTTTTCAACCTTTTTCAGTAGGGGTGTACAGTGGGTTGAGTTTTCGGTTTTAGAAAGAAAATAAGCCTTGATATTCATCGGTTCAAAGAAACGTTCGCAAGAATTTGAACTTGACAAAAAGCATGCAGACCCCGACGCTGCGGTCGGGGTGCAGTCGGCCAGTTCCTTCGTCAGTGTGGCTTCGCCACTTGACGAAGGAAGGCCTCACGAAGTTGGTTAGGTTGGTCGTTGTGGAGCGCAACGACCCCCTTTTGAAGCCCCGGTAAAATACTGGGGCTTTTTTATTGATCAGGGAATCGCTTGCATTCACGGTTTACCCTCTTTTTACCGAATTGTAAACTAACTTGTATCTTGTTATCAAAAGCTATCCTCTATGCAAAAAAGAGTCGGAATATTTGTAGCGTTCCTAGTACTTTGGTCTTGTAAAGGCAACAAACAAAAAGCCTCTGGAACACCTGAACCCCTAAACAATGAAGCACCCTCGGAATGGATAATTCTGTTCGATGGCACCAGCACCAAAGGCTGGCGCGCCTATAATGGGGATTCTTTACCCCCGCAGTGGGTCATTGAAAACGGAACCCTTACTTTCGATACAGAAAAAAGAACGGAAGCAGATCTCAAAGGAGGGAATGACATCATTTACGGGGCCGAAGAATTCGATAATTTCGAGCTCTATCTTGAATGGAAGCTGCCGAAGGGCGGTAATAGTGGCATCCTCTATCATATTCAAGAAGGATTTGGTTCCCCTCCTGAAATTGCCCCGGAATACCAGCTCTTAGATGACCTGCAATGGGAGGAAATCAACAACGCCAAACTGGAAGAATGGCAAAAGACCGGTGCAAACTACGCCATGCATATTCCTGACAGTTCCCAAAAAAATGTAAAACCTGCTGGGGAATGGAATACGTCCCGTATCATTTTTACACCAGAGCTTGTAACGCATTGGCTGAATGGGAAAAAAGTACTATCCTTTGAGCCTTGGTCGGCCGACTGGTATGAAAGAAAAGCCAAGGGAAAGTGGAAGGATTACCCAAAATATGGTACATTTAAGTCAGGCTATATTGGACTGCAAGATCACGATAGTCCTTTGTGGTTTCGAAATATCAAGATCAAACGTCTATAAATCATCATCCGACCATTATGACTAAAAGGGAGTTTCTAAAAAATACCGCAGCCTTATCTTCCATCGCCCTCATGCCTTCGGGATTATGGGCTTTCCAAAATGACAAACGTCTTAGAACCGCCCATATCGGTGTCGGCAATATGGGCGGTGAAGACCTTAAGGCCATCTCATCACATGCGTTGGTAGATGTGGTTGCCTTGTGCGATGTGGATGCCACCAATTTGGCCGCTGCCAAAAAACTACATCCCAAGGCAAAAACATTTTCCGACTATCGAATCCTGTTTAAGGAAATGGTAAAGAATATTGATGCGGTCATTGTTTCGACACCCGACCACACACACGCCCCCGCTTCTATGATGGCCATGGAGATGAACAAACCGGTTTATTGTCAAAAACCGTTGACCCATCATGTTACGGAGGCAAGAGCCATGCGGAAAATGGCGGCAGAAAAAAATCTCATCACCCAAATGGGCATTCAGGTGCATTCCTTTTATGACTATAAGCTAGCGACGCTGTTAATTCAATCCGGTATCATTGGAAAAGTAAGTACGGTACGTGCATGGTCTCCAAAAAACTGGGGATACGACGGGCCAGCTCCTGAAGGTAATGATCCCATACCCGAAACCTTAGATTGGAATCTTTGGCTAGGAACCTCGGCAGAAAGGCCTTATAAAGAAGGTATTTACCATCCTGGCAACTGGCGAAAATTAGTCGATTACGGCTGTGGAACCTTAGGAGATATGGGGGTACATATATTCGACACCCCATACAATGCTTTGGCCCTGGATGTTCCCAAAACGATTACCAATCACTGTAGGAAACCCAATGGCTTCGGATACCCGGAACAAAACACGGTCATTTACGAATTTCCCGGTACGGAATACACTACCGAAACGCTCAAATGGGTATGGTACGATGGGGAAGGCGCCTCCCAACAGCGGGAAGATCTTTCATTGCCCAATGGAGAAAAATTACATGACCAAGGTGCCATGTTCATTGGAGAAAAAGGTCGTTTATATCTGCCCCACTTCATGAAGCTACCGCAGTTGATAGTCGATGGTGAATACCAAGAAATAGATATCAAATCGTTTGATCTAGGGGCCCCAGTGCGCGACTATGAATCCGAGGGAAAGAAACATTACCACCAATTCGTAGATGCCTGCCTTGGAAAAGCTAGTTGTAGTGCTCCCTTTTCGTATGCTGCACGACTTACCGAAACCATTTTGCTAGGGGTTATTGCGGGCCGCTTTCCGAACAAGACCCTACATTGGGATAGTGAAACGGCTAAATTTGCGGAAGAGGAGGCCAACCAGTACCTCGATTCTGAATATAGAACGTTTTAGCCGTGCCAAAGTGAAATCGCTACACCGCTAGTTTTTTACCGTTATAGGTCTGTAGTTCTTTCAGGATTATTTCACGCACCTCTTCCCTAAGTGTTATCTTGTCTTCTTCCGATAGGATAGCAGTTTCAAAAAACGGGTGTATGCGTGCACGTAAAAGTCCTGGCCCTCCACTTAGAAAAGTAAAGGAAAAGCGTTTTTTTCCATCATAAAAAGTGATGGGAACGATTGGTATTTGATGGGCAATGGCCATTTTAAAGGCACCATCTTTAAAGTCATCCAATAAGATCGACTCATCGGGCACTCCTCCTTCTGGAAAAATACAGATGCTTAATCCTTGATTCAATCTGCGTTGGGCACGCCGATACACCCCTGTTCTACTTCGGGTATCTCCCCGGTCTACCATAATACAGACTCGTTTGTAAAAAAAACCGAATACGGGTATCTTGACCAGTTCCTTTTTACCGACAAAAACAAAAGGGTTTCGACTAATGCGAAGCATCAGCATAATATCGAGCATACTCGTATGGTTGGCGACCAGCATGTAGCTTTTTCCTTTTTTCAACTTTTGTTCCCGTTTAATACGAGGAGGGCAACCCATGCCATATAAAATTACATTGGCCCAAATATTTCTGGCCAACCAAAAAAATTGTGGATAGGTCTTTTCCGAAATCGTGAAGAGCAACAAAAACGGAAATAGTACCAAAATGGGTAAGGCGACCAATAGATAGAACCAAATACGAAAGAGCACATGGCCAATATTTTTGAAAAACCGAAGCATGAGGCCAAAAATAGGCATTTATATTGATGCCGTAAGCGTAGCATTGTTTGTTGACAAACGCGCGCCTTTTTTATGATTTGTCATACATTTGTTTTCTTTGAACTCATCATAATGGCAAGAATACTAACAGGCATACAAAGTACGGGCGTTCCTCATCTTGGAAATATTCTAGGGGCTATTGTTCCCGCTATTCAGATGGCCAGCGACCCTCAAAACGAATCTTTTCTCTTTATAGCGGATATGCACTCCCTTACCCAGATTAAAAATGGGGAAGAACTGCGCCATAACACATACGCCACAGCGGCCACTTGGCTTGCTTTTGGCCTGGATATCGATAAAACTGTTTTTTATAGACAGAGCGATGTACCCCAGGTGACCGAACTGGCATGGTACCTCAGCTGTTTTTTCCCATACCAACGATTGACCTTGGCGCATTCGTTCAAGGACAAGGCCGATCGTTTGGAAGATGTCAACGCTGGCCTTTTCACATACCCCATGTTAATGGCAGCCGATATCTTGCTATACGATGCGAATATCGTTCCCGTAGGAAAGGACCAATTACAGCATTTGGAGATGACGCGGGACGTTGCTTCCCGTTTTCATGCGCAGCTGGGCGAAACTTTTGTACTTCCCGAAGCGCAGGTTCAGGAAGCTACTATGTACGTGCCTGGGACCGATGGCGAAAAAATGAGCAAGAGCAAGGGGAATCTGATCAACCTATTTCAAACCGATAAGCGTTTGCGAAAACAGATCATGGGTATCAAAACGGATAGTACGCCTATGGAAGAACCGAAAGATCCCTCGAACGATAATGTATTTGCTCTTTATAAAATTCTAGCCTCCCAAGAACAAATCGAAGAAATGAGTGCCAATTACCTTGCGGGAAACTATGGCTATGGACATGCAAAGCAGGCCTTGTTCGAAGTAGTCGTCGAAAAATTCGGGGAGGCTCGTGAAAAATTCGATTACTACATGGCACATCTGAACGAGGTAGATGAGGCACTTGCCATTGGGGCCGAAAAAGCCAAGAAAGTAGCAGACACTGTTTTAACCAGGGTTCGCGATAAAGTTGGTTACTAAGTCGTGTTGCTACGTTTTTAGATTTTGAAAAACCGACCAAGTAGTCGGTTTTAGCTCCAACACTACATTCAAAATCATGTCAAGGTTCAGGTCATGGGTTGCCTTTCATCGATGAACACCAGCTTTTTTAAGGTATGAGAAGCGAAAGTGGTCGTAACAGACCGCTCGGTCGGTCATATAGCTTCAAACAGCTTTCCCGGTAAGGGACGTACGACTCCCTTCATTTCCATATTCAACAGTGTCGATGACACCTTAAATACCGGAATTTTACATTCCAGTGCAATACTATCGAGTTGCTGTTTTCCATCTTTTTGCAAATACCCATAAATAGCTTTTTCAGTAGTATCCAATTCTACGAATAATTGTTTTTGCACGGGCTTTTCTTCTTGAGATTCTAACTGCCAGCCCAACATGTAAATCAAATCGGCCGCCGAGGTAATCATATGTGCTTGTTGTTTTTTGATCAAATTATTACAACCAGCGCTGTATTTGTCCCCTGCACGACCTGGGAAAGCAAACACATCGCGATTATAGCTATTGGCGATATCGGCGGTAACAAGGCTACCTCCCTTCTCTGCAGATTCTATGACCACTGTAGCTTCCGCTATCCCGGCAATAACTCGATTGCGTTTCAAAAAATTCTCCCTATCGGGGTTACTACTACTCCAGAACTCCGTAATAAAACCGCCATTTTGCGATACATCCTGTACATATTTACGATGTACTTTTGGATATATCTGATTCAATCCGTGAGCCAAACAACCGATAGTCTGTAAGCCGTGTTTCACGGCTGCCCTTTGAGCACAAATATCCACCCCATAGGCAAATCCGCTTACGATAATTGGATCAAGCGGTGCCAAATCGGCTATTAGTTTTTCACATAGGGCCGTCCCATAGCTCGTAATTTTGCGCGTGCCCACAATGCTAATGATCTTTCTCCCCTGCAGCGCGATATTCCCTCTTTTGAAAAACAAAATGGGAGCATCCAAACAATGCTTTAGATAATGGGGATAATCTGCATCCATGAAATAACTAAAGCTACTTTTGGTATCCTCGATATAACGCAATTCGGCTTCCGCCGATTTTAGGTATTCGCGATCGTGCAGCCCTCTCAAGGTCATGGTACCAATGCCATCGATTTTCTGGAGGTGGTGCAACTTATCGGTGAAAATGGCCGTTGGACTTCCACAATGAGCAATTAGTTTTTTGGCCGTAACGTCCCCGATATTCGGGATGTTTTGGAGTCTTAAGACCGCAAGAAGTTCATTAGTAGTCATTTAAAAAACACGATAAGTTATCCACAAAATACACAAATTATAATGTTAATAAAAAGTAAAGTCGAGGGGTTTTAAATCGCTTCATTTTTTTCATATTTGTCCTGATGGGAGTAGAACACTATCTAAATGAGCTTTTGTATCGGTATAACTGTGTGGTTATTCCAGGCTTTGGTGCGTTCTTGACCCAAAAGAAATCGGCAACACTTCATAAGGCCTCACATACGCTGTATCCCCCAACTAAAATTCTTTCGTTCAACAGCCAATTAACCTCTAATGATGGTTTGTTGGTTTCCTATATGGCCGATGCTGAGAAAACTGATTATGAGTCGATGCTACAAAAGGTTTCGGAGACTGTTTCGGTATGGAGGAAAAGACTACAGTCGGGAGAACAGTTAGTATTACCGAATATTGGTGATTTGCGGATGAACAAAGAAGGTAAAGTTCAATTTCAGCCTTCAGAACAAGTTAATTACCTCACTTCTTCGTTCGGATTGGCTTCTTTCAAATCGGCTCCGGTCACCAGGGAAATCTTAAAGGAAGAAGTTGTTGCTATGGAAGAACAAGTTCCTTTTTTAGTCACTCCTGAAAAGCGTGAAAATACTTCTTTTAGGCCCTATCTAAAATATGCCGCTATCTTTTTATTAGCCTTATCCACAGGATTCACCGGATACCGTGCCTATCAAAATAATCTGGAAAACCGGCAACTGGCTCAAGAAGAAGCCCAAGAACAGGTTTCCAAGCAAATTCAAGAGGCAACTTTTTTCGATACGACACCTATGGAATTGCCTCCCCTTACCCTAAAGACCATAAAAAAGGCAAGGGCGTTCGACAGTTCTAAAAAAGTACACCATATTATTGCGGGAGCGTTTCGATTTCAGAAAAATGCCGATAAAAAAATACGTCAGCTTACCCGTATCGGATTTAATGCATCATATTTGGGTATAAATGAGTCGGGATTGCATATTGTCTCTTACGACAGTTACACCGATGCCGATGAGGCCTTGACCGCGCTTCGCAACATAAAAGCGACCCAATCGCCAGATGCTTGGTTAAAGTCTGTTAAATAACCTCCTTTTCCCTTTTACCGTACTCTTTTTAAGCCATACCTTTGCCGAAAATTTGACGAATGGAAGCAAAGAAACCAAGTGAATCGCATACGATGATGTCCGATATGGTACTCCCAAGCGAGACCAATCCCTTAAACAATCTCTTTGGAGGGGAGCTGCTGGCTCGAATGGACCGTGCGGCGAGTATTTCGGCCCGTCGTCATAGCAGACGCATTACCGTTACAGCTTCCGTAAACCATGTGGCCTTTAATAGGGCAGTTCCCCTAGGTAGTGTGGTTACCGTGGAAGCCAAGGTTTCCCGTGCTTTCCGCACTTCGATGGAAGTCTATATCGATGTTTGGATGGAAGACCGGTTCACGGGTGAACGCTCCAAAGCAAACGAGGCTATTTACACCTTTGTCGCCGTGGATGAAACCGGCGTGCCTACAGAAGTACCGCCACTGCAACCCGAAACCGAACTGGAAAAAGAGCGTTTTGCCGGTGCGCTGCGAAGAAAGCAACTTAGTTTAGTACTTGCGGGGAAAATGAAGCCCTCCGATGCCACTGAACTGCGAGCACTTTTCGTAGGAGAGTAACCATCTTGTTTTCTTCTCGTGCCCTTTATTCTAGGGGCTTTCATTAATGTGAATCGGAAAGCCCTCATATTAAAAATCAAAATTATCAGGATTTGGACCAATACGTTCCCCACGGTCCAAGCTATCTAAATGGGCGATGTCTTCGTTGGAGAGCTCAAAATCAAAAATAGCGGCATTTGATTCGATACGTTCCTTTTTGGAGGATTTTGGAATGGTGACAACTCCCTTTTGTAAATTCCATCGTAGGGTAATCTGCGCGATGGATTTTCCATATTTTTCAGCCAAATCCTGTAGTTCCCTTAAACCAAATATCTTGCCTTGCATAAAAGGGGACCAAGCTTCATACTGAATGGTATTCTTATTGCAAAAATCAATTAAATCCTGTTGTACCACATAAGGGTGAAACTCCATTTGGTTTACCATAGGAACTACTTCTGAAACCTCCATAAGGTCCTCTAAATGATGTTGCATAAAATTACTGACCCCAATTGCCCGTATTCTTTTTTCATGATAAAGACGTTCCATCGCCCGCCAAGTATCGATATACTTGCCTGCTACCGGCCAATGGATTAGAAATAGATCTAAATAGTCGAGCCCCAGTCGCTTAAGACTGTCGTCGTACGATTTAAGGGTGCTATCATAACCTTGATCGCCATTCCAGACCTTACTGACCACGAACAACTCTTTTCGTTCTGCCCCGCTTTCCCGAATACCCTTTCCTACCCCCTCTTCGTTTTTATAAATAGAAGCCGTATCGATATGACGATACCCAACTTCCACGGCATACTTTACCGCATCGACCACCTCTTGATCATTATCTGATTGGTAGGTGCCCAAACCCAAATAGGGCATTTTTACTCCGTTATGTAGGGTAAACGTCCCCTCAATGTTCGTAATCTTTTCCATTTGGATCTATTCGCTTTTATTGATTCAACAATTGGGTGAAATCACTTTTACAATTGATACACCCACTCTTCCGGGTTTAATTTCGTGGTATCCTCATAGAGATAGAATTTTAAACGGGTTTGACCGTTAGACCGGTCGGTATATATGGTGCCTAGTTCGGTCTTAGCCTGCACCATATCGCCCTTTTTGACAAACAATTCCGAAAGGTTGTAGTAGGTGCTGATGTAATTTCCATGTTTGATTTGCACCCCTTTTTTACCGCCAGGTACCGACAGTATCGCGATGACCTCACCTTTGAAAATCGCGCGCGCTTTGGCTCCTTCATCGGTAGTAATGATTACCCCATTGCTCTCATGCTTAATACCAGGGTAGACGGCGTCTCGATACACCCCAAAACCCTGACTCTTGATTCCCTTATCGACCGGCCAAATTAACCTTCCCTTGTTGGCGGAGAAATTATTGGCGACAATGGTAGCCTCAGGGGTCAATAAGAATTTATTCGAAACACGGGAGGTGTTATCCGATTTCTTATTGGAGGCCACGATGGCGCTTCGAATCAATTTTTCTATCTGCTGATCAATCTTCCTGGCCTCTTTTTTCTTCTTTTCCACGGCCGAAGCATATTTACTTTCGTTTTTTCGAATTGTGCCCAACAACTCTTTTTGGGATTTCATTTCACGCATCATCTGTGCTTTCGCCTTTTTATTCTGGGCAATGAGCACTTCCTTTTCTTTTCGTTGGTCGATCAAATCTTTGTTAAGCTTTGATAGTTCCTCTGTTTTGGTCACAATTCGCTCTCCCTGCTCTCTTCGGTAATCCGTATACTGTTTCATATACTGTACCCTTTTAAAAGCTTGGAAAAAGCTCTCTGAGGATAATAAAAACAGTAATCTGCCCTGCTGAGATCTATTCTGATATGACTTTCGAATGACAACCGCATACTCCTCTTTCAAAGTCGTTAAATCATTTTTTAGTTTGGAGATAGCACGTACGTTGGCATTGATCTTTCGGTTGAGCAAGTTTGCCTGTTGGTTGGTTACTTTGATCAACTCTTGACGCACCGTGATTTTCTGATCGAGTGCTTCGATCTGGTCCAATACCGTACCGCGTTGTTTCTTCTCGGCAAAAAGCAAACGATTAATATCGTTGATTTCTTTTTGAAGCCTAGCTCGTTTTGCTTCTAATGATTTTTGCTCGTTGGTCTGCCCATAAGCAGAAATAGTAATAAAAGTTGCTAGAAATAACGTGCAAACGATATGTAGGTGCCTATAAGCCATCTGTATTCAACACAATCTCTTTAAAACCTTTCGGTATTTTATAGGGAAAGTTCAAGGGTTGGTCGAACTCTATATTTCGATATTCGATATCGATGGTATTTCGTACCTCCCCATCAATGGCCGCTACCGCTATTTGATTGGGCAATATCCACTTATCGACTTGTTGATAATTCGTATAATTAACCTGCAACAACCTTTTTTTGAGGGGTTGGGAAAGCCGTTGCGCTGCCATTTTGAAGTTTTTAGGCTCGATTTGAAACAAAATCTTGAAAAGCTCCACTGCCTTTTTGGGCCTGAGCTGGTAGTTGTCCTTGTTTATCTTGGCTTCATACTTTCCTTCCGTCAAATCAAAAATGGACTGACCTAATAACAGGTTTTGCACCTGTTCAAAATCAAGATCGGTTCCCAAAATAGCGCTTAGATAACTAAAATCACCATCGAAATATTCGTTTTGAAGCTTGTTATAGAAAGAAACTCTCCCTGGTGTAATATAGGCTTTTACAAGACCTAATGGGGCACTGATCCAAATAGCCTTGTCTTTTTCCATACGAAGACTTACAGAAAGGCCTTGTGCAGATTCGCCGTCGGAGTATTCTATTTTCAACTTTCCACTAATCGTCTTGAACTCTAGCTGATTCTGATAATGCTGTCGGATGATGGTTTTGGCTGTCAATTTTGAATCGACGGTACCGTCCGAAGCTATTTTTGTGGATTTACAGGAGGCCAACAGTAACAATAGCACAACGCCCATTTGCCAACCTCTTCCTATCGTACTATATATGCCCATTCCCTTAAAAACCTGGTTTTATCTTACGAAGATACATATTTGCCTTCACTGAATTGTGAAGGGCGTTATAGGCATCAGACAGTTCTTTGTAAATCTTGTTGGCCAGTGAAATATCGTCGATCATAAAATCCAAGGATGCTTCTAAAATTTCAACGGCATCCCGATATTTTTCTCTTTTGTTCAAGGCATACCCATGGGCGTAATAAAAATAAGGTTGCGAAGGATATGTTTCCAAAGCTTCCTCGGATAATTGCAGCAGCAAGGGCAGACTGTTCGCTGCAATAAGTCCCTTTAACCGGGTCTTATACATATCCAAATCCCTTGTGCCGCTATTCTGGACGGTAGCGGTAAAACTCACAGATTCGTTGTTGACTTCCTGTTTCTTTATCGAATCATTTATTTTTGAGGTAAGATCCTCGGAAAAAGTGGTTTTTTTAACCTCCTTTAAAATCTTTAGTGCGTTGTTATAGTTGGCCCGTTTGTAATAAATAAGCGCTAAATTTTCTTTGAGCTTGGGGTTGGTATAGGGTATTTTAGTACTAAGCGCTGCGAACGAACTTCCCTGCTTTTGGGAAATCTCGACCAAGGTATCTAAATACCAGAGGTTTTCTGGTGCTGAACGAAGGGCTGCCAGGGCATAGTCTTCGGCCAGAACGTATTGCTTGTCTTCGTAGTACACTTTGGCAAGCTCGTGATCTACGACCCGATTCTGGGAATCAAGTTGTTTACATACCAATAGGAGATTAATGGCTTTATCGTAGTTTTCGATTCCTTTTTGTTTCAGGGCCTCAAAAAAGTTCTCTTGAAATTCATCGGAGTACGCTTCCAAAAAAACTTCGGCACTTTCCTCAACTTGAATATCGGGGTCAGTTTCTTGGGCACAAGTAGGTTTGCAGATTAAAAACCACCCGGCAAAAATTAAGAGTAACGTGGACTTTTTTTTCATTTTAGATTTTCTCGATTTGCAAAAGTCTATGTATTGTTACAACCAATAGTGTTCCAAAAAGGACTATTTTACCCCCGTGCTACCAAAACCACCTGCCCCACGATCGGTTTCCGATAGTACTGCTACCTCGATCCATTCGGCACGCTCGTGTTTGGCAATCACCAATTGTGCAATGCGTTCGCCATTTTCGATGGTAAAGGCTTCGTTGGATAGATTTACAAGAATCACACCAATTTCCCCACGATAATCAGCATCTATGGTACCAGGGGCATTCAAAACGGTTATTCCTTTCTTGGCGGCCAATCCGCTTCGTGGTCGTACTTGCGCCTCGACACCCACTGGAAGTTCTATGAAAAGTCCGGTAGTAATAATGGCCCTTTCTAAAGGTTCTAACGTTATCGATTCGGAAATATTGGCCCGAAGATCCATTCCGGCAGACGCGCCCGTTTCATAATGAGGCAAGGCGTGTTCCGATTTGTTGATTATTTTGATATTCATAATTATATGTCTTTATATAGAGGTAGCCAAGACCATAGTAATTTTAGAATCGAAAAACAAGACTAACATTTGAATACGATCCGTCTTTACGAACTCGTCTTGAGTTGTTGCTTTACCTGCGAATTTCGTATTTTGTACCTTACTCTTGCCATTAACTCTTTCTTAAAAAAATCTTTTTCAATTTATCATTTTCCAATTTGTAGACCAATCCCAAAAACAAGCTTAGCAAAATAATCCCTATAACCAAATTACGTTCGAATACATAAAACGAAAGTATAGAGAATACGATAGAGATAGAGAGATAAAAAACAATTTTTCGAAAATTGTAGGGTACCGGATAGCGCGACTTTCCCAGATAATAGGATAGCACCATCATACTACCATAGGCCATTACGGTCGCAATGGCAGAGGCCATATAGCCGATAACCGGAATAAAAACAAGGTTTATAACGATAGTTATAAAAGCTCCTATGGTCGATATAAAAGCCCCATAACGCGTTTTATCGGTTACCTTGTACCAGACCGAAAGGTTGTGGTAGATGCCCAAAAAAAAGCTAGCCAATACGATCAAGGGAACGATTTTCATAGCATCCCAGTAGGCTTCGTCCCTTACGAACAACACCTTAAGCACATCGGCAAAAACGACCACCGCCAACAAAATAATACTACCTAGTACCACAAAATAATTGGTTATCTGCGCATAGGCTTTTTGAGGGTTCTCGGTGCCTGCATGACTAAAAAAGAAGGGTTCAATACCCATTCGAAAGGCAGTGGCAAAAAGGGTCATGAACAATCCCAGTTTGTAGCAGGCCGAATACTTGCCCATTTCGCTTTTTGCTATAGCTTCGGGAAGTAGCTTTTCCAATAAAATCCTGTCGAAAACTTCGTTGATGGTAAAGGCGATTCCTGCGACCAAAACAGGCCACGCATAACGCATCATTCGTTTCCAAAGTTCCTTATCGAACTTATAGGTGCTCTTTACATAAAGGGAAAGCATTAAAAACAAGGTTACTCCGCTGGCAACCAAATTCGAAATAAGAATATAGCTAATCTCAAAATCGGGCTGGTACATCCAGCTCAATAGACCACCTGAATCCTCTTTGGCCATTTTAGGAAGAAGTAGTAGGAAAAACATGTTCAACCCTAAATTAATACCTACGTTCGTTATTTTGACAACAGCATATTTAGTAGGCCTTTCATTGGCCCGCAGCCATGCAAATGGAATAATCGCCAAAGCGTCCAACGCCAAAATGAAAATTACATAGGGCATGTATCTAACCTCAAAACCCAAGGCATCTGCCAATCTGCTTTGAAACAAAAGCGCAAGAATTGTAAAAATTCCAGTGGTCGCCATAATCGAAATCAGTGAAGTCGACACAACTGTTTCCTTAGTATCAGACCTACTGTAAAAGCGAAAGAATGCCGTTTCCATGCCATATGCCAAAAAGACGTTGAAAATGGCAAACCACGAAAAGATAAGGGTCACATTACCGTAAAGACCTGGAGCCATTACAGCAGTATATACAGGCACAAGAATGAAGGAAAGCATCCGCGGAAGCACCGTCGCCAAGCCATAGATGGCGGTTTGCTTAAAGAGTTTTCTGAGCGGATTCAATAGTGTCTTGATTTGACCTTAAAAGTACCTATTTATGATGGTGTAACAAAGTAAGGCAACCGATTCATGACTTGTTCAATAGCCGTTTTCGTTGGTAACGTTCGACCCATGAATCGGTAGATTTGCCGAATGCCATTGATGACTACATTACGAATTTTATTTTTAAAGATAACTAATCACTACTTGGGTATCCGTGAGCCGAAATGGGTTTTGGTTTCTAATTTTTTAATCGTGGCACAAGAACCAATAACGATTTGCAGGAGGCAACGTACTTGCTCGTTATTATCTTTTTGCCATGGTCATTGCATGTACACCGTATATACGATGAAAAGATGTTTGGAGATGCTCCCCTATGCCAAAAAACGATTTACCCGTTGGGTAAGTCTTCCTGAAGTTGCATTCGTTTCATTGCTGTAAATGCAAACAGAAAAGCGGTCAATAATAATACCGCAGCCAATGCATAAGGAGCTCCTGGAAAGTAAATCACCCCTTCGGGACGGATAAAAAAGTAAAAGACCGGCGAAAATAACAGTTGTCCCAAAATGGCGGTAACACTTACCAAGCCTGTAATCGACCCTTGGAGGTTTCCCTGCTCTTTTTCGGAAACCTGGTTTGAAATGACGCCTTGTACCGTAGGCCCGGCGACGCCTCCCAGCGCATAAGGAATGAGAAATGCATACAACATCCATGGTTCGGTTGCCAAGGAGAAAAGAAACATACCTATCGTCCATAGTAAAAATCCAAAAGTAACTACCTTCCTTTTTCCAAACTTCTGCACAAAAACTCCGACCAGAAACCCCTGCACCAAAGCGACCAGTACGCCTACGACCATTAATGAGACACCTATTTCCTTTGGGCTCCAGTCGTAGCGTTCAATACCATAATACGACCATGTGGCCGGTAATACCTGTCCCGCTAGATTAGCAAGGAAGAAGGCAAAAATCAAGATTAACAGCCCTTTGTAGTTACGTAGGCTTATCAACGAAACGCCAGGAATCATTTTCATAACGTTGACCTGCCTTCTATTCTCGAGTGCCAAGGACTCGGGCACGACGAACCATCCGAAAAGAAAATTTAAAAAAGTGAGTCCGGCCGCGATATAGAAAGGAAGCCGTATATCGATATCCCCAAAATACCCCCCGATTCCGGGACCAATGATAAATCCAAGTCCGAAGGCCGCACCGATCAAGCCAAAATTTTTGGCCTTATTTTCCTTCGTACTAATATCAGCGATATAGGCAGAAGCCACTGTGAAACTAGCTCCTGTGATTCCCGCCAGGAACCTTCCGACAAATAACCAAGCCAAGGTGGGTGCCCATGCATGAATCAAATAGTCGATACTTAAACCGAAAAGTGATAATAGTAGGATAGGACGTCTGCCAAATTGATCTGAAATCTCCCCTAGAACTGGTGAAAATAGAAACTGCATCCCTGCAAAGGCCGTTGTTAACCACATACCATAGATAACCGCTTTATGGTTGCCCTCACCTGTTAACTGCATAATCAAATCAGGAATTATCGGAAGAATGATCCCAATACCGATGACATCGACCAAGATGGTAATAAAGATAAAGAGTAGGGCGGTTTTCTTGGATTTCATAAACAAGACGAAAATCGGGTAAAAAACTGAAGAACCCCACTTTATTGTGGGGTTCTTTATATCTACTTTTCGAACAAACGGATTACTTCGCTATGCTCGTAATAACGTTAATTGTTCAATGCTTCCGCTCCACCCACGATTTCCAGGATTTCGTTGGTAATCGCCGCTTGTCTCGCTTTGTTGTAAGTAAGCTTCAGTTGGTCTCGAAGTTCGGTCGCATTATCGGTCGCTTTATGCATGGCGGTCATACGCGCCCCGTGCTCACTGGCATAAGAATCCCGGATACCCTTGAACAACTGGGTTTTTAAAGATTTCGGAATCAATTGCTCTACAATTTCTGCTTTGGAAGGTTCAAAGATGTAATCACCCCCTGAACTCTCGGCACCCTCTACAGGAACAATCGGCAAAAACTGCTCGGTCATGATTATTTGCGTAGCGGCATTTTTAAACTTGTTGTAAACCAACTCGATTTTGTCGTACTCGCCGCTGGTAAAACGCTCCATCAAATCCTCAGCGATTACGGCTACATTGTCGAACCTTAAATCGTCATAAATACCACTATGGTTTGCAATGATGTTGTGCTTCTTGCCAAGAATATCATTGGCTTTTTTCCCAATGGCCATGAAATCAACCTGCTTGCCCGCGTAGGTCTCATTGGCCAGCACTATACTTTGCTTGATAATATTGGTATTAAAAGCACCACATAATCCCCTATTAGAGGTAATGGCGACGACTAATACCTTATGTACCTCTCGGTTGTCGGCAAACTTGCTACCTGAATCGGCATCTAAACTGGCACTAAGGCTTTGTAATAACTCCGTTAACTTATCGGCGTATGGACGCATTGCCGTAATCGCATCTTGTGCTTTCTTCAGCTTTGCGGCAGATACCATTTTCATGGCACTGGTAATCTGCATTGTTGAAGATACCGTGGTTATTCTGTTTCGTATTTCCTTTAGATTGGCCATTTTTTTAGTATTTAGTACCTAGTCATCAGTAGTAAGTGTTGTAAAACCACTCGACTTCGTACGCTGTACTTAGTTCTTTCTAGCTTCGATATTTTCCAGATAGATCCTTTGCAACAGCAGTCAAGGTATCAATGACCTCATCGGTCAGTTTCCCTGACTTTAAGGTATCCAATACATCTCGATGCTTGGCATTCAAGAATTCTAGATAATCCCGTTCGAATTCCTTTACTTTCTCTACCGGCACATCGCGTAATAGGTTTTTGGAACCCGCATAGATAATCGCAACTTGATCTTCAACCGTAAATGGGTCGTTCTGTGCTTGCTTTAAAATCTCGACATTGCGACGTCCTTTTTCGATGACATTTAAGGTAGCGGCATCCAAATCGGAACCAAACTTTGCAAAGGCTTCCAATTCTCGGAACTGTGCTTGATCCAGTTTTAAAGTACCGGCTACTTTTTTCATCGATTTTATCTGGGCATTACCCCCGACCCTTGATACCGAGATACCCACGTTGATCGCTGGGCGCACCCCTTGGTTGAACAAGTCTTGCTCCAGGAATATCTGACCATCGGTAATCGAAATCACGTTGGTTGGAATATACGCAGATACGTCACCCGCTTGGGTTTCGATAATCGGAAGGGCCGTTAAGGAGCCTCCTCCTTTTACCATTGGTTTCAGCACCTCTGGCAAATCGTTCATATTTTTAGCAATAGCATCATCGTTGATTACTTTTGCAGCACGCTCCAATAATCTGGAATGAAGGTAGAAAACGTCACCCGGATATGCCTCACGTCCCGGAGGTCTTCTCAATAAGAGGGACACCTCACGATACGCTACTGCTTGTTTTGATAAATCGTCATAGATAATCAGGGCAGGACGACCGGTATCCCGGAAATACTCCCCTATGGAAGCACCGGCCATCGGTGCGTATACTTGCATCGGCGCAGGGTCGGATGCGTTCGCTGCTACAATGGTGGTATAAGCCAAGGCGCCCTTATCCTCCAGCGTCTGTGCGATGGCTGCCACGGTCGAAGCCTTTTGTCCTACGGCCACATAGATACAATATACTGGCTCCCCTGCATCATAGAATTCCTTTTGGTTCAAAATCGTATCGATACAAACGGTGGTCTTCCCCGTCTGACGGTCTCCAATAACCAACTCACGCTGTCCTCTACCTACAGGAATCATCGCATCGATTGCCTTGATTCCCGACTGTAACGGTTCGGTTACCGGCTCACGAAAAATAACACCAGGTGCCTTACGTTCCAATGGCATTTCATAGGTTTCACCAGCGATCGGGCCTTTTCCGTCGATTGGATTCCCTAAGGTATCTACCACACGACCAACGATGCCCTCACCAACATTGATAGAAGCAATTCGTTGTGTACGTTTTACGGTAGCTCCTTCCTTGATTTCTTTGGAAGGACCCAATAATACCACACCGACATTATCCTCTTCCAAGTTCAAAACGATGCCTTCAAGTCCGCCTTCGAACTCAACCAATTCCCCATATTGTGCGTTTGATAGTCCATACACACGGGCGATACCATCACCTACCTGTAATACGGTTCCCACTTCGTCCAAGCTGGCGGTGGCTTCAAATCCCGACAACTGTTGTTTTAAAATTGCTGATACTTCAGCGGCTTTTACTCCTGCCATTTTTGTTTAGATATAAGACGTTAGACATAAGACGTTAGACGTCTTTTTAGTCCTGAGTTGTTATTATAGACTGCTTGTAAATTCTCTTTTTAAATTCCCTAACTTATTCGCGATGCTGGCGTCATACTGCAAATCCCCAACTCGCAATACAAACCCTCCGACGATACTTTCATCGACCCTATTTTCGATGGTCACCTCGTTTCCAGTAAGTTCGGTTACTTGTTTTAGGATTTTTTTCTCCAAGCTTGCGGTCATTGGTACGGCAGTAGTAACATACGCTATACCCTTTCCTTTGCGATCTTCGTTAAGGATAATATACTTTTGGGCCACATCGTTCAACATACCGATACGCTTATTATCTGCCAAGATGCCGAACAGTCCCTCTGAAATTGCGTGACTCCCTTTAAACACCTTGTTTAAAGCTCCCTTCTTGATCTCTGATTTGATGACCGGGCTCGAAAGCATTCCCCGTAGGTCTTTGCTTTCCGATATGGTATTCATTACAGAACGCATATCGTTTTCAACCGCATCGGTAGCCTTCTGATCTACCGCCAAGTCTAAAATTGCCTTCGCATATCGTACGGCTGCTCTTGTATCGTTCATTTTAGCTTAATTTGATATCGCCCAACATATCCTCTACAAGCTTCAACTGCTTGTCTTTGTCCGATAATTGTTCCTTGATGACTTTTTCGGCAATGTCAACAGAAAGTGTTGCTACCTGTGCCTTCATTTCGGCTACTGCAGCTTTCTTTTCACTTTCAATGGCCGCTTGGGCCTGTTTGAGCATCTTATCGCCTTCGAGCCTTGCCTGTTCTTTGGAATCGGCAATCATCTTTTCCTTTATTTCCCTAGCTTCTTTCAACAAAGTTTCCCGTTCGGCCCTAGCTTCTTTCAATAGCTTTTCGCTATCGGCCGTTACATTTTGCATTTCTTTCTTTGCTTCTTCGGCAGCGGCCAAGGCATTCTTGATACCATCTTCACGTTCATTCACCGCATTCAATATCGGCTTCCATGCAAATCTTCTAAGCAATAGGAGCAACAATACAAAAAGTAGTATCTGCCAAAAAAATAGACCAAAAGAAAAATCGTTGATTAACTTCTCCATAATATGTTTTGTTTAAAAAATAAAACAACGGCCCTAACCAACCGTTAAGGCCGTTATTAATGTGATTAGCCTACGAACAATGCCGCAAAACCAATACCTTCAATAAGCGCTGCTGCAATCAACATCGCTGTTTGGATCTTACCAGTAGCCTCAGGCTGACGGGCGATCGCTTCCATTGCTGAACCACCGATTCTACCGATACCGATACCTACACCGATTACGATCAAACCTGCTCCTACTACAGTTGGGATTTCCATGATATATATAAATTAAACATTAAACATTCTATTTTAAGATCAGTGATGCTCGTCGTGCTCCTCTACAGCGAACCCAAAATATAAGGCCGATAGCAAGGTAAAGATATACGCCTGTAGAGCCGCTACCAATAACTCTATAATAGATAGAAAAAAGGCAAGCACCAATGATAACCCGCCGCCAATCCAATTCTGTACCGTAAAAACCAATGCAATGATACTCATCAATACCACGTGCCCAGCCATGATATTCGCATACAAACGAATCATCAGTGCAAATGGCTTTATGAAAACACCTAATAATTCTATCGGGGCCAAAACAAACTTCATAGGAGTAGGCACTCCAGGCATCCAAAAGATGTGCTTCCAGTAATTCTTATTACCAGAAAACTGGGTAATTACAAATGTAATCAGTGCCAACGCAAAGGTTACTGCAATATTTCCGGTGACATTGACACCCAAAGGCGTTAATCCGAAAAGGTTCAAAAACCAAATAAAAAAGAAGACCGTTAAAAGATAAGGCATAAAACGCTTATATTTTGGACCTATATTCGGTCTCGCAATATCATCTCTAATATAAAGTACAATAGGCTCAAAAAAGCGACCTACCCCTTTCGCAATAGGGCCTTTCCCGAACGATTTAGCCAAACCTGCAAAAAGCAGGAACATCAACAAGCCTGTGACGAACATCATCAATACGTTCTTGGTAATTGAAAAATCTAAAGGCTTTTCGTTAGTAGCATGATGATCATCATCATAGTTGATGGTGCCTTCGGCATCTGTTTTATATACTTTGCTGTGATAAAGCTTGTAGTAATTGCCGTTATGTTCTGCAACGGTCTCCCCATGATGGAATTTAGATGAAGAAAAAACCTGAAGTCCGTTATCCCATAAAATAACGGGTAGCGGAAACCCATAATGTTTCCCTGTTTCGGTATCTGAAAAGAAAGTGAAGGAATGGGAATCTTGAATGTGGTGGTCGATATCTTCCTTGATTTCCTCTTCTAAAGCCGCCTCACTTCCTTCATGTGATGCTTCATCGTGATGCTCAACTTCCTGTGCCGCAAGGAATCCGCTTATTAAAAGAAATCCTGCCAACAACGTTTTCACTAAATATGTTTTGTGCATACCACCTAAAAATATCGGTCCCTAAAAATCGGTGCAAATGTACACTATTCTTACAAAAAGAAAAAAGCATTTAAAAGGTTTATTTAATGGCTATTTTTTATCCAAGTTTTGAAGCATTTTAACGGTGAAAACCGTCTCTATCAACAAGCATATCAGATAGGGTACAAAGAAGGCAAAAAACTCCGACTTGTCCATTTGACCATCTTGACGATATAATGGATAAAATAGCACGAAAAAAAAGATAAATTTTAGAAAGCTACCTGCGATGAAAAGAAATCCTATTTGATTTTTTAGTCGTGTTCGAAAAGCATACAAAGAGCTATAAATAAGGAAGGCCAACAAACCATTGACCCCATAGGAAAGTATAATCTTATTGCCGAATTTTGGATACCCCCCTATTTGTAACAAGGTGATGTGTGCTAGAAACACGATTCCTAATGATACTACGAGTATCAACACAAGGAAAATGATTGGATTGCGCCGAAACATCAATTCTTAATTCGCTTTAACTGGCCCAAAACTACCCAAATTGAAATTGCCACACCCAAAAGTGTGGCAATTGCTGTAAAAATTCTTTTTTCGGTATGGTAATGTTCGTCTAGCCAAACACCCCCTTTTGCCGCCAAAAAAATAATGGCGCCCATTTCAAATGCGATACCGGAGAGCACCGCAAAATTTTTGAAGTTGTTCTTAGGAGGCTTTTGCTGGCTCATTCTTTTTGTTTCCCAAGGCGGCAGATTTGAAACTACTTCCAGAAGAAACGTTCGTATTGGAGCTGTTACCTAATGAGCCACCTTTACCTTTCATGGTACAGGAAGCATTAAAGGTAGCACCTGGTTCAACTGCCAACTTGTTAACAGAGACCGTACCTTCGATCACTGCAGATGACTTTAGGGATAATAAGTCGGAAACCAAAAGTTCCCCGTTAAAACTTCCCTCAATATCGGCATTTACACATTCTACTTTTCCATGAATGTAACCGTCTTTACCAATGACCACTTTTCCTGAAGTTTTTACATTTCCATCGAGCTTCCCATCAATCCGGAAATCGGCTTCGGAAATAATCTCTCCTTTGATCTTGGTGTTCTTTTCAATTCTGTTTGGCTGTCCGCCTATTTCATGCATAGGTCTTTTGTTGTCTGAAAACATTTGTTATGGTTTTGGGGTTAAAATTTGACTCTTATATTCCTGTAGGTTTTTATGTACCTGAATGATTTTATAGTTGGAGGATAAAATTACAAAATTCTCATTATCAACCTTGTAATCCTTGTTAATTTTTATCAATTCCGCGTAGCCCAGCGCATAATTCTTCGATTTGAAGCCATGAACCACCACAAACTGATCCTCTAAGTTGTAAATATCTTTAGAGACGATGTTCTTGTACCTCAGATCACTGATGGATTTCTTCAGTAACTCCATCAACTCAACGGCTTTTTCGTCATCTTTTCTTTTAAAGGGAAACACTACTTTCCAATTTCCTTTTTCGGTCTCCGTCGAAAACTCCTTTACTTCTAATTTCGGTAGTTGCTCCGCAATCATCTGCTCTGCCTTTTTACCCTCTGCATTGTTCGGGTAGGTCAAGGCTACATAGTTCAGTTGTTCCTTAAAGGGTTCAAAACCTTGTAACCTACCAATCGCATTTGCCTTTAACATCTCGAATTTAGGTACGATCGGATCCCCTGTAAACTGGTTGATGTTTTTCTCTGCGCCGGTAATGGTCCTTAGAAACTCCTGTTGTTCATACCGTTTGTACAATGCCGCATAACGGGCATCTGGACTGTCTTCCCCTTCGGTAAGCACGGCCCTTGGGTTTAAAATGATTTCGGCATAGCGCGAATCGCCGTGGTTCTGTAGAATGTCTTCTTTCATTGAAGCCAACAACGGACTCCCCTCTTCCTCATAAATCTTATACAGATTGTATTTGGAAGGAAGTATCAATCGCTCTTCGGGATTACTACGAAGCACGTCTTCCAACTTGCCTGCCGCCAAAAGATTTTCCTTAAACTTTTCTTTGTAGATAAGCCCCAATTGATAGTTGGCGAAATTGCGTTCGGTATTGAGGCTGTCGATTACCGCCGGGTCGGTCGGGATGCGATCGGTGTAGAAAGCTATGGAATATTTCTCCTCTTCCGTGGGTTCTGTATTCAGGCTATCGTTCGCTACCAGGTTTTCACCAGTGGCCTCGGAAGGAAGTGACTTGGCCTTGTTGCTCCATCGCCAATCATCTTCTAGTTCACGTTCGCCCCATTTTTGTGTAAAATCGGTCTGGCCATATCCCAAACTAGTAATGTTATAAAAATAGAATTTCCCTTTGTTCTCCTTACCTCCCTTGGTCTCTCCAAAAGCCGCAAAACCGGCATTTTGCATCTCCTGTTCCTTCTTGGCAGCCTCCTCGGCCACACGTTTCAACTCGGCAATATAGTCGCCAAAATAAGCTTCTCTTTCTTCGGGAGACATCTTGTACAGTGAAATAATACTATCTGTATAGGTAACGACATCTTCGTAGGCGATGACATCTTCTAGATTATCGAGCTTCTTTTTGGTAGAACGAAACTTTTTGGTGTTCTCGGGCAGATTTGTGAGAACGCTATCGTAATAAGCACCCGCCAACTTATATTCATTTTCGTCGAAGTTATATTCGGCTAAATTCTCATAGTTGCGTGCATTCAACTTCGCATCGTTCTGGGTAGCACGCAGTGATTTGTTGAAATAGACCAAGGCACTACTATCAGACTCTTTTTCTAGATGGTACTCGGCAATTTGTCTATAAATCTTATCCAGAAACGGACGATTTTCACGGTTCTCCTCTAAATCGGTCAAATGCTCCAAAATGTCGAGTTCATTGGCAGCCGTGATTTCCGTATTTCTAATTTTTTGGATTTCGGCATTGATCATGTACACCCTCGGTGATTTTCGATTCAATTCAATGACCTTATCGAACGCGTAATTGGCGCTGTCTTTGTGACCAAGTTCGTTGTAAAGTTGACCAATGATGTAGTAATACCGTCCTTTTTCGGGATTTTGTTTCGTGTAATACGAAGCGATTTTAAGCTGTTGAACCGCTGTATCAATGACCTTAAGATTAATGTACGCCTGTGCCATCATAGACCGTGCATCGGCGTATTCTTGATCCTTTAGCTTCTCGTACTTCATTAAACGCTTCAGGTTCTTGATGGCGAGTTCTTCGTTTTCGAGTCTGATATTCACCTTTTCACGCCAAATATGTGCCTCGTTCAGCTTATCGCTGTAATTGTATTTCTTAATAATGTAATTGAAGGCCTCCAAGGCCGGGATATAACGTTGATCGAAATACCGCGCCTTTCCCAATAACAAGAAAGCCTCATCGGTTTGTGGGTTTCGTTCTTCGTCCTTGATATCCATACTATGTTTCTGTATGGCTTTCGTTGCCTTTTCCTCGGCTATTACGAATTTGGGATTGTTATCTTCAGAATCGAGTTTTATTTCGTCGGTTACCTGCAAACGCTCTATCGGTAGTAGTTCCCAGTAATCGTCTCGGTAACTTGCATTCAACTCTTCCCGCCCTTCCTCAAAAGCGATGTTTCCATTGTACAGGACATTGTACTTGGTATTCAATGCGTGAAAATTGCGGTTCAAAAAGGCATCTTTCTTGGTAGAACAGGCATTAAAAACCAGTGCCACCAAAACGACCCCTAAAATAAGTTTATATCGAAGCTTCAAAACTGTAGTTATGCGTACGTAGTATCTTAACTTAAAAACAACTGTATTATTATGCAGTTCATCGATAAAAATACTAAAAGTGGGGATTGTAGGCCATTCTAATGTTAAAGTAAGGGTCTTGAAAGGTATTGGATCCTGCGGTACGCACATGGCAAAAACAAAATAGGCAATTTAAGTTCGATAGGGTTTAACAAAAAAAATCTTGAAACCGACTAAATGGTTTGCTAAATTGATTTTCTGTGGTTACCTCGGGCACGCCTTGGTTTTGCACTAGTTGGCAAGTTCTTGAAAGCATGGCTAGATGAACCGGATACGTTCCCAGTACCCGCTTACAAACCCGGAAGTCTGTGTTTCTGGATTCTTTTGAGACTGTTAGGTATGATCAATTGCCGCTCTCTTCGATTGCTGACTGCTTTCCAAAGAAGACTTCCAATTCTTCCAGCGTTTTTTCAGAGGTTTCGATATCCTTTACTATTTCCCCTTGATTCAATACCACGATGCGGTCGCTGACCTCCGTTACATGCATTAAATCGTGGCTCGACACCAAAACGGTTACCTCTTGCTGCGCCGCCAGTTCTTTGATAATCCCTTTTAGCCGTATCTGGGTGGTCGGGTCCAGATTCGCGAAAGGTTCGTCGAGTATTACCACTTCTGGATGACCTATAAATGAGGCAACGATTCCCGTTTTCTTTTGATTTCCTTTTGAAAGATCACGGAGGTATTTTTTCTGTCCAAGTATCTCTCCATGAAAAAAGTCCTCAAAATTGGTCAACAGCGCGTTCACATCGGCCCTGTTCTGACCTCGTAGTTCCCCAATAAAGTAGAAGTACTCTTCCGGTGTCAGATAACCGATTAAAAAAGACTCATCGATAAAAGAAGCAGTAAAGGGTTTCCAATCCTCACTGGTATTTACCTGAACACCGTTATTCACGATATGGCCCGTACTCGGTGGAATCAAATCTAGCAAAAGACTAAAAAAGGTAGTCTTACCAGCACCGTTATTACCCACAAGCCCAAAACTTTGACCCTTAGGAATTTGAAGATTTTCAATATTCAGGACCATCTTGGATCCGTATCGTTTGGTAAGGTTTTGTGCTGATATCATAGCGTAAAGTTCAAATTCAAGTGTCAAGTTCAAGGCTTTTTGGCCCAGGCCTCAAACCAATTATCCGTGCTGGACAAAAAATCTTGTTGCCTTTTAAAAGGTATCAAACGATACTTTCCTGCCCCTTGTGCCGAAGAATGGATATTGGAAAGCATTTCAAATTGACCTAAATCGTTTATCGGTTTTTTGGCACGTCCTTAGCCGTTTCTTTCTTTAAAACCGGCAATCATACCATACTTTCGTTTGCCATATAGCAAGGTAATCTTATCCAATAGGTGTTTTCTAAAGGCAAATCCAAGAATTCCTATCAATGCCAGAGCAATAAGCGCTACTTCGAACGAAACCAAAAAACTCAATACGCCATATAACAACATAGGGGCTCCAAATAGCGGGATACCCACCAAAAACTGGGCGGCACCCGTACCCTGCATGTTCCCCAACGGACTTTTGGTCAAATCGATCCGTTTCTTATTCATGGACCCGAAAAATAAAATGATCGGTATATTAATTCCTAAATTGTACAATGCCGTACTGAAATTAATGGCGAGAGCTTCCCACCCAAAATACACATAGGGAATCGACAAAAAGAACATGACCACAACGCTTACCGCTATGAGGCCCGCTTTGGCTTCCAGATACTTTCGCAACGGAATGTTCTGTGACATCATCATGCTATAATAAGCACTGTCCCAGGCCGGAATGAACTGACCAAAATTCATCAAAAAGATGCCGGTCATCAAAATACCGACCACGACCATCATCACCGAATTGAGTCCAAAATCTTCCATCGTATAAAAAACAAGGCCATAAAAAATCATCGCTAACGATACGAAGGCCTGAACCTTGGTACGTTTGTTTCTCCAAATCAACTTTAAGTCTAATTGTAAAAATGGGGCAATGTCGCCAAATCGTCTAGTCCATGTTAAATCGAAGGTAGCGACCTCTTTGGTTTTTTGCTGTAAGGAAGCATCGAGAAAAATACCATGTCTCAAAAAGCGATAATTGACATAGTACATCGTTATCGTCAAAAAAACCGGAATAAGGGCTAGGAACGGATTTTCATAAAGGCCATAAAACAGCGATCCAAAAAACGCTCGAACCGGATACAAATCAAAATAATCGAGCGCGTATAGCACAACAACAAACAATAGAACAACCGCTAATGCCTTGTCGCTCTTGTTAATAAGAAAGTTGGTATAGTTGATGCTGAGCACTATACCCATCATAGCCAAAAACCACCCCAGGATATTTACTATTGGATATCCCTGAAGCAACAATACGATGGTGAAGGGTACAAAGAATGCCAAATCAAACAGGTTATAGACCGAAACACCGGAACGCCCTAGCACATAATGAACAATCTTACTTTTATCAATAGGAAGCGTTAATAGGGGCTTCACATCCATCACTGGGAGTTTCTGCATAAAATAGCGAAGGGCCAACTCAATAAATACCCAGTAAACGAGATATTGACTTACCAAAAATAACGGGTCGGTTTCAGGAAATGCTTCTTCAAGACCAAAAAACAATCCGATACCGGCCATCAGTAGCGTGGCCAACATATAAAGCGTAAAAAAGCCCATAAGTATCTTCATCGCCATGCTTTTCCCCAAGGATGCCGATCTAAAAAACGATTTCCATTGGAGTGTAATGAAGTATTTGAACATCTCGGATCTAAAAATTATGCTATAGTTTGGTACCTAAAAATAAGACTTTGTTACAAACCCGGCGGATTTTTTGTCGTGTCGGTTTTAAATAGCTTCATCAATGCTTAGTTTTGCACCAAATTTGTTTACATGAGCCATTTTCACTCGCTGACCGTTTCCAATGTTAAAAAATTAACCCCTAAATCGGTCGCCATTACATTCGATGTTCCCAAAGAGCTACTTCAAACTTTTGCCTTTACCGCCGGGCAGTATATTACGATCAAAAAAGAAATAAAGGGAACCGAACTCCGTAGGGCCTACTCCATTAGTTCAGCACCCGCCAGTGCCGGTATTACCATCGGTGTCAAAAAAGTAGATCGTGGCGGATTTTCCGACTACGCCAACTCGGAATTGAAGGTGGGCGATGTTCTTGAAGTAATGCCCCCTGAGGGAAGGTTTGTTTTTGCTCCTACAGAGAATTCAAAGAATATTGCGGCATTTGCTGCAGGTAGCGGTATTACACCTATAATGAGTATCGCCAAAACCGTGTTGGACAGCCACAAAGACAACAAATTCGTATTGGTTTATGGAAATAAATCGAACGAAGAAACCATGTTCTATACGGAGATCAACAAGCTTCAGTTAGAATATACCAATAGGTTTTTTGTTTATTTTATAAATAGTCAATCCAGGGAAGAAGATGCACTGTTCGGTCGTATTGATGTATCAACGGTCAACTATGCCCTAAAGAACAAACACAAAAATATCCGTTTTGACGACTATTATCTATGCGGCCCCGAACCAATGATTCGCTTGGTCGAAAACAGCCTAAAAGAAAACGGGATTGCCGAAGAACACATACACTTTGAGTTGTTTACTACAACGGAAATATTGGATGAGCTTCCCATAAGCGAAGAAGGGGAGACCCAAGTAGAAGTTGTTGTAGACGATGAAACCTTTTCATTTAAGATGGATAGGAAAATGTTGGTGCTCGATGCGGTTTTAAAGGAAAATATCGATGCTCCCTATTCTTGCCAAGGCGGAGTCTGTAGCAGCTGTATTGCCAGGGTCAAAGAAGGAAAGGCAGATATGGTTCAGAACCAAATCTTGACCGATGGGGAAATCGCCGATGGATTTATCCTTACCTGCCAGGCACACGCCTTGACCCCAACATTGAAGGTCGATTATGACGATGTTTGATCATAAGAATCAGTAACCGTACTAAAAGGCCCTGAGCATAAGTGTCGGGGTTCAACCATCCATTTTGTCGGCTTATGATTAGCTCGCCACTATGGGTTTCACTTCTAAAATCGTGGAGACACCGCATACCTTTAGAAAATTCATAGAAAGCTACATTTCTATCTCAGACCAGGACTGGGCTATAATTCGTGCCAAGTTATCCCATAAAACCTATCAAAAAGGAGCGTTGTTATTGAAAAATGGCACCGTATGCCATCACCTTTCGTTTTTAGAAACCGGCCTCTTGCGATTCTTTATCTGGAGAGATGGAGAGGCGGTGACCAAGTTCTTTACCGAAGCCCCCTATATGTTCACTTCCCAACGTAGCTTTAACGAGCGACAACCCTCCAGGGAAAATATCGAAGCCTTAGAAGACAGTAGCGTTTGGCAAATTACGTATACCGACCAACAGGAATTGTTGCAATTGCCCATTTGGAAGGCTTTCGCCCATAAAATTACCCAAGAAGTACAGTTTTTTACGGAAAATATTCTTGAGGAGCTTCAAAACGAAACGGCCGAAAACCGCTATCGCCTACTGTTAAATAACCGTCCTGAGCTGGTAGGCCGGGTTTCCCTAAAACATCTTGCCTCCTACTTGGGAGTAACCCAACAGTCGCTGAGCCGTATTCGAAGAAATATCTCCCAATAGTCTTCGAATTTACCATAAGGTAAACGGTTTACCTGATAACCTGTATAATTTTGTCCTCAAAACTTTTAGTAAAATGATTGCTTTGAAAACTGTATATATTGCCAATATCATTGTAGCGGGATGGATCAGCATCACGTCCTTGTTCTATCCTAAAAAGGCGGCGGTTACTGTATTTCAAAATACCTATCCGTACTCGGAAGTTATTCGATTGGTGGGAAGTTTATGGGGAGCCATCTTCTTACTTTCGATTCTTGGACTTTTGTATCCCAAAAAAATGGCTTTGGTACTGTTGTTCCAGCTAACTTACAAGGGATCATGGGTGTTGTTCGTGATGCTACCGGCCTTATGGCAAAAACAACCTTACCCTAGCGGCATGGGTGCTTTTTTCATCATTTGGTGTGCGATCCTCCCCTTCATTATTCCTTGGAAAGATATTTTTCTAGCGTCCTAGCCGCGTGGTCGTACCCGATAACATAGGCCTTTTCTATGCCTTTTTTATCCAACACCCCGATGGCATCCAATTCCATCGCTTCGAAAATAAGGTCACATTGGTGAATTTTTTGTCGATTAATGGCGTAAATCATCAAAGCGGTCGTGCGATTAGCCAATTGAATCGAGGAACTGATATGCTTCTTTTCGACCTGCTTAATAACTGAAACATTACTACCGATCATAAAATCGGTCTTACCACGGATAGGTTCTAAAGGAAAATTATTCATAATACCCCCGTCTGCATACAAACAATTGTTGATCTCGACCGGACTGAAGACCGGAGGTAAGGCAGCAGAAGCCAAAAGAGGTCGAATCAATTCCCCTTCAGAAAAAAATTCTTCTTCCCCCTTCTGCAAATTGATGGCGACCACATGCAATTCACGTGCCAAGGCATTGAAACGATCTTCAGGGAAATAGCCTTTAAAAATATCAATATACCTTTCGGTATCTACAAGGCCCGGCTTCAATATGGTTATAAAATTATACTTGAATAAAGGGGTTTCCTTAAAAAAAGAGAGCATTTCGTGTACGGGATTACCATTCGCATACAGAGCTGCTACCAAAGCACCAACACTGCTCCCGGCTACTGTTTGGGCAGAAATCCCATATTCCTCTAAGGCCCGCAAGACACCTATATGAGCCATGCCCCGTACCCCACCACCGGAAAGTACCAAACCTATCGATTTCGATTTCAACGCCTCCATCCCATACTTTATATTTTTTAGCAAAAAGTACATGTGTTTACAAAAACGCCTCAAAATTAGTTAATTTATAACTACCGGAGTAAAGACTGGGTATGCTTCACGACTGAACAATTGAAAGTATTTCTTTGTAATTTTACTACCTGTCCGGTATTTATGCATCTCTCTGAAAAACCACATACGCTTGTATTGATTTTTGCCCATTCTTCGAAGAAAGAAGCGGCCTTAAAAGGTATTGCCTATGGTGAAGAGTTGTTCGATGCACTTACCGAACAAACCATACAGACCGTTCGAAAAACGGGACTCCCCTATATTCACTTGGATGAGACTACCCAGATTGGAAATAGTTTTGGGGAACGATTTACTAACGCGATCCAGACCCTATTTGAACAGGGCTATGAGCGAATCATTACTATTGGAAACGATACTCCTGGATTAAAGGCTTCCCATTTGCACAAAGCAAAAAAGCAGCTAGATACTGGTAATTTTGTTTTAGGACGGGCTTCCGATGGAGGATTTTATCTCATGGGGCTGCTTAAAGCTCATTTTGACAAAAATGCCTTTAAAAAGTTCTCTTGGCAGACTTCAAAGGTATCGCACGAGTTGCTTACGCTGCTATCAAGAAGATCCGTTGACGTTTTTCGACTGGAAACACTGTTTGATATAGACACTACTTCCGATTTACAACATTGCCTCCATTCTCCCGAAGTATGGTCCGCTGCGCTTTTAGGAATTGTAGTTTTTATACTTGGGAAAAAGAGCCTGGATTATTACTATGGTTCAAATACGATTTCCTCTTTTTATCCCATAGCATTTTACAACAAAGGCTCACCTTTCTCTTGTTAAGTCCCATTTTTAGGGCGTTATCCTTCTAATAAAAAAACAGGTACCGCTACCCATTTCATGGGTTTTGGACTACTATTCTCTTACTTAAAAAATAAAGTACATGGCAAACTCATATTACGACCCGGCAGACCTACGAAAATTTGGAAATATCACGGAATGGAGCGAGGAACTCGGCAACAAGTTTTTTGACTACTACGGAAAAGTGTTTGAAGAAGGCGCGCTCAGCGCTCGCGAAAAATCATTGATCGCCTTGGCAGTGGCACACGTAGTCAAATGCCCCTATTGTATCGATGCGTATACAAAAGACGGATTGCAACGCGGCATTACAAAAGAAGAAATGATGGAAGCCGTACATGCCGGTGCAGCTATCGAAAGCGGTGCCACTTTGGTACATGGGGTTCAGATGATGAACAAATACAACAAATTGAGCATGTAAAAAGTTGGCGGTCTGCAGTAGCAGTTGGCAGAATATGTATTCTGCCGTACTGTCAACCACAACTGAATACTGAATACTGGAAAATGGCAACAAAATCATTAAAAGCAAGGCAAAACGAACTTGCCGAGAGTAATAGGCAATTAGACATTTTAAACGGGGGTATTTTCGCCGATGGCGAACTTCCTTATTTTAAAGATAAGATTGCTGAAATAGGATATTTTCCGTTACGGCCCAAAAAGTTGGAAATTCTACAAATAAATGTAGGGTACATGTGCAATCAAGTTTGTGAGCATTGTCATGTTGATGCTGGTCCGGATCGAAAAGAAATCATGACGCGGGATACGATGCACCTTTGCCTTGATATCATTCGCAATACTGGTGCCCATACCTTAGATCTCACAGGGGGCGCCCCCGAAATGAATCCGGATTTTCGATGGTTCGTGGAGGAGGCTGCAAAGGCGGGAATCAAAGATTTTATTGTACGTTCCAATTTAACCATAATTAGAGCCAATAAGAAGTATTACGATTTACCCGAGTTCTTTAAAAAACACAATGTTCATGTTATTTCGTCCATGCCACATTATACCAGGGGTAAAACCGATAAACAACGCGGCGATGGTGTTTTTGACAAATCCATTAAAGCTTTGCAGGATTTAAATGCCGTAGGGTATGGGGCGCCCGAGGGTTCTTTGCGTTTAGATTTGGTCTACAATCCGTCTGGTGCATTTTTGCCCGGTGATCAATCGGCCATGGAAAAGGACTTCAAAAAAGCCCTGAAAGAAGATTTTGATATTGATTTTCACAACCTGTTCGCTATTACGAATCTTCCGATTGCCCGTTTTTTGGACTATTTGATCGCTTCGGAAAATTATGAGGACTATATGTATGCTCTTGTAGAAGCATACAATCCAGGAGCCGTTGAAAATGTGATGTGCACCAATACGATTTCTATTAGTTGGGACGGATGGATCTATGATTGTGATTTTAACCAAATGTTAGGTCTCAAAGTGGCTAGTAAGGTAAAACATATCAAAGACTACAACGAGGATATCCTCAACGACCGGAATATCATTATTTCGCAGCACTGTTATGGTTGTACGGCAGGTGCGGGAAGTAGTTGCCAAGGAGCGGTTACCTAAATAATATGTTCGTGTCCGGGGTTACTTTACCGACCAAAGGGTTTGTAATATCACCTAATTTGCTTTTAACCATTGTTTTTTAAGCACTTTAACGAATTTTCCAACCTTTTAACCTTTCTTGGTATTGCTACCGTATCTTCTTCTGTTATCCTTAAAAGACCCAATGGTCGGTTTTTTAATAAACTCATGTACACTTTTAAGCAAGTCGAAAAAGCGCTCATGGGTTCAATACCCAAATCTTATGGATAAGAACCTGAAACGCTTGGCCACCATGCAGCGTATGCAAGTTACCGGTTTACACTTGTTTTATAGTAAAGGATATTATAATACCAGTGTAGACGATGTTTTGAAAGAGTTATCACTTTCAAAAGGGGCTTTCTACTATCATTTTGAATCCAAAGAAGATTTTTTCATTCAAATCATCGAAAACTTGTTGGTTCGAAAAGTATATAGCATGCTTATCGAACCTATCGAAGGCCATGAGCATACATTGGATCTAATAACGGGTTGTTTTGAAGATGCCTTGGAAACCGCCGTACACAATGAACTCGATTACGGATTTATACTAAGTAATTTTATAAACGAGTTCAATGGTCGTAATGAAAAGATAATGAAGCACCTGAACAACATTCTTCAAGTTTGGGAAGTGAACTTGGTTTCTGCCATTCAAAGAGGCAAGTTTAATGGCCACATCGACCGACATGTCGATGCTGAAGGGGTTGCTGTTTTCTTAATGAGTGCCTATATGGGAGTTCGCACTCTTATGGTCGAAATGACCCCATCTGCGCGAAAATATCGGTTTATGTCACAACTACGGCACTATTTCAAGTCATTGGAGGCCAAAACCACCATGGTGTAGGAAACTTCGTTTGTATTTATTCCTTACTTGGCTGATAAAACCATTTTAATCTTCTCAACTACATCAGCAGGTGCGATGGAGGCAATGGCAGTTTCATATCCGTCAGGAACTTTATTACCATAGATCGAGGTAGGAATTAAAGGAAACCGTTCCCTATCGGCAAGCAATGCCAAAGCCGGATCCTGACCAAAGGGATAAAAGCCGGCAAACGGATGGGTAACCCCCCATAAGGTGACAACGGGAATACCGAACATAGCGGCCAAATGTGCATTACCGCTATCCATCGCAATCATTACATCCAAATTCGAAATAAGGGCAAGTTCCTCCGAAAAATGCAATTTCCCCGTGATATTTATGCATTGGTTTTCACTGGCCAATTGTTCTAATACCTCTTGTTCTTTTTTCCCTCCACCGAACAACAAAATTTTGTGGTCTCCCATCTCATGGATTCCTTCGATGATCCGATTCATCAATTCCAATGGATATTGTTTTCCTTCATAAGCTGCAAAGGGGGCAATCCCGATCCATTTTACGATGTCCTTGCCAACCAGACGTCGGGTACTATCGGAAATCGGTTGTCTGCTCAATGTGCAATCTTCCGAAAGCATTATGGGGTAGCCTACTTTTGCAAAAACATCGGCATACCGCTGATGGGTTGTTTTCAAGGGTTTAAAAGCTTTATTGTCGGCAGCGGTCAGCGCCTTTTTTTCGGGTCTGCCCTTATCAATTTGAAAAAAGGGGATACCCCCCAACCGAAAAAATTGTTTCAAAATGGCACTTCGCAAGACATTATGCATATCGGCCACGGCATCAAAGCCTAAAACCCTTAGCTCTGTATAGAGCCTCCACAAACCGATAATTCCTTTGTGGCGTCCTTTTACATCTGCAGTATGCACCTGCACGTTTTCCATATGAGAAAAAATAGGTGCAAAAAAAGGTTTTGTAAGCACTGTAAGCCTAAAGTTCGGGTATTGTTTTTGAAAAGCTAGGAGCACGGGAACGGCCATCGCTACATCTCCCATAGCGGACAAGCGAATGACAAGAATATGCTTGCCTTGATGTTCGATCATGCGGGATTTACTTTTGTCCGCGTAGCACCGGGTTCAACTCATCATCGTTGTACATTTTCATCTGTTTATAGACTTTCATGTACTTATGGCCGGTCTCAATATCAGCAAGCAGCTGATCGATAGCGGTGGAGAGGTCTTTCCGCTGTTCTAATAATACATGTAGTTTTTCCCGACACTTTTTCAAATGTTCCTCGGAAGCATCCGTACGGTTCGCCTCCTCGTTCATATGATAAATCTTAAGGGCCAAGATAGACAGGCGGTCGATGGCCCAGGCAGGGCTTTCCGTATTGATTGTGGCGGAATCATGTACTTGAACCGATTGGTATTTTTCAAGAAAATAACTGTCGATGTATTCTACCAAATCCGTTCGGTCCTGATTGCTAGCATCAATTTTACGTTTCAGTATCAACGCCTTTCCTGGGTCTATTTCCGGATCTCGAATAATATCCTCATAATGCCATTGCACGGTATCGATCCAATTTTTTCGATACAATAAATGAGCTACATCGTCTTTTGGATGCGGGTTTTCGAACGGCTGGTCGACCTCATCGATGATATGGTATTTCTTGATACTTTCTTCAAAAATCCCGTAGGCAAAATCACTGAACATGGGCTACTAATTTAATTACAAAGATACCGATATTGGAGGAACCTTTTTGTATCGCGAATTTGATATCATTTTGATTCCCTAGTCAACGATCAAGCCAATGAAAAGTATCATGAAGGGTACAAAAATGGAAAGCATTAAAACAATCTCCTTAATATTTGGCCTTCGAATCGATTCAATATACTTCGTTAAAAAAATGGCCGCCGGGAAAAACGTAATCAGTATGGGATAGACATCTGCAGCGGAAACCAGAATTTTCAAAACTATTCCCAACACAAAAGACATTGCTATCAATCGCATAGTCGCTACCTTACCCATGCCTGCTTTCCCCAATTTAATAAATGAAAGCAATCCTATGATAGAAATCACCAAAATATAAAGCACCAGTTTGGTACTATTGCCCCAATGCAGAAAATAGGCCTTGTTAAAGGCGTAGTCAAATCTGTAATGTTGCCCAAGGAACTCGGTATTCCCAGCGAGTACCAGCACGCCATAGGTTATCATAAAAACGGTGAATCCCCCGGCAAATGGCAGCAGCCAATTTTTTAGCACCTTTGGCTCGTACATGTAGACTGCCATAAATACCAAGAGGAGGTAAAGTAAGGCCCAATCATAAAACAAGCTAGCAACCAAGATCCAAATGGAGGCATCAAAAATTTTGGAGCGCATGTTTTTTAATGACCGAAGGCTGATCAGTCTTCTTAATGACAACAATAGAAAGAAGCTACAGTAAATCGCATTGTTATCGGCCAAGGTTTCAGGAAAGACCACGATCAGCAAGGCAAAAAACAAGAGACTAAACGAATTGGGTGCCGTAACCTTGTTACGTTTTACTATAAAGTCAATCACGAAAAAACTAAAAGACAGCACGGCCAAGGCACATAATTGTAAAAAAGCCTGTTGGGCACTGTAGACCTTCTCAAATATGAAAAAAAGTACAAACCAATAAAACAAGAAAACGAACGTGAGCAGAACGATATAGTTTATTGGTTTTGTTTTCCCAAAAAAGCTTGAAATCATCGGGTGTTTTTATATTTTTGCCAATAAATATACTGATAACATTGACTAGGTTCGTTTAAAATACAAGTCTCAAGGGTTCAAAAAACTTTTTTGGACAATGAAAAGCGTTCAGTTTACGTTACAAGCAAATAATCAAAGCATATGAAAGCATTTTTTGAAGGTATAGAGGATTTATTCGTAAACATTCTTTTTGCTCCCTATGATTTCTTCCGATTTATGGAAAGCTGGTGGGCCTCTAATCTCGTAAATTGGATGTTTTTTGTTATCGGATCAATCGCCTTTGTGTATTGGATGATCGAGTTGAAAAAGTATAACGATAAAGGCGAGGAAGACAAGAGCATTTCGTCGCATTCCTATCTTTAGTAGCGACTTTTTTTTTATAACTGATATTCCCTAATACCTATTTTGCCTACAATACTCTATTTTATGGGTATTTTAAAGGTCAAAACCGATATCTTTTCGATAGTTCATACGGTCAAAATGAACTTTTTCGGCATTCGCATACGATATTTCAAGGGCCTCTTTGAAGTTATCTCCGAAAGATGTAATGGCCATGACCCTTCCGCCATTGGTGACTACCTGATTATCTTTCAATATTGTGCCCGCATGAAATACTAAGGAGTCGGTAATGCTTTCACTGCCTGTTAACTGTTTTCCCTTTTCGTAACTACCCGGGTATCCTCCTGATACGAGCATTACTGTTGCGGCGGTACGGTTGTCGACTTTTAGTTCGGTTTCGTCCAACGTTCCGTCGGCTGTGGCTTTTAACAGTGTTACCAAATCATTTTTTATTCTTGGAATGACTACCTCAGTTTCGGGATCTCCCATACGTACATTGTATTCGATGACCTTGGGATCGTCGCCCACCTTGATCAAACCGATGAATATAAAACCCTTGTACGGCAAATTATCCTTTTTAAGCCCTTCTACGGTCGGTTTTACTATTCGTTCGTGTACTTTGTTCATAAAACCGGTATCGGCGAAAGGAACGGGCGATATGGCCCCCATACCGCCTGTATTGAGGCCGGTATCTCCCTCTCCAATACGTTTGTAGTCTTTTGCGGTGGGAAGTACCTTATAGCCTGTCCCATCAGTAAGCACAAAAACACTGAGTTCAATACCTGAAAGAAACTCCTCTATAACCACTGTGGCGCTTGCACTTCCAAATTTCCCATCGACCAACATCTTTTTGAGTTCGGCTTTTGCCTCTTCTATGTCATTTAGAATCAATACGCCTTTACCGGCCGCTAAGCCATCGGCTTTCAATACATAAGGAGGTTGCAAGCTTTCCAAAAAGGCATATCCTTCTCCAAGGTTGTTTGAAGTAAAGCTTTGATAAGCCGCTGTCGGAATACCATGGCGCATCATAAACTCTTTGGCAAACTCCTTACTCCCCTCAAGAGTGGCCGCTGCTTTTTGTGGCCCTATGACGGCCACATGCTGCAACTGTGCATCGTTCAAAAAGAAATCATGTACACCATTCACCAATGGGTCTTCCGGACCTACAACGACCATATCAATGGACTCTGCAAATACCAATTTCTTAATGTTATCAAAATCATTTACACCAATCGGTCTGTTTTTTGCGATTTTTGCCGTTCCTGCATTGCCAGGAGCTACAAAAAGCGATGTAAGCGCTTTGCTTTGACTTAATTTCCATGCCAATGTGTGTTCTCGGCCCCCGGAACCGAGTATCAAAATATTCATTTTATTACAGTTTTATTGATTCGACGGACAAAGGGCAATAGCCACTTTTTAATTGAACTCTCTATGTGCTTTCCGCTGTAATACGGCCATTGGCAACGATTTGAAATAATCGTATACGATTTTTAATCCCTCTGAACGCTGTACTTTTGGTTCCCAATCCAATACTTTCTTGGCAAGAGAGATATCTGGCTGTCTTTGCAACGGATCATCTTGTGGTAACGGTTTATAAATGACCTTTTGCTCCGTTCCCGTCAGCTTGATTATCTCTTCGGCAAACTCTTTGATGGTTGTTTCATGTGGATTTCCGATATTGACTGGGTCTGAGTAACCACTAAATAACAATCGGTATATGCCTTCGACCTGATCGTCGATATAACAGAACGATCGGGTTTGGGAACCATCGCCAAAAACAGTCAAATCTTCTCCTCTCAAGGCTTGCCCCATAAATGCAGGCACTACACGACCATCGTTCAAACGCATTCGTGAGCCGTAGGTATTAAATATGCGCACAATACGTGTATCTACACCGTGAAAGCGATGATAGGCCATGGTAATAGACTCCATAAAACGCTTTGCCTCATCATAGACCCCTCTTGGTCCGATGGGGCTTACATTTCCATAATACTCCTCGTTTTGGGGGTGCACAAGCGGGTCTCCATACACCTCGGATGTTGAAGCCACCAATATAGTAGCCTTTTTCTCTTTGGCGACACCCAGTAGGTTCAATGTGCCCAAGGACCCTACCTTTAAGGTCTCAATGGGAATCTTTAAGTAATCAATAGGACTCGCCGGAGATGCGAAATGAAGTATATAATCTAATTTTCCCGGTATGTGCACGAACTTGGTTACATCGTGATGGTGGAACTCGAACTGTTCCAACGGAAACAGGTGTTCAATATTCTTTAGATCCCCCGTAATTAGATTGTCCATAGCAATAACATGGAACCCCTCTTTGATAAAGCGATCGCACAAATGAGATCCTAGAAAGCCAGCGGCTCCCGTAATCAGTACTTTTTTCAAACTGTATGCTTTTTATCCTATCCTTTTATTTCTCTTTGTTTCCCAAGTTCAATTTTCTTTACGGAGCTGTTGTTTGGGTTTTTTGGTCTTTTTTCTTTTTTCGTTTCCTTCCTCGACTTTGCCTTTTATGCGCTGCACCTTTCTTTTTATCAGTATTTTTTGTTTCAATGTGGCGAAACTATAGTTGTACTTAAAGAAGATATAGCCCAAAAAGATAACGACCGATACCAACATCAGTACCATACCCAGGTTTTTGGCCGTACTTCCCAAAACAATGAACAGCATCACAAATAACAGGTTAAAGCAACCGATGATAAAACTTGCTTGTTTGTGGGTGAGACCCCAATAATCTATCAAAACATGATGTGTGTGGTTCCTGTCGGGTGAAAAGGGCGCCTTCTTATTGGCTATACGAATAGCAAAAACCCGGGCTGTATCGAATAAAGGCACGATTAAAATACTGATTGCGATCAAGGGAGCGTTTTCCAGCAAGAAAGGTAGTTCAGTGTAGGCATGTGGCCGAAGTGCCAAAAATTTTAAGGTTAGGATGCTAATAACGAAGCCAACGATCAAAGAACCTGTGTCTCCCATAAAGATTTTCTTATCCGAAGATAGATTAAACCCTAAGAATGCCATTAAACTTGCGTTGACGGTAATACTTAACAACGCAAAAAAATACTCTTTGGTCATATAGAAAATGGTTGTGTAGATAACCATGATTACAATGCCAACGACCGAAGCGAGGCCGTCAATGCCGTCAATAAGATTGTACGAATTAATAATCGTAATCATCATAAAACCAGCAATGATAACATATAAATAAAAGGGAATTTCATTGATGTTCAAGAAACCGTTCAATGAAAAGATAGTAAAGCTCGGATTCGCCAAAATAAAGGCAATTGCGCATACCTGTGCTATAAGCTTTGCTCCAGGAGAAATGACCACCAAATCGTCTTTTAGGCCTATTATAAAAAGAATGGTCAACCCCGGAATAATATACATTGCTTCATCAAAAGTGTCGCGCTCACGAATAAAAAACAACGCGAATACAAGCGTGTAAAAAAAGGACACCCCGCCAAGAGTAGGTGTTCTTGAAATATGTGAACTTCTTGAGTTGGGATCATCCATTAACCGCTTATGCTCAACCACTTTTATAATTTTCGGAATGGTGAGATAGGTTAATAAAAATACCCCTATAAAAATTGATATGGCTGTTTCTAAAAAAAACAAGGTCGTTCGGCTTTTCGCAAAAGTAGTGAAGTTATTATTGTCAGCTGTGGATGCGGAAAAAAAATAGGTTCTTGGCTGAGCAAAACAACTATCTTGACCTTAAAATCTTTAACATCCTTTTAGCGAGGTCTGTCCTATCAAAATCCTTCACTAGTTTATCAAAACCCCAAATCCTTGTTTCTCCCTTCTTAATGGCATGTACACTTTCTATAAAATCAGTATCGTTACCAGGTTCAAAAGGAATTCCAATTTTGTACTCTTCAATAATTGCTTTCGCCTCACCTTCTACGCCTAGAAGAATGGGTTTGTGCATGGCTGCCAACTCAAAGATTTTAGAGGGAATTACCGACTTGAATGTATCCGATTTTTTAAGGTTTACCAAACCAACATCAAGAATAGAGATGTATTCCTTGACCATTTTTTTAGGTACTGCATCCAACATACTAATATTGTTCAAACCAAGTTTCTTCATTCGAGCAAGTAGATTTTCCTTTTCAGCACCCGTGCCAAGAAAGAGGAAATGAACTTCGTCATCCTTGATTTGAGCCGCGCTATCGAGAATAAAACTCAAATTATGCGCCATACCATGGGTACCGATATAACCTATGATAAACTTGTTTTCTAGTCCTAAATTGGCTAATAGGGATTGATTTTTAGGCATTGGAAAAAACATATCGGTATTAATGCCATTTTTAATCACTCTTATTTTTTCACCCTCAATATTATGCTTGGAGGTCAACAGATGTTTAAAGGAATCAGTAACTACTATAATCCTGTGCGCGCTTTTATACATACTGCCCTCCAAGAATTCAAAAAAACGAAGTATGGAATTGGTCTTCATAGCCCCTACCGCCTTAATAGACTCTGGCCAAATGTCACGAACTTCCATTATCCACTTCCTACGCTTCCAAAAGGCCAACCATCGGCCAGATACGGCCGTAAAAAATTGAGGAGAGGTCGCAACGATTAAATCAGTTTTCACAAACAGACCAACCCAAAACGAGGACATCATAAAACTTAAAAAATCCAGCGTACGCTTTAAAAAACCCTTATTAGCAGCGATAAAGGTCCATACTCGAATGACCTTGATGCCTTTTATATATTCCGTTTGGTATAATTTGTTCTTGTATCCTTCATAGACCTTACCTTTAGGAAAATTTGGAACCCCCGTTATAACAGTAACCTCCGCGCCCTCTTTAACCCAAATACTGCAATGCTCGAATGTGCGAGTCGCAGGGGCGTTCGATTCCGGGGGGAAATTATCAGTTAAAAAAAGAATCTTCATCTTTTCGATTTAATGCGGCTGCTTTTTCTGTGAAATACATATAAATAAGAAAAAAAGAAGGAAATAAATACTATTCCCCATTGACGGTTAAGTAAATTCTCAAACAAAAGATTAAAAGCCAACATTAGAACAAACAGTAGAATTAGTATATTCTTTCGTGTTGTTTTGTCTACAGTGAAAATTCCAAAAATATATGTCAACAACAGTAAAAATCCTATGATGCCAGAACATAGAAGGGCTTCCAAATATTGGTTATGAGCGTTTAGCGAAACCGATAGTTCCTTTCCAATTATTTGATAACCATGAATGTTCCCATTTCCAATCAAAAGCATTTCGATAGGCAGGTTTTTTATAGTATCCCACATTAACAACCTCTTTTCAGTACTTAGAAAAAATCCAGAGCCTTCTTTTCCCAAACTACTGAACATTTGATAAAATCGATGAAATGTCTTAGTAAAATAGAGCAAGGAAATACCACTTAAAACAGCCAAAAAAGCCATGCCCGCGTTTCTTCTTGAAACCCCTTTCTTGAAAGAATAATAGGATAGTATTAATAAAAGTATGAATACCGTGAAAATGGCGGCCTTTGAACCCAATAATACTATTGTAGCTATATTAATTCCCAAACAAAATAGCTGTGCCTTTTTAAATGGATAGAATAAAAGGATAATCAATGAGGAAAACACTACATAAAGCGAATAGTAAGTGGGGTGCCCTTCAACAACACCTAAAATATCCACCCTATTAAATTCTTCCCAAAAACCCCTATGCCTTAGAGGCATGTAATCCCCTGCCTTACTTCCAATTTCCAATTGAGCACCGCCAATAAGAACTTTATAGTCCTTATTGATTTTGAAATTATAGGATTTGTTTTCGGAAACAAATGTAAGCTGTATTCTTTCCCTTTTTAACCTATGATCTACCCGATTGGTTAAAGAAATACGATACCAACCTTTATCATAGCTCTCCACGTTCGCTTTTAGTCCTTCTTGTATGAAACCAACCTTCCCTTCTTTTGGGAAAAACCATGCTCCTTTGTTTCTGCTTCCATCATAATGCCTCATCAATAACCAAATATCATCAGAAGATTTTATAAAAATACTTCTGGTAATCGCCGTGTCTTTATCGACTGTAAAGAAACGATTATACAGCAACTCAGATGGGTTTGTGCCGCCATCCGGTTTTAGCAGATTAGTTTGTAGATGTAGATTCGACGGGCTTTCATCTGAGCTTAGAAGGATGACATTTCTTTTGACCCATCTTTTATTTAAAAAGGAAGTATCCGTATATGTTATTGAAGTCTTTATGAAAAGGTTTACGATCAAAAAGATGTTAAAAAGAACAATGAAAAAACTGAAAACCCTTAAAGGGTTTCTTAGGTCCTTGAAATAGCTTTCAATATTTGAGTAGATAAAAACAAAAGGGAAAATCAAAAAAGGCAACAAACGTTCTGCTTTCTTGATATTGACGATACCATAGGTAGTATCGAGAAAAAAGCCTAAAAGATAAGTGCCAATAAAGGCAATCAATACCAAGAAAATATTTCTATTTTTTTTTGTATTGTTTTTCGAGAAGTTTTTGATGACATCAGGAATGAATGTACAGATGAACAGGATGCTTACTAAGCTATTTAGATAAATCGAGAAGACCAGCGATATGGGTACCGCAACGGTTACAGCTTGCTTGAAAACTCGCAATCTTAGGTTCATTTATAATATTCTTCTTTTAATGTCTTGGCATTCTGAACCCATAAATCATTCTGAATATCCTGTAAAATGTTTTCCCGTAATTTTAAACGATTTTGTAGTCCCTTTCTAACTGCTTGTGCTAAAGCTGCAACATCGTTCTTAGGTACAAGGTAACCATTATGCTCATTAATAATTGTTTCGCCAAAACCACCGACATCATAACCAACCACTGGGACACCTAGACCTAGAGAAGTGTATAGTACACCGCTTTGTTCTATTTCTTTATAAGGCATTATGGACAGAGCAGCATTTTTATAGTGTTTTATCAGCTGCTCTACCTCGATAAAACCAATATTTAGGACAACGACAGATTCAAGATCCTTGTCCCGTATCAAATCCTTTAGTGTTTGGAGATAATGTGGTTCGCATTTTCCTGCAACCAATAATTTTATACTTATGTTTAACCCCTGCAACAATGCTACAACCTCGATTGCGTCTTCAACTCCTTTGTAAGCCAGGATACTTCCAAACATTAATAACTCAAAAGAGTAAGTGCTTTTTTGAAAATCTGCAAATTCTGTGTAAAAATAACCATGATTGATTTTCACTATGTCTTTTAAACCTGCAATGCTGTTGATTTTAGCAGTGGTAGAATTAGCATGAACAACCAGAATATCCAACATCCTATACAGTCTAACATATCTTTTATTCACCTTTTCGTCATCGGAATCGTGTGGAAAAAAATTATGTACGGTATAAAAAATCTTTTTGTTCCTTTGTTTCAATATCCTTACGAACAAAAGCTCGAGAGAATTATGTTTTAATAATTGAAGCCATTGGAAATGTATGGCCTTATACTTCTTTGCAGTAATCAATAACCATAGCCAATTAAGAATATAATTGATGGACTTTTTACCTAGCTTAAATCCCTTGTAGTTTAGTTTTTCCCGATGATAGCTAGTAAAAGTTTTGTTCTCGATACCGAGTATATCTACTTGGACACCCTCATCATTTAGGCCTTTCACAAAATAGTGATTGTAAGTAGGGGCGGTTGCGTTAAAATCAACAATTAGTACTTTTTTCATGAGTTAGTCAAAAGGAGGCATCCAACTACAATGATAGTCAAGGACAGAATTACGTTCACCTATTTTTACGGCCGGGGTGCCCGCAACAATACTATAGGGTGCTACATTTTTTGTCACAACGGCTCCCGCCGCAATAACACAACCTTTTCCCAAAATGACGCCAGGTAGAATCATCGATCTAGTGCCCACCCAGGCGTAATCTTGAATCGATATGGGATTAACGACATATTCAAAGGTTTTGCTATTAACGTCATGAGAAGCAGTAATCAATTGTACCTCTGGCGATATCGAAACATTATCGCCGATTTCCAGCCCCCCCCTACCATCGAGGTAACAGCGTCTATTGATTACCGTGTCTACTCCGATTTTGATATTGAACCTATTGATTCGGGTATTCATATGTATACTACTACCTTTTCCAAGTTTTATCCCAAATGCATATCTGTAAAAAAAATGCCGAACAGTATATGAGGGGATTTTGTTCAGTATATGATTGGGTACATAATTAATCGCAAAATGGTACGGGTATCGAAGTAATCTTCTCAGCATCGTTAATTTCTAAGTGCTATTAGCTTTTTCAACATTCCAAAAATAAAGATTATTACAACATTGTAGCCATTTTTTCTGAGTGCTAATTGGTATTCCCTGGTTGCCTTTTTCCTTTGCTTGGCACTAACTCCCCCTGCTCTCATGAAAGTGATATTTTTAGCTTTTTTAAAGACAACTCCTCGTTTCAGACTTCTTAACAGAAAGTCCACATCCATTGCGATACGATAATTTGTATCAAAACATCCTATTTCCTCATAGGTTTTTTTCGTAACGAAACAGGTCGTATGGGAAAATCTAAAATTCAAATAAACACGACTTTTGGAAAAACTTGCAGGCAATACCGCTATCACTTTTTTATGTTCATCTACTCTTTTACAAATTCCGTATGATAGTTCTTTTTTCCTAGGGTCTAATATCTTCGTCGCAATATGAACAGAATCCCTGGCGTACCAATCATCAGAATTTAGCAGGCCAATAATCCCCCCCTTGGCAATACGCAATCCCTTATTCCAAGCATCTGCAATTCCTTTGTCTTTTTCACTAATCGTTTTGATTGTTATCCCTTTCTCTTTAAAATCGGATGTATATGAACTTATAATTTCTAGCGTTCTGTCGATAGACCCTCCGTCTATGATTACGTAATCGATGTTGGAGTATGTTTGTTCCAAGACCGATATCAGCGTGTCTTCAATTGTAGCGGCGCTATTATAAGTAACGGTAATGATAGTTACTAAAATGGACTGTTCTCTCATTAATCAACAATATTATTAATAAACATGGCCTTCGAACATTTTATGACAAAAAGAGACCTACACATCGTATATTTTCTCATCAGATAAAGGTTTATAAATAGACAAGTCAGCAACACAAATATCTCTTTTATATAAAATACAAATCTCAACATCATTCTAACCAGATATCAGGAGCTATTATTTTATTTCTTTCGGTTCTTCTAAATCGTACACCTCTTTGAAAAAGAATACTCTATAAGGCAAGTTAGCGTCTTTTTTGGGATTGATTTTTCCTAAATATAGAGTAAAGACAAAAAAGAAAAGGCAGGAGATATAAACCAACTCCCTAAGTAGCCGCTTTTGTTTGATTTCGATTAGAATATTCGGAACCAACAATAACATAAATACAGTGTAATAAAGGCTTCCCCTAAATCCTGCATGCCCATACTGGGCAAGACCAGACCATACAAACAAACCAATGTAGAACGTCAGAAAATAAAAATCGTTTTCCTTTTTATTGAATTGCAACTTGTTAATGAAAAACAACAAAATAAAACCAAGAGATTGAAATAGCAGTAAAACTTTATTACCTCCCTCACCAATAGATCGATCTAGGAATTTCAAATATTGGGGCAACAAATGTTCTACCAACCAATAAAGCATATCTGATGAAAGAAAACCAACTAAATAAATCATCGGAAAAAAGTAAAAATGAGGTTTTCTACCATAAAGAAAATAAAGTGGAGCCGCCACCAATGCAGACTTATGAAAAAGGGTTGCAATGACTAGCACTACAAGAAATCGAAATAGCATTCTTGATCGAACATATTGAAACCCGTAAAAAACTATCGCTACCGCAGTGAATTGCCGTACAATTGAAAGTGAATTGAAAAAGAAAATCGGGAGCGATAGAAAGAGTAGGGTAGAAACGATTACATCTGTGCTAAACCTCTTGAAAATGTAATAAAAAGAGAAACAAATGATAAAAGAAGTTACAATAAAATAGAATTGGGTAAAGTCAAAAAATTGTGATATCTCTATCAAGGTTCTATTTAATGGTTCCAATCTTGCAAACTGGGAGTCGTAGAATTTTATATCTTTTTCAATCAATCGATAATAAGATCTATAATCCCATCCAACGTCAAAGCGCAATGATGCCATGATAAATATTACGGTAAATGCCGCTACAAGCCCGTCAAAGCCTTTTATTCTAATTTGTCTTCCAAAATGAAGTAGACATAGAATCGTCAAAAAAAACAGGATATAAAAAATCATTTACTTTGAGTTGTTCATTCATATTCCTGATATACCGGAAGTATTTTTGAAAGAGGACTATTGGAAGTGGCGGCGTATAGATTCACATCCTTTGCAACCATATACTCATTTACATAAGGCAGGGAATATTTTAGACCGAAAAGATCCTTAGAGGTACTATGTATATCTTGCTTTCCTGATTTAATATAAATATTATTACTTTTTCTACTTGGCAAATACTTTCTTAAATTATTTTCATCCTCAAAATCTGTTGTGTCAAAGAAGTATTCCCCACCGAAGTCTACTCCGTGTAGAATAATCTTTTTGAACCCTAAATCTTTTCCCAGTTTTATCATTGTTAAGGCAGTTGAAGAATATTGTCTCATAAAAATTGGGTCATCTTTCAAAAAAATATCCAATGATTGCCTTAAGAATCTAGGATTATAACAATTCGTTGGTATATCCTGAATGTAATGTACATGGTTTGCCCAATTTTTACGTATGTAATCTAAGTTATTTCTACGGGCCCATACATTTTTAAAAAAAATTAAGTCCGTTTGTTCGCTTACCACTTCTTTAATAAGCTTGAACTGTTTTTCAGAAATCTCAAGTTCTTGTTGACTACCAAACTCTACGAAATATAAATCGAATCGTATTCCTGAAATAGCTGCTTGGTTGAACCCAATTACAAAATCATCATCCGATATAAATTTACTTGTTTCATTCAGTGACCACCCAGAACCGATAACATGACAACGAGAAGACGGTTTTATGGTTCTTAGGTTATTTACTAGCTCCTTTAACCCTTCTACCGTATAGAACTCTATACCGAGCTCATTTTCCAAAATACCAGAGAGTCGTAACTGTCTCTCTTTTTGCTTTCTTGTCTGGTAGTTCAATAACCATTTATTGGTATTTGAAAATCGGACCATAAAATTCCGAAACATATTCATCATTTGAAATATAGCTTTAATGCGTTATTCTTCATTCTTATCAACGATTTGAGCTCGGGATCAAAATAGTCTATCACATAATTGCCTAATATGAGCGATATCAAAGTTGCTACCGCCGATCCATTGATTCCATAAACAGGAATAAAAACAATATTTAAAATAATATTCACTAGGAGAGCCAAGAGTGTTCTGAAAAGAAGCTTTTTTTCCATGTTTTCGGCCGTAAAGTACCTAGAAGAAAGTGATCCAAAAGAAGCAAAACCCACAGCCCAAGAGATAATTATTAAGACAGAAGAGGAGGCTAAAAAGTCTTTCCCAAACAAGACTTCCACTATATCCTTTCCAAAAAATGTAATCAACAGTGCCAAAAGATTATTAGACCAAAAAAGGAACGAAAAAAACATAGTTAGGTATTTAGAATACTTTTCTTTATTCTTTTCCTTTAATTTAACTATTGCCGGTAAGAACGAAATAGTAAGCACAATTGAAACCATAACGATTCCTTCATAAATTCTTGTAGCAGCAGAATAAAGCCCTAATTCCCTCTCACTGAGCATATTTTGAATCATAATTTGATCAGTCCTCATGTAAAGTAAAACGGCTAGACCTGATACAATCATTGGCCAAACACTTTTCAACAATTTCAGGCATATTTTCTTCTTGAAACTCGGAAAAAAAAAGGCTCCTTGTTTGAAAAAATGGCTAGAAATAAACAAAATAGAAAGCAACACGATATCCAACCCATAAACATAGATGAAATATACTAATGGCGCATCTAGTCTTATCAAAACTATTTTCAAGACAGCTGTTATTATTAGGACTATACTTTTAATAATACTTGATTTTTTACTTCTTAGTTGAGATTGATAGTGAAAATCAATTATTTGGAAAGGTTTAAAAACTAGTGCCAGTGAATAAATAAAGATTAAGTGAAACAAATAATCATTTTTATTGACAAGAAAACTTACCGTATTTATAACTGCTATAATTACAATAGAGGATCCAAGAGTCATATAAAAAGCGGTGCCGCCATAAATCCTTTTCTCGTCCGGTTCACTGATAAATTCTCTGATCAAAATAGAAGAAAAGCCTAGTTCGACAAAGGGAAGAAAGATGGCCACAAAGGCTACAGTGTAATTCAGAAGACCAAAATCCGAAGGGCCTAGATACCTGGCTAAATAAATACCAACCACAAGGCTTGATATTAAGCGCAGAACTCTTTCAAGAACCATCCACGAAGAATTCTTGAGATGAGCTATGGCCAATTTACTTGTAAACAAGGCTTTTAAGTCTGTCATCTAAAATTGATAAGTTCGTGTATCGATCCAACGAATCATTATTAAATGCCAAAAAAGATATCCCTGCATCGGAAGCAGCCTCATAATCGTTAATGGAATCCCCTATTAGACATGTTTTCTCCTTATCATAATTGTGGACACCCATGAGATTCCTTACCAGCTCTTTTTTAGGTGTTGGCGATCCGTGAATAGAGATAAAATAATCCGCGATATCAAGTTGTCTGGACAACACATTTAATTCGTCGTTATCAGAACCTGATACTATATGAAAGTTGTAGTTCTTGAAATTACTTTTAATGAAGTTTGTAGATTGTTTTATCAATAGGCTTGAGTCTGCCAGCTTTGAAAGCATGATCCTCGAAAAAGAATTTGCATATTCTAGCACTTTTTGATCTGTAATCGGTTGTTCTAAAACTGTTTCGTAAAAATGCCTAATCTTTACATATCTAGACAAACCACCATTGATTCTGTGAAATTTTAATAGTTCGTTGATTTTTTCCTCAGGGTAGTCTTTGAATATTTCCTCAAACCCAGTGTCTCGAACGACCATTGAATCAAGAATGACTCCATCAAAATCCCAAAGTATATTTTTAATCATTTTTTTCCTTTTTCTCAATTTCCCTTTCAACGATTTCAACATCTTCAGGCACATCAACCGCCAAAGAGCTTCCAGAGGTCTCCACCATTTTTATCGGAATTCCTAAATCAAAAAATCGTAAGATTTCTATGTCTTCATAATTCTCAGAGCTACCTTTTTGAGGGTATTCTCCAAAAGCCTTTAACTCATCGTAACTAAAAGCGTAAATACAAACCTGCTTTTTATACTTGGGTACCTTATTCTCACCTTCTTTTTGACCAGGTATCGCAAGCCGAGACATGTAAGTCAAAGTATTTTCCGTATTAACTACAACTTTGGGAATATTGGTACTGTGTACATCTTCCGTTTCACCTATAAAACACATACCGTTGACGACATATGACATATTCATGGCCTTCATTTCGGTTATTCTCAGTATATCCCGATAATTCAAAAGGGGTTCATCCCCTTGAATATTTACATAAATATCAGCATCCACTTTTTGAGCGACTTCCCAAACCCGATCGGTACCAGTTAGGCAGTTTTCAGATGTCAATATGACTTTAAATCCATACGAAACTACTACCTCTTTTATTTCTAAACTTTCAGTAGCCACGTAGGTATTTTCAATTCCAAATGCTCTTTCAACTATTTTAGCAACCCTAATAATCATTGGTGTTCCCGCCAGATTGACTAAAGGCTTTCCTGGAAAACGAGAGGACTTGTATCTTGCCGGTATTACGCCTATTTTTCTCATCTAAATCAAACTGTAAACGGAAGCGATTCCAATATTTTTATATTTGGTGTCAGTAATAGACTTTACAGTAAGCTTTGAAATTTTAAGCACGTCATTCAGAATTTCTTGATTTTCTTTGGCCAGAGCGAACTGGGTTTGGTCTAAGGTAGTATCATAACCATCAAAGCCTGCTAATAAAATTTCCTCTACCTCTAAATTAAGTGCCACCTGCAAACTTACCGCCAAAGGTGAATCTTCTGAAACACTGGTGAAATCCATTGATTTAAGCTCCCTACTTAGGTGCTTGATACCCTCTGGTATCGATGTCCCCATTCTCCTTGGATAAGGAGGATATACACAAGTCTGTGAAATTCTTGAAAAATCACCTATTTGTTTCAATAATTTGTCACTTTCAGAACCTGCCAAAGAGTAATATTGCTTTTTATCTACATCTAAATAGGTGCTCACATTTCTTGCCCCTGCATGAATTAAACAAACCGATTCTTTTTTTTCTATCAGTTTTTTAATTGCCGTGCTGTGATTTTTAACCGATTTTCCCCCTCCTATTATCACAGCGCTCTTAAAGATAGATGTGCTTTCTAGAGTGTTAAGTCTAGCGTTATCCTGCACAGATTCCTTTTGATTGGTCAATGCGTTCAACATACTACTAATAGGATACCGGTTCATAACTACCCATTCCATGACTTGTTTCTGAGGTAAGGAATGTGCCCCAGAAAAAATATACGGCAGACTACTCCCCCATTTATACTTTTCTTTAAGCTTTTCGAATGAAGAAACAGTAGCGCTAAGTTTGCTAAATCTCTGCCGCAAAACTCCAATGCTATCGAGATAAGTGAGTAGGAGTTCGGTTCTCAGATTTCCAGCGCCTCTTCCCATCCCGGTAATAGTTGCATCGACAATTTCACATCCCTCTTTAACCGCTGTCAAGGTATTCGATAATGCCATTTCAAGATTGTTATGCCCATGAAATCCTAAGGGGATACTTGTCTTCGATTTAACTAAGTTTACCGTTTGTTTAATGTCTTCTGGCATGACTCCTCCAAAAGAATCTACCATGTAGATAAAATCAACAACCCCGTCCAAGTCATCTAGTTGATCTAAAAAATCAGAATCATTATTCCAGTTGGACATGTACATAATATTGAAAGCCACCTCAAAGTCCATATTCTTAACAACTTTTGCGAGTTTAATTGCTCTTTCAAAGTTATTTGGGTCTACGGCTATTCTTATCAAGGTTACTTTTCCTTTACAAGAGGCCAGAAGTTCTTCCGCTTTCGATGCCGGACTATCTTTTTCATTTAGAATCAGCACAAGTTTTTTAGAAGGCATTAAACCTTTCAACCTATTCAATACATATTCCGGACAATAAAAATATTCACCTAGATAAGTATTCATATGTTTGCTTCTATAACCAATCTCTACATACTCCACCGGAGAGTCTTCCATAGCCATGCAGTACTCGGTCACTAGCTCTTGGTCAAAATCCCAGTTAGTATAATATCCCCCATCCCGCAAAGTACAATCAAGAATTCTTATTTTTTTCAATTTCATGTTGTTAAATCAATATTATCAAAGATAGCGAATAGGCAGTTATTGAAACTTTTATTAGTCTATACAATCTTACTAGGTGGTATAAAATAAAAAGCTGAGTTTAGCCTCTTGATGTTTTTTAAGAGGCTTAAAGAGCCTAAAATTGAACTCCTTATTAATATTTTGGCAACGCCCTAGAGTCTACCATCAACTCTATTATTCATGATTCCTTTTACATCATATAAGACCCCATTTTGGCTCAATAAGCTCCCAAAATCAAAATCTAAGAATTGTTGGTGTGCCACTGTTACTATAACGGCATCGAATATCTTATTCGACGGAAAATTCCTCGAAGTAATAAGTCCATATTCCTCTTGAACTGCGCTCGGGGCTGCCCAAGGATCACAAATGTCCACGGCGGCATCATATTCGCTCAAAGCAGAAACTACATCTACGACTTTGGTGTTCCTGACATCCGTACAGTTCTCTTTGAAAGTGATTCCCGCAATCAATACCTTAGAGCCTTTAATGTTGATATCCCTTTGTACCATTAACTTTACCACTTCTGAAGCGATATGTTGTCCCATACTATCGTTCAGACGTCTTCCTGCTAATATAATTTCAGGGTGATATCCATACTCTTGAGCCTTTTGGGCCAAATAATAGGGGTCCACCCCGATACAATGACCACCTACAAGCCCCGGTTTAAAGGGTAAAAAGTTCCATTTCGTACCCGCGGCCTTCAATACTTCATACGTATCGATATTCATTAAATTAAAAATCTTAGCCAACTCGTTAACAAAGGCGATGTTAATATCTCGCTGCGAATTTTCTATGACCTTAGCCGCCTCTGCCACCTTAATAGATGGAGCTAAATAAGTTCCTGCGGTTATGACTGATTTATAGAGATTGTCTACCTTCTTTTCGGTCTCAGGAGTAGAACCTGAGGTGACCTTGAGAATTCTTTCGATTGTATGCTTCTTATCCCCAGGATTAATTCTTTCAGGAGAATATCCAACATAAAAATCTTTGTTAAACAGAAGTCCGCTAGCTTTTTCTAAAATTGGAACACATTCATCCTCTGTAACTCCTGGGTATACAGTAGATTCGTAAATTACGATATCCCCTTTTTGTAAAGCCTGTGCCACCATCTCACTGGATCGATATAGAGGTTCTAAATCAGGGCGATTCATTTTATCTATAGGAGTTGGGACTGTGACTATATAATAGTTACAATCCGTAAGATCTGTTATTAGACATGAGCAATAAAGTCCTTTAGACATTTCAGGGGTGTCCGATAAAACCTCCATTAAGAGCTCATTAGACACCTCCAAAGTACTGTCGGTTCCGTTGATTAGTTCTTTTACTCTCGACTCATCAATATCGAACCCGATGACCGGATATTGCTCGGCAAACAAACGCGCCAACGGCAACCCTACATAACCAAGACCTATTATTGCTATTTTAATTGGTGACATAAGCCTATCTTTTGGGGGTTTTAAAGATTAAGTTGAACCATTTTAGCCTTTTTAGAAAAACAATTTCAACCTAAAACATGTGTATAATCAACTACGCTCCAGAATGTACACCACAGAAATCCAAAATAATTTTTTCCTCCGATATGACCAATTCCTTAAATTCATCATGAGCGACCAGAAACACAATAATATCCGCTTTGTGCACCGCATCTTTGTAAGTGGTTAACTTAAAGACATTATGTGAGTCAATATTTGGCTCTACGATAAAATACTCTTCATTATTCGCATTTTGTAGCACTTTTTGTGCAATATATTTCGCTGGAGATTCGCGTAAATCATCAATATTTGGCTTAAAGGCCAAACCCATAATAGCTATTTTAGGTTTTGTACCATGTGCTAGTTCAAATTGCAATTTAGCCGTTTGTATCTTCTCGGCACACCAAAAGGATTTGTAATTGTTAATTTCTCGAGCAGTGCCAATAATCTTGGATTCCAAAGGGTAGTCCGATACTATAAAATAGGGGTCAACAGCAATACAATGGCCTCCAACGCCGCAGCCGGGTTTCAAAATATTGACTCTTGGATGCTTATTTGCTAGCTCAATCAGCTCCCAAACGTTGATATTGGCCTTGTCACAGATTAAGGACAGTTCATTGGCAAAGGCGATTTGCACATCTCTGGAAGAGTTTTCTACTAGCTTGCACATTTCAGCGGTTCTAGCGTTGGTTTTGTGCAGCTCCCCATTAACGTATTTTTTATAAAAATCGTAGGCTCTATTGGTAGAAGTGGCATCAACCCCACCAATTACACGATCATTGTTTACCAACTCGTACATAACGTTCCCCGGAAGCACGCGCTCGGGGCAATAAGCGATATGTAAAGTGCCTCGCAGCTCCGGACGCTTATTATAGATGAGGCTCATCATGGCCTCAGTAGTCCCAATAGGTGAGGTAGATTCAATAATATAAAGATCGTCTTCCTTTAAAAGTGGAATAATAGCTTTTGTTGCCGCTTCTACAAATGATGTGTCAGGCTCGTTTTTGTCCTTAAAAGGGGTTGGCACAACAACCAAATATATGTCGGCGACTACAGGCATTGTAGAAGCTGTTAAAAGACCGTCGGCAACCGCCTTGGACACGGCTTCTTCTAAGGAAGGTTCCACGATATGAATTTTCCCCGCATTGATGGTATCAACTACTTTTTGATTCACATCTACCCCATGTACTTCGGTCCCGTTTTGGGCTATCAGTGCGGCAGTAGGGAGACCAATGTACCCTAACCCTATCATTACGACTTTGCTCCTTTCCATTTAAAGTGTATCTATAAATTCTATAATTCGAGAACAGGCGAACCCGTCTCCATATGGATTATGCCGTTCGCTCATTTCCCCGTAGTGTTTTTTATCAGAGAGTAATTTCTCTGTTTCTTTTATGATTTTTTCTGAATCAGTGCCAACCAATAAAACGGTACCCGAAGCCACTGCCTCCGGTCTTTCAGTTGTATTACGCATCACCAAAACTGGTTTGCCCAAACTAGGAGCCTCCTCTTGCACACCCCCACTGTCGGTAATTATTAAATAGGAAGCATTCATCAACCATACAAATGATGGATAAGACAATGGGGCTATCAATTTTAAGTTATCCAATCCCTGCAATAGTTCATAAACAGGCTTTTGAACATTTGGATTTAGATGCACCGGATACACTATAGTTACTTCGGGATTATTCAATGCAATCTTCTTAAGCGCCTTACAAATCGCAATAAAACCCGCACCATGATTCTCTCTTCGATGCCCAGTAACTAGTATTATCTTTTTCTCAAAATCCAGGGTACTTTGAAGTTCCGCTATCTCATCGTCAACATAATTTCTCTGCGATACTTTTTTCACGCTAAACTTGAGGGCATCAATCACCGTGTTTCCTGTTACCAATATACTATCGGGCGATTTGTTCTCCGTTAATAAATTCTTCTTTGAGGTTTCTGTAGGTGAGAAGTGTATATTCGATACAACCCCCGTAACGCAGCGGTTCATTTCTTCTGGAAAGGGTGATTTCATATTAAAGGTTCTAAGACCTGCTTCGATATGGCAAATTTTCGCTCCAGAGTAGAACGCTGCCAAACTGGCCGACATAGTGGTTGTAGTGTCCCCATGAACGTATACAAAATCTGGCTCAAAGTCTTCCAGAATAGGTTTTAAGCCAGTGATAATATCTGTTGTAAGGGAATATAGGTTTTGATTAGGTTTCATCAAATCAAGATCGTAATCAGCCTCTATTTCAAAAAAAGACAATACCTGATCCAACATTTCACGGTGCTGTGCCGTAATACAAACTTTGGTATTAAACTTTTGAGGATGTTTTTGAAACTCTTTCACTAACGGGGCCATCTTTATTGCTTCAGGCCTAGTACCGAAAACGATTAAATTTTTTTTCTTTACACTCATTCGTAAAATTCGCTTGCTGTTTATCCCAAAACGCTATTTCGAGGTCTTCGCGCAAAAGTACGATAATTCTGAGCTTTCTCAAGAGACACCTGATCAAGCAAGCCGTTGTCCTTAAGTATCCTTTTCGCAAAACCATACCAGGTCATTGCCTCTCCGTCGGTGAAATGATACAGACCATAATCAGTAGATTTGTTTACAATCAGGTTTATCAGAAAGTTTGCGAGATGACTGGCCTTGGTTGGGCAGCCCAACTGTTCATCTGTAATCTTTAAAACCTCATTCCTTTTTGCCTTTTCCAAAATAATAGTATAAAAATTAGTACCATAATCTGAATACAACCAAGAAGTCCTTATTATGAAAAATTTCTTCAGGATCTTGCGCACATACCTTTCTCCTGCCAATTTCGATTTTCCGTATTCATTGATCGGATTGGGAAGATCATCGATTTTATAAGCGGTTTCTTTTTTCCCATCGAAGACATAATCTGTGGAAATATGAATCAAAACAGTTTTGTTCTTGGCACATGCCAAGGCCACATTTTGAACCCCCTGGGCATTTACCAGAAAAGCCCTTTCATTGTCCTTTTCGGCTTCCTCCACATTCGTGTATGCCGCGCAGTTGATACAATAGTCGAAACTATGTTTGGATAGAAACATAGTTACTTTTTCGGAATCTGTAATATCCAGTTCTTCTGAAGGTTTAAAAGCGAACGTTAGTTCGGGATAGTTTCTGGAAACCTCCTGAAGGCTTTTACCTAGCTGTCCGTTCGAACCGGTAACCAAAACACGCTTCATGAAAAAAGCTCTTTAAAGGTGGGAAGCTTTTGGTCTTTCTGGGAAAGAATCATTTCATTTTCAGGAAAATTCCAATCGATATTCAACGTTGGGTCATTGTAAATAATTCCTTGCTCAGACTCCTTTTGGTAGTAATTATCACATTTGTAGAAAAAGTTCACTGTGTCTGAAAGCGCCAAAAAGCCATGGGCAAAACCTCGGGGCACATAGAGTTGTTTTTTATTCTTGCAACTAAGTTCAACGGACACATGTTGGCCAAAAGTGCCGGAATTTTCTCGTAAATCGATAGCCACATCCAATACAGACCCAGAAAGGACCCGTACCAATTTAGCTTGGGCATGCGATCCCAATTGCCTGTGAAAAGCACGAACCACCCCTCTTCTGGAGAACGATTCATTATCCTGCACAAATTGTACCTCTGAACCGATGACCTCACAGAATTTTGCAAGATTAAAGGCTTCCATAAAGTAACCTCTTTCATCCCTAAAAATAGTAGGTTCAATAATGAAGCAGCCTTTAAGATGTGTTTCCTGAACAATCACGGCTTTTGTTTTAGAATACTTAATAGACTTTTACCATAGCCACTCTTCATCAAAGGTTTGGCGAGGAATCGAAACTGATCGGCATTGATATACCCCATTTCGTAGGCTGCGACCTCTATGGCGCCTATTTTTAAACCCTGCCGTTCCTCAATAACCTCTACAAACTGCGAAGCTTGCATCAAGGATTGGAACGTCCCGGTATCGAGCCAGGCGGTTCCCCTGTCTAAGATGCTTACTTGTAGTTTTCCCCTTTCCAAATATGCCCTATTGATATCGGTAATCTCAAGCTCTCCCCTTGCACTTGGCAGAATACTTTTAGCAATGCTGACCACCTCATTATCATAAAAATAAATCCCTGGTACCGCATAGCTCGATTTTGGGTTTTCTGGCTTTTCCTCTATGCTTATGGCTTTGCCCCATTCATTGAACTCAACAACCCCATAACGCTTCGGATTGTGAACGTGATAAGCGTATATGACGCCCCCATCCGGGTCATTATTGGCTTGTAACTGCTCGGCGAGTCCCGATCCGTAGAAAATATTATCGCCCAATATTAAAGCTACTTTCTCAGAGCCTATGAAATCCGCTCCAATAACAAAGGCCTCGGCCAAGCCATTAGGAGCCGGTTGAACGGCATAGGAGAATGAACACCCATATTGTTTGCCATCGCCCAACAATTCCTGAAAAAGAGGTAGGTCTTTAGGGGTAGAAATGACCAAAATCTCACGTATCCCAGCGTATAGTAGGGTACTCAATGGATAGTAAATCATTGGTTTATCATAAATAGGCATCAATTGCTTGCTTACCGCCAAGGTTATTGGGTGTAAACGTGTACCAGAGCCTCCTGCCAATATGATTCCCTTCATTTTATACTTTTTGGTATTTATTGGAATACCATGCAATGGTTTTCCGTATTCCCGAATCAAAGCTCTCTAATGCCCCCCAGCCAAGTTCGGTCTTTACTTTTTCTGCATCGATGGCATATCGCCAATCATGTCCAGGACGATCCTTCACAAAAGCAACCTGATCAAAATACTTTCCATTCACCTTGGGATGGGTCTCATCCAAAATCATACAGATTTTTTGGGCAATGGCCAAGTTACTCTGTTCATTGTCCCCACCGATAACGTAGGTTTGCCCAGGTTTTCCTTCTTCAAAAACCTTTGCAATTCCTCTGCAATGATCCTCAACAAACAACCAGTCACGTATGTTTTTGCCTTCTCCATAAATCGGAATGGGTTCGCCCATTAAAGCTTTTCGAATAATTGTAGGTATTAATTTTTCATCGTGTTGTTTTGGACCGTAATTGTTTGAACAGTTACTGGTAACAACACTCAGCCCATAGGTATGGTAGTAACTCCTCACTAGAAAATCGGATGCCGCTTTCGAGGCACTATACGGACTATTGGGAGCATATGGGGTTTCTTCGTTAAAAAAACCCTCATCGCCAAGGCTACCATAAACCTCATCGGTAGAAATATGATGAAAGCGGGCTTCTTCATATCCTTCCCTTGGTAGACCAAGGTCTGATAGCCAATGCCTTCTAGCTGCCTCCAATAGCACAAAAGTGCCCTCAATATTGGTTTTTATAAAACTATCCGGATTCTTAATAGAGTTGTCGACATGGGATTCCGCCGCAAAATGTATAACTCCCTCTACCCTATATTCTTGAAAAATACGTTCTACCAATACACTGTCGCAAATATCTCCTTTTACGAAAAAATATCGTTCCGAATTTTCAATTTCCTCTAGATTTTCGAGACTTCCGGCATAGGTAAGTTTATCAAGATTGATAATAGAAACCTCTGGGTTTTGGTCAAGATAAAACGGAATAAAATTGCTGCCGATGAAGCCAGCTCCCCCGGTAATCAAAATATGGTTCTTTTTGTCCGCTATCATTGTAGATTTAAATCCAACGTCTTTTTATTTAAATATCGGATGGCAGAAATCAAGAAGAACAGCCCAATAAATAAAAGTGGTATCAATACAACACTTTTTTTAAAGAACTGTTTTTTTACCACCTGGGAGTTTCCTATGTTAATGACATTTACCACCTCATTTGTGGTCACCAATTCCAGTTTTTTCTCCTCTATTTCTGTTGCCAATTTGTTTTTTAATGATAGTAAGCTTGGAACGTTCAATCCTCCTTCTTTTTCAAGATATACTTGATTTTCACCTACTTTTCGGTCCGATTCAACGAGCCCTTTGGAATAGTTGGCCACCAATTCATCAATTTGTTCTATAAGTTCCCTGTTCTGGTCGATTCGATATTGTATGTTTTCACGAGCAACTTCTCCCAATTTGTTGAAATGTTTATTGCTGTTGAGATAGTCCAAAATTTTGTGTAGGTTATCCGGACCGGTAATCGCATTTTCGTACTTGAAAATAAGTCGGTGGTTAAGTACGGTCTTTTTGAACAGTTCCGATTTGATGATATCAATTGCAAAGCTTTGATCCTTGAAGTTCTGGAGTAGGTCCAGATACTCCATATCATTCTCCTTATTACTTTCAGCCTCCTCTTCCTGAATCGGCTCTATTGCCACTTCAAAACCTTTCAAATGTTCTACGGCAATCCCAATCTTCCGAAAAAACACCGTATCCCTGCTCTTCAGGTTCGATTGTACTTCGTTGACGACATCGTATAAGTAGTCCTTGCTTTCGAAATTGGGTTTAACGATGACTTCGGTCATCAACTTTTTTTCAATGATGAAGTTTAATGCGAATCCTATTACAGCTCCCAAAATTAAAAGACCCCCAAGAATCACTATGTTTTTTTTCAGATAAACAAAAAACATCAAAAATCTTTTGAAAAGTGCCTTAAAGCCGTTCCCGATCATTTGGAATAACTGTCCTAAGTCTATCTCATCCGAATTATTGGTCGATGCGGGCTGTTGTTGGTTTTCCATGAACTAAGAATTGAAAATTTGCTGTAATATTTTATCCGTAATCAAATACGTTGGTTTGACGCCTGTTGTTCCAAGACCACCCGAAGCTAAGGTGCTTCCCGTCTCCAACGGATTGTCCGAAGCATAATAGGCGTAGCGTACCTTTACGTCTTCCCGAATGCTCTTTCGGATCTTGGAAGCCGATTGTATGGCCTTTTGATAATGCACCCCCTCCATCTCGAGACCGATGACGTTCCAAGTACTGTTGTGAAAAAATTTAAGAATGTCCTTGTTCTGTAAGGATGTTCCCAAAACGGTTACCATGGTACCTTCAAAAACCTCTAAGCCATGGCCCTTAAAATCAGCTGCGCATAATTCATTCTTGAAAGGGTAATTATCGGCCGTGCCTTCGAATATATGTGCGGATGGTATCATCAAATCTCCCTTGCCCCCTTCGAGAATACCAGCCTTCCCCATAATCGAAATAGACTCGATATTTAGAAATTCCGATTTCTTTTTGCTTTTACCAAATGGCCGTAAAAGCTCGTCGATCGTCTCGTAGGCCTGTTCTCCAAAAGCATAGTCCATCACAAAGATAACAGGTTTTTCTTCATCGGATAGTTCTTCTGAAAGCTCATAGCAACAGCTGTCAGGGCCCAACTTTGCCAAATCGAATATCTGTACATCAATGTTAGTTCCCGAGCGATCATCCAGCGAAATCATTCCGTTTTTCTTGGCGACGGCCGTTACCTTGTTTCTCAAGGCTGTATTTGCAGAAGAACTTAGGGCCTCATAAATCTCCAACGTTCCATTGTTGGGGAACTCCTTTTGAAGTGCCTTTCGCGCAAAAAGGGAATTCATGACGCTGTGCATATTTGCACTGATAATATGGATGGGCCGTTGCAGCAAGCCATTTTTTGCCAAGGTCTGTTTGATGGTATGGGCCCATCGTTCCCCATGAATGTGGTGCCCCAGACGTTCTCGAAGCAAGGCACTGAAGGTTATGGCCCTCTTTTCTCCGGTTACCTCTTCCTCAATAGCCAACTTTCCCAACCAGTAGATAATATGGAGAAATCGCTCCGGGTTTCCCTTTGTGGCGAATTTGGAGTAGACCTCCAAGGTTTCATCAAAGGAACGTCCTAAAATAGTAGCGGTATGGATGAGTGCCACTTCTTTTTCAGCTTGATTCAGTTTTGCTTTATTGACCGCTTGTTCCAATTTGATCCAATCACGAATGGTCTTGTCGGAATCTTCTAACAGCACCCGTTTGCAAATCTTGTGCGATTCAATGAACAGAAAGGTAAGGTGGGTCAGGATGTCATAAATATCCGAACGCCCCCGGGTAATCTCAATGTTCATCTGTTCGGCATCGATACGATAGCAGTTGCGCCTTCTTTTGGGAGGTACAATCGGTTTGAAGTGCGATTTGCCATACCCTTCATCCGAGGTTAGGTTAATGAAGCGACATTGCTCAATACCTTCGGGCAAACGCTCTAGTACGTACACAAGTCCGCTTAACTCCGATTTTTCTTCCGCGATACTCCCATAGATTTCAGGGCGCAGCTGTAAGAGCGCATTTTTGAGGGATTCCCCGGAAACACCGGTCGGTTTGTAAAATCCACGATTGAAGAGGTGTCGCATGGTAATGTACAAACGCTCTATAGCGTTGGTCGATTCCTGTGCACGGGTGGTATTGGTTGTTTTGCCCATTATTGCATTTCGTGCAAAAATAGGATTTTAATTTTCATTAATATAGTTTATGGTATTGAGTCTTAATTTCTCCTTTCTTTAACCACTCACATCTTTGTATGAGCTCAATCAAAAGCAGCCAAGCTATTCTTTTATTAGCTTTCTACTAATAGTTGTACCATCCTGTAATTTGAAATGTGCGATGTATACGCCACTTGACAAATGCGATAAATCTATCGTTATTGACTTCGACTTATTTAAGGAGTTCTCATATTCAAAAATTTTTCTATTAGTAATGGTTTTTATCTCAATTAATTTTATTGCGTCATTCAAATCTACAATTTCAACAACGTCCTTAAAAGGGTTAGGCGAAATTACAAGATTATCATAGTGTAACTTTTTCATCAATGAGACTTCCTTCTCAATCAGCCCGTTGTTGATTTTTGCCTTTAAGGTAGTGGTGTTTGGTTCAGCATCAAGTAGTAAACCTCCAGTAAGGTTACAGTTTTCACCAACTAAAAATTTAACTGTACCTTTAATTTTAGTGCCTGGATTAATCTTAACCCTCGTTGTTGCCTTAAAAACTGTTGAGGTATTCTTAGAATCGATGCTAAACTGACAAGTACCATTCCCCAAAGTTATATTTTGACCACTAACGTAGTGCCCAGTAGGGGGAGTACAGAACTGATAATTCTCGTCTTCAAAAACCATTTTAGAAATGTTGTAAATGTATATTTCGTTAACGTAGAAATTACCAATTACCAAAAAGTTTCCGTCAAAAGAAGATGTTAGGCCCAAAGATTCTGATGATTCATAGGGAAAAGGTCTAAGAAATCTGTCATTAACGTTTCCATCATTTACTGTTATATTTTGGTCGGGTAAATATCTATTGTGAAAAGACACCCCATCACCTCCTCTTGGCAAAACCATCAAGTTATTACTTATCAATATTTTGCTAATCCAATCCTTATCAGACCAGTAATCATTTCGAAGATTGAAAATTTCTCGATTTGGCAACTCATCAATCTCCGGCTCATAGGAATTCAAATCCCAAACATTCATTAAATAGTCATACGGGTCATCGAAGCTTATGGAAATTGTATAAAGCTTGTTTTCTGGACTGTCTGATAAAGCCAATCTAGAAGTAAGTTGATCAATATGCTTAAATTGATAGTTTAGGAAGTTTCCTGATTCATCTTTATAATAAATTCTAAACCGGGAGGTATTATAATAAGTGTCGCGAACCTTCAAGATAATAAAATCACCATTATACGCAAGGCCGTCATTATCATAGGATGTAATGTCTTCGTACGAATGGGAACTCCATTGCTTAACGAAAGAGTTTCCATTATACTTGTAATACACTAAATTATTTTCGGATGTAACTAGAAGTTCATCATTTCTTAATAACATACTCCCTCCAAAATTCGGATCACTACCATTTGGATTAGGAATAATCTGCTTAGCACTCCAATTTCCAACTCCTCTTGAGGTATCATCTGATGAGGTTTCTTCAAAAAATATTATAGCGTTATCTACGCTCACAAATACTTTGTTATTTTTCGTATAAACGTGATTAGCAAACTGATAAGAACCTGAAAATTTAAGTGTTTGGTCTTCTTGAACCCCACAGTTATCTTCGATTTTAAAAATATGTGCCTTTTTATTGTTTCTATCACCAACAATCAATACATTTCCATCGTTACTAACAGAATTTCCAAAGCTCCCATTGTAATCTGTCCTTATTTTAAATCCATAGGGGTCTGTGTTCGAACCATTCCATGTTCCTGATCCGCTTCCATAACCACTACCACCACTGGGGCCATCTAACAAATCTATTTTTATTGTACAATCCTCATTTCTATACTCTTCGTTGTAGATAGTAGGCCTATAGTACTGTGTAATTTGGTGCATTCTCTCAATCTGTCCCGGAGTAAAAAATGTAGTATTCTCGGAATAGTCCATATGATTTTGTGCAGATACCATTGGTCCAGGACAGCTAGGTACAAGATTTGGCCATTCGACCACTAAAAAATCAAAATCCCTACTTGCCATTTCTAAGATAGGAGTATCACAAATTAAATCTCCATATTCATCACATTCAGGAACCCTCCCAGTGTTATAAAATTGGCATTCAAAACTGTTGAAATTGTGGAATAGGCCCAGCCAATGACCCACCTCGTGAACAAAAGCGACTTCTAAATTTGGCCCTACATAATCAGGATCGAACTCCAAATAACGATAATTCATCACCACACCATCAATTAATCCGCTAATATTATTGTTTTCCTCCGGGGTAATTCCTTGATTTATAGTTCCAGCTTCTGGAAAAGAACTGTATCCACCTATTCCGTATAGGGAATCGGTGTAACCAGCAACTCTTAAGTCGGTAATGTAAATGTTTAGATAAACAGTAGGGTCCCAACGCCACCGTTTAATAAGGAAGTCTTGTTGAGAGGGATTATCACTATCGTGCGTATAATAGTCTGACCCGAAGCTCCTAGTAATTGCAGGCTCATTTGTACCAAAAGGAGTGGTTTTCGCCAAACAAAATCGAAATCTTGTATCGGGGGTGCTACTACTAAAACCATCCGTCACTTTATTAGGGGTCAACTGTTGGTAATGATAATTCAGAAAATCAACTGCTTGTTCCAACTGTGCCTCGGAAAAATTAGGCCCCGAACCAATCGGTTCTCCATTGTGTACAATGTGAAAAACTACAGGAATAGTTACGATATTTGAATTATCCTTTAAAGCCTGGCCTTTAGAAGACTTTTGGAAAATTTCGAATTCTTTATTCGCAGAAGCTAGTTCCTCTGCGAAAAGGTTATTTGCCTCCTCCCTAATGTCGTCATAACCGCAAGGTTTAATTCTTAAGTCTGGAGGTTGTTGACCAAAGGCAGAAACACTTAATAATAGTAATAATGATCCAAGTAAAATATGCTTCATTTATCCTTCTTTTTTAATCTGTAGGCAGTATTTGGCTGATGATTTTTATCAACAAATAAAACATCGTTTGTCCTATACCCATAAACCAAACTGCTGTCGGGAATGTATTTATTGACTAGCCTATTTTTATTACCCTGATATTTAAACACCACTTTGTGAACAGTTACCTTTAAATCCAAATCATCCTCTTCCGTAATTACAATAGGACCTGTTTCGATTAATTTTGAATTTTGGAAAAGTTCGTAAATAGTATCTCCCTGAATTATCAAATTACCATGTATCTTATCCTCTGGTAGAGGTGCTGAGGCATCGTTTCTTGAATAAATTTGGTATTCCTGTATTTGCTTTCGTTTCTCAATTTGACCATGGCATTCGCTTGGCAAATACATTAATGCTAAAAAAGAACAGAAAACAATCAATTTGGTACTAGTCCAGTTCACGCTTAACTTCCTTTAGTTGACTTTTTAATAGATTCAACTCCTTCTGCTGCTGAATGGTATATAGCATCAATTCTTCAATTTTTTGGAGTAGCTTGGCATTCATTTCTCCCAATTTGATGCCGTTTTCCTCTACCTCTTTGGCACTGGGTATATCTTTAAGATACCCTTTTTCTAAGATGTGGTTTTCTACTTCTTTAAGCGTAGGCAACTGGTAGTTTTTATAGAAAACGTAGTCAGGCCATTGGCTTTCTAGTTGTACATCAATTTCTTCGGCAATGATTTTTCCTGCCACCGCAAGCTTGTAACCATTTGGAATGTCAGCAGTCCCGATACCGACCTTCCCGTTGCTTTGAACTTTCATTCTCAAATTATTATTAGCATCTTCTAACTGAAGAATGGTAGCACTGTTTGAAGATTGGGAATCGCCATAACCGTTCTGAATCAATAAGCCCAGCGAATTACCCCCTCCGTTTCTAATTCTTGTGGTCCAAACTTCGTTGATAGACTTGTTCACTTCCAAAACAGCTCCAGGGCTTGTAGTCCCTATACCTACGTTACCTCCGGTGAACCATGAAGAGCCATTGGATGATATATAAAATTTATTTTCAGAACTATCGTTTCTTCCGGTTATGTATCCATCCGTTTGTCCATTTAATGCAATTCTATAGGCACCTCCCTTGTCAACTGTTATAAAATCCCTGCCCTTGATACTGCCGTTTACATGTAATTTCGCCGTAGGGTTTACGGTTCCAATACCAGCGTTTCCTCCATTTACCGGAAAAACAATAAAATTCCCGGTTCCGGTATTAAAAGTAATGTCTCTATTGCTGTAGGTAAAAATGGAGAAGTCATTACCATCTCCAAAAGACGCGCTTGAAATATTATGCATTAAACCTCCGAAATACGTGGAGGAGTTTCCTAAGCGTAAAAATTTGTATGAGCTAGTGGTGCCCAGTTGAGGTGTCAAATAAGAAACATCAACTGTTTGAGAAAAAGCGACCCCGAGACCAAATAATAAAAGAATGCTGTAAGCAGTCATTGTTCTCATACTTAATAACATAAGTGGTATAGTTTAATTCAACTTTTATAAATGGCACAATAGGCACAAATAATATTTAATTCCTGTTCCCCTTTACCAGTTCCTCTAGCTCGAGAAACCTTTCGGACAGCATACGTAACTTCTCTATCTCTTCGGCCTGTTGTTTTAGCTTTTTTTCTTGTTGAATCGTGTAAAGTGTCAATTCCTCGATTTTTTGGAGTAGTTTGGCATTCATTTCTCCCAATTTGATGCCGTTTTCCTCTACCTCTTTGGCACTGGGTATATCTTTAAGATACCCTTTTTCTAAGATGTGGTTTTCTACTTCCTCAAGAGTAGGCAGCTGATAGTCATCGTAGAAAACAAAATCTGACCAAGTACCGGCTTCGACCGTGATTTCCCTTGCACCTATTGAACCATTTACAGCCAATTCGTGCGAACCGGTTTCAAACGTACCGATGCCTACACTACCATTTGACTTGATTCGCATTACTTCGTTCTCACCAGCACTATTTCTGGTATAGAAAGCAATCCGGGAATTCGGGCTATCTTCCCTTACAAACCTAATTCGACCGTAAACACCCGAATTAGCCGTTCTAAAATCGATATCTGCCTGAGTATTATCATCCCCTAATGTATTTTGTAATAAAAAAGTGGGGTTCTTCGCCTTGAGTTCCATATCGCCTTGGGCGGTTAACTTCAGTACTTCATTTTCTCCAGTGCTATTGCGTGTGAAAAACTTTAAGGAGGCATTTGGGCTTTCTTCCCTAGTGAAACGAATTTTCCCATATACCACTGAATTAGGTGTTCGAAAGTCTATATCTCCATTTACGTTATTTGCGTTGCTGGCATGCCTAAGCAACAAAACCGGATTATTCGCGTTTATCTCCACATCTTTTAAGAACTCGGTAAATGAATTCCCAGCCGACCATTTTACCCAATTGTTCCCTGTGGTTTTGTCATGGATTTTAAAGGAGCTGCCACTACCTATCAGCTGTATATCCATCCAACCCCCGCTGCTTGTCTGTATTCTATTAAACCCTGTTATATTTTTGTTGGTTTGGTCGATTACCTGCGCTGTAATCATGGTCGTGGCCAGCATCAAAAAAGCACAAATTGAAAATGTTTTCATTTTTAAATTATTTAATATTATGTCTATGCAATTTTTTTATAGCTCGAAAAACTAAGTAGCAAACGTACACAATACTTTTTGGCGTACTTTTAACGAGAACGTAAAAAACATCGAATTTTATCGGAAAATAGTAAAAGGTTGAAGTTGTTATCTAAATGGTTATTCAGGGCACAATATAAAAAACTTATGTGAAAATGTAAGATATTTAATGCTTTCTTTGTGCAAAACCAAGTAAATAATGCGGATTTTATCCTAAATTGTCAATACTTATTTTAAGCGGCCGGTACCTCACAAGAGCTTTGTAGAGAGTTTTCACAATTTGCTTTCTTATCCTGAGATGTTAAGCGCTATTGGATAGTTGAAAAATATGGCAATAATATATATTATGCGACGTTCAAGTATCAACCTATACTGAAGCATTTTTCACTCTGTATTTGATAATAATAGACCGATGAAGCATAAAACGAACTCACAAATGAATACGTTGTTGATTTCGATACTTTTCTATGCCTGTTATGGTATCCTTCCCCTAAAAGGTCTTTCAGCGGCTATATCGATGCCTTCGGAAATTATTTGGAATTCAAAAAGCCATATTGTTCTCAACAGTTACGGCTTTAACGCCCAAAAGAAAAGCAGTTTTTTATTCAACGGCACCGAAGAATTTACAGATAGGGGATTAACGGTAGTTCATTTCAAATCCCCGGTCGACTTTGAGTTCAAGACCTTCGATACCTATGGTAGCGAAAAAGAGGCTAAAGAATTCGTAGCGATCCTACTCAAAATACAAAAAAACAATTCCATTTTCAGTATCCTCGCTCATGATTCTGCGGCGGGTAGCTTGTCACCATTTTCGGAAACCTTAACAAAGATGGGGTTCCCTGTTCTGGGAGCACTCAAAAATAGACAAGCTTATATAATGCATAATTTCTCCGGGAATATTGTGGAAAAAATGAATGACCTCTCTTTGAACGAAACGCTAAGGCTCCCCGAACCGCTAACGGATGCAACCGAATACTTTCCAAAAATACGATACAAGTTCGAGCCCAGCATTGATCGCTATATCGCTCATGCCGGTGGAGAGGTAGACGGCATCAAATCGACCAATTCCTTAGAAGCGCTGAACCAAAATTATAAAAGAGGCTTTCGGCTTTTTGAATTGGATATTTTAGAAACTTCGGACGGACAACTCGTTGCGGCTCATGACTGGAAGATGTGGGCCCGATTTACCGATTACAAAGGTGAACTTCCGGTAAGCCATTCGGAATTTAAAAAACACAAGATCTATGGAACCTATACCACCTTGGATATGAACGGCATCAATAAATGGTTTGCAGCGCATCCGGATGCCATTTTGTTTACTGACAAAGTGAACGACCCCATTGCTTTTGCAAACGCGTTTGTGGATAAAAGTAGGTTGGTCATGGAGCTTTTTAGCCTAATGGCCGTTGAGGAAGCTTCACAAAATCAGGTAAATGCCATGATTTCGCAGGATCCATTAATGAAGATCAAAGGCGACAAGTTAGGGTATTTGGCCGTTAATAAAGTGAAGCACGTAGCACTCTCCAGAAGAATCATCCAAAAAGAAACCGATTTGTTGTTACAACTTCGGGCAAATAATATCAAAGTCTATGTCTACAATGTAAACTTTGACCCCGGAAAGGATGAAAAGTACGTCCTAGAAAATGAAATTGGGCTTGTTTACGGTATGTATGCAGATAAATGGGTGTTCGACCCATTACCCACAGGCACCTCAAAATAAGGATTTTACCTGCTCGATAGGCCCTGTGACGATTGCTGCTTGTAATTCGCCAATACATCGGCCACCTTACGGTCGTTAGAGAGGCGCTGTACTTTGTTTTGGCCACCCAATCTTCCGACCGATTTCATGTATTTTAAGAAACCTCCTTTTTGAATCCGGGTAATCTTTAGCGGTTGTAAAATGGCCCCGGAAATCAAATCGAAATAGTAGCTATTCTGTTCTTGCAACGAACTATCTAAAACCGTTACGAACTTCTGTATATCGGAGGGTTCTTTTTGAAACTCTATCAACCATTCATGATAGGGCAGTTCGGCGGTTTCAGGTGTAATCTGAGGTGCAACGGTAAACTCGTTCACTTGGGCATCGGTTGCCGCAATGGCTCGCTGTATGGCTTCTTCTACCTCCTTTGCAATCACATGCTCCCCAAAGGCGGAAATAAAGTGCTTAATACGCCCGGAAACGATAATTTTAAAAGGTTTCAAAGAAATAAACTGAACGGTATCGCCAAGATTATAAGCCCATAGCCCAGCGTTGGTAGAAATGATCATCACATAGTTTACATGAAGCTTTACATCTTTTATCGTAATCCGTTTCGGATGTTCATCGAAAAACGAATCAGCTTCTATAAACTCATAAAAGATTCCTGCGTTTAGCAACAACAGCATCCCTTTCTCTTTCTGAGAGTCTTGATAGGCAAAAAAACCTTCACTGGCAGGGAAAAGCTCTATGCTGTCTACCTTTCGTCCTATTAAGTCCTCAAATTTAGCACGGTAGGGTTCGTAATTGACTCCGCCATAAATAAACAATTGAAAGTTTGGAAATAGTGCGCCCACTTTCTTATTGGATGAGGCATTTAGCTTTTCAAAATACATTTGTACCCACGAAGGGATACCCGCAATAACGGTCATATTCTGATCTACCGTTTCGGCTACAATGGCATCTACTTTAGTTTCCCAGTCTTCAATGCAATTGGTTTCCCAACTGGGAAGTCGGTTTTTTTGAAGGTAATTTGGCACGTAATGAGCCGATATACCGGAGAGCCTTCCCAATTTTACACCATTTTTTTCGGTCAATTCGGGGCTTCCTTGTAAAAAAATCATCTTGCCATCTACAAAACTTGAATTCCCGGTTTCATGAATATAGTTAAGAATAGCGTTTCGGGAAGCTTCTACTTGGTGCTTGATAGAACCTTCGGTAATGGGAATGTATTTCGCCCCCGAAGTAGTGCCCGACGTTTTGGCAAAGTAAATGGGTTTGCCTGGCCAAAGGATATTGTCGTTACCTTCAACCACCTGTTCTATATAGGGTTTCAATTGTTCATAGTCCCGAACAGGAACTTTGGCCACAAAATCGGCATGTGTATGTATGTTGTCGAAGGTATGATCTTTACCAAACCTTGTTTTTTCCGCAGTTTGGATGAGTTCTGAAAAGACCCGATTCTGGGTGTCAATTGGATCATTGACCCATTTGGCAGTTTTTTTTGCGATGTTCTTGGCAAAAAGCTTGGCTGCAAACGATTTAAGGGACATTTTTTTTATTTAAAATCGATATAGTCGGTAGGGTTCACTGGTGAACCATTGTTCCATAGTTCAAAGTGCAAATGTGGTCCAGTGGTATATTCCCCTGTATTACCAACAGAGGCTATAACTTCCCCAGAGTTGACCATATCCCCTTGACGCTTATTTAAGGATCCGTTGTGCTTGTAAACGCTAAGCAACCCTTCTTGATGTTCAATGATGATCACATGCCCGGTATCGGCCGTCCATTCGGCAAAAATAACGGTACCGTCGGCTACCGCTTTGATAGGCGTCTCCCTCGGAGCCACCACATCTACTGCATAATGTTTTTTTTGTGCGTCATATCCTTGCGATATGGTACCGCTCAGCGGTGGAAAAAACACCATTGTAGTACTACTGATGTTTCGTTCGAATAAATTGTATTTATCCTCCAAAGCCACTTCGGCCCGCAAAAGGGAGTCTTCCCTTATAGGAGTTAGGTTTACGGAAGACGGGTCTAACTTAAATCGCTCGAACAACGAATCTCGGTTTACCTCGCTGTTCTCGATATCGCCGCGAAGAACCATACGAACATTATCAAGATACCTATTGGTATAGTTTAAGGTGCGTACCAGGGAATCCGTTTTATAGGTAAGTTCCGTTGCCTGTTTTTTCAGCCTTGTAGAAGAATAACCCGGAATGTACTCCCGAAGCGGTGTAAATGCTATAAGCAAGGTGGTAAGGCCTATAAGCCCTATGATAAAAAGAGAGCCGGTCACAAAAACATTGAGTCGACTTAGTTTAAAGGAAATCTTTTCTTCAAAAGTACTCTCGTTGAGAATTACCAAACGATACTTGTGTAAAAGTTTTCGTTTTATTTCTCCTCTCTTCTTGACTTTTTTGGCCATAGCTTCACAAAGATAAACTTAGAATTGAATTATAACGGGCACCAGCTAAAAATTATGGGACATACAACCGAGCCTTCCCATCATTTACGTAAAACGAACGTTTAAGGATTTGGGCAATTAAAATACCAAAGCCACGTTACTATTAACAGCGAGCTATGAACTTTTTTAGTATCTTTGAAATTCAATAATTAAGACGTTATGATAACCTTACATACATTTTTAGCAATCGGTGCCCCACAAATAATTTTGGTAGTGGTCGTAGTGCTACTTCTTTTTGGAGGAAAAAAAATTCCAGAGCTCATGCGTGGTCTCGGAAGTGGCATCAAAGAATTCAAAGATGCTTCTAAGGAAGATGATAAACTAGAGGAAAAGAAAGAGTAGGTAATCCTTTCAGATATTTTGCAAACCCTTGGTAAAAACCAAGGGTTTTTTTGTGGGTGAAATTGACATTATCAAAATATACTAAAAAGTATTTTATTTGTTTTCGCTACTAAAAAACCCTTTTTTTTCACTAATTCCTACATTTTCCCATAAAATTGTCCGAAACGCCTAGAAGCATACAAAATATCACCGTTCACCACATCTTTCTCTTCTCCTCACAACAAAAAGACCGCAACGGGCATTGCAAACGTTAAAATTTACGTTACTACTGTTAAATTATATGTCTCTTCACCCGTTAAGGCCCAAAAATGCGGGATTAAAGATGAACCGACCAAGTCTAAACCCATGTTGAACCTACGAAATCTTGCCATAGCTATACTATTGTTTGGACTTCTGACCAGTTTTAGTATCCCTAAAAAAGAAACAGGAGCAAGTCTTGCTGAAGGAACTCCCTTCAAGACAGAATCGGTAGTAGGCTATTTACCACCTCCTACTTTTGCCAACTGTCCTTCTGATATTACCGGTATTACCGCAAACCCTGGGAATTGTACCGCTGCAGTAACTTGGACACCCCCTACCGTTTCGGGAGGTGTCGGTACGGTAACCACCGCCAGCAACTATTCGCCCGGCGATGCTTTTTTTCCAGGAACACATCGTGTTGTATATCGAGCAACCGACAGTAACGGGGATACTGCGTTTTGTACTTTCAACGTCACCGTGATCGATGACCAACCCCCAGTGATAACGGTGCCGGCCGACATTGTCGTAGATGCAGATCCTGGAAGTTGTGGGGCGGTAGTAACTTTCCCGTATCCCGGTTCCTCGGACAACTGTCCTGCCGGTACCGGGGAGTCTCCTCTTGAAGAAAATTTCGATAGTGGGGAAGATTTCTCGCAGCTTTGTTATGTATTTGATGGTACGTTTATAGGCGCTAGTGGAATAATAGATGGTAGTTCAGAATTGCAAACAGATGAAATCGTCGACTTCGACACTCGTTCGCTGTTAATGCCGCTTACCCGTTTCAATGGTACCGGAGAAATATACTTTGACCATCTTTTAGAGGTAGGTATCGGCAACATTTCAACGAGAGATACACGAATCACGGTTTCCTTAGTAGACACAGGAGGTACGACAACACAACTATTTTCCAAACGTTATACAGATGAAAATTTATATACGGAGTACATTCCCATTACGCAAACCGGTAATTTTTACGTTCTTTTCGAGTTCACAAGTGATCAAAACCGTCGCGATATTGCCTATTTGGATAATATATACGTTCCTGGTTTTGTAGTAGCCGACGAAGCGGACTCAGGTCGTTGTACAGCGAAGTTCAGAGTAGTATCCCAGATAAGTGGCCAACCCTATCGTAGTGGACGCGAATTTCCTGTTGGAACCACTACTTTGGAATACTTCACCAGGGATGCCGTAGGTAATATTGCATTTAACTCTTTTAACGTAACGGTAAACAATAATTTAACCCCTCCTTCCGGTTCCGATGTAGAATATTGTGAAGGAGCTACCATACCCGCGCTTACTGCAAGTACAGATCCTACCGAGGAAATTGATTGGTATGACCAACCTACCGGCGGTAACCTACTTCTGGGCAATAGTAATACCTATACCCCACCTGGGCCAGGTAGTTACTATGCGGAAACACGAAATCCGTCAACCGGATGTACTAGTGCAGCTCGAACCGAAATACGGCTTATTGAAAATCCACGTCCCAATCCTCCTACTGTAGTATCCCCGGTAGAATATTGTATCGGTGATACAGCAGTACCACTGTCAGCAACTGAAGATCCCGGAAATTCCTTGGAGTGGTATACCCTACCTACAGGTGGAGCTATGCTCCCCGGAGCCCCTACACCCGACACCAGCACGGCAGGAACAACCGACTATTACGTACAACAAGTAGACGGAAGTACCGGATGTGTAAGCAATAGGGCCCAAATACAGGTAAGCGTTTACAATTTACCTTCCGCCCCTGGTGTTGCCAGCCCCTTGGAATACTGCATTGGGGATACAGCCGCAACCTTGGACGCAAGCGCGACCGGAACCAATCTCACTTGGTACGATGCACCTACCGGGGGGAACATACTTCCGGGCAACACCAGACCAAGCACCGCTACCGCCGGAACACAAAATTATTGGGTAAGCCAATCCGCTGTATCGGGAAGCACTAGCTGTGAAAGCAATCGATCCCAATTGATCGTAAACGTTAATACACCCCCCACCATTGACAGCGACCCGACAGGACAGACCACTTGTCCAGGTACTGCCGTAAGCTTTACAGCTTCGGCCAGCAATGCCAACAGTATGAGATGGCAATTGTTCAATGGGTCTACCTGGGACGACTTGAGCGAAACGGCCCCTTATAGTGGAACCCAGACCGGAACCCTGACCATTACAGGAACCACCACTGCCATGAACGGAAACCGTTATCGCATGGTTGCCTCTAGTGCAGCAGCTTCCTGTAGTGAGGCCACGTCGGGAGAGGCGGTGTTAACTGTAGAAGACGCTATACCTCCTGTTCTTAACAATTGCCCCGTTGGACCTCTTAACGCAACGAGTACGGTGGGTAGTTGTAGTGCAACAGTAACGTGGACACCACCTACCGCTACCGATAATTGTGGCTCGGTGACCGTAACTTCCAACGGATACAATCCGGGAGATGAATTTCTTCCGGGCACAACCACCGTAACATACACGGCAACCGATTTGGCAGGAAATTCTACTACCTGTAGCTTTGATGTGGTCGTTACGGAAAACGAAGATCCGGTCATAACAGGGCCAACGGATATGACCGTACCGGCCAATAATGCCGGGTGTACGGCCATTGTAAACTATCCCATGCCAACGGCAACGGACAACTGTTCATTGAATACCGGTATCTACCCAATAACCACCGATTTTGAGGTGCCCAGCAGAAACGATTTAATAGCACAGTGCTACGTCTTTTTTGGAAGTGCCGTCTCTACAAGCAGTCCACTTGCCGGAAGTACCAGTTTCAGAACGGCCGAAATAGAACCGGCATTCACAAGAGGATTGGTGAGTCCATTGGCCTATTTCAATGGCACGGGAGAAATTAGTTTTATCCATGCATTACAAGCTTCGCCATCTGGAGTAAATACGATGACCGTCTCCTTGGAAGACGAATCATTGAACATCACGCCTATTTACACATTCAATTATACCGATTTGGATGTTTATACAGCTACGATACCCATTACCCAAACAGGCAACTATCGGGTGCGCTTTGAGTTTGATAGCGATACCAAAGTCAATACCAACAAGAGGGTGCGTATGGACAACTTGACCATTCCTGGTGTTCAAATTTCCGACCCGGCAAACGGCTGCGCTGCTGCCACGCTTACGGTAACCCAGACCGCAGGTATTGCTTCCGGAGGAACCTTCCCGTTAGGTACCACGACCAACACTTTTGAAACTACCGATGCAAGCGGAAATACCGGCACCTATAGTTTTAACGTAACTGTTGAGAGCAGTGTATCCGTTGTAGCCAATGCTAGTGCAACCGTTATTTGTGAAGGGGAAAGCGTTACATTGACAGGGTCTGGGGCCAATTCTTATTCTTGGGATAACGGAGTTACCGACGGGGTGCCTTTTACACCTACTGGCACCACTACCTATATCGTAACCGGTTCTGACACCAATGGCTGTACCGATACGGATACAATCACTATTACCGTCAACCTATTACCAAATGCCCCTGGTGTTACATCCCCTGAAGTCTATTGTCAAAATGATACGGCAACGGCCTTGACCGCAACGGGTACCAATTTGTTGTGGTATACAGTCGCAACGGGAGGAACAGGCAGTGCTACTGCACCCACCCCAAATACAGCAAGTGTCGGGAGTACCTCCTATTTTGTGAGCCAGACCAATGGCAACGGTTGTGAGGGTCCAAGGGCAGAAATCGTAGTAACCGTAAACGCATTGCCTTCCGCTCCGGTGGTTACCTCACCGGTTCAATACTGTGAAGGGGGTACTGCCGTACCACTGACCGCTACAGGAACAAATCTTCTATGGTACACTACAGCTACTGGCGGCACTGGCAATGTTACTGCGCCAACACCGAGTACCGCGACCGCCGGAAACACCTCTTATTTTGTAAGCCAGACCAACGGCAACGGATGCGAGGGACCAAGGGCCGAAATCGTAGTGACCGTCAATGCCATTCCTAGCGCACCGACAGTAATATCTCCCGTTGTATACTGTGAAGGCGATACCGCTGCACAGCTTACGGCTACCGGGTCCAACCTATTATGGTATACCGTCGCGACCGGGGGAACCGGGAGTGCCACCGCACCCACCCCGAGTACCACAACTGTGGGAAGTACCTCTTACTATGTAAGTCAAACGGTAGGTACATGTGAAGGAGCACGATCCGAAATTGTGGTCACTGTCAACCCACTACCCAGTATTAGTATTGATAGTGCCCCAACTTGTGCCGCAAACCTACTAACCTATTCGTTATCGGTAAATGTAAGTACCGGAACAGTGACCAGTACCGAAGGTACCGTTACCGATAATGGTGGAAACAATTGGACTATCTCAGGAATAACCTCAGGAAACGATATTGTTCTTACCGTTACCGACACCGCTACTTCCTGTAACAACACCTTGAGCATCACCGCCCCTAATTGTAGCTGCCCGACCATTAATCAACCTGTAGACGATAGTGGTGATCTTTCATATTGCATTGGCGATACGGTACCAACCCTTTCGGTAACCGTTAATGCAGGTGAAACCGTAGATTGGTATAGCACAGCAACGGGAGGTACCGCTCTGGCAACGGGGACATTAACTTTTCAACCCACTGTTGGAATGCTCAGCGACGGACCCAATAGCTTTTTTGCTGAGGCAAGGGCGACCATAAGCGGTTGTACCAGTGCTACCAGAAACGAAGTGGTACTTACACAGAACGCATTACCCCTAGCTCCAGGAGTCACCACCCCTGTTGTCTATTGTGAGGGCGATACCGCCGCACAGCTTACGGCCACCGGGTCCAACCTATTGTGGTATACCGCCGCGACCGGGGGAACCGGAAG
>CANLQD010000012.1 GCA_947493175.1 uncultured Flavobacteriaceae bacterium | reverse complement strand
CCCCCGTGAGGGTAGTGCCGTCTACCACTTCGGTAGAGCCGCTTCCGGGCGTTACGGTAACCCATTCCACATCGCCAATAGCATTTGTCGTCAAAAACTGGTTTGCAGTGGCCGAAGGTTCAATTTTAATAGGGCTTATTCCCCCATCTATCACGGATAAGGGTGTCCCATCTCCATCGCCCGTTATGGTGGTTCCGTCCGTATTGACCGTACCGCCCGAGCCTGTTGGCAAATCGTTCCAAACTACATTGCCGGTCGCATCCGTGGACAAAAACTGTCCAGCAGTAGGTGAAGGTTCAATTTTGAAAGGATTGGTTGCAGTCCCTACCCCCGTGAGGGTAGTACCGTCTACCACTTCGGTACTGCCGCTACCGGCTCCCAAATCGGTCAATGGAACGGGAAAGTCCGTAGTGCCCTCGGTCAATACCAAATTGGGGCCGACCACCTCGAATCGGGTAACGATATCGTCGTTGGGGTCGTTATCACCTATGGTAAAACCTGCCAAATCAATAACGTCGTCCCCGTTTACAGGATCCGATAAAGTCAAAAGATTCCCGTTCAGCGATAGGTTCTGAAGTTCGTTCTCCGGGTTTCCGTCCAAATCATTGGCAATGGCTGTGGTATTGACCGCTATGGCGTCTACAAGCGGTTGATCATTGTAAAAAGCTCCATTGTCACTTCCGACTACAAGTACATTATCCGCATCACCGCTCACCGCATTTGGGATGTCACCTGTAGTCAAGAAAGGCACATCATTTATGAAGAAGCTCAACGGAAGGCTATCACGATCAATGGCAAATGGGCCAACGGCATTTTCACTCATGGCAATCTTTCCCACGGAGTTTCGGGCCAATTTATTGGCACCTATGGAATTGTCGTTAATGTCATTGCCAAAAATACCTCCATCGATAATTTGTTCCGAACGTATGCTATTAGGAGCTACTTCAATATTGTTACCGTCGGCGGTTTGAGTCAGCACAATGGTACTGATGGGGTTAACAATGGGATCGGCGGTTAGATCAATGCTTGCGCCCTCACATAAATTCACCCATTGGGCACCATCGTAATAGTGTACACATTGTGTTTCAATATTGTAGACCAATGCACCCTGATCTGGAAGAATGGCCTCCATTTGTTGGGTGGTCACCCGGGTAATGATCAGGGCCGCTGTCGTACTCTCCAGCTCAAGCACAGCTGCAGGATCGATTGTTTGCGGGTTATCCCCTATTTTTACCTGCGCATGGCCCAAACCACAAAGCATACCCAAAACAATGAACAGTCTCAGTGCTCTCATAAACCAAGAATTAGTTTCATTTTTTACTCGATAATCGAGATTTAAATACCAAAGGCCAAGCTACGAAATCGAAAGGTTATTTCTTATAATACTTCACAGACTTGCCTTCAAGTAGTTTGCTCTAGGGGAGCTAACAAAAATAGAATTATCTCATTACTTACCTAGGATTATCGGTTAAATTGAATATGCATCCGGTTAAAGGGCGAACAATCTTCGTTCAACGGTACAAGATGCCCTCGGGAACAAAACTGTCGCCATCTTTGAAAAGCACGATTTTTGGTCAAACCCCATTTCACTCCAGAACAAATTAACAAAAGTTTAGAGGTGACGGTTTTTTTATCCCCCTAAGTTATACTTTCTTTATCAGGATAAAACGGACTCATTTTGATTGTTCTTTCCTTACTTTACAGTCCGATGAGCTTCGTTGCTGTTAGCTCACAGCAGACAAATAATTATAGATGAAAACAACTAGCATTCGATTTACCCTAGTGGCATTGCTCACTTTTTTTAGTATCCATACGTTTTTCGCCCAGGAAGATCGGGTTCTCCTACGAGGTCAGGTCATTTATCGCGATGTAAACGTTCCTAATGAGAATGTAATCAATATAACTACGGAGAATGCAACCATAACAGATGAAAACGGTCGTTTTGCTATTAAGGTGAAATTGGATGATGAACTCGCTTTTACGGCTGTTAACTATCAGTTGACCGTAATCAAAATTACGGAGGAAATATTGAAGGCCAATCGATTGGTGGTCGAAGTAAACGAAAAGGTTACCGAGTTAGACGAGGTGGTCGTTACTCCTGAAGACCAAGAAAAGTTTTTGGAGGTTACGAACGATCGGTTTAGTCGCTTTAAAAAATACGAATATGAAATAGATCGTTCCTCCAAAGTAGAAAATATTGCCCGATCCCAGGCCGAAAGGGGTATGGTAGATGGTCTCAATTTTGTGAATATTTTCAAAGCTATAGTGAAAGCCGCCTCCAAGAAAAAGACCGAGGAAAAAGAACCATTAAAGCTCAGCAACGTGCTTCGACAGGTGTACGATGATGAATTTTTTGTGGTCGATTTGAAACTTCCCCAGGACAAAATCGATAGTTTTTTATTGTATGTAGATACCAAGGCACCGGCCCAGTCCTTATTGAAAAAGGACAATGAGTTTCAACTGATCGATTTTTTGGTTACCCATAGTAAAACATACCTAGCAGAATTGAATGCAGAAGAGTAGTTTTCTGATATGTTTATTATTAATCGGGCACGCGCTTTGTGCCCAAGGGTTACTTCCCAAAAAACTTGAGGGTAGGGTGTACAGTGCCGATGGCGATGTTGCTGCGACACATGTGTTGAATATCACCGAAAATAAGGCGGCAATTACCGATATAGACGGTTTTTTTTCGATTACCGCCAAATTGAACGATACCATTGTTTTTTCTGCGATTCAGTATAAAAAGAAAGAGTTGGTGGTGACGCTGTCGATGTTGGAAAGCAAATTTCTTTTAGTGCCATTGGAAGAAGCAGTGAATGAACTCGACGAAGTGGTGGTAATGCCGTATAATCTAACAGGTGATATGACCCGCGATGCGGATCGCTTACAAACAGATGCAGTTGTGACGGCCAGTACTTTGGGATTGCCCAATGCCTATGCGAAGATGCCGACACAATCGGAACGGATGCTCATGACTGCGACCGACCCTAGAAGTGTTGATTTTATTTTTAATGCGATTTCTGGACGTACCAAACGTTTAAAACGGTTGGTGGGTGTTGAAAAAAAGTACGAACGAACCCAGCGGGTTCGGGCTTTTTATCCTGATTCCGTAATTGTGACCGATTTAAAAATTCCTGAGGAAAAGATTGATGATTTTATGTATTTCTGTGAGGTCGATTCAAAGTTTCAAGCAGCGGTCAAAACCAAAGACCGTTTGAAGATATGGGAACATATGAAGAAACGTAGTGTTGCCTATCGCAGAAATTATGAACTGGAGTAAGAGACTGTTTTGAAATGTGCCGATTATTTTTTTAAGGTCACATATTTCAAAACAGTTTTCCAAAATCATCTCTGGCATATGATTTGATTATTTTTACCACCATGACAATCCTAAAAAAAGCATTTATCCTTTTATTGTTACCACTTACCGCCTTTACAGCGGCACATAAGTTCTATGTAAGTGTTACCAATGTTGGATATTCCGAGAAAGATAAAGCACTTCAGATAACCACCCGAATTTTTATAGACGATATGGATGCGTTGCTATGGGAGCGCTATGAAATTCGGGGAAATTTGGCCACGATAGAGGAATCAAAATCGGCAGAAGCCTATATAGAAAAGTATCTACGTGCGAAGTTTACCCTTCAGGTAAATGGAGAAAACCGGCCCTTTACATTTTTGGCCAAAAAATATGACAATGATGTAATGATCTGTTATTTGGAAATTCCAGGGATTGATTTGTCGAAAGTAACGAGCATTGAAATAACGAACGAAGTGTTGACCGATTTGTTCGATGAACAACAAAATGTGGTACATTTTAAAATCAATGGCGCGAAAAAGAGTTTCGTGCTAATGAAGGAGAATAATAAAGGAATGTTAAACTTGTAACATCGCATTAACAAATCCTTAAAAAATTATATTTTACCGGCTTAAATAATATCTCAAAAGATGACTAAATTCAAGTATTACATTATGTCGTTAATGTTCCTTTTTGGAACATTGGCGATGGCCCAAGAAGAGAAACCCGCAGAAAAGGAACCAGGGCATACCAATCAAAGTAGTTTCAAACAACTTTACGAAGAATTTTCAACTCCGAATACCTATCGATCGGCTTCCGGGGCACCCGGTCCCGATTATTATCAGCAACAGGCGAACTATGTAATGAACATAGAACTTGATGATAAAAATCATCGCTTATATGGTGAAGAGACGATTACCTATATCAATAATTCTCCCGATAATCTGGAATACCTGTGGGTGCAGTTGGATCAAAACGTTCGCACAAAAGACTCAAAAGCCAGACTCAAAAATGGGCAAGGGGTTCCGTTGGCCGAACCAACAGGATCTTTTGCAGGAAAATATATGGGAGAACCATTCGATGGGGGTTTCATTGTTGAACATGTAAAGGATGCCTCCGGCAAGTCGTTGCCATATACTATTAATTTTACGATGATGCGTATCGATTTGCCAAAGCCTTTAAAGAGTAAGGAGCAGGTTTCGTTTTCCATTAAATGGAATTATAATATCCCAGATCATACCGTTGATCGTGCCCGTTCGGGGTACGAAGAATTTGCCGATGGTAACCGAGGGTATGTAATTGCACAATTCTTTCCTCGTATGGCGGTGTATAACGATGTTGAAGGATGGCAAAACCATCAGTTCTGGGGCAATGGGGAATTCGCCCTTACTTTTGGCGATTATGAGGTGAACATCACTGTACCTGCCGATCATGTTTTAGATGCGACCGGAACGCTTCAGAATAGAAAGGAAGTCTTCTCGAAAGAGATGATAAAGCGTTACGACAAGGCAAAGAAATCATACGACAAACCGGTAATCATTGTAAGTCAAAAAGAGGCAGAAGAAGCTTCCAAAGGATTCTCTGACAAAAAGAAAACCTGGAAGTTCAAAGCACAAAACGTTCGTGATTATGCCTTTGCAACGTCAAGAAGATTCATCTGGGACATGCAGGCCGTGAAAGTGGGTAACAAAGATGTAATGGCGGTTTCGCTATATCCGCCTGAGGGGAATCCACTTTGGGAAGAGTATTCCACCAAAGCAGTAGCGCATACCTTATTGTCGTATTCGGCACACACCTTTGATTATCCCTATCCGAAAGCAATTTCGGTACATGCCAAAAACCAGGGGATGGAATATCCGATGATTTGCTGGAATTATGGAAGACCCAATCCCGATGGCACCTATTCCGACCGTGTGAAGTATGGAATGATCAGTGTCATCATTCACGAGGTGGGGCATAATTTCTTTCCCATGATCGTTAACTCCGATGAGCGCCAATGGGGTTGGATGGATGAAGGTCTGGATACCTTTATGCAATATATGGCAGAGCAAGAGTTCGGTGAAAAATACCCAAATGCGATTGCTCCGAATAGCAAGTATCCTTCCAGAAGAGGAGATCCCGCGAAAATAGTTCCATATATGGCAGGCGATCAAAGTACGATTTCCCCCATTATGTCTAATCCCGAAAATGTATACCAGTTAGGACCCAATGCCTATGGAAAACCGGCCACGGCACTGAATATTCTTCGTGAAACCGTAATGGGGCGGGAGTTGTTCGATCATGCCTTTAAAACCTACTCAAAACGTTGGATGTTCAAACACCCGACTCCCGAAGATTTCTTCCGTACTATGGAAGATGCATCTGCTGTAGATTTAGATTGGTATTGGAGAGGTTGGTTCTATACCACTGATTATGTAGACATTGGAGTAAAAGGAATCAAGAAATACTATGTCTCTGATAAACCATCCAAAAAAATGCGGGAAGTAATGGCAGCTCGGAATATATCAGAAGAAGACTTACCTCCTTTGGTTTATTTGGAAAGTGAGGAAAGCGAGGATTTTGATCCTACGTTAAAGGGCAAGAAGCCATCTGAGAGTTCAAAAAGTTTAAAAGAGTTTATGATGGATAAACTGACTGCGGAAGAGCGTGCTAAGATAAAGGAACCAAAATATTTTTATGAGGTTACCTATGATAAGCCAGGTGGCATTCCGATGCCGCTGATCGTTGAGTATACCTATGCTGATGGAAGTACGGAGAACATTACCTATCCTCCGGAAATATGGAGAAAGAATAACAAGGAAATCAGTGTAGTAGTTTCTTCACACCAGGAATTAAAGGGCATTGTTGTCGACCCTAAGGCAGAGACGGCCGATATTGATACGACCAACAATGCATGGCCTAAAAAAGAGGCATCTTCTGAATTTGATAAGATTAAAAAAGAATCTATCAAAGGAAAATAGAACAATTTGAACTTAAGTAGAAAGCCCTGTGAATGCAGGGCTTTTTTTAAGGGCTGTTAACAGGCCTTAGTATGATCGTTTATCTTGACTATATTTGTACCATGCTTGCAACATATTTTTTATTCATCAGTGGGGCCGAGATATTCTTTATCATGTTCATTGTGGTAATGGTTTTCGGTGCCGATAAGATTCCCGGTATTGCGAAGGGACTGGGAAAAGGTATGCGACAACTCAAAGATGCCACGGAAGATATAAAGCAAGAGATTCAGCGAAGTGCCGATAAACAGGGTATCGATACCAGTTTTGTTTCGGATATCAAAAAAGATATCGACGACGTAAAGGAAAATTTGGGAACGGGTATCGCCGATGATATCAAAAAAGGAGTCGATCCCATTAAAAAGGGACTCGATGAAGTAGGGGGAACTATCAAAAGAAGCTGATTAAGGAATGCTTGAGAGGCTACGGCAGTGGGATAGGGAATTCTTAATATACCTAAACGGATTGGGTGTTGAACAATACGATGTTTTTTGGTCGGTTGTTACCAAATTTGGAACTTGGACTCCACTTTTCTTACTGATCGTGTTCTTACTGTTCTGGAAGGATAACCTTAAGAACGCCGTATGGAATCTGATTTTCTACGTTTTAATGATCCTGGCGGTAGGTTTTGCCATAGATACGGTGAAGAATTGGGTAGGGCGTCTACGTCCGAACAACGATACCGAGATTAATCAGTTGATTCGAATATTGCATACCCCTCATGACTTTAGTTTTTTTTCGGGTCATGCCGCCTCTTCATTTAGTATTGCTACCATGGCCGTTTTATTGTTGAGATCTCGATATCCTTGGATCTATATTCTCTTTTTATGGCCCTTACTGTTTTCCTTCAGTCGTATTTATTTGGGAGTACATTACCCATTCGATATATTGGTAGGGGCCCTTGTAGGTGTCGGTTTTGCCTTTTTATTCGACAACTTGCGTCGTCGTATTAAAGCACCCTACTCAGTGTAAGGCCGTCCCGAATGGGCAATAATACCGTTTCTACTCTTTTATCTTGTTTGAGCATCCGATTGTAGGCTAATAGCTTTTTGGTAGCCTTGTCCTTTGGGTCTAAGGGTTCCACCACTTTCCCCGTCCATAGCACATTATCGGAGAGAATAATACCTCCCGATCTTGTTTTTGATATCACTGCCTCAAAATACTCCGGGTAATCCGTTTTTTCTGCATCGATAAAAACAAGGTCAAAGATATGATTCAATGTGGGAATAATATCAAGGGCCGCTCCAAGATGTTGTACAATTTGCTTCCCGTAATTACTTCTGTCGAAGTATTTACGTTGCAGTTCTAACAATTCCGCATTGATATCGATGGTATGTAATTGCCCGTCCTTTTGCAGGCCTTCCGACAGACAAAGTGCAGAATAACCGGTGTAGGTGCCTATTTCCAAAATATTCTTTGGGCCTACCATTTTCGAAATCATACTCAGCACCCTACCTTGAAAATGGCCCGTAAGCATCCTAGGACGCAATACCTTAAGATGGGTTTCCCTTGTGAGTTCCTGGAGCAATTTCGGCTCGTCGCCAGAATGTTCCCGTATGTAATCTTCCAGTACTGTCGATAAAAAATGCATACGATGATTTTGACAAAAATAGCTATTATCTTTACGGTACTCAAGCAGTATTGATGGTCTTTATCGCTGCTCAAACCGCAACTAAAATGAACAAGGCTATAACGATTCGGGAAGCAAATAAGGGAGACCTTTCCACACTGTTACAATTTGAACAAGGTATCATAATGGCAGAACGTCCATTTGACCCCACCATTCGACCTGATCCCGTTCATTATTATGACATGGGTCAACTACTCGAGTCAAAAGATGCCTTGGTCGTGGTAGCGGAAGATGCTGAAAAATTGGTGGCTTCTGGCTATGTGACCGTAAAGGAAGCAAGACATTACCTGGATCATGGTTCCTATGCCTATATGGGTTTTATGTATACCCATCCCGAATATCGAGGGCAGGGTATCAATTCCGGTATCATAGATGTTTTAAGGCAATGGGCAATCTCTAGGGGTCTCACAGAGATACGGCTTACAGTTTATAACGAGAATTCGCCGGCAATCAGCGCCTATGAAAGGTATGGATTTAAAAAGCATCTGATCGAAATGCGCTTGCCCAATGAATAGGTAACTATTCCCTAACGAAGTCGTATTTTTGAACAAAAGCACGCTATGCAATTTGAAAATAAGCTGGATTTTGCACAAGGTTTGGATCGATCAGATCCGCTTCGAAAGTACCGTGATGCCTTTTATTTCCCTAAGGTAAACGAAAAAGAGGTCATCTATTTTACCGGAAATTCCTTAGGTCTTCAACCGAAACATACGCAAAAATATATCGATGAGGTCATGACCGACTGGAAGGAGCTGGCCGTAGAAGGGCATTTTCATGCCGAAAAACCCTGGTGGGACTATCACGAACGTTTAGCGGCTCCTTTAGCAAAAGTAGTAGGTGCCAAGACAGAAGAGGTGACGGTGATGAATACCCTAACGGTAAACCTTCACCTCTTAATGGTCTCTTTTTACAGACCAACTGAAAAGCGTTACAAGATTCTTTGCGAGGAAAAGGCTTTTCCTTCGGATCAGTATATGTTTCAAAGCCAGGTAAGATTTCATGGTCTTTCCCCAGAGGAGGCGATTGTAGAAATCAAGAAACGACCGGGAGAGCATTATTGGCGTACGGAAGATGTGCTAGCAAAAATCAATGAAATAGGGGAGGAGTTGGCTTTGGTTTTGATCGGAGGTGTGAACTACTACAACGGGCAGGTGTTCGATATCCCTACCATTACAAAGGAAGGAAGGGCCGTCGGGGCCAATGTAGGTTGGGATTTGGCCCATGCGGTCGGTAATATTGAATTGAAACTGCATGATTGGGATGTTGATTTTGCCGCGTGGTGCAGTTACAAATACATGAACAGCGGTCCGGGCAACGCATCGGGTGTTTTTGTAAATCAAAAGTATTTGAATCGAAAAGACATTCCACGGTTCGAGGGTTGGTGGGGTACCAAAAAGGAAACTCGCTTTTTAATGAAACCTGAATTTGAACCAATGGAAAATGCCGATGCTTGGCAGATCAGCAACGCTCCTGTACTATCAATGGCGCCTTATTTAGCCTCCCTGGAGCTTTTCGACGAGGTTGGTATGAAAGCTCTTGTTGAAAAAAGAGATCGTCTCGTAGCCTACCTGGAGTTTGTCTTGAAGGAAATCGATAAGGAGGTCGAAAGTACTTTTGAGGTGATTACGCCAAAAGACAGAGGGTGCCAGTTGTCGGTTTTTTTACATGGGCAGGGAAGGCCTATTTTTGAGTATTTAATGCAGCATGGCGTCATTACCGATTGGCGTGAACCGAACGTAATCCGTTTGGCGCCCGCGCCTTTTTATTGTTCCTATGAGGACATGTATCATTTCGGACAAATCTTGAAAAAGGGTATTTTGGAACTTGCATAAAGATGGCTTTGATGCCGTCCTAATAGGAAATTTTAAGAGGCACGGCGGAAAATTAAATAGCGAACCGTATGATCTTGGAACATGTTGCCATTTGGACGAATCGATTAGAGGAATTAAAGTCTTTTTATATAGCCTATTTTCAGGCAATACCAAATAAAAAGTACCATAATGAACAGAAGGGGTTTCAAAGCTATTTTTTAAGTTTTGAGTCTGGGGCGCGTCTGGAACTTATGACAATGGAAGGTATTCCAGGTAATGAGAACGACACCGTTGAAAAGCAACATCAGGGAATCATTCACTTGGCATTCGGGGTGGCCACCATGCAGGAAGTCGATAAAAAAGCCATCGAATTACAGGCAGCCGGATTTCCGATCCTAAGCGGGCCAAGAAAAACCGGTGATGGGTACTATGAGTTTGAAACCCTAGATCCCGATAACAATCGTTTAGAGGTAACCACGTTGTTTACCGAAGCGGTATAGTCCGAATCATGCTTTCGAAAATCTATTACGGCCCGGAACAACTTCAAAAGTCAATTCTTAACCGTGTTTTTCGGCTTAACCGTAGCAATGCTATCTATCGGCTAATAAAAAAGCTGCATTTACGGTATCTCCTGCCCTCGTGGTGAAGTTCCAAAGTATGATCGGGACTAAGCCACATTTTGAAAAAATAAGCTACTTTAGCCGTTTTCTAATCGGTGCAGAATGAAATCCCTGTTTCTTATTCTTTCCAATCCTAGGTATTTTGGTCCAGCTTGGGTATTTGCCAGTCTCAACATTTTGTTTGGTACTTGGGCTATTTATATCCCTATGGTAAAAGAAGGTTTGGAAATTGATAAATCCCAACTCGGACTTGCTATTTTTTTTCTGTCCCTTGGGGTGTTTACCGTTTTTCCTATTGCAGCGAAAATCATTAATAGTGTTGGTGTTGGCAGGGCAACGGCCTTTGGTGTTTTTATAAGCTGCGTTGCCGCGCTCTTGCCATTAGTGGCTCCGAGCCTGTATACCCTGATGGCAGCACTTTTCCTTTTCGGAGCTAGCAATGGCTTTACGGACATCTCGATGAATACCTTGGTCACCGAATTGGAAAAAGAAGATAAGGCCAAGTTTATGTCGGCCGCACATGGTTTTTTCAGCCTCGGCGGCGTCTTGGCAGGACTCGGGAGCTTTCTAATAGGTCCGTTAGGCAATCCGCCCCTACATATGCTTTTGGCCGTGTTGCTAGTGTTGGGAGTGAACTTCATTTTTATGAAACAGTATTATCCTGTAAAAGCTGCCCCGGTCGAGAAAGAACCCTTTAGCTTAAAACTTTTTAAACCTTTGTTGCTGCTGGGCTTGGTTTCGTTCATGTCTATGGGAAGTGAAGGAGCCATCGTGGATTGGAGCGGACTGTATTTAAAAGAAATCAGTTTAGCACCTGAAGCGTTATGGGGAGCTGGTTTTTTGGGATTTCAGGTGACCATGACCTTAGGGCGTTTTTTAGGTGATGGTATTAGCGAAAAACTAGGTTCTGTAAAGATGGTCGCTTTGGGAGCGTTGATTGCCATGACCGGTTATGGCTTGGTCTTGACCACTCAGACCTATTTGGCAATTATCGGCTTTGCCTTGAGCGGACTGGGTTTCTCGGTGATGGTGCCCGAGCTTTTTCGAATTGGCGGGAATGTACGTGGGGTAGAATCTTCCCAAGGCGTCTCCTTTATTGCCGGAATGGGGTATATGGGTTTTTTAGTAGCACCTCCGGTGCTAGGTTTCGTGGCCAAAAGTACTTCCTTGGTCGTTTGCTTTGTAATACTGCTTAGCTGTGCCCTTTTGGTGCTGGCGGCTACCGCTTTTATGAACCGAAAGAAAGGCTAGTCGGTCTTTACTTCAATACCTGTAAAGTACAACTTAAAATCGCTCTCGGGCATCCGATGCATCGTAGCTATGGTTAAACCGTTTGTTTCCTTATAATCTTCCCATGTAGTAATCATCGAGGGGGCTGGTTGATTTCCCTTGCGAAACACCCATTCCCGTATAATCAGGTCGTCCTCGAAATAAAAATCGTAGGCATCTCCCGGAGTATAACCTCCCTCATCGCCATAGAAGATGGTTAGTTTCTGCATCGGTTTTCTACTGATAGGGGCTTCTACGGCCGTCTGATGTTCATGAGTAATATTAGAGGCATCCCATACTAATTGAAAAGGGGCGAGCAGCCAATATTTATCATTGATAAAACCGGCATTGGTCTTATAGGCTGTACTGTCCATGTCTGACCAATTGTATTCAAGCTTGCTTTCCTCAGTGATGGCGGTAATGTCATTGGTCTTCGGTTTCCAGACCCACGTACGTTCAAAATGGGTGGTATCGCGGTCTACATTAAAAGTGAATTTAATTTCGGTTACTTCGTCCCATTTTTGAAATCCGTTGGCGTTCGCTAGTTTTTGTAGTATGGCACTGGGCTGAGGATTGCTGGTGGTTTGGCCACTGACTCCCAGTAGGCCTATTAAAATGGTAAGAATTGTTGCTAACTTCTTCATTTTAGATGTTTTGTTCAAAGATAGTCGCTATTTACGACTCAACGAATCTTATACCTCAGGTTTATCGACGAAGTGATTCAAATTTTCGCAATCACTAAAAAAGCATCCTTCACTACCCGATTTTTGCTTTTTTCAATCCCCAATCTCGAAAAAACCTGCCCTGGCCTTTTAGGTCAGATAATACGCGTTCTGTCCGATTCGGACACCAACCGGGTGCAAAATCCTTAATTTTCGCTAATATGCAGAAAGTTTAAATCACTTCAATAAAATGAGTATTTTTGAAATCGCATAAATATTCAAAAATGAGTTCAAAAAAAGGAAAGATACAGGAAGCCATAGATCAAAAAATGCTAGAGGAACGCAAAGTGTTTCTTTGGGGTATGGTCGATGACGATTCTGCAAAGCATGTCATCGATCGACTGTTGTACCTAGACCTGCAAAACGACCAGGAAATACAATTGTATATCAATAGTCCGGGTGGCTATGTTACCTCTGGCTTTGCCATGTATGATACCATCAAAGCCCTTAAGAGTCCCGTTTCGACTATTTGCACCGGCTTGGCCGCTTCCATGGGCTCTATTTTATTATCTGTGGGGAAAAAAGGCCGACGCTTTATTCAACCACACGCACAGGTAATGATTCATCAGCCAAGTGGAGGTGCCAGGGGGCAGGCATCGAATATCGAGATACAGGCAAAGGAAATTATCAAGACCAAAGAATTGAGTGCCCGTATTTTAGCGGAGAATTGCGGTCAGGATTATGAGCGTGTATTAAAAGACTTCGATAGGGATTATTGGATGAACGCCCAAGAATCTATCGACTATGGTATTGTCGACGGGGTATTAGAGTAGATTCCTAGCGATATTCAAAAGAACTGAAAAAAGAAAAAGTCCTTCGCAAACCTAATGTGAAGGACTTTTTGGGATATATATAGACGCCGGAGCGGAAAATTCTTCAGTACATCCTGAACGGTTACATTTAATATACGGTCGATGGACCTACGATGGATTTTTCTTACATGTTAAAAAAACGATAAGGAATTGTTTTGTGACGTTATACGAAAAATGGAAAGGTTTCCGAACGGCTTTTCTATTTTAGTATCTTTAGCACTATTCTAATAGTTTCCCGGGTAAATCAAATGAAACAAACTCCTAAAAGTATAGCGATTATCGGCTCTGGTCTGGTAGGTTCGCTTCTTGCCATTTATCTAAGACGTTGGGGCCATTCGGTAACAGTTTTCGATAGAAGGCCCGATATTCGAAATGTTGAGTTTTCAGGTCGTTCCATTAATTTGGCGATGAGCAATCGGGGCTGGCGGGCATTGCATGAAGTAGGCATTGAAGAAGAAATCAAAAAAATAGCGATTCCGCTCGACAAACGGGCCATGCATGTCATCGGACAACCACAGTATTTTCAAAAATATGGTAAGGAAGGAGAGGCTATTTGGTCGATTTCAAGAGGGGTTCTCAACCGCAAAATGATCGATTTGGCCGAGAATGCGGGTGTTCATTTTCGTTTTGAGGAAAAAGTCTGGGATATTCACTTACCTGAAGCGAAAATATTCACAGGTGAAACCGAGAAGAGCGAGTGGAAAGAATATCAATACGATATGGTATTCGGTTGCGACGGTGCCTTTTCCCGGGTTCGTCATAAGATGCAACGAAGAAGCAGGTTCGATTATTCGCAGAATTTTATCGATGTAGGCTATAAAGAACTGCGCATTCCCCCTGATGAGAATGGGGACCATCAGCTAGACAAGCATTCGTTTCATATTTGGCCCAGAGGAAAATTTATGCTCATCGCTATGCCTAATCTTGACGGTAGTTTTACCTGTACGCTTTTTATGCCGTTCGAGGGAGAGGTCTCTTTTGAAAATATTAAGACCAAAGAACAGGCCAAAGCCTTTTTTGTAAAATACTTTCCGAACGTGATGCAGGTGATGGAAGACTTGTTGGAAGATTTTTTTAAAAATCCTACCAGCGCTATGGTCACAATGAAATGCTACCCATGGACGTATTGGGACAAAGTGGCTTTAGTTGGTGATTCGGCGCATGCCGTAGTACCTTTCTATGGGCAAGGCATGAATGCCGGTTTTGAAGATATTTACGCACTCAATAATTTGATGAAAGTTCATGGCGATAATTGGGAGGCCATTTTTGAGGCGTATCAAAAAGAGCGTAAACCAAATGCCGATGCCATCGCAGAACTGAGTTATCGCAATTTCATTGAGATGAGCAGTAAAACAGCGGACCCCAAGTTTTTACTACAGAAAAAGATTGAAAAACACTTTGCGGCAAAACATCCCGATAAATGGATACCTGCCTATTCCCGAGTTACCTTTTCAGAAAGGCCCTATGCGGAAGCACTGGCCATTGGAGATGCCCAAGAGGCGATTATGCAACAGGTAATGCAATTACCCGATTTGGAGAAGAAATGGGATAGTGCCGAAGTGGAAGAGAAAATTTTAAGTCTGCTATGAGTCTCTGCTATTTTTCCGTAGCTTTCGTTCTCTAAAAAACAAGAACAGGGGAAAACTGAAAGCCAAAGCGACGAAAAACGTCAATGGAATAAAAACCCACCAATGCTTCATTTGTAACCTGCGTGCTTCATATACCATCCATATCAAAAAAGCCATGGCAACGACAGCAATATCGGCATTGATCGATTTGGCGGGCAAGGTCGTTTTTGTAAGGGCAATAAAGTTGGAGATCGATGTATCGTCTACTTCCAAATAAAACAAGGTATTGTAGTACCAAGTAGCACCTACACCGACTATTGCCAGGATAAGAAATACGACCTCCATGAACGTGAATTTTGGGGTCATCCTCTAGTTTTAAGTTCAGCCTTTCTCATGGGCATGCTGTCGATCAAATCAAAAATACGCTGTGCTGTTAGTTCAAAAGGCTCCCTTAACTTCACCCAGCCGTCTTTTCCGATGAGTAAGACCCCGCTAAAACCTTCCTCGATATTCAGGCTTTTCCGAAGTTCCGTATTGTCCATTTCAATGGTGTTTCCTGCTATATTCCGTACTTCGGTACCTGTTATCGAGAAAAGTATAAGGTCACGGTCTTTTAGCTCGTGTATTTGGTCCTGAAAGAGTTGTAACTGTGCTTGCAATTCTGGCGAATCAAACTTTGTATCGACTAAAAGTAGTACCCTATTCGTCCATTTGTACGGTTCCAATCCCTGTCCAGAGCAATATTGGGGAATCTGAACAATAAGCAAAAAAAGAGTAACGAAACTGCTAGTGGAAATAACAAGAGTTTTAGGACTCGTTTTCATCCCCTTAAGGTACAAAAAAAGCCATCCTTTTAAAGAATGGCTAAGAGACTGTTTTAATGTGTTTCCTTATAAGTTAGAGAATAGCTCTTGCATCTTTTCCTGCTCTTCTTCGGCAAGTACCGGATCTACCAAAATACGACCACTATGCTCATCGGTTATGATTTTCTTTCTAGATGCTATTTCGACCTGCACCTGTGGCGGAATGGTAAAGAAGGAACCTCCTGAAGCTCCTCTTTCGATGGGGACAACGGCAAGCCCGTTCTTGACATTGCGTCGTATTCTAGCATAGGCCTTTACCAAACGCTCGTCGATTTCATCTTGGAATTCTTCTGATTTTGTCAACAAGGCTTTTTCTTCCTTTTCCGTTTCCGCTAAAATCGCATCCAATTCACTTTTCTTGTGTTTCAAGTGCGTTTCACGTTCGGTCAATTTTTCTTTGGTCTCGGTGACAACTTCTTTTTTCTGCTCTATTTGCGCCTTGAACTCTTTTATGTTCTTCTCAGCCAATTGAATTTCCAATTCTTGGAATTCCAATTCCTTACTGATGGAATTGAATTCGCGGCTGTTGCGAACATTTTTTTGTTGTTCGCTATATTTCTTTATCAATGCCTTGGCTTCTTCGATCAAGTTCTTTTTTGCACCGATTTCGTAGTTGATGGTTTCCACATCGGTCTTCAACTTATCTATCCTTGTTTTAAGGCCCAAAACCTCATCTTCCAAATCCTCTACTTCCAAAGGAAGCTCTCCACGTACATTGCGGATTTCGTCAACCCTAGAATCTATTAATTGCAAATCGTATAATGCTCTTAATTTTTCTTCTACCGTTGCTTCTACTTTTTTTGCCATACTTATAAATAATTGATTGGATTGGTTTTGCTTCCCGATAAACGGATTGCAAAATTAGGCATTTTTTTTGTAAGATATTCAACTAAAAGGTTTTTTGTAAACTGCTCTGTTTCATAGTGTCCAATATCGGCAATGACCATTTTGTCCTCAGCTTCATAGTATTGATGATATTTGATATCGGATGTGATAAGCATGTCGGCTCCTGCAGCTTTTGCAGCTCCTATCGCGAAAGCGCCACTACCGCCTAGAACTGCGATTTTTTGCACTTTTTTGTCAAGTAAGCGAGAGTGCCTTATTCCTTGGGCGTTCATTCGGTCTTTTACCTGTTTTAAAAAATCAAGGTCCTGCATTGGGGAAGCCAACTCTCCGATCATTCCCATTCCTGTGGTTTGATCTGCATTTTCGAGTGTCAATACTTCATACGCCACTTCTTCATAAGGATGTTTTATGAAAAGGACCTTTAGTACCTTTTTTTCCAGAGATGAGGGGAAAATTATACTTACGCACTCTTCTTCTTCATAATGTGTTTTTCCGATTTCTCCCTTGGTGGGTTTCGCGCCGGTGCCGGCGCGATAACTTCCCGTGCCATCAGTACCAAAACTACAATGGCTATAATTGCCTATATGACCGGCCCCTACAGCAAATAGGGCTTCTTTTAAGGGGTTGGCATCCGATTTGGGAACATAGGTAGTCAATTTTTTGATATTCCCCTTTTTAGGAATCAAAATACGGGGGTTTTCGATACCTAGCACCTCACATATTTTTGCGTTTACGCCTCGAGGTGCGTTGTCAAGGGCCGTATGCATGCTGTAGATGCCAATATCGTTTCTAATGGCCTTCATTACGGTCCGCTCCACATAGCTGGCGCCGTTGAGTTTTTTTAACCCGCTAAATATGATAGGGTGAAAACTTACAATAAGGTTGCAATCGTATTTGATCGCCTCATCGACCACATTTTCCAGGGCGTCCAGGGTCACCAAAACACCCCTAACAATGGCGTTTGGGTCTCCTACAAGTAATCCGACGTTGTCAAAGTTCTCTGCTTGGGCCAAAGGGGCAAGTTCTTCAAGCAAGGCATTAACTTCTTTTATGGTCATACTCCGGTTGGTTTAAAACATTGTTTTGATTCTTTAGGTTTGCAGGGCCCATTGGGGCTTTGGTACCAATCATTTAGAATGGGGCCGGCAATCCGCTTTCTAGACTTAAAGGGGCTCTTATTTCGTCCCGAGGGGTTCCCAAAGATAAAATATTATATTTTCGTTGTTGTGCAGCTTTTAAGAAAAATAGTATTTCCGTTTTCGTTGCTCTACTTTTTGGTAGTGCGCGTTCGAAACTATGCCTATGATCAAGGATGGTTTACCTCAAAAGAGTATGCAACACCGACCATTTGTGTGGGCAACCTTAGTGTTGGCGGAACGGGAAAAACACCTATGGCAGAGTACTTGATCAGGCTTTTAAAAGATACATGCCACATTGCTTTATTAAGTCGTGGTTACAAGCGGGCGTCCAAAGGTTTTGTCCTTGCCGACCAAAACTCCACGGTAGAGGATTTGGGAGATGAGCCATTTCAGATATTTCAAAAATTTCCCGAGGTTACGGTGGCAGTGGATGCAGATCGACAAAAAGGAATCGAAACCTTGGAAGCTACCGTCGGTCCCGATTTGATTTTGCTAGACGATGCCTTTCAACACCGCAAGGTAAAGGCAAGCTTGAATATTTTGTTGACCGCTTATGGAAAATTGTATCGGGACGATTGGTATTTGCCGACCGGTAATCTAAGGGATAGTAAAAAAGAGGCCCGGCGTGCCCAGATCATAGTGGTAACAAAATGTCCGCCCAATCTTCCATTGTCCGAAAGAACAAAAATAGCCGCAAGGTTAAGGCCCTTGGACCACCAAAAGGTGGTTTTTAGCTATTTGGAGTATCAAAGCGAGGCTGTTGGAAACAAGGTCGGCCGTTCGCTCGATTTCTTTAAACAAGGAACCACTACATTGGTGACGGGAATCGCAGATCCTGGTCCTTTTGTGCAGTACCTATGGCAGCAACAGGTAGGCACCGAGCATTTGAGGTTTAACGACCACCATATGTTTAATGATAAAGAGTTGGAACGTCTTAATGCAAAAGAAAAAGTATTGACCACCGAGAAGGACTATGTTCGCTTAAAGGGCAAAGTAGAAAATTTGTATTATCTACCTGTACAACATCGGTTTTTTCCAGAAGATAGGGAGGAATTCAAAAAAACAATACGCGATGTTACGAAGCGGTGTTCTTGATTCTTTTGTTTTGAAAAATATTTTCCCCGACTTTTTGATAAAAGACCTCGGGTTTAAAAGGTTTGGTAACTACATCGTCGCACCCAGCGGCATAGAAACTCTCCAAGCTATCATCCAAAGAAATGGCCGTGAGTGCCACAATCGGTGTTTGTTGGTCGAATTTTCTAATTTCGATAGTAGCCTCTTCTCCGCTAATGCCCGGCATATGAATATCCATTAAGATGGCATCATAGTTGTTCTTTCTTGCCATTTCGACGGCTTCGGCGCCATTGTTGGCAATCTCGCTGGTAATCTCTTTTTTAGTGAGCATTTTTTTTGTGATGACCTGATTGATCTTATTATCCTCGACAATTAGAATATGCAAGCCCTTAAAATCATAATCGGTATCGGTAATCTCGAACGTAACATCATCGATTGCACTCTCCTTACTTTTTAGTTTAAGTTCAAAAAAGAACGAGCTGCCTTTGCCCAATTCGCTTTCCAATTGAATTTTGCTTCCAAAAAGGCCGAGAAGGCTTTTAACTATAGTGAGCCCTAGACCGGTACCGCCATATTCCCTGTTGATTTGAATAGATCCTTGCTCAAAGCCTTCGAAAATGTTTTCTTGCTGGTCTTTGGAAATCCCTATACCGGTATCGGCGACTTCAAAATACAGGGTGACATCTTCCTCGAACTTCTTCATTAATCTAGCGATGACCTTTACTTCACCATTTTTGGTGAACTTCAAGGCATTTCCGACCAAGTTCATGAATATTTGAGATAACTTTAACGGGTCGCTCATCAAATGGGAAGGAATATCCTCATCATACTCCAACAAGATTTTGGTCTTATTTTCCTTGGCACTTTGTTGAAGTGAATCTATCACTTCTTTCAATACTTTTTTTAGATTGAATTCAATGGTAAGTGGCTCCAATTTATCGGCATCGATCTTGTTGATATGTAGGATATCGTTGATGAAATTCAATAGGTAATCACCAGAAAATTTGAGTGCCTTTAAGTGCTCCTTTTGATTTTTACTTGGGTTTTCTTCCAACAACAAGTGTGTAAGCCCTGTTACGGCATATAGAGGGGTTCGTAGTTCATGACTCACGGTGGAGAGGAAATTGGTTTTGGCCTCCATGGCCTGTACCGCAGCATCTCTGGCAGACTGAAGCTCATTGTTCTTTGTCTGTAGCAAATCGTTGGTCTTTAGTTTTATTTGGTTGTTTCGATAGAGCGATACTGCTAAAAGTGAGATAATAGTAAGGAACGCGGAAGTTAAAATAGCGGTTAATTCCGAACTTCTTGCTTCTTGGCTCAGCTCCTCATTTTTTTCTTCTAATCGGGTAATCTCATTGGTTAAAAAATCGAATTGTATTTTTTGGGCCGCTTTGTTTTCTGTTTTTAATTTATCCGAGGTAAACAAAGAGTCTTTGATAGTTAGCAGGTTTCTTACATTTTGAAGCGAAAGGTCATAACGTACCATTTGCTCGTAAATGCTGGCCAATAATTCGTTGGAAGCTACGATCTCTACAAAAAACTTGTTTTCTTTTGCCAACTTGAGGGCATTTTCGGCATTAGTCGCTCCCTCTTCCAGATTTCCCATGGCTAGGTGAAGTTTGGCGAGACCCAAACTTGCCTTGGTGGTGAGAAACTGTTGCTCGAAAGGGTCGGTATTGATGATGAGCGAATTAAAATTTTTAGTGGCTACATCGTATTTTTCAAGAGCGAGGTAAATATTCGCTTCGGCCAATAGAATATTGTTGACCAGGTTACGATCGTTGGTCAACTGTTTGGCTTCGTTCATTTCGGCAATAGCCTGAAAGTTGTTTCCCTCCCGATACTTGTACAATCCGGAGATATACTTTTGTACTGCATTGCCAAAGGGATACTCCATTTTTTTAAGTTGGGCATTTGCCCGATCCCAATATACTTCCGAATTGCTTTTCTTGTCTAGCTCCAAGTATACGATCGAAAATTTATGCAATGCATCGATCACCGCTTTCATATTGTCGTTCTGCTCTGCCACCTTGGCGGCATCTTCGAGCGACCCTAGGGCCAAATCTAGTTTGTTTTGATGCCGGTAGGTCATCGCTTCGTGAAAATAGGCTTCGTACGATTTGGTGGGAACCGAATCTTGGGCATAGGAATATCCTGTTGCTAAAAGCAGCAATAATGCCAAGCAATACAAAAGGTAACCCGTATGTAGGTATCTTAGTCTCAAATAAATTTTTTATCGACCAGTAGCTGTATTAAATCAATGATACGACTGCTATATCCCGTCTCATTGTCATACCAACCTATGATTTTCACCATGGTACCAATTGCCGATGTCATCTGTGAATCAAACGTACAAGAATAGCAACTATTGTTTATATCCACCGAAACTATGGGGTCTTCAGTGTATAAAAGTATGTTTTTCAGTTCTTTATGCGAAATTCTTTTGAAACTTTCATTGATTTCTTCAATTGAGGTTTCTCTTTTAACATTAAAGGTAATGTCTGTCAACGACCCATTAGGTACGGGAACCCTGATACCGCATCCGCCAATTACGTCCGATAATTCCGGGAAAATTCGCGTAAGTGCTTTTGCTGCCCCGGTCGTAGTAGGCACGATCGATTGTGTTGCGGCCCTCGCCCTGCGCAGGTCATGATGCGGCTGGTCATGTAAACGTTGGTCGGTCGTAAAAGAATGTACGGTAGTGATATAGGCCTGTTGAATACCGCACAAATCGTTGATGACTTTGATCATCGGAGCCGCATTGTTTGTCGTACAAGAGGCATTTGAAATAATGGTATCTTTTGACGTTAAAAGGTGTTCGTTGATACCGTATACCACCATTTTGATGTCTTCATCGGTAGGGGGTACAGCCAGAATGACTCTTTTAGCCCCATTGCGTAGATGATACTGCAAAGAAGCACTGTCTTTAAACTTGCCGGTTGCCTCAACCACCACATCTACCTGATGAGCGGCCCAATCGATTTCTTTGGGATGTTTTTTATTGAACAGGGCAATTTGCTCGTTGTCTATCAAGATATTATGTGCATCATAGGAGACGTTTCTATCAAAAATGCCGTGAATGCTATCGTATTTCAATAAATGAGACAAGGTGAGGGTATCGGCAAGGTCATTAATGGCAACCACTTTTAAATGTGGGTGGGCCGCCAACAATCGGAATAGGGTACGACCAATTCTTCCAAAACCATTAATACCGATTGTTGTTGTTTTCAATCCTGGAAGTTTTTGAGGGTGGGGTTATGGGTAAAATGTCTGGTGGCAAGGCAGGTTGCCAACAAAGCATCTGCACTAAATCAAAATATCTTTTAATATGTTCATTTAATGTATGTGCTTGTGCGCTTTATAGGATGAACGAACCAACGCCCCACTTTCTACATGCCTAAACCCCATTTGAAGTCCTATCTCCTCGTATTTTTTGAATTGTTCTGGCAATATAAACTCTTTTACGGGTAAATGCTTCTTGCTCGGTTGCAGGTATTGGCCTAGGGTCACCACATCTACATTGGCATTTCTCAAATCTTGTAAAGTTTCGATAACTTCATTCTCCCGTTCTCCTAAGCCCAGCATGATTCCTGACTTGGTGCGGTTGATTCCATTGGCTCGCAAATATCTAAGAACGGCAAGACTACGTTCATATTTAGCTTGTATGCGTACTTCGCGCGTTAATCTTTTAACGGTTTCCATATTATGCGAAACCACTTCGGGAGATACCTCGACAATCCGGTCTAAATGCCTTTCGATACCCTGAAAATCAGGTATTAATGTTTCTAGGGTGGTCTTAGGGTTCATTCGTCGAATTGCCTTTACCGTCTCTGCCCAAATGATAGAGCCCATATCCTTTAAATCGTCTCGATCTACCGAAGTAATGACCGCATGGGTAATACCCATGATTTTAATAGACCGCGCTACTTTCTCAGGTTCCGACCAATCTACTTGGTCAGGTCTGCCGGTTTTTACACCGCAAAAGCCACAAGAACGAGTACAGACATTACCTAAAATCATAAAGGTAGCAGTACCTTCTCCCCAACATTCACCCATATTGGGACAACTTCCGGAGGTGCAAATGGTGTGTAGGTCGTATTTTTCAACGAGGCCGCGTAACTGTGTATACTTCTTTCCTGTCGGCAGCTTTACCCTTAGCCATTTTGGCTTGCCTTTTGGTGGTGCGACACTTGTCAAGGTTTCTGTACTCATAGCATTTAATTGGAATACAAATATACGAACTATTTGGGTCCTATTTCTTTGGATCAATGGCCAATAAAAAGTCTTGATGTAGCCATAGCCCGGCTCTATCAACAAGTAGGTTTAGTCAAATAATTCCTCGATGGCCATCCCTTGGGCATGATCGGTTTCAAGAAAATTTTTACCGCTTGGATAAGGGCGAACGTTCCCCATTGAAAAGATATGGTCTTGGCTACGACCTGTTTTTGATGACCTCGGCCAATAGTTTCTTAGCTCTTAGTAGTTTCACCTTTATGTTGTTCATGGGTTCGTCGAGTTGTTCGGCGATAGCTGAATAGCTAAGTTCCTGAAAATATCGAAGGTTGATTACCTCCTGATAATGTGGTTTCAATTTTTTGATATATTGTAACAAGGTTGCCAGATTTTGTTCGGTAATCAGGCGGTCTTCGACCGTAGGGGCGTCGTCTAGTACCTTTTTGGCAGCTTCGTTATTGCCACCATGGGTGTCGAGCACGTCTTTTTTTCTCTTTCGAACTAGATCGATGTGTATATTTTTGGAAATAGCGATCAACCAAGTTTTAAACTCGTACGCCTCGTCGAAGGTATGTATCTTATCAAATGCTTTTGAAAATGTCTGAATGCTAATGTCCTCGGCATCATTTTCGTTATGGGTCCGTTTTAATTGAAAACCGTACACATCGTTCCAGAAACGATCTAAAAGTGCACTAAAGGCAATCTGGTTGCCCTTTTTGGCCCTTTGTATCGTAGCTTCGAGTGTGTTTTCAGATTTGTCCAACAAAAATTCAGATTCGTGTAGGCCAAGGTACAGATGCCCAAGGGGGTATTACAGAGTGGCGGTGTCTTTGCGGCAGTCCTGCTCGGTCGGTAATTTTCCACACATGCCACAGGCTTCCCCATCTTTATTCAAAAACGGATTCTGACTAGCACAGGTGCCCGCAAATTTGCCGTCTTTTTTAGACCAAATTTTAATGGCGATTCCTGCAAATGCCAACGCCAATAAGCCTACAGTTAGGAAAAAAAGCTTCATGCTCAAAATTTTTGATAAAGTTACAAAAATAAAGGCCCGACTGTGGGTCGGGCCTTCAAAATCTTATGTTAAGGGATTTAGTAAGAGATGTTTGCCACAATATTCTCTACGGTCGGCTTCTCATTACCACCTTTAGGCTCTATGGTTATGTATCCGATGGCCTTGTCGGCATATGGTAGGGCCAACAATTTATCCTCTTCACTCGCTTCTTGTATGATTCCCAAATTAATCATCTTTCCATCGACCTCGGCCCACATTTGAAAACACTGGTTCTCTGGCAAATTGGGCAACTTGCTTACATTTATATAGGAGAGCTTTTTTACGGGGTTCACATAAGCCACTGCTTTCAGCTCCTTGGCTTTCTTGTTACCTTTAATGTTGAGTCGCTTGGTCTGAGGGTTGTTCAAGACAATAAACTGGTTTCTTACATCTTCGAGACCCTCGCGCATATCAGCTTCTAAACTTTCGATTTTGCTGTTCACGATAGCATTCTCTTGTTGTAACATTTGATTTTCGCTCCAAAAGAAATAGGAAGCACCCGCAAACAACATCATAGCTATACTGGCGGCTATTGCATACCGGAAAAACCGTTTTCTACTTACATTTTCCGATTTAATGCGCGCCACAATCTTTTCTTTTAGACCCTCGGGTGTTTTCATGGCATGCATCTTGGCATAGGCCTCCAGGTTTTCCTGTAACTCGTTATAGGTCTCACGAACTTCGGGATACATCGCAATGTATCGCTCTACCTGAAGATTTTCCTGCTCTGTAGTAGAGCCTATGAGGTATTTCTCAAGTAGGTCCGAATCAAGGAATATCTTAATTTTATCTTTCATCGTTTCCATTTATTTGCCATAAAAGCTGTTTTCGATTTGGTCGGTCGCTTTTATGAATTATTGTATCAGGTTTAGTGCTAGCAGCATCAAAAACACAGTTGGATCGTATATTTTTTTGAGTTCCCTTAGACCGATTTTTAGTCTAGACTTAATTGTTCCTAAGGGAATGTCGAGTTCTTCACTGGCCTCCTGTTGTGTCATACCTTGAAAGAACAATGCTTCCAATACAACTTGGTATTTTACTTCAATCTTGTCCAAATTTTCCCGAACATCCATCAACTCCGGTTTGATGCTTTCTACACCTAACGTATATACGTCCGAAACGTCCATTTGGATTTCCTTGTCGGTTTTTGTATTGGCACTCCTTAGTTTATCGATGGCAGTATTTCTGGTAATGCGAAACAACCAAGTAAAAAGCTTCGCTTTTGAGGAATCGTACGAATCGGATTTTTTCCAAATCTTTACAAAACTTTCCTGTAAGACATCCTGGGCCATTTCTTCGTCGCGAACCACTTTGTTGGCAACCCCGAAGAGTGTATCTCCATAATTCTCGTACAAAAGGGAAATGGCTTTTTCATTCCGCTCTTGAAGCAATTCTACAATGTGCTTTTCAAGAAGTGTACTCATAAGAATGTGGGGTTTACAATTTTTTTTGAGGTCCGGGCATCCAAGTATGTTCTTTGTACCGTATATAGGTAAACGCTAATTTATAAAATTGATTGTAAAGCGGCGTTATCTCAAAATTTTAATTATATAAATGTGCAGCTGGTAACTGTACATTTAGTTTTTGGTTAGTTTGGTTTGGTATAACCCTCGTTGATTTTCTTCGAGGGTTATTTTTTGGATTTACTTTAGTTCGATTGCTCAAATAGATTTTCCCCTGGTATTGTTCCGCTAGATGATATTTACCTCCGGTACGATTTCGATTCCAAATCGATTTTTGACCGTTGCCATGATCCGATGGGCCAAATCCAGTATTTCGGTTCCGGATGCGTTTCCGTAATTTACCAATACCAATGCCTGATTTTGATGAACTCCTGCATCGCCGAATCGTTTTCCTTTATAGCCACATTGTTCGATAAGCCATCCCGCAGGGATTTTAAAAGCGGTATCCGAAATTTTGTAAAATGGAGCATCCGGATGGGTCGCACCAAAATGTTCGAATGCCTCCTTGTTGATAACGGGATTCTTAAAAAAACTTCCGCTATTTCCCAATACGGCAGGGTCGGGGAGTTTACTGCGTCGAATAGCGATGACCGCTTTGGAAATTTCCTGTATGGTTATTTGACTAACCTTGTTTTTTTTTAATTCAGCCTCGATAGCACCATAAGATGTATTCAGTAGGTGGTGCCTCTTTGTCAATTTTAAGCAAACAGAGGTAATAATATAACGACCTTTGCCTTCATTTTTAAAAAAAGAATCGCGATAACCGAATTTGCAGTCCTCTTTGGAGAAGGTATGTAGTTCCCCTGTAAATACATCCATGGCCTCACATTGTACAAAGGTATCCTTAAGTTCTACGCCGTAAGCTCCGATATTCTGGATAGGGGCGGTACCTGTATTTCCCGGTATCAATGACATATTTTCAAGCCCACCATAATTTCGTTCCAATGTCCATTGTACCAACCCGTGCCAATTCTCACCTGCCATTACTTTGAGGGTAACATGGTCCCTGTCTTCAGAAAGAACCGTTATCCCCTTCATATGAATGTGAAGTACTAGGGCTTCTATATCCTTGGTGAGTAGCATGTTACTGCCGCCGCTTACTACAAACTTTTCCGGAAATTGTTCTAACCGAAGGGCTTCCCGCAACTGGTCCAAGGAACGTATTTCCAGAAAAAATCGTGCTTTGGCGTCTATACCAAAAGTATTATAGGTTTTTAGGGATTTGTTTTGCTCTACTTGCATTAGCCAATATAACTTTTCAAGGCCTCTTTTAGTATGTTAACGGCTCTTTTTAAACGTTCTTGATCCAATACATAAGCAATTCGAATCTGGTTTTTACCCAAACCGGGGGTCGCGTAAAAACCGGCTGCCGGTGCTACCATTACCGTTTCGTTGTTTACCCTGAAATCTTCCAGAAGCCATTGGGCAAAATCATCTGCATCGGTAATTGGTAGCTCTGCAATACAATAAAAGGCGCCTTGCGGCTTTGCTACCTTTACACCCTCAATTTTCCCAAGCTCCTCGACCAATAAGTCTCTACGGGCCACATATTCGGTCTTCACTTGATCAAAATAGTGTTGGGGCGTATCTAAAGCGGCTTCGCTTGCTATTTGGGCATAGGTCGGAGGTGATAATCGCGCTTGGGCGAATTTTAAGGCGGCCTGTATTACATCTTTGTTTTTGGAAACCAAGCAACCTACCCGCGCCCCGCACATACTATAGCGTTTGGAAACTGAATCTACGATGATGGCATGTTGTTCCAAATCGGCTTCCTGTAAAATGGAATAGTGGTCTCGGTCATCATAGGTGAATTCCCGATACACTTCATCGGCTACCAGAAAGATATCATGTTTTCGAACGATTTGGGCCAGTTGGTCGATTTCTTCCTTGCTGTATAGATACCCGGTCGGATTTCCGGGATTACAAATTAAGATAGCTCGGGTCTTGGAAGTAATCAATCGCTCAAAAGCCGTTATGGGCGGTAGGGCAAAATTGTCATCTATTTTTGATACGACCGGTACTACCTTTATGTTGGCAGCAGTAGCAAACCCATTATAATTGGCATAAAAAGGTTCCGGAATGATTATTTCTTCCTGCGAATCGGCAATACTTCCCATTACAAACGAGAGTGCCTCAGAGCCACCGGTGGTTACGATGATATCACTCGCAGCAACATCGATGCTATTTTTTTTATAGTAGGTCGAAAGCTTTTCACGATAGCTTTCCGAACCTTCTGTTCTGCTATATTCCAAAACCTCAATGGTATTATTTTTGACCGCATCCAAGGCGACTTGCGGAGTTTTGATATCGGGCTGGCCAATATTAAGGTGTATTACCTGGGCACCTTTCTTTTTGGCAGCCTCTGCATAGGGGACCAATTTTCTTATGGGTGATTCGGGCATCGAAAGCCCCTTTTGGGAAACCTGTGGCATACGAGTGTAGATTTAGGACAAAAATGGGAAATCATACTGGAGAAAGCAATAGGGGCAGACTTTATTTAGACGGTGTTCATTTTGTTAATTAACATCGCCGTTAAACAAATTTAAGTAACTTTAAGGGAGAGCCTACTAAATCATAGCGATTGAAACGTTTTTGGGTCTATATACTACATTTCCTTTTTTGCCTTCCTTTCATGGGAATGGCACAGGGATTTCAGTTGCCCGAGGGCAAGAAACCCCAAAAAGTAAAATTTCAGTTGATCGATAACCTCATCATTGTACCGATGGAGGTAAATGGCAGCAAGCTTTCGTTTATTTTAGACTCCGGGGTTGGCAAACCCATTCTCTTTCACCTTTTCGATCAAGATTCGGTACAGATCAATGAGGTTTCCGAAATTACCATTCGGGGGCTAGGGGACGGGGAGCCTATAAAAGCCTTGAGCTCCAAAGGAAATCGATTTAAACTGGGCGATATTGAAAACAAAGATCAAATGCTCTATGTGGTGTTAGACAGGGATATGAATTTTTCTCCTAATCTGGGAATTCCCATTCATGGTATCATCGGATACGACCTGTTTAAGGATTTTATTGTGGAAATCAACTACAGCAGCAGAACTCTTAGGCTTCATGACCCGAACACCTATGTTTATCCCACTAATAAAAAGTACGAAACGTTGCCACTGACCGTGGTAAATAAGAAGGCATATGTAAATGGGCATGTTTATTTTGAAGATAGGGAAAACATTCCGGTAAAATTATTGGTAGATTCAGGAAGTAGCGATGCTATCTGGCTTTTTGAGAATGAGGAAATAGGGATACCCGATAAGAATTACGATGACTTTCTAGGAAAAGGATTGAATGGAAATATCTTTGGAAAACGTACTATGGTTCAGGGCCTGAAGATCGGAAGCTTTACATTGGAAGACGCCAAGGTGGCTTTTCCCGATGCAGCGTCGTTTAGCGAGATTAAAAATTTGGGGGATCGAAACGGAAGTATGGGCGGTGAAGTGTTAAAGCGTTTCAATATTATCTTCGACTATCCCAATGGCCGTTTAACACTTCGAAAAAACCATTTGTTCAATAATCCCTTTCAGTATAACATGAGCGGGATCCAATTACAACACGATGGCTTGCGATATGTGGCGGAAAGCATTGCGAATCGCAGGGGTGTTGTCCGTAATGATAAACGAGACGATGCTTTCGGTAACGTACAGTTGCTTTTTCAAAATCAGACACGACTAAGTCTGGTACCCGAAATCATTGTTTCGGGGATTCGCGCCGGTAGTCCGGCAGAGACTGCCGGTATTCGGGAAGGCGATGTCATATTGGCAGTAAATGGGAAAAGTGTGCATACCTACAAATTGCAGGAAATTATGCAAATGCTCAATGAGAAAGAAGGTAAAAGGGTAAAAGTATTGATCGAGCGCTACGACTCGGACTTATTGTTCAGTTTTGTACTCAAAAATATGTTCAAAGAAAAACCCTGATGACCAAAAAGGTATCAGGGTTTGCTTCGTACACTATAAAACGATTACTTTCCTTCGGGAGCTTTGATTTCTCCTTTGATTTTTAACACTTTAGTAGGCGTATCAGCGTTTGAAATGACTGTAATCGCTTTTCTAATAGGACCTACTCTGTTTGTATCGTATTTTACCTGAATTTCTCCAGTTTTTCCCGGTAGAACAGGCTCTTCCGGCTTTTTAGGAATGGTGCATCCACAACTAGAGCTTACCTTACTGATAATCAATGGTGCGTCGCCCGTGTTGGTGAACTCGAATACTCGAATGCCATCTGAACCTTTTTCGATGGTACCGTAGTCTACCGTCTCGGCCTTAAACTCAATTTTAGCCGCTTTATCTTGGGCTGTGAGGCTAAGTCCTAGGAGACCAACAAATAATACAAGTACTATTTTTTTCATGATTTTTAGTTTTGGGTGAATTTCAAAATTAAATCTTTTAGGATGATCCTGCAAAATTGTTTTGTTATCTATGAACGTTACTTATTTTTGTTTCGTATTTCTAACAGGACTAAAAAGTCAATACTTATCAACATTTAACATCTAGTTAGGGTCCCAATTTTTGAAACCGACCTCACTTAGACAAATACCATACCAAAATATGGAGATTCCCTCAAAATATGACCCTCAACGTGTAGAACAGCACTGGTACGATTACTGGATGGAGCATCGATACTTTCATTCAACCCCCGATAATCGAGAGCCATACGCCATTGTTATTCCGCCACCCAACGTTACCGGGGTGTTGCATATGGGCCATATGTTAAACAATACCCTGCAGGATGTCCTGATTCGAAGGGCCCGATTAATGGGTAAAAACGCTTGTTGGGTACCAGGAATGGATCATGCCTCGATTGCTACGGAAGCCAAAGTAGTGGCCAAATTGAAGTCGGAAGGTATTGAAAAGTCCGATTTGAGCCGGTCAGCGTTCCTGAAACACGCTTGGGAGTGGACCGACGAGTACGGCGGAGTTATTTTAGAACAGCTAAAAAAGTTAGGCTGCTCCTGTGATTGGGACCGTACCAAGTTCACAATGGATGATGATATGTATGCTTCTGTTATCAAGGTCTTTGTAGACCTATACAACAAAGGCCTGATCTATCGCGGTTATCGCATGGTCAATTGGGATCCCGAAGCGCTTACCACACTTTCCGATGAAGAAGTTATTTATGAAGAGAAACAGGGGTTGCTTTACTATCTGGCATATCCGATAGAGGGTTCCGACGAAACGATAACGATTGCCACGACCAGACCGGAGACCATTCTTGGGGATACCGCTATTTGTATTAACCCGAACGACGAGCGGTATCGTCATTTGAAGGGCAAAAAAGCGATTGTCCCTATATGTAACAGGGTCATTCCCATCATTGAAGATACCTATGTAGATATAGAGTTCGGTACGGGTTGCCTTAAAATAACCCCTGCCCATGATGTAAACGATAAGGCCTTGGGAGAAAAGCACGGTTTGGAGACCATCGATATCTTTCATCCCAACGCGACTTTGAACTCGTTCGGACTTCATTATGAAGGGCAAGACCGATTTGTTGTACGAAAAGCAATTACCCAAGAGCTAAAAGAGAAAGGATTTTTGGTGAAGACCGAACAGTACTTGAACAAGGTTGGAACTTCGGAACGAACAAAAGCGGTTATCGAACCACGACTGAGCGATCAGTGGTTTTTAGCCATGGAGGAGTTGGTAAAACCTGCCATAAAAGCGGTTCTAGAGACGCAGGAAGTAAAATTTTTCCCAAAAAAATTCGAAAATACGTATCGTCATTGGATGGAGAACATCCGGGATTGGAATATTTCAAGACAATTATGGTGGGGGCAACAGATTCCGGCATATTATTACGGCGACGGTCAAAACGACTTTGTCGTAGCGGAAACGAAGGAAGAGGCGATGACCCTTGCAAGAGCTAAATCAGGAAACCCCGACCTTGGCATGGCAGATTTGCGTCAAGACGACGATGTACTCGATACATGGTTCTCTTCATGGCTATGGCCGATCAGTGTATTTGGTGGTATTTTAGAACCGGACAATGAGGAAGTAAATTATTATTATCCCACGAACGATTTGGTCACAGGCCCCGATATCATTTTCTTTTGGGTGGCCCGTATGATTATTTCAGGGTATGCGTATCGCAACGAACGTCCGTTTGAAAATGTGTATTTCACTGGCCTGGTGCGCGACAAGCAACGTCGTAAGATGTCGAAACAATTGGGTAATTCACCCGATGCCTTAAAATTGATCGAACAATACGGAGCGGATGGCGTTCGTGTGGGACTCCTTTTGAGCTCGGCTGCTGGAAATGACTTAATGTTCGATGAAGACCTCTGCCAGCAGGGTAAAAACTTTTCGAATAAAATTTGGAACGCCCTACGATTGGTAAAAGGATGGGAGGTTGCCGATTTGGAACAACCCACTGCTTCCCGGCTCGGAATTGATTGGTATGCCGCCAAATTCAATCAAGCTTTGACCGAAATCGAAGACCATTTCAGTAAATACCGTATATCCGATGCGCTTATGGCCATATACAAGCTGGTGTGGGACGATTTTTGTTCGTGGCTTTTGGAAATTGTGAAACCCGCTTATCAGCAACCCATTGACAGAACAACTTTAAATGAGGTCATTCATTGGTTTGAGGAGACGCTTAAGTTACTACATCCCTTTATGCCTTTTTTAAGCGAGGAAGTGTGGCAACGTATATCGGAACGTTCGCCAGAAGAGGCTTTGATTATTTCTAAATGGCCAGAGATCGGAGCTGTTGACAATCAACTCATTCAGGGTTTTCAGGTGGCCGATGGCGTTATTTCGGGTATTCGCACCATCCGAAAAGAAAAACAGATTCCCATGAAGGAGTCCATTACCATTTCAATTCTCAATGAAGAAAAAATCCCAGATACTTGGGATGTGGTCATTAGTAAGCTAACGAATATCTCTGAAATTCAATATGTCACCACCGCTATAGAAGGTGCCTTAAGCTTTCGGGTAAAGAGTAATGAGTACTTTATTCCAATCAGCGGTACAGTCGACATAGCGGCGGAAATCGAAAAAATCAAAGCGGAACTTGATTACGCCAAGGGCTTTTTAAAATCGGTTCAAAAAAAGCTGGGCAATGAACGTTTTGTGCAGAATGCTCCTGAACAGGTCATTGCCAAAGAGCGTCAAAAACAAGCGGATGCCGAGGCCAAAATAGAAACTTTGGAGAAGAGCTTGGCGAGCTTGTCTTAACGGGTTTTTTAATAGGCCCTAGGGGGGTACTTTATTAAAAAACACTGGTTTGGGTGGTTAAGTGGTTTTAAGGAACTTCTGGTAAAGAAGAGTCCCTTTCAACGGATATTTTCAAGGAATCAATTTGTGAATCGGGTGTCGAACGCGATTCATCATAGAAAGATACCAACTTGTAAATATCGGCAAACCGACCTTCCAAGTCAGCTGCGGTAGGTGTTTTAACTAATAGTGTATTCCATTTTCCTTCGACCCCGATGTAAAATTTGTTGATAGGTTTCAGGTTTTCCATTTGAGAAAGGCAGTCTTCAACAATAGCGATGATCACCTTTCGGTTCGAGGGTTTGATATGCTTCATATCTCGAATACGCAATAGAACCAGTACCTTGTTGCCATTTACACTTGCAAAGTATTCGATTTTATCGGTTTCGATACCGCTTACCAAGTCATAGTCGATACATTCTTTGAGGGCAAAGCCGATAGCGTCCTGTTGTTTGTTTGGTAAAACTGTGAGTAATTTCAAATCGGTTTCAAGTAATTCCCGTCTCGGGTCCTTTTTGGTAGCTTGGTCCGGGGTTTCACTGGATCGCAAGTAAACTCCATACAAGGAGAGGCTAAATAGGACCAATCCAACCACCAGCAACAGCAGGCAACCACAGCCTTGCCAGAGCGGTCTTTTTGCCGGATTGTTCTCGTTTTCCTTGACCAAACTTTTTCTCATCTCTGGAGTAAAGTCCTTCTCCCCATAACTCTTTTTGCAATGGGAGCATTCCGCAACCGATGTTTTAAAAAGAGGAATAATCGGGATCCAGAAAAAATGAAAGTAGCGGCTAAAGGTGGTAACGATAAATGAGTTTTGGGAACTACAGTACGGACAAGTGGTTTGTTGAAGGGTACGTTCCTTTATTTTACTCGCACGTGTTCCAAAAAAGAAAATCATAGGTTTTATGGTGTAGCCTAAAAAGACAATTAAACAATCATACATCGCAAAACTAAGGGTATTGCTTTAGGGTGGTATCCCCATTTTCAGGGAAAAGACCAGGCCCATTTTACCGATATGAACAATTACTTTTTTCATTATAAAGCCATTTAAACAGGTTCAATTGTTATCTTAACGGTATAAATAATACAGATGCAAACTATTTTAGGGGCTAATGGAATTATTGGGGAAACGTTGGCAAAAATGCTGCGATCCGAATACACCAAAGAAATTCGTCTCGTAGGCCGTAATCCAAAAAAGGTACACCTAGGGGATGAACTGTTCAAAGCGGATCTCTTAGACCCAAAGCATGTCATCAGTGCATTGGAGCATACTGAAATTGCGTATTTGACCGTAGGCCTGCCCTACCGCTCGGATGTGTGGTTACGGGATTGGATTATTGTTATGCGCAATGTGATAGCCGCCTGTAAAGAACACCGGTGTAAATTGGTCTATTTCGATAATACCTATGCCTATCCACAGGATACAGTCGTTCAATCGGAGGAAACCCCCATGATATCACAAGGTAAAAAGGGGAGAGGCAAGAAAAAGGCGGCCGAGCTACTGCTTCAAGCCATGGCCATTAAGGAAATAGAAGCTTCCATTTGCCGTGCGCCCGAGTTCTACGGCCCCGGAAAAACCAAAAGTATTACCAATATATTGGTGTTCGATAACCTCAAGAATGGGAAAAAACCCAAAGTCTTTTTAAGAGACGATGTGCTGAGAACCCTCATTTATACTGTTGATGCCGGTAAGGCGATGGCACTGATCGGGAACACACCAGATGCATATGGCCAAACCTGGCATTTGCCCTGTGATGATGATCGATTAACCTATAAAGGCTTTATAAAAGAGATTTCAAAACAACTTGGTAGAAAAGTCGATTATACGGTTTTAAACGCATTTGTACTAAAAATCGCATCTTGGTTCGATTCCAATACCAAGGAGACCCGCGAGTTATTGCCAAGATACCGAATTGACAATATTTTTGATTCCTCCAAGTTCAAAAAGCGATTTCCGGACTTTAGGGTCACCTCGTATCAGGAGGGTATTGCAGAGATACTGTCAGATTTCGAAATTGTATGAAAACTGCTATTCTTTGATTGGCAGGGACCAGGAATGTGATTTGATTTTCCAAGTGCTTCCCGTCAAAACCCATACCACAGCATACCTGCCAGTGGCAATGACTTCGCCGCTCGTTGGTGCAACGTCCTTGAAAATACCCTGTTCAAAGATTATCTGATGAGCCTCATGAACCTCTTCGGGTTCGAATAAAACATTGGTTTTCCCATTCCTTTATGCATGTACGCAAGAATATTTTCATTTCCCTGTTCCGCAGGTCGGTTTGGAGGAAAGATCAATGCTTGTATATCATAAAGCTCCTTGAAGGCGTCTGCCTCCTTATAGCTCCAGGCCCTAGTCCATTCCTGCATTGAAGGAGGTTGTGCCATGGTATAACTAGAGAGCAGTACCAGTACTACTACAGGTGCTTTCATATTATTTTCTTTGATAGTATATAAAACCGGCGTCCGTACCACCACCGGCTAGGGCGATCGAAATATTCAAATGGGCCATGGCTTCCAAATAACGTGCATTTTTAATGCTTCGACTATCAAACCGGTAAATCCTGCATCTTCTGCCAATTCTTTTACCACTACAGCTGCATCAGTATCGTCCGAAGCAATGAAAGCGGTAAGGGGCGAGTCGTTGAAAATTGGTTTGTCTTGTTGCATCGTGTCGGCGAAAATGGTGTTGAATGCTTTGACCACGCTGCTGTCTGGCAGCAATCGGGCTGTCTGTTCCCCACCGCTGTCCTCTCCCAAAAATAAGGGCGACCAGTCGGTAAGGTTGATTGCATTGCTAATGTCGACCACAATTTTTCCTTTTAATATCCCTTTATATGATTTTAAGACTTCATCCATTGCCGAAAAGGGAATGGCAAAACAAACGACTTCCCCATGTGCTATCGCATCGTGGATCGAGAATTGATTTTCTATTGGTGTTCGTACGCCGTACCTTACTTCGTGCCCGGCGCCTGTAAAAAGACTGCCCAAAGGCGAGGCTACTTGCCCCGCTCCTATAAAACTTACGTTCATAATCATTCCTTTTTTAGTTAGGCAACAAAGCCGTATTTTCGATGTATAACTACCAAATGGTAGTATACTAACAAAAAGGTAAGTATGAGGAAATTGAGCTCCGTTAATTTTGAAAATGAACGTTTTTTAGAGTACGATTGCCCATTCATGACCACCTTGCGGTTTATTGGAAAACGCTGGAAACCTGCCGTGATCTGGAAAATTAAGGAAGGGGCCGTACGTTTTCATCAGATGAAGGCCTCCTTACCCTACGTGAGCGACAAGATGTTGTCGAGCACCCTAAGTGAGTTGGAGAGGGACGGTATTCTTGAAAAAACGATATACGAAGAAGTTCCCCTTCGGGTCGAGTACGCAATTACCCCCTTGGGAAAATCGCTTTTTTCGGTTTTGGAAGCAATGAATGTCTGGGGCACCGATACCAAAAACACTTTGCGAAATTGAATAGATCGATTCCTTCGGGGCCGTTTTATAGCCGTCGAGAATAGCTATGGCAAAAGAGATCGAAAATACCGATATTGGGTTGGGATGCTTCTTGGTCGCATCTAAGGAAGGGAAGCGGTATTATGTTCATAAGGATAGTGCCGGAGGGTATACCCGCCCTACACTGGTGGATACAAAAAATAAAAATGACTAGTGGTCCTCTCGAATTTTTCGGCATTTAGCCCTGATATGGGATTTATTGACCAGTTGGATTTTGCCTTTATGCCTACTTTAACGCTACAATGAGTATCAAAAGGTATACAAAGTTGTAAAAATAGCGTTGTATATAAGCTGGGGCATGCTGATGGATCTGGCTGTAATTATTTAAAAAGACCGAATGGGAATTTTAGAAAAACTTTTTGGCAAACCTTTGAACGATTTGCAAATACACCTTCCTGGAAAAAATGAAAATGAAAGAGTCTGAGAACCACTTTTCGGAAAAAATGATAGCCAGTAGTACACTGGAAGATATCAATGAAATCTTTAGGCTGTATCGCCTTGCAACAGAATTTCAACGAAGTAAATTCTTGGATAACATTTGGCCAGCGTTCGACAGAACCATGGTCACCAAAGAAATCAGTGAGCAAAAGCAGTTCAAAATGGTCATAAACGGTGCAATAGCCTGTGTCTGGGCCATTACTTACAACGACCCGGAGATTTGGAGGGAAAGGGATGAAGACCCGTCCCTTTATATTCATCGTATTGCAACGAATCCTGATTTTAGGGGACAAAACTTTGTGGGTGAAATTGTGCGCTGGACTAGGGACTTTGCAACGGCCAAAAATTTACACTATGTGCGCCTAGATACTTGTGGGAACAATAAGAAACTCATAGAACACTATACCCAAAATGGATTTCGATTTCTGGGAATTGAAAAATTGGCATCCTCAAAGGCACTCCCAAGCCATTATCACAATGCAGATGTATGCTATTTTGAGATTACGGTTAAACAAAATAATGGCATCAATAACTTTTAAGAACCTACTGAAAATAATCGGTAAAATCGGTTTAGGGTTGTTATGCTGTATTACATTATACCTACTCATTGGGTTCTGTTTGTCATTGATTACCGTAGCGGAAGAACCTGATGCGGCCGATGATATTGCGATTCATATTCTCACGAACGGAGTGCATACCGATATCGTAATGCCTACCCGTACGGCCGAAATCAATTGGGACGATTTTTTACACTATGAACACACCAAGTCTGCTAAAGGGCACTATCCGTACGTAGCAATGGGCTGGGGCGCCAAAGGATTTTATCTGGAGACGCCGACCTGGGCGGATCTTCGATTTACGACTGCATTCAAAGCGGCCACAGGTTTGAGTACTACCGCCATACACACGACCTACTATCGAACTATGAATGAAAGCGAGCGGTGCAAGCGAATTATGGTCAGTAAGGAACAATATAGACGGTTAGTCGCTCATATCAAAAGCAGTTTTAAAAAAAATGCCGATGGAAAGTTCATTCACATTCCTACCCATGCGAACTACGGTGCCACCGATGCTTTCTATGAGGCGATCGGTAGCTACAGTGTATTTACCACCTGCAATACTTGGGCCAATAACAGTTTAAAGATAGCGGGACAAAAGGCGTGTTTATGGACAGCCTTTGATACCGGTATTTTTTCGAAGTACCGATAAGCCTTGCTTGGTAATTCAAAAAAGATCGTTGAAAGGAGTAGGTAACTTCCGTTCAACGAAATTATGTCCATTGGTCGAAAAAATCGGTGTAGGGGGTTGTTTTTCACGTTCTAGCTGGGTCAACTCCCAAAAACGCCCGACCTATGACCCGTGAAGAACATCTGCAATTTTGTAAAGTTTGCACCCATCAAAAAAAAGATTTCAACCAAGGGATCATTTGTTCATTTACAGGTCGAATAGCGGATTTCGAAGAAGAATGCCCGTCATTTGAAGAAGATGTGGTCCTGTTGGAAACATCTTTTGCGGAGTTAGCTGCAGATACAAAAGTACCGGCTGCCAGTCAAAATAAAAGATTGGTCAACTATTTGGTCGATCAGGTATTCCTGGTCGGTTGTGGAATGCTTTTCGGGGTGGCCTTAGGCCTGGTACTCGTATATGTTTTTCCAGATTATCTGTATTTGCTCGATGAGGAAAACAAATTAGCCGATTACGTACTGGGTTTTGTCATCGCAATGATTTACTACAGTTTTTTTGAAGGCTTTACCGGTAGGTCATTGGGTAAGTTTTTTACGAAGACCAAAGTGGTTACCGAAGAAGGGGAGCGCCCAGATTTTAAGACCGTGGTGGTCCGGTCATTATGTAGACACATTCCCTTTAATGCTTTTTCCTTTCTTAGTTCCGATGGTATCGGTTGGCACGATAAGTTCTCGGGGACCCGGGTGGTAGAAATTGACTGATACCATTTTAAGGGCGTAACTTAGTATAAAACCAATTTATGAAACAACTTATTACCGGTTGTTTGGCCATATTTTTTACTTTTCAAATGGCCGCACAACTTTCCGAAACCGAAAAGACACTTTTGGGGACCCATCAATTTGGGGTGCAGTTTATCTGGGATGGTTATGGAACGGCCGAGATTATCGAAAAAGATGGTGCTCTTTATATAAAGGGGGAACAGTATTCCAGTGACCAAGAAGAGTATTTGTTGATAGACGGAACGATTACGGTTATCGATACGCGTAATTTTACCTATAACGGTACACTAAAGCTTTTTACAAAGGGGTGTTGCGGATTGTTGGATCGAACAGTGAGCTACACTTTTAGAAAAACAGGAAACCGAAAATACTGGCGGTTAAAAGAAAGGGAAGACCTCTGTAGTCCCTATACCTGCGCCTATTATCTCGATATTTTTGAGTAGAAGTCTTAAATTCATTGGTATCTTGGTATGTTTGTAGTAGCAACACATACTTATGAGACCGTATATTTTGGCCGAGACCAATTGGGAAGCACTGAAAGATGCGAACTTTGATCTTGCAGTACTGCCTTGGGGGGCTACAGAGGCCCATAACTATCACTTGCCCTATGCGACAGATAACATTCAAGCCGATTATATCGCGGCCAAAGCAGCACAAATAGCATGGAAAAAAGGGGGTAAGGTTATCGTATTACCGACCATTCCCTTCGGTATCAATACGGGGCAGTCAGACATTTATTTGGATATCAATCTGAACCCGTCCACACAGTTGGCCATCCTTTCCGACATTGTTGCCGTCTTGAACCGACAAGGCATTCAAAAGCTATTGATTTTCAATGGTCATGGTGGAAACGGCTTTAAACCCTTGGTACGGGAATTAGGGTTGAAATTTCCTGAAATGTTCATTAGCTTCTGCTTTTTTCCACAGGTATTGAACAAAGATGATTATTTTGAAGAGAAAGGGGATCATGCCGACGAGATGGAAACAAGTTTAATGCTCCACTTGCGACCAGATTTGGTTCTCCCAAAGAATCAATGGGGCAACGGAAAGGATAAAAAGTATCGCATAAAGGCCTTTTCAGAAGGTTGGGCGTGGGCCGAACGGCAATGGTCACAAATAAGTGAAGACACCGGAGTGGGGAATCCTCATAAGGCGACCAAGGAAAAAGGAGCTCGTTTTTTTAAGGACGTGACGGAAAAAATGGGGCATTTCTTTTACGATTTATGCAAGGCAGATATTGATGATTTGTATGAATGATTAAAAGGCTTCGCAACTCTTATTCAGAATCCATATCGCCTTCGTTAGGGCAGGAAATTGGGATACATAGATTGCAAAAGCCTGTACGTTCTGTTTGTTTTTGCTCGATAGCGGATATTTAAATGCTCCAAAGCTTGCCCGCATTCAGGTAGCTGTTTCGGCGAACGAAGGCACCGAGGTAGTTTATAGAACCGAGTATGTTAAAGACAGCCGGTTCCCTTATACTTTTGATGAGCGAAGCGCTTTCACCAATTTTATGTATCGTAGCATTGCGGCCTTTGGATTCAGATTCTTTGCCTGTATCAAAGCATTGGCCTTAAAAGCATTAATTAAAGGGGTCTTACTGCCGGGGTGGTTCTTGTTTTCATTGGCAATCTTGTAGTAGGCATACAATTTTAACAAAACATCGGCCGGCAGCGGTTCGGTGTAGTTGTTAATATATTCGACCGCTTCGTTGAATTGGCTATGTAGTTTTTCGTTCTTCATCTTTTTGTACCACCGCCGCAATACAGGTTTTAGCTCCTTTTACAGTTTGGTTCAACTTCACCGTAATGGCGCAATCTAAAGGTAATAACAAATCTACCCTTGAACCAAATTTTATAAATCCTGCATCATCCCCTTGCTGTACGCTATCGCCCGCCTCGGCATAGTTTACTATACGTCTGGCAAGGGCACCGGCAATTTGTCTGTAGAGTATATCCCCGAATTTGGGAGTGCGTATGACAACAGTCGTACGCTCGTTTTCAGTACTTGATTTCGGATGCCATGCGACTAAATACTTTCCAGGGTGGTATTTTGAGTATTTGATTTCCCCACTGGCGGCATATCGGGTGACATGCACGTTGATCGGGGACATAAAAATGGACACCTGCTTACGCTTGTCATTAAAATATTCTGTTTCCTCCACTTCCTCAATGACTACCACCTTGCCATCGACCGGTGCCAAAATCTCATCAAAGTTCTTTTTTACGACCCTTTTTGGATTTCGAAAGAATTGCAGAATCAACACCAAGATAATCAGGGCAATCGCTTGAAGTAGTATGCGCAACCAAGGTATTACGATATAAAATTGGGCGATCAATACAACAGCCGCTACCACGAAAAAAGTAGTCAGAATAATCTTTTGGCCTTCTCTATGAAACATAGGTGAATATTTTTAAGGTTAAGTAGGCAAAAGGGGCGGCAAACACCAAACTATCCAGGCGATCTAACATACCGCCATGACCTGGTAATAGTGCACCGCTGTCTTTTACACCAGCAACTCTTTTCAATTTTGACTCTACCAAATCTCCCAGATTTCCTGTAAAAACGATAACAACTGCCAAAATAATCCATTGTGTCATACTAATGGTAGGCTCATATTCTGCCAAGAAATAAGCTGCAATCAGAGCAAAAACAAGTCCTCCAATAGCTCCTTCCACTGTTTTTTTAGGCGATACCTTAGGGTATAGTTTGGTACGGCCTAAACTTCGGCCAACTAAGTAGGCAAACGAATCGTTTACCCATATCAATATAAAAATACCCATAATCAAGAACTTGGCAAACTCGTTGTTCTTGTAAGGAATCATCGTTAGAAAAATACAACCGCCACCAATATAAAAAAGTCCGGCAATAAATTTTTTGAACGTATTGAAGGCCTTTCCTTTTTTCGAAAAAAGAAAATAGAGTAGGGCTAAATCTACCGTGATGGTCAAGAACATAAGGCTGTTGATGGGGATACGATCATTTTCCTTTACCAAATAGATAAACACCCACCAAAGTGATAGATAGGCCAAAAAAATATAATACCCTCGTAGGCCTACCATGCGCTTGTACTCATAGATGCAAGCAAGGCCAAAAATCATTAAAAGGAAATCAAAAGCGTCGGAACTTAGGAAGATAGCGGAAAGTAAAAAAATAATAAAAACAGCCCCTGTGAGTGCACGCCTTAAAATTTCCTTCATATTATAGGTCTTCCAAAAGTAAAAGATACAAATTTTTGGAACTGCTACCGTATGTAAGGAAATCATCTGAGTTTTCCTCGTTTGCCTGAAAGTGTTTAATCGTCGTGATATTGGCCGGTATACTATGGCCGTATTTTTTCTTTATTTTTTTGAGGCCTTCCCCAATCGACTCTACCAACTGGCTGGTAGTAGCGAAGACGATTACATTATCAGGAAGTTCAAAAAGCTTTTTTTCCATCAATTGATTGGAACATACCAAGATAGAGCCGTTCTGGGCTATCAAATGTTCGCAAGCGGTAAAGAAGACCTTACTGTCTCCGGAGGTGTCGGTGAACTGTACATGTTCTTTGGAGAACTTTTCTTTTAAGCCCTTGTCCATCACGAAGAAGGGATGTTCGCTCCAATTATTTTCAATGATAATATTTTTGAGGGCTTGGGATATTTCGGAAAATGAATCGCAGTATAGAAACTTGCCACCATTCTTTTTGAAATGAATGGTAAACTTTTCATCAACGGGGATGTTGAGGTCTGGCATATGTTGTCCCCTAGTTTCCGCGGTTTCTTTGGAAACCTTTTTACCACCTCCAAATATTTTATCCAATAGCCCCATCTAATCCATTAAAAGTAAACGCGGTTTGTTACAAAAAACAACGAAATTTATCGCTAATTATTTTCTTCGCCAATTTCTTCGGGAGCATCTTTTACATCGATGATTTCTTCTCCATTTGCATCGAATGGTCTTTTGCCAAAGATTTTTTCTAAATCTTCTTTAAAGATGACCTCTTTTTCCAAGAGTCTTTCTGCCAAGGTAATCAACTTGTCTTTGTTGGTTTCCAGTACATCAATGGCACGGGCATATTGCTCTTCGATCAACTTCGATATCTCTTCGTCTATTTTTTGTGCGGTGTCTTCGCTATAAGGTTTTGAAAAACCGTAATCGCTCTGACCCGATGAATCGTAATAGGTGAGATTTCCGATCTCATCGTTAAGACCGTAGACAGTTACCATGGCCCTAGCTTGTTTGGTTACCTTTTCCAGGTCACTCAAAGCTCCTGTTGATATCTTGTCAAAAATGACTTTCTCCGCGGCCCTACCACCTAGGGTGGCACACATTTCGTCTTGCATTTGTTCAGGTCGTACGATCAATCGCTCTTCTGGCAGGTACCAAGCGGCGCCTAACGACTGTCCCCTGGGAACAATGGTTACTTTAACCAGGGGTGCTGCGTGTTCCAACATCCAACTTACCGTGGCATGGCCCGCTTCGTGATAAGCGATCGTTTTCTTTTCTCCAGGAGTAATGATTTTATTCTTTTTCTCCAGACCGCCGACGATACGATCTACGGCATCTAAGAAATCTTGTTTGTTCACGGCTTTTTTCTCTTTTCGAGCAGCGATCAGGGCAGCTTCGTTACAGACGTTAGCAATATCGGCACCGGAGAACCCCGGGGTTTGTCTCGCCAGAAAATCGAGGTCTAAGGTTTCCGCTGTTTTGATAGGTCTTAGGTGTACCTCAAAAATCTCTTTTCGTTCCCGAATGTCTGGCAGGTCTACATAAATCTGACGATCGAATCTTCCGGCGCGCATCAAGGCCTTGTCCAGTACATCTGCACGGTTAGTAGCCGCTAACACGATTACATTGGTATTGGTGCCAAAACCGTCCATTTCGGTCAGTAATTGATTTAGGGTATTTTCACGTTCGTCGTTTGATCCCGTAAAATTGTTTTTTCCCCTAGCTCTACCAATGGCATCGATTTCATCAATAAATATTATGGAAGGTGATTTGTCTTTTGCCTGTTTAAAAAGGTCGCGTACTCTCGAAGCACCGACCCCGACGAACATCTCTACGAAGTCAGAACCGGAAAGCGAAAAGAAAGGTACTTTGGCTTCTCCTGCGACGGCCTTTGCCAACAAGGTTTTACCGGTTCCCGGAGGGCCGACCAATAAAGCGCCTTTCGGAATTTTACCTCCTAAGGAAGTATACTTATCCGGATGTTTCAGGAACTCAACAATTTCTTCGATCTCTTCTTTAGCTCCTTCCAATCCTGCTACATCTTTAAATGAAGTCCGGGTATCGGTTTTTTCGTCGAATAGCTTTGCCTTTGATTTTCCAATATTGAAGATTTGTCCGCCTGCACCGCCTGCACCGCCACCCGACATTCTTCGCATCAAATAAATCCAGATACCAAAAATTAGGATGAATGGAAGAATACCGATTAGGAAATCACCTAGATAATTCGATTCCTTATCGAATTCTACTACCGTGTCGAGGTTGTTTTCTTTCTTACTGTCGGTGATTTCTTTTTGAAAAATCTGGAGGTCACCATAATCCAATACATATTGGGGTACGTTTCCTGTGGACGGTAATAATGACTTTTCGGCCACATCCTTGTGCACATTTTTTGCCAGTGCCTCTTCTGTTAAAAAGACCTTGGCCTGATTTGTATTGGTAATGATCAGTATCTTACTGATATCGCCATTACGCAAGTATTCCTGAAGCTCCGAAGTAGTGGTGGTCTTCGTATTCGCAAAGTTTCCACTGTTCAAAAGCTGAAAGCCCAAAATAGCTACAATGATGAAACCATAGATCCACCAAGAGCTAAATTTTGGTTTTTTTGGACTTGTATTATTTTCTTTTGCCATGCTTGTTTTTTTACCCTGACACTGCTTATCTGCAGGCAGGTCTATTTAAGGGTTTGATTTATACTACTGTCAATTAACGTTACTTTGGCGTCTCCCCAAAGTCCCTCGATGTCGTAGAATTCCCTGATGTGTTTTTGGAAGACATGTACAACGACATTCACATAGTCCATAAGCACCCATTCGGCATTGTCTTCACCTTCTACATGCCATGGTTTGTCGTGGATAGCTTTGCTAACTGTTTTCTGGATGGATCCGACTATCGCGTTTACATGCGTATTGGAGGTTCCGTTACATATTATAAAGTAGTCACATACCGTATTTTCTATATCCCTAAGGTCGAGTAAATTTATTTCCTGTCCTTTTACTTCTTCTATCCCCTCTAAGATCAATGCAATTAGCTCATCTGCGCTCGCTCTCTTTTTTTGCATTCAAAAATTTTAATTTTTACAAAGTTATTATTTTTTGTTCTTTTAACCCTACCTTATTTCATAATTGATCAAAGTATCGCTAAGCTCTTTACCCTTGCAAATAGTCAAACTTGATGCCATAGATTCGACCAACGCCTATCTTAAAAGAATGTCGGTGTCAAATACCTTGGGCGATTTTACGGTCGTAACGGCCAAAGAACAATGGTCAGGTCGTGGGCAAATGGGTACTACCTGGCAATCCGAACCTGGTAAAAACCTGACGTTCAGCGTTTTTAAAAAAATAAACTCGCTGCCAGTTGTTCGGCAATTTGACCTGAGCATGACAGTATCCTTGGCTGTTTTTCATGCACTTAAAGACATCGGTGTTCCAGATCTGCATATAAAATGGCCTAACGACATAATGTCAGGAAACTTCAAAATATGCGGTATTCTTGTTCAAAATATACTTTCGGGTCCTAAAATCAAAACTACCATTATTGGCATCGGACTCAACGTAAACCAAACGAACTTCGTTAATGTACTAAACGCATCTTCCTTAAAATTGTTGCTGGGCCGGAGCATAGACTTGGACGAATTGTTACTGGCCTTATTAGAACAACTGAAAGTTTCGTTCAAAGTGTTTGACGAAATAGCGGGCCGAACCTTAAAAAAAAGGTATGAAGAGCATCTTTTTAGAAAAGACAAACCCGCAACCTTTGAAATAGAAAAGGAACAAAAAATGGGATTTATTAGAGGTGTTACTGACGAAGGACATCTTCTTGTTGAGCATGAGGATGCCCAATTTACCAGTTATGGATTAAAGGAAATCAAACTACTCTATTGATATCATTTTGGCTGGTCATTAGACGAAAAATTTGATTTGAGCTGCAATTTGTCATACGCTATGCGCCGAGTGTTAGAAAAGTATTTGGCGATATGGGCATGACGTCCTCCCCAACGATTTTTTTTGTGAACCTTAATTTGGAATTAATACCGATAGATCTTTGGCAGATGGCTGTTCGGTTTTTAGAAACTAGGTGCTACAAGCGCGCTAGGTTTTCAGATAAGGTATTCATAAAATTAGTAATGGGGGTTTTGATCATCATGGCCATCATAGCATTGAACTCACCATTAAAATTCATGGCCACTTCACACTGATCTTCTCCAAGTGCATTGATATCGGCCGTAAGGGTAAATGGCAGTTTCTCACTGGCGGCTCCCAACACTATTTGGTGGTCCGGGGACTGCTGCTTACGCTCGAGCACAATTTCTGGCATACCGGAAAGTTGAAACAAGAACCGATCTGGGTTCAATACTTCAAATTTGGAAATCGAATCGGGCATGAGAGCTTCAAAATTCTTGAGCTCTGAAAGAAACTCATAGACTTCTTTCTGGCTTTTTGTAATCGTTTTCTTTGATGTTTCTATATGCATGGCATTATTTTTTCCATTCCGATGGATTTCTGCGCCACTCCATCAAAGTATTTAATTGCGCTTCGTTGATGTAATCAATGTCCGAGGCATGTTCAATGAGATGTTCATAGTCTCCCAAGGTGTGTAGCTCCAGATGGTGTTTTTTGAAATTTTCCTCCGCGATATCGAAACCATATGAAAATATGGCCAGCATTCCTTTGACCTTTGCACCGGCATCTTTTAGGGCATTAACGGCATTGAGGCTACTGTTGCCCGTGCTGATAAGATCTTCGATGACCACAACCGTCTGGTTTTGTTCCAATACGCCTTCTATTTGATTCTGTCTGCCATGTGATTTGGGTTCTGGCCTAACATAAATAAAAGGTAATCCCAAATAATCCGCAACGAGGGCACCAATTCCAATGGCTCCGGTGGCCACTCCTGCAACGCAATCTGGTTTGCCGTACATGCGTTCTAAATGCTTGGCCAGTTCTTCGCGCACATAGTTGCGTATAATCGGGTAGGAGAGGATGATTCGATTGTCGCAATAGATAGGTGATTTCCAACCCGAAGCCCATGAAAACGGATTTTCAGGTTTCAATTTTATTGCATTAATTTGCAGCAAAAGCTCTGCTGTTTTTTTAGCGGTATCCTTATCTAAAACCATAGCGCAAATGTATAAAGTTTTTGTGAACGAAAGGCCGCTGATCTTAACAAATAAGCTATCGGAAACAGCTAATGGCGAATATTTTCCCTTAAACCCCGATACGATACAAGAGGCCATTAAGGCGCTGATGAAGAATAAATTGGAAACCGCCTATATTTATCACCCAAATCACGAGGAAATCTTAAGAAAGTTTAGCAAAAAAATACCTTTGGTCACTGCGGCCGGCGGTGTAGTCGCCAATAAGGAAGGAAAGGTTCTTTTTATTTATAGGAATGATAAATGGGACTTACCGAAAGGAAAAATTGATAAAGGGGAAACCATTGAGGAATGTGCGCTCCGGGAAGTAGAGGAAGAAACAGGGGTAAAGGGCTTAAAGATTGAAAACTTTCTTCGCACTACGTATCATATCTTTAGGAGAAATGGTATCTATAAATTAAAGGAAGTACATTGGTTTGCCATGAGAACCTCCTATAGCGGAAAGTTGATAGGTCAAAAAGATGAAGGTATCGAAAAGGTAAAATGGAAGGGCCCGGGTAAGATCAAAAAAGCTTTGGAAAACTCCTATATCAATATCAAAACCTTGTTCGAAGATTAGGTGTTCTTTTCGCCTAATCTTTTTTAGATTCTGCTCAACAGTTAGTTTAACTTATTTTTTTCCTTTCCGTTCGATTGGGCAAGGTGGTTTTCAATATTTTTAAGTCACTTATGTAAATTGCTTTTATAATTGCTAAAAAGATTGTAAATCAGAAAAAAATAATTCCCTCTAGACAAGAATTAGCGTATTAATTCCGTAAGGCATTGATACAAAGAGAAAAATTAGCGAGATTAGGGGAGGAAATTAAAAAACAACTAAGGAAGAGTTCAATCAATCAAAACAAGGCATATGTACCGTAGAAGACAATTCATTAAAAAGAGCGGCTTGGCCCTGGCCGGAACAGGGACGGCTTTTTTATTTCCCATGGAGCTATTGGCCCAAATGAGGCGTCCGGTGAGCGCGAACGACCGTATTCAAGTAGGGGTCATCGGTTGCAAGGGAATGGGATTTTCGAACCTGTCTTCGATGCTCAAACTCAACGAGGTAGAAGTAGTTGCATTATGTGATGTAGATGAAAATATACTTCTAGAACGTACGGCCGATTTGCAAAAGGCAGGCATTAAAAAACCAAAATGGTACAAAGATTACAGGAACTTATTGGAAGATAAGGATATCGATGTGGTGATTATCGGGACTCCCGATCATTGGCACTGTTTAATGTTGACCGATGCCCTAGGGGCCGGGAAAGATGTATACTGTGAAAAGCCCATCGCGAATTCTATTCAGGAATCGGATGTAATGCTCAACTATGTAAATGCCAGTGACAGAATGGTGCAGATCGGGCAGTGGCAACGGAGCCAACCTCATTTTGTAGATGCCATTGATTTTGTTCATTCTGGAGCGTTGGGAAATATTCGTTTGGCCAAGGCTTGGGCCTATCAAGGATGGATGAAGCCAGTGCCGATTGTTCCGGACAGTGCTGTTCCTGAGGGCGTAGACTATGATATGTGGTTGGGGCCTGCACCCAAAAGGCCTTTTAACGCCAATCGTTTTCATTTCAATTTCAGATGGTTTTGGGATTATGCCGGTGGCCTCATGACCGATTGGGGAGTGCATTTGATCGACTATGCCCTCTATGGTATGAAAGCAGGTGCTCCAAAGTCCGTAATGGCATTGGGGGGTAAGTTTGCCTACCCAGATGATGCTTCCGAAACCCCGGATAGTTTGCAGACTGTTTTTGAGTATGATGGGTATTCAATCTTATGGGAACATGCAACCGGCATCGATGGGGGCAATTATGGTAGAAATCACGGAATAGCGTTCATTGGAAATAACGGTACGCTGGTTCTCGATAGGAATGGTTGGGAAGTAATTCCTGAGAGGGAATTTAAGGGATGGGACCAAGAAAGACCCAATAAGATGGAACCTGTACCGCTTAAAAAAAGAGAAGGTAGCGGACTTGATCTGCACACTGCAAATTTTATAGAGGCAGTAAAGAGTAGGGATGGTTCAAAGCTGAAGGCACCCATTGAAGTGGGGTATAATGCCGCTTTGGTATCACATATGGGAAATGTAGCGTTTAAAACAGGTAGTCGTATTTACTGGGATGAGGCAGAACATAAATTCATGGAAGAGGCTGCCAATGAGTATATGAATGTCAATTATCATAACGGCTGGAAATTGCCCATGCTATAGCAGTTGTAAATTCTGAAACCGAAAAATAAGGCCTATTTCAAAGCTGTACTAGGGAGTCAGCATTCCCTTCCTATTATCGATACTTGTCGTTCAATCCCTTACCTTCCAGAATCATAGGGAGTATCTTTTCAAGCCTTGATTTTTTGGTTTTCGCCAGCTTGGCCAAAGCAATGTATTCCGCGTAATCTTTTTGTTTATAGGGCGAAAGCCTTTCGAAAGCCTTTTTGTGTGCCGGATTGCCACCAAGGGCATTGGTTAATTCCTCTGGCATCACTACTTTGGGGACCAACTTTTTTTTAGGCATTAGCTTTATGCCCTTTCGTTCGTTTTCGATAGCTTCATTGATATAAGCGCGCACAGTAGTTTCATTGATACCCGCTACCTGGTAAAATTTCCAGTGGCGCATGGCCTGTGTTTTGCCTTCCTGGGCGTTTTCAAGTACTTTTTTTTCGTCTTGTAAAAAGACACCGTTAAAAAACCAAATACCAAAATGCTTTTTAAAACGGCAAATAGAAAGCACATTTTTTTGGTTCAAGGTGTAAGTGGGGAACATCCATTTAAATGTCTCCTCGAGCGAGGTTTTTAGAACCAGGGATCTTAACTGTTGTATTCCTTTTTGAAAGTGATGTTCGGTCGCGTAGTACGATTCGACCTTTTCCGATTTTTCCATGGGTCACCGTAATTTAAAAAAAGTGTTTGTCAGATGCTACCCTCGGTATCCATTTCCGAGGTTTCATTTTTGGTCGCTACAAGTTCGCAAATTTTTACGATTACATCGACTGCTTTTTGCATACTTTCTACGGGTACATACTCATATTTACCATGAAAATTATGCCCGCCAGCAAAAATATTCGGACAGGGAAGTCCCATAAAACTAAGTTGGGAACCATCGGTGCCTCCCCGAATGGGTTTAATAATCGGAATGATGCCCACCGCTTCCATCGCCGCTTTGGCTGTTTCAACAATATGAAAAACAGGTTCAATTTTTTCCCGCATGTTATGGTATTGGTCTTTTATCTCCATATTGATACAACCGTCGTAAAGACCATTTAGCTTTCTTGCAATATCTTTTAATAACTGCTTTCGTTTTTCGAACTGTTCCCGATCATGGTCTCTTATGATCAATTCAAACTCGGCATGTTCGATATGCCCTTTCATATGGTGTATATGAAAAAAGCCCTCTCTGCCCGAAGTATGCTGTGGGGTTTCTTCAATAGGTAGGATCCACATGAATTCGTTCGCAATGCTGATAGCGTTGATCATTTTGCCCTTGGCGTAACCGGGGTGTACACTTTTTCCTTTAATGGTTACCTTTGCCGAGGCAGCGTTAAAATTCTCATATTCCAATTCACCGATTTGGCTTCCGTCCATCGTATAGGCCCAGTCGGCTCCAAATTTTTGCACATCAAAATGATGTGCCCCCCTACCGATTTCTTCATCCGGGGTAAAACCAACCCTTATTTTTCCGTGGGGTATTTGCGGATTTTGGATCAAATACGCCATGGCCGTAATGATTTCCGTAATCCCTGCTTTGTCATCGGCTCCCAAAAGGGTCGTGCCATCTGTGACGATCAATGTTTGTCCTTTATATTGTAGTAAATCCTCAAAATAATCTGGAGAGAGAATTATTTTTTCCGCTTCGTTTAAAACAATGTCCCGACCATCATAATTCTCGATGATTTTAGGATTTACATTGGTGCCCGAGAAGTCTGGCGAGGTATCGTAATGGGATATGAAACCAACAACGGGTACTTTTTGATCTACAGTGCTGGGTAGCGTAGCCATGATGTACCCTTTATCGTCTATTGTCACATCTTCCATACCGATATGTATCAACTCATCGACCAAAAGGTCGGCCAATACCCATTGTTTTTCGGTACTTGGGGTGGTTTCTGAACCGGGATCACTTTGGGTGTCGATTTTTACATAACCGATAAATCGGTCTATTATCTGTTGCATAGACATAATTTTTGTTTAAAAATACTGTTTATATAACAATTATGAATCTCAAAACACCATGCGAAAAAGGACGAAATTAATCACCGCTATCCTTACATTGCTTTTTGGTTTTGGCTATTTTTTCGGCTCGGCCCAAAGCTGTACATTGGACATTGGTGGAAGTGGTTTTCAGCAGATAGCTTCGTTGTTTCAATTGAATGAAGAACAGAAAGCCACCATGGAAACATTGCGGGGCGAGTTACAGGTCTCCAACAAGTCGGTTCAAGACGAGATTCAAAAACTTTTTGATGAACATCCGCAAAGCACACAGGAAGAGCTGTTGCAGCTAGCGGAAAAGTATAAGGTACTGAAACAAAAAATGGTAAATTCTTCATGGGAGGCCGACAAGCGTTTTTTAGAAACCTTCAATCCAAAACAATATCAGTTATACCTGGATCTTTGTAGGGAAGCGATTCGTGAACCTATTAAAATTATTCCGGTATCTTACAAGGATAGCATCTCTCCGGAGGAATAGGAAACTGTTTCTGAAAATATGTTATCGGCTCCGAAGCTTCCAATATATATGTTGTTTTTGATGGCCAGCGCGGTAAAGCTTTTGGGTACAACCTTCGTTCGCTACGATTTGTCCGAATCTTCGGGATGAATAATGTTGGAAGCAAAAAGACATACCTACCTGCTGACAGGCAGGGAAAAATTATAAGTATATTTCGAAACAGCCTCCAAGCCTAAATGTTAAAAAATCACGCTAGATAGGAGAAATACTGGGATTGAGTTCGTACTTTTGTCCAAATTGTATCCCAAATTATGTACAAGTTCATCCTGCGCCCTCTCTTTTTCCTACTAGATGCGGAAAGAGTGCACCATCTCACATTTCGACTGATAAAGCTTTTATCGAATATTGGTTTTTCGGGAGTTTTTAGATCAATTTATACCATTGAAGACCCTCGCCTACGAAAAGAGGTGTTCGGACTAACATTTGATAATCCCGTAGGTTTGGCCGCCGGTTTTGATAAGGATGCAAAACTGTACAACGAGTTGAGTGATTTTGGCTTTGGCTTTATCGAAATAGGAACACTTACTCCTAAACCCCAAGAAGGGAATCCGAAGAAAAGGCTTTTTAGACTTAAAGCAGATGAGGCGATCATTAATCGCATGGGATTTAATAACAAAGGTGTTTTCGATGCGGTGGAAAAACTGAAAAAAAAGCACCGGGTCTTGATAGGGGGCAATATCGGAAAAAATAAAACGACCCCTAATGAAATGGCGATCAAGGATTATTTGATATGTTTCGATGCGCTTTTTGAACATGTAGACTATTTCGTGGTTAATGTGAGTTCCCCGAATACTCCTGGATTACGTGAACTGCAGGATAAAGAACCATTAACACATTTGTTGATGGAGATGAAAAAGGAGAACGAAAAGGTGGCCGCCAAAAGCAAGCATGGCAAGCAGAAACCTATCTTGTTAAAAATAGCGCCGGATCTTACCGATGATCAATTACTCGATATTATTAAAATTATCGATACAACACAGATTGATGGGGTTATTGCTACTAATACGACCTTGGAACGAAAGAACTTAAAGTCGGAGTTGGTCTTCACGGAAGAAAAAGGAGGGTTGAGTGGTAAACCCTTGCGAAATCGAAGTACTGATGTCATTCGCTTTCTATCGGAAAAAAGCGGAAAGTCTTTCCCAATTATTGGGGTTGGGGGAATCATGACTCCTGAAGATGCTTTGGAAAAGTTGGAAGCAGGTGCCGATTTGATTCAACTCTGGACCGGTTTCGTCTATGAAGGACCTGCTTTGGTGAAAAGAATCAACAAAGCAATTTTAAAGAAGTACCAAGAGAGCTAGAAGGCTACTACTAATTTTTGCTTTCCCGAACGCTGAATGTAACTAGCCCTTGGTCCAATAATCCACTACCAATACATCTTCCAGATAAGGCCCCAATAGATCTCCAAAAGCTTTATGGTCTGGGTGGGGTAAATAAATCGCACGGTCGGCTTCACTCTCAAATGTTAGGAAAAAACAGTGGGTAAAACCTTTTTCGAGCCCTTCCGGACTATTGTTCAAACCCCACTCGTATCCCTGAATTTGAGATATTTTAGCCGGGAGTTCCCCGAAAGCCTTTTCAATCTCCTTGATTTTATCTGCCCCAGTGTTATCCTTGAACTTAAAAAGCACCACATGACGCAGTACGGAATCTTGTTGCATGGTTAGTTCGGTTTTTAAAGAATCGAATCGGTTCCAGTTAAAGGAAATAAGGGTCAATGAAAAAAGGGTTATTAAGAGGATACCTGCGAGCTTCTTTGGTCTCATGGTGGTGGTTTTTGGAAATACCATTTCAAAATTATATAGGCGTAAGATATGAAATTACTTAGAAGTCTGATGGAATTTGTATTTTAACTCTCTTGAAAAAAAATAGCAGAGAAAAACAGACCATTCCAAAACATCTTTTGTAACTGTTATTAAAGTTGGTGTCCGGTCTTGAACTTTTCCCGTGAATTGCGAAACCTTGTATGCTTTTATACTCGCAACCGCAGCGCTGGCCGTCTCTCCCGGGCCAGACAACATCTATGTACTGACCCAAAGTATCACCAACGGCAAGAAACATGGTTTGGCTACCGTAGCAGGCCTCATTTCAGGCTGTTTGGTACATACGACCTTACTGGCTTTTGGGATATCGGCTTTGATAAAGGCAAATCATCAAATCTTCTTTCTTATAAAACTTTTTGGGGCTTGCTACCTTTTGTATCTGGCGTTTCAGGTGTTTCGGGGCGATTCGGATATTCGCTTGTCCAAGGGTGGAGCGCCGCAAAAAACGCTAGGTCAACTCTTTAAGCAAGGCTTTGTAATGAATGTACTGAACCCCAAGGTGACCATCTTTTTTTTGGCATTTTTTCCGGCTTTTCTTTTTAGTGACCAGTTGAGTAACGTCGTACAGTTTTATATTCTAGGACTTTTGTTTATGATGGTTTCCGCTCTTATTTTTGGCGGTATCGCAATCCTATCGGGTGTTATCTCTGACTACCTCATAAAAAATTCCCGAACTGGGAGCATCTTAAAGTGGCTGCAGATTTTGGTATTTGTCGGAATTGCTGTTTATCTGTTGTTATCGGATAAATAGTACTAATTTTACCAATGAAGCCTAAATTTAAAGAGCAAATTGTGATTTAAATCTAAAATGGGTCCTGATGAAGTTCAGGGACTCTTTATTTCTTGTCATATTTAGAATGCCGGTGCCCGAAACAGTGAAAATTATCGAATGTCCAAGAGATGCCATGCAAGGGATCAAGGCTTTTATTCCTACGGAGCAAAAAGTACGATACTTGCAATCGTTGCTGGGTTGCGGTTTTGATACGATCGATTTTGGGAGTTTTGTATCTCCGAAAGCGATTCCCCAAATGGTCGATACGGCCGAAGTGCTTTCTGAACTAGATCTTACGAGAACCAAAAGCAAGTTGCTGGCTATTGTGGCAAACGTAAGGGGGGCAAAGGATGCCAGCCAGCATGCACCTATTGATTATTTAGGGTACCCTTTTTCGATATCGGAGAACTTTCAGATGCGAAATACCCATAAAACAATTGCCCAATCGGTAGACACTTTGCAAGAAATCCTGAATATTGCCCGTGATACGGAAAAAGAAGTAGTGACGTATATTTCAATGGGTTTCGGGAATCCCTATGGTGACCCTTGGAGCGTTGAAGTGGTGGGGGAATGGACGGAGCGTTTGGCGGAAATGGGAGCGCGTATCTTGTCGCTCTCCGACACAGTAGGCACTTCTACCCCGGATACGATTGATTATTTATTTTCCAACCTGATACCCACCTATCCTGAAATCGAATTTGGGGCACATTTGCATACCACCCCGACCAAATGGTATGAAAAGGTAGATGCTGCCTACAAGGCTGGTTGTAGAAGGTTCGATGGTGCGGTGCAAGGCTTTGGTGGATGTCCTATGGCAAAAGATGAGTTGACCGGAAACATGCCCACCGAGAAAATGCTCTCGTACTTTACCTCGGAAAAAGCCGAAACAGGTGTTAATTGGATGGTTTTCGAAGCGGCCTATAATAAGGCGACCGAGTTGTTTTCGGTATATCATTAAAGTATAGAAAATGGCATAGGTGTGCCCGATAATTCCCTCTACGACGTTTCAGGGTTTGAAGAAGTCAAAGAATGTCCCCCAAACAGGAATCCAAATCGAGTTGAAACAGGGTTCCCTTCAATAAATCATCCAGTTGTCTCAATTCATTGTAGCTCACCGCAAAGCTTATCTGCGGTGAGGGTGTTTGTAGCAAGAGAGATCTACATTGCTCATTTTGTTTGCAATCATTGCATAGTGGCTGCGTGGTCTTTGTGTCCGCGATTATTTTTGCAAAGTGAACAAGTTCTTCCTTATGAAATAGAAGTCCAGTATCGCGAAATACCATTTGTATTTTTCCATGGTCCTCGACACGACCTCGTTTCCAGGTGAAAGAGATACCAAGTTCATTATGATATAGCGTATGAATGTCCTGTCTCATTTTTTATTGGATTTAAGTTCGGTCCGTGGGTTTTTGACGAAGGGATGAAAACTCGAACCGATGTAAAATAGGGAATAAAACCACCGACAGGAAAAATGGTTTCCTACCAGTGGTTCGATGCATTGGGACAATGCTAATTCTTTACAAACGAATCGATGACGTTTGCAATTTCTTTTTCGCCATCGATTTCATCATCGAATAAATGTTTGAACAATACCTTATTGTCTACTTTTTTGGCCAACGTTAGATTGGTATCTCGATTAAAGATCGTTTCCCATTTAGAACGAACTGTCGCCCATTTATCTTGATACTTTTGCCACCAATCAGAAGCTGCTTTGCAACGGGCATCCGGTACTTTAATGTAGGTGTTGTAGCCCTTTTCCATGGCCAACACAACATCTGGTTGCCCGTCTTGGCGAATGACCTTCGCATTGTCCTGATCATGTACCCAGCCATTCGCAACTATTTCATGCCGGTTGCCCCGCATCGTTATGTTGTAATCGCTCCGCTTGGTATATTCCCGCCGCGGCAAGGGTGCCGGTGTGGTGTTCTCCCAATAACTTTTGCCGTCTACATGAACCCAAGTAGCACTGCCCTCATATCGTGGACTGTCGTCTACCTGATATACTTTTTGTGTCCATTGCCCTTTTACATCCGCTGGGTCTTTCTTTTCGAATTTCCAGTTGTTATCACCATCATACAGATAAAAATTCCTGTTCTCGTACAACCAGTCTTGCCGCCAATGCTTAATGATGTTCGGTTTAGAGGGGTTGCCAACCTGTAAAATATGTTGGATGACGATTTTATCATTTTCGTCGGTTACCAGCTGTGCCCATTCCAATGCAGTGTCTATTTTGTTTTTGGAAGGTCGGTAAAGCGAATCCTGACGATACTGAAAGGTTTCGGCGAAATTGAAAGTAACCTCGTAGCAACCACACATTTTTTTGACGGCATTCCGGTCCTGCTGCTTTTTAATGAATGCAGTTTGTGCGGTTAATGAGCTTCCGGAGAGCAGAAGCCCTAAGAAGAATAATTTTTTCATAGGTGTTTGTTTATTAATGTTTGTCGAGCGATATAGCGAAATCCGGTAAGGAAAATATTGATGGATGTAACGCGACAGTCTACTCTTTTCATGTTCATATTTTTCCAAGCCCATTGGTTAAAGACTCGAGAACAAAAATATTAAATTTATTTAGACTGATTAAAAATAAGATATATATTTGTTGAAAAATTTATTAGGAATGAATCTAAATAATCTCCTAGCTATTGCTTTTACTAGTGTTTTTACATCTGTGATTTTTGGACAGGAGCATATTGATTTAAAAGATTCCGTTCTTATACAGGATTTAGATGAAGTCATTGTGACGGCTACAAGAACCGTTCGGCAACTTTCTTCAGTGCCATTACCGGTGACTTTGATTTCCAAAGAACAACTCCGAAACACCGGGGTTATCCGTTTAAATGAAATTTTAAACGAGCAAACGGGAATCATTACCGTAGCGGACGAAAGTGGTTTCGACGGAGTGCAGATACAAGGGATTGCGGCTGACTACATATTAATTTTGATCAACGGTGTTCCGTTGGTGGGCCGTTCTGCCGGCAATTTTGACTTGAGTCGTTTAACGGTTGGGAACATCGAACAAATCGAGATCGTAAAAGGGCCTTCGTCAAGCTTATACGGATCCGAGGCTTTAGGGGGTGTTATCAATATCATTACCGAACATCCGAAAGACGACAAAATTCATGGGGATGCGTCTTATCGGTTCGCTTCTTTTAATACCCATGACATTAATGTGGGGGTTGACCAAAGAATAAAAAAATTTGGGTATTCCTTTTTTGCCAACAGTCTGTACAGCGACGGGTATGATTTGTTTCCAGAAGTAGTGGGCCAAACCGTACCGGAGTTCAACAACCATACTTTTAACGGGCAGGTTTTCTATGATTTTTCAAAAAATATGAAGCTGTTCGCCTCTGGCAGGTACTATCGGCAAGATCAAGATATTAATTTGTTGATCGATGAGGAATTGTTCGAGGGCAGTAGTGACATCAAGGAAAGCAATATGCAACTTCGTTTGGATCATCATGTCGGTAACGAATTGGCACTTCAGTATGAACTCTATTATACCAATTATATGGCTACGGAGTTTTTGCAGAGCCCGGTGACCGATGCCCTTTTTAGTGAAAGTGATTTTGACCAGTATCTATTGCGGCCCGAAATTAGGGCTACCTATACCATCAAACCAAAGCACGACCTAACCGTGGGTGTGGGTTTTAATCAGGAGCGCTTAGATCGAACTTTTTTTGACGAAGAAGTCAGATTCGATTCCGAATACGCTTTTGTACAGTACGATTTTTACCCATTGAAAAAGGTAAACCTAATCCTTGGGGCACGCTACGACAACCATAGTGCATACCGGTCCCAGTTCAGTCCCAAAGCTTCCACACATTGGAAAATTTCGGATGTAGTCTCGGTAAAGGGTTCGGTCGGTTACGGATTTAAAGCCCCCGATTTTAGACAGCTGTATTTCGACTTTACCAATTCTGCTGTCGGATACACGGTTTTGGGCTATAATGTGGCAGTCGATAAAGTTCTAGAATTGGAGGCGCAAGGTCAGCTACTGGATATTCTTTTTGACCTGGAAGAATTGGGGGAGCCTCTAGAGGCCGAGAGTTCCATCGGGTATAACTTGGGTGCTTCTTATACCAAGGGGAAGGTGCGCCTAAATTTGAATCTCTTCCGCAACGACTTTCAAAATCTAATCGATACACGTGCCATCGCAAGACAGATCAATGGGCAAAACGTATTCAGTTATGCCAATTTTGATGAAATCTACACTACTGGGCTCGAGCTCGACATACACTATAAAGTATCAGACCGGCTCACCTTATCGGGTGGGTATCAACTGTTGTATGCAAAAGATAAACAAAAAAGGGTGGCTTTGGAACGGGGCGAAGTATTTGCACGCGACCCGCGAACGCTGCAGACCGTCGTCTTGGATAATTCAGACTATTTCGGACTCGTCAACCGTTCCAGGCACACCGCCAACACTAAAATTTTCTATAATATTCCCGAATGGGATGTTCATATGAACCTACGGGTCAACTATCGAAGTCGGTATGGTCTCTTCGATAGCAATGGAAACGACATCCTGGATACCTTCGATACCACCTTCGTAAATGGGTACGCTTTGGTAAACCTTGCTTTGAACAAGACCTTTTCCGATACCTATACCTTGCAGCTAGGGGCGAATAACCTATTTGACTACCGAGATGCAGATAACATTCCCGGACTTGCCGGAATTCAGCTATTCACTAGAATCGGAGTGAACTTTTAATAAGGTATCAGGTGATGTGTGTGAAAACTTTTTAATAAATCAATTTAATCCTTTTAAAAAACACCCTTATGAAATCTACATTCCAAGTTTTGTCTTTTTTTCTCTTGTCCATATTATTTTTTTCCTGTGAAAACGATGACGATGCACTACCGTCAGAAGCAATAGAGAGCAGAACTGTAAGCAATGTTCCGGCTCCACAAACAGGTGGACCTCCATCGGAAGATCCAGTGGGCGGCCCTTTTACAAAATTTAGTTTTGCGACCGCCACTGTTACTACAAGCGATACGGAATGGGATATCGCTTTTCGTGGAACCACCATCGCGATCAATGGAGGGGTCCCCACAGGAACGAACGATGAACCTGTTCGAAACGGTGAGGCCGCCGCCGCAATTGCCACAGGAACTTTTCCCAGCGTCACAGATGCGAACGACCTAAGTTTCATACAAGATTCGGAAAACGGTTTTGCCATTCCCGTTGGGAGTGATAATGGCTGGTACAACTACAACCCCCAGGTGAACGTTATAGCTCCTATCCCCGGAAAAGTATTGGTAATCAAAACACATGATGGCAAGTTTGCTAAAATGGAAATTTTAAGCTATTACAAAGACGCCCCGGCACAGCCAGATGGTTTTGTAAATGAATCTCGGTTCTACACCTTTCAGTATGTCTATAACCCCAATGAGGGACAAACTGCTTTCGAATGATGAAAAGAGGGGTACACTTAGTAGCCATTGCGTTTCGTTTGATTTTAGGTGCAATGATGGTCTATGGTGGTATTCAAAAATTCCAAAAGCCTATACCATCTCCGATCGAAGTAGTGGAAAAAGCGCAAAAATTTCAATCATCTGAACAAGAAAGCACCTTACAAAAAATACTGTACATCAGCGGAGCCAAGCAGACCGGATACTTCTGGCAGGTCTTAGGAATTTGCGAATTGGTATTTGGCATATTGTTACTGCTCCAATGGACAGGATTTTTAGGAGCTCTTTTGTTATTGCCTATTACCCTACAAATATTTCTATTTCACATTTTTTTGGAAAACGAGGAGACACTAGAGCTTTTAAAGACAGGAGGTCTGTTTCTGATGAATATTTTACTGGTTTTAAAAGAATGGAAGAGTTGGAAACATTTGATATGGATAAAACCAATGTAATGTACACGATGCATGCGTATAGGAGGTACGCTAGTTTACCACTATGTTAAATCTTTATTTTATTTAGATTTAGTATAAATAAATTTTGCGAGTACCGGATTTGTCCATTAGATTTGCCTTCTATTTAAAAGAAGTCTAAATAAATACCTTTCATGAAAAAAATAATTTTTCCTCTAATTGCTGTTTCTTTTTTTCTGTTTGCGGCCTGTTCTTCGGATGATAACGACCCTGTAGAACCAGAGCCCTCTGCAAGCTGTTCCGATAATGAGCAGAACGGAGATGAAACAGGCGTCGATTGTGGTGGTAGTTGTACACCTTGCGAGGTAGCAGTGGAGACTCCCGCTACTTATGTTTTTGAACGCAATGGTCAGTCAACGGTTGATTTCAACGGGCAAACCACCCGCTTGTTGATGAGTGAAGAAATCTTGCCCCTATTATTGGAACCTGCCACTACTGCTGAAACGCTTTTAAATATGTTCGCGCATGAAGAAGGAGATGCTAGTTTTCAAAATAGCGATTTGAACGCTTCCGATAAGAATATTAAGAGTAAAACGGCTGCATCGTTCGATTACTTTTCTAGCAATAGTGCCGATCAATTGTTGATCAGGGCCGATTTTGATGCGTGGTTGAACGCTCAGGTAACCGAGGTGTTTCCTAATTTCAATATAGCGGCCAGTGCGGGTACGGCAGGTCAATTGCCCGACGGGTCATCCACGCGCTATGTGAATGCTCAGGGACTGGAATACAATCAATTGTTCAATAAAGGGTTAATAGGCGCATGGACCCTGGACCAGGCATTGAACAACTATTTGAGCCCCGCCATACTCGATGAAGGCGACAACCGAACCGAGAACGACTCCGATACCCTAGCCGAAGATAAGTCGTATACCACCATGGAACACAAATGGGACGAAGCTTATGGTTATGTATATGGGTTGAATGCCGATGCTGCCGATCCCAATGCCGATTTAGGGGCAGATAGTTTCTTGAATAAATACATTGGTAGGGTAGAGGGTGATACCGATTTTGAAGGTATTGCCAATGATATCTTTGATGCATTTAAATTAGGCCGTGCCGCTATTGTGGCCAAAGAGTACGAACTACGGGATGCCCAAGCGGCGATTATTAAGAAGAAACTTTCGGAAATAATTGCTATACGAGCAGTGTATTATTTGCAACAGGCAAAAAATTCCCTTGTTCAGGAGACGCCCGCTTACGGGACCGCTTTTCACGATTTATCGGAAGGATATGGTTTTATCTACAGCCTACAGTTTACCAGAAGACCGGATTCAGATGCGCCTTACTTTTCAAAGAGCGAAACAGACGCCCTGTTGATCGACCTTTTGGACGATGGTGAAAATGGTCTTTGGGACGTTACGGCCGAAACGTTGGATGCCCTTTCCAATGTCATTGCGGATCGTTTTGATTTCACCTTGGAACAGGCGGCTGAATAGTTAAAAAGCATTACAGTTTTATGTTAATAAAAAAAGCAGCTTGTTCTTAGGTAGGAACGGGTTGCTTTTTTATTTTTGCTTAATTAGAATAAATAAAAATAAGCTATGGCATCTGAGCACTTGAACAAACTACCGCTGATGAAACGGGTTTTTGCCTTTGCACTACTTTTGACGGCCCTTTGGGCATGTACCTCCGACGATGGAGGTGAAGTCCCTCCCGATGGCACACCAAGCGAACCGGACACCGCCACCTTTGAAAGAGGAACGATGTTGGTCAATTGGGCCGATAACATTATTGTTCCGTCCTACGAGGCTTTCGCTACGGAGTTAGAAGTACTTGCCACGGCTTTTGATGCATTTAAGACCGATGCGAGTACGGCCAATCTGGTCTCTTTTCGGGCGGCCTGGCTATCAAGCTATAAAAGCTGGCAACAAGTCTCGATGTTCGAAATTGGTCCTGCAGAGAGTCAAGGCCTACGGTTGAACATGAATACCTATCCCACCGCTCCGGACAAGATAGAGGCGAATATGGCCAGTACGGGTTATGATCTCTCCTTGTCCTCCAATCGTGATGCAAAGGGTTTTCCTAGCCTTGACTATTTGATCAATGGTTTGGCAGATACTGATGACGCCATCGTATCAAAATACAACGATGTCGACCGTGATGCGTTGATCGCTTATATCGATGCCGTATTGGCCGATATGCAAAACCTGACCAAAGAAGTCCTGGACGGATGGAATAACGGGTATCGAGATACCTTTGTCTCCAATGACGGTGCCTCGGCGACTGCTTCTGTAGACCGTTATGTAAACGATTATATTTTTTATTACGAAAAGTTTTTAAGGGCGGGGAAAATGGGAATCCCATTGGGCGTGTTTTCAGGAAGTTCCCTACCTGATAAATTGGAGGCTTACTACGAAGGTTCCGTTTCCAATGAACTTTTTTTAGAAGGTCTTTCCGCTTTTCAAGATTTTTTTAACGGTAAACATTTTGGCAAGAGTAGTTCGGGTGAAAGTTTGGCTTCTTATTTGGATGCCTTGAACGAATTAAAAGATGGGGAGAGCCTCAACGATATTGTCAACGACCAGTTTAATAAAGCGAGAGAGGCGGTCGTTGCATTGGCACCTTTCCGGGAAGAGTTGGAAAACAATGCGGTGCCTACTCAGATGTCTACCGCTTACGATGAGGTGCAAAGGGCCGTTCCCCTGTTGAAAGTCGACATGGTCTCCGCTATGAGTATCAGTATCGATTTTGTGGACGCTGATGGTGACTAATTCATGACCTCCCTTAAAGAAAAATATATAAACAGAAGCGTAGAGGCCGCCCCATTGGCGGTCTTTCGCATTTTCTTCGGACTCATGATGTTTTTGAGTATCGTGCGTTTTTGGAGTTATGGTTGGGTAGATAAACTTTATGTACAGCCCAAATTCTTCTTTTCTTACTATGGTTTCGAATGGGTAAAACCCTTGGGGGGCTATACCTATTTCATTTTTGTAATCTGCGGAATATCGGCCCTTTTGGTAGCTATTGGCTATAAATACCGCTTGGCCATGCTTCTCTTTTTTCTCAGTTTTACATACATCGAGTTGATGGACAAAACCACCTATCTCAACCACTATTATTTTATTAGCCTACTGAGTTTCTTGATGATTTTTTTACCGGCAAATGTTTATTTTGCCGTGGATGCGGCCAAAAATACCCGTAAAGCATTTCAATATGTTCCCGTATGGACCTTGAACAGTATAAAACTTCTATTGGGCATCGTCTATTTCTATGCAGGTTTGGCCAAACTGAATTCTGATTGGTTGTTAAAGGCAATGCCACTTAAAATATGGCTTCCATCTAAATTTGATATTCCGTTTATCGGTGATCTGCTCAGTTTGGAATGGGTGCAATATGCCTTTAGCTGGATCGGGGCCGGGTACGATTTGCTGATACCCTTTTTGTTGTTATATGCCAGAACAAGGATTTTTGCATTCACACTGGTAGTCATTTTTCATGTACTAACGCGGGTGCTGTTTCCTATCGGCATGTTTCCTTATATTATGATTGTGTCCACCCTCGTTTTTTTTGATGCTAAACTGCACGGTAAAATACTATCCCTTTTTGCCAGAGTACTTCAGTTTTCGAAAGAACTATTCGATACAAAAAGAAGTTGGGCTCCCAAGTCCCGGGTCCTCTCAAAAGCAACTGGTAGGATGTTGGTTCTATTTTTTGCACTTCAATTGTTGGTGCCATTTCGATATCTTTTATATCCCGGAGAGCTATTCTGGACAGAGGAGGGATACCGATTTTCATGGCGGGTCATGCTTACGGAAAAATCGGGATACGCCCAGTTTAAGATTGTTGATGGGGAATCCGGAAAGTGGTTTTATGTGGACAATACGGATTTTTTGACCCCTTTTCAGGAAAAACAAATGGCTTTTCAAGCTGACTTTATATTGGAATATGCCCAGTACTTAAAAAACCATTTTGAAAAGCAAGGCCATCGAAATATTGAAGTCTATGTCGACAGTCAGGTAGCGCTTAACGGAAGGTTAAGTACCTCCTTTGTGGATCCGACCGTAGATATGGCTACACAACAAGAATCATTCGCACCTAAAAATTGGATCGTACCTTTTAAAGATGAGATTAAAGGATTATAGTTACATCATCGCATTGTTATTTTCATGCACCGTTTGGAGCCAAAATACCATTAGCGGAACGGTTTCGGACCAAGAGGGAAAACCTGTTGCCGATGCCGAAGTATATCTAAAAGAGTTACAACGATTGGTATATACCACATCCGCCGGAGAATTTGAATTTTCCAATGTGTCGGGAGGAAAATACACCTTGATCGTTTTTGCGTTTGAATACGCCGTGTACGAAGAGGAGCTGACCTTCGATAAAGCACTGAACGTTACCATTCGATTGCAACCGGTCGAAACCGAAAAGCTTTCGGAAGTAGTCTTGACAAAACGACGGGATCGCATTTTTGCCCTACAACAACTGAAAAAAGTGGAAGGAACCGCCGTCTATGCCGGAAAGAAAAGCGAGGTGGTCTTACTAGATGGGATTACCGGAAATCTGGCCGCGAATAACCCAAGACAGATTTATAGTCAGGTGGTGGGTCTTAATATTTACGATAATGGGGATGCCGGCCTACAATTAAATATAGGCGGTAGGGGTTTGGATCCCAACCGTACCGCTAATTTCAACACACGCCAAAACGGTTATGATATCAGTGCTGATGTATTGGGGTATCCCGAAAGTTATTATACACCCCCGGCCGAAGCCTTAGAGGAGATTCAAATTGTACGGGGTGCCGCTTCCTTACAATACGGAACACAATTTGGCGGCTTGGTGAATTTTAAGTTCAAAAGACCTCCTCCACAAAAGAAAATAGAATGGGTGTCCCGCCAAACGGTAGGTTCTTTTGATTTACGTACAAGTTTCAATAGTCTCGGTGGTACCGTTGGGAAACTCAGTTATTATACGTATTTCAACTATAAGGAAGGTGCTGGTTTTCGACCCAATTCCGACTATCACAGCCGCAACTATTTTGCTCATATAGAATACCGGTTGGCCAATCGCACCAAAATTACCTTGGAAACCACCTTTTTGAATTATCTGGCCCAGCAACCGGGCGGACTCACCGATGCGCAGTTTTTAGAAGATCCAGCTTTTAGTAACCGCACGCGTAATTGGTTCGATGTCGATTGGAAACTGTTCTCTTTGCGATTGGACCACCAGTTTTCTCCAAAGACCGATTTTAGCCTCAACCTTTTTGGTTTGGATGCTTCGAGAAAGGCCTTGGGTTTTAGAACCAATAGGGTTTCACAACCCGATGTGCTAGAAGAACCAAGGGAACTATTGGCCGACAATTTTCAGAATTGGGGTGCGGAGGCCCGCGTTTTAACTCGCTATGCCCTTTGGGGAAAAGAATCTGCTCTGCTCTTGGGATCGAAATTTTACAAAACACAAAACGATCAACGTCAAGGGCCGGGCAGTAATGCTACCAATGCCGATTTTAGTTTCGCCGATACGGAGTTTCCCAATTATGAGCGACAATCGCAGTTCGATTTTCCGAACCTGAACGTGGCCCTTTTTGGAGAAAACGTTTTTAACATCACCGATAAACTGACGGTGACCCCCGGTTTTCGTTTTGAATACATCAAGACCGAAAGCATCGGAAGCTTTCGAAACATAGTGCTCGATTTGGCAGGAAACCCCTTGTTGAATGAGGAAATAGAAGACAATCGGGTATTTGACCGTAGCTTTGTATTGTTGGGAGTAGGGGCTACTTATAACCTATCACCTAGTGCGGAGATATATGGGAACATTTCTCAAAATTACCGATCGGTTACCTTTAGTGATATTCGGGTGGTGAACCCTTCCTTTCAAGTAGACCCAAATATCAGCGATGAGGATGGTTTTACGGCCGATCTAGGGTTACGGGGAAGGTATAAAGACATTTTGGCCTATGATGTAAGTGCTTTTGGGTTATTATATGACAATCGATTGGGGGAGATTTTAAAGCCACGAACGCGTTTAGATGAGAATGGGGAAGAAATCGAGACCGGCGGTATCGTACGTTTTCGTGGAAATATTGGTACGGCCTTTATGTACGGTCTCGAAAGCTTTGGTAGTTGGAGCTTAAAAGAGACTTTTTTTAAGAATTCAGAAAAATTAAAACTGAACTATTTTTTGAATATGGCACTGACCCAATCGGAATATCTGTCTTCAGAACAAAACAATGTAGAAGGCAATCAGGTAGAATTCATTCCGACCATCAACTTAAAAACGGGATTCAACTTCGGTTATGAAAACCTATTGGGAAGTGTACAGTATACGTATTTGTCGGAACAATTTACGGATGCCACTAACGCACCTCAAGACATTACCGATAATCAACGCGGAATCGAAGGTACGATCCCTGCCTATGACATCTTGGATCTGTCGCTGTCCTATACCTACAAAAAGTGGCGTCTGGAAGCGGGTATCAATAATTTGCTGGATAATAGTTATTTTACACGTCGGGCAACAGGTTATCCCGGACCGGGAATCATCCCTGCTGAACCCAGGACCTTTTATACTACACTGCAATTTAAACTCTAATGATTTGTTATTATGGGAACAACAAAAAAAATCCTTTTGACCTTATTGGTACTTTTCGTACTAATTCAATTCTATCGACCCGAAAAAAACGATGCCGCATATCGCGATGTGGCTTCCTTTGAAGCCGAGACCAAACCGACCCCAGAGATAAAAACCATCTTGGAGAACAAATGTTATGATTGCCATAGTAACAAAACATACTATCCTTGGTACGCCGAGGTGGCTCCGATTTCTTTTCTGATTGCCGACCATGTGGAGGAAGGGAACGAACATTTTAATGTTTCCGTTTGGGACAGCTATGATGCCAAAAAAAAGGACCACAAATTGGACGAGTTGATCGAAGAAGTGGAAGAAGGGGAAATGCCCGAAAAAGGTTATGCCCTTTTACATGGTGGCTTCTCCGAGGAAGAAAAAGAAGCACTTATGGCGTGGACGAGAGCAGTAAGGAAGCAATATGAGACTTCGGAATAGGCGGGGACGACTAGCAAGTTTCTCAAGCTTCCAAAGTTGGTCGGAAGGTAGTACACTAGGCCATTGGAAGTGGGAAAGAATCTCCAAGCTGTTCACTATGGTATTTGTTCTGTCATCCTAACTCTTCATTCTTTTCTTTTTGTTCTTTTTTCTTTAGAGCCTCTTTACGCTTTTTTGATTACATTTGCACGCAATTAATCCATAATTGCCATGCAAGCCCACCTGAATAAAATTGTCGGAGAAGGTCTCACCTATGACGACGTACTCCTAGTTCCAGCTTTTTCCGAAGTGCTTCCTCGTGAGGTCAGTATCAAAACAAAGTTTACGCGGAATATCACCATCAATGTACCGATCGTATCGGCTGCTATGGATACCGTAACCGAATCTCGAATGGCCATCGCCATTGCTCAGGAGGGGGGTATCGGGGTCTTGCACAAAAACATGACCATCGAGCAACAGGCCTTAAAGGTACGCAAGGTCAAAAGGGCCGAAAGTGGTATGATTATGGATCCGGTAACGCTACCCACCACAGCCTTGGTAAGGGATGCCAAAGCTAGCATGGCAGAGTTCAGCATTGGAGGCATTCCAGTGGTGGACAAAGAAGGAACTTTGATAGGGATCGTTACCAATCGCGATCTTCGGTTCGAAAAGAATAATGATCGACCGATTACGGAAGTAATGACCTCCCAAAATTTGGTTACGGTGAGCGAAGGCACCTCTTTAACCCAGGCAGAGGATATTCTTCAGGAAAACAAAATCGAAAAATTGCCGGTAGTCGATAAAAACTACAAGTTGGTAGGCTTAATTACTTTCAGGGACATCACCAAGCTCACACAAAAACCGATAGCGAATAAAGACCAATACGGTCGTTTACGTGTGGCCGCCGCTTTAGGGGTCACCGGAGATGCCGTAGACCGCGCAGCTGCTTTGGTAGGGGCAGGCGTAGATGCTGTAGTCATCGACACGGCACATGGCCATACGAAAGGAGTTGTCGACGTATTAAAGGAAGTAAAGAATCAATTTCCGCAGCTAGAGGTCATCGTGGGCAATATTGCTACCGCTGAAGCCGCCAAGTATTTGGTCGAAGCCGGTGCCGATGCGGTTAAAGTGGGTATCGGCCCAGGTTCTATTTGTACGACCAGAGTGGTGGCAGGAGTCGGATTCCCGCAGTTTTCCGCGGTGCTAGAAGTCGCTGCCGCTATCAAGGGTAGTGGCGTTCCAGTCATTGCCGATGGAGGTATTCGCTATACAGGTGATATTCCCAAGGCCATCGCGGCCGGCGCGGATACGGTCATGTTGGGTTCATTGTTGGCTGGTACCAAGGAGTCTCCCGGAGAAACGATCATTTACGAGGGTAGAAAGTTTAAGTCTTACCGAGGTATGGGTTCTGTAGAAGCGATGAAACAAGGCTCCAAAGACCGATATTTCCAAGATGTCGAAGACGATATCAAAAAATTGGTGCCAGAGGGAATCGTTGGTCGGGTACCCTATAAAGGGGAATTGTTCGAAAGCATTCACCAGTTTGTTGGCGGTCTCCGTGCCGGTATGGGTTATTGTGGCGCCAAGGACATTACCGCTTTGCAGGAAAACGGATGTTTCGTAAAGATTACGGCAAGCGGCATCAACGAAAGTCATCCGCACGATGTGACCATTACCAAAGAATCTCCAAATTACAGCCGATAATAATACTTTTAAAATATTGTTAGTAAGGTCAATTCAAATAAACTTTGGTTATGAGGTTCACTGTTGCTGTTTTTGTATTATTGCTTTGTTTTTCTTCTTGTGATGATGATTCCAATTCAGTATCTGGATTATCCGATAATATTAGCATAGAAGTTACTGGGCTACCTAATATTTTAGAGGCCTTATCGAAACTTTCGGTAGACATTAAGAGTCCAACAGGCAATACTATTACAAGCACGGCTTTTATCGATGGGGTAGAAGTTGCAAATTCAAACGAAAGAAGCTTTTCTTTTAGTGTAGACCCTTTTGAGTATTCCAATGGCCAAAAAACATTAACTATTGTTGCTACGGATTCTAGTGGAGAAAAAAACGAATCTTCATTTACATTTGAGCTTAAGAAATTATTGATTACCGTAACCGAGCCATTTGGTAATGCTACCTTTATGGCCTTACATAAGCTAAACGGAGAGCTAATAGAATATAAAAAAATAGTGGAAAAAGATTTCAATTCTTTTTACGCTGAGGATGGATTTGAACGTCAGAATTTTACCGTTACGACTTATTTCTTAAATGGTTTTGATAATCGAACATACATACAATCGTATTCAAATATCGAACCGGGAACTTTTACGTTAACACGGGAAGAACGGGAGCAAGAACTCAACAACAATTATTTCTTTGCCAATACAGATAGGACAACACTTTCAATTTCATCGGAAGGTGATCATCTTATCGGAGGTTATAATGGAATAGTACAGGCAGGGAATGGAAATTTGGTTTTCGGCCCTTTATTGGATGGGGAGCATGAATTTTTGTATTCAGTCGATGAATCGGAGGATTTTTTCCTTTTCTCGGTCTTTAACAATAGTCCCACTTTTAAAAATAAGTATGTACGGATTAATGATATTAGTAAAATTAACTACGCAGAACAAGACTTTTTGCCGATTACGGAGCACGAAAAAATTTCCATTACCCCGAACCTTTTTAATTCTTTCAATTATTCTGTCGACGGCTTTAAAACTATGGATGACTATAAAATAAATAAGTACCATAGGATAAATTCTGATAGCGGTACGGCCGTTACAAATCACGAAGTGCGTATTCCAATTTTAGAAGATGTTTTTTCCATATTCCAAATAAAGCTTTCAATTTCAACGTTTCCGACGGCAGATGCCTACGTTACTATCAGCAGGCGATATGATGGTGGGGATATTAACATTCCACTTATAAAAATGACCAAAAACGAAAATACGCTTACTTTTGAAGGAGTTGGCGAGTATGATTATTCAAGTTTAACCTATCAATCCACTTTGGAGAACACTGGGGACTTTTCCTCTTTTAGGTGGCTTTTTTATCAACCTTATGATTCACAAGTGGATATTCCCTTTGCTACAATGGAGACGCCTATTGAAATTTTGGAAGCAATGAACACCAATACTTTGCAGGATATAAGTAATAACAAATACTTGTCATGTACCTTGAATGATTACGAAGAGGATGTGGTTTTCAAGAACTTGGTGTTTTCCCCAGGCTATAGCAATATGGAAAAAGGAAATCGGGATCAATACAGCTTCTATGATTTATTGAACTAACCAACCCCTTAAACCCATACTCTTCAGAAGTGAAATACACACCTAAAACGGGTCAATTAGATTTGATTAGTGGAACCCCATGTTGGAAAGCCATATTTGTGGCGTAGACAAAATGAAAGGTTAAACCCTGATGTTCACAATCTGGGCGGACCAACCCTTACAGTATTCTTTGTATAAAACAAATGTATTCTTGTTACTTAAGATAAATGAATAGTATCGACGAATGTGGGGGTTCTTGCCAATGTGAATATCCTGTTGAGTAATTGGCTCATATTAATGATAGCTAGTATCCATTTTTCCTTTCTCCTCCTTCTTCAACTGCGGTAAGCCGTAAATTCCTTTTTTGTCTTGTTAGCATCTTTCTTAACTTTACAAGATGTCGTTGTCCTCTTTTCTGTCTTACCTGTCTTTAGAGAAAAACTATTCGAGCCATACTGTTTCGGCCTATCAGAAAGATATAGAGTCTTTTAGCGCGTATTGCACAAGTGAATACGAACTTGAAAGTATCGCGAATGTCGATTATGGAATCATCCGTAGTTGGATTGTAGATCTGGTCAATTCGGGAATTACAAATCGGTCCATTAATCGAAAGGTAGCTTCATTAAAAGCTTATTACAAATTCCTTTTACGTACAGAACAGATCAAGATAAATCCCTTGTCCAAACACAAGGCTTTGAAGACAGGGAAAAAAGTGGAGGTCCCTTTTTCCGAAAAAGAAATGCGGGATTTGTTCACCCAGATACCTTTTGAAAGTGATTTTGAGGGCGTGCGGAATCGATTGCTGATAGAGTTATTGTATACCACAGGCATAAGAAGAGCTGAACTGATTCATTTAAAAATGTCGGATGTCGACTTTGAGGCAGAGACTATCAAGGTTTTGGGAAAACGCAACAAAGAACGGTTTGTTCCCTTGTTGGGAACCACCACGGCGCTTTTCAAGGAGTATTTTAAAGAGCGAGGGCAACTAGTTTCCATATCGGATGAACCCTTAGTTTTTTTGACGAAAACGGGCAAAAAAATATATGAAACCCTTGTTTACAGAATCATAAATGGCTATTTTAGTAAGGTATCGTCAAAGGTTAAAAAAAGCCCTCATATTTTGAGACATACCTTTGCTACCCACCTGCTCAATAAGGGCGCAGACCTTAATTCAGTGAAAGAGTTGTTAGGGCATTCCAGTCTAGCATCGACGCAGGTGTATACGCACAACAGCATTGCCGAACTCAAAAAGGTACATGCTTCTTCCCATCCAAGGGGAAAGAAGTAGCATAAAGCCGCAAGTTGAACTTAAATAGTTATTTATGAAAGTAAACACGCAATCCGTTAATTTTAACGCAGATGGATCATTGATTAACTTTGTTCAGAATCGATTAAATAAGTTGGAACTTTTTTATGACAAGGTCATTAGTTCCGATGTATATATGAAAGTGCAAAAAACCAGTGGAAAAGAAAATAAGATAGTTGAAATTCAAGTCAATATTCCCAAGGATCGGTTTATCGTAAAAAAGCAATGTAAATCTTTTGAAGCTGCAGTTGATTCTGCTTGTAATTCACTAGAAAGAAAGTTGATAAAAAGGAAAGAAAAAATGAGACTTCAAGTGTGATTAAAATTTCGCAAAAATTATTTTGATTAAACAAATAAATATCTACATTTGCAGTCCGTTAGAAATAGCGGACTTTTTTATGCGTAAAAAAGGGGTAAAAGGCCGATGTAGCTCAGCTGGCTAGAGCAGCTGATTTGTAATCAGCAGGTCGTGGGTTCGAGTCCCTCTATCGGCTCAAATTAGTAGAAAAGATTATTTTTCTGAAATATTGAAGTTTGTGAGGATTGATGGGCAGGCCCAGAGTTTTCACAAAATCATAAGGTAGGGGGAATTAGTCCTCTTGTCGGTTCAAAAAATTGATTAGTTCTTTAAAATATTGAAGTTTAAAAATTGGGGAGATACTCAAGCGGCCAACGAGGGCAGACTGTAAATCTGCTGACTATGTCTTCGCAGGTTCGAATCCTGCTCTCCCCACATTTTTAGGAAATGCTAAAAATCCGAATGTGATTTTTGAATTAGGTATTTCCATTAATAATTGCGGGAGTAGCTCAGTTGGTAGAGCGTCAGCCTTCCAAGCTGAATGTCGCCGGTTCGAACCCGGTCTCCCGCTCTAAAAATGAACAGTAAGGGGCTTTGTGCTACTTATTTTTCAGTAAAGCGACATGTGTTTATGGTAAAGGCATTTAGCCCTGAACTTTAAACCTGCCTGCCGACAGGCGGGCTTTGAACCTTGAACCTGTCGAAAAGCCGGCGTAGCTCAGGGGTAGAGCGTTTCCTTGGTAAGGAAGAGGTCATGAGTTCAAATCTCATCGTTGGCTCAATTAGAATATAATTTTGTACACTAATATAAACTAAGATTAAAATTAATTAAAAATGGCAAAGGAAACTTTTGATCGTTCCAAACCGCACTTAAATATTGGCACCATTGGACACGTAGATCACGGCAAAACAACTTTGACTGCTGCTATTACAACTGTATTGGCAAATGCAGGACTTTCTGAACTTAGAAGTTTCGATTCTATCGATAACGCTCCTGAGGAAAAAGAAAGAGGTATAACCATCAACACATCGCACGTTGAATATCAAACTGCCAATCGTCACTACGCACACGTTGACTGTCCTGGTCACGCGGATTATGTGAAGAACATGGTTACCGGTGCCGCTCAGATGGACGGTGCTATTCTTGTTGTTGCTGCAACAGATGGTCCTATGCCACAGACTCGTGAGCACATCCTTTTGGGACGTCAGGTCGGTATTCCTAGAATTGTTGTTTTCATGAACAAGGTCGACATGGTTGACGATGAGGAGCTTTTGGAACTTGTTGAGATGGAAATCAGGGAATTGCTTTCTTTCTACGAATATGATGGTGATAATGGTCCTGTTGTTGCCGGGTCTGCTTTAGGAGCATTGAACGGTGAGCAAAAATGGGTAGATACCGTTATGGAATTGATGGCTGCCGTTGATGATTGGATCGAGCTTCCAAAAAGGGATGTGGATAAGGATTTCTTGATGCCGGTTGAAGATGTATTTACAATTACCGGTCGTGGTACAGTTGCAACAGGTCGTATCGAAACAGGTGTTGCGAACACAGGCGACCCTGTTGATATCATCGGAATGGGTGCAGAGAAATTGAGCTCAACGATTACAGGTGTTGAGATGTTCCGTAAGATTTTGGATCGTGGAGAAGCTGGGGATAACGTTGGTATTCTTTTAAGAGGTATCGAAAAATCGGATATCAAAAGAGGAATGGTTATTTGTAAGCCAGGTTCTGTGAAGCCACACGCCAAGTTCGAAGCCGAGGTGTATATCCTTAAAAAAGAAGAAGGTGGGCGTCACACGCCGTTCCATAACAACTACCGTCCACAGTTCTATGTAAGGACTACCGACGTTACCGGAACAATCAACCTTCCTAGTGGAGTTGAAATGGTAATGCCTGGTGATAACCTTACCATTACTGTTGATCTTCTTTCTCCTATCGCATTGAGCGAAGGCCTTCGTTTCGCTATCCGTGAAGGTGGTAGAACCGTTGGTGCGGGGCAGGTAACCAAAATTTTAGATTAAGACAAGTATTCATATTACATGTAAGGTGTCCCGACAATAGGTCGGGATACCTTTCGATGTAAATAGAAACGGGTGTAGCTCAGTTGGTAGAGCACTGGTCTCCAAAACCAGGTGTCGGGAGTTCGAGTCTCTCCTCCCGTGCTAAATTGAAATGGTGTAGCCCACGAAGTTATCCCGGGCCGTTATAAGTCTCTTTCCTTGTGTGAATTGGAGCGTATGGGCTTTTTTAAGTACATAACGGGAATTAATCTGGCTTCAAACAATCTTCACTGTTTTCAAGAGATTATAAAATGTTGGTTTTCGAATGTTTTTGGGAATGTGCTAAAAAAATCGAAAAGCAATACGAAAGAAATAAAGATAGATAGCTATGTTGACCTATATCAAAGAATCGATAGAAGAGCTGAAAAATAATGTCTCTTTGCCTTCAAAGGCAGAGTCATCGAACTTAATGGTCGTGGTTGCCGTATTCTCAATCCTCTTCGCTTTGGCGACTTGGGGAGTCGATACGGTGCTAAGCAAAGTGATCAAGCTATATTTCAATAATTTTTTAAACTAAGCCGAACCCTATGTCAGAAGTGTTGGAAAAGAAATGGTATGTGGTAAGGGCGGTTAGCGGCCAAGAGCATAAAATCAAGGGCTATATCGAAAGTGAGGTCGAGCGTCATGGTTTTGCCGATTATTTGGAAGAGGTGTTGGTGCCAACGGAAAAAGTAGTGCAGATCCGCAACGGCAAAAAAATTAACAAGGAAAGAGTCTATTTTCCCGGCTATATAATGATAAAGGCAAATTTGGCCGGAGAAATGATTCACATCATTCGCTCGATAACCAATGTAATTGGTTTTTTAGGAGAAACGAAAGGAGGGGATCCGGTTCCCTTAAGAAAGACCGAGGTCAACAGGATGTTAGGTAAGGTAGATGAATTGGCTGTTAATACCGATAGTGTCGCCATTCCCTTTGTGTTTGGAGAAACTGTTAAGGTTATCGACGGTCCTTTTAACGGTTTCAATGGAACGGTCGAAAAAATCAATGAAGAAAAGCGCAAGCTTGAGGTGATGGTGAAGATTTTTGGAAGAAAGACACCATTGGAATTGAGTTATATGCAAGTAGAGAAAATTTAAAAGTGTTACATAGATAAAGTTGTGTTGCTTCCAATTAATACAACTTCAATTTAAATTTAAACAATGGCAAAAGAAGTAGGTAAAGTAGTTAAACTACAAGTTAGGGGAGGTGCAGCGAATCCATCGCCACCGGTTGGACCCGCCTTAGGTGCTGCCGGCGTTAACATCATGGAATTCTGTAAGCAGTTCAATGCTAGGACACAGGATAAACAAGGCAAGGTCTTGCCAGTTGTTATCACCGTATACAAAGACAAATCGTTCGATTTTGTTGTAAAAACACCCCCGGCGGCAGTGCAATTGATGGAAGCAGCTAAGATTAAAAAAGGATCTGGCGAACCTAACAGAGTAAAGAACGGGAACGTTACCTGGGACCAAATCAAGGCGATAGCCGAAGATAAAATGGTCGACCTCAATGCCTTTACCGTAGAATCTGCCATGAGTATGGTAGCTGGTACGGCAAGGTCAATGGGACTTAAAGTGGCAGGTAAAAGACCTTTTTAAAATCTTAAAAGCAATTTAAATGGCAAAATTAACCAAAAAGCAAAAAGAAGCGCGCGCCAAAATAGAAAAAGATAAGCTCTATTCGGTCGATGAAGCTTCTGCTTTAGTAAAAGAAATCACTTCTGCAAATTTCGATGCATCTGTTGATTTGGCGATACGACTAGGTGTAGACCCTAGAAAAGCCAACCAAATGGTTCGTGGGGTGGTTACCCTCCCGCACGGTACTGGAAAAGATGTTAAAGTGTTGGCATTGGTGACTCCTGACAAGGAGGCCGAAGCTACGGAAGCCGGTGCCGACTATGTAGGGTTGGATGAGTATTTGGATAAGATCAAAGGCGGTTGGACCGACGTTGATGTTATCATTACCATGCCCAGTGTTATGGGAAAATTGGGGCCTTTAGGTCGTGTATTGGGACCAAGGGGATTAATGCCCAACCCAAAAACAGGAACGGTAACCATGGATGTTTCGAAAGCGGTGTCCGAGGTAAAAGCGGGTAAAATCGATTTCAAGGTAGACAAAACAGGTATTGTACATGCCGCTATCGGGAAGGTTTCCTTTTCTCCGGAAAAAATAGCTGGCAATGCAAGGGAGTTATTGGATACCCTTAATAAATTGAAGCCTGCCGCTGCCAAAGGTGTATACATGAAAAGTGTTTTTATGTCAAGCACCATGAGCCCAAGTGTTCAACTAGATCCAAAGACGGTTTAATCGGCTGGTAGTCTAAAATTGATGATATGACAAGAGAAGAAAAAGCAACGGTTATAGAAGATTTAACTGCGCAGTTGGCCGAAAATGCGACCATTTATTTGGCGGACATTTCAGGTTTGGACGCTGGTACGACCTCCGATTTGAGAAGGGCGTGTTTCAAAGCGAACATTAAGCTATCAGTTGTTAAGAATACATTGTTGGCAAAAGCGATGGAGGCTTCTGAAAAAGAGTTCGGGGAATTGCCCGAAGTTTTGAAGGGAAACACTTCGTTGATGTTTTCAGAAGTAGGAAACGGTCCTGCAAAATTGATCAAGGCTTTCAGAAAAAAATCTGAAAAGCCCCTGTTAAAAGGAGCTTTCGTAGAGGAAGCTATTTATATTGGCGATGAAAATTTGGATACCCTGGTGAGTATCAAGTCGAAAGAAGAAATGATCGGAGAGATCATCGGCTTGTTGCAGTCTCCTGCCAAAAACGTTATCTCAGGCTTGAAGTCTGGTGGTGGTAAATTGGCCGGTATCTTAAAAACATTGTCGGAACGATAATACGTACGCACTAAAAACTAGTATATTTTAAAATTTTATTAAACGATAGAAAAATGGCAGATTTAAAAGAATTCGCAGAACAGTTGGTAAACTTGACCGTAAAAGAGGTAAATGAGTTGGCCGACATCCTTAAAGAAGAGTATGGTATCGAGCCTGCAGCTGCAGCAGTAGCTGTTGCCGCTGGAGCCGGTGCCGGTGCCGAAGGTGGTGAAGCCGCTGAGGAAAAATCAGAATTTGATGTGATCCTTAAGGCCGCTGGTGGTTCCAAATTGGCAGTAGTGAAATTGGTGAAAGAATTGACTGGTCTTGGCTTGAAAGATGCCAAGGATATTGTTGATAGCGCACCAAAAGCTGTTAAGGAAGCAGTTTCCAAAGATGAGGCGGAAGGTATCAAAAAATCATTGGAAGAAGCAGGAGCAGAAGTTGAGCTTAAATAAGGGCAACAGCTATAGCACTTTGTTTTAGGTCTTTCCCCGCCGCTTGGCGGGGCTAGACCTAAACCGTTTTATAAGCACAGTATATTAAGGTATATACGACCCATTAATATTCACGATCAAAATTTTATCCATAGATGTTAACACAACAGACTGAAAGAATAAATTTTGCATCCGCTAAGAACACTCCGGAGTATCCAGATTTCTTAGACATTCAGATCAAATCGTTTCAGGATTTTTTCCAACTTGAAACAAAATCTGACGAAAGGGGCAATGAAGGATTGTACAACACCTTTATGGAAAACTTCCCTATAACTGATACCAGAAATCAGTTCGTACTGGAGTTTCTCGATTATTTTATAGATCCACCTCGGTACTCTATTCAAGAATGTATTGAGCGAGGACTTACGTATAGCGTACCGTTAAAGGCAAGATTAAAATTGTATTGTACCGATGAGGAGCATGAAGACTTCGAGACCATCGTACAGGATGTGTATTTGGGTACCATCCCTTACATGACCCCAAGTGGAACATTCGTTATCAACGGGGCGGAGCGCGTAGTCGTTTCCCAGTTGCACCGTTCACCTGGTGTGTTTTTCGGACAATCGTTCCACGCGAACGGAACCAAGTTGTATTCGGCAAGGGTGATTCCTTTCAAAGGGTCATGGATTGAGTTTGCAACCGATATCAATGGCGTTATGTACGCATATATTGATCGAAAGAAAAAATTACCGGTTACTACCTTGTTCCGTGCGATTGGCTTCGAACGGGATAAGGATATTTTGGAAATTTTCGACCTCTCGGAAGAAATTAAGGTTTCCAATGCCGGTTTGAAAAAAGTATTGGGTAGAAAATTAGCTGCCCGTGTTTTAAATACATGGCATGAAGATTTTGTGGATGAAGATACCGGTGAGGTAGTTTCTATCGAAAGGAATGAGATCGTATTGGATCGTGATACGGTTTTGGACAAGGAGCATATTCCCCAAATTATCGATGCAGATGTCAAGACCATTCTTTTGCATAAAGAGAACAATGCGCAAAGTGACTATGCAATCATTCACAACACCTTGCAAAAAGATCCTACAAACTCTGAAAAAGAGGCTGTAGAACATATTTACCGGCAATTACGTAATGCCGAGCCGCCCGATGAGGAAACGGCACGTGGTATTATTGACAAGTTGTTCTTCTCTGACCAACGGTATAACCTTGGAGAGGTAGGACGCTATAGAATGAATAAAAAATTAGGGTTGGATATCGGAATGGACAAGCAGGTCTTGACCAAAGAAGATATCATTACCATTATCAAATACTTGATCGAGTTGATCAACTCCAAGGCAGAGATCGATGATATCGACCACCTTTCAAACCGTCGGGTTAGAACCGTGGGCGAGCAATTGTCCTCGCAGTTTGGAGTAGGTTTGGCCCGTATGGCCAGAACCATCCGTGAACGTATGAACGTTCGTGATAATGAAGTATTTACTCCGATCGATTTGATCAACGCGAAGACCCTATCTTCCGTTATCAACTCTTTCTTCGGAACCAATCAGTTGTCTCAGTTCATGGATCAAACGAATCCATTGGCCGAGATTACACATAAGAGAAGATTATCGGCTTTGGGACCAGGTGGACTCTCCAGGGAGCGTGCCGGTTTCGAGGTACGTGATGTGCACTATACCCACTACGGTAGGTTGTGTCCGATAGAAACTCCGGAAGGTCCGAATATTGGTCTGATTTCCTCACTTTCGGTTTTTGCCAAGGTCAACCCAATGGGCTTCTTGGAAACCCCTTATAGAGAGGTTGCCGATGGAAAAGTGAATACAAAGGAATTTAGATATCTCAGTGCCGAGGAAGAAGAAGGAATGAAAATCGCTCAAGCGAACATTCCTCTAAAAGACAATGGCTCAATTGATAGCGAAAAGGTCATCGCAAGGGAAGAAGGTGATTTCCCGGTAGTAGATCCGAAGGAAATCAATTATACCGATGTAGCTCCAAATCAGATTGCATCTATTTCCGCATCGCTGATTCCATTTTTGGAACATGATGATGCGAACCGTGCCTTGATGGGCTCGAACATGATGCGACAAGCAGTGCCACTTTTAAAGCCCCAGTCCCCCATTGTGGGAACAGGGTTGGAACGTCAGGTGGCTTCGGATTCGAGGGTGTTGATCAATGCAGAGGGTGATGGTACTATCGAGTATGTCGATGCGCAAAAAATTACCATCAAGTATCATCGTACCGATGCCGAACGAATGGTTAGTTTCGATGAGGATTCCAAAACCTATCAATTGGTGAAGTTTAGGAAAACAAACCAAGGTACCAGCATCAACTTGAAACCTATTGTCAAGAAAGGCGATAAGGTGAATAAAGGACAAGTACTCTGTGAAGGATACGCCACCGAGAACGGTGAGTTGGCCTTGGGTAGAAACCTCACAGTAGCTTTTATGCCTTGGAAGGGATATAACTTCGAGGATGCGATCGTAATTTCCGAAAAAGTGGTTCGAGAAGATATTTTTACTTCTATCCACGTAGATGAATACTCGTTAGAGGTCCGGGATACAAAGTTGGGTGCGGAAGAATTGACCCATGACATTCCGAACGTTTCTGAGGAAGCAACTAAGGATTTGGACGAGCACGGTATGATCCGTATCGGTGCAGAAGTGAAACCGGGTGATATTTTGATCGGTAAGATTACGCCAAAAGGGGAATCTGATCCCACACCTGAAGAGAAACTACTTCGTGCCATTTTCGGTGATAAAGCAGGCGATGTAAAAGATGCCTCTTTGAAAGCACCTCCGTCCTTGAACGGGGTGGTCATCGATAAAAAGTTGTTCTCAAGATCTATTAAGGATAAGCGAAAGCGTTCCGAGGATAAAGATGCGATTAACCGTTTGGAGCTTGAGTACGAGGTAAAATTCGAAGAGCTCAAAGACGTTTTGGTAGAAAAACTGTTCGCTTTGATCAATGGTAAAACCTCTCAAGGGGTATTGAACGATTTAGGCGAAGAAGTACTGCCAAAAGGCAAGAAGTATACCATGAAGATGTTGAATTCCGTTGACGATTTCGCTCACTTGGTAGGAGGTAGCTGGACTACGGACAAGGACACCAATGCTTCTGTTGCCGATTTGTTGCACAACTATAAAATAAAACTGAACGACCTTCAAGGGAATTTACGGAGAGACAAGTTCACGATATCCGTAGGAGATGAATTACCTGCTGGTATTATGAAACTGGCTAAGGTCTATATCGCCAAAAAGCGTAAGCTGAAGGTTGGGGATAAAATGGCGGGTCGTCACGGAAACAAAGGTATTGTTTCCCGAATCGTACGCCAAGAAGACATGCCGTTCCTAGAAGATGGTACCCCGGTAGATATTGTTTTGAATCCGTTAGGAGTACCATCACGTATGAACATCGGTCAGATTTATGAAACGGTATTGGGTTGGGCAGGCCTTAAACTAGGTAGAAAATATGCGACCCCTATCTTTGACGGAGCGACCTTGGAAGAGATCAATACCTATACCGACGATGCAGGTATTCCAAGATTTGGTCATACCTATCTCTACGACGGTGGTACCGGACAGCGTTTTGATCAACCAGCAACCGTGGGCGTTATCTACATGTTGAAATTAGGCCACATGGTAGATGATAAAATGCACGCGCGTTCTATCGGGCCGTACTCGTTGATTACACAACAGCCATTGGGCGGTAAGGCCCAGTTCGGTGGTCAACGATTCGGGGAGATGGAAGTTTGGGCACTGGAGGCCTATGGAGCTTCTGCTACCTTACGTGAAATATTGACGGTCAAATCCGATGATGTGATCGGTAGGGCAAAAACCTACGAATCGATTGTAAAAGGAGAGACAATGCCAGAACCTGGTTTGCCAGAATCTTTCAATGTATTGATGCACGAACTGAAAGGTTTGGGCTTGGACATTCGATTGGAAGAATAATAGTTACACACAGTATAATTTAGAGTACCATTATATTATGGCTAGAATAAACGATAATACACCACAAAAAAGGTTTAACAAGATTTCTATCGGTTTGGCATCTCCAGAAGCTATTTTGGCAGAGTCGAGAGGTGAAGTCTTGAAACCTGAGACCATCAACTATAGAACCCACAAGCCAGAGCGGGATGGGTTGTTCTGTGAGCGTATCTTTGGTCCTGTAAAGGATTACGAGTGTGCTTGTGGAAAATACAAACGTATACGGTATCGCGGTATCGTTTGTGACCGTTGTGGGGTAGAGGTAACAGAGAAAAAAGTACGAAGAGATCGGGTAGGGCACATCAATTTGGTGGTTCCCGTGGCCCATATCTGGTACTTTCGGTCGTTGCCCAATAAAATAGGATATTTATTAGGACTTCCTTCCAAGAAGTTAGACATGATTATCTATTACGAGCGCTATGTAGTGATTCAGCCCGGGGTCGCTAAAGGTGTCGACGGAGAGGAAATCAATAAAATGGATTTCCTTACGGAAGAAGAGTACTTGAACATCTTGGAGTCCATCCCAGTAGAAAATCAATATCTGGAAGATTCCGATCCCAACAAATTCATTGCAAAAATGGGAGCGGAATGTTTGATCGATCTTTTGGGTAGAATCGATTTGCAACAACTTTCTTATGATTTAAGACACAAGGCTAATACGGAAACTTCCAAACAACGTAAAACAGAAGCGTTAAAGAGGCTTCAGGTGGTAGAGGCGTTGCGGGAATCACAGGACAACCGTGAAAACAGACCGGAATGGATGATTATGAAGGTAATCCCGGTAATTCCACCTGAATTACGCCCGTTGGTACCTTTAGATGGAGGTCGTTTCGCAACCTCTGACCTGAACGATCTATATAGAAGGGTTATCATTCGTAACAACCGTTTAAAGCGATTGGTAGAGATCAAAGCACCTGAGGTAATTCTTAGAAATGAGAAACGTATGCTTCAGGAGGCGGTCGATTCATTGTTCGATAACACGCGTAAAGCGTCGGCCGTGAAAACGGAATCGAACCGACCATTGAAATCACTTTCAGATTCCTTAAAAGGGAAGCAAGGTCGTTTTCGCCAGAACCTATTGGGAAAACGTGTAGACTACTCAGCTCGTTCGGTGATCGTCGTAGGGCCTGAAATGAGCCTTTATGAATGTGGTCTTCCAAAAGATATGGCTGCAGAGCTTTATAAGCCTTTCGTTATCCGCAAGCTCATAGAGCGCGGTATTGTAAAGACGGTGAAGTCGGCTAAGAAAATTATCGATAAGAAAGAGCCTGTTGTATGGGACATCCTTGAAAACGTTTTAAAGGGACACCCCGTACTACTGAACCGTGCTCCTACGCTACACCGATTGGGAATCCAAGCGTTTCAGCCAAAATTGATCGAGGGTAAGGCGATTCGTTTGCACCCATTGGTCTGTACGGCCTTTAATGCAGATTTTGATGGTGACCAAATGGCGGTTCACTTACCGTTGGGCCCAGAGGCTATTTTGGAAGCACAACTATTAATGTTGGCTTCCCACAACATATTGAACCCTGCAAATGGTTCACCGATTACCGTACCATCCCAGGATATGGTTTTGGGTCTGTATTACATGACTAAAGAAAGAAAGTCTACAAAAGAAGTTCCGGTTAAAGGGGAAGGTCTTACTTTCTACTCCTATGAGGAGGTAGTAATCGCCTTTAACGAGGGTAGATTGGATTTGAACGCAGGAATCAAGGTACGGGCAAAAGACTTTAATGAGGAAGGTGAGCTGGTAAATCAGATTATTCCTACGACCGTAGGGAGGGTGTTGTTCAATCAAGTAGTGCCTGAAGAAGCCGGGTATGTGAATGTAGTCTTGAACAAAAAAGCGTTGAGAGATATCATTGGACGCATCTTGGCGGTTACCGATGTACCCACAACGGCAGAGTTCTTGGATAAGATCAAGACGATGGGGTATGAATTCGCTTTCAAAGGCGGACTGTCCTTCAGTTTAGGAGATATTATCATTCCGCAGGAGAAGCATGAGATGATTGGCGATGCCAATGGTCAGGTCGATGGTATTATGGCGAACTATAATATGGGTCTGATCACCAATAACGAGCGGTACAATCAGGTAATTGATGTGTGGACATCAACCAATGCCATGTTGACCGAATTGGCCATGAAACGTATTCGTGAAGACCAGCAAGGTTTCAATTCCGTGTATATGATGCTCGATTCTGGCGCGAGGGGTTCCAAGGAACAAATTCGTCAGTTGACCGGTATGCGAGGATTAATGGCCAAGCCTAAAAAATCGACTGCCGGTGGAGGGGAGATTATTGAAAACCCGATTCTTTCCAACTTTAAGGAAGGATTATCGATTTTGGAATACTTTATCTCAACACACGGTGCGCGTAAAGGATTGGCGGATACCGCTTTGAAAACAGCTGATGCCGGGTATTTGACCCGTCGTTTGGTCGACGTTTCCCAAGATGTCATCATCAATATCGATGATTGTGAGACCTTGCGAGGTGTAGAGGTAGAACCGTTGAAAAAGAACGAGGAAGTGGTTGAGTCCTTGGGAGAACGTATCTTAGGTAGGGTTTCCCTTCACGATGTATACAATCCATTGAATGAGGAGCTCCTACTAACGGCCGGTCAAGAAATTCTGGAAGAGGATGTGAAGCGAGTTGAAGCCTCGCCTATTGAAAAGATAGAAGTGCGTTCTGCCTTAACATGTGAAGCCCCTAAGGGAATTTGTGCCAAGTGTTATGGTAGAAACCTATCTACCAACAAAATGGTACAGCGAGGAGAGGCTGTTGGTGTTGTTGCCGCGCAGTCTATTGGGGAGCCAGGTACTCAGCTAACCTTGCGTACCTTCCATGTAGGGGGTATTGCAGGAAACATTTCCGAAGAAAGCAAACTAGAATCGAAATTTGCCGGTATTGCAGAGATTGAGGATTTGAGAACCGTAAAAGGAGAAGATGCCGAAGGTAATGCAGCTGATATTGTGATTTCTAGGACATCGGAAATCAAAATAGTAGATGGTACCACAGGGATTACCCTAAGTACCAATAACATTCCGTACGGCTCGCAGTTGTATATTAAAAATGGGGCCAAGATAGAAAAGGGAACAACCATCTGTTCTTGGGATCCTTACAATGGGGTTATCGTATCCGAGTTTCCGGGTAAGATTGCCTATGAGAACATAGAACAAGGGGTTACGTATCAAGTAGAAATCGATGAACAAACCGGTTTCCAAGAGAAAGTGATTTCTGAGTCGAGGAACAAGAAACTGATTCCGACCTTATTGATCATGAACAACAAAGACGAGGTACTGCGTTCTTACAACCTTCCGGTTGGTTCCCATATCATGGTAGATGATGGTGATAAGATCAAAGAAGGTAAGATTTTGGTTAAGATTCCACGTAAATCGGCGAAAGCAGGTGATATTACCGGTGGTCTTCCAAGAGTTACCGAGTTGTTCGAAGCTAGAAACCCATCGAACCCTGCCGTTGTTTCGGAAATCGATGGTGTTGTCTCTTTTGGTAAGATTAAAAGAGGTAACCGAGAGATCATTATCGAATCCAAGTTGGGAGAGGTAAAGAAATACTTGGTAAAACTTTCAAATCAGATATTGGTACAGGAAAACGACTATGTGCGCGCTGGAATGCCGTTATCGGACGGTTCCGTAACACCAGAAGACATTCTTGCGATTAAAGGTCCGTCTGCGGTACAGCAATACTTGGTGAACGAAGTACAAGAAGTTTATCGTTTGCAAGGTGTAAAAATCAATGACAAACACTTCGAAGTAGTAGTACGTCAAATGATGCGAAAAGTGCGGATAGAGGATCCTGGAGACACTATTTTCTTGGAGAACCAATTGGTTCACAAAGATGACTTCATCAATGAGAACGATGAGATTTTCGGAAAGAAAGTGGTTATGGATGCCGGGGAATCTGAAAACTTGAAGGCAGGTATGATTATTACCGCAAGAGAGTTGAGAGACGAGAATTCGATCTTAAAACGTGCAGATAAAACGGTGGCAACGGCCAGGGATGCTGTCGCTGCAACGGCGACTCCTATTTTACAAGGAATTACGAGAGCGTCGTTACAGACAAAATCGTTTATTTCCGCCGCATCTTTCCAAGAAACGACCAAAGTATTGAACGAAGCTGCTGTAAGCGGAAAGGTAGATACGTTGGAAGGCTTGAAGGAAAATGTAATCGTAGGTCACAGAATTCCGGCAGGTACCGGTATGCGAGACTATGAGAACATCATTGTCGGCTCTAAAGAGGAGTACGATGAAATCATGGCGCGAAAAGAGGCCTTGAAATTTTAAATAATCGATAAAAACCCCTGATTCAAAATCAGGGGTTTTCTTTTTAATAGCAGCCGGAAATCATGAGCGAAAAAGAACAGAAGCAAAAACAGATCAACATAGAATTGGATGAGAAAACGGCGGAAGGTATCTATTCCAATTTAGCCATCATCAACCATTCAGTATCGGAATTCGTAGTAGATTTCATAAGTATGATGCCAGGCGCACCAAAAGCGAAGGTGAAGAGCCGTATTGTTCTGACGCCGCAACATGCGAAAAAATTTTTAAAGGCATTGAACGACAATGTGAATAGGTTTGAGAAGGCCCATGGTACCATTAAAGATTATGAGCAGCCTCCGATACCATTAAATTTTGGCCCTACCGGGGAAGCGTAAAAAAAACGTCCTTTTGGAAACCCAAAAGGACGTTTTTTGTTAACAAAATGGGCAAACCAGCCCCTACCGTTCTATGTCTCTTTTAATCAAACTCAGAAGTAAAATGCAGCTTTACACTGGGGTATTTCTGCTGGGTCATTTGTAATGAAAATTGGGAATCGGCCAAAAAGACCAATTGGCCTCTTTTATCCATGGCCAAAAATTTCTGTTTTACCCTTTTGAATTCTTTGAATTCTTCATTTTTAGGATCATCGGCCGCAACCCAGCAGGCCTTGTAGACCGGAAAGTTCTCATAAGAGCACTTGGCTCCGTATTCATGCTCCAAACGGTATTGGATTACCTCAAATTGTAGTGCACCGACAGTACCGATTACCTTTCTTCCGTTCAATTCCAGTGTGAATAGCTGTGCAACCCCTTCATCCATTAACTGGTCAATTCCCTTATAAAGCTGCTTGGCTTTCATGGGATCGGCGTTGTTAATGTAGCGAAAATGTTCAGGTGAAAAACTGGGAATACCCTTGTAATGAAGTTTTTCCCCTTCGGTTAAAGTATCCCCTATCTTAAAATTACCCGTATCATGTAATCCGACGATATCACCGGGATAAGAGACGTCTACGATTTCCTTCTTCTCCGCAAAAAATGCATTGGGACTGGAAAACTTAAGTTTTTTATCGTGTCGAACGTGCAAGTAGGGTTTATTTCGCTCGAAGGTCCCCGAGACTATCTTTACAAACGCAAGACGATCTCGATGCTTAGGGTCCATATTAGCGTGTATTTTGAAAACAAAACCGGTCAATGCTCTTTCATCGGCTTGCACTAAACGCTCTTCTGCCATTTTTGATCTTGGCGGTGGTGCAATATCGATAAAACAATCCAATAACTCCCGAACACCGAAATTGTTCAATGCCGATCCGAAAAAAACAGGTTGTTGATTTCCTTTTAAATAAGCACTTTGGTCAAATTCAGGGTATACTCCGTTTACCAGTTCTAGGTTGTCCCTTAACTCTTCCGCCGCCTTTTCTCCAATGATCTTCTCCAATTCAGGGCTTTCAAGATGATCGAAAGCGATGGTTTCCTCTATGTTTTTTTTACTTTCACCACTGAAGAGATTAATGTTCTTCTCGTAGATATTGTAAATGCCCTTAAAATCATAGCCCATACCAATTGGAAAACTAAGTGGCGTGACACTGAGTCCCAGCTTTTGCTCAACTTCATCTAACAGGTCAAAAGCATCTTTTCCTTCCCGATCTAGTTTATTGATGAATACGATAATCGGTATACTGCGCATTCGACAGACCTCGACCAATTTTTCGGTTTGTTCCTCTACGCCCTTGGCTACATCGATTACAACGATAACGCTATCGACCGCTGTCAGTGTCCTAAAGGTATCTTCAGCAAAATCTTTGTGACCGGGCGTATCAAGAATGTTGATTTTTTTATCCCTATATAAAAAGGCAAGCACCGAAGTTGCTACCGAGATACCCCGTTGCCGCTCAATTTCCATAAAATCACTGGTAGCCGATTTTTTTATTTTGTTATTCTTGACAGCTCCAGCTTCTTGGATGGCACCTCCAAAAAGTAGTAACTTTTCGGTGAGGGTGGTTTTTCCTGCATCGGGATGGGAAATAATACCGAAGGTACGTCTTCGTTGTATCTGATCTTTAAAACTCATTGGGAAAATTTGCGCAAAAATAGGAGAAATAAACCTTTTATGGTATGTAAAACAAACTTATTCCAATAGCAATCAATCCAAGGAATCTCGCTAAAAAATCACTTTAAAAGCAGGTAGGTCAAAACTAGATCACCACCAGAAGATTTTTAAAAAAATGGATTTCTTATAGATAAGAACGTCTTTTTTTTGGATTATAACGTAACTAAATCAGGTAAAAAATGTAAAAAATTGCAGTTGAACGAATAAAGCGGTTTTTGAAAGACATTTCATAATTTAGGCTTTTAAAACAATTTGAGGATCAATTTTTTAACTTTATCTTGCGAGTTCTTTAACAAAAGTAGTCCCAACTTCTTACGTTGTTCGAGAAAAACCTACAGGCCATGGTGATTGGTAATCAGCCTGCCATGTGACAGGTATCTAATGCGAACACTTATGGAACTTTTTACATCTTTCTTCAAGAAGGACGGTACAAAAAATTGGACTGTTTTTTCTTTACTAATATTGGTTTTGGCCGTTTGGTCTACCCTAATGGCCAATGGTGGTCCTTTGAACGTTAAAACACATAATTTATCGACTCTTTTAGTAGATGATCCTGCGGATTTGGATGACGATGACGATGGAATTCTGGATACGGTAGAGGACGCCAATCTTGATGGGGATAACAACCCGGATACCAATCCGACAGATACCGATGGTGACGGATTGCCCAACTATATGGATATTGATTCAGATGGAGATGGTGTTTTGGATAACTACGAGGCGCAAAGAACAAGTGAGTACGTTCCTCCCTCAAACATTGATGCCAATGGAAATGGTTTAGACGATGCCTATGAAGGAAGCTTTGGTTTTGGAATTGTACCAATAAATTCTGACAGGGCCGCCCTACCGGATTATATCGATATAGACTCGGATATTGACGGTATTCGCGACAATATCGAGGCACAACCTTTTCTGGAATACGTTGCCCCTCTTAATATTGACGCAAACCAAAATGGTTTGGACGATGCCTACGAAGGTGATTTTGGTTTTGGAATTGTTCCAATAAATTCTGATAGTGATGAATATCCTGATTATCGTGATTTCGATGCCGATAATGATGGTATTAAGGACAAGGTAGAAGCTCAGACTTCTGAAGATTATATTCGCCCAAGAGGTGATAACGACCAAAATGGTATCGACGATGCCTATGAGGATGGATTGAACCCCATAGATACCGATGGAGACAATATTCCCGATTATCATGATATTGATTCGGACAATGATGGTATTTTAGATAATATTGAGGCCCAATCCACGGATGGTTATGTGCCTCCATCAGGCATTGATAGCACAAGAGACGGCCTTGATAATGCCTATGGGCAAGGAGGAATAGACCCCCCTTTCAACAGCGACGACGATACCAAACCAGATTTTAGGGATATTGATAGTGATAATGATGGTATTCCGGATAATGTAGAAGGGCAAACAACTAATGACTACATTTCCCCTACAGGAGACGATGATGACGAAGACGGGTTGGACAATGCCTATGAAGGGACTGGAGATGAAGGGGTAGATCCCGTTAATTTTGATAACGATGGGGAGCCTGACTATAGGGATTTGGATACCGATAATGACGATGTGCTTGATAACAACGAGGGCAACGATTTCAACTTCGACGGCATCCCTGACCAGACCTTTACGGGAGTCGACAGCGACGGGGACGGCCTTGACGACGGGTACGAGGGCTCCGACGTTAACGACGGCTTCGACGTGAACGACGAGATCGACGACCCCGCGAA
>CANLQD010000011.1 GCA_947493175.1 uncultured Flavobacteriaceae bacterium | reverse complement strand
GATATCGAAGGAACCGTCGTCCTGACCCACGGGATCGTAGTCGTCCACAGCTTCCGGTGTTCCATTGATGTTTAACACATCAAGACCATTATTTACTTTTTCGAAATTATCCCAGTCTTTTGCTTTATCGGCCATTAAAACTTCTAAAGCGGTATACCGACTAGAATTCGGCAGTGTAATATCCCTTACTTGATCCACATCAAAACCGACAAAATGATAAACGTCCAAAATATCATTGGAGGACAAAGAAAGGCCACCGTTTAAGACTTCCCAATCATCATCCAAACCATCCGCGTCAGTATCGAGATATGGTGTTCCAGCAGACAATATTGGTAATCCCACTGTCTGTGATTCAGAGCTATAAAAAGCACCATTAGAGCCGTTTACGGCGTCATCCATTAAATGTTGGTCAACAACATCCCTACCCTCAAGACCTACCCTCGCCCCTGAATTGGCCGTAACATATGCCTTTACCTGTGAACTAGGTATGGGGCTGTAATCGCTAGGGTCGTTCCTGCTTCCTGTCGATGCATTAGTTGCTTCCGTATTTAAGGTTGCAGCATTTCCATTGTACGTGTTATCGTTTGCATAAAGAGCCGAACCTGTGTAGTCAGAATCTCCACTGGGGGGGCAATTCGAAGCACCACAATTAATTAATTGGATGGTCGACCCCAATTGTGTTGAAAAACCATCTTCCCATACATTACCAAACACATCGATTTTATTCTTTGCTGTGGCCTGCAATGCGTATGTGTAGCCATATATGAAGTTGTTGGCGAATTCGTACTCATTGTCTTGACCTATTGAACTCCTAATATTCCGCTCAAAGCTATTAGCCAATAGATTATTGATTACAGATGATTTTGAAATCCCCCTACCATAAAACATCATGTTCTTTGAATTGAATCCTTCTCCAATTATGCTATTTTGAACAGTCAGATAATTTACCGTGTTATTTAAGTTGGTTGCATTGCAGTTAATCCCGAAATTTCCAGAACCACTGCCCCAAGTAAAGGAACAATGATCAAATATGTAATACTCATGATTTCGGTTCTGATTTGTGCCGCTAATTCTTACAGTTTGTCTACCATTCGCAACTGCACCATCACCACCCCTGAATCTTATATGGCGAACTATAACATTGTCACTGTAAAAATTTGTTTCATTGTCATGGATTGTTATTCCATCTCCCGGAGCGGACTGTCCGTACAAAGTTATATTACTTGAGGCGTCGCTAAAATAAAGTACGCTATTTAGACTTATCGTCCCCCCTGTCCTGAAAATGATATTGCCTCCGCCAGCAGCTTCTATGTCATTTTCAATTTGCCTTAAACTACCTGGACCACTATTATTTGTATTAGTAACAAAAAACACTCCTAAACCTCTTCCTCCTGTCGCATCTTTTCCCCAACCCTCAGCAGTTGGGAAGGCTTTGATGTCCGTATCCTTTAGATAAATAGTAGGTGTACCATTAAAAGCAGGGCTAGCGTTTTTCTCTGTTATGTTCCGTTTTCCTATGTGTGGAGCTTGTTTGACGCCCTCGAATTGGTTTGCATAGTTGGTATTCGATGGAAATGAAATACCTTCAAAGATACCCAATTGCCAAGGGAGGGTTAGAGAAATCAATACTATAATAAGAATAAAGTGATTCTTTTTCATAAGGCCAGAGGTTAAATGCATAAATCCAATACAAAATAAGCATTTTTAATATTACTACTAAATTATTGTTAAAATGATTAAGTTTTTAGCTTAAATTATTGTAAGATCTTTATCTATCATATAAAGTGATTTAGACTTTTTTTGGATCGAATTATAGGGCTACGGATATTTGTGTTGCGATACTCAAACTCCATACATAGCCCATTTACAAAGAACCCGACAAAGATATCATAGAAAAGGAAATAGTACCTAACATCCCGATGCCCGGACGCGGTTTTCCTCCAAGGGTGGAACTGTCTGAGAGTGTAAACGCCGTTCTTTACAAAATGAAGACAGATGTGCAATAGGAATACTTGCCCATAATGGCTCTTTTTGTGCAAAAGGCATTGGCTTGGTAAGGTGCTTGCTACCGTTTCCTGAAATGGTAGTAGGCACCTTTTACTGATGTTGAACGGACATACTTAAAAAGTATCGGGACGGACTTGACCTTTTCAGCGTGGACCTTGACGACAGCCACACTTCTACCATATAGAGCGGATAGTGCGTGAGTATTTCCATTCGAATAGGTTACTAAAAGTAGACAACCCCAGATGAAAAAAATGCCGCATTGATGATTATGTAAGCACAACAGTCGTTCTTTTTAAAATTTTTGTTTATTTCTTAGTCACCCCCCTCGACATCAACAGCCTCTTCCTCGGTGATAGGGACACAAAAAGAACCGCCATTACCGTCGGTTTGTTGAAAAAACCCCTCCTCGCAATCCCCTTGTTTAAAATCATCATCACAGCCTATTAGGGATACGGTTGCCATTAGTACCAATGCTATTTTTCTTATCATAAATTGAGGGTGTTCAAAAGTTTAAAATGTTTTTGAATATAAAACAATAGGATGAAATTACAACCTGAAATTCAATCTACCTTTTAGAAAAGGCTACAGGTTGTTCGTATCGTTTTTGTGACATGGCTTGCGGGTCGCTTTTATCCCAAACGAATTCGCTTGGTCGAACATGCACCTTCTAGTAAATACAAATCAATCGTATGGACTCCTTCCTAAGGTTGGAATGAGAAAGGGAGTTATAGGCGTGAAAGGACATCCCGAAAGGTTTCACTATATTTCCCTTGAAATTTAAAGAAAGTCAGGCCTCGGTAAAATAGCAACAACCCTTTTTACATGACAGCAACTGTGTTACAACTGCTTATTTCCGATTTAAAAGCATTGGGCCTAAAAAAAGACGATACCGTTTTAGTGCACTCATCGCTGAGATCCCTTGGCAGGTTTGCCAACAAAGCGGAAACGGTCACCGATGCGTTATTGGAAGTTTTAGGTCCCAACGGGACTTTACTGATGCCTGCGCTAACCTATAAAACCGTTACAAAAGAGCACCCTGTTTTCAATAGTAATGAAACCTCTTCCTGTGTAGGCGGACTCACTGAATACTTTCGAAAAAGACCCGGTGTGAAACGAAGCCTACACCCTACCCACTCGGTTTGTGCCATCGGTAAACATGCCGACCACCTTCTTAAAGACCATTATCTAGACTGCACACCTTGTGGGGTGAACAGTCCGTTCAGCAAGCTACGGGAGGTAGGTGGCCACCTACTGTTTTTGGGGTGTAGCTTAAACACAAACACCTCGATGCACGGTGTGGAAGAATTGTCGGCACCCCCGTACCTCTATGGGGAAACATTGGAATATACCTTGGAAGCCATCGATGGTAAAGTGACCAAAAGAAGCTATAAAACACATAACTTCCAGGGCTACGAACAACGCTACAATCGTGTCTTGAACATCCTCTCAAAAGACGATTATGCCTTTGGAAAGGTCGTAAAGGCAGATGCATATCTGCTAAAATCGAATCCGCTATGGGAGAAGGCCCATGGGCAACTTATGAACGATGCTTTTGGCTTTGTCGACCGTGCTTTATAAAATAGCACAATCCTGCACTTTTACTCATCAAATAGCGTGTAAGGCGACACAACAAAAACCCCGAGGCAAAGCCGTCGGGGAATTAGGCAAGTTTACATTGCAATCACTAAAAATTAGGGGAACTACTAGGCAGACGCTAACTCGTCAATGGTTTTAAAGCGTTTTCAAACGTTCTCACAACGAATGGGTTCAACTTGGTGGAGTTTATTTACAAATTGGGGAGGCTCAGGGAAGAAGCGGTCCACTTACCTTTCGTGCTTTTATCACTGCCATCATCACTTCGGCTGAAGGCATCGAGTCCCCAACCAATAGAAACGATATAATCGTTCGGCATATCCCCATTATTTCTAAGCCATTTCAAAATGTTCTTAATGGTCACCGTACCGGTATCGCGTTGGTTCTCCCGTAACAGGATAAAAGACCAGCCGTCGTGGGATTCAGGGTTGCCACCGTTCCACCATCTCCAACAGTTGTAATTAGAGCCATTGGTGTTCACCGTACCGACCCATTCGGCCCATTCCCAAGGCACATGGTTGCCCCAATGTTCAAAAATCATAATCTCGGTGGTATAGGGCCAGGACGGATTGGAAGAATCATCCAACCAAATATTCAGGTGATGGCCCCAAAGACCGTTCATGTCGGCCCAAAACTCATACGAACTGTCTACATAGGCCGACATATTGTTCTGAGTGGCATTGTCCACTCTTTTGGGATATCCCGAAGAACCTGCACTGACCGACTTATGCACCACGGGTAGGGTCTCCCCATCCTTTGCCTCCCAAGTAACTTCAAAACTGTTGATATCACCGTTCCAGTACATACAGCTCCACCCGTCAAAATCATCGCTCTGCCAATTTTTCAATTCATGGTTTCCGATGTCCTGTAGATGATTCGTTCCACAGTTTGAATTCGAGAAAGTGAGTGCATACACATCGTCTTCCGATACTTCCGAATTGGTAGACGCATCCCTGACATCTACATTTTCTTCTGACCCGCATCCGCACAAAAAAAAGATCGAGGTTCCCAGAAGAACTACTTTTTTAAAATTCATTTTCATGATATGATATATTTGAGGTTAAACGTTTAAATATAATCATATTCCTACAAAAAATATCTTTTTTCTGATAAATTAACAAAAAATAGCGGTATGGCTTTGGGGGTAGCGTCGTGCGTTTTTGTCTCTCAGGTACTATATAACACCCTTTTGAAAGCGCTATGAACAATTAAGGTACAGAGAACCCATCTATCTACCGAGCGTCTATTTTCAGCGGGCCAATTAATCTGCCTCTCAACCCACAGGCGGATGACCAAACCCTTTTACAAATATGAAAGCCAACTTTCTTGGTTTTTACAAGGGAGAAAATGGGGTATAATGGATACCTTTATCGTATCAAATTGGCTATCATGAATAAGATTATCAGAGCAGTATTGGCAGGTTGGGGCGCAAAAAAATTAGGAGGTGGAAAATGTGGTTGCATTGGGGGAATCATCCTTTTTATTATCCTGTATTGGCTACTCGGGTACGTGTTCAATTAATCAACTTTCCAAAAACCCTTTTTTGGGGTCTTACCGGCAACCATTTGCCTAGGGGTTGTCTCAGGTATTCCCACGGTACTGATGGCAAGATTCCCTATTCTCCTTCGAGGAATCCGTGGTTCCTATCCGTAAATTTTGGACCTAGAACACAATTGCAGTAGCGCAGTCGAATTTGATATCATTACTGCATTCGCCGCAGGAATTTAAGCTTGCCACGACTCCTACTTCAATATCTAAGCCCTACCATTATGCTTGAACTTGACATTTGAACTTGAACTTGACACCTACATCTGCCCCCACTACTCTACTCTACCCGATCATAAAACAACCCGGGTCCGTCACAGGCCCACCAAGTACCTACCAATTGGGTTTCCGAATCGAAGCGAAACCATTCTTTGGGCTCGATGGAGCAATTTCCTACCAACTCATTTTTCTCGGGATAGGTGAGGATTAGGTAGCGCCCATCGCCTTCTATCTCAATTTCAAAACCTCCTGAGATCTCCACCGATGTACCCGTAGCTTCCCGAATCTTGGTGAAGGTGTTATCGGAATGCAGTAAAATGGTTTCCTGGTATTCCAAATCATCACCCGTGGTGGGTGGTACATTGGCCACCATTCCCGTCATCGCCATCAATTGCCATTTCTGCGGGTATTGGTCCGCCTTCAACGAAACTTGGTCCTCATCGGTCGTTTTGTCGTTATTGGAACAGGCAAAACATATCAAAAGAGCGCAAAAAAGTAAAAATGATTTCATAGGAATGGATGTTTTGTTCGTAGAAGAAGACGGAATTCCCGACAGAGGGTTGCGCACTGAACAACAACTTTGCAGAAGTTTAACAAAAATTGATGATACATTCGTGGTTTTCCAGGCTTCTTGAAACGAAACGGTCTTCCTTATACCGAGCCATAGACCAAATATAGCCGCTAAATCCTTATGCCCTTGAAATACCTAGGTTTTAAAAACAGAACGAAATTCTTTTTGAAGGTTGCGCCCAAGTAATAGTAAATAGCTTTGCTCCACCTGATAACTACAGACTGCAAAGTGCCGTTGCCTTTTAATCGAAATTTTGTAGCCCCGAAATTTCGGGGGAAAGTCTTGCGCCAAAGCGCATAGCTGCCTCTCGCGGGGCGGGTTTCAACTAACGATTGTGAGCAATGAAAAAGATCGAGGCAGCACTAAAAACAAGATTCCAATATACCGTCTTTATCCTGGTTCTTGACCGCAAAAGTACCAACGGAACCCAAGCTTAAACGCTTCTGCCATGTACTTGCCGCTTGAAGTTGTTGCTTGGTCTGAACTTAAACTGGTGGACCCTTGCAATTCCGTACGCGAAATCCCTACTTTTATACTTTGAAACACCCAAGCCCATGAACAAGTCCTTAGAATTTTTTAAGTCACGCCTCGGAAAGGATTCCACAGGCTCTATTTCCCCTTTGATGCGTTGGCTTAATCCTACGCTCCTAAAGGCCGAGGAAGGCCTACTGGAGTTTTCATATGTAATCCGGGAAGAAATGACAAACCCGATGGGAATTCTTCATGGGGGCACTACGGCGGCTATTATCGACGATGCCGTTGGCGCAACAGTCTTCTCTTTGGGGAAGTCCAGTTGGTACACCACGGTTAATCTAGCGGTCGATTATTTTGCCTCCGCGAAAGCGGGCGAAACGATTATTGCGGTTGCCAGTATCACCAAGAACGGCAAGCAAATTATCAATACCTCTTGTGAAATCTGGAATGCCGACCGCAGCCGTATGCTTGCAAAGGGCCATTCGAACCTCATTCGAGTGGAAAAGCGGGAATAAAATTTGTTAAGTTCAAGTTCAAACTCAAATACAAAAGCCAAATTCAAATACAAAAGCCAAACTCAAACGTACCGGTAACAAAAAGATGGCACGAAAGTAGGAACCAGGAATAGCGATGCAAGAAACAAATCAAGTAACTTGAACTTTGAACAAAAAACATCCCAACCCTGACTACGCCATTACAGCTATCAACTGCCAACTGCAACTGCCAACCGCCACTGCCTACTGCCTACTGAATCAAATTCAAAAGCCAAACTCAAACGTACCAGTAACAAAAAGATGGAACGAAAGTAGGAACCGGGAATAGCGATGTAGGAAACAAATCAAGTAACTTGAACTTTGAACTTGAAATAAAAAAACATCCAACCCTGACTACGCCATTACAGCTATCAACTACCAACTGCAACTGCCAACCGCCACTGCCTACTGCCTACAGCCTACAGCCTACAGCCTACAGCCACTACCGAATGAATCTACTTCAAGAACAAGCAAAACCTTGAACAGCATCCATGACCCTTATTGTTTACTTCCCGTCATCTCCTGTCCGCTTTGTTTTAAGGTTACCTCAACTACGGTTCCTTGTTCGTCCCGACCAAACACAAGTTGGGCAGCGACTACTTTTAGAAAGAAGGTATCCTTGGCCTCTGGAAAGATTTCGATTTCGGGTTGTCCGGTTGCTTGGGCGAAGAGTTTATTATCTTTCACGGTGACCGCGACCGAGAATCCCGGTTGTAGTTCATAGGTACCCACGTAATCTACTAATATCTTAGGGTCGATGGAAATGGTTTCTTTCTCGGTAGCTGGCTTTTTATCGGTTTCCATCCCTTTTGATTCATTGATGCGCTCGGAAAAAAGTACCGTTCTTTTTCCATTATCCGTACCAAATTCATAGGAAGCGAAACTATTCTCAAAATGGAATGTACTTTCGGAGACCGGGTACAATTTCAGTTTTTCACTGCCTTCCCGCTGGCTATAAAGGCTACCATTCTCCAATGTAATGTTTCGGTAAACGGAATTTTCAAACGCATAATTACCCACCCATTTTTGAAGCTGTGCTTCCGATAGCGATACTGCCTTCTCGGAGGACGGAAAAGCTTTCCCAATTGCGTGTGCCGCCATTTTAATTGCTGTGCGCTGAGGCGAGTTTCCATTGCGATTCGTCAAGATAATAACGTATACCTCTTCCGAAGGCACATATACGCCTTGGGTAACATAGCCAAAAATACCACCTCCATGCTCAATACTACCCACACCATTGATATCATCTATTTGCCAGCCATATCCGTAATTGGTGGTTTCCCCGTTGTTCAAAGTTGTATTCGTAAAAGCCTTTGCCTTGCTTTCGGCACTGATCAAAGTATTGTCCCGGACGGCCTTGTACCAAAGAAACATATCATCGACACAGGACATCAAGGATCCGGCGGCATAGGGTAGGGTCATACTAATAAAGTCGGCATTCCGATAGCCCGCTTCCGAAGGCATATACCCGTTGGCACGATTCGGTATCAATCGTGTTTTACTCCCGTAATAGGAATTGGTCATTCCCAGTGGTTCAAATACTCTTTTTTTTATAAAATCGGCATAGGTCATACCGGAAACCTCCTCAATGATATGCCCAAGGACGATGTAACCCGAATTGCTATAATGCCATTCCTCGCCCGGATCAAAATCCATCGGCTCATTTTTAAAGTAGTCGATAAGCTCCGTCGGGGTCTTGGCATTTTTGGCAAAGGAACTTAAATCGCCCATTTCGGTATAGCTTTTAATTCCCGAGGTATGATTCAATAAATGATGAATGGTAATCGTTTTACCATCGGTTGGGTAATCGGGTATGTATTTCGTAATGGCATCTTGTAAATCTACCTTCCCCTCCTCCATCAGCATCAAAATGGCCACCGCTGTAAACTGTTTGGTAATCGATCCCAATTCAAAAACATTTTCGGGCTTCATGGGTACTTTCAGCTCCATATTGGCCATGCCAAAAGCTTTTCGATACAAGATATCGTCGTTCTGGGCAACCAGAACTGCTAAACCGGGGCTTTCCGTTTCATAGAGGGTTTTGGTAAGTTCGTCAAAGGTGTTTTCTAACTTTTGGGCATGGAGATTTGCTGTACTGATCAATAAAAAAGTACAGAGCGTGTGTAACAATTGTTTTTTCATGTGTTCTTATTTGATCGATGATTGTTTCCTGTAGGACGACGCAAGTAGTATTTGGTTACACCTTAGGTATACTTTTTTTTAAAATTCAAATCGATATGTGGGAATATACCGCCCATGCCATATCTGGTGAATGGGTTGAAAGTAAAAATCAGTATCTTTCAATGGCAAACCTTCACCAACATGAGAACTTTATTACTTCTTGCCCTATTGACCATTTCGAACGGTTTTTCCCAAAAACTAAAAGTAAGCGACAACCAACGATTCTTGGTTACCCAAGACGAAAGCCCATTCTTCTGGATGGCCGATACCGCCTGGGAGCTTTTTCATCGCTGCGATCGGGAAGAGGCCAGTACGTACCTTACCAAGAGGGCCGAACAAGGGTTTAATGTCATACAGGCAGTAGCCCTGGCGGAAATCGACGGACTCAATACCCCCAACCCGTACGGAGAAATACCTTTAACCAACAATAACCCCAATACGCCCAATCCCCGATACTTTGAGCATGTAGATCATATTATCAAAAAAGCGGATAGCCTAGGAATGTACATCGCCCTGCTACCCACCTGGGGGGATAAACTTTTTAAAAATAATTGGGGCGTGGGGCCGGAGGTATTCACACCGGAAAACGCAAAAACCTTTGGAGAATGGATAGGAACACGTTATAAAAACTATGATAATATCATCTGGATTATAGGAGGTGATCGAAACCCAAGAGATGGGAGCACCGATAAGGAGGTATGGAACCAGATGGCCGAAAGCATAGCCAAAGCCGCTGGCGGGTACGAAGCCACCCTAATGAGTTTTCATCCCCAACCAAAAGAAAATGGAGGTTCCTCCACTTGGTTCCATGACCAACCCTGGTTAGATTTCAACATGCACCAGACCGGGCATTGTGCCAACCAGGGTACCTACCAAAAAATCGCTCACGACTATCAACGCACCCCATACAAGCCCGTACTCGATGCAGAACCACTTTATGAAGATCATCCGAACTGTTTCAATGCCAAAGAATTAGGACATAGCATTCCCGAAGATATTCGTCGCATCATGTACTGGAACGTTTTTGCCGGGGCCTTTGGTCAGACCTACGGATGCCATAACGTGTGGCAGATGTATACGACGGAGCGTGAGGGCATCAACCAACCCTTGCGTCCTTGGCCTGTAGCCCTAGACCTACCAATGGCCCATCAAGTCAAACATCTAAAACACCTCATGTTGTCGCGTCCTTTTCTAAGTCGTATTCCCGATCAATCGATGGTAGTGGAGCAACAGAAAGACAACAACGATTATGTTATTGCGACCCGCGATGCCGAAGGCAGCTATGCGTTTATCTATTTTCCCAAAGGAAAGTCCGTCGAACTAAACCTTTCGAACCTTTCTGCAAATGAATTAAAAGCCTGGTGGTACGATCCAAGAACGGGGAATGCATTCCAATCAGCGAACATCGTTCGATCAAAAAAGGTCGCTGTGATACCCCCGACTTCTGGAAAGGGCCACGACTGGGTATTGGTGCTTGACGACCCGGGAATGGGCTTCCCCGCTCCCGGACAAACCAAGTGAACCATACTGGCAAATACCTATAAATACCGTAACTTTCTGCTATTAAAAACCCAACCCTCATGATTCAAAAAATCGTTATCCTGTTTTTGCTCCTATCCGGACATCTTGCGTTGGCCCAAGAATCCATCACTGGTTTTACGTCTGAAACCACCAAACAACAGCAGGTATTAGAAAAGGCCTTCGAAGCCAAACTCAATACCGACAATTTGGACGAATGGATGCAGAAAATGGCAGCGGAACCCCATTGGGTGGGAACCGATTACGGTCGTGAAAATGCAGAATGGATTCAAAAGAAATTCAAGTCCTGGGGCTATGATGCCAAAATCGAAACCTATCATATTCTATTCCCCTATCCGAAAATACGCTTGCTTAAAATGACCGCACCTACCACCTACACTGCAACACTAACCGCGGTTCCGGTAGAAGGTGACCCGTACACCTCCCAGGGTGATGCCTTATTGCCAAGTTACAACGCCTTCTCAAAGGATGGTGACGTAGAAGCGGAACTGGTATTCGTGAATTACGGTATTCCAAGAGATTATGAGGAATTGGAAAAACTGGGCATCGATGTGAGAGGAAAAATAGTCATCGCCAAATACCAAGGAAGCTGGCGAGGTATCAAACCCAAATTAGCAGCCGAAAAAGGAGCGATCGGATGCATCATCTATTCGGACCCACAAGATGACGGTTATGTGCGAGGTGATGTATATCCCGAGGGAGCTTTCAAAAATAAAACGGGGGTACAAAGAGGTTCGGTCATGGACATGCCCACCTATCCCGGTGATGTACTTACGCCGGGCTATGGGGCGACAAAAAATGCCAAACGTTTAGACCGTGAAGAAGCGCCGACGATTACCAAGATACCGGTACTTCCCATTTCGTATGAAGACGCCCTCCCCTTATTGGAAGCCCTTGAGGGTCCCGTAGTGCCCAACGCTTGGAAAGGCGGACTCCCGATCACCTATCATGTAGGACCTGGTCCGGCGAAAGTCCATTTAAAATTGGAATTCGATTGGCAACTGACCCCTGCCCACAATGTGATTGCCACGATGAAAGGAAGCGAATTCCCTGATCAGTGGGTCATGCGGGGCAACCATCATGATGCCTGGGTGCATGGCGCCAATGATCCCATCAGTGGAATGGTCGCTTTAATGGAAGAGGCTCGTGCCATTGGCGAATTGGCGAAAAAAGGAAACAAACCCAAACGTACCTTGGTCTACTGTGCCTGGGATGCCGAGGAACCAGGACTCATCGGTTCTACCGAATGGGTCGAAGACCATAAAAAAGAATTACAACAGAAAGTAGTGGCCTATATCAATACCGATGGCAATGGCCGTGGGTTTTTAGGAGCCGGCGGTTCGCACTCCCTTCAAAAAATGGTCAGTGAGGTAGCCGGTGCGGTTACCGACCCCCAAAAAGGAGTTTCTATCAAAGAACGTAGAAGTGCCGTAAACTTAGTGAACGGCAGGAAAGAAGATTTTGAACTATACGCCCTCGGCTCCGGTTCCGATTATACGCCCTTTATTCAACATGCCGGTATCGCCTCCCTAAACCTTGGATTCGGTGGTGAAAATGCCGGTGGGGAATACCACACCATCTATGACACCTATCCACACTACATCCGTTTCAAAGATCCTGGATTTCAGTATGGAGTGGCCCTAGCGAATACGGCCGGAAGAATTACATTGCGTTTGGCCAATGCCGATCTGTTGCCTTTCGATTTTCAACCTTGGCATACCACCGTTTCCGGTTATTTGAACGAGATCATGAAATCCTGTACAGAAATGCGCAAGAAGGTAGAAAAGCACAATAAGATGGTCGATAAAAACGTGTATGAACTGGTCGCCGATCCGAAAAAACCTTTTGTAAGGCCCGAAAAGAAAGAGACCATTCCGTATCTAGATTTCACCCCTTTGCAAAACCAGCTGGCCGCCTTAAGGTATAGCACTGAAAAATGGAGTGCGGTCGATATTTCAAAATTATCGGCAGATAAACGAATGAAATTGAACCAAAAGCTGATGCTTGCGGAACAGGCATTGACTTCCGAAGCCGGCCTGCCCAGGCGCCCATGGTACAAACACCAAATTTATGCCCCAGGCTTTTACACCGGTTATGGTGTAAAAACACTGCCGGGAGTGCGTGAAGCGATCGAACAAGAAAATTGGAAAGAAGCCCAGGAACAGATCGGGCTACTGGCAGAAACCTTAAAAAGGTTTCAGGCACATATTGATGAAATGAATTCTATTCGGTAATCAAAAAACACCAGGAACACTTCTGAGTTTATTTCTAAGTCTACGGCATGTTTTTTGGTAATTGGTAATATCCCAATTAATGGCTAACTAAGTGCCAATCTTTCCTTTATGAAATTACTTCATTTGCCATCAAACCCGCAAGGATGAAAAAACACCGTTTATTTTGGGCCATTACCATTGCCCTATTATTAGTTGGATGCCGAAAAAATATAAAGGTAACAAAGAAATCTTTGGCTAATGACCCGTTCAAAGAAGAGATTGTTGCAAGTCAATTCTATGAAATTAACGCAAAGAAGGATACTGTATTGGAGGGAAAAAACGGGACTCTTTTGGCTTTTACCAAAGATAGCTTTATTGATTCTTACGGTACTATCGTAAAGGGAATCATACAGATAGAATTGGCAGAAGCATTCACTCTAGGAGATATGGTCTTGAGCAATCTAACAACAACTTCAGGAAATCAATTGCTGGAGACTGATGGCATGATTTATTTCAACGCAACTAAAGAAGGAGAACAACTAACTGTTAATCCAGCAAGTCCCATTCGAATTGAAATTCCGACCACTAAAAGGAAAGCTGGGATGATGGTCTATAGAGGTATCCGTGACAGAGACGGGAATATGAATTGGGTTAACCCTGTGAAATTAGAGAATTCGTTGATGCCAGTCGATATTAATTCGTTGGACTTTTTACCTTATGGTTTCGCAGAAGAAGTAGAAAAAGGAATGCCCTTCAAAAACCATCAAAAAGCAACCCAGGAACTCATCGATAGTCTGTATTATAGTTTCGCTTTTCTTGACGAATCAAAGCTTATCCCAGAACAAATTCCTGATTTGAGCGTCAACGAGACTTTCTACAACAGTAAGGATGTTGAAGCTGGAAATTACATCGATTCGTTATCAACAAACGTAGATGGGTTGCATAAGTCATTCGGAGATAGTATACGTAGTCCTAAAAGTATAGATCCTGCCATCATCAAAACAATTAAATCCGAAAGCTTTCAAAGCACCCTTATTGCTACCAAGGAATTTGAAAAGCGATTACAAGTTATGTTTAAAATTTGTCGATCGGACGTAATTGACATATACATTAATAATCTGGACAAAAAACTTTATGAGATAGATAGTATAGTTGCCTTATTACTTGAAGATAACAGGTATCATGATCACTTTCAATCTTTTGCGGCACAAAGATTGGGTTCCGTCAAAGGAATAAATAAAAACCTGGAGCTTCTAAAAACGTTTTACGAAGAGCGATTAAAAACAATCAAGGACGAGCTGACCAATATCAGAAATGAAGCGGTGAGGGCTAAAAATGAGGAAGGAAATAAAATCTCTAAAGCACTGAACGAGTATAAGCTACTTTTAAAAAAACGAGAACAATATCGTATGGAAACCTATGGTTTTGAATGGACTGATACCGGTTGGATAAATATTGATATCGGAATCAAACCAAAAGACTGGGAATATACTGGCCTAGAGGTATTTGTTGAAAACGGAAATACATTTGAACGAGTTCATACCTATATAATATATACTTCGATCAAAAGCCTATACCGTCTTAATTCAAAAGACAAGACCCACTTTTATGTTGGTAACGAAGACCAACGAGAAATGATTATGCCTAAAAAAGAAAAAGCAGTAATCATATCAGTTGGCTTTAAAAGCGAACAACCCAACATTGCAATTTCGGAATTTCTTACCAACAGTACTGAACATTTAAATATTAAATTGCAACCGTCATCTACCAAGGAATTGGATGGACTTTTGAGTAAATATCATCACTACGGATCGGAAAACCGTATAGATCAAGATTTAGCACTCTTAAAAAAACTGAATAAAGAACGCGTACGTCAAGAAGATTTAAAAAAGGAATGGATCTTTATGGCCAAATTATCGTCAAAAGCATTCCCAATAGATAGTGTTTTTATGCGGTTTTATTCAATGTATCAAATCGATATGCCCGCATGTACGCCTTACGAAAGTTACTTCTCAAAAGACGAAATGGTTGCTGAATGAGTATTTCAACAATTATTTACTATTTTCAATAAGTAAATAAAACAAGAACATGATGGACTCAGACTATGCAAAAATTTTTAGCGGAAATAATCTATTGGGAAAACGAATAGCGGCCAGGCTCCGGGAAGCAGGTATCGAAGCAGTGGTGAAGGATGAGGCCGAATCGGCGCGCCTGGCAGGATTCGCCAGTGCCATGCTCGATCAGGTAGACATTTATGTGAACAACGACGAGGAAACCAAAGCACGGGAAATCGTGGAAACAGTTCGGAAAAATACCCAACAATCCTAATTCTAAAACCAATTTACTCCTTATGAAATCCAGACCAAATCTACCATATGCCGTAATCCTTTTTGCGTTGATCGGTATCGTATCGGGCTGCAACACTACCTCCGACAAACCCAAAGAAACACCACTTTCTATTCGGGAAGATTCCGTTTTGGGCCGTACCAAGGCGAAAAAAGCAAGAGAGGGAATTGCTGCCAAGGTAGCCGACGGCCTAGAACTGACCCTTTGGGCTTCGGACTCTTTGGCACCCGACCCCATAGCGATGCAAATCGATGACGAGGGCAGCGTGTACCTGACCCGTACCCATCGGCAAAAGAACTCGGAATTCGATATTCGCGGGTATCAGCATTGGATGACACCATCCATCGCCCTGCAGACTGTCGAAGAACGAAGGAGCTTTCTGCGCGAAACCTTTGCGCCGGAACGGAGCGAAGAGAATGAGTGGTTTCCCGACCTCAACAACGATAGCATCCATGATTGGAAAGATCTAGCGGTGGAGAAAGAAGAGGTTTGGAAATTGGAAGACACCAATGGAGATGGTCTGGCAGACGCTTCTACACGCATTTTGGAAGATTTCAATGAAGAGATTACCGATGTCGCGGGCGCCTTGTTAGTTAGGAAAGAAGATGTTTTTGTCGGGGTGGCACCTGATATGTGGCGGCTTCGGGATACCAATGAGGATGGCGTGCTAGACGAAAAGACCTCGATTGCCCATGGCTTCGATGTTCATATTGGTTTTAGTGGCCATGGCATGTCTGGAGCGATTGAAGGGCCCGATGGAAAAATCTACTGGGGCATTGGCGATATCGGGGCTAGCATCACCACGGTAGCTGGCGAAAAACACCACTACCCCAATCAAGGGGTAATTGTGCGCTCCAATCCCGACGGAAGTGATTTTGAGGTCTTCGCCCGCGGTTTGCGGAACACGCACGAGTTTGTTTTCGATGCCTACGGCAATATCATCTCATCGGACAATGATGGTGACCATGCGGGAGAAAGCGAACGTCTGGTTCATATCGTAGAGGGTTCCGATGCCGGATGGCGGGCAAATTGGCAATATGGCAAATATACCGACCCTCAAAACAATGGTTACAATGTATGGATGGAGGAAAAACTCTATGTGCCGCGATGGGAAGGACAAGCGGCCTACATTATTCCCCCCATCACCAATTACCATAACGGCCCCACAGGTATGACCTTTAATCCGGGCACTGCTTTGGGAAGTGATTGGCTGAACAAATTCTTTTTGGTGGAGTTCGTGGGCGATCCGGGACGATCGCATATCTGGTCTTTTGGGTTAAAACCAAAAGGCGCCTCATTTGAACTCGATGGAGAGACCGATGTATTGAGCGGTGTGCTTCCCACGGCAATACAATTTGGTCCTGACGGTGCTTTGTACGCATCGGATTGGATCAATGGTTGGGGTACCAAAAATTACGGCCGTATTTGGAAGCTGGATGTCACGGCCGATAAAAATGACTTGGCACAAGAACGATTGGAAACCCAACGCTTAATGACCTTGGATTACGAGGACCAAGATACCGATGAACTGGTAGTGCTATTGCGCTATCCCGACATGCGAATACGTAAGAAAGCACAGTTCGAACTCGCAAAACGAACTTTTTGGGGCTACCGTGCGCTCAAGAAAGTACTCGAAGAAGAAACCGATCAGTTGGCACGTATCCATGCAATTTGGGGTATCGGTCAAATAGCGGCTACCGATCCGGATGATGCAGAACCTTTGCTGGCACTTTTAGATGACGAAGATCCGGAAATTATTGCACAAGCCATCAAGGTATTGGGAGATGTTCGGTATGAAGCGGCCGGAACCGAATTCATACCGTTATTACAAAGCGAACACCCAAGGATACAATTTTTTGCCGCACAAGCCTTAGGGCGAATTGCCCATGAGGAAGCAGTAGCACCTTTGCTATCTTTATTGGAAACCAATAAGGACGAAGACCTATATCTGCGGCATGCCGCGGTATTGGCCTTATCCCGAATTGGAAAAACCGCACCCATCTTAGCTTTAGTCGACCATCCTGAACGAAGCCTCCGATTGGCAGCGGTATTGGTACTGAGACGGCTGCAGCATGAGGGAATCGCCCGATTCCTTGATGACCAAGATGAATATATCGTTACAGAGGCGGCGAGAGCCATCAATGACGACTGGTCCATTGCACCTGCCCTACCCGCCCTGGCGAAACTTTTGGCGAAAGAAGACCTAAGCTCGGAACCGCTTTTGCGGCGAGCCATCAATGCGGCCTTACGAAGCGGAGGAGACGAACACTTAAACAATCTGTTGCAATTTGCAAAGCGCACCGATGTGGACCCAAAATTACGGGGAGAAGCGCTGGCAGCCTTGGGCAGTTGGGCCAACCCCTCGGTATTGGATCGGGTAACCGGTCGCTATCGCGGTGAAGTCAAAAGGGATTCGGCGGCCATCAAAGGAAAAATAGAAAAGGGGATTCCTGAATTCTTACAGGATACCAATCCCGACATTCTTGTTGGCATCTCCAAAACACTCGCTTCTTTGGGAATCGATAGTTACAATGATGATATTGCCCAGCTAATGAAACAGCATACAAACCCCACCGTTCGTGCCGCTATGCTACATGCCTTGGGCCAGTTGGCATATAACGATATGGAGACGGTACTCAACTTGGGAATGGGCGACAAGGCGCAGCAGGTACGGGAGACGGCCGTAGGTCTATTGGATCAAATGGACATTCCCAAAGATCGCCTACCGAACCTGGTCAATGCCTTCTTTAAAAACGGAACGGCCCAGGAGCAACAACGGTTGTTGGGTGTTTTAGGGGATATGCCTTTGGAAAAAAGTGAGGGGGTCTTGGGCAACCTGATCCAAAAAGCACAGCGCAACCAACTTTCACCAGAAGTAACACTGGACTTGATGGAAGCTGTGGAAGCTTCAAAATCTACTGCCTTACTCGACCAAATGGAAGTCTTAAAAGGAAAAGGACATTCTGTTGATTCTTATAAAGAGACGCTCTATGGGGGCAGTTGGTGGCCGGGATATGCGGTATTCACAAGTAATCCTACCGCACAGTGCGTGCGCTGCCATGCCCTGGCCGGTGCTGGCGGACAAGTAGGACCACCACTCGACAATATCGGAAACATCTTGAGCCGGGAGCAGCTATTGGAATCCTTGATCGAGCCAAGTGCGCGCCTGGCACCGGGATACGGTACGGTATCACTGACCTTGAAAGACGGGCAGCAGGTAACGGGGGTTTTGGAAGAAGAAACAGAAGAAGCCTTAATTCTTCGCACCTCGGATGCAGAACCTATGGAAATTGCTCCTTCCCGAATTAAAAAAAGGGAAAACTCCCCGTCGGCAATGCCCGCCATGGGGCGATTGATCAGCAAGCGGGAACTTCGGGATTTGATTCATTATCTGGCAAGTCTAAAAGAAGAACCATCTTCCTAGTGGAGCAGTGCTACCAGATATGTTAACTATGAAATAAGAAAGCCACAATACCAAAGGTTCGTTACAACTGGCGTACCCGGTCTTTGGCCACTTCAAACTCTTGTAGCATATCCGATACGATTTGGGCAGCAGGTTTAATGTCGTGGATAAGTGCCGATACTTGTCCGATTTCTAGTTCTCCTTCCTCCATATCGCCCTCGAACATTCCTCGTTTTGCCCGTGCACGGCCCAAGAGTTCCTTCAGTTCCGGTACCGAAGCACCTTGGGAATAAGCATTCTGCACGTCTTGGTAAAACTTGTTTTTGATCAGCCGAACCGGGGCCAATTCCTTTAAGGTCAAATGCGTATCGCCCTCTCCTGCTTCCACAACTTTCTGTTTAAAATTGGGATGGGAGGAAGCTTCCTCACTGGCTACAAATCGACTTCCTACCTGCACCCCATCGGCACCTAATACCATAGCCGCCAACATGGCACTGCCACTGGCAATACCCCCGGCGGCCAGCAAGGGAATACTTACTTTTTCCTTTACAGCGGGAATCAACGTTAAGGTGGTGGTCTCGTCCCTTCCATTATGACCACCCGCTTCAAAACCTTCTGCCACCACGGCATCTACTCCTGCATGTTGTGCCTTCTCCGCAAATTTGACACTGCTTACCACATGCACCACCGTAATACCCCTATTCTTTAAATGACCTGTCCATGTTTTTGGGTTTCCCGCAGAGGTAAATACGATTTTTACCCCCATTTCTTCAATGATATTCATCAATTGATCAATATCGGGATACAGCATGGGAACATTCACACCAAACGGTTTGCTCGTGGCTTTTTGACATTTCAGAATATGTTCGCGCAGTACTTCCGGATACATAGACCCTGCACCGATCAACCCGAGTCCGCCAGCATTCGAAACCGCGGACGCCAAACGCCATCCACTCGCCCAAACCATTCCCGCCTGGACTATTGGGTATTCGATTCTGAAAAGTTGTGTGATGCGATTTTGCATAGTCTATGTATTGAGAAGAATTGATATGGACCCCTCCATGAACGCTGGAAGCTTGCAACGAAACTGTCCGGGTTAGGAAATTACGCCCGACCCGATCAACTCATCACCCACATACCAAGCGACGAATTGTCCTTCGGTGATGGCAGATTGTTTATTCTTAAAATCCACATACAGCCCCGCATCCACCTTGTATAGGGTAGCACTCTCCAAAGGCTGCCGATAGCGGATACGCGCCCGTACTTCCATCGTTTCATCTACTTTTAAAGCCAAATCGGGCCGTACCCAATGCAATTCATCATTTTGTACAAAAAGTGTTCTTCTATAAAGACCGGGATGCGATTTTCCCTGCCCCGTATAGATCACGTTTTCCTCTACATCGGTCTCGATGACAAAAAGCGGTTCTTTGGTGCCACCGACATCCAACCCTTTTCGTTGTCCTTTTGTAAAATAATGAGCCCCTTGGTGTTCGCCGACAATTTTTCCATCGGCAATATCATATGATGGCTTCTCCGCATAAAAGGCCAATTCATTTTCCTTATTTCGAAAAGAGGGAATCTCTTTTTGCAACTGTGGCGTATCTGAAGGGACCTCTACGATCACTCCCTTTTTAGGCTTCAACTTTTGCTGAAGGAAATCGGGCAACCGCACTTTTCCAATAAAACAGAGGCCTTGGGAATCTTTCTTATCTGCTGTGATCAATTCATTTTCCGAGGCTATTTGACGCACTTCGGGCTTTTGTAGCTCACCGATAGGGAATAACGTTTTGGCCAACTGTTCCTGTGAAAGCTGGCATAGGAAATACGACTGGTCTTTGTTGGCGTCCGCCCCGGCCAGCAACTGATAGGTCTCGCTTCCATCTTCGTTTTTGACCACTCCTTTTCGACAGTAGTGTCCTGTAGCAACATAGTCGGCCCCCAGTTGCAACGCCAAATTTAAGAATACATCGAACTTGATTTCCCGATTGCAGAGAACGTCCGGATTAGGCGTACGGCCCCTCTCATACTCGTTGAACATGTAGTCAACAATACGTTCTTTATACTCGGCACTCAAATCGACGGTCTGAAACGGAATACCCAGTTTTTCAGCGACGATCAATGCATCATTGCTATCTTCCAACCAAGGGCATTCTTCCGAAATGGTTACGGAGTCATCATGCCAATTCTTCATAAAAAGACCAATGACCTCGTATCCCTGCTCTTTAAGCAGGTAGGCTGCCACACTGGAATCAACACCGCCGGATAGTCCGACCACTACTTTTTTCATGACGTTGTTTATGAAGTGCAAAAATACAAATTGCGCATCGCTTTTATCCTATTAATTACACAAATGGAAACTTTTGTTCAAGTAACATCGTTAACCATTTCTTAAAGGTTTTTCGCTTATCGAAGGAACCGAAAACTACTTAAAACGACACTTTATAAGAACCCAACGGTCATTCTAGAAGTTGTGGAATAGGTTAAAAAAAGATACATAGCACTTCCTTTATAACTATGCACTACTTCCAAAACACCGATTCATATGGAGAAATAACGGTAAAGACCAATATCCGAACCAATGTGCACTTGAGATTCCTGTCAGATAGATTACTCCCTGGCATGATTCAGACGATGTTGTTTTTGCAACCTCAAAACAGAATCAAATATTTGTTAAACTTTTTATAAAAAAGAATAAACAAAAGCAACCTTTCGTTCAACCCTATATCTTCGTTATGTTTATTAATTGATTCAATTTGTTAAACAAATATCAGATTTTGCCAGCTTCAATTAACATAACAAACACTTTTAACGAATACTAATAATCCTTAAAACAAGTACCATGAAGAAGTTTTTGAAACTCAAATCTATTTTTATCCTAACTATCTTGGCTACCGCTTTCGTAGCTTGTAGTGACGATGACAATGACCCCGTAAATCCCCCGATGGAGGAAGGTGATAACATCGTTGACTTGGCCGTGGCTACTGCGGACTTATCCAATTTAGTTGCCGCTTTACAGGAAGCGAATTTGGTAAGCACCCTTGAAGGCGATGGCCCTTTCACTGTTTTTGCACCTACCAATGCGGCTTTTGAGGCATTTTTAACCGATAATGGCTTTGCCTCTGTCGAAGACGTGCCCGACGATATTTTGACCGCTGTGTTGTTGAACCATGTAGTGTCGGGAGAAGCAGTTTCCACCTCCCTATCAACAGGGTACATTAGCTCCTTATCCACTGCTGGCCCTGACGACCAAGCGCTCAGCTTATATGTAAATACAGCGAACGGTGTACAAATCAACAATGCTACCGTCTCAACCGCCGATATTGATGCTACCAATGGGGTGGTTCATATTGTAGATCAGGTAATCGGACTGCCTAACATCGTTAACCACGCACTGTTCAATGAAAACTTAAGCGAATTGGTAGGTGCTTTGACCGCCGATGATAACACCACTTTTACAGATTTATTATCCCAAACAGAGGAAGTTTTCACCGTTTTCGCACCCGTAAATAGCGGTTTCGCTTCCTTTGAGAACCCTGCAGGAAATGATATCAACAATGTATTGAGCAATCATGTTATTGTAGGAGCGGCGGCATTTTCAGGCGGTTTAAGCAACAGTTACCAAACTACCGCTGCGACCAACGGTGATGATGATGCCATAAGTCTTTATGTGAATACCGATGACGGTGTTACCTTAAATGGAACCAGCAATGTAGCCATCGCAGATATTGTAGCCACTAATGGTGTTATTCATGCAGTAGACAATGTAATCGATATTCCAACAGTGGTCACTTTCGCCCTAGCAGATCCTAACTTCTCTACGTTGGTAACCGCATTGACCGAGTTAACCCCTGCTACCCCTTTTGCCGACGTCTTAAGTACGGCAGACGGTACCGACCCGGCACCTTTCACCGTATTCGCACCCACCAATGATGCCTTCGCAGCCATTACCATTCCAGAGGATGAGGATACATTGACTGCTATCTTAAACCATCATGTAGTGGGAGGAGCTAATGTTCGTTCTGGCGACCTTACACCAGATGGTACCACGCCAGCCACGACCTTGGAAGGAGATGATATCCAGATTTCGTTACCGGGCACCGATGGTAATATCGCTGACGTAGTCGATGGCGCCGGGAACGACGGTATTGGTATTATTGCAGTGGACGTTCAGGCTGGTAATGGTGTTATTCATGTATTGAACGCAGTTTTGATTCCGAATTTGGAGAATTAAGAGCTATATTCCAAATCGTTTATACTTAAAACCGCCTCCCGAAGGCGGTTTTTTTGTTTAACAAACTTCTCTTAACTTCACCATTATTCTGAAATAACGCATAGTAAACGTATAATTAAAACAAGGTTAAATAAATGGATTATGAAAAAGTTTAGAAAAATAACCAATGGGCTAGCTATCAGCTGTTTTTTGGTTCTTGCAACGGCCTGCAATGTTGATGACGACAACAACTCCGTGCCCGTCCCTGAAACCAATATTATTGAAATCGCCCAAGGGAATGCAGACCTCACAAACCTAGTGGCCGCCTTGGAAAGAGCTGATTTAACCAGTACCTTGGAAGGCAGCACCCTGTACACTGTAATGGCGCCTACCAATGCGGCTTTCAACACTTTTTTGTCAGCAGCTGGCTTTGCAGATATTGACGCAGTGCCTATTGCTACTTTAAGAAATATACTTCTAAACCATGTGGTACAGGATCGGATCGAGTCGGCCTTGCTGACCAATCTTCAAAAAAATTATTTGGAAACCTTGGCAGAAGGCCCCACCGATAACAGTAATCTTGCCCTGTATTTCGACGCCACCAATGGAGGCGTGGTATTCAATGGTGCCGTTAATGTTACTACAGCCGATATTCCTGCTTCTAATGGAATCATTCATTTGGTGGATGCCGTTATCGACTTTCCAACTCTGGAAACTTTTATTGCGATAGACGACAACTTCGAGGAATTGGATACTGCTATCGATGTGGTTTCCCCAAGCACTGAATTAGATGAGCAATTGGGCGAGACGGGACCTTTCACCCTATTCGCACCGAGCAATATGGCCTTTGAAAATCTTTTGGACTCCAATCCCGACTGGAACTTCAGCAGTGATATTCCTGAAGGCCTGTTGATCTCGGTACTCGCGCACCACGTACTTTTAGGAAATGTTCGGGCCGAATCGATCAGTAGTGGAGAAACGGCCACCACCTTGGAAGGAGATGATATTCTCTTTTTAGATATTGACGGAAATTTGACCATTACAGATGGATCTGGAAACGATGGAACCGCCATTCCCGTCACCAACATTCAAGCTTCCAACGGGGTCATACACCTTATTGATAGTGTCTTATTACCCAATACAGAGAATTAGATTTTCTTAAAAAAATCTTAATGCCACAAAATGGAAAGACCACCTGATCTAGGTGGTCTTTTTTATTCCCGCAAGCAATCACGCTTACCGATCGATGAAATGCATGCAGTATAGCTGTGACTTCAAAATTTAATTTTGTTAAACTTTTGTAAATTTTAATTAGACAAAAGCAACCCTTTTACTGTTTAATTATCTTAACTATAAATTAAACAAAAATGGTTTTCTGTTGAATAAAACACAGCTTCTCATATTGAATTGATAAAAAAACTGGAACAAAGCGCTATTTCGGTTGAAAAAAATTATTTCCGTATGAAGGACCAACAAAACAAACAGCCATTGCGATAATTAAACAGTTCACACCTAAAAAGTACATTATTATGAAAAAATTTATCCGATTAAAGAATTTAGTACTACTAGCGGCATTTAGCATGTTCGCGCTGTCGTGCGACAACGACGATACCGATGTGGTTGACCGTAACGACGATACCAACAATACCATTGCAGCCGTAGCAACCGGGGAATCTTCACTAAGCTCCTTAGTAGCAGCTCTCGTACAAGCCGATGCCGGTTTGGTAGAAGCCTTAAGTGATAACGACAAGACGTACACTGTATTTGCACCTACCAATGCTGCCTTCGATGCCCTATTGGGAAATCTAGATGGTTATGACTCGTTGGAAGATTTCGATACCGACGAGGAAAAAGCGTTGTTAGCTAAAATCTTAACATACCACGTAGTTGCTGGCATTGCGGCAAAATCAACAGATTTGAGCGATGAGCAGACCATTGAAACTTTGCAGGGCGAGGATGTAACCGTTAGTCTAGACGGTGGCGTTTTCATTCAGGATGCTACCGATATGGACGCGCAAGTGACGCTTCCCGATGTCATGGCCAGTAATGGTGTGGTTCATTTGATCGACAAGGTATTGTTGCCACAAGAAGTATTGGATGCCTTGAGCGGTGATGAAGAGATGGACAGTAAAAATCTTGTAGAGATTGTAGTGGAAACAGAGGCCCTGTCTATTTTAGAGGCAGCGGTCATCAAAGCAGGACTCGTGGAAACACTGTCAAGCGACGGACCTTTCACCGTATTTGCACCGACCGACGATGCTTTCGTGGCACTATTGGGAATTCTTGGCGATGACTATAATGGTTTGGACGATTTCGATACGGATGCCGAAATGATGTTGTTAAAGGACATTTTGTTATATCATGTGATTGCGGGTGCGGAAGTAAAAGAGGCCGATTTGGCCGAGGGATCCGTAGAAACAGCGTTGGCAGGAAACGCTATTGAAGTAATCGCTTCCGGAGATACCTTTGTCATCGGGGATGCCTCCGATACGGATGCCAACATCACAGGTACCGATATCATGGCCTCCAATGGGGTAGCGCATACCATCGATAAGGTATTGTTACCACAATCGGCCATCGACTTTGTTGCTTCGTTAAGCTTAAAAACCATTGTTGAAATTGCTGTGGAGACCGATGACCTAAGCCTATTGGTAGGGGCCTTACAGCAAGCGGATGCCGGATTGGTCGAAACACTTTCAGGAGATGGACCGTTCACCGTTTTTGCTCCGACGAATGATGCCTTCGTAGCCTTGTTAGGGGCATTGGGCGATGATTACAACAGTCTTTCAGATTTTGATACCGCTGAAGAAAAAGAATTGCTTGTAAAGGTACTTACTTATCATGTGGTATCAGGAACAGCAGCTTTCTCAACAGACTTGAGTAATGGTCAAATGATTCAGACCGTACAGGGAGAAAATGTGGGAATCAATATTAAAGATGGCACTGTGCACGTAGAAGATGCTACCAACGAGAACGCAAGTGTAGTTCTACCGAACGTCGAAGCTAGTAACGGTGTTGTACACGTGATCAATAAAGTCTTATTACCACAGGAAGTATTGGATATTTTGAATCCGCCCACACCTAATATTGTTGGTTTGGCACAGTCAGTACCCGACTTAAGCCTTTTGGTAGATGCCTTGATTCAAGCAGATGCAGGCTTGGTAGATGTATTGAGCGGAGACGGACCTTTCACCGTATTCGCACCGACCAACGCCGCTTTTGCAGACTTGTTAGATGCCCTAGGACCAGATTACAATAGCTTGGCCGATTTTGACACCGATGCCGAAAAAGAGTTATTGGCTACTGTACTGACTTACCATGTGGTAGCTGGAGCTGCCGTAGCATCAGGTGATTTAACCGACCACCAAGAGTTGGTTACGGTTCAAGGAGAGTCTTTGTTCGCCCTTACCAGCCACAGCATACGGATAAGAGATAGAAGTACTACGGATGCCAATGTTGCTTTAGCAGATCAGATTGCTAGCAACGGTATTGTTCATGTTGTTAACAAGGTTCTTTTACCGCAAGTTGTCTTAGAAGCACTAGGTCTTCCGGTAAGACACTAAAAATTGTTTGTTAGTTGGCCTACATCGATAGGTAGGTCAATGTATTGGTTGTTGTAAAACTTCCTCGTAGCTAACCCATAGCTTCGGGGAAGTTTTTTATTTAGGAACTCGCCTCCACCTGAAAAGTCTAAGCGGGTTCTCAAGCTAAAGAATGGAAAACCACAGGGTGGCCTACGTTAGCATACAAAATTGGACACTTGACAACTCAATTTTTTTTTAACAAGAAATAAATCACATATTCACAGTCCCAAATCTTACCAAACTTAACCTACTTAATGCTAAAAAACCCCGACAAAATTGTCGGGGTTTTTAAGTTCTATAGCTAACCGTATGGGAAGCTACTCTTCTAAACCTTCTTCTTCGAGTACCTCCAAAACTTCATAACCATCCTCAATGGCCTTGTAAACTGCATCGTTGAGTTCATAGGCAGACACACCACTGAAATCGATTTCCTCCGCATCTTCGGGCAAATCAGGTATTACGGCACCTTTTGGAGGAGCCACAATTTCATACTCCTCATCTGCTTTCTGATAAAACACTCCATCGGCATACATATAGGCATTTCCACGAACGGCTATTCGAATAGCATTGATGGGCAATACCCGAAGTCTAAATCCTCTTGGTGGGAACGTGCGCACATAAATGCCTTTTCTTGCAACAAAAAACATACCTCCTACGGGGCGATAGGTAACATTTCTAAAAGCAATTGCCCTCGTACCTGCCGGTAAGCTTCGCAAGGTTCTGCGGGCTACCCTGCGATTGCGTCGGCGTACTTTTCGCCGCACCTTTCTTTTGGCCTTTCGTTTTTTCACCCTTACTACCTTGGCTCTCGGAGTCCTTACCTGGGCTTCCATTTGTTGGCTCGGAAAAACAAAAAACAACAATAGGAACCCTATAACATACTTTACATTTTTCATTTGAATGACGTTTTGCGATTATTTAAGGTTTTGATGACCTCAACAAAAAAAGGTTTAAATACGTTCGTTTAAACGAAAAAAACATCCGTTTCGTCTGGGTTCCAAGCAATTATTTTCAATGTACACCGGTAAACTTTTAATTCGGACCAAAGATAAGGCCAGTCCTTAAAAGCAAAAAAGCGGCCTTTTTAGCCGCTTTTCCTTGTACACTTTTCACACGCTATCTATCGCTTGCCCAACTTCTTTTGTTCCTCGGCTTGCTCCATCATTTCGCGCATTTTCCGCTGAAATTTGTTCTCTTTCTTAGGTTTGGCCTTGTTCTCCTGTATCTGTGCATGAATCTTCTCATCGTCCAGGATAAAATTCTTGATAACCAGCATAATTCCAATGGTAATGAGGTTAGAGATAAAATAATAAAGACTCAGACCAGAGGCATAGTTGTTAAAGAATATCAACATCATGAACGGCATCAGGTACATAATGAACTTCATATTGGGCATGCCAGGCTGCGTAGGCATATTCTGCCCGGTAGTCATCATCATGTAAAAGAATATGGCTACCGATGCAAGAATGGGAAACAGGCTAACGTGATTGCCATAAAATGAAGATATCAATGGAATATGCGTGGACCATTCAAAAATTGTATCATAGGAAGAAAGATCTTCTGCCCATAAAAACGATTTTTGCCTTAAGGCAAACGATGTCGGGAAAAACATAAAGAGCGCATAGAAAATGGGCATTTGCAACAGCGCCGGCACGCAACCGCTCATGGGGCTCACACCGGCCTTATTATAAAGCTTCATCGTCTCTTGTTGCTTCTTCATGGCATTGTCCTTGTACTTCTCGCCCAACTCCGTAATCTCCGGTTTCAGCACCTTCATCTTGGCCTGTGACAAATACGACTTATAGGTAACAGGCGACATGGCCAAACGAACCAAAATGGTCATGACAACAATGGCGATTCCGAAGGGTAAAAAGGAACTGAGCAAGGAATAGAAAGGAGTAAAGACATAACGGTTGATCCAACCGAAAATACCCCAACCAAAGGGGATAGAGTCAGCCAGACCCAACTCCTCATAATTATCTAAAACAGCCACATCGGTAGGGCCATAATACCAGTGCATATTCTGTGAAAGTTCACCACCCGCCATGTCCAAAGGTACTTTGGAGCTATATGCTTTTGTAAACCCTGCCTCTTTGTTCTCTTCCTCGACCAAGTTCTTTGACGTTAACTCAGCCGTATCAAAACGCTCTTGGGTCGCCAGAATGGAACTAAAAAAGTGCTGGCGATACGACAGCCATTTTACATCTTCCTCGGTCTCCTCGTCATCACTTCCTTCCGATAGTTTGCTTATTTTATCATCCTCATGATTATACGTCAAACGGGTATATCGGTTTTCGTACTTTATACTCTTATTGTGTCGTATTCCTTTCAAATCCCATTCAAGCGTAACAGGCTGGCCCGCATTGATGACCCCATTAAGTCCTTGGGACCGTATCGTAAAATCTACCAAGTAGTCATCCGGTTTCATTTCATAGCGGTATTCCAAAAACTTATTGGGTGCTGTTTTGGCTTTCATTGAAAGCACCTGGTTCTCCCCGTTTTTACTGACTGAAGGTTCAAAAAACAACTCTTTTGTATGTAACATCCGGTTGCCAGAAGTTGAGAAATTCAATCCAAAAGTGGTATTCCCGTCTTTCACCAAATACACGGGAACCGAATCATACGTCTTGAATTGCTTCATTCGAGCCTCGATAATCTGCCCTCCTTTATTACTAATCTCCAGATAAACCAAATCGTTTTCCAACACGGTCGTGCCATCTTGTGGGGCATTGAATCCGAAAGCACCCAAGGAACTTTTGTAATCGGCTACGGCGGTAGAATCCTGCAAGTCTATTTGAACAGGCTCTTGAGCAGGTGCTGGAGCTTCACTTTCCGTCTTTTTGTCAACTTCGACCTGTTCTTGTTTTGCCTTTTCAGCTTCCAGCTCTTCGGGTGTAGGTCGGTTCTGATAAAACATATATATTAAGATTCCAAAAATCAGTACAAAACCGATAATGGAGTTAATATCTATTTTCTTTTCTTCCATTGAATAGTATTTACTGTTGGTTGGTGTGTATGGGATTTTGTTACAAATTAAAATGTTCGGATGTTATGCGCATCCGCTATAATACCACCATACCAGGATAGTGGCAAATATATGCCCAAAACCGGATTTTATGCCATACTGGCATTAGTTTGTTGTTTTTTATGGGTCAGGGCGGCCTGTACAAACCCTACGAAGAGTGGATGCGGGTTCGCAACAGTACTTTTATACTCCGGATGATACTGCACGCCAACAAACCAAGGGTGGGTCGGAAGCTCTATAATTTCTACAAGCCCGGTCTGTGTATTGATACCGGATGTCCTGAGACCCGCATCCTCCAATTGTTGCTTGTAATCATTGTTGAACTCGTAGCGGTGACGATGTCTTTCCGAAATATGGGTCGCTCCTTCGTATACGGTCTGCACCAAACTCCCTTCGCTTAAGTCACAGTCCCAGCCACCCAATCGCATGGTGCCCCCTTTGTTGGTAATGCTCTTTTGTTCTTCCATTAAACTGATAACAGGGTGTTTGGTGTCTGCATCCATTTCGGTGGAGTTGGCATGGTGAAGTCCCAAAACATTCCTGGCGTATTCAATGACCGCCATTTGCATTCCCAAACAGATTCCCAGGAAAGGAATACCGTTTTCACGGGCATATTGTACCGCCTGGATCTTCCCTTCGATACCGCGCTCCCCAAAACCGGGTGCCACCAAAATACCATCGAGCCCATTCATGATTTTTGACAGGTTATTGGGATCGATATGCTCTGAATGAATCGAACGTACGTTTACGCGCACCTCGTTCACGGCTCCCGCATGAATGAAGGATTCCAAAATCGATTTATAGGAATCCTGCAACTCTACATACTTGCCGATCAACCCGATATTGATTTCGTTTTTGGGATTCTTGTGCTTGCGAAGAAACTCGTTCCATTGTTGCAAATCAGGGGGGGTGTCATCTTCCAATGCCAGTTTTTTAAGCGTTACCGTATCGAGCCCCTCTTCCTGCATCAACACAGGGACATCATAAATAGTGGAGGCATCAATTGATTGAATGACCGCCTCTCGTCGTACATTGCAGAAAAGGGCCAATTTATCCTTAATATCATCGGAAATTTCATGTTCGGTTCTACAGACCAAAATATCGGCCTTTATTCCGCTTTCCATTAAGGTCTTTACAGAGTGCTGGGTGGGTTTTGTTTTTAGCTCTCCCGCAGCCGATAGGTAGGGCACCAAGGTCAAATGTATGACGATACCGTTGTTATCACCTAATTCCCAAAGCAGCTGGCGAACCGCCTCAATATACGGCAGTGATTCGATATCACCGACCGTACCACCGATTTCAGTAATGACAATATCATATTCACCACTGTTTCCCAGTAACTGAACCCGTTCCTTAATTTCGTTGGTGATGTGCGGCACTACTTGAACGGTCTTTCCCAAAAACTCACCACGGCGCTCTTTTTCAATGACACTCTGGTAGATGCGACCCGTAGTAACATTATTGGCCTGAGAAGTTTTTACGTTCAAAAAGCGTTCGTAATGCCCAAGGTCCAAATCTGTTTCCGCCCCATCATCGGTTACATAACACTCTCCATGTTCATACGGATTTAAGGTGCCTGGATCAACGTTGATGTAGGGGTCTAATTTTTGAATGGTGGTCTTATACCCCCTGGCCTGCAGCAATTTGGCCAATGAGGCGGCAATAATTCCTTTTCCCAATGAAGATGAAACCCCACCGGTTACAAAAATGTATTTCGTTTGAGACATGAAGCGTTCGATTGAGTTCGTAACGCGAGCAAAAATACGAATTGCCAGCAGAAATCATTGCTTATGCCTTGGAAAATCTTTCTGTATCTTCCGAATCAATGGTTCGAGTCCGTTCATTTTAATTTCGGTCATCGATTGCAGTAAATCCCCCAACTTTCCCGCTGGATATCCCTGCTGTTTGAACCATATAAGATATGCCTCTGGCAAATCTACCAGATAGCGATCTTTGAACTTGCCAAAGGGCATGCGGTAATGCGCCAGTTCTATCAATTTTTCTTTATCTGGGCCCATATCCATTGGTTCCTGTAATATTAGTATCTTTAAGTCTTTAGAAATCGATCGTCTTGACTTACGACAAAGGTAAGGACCTTTTCTTGGTCTATCGATTTACCTATTACGCTAAATACGAACACCATGAAAAGAAGAAAATTTATAGGTACTTCAGCAGCAGCTTCGGTGGGTCTTTTGGCCTATAATAAAGGAAATGCCAGACCTTCATTGGAAACGGCCGCTCTTGAACTGAAAGGAAACATCAACCATAGTGCCTGCTATTGGTGTTATGGTTCTATTCCGTTGGAAGAATTTCTGCAAGACTTGAACGAATTGGGTATGAAGGCCATTGATTTGACCGGACCCGAGGAATGGCCACTGCTAAAAAAGTATAACATTCATGCCTCTATGTGCTGGGGTGCCGGTATGGGTATCGAAAAGGGATGGAACGACCCTACCCTTCATGATGCGTTGGTAGCCGATTACCTTCAACTGATTCCAAAGGTAGCCGAGGCGGGCTATACCAACCTTATCTGTTTTAGTGGCAACCGTAATGGCATGGATGACCAAGAAGGACTTCAGAATTGTGTCACCGGACTTAAACGGCTAATGCCCATGGCCGAGAAACATGGGGTGGTTATCCAAATGGAGTTGCTCAATTCAAAGGTGGATCACAAAGACTATATGTGCGACCATACGCTTTGGGGCGTGGAGCTTTGCAAACAATTGGAATCCGAAAATTTTAAACTGCTCTATGATATTTATCACATGCAAATCATGGAAGGCGATGTAATTCGTACCATTCAAGACTACCATCAGTATTTTGGGCACTACCATACCGGCGGCAATCCAGGGCGGCACGAAATCAACGATTCGCAAGAGTTGAACTATCCGGCTATCATGAAGGCTATTGTAGAAACAGGCTATAAAGGTTATGTGGCACAGGAATTCATTCCCACCTATGAAGACAAGATATCGGCTTTGAAGGAAGGGATAACCATTTGTGATGTTTAAAATTAGAACCTTTTGGTAGCAAGTTCGACAAGGTCTTTCCTGAACATTGGTGTTATCATCAGTCGATAAATCCCTACTCATAGTTACTTGAATAAAGAGGCAAAAAGAAATAGAAAGTTTCGGTTGGTGATGGAAAGCCCGAGTGTTTGTATTTCCATGATTATCCCAACAAATGCAACCAGGCAGCAAAATATATCGTAAAAAGGTATCAGCAAAATACATATGCGCGTAAATAGCGAATCAGAATAGTGCGTGCGCACACCTTGCACACTCTTCCCTTGCTACCATTGAACAAAACCCATCCTTTTGGGGTACTATTCGACAATCATATACCAACTTCTTCATTTTCTTCGTTATGAACATACACCAAAAGGCAATACTAGGTGTTAAACCTTTGATGGTCAAGAGCGTCTAAAACCTAATAAGTGAGTATGAAAGTCTCGGCAAGCCTATTATTCATTTTGTTTTTATCCCTAGTTGGTTGTTCCTCCGACGATACTGCAGCTAACCCTTCACCTACTCCGGCTCCAGAGGTTGGTGAACTTTACTTTCCTCCGGTCGGTTCCAATGATTGGGAAACCACCTCCATTAATTCTTTGGGATGGAATGCAGAAGCTGAACAACCGTTGTTGGATTTTCTAAAAGAGAAGAGCACGGAAGCGTTTCTCCTGTTGAAAGATGGTAGAATCGTTATCGAAGCATACTTTAACGGCACCGACGCGACCACCAACAATCCTTGGAACTCTACTGGAAAGACCCTTTCTGCCTTCGTTATCGGTGTGGCACAACAAGAAGGTCATTTATCGCTAAACGATCCATCATCGGACTATTTAGGGACAGGATGGTCCTCACTTTCACCTACCGAAGAGCACCGTATTACCATCAAAAGCCATATCACGATGACCACTGGATTGGATTACGGTGTATCGAATCAAAATTGCACCGATACGGATTGTCTTACTTTTCTAAACGAACCAGGCAGTTTTTGGTATTATCACAACGCACCCTACACCTTGAACCATGCCATAGTAGCGGGAGCCATTGGCAGCGAATATGATACATATTTCAATACCAAACTGAAAAATCCGATTGGAATGGACGGGGCTTGGGTTCAGCTTGGTTATGCGCGAGTGTATTACAGTACTGCAAGAAGCATGGCCCGCTTCGGATTGCTCAACCTTAACAGGGGAAAATGGAGTGACAATCAAATTCTTAAGGAGGATGGTTATTTTGATGAAATGACCAATACCTCGCAAAATCTGAACCAAGCTTACGGATATCTTTGGTGGTTGAACGGAAAGGAAAGCTTTCGAAGCCCCGGTCTTGAATTACAATTTACCGGAAAGCTGATTCCCAGTGCGCCAGACGACCTTATAGCAGGTTTGGGCAAGGACGATCAAAAATTACATATTGTTCCTAGTAAAGGTCTGGTCGTAGTACGGATGGGGAACGATGCCGGTGAGTCCCTTCTAGGGCCTTCTAGCTTTGACAATGAACTTTGGGAAAAAATCAACACACTGATCAATGAGTAAACGACCTCGGGGCAAGCCCACGAGGCATTAAAAGGAAATTCAAGATAGATTTCGACGCAAGCGTCGGAGCATTTAAATCTCGATTATCGAGTAAAATCAGCAGGCATTTTACGCGCCTTTGTACTCACTTCAAATACCCTTCCCAATCGCAATAAAGTATCTTCTTGATATTGCTTTGCAATAAATGTGAGCCCAACCGGCTCCCCTTCTGCGGTATACCCCATGGGAACGGTGAGCGCAGGATAAGTGGCAACAGCAGCGTACCCTGCATGGTAATTATTGATAGAGAGTATGGCATCTAAGCGATACCGATTCAACGCAATGTCAAAAAAACGACGCCCCTCGGTTTGCAAACGCGATTTGATACTTTTTAACGCTTCGCCAGTGGTCTTATCCTTCAAAATTGCACGAAAAAGCCCTTGCCCATAAGGAATACGTACAATCGAATCCGCAGCATTGTATGCTACGGCATCGGCAATCGATTTGATGGATACCGCTTCTCTCTTTGTTTGCAAACCCAAATACTGTGGTAAATCGTTTCTCATATCAATTTTCAAAATACTCAGAAAACCATCGAACTGAACTTCCGGAGGGGTAAATTCAATAATTTCGGCTCCCGCGTTTCGCAACCTTTCAACGGCATTTCGGTAAAGTGTATGTTCTTCCATCAACTTTTTGATAGCCCCAAAACGTTTTCCCTCCAAGGAACTATCTTTTTCCATCCAGTCTAGAAAATTGGTATCAGTGGACACCGATTTGCTATCGGCCTCATCCCTTCCCGTCATGGCAGATAAAACAATGGCGTTATCCACTACATTTTTGGTCATAGGACCGGGCGTATCCAAGGTGCTGGATATGGGAACAATACCAGTGCGACTTAGAAGTCCGACCGTAGGTTTCAGCCCTACCACCGAATTTTGACTGCTTGGGGAGAGAATGGAGCCTGAAGTTTCGGTGCCCACGGCGGCTACCGCATAATTGGCAGCGACAGCGGTACCGCTGCCAGAACTGGAACCTCCAGTTTCAAAAATGCGCCTACCATACGGATTTAAGGTCTGCCCTCCCACGGCACTATAGCCTACCGGACATCCTTCACACAAAAAATAAGCCCATTCACTGAGGTTTACTTTTCCTAAAATCAACGCCCCGTTCAATTTTAACCGTCGTACGATAAAGGCATCGGTCGTTTCGTTGTTCAACAAGGCGATAGAACCCGCGGTGGTGTTCATCTTCCGGGTATTGATATTGTCTTTCAATAAAATAGGCATCCCATAAATAGGGTGATGCTTATCAGCACCAGACCGGGCTCTTAACCGATCCAATTTGCGAGCCTCAGCGACTACAGAAGGGTTTAACGCTATAATGGTATGCAGTGTGGTCGTACGATCGAGCTCATATTTGTAAATGCGATATAAATAGAACAACACCAGCTTTTCATACGTAAGCATACCACTTTTGATATGCGATTGAATGGTAGGAATATCTTGCTCTAGAATTAACGGGCGTAACGCAACATAGTCCCCTTCGGTCATCTTGGCGACTTCTTCGTACAATGGAGCAAAGACCCCGTTCTTATCCAATACTTTGGATTGGATCAATTGATACCGCATCCGCGGAATGGCATGATCTCTATTAGCAGCTACTTCGACCGAATCATTATAGGGTGCCCATAGCAAAAGCTCCTTATCGGATTCTTTCGGTTCCTGCTTACAGGATACGAACAACGACACCATGACCCAAATGACCATCCACCTCATTCCTTAGCTTCCTTTATATGTTTTTCCCAAGTTTCGATGTTTTTACGGTTCATACGCACAAACTCATCCTTTTCCTGCTTTTCGGCCAATGCCAAACTTTTTTGGGCCGAATCGACTGCCGAGGGATAATCGCCCAAAGCTGCTTCCACCAAAGATTTGACCCGATGAAAGTAATAGGTATCCCCACCTAGTTCAAGGGCTTTGTTCAAATAGATAAGAGCGGTTTCATACTGGGTCTGCTGTTCTTGCAGATAACGTGCCGCCTCGTAATAAGATTGTGCCGTGGGTGTATCGGAAAGTGCCTGTCTTATCTCCCGTAGCATGAGGGTATGTGTATCGACCGTTACCGGAATGCTTATTTGGGTATGCTCCCAAGCCCATATCATATCCACGCCATCATGTCGAAGGTTATCAAAGGTAATGAGGAAGTTCTCCTGAAAACCGGCAGTTTGCTGGGGAGCTACCTTGATGCGAAAGGCATCTTCTGATGGATCGTAGGCGTTTCGCCCATCGCCCCAATGATCGGTGTTTTTATGAAAAACGATTTGCCATGCTGCTTTTTCGGGAAAGGCATACAGGGCATACGTACCCTTGGGCAACAAGTTTCCCATAATTGTGACATCCGAATCTATTTTTAATTTGGTAGATGCGTTCGCACCGACCCGCCATATACGTCCGTAAGGAACCAAGTCACCAAATACGGTACGCCCTTTTACTGCAGGCCGAGAATATGCAACTTGGATAGTGGCTAAGCCCACCTCTTGAAGGACGGTGGAAAACGGACTTGCCTTAGGGTGTTTTATTTGGGCCGAGATAAACGGTGCTACAAAAAATAACGCTATGGTAGCCCAGATTTTCAATTTTTCATATTAAAAAAAGAATCGACAAACTCGAATTTGTTGAACACTTGTAAATCTTCGATGCCTTCCCCTACCCCTATGTATTTAACAGGAATCTGAAACTGGTCCGAAATACCGATGACTACTCCGCCTTTTGCCGTGCCGTCTAATTTAGTGACGGCCAAAGCAGTCACTTCGGTAGCTTTGGTAAACTGTTTGGCTTGTTCAAAAGCGTTCTGGCCCGTAGAGCCATCCAACACCAATAGCACTTCATGAGGGGTATCGTCGACCACTTTTTGCATCACCCGTTTTACTTTGGTCAGCTCGTTCATAAGATTCACCTTATTGTGCAAGCGACCTGCAGTATCTATGATGACGACATCGGCATTTTGGGAAACCGCAGAGCTGAGCGTATCGAAGGCAACGGAAGCGGGATCACTACCCATTTTCTGTTTCACTATAGGAACACCGACCCGATCGGCCCATACTTGCAACTGATCGATTGCTGCAGCCCGAAACGTATCTGCCGCCCCTAAAACGACCTTATATCCTTTATTTTTGAATTGATGTGCCAACTTTCCGATGGTAGTGGTTTTCCCTACCCCGTTGACCCCTACCACCATGATTACATAGGGCTTGATACCCGTTGGCAGGTTAATATCCGTGGCATCGCCTACATTTGTCTCCGAGAGCAAGCCGGCAATTTCTTCACGTAAAATAGTATTGAGTTCGTCGGTGCCCATATACTTGTCTTTGGCAACCCTGGCTTCGATACGCTCTATAATTTTCAACGTAGTATCGACCCCAACATCTGAAGTGACCAGCACCTCTTCAAGATTATCGAGTACATCGTCATCTACTTTCGATTTTCCGGCAACGGCCTTACTTAGCTTACTAAAAAAGCTGGTTTTCGATTTCTCGAGACCCTTGTCGAGATGCTCCTTCTTTTTAGAGGAAAAAATATTTTTGAATAAACTCATTGATGTATTAAATACGTTACATCAAATATAAGAAAGTAAATAACCTTGGGGCAAGCCCACGAGGTATTCATCGGAAATTCAATTTTGATTTCGACGCCTTCGTCCACCGTAATGGCTACGTGTAGGCGGGCAAGCGTCAGAGCATTTTAAATCTCGATTATCGGGTAAACGGCAATTTACGGGATTATATGAGGATTAGGGTCGTCTTACCAAAACGGATTCTGCCAATTCATTGTCCCCAAATGTCATGCAAAAAAAAAGCTACTTTCTTTCAAAAGTAGCTTATACTGAATATTGTTGTGTCCTTATTTTTTGGACAACCACTCATTGACCGCTTCAGGAGCCATAATAGACTCTGAGAAAGTATAGGCACCTGTTTTTGGTGATTTTACCATTTTAATGGCCTTTGTCAATCTTTTTGAACTTGTCTGTAAGGATGCTACCGTTTTCTTTGCCATGACTAAACTGTTGTTGCGTCATTTTCGCTGCGCGAAAATAAATTACTTGATTTCTTTATGAACCGTCATTCTTCTCAGAATGGGATTGTATTTTTTCAACTCCATTCGCTCAGGAGTATTCTTCTTGTTCTTGGTAGTGATGTATCTTGAAGTTCCAGGCTGACCTGATTCCTTGTGCTCGGTACACTCCAAAATTACTTGAACTCTATTGCCCTTCTTTGCCATTGTCGTACTTTTTACCGGATTTATTTAATCAATCCTTGTTGCTTTGCTTCTTTCAAAACAGCGGAAACACCTCTTTTGTTGATGATTTTCAACCCTTTGGCAGAAACCTTCAAGGTTACCCAACGATCTTCTTCCGGAATATAAAAACGCTTTTTGGAAAGATTTACATTGAATCTTCTCTTGGTCTTATTGATGGAAAACGACACGTTGTTTCCAGACATCGCTTTCTTACCGGTAATTTCACAGACTTTAGACATTACGCTGATTTTTTTTAAACAGGCTGCAAATTTATGTCATTTTTGCCGGACGGACAAGATTCTACTTCAGATTTTTAAAATTTCTTTCTGTACCAGTTCCAGTGCCTTATGCACGGCCTTTTGAACGATGCGCTCCCGGTGATTTCCCATCATAAAATGCTGGGCGTATACCTGCGTTGGCGTGGCAATTCCTATGTAAACCGTTCCCACCGGGGCATCGGAATCTCCTTTCGTAGGGCCTGCATTGCCCGTCGTCGCCACTGCGATATCGGTCTTCAACAGTTCCCTTACATTTTTCGCCATGGCCATAGCCACCGCCTCACTGACCACTGAATGTTCCCGGATCAACTTTTCGGGTACTTTTAACACCTCGATTTTTGTTTCTGTCGCGTAACTGACCACACTTCCTTTAAAGTAGGCCGATGCCCCGGGAATAGCGGTCAACTGCTGCGCAATTTTTCCTCCTGTACAACTCTCGGCGGTGGCAAGGGTCTTATTCTTTGCCACACATAGTTTCCCTAGGGTCTCTTCTAGCGTTTCTTCATCTTCTTCCCCATATAAGACATCCTCGATCAAAGGGTACAAGGCGCGGGATACCTCCTCCATCTTTTCTTCGAGCAAGAGTCTATCGGGGCCTTTGGCGGTAAGTCGAAGACGTACTTTGCCTAAATTAGGGAGATATGCCAATTTTATATACGAAGGTAGATTTTCTTCCCAATCGGCAATTCTTTCGGCAATGGCGCTTTCCCCTTTCCCATAGGTTACCAAGGTCTTATGAAGAATATGGGGGCGTTTGAACTCCTTCACTATTTGCGGAATCACTTGATTTTTCATCAAGGATTTCATCTCAAAAGGTACTCCTGGCAAGGAAACGAACACCGCCCTTTCGTCGTCGATCCACATGCCTGGGGCTGTACCGAATTCGTTTTTTAATATCCGGGCCCTGGAAGGTACCATGGCCTGTTGCCGGTTTACGTCCGATATGGTAGTCGTGGTGATATACTTCTCAAAGAGATATTCTACATGCCTTAGCACATTGGTATCCTGAATTAGTTCATCATTGAAAAATTCACAAAACGTATGTTTGGTAATATCGTCTTTGGTAGGGCCTAAACCTCCTGTGCAAATTACAATATCGGCATGCCGCCCTGCTTCGTCAAGCGCTTCTAAAATATGTTCCCTATGATCTTGTACCGAGGTAATCTGGTATACCGAAATCCCGATCTTATTCAGTTCTTTGGCAATAAAGGCGGAATTGGTATCTATAATTTGGCCTATGAGAATCTCATCGCCGATAGTGATGATATCTGCCAGCATCAGAGATCGAAGTCTTTCTTTAGCTCAGCAACGACCTGGGCAATGTCTTTTTGAAGGATCGGAAAAACTTTTTCTATTTCGGCCATGTTCGCCTCACTTTTTCCCAAGGTCTCTATTTCGAGGGCAGCAGCTCGCGTTTGTTCCATTCCCAACAAATCTACATTGGGCTTTATCTTGTGGGCCAACTTATACACTTGCTCGTAGTTCCTAGACTGCAACGCGGTTTCCAATTGGGAAAGATCTGTAGGTACTTCTTCCAAAAAAACCGAGATAACGGATTGGACAAATTCTTCGTCACCCTCGGCCATCTCATTTATTTTATCCAAGCTGTATATCATTACTTAATTTTTAACGAGAACAATTCTTTGCCTTCCAATACTCCCGAAAGATAGTCATTTGGGTGTATTTTACCAACACCTTCGGGCGTACCCGTAAAAATAATATCTCCTTTTTTTAAGGTGAAGAACTGGGAGACATAAGCGATGAGTTCATCTATCTTCCAAAGCATCATTGCGGTATTGCCTTTTTGAACCACTTCTCCATTCTGGTGAAGCGAAAAATCAAGGCCGTTCAAATCGGTAAAATTCGATTTCGGCAACCATTTGCCGATTACCGCAGCCCCATCAAAACCTTTGGCCTTCTCCCAAGGGAGTCCCTCTTTTTTAAGCTTGCTTTGAAGGTCCCTTGCGGTAAAATCGATTCCGAGTCCGACTTCTTCGTAATACGTATGCGCAAATTTTTCATTGATATGCTTGCCTACCTTGTTGATCTTGACCAGGACCTCGACCTCATAATGGATCTCTTCGGAAAAATCGGGAATGTAAAAATCCTGTTCCTTGGGCAGTACCGCAGAGTCAGGCTTAATAAAGACTACGGGCTCTGAGGGCCGCTCATTGTCCAATTCCTCGATGTGGGCAGCATAGTTTCGACCGATACAGATAATTTTCATATTTTTTTAATAAAAGAGAATGGAACGGAAGGATTAGACTTAGGTAGTGTTGGTGTTTGGTGATCAAAAGAATGACCTGTGGTCTTTCTCAGTTCAATTTATTATTGAGTTTGCTCAACTTTATCTGTGTCAACACTTTTTTGGTGTACAACGGAAAATCGGCGTTCAAAATCCAACCAAAGTATCCGGGCTCTTTCTCTAGCACATCATGCACCCTTTTACCCTTGTGTTTTCCGAAGGTAAAGATTTCCTGGTCATCCTCATCCAATCCGATAAACCCCGCGAAATCGGCAAACTTTCGGTGTGTAGAGAATGCTGCTAATTTTTTCACATTGTTCTCCAAGTCGGGATAGCGCTCCAATTGCGACAACAGCACCTCATAGGTCGCCAAGGTGTCTGCCTCGGCACTATGGGCATCGGTCAAATCTTTTCCGCAATAGAATTGGTAGGCGGCTCCCAAGGTTCTTTTTTCCATTTTGTGAAAAATCGTCTGCACATCGATGGCCACGGTATTTTTCATATCAAAATCGATCCCTACCCGAAGCATCTCCTCGGCCAAGAGCGGAATATCGAAACGGTCTGAATTGAAGCCCCCCAAATCACTATCCTTGATCATTAGATAAATCTCTTTGGATAATTCTTTAAAGGTAGGTTCGTTCGCTACTTTTTCATTGGAGATACCATGTATGGAAGCGGCTTCCGCCGGAATGGGCATTTCAGGATTCACCAACCACGTTTTGCTTTCCTTGTTGCCATTGGGAAAGATTTTGAGGATGGATATCTCTACAATACGGTCTTTGGCCACATTGGTGCCAGTGGTTTCCAAATCGAAGAAACAGATAGGTCGTGTGAGGTTCAGTTGCATTTGGGCGTTGTTTTTACAAAGATAGTTTTTCGTATAATTTGAAGAAGCCCAAAGGGTTGTTTTATTTGGCGGACATGCAATAAAGAGCTGCCTCACCCCACATACTGTAAAAATTGTTCCTCTGGAGCTTAGGAAATCATGGTATCCTTGGTTCGAGCAAGCCTTTTGTAGCAGCCCTTCAGGAAGGTTATAAAGTACCTGCCCAGCTCCAGGAATACGTCGTGTTTTCAGGATAGTTGTTATGTTGCGGAAAGGAAGGTACAATACACCGTTTAAAATGGGCATTGAAAAATTATAAAATACAAGAGGAAAAGGTTGCCTATGAAACGATATTTTTTCCGTTTTCAAACGAATCGTATGCGAATACCATGTCATTAAACATTTCTAATCCCCTTATTTAATGGGATTTGTATAAATTGGACATATAAAAGGAGTATAGTTACTAGTAATTATATTTAATTGTTATCTGCAAGCTGAAAAAAATCAATCCTTTGAAAAATCATCTTCAAAATTGGAAATAAAATCGTTAACGTACTTTTTGACCTTGTCGGCTTTACGAAAGACCAAATAATGTGTTCTTTTCAAACCGTTCTTGCCAATTCTCTTAAAAATCAAATCATCCGAAACCTTAAAAGACTTTAACGCCCATTTGGGCATACACATTATTCCCATATTAGCATCGACCATTTCCAAAGCGACCTCAGTAAGCGGAATAGCGGAAATCTTGAACGGAGTAATTTTATTGGGTTTTAGAAATTGCTCATAGACCGAGACCGTTTCCAAAGGGAACGAATGGATAATCAAATGTGCATCCGAAAAATCATTCGTATCTAAAAAATCTAACTCGTTCAAAGGGTTTTCCTTATGCATTATTGCAAAAATTTCATCCTCATAAACCTCGATACTCAACAAAGTTTCGTTTGCTGGTTTTGAGGTAACTATGGCAATATCAATCTCATTGGACAAAATCTTTGAAATTGGTTGATGTGTAGCTTCAAGAATCAAATCAACATCTATTTCTGGGTACAAGAGCCCCATTTTTTGAATAAAAGACGATAAACCTTGATAAAAACTATAACATTCTGTGCTTACTTTAATATTTCCAACAGAACCAGTTCGCAATTGTTCAATATTCTGAAAACCCTTTTCAATACTTTCGAGAATTGAATTTCCTAATTTATAAAGTTCATCGCCTTCAACCGTTAATTTCCATTTATTACGTGTACGAAGAAAGACCTTGAAACCCAAGCGTTCTTCCAATTCCCTTAATTGATGGCTTAAAGCTGATTGGGTCAAAAATAATTTCTCGGCAGAATTGGCAATACTGCCTTCTTCCTCAATTGTTTTTACCAACCTAAAATATTTGATTTCCATAAGGCACTAAGTTAACCATTTGTGAAAAATCCATAGTTGAAATTTTTTCAGCTTTAAATTTTAAAGCTTCAATTCCAAAGTTTGAAATCATGGTACTAAACCAAATAATTTTGACCAACTAAAAAACAAGAAATTATGCAAAAACAAATTGAATTTTATGAAAACAAACTTGCTTACGAAATGGACCCATCGGATTTATGGGACGCATTGGAAAACAAAGAAAGCGTAGTGGCTTTAGACGCCCGAAAAGCAATTGGCTTTGAAAAAGAACATATTCCAACAGCCATAAACCTTCCCCACAGAGACATGAACGAAGAAAGCACAAAACATTTGGACAAGTCAATAACCTATGTTTGCTATTGTGATGGAATCGGTTGCAACGCTTCGACAAAAGGGGCATTGAATATGGCAAAACTTGGATTTAAGGTTAAAGAACTAATGGGCGGAATTGAATGGTGGAAATTTGACGGATATGCAACCGAGGGAACAAATCCAGTAAAAGGTGCAATTATGGAATGTGCCTGTTAAACACCTGTAGAATGGAAATAAGATTTGCAGAAAAAAAGGACTTGCCTCAAATTATAGATTTATGCAAAGAACACGCTAAGTACGAACAAGCGGACTACGAACGGAAAAATAAATCGGAGTTGTTGTCCAAGTTTCTATTTGGGCAAAATCCCTGTTTAAAATGTTTGGTCATAGAGCAAGAAAATTTGATTGTCGGTTATGCGACCTTTATAAAACAGTTTTCAACTTGGGACGCGGATTTTTATATCTATCTTGACTGTCTGTATCTAAAAGAAAACGCCAGAGGTAATGGCTTGGGCGGACTTCTAATGGGAAAGATAAGTGAATATGCAAAAAATCAAAAGTGCAGTATCATTCAATGGCAAACACCTGATTTTAATAAAAAAGCCATAGATTTTTATCGAAAATTTGGCGGAATATCTAAAAGCAAGGAACGTTTTTATCTGAACATTTGATTGCGGAAAAGCCAGCAGATAACAATGTATATAAAAAATAGGGCAAATAGTACTTAATCAATGTCTTGGGCTTATTTGAGAGTCGCCATATTTTTAATTTGTATTTTAGCTAACGAAATAGTTAAAAAGAAAATTAAAAATATGGCTTTGTGCTTCCCAAAAGTTTAGTGCCTTTGAACTGCCCTACTTTTCATATACTAACCGTTGGCTTTAATTATCGAAAAACCTCTATAGTCTATTTTATTTTCTGTTTTTCATTTTATATTAGAAAATATTTTCCTTTTCAATTTATTTCGATTGTTTTAATCGAATTTATTTTCTATTTTAATTTTTAATAGAAATTATTTTCCATTTTGGTGTTTATGATAGAAATTATTTTCCTAATTTCATTAAATATTAAATTATAATGGAAAAAAATACCCCTATACATCTAAAAGAAATAATCTTTGGATCCTCTGACTCCACTATTTCCAAAAAAATATCAAAACTTGAAAAGAATGGAGAGATTAGGAAAATTGCACCAAGAATTTACACTTCGAATCTAAATGAACCTCCTGGGGAAATAATAAGGAGAAATATTTTTTCGATTTTGGGAAACTTATATCCAGAATCCGTTCTTAGTCATAGATCTGCTTTCGAATTTAAACCAACATCAAGTGGACAAATATTTGTTACCTATAAGTATACTAAAAAGATAAGCCTTCCAGGAATAGATATAAATTTTCTTAAGGGAAGTGGACCAATTCAAGGAGATAATCCATTTTCAGAGGAACTCTATGTATCACAAAGAGCCCGTGCTTTTCTAGAAAATCTGCAAGTTTCACGTAAACCAGGATCAGAATCCAAGACATTAACTTTTCCCGAAATCGAAGAAAAACTTGAACAAATTATAAGAGTTAATGGAGAAGAAGAGTTAAATGCTGTAAGAGACAAAGCAAAAGAAATTTCGCTTCTACTTGGTATGGAAAAAGAATTCCAGAAATTGAATAAAATAATTAGTGCTCTCTTAACCACACATCCTTCAAAAATATTGGAATCGCCATTGGCAACAGCAAGAGCATTCGGACTTCCATATGACCCAGCAAGGATTGAATTATTTGAAATTCTTTTTCAGGAACTTAATGAAATTGAATTTAGGAATAGAAAAGAAAGAAATACAAATATAAATTCATTCAGAAATTTTGCTTTCTACGAAAGTTACTTTTCCAACTACATTGAAGGCACTGTATTTAGTATAGAAGATGCTAAAGAAATTATTAGAACACAAAAACCTTTACCCTTGAGAAATGAAGACTCTCATGATGTTTTAGGTACTTATCAAATAGTTTCTAATAGAAAGGAAATGGAACTAACTCCTAATTCTACAGAAGATTTTATTAAAATTCTGAAATATAGGCATCAAATAATCTTAAGCGCAAGACAAGATAAAAATCCAGGGCTTTTCAAGACTAAGAACAACTTTGCTGGAAGCACTGCCTTTGTCGATATGAACTTGGTTAATGGAACATTAATCAAGAGCTTTGATTTTTATCAAGCCTTGAGACATCCATTAGCTAAAGCCGCTTACATGATGTTTGTTGTCAGTGAGGTTCATCCGTTTTTCGACGGTAATGGTCGTATTGCTAGAGTAATGATGAATTCAGAGCTTGTGAAGGAAGGTCATTGTAAAATCATTATCCCTACTGTTTATCGGGATGACTATTTAGGAGCTCTTAGAAGACTAACAAGAAATAGGGATCCAAAACCATACGTTAGAATGCTCGATAGGGCGCATGAGTTTAGTCACACTATACACGGAGAATCAATGAATGAAATGCAAAAAAATCTTGAAGCCAGCAATGCCTTTCTTGAACATAATGAAGGAATTCTTAAAATAATAACTAAAGCCAACAACGCATAAAAACCATTAAAACGGTTCTTATACAAAACCGTTGGCAACAAGCTAAAAATAAAATTCTATGAAAGGATTATTGCTTGGATTAATGGCTATATTCCTGATTTCTTGTAATGAAAGTTTGGAAACAAAATTTACGTTAACAGGAGAAACCATTAATCTTAATGATGGAACGTTTCTTTATATGATAAATTCAATAACTGGTCAAAAAATCGATTCAATTCAAGTTGAAGACAATCACTTTTTTTTTAATACAGAATTACCTCAAGCACCTATACAAGTAGTTTTACGTACAAGTTATCGATCTAATAATAATAGACGTTTATGGCTAGAGAATAACCCAATGACTTTTGACGCAACTAAAACAGGTTTCAGAAATGCACTCGTTACAGGTTCTGAATCAGAAAACTTAAGTCAAGGTTTATATAAGCAAATAGAAACATTGTTCACATTTGAAGAAATGGAAAATGCACGAACCGAATTTATCAAGAGTTATCCTAATAGTCCTATAAGTTCAGACATACTTTCCATCTATTCTAAACATTTGGGTAGAAGTAAAACTAAGCGACTGTTTAATCTATTATCCAAAGAAAATAAGACTTCTGAATACGGAAGAAGAATTAGAAAATATATTAATTTAAATAAAGACACCAAAATTGGAGAACAGTTTGCTGATTTTGAAATGACCGATACTAATGGTAAGCTTAAAAAATTATCTGACTTAAAAGGCAAAACAATTCTTCTGGAATTTTGGGCTTCATGGTGTGGCCCGTGTCGGCAAGAAAATCCGAATCTAATTAAAGCGTATAAAAAATATAAAAATAATGGGTTTGAAATTTTTGCGGTTTCATTGGATTCGAATAAAGATAGTTGGTTAAATGCAATCAAAAAAGATAGTTTAGATTGGATACATGTATCAGATTTAAAAGAACAAGAAAACGAAGCCGCTTTAATCTATGGAATCCATTCAATACCTAATAATTTTTTAATCGACCAAAATGGAATTATTATCGGGCGTAATTTACGGGGTGAAGAATTGAATAAAAAACTAAGTGAGACTTTGGATAAGCCAGTTGCCAACAAAACCTCCTATGAAAAGCCTTAGTCCAATCCCCTAAAGATAGTCAATATGTACATTTTGTCTTAAACCACCTTTTTCCTTTAGTATAACCTGCTATCCTATATGTGATACACTCTTGATGGTGTTCATGAGCACCCGTGTGATCATAAGTCATGATAGGACCGGCCACTTGCTAAAAATGTGATCCTGAATATTTCAGGTCACGGGTTTTGTTTTGTGGTACGGTTCTTACTACTGTTTCAGAGCTTTGTTATTGTTTTTTAATTGGTTCTATTCCACTACACCTATGGTATAGGGAACTTCGATCTTCATAACGGCCAAGATTCCACTAAGCAATTTTCTCGCCACTTTGACAATGATACGCTTCACGTTCTTACCTTGATGCTTTCTGTAATAAGCCTGCATTACAGGATCTGCCCGTATGGCCTGCCATGAGGCTTCCACAAAATAACTGCGTATCAAGCGATGGGCACGCATGGTCATGCCCATGGTTTTATGAGTGGTTCCGCTCTGGTATACCTCAGGGTACAGCCCATATAACCTGTCAAGTGCTTCACATTATTGAAGCGTCTAAGGTCTCCCAATTCACTTAAGATACGACAAGCCACCATGCCTCCTATTCCAAGAATGCTCCCGAGTCATATATAATCCTTCTTGTAATGCGCCTTATAGTACCTTCTAAACTGCGTCGATTCCAATGAATAACTTAGGACGAGTAGTAATTTGAGTTTCCATATCTTAAGTTTTTTGATGGATCCTTAAGATACTCGACTTACTGCTTTTTCATCGATACTATAATTTACTGATCACGGATTTCCTAAAAGGAAATCACGCGAAACAAACTTTCTTTGGGTTTGGCTAGATTGTCCTTCGGACGAGTCACTACAACGAACCTGAACCGAACTGTTAGCCACAAACTATAAAAACATTTCGAATTAAAAGACGAGGCAACCAATTTTACATATGCTACGTCTATATCATTGAAAGTCTTGAATGACAATCACCGATTGATCGATACAGTAATTTAACATGAGTAAGAGAATGAAACAAAAAAGGAGTACAATTCACCATTTAGAAAAAATCGGAGCAATAGCCGGTATTCTTTCAATTATATTTTACTTCGCTGCGGCTATTCTGCCATTTATTCCGGATAGCATGAGCAGATTGCTAGGGTTCACTTTTCCATTATTATGGATTATTGCTTTTATGGGACTTTACAGTTTTTTAAAAAGGGAGTCTCACACACCAACACTAGAAATAGCCTATTTATTTGGAATTATTGGGGCTGCGATTGCTTGTTCATTTATTGTGGTGCAACAGGCAAACTTGATATGGCATGCCACTGCAACGGAAGCAGCGAATTCTGAAGATGCAAAATCATTATTAAGAGCATCTTTCAAAGGAGCAAATAGAGTGCAAGCAGGATTAGATGTTGCTTTCGATATTTTCATAACCATATCGTGGTTTTTGTTCGGAATCAACATTGCGAAAAGTTATAATTTCAATAAACTATTGGGATGGATCGGCTGTCTGATTTCAGCAGGTCTTTTTACCCTAAATATGGTAACATTCCCCACGGCACCGGCTGATGCCGGCTTACTAGATTTAGGTCCATTCTTAGGTTTATGGGCCCTTATAGTTTTTTGTTGGTTTGCCCGAATTTTGTTCAAAAACAAAAATAGTAGAACCGGAATTAAACATTAAGTCCAATTCTCTCTTTTGTTCTTTCTGATCCGTATATCAATTTAAAGAGAATCAAACTCAAGTGCTGTATAATTAATTACGAGCAGAATTTACACTCGGAAATTCATGCAATCGATTACCTTTACTACAAGCAGAAAATCAACGCTAACTTTCCGCAACTAATCTTAGACTATTCCGTTAGCTACAATTCCCCGTATAAAGAAACTCTATTAACATCTTAAGCTAACGCATCAAATTTCGTGTAGGAAAATTGCACTAAATTTAACCGTTAGTCAGAATTGGATTCAAGTGAAACATCTTCCGATAAAATGAAAAAGAAACGAGTCAAACAAATAATTAGAATTGTACTATTTCTTGGCACGGCAATCTCCTTATTTTTTGTACCATGGCTTTTGGTAAAGGCATGGATACTTCCACTCCCTAATACGGTTCAAGGACAGTTAGATGAAGCCATTGATCATGGATTTGACGGAATGATTGTTTATGTAGACCAAACTGGCAAATCACCCCAATATTTTGCTTCAGGTTGGCACAATAGAGAATCTAAGATACCTGCCAAATCCGATGCCTTATTTAAGATTGCCAGCGTTAGCAAACTATATGACGCCGTGGCTGTCACCAAATTAGTAAATGATGGACGTCTTTCTTTGGACAAAACCATCGCTGATTATTTACCAGAGCTTGTAGGAAGAATTGAAAACGCTGAGAAAATTACCTTGAGGTTAATGATACAGCATAGAAGTGGCATTCCCAATTTTACAAACGCCCCGAATTTTTGGGCAGCTCCAACAGAGACTTATGAAGAAAGTCTCGAATTGATTCTTGATAAGCCCGCCAACTTTGAACCCGGGGAAGATTATGAATATTGTAACACGAATTACCTGTTGATCAATAAGATAATGGATGATGTATTAGGTTATGGGAACTTCCGATTCATTCAGAAAGAAATTCTAATACCGCTAAATCTCAACAAAACCTTCGGTTCACTATGTGAAGTGAATATGAACGATGTGATGAGTGGCTATCATGTAGGACATCCCTTTGACTTAAAGGCAGACGAACACGGTATGTTAGCCACGGCAGAAGACGTAGGTACTTTCGTTAGGGCATTGAACAATGGATCATTGTTTGAAAAGGGAGAACAGAAAATATATTCCTCTATTTACGAGTATGAACATGACGGCTGGGTGCCGGGATACCAGAGTTTCGCAAAATATTACAAAGACCTTGATGCTGTTGTTATTCAGTTTTACAGTACAACCGATTCTAAACTGTACAATTGGAACTTGTCAGAAATCATAAATAATAGAATTGTCAAAATCCTGAAAAGGCAAAAAAGCTCATAACAGTTATACATGATAATACTCCTTAAACAGTCGCACTGCCCATATATTGGACATTGTGTGTCATTAGAATTCAAAAATGGGACAAAGTTCAACCTTTTACGAAATCAAAAAAACGGACTTTGATAAAATCAAGGACAAACCATCGTTGTTTAAGATTTCGGAAACAGAATCGCTAGAAACCCTCGAACAAAACGCATTTGGAATTGAATTTATTCTAAAAAAAATATTGGACTCAAAACATCACGGAACCGTTGAACAAATATTCTGCCCTAAAGACTTTTTGGGAGAAAAACCAGATTATGAAAATATAGATTTCAACCAAGTTGTTCTTGATGAACTTGCAGACAATTCGATTGGTTATATAGCACCGGACAAGATAGCGGAAATAGACAATTTATTGCAGACTCTAACGGTTAATGGACTTGAAAAAAACTATAATTCTTCTGAACTAAACTCGAATGGAATTTATCCTGAAGTCTGGCACGATGACGAATCTAATAACCAAGCATTTAATAAAAGGCATATAGTTGAGGGAATAGAACAGTTAAAAGCTATTTTCGGGAGAGCAAAACGGAATAGAAATTACCTTTTTGTTTTCCCAGGCTAAAAAAAGCGGAACGCAGAACAATAACTATAATTCAGCCTTGACCGGATAACACAGAGAATATTTCCTACTTTTAATATGGTTCGATTTCCATACCGAAAAATCTTAACGGATTTTCAGGCCGAAATCATCGCAAAAACCCGTTGGCATCAATTAAAACGATAACCATGAAAACAAAGATCCACTTACTGGTAGTTTTATTGCTATCACTGTCATTCTTTTGCAAAGACAACAAAAAGAACCTCACAGAAAACAAAGCAGTTGTATATGTTGGTGGTGATATCATTACAATGGCCGATAATGATCCGAAATATGCTGAAGCCCTTGTCGTTAATAATGGTAAAATTCAATTTATCGGCGCATCAGATAGGGTAATGGAAATTGCAGGTTCCGGGCATAGAATGGTAAATCTTGAAAGAACTACATTGTTGCCGAGTTTCATTGATCCACATAGTTATTTTAAAAGCGCTTTAAGCATGAGTTCCCAAGCAAACTGCTCTCCTTCACCAGTAGGGAAAGCGCATAATGTTGAAGGTATTGTGAAAGCATTAAGAGATTTAAAGAAGGAAAAACAATGTTTAAAAAATAACTATTGCCAACAACGGCCAGAATTCATTATGGTTTTGTACCATACCAAAATAAAAGCATTGATCAATGGCTGATTTTGTTATGAATTCAAAGTAAGGAAGACCTTCAGGTCTTATATTGAAATGACCAATCATTCAAAACATACTGATTTAATAAGATGGCACAATGTGATCGAATCGTTTGACTATAATTTGACGGTAGATTGGGCAATTGAGCTTTTGGAAAAAGGAATAGCGACAGAAAACATTTATATGTTGGCATCTTTTTCCAAACCTGCTGAAGAATACGAAATCAAACGCTATGTTTCGGCGGTGCTGAAAGACTTAAAAATTAACGAAGAGCATGGAGAATATTCCACCATTGCCAAGGCTCACTACCACCTTCAACTGATTTTAGAAGAAATAGGGATTCGGCAAAATTTAATGGAATTGTACAAACTCTGTAACCAATGTAACCATGAATACGGACTTAAAACATTCTATTTGCTCCATTTGGCATGGCGGGAGTTAGAAGTCTCTGGTCACAATTATTACTATGACGGGGCGACTTTAAAAAATATCGGCGGAATTTTAGAGCAGCAAGCCCTGAAGTGGATTGAAAAATATAGGGCCTAACATAAAAACACGCAATACGTTATATAATTAATTGAGATCGGAAATTCCCGCAATCAATTATATTTAAATTCAGACGGACTTTTCCAAAGGAAAATGTCCGCAACCAATCGCGCACAAACCTGCTAGCGGTAATTTAAAAAAAATGAAGAAATTAGAATGGTACAATGAACTGAAGACTTACCCCTTTTGAAGGCTTCCCTGTTTTTCGGACAGTATAAAATCAATTTATTGAGGAGCAGACTTAAAATGTGTGCAACTTAATAGTAATTTTTATAAAAAAATCGTAAAATTGCATATTGTATACAATATGCAATTTTATATATGATATATCAGGAATCCCTAAAAACCCAGATAATCAATGCCCTGTGGAGCTTGATTATTACCAACAAGATAAAGCCAAACGAACCAATGCGTGAAAACAATTTGGCAAGTTTGCTTAACGTTAGTAGAACACCTCTCAGAGAAGCTCTTCAACAGTTAGTATGGGAAGACATCGTAATATCCGAACCTAGAAGAGGTTTTCGACTAGCTAAACTTTCAGAAGAAGATGTTTTAGAAATATATCCCTTAAGGGCCAAATTAGAGTCATTTGCACTGGAATTATCAGGTATTCCATCAAAGCAAGTAATGGATGAACTTATTCAAACCAATGCTGAAATTTTAAAGACCAACTCTTCAAAAAAAATAGTAGAGCTCGATGAACATTGGCACTTATTATTGGTTTCAAATTGTCCAAATAAGCGATTGCTAAAAGCGATTAAGAATCTGCACAAGCAATCAAAGCGTTACGAATATGCCTATATGGCTATGAACAAAACGGTTGAAAAATCCATCGCTCAGCATGAAACCATTATTAATCATCTACAAAAAAAACAACTTCAAAAAGCAACTGAGGCTTTTGCAGAAAATAATTTAGTGGGGGTAGACTCACTCATTAACTGGTTAAAATCGATAAATAAATGAAGATTAAATTTTTACTATTTCTAGTTGCCATAATTCTAAACATACAATTGGTTTTTCCTTGCACCATGTATAAAATAACCAAAAATGGAAAAACCGTTGTCGGTAACAACGAAGACTGGTTAAGTCCAAATAGCCAATTTTGGTATGAACCTGCAATCAACGGTAAGTACGGAGTTATGTATATGGGGTTGCTCAATAATTTTGCCCAAGGAGGCATCAATGAAGCAGGTTTGGTTTTTGATGGTTTTGCGAATCCATATCTACCCGTTAATAATACTGAGGGCAAAACCAATATGTACATCGGTACTGCCATCAAAAACATAATGCAGGAAATGCAGACCGTGGAAGAGGTTAAGAACTATTTATCTACAATAAACTTAAGTTCATTATCGAGTAGTCAGATCGTCTTTGTTGATAGAACAGGTACTTATTTGATAGCCGAAGGAGACGAGCTTATTATTGGTAAAGAGAAAGAAAAAGCGTTTTCAAATTTTTACTATTCACAAACTTCATCTGAAGAAGAAGTAGCGTTGGAAAACTTTCAAAGAGGTATAAAATTTCTAAAAAACTCCAAAGGAAAGCCCTCGCTATCTTACTGCGGAAGGGCCATGCAAGAATTTTCTAGCTCCAAATTATTTGGGACACAATATTCTACTATTTACGATTTAAACTCTTTGAAGGTTCGGGTATATCTTTTCCATAATTATTCAGAGTATGTTGAAATAGATTTAAAAAAAGAACTGAACAAAGGGGCCCATAAAACTATGATTGCCAATTTGTTTCCAAAAGAATCTATTGGTTTTAAGCACTATTCAAAATATAATGACACCGAAAGACCCACTTTATTTTTACAAGAAATTGTCAAAAAAAGCCATGCTTCAGAGGCTGACCTTATTGCAATGGATTTTAATTCTATTGTAAATTCAATTGGCTACGAATGGTTAAATGAAATGAATGATCCGATTACTGCAATTAAAATTTTCCAATATGGCATTTCACTAATGCCAAACGACGCAGATCTATATGATAGTTTGGGAGAGGCCTATTTTATAAATGATGAGTGGCAAAATTCTATCTTAAACTATGCAAAATCATTATCATTAGATCCAAAAAACGATAACGCTATTGAAAAACTTCAGCTCGTTAAAGGCGATCGACAAAAATTCAAAGAAAAATCCTTCAAGCAACTAACGGGACTTATAGATCAATACGCAAATGAAGCTATAAGCAACGATAACTTGAACTCGATAAGTGTAGCTATTTATCGAAATGGAAAAATGTATCAAAACTATTATGGATCCTTAGAAAGGAATAATGAGAACAAGCCGAATGATAGCACACTTTTTGAAATCGCCTCTATCTCAAAAGTATTTGTTGGTTCATTAGTTGCAAAAGCAGTTATAGAAGGTAAAATAACCCTAGAGGATGATATAAGGAAGTACCTAAAAGGTGATTATCCAAACTTAGAGTTCGAAGGTACACCGATTACGATTAAACATTTGGTGACACACACCATTGGTTTTGATAAGCCTAAGAAACTAAAAGACATACGTGAAAAAATTCCAATGGGTACTTATGAGGAAAAGGGGTTCGAGTATACTATGAATAGTTTTTTGGAAGAATTAAAAACAGTAAAATTAAAACACAAGCCTGGTACCTTTTATAGCTACAACGATGAAGGCTCCGAACTGGCCGCATATATTTTAGAGCGGGTAACTAAACGCCCATATAAAGAACAATTACAAAGTTTTTTAAAGGAGCTCGAAATGCATAATACGTATTTGCAAGATTTTGAAAAACACCGTAAGCATCTAGCACCAGGTTACAATGAGAGAAATGCGATAGCTCCTTTGCTCAAAAATCCTCTTATGGGTGGTGGCTTTGGAATGATCACCACTTTACCGGACTTGTCCAAGTTCATGAAATTTCAGCTTGAAAGTACAGACCCTATGGTCAAAGAAGCAACTAAAACACTTTTTAAAGATACCAATGGCAATAGGATGGGATATTTATGGCAAGATATGGGAGTTGCAAAAGAAGAAGGTTTTTACTATTCGAAAAGTGGAGATTCTAATGGAGTAAAAAGCGGCATGCTAATTTGTCCCGACAGTAATTATGGGCAAATCGTTATCGTAAACAATCAGTCCGAAGCGGCTAATAAAGATTGGGAAACTCTTTTTAATAGAATAGAAACAGAACTGATCAAGTATCCAAAAATCAATTTATACGCTTTGACTAAACCTCATTTTATTAAGGATAAAAAAAATGGGCTAGCCAAATTTAATGCGCTTAAGAATGAAAAGGATTCTTATTATAATACAAACCTGATTTGGACCTTAAATGTGATTGGTTATGACTTACTGAATAAAAAGGAGATAAAAAAAGCAATAGAAATGTTTGAGTTTGCCATAGCACAATCTCCGGAGAATTCTAACTTATATGATAGTTTGGGCGAGGCACATTATATAGCAAAAGATTACAAAAATGCGTTACTTAAATACAAAAAATCACTTGAATTGAACCCTAATAACGATAATGCAAAAGCATATATCAATAAAATTGATCTGATCTTAAAAAAATAAAAGACACTATCCCGATAAGTTTGTAAATTGAAATTAAGGTGTGGTAAGGGCTTCCTATTTTTGTCAATATAGTAAAATGCTTAGCAGCTAGATGTTTCATTGAATGGTTGTTGTTTTTTCATGAAGGTATAATGCTTGCAGAATTGAAAAGTTAGTAACCAATGCGTAAATACATTAAAAAGCAAGGTAACATTTTGCCCTGCTACAAAACATATATTAGACGTGGCAGGCAATTTGCAAAAACCTTTATAATTGAACATCATTGAAGAAATAACGAAAAACTACGGAGGAAACTATTCAGAAAAACAGACTAAAAATATTGTTACTCCACATGGGAAACATATATATCAGCCCAAAAAAGGGATTCTCGAAATCGATGGAACAAAAATCAGTCTAAATTCAAATGAGGTTGGTGGAGCCATGCCTGTAACCGAACCGATTCGAATAATTCTCTATTTGAACAAAAATTATGAAACCGACTTAACTATTTTCCCAAGAGACCTTTGGAATAATTTTCTTGATTTCATACTTCCAAAAAGAAGAGCCTTCATTCCACAGCCAATTAGGAAACAATTTTGGTTTGGAGGAGATAAAAACTTGCTGGTAAAACTTGCATCCGACAAAATCTTAATGGAAAACTTATTAAACGAAAGAGTGTATATAGAAACTATCGCAGAAGAAACGGACCGGATTATTTTGACACCGGAATTTGGAATTGACGGTTTAAGTCAATTTGAAAAGTATCTGGTAATTTTAAAGCGAATTGAAGAAAAAATCACTGAGCCTAATAAACCCTAAAATTCGTTGCCTGCAGATTTCCTAATAGGGATATTCCGAGTAAAAAGCAATCTTTAGGTTTATCCGGGCTGTCTGAAAACCTTCGATTTCTATAATCTATTATTGATAATATTATTAAATGCAGAACCAAAGGTATAGCTCAACCCCACGCTAAATCCCAGTTCGAAATCGGTGGCAATCTGTCTTTGCTGTAGCAACAGATCTTCTAGGGAAGCATCTCCCGCAGGAAGATTGATTTGATCTTGAATGTATTCAACGTTACCGCTGAAACGAACGGCCAGTCCCTTAAAAATTCGAATGGAGAGCCGGCCAAAAAGTTGGGCCCTATTTTTTGAAAAATCATTCAAAAAGCTAGAAGCACGAAGTCTACCGAACAAATTCCCCCAAGGTTGCCGGTACCGTACCTGAATATCCAAAGAGTGGTTAAAAAGTGATTCCTGCTCTTTACCAAAAATCGTCATATCGATATAGTCGTTATACAAATAGCCTATTCTGTAGGCAAAAACAATTTCGCGTCGAAGCACCTCACGGTAAGGGAAAATATTGTATTCTATGGCCGGGGTGATGTTCAATGCCAGATCCAGATTGTTAAAAGTGTTGTAATCCGCCCCGACGAAAAGTCCGGCAGACCAATGGTCGCTTAGGCTTCGAACCACGCTACCGAAACCATAGTAACGCTCCCGGGAACTTGTGAACTCCTCATCGTTCCTCACAAAATTGCTGGTCGCTTGGCTCAGTTCAAAATCACCTCGTATTCGCCATTTCTCGGTGACCCTATCGCTTTCAAAACCCAGCTCGTATTCGAAATTGCGACGGCTTGCTTCCTTGTCGAACTCTGCTGCCCCATATACTTCAAAAATCCAATTGTTCCATGGATCTTCAAAATCGATATCCTGCCGCTTTGCCTGTCCTTCCTTGCTAATCTTATAATCAATATTTTCTCCCATATCCGAGTCTACCAAATACCGAAGAAGCCCCGATTTAATGGCCACGACCAGCCCCTTGCGTACTTCGTCCGACGTCATATTCACGTTGGTATCATAATCGCGTTTTACCAAGATACCTTCAAAAATCCCCTTGCCTTGAAAATCGAGCTTGTAGGTGCGACCACCGCTTCCGTTGGCGATATCATAGATGTTCAGTTGTACATTGGCCAAATCTTGATCGCGCACATGATTAATAAAATCTATTTCTTGTTGCACATAGCGCCTTTCGCACTGACAATCCAAGAATAGTTTGACCGATTTTTGCTGTGCTTTCAAAACATGCGCACATACGAAGAATAACAGGCCTGAAAACAGACTGCTTGTTAGTTTTGTATTCATGAAGTAGGTTCTGGTCTGGTGAACTACAAAAATAGCAGTAATGAACAGAACATATTGTCCTATTTACAGAAAACAAAGTTATAGGACGTAAAAAATGCAGCCCAAGGAAAAGTCCAGACCTTATAACCAGTAGTAGCTTTACCCCCTAACGGTCGGCAGAAATATTGATTAAGACCTCGATCTTATCGGTCGGGGTCAATGCTACTATCCGAATTATATTTCTCTATTCACATCCCAGCCTTCGAGATAATCGGCTACCGCTTTGGCAAACATACTACCCAAAGCACCATTGACCACACGATGGTCGTAACTATGTGAAAGATACATTTTGCTACGGATACCGATAAAGTCTCCCTCGCTTGTCTCAATTACTGATGGTACTTTGCGAATGGCACCCAAAGCCAGGATGCCTACCTGTGGTTGGTTAATGATAGGTGTTCCAAAAACACTGCCAAAGGTACCTACATTAGTGACGGTATAGGTGCCGTCTTGTATTTCGTCTGGTTTTAAGGCATTTTTACGGGCCCGTTCTGCCAGGTCATTGACCACCTTGGCCATACCGACCAAGTTCAACTGGTCGGCGTTCTTGATAACGGGAACGATTAAATTACCATCTGGCAAGGCCGCTGCCATACCGATATTAATGTTCTTCTTCTTGATAACTCGATCACCTTCTACGGAAATATTCATTAACGGATAGGCCTTCAATGCCTTCGCTATCGCTTCCATGAAAATGGGTGTATAGGTCAATTTTTCCCCTTCCCGCTTTTCAAAAGCATCTTTGTGTTTAGCGCGCCAATTGACAATTTTAGTCACATCGACCTCTATAAAACTTTGTACGTGGGCAGAAGTAGACACGCTATCGACCATGTGTTTGGCGATCAATTTGCCCATACGGGTCATTTCAATTACTTCATCTCCATGGGATGTCTGTAAATGAGCCGCCTTCCTTTCCTCGTTGGCCGGGGTTTCCAACGAAACCGTTTCCGTTGTAGCGATCGGTGTATTTACCGGCGTCACGGATGGTGTTTGTTCCCCTGTCTGGCGGTTTTTTACATAGGCCAAAATATCATTCTTGGTGACCCTTCCTTCCTTACCGGTGCCCGAAATTGAATCGAGCTCGCCCATTGAAATACCTTCCGCCTTGGCGATATTCTTTACCAAAGGAGAATAAAACCGGTCACTGATCGAAGGCTGTCCGTCGGCAACTGCTAAGGGGGCTGCTATGGTATCCTTTGCGATTTTGATAGTATCCTCAATTTCCGTTACAGTTTCAGGAACGACCTCTGTACGTACGTCGGATGTTGCGGTCGACGGTGCAATATCTTGGTCCGAACCGCTGTCTTCAAGCGCCCCGTTTGTTTGAATAATGGCAATGGTCTCCCCTACTTTGATCACATCATCAACCTCGAAAAACTTTTCTAAAAGTACCCCTTCGACCTCACTCGGTACTTCGGAATCGACTTTATCGGTGGCAATTTCCAGCACGGCTTCGTCCATCTCAACGGTATCTCCCACTTCTTTAAGCCAAGCGGTCAACGTTGCTTCGGCGACACTTTCTCCCATTCGAGGAAGTTTTAATTCAAACTTTGACATATTCCTAATTTATATGCTCTTTTTGCTATTTCGATTGCAAAAATAGCAAATATTGAAGCTATTTACTGATTTTATATCATAAAACATTCCGTTTCTACGTTTTCAAGGAGCCCTCAAAAGGGATTCGATTCAGGATACTTCTTCCCAAAGTGACCTCATCTGCGTACTCCAATTCGTCACCCACTGAAATACCCCTTGCAATCGTCGAAGTCTTGATATCGAGTCCTTCTAACTGTTTGTAAATGTAAAAGTTAGTAGTATCGCCTTCCATCGTTGAACTCAACGCAAAAATCAACTCCTTTATTTCCCCTTTCCTTGCCTTGTTGATCAATGAGTCGATATACAATTCTTGTGGGCCTACCCCTTCCATCGGGGAAATTTTCCCACCCAGAACATGATACAGTCCGTTAAACTGGCCCGTATTTTCAATGGCCATAACATCCCTGATATCCTCCACCACGCAGACCAAACTGCGATTTCTTTTGGGACTTGCGCATAGCTCGCAAATGGCCACATCGGAAATATTATGACAGTTACTACAGAATTTAACGGTATCCCGGAGTTGTACCAATGCGTTCGACAGCTGAGCCGTTCGCTCATTCGGCTGCTTTAACAGATGTAAAACCAATCGAAGTGCCGTTCGCTTTCCGATACCGGGTAGCTGTGACATTTCGTAAACTGCATTTTCCAATAATTTGGAAGAAAAATCCATATGTTGAAATTAAGGAACGTATGGCACAAAATTACAATCAATTTTTACTTTTGACCGTAAGAGCCTGTTTAAGTTTTATCCTTAGGTTCCGTTGCAGCTCTTTTCGGGTCGCTTTTTGTTGTTAAACTACTCGTTTAACGCTCTATTTGCCCATATTTTGTACTTTGTACGGGATAATTCAACTCAATGACACCCACCTACATCCTGACGCTTATTGGCGGCTACTTTCTTTTACTATTATTAATCTCCTATTTCACTGGAAAAAATGACTCCAATAATGATTTTTTTAAGGCAGGTAAGCAGTCCCCTTGGTATTTGGTCGCCTTTGGAATGGTCGGAGCATCCTTATCAGGGGTCACCTTCATATCGGTACCTGGCTGGGTCGAAGCCTCGGAATTCAGTTATATGCAAGTGGTATTCGGCTATTTTGTCGGTTATTTGATCACGGTATATGTGCTTCTACCCGTCTACTACAAACAGAATGTAACATCGATCTATGAGTATCTGGATAATCGTTTCGGTTTCGTAAGCTACAAGGTCGGAGCCGTATCTTTCTTTATTTCCCGGGTCCTAGGTGCTGCATTTCGATTGTTTTTGGTGGCCATTGTCTTGCAACAGTTCGTCTTCGATGCTTGGAACGTACGCTTCGAGGTCACCGTAGCGCTCTCTATCTTACTTATCTGGATCTATACGTTCCGGGGTGGGATAAAGACCATTGTATGGACAGACACCTTGCAAACCTTGTTTATGTTGATAGCTGTTATACTTTCTATCTACTTTATTTTGGAGCAGCTAGATTGGAGCTTTTCCCAGTTTCTAGCCTCGGAAAAACTACAGGAGTACAACAAAATCTTTTTTACAGATGATTTTTTGGCCAAGAACCATTTTATCAAATCTTTTTTAGGGGGCATGTTCGTTACCATTTGTATGACCGGACTGGATCAGGATATGATGCAGAAAAATTTGACCTGTAAAACCTTGAAAGATGCTCAAAAAAATATGCTTAGTTTTAGTGTAGTGCTTGTAGTGGTCACGTTTGTGTTTATGTTATTGGGTGCGCTATTGTTCATTTATGCGGATGAATATCAGATTTCCATTCCATTGATGGACGGCCAGCCAAAATCAGACCTATTGTTCCCCGAGATTGCATTGAACAGTGGGTTGGGAATCACGGTCGCCGTTACCTTTATGCTCGGGTTGATCGCCGCGGCATACAGTAGTGCCGATAGTGCGCTGACTTCATTGACCACTTCTTTCTGTGTTGATTTTTTGGGCATAGACCAAAAACCGCAGGGTAAACAACGTAGCATTCGAAAAACGACCCACGTGGCGATGAGCCTGCTATTAATTTTAGTTGTAATCGTTTTTAAACACGTTCTGGATACCAATGTCATTGACGGACTCCTGCAAGTGGCCGGGTATACCTATGGCCCTCTGCTTGGCTTGTTCTCCTTCGGTATTTTTACAAAATACCAGGTAAAAGACCAACTGGTATGGCTTGTGGCCCTTTTGTCTGTCCTGATTATTTTTGGAATTGCCCAGATTCCATCAGAACTTCTGGGCGGTTATCAGGTAGGCTATGAACTGCTACCTATGAATGGTCTTCTTACCTTTATAGGACTCTGGCTTATTAAGAAGCCTTCTAACAAATTGAATGGAGTAACGGGATGAAAGGTTCAAGAAGGTCGACGAAAAACAACGGCCAAAATGTTAAAGTTTGAAATTTAACAATTTAGGAGGCCAAAAGTTAGGCTCCGTACTGTCCCGTGGATAGCAAAACAAGCGTGCACGCCACTAGTACCTCTATCCCATTGTCTTCTAGTAATTTATAAAATTCAGGGTTTTCGGTGCCCGGATTAAAGATGACCCTTTTGGGTCTTAAATTTAGCAAACCCCCGTAATGATCAGGCTGGCGGCTTGCATTCATATACAAAGTTACTGTGTGAATATTTTGAAAATCGCTTAATTTGGTCTTTATTTGCACGTCCCCGATATTACCTTTTTTTAAACCGAATGCTTCAGTTATGATGTTATGGCTCCTTAAGCGTTTTACCGCCAGATTACTATAGCGATTCGATTTTAAAGAAGCTCCGAAAACCAGTGTCTTGTGCATTTGAATTTTTTGGATGTTAAAGTTTATAAAACAACTGTAACGATTGCCATTTAGTTACGTCTATTGATAGGTATTTGAAAAAATAAGATTATAATTCGCTAAAATTTAGTTGTCGACGAAGCTATATGTTTATAGTTAATGGTTAGTGTTTAGTATAGCGGAATCGATAACAGAAACCCTGGCAGCAATGTCAGGGTTTTGTTTTACTACCCAAGGCATAATCATAACTACTTCGCCCATAAAGCCCAACCTTTGTAAATTCATAGACATTCGTATTCAAAAAAAGCTGCCAACATGTAACATCTTCATTTAGCAATCGTCTATTAAATAAGAAATCAAAATTCAGCGCGATAATTAGTTGTTTAGACCAGTACCTTTTACGGCAACAAAATAAAGCTGTGAACAGCACTATTGACAAAACCGATCGGTCAAGTAATTGGTTGGTGAACTTGCTCGGTCGATTTGTTGATAAAAGAAGCCCTGACGGCACCGTCAGGGCTTTGTTTTTAAAGAAAATCGGTTACCATTTAATGATCGCACTGCCCCAGGTAAAGCCACTACCAAAGGCAGCCAGCACCACAAGACTTCCATTCTTTATCTTTCCTTGTTCCCAAGCTTCTGTTAATGCAATCGGTATCGAAGCGGCAGTCGTGTTCCCATAACTCATAATATTGTTATAAACCTGTTCATCTGAAAGCCCAAATTGCTTCTGCACGAACTGCGAAATTCTTAGATTGGCCTGATGCGGTATCAACATATCAACATCCGATGCGTTCAATTTATTGGCCGCAAGCCCTTCATTGATCACCTCACTGAAACGCACCACGGCATTTTTAAAGACAAACTGCCCGTTCATATATGGAAAATACGATTCATCATTCGGGTCATTGTCCGCAATGATATCATTCACCCAACGCTTGCCCATACCCGGAGCTATTAGGGAAAGTTCTTCGGCATGTTGACCTTCTGAATGTAGATGTGTAGATAGTATACCCTTAGTGGTGTCTTCTTCCCGACTCAGGACCGCTGCTCCGGCACCATCACCAAAAATAACCGATACAGCCCTCCCGCGGGTGGTCATATCCAGACCATGGGAATGTAATTCGGAGCCTATGACCAGAATGTTTTTGTACATCCCGCTTTTGATGTATTGATCGGCAACGGAGACCGCGTAGATAAATCCGGAACACTGATTACGCACATCGAGCGCGCCAACGGTCTTGATACCAAGGTCGCGTTGTACCAAAACTCCTGGGCCAGGAAAATAGTAATCGGGACTGAGGGTTGCGAATACGATGAAATCAATATCATCTTTATCAATGCCGGCCCGCTCAATGGCAATTTTCGCCGCCTTTACACCCATCGTGGTGGTAGTGTCACCATCTCCTTTGATCACATGGCGTCGTTCCCTGATACCGGTACGTTCTTGGATCCAGGCATCGTTGGTGTCCATTACCTTGGAGAGGTCATCGTTGGTGACTACATTTTCGGGCAGATAATAGCCCAGACCGGTAATTTTTGAATTGTACATGCTTCGGTTGATTATATACCGCGAGGCGGTTTCGTTCAAATGTAATGACTAATATACTGAAATAATTCTGGACGTTTTGATAGGAACCCGGTATCTTAGGCAAGATACTTTCGGAAGCTATGTACATGAACTTGAGCCCTTAAATCGTGTAACAAGTTGTACAGTCCGAAAAAGGTACGGTTCATGTATAAAAAATGCTTAGATCCCCGATTTCCGTTCATTTTGCGCAATTGTTCGTCCTTGGAGAAGCGTTCGCTCAAGGCCGCAATCTTAGACCAAAATTCGTCTGCACCGAAATCGAAGCGCTCTTCATTAAAAGGTGCGGTGAAAAGGGTCAGCATTTCTTTAAAGATCGCCGTAAAAAATTTGATTTCCTCCTTGGAATCGGTTGCATTCAGAATTTCCAACTGATGCAGTTTTTCCATAAAAATCGCATCGTTCGTTATATTTTCTTTTTGAGCCAGTTCAAAATAAGGAACATAGAACTCATCGGGGACCGCCTTGATACAACCAAAATCAATTGCAATCAAGACCTCTTCATCGCTGATTAAAAAATTACCGGGATGCGGGTCTGCATGTACCTTGCGAAGGCCGTGTATCTGGAACATGTAAAAATCCCATAAAGTCTGTCCTAGCTTGTTACCGGTTTCTTCGGAAAAATCGGTTTTGGCGAATTCACTTAGATGCAAGCCGTGCATCCAATCCATGGTGATAATCTTTTCGCTCGATAAGTCTTCGTAGTAATTTGGAAAAGTCAAATTTTCAATGTGTCGGCAGGCTTCGGTAATCTCTTTGCTCTGTTCTACTTCTAAGATATAATTCGTTTCTTCGATTAGTTTATGCTCTACCTCTTTGAAATATTTATCGGAATCCTTTCCTTTTATATTAAACATTCTCGTGGCTATGGGCTTTACCAAAGCAAGGTCGCTGCTAATGCTCTTTGCAACTCCGGGATATTGAATCTTGACCGCCAACTCTTTGCCACCCCTGGTTGCCTTATGTACCTGACCAATACTTGCCGCATTGATCGAATCGCGTTCAAACGTATCAAAAATATCTTCGGGATATTTTCCCAAATATTTTTTGAATGTCTTACGAACCAAAGGTGCGGAAAGTGGGGGAACCGAAAATTGGGAGAGTGAAAACTTTTCCACATAGGCATTGGGAAGTAAATTCTTCTCCATGCTCAACATTTGCGCCACCTTTAGCGCACTCCCCTTTAAACTTTTTAGACCATCATAGATATCCCCGGCATTGTTCTCGTCTAGCTCGTTTCGATCTATTTCCGGATTTACAAGTTTTTTACTGTAGTATTTAACGTAGTTGCCACCTATTTTTACACCAGTCTTTACAAGCTTGCTTGCGCGTTCAATTTTACCTGTGGGGATATTATCGAGGGTTTTCATAGGCTCTTGATCAATACGTGTGGCAAGATTTGAGTTTCAATAAAAGTGTTTCGTGGTGAACTATCCATACGATAGGCGTCCAACAATTGCTTTGGCCTTAAGCCATTCTTTCCTTAAACAAGAATTTACCAAAGTCGATAATATTCTCTAATGGGGTATTGTCGAATACATCGAAAACGGTATTGATAGACTTCTCGATGGCCATATCGGTTTTTTCAAATCCGGCCGAATCATCGTCTATCCAAAATTTTAAAACGAACATGAATTGTAACCACGCACCCTCCGAGAATAATCTAGGATTATGTTTGGTGATCCGTAAAGTCTTTTCCGCATTGGCATCCTCGATAAGTTCCTTGGCAAACGCTATGATGTGTTTTCGTAGCCCTTTAAGCTGGTCCATGTTCTTAGCCATGCTTTTGCCTTGTTGCAGGGTAAACAACACATAACTTCGATTCAGTGTCAACAATTCAAAAAATGAATAGAAGAACGTGAGCATTTTTTCCTTGTTCGAGAAACCATCATACTCCTTGTTCTTATACATTAAACTTTCAGTATTGGTATAAAACTTGACCCAAATGGCTCTTTGAAGCCCTTCAATAGAACCGAAAAACGAATAGAAATCAGCTTCCGGAACTTCGATGGACTTGCTGAACTTATAAATTGATTTTGGAACCGTTTCGTGTTCCAATACATAATCCATATAAGCGGCGATAATATCGTCGTCGGTTACCTTTTTCTCTTTTGTTTTTGTTGCCATGGCACGAACTATTATGAAACTTAAATTTAAGATGATTACCGAAGAAACTATGTTAAGTGTTTGCCAATCTCGTAGCCTTCTAACAAAAACGTGCCTCGGGGGCGAAGCACGTTTTCAAACAACCTAACCAATAAATAATCAAACATGATTATGCAATCAAAATCTTTTTCATAGCAATCTTAATCTTTCATCACTTTTCAAAGATACAACTGTTTAACTTATTGATAAAAAAATTAAACAAAAAATATTGTTAAACTTTTTTGCCCCCAAATGGGTAGACTCCAAGAACGCTTCAAAACAGGTGTACGCTAAAGCTTCCTAGATTCATCGCTAGGGTATTTAAATAGGTGGTGGTGGCAGCTAAAAGACGAAACTGGTTTTCAAATGTCATCTTAAACCTTCATACGAACCAACCGCCATACGAAATGGCATGTACTTGGCCAATCTAGTGTCAGTTTGTCATATTCCCCTACAATGGTATTTTTTTTGACCATTGCAGGCATATTAACAACAGGGAAGCTTCCCGATTGCCAACGGCAACATTAAAATGAATAGAATTCTCTCTTTCGAGGGAAGCAAATAAATACTGATTAATTATGGCAACAGGTAAAATCAATGTTTCAGTGGATAATATTTTTCCACTCATCAAAAAATTTCTTTACAGCGACCACGAGATTTTTCTAAGGGAATTGGTATCGAATGCTACAGATGCCACCTTAAAACTGAAACACCTCACTTCTATCGGCGAGGCAAAAGTGGAGTATGGGAACCCAATGATCGAAGTAAAGGTCGATAAGGAGGGAAAAAAGATACACCTCATTGACCAAGGAATCGGAATGACCGAGGAAGAGGTCAAAAAGTACATTAACGAAGTTGCTTTTTCAGGGGCCGAGGAATTTCTGAACAAATATGAAGACGGTGCAAAAGATACCGGCATTATCGGTCATTTTGGCCTCGGTTTCTATTCCTCTTTCATGGTAGCCAACAAAGTTGAAATCATCACTAAAAGCTATAAGGATGAACCGGCCGTACATTGGTCATGTGACGGATCGCCCAAGTTTACCATTAAGAAAGCAAAAAAAGAAGATCGGGGAACTGAAATAGTGCTCCACATTGCAGAGGATTCAACCGAATTTTTAGAAGAGAGCCGTATCACGGAACTCTTAAAGAAGTACAACAAGTTCATGCCGATACCTATTAAGTTTGGCACCAAGACAGAGACCCTCCCTAAACCGGAAGGCGCCAAGGAGGAAGACCCTGCTCCCACCAAAGAAGTTGATAATATCATCAACAATCCCAATCCGGCATGGACCAAACAACCCACTGATCTGAAAGACGAAGATTACAGCGGTTTTTACCGGGAGCTCTATCCGATGCAATTCGAGGAGCCCCTATTCCATATTCATTTAAATGTCGATTATCCTTTTAATCTTACAGGTATCCTCTATTTTCCGAAGTTGACCAACGACCTCAACATTCAGAAAGACCGTATTCAGCTGTACCAGAACCAGGTTTTCGTGACCGATAATGTAGAAGGTATCGTCCCTGAGTTTTTAACGATGTTGCGTGGGGTCATCGATTCGCCCGATATTCCTTTGAATGTATCACGCTCGTACCTACAGACCGATGGCGCCGTTAAAAAAATATCTTCCTACATTACCAGAAAGGTTGCGGATAAATTGAATTCGCTCTTTAAAAACAATCGGGAAGATTTTGAGCAAAAATGGAACGATATTAAAATTGTCATCGAATACGGCATGCTCTCGGAAGAAAAATTCTTTGAAAAGGCCGATAAATTTGCGCTCTACCCCACCGTTGATGGCGCTTACTTCACCTTCGAAGAGTTACAGGAAAAAATAAAGGATACGCAGACCGATAAGGATGAAAAGTTAGTGGTCTTATATGCTTCGGACCAAGAGTCGCAACACAGCTATATTGGGGCGGCTAAGGCAAAAGGGTATGAAGTACTATTGATGGATTCTCCCATTATTGGCCACTTAATGCAAAAGTTAGAGACCTCAAAAGAGAAATTGTCCTTTGCCCGAGTAGATGCCGACCATATCGATAATTTGATCAAAAAGGACGATACCCAGATTTCCAAACTGTCGGATGAGGAAAAGGAAAAACTGAAGACCAATTTGGAAGAAGTGATTTCCGATAAAAGTTACACCGTTCAGCTGGAAGCCATGGATAGCGACGCTTCTCCCTTTATCATCACCGAACCCGAATTCATGCGCCGTATGAAAGACATGCAGAAGACCGGTGGCGGTGGTGGAATGTTCGGCATGGGCGGTATGCCCGATATGTACAACTTGATTGTCAACACCAACCATGAATTGGTCGGAGAGATATTGAACACCAAAACCGCTAAAAAACGGGAACGGTTGATCAACCAATCCATTGACCTGGCGCGTTTGTCCAAAGGGCTATTGAAAGGCGAGGAACTGACCAACTTCATCAAACGTAGTTACGAAATGGTGAAATAGGCGTATGTTAGACGCTGGAAAAATGTAAAAACCGCCGCTGACTTTGCCTTCAGCGGCGGTTTTTTGTGTTTTTGCCGTAAAAACTACTAGTTTCCAGGTATTTTAAAATCCAAGCTTGAAAAGTACCTTTGAGCAATCTTGTAGTGCACAAGACACCATTAACTATAGCCATCGTAACCGTTCCGTTAATTTATTCGGGACGGTTTTTTGTTGCCCCTTCGTTAGTCTTATAATTTTAAATTAAGCATGAGCTCGTGTGTACCGTTTTCAACACTTCGCAACTGATTTTGTGTAGCCATTTCGTAAGCGTAGCCAATCTGTAACCAGTCTTTTGCGGTGAAAAGGAACAACCCGGCCAAACCCTCGTTCAAGCGATAGGCGGCACCAATATCGAAACGTTCGTTAAAGCCCACCAACGTAGTAAAATCAACCGAGAGGGGCGCTCCATCGACATACCTGAAAAGTACTGTCGGTTTCAATTGGGTACTACCGCCCAAATCAAAGTCGTAACCACCTGCCAAGTAGGTGTGTATCTTATCAACCCCTAATCTCGCCTCGCCATCATTCTCTTGCAAACGATCTGGAGAGAGTATTCTTGGTATGGATAGCGAAACGAAATAACGTTCCCCCCTCAGATAAGCTCCCGCACCGATGTTAGGGTTAAAGCGACCATCAAGATTCATCAAGGACCTATCCTGTTGTATGCCATAGGTCACCAAACCTTCGGTATTTACGTTATACGAGGCAAAACCACCCTTCACTCCAAAAAAGAGCTGATTACCCTCATTGAGTTGCAGTCGATAGGAGAAATCCAGCGCAAACCAGGTCTGTTTCTCAATAAACGTTTTGTCGTTTACTATAGATACTCCCAGACCCACATTTTTGCCGACAGGTGTCCCGAAAATAAGGCTTTGTGTCTCAGGTGCTCCCTGTACGCTTGCCCACTGACTACGAATGTTCATTCCAATATTCGTTACTTCCCCTGCACCCGCATACGCAGGGTTAATGAGGTTCATATTGTATCGATAAAAACTGTAGTGGGCGTCTTGTTGTGCCGACAGTATTGCTGTCATAAATAGCAACAACAGCGTGATATATATATTCTTGAATTTCATGTTATGTCTTTTTTGGTATTAATAATTGATGAATACCCATCCTTGTAAAGGAGCACTCCCGTTGCCCAAATCGATTACGTATAAGTAAGAGCCGGGAGGTAGTTTATCGGAACCGGATTGATGGTTACCGTTCCAATTATTTCTGTAGTTGGTGGCGGTAAATACCTCATGCCCCCAACGGTTATAGACCATCACCTTGGTATTGGAATAATTATCGATTCCGGGTACTACCCAGGTATCATTGACTCCATCTCCATTTGGGGTAAACGCTTCTGCGGGAATGAGCTGTGGCTCGTTATCCTCTGGAAAGCTATCGGCAGCATCCAAGACCCCGTCATTGTCATCATCTTCATCCATGAAATCGGGAATACCGTCATTATCGGAGTCCTTGGGATTACTAGAGGCGTCTTTGGAGTCGGTACCGGCCTCGTTTTCAACGACATCACTGTAACCATCATTGTCATCGTCTTCGTCGGCGTTGTCACCGATACCATCATTGTCGGTATCAACATATTCATCCGGGTCTTTTGGGAAATCATCCACTGTATCTTCTATGCCGTCATTATCATCATCAGGATCCACCACATCGCCGAGACCGTCACCATCATTGTCCGAATCAATGTTCCCATCGTTGTCATCATCCGGATCTTCTATATCACCAATGCCGTCGCCATCCACATCGGAATTCTCGTCTGGATTTTTGGGTAGATCATCTTCGCTATCGGGGGTACCGTCGCCATCGTCATCGGTATCGGCGTTGTCGCCCGTACCGTCGCCGTCCGTATCGGTATCCTCGTTCTCGTCCAATGGGAAGGCATCCTCGCTATCGGGGGTACCGTCGCCATCGTCATCGGTATCGGCGTTGTCGCCAGTACCGTCGCCGTCCGTATCGGTATCCTCGTTCTCGTCCAATGGGAAGGCATCCTCGCTGTCGGGGGTACCGTCATTGTCGTCATCGTCGTCACATGCGTTGCCAAAAGCATCCCCATCGGTATTCAGTTGATCTGCGTTCGCCACCTCCCTACAATTATCAGTGGAATCTGGAATACCGTCGCTATCGAAATCTTCATCTACTTCATTGTCAATAGTAATAGAAAAGGCTTTTTCAAATGAACTACCATCCATATCGGTGGTACGAACCCTAAGAGTGTAGCTTGATTTTGTTTCAAAATCAAACCGCTCCGCGGCTTGTAGATCCAATCCGGCGACCGTAAAACTCGCATTATCATCATCACCATCACCCGCGATAAGAACAAATATGTGGGTATCCACGGCATCGGCATCCGTAGCGGATAACTGTCCGATGACTTGACCAATCGTATTGTTTTCCTCTATGTTGACCTGCGAAATCAAAATATCGGTCGGGGGATTGTTGATTTCCAGAATGGGACTTACCGTAAACCTATGGTACAACGTTCCAAAAAGGTTTCCGGCACCGCCGTCTGTTGTTCCACTGCTTGAACATTCTTTCGAAATAGTTTGTTCTCCTGTTCCCGACGGATTCGAATTCGCTTCCTTTAGTACCACGTAATAATCGGTATTTGCATCCAAAGGCGTATTTTGATCAAAAACGAAGGTGACCTCTCCCAAATTGCTGTTCGGACCAACCGTTACGGTTTGGGATACTTCTAGTAAACTATTGAATTTATTGAACGGATTCGCAGAAAGTGGATCCATATCGGTCTCGTGCAATTCGAGAAAGAGATCATACGAATTTGCGGGATTTCTATTTCCTAACTCTAATACAACAGTTTTTAAGATACTGGCATCTTGTATGGTCAAACGTTGCCATGCGGAGCTCCAACCAGTGCTACAAGAGGCATCGGTATTGCCGGTTTCCTCAGACTCAATGAATGCCGTACCGCTTTCATTGGTAACCGTGATATAGAAATCTGCCGCACCGTTAGGTACCACTACATCAAGTGAACCGCTATCTACGACCGTAAAAGTAGCATTGAGACCACCAACCAGTACGTCGCTTGTTGTTAGAAAATTAGAACCGATAATGGTAATTGTTTCCCCAAAAGCAGCTGTTTTAGGACTAAAATCGGTGATAATAGGGGGGGCTTCCAATGTATTGAGGGTTTCGCCGATAATTTCGGTATAGGCATCTTCGACCCCGTCAAAATATTTCGAAACAAAATGGAAATCATAGGTCGTTGAAGCGTCTAGACCTGTAAGATTAAAAATTTGTTCTTGATCGGCCAACATTGCTGCACTACCCGATCCTACAATGGTTACGCCATTGTAGTTAGATCCCGCCTCAATTTGAGCGGCGGTGGGTGCGGTGGCGCCCTCGGGCACCAACATCCAATAACCCGTACCGTTCTGAACGGTTGTAGCGGCGTAATCGGCTGAATTGTACGTGATGTTATCAAAAGCTCCAATGGCAGCACTGGCTACCCGTTCGATGATTTCATCAATTTCAGGAAGTGTTCCAGCTCCGTAATACCAGATAAGTTCATCACTTTGATTTGCTGCCAAGTCGTTGAACCGCACATACAAGGCGTAAGATCCATCCCCTGTTTCCGAAATATCGTTCGTAGCCGGGTTTTGCTGGGTAGCATTGCTAAAGGAACAGCATCTATTGATGGTAGAGAATGCCCTATCCGAGTTACTAAAAAATAGGATCGCTTCTTGGCTTGTAGATATCTTAATGGCTTTTGCCTGGTCTGCCTGGTTGTCGATGAGCACAAATTCCTCGTTTACCAAATTACCACGCTCCTTCGTAGGTCCGTCCGATCCGCCGACATAGTCGTCCCTGGTTCCGACCCATAAACGTACGTTGGAGGCGGCTGTACCGCTGATATTGGTTATTTTTACCTTAATGGCGATGTACCCCTCCGGTTGTAAAAGCTCGTAGACGTTTTCGACCCGAAACAATTGTCCGTTCACTGTTATTTCCCCAGTAGTCTTAATTTGGCCGTAACCATCTCCCGTCGCTGCATTCGTAACCGTAAAACCGGAGTAGTCGAAGGTTTGGTTAGACAGTGCCGGGTTTTCAACAATGGTTCCATTGGTGTTCCAGCCATTGGTACCGTCACCGCCAATACCCCAACGAATATCCAAAGGGTAATTACTGTACGTTAATTTACGCCAAGTAGATCCGTTGTAGTAAAACGGTTGCTGCATATTACCGGCCGTATTGATAGAATTCTCACTTCCGCTCCCAGAACGCAACCTATCGTTATTCAAAATTCTGTTCTCTTGGGCAGTTGCCACGGTATATACCGACAAAAGCAGCAATAGCAGTAAAAAGGTATTTACTTTGGTTAAGAATGATTTCTTCATGGGTTCTTGTTTAAATTTGGCTTTTAATTACTTTCCATATACCTGTTCGCTTCTCCAACGATAGTTCGGCATGGACCGTTTTCTCTTCGCCCGCTTCCTTGTACGTCAAGTATACTCTTACCAAAGCACTGTCTTCATTGACCTGTAGCGTATGGAAAAGAAAGTAGGGTGCGTCGTTTAAAGCACCCAAATCTCTCTTTCCAATCAACATCACGGATTTATTGTGTAGTTTTAAGTTGTTTTGGATATCAACATCTACTCCGTGATCAAGGATGTAGTAAGCGTCCAAGGAATCTTCACCAAAAGAAAGTTGGTCCCAAATCGCAGCATTGGAAAGACATAAGCTCAGGAGTTCCGTTGGTACTTCTTCAACTTCGGATGGGGTATTTGGGAAAGTGGAGGCCCTGCCTAAAAAAGTGATGAAAAACAATAACGCTATACGCGCATAAACACTTTTGAGGGGAAAATTGATTCGTTTCATTTATTGTATTTTATCGTTAAAATGGGTGATACCTTCGATTAACGACAATACAATTATTATATTATAAGAAATATACTACAAATGTTGTAAAAACAGATATAAACGATGTAAGTGGGACTTTTTGAGCTTCTAAGCGAAAAATTCGTCTGAATTTCGTTGCCAATAGCTTCTGTATGGAAATACCTGACAACCAATTTCTTCCAACTCATCTTTAACGACTTGGTAGTGAGCCCATAACCTAGCAAACGCCTCTTGCGGTTTCGAGCTTTTAGGGCTTTTTAGCTGTCATTGCGTAAAGAAAGTCTTTTAGCGATATGCTCCGTTTATGAGCGTAAACACCCCTAACGAGTCCCAACACAGTTAAGTAAAGCGGTCTTTCTATCATATTTGGTCCTACCCTCGCTTAACGAGATATGGTTTCCTACCCAATGGTTTCAGATATTTCATAATCTCTACAATAAAAATTACCTATGATACCTCCTGTAAATAACAAGACACCATTAACTATAGCCATCGTAACCGTTCCGTTAATTCATTCGGGACGGTTTTTTTGATTTCTGAGATGCCAAAAATTCCGGTTTGTTCGACTTTGTAGATTTGCAGCAAACCAGACAGGGAGATGACAGGGAACAGTACCGGCAAGCCAAGTTCTTCGATGCATGGCAAAGATCGTGGCCTTTACACCAAGGCTTGTTGCATGCGCCACGCTGGCACCTTATTTATCCTTTCTTTTCCAGCTTCACCAAGGAAGCTCCCCCGGAAAAATAAATAGTGCCTTTTTCATCGATTACCTGTTGATTCCCACCATCGTCATACGGATTTCTTAACCGCTTGCACGACCTGCCCAAATACTTTCGAAACCGCAACTCTCCGGTATCCCAGTCCAAGCCATAATAATAGTAATTGCAGTTTTGCTCACGACCACTACCGTACAACATATTGGAGCCCGTGCTATAGGTTAAAACGCCATTCATGTTAATGTTGGTATGTACCCATTGCAGCTCAAATTCATTATTTTCAGTATTCCAACGTACTTTTTGCACTCCTTTTAACGGATTCTTCCCTTGTCCCAGAAAACCATTGAACTGGGCAATGGCCACATCATAGCCATAGACTGTGGGTGAGTTTTCAATAGATTGAAATTTATCGCTAAAACGTCTGGCCGCTGGCAATTGTATTTTTCCCGCCAACCGAATATCCTCGCCGGGAATGCCTTTCCAGTCTTCCGGAATCGTTCGCCAAAAAGCCAATAGGTTGTTTCTCCGGTGTCCGTCGGCAACAATGATCAATTGGTCCTGTCCGTCTCCATAACCCATCAAAGTCGGGGTGGTGCCACTTCCTTGGGCAAAAGTTCCTCGAGGACCATCATTGACAAAGTCATACCATGCCTCAAAGCCTTTCTTCAATCGCACCCCATCCCAGTCCAAACGGATAAGCCGATGGGTCGAAACCACATACATGGAATTGTGTTCATCGATCGGAAACGCATTGTGTCCAAACATTTCACCGGAAACCGGTTCTACACGCAATGTATCCAACAACTGAAAATTCGGTGATAATATACCGAAAACCCCTCCATTCTGCTTCTTTATACTGCCGGAATAAAAGGCAATCTCCCCCCTGTAATTAATTCCAAAGTTTTGAACCTTATTCTCTACGACACCTTTAAAACTGAAGGTGTCCCTAACCACAAGTTGGGAATAGGGGTTTTCGGGTTGGGCATCGGTAATCTTAAAGAGCTTGGTCCACTGCCCTTTTTCAGGATTGTACTTGGGATCATAGGTATACCAAACATTCCCTTTCACCTGCAACAGGTTCCAGCCAAAAGACCGCAACCAGTCATTGTCTATCTTGATCTTGGAAATTACCCTGAGACCTTGTGCATCATCTATCATTTTGTAGAAGTGGGTAGCGTTTGATTGCAAAATAACCCGCTGTCCGTTGGGATACCGTTCAGAGAAGTAGGTCCAAGGAGAAGTACCGCCCTTTACTCCTTTAAGTACGTTGACCGTAACCTTATCCTCATCTGTGGGACCGGCAAATTTCGAATACGCCTGTCGATAACTATTCCCATGATAGACCGGCCAAGGCGAATCTGCATGATATGGATTACGGGGCGGTTCATGATGTTGGGAATAGCTCAATTCGACCATAAAACCAAAGAGCAGTAAAATCCTATATAAGGTTTTCATGTTGTAGGCAGCAAACATATTCCTTAATTGAACTCGGCATCCGAGGGTAATTGGTTACGATCTACCTGATTGCCATTCCTGTTATAGAAGACATAGGTGACCGTACTTCCCTTTTTAAGACGTATGCGGTAATACTCCTTCTTCGTTCTGTACAGTTTTATGTGGGTTCCCCCGGTAGGTCTGTGATTGGGAAAATTCTTCTCTAAATCAGGTTTCAGCAAGGCTGGGATCGTTCTCGCCCCATAATACTCGGCGTAATAGATGAGTTCACCGTCAGGAGCATAGCGCGCATTGCTCAAGGGTCGTTTCTTTTCTTTCATGGTAGCTATATAACGTTCATAGCTATTTCCTTTCGTTCCCGTTGATTTTTGATAACGCCAACGCACCACCTTTTTGTCTTCAAAGCTTTCGTCTTGTGTGGCACGAACTACTTCTGGCACCTCTTCTCCATCGATTACCCGGCCTTCAAAGCTAGCGTTTTGAGCAGTCATCAGCGCAGGCAATAGCAACCACCCTAAAAGGAAAATCATTTTTATTTTCATCATATTTTGTTTTAATATTCGTTTTGACCCGTATGGATCCTTCAAGCAGGTCCTTACTTCTAATTTGAAACTGTATTACTCGACTTGAATGTTTCGGGCCATAGGGCGATAGCGTGCAATCACCACACCGCCTGCAGAACTGGCTTCAGCAGGAACAGATTCGGTAGTACGCTCTAAAAACAACTCAGCGGGCTGCGGATCTATTTCGCTCAACTTGTCGGAGGTTAAAATCACCGTATCGGCTCCTGCATCATTTTGTATGAAGACCTTGGTTTGTTCCAAATTATTGGGTACCACGGTAGCAGACACGAATGAGCGGTCGGACGTTACGACATCCCCTACCCAACCAATCTCGTGGCTTTGGGAACGGTCTAACGTCAAAGGTACTTCCTCGCTAAATGCAATCGGAGTCAGGTTCACACTATTTGTGAAGATTCCGGTGTCCAAATCCTCAAAAACAAAGGTTCCAGAAGCTTTGTAACCGGCCGTCTCGCTCAAGTAAGCACCAGTTATTTGATCATAGGCCATCTGTTCTCCATCAAAGGTTACGGTAGAACCTTCGGAGAGTGTTAACCTCGTACCTGTTCTATTGCCGAAAGTGAAAATCGCCGTGGCGGTTGTCGTATTTTCGTTCTCATTGAAGAACAATTCGTAGGCCGCAAAAATGCGGTCTTGATTTACGTTGGCCGAATCTTCTTTTTGACAGGCCGACAGGGCAATCAATAAAAAGGCTGCTATTGATAGTTTGAACGTTTTAGATTTCATCTTTGATATAATTTTAAAGTTTGATTGTTGGGTTATTTGATCTTAAAAACTGTTTTAAAGCGACAAAAAGTAAACCGCTCTTATGCCGAAAGACCGGTTCTTGGTACGATTGTCCTCATTGGCATTCGAAGCGATGTTCTTAAGCCCCCAGTCGTAGACCAGACCAAGCTGAAAATCATCGATTTCGATACCGCCCGTAAAAACAAGACCAAAATCCGTTGAACGGTAATCGTCCTGGGTATCATTGCCCCAATCGATATCGCCATCGCTCGCAAATGCAAAATTACCGAGCATCCCCTCGGTATCTATTTCACCTCCAATACCAATGCTTAAGTATGGGCCGAGACCACCAAAAAGATTTAAACCTTCAAATTCTTGATGAATCAGCACAGGTATGGGTATATGCAAATACAAAGGCTTTGATTTCACCACAATCTCAAAGCCGTCAACTTCATCCTTGTAGCGATATCCTTTATTACTCAATAATAAGGAAGGTTGAACAGAGAATGCATCATCTATGGGTATATCGACAAGCATCCCGGCTTCCCATGAAAAACGACTATTGGTATCATAATCGATATTTAAAAGGTCGAGCCCCTCTGTTTCTATGCTTTGATTGGCGAATACCGCACCACCGACCACCCCATAACGAACATCCTGAGCAGTACCGGCGAAGATGGTCGATACCAATGCCACAATACCGCTCAACAACTTCATTGGGATCCTCTTTTTAAAAATTTGGTGATTCCTTGTTGTTTTAAACACTTTTATTTTTTTTTACACCGCATTGCGGTATTGTCATGTTATAACAACATCTACCATGCCTTTAGTGCCCCGGCACCGATTTATTCAACGAATGTTCACTTATTTTCAATGAAATGCCTCCCCTCTTTATCATTCAAGGAAAAAGCATTTTTATGGAGTTCCATACTATTAGCTGCAGCTTGGACCTATTATGATGATTTTTTTGAACTATGGCCTGCCCTGGTTCTTGCGCTGGTACTAACCTCCCAAGTCGTCGGCATGCTCTTCATCGGTTACTTCTTTCTAGGCACCCGGGAAAAATTTCCAAGAATTCAATTTTGGTTACTTGCATCAGGCTTCACCCTTGTACGTTTTTTAGTGGTATTCTTCGTTTTACAACACCATTTGCCGGAATGGACGGTCTTCCATTATCCAGGACGGTCTCTTTTCTTCCTGTTTTTTACTTCAGCAGCCTTTTTGTTTATAGGCTACAGCTATGCCATCTACGAATGGGGACTGGCAGCACGTGAAAAATTTGTGTCGACCGAAAAAAAAGAAGCATTGCAGTTTGAACATCCTATTACTATTCGTAGCGGTGGTACAACCGTGCATCTGCTCACAACGGATATTCTTTATTTGGAAGCAAACGGAGAATATGTCAATTACCATACGGTAAACGGGAACTACCTGTGTTTTCAACGGATGAAGCAAGCAGAAAGAGAACTAAAAGCCCATGCGTTTGTAAGGGTCCATCGCTCTTACATCGTGAACCCTGAACATGTACAAACTTCGACGCATTCGGAAATAGGGTTGAAGAACGGCGTAAGAATCCCAATAAGCAAAGGGTATAAAGAACAGGCTCTTTCGGCTATTGGGCCTTAGACAAAACAACTTTCTAATTTTAACTTACCACAAAACGTCGGTTTACTTGATTCTTCAATAAAATCACTTGTAGTGTGATAAAAAAAGCAAGTGCCATGACACCATAGAGAACCGTATTCGAAAGCTGAAACATTTGGAATTTTTCAATGACCCGTTCGTTTAGGAGCCCTTCCATGTCAAAAGGGACCCATCGGGGAACCTCCATTTTGGAATCGCCCCATATGGCAAATCCAAAGAACACCAGTACCAGGATACCCATAATGCTCCAAGCGGTTTTTGAGACCAAAGGAGTATATCGTATCGTGCCCTGTTTCTGGGCTTCGATCCGTGACAAAACGGTTGTCGTAAAATTGGCTGGAGGAGACTCCAAACCGGCCTGCTTGACGGTTTTTTTGAAAAAATCGTTCCATTCTTTTTCTTTACTATTTTCCATAGTTTTTTAGGGTTTCGGGTTCCAATCGATTCATTAAAAGTTTGGCCAACCGTTTTCTACTTCGAAACAAACGTACCTTTACCGTATCGGCGGCAATACCCATGACCTCAGCGATTTCCTTTAAAGATAGTTCCTCGAAATAATGCAGGGTCAACACAACGGCATCATCTTCCGCCAGTTCGTTCATGGCTTTCTTAATTGCTACCTTTCGATCATTCGCCTCCAACATATCGATAGCATTCTCCAACGAGGAAATATTATGTTCCCTATAGGCATCGATCGATGTGGTTTTAAACCCCCTGCCCTTCTTCTTCAAATAGTCCAAACTTCGGTTATAGGCAATCCTATATAACCAGGTAGAAAATTTGGAGTCTCCTTTAAAGGTGGGCAAGGATTGATATACTTTTAAAAATACATCTTGTGATACTTCCTCGGCCTCTTCTTTATTGTTGAGTACTTTTGCCGCCAATGTAAAGACCATATGCTTGTAACGATCTACCAAAACCGCAAAGGCTTGGGTATCACCGTTGATCACTCGATCGATACAGGGTTGGTCTGCGTTTTGGCTCATTTGTACCATAAGACGGTTAAATTATGAATAAGGTTACAGGTTTTAAAAAAATAAGAAGCGGGTGTAACCTAAATGAGATTGTTGTCGTCATACTTGGCAAATGAGTTTATTTATCAATCTGTCCGTCGACTGGCGGATTAAAACAAAATCAAATGGCAGTAGCAATTATAGTACCGGTCAGTTTTTTTATAGTCGTATTCGCAATCACCTATCTTTATTTTTCTACCAGAAACAAGGAACGTATGGCTCTCATCGAAAAGGGTGCCGATGCCAGTATTTTTGTTTCCGGCAAAGCAAAAAACAGTTTGCCATTTTGGAAAGTGTTCCTCTTGAACTTCGCCGTACTCCTAGTAGGGATCGGATTGGCTATTTTCATTGGCTCCATACTACAGGAAATGAGGGTCGACGGTGATGTTGCCTATCCCGGTGCTATTTTCACCATGGCGGGGATCAGTTTGTTGATAGGCTTTTTTCTCACCAAAAAAATGGACAAGCAAGAATAACGCGTGTACTGTTTCAACACATCTATGATAGAGCCGGAGACCATCTCCGGTTTTTTTATGGAAACTACCAACAACATAGCTAAAATCTTACGGTAGCGAAGTAAAATTCGCTATCTTAAGGCTATGTTTGAAATGGCCGAGCTTAACTATAATTTTCAATCTTTTCTGGACACCCTTGGGCTTATACAAGGTACGACTCTGGGTATCTTACTAATTGTCTTGAACAAACGAAAGTATAGAAGCACCTTTTTTCTAGGGCTTTTTTTGGTATTCCTATCCTTAAAATTAATTTCCTTTATCGCCATTGGTCTACAGGTAGAAAGGGTATATCCAAAACTATTTCTATTACCGTTCAATTTTTCATGGCTGCTTTTTCCACTTTTTTTTATTTATACCCAGCAGGTATCGATTCTTTCCAACCAGCGGACGCATTATTGGATCTTGATTCCCGGTATCCTTTCGTTTGTGGGGCAACTGGTTATTTTCATGCTTCCTTATGAAAAAAAGGTGATGATTTCGGAAAGTGTGTGGTACCCTTTGGTTTTTACTTATATTGGTATGTTTTATGCTTGGGGAATCGGTATATGGAATTTACGGTTGCTTAACTACCATCGAAAAGAGGTACAAAATTCATTTTCGCTAATAGAGTCCAAAGAACTACAGTGGGCACGAATTTTTTTAATATACAGCCTTATCACCTCGTTGATTGCACATATTCTGTTTTATATGGATCCTATTAACTACTACTTCAAGATTCTTTTTTCGGTCTTGGACCTTATCGCTATCTATTGGGTTTCCTATCATGGTGTCGTACAGAGAAACGTGCTTTCGGTATTGCACAATAAGGAGCGCTACTTGATTCCGGTCAACGAAACTACAGAAGAAATAGATACCGCTACGGCCACCTCAACGGATATTGAGGAATTAATGGAGCAAATAGATAACCATATGGTTCAATCGCAAAGCTTTATCCATACTGAACTTACGATTGTAGATCTTGCAGAAAAGTTGAAAGTCCATCCGAAACGTATTTCAACTGCCATCAATACCATTTGCCATCAAAACTTTAATTCCTATGTGAACCGATTTCGGATAAAAAAAGCGGAACAGCTATTACAGCAACAAGAGGAAGTAAAATTGAGTATTGAAGGAATCGGTCATGAAGTTGGTTTTCATAGCAAAAGTGCCTTTTACTCCGCTTTTAAAAAAGAAACGGGTACTACCCCGAGCAAGTATAAGGAAAAAATACTTGTTTAAATCGTTAGAAGTACGCTCCCAAACTTCCCTGAGGAACTAGTGATTCCTGAATTCGGAGCTAATTGTAGGGTTTTGATTCCTGAATAAGTACCAATACCATCCATATTCAGGCAAAATAGTTCTGATTTCCGAAATCCGAACGCATCCTATTCCCTATTTTTTGGCTGCAAACAGGAGTTTTACGCAAATTTGCATCGCTAAAAAAATGACCGGGTACGGGTCGGCAAAAACTACGCTGTTTGTTATATGATCGTAATGGTTTGTGACCTATTTCCTGAATTGTTTTGTTTAGCATCATCCAGGCATTAAGATGAAAGTGAATAAGACCCCCAATTTATTATCTATGGAATGTGTAGAAATTAACCCTATCGGAAATTTTGATACTTGGGAATCAACGAAGCTCTTGGAACTGCAAAAGAACGAAGTCAGCAATTGCCTTGGACAGAAACTGTTGTTTGAAAACAACAATGTTCGAGTTTGGGAAGTGGTATTATTACCCAACGAACGACTCCCTTTTCGAAAATCGAATGCCGACTGTTGTTGGGTATCAATGAGCATGGGTATGGCCATTTCTAGGGTTGACAATGGAAAAATCACCCTAATGCGTCTTAAAAAAGGAGACACCACGTATTGGGAATCCGAGAACGACCCTTCCATTTTTGATCTTGAAAACATTGGAGAACAGGTATTGCTGTTTCACATCATGGAATTTAAACCTGTTGGTACGATGAAAAATCCTTTAGAAGGAATGCATTTTTAATAGTTGCAAACAATAAAGTTCCCCCAAAATTAAAACCCTAAGACAGTTATTGCCGCTTGAGTTCCCCCAAGGTTTCGGTAAATCTGTCGGGCGATGATATCGAAAGTGCTCTTTGGAGCACCGACGTATCTCGCCGGGGTTTTATTTATGAAAATCTAATATGGCTTCACTCCTAGACCTAAGACCCTTGCTTTAACGGACGAACAAGCTACTAGTGAGCGTATTAACACCGCAATTGGAAAAAACACAATCTTCGCTCATCTTTAATTCGCGTTAAGAAAAGCTGTCAACAATGAGGCCAGTTCCTCCCCCTTATCCTCTTGAATAAAGTGTCCGGCGCTTTTTATAATTTGATGTGGCTGCCCCTTTGCCCCTGGCACTTTGGATTGAAAGTAGCTGTCGGCCCCTCTCATAATAGGATCTGAATCGCCGAAAAGGGTCAGAAAAGGTTTTTCCCATTGTTCGAGCACATCCCACACCGCATCACATGCAGGTAAGGCACCATCAAAGTCATCCCCATCAAAAGGCACTAATTTTGGAAAAACCCGTGCGCCAGCCTTAAAGGAGTCATCTGGAAAAGGTGCGTCATAGGCAGCTATCACTTCATCGGGTAATTGTGAGACTGTTCCCATTTGCAACACCCCGCCCGCATGAAAATCGGGGGTCGTTTGGGAAAAATGACGCCATTTTAGAAAGGCCTCGTTCGCTTTCATCCCCGTTCGGGGCACAAAGGTATTAGAGGCTGTAATCGTAGCAAACAGCTGCTCATTTTCAGCCGCAAGACGCAGCCCGGCCAAACCGCCCCAGTCTTGACAAAACAAGTTGATGTCTTTGAGCTTTAGACTCAAAATAAGGGCCTTTAGCCAAGCTACATGCTTTTCAAAACTATAGGCAGATAGGTCATCTGGTTTATCCGACTTCCCAAAACCTATCAAATCGGGTGCAATCGCACGAAAGCCGGCTTTTACCAGGATAGGAATCATTTTACGGTACAGATAAGACCAACTTGGTTCGCCATGGAGAAATAATACTACAAGGCCTTTCCCTTCATCAACATAGTGCATTTGCAATCTTGGGGCTACTTCGCAATAGTTAGGACCATAGGGATAATCCGTGATATCTTTAAAGCGTGAAGTGGGTGTCGAAAGAACATTCATTTTGATATATTTAGAGACTGTTTTGAAATATGTGATTGGAATTTTATAGGTCATTTTTAGCGCGATATAAGGCGGAATTTTTAAGCATAGCATTCGTTACGGTTCAAAATTTTAACGTGATAGCGGCCAAAAAGGGGCATAATTGACATATTTCAAAACAGTCTTAGAGTTACTACATAGCCTTTGGAAGGATCTACCGCTCCTTTAAGCATCTTGAAGTAGAGTGATCGTATTCCTTTTTGAAAATCGACAAACTCGAGCTTCATCCATTTTTCCAATTGTTTCGTGAATGCCACCTGAGCCTCATCGATACGTTGATTCGCCTCTTCCTGTCCCAACTCAGCATAAAACACTTTCGCATGGTCGGGAGCAAAGAAAAATTTTGATTTGGGAATTCCTTTCATCGAACCAGCGGATTCCCAATCGGCCAAACCAATCAACGAAATGTGTTTTAATCGACTCCCAAGCAGTTCGCCCAATTTGGATAGCAAACCTGTGTTTCCTGCCAAATCTACAACCACGGAATTCTGATTCCCAAGTGTGCTATCCAAATCTTCATACGCTATCACTTGGTCATAAAAATTAGTACGGGCAACAAAATCGGTGTGCAGTTTTGACGTAAGTGCCACTATCTTTTTTCCATGGGACTGCTTATTCTTATGTAGCATGAACGCAATACCCAAAGCAGTTTTCGAGGATGCACTGGTCAAAACAATTTGGGACGCATCGAAGAAAAACGACTCCTTTAAAAAATTGTAATTCAAATAGGCCGTAGTAAACAAAGGCTTCACAATAGCATAGTTACCCAAAGAATTTTTATCCCAGCCCTTCAGGCCTTTGATATAATAGTTATAAATAGGAGGCAACTCCTTTCTATGCTCCGTGCCATCTAAAAAGCCGTGGCCCGTTACCCGTATGGGCCGTACTTTTAAAAAAGTGCCCATAGGCCAATACCCGTAATAGCGGCTTCCCACCACAATCTCGCTATGTCTGGACGCCACCACTTCCGCAAAGCCCCAAACAGGAATGATGCCCTTGGGAAGGGGTAATGGGAAAAAACTCCAATACCCCAACTTGTCCCCTACTACGCCATAAGTGATGTTGTTACTCGTAAACGCAAAGCTGTTAATTCGAAGCAATACTTCATTTTCATCGACCATGGGTATTGGAGACGATACAAGCTCACAATCAAAAAGATCACCCTTATTTACTTGGAGGGAGTAGTTCAATTCTACTTTCATTGGTCACAATCATTAGTTGAAACTATGCACTTTGGTGCAAGACTTTTAGTTGCTATAAATTTTCATTAAATAGGCAGTGGCACTCGGCAGTTCTAAAAGGGCCAAGCTGTTTACGGCCAACTGCCCGCTGCTACCTTGGCGCAATGTTCAAAAAAGAATTTCGTTCTTTTCTCAAAATCGATGTATTTTAAATGCATAGCGGTTTAGTCAAACATCAGGGATACAAATTCAGCTACGCAAGCGGGCTTTGTCGCATCTGCTATCTCAATGGTACAGCCCCAGGTAATTTTTAAACCGTTGGGACCATAATCTTCGATTTTTTCGACCTTACCCATAAACCGTAATTTACTGTCCACCATGACTGGATGGGGAAAACGCACTTTGTTCAGGCCATAGTTCACCCCCATTTTCGCACTTTGTACCTCCACCACATCGCCCAACATCTTTGATATGAGGGAAACCGATAGAAAACCATGGGCCACCGGGGCTTTAAAGGGTGAGTGCTGCTTTGCCTTTTCTACATCTACATGGATCCATTGAAAATCCAATGTGGCCTCGGCGAAGGCATTGATCATGTTCTGGGTGACAGTGACCCATGGGCCCATCGGTAAATTCTGCCCCTCTAGCGACCTAAATTCTTCAAAATCTTTACAAATTAGCTTCTCCATGCTCCCTATCTTGATATTCCACCGTCGATCGTTAGGCAAATCCCAGAAACATATTGCGCCTCATCGGAGGCCAAGTAGAGGTATCCGTAAGCAATATCGATAGGCTGGGCCGCCTTTTGTAGCGGGATTTGTTTTTTTATACTTTCCATATGTGCTGAGGGAATGGCCTTCACCATCTCGGTCAATGTAAAACCTGGCGCAACGGCATTTGCCGTAATGCCATACTTGCCCAGCTCCATTGTCCAGGTTTTCGACATGGCGATAACCCCTGCTTTGGTCGCAGCGTAGTTGGTCTGCCCAAAATTACCTCTTAAACCCACGTTGGAGGCGGCAGACACGATCCTACCGTAACCGGCCTCTTTCATATACCCCGAGACTGCCTGTGTACATAAAAATACCCCTTTTAAGTTGACGTCGATAACGGAATCCCACTCATCTTCACTCATTTTTTGTAGCGTTTTATCCCTCGTAATTCCGGCATTGTTGATGAGGATATCGATTTTTCCATACCTGGAATGGATCTCTTTTACAGCGACATTCACTGCTTCTTTATCGGTGACCGATATGTTTAGGAACTCGGCTTTGCCTCCGCTGTTATTGATGCCATCGGCCGTTTGAATCCCTTCATCCAACAGGTCCCAAATGATGACCGAAGCCCCTTCTTGGGCGAATAGTTCGGAGATGGCTTTTCCGATGCCCCGGGCGCCCCCGGTTACAATGGCTACTTTGTTTTTTAATCGCATATGTTGTTAGAATTATAGATATTATTAGACGTTAGATTTAAGATATTGACTTCCGCAATTCTAATTTCTAGTTGGGTACCTCTTATTGAACTCCTCTTGAGTTGTTCTTTTCGTACTTACATTCCAATGACCGCCTTTCCCTTTACTTTTCGCCGCATCATTGCTTCCAGAGCTTTTGGTACTTCTGCCAGTGCGTAGACCTTATGAATATGGGGTTTCAATTTTCCTTGAGCATACCATTGCATCAACTCCATTGTATTTTGCAAGTTCTTCTTGGGGGTTTTCATGGCAAAATTGCCCCAAAAGACCCCTACGAGGGCACATCCCTTTAACAAGGCCAAATTCAAGGGAATCTTTGGAATGTCTCCTGCAGCAAAACCGATGATCAAATACCGCCCTTCCCAGGCCATTCCTCGAATGGCCGCTTCGGAATAGCTCCCGCCGACAGGGTCGTAGACCACATCAACTCCTTTTCCTCCGGTTAGTTCCTTTATTTTGGTTTTTAGATCGTCTTGTGTATAATCGATCACCTCATCGGCGCCATACTCCTTACAGAGCGCCAGTTTCTCCTCGGAGGAAGCGGCAGCGATTACTTTGGCGCCTAGTAGCTTTCCCAATTCTACAGCCGCCAGCCCTACGCCCCCAGAGGCTCCCAATACCAAAAGTGTTTCCCCTTCCTTCAACCATCCCCTATCTTTCAATGCATGGTAAGCAGTGCCATATGCCATCATAAAGGAGGCCGCTATGGGAAAATCCATTTGGGGCGGCTTTAAAAAACAAGCGTTTGCAGGGACAACAACTTCTTCTGCAAAGCCACCGTTCAGCACAAAACCGAAGACTTCGTCTCCTTGTTTAACATGCGTTACCCTCTCACCTACTTCCTTGACCACGCCTGCAATATCACTTCCGGGCGTAAAAGGCAACGCTGGTTTAAATTGATACAATCCTTGGATGATCAGTGTATCGGGAAAATTTACCCCACAGGCCTTCACCTCGACCAAGACTTCGTTACTACCCGGACTTGGGCTTTGAATCTCTTCCAAGCTTAAATTGGACGGTGGTCCGAAAGTGTTACATACGATTGCTTTCATTTTCATTTTATTATGTACGCTTCGGCCTTGCTCCCTTTCGGTTGGCCCAACGCGATAATCTTGCTTCCAATTGGCTGTCTTTAAAACCTTATTCCTCTAAGACCTTTAATACCAATTTCCCCATTTTGTCCCCTGTGAACAATCTGGTGAAGGTCTCGGGAAAATTTTCGATACCTTCATAAATATCCTCTTTGCTTTTTAGCTTGCCCTCCATAAGCCACTGTCCCATTTCCTGTGCCGCTTTTTTGTAATCGGCGGCATAGTCGAATACGATCATACCCTTCATAGTCGCGCGATTCACTAAAAGGGACAGGTAATTCTTCGGCCCTCGAACGTCTTGCCTATTATTGTACTGTGAAATAGCACCACAAATTATCACCCTGGCCTTCATGCGCAATCTTGCCAAGGCGGCATCCAAGATTTCTCCTCCTACGTTATCAAAATACACATCGATACCCTTGGGACACTCCTTTTTTATGGCTTCATAAATTTCTTCGGATTTATAGTCGATGGCGGCATCAAATCCCAATTCGTTGACCAAATAGTCGCATTTGGCAGTACCTCCAGCAATACCTACGACCCTACAGCCCTTTATCTTGGCTATTTGACCAACAATACTACCTACGGCACCGGCCGCACCGGATACCAGGACAACATCGCCCTCTTTAATTTTGCCTTCTTGTAGAATTCCAAAATAGGCCGTCATACCGGGCATACCCAAGGTGCCAATATACATGGGTAGCGGAGCAAGCGTAGGATCTACAGGATACCAATTCTCCCCATCGGTAACGGTATACTGCTGCACACCGCCCCATCCGCTTACAAAATCACCTTCTTTTAACTTGGGATGGTTGTTAGATTTGATAACCTTCCCTACAGAACCAGCGCGCATTACTGCCCCCAATTCGACCGGAGGTATATACGACTTGGCGTCGTTCATCCAGCCGCGCATAGCGGGATCTAGGGAGATAAAATGTTGTTGTACCAATACCTCGCCATCACCTGGCTCCGGAATCGGGTTCGATTCCAAAGACCAAGTCGATGTATCGGGCATGCCCTCTGGCCGTTTACGCAATATCCATTGTTTGTTCATATCCTGAATTTTTTAAGTTATTGAACTCCTCTTGAGTTATTCTTTTACCTGCGAATTTTGCATTTTACACTCTAATTTTGCCATTTTTAACCTCCGTAGCCATGCAACCGAAAAATGACTTCATTAGGGAACAAAAGCCTCCATTCCCCGTTCCGAACCACAACGCAAGCCGAGTTCATTTTTTCTGAAGACCTTCTACAAAAGCCTTCATTTTGGTTCGTATTCGCGGAGACCACCATAGCTCTATGGCTTCTCCCAAGTCTTTGGAAGCATCACTTTCCAAGCTTCCAAGCCACGTACTCCGTAACTTCTGTTTGGTATTCCTCAAAATAGCGGTATCTGCACGAAGAAACTGTTGTATTTTCTTTTCCGCCGCTGGCAATACCTCCTCCAAAGAAACTAATTGATTAATGAGTCCGCATTCCAGTGCTTCCCTACCGTTCAACAATTTCCCATCCAATATGTATTCATGCGCTTTCCCGGCACCTATCCAAAAAGAGTAGGCATGGATCAAGTTATTGGAAATCTGGATGTTTACCGCCACTTCGTTCAGCCCAATGGTATACTTCTCTCCTTCGGCCATGATACGATAGTCGGCGGTAATAGCGAATACACAGCCTCCTGCCGGGGCATACCCCGGAATCGCACAGACCAACGGTTTGGGGAATCGGGCCATTTGAATGTGAAGTGCCCCAAAATCGGTAAAAAAGGCTTTGATTTCAGTCTCATTATACCCATACAGTTCAATAACATCCAAACCAGCGGAAAAGAAATGAGGAATTCCGGTCAAAATCACCCCCTCAACGGCATCATCTTGCTGTAATTCTATAAAGGCCATCGTTAATTCTTTGACCATTGCGTGGTTAATGGCATTGACCTTGCCCCTGTTCAGTTGTACAATGGTATATCGTTCTCTTTTTTCTAGTTGTATTGTTTTCAATGGTGTCTTTTGATGTTAGTGTGTATTTTAAATATGTATCGATAGGTACTGTGTTACACAGGGTTTTTGATTGGTTATTTTCTCCAAATGCCAGTTTCTTTTTTCAGTTGGAATCCTCGTATTTCTATCTAAAGAGACGTTCCCCCATCTAACGTAATGGTCTGTCCGGTGATAAACTGGGTGCTATCGGACGCCAACCATACAATGGCTTCGGCAATCTCGGTCGCATTGCCATAGCGTTTCATGGGAATGACTTTTTTCAATACTTCATCCATATCGGGGCGGGCCGCCAAGAGTTTGTCTAAGAGTGCCGATTCAGTATATCCCGGACATACCGCGTTAACGCGAATATTCTTGGTGGCATACTCCATTGCCGCCGATTTGGTCATCCCTACGACCGCAAATTTACTGGCACTGTAAGATAGGTTATTAGGTGAGGCTTTTAATCCTGCCAAGGAAGCCACGTTCACGATGTTCCCATGACCTTGTTCGACCATTTGTCGCAAGGCCACCTTCATGCAGTAAAAAACCCCGGTCTGATTCACCGCAATGACGTTGTCCCAATCGGTCAATAGATAGTCGGCAGTTTTGGCCATTACGCGAGGACCGATACCGGCATTGTTGACGATAACGTCCAAACGACCAAACTGGTCTACCGTCTGTTCGACCAAATTTTCAACTGCCTCATAGTTGGCTACGTTCGCTTCGACGGCGGTTGCATTTCCTCCATCTCCTAGAATGGCTTCCGTGACCACTTGTGCTTTTTCGAGTTTTACGTCCGAAACGACCACCTGTGCCCCATGATAGGCAAAATGTTTGGCAGCGGCCGCTCCTATTCCCGAACCTGCTCCTGTGACAATAACTATTTTGTTTTTTACTTTCATATACCTTTTGTTTCTAAGAAACTGTTCTTTGTTTTCAAAATCGTTGAAACATTATTGGCAAAAAATGATTCTTGAATCTGATAATGCCTTTTTTCGGATGTGACCCGGATAGCCCTTCATCTGTATCAGTTTGAAAAAATCGGCCTTCGAACCGTAGGTTACGATCAACACCTCATCCCACAGTATTTCGTCTTGGGGACCAATGATCATCAGCGATGGTTTGGCCTTAAAAGTGATTCGCGCATCGATGTTTTCAAAAAAGGGAACGGCTTTCTCCAAGTATTCCCGGTACAGCTCCTTTCCCGTTTTTCCCGTCGTTGCATCCAAAGGTGCATATTTTAGGTAATTCAGCATGTGCAACGGACGGTCTTCCGGGAAGTCGGACAAGGCCTTCAATGCCGATGGATTGATATCTGTGTACAGATCGTTGCTCATCTCAATCTATTTTTTGGGTTTGAATAGATCTCAGGGCAATGTTACAGCACAGTTCAGCAGCCTTGTTCAGGTTTGCAAACCGGGGGTCAGTCGTATAGCCATGCTTGTATCGATAATAAATCTGCTGGGCAATAACCGCTATTTTAAAAAGTCCGTAGACATAATAAAAAACAACGTGATTCACAGGACTGCCGCTTTTTTGGGCGTATCGCTCCACAATGTCACTACGGCTCGGGTTCCCTTCAAAAACGGTTGGCGAGGGAATACCTTGTTTGACCACCTCATGATCCTTGTACATGGTCCAGTATCCCAGTGAAGTGCCCAAATCCATTAGGGGATCTCCCAATGTGGCCATTTCCCAATCAAGTACCGCGATGACCTCTTTCCAACCGGTATCCTTAAAAGCAATGTTATCATATTTGTAGTCGTTATGAATGAGACTGTACCTATAACTGGTCGGTTGCTGTTCTTCCATCCAACGCATTACTTTTTCCGCGGCGGGCACCTCATCGGTAGCGGCTTTGATATACTGTTTTCCCCAATTGGTTACCTGCCGGGCCACATACCCATCGGGTTTTCCTAAATCTCCCAAACCAATGGCTTCATAATCGACTTGATGAAGCTCGACCATCGTATCTAACCAAGAATTAGCGATGGTCGGATAGTTACTGGCCGTTATGTCTCTTTTTTTAGCTTCTTGATAGCTCAGGATAATCCCGTCTATTTTTTCCATTATGTAAAAGGGGGAACCGATGATGCCCGCATCCTCTGTATAAGCATACATCATCGGTACTTTGGGAAACGTCTTTTTTATCGCCTTTTGCACCTTGTACTCCCGGCCCATATCATGTCCGCGTTTAATAGCACCGAAAGGAGGTCGCCGCAAAACGTATTCCTTGCCCTCTATTTTTAGGAGATAGGTCAGGTTCGAGTAGCCGTGGGTGAACTGATCTATTAGAAGTTCACCGGTGCTATTTTGGATAAGCCCCTGATCGGCCATAAACCGTTTAAGGCCAGCTTCGTTCAGCTCTTCTCCCTTTCGTACTTTTTGTTTTTCCTTTTCGGACATTTAATTCTTCTTTTTAATGCGCTTCGACAAGCTCAGCGTGACATTGACGTCTCATTTTGGTTCAAGTCAAGCAGATCAGTCTGTAGCTGTCAAGGACTATGATACCATTTGGGCCAGTAAACACTTAGACATTGCTCCGTGCAGGCAGGCCTGGCATTGAATTGATTTTCCACCTCAACTGCCCTATCCATTCCTTCAGCTTTTATCGGCCGCATATTTTTTAATGACACTTTTTCCTAGTTGATATAAATGTACCTCATCAGGACCATCCGCAAGGCGTAACATGCGCGCCGCCGCAAAATAATGGGCCAAAGGCGTGTCCGGGCCCACCCCCATACCTCCGTGAATTTGGATGGCCCTATCAATCACTTTCAACGCCATATTGGGGGCAACGATCTTGATCATGGCAATCAAATCTTTGGCTTCCTTGTTCCCTGCCTTATCCATTTTGTCGGCCGCGGACAGTGTGAGCAATCGGGCCTGTGCCACTTCACATTGCGATACTGCGATTTCCTGACGGATGCTACTGAAATCCTTAAATGTTTTCCCAAAGGCAATGCGTTCCGAGGCACGTTGCGACATCAATTCTACCGAACGTTGCGCCATACCGATCAATCGCATGCAATGGTGAATGCGTCCCGGACCCAGACGGCCTTGGGCTATTTCAAAACCTCTCCCCTCTCCCAACAACAGATTGCCTTTTGGAACCCTAACATTGTTCAATACAATTTCGGCATGGCCTTCCGGAGAATCGTAATACCCAAAAACGGATAACGGTCTAACGATTTCCAATCCTGGAGTATCCATCGGTACCAACACCATGCTTTGTTGTTGGTGCCTTGGGGCGTCAAAATCGGTCTTGCCCATGATGATGGCTATTTTGCAATGGGGGTCCATTCCGCCAGAGGACCACCACTTTCTTCCATTGATGACATATTCATCCCCTTCCAAAACGATCGAGGTTTCAATATTTGTAGCGTCGGAAGAAGCTACCTGGGGTTCTGTCATCAAAAAGGCGGAACGAATTTCGCCTTTCATCAGTGGTACCAACCACTGCTGCTGTTGTTCGGGATTTCCGTATTTAGCCAAGACTTCCATATTCCCGGTATCAGGCGCACTACAGTTAAAAACTTCAGAAGACCATAACACACGCCCCATAATCTCCGCCAAAGGCGCATACTCCAAGTTGGTTAGACCGGGACTCAATTCCCCATAGTCTTTCGGCAAGAATAAATTCCATAATCCGGTTTCCTTTGCTTGTTCCTTCAATACCTCAAGACCGGGCCATCGCTTCCAGCGATTCTCAGGCCGGGAATGAAATGCATATACCTCTTGCTCAACAGGCAGCACATGCTCGTGCATAAAGGTTTGCAACTTTTCTTGTAGTGATTTTGAGTGATCGGTGTATTCAAAGTTCATATAGTGCTATTCATTAACCTGCAATCATGTATCCGCCGTCCGCAGTGTAAACCCCTCCGGTCATGTAGGCCCCGGCATCAGAGGCCAATAGACACACAAGGCCTTCCATTTCTTCGGGCATCCCCATGCGGCCCGAAGGCAGCGTCTTTTCTATTTTTTGAAGAATTTTTTCATTTTGCCAAAGTGCTGCACTGAACTTGGTCTTGATCAAACCGGGACAAACAGCATTGGCACGGACACCATGTTGCCCCCATTCCTTTGCTTGATTTTTGGTAAGCATCAATAAAGCCGCTTTGCTGGTGCTATACAAACCAAGGCCCATTCCGGGAGTCAATGCCTCTACCGATGCGATGTTGATGATACTACCGCCGCCACGTTCCTGCATGCTGGTCAATGCTAAATTCGATAACATCCAGGGTGCTTTTACGTTCACCTCCATAATCTTGTCAAAAATACCTTCTTCCGCATCCTCCAAAGGACCGAATACCGGATTAATGGCCGCATTATTGACCAAAATATCGACTCCACCCAATTCTGAAACCGTCTTCTTTATCAGGTTTTGACGTTGCTCTTCCTTTCCGATATGGCAGGCAATACCGATGGCTTTTAGCGCCGATTTTCCGAACTCGACAACTACCGCATCACAGGCCGCCTGATCTCGACTACTGATGACTACGGTGGCCCCATGCTCTGCCAGTCCTTTAGCAATGGCCTTCCCGATTCCTTTGCTGGAACCGGTGATGATGGCCACTTTGCCTTCTAAGTTGAATTGTTGTTGAATGTTTGACATTTATTGTTTTAAGGTTCAAGGTTCAAGGTTCAAGGTTCAAGGTTCAAGGTTCAAGGTTCAAGGTTCAAGGTTCAAGGTTCAAGGTTC
>CANLQD010000010.1 GCA_947493175.1 uncultured Flavobacteriaceae bacterium | reverse complement strand
CAACAGGCACGATGTCGAACCCGATAGGAGCGCTCCAACTGCCATCCACCTCGGCACTCTGTGAGTGTATGTTGGTAGAAAAAAAGATCAGAACAATAAAAAGCAAACAAACACTGGATGAGTAATTGTTTTTCATAGCAATTTGAGGTTATTTCTTCAAAATGGTAAAATTAGCACTAACAACACTATATATTGTATTGATTCGATGAAAACAGATAATTTATCGATAATAACTTATCGAATTACACCTGCGGTCGTATTCTGTCACAGAAACTGCATGGCATTCTTCTTATTCGCTTTTCGATTGCCGTAAACATCTTATTCTGTCATTGCAAAACTAAAGAAAACTTATTAACACCATCTCCCTGAAATCAGGTAATGCTCAAGAAGAAAATTACCAGTTTTTAACTTGGTTTATGGCTGTCGGTACTTCGGACAATTTGTTTAAAATAGCAACAATTTAGAGTACAGATTCCCTACTTTTTAAGTGCTTTGTCAGAATTATTGACTGTAGTTTGTAATCGGTAACCAACCATTTTGAACTTTCGATACACAATTAAATAACTATCCATCTATTTTTAAGGGCTATTTTCCTTATTTTGCAATGACTAAGGTGCTAATAATTCGTATTCAGAAAATCATTAACATACCTGTGCATAGAAGGAAAATTTACTTTCTCTGCATATAATTTGCCAGTTGACCGAGTATTTTACTTTCTTAGTCGAATTATATGAAGATTATGGTAAAGTCAAATTTGATAATAAGTATATTCGTGTTCCCTATTCTTAAATTCCGCATGGATTTAACGCTTGTTGTATGATACAAAATTACCTTACACAAAATGTCAATAGGTTTGCTTCGAAATGGTTGGTACTTGCTATCGATACTGTTTCCATAAGTGTTTCTTTCTTTCTTTCTTATTGTATCCGGTTTAATCTGAGTTTTGACTTTGAGATTAATTGGTTGTTGATACAACTGCCTCTTGTGGCGGTTATTTCCATAATTTCCTTTTTGGTAGTCGGTTCCTACAAAGGTGTGGTTAGGCATACTGGGGTCCGTGATGTGTATAATCTTTTTAATGCGATTTGTTTATCGAGCATTATCATGATTACCATGGTTTTGATCAACAAGGAATTTGTCTTCATCGAGAATTTCACCATTCCCTTGGGAATCATCGTTATTCATAGCCTTTTGGGCTTCATTGCATTGACTGCTTCGAGATATATCTTTAAATCCATGTACAACAACTACATGATTAGGGACACGAAGGTCAATAAAAATGTTTTGATCTATGGTGCGGGAGAATCTGGAATTCTAACCCATAATGCCCTCACCAATCACACAAAAAGTAGGTCTAGGGTCGTCGGTTACATCGATAATGACAATCAAAAAGCCGGAAAACAGATTAATGGTGTAAAAGTCTTTCATAAAACAGCTTTAACTGAGGATTTTATAAGAAAGCAAAATATCTCCGAAGTCATATTTTCGATACAAAACATCGACCCTAAAAATTTAAGGAATCTAGTAGAAGGTTTAGTAGAGTATCCGGTTCAGGTGAAGATTGTGCCACCGGTCGAAGATTGGATCAATGGTGAGTTGAAAGCGTCCCAGATCAAGCAAGTGCAAATAGAAGATTTGCTCGATCGTGCCCCCATCAATATCAAGAACGAAAAAATAGAGATGGAGTTGGCCAATAAGGTTGTTCTTGTGACTGGGGCAGCTGGCTCTATCGGTAGCGAAATTGTACGACAAATATGCAGCTACAACTACAAGTCGCTCATTATGATCGATCAAGCTGAATCGGCTCTTTATGATTTACAGCAAGAGTTAAAGTTAAACGGATATCACAATTTTATTCCAATTGTAGGGGACATTCGGGATAAAAATAGGCTTAATGCCCTTTTTCAGGAGCATAAACCTGATATGGTATTTCACGCTGCCGCTTATAAGCATGTTCCTTTAATGGAATACAATGCTTACGAAGCGATAAAAATAAATATTGCAGGCACTAAGACCGTGGCCGATCTTTCAGTTAATCATAAGGTCGACAAGTTTGTTTTTGTTTCTACCGACAAAGCTGTCAACCCTACCAATGTAATGGGAGCCACCAAACGAATTGCTGAAATGTATATCAGCTGTATTCAGCAAGAGAAAAAAACCAAATTTATCACTACCCGTTTTGGAAATGTACTAGGCTCCAATGGTTCTGTAATACCATTGTTTCGAAAACAAATCGAAAAAGGCGGCCCTCTTACGCTAACACACAAAGATGTTACGCGCTATTTCATGACTATACCGGAGGCGTCCCAGTTGGTTTTAGAAGCCGGTGCCATGGGAGACGGAGGAGAAATTTTTATTTTCGACATGGGAGAGTCTGTTAAAATATTTGATTTGGCTCAAAACATGATCAAACTATCCGGACTCAAATATCCCGAAGACATTGATATTAAGATCACGGGTCTCCGCCCAGGAGAAAAATTATATGAAGAGCTGTTGGCAAATGGAGAAAATACGCTGCCTACTTATCATAAAAAGATAAAAATAAGTAAAGTTAGAGACTTGAATTATGCTGCGATTCGCTCTAAAATAGACGAGCTATGTGTTACCAATATGTTTTTCAGTGGTGATACGGTAAAGCTTATGAAGACGATCGTTCCTGAATATGTTTCCAGAAATTCACAATTCTGTGAGCTTGATGATAAAGAGAATGCAAGTAGCGATAAACCAACATTAAAGGTGGTTCAATCATAAATTTTCATTAATCTTGCATCGAAAATCCCTTAATTCCTAAAAAATGACTCTAAAAAGACGGGCAGTAGGCCTAACTTCTTTACTATCCTTAATAGCCATTCTAGTTCTTTCTTCCTGCGCTTCTAAAAAAGACATTGTCTATTTTCAGAATGCCAGCGACTATGAAACCATTCGTAGTAGTAATACACACACCAATAAGTTTAAAATAGATGATGTGTTGAGTATACATGTTTCTACATTAGACCCGCAGGCGAGTTTGCCTTTTAATCTGTTTAAAGGGGCAGAAGAAGGTGGAATACGACCTGAACAAGTGGATTATATCATCGATAAGAATGGTGAAATTGATTTTCCGGTCGTAGGGGCGGTTAAAATCGCCGGTTTATCCCCGGAAGAGACAAAGGTTTTGTTAAAGGAAAAGCTTTCGGAATATCTCAAAAACCCCATTATCAATATCAGACTAAAGAACTTTACAATTACCGTGTTAGGGGAGGTAAACCGCCCGGGTACCTATGAAGTAGTGGGCGAGCAGATTACTGTTTTAGAGGCGATTGGTCTAGCAAACGATTTAACGATTAAAGGACGACGGGACAATGTGATGGTCATTCGGGATTTTAATGGTACCAAGGTGTACAATAGGGTGAACCTTACCAGAAAGGAAGCACTGAATTCCCCAGTTTATTATTTAACCCAGAATGATGTGGTCTATGTGGAACCCAATAAATCTGCCGTTACTTCATCGGCCCTTGATAATCGCGCAACCATTTGGGTATCAATCGCTTCCGTTTTAATTACCTCGACAACTTTGATATTAACTAGAAATTAACATACGTATTTCTTGGCCGATTACAAGCATTTTAAAATTACAGGATGAATACGAATTCGGATATTTTTTCCAATAGTGGAGTCGATTTAAAGGAAATCGTTTCGACTTATACAAAGCATTGGAAATGGTTTATTATCTCGGTAATCGGAGCGCTTTTATTGGCTTATGTTTATATAAGATATGCGACCCCCGAATACGCAGCAAAAGCGAAAATTCAGATTTTGGACGAAAAAGGTTCATCCTCGGAATTATCGGTCTTTAAAGACCTCGATTTTTTAGGTGGTGGTAAGAGTAACGTGGAGGATGAGATCGAGATTTTGAATTCAAGATCCAATTTTATAGAAGTTGTCAAAGACCTTAATCTTAATATAAGAGTAACCGCTTTGGGGAATGTAAAAGACTCGGAAATTTATAAAGAACGCCCTTTTATCATCAACTTCATCGCAAATGACACCATAATCCATAGGTCGGATTTCGATTTTTTTATAGAAATCAACTCAGAGACTACTTTTGGATATAGCGAAGAAAGGGACAGTCCTCTAAAAGTATACTCGTACGGAAAAAAAATACCTACGGAAATAGGGGATATTGTCATCATACCAAATTTTCCTTTTTTTAAATCGTATAAAGGGGAGAAGGTCAAGGTTTCTGTAAGGCCGATTTTTGATATTGCGGAGGACTATCAGTCCAAATTGAATGTAACCCTTGCCGAAGAATACTCTAACATCCTGAATATTACTTTGAATGATGCTATAGAGGATAAAGCCGTTGACATTATAAACACGCTGATTTTTACTTATAATAAAAATGCCATAGAAGATAAAAAAGCAGTTGCGGACAAAACTTCACAGTTTATAAACAATAGAATAGACCTTATTGCAACGACTCTTACCTCTGTTGATGAGGATGCCCAGCAATTGATGACCGATAAGCGCATGACAGGTAGTGGCCTGGAGGTTGGTGCGGCCGTTCAGATGAGCGCACAGAGCAGACAGGCTTTGGAGGAAGCCAAGAATCAGTTAACAACGGTAAACGGTTATAAGCAATATGTTCAGAATAGTGGTTTTGATGTCATCCCTGCGGTTCCCGTGGGTGATCCAAATGTCGCGCAGACGACCGCCAAGTACAATGAATTGATATTACAAAGAAAACGTTTGTTGGAGAGTTCTACCGAGAAAAGTCCAATTGTAAGAAATATAGACTCTGAGTTGGCAGAACTAAAAGGAGCGATTACTTCTAGCCTTGCACAGATAGAACAGAGCACGGGCATGAGTGTTAGTGCACTTCAAAATCAGGTAGGGACCATTTACGGTACTATTTCGTCGGCCCCTAAGAACCAAGCAGAGCTAAGGGAAATTACCCGACAGCAACAGACTACGGAATCCCTGTATTTATATCTTTTACAAAAAAGGGAGGAGGCACAAATTACCTTTGCCTCTAGTTCACCGAAATCCAAGGTAATCGATGAGGGTTATATACAGGGTAAACATCCGGTTAAACCCAAAAAGACAATGATTTATCTGGCGTCCATGATTTTAGGGTTTCTTTTGCCACTTGGTATCATCTATGGTAATGACTTATTGGACAATAAAATCCACAATAAGAATAGCTTGGAGAAACTTATAAAAGATGTACCGGTACTGGCCGAGTTGCCCAAGTTGGGCAAAAAAGATGAGACCTTAGTGCGAAAAGATGATCGTTCGGTCCTAGGAGAGTCCTTACGGATACTTAGAACAAACCTGGATTATCTCATCAAATCGAAAAAATCGGCGGCAAAGAACAATATCATATTCGTAACGTCAAGTGTGCCGGGAGAAGGAAAGACATTTTTATCATCCAACCTTTCCATGATTTTCGCAAATACCGACAAAAAGGTTTTGCTAATAGGTGCTGATATACGTAATCCGAAGCTGTATACCTTTTTCAGTAGTAAAGACGTAGATAAGTTGGGCAAACCTAGTCGTAATAAAGATGCCGGGCTTACCGAATTTTTATACGACGACTCTTTGACGTCAAAGGATATCATTAACCCCATGTTGGCACATACCAACACCATCGATGTTATTTATTCGGGAAAGATTCCACCCAACCCGGCAGAATTGTTGATGAGCGCAAGAATGAAGGAGTTGATACAGGAAATGTCGGAACGCTATGACTACGTAGTGGTCGATACTGCACCTTTGATGGTCGTTAGTGATACCTTGCTTATTAGCGAGTATGCCGATCACATTATTTATGTGACACGAGCAGGCGTTACCGAAACAAGAGTACTAGAATTTCCTTTAAAGCTTAAGAATGAAGGTAAGCTAAAAGGACTTTCATTTGTGGTCAATGACGTAAAAGAAGCAAATCTGGGATACGGAGGCAAATACGGCTATGGCTACGGAAAAACCACTAAAAAATGGTGGAAATTCTAAGCTAATAAAAGTTATATATCGTTTTTTCAATTAAGGGAAGTAAAGATTCGGCAAGTTTGTTACTGATTTTTATTTCCCTTAAATTTTGAAGCTGTGTCATCGTGTGTATATCCGACGCCAAGAAATCAATCAATCCTTCATCAATTAATTTGAGTGCCTTTTTCTGTACGTCTTTTCCATAGAACTCTCCTAAGGATAAAAGATTCAGTTGAAATAAGATTCCCTGTTTTTTATATTTTTTGTATTTGGAAGAACCGGCCTTTAAATATACATAGCGTTCCGGGTGGGCCAGAATAGGAAAAAACCGTTTCGTAGCAATTTTCTGAATGGCCGTATCAAAATTTATCGAGGGTTGTAGATACGACATTTCGATCAACAGGTAATTCTTTTTGATGGGCATGGTCGCATCCTGCTCCAAAATGAGCTCAAAATTGGAATCGATCATATGTTCGGCCGCTGCAGTGATGGCGATGTTCGTCATATCTTGCCGTAGAAGTTCATTTTTTAAATCGACCAATGAACTGGTAATCGTCTCGGAATCGTTTGGGTAATAGTTGTGCATAATATGTGGTGTAGCGATAAAACGCTGCACCCCGATCTCTTGGAATCCCTTGATAATAGAAATTGATTCTGCTACGTTTTTTGCACCATCATCGATTCCGGGGAGAATATGATTGTGCATATCTACAAAGCCTTCAAGTAGATCTGTCAAGAATCGTTTTTTGCTAAAAATCTGAAACATGGTCAATGTGTAAACGCGGCAAAAATAGTATTATTCTCAGTAGTGACTTTCATTTATTTGGTCCTTTCGATATATTCAGCTGTTTTTTGACTCGATAATCGGGATTTAGATGCTCCGACGCCTGTCTGCTTTTATGTAGCCATTATGGCGGATGAAGACCTCGAGCTAGTTTCCTCGTGTCGGTTCAAGATTTTATTGCAATCTGCTTTTTTAACGGTATTTTGACAACCTCTTAACGACTTCTCTTGAGTATCTTTGTTGTCTTAAATAGTTCTTTTGACGTTACCACTAAACATTCAGGACTCCTTTACGAAAGAATTGCCTGCCGATCCGATCTATGAAAATTCAAGGCGGCAGGTACACAATGCTTGTTTTTCTTTTGTTAGGCCGAAGCGGCCCTCAAACCCTTCCTTGATCCATGCTTCACCAGAAATGTTAGAAGCAGTAGGGTTAAAAGGGTTCGCTGACTCCAAGGAATTTTTAGAGGTATTTTCCGGTGCGAAAGTCCTTCCTAACTCGAACCCGTATGCCATGTGCTACGGCGGGCACCAATTTGGACACTGGGCCGGACAGTTGGGAGATGGCCGAGCCATTAATTTAGCGGAGGTGGAGTATAACGGCACTAAATGGGCTTTGCAACTTAAAGGGGCCGGGGAAACACCTTATTCAAGAAGTGCCGATGGTCTTGCTGTCTTACGATCCTCAATACGAGAGTATCTGTGTAGTGAAGCAATGTTTCATTTGGGGGTTCCTACAACCAGGGCGCTATCATTGGTTTTGACTGGTGATCGGGTGCTGCGGGATATTCTTTACAATGGCAACCCTGCTTATGAAAAGGGAGCGATAGTTTGTCGGGTGGCCCCTTCCTTTGTTCGATTCGGAAACTTCGAGATTTTGGCTGCTCAGAAAGATGTTGCCACCTTAAAAGCACTGGTCGATTATACCATAAATCATCATTATCCGCATCTGGGCACCCCTTCGAAAGGGACCTATCTAAAGTTTTTCAAGGAAGTTGCGGTTCAAAGCATGCATATGGTCATGCACTGGCAGCGGGTAGGCTTTGTGCATGGGGTAATGAATACCGATAATATGTCAGTTTTAGGACTTACAATCGATTACGGGCCTTACGGTTGGCTCGAAGGGTACGACCATGAATGGACACCCAATACGACCGATAGTGCAAATAGGCGCTATCGCTATGGGGCGCAACCGCAGATGGTCCTTTGGAATTTATTACAACTGGCCAATGCCCTGTATCCCCTCATCGAGGAGGCAGTTCATTTACAGGAAATTTTGGAAGAATATCAAGAGGAAGTAAGCATTGCCTATGTAGACATGATGAAATCTAAATTGGGCCTGTCGGAAAGCGATGCGAACGACCCTATTTTGATAGCGGATCTTGAAAAAGCACTTCAATCTACCGAAACCGATATGACATTGTTCTTTCGGTATTTGTCTAAATTCAGACCCAATGATTCTGTATCGGACGGATTGAATTTGGTACAGGAAGCATTTTACACGCCCGATGCCGTTCAAGGCACGATTAAGACAAATTGGGAGGCTTGGTTTTCGGGCTATGCGAAACGACTACAAAAGGAAACCATAGGTTCTGACGAACGATTACAGGCCATGAACGCTATCAACCCAAAATATGTCTTACGTAATTATATGGCCCAATTGGCAATTGATGCCGCGGAACAAGGCGATTATAAAGTGTTGGAAGAGCTATTCAATTTGTTGAAAAACCCATATGGCGAGCAGCCTGCTCATGAAAAGTGGTTTGCCAAACGCCCTGAATGGGCTCGAAATAAGGTAGGTTGCTCCATGTTGTCCTGTAGTTCGTAATGAATGATAGAAAAAGTAGACTATTGTAAGAAATGAAAAGCGTACTAAAGGTCATTAAGAAGTTACCAGAGGGGTATTCTGAGGGTACTTACCAAAGTAAAAAGTATGGGATTACCAAAGAAAGTTTTAACAACGGAAAATCGTTCAAGGTGTACGGAAAAGAATTGGGAGGTACTAATTTCATAAGTCTCAACTATTATTGTACCACCTCGGACGGACTCTTAAAACCTTGTGAGATGAGCAGGGAGAAGGTCATCGCTTTTTTAGAAAATGTAAAACTTAATATAGAATAATATACAAATGAGTATAAAAAAGGCATATATCGCAGGTGGATGTTTTTGGGGAATGGAAGATTTATTCCGTGTCCGTCCCGGAATCGTAAATACGGAGGTCGGCTATATTGGAGGAGAAAACGAACATCCTACCTATAGAAACCATCCTGGTCATGCAGAGGGCATCGAACTGACCTATGATGCGGACATCACTTCCTTTAAGGAACTGTTGGATTATTTCTTCCGCATTCACAACCCTACTACCATCGATCAGCAGGGAAACGATATCGGTTCCAGTTATCGCTCCGCCATTTTTTTTCAAAGTGAGGAGGAAAAGACCCTTTCCCAAGAGATGATACAGATTGTCGAGGATTCCAATAAGTGGGAAGGTAAGGTAGTTACCACATTGGAACCCTATACTACTTTTTGGCCCGCAGAACCGGAACACCAAGATTATTTGGTGCGAAACCCTAATGGCTATACCTGCCATTTTGAGCGCTTTTCGGAACCATTCTCTTAGCGGTTACTTACCGATACAATATCTAACTTTCGTTTATTTATGGGTTATAAAGAGGTTTGAGGTGTAAATGGGAGACAAAAATTCTATTTGTTGATAAAATTAAACCAATCGTAACCAAATTTCAGGGAGATTCAAATACTGGTAGTAAAGATATGGTTATTATCATACAATATTGCCGCAAGGTAAACCCGTAAAGTACTCCCATCAAAAGACTACGGCATAAAACCTTTGCGCGCATCCCTCTTCTCATTTATTCCGTTTCTTTTTGAGCTGAGATTTTAGCTTCCTTTTGGTTTCCCCAACCGCTCTTTTTCAACTGTAAAATTATAGTCATAGTCAAGCCTTACCCTTTAATGCTTACTTATTTTTAGAAATTGTATCTAAGGACAGAAAATCGCAAGTAAAGAAGCCTATAGTCTAAGGAATATTTCATTTCTTTTATTCTAGTGAAGATTATAAAAGAATGCTATATTTAATCTAGACGGAATATGTTGAAGCCGTCCAAACGAAATGAGTAGAATCAAGCATATATTGTTCCTTATCCTTTTCATTGCTTGCAATCAAAAGGATGATAATCCTGCTGACCAAAATATTGAATTGGAATATTATGATTCAATTATTAGTGGCGGACTAGAACGAAATTATTTCGTTCATTTACCTACCAATTATAGCCCTATGATTTCCTATCCGTTGATTTTCGCAATGCACGGAGGTGGTCAGTTGGGTAATGAAGGGATTGAATTTCAATCCCAGCTATCCGAATTATCTGATTCGGAAAACTTTATTGTAGTCTATCCAGAAGGCGTAAAAACATTTGGCTTTAGAACCTGGAATGCTGGGGATTGCTGCCCTTCAGCTACAACTCTAGGAACAGATGATGCAGGTTTTATAAATGCATTACTCGAAAAATTAAAGCTCGAGATATCAATCGATAGTAAAAAAGTCTATGCTACTGGATTTTCCAATGGAGGACAATTCGCTTATATCTTAGCTAATCGATATCCTGACAAATTTGCAGCTGTTTCTTCAGTTGCTGGGGTACTACAGGATTTTCCTTTCAACCCTGTGAGAAAGGTGCCTATTATACATTTTCACTCCTACCAAGATTCAAATGCGCCATATGATGGTGGATTTTCTTCCTCATCAAATATTGACTTCGAATTTCCGTCAGTAGAAGAAACCCTGGAGTTGATTGCAAATGATTATGATTGTGATATAATTAAGCAGACCATATTTAGTGATTCTAATACCTACGATTTTTATCGGTATTCCAATTGTAATAATGATGTGTTGATTGAACTTTATGTAAGTTAAGATGGAGGTCATACCTGGCCTGGAGGACAGGCCTTACCAAATTTGGAAATAACAGACCATTTCAACGCCTCATCTTTGATGTGGTACTTCTTTAATAATTATGAGCCACCGTAAGATAACTTCTGTCAAAGCTTGTTTTTGGAGGTGATTGTTTATTTTCCTATTTAAATAAATCTCGACCTACATTCTCCTATCCTTCTGTACTCTTAATTTTCTAGAGAAAAAGTGTTGTAAGAAGGTGTGGCTTTTGACTATTCTTTACCTTTTGATAATTAGAAAATGTACATAAACTGTTAAAAAATATCAATTATTTGTAACGTTCGTTACAAATAAATACCTTTGAATATAATTATTACTATGCCAAAATTAGAATTATTTGATAGGGAATTGGTCTTGAATAGAATACTACAAGTTTTCTGGAAGAAGGGTTATCATCATACATCAATGCAGGATATTGTCGAAGCTTCTGGACTTGGGCGCTCTAGTATCTACAACTCATTTGGTTCTAAAAGAGAGATTTTTATGATCGTGCTCAACAAGTACCGGTACGAAATGAAATCAAATATTGTCGAAAAGATGGCACTAAATCCGAATCCATTATGTGCTATTGAATCCATTTTACTTTGGAATCTTGATGTAGCCAGAAGCGATAAAGATAAAAAAGGTTGTTTTATTGTGAATACACGAACGGAAATGTCTAATACTGATGAACATATAGAAGGCTGGATAAAAGAGGACCAAAACGAAACCTTAGAGCTCTTCCAAATGCTCGTACAAAAAGGACAGGAAGATGATATCATAACTAGTGCTTTTAACAAATCATCAATTGCAATGCTTTTGTATAACGTAATGATAGGTCTTCGCACCTCTGCTATGACTATTAACAACTATAAACAATTGGCACAAGTTGTAGAAATTACCATACAATCTTTAAAAAAGAGCCAATGACAAAACATTAATTTTTTTAAACTTATTTGTAACGAACGTTACAATCCGAATATATAAATCGATAAATACTAAATTATGAGCACTTTAAAAGAAAAAACTATATTAATTACTGGTGGTACCAGCGGCATTGGGTTTGAAACAGCAAAACAGGCTATTGACCAGGGTGCCAAAGTTATCATCACTGGAAGAAACGAGCAAAAACTCGTAGATGCGATCAGTGAATTAGGGCCAAACGCGCAATTTAAACTTGCAGATGCATCTATTTTTGGGGATAGTCTTGAGCTCGGAAACTATCTGGAAGACGAGAATGTAAAACTTGATGCCTTATTTTTAAATGCAGGTATTGCCAAGTTCGCGCCAATACACGATATAGACGAGCAATTTTTTGACAAACAATTTGATATTAATGTCAAAGGCTTGTTTTTTACTATAAAGTATTTATTACCAGTTCTTAAAGAAGGGAGTTCGGTAATTATCAACGCATCAATCAATGCACACATTGGAATGCCTAATTCCAGTGTTTACGCTGCATCAAAAGCTGCGGTCCTAAGTTTGGCAAGAACTCTCTCGAGTGAACTTGTTGAAAGAGGGATACGCGTAAATGCCATTAGCCCTGGGCCTATTCAGACACCCATTTACGGAAAACTAGGATTGGAAGAACAGCAGCTCAACGCAATGGCGAGTCATATCCAAGAGCAAATTCCACTGAACAGATTCGGAAATCCATCCGAAATCGCAAAAGCCGCACTTTTTTTAGCGAGCAATGATTCTTCATTTATGTTAGGCTCGGAGATTATCATAGATGGTGGAATGAGCACGTTGTAAATCGTTTAAATTTTATAAATATGAAAAAGCATTTAATATTAAAGGTGGTATTTCCATTGCTTGCAATCTTGTTGATTAGAGTTAATGTGTATTCCCAAGACCAATCAAGTTGGGAAAACGACCCTAGAAAGAAATCGGACGAGTGGAAGATAGAAAACGCCTTGAGCGCACTACCTTATTTTTTAAGGGAAGATGCGACGGTTCTAGATTGGCCAACGGATGCTGAACAAGGATTTAGGACACTAAAAAAAGGTACAGATAAGTGGGTGTGCTATTGTGACCGAGCTGCTACACCATCTAACGACCCGATGTGCCACGATGAAGTATTCAATGAGTGGATGATGGCCAACGCTATGGGAAAGACACCGAAAATTGAAAGGATAGGATTCTCCTATATGTTACGTGGAGGTTCTGCGGCCGACCAAAAAAGCCCTTTTATTACCAAAGTTCCCGAAGGCAGGGATTGGTATTACATGGGGCCGCACGTAATGGTCATCGTTCCGGATAAAGAGCATTTGATAGGAATCAATAAAGACGTTAACACTGGTGAACTGGTAATTGAAGGACTAGGACTGGAACACCCCAATATCCTCTTCCCTATAGGTTTGCCGGGGGATGAAATTAAAATCAATAAAGCAAAAACAAACAAATGAGCACAAAGAATTCACATAGGGTGGCCATATTGCGTAGTCAACGCTCTAGTAGAATGATTGTTACATACTTTTTAGCATCAAGACCTTGCCTTTTGCTATTTACAACAATGCTTTTCCTTTTCTCCACCGGGTGCGGCAGTCATCCTATTGGTAAAGACAAACTACCCACTAATACCTTGATGAAAATGGACTACGAAGAAAGTCTCAATTTGGACCAGCCTGAAAACATATATCAGGTACAGGTAGGAGACCAAACAATTTCATATAGAACCTTTGGAAAGAAGTCCCGTGTTCCAATTCTTCTTTTGCAACGTTATCGTGGCTCAATGGTCGATTGGGACCCACTCTTTCTCAAAGAGCTGTCAAAACACAATCAGCTTATCATTTTTGATAATATAGGAATAGGCTCATCATCTGGTAATGTTCCCGATTCCATAGATGAAATGGCTGCCATTGCCATAGCATTCGTGAAATCTTTGAAGTATTCTAAAGTGCATTTATTAGGTTGGTCGATGGGAGGCTTTATAGTGCAAAAAATGATTGACGAAGAGTCCCAATTATTTGGTAGCGTAATATTAATGGCTACTACGTACGAAGGAAGTTTACTTTACGAATCGCCTCCCGATATGGCTATTTTATCTATTGCCGGAGGAATTCGTTGGGGCTTTGAAGAAAATAGATTCCTGCTATTTACGGATTCTGAGCAAGGTAATCAGGCTGCAATAGCTTCTTGGCGACGTATCGATTCAATAACACGTAGACTAAATGTAAAGCCTGTGACAGTTTCTGCGTACAAGGCCCAAGGTTTGGCTATTGAAAAATTTCTTAAGACGATTAAAACCAAAGCACTTAAAAATTCAGCAATATCCAAATTTCTGGTTATGGATGGCGATAAGGATGGCTCCTATGATTTAGGTCACCAATTGAATCTCGTAAAGAAATATTCAGCACATCTGGCCATTTATCCAAATGCCGGTCACGGGTTTTACCAACAGTATCCTAAACGTGTAGCAAAAGATATCAGTGACTTTATAGATAGAGGGCCTCTGTGAGAAACTAGAAACAGGACTGGCTATTAATAATTAGATAAGGCTTGAAGTAAGGAATATATTGTGGATGAATAAATTTAGAATAATGTAAACAAATAACTATGAAATTATTAGATAGAAGGATTCTGGTCACTGGCGGAAGCTCTGGAATAGGAAAGGCAATCGCAGAATTGTTGGTTCGGTCAGGGGCCAAAGTCGCCATAACAGGAAGAGACAAAGAGAAATTGAATCGTGTCTCAAAAGAAAACGGTTTTTTAGGTATACCCTTGGATATATCGAGCGATTCTGAAATAGAAAATTGTTTTAATACCATTGACAACAAATGGGGTGGGCTGGATGTATTAGTCAATAATGCAGGTATTGGTAGTTTTCCACAAACTGAAGATGTAACGCGAGAGGAACTACGTAAAGTGTACGATGTTAATGTTTTTGGTACTGCTGTGATGACCAAAAATGCCGTTAATATTTTTAAGTTTCAGGGCAAAGGAAACCTTGTGAACATAATATCAACCTCCGCTCTTAAAGGTTCCAATGGCGGTACAATTTATTCAGGTTCTAAATTTGCGCTTCGCGGGATGAGTCTATCTTGGTTTGAAGAACTAAGACAGTACAACATCAGGGTAATCAATATTAATCCTGGTGCCACTACTACAGCTTTCTTTTCTTCAGATAGAACTGTTCCAAATCCAAAAAATAATGAACTTTTACCGATAGACATAGCCAAAGTTGTAAAGAACACCCTCGAACAAGATGATAGGGTATTGGTACAGGAAACCACTTTGTTCATCAATAATCCGTTTTAAAATATTATGAAGCTCAAACTAATTCTGTATTTTTTAATGATTTCTGCCAGTGCCAGTATGCTAGCGCAGGTAAATGAGTACTTTGAGATAGTGGCGCATCTTGACCAAGGACCTGGAAATATTGCGGTATCAAAAACAGGAAGAATATTTCTAACTATGCACCAGGCCTACAATCCAGAAATTAAGATTGTGGAGGTAGGTCCTGAGGGGACTTTAAAACCGTTTCCTAATGTACAGTGGAACCAAGCGCCTAATGCAGATGGACTGGGAATAGCTTCACCATTAGGCATACAAGTGGATAAAAATGATGTTTTATGGACTATTGACAATGGTTCTATAACACCAAAAATAATTGCTTGGGATATCAATACGCTAAAAGTTCACAAAGTCATTACAATCCCTTTTCCTATCGTAGGTGAGAAGTCTTTTGTGAACGATTTAGCGATAGACTTAAAAAACAACGCTATTTATTTAGCAGATATGCTTGGAGATGAAGGGCCGGCTCTTATAATTATAGATATAGACTCAGGAAGTTCTCGCAGAGTTTTGGATGGTCATAAAAGCACTTTACCAAGTAGGAATGCCAGAATTAAAATTGATGATGACACTACCATCAACAAGCACAACCATAACATTCTTAACGGGCTTAACCCTATCACCATAGAACCTAAAAACCAATGGGTGTATTTTGGGGCTATGAACAATACAATTCTCTATAGAATTGCAACGAAACACTTGCTGAATAAAACTTTAAAGGGCGATGAACTTGCTAAATACGTAGAGATTTACGGTAAAAAAGCAGTTAGCGATGGTATTACCATAGATGATACAGGAAATGTATATATTACAGACTTGAATGGAAAAGGCATCGGTGTAACCTATCCGGACGGAGAGTATGAATTGCTTTTTTCTCACAATAAATTGTTATGGCCCGATAGCCTTTCAACTGGACCAGGCGGTTACATTTATGGCGTAGTAAATCAGTTGCACCGCTCCACATTACTTAATAGTGGTACCAATGATAGTAAACCACCTTACTTACTAATAAGGTTTAAAGCGCTAAGTTCTGTATCTATTGGAAGATAATTTATACTTTAAGAGCAGATGTAATGTGTACATTCCATATTTGAACCATTTTTCGAAATATTTAAACAGTTTGTACGATTTTTATATCAACTAGCCTTCGGATGTGTTTTTGAATGATTTAACCACAGCAGTTACGATTCGAAACACGCATTCTGCAAAAGCTATATTTTGTGGGCAGCCTCTAGCTCACGCAGGCTTTGCCCATCTGATTTTTACTTTCTTCATTCCGTAAACCCTACCCGTCGGACTGGGTAGGGACATTTCACTTCGTAATTCAAAAACGGATACACTCGCTAGTACTAAATTGTAAATCAACTCATATTTCGAAACGCCATTTCCATCTTATCCAAAAGGTTATCTGTAATCTGGGATGCCTCGGTGAGTTTTGTCATATGTGAAATCCGTGGCATACAACCAATCCCTGTTTGTTTTACAAAATCGCTTCCGTTGGGTTCGCCATCCAAATCCATTGCCAGACGGATTTCCTTGGACTTGATGCCGATAGCTGCATATTCCCGCTTGGCATTTAGCGATACATAGATCTTCTTTGCTTCGACACGGGTGTCTGGAAGTCGTTTGAGTATCGCTTCCGTTAAGGTGTCATAGAGCGGTCTAAGGTGTTCTTTTTTGTTGAACTGGTTTTCCAACAGGTCACTAGAATAGGCATAGACGGGTTTGCCATCATTGACATAGATTCCAGCCAATAGTGAAGCGTCTTGATGGCGGAAACCTTCATTTTCCTTGAGCCAGTTGAGCAGTTCATTGCGTTTTGAAAGTCCCGTGGTCTTTAGGTGGGTCATCCATTCTTTTATGGATTTACCGCTCTGCTCTTGAAGACCTGCCATAAATTCTTTTTCGATTTCTTGAGATGTTTTAGCCATTGTATTGGTTTTTAAAATTTGACAATAATTATCCAGGACCAGTTTTTCTGGTCTATTAAAGTGAGTATGTTTTTTGGGGTTACCGGTCTTCCTTGCGGTACATAAATTTGAGTCCGGACCAGTCCTCGTCTACGGCGCAGACCTTAATATCCACCAATCCAGTCTTTAGCAAATGCTCACGAATGGGTTCGCGTTTTAGGTCCGTTTGGATTTTCGAAGCACCTTTTGGCCAGCTGACCCATAGGATGCCGCTCTTTTTTAGGGCGGGCTTGACCATCGGGAAGATGCTTTCCAGTTCTTTATGGTTATGCGCAAAGATATGGATGAAGTCGAAGCTTTCCGCGTTCAGTTCTTTTTGACGTATCGTCTTTCGGGAAAATCGCTGAACAGACCCATATAGTGTTCAGGCTCATTCACCACCATCATCACGTACCCTTCCTTGATGCCCAGTTTTTTCGCCAATGGTGTTTTAGAGTATCCTACCGTTTCCATTACCTTAATTTCTTGAGTTCACGAAAACGGGTGCATACTGCTCGATAGTATCATCGGTCAACTGTATCACCTTCCCATCTTTGGTACGCTTGTAGAGTTCATAGCCATTATGGTTGTTCATCGAGGCCTCAAAAATGAGTTCGCCCTTATCGCTCCAATGGTGGTACACCTGATTGCTTTCCAATGGTGTTACCGATTTTACTTCGCTACCATCTGGATTGACGGCACAAATATCATAATTGTTATCACGCTTAGAGGCGAAAGAAATCTTTCCATCGGCACGCCATCTTGGTGCAGCGGCGAGATAGCCCGTCCATTGTTTGCCTGCACCTTCATCGGGACGCGAGGTTATTTTTTTCATTTCTTTTGATTGTAAGTCCATCACATAAAGTGCATCGGTAAAGACTTTGTTTACCTGTTTTTAACTTTTTCTTTCTTAGATGTACTTTTATCATTGCGACACAATTTGTGTGTCTCATCATTTTTGATGACACACTAAAAGTATGAATATCGGATAACCAAGAGAAAGTAAAAACAGTTGAGTTATTAACAGTCATTTGATTTACAGGTAATTATACTCAAATGAAATCAAATAAAATGACTGTCTATTTCCCGATGCAAAAATTCGCAAAAATGTTTCCCAATAGGTCATCTGTTGAGATTTCTCCTGTTATTTCACCAAAATAATAGAGCGCCTGTCGGATATCAATGGCCAGTAAATCCCCGGAAATTCCATCAGCCATTCCCATCTGTACCTTTTCGATTTCTTCCAATGCCTTAACAAGGGAATCGTAATGACGGGTATTGGTCACAATGGTTTCGTTGTTTCTCAACGCTCCGGTGTTCACAAACGCGCGTAGCTGATCTTTTAAATCTTCGACCCCACTTCCCGATTTGGCCGATAGCAATTGTACTGAGATTCCCTTGACTGCGCTCAGCATTGCATTTAAATCATTTTTGGCTTTTTCGTCTATAGTATCAATTTTATTGGCTACAACCAGCACCGTTTTCTGGGGATAGTTGTTTTTTAGCCTTTCGATTTCAAGCTGAAACTGGGAACGGGAAACTTGAAACTGCGAGGCATCTAGCAGGTAAATGACCACTTGCGCTTTTTCAATTTTCTCGAACGTTCGTTGGATGCCCATACTTTCTACCACATCTTCTGTTTCCCGGATTCCCGCAGTATCAATAAACCGAAAACCGATACCACCGATGCTGATTTCATCTTCGATCGTGTCGCGAGTGGTCCCCGCAATATCGGATACCAGTGCCCTTTCTTCGTTTAAAAGGGCATTCAGTAAGGTAGACTTTCCTACATTCGGCTCTCCCACAATGGCCACTGGAATACCATTTTTAATGACGTTGCCTACAGCAAACGAATCGATTAATCTCTTTAATACGTTTTGAATTTTCAATAACAGGCTCTTAAACTGCTCGCGATCGGCAAAGGCGACATCTTCTTCTGCGAAATCGAGCTCCAGCTCGATCAACGAAGCAAAGTTCAGTAGCTCTTCGCGTAGTTTTTTGATTTCACCACTAAATCCACCACGCATCTGTTGCATTGCTATTTGATGACTTGCCGCATTATCCGAAGCGATCAAGTCGGCAACTGCTTCGGCCTGACTTAGGTCTAATTTGCCGTTTAAGAAGGCACGAAGGGTAAACTCTCCGGCATTGGCGGTACGGCATCCATTTCTAAGAAAAAGTTGAATAATTTGTTGTTGAATATAAGGTGAGCCATGGCACGATATCTCTATTACATCTTCACCGGTATAGGAATTAGGTCCCTTAAAAATCGATACCAATACTTGGTCTAAAACACGTTCTCCATCAACGATATGCCCCAAGTGTATCGTATGGCTTTTTTGTACGGTAAGATCTTTGCCGTGAACAGATGCAAAGAATGGAGCCGTCAATTGAATGGCGTCTACTCCCGAAATACGAAGAATGGCAATGGCCCCAGCCCCGGAGGGGGTCGCTAGGGCAATTATTGGTTCATTGGAAAACATGTTTCTTTCTTTGATGGTAAAAATAGTTAAAACGGTTTCAACCCACACTAGTCATATTTTTATATCTTCGACTGCAAATAACCTAACCATTGTAACATGAAAAAAATATTTTTAATCCCCGTTTTGATACTTGCTTTTTCTTTTAACAGCTATGCTCAGGAAACCGAGACTGCCGAAACCCCGGTCGAAGTTGCCAAAGAGCAACAAGCGCAAAAAGAGAAGGAATTAAAAGAGGCCAAGAAAGAACAAAAGGAAATCCGAAAAAACGAAAAGGAACTCAAAAAAGCTGAAAAAGCTAGAAAAAAGGCAGAAAAAGAGGCGAAAAAGAGCCAAAAATTGGCAAAATCCATCGCGTCCAAAAGAAAATCTATCGATAAAAGCGAAGCTAAAATTGTAAAGCTTCAGAATAAGCTTACCAAAGGTAAGAGTAAGGGAAAGCTTTCTCCGGTAGATGAGATGCAACTTAATAATAAGGTCAATAAGTTGAAATTGGACATTGTTAAGGATAAAGAGAAGTTGGCCAAGTTAGAGCGGAAGCAATAGGAGAATCTATTTTTGTAACATTTAGGTGCTGATTGCGTCTTATTGGTAATTAGAACCCCGAAAATCAACAAAAAATGGAACTCATCAATCAAAAAACAAGCACCACGCTTAGAACCGATAACCAATTACTGGTTATTGCACACCTATCACAACTGTTAACATACGTTACCGGATTTGGCGGACTCATCGTTCCCCTGTTCCTATGGCTCACGGCTAAGGATTCGGTTGCCGGGATGGACGAACACGGGAAAGCGATCGTGAACTTTCAACTAAGTATGTTGTTGTTCACCGTACTCAGCATACCGGCCATACTGCTACTCGGTTTGGGAATTTTAAGTCTTATATTCATTGGAATTATTGCATTTATACTTCCCATCGTCAATGCGGTGAGGGCTGCGAACGGCGAAAGCCCCAGTTACTTTATGACCATAAAATTCGTGTAAAAACAAGGATAGCAAGAACTCATTTAATTTAAGGAAAAACCGCCCAAAACAGTATTGTAAGGGCGGTTTTTTTATTCTAGTTATTAAGCATTACTGGCATGACGAGCATGGTTACATGCTCTCCTTCATCCAAACCGTCGGCAGGGGTCAAGATCCCGGCCCTGTTCGGCAGGCTCATTTCAAGGGATACTTCATCTGAATTCAAATTGTTCAACATTTCGGTCAAGAATCTCGAATTGAATCCGATTTGCATATCGTCTCCTTGGTAGGCGCATGTTAATCGCTCTTCGGCCTTATTACTATAATCGATGTCTTCGGCAGAAATATTCAGTTCGGCACCTGCTATTTTCAGTCGGATTTGGTGTGTAGTCTTGTTCGAGAAAATAGAGACCCTACGCACCGAACTCAGAAACTGCGTTCTTGAGATAGACAGTTGGTTCGGGTTTTCTTTTGGAATAACGGCTTCGTAATTTGGATATTTACCATCAATCAATCTACAGATCAATTCGGTGTCGTCAAAACTAAATTTGGCATTACTATCGTTATATTCGATGGTCACATCCGATTCACTACCGGCCAAAATACCTTTCAAAAGCGTCAACGGCTTTTTGGGCATGATGAACTCGGCAACTTGCGATGCACTGACATCGGCCCGCTGATATTTCACCAATTTATGGGCATCGGTGGCTACAAACGTCAGGTTCTCTGGAGAGAATTGGAAAAAAACACCGCTCATCACTGGTCGCAAATCATCATTACCGGCGGCAAAAATGGTCTTGTTGATAGCAGTCGCCAAGATATCTCCCAAAAGGGTAGTGGCACTTGGGTTCGCCAGCTCAACGGCCTTTGGAAATTCGGCACCATCGGCATACGCCAATGCGTACTTGCCATGGTTAGAGCTTATCTCAACGGTATTGTTGTCTTCTATAACAAAGGTCAAAGGTTGCTCAGGAAAGGTTTTTAAGGTCTCTAACAACAATTTTGCCGGAACGGCTATAACACCTTCATGCTCTGAGTCTACGTTTAAAACAGAACTCATGGTAGTCTCCAGATCGGAAGCCGAAACCGTTAACTTATTCTTGCTCAAATCGAACAAAAAGTTATCCAAAATAGGAAGGGTGTTGCTGTTGTTGATGACACCTCCCAAAACCTGAAGTTGCTTTAGAAGATAGGTGCTGGATACTATAAATTTCATTTGTTAGTTGTTTATTTCACCTTAGGGTGGTGTATGCTTTTATAACGTAGCCGTTGAACGATAGATTCATCAAAAAAATCAAGACAGACAAAGATATTTTAATTGTGCTTTTTATCGAAACAAACTTATTAACAGCTACACACCGTATTTTCGCTTTCTAAAATAGTTGAACCCAATTCCGAAAATGAGTGTCAACAGTACCGGAAGTGCTATATTCACTAGTTGCCATTTGGTTTTTTGGGCAACAATCTTGTTGCTGTCCAAAAAGGGAATGGCCACTTTTTTATTCCGAATGTTTATAAGTCCGGTATCATCCAACAAATAATTGAAAGCATTCACCAAAAATTCCTTGTTCCCGTAGTAGTTGCTGGTCCATTTATCATACCCCAGTTCCAACGGTCTTCCATTTCTTAATTGATTTTTGATAATATCCCCGTCCGATACGACCAATAGTTTGTTTTGTGGGCCTTCTTCACGATTTTTAGCCAATTTCAATGGTTTAATCCTATTGGCAAAAGCGGACTTTAGCTCCCCTTCGACCAAGACCGCTAGGGGATTGTTCCCTTGATTGTAAGCTTCTTTTTGAGGTGGTTGGTTGATCATCGCAAGACTGATATTCCTTGGTACCTTATCGGTTCTTGAAAGGGGTGAGCTTTGCAACAACACCGTCTTTTTATAGCTATTGGGTAGCGTGTCTATGGAACTGGCAAATTGAAAACGGATGGCCTCCAGGTTATTATTGATCGGATGATCGTTCCCAGACCTCACCATAGGATTGTACAGCCAGGGTACAGGCTCGTACTGTGATGCATTGCCCTCACCGGTGGCCAGTACAATTTGTGTAAAATACATATCATTGATCAGATCCGTATTAAAACGAACCCCATATCTAAAAAAGAAATCGGTGAGGTTGAGTTCCCTAGGTAATGCCACCGAAGTGCCGTTTTCGTTGAAGAGACTATCGATTTCCATGTTCACCTGGTCGATCAACCAAACCGATTTGCCGCCATTCATAATGAACTGATCCATCATGTATTTTTCGGCATCGGTAAAGGCCTCGGTAGGTTTAGCCACCAGTGCCAGGTCATAGCTACTAAGCTGCTCCAAGGTCTTTTCAGGAGCGCTCTGAACTGAATCTAATGTAATCGCACCGATATTGTAATAATCACGAATCGTGGTCAAAAAGTCTGCTAAGTATATATCGTCTAACTCGCCATTTCCTTTTATGACGGCTACCCTTTTCTTTTCTTCTAACGCGATTTTTGTAAAAGCATCGGCAAAGGCATATTCCAAATGTTGTACCGAATTATTTACACGTTCCTCGTTGGTTTCTCCTTGCTTGCTCTTGAGAAGGGGAACCTTGACCGTTTTGTTGTTATAATTGACCATGGCCCAAGGAAAGATGATTTCTTGGGATACCTTGCTGTTGTCGTTTACCGTGATCCTTGTAGGGGTAAGCCCCAGACTCTGCAATTCAACAATGGTACCATCTATTTGTTCCACACCTTCCAAAGGGTCGACAAAACCAAATTTGATCGTATTGTTTTCTGAGGAGAATTCTTCCAAGATTTGACGTACTTCCGTCTTTAGCTTCACAAACTCGGGAGGAAGATTTCCGTCTAATAGCACATCTACGACGACCGTATTATTCAATGGGGCTACGGCATCGACCGAAGGTTGTGAAAGTGTATACCTGCGATCTTCCGTCAAATCGAAACGGATATACAGAAAACTAGCCAGCACATTGACCAAAATGAGCAATACAACTGCTTTTGCAATCAGTAAATAGTTAGATTTTATCACCGGTTCGCATTTTTAAGTTGTACAACCGTCAGGAATAAGAAAAAGGCTGTAAGCGATATGAAATAAACCAGGTCCCTCGTATCCAGCACCCCCCTTGCGATGCTCTCAAAATGTGATTTCATGCCGAGCTGTTGTACAAAAACCGAAACGGTACCGGCTTCCAAAAGGGCGGCTGCCCCTTCAAAACCATAAAACAGGGCAAAGCAAATTAAGATAGCGATGATGAACGCCACAATCTGGTTTTCGGATAGGGTAGAGGCAAACAAACCAATAGCCGTATAGCAGCCTATTAAAAACAAGGTTCCAAAATAAGACCCTACGACCAACCCAAGGTCCAAGTTGCCGACGGTAGTGCCTAATTGAGAAACACTATAGACGTATAACAAAGTCGGTATCAATGCAATTAGCGCTAACACGAAGGTTCCCAGAAATTTTCCGAACACGGTTTGCCATAGTCCAATAGGTTTGATAAACAATAGTTCTAACGTACCCAATTTTTTCTCTTCGGAAAAACTCTTCATGGTAATGGCCGGAATTAAAAAGAGAAACACCCAAGGTGCCAAAAGAAAAAAGTTGCTCAAGTCGGCGAAGCCATAATCGAAAATGTTAAAAGGTCCCTCAAATACCCAAAGAAAGAGTCCGTTTAGAGCTAAAAACAACCCAATGACCAAATAGCCGATTGGCGAAGTAAAAAAGGATTGTATTTCACGCTTAAAGATGGCGAGCATTGATCGGTTTAGTTTAGGGTTGCAATTTTATCTACACTCCAGGCTTGTGGTCGTTCAGAGAACAGCTTTTTCGTCATTGCCCAGACGGTTTTAAAAAGGGTCGATTTACGGTATCTTTCCAAATAGGTTTCATCGTCCCAATAACTATAGGTAAAAAAAATAGCCGGGTCCTTTCTGTCTTGATATAATTCCAAAAAAGAACATCCTTCAAAGGCTCGTATCAATTGTTGATGCTCTTTGAAAATTTGCTCAAAACTAGCGATATTTTCTTTTTTGAAGGTCATTTTTACAATTCGTACCAGCATTTATAGAAAGTTTATCGTTATGGTATCCCGGTAGTCGAGTCCCAATAGGGTCGAAGCGCCACCTACCGTATTCAAATCACTCTTGTAAATGGCTAGTTCTATATAGTTAGATGAATTAAAAAGGGCCAATAGGTCTCCTGCACCGCGACGGTTGTTTTTGTCAAGGTCAAAGTTGATGATGTCGCTATACCGATGATGGATTTTTTTAATTTTCGTGGTACGGGCATTCAATTCAAAGTCCCTGCCTTTTCGATAGGCATCGAAAAAATTCTTGTGTATGTTGGTCACCACATTTCCGTAGTTATCAATATATACAACACTCCCGACTATTTTATTGCCCCCATCTGTGACGGTAGGCGCGAACTCCCGCAATTGCTTTAAATCTTGAAAGGTCTTGCCTACAACCTCTAGTGTACCTCCGCGTGCCAAGTGGCAGGCGACCTTCACGAAAACGTCCATGACAGGAAAAGAGCCACCTTCCGGATTGGGAATGTTTATTTGCACGATTTTCTCCGGATTAATTTCAGAAATAATCAGTCCGACCACCCCCGTGTTGGCCGTAATAAAATAATGACCGTCGACCAGGACACCAATGTGTTGGTTTTCAGGGGTAGGCTCAGCATCGACCCCTACAATGTGTATGGTGCCCTCCGGAAAACTTTTATAGGCATTTTTTACTATGTAAGCACATTCGTGAATGTTGAACGGACTTATATCATGGGAAATATCAACAATTTTGGCGTCGGCTAATTCTTTGTAGATACTCCCTTTTAAAGCACCTACAAAATGGTCTTTTAAGCCGAAATCAGTCGTCAAGGTTATGATTGCCATGCAGCAATGTTGATATGTTTTGAATGACCAAACTGATTTTTTTACTTAAGTTTGTTTGGCAGTATCGACGGTAAAATTATAATAAAAAAACAGCCTTCGGAAATTTATCTTTAGGCCTCACCCTAAAAACTAGTACATTCTTTGAACGAACTTATCCTAGAGCTTACCGACATTAGTCCGAGAGATTTTTTTGGACAGCGAAATGAAAATATCAATCTCCTAAAAAAGTATTTTCCAAAGTTAAAGATTGTTGCCCGTGGTAGCAAGATCAAAGTGTATGGCGATGAAGAACTTTTAGAAGAGTTCGAACGTCGTTTCGATATGATCACGTCTCATTTCATCAAGTACAATAAACTCGATGAGAACACCATAGAGCGGGTTTTGACCAGCACGGTTTCTTCGGATTACGAAGCGCCCGAGCAAAGTGGGGAAACCTTGGTGCATGGCGTCAACGGAAAACTCATCAAGGCACAGACCGTTAACCAGCGTAAGCTAGTGGATTCTGCCAAGAAAAACGATATGGTCTTTGCCATCGGTCCAGCCGGTACGGGAAAGACGTATACTGGAGTAGCGCTTGCTGTTAAGGCATTGAAAGAGAAGCAGGTAAAGCGTATTATCTTAACAAGACCTGCGGTAGAGGCCGGAGAGAATCTTGGTTTTTTGCCCGGGGACCTCAAAGAAAAACTAGATCCGTATATGCAACCGTTGTACGATGCATTGCGAGACATGATACCCAGTGAAAAACTGTCCCACTTTATCGAGAACGGTACGATTCAAATCGCTCCGTTGGCATTTATGCGAGGGAGAACTTTGGACCATGCTTTTGTTATTTTGGATGAAGCGCAAAATACTACTCATGCACAGATGAAAATGTTCTTGACCAGAATGGGAAAAAGTGCCAAGTTTATTATTACGGGAGACCCGGGGCAGATCGATTTGCCCAGAAGGGTTATTTCAGGTTTAAAAGAGGCTTTGTTGGTGCTGAAAGATGTAGAAGGTATCGGCATGATCTATTTGGATGACAAGGATGTCATTCGACATAAATTGGTCAAGAAGGTCATCGATGCCTACAAAAGTATAGAGCATCAGAACTAGGGTTGAAGTACGAAATTGAAAGAATGAAATACGAAGTACGAAAGGCCGATTAGGAACAATAATCTTATGCTAAGCGCTTCAAAGCACATTCGAATAGAATCCTTGACAGGCCCCTTGACGAACAAAATTGACTCGATAATCGAGATTTAAAATACTCGACGCTTGCGTCGAAATCAAAATTGAATTTTCTATGAATGCCTCGTGGGCTTGCCCGGAGGTTATTTACTACCATCAAAGAAAAAGGCTACCCTAATGAAAAATACGATTACAGATACCAATTTTGACTTCCCAGGACAGCAAAGTGTGTATAAGGGCAAAGTACGTGAAGTATATACCTTGGAAAACGATTTGTTGGTAATGGTGGCGACCGATCGGTTATCTGCTTTTGATGTAGTAATGCCCAAAGGCATACCCTACAAGGGGCAAATATTGAACCAAATCGCCACGAAAATGATGGCGGCAACAGCCGATATTGTTCCCAATTGGTTGCTGGCGACACCTGACCCAAACGTGGCGATCGGGCACGCCTGTGAACCTTTCAAGGTTGAAATGGTCATTCGGGGGTATCTATCAGGACATGCCGCCCGGGAATATAAAACGGGAAAAAGAGTATTGTGCGGCGTACCCATGCCTGATGGAATGAAAGAGAACGATGCTTTCCCCGATCCTATCATTACCCCTGCGACCAAAGCGGAAAAGGGAGATCATGATGAGGATATTTCAAAAGAAGACATTTTACAAAAGGGTATTGTCTCGGAAGTGGACTATCAGCTACTTGAAAACTATACAACGGCCTTGTTTCAAAGAGGAACCGAAATTGCTGCTGAACGAGGTTTGATTTTGGTCGATACCAAATATGAATTCGGGAAGACCAAGGACGGAAAAATTGTATTGATCGATGAGATCCATACACCTGATTCATCGCGTTATTTCTATGCCGATGGGTATCAGAAACGACAAGATAGGGGGGAGGCCCAAAAACAGCTCTCCAAGGAATTTGTACGACAATGGTTGATTAGCAACGGTTTTCAGGGGCTATCGGGGCAAAAAGTACCAGAGATGACCGATGCTTATATTGAAACGGTTTCGGAGCGTTACATCGAATTGTATGAAAACATCACCGGGGAAGCGTTTACAAAGGCAGATATATCGAATATTCAAGATCGTATTGAACGCAACGTACTGAATTATTTGGAGCAGCCCCGATAATCTAGCTTAGAAGCCATTTCAAGGTTACCTTTCGCTTTTTGCGTAGTTTCATGGTAATTTTTATAAAGGCAAGTGCGGTAATATAAGCATCTCCCAATGCCGTATGGCGATCTCTTTTTGAGATATCGTACTTATCTGCCAACTCATCCAAGGTATATTGCTCTTTTCGCTCCAATAAGGGTGATCGGATCAACGTTCTTTTGTAAAGCACGCCAGTATCTAGCACTTTGTTCCTCAACTTGGGAAGTCCATATCGTTTCAGTGCTTCATTGATCATACGTACATCAAAGGCCGCATGGTGTGCGACTAGCACGCTATTGCCTAAAAAGGCCAATAACAATTGTAGTGCTTCCAACTCTGAAATACGCTGCTTTTTGTCCTCTTTTAAAATACCATGTATCGTTACGTTTTCGGCATGGTAGTAATACTGATCAAGGTAGACTTCGAGAACTTCATGCACGGCAATGGCATTGTTTTGCAATACAAGCGCACCAATAGAGAGTATTCGGTCTTTTTCATAGTCAAAACCCGTAGTTTCCGTGTCCAATACTACAAAGCGGATTTCTTCTATTGATTGGGGTTGCATACTTTCGAATTGGGCCGCGTAGGCCTCCCAAAAGTTCGGCACATTGATTTTTTTCTTTTTGAAAATGCGCATTAGCCTAATAGGTTGGATACCTGAAAACGAACACGTATCAATTCTTGGAGCTCCTTGATCGTTTTGAAGGTCCTTTTCAGTTTTACCTTTTCCGCCTTGTTCAAGGTATCCAAGGCGATAAAACGACCAGAGTCGTTGTGCAATAGCCCCTGCTTGGTCCGGAATTTCAGTAGCGCCTTAATGGCGTAGGAACAAGATAGGAACAACTCTCGTTGTTTGGGTTCGAGTTCCGCCAGCTTTTCAAAGCGTTCGGCGGTATTATTGACCGATTTGATCTGGTGTGAGAGCGTTAGTACTCTTGCAGCATCAACAAGTGGCATAAGGGCTCTTCTTTTCACATCAAAGAAATCTTTGTGTGCTCCATCGGCCTCTACCAAAAATTGACGGAAGAAACCGGTGGGCGATGGACTTTGTAACGCCCCTTTTGCCAAATGGAGGAAGAAAATGGGATATTTTTGGGTGTCGTGCAAGATATGCTCGGTAAGGGCCTTCACCAGTTCGGCATCACCATAAGAGCGGTTGTAATCAAAAAAGATGGAGGAGAGCAAGACTTCGTCTGGCCCCGGATTTCCAATCCAATGCGACACCTTATTTTTCCACTCCGATACCGATAGGCACCAATGGGGATTAGAGGCCATCATTTCTGCTGGGCAATACGCATAACCAATTTCTTTTAGTCCTTTATTGACTTCTTTCGCAAGTGCCAGAAAATAGCTTTTTGCCTTTGAAAGTTGTTCTTTGGGCACATCTTCAAAAATAATGGCGTTGTCTTGATCGGTGTGCAGTAGCTGTTCGCTCCTGCCTTGGCTGCCCATGGCCAACCATGCGAAACGAACCGGTGGTGCGGTTGTCATTTTTTTAAGACTAAGCTTAATGACCTGCTTGATGCAGGCATCATTTAATTCTGTAATAATTTTTGACGTAAGGGTAAGCGGAATATTCTGTGCTAAGTATCGTTTAAGGAGTTCGGTAATCCGTACCCTGATGGTCTTTATTTTTTTGATTTTTCGCGTTCTTTTGATCGCCTTCATCAATACCGCGGGATTGTTTCCCAGTTCCAACATTAGATCGTGTTTCGATAAGATGCCAACCGCCTCCGAGTTGGGTGTGCCATCTTGGGTAAGACACAAATGGCTAATATTGCTTTTCATCATCGCCATTTGCGCCTGTGCGATGGTCATCTGTCTGGGATAGGTGATAACCGGGGAACTCATGATATCGATGGCCTTTGAGGTAATAGGAAATTTACCGGTCGCAATTTTATTGCGAAGGTCTTTGTCGGTTATAATACCCATGGGGAGCTTATTTTGCAAAATAAGCATGGCACCTACCTTTTTTTTGGTCATTTTCTGGGCAATGGTCTTGATGTCGGTATCAGGGGAACAGGAAACTATTTTTTTTGAATAGGCGATAGGCTGTAGATCAAAGAGTACTGGATTCACCTCTTCTTGTTCCGGTGATGCACCTTCACCATGTAACGAACCGCGATGGTTTTTTGCATAAGGATTCCTAGTATTCGATGCAAAACTCTCGATTAAAAAATCACCAACTTCCTGATAGGACTGAGCTAAGGGTTTAAAGGCTGCTATGGGAATTGCATAGAGGATACAGTCTTCATAGGCAACAGCATCCATTTTGTAATGTTCATTGGCCATTAAGGGGCGCAATCCAAAAATATCCCCTTCATCACAAAGGTCTACTATAGTACTTTGTCGTTCTTTTTGAAGTATAACGGCTCCTTTGTGCACCACATAGAATTGTTCGTGGGGCGCTTCATTCTCTTGGAAGACCTGTTGGTCTTTTTCCTTGTAAAGAATTACTATTTCAGCCGAAAGCCGGTCCAGGTCTTTTGGATGGAGTTCATTGAACGGCGGAAATCGTTTGAGAAAATCTGCCACCCTTTCAGAAATGATATTCTTCATAGTATGAATCTAGGCTTTAAAGTACGATTATCGGAAAATATACAAAAGAAACCCTGTTATAAGTGCATTATGGTAAGGGAAATCCCTTATTACAATATTGGTGTACGGGCCTACGCAGGACTTCTAGATTTTTTAATCTGAATAATTTCCCGATAGCTCTGCCTCGGGGATAGTCGGTTTCAAGAATTTTTTATTGGAATTATACTTTTGTTGGAACCTTTCTGTTTTTAAAAACAAAACTATGTGTGTTAGGTAAGACCAGTAATGAATTACATCAAATGGGTGCGGCTTTTTGTTTTTTTATGCGATAGTCGACAAATTTTTAAACTGTCTGTTAGTTTGGCACTTGATAAGAGGTGTTATCAAAGAGATTCTTACGACGCAAGGTCTTTATGGTTTCGGTGTAGCCTAAATTGAAAATGGTATCCATATCCTTCATAACGAAGGTATTATAATTGTTCAAGCCTTTAGGGCAAATGACCAGATCGCAATCATTGAATTTCGGGAATGATTCTTTTGCCATCATAATTTTTAAAGCTCGTTCCAGAACGGTATAGGAATATCTAAGTTGGTCGACCTCAATTTTTTCAAAAGGATTTGTGAATACCCCGATTATTCGGTCACACTTAGCTACGTAAAGCAGCGCGAGAGGCATCTCGATTTGAGCTTTCTTATAACCTTGTTGAAAGCGGGTTTTTGGCAGAAAGAAATTTGATGCGTAAAAGTTTAAACAAACTCGAATACCTGAACAATTAATTTTTAAAATGCACAACGAACCTGAAAGCTTTCAAATAGGGTAAGCCTTTAGATACAACCTTACGAAGATTAGTCTTAGATATTTTTTACTTAAATTGTGAGAATATTAACACTGAAGTGTTCTAAACTTTTTGGGCCGAGGCGAAAAAAGTAACGTTCCTGCCCATCCGCTTGGCAGGTCTTGGTCAATCCAAAAAGTTTAGACTATTTCAATATATTTCCATACGTATGAGATACGTGATTGCTACAGTAATAAAGATAAAAACTTTTTAATTTTATATCTGTATGAAGGGAAAGACCAAATTTTTAATCAATTGAAAAAGTCTAGACCACACTTATATCAAAGCAGGTAACCTACTTTTTCATCTATTTAGCAAACCCTCAAACCTTCTTAAAATCAAAAAAAATCAAGGAATTTGACAATCAATTAGATAGCGGCCCAGAGTTCTTGAGAATTCCCCGGTTCTATCCAAACAATAATCTCGTAAAGATAATGAAAAGAAATTTTCTTGAGCCAGACTATCCCCGAGGCAGAACCGTTGAATTATTTAGATTTAAACAAAATTACCTGATGTACGATAGTGATACACTTCGTTGTTTCATGTTCAAAAAAAAATAAAGGATTTACAATTTTTTTAACGTATTTAAGCAACTAAGTCAGCACCCAAGGAAATTCATCTATGTTCAAAACCGATATGATAAAAAAAGCACAATTTATTCTAATATTTTATTTCTTACTGCTTAGCTTTTATACAATGATGGCCCAATCTGGTACTTATAGCTCTAAAGATACATCGGAAAGGAAGCTAAATCAAATAGAGGAGTATTTAAAAAACTTTCCTATGGCTAAAAATCGGGACGAAAGTCATGCAGAATTTGAGGAGAAATTGATGCTGCGGCACAAAGAATTGAACAAATTCGGGGATAACAAAAGAACAAGGATTCTCAAGGATTTAATGCAAATAGTAATTTCTTACGAAATAGATCGGGAGACCAGAAAAGCCGAACAACTATGTAAGGAGTTTTTGAATAATTACTCAAATATTGACCCGGAAATAGTTTTTAAGGTTTACCAAAATTTAGCACGTTTCCAACAACGTCTAGCCAAACGTGAAGAGTTCAACATAAATAGTAATAAAGCTTTGGAACTGGGTCTTAAAATAGGTGCCAACGTAAGGGATTTAGATTATCTCAGAATACATCAGGTTCCAGAACTAATAAGAAAAAAAAAGTATACCGAAGCACTTGCTCTATTAGATACTATTACATCCAAAGAGTTTGAAATATTGACTATGCAAATGCAAGTTGGCGTTTATATACATACGGATAGTTTGGACAAAGCAAACAAAACGTACAATAGTATGCTCAATAAAAAAGACATATCCGTAGTCCAGAGACGATCAGCTCAAATTTATGTTGCGGCACACCTTTTGGCAAGCAATAGAAACCAAGCGGTCATAGACTTGATCGAAGAAGACGCATTGGCACTTGAGGATACGGACGACGGATCTTGCGGTCTCAAAATGGCGCTTGGTACAGCATACATAGGGACGGAACGCTACAAGAAGGCACTTTCCGTTTTTGAGTACGTTTCTAATTCCGAAGATTACAAAAAGAATCAAATTCCTTATCATATTCAGTCCTACATTAGAAGACTACAGGCATATAATGGTCTAAATAATTATAAAGCATTCGACAGTCTAAAAGTTGCTCACAATACCATATTTGCCAGTATAAAGATGAACGACTATGGCGGCATCCGTTATAATCTCTTACTAGCGGATAATTTTCTAAAAAAAAAGCAGTTCGATGCTGCATTTAAAAAATACAAAGAAGTTTACGATAACACTTATAACACAACAGCAGTAGAGGTAAATAAATTGGAAATTTTAAGCGGTCTTGCTAAAAGTGCCTCATCTTCCGGTAAAATAAATGAAGGGATACAGTATTATGAATTATTGAAAGACCATATAGAAAAGCTCTATAACGAAGAAAGGGAATTGGGCAAGTTTACCAACAATGTCTTAAAAACCAACTTTGACAACAAAATGATGAAGGAGAAAGCTGTTTTGGATGAAGTCAAGATTACATTGCTCGAAGAACAGGTTTTAAGCCAGCGCCTCAAGTGGGTCGTAATCAGTTCCGTTTTTTTTCTTCTGGTCATTATTATTTTTTGGCAACAATCTGAGCGGGCCAAACGAAGACTAAAAAGGGCTTATAAGCTTTTAGAAGTTGAGAAGACCGAGGTGACCAAACTAGTGAACGAAAGAGAGAAATTACTGGCACACGTTACGCACCAATCCAAAACTCCATTGGTGAATATGAATTATATGTTGGATATTCTGGATAAAATTAAGGTTAATGAAGACACGGTGCTGCTAAAAAGTCATTTGAGAAAAACGTTGGACCTCGTCAATAACCAAATGGAGGATATACTAAATTGGATAAAAACGGTCTTAGATGCCAATATAAATCAAGAGACGGTTGACCTACATCGCATTGTCCAAGATGTAATTAAAGAGAACACTATTCTGTCAGAGGATAAAAATTTAATCATTAAAAATCTCGTTTCACCCTCTACCAATGTAAAAACCAATCCAGAGGCATTTAAGATTATCGTAAACAACTTGCTGGTAAATGCAATTAAATACTCTTACCAAAACAACGATATTCTAATAAATTTCAAAGAGAACGTACTTACTGTCGTCGATTTTGGGGAGGGAATTCCTTTATCTACCAGAGAATTAATTTTGTCAAGTCACAATCCCATGGAAAGTACATCCCCTCAAAACAAATCTCTGATCAAAGGAAGCGGACTGGGCTTTTACTTGGTGAAAGATCTTTGCGAAAAGCTGAAGCTAGATATGGACATATCGGAATCGGCAACTCAAGGAACAAGAGTGAGCATCGCTTTTTAAAGATTGTTTTGAAACCAATAACGTCCTAAACTTTAAATGAAGAAAAAGGAATTCTGTTCCGCAAAGTTACCTTTGTATTGCAACACAAAAAGACCCTTTCTGCTATAACAAATATAACGTTGTTCTCCCAGATCATCTCCAAACTAGACTTTGGTGCCTTCAACAAATTGGTCGACAACCGAAAGACCGACAAGCCCAAAGGGGCTTTACGAGCTTGACATACGCCAAGATGAAATGTAATATATGGTTTGCCCTTGCCTCGGGGTTTGCGGTCAGACCTCCCCTTCTGTATCCGACGAGCGTAGCGAGAGAAATGTATAAGGTCGGAATTGCCTTTTTGCAATTCCGGGTGGGGTAAATACAAAATTTCGGTTCCCGATGGCCATCGAGATGAAACCGGCGAAATACCCCTATGCCCGCCCATACCGAATGGCATGTTCGGGCGGGGTTTGCCTCGGGGATAGTCGGTCTCAAGAAATTTTTTACTGTATTCTTTTTTGGGAAAATCCCTCGCCGTTAGGCGACAGATTTAGTTTGCTCCGCTATTCGCTTTATACCGTGCGCTGAAAGGAAAAAAGCATATTGTGATATGCGCACTGCCGCCGATCAAAACCTGTAAACTAACATTGAAAATGGTATAAACCGGGTTTAAATGACCATTGTCATTTCCCCGAATTGGTTGTTGAAATATCTTTACACAACTCAAATAAGTATGCCATGAAAAAAGTACTATATGCTACCGACTGTACCAAAAAGTCAGCTCCTGCATTGCGATATGCATATCGTTTGTGTAGGGCCATCCAGGCTGAATTACATGTCTTACATGTTTATGAAATACCACCCATTAAGGTAGCTACCATTCGAAGTCCCCAACAGTTGGAAAAATGGGAATTCCAAGAACAAAAAGAGATTATTGCCAATTACTGCGCTACCCACCTTAAAAACGAACTATATATAGATCCAATCAAGATAGAATTGGTCGAAAGTAGTTTCGTTGCAAAAAGCATTGCTACTGTTTGTGAACGCCTAGAAGCCGATTTGGTCATTGTAGGCATGAAAGACAATTATACCCTACGTGGTATATTCGCCGGGAATATTGCCAACGAGCTTTTAGACAGACTTTCGGTTCCGATTTTGGTATTGCCCAATGAAAGTTATTACCACGGATTGTCTACACTGGTATATGCTACAGATTTTGAGGCAGCGGATGTTCTTGCGATACACGATTTGGTAACTGTAGCCAAACCCTATAACGCCTTGATCAAAGTGGTGCATGTGCCTTTAAAAAAAGAGTTGGATACAAAGATGCGTATGCAATGGTTCGAGCGGGAAGTGCGGCAGAGAATAGCGTATCCCGAACTGGTATTCAGCTTGGTTGAAGCTGAGGATGTAGAATCAGGATTGCGAAAATGTGTCAGGCAAGAACAGGCAGAGATGTTGGTTATGATGGAGAGGGAGCATCCCCGTTTTTACGATAAACTATTTCATAAAGATGTAGTGGAAGGGATGCAATTAGAGGTATCGGTGCCTATATTGATTTTCAACCAACAAGGGATCAATCGAGATATGCAAAATAAAAAAGAAACGGTATACTCGATTTAGAGACCATAGGCCTTTTTGGCACTTTCAATTTGTTCCGTTTCGGTCGTTTCAGGATACAGCTGATACCGCGGGGCTATGATGGGTCTTATCTGTTCGGCCCTAATTTTTGTGATGGTTCCAAACGGGAAGTTTCCGCCAGTCATGTCGGTCAATATCTTTTCCATAGCCGGATATTCTTGGTCCATTTTTTTAACGATTACGGCCTTCCGTTTAATTTGATATCCTTTTTGCACCAAAATATCGATAAAACTTATACATACATTTTGGTTGTGCTTAATGTTCCGAACAGTCTGTGGAGAAGCAATGTTGGCAACTATGATATTATCAAAACCATCGTAATTGAATATTTCTTTTGGCGAAACATTCGGAATGCCTTCCGCAGATACGGTGGCCAACCAGCATAAAACGCTTTTGTCGATATACCCTTTGATCTCCGTCGTTAATTCCATCATTGCGCAAACGCTGGTTCGTTCTTTTCTGTTTACTGGGAACTACTTCCGTGAAAACGCTCATTTTTTACGTAGCGTCTGCAGGCAAGATTCACCTTCCTGTAATCGAACAATTTAAAAATAGTGTATTTAATTTTAATTAGTGAAGCCCTATTCCGAAAAGCTGCTTTGGCATTGTATGCAAAGTGGTTGGTTGTAACCTAAAATTAGCGGCTAGGGTAAGCCCTTGGGATAATGCCTTTTACCAGGTTTGTGTTAAAGGAATATCACAAAAAGTTACGGTACTGATGCAAGTCATTTCGCATATGTGCCCTGGATTGTATTTTCAAATCGGATTTGAATAATATTTTAGTCTGCCAAACTTGATTTTATATCAAGTCTTAGTTCAAAATAAGCCAAAAAAGAGGTACGGGCATAGCCGAAACTACGACCGTATTTTACGCAATAATCGAGATTTAAATGCCCCGACGCTTGCCCTCCTTCATCTAGCCATTATGGCGGACGAAGGCCTTGAGGTAGTTTACCTCTTGTTAACTGTATGCTTCCATGATTAAAAACCCATTCGTATACACCGCCCAGGAAGTCGCGGTACGGCTAAACAGCGATGTGAACCAAGGATTGAGGAAGGCCGATGTGCAAAAGCACACCGAAAGATACGGCCAGAACCAGATTCCGAAAGATAAACCAAAGTCACGCTGGCGAATCCTTACCGATCAGTTATTCGATCCCATCATCTATATATTGGTCATTGCAGCAACTTTGGCCTTTCTTTTTAGTGATTGGCTCGAAGGAGTAGCCATTCTGGTAGTCATACTAATTTCTGTTGCCATTGGATTTTTTATGGAACTTCAGGCCATTCGTTCCCTTGAAGCATTGCGAAAAATTGGCCAAGCGACCATCCGAACCATACGTTCGGGAAAGATCCAAAAAATAAAAGCGTCCGAACTGGTACCTGGAGATATCATGGTTTTACAGTCAGGTGATGTGGTCGCTGCAGATGCGCGTTTAGTCTCTCAAGAAAACTTGATGGTAAAAGAATCTGCCCTGACTGGGGAGAGCCTTCCCATAGCCAAGACCACCGATAATTTAAGTGCCAACATATCCCTTCCCGATCAACGAAACATGTTGTTTAAAGGCACCATGGTTACCACAGGTTCTGGTAGGGCCATTGTGACCGCTACGGGTGCGAATACCCAATTGGGAAAGATCCAACAAATGGGAATAGAGGCCGAAAAGGAAATCACGCCATTGGAAAAAAAATTGAAGCAGTTGAGTAAATGGTTGATAGGGTTGACCTTGGTATTTGTGCTTTTGATCGTTGTCGCCGGATACGTTCGTGGCAACGACCTACTGTTAATGATCGAAACGGGAGTGGCCTTGGCGGTGGCGGCAATTCCGGAGGGGTTGCCCATCGTTGCGACCATCGCCCTGGCACAAGGGATGTTGCGCTTGTCAAAGAAAAACGTCATCATTAAAAAACTGGAGGCCGTTCAGACCTTGGGGGCCACCAATATCATTTGTACCGACAAAACAGGAACATTGACAGAAGATCAAATGAAAGTGCATGCCATTATGCTACCCAATGCCTCTTTGACCAATGTGTATGAAAAGAATACCGAGGTTTTTGATTTTCTAAAGGGAAACAAAGCATTTGATGAAATGTTGAAAACGGGGATTCTCTGTAACAATGTAAACCCTTTTGACGAGAGCTTTTTCGGGGATTCCATCGAAATCGCCTTGCTCGATTTTGCTGTTCACGTGGGGTACAGTGTAAAATCTGTCCGAGAAAAGAATCCAAAGAAGTTGGAAGTTCCCTTTGATGCCAACCGCAAATTGATGGCCACTTTGCACCAAAACGAAGATGATTTTTATGTATATGTGAAAGGAGCGTTTGAAACACTAGTGGAAATCTGTGATTTCATTTTGGAGGATGGGAATATCAAAAGTTTTGGGAACAAGTCGGTATGGCATGAAAAAGTAGATTCATTGGCTTCCAAAGGCCTGCGAACATTGGCGTTTGCCTATAGGGAGGTGAAAAACGTTCCAAAAAAGGAAGACCTAGCAAAACAACTTGTTTTTCTAGGGGTCATGGGATTCGCCGATCCCGCACGGGAAGATGTTAGGGCAACCATAGACCTCTACAGAAAATCGGGTATTAAAGTGGTCATGGCCACTGGAGATCATCCTAAGACCGCGCAAAAAATCGCGGAAGAAGTTGGTCTGTTAGCGTCCGATGCGCCGGCCAAAAAAGTAGTTGAGGGCAAAGAACTTACATATATCCAAAATAGTGATGGAAAGGAAAATACACGCCTGCTCAATGCTTCGGTTTTTGCAAGGGTAACCCCCGAACAGAAATTGGACTTGGTGGCTTTTCATCAAAAAAATGGAAATATCGTGGGAATGATCGGTGACGGAATCAACGATGTACCCGCTCTAAAAAAGGCCGATATCGGAATTGCGATGGGTATTCGTGGCACAGAGGCTGCTCGTGAAGTAGCAGATGTTATCTTGAAGAACGACAGGTTTACGGCTATCGAATTGGCCATCCGGCAGGGCAGGGTGGTTTTTCAAAACATCCGTCAGTTCGTAATGTACCTATTATCGTGTAATCTTGCCGAGATATTTTCAGTGGGGGTCGCCGCCCTCATGAACCTTCCCGCACCCTTGCTGCCCTTACAGATATTGTTTCTGAATTTGGTTACCGATGTCTTCCCAGCTTTGGCCTTGGGACTTGGAAAAGGAGAGGAAGATAGTATGGAACAGCCGCCACGAGACCCGAAAGAACCTATTATGACCCGTCGCGATTGGTACGCTACCATGGTCTATGGCCTATCGATCAGCACTTCGGTTCTCGGTATTGTAATCTATGCCAATTTTGTGCTAGAACAGGATTGGGACATCATTAATAATATGGCGTTCTACACCTTGGTACTGGCACAGCTGTTCAATGTTTTCAATATGCCCAAGCGAAGTGAATCTTTCTTTAAGAATGAGGTCACCGTAAACCCATGGATTTGGGGTGCTATTTTGCTATCATTGCTCATTACTTTAGGAGTGTATCTGACCCCTCCCATGGCGATAGCCCTTTCCTTAGTACATCTATCTTTAGAGCAATTTGGCCTTACCGTATTATTTGCCTTGGGTTCTCTGGTGTTGGCGCAATCGATCAAGCGATCTGGGATTACTCGTTGATCGGCAATGCTAGTATACCAAATAAGCACAACTAAGTTATATAATACGTTTCTGGCCTACTTCTATTTCACAATAGTGGAAAGCCACGGCGTTTATTCATGCTTCTTTCTCAACTGATAATAAATTTAAAAAGGCTATAGGTAATGTAGAGAACGATCAGTACAATACCCTCTCTTTTTTGCAAGCCCTTTTTTTGAGTTAAAAACCATACAAAAACGATACTTATCAGTAGGAGTGAAGGTATATCGAACCAAAGAACGGCGTTGCTCACCCGTATTTTGGAAATGAGCGAACCAATCCCCAAAGGCACTAATAAATCAAAAATATTACTTCCTACGATGTTGCCCACTGAAAGACTGGCTTTCCCTTGGGAAAGGGCTTTTAATGAAATGGCAAGTTCCGGCAGGCTAGTACCCAGGCCAATAATGATAGCCCCTACGAAAGACTGTCGAATGTTCCATGTATTAACCATTATCAAAGCGTTCTCTATGGTAATATGTGAGCTTAGAATTACAATACCGAGACCGCCTAACAAAAAACATGCAGGCATAAAGATGGCCTTGTAGGACACCTTTCGAAGCTGATTCGTTCTGGTTTTCTTTTCCCTGCTCGATAAGGTGAAAATGTACATTAGAAAAGCGATCAGTAGCAGAGCACCATCATTCCATGAAATGACATTATCAAAAGCGACAAGGGCCAATAGAATGACCGATCCAACCAGTTCGGTCGCAACCTGTCGCGTTTGTACCTCACCGGTAGTGACGTTATAGAACAAAGAAACAAAACCGATGATTATACTTATCTGGGCTATAGAACTGCCAATTGCATTGCCAATGATTACACCAGATGTATCGGTACCGGCCAAGTTCTGAAAAGCACCGTCAATAGCAACCACCAATTCTGGAAGATCCGTTCCGAAAGCCAGTATGGTAAGCCCTATGAACAGTTCTGAAATATTTAAATACCGCGCGATTTTTAGTGCATTCCTAACGGTAAACTCGGTGCCGATCCAAAGGCCAAAAATCCCTACAATAAGAAAGATATAAGAATTCATGACATAAATTTAGAACGGAAATCCTTAGCAAGGTACCTCTCCCAACCACATTACCATTCCGAATGCAACGAGGAAGCTGTTCACCTACCAAACCAAGCCCTCTTCTAGCTCTTTGGAAAATGAATACCCTACAGGTAACGATGCTAATTTCAGAAGCTCTGGCACCTGTTTTTGGTATGGTTTCCCTTCTTTTTCTGTACCTTTAATAGAATCAAATCTTTGCTGGAACCTTTGGGTTCTTAAAAACAAAACTAGGAGTATTGGGTAAGATGAGTAATGACTTACATCAGATGGGTGCGGCTTTTTGTTTTTTTATACGATAGTCGACATCCTGTTAAACCGTCTGTTGGTTTGCCACTTGATCAGAGGTGTTATCAAAGAGATTCTTACGACGCAAGTTCTTTATGGTTTCGGTGTAGCCTAAGTTGAAGATAGTGTCCATATCCTTCATGACGAAGGTATTATAATTGCTCAAACCTTTGGGACAAATGACCAGATCGCAATCATTGAATTTCGGGAAAGATTCTTTTGCCATCATAATTTTAAAAGCGCGTTCCAGAACGGTATAGGAATGTCTAAGTTGGTCGACCTCAATTTTTTCAAAAGGATTTGTGAATACCCCGATCATCCGGTGACACTTTTCTTTGATCAGATCTGAGGGAAAATTATTGAGCAGACCTCCGTCTACATAATACGCTTCATCGATTTTAACCGGGGCGAAGATTCCCGGAAATGCCGAAGAGGCCAAAATAGGACGTATCAAGGGCCCTTCATGAAAAACCTTGAGCGATCCGTCAAGAACATTGGTCGCTGTGATATGGAGCGATTTTCCCAAATCCTTGAAATCATCATTCGGTAGATAGTCCAAGAAGCGATCATAGAACTTTTCTGGGTCTACAAAACCAGGTTTGCCCGAAGCATAGTTGGTAATGCTGAACAATTGTATGCTTTTAAAAAAAGTCAAAATGTCATTCCATTTGATTCCCGCTGCGTACAAAGCCCCAACAATGGCTCCAGCACTCGTACCAGCAATATGGGTGATATCAATACCCTGTTCTTCCAAAGCCTTAATGACCCCGATATGGGCAATACCACGAACGCCTCCACCTGAAAGCACTAATCCTGTTCGCATGGCACTTTACTTTGTAGCGAAAGTATTTGATATACCAAGATCTTAACATGACTTGCGTCATTTTAGGCAAGGAAGTTGTCACTTACTTTTGAGTGGTTTAAAAAATTTCATGGACGAACTGACCTTAAGACTTTTTGGCCAAAAATCTTGGTTGGCCTATTTGATTCTTCCCGCTGTTTCTATAACTGTCGGACTTTTCGTAAGCTGGCTTTTTTTCGCACTTTTAAAGTACAGCAGCAAACGAAAGTCATCCGTTTTAAAAGAACAACTGCTACTTAGGTTAAAAAGCCCGGTTTATCTATTGATGCCACTTCTACTGCTATATCCGTTGCTATCTTATTTTGGATTGGGAGTTTTTTTTCAGAAAACCTTTGAAGCTATACTGATTTTAAGTTTTGCTTGGTTGCTCATTAGTGTTTTAAGGGCATTGGAAGAGGTAATTAAGGAAAAGTTTGAGGTGAAAGAGGAAAATAAGGCCGAGGATCGTAAAGTGTTGACCCAATTGCGTTTTATAAAAAGTGTTGCTATTGTAGTCATTATTACGCTTGCCGTTGCATCGATTTTATGGAACATTCCGGCAGCCCGTAAGCTCGGTGAGACCATTCTGACATCGGCAGGTGTTTTGGGAATCATTGTGGGCGTCGCGGCCCAAAAGTCTATTGCCAATTTGGTTATGGGTTTTCAACTGGCCTTCACCCAACCCTTTAAAATCGACGATGCAGTTGTTATCGAAGATGAGTTTGGTATTATTGAAGATGTAACGCTTACCTATGTGGTGGTCAAAACATGGGATTGGCGTCGACTGGTGCTGCCTCTTACCTATTTTAACGATAAGCCTTTTACGAATTGGAGCTTTAATTCGAAAGATATTATAAATACCGTTTTTTTCTATGTAGACTATAGTTTTCCGGTTGCCGAGCTTAGAAATAGGTTCAAGGAAGTATTGACAGCACATCAATTATGGGATAAGAGGGTAGCCGACCTTTTGGTTACGGACGTAGACAATAGAACCATGCAACTTAGGGCCACTTTTAGCACTAAGAACGCCACCGCCGGTTGGAATCTTAGATGTGCCATTAGGGAAGAGCTAATATATTTTATACAAGAAAATTACCCCCATACCCTTCCAAAACTTAGAACCGTAGATAATCGGAACATGGTTTAGGCTACAAGCACTAAAATGTAGCAACCTAAAAGAGGTCGATTTTACTGCAGCATATACTATCCAGTGTCTTTATGTTTTTCATGTCTTACTTGGGCGTACTAGGAAGACGTTTATGAAAGAGACCTGATAGCTTTTTAATCACGAGGGTCAATGCTATTTTTTGTAGTAATCCGGCAAGGCTTCCGATATGTCGAGTAGGGTAGAGGTTGGTCTTGGCATTGTGCAGGTTGAACTTGATACTTTCTTTATATATTTCCCTTTGAAGTTTCAAAATCTTCAGGCGTTGGTCTATCTCGTTAAAGCTGTTGTAGGTATTCATTGCCATGGCTAATCAAAATAATAGGATGAAAATCGACGTATCAAAGGGCCGTTCAAGCGATCTCTTAACAAATAGCAAATTATCCCGACAATACTATAGCAACCGCCCACGATCAAAAACCCATAAAAGGTATTGTTGAGCCATTGCCCTATACCAAACGATACGGCCATGGATAGAAGGAACAATGCCAACAATGCTACCGCACCCACTAGCAGGGCTTGGGCGCTAGCGGTAAGCGCATGCATGAAGATTTTGAATATTCTCAGTTTCAGGTACTCTTCGCTATTTTCGAGATAAGACCTCACATCGGCATCGGCCTCCATGAGGTCTTTCTTGAGTTCGTCAAAAGCCATATTCCCTTATTTTTGAAGTTGGGCGTTTTTCTTTTTAAGGTCTTCCAGTTTACGTTCCAAGGACTCAATGATTTCGTCTGCCTTATAGCTCATGGTAGAGATGGCTTCGTCCAATTTTCGGTCGAATTTGTTTTTTTGTTCACTGGCCGACTTCGTTAACTCTTCTTTGGCATGTGAAATACGTTCCGAGATGTCATGGCTGGTGTCTTCTACTTTGCGTTTGATTTTTCTACGGGTCTCCTTACCCTCGTCAGGGGCATACAAGATTCCGATGCCGGCCCCAATGGCTGCACCTGTTAGCAGTGCCAACAAAACATTTCCGCTATCGTTTGTCATAATTCCTGGTTTTTTTAAGTGAATACTAAATTGCAGTCCAAATTAGAGGTATGGTAAGTGATTTGCAATGACACAGGTCAGTCCAGATTATTTTAGGGATTCATAAATCATTCTCAAGGTACTTTTTTAGCGGTCATCGAACTTGCCGAAGGTATATCTGTTTTTTTGAGCCACATCCCAGTGCCTAAGAAGAGGGAACCTTTGTCCTGATTGAACTCGTCTTGAGTCTGATCGAAAAGCGCTGAAAAAAAGTGCATCATTCCTTGTTTCCCGTAAGCTGTTTCATTTCCCTTTTTCCCAGAATGTGTTCAAGATCTTCTTTTTCCACTACTTCTTTTTTTAGGAGTAGCTGCGCCAGTTCTTCTAATTGCGCCTTATGTTCTATTAGTAGATGCTTGGTACGTTCATAGGCCATGGTCACTAGTTCCCGTACTTCTTTATCGATTATTTCGGCCATTTTTTCACTGTAGGGCTTGCCGAACATACGCTCGTTTTGGCCAGTGGAATCGTAATAGCTGAGGGGACCGATTTCCTCGTCCAATCCGTAATAAGCCACCATGGTATAGGCTTGTTTTGTTACTTTTTCCAGATCATCCAATGCTCCTGAGGATATTTCGTCAAAGATGATTTCCTCGGCTGCACGCCCCCCTAGGGCAGCACAAATCTGGTCTATGAATTGCGCCTTAGTGACTATCTGCCTTTCCTCGGGTAAATACCAAGCCGCACCCAGTGATTTCCCCCGGGGAATTATCGATACTTTGACCAATGCATCCACATTTTTTAGATACCAACTGACTACGGCATGCCCAGCTTCGTGGTGGGCAACGATTTCCTTTTCTTTCGGAGAAATAATCTTGCTCTTACGTTCCATGCCGCCAATAATACGATCACGGGCTTCCATGAAATCTATTTGCGCTACTTCCTCTTTTTTCTTGCGGGCAGCGATCAGGGCGGCCTCATTACAAATATTGGCAATGTCAGCTCCTGAAAATCCGGGACTTAGTTTGGCCAATAGTCCCACATCCACATTTTTTGCAAGTTTTAGGGGGCGCAGGTGTACACCAAAAATCTCCTGACGCTCTTCTTTGGTAGGAAGTTCAAGGTAAATGTGGCGGTCGAACCTACCTGGTCTTAGCAGGGCCTTGTCCAATACATCGGGCCGATTGGTTGCGGCAAGAACAATAACGCCCGTATTGGGACCAAAGCCGTCAAGTTCCGTGAGGAGTTGGTTTAGTGTACTTTCGCGTTCATCGTTGGCCTGAAAGGCGTTGATCTTACCACGGGAACGTCCCACGGCATCGATTTCGTCTATAAAAATGATGCTAGGTGCTTTTTCCTTGGCGCGCTTGAACAGGTCGCGTACACGAGAGGCACCTACACCTACGAACATTTCTACGAACTCCGATCCCGACATAGAGAAGAAAGGAACACCCGCTTCGCCCGCCACTGCTTTGGCCATAAGGGTTTTACCCGTTCCGGGAGGGCCTACGAGCATGACGCCCTTAGGTATTTTAGCACCTAGTTTGGTATAAGTTTCAGGGTTTTTCAGAAAATCGACCACTTCCATTACTTCTATCTTGGCCTCTTTTAGCCCTGCCACATCTTTAAAAGTAGCTGAGCTTTTGGTGCCTTTTTCCGAAATTTTTGGAGTAGATTTCCCAAAATTGAACAATGGATTTCCCCTGGTACCGCCACCGCCCATTCTACGAAGCATATACATCCAAAAGAAGATGATGATGGCGAAGGGCAATAGCCATGAGAATATATTGATCCAACTGGTGCGTTTTTCATAACGCACGTCAATTCGGTCTTCTGGAGAAAAATCTGCCTGCGCTTTTTGTAGTTTGTCCTCAAAAGTTTCCACAGAACCAATGCTGATGACGAATTTAGGCCCATCGGATAGTTTCAACAAGCTTTTGGTATCCTCCGTTGGCTCCGAACCGGTGGCACCGTTTTTTTTGACATAGATTTCCGCCAGTTCTTTGTTGACAACCACAATTTTTGATACTTGGCGATTTGCCAAAAGAGAATCTTGCAGGGTAGACCAGCCAATTTCCTTGGCGCCGGATATCGGATTGGAAAGAACATAAAAAAACAAAAAAAAGGAAAATAGCAAGATATAGAACCATGAGATGCCCCGACCGCCAGGGGGCGGTTTTTCTTCTGTTTTTTTCGAAGGTTGAGTACGTTTATTTTTATCCAACGGCTGTTTCATTGGTCATAATCTTTAGTTGAAACTATACACTTTAGCGCAAGACTTCTCCGAATGGTCGGGACTACAAATTTTCAACAGGTAGGCAGCGAGACATCATTGTTGGTAGTTATAATGGGGCACAAAGCCGTTTACTGCCAACGGTCCGCTGCTACTTTGGTGCGATGTTCAAAAAGAATTCCGTTCTTTTCTCAAAACCTATGTATTTTGAATGCAAAGTGGTTTAGTTTTCTAACACCACAAATTGATTCAATGCCTCCATAGCCTCACAGCCATAAACGACCGACGGTCCCCCGCCCATTAGAATGGCCACGCCTATGGTCTCTAATATTTCTTCGGCTTTGGCTCCGGCCTGTAATGAATCGTGAACGTGATAGGCGATGCAGCCATCACAACGCACCGTAATGGCGATGCCCAATGAGATTAATTCTTTGGTCTTGGTAGAAAGTGCACCTTTGGCGATGCTGGCTTTATGCAAATCGGTAAACCCTTTCATGCTTGCCGGTATGTTTGCTTCCAACTTTTTCATGGCCTTGTTGAGGTCGTTATAACTTTTCGAATAATCCCGTATTATCGTTATCATTTTTATAATTCAATTCTTTTTATATCCAACAGCCATTGCTGTTGATATACCAAAGCTATTTGATAGGGTTCGGTTTCAAAATGATCTTAATCATTCGCAACGAAACCTACTTTTCTATATTTAGACCTGTGTCGTTGATAAGCAAAGGGTTCTAAGGGGTATTTCCGTATTCCTTTTGAGGTAATTGTGGCTCCAAAGAGCGATATGTAATAGCGGAAAGTCCGACTATTTTTTGAATTCAGGACTCGAATGATCTAGGTCATTTCGAACCTAAGGTTTGTGCGCTTATTTTGTTTTCAAATTTTAGATATGGTAGCTGTCAAGGAAACGATTAAGTCGCTGTTGCTGTTTCTCACTGTAGTCGTTCTTTTGATATTGGCAAGCTGTGGCCCGATGGTTTTGACCACTGAAGTCAGGGAACCGCCACCACCATGGTTCTATCCGAACCGAGTAGAGGTCGTGCGCTATGTTTATTTTCCTGAATATCGTTTTTATTATGATCTCTCGGCCCGCACCTATCTTTACTTGGACGGGGGCATTTGGGTACGCCGTAAAGTTTTACCCACTCGTTACCGCCATTTGGACCTGAGGCGTTCAAGATACGAGCGTGTAAAAGGGTATCGGGAAGATAACATACGCCAGTACCATGAAGAAAATAATGCCAATAGAGGCAGAAGCAATAAGAATACATCAAGAAGCAATAGAAGTACCACAAAACGAACTGGCTGAAATAGTGTTATAGCAAAACAAAGATCACAAGAAATGTAAAAATGTCTTTTGGCATATCTATGATAATCTTGTGATTGGTTTTTGCAGCTTTTTGTGGGGATGCGAAGATTCCTGTCTTTGGTAGATGCCAATGAGGTTGAGGTGGGTCGGGTATTGGAAGTTGGAAACCCTTATGATCTTCATTGAAAACATAGTTCCCTTGTCGAAATAGAGGACACTGGTGAACGTCTTCCCAAAGATTTGAAGTGTATGTTTATACGAATCAGATATGCTTGCTGGATAGTGACTAGGAACCATAAAATAAGGGTGTGCTACTGACCTATATCATTTTGAAAAAGATGCTACTTCCCTACTTTTATCCAGATTCCAAAAACGAGATAACATACGTGCCCTCTTGTTGTTTATCTCGATTTTGGCAATATCGGAATCATGTCGGGAGCGCAATAACAAATGATTTCTGTACTCGAAGAAGTTGCGGCTTTTAGCAAAGGTTTGGCAAGTCGATCGATTGTCAAAAGGTTTAACCCCGGTACATGTCAAAGACTAAGGTCGGGAAGTCAGAGAATTAACCTTATAACTAATGGAACGTTTAAAAAATAAAGTGGCTATCATTACGGGCGGTGCCGGTGGTATCGGTTTGGCGACCGCCAAATTGTTTTTAGAAGAAGGTGCCAAAGTAGTCATTGTTGACTATAACAAAGAAGCTTTGGAAAAAGGAATTGCCAAGGTAGCCCATCCAAATATATCCTATTGTGTGGCAGATGTTTCGAATGTTGAAGACGTTGAAAAGTACGTGAAGCAAACGCTACAGGTACATAATAAAATCGATATTTTCTTCAATAATGCCGGAATCGAAGGCGTTTCAAGGCCTGTCACGGAATACCCCGATGAGTTGTTCGACAAAATTATCGCGATAAACCTAAAAGGGGTCTGGTTGGGCTGTAAACATGTTATCCCCCAAATGACTGAGGGCGGTAGTGTCATGATTACCTCCTCAGTAGCGGGACTCAAAGGATTTAAGGGATTAAGCCCTTATGTGGCCAGTAAACATGCGGTTATTGGTATCATGCGGACCCTCGCTCTGGAATTTGCAGATAGAAAAATTCGTGTAAATACGATACATCCAGGTCCGGTCGATAATGAGATGATGCGTAGGTTGGAAGCCGATATCTCTCCTAATAATCCGAATGAAGCGCAACAAGGATTCGAAGCTTTGGTACCTTTCGGCCGCTATGCAACATCTGCCGAAATTGCTGACACCGCTTTGTTCCTTGCTTCCGATGCCAGTAAATACGTAACTGGTCGTATGCATGTGGTAGATGGCGGTATGCTTATCAATTGATTTTTCATAACCTAGTTAAAAAAATACCATAGACAATGAAGACTTTAAAAACAGTACTAGCGGTCATCGGTTCGTTGTTGGTCGCTTTCATTGGTATTTATGCCTATTATGGAGGTTTTAGCAGCATTAGTCCCGAAATCAGGGAAGTAGGTGGTGAAACCTTGGTCTATGAAAAAATGACCGGTGATTATGGTCAAAGCGGGGAAGTTTCGGATAGGGTCTATCAAAAGTTGTTAATTGAGTACCAAATTGAGACCACCAAAGGTTTTGGGGTCTACTACGATAACCCCAAAACCACCGAAAAAGAGGTATTACGGGCAGATGTAGGCTGTATTTTGGAATCGGATTTTGAAAAGATAGACGTTTTGAAAAACGATTTCGAGATACGGAAGTATCCCAAGAGCACCTATCTCACAGCAGAATTTCCTTATAAGGGAACGCCTTCCATATTAATAGGAATTATGAAGGTATATCCGGCCTTCAACGGCTATTTAGAGGAAAATGGTTATGTGATAGATTCCCCGGCCCTCGAAATTTGGGACTTTCCAAATAAAAAAATCAGTTATCGTAAAGAACTACTCAAAAATTGAATGGTAGGAATCGCTTATAATCAATGGGGGTGCCAAAGAATTAAAAAGCAAAACGATAATACAATTAATAAACTAGGGGAAATATGATTGAGAAAAAACTAAAAGAGATTCGGAATTTCTTTATAGAAAATTCAGACCCTGAAATCGTAAAAAAATATTCCAGATATTTCAAAGGTGGATTTGATGGCTATGGAATTGAAAAAAAGGTTTTTGAGGAACAGCAGGATTTATGGATAAAAAACTGGAAGAAGGAAATGTCCCTTGAAAAATACTTGGATTTGGGAGATAGACTAATGCAGACAGGAAAATATGAAGAAGAATCGTTAGCTATTGTTTTTATGCAGTCCGAAAGGGAAAGTTATACCCCTGAAACATTTGATAGGATAGGCGAGTGGTTTGAAATGGGAATATCAAATTGGGCCACTACGGATGTGTTATGTATGTTGGTGCTCTCAACCTTCTTAATAGATGAGGTAATCCCTTCTAAAAAGCTAAAAGAATGGAACACCTCGGATTCTGAGTGGAAAAGAAGGGCCGTACCGGTAACATTGGTAGAATTGCTGAAGGAAGGTTTGGAACCAAAGACGGCACTGCCCATTATTGAGCCCTTAATGCAGGATGAATCGGAATACGTTCAGAAAGGAATCGGTACATTGTTACGTGGGTTATGGAAAAAATATCCAAATAAAGTTGAAGATTTCCTTTTGCTATGGAAAGACCAATGTGGTCGCCTTATAGTACAATATACCACCGAAAAAATGGATAAGGAATACAGGAAGAAATTTAGAAAATCAAAGAAAAAAGTAGTGCTATGAATCAGCTTGGTATTACCGAGATTACACCCAAAAATGCAAAGCAAGAGACCCTGTTTTGCGTCAAGGATGTTACCAATCCGGGATTCGAGAACAAACGAAAATGGTTCAAGAAACGCCATGAAGAGGGACTTCGAATGAAAATCCTTAAGAACGCTAAGGGTAAAATGATCGGGTTTATAGAATACGTGCCCGCCGCATTTGCATGGCGGCCCGTTGATGCCGATAACTTTATGTTTATTCACTGCATGTACGTGTATTCGAAAAAGGATCGGAACCAAGGGTATGGATCTCTATTGATAGCCGACGCCGAAAAAGAGGCTAAAGCAAGAAACATGGCCGGTCTATGTGTGATGACCAGCAAAGGTGCTTGGATTGCCAAAAAGGAAATCTTTGAAAAAAATGGTTTTGTTCAGGTAGGTCAAAGAGGGCGTTTCGAGCTGTTATCTAAAAAAATGGGATACCGCGGTTGGTAATCCGCGACTTTTGAACTGGACACTGCAACAAAAAAAATACCAAGGCTGGCATGTGCTCTATGCCGACCAATGTCCTTGGCACGAAAAATCGGTCGAAGCACTTTTGAATGAGGCGATGGATCATAACATTGATTTAAAAATCACCAAACTGAAAACAGCGCAGGAGGCCAGAAATGCGCCCTCTGGCTTTGGGGTGTTCAACCTGTTACATGATGGAAGATTATTGGAAGACCATTACATCAGTGCGACCCGATTCCGAAATATCCTTAAAAGGGAAATGGACCTTCAGAGAAAATAGCTTCGGCGACTTATAATAAAATCATGGGCTGACCATTAAGGAGAATGAAGTTCTTAATACGAAAATGATGGAAGTAATAAAAGAGAAGGTAAAACAAGCAAAGGAAGAATGTTGCCCAGTGTTTCATCCCGAAAAATGGAATGGAAAAACCTTTGAATGGAGTCAAAAGAAGTTCATCAAAGCTTCGGTACCCACCTTCTTTCATATCCCTTTGCCACCAATGATAGGGAACAAGGTAACCAAAATGATGACCTTAGCCGAAGATGCAAAGGCGCTCTCTGAAAATAGGGAAGACATATTACTGCTGTTTATGGATCCGAGTGCCTTCAAATCGGAAATGTATTTGTCAGTCACCGATACGGTACCAAGTGCGGAGAACGCCTTACTCACTGGAACCTTTATAGGGAAAGTGTTCGATGGTCCCTTCAATGCTGCCCCAAAATTCATGAAACAAATGGATATTGATTTGGAAAAACAGGGAAAAAAGGCCAAGAACTATTTTATTCACTATGCCTATTGCCCGAAGTGTGCAAAGGAAGCCGGACACAACTACATGGTTTTGTTTGCCGAGGTTTAAAAACAAGAGAGCCAGAAATTACAAGTTGGTTTTAGTTTGATCTGATATCAAAGATTGCAGGAACCGAAACCTAATTTAAAGGTTATGGGATACCATATCGATTTAGAAAGTTATAGTATCGATGATTACAAACACCTCCTAAAATCGACCCGTTTAATACCGAGTTGGAAGATTTTATTGGATAACATCGATGAAAACACAGAAGCTATAAAAAAACAAGGTGTCAAAAACCTTGGTACCTTATTGAAGGCATTGAAAGACAAAGACCTATTACAGAAATTTTCCAGACAAAGTGGTATCCCTGAACCGTATCTGGTCGTACTTCGGAGAATGGTTAAGGGGTATTTGACCAAACCGAGAAGGATAAAGGATTTTCCGGAAACCTCGGAAACGGTAATCAACAAATTAGGAAAGGTGGGAATCAAAAATACACGACACCTGTTTGATCGGATAAAAACCGTGAAAAGCCGGGCACAGCTCTCTAAAGAAACAGGGGTGAACGAAAAAGACCTGGTCAGGCTTGCCAAATTGACCGACCTTTCGCGTATCAGATGGGTCAACCACACCTTTGCCTACGTGCTCTATGAAGCTGGTTTTGATACTGTTGCAAAAATGACCCGGACAGATCCAGAAGTGCTCTATGAAAAGGTAAAAAAGCTCAATGCCGAAAGAAACGTCTATTCGGCGCATATAGGACTAAATGATATGAAAATGTTGGTCGAATCTGCAAAAATGATATCTCTTGATATGGAGCTTAACCATATGGGCCAATGAGACAGTACTCATTTTTCACCATTTTTTTATTGGCATTTGCCATTCTTCTTGTAGATATCATCGCCTTTTATTGGCTTCAATCGATTACCAAACTACTGACTTCCGCTTATTTAAAGACAGCAATTACCATCGCCTTCTGGTTTTTTACCATAGGTCTCATAGGTGCTATTTTAGTACTAAAGATTCGCCTTGATAGTATATCCCACATACGAAGACAACTACTTGTCTCCTCTTTGTACGGGCTTGCCATTTCTTCTTTTATTCCCAAATTGATCTTCATCTTAGTTATCACTGTTCTTCGTTTTTCCAACTATGTTTTTTCTTCGGAAGAATCGATTGTCATCGTGCCCTTGGTAGGGCTGTTTTCTGGATTTTTACCGTTCTTCATGATTGTTTACGCTATTTTCAAGGCACGCTATCGATTTAAGGTGCACTCTCTAAAAATTCAATTCGATAGCCTTCCTAAGGGTTTTGAAGGAGTCCGTGTCGTGCACATATCCGATACCCATTTGGGGAGCTTTAACCATAAATATCATGTTTTTGATAGGGCCGTTAACCTAATCAATCATTTGAAACCGGATTTTATTCTTTTTACGGGGGACCTTGTCAATAATTTTGAATGGGAATTGCGGGGCTGGAAATCGACCTTTAACAAATTGGAGGCCAAAAAGGGCAAATTTTCAGTATTGGGAAATCATGACTATGGCGACTATAGTGAGTGGGAATCTCCAGAGGCCAAATTGGAGAATTTTGAAGGAATCAAGAAATTTCATGAAGACATCGGGTTTAAATTGTTGCTTAATGAAGCTGAGGTTGTTGCCATCAATGGCGAACAGATCGCCATCCTAGGGGTGGAAAATTGGGGAAGCCCACCTTTTAAACAATACGGGGATTTGCAAAAGACCCTAAAAGCGGTTGATAGTATTCCGTTCAAAATATTGCTTTCTCATGACCCTTCCCATTGGAGCGAAGAAGTGGTGAAAAATACCGACATCAGCCTCACTTTATCGGGCCACACCCATGGCATGCAGGCGGGGATCCACTTAAAAAATAGCAAGTGGAGTCCTATCAAATACAAATATGAACATTGGGCCGGGCTCTATTCCCAAGGTAGTCAATACCTCTATGTGAACCGTGGATTGGGATGGTTGGGTTTTCCTGGAAGGTTGGGCATGCGCCCTGAGATTACCTGTATCGATTTTAAGTAATCATAGTTCGATCAAGTCCATTTATTCCGATGATATGCTACTATATGTCCTCTTCCTTTTTTAAAACTGTTTAGGAGTTCATCAATTATTTTTTATGCACCTCTTTCCGAATTATCATGCTAAGTTCACTTCAAACAGGTAGCCGATCAATGCGGTGGTGCCCATAGCGATGGTACCCCAAAAGGCAATTCTCCCAACTGCTTTAGAAATGCTAGAGCCACCGGCTCGTGCCGCGACTGCACCGAGGAGTATCAAGAATACCAAGGCAAACAGGTACTGTAGATAGATCATTTGATCTAAAGGGGCGAACAACGCCGTAACTAAGGGCAACGCTCCGCCAAAAATAAAAGCGGCCCCAGAGGCTAAAGCCGCTTTGAGCGGTTGTGCCTTGGTAATTTCATTGATTCCTAATTCGTCCCTAGCATGGGCTTCCAAGGCGTCGTGTTCTGTTAGTTGTTTGGCTACCTGGAGCGATAACTCCCTATCAAGCCCCCTTTTTTCGTAGATGTTCGCTAATTCCTCCAACTCTTCTTCGGGGGTTTCCTTAAGTTCTTGGATTTCCGTTTGAAGATCCGATTTTTCGATATCCCTTTGAGAGCTTACCGAAACATATTCCCCAGCAGCCATGGACAGTGCCCCAGCTACGAGTCCCGCAATTCCGGCAAGAATGATCGGTTCCCTAATATCCGAAGCTACGGCTACCCCGATCAACAAACTTGCCATCGACAGGATGCCATCATTGGCCCCTAGTACGGTGGCACGTAACCAGCCGCTTCTCATCAAATAGTGTTTTTCAGCTACCATTCCTGCATAGTTTAAAGGCGGTGCTAAATAATTTATATGCACGCTTAACTACTAGTTGATTCTTATATCGCGTCTTGAATCAATACTAAAATTAGATGTTGATAACAGTTCTGACAATGACATGAATCAACATAGCGATATCATTTTAAGGTATTTTAGGAGAATTGGTCGATAGTTACCGTTAGCTACGATTCTTTTACCTTGGGGGTATGTATAGCAGGGATGTCCCAGGCCTCTTTAATTTTGCCCTCAACGATTCGCCATACCACCACGGCATCAATTTCCATTTGCTTGCCTTTTAAGGTCATCGTATCCTTCACATGGGTAACTACTAATTCATCACCCATCGGATTAATGGATATAGGATTTACCTTAAAGGTGCCATCTGTATTTTGCGCCATTTTTTTAAAGAAGGTTTCAAAACCCTTTGGACCTACATAGTCCCCTTGGACATCGGGAAGCTCAGAATTATAAAAATGAAAAATAGCATCTTCAGCTAAGATATCCTTGGCTGCTGCGATGTTGGCTGGATCAAATTTGGTAAGAACAATGACATTCGGATGGGAAGTATTCATGATGATGGTTTTAAATGTTATAAAAATAGGCTCAAGCCCATTCATCCGTAAAGAATATCCATAGCATCGGTTTGGATGCCATACCTAGGCGGAAGCCTCCTTCGATCGATACTTCTCGACCCATGTAAGGATGGGTTCAATGCTAGCCTTGTCCATGTAGTCAAACCCATAGCGTTCCTCTTTACTGGCTTGGGGGTCGGGGTTGAAAAGAGATCCTATCCACATGATTTGGCGAAGTCCCCAGCTGAGTTTTGAATGATCCAATCGGCCGCGAAGGGCAACATGCTCCATATTCGACAAAAGGCTTGTTGGTAGGGAAGCCGCCACCCATCTGTTGAGTTTATCACTGGCACCGGCACCGGAAACCGAAAACAGAATTTTTGATCGGCCCTTTAGGTCTTCCAAATTTGTTTTCACCCATTTTCTAAATAGCAACCTAAAAAATATCAACGCACTACCTAGAATTAAAAAGTCGTACTCCTTTAGGTCGGTGTTGGCATCATTCACATCGAACATGGGCAAACCGGTCGCTTCGCTTATCCACTGGGCATATTGCTCGGTGCTACCGTGTCTACTCGAGAAAAAAATTGCACCCTTCATGCTTCTTTGTTATCGTTAGTACTGTAAGTGTCTAGGGCCAAAGACCAATCTAATATGCCCGTTTCAAGACATTCGCAACAAGATTTTTCCTCCGGTCATTAGACTTCGATAATCACGGATGGCTTCTTGCACTTCGCGTAGCGGATAGATTTTTCTAACCTCACTTTTTAGGTGTCCTGATATCTGTTGCTGCGCACGTTTCCACAAGCACATAGTTTTTAAAATACCCAGCTTGCCGATATAGGGACCTAGCCAGAAATTGCCAATCGACTTATTCTCAAAAATCAATAGGCCAGGACTCGCTTGAACTGCTTGTCGGGATAGTGCACTGAATACAATGACTTGGCCGTTAGGGGGCATCGCTTTTAAGAGCTGACCGGTCAATGGACCCGCTACTGCATCAAATGCGAGACGTGTATCATGTTGATGACATGCCACACGTAGTTCTTCCTCAAATCCTGCATCACTGCTGTTCAGGACAATCTCGGACCCTTGGGTCTTAAGTAGATCCACTTGCCCATCCCTGCGCACCACATTTAAGATTTGAATCCCTTCGCTACGCCCCAGTCTGTTCACCATTTGGCCCAATGAGCTTGCCGCAGCTGTCATCGCTATGGCTTTATGTCCTCCTTCTTTGGCAATGGCTATAAAAGCGCTGGCGGTAAGCGGATTTACGATAGACATTGCTCCTTGATCCAAGCTCAAGGACTTTCTCAAAGGCAATACGCCTCCTTTAACGCTTTTAACCACATACTGCGACCAAACACCTCCACCTGTGCCCCAACCTGTACAGGCAACCTGTTTACCTTGGAAGTAACTTGCCATCATTCCTGGCCCTGCAGCAATGACTTGTCCCGAACCTTCTCCACCGGGGACGATAGGGGTAGGGTCATTAAAACCATAGTGACCCTCTATCGTGGCCAAATCGGAAGGGTTTATCGGGGAGAAGGCTACTTTGACCAGCACTTCGTTCTTTCCTGGCCGTGGTATCGGTCGTTGCTCTATGCTTATGGCATCAGCGCCTGAATACGCATTCAGAACAGCCACGGTCATTGTATCAGGGATTTTTACTTTGCTCATTGTGCTTCTGTTTCTCAAGAGACCTATTATCCATATATCATGGCCTCTTCTCCTTTGTTGATTACCTCGCAACTCTTAGCGAAACTACTGCCGTCACGTGCGATATGAAAGCGTATGTCCTCTTCCTCGCCAGAAGAAACAATGGGAAGCCAGCGATAGGGCAGATCCAAATCGATCACTTTCGGGTCCATGAGCTTAAGACAGGCATACTCCCCATTTCGAACTGAAGAATCGGCGGGTCTTTCAAAGCTCAATTCCAGCGTTCCTTCATCAATCTCCTTTCGCTCCACGAATGGGACGATTCGCTGGTCAATGAATTTTTCATCATCAACTGCTGACCATATCTTATCTTTATTCATCTGCAAGGCGACTAAGAATCCTCCCGTAATGCTTCCTTCGAATCCTCCACCCGGAAAGGCCCATGCCGAGGCAAAGTACAGATTGGGGATCAAGAAATTGTTCCTGAATCGTTTGTCACCTGTTTGCTCTTTGGTCTGGGCATAACCATAGACCGATCCGCTCGGATTAGAGGTGTATCGCTTAATCGTTTTAGAGGTAGACACTTCGTAGTACTCGATGCACTCCTGTATTCCAGGGAATTGTTTATCAAGTCGCTCCAATAAGATTCGGGCCACTTCTTCCTTCTTCGCCTTGTAGGCTTCTTCGTTCAGGCCTTCCCAGTCTTGAAGATAGTCGACCGTACATATCACTCCTTCTGATTTATCGGGTGGTGCCAGTTGGGCATCTACCTTACCATAATCGACAAAAATGAATCTGCGTTTCGACCAATCGCCCTCGTGGTTGGGCTTAACGTCTTTCAAGGATCTTACATCATCACCCTCGATGACATTAGAGTAGTGTTTCACTCCGAATTCCTCCACATCCTTACTGAAACCGAGGTACATGCACAAAAGTGAGCATGAATTGTTTTTGCCACCGATCTTTTCTTTCATGGTGCTGGCAAAGGGCTCGTCTAGCAGGTCAGGTACTATGGGAATGGCACAATTGGCCACCACATTGTCACAGGAAATAGTGATAGCATCCAGCTCTTCATTGAAGGCATCACGGAAGGTGACTCCTGTCACCCGACCATTCTCCGTGATGATCTTCTCTGCTTTTTTTCCTAAGAGCACCGTGCCACCATGCTTTTCGATGTAGGCTGCAAGATGGTCAGAAAGCTTTTGGGAACCACCTTTGATGAAGTGCCCCCCATTCTCGATAAAGCCGGAGAAAGGCATGCCATAGTAGAACATGGATAGCGTATACGGGTCATCACCCCAATACGCGATGTGGGCGACCAGATCGATTTTTGCGTTCTCGTTGCTAATATACTTATCAAGCCAGGATCCGACCGTATGTCGATTTGCTTCTACAAGACTGGGGTATAGCAGCGGCATCAGGGGATAAATGAGCTTTCGGACTACCGGCGAACGAGGTAGACCTACCCCTTCCTTTCGGATTCCTGCCAGCAATTTTACAAAGCGTTTGATGCCTTTTTCATCTTCTGGGTATTTGTCTATCAGTGCCTTTGTCGCGGCATCATAGCTATGTGGGAATACGAATTTTCCTCGATTTGAATAGGCAGCATAGAATTCGGGTACTTTCAGTAGTTCGACTTCTTGATCCACGTTCAACATCTCGAATATTTGTGGTACTGTGCCATTCTTCACTATACCGCTCATTTCATGCAGGCCGACTTCAATAATGAAATCGCCTCGCTTGAAAGTGGTGGCACAGCCTCCGGGCTTGTAGTGCTGTTCTAGCAAAAGGACTTTCTTGCCGAATTTTGAGAGCGTGGCTCCAGCGGTCAGCCCGGCCAAACCTCCTCCGATAACAATAGTGTTGTATTTCATTTTACCCATTATTTGATCTTTTAAAACTTGATTGGGACTGTTTTGTGGCGACTTCTTTTCGTAGATTATTCGCTGGCAGTCCTTTTCTTTTTACAATTAGCCAGATACTTAGTGAAAGTTCCGCTATTGCCATGGTTAGCATAATGATTACCATCAATGATTTAGCAAGATGGAAATCAACAAAAAATACGATATAAGTAAACGAGGCAAGCATCAATAATACACCAAGACTTTTTGGAATATATCCTGACTTGAGCACTGAATAACCAAGTACCAGGATGTGCAGGGCAAAAAGTAGGTATCCAACAAGTTTTATAGATGCATAACTGTATGCATCGATAATTTGGAATGCCAGAGCACTAACCCCAATTATCAATGTAAGGGCGTATAGCAGCCTTAGAATTGATGTAAGCGACGCAAGATTCTTATTCGCTGGCTTCAGCACAACATAAAGCGCGAGACCAATAATAGAATCAAGCACAAGTACCACTAGATAACCAAGAACGGAAAAAAGAAACAGCTTCCCCTTAATCATAATATCTTTGGCCAATGCCTCTGTGTCTCCTGGTACCACAAAATTGGCCAACAGAAAATCATCAACCAAGGTTACGATGAAAAGCGAGGTGATAAACGCAGTCCCTACAACCGTTGCTGCTTTGCTTGTAGATGTATAAGTGATGAAATTCTTCATATACATTCTTTGTCACTTCCTTAGATTTTGATAATCCGTTTTAATTTTCATTTATTGGGTACTTTTTTCAATAGGCCTTTTAAAAATATACCGGGTAATGAAGATGCCATTGCCATCATCTTCACCAGCATCACTTTCTACAGCGCTCGTTACAAAGATTAGTTCCCAACCCTCTACCAACATGGTCGTAAGCTTGGATGATATTACTGCATCATTGGCCGCAATATTCTGGAAACGGATACCTCCGACATTATAAAAGTTCAACAACTTCGTTTCTTCAAAGTCTTTTATACGAATATCTTTTCGTTTTGATTTGTTGCGCGTATTATCGGCTGCGGTCTGTTCAGAGGAAAACTCTTTGTAATCTCTGGCCATATCGGTTGAAACTAAGCGTGAGCGCCCCAAGCCCAAGGGTACTATCGATTCAACACTGGTGATTACTTTTACTTCAAACGTCGGAGCGGAGTTTTCGGATACTTCTTGAGCGGTTGCTCCAAAAATGCCGGCCAAGGCCCATAGGCCCATCAAAATTGATTTTTTCATAGGTTCTTGATTTATCTATTTGACTTTTGCATCGTCCTAAAATGGTCATGCATATCTAAGGATCCTTGTATCCATTAGGATAAATGTTCCATGACCAGATTGCTATTACGCAATCAAAAATAGAATCGAAATAGCTGTAAGGCAATGATATTCATCAGGTTAGAAATGACATGTGCTGATCGGAATCATTGCTGGCCTTCTGATTCAAGCTCTTCATCAATCAATCGTGTAACCTTATCAATTTCATCTATTGCTGAATAATAGGCTTGGTCTTTTTCCTGCATAATTTTCAGAAGTAAAACGATGAGGTTTTGAAATTGGAAGTTGTAGAGGTCGTCAACCGATTGTATTTCGCCCGTAGAAAAATTTAGATTGGTGTTAGTACCAGGAGCTGCATAATGTAAGATCACATCATAATGAATATTTTCCATTCTGTTGATGTACAAATATTTTTCTTCCAACTCACGAAGCCCGTTGACGATTTGGACATTTTTGAGCAGTTTCATTTCTCCACTGTTGACCAGGGTCTCGTAGATATTACCTTGTTTGTTAAAATCAGAGTATTGGGTCAAGTTGCCGGTAATAACTCCAAGGGTATCTAATTTACTCCTGTCATTTTCTCCAATGATTTTCGTCGCATATTCAAATTGGATCATGTAGTAATCATTGTACTCTCTATTCCCTTGGATATTTTTTCTATCATCAGCTATCCAATCTTTTATATTTTGGTAAGAACTTAATTCATTCCCTTTCTTTATGCGACTATCGTTCCAATTATTGATCTGCAAGGCAATCAGGATTCCAATTACAACCAACGTAATTTCACCAGTGGCATAAAGGAGATATTTTTGCAATTTCCGCTCTTTTATTAACCTGTGGCGTTTTTCTCTGAACAATTTCATTTCTTAGTCTTAGTTTAATCTGTCTCTCTTCGCAAGTAAGATAACCTGAACACCTATTTCTCCTTTGTTTTCATATCAATAGCTGTTTTTTGCAAGGGAAAACCTAGAGATAACCAAACAACCGGTCACCATTATTTTAAAGAGAGCAGACTTTGCTCCATTTGAACTTGTTTTATATAGGACATACCCATGAAATCCGTGAAAAAAAGTACCCAGCTAGGATTTACAATTATCAAAAAGCTAAAAACTATATTTTGGATTGCATCTTACCTCCTATAAACAGCAGCCACAACATAAAAACCAGTTCTCCCCACCCAAAATAGGTGCTTACGGGCAACGAGTTTTCAGGAAAAAGAAATCGGGCCATATAATCAATAAGATAGCTCAGGCCGACTATCATTAAAAGAACTCCAAGAATTTTTGGGTTGTAGCTGGATTTGAAAACCAAATATCCCAATATAAAAAGATGTAAGCCAAAGAATATGTATCCGATAGCCCACATATCGTTAAAACTCTCCAGAGCAAGCATCAACTGTGTGTAAAGTTCCTCTTTGTTCAAGGGGAGCAAATAATCGCTGGTGCTCAGCAACCTTAATACCTCAAAATAGTATCCCAGGGCCACGGCAAAAATGGCAGAATAAACCAATCGAAACCATGCTGCCAATACTGATATGTGGGTGTTGGTCGGTTTCAAAAAAATGTAGAGGCCCCACGCCACCAGAACGTCCAAAACGATAACAATCAAATAACAACAGATAGCGATACGGAACAAAAACCCATTTGCTGCGATACTGCTTGCTGTCGTCGCAACGTCGTCAGCAATGATTAAATCCGGGAAAATGAAATAATACGGATAGACAGCGAAGAAGGTCATTAAAAGTAGACCCCATCCAGAAATGAGAGCTGACCTGCGTAAGGGAATTATTGTTGATTCCATAGACTTCTTTTAACTCGATAATCGAGATTTATATGCTCCTGCGCTTGCGTAGAAATTGAATGTTGAATTTCCTTTTAATACCTTGTGGGCTTGCCTCGAGGTAGCTTATTATTAGGGGATAGCAGGCAAAATGTATTTCTCCAACTTCTTGAATTATTTCAGTTTGAGGGTATGGTCTTAGCGTCTAGGCAATCATCTTATTTTTCAGGTATCCAATACAGTTGTAGGTGCTCAACGTCCTCGCTACAACTCAACAGGAACCCTGTAAAAAAATTAAAAAAGTACAATTGCTCTAATCTGCTCAATAGTTGATGAAGGGGCTATTCGACCGGCTTCAAAGCCTTCCATCTTTTAAGCTTGGGCAAAGTGGAATGGGCCAACAGCGTGGCTTCTTCCCACGACATGCCCATTTTCTCGGCTATAGCAACGTTCTTTTCGATTTTCTGCTCCAAAGTGATACCATGGTCGATGAACTGGCCTTTTTGATAACAATGATGACAGAATTCGGTGTTCACCGTTCCGTCTTCATTTGTGTCAAAATCAGCTAAATGATGCATCGGTATCCCACAACTTTCACAGATATTACCTTTGATGCCTAAAGGTTTCATAGTGTTCTTTTTAATCGCGACCGGGCTATTTCAAAATGGACTATTAGTCACAGGTAAAAAGGTACGTTCAACGGAGGTGGTATGAAATGATATGAGTCAGTCCCTTCTTCGAATAAATCGCCAAATGGTACGTAAGTAAAAAAGGGTAGGGGGGTGATGTAGGTCATTTGAATTGAATGGAGAGGAGTCTACCTTGTTATTGGTATGAAGAGAACGGTCTCGAGTTATCTTTTGGTGGTTCTATTGGTTTTTTTGGCAGTAGGGGCCATTCCTGCGGGATTGAGCTTGGTCATTGATCCTACTGGTAGTAGTATCGGATTTCCCCCAGAACTATTAGACCAATTACAGGGGTCTCCTTTTAAGAATTTTTTGGTACCGGGCTTATTTCTGGTTATCCTTCTTGGGTTCTTGCCTCTTTTGACTTCCTACGGATTGATTACCAGAAAGAATACAAAGTGGTTGAAAAAGATGAATTCCTATAAAAACCGGCATTGGTCGTGGGCGTTTTCGTATTACACGGGGCTGATTTTGATACTATGGATTAACATGCAACTTTTTTTCGGCATTGAATTCGGCATACTTCATTTTGCTTATACCTTGCTCGGAGTGGTTATTGTCTTTGTTGCACAATTACCCAGTACTCAAAAAGAATACACGGTTTTGTAGGAGGTGGGGACTATTTTCCGAAAAAATGGGAGTACCTGACTATGAATCCGTTTTTTTTGGTTTTCTGGGTAATACCTCTTCTGGAAAGGGAAATAAAATGGTGGAATTCTTTTCGGCCGCGATGTTCGACAGTGTCTGATAGAGTCGCAACTTGATGGCAGAAGGTGATTTGTCTATTTGTAGGCCTGCTTCCAACAACTTGGCTGCGGCTTGGTCTTCCGCTTCCGCCAAAATAATACGGGCCCTACGTGAACGTTCCGCTTCTGCTTGGTTGGCCATCATTCTTCTCATGTTTTCCGGTAATTGGATATCCTTGATTTTCACATCAATAATCTCGATACCCCAGTGGTGGGTTTCGGTCTCTACAATGCCTTTGATGTTCTTTCCCATCTCTTCCCGCTTTGACAAAATCGTATCCAATTCTACTTTTCCACAAACATCCCGTAATGCAGCTTGGGAGAGCTGTGTAATGGCAAAATCGTATTCCTCCACTTCCAGGACTGCCTTTTCGGGGTCATTGATCTTAAAAAATACGACACCATCAATACTACAGGGCACGTTATCCTCGGTCATTACCTCCTGGGAAACGATATTGATGGTAATTACCCGAATATCGACCACTTGAATGGTTTCTACGATCGGAATGATCCATCTCAGCCCGGGTTGCAAGGTTTTTACATATTTTCCAAAACGGAATTTAAGGGCTCTCTTATATTCAAAAATAATACGCAAACCGGCTAATAGAAATAGGAGGAAAATAACGGAGAATAGAAATAATGGATTCATGGGACTTGAATTTAGGGTCGACCATTATACACCATGCATTGTAACATCAACGATAGCGTATTTTTCACTGTTCGAACGTTTTCGTACAGGCTATAATGAGGGGAAGTGTACTTCTCTTAAAGTTACGAAAATAGTTGCCGTTGGCAAAATGGAAACCGCTTGAGTTCTCTTGTGCCCCTAGGGGGGTAAAATGGGCATGGATGGATAAGAGAATTATGATTTCATCTCGTCTTTTTGGATATGCAGATGCCAAAAATGAATGGACTGGATTTTCTCAAGATAAGTAAGAACCTACCACCGGTTATCATAACCACTGCATATCCCAACTACGCCGTCGAGAGCTTTGATTTAAATGTGCTCAATTATCTTTTAAAACCCATTACTTTCAAGAGATTCGTGCAGGCCATCAATAAGGCAAAAGAACAGTTTAGGTTAAAGGAAAAAGAGGAATACGAGGCATCTCAAAAAAAGGAGAATCACTTTTTCATCAAAAGTGATGGTACCTATGAGAAGATCTATTTTCTTGATATTCTTTATATTCAAGGACTCCAAAACTATGTTGTGGTCCATACGGTCAAAGCGCGGTATACTACTTTGCTAACTTTGAAGAAGTTGGAGGAAAACCTTGATTCTGCGAACTTTATTAGGGTACATAAATCCTATATTGTTGCTGTCGACAAGGTCCAGGCCCTTGAAAGTCATGAGATGAAAATAAGCGGATTCACGATTCCCATCAGCAAGAACTATCGCGAAAAAGTAATGAAGAAAGTAATGGAGGGCAAACTCTGGAAACGATGAAATTTCAATATATAAAATAGCTCATGAACAGAGAATCATTTTTAAAAAAAATGGCGGGAACCGTCACTATGGGTGTCCTTTCTCCTACGATGATTTATTCACAATCACAACAGGAACCTAGTCCTTATGAGATCCAATTGGTGAAGGATTTCGTAGTGGCGGGGCATCGGAGCCTTCAAACGGTGAAAGAGATACTCGCAGAACATCCGAACCTTATCTACACAAGTTATGATTGGGGGAATGGTGATTATGAACAGGCTATCGAGGGTGCAGGGCATCTGGGTAAAAAGGATATTGCCAATTACCTAATTGAACAAGGGGCCAGAGCCAATCTTTTTGTATTGACCATGCTGGGGAGAACAGAACTGGTCAAACCTGTATTGGAAGCCTACCCCAAGCTTCTTTTTTCAAAGGGTCCCCACGGATTTACTTTACTGCATCATGCCAAGGTAGGTGGGGCCGAAGAACTTTACGACTACCTTGAAAAAAAAGGACTTAAGACGACACTTTTGAAAGTCAAGTAAGCTCAGGAAACTAAAAGACGTTCAGTTTAGGGACGGATTAAATTTGTGATCGTGTATAAAATTGGAGTAAACCCGCCAATGGGATTGTCATTGGTAAGATAATCTAATTATCTACAAAGCCATTGGACCAAGTTCTCTTTGTGTTGTGGTTCCTTAGATCAACACCAAAATCGACAGCAGCCTTAAAGGTTAAGAGCAAGGATACCCAGCCCGCATAGTTGGTTAGATAGTCTTCTTCGGGTACTTGGGAATTTCTTACCTCCAATACGGTACCTCCAGATTGGTCTTTGATTAAATAAAAATCCGCGATAGAATTAAAATACTCTATTTGAAGGTGCGTAATAGGCTCTTTTTGTAATATCTTGCTTTTATATGTTTCTCCGTTTGAAAAGGTAAAAACGATATGGTCTTTCTCCTCAGGAGCAGATTCTGCCCAAAACTTTTCCCTTCCTTTTTGCGTGATAATATGGTCATAAACCGTTTCAGGTTTTGACTTTAAATGAATCTTCCACTTAATTATCCGAGACATAATCGGCGTTTCCAAATTTTACAAATTCTCCATCTTTAAGAACGTAGTCGGTAACGGTAACGGTACCTATTTCAGTAAAAGTGTACACCGTTTTTCCTTCTTCTGTCTCGCGTGTTCCCCATAAAACCGTAAGTGTATTGTCAGAGAAATTTCCTTTCAGCGGAAATGTGAGACCCCGTGAGTCGAACCAGGTACCAGAAAAGGTTCCATCATTTTTTGGTTGGTACACCCCCATGGATTTGAATATCAATTCCTCGGATTCGTCCCGCTGATGTTGAAATGATAGTTTATAGAATTGACCATCAAGAATGGGCACCCAATTCATCTGGAACGAAGCTGTACTTCCAAGTAATTCCCCGGTACCTATCCACGTAGGCTGGGAGATGTTTTTAAAGAAGTCTTGCGCGGTCATGAATTGGGCCATCAGTAAAATGGCCGATAGGGTTCCTATTGCTCTTTTCACATTTCTACCAATCATTACTTACGAACTATTTTTAACAGTCTTTTACTGCAGAAGTCAGATAAACCTTTGCCCCGAAGTTTTACCTATGTCAGCTGTATTTGTCAGTACGAATCTAGTATTTAATTCTCATTTTCCACAAATTCTTTAAAGGCGTCAACGAATTGTTTGGTCTGTTTTTTAAAGGAACCGGGCATCAGAAAACCTATTATTTTTATAAAACCCTTCAATTGAAAGGATTCGTTTACCTGGTATAGGGTCTTTTCTTCCCCAATTTTTGAAAAAAGCGTGCGTTGCGTATTTAGAATACCGTTGGCGCTAAATTTTGAAACAATCTCCGTCTGATTATTTAGGAGCACAGTCTCTTCCATCTCGAATATTTTACTTCCCATCTTGAACGTAAAGATCGATTGGGTACCCATATTTCTTGATTGTCCTTTTAAGATGGTATGGTTTACAATTCCGGGCATCCATTTTTGGAAACTATCCACATCGTTGAATAAGGTGACTACCATATCGAGTGGTTTGTTAATTTCGGTGTCAATGGTATACTTCATAGCGTTGTATTCGTTTTTTTTAGATTTTTTATTGTTCCAAATACTTCTTTAGGTGCGCTATCATCTTCGGCCAGGCTGCTTTTACTGCCAGATAATACCAGTCCCAGTGCACGCCTTCCTGATAACCGCTCTGTACTAGATTAATTTCGCTTCCTGTATTTCTGGGCCATACAACGATTCGCAGGTCCATAGGGCCTAATACCGGTCTTTCGGTACTTACATAGATGAAATTTTCAATGTGGAGTACATGGTTTTCATCATATTCTTTGATAATTCCCGAGGAAATATATTGCAATCTTTCAGGTAAAATGCCCCATACCAACGTATAAACACCTCCTTGTTGTTTATCTATCAAACACCTTTCAACATTCCACCAGTTTTTCAGCATGGTAGGATCTGTAAATGCCTTAATAATGTTTGTGGATGAGGACTTTATTGGAAGTGTGACTTCTACTTTTCTTTGTCTCGGTCGCCCCATGCTTACCATATAAATTACTTGAAGATCCGCTTTGATTACAAATTAACAGCTTGTGATTATACAAGTATTGTAAAAAAACGAAATGTCTTAAGAAGCTTTTTTATGTTTATATTTAGTGTTATTCGGAAAAAATGAGAATAGTCCCGTTTGAATTGGATAGTACCTCCGATGTACTGATCAAGGCCATTTGGATAATCGAGGAAACGAATGGAACGGATGTTAATGTAAAATCTTTTCCCACGGGATATCCATACATCAGTGTCATTTCCGGAGCTACCTTTCGAATTGTTGATAGCAAGAATACGGTTCTTGAAACCAAATCCTATTTATCTGGACCCTCTGTGTCGCCGTTCGATTTAAATATGCCCTTGGTCAACAGATCATTGATCATACAATTAAGGCCCTATGCAATTCCGTATTTATTGGGCATTCCAGCCAGTGATTTTGCTAACTGCCAAGTACCTGTTTCTGCGTTTTCTCTTTTTTTGGGCAGAAGATTCGAAGCATTGGTCGATTCTGACCTAAGTAGCGAATCAGTACTAAAAGAGGTAGTGAGAATTTTAAAGGAATATGTAAAAGACTTTAAGGTGGATAAAAGAATTTTGTGTGCCTTGGAGGAAATCCTGCATTATAAAGGGAAGGCTTCAATGGATATCATCAATTCTAAAATCAACCTTTCACAACGAAGACTACAGCAGCTTTTTAAGCACCATATCGGGATATCACCAAAGGCTTACAGTAACATAGCAAGGGTTCAGTACCATACCTATGAGCTGCTAAATGGGAAGGGCATAGACCTGATTGTTCCTGATGGATACTTTGATCAATCCCATTTTATCCACGAGGTGAAGAAGCAAACTTTGATGTCTCCAAAGGCATTTTCAGAATATATAAATGCTGAAGAGCATAAGCCCGCCTATTATTTCTCCAATCTGTTTTATGGGCGGCAATGATTCATTCGATATTGCTTTCAACAAGAATCTTTCGGTGACTTTCACAAAGTACGAAAAGCTGGTTTATTTTTTGTCAATTTAATTTTCCCGATGCCACAAAAAATGAAACGAATAACGAAACCGTTGGTATCTTTTTATAACATACTTGTCGGGCTGTTCTTGAGTTTTTGCAACTCGGTTCCTGTTGCTTTCAACAATTTTTTAAGCTTTCTTTTTTCAATTTTGCATTTTGATGCTGTTAAATATTCTTTGGAACGGTATATCAGGGATTCACAATAACCGATACGGGTTAGAAGAGGGCATGTGGAAATAACATCTTTGTACAATTCATCTAAATGAATCAATGATTCCCGAGACCTTTTAATCAAAGATAACCTAACGAACTTCAATCCCATCTCTTCATTATTACACCCAGGCGTGGTTTAACTTCCCTAAGTTGGCCGCTGTATTTTTACCATCAAATTCTATTCCTAAATGTCAGAAAACCCTTTAATTAACATTGTTTTCTGTCTTGCTGAAGAGTGGGTCGATGAAAATCGATCATGACCTTTATGAGAATAGTACTTTGGGGAGATATGAAAACAAGTTTGAGAAGACAATAATTCTTATCACAATCAATTTGAATGAAGACATTCCCTATCTGTTCAGGCTTTTTTTGTTCGAATAAATTACTTCTTTTATAATTTTACAAATGGGGTAGCACCTAGCTCACAACATGAATCCTGTAGCGGCCGATAGAATTTGTTTTAATTTTGGAGAGGTTTTGGCGTCTATTAGATTCATCGCTTTAACGTTGCATAGCTTTTCGACCATTTCTTTTCCCGCCAGGGTGTTTGAGGCAATACCAGTTACGATATCCGGTCTTATGTCAAAAGCCTTCATGAGTCCGTATACTGCATAAGGATCTGAGGCTGCTAAAATGGTGCACTTGATTTGCTCCCGAATCGCATTTATGGCAACATCACCGTTATAGGGTTCCAAAGGCGATGCCCCAATTTCTATGATAGCGATATCTGCATTTTGTTGGGAGATTTTGTTCAATAATTGGCGTAGTTTTATGCCATAGTCTTCTTTGGGATAGATAGAAGAGGGTAGCCCCACATCTACGAAATCGAATACTGCATCTGCTCCTACATCTTCAATGGCGAGTATATCTTTAAGGCGACCTGCACCTGTAAGCTTTGCTCCTACAACATGGTACCCTGCCGATTTAAAAAGATTGGTCACAATACGGGCCGAGGTGGTTTTACCCGCCGACATGGAAGTCCCCACAAATAGGACCACGGGGGTATTGAATGGCATACCCTCTGTTGGTTGCACAAAAGAATCCATGGTCAATTTATTGTTTTTTCGAAAAGCATGTCCGGTATAGCTAACTTCGATCATGTTGGGTATAAAGGCCGACTTAGAGGTCATCTTTCCCATAAGGCCCGCTCCGGTCAAAACATGCATTTTAAGGTCTTTGCCAACTTTTTTCCATGTCCCAGTGGCTTCCAAAGTGGCGTACCGCTCGCCCAAAGCCCCGACTACTTGCTCACCACCAATGACCCCCCGCATTCTTCCATTGGATAGTTCCAAACTCAAGGTATTGCTACCAGGGTCAATAATTCGGCATACCACATAATCGCCGGTGGCCCATTTTTTCGTGGGTAGTTTTTTTACCTCAAACTCCCTTTTGGCCAAATCGGAAATTCGCGTTAAGGAAGCATATATATATTGATGGTTCATAACGTTACTTTTAAGGGTTTTGCTAAAAGTAGGAGCGTTAAAAGGGTGGTTCGCTCTATCAATTTATTCGATAAGATGTATTCATGGGGCGCGTGCGCTCCATCTCCTGGAGTTCCCAAACCATCTAAAGTAGCTGTAAAAACACTGGTCGTATTGGCGTCGGACCCTCCGCCAGCTGTTGCCTGCTGCAGTTGAATGCCCATATCGTTCCCTATTTGTTCAGCCATTTTCCAGAGTTCTTGGTTCCGGGTATTTTTTTCCATGGGCGGGCGACCTATTCTTCCTTCAATATGTAGTTTAACATATGGTAGTTTGGGCTTCAGCTGTTGTATTTTTTGGGTGATGTACTTTCCATCTGCCTCTGTCAAGACCCGAACGTCCACTATGGCCCTGCTGATAGGGGCAACCACGTTTGGAGAAATACCTCCCTCGATCATTCCCACGTTCACTGTAATACCCTTGTCAAAATCGTTCATGGCATATAGTTGCTGCACTTGGTGGGAAAGTTCAACGATGGCATTTATTCCTTTATCTGGATCAAGCCCTGCGTGGGCGGCTTTTCCCTCAATGTTCAGGGTAAATCGACCCAATCCTTTTCTTGCGGTCTTTAGTTTTCCATCTAACCCCAAAGGGGGTTCCAAGACGTAGGCACGCGAAGCTATTCTTGCCAATCGTTTGATGGCATCTGTCGATTCCCTACTCCCAATTTCTTCATCTGAATTGATCAGTATTATGGGGGTTACTTCGATTGGTAAGGATAGTACTTGTAAGGCCAATAATGCAAAGACGATTTGAGTGAGTCCCGCTTTCATATCATAAATACCGGGCCCTTTCGCTTTATTATTAATGCATGATATGGGCATTTTATCAATGGTATGCTCGGGCCAGACCGTATCGCAATGGCCCACTACTAATTGAAGGGGCAGACTTTTGTTCCTTGTTGTGGGGCGCACGTAGAGATAGCCTCCCGATTCCTTACCCGGCACGTGCAAAACAAAATAGCCCATGCCTTCAAATTTCTCTTTTAAAAGAGTAAGAATCTCATGAAGTTTTTCTTTTTGGTAGGAGGGTGTTTCGATGGAGACCAACTCTTTTAGCAAATTAGTAATACTTTCCTGTTGTGATTGAAGAAATTCTTGGACTTCAACGGCTATTTCTTTAAGGTCGTTCATCGCTTAAAGTCTTTTGGAAAGGGAAAATTATAGGTGTTTGAAATAGTAGCGAATCGTCCTTCCGCGATATAGGCAAGGAGCGGATTCTGCATTATCTGAAGCTGTTCGTCTTTTTCGGAGACTCTTACATAATCGGGATGTACAAACACGGCTTTTATAGTACCCGTGATAAAACTGTAGTCATCAAATCCATCTATTATTTTAAATAGTTCACATTCCAGATACAAATAAGAGGCTGCAATGAACAACGCATCGACCGATGTTGCTTTGATGGTCGGCAAGGATTTGATAAGGTATTCCGATTTTACCGAATCTTCGCATCTTGGTGAGGCACTTAGTGATGCCAAGGCCACTTGGTCTGCCTTAGGAAAACTCACGGTGAACTCTCCCGAACTTTTAATGTTGTGATATGTAGCGTGTCGCGGGGTGCATACAAAGCCAAAATAGTTGCTTTGCCCAAGGGGTGTGGCCATGTGTTTAGGTGCAAGATCATATCCCTTCTCTTCCTTGGTACCTACGACGATTAGTGGAGCAACGGTGAAGAAACGTTGCCAAATGGAAAAGTCGGTGGTAATCGGAACAAAATCTTCAATCAATTCCTTTTTAGTATCCAAAACAGCTGTTTTAATCGAATGTACAAAAGGCGAACGACCATAGCACTGATTTTGATCAGCAGCATTTTGTCCGATATTCAAAGGCTGTTTACGGCACGATTTAATTTTTCGGAGACTTCGGTAGCGATATTCGAAAGAGACTCGTTTTGTACTGCTTGCATGGAAGCAATGGGATCTACGGCGGCCACTTCTATCGTACCATTGTTATTTTCTCTCACGATAACGTTGCAGGGCAGCATCGTACCAATTTTATTTTCTGCCTGCAATGCTTTGTGTGCGAATGATGGGCTGCAGGCTCCCAGAATCTTGTAATTAGGGAAATTGACATCCAACTTCTTTTTAAAGGTAGTCTTGAGGTCGATTTCGGTGAGAATACCAAAGCCTTCTTTTTTTAGGGCTTCGATGGTTTTCGCTATCGCTTCTTCAAAGGGAATGTTAGCAATTGTTTTGCTGAAGTAGTATGCCATTGTATATTGTTTTTGGTTACTAAAAACTGCTCGCCTCAATGAAAGAGTGTTGTGAGAGGGTAAAATGGCAAGAGGGAACCAAAGGTCGTACATTGTTACCAGTAAGTGGTTATAATACCCATATTTTAAAGAAACCGGGTCACCAAAGTGGCCCGGTTTCCAAAGAAACTGTCAATGTTGCCCAATAACCGCTTACACTGACCGTTACCAATACCTATTGCTAGATACATTCACGATTCAAATGGTATAAAGGGTGTCTTCGACCGCTTCTATACATATGGCTCTTTATATCCTCACGATTTAAAGATGCGTTTATTATATTCTCAAAGAGAGCGCTATTTCTTTCTCGATGATGGGGCTAAAATAGTTCGTAACGTGATGTTTCCAAATGACCTAGGTCAGTTAGGCGATTTTTTTAGATTTTTAACACTATTTTTCACCAACCAATCGTAAAGGTTTTCAGCATCTTCTTTTTTACAAAGTTGTGTGCCCGGATATAGGGTGGCGGCGGTACCACAAGCTACCCCGTACCGAGCCATTTCACTATACGATTTGTTCTGTGTAAGACATAGTACCATACCAGCGACCATGCTATCGCCTGCACCTATGGCGCTTTTTTGATGTACGGTCGGCGCGACAATCAATTCCATTTGATTTTTGGTCGCTAATAAAGCACCTTTGGCACCCAATGAAACTACCAGTATTTCAACAGAGTGATTTTTTAAAAATTTTTGGGTCAAATCCTCCAACTCCAAAACGGATATGGATGTTACGTCGCATAATATGCTGAATTCGGCCAAATTGGGTTTTATCAAGAAAATATCCGCTTTCTTACTTGGTAATAGTGCTTCTCCCGATGTATCGAGTACAAAACGTCCTTTTTTCTTTTTTACGATTTCCGAGACCAGAACATAGAAATTAGTTGGAATTCCAAGTGGTAGCTTTCCGCTGGCCACCAAATAATCGCCTTCTTCTATGTGGTTTTCGACCGCTTGGAGCACTTCGTGCCATTCCTCTTTGGTCACATGGGGACCTGGAACCCCGAATCGATATTGCAAATTAGTATGGGTATCCGTCACCGAGAGGTTTTCTCGCGTCCACCCTTTGATACGGATTACCTTTTGTTCGATTTCTTCATCTGATAAGAGTTGTTGTAAATGCGTACCCGAGGGCCCGCCGGCGACATACATACAAATGGAACCACTACCCAGTTTTTTGAGGGCCCGTGATACATTGATGCCACCACCGCCGGCAAAGTAATTGGGCGATTTGCACCGTAACTTTTTATTCGGGACAACGCCTGCCACGGAGGTATCCTTATCTACAACCGGATTCATGGTCAATGTGACGATGTTGTTCATATGCCGACCTATTTATTGTTCCAAATCGGTACTTGCTGTCGGCGGTTCCAACAGCTCAAAAAACTGGTCCAGTTTAGGTAGGATTACGATTTCCGTCCTACGGTTCTTGGCCCGTCCTTCTACCGTTTCATTGGTGGTTTTGGGCAAATATTCTGAACGGCCGCCAGCGGTCATCCGTGATGGTTGTACACTGAATTTATTCTGCATTAATCGCACAATCGATGTAGCCCTTTTGACGCTTAAATCCCAATTATCGACCATACACTCATTGGCTATAGGCACATTATCGGTATGCCCCTCTACCAGGATATCCAGTTCTTTATGGTCGTTCACGATTTTTGCTATTTTACCGATGACCTCCTCGGCTCGTTTACTAATCTGGTAACTGCCCGATCGAAACAACATCTTATCGGAGATAGAGACATAGACCACCCCTTTTTTAACTTCGATATGAATGTCCTCGTCTTCAAAATTGTCCAAGGAACGTTTGAGGTTCATAACCAGTACCAGATTGATACTGTCTTTTCGTTGCATAGAAGTTGTTAGGTCTTTAATATACCTATTCTGCTCGTTGAGTGCCGATAACGATTGTTTGATACTTTCCGCGCCCGATTTGCTCACCACCGAAAGATCTGATAAGCGCGCCAGTAGATTGGTATTGGTGCTTTTAAAGTATTCTATTTGCTGTTCCAGGGATTTGGTTCTATTTTTTTCATTGGCCAGACTATTTTGAAGTACCGCAATCTCATTCTGGCTGTTGTCTAAATTGTTTTCGCATAGCGTGGCCCTGTCTTGTGCCGCGGTATATTTTTTTTGGGTAACGCAAGAGGTCGATACTAATGTCAAAGATGCTAAGACCACAAGTGATGTTAAGATTTTCATTTTTTCAGGTTCAAAATTTCTTAATGGACTTTTGCAAAAGAACAGTCTATGGGCGGTCGCTACAATGATGCAGGTCATTCAATCGACAGTTAGGCCAAGGCTTCACTTTTCAGATCAACTTCTGCTTTGTTGATATTTTCGATGCCCTGTAATAGTGCATCGGGATTGAACGAAATGGAATCGATACCCTCGGTCACCAAAAACTGGGCAAATTCGGGGAAGTCGCTCGGTGCTTGTCCGCATAGTCCGATTTTGGTGTTGGTTTTCCGTGCAGCGGATATGGCCATAGCAATCATTCGTTTTGCTGCGGGATCATTCTCGTTAAAAAGTTGGCCCATGATTTCAGAATCACGATCTATTCCCAAAGTTAATTGGGTAAGGTCGTTGGAGCCAATAGAAAACCCGTCGAAGATTTCAGCGAATTCTTCCGCCAAGATTACGTTGCTCGGAATTTCGATCATCGTATAGATTTCAAGTCCGTTTTCCCCACGTTTCAATCCATTCTCCTTCATAATTTCCACCACCTTCTTGCCTTCTTCCAAAGTTCTGCAAAAAGGCACCATCACTTTCAGATTGTTTAGCCCCATGGTTTCCCGTACTTTTTTAATAGCGGCGCATTCTAGGGCAAAGCCTTCTTTATACAGATCGCTATAGTATCTTGATGCCCCCCTAAATCCTAGCATGGGGTTTTCCTCATCAGGTTCAAAATTGGCACCTCCGATAAGATTGGCGTATTCGTTGGTCTTGAAATCGCTTAGGCGAACAATGACCTCCTTTGGATAGAATGCGGCTGCAATGGTAGAAATTCCCTGGGAAAGCTGGTCGATGAAGTAATCTTTCTTGGCCGGGTAACCATGAGTCAGTTTATTGATTTGCTTTATGGTTCGGGTATGCTGCAACTGATCGAATTTGACCAAGGCCATAGGATGTATTTTCACGGAATGCGTAATAATAAACTCCATACGCAACAGTCCCACACCCTTGTTGGGATAATACGAAAGTTGAAATGCATTTTCGGGATCGGCCAGAATCATTTTTGCCTCAGTACGGGGCATCGATATGTTCGAAAAATCGATTTCGTTTTTGGTGAAAGGGAGCTTTCCTTTGTAGACATAGCCGGTCTTTCCTTCCGCACAGGATACCGTTATGGGCTCCCCATCCATGATATTCTTTGTAGCGTTTTTGCAGCCTACGATAGCAGGTACACCCAATTCGCGCGCTACGATCGCAGCATGGCTGGTACGCCCGCCCTTGTTGGTGATTATGCCTCCTACTTGTTTTAATAACGGATCCCAATCCGGTGTTATCGTGTCTGTAACGATAATATCTTCCATGCCAAGGTTTTTGGCATCCTTAGGCGATTTTAAGAGGGTAGGGGTACCGACCTTAATTTTGGAACCTACGGCATTTCCCTTTGTCAAGACCTTGCTTTTTTCTTTTAAGGCATAGGTAATGTGTAGATTTTTGTTTCTTGATCGGTGTACCGTTTCAGGTCGTGCCTGAATCATAAAAAGCTCGTCGGTGAGTCCATCTTTTGCCCATTCGATATCCATCGGTTTTTGATAGTGCTTTTCAATCATTAATGCCCACTTTGCCAAAGTGGTCACCTCATTATCGGATAGGACGAATTGTTGCTGTTTGAGTCGCGGTGTACGAATATTGGCCGTTGGAGCGCCGGTCTTTGTTTTCGAATAGATCATCGTACGTTTCTTATCACCTAATTTTTTCTGGATGATGGGAAATTTTCCCTGTTCAAGTGTTGGCTTGAAGATGTAAAACTCATCTGGATTTATGGCTCCCTGAACGATATTTTCTCCCAAGCCCCATACACCTGACAATAGGATGACATTTTCAAAACCGGATTCAGGTTCAATAGTAAAGCCGACACCAGAGCAGCCTTTATCGGCCCGTACCATTTGTTGCACTCCGACAGAAAGGGCCACTTCGTTATGTTTAAAACCCTTGTCGTCCCTATACTTAATGGCCCTGTCGGTGTACAACGATGCGAAACATTTTTTGACCGCCTCTAAAAGGCCGGCCTTGCTCGTGATGTTCAAAAAGGTATCGTGCTGGCCTGCGAAACTCGCGTCGGGTAAATCTTCCGCGGTGGCACTACTGCGAACAGCGACTGCGCAATTTCGACCTTTGCATAGGCTTTGATAAGCTTCTGTAATTTGTTGTGATAGGTTCTTGGATAGCGTTCCCCCCAAAATTAGTTTTCTAGCTTTTTCACCGATAGCTCCCAGATTTGAATAATTGTCGGTATCGAGTTCCGATAATGTACTCTGTAAGGATGCTCGAAGGGAGTTTTCATCCAAAAATTTCCAAAAGGCTTCAGAGGTAGTGGCAAAACCATTAGGCACTCGAATACCTTTTGAACTTAGTTTTTGGAACATTTCACCCAAGGAGGCGTTTTTGCCGCCTACTTGTGGCACATCTTTTATATCGATTTCATTAAAATGTTTGATATCGTTTTGCATCCGTTATTTTTAAGTTATAAAATTGTCATAACCCAGCGGGTCTACGATAATCGCATTCGGTAGTGGGGCAAATGCAAGTATGTTTGGGCAAAGGATACCGTTGGACTCCTAATCCACCCTTTCCTTACCCGTAACCTTATCTATTCTAATACGGTAGACGACCGGAGGGTCTTGCGTCGAAGCCAGCTTGCTAGAAAACTCGTGAATGAAAGCTACGTCTTTACCCTTTTTACGGTTCACGATTTCTTTTACCCCCGCTGAGAATTCATGCAGCAGTTTCTTGGCATCGATACCGCTAAGTTCTTCGTATTCGCCATGTACTAAAACCGATTTCCAATGTTTTACCGATTCAATTTCATCTATTTCCAAGGACACCGATTGCTTCTTGCGCATGGCGTCTATTTTATGCCCCTCCAAAGAATAGCTGATAATGCTATTGTTTCTTCGGTTGTAATAATAGTAGGTGATGGGAATTACGTACGGACTGTCATGGGCAATATAGGCGAGTCGACCAATGTAGTTGGCCCCTAATAGCTCAAGACATTCCCTCGTACTTAAGTCCTTGATCATCGCCGAAGATTTTTTCAAAATTAAAAGGAGACGCCGACTGTTCAAATGATTTGGGTCATTCGGGATGTCTAGGTCGTGATTACTAAATCTTTGGATTGGACTGACTCAAGTCATTGCAAGTTAGCGCCAAAGATGTTTACTTGGTATACTAGAAAGACGGTCTTGATGCTAGAAAACCAACAGGTTTAAGCTAGAAAACAGCGACAAGGCCATTCATGTGAAAGTGGATGAAAAAGGGGAGTTCATTGGTCACAATAATTAGTTGAAACAATGCACTTTAGTGTAAGACTTTCAGTTGCTATAAATTTTCAACAAGTAGGTGGTGGCACTCGGCAGTTCTAAAGGGGGGCAAGCTGTTTACTGCCAACTACTACTTTGGCGCAATGTTTAAAAAGAGTTTTATTCTTTTCTCAAAACCTATGCATTTTAAATGCATGGTGGTTTAGTTAAAATATAGTACAGGAACCATTAAATAAGAAGCAGTATGTCGGTATTAAAAGTAATAGAGATTTTAGGAAATTCTACAGTGAGTTTTGAGGATGCGGTACAAAACATTATTAATGAGGCATCAAAGACCGTGAAAAGTATTAAATCGGTCTATTTGCAGGATATGCAGGTAACGGTAAATGATAATCAGATTTCAGCGTACCGTGTCAATGCCAAAGTGACTTTCGCTATCATGGATATAGCGGAATAAATTGGGATGTGTTGACTTACCGTATTTTGGTTGGTTTGGGCCGTTCGGAAAACCTTTTTTCGAGCGGCCTTTTTTAATCGATTATCAGGATTTATATGCTCCCCTCATACCCCATGTGCTTGTGACACCTTCACCTAGCCGACGCGGCAGACGAAGGCCCGAGGTAGTTTACTAGGAGTTTTCAGGGATAGGAAAGTAGATATGATCGCTATGGGACCCATTACCCAGGAAAGCTATTCAAAATACCAATAGCCTCTTCATCGGAAACTTGACCGAATTCGTAATAGAATTGACCTACTGCCTGAAAATCTAAAGGAATTTGTAAACAGATTACCTCATCAACTTTTGGGGCCGTTTCGAGTTTTTCAATGGCCGAACTCGGTGCGACCGGAATCGCCACGATTATTTTCCTTGGTTGCTGTTCGCTCACTACTTTCACTGTGGCCAATATGGTGTCCCCGGTAGCAATTCCGTCATCGACAATGATTACTGTTTTGTTTTTGATGTTCTGAGGAGAACGTTTTTTATAATATTGGTCGTAACGTTGTTGGAGTTCTTTTCGAATTCGGGCAGTTTCTTTTTCGACATAACTTTTTGAAATACCCATGGTATCGGTAAGTACCTTCCCTTCAAGACTCACGGCTCCGATGGCATATTCTTTATGGTACGGATGTCCTATTTTTTTGGTCAGGGCCACATCTAGGGGCGCCTTTAATGTTTTAGCTACTATTTCGGCTAAGGGCAGTCCACCTCTTGGGATGGCCAAAACGACTAGCTGGTCATCTTTGAGCTTTAGCAGTTTTTCTGCCAATTGCTTTCCTGCATCAATTCTATCTTTGAACACTTTTCTTATTCTTTAGTGCATAAATGTTCGGCGAACCATTCGGCCGATAATTGTGCTACCTCTTCCAATGTACCCGGTTCTTTAAAAAGATGCGTGGCCCCGGATACGATCGCTAATTTCTTTTCGCAGTCTAGTTTTTTGTAAGCTTTTTGGTTGAGTTCTATGACCATATCGTCTTGACCGCCAACAATTAAAAGGGTGGGGGAGGCTACTTTATACATATCTTTCAGTGCCAGGTCTGGCCGGCCACCTCTAGATACAACGGCTTTGATATCCTTTCCGAAGAAGGCCGCTGCCCGTAAAGCCGAAGCTGCACCTGTACTCGCTCCGAAATAACCGATCGGCAAATCTTTGGTATGCTCTTGCTGTTGCAGAAACTGCGTAACATCGATCAAGCGTAGGGTCAATAAATCAATGTTGAACCGCATTCTGTAAAATTGGTCTTCATCTTCGGTCAACAAATCAAAGAGCAAGGTAGCAAGCCCTTTTTTCTGCAACACTTTCGCCACATGTTCGTTTCTTGGACTTAGCCGACTACTCCCGCTTCCATGTGAAAAGATAACTATGCCAATGGGTTCCTTTGGGATGTACAAGTCTCCTTTTAGAGTCAATCCATCCAACTGTATCGATACGCCTTTGGACTTCGTGGTGCCCATTTTTAGTTTTTTGTGGTTTATTCCGCAATGTTCTTCTTGTTGTAGGTCAGCAAAGGATAATGGCCTTCGCTTTTCATACGTTTTACCAGATTGCGATGCCATACGTCCTTTACCAAGCTTTGGCCTTCCCGTTCTAACATTGCAATTAGATCGGGATCTAATTCGTTGATATAGTCTTGGAGGGTCTTAAAAACATCAAGGCCGTACCTGGTTTCAAAATGGATATTTTTATAGTTTATCTGATGGTGCAGTATGTTTTTAAATGATTCCATTTGGTCATTACCTGTTTCCTTTTCTTTGTTCGAAATATGTATCAGGTATATCTCGGCATCCAAGGGCTTTGCCAGTTGTATCAAGTCTTTAATGGTAAAAACATCTGAACCCTCTAGATCGGATGCATACACAATGGTATCGATTGCCTTGTACGGGGTATCGGGCGGTATGGCCAAAACAGGGCAATCGGCCTTTTCGATTAATTTCGTGGTAGTGCTTCCAAGCAAATAGTTCTTTATCGGACTATCTCCTTTGGTACCTAAAACAATAAGGTCGGCTTCAATGTCCGCTGCTTTTTCCAAAATGCCTTTCCAAATAGGGCTTTCTTCGATTATCTCAAGGGCAATATTGAGTTTCTCAGGAGTGTTCCCTAGATATCGGGTACAAAAAGTGGCCAGTTTTTCTTTGTCCCTTACAAAGGCTTTTGCCTCTTTTCGCACATAGCTCAAAGAGGTAGTGCTTCCCATGACCAATGGCACATCGAATACATGCAGTGCCACCATTTGGGCGCTGAATTCCTCACTCAATCCATAGGCGAAATGCAACGCTGGGATAGCGTTTTCCGAATAGTCGGTAGCATATAAAATAGACTTCATTCTTTCTTGTTTTGTTACTTGAAATTGGGCTATGGCAAAGCAAAAACACTTTCGGTTATTGGCTTTGCCGTATGCTTTTTAGATTGTTTAAGGAAGAAGACGATCTTTTTCAACTAGCTTACTTCGCTATTTGAAGCCTCCCCTTTTTTCTTTCTAAGAATATCGCTATCAATAATCCGTAGGCGATGGCAATTACTAGTATAGATACCAAACTGCCTAAAAATGGAATGAGGGTCAAAAATCGCAGTACAATGGCAATACCCAAGGAAACAAAAACAACGGGCCAGAACTTACGGTTCCTGTTTTTGTATAGGAAATGAGCAATCAGTAGGGCCGCTACCAAATGTCCGAACAGGATGGTGAACACATATGTCGAAAACAACAATAAACCGATCGGGATACCAATGATGATTATGAATGTTAGGACTATAAGCAGCGGTACTCCGAAGATATAGATGATTCCATACCCTAGACTCTTCCACAAACCGCTATCCAAATAATCCGCCGCATCGGAAAACAGGGTGCTGAACGCCCAATTGAGTACTAACAATATTAAAAAGGCAGAGAGAACATACATAATGAATAACCCGATGCCGGCCAAACCGAAACCTTTCCAAGAAATCTCATTACGATTGGCGATTAGGGCCTCATCATAGGTCGCTGTCGCATTGACCAAAGCACTCTTGAAATCGAGTTCATCATCTTCGGACCAATAGGTTACGTTGCTGTAAAATTTTGCTGCTTCTCCTATTTTAATAGTTTCCGCAGCTATTTTTGAAATACCCAAAACCTCACCATTCACTTGAATATCCTCTCCGAAGAGTCGTGCATCCCCATGTACCTTTCCGTTAAGGTCCAAATCTCCGGAATAGGACTTCAGCATTCCCTTTACCTCACCGTTCATCTCGATATCTCCTGAAAAATTAATCAGATTACCATGGATGATGGCTTTTTCGGTAATGAATACCTTGCCACCTGCAACGATTACGTCGTCGCCGATTTCTGAATCGATGGTCAACCTGCCCCCAGCAGCACGAATATCATCCGCTATATACCCATTTACCATAATCTCCCCTCCTGCGACAATGAGATCTTGGCGTACGCTATCCCTTACGGTAATATTACTTCCTGCAACCACCACATCCCCGTCTACGATGGCATTTACATCTACGGTTTCCCCAGCAAGGTAAACATCGTCTTGTTCCGGTTTCGAAACCGTAATTTTCTCATTAGCTGTATGTTGTGCCATCGCTAGCATGGAAAACAACAAGCCAAAGATGAAGTGTGTCTTTTTCATGATGTTTTGTTTTTAGGATTGTCTCAAAATAATGGATAAGCTTCAATAGCTACAATGATTCAGGTCATTCATAAGCCCCTTCGGTAACTGACCAAAATCATTTAGGATAACTTCACAGTCCCATAGCTTTACTCGATAATCGAGATGTAAAATACGCTGATGCTTACCCGCCCTCCTATAGCCATTTTGGCGGACCAAGGTGACGAAATCAATGTTGATTTTTTTGAATGCCTCGTGGGCATGTCCATAGGTAGTTTACTGGTAAAACGTCGTATTGAACAAGTCTTGAAAAAGGCGCGGCCACTATGCATGATTGAATCCTGAGGGACAGTGTGTGTGGGCAAAATTTCTCCGATGATACACGATTGAATCGATTTCGGTTTTGAGTCTAGGGGTCAAGCCTTTTGTCATCTGGAGATCTCGTACCAGGGAAAATTTTGGAAAAGATCAAATTGCTACAATATGATGCAATGTCTTAACCAATAACCAATTACATTATGAAAGACCTTCGTTATTTATTGACCGAAATCTCTGAACTGACCAGTGCCATTGAATCTGATTATCCCGAACTGTACCAGTTTTTGGATGAAAACCCAATGACCTTGCCCACGATTCCGCATCCTGAAGTTAATCGAAAAGTAATGGAAGATTATTTGCAGAGCTTGCGGCAGTTGTTAGAACATCATTTACAAACCCATCAAGGTGAAAACGAATAAGAGAGATCATGATTTGGAAACGACAGATTACCCTTTTCCCGCTTTCCTATCCAATTACGGTAAAGAAAATGGTTTTGGATTACAGAAATAATGATGCATCATGGTTGTTATAGTCATGGGTTTGCCAGGTTCTGGAAAAAGCTATTTTGCCAAGAAACTGGCAAAATCGATAAAAGCTGAGTATGTGAACAGTGATCGTTTGCGAAAAGAATTTTTTCCGAATCGCACATATTCCGATGCTGAAAAGGCGACGGTGTATGACTTATTGTTAGCGAAGCAGGAAGAAGCCATCTGCCAAAAAAAGAATTTGGTACTCGATGCGACTTTCCACACAAATGAAACAAGGGCTCCCTTCTTCGTAAGTCAGAAAGAGAAGATCTTCATTATCGAGTTACTGGCCGACGAAGATATTATAAGGCAACGTTTACAGAAAAGCAGGCCGTTCAGCGAGGCCGACTTTGATGTATACCAGTCGATTAGACGGCAATGGGAACCTTTGCTTCAACCGCATTTGGTTTTACAATCTACCAATGAAAATAGTGGTGCCATGCTACAAAGGGCCATTGAATACTTAAGGGATGAATCGGGAGCAGATAAATAAATTGATTTCTTCCGGAGGGTTTCCAGAAGTTACAGAACAGCGCAAACTTATTGAGACCCACATTTCTTGGGTATTAAGCTGTGATCGATTCGTATACAAGATCAAGAAACCCATTAAATATTCCTTTTTGGATTTTTCCACCTTGGAACGGCGAAAATTCTTTTGTGAAAAGGAGTGGCAGTTGAACCGACGGTTTGCCGAGGACATCTACCTCGAGGTATTGCCGGTCAATGTAAAGAACGGTCATTACTTTATAGGCGGCCACACGGGAGCATTGATCGATTATACGCTAAAAATGCGCAAGTTAGATACCGAAAAGCGGATGGACCTACTGCTCTTAAGGGATCAGGTCGGCAAAGAACATATCGAAGCCCTTGCCGAATGGATTGCAGAATTTCATAAAAAGGCCACCTTGATTCACGAAAAAAACGTGCTTGATTTAAAGGAGAAATTCAACGATTTGAGTACGGAAGAGGATTTCGTTTCAACCAATTTGGGGCTAGCGTACGGAAAGCAAATAAAAAGGGCAATTGAAGCGTCCGATACATTTCTTGGGAACAATGAAAAGCTGTTAATGAGCAGGTTGCGCCAGGGTTTTTTTAGAGATTGCCATGGAGATTTGCATGCTCGTAATATTTTTTTATTACCTGAACCACAGCCCTTTGATTGTCTGGAGTTCAATGATGACTACCGCCAGATCGATGTGTTGAACGAAGTCGCCTTTCTTTGTATGGATTTGGATGCCTACGGTAAAAAAGAACTTTCAGATCGGTGCATTCGCCACTACAGTCTCCAGTTTCCTGTAATGCGCACCGCAGCAGAGCATCGGCTCTTTGTTTATTTTAAGGCTTACCGTGCCAACGTGCGGGCAAAGGTCAGTAGCCTAAGGGCGAAAAGTGCCACTAAAGAAGGTGAAAAAAAGATACTGCTGGCAGCGATAAAAAAGTATCTGAAGTTAGTACAAGGGTATATGAATACTCTAGATGCCCGGGTATAAGGGAAAAAATCATGAAATGCCTTTGATAGGATGAACTTGATACCCCGATAAAACCCGTTGGTATTGGCTCCTTACGGAATGAACGGGTTCGCAAAACAGGAAGGCGTCGGCGGTCTGGTCATCAAGAACTTATCTTACGAAACTGATTAGGGTCATTGCTCGGGATCACTTCATGCTGTAGTTTGCGATGCCTTACAAACCTTAAAGAAAGGGTCAAGAAATGGCTATTATAGATGCATACGAATCTCCGGAACACCACAGCAATGTGGGGTATTTTGCCGCTATGGTACGGTTGGCGCGTGTAGACGGCCCTATAAACCGGGAAGAAGAAATGGTCTTGAAACGTTTGGCCTTTAAGCTTGATATTTCTAGGGAAGAGGTTAAAATCATATGGAAGCATCCAGAAAGGTACCCATTGATACCCCCATATGGTTTGGAAGACCGAATTGAAAGGCTTCACGAGCTTTTCGCTATCATCTATGCCGACGATGAGGTCGATGAAGAAGAGCGAAAATTAATTTTTAAATATGCCATCGGTTTGGGTTTCTCAAACAAAAGGGCGAATCGTGAAATAGAAAAATGTATCAAGACCATGCAGAGGAGTATGGAGCCCGACGAGTAATGGAAACGCCCATCCATGAAACTATGACCGTTAATATAGATAGGTTTTAAAACCGTCTCTCAATCAAAAATAGCGATGTAGGCATGAAAAAATATACCCTTAATCTGGCGAACTTTTTTTATCTGATTTTCGCCATTACCGCAATCATTTGGATTCTTGCCGTTGCCAAGGTGGTTATTGCACCTTTGGTGTTCGCTTTTTTTTTGCGTTGATGCTAAAACCGATTGTTGTTTTTTTTGAAAAGAGGTTGCGCAGTAGAGTAGTGGCTATCTTTACGGCATACATCGTAGCTGTTATTCCCATGTTCGGGGTACTCTTTTTCTTTTTGCATCAATCGCGTATACTTTTTAATGATCTCCCTTCTGTTCGGGACAGGCTGAACCAAGTTTTGGTCTCCATATTCGATTGGTCGGATCAAAAGTTTAACCTCGATGCGGAATCGACATCCCGATGGATTTCAGAAAATATCATCGCTGCCTCTGATGTTCCGATCAACGTAATTCGGGAAAGTCTCCAATCAACAGGATATGTTTTAGCCAATATGGGCTTGGTAATCGTTATAACTTACTTTATGTTATTGTACCGAACGGCGTTCAAGAATTTTTTTCTGGTACAGATAGGGTGGCAAGATCGAGAACGGGTCGTACAGGTTTTGGAAGAGATTCAATTATTGGCCAAACGTTATTTGATCGGTCAAGGTTTGGTGATTCTTATTTTGGGTCTCTTAATTGGTTCCGGTTTATGGTTGATCGGTGTTCCTTACCCCTTCTTTTGGGGATTTCTGGCCGGTTTTTTGGAGGTTATTCCCTATGTAGGTACTTCCATTGGCGGTATACTGCCCTTTTTTTATATGTTGATGATATCCAATAATTTATGGCAACCTTTTGGCGTAGTAGTACTCTATATCATCGTACAGCAGATCGAAGGGAATATCATATCCCCCAATGTGATGGGCCCGAGTATTAAGATCAATCCGTTTTTTATTATTTTGGGCTTGTTCGTTGGAGGAATTCTCTGGGGTATCCCGGGAATGATCTTGGCCCTGCCTATTTTGGCGATCTCAAAAGAATTTTTCAGGAGTTTTAAGTTCACGGAACCGCTGAGTTATTTATTAGAAGACGGACTGGCACGAAAGGAAGATATTTTCTTGAATAAATTTGATCATGACGAATACCGTCTGTTGCAACTTTTTTTTAAGGAGAGGGATGATGAATAGCATTGAACCGGTCTCGAGTTGTACTTTATTGCTATTGCCGTTCTTTTTGGGCTTTCCTTTCTTCTTTTTCCCGCTCCTTCTCCTGTTTTTTAAAATAACCGCGAGTCAAGAAATTATGCTTCAAGGCCTCCATGTTCTCATTGAAACGTTCAACACCCTGGTCAACATTCCGCATCGTGTTTTTTAATTGACTTGCCAAAACGGTATCGGTTATTAGGGTATTTATGGCTCCATCACCTTGTTGTATTTCCGCTACTACGGCATTCAAGTTCTTTGCTGTACTTTCTATTGCTATGCTGGAAGTTTCCAGATGGGTAATAATATTCCGCATTTTTAAAGCTGATACGGAGTCGTTTAACAGGATACCCGCCGTACTTTCTTCAAAATTGACCTTACGGACGATTTCGTTGAGTTCCAAAATTGCGGCATTTGCCTGTTCGCTTGTGTTTTTTAAATTGATAAGGGTCTGTCTAAGGTTGTCGGCCATTTCGGTATCGTTCAGCAGTAGGCCTAAAGTGCCGTTGCCGGTGGTTAAGGATCGGGATACTTTTAACAGATCTTCGGTCAACAGGGCCGCATTTTCATTGGTGACGTTCAACGTACTTAGCATATCTTGTGTGGCCACCTTGCTTAGCGATCTTAGTTCATCCCCTGGGCCTATGGTGGTAACGTTTCCTTTTCCTGGAACGATGTTGATAAGCATGCTCCCAACGAGTCCGTCAGACCCGATCATAGCAACTGCGTCTTTTTTGATGTGTTGTTGCATTTTTTCGGCAATGATCATATGTACGCGAATGGTGGTATCGTTTACCATTTCGATCTTGTTCACAGTGCCAACATTGATACCTGAAAAACGGACATTGTTGCCATTTTGGAGTCCGTTGGCATTTTTGAAAACGGCCGATATGGGAATGGTCTCTCCGAACATATTTTGTCGGTTCCCGATCAGGTAGGCTGCAACAAGCAGCAAAACTGTACCAAGGATAACAAAAATGCCCAACTTCAAATTTTCCAATGTCGTCTTTGCCATGAGTTTATTTTTTAAAGAAGGCTTCTACCTTTGGATCTTCAGATGATGATAGTTGCAGGTATGTTCCTTCGGCATAATTAGTACCATCGACCAGTAGGATCATTCGTTCGGAGACCACACGTGCGCAATCCACATCATGGGTAATGATCAAGGCCGAAGTCCTATATTTCTTCTGAATGCTCCGCATCAGTTCTATAATCTCTTTGGAGGTTATTGGGTCCAGTCCGCTTGTAGGTTCATCGTATAGGATAATTTTTGGTTTTAGGATGATGGTACGTGCCAACGCAATTCGTCTTTTCATGCCCCCGGAAAGCTCTTCGGGCATGAGATCTACGGTATGTGCCAACCCAACGTTCTCCAAAGCTTCGAGCACTCGCGATTCGGTGCTGCCGGTCTGTCCTATCTTTTCTTTGTGTCTTCTTAGGGGAAATTCAAGGTTTTCGCGAACGGTCATGGAGTCGTACAGCGCACTTCCTTGAAAGAGAAATCCAATATCTGACCGTAGCACATCCAAGGTCTCCCGGTCCAAGGTTTTGATTTCCTTCCCTAAGACTTCAATATATCCACTATCGGGTTGCATTAACCCCACCAAACATTTGATCATGACCGATTTTCCAGACCCGGATTTTCCCATGACCACAAGATTTTCACCTTCGTACAACCTCATGTTGAATCCGTTCAGGACATGGTTCTCGCCAAAACTTTTTCGTAGGCCCCTGATATCGATGACGACCTTTTTTTGGTCGACCGAAGCGGTCTGTACGGCTATGTTTTCTGTCGGTTCCATGTTACAGCTCATAAAAAATATCGGATACGAAGACGGCAATAAAATCTACCAGGAATACCAGTAAAGAGGCTACTACTACAGCGGTATTTGCAGCAATACCGACACCTGCGGTCCCTTTTTTGGAATAATAGCCCTTAAAACAGCCCACCAAGCCGATCACAAAACCAAAAAAGAACGATTTTATCGTTGCAGGAACCAAATCGCCATAGGAAAGTGCGTCGAAAACCGTATTGAAATAGAGTTGAAATGACACATTGCCTTTCAAGTTTTCAACCAAGGCAGAGCCATAAAGTGCTACTAAATCTCCGAAAACCACTAGTATGGGCAGCATTAAAGTAGCTGCCAAAATTCGGGTCACTACTAAATATTTAAAGGGATTGGTGCCAGAAACCTCCATTGCATCGATTTGTTCGGTTACCCGCATGGATCCCAGTTCAGCGCCAATACCGGAAGCGATACGGCCTGCGCATATCAAGGCGGTAATTACGGGTCCGATTTCCCGTACGATAGAGATACCGACCATATTCGGCATCATCGAAACCGCACCAAATTGAATCAAGGTAGGTCGTGATTGTAAGGTCAACACCAAACCAATGATAAAACCTGTAAATAGTACCAACACCAACGAACGGTTGCCCAATTGATAGCACTGCCGCAAAAGCTCTTTGAGCTCGAACGGAGGCTTTAGAAATTCCTTGAAAAAACGACCGGCAAAATAGGATAGCTCCCCGGTTTCGCCAAGGAATTGCTTTATATTTTTCGTTGCTTGTACTGTTTGAGCCATTTAAATTCCTATAAACCAATAGTAAATGTAGAAGCAATCGGTAAGTTTTGAAATGACAAGGATCATCTGCACAACTGGTTTCTCTCTCAGTCATTAAAATGACACATATCATTTCAAGAACCCGGTTTCCCGAGTAATTTGGCGAACAAACAGGAAGGCATGGAGACCACTTTTGAACTACAACGCCCCATTTCCGATAGGGAAGAAATCCTGATTCTGGAAAATTTGAAAACCTTGGAAAATGTCTGGAATATCTCGGTAAAATCAAAGACTACCAGTGTTTCCTTCGAGTATCAGACATGGGCCGATCGCGAAAAGGTGCGAAGGGAACTTCATGAACTGGGTTGTCGTATCATCAATGACACGCATCGGTTCGACCCTACTTAGAAACTTTTATGATGAAGTAATTTACACTTTTTGGATTCAAGTGAAAACCGGCGATTTTTAGGCTTTTTTGAGTTGCATAGCAGCGTTACGGAAGGAGAAAAAGGCAAAAAAGAGCCTGAAAAGGACGTTTTTTTAGCGAATTGAAAAGTTTAAATCACTTCAATATCAAATGAGATGAACAACAAGCTGAAAATGATTCTTCTTTTTATACTCGTGCTTTTGGCCGCTTTGTGGATCGGAAACCTTCCGAAGCAAAAAGTTGTTGGTACGCCCCATTCTTCTCAAATAACTGAAAATCATGTTGAACAAGAGCATTTTCGGAAATGGATCCGCCCGGGCGATACGGTTCGCATAGGGGGGTATTTCAATTTTATTGATTCCTTGGTGGTAGCCTACGACTCGGTGACCGAATATCCACTTTCCGAACATTTATTGGTACGATCCAACCCTTGGATTATCGAAACCTTGGCGAATACCGATTATTATCGCATGATCGAAAGGGATTCCTTCGTGTATGACCAAAAACAGCTTATCGTACTACGACCTACCGATTCTATTGCTATTCCGACTATGGCAGATGCAGTACGTACGATAGATACCATCAATAAGACCCATATCGATATTAATATTCCGGAGTTTACATTGCGAATTTATAGCGATACGAACTTATTGTACACATTTCCCATCAGGGTAGGGCAGAACCGAAAACGTTACTTAAAAATGGGCGACCGTATAACCGATTTGCGCACGAAGACGGGCATAGGTCAAATTGTTGACTATCGGCGTTACCCGGTATTCTACAATCCTGTGGACGGAAAACGGTTTTATCTAACAAAACGCGATGACAACAGAACAACTTTAATGCCCCAAATACCCTGGGTCGAGACTGAAATCAACGGAGTAAGAAACGGCCAGTTGATACATCCGACCACCAACCCCAAATCACTGGGGAAAGCGTATTCCAATGGCTGTATCGGTACAAGGGAAGCAGATGCTTGGTTTGTCTACTACCATGCCTCTATTGGCACACCGGTAACTATCAGGTATGATTTAAAAGTGAAAGATTCGGTAGGAAACGAAAAAATATTGACAGATGTATATCAAAGGTTTCGCTCGAAACCATAGGGAAGGATAGATTCGGAAAACCCTTTCGGGAGATGCCGTAAGCTGTTTTTATTCCAGTGCAATCTGGTAAATCCTGGATTCTTCCCTCCATGGATGATAGCCCTGCCCGATATATTCGAATCCATATTTTTCGTAGAAGCCGATATGCTCAGTACATAAATACAGGTGGTCATATCCCGATTTTTTAGCATCACTTTTTGCTTTGTTCAATAGTAGTGAGCTGTAGGCATTTCCTCTTTCTATTTCATCGACAAATACCGCGCAAACCCAAGGATATAGATCTCCCCTGCTAATAAAGTCATTGGTTATCAGTCCGGCACAACCAATGATCTCGCTCTCTTTTTCCAACAAATACCACTGGGGCAGATTATTCTTAGCGTTTATACAATGATTAATGGAATCCTCATATATAATTGGCCATACGCTTTTCCAGTTCTGCTGAAAATACTTAATAGCGATGTCTTTATAAGCTGGATTTTCTCTTATTGATATTATCTGCATTTATTTAAGGACATGGTACCTCTTGCTAGCTCACAACGGTCTTTGGCGTGATTGGTCGCTAGGAATTGGGTTGGTAAAAAACTTTGGTCGCTAGCTCGGGTTATCGGCTTAGGAAAACCAGGGCTATGAACCGTACATCGGGTCGGTTGTTGCTTTATCTTTTGTGTTCGGGGCTATCAAAACCAGCTTTGCAACCAGCTTGCCACTCATCTGGCATATTACCATAGGCTGGGACCCCTCCATTATCCTTGAGCATTCTTGCAAGATGCAAACAGTTCCAAACTAAAAAAGTAGTATTTCTATTGGTGAAATCATTTTCAGGACCTCCGGAACCTTCATCTCTGTAAGAGGGGCCAGGTCCGGCTTCTCCCATCCACCCCGCATCTGCCTGGGGAGGAACAGTATAGCCGATATGGGAGAGTGAAAATAATATATTCATTGCACAGTGTTTAACACCATCTTCATTTCCCGTAATCAGTGTTGCCCCGACTTTCCCATAATCTCGATACTGACCTTTTTCATTGAATTGATGAGTGTAACCGTACATTCTTTCCAGTGTTCGGTTGCATACAGATGATTTTTCACCAAGCCATACAGAAGTGCATACAATAAGAATATCACAGGCATCTACCTCTTTCTGGATTATGGGCCAATCGTCTTTGTCCCATTCAGGAGTTTTGGACATATCCAATCCTAATCCGGCCGGAATATCATAATCAACCGGTCTTATGACTTTAGTTTGTACACCATGGGCCTCAAATATTTTCTTTGCAACATTGATCAGCCCTTCTGTATGTGACAAAACCGGGGTTCTATTAAGCGTACAATTGAGGAACAGGACCTTTAAATCATCATACTTGGCAGGTGCTTGTTCACAGTGTTTTTTGGTCATTTCATTTAATTGTATACTCATAGTTGTGCTTTTAAGGTGTTCCTAGTTCTAGATTAAAGCCAAGGGTATTTATACGAAAAGTGGGGTATGTTTAGACTGTTTAAGGCGTAAGGTAATTAATTTACGGGGAATTTGATCCTGTTAAGCGACTACGCCAGTTATTTTTCATAGGACACTGTGTTAGGTGGCATTTTTATTGAACTTACGTAATGTTTGTTCGATCAGATCCAATCTTTTATTCACTTTTTGAGCAGAAGCATCTAAGGTAAACCCTTCATCTAACAGTTCTTTTATCAACAAGATTTTTTTGATGTTTATATAGTCATATCGCCTGTTTTTCCCTTCGTCGGTTTGGCTTGTAATAATACCTTTATCTTCCCAATAGCGAATTTGTCTTGTCGGAATACCGGTAATTTCGGCTACCTCCCCAATACCTACGACCAACTTGTTTAAAAACTCAAAATCGAATGATAAATCTTGTTTTTCATTCATGTTGTAAATTATCTACATTAATTGTAAATAAAAAGCAATTTGTAAAGTGAAAGGAATGATTTTAACTGCATTAATTTTTATTATGGGTACAAAAATGATGGCACAGCAAGTTACTTTTAATGAGGCAGAACCTTTTTTAAAAGTATTTCAAGAAAAAATTGAAATTCCAGATGGATACCATTTTTCTTCAGTGAAAAAAGTTATGGCCAATGATGTTTCATCCTATTTATTTCGGTATCAAAAAGATGGGAATAAAGGGAAAAAGGGAGAATATTTTTCATTTATCATCTCTGAAAAAGAAAAACGAATTTTGGGTTTTACCAATATGGATAGAAAGTATGCCAATCTACAAATGCTGTCAAAAGAACAAACAGCGGCAATTGCGAAAGATTTTCTGGTAGAAATAGACTCCGAATTAGCCGCCGAACTAAAAAACCTTTGGATCGAACGTCACGATGAACACATTCTTGTTACGGGTGAGAAAGGGATAACGGTAGCAGGGATGAAATATAAATGTTATCGATTGATCAAAGATGATTATGCTTGGGTTATCGTTGGCTTTGATGGTTCAATTATCACGTTTGAACGCAATATAAAGTGGAACAACGATGCGCAAAAAAGAATTACTGAAAAATGGTTGCACGACAGTTGGGTTTCGGAATAGGCCATAGTGAATAGGAATACCTCGTTTCGCTCGGTTCAGTCCAATGTCGGTTTGTGTGGGCTTGCTTGTCAAAGTTGACTATAAAGATCATAAATAGAGATCAAGGGGGTCATCTGCTGAGATTTTCGCAAATAGGGGAGACGTGGGAAACCAATAATAGAACCCGTCGTGCTTAGTACTTTTTTATTCTTTTATGACGTTTAATTAGTTTCCCAAAATCCTTGTCCTTTTTTCGTTTTTCGGCAACAGTCAATTCGAAATGTTCTTTTTCTCGCTCCAATTTCAGATAATTTTCATAAGCGTCCGTGTCAATCTCGCCTTGTTCTAAAGCCTGTAAAATGGCGCAACCGGTTTCTCTTATATGTGTACAATCATTGAATTTGCAATTTTCCGAGAGTTCAAGAATTCGCTTAAACGTCTTTTCAATACCATCGGTAAAATTGGTGATTCCAACCTCTCGCATTCCGGGATTGTCGATTAGAATTGCTCCATTTTCCAAGACTACCAATTCTCGGTGGCTGGTTATGTGCCTGCCTTTATGCGTACTTGTGCTAATGGCATTTGTTTGCATTATTTCCTTGCCAGAAAGGTTATTCAATAAGGTGGATTTTCCCACACCGGAAGAACCTAATAAACAATAGGTTTTTCCCTTTTCCATTTTGTCATTCAGTTCGGCAATGCCATGTTTTGTTTCGTTGCTTATTGTTATAATTGGTATCATTTGAATACGTTCCCTAAGCTTTCGCATTAAGTTTAACAATTTGCTATTACCTATCAGGTCTATTTTATTGAGTAAAATGATAGGTTTAACATGCGATGTGTTACAAATTGTCAGGTATCTTTCTATACGATTAATGTTAAAATCTCTGTCAACAGCTTGAACGATGAACGCATAATCTATGTTCGAAGCAATGATCTGTTTTTCCCCATGTTTTCCAACCGCTTGTCTTTCAATAATCGTTTTTCTTGGGAATACCCTATGGATCAAAGCTTTTTCATCATCATATGCGGAAATCGCTACCCAGTCTCCCACGGCGGGAAAGTCGCTGTATTGGTGGGCCGAATATCTTAAATTCCCAATTATTTCAGCCTCGTATTCCTTTTCGATTGTCCTAATGATGTATCGTTCTCTGTGTTCGGATATGACTCTGCCAACCTGAAAGTTTTCAAGGTGCTCGTTTTTTCGGAATTCCTCCAAATCTGGGTTATATCCTAAGTCTTCTAAGGTCATTTTGTCCTTTTCGGTGTTAAGCACAGCGGTTCGGCCAAGATTTGTTGCTGTGATTTGTCCGTAGCCTTAAAGCCTTTGAGCAACCAAATCTAAAGATAGCTTTTTGCTAGGATTTTCGTTTAGGAAATCTGCAAAAATTGGATTACGACAAGCTCTTTTATCTGCTATTCTTATGCTCAAAAACCAAACTACGATGGTACTATTTTATGGTGAAGAAACCTTTCAAATAGTATTTGTATGCATAGTTCCAGGGAATTACCAATACGCTTAAAATGATTCCAAGCGATCGTCCAATAACCCATTCTTTTTTGCCTGTAGATAAGTGCCTGTGATCCAAGCGGTCTTGTATAATAATTGTAATAATAGAATTGGAATCATTTTTAGTGGAAATCTGACGCCCAATGAGTTTAATAACGCAAAGGCTGCCCAAAACTGATGGTAACTCCGGTTAAAGTGTCCATTTGTTCCTCCGGGAAAAGAATAGTCGACCAATTGTCAGATGCCAAACTGATAAAATTTAGAAAAAACAATACCCGCATGATATGTAATCTTCATGCAGGCGGATTTACAAATGCCAGGGGAGTAGTCAATTGTTTTTCCGGGGTATTTTGAACTGATTGTATATTTTTTAGGTTTTGTGATTGATGATTTACGTCTGTAGTTCATATATCGGACGTAAATTTTTGACGATAAGTTGCCTGATGCTATGCTTTTTTTGAATTGAAACTAAGGGTCCAAACTAAAAACTCATTGCAGATAGAAATGCGAGGCCGTTTATATTAATGGAAAAAGGTGATTTAAGATAAAAAAAATATTATTGACTTTGAGGAATTGGATTAGGGCTTTTCATTGGACAGGTTGTTATGTCCTTTTAATTTAGGTCTTATTCGAGACATATAACCGCCATAGAATTCTTTGACAGCTACAACATTATTAGCGCTATCCCTTGCAAAGCGCAGTCGGTCAAACGGCCATTTCTCTATCCAGAAGACTCCTTTTCCAAGGTTATACATTCTTTCTCCATTCTCCGGATTTTTGTCAAAGGTATAATAAAGGCTTTGGCTCTTATTCCCTTGTACGATATAAGCAGTTTTATTTACATCATCTCCAGGAATTAAATAACCACCAACAAAATCGGTAAGATTCTCTTCACTTACTTCATTTTTTCGATAATCTGGCTTCTTTTTATCAAGTGCTATAAGCGCTACTTCGGAAAATATTTGTCTAGCATTTGCCGGGGTCTTATTTGTATTCACCATTGTGACAATTGTTGTAGATATTCTTGGAAAATGAAACATCATACTATATGTGGTTGCATCACCTCCTGAATGCCCAAACATTACTTCTCCTTCAAAATCTCCATTTTTTACGCCCAAACCGTATTCCGAATAGTATCCGGAACCCAAGTAAGTCTCAGCTTTCATGAGCTTGAAGGAATTTTGGGAAATAATAGCCCCATTCATCCATTGATTGGGAAATTGTGCTAACTGTAACGCCGTATTTGTCATGCCTCCATCACCTTTTATCCATGGCCAGTGTTTTCTACCTGATATTTTTCCGCCATTTAACTCGAAGTGTTTACTCATCATCGGACTTTTCATGCGTTTTGAAATCAATTGAATGTCAAAGCCTCCGGGCTTATTGATAATTCTATCAATATTGCTCTGGAATGATTTCTTAGTGGCTCGTTCAACGATCATTGCCATTAGAACGAATCCAGAATTAACATACTTGTAATGAGAGCCTGGTTCAAATTCCAACGGGTTGGCGCTAAAGAACTCGTAATAATCTTCTTTTGTTGGACTTTTGCCCGTGGCCACATAAACGCTATCTATCCTTGAAGCATATTCTTTTAAGCCAGAGGTCATAGAAATCAAATGACGAAGCTTAATTTTTTCTCCCTGGCTCTGGTTTGGGAAATCTGGTAATAAGAAAGATAATGAGTCATCGAGGTCTAGCGTTCCTTCTTCAACCAACTTCATGACAATTGTTGATCCAACCAACTTGGAAATAGATGCCATTAAGAAATAGTGGTCGTTGCCTGCTGGGATCTTTTGCAATGAGTCAACATAGCCGAAACTATTGTTATAGAGAATACTATCCTTTTTGACTATGGCAATTGAAAAACCCATAACCTTGGCTTCAGCGATGAACTTTTCGCCAATAGAATCAATTTTGTATGCTAGGTCTGATTTATTGTGAAAAATACTTCGTTTTTCTTCTTGACATGCAATCAATATAAGAATAGAAAGTAACAGGTAGATGCCATTGGTCTTGATAGAATTCATTTTGCTGATAATAGGACATAAAGGTGTTGGCGATGGTTTCATTACGAAATGGTACACAAGCATCATTTAGCGGTTATGAACCGTAGCCATTTTTGTATGCAGTATTTTAATAATCGATCATTTTTTTAATCAATACGACTTGTCCTAAATGATAGTAACTGTGTTCTATCATTCCGTCAATATTTCGTAGATAACTTCCGTATTTTTCGTCAACAAAATTTTGATTAAGTTGCTCATCTGTCATTTTTTCTATTAGTCGGGCAAGCGTTTCCGTATCGTTCCAAAATTTAATTTGAAATGTCTCCCATTCGGTTTGCGATTCAATGGGCGGAAAGTCAAAACTATATTTATCCCTAATTTCAAGTGTTCCATTTGTAAATACATTTTTAATTCCGTCAATATAATAATGGATATGTTGAGCTAAAATTGAGATTGTATTCAAAGATTGAAATTTTCTTGTGGCAACTTTCCAATCCAAATTTTCTAGTTGGTCTTTAAAATTTGTATTCGCAATCCAAGTTCCATTCAGAATTACTTCTCGAAGTTGGTTCGCCAATTGTTCACCGATGGTCATTTTAGCAATTTTTCTGTCATATTGCACAACGGCAGTCTGTCTCAATAATCGTTTTACCTTCCCGAGATCCCCGTATTTGTAAAATCTCAAATAGCGCAGTTCAAATATGTTTCCTGGGGCAGAAAGTTTTGAGACAGTCTGATGGTCTCGTGTACGTGGCGTAGCTGCGTTACACAGCTATGAACATCATACAGATTGTTAGCACCAGTCCTTACTTTTTTTCTTTACGTAAAATTTTCTCCATTTTACGACCTTTTGCCAATTCATCAATTAGCTTTTCCAAACGTCTACATGTTCTATACAATTCAAATTCATCCGCTATTTCTTCAATTCGATAACCACAAACGACTCCTTTGATCAAGTGCGCGTTGGGATGTATTTTAGCTTTTTGAAAAAATGTTCTAAAAGTTACTTTTTCTTCAATAAGTGCTTGCAATTCATCTTTATCAAAACCAGTAAACCATTCTATTACTTGGTTAAGTTCCTCTTTTGTTCTTCCATTCTTCTCTAACCGATTCAAATAAAGTGGATAAATGGATCCAAATATCATTTCTGCAACTTTTTCATTTTTCTCGGCTGTAACTTTCATTTTATTGGATTTTTATCGGCTAGTCATTTTTATTTTTTTCTCATAAATTCAAAGGCACCTTTACGAAGTTGTATTCCGTATTCCAGATAGGCTTTCATGCAAGCAAGAAAATTTGCCCATCCTCCCGTATTACTAATAAGCCATTTTAGATTTTCATCATTTAGTTCCTTTCCGTTTTCGGTTACCTTTACCATTGTACTTTTGTCAGCAAGGGCCTCTAATACAATATTTACAACGGTTTCTGGATCCCAAACAAACGATATTAAGCGATTCGTTTCAATCGTAACATCTTTTACAGGGAATTTGTCTGGAAATTCAGGAAATTTCCAAATGACTTCACCCCCTGATTCCAAACGCCCACTACTCTCCGAGATAAAATATTTAGTCATCTTTATTGGGTTTACAATCCCTTCAAAAACCTCTTCTATCGGTTTTTGGATTTGTAATAGTGCTTCAGATTTAAGTTTCATCCCTGATTTCTTTTAAGCTTTAATATACTTTTTATTTTACTCGATCCCTAATTGGTGCTGAAGGCCTCCCTATTTTTGAAGCCTTCACATTCAATTAATTTGGATCTTTTTGAATAGATATGTTGACGAGGAATTTTCATAATTCTACATTTTGGGGGTATGACCTTCATCGTTTAAATTACCAATTAGTAATTAATTCGTTGTGAAGCCTTCAATCATATTGATGGGGAATTACGGTTGGTTGTCTTAAATTTTAGAACAAAAAAACGGCTTTTACAATTTCAATGGTCCCGATGATAATGTCAAGACACGGTAATTGCTATATCCATTGGTGCAAATAACTGTTTTAACTATTGTAAAACCATATGAATTACTTTGTCAATCAATTTCCCCCTATCAAATGGAGGAGACGATTGGCCAATGTTGGCAGAAATGGTGATTTGGTGTTCTGGTGAATACGCCAATATAGATCCGTAAAATCCGCCGTGTCCATAAAAAGTTTCACCACCTAATTTCCACTTATACATACCAAGCCCATAGGATTTGCCAAATTGTGAGGTCTTTGAAACATCAATCATTTTTTTTAGTGTTTCTTCGTCTTTAAATAGTTTCATATTAAATAATGCTTCTATAAATATTGCCATTTCCTCGGTAGTAGATACAATTCCACCCCCGGCCCATTCATAGGAGGTGTTCACCCGTTTTGTTATGTTTATTTTATTGATAAAAGCATCAATTCTTTTACCTGAGCCATGCTCTTTTTCGTAATATTCAAAATATGTATTTTCTAAGTTTAAGGGGATAAGTATTCTTTCACGGATTACTTCTGCAAGAGGTTTTTGCTCAATATCTTCAATAATGAATCCTAATAGCATATAGTTTATATCGGAATAGTGATAGCCTTTGCCTGGGATATTTGTAGGCTTTTTATTTAGATGATATCTAAAATACCTCTTGTAAAATTTTTGAGCGGTATAATTTCTTTTAGGATGAAAAAATACACTGATGTTAAACCTGGTCTCGGCATCTGTAAAGACATCTGCTATACCGGAAGTGTGATTCAGTAACATTTCTATTGTAATTACATCTTGATACTTTTTTTTATTATAGATGTGTAAAACATCATATTTAATAAAGTCTAAATGCTCTAGATATTTTTTTATTGGATTTTCTATGTCTAGTTTGCCCTCTTCGTTTAATTGAAGAATAATAGTAGACACGAGGGTTTTTGTAATACTGGCTACATTGTATTGATAGGAAGCATCTACCGGTGTTTCATTTCTTCCAATTACTCCGACTCCCTTATTAAAGACAAATCCTTTTTCCGAGTTTTTCAGATAGAGTAAAAAACTGCATACAGGTTTCTTGCCCTCGCATAAAATATGTGAGGTCATTAATTGACTCAATTTCTTTTGTTTACTAAATTTTTGCGCATTCAGAAAGAGGGAACTAAGCACGACACAAATAAGCAGTGCAAATTTTTTCATAGTTAAAAGAGTTATTTCTTATTCCAAAGCAAAATTAGAATAATGGGAAAACCACGAATTGACTTAGGTCAATTGAAGTTTTTTTCTAATCCTACTGAGTCGCTCTTTAGTTATTCCCAAATACGAAGCGATATACATATGAGGCACTAGATCTAGATGCCTGGGGTGTCGATTAAGCAACCTTATATAGCATTCTTCAGCAGTAAATGCCTTGAATTCCATAAATCGTCCGACCAAAGTTTCTATGTACGTACTTAACATATAACTGGTAAACTCTTCCAATTTTAGACTTTTGGGCAGTTTGGTTTGGATGTCTTTTTTGTAAACTTTAAGAATGGTACTTTCACACAAAGATTCTATTGTATCAAGACTTGGTATATCTTGTATGTATGATAAAGGGCAGCAATCGATATCGCCTTCAAAAGAGAACCCGATTGTCACTTCTTTAGCATCAATTTCTCTTAGTCCTCTAAAAGCTCCGTTAATAACAAAGAAGATAAAATCACTTGAGTCGCCCTCACGTAAAACAATTTCATTTTTACTATAATTTTTAAAAACCCCAATGCTTTTGAGTGCGTTAATTTCTTTTTTGAAATTAGACTCAAAGTCATTTTTAAAATTATTGTTGGGATGAATAAACATTGTTTGTTCAGCTTGTGGGTAACGGTTTCGGCTCTGTACAGCACGGGAACAGACTAGCCTTTGCTTTCCGTCATGCACATAATGAAATCTTTTTCTTTTGACCTACTTTTCCTGTCCCGAGCAACCCCGAAGCTTCGGGGCAAAAAATTTACGAATTTCTGTTACCTGATTTTTCTATTCAAGGTCATTTTGGTTTTTTCCCCAAATGCTCAGTCAATAACTTCCATCTAACATCCTCTTTTATCAAAACGGAAGTTCCAATTCCATTTCCGGAAACATGTTTTCCATCAATGATTCCGGTCCAATTAAATTCGAACATATAGACCGCATACTTTTTATCCTTTGCTAACCATTTAATATGTTCAATAGCATATTTTTCATTCTTAATTAAACGAAAATTTTTCTCAAATGCTTTTTGAACATTTTCTTTTCCAATATGGGTTGTTCCGTTAGAAAATGTAACACTTACATTTTTAGAAACCAAAGGCTCAACTACTTTCCAATCCTGGGTTCCCAAAGCTGTTTCATATAATTTAATAAATTCTTCTGGATTCATTATCTTCTGCTTGCAGGTAACGTTTTGGCTAAACTGTGTTTTAATGCTGTTTAGGTTCTGTTGTGTGTAGTTTCTCTATTTTATAATCAAATTTTAAGACCTTCATATTCCATAAAAATAAGGTTTGTTGTGCAGCGATTTTTCCATTCTTGCTTTCTACAACCAATTTGTCTTTGAAAGATTTGATAAACTTTGTCCAAAACTTACCTTTTAAATCCTCCAATAAAAAGTAAAAACCACTATCTCCAATTCCTCTCCCGGAAGAATCTAGTATGAGTTCACCGTTTTCCCCGATTTTGGGTAATAAAATTACTGTTGCGTTCCCGTTAGGAAGAGGAAAAACTGCTTTGATGCAGTTCTTTCCAGACGGAAGTTGGCAAATACCGTAGATACCTGAATAAACAATTTGTCCAGTCGATTTGAACGTTCTTAACCAGAGCGTTCTTTTAACCTCATGTGTGTCTGGATCTAAAAACTGAATAATTTCACTTGTTAAATCGGAGGAGTCTTTTGAATTGCTGATAGGAACATTCAGCTGTTTTATTCTTTTACTGAAAAACAGTCTCACCAGCATACCAAACCCCTTAAACAATGGGTTCCATTTCACCTTTAGTTTTAAATCATAATTGGAAGTGTTTTCATAAAAGTCAATTACCTCTTTCGATAATAGATGTAATTTGTCTTTGGGAATAGTAAGTTGCTCAATTGATTGAATCAGTCCTTTGTTTTTCTGCAAATCGTCAACGACTAATTTTTCTTTCTCCGCTAATTCGTGGATAAACTCTTTTCCAATTCCATTAGTGCCACCAAAAGGACCCAGCAACCATTTATGATCTGTTTTATCAATTCGCTTTCCGAAGGTGATTACCCATTGCTGAGTTACCCAGTCTTGTATGTTTTGTCTCGGCTTGGCAACCCCCATTTAATCGGCTGTATTTTTCTGAGTGTAATTCGATTTACCTTTCCATGTTCCATATTCGGCAATAGGCTTAAATCTTAGTGTTGTAAATTCAAAATGAAAGTTCTTCCTTTCTCTTTCTTTCATAGCATTTGAATGTCTTTTGGGCTTTTCAACGTTACTATGTCCATGAACCATGTTGGTCATTTCTTCTATAGATTTCCAAATGGAAAATGTAGAAACAGTATTCAGAAATTTGACCGAAGCCAATGAAAGTGTCGTTCCTGGGTGGTCCCTTACCAATTTTTCAACTGGTCTTCCCCAATGTATAAACCTAGGAACTGCCCAAGGCTTCATACGTGCTATCGTTACAGCAACCACTTCAGAATTTGGATTGTCTAATTCATCTTTGAAATCAGGGATCTTAAAACCCCTAAAATTTCCCCATACTCTTATAAATGTCAGGCGCAAATGCCATCCTTGTGCCAGAACTCTTCCTAATTTGTCCTTTTTAAGATAGTTGTTTAGAGCACTTTCGTTTTCCCACTGCATAAAAATAGCTGTTTGCCCCAGTAAAAATCGAGATTTGGAAAAAATCGGAGAACCAAGTGTCATTGCCGTCATGTATTCGGCATGAATTAGTCCCTTTGTATTTTTCTTTATTGGATTTGAGAATATTCTTGTTGTTGCTTTGAAAAAGGGAATTTCAACTAAATGGTAAGAGAATATACTCACTTTGAATTATAGAATTATTTTTTGCAAATTACACAGATTTAGCACTTATTAGCTATGTTTTATAACATCGATGAAAAAACAGTAAGTATGGTATCTTTAAAATTCATTAAAAAATTAAGGATATGAAATCTTAACAAACTGCTCGCCTCAATTTATACATTGGAATCGACATTCACAAAAGAAGTTGGAAAGTATATTGCGTTACTGATTTGTTTTCGGGCAAATCTTTTTCGATGCACCCAGACCCCCTTCAACTACCTGACTATCTGTCAACCCTTTTCAGGTTACCGCGAATCTACTGCTTACGAAGCAGGTGGCTGCGGTTGTTCTGCCCATCGCTCCCTTGAGAGTTATGGTCGGCGCTCTTTGGTGGTCAATCTGGCCTATATTCATTGAAAGGGTAGGGAGAAACATACCAAGACCGATAAGATAGATGCTCAACTGATAGCAAGAGAATTAAAAGATGATTGATCATAATGAGCTTAAAGGTTCTTTTCAGGTGCCGGATCAACCTCAACTGTCAGATTAAGTGGTGGTTAGTACAGTTCATACGACACGTTGTTGTGCTTCGTTTTTTAATTTATTGTTTAAGATAATTTACCATCCATTGCACCCCGAATTTATCTGTAAATGTCCCAAAGTAGGCACCCCAAAATGTATCCTTCAGGGGCGATGTTACCGTTCCTCCTGATGAAAGCCCATTAAATAATTTAATAGCTTCTTCTTTACTCTCTGGACTTATGGATATATAATAATTATTTCCAAATGTTAGCGATTGTCCCATCGATTCAAGTGCATCAGTCCCCATAAGGAAATTCCCAGGCCCTATTGGTAAACCGACATGCATTACTTTTCGCTTGTCGGCTTCCGACATTAAATCATTATCGGGCATATCCCCAAAGCGTCTTATGCCACCAACGAATTCAACACCAAATACTGATTTGTAAAAATTAAATGCTTTTTCAGTGTTCCCCATAAAGCTTAAATAGGTATTGATCGTTGCCATATTTTATTTTTTCAGAAATTAGTTACCCTTAATCTTTTTGTTAATGAAGCACAACGTGCGGATGTAGGGTGATATTTAGATTTGATAACCACCTTTTTTGGGAAATACTTAATAGAGTCATTTGGCCATTTTAGCTGCCCTTGAACAAGCGTTGAATCTCCCAACTTTTTTTGGGCAGTCAATGTGTGATTTATAAATAAGGAATACAAGATGAGTAAAGTGAGTTTAACACTTACATTCACTCTTTGATTGTTTGTCATATTGTATTTATATTCTATGCCATACATTACGCATAACAGTTTGTGTATGATCAATTATGGAAAAATCCATCCAGTTTTTTCCGTCCGTACTAAAGGTAATTAATTGTAGGAAATTCGATTTTTTGAATTTCCACCCGCCATTATTAATATTTTGTGCTGTGCACTGGCATTTTTCTCACTCGTTTTAAGAATTTGCCAACCAGATAGGAGAAGTATCCGATTTGTGATTTCCGCCAATTATATCCTTGTACAGTTCCGGTTTACGAGCATTTTTGTATCTCCAACCTCCCGATAGTTGAATTTTTTCTTTTGTAATTCTTGAAATGGTCATATCATTTTCAAAAGATCTTATCTCGGATAAGATTTCCCCGTATGGGTCGATTATCATTGAATTACCGTTTTTCAGATGTTCACCATCATAGCCAATTGGGTTTGTAAACGCGTAGTAGACCCCGTTGTCATAAGCTCTAGCTGGTAACCAACGCATTAGCCATCGTCTACCTTTCGGCCCGTCAAATTCCATTCGCAATGATACTGGGTCATTTTCACGATTCTGCCAATATTTGTCGTCTACATAACCTCGATGTGGCATTGCCGATGGGGTACAACCTGTAACATGAGGTGCAAAAATTAAATCAGCTCCTAGAAGGCTTGTTGCTCGAACGTTTTCTATCACGTTATTATCATAGCAAATCAAAATTCCGCATTTCCAACCAAGTAGGTCGAATACACAATATTCATCGCCTGCGGACATATATTTACTAATGAACGGATGTATTTTTCGATACTTCGCTACAAGTCGATCTCCTGTAACACAGATGTAAGTGTTGAATATTTTTCCATTGAATTTTTCTACGAGGCCTGCTAAAATCGGAATATTCAATTCTTTTGATATGGTAATCAATGCTTGTGTACTTTTTCCGTTTGGCACTTCCTCCGCCAAGTCGGTTATTTGTTCCAGGCTCAAGTCTTTTGTAAAAGTGTAAGCGGTAATAGACATTTCGTGAAAACTGATTAGATCCGCTCCTTTCGATTTTGCTTTTTCGGCGAGTTTTTTGATTACCGATAAATTATAGGCTTTTTCGCCGTCCCTAGGTTGAAACTGGGCTACTGAAATATTTAGACTGTCCATATTATTTAAATTATCGGTAAAACTATCGCTTAGTTTTCAGAAGAAATTGTATAAAACCGACAAGCATGTTAGAATTAAATTTGAACAAGATTTACGGCCAGTCGTTGAGATTTCAAATAAGTTGACGGATTGAAACCGACAGTTTTTTTAAACTCCCTAATGAGATGTGCTTGGTCGAAATAGCCTGCCTCAAAACCTAATTTGGTAAGCGAACTTTGGGATCTTCTTTTAGTTAGACCAAGAAATGAATGTAACTTCATATTAGTAAGGAATTTTTTGGGAGAAACACCTATTTGCTCAGAAAACAACCTTTGTATTCTTCGTTCGTTTACACCTAGTTCTTTGCAAATATCCTTGACTAAAACGTTCCCTTTGTTGCGAAGTCCAAAAGATATGAAGTTCAAAACATAAGGGTTGTGTCCATGGGTTAAGCCATCGATTTTTTCGGTAAAAAATGAATTTAAAAAACCTACTACCTCTATTGCATTAGAGCTAAAAAAAAGTCTTTCTTTAAGCCTTAAGACCTCTTTCCCAAATACCGAGGAGGCATCTTCTACTCGATTTGTGAACAGTATGGAATTAGTACCGGTCAGGGTAAATAAACCTAGAGGTTGAAAGAGCACTATGACGATAAATGTAGGCCCATGAACAGAAAAATCTTGGTATTCCGAAACCTGGCCAAATACAAATGATTCAGGTAGTGAATTCTTTGATTGTAGTGAAATTAGTTCCTTTTTGCTGAAACTGAACACCAATCCACTATGACCGTTTGCAAAATGCCTATATCGTTTCTTACCATAATTCGTAATCTCAAATAGGAGATAATGCTTAATGTATTTTGAAAGGTTTGTTGATGGAGCGTATTGCATCAAATCTTGGTGTTTTTTTGCTTGCAGGTAACGGTAATGTGTACGATTAGTTGCGGAAAAATCAAGGCTGATTTTTCCGCCTATAATAAAGATAATCGATTACAAGGATTTCCAAGTGGAAATTCCGCCCGCCATTACTTATAGCATCGATGAAAAAGCAGTAAGTCTAGTATCTTTAAAATTCACTAAAATCAAAAGATATGAACACACAACAAACTGCTTCCCCGAAGTTATTCATTGGTATCGACATTCACAAACGGAGTTGGAAGGTACATTGCGCCACGGATCAGTTCTCCGGCAGATCATTTAGCATGTCCCCTGATCCGTCGAAGTTACGATGTTATGTTTCCAAACACTTTCCAGGTCATGAGGTTTCCATGGCCTACGAGGCCGGTTGTTGTGGTTATCATGCGCACCGTTGTTTCGAGGGCTATGGTTGGCGTAGTTTAGTAGTGAACCCGGCCGACATTCATAGAAAGGGCAAGGAGAAGCCCACTAAGACCGATAAGATCGATGCACAGTTGATTGCCAGAGAACTTAAAGATGGTCGTTTAGAGAGTATTATAATACCAGATAAAAAGCGTGAAGAACTTCGAAGTCTATTTAGACGTTTTGTTGGGCGTAGTTATTTTTTGTTCAAGCTGCTCAGGAATTCCTTGGCCGTCATTATTGGTAAAAGAGATTTCTTAAAGTCTTTTCCATTTCTCGTTATGATTATTTCGCATTCGGATTCCGTCGCCCCAAAATATTGCAACGCATCCTCGAAATCCTTTATAGATGAATTCAAACCCTTTTCAATGGCTTGTTCGTCAATAGAGCATATTTGGCAGAGAATTTTAAATTTCCTCAACTTTTCCCGAGCGATTTTAGGGCTCTCAAATTTCGAGAGAAAATAATTGACAGTTGCAAAAGAAATAGGGGAGACCATCATTGTTAGTCTTTCTTTTTCTGCTAAGGTTGCTATTTTTGCAATCGGTTCATAGAAAGGTTCTCTTTCCCCTAAAAAGTCGAGCATTACATTGGTGTCGATGAATATTCTCTTGCTCATTTATATTTTTCGATAAGAAAATCGGAATACTCCTTTTTGTAGTCTAAATCGGCTGGAATTTTTGTTCCAGTAGCTATACTTTTCACAAAAGGCGATATTTCAAGTTTACTTCCATTATTTTCCGATGTGAGCGATTGAAGGTAGGATTCCACTATTCGGGATAAACTCATTTTTTTATCGGAAGCATATAGCTTTGCCTTCTCGATAACTTTTTGATTTAGTTTAAGCGTCAATTTCGTGTCCATTCCAAATTGCGTATACGTACAAATATAGTAAATTTATCCGTATAACATTGTTGGAATGGTCACTTTCCGTTTAAATGCTTATAATTACGTCCAACGGTTGGTGTATGTTTAGTTGCGTGGTTAAGTAACTAATTTAATAAACAAAAACTTGCCAGAGAAAATTCCGAAGGAATTTCCAGGTAGGTGAGAACCAAGCAATTAATTATACACGCTGTTGTATGTAGTTTTCTATTTTTGATAAATTAACTCTCCAAGTTTTTGCACTTCCATAGGTAGACTATCATCAGAATTGACTAAAATAGGCATATTAGCAAGAAGAGATATGACAATACCGTCGTCTGGATATACTATTAAAACAGCGCCTGAAGAAGGCCCTTGCCCTACGTGATACCAAATTCTCCAACCATTTATATCTTTTCCTATATACCAACCCAACCCATAATTTGTTGGTTTTTTATCTCCAGTATATTGAGTCTCAAATAACTTCTTTTTAAAAGTAGTTTCAAAAAAACTCCCATATAACAACTCATTTCCAAATTTCAACAAATCTTCTGTTGTAGATATTAAGCCTCCTGATGCGTGAGCATAGCTTAAATCATAAGGTTCTGCTTCTGCTTCGCTTGGATAGTAAGACTTAGTTTTATTTATCATCGTACTATCTGCAATATCTCCATAGGTATTAGACATTAAAAGCGGCTTCCAGATATTATCTTGCATATACTCCAAATACGTTTGTCCTGATGCTCCTTCAATAGCAGCTCCGAGTAAATTATATCCAAAAGAAGTGTATAAATATTGATTGCCTGGTTTAGCTATTAACGTATCATTTTTGAATACGTTAATGGCGTCGGTTGCATTTTCGAAATGCGGATTTTTAATCACTTCATCGATGCTGATTTCAAAATAATCACGGATTCCACCTAAATGCCCTGCTAATTGACGCGAAGTAAGTATATATTTTTTTTCAGGAAAAGAAGGAACATACGTTCTCACGTCGGCATCCAAATCCAATTTCCCTTCGGAAGCTAATTTAATCATTGCGGCGGCTGTAATTGGTTTTGTTACACTTGCAATTCTAAAACGTGTATGCGGATTTACTTTCTTTTCATTTTCAACATCAGAATAGCCAAAGCCTTCTGAAAAAATTGTATTGTTTTTTGAGCTTACAGATAGTTGCATCCCAGGAATATTATAATTTTCTATAAAGGCATTACCCCATTTTGCAATTTTAGACTCTAGTGTTTCCTCTTGATTAGCGTCTTCGTTATTTGATATCATCCTATGTTCGTCTGATGAATTTGAATTTATTGGAGATTTATTACTCATCAAGATTTTGGCGGAAAGAATATCAGGTGTCCTTTCCCATTCAGCAAAACTACTACTACGCGCATAACATTTGTAATTTTTTCGATCAGCCATGGTTCTAGTATCCCCAAATAATATTATTGGTGTTTTTCCCACACCTGAAATTTCTTCTGTGAATACCTTTTTTCCATCAATTAGTACAGAATCTCTTCTTATTTTATTAGGATTTAAATTCCAATATTCAGCAAACCCATTAAATAGTTTGAGGCGATCTTTATCTTCTAAAATCCATTCAAACACTAAGAAGAAAGATTCCTCATTTATTTTATAATTAAAGGATGATAAATCAAAAGTTAACCAGCCTCTTTTTTTATCTGATGTAACTACAATACTTTCATTAAAGAGATCGTCTCCTGGTAAATTACTATTCGATTTATCTACTTCAAGAAATCTAACACGTACTTTAAATTGGGATTCCGTATTTTTAGCAATAAATAATCGTGCTTTGTCAATGAATTTTAAATCAATATCATCTTTCTTTTCAATTAACAAAGCCATAGCTCCACCAGCAGATACCGAATCTACATACGTTTGACCTTGCACAAATAAATTCCTCTTACGGTTTCCAAGCCAATTGTGTTTTTCTTTTATTTTTCTTGTAGAAGCAGAAATTACTACTTCATCAAGTACAATTTTTTTCTCAATCAAATAAATAACGCTTTCTTTATTATTTGCAAAGGAATTTATTGCTAAAGATTTTTTTTCATAACCAATAGCAGAAAATAATAAATTTTCTTTTAAATGAGAAGCTGGTATTTTAATCGAGAAGCTGCCATCGCCATTTGAAATTGTCCCAAAAGAAGAATTCAGAACACCAATATTCACAAAAGCTAACGGTTCTTTATTATTTTGAGATATTACATGTCCTTTAATAGTCAATTGTCCAAAAACGGATGTGAAAACTCCAAAAGACAGTAAGCAGACTAAAAATGTATTTTTAATGTTATTCATAAATGTTAATTAGATATCTCTTATTTTAATCAAATTCGGAATGATCTTATACATCTAGAGACGCAAAAAAAATCAAGGAACGGTTGCTTTGCAGTAATGTTTTTAATTGCATACAACGTCTCGGCTATGATTTGTGGTGGAGTTGGAAATCGTTAGATTTCCAGCCATGGCAAATCCAGCCGTTGATTGTTTCTAAGTTTCAAGTTAACGAATTGCGGCTATAAATTATAGCCCTTGTTGTGCGAAGTTCTATCTATTCCCCACTTTCCCTTAATCTCTTCCACTCTCCGGTCAATAACATATATGTAGTCTGTTATGAAATGAAATAGCTCATCCAATAGGTCAACATCCCAAAAATCCACGGGATAGGAATCATGAGCAGAAACATTACCTAGATGCCTAATTAACGTTGCCAGTTCAGTCATTTTCCTTGGTAAAATTTCTCTTTTTGATAAATCTTTTATCATTGACGAAAGATTTGATCCTTTCGCATTTTTATCTCTACAAATTTGCTCTAAACTTTTTCTTATTAAAATAGCGAATGAAACAGCGGATATATTCTGAACTTTTTTAGCTTCGAGATAATTCTTTTTAACCTTTTTTGGCAAGTAATATGAGGCATCTTTTACGACTGGGTATATCAAATCCAGTTCAGAAATTTTTTCATCCACTGGATTTGTAAAAAAATAGGCATAGATAGACACTCTATTACAAGACGTGCAAGAAAATATATAATAACAATTATACCCAAATGTCCCATTGTAATTATATTCATCATAAAAGTCCTCTTCAATCTCATGCTCATGTTCAAGTCGCAGAGTCGTCAGGTTTCCACAACGTGGACATTTGTGAAGTTGTTCTTTTTCCATAATTGCGCACAACGTGTCGGCTATGATTAGTACGGGAACAAAAGAGCACTTTTGTTCCCGTTTAAGCGATTAGCCGAATCTTTTGGTTTGTTTTTATCTTTTCTTTTTAAAAGCCAAATCCAAAAGATTTGGCGGACTTTCTATATTTACCCAAACTTTGGGTTAAGCACCAAAACCCGTATTAATTATAGGCATTGTTGTAGTGCGTTATTTTTTTATTCCTTTTAATTTCACTCCTTTCCAACCCATTAACACGTGAAATGTCTCATTTGTACTATCAATAAATTCAAATGATTCTGGTTCTTTTGGGTCATCAAAAAAAGTATTTTCAGATTCCGACTTTAAAGTTGCAATTTGTTCACCATTTTGATAAACAATTAGATTTCCATTCATTTCCTTAAATGTCAATTCCAAATTACCCATATCCGCAAATGAATAAGTGCCAACATATTTGTTCAATACTTCAGTAGATAATTTGATAGATTGTCTGTTCAATTCTTTCGGTACTTCATACGGCACATTCTCTAAAATTTTGGAAAAATCTTCTACCGTTTTTTGGAATGGAACTTCTTCAAAGTTTGCTAAAAATATGAAATTGTACTTATGTTTAAGATTCGTATAAATTTCAACTCTTATTCCATCTGAACCTCCACTTTTTTCAATTATATCAGATTCGTTTTTTAAAAGTGATGCGTAAGGTTCAACTTTTATATGATTCAAAAAATTGTTTAAATCAGAAGCGGTTGAAAATATCCTTGCTGTTCTCAATTCATCCGATAATATATTATCTACTTGAGTAATATTTGAATCATCCTTTTCGTGATTCTTCGCTAAATTTTTAAGATTTTTTTCTTTAAGATAAAAATGAGCTCCTGAATTTTTCATTCCTAAAGGTTGAAACACTTCATCAGATAAACATTGAGCAAAGGTCTTGTTGGAAATTTCTTGAATGACAAAATATATAAGTTCATAGGCAACATTAGAGTATTGTTTATTAGTGCCGGGTTCAAAAAGCAATTTTTGGTTTTTTGCATACTCAATTATTTGTTCAGATGTCAAGTCAATCTCATTTTCTTTAACACTCTCAAAACTCCTTGGCAGTCCAGATGTGTGATTAAGTAGCATTTCAATTGTGATTTTTTCTCCATTTGGGAAATCCGAAATGAATATTTTTATAGATTGACTTTTTTTGATTTTTCCTTCAAGTTCAAATTTTTCAATTAAGTAATGAGCCATTAATTTGGAAACAGAATGGATATCAAATTGACTTTCGGTTGTTATATATGTTGTACTGCTTTTATCTTGATTTAAATTATATGCCTTGTTAATGATTAATGTGTTATTTTTTGAAGCGAATACTGTACCATTGAATTTCCCAATTTTATTTAGAGCTGAGAAGTATTCATCAATTTTTTCTTTCAGTTTCTCAGTTTGAGTTGATTCAATTTTTACTTTATTTGTCTTATCACAAGAGATAAGAATAATTGACAAAATCAGTATTGATAAAATTTGTTTCATTTATTACTTTGTTTTAATGCACTACAACGGCAGTCTGTCTCAAAACTACCTTGATTTCGATTTAAAAATAAGCAAATCCTTTTAGGTCATGGGGAAAGAAGGGATTTTTGGTTTTGCCGCCGGAGGCTTTGAAAAAGCGGTCAAGTGCCTTTGTCAAGTAGATCAGGGCCGATTTGAAGTCCGGGTCGCGAAAAACGATTGCCATGGCAAGGTTTTCGATTCCCGATCCCAGGTTGATGAACCTTCTCAGGTTGTAGGCGATGGCCATCAGGCCGAAGTCGGCACCGGCCCTTTCGATCCCTCTTTTGGTGATGATGTGGTCGAAGCCCCATTGGCGTTTGATGGTACCGAACGGATGCTCGACCAGTGCCTGTCTTTTTTTGTAGGTCTGCGGGTCCGCCGCGACCCTTTCGCCATTCTCTTCGATATACCGTGTGAACTCGCTTCGCTGCACGATCTTCCCGTTCTGTTTGGCGGTGGTGCAAAGGTGTCGTACGGGGCAGCTTTTGCAGGCGTTGGTCTTGTACTGCTTGAAGCGGTAGTTGCGCGTCCTGTACCATGAACCGTTGCTTTTCAGGATATGGCCCTGTGGGCAGGTATAGGTGTCGGCATCCCTGTGGTAGCGGAAATGTTCCACGTTGTAGGCGGGGTCGGGTGCCTGGCTCTTACGTCCTATTGCGGGTATGGCGACCAGGGTCGCTATGCCCAGGTCCGAGGCGGTCCTGAACTCGCTTCCTGTATGGTATCCCTTGTCGTAGAGGGCGGTAAAGGTATTGCATCCCAGTATGGTCTTGGCACGCCGCAGCATGTTGCCCATCGCCTTTTTGTCGTTCTGGTTGGTGATCTTGTAATCGATCAGCAGTTTATGGTCGGCGTCCACTGTGGTCCGTGCGGTATAGCACACCTCGGTGACGGCCCCGCGTACGATCTGGTGGCGGCTGTCCGGGTCGCTGGTCGAGAGTTGCGGATTGTCGCTGGTCGTGTCCGTATCCAGTTCCCTTGCGATCGTTTGGTATTTATGTCGCTGCTCCTTTCGCGAGCGCATCTCCCTTTCCAGTTCGACCTTTTCGTCCCCGTCCGCCCGGGACAGGGCCTCATTGTGTTCCTCCAACTTCCTGTCGATATAGTCCAGGTGCCGCCTTGCCTTCTTTTTATTGTAATTGTTCTTTTTACTGTTCTGGGCCCTTAGCTTGGTCGAATCACCTGCTATCAGGGCAGCTCCTATCAGGTCGTGGTTCCTGGCGATGGACACCGTTGCGCGGAACACCCGCTTGATGGCCTTTGGGTTGTCCTTGCGAAAACGGTTGATCGTGTTGTGGTCCGGTCTGAGGTTGCCCAACAACCATATCACCTCGATGTTGCGGGCGCATTCAAGCTCCAGCCTACGCGAGGAGCGCATCCGGTTCAAATAACCGTAGATATAAAGTTTAAGAAGGTCCGCCGGGTCATAGGGTGGCCTTCCCTTGTGTGCGGAGGCCCTGAAACCAAGTTTCTCCATATCGAGCCCGTCCACGAACGCATCGATGGCACGGACGGTGTTTTCGGCGCCGACCATATCATCGAGACAGGTAGTGTAGAGAACAAGCTGTTTTCTGGGTTGCCCTTTTTGATAATCCATGGCCTAAAGTTCGGATCAAAAGACCGGTCCTGCAAGATCGAGGGGGAAATATTCAGCTTTTGAGACAGTCTGACGGTCTCGTGTATGAGTAGTAGCGGATTTCTACTCACAAAACTTTCGGCTTTATACTGACCTTTGTTTTGTTATTATACTTTTATTTTATCACTTAAGCCGCTATTACTTATACACTGCTTAAGTTTGATTCTCTTTAAATTGATATAATAATCAGAAAGAACAAAAGAGAGAATTAAGGTTAGTATACACGGTGAAGCTACGACTTCGACAACATTGATAATCCTCTCTCTTTTACTACTTAAATCACGTTCAGTTCTGTGAGACCTTAGATCTCGTTTTCAAGTTGTTGTGACACTGGTAGCTAGTTCTTTCATAAACTAATTTGTATGATTAAATATAAAGAAACTTATGGAGTTGACATTGGTAAAGATTTCTTTGATGTACATGGTAGTATAGTAGGTCATCATCAATACAAGAATGATGAATCTGGTTTTAAGAAGCTTCTTAAGGCTTTACCGAATACTTCATTAGTTGTCATGGAGGCTACAGGTTATTATCATTACAGACTGGCACAGTTTCTTTACAAAAATCAGGTACTGGTATCAGTTGTAAATCCTTTATCAATAAAGCGATTTATTCAAATGAGATTAGCAAAAGTAAAAACGGACAAAAGTGATGCAAAGGCTATTTGTGAATATGCTTTAATCAATGAAGTTCCTATTTACAATGCTTTGACAGATATTCAAAGTGAATGCTTACAACTATTCAGATTACTGTATGCTTATTTAAAACATCGTACAGCAACTAAAAACAAAATACATGGAGAAGTTGTTCTGGGTGTTCCGTCGAAGTTTGTTTATCGTTCATTAATCCGTAACAGGAAACAGCTGGATAAAGAAATAGCGGCTATCGAATTAAAGATTCTGTCATTGGTAAAAGAGGGTCAACAAGAGCAATTGACCCTGTTAACTTCCATACCTGGAATAGGTCAAAAGACAGCCTTGTTCTTAATAGTTGTGACCGACGGTTTTTCCAAGTTTGAGACTGCGGCACAGCTTTGTAGTTACGTTGGCATAACTCCAACGATAAGAGAGTCAGGGAGCAGCGTTAGAGGTCGTTCACGAATAAGTAAGGTAGGTAATAGAAAACTGCGTAACCTATTATTTCTATGCTCTTTTAATGCTTGTAAGCACAACAAGGCATGTACGGCGGTTTATGATCGGATAGTAAACAAAGGGAAAAGCAAGAAGCTTGCTTTGATAGCAGTAGCTAACAAGCTGCTTAAACAGTGTTTTGCCATTGCAAAATCTGGCAGGCCATATGACGAAACTTACGTTTCGATATTGCCAAGATAAATTAGAAAAAAATACAATAAAAAAGCTCAAAGAACCAAGTTATTGAATCTATGAGCCTAGAATGATAATGTCTCAGATTAAGGAAGAATTTGTTTGTTTTTTATCTCAGTTCTTTGTTGGCAACAGTTATATTGTCAGACTATTTACGTTAAATGGCTTTGTATATCCTTCTCTTCTAGGGTCAAAAACAAATTTATCAGCTCTTGTAGTCGATGGTAATTCAATTTCTGGGATATAGTAAGATTTGTTATTACAAACTACAAGATTTCCTGAGAAATGTTGATTTATAAGTGATGTTAAAGCATTATTTTGTTCGAATAAAGGGAAAGGGCTAAACTTTACACAATGCAAAACTAAGCAAGCTATAACTGAACTTATAGCATTTGATAATGTTGATTTGTCAAAATGAGAATCTCTATCGTGCTTTGTTTTATTGTACGCATCATACCAAGTTAGTGATTGACTTGGTTGAGAATTACTCCAGCCTAGAAATGGATTTATTGCGGGAAGATGAGGATATGATTTAAGATTAAATTCAAATTCATCAAGGTGTAATTTTGGCAATAACCTCACATAATCATTTGTTGTAAATGTTCTTCCATTTTGAGGAACCGCAGATGATATGTCCATATAATATTTCCAGTAGTTTTCAACTTCAGTACTTGCTAAAATCAGTAATTCACGGGTCTTATGGCTATGTGAATTTAGTCCATTTGCATCTGGCTCTATATAAAGCAATAACTCATCAAGTTTTTCAATCAGAATTCTTAGTGCTTGTTCAGATAATCGCATTTCGGTATCAGAGACGTTTAATGCTTGAAAACTATCTTCATAGTAATATAATGAAGGCCTCCAAACTCCACTTATAGAGCTTCCAATATCTAATGTAATAGGTTCTATTGTTGTTGCTCCAAAATTTGTTATAACCCAATCCTCTAATGTTCCGCTTTTTGCCTCTGCAACAGTTAAACCAATTGAAATTATATTAAATACTTTGTCACTCCCATAAATATGGATAAAATGAGTAGAAGTTTCATATGCAAAACCTATTGGTTGTGATAAGTGAACTTCATCATTGGGATTCCAATTCGGTAAATTAGTCAGAGTGTTTTTATATGTAATTCCTCTCAAATGATTTGGTTTTTAATTGTTGCCAACGGTTCGGCTAAGCGCAGTGCGGAGGCAAGGAAACTTTTCGTTTCCGTCTGCTGACGTAGCTAAAGCTTATTGTTTTGCTTTTTCTTTTTTTGTTCCAAAGCTAAATCCATAAGATTTAGCGACATCATAAATATACACAGACCTTTCGGTTTCGCCCTAAAGTCTGCATTACGTTTAGGTTTTGTTACCCAACGTTTTTTTTCGTCTGAGTAAGTTTTCAGTTCAAATGATAAGTCCATCAAGACAACAGTAGAGTCTGAGTGAGTTGTCCATTTGTAGAATCCTCTCATAGGACATGCGTCAAAATTTTAGAGAGATACTAATTTAAAACTCCTGTGTCATAAATGACGTAAGCGAAGAACAGAATGAATCCGACGATAATTAAAAGAAAGAAATATTTCTTTTGCTTTTTCAACTCTTTTCTTACTTCTGGGGTCATGCCATACATTCCGGATTCTGAAAAGCCATTTTCCATATACTTGCTTAGCAATCCTTCATCGCGATAGATGACAATTGAAAATCTGATGAAAAGTATAGCATAGACCACAACTAAAAACCATATAAAAGTTGAAAATGTCATTATGAACTCAAGTTTTAATTAGCTTTTTGAAAATGTTGGGTAACGGTTGGGCTATGGTTTCGTTGCGGAATCGTCCGCTAGGACCATTCCACGTAACCAAGCCTTCATTGCAAGATAAGAATTTCCGGCAGGAAATTCCGCCGCAATGAATTATAGCCGTTGTTGTGTGTAGTTATTCATTTTTAGTCCAATACTCTTTAAGTTTATTCCGAACGACATTAAATTCTTTTCTTTTCATCCAGTTCCGTTCAATCAAGTGAACTCCTTTCTCGCTCTCTATTTCTATGATATGGTCATAAGTTTCAAACTCACCAATATTTTTTATGTCTTCAAAACTTAATTTAGTCCTCTCTTTCCAACGTCCCGGGATTTCGATAAAGTCATTCCCGATTACTAATCCTCCGACATTAAATTTATTCACAAAAATTGCTGTAAAACCAAATCCAACTGCAAGGAATAACAAGGCAAGAAAACCAAAAATTATTGAAATCCACAGGTCCTCCTTTCCTATCATAGAAAAGAAAAGTGCTGAAATCAAAATTAGAGGAATCCCTAAAATCGGATATTTTAGTGGTGGTCTATATTTAAATGTTTGATTCAGATTTCGATTGGTTTTAATTACACACAACGGTTCGGCTATGAACAGTACGGGAGCAAACTGGCGTTTGCATTCCGCCACGCAATTAGCCAAAGCTTTTTGTTTTGCTTTATTTTTTTATTTAATGCCAAATCCAAAAGATTTGGCGGTGTTTGCTGATATTCCGGGTTTATAACTTAAGCAGCCAAGCCCGTATTGTTTATAGGTTTTGTTGTAATCAGTCATTTTCCGCACGAGTTTTTAAGTCCTCGAGATTTTCATTCAGTCTGCTAAATTCATAAAGCAATGAGTCCGTCTGTTCTTTTCCACTTAACTTTTCAATTACTTCGTTGATTTTTTTAGCGAAAGGGTTTGAATTATTTTCCGAGTTTTCAACACTCATTTTTATAGTTGCTCCCGATTCAATATTTTCATTTCCGGAACCTAATTCAATTTTAATTCCTTTTCCGCCCAATAGACTTGTACTTTTTGTTTTAAACTTTGAGTTGATGGGAATCTCAATGCCGTTAGTGATTTTACAGACCAAATTAACCGTTCCGTCTTTTATTAAGTTCAATTCAACAACTTCTCCGATTTCAAGTCCATTCACGTCCAGTTTCGATTCCGTTGTCAGTCCATCTGCGTTTTGTGTATTCACAATTATTGTCCGTCCATTTTTTGAACAAGACATTAAAAAAACTAAAAAAGTTAAAGTAATAAATAGCTTTTTCATAATTGATTACAACGTTTAATATATGTGTCGTAGCAGGGCAAATTGTTACCTTGCTTTTCGATATTTCTGCGCATTGGTTGCTAACTTTTACTTTCTGCAAGCATTGCGCCTTACCAAAAATACAACAACCATTGGATTCATCACGTAGCTGCTATGGCATCATATATCGTGTTGTACGCTGGCTTTTTTTATTCGTTTTATTATTCTAATCAGGCTTGGAATAATGGAAATAATAGCACTTGTACCTATAATCAGTCCGTAATTTATTCCGTTCCAATGTAATTTTTTAATTCCATCATCACAAGCTGTGCATTCCACAACTTTTATATTCGCGTCGATAGCCGAAATTCCGATTAAGGAAATTCCAAAAATCAGTAAGCATATAATTACGTTTTTTATATATTCAGCAGGTTTTTTATTCAGATTTTCAAGTGTCAAAATCAGGGGAATTACTCCCAACATAATGTAATATGTCTTATCAGAGAAGATATACATATTCTTGCCAACAAATCTAATTTTGTCAGACGTTGACCACTTAAAAACATCTTGGATTATTTCGCGGAAGAAAGATTCGGTATATAGTGCAATTCCATATCCGATTCCGAATGCCAAAACTCCAAATATTATCTTTTTAATCAATTTTTGAGTGTTTTTTTCTGCTTGCGTACAACGGTTCGGCTATGGCAAGTAGGGCAGGCAAGGAAACTTTTCGTTTCCGTCTGGTCTGCTAGCCAGAGCTTTTTGTTTTGTAATTATTTTTTCTTTTTTAATTGCCAAATCCAAAAGATTTGGCGGACTTGGCAGACAAACCCAAGCCATTAAATATAGCTCTTTACGCCCTATTTGCTATAGGTATTGTTGGCAATAGTTTTTACTTTTTTGTTATCAATTTTTCAATCGAGTCAATTGCTTTTTGACCAATATTTTGAGCGGTGTAAAATTCAGTTTTAGAATTTTGCCAATCCTGTCCTTTTTTCTGAACATCCATCGCTAACTCTGCAATCCTTTGATTCAATTCCGGTTTATCAACTAGCGTTGAGTCAACAATACTTTCAACGAAAGCAGGAATGTTTTCTTCCAATAATCTAACCGATTCTAGATAAGTAATAGTCGATTCAAATAATGATGTCACATTATGGTCTTTTTTTTCAGCTGATAGTAAATCGATATTTTCTTCCGTTTTCTTAACCAACTGTTGCGATAAGCTATAAATCCCTTCGATGTCCTCCATTTCAAAATTGAGGTCGCGGACTTTATACAATAGTGAATTAATATCTTCGGAGGCTAAATAAGTTTCATATCCAATATTTAGCGAGGTATGAGCTTGTTCAAGTGCCTTTGTTTTATCGTATTGTTCTTCTACACAAGAATTGAGCAAGAGAATTATGAAAACCCATAACGCTGTGAAGTAATTCAATTGTTTATATCCTTTCAATTAGTGTTATTTAAATTATTGCCAACGGTTGGGCTAAGCGTAGTGCGGAGGCAAGGAAACTTTTCGTTTCCGTCTGCCGACGTAGCTAAAGCTTATTGTTTTGCTTTTTCTTTTCTTGTCCAAACCTAAATCCATAAGATTTAGCGACTTAGTAAATATACACAGACCTTTAGACTTAGACCTGAAGTCCGCATTACGTTTAGGTATTGTTAGCAACAGGATTTATTTTCTCCATGAAGTATTCGTATTGCTTAGTTATCTCATACAAGTCCTTTCTCTCATTTTCTGGATGCTTTTTCCAATAGTTAAATATCATCTCAAAGGTTTCATCACCTTCGTATATAGCGTCAGTTGCAAATCCAGCTTCTGACGAATACATCAGTCCTTTTAGTCCATATTGCCCGGCAATTTCAGCAAATAATTTGCGCCAACCCTCCGTAGCCTTTTTACCTTTTTCGTGTATAAAGTCCCACCAATTGTAAAAATAATATTGTGGAGCATGAAAGCTTATGAAGTCTGGATTATTTATAAAAATTCGGATAGAATCCATGTCCAATGAATTCGGTTCCGAACGCTCAGAAAATGAGTATTCAAAATACTCGAATTGGTTATACTTTTTTAGATTCCAATTAGTTGAATCATATGGTTTGCAGTCATTCCAATCATTCAAATAATTAAAGTCAGTTTCGAGACCAGAAAGAATTTCAGAAAACAATTCCTTCTCTTTTTCTAAAGAGGCTATCTTTCGAAATCCTATTATTTGCATCCAAACTGCCATTGGTTTTTTATCTTGTTGCTAACGGTTTCGGCTATGAGTAGTTGCGTGGGTTAGCACTTAACTTTACAAGTACACACCAAACTGAAAATCCGCGAGGATTTTCAGAAGTAGGCGATAACAAGCAATTACTTATAGCCATTGTTGTATGCAGTTTTTTTATTCATCAGTTCGATTGAAGTAATTGCAGTCCAACCAAAAACTATCGTAAATACTAACCTATGTGTAATCGGCATTGACCATAACCCAAATACAAAACCAATCATTGACAAGACTAGAATAATAGCCGTCAAATTCGCTCGTTTTCTAATTCTTTGTTTCAAGTTCTGGTTATATGCAAGTCTCGAAAGTCCGAATAACCAAAATGCCAATCCTAGGCAAATGGCTACTATGTGGGCTTTAGAAACAGATGTTCTGGAAAATTCCATATCAATTGGTATTGCTGTAAAAGCAAATCCTAATCCGAATAAGGACAATAGTATTGACAACAGTTTGTCATTCAGTAATTTTCCGTACAAAAGTCCGAATACAAAAAGTAATATTCCCACTACTACAAATCCTATTATATTAAACCAAAAAGCATTTGGTTCCCCCTTTGCTCCAAGTTTACTTATAAAATCCTCCCAAAAACTAAAATCAGAATTTAATAGACCAAAAACCAACAGTGCTGTTATTAAAGTCAACACTGATAAAAGTCCAAAAATCCCAATATTTTTTTCGGTCAATTTCATTTTCTGTTTTTAGTTCTCAAATTGCATACAACCGTTCGGCTAAGCGTAGTGCGGAGGCAAGGAAACTTTTCGTTTCCGTCTGCGCACGAAGCTAAAGCTTATTGCTTTGCTTTTTCTTTTTTGTTCCAAA
>CANLQD010000009.1 GCA_947493175.1 uncultured Flavobacteriaceae bacterium | reverse complement strand
ATTCAATAGATTTTACCATTCCATCTATTTGGTCAATTTTTATTTCTTGTCCAAATGATGTAAATCCAATTGCTATCGATATGATTAATATTACCTTTTTCAAAATGTTTTACAACAATTGGCTAAACGTAATATTACGTTTATTCCTTTTTTAGCAGCACTAATCTAAAGGATTTTTAATGCTTTCAAAAGTATTTGTTGCGACATGGGTATAAATTTCGGTTGTCTTCGTTGAACTATGACCTAAAAGCACCTGAATTTGTCTTAAATCCGTTCCAGATTCCAAGAGGTGGGTGGCAAAACTATGTCGTAAAACGTGAGGAGTCACTTTTACTGGAATCCTTGACTTTGCAGCAGCATTTTTTACAATACTCAACACGCTTTCTCCACTATATTTTTTTCCATTTCTCCCCTCAAAAAGATAGACTTTTGGACGATACTCGGCAAAGTATAGCCTTAAATCGTGAAGGGTTTTCTTTGACAACAAAGTTTGTCTATCCTTTCCGCCTTTTGAATTGATAACACGAACAAGCATTCTTTTGCTATCCACATTATTTGGTTTTGGATTCAATAGTTCACTACGGCGCAGACCAGAACCATACAGCAGTTGCACAATACACCTATGCTTGATGTTATTTGTGCTTTCAATGATTGAAAGAATTTCCTCTTTTGAAATTACCGTGGGTAGTTTGGATACCTTTCGGGGTCTTTCTAGCTCATAAAATTTGTTGGGCATTCCCAATACCACCTCGTAATAGAATTTTATGGCGTTGATCGCTTGATTGACATATGAGTTGGATACCTTTTTCTGAATAAGGCTTTGTAGAAATACTCTTATTTCACCCTCGTCGATAGAATTTAGTTCTTTGTCCTTGTGAAAATTGATAAACATCTCAAAGAAGGATACATAGGTCTTGATAGTGCTATTGGCATATCGTTTTAACTCTAGTTTTAATAGATATCCTTCCGGACAAAGTCTGTAATCCGGAATCGGTTTTCTTTTCCTGAACCAGGCAACATCAACAGTTTCGTTTTTGGTGTTTACAGGTTTATTGGTTGAAAACCGGTTGTAGTTTATCCAAACCACACCTTTGAATGTATTGAAAATGATTCCAAGATTACCTTTTGTATTGGGTATGTAGGCCATGTCATAGCGTTTGCTCCACTTCGGATTTGGAAGCCCCTTGACCAAATTCTGAATTAGTTTATCTGGTGTGAACTTTATGCCTATCATCTTCTGATCATTTATCATGAGATGGTATAGTGTTATCGATTTTAATCTGTTCATAAGGCAAGTTTACCGATGTTTCGTATTTTAAACGGTATATTAAGCCTATAATATGCGTTTGTAAATGACTAATTCAAAAAGTTGCCCAGTATGTGGTACTATTGTGAAGGGTAGGTCCGATAAGAAATTCTGCTCCAAAAAATGTAAATCCATAGAGCAATATGAGAGTCGACAGAAAACCGAGGCATTCTACCTGAAGGACGATAGGCAATTGAAAGTAAATAGGAGGATTCTAAAAAAGTACAACAAATCAGGCTATACTGTCATTAGGAAAAGCAAACTCATTGAAGAGGGGTTCAATCCAAAGTATTTCACCCATTACTGGAAGAACAAAAAAGCTAAGGTTTATCTCTTCGTATACGAATATGGTTTTTTAAAAAAGGATGAAAATGGAAAGGATAAATACGTTCTGGTAACGTGGCAAGATTACATGATCAAGTAAATTTTACAATCCTGTTTCTATGTGATGCGAAATGATGTTAAATAAAATTAGTACCCTTTGAAATTCAAAATGTTGTACCGATGTGGTACCTGAGAAAAGAAAAAGGAACCTCAATTATTGAAGTTCCTTTGTTTACCTGTAGCGAGAGAGGGACTTGAACCCTCGGCCTCCGGGTTATGAATCCGACGCTCTAACCAGCTGAGCTACCTCGCCATTATGTATGTATACCGTGAAGGTTACAAAGAAAACGCATCTCGATATCCAAATCGCTGTATGCCCTTTCAAAGCGGCTGCAAATATAAAATTTAATTTTGTCCCCATCAACATTCCTATCTGAAAAAATATTCCAAAGGTTTTATTTTTTTATCATTTGGAAATCTATATATTGCCCATACTAATCAGAATACCTCGTAATGGACGACAAAATTAAATTTGAGCTTGAATTCGTAATACAATCTTCCCCCCAATTGCTATACCAGTATTTATCGACCCCATCTGGACTCTCAGAGTGGTTTGCCGATAACGTTAATTCTAGGGGCGAAATGTTCAGTTTCATATGGGACGGCTCGGAAGAGGAGGCCAGGCTCATCAAAAGAAAGAGCGATGAGTTTGTCAAGTTCGCCTGGGAGGAAAACGATGATGGCAGCTATTTTGAAATGAAAATCATCGTTGACGAAATCACTTCCGATGTATCCCTTTTTATTACCGATTTTGCTGAGGAAGATGAGGTAGAAGAAGCCAAAATGTTATGGGAAAACCAAGTGGCGAGCCTTAAACAAGTATTAGGCTCTAAATGATAAAATTCTCTTATTAGACGTATCTTTGGCCCTGATATAAACGTCAGGGCTTTTTTTATGGTCAATTTCAACGGAACACTGGTCGCCTCGGACAGTACTTTTTTAAATCATACCAATCGCGGACTTCGTTATGGCGATGCCCTGTTCGAAACCATCCGTTCGGTCAACGGAACGCTATTTTTCTGGGAAGAACACTATCTAAGGCTCATGGCCTCTATGCGTATGTTGCGTATGGAGATTCCCATGAATTTCACCATGGAAGCATTGGAGTCGAATATACAAGAATTGCTCATGGCAAATGAACTCCAAGCAAATGCGGCCCGAGTTCGTTTTACCGTGTTCAGGAACGATGGGGGATTGTATTTGCCCGAAACCAATGAGATAGGGTATTGCATGGAGGCCACCCCTTTGGATTCACCGTTTTATTTACTCCGAACAGATTCATATGAAGTGGAGTTGTTCAAAGATTTTTATGTGAATCAAGATATCCTATCTACCCTTAAAACCAATAACAAGATCTTACATGTAGCAGGTAGCATTTTTGCCAAGGAAAATGGCTACCAGAACTGTTTGTTGCTGAACGGGACAAAACAAGTGGTAGAGGCCCTAAACGGAAACGTGTTTCTTGTACAAGGAACTACGATAAAAACCCCTCCGTTACAAGACGGTTGTCTTAATGGAATTATCCGGAAAAAAATCATCGAAGTTGTACAGAAATCTGAGGACTACGAACTGTTGGAAGCTTCAATCTCTCCTTTTGAGCTGCAGAAAGCAGATGAACTCTTTATCACCAACACGATCGTAGGAATAGTACCCATATCAAAATATCGAAAAAAGGAGTTTGGCCATCAGGTAGCCAAAAACTTGTTGGGAAAATTGAACGCACTTGCCCGCTTGGCGGGAAATGCGGTTTAAACGGCGATTTCTCTTACGATATGGGGCCGGGTGAAAACCCTTCGCCTTTATGAGAAGCCTTTATTTCAACGCGGCATTGGCTAGATGTCTTTTGTTCTGCAACCAAAACCGCTTACCGCCATACGCACATGACGTTCGACCGATTGTTAACGCGATAATCGGGATTTATATACTCCCATACCTGCGTAGTAATTGAATGTTGAATTTCCTTTTGATGCTCGTGGGCTTGTCGCACTTTCCCATAGCCGTTTCGACAGACGAAGGTCCCTAAGGCGGCTTATTTTGACCGATGGTAGTTTAGTTCAGACTAGGGTTTTCAGGGGCATTCGACCAAAGCAGATAGTCTCCACCCAACTCGATCATTTTTTCTTTCCAAAAAGCAGAGGCAGATTTTTGGATAATGGCACTTTCATACCGATTTTTTACCACGATCCAAGATTTGGAAGATAGCTCTTGGTCCAGTTGAAGGGACGACCAACCCGAATACCCTAAAAAGAAGCGGATATCATCTTCCGAAATTAGTTTTTGGTTAATAAGGGCGATGGTCTTTTCAAAGTCGCCTCCCCAGTAAATACCGTCCGATATTTCAATGCTATTATCAATAAGGTGCGGTACCTTATGAATGAAATAGAGGTTGTCCTGTTCCACCGGACCACCATTGTATACTTGAAAAGGAATGTCTATCTCGGTTACCAGGTCATTGATGCTATATTCCAAAGGTTTATTGAGGATAAAACCGATAGAACCCTCTTCGTTATGCTCTGCAAGTAGCACAACCGAACGGTTGAAAGAGACGTCGCCAGTAAGGCTGGGCTCAGCAATTAACAATTTCCCTTTTTTGGGTTGTAGACCGGTCATTGCATTATACTTATGAAGTCTAAAATAAGACAATTCCTATAAAAAGCAAAGATGACCAACAAAAAAGCATCCCGTTTTAAGGGGATGCTTCTTGATATTAAAAAATATATTCTTAGTTTACAGCACTGCTCAAATCAGCTCCAGCCTTAAACTTAACAACATTTTTAGCAGCAATTTGGATAGTTTTTCCAGTGGATGGGTTTCTACCTTCTCTTGCATTTCTTTTAGATACGGACCAAGATCCGAAACCTACGAGCGATACACGGTTTCCTTTCTTAAGAGACCCTTCAACATTTCCCAAGAAAGATTCCAATGCTTTTTTAGCCGCAGCCTTTGTGATGCCAGCGTCAGCTGCCATTGCATCGATTAATTCTGTTTTGTTCATAATGTAATTAAATTAATTGTTGTTAAAATAATTTTAATCGTTGGGCAAATTTATACGGATTTGTATTGAACACAAGTAAAACGGGGGTAAATCAGGGTTTTTGTTGATAACTCGGGCTCTTTGTTGATAAAGTAAAGCTTTTTCGACCCTTCTTTCAGCCCAATGGAGACGGGGCTTTAGCCCATATACGCATTTTTATCGAGATTTAGGCCGTTCAACAAATCTATCGTTTTCATCCTTTTTCTCCCTTGCAATTGTACTTCCAACAACTTTAGAAAACCATCTTTGACAGCTACTTTGAGTTCCTTTTTGGTAGCTAGGATTTTGCCGTTCGGATGGCGATGATGTTCCAGCTGTTTTTCGGTCTTGTAGATTTTTAGGGTCATTTTTTCATCCGCATTATAAAGATGGGTCCATGCGACGGGGTAGGGGCTTAGTCCGCGCACATGGTCATGTATGGAATGAATGGTATGGTCCCAATGTATCTTACAGGTTTCCTTGAAAATTTTGTGGGCCGTTTTAAACTCCTCATGTTCCGGTTGCTTTTTGGTGATTACCTTGTTGCTTTCTATAAGTGCTACCGTTTCGATGACGAGCTGCGCCCCCAGAAGCATCAACTTATCATGTAGGCTGCCGGCAGTATCTTGTTCGGTTATCTCCATTTCACGTTGTAGTATGAGTTCCCCGGTATCTATTTTATCATCTATAAAGAAAGTGGTAGCTCCCGTTTTGGTTTCCCCATTCATGATAGCCCAGTTAATGGGTGCGGCACCTCGATAATCTGGTAAGAGCGATGCATGTAGATTAAAAGTGCCGTATTCGGGCATCTGCCAGACCACTTTCGGCAACATTCTAAAAGCGACCACTACTTGAAGATTGGCCTGCAAAGCTTCTAGTTCTTTCAAAAAAGCCGGACTTTTCAAATTGGTCGGTTGTAGGATTGTAAGTGATTTTTCCTGTGCATATGTCTTTACCGCCGAGGATTGGAGTTTTTGACCTCTGCCCGCCGGACGATCAGGGGCGGTAACGACCCCGACGACCTGGTACCCATTATCGACCAAAGCTGCCAATGTGGCTACGGCGAAGTCAGGAGTGCCCATAAAAACGATTCGTAAATTTCTCATAGTATTTCGTATTCATTTTTCGTGTTTACCGTAATACGCCGGTCTTCCAATAATTTTTGTAAGGCCTCCAAAACCTGATTTTCCTCGTAGTCTAAAAAAGTGTTCAACATTCTGGAACCATAGCTTTTTTGGGCCAACAGGTTTAAAATTTGGGCTTTTATTGTTTCAAATGAGTCGGGAGCCCTTTTTTTGCGTAGTAAGCAAACATCGCACCGGCCGCAATCTGCATTTGCTTGTTCGCCAAAGTACGCCAGTAGTTGCTTCTTTCGACAGCGGGTTTTGTTGTTCACATAGTCGAGCATATGATGCACATTCTCAATTTTGAGTTGATGCCGTTTCTTGACCTCCTTGGCAAATTGATGAATGGTACGGTCGTCTTCCCTAGGCACTAAAAAAGTAATCAACAGATCACTTTCTTTTGCTTGATACTCGATAATTTGGTTTTCTTGCAACTTTTTTAGCACGCGCAACACTTCGCTTTCACTCTTTCCCGACTTCTTGGCAATCAGATGAGGATTTATTTTGGTGTCATAATCAAACACCCCACCATAGGTGCGCAGCAACGTCTGAACTATAGGAACAGTGCTTTTGTGCCCTTCCAAATACCGAAATAGTTCCTCTTTACCGATGACCATACGTACCGTAGTCTTCTGTGAAAAGGCTTCGCTCAATGCTACGACCGAATGTTGGTCCAGAATTCGAAGACCGTTATAAGCCAACAAGGTATTCAGGCCATAGGTATCGCAAAATTCGTTGAAGTTTAGGGGATAGGTGGTAGCTACACCTTCACCGTAGGCGATCTGAAAATAATTATTGAGTTTATTGTACAGTTTTTTTAAAAAGGCCGTATCGGGAAGTACACTAAGAAATTGGTCTTTAACCTGTTGGGCGTCTGTCTGGTTGGTCAATAACACTGCCTTTGCCGGAGCGCCATCCCTACCGGCCCTACCGGCTTCTTGAAAATAGTTCTCCAGACAGTCCGGAATTTGATAATGAACCACTAAAGACACATCGGGTTTGTCGATGCCCATTCCGAAGGCATTGGTGGCGACCATAATGGTCACTTGATCTGTAAGCCAGCGTTGCAGGCGTTTTTGCTTTTCTAGTTTTTCGATACCTCCATGAAAATAGGTGGCGCTATGGCCCGAAGCACTTAAATATGCTGCCAGGCTCTGGGCAGACCTTCTGGTACGTACATATATAATAACGCTATTTTTGACCGCTGCACAAAGTTGTTTTAGGCGATGGGGTTTGTCCTCTGCCCAAACCACGCTAAATGCTATATTGTCCCGAGCAAAGGAATCTTTGATCAATAGCGCCTTGTTCATTTGAAGGTTGTCCAAAATATCGGTTGTGACCAGCTCGGTGGCCGTGGCCGTTAGGGCAACGATCGGCGTATCGGGAAGTAGTTCCCGAAGTTTGGAGCATTCCAGATAAGCGGGTCGAAAGTCGTGTCCCCATTGCGATATGCAGTGTGCTTCGTCAATGGCGATGAGGTTTACGTTCATTCGTTGCATGCGTTCCTGCACCATGTCTTGTTTCAGCCGTTCAGGGGAGAGATACAAAAACTTGTAATTCCCAAAACGGCAATTATCCAGCAACTGTATAACTTCTTCATACGGGATACCTCCCGTCAGGGCTATGGCCTTTATTCCCACTTGCTTTAACCGGTCCACCTGGTTTTGGATCAGGGCGACCAAGGGGGAGATCACGATGCAGATGCCCTCTTGGGCCAGTGCGGGAACCTGAAAACAGAGCGATTTTCCACCACCTGTCGGTAACAGGGCCAAAACATCTTGTTTCGCTAAGAGCGCGTCGATAACCGTTTCTTGCGAACCCCTAAAATCATCGTAACCCCAGTAGTGTTTCAATAGGGCCTTCGGATGCCGATTTTTCACAGCTTCAATTTTTTTGAGATAAACTGTACCCGATTGGCAATGGTATCTTTTGGCACTTCGATTACCTGATACCCAAATCGGGTGTAGGCGTCCCATAAATGATCGTGAATGGCCAAAGCTTCGTCATAGCTCTCGAAACGTTCATTGTCAGACACATAAATAGCTTCCCATACCGGTAATAAAAAAACGGTGTCATATCGATTCGTCTCCATGGCTTCAATAAATTCCGCCCCGTAGTCCTGACCAAAATAATCCATATACGCCAACACGTCCGGAAGGCCCCGGTCAAAAAAAATGGTCGCCTTTTCTATGGTAGAGGCTTCTTGAAAATGCTCCACACGGGCCTGTAAAATTCTGCGGTTGAAATTCATAGGGTCCGAAACCAAAGCGATCGGATTGGTAGAAAAGTCCGTGATTTCACCCTGGCTTTTTGCCTCCAATGTCATCAATCGGATGACTTCATGAAAGCAATGGTGCCCCGCTTCCTCAAGCCCCAAAATGAGCGAGGTCTTTCCGGTACTGGGGCCTCCCGTAATTACGATTTTTTCTTGATTCAAATCAGACTGGTTCACACGGCAAAAGTAATGAATATCACGGCCCTAAAAAATGGGCCTTTTCCACTATCTTTGTAAAAAATAGTTATATGAACACCGAAAAATCGGAGGAGTTTTACAAAAGACTTAAAGACCAACTTTCCGAAAGCACGGCTTGGCCCTCAAATTACCTCTATAAATTCATAGTACCTACCGAGGAGGAAAAAATAGACCAAATTCACCGCATCTTTGATAATACAGGTGCCGTCATCGAATCAAAACAGTCTAAAAAAGGCAATTATACCAGCATTTCGATTACGGTAAATCGTAAGAACCCCGATGAGGTCATTGAAAAATACCTAGAGGTGGGGACCATTAAAGGGGTTATCTCGTTGTAAAAATAGGTTGTGTGGCATAATTTTGTTACTTTGCCATCGTTATCAGAAGAGCACTTTCCAGTACACCACCCAAAAATCTTTTAATTTGAATTTAGTAGAAAATCTCGAATATAATACCGAACGACCTCAGTTGATCATTCCCGAATATGGGCGACACTTTCAAAAAATGGTCGATCATGCCGTTTCTATCGAAGATCGCGAAGAACGAAATCGTGTGGCAAAAGCCATTATCAGTGTAATGGGTAACTTACAGCCCCACTTAAGGGATGTACCCGATTTTCAGCATAAGTTGTGGGATCAGTTGTTTATTATGTCCGATTTTAAATTGGATGTGGATTCTCCGTTTCCGATTACCAGTAAAGAGGTATTGCAACAGCGGCCCGAGCCGTTAGAGTATCCTCAAAATCATCCTAAATACCGTTTCTACGGAAACAACATCAAGAGAATGATCGATGTAGCGGTAAAGTGGGAAAAGGGAGATATGAGGGATGGCCTGGAATACGCCATCGCAAACCACATGAAAAAGTGTTATCTCAATTGGAACAAGGATACCGTAGACGATAAGGCCATTTTTAAGCACTTGCATGAGCTGAGTGATGGGCAGATCGATCTTTCTGGGGAAAACCTTACCGAAAGCGGTCAGTTTCTTAAAAATAGGGTCGCTAAAACATCCCGTAGCGGTTCCCATAAAAAGACCCAAAGAAGTAACAATAACAATCGCGGCAAAAAGCGGTATTAATCTTTCAATCCTCCATGGGAACATTTAAAATTGAAGGCGGGCACCGACTTTCAGGTGAAATAACGCCCCAAGGTGCCAAAAACGAAGCCCTTCAGATTCTATGTGCGGTTCTTTTGACCGCGGAAGAAGTCGTCATCAATAATATCCCGGATATCGTAGATGTCAACAAATTGATATCTCTTTTAGAAGACCTCGGGGTCAAAATTCAAAAAAAAGGCAAAGGGTCATACGCCTTTAAGGCCGACGACGTAAATATCGATTACCTACAATCAGACCAGTTTAAGAAAGACGGTAGTGGACTTCGAGGGTCCATTATGTTGGTAGGGCCTTTATTGGCCAGGTTTGGCAAGGGGTATATTCCCAAGCCGGGAGGAGATAAAATTGGCCGAAGAAGACTCGATACCCATTTTGAAGGCTTTATAAATTTAGGTGCCAAGTTCCGCTACAACAGGGAGGAACATTTTTATGGCGTTGAGGCCAAGAAATTAAAGGGGACCTATATGTTGCTCGATGAGGCTTCGGTGACCGGTACTGCCAATATCGTAATGGCCGCTGTACTGGCCGAGGGAAAAACAACCATTTACAATGCTGCCTGCGAACCGTATTTACAGCAACTTTGTAAGATGCTCAACAGAATGGGGGCCAAAATTAGCGGAGTGGGTTCCAACTTATTGGAAATCGAGGGGGTCGATGCCTTGGGTGGTACTACCCATCGAATGCTTCCCGATATGATTGAAATAGGTAGTTGGATCGGGCTCGCCGCCATGACCAAGAGCGAATTGACCATCAAAGATGTAAGTTGGGACGATTTAGGGCAGATTCCCAATGTTTTTCAAAAGTTGGGTATTCAAATCGAACGCAAGGGAGACGATATCCATATTCCGAAACATAAAGAGGGCTACCAGATTCAAAACTATATCGATGGATCTATATTGACCATTGCCGATGCGCCATGGCCAGGAATGACGCCTGATCTTCTAAGTATTATTCTGGTGGTGGCTACCCAAGCAAAAGGAGAGGTGCTGATTCATCAAAAAATGTTCGAAAGCCGGTTGTTCTTCGTTGATAAATTGATCGACATGGGCGCAAAAATTATTCTATGCGATCCCCATAGGGCCACCGTTATCGGTCATGATTTTAAATCTACCCTAAAAGCTACAACAATGGTATCTCCCGATATTCGAGCTGGAGTATCGTTACTGATTGCCGCACTTTCGGCCAAAGGTACTTCTACCATTCACAATATCGAACAGATAGACCGTGGTTATGAAGATATCGATAACCGACTTCGGGCAATCGGCGCTAAAATTGTACGGGTATAGTCGCCCCTTTATTTTAAAGCGATAGTTTCTTGATGAAATTGTGGGCATTTCAAATGCTGAACCACAGGTATTTCGTTTAAACGCTCTCGCCTTAAAAAGTCCGTGAGGTAGCTTTCCTTTTAAAGACATCTGGCCTGTGGTTTAGGACTAGCGGCTTCTGCCTTGTTTTATAACATTTCCTTCACATTTTGGCTATTGCGGAAAGCCGTTCGAAAGCTTATTTTTAACTGATGGAAGTAACCCCCCAAGATTTAACAAGTATCCCTGCCATTTCAGAAGTTCCCAGTGCTCAATTACAATGGCTTATTGACCATGCCGTTTGTGAAGAATTGCCGGTTGGAGGTTTTATCTTCTCCCGCGGAGATGCCATTGATAAACTCTTTATTCTGATGGAAGGTGAAGTCGACATTAAAATAGAGCAAAATGGGAATTACAAACAGGTAGCAAAAATTCGCAAGAACGAAATTTCAGGAGCATTGCCGTATTCCAGGGCAACAACGGCCATCGGCTTTGGGGAAGTGATTAAAGATGCAAAGGTGTTGATTTTACCAAAGTCTGCTTTCAAGGAGTTAACGCGAAACCACTTTGAGTTAACAGAGGCCTTGGTACATGTGATGACCTCTAGAACCAGGGAGTTTGCCAAACGCAATGTGCAGGAAGAAAAAATGATGGCTTTGGGTAAGCTCTCGGCAGGTTTGGCTCATGAACTGAACAATCCCGCATCTGCCATGGCACGCAGTGCGGTAGAGTTAAAAAAACATTTGGGCAATGTGCCCGAGAAATTTAAAAGGATTATTTCGGTAAAGGCGAGTCCGGAACAGATCGATGTCATCAATGATACGCTCTTCGATAAATTGAAGCACCGACCGGAGAATACCATGGGCCTCATGGAGCGCACTGAAAAGGAGGACGCCCTTGAGATGTGGCTCGAAGATCATCAGGTAGCCGATGCCTATCAATTGACCGAAACCCTACTTGACTTTTGCATGGATGTAGAAGCCATGGAAAAGATTTACGATACCATCGGGGATGAAAACTTCCCGACTGCCATCGAATGGATAGAGAATGTACTGACCACCGAGAAAATGGTCGATGAAATCCAAGAAGCAGCCGAGCGTATCTCGAATTTGGTACATTCGGTCAAGAGCTATACCCATATGGATAGCGCACCGGAACGCACCGCTACCGACATTACAAAAGGGATTAAAAGCACGCTCACGATGATGAACCATAAGCTCAAACGAAAAGGAATCGAAGTAGTGACCAACTATGAGGAAAATCTTCCGGAACCGAAAATTATGGTGAGCGAAATGAACCAGGTATGGACCAACCTAATCGATAATGCCATCGATGCAATGGACCAAAATGGCAAGCTGACCATCCAATCCCATCGAGATGGAAAGTTTGTAAAAACCGAAATTATCGACAATGGGGAAGGAATTCCCGAGGAGCATCTAACGACCATTTTTGATCCGTTCTTCACTACCAAGGCGATTGGTGAAGGCACGGGAATGGGGTTGGAAGTGGTACAACGTATCGTACAACAGCACCGCGGTGAAATTACCGTTCATTCAGAAAAGGGAGAGACCAAATTTACTATTTGCTTACCCATAGCGTAAAAATGAATTTCTTATATGAAAAAACCGATCATATTTGCTTTGGATGATGACCCGCAGGTATTAAGGGCGGTGACCAGAGACTTAAAATCAAACTATCAAAAGGAGTATCGTATTTTACGTACAGATTCTCCGAAAGAGGGGTTGGAAGTACTTTTAGAGCTGAAAAAGAAGGGGGAAACAATCGCTTTGTTCCTAGTAGATCAGCGAATGCCCGAAATGTTGGGGGTAGAATTTTTGTCACAGGCGAAAGACTACTTCCCTGAGGCCAAGAAGGTACTTTTAACAGCTTACTCAGACACCGATGCCGCTATTAAGGCCATCAATGATGTGCAATTGGACTATTACCTCTCAAAGCCATGGAACCCACCGGAAGAGAAACTCTATCCAATTTTAGACGATTTGTTATCGGTATGGCAACTGTCTTATCAACCGGAGTTCGACGGACTCAAGGTGTTGGGGTATCAATACAATCCGCATACACATGATATCAAAGACTTTCTATCGAGCAATCTTTTCCCTTTCCAATGGTTGGATATTGAAACCAGTGACAAGGCGAAAGAAATCGCAACCCTTCACGGGGTCGAGTCCAAAGACATGCCCGTAGTGTCATTTCCCGATGGGGAGTGTATAAAAAACCCTTCTATCCCAGAACTGGCCAAACGTTTGGGACTAAATGTAACTGCAAAAGAGACACTTTATGATGTTACGATTATCGGGGCGGGTCCTTCAGGATTGGCGGCGGCCGTATACGGCGGTTCAGAGGGTTTAAAAACACTATTGATAGAGCGTAAGGCTCCAGGTGGCCAAGCGGGAACCAGTTCACGGATCGAGAATTATCTGGGGTTTCCGAACGGTCTTAGCGGTCAAGAACTCACACATAGGGCCATTACCCAGGCCAGGCGATTCGGTATCGAATTTTTATCCCCGCGAGAGGTGGTTTCCATAGAGACGAGGGATAATTATAAAATACTCACTTTAGATGATGGTAGCACGGTGCAAACAAAGAGTATTGTGGTATCGACTGGGGTCAACTATCGAAAGTTACCGGCAGAAGGTATTGAGAATTATACAGGAGCAGGTATTTATTATGGTTCTTCGATGACCGAAGCCCAAGCCTGTAAAGACCGAGAGGTGTACATTGTCGGTGGAGGAAATTCTGCAGGACAGTCTGCTGTGTATTTATCCAATTTTGCCAAAAACGTATACATCGTTATTCGAAAAGATGATTTATCGAGCAGTATGTCACAATACTTGATCGATCAAATTAATGACATCGACAATATTAGCTTGCTGTCCAATACGACCATCACGAAAGCAGCGGGAGATGGCGAGCGGTTGTCCCATCTTGATTTGCACAATACCAAGAGTAGTGAAAACAGGAAAGTGGAAGCCCAGGCCCTTTTTATCTTCATAGGATCTAAGCCCTACACCGATTGGATTACCCTCGATATCTTGAAAAATGAACGGGGATTTTTAGAAACGGGCCGCGATTTGGTCAAGTATGAAGATTTTAAGAAAATATGGAAACAGCACCGCGAACCCTTTTTGTTAGAAACGTGTAGCCCAGGTATTTTTGCTTCGGGCGATGTAAGGGCCGGTGCGATGAACAGGGTGGCTTCCGCTGTAGGGGAAGGGTCCATGGCCATTAAGTTTGTACATGAATATTTAGCCGAAATATAGCATGGTGTTAAAAAGAAAGACCTGTGAGCATTTAGAGGCATTTGTTCCAGAAAATAAGAAGGTTGCCAAGGCCTATGAATGTGCGGCGTGTATCAAAACCGGAGATCGTTGGGTGCATTTGAGAACTTGTCAGGAATGTGGGGTAACCTTATGCTGTGATTCCTCTCCGAACAAACATGCCAGCAAACATGGGGCGGCTTCTGGCCATGCGGTGATTATCTCGGCCGAACCCAATGAAGATTGGGCCTGGTGCTACGAACATAAAACGTTTTTAAAATTCTGATATGGGAAAACAAGATTGGGAAGAAATACCATTGGAAGACAATAATGGGGGTGATAAAAAGCGATTTGAAATGAAAATAGCGAGTCAGATTGCGTTTATCGATTATATGATTTCCAAACAGAACATCATTTACCTTACCCATACCGAAGTACCTACTGCTTTCGAGGGACAGGGATTGGGTAGCGTTCTGGTACAAAAAGTACTGAAACATATAGGGCAAACCAATATGAAAATGGCCCCTTTGTGTCCGTTTGTCGCAGCCTATTTGAAAAGGCATCCTGAAATGGCCAAAGGAATACTTGCACCGGGTTATTCCGTAGGTTGATGCCCTACTTTCCAAGCCCAAAAGATTAAAATAGGATGTACGATTACCAAGCGCACCCAAGAAATCCAAGGAGCGATGCACAGGCTATTTTCAACACAAGATCCTTCTTGAATAAATGCAACATGCGAGGGGACCAAGAGTAGTAACAATACCATAATGCCGTAACATGCCCATTTTCTTGTGGGTGTAAATAGCACCAGTATTCCAAAAAATACCTCAAAAAATCCGCTGGCGTAGTTCAGAAAATTGGGGTAGGGGAACCAACCGGGTATCAGACCATCGTAAAAACTAGGATTCACAAAGTGGTTGAGTCCTGCAATGCTATAAAAAATGGCTAGGCCGTAGTTAAGAATTGGTCGCATCGGTAAGTCGCCATTGCTGCTCGGTATGTACTTTTCTTAAAATAAGGAAGAAAGGAATCCACCAGATAAAGTCATTGGTAATCAAGGTATATATAAATTCAAAAGGAACTAGGTCTTGTAAGTAGTTGAAGATAAAACCTAGCGGACCAAAAATCTTTCCTAAAAACCCCACCGCTACAATGGGCCAGTGCCGCATCGGGTCATAAGATGCCCACCAATAACCAAGCCCGTATACCCCGATGACCATACCCATTCCCTGCCATACCATCGGATGGTTCAAAGGTTCCATACCTACCCATTCAAAAAACTGATTCGGAAAAAGTACCACCCAAGCTCCCCAAAGGAGATTGTAAATGGCGGCCACTTTTAAAATCAGTTGCTGTTTTTGTGTACTCACGATTAAATATTTAAGCATTTTTTGGTGGATCGGGGGGATATTTCATCTATTTACAAACTCCAAACTCCAAACTCCAAACAACTATTTCTCCACCAAAGTACCGTCCGGATATTTCGCGAACCGCCCTTTCTCCTGTGCGTGTACATGATCCGGATGGGGCCACGGCCAACCTCCGAACTGTGTAAGCTGATACGCTTGCATCGCCTGTTGAATTTCGGCTTGGGTATTCATCACAAAAGGGCCATATTGGGCTACGGGTTCGTTCAACGGTTTTCCCTGTAGTATGAGTAAATGGGCCATTTGATTTCCCGTTTGAACAACTGCTTCTTTAAAAGCGTTCAACTGCACACCAAAGTTGGGTTGGATCTCCTGCCCGTCTATGGCAATCGTATCACCTTCATAAAAATAAAGGGTTCTATGTACATTATCTGATGCAATGGGCAGTCGAAAGGTGGTGTTGGCATCGATATGAATATTCCATATCGCAATTTCGTTGGCAGCGTCCGCCGCCCAAGAGTCCGGTGCAGGATCTGGTGCCTTCGTAGCTTCATAAGTACCTGCAATTACTTTTATTTGGGCGTTTTCCGTTCGGATGATAGGAATGTCTTCATGCCACAGCATCTTAAAATGAGGTTCCACGAACTTGTTTTTTTGAGGAAGGTTCAACCAGATCTGAAACAACTCCAACGTATTTTCCCGTTCGCTTTGTAAAAGGGGAAACATTTCGGCATGCTGAACACCACGACCGGCGGTCATCCATTGTACATCGCCCTCTCCGAATCTACCCGCGGCCCCCAACGAATCGGAATGGTCACAAAAACCTTTGTTGACGATGGTAATGGTCTCAAAACCACGATGGGGGTGTGCGGGAAATCCAGGAACGGTCTGTCCGTGATACATGCGCCAACCATCTTTAAGAACAAAGTCATTGCCTAAATTTCTACCTTCCAAAGAGGCATCGGGGCCCATTTCACCATTTCCTTTTGGATAATGGTCCAAATGATATACACAGAACAAAAAAGGGTCTTGGGTTTGCCAGGGAAAACCTAGCGGAAAGGTCGATAGAACGGCATTGCTCATTGTTAGTTGTTTTTCACAAATATACGACGCGCAATACTTTAAATTTTAAAGTATCATTCCTATCGGGTAACTATTTATAGTGAACTCATCTTAAATTCAGTAAGGTGCTATCTCCGGTTTGACCAGGTCATTCTGTCACTTCACAGCAGCGTTTCGACCTTACGTAATGTAGACAAGCAGATGGCATTCCCGTCCCAAAATGACCGTGTGTCTTTCCCCTCTTTTCTTTTTTCTTCCTTCTCCAAACTCCAAACTCCAAACTCCAAACTCCAAACTTCGTACTTCACTCAACCTCAGTGCACAGCAGTATTGATCTCTATCCAATTGTTTTCCGGGTCTTTGAGGTATATCTGTCGCACTCCGTCGGCACGATCGGTAACTGCATTTTCCTTACCGGGCCAATCCCAATAGCTTATTCCTTTGTTTTCCAAATGAGCGATAAACTGATCCAGGTTTTTGATGGCAAGGCATAGATGAACGCTTTTGCTGTGTTCCATTGCAACGCTATCCTTACCGATAAGGTGTAGCTGCGAGTTGCCATGCACTTTGAACCAACGAAAACCGGAAGTGGCCGAAGGATGCGGAATCTCCTCCAAATTCAGGACCTCGGCGTAAAAATCCCCTACTTTCCCCAAGTCTTTTACAATAAACGAATAGTGATCGTATTGAAATTCAAAAGATTGGGCACTTAAGAACAAACAGTTGGTAGAAAGGAGTAGCGCGGTTATTAATTTATTCATGGTTTAGGTAATTAAGGGTTGTTTTTCTTGTTAGGCAAACAAAACTTGGTAAGGGCTATAGGGCGCTTGTCATCATAACTGCCGATTAGCTTATTCATCCGAATACGATACAAAAGCAAATTGCTTCCCATCTGGCGACCAAGAGGGTACATTAATGCTTCCTTGTCCTCCCGTAAACTTACAGAGGGTTTTGATGCTTCCGTCGGTCAAATTATACAATCGAAGTGCCACTTGTTTCATCGGAGGATGACGGTCTCCCTGGTCTTCGAGATAAGCAATATACACAAATTGGGTGCCATCTGGTGAAGGGTGTGCAAACCAATTGGAAAAAGCATCTTTGGTCAGTTGCTCTTTTTTGCTTCCGTCTGCCCGCATCCGCCAGATTTCCATTTTTCCCGATTGCATCGAATTGTAATAAATATATTGGCCATCAGGGGCATACTCAGGCCCATCATCAAGCCCCACGCCATCTGTTAGCCGTACTTCTTCCCCTCCTTCTGAAGGAATCCGATAAATATCGAAATTACCATTTCTTTTAGCTGTATAGACCAAGTAGGCACCATCGGGAGACCATCCATGCCAGTACGACGGCGCCAAGGGCGTAATGCGTTTTGGTGTTCCGCCTCCAAGGGGCATGGTATAGATTCTCGAGTTGCCGGAAGCATTTCCATTAATGGTATCATTATTACTGATGGCCAACATTTTTCCGTCGAATGAAATACCGTGATCATTATTACAACGTGCCAGATTGCCCGTAGGCAACAGTTTCTTTGTTTTTCCGTCTAACGAAACCGTAAAAAGAAGGCCTTCTTGATTAATGATGAAATACCGGCCGTCCGCGCTCCAATTCGGTGCTTCAAAATGGGCACTTTCCTTTCGTATTACAGTGCGTTTGCCTGTTTCGATATGGTAGGTTTCCAACGTAGCTATTACGGTATATTCCTGTGCTGTCATACCTAACGATAGTAAAAGGATTATTTTAAAAGTGAGAACGGTTCTAGTGAAATTCGTATTCATGGTTATTGGGCAATTAGCAACCCCTTTTATAGTTTTCGATGCACTTTGCACGGATTCCCGAAGGCTAAGACACTGGCCGGAATGTCATTGGTAACAACCGATCCCGCACCGATGGTAACATTATCCCCAATAACAACACCGGGCATAACAACGGTATTACCACCGATCCATACGTTATCACCAATGGTAACCGGAAGTGTTTGGGTAACATACCTTGTTTCTTGTTTTTCATCATGTATGATCCGTTCCGTGGCTTTTAATGGATGGCTTGCCGTATAAATTTGTACATACGGCCCTATAAGTCCATTTTTACCAATGGTGATGGTATTGTTGTCCAGAAAAAAACAGTTGGCGTTTACAAAAGTGTTTTCCCCAATGCTAATATGCTCTCCATAATCGCAATAAAAAGGTGGCTCGACCCATACGCCATCTCCCTTCAGCTCTAATAATTCAGAGAGTATCTGTTCCTTTTGTTCCAGTGCTGTTGAGTCGATACTATTGTATTTTTGCATGAGTCCCCGTGCCTTATGATATGCCTTTATCAATTCTGGATCTCTCGAATTATAGCATTGGCCCAATAGCATTTTTTCTTTCTCAGTCATTTATTTCTGAATGAAAAACATCTTTGGTAGGCCATAACTCAACCTTTAAAATCCGATGATTTATGGGTGCCATCACAATAAGGTTTATTATCGGAATGGCCACATCGACAAAAGGCCGTCTTGGCGGTTGTTTTCTCAACGGTACCATCTGCAAAGGTTATTGCCACAGGACCTTCTATGAACAGTGGCCCGTTGGCTTTTACCAGTACCTTTATTTCGGTGGTCTCATTGGTCTCTTTCCCTTCGGTTCCTTCGATTTCGTAGGTCAAGGCTCCCGACGGGCAAAGGTCTATTTGGGCCTTTAACTGCTCGGTGGAGGCGTTTTTAGCCTTTATCCAGGGTTTTTCATCTGGATTGTAAACCTGCGGCAGGGTTTTTACACATATTCCGGAGTGGATGCATTTTTTAGGTTTCCAAACCACCGTAAGTTCCTCGTTGTTGTATCTCTTTACAATTTCTTTTTCGCTCATAGTGTTTAATATTCAATTCAAGTTAAGTTCATGGGGCACCATCGTTGATTGCAACCCCGTCTACAACAAGTAGGTGCATATTTGATAAGGGACTTTCGTCCGAATCTTTCATTTAGATTTTTTTTTCGGCATGTAGGTTATGAGTAACCTAATTTGGGTAAAGCTGCCCTGTTTATTACTACCTGGGCAGAAATTTCAAGAATAATTCTATTCTTTTTCTCTTTCCCATACATTTTAAACGAAGTAGCGTTATAACGATCAATTACCACCGATAGGAGGGGGGCCATCGATCATGGGTTTGTATACTTCATCTCCTTTTCGCATTATAAACTCTTCGGTCACCTTATCGATTAGTTTCGTATTCTCAAAGAGGTCCACCGCGGTCATTCCCAAGGCCTTGGAAGCGTATACCATTCCCTTATGTCCGATAGACATTCCACCACAGGCAACGACCGCCCAAGAGTGCCAGGGTGTATCTTTTGGAGCTACTGTTACCCCTAAATTAATGTTGGGCACGTTCCAGCTCACATCCCCGACATCGGTAGAACCACCGCCCGGATTTTCTGCTGTTTCCTTTAGCGGATGTATTTTGCTATCCATACCCACTTCTTCCTTTTCGGTCGCTTTTTGAATGGCTTTGCCAAAAGCAGTTTCTTCTTCGGTGTAGGTAATGGGTCCCAAAAGCTCTAGGTTTTTTTGCATAATCTCCCCGCCGGAACGGTTCACCAAGGTTTCATAGATTCCGGAGACCAAACTGATTTTGTAATCGACATTGGCCATAATTGCCGCACCCTCCGCCATTGCTTTGACCCGCTCATAGGTTGGCAGCATCTTGGATCTTTTGGGATCGCGCACGCGTACCCAAAGTTTGGCATAGTCCGGTACCACATTCACCACTTGCCCGCCATCCTGTATGTGGTAATGAATTCGGGAAGACGGTAAAATATGCTCCCGATAGTAATTGATTCCGGTCGTATATAGTTCCAAGGCATCCGAGGCACTACGACCGTTCCAGGGGTCGGCCGAGGCATGTGCCGTTTGCCCATAGAACTCTACGATAAAATCGATAAGTGACAGTCCGGTCTGTACGTCTGCCTCTATACGTGCCCCTGGATGCCAACTGAGGTTCACATCTACATCGTCCCAAAGCCCCGCTTTGACCATCCATACCTTAGCAAAAAACTTTTCCTCTGCAGGGGTTCCCAAAAACTTGATGGTTCCCTTTAGTTTACCTGCTTCCATTAATTCTTTGATGGCAATAGCGGCCCCTAAGCTCGAGGTTCCGAACATATTATGGCCACAACCGTGACCAGCTGCCCCCACTTTCAAAGGTTCTTTAACGGGGGAGACCTTCTGTGAGATTCCTGGAAGCGCATCGAACTCCCCTAAAATGCTGATTACTGGTTTTCCAGAGCCATAAGTGGCTGTAAATGCGGTAGGGATATCGGCCACTCCACGCGTTACGGTCAGTCCGTTTTTCTCTGCATAATCGGCCAGAACCTCGGATGATTGTGATTCTTGAAAAGCAGTTTCGGCCAAGGCCCAGATAGAATCACTGATTTTTATCAATTCGGCCTTGTGCTTTTCTACAGAAGCGATGACCGCCTTTTTGTTTTTAGACATTTTTTGGGCCGCTAATGACGAAGCGACCAATATTAGAAGGCCTAGAAGGGTAATTTTTCTCATTTTCTCATGTTGAATTAGCTATTGTATTTTGCATTCATGTGCTCGTAAGAAGCGCTTACCAAATCCATTAGAACATCCAGATCAATATCTGATAGTCGTTTGACATACAGGCAGGATTTTCCTGTTCTGTACTTTCCCAACCTTTTCATTAGTTGCGGATAGCGTTCAAAACCGGCCATAATATAAATGGATATATTCTGTGCCCTTGGAGAGAAACCGGTGAGGATCATATCTCCTTCACGCCCCGTGTCGTACTTGTAGTGATAACTTCCGAAGCCGATGATGCTCGGACCCCATAAAACGGGCTCCTCGCCCGTAATATCTTTGATACGCTCCAACAACAGAAAGCAATCTTTCTTTTTTTGTTCATCGGATAAGGCCTCCAAAAAGGCACCAACGGAAGCTTGGGTCGGTTTTGTCTTATTTTCGGCCATGACCATGGGTATGGGTTGAGTGAATTAAATATACCAAAAAAAGCGCATGTCGTCGCCTTCCTTTGAAATATTGTCCCTCCTAGGGCAATATTTTGTCATCGTTATCAGTTACTAATCAGATAGATATCCCAAATTTTCGATATTCAATTCCGTAAGGTCATTGATTTTCGGAAATAACCTAAATAACTTGACCATGAAAACGTTTCAAAAATTACTATGGCTAGCCGGAACCCTAATTTTTTTCAGTGGCTGTAGTGCTACGAACCAGCTGACCATGGGCGTCACCGAACCTGCCAGGGTTTCGATTCCTACTGATGTAACCAAGATCGGATTGATCAACAGAAGTATCCCGTCCGAAGGAAACAAATCACTCGATAAAATTGATAAGATTTTGTCATTGGAAGGACTACGGTTGGATGAACTGGGCGCCGAGGCGGCCTTGAACGGACTGAAGGCCGAATTGGACCGTAGTGAGCGTTTTGAATCGGTAATCATCATCGATAGTATTGAATCACAACGAAAAGGTTTGGGGGTCTTCCCGGCCCAAATGAGTTGGGAAGCTATAGAGGCTATTTGTGAGGCGTATAAAGTAGACGTGGTTTTTTCACTGGAATTCTATGATACCAACACCAATGTTGGCTATGAACAAAAAATGGTAAATGTTCCCAATCCCTTGGGCATCAAAACACAAGTGCCCGGTCATAAAGTAACCATCCGAACCAATCTTAAAAAAGGATGGCGCGTATATGATCCGCATACCAAATTGATACTGGATGAATCTTCGTTTCAGAACAATCTGGTATCTACGGGCGAGGGCATTAATCCATTTAAAGCAGTGGAAGCTATTGTAGGTAGAAAAGAGGCCGTTTTGCAGAGTAGTCATGACCTGGGGAACACCTATGGTCTGAATATTAGGCCTTTGCGGCGAAGGGTTACCCGTAACTATTTTGTTCGTGGAACCAATAATTTCGAGATAGGCCAGCGTCGTGCACAAGCAGGCGACTGGGATGGTGCTGCCGAGTTATGGGAATCGGAATTGACGAATCCTGATACTAAAATTGCGGGCCGGGCCTACTATAATATGGCGATTAGCAGTGAAATTAATGGAGACTTGGAAAAGGCCATTGAATATGCCTCGACCTCTTACACAGACTATAATAACAGGGATGCACTACCATATATCAATATTCTCCGATATCGTGTACGCCAAAATAATGCCTTGAACAGGCAATTATCCAGATAAGCGAATTATTGGGTAAACGTAGTTAAGCATTATCCCAAACAGGTCTTCCGGGAAGCGTATGCTTTTTTAAGATGCGTTTTCCATCATTTTTGACTGAAGGATGCTTTTTGAGGTTCCAAAGGGTTTCGCTGGCAAAAGCACGCATTTTTTCTATGTCCACAATGGGTTTTGGGTAGTCAAGCCCCAACTGAAAATCTAGAAATACCAGTTCCATTTCCGGAATTTTCCAGGGCTCGTGCAGATAGTGTTCGGGAAGTTTGCTTAATTCGGGTACCCATTCCCTAATGAACGCTCCCTTGGGGTCGTGGTCCTTTCCATTTTTTACGGGATTATAGATCCGTATGGTATGTATTCCGGTCTCACCAGACTGCATGTTCAGTTGGGGAAAATGAATGCCAGGTTCAAAATCCAAAAAGTGTTGCGCTAGGTGTTCTGCACAATCTTGCCAGGGTTGCCATAGTAAATGGGTGAAAAAGGAAGCTAATAAAGCGCGAAGGCGAAAGTTGACAAACCCGGTGTTTACCAAACAGCGCATTGCGGCGTCGACCATCGGGATGCCGGTTTCTCCCTCCCTCCATGCTTTTTGTAAATCGGGTAGTACTTCTTTTTTCAACCTATGAAAACCGTTGTTCATACTTTGAAACTCGATATCTCCTTCCATTTCGAATTTCTGTATAAAATGGGCTTGCCATCGCATTCGGGACAAAAAGGATGAAAGATTTCTTTTGTTTTTAATGTCATTTTTACGAGAGGCAAGGTGTTGGCATATTTGCCGTGTAGAGAGGTTTCCCCAAGCGAGATAGGGAGATAGGCGACTACTATATCGTCGAGAGGTGGTGGGTTTGGAATAATGGCTGTTGTATCCATTAATACGGTTGGAAATGAAACTATTCAAGTATTTTACAGCTTGGGCGGTACCGCCCCTTTGCAGGCGTGAAGAAACGGTTGTTTTTAAAGAAACTGTTTTGAAATGGGGTTCGAAAAGGGTTTCTATCTGCCGGGCGGCCAAAAAATCTTCCTTGTTAAATTGGGGGTTTGTTATTTTTTGATTGATAAAATCTACCCAATCGTTTTTCCACTGTTTTCTGTCTTTGATACCCCTAAAGACCCCGTTGCAGATAGATTCTTCCCATGGTATGTGGTGCTTTTTGCACCATTGGGCAACGGCCTTGTCCCGTTCATAAGTGATTTTCATTCCTGTTTCCTGATGGGAAAACAGTTTTTGAAAGGGCGTTCGAGTATGGATTCGGGAAAGGAGGGAAATCATTTCTTCCTGTACGACCAGCACTTTGGTATCGAATGCACTTAACTGCCGTTGCATATCTTCCAAACTCTGTTTGATGAAGTTACAGTGAAGTTCACTGTAGTGCCCATCGTTTACCCAAAGTGGTTCAAAACTGTAAAGAAATAATACTTTTTGACCGGTAGAAAGTGCCCTGATCAAGGGGTCGTGATCGGTTAATCGTAAATCTCTTTTTAACCAGACCAACACCATTAGGCCACAGCTTCTTTGTAGGTTTTTAAACAGCGCTCACGGGCCATTTTGTGGTCGACCATTTTAGGGGGATAGGTGAGTTCCTGTAGGTCTGGCACCCATTTATTGATGTATTCTTTTTGCTTATCGAACTTATCTATTTGCGTCATGGGATTAAAAATCCGGAAATAGGGTGCGGCATCTACGCCACTTCCTGCAGCCCATTGCCAGTTGCCCACATTGGCACTTTGGTCATAATCCAATAGCTTTTCAGCAAAATAGGCTTCTCCCCAGCGCCAGTCGATTAATAAATGCTTGCATAGGAAACTAGCCACCAACATACGCACGCGATTGTGCATATAACCGGTTTGGTTCAGTTCGCGCATTCCCGCATCGACCAAGGCATAACCGGTTTCCCCATTTTTCCATTTTTCGAACTCCTCCTCGTTGTTGCGCCATTCGATGCGGTCGTATTTTGCTCGAAACGCTTTGTTGACGGTATGTGGAAAGTGCCATAGAATCTGCATAAAGAATTCCCGCCATATTAATTCGCTCCAGAAAACTTCATTTTGCTCGGCAACCGCTTTTTTCATCATTTTTCGTACGGAAACCGTTCCAAATCGAAGATGGGGCCCTAATCTTGATGTACCATGTTCCTTTGCGGGATAGTTTCTAGTTGCTTCATAATTTTGGATGAGGGTAGGAGTAACGATGTAATCCGGGACTTTAATTTTGGATGTTTTAAAACCCATGTCGGATAAGGAAAGATTGGGCAAACGGGAATGCTCCACCACATTGTCAAGATACTGACTGGTGTAATGTATATTTAGGTCATCGTCTGGATTGAAGCGTTCTTTCCATTTATTTTTGTAAGGGGTGTAAACCACATAAGGGTCACCGTCATCTTTAACTACTTCTTCTTTTTCAAAGATAACTTGGTCCTTGAAGGTTAAAAAGTCAACTTCGTTTTCAGAAAGCAGTTTTTGAATAGTGGCATCCCGCTCCCTTGCGTAAGGCTCATAGTCATGATTTGTGTATACCGCCTGTACCTCGTATTCTTCAAGCAAGTTTTGGAAGATATCCAAGGGTTTACCATGAAACAAACCAATGGAACTGGCATGCTCTTTTTGCAGGTCGTTCCTCATTTTCTGAAGTGTATCATGCAAAAAGGTAACCCGTGCATCGTCTTTAGGCAATTTATCCAAAATGTCGGTGTCAAAGATAAAAATCGGCATCACCGGATAATCCCCTTTTAGGGCTTCTAGAAATCCAACATTGTCATCCAAACGCAAGTCACGACGAAACCAAAAAATGGATATACTGTTTTTCATTATAAAATTTCATGTTAAACAATTCATTGTCGGTCTTCCGGCAACCTACCACCCTGTTCATATACGAATACAAGCACAAGTGTCAAATACAACCCTGAACGTACATTTAACATCCGTCTTCCGTCACCCGGCTACAAACCATGAACCTAATTTACATTCAGACTTCCCATTCCACCATCGACTCCAACGATTTGCCCTGTCATCCAGGTACTTTGGTCGCTTAACAGAAAAGTGGCAATCTGGGCTATATCATTGGCCTCACCCACTCGTTTGAGAGGATGTCGCTGAGCCATCAATTCCCGTTTCTTATCATTGTTCAACAGGCGTCCGGCCAAGGGGGTATCTACCAAGGAGGGGGCCACAACGTTGACCCGAAGCTTCGGGGCATACTCCGCCGCCAAAGATTTTGCGAATCCTTCAATGGCTCCTTTCGCCGCAGCAACACTGGTATGGAAGGGCATGCCCGTACCGACCGCTACGGTGCTGAAAAAAACCATACTGCCACCTTCCGTCATTTTTGGTATTAGTTCTTTTACAACCCGTACCATACTAAAAAAGTTCAGTTGCATGTCTTCTTGAAACGTATCCAGGGACATCATTTTAAAAGGTTTTAGGTTAATGCTACCGGGACAGTAGGCAAACCCATGTATTTCATCCGGCAGGGTAGTGGTGTCCAACACATCGGAAAGTGCATCGAAGGGAATATGGGTTACATTCAAAGAGCCCAATTCTTCCTTGGTCCTGGATGCTATAAAAACATTGTGATCAGATGCCATTTCTTTGGCCATTGAGAGTCCAATACCATGCGACCCTCCTATCAATACGATATTTTTCATGTAGTTTTTATCAGATTGCCTTTATTTCCAAAAATGTGTTTTGGCCCTCCAAGGAACCAAAAAGTTCTTTTAGTTTTTGTTCGCGAAACGAAAAAATTTGTTTCAGTTGTTTTTTTACGATAATCGGATGTGCCAACCTCCCCAAAAAACCGAAGGGAATTTTATAATCGATAATATCTTCCATAACGACCCCACCGGCTACTTCTTCGATAAAATGTTTGTGGTGCCATAGTGCATAAGGGCCGAATAACTGTTGATCCACAAAATAAGACCCTTCTTTCACGGTTGTTATTTCGCTTACCCATTTGGTCTTAAAACCAGGGAAAGGAGACACTTTATACTGAATGATCTGACCTTCGAACATGGGTCTGTCGGCTCCTTCCAAAATATGAAAACCCATATGTTCGGGAGTAATGACCTTTAGGTTTTTTGGGTTGGACAAAAAATTCCACGCTTCCTGTTTCGTCATTGGTAAGGACTGTCGGGCACGGAGTTGGTAGAGCTGCATATAGCGATTTTGACAAAGATAGGTTCATTTTTTGTTTAACTAAAAATAACATTAGTTAAACAAATTATAAAAAGATAGACGCTGATGAATATCACTTTCTTCCTGCTGAAGGCATCCGCTCCTCCCAATTTAAGGTTGTTGTAATGCAATTTAGTGGCAATTTTGTACTTTTCGTGAATCAGTGGTCGTTGCATATGAACAAATTAGCTATTCACTTATCTTTTCTACTGCTTGCACCATCACTTTGGTCCCAGCAAGAGGTGATGCCGCTTGGTGCGCTTCCTGATGCCGTTTCCGAAACATCAGGACTTATTTTTTACAAGGGTAGTGTCATTACCCATAACGATTCGGGCAATACGCCACTATTGTTCGAAATTGACACCATATCATTGGAGCTGACCAGAACCGTGACCGTAGACAACGTTCAGAACGTTGATTGGGAAGATATGGCTCAAGACGATCATTTTATCTATATCGGGGATTTCGGAAATAATTTGGGAACACGTACCGATTTGGCCATCTATCGCATTGCTAAAAGTGATTATGACTCATCGGACGCGGTTTCTGCGGAGCAAATTTACTTTTCATATGAAGACCAAACCGATTTTACGGATAACGGAAATAGTGATTGGGACGCAGAGGCATTATTTGTTTTAAATGATCAGTTGGTCATTTTGACCAAACAATGGCAAGCGAACGGTACGGTCGCTTATGCGGTACCAAAAACCCCGGGAACCTATCGGGCGCGAAGACTCGATTCTTTCAATGTGCAAGGTCTCGTCACTGGTGCCACCTATCACCCCGAGACTAATCTTTTATATTTTGTTGGGTATACGACACTACTGGATGCTTTTATCTATAGGGTGGAAGGGTGCACCGAGGCCCATATTTTTGGAGGGAACGTGGAACGACTCACGGCTGACATCGGTTTTTCCCAAGTAGAGGCCATTGGTTATGTCGATACCGACAGCTACTTAATTTCCTCAGAATTGTTTTCGAGTGAGAATCCCTTGATTATCTTACCGTCCACACTGTACACTTTAACGACCCTCGATACCATAAGTCCCAATCCGGAACCGGAACCAGCACCTGAACCCCAACCCGAACCCGAACCGGGAATTATAGTGGAAAACTTGTTGGTATACAAACCTTTAGGAAGTGATGTATTGATTTATGAATTGCCCACAGAACAGCCCCCCTTGATCGCACGTGCCATCTTTGACTTTTCGGGACGATTGTTGTGGTACGAAACCGGAAGCGACTTGGAGAATAATAGTATTGACCTGTCTGGCTTGCCAAATGCCATTTATTCCCTTGCCCTTTATTTTAGGGATAGCAAGCTTACTACATCATTTGCTGTTTACTAGGACATTGACAAGGTGGTTATTTAAGAATACGTTAACAAACCTACGGAATGTTTATACCTAGTTTTGCCTAAACTAAAATCCAATTAAAAAATGAAAAAAGTATTCTTATTCGTTTGTGCCGCTGTGGTTTCCCTATCCCTAGAGGCGCAAATAAACACACCACAAGCAAGCCCTGCCGCCAAGGTGATGCAGGTTGTTGGTCTTACCGATGTCACCTTGGAGTATGCGCGCCCAGCCATGCGCGGTAGAACTATTTTTGGGGATTTGGTCCCTTATGACAGACTCTGGAGAACGGGAGCCAATAAAAACAGCGTCATCACCTTTAGTAACGATGTGAAAATAGATGGAAAGGAGTTGAAAGCAGGTTCCTATGCCATCTTTACGAAGCCTGGTGAAACGGTGTGGGAGGTTAATTTCTACACAGATACCGAAAATTGGGGCACACCCCGTAATTGGGATGCCACGAAGGTGGCAGCGGTCATTCGCGCCAATGCTACAAAAACCACGGAAATGGTCGAATCGTTTACGATGGCCGTTAACCATATTTCCGATACCGGTGCACACTTGGAGATTTCTTGGGCAGATACCAAGGTAGCCGTTCCTTTTGAAGTTCCGACCGATGCTACGGTCACAGCCTCTATTGATAAGGTAATGAATGGCCCGGGAGCAGGTGACTACTATACGGCGGCGGTGTATTATCTCAATGCCGATAAGGATATCAACCAAGCAAAGGAATGGATGGAAAAGGCCATGTCAATGACCGAAAAACCAGCATTCTGGCAAATGCGTCAGCAGTCTTTGATCTATGCGAAGGCAGGTGATACAAAGGCAGCTATCGAAACTGCAAAAAAATCGTTGGCTGCTGCTGAAACGGCAGGAAACGCAGATTACGTTAAAATGAACAAAGATTCCCTCAAAGAATGGGGAGCGATGTAAAGTAAACATCACTTTTAATGAAAAACCCAGATGAAGCACATCTGGGTTTTTATTTTTAGAAACTCAATGCCATTCGTAGCGCTTCCGATATTTCCTTGGGAAGCTCGGAAGTTTTATCCAAAATTAGCTTAGTATCCGAACGGTTTTCAAACAACGCTACTGGCAATTGATACCGCGTATCACCATTTGCTATCTTTGATTCAAGCTGGGTACGTATTTGTGAAATCTCTTTTGGTTTGCCCAATTTTTTAAGGGCCAAAAGCCCTAGGGTATGATGAACACTTGGTGTATGGAGATGGTTCTGTGTATAATTTCCAATAGCAGCTAAAAATTGCCGCCTCTTTTGAACCTCACCTATCTCGCCATAGCTTCTTGCCAATAAATAATCTTGAAGGCGCTCATCGGGTTCGTACGGCTTTCCAACTCCTATATTTTCTGGCCACTCTTTTGATTTTTTGAGTACCTCAATAGCTTTCTGATAGTCTTTTTCCCTGAGGTAGCTTATGGCCATTCCCAAATGGGCACGTTCATAAATTTTCCTGCTTTCCCTGGCATGCTCATAGGGCAACACCTGAATATCGTTCAATACGCTTAATACTTCCTCATAACGTTGTGTTTGTAGGAGTGCCTCTGCATGCGGCAAACCGATGGCATAGTTGTCGGGAAATTTACCATAGGATCTTTTCGAGACCTTCAATGCATCTTCATACTTCTTATTTTTAAGAAGAAATTGAACGTATTCTTCTTGAACTTTCCAGTCTTTGGGACTCAGTTGCAGTGCCTTTTTATAATCCATTGCACGATGCTCGAAAGAGTTCTCCGTGAGCAGGGCCGTCCTGAAACGATAAAATATATCGGAGTCGGGATCATCCTTTAAACTGGCCAATATGGATTTCCCTTTATCGACTTCCCCCACTGCGAGGTAATTATGAGCGAGGTAATACCTTAGCTTCCAATGATTTTTTTGAGAGACGGCCCATTGCAGGGTGGGAATGGTTTCCCGGCGATACGGGAATACCAAGTTTATATTTGCACTACATATATCCCCTAAAAGGGTCGCGCTTTGTACAGGGTCGGAACGCTGTTGAATATAAGCGGACCATAACTTATTTTTAATGCCGGTTGGGTTTACACCCAATACTCGTAAGGCTTCTTCGCTTTTGTTGAACATGAGGTATTCCAATGTCAGGGACAAAAGGGTTTCATCTGGAAACTCATTATTTATTCCTTTCTGGATTTCAAGCAACGGATTTTTTTCATCCATAAAGCTTATTTCCGTCCTCACAAAATGATTCAGTGGGTCTATCTCAAGAATGGACGTTATTATTTCCTGAAACTTTTCTGAAGCACCTTGTTTTCTTGCGGTTATCGCTAATACTTTCAATGCCTTTAAATTGAAAACATTGAAGTTTAAGGCCTTTCTCGCATAGGTTTTAGCACGAGTATAAGCCTCTTCTGCAAGATATAGGGCTGCCATTTGCGCATAGGAAGCGGAACGATATTTGACATCCCTTGCCGACCACCCAAACGATTCTAAAGCGTTCACGTTGTCATTTAAGGCACGATAGCTTATCCCGGCCAAATAATTTGCACCGCTATCATAGGTATCCATTTTCAAAACTGTAAGGGCGTGGTTCAAAGCTTTTTGATAATTGGTTTTTCGGTATTCAAGTTCACCTAGTCGGATCCAAGCGGTTCGATGTGAAGCGTCTAGCTGGGTGAGTTCTGTCAGTTTTTTGTGTGCCGGTAAGTAATCACGGTATTCTATGGCTTCCAAACCATCTTGTAATAGCTGTTGTGATGTTGAAACTTCAAAGTTCTTGTCGGGGTAAAAGGGGCGGTTCAAGCTTTTGGGGTTTCCTTCATTGGTATAGGATAGTTCGGTGTTCGTTATGTGTATCAGAAGGGTGTCTGACTCCTTTAAAGAAATCGTTTCTGAAAAAACGTCCATTGGTTTCATGTCCAAGGGAATCTTGGAACGCAAGCTGCCATTGACAGTAATCTGAAGCTCCGAGTTGAGCTTTTGTAGGGCACTGAGTCCAATATAGGTTTCATTTTCTTTTTGTTCTACATTCAGAACACCATGTTCCGAAGCATCTACCATTCCGCCAATTTCTTTGTACGGAAACCAGATTTCACTCCAATGGTCCATAGTAAGAGGGTCAAATCCTACTTGACTTATCGGATTGACCGCTCCCGGAAAATACTGGTCTAATAGTCTTCCAGCTTGAAATTCAATATATTGTCCGTCTGTATCTGTTAATAGATCTTCCCAAATGCCCCCACCTCTTGATAAATCCCACAACCATAGTTTTTGGCCGGGCATCTCTTCGTAAGGAGCCCATTGTCCAAAACCAAAACCGCTGTCGTGGTAGTAGCCTCCAAAAAAGTCATTGTACTCCCCAACTACATGGTATGATTTTGAAGGGCCGAACGTATTCTCTTTATAGAGTGATAGATTGCGTCCCTGTGCATCGATAGGCCAAGGATGGGCATCGCCATTATGTTCCAAATAGGTATTTCCGGGAATGAAGAACTCCAAATCATAGGTCGCCCCAGCTGCCGCTGTCATCCAGTTATAGTAAGATTCATTGAGTTCGGAAGCATTATACCATGAGGCGTTCGTCTCAAAAAAGGCTTTGTCTTTGGCTAACCGAATGTCGACCCACCATCTGGTATTCGAAGGAAGGTCGGTACTTCCCACGACACAACTGACGCTACCGTCTTTATTGGTTTTTGTAACATAATCAACGGGGGTTGCGGTCGAAGGGTGATGACCAATGATACCAAAATTGAACTCAATACCCCCGGAAGTCCAAGGTCCTCGCATGGCGATATTTCTAAACTTGACCACTTCGTTTTTGTACAAAAATTCCTTTCCGGTCGATTTTTCGATGGCACCCCAGACCTTTCCACCGATTTCGGGGAGTACCATTACCTTGATGTATTCATTTTCCAGAGTAATAACCTTCCAATCCCTGTTTTGTGGTACCTGCTCGTATTCTTCAAACTTGAAATAAGGAACTATTTTGGAATTCTCGGCTACGATCGGTACAGGATTTGGCTTTCCAAAACCATAGGTAGGGAGCGATTTTATTTCTTCGGTGATGGTGACCGATTGCCCTTGTATGGTTATGGTAGACCATAAGGTTATTGCAACCAAGAGGGTAGCGCAGGTGTTTTTTGAATGGCTCATTCGTCCGTATTTTTGGTTGGCAGTGCATAGGTAGCTACGGGTCCGTTGTTCTGTATAAATAGGATAATCTCTTTCCCGTTGGCGGATGATATGCAACCGATATCACGTACTTCCCCTTCAATGTGCAATCCGCTCTGGTCATATTCGGTTGTTTGGAAGTCGCCCTTCCCATCTCCTAAGAGGAGTAGACCTTTGTTAGCGTCATATCGCCCATACTTGACCCGCGTTCCAAAAAAATTTCCTCCTAAAAGTACATCTAAATGGCCATCGGCATCAATATCTTTTACCAATGTACCATAAATGGGTGAAAACTGGGTCTCAGCAGGCAAAGGTTGCAGCTTGAATTGTCCGGCCCCCATGTTTTCCATAATGCTGGTGGCGAAAGTAGTTGCCTTTAAACGAAGCGCGTCTCGCAATTCTTCCTTCGTAAATATGTCGGTAATTTTTTGTTCAGCATAGTCCGCATAGTTCACATATCGTCCTTTAAGACCGTTTAACTGCCCTACCAAATCGTCCTTTGAAAAGACCGGGTAACTTTCTCCCATTACATAGGAGCATAGCACGGGATCTAGGGAGCCATTATTGTCAAAATCCTTTGCATAAAGCTCTACAGGTTCTGTTGGGGAGGCTTTTAATTGGGAATTGAGCCCAAAATTTCCTAAGATATAGTCGGTATCGCCATCCTCGTCAAAATCCCCTTCTTCGATACTATTCCACCATCCGTAACTTTCTCTGCTGTTGTTTGTCTCAGCAATTTCAGTGAGGATTCCGTTTGAATTGGTAAACAAACGAACGGGCATAAACTCCCCAACAACAATTAAATCGTCTTTTTGATCCCCGTCAAAATCGGTCCATAAGGCGTCGGTGACCATACCAGGATTTTTTAAGGCAGGGTTTACCTTTTCGGTAACATCACTAAAATTTCCTTTACCATCGTTCTCTAGCACATAGCTTCTAGGGTTTGTTGGGTACTTTCCCGGTACCGAACGACCACCCACAAAGAGGTCCAGATCACCATCACCGTCCAAATCCCCAGCAGTGACACAAGAACTACTGGTTGGTATAAGAGGTAAGGATTTTTCGCTTTTTGCGAATCTTCCACGTCCGTTATTTAAATAGAGACGGTCTTGTAATTGGTAAGCACCTGGTTCAAATTCATTACCGCCACTCACCACATATAGATCCACATCGTAATCGTTATCGACATCAAGGAACAGTACCCCTAAATCCTCCGATTCTTGGTCATTTTTAAAAAGGTCGGTAGCCATTGCCGAAAAGGTACCTCGTTTATCTTGTAACAATAGTTGCCCCGCTTGTCCTTTGGCCCCTCCAATATAAATGTCTTCCAGACCATCGTTGTTTACATCCGCCACAGCTATTTTTGGGCCTTGGGTCGATAGTTTGTGGGGAAGCAACTGTTCCCTTTTAAAGTCGTTATACAAGTTTTCTTGATGAACGAAACTAATGAGACTATCAGTTGAAACATCGGTTAGGTATGGGGCGGTATATAGAGGTGCCTCCTTTTGGAGTCGTTCTGCATTGTCTTGTTCCAGTGTGAGTGTTTGGTCTGCGGTGATATTTCTCAAAGACTGTTCCTTGAAATCGGGCCAGACCACGGTGAGTGCGTCTACCGTGTTTTGCGCTCCCAATCCGAATACCAATGTGTAATCTACTGACGATTGGTAGCCGCGAACAGGCATCACCTCTTGCGTTATTAATTCACCGTTCACAAGAAGGGATATTTTAGCGCCGATTCCAAAGGTATTTTTCCCTTCCCCTTTCAGCTTAATCCTTAAATAATGATGTTGGTTATGCAGCTCGCTATTATTTCGTAAGATCAATGCTTCTTTCTCAATGGTATTGACTACAAGGTCTAAGTCCCCGTCATTGTCCAAATCGGCATATGCTGCACCATTGGACAGGTTTTTCTGGTCCAAACCCCATATGGTGTTCATTTTGGTGAATGTGAGGTCCCCATTGTTCCTGTAGGTATAATTTTCCTCGACTGTCGATGGTATTTTTTCCAGTAGTTCCATGATAGCGGTTTGCTGGCCTGTTTTATTTTCTTTCAGTTTCTCCTGAACGGCATAATTCATGAAATCCATATTGGTGTAATCACGTTTATAGCCGTTGGTGATAAACAAATCTTTGTAACCGTCTAAATCAAGATCTGCAAAAAGGGAAGCCCAACTCCAGTCTGTGTTGGAGACTCCGGAAAACTGACCGATTTCCGAAAAATGATGCCCCTGCCGATTTATATGTAGCATATTCCGCATTGTTTGGTTGTAAAAACCTGAATTGACCAGCAGTTGATACTTGTCGTAATTATCGGGTCCGGAGACCATTTTTTGGCGAGCATTGCCCTCTGGGAGCATGTCTAAGGTCATGAGATCCATGTACCCATCATTATTGATGTCAGCGATGTCAGAACCCATTGAAAACAAGGAGGTATGGCCAATATAATCTGTCAAACGCTCTGAAAAGGTACCATCCCCATTATTGATATAAAGGTAGTCTTGTTCGTTGTAATCGTTAGAGATGTACATATCGGGCCAGCCATCGTCGTTCAGGTCCGATATGGCGACTCCGAGCCCAAATCCAAGGACATTCGATATAAGCCCGGCTTCCTCACTGACATCTTTGAATGTACCATCTTCGTTTTTATAGAGTTTGTCAGAATAAGCCGCGTCTTTTCTATTTTTAAGCGAAGCCGTTATTTGACCAAATCCGGCGTATTTTTGTGTGGAATGATTAAGTACATACAGATCTAAGTCCCCATCTTTGTCATAATCAAAGAATGCGGCTTGGGTCGAATATCCGGAATCATCGACCCCGTACTCTTTTGCTTTTTCTGTAAAGGAAACATCTCCCGAATCATCGACACCATTGTTTATAAATAGTAGGTTGCTGCGCTGTTTTGAAGAGGGAGATGCCGAACGACAAATATAAATATCCAAAAGCCCATCGGCGTTGACATCTGCCATTGTGGTTCCTGTGTTCCAGAGCCCTTCAGCAAAGACTCCTGCCTTTTTTGCCACCTCTTTGAATTTAAAATTTCCTTGGTTGAGGTATAGGTGGCTTCCTACCATGTTACCGGTAAAGTAAATATCTGGTAGCCCATCATTGTTGATGTCTCCAATGGCAACCCCCCCGCCGTTATATAGGTAACCGTACTCCAATACGTTGAATTCCTTGGTTTCCTTTAGGATATTCTTAAAGTTGACACCCGTGGTATGGGGACTAAGAACTGAAAACAGTTTGTCTTTCGATTCAGACGAACAAGACCCTGTTAAGAGCAGTAGCGCCCCAAATAAAAGAACGGTAAGTAATATTCGCATTGCCTGTATTTTAGTCTGTATGGTTTTCGAAAGCACAAGGGTATCAAGAATTGGGTTTATTGGAAGCTATAAGGTAAAAAAAGACCGCCAGAATAGGGCGGTCTCTTTTTAAAAATTCAATCTATTCCTATATTAGTTTTTAGCATCCCACCAAAGTTTGGTCGTACCCAGATCGGGACCGCCCAATAAATTATTCACAGCATCTTCGGTAGCGGATGTATTATCTGCATATTCTGTAGCAGTATAGGTCATTCTTCTAGGTATTTCATCCACTGCTATATTGGGGTTCAATGAATTCAATCGATTGTATAGCCTGGGATAACCGGTTCTTCTACGTTCTGCATAAGCTTCTTCACTGTCTGGCCATAAAGCAATCCATTTCTGTGTGATGATTTGTTCCAGTTGTTCTTCTGGTGAGCCTGCCGCATTGTACGCTACAGGAACTGAGGAAGCTACTGGGGAGTCGTCTATGGCAACAGGTGTCAAGGCACTACTTACGTAGTCTTCCCCTGAAAGGTTGGTACCGTCATAGCCGTGCTGGAGGTGAGACTGTACAATACCTTGATTGTATAATTCCTCGGCACTCCCGCCAGCAGCATAACCATCTAGTGCGGCCTCGGCTCTTAAGAAATAGGCTTCTGCAGCTGCAATTACGGTCCATGCCGGACCAGGGTCTCCTCCTAAGGTATAAGGTCCGGCCATATTGGATGCCAGATCATTGAAATTAGTAGTAGCTTTTGACTCGGCAGTTTGGCCGTTACGCATTCCCTCATATGGAAATTCTACTCCCGCAGGATCGTCGGTAGCATCCGGACTGGCCGCAGGGGCATAGTAGGTGGCTACCCTAGGGTCTTGGTATCCTTTGAGAACACTTTCCATATCGGCACTCATACGAAATTCCCCCCATTGGGTAATGGTAGTATAACTATTGGTAAAATTCAGGTCGGTACCAATTACCGCATTGTCGTCATTGGATAACATGACCCCATCTGCGATAGCTGCTTCGGCGTTACTTTGGGAAAGTGAGGGATCAACATATTTTACCCGCATTGCCAATCGCAATCGAAGCGTATTGGCAAACTTTAGCCAAGAATCTACGTCACCCGCAAAAATAACATCGTTATCGCCCAAGAAGGAAGTGCCTCCTGTATTGGCCTTTAAGACCGTAATTGCATCTGCTAGAGTAACAAAAAAATCGTTGTAAATTGCCTCCTGAGAGTCGTATGGAACTTCTGTTTCAAAATTACCAAAGTTGGAATAAGGAATAGGCCCCCAATAGTCGGTTACCCTGTGATAAGCATACACTTTCCATACCTTCATCATCGCATTTTCCAAGGTAAAACCTTGCTCTTCGGCAGTGTCTACAGCTAACTGGATATTAGGAGCTGCTCTTTGGTAGAAATAACGATAGGCCCCATTTAACCAACCCCCAACCAATTCAAATTGGTCACTATTAAAGTTTGGTGCCGTGGTAGCAAAATAATTGGCGTACACATCCGAAAACAAAGAGTGGCCCAACTGAAAGGGCCCCCTAGCTTGATCAAAAGGCATATAGTTGGGCGTGTATAAAGCTCTTTTTACAAAAAGCGGATATTCTGCGGCTGTAACCGCATCTTCAGTAAAATTCTTAGGATCTGTATTCAGTTCTGTAAAATCGTCGGTGCATCCCAGGAGAAAGCCTCCTAGCACTAGACCTAAACAAAATCTTGTGATACTTCTTTTCATTTTTTTTTCTTTAAAATTACAATTTTTTTAAAATCCAAAATTTATGGAGACGCCAATGTTTCTTGTAGTTGGCAAGGCAAATGCTTCTCGTCCCTCAGACGAAACTTCTTCATTATCCTCTGTGTTTGGAGTATTTTGAACAGAGGTGAGGGATTCAGGGTCAAAGTTTTCTGCCTTGTTACTAATAAAAAACAGGTTTCTTCCCACCAATGAGATGTTGGCAGAGGTCAAAAACGTCTTCGATAAAATGGTCTGCGGTACATTATACCCGATGACCAATTCACGTAGGCGAATGTTTGACAGATCACGAACAAATGCTTCACCTACAGGTGTATTTCGACCACCTACCCGATTGTAAAAATCTTCGGCGGAAAACGCGACGGTATTAGGAGACCCATCTTGTCTTACCGCAGTTTCTCCACTCATGAAATTATCGCCAAAAATAAGACCGCCTTCTCGACCTTCAGTGGTGTAATCCAACACTCCATCCCTAGCAAGAATGGCCTCTGAAAAACTAGTTGTGGTACCTCCTTGGCGAATATCGATAAGGGCACTCATATTAAAATTCTTGTAGCGAAACGAGTTTCGAATACCACCGATCCAATCTGGATTGAAATTGGCCACTTTCACAGCATCGCGCCCTGGCGTAATGATGGGAAGACCAAAATCGTCAACGATAACTCGACCTTGTTCATCACGTTCGTAACCTCTTGAATAAATATCGCCGAATTCTTCGCCCACGATCAATACATAATCGCGAATAAAATCGCTGTTTACGGTCAAACGATCAAAGCCATCTGCAATTTCGAGTACTTCACTTTGGTTCGTAAACCAGTTGAGGTCGACATCCCAAGAGAAATCGGCATTGTTTACAATAGTAGCCCCTAACACAATCTCAAACCCACGGTTTTGAATATCACCGCCATTCTGAAAGAAACTTGATATACCAGAACCTACTGGGGTAGGAGTTCTAAAAATTTGATCAAACGTATTGGTCTTGTAATACGTAAAGTCAAATCGAAGTCGATTATCTAAAAAACGAGAATCAAAACCTAGCTCCAATGACTGTGTGGATTCTGGTCTTAAATCGCTATTGGGTAGGGTAGGATTTCGGTCTAAAGAACCGAAACGGATATCGGCCCTCCTCGACAAACTAAAGGCGTCCGTATCATTTCCTACTTCCGCCCAGTTGGCCCGAAGTTTTAAAAAGCTCAATACATCACCGTCTCCAAAATCTACTAAATCAGTCAAAACTGCCGTGAGACCTACCGATGGGTAGAAATAGGAGCGATTGTTCTCTGGTAAGGTCGAACTCCAATCATTTCTAGCCGTAAGATTTAGAAAAATGGCATTTTTATAGGAGAACTCTGCCAGACCATACACCGATTGAACTTCAAATCGTTCTAATTCTTCGGTCGCTAGGGGATTTTGGGTATTACTCAGTGCAAAGAAATTTTCAATCGTAAAATTAGTGCCATTACCTCTAAGTAGGTTTCTTTCAAAAACCCTTTGGTTAGCACCTGCATTAATATCGATTTTAAAATCTTCCGTAATGTTCTTATTGTAGTTAATAAGCACATCGGTATTCCAATCGTACTGATTGCTCGCCAATTTTTGATACCGTCCGAACTGGGCAACTGTGTAGGTGTCATTATACCATAGCTGTTCCTCGGATCTGCTAGTACGGTCCATCGCAGAACGTGCCAAGATAGAAAGGTCATCGGTTACATTGTATTTTAGGGAAAGCAATGCTAGAACCCTTTCATCCAATCTTGGGTTTAGTACGTTGTTAACGGTCCAATAAGGGTTCCCGCCACCGTTAAACTGAGGTAGGAAATAGTGTTGCCGTAGCTTTCCCTCATCGTTGATGAATTGAAAATTTTGAAAGTCTTCGGTGCGGATATTTCTAGGCATTTTATACAAATAACGGACGGGGTTGTCAAAACCTTCACCTGCGGCCAACACATTCGAAAAATCGTCACGAATGTAGTTAACCTTTGCATCTACCTGTAATTTTTCGGTAATGTTAGAATTAATCCTTGCTGTAAGACTGTGCCTATTCAAATCATTTCCTGGTACAATTCCTCCGGCATCGGTAAAAGTATACCCTAAAAAGACATTTGATTTTTCAGTATTGATGTTTACACCAATATTCGTAGCAAGCTCATGGCCTGTAGTAAAAAAGTCAGTTACATTATCCGGTTGCGCTTCATACGCATAGGTTTGCCCAAAGAGTGGATAGTTGGGGTCATTGGACCAATGCGCCACTTGGCTGCCATCAAAGCGCGGCCCCCAGGAGGTGGTAGCTGTTTCCGAGTAGGTTCCTCCGGCACCTTGGCCATATTCATTTTGAAACTGCATCAAATTGATCGGGGAAGAAAAATTAGAAGCGAATCCAATGCTGGTCGACACCCCTTCTCTTGCCCCTTTACCTGATTTCGTCGTAATAATAATTGCACCGTTTTGTGCCCTACTACCATAAAGGGCAGCTGCATTCGCACCTTTGAGAATAGAAATCTCTTGGATATCGTCGGGGCTAATGTTATTAATATCCCCATTAAGCAAGATGCCGTCCACTACATACAATGGCTGACTACTACCACCTATGGACCTATTTCCCCTTAACACCACTCTGGCAGGTGCCCCTACACCGGAAGAGGATCTTGTAACCGCCAGACCGGCCACTTTACCACTTAATCCTTCCAAAACGTTTACCGATCGAGCCTTGGTCAACTCATCTGTTTCTACTTGCTGATTCGCGTACGACAGCGATTTTGACTGTCGCTCCAGCCCCAAGGCAGTAACGACAACTTCGTCGAGCTGACTGGCATCTTCCTGCATCGTTACATTAATGGTATTCGATGAACCGACCGTTACATTTTGTGAACTCATTCCTAAGAATGAAAAGATGAGAACATCTCCTTCCGAGGCTTCGATGATGTAATTGCCGTCGAAGTCGGTCTGGGTACCGTTCGAAGTGCCCTGCACGAGTACATTGACACCGGGCAATGGAGACCCATCTGCGGCATCGGTAACTGTTCCCGAGATGGTCTTGTCTTGTGCCAAAACCGGGTAGCTACCCCAGATCAACACTAAAAAAAAGAGTAGTTTTTTTGTCATAATAGTGTGTTTTAGATTGTGATGAATGAGTTAAGTTGTAGTGAATTTAAGTTAATTTTTTGATAATACCAGCGCGTAACTTATAAAATGTGTTCGAACACATTAATATTTTCTGATAATTTCAAACGTTTTCGTAAGAAATGAACACAGATTAGGAATGAAGTATACGGAACTTTTAAAATGGATGGAATGAGGCCGATTATACGTCTAAGTGATACGAAACATTTTCTGAGCTGATAATGTCGATAGGAAGAAGGTATTCGTTCGAAATGGGTTTCCCGAATAAAAAGTGCTCTGCCAAGAACCCTACACCAAGGTAGGCTTGTCTCTTGGGTTTTTGATGGATGAGAAAATCGATTTTCCCATTTTTTAAGAGTTCAATATTCGGTTCAAGCAAATCGTAGCCAATAAGAACAATGTCTTTTTTACAGTGCCTGGCAAAAATATGGGCTTTGGAATTGGTAACGAACACCCCTGAGATTTCATCATTTTCTACTAAAAATGAATTAATTTCGGCAGAAACATCGGTATCTGAGCCGGTTAGAAAGCTTTTGCTGATTATCGTGTCAGAAATGTGCTGTTCCAGAAAATAGGAACGAAACCCATCTTCTTTAAGTTGCATGTGTTGTTCCTTGTCAAAATGCACTACGGCCAATATGGCATTCCTTTTTACCAATTTAGACAAAAGCTGCGCGGCAATTCTTCCACTTTGGTGCAGATCCTGACCTATAAAGATTCGGTCTTGTTTAGCCCTGACATGGTTGTTGAAAAAAGCCAACAGAATATTCTTTTCTTTACAATGTTTAAAGATGTCAAGTGATTCAATTGCTATGGTAGTAGCCGCCAATAAGGCATCTGGAGACGATTCCACTGCTTTTTCACAGGCTTGTCGGAAAGAAACCTGATCATAAGGGTGATAAAAATATGGTTTCACGGTAACCCCAAAGGATTTATACTCTTTGGCGGCTTCTAGTAGGCCGTCATGTGCGGGAATCCAGTAAAGGTCTTCCTTCGGATTTGGTAATAGTACACAGATGCGATATAGTTTGTTGTGTTTAAGGTTACGGGCAATCGGGTTGGGTTGGTAGTCGATTTGCTCCAATACAAGTCGCACGCTCTGCTCTGCCCCCTTGGATACCTTGCCTCGTTTGTGCAATACCCTGTCTACGGTACCTTTTGATACTCCAGCCAGTTGGGCAATATCTTTGATGGTATATTTTTTTCTATCCACGAGGAATAACTTTTACACTTTTGGGTACACCGAAAGACCCTGACGGTTGTAAAGATAGAATTTTCTTAAAGAGTTGTTAAATTTTAGGGGTAAATTGAACTTTCAATTCGATGAAGAGCGAAGTGGGATGCCACGGTTTCGATCATTCATTCAAAGCTTGGTTTCCCAGCAACCGCTCAAAGCCCTCAAAAATAAGGGCTAGTAGTATTACCAAACCTGCACCAATAAAGTTTAGTAGTAAATAACTCAATTTTTCCTGACCAGGAGGATAAATATGGATTAGATAGTAATAGGTGATAATTACAATAACCTGTGTCAAAAGGGCAGCGAAGAATACGGCGTTGCCCTTAACGAACTTCACGAAAAAGGCTAGTAGAAAGATGCCTAGCACATTACCGTAAAATATAGAGCCAATAATGTTCACCAATTGAATAAGGTTGTCGAACAAATTAGCCACACAGGCAACTAGGATGGCAATAATTCCCCATAGCAAGGTGAACGCCTTGGAGGCACTTACATAGTGTTTTTCGCCTAAATTTCCTTTCTTATTGCGCTGGTAGAGATCTAGTGCCGTTATGGTGCCCAAAGCATTCAGTTCGGAAGCTGTGGAAGACATAGCGGCCGATAATATGACGGCCAAGAGCAGACCGATCAGTCCGCGGGGTAAATTGGTCAGAATAAAATGAATAAACACATAATCCTTGTCATTTGTTTCAGCCGCATTATCCGCTTGTTCGATTATTGCCTTTGCAGCCGCCCTGTTCGCCTGATCCTTTTTATTGATATCAATGATATGCAATTTCGCTTCCTCTACGGCCGTATACTCTTTCAATTCCAACGCCATTGAGAACTTATTCTGGGCGATTTTTTTCTGTACTTCCAATTCTCGGTGGCCCTCTTCCAGCATTTTATAATCCTCGGCATAGGAAGATTCCATCACAGCCTTTGTGGCAGAGGGGTTGAAATTTAAAGGCGACGGATTGTATTGGTAGAAGACGAACACCATAACACCCACCAATAGAATAAAAAATTGCATGGGTATTTTTAAGATTCCGTTAAAGACGAGCCCGAGTTGACTTTCCCGTATCGATTTCCCGGATAAATAGCGTTGTACCTGGCTTTGATCTGTTCCGAAGTAGGCCAACATGAGAAAGAGTCCGCCCGTAATGCCATTCCAAAAATTATAACGGTTCTTAAAATCGAAATCAAAATCAAGAATGGTGAGTTTATCGCTTGCACCTGCTATTTTTAGGGCTTTTCCAAAGGTGATATCGTTTGGCAGGTATCCCAAGATAAAGAAGAAGGTTACGAACATGCCGAACATTATTACGAACATCTGCTGCTTTTGGGTAACACTAACCGCTTTTGTACCGCCAGAAACGGTATACACGATTACTAAAATGCCGATAATAATGTTCAAAGTGCGAAGGTCCCAGCCGAGAATGGCAGAAAGAATGATCGATGGTGCAAAAATCGTGATACCAGCTCCCAATCCACGTTGGATCAAAAACAGAACGGCGGCCAAGGACCTGGTTTTTAGATCAAAACGATTTTCCAAGAACTCATAAGCCGTGTATACCTTTAATTTGTGATAGATCGGAATGAATACGATACAGATAATAATCATGGCCAAGGGTAGGCCAAAATAGAACTGCACAAACCCCATACCGTCATGGAAGGCCTGACCGGGAGTCGATAAAAAAGTAATGGCACTTGCCTGTGTGGCCATAACGGAAAGACCGATTGTCCACCATTTGGCATCCTTGCCACCTCCTACATATTCTTCGACACTTTGGGTACCCCTGGTTTTCCAAACACCGTAGGCTACTATAAACAGGAGTGTTCCTGAAAGTACGATCCAATCGAGTGCTTCCATCTAGGTAAAGGCTGTCATTAGATAACTGAAGATAAGCAAGTACAACACATTCAGAACAATAACCAGTGTATATTCTTTCTTCCAGACAAATTTTTCGTGCATACTAACCTTTTACGTTCGAGGTGTTCTTGACATTATTTTTTCCGATAGAGAGCATATTAGCGAACAATTTATAAGCCCCGGGAACACCAGCGGGCAGCTCTCTAAAAAAGCTCAACCCAGTATAAATATAGTTGCCATCGCCATAAGGGGCTACCAATAAACTTCCTTTTTTTGAAGATTCTCCACTATCTTTCATCGAAAGGATAGGGGTAAACGAGCCATCCCACTCATTAGGAAAATAAAGTCCGCGCTCTTGTACCCATCCATCAAAATCGGTTTCATCGATTACATTGGGAAAACTGGTCAATGGATGCTTTTTGGCCAATATGTTTACTTCCGAATTTTCATCAGTGACCCTATCACGGGATAATTTTATAGGGTAGGGGGCAATATTTTCGAATTGCTTGTTCCACCTTCCTGCCGTATTGTACTGTACTATGAGATTACCGCCATTTTTTACATAGTCTAGTAAATAGCGCTGCTTAAACTTTAATTCAGGCACTACATTATAAGCCCGTATGCCCGTGACTATGGCATCGTATTTATCCAATGTACCTTCTCCAATGCTTTGTGGGTCTATGATGTGCACATTGTATCCTATTTGTTCCAAACTGGTCGGAACATCGTCCCCGGCACCCACGATATAACCAATATCCTTTCCTATTTTCTGAATATCCAAACGAACCACCTTGGCTTCCGACGGCAGTAAAATTGATTGCTTGGGCACATGATCATAGGTAATCTCTACCAATTCTTTTGAAATTTCCTTTCCGTCGATTTGGACAATTGGTCGTATATACCCTTCATTTTCCTGTGAAGGAGGTGTCAGTGTAAAAAATACAGTTTGCTGGTCGCCCTTTTTGGAAATGTTGAAGGGCCTCGACGGCGTATCGATCAGCCATCCCGTTGGGAAACTTAGCGCAATAGTTCCCTTTGCATCATCCTTATGGGCTTTGATGGTAACGGGAATCTTCTTTGGTCTTCCATCTGCAAAAATTAAGACCTTATCGGCAAAACTGGCCGTGGCCTCCGGTAAAATTTCAAAAGGTTGTAGCAACTCCCCTTTGTCGGGCCTCGCAAAACGCCGCACGACAGCTTTGCTTAGATGTAAGGCATAACCATTGACCTCCAAATCAAAAACGGCATGAAAGGCTCTTGGGGTCTCAGGGTTGCCAATAAGGCTTCTATCATCTACATGGTACATGCCTAAAGTTCCTTTATTGCCTAACCAATAGGGACTTGTGTACCCAGTATTTGATGGAATCTCTAAAGGAATCTCTAGCGTTACTTTTTTGTTGAAGGCCAAGTCATAGGGTTCCGAGATAGCCGTTTGCGAATTGATTTGTACCGATTTCAATTTTACCTGCGCATTACTTCGGTTAATAGCCTCTATCGCTACTTTTACTGCCCCACCGGGATAACTGTAGGAAGCATCGGCAGAGGCCTCTAGATAAAGACCGGTTACGGCAATTATGATGTCTTCCAACTCAGTCAGCTTTACCGTTTTCCAGTGCCCATCGGGGAAATCGCTTAACAATTGGTGGGCTTGTAGCAATGGTGTTAAGTGAGCGCTGGGCTGCTGAAAGTTGAAATTCTGCTCAATTGGGTTGAGGAGCGCGCCGATAGCTTCGCCCCCTTCGATACGTGACCACGAGGTGTCGATGCCATCAAAGAGGTCTGCTTTGTTTTGGGGCAGGTCGCCTCTTAACAGTTCAACGTATTCGTTCTGCGTGCCGCGGGATAGCAAGCGCCCAAACCCTTGGCATAAATGTTGGCTGCTTGCAAGAGAGGCTATTTCGTTGTTCGACATTCCTAAAATAGGATAATAGGTGCCTACATCGAAATTCAGCATGTTGCTTTTATCTGCCGCTTCAAACTTCTCCTGGCTTCCATAAAACCACCAAGAGGTATTGAAAAATAGTCTTTTAGGTTGCCAAGTTTCCGTAGAAGCCAACTGTTCTGGATATACCTTAGGGTCGTTCACCAAATCAAACGCTTCCATGCTCAGCATGGCCGAAGAAGTATGGTGCCCATGCGTACTTCCGGGTGAGCGATGGTCGAAACGGTTGATGATCACATCGGGTTTGAATTGTCTAATAATCTGGACAACATCCCGTAATACCTCTTCCTTATTCCAAATCTTGTGGGTTTCGTCGGGATGTTTGGAGTATCCAAAATCGTTGGCACGCGTAAAAAACTGCTGTCCCCCGTCGACCCTTCTGGCGGCTAATAGCTCTTGTGTCCTTAAAACCCCTAGCAGTTCCCGGAGTTCCGGGCCAATGAGATTTTGACCGCCATCGCCCCTGGTCATCGACAGGTAGGCGGTTCTGGCCTTTACGTGGTTTGATAGATAGGAAATGAGCCTCGTATTCTCATCATCAGGATGTGCGGCCACATAGAGCGCTGATCCCAAAAAATTAAGTTTTTGTACTGAATGGTAGATATCGGATGAACTAACTTTCGTCGGATTTTGAGCAAGTACGTTCGTAGTACTTAAAAAAGCACTAAGGAGGATAAAGATAATAAGGCGCATATCTTGTATTTCGTTGGCTTTCAAAGATAGAAAGATAAAAAGGGGCGGGTCTTGTTTTAAATTTTCTTTAACATTATTGGCCTTCAATTCCCCCGTTCTTGGTTTCTGCCTTGTTCACAAGTACAATAGCCTTTTGTAACATCATATTATTCGGATAGGTAATCAGTTCACCACGATGGTTCCTCAGATGTACATGATATGATTTAATATCTTCAATCACGAAAACATCCGGTCCTTCCTCATCTGCGATGAGTTCCTTGTCCATAATTCGGATACGGTCCCCAATTTTAAATGGAAATGAAAAAAACAAAATAACTCCGGAAGTGACATTGCTAAGAATAGACCATTGCGCAAAAAGTGCTACCCCAATGACCGCAAAAATCGAGGAAAACAGCAGTCCTAATTCTTGAAAATTCACCCCCCAAATAAAAGTGAATATCCCAATTCCCAAAAAGGTAGTAAGAACGGATACATACTTTAAAATCAGCGCAGTTCTAGCTACGACGAAATCACTGATTTTACCGATTCTACGTACCATTTTGGCCGCTAAAAACCGTAGTATCACTAGCGCAACCAATGTTATAAGCGACCAAAGGAACTCTGATTGGTGCCCAATTAGAAAATCTTCCATACACTTACAATCCTAAAGTATCGCGCAACGGTAAAAATCGGTTGCTGTTTTTTTGCCAGTAAGGACTTTTAATACGATTTATCTTGGTGCCCGTGGAGGTAAGTGTTTTGGCATTGGCGCCATAACCGCTGGTAAAAGATTCTGACCAGCTTTCAATAGTATGGGGAAAGCTAGTCGTAAAATTGATTTTTAGACTTCTTTTCAGTTCCGGATAGTTTATTTCATAGGTCGTTTCCCCATTTTCTTCGATTAAACTAGCACTTGCGGTATAGCCTTTAAATTCTTTGTGGGACAGCCTTATATACTCGAAAGATGGAATTACTTCTAAACTTCCTGTGGGGAGGGTTTCGGGTGCGATCCGTATTTTGTTCCATAGTTCATTTTCAAGAAAGGTCTTTCCGAGTTCCAAGTCTTGATCCCCTTCACTTTCGAAATAACTATGCGATAGCACCTCGAACTGTTCCCGGTTGTTCAATTGGGCATAAACCTGGCCACACCACTCTTGAGAAGAGAACGATACTTTAAGGGCATGACTATTATCATGTACAGGGTAAAAACTGCTACTCATAATGGAATAGGGGTAGATTCCCGTCAGATAATTTTTGGTACTGTTCAGTTTCAAAACAGGTATGTTGGTAGCATTGCTTTGATCCGCTTTTACCTGTTTATAGGCTACAAAGGGTTCGGTAACAAAAATAAGGGCCGCGGTGCCTTCGCGCATTTCTCCATAACGGGCCTGTTGTAGTCGGTAGGAGGTGATTTCGGCCTCTCCCGCGTACCAATACTTTTTAAAATCTTCCGAGACTGCTCTTTTGGAGGGCACTGCGATAGCATTGGTTTTATCGGTGACCATCGCAACCTCGTTGGCGTTGTCCTTTTTTTTCTCTGAGCATGCCGTAAATTGGGAAGCGATTAATACCAAACAGCAGGCAAGGGCCTCAAACCTAAAATAAGTCTTCATGGGAATCGAGTTTTTACCAAATTTATCGAAAAAGCTTCAGTTTGCCATGTCACTTAACGTTTTGTATAATAGATGGGTGGGAAGTCCCATAACGTTGGTGTACGAACCTTTAATTTCCTCAATGGCAATATGTCCTAGCCATTCCTGTATACCATAAGCTCCTGCTTTGTCGTACGGTTTATAGTGATCGATGTAATAATCGATTTCTGCCGTAGAAAGATCTTTGAACTTTACCTTGGTACAATGGTGAACCGTTTTTTTGGATTTGGAAGTAGTAAAACAGACCGAAGTAATCACTTCGTGCCAATCCCCGGACAGTCTTTGAAGCATTTGAAAGGCTTCATCACGACTGGACGCCTTCGCCAAGGAAACGCCATTATGCCAGACAACGGTATCGGAGGTAATCAAAATTTCATTTTCTAAGAGTGTCCCATCAAAAGCGACAGATTTTAGTTCGGCCAAGTAATCCGAAATCTCACTTGCTTTTAAGGCTAAGGGATATACTTCTTCTATAGGTCGGAGCCGAATCTCAAAATCGATTCCCAATTCCTTAAAAAACTGTTGTCTTCTGGGAGAACCCGAAGCCAGTATAATTTGAAAATCCTTTAATTTTTCCTTCAACATGGCGCTAGGCATTTTGGGCATCGTAATTTCCATACCAGTCTCCGCGTACCTTTAAAACTTGCTCGATAACATCCCGAACACAGGCATCCCCGCCATTTCGATGCGAAATATAGCTGCACACGGCCTTTACTTCCGGAACGGCATCTTGCGGACAGGTAGCAAGGCCTACTGCTTTCAATGGAGGAATATCTGGCAAATCATCACCCATGTATAGTACCTCCTTTGGATCGATTTCATAAGTACCCAAGTATTCCTGTAGCGGTATCATCTTGTGATGGGCACCGAGATAGATATCGGTAACTCCTAAACCTTTTAACCTATTGCGCACACCCTCATTGGTGCCTCCAGAGATGATACAGACGTTGTAGCCTCTGTCGAGGGCCGTTTTTAAGGCGTAGCCATCCTTGACACTCATTTTTCGTAACATTTCACCCTCAGTGGTCACTAATAAGGTGCCATCGGTAAATACCCCGTCTACATCAAAAACAAATGTCGTAATATCTTTTAAAAATTCTTTGTAGCTCTTTTCCAATAAAAAAGGTTTTAAGTTGCTGATTACCGCTATCAAATACAAATTCAAATGTCAAACACAAAGTTCAAATTAAAGGGTGTCGCTTCCTTCAGTATTTAAACCGTAATGATTCCCAAGGCGATCGGACACAAATTTCATTAATTTTCGTGAATACCACCGAAAATACCACTTTTTACGAACCATTGACCATTAGGTATAGGTCTTCTTGATCGACTCACTTAATAACTTGTAAATTTCCCGTTGGTATTGGCTGTTTAAAAAACCCTGTTGTTTTTGCAGAACGCTCAAATCGCCCCTTCTTGCCGGTCCGGTCTGCATGTCATAAGGAGACCTGTGTTTTATTTTTTTTGCGGTTTCGATGATCAAAGGCGTAAGAATGTCAAAAGGTAGTTGATGTTCCTCGCATAGTTCATGGGCAAGATGGTAAAGGTGATTTGTGAAATTGTTGGCGAAAACGGCAGCAAGATGTACCTGTTTCCGTTTTTCGGAATTAATATCGTAAACCTTTTCAGCTAAGGAGCGCGCCAAGGTTCGTAACGTACTTAAATTTCCATCGGTATTGGCTTCGATACAGAGTGGTACCGAAGCAAAATCCAACGAACGATCTCTACTAAATGTCTGTAGCGGGTATAGCACACCATGATTGGGATGTTTTTCCAAAACCGACATCGGAGTACTTCCCGAGGTATGTAATACCAGACCTCTTTTTTCTTCTAGTTTTTCAGATACGGAAACGATACTGTCGTCGCTCACCGCTATTATATAGATAGTAGGTTCTTCCGGTAGTTGATGTAGTTCAAATACAAGGGACTCCGTATCAAAGTATTCAGAAGCTTTTGAACTTCTGCCCCATACCTGTACCGATTCAACTTGTTCGCTCGCCTTCAAAGCATCGAACAAATGTTTTGCTACGTTCCCAGTACCTACGATTACTACTTTGAGCATGGTCAAAAATACGATGAAGTCATTTAAACTTTTACATTTTGGTGAAAATTAAGGGTTTTGAGCCTAGTTGAAGCCTTGTTAGTGCAAGACAGGCCGGCTCTTTCGGGATGTATAGCACCTGAGCCAAACAATACCGAAGAAGGGCTAGGGAATAATAAAAAGGAAAAAATGGGTGTAAATGACCTCTATAAAAGTGCCGCATCGATTTAGAAATAATTAACAATTTTGTTGAACCTTATTCGGTCATTTAGATAACATAAAAAGCGAAAAAGGTGGTATTTTTGCTAGCTGAAAATCAACATCCCTGCCAGATGACAGAACTGCTCAAGAAAATTTTCTTCTCTACCCGTTTAATGGCTGTTCTTTTTCTGGTTTTTGCCACCGCCATGGCCTTTGGGACCTTTATCGAAAGTAAATATAGTACCGAAACTGCTCGGATTTGGATTTACAATACCACTTGGTTCGAGGTCATTATGGTATTTTTTGTAATCAATTTTATAGGTAATATTTTTCGCTACCGGCTGTTGAGGTGGGACAAATGGCCTGTTTTAACACTCCATTTGTCTTGGATATTGATTATTGTCGGGGCATTTGTGACCCGATACATCAGCTTTGAGGGTATGATGCCCATACGGGAAGGGAATTCAGAAAAGGTTTTTTATTCTGACAAGACCTATCTGACCGCTTATGTTGACGGAAAAATAAATGGAGAGCCCAGACGAAAGATTTTACAAGAAGATATTATAGTTACGGCCGAAGCCTTAAAATCGAACTTACCTTGGAATTCGGATTACAATGGACAATCATTTACCATCTCCTATATCGATTTTATCGACGGGGCCAAGGAAGGAATGATCCCGGATGAAAATGGGAACAATTTTCTTAAAATTGTGGAAGCGGGTGATGGGCAACGCCATGAACATTATTTAGAAGACGGCAAAGTTTCGAGCATTCATGGGGTACTTTTTGCGTTGAACAACAAAACCGATGGTGCGGTCAATATTATAACTTCCGATAGTACCTATCTTATAAAATCCCCCTTTGAGGGAAGTTTTATGAGGATGGCCGATCAGTTTCAAGGACAGTTGGTAAAAGACAGTTTACAACCATTACAGCTGCGGTCGCTTTATAACGCAGCGGGGATGCAATTTGTTTTTCCCGAACCCATTGTAAAAGGAAGTTATGGTATCGTAGAAGTACCTAAAGAAGAAGTGACCGATGCTACTCAGGATGCACTGGTAATAGAAGTTGCGGCAAACGGCGAAAAAGTTCAGAAGAAATTATTGGGAGGAAAAGGTTCTGCTGATTTTTCGGATAAATTTTCGGTAGGCGGACTCGATTTTATGCTTAGTTATGGCTCAAAGGTTTATGAGCTTCCCTTCCATATTAAGTTGAACGACTTTATCGCTGAAAAGTATCCCGGTACCGAAAAAGGTTATGCGTCGTTCATGAGTAAGATTACCGTGGAGGATGAACGTCCTTTTGACTACGATATTTTTATGAACCATGTGCTCGATCACCAAGGGTATCGTTTTTTTCAATCCAGTTTTCATCCTGATGAAAAAGGAACCATCCTTTCGGTAAACCATGATCAATGGGGTACTTGGATAACCTATGTCGGATACTTCTTATTGTATGCAGGCTTGCTAGGAATTATGTTCTTTGGAAAAACGCGTTTTAAAGACTTGGCCAAATCCCTTGAGAAATTGAATTCCAAAAAGAAAGCAATGGCCACTATGCTGATTTTTGGAACGATGGCGGTTGGTTTCTCACAACAACACAGCGATGGCGATGGGCATGATCATCGCCAAGGTGCACCTTCTCCCGAACAAATCGATTCCTTGATATTGGCGAATGTAGTCTCGAAGGAACACGCAGAAAAGTTTGGAAAGCTAGTCATTCAGGACGAAGGTGGGCGCATGAAACCCATCAATACCTTTTCTTCGGAATTATTGCGAAAGTTGAGTCTCAGGAACAAGTATAAGGGAATGAATTCCGATCAAGTATTCCTTTCCATGATGACCAATCCGGCTATTTGGTACAATGCCGAATTCATCGCTATCGATAAGAAGGGTAAAAATGACAGTATACGTCATATTATCGGGATTCCGGAAGGCCAGCGGCGCGCACGGGCAATCGATTTTTTTGATGAAGCCGGTAAATACAAGCTAGAACCATTTTTGCGAGAAGCGACCGCGACCAATATCCCGAATAAGTTTCAGCAAGACTATAAAGACGCCAATATTCGTCTAAGTCTTTTAGACCAGGCACTACAAGGTAGCGTCGTTAAGATTTTCCCCTTGTTGAACGATGAGAACAACAAGTGGATATCGGCATTGGAATATAGAGGTGGCCAATATCAAATGTCCGATTCGCTCTATGCCAATTTTGTCAAAAATGCGCTTCCCTATTACCTAATGTCATTGCAGAAGGCGCAACAAACAGGCGATTACAGTGAGGCCGACAAATTGCTGGAAGCCTTTAAGCAAAATCAAAAAAATCACGGGAAAGAGGTATTGCCATCGAATCGTAAAATCGAGACGGAGGTAGTCTATAATAAACTAAATGTTTTTGGTCACCTCTGGCGTCTCTACCCGGTTGTGGGACTTTTGATGTTTTTTGCCCTTGTTTTTCAAATTTTTAAAAACCGCTCGGTTTGGCGAGTGGCCATCTATTTTTTTAAGGGGACCATCATCATCCTCTTTTTATGGCATACTGCAGGCTTGGCTTTAAGATGGTACATCTCTGGTCATGCCCCGTGGAGTAATGCATACGAGAGTATTTTGTACGTCGCTTGGGCGACTATGGGTATGGGACTTTCATTGGGCAGAAAGAACAATATGACTTTTGCGGCCTCGGCCTTCGTGGCGGGTATGTTGTTATGGATTGCACATCAAAATTGGGTCGATCCCTCGGTAGGCAATTTAGTCCCGGTATTGGATAGTTATTGGTTGATGATTCACGTGGCCGTAATTGTCGGTAGTTACGGACCTTTGACCGTGGGAATGATTTTAGGTACGGTTGCTTTGTTATTGATGATTCTGACCACAAAGAAGAATAAGATTGAAATGGAAGCTAATTTAAAGGAATTAACCATCCTAAATGAGGTTACGCTGACCGTAGGACTGGTCATGCTCACCATCGGTAACTTCTTGGGGGGGCAATGGGCCAATGAAAGCTGGGGTCGTTATTGGGGTTGGGATCCAAAGGAAACCTGGGCGTTGATCTCGATTATGGTATACGCCTTTGTCATTCATACCCGTTTGGTGCCGGGTCTTCGCGGAAAATGGACCTTTAATTTTCTAAGCGTAGCCGCTTTCGGGAGCATTATGATGACTTATTTTGGGGTGAATTATTATTTGGTCGGACTTCACAGCTATGGCCAGAGTGGGGCGGCGGCCATAACGCCCGATTATGTCTGGTACATTGCATTAGGGCTACTGTTATTGGGAGCGGTAAGCTTTTGGCGCTATAAAGCGAATTATTCGAAATAATCTGGGCGGAACCTGTCTGGAACTTTATTAGATGGCTCTTTTTAGGGCTATTGCTGACGAAGGAGATTTTCAATAGTAGTTTAGGTAGCTTTTCTTGTAGGTGGGTCTATGAAATCTCCCTCTTGCGCCGCATCTTTTCGCAATTTGGGCATCGTTCCAAAAACGTAATCCCATATAGGGGAAGAAACCCCAAAAGCCCTATCGGGCTGATTGTAATGATGTATCGCATGGTGATGCCATAGCCTTTTCAAAAAGTTTTTTGGTACACGGAAAATGTGTATGCAATAGTGTATGGTCAAATAGAGCGTGTAGCCCATTAAAAATCCCGCTAAAAACCCAAAGACATTCTCGCCCATAATACTTCTGTACAATACAAAGAATATAGATGCCAGTAGGAGCGCTAATAGCACGGGCATGGCCAAACGGTTTTTATCTTTAGGGAATTCGTGGTGAATCCCATGCATCTTATAGCTTAAGCTTTTTTGATCGTAGCTCTCAGAACCAAGATGGTATACAAAACGGTGAATGCAATACTCAAAAAAAGTAAATGTTAAACATCCCGCCAAGAACAGTAATACCATTCTGGGAAATCCAAAACCTTTTTCAAAAATGCCGTAATAAATGAGGAAGGCCGAAATGAGGGTAAATAAAACCAAGGGAATCAGAATATGGGTTTTGGTCAAAAATTCCAGTATGGGGTTTTCAAAAATTCGACCGCTCCCTTTTATTTTTGGCCCGTTTTTTCTTGAACTATTCATTTTCAATACATTTCGTTGCTAGAGATTAGCATCTCGACACCTTTTCCAAGTATATAAATGTTCACCAGACGATTCCGGTGTCTTACCAAATGTGTTTGGTACGATCCGTTTCCTTATTTAAATACGCATTTCACCTTTCAAAAGATGTTAAATCTTCTCTGAAGGAAACCTAAGAAAACCTATTCATCTTTGTGTACCAAAAAGTTACAACATGTTGCACTGAATTTCAAGTTTTGTAATGAAGTCATTTAAACTTTTTTCAAATATCAAAACCTGCCTGATGAAAGGGTAGGAATTGGTATTTTGCACCTAATTTTTCTCTTTTCTAGCTTTTTGAAGTGTCTTTATCCCTTGTCTGCAGTATGAATTACCGTGAATCTATACTGTAATGGGCAGTTCAATATAAAGTAGGCCTGCAATCCGTTCCATTGCGAACGGTTCACATTTCTAGGTCGATATAGTCATCGATTCGGGTAATTTCACATTTTTTTAACCATTGGGCATGACCGAAATAGAAGAACGAATTTTATTTTCGGGAAGCTTAAACATTGGGTTATGGATTTGGTAGTGGGAATAGATATTGGAGGTACAAAAACGAAACTTGGTCTGGTAGATAAGGATGGAGCATCTTTGGTGTCGACCTTTTTTCGGACTCGGGAATTCCCTGAGTTAAATGACTATCTGGATAAAATAAAGGAAACTGTAGATGAACTGGTGCAACAGTGCCCGGAAACAGTAAACCTTATAGGATGTGGCATTGGTGCCCCCAACGCCTCGAGTAGGAACGGAACCATCGTAAACGCCTCTAACCTTATATGGAAGGGTTCGGTTCCTATCTTAGAACGATTAAAGGAGCGTATGTCGTTGCCCATGCGTATTATGAACGATGCCAGTGCTGCCGCCCTCGGTGAAATGCTCTTTGGAAATGCGAAGGGAATGACAGATTTTATTGTGGTAACCTTAGGAACAGGATTTGGTGCAGGCATTGTAGCCAATGGAAAGTTGATAGATGGTTTCGACGGTTTTGCAGGCGAATTGGGTCATGTAGATATGACCTTGGGGGATGGTAGGGTTACCGGATTAAATGTAAGGGGCGGTTTGGAAGCCTATGTTTCGGCCACTGGTCTCAAACGTACCATTATGTACATGCAAAGCAAGTATATGGATGAGAGCAGATTCAGATCCGTAGCTTATAATGACTTGCACGGAGAGGACATTACCAAAGCCGCGGAGGAGGGCGACCCACTTGCACTCAAGGCTTTTGACTACACGGCCGATGTCCTTGGTTTGGCCTTGGCCAATTTTACGGCTTTTACCCAACCCGAAGCTTTTTTTCTAATGGGTGGCTTGGTCAACAGTGGAAAATGGATTTTTGAACCCCTCGAAAAATACTTTGACCAATATCTATTGGAAGTATATCGCGGTAAGGTAAAACTACTGCGATCGGGCATGGCCGGAAAAAATGCAGCGATTTCAGGAGCTGCTGCTCTCATATGGGAAGAGCGATTGTGACACACCGCTTCTAAGACTCTAAATCATTTGAGGCCCGGATAGAACCATCCTGATCAGTAGGGGTTCCTAACCAAGCAGATGTCATACCGTGTTGTAGATACATTCCTCCTGCAGTATTGTCTTTTGGGTACCCAAATCACCAGTTTTTCGATGGTTATATTTGCCTCTAATTAGAATGTTGATCGACGAACAAGGGTTTGCACTTGTATGCCTACTGGGTGTTTTTTTGAGTTTTCAAAATACAATGTAGCGGCAACCACTAACAGTACCTATTTGTTAAATACGGCTCCTGTGATCAAAATGTTGAATATTTTTTACATCTTTGCCTCATTATGAAGTTATAAGAATTATGTTTTCTATAGATGTCATGGGGTTCTTTCCTATTGGGTAGTCAGTTTTTCCTTCTACTGCCAAAGGCATCATTTCTTTCACTATTCATGTAATTCTTTTCATAATGACGAATAACCATACACTTACAATAAAAAAACTTTTTAAATCCTTCGTTCTAGCCGTAACCGGTAAAGAGACAGAGTTTACCACTGGCAGTATCCGAAAGGCAATATTCCTACTTTCCGTCCCGATGATCCTAGAGATGATGATGGAGTCTATTTTTGCCATTGTCGATATTGCCTATGTTTCCCAGGTCAGTGTTAACGCGGTCGCTACAATTGGTCTTACCGAATCGGTGGTGACATTGATTTACGCCGTTGCCATTGGCCTGAGTATGGCGGCTACGGCCGTTGTGGCACGTAGGGTCGGCGAAAAAGATATCAAAGGTGCTTGCGAGGCGGCAGTGCAGGCCATTGCATTGGGCATACTAGTTTCCGTAGTCGTGGGAATCTTAGGGTTTCTCTATGCCAGGGAAATTTTGGCCTTAATGGGTGCCGAACCCGATTTAATTGCGGAGGGGTACGGCTATACCCAACTTCTGATTGGAGGAAACATCACGATACTTTTGCTATTTCTGATCAATGCCATTTTTAGGGGGGCAGGGGATGCTTCCGTTGCGATGTGGGCATTGGTGCTTTCAAACGGACTCAATATTATTTTAGATCCCATATTCATCTTCGGTTGGGGGCCAATACCCGAATTCGGTGTCATGGGTGCCGCGATCGCAACCAATATTGGTAGGGGTACAGCGGTACTCTTTCAGCTAGGTATTTTGTTTTTTGGATGGAGTCGCATCCAAATCGGGATACGTGATTTGATGTTCAATGTAAGGGTCATGGCCAACCTTTTAAGAGTTTCTGCGGGTGGAATAGCCCAGTTTCTTATTGGAACCTCTAGCTGGGTGTTTTTAATGCGAATCATGTCCGAATTTGGGAGTGAAGTGCTAGCGGGCTATACCATTGCCATTCGGGTAATGCTATTTACGTTAATGCCATCTTGGGGAATGAGTAATGCCGCCGCCACTCTGGTCGGGCAAAATTTAGGAGCCGAAAAACCGGAAAGGGCAGAAACCTCTGTCTGGAAAACAGGAAAGTACAATGCTATTTTTATGGGAATCGTATCCGTCGTATACCTGTTTTTTGCCAAGACCATTGTAGGCTGGTTCAATGATAATCCGGTAGTCGTGGAAAATGGGGGGCTTTGCCTTCAAATCATTGCGGCCGGCTATATCTTTTACGCCTACGGCATGGTCGTCACCCAAGCGTTCAATGGGGCAGGAGATACGGGAACCCCTACCAAAATCAACTTTGTCTCTTTTTGGTTGTTTCAGTTGCCCATTGCCTATTTGGCGGCAATCTCATTTGAATTAGGGCCTGTAGGAGTATTTGCAGCGATTACGCTGGCGGAAGTACTACTGGCGATTATTTCGATGGTATGGTTCAAAAAAGGGCATTGGAAAAAGGTACAAGTGTAGTTTGGCGACATGTGCCGGTTTGCCGTTTTAAACAAGGATAAAAGTAATTGGATATCCGTAAAGCTAACGTACGGATCAGATGTTACATGTGCACCAATTCTATTGGGGATATAGACCGGTTCCTATAAAAACTGTTTTGAAATGTTTTATTGGGGTTTAGACAGATTGTTTTTGATGGTCTATACGACGAACCATTGGGATTCATAAAAGAGCAGCAACAAAAGGCCAAGGATTTGGCCTTTGAAAAAGGAGCTGGCTGGTGTGGTGGCCTAAAAAAAGGGCATCGAAAAATAATCGATGTATTTCAAAACAGTCTCTAAATGATTTCCATAACTTTAGCCTTTGTAAATCTGTTAGAATGAACCGAAATAAAAAAGGTCTGAATACCATTTGCACCCATGTAGGAGAGGTTCCGGATGACGTGTTCAAGGGAGCGATATCTCCCCTGTATATGAGTACTTCCTATGCCTTCGAAGATGTAGACGTAAAAAGGTACCCGCGATACTTCAATACCCCCAATCAAGAGGCCCTATGTAAAAAAATCGCCGCTTTAGAGAATGCGGAGGCTGCTCTGATTTTTGGCAGTGGAATGGCAGCGGTAAGTACGTCGGTGATGGCTTTCCTAAAAGCTGGTGACCATATTGTGCTTCAAAGAACGTTGTATGGGGGCACGCACAATTTAGTGACAGAGGAGTTTGAAAAATATGGTATTTCCTATTCTTTTACAGATGGATTACGACCCGAGGATTTTGAGGCGAAAATCCTTGAGAATACCAAGGTGATCTATATTGAAACACCATCCAATCCTTTGTTGACCATTACCGATTTGGAAGCTATTGCACAGTTGTCGAAAAAGCATGGTATCATTTCTATGATCGATAATACCTTTGCAAGCCCGGTCAACCAGAATCCCATCGATTTCGGAATTGATGTGGTTATTCATAGCGCTACTAAATATATGGGAGGCCATTCTGATATATGCGCAGGCGCAGTTGCCGCTACCAAGGAGCATATGGAACGCATTTTTCATCTTGCCAAGAATTTTGGTGGCAGCCTAAGCGATTACACCGTGTGGTTGCTCGAACGAAGTATCAAAACCATGGGGCTACGGGTACGTGCTCAAAACCAAAATGCCCAACAATTGGCCGAATATCTGTATGCCCATGAAGACATTCAAAATGTATACTACCCCGGACTTCCTAGCCATCCCGATCATGAGTTGGCGAAAAGACAAATGCATGGTTTCGGGGGTATGCTTTCCTTTGAATTGAATGAAGATTTTGATGCTTCCCTTTTTCAGAAATCACTACAATTGATAAAGTCGTCAATGAGTTTGGCAGGTGTTGAGAGTACGGTGCTTTCACCAACACAAACATCTCATGCCTTGTTAAGTCCGGAAGAACGGGATAGACAGGGTATCAAAGACGGCCTCATCCGTTTTTCCGTTGGCATCGAGGAGCCAGAAGATTTGATAACCGATATAGAACAGGCAATTCAAAAAGTACGGTCCCGAATGATTACTTCAACACAATAAATCTATATTGTACAATTCTAAAAATTTCGAAATTAGGTACGTGCTTGTAATCAATTTGCTCATATATGGGATACATCCTTTTATGACCTTGTGTAGACGTATTTTCATGTTTGAATCTGATATTTAAAAACCAACTCTTATGAAATTAGATATATTAGCCTTTGGCGCACACCCAGATGATGTTGAACTTGGAGCAGGAGCTACCTTGGCGAAAGAAGTGGCCAAGGGAAAAAAGGTTGGTATCGTTGACCTGACCAGAGGGGAATTGGGAACGAGGGGGTCTGCCGAAATTCGGGATCTAGAGGCAGCAAACGCGGCAAATGTACTTGGTGCTATAGTAAGGGAGAATCTGGAGTTTGCAGATGGTTTTTTCGTGAACGACCGACAACATCAAATGGAGGTTATAAAAATGGTACGAAAATATCGGCCGGAAGTGGTGTTGTGCAATGCTATTGACGATCGCCATATTGATCATGCAAAAGGGAGTAAGTTGGTGAGCGACGCCTGTTTTTTAAGCGGATTGGTTAAAATCGATACGAAGTTTGACGGGGAAGAGGAATGGCAAGAACCATGGCGGCCAAGACAAGTCTATCATTACATTCAGTGGAAAAATTTAGAACCTGATTTCGTGGTCAACGTTAGCGACTTTATTGAAAAGAAGAGAGAGGCCATTCTTGCGTACGGTTCGCAATTTTATGACCCTAAGAGCAACGAACCGGAAACTCCTATAAGCAGTAAAAATTTTATCGATAGCATTATTTACAGAGCAAGGGATTTGGGCCGATTGGTGGGAGTAGAATATGCAGAGGGTTTTACCGTAGAACGTTTTGTGGCCGTAGATAGTTTGGATAAACTTATCTAACTTGCCTTCTGGTAGCGTTTTTGCTTTTTTCCCTTCGGTACGGTAAAGTAAAAACAAGTTCCCTTTTGATGAATGCTGTCTACCCAGATCATACCGCCGTTCTTTTCTACCATTTCCTTGCAAAGTGATAACCCAAGTCCCGTACCTTTTTCGTTGTCCGTGCCATAGGTTGTGAAATTTGCATCACTCTGAAATATTTTTTCCTGGGTCTCTTTGTCCATCCCAATGCCCGTATCTCTTATAGAAACCTCCCAATGGTCGTTCTTTTCGATTGATGCAATGGTTACAAGACCATTCGCGGGTGTGAATTTAATGGCATTACTGATTAGGTTTCGGATTACAATATCTGTTTGGTCGCTGTCTGTCCAGGCCATGGTATGTTCAGATAGGCTGTTTACTAGCTTAATAGACTTTTTGGTGGCCAGCTCACATAACAAATTGATATTACGATCGACCAAACCATCTAGGGAAACGAGTGCTGGGTTCGTAATCAAACCATTCATTTGTGCTTGGCCCCAAGAAAGCAGATTGTTCAGCGTAAAGGAAATATGGTCGATGTCTTGCCCCAGTTTTGGAATAAAGTCCATAAACTCATCTCTGTTCATTTCCCCGCTTTTGAAAAGACCTAGTAACCCTTGAAAGGCACCAATGGGTCCGCGAAGGTCATGCGCCACAATTGAGAACAATTTATCTTTGGTCGCATTGATGCTTTTTAGCTCTTTTTCGTTCTCCTCGAGACTGGCCGTTTTAATTTTTAGTTCCTCATTTAATTTTTTTTGGATTTTCTCACTGCGATGCACTAGAAAAGTTACCGCGATAAAAATCAAAAGAATGGCAAGGGCCGCATTCACATAATTTCTTTGGGTTGCCAATTGTTTCTCATTCTCCAAAATAAGGTCGGCTTTCTGCTTTTCGTATTGGGACTTGGTCTTTAAAAGGGAAAGACTTTTTTGGTTTTCGATACGTGAGATGGTATCCGATAGTTGCTGGTAAAGTTCATGATACTGGAGTGCTGTGGCATGATCTTTCTTGTTCTTATGAATTTTATAAAGGGTCTTGGCACATTTTTGCCGCCCCTCCTTAAAGTTGATCTTGCTCGATATTTCAAAAGCCTTCATCGCGTACCGTTGCGAGATACTATCTTTTTGAAGCCCTAGGTAGGTTTCGGCAATACCATTGAGCAAGTCAATTTCGGCACGATCATCTTCAAGGGACTCATGTAACATTTCGCTCTGGTTATACCAAAATAACGCCCAATCGAATTTTTTCTGTTTTAGGTAAATCTTCCCTTTTACTTCATAGGCGTAGGCCAGCCAATCCTTGATATTGTGCTTTTCAAAGATTGAAATACTACTATTCACGTTGAACATGGCATATTCTAATTTATCCATGTCGGCATAGATCGAGGCCATGTTCGCAAATGTCTGCGCAGAACTCATCTCATCATTCAAGGTTTCGTTAATTCTTTTTACTTTTTTGTAAAAGAACAATGCTTGTTCAAAATCCTTTTGGGATGCATAAAGATTGGCAATGTTTTCGGTAATGACCGATCGCATTAAATGGGCCTCATATTTTTCGGCCATTTCCAACCCCTCTAAATACCCGTTTAAAGCACTGGCATAATCGCCCTTATAGCCATATTCACCTGCCAGATTGTTTTGGGCCGAGAGTAGCAGTTTTGGACGCTTCAATGTTTTTGCAAGTTGTAGGGCGGTTTGGTAGTTGGAAATTGCTTTTTTTGAATTTCCCTTGTCGGAAAAGAAGTCTCCTAGATTTAAGAAAGCTTCAGTCTTTCCTTGTTCGTAGTTTGCTTCTTCACTGCTTGATAACGCTTGTTTAGAAAGCAATAAAAGACTATCGGTTTTATAAAAGCGTTGACTTTTTGCCAACTGGTTCAGCAGGTCGATATAAATCGTGTCCCTGGTAGAGAAGCTTTGTGATATTTTTCTTTGCTCCAAAAGGAGTAGCAAGCTGTCTTTGTCTTCTTGCTGTGCAAATAATGTCGTAGAGCAGAAGCAAAACATCAGAAGTGCTATTGCTCTTGCTTTCTTTTTGAAGTTGTGTATTGTATCGTTACGTTTTGTTTGGGACATGGCAGTGTTAAATGCGACAGTCTAAAGTAAACGAAGCGTGGCATACATGGTAATTAATGTTGTATACGATCAATTTTTGTGTGTTAGAACGTTAAAATCATGTATTTCATCGATATTTCCCATAAAATTACAACGAAATGAAGTTTTGACTTTTCGAGGAATTGATTCTTTTCAGACAAAAAATAAGCACCCAATAATTTTGAAAGATCAGGCAAAAAAAAGTACCTTTGCCATCGCTTATAAATGGTGGTTGTAGCTCAGCTGGTTAGAGCGCTAGATTGTGGTTCTAGAGGTCGCCGGTTCGAAACCGGTCTTCCACCCAAAAGTACAGGCCCTATCATTTTTGATAGGGTTTTTTTGTGGGTATAACTGATTCGGACAATTGGTTTAGAGATAATGAAATGGATGGTATATACCATGCCTTGGTCTGAATCAATGTTGCTTTTTAGCATGTTTAAGTATTTGGAAGCTACTTCAGCGAACCGATACTTTTCCAACCTATATCGACCGCCGTAAAAAAAACCGCTGTGGTATTATTCCAGAGCGGTTCATTTTATTTTGAGCTAAACAAGCAATTATTTCGACGCTTTGTCGACAACGACCCGTTCCTCCCGGTTGGCAACTTCCCAAGCGGTATAGAAAACCAAGCGAGTCCTGTTTTGCAACAGGTCATAGTTGATTTTATCCGGCGTATCTCCAGGACGGTGGTAATCGTCGTGGGTGCCGTTAAAATAAAATATGATAGGTATATTGTTTTTTGCAAAGTTGTAGTGGTCGCTGCGATAATAGAACCTATTTGGATCATTCTCGTCGTTATAGGTGTAATCTAGTTCTATATTTGTATATTTTTGGTTTACTTCTTCCGAAAGCTCATGTAGATCGGTGCTCAATTTATCCGAACCGATAAGGTAAACGTAGTTGCGGTCGCCCTCTCTTTTGGGATCGATTCTACCGATCATATCTATATTCAGGTTGGCAACCGTTTTCTCCAACGGGAACAAAGGTTCCTCATCGGTATAATAACGCGAACCCAATAGTCCTTTTTCCTCTCCCGTAACGTGAAGAAAAACAATAGATCGGTCCGGTCTTTGTCCTGCATCGGCAGCTTTCTTGAATGCTTGGGCAATCTCCAAAAGGGCCACGGTGCCCGAACCATCATCATCGGCTCCGTTGTTGATTTGCCCATCTGCGGTTATACCAATGTGGTCTAGATGCGAAGAGACAACAACATACTCATCGGGTTTGGTCCCACCCTTTAAAACAGCTACGACATTTTCCGAATCTATTTTATCGTTCTTCGCTTGTAAGTCGATTTGAACCTCTTGCGCCATCGCTTTGGGAGTGTCGTCGGCCGAGATATCGGGTAAGAGGTCCTTGGCCATTTTTTCCGTCAGGAATAATTGAAAAAAGTCTTTGTCGTCCTGATCTTCAAGAGACATTTGGCCGCTATCGTTCTGTTTCATGTATTCAAAGTATCGCTTGAAACGCGAAAAATTGGCTGCATCGTAATACAACATACCTACAGCTCCTTTACTTTTTGCCAGTTCGCTCCGCTTGTCAATAGCTTCGGACATATTGCTCCATACCGAGGCTTCCGTGCTTCCCGATAGGGTGTAAGTGCCATCTTCGTTGGTAGGCTCACCCGCTTTTACCAATATCAGCTTCCCTTGAACATCGATTCCTTTATAATCTGAATAAGTGTCTTCCTCTATACCATAACCAACATAAACCACGTTGTCGTAGGTGCTTTGGTGCGATGAAAATGTGAGAAAATCATCCCCTAATACATATGACGTGTTATTAACCGCTAAAGATCCCGTGGGTAATTTAACGATTTCCAAGGGTACTTTCTGGAAGTAATCACCGCCGCCCTTCGCTGCCGGAATACCCATTTTTTCGTATTGCTCCTTGAGATAGGCAACTGCTTTTTTCTGGCCAGGTTCTCCGGTTTCCCTTCCCTCAAATTCGTCTGAAGCATAGGTATAGAGATGGGTTTTCAAATCTTCCTCGGTAATCGTTTCCGCAAATGTTTCGCCAGTTACAGTCGTTGCGGAGGTCGATTCCACATCGGTGACCATTTTTTGAGAGGAATTGCAGCTTAATGCCAAGCCTAAAACAAGTATTGCTATTTTCTTCATTTAAAAAGGGTTATCGTTCTTAAAAGTTCGTAAAAATAGTGAAAAATGCGCTAGGGTTTTCATGCAAAATCAAGATTCTATTTACCTACTAACGAGCACAGTAATTGAGGAAATGCACCAAAAGGGGCAGTGCTTAAATTTTGCTTATCTTCCCGGTAACACTTAGTCAAGTTACATGAACAAAATTTCTCTATCACGATACCTGTTTATCGCCCTCTGCCTTACAATTGCAGGAATTTGGATTGGTTGTAAAGATGTTGGTTCAAGCTCGAAAAGCACTGCGTCAAGGGAAAAAGGAACGGCTTGGCCGAACAATCTGCTTCCAGAGACCTTTAAGACGGTGATTGATACAGATTCCGTTGGTATCTATATGCTTTCCAATAAAAATGGGATGAAAGCAATTTTCACAAATTATGGTCAACGCCTTATTAGTCTATACGTTCCTGATAGCAAAGGAAAACTTGACGATGTCGTTTTGGGATTCAAAAGTCTCGATGCGTACCAAACTGCCAAAGAAAAGTATTTTGGGGCGGTTATCGGAAGGTATGGAAATCGTATTAAGAAAGGCAAATTCACCTTAAAAGATACTACCTATCAACTGGCGCTCAACAACGGTAACAATCATATTCATGGCGGTGTAAAGGGATTTGAAAGTGTGGTTTGGAATGTAGCGAAGCACACAAAAAACGAACTGGTGTTTACAAGGGTTTCACCGCATATGGAAGAAGGGTACCCAGGCAATCTACAGCTTAGAGTCATATATCGGTTGACCAAGGATAATGAATTAAAAATCAGTTATGAAGCCACTTCCGATATGACAACAATCATAAATCTTACCCACCACTCCTTTTTTAATCTAAAGGGGGAAGGCAACGGGAGTACTACCGATCATATACTCACAATCAATGCCGATAATTTTTTGCCCGTAGATGAAGAACTCATTCCCTTCGGTCATATCGAACCTGTAGCAGGAACCCCTTTTGACTTTAGGAAAGCCAAATCCATAGGTCAAGATCTTTCAGGCAATAATCGGCAATTACAAATGGGGAATGGCTATGACCATTGTTTTGTATTGAATTCAGGACCCAAAAATGAAGCGGGATTGGTATTTGCGGCCAAGGCCGAGGAAGCTCGCAGTGGCCGTACTATGGAGGTATACACCAATGAACCGGGCATACAATTTTATGGGGGTAATTTTCTCAATGGAAAGACCTTCGGCAAAAGCGGAAAACCTTATGTATTTCGTGGTGCTTTTTGTTTGGAGACCCAACATTTTCCCGATGCTCCCAATCAACCGAGTTTTCCTACCGTTGTTTTGAATCCCGAGGAAACGTATCGCTCTCATTGTGTATATAAGTTTGGAATAGCGGACTAAGAGTGTAAAGTTTAAAAGATATGTTAGAGGAGTTCACTGTTTTAACATGTTACTTTTGTAAGCAGATGGGGTCATTTTTTTTATTTTTTTGAACTTTCTATTAAAATTTGATACGGATTGAAAGCCCGATTGCTCCGAAATTTCGGCAATGGCCAATTTATCAGGCCGCATTAAAAGCTTGCAGGCATGCGCTATTCGCAGTTCTATCAAAAATGCAAAAAAAGTTTTATTGGTGTGCTGTTTAAAAAACCTACAAAAGGCAGGAGGTGTCATATGTGCGAGGTTCGATATCTGTGTCAGGGTTATTTCTCTGTAAAAGTGTTTCATGACATAATCAAATACCAAACGAAGTCGTTTTCCTTCGGAAATTGATATCTTTTTGGAGGAGATAAAGCCGGTAAGCTCTTTTTTTTCGGCTTTTTTTACCTTTTGCAGTAGTTTTAAAAAGTATACAAGCTGCTCAAACTTACTGGCTTTTGGCAGCTTCAGCATCATGTTTCCTATCGCCTTTTGTTTGGAAACAATTTGTTGTCCGCCCCCTAAGGAATCGAGCGATTGACCTATTTCCAATAACCCGGGAAGCTCAAAAAAACACCTTCCGAACCCATCTTTTGTAAAGAATATGGATATCATCCGATTGTGTGCGCTTGTTGCCGCACTCTGAAAAAGATGGGGTATGTGGCCACCTATGATAAAAATATCACCCGCATCAAAATTATGGATACTATCTGAAACAATTAAGGTACCATGGCCAGCTATGATGTAGCTCAACTGTACCTCTTGGTGTTCATGTAGCGAGTTGTAAAATTGGGAACCCTCATCTATTTGAACGGTCAGCTTATCTTCGGGAGATTTTGGAATTTTAAATGGTTTTACTTTCATCAGATTAAAAATATGCCAATTTTGTTAAAATATTTTATGTTGATAACACAAAGAGGTTAATATAGTCTCAAATGTGGTTAATATGTATCTAACTTTTTGATTCAAAACACGGTTATTTTTGTTGTAAATTTGAAAAACCACTGTTTTATGAAAGTACATTGGGAGGGGATTATGCCTGCTGTAACCACAAAATTCAAAGCAGACGACACCCTGGATTTGACTATGTTCGCAACTAATATTCGGGCACAGTTGGACGCTGGGGTACATGGAATTATTTTAGGAGGATCGTTAGGAGAGGCCAGTACCCTTGAAAGCGAAGAAAAGAGGGTGTTGATCCAGGAAACGGTGCAGTTGGCACAAGGGCAGGTACCTGTGACCATGACCATTGCCGAACAGTCTACCCGGAATGCCATCGAAGCGGCAAATCTTGCAGAATTGGCAGGGGCAAATGCGTTGATGGTACTACCGCCAATGCGGTATAAATCTACCGATTTGGAGACCGTTACCTATTTTAAGGAGATTGCCAAAAACACCCACCTCCCTATAATGATCTACAACAACCCGGTCGATTACAAAATAGAGGTAACAGTGGCCATGTTCGAGGAATTGGTAGCTCACGATACCATCACGGCCGTAAAGGAATCTACGAGGGATATTACCAATATAGGAAGACTTCGGAATCGTTTTGGAAATCGCTTGAAGATTTTATGTGGGGTAGACACGCTAGCGTTGGAGAGTCTGTTGATAGGTGCTGATGGATGGGTGGCCGGATTGGTCTGTGCTTTCCCCGCTGAGACGGTTGCCATTTACGAGCTGGCCAAAGCAGGAAGAACACAAGAAGCGATTGATATTTATCGATGGTTTCTACCCCTGTTGGAACTGGACATCAGTCCACAATTGGTTCAGAACATTAAGCTTGCCGAGGTCGCCACCGGTATTGGTACGGAACACGTGCGCCCTCCAAGGCTACCTTTGCAAGGAAAAGAACGAACGAGGGTTCAGGCCATTATTGATGAAGGAGTTCGGACACGACCGAAACTTCCGGAATACAAGGGGTTAAGCACCGCTTTATAAGTAAAAGATTTAAAATTACGCACCTATGGTAACAGGAAAAAATTACATCGGATTTACAACTTCGGCAACAGGAAGTACCACATACCGTACGTTCAACCCTATGTTGAATATTGAAAATGAAACCGTTTATACAGAAGCGACAGAAATGGAGGTCGACAAGGCCGTTCAATTGGCAACAGAAGCATTTGAACAATATCGTTCTATTTCTGGGGTTAAGAAAGCAACCTTCTTAAATGCCATAGCTGATGAAATTTTGTCATTGGATGAGGAATTGGTTCAAATGTATTGTTCGGAAACAGGGTTGCCCGAGGGAAGAGCTAAAGGAGAACGAGGAAGAACCGTAGGTCAATTGCGATCCTTTGCCAATTTGGTCGAGGAAGGTTCTTGGGTCGAAGCTACCATTGATACCGGAATACCTGATCGATCCCCAGTTCCGAAACCCGATTTACGAAAAATGCTAGTTCCCTTGGGACCCGTGGTGGTCTTTGGCGCCAGTAACTTTCCTCTGGCCTATTCGACGGCAGGTGGGGATACGGCTGCTGCCTTGGCTGCCGGTTGCCCCGTAGTGGTTAAAAGCCATCCTATGCATGCAGGCACTGGGGAGTTGGTTGCTTCGGCCATTGTAAGAGCGGCCCAAAAAACAGGGATGCCCAATGGTGTCTTCTCTAATTTGAACAGTAGCGGTATCGAGGTTGGTGTTCAACTAGTCGAGCATCCGCAGGTAAAGGCGGTCGGTTTTACCGGGAGTATCCGTGGTGGCCGCGCCCTGTTCGATTTAGCCTCAAAAAGAGAAGAACCGATACCGGTATTTGCTGAAATGGGAAGTGTGAACCCGGTAGTTGCCCTTCCGACTGCTTTGGAACAAAAAAATGATGAGTGGGCGGCAACATATGCTGGCTCCATCACGCTAGGTGCAGGTCAGTTTTGTACCAATCCTGGACTTATATTTGGTATTAAGGGCCCTTCCTTAAACAGCTTCATAGACAGCTTGGGTAACGAAATCGAAAAATTGGACCCGATGTGTATGTTGCATCCGAATATTCATCAGAACTATGAAAAAGGAAAAGCTGAACTTTCTGAACAGTCGGGTGTTACCGTGGCTGCTTCATACGAAAATAAGATAGCACCCAATTTTGGTGCCCAAAAAGTCCTTACCGTAGACGGTGCTACCTTCTTAAAAAACCCTACCCTGCACAGAGAAGTCTTCGGTCCTTTTTCGATGGTAGTCCAATGCGGGAACGAGAGTGAGCTAATATCGATCCTTAAACAATTGGAAGGCCAACTTACCGGAACTGTTTTGGGGAATACAGTCGATTTGGAAAAATATGGGAGCATCATCGATGCGTTAAGAAGTCGGGTAGGACGCCTTATTTTTAACGGGGTGCCTACAGGCGTAGAGGTTTGCCCTTCGATGCAGCATGGAGGTCCATATCCCGCTTCAACTGACAGTCGGTTTACCGCCGTAGGTATTCATTCCATTAAAAGATGGGTACGTCCTTTAAGTTATCAAGACTGGCCGAAAGCGGCATTGCCAGATGAATTAAAAGATGAAAACCCGTTGAATATCAACAGGTTGGTCGATAATGGATGGACGCAAGATGCATTGTAAAATTCAAATCAATACTACCGGTCTAAAGCTATTGTTGTTCGTTTTTATGTTTCTTTTCATCCAGTGTGCCGAACCTACAAAGGACAACGCTGCGATTTTGCAATTGGCCATCAAGGAATACGAAGATCATGAAGGTTATGACGAAGAAGCATATCCGTTGGGGCTCTACACAAAGAAGTATTATCAGGCAGAGGCAACATTTGCAGAAAAACTGCTACGGTCCCTCGAAAAAATCGATCGCGAAGACCTTATCGAGACCAATCAAATATCCCTGGAGTTGTTACAGTTTGTTTTAAAGGATAAAATAGATTACTTCAACTACGAACGCTACCTGAATCCTTTGCTATCCGACGCTGGTTTTCACAGTAGTCTAACTTATCACGTTCGCCCATTAACGAATTATGAACAGGTAAAGAAGTACCTCAATAAACTAAATGCCCTTCCTGATTTCGTCGATCAACATTTGGTAAATTTGCGCGAGGGGCTTAAAAAAGGGGTATCGCAACCACGAATCATTTTTGAGGGCTATGAAAGTACCTATAACGACCATATTGTAGAAAGCTACGAGGATAGCTACTATTTTTCTCCTTTCAAGAAACTTCCCGATGGGCTTTCAGAAGGGATCCGGGATTCTATTATTGTTGCGGCCAAAAAGGTTGTTGAATTGAAAGTAATACCCCAGTTCAAGCGGATCAAGTCTTTTTTTGAACAAGAGTACCTTCCCAAGACACGCACCTCGATTGGTGTCTCCGAAACGCCGGGGGGAATGGAATACTATCAGAATCGTATTAACTTTTACACGACTAGTAGTAACTATACTGCAGAAGATATTCATCAAATAGGACTGAAGGAGGTTGCCAGAATCAGGTCTGAAATGGAAAAAATAATCGCGGAACTGGAATTTGAAGGCAGCTTTGCCGATTTTTTGGTATTTCTACGAACCGATGGGCAGTTCTATGCCAAAACCCCTCGGGAGTTATTAATGATCGCACGGGATATGGCCAAACGGGCAGATGAACAATTGCCCCGTTTTTTCAAGACCCTACCTAGAAAACCTTATGGGGTCGCTCCCGTACCGGATGCCATGGCCCCTAAATATACGGGCGGGCGCTATGTAGGTACAGAAAACAATAGTACCGACCCTGGTTATTATTGGGTGAATACCTACGATTTGCCCAGTAGAACCCTTTATACGTTGCCCTCGCTAACCGTACACGAAGCCGTTCCCGGTCACCACCTTCAGGGCGCATTGAATGCAGAATTGGGAGATAGTATTCCTCAGTTTCGAAAAGACCTGTACCTGTCTGCTTATGGAGAGGGATGGGGGCTGTATACCGAGTTTTTGGCAGAAGAAATGGGAATGTATACCACCCCGTACGAACATTTTGGAAAGTTCACCTATGAGATGTGGCGTGCTTGCCGGCTGGTCGTAGATACCGGAATTCATGCGAAGGGATGGACACGCGAACAGGTAGTCGATTTTTTGGCTTCTAACACGGCTCTGTCCCTTCATGAAATCAATACGGAAACCGATCGATATATTTCATGGCCGGGACAAGCACTATCCTACAAGATTGGAGAGCTAAAGATTCGGGAACTGCGAAAAAAAGCAGAGGCTGAGTTGGGTTCAAAATTTGATGTCAGGGAGTTTCATGAGGTAATACTAGGGCAGGGGACCGTTACCTTGGCCATTTTAGAGGATCGTATTAATAACTACATCGAAAAAGTAGGAAATGGCTCGTAGTACGTTTAACTGTATCGATGCCCATACCTGTGGCAATCCCGTGAGGGTCGTTAAAAATGGTGGCCCGGAACTGCTTGGTGACACAATGAGTGAAAAACGACAGCACTTTCTAAAAGAGTATGATTGGATTCGCAAAGGGCTTATGTTCGAGCCTCGGGGACATGACATGATGAGCGGAAGTATTTTTTATCCTCCCACCGACCCCAAAAACGATTTGGGCATATTATTCATAGAGACCAGTGGTTGTTTGCCGATGTGCGGTCACGGTACTATTGGGGCAATCACCATTGGCATAGAAGAGGGGTTGATCCTTCCTAAGATACCAGGTAGCGTACGTTTGGAAACCCCAGCGGGATTGGTGCAAATTACCTACCAACAAACAGGGGAGAAGGTCGATTGGGTACGACTGACCAATGTAAGATCCTACTTGGCGGCATCGGGTTTACGTATCGATTGTGATGGTTTGGGAGAATTGGTTTTCGATGTTTCCTACGGAGGAAATTTTTATGCAATTATAGACCCACAATCAAATTTTTCCGGGATTCAGGATTTTTCGGCAAGCGAATTAATTCGTTTTAGTCAGGAGGTGCGCACCAAAATCAATGAAAAGTACGTCGATGCCTTTGTGCATCCAGAAGATACTACAATCCGTAATGTAAGCCATATTTTATGGACTGGAACCCCTATTTCCTTAAAAGCAACGGCCCGAAATGCCGTTTTTTATGGGGACAAAGCTATTGACCGTTCTCCTTGTGGTACGGGTACTTCGGCACGTATGGCTCAATGGCATGCTAAGGGACAGTTGAAAATAGGAGAGGAATTTATTCATGAAAGCTTTATCGGTTCCCAATTTGTGGGTAGAATTGAGGAGGAAACCGATTTAGACGGGAAACCCGCAATCGTACCAAGTATTCAGGGTTGGGCGAAGGTATTTGGGTATAACACAATTATTATCGATAACGACGATCCCTATGCCCATGGTTTTCAGGTGCTGTAGTAAAGAGGAATGGGCAGGGTAAAGATTGGTCTTTCGGCGGTCTCCAACGTCCGCATGTCCAATAAGCATATTAGTTAAATTGATTTCATAAGGAAGTAGCATCTTGAAAAGTGTTGTCATCATCGGAGGAGGTATCGTAGGGCTGAGTACCGCCTATTTTTTGCAGAAAGAAGGCCATCAGGTAACCGTCATTGACAAATCGGACATTACCTCTGGCGCCTCTTTTGTAAATGCCGGGTATATTACCCCAAGCCATATCATACCTTTGGCAGCACCTGGTATGATTACTATGGGACTTAAAATGATGTTTAATTCGGCTAGTCCGTTTTATATGAAACCTAGATGGGATACCGACTTTTTTAGGTGGTCTTGGTACTTTCATAAATCTTCGACGCATGAGAAAGTTGCGAAGGCGATTCCCGTTATTAAGGATATTAATATCTTAAGTAGGGAATTGTTCGAAGGTATAAAGGCCTCTGGGGATTTGGGCGATTTTCAGTTGGAAAGAAAAGGCCTGTTGATGCTTTACAAGACGAATGCTTCTTATGAGCATGAGATGGAAGTGGCCCAAAAAGCCAGTTTTTTGGGATTGGAAGTAACCGAACTGAACCAATCACAATTGAAGGTCATAGAACCGAATATCCAAGTGGATGCGAAAGGAGCCATTCACTATGAATGTGATGGACATACTACCCCCACGGAGGTTATGCCCAAGCTACTGAAGCATTTAAAAGCTACCGGCGTTGAAGTCAAAACCAATGAAGAAGTATTGGATATGAAGATCAATGGGCAAAAAATACAATATATACAAACCACCAATAACCGCTATAATGCCGATGAGGTGGTGTTGGCAGCAGGCTCATGGAGCGGTCGGTTATCTAAAAAAATGAATCTTAGATTGCCGTTGCAGGCAGGCAAGGGCTACCGCATTAATGTTCCAAGACCTACCGGAATCGGGATGCCGGCCATTTTAATGGAAGCCAAAATGGCCGTTACACCAATGAAAGGCTTTACACGCTTTGCGGGCACCATGGAATTCTCGGGAATTAATAAAACGATACGAAAAGAAAGAGTACTTGCGATTGCAAAAGGTGCCACATCTTTCTATCCCGATCTGGAAATATTACCGGAAGAAATCGAGGCGGCGCAAACAGGGCTGCGCCCCGTTTCACCCGATGGATTGCCGTATATAGGTCGTTCTTCGACTTATCAAAACCTAACTGTTGCCACGGGTCATGCGATGATGGGATGGAGTCTTGGTCCCGCAACCGGAAAACTGGTATCGGAGGTCATTGGTGAAAAGAAAACGTCGATGGATATCTCGGCCTTTCGACCTGACAGAAAATTCTAAGGAAAGATATATTAGCAAGACGAATCGGCCACAATTTTCCATTCCCCATCGATTCTTTTAAAAATAATCATAAAGGTACCATTGGCATCCCCTGAATCGCTACTCAGAAAATATTGTCCCATTAGCCAGTAGGCATCCTCATCTATTTTTCCGATATCATCGATTTGAAAATTGAGTTTTCCTGTGGTCGCTTTGGTGGGATAGCCTTTTTTGTAATTGTCCAAAGTAGTCCGCCATCCCTTGGTGACTTTGCCACTGCTGTAGTAGGTAAGCGAATCCGATTTCCAATACCCCTTCATAAACCCCTCCAAATCATGATTGGACCATGCCTGTTGTTGCTGATGCATAATCGTTTTGATCGCATTAATGTCTTGTTCTTCCTTGGTTTGTGCCATTCCATTCAATGATGGCAGTAGTAAGAAAAATGTTAACCATTTTTTCATGTTTCCGTAGTTTTATTGTTCTATGAGTGTAATATGGCTTAAGATAGAAAGAATAAGAAAGCCTCGGAATTGTTTTTGCGAATCCGAGGCTTTGGGTTTTATGATTCAACTGTTCAATCGTTCGAAAGAATGCTGAGAATGTACCAGAACAATAGCATTAGAGAGGCAAACAAGCCTAAAGATGCAGCCACATATTGGTTTGGCCGGTACTTATGAATCATATTCGAGGTTTGGTATAAAATAGACCCTGAAGCTAGAACTACCATACCTACACTGAACCACAGGCCTAGGTTAAAACCAAAGAGCGATCCTGCAATGATCAATCCCAATGCAATGGCAAAGCCAATAGCGAGGATGGATTTCAAAAATGAAAAATCTTTTTTTGTTAAAAATGCTACGGCCGAAAGACCTGTAAACAATGACAAGGTTAAAATGGCAGCTTGGTTAAGGATATTAAAGGCCCCATCACCCGCCATATACATGGCGATGTATATCAGCGGGATGAAGATAAAGGCTTCTGCAATGACATAAAGAACCAGCCCTGCATAGTGCATGGTTCGGTCGTTACTCTGTATGGCCAGTTTTTCTGCGTAATTGGTAACGAACATAAAGGCGCCCAAAAGTAATAACCAACTTATACCACCTGTTAATGATAAGGCAAAATTAACGATAGGTTCAATTTGAAAGAAGAGCGTTTCTACCAGAATAAATAGTAAAACGGCACCTGCTAAATGTGTGTAGGTCTTTTTGTAAAAAGTTACTCTTGCTTCTTCGGTAAGTTCGCTTACCAACTGAACATTAGGGGTTTGATGATTTTCCATAAAGAGATGTATATCGATTAGAAATGGATAACGTCTACAGGGTTTAGAAAAGATATTAAATTGATGAACGGCTGCTTTTTTCGTTTTACGTGTTACCGTTGACAGGGCCAGTTGTTTCCTCGCACTTTACAAATGGCTTCCGGCGAAGTATCCAGTTTGGTGCGTGTTTTTTGGTAAGGACCAAGACGAGTTCATTGTCTCATGGAATTTTATCTTTCCCGAAAACACGTATATTTAAGGGTGAAACACTCGAAAAAATAAAAGATGCAGCTTTATAAGACCGCTGTCGGAGCGGTAATCCGAGACGAAAACAAGCTTTATGTGAAGGAAGTGGATAATTGGGATGCCTTTATCAATCGTATGAATCTGCACGATGCCCTGCAGGACGATATCAAAGACCTGCCAGTAACTAGCGACGACCTTTTGAACGACATTACGGAACCTCCGATGGGAAGTCAGGAGATATGGGCTTCAGGCGTAACCTATATGCGCAGCAAACAAGCCCGAATGGAAGAATCAAAAAAAGCTGGGGGAGGTAGTTTCTATGATCGGGTGTACGACGCTGAAAGACCTGAATTGTTTTTTAAGGCCACCCCGCAGCGAACGGTCGGTTATGGAGGAACCGTACGCATTCGCAAGGATTCCCATTGGGATGTTCCCGAGCCGGAATTAACCCTTTTTATAAGCTCGGAAGGGACTATCGAAGGATATACGATTGGGAACGATATGAGTTCAAGAAGCATTGAAGGCGAGAATCCGCTCTACCTTCCACAGGCAAAGACCTATGAGGGTTGTGCAGCTTTAGGACCTTGTATTTATGTGCCCCGGAAAACGATCGCTGCCGATACACAGATTAAAATGGACATCCTACGAGAAGGGAAAAGTGTGTTTTCTGGGCAGATTTCGATAAATCAAATGAAGCGAAAGCACTTGGAGCTCGTGGGCTATTTGTACCGGGAGTGTAGATTCCCGAACGGATGTTTTCTCATGACGGGAACCGGTATTATTCCACCAGACGATTTTAGTTTAAAGGTAGGTGATGAGGTGCGCATCGCTATCGACCATATTGGTACCCTGGTTAATTTTGTTGGTTAATGGCACTTATGAAAAGCGAAGTCTTCCACCGTAGATTGAGTTGGTTTTTAATAACAGTAGGAATCTCTTTTACACTTTTTTCCTGTAAAGAAAGCGCGAAAGAAGAATTAATGAACGAACTTCCTTTGTCAAGGCCCAATGTGATTTTTATTCTGGCCGATGATTTGGGTTATGGAGATTTGGGGTGCTATGGTCAACAAAAGATACGAACGCCCCGAATTGACGGAATGGCGGAGAATGGGATACGTTTCACCGATCATTACGCAGGTAATACGGTCTGCGCTCCTTCGAGGGCATCGCTGCTTACCGGGCTTCATCAAGGTCACGCACCGGTTCGGGGAAACAATAACAATGTATTGTCCCAAAACGATTTCAGCATCGCCCATATGTTTCAAAAAGCGGGTTATGAGACCGCCCTAATCGGAAAATGGGGTTTAGGTGGTGTCGGTTCATCAGGAGAACCCAGCAAGCAAGGGTTTGATTCCTATTTTGGCTATTTAAACCAAATACGAGCGCATAATTACTATCCCGATTACTTGATAAGGGATGGTGAGCAGATTTCCTTATCGAATAAAGTGGTGGTTGCAACTGAAGGCTATGCAAAGGGAATAGGCCAAGCCGCTTCGGAGAAAAATGAGTACTCGCATACCCTCTTTGTCAATGAAGCCCTCCGTTTTTTGAAAAAACCGAAGGAAAAACCTTTTTTCCTCTATCTGCCTTTGACCGTTCCCCATGCCAACAACGAAGGTCAATTAGTGGCCGAACACGGTATGGAAGTTCCAGATATGGGTATCTACAAGGAAATGGATTGGCCGGAGGCAGAACGTTCAAAAGCGGCCATAATCAGTCTTATGGACACTGATGTAGGTCGTATACTCGATGTCTTGGACACACATCATCTCGCCGAAAATACGCTAGTTATTTTCACTAGTGACAACGGCCCACACCAAGAGGGTGGCGTAGACCCGCATTTTTTTGATAGCAACGGAAGATTAAGAGGAATGAAGCGCGATTTGTATGAAGGAGGCATACGGGTGCCATTTATTGCCCGTTGGAAGGGAAAAATTCAACCGGGCACCACAACGGCACACGTTTCCGCTTTTTGGGATATGCTCCCCACCTTTGCTGAACTTGCCGGCAACGATTCGATTCCCCCCAACGACGGGATTTCCTTGGTGCCAAGCTTGTTGGGAGATATCGACAAACAAAGGCAACACGACTACCTTTATTGGGAGTTCGCCGAAAGGGAGTATGATGCGCAAGCGGTGCGAAGCGGAAATTATAAACTACTTCATCACATTGTAGCGGACACTTGGGAACTGTACAACCTTATAGCAGACCCTGAAGAGGAGTACAATCTTGTAGACACGCATCCTGAATTGGTGGAGCAACTCAAAAACGATATGAAGGATGCCCATCGGTACGATGCGGATTATCCATTGAAGTGGGAAGAGCAGTAATAAACCCTTTAAATGGTTTCCAGTTTGGCGGCAGCTCGCGCTTTTTTGACCTTCATTTTTGCAAGCATCCATTCGGGATAGCCCGATGGGTCTTCTGCTTCATAAATCCTTAGATGCTGATCTTCTTGGGGTGCTTTTAAATCATCTGGGAGGCATCCTAAAATTATAGCGGCCGTATCGACACCGGAATGGGAGGCTCCCGCTACACCATGCGAGAGAATACTGGCACCACAGAGGTATAGATTCTCAATTTCACTTTTGGCCTTGAAGGCAAATGGCCCAATGTGTTTTAGGCTTTTTTCGGTCCCATAAACATTTCCGCGTGTAGTATTGATATAGTATTCGTTGGTAATCGGTGTGCCCAGTTCTTGATGCACTATGTGATCTTTTACACCTGGTACCGCTTTTTCAAGACCCTTGATCATTTTCTGTGTTAAACGTTCCTTTAAATCCAGATAGGCTTGGGAGCGTTGTGCTTTTTCATGTTTGTATTTTTCAAAAATGCTGTAGTCAATAAAGGTGATTGCTTCTATCGTATGGTGTTTTCCGTCGAAACTGGCCGGATCCTTCAGGGTGGTACAACTAATGAACATACCTTCAAAAGCTTCTCCTTTGGTAATATCGGTATTCAAAATTTCATCGTAGAAATCATCAGCGTCCTTATTTGGCATCATCCAAATATTTCCCGAATCGAGCCCCGCTGCCCTTACATCCATATCCACGGTTAGGAAAAGCATTAAGGAAGTACAGGAATACTTCGTCTTAGCTAGTTTCTTCTGTAATTTTTGACTCAGATTTTCAGTACCGATCAACTGTTGGTAGGTGATACCGACATCCGCATTGGAAATGATACGATCTGCAAACAATTGATCACCGTTTGCTAACTGAACACCGATTGCTTTTTTGTCAATAGCATCGTCAGATAATAAGATTTTGGCTACTTCGGTACTGGTTCGTATCTCCCCCTTATACCTTTTTACAGCATTGGTCATTGCTTTGATCAGCGCCCCACCACCACCCATGGGGTAATAGCCTCCTTGAAAATAATGATACATGAGTGCGCAGTGTAGCACAAAAGCCGCTTTTCTAGGTTGTACACCGTGATCACCACACTGAATATTCAGGATGTTTTTGAGCAAGGGGTCTTTTATGTGCCAGTTAATGACGCGCCGTAAGGTAAAGAGTCCGTACTTTCCAAAATGCCGTGTTCTGTAGGGAAGCGTCAATTTCTGCCAAAACCCCTTGATGTATGGCAGCGAATATAACTCCTCGCTCACTTTTCTGGTCAGGTCGAGGTATTTATAAATACGCTTTTTTTCCTTCGGAAATCGTTGGGACAGTCGCTCGATCAGTTGGTCGAAGTTCGCTGGGAAATTGAAACGTTCCTTCCCGACCCACACGTGCTCATAGGCATCGGGATTCATTCGAAAGAAAACTAGGTCATTGGCGATTCCCAATCCGCGATAGAGGTCGTTCGTGGCCTCTCCCTCGCCTAAAAGGCCTACATAGTGCACTCCGGGAGTGAACCTGTGCCCATTTAAATAAAAACTATGGCACCAACCTCCGGGAACATCGTGTTGCTCTAAGACCAACACTTTTTGACCCGCTCTTGCCAAGCAAATGGCTGCTGCCAACCCACCTGCGCCAGAACCAATAATGATGGTGTCATATTTCTTGGAAGTCTGTCTTTTTAGGTCTTGCTCCGTTTCCGCCACGGTAATTTGTAATTTTTATCGAAGATATGGATAAAAAGATAACTGAAACGGTCTTCATGCCCTTGATAAGTTTGGTAAGGGTAGAAATGAATTGTCGATATTTAAAGAACAATAATGATCAAACTCCAAACAAGCTAAGGTGCATTGGTCTTCCTAATTACTTTAACGCCTTGGCAATTGCCTCTTCAACAAGAGGTTCCATCAGTTTATAACCGGCAGCGGTGGGATGCACTCCATCCTCGGCATATTCTTTGGGGAGTCCGTTGCGATCATCTACCATTGTCGAGAAATAGTCCAAATAAATGTGGTCGTTCGCCTCCGCATAGGAACGAAGCATTTTGTTCAAGGCTACGATTTTTTCGGCAGGTTCCGCTCCTGGTTTCCAAGGGTAGTCGTATGCGGGCAGGGTAGAGGAGACGACAACTTTAATACCGTTTGCATGCGCCAGTTCAGCCATGGATTTGATGTTGTCGGCGATCATTTCCAAGGTAGACGGACCTGTATTGCCCGCAATATCATTGGTTCCTGCCAAAATCACCACAACTTTGGGTTGCAGATTTATAACATCTTGACGAAACCGCAGTAGCATCTGCGGGGTCGTTTGCCCACTAATACCTCGATTGATATAAGGTTTTCCTTCAAAAAACTCTGGTCGCGTGTTTAACCAACCAATGGTGATGGAATTTCCCATGAACACCACCCGATTCTCATCGGCCGCAGGAAGTCCCACTTTTGCGTTATCTTCTTTGAATTCGGCCAAGTTGGGCCAATCTTGGGCAGCTAAGGTAGTTGCCATACCGGTGCCTAGCACTAAGGAAAGTAAAGTAAACTGTAGTTTCGTCATGTTCTTTTTAATGATTTCAAAAGGTATAAAATATTTTTGGTTTTACTCAACAATCGAAATTTAAATGCTCCGACGCTTGCCCGCCTTCATGGCGGACGAAGGCCCCGAGGTAGTTTACGGGAATCCGGTAGTGCGCCTATAGGCGGCTTTTTTCATCCGGGGCCAGCTGCAGTATGTTCTCTATACGTTGTTGTTTTGGCCGCAATGCGAACAAATAAACCGCTAATGAGATTGCGATAACTAGATGTAACGCGTTGCCGTTTTGGTAATAGGCGATGAGCGCTAAAAAAGCGGGACCTTCGATCAACGCATATTGAATTAGGGATGCCATTTGGTATGTTGTCAATTTAGACCCTAACGAATCTTCTTTATGTATGGTGGCCAAGTTTTTCTCAAATAGAAACTTTCCTAGGAAATAGCCCATAGCTGCCGCTATCGGCACCAGATAAATGAAAAAATCACTCCCATTCATTTCAGCGATAAAGCTACCCCCTTGCCAATAGACAAATCCGGTGAAAAGGACCAAACCGGCTAGCAGGGAACCGTGGATCATCGTGAGTGTCTTTATAAATGTATTCGGCTGCATATTCATGGTTGTTTATAAGGTATTCCAATGCCAGACCATACACCTTGTTGTAGCTCGTTTCTTATTTTTTCAATCATTTCTGCAATATCAAATGAACCATTCTATTTTTGTTTTTATTCTTAATTACAGTAAAACCAACCTCTTCGGATTTATCTATTAAATATTCGGTCCGAATTCGTAACTTTTCATATGAACTGACCTTTTGGATCCAAGTTTCATTTTGTTTTTCGTATAATAAATCAGTTACCCTTATTTTTTGATCCCGATAATCAATCACACAAGTTAAAATCCTATTTTCATCACTTTTGACGGGAATAAATCTTTGTGTATCGGTTAACTCAAATGAATAGTCTCTAAATGTCAATATCAAATACCCATTTTCATCTAATAAGGTAAAGCAATCCTGGACTAACTTATTAAGTTGCTCAAAAGTATCTAGATGAGAAATTGTGTCACCACAGCAAATGATTAAATCGACCAAGGAATTGCAAAAAGTCTTGATATTTCTAAGGTCTCCTTTTATCAATTCAATCGCTAATCCATTAGTTCTATCTTTTAATTCTAGGAGTAGTTTTTTATTGAAATCTACGGCTTTGACTTTGTAACCAATTTCTCCAAGAGCAATGCTTTGAATACCATTTCCTGCTCCCAAATCGATTGCAACACCTGTTTTACTTGGCTTAATCTCATTATTGATACAAAAATCTTTGAAGGAATCTTTTCCCTTATCAAAATCACCAATCATCCAAGAGTAAAAGTCAGCAAGATGATTGTCATAATGATCTTCTACTGTCATATCGTTAAGAATGAAACGTTTGTTTATGCATTTGCGCAGTGCTATTTTTCATTTTTTCACTCCCACAAATCTAATAATAGCACTTAATCCATTATGATACAAACCCTCGTTTAGTTCTAAAATTTCTTCTTTCAATTCAATTATATGGTAATTACGAAAGTCATTTTTGATTTCGTCTACTGAAAACAATGCTTGTATGTCTTTCGGGCCATTAGTATTAAGATTCTTTGCATTTAACTTCAAATTAGATTTACTAAATGCTTCAAAAATAATTCTGCCCCCTTTTTTCAAATACTTATCTAATGTTTTATGGTATTTGGATTTAGATTCTGCTGTGAAATGGGCATAGATTAATCCGATTGTATCAAAATGTTCTTTTTGATACTCTAATTCTTCAAACTCACCAATCGCATACTCAATCGATACTTTGCTTTTCTCTGCAAGTTTTTCCGCTTTAATTTTTCCTTGCTCACTCATATCGAATGCCGAAACTTCCCATCCAAGTTTAGCGGCAAAAATCGCATTACGACCTTCCCCTTCGGCTGGTAAAAGTATTTTTCCTGATTTTATTTTAGTTAATTCTTCTTTGAAAAATTCATTAGGCTCATAACCATATGCAGAATCTTCTATTTTATATCGATTATTCCAAAAGTCTTTCATTTGAATTATTGTTCATTTTCTTACCAACCTACCTGCTAGGATTCGTAAGAAAGGGTATTTTGGGTCGGTAAAAATACTGATATATTAGGTTTAATAAGAGCAAACATTGGCATTAGATCAAAAAATCATATGGATTTGCAGCTATCTTTTCAACCGATTGATAATAGTCCCCTACCTGTCGTCCGTTGACTACAGCATGGTGCACTTGTACCCCTAAAGGCATAAAAGTTTTCCCATTTTGCTCAAAAAACTTTCCCCAACTTATTCTGGGAACGCTATCACTGGGGTGGTAGTGCATGGCATGTTGAACGCCAGTAAAGCTGACCCAGGGAATAGCCGAAAGAAAAAGATAATCATCTTGGTGCTCCTCATCTTCGAATGATGGTTCGGTCTGCATTTTGTCAATCTGAGTTTGGGCATTCTGGATAAAAGTGGTAGCATCCGTTACGTAATCGACTGTACAAAAGCTAAATACCTCCGACGCCTTGGTCGGTACGGTAAACGAAGGCCGAACCGATGAGTGCTCAATGACTTTATGGTTCCTGATCCGCCATCGAAATTCAGGGATTTCATTAGCAGCTCTTGCGATGACATAGACAAGAGCAGGGGTAGTCGGTAGTTTTTCCTGTTTTATATACCGAAGTAAGGCCGTTATTTCCACGTTCGCAGAGATAGCAAAATGAGGATGGTTCATGCCGTTGAAAAAGTCGAAATGCTTTTTGCGATGCGGATTGTCAAATATGATCGGTTTCATAACATTACTGTGGTTCAATATTTTCTTTGAAAGGTAAGGCGATTACCGTTCAGGACGTCCCAAGGTCAATCTTTTGGTGGCGTAATCATAATATGGGCGCGATGGGTGCCGGCATCCATTAACCATGCATGTCCCGGTGGGGTGGGATTGGTAGGGAGACCGGTAGATTCTCCTGTAGCAAAAGGCACATAAAATACATAACGCACATACCCATTTTCGATTTCCTGAGTTTCGGTATTTACCGTTCCATTGAAGACGCAAAGTGTTGCTTTGTCTGGCATTTTCAAACTACCTTCCTTTACTTCCGCTTCGCGGATATCGAAAATTTCTTGCCCTTCTTTTCCGGCGGCCTTTAATTCACGGCCCCTGGCCATAAACGCATCCAATTCTTTATGATAGGCTGCGGTCGAGAACCCTTCTTTCTTAGGGTCGTCCGCCAGGCAGATATAAGCATTGGTACCTTCCCGGAGGGTGGTAAAACCACCATCTGTATCGTAGCCGTAGACCATGGCACCTTCTCGATATTCTTCCGGTGCCGCTAAAACAGCTGTTTTTATTTGCCATTCTTTCGATGGCATATCTTGGCCGCAACTTGTGGTAAGGCTTAATAGAAGGGCCATTTGGAAGATTTTTTTTGCTGTTTTCATTATCTCATTTTTTGATTTGTTACATATATTAATATTGAACTCGTCTTGAGTTCATTGTCTAATGGAACTGCCTATTTGTATTTGGCACTTTTTCCGTTCGCCATCGTTCTTTGGATAAAAGAACGAATGTCATTGTTTGCATTTTCAAGGTCTTCTCGGCGTAGGTACATCATGTGGCCACTACGGTAGCCTTTAAATTCGAAACGGTCTTTCATACGACCACTAGGGTCTACTTGCCACATGGTATACTTCGCATTGAAATAGGTTGTGGCACCGTCATAATAACCGCTTTGTACCAACACATTTAAGTATGGGTTTTGTGCCATGGCCTGGCGCAAATTGTCTCGAGTCTCATCGTCACTGTTGTCCCACGGCCTTACAGGGCCGAACATATTGTATTTAATATCGGTCTTGAATTTTAGTTCCTCTTGCAAGTAGAAGTTGATGGCGGGGGTAAAACTGTGCAACCAAGAAGTGAGCTCGGCGCTGTAATCGGGCGCTTCTCCAAAAAGCTGTCTGTCAATGCCTAGATAACGACTATCTAATCGGCCAATGGTATATCCGCTTTTTTCCTTAAGGAGGTTTTTCCAAAAATAACGTGTGGGGACCACTAAGTTAAGATCTAGAATTTCCTTTGCACTGAGTCCTGAATAGTAAGCCATTTTTTCAGCAACGGCTTTTTTCTCGGCATCCGTGATGAAACCGCCTTTCGCAATGGCCGGAATCAAGGTATTGATCGTATATGTTTCGGATTCCGGCAGTATTTCGGTCAAATCCTTTTCTTGTAATGCAGCGGGCAAGGCCTTATGGTGCCAAGCAGCCGCGGTAAAATAGGGAAGGTTCAAGGCACCGGAAACCGGACCATCCTCGCGAATGACCTTATAGTCGGCCGGGCTCACCATAATAACACCGTTGAGATACATCCATTGACGGTCCTGTAATGCCAGTGAAAGCCCCATAACGCGAGTGCCTCCATAGCTTTCCCCAATAATGTATTTGGGGGAGCGCCAACGATTGTTACGGGTTACAAAGGTATTGAGCCATTCGGCCAGGTACGTGATGTCTGCGTTGATGCCAAAAAACTTTTTGCGATCTACTTCATCGCCCATTTCGGGAATGGTTCTGGAGTAGCCGGTATTGGCAGGGTTCACGTACACAATATCCGTGACGTCCAATACTGAAAACGGGTTTTCCTTCACCCCATACGGTTGCACCGGATATCCTTCATCATCTATCTTCAGCACCCGGGGTCCCGTATAGGCTAAATGCATCCACACGGATCCGGAACCAGGTCCTCCATTAAAGGAAATCAATAGCGGACGGGAGGCTCGATCTTTCACATTGTTCCTAGTGTAGTAGGTGTAATGCAATGACGCTATGGGTTTGCCATGTTCGTCCCAAACGGGTTGTGTTCCAACTTTGGCAGTGTATTCGATTCGGTTTCCGTTGATAGCAACGCTATGCTGGGTGGTTACCATGGTATCTATGGGAAGTTTTCGTTCCTGTCCAGAAGCCCAAAGTATGGAGCAAATAAGCGCTAGGACGGTAAAGCGTATTCGTGGTATCATTTTCATTGAATTTAGTCTGTTTTAAAAATAGCAAAATACTTCCAGATGACTGCACGTGTACGTACCCAATATTAGTGTGTAGAAAAGCCTAATTGTTTAATAAAAAATCAATTTCCTGAGATGAAAAGCAACATGGGTAAGTTGTAACTTGTTGATAAAAAGCTGCTTAACATTTTTCTAAATAATTGTTCACAATGCTGTGATGCTTGCTTAACATAGTAACCATTTGTTAAAACAAAGCTAAATGTTTCAAAATATAGGTCTAACGCTATGATAAGAAGTCGTGGGTAGTTTTGGACACATATTATTTAACCTAAAAACATTATTCATGAAAACAGTAAAAAAAATACTTCTCTGTGCTTCAGGCTTGGCTGCATTAGCTTCTTGTGAAGTTATCGATGATTTTATTGGTGATGGCGGCAGAGACGGCGATGATCCTAAGGAAACAGAGATGATACCCCTTGAAAGTTCGGTAGTACCAAACGGCGTTTTTTCTTTGAAGGGAAACTTCGCCAGTACCGCAGAACTGAACATGATTATGACATCTGCCGATATTTTACCTTCTGATTCTACCTTTATTTATGGATCGTATATGGATGGAGCGGCATTATATCCCAACAACGACGGAACCTACTCCTTTGTAAACAACCTGGAGGCAGATTACGCTATCGCCAGAATTACCATGAATGCCGACTTGCAACCTTTGGAGGGGGATTACATTCTTAATGCTACTGCCACGGCTTTTACAGCGCAATGTTCGGGTTCCTCTATTACCGTTGAGGAACATGGTTTTGGGCCACTTTATCTTTCAGGAGGCGAATGGGGCGGTAATGCCAAGGGGGTCTACAGGGTAAACCCTTTTAAGGATACTGAAAGTCGCTCCGAAGCGGAAAGGCTTCCGGCGCTTGGTGAGTGGTCTACTGAAAATGCCGTTGTCATCGGCAAGAATGCGTTTCCAGGTCAAACGGTAGTTTTTATGGGTGATGATGATAGTAACAATGAATATCCCGAAGGTCATTTCGCGATGTACGTTGGCTCTTTGGGAGACCTTTCCGGAGGTGATCTGTATGTATTAAGGGGCAAAGATACTACCGAAACTGCTATAGGTGGCGGGGGACTCAAGTTCGAAATGGGTATGGCCGAAGGTACGACCTACGATGTGGAATGGGTCAAAATGACTGAAAGAACCATTGCTGAGTTAAATCAAGAAGCCATAGATTCTGTGGCTATCGGCTTCCAAAGAATTGAAGATGTTGATTGGAGAAGAGGTTCTGCGGAGAACAATAGAACCGTATACTTTAATGCAACAGGAAGAATGCGTTCAGATAATCCTGATTTGGCCAATAGAGGTACTTCTTTTGGTAGGGTGTATCAATTACAGTTAAACTCAGATGACCCGACCGGCGATGCAAAGATTACCGTTGTGGTCGATGGTGATAAGGAAGGTGGTATTGGTGATGGAATGCACTCGCCCGACAATATCCTAGTTACCGAAAACTACTTGTACATTCAGGAAGACCCCAATGGGTATGCAGCTGCTAATCCAGATATTAGTGGATATGCAAAACTATGGCAGTACGATATCGCGGGCGGTACCTTGAACGAGGTTATGGAATGCAATCAGTTAGGTGCAGCGGCACTCGGATATGGAAATACCGAAAGATACTGGGAAATTACTGGTTTAATAGATGTTACAGACATCATTGGTGCCTCTAAGTCAACCTTTGTAGGAGGCGCCCAAGTGCATGGCTGGAGTTATGGTGACCAACCCGATTCAGCGGTAAGGGCCGATGGTGCCAAGTTCGTAGATCCCACCGCAATTGATGAAGATGCTGCTAGATTGGAAGGGTCTTTCCTTTTTAAAATAACAGGGCTTCCAAGATAGTGTTAAGGAATCGTTATTTAGTAAAAGGTTCCCATTTCGGGGACCTTTTTGATTCGAAAATTCATATGAAAATGAAAATACATCTTTCTATTTATTCTTTAATAGGGTTATGTTCAATGGGCTTGTCTTCATGTAGTGAAAAAAAGCCATCTTTAAAGAAAATGACTAGTGCGGACCAGATATCTATGTTTAACGAGGATATTCGCGCACACTACTTTGAGACTTTGGATAGTGCCGCCCATTACATCAAGAAAATGGACACTACATTTTCTTTAGAAGTGAACAAGGCTCATTTCTTAAAGAGCAGGGAATGGTACAAAAGGGTAGAGCCCATGCTCATTGCCTACGATTATGAGAACTATCTTTCCATGAATGCTCCCAATTTACTGAAAGTAGAGATGGAAGATTACACCGACATCAAAAAGCTTACCCCTAAGAGTTACCAGGTCTTGGAGGAGTTGCTTTTTGGCGAAGAAAAGTTTTCCAATAAGGAGTTGCACGCAGTGCTGTTATATCTTCAAACACGTATTCCCTATATACGAAAGAACCATATCATTTATACCCAAAGAGATAGGCATCATTTGAAAATGATTCGGGACGCCGTGGTCAATATTGCCGCCAAAGGGATTACCGGGTTTGATTCCCCAATGTTGGCGAACTCCTTAAATGAAGCAGTTTACAGCTATCAATCCATTAAAAAAGTAATCGACATTTATGAAATAGCTTTTGAAGACCAAAACTTATATAAAAAGTGGGTTTCAGCAATAAATGCAGCGATAATGGACCTTAAAAATGGGGATTTCGATTCTTTTGATAGATATAGTTTTATAAAAAATCACACTAATTCGCAACTGAAGCTCATCAATGATACCGCGGCAGATTGGGGAATAACGCTTAATACCTCAAGACCCTTGAACCCCATCGCCGAAAACCTGTTCGCAAAAGATTTTTTCAACCTAAAAATGTTTTCGCTACAGGGCTCACTACCCGTCAATGAGAAAAGAATAGCATTGGGGAAAGAACTTTTTAATGATAAAACACTCTCAAGTACAGGTGTTATGAGTTGTGCAACCTGCCATATAAAGGAGAAAGCCTTTACCGATGGTCATGCAAGAGCAGTGGGTAACAAAGGGGAAGAGTTGCTCAGAAATACCCCCGCATTGCCCTACGCTGTATATCAAACCAGTTTTTTTTATGATGGAAGGGGCGATGGTCTGGAAGGACAGATTGTAAGTGTGGCCAATAATGAAAATGAGTTTCACCTAGACCTTGCTACGATGGAAAAAAGGGTGAAAGACAATCCTGATTACAGGCTGCAATTCGACGCCCTGTATGAAGGAGAGGTAACCAATTTTAATGTACGGAATGCCATTGCCACTTATATCCGTAGTCTAGCACCTTTCGATTCGAAATTTGATCGGAACATGCAAGGCTTGGAAGAATCGCTTACTGAGGAAGAGGTAGTGGGGTTTAACCTATTTATGGGAAAAGCAGCATGTGCCACCTGTCATTTCCCACCAGCTTTTAACGGAACAGTGCCTCCAAAATATATGGAAACGGAATTCGAAAATTTGGGGGTGCCCGAAAACATTAGTTTCACCCATCCGGTTCTAGACAAAGATCCTGGCCAATATGATCCTTTTAAAGTTGAGGAGAAACGTGGCTTTTTTAAGACTTCCACTGTTCGAAATGTGGAGCTAACGGGCCCATACATGCATAACGGAGTGTACACGACTTTGGACGAGGTCATGAAATTTTACAATATGGGCGGTGGCCAAGGCATGGGGTTAGGTGTACCATACCAAACACTTCCTGCAGATTCGTTGGGTCTAGACGTAAAGGAAATAGGTTCGATCATCGCTTTCATGAAAGTCCTGACCGATAAAGAATACGAAAAAAACCGCTGATACCAACACGGCCTTTTAGATAAGGCTTACAAGTAATAATCGGTGTAGCCTGGTCATACATGTCTTAACATGGCCGGTTTAAATTTAAACCAATCATAACCTAGAGTTAAAAATAGATTTAGACAAGTGGTAGCGCTTTGCGCTAATTTCAACACGACTAAAGGAGAATAAAAAATGAAAAAAAGATACACTACTTTACCATTCCTAAGAATCATGGGGTATGCCTTGTTATTGGTGCTGATATTTGCTTGTGAAAAAGCCGATAATACGCCTATTCCAATCAATGGTGAAGAACAAGATGAAGTTAATGAACATAGGGCTTTGCTGAACATTGTAGCGCTGGCCTCTTCGGTCGAAGACCTGAGCAATTTGGTTGCAGCCATTGGGGCTGCCGATCCTGTGGTATTGGAAACGTTGAATTCGAGTGTGCAAAAAACGGTTTTTGCACCTTCAAACCTCGCATTTTCAGATTTGCTATCCCAATTGGAAGGTTATGACACCCTTGATGATTTTGATGAGGAGCGTGAAAAACAATTGCTAACCGAAATTCTAAAGTACCATATGGTCGAAGGAAAAAAACTTTCCGATGTCTTGACCAATGGGGTTGCCCTAACAAGTTTACAATCCGAGGAGTTGCTTATAAAAGTAGATGCCAACATTTTTATTGAGGACAGCACTACAGATTTGGCAAAGGTAATTAACGGGGATAACGAAGCCTCGAACGAGGTCGTTCACATAATTGATAAAATCTTGTTGCCAGATGTTGTATGGCAACAATTGTTTCCCACCCCTACGATAGCAAATCTTATCAATGAAGCCGATGACCTTGCCGGCTTGTCGGAAGCATTGGCAGAAGCGGGACTAACAGACATGTTAAACGAATCGGGTCCTTTTACGGTTTTTGCCCCTAGTGATGCTGCAATAGACGAGTTGTTCGAGTTGTTGGGGGCCGAGTACGCTAGTTTTGATGATTTCAACGATTTCTTGGAGTTACAATTGCTCGACGGGTTCCTAAAATATCACGTAGTGCCTGATAATATTAGTTTTAATGAATTGTCCGAAGGTACCTTAATGACCTCACTAGAAGGAAACTCGATAGAAGTAATCGCCTCCGGTACTGGTTATGTCATTGGGGATGCCACTACGAAGCATGCCGAGTTACTTGAAGTAGATAAGAAAGCTTCGAACGGTACGGTGCATGTGATTGACAAAATCCTTATCCCACAAGATTTGATAGACCTTATCCGGGATGCAGATAAGACGGATTCGAAAACCATTAGGAAGTTGGTCGAATAAACACCTGAATTCTCTTTCCTAAGGACTGTTTTAGAGCTTAAATGACTTCTGCGTGCTTTCGAGAAAATAGGCTCGAACTTATTAACATACCTTCTGAATTTGCACTGTTGCCCGAAATGGTACGGTCGCAATTCTAAAACTTCTCGAAAACGCCCAATCCGAAAAGGGCGAAATCGTATTTCACGGGATCAATAGGGTCTAACTTGCGAAGGCTTTTATCCAATTCGGCCAAGGCCTTGGCATCGTTCTGTTTGCGTTTGAGCAGTTTTAGTTTGCGTGCCACGTTTCCGGAATGCACGTCTAACGGGCAGGACAGCCGAGCGGTATCGATACGGTTCCATAGTCCAAAATCTACGCCGGTAGCCGCATCTCGAACCATCCATCGTAAAAACATATTGATTCGTTTGGCTGCGGAACCTTTCAATGGATCGCTAATATGTTTGGTCGTGCGTTTTTGATGCGGTAGTTCAAAGAATGTCTTTTTGAAATCGGAAATGGCAGGTTGTATTGTATCTTTTTGAGGATTTCTGGCAAATACCGCTTCCAAACCCCCGTGCGTACTGTAAATATTTTGAAGACTTTTTATAAAATAAGCCAAATCATCCCCATTAAATGTACGGTGTACAAAATGGGAAAGCCCCGTTAAATCTCCTTTTTGATGATTTTTTATAAAGTCTGCCGGGGCATTATCCATCAGTTCCATTAATCGGCTGGCATTATTGATGATACTTTTCCTATTGCCCCATGCAATGGTTGCCGTGAGAAATGCACTGATCTCAATATCTTCCTTTTTCACGAACAGATGTGGAATTTGTATAGGATCACTTTCCAAAAAACGGGGATGGTTGTATTGAACCACTTTGGCATCCAAGAATTCCTTAAGGTCCTTTTTATTCATTCCAAGGTACTATCAAATAGTTGTAACACAACAAAAGGGCCTATAAGAATAAGATTGTAAAGGCCGTGCAAGGCCATGGCCCATAGTAATCCAAATCGAACCCTAATAAATCCCAAGAACAGTCCAACACTTAGTTGCGGTGCCACCAGTAACGGGGATAGTAAAAATATCTGGGTATTGATTTCAAAATTGGTAATATGATAAAAGCCAAAAACTAAGGTGAAGAGATAAAACACAACACCAAAGTATGGACTGTTTTTAAAGAACACCATGGGGCCACGAAACAGTAGTTCTTCGATTACAGGTGCCAATACTACTGCAGCTAAAAGCAAAAACCATGGGGAGTACTGCTCCATGAAGTCATCGATTGCATGTTTGCCGATATCCAATCCGAAAAGGGGTTCCAAACTGGCATTAATGACACCGAAAACAAAACTTAGAAGTAGCGCGAAAAAAAGTAGCTTCCAAAAAATTGTCAATCGATACTTGAAATTTTGCTTTTCATCCTCTTGATATATAGGGTTTTTAAGAAAAGAAATAATTTCTTTTACCATAGGAGTCAAATACGAAGTTACCGTAATTGGTCTATAGACGATCCGGAGTAGCTGTCCTTGGATACATGGTCGATAAGACCATCGACCATGGTCAGTTTACGATCGGCCATGTCGGCCAAATGTTCATTATGGGTCACGATAACAAAGGTCTGACCAAATTGGTCCCGTAACTCAAAAAACAGTTGATGTAGCGTATCGGCACTTTCCGAATCCAAATTACCACTTGGCTCATCAGCAAATATGATAGAGGGATTGTTGATCAGTGCCCTTGCGACCGCCACACGTTGTTGCTCGCCTCCCGATAGCTCGTTGGGCTTGTGATCATAGCGCTCCGAAAGACCCAAGAAGTCTAACAGTTCTTTAGCCCGTCTTTCGGCTTCTGTCCTAGGCGTTTTCTTTATAAAGGCGGGAATACACACATTTTCCAAAGCAGTAAATTCGGGTAATAGCTGATGAAATTGAAAAATGAAGCCGATATGTTCGTTACGAAACTTGGCCAGTTCTTTATCATTCAAATGGGTAACCTCCGTATCATTGATAATCAAGGTGCTGTCATTTTTATTGGATTGCACATCAAGCGTGCCTAAAATTTGGAGCAAGGTGGTTTTTCCTGCTCCTGAAGCCCCTACGATAGAAACGATAGATCCCTTTTCGATGTGTAGGTCAACCCCTTTTAAAACCTTAAGGTCCCCATAGAATTTTTGAATGTTCGATGCTTTGATCATAGTGGGTCTTTTCAGGTTCGAAAGTACGTATTCAAAGAGACATGGCAAAAATACCTCTTTTCCTGTTTAAGAAGGTCGATTATGATACCTTTGTTGGGATTCATAAGAAAAGGTTAAATATGCAGTTGATTTTTCGATATCAATACTTTTGTTTAATCTTTGTTTGAAAATAATAAACAAAACAATTAAAGCTAACTAAGAATGTCCCCGTACCGCAATTTAGAGGAATACAACTTTGAAATCACCAACGACGTCAAAGACCGATTTGCCAAAATCATCAACGAACTCGGGGAGGATGTCTCTCGGGAAGGTTTGGTCAAAACTCCTGAACGTGCCGCAAAAGCGATGTTATTTCTAACACAAGGATACAAGCAAGATGCCGTAGAAATTTTACAAGGAGCAATGTTCAAGGAAGATTATGACGATATGGTCATCATTAAGGATATTGAATTGTATTCACTGTGTGAGCACCATATGCTTCCTTTCTTCGGAAAGGCCCACATAGCCTATATTCCTAACGGACATATCGTTGGGTTGAGCAAAATTCCCCGTGTGGTCGATGTATTTGCCAGACGTTTGCAAGTACAGGAGCGACTTACCCATGATATTTTAGAATGCATCAATACGACCTTAAAGCCGAAGGGAGTTGCAGTGGTTATTGAGGCTTCCCATATGTGTATGATGATGCGGGGTGTACAAAAACAGAACTCCGTAACCACCACATCGGGTTTTCGAGGGCAGTTTGAAAAAATAGAGACCCGTAACGAGTTTCTGAAGCTTATCGGTTCCAAGCTATCTTGACAAGTTCAAGCACAAATACTGAGCTTAAATGCAAATACGAACTGAAAGCCAGATAGAACTCTGGACTTTAGGCTCCTCATGATTTTATAAAAAACCGCCACTAAGTTGCTATCATTTACTAACAGCTGACACGCATAGTAATTATTGGCACTTTTATTGCTTCTTACCAAGTGAATCGGTAAATTTCAACATGAGTTCTATGTCAAAAGCTTCGGAAAACAAATACAAAAAGCTCTTTTTAAGCATCCTTTTCGATGCTATAGGGCTTCTTTCTTTTTCCATACCATTTATCGGGGAATTTTCCGATGTGCTGTGGGCACCTATCGCTGGTTGGTTAATGACCCGAATGTATAAAGGAAAAGTAGGGCAAGCCGCAGGTTTGATCACATTTATCGAGGAGATTATCCCTGGGTTGGATGTTATTCCGACTTTCACCATGATGTGGTTTTACACCTTCGTCTTCAAAGGAAAAGGGGCGAAAAAGGAACGCATCATTGAAGTTGACTAAATAGAAATACCGTAGCTGGCGTTTTCTATTCCATTTAAGGCGCATAAACCTCTTCTTCCATAAAAGATATCATTTCTTTACAGGCATTCAATCTAAAGATTCTCCGACCCTTGAGTCGGGGTTTGCTGTATACCTCTCCTTGGGAGAGGTCAGAACCGCCTTTTTAGGTAGTTCTGGTTGAGGCTAAATACAAGACTTCTGTTCCCGATGGCCACCGGGATGAAACCGGCTAAATACCCCTATGGCTTGCCTCGGGATTAGTCGGTTTCAAGAAGTTTTTTATTCTTGGCGACTAGCTTAAGAAGCAATTTTAAACAGCGTTTATTCCCCTTAAGGATTGCAAACCAAAAAAAGGTATCTTTTTGTTCAATTTAAAAGAGAACCAAGATTTTCGCTAATTTATTTAGATGGCCCATTTAAGACGTAAGGCCAGATTGCGGCCTAGGTCATCGGCAAAGAATCGTAAGCGGTTTAGATAGTCTCTGTAACTGGTATTCAAAACGTTCGAAACGTTCAAGCCGATCGTAAGGTCGTTTTTTCGGAGTACCGTAAATTGGGCTTCGATATCTAGGTTGAGCAAATGATAGGCGGGTGGTGGTGTGTTGATATCCAAAAGCACATTTTGATTGTCTAGCGGTGAGAATACTTCGATGTTCGGAGGAAATTCGTTCTGACGAAACACATAGCTGCTCTCAAGTGCTACCCGTAAATGACGTAAGTCTGGATTTTGATACACCACCTCATTCTCAAATTGTACCGGGGGTATATTGATAAGAGCTCGGTCCAAAGTTTGGTCCTTCCCTTTAATAAAAGATATTTGGTGTTCGCTACGCCACCTAGGCATCCATTGTGCATAAAGTGAGGCATCTATCCCTGCCAATAAAGCGTTGGTTTGCCGGTAACTCCAGACTGGGAAAGCACCCCGTATGGTAAATTCTGCCCCGGTAGGTTCCAATACTATAAAATCGTTGATGCGATTCACATAGGGCATGACACTGTAGCCCCACTTTTCAGATTTTTTCTCTATGGCAAGCCCTACTTTGTGCGAAGTCTCGCTATCGATTCGTAAATCGCCCAATTCTATCCTTGCGGCAGAATGATGAAGTCCTTCGCTAAACAGTTCGGAGGGGTTGGGAGCCCGTTGCGATAATGCGTAATTGAAGCGTAGTTCAGTTTCACTGTTGATGTTGTATTGCAGGCCTGCGGTAGCTGATACGTTATGATAGTCTAAAACGGGATTGGTCAACAGTTGGGAGCCCAGGTCTTCAAGAATCAAGTCATTGAAGTCTACATCGTACCCCCTCTCTTCCCATCGGGAAAGCTGATAGAATTTTTTAGCATCGATTCGACTAAAATCATATCGAAAACCGGCATCTATCAGCAAGTTGTTCGAAAGAAAATATTCGGTCGTGGCAAAAAGTCCGACATCGTATTTTTCATAATCAGGAATGAGCCTTCGAACTCCGGTAGAGGGATCTGCAAAATTCTCCTGATAACGCGCCAAAAGTCCAAAGTGCATTTTATTTCGCTCATTGGCATCGATTTTAAAATCTCCCGCGAAGGTGTGTGTGCTCAGTTGTAAATCAATCGACGGAATGTTTCCCCTATCGCCCCTTCTCAAATCGTATTCGAATCGTTGATTTCTTTGAAAATCATACTGCAGGGTCATTTTTCCTGCACCTTCGAACCGACGGTAATAACTCCCTTTTGCCAGATGATGGCTCACTTCTTGGCGGGGATTGTCAATGTTATAACCGAACGGTTCTACCACATTGGGCTGCTGACTATTAATGGCATTGATCAAATCATCGACATTACCGATGTGTGAAGCCCGTAAGATGGCAATATCGGTATTAAAATAAGAGTAAAAGGCCTCCCATCCCTCCTTAAAACTATTTTTTCCGAACTGCAGGGAAGCCCCTAACTGGGAAACACCCGTATTGGATAAAATGTAATCAGGAGCCTCTAGGTCGCCCAGACGTTTGTAAGAACCTTGCACCTTAAGGAACCAACCACTATCGAACGACCGTATCACCTCCATAGTTACATTGCCACCCCTACCATTGGTGACTCCATTGGCTAAAAATTTACCATAGAGGCTGTCTTTTGCAAATACTCTCTCTGGCGTTACCATAATGACACCGCCAATGGCATCTCCACCGTATTGAAGGGCGCCGGCCCCTTTGATTAAAGTGAGTCGATTCGCCGCATTGACATCGATATTGGGCGCGTGTTCATCGCCCCATTCCATATCTTGCATTCGAACTCCGTTGTTCAATATCAATATGCGGCTTCCACTGAGTCCTTGAATAACGGGTTTCACGATATTCGCACCCGTGTTTAAAGAGGACACTCCGGAAATTTGCTTTAACATATCCCCTAAGTTCCCACCGGCCAATCGTTCGATGGTTTCAAGCTGTACCGTATTCTCGATGGAGGATGCCGTTTGTTTTTTTTGGGCTGCACCGACCACCTGAACTTCTTCCAATTCTTCCAAGTGATGTTCCAATAATATCTTCACATCCTTTTTTTCACTGGGAACTACCGTTACAAATTGAGAGGTACATTCGGGATGGGACACTTCTAACTCTACCGGGCCCTCACAGAGATTGTCAATATAAAATCGACCAAGACTATCGGTAGCAACTTGTCTATTAAGGCCTGTGATTACGATTGATGCCCCGGACAAAGGGGTTTTATCGTGAAAATCAATGACTACGCCGCTAATACTGTGTGAACACTCTTGCCCCAAAACAGGAGTCATAGACCCAAGGGTTATGAGGAATAGAAAAAAGGATTTCATTCAAAAAGAATTTAGGATTGCGAATAGGGGTTCATCAAGTAAAGCCCCTGACGAAATAGCATTATCCTAAATAGGGGGGAGGTCGTTCAAAAAGCGAAAAGATTCTAAATTGGGGATAATTAATCGCGCCATAGTCGAAATGAGCGGTGGTCGCAACGGGAATTTCAAAAAAAGCGAACCCATGATCGGTTCCGCCTGTTATTTGAGGATGTTGATTTTCAAATACGACATCGCAAATGTTACATTGTTCTATAGTTGTTTCGGAATCATTTTCATGAGAGTAAACATGAAACGACGAAACCCTAACAACTAATAGTATCAGGAGTAAAAAAGAACCTCGAAAGTAATAGCTTTTACTTTTCACGCGCCAAAATTAGCCAATATGGGTTGTCATTCATGTTAAAGAAAACCCAATTTCATTTGAACAAAAAGCCCAGTCCCATGCGTGAAAGCATTTTCTTTTCGAAGTTCCAAAAAAACTTGAATTGGCCGAACAACCAACCAAAAATAACCAACAATACCTGATAAAAAGGGAAAATTAATAAAATACGCAAGGTCCAATAAAAGGTGCCTCCCAAAGCACCTTGTGGGAACGCCTCCCTTGCCAAGCCGATCCATTGCAGGAATGGTTTTGCCACATACACCGAAGAAGACCCTGTAATGGCAAAGACGACACAAATGACGATAATCTGAAAGTTCGATGATATTCCCCAGCGCTGCTTTAACTTTTCCATGGCTTGATTTCGCCTGCAAATATATCAGATTCTAGGAAGAAACGGGCCTAAGCGTTGGTTGTATTTTCGTTGAAAATAAACAAAGTAGTTATAGAGTTTGTAGTTGACCTCATATCCATAATCGATCTTTGGGTCATAGTTGATTTGCAGCATGTAAAGCTGTGGGTCAAACCGCTGTGGCATCAATACCCGTTGGTTCCAGTTTAGGACTAAAATTTCGTTACGGCTTTCCAAAAAACTTTGGGAGTAGTAACCTTCCGGTCTAGCAATACTCTGTAACCAATAATTGAACCCGGGTTCGATGATGATGATCTCATATTCCGTTTCCTCACTTGAGATTTGTATGGTATCGCCCTCAGTTTGGGAAAACGCCTTTTTTTCTTCGTCGGATACTGCTACCACATTTTTCGAACTGTGACAGCTGACGAGCAGCAATGTGGTAAGCCCCAAAAAAATAAGCATCCAAAGCGACGTGTTTTTCATAACAGAAAGTTACGAAAAAAGCCGTTCCACAAGTGAAACGGCTCTCTTAAATTTTATTACATGAACCAGCTTACTTGCCGAAGAGGCCTCCAAGAAGACCGCCGAGGCCTCCGCCGCCGCTCTTGTTGCCACCCAAGACCATGCCCGCCACATCGTCCAAGACACTTCCGTCTCCATCAGAATCCAAGAACGACTCGATCAATGACTGTTGTTTGGTGGCAGTTTCCCCGCCACCCATAAGATTGCCTAACAAATCTCCAATGCCGTTGGCACTCGATACGTTTTGTTGGCTTGCCTGTTTGCCCAAAAAGCCCATTAATATCGGGGCCGCAACTTTTAGGATAGTGCCGATCGAGCCTGCATCCAAACCTGATTTTTGGCTTAAGGCATTTTGTACCTGTGGTTGTTTTTCTCCAAGAACGTGCCCTAGGATACCTGCACCATCATTCATAACCGAATCATCGACCCCTCCTCCGAAAAGTCCGCCAAGGTTGTCCATAATACTTCCATCATGCTTGTTGGAAAGTGCGTTCATAAGACCTTGGGCCCCTTCCGGTGTGGAAGCGTTTCTTTTCATCGCGCCCATTAAAACGGGTAAGGCCATAGAAAGCACACCACCTGCCTTTTCGGGCGATTGTCCTGTTTGTCCGGCAACGCCGCTTATCAATTGTTGGCCCATTGGGCTGTTGAGTAAATCTGCTAATCCTGCCATAATAGTATAGTGTTTTAAGTTTGAAGGGTAATGTACGAAAAAGTCTATCTTTCCAAAAACAGTTGATGATAATTATTAGTATAACCCCACTTTGAAAACCGCAAATACGATTTTTCAAAATGAACGGTAGCACTGAACCCGATTAATAAAGTCGGGGTCTGGTTACATAACACTACCCTTGGATTTATTTCTCGATCATAGGGTCTATAGCCTGCCTGTGTCTTTCTATTTTTCCCTTGTTTAGGACTTTCCCAGCAACTGAATAATCTGGGTGGCCAATTCCACGCCGATTCGGTCTTGTGCCTCCATAGTTGCTGCCCCGATATGGGGTGTCAACGAAATTTGCGGGTGCATCAATATCGGTATTTCTGGCTTTGGTTCGGATTCGAAAACATCGAGTCCTGCAAAAACAACCGTTCCGTCGGCCAATGCATCAACCAGTGCCACTTCATCCATAACGCCCCCACGTGCGGCATTTACGATGCCCATGCCTTTTTTCATAAAGCCAAATTCCTTTTTGCCAATGACATACTCTTTTTGGGCCGGTACATGTACCGTAACGAAATCAGCTGTTTTTAAAACTTCTTCTTTGGAAAGAGTTGAGAAATCAAAAGTGACCGATTGTCCGTCGAAAAAAGGAACCGTTATAGTGGCCTTTTCTATAAATGGATCTGTATAAATCACTTTCATACCAACGCCCAGGGCTATTTTTGCAGTTGCTTGTCCTATTCTTCCAAATCCGATGACGCCTAAGGTCTTTCCTCGAAGTTCGCTTCCTTTGGCATAAGATTTCTTAAGGTCCTTGAATTTGGTGTCGCCCTCTAATGGCATGGCCCTATTTGAATCGTACAGAAAACGCACACCTCCAAACAAATGTGCAAAAACCAATTCGGCGACCGATTCTGAAGAAGCTCCGGGGGTATTGATGACTTGAAGGCCCTTTTCCTTGGCATAGTCGACGTCGATATTGTCCATACCGACACCACCGCGACCAATGAGACGGAGGCTTGGGCAACTGTCTATCAGTTTTTTGCGTACCTCGGTAGCACTGCGGACCAAAAGCCCTATGATCTGATGCTCATTGATATAATTGATCAACTGCTCTTGGGCCACTTTTACCGTGATGACTTCAAAACCTCCTTTCTCAAGTGTACTGACTCCTGTTTGTGAGATACCGTCGTTTGCTAGAATTTTCATGTTGGATGTGTTGGTTGTTTTTTTAGAAAAAGAAGAAACTGTAAGGCAATCTTAACCCTTGCGTTCCATTTCGCTCATGACATCAACTAGTACGCCAACGCTCTCTAATGAAAGGGCGTTGTACATAGAAGCCCGATACCCGCCCACGGAACGATGCCCATTGAGACCATTGATACCGGCTTCTGTCAAAAGGGTTTCAAAGGTTTCTTTTAAACCTTCTTCGACTAAATTAAAGGTGGCGTTCATGTTTGATCGGTCTTCTTTCTTGGCGAAGCCTTCAAAAACCGGATTCAAATCTATTTCGGAATAGAGTAACTGCGCTTTTTTCTCATTGATTTCCTCTATCGCAGCGATTCCCCCTAGGTTCTTCAGCCACTCCAAAGTAAGCATTGAGGTGTAAACGGCAAACACCGAAGGTGTATTGAACATGCTATCTTTTCCTATATGCACCTGATAGTCGAGCATTGATGGGATTTTTCTGGACACCTTGCCCAAAATAGCTTCTTTTACCACGACAAGTGTGGTACCTGCGGGCCCCATATTCTTTTGTGCCCCCGCATAAATAAGGTCGAATTCCGAAAAATCGAGCTGACGGGAGAAAATGTCCGAGCTCATATCGCATACGAGGAGTGCGTCCGTTTTAGGAAATTTTTTCAGCTGGGTGCCGAAAATGGTGTTGTTAGAAGTAAGGTGCAAATAATCTAGCCCATCAGGAATCGCATAACCCTTGGGAATGTAATTGAAGTTTTCGTCTTTTGAAGAACCGACTTCAAGGACTTCCCCGAAAAGCTTGGCCTCTTTGATGGCCTTGTCGCTCCAGGTACCGGTATTTAGATATCCCGCTTTTGTTTCCAACAAATTATAGGCGACCATCAGGAACTCCATACTTGCGCCCCCTTGCAGAAAAAGGGCTTTATATCCTTGGTCTTCCAAACCTAGCAGTTCCAACGCCAGCGAACGGGCCTTCTCCATGATGGCTACAAAATCTTTGCTTCGGTGCGAAATCTCGATCAATGACAACCCGGATTCATTGAAATCCATCACTGCCTGCGAGGCTTTTAAAAGGACCTCTTGGGGCAAGATACAGGGGCCGGCACTAAAATTGTGTTTTTTCATATCGATGTTGGGTTAAATCTGTGTTATAGGTATTCATAAAGTTGTTAAAGGTCACAAATTTTATGGGAACAAAGCCTACACAATGGGGTTATTTCTGTGATATTTTCAACAGGAAATCAACAGTATCGACCCCGTCGGCGTAGTCATATAATTTTGGCCGCTGCGTTTCCCCGAAAGCAACCGAATCTTCGATGAAGTTATCGGAAACTACGCACTGAAGCTCATCCCAATCGCTTCTTAGCCTCATCTTTAGGGTGTCTGCATTATCATACGATTCATAAAACAAGCATGCTATGGGTGAAGCATATCCGCCGTCTTCCTTTAGGATCAAGAAACCATTATCTCGTAATTGAAAGTCAGACATGAGGTATACCGCCTTGTTGTAGTCATAGTTGTGGGCGTACTTGGCCTCATTGATAATGGGATGAAACGCATAAAGTTCCTTGAACAATGTCTCGAAATCATAGCCCAAGGGAATGAAAATTTTGGAGACGCTCCTACAACCCAAGCCGAAATAACGAAATACATCCTCACCCAATGCGTTCAATTGTTCCGGTGTTTCCTCGCCAGTCAATACGGCTACGGAGTTTCTGTTTTTTCGAATGATATGGGGGACCTTTCCAAAATAATATTCGAAATAACGAGCGGTATTGTTACTGCCCGTCGCAATAACCGCATCAAAGCCTTCTATTTTGCCTTCAACGAATTCTATTTTATTCTTAAGTGATGGTTCAATATAAAATAGGTAATCCTTTATAAACGAAATAAGTAAGGTGTCATTAGAGGATAATTTACCCAATACCTTATGACCTGTGAGCAGCACGCATAGAAAGTCATGGAAGCCAACAAGGGGAATGTTTCCCGCCATAATCAAGGCAATTGTTTTTTGGGTCGAACTCTTGGTCGATGGAATGCTGAAGCGATTCATCCATTCAGATAAACTACTCTTTGTAAGCAATGCACCCCAACTCTTTAGGGCGAAGTGAACGTTTTCTTTGGTGAACCATCCGTTTTTATGCTTCGCCAGTGCTATGGTCTCTTGTAGTTTTGCTGTCCAAGAGGTTTCATCACCGTTATCTTGGTCGAAATTCCTCAAAAAATCACCAAGTCTTAGTAATGCGTTAAATGTTGCCCTCTGGTCGCCTATATATTTGTCCAAGATTATTTTGCGTTTTACCTTTGTGCAAAAATAAGGATACCGAACTGTTTTGTATAGGTTTTAAGAAATTCTCCGGAAAATTGGATTTCGTTTTTTATTCAATTCAGGGGATTTTTTAGGTATCGTAACCGCTGCCGAATTTATTTGGGCGTTTAGAAAAGGAAAATTATGGCAATTATCATTACCGACGAATGTATCAATTGTGGAGCCTGTGAGCCCGAATGTCCGAATACTGCGATTTACGAAGGTGCCGATGAATGGCGCTACAGCGATGGGACTTCGTTAAAAGGAAACGTTGTATTGCCCGATGGCAAAGCGGTAGATGCTGATGAAGTGCAGGAACCTATTAGCGATGAGATTTATTATATTTCACCCGACAAATGCACCGAGTGCATGGGTTTTCATGAAGAGCCACAGTGCGCGGCGGTATGCCCGGTAGATTGCTGCGTACCAGATGAAGATAGGGTAGAGACTGAGCAGGAGCTTCTAGGGAAGCAGAAGTTCATGCATCCGGAGGAATAAAAGACCTTACCCGGTTTTTCCCGTTCAAGAAATAAAGCCAATATGCGTTGGTGCCTGTTGCCGGTGGTTTTTCATGAGTCTTTTTGAAAGTGGTTGCGCCATGGCTTACTTACTACTTTTTTATTGCTCCTGTCGGCAAGGCTCTTTGGTCAAGGTGCCCAGTTTAATAAACGATGTACTTTTGACAAGACGTACCCCCTAATGTACCAAGCTATATATTTTTAGAAAGTAAACGGTTGGTAGTGGGCAGGTTTTAAAGAGTTCAGGCTGTTTTCCGTCAAGGGTTACCACTGTTTCTGCACAATGTTCAAAAAGAATTTTATTCTACTCTTTTGACCCCATGTATTTTAACTGTATGGTGACTACATTTTTATGTTAAAGATCGGTTCAGAATGGTATGGTTACCTACTCGAACGAAAAAAGCCGTCCAATTGGACGGCTTTTTTAAACAGGTAGAAATCGATTTTTTACGTCTTTTATTTAAGGGATAAGTTGAGTCGTGCGAATAGGAATCTACCACCAATTCCGAATTGTTGTGCCCGTCTGGACCAGTCAAAACGGCCGCTACTTCTGTTGTTTCCACCATCTGCCAAGGTTTCCGCGGCCCTATCCGGGTAGATATCGAACAAATTATTGGCTCCAATGGTAAAGGTAAGTGCTTCGGTAGCTTTGTATCCGATTGATAAGTCGGTAACCAGCTTTGTGCCAAATACCTGTTGCCTGTCTATATTCGTAGTAGCCTCGGTGACTTCCCCAAAATAGACGTTTCTTAAAAATAAGATGAGTTTCTCGGAGGTTAAACTATTCGATAGGTTGACTTTTGTCCTAGGAACTGCTTCTTCCAAATAAACCCTACTATCTTCGGGAAAATAAGTTTCTATCAATCCGGCATCCTCTAAAACTCGCGAAGCATTGATGTCGCCGACCCGTCTTGTTTGGGAAAAGGTTCCTGCCAAATCTGATTTTAATCTCCAATTTTCGCCCAATTGGGCCGTGTGTGTAACAACAACATCCAGTCCTTTGGATTCCGTATCAATGGCATTGGCGAAAAAGGATGCTGCGGTGGCATTTGCTTGTCCAAGAAGGTTGTCGAGTTCAGTGCCCGTTCCAGGACCTTGAAACTGCCCTGTATAGACTACTCGGTCATCGATCTGAACAAAATAACCATCGACCGTAATGGTAAGATTGGCATCGGGTAATTTTGTCGTAACCCCAACACTAACACTTCGGGACGTTTCTTCTTTTAATTGTGGAATTCCCAAAAGTTGTGCAGCTCTACTGTCATTTGCGAAAGTACCCACTTCTTGCGGATCTCCATTTTGATCAAAAATTGTCGAAGTAGAGTTAAAGTTGATTTGGTGTAGGGAAGGTGCCCTAAATCCGGTATTTACGGCCGCACGAATATTCGTATTCTCAGAGATTCCATACTTTGTCGCCAGCTTAAAATTGATGGTCGAACCAAAATCGCTGTAGTTTTCAAACCTGGTGGCAAAACTGGCAAGGAATTTTTCCGAAAAATCAGCCTCCACATCAAAATATCCAGCAACACTGCTTCTTCCTCTTGAAAGCTCATTGTTTGGACTAAAGCCTGGGAATACTTGAGATCCGCCCGGTCTTGAGTTTCCAAAAAAGTCTTGTGATGGTTCTTGCGAAGCCAATGTAATAGGTTGCCCGTCGGCAGTGTACTGAGAATACGAAGCTTCCTCACCGGCTGTAATTTCATAGTTCTCTATCCGATACTCGGCACCAAAGGCAATATTTAGGCCCGACATCACATCATCAAAGAATTGACCCACATCCAAGTTTGTCGTATTCTGGGAAAATGAAAAGCCCCCAGCATCAAAAGTAGTTGGTGAGGAGCTCTGCAAGGAGGCATTAAATGTGTTCCCGATGGTATATGCAAAGGAGTTTTTTCCGTACGTATTACTGAAATCAACGTTCCAATCCCCGATCATTCCTTTGATTCCGGCTGAAAACGACCGGTCTGTAATATCGGAGTTGATTTCAGGTAAAAAACCATTTATATAGGCTGGGGTATACGTTCTACTCTGGTTGGGGAGTCTATAAAATCCCGCAGAGTTTCCTGTTCTGGCACTAATTCCGGCAAAGGAGTACAATTCGGTACCATTATCGTCTAAGGGCAGCGAGAAATTAGCGAAGAACCGCCCGCCCCGTAATGCCGACTGGCCAACACGCATATTATAATCGCTTCTCTGTTGTGACCGTGCGGCAAGTTCCGCATCGGTATTGTCTGCCGATAGTACTGTTCTAAGTTCATCCTGGGTGGTGGCACCATTTAAATCAATACCTGCTTCATTGGCATATTGGATAACATCGGCGACGTCATTGTCTAGCAAATTGGCAAGGTCGTAACCATCGTCGTTCGCAAACCGCTCCACAGTATTGTACAGATTAAAGACATCTCCTTCCCATTCTTTCATTCGGCTATAGTCCTGACGAACATCAAAATCTCCGGCAAAAGTCAAATAGCCTCCTTTATCTCCAAGGGGCAAACCGTAGCTAGCGGCAATGTTGGTGGTTTCACCGTCTGAACCTCCGGTTTGGCCGTTGGCATTTTTAGAAAAATTCGCGCCTGTCGTTACCGTAGCGGTCAGTTCGTTCACACTGGTGTTCAATACAATGTTGATTACCCCGGCGATAGCGTCCGAACCGTATTGGGCGGCGGCTCCATCCCTAAGAACTTCGATACGTTCGATGGCAGAGGCAGGGATCGCGTTTAAATCGGTTCCTACACTTCCTCGTCCAAAAGTTCCGTTCACGTTTATCAAGGAAGAAGTATGCCTCCTTTTGCCGTTGATCAACACCAATACCTGATCGGGCCCCAAACCTCTTAAGGAAGCGGGGTCTATATGGTCGGTACCATCCGATATCGTCTGGGTATTCGAGGTGAAAGAGGGCGCTACATAATTTAGTATTTGATTTAAATTTACCTGGGGCGCTACATTGTTCAGTTCCTTGATATCGATAACATCGACCGGTACGGCACTTTCGGTTGCGGTCCTGTTCGGATTACGGGAACCTATAACGATCGCTTCCGCCAACTCTACCCCGGCTACAAGTGTAACGTTCATTGCACCTTCACTCACCACTACTTCCTTACTGCCAAAGCCTATGTAGGAGATCAACAAGGTGCTGCCGATATCGGCTTCTATGGTAAAGTTACCATCAAAATCCGTTGTAGTACCGGTGGTGGTGCCCATAAGAACAACGGACGCTCCCGCCAATGGGTTGCCATCTTCATCGACCACCTTACCTGAAACCAAGTTTTGCAATACCGGAAGGTCGTTTGCCGTGGCAAAAGCTAATTTCTTGGTGGTAACTACTTTTCCCACTTTGACCTTTTCTACCTTTTTATGGTATACCACATAGTAGTTGTTTCCAAGATACTCAAAGTCAAAAGTGGTTTTGTTTTCTAACTTTCGAATGATCATATCGAGTTTCGAATAGTTGTATTCCGAGGGGTTTAGGAGTGTTTTTGAGACCAGACTCGGGTTGTAGGTGAAGAAAACCTTGTGTTTGTTACTAATATCGGTCAAGAAGTCCGATAGGGTCACCGTCTCGTACGTGCCTTCCGGCATCATTTCCAATGCTTTTGATTCCGTTGCCCCTAAAAGAAGGAGAACGGAAAGCAGCATTTTTACAAATTGTTTGTGTTTCATAGTGTTCCGTTTTTAGTTTAAATTAGTTTTCTTTAATGATGAGTAGTTTTTTGTCCTTTAAGACAATTCTGGTTCCTGTCGATTTTTCTATTGCCGACAAACAAATATTTAAATCGTGGTTGGGGATTCCCCCGCTAATGGTCTTTTTAGTCAATTCCTTATCGATAAACTCGAATGGGATTCCGTAGGTCTGCTCTACATATTTCATTACTTCCTTCAATCCGATGTTATTGAATATATAGGTGCTTTCTTTCCATGTGGAATAGGGCAGCGTGCTGTCTACCTTTTCATGGGTAAGGGTGTTCTGTTCCTTTGCGAACGACACGAATTCCCCGGGGGCCATTTTCATAAACCCTCCATTTTCTAAAAGCAAGTGCACAGATCCTTCGTCTAACAGCACATTGGTTTTTTCATCGCGGGTGTTCACATGAAATTGCGTGCCATATACTTCAACCCTTAAATCCTCCGTATTTACCCAAAACTTGGTATTGGTAGCAGGTATCGGTTTTACCTTGAAATACGCATCTCCTTTTAAGGTGATATCACGAGAGTTCTTCTTGTCATAACTGATTTGGGAATTGCCGTTAAGGGTAACCAGCGTGCCATCCTGAAGTTTTAATTCGATAATTTCGCCATATCCCGTTTTGTGTATGACTTCCGTATTTCTAGTCAGGAAGAATAGGCATCCTATCAATATGAGAACGGTGGCGGCAATTCCCAATTGCCAAAATATTTTCTTGGGACCAAAAGACACCCGTTTGGTTGGTTCCGTTTTCCTATTTTCAATACTATTTAATACTTTTTGGAGGGCATGGTCTACTTTATGGGGGTCTATTTCTTTTTCTTCAAAGGGGATGCCCAGAATAATCGATTTGGCGAGATCAACAGTTTCGATAGCTTCGGGATGATCTAAGACCCACTGATTCCAGAACCGAATATCGTTCTTATTGTTTTTGACGGCCCAATTGTTGAACGAATTGTCATTTAGAAGGCTCTCAAGTAATTTTTGGTGGTTCTTTTCCATCTAATCGTTGGCTTTGTTGGTAGGTGCCTACATTAGAAAGAGAGGATATAATGACTTTTATACCCTATTTTTTTAAAAAAGAAAGCTATTTTTTTAAAACCTCCCGTATCGCTGCGGTTTCGAGACGACTTCTAAGTTTTGCGAAAGCCTTTTGAAGGGTGTTCAGGACACTTTGATACGAGATATTCATTACCTCGGTAATCTCAGGATTTTTGAGATTGCTGTAGTACTTCAGATAAATAACTTCCCGTTCGCGGGGGGAAAGTTGGTTCAATATAGCCTCTAAGGTTTTTGCACGTTGTGTAGAAAACGTTTCCCCGATCCGAATCTCTTCTTGAGAAAAGAGGAACACGGTATCGGTTTCTTCCAACGACCGCATTAAATGTTGTTTTTGTAGTGTTTTGACCAAAGCCCTTCTATACGAAACAAAAAGGTATGCTTTTACCTGCCTTACATGGCCTAAAGACGAGCGATGTTCATAGAGGTATACAAAAAAATCCTGTAGGCAATCTTCGGTAATATCAGGATTGTTTGAAATACGGATTCCGTAATTGTACAAGGGCGAATAGTAGTGTTTGAACAGGGTGGAAAAGGCGTTCAAATCACCGCCGACAAAAAAGTCCCAAACTGCTTTTTCAGAGGATATTTCCATGGTAAGTTTTTAAGAGGGCTGTCCTAAATATAAGTTAAATTCCTACATAAGTATTAAGAAATCTTCAAAGAGTTGGTTTTTGTATCTATTGAGAGGCGTCAAATCGGAGTTGAAATAGAAATGTTGTAATGCTGTCTTTTTTTCGGTAACTAGAAGTCTATGTAATATAAATGTATCAACTATCTTTGCGCCCGAAATAAAATCTAGCGTCTTAGGTCTAGTGTTTAACTTCTGAAAAATGAAAGCAGGTATCGTAGGATTGCCCAATGTAGGGAAATCCACCCTTTTTAATTGCCTTTCGAACGCAAAGGCCCAAAGTGCCAATTTTCCTTTTTGTACCATAGAGCCCAATATTGGGGTAGTGAACGTTCCCGATGAACGTATTCAAAAGTTGGAGGGTCTAGTGAATCCGGAACGTGTAATACCCGCTACGGTAGAGATTGTCGATATTGCAGGTTTGGTCAAAGGAGCGAGTAAGGGCGAAGGTTTGGGCAATCAGTTTTTGGGAAATATTAGGGAGACCGATGCCATTTTGCATGTACTGCGCTGTTTTGATAATGATAATATTGTTCATGTCGATGGTTCGGTGGATCCTATCCGCGATAAGGAGACCATTGATATGGAGCTACAGTTGAAAGATCTTGAAACCGTAGAAAAGAAATTGGACAAGGTAAAACGAGCGGCAAAAACCGGAAATAAGGAAGCTCAAAAAGAAGAAGCCGTGCTGCTGCAGCTAAAAGAAGGTTTGGAAGCAGGTACCTCGGTGCGCGCTATTGATATTGAAGAAGATGCAAGGACCGAGTATGTAACGCCTTTACAGTTTATTACCGATAAGCCTGTCATGTACGTGTGTAATGTTGACGAAGAGGCTGCGGCAACAGGAAATGCCTATGTGGAAAAAGTAAAGGAAGCAGTTGCCAACGAAAAAGCGGAAGTCATATTTTTGGCGGTAGGAACCGAAGCGGATATTACCGAATTGGAAACCTATGACGAACGTCAACTCTTCTTGGAAGATCTAGGACTGTCGGAACCAGGTTCTGCGAAACTGATTCGAGGGGCTTACAAATTGCTGGATTTGGAGACGTACTTTACGGCCGGGGTCAAAGAAGTACGTGCTTGGACGATTCCTATCGGTGCCACGGCGCCACAGGCGGCAGGAGTTATACATACCGATTTTGAAAAAGGTTTTATTCGTGCCGAAGTCATTTCTTATAATGACTATATACAGTACGGTAGTGAGGCAAAGGTGAAAGAGGCCGGCAAAATGCGTGTAGAAGGTAAAGAATATACGGTCAAAGACGGCGATGTGATGCATTTTAGATTTAACGTATAAGCCCCTTAGGGGTTAGGGGCTATCAACAATCTCCTTATTTTCTTTGTTAATTACTTTAACAGTAAGGGGTTTTATCTTTTTACGAGTCGTGTTATCTTTAGCAACACTTTCTCAAAACCCCGTCACATGTCGCAAAAAAGCCAATATACCGAAGATAACATCCGTTCGCTCGATTGGAAAGAGCATATTCGTTTGCGTCCCGGAATGTACATCGGGAAGTTGGGGGATGGCTCTTCTGCAGATGATGGTATCTATATCCTTCTTAAAGAAGTCATTGATAACTGTATCGATGAGTTTGTTATGGGGGCAGGTAAGACCATTGAGATCAGTATCAAGGACCAAACCGTAAAAGTACGGGATTACGGTCGCGGCATTCCGCTCGGAAAGGTGGTCGATGTGGTATCCAAGATGAATACGGGTGGTAAATACGATAGCAGGGCCTTTAAAAAGTCTGTCGGACTTAACGGAGTCGGTACCAAGGCGGTGAATGCCCTTTCCAGTTTTTTTGAAGTGCAATCATCACGCGAAAATCAGATAAAGACCGCACAGTTTAAGCAGGGAGATTTGGTGGTGGAGGAAGGTCCCTCCGAGACCTCTAAGCGAAAAGGGACCAAGGTCACCTTTATCCCGGACGAAGGAATTTTTAAAAAATTCAAATACCGCAATGAGTATGTAGAACGCATGCTCAAGAATTACGTCTATTTGAATCCGGGACTTACCATTGTTTTTAATGGGGAAAAGTTTCATTCCGAGAACGGGCTTAAAGATTTGTTGGAAGACAACAACAACGCCGATGATATGTTGTACCCGGTTATACATCTAAAAGGCGATGATATCGAAGTGGCCATTACCCACAGCAAAACACAATATAGTGAGGCCTATCATTCGTTCGTGAACGGACAGCATACTACCCAAGGGGGTACCCATCAATCTGCATTCCGGGAGGCCATTGTTAAAACGGTTCGTGATTTTTATGGTAAGAACTATGATGCTTCCGATATTCGAAAATCGATTATATCGGCCATTTCGATCAAGGTGATGGAGCCCGTTTTCGAGAGTCAGACCAAGACAAAGTTGGGGTCGACCGAAATGGGAGGGGACTTCCCTACAGTTCGTACCTATGTAAACGATTTTGTTGGGAAGTACCTCGATAACTACCTCCACAAGAATTCGGAAACGGCCGAAAAGCTACAGCGCAAGATCATGATGGCCGAGAAAGAGCGTAAGGAGCTTTCCGGTATTCGCAAATTGGCTAGGGATCGGGCGAAGAAATCGAGTCTGCACAACAAAAAGCTAAGGGACTGTCGGGTGCATTTGGGTGATATGAAAAAGGACAATCGATTGGATAGTACCCTGTTTATTACAGAGGGGGATTCCGCCTCAGGTTCCATTACCAAATCGAGGGACGTGAATACCCAAGCGGTCTTTAGTCTTCGTGGTAAGCCTTTGAACTCCTACGGGATGTCCAAGAAAATCGTATATGAAAACGAGGAATTCAATCTGTTGCAAGCGGCTTTGAATATCGAGGAATCGATGGAAGACCTTCGCTACAACAATATCGTTATTGCCACGGATGCCGATGTAGATGGTATGCACATTCGCCTGCTGTTGATCACGTTTTTTCTCCAGTTTTTCCCCGAGTTGATCAAAGAAGGGCATCTGTATATTTTGCAGACACCGTTGTTTCGAGTCCGAAACAAAAAGGAGACCATCTACTGTTATAGTGAAGAAGAACGGAAAGACGCTATCCACAAGTTGAAGGGAAAACCAGAGATTACAAGGTTTAAGGGGCTGGGTGAAATCTCGCCCGATGAGTTCAAGCATTTTATAGGGGACGATATTCGCCTAGAACCGGTGATGCTCGATAAGGCCATGTCTATCGAAGAACTGTTAAGTTTTTATATGGGCAAAAACACGCCAAGCCGACAAGAATTTATTATAGAAAACCTTAAAGTAGAGATAGACTTAGTCGAAGAAAACCAATCATAACCAAACTAATACGAACTTTTCCGAATGGAAGAAAATGACGATTTGAATTTACCCGCCGACGAAGCGGGGGAGCCCTCTGAAAATACAGATTCTGGAGAAAATACAAACGATGTTTCGGCAGATGCATCGGCCGACGGTTCGGAACAGGATGCGGTCCAGGACGATGCCCTTACCCGAGTATCGGGTATGTACAAAGATTGGTTCTTGGATTACGCTTCCTATGTAATTCTAGAAAGAGCCGTACCCGCTATAGAGGATGGCTTCAAGCCGGTACAGCGCCGTATTATGCATGCTTTAAAAGAGCTCGATGACGGCCGTTACAATAAGGTCGCCAATGTCGTGGGGCACACCATGCAATACCACCCTCATGGGGACGCCAGTATCGCGGACGCCATGGTGCAAATAGGTCAAAAAGACCTGTTGATCGATACGCAAGGTAACTGGGGAAACATCCTTACGGGAGACAGGGCGGCCGCTAGCCGATATATCGAAGCGCGTCTTTCCAAGTTTGCCTTAGAGGTGGTTTTCAGCCCTAAAATTACCGACTGGCAGCTTTCTTACGACGGCAGAAAAAAAGAGCCGATCAACCTTCCCGTGAAATTTCCCTTGTTATTGGCACAAGGAGCGGAGGGAATTGCGGTAGGACTCTCTACCAAAGTATTACCGCACAATTTCAATGAGTTGATCGATGCTTCCATCAAACATTTAAAGGGGCAACGATTTAAACTGTTTCCCGACTTCCCTACCGCTGGTATCATCGATGTGAGCAATTACAATGACGGACTTAGAGGCGGTAAAATACGGGTGCGGGCCAAGATTTCGCAGTTAGACAAAAATACGGTGGTTATCAGTGAGATACCCTACGGTACGAATACTTCCTCATTGATAGATTCGATTTTAAAAGCGAACGATAAAGGGAAAATAAAGATTAAAAAAATCGAGGACAATACGGCCGCCGAAGTCGAGATTTTGGTGCACCTTCCTTCGGGTATTTCCCCAGATAAGACCATTGATGCACTCTATGCCTTTACTTCCTGTGAGTCATCTATCTCACCATTGGCCTGTATTATAGAGGATAACAAGCCCCTATTTATCGGTGTCACCGAAATGCTCAGGCGTTCTACCGATGCGACGGTCGATTTGTTGAAGCAAGAATTGGAGATACAGCTCAATGAACTTGAAGAACAATGGCATTACGCATCGCTCGAACGAATTTTCATCGAAAATCGTATTTATCGAGATATTGAGGAGGAAGAAACTTGGGAAGGCGTTATTTCCGCAATTGAAAAAGGATTAAAGCCCCATATCAAAAATTTAAAAAGAGCGGTTACCAAAGAGGATATCGTTCGCCTCACCGAAATTCGAATTAAACGTATTTCCAAATTCGATTTGGATAAGGCGCAAGAGCATTTAGATAATCTGGAGCAAAAAATCGCCGAGGTAAAACACCACTTGGAGCATTTAATCGACTTTGCCATCGATTATTTCAAAAAGCTAAAGGATACTTACGGAAAAGAGAGGGAGCGCAAGTCGGAAATTCGCATTTTCGACGATATCGAAGCGACCAAAGTCGTTATTCGCAATACCAAATTGTATGTAAATAGGGAAGAAGGGTTTGTAGGTACCTCTATGCGACGCGACGAATATGTGACCGATTGTAGCGATATCGATGATATCATCGTGTTTACCAAGGAGGGGAAAATGATGGTGACCAGGGTCGATTCCAAAACCTTTGTCGGAAAAAATATTTTACATGTCGCCGTTTTTAAGAAAAAGGATAAGCGTACCATCTACAATATGATCTACAAAGATGGCAGGGGAGGAGCGACTTACATCAAACGCTTTGCGGTAACGAGTATCACAAGAGACAAGGTGTATGATTTGGGAACCGGTAAGGCCGGTACCGATGTTTCATATTTTTCTGCGAATCCGAACGGAGAGGCGGAAGTAGTCACCGTTTTATTGCGACAAGTAGGTAGCATTAAAAAACTGAAGTGGGATATCGATTTTGCCGATGTGTTGATCAAGGGGAGGGCCTCCAAAGGGAATATCGTAACCAAGTACAGTGTAAAGCGAATAGAATTGAAGGAAAAAGGGCTTTCGACCCTAAAACCAAGAAAACTTTGGTTCGATGATACCGTTCAGCGGTTGAACACAGACAATCGAGGTGAGTTCTTAGGTGAGTTCACCAGCGATGACCGCTTATTGATCGTCAATCAGAAAGGCATCGTTAAAACTGTAATTCCCGAATTGACCTTGCGGTTCCAGGACTCTATGATCGTTTTGGAGAAATGGGAACCCAAGAAACCACTGACGGTGATTTACTGGGAAGGAGAAAAAGAACTGTTCTATGTTAAACGGTTTCTAATCGAGAATGCCGATAAGGAAGAACAAATCATTACGGGGCATCCTAAATCTTATTTGGAGGCAATTTTTACCGATTACCGACCACAGGCCGAGATTGTTTTTGCCAAAAAAAGAGGGCAGGATCGCAAGGAGAACCTGCAATTAAATTTGGAAGAATTCATCGCGATCAAAGGTATTTCAGCCATGGGAAATCAACTTACCAAAGAAAAGGTACTGGAAATAAATACGTTGGAACCGCTTCCGTATGAAGCACCGGAACCACCAAAGCCCGAAGAAATAGAAGTTGTCGATGAAGAAAGTCTTGGAGCCAATGAACAAGGGGCAACGTCTAAAGAGGAGGGTGAAAATGGTGCCAAAAATAATGGTGATTCCGATGAAACCGGAGAAGACGGTGCCTTGACTTTATTTTAGACCATGAAAAAACTTATTACGGAGTTCAAGAATTTTGCTATCAAAGGCAATATGATCGACATGGCCATCGGTATCATTATCGGTACGGCCTTTAATGCCATCGTAAATGTTTTGGTGAAAAGAATTGTAATGCCTCCGCTCTCACTCATGACAGAGGGTGTTACCTTTTCCGATAAAAAATGGGTGTTACGGGAAGCTTCGGATACCATAGACGAAATAGCAATTGGTTATGGTGCGTTAATAGAAGTGGTTATCGATTTTGGGATCATTGCCATGACCATCTTTTTGGTGCTGAAGGGAGTCAACCGATTTAGGGACAAGGCCGAAGATCCTAAAAACAAGCAAGTAAAGACACCAAAAGATATCGAACTATTGGCTAGTTTGGAACAGTTGATGAAAGAACAGAACGACCTGCTGCGAAAGTTAAACCGCTAGTTTGTTGATGGTTTGGGCAGGGATTTACCTCCATTTACCGTTAACTGTTGAACAACCACCTCATTTGAATTGATATTCTCTATATTTAGCAAAATTTAAACCAACGAATGGATTTAACGAACCCCCTCATTTACGGTGTACCGTGTTTTATAGCCTTTATTTTATTGGAGCTTACCTATAGTAAAACGCACGACAATGAAGACTTGTATGTTTGGAAAGATTTGATGGCTAGTGGTGCCATGGGTGTCGGATCTGCTATTCTGGGGCCATTGGTCAAAGTAACCGTACTTATTGTTGTCTTTAACTTCACGTATGAACTTTTTAACCCGATGGTCGATGGTGTTCGTACGAATATCATGGGGTACAAATCGTTTGGTTACGAGTGGTATATTTTTTTGATATGCCAGTTAGCCGATGATTTCACCTACTATTGGTTTCACCGGGCCAACCATGAGATACGTATTCTTTGGGCAGCGCATATCGTGCATCACTCCTCGGACCACTTTAATTTGGGTACTGCCATTCGGAACGGCTGGTTTACCCTATTGTACAAACCTTTTTTCTATATGTGGATGCCCGCGATAGGGTTCCCCGTAGAAGTGGTCATTTTTTGTTTGGCCATCGAATCGTTTTGGCAATTTCAGCTGCATTCCAAATATGTGCCAAAAATGGGTTGGGTCGAAAAAATCTTCAATACCCATACCATGCATCAAGTACACCATTCACAAAATGTGGAGTATCTGGATAAAAATCACGGAGGCTTTTTAAACATCTTCGACAAGTTATTCGGTACTTGGAAAGAATTGGATGATGATGTGGATGTAAAATTTGGGGTTATTCATGCGCCGGACTCCTACAATCCTTTGGTAATCTTGACGCATGAGTTCAAGGATATTTGGAACGATGTTAAAAAATCACCAAAGCTCTCGCATAAACTCATGTATATTTTTGGGCCACCGGGATGGAGCCACGATGGCAGTACGCTAACGGTCAAACAACAGCAACGTTTGTTTCGCGAGCAGAAACAAAAGAACCCTGAAGTTGCATTTAGTAGGCCAAATTAAAGCATCTTCGAAGAGGTTGTTTTTGTGTGTTTTACTTATTCGGAAAGATGTATAGAATAAGTTGTAAGTTCAGGTCCCTTGGTATTGAACTGATATTATTTGCGGAACCACTCTTGGGTTCGATAGAAGAAACCCACGTAACCCCGGACATTTAGTTTGTCGGGATTATCTTCATCGAGCCAAATCTCACAATCGTATCGTTTTCCCTTTTTAGGATCAAAGATGGTACCGTCTTCGAATTCGTTGTCGTCTGCGACCAAGTCTTTAATGATGACAAGACCTTCGATCGGCTCATTTTTATCATCTCCTTCGCATTTAGTGCAAAGCTTACCTTTATCTTCTTCTTTGAGTAGAGAGACTATTTTTCCATACACTTTTCCTTGTTCCTCGTAGATTTTTACAATCGATTTTGCTTCTCCGGTCTCGTCATCAATAGTTTTCCATTCTCCATAAATAGTTTGTGCTTCAACACAAAGTGCAGTCGTAAGCAGCGCTGAAAGTAGCAATATCGGTTTTCCTAACTTCATTTTTAAAGTGTTTTAAGTTTGATGGTCCCTTCTCCTTCGTTCCAGATCTGCACGAATTGGGTTTTCTGGCTAAATATAGTGGGAGTGCTCCCTTATAAAAACAGTCTCATTTGGGTTAATCCACGAATGCTTTGGCATATTGTTTTTTAACACCGAGAATTAACTCAAGAGTGTAAAGAATAAAAATCTTTAGGGCCTTATGGGCTTCGTCAATGGTCAAAGGTATAGGGTTCAGTCTACTTTCGCCAGCGTTACCAAGTTGTCAGCGCCTAATTCAATGGTCAAACCGTTTATGGTACCTTCGTTATCCTTATTAAATTCAAATATCTTATAAGTACCTTGTAAAGAAAAGGCGTCTTCGGGAAGGGCGTATATGGGAAGGTTTGTTTGCTTGCCAAACTGTGCTATGGCCAAACGACCCTCATGAAGAATCAAGGATATTTCTTTTCCAGGAGCAAAACGATAGGTGCCGACATATTTTTGAAGTTGCGCTTCGGAAAGTTCAATATCCCTGATCTTAAAACTATGCAGCATACCTTTGGAATATCCTTCAGCTTTGGCACCCGAATGTCCTAATCCTTCCGAAATGCTGCTTTTAAAATGCAGGCCCTTGTATTTTCTCGAGGCAATTTGTTCAGCCATTTTATGATGCAGATCTACGGTAAAATCTAAGGAGCCGCTTACCAAAAATACATTGGCTTTCAAGCTGTCATTGCTTTTGGAGTAGTCTTTTTCAAGGGTAAAGGCATACCCATTATCATACCAGTATGACGGGTTGCAGATTACGAAATTATGGAACAGGTCGTTAGCCTTGAAGAGTGCGTAGTGCGTATATAGCCCGGCAAAAGAAGTGCCCGTTAGCGTTCTATTTTCGGTTTGTGTTCGGTACTCCTTGTCGATAAAGGGTATAATCTCACTTCGGAACACGGCCGTAAACTGTTCGGCATCCCCACTGTTTTTTATTTGAGGAAGTGCCGTGGGGGTCATATCATTGGCCCGTAATGCCTCGTAATCCGGATTTTCCCCAGCATAGGAAACCCCTACAATGATAAGTTCAGGTGAATGGCGGTCGTATCTTAGGCTACCTTGAATGGAGACGATCGAGGCGAAATCATATTGTCCGTCGAGGGCATACAACACCGGATATTTTTCGTTTTTCTGTGTTTCATAACCGTCAGGAAGGCTTATGTAAAGTTTGTAGTGCTTGTCGTTGATTTTTGAATTGAGGAACCTGGTTTCCGAGCCCACGCACATTCCTTGGTAGCGCAATGCTTCGGGTTCCTGTTCTTCTTGGGCATTGGCGTGGGCGCAGATCAAAAGAAGGATCAAGAACGTTGCGCTGTATTTAAGGTGTGACATGTATTTTAAGATGTTGAATTTGACTCAATAATCGAGATTTAAAATGATCCGACGCTTGCGTCGAAATTACAATTGAATTCCCTACGAATACCTCGTGGGCTTGCCCCGAGGTCATTTACTGTTGCCCACATTTTTGTAAAGTAGATTTTGATAGGTTTCTTTTCAAAAGGTTTGGGTATAGGTATATTATACCTCGGTATTCTTACCCACTTTGTTCTTCGTCATTCGCATATTAAAGAATTCTACCATCAACGAAAAAGCAATGGCAAAATAGAGATATCCCTTGGGTACTACCCCCACCTCTTGATCAAAGACGATTAAATGCCCGATATGGGCCGATTCGGCCACCAACATAAATCCGATCAGGATTAAAAAGGAAAGCCCGAGAATTTGGATAGAAGGGTGCTTATTCACAAAGTCTCCCACAGGATTGGCGAACAACATCATAATTAGTACCGAAATGACTACGGCAACGATCATTAGTACCAAGGCATCATTCGGGTTGGGCGATATGCCATTGGTCATCCCAATGGCCGTTAGTATCGAGTCAAAGGAAAATACAATATTAATGACCGTAATCTGTAGAATCGCCTTGCTCATCGTGTTGCCGCGAGACTTGGTCACCTCGCGTTCATCATGTCCTCGATCTTCTACTTTTTCGTGTATTTCCTTTGTGCTCTTGTAGAGTAAAAAGAGTCCGCCCGCAAATAGTATCAATGATTGCCAGCTAACACCACCTGAAATCCAGTCTGTCTCAAAAACCCAAAAGGGCTTCTTGGCAGCCGTAAGCCAAGTAATTCCGAAAAGGAGTACGATCCGCATAACCATGGCCAATACCAGTCCAATATTGGTCGCTTTTTTACGCTGTCCCTTTTCAAGTTTTCCGGCAGCGATGGAAATAAAAATGATGTTGTCGATTCCCAGAACGATTTCTAGGAAAGTCAGGGTTAGAAGTGCGATCCAAGCATCCGGACTCGTGAAGATATCAAACATGCCTTAGTTGGTTTTTACTGCGGTTCCTCGGGATTTATTGGAATCCCCCACAAGGTTATACTCAAATGTATAGGAATTATCCGTAGTGGACAATATTTTCATGTGTACGGCCTGTTCCTCGGCTCTGTTCTTGGGATGTAACTTTCGAACAATATATTCACAATCATTTATCCATCGAACCGAAGAGGAATCGGCTTTTCCTTCAAAATAATCGATTTCCAGATCTCCTTGGCGTACGAACACGGTGGTCACCTCCGTGCCATCTACGGTCGTGGTAAAAGAGAATTCTCCGTCTGTAAAGGCCTTGCAATCTCTCTGTGGGGCGTAACAGGAAGCAGCTAATAGTATAAGGCAAAAACAGGAAATACATCTGTGCATCATTCCCGCAAAATAAAGAATTTCGGGCTCAATTCCCATGGTACGATTTAAAACTTCCGTCTGAATAAAAGATGATGATTTTTTCAATGGTTTTTTCGGGAGAAGGAGCAGAAGTCGTAACCGTTTGTTTGCTTTTCGATATGCTAGCAGGGGTAGGGCTAGTGAGAGTGTTTTTTGGAGTAGAAGGAAAACTTCCCTTGCCATTTAGCAACCAATAAAGATTTACCTCGGGGAAAGCTTTGATCACCTTTAAGACAAAATCAAGACTGGGCTTGTTCCTGCCCGAAAGGAGGTGCGACATACTTGAGCGCTGCACTTGTATGCGGTCGGCAAAGGCAGAGGCCGATAGACTGTAATAGCCCAGCAAGCGTTCCAATCGTTCAATAAAATCTGCCGTGTTTACCATTGTAACGTGCTTTTGTCAAAATTACTAAAAATGATACTCCTAAAAACCCTTTCAAAACTAACAATGAACAAAAATAATTATACTTATTATTAAAGTTAAGTAATTTTATAGTCTGATTATAAGAATTTTAAATCAACTAAAAATAATTTTATTAAAAAGTGTTTACAGATGTATTTAAATGGGGGGCGGGGAACACCAAAAACACATTACATTTGTAAATAAATGATATTACAAATGTAATTTATATAGATGTTACTTTTGTAATCTAAACAAAGTTTCCTATGGGGGTTCCTTCCATTACTTACAGCGAGATTCAAGAGCTTTCCGTGAAAGGAAGGTATGTGGCACTGAATCATCTTGAACCCGTTTTTCAAAAAATTACAGCGATCGCTTCGGTCGAAGAAGTGGGGAAATCGGTGTTGGGAAAATCGATTCGTACCATTACCCTTGGATCGGGAAAACGAAAAGTTCTCATGTGGTCTCAAATGCACGGCAATGAATCGACTACCACAAAGGCAGTTTTAGATCTATTGGGTTTTTTGCAGACTTCCGATGCCATGGCGACAAACCTGCTGGCAACTTGTACGCTGAAGATTATTCCTATGCTTAATCCCGATGGTGCCGAAGCCTATACCCGGGTCAATGCAAACGAGATAGATTTAAATAGAGATGCCCAAACGCTAAGCCAACCCGAAAGCAAGACTTTAAGAAACGTATACAAAGGTTTTAAACCCGACTTTTGCTTTAACCTTCATGACCAGCGCACCATATTTAATGTTGGGACTACCACAAAACCCGCTACAGTTTCCTTTTTGGCACCTGCTGCCGATGAACAACGTAGTATCCCCGAAAATCGTTCTGCGGGCATGCAACTGATCGTGGCGATGAATCAACGGCTTCAAACGGAGATTCCTGGACAAGTAGGGCGTTATGATGATGCCTTCAACCCCAATTGCGTGGGCGATACTTTTCAAATGGCGGGAACACCTACCGTACTTTTTGAAGCCGGGCATTTCCCCCATGACTACGAACGGGAGAAAACACGTAAATATATATATGACGCCTTGTTGCATGCCTTGGGCACGATTGCCAACGATCGTTTAAATTCTTTTGCCATAGAGGACTATTTTACGATTCCTGAAAATAGCAAACAGTTTTATGATGTGCTCATTCGGAATCCGCACAGAATCTGGGGAAATTATCTAAAAGGTCAGTTTGCTGCGATACAGTACAAAGAGACCTTGGAAAACAATAAGATTCACTTTAAACCCGAACTCTGCACATTGGAAAAAGAATCAACTGTTTTTGGTCATGTAACCTTTGATTGTGAGGATGTCGACGATTTGAATCTATTAAAAAAGGAAAGTTACTGGTCGTTGCTCTCGTGAAGTCACCCAGGCCTTTGCGCGTAAATTATCAATACTTTACATTTTTGTTAAAAAAAACGAAGTTTTATTAAATATAATTTCTTAATTTTTTAATTTAGCTCAAAATAATCGCAGTATGGCAAAAGTAAAATTAGACGAAATTGACCACCAAATTCTGGATATGTTGATCGACAATACCAGAACACCCTTTACCGATATCGCAAAAAAGTTGCTTATATCGGCAGGTACCGTGCATGTGAGGGTTAAAAAGATGGAAGATGCAGGTATCATCCAAGGGTCGTCCTTAACATTGGATTATGTAAAGTTGGGATACTCTTTTATAGCGTATGTGGGCATTTTTCTAGAAAAAACACACCAGACCAAGTTTGTATTGGAACGTTTGGAGCAAATTCCCAATGTAACGGTCGCACACATCACTACAGGCAAGTTCAATATATTTTGTAAAATAAGGGCCAAGGATACAAACCATGCCAAGAACATCATTTTTCAGATAGATGATATTGAAGGCATTAGTCGAACCGAAACCATGATCTCCCTGGAAGAGAGCATTAACGATAAGAAGCGATTGATGCATATGATATTTAATGAGCTCTGATTCGAATGAACGAACACATTAAAAATCCTGAACAACTTTGCTGTTCGGGATTTTTTTATCCACTTCCCTGAAAAGAAATTAAAGATATGAAGACGTCAGCGTTACAATTTCCCGAAAGTAGACCTTTTTACCGCACCTACATTGAACTACTGGGTGAAGTAGAATTGTTCGATATGTTGCAAAGGCAACTACAAAATTTTCCCAGGTTTTTGGAAAGTATACCAGATGACAAACTTGCCTATTCGTACGGTGAGGGGAAATGGACCATTGCGGCCGTATTAATGCACATTATTGATGCCGAACGTATTTTTCAGCATAGGGCTTTTCGATTTTCCCGTGGCGATAAAACAGCATTGCCAGGTTTTGATCAAGAGGTGTATGCTCAAGGAATAGACCCCGACCGTCGATCAAAAGAAAGCCTCATCGAGGAATATAAGGTCGTTCGTCGATCTAGCATTTCTATATTTTCCGATTTAGATCGGAAAACACTGGAACAAAAGGGTATCGCCAGCGGACTCGAATGGAGTGTGGCGGCATTGGGTTTCGTAATCTGCGGGCACCAGCGGCATCATCGAAATATAATCCGGGAAAGATATCTGTAGTGGGTGTTGATCGATCGTTGAGATACAAAACCCCTCCTCAACGTTGCGCCCCACTTGTTGGTACGGGGAACAGCAGATTTGGAGTATAGTAAGTCCCAAACCGAGCGGTAATGGTAGCGAAACAATGTGCTACATGTGGGTAGCTTCCGGTTCAAAGATGTACTTCCTGATGGTAGCTTAGTCGAAATCGCCCTCTTCCTCGGGTTCAAATTCACTTCGCGCATCTGAATCAAGGTCATTGGAGTCTACTTCTTCCAATACTGCTTCTTGTTTGTTATCCAATTCGCGTTCAATTGTATCCTCAAAATTGGCTATGAAATTCGAAAGGCTTTTGCTGATTTTTACCAAATAAATAGAATCTTCGGTCTTGATCTCAACGGCTTCGACAAATTCTCCACTGGCATTTTTGAACACGATGATGTCATCGTCGCCATAACCGTCGGGGTAGGTGTCTATTAATAAAGCTGCCAACCGGTGGTCAAGTTTCTTGTAGTCTACAAGTCTGCGTATCATAAGTAGGTTTGTTAAGTCCCTTTTTAAAGGGTGGTTTGGTTTTATTCGGGAACTTTGGTCGTTTTGTACAGGAGTCTATCAATATTTCCTTAAACTCATATACATACCCAAGCTAGCCATTTTTTTAATTGGCGAACCGAAAGAGTTGTCAATGATCGATTTTAGTATACGAAGCGCTTAAAGCATGTAGTAAGCGAATGCTTTTCGTAGCAATTGGCTATCGATTTGCACATCGATGCTGGGCTCACCGATTTGTTTGAGCAATACGAAGTTGATATTGCCATGGGAGTTTTTCTTATCGAATTTCAGCAGCGCCAAGATTGCCTCGATATCGCTTTCCGAAAAGTGCGTTTTTCCGTAACGCCCTACAAAGGTGGCCTTGATGTCTTCCAGGTCTGCTGTCGGCAACCCCTCTAACTGGTTCGAGAGCCATGCTTCCAGTACCATCCCTACTGTAATCGCTTCGCCATGTAGTAACAGTTCGTGTGTTTCACTCTCCAAAAAATAAGACTCTACTGCATGACCCAGTGTATGGCCAAAATTTAATATTTTCCGCAGGTGTTGCTCGGTAGGGTCTTGCAAGACCACTTCATTTTTGATAACGACCGAATGGCGGATCAATCCCTCTATACCTATCAAAGACTGCATATTGCGAAGTTGGGTCCAATAGTCCCTATCTTGAATGAGACCGTGTTTCAGCATTTCTGCAAATCCGCTGTTGAGCTGCCGTTCCTCCAAGGTGTCTAGAAAATTAGACACCACCAGTACCATTTTTGGTTGATTGATAAACCCGATTTGGTTTTTTAAGGCCCCTAGATCCACTCCGGTCTTGCCACCGACCGAGGCATCGACCATCGCTAAAAGGGTGGTAGGTACATTGATAAAAGCAATGCCTCTTTTGTAAGCAGAAGCTACGAACCCTCCCAAATCCGTGACCACGCCACCCCCTAGATTGATCAATAGGCTCTTACGGTCTGCACCCAATTCGGACAAAACCTCCCACACCTGGGTGCAGGTATGAATATTTTTATGTACCTCTCCCGATTCGATTTCAATAATCTCAAAATCGTGTTCACCGGTCAACTGTGCCATAAATTTTGGAAGACAGTTTTCATGGGTGTTTTCGTCTACCAGAATAAAGATTTTGGAATGATTGGCTTGTTCTAAATAACCGTTCAAAGCGGCATAAGCATTCTCATTGAAATGTATGGCGTAGGTCGGGGTGGTAATCGATTCTATCATGAAAAAAGTTCTTTCCCGAGCATATTAGTGGTGTCGGACTGCCTGCAAAATAAACCTAATTTTTATAGACAGGAATATTTTTAGGGTGTTTATATTTGGAATCTAAAAAATTTGCTGCAAATGGACCGGATTTTTGAAGATACCTCAACCGCTTTCTCCTTGAAGACCGATTCGGAGTTGGAACGGGCCTATTTTCTTTTTAAGATGATCGCGAACGAGCCCTTGGTGCGTATCGGTACCGCCATGACTAATTTCGCGTTAAAGGCGCATCTCCCTGTAGACGGCCTCATTCGGGCGACCGTTTTTGATCACTTTTGTGGCGGGGTCAACGAAGCCGATTGCATGCCGGTGGTCGATAAAATGTGGGGCAAGCATGTATGTTCCGTATTGGATTATTCGGTGGAAGGCAAGGATGATGAAGACCCGTTAGACAATACGTTGGCCATGGTTTTGAAAGTACTTGATTTTGTCAAGGAAAAAGAGGCTATTCCCTTTGCAGTGTTCAAGCCTACGGGATATGGCCGTTTTGCCCTATTCAAAAAAATCGGGGCAGGAGTGAAACTCACTAAAAAAGAGGAAGCTGAGTGGGAGCGGGTTGTAGCACGCTTTGATACCACTTGCAAAAAGGCCCATGACCTAGATGTGGCACTGCTGATTGATGCCGAAGAAAGCTGGATACAGGATGCGGCCGATGCGCTGGTAGAGCGGATGATGCGTAAATACAATACAAAAAAGGCGGTAGTCTTCAATACCTTACAACTATATCGTTGGGATCGAATGGATTATCTAAAGCAACTACACGAAAAAGCGATATCCGACGGGTTCAAAATTGGCATAAAGGCCGTTCGTGGCGCCTATATGGAGAAAGAGAACGAGCGGGCCGAACGAAAAGGCTATCCTACCCCTATTTGTGCCTCTAAGAAAGAGAGCGATGCCAACTTCGACCGTGCCGTCGTATATATGGTGCAGCACTTGGATGTGATTTCGATTTTTGCAGGTACACACAACGAGCATAGTACCTATCGGTTACTGGAACTCATGCAAACAAACCAAGTGGCAAATAACGACCCTCGGATCTGGTTCGGACAGCTCTATGGTATGAGCGACCATATCTCCTTCAACCTTGCCGCCAAAGGATTTAATGTGGCCAAATACCTTCCCTTTGGTCCTGTTCGCGATGTGATGCCCTACCTGATTCGGCGTGCAGAGGAAAATACCTCGGTCGCCGGACAAACCACACGGGAACTTTCCCTTTTGAAGAAGGAGCGTAAACGTCGGAAAATCTGGGGTGTCGGTTTATAGTGCGCAGTAAACGGTAGCAGTGGCAGTGGGCAGCATGAAACCACAGACTTGTCGATTTAAGTGTAGGATTATGGCCAATACGGACAAAACTTGGGATTGGATTATGACTAATTAGGAACACCCATTGTCACGCTGAGTCTGCCTGTGCTGAGCTTTGCCGAAGTGTCGAAGCGCGTTTCATCTGGTAGTCGGGTCCTCGACAGGCTCGGACTGACAGTATAGTGTTGATTTGGCAAAGGATCGACTAGGAACACTCATTGTCTCGCTGAGCTTGTCGAAGCGTCGAAGCGCTTTTCACTGGGCAGTCGGGTCCTCGACAGGCTCGGACTGACAGTATAGGGTTGATTTGGCAAAGGACCGACTAGGAACACTCATTGTCTCGCTGAGCTTGTCGAAGCGCCCTTACTTAGCAGTCAGGTCCTGGCCTGTCACGGACAAAGTTTAGGGATTCGGACTGACAATGTAGTATCCAAATGAGGGAGTAAATAAGAAATGCTATACCTCATGATAGGCCTTTTTTTAAGGCCCGCCGAGGCACTTTCTATAATACTCCTGACAAAACCAACCTGTTGAAATTCATTCGTTTTTAATCATTTCTTAAATTGGGACATGAAATTTTATTACGTGTATATTTTACGATGTTCGGATGGTACCTTCTACACCGGTATGACGAACGACTTGGAGAGAAGATTTGTGCAGCACACATCTGGCCATCAAAAAGACGCCTACACCTATGCAAGAAGACCGATTATCTTGAAATGGTATTTGCAGTGCACTGATTCCAAGGAGGCCATAAAGCTTGAAAAACAAATCAAGGGATGGTCACATCGCAAAAAGTCAGCGTTGATTGAGGAAAAATGGGATGATTTGGTGAAATTTTCCAAAAACTATACAGAGCATGGGCATCCGGAGAGTAGAGGCGAGTCCTTGACAAGCTCGGACTGACAGTATAGGTTTGATTTGGCAAACCGGCAAATCAGGAACACTCATTGTCTCACTGAGCTTGTCGAAGCGTCGAAGCGCCTTTCACTGGGCAGTTGGGTCCTCGACAGGCTCGGACTGACAGTATAGGTTTGATTTGGCAAACCGGCAAATTAGGAACGCTAAATGTCGTGCTGAGCCTGTGTTGAGCTTTGCGAAGTGCCGAAGCGCCTTTCACTGGGCAGTCGGGTTCTCGCCAGGCTCGGACTGACAATATATCATTGATTTGGCAAAGGACCGACTAGGAACGCTCATTGTCACCTTGAGCTTTGCCGAAGTATCGAAGCGGTCCCGTCTCCCGACATGCTAATCTTAATTTTCTAAGGAAATGCGTTCGATTACCGCTTTTGACCTGCAATTCCTTACGGTCAACACCGCAGGTTTTTCCTTTAATTCCCCTTCGATCAAATAAGTCTTACAGGGTGCCGATTTGGTATCGCTGTTCCCGAAATCGACCTCTCCATCCCATAGAAAACCATTGATATCCGTGGAATCCAAAGATTTATTAAGGAGCATAGTATTGATTTCGTCGGAGTAGGAGAGCTGCTTGGAGCGAATATCCTTTAGCGTCCTACAGTTGGGCAGGTAGCAAAACGATACCCCGGTCTCATCGGATTTCTTTTTAAAGAATACCATCAAGAATACAATGCCAATGGAGAGGCCCACCAGATAAAACCCCAGGCGTTTAAGGAAATCCATATTAAAAAATCAGGAAGTTAATATCACTGTATTGCAGATCGAACCATTCACCGACCGACTTGTTGGTTAAAATGCCATGATACATATAGAGACCATTGCGGAGGCCCTTATCGAATCGAAGGGAATTTTCCAAGCCACCTTCCTCACCCAGTTTTAGCAGGTAAGGCGTAAAAATGTTACTGATCGATACCGTGGCCGTTTTTGGGTAGCGCGAAGGAATATTCGGCACACCATAATGAATAACACCGTATTTTTCGAAAGTAGGCTTGTTATGGGTTGTTACCTCACTGGTTTCGAAACAACCGCCCATATCGATGCTAACATCGATGACTACCGCCCCTTTTTTCATATGCTCGACCATGGTAGCGTTGACGACTACAGGGGCGCGGTCAGTTCCCCGAACCGCTCCAATAGCAACATCACAACGTTTTAATGCTTTTAATAGGTTCTTGGGTTGAATGGTAGATGTATAGACCGTTTGCCGAAGGTTCGATTGTATCTTACGTAGTTTAGTAAGCGAGTTGTCGAAAATCTTCACATTGGCCCCAAGTCCGATAGCGGAGCGCGCCGCAAACTCGCCGACCGTTCCGGCACCTATGATGACCACTTCGACCGGAGGTACGCCGCTAATGTTTCCGAACATGAGTCCATTCCCATCGTTGGTGGCGGCCAGTAGTTCCGAGGCGATCAATACGGAGGAAATTCCGGCAATTTCGCTGAGCGATCGTACAGCGGGGTATTTGCCATCATCGTCCTTAATGTATTCAAAGGCAATGGCGGTAATGCGTTTTTTGGCCAGATGCTCAAAATATTGTTTGTCCTGTGTTTTGATCTGAAGGGCCGAAATAATGGTCGCCTGCGGATGCATCATCTCGATTTCAGCTAGGGTAGGGGGTTCTACTTTCAAGAGCAGGGGGCAACCGAATACTTTTTTGGTATCCCGGGTGACCTCCCCACCGGCATTGGTGTAATCGGTATCGGAAAAATGCGAGCCTTCTCCCGCGCCCGATTCGATCAAGACTCGATGTCCATGGGCGGTAATGGCATTTACGGCATCCGGAGTGAGACAAACCCGTTGTTCTTGATATTGATTTTCCTTCGGAATACCTATAAAAAGCTCCCTTTTCTGTTTAAGCACTTCAAGGGTTTCTTCCTGGGGTAGCAACTGTTGTTTGCTAAAAGGCGAGCTGGGTTGGTTCATACAAAGTTAGTACCAGTTACGATAATATATTCCAATGTTTCTGCTGAACTCGGCATAAGAAAGCGACTTATTTATCCTATTTTGTTGTCAAAGAATTAAAAGACGTACCATCTGGAGCGGGCTGAAGCGAAGCTCCATAAGCCTTTGTCAACGTCATTGAATATATAACAAAAGGGTTTGGATGCAACATTAGGCGCTTAAATAATTAGTACCGATAAATTTACAACAAATTAATGAAATCCCCTTCGACAAAACATTTGCGGAAAATGTACAAAGTATGACTGGTTTCGAATGCCCCCACAAGCTGCCACACGCTTGGGTTTTAAATCAATTCCGAAAAAATAAGAAGGGGGTAGCCCGTCATCGGTTATGAACGGGCTTTCTGGAGACCTATCTACTCTTTTCTATACCCGACTGTTAGCGCGCTTTTTATGTTTGGTAGACTTCTACGATACCCGCCCATTGTTTAAAACCGGTCGTTGACAAAAATGTGACATATGAGCAAGTGGTAGATTTGGTTGTCGTAGCAGTTTTTTTAATAAAAAAATGGATACTACAAAAATATGATCCAAATAATTCCCGCCTTAAGCCAAATAATCAATTGCGTTGGTTCGGTAAAGGGTATAAGGCTACTTTTGATTTTGAACATAGAAAACACCTTTTTTTAGTCCTTGATGCTATATGTTAAAAGGGCGTTCCCCCAAAAGTAAGGTGCTGTTTTCTAAAAGGATATGAAAATGACCATAAACGTCAACCTACTAAACACTGTTAATGTACATTCATTTAGTACCAAAGGTCAGTTCATATCTATTAGTGCTGTGGTATACCCTAAATATACCTAATTGCCGTGCACAGTCTTTTGTTAATAACGGAACCCTCTTTAGTACCGAGGGTGCCGTTGTTTTCGTTCCTGAAATTCTTATAAACAGCCCTACCGCAACACTTACCAACAACGGGCGAATAGTTCTAAAAAAAGACCTTGTAAACGATGGGATCTTTACTTTTTCAGGTAAACGGGGTACCGTTTCTTTTCGCGGTGAAGGTTTGCAAAGAATTAGTGGCGACGTTCCCATTTCGTTGTACAATGCAATTTTAGAGAATACCACTCCCGGTATTTCCATAGCATTGGATGGCGCAATGGAAGTTTTTGGGGAGTTTTCTTTTTTGGAAGGTATTCTCAAGGTACATCCAAGTTTGGGTTTGCTAAGTTTTGAAGCCGATGCAAGGAGCTCTGAAGCGCATAACATAAGTCATGTAGAAGGATGGGTTGCAAAAAAGGGCGATCAAAACTTTATCTTCCCCATCGGTGACCAAGGGTATTATGCGGGTGCAGGCATCGAGGTCGGCAGCACGGATAATCGGGGTTTCGAGGCAATTTATTATCACGAAAACTCGGCACTTACCTACCCACATGAACAGAAAGAAACTGCTATTTTGTTCATTGACGACCGAGAATACTGGACGCTTCAGAAAATGAACGATAGTGATGAGACCATTTTAAGTCTTTTTTGGTCGTCCGATACCAGTTCACCGAATGTATTGAACGCAGATAAAGACAACCTTCAGATTGTAAGATGGGATACCCGTCTAGACAAATGGGTAAATGAGGGTGGGGTAGTAGATCCGTTGCAAAATAAGGTTACTACCCCTACAGTGCTTTCGGGGTATGGTGTATTTGCCTTGGCCATCGTAGCATCTGCCGAAGAGACGGTAGACCTTAAGATATACAACGCCATAAGTACAGATGACGATGGTAAAAATGATTTTTTCTTTATCGATGGCATCAATGCATATCCGAACAATACGGTACAGGTATACAATCGCGATGGTATAAAAGTATTTGAAACCACTGATTACGATAGCCATGGGAATGTATTCAGGGGCTATTCGGAATCAAGCCTTACCGTGAATGCTTCGAACTTGCTTCCTTCGGGAACCTACTACTACGTGCTCACCTTCGAAGAGACAACCGATACAACGAAGTCCGTTACCCGAAAAAAAACGGGATATCTATACCTAAATACGAACCAATAGCATGTTACTTTCCAGACCAAACCTAGCTGTTTTTCTAACTGTTGTACTATGGCTTTTTACACTATCGGTCATCGCACAACAAGAAGCCCAGTATACCCAATATATGTATAATACCATCAGCGTAAACCCTGCTTATGCAGGCTCAAGACAGTTCATAACCATCAATAGCCTCTACAAAGCCCAATGGATCTCGTTAGAGGGAGCTCCCCGAAATTTTACGCTTTCGGTCGATAAGCCTTTGAGAAAAGAGCATCTCGGTTTGGGGTTTACCATTCTTTCAGATCAAGCGGGTCCGGTACAGAATCAACGACTTGTTTCGGATGTTTCCTATACTATTAACGGCAAAAACGATTTCAACCTTGCTTTCGGAATAAAAATAGGGGCCGATATGTTCAATATCGACTATACCGTTTTGAATATCCTAGACCCGGATGATGATGATTTTGTTGAAAATGTGGATAACAAACTGTCCCCGGTAATCGGAACCGGTATATACCTCTACAAACCTAAATGGTATCTGGGTATATCTACACCAAACCTGTTGGCCACTAATTTTTATGATGATGTTCAGGTTTCCGTGGCCAAAAAAAGACCGCATTTTTATCTGATTGCGGGCTATGTATTTGATTTGAACGATCAGCTTAAGCTTAAGCCTACCTTGCTGTCAAAATACGTGTCGGGGGCACCTGTCGGTGTCGATATTTCGGCAAATGTGCTGATGGACGAAAAGATTACCCTTGGGATTTCGTATCGGCTGGAAGCATCTGTCAACGCCATGGCCGGTTTTCAGATCAATAGGAATTTCTTTTTAGGATATGCCTATGATGCCGGCGTCAATAATCTGGCCAATTATAATCAAGGATCTCATGAATTTTTTATTCGATACGATTTATTTAAAGACCCTTTAAAGATTCGGTCACCCCGATTTTTTTAATGTTAATACCATACCATGAAAACCATTGCTACCTTGTTTACATTGTTTTTTTGCCTTGTGTCAACCGCACAGGTCGGGATAGGGACAGAAACGCCTAACCCTTCGGCACAACTCGATATTTTTGCAACTTCCGGCGATAAAGGGATACTCATACCCAGAGTGTCTTTGACCGGTACGTTGGATGCAACGACTATTACCACCGGAAATGTTGAAAGCCTTTTGGTATACAACACGGCCACTGTTTCCGATGTGGTACCAGGATTTTATTATTGGTCGGGTACCTTCTGGCAATCCTTCATAGGCGGTAGCGCAATTTCGGAAACCGTTACCCGATTGGTCGACAATCTTGATGGCACCATTACCTATTATGATGAGAATAATACCCCTACTACAGTAGATGTGACCAGTATGGCCACAGGTATTGACACGGACGACCAAACGATAACGGCCTTCGATTTCAATAATACGAACAACCAACTGGCCATTACCCTTGAAGACGGCAATACGGCGACGGTAGACCTTAGCGTACTGAACAATAGCTTTACGGATACCGATGACCAGACCATCACCGATTTCAGTTATGATGCCTCCAATGAGGAACTCAGTATTACGTTAGAGGATGGGAATACCGCAACGGTCGGTGTAAGCGCTCTGTTGGACGATACCGATACGGACGATCAAACGATAACGGCCTTCGATTTCGATGACACGAACAACGAACTGGCCATTACCCTTGAAGACGGCAATACGGCGACGGTAGACCTTAGCGTACTGAACAACAGCTTCACGGATACTGACGATCAGACCATCACCGATTTCAGCTATGACGCTACCAACGAGGAACTCAGTATTACGTTAGAGGACGGCAATACCGCAACGGTCGGTGTGAGTGCCCTTTTGGATAATACGGATACCGACGATCAAACGGTGACGGACTTCAGCTATGATGCCACCAACGAGGAGCTCAGCATTACCCTGGAGGACGGGAACACGGCCACGGTAGATGTAAGCGCCCTGTTGGACGACACGGATACCGACGATCAGACTGTCACCGATTTCAGCTATGACGCTACCAACGAGGAACTCAGTATTACGTTAGAGGACGGCAATACCGCAACGGTCGGTGTGAGTGCCCTTTTGGACAATACGGATACGGACGATCAAACGGTGACGGACTTCAGCTATGATGCCACCAACGAGGAGCTCAGCATTACCCTGGAGGACGGGAACACGGCCACTGTAGATGTAAGCGCCCTGTTGGACGATACCGATACGGACGACCAAACGGTAACTGATTTTAGTCTAGATGATACCAACCATCAACTAAGTATCACTTTGGAAGATGGGAACACAACCAATGTAGACCTTAGCGCCCTTTTAAAGGAAAGTCCGTGGCAAAACCCGGATGGTAGTGCTGCAGACCCTACATCTACGGTACTCCATTATCCCAATGGAAACGTGGGCATTGGCACCAACAGCCCTTCTGTGCCCTTTCATATAAAGGCAAGTGCACCAGCTACCCCTCCTATTTTTGAAGAAGATTTTGAATCCTACGCATTAGGAAATCCTATGCCTGCCCCTTTTTCCTTAGAATATGGAACCGCACCAGTAATTGGTACTGTGGGCAGCGGTCAAGGTTTGGTAAGAACCTATACAACCGATGAATCCGATGCCATAAGCTTGGCAGTGAGTATTCCTGCCGGGGGTGCAACCCTGAGTTTGGACTGGGCTATTAATTTACCAGCTACCGGTTATAGTGAAGTAGAGCTATATGGTTATGATAATTTTAGTCCAGATGAATTTCTTGGAGAGTATACCGATGGCACCAATAGTACGGGTGGAACCATCAACTTTACATTAGATCCAGGTGTAAATACACTATATATCGATTTGGACGTTTATAGCGTTGCAGCCGGTGAAACCGTGACCATAACGTTTGATAATTTTGCCATTGCCCCATTAGCTGTAGCATCGAATACCGTGTTTCGATTAGAGGATGGTACTGAAGCACAAGGGAAAATACTAACCAGTGATGCGATGGGAAATGCCAGCTGGCAAGACCTCCCGGAGAACGAAACGCTTACGGCCTTGACTTTGAACGGCACCGGGGATGCCATAACCTATCAAGATGAGGACAACAATAGTACAACGGTATCTGTGATAGACGCAGAGCCATGGAGAACCCCTTCCTTGGGTCCCGCAACCAACACTTCGCCCTATTTACATTATAATGGCGATGTTGGTATCGGTACCAATACGCCCGAGGCCAAGCTACACCTTAGAGGCATATCTTCTGCCTCGACCGTGCTACAGGAAGATTTCGAAAGTTATGCTTTGGGAGCCACATCGAGTGCCCCAGTGGGCAATTGGACGGTCGTGAACCAGCCACCCTTCGGTGCTAAAGTGGGGCAATTTTCACCGGCGGGCGTAGATTCCAGAACCATTACTTTTTCAATTACACAGCCTAGTGGTACGGTTAATTTTGATTGGCTATTTGATGGTACTGATTTTACGATACCCGGCTATCTAAGAATACAGATCATCGATGCGACCGACATTTTCAATCCAGATACGGTAGTAGAGATATATCCCACAGGGGCTACCTCGGGCTCGGTCAATGAAACCTTAGCCATGGGAAATTATACCTTACGATTCGATGCCTATGAATATGCCGATCAAGCCGTATATCTCGACAATCTCTTCATAACCCAGGGAGCACCATTGAACTTGATCCGTATTGATGATGGTAATCAAGCCGTAGGCAAAATACTTACCAGTGATGCCGACGGAAATGGTACCTGGGAAGACGCGCCTTCCTTAACGGAGACAACCACCACGCTTACCGATAACAGTAATGGTACTTGGACTTACACGAATGAAGTAAATACATCGAGCATCTTGGACATCACCCCCTATTTGCATACGCAGACCACCACCAATATCGCGAACAATAATAATGGCACATGGACCTATACCAATGAGGAAAATGTAGCTACCGTCATTGATATCAATCCGTATCTATCGAATAATGCATGGGGCCTTACGGGCAATTCTGGCACTGACCCGAGCACCGATTTCGTGGGCACTACCGACGCCCGGGACCTGGTGTTCCGCACGAACGATGCCGAGCGCTTGCGCCTCACCACCCAGGGGCAGCTGGAGTTCACCAATGCCAGCAACTCCGTTTACATCGGCGAACAGGCCGGTGAGAACGACGATCAGTCCGTGGTACGCCGCAACCTGGGCGTGGGCAGGCTGGCGATGTTCACCAATACCTCGGGGTCGGACAATACGGCCCTGGGCTTTCAAGGTTTGGCCCTTAGCGCGAGCGGCGACGAGAACACCGCACTGGGGTCTTACGCCATGGGGACGGCCAACGGCGGTTCGGAGAACACGGCGATCGGGTATCAGGCGCTATTGAGCAATACCGCCAACGATAATACGGCCGTCGGGCACCTTTCATTACGGTCCAACACCAGCGGAACACAGAACGTAGGTCTGGGGTCCGGCGCACTTTATACCAACACCACGGGCAACGACAATACCGCGATAGGGGCGGGAACCTTGAACCTGGGTACGACCGCCAGCAACAATACCGCCGTGGGTACGGGCGCCATGAACAAGACCACCACGGGCGACGAGAATACGGCGGTGGGCCGCGGCAGTCTGAACGCCAATACCACGGGCGTGCAGAACGTGGCCATCGGCCGGGGGACCATGGTGGACAGCGAGACAGGTTCCGAGAATACCGCATTGGGCTACCGGGCCCTGAACCTGAACATCGACGGCGGGGAGAACACGGCCGTGGGCAAGTTCGCCCTGGGCAACAACGTCTCGGGGAACCGGAATACGACCCTTGGCGTACTTGCGGGTGGCGAGGTATTGGGAAGCGGCAATGTGATGCTGGGCTATCGGGCGGGGTACAACGAGACCGGGAGCGATCAGCTCTATATCGATAACAGTAGTACCGATAACCCTTTGATCAAAGGGGATTTTGCCACGGATGCGCTGACCTTCAATGGCGGACTTACCATACAGACCGGAGACACTTCCGGGAATTATTTCAAACTGGTAGACGGGAATCAGGCAGTAGGTAAAGTACTGACCAGCGATGCCGATGGCAATGCCTCCTGGCAAGATGCAGGGGCTGCGGCGGGAAGTTCTTGGAGCCTTACGGGCAATTCGGGCACCGACCCGAGCGCCGATTTCGTGGGCACTACCGACGCCCGGGACCTGGTGCTCCGCACGAACGATGCCGAGCGCTTGCGCCTCACCACCCAGGGGCAGCTGGAGTTCACCAATGCCAGCAACTCCGTTTACATCGGCGAACAGGCCGGTGAGAACGACGATCAGTCCGTGGTACGCCGCAACCTGGGCGTGGGCAGGCTGGCGATGTTCACCAATACCTCGGGGTCGGACAATACGGCCCTGGGCTTTCAGGGTTTGGCCCTTAGCGCGAGCGGCGACGAGAACACCGCACTTGGGTCTTACGCCATGGGCACGGCCAACGGCGGTTCGGAGAACACGGCGATCGGGTATCAGGCGCTATTGAGCAATACCGCCAACGACAATACGGCCGTCGGGCACCTTGCGCTACGGTCCAACACCAGCGGAACACAGAACGTAGGTCTGGGGTCCGGCGCACTTTATACCAACACCACGGGCAACGACAATACCGCGATAGGGGCGGGAACCTTGAACCTGGGTACGACCGCCAGCAACAATACCGCTGTGGGTACGGGCGCCATGAACAAGACCACCACGGGCGACGAGAATACGGCGGTGGGCCGCGGCAGTCTGAACGCCAATACCACGGGCGTGCAGAACGTGGCCATCGGTCGGGGGACCATGGTGGACAGCGAGACAGGTTCCGAGAATACCGCATTGGGCTACCGGGCCCTGAACCTGAACATCGACGGCGGGGAGAACACGGCCGTGGGCAAGTTCGCCCTGGGCAACAACGTCTCGGGGAACCGGAATACGACCCTTGGCGTACTTGCGGGTGGCGAGGTATTGGGGAGCGGCAATGTGATGCTGGGCTATCGGGCAGGGTACAACGAGACCGGGAGCGACCAGCTCTATATCGATAACAGTAGCACCGATGATCCGTTGATTAAAGGGGATTTTGCCACGGATGAGCTGACCATCAATGGTAAACTGGTCGTCACCGGAAAAATCAATGCGGCCGATGTCAACTTTTCGGGCTTACCCGTTGCCGCCGATGATACCGCCGCTGCTGGTCTAGGTCTTGCAACCGGTGATATGTACAGAACGGCAAGTGGTGAATTGCGTATAAAACTCTGATTCCATACTGTTATAAAGGCATTAATATCGTTCGGGCGGTTATTATGGACGTAAGTTCCTGCAAACGGACAGGTATTTTAGTCATTTTCACGCATGTGCGAGAGACAGGTACAAAGAGACTATATACTTTCCTGAAAAGTTCAAGCGCAAGAGCCAAGTTTAAATACGGGTGAAAGGCGAAAGTACGAAATACGAAAAGAGACAGGTTGCATTAGGAGCCACCGCGAACTGCGAACTGCTACTGAGAACTGCAACTGCGAACCGCCACTGCCAACTCCCGAAAAGTTCAAGCGCAAGAGTCAAGTTCAAACCCAACGCTGGCGAAAGGTGAAAGTACGAAATATGAAATTAGAAATACGAAAACACAAGTTACATTAAGAGTTACTGCCAACTGCCACTGCCCACTGCCACTGAGAACCGCCACTGCCAACTCCCGAAAAGTTCAAGTGCAAGAGTCAAGTTCAAGTTCAAACCCAACGCTGGCGAAAGGTGAAAGTATGAAACCTGTAAACGCCTAAACGTAAGAAAGAGTAACAAACAGCAGATGAGCCAAACAACCAGCTACAGATGAAGAAAACTCCGCATACTGTGTTGTAGTTTTTTAAACTGCCGTTCAATGTTTTGGGTAGAAAGCCCATGCTCTATTTTTTCAGTAAGGGTATGGTATTTTTTGGAGTCATAAGGAATTTCTTCGTTTGATTTTTTTTCCTTTGCTGTATTTGCGACCTGTTTGTCTTTTAAGGACTTTAATTCTGCCTCCATAGCCTCCAAATCAATACCATGAACATATTTGTCATAAAGTTTAATACGGACAAAATAAACTATCGGAATAACCACCATGCAGACTATAAGAAGATAAAATAACTCATTCTCATCTATTTTTTCTGCGTCTTCGCTAAATACGTTGTATAATTGAAAAGAATACATCGCTACTGGAATCAATATGGCATGATACCACCATCTTTTACATGTAATAAACCATATCATTAATAAAGAAAGAGGTATTAACTTGCTAAGATAAAAATAAAAAGCAACGGTAATATCCTGATAACCATTATTCGTAAAGGTAATTCCAAGAAAATTCCAAGTGTTTTCTGAATTTATTGGGATATACTTGTAAGCATAAAAAATCAACGGAGATATAGCAATAATCAGGGCAAAAAGCCCCTCAATAATTAGCTTTTTTCGTATCTTTTTTTTGGTGTTCATATTAATGTAACTGCAAAAATCGAATTTTATTATACAAAAAAGCAGTACTGTTGAAGCACTGCTTAAATATGAATTGTTCTAAAGACTAATATTAGACGTTAACTCCGGATATTTTTCTTATCAATGGTTCTGTCAATACTTTGAGTCTCATACAGCCCATCTTCTTCTGCAGTATTACTAGGCTCACAAGAAACAGCTAAAAGGGTCACACATGCCAATAATCCAAATACAAATTTTTTCATTTTCATCGGGGTTTTTAGTTAGAAATTTGTTAAAGTGTTGTTGTAAAAGTAGGAAATATACACTTCTGACCAAGCGAATAAACGTTAAAATATAGCTTTTTGACGGAAAAAAGCGACACTTCATCGAAAAATGAAGGAATTAACAACAATTTTGCAATAAAAATTTGGGAGGAGCGTTTACTAGTCTTTTTTATTTGGAATGTAATACTTACAAAATATGTTTTATTAAGCTATTATTTTGCAATAAAGTGTAAAGTGTAAGATGTCGGAATAAAACAAAGCAAGAATGATCCGTTAGGAACGCGTTCAATAATCCATTAGTAATGGTTAGAACAAAAACCCAGTTTTTTGATATAGATTCTATTTTTCACAAAAAAGATTGAAATTGTACGCTTTAGGGTATCATCCAAACTACAAATTAGCTTGCGAGCGGGATGTAGGCTGAAAATCCAACGAATTTTGGTGATAGATAAATCGTCCCAGATTTAAAACCGAAATTTTCTCATGGATAACTGTGGGAAAGCAGCTTGCGCTTTTAAGCGCCGTTAACGATAGAATACACAGAGCGAAAAGCAGGTGTGTCGGGTATTTGGTGTCTGGTTTGTAGTAATGAGTACGTATTCCATATTGAGTACCTAGTAATTCGTATTTAGCACCTGATTTTCATTGTCGACTTCCCCCAAGATAGAATACCCATTGTTTCCCATTCGACCACTGCCTACTGCTACTGCTACTGCTACTGCTACTGCTAACTGCTACTGCTAACTGCTACTGCTAACTGCTACTGCTAACTGCTACTGCTAACTGCCCACCGCCACTGCGAACTCCCGAAAAGTTCAAATCCAACACAGGCGAAGAGTTAAATTGCTAAATACGAAATTAGAAGTAGGAAAATACAAGTTACATTAAGAGTTACTGCCCACTGCCCACTGCCCTAGTCCCACCAAATTGCCCGGGTCTCTTCGTCCATCACTTCCAAAAACACCTTTGTATGGTCCGTTGGAAGTAGGGAAGGAATCTTTTCGGGCCATTCGATAAACAGCCATTGGTCTTGGTTCAAATAGTCTTCCAAACCGAGGTCTAAGGCCTCTAGTTCATCTTGCAGTCTATAAAAGTCAAAATGATAGGCCAATACGGTTCCATTGGGCAAATGGTATTCATTTACAATACCAAAAGTGGGGCTGTTTCCTGCATCTTCTGCTCCCAACTGCAGCAGCATGGCTTTGATCAAGGTGGTTTTACCGGCACCCATGTCGCCGTAGAAACACAGTGTTTTGGAAGACGCCTCCTGCAAAAGCGAAGCAGCGATAGCGGCTATTTTCGATTGGTTATAGATTATTTTCTGCATTTTGTTTTGATTCAACTTCTATTTCGTAGTATTTTTCTTTTCTTTAGCGAAGCTAACAAATGTACATGCTTTTGTGGACTAAGGGTTCCAATAATGTTGCTGCTTTTGAATTAAAAAGAGTGAAGGAGACTTATGAGATTGAAAATAAGGGTCTTCGAAATGATGACTATTATATATATCTCCTAGCGATAAGGGGGCAAATCTTAAATGAGATTAAAGCGAAATCAAAAGATGTGAAACTAGAATATAAACGCCTTCCTTGATGAGTTTAGGATTTTAATTATTTGTTTTAATGAAGAAGGATTTGTCCGAGCAATGGAAAACAAGATATAAGCACGATGTGTTGTTGGCAATTATTATTGTAGTAATTCCCTTTGTGCTATCACTACATCTTTTATTTGATAATGAGTCAAATAACCTGAGATTCGACTTATTTGGCCACGCTTTTGTCCATAAGTATCATAATGACAGCGCATTCGTTTGGTCGGTTTTTGTTAGGATAATACCAATAGTACTATTTTCCATATGGTTTTTCAATAATAGTTTTCGAAGGTCCGAAGTTGTTCTATTGGCAGTTTTTCCTTTTGCAAATGCTCTTTTTGATCCCATCTTTTTAAAACCTCTTGCCTATTTTTGGCGTATTTTGATAGCTGTAGGATTGCTCGCTTTTTTGATGGTAATACGTCGTAAAATGGAAAATAAATTCCAATCTAGGTCTCTACCCTTTGTAAAATTGAAGATGGGGAGAGCTAAACTTTTACAAAAGATTAGGCAAGTGTGGATTAAAGAGGTTTTTGATACAAAATCATATCACAAGTTGAAAAAACTTCTACACCTAAAAAAAGTTTTGGAAAGTGAATATGGAGCGAGTGTTCCCTCTTACCACCGAAGTGTCGTTAAGCAATCAACAGAAAGGGTAGTGTTTTTTTTACTGGTTATAATATTTATTATGTACTTTCTTTATTTACTAATACCGGAGGGAGTAATGAAAATCGATTTGGGCCTTTTCTATCTTAAGAGTTATGGTTTCCCAGACGTACATACTTTGATTTGGTATATGAGTGTTAAACTATGTGTGTTAATACCGCTTTGTATATGGTTTGTTACCTGCCCTTTTTGGTGGAAGTTTTCTATTTTGAGTCCTATAGTACTTTATGCTTATCAACTTTGGCAAGCGTTTCAGCCTGAAAACGATACGGTGGATCATTATGAGTACTTATCTTCTTTGCCTTATCTTCTTTTCTTGATTCTTTTGCTATATATAATTAGTAGAACAATGAAGTATACGCATGAAGCACTTGATTTATATCAAATAGTGTCTCAACAAACCGATGAAATAATTTCGGAGGCTATGGAAAATGAGTTATCCCCAATTTTGACAGGCGAAAAACTAAAGTTTTTAAAAAGCAAAACAACAGAAGCAAATCTCGAGGAGCAACTTGAAAAGCTAATTAGTTTGCGTGAAGAATTAGAAAGAAAGGTCAGAAAAGAAAACTAGTCGGTATTCTTATTTGGTTTAATTTTCCCAATCTCCTCCGTCACCTCCTTTAAAAGTCGTTGCAACTCTTCTTGTTGCCGTTCCTTGATCTTTTGTTCGATCAGTTGTTCTATTTCGTTCTTTTTGGAGGGGGGTAGGTCGTCAAAATCTAGGATCAATTCCTCCTCAGCCTGTTTTAACATTTCCCCTTCACCGGTAATCAACCAAACCAGGTTCAATTGGGGGTATGTTTTTACGATCGTTTCAATGACATCGCTGCCAATAGAGGCATTGTTTTTTTGCATTCGCAAGGTATACCCGTTGCTTGCCCCAATGGAAATGTCAAACTGTCGGGCACTTAAACCCGCGTATTTGATAAACTGCATTAAACGGTCGATAGTTTTTAACATGACATCTCCTCCGAAATAATAGAAATTAGTCGATACATCCACTTTATCTGTACTAAAGATACAACAAACCTTTTTCTTGGCTACATCACCTTAGAGAACATCTATGTGAACCACCATGTGTCGGTTGTGATTTAAATTATTTTAATTAACTCATTATTAATTAATTAAGTTATTACTTCGGTAAAATTGGCATATCCTTTTTGCTTGTGGTAATCGTACTTGTATTCATAAGGAATGATGCTTATGACGGTTAATGTTTTCAATAGCTGTAAGTAAAAACCAATCTAAAAAAATGAAAATAGTCTACAAAATCATTGCTTGTATAGAAAATAATCTATATTATTGATGTGTATTTCTTAAGCATGTTCAAATCTTTAAAAACCCAATACATATGAGAACACTAGTACTATCCGTATTGTCGATGGTCCTCTTCTTGCCTCCCCTATGGGCACAGGCACCGCAAGACTATTTCAAGGAAATTTCCCCGCAGGTCGAGGCCATCGTCCTTGAACTTGCCCCGGACCAGAAACAGGCCAAGCAACTCTTCAGGACGGTGAAGGCCCATGCGGAGAACGGCGATGCCGATGCCG
>CANLQD010000008.1 GCA_947493175.1 uncultured Flavobacteriaceae bacterium | reverse complement strand
AAGTTCAAGGGTCAAATACAAGTGCAAACACAAATACAAACGCAAACGCAAGTACGAATAAACGGAAGCAGGAAGACGGAAGCCCGAAGAACAAAAAGTGATGGCTAAAGTTCCTAATGGTTAGAACGGAGCCATACTGCCCACTGCCACCGTAAACTGTTTACCCGAGGAAGTTCAAGTGCAAGTGTCAAGTTCAAGTTCAAATACAAGTGCAAACACAAATACAAACGCAAACGCAAATACGAATAAACGGAAACAGGAAGACGGAAGCCCGAAGAACGAAAAATGATGTCCAAGGTTCCCGATGGTTAGAACAGGTTCATACTGCCCACTAGGCAAACACAAACACTAAACACCACCAACGCCCGACACCTTGAACTTTAAACCTTGAATCCCGAACTGCCTACTGCGACTGCGAACTGCTCACTCTTTCAAACCCAAACCCAAACACAAACATCAAACACCACCACCGCCCGACACCTTGAACTTTAAGCCTTGAATCCCGAACTGCCTACTGCGACTGGGAACTGCCTACTTGGCAAACACAAATATCAAACACCACCGCCCGATACCTTGAACTTTAAGCCTTGAACCCCGAACTGCCTACTGCGACTGCCGAACTGCTCACTCTTTCAAACCCAAACACAAACATCAAACACCACCGCCCGACACCTTGAACTTTGAACCTTGCGTCTTGAACCACTAAGTTGTCAATTCCGTGAACAAACTCTCCAAATTCTTGTTCTTCCGGCTTAGTTGTAGCGTTTTTAATTGGTTGTCATGGGCAAAATCAAATACTGCAGGTCGCATATCGGTGGCTGTGCTAAACGTAATTTCATACACAAAACCACTCACATTTTTAACATGGCTAACATGGGGTAATTGATTCAAAAAAGCTTCCTCGACACGGTAATCGAACTCCACCTCGATTAGCTGTTCTTCCGCTTCCCGAAGGTCCGATAATTTTTTATCGGCCACCAAGGTTCCCTTGTTGATGATCAACACCCGATCGCAGACGGCTTCGACCTCTTTCATGATATGGGTAGAAAGTAAAATGGTTTTTTCCTTTCCGATAGCACGGATCAGTTTTCTAATTTCCAATAGTTGGTTGGGATCGAGTCCGGTGGTAGGTTCGTCCAATATCAAAACATCCGGGTCGTGTATCAGGGCCGCGGCCAAGCCTACGCGTTGGCGATACCCTTTTGAAAGCTGCCCTATCTTTTTATGCGCTTCGGGAGTAAGTCCCGTTAACTCAATAACTTCATCAACCCGTTTCTTGGCTACTTGGTAGGCCGCTGCGTTAAAAGAAAGGTATTCCTTTACATACATATCTAAATACAAGGGGTTGTGCTCCGGAAGGTACCCGATGCTTTTTTGTACTTCCCTGCCTTGTCTATCAACATCAAAGGAATTTACAAGGGCCTCACCCTCGTCGGCTTTGTGGTAGGTGGTCAAAATTTTCATCATGGTCGATTTTCCAGCGCCGTTCGGTCCTAGAAAACCTACGATTTCTCCTTTTGAAAGTTCAAAAGAAATGTTGTCCAGTGCCTTTTGGGTGCCAAATCTTTTGGTGATGTTTTTGACGCTTATCGACATGCTTTTGTTATTTTGCCCAAAAGTAAACAATCTGTCATATATAGAACGTAATTCGATATATGCAGCGAATACCTATTTTGACTGGGAATACCATAAGAAAGACCGGGCAAAAGAGAAAAAAACAAAAAAACAGGAACAAGGAATTTGATTTTTGAATTTAATTGTTACTTTAGCCAAAGTTTAAGTGTACAATGAGTAAGCAGTATTTTTATAACGGTTTTTATTTTTACTTCTTTTTTAGAAGTGAAACGGGACGGTTATAGTATATTGAAAAGTAATATGATATAAAGTCCCGCATCTTGCGGGACTTTTTTCGTTCAATGGCCTTATAGACTATTGTATTGCAATGCGCAGCGTACTAAAAGACCAACCGAAAAATGGAGTTGAAAATAGCTATTCAGGGAATCAGGGGGTCCAACCATCACCAGGTGGTTCAGGAGTATTTTGAAGAAACCCCCGATTTGGTCGAATGTATGTCGTTCGATGTGCTGGTGCACCGTCTTTTAGATGGTACGGCGGATAAGGGGGTCATGGCCATCGAAAATTCGATAGCCGGTTCAATTATTCCGAATTATGCCCTCATCTATCACCATCAACTACATATTATTGGCGAACACTATCTCAATATTCATCACAATTTGATGGTCTTAAAAGGTCAGGCCATGCAAGACATCGAGGAGGTACGCTCGCATCCGATGGCACTCTTACAGTGCAAGGAGTTTTTTAGGTCATACCCCCATATTAAATTGGTAGAGGATGCCGATACTGCGGAAACGGCCAAACAGATCCAAGAGAAGAAACTGAAAGGTATTGCGGCCATCGCACCAAAAGTAGCGGCCGATTTATACGATTTGGACATCGTAGCGCCGGAGATACAGACCATTAAAAATAATGCGACCCGTTTTATCATTGTAAAGACAAAAAATAAGGAGTTGCCAAAAGAGGAAATCAATAAGGCTTCGATACGCTTCGTCACCGACCATAAACGCGGTAGTTTGGCTACGATACTGAATGTGATGAGCGATTGCCTGTTGAATTTGACAAAGATACAATCGCTTCCGATTATCGAAACACCTTGGAAATATGCCTTCTTTGTCGACATTACCTTTGACCGGTACGAGTATTTTGACAAGGCTAAATCGCTCTTGAGCATCATGTCAGAAGACTTTAAAGTACTCGGGGAGTATAAAAATGCACGAATATGATACGTACGGCAGATCGCTTACATACGGTCGAGGAATACTATTTCTCTAAAAAGTTACGCGAGGTAAGAGGGCTCATCGCCGAAGGCCGTCCTATCATTAATATGGGTATCGGTAGTCCCGATCTGGCACCATCAGAAGCGGTTATCGCTTCTTTTACCGAATCGATTTCCGATATGGGCGCGCATCAATATCAAAGTTATCAGGGCCTACCGCAATTGCGACAGGCCATTGCCGACTTTTACAAGTCCAAATTTGGCGTTTCAATGCAATCGGAGACCGAGGTATTACCCTTAATGGGGTCCAAAGAAGGGATCATGCACATTAGCATGGCCTTTCTGAACGAGGGAGATGAGGTGTTGATACCGAATCCGGGATATCCTACCTATATGTCGGTAACCAAGTTGGTGGGGGGTGTCCCAAAATTGTATAATCTTACGGCGGAAAATGAATGGTTCCCAGATTTGGAATACTTGGAGTCTACCGACCTATCCCAAGTGAAACTGATGTGGGTCAGCTACCCGCATATGCCTACAGGAGCCACCGCAAGCGCGGAAAAATTGCAGCTGCTGGTCGATTTTGCCAAAAGGAACCAAATTTTATTGGTGAATGACAACCCTTACAGTTTTGTGCTTAGTAAAAATCCGATAAGTATGTTGTCGGCGAAAGGTTCCAAAGAGGTTGCCCTAGAACTCAATTCGTTGAGCAAGACCTTTAATATGGCCGGTTGGCGCGTAGGGATGGTCTTGGGGAGTTCAGAGCATATCAATGCGATCTTAAAGGTGAAGAGCAATATGGACTCCGGGATGTTCTACGGCATACAAAAAGGGGCAATAGCGGCCTTGAGAAGCGGTAAAGAATGGTTCGAGCAATTGGATAAAGTCTATGAATCGCGACGGAACCTGATGTTCGAATTGGTGGACAAACTCAATTGTACCTACGATCCCAAAGCCGTAGGAATGTTCGTTTGGGCGCAGTTGCCAAAAGGTAGCGACCCTGCGGAGGACTTTATCGATGCCGTTTTGTACGACAAGAATATTTTTATAGCCCCAGGGACCATTTTTGGTAGCAACGGAGAAGGTTATATTCGCTTTTCACTCTGTGTAAAAGAAGAAAAGATTCGGGAAGCGATTGAACGATTTTAGAAGCTGGAAAAGAATATACAGAATACGATGTCAAGTGGAAGAACGGTGAGGTTCAATAGCGAACTAAGAAAAGATATAAATGGGATGGATTCAAAAAGCGCCATTTCGTAGCAACTTGGAAAAGTCCAAAGGATTTCAATACAAAAGTCTAGCATCTACTATCTAGATACTAGCATCTAAAAATATGAATGTATTCATTATTGGTATCGGTCTTATAGGAGGGTCCTTCGCACGGGATATCAAGCGCTTGCGACCCACTGCCAAAATTCATGGGATTGATAAAAGTGAAGCGCACCTTGCCGAAGCGTTGGATTTGGAATTGATTGATGCAGTTGCGAACTATGACCAACTGGCAATCGCCGATATGGTAATTGTATGTATTCCGGTAGATGTATTGGTAAGCGAGCTTCCTCATATCTTGGATGTCGTAAACGATGATTGTGTGGTATTCGATGGGGGGTCTACCAAAAGTTTAATCTGTAAAACCTTGGAAGCCCACCCGAAAAGACGTAATTATTTGGCCTGCCATCCGATAGCGGGAACCGAGTTTTCGGGACCATCAGCGGCTATGGAAGGCTTGTATGAAGGAAAGACCAACATCATCTGCGAGGTAGAAAAAACAGCATTTAAGCTACAGGAAAAAACCTTGGAGCTGTTTCAGGATATGGGAATGCGCATTCGCTATATGAATCCCGAGGCACATGACAAGCACATTGCATATGTGTCGCATCTGTCACACATCAGTTCCTTTATGTTGGGGAAAACCGTGATTGAAAAAGAAAAGAACGAACGTGATATTTTTGACATGGCGGGTAGTGGATTCGAAAGCACAGTGCGACTGGCCAAAAGTTCCCCGGCTATGTGGACACCCATTTTTGAGCAAAACAAGGAAAACGTTATCGAAACGCTGGAAGAGTACATCAGCAATCTAGAGGCGTTCAGGGATTTGATGCTAAAGGGCGATTATGACGGAATTTATAAGGAGATGGACAATACCAACAAGATCAAGGAAATTCTGAACGGGATACCACTCAACAAAAAGTAATGGAACAACAAAAACCGGTCTTTAAAATGGATCGATAATGAAATAAATAAACAAGAGCGAACGTAAAAATTAAACCAAATAAAAATGGAGAACACCAAAGAAATGAGGTCATGGTTAGATGACATGGGATTAGATCATCCTCTGGTAATCGCTGGCCCCTGCAGTGCAGAAACCGAAGCACAGGTAATGCGAATTGCCAATGAACTAAAAGACACCGATGTAAATTATTACCGCGCAGGTATCTGGAAGCCCCGTACACGGCCTGGCAATTTTGAAGGAGTAGGTGCTTTGGGGTTAAAATGGCTTCAAAAGGTAAAGGAAGAGACCGGATTAAAAACTGCCACCGAAGTCGCGAACCGCGCGCATGTAGAATTGGCTTTGGAACACGATATTGATTTGTTGTGGATAGGAGCGCGGTCTACTGTGAGCCCCTTCATTGTGCAAGAGATCGCAGATGCCCTCGAAGGTACCGATAAGGTAGTTTTGATCAAAAACCCCGTGAATCCCGATTTGTCACTTTGGCTCGGAGCTGTAGAGCGTTTGCATACGGCGAACATCAAGAAGCTGGGCGTCATTCATCGAGGTTTCTCTTCTTATGAGAAGACAAAGTATCGAAATATTCCTGAATGGCAGCTGGCCATTGACCTGCAGACCCGATTTCCAGATTTGCCGATCATCAACGACCCGTCGCACATTACAGGAAAACGCGATATGATTTTTGATGTTTCGCAGACGGCGCTGGACCTGAATTTCGACGGACTCATGATCGAAACCCATCACGATCCGGATAATGCTTGGAGCGATGCGGCACAACAAGTAACCCCAGATCGATTGGTACAGATTATGACAGACTTGAGAATACGAAAAGAAAGCGATAGTGAGGCCGAATACAATAGCAAGTTGAGCAACCTAAGGGCCCAAATCGATATTTTGGACCACCAGCTGATCGATACATTGGGGAAGCGAATGAAGGTTTCCGATGGTATCGGACAATTGAAAAAGCAGAAAAATGTGGCGGTACTCCAATCAAATCGATGGAACCAGATTTTGGGAGCCATGATTTTAGAAGGTGAAACGAAAGGATTGAGCGAGGAATTCGTTTTGAAAATGTTCAAAGCAATACATCAAGAATCGATCAATCATCAAGAGAAAATCATTAAAGCATAAGTTTTCCGTTTTAAAAAAGTGAAAGGCCATCCACAAGACTTTTTGGATGGCTTTTTTAGTAGCTGGATCCTATTCTTTTTTAAAGATATAACGAGTAATGAAAATACCTTGCCCGTCATCGGTTCCCGAATTACTCTCTACACCGCTTACAACGAATGCCAATTCCCAGCCAGCTTCGACCAATGCATTGATTTTTGAACTGATTACCGCATCGTTCGCTGCTATATTTTGAAAACGGATTCCCCCAATGTTGTAAAAATTCAACAATTTGGTCTCTTCAAAGTTCTTGACACGGATGTCTTTACGCTTAGATTTATTTCTAGTGTTGTCCTCCTCGGTCTGGGTCGAAGTATACGACTCAAAGTCTTTCTCCTCCTGCGCGTCTACGATGCGAGAGCGCCCCAACCCGTTGGGGACTATTGATTCTACACTGGTAATTACTTTGTACTGTTGCGCTGACAGTTCAAAGCTGCAGGCAAAAAGAATTAATGCAAACAAGGAAATCTTTCTCATATTACTAGTTTTAGGATTATTCATCTGTTAAATTACCTCTTAAGAAGCGGTTTTAAAAGATCTACCATCGTTAATTTGAGCTAGGTTAAAAATATACAGGATTTTGGGGAGACGATGGTACGGGAATAACGGTAGCTATATTATACCGCCTGTCAGTTCTTTTCGCGATGAAGACCTCGGAAGTACTTAAAAAACCGTTATTTTGTGGTTCGGGTTTTAACGCACCCTCTATGAAAGGCAAAGTATACAAATCTACGGGCAGTTGGTATACCGTGAAAACGGAAAAGGGTACCTTTTACGAATGCCGTATCAAAGGGAAGTTTCGCATTCGTGGCATCAAAAGTACCAATCCCGTTGCCGTTGGGGATAATGTAGAATTTGAGTTGGAAACGGTCGGTGACGAAACAGTAGGTGTCATCTCTGATATTGAGGAACGTAAAAACTACATTATCAGAAAATCGGTCAATCTATCGAAGCAAACCCATATCATTGCCGTGAACTTAGATCAGGTATTCTTGATGGTTACCTTGAACAACCCGAAGACCTATACTATTTTCATAGATCGTTTTTTGGCCACCGCGGAAGCTTACGACATTCCAGTCGTTTTGCTGTTCAATAAAATCGATACCTATAGCCAAGAGGAACTTGCCGAAATAAAGTATTTGGCGTCTTTGTACCGCAGTATAGGGTATACTTGTATAGGTATTTCTGCCCTAACAGGCACGCATATAGAGGAGGTGAAAGAGTTAATGAAGGACAAGATCAGTCTGTTCGCAGGGCATTCCGGAGTGGGTAAATCTACGCTGGTAAATGCGCTTGAACCCACCCTGAAATTGAAGACCGCCGAAATCTCGGATCAACATATGCAGGGACAGCATACCACCACGTTTGCCGAGATGTACGACCTAAGTTTCGGGGCCCGGATCATTGATACCCCGGGTATCAAGGGTTTTGGGGTCGTAGATATGGAAAAAGAGGAAATTGGCGACTACTTTCCAGAGTTTTTTGAGTTGAAGAGTGAATGTAAGTTCAACAATTGTCTACATATCGATGAACCCCACTGTGCTGTAAAGCGTGCATTGGACGAAGATAAGGTTTCATGGAGCCGCTATAAGAGCTATGTTCAAATGGTAAGCGGGGAGGAAAGTGCCTATCGGGTAGACGAGCACCAGGCAAAGCGTTTATGATGACCTGTGGGTTTGACATTAACAGTTCCTCGACGGTTCTGTCTCCGGGGATAGTCGGTTTCAGGAAAATTTTGGCCATAACGGTGCGGTTGCGAAAAAATAAGGTGCTACAAATTGCCAAATCGCCGTTATAGGTCTAATAAACAGTTATGAGAGCAGTAATTCAGAGAGTTACGGAAGCAAGCGTTACCGTAGCTGGGGAAGTTGTTTCGCAAATCGAAAACGGCCTCCTCATATTGTTGGGCATAGAAGATTCCGATACACAGCAAGACATCGAGTGGTTATCAAGAAAAACGGTCCATCTTCGAATTTTCAATGATGCAGATGGGATAATGAATAAATCGCTGTTAGATATTGGAGGAAATGTCATTGTAGTGAGTCAATTTACCTTGCACGCCTCAACTAAAAAAGGAAATAGACCTTCTTACATCAAGGCGGCCAAACCCGATACGGCCGTTCCGCTATATGAGGCGTTCAAAAGACAATTGGAAACCGATCTGGGCCGAAAGGTAGGAGCTGGCATATTCGGTGCCGATATGAAAGTGGCGCTGTTGAACGATGGTCCGGTGACGATTATCGTAGATACCAAAAACAAGGAGTAATCTTAACATTTATTTTGTAGTTTTACGCACGAAATGAAGGAATTGACCATTCCATAAGTAGTACCAAACCAAACCCAATGCGTTTTCTTTTTATTGTAAGTTCTCTCCTCTGTCTTGTCGTATCCAGTGCACAAGACCCTAATTATACCACCCTTCTTCTCGATAAAAGCCTGACTTCGAACGCCAATGCCGTAGTTCGTCTAGATGAGCTTTCCATAGACATTCAGTCCCAAGAACAAATGGTTATAAAACGTACGAAAGTGGTCACTGTTCTCAATGCTAAGGGCGATAAACACGCTTTAATGTATGTCGGGTATGATAATGCAAGAAAGGTAAGGAATATCGAAGCGGTCGTATACGATCAAATGGGGAACGAATTAGAGAAGATCAAGGAAAAAAAATTTAAGGATGTAAGCGCGGTCGATGGCAGTACCCTTTACTCCGATTCTAGGGTCAAATATTATCCTTACACACCGGTTTCATACCCTTACACCATAGAAATCCGAAGTGAGGTGCAGACCAGAAACACGGGGGAGTTGGTTTCTTATTGGAGTTTTCTGGAAGACTTTATGGTAAGTACGGAGCGAAACAGGTTGATTATCAAAGTAGCTTCACCCGATATGAAACCTGCTATTAAAGAAAAAAATTTTGAAGGCTATTCTGTTGAAAAAAAGGAATCTCTTACCTCCATCGCTTATGAGGCTGTGAATTTGCAAAGTATTACAAAAGAAAGCCTCTGCCCTGGTATTCAAAAGATGGCTCCTGCGATCTTAATCCGACCCGTAAAATTCACGTACGGAGGGTTTAAAGCCGAGATTCATGATTGGAACGACCTAGGTCGTTGGATGTATACCAATCTTTTACAGGGGCGCGACGAGCTTTCGCCAGCTACCGTTCAGATGGCGAAATCACTGGTGAGCGGTGTTGAGGATGATTTGGAAAAAGCAAAAATCATTTATAAGTATGTGCAGGAAAATACACGTTACATAAGTGTTCAAGTCGGAATCGGCGGTATTCAGCCGATTAACGCCATCGAAGTAGATCGTTTAAAATATGGGGATTGCAAAGGGCTTTCGAATTATACAAAAGCGCTTTTAAACGCGGTATCCGTGGAGGCGTTCTATACCCATGTAGAGGCTGGCTCCGAAAAAGTTGATTTTGAAGAGGATTTTCCTGATTTGGCCCAAGGCAATCATGTAATTCTTGCAATTCCATACCAAGGTAAATATTATTGGATAGATTGTACCTCCCAATCCCATCCCTTTGGATTCGTTGGGGATTTTACCGATGGCCGAAAAGTGCTGGTCATTAAACCTGATGGTGGTGAAGTAGTACGCACCGTAACCTATGACAATGCTGAAAATTATCAAAATACAACAGCGATATACCAAATTACGGCAAATGGGGGGATCATTGGAGAAGTTACCAGGAAAACCAAAGGTATACAGTACGATAATCGGTTTGGTCTAGAAGATCAAACCAAGGAGGTCATTACCAATTATTACAAAAGAAGTTGGGAAAATGTGAATAACTTGGTAATCGATGATTTTCAATTTGAAAATAATAGGACAACGATCGAGTTCGGGGAGAAACTAAAAATTTCGGCGGTCAATTATGCCTCAAAAGCAAATGATAGGTTGCTATTTTCACCAAATGCCTTTAATAGAATTACAGATGTTCCCAAACGGTATCGCAGTCGCAAGCTTCCCTTTGAAATTCAAAGAGGTTTTTTAGATGAGGACGAATTTCAGATTAAGATACCGGAGGGTTTTACTGTGGAAGCAATACCTGAAAGTATACGTCTGGAGAATAAATTCGGCACCTATAACTTCACGGTGGAAAAACAAGATGATCAACTGGTCTTGAGAAGAACTTTTGCGATGAAGCAAGGTGAGTTTTCCAAATCGGATTATGCGGAGTACCGCGATTTTATGAAAAAAGTGGTCAAATACGACGCCTCCAAGATCGTTTTAAAATCAGATGTATGAAAAGTAGTTTAAAGTTCCCCTTTTACATTGTCTTATTACTACTTCTGCAGTATGCTTCCGCCCAATCCCCAGAGTTTGGAAAAGTGACAAAGGAAGAACTTGCAGAAAAGGAGTATCCACTCGATAAAGAAGCGAATGCCGCCATTCTCTATAGTAGTAGGGATACGCATTATCAATCTGCCAATGGTACAAGTCGATTGGTATCCGAATACCACAAACGGATTAAGATTTATTCCAAAGAAGGCTTTGAGTATGCTACTGCATATATCAATCTGTTTAAAAGTAGATCTGATGACGAGACAGTTCAAAAGTTGAAGGCCTACACCTACAATCTAGAGAATGGGGAAATCGTAAGAACGGAATTGGAGAAAGATCAAATTTTCAAATCGGAAATTAGTTATAATTACAAACAGACCCGTTTTACGATGCCCAATGTAAAGGAAGGGTCTGTCATAGAGTTCAGGTATCAGGTGTACTCTCCTTTTATTTGGAATATTGATGAGTTTCGTTTTCAAACAGATATTCCTATCAAAAGATTGGAGGCCGAATTGCGAACCCCCGAAGGTTTTAATTTTAAGCAGAACCATAAGGGGTATTTGTTCGTTGCTCCCAAAGTAGAGACCAAGCGAGATAATCGTATTGATATGAACGTGGTCATGCGGTCCTTTGCGCTCGACGATGTGCCGGCATTAAAGGCAGAACCCTTCGTAGATAATATTGATAACTACCGTTCGGGAGCGCAGTTCGAGTTGGTTTCGATAGATATACCGGGGTCATACTTTAGAAGTTACGCACAAAGCTGGGGCGATGTGGCGAAATCGATCGGGAGCACCGACGACTACAAAAACCAGTTAGACAAGACCCGCTCCTTTGATGATGAATTGGATGTATTGTTGGCTGGTAAAACGGATCAACTGGCGATTGCCAAAATACTGTTCAAGCATGTAAAGAATACGATTACCTGGAATGGTATCGATGGTAAATACTTTCAAAATGGCATTAAAAAGACATTGAAAGAAAAGAAGGGGAATTCAGGGGATATCAATCTTTTATTGGTAGCCATGTTGCGCTATGCCGGTATTGATGCCAATCCGGTAGTAATCAGCACCAAGGATAATGCATTTCCGTTTTTTCCAACGCTGGAACGACTCAACTATGTCATTGCCTATGCCAAAATAGATGACAAAGATTATTTCATGGATGGGACTGCGGAATTCAGTGATTTAAACCTACTTCCAATCAATGATTACAATTGGAAAGGGTTGTTAATTGATAATGGTAAGCTGGTCTGGAGACGAATAGACTTGACTTCCCCTGCAAAGGCCAAGAACATGTATATGGTCGATGTGACCTTGAAAGAAGATGGTTCTGCCGAAGGTACCTACAGGTCTAGACTTACCAATCACGGAGCTTACGGGTTTAGGTTAAAGTTTAAAGACAGTAATTTGGAAGATTTTCTTGTAAATCGCGAATCTGAATTTGACGACATAGAAATTTCGGACTATGTTACCAAAAATGCGGAAACTTATGAAGGTCCATTATCTGAATCGTTCAACTATGTATTCGACAATGCCGCTGAGGTAACCGGTGATAAAATCTATTTTCAACCATTGATGTTCCTGAGGGAAAAAGAAAATCCTTTTAAACCGGAAACTAGGGAGTATCCTGTTGATTTTGGCTACTCTTTTCAGAATAAATATGTTTTCAATATCAGCGTTCCAAAGGATTACCGTGTAGAATCGATTCCTGAACCGGTTAAAATGAATATTCCGAATAATCTGGGTAGTTTTAGATATATCGTACAGAAAAACGATAATGAGATTCAATTATCCGTTATCTTTGAAATCAATAAGGCAATGATTTCGGCCGCTAATTACCCTTACTTAAAAGAGTACTTTAATCTAGTAATAACAAAGGAAAAAGAACAGATTGTTCTAACAAAGAATAGCAGTGAGTCTACAAACAGCACAGCAGGCGGTCGATGATTGGATAAAGAACCACGGCGTACGCTACTTCAATGAGTTGACCAATATGGCGCAACTTACCGAAGAGGTAGGGGAGGTGGCCCGTATCATTGCTCGTAGGTATGGGGAACAGAGTGAAAAGGAATCTGACAAGGACAAAGATCTTGGCGAGGAATTGGCCGATGTACTTTTTGTAGTACTCTGTCTTGCGAACCAAACAGGCATCGATTTGCAAGAGGCTTTTGATAAAAAACTCGATATAAAGGCAAAGCGCGACCACGATCGCCATCAGCAAAACGAAAAGCTTAAATAGACTTAGCAACTGTTTTGAAATAGGTCGCTGTAATGGTAATGGCCTATTTTCGATAGGGAATAAAGCGATTTTTTTTGAGCATATTATTGCTTCGGTTGAAACTTTGAACAAAAAGAGGTTGTTGTAAAATAATCTAGATATTTCAAAACAGTCTCTTATATTTGGGCTTTCTTTTTAAGCACCTAAACCTCCTGCGTTGAAGCTACATCTCACTGGTCCGTCAGAACAACCCCTAAAAACAGCTATTCAAGTTACAGGCTCAAAAAGTGAGTCGAACCGATTACTTTTGTTACAGGCGCTCTACCCGAATATTGGAATAAACAATCTATCGAACTCCGATGATGCGCAAGTTATGCAGCAAGGGTTGGAAATAAACAATGGGGTTGTCGATATTCATCATGCGGGAACGGCGATGCGTTTTCTAACGGCCTATTTCGCCTCCCAAGAAGGGAAAGAAGCTACCTTAACGGGATCTCAACGGATGACGGAACGCCCTATAAAAGTGCTCGTTGATGCCCTTCGCAGTATGGGCGCCCATATCGCTTATGAATCCAATGAAGGATACCCACCGATTCATATCGTCGGAAAAAGGTTGGAAAAACAAAAAGTACAGCTACCGGCCAACATCAGTAGTCAGTATATTTCGGCCTTGCTTTTGATCGCACCAAGCCTTCCAAACGGAATCGAATTGGAGTTGATCGGCAAGGTTACTTCCGTGCCTTACATCAATATGACGTTGGGCCTTTTAAACGAAATCGGAGTGAAAAGTTCATTTGAAGGAAATCGTATTCAGGTGAGTCCGGCCGAGAAGGTTGCCGATACGGAACTTATCGTAGAGTCTGACTGGAGCTCAGCTAGCTATTTCTACAGCACGGTGGCCTTATGTGAGGTGGGGACTGAGATAAGCTTGTCGTCCTATAAAAAGAATAGCCTGCAAGGAGATAGCGTATTGGCAGAAGTTTATGAACAATTGGGAGTTCAAACCGTTTTTACGGGGAATAGCATTCAGCTCAGAAAAATAAAAATGCAATTGCCCAAAACACTTGAATTGGAGCTTTCCAATGCCCCGGATCTTGCACAAACGATTGCAGTGAGTTGTTTTGGTTTGGGTATTGGGTGCCATTTAACGGGGCTCCATACCTTGAAGATCAAGGAAACCGATCGCTTGGAAGCTTTGTATACCGAGCTTTCGAAACTGGGAGCCAATATATCGGTAACCGATAAGGCGTTGACTTTAGTTCCCGTTTCTTCCATACGGCCCAATGTGGCTATCGATACCTATAACGACCATCGAATGGCAATGGCGTTTGCACCCCTTGCCTTGAAAACGTCCTTATACGTCAACGATGCAGAAGTGGTATCAAAGTCGTATCCCGATTTTTGGGAAGACCTTAAAAAAGTGGGGTTTTCCATCCACTCGGCATAAAATCCATTTTATCTGATATTTACTTGACAACGCCTATCCCCGGGTCGTATATTTGCAGCCGCAAAAGCATAACTTAAATACATTCAATGAAACTATCTCATTTCAATTTTGAGCTTCCTCAGAATTTATTGGCAGAATACCCTGCGGAAAACAGGGATGAATCTAAATTGATGGTCGTACATCGGGAAACAGGAAAGATCGAGCATAAAATGTTCAAGGATTTGATCAACTATTTCGATGAAGGCGATGTGATGGTTTTGAACAATACGAAGGTGTTTCCGGCCCGTTTGTATGGAAATAAGGAAAAAACAGGTGCCAGAATCGAGGTATTTTTGTTGAGGGAACTCAACGAAGAGCAACGTCTGTGGGACGTACTCGTAGACCCGGCAAGAAAGATTCGTATCGGTAACAAGCTCTATTTTGGCGAGGATGAGACATTGGTGGCAGAAGTAATCGATAACACGACTTCCCGGGGAAGAACACTTCGTTTTTTGTACGATGGGTCCTATCTCGATTTTAGAAGAAAGTTAAGGGAATTAGGGGAAACCCCACTGCCCAAATACATTAAAAGAACCGTAGAGCCCGAAGATGAAGAGCGTTACCAAACCATCTACGCCAAGCATGAGGGTGCAGTGGCGGCGCCAACGGCCGGACTCCATTTTTCAAAACACCTTTTGAAGCGATTGGAGATCAAAGGTGTGGATTTTGCCGAACTTACATTGCACGTAGGGTTGGGGACTTTTAATCCCGTGGAGGTCGAAGATCTTTCCAAACACAAGATGGATAGTGAAGAGTTGATCATTGATGAAAAAGCGACTCAAATCGTAAACGACGCCAAAAGGAATAAAAGAAGAATATGTGCCGTGGGTACCACTGCCATGCGGGGTCTGGAAAGTGCAGTGTCATCCGATCATATGTTAAACACCTTTGAGGGTTGGACGAACAAGTTTATTTTTCCTCCATATGATTTTAGTATTGCTACGGCAATGGTTACCAACTTTCATTTGCCAAAATCGACCTTATTGATGATGATATCGGCCTTTGCCGGACATGATTTAATGAAAAGGGCTTATAAAGAAGCGATTTTGGAACAATATAAATTCTACTCTTACGGAGACGCAATGTTGATTTTATAAATGCTCGACATGGCTTAGACCTAAGAGGGTGGTTCAACGAATTGAAGAACACTCTTGGAAGGGAATAGAACCAATAGTACAGCCCTCTTTTCAAAACAATCCTAATGAAAAGAGGGTTTTTTATACCAATGCGGTAGGATGCAATTAAATTGGTAGTAGTCTGGAAAAAGTATGGAAATCGATAAAAAGAAAGACATTCGTGCCCTTACCAAGGAACAATTAAGGGACTTTTTTGTCAATCAAGGCGACAAAGCTTTCAGGGGCAATCAGGTGTATGAATGGTTGTGGCAAAAAGCGGCCTATTCTTTTGATTCGATGACCAATATTTCGAAAGAGACCCGTGCATTATTGGAGCGGCATTTTGTCATCAATCATATTCGGGTCGATCAGATGCAACGTAGTACGGATGGTACCATTAAGAATGCGGTTCGCTTGCATGACGGACTCGTAGTAGAATCGGTACTCATACCTACTAGTAAGCGTACAACAGCCTGTGTGTCTAGTCAGGTAGGCTGTAGCTTGGACTGCAAGTTTTGTGCCACGGCCCGCCTCAAACGAATGCGAAACCTGAATCCTGATGAAATCTATGACCAGGTGGTCGCTATCGACAACGAAAGTCGCCTGTATTTTGATAGGCCTTTGAGCAATATTGTGTTCATGGGTATGGGGGAACCATTGATGAACTATAACAACGTGTTGAAGGCCATCGAAAAAATCACCTCTCCCGAAGGTTTGGGAATGTCCCCGAAACGCATCACGGTATCTACCTCTGGAGTACCCAAGATGATCAAAAAAATGGCAGACGAAAGGGTGAAGTTCAAACTGGCCGTATCCCTGCATTCCGCCATCGATGAAGTACGAACATCGATTATGCCTTTTAATGCTACTTTTACGCTCTCGGATCTAAGGGAGGCTTTGGCATATTGGTATCAAAAGACCAAAAGTAGAATTACCTATGAATATGTTGTTTGGCATGGAATCAACGATACCCAGAAAGATGTAGACGCATTGGTCGATTTTTGTCGGTTTGCTCCATCAAAGGTGAACCTGATCGAGTACAACCCCATCGACGATGGCGCTTTCAGACAGGCCAACGATGACGCTATTGACCGTTATGTCGAAACATTGGAACGCAATCATATTACAGTAACGGTTCGCCGTTCTAGAGGAAAGGATATCGATGCCGCCTGCGGTCAGTTGGCGAATAAGTCCTAAACAAGCAACATGTGCTTCGTGTTTCATTGGTCACAATCATGAGTTGAAACTATGCACTTTAGTGCAAGACTTCCCCCCGAATGGTCGGTGCTATAAATTTTCAACAAGTAGGCGGGGGCACTCCTCAGTTCTAAAGAGGGCAAGCTGTTTACTGCCAACTGTTACCTTGGCGCAATGTTTAAAAAGAATTTCATTCTTTTCTTAAAACCTATGCATTTTAAATGCATAGTGGTTCAGTTCGAGGTAAAACCCCTTACTTTTTGGCGAAAATTTTAGAATAACTTGTTTTCACCTTGAGTCCTACGCCAAACCTAATTAAAAAGCGATATGCGTATGGCGTGAGCCGATACCAGTTTAGTTGTGTATTCGTAACCTTAAAGTATACAGGTTTACCATCTATGAGCTGCTAACTGATGAAGTTGTTTAAGCTTTCAACATTTAACCGAAAGTTTAGGATTTTGCACCCAATTGAAGTCTTTTTTGAGATGCATAGCAGGGCTACAGAACGATAAAAATGCAAAAAGTGGGTACAAAAGACCAATTTTTTGGAGAATGGAAAAAGTTTAAACGACTTCACTGTTATCTTTTCCCTAATTTTAGCATTCGCTTTAAAAAGTAGCGTTAATCCAAGCCATTTGAAAATCGTATCCCAAATAAAAGACCCTATACGGCCCGAAATGGAGCTTTTCGAAACAAAGTTCCGGGATTCGATGTCTTCCAAAGTAGCTCTTTTCAATCGTATTACCCATTACATCGTAAACCGAAAAGGCAAACAAATGCGACCGATGTTCGTATTCCTTACCGCTAAACTGGTAAATGATGGGGTGGTAAACGAACGTACCTACCGGGGAGCATCGGTCATTGAGTTAATTCATACGGCTTCCCTAGTGCACGACGATGTGGTCGATGAGAGCCATAAACGGCGGGGTTTTTTCTCGATCAATGCGCTATGGAAGAATAAGATAGCGGTTTTGGTGGGCGACTATTTCTTCTCCAAGGGATTGTTGTTGTGTATCGAACACGATGACATCGACTTATTAAAGATTATTTCCGAAGCAGTTCGTGAAATAAGCGAGGGAGAACTGTTGCAGATTGAAAAAGCTCGGAGACTGGATATTACAGAAGAAGTCTATTACGATATCATTCGACAAAAAACGGCTACCCTGATCGCCGCCTGTTGTGCCATGGGAGCTTGTTCCGTAAAGCCAGATAGTGATGAGGTAGTCTTGTTTAAAAAATTTGGGGAACTCTGCGGAATGGCATTTCAGATCAAGGATGATTTGTTCGATTATGGGGAAGAGCGTATTGGAAAACCTACTGGTATCGATATCAAAGAACAAAAAATGACACTGCCGTTGATTCATGTGCTCAATACTTGTAGCAAGGAAAAACAAAGCTGGTTGATCAATTCCATCAAAAACCATAATAAGGATAAAAAAAGGGTCAAAGAAGTCATTACGTTCGTGCGGGAACAGGGAGGACTCGAATATGCTGTTCAAAAAATGATTGCCTTTAAGGAAGAAGCATTACAATTGTTGACAGCATACCCATCTTCAGATTACAAAAGCGCTTTGGAACTCATGGTAAACTACGTCGTGGATCGAAAAATATAGTTTTTTAAATATCTGATTTTAAAGTATTTAAAAAATATTTTGTGCTTTTATAATTTTTGAGACAACTTTTTTAAATGTAGACACGTCTATCTCAATAGAAGATAACCAAAACCATTTTGAAAATTATATCATTCTATAAAAGCGAAAAGCAACTGATTCGAAAATCGGTCTCGGGAAACCGTGAGGCGCAGCAACGTTTGTACGATACCTACGCCCCAAAAATGCTGGGAGTTTGTAGACGTTATGTAAAGGATGTTCAATTCGCAGAAGATGTGATGATCAATGGTTTTGTAAAAGTCTTCAAGAACCTTGACCGTTTTAGGAACGAGGGAAGTTTTGAAGGGTGGATACGAAAGATTATGGTACGTGAAAGTATCTCACATCTGAGAAAACAACAATTCGTCGTATACGATGATGAAATGTACGAAGAAACGGCGCGCAAGAATAGCTTGGCTCCTTCGGAGCTGGATGCGGAACATATTCAGTCGCTCATTGATGCTTTGCCCGATGGCTATCGAACCGTTTTTGTTCTTTATGCCATAGAGGGGTACAAACATCAGGAAATCGCCGCGTTGTTGGGTGTCTCGGAAAGCACATCGAAATCACAACTGTTTAAGGCACGAAAGCTATTACAAGAGCAACTTAGACAACAAAATATAATAGGTTATGGAACCGAATAAGTTTGAAAAGATTATGAAAGAGCAACTGCAGGATCGAGAAATTCGGCCTTCATCAGATGCTTGGCAAAAAGTTGCCGAACAATTGGAAGTCGATGACCGTTCCAAATCAAACCGCTTTTTTTGGTGGGGAATTGCAGCAAGTGTTATTGGATTGTTACTGCTTTCGGTATGGTATCTAAACACAACTAGTTCGCAAGTGGTTCCAGAGACCGAAATAGTCAATACGCCAAAGAAAAAGGCAGCGCAACCTATTCAAGAAACCTTGAAGACCACACCAGACGTGATGGACGAAAAAATGCTCCAAAAGAAGAATGAAATTACGGTAGCATTGGAGAACACCAAGAATGAAAGGACTGATTATGGGGAGCAAGGGATTTCAACAAAGGCTGAAATCGAAAATGAGGTAGCGGAAGATTCAGTCATAGAAACATCGATTGCGGTAACAGATGTATCACCGCTTAATGATGGTGCAGAAACTGCCATTGGCATTAAAATAGCCGAAGTACTCGCAAAAGTAGATGATTTGGAGCAGAACGATGTTGCGTTGACCGATGCCGAGGTAGACTCATTATTACTGCAGGCTCAAAAAGAATTATTCAATGACCGGCTTTTTCGCAAAGACCATAGCGTAGATGCCATGGTGCTGCTGGCCGATGTAGAAGAAGAACTCGACCAATCGTTTCGTGACCAAATATTCGACAAGTTGAAAACGGGCTTCCTAAAAGTGCGCACCGCGGTGGCCCAACGCAACGATTAACCTAAAAACCTTTTGTACGTATCCGTTTTCCCCATTGAAAATCAGTGGGGCCGGGAGAAGTTTATTCATCAATCACAAATCACGCCTTGAAAGCTCCCCCTCCAAGGGGAGCTCACAACAGGCCATCAAAAAATGAAAATCATGAGAACAGTTACCCTTTTGCTACTCGCATTGTTATTGGGACAAATTGGAAATTATCTTTGGGCACAGGAACCCTACAAAGAAAAAATCGAAGAATTAGAAACGCTCAAAGAGAAAATTACACAACAAGAAAAAGATGCCTTAAAAGCAGAAATCGAAGATATCAATCGCCGCTTGGACGAAGAAGCCATTAGTTTTGAGGAGGCTAAGACCCTAAAGGAAAGCGCCGCCAAAAAAAGGGCTATGAATATCGAGAATCGGATTGCCATTATAGACAATCAAATTGCCCTACTGGAACGGAACCAGGGCGATGTGCTCAAGGAGAAGAAAGAACTATCGATTACCAGTGATGGGGTGGGAATCAGTATCAACGTCAATGATGAACCTTGGCAGCTATTCGAAAAGAAGGAACCTCGTTATGACCGTCGTACCTATTCCGATTTCGTTGTAGCCGTTGGTCTTAACAATGCGATAATCGAAGGGCAGTCTTTAGAAGATTCTCCTTATAGGGTAGGTGGTAGCCGTTTTTTCGAATTGGGCTGGAGCTGGCGTACCCGCGTTTTTCACAATTCGAACTTCATGCGACTCAACTATGGCTTTTCTTTTCAGTTCAATGGCTTAAAGCCCAAGGATAATCAATATTTTGAAGTAGTCGATGGGGAAACCGTTTTACAGGAGTTTGATTTCGCCTTAAGAAAATCAAAGTTCCGAATGGATAACCTTGTTTTTCCCGTCCATTTTGAGTTTGGACCATCGAAGGTCACAGAAACCGAAAAGCGTATTCGGTATAATATTGATCGCAGTTTTCGATTGGGTATAGGTGGTTATGGCGGTTTTAATTTGGGAACCCGACAAAAACTGAAGTACGACCGGGAAGGGGAGAATGTTAAGGACAAATTGAAAAGAGGCTACAACGCCACTAATTTTGTCTATGGTATTAGTGGTTATGTTGGTTTTGGAGGGATTCAGCTGTATGCCAAGTACGATTTGAGTCCCATTTTCCAAGACGCTACTATCGAACAACGAAATATATCTTTGGGCCTTCGGTTTGACCTGTAAAAGCCGTTTACGGTACTTGAAAGTCATCTGGAAAACAAGAAATCTTCCTAAAAGAACCTATATCAAGGGTTTTGGGAGGATTTCTTTTTGATTTTTCGTTCTTTCAATACGAAAGAAGCTACTATCACCTACTATTCCGCCTCCAAGGCAGAAATCATAGCATTGTTGAATTCCTCTTTGTAATACACCCGTTTACAATAAGAACATTCCGCAGCGATATGGCTCGAAATCTTAAAGATTTTTATCCAGAAAAAATGGAACCAATTACTGGTTTGCGATACCGTGAGTGTATCTATCTGCTCACAGTGCGGGCAGCTGACACCCCTTAATGGGTGCAGCTCCGTTTTGCCTGGGCGGGTTCCAAAGAAGAGAATCATTTTCTAGTTGTACTTTAAGGGATTGTTTTGAAACAGCAACGTAAATATCCAGAATAGGCTTTGTGCCAACTTTTACTTGAACTTTAGGGGGCTTTTCATGAGATACCTTGTTATTGCTCGACTATAATTTTCACGCTGTCATTGGTTTTATTTGAAAACGTATCAACGGCTGTAAATATCAAATCAAATTCACCAATCTCATTTGGATGCATCACCAAAGTCATTTTTTCGTTATCAAGTTTGGCCCAGGCAACGTTTTCGTTATGAATGCTAATCTTTAGCTTCTCATTATCTAGGTCCTTAAAATAGTCCGACGGAATTGTCACTATTGTTTCCCTACCGATTTTTATCGTCTTTTCCGTTATTGGATTAAAAACAAATGGCTTAAAGATTTTTTGCGTACTTACCCAATAAATATCAGATTCTGCTAAATCAGGTTGATTAAATGTCAACTTGGTAAAAAATAGGAATTTGTTGTCAAATGAGACGAATGGCCTTCGCTCCCAACTCGGGCTGTTGATTGCTGCATCTAATAAACGTGGTGCGGTCCAGTTTCTTTTGGAATCTTGATAACTGATGAATAGATCCGGGCCATTTTCATTGGTCGCATACCTACTAAAAATGATATAGTCCCCATCAGGGGAGACGAAGATACTTTCTTCATCACGTTCTGAACAAATAGTATCTATTCGTTCAACATGCGAGTACCCTTTAGTATCAAGCGATGAAAAATATAAATCGGCCAATCCACTCCCGTTTCTGTTGGATGAAAAATAAAGGGTATTATCCAATGTCATACAGGCTGTGGATTCCCTTGTTGACGAGCTAACCGGGCCGTTTATTTTCTCAGGATGATTCCAGATGCCATTGTTCTTGTGTACCATCCAAATATCGGTTATAGCGTTATCTGTATCAGGTTTACTTTTCGCAAATAACATAGATTTTCCATCCGGTGAAAAATATGGCAAGAATACACTTGTATCTTTCAATGGTTCAAAAACTATGGGCTCGCTCCAGTTATTATCGGATTTTTTGGAATAATATATTGCGCCACTAAAGTCGTCCTCGTTTAGCAATCCAAAAGCTAGTTCTTTCATGTCGGGTGTAAAGGAAATACCATGCTCTAGCCTGCCTTCTACCGAAACAATAGCCGGTGCAAAGATCACGGGAATGGAATCAGGATGCGTTTGCCCCAAATAGTCGGTCGATTCGATTGAAGATTTGCAACAAATCAACGGGAGAATGCTAAGGAGGGCCAGTGTTTTTTTAATCATGATGTTTCGGCTTTATGGTATTTTTTATGGTCGCCAACTTGTGAATTATATGAAAGTGCTAATTTATGTTCAATAGATGAAATCAGTCGAATGTTCGAATAGTATTCATGAAAAAAGGGTTACTCATTAATTGTCTTTTTAAACTTCTAACAACGGTTACTTACTAGTGTTGGTCAATTTTAGATATTCTTTCGACTTAAAAATAACCCGGTACAAAGAGGACCCCTCTCCACTACTTAAAACAACTTCTATGCTTGAAGTGTCATTTGCTTCCAGTTCAAGTAGATTGGAAGAACACCAATCAATTTTTGCCTGAATAGTATGTGTGCCTGAAGGAATATCCAATTCAAGTGTCTCCCCGTTCTTAATTGTAACGGCCAACTCCCCGTTGAGTTCTATCTTGATTTTTCTTGCTCGATTTTCGAACTCTGAAATTCTATATATGATAAGTTTCGGCATTCTTTATTTGAGCTTTGAAAATACAATCTCTAAAACCAACTATTTTTTCTTAATTTTTTCAACGTTAGATTCCCCTTACATTTGTTTTTTTCAAGGTTTGAATAGTAGCTATCCAAATATAGAGGCATATTATCCCAATTTGAAAACCTTTGGTAATCTTTACTTGAATCAAATGTTTTGGACACTTTGAGTTGTCCAATTACTTCAAATTCTGTGTCAGCTTTTTTGTAGAATTGCGAATGATACCAATGTATTTGTGGGACGGGAGCATATCTACTTGACAATTCGTTATTTTTAAAAGTTATTTTTTCCTCCATCGAAAAATGGGCGCTAGCATTTTCAAAAGCTTCAATCGTAGGCTTATTTGTTAACTTTATATTGGTAGTTACAATAAGATTTAAACCGAACTCCGTACCTTTTTCACTCTCTAGGACAAAAGCTCCACAATAATCTCCATTGGATAACTTAAAAACCAAACAATCGCCTTTTTCAAATATTGAATCCCGGAACTTTTTCTTAACTCTTTTTTTAGCGGTTTTCTTTGGAGTTTGGATTTTTAACAGGAAGGTGTTTAACACTTTCCTTCTTTTTTTTAAATCACTTTGGTTAGCACCTAACTCCTTCCAGATTTTAATATCACTCTCTGATTCAATTATGGTTTGAACCCGGTTTAGAACCTTTGAATCCAAAGCTTTACACTCCCATTGGGCTTTTGCGATAGTTATCCAAAAATTATTTTTATCCTTGGGCGATTCAATTAAATCTTTATGGTCCTTTATCAACTTTTCTGTAATTTCTGCAACATGAGTGCCCTGATTGTATAAATCAAAAAACTGATAGTTGATGTCTTCATAGACATCATTTGAAGAAATTCCCGTTCCCCAAGTTCCCATAGGATTTTTACACTTTAAATATAGTTACAGATTCAACCTTTTATTCAGACTTGTTCTAGAAATCATCAATTTGATTATGCTTCTTTCTAAATTTGATTCTTAAATATAGGCCCAAAATTAATAGTAATACACCAAGGAAAAAGATGCATGCATCTTGAATTGTATCTAAAGGGTTTTTTCTTCGAAAATTGGCCATCAACATAACTCCCAAAACAACATACACCATGTAATATTTACTTTTCATATGAATACATCCTTTATTTAAACTTTGGTAATGAGTATGTATACAAGCGGTAGCGGATTTTATATAACTACTTTTCAGTGTAAAATATACTTTATTTTAACGAAATAGCGGTTTGGGTAAAGGCCCAAACCGCTATTGCTTATGCCAACGTTTGTTGCAGAGGGTCTTTCTATCTATAACATTGAAGGAACTTCCATTTCATTAATATTGGTCCTATTGGATAAACGGAATATACTTTCTATAATCGTAAAAATATCATTTAGCGGTATCGCATATTCTATGGGTGTGTTAGTACTCTTGAAATCTTGTAGTACCTCGGGTGTGCCAATATAGCCTGGTTTAAGCAAGGTTATGCCTATTTTGTCTTTTTTAAGTGTTTCTCTCAAAGCCAAAACCAAACCTCTTAAACCAATCATGGATGAAGTATTCGACACTTCTTTTCCTCCTGTTAGGCTTAATCCTGCAATCGCAGCTCCCGTAATTATGATTTTTGGGGTCTCAGCACTACGGAGATTAGGTAACAATGCCTGAATTAAGCGCATAGGCCCAAGCAAGTTTACATTCAAAACATTTTGTAAATCATCATCGGAACACGCTTCAAAAGAGTATTGGTTTGTGAATGCATTCGCTTCCCAAGTTCCGCCTAAATATAAAAGTCCGTCAATAGGTTTCTTTCCAATTTCATTAATAAGGTATTGGAGTTCCACCGGTTTCGTAATATCTGTCTTAATCCATTTTCCGAAAGGTGCAGGTCTTCTTGAAACTGTTATTAATTCAGCACACTTATCTTTAAGATATTCTGAGGTAGCGAGACCAATTCCACTACTGCCACCTACAATAAGTATTCTACCGTATTTCATCCTGTTTTATGTGTTTGTGCAAAAATCAAGAAAATGAAAGTTGGTTTAGGTGTGAATATTTCGTTTTGTCCTTTAAATATTTCGGAATTGGTTCGGGGTTTGTCCTTGGTTTCTTTTGAAAAACACAGTGAAGTATTCCGGGTTGTTAAACCCAAGTTCGTAAGCAATTTCTTTTACGGATAAGTTTGTTTGCGACAATAACCCTTTTGCGTATCTAATCTTTGCATTGTGAATGGTTTTAAGGGCAGAAATACCAGTTTTTGCCCTGACAACTTCAGTCAAATGCTTTGGTGTAACGTTCAGTTTTTGCGCAAACTCGTTAACCGTATGGAATTCCAAAAAATGTGAGTTACACAAAACGAGAAAACCTGTGACCAGAGGATGGCGAGTCGATGTTTGAAAACTTGTACGCTGTAACTGTTTGGTTTTTTCAAAAATCGCCTTAACCAGATTTTTTATGACTTCTTTGCTCTTTTCGCCATATTCATTCTGCTCATATCGAAGTAAATTAAATATAGCAGTCATTTCAGCAAGATGTTTGTCATTTAAATGGTAGGTCGGCGATTGGTTGAGGTCCAAAAAACCGAAGTTTGGAAAGCTTTGCTTTTGGTTCAAGTTGGCACCTAAAAACTCGGGTTTAAAGAAGATAGTAAATCCTTGGCTTTCTTCAAGTAGGTCATCGTGGGCAACAACGGTTTGTAATCGATTTGGTGCAACGATACTTAGTCTTTTTTCCCCAAGTGGAATTACGAAATCGTCGATTTGAAAACTACAGCCGTTATTAATCTCTAAAGAAAGTTCAAAATACTGTTGCCTGAAGGAGTTTTCTGTAATCTGGGCGTTCTCACTCACATCCTTGTAGTCGTAAATAAAAAAGTCCTCAACATTCTTTTCAATGCCGAGATTTGAACTCAGCAAGTATTCATCAATATTTGCGTATGTTTTTATCAAGGTACTTTTTTAGATGATCCACAACTGCAGGCTAAGCCAACCTTGGTGCGTTTTTTTATGAGTATATCATTAAAAAATAGAATGTCGACCTTATTTAAGCCTAAAATATCGAAATATGATGCCTCTACCAACGTTTTCACGATGAATTCTTATTTGAACTTTTCTTACTGATTATGAATTGACGATTTTTTTTGTGTTATTCCTTTTCAGGGAGAAATCATCTCTTTCATCATCTTGAAGACTTACGCTATCAAATATATACCTTCAATTTACGGTTTAGTTGAAACTCTAAAATGTATTTCGGGATAAAAGGAATGAAACCGGATTTTTGACCAGTATAGGTTAAATTTATGTCAAAAAGCGAGTCTTGGGGTACATCTAAAAAATTACCTCTACAGGCTTTTGATTCCCGATGTTTTTAGAAAAGTTCGAGTCCCGTCCAGACCGCTTAAAGGGTTAACGAAAACCCTCAAAACCTTGTAAATCCTATGATTTACAAGGTTTTATTTTTTTAGGGCAATCATATAATTTGATATCATTTGCATCTAAAAGGTCACAAATCGTCAACATATCTTCTTTATCATAAATATGTTGACAGAATAATGTAACTTACTTATAGTTAAGGTAGTTGATTTGACTTTCGTCCAGCGATGTTTAACCATTAAAAGACGACAACTATGCGAACTTCATCAACATTTTCAGTACTGTTTTGGGTATACGGTAAACGTGCCGTGAACAATAAAGCAAACATCTATGTTCGACTTACCCAAAATGGCAAGCGTGTGAACATTAGCCTTAAAAAGAAAATTGATATTACAACTTGGGATGAGAAAACCCAAAGAGCAAACGGGACAGATAAAGATTCACGTATTCTCAATCTTTATTTGAACGAGGTACAATCAAAGATTTATCGAATTTACGAGGACTTCAAAAAGGAAGAAAAGTCATTTACTTCCCAAATGGTCAAGGCCAGATTTTTGGGTGAGCACAAAAAGCGCTTTTCTTTTCAAAATCTTATTGATTATTACAATGAAAAGATGCAACACAAACTGCATAAAAATACATTGGGTCAATATAAAACTAGCCAAAGATATATGCTAGAGTATATTTTAAAAGAATATGAGGAAACTGATATTTTTCTTTCTAAACTCGATTACGGTTTTGTCATAGGCTTTGAGGATTTTCTGCGCTCTTATATTCCCAAAGCAGGTCAAAGTAAAATTGGCAACAATACTGCTATGAAGCATATAAAACGTCTTCGTAGAATGGTAACCCTTGCCTATCGAATGGAATGGGTGGATAGAGACCCTTTTGTCAATTATAAAATGAAGATTGAAAAGAAAGAACGTGAGTTTCTGACAGGTGAAGAGTTACAGAGTATCGAGGACTTGAACTCTTCGATTGAGCGTCTGGTAGTTGTCAAAGATTTGTTCGTTTTTAGTTGTTATACTGGTATTTCATATAGTGATATTGTAGAGTTGACTAGCGATAATATTGTTATTGGAATAGACGGTAATCCCTGGATAATGGCTGAAAGGGTTAAAACGGGCACACCATTCAAAATTCCGTTATTGCATCAAGCACAGTCCTTAGTCGATAAATATAAAGACCACCTTAGAACCCAAAGTAGGGCAAATCTTCTTCCAAAGCTTTCAAACCAAAAACTGAATAGTTATTTAAAAGAAATAGCGGACCTGTGCGGTATCAAGAAGAACCTTACCTTTCATATGGCTAGACATACATTCGCAACTACTATCACTTTAAGCAATGGTGTTCCTATTGAAACGGTTTCAAAATTGCTAGGTCATACCAAACTGTCTACAACTCAAATTTATGCAAGAGTAGTTGAGAAAAAGGTTAGTGATGATATGGCACTTCTGAAGATGAAAATAAGTTGATTTTAAGATAATTGTTTACCAACTGTGGACATCTTGATACGGAATTTTAACATTTTCTATTCTCATTCCCATACCTTTACGAGCATATTTTATGCGTATGGTATTAAAGGTTAAATGGGAAGAATTTAAAAGCAAACTAGAAAGTTTTCAGTCCGAAGGGAATAAGATTATTGAGAAATATAAAATAGCTAGAACTGAGGATTTATTGAGTGAATTGAATGAAGAAAAACTGTCTTGGGACAGTAATGTAATCAATTATGTCAAGACTTCATTTGAGCCAGAAAACACCAACTTTGCGTATGAGTTTAAGACTCAACGAGGATTTAATACTGGAATGAAATTGGGTGTTGACCAAAGGGTTAAAAATACCATTCAAGCCTTTAAAAATCAAGTGAGCGGCCTCGATTACTATTTGAAAATATTATTCATTGCAGATGCTATTGTAAGGGCAGATGAAATCGATTTAGAGCAACGCGGAAATCTTGATATCGAAGGCAGACTTGACCTTGTTCTTCTTAAACTATATGACCTTTATAATGACAGAAAATACCATTCTATAAAATGGATTCTCGAAAGTAACGGTGTTGAATTGAATGTTCACGGTGAAGATTGGGACTATGGAAAAATGCTTGAAAATAGAGGTTTAGTAGATGTTTTAACCACCAAAGACACCTGTGCTAGACTTACCCTTGAAGGGAAATATGCTATCGAACAAGCAAGGAAAGCCCAACTACCGGACTACTCGAAAATTAGTAACTCTGAAGAGGAATTAAAAGAGCTTTTGAAAGAGGTGCTGGCCGAGGTTAAAAAATCAGGATATGGTCAACAAATAATCTTCGATGAGTTTGATGAACTGCGCAATGACATTCCGCATCTTAGCAAAAAATCGTTTGGTCAACTATTAAAATCCAAACTTGGCGATTTAGTTGCAGCCGAGGCTTTTGACAAAGCTGTCGCCAGCGACATATTTAAACAGTTTACTGACCAAATATTTCCATTTTAGTCTATGGGAATATGGACAGATATAAAAAATAAAATAGTTCAATTCTTCAGAAAGGAACCACCACCTGAATATGAGGTAACCAAATTCGTGTTTTCAGATAGACAGCCTATTACTGGTGCATCAAAAATTTCATTCTTCGTAAACAATCCCGAACCGGAAATCAGCGTAACCAGAACATTCCAGAGTGAAGATGAAACAGTTAATTGGCTTATGGCCAACAATGACTTTAGAGGAATGTTCTTAAGCAAACTATTTCCATCTTCAAGTTCTGTGAAATTTCATTGCGGGGTCAAAGAACCAATAACGGTTCCTAATAAAATGCCCGGCGATATAGACATACTACTTTATGAAAAGGATAGTCCAAAAATTGCAGTAGGAATAGAATGTAAAGTAGTAAAGTCTGAATCAAAAGAGAATCAACCGCCAAAAATAAATAAGATAAACAGCGTACAGAAAAAAGGAACCATTCAGGCAAATGGATATGCCAGACTTGGTTTCAGTAGAGTCTATCTCTTAGTCATATTATTAGACGACGGACGCCATTACAAGAATCCAAATGTAATGTTCAGAACTACACCTGCGGAATGGTTGAATGAACTTTATGGCTTTGATTGGAATAGCCGAATGGATACTAACATAGGTATCATTTATGCGCACGTTAATCAATTTACTTCAAACCATATTAATCAAACCAAAGGATTGGGTTTACGTATTGAACGGGAAGCAATTCTTAGAGAACAGGATAAAGGTCTGACTGACAAAATACAAAACCTAGTTTGAAGCGCGAAGGAATATGCAGAATCTGCGGAAAAAATGGAAAATTGACGTTCGAGCACGTTCCACCTCAAAGTGCATTCAATTCTAAGCCTGTATTTTTTCAAAAATCGATTCATCTTCACGATAAGGAAAGCTATCTCTACGGTAAGCGCATACTTAGTAATCAAGGCGCAGGTGGATATTATTTATGTAAATCTTGCAACAATTTAACGGGTAGCTATTACGGCGAAAGCTATAAGAAGTTTGCTTATATGGGTATGATAGCATTAACAAATAGAATTTGGGCATCAAAATTTGTCACTTTTGAATATGCCATACAACCCTTGAACATTTTAAAACAGGCATTATCGATGTTTATGGCTATCGATTCGAGTGACCAGTTATTAAATTTAGAAGGACTTTCAAGTTTCATATTAAATAAAAATTCAAAAGCTCTTCCAGCGAATTTGAGAGTATTTATGTACCATACCGCAACAAAGCAAGTAAGAAATGGTTGGGGAATGGCAAGAACCGAAAAAGGCACACACTTTCTTGGCGAAATTACCTTTCCCCCTTTTGGTATTGTCTATGCACTAAATTCAGAACCTACAAGAAATGACTTTTTTGAAATTACTAACTTCAAAGATTTTAACTTTAATCAGACCGCACAGGCGAGATTGGCCATCCCTTTTCTAACGCCTAAGACATATATTCCTGGTCTATATAATTGAACATTAAAAATATGGCTAAAAACGAACCAATCAAACAACATTACATTCCTCGTTCATACCTCAAAAATTTCGGTGTCGAGGGAAAGAAAGGTAATTATTTTGTTGATGCTTATAAACTGGAAGACGATTTTCTTCTTGAACAAATAAGTACAAAGAGTATCTGTTTTAAAAAGAACCTTTACACAATACCAAATGCTGAGATTGACAGAAAATATGATTTGGAACATCACTACGCTGAACACGTAGATGCTGAATTTCCTAAAATTTATAAACTGCTCATTGATGAAACCGTTAAGGTATTGACTGCTGAACAAAAAAAGCAAATTTTGTACGTCTGCCTATCACTCTATTTTCGTACGCCAAGATTCCTGAATCATCAAAACGCATTTACAGACCAGATTCTAGACAGAATGTTATTGCACGCCGACAAAAATGGTGATGTGAAATTTACATTTGAAAATGTAAAGCACGAATTCAATATCAAGGATATCGATAATGTGAGAAATGAGTTTAAAGAGCGTAACAAAGTAAAATTCTTGGTTCAGCATCTTGAAAAATGGAAAGAGTTCGTTGACTATAAATATGATTGCACTATAAATGTTCACAAAATCAACGACGATAATGCGCCTTTGATTACCTGCGATAATCCAGTTGCGATACGAGGAATTAAAACGACACGTTTTGATGGACTATTCGACCCAAATGCTGTAATTACGCTTCCTTTAGATACAAAATACTACTTGGAAATATTTCCTAATAATACTGCGGATGGTCAAACACGGATTCATAGAATGGTACACGATAGGGATTATGTTTTCACAACAAACCAAATCATTCAGTGTAATGCAGAAAAATTAATAATAGGGAAACCTGGTACTATCGAGAGGCATTTCCAGATTCAATCAAGTTATGAAGATGCTGAAAATGCAGAACAATTTGTTGAGAAAGCAAAGTTTAAATTTGAAGAAATGCAAAAATTTGATAAGTTATGCAGGACTGCGGGATTTACTTCTAAAGAAACTGTAAATCAGCTGAAGAAAATGTTGAGCCACGAATACTTCAAAAACGAAGAACAACTTACCCAACTGAAAAGGCTGTACATCGCAAGTGGTCATTGGAATTGAGGGACTTAAACTAAGTTTATTCAAAATTAAAGTTCTGTTAATCCCAATAAAAACTGTTAAATTTTTGTAATTTTGCATTAATGAAAAAGGTTTTCCATAAAATATTATCTGTTTTAATGGCTTTTGTAGTATTGTTTACTACAATGTCTTTTACGGTTAATATGCACTATTGTGGGGATTCTTTGGTCGATTTTTCGGTTTTCAAAAGCGCAGAGACTTGTGGTATGGAAAAGGCACAGCCAGTCAAAAGCTGTGAAAATCCAACAATGACCGAAAAAGATTGTTGTACTGACCAACAATTTGTAAAAGAAGGCAATCAAGACTTAAAAACGTCTTTCGATAAACTTACATTCGAGCAACAAACTTTTGTTGCAACATTTTTCTACACATATATCAATCGCTTTGAAGGACTTGATGAAAACATCGTTCCTTTCAAGGATTATTCGCCCCCCTTTGTCGAACGGGACATCCAGACCCTTTACGAGACATATCTAATTTGATTTTTAGACAGTAACCTTTTCGCCCTGCGGTATTTCCGTTTTGGGCTCGTTTTGTTGTGGTCTTTTTTCAGAACTACATCAAGACCAGCTTTTGTATAACTGTCTAATTATCATTCTATATGCTCAATAAAAGCATAAAATTTTTAATCGAGAACAAACTCGTTGCGGTACTGATGCTCGCTCTATTTGTGGGTTGGGGTATTGTAAATGCACCTTTTGGTTGGGAAACTGGCATTCTGCCTAGTAACCCTGTAGCCGTAGATGCCATACCCGATATTGGCGAAAATCAGCAAATCGTCTTTACCAAATGGCAAGGACGTTCGCCACAGGATATTGAAGACCAAATTACCTATCCCCTTACTACTTCTTTATTAGGAATACCTGGGGTAAAAACCATTAGAAGTTCCTCAATGTTCGGGTTTTCGAGCATCTATATCATTTTTGAAGAGGATATAGAATTCTATTGGTCACGAAGTCGAATTCTTGAAAAACTCAACTCACTTCCAAGCGGTCTATTGCCCGAGGGTGTAAACCCAGCTTTAGGGCCTGATGCCACGGGATTGGGTCAGATTTTCTGGTACACATTAGAAGGTCGTGATAAAGATGGTAATGTTACAGGTGGATGGGACTTACAGGAACTTCGCAGTATTCAAGACTATTACGTGAAATATGCGTTGTCATCGGCAAGCGGCGTTTCAGAAGTTGCCTCTATAGGTGGTTATGTTCAGGAATATCAAGTGGACTTGAATCCAGAATTGATGCGCCAGTACAACATTGGACTATCTGATATTGTAAAAGCCGTTAAACATAGTAATCAGGATATCGGTGCTCAGACTTTGGAAATGAATCAGGCTGAATATCTGGTTCGTGGTCTAGGTTATGTAAAGTCCATAGAAGATATAGAAAACGCGGTAGTTACCTCTAAAGAATTCACTTCTATCAGGATAAAGGATGTGGGCAAAGTCCATTTAGGTCCAGCTACAAGACGCGGTATTCTTGACAAAGAGGGTGCTGAAGTTGTCGGCGGTGTGGTTGTGGCTCGATATGGTGCAAATCCTATGGAAGTCATTAACAACGTTAAAGACCAAATCAACGATTTAAGTGCTGGACTACCTTCTAAAGAATTGGCCGATGGTCGCACTTCACAAGTTACCATAGTTCCGTTTTATGACCGAACCGAACTCATTCAAGAAACTTTAGGTACGCTGAATGAAGCGTTAACGCTCGAAATTTTAATTACAATTCTGGTCATTATCATAATGGTCTTTAACCTACGAGCGTCTGTTTTGATTTCCGGACTGTTACCTGTTGCGGTATTGATGGTTTTTATTGCGATGAAACTTTTCGATGTAGATGCAAACATCGTTGCACTTTCCGGAATCGCTATTGCCATAGGCACAATGGTCGATGTTGGCGTAATTCTTTCCGAGAATATTATCAGGCATTTGGATATGGAAAACACCGATTCCAAAGGAAATAAACTGCCGATAAACACAGTAGTTTACAATGCTACAACAGAAGTATCAGGTGCAATCCTAACAGCGGTGTTAACCACAATTATCAGCTTTATTCCTGTCTTTACAATGGTAGGTGCCGAAGGGAAACTTTTCCGTCCATTAGCCTTTACAAAAACAATGGCACTCACGGCATCTATTATCGTCGCACTATTTTTAATCCCACCATTTGCGGCCTTTTTATTCCGAAATAAAAGCCTAAAAAATCCTTTCAAGTATATCCTAAATATTTCTTTGATAATTGCAGGTATAATAGCAATGATATATGGGTTCTGGTTAGGTATTATATTGATAGCCTTTGGTGCTTCGGGAATTGCTGGACTACAAGGAAAGCTGACTGAAACGAAGGCAAATTTGGTCAACATCACCATTTCGTCGGTAGCCATTGTTTTCCTATTAGCGGAATACTGGCGACCATTAGGTTTTGACCGTAGCATTGCAATGAACCTCATTTTTGTAAGCATCGTTTGCTTTGGACTGCTAGGTGCATTTTGGGTTTTCCGAAGATATTACACGAGAATTCTAAGATGGGCTTTACGCAATAAATTTCTATTCCTTTCCATACCAACGACTATAATCATATTCGGTGTTCTTATAATGCAGAATACAGGCAAGGAATTTATGCCTTCATTAAATGAGGGTTCATTTTTATTGATGCCAACGTCTTTACCACACGCAGGGGTTGAAGAAAACAAACGAATATTACAGCAATTGGATATGGCTGTTGCCACTATACCCGAAATAATAACCGTGGTCGGTAAATCTGGAAGAACCGAGTCTGCGCTTGACCCTGCACCGCTTTCGATGTACGAAAATGTTATTCAGTACAAGTCTGAATATATGATGAATCTGGAAGGAAAACGAGAGCGATACAGAGTCAATGATGACGGGCTTTTTGTTCTAAAAAATAACAAATTGGTCATCAACCCTAATAATGAAGTTGAAAATGATGCAAAATATGAAGCATCACAACTACAAACTACTGTTACAAGAAATGAATTGATTGTTGATGATGACGGTGAATACTATCGAAATTGGCGTCCTGAAATTGAAAGTCCAGATGATATTTGGAATGAAATTGTAAGAGTCACAAAGCTGCCTGGCATTACTTCAGCACCAAAATTACAGCCGATTGAAACGAGGTTAGTCATGTTACAGACAGGTATGCGTGCGCCAATGGGCATTAAGGTTAAAGGTCAGAATTTAAGCGAAATCGAAGATTTTGGTCTTCAGCTTGAAGCAGTTCTTAAACAGGCGGAAGGTGTCAAAGAACAAGCTGTTTTTGCAGACCGCATCGTGGGTAAACCCTATTTGCTCATTGACATTAATAGAGAGCAACTTGCACGGTATGGTATTTCAATAATGAAAGTTCAAGAAATTTTGCAAGTAGCCGTGGGGGGAATGCCTTTAACACAGACCGTGGAAGGTCGAGAACGTTATGCGGTACGTGTACGCTATCCTCGGGAATTACGAGAAAACCCAACGGACTTGAAAAATATCTATGTACCTGTGGAAAAAGGAAATCCCGTTCCTCTCGGTGAGCTTGTGGATATTCGTTACGAACAAGGTCCACAGGTCATAAAAAGTGAAGATACCTTTTTAGTGGGTTATGTCCTTTTTGATAAACTGGATGGTTTTGCCGAAGTGGACGTGGTAGAGAATGCCCAAGCATTGATTAAAGACAAAATCGATAGTGGCGAATTAACCGTTCCAAAGGGTATCAACTATCAATTTACGGGAACGTATGAAAATCAATTACGAGCAGAAAAAACATTGTCCGTAGTTGTTCCATTGGCACTCATCATTATCTTTTTGATTCTTTATTTTCAGTTCCGTTCAGTCGCTACTTCGCTTATGGTATTTACGGGAATTGCCGTTGCATTTGCAGGCGGTTTCTTAATGATTTGGTTCTATGGTCAAGACTGGTTCTTAAACTTCAATTTCTTTGGCGAAAATCTGCGGGACTTGTTTCAGATGCACACTATAAATCTAAGTGTAGCAGTTTGGGTAGGATTCATTGCGCTGTTCGGTATTGCTACCGATGATGGTGTTGTGATGGCGACCTACCTCACACAAACATTTGACCGAAATACGCCAGAAAACAAGAATGAAATTCGTGATTCCATTGTAGAAGCTGGCGAAAAACGAATTCGTCCTTGCCTAATGACCACAGCAACAACCATATTGGCATTACTTCCAATTTTGACTTCAACAGGTCGAGGAAGCGATATTATGATACCAATGGCCATTCCAAGTTTTGGTGGAATGCTGATAGCGTTAATTACGCTGTTCGTTGTTCCTGTGCTATTCAGTATGAAAAAAGAGTTTCAACTAAAACAAGCGAGCAAATGAAAAATATAATAATCATAGTATGTCTTTTGCTTGTTTCCGCTTTTGCGAAAGCACAAGAACTGCAATCCTACATACAAGAAGCAGAGGCGAACAATCCAGATATCCAAGCGTATGAATTGCGGTATAATATTGCTCGAGAAAAGGTAAGTGAAGTCAATACATTGCCCAACACTACAATTAGTGCTGGTTATTTTGTGAGCGAACCCGAAACCCGAACAGGTGCGCAACGTGCGCGTTTTTCAATATCCCAAATGTTGCCTTGGTTCGGAACAATTACCGCTAGGGAAAACTATGCCAGTTCAATGGCAGAAACCGAATTTGTAGAAATCGCTATTGCCAAACGGAAACTAGCGCTTTCCGTCGCCCAATCGTATTACACTTTGTATGCCAATAAGGCGAAACAAAATGTACTGGACGATAATATTCAATTATTGAAAACCTACGAGCGTTTGGCATTGACATCTGTTGAAGTTGGAAAAGCCTCGGCTGTGGATGTCCTACGTTTACAAATCCGTCAGAATGAACTGCAACAACAAAAGGAAGTTTTGCAGGAAGAATATATCGCAGAACAAACCGTGTTCAATAATCTGCTGAATCGTGAGGAAGATATTGTCGTTGATGTTGTTCCAGAAATGATGATTCCATCGGAAGACCCTGTTTTTAGAGATGAAGGATTGTCCCTCAATCCTGAACTGCTTAAATACGACAAGCTCTACAAATCCGTAGAGCAATCAGAACTTTTAAATCAAAAAGAAAGTGCGCCAAATCTAGGATTTGGGCTAGACTATGTTCCCGTGGCAGAGCGACCAGCGATGAACTTTAACGATAACGGAAAGGATATAGTGATGCCAATGGTTACACTTTCCATACCCATTTTCAACAATAAGTATAACTCTGTTTCCAAGCAAAACAAGTTGCGACAACAGGAAATAGAATCTCAAAAAAATGAGCGATTAAATACGTTGGAAACGGCTTTCGCAAAAGCAAAATCACAACGTAATCAAGCACGGATAAAATTCAATACTCAGGAAAAAAATCTAAAACAAGCAAAGGATGCTGAAGAAATTCTGATAAAGAATTACGAAACGGGGACAATAGATTTTAACGATGTACTAGACATTCAAGAATTACAACTAAAATTTCAAATTAATCAAATCGTGTCGGTGCAAATGTACTATGTGCAATCTGCCGTCATCAATTATTTAATAAATCAATAATCTAAAATTATAACAATGAAAACACTATTTAAGACAACAGTATTAATGCTTGCTATCGCAAGTTTGGTTTCGTGTAAAAATGAAACAAAAAATGACAACAAAAATTCAGATTCCGTTACTGAGACTGCCAAGACAGCTGGATTAACCTTTAATGATGATAAGGTTGGAAAACAATTTCAACACTACATTCATTTAAAGACCGCATTGGTAAACTCAGATTTCAATGAGGCTCAATCCGGGGCAAAAATGTTAATGGAAAACACGGATGATGCAGATTTAAAAGGTATGCTCTCTAAAATTTCAGAAACAACTGATATCGAAGTACAACGTACTATATTTTCCGATGTTACGGAAAAGATGACTGATGTGGTAGCTGCATCACTTTCTAGTGGTGAGGTCTATAAACAATTTTGCCCAATGGCCTTTAACAATAAAGGCGGTTACTGGCTGTCTAAAGAAGAGGAAATCCGCAATCCATACTTCGGGAATAAGATGTTGAAATGTGGTAAAGTCACAGAAACTTTGAAGTAATCAACTATGGGTCGTTTATCAGAACAAATTCTTGTCTTAGTGTCATTTGCCTTATTAGTGGTTGGTTGTAATTCAGGCAATCAGAATACCGAAGTAAAATACTCAGGTGCATTGCGCTCAATGATGTCTGGTAATTTACAAGCGACTGCTTCTTTGGACTCGCTTTCAAAAAAGCCTCATTTATATGCATTGGGTGCTTTTGAAAATTTGAAAGGTGAGATTCAAATTTTTGACGGCAAGGCATTTAACTCAACTGTGCAATCTGGAAATCTTGTGTTTGATAAAACCTTCGATAAAAAGGCATCGCTCATTGTATATGCTGAAATATCCAGTTGGCAGAATATTGAAATTCCAAGTGCAATTAATTCTTCGAAGAAATTAGAAACATTTATTGAAAAACAGGCAAATCAGTTAGGTATCGATGCTGAAAAGCCTATTCCGTTTTTAATTGAAGGAAAGGCGCAATCATTAAGTTGGCACGTCATCGATTGGAAGGATGCCGATACTGAACACACCCATCAAAAGCATAAGGAATCTGGTTTAAATGGTGTTGAGAAAGATAAGGAAGTTGAAATTATAGGTTTCTTTTCCAAATCGCATCAAGCGGTATTTACTCATCATACTACCTTTTTGCATATGCATTTTAAAAGTCAAAATGAAGAATTGGCCGGACACGTTGATGACTTAGAATTAGGTAGTAATATGATTTTAAAATTACCAAAACCGTAAAGTATGAATCAAATAGTTCTTGCGGTCATATCGGCACTTGTCATTATTGCAGGGATTGAGGCATTAAAACTCAATCGCCGTAAAATGGGTGCGCTTATTTTAACAGGTATTGCCTTTATATACATTGGCTTTACCCCAACTGAATTTCCAGAAGTAGTATTTGAATCATTGCACGCCATTGCCTTTTTGTTGATAGCGTATTACGGATTGACTGTAGATAAGAATTTGATATGGATAGGATTGGTGCTTCACGCGCTATGGGATGCTGGGCATCTTTACTATCAAGTAGATTATCCACCTCAAGGTTATGAGGTATTCTGTATTGAAGTAGACTTGATTTTGGCCATCTACTTTTATATAAGAATGAAAAGATGAAACAACGATGAAGCTAAAATTAAAAAATATGGTTTGTGACCGTTGTAAAACGGTCTTAAAGCAAGAACTGGATAAGGCAGGAATAAAGGTGCTTTCAATTGAGCTTGGGGAATTAATCGTAAGGGATGAGACCTTAGTTAATCAGGATATTCTAAAAGAAATTATTGAACGTAACGGTTTTGAAATCATTGATGACCAAAACTCAGTTTTAGTAGAGAATGTCAAATTGTTTTTGATTGAAAGTGTAGAATCCTTGAAAGGATTGCAGGAAAATCTATCAGTAATTCTATCCAAGGAATTAAAGACGGAATATTCTGTAATCAGTAAATCCTTTAGTGCTTCTGCTGGAATTACCATTGAAAAATATCTCATTCGTTTGAAGGTTGAAAAAGCTAAAGAACTCTTGCAAATGGACAATATGACTTTCTCTGAGATTGCTTATTCATTGGATTACAGTAGTGGAAGTCATCTGGCAAAGCAGTTCAAAAATAGCACTGGTATGTCGATGACAGAATATAAAAAATTACAAAAATGGAATAGAAAAACCCTAGACAAAATTGTATAAGCATTAACCTGAATTATCAAAGCCTTTGACATTGAATCTGAATATTTTGCTCAGTTCAATTCTAAATATTATTAAAAATGAAACACACATATCAAATTCAAGGAATGACCTGTAAAGGTTGTATGAGAACCGTTAAAATGGCTTTGACGGATGTGCCTAATGTTACAGGTGTTGAGATAGACTTTGATTCTACTACTGCGGTTATAGAAATGTCAGAACATATACCCATAGAAAAATTTGAAGCGGCTTTACAAGAGAAGAAAAACAAATACCATATTCATCCAATCAAGTCAAATGGTATTATAACAAGAACATTTCCGGTAAACGGAATGACCTGCAACGGTTGTAAGTCACACGTTGAGGATACACTTTCTAAAGTAAATAAGGTTGAAAATGTTTCTGTGAATTTGGAAAAAGCGGAAGCCACAATCGATATGGAAACCGAAATACCAATTGAGGAATTTCAAGATATTCTGAAAAAAGACGGTGGTACTTACAGTATTTATAAAGCAGGTCAGCGTCCAGAATCTACCGAGAAGAAAAATCAAAAGTCAAAAGGCCAAGGAACAGGAACGTTCTATTGCCCGATGCATTGCGAAGGCGACAAAACCTACGACCAACCGGGCGATTGTCCAGTCTGTGGAATGGATTTAGTTGAGGAAATAAATCTATCGGCTACTTCCAGTACACAATATACTTGCCCGATGCATCCCGAAATTGTAAAGGACGAAATGGGAAGTTGTCCCATCTGCGGAATGGATTTAGTACCAATGGAACCCGACCTCTCAGCAGAGGAAAAGACCTATAGAAAACTACTTAAAAAATTCTGGATTGCAGTTGCATTTACATTGCCCATTTTCATAATTGCAATGTCCGAAATGCTAACCAACAATCCTTTATACGATGTTCTAGAATTGAAGTATTGGAACTGGATTCAGTTTGTGCTTTCCATTCCAGTCGTATTTTATGCTACTTGGATGTTCTTTGAACGTGCCTACCGCAGTATTAAAACTTGGAATCTCAATATGTTTACACTCATTGGAATCGGTGCTGGTGTAGCTTGGTTATTTAGTGTAATAGGTATGCTTACACCTGACTTTTTCCCAGACCAATTTAAGACCGAAGCAGGTACGGTTCACGTCTATTTTGAAGCTGCTACTGTAATCCTCACTTTAGTCCTTTTGGGGCAGTTACTTGAAGCTCGTGCTCACAGTAAGACCAATTCCGCGGTAAAAGAGCTATTGAAGTTAGCACCTAATAAAGCCATTAAAATAGTCGATGGCGAAGAAAAAGAAGTGAGTATCGATGATGTTGAATTAGGCGACATTCTAAGAGTTAAGCCAGGCGATAAGATTCCTGTGGATGGTGTTTTGACCGAAGGTGAAACTTCCGTTGACGAATCGATGATTACAGGCGAACCGATTCCCGTAAACAAAATCGTAGACGATAAGGTCAGTAGCGGAACAATCAATGGAAATCAGTCCTTTTTAATGAAAGCTGAAAAAGTTGGTTCAGACACGCTATTATCCCAAATCATCCATATGGTAAACGATGCTAGTCGCAGCCGTGCGCCCATCCAGAATTTGGCAGATAAGGTTTCGGGATATTTCGTTCCTGTTGTGGTAATAATTGCTCTGATAACATTTGGGGTTTGGGCTATATGGGGTCCAGAACCAGCCTATGTGTATGCATTGGTCAATGCCATTGCTGTTTTGATAATCGCTTGTCCCTGTGCTTTAGGTCTTGCCACACCAATGTCCGTAATGGTAGGTGTTGGTAAAGGCGCACAAAATGGTGTGCTTATCAAAAATGCTGAAGCTCTTGAAAAGATGGATAAGGTAGATACACTCATTGTTGACAAGACTGGAACAATTACAGAAGGTAAACCCACCGTGGAAAAAGTTGGGTCTTTTAATAATGGCTTTGACGACAACGATGTGCTTCAATATATAGCTTCATTGAACAATCAGAGTGAACACCCATTGGCTGAGGCAACGGTTAAATATGGCAAGGAACAGAAAGTTGAATTTCTGAAAACCGATGGGTTTAATGCTGTTACTGGTAAAGGGGTAGAAGGAAGTGTCAATAGTAAAAAAGTGTCTTTAGGGAATGCTAAAATGATGGAAGTAGCAAATGCAAAACTTTCTGAGACTATGGAAAACGAAGCGCAGACCTATCAAAAGCAAGGCAAGACGGTTTCCTATCTCGCTATTGATGGTAAGACTGTTGGATATGTTGTTATAGGCGATAAAATCAAAAAAACAAGTGCGCAGGCTATCAAAGCGTTGCAAGATAAAAACATTGATGTGATAATGCTAACTGGCGACAATCGCGACACAGCACAAGCGGTGGCAAAAGAGCTCAACCTAGCTGATTTCAAGGCAGGAATGTTACCTGAAAATAAATTACAGGAAGTTGAAAAATTGCAGAATAATGGTCACGTAGTCGCAATGGCGGGTGATGGTATCAATGATGCCCCTGCATTGGCAAAAAGTGATGTTGGTATAGCAATGGGAACGGGAACAGATGTAGCGATTGAAAGTGCAGCACTAACATTGGTTAAGGGCGATTTACACGGCATTGTTAAAGCACGAAATCTAAGCGATGTTGTTATGAGGAACATCAAGCAGAATCTGTTCTTTGCCCTCATCTATAATACGCTGGGTATACCGATAGCAGCCGGGTTACTCTACCCATTTTTCGGAATCCTTTTATCCCCAATGATTGCCGCTTTAGCAATGAGTTTCAGTTCCGTATCGGTTATTGCTAACGCACTAAGATTAAGAACAAAATCAATTATATAAGTAACACTAAAAACAAAATGAATATGGAAGATTCAAAACACGATTCAAACAAAGGGAACTATAAAACTTTTTACATAATGCTGGCGTGCTCTTTTGTTGCAATGTACATTACAATGTATCTAAACACCTACTCGTTAGACCACGTATTTTTCAGCTTGACCCGTTTTTATATGGTCTGTCTTGGCATTGCTACAATGGCAGTAATAATGTGGTTTTTTATGCGAAAAATGTATAACGATAAAAAGAAGAATATTGTAATTCTGACAGGTAGTTTAGTTCTGTTTGTGGGTGCACTCGGTTTAGTAAGAGTACAAGCACCAATAGTAGGTGATATACTATGGATGAAAGCTATGATTCCCCACCACTCTATTGCGATTTTAACGAGTGAGCGTGCTGATATTAAAGACCCTGAAGTGAAGAAACTGGCAGAGGATATCATCAAGGCACAAAGGAAGGAAATTGAAGAAATGAAGCAGATGATTAAACGATTGGAAAATAAATAATTTGATATGAACAAAAACATTTTATACATCGGTATCGCAGCTGTCATAGGACTTTTAGGTGGGTGGCTCATTTTTGGTAGTAATTCTACCGAAAAAGACGAGGCGGCAATGACCGAAACGCACGACCATTCTGCCGAAAATGCTGAACAAATTTGGACGTGCTCTATGCATCCACAAATTATGCAACCAGAACCAGGCGACTGTCCTATATGCGGTATGGATTTAATTCCGGCAGAATCTAGTGCTGATGGCCTTGCAATGAATGAAATAAAGATGACCAAAAATGCAATGGCTTTGGCAAACATTCAAACTAGTGTTGTAGGCAATGCATCTGCAGACAGCGAAAATATGATTTCGCTTTCAGGAAAAATCAAAATGAATGAAGAGGAAAACGCCATTCAAGCGAGTTATTTTGATGGTAGGATTGAACGGCTCAATGTCAACTTTGAGGGTCAGGAAGTAAGGAAAGGGCAACTTTTGGCAACCATTTATGCGCCAAATTTAGTAGCGGCTCAGCAAGAATTGATAACCGCAGCTTCCCTTAAAGCATCGCAACCAGAATTATATAAAGCGGTACGCAATAAACTTAAACTTTGGAAGCTATCGGAAAGCCAAATTAATAGTATCGAAGAATCAGGGAAGGTTAGAGAAAACTTTCCCATACACGCAACGGTTAGCGGTACGGTATCTGAAAAGATGGCTTCTGAAGGCGATTATGTAAAGCAAGGGCAACCCATCGTAAAGGTGAGCAATCTAAATTCGGTATGGGCTGAATTTGATGCCTACGAAAACCAAATTTCAGAATTCAAGATAGGTCAGAAAATCAAGGTTACAACCAATGCTTATCCCAATGAAATATTTGATGCTACGGTTTCATTCATAGACCCCGTTCTGAATACTCAAACTAGAACTGTCGTGGTTCGAGCCAATTTGAAAAACAACAAAGGAATTTTTAAGCCGGGGATGTTTGTAACAGGTAAAGTTCAAAGTACATCAACTATGCAAAACGCAAAACTTAGTATTCCTGCAAGTGCTGTAATGTGGACAGGCGAACGCTCATTGGTTTACATTAAGACCAATCCAAATGAACCCATTTTTGAAATGCAGGAAGTAACGCTCGGCAATCGAGTTGGCGACATTTTTATGGTTGCTTCTGGATTACAAGAGGGTGATGAAATAGTAACTAATGGAACGTTCACGGTGGATGCAGCTGCACAATTACAGGGTAAGAAGTCAATGATGAATAAATCAGGTGGAAAAACAATGACAGGACACGAAGGACACTTAGGTATGCAGAATACAGGTAACGAAACCACTGATAGTTCAACAATGAAAATGGAACTACCAGAGACAGTTCAAATTGCGTTTCAGTCTGCTTTAACGCCATATCTTAAAATGAAAGATGCTTTTGTAGCTGGTGATGCTCAAAAAGTGTCGTCTTTCTCACAGGAAACCTTAGAAATATTAGAGCCAGTTTCTGATTCAGATTTGGGTAAAATGGAACAAGCCCACATTTCCAAAATCAAAAAAATGTTGATGTCTATTTCCGAAAGTGATGACATCGAAAACCTGCGTGACCATTTTGTGGTTTTGAACCAAAATTTTGTGCCGATTGTTAGGACTATTCAGGGGTTAAATCAGAAGGTATATATTCAAAAATGCCCAATGGCAAATAATAACAAAGGGGCATTCTGGATAAGCAAGGATAAAGCAATCAGCAACCCATATTACGGTGAACAAATGATGACTTGTGGTAGCACAATCGATTCTATACAATAAATCGCTGAGAATTTAACCATTATATTTATAGGTCACAACAAGTCCTATTTTATGATACATATAATAACAACTGGCGGCACTATCGAGGGGCTGGATTATGAAACAGAGGAAAACCAAACGGAAGGAAATAAAATCTCAATTGAAGATTTTTTCAGGTCGGCTAATGTCTCTTTTTCCTATTCTCTAGAAAATGTTCTTGATAAGGATAGTCGCTTCATTACAGATGAAGACCGCAAGCTTTTGGTTGATAAAATCAAAGCTACGAGCGCAGAAAAAATAGTATTAACCCACGGTACTTTCACAATGGAAGATACCGCAAAATACATCGGAAAACTTAGCCTGAAGAAAACGATTGTCTTAGTAGGCGCATTCGTTTTAGGTACGTCTAATGAAACGGACGCCCCTTTTAATTTAGGTTATGCATTATGCTCAGTTCAATTTCTAAAACCTGATGTATATGTGGCAATGAACGGCACTATATTTCATTGGAAAAATGTTACAAAGAATTTAGTAACCAACAAATTTGAGCAGCGATGAAAAATATAAATGTTTGGCACATCAATACATTGGACTACCTTTTTCTATCTATTGCTAGATACGGTCATTGTATTGTTCACACTTTACTATTCCACACGAAAGTATTCAAGCGGTTATAAACGTTTTTTGTCATTAGGTGTTCTATTTATTCTTTACAATGCTACAGGTGGTTTTCTGCCGATAGAGAATTTCCCTGGTCCATTTATTCTTCAGTACATCATCACTTATGGTGTTGCCATAACCCTTTGCGTATATATTTTATTCTACCTCTACAAAGAATATGATATCATCGTCCTAAAATACAATTCATCCATTAAAAATTTAGCGATTCTGTCTGCGGGTAGCTTTGTTGTGCTTTACCTCATTCCGTACTTCTTTACCGAATCCTTAGACTATGCAAGATTGCTGTTTACTGTACCTATTTCCATACTCGCGTTCGTTTTTCTCTGGATATTTTATAAGAGGATTTCAAATCCTGAGAACCCGAATTCATACATTCTTCGAAGAAATAAACTATCCATAATTAGCGTGACGAGCGTAGCGCTTTTGCCCATTTTGACCGTTATTGGTGACTATCAATGGTTAACATTTACCGCAATGAACGCTGCATTTTATGCCATAACCATCATTGAAATAGATAGACACTTATACTTTTTGGAAAACAAAACTAAAATGTATGAAGTATTTGCTATGAATAAAGAGCAAGCCATTAACCCAGCCGACACAAAAATAATTTATGAAAACTTGACAAGAAGAGAAATAGAGATTACCTTATCAATTCTAAGCAATCTCAGTTATAAACAAATAGCCAAAGATTTATTTATAGCTGAAAGTACTGTGTCAAAACACGCCTCTAACATCTACAAAAAAACTGGTGTAAAAAATCGAAGGCAGTTTATTAGCCGATATCGAAAAAAATCAAAGTAGCATTATTTCTAGAATCAAAGCGTTTACCGTAGGAAAATACGGTTTATTCCGTATATATCTACGGAATAAAATATACTTCTTTCAAAATTATGTTAGTACTTTTCATAAGTTCTTTAGCTGCCCCTTGTCATAATAACTTCTACTTTTAAAGTACCTGTTCTATACATTCGCTGACTAAAGAAATCTAACAACAATTAATTAACCCACCAAAACTAAGAATGCCCGCAATATTGTTGAGGCTTAACTGTATTTATGGCTATAAATGGATTTAGAATTACTAAGCAAAAACCTTCTCGTAGAATTAGACGGGATAAGGCTCGAAAATCTACCGATTTTGGAACTATCCTATCGTTCTATTGAGTTAAGTAGAAACTTGCTTACTGTTTTTAAGAGATACATTTTGGCTAATGATTTTGAAAGTGTTGATGATGAAATAGATTTCTTTAAAAAGATAAAACAAGTACCTTTAGTTAAACTTATATACTTCTCAGAGATTCATTCTTTTGAAATTCAATTTCCAAAAGCCGACAGGGCTGCCCAACTAAAATTTGTAAAAAAGAAGATTAGTAAATTAAATCGCTTTTTTCTTTATAATCTTGACTTTGGCCAATACGTAAAATCTGGGTCAACCCACTTCGACAAAGCATACTACACCAGAGACCATCTTGAAACTTACCATATCACAACTTCCAAATTCTATTTTCAAGACCCTGATTTTTGTACCCCTAGAGATATGCTTTTAGGAAAGTTCAAAGCTTATACTTCCCTAATCAATTATATGGACCAAAAGAAACATTCAATTAAAAATAAATTGAACGGTTTTAGTGTAAATATAAAACCTTCAGAAAAAATTCCTTGGCCATTTACTAATACAGATTGGGTTGAACTTCTATATTCTCTATGTGCTGCTGGAATGGATAAACAAAAAGGTCTAAGTATTATTAAATTATCTAAAATTTTACAGGAAGTATTCGATTTTACCCCAAGGGAAATCTACAAAACCTTTCAGGACATCAAAAATCGAAAAAATAGCCGAACATTGTTCCTTGACCAGCTGACTGCTTCCCTTCTTTCGGAAATGCATAAAAGCGAGGAATAGCCGTTAATAGTTCTATTTTAAATCTTAGTTTATTTGTTAAAATAAGACCGTACTACGGTTGACCTACGGTAATTGTATTCCGTACCTCTTTCCCATAAATTTTGAAACGTTTTAAAGGTCTATTAGTTGCAGAAACACCTAAAAAATGCACTAAAACAAATCAAATTTCAAAATGTTAAATTTTGACCGTAGTACGGTCGTACTGGGGAATAAAATCCATTAAAGCTATTCAAATTTGTAGAACGAAAGTCAAATCAGGTTAAGGGCTATCAAATTAAAATATAGAAACCTTGATAGCCCTTTTCTTTAAAACCGTTCTATTATGCCGACAAGTATTATTACAACAGACGACCTTCGGGAATTCAAAATGGAATTACTCGATGACATCAAAAAACTATTATCCAAACAAGCTACTGGGAAGCTCAAAAAATATCTAAAATCTTCTGAGGTTATGGATGTGCTTCAGGTAAGTCCAGGCACATTACAAAACCTTCGTATCAATGGTACTTTGCCTTACACTAAAGTCGGTGGTATTATCTATTATGATGCTGAGGAAATACAAAGTATAATGACTGCCAACCGTGTGCAGCACGGTTCAAATTCCTAGACAATGAACTATATAAAGCTACTTAATGCGGCTTTTGAAAAGTTCTATTTTGATGACCGCCTAAATCCTACTCATATCAGTTTGTATATGGCGTTGTTCCAAGAATGGAACAGTAGCCGCTTTGCAGACGAGTTCTATATAAACCGTAGAGATTTAATGCGCTGTGCTAAAATAGGCTCAAAATCCACATACCATCGCTGCGTTACGGATTTGGACTCGTGGCTTTATCTATGCTATTTCCCATCTAATAACCCATACAAAGGCAGTAAAATCAAGATGTCCATTATCGGGACAAGTGATGAACCAGATATGGGACGGTACAATCCCACATTAGAACAACTTGCGGAACAGTACTATCCCATACGTGAACCAGTTGTGGGACAGTACCATCCCATAAATGGACAGGCTGTAGACCAACACCGTCCCATAGGTGGACAAGCATTGGTATCTAATACAAACAATATCAAACAAGAAAACAATACAAAACAGCCAAAGGGCTGGCAGGCCGTAATTGATTTTTTTATTGAAAAGGGTTTTAATGCTGATGAAGGAAAAAAATTCTACGAGCATTATGAAGCTCGGAACTGGCAAACAAGCGACGGTAAGGCAATTCGTGATTGGCGTTCGGTAGCTACCAACTGGATGGATAGAACCGAACTTTTTGAGAGCGACAACAAATCAAACGAAAAACAAGCGTCCCAAATCAAGGACAACTTGCGAACCACTAAAAATAAAGATTATGGACAACCCCTCTAAAATTACGGAAGGTGGCGTGGAATATTCGCTAGGAAAGTTTGACGGCAAAAGCGTTGTCTATGACTTTCCAAAAATTTTGATTTACCTGAATGCAAAAGGAAAACTATTGTTTGGCAAGAAATTTAGAATCTATGAAGAGGATAAAAGCATACTGCTTAAACTTTGTTCATACTTCATTAAAGATAAAGAGAACTGCGCTACCTACGGTATTGATATTGACAAAGGCATTTTGCTTTCTGGACCTGTTGGATGTGGCAAAACGAGCCTTATGAAATTACTACGCCACATAGTTCCGATGCAACGCCCTTATGAAATGATTCCTTGCCGAAATGTGACTTTCGGTTTTAACCATCTTGGTTTTAAAACTGTTGAAGAATACGGGAATACTAAATTCTATTGCTTTGATGATTTGGGCGTTGAACCGGCTGGACGATTTTATGGAAAAGACTTGAACGTAATGGGCGAAGTACTGTTATCTCGATATGAACTTTACCTTGATACCAAACATAAAATTAAAACACACGCAACCACCAACCTCAATGCTGAAGAATTGGAAGAGCGTTATGGTAATCGTGTTCGTAGTCGAATGCGTGAATTGTTTAATTTGATTGCTTTTGATAAAGGTGCTGGGGATAAGCGGAAGTAATCTAGCTTTTGAAGGATTTGTACAATAAAATCACTTCGGAAATAAATTGTACCACAACGGCTTTTAAACTTTTGGTTATCTCTAAAAATAGGTCTTTCATAATCGTATTAGTTTTGTATTGATGATAAAATAGTGCTGGCAATGAATTGGACATTGCTAGCATCTGAAATATAGTTTCCTTCATCTTTATTTGATAAGAACCCAAGTTCCAACAGAATGGAAGCACAATAGCCTATGGTGTCTTTTAATACCAGAAAGTTTGCAAACTTTATACCTCTACTTTCATATCCTATTATCTTGCAAATCTCTTTTTCGATTTGATACCCTATATAAATAGATTCTTTTAAATGGTTTGTTTGTTTTCGATATGCATAAACTTCTATTCCTCTTGCATTTGCATTATTCGAATGATTACAATGCAACGACACAAATAAATCAGCTTTTAGTGCTTTGGCCAGCCTAGTCCTGTCCGATAAAGAAATGAATGTATCTGTATACCTAGTTAAGTAAATATCCAAAGACTTATCCAACTTGTCATTTAGCTCCAAAATGGTATTCGCAATATTGAGTATAACATCCTTTTCTTGGATGCCATTTACACCTATCGCACCAGCATCTTTTCCACCGTGACCAACATCAATTACGATTCGTTTTTGAGTACTCGTTTCTTGTCCAAAAATGATGCACATTTTTAGAAGCAAAAAGACAAAACTGACGTTTTTAAGCACTTTTTTCATTTTCAATTTTCGTGTTATCAACAACTTTCCTTCAAAAATTCATAGAATTTGATGCCAAATAATAACAATTAAATTCAATTGATTTCAAATATTATTTTATCCACAAATATTTGATTTTCAGTTAATTATGTACAAATATATGTAAATTTCAGAAAGGGAAAATGAACAAAAAATCTAAACAGTTTTATTATGAAAAAATCAGTCTACTTAGCAACCTTTTTATCGTTGCTCTCAACATCACTTTTTGCTCAAATTGGGGGAATTGAAGATTCCGTTAATGACGTGGGCGATACCATACGTACCATATTTCCAATTTTACTTGGTGTCATTTTTCTTGTTGGCTTCTTATTTAATGCGGGACATTTCTTTGGTGAAAATGCTGACCTTAAGAAAGGGATTACCCGAGTTCTCGTCTTTGTTTTGATTGCCGGTGCGGTAGTCGGCATCTTCACCTATCTCATAGGAATTGTTGTGTAAATGAAACGCTTCGAGGTCTATAAAAACATTAGGAAACGGGCTGTCATTTTTGGGCTGCCTATTTCCCTGTTCGCCCTAATGATGGTGTCTATTTTGGCTTCGCTGCTCATTATCATTTTCTCTTTCAGTTTCGGGATAATAATTGGCGTTCTCGTTTTTAATGCTGCCTTATATGTAGCCCTCACGAGAATAACACTTAACCCACAACTATTTCAAATGGCCAAAGCCTTCCCAAGAATAATAAGTAACAAAAGAAACTCGGGCTTCGATTATGAACAAGATTAATCTTTCAGCATATAACCCTATTACAGATATTCAAGACAATATCGTATTTGCCAATAATGGCAATGTCGTTCTGTGCTATAAAGGAACGCTACCAGAAATTTATTCCCTATCAGAAAAAGACTTTGAGGATATACATGGTGCTTGGTTTCAGGCTTTAAAATCTTTGCCTATTGGTACGGTGGTACAAAAACAAGATATCTACCTTAAAAAGAGTTACACTTCAGAAGAACTTCCGAATACAACGTTTTTAGAAAAAGCTACACACGACCATTTCAAAGGACGTGCTTATATGGAACATCGTTGCTTTTTGTTCTTTACGCTCACTAAGAACAAGGCTCTAAATAATTCAAAATATGTCAACCCTTTTCGTAAAGTTTCAAAAGGCATTGTTCAACAATTAGATGACAACCTTAAGAGCTTCATTGGCTCGGTTAGTGATTCGGTTTCCTTTATAAACAATAGCCGAAAAATGACCTTTGTCCCGCTTAAAGCGAAAGAAATACAACAATTAACCAATGGCTATTTCAACGGATTCAACGAAGGCTTTGATACGGATATCATATTAGAAAAGAAAAGCGTCAATATTGGCGAAAACCATTTTGATGCCCTGGCTATCAATAGCGAACTGTGCTTTGGCGAAAGTGTACAGAGTAGCAAGACCAATGAGAAATTCACTTCTGACGATTTCGTGTTTCATCAAGGGTTTATTGATGGCTTAGGGCTTACGCTTAATGAGAATCATATTGTTAATCAAATCCTGTATTTGGATGATAAACAAAAGTGGCGCAAGCTTCTAGATAAGAAAGTTGAAGAACTCAACAAAAGTTCCAACTTCGGTTCACAGAACAAAGTGGTACTTGGTAAAATTCAACATATTCTCGACCAAATCAATGCAGATGACAATGCACGGATTATTCGTGGTCATCTCAACATCGTCTATTGGGATAAAAACCCTGAAAGTTTAAGTCGAATCGGTTCAAAAATCAAAACCGAATTTAAGGAACTGGATATTATCCCATATTACCCACGAGGTGAGGAACGGAAGAACTATATACTAAATAGTTACTGCTGTTTTTCTTCCAACTTTTCAAATAACGATTTATATGTAACGGATTTAAAACACGCATTATGCTTGTTTATTAATAACACCAATTACAACTCGGATGCTACTGGAATTATCTTTAATGATAGAGAACATAACGTTCCAGTTCTAAAGGACGTTTGGGACGAACGCAAGAAGCGTATCAAAGCACGAAACTTTGCCATTTTTGCACCTACTGGCGAAGGGAAGTCCTTTTTGGCAAATAACATTCTGCGCCAATATTTTGAGAGTGGTGTCCGCCTAGTCATTATTGACCTTGGTGGATCCTACACCAAATTTGCCAAACTCTATCCTGAGAAATACACCGTGCTTCGTTATGAAAGTGGCAAAAACTTAGGTATCAATCCTTTTTATATAAGTGATGCGAATGACCTGACACCCGAACGCTTGGAAGATTTATCAGTCTTTCTGTTTGAGCTTTTTGCTTCAGATTTAAAAGTGACCAAAGCACAATCGGTTTCGGTTAAAAAGATACTGCGTCATTATTACAACAATACTTCAGAAAATCATTCGCTGGATGGTTTTTACAATTTTATAGAGCGGAATCAGAAAGACCTTCTGAACACCTTAAAAATCCATCCCGACTATTTCAATATTACGAGCTTCTTGCACGTAATGTCCGAATATGTCGGCGATGGTCTATATAGCTTCCTCTTTGAAGTAAGCGAAGACCAGACCTATAAAATCGAGGACAAACGATTGATTGTTTTTGAACTGGATGAAGTAAAGGATAACAAGGAAATCCTATCCGTAATGTTAAAGCTAATAAAATCGGCTATCCAAAGAACCATTTGGAAGAATCGTGCTGAAAAAGGCATCATCCTTTTCGATGAGTTTGCAAAGCAACTGAAGTTTGACAATGTATTGGAAAGTGTAGAATTCTACTACCAAGCTATCCGTAAACAAAATGGTGCGATTGGGATTATTCTTCAATCCATAAACCAGCTTCCCAATAACTCAACATCAGCTAGCATATTAGAGAATACGCAGGTCATTTACAGCCTTAACAACGAAAAAGGCTATGACGAATTGGTCAAAAGGCTCAACCTCTCAAGTCACGACTTGAACCAATTAAAGTCCATCAAAAATAATCTTTCCGGACCACGGAAGTACACCGAAATGTTTATCAAGATTGGGAAGGAAAGCAACATCTTTCGGCTTGAAGTTCCTAAAGAAGTTTATGCGGCATACCTGACCGATGGACAGGAAAACGAGGAAATAATGAAGCTCTACAACGAGCATCACGATATGGAAAAAGCAATAATTCAATTCACATCTAAAACATAGTATTATGAAGACAAAAATCTTAATTATAGCAACAGCATTCATCTTTTTACTACCTGCACGCGCTGCGTGCCAGGGAATGCCAGTTTATGACAACACCAACTTTATTAGCTTGGTAAAGTCGCTTGTTGAGTCGGCTAAACAGACGAGTCAACTCATCAAATCTGTACAATTTTTGAAAGATGCAAAAGATGCTATAGAGAAAGTATCTAGTGTTGTCCAACAACTAAGAGCGGTTGAGGAAATTGCACAAAACAACCAACGCCTTATCAATATAATGCAGAGCGATTTGCAGGATATTTTAAACTCACCTTACATCAAACCAGAGGAAGTAACACGAGTTGCAGAATCCTTTGATGCAATAGTCCAAAACTCTTTAGACACAGTTGATTTTATGAGCGAAATCCTATCCAGCGATAATCTTAAAATGACTGATGCTGAACGTGCTGAAGTTTTAAAGCAGAAAGAAAAGGAATCTAAGGAAATGGTTTCGATTATCAACACAAAAACAAAACGCTATCGTGATATTATCTCCTTTAGAAAAATGCAGGATATAGTAAATAACCGAGAAACAGAATATTAATAATGACCGCAGCCATACTTTTAGGGATTGGACTGGAATACATTGATGCAGTATTTCAAACCATACAGAATAGCAGCTTTTCGCAATATACTATTGCAGGAATGAAAACGCTTGCTGTATTGTTCTTTCTGGTCAATATCCTAAAAAAATATAATGAAGGTATTGCGGATAAGGACGGTTACACTTGGGGATTAAGTCCAGGGGAATTGACCAAGAATTTTGCCATCGTGCTTCTGGTTATATTTTCAACACAGGTTTTAGGCTTTTTTGATGGCATCTTGGTTTCCATAGAAGCACAATATCGTGGTACAGCACCAGCTTTATTACCATTACAGATGCAAGATATTCCTATAGAAGAAGAAATAAATTTTCTAGAAGCTGCTCAAGCGGCAATGGCCTTATTATATGAAGCTCTTGTCACACCACTTTACGGGTTCAAAATATTTGCATTTATCATTAGTCTTATCCTTTGGATTTTGGATTTGTTTATCTACCCACTATTCCTTGCAGAACGCTACTTTTTACTGGGTATAATGCAAGCCTTTTTTCCACTGGTTATAAGTCTGGCAGTTTTTGAAAAATTCCGTTCGCTTGCTTACACATTTTTCAAGTTATATGCCGCGGTTTATATGTTGGTGCCTGCATTCTTTCTGGTTAATGTATTTGTAAATGCGCTCTATACAGAAATCAATACGAATTTCTGGACAAACCTTTTTGGGACAGATGTTGGCCAGGGCTTTTTTGCACCTGTGGTTCAGCTTGGGTCAGTTTGTTTTATTGTCTTTCTAAAGTTCAAATTATACAAGCGCGCCACGTCATTTACCCTAAGATTATTTACTTCCTAAGGCAGATAAAAATATAATTATGAAAACACCATATAAGAACATATATAACGTCTTAAAGTTGAACAGATTTATCGTGTTGGCAGTTGTCATTTTTGCTATGCTATCGAGCACCTTTTCACTTTGGATGGCTTTTAAAACGAATAAAGAAGCACTTAATAGTGCCTTTGCCATTAATACCGATGGCAGTATTATTCCGTTGAAGCTTGTTACCCAAAAAGAAAATTTCAAAGTAGAGGCATTGGCTCATTTAGAACTGTTCCACAACTACTTCTATAATATCGATGCCAGTAACTACGAACGGAATCTTGAAAAGGCACTTTGGTTGGGCAATAGTTCTGTGGACAATCTGTACCGTCAAAAAAAAGCAGATGGTGTTTACAATCGATTATTGCAATACTCACTTGTTCAGAAAGTGCTAAGTATAGATTCACAAATCGAAGAACAAAACGGAACATACATCTTTAGAACAGTTACAGTATTTGAAATCAATAGAGGTTCAATAATTGACACCTACGAACTCGTTTCTAGTGGAAATTTAATTCCGGTTGATAGGAACTTTCCAAACAACCCACACGGATTGTTGATTACAAACTATTTCGAGAACACCTTAAAAAAACTAGATAATGAAAGTAGAAAAAAATAAAATTGTCTTCTCAGCTGTATTGGCTGTGATTTTCATATTCCTGATTTCTTATTCTATGATGGTCATGGGCGATGATGAAAGTGAGAATGAAAATCTTGAACAGACCTTAGTACCGGACTTGGACGAAAACCAAAAAGAATACGATTCCAAGCTTGATGCTATCAATGACCTAAAGGAAGTGCGCGAGAATAACGCGCCCAGCATCTACGATGAAAAACTTTTGGATTCCACAGGTCTTTACAATCCTAATTTGCCAGAACTCGAAAAAGAACGCATTGTGGATAGTATATACAATGCAGGTAAAATTCAATACTCTGACAAGAAATATAGAAACTTAGGGCAAAAGAAAGTTGCGCAAAAGAGCGCACAACAAATCGATTCAGCCGAAATAATACGAGAACAAAAAATTCAAGCTAAAGAATTAGGATTAGAACATCAATTATTCTTTGCTGCTTCGCCTAAACCCAATGAAGTTTCAATTATTGGTAATACAGATGAAACGATATATGTGGTTGTCGATGGCGACCAGATTGTCAAAGCGAACACTAGATTACGGATGCGCCTAACCAAATCGGCTACTATTAACGGTAAGCCGATGCCAAAGAATACGCCAGTTTTTGGTTTTATCAGCTTTCAGCCAAATCGTGCCTTAATCGAAATTGAGAACATAAAGCATCATCCTACCAAACTAAAGGCATTCGATTTGCTCGATGGTAGCGAAGGCATCTATGTACAGAACAATTTTAGAGCAGAGGCTACTACTGAAGTTTTGGATGATGTTATTGGTGATATTAATATCCCAACTGTTCCTCAAGTAGGCGGAATTACACAGGTATTTAGACGACGTAATCGAAGTGTGAAGGTAACTGTGCTCAACAACTACAAATTAATTCTAAAACCAAAATTATGAGGCCCATAATGGGCATTTAAAAACGCACTCTTATGAAAAAGTATATTATAATTTCAGCCCTCATTATTTCCGCTTTCGCGAAAGCACAAATAAACGTAGCATTAGATACCATTTATGCAAACGATACTAAAAACGTTGCGCTATTTTTTCCAGAACCCATAAGACAAGGCATAACTGGTTCGGATAATTTTGTCTTTAGTTATAATCGTGAAAAAGAACAGTATTTTGGATTACTTCAGGCAAAGCCCGGAAAGGAAAGTAATCTACTGGTAGTCAATAGAAATGGTGCAATTTTTTCGTATATTGTAAGATATAAAAAGCAGCTGTCAAAGCTCAATTATTTTATCCCATTATCAAATAGTATTGGTAATGAGAAGCCAATCGTAGCCGATTCGATTCAGGTTGTAACTTCTGAAAAAAATATAGATAACAGAACCTACTATTATCAAAAATTCTGCACCTATCTTCTTAACAGAAACCAACGCATCGGTCGGATTAAGAAGCGTACGCAAGGCATCATCTTGACCGTTGAAAATATAGTTTTTGATAAAGAAGAACTCTACTTTGTCATCCAGATTGAGAATAATTCTACGTTGGATTACGATTTGAATTTCTTGAACCTTTCCATCGAGACTCGACAAAAAGGGAAAAGGAAATCCTTACAGAGTTTATATCAAGAACCTATTTACAAGCACCATTTTCCGTCAAAAATTGCAGAAGGTAAAATGGTACGATTGGTTTATGTAATGCCCAAATTCTCTTTGTCCAATGACCGTAGAGCAATTTTAGAATTGAACGAGAAAGATGGTGAACGCAATATAAAACTGAACATATCGCACAGATATATCAATAACCCAAATTAATAATATTATGAAAAGATTAGTCATTTGCTCACTCGTACTTTTATTCATTTCTTGCTCTGAAACCAAGAATATGTCGCCATCTGAAACTGTAAAGATTGTTGTTGAAAGCTTTTATGCTAAAGATAATAACACCTTAAAAAAACATACAACTTCTGATGGTTATGATAGTTTAATGATGATTCAAGGTTTAGTGCCAGATGCAGATAATGATGCAAAGGTTACAATATCGGATGAAGTTATTGAGACCGATACTGCGTGGGTCAAATACAGTTCTAATTATGATAATAAGCCTGGTATCTTTAAACTCATCAAAGAAGATGGTCAATGGAAAGTGACGAGCAAAGGACCGAGGGAAAAAGGGCCTTTTTGAAATTAATCTTTCTAACTCGAAATCTCCTTTCTTTTCGCAGATTTCAACTTAAAAAAGTCCTCATATTTTGGCTCTTCAGGACTTCTTGGGTCTGTCTTTAAAGGCATTTTTTCAGTACGTATAACCTTCATACTGTAATGACCGAACTCTTCAGTAATTAATCCATAGCAATAATAGACCCCACGACCGTGAATTGGGTATTTATCAACTACATCAATAAAATGAACGGCATCAAAATAATCACCATCGCAATCAATGAAGGTGCTTAAGCGCATATTTTTTCCGTGCTTTGTGGTATTAAATCGTGTATTTACTAAAATACCGTAAAGCAATAAATTCTTGTTTTTGAACTGGCACATATCTTTTGCTCGATATTTATTTTCAATCTCAATACCCACCAAGTCAAAATAATTGCACATAGGGAAACCGAGAAGCTCCATTTCATCATAAGCATCTTCTAACCAACCTTGATTGAATTGGGGTAAAGGGAACTTCCTGTGTTTCGGTTTAAATAATTGTGGATGCACACTTCGCTTTCCTAACGCATTCAATTTAAAAGTGGCTTGCCATAATAACTCTGGTTTTGTTTTCTTGGTAAATCGGAATGCACCGATTCTAATTAAAATAGTGAGCTGTTCCAAACTTACTGCTACTCGGTCAATGAAATCATCTAGCGATTTATACTTGCCATAGAGCTGCCTTTCAGTTAATAAACGCTGTACCAAATACTTTTCAAGATTCTTTAAATAGCCGAAGCCTAAGAAAATATGTGTCCCTTTAATACAGTTGGCGTGGTCGCTGTTATTGATACAAGGAATGTGAATGATACCTCCGCACATCCTAGCTTCTTGAATGTAATGTTCACTACTGTAAAATCCACCACCATTATTGAGAACAGCTACCATAAATTCCAAAGGGTAATAACACTTAAGAAATAAACTTTGGTAACTCTCAACGGCATAACTAGCCGAGTGCCCTTTCGCGAAAGCGTAACCTGCAAAACTGGATATCTGTTCCCAGACCTCGTTGATAACACTTTTAGAATATCCCTTTTCTAGACAATTGTTTCTAAACTTCAACTCGACTGCCTTGAACTCTTCCCGGGACCGGAACTTACCGCTCATTCCTCTACGCAACACATCTGCTTCACCTAAGTCTAATCCTGCAAACTCGTGGGCAACTTTCAATACGTCCTCTTGATACACCATAACACCATAAGTCTCGGGCATAATTTTGGCCAGAACGGGATGCGCTTCTTTGCGCTTTTCTGGTTCTCGATGTCTGCGGATAAATTCTGTTTTCATTCCTGAAGACGATACACCAGGGCGAATGACGGAACTAGCTGCCACCAGACTTAGATAGTCCTGTACCTGTAACTTTTTCATTAAGCCTCGCATTGCTGGTGATTCTACATAATACACCCCAATCGCTTTTCCTTGAGATAGTAATTTGTTTAGGTTATTATCTTGCTTAAACTGTTCTATCTGCGTGATGTCCACTTCTGGTAATTCGGGGCGGTTTTCTTTGATAATCTGAATGGCGTCTTTAATTTTTGCCAACCCGCGTTGCCCCAGAATATCAAACTTGAATATTCCTGCATCTTCTGCTATTATCATATCAAATTGAATGGTCGGAAACCCCTTTGGCGGAAGGTCTGTTGCAGAATAGTAATGAATAGGTTTATCCAAAATCAGTATCCCTGCGGAATGCACACTCAAATGGTTGGGCATACCTTTGATGAGTGAACCGTATTTTATCACCAGTTTATGTATTTCATTCATTTTAGATGCGGGAAATCGACCATCACTAAGTAGGTCCATATCACTTTTAGGCAAACCAAACACTTTGCCTAATTCCCTGATTGTAGCGCGATACTTAAAAGTATTATAGGTTGCCAATAGTGCGGTGTTTGGAAACCTTTTAAAAATATACTCCGTAACATCATCGCGGTCTCGCCAACTAAAATCGATATCAAAATCTGGTGGTGAAGCTCTAAAGGGATTTATGAACCTTTCAAAATACAGGTCTAATTCAATCGGGTCTACATCTGTTATTCCAATGATATAAGCGACTATGCTATTTGCTCCGCTACCTCTACCAACGTGGAAGTATCCTTGATTTTTAGCATAGGTGACGATGTCGTGATTGATAAGGAAATAGGAAACAAAATCCATTTTCTTTATCACCCCAAGCTCTCTTTCTAATCTTGCCTTAACAATGGCAGTTGGATTAGGATAGCGTTTAGCTAGGCCTTTTTTACAAAGCTGCTGAAGAAACTCCCAATCTTCATCTTTCGAATTACTGAAGACCTGCTGGTTCTGTGAAACCCGATTAGCCCCAAAACTGAAATCTATATCACATTTAGAAAGAAGCTTCTGGGTATTTTTAATGATGTATGGAAAGTCCTCATAGTACTTAAACAACTCATCAATAGGAAGCATTCTTTCTGAAGGGCTACCTTCTTCGGTCTTTTGAAGCTTGCTCAACAATGTATTGTTGTCAATGGCTCGTAAAAGCCTATGAGCATTGAAATCCTTTTTACTCCTGAATGTAACGGGCTGTTGTATGACCAATTTTGATTTGAAGTTTCTATATGCCGAAAAGGGAAGCCTTCTCAAATTTTCAATGGAAATACCCACATATTCATTTTCTAAAAAATCTTCTTTCTTTAGCTGAAGTAATTGCTCGAATGGATATACGATGAACACATCTTTAATCTGAGGTGCTAGCTCAGGTAATTCAATTTTGTGGTGTGAGTGGTGGGACAAAAAGGCGTTCAATTCTTGGAATCCATTGTTACTCCTTGCAATACCTACGTACAATTGTTTAGCACCATTTCTAAAATCAATACCCACTAAAGGCTTTATACCGAAATCTGATGCTTTTCTTATAAAATTCAAGCAAGCAGAGGTATTATTGATATCGGTTAAAACAAGTCGTTTTACCCCGTAATTTTGCGCAAGCTCTAACAGGTCTATTTCTGAAAATGTACCGAAACGTAATGAATAATATGTATGACAATTTAAGTACAATAGCTATTGAGTTCTGTGTGCAAGAACCATAGGCGGCTCTCCATTAAAGGCATTATAATACCTTCCTATTGACCGCGCTCCCATAGATGCTGCGCGCATTACTTTCTTCTCTCCAAAGCGTTTTCTTATGTGGTCCATTGCTCCGTAAAGGCTCAACATTTCTTCAGTATCATCAAAAAGATTGATTTGATAGTTGCCAGAAACAAGGTCTCCCATACGCACACCGACCAATCGCAGTAGTAACCTTCTTTGATATAATTGTTCAAAAAGCTCTAACACCTTGGGGATTAGAATGTGGTCAGCACTTGTGTATGGAATTTTCATCTGTTTGGTGTGCGTATTAAAATCGGCATATCTAATTTTGATAGAAATTGAGGATGTTAGTTTATCACCGCTCCGCAAAGCGAATGCAAGATTTTCGGCCATAGCGGTGAGTGTCGTTTTCAGCTTCACCATATCGGTCGTATTCCAAAAAGTTCGCTCTGTTGAAATTGATTTTCTTTCGTGATATTGTATCAATGGTGGTCTGTCCAAACCATTTGCACGCCTCCAGATAATTTGCCCGTTTTTACCAAATGCGCTATACATCATTTCCTCTGGCATATCCTGAATTGTCTTCACTTTAAAAACACCCATATTCTTTAGTGTTTGAAATGTGGTCTTACCGACTGAAGGAATTTTATGAACAGAAAGTGGCGCTAGAAATTCTTTTTCTAAACCAAAATCAATTTTCATTTGATTATTGGGCTTTGCCTCGCCTGTAGCCACTTTTGAAGTAATCTTATTAGACGACATCCCGAATGAAATAGGTAAGCCTGTTTCATTAATTATTTTGTGGCGCAACTCCGTGGCAAACTTGTAACAGCCAAAAAACCTGTCCATACCCGTGAGGTCAGCATAAAACTCATCTACACTTGCTTTTTCAAATACCGGTACTTGCTCTCTGATTATCTCGGTTACCTCGTGTGAAAACTTTGTGTAAGTACCTGCATTTCCTTTTATAACAACTGCTTCTGGACAAAGTTGTTTGGCCAGCTTCATAGCCATACCAGAACGTATACCAAATTTTCTAGTTTCATAGCTACACGCAGAGACTACGCCTCTGTTTCCTGTGCCCCCTACCAGAAGTGGACGCTTTTGTAATCGGGTGTCTAAACGTCTCTCACAAGAGACGAAAAAGGTATCTAAATCGAGATGAAGTATTTTGTTTTCCATAGGACTAACAAAATTAGATTGAATTTGTAGCAGTGATTGCTTATATTTGTTGCAATATGAATTTTTTTCCAACCAACATACGTCATCTTCGACAATTAAAAGGTGTCTCACAAGAGCTTTTAGCCGATGAGCTGGGTGTTTCTCGCTCTATGATAGCTTCAAAAGAAGAGGGTCGTTCCGAGCCCAAAATTGAACTTTTAATAGCCCTTTCAGATTATTTTAAAATACCGATGGACATTCTCATCAGAAAGGATTTGACTAGAGCAAAGGATTTTTCCTTTATAGAGCTAGGTAACCAGCGTGTGCTTTTTCCTATTACCGTTAATGCCCAAAATGAAGATTTGATTGAAGTCGTTCCTGTTAAGACCTCTGCTGGTTACTTAGCCGGATACGATGACCCAGAATATATCGAACAACTGGATAAAATTAAGCTACCCTTTTTACCTACTGGAAAACATCGTGCATTTCCCATAAAAGGTGATTCAATGCTACCGATGAAAGATGGTTCATTCATTGTTGGGCGCTTTGTTGAGGATATTCAAGAAATTAAAAATGGCAACACGTATGTACTCTTGACTAAAGATGATGGAATGGTCTATAAAAGGGTTTATGACCAATTGGAATCGAAGGGTTCTCTTCTCTTGGTTTCCGATAATAAGGAATATCAACCGTATGAAATAGAAGCCAATAGCATCTTGGAAATCTGGGAATTTACCTGCGCTATCCAAACACAAGAATACAACCAAGAAGAATTAAAGATTAGCAGTATTCTAAATATGTTCAATAATTTGGGAATCGAATTGAAATCTCTAAAAAAAATCTCTGATGGATATTCCTCTCAATCCTAATGCTTGGACTTGGACCTAAAACTCTTTGTAAATTCATCTTCTTCCGTTCCAAGTGGAAATAAAACGTGATACCACATACAATTGAAATTGTATCGTATTATTCTGAACCATCTTGGCTGATTCTTTTTAGCCATTTAATACTTTTATTATTATTTTCAGAGGTAATTTAGTTAATTATAGACTTTGCCTCCTCATATACTCGCTCGAAATTTTCCTGAAAAGATTCTTTGGATTCCGTCGGTAAGCCCTCGTTCATATTCTATACGGTTTGTTTCGGTCATTAATTCAAATAAAATCGGACTTCAAAGATATTGAAATTAAATTGTGGAAATTGATATGGCTTCCTGTGATAGGATACTGCTTTTTTAAATCATATTTTATTCTTTCCTTGTAAAAATTAATTTAACACCCACATTTTTTTTAATGACACCTTCTGAACAGTACGTTGCTGACCTATGCCAAAAATCGTTTCTTCCTTTTTGGAATTTTCCCAATCCCATAGGTAAAAAGAGTAAAGAGCTGTGTGATGTTTTAGTTGTTTGCGGCAATTATATCTTAATTATATCGGTAAAGGATATTAGGGTATCCAGCCATACTGATAAAAAAGTCCAATATGAGCGATGGGTAAAAAAGGCCGTTGAAGATTCGGCAAAGCAAATTTATGGTGCGGAACGCTTTCTCAAAGCTACTGAAGGCCTATTTACAAAAAATAGGAAAAACAAAATCCCCTTACCACCTAAGAATGATAGAGTAATATTAAGAATTGCCATTGCCTTTGGAAGTAAGAATACATTCCCATTACCTTATGGGGATTTTGGTCAAGGTTTTGTTCACGTATTAGATGAAGAAGCAACGTCTATACTTTTAAGTGAATTAGACACTATAACTGATTTTACAAAGTACCTTATAGATAAAGAGCAATTCCTAAATGGAAAGTATTTTGCAATGCCAAAGGAATCTGACTTTCTGGCTTTTTACATTCAAACTGCTCTTGAAATTGATGATAAGGTTGATGCAATACTATCAACAGATGGTCTATGGGAAGAATATTTATTATCAGAAGATTATACAAGATGGCGCAATCTTCTACCTCAAAGTTTTATATGGGATTATATGATAACTCAATTACACAATTATCATATTTCTTCCGAAACATCTGATGAGCGCAGAAATGATTTGGAAGAAGCAATAAGAGTTATTAATCAGGAATCTCGCATCAATAGAATAGAATTAGGGGGGATTTTAGATAATGCTATTCAAAGAAAATCAAGTGCCAGAATGTTAAGGCCTTTAAAAGAAGCTAAACATTGTTACGTTTTTATGCCGTTGACATCTAAAAATTGGGAAGGCAAAGAAAAAGAATTAGAACTTCGATGTATCGTAGCGAGAATGGAAAACCCAAGTATAGAAAGAGTTATTGGGATTGGTTTTGGTAATAATGGTGATGGACAAGATATATATGACATTTGCTCTCATTATATTCCTGAAATGAGTGAAGAATTTATTACACGCGCCAAGGAAGTACAAGATAAATTAGGGTACTTCAAAAAGCCAACTATCTCACATAGTAAAGAATACAGGAAGGAAGATTTTAAAGGGTTTGGACTTTTGTAGTCTTGCTATTTTGAATGCAAGAAAATATTTGTTAATACTAAACTATCCTGAGATGTTAAAATCGATAAAATGTTAATTACCTTTAACAGTTTTAAGAACCAAATATTTTATGGACAAGGGCGCAAAATTCTATAGATGTGATTTTCAAGTGCATAGCCCAAGGGACATTAGTTGGACAGGTGTTCGTCTTGGCGTAAATACTGAGCTAGTAGCAGGTCTAACTCAAACTGAAAAGCAAAAAATCGACGATGACCGAGAGCAATTTTGCAAGGAATACTTGGATAAAATTAGTAAAGCAGGAATTGATGCCATTGCTATTACTGACCATCACGATGTGGTGTTTGTCCAACATCTAAGAAAAGTCGCCAAAGCTCAGAATGACATTCACGATATTATGGGCGAACCAGAAAAAAAGGTAACGGTTTTTCCTGGTATAGAACTTAGTCTTTCCAATCCTGCAAGTCAAGCTATAATTGTTTTTGATTCAGATTTCGAAGATTTACACCTTAATTCTGTCTTAAATTTTATTGGGATACAACCTACTGACGAATACGACAGACAGACTGTTCAAACTCAAAGAATTTCCCAAGAAGTAATCAATAATCTTGCTCATCTTCATAAAATTTTAGACGAAGTAAACTACTGTAAAGGTAGATACATCGTTCTTCCCAATGTTGGTAAAGGTGGGCAGCATTCTATTATTCGGCAAGGTTTCCAAGAGCACTACATAAAGATGCCCTGTGTTGGCGGTTATGTCGATAAAGAAATATCACAAGAGTCTGGTTATCAAAATAAAATCAATGGCGGGGATGTTAACTATGGGAACAAAAGCATAGGTCTTGTATCAACATCTGACAACAGGTTTGAGGATGGTCGTGAATTTGGAAAATATTCCACTTGGGTAAAATGGGCAGAGCCAACAACAGAAGCCATTAGGCAAGCCTGTTTGGCCAAAGAATCCAGAATATCGCAGGAAGAACCAGAGATGCCCCAGATATTTATTGAGTCTTTAGATGTAACAAATTCAAAGTTTTTAGGAAGTTTCAATATAAACTTCAATCAACAGTATAACGCTTTAATAGGCGGAAGAGGAACTGGTAAATCGACTATTTTAGAGTATATAAGATGGGGACTTTGTGACCAAACCGTTAAAATAGGAAACTATCAAGAGTTAGATATAATTCAGAATCGCAGAGATACCCTAATAAGAAAAACTTTGACTGCCGTCGCTGGTGAAGTGCGAATAACAATGGTCAAAAACGATGTGCGCCATATTGTTAAAAGAAATTCAGAAAGCCGAGAAATTCTTCTAAAAATTGGTGACGCTGAATTTCAAAAAGTTAGTGAAGAGGATATCCGTAAGGTTTTGCCAATTCAATCCTATAGTCAAAAACAGCTAAGTGATGTTGGTGTTAAAACAGAAGAACTAAAACGATTTATTGAACAACCTATTAAAAGTAGCTTAGAGCGCATTTCATACAATTTAGATGAAACGAACCTTAAATTGAAAAACGCTTACAGCCAACTGGTTCGTAAGAAAAAAGTACAGAATGAAATAACCAATTTTAATATAGAAGGTAGTTCCATAAGTGGACAGGTTAAGGGTATTCGCGAATCTTTAAAAGGTATTTCTGAAGAGGACCAAAAAACGATTGATAAAAAATCAAAATTTGAGTTAGAAAGGACAATTATTGAAAATACAGATTCCGAACTGACTCTTTTTGACACTAAAACTGATGAACTTCTTGAACTTTTAAAATTATATCCAGAGCCGATTGAACCTAACATAGATAATGTTGAAAACAAGGAATTAATTAGAAAACTCGACACCGAGATGAAAACAAAATTCCAAAATATCAACGATGCGGTTCAAAAGCTAAAAGATGTTTTTAGCGAAAATGGATTGAAAGCCTACAATGAAATTGTAGAAGAATGGGAAAAAAAGCAAATCTTTTTTAATTCTCAATATGAAGCAGCCAAAGGAAAATCGTTATCTAGTCAAGAGCAGTTGGCGAACATAAAACGACTTGAAGACCGTCTCGCCGAAATCAATAGTCTAGTTGCTGATAGGAAATCCATAATTAAAGAGCTTGGAAATCCTGAGCTAGATTATAAGGCTCAAAAGGAAGAATGGAAAAACTTTCATATTGAAAAAGTAAAAGTTCTTAACGAACAAGCCACAAATTTTTCAGATTTGTCAAATAACCTGATTAAAGCAATAGTCACTAAGAATATCAATCTCACTAATTTTAAAGAAAAATTACGCTCAATACTCGAAGGTACTAGAATTAGAGAAGAACGAATCGATGCTTTATTGGAAGCCATTCGTAGTAAACCAGACCCTATTTCCGAATTCATATCGGTTTCCGAAGAATTAAGATTACTGGCTGAGTTTAAATTAGACGAGGATAATCCTCAAGATTTACCTTCTACACCAATATTGGATAATACAGGCTTTACGGAAGACCATAAATTCAAGATTCAATCTAAAATTACTACTGATGACTGGCTACAATTAACAGCAACAGAATTAGAATTTGACCCAGAATTCTTTTACACAACAAACAATGAGCTCGGTGATGAAATTCCTTTTAGAGATGCTTCTGCTGGTCAACAAGCAACAGCACTTCTTACAGTTCTATTAAATCAACCAGGAATACCATTGCTAATTGACCAACCAGAGGATGACATCGATAATCGTGCAATAGATGCAATTATTCAAAATATTTGGAATGCCAAGAAAAAGAGGCAGCTGGTATTCACAAGTCATAATGCAAACCTTGTTGTTAATGGTGATGCCGAATTAGTGATTTGCTGTGATTATAAGGATGCTAGTTCGCAAACAAGAGGTGTCATTAAGGCTGAAGGTGCTATTGATGCAAAAGAAATAAAAAACGAAATTACGTCAGTTATGGAAGGTGGTGAAAAAGCATTTAGACTTAGAAAAGATAAGTATGGTTTTTAGCCAAATATCGTCCTCGCCTCCTCATAAACACTCTCAAAATTTGCCTCTAAATCAGCCTGAGAAAATGGTTTTGATACTTTCGGTAGTTCTCGTTGAATATTAGCCAATTTAAACTGTACCTTCTTATCCTTCCCATCTGCATAGGTTATAAACTCGCCCTGTTTTAATCTAAAGAACACATCTGCTCTTATCTTGGGTATTTCCTTTTCGCCTGTGGTAATACGTGTGTCAAAATCGAGGTTATGGCCACGGCTAATACTTTTTGTTGGGTCTTTAATAATTTCAAAAAAGCGTTCGTAGTATTTAGCAGTATCTGGGTCATTTACCTTACCGAAAAATTGGTAAGAAAGATTACTCAATATTGCTTTACTCGCCTTATCGCCATACATCATATCGTTCTGAATCTTATCCTGCATTACATAGATAGTTGCTATATCGTAGCTTCTCAAAGTCGCAGGAATGCGATGCATATTCAATAATCGGATAGTAGGTGCTTCTTCCATCAACAAAAATGAAGGTTTGGAATTTCGCACGCTCATTTGTTTGGTAATGGTGTGAATAATGGTGGCAATCACAGGCGAATACGATGTCTCATATTTTGGATTGTTTACCACAGAAATGATTGCAGGATTATCTTTGCTATTTATATTCAATGGTACTTCGTCTGCGGACAATGCCATAAAAATACGTTGTGTACTAATGCGTTTTAGTGCATTGGCCAAGGTGCTTTTAACGCCAGCTGTCTGCCTATCGGAATCCTTCCCACTAATAAAAGCATCTGCCATTGCCCTTGATGTGGTATTGGTTTCCAAAAACTGTATAAGACTGTCTGTGTCCAATAGTTGATAAATAGCTATTAGATGTGGAAGGGTGCAGTATTTAGGGTAGTCGATTTTCAGTTTCCAAATTAAACCGCCAATCAAACCTTCAGCAGCATCGTTAAAGAATTTTGTAGTGCCGGTTGTTCCCGATTCCCTTTGTTCCAAAAGGTTTTCAATCAGCACCCTAGACACTTCGTTTACGCTTTCCTCGTTCTCTAAATACCGTGGTGCAATAGGATTTACCCGATGAATGATTTTGTCGAAGGAAACGACCTTAAACGGGATATCGCTATCCTTGAAAAGCGGATACGCCATTTCGGTCAGTTCAAAATCCTTGTAGTCGTGAATGATTCCGCAAAATTCCTCTTTCCGGAAATGATTAAGAAATCCATAAACTACACTTTCGGTTTTTCCGCTTCCGGCGGATCCGATGACGGATGCGCCACGTTTAATATTATCTAATTTGAAGTTTCCTTTATTCGTAGAAAAACTGACCTGATATTTAGTATTTCCATTTTGTGTGTCTTCGGTTTTATGCAGAAAAACATACAGTCCTGTATTAATTAGCATAAGAGGACAAACTAAATACAATAATATCGATACAAATTCATTTCCTTCAGAAATATAGAAAACGAGAAATGAAAGCATAGTGATATTTAATAAGAACGCATATTTGCTTACGCGAAACATTGCATAGAAAACAGTACTGGTCAAACCAATGATTGAAAGTATTGTTATAAGATTGTCTATTTCCATAACCACTATATTCCTATTGAACTTGATTTAATTGCTATTTCTGCACCACGTCTTAATCGTTTGAAAACACGAAGTGCAATTTGCGCCTGAGTGACAGGAATACTTGGAACGATTGGCAATCCCGTTTTCGTCATCATTTTGAAAGCCAATGCTCTTTCGTTTGCTGGTAATTTCATCAAAGCTGCAAAGTAGAGCTTGGGATTTTTTACAAAATCCTTTCGTGCTTTGTAGGTCTCTGCAAAGTTGCGTTTATAGTCAAAAGTCTTGTCAAAAGTCTTTTCTGCTTTCTCAAAAAATTTATCTCTATCAAAACCACGCTTTACGTTCTTTCCGTGCATTTCAACTTCCGAAGCTTTGTGTTTACTTCCTGGGGAAAGACTTATCAAATTTGAAGCATCTTTTCTGCTAACAATAATATGAATGTGACTTTGGTTTCCATCTTTTTGCATTCCCTGGACTATCCGTTTTCCATTTTGTTGATGCGGTGCTTGGCGTTCCAGTTTGGCAATTTCTTTTCTCATTTTTTTAATGTTCCCTTCAGCTCTTCCTTCTTGAACATTTCTGATTTCTGTTTTGAGCTGCAATATTTTTGTTGCAAAAGGTTGGTTTTCTTTTATCTGAAAATCTGTTCCTTTAAAGGTGCGTTGATGTTCAATTTTTGCATAATATTTAATGTCATCTATTGTTACGGGTCGTCCGTTCATTTCCCGATTGAATGATGCAACGTAATCTTTCATTATCTCTTTGGTGTAGGTTTTTAAATCTTCACGACTGTTCTGTAATCGTCTTAATTCATACTTCGATGGACTGACTGTAATCGAATAAAATTTAGGTTCTTTCTTTTTCAATTTTGCGGTGTTTCCATCAATCTCTTTTACCACTTCTTCTGCAGAAATCTCATCGCCATATTGATTAAAAAAGTGTTCCATATCTCGCTGTTCTAAACCTTCATTTTCTTTCTCTAAATACCCCACAAAATCCGCTGAACTTTGTGAGTAATTTGCACCCATTTTTTGAGCTATGATTGTGATATACATAATTCAAAAAATTAGAGTTGATTACTTGTATTTTGCTTTTCGCGAAAGCGCACTTCTTTCTTTTCTTCAGCATATTTCTTTTCTACGATTAGCGATTTTTTTGTGGGCTCTTCTGTTTCAAATAGCGATTGAATCATTGCTACCGTAGGTTTGGTTTGTGTCTTTTCTACATCTCGCATTATGGCGATAACCGCATTAATTCTTTTTAAGAGTTTAGCTTCGATGGTGCGTCCTGTTGGACCTAATTTTTCTTTTGGGGAAATCTCGTTATAGAAGAAAAAATCGAGCATCGTGGACATTGCCTCGGTGTGAGATTTGAAGTATGTGCGTGAGAATGTTTGGAAACGTTTTGCAGTTTCTTTTTTAAATCTAATTCCAGTAAATGAGTCCATATTTCGCCGATTTGTCGCAAAACCTTCCCTAAAAATGGGCGTTCTCAGCCCGTTTGTCGCAAATCGTTGATTGTCAGGAAATTGAAATATATTCAAATCGCTAGTAATCAGCTATTTGGAAACGAAAAGGAATCCGAAACATCGCGAAGCGTGTTACCCTCTTGCTATTCCTTTTCGTCACGCGCAAGCGTGACAAAAATCCATACAATCCGGCTAAAAAGCCGATTGCCATTTTCAAGGAAAATGATTTTCCGATATGTTATTTTTCGATGTGTAAGGGTATCGGCGAAAGTCAAAAATTGGATAACCTTACTTTAATTTGTACGCTGAATTTCAGCATTGTAAAGATACATTTTTTTCTTGAATTGAATGTTAATTGCATACAAAAACACCCCTAACATTAGAGGTGCTTAAAAATTAACTTTAGGGAATTAGATGTTGAAAACGAAGTTATATGTGTATAGATTTTTAATCATTTCCTCGTCTATCAACTTGTCGAAATCCGCCCCAGTTTCGTCAACATATTTTTGAATAGATTCCCCAAAAAGATGTATAACGTGTTCCCTAGAAATTTGAAAAAGTTCCTCTTGTTTTTCCTCGCTCAAATCTTGAAATTTAATGTAAATCATAGCTTTCAGTTTTACAAAAGTCCATTATCAGAAAAACTGTAATAGTCCCCATCAGGTGCAAATATCAAATGGTCAAGAATGGTAATATCGAATAGCTTTGATGCTTTTTTAATTTTGCTCGTTAGTCTCTTATCCGAATCACTAGGTTGTAATTTTCCACTTGGATGATTGTGTGTTAAAATTATTGCAACGGATAGAGATTTCAATATAACCGCAAACAATATTCGTAGGTCTATTAATGTTCCTGTTATACCGCCATGTGAAAGTTGATAGACCCCTTTTACCTTATTGCTATTGTTCAACAAAACCACCTTAAAGGTTTCTTGTATTCCGATAGTATCTTTATCCCAATCCTCAAAAAGAAGTTCGGCTGCATCTTGCGAACTACCAATTTTTTGCCATTTAGAAGATTTCAACCCCCCTTTATAGCTAATCTTTATTTCGTTAACTTGTGCTTTCATTGTTTATAGTATTTAAAATGTGAATAATGAAAAAAGAGGGCGCATCTTTCGACGGTTACGCCCTCTTTCATTTTAGGCTTACTTATCGCCTTTACTTCCAAGTAAAAGGATTTCATCGGCTACAACTTCCGTAACATAGCGTTGTTCGTTATCATCAGTTGTGTAGCTTCGAGTTTTGAGTTTTCCCGATATTCCAACTTCTTTTCCTTTAGCAACATACTTTTCTACTATTTCAGCAGTTTTGCCCCAAGCAACAATTGTATGCCAGTTCGTATCTGTTTGCTTTTCGCCTTTACTATCTTTGTAATACTCATTTGTGGCTAGTGAAAAACGGGCTACTTTCTTTCCGCTTTCAAGGTTCGTAATGGTTGGTTCTTGTCCAACATTTCCAATTAACTGTACGTGATTTTTAATAGTACTCATAATAAAATATTTAAGTAATTTATATTTCCCCTATTGATTTAAAACAGATTAAATTTTAAGGGGTGTTTGTTCTTTTCTTCTGTGCATCGCACAATGGATAGAGTGGGTTTTGTCAAGACTTTTAGGGTAAAATCAGGTGTGTTTGCGACGTAGTAAAATCCTTAGATTTTCAAGGAAGTAGAAACCTTATTTTTCACTAAAACTCGTATAGTCTTGACAAGTTCCATAAGGGCATTAGCAATTCTTTTAAACGCAGTTGCGTTTGAGCGTACCGACAGTTAAGCGAAATAAGTAGCTGTGGTTAAATTAGAATTGGTTATGTCGTGCCTGTTTTTCGACGACCCGAAAAACAATAAAGGCTTTATCCATTATAAACCCCTTAAAATGTGTAAGGCAGCGGTTCGGTTTTTAAGGATTTTCGAGTGAGGGCTCAAGAAGACCGCGCCGAAAATCCTGTTAAGAAAATCGAAGTGATGTCTTTCCGATGAAAAGGCGGACTTAATTCACAATTTTGGCTCGGGAATGTAGTGTTCCTTCCCAGAGCATCGGGAAGGGTTAGCGGAATGGAAAGCTGAAATTGGGGATTGTGTCCAAGAACTTTGTAGTGAAGCTCTTTTCCCGGAATACAGCTTTTCGCGAAATGTAGGGGAATGTGCTGAGTGAGATAGTGAATACAGAACTTCTTAATCATAGAAAAGGCAATAATACCAATCAGCTTATTTTATTCAATATTAAATGCAGTTAATTAAAAAGAATTACTATTTTTGCGTCAGACGAAAACAAGTTGAACTATCAATCATTGTAAATAGGTCACAAATCGTCAACATTAATGAAGATATTTGGCAGAAGTGCCGCAGCGATTGGGCTCGCTGAGCAAGGTTCGAGTCCCGTCCAGACCGTCCATTAGAACCACTAGAGAGTTGTAAAAGGGATGTTTACGGCAGTAACCACGCCCGAATCGTCGATAATGGATAAACTTACGGAGTATTTGGTAAATGAATTAAGGTTCGTAAAAAGAAATTCATTGCCTGTATAATTCTCGCTTAGCAATTCATTGTCCAGAGATAAAAACTGAAAAATCTTAAGGTTTGTTGGTTCCGTAGTAGTCTGCCAAATCAATCTGGCACTGTTAGAAGTTATGTCTTCTACGCTTATAGCGGTTATTTCAATGGTCGGTTGAACACCGGTCGTGAAGTCTAAACTGCTTGTTGAGGCACCACCATGCAGATCAATCGCTTCCACTTCCACTTCATAATCGGTCTCGGCCTCTAGGTCGATTAGTTTTAATTCGGTTGCGGCAGTTACGTTGGCTTTTACGATGTCGTTGAGTGTTACCTTGTAATACACCGGTTCGTTTTCAGGGTCCTTGGCATTTGACCAGCTTATTTTAGCCCATGACCATCTTATAGTATCTAGGGATATTGCTACCGCTTCAGGGTTCAAATTTGGAGCCTCCTCTTCATTGCCGCTACATCCGGAAATGATACACATAAATAGGACGAAACAAATCGTTAAGAAGGTTTTCATAATCACTTTCTTTAGAAGTTTACAAACTCTGAACTCCCAGTAAATCTCAGTTATTTCGATGCATCATTGGCATACGAACGGCGTACTTGGGAAACAAAAACGAAATAAAGGGCGAAATATTTCAAGGGAACAGGTAAATCGTATGGCCGTGAAAAAGGGAAATCACATAGGCGCTTTCCGAGATATCCTTTATTTGAACTTTAATTCCTTCTTAGTTCTTCAAAGATGTAGCCTTACCCGTTCTGTAGCGTTCCCTAATACAGTCAAAGGGGGTGATTCCACAAGTTCCGGTATGTTTTTTACCATCAACAAAATATGCATGCTCCACTGAAAAACTAGATTTTTTTAAATGTCTTGGCTTCATAATTTTTCCTGTTGTATAGGTTCAATTGTCGGCCACACTCTTATTTTTTATCAAATGAAATACGGTTTATGGACTAATGCAGCAATTAAAATCACAAAAGCGATTTTGTCCATGAACTGTAACCTTTATGAAAATTTGATGTCTATAAGGTCAACAATACCAATTCATATGAAAATAAAGAGTTGTACAGTTTTCGTGCTACTATGTGCTTTCGGAATGTCCAATACGCTTTACACTCAAATCCATATTAAGGGTGGGGTAGAAATCGATTTAAACTCTGGGTTGTTCAAATGTGAGTTTGACCTATCAAATATTCCTGAATTAAAAGAATATCACATTTTGCTGAATAAAGGAATGAATATTAAATATTTTAAAGACAATGAGAACGAACTAATTGACTACCAAGGCCATTATGATGGTAAAATAGTGGGAGAAGCTATAGCGTATAGCTTCAATATAGATGATGCTGAACATATACCATCTACTTTTCACATTAGTTATAAGGGAGCGTTTCCAATATACTCAGATGATTTTAATCAATTTGATTACAAAGGTGTAATCGCCCTTAACGGTCAAACTTTAAGAGCCACTGAACAAACAAAGTGGTACCCAGTTATTTACGATACTGAAAATGACAAACCAATACAAAGCTATACCTATGATCTAACGGTAAGCATCAAGGGAGGAAATACGATTTTTATAAATGGAACGGCACCAAAAAAAGGAACCAGTGCACATTTTGTCTCTAAGAAAGCGTATCCGTTGTTATTGTTTGCTGGCAATTATAACTTCATCGAAAACCATGGGGATTATATATTGAACGCATCTGTCACCAAAGCAAATGCAAAGACTATCTTCGAGAATATAGAACTCATCAAGAATAACCTCTCTAAAAATTTGGGCATTGCGTTTACCGATAACATCTATATAATCAATCATAAGGCCATCAATGAGAGAAAGAAAGGAAGTAGTTGGGGATTTAACACGTATCCCTCATTCGCCTTTACCGGACTAAACTTCGATAAATTGGTAGATGATCGTGGCAAATTCTTCGACCATCATTATAAATATTTCGGACACGAGTTTGGGCACAATTATTTTGGAGCCAACGTAATGTCCGGAAAGTTGGGATGGTTTTGGCTGGAGTCATTTGCAGAATACTTATCCTATAATACGGCAGAAGATTTAGCCGGAAAGCAATTCTTATCGGAAGTATTGATCAACCAATTAAAATATATTAAGGATGACAGCTTTATCCCATTGAACAAAATTAAGCGCAAAGATGAAATAGGAGAAAAATATCGATATATATTGGCCCCTCTAATGCTTAAATGTTTTGAGGATACCTTTGGAAGAAATAAGATGAACCTCATAATGAAATCGTTGTTGGAATTTGCTGAAAACGAAATATTGACGTTGGAGCATTTTAAAAATGCTGCCATAAAAATAGGTGTCGAAAGAGACCAGTTTGAGGCCTTTGAAAAAGAATTTATTACCGACGATAATTTCAAGGAAAATATAGTGAGTGAGATTAAGAAAAACTATGGCTGAACAAGAATTTAAGAAGCCACTTAATCAAAACAATCTTATATGGTCACAATTGAAAGGTATATTAATCAACTAGGGCAAATAAGGTTAGACTTTAAATAAAGGTCGAACTCCTGTGATTTTTAACTTATACGGTTAGCGGGATAGTGTCTATTTTCATGACGATACCATGGTTTTTGTTTGGTTTAAACATTATAAAAAACATAGGTTTTGGGAAAATAATCAGTCGGGTTACCTGCTTGCTTTTCATTTTTTTCTTGGTCTTGAACATGAAAACCTTTCCCATACGTCCGGCTGAAGCAGATCTTTTTGATTTAGGTCCCTTTCTTGGGTTATGGATTTTGATCATAAACGTAAGATTAGCTTTTGTCCTTTCTAAAAATCAAACCCTGGTAAATAGCAAAACTTTCAACGATACCTTTGAAAGCTTTGATTCCGACATAAAATGAGACAAATAGATTAACAGAAGAGGATTACAGTTATTCTTCTGGTTGCATTGAGCGTCTAAACAATCCCCTTTTCCAACCCATGTTTCAGTATATGTTCCCATACCCTTCGTTAAACTTTCAAAAACCAGCATTAGCTTAGTTGTAGGGGTACCCCGGGCGTACTTAAAGTTCCGCCTCAATAGCAATGGAAATACGATTGCGATTTATTCTATTCCTAAAATAGTTCCATGGTTTAGGCACACTGAAAAGGATACCTCATTTCGTAGGTAGTTCCAACTATTTCAAAACCGTTTTAAATCGGTTGTTCTGAACGTCCATTCGGGGGTGTGCAAGGTGCCGCTTACTTCGGTGCTGTACCATGGACTTTGTTCCGTGGTAGTAGGATTGTTCAGCACTTGTAGTTCCTGGGCTGGCATATAGCTTTGGGCCAACAAAAATAGCCTTTCTCCCGTTTTCGGATTCAAGGCCAAATCAACGACAATCACGGCATGGCCCGGAAAACCACCTTGAATAAAGACATCCCCGATTTGTAATTCGCTTATTGAAATCGGTTTTAATTCTTTTGATAGGGAAGCGGTACCGGCATAGCTAAAAACCATTTCAAGATATTTCCAGTAATCTTCTGGCCTGTCCGAAGGTGTAGTACGTTGTCGCCAAAACACATGGTTTCCGTCTACTACGATACGTTTGCCTTTACGCCATGTGGCATAGTCTGCGCTGAACCCGTTCGTAAAGTTAAAATGGATACTATCGTACTGCTGTTGGTGAAAAAAGTAATCGGCCCTTAATCGCATTACGGCATCGGCGCATTGGTGTAAATCTCGATTTCCAATAGGAAGGTCTACCACGGCCACATACACATTCCGGTTCGGTTTTGTGTCACCATTAAAGTAGCGAACTTTTGCCCCGACTTCCTTTAAGGGGAGGTGTCGTAAGAAATAGGCAAAAGAGCTGCTATCTGCCACCACCCTTTCGAACCCTTTTGGAACCTTGAATCGAGATGCGATGGTACCCTGTTCGTCCAAAGATATACCTACGGTCAACGCAGGTTCGTTCATCACCTTTTCCGGTGCTTGTTCTTTTTTCTGGGACGTAGGTTGTTTGCAGGCCATCATGGCGAACAACAGTATAAACATGGGGTAGCTGAATACCTTGTAAACTTGAAGCATCATATGAGATAGAATTAAAGCGAACTCGGTTCGACCTTCGGAAGAATACACATTCTTTTTTCCAAGGTGAACCAAGTTCTAAAACAACCAACTAAAATACGTTATAGCAGTTCAAAAGAGACAGAAATGTAGTAGTCCCTAGAATCTAGATTACTACCATAGTACAACGATTCCATAATTTTCGTGTTATTGGAGTCGTTGATTGAAATTACGTTCCCGACGCTTCTGCCAATTTTCTTGGCAATCGCTTCTGCCTTGCCCTTGGCATTGTCGTACGCCGCTTTGGCATACTCCGCCATCTGCTCCTCTGTCAAGGTCGCATTCAAAGTCGCATCGGATTTGGTGACCCCGATCGATTTAACCATCAAGAATTTTTTTATTTCCTCCACAGAATTGGTCTTGAATACAAAGACGGTTCCCTCTTTATCATATCCCATTAAGGCATATTGTAGGTCGTCTTGTTTTACACGATCACTACTGATACCAACTTTTGCCAGCTTGTCCAGATAGCTAGATTTAATTTCTGATAAAGTCATGGTTTGTGCATCGTAGTAGACATTCGCCATACTTACGATCATTTTAGCGGAATATTCCGGAGCAATGCTGTATTTATGGATACCGCTTACCGAAATTTGATTTTGATTGGTTTGTGCCATAATACCCATACTTAGAAAAATGAAGACGATACTTGCAATTACTTTTTTCATATTACTTGATTTTAGTGGTTTTAGATTTCAAATGTTAGGCTATGGTGTATATGAACGATGCGATGATCATCCAGGCACCTACAGCGATGCCCAAGATACCCAATTTGCCCTGTTTGGGCGCAATCTTAGCGCGTAGTTCTTCTGCTTTGGCTCTAGCAGCTTCATTCTTTGATAAAAAAAGTTTGTTGATAAGCCCGATGCCGAGCATGAAACCAAGTGCAGCCGATACGATATTGCCGGCCAAGAAAGTGATCCACCAAATAGGGGCGTCGGCAAGCCAACCAATATTAAGAATGGCCTGGACTATTCCCCATAGACCAACAAAACAAAAACTGATACCCATCCAGCCTTGATAAGGTTCAATTTTTTCCAGGAGTTCACTGGCGTTCGGTTTTCTAGACAGTATCAAAGATGGTACTGCGACAATGCTTAATAGTACTAATAAAATTCCCCAGATCATAATTTTGTTGTTTTAAGGTTATTAAAGGGTTGTTTAGGATGGTGTCCCATGCTAAATTTTGATACTACAAAGTTGGCCCGAACCCAACAGGTTTTTCACCCTTTCCCTAGGGAAAGTATGCCCCCTGAAAAAGGGGGTACCAGTAAATAATAAGGTTTTATTCGATAATCGGGATGTAAATACTCCGACACTTGCCTTCCTGCAGGTAACCATTTCGAGAGACGAAGCCCCGAGCCGGTTTGTTATAACTGGTTTAAAGTAAAGTGTTGTTAAATCTATTTTCAAAGGGAGATATGAGCCCTATGCTACGATACTTTTGTGGAAAATTTGAAGATGTGTCGTACGCTGTTATTGGTTGTTTTTCAGATGGCATGTTCAGATAATGAATTACTACCGGATGTTTCCGATACCGTTTGAGGGTATCTTGGGATTTGTAAATCCCTTCGGTTAAGAACGTAACGTACAGGGTAGAAGGTGGGCCGCCTATGAATTCCATTTCCATATTCCATATTTCTTTACGATATTGTGAGGCTCGATGGCCTTGTAAAACCATTCACCATTTTGATAGCAAAATCTACCATAGACCAAGTGTATGAGACCGCCCGGCTAGAGGAGGTGATCGGCGATTTTGTACAACTGAAAAAATCAGGCTCCAACTTCAAGGGGCTTAGTCCGTTTAGCGATGAGCGAACCCCCAGTTTCATGGTTTCCCCGGTAAAGCAGATTTGGAAAGATTTCAGTAGTGGTAAAGGGGGCAATGTGGTCGCTTTCTTAATGGAGCATGAACACTTTACGTATCCGGAAGCCATTAAATATTTGGCAAAAAAGTATAACATCGAGGTTGAGGAAACCGAACGCACCGATGAGCAAAAGCAAGCAGCGAACGAACGGGAAAGCATGTACCTCGTCTCGGAATACGCGCAACAGTACTTCGCAGATGTTTTGTGGAAAAGTGAGTTGGGGAAGGCAATCGGACTTACCTATTTCAAGGAAAGGGGATTTACCGATGACACGATTCAAAAGTTTGGTTTGGGGTATTGCCTAGACGAGTGGGATGGGTTTACGAAAGCAGCTAGTGATAAGGGGTACAAACTTACTTATCTTGAAAAAACGGGGCTTACCATTGTAAAGGAAGATGCCAATCGCCCTGAAGCGAGAAAGACTTTTGACCGGTTTAAGGGGAGGGTTATGTTTCCGATTCATTCAATGAGTGGTAGGGTGCTGGGTTTTGGAGGGCGCATTTTGACCAACGAAAAAAAAGCGGCCAAATACCTGAACTCTCCAGAAAGCGATATTTACCATAAGAGCAAGGTGCTCTATGGAATTTATTATGCCAAGCAGGCAATAGCGAAGGAAGACAACTGTTTTCTGGTGGAAGGATATACCGATGTAATTCAATTACATCAAAGAGGTATTCAGAATGTGGTATCATCCAGTGGTACGGCGTTGACACCAGAGCAAATTAGACTCATCAATAGGCTTACAAAGAATATAACGGTACTGTTCGATGGGGATGCAGCGGGTTTGAGGGCATCCTTAAGAGGAATCGATTTAATTCTAGAACAGGGAATGAACGTCAAAGTATGTTCGTTTCCCGAAGGGGAAGATCCCGACAGTTTTGCCAAGAACAACCGATTGGAGGAGGTGCTTGATTATTTGAAAGACCGTAGTAAGGATTTTATTCAGTTTAAGGCAAACCTCTTGGCGCAAGAAGCGGCTAATGATCCTATAAAAAGAGCAGATACGGTACGGGATATTGTTAATAGTATTTCAAAGATCCCCGATGCGATCAAAAGGGAGATCTATATTCAAGAGTGTGCCCAAATAATGAATGTATCGGAGAGTGTGCTCTTTAGTACCTTGGCGCAAATCGGCAAAAAAGAGCGTACAGATGCTACCAAAAAAGCCAAACAGGAGCATAAGGCGTTCGAAGTCGTCAAGAACGAATCTCCTGTTGAAAAGGTCGATGTACAATATGAACTAGAGCGAAAAATTATTGAGGTATTGTTATTGTACGGGCAGAAAGAGGAATCTTTTGAGGATTTGGTGTTAAAAGAGAATGAGAATGGCGACTTGGAATTGGAGCCCGAATCGGTGGTTGCCAAGGTGTATGAAAAAATCTATTTAGACTTGCAAGATGATGAGATAGAATTGGCCAACGAACGCTTTAGGGCCATTTACTACAAACTGGTCGAGGAGCTGAACGCCAATGAGAAATTCTCCGTGAATTCGTTTATGGCAGACCTAGATCAAGAAATGGTTTCCCAAATATCCTCGATTTTAATGGAGGAAGAAAAATACGAGTTGCACAATTGGGAGCGAAAGGATATCTATCCGAAAGAGAAAATAGTCGGTGTCGCCCAATTGGTCAGTGAGACCATTTTGACCCTTCGTTGTTTTCTCATAAAGAAACGAATGGCTTCCTTGCAAGAGCATACCCAAGATGTTGCATCAGATGCCGATAACCGTGAAACCCTAGAGGAGATTATGAATTACCTGAACCTTAATAAACTGCTCAATCAAAAGTTGAACCGGGTGCTGTCCTGATCGAGGTTTAGGATGATTGGATAATAACATAATAAAGCCATGAACGTCAAACCAAAAAAGAGGAAAAACCTTTTTTTTGATTAGTGATTACAGGCCCTAGAACCTATATGATATGAACAACCATTCCATAACCGGAAAAAGTGCCTTTTGGGCAATTTCAATTTTTGTAACCACCCTATTTTGTCCTTCTTATGGTCAAAATGCAGATGTAGTGTTGCCCTTTCGGCTACCTTTTCCCGACGATATGGAAAAGGTAAACCGATTGGATTTTGACAAGGACGGGGATCCGGATGCCATACGTTATACCATACATGGTGATATCCCGGTCATGTGGATAGATGATGACGATGATATGAAACCCAATGATTGGGAAGGTGATTTGGATAATGACTGTATTCTTATCGATCGAAATAAAGATGGGGTTTTCGCAGGGCCCTGGGATTTTTCTGTCGATTATGGAGATGAAGATGGGAACGGGATTGCCGATGTGCAATTGATCATAGCAAATGGAGATGACAAAATTCGGCATGAATGGGACTGGTCATCCGATATTATGTGGTTTATCGATGATGGGGAAGAAGATGCCAATTTCGGTTACATTGATTGGAACAAAATTGATTTAAAATGTTGGGAGCACTATGGCCATACCAACTTTTATGCCGATTATCACGGTCAAACAGCGTTTACGAAAATGAATGTTTCCAGTTTTAGACTGCATGATTTCAGGTACAGTTGGGAAAACCCTTTTTTCTTTTTTGATATGGATAATGATACCCATAGCGAAATGGCTATTCGCCTTGAGGATACTCCGGTTTTCAAGAATAAACCCGAGGGTATCAACGGAAGGGTCAACAATGCCCTTTTTGAGGATTTGAACGAAGGTATTGATGCGACCTTTATCGGCGTACTTGACAAAGTGTATATTTCATTTGACCTTGATAACGACAATAGTGCGTCAAATGAATTTGATTTTGATATGAGCTTGCAGTTTAACGGGGAGGAAGGCTATGATTACAATCAAATGAAACACCCGTTCAAATCGATAAACGGACTGAAAGAGGCCGATAGGTTTCTGTTTGATGCCCGTTGGCGCCATTTAACCGAATTGGTATATCCTGATAGGGACGCCGCATGGAACATTACGTTCAAAGATGGGAATTGGGAAGAATGCTGGTTTGTATTTGATGAAGATGACGATTGCAACCGTTGGGAGCGGGTAGAACTTTTACAGCCCAAAGATATTTTTAAGCATGGGATGCTTAATCAAGGCCTTGACCACAATCCGCAAGCAGATGAAATGGGCGACAGGGGAGAATTTGACCTGGACAACTCTGGGAAAGGAAATCTTTATTTGGCATCTTTTGATGGCAGAATCCATTTATACGGTGCAGAGTGGGGTGCTTGGCGCATAGATCAAGATGCTTATTCATTTCAGGGATATGGTGGTTTGTACGATCGATCCGACTATGTACGCAGTCAGATCAAAGCTGATACGTACGCAACGGTAAAATATTCCGATACAGACGAGAATGGTTTCATCGACCTTTTAGAATATGATTTGGATGGCGATATGTTATTTGAACATACACTCTCTTTTGACGCGTTGGGAATTGATGATGAAAATGAAATCATTAACATGCAAACGTCAAGTTACAAGTCGCTTTCCGACCTCTATACAAAAATGAGCGATCAAATGTGGGGTAAGGCCCAACAAGCCATCGCCACATTGAAAACCTTGGGGCTGAATACGAGTTGGTATTCATTTTATATGCAACCAACGTCGTTACGCGAAAAATATAATTATGGATACTGGATCAATTTCTATTGCTATTGGGATATGCGAAACTATTTTAAGGGCACAAACCAGGAGGATAAAATTGTTGAGGTAGATAAAGCGTTTGTATCCGGAAACTGGGGATTGCTGTCCATTTCTAAGAATTAATCTAAAAATTCTTCTCTTATAGAATACCCGTTGTTCCCAACCCAAAATCAAAATAATCAGATTACGGTTTTCTTTGCCGATCTTTAAACTGCTATGAGGGCTTGGTTTTCGGTTGCCCCTAGCAGGTATTTTTTAGATGAGGTCTTGGTTCCCCTTAAGAAAGAGGGATTGAGAGAGGAGCTTTTCCTTAATTTCATTATTGCTGACGTAAAACTGTATTTTTCATAAATCGTCTTTGACTTTGGCTGGAATAGGAAGCGAGAGGCCGCAACTAGGAAGTTTATCCCCTTTCGAAATAAGCTCCAAAAGCAGGTGGGTGCATCTATAGGGGGTGAGTTTGTACCAAAAAAAAGCCTCTATTTTGTAGAGGCTTTCAATAGTTTTATGATAAAAGTATGACTTAGTATAGCTCTAGGGCTTTTGCTTGCTGAAGAAGGTCTACCATATTGTCTACGTTTAATTTCTTCATCAAACGTGCTTTATAGGTGCTAACCGTTTTTTCATTCAAGTTAAGACCAAGCGCAACGTCTTTATTACGTTTTCCACTTGCCAATAACTTTAATACTTCTACTTCCCTTGAAGAGAGTTTTCTAAAGAATCTTCTAGGCCGTTGTGTCCCTTCATCGAAAGCAAGGCGCTGCGCCAATTCGTTAGTGATGAACATATTTCCTTCGGCAACCTTGCGCACCGCGGAGATAAGGTAATCAATGTCGGAAGCTTTTGATAAGTATCCGAAAGCTCCTGCGCGAATTGTGCTCAAAGCATAGACATCCTCGGACTGACCGCTGTACATCAATACTTTAACATCAGGAAATTCTTTTTTAATCTTTCTAAGTGCTGCGATACCATTGATTTCCGGAATATCCATTTCCAACATCACAACATCAGGAGTTACTTTTTCCAATTTTTCGAACAATTCGTTGGTGGTAGCAACGTCGTCCATTACTTGTATGCCAGAAGCCGCTTCTAGCACGTGTTTCACACCCATACGAATAATCGGATGGTTGTCGGCAATCAGAACTTTAATCATAATACAGGTTTATATCTATTTGGTATATTGGTCGCATGTCCCATTATACTGACATGCAATGTAAGGCTTAATGCCTGAACTCTTTGCCAAAAATGCAATTTTTTTTACACTTTTAGTCAATTTTAATATTTTATTCGACTATACCACAACAATTTAGGATAAGATGTCAAATAAATGACTCCGGAATCTTACAAATTGGTATCGGTATCATCTTATGCGTATTGGCTTTGTGATATCTTGTAAATATAAGAAAAACTTCCTTTTCCCTACCGATAAAGTCATCTGCGGTTTTTTTGGCATCTTTCATCTTCATGGCCCATTCCAATTCCGGATAGCTCGCACCAATTTGGTCCTCATCGGTACGATTGTCGCCCCAGAGTCCGTCGGTAGGGGCCGCTTGTAAGATTTCATCGTTTACCCCTAAAAAGGAGCCTACCTCATAAACTTCTGTTTTTAAAAGGTCCGCTATGGGGCTCAAGTCTACGCCGCCATCACCGTATTTCGTGTAAAAACCGATTCCAAAATCCTCTACTTTGTTTCCTGTGCCCGCTACCAAATATCCCTCTAGGGCAGCAAAATAGTAAAGCGTGGTCATGCGCAACCGTGCCCTGGTATTGGCGAGCGACATAAACCGGTCTTCTTCGTTTTCCACAGAAGGAAAGGCCGCCACCAAACTATCGAACACAGGAGTAAGGTTCACCGGTTGTCGGCGTACGTTTTCGAAATTCTCCTGCAGCCAATCGATATGTCTTGAGGCGCGGGTTACTTGGTTTTCTGCCTGGTGTATGGGCATTTCGACGCATAAAAGTGCTAGCCCTGTTTTTGCGCATAAGGTAGAGGTTACCGCAGAATCGATACCTCCCGATACCCCAATGACAAACCCTTTCATTTTAGCGTTAGTGGCATAATCCTTAAGCCACCCGACAATATGACCGACTACTTTTTCTGTTTGCATAGCCCTGTATAATGATTTAAAAACGATTAACTTTGCCCTGTAAAAATAACCTGTAAATGCCTAAAAAGAAAACGAACAGCTCTTTTCTTCGTACGAGATTCAACGTTTTTGGTGTATTAACCGTATTCTTTCTTCTCATAGGTTGTAAAGAGGAATCAAAAGTTGCCGATGAGATTTCAAATATCGTCATTGATTTAAAGGTGTCCCGCTTTGATCAGGAGTTCAATAGGGCGCAGGCCAAAGATCTTCCTTCCTTAAAGAAGAAGTATCCGTATCTTTTTCCCGAACAGTTCGCCGATAGTGTATGGGCGGCGATGCTCACCGATTCGCTGCAAAAGGTAATTCGGTCGGAAGTGCAAAAGGAATTTCCCGATTTTGACGATCAAAAGCAGGAGCTTGAGTTGCTGTACAAACACATTCTGCATTACTTTCCCCAATATGGGGTGCCAAAAATCATTACGGTGACCAATAATGTAGACTACCAGAATAGGGTAATCGCTACCGATTCTTTAGTGCTTATAGGGCTTGATAATTATCTAGGTCCTGATCATGAGTTCTATCAGGGAATGTCGGTATACATTGCTTCAGAATTGGATAAAAGGTTTTTGGTGTCAGACATTGCAGCTTCCTTTGCCAACAAAGTAGTATCCAGACCTCGGGACCGGAGCTTTTTGGCCAAGATGATTTTTCATGGGAAACAACTCTATCTAAAGGATGAATTGATGCCATTGACCAGTGACGCCCAAAAAATTGCTTATTCCGAAAAGGACCTGGCATGGGCCAAAGCGAACGAGGAACCTATTTGGAGAAACTTTATCGAAAACGAATACTTGTATAGCACCGAAAGTAAGCTGGCCGCCCGATTTTTGGATCCGGCTCCCTTTTCAAAGTTTGGGCTTGAACTCGACAATGAATCCCCTGGGCGTATCGGACGTTATATGGGTTGGCAAATCGTAAGGGCTTTTATGGATAAAAATTCCGTGACCCTTCAACAATTATTGACGTTGCCGGCAGATGAAATTTTTAAAAAGAGTAACTACAAACCTCAAAAGTAATGGCAAAACTTCATACTTCAGAAATTACCCTTAAAGTCGGTCTTGATGAAAATCGGGTGCCCGAAGAGCTTACTTGGTCCGCTCAGGACGGAGGTATCGATAACGAGGAAGCAAAGGCGATGCTATTATCTGTCTGGGATAGTAAGAACAAAGAATCCCTGAAAATTGATTTGTGGACCAAAGATATGCCCGTAGACGAAATGAAAATCTTTTTTCATCAAACCCTATTGTCACTTTCCGATACGTTTATGAAGGCCACACAAGATGAAAAGATGACCGCCACCATGAAAGATTTCTGCGCCTACTTCGAAGAAAAAATGGAACTGAAAGGATAAGGCAACAAGGAATCTTTTTACTCGATAATCGATAGTTAAATGCTCCAACGCATGCCCGCCTTCATGTAGCCATTATGGTAGGCTAAGGTCCTCGAGGTAGTTTATTCTTCTTTTAATGAAACGATGTCTTCTGTGACAATTCGGGAAAGCTCTTCTAACGAACCTGCCTCATAAAGCGCCGGGAGGTCTTTTAAAGGTGTTCCGATGGGCGCCCTGTAATTGATGTAATCTTGAAATCGAATGCCTGTTACCGTTCTTGGGTTATAGGCAGCGCGAAAACGAACCCCACCTTCATTGGTACTATAACTATAGGCCAAGTAGTCGATCGTTTTGTTCTCTTTATTGATCCAGTAATGAAATTTATCATCGAAATCCTTACCACCGCCTTCTTGTTGAAAAGTAATGCCTAAAATCTCATAGGTTTTCCCGTTGATCGTTGTAACACCTTCATGTGTTTTGTTCACGGCAAAATCCCCAAGTTTATGGGGTAGGGTAGCAAAGTAGATAACAGAGTTCAAGGCCTCCGAATACTTCGCAATATCTTTGTTCGATAGTTGGGTTTCGACTTCGTCGATGGTTCTGGTGAGTTTCCCATCGGTTAATTGGTCCTGAATGGCTTTTCCATCCTTTTTGCTTTTTACCGAGTAGGTATAGCGTCCCCTATTGTTTTTGAAGGTATATCGCTTGTCCCGAAACGTAAATGCATAATGGGCCTTGTCATACAATTCCCCGCCATGTGCTTTAATGGTCTCGGTGACGAGTTGTGTGGCCGTATCGGTAGTATCGCTAACAACTTTCTCCTTTAGCATATTTTTTTCTTCCTTTTCTTTGGCGGTATTCTTAGGTTTACAGGCTATTCCAAGTAGTAGGAAGGCGGTCAAAAGCAAGAAAAGATTTCTAAACCTCATAAGGGATGTCGATTTGGTTTATTTAACTCGAAGATAAGACGAACGAATTGGGTAAACCTTACGGCCACTATTTATGGTTATCTTAAAGAATGAAAGATACGGGGGTTAACATACGCTTGTTGGTCGATGTTTCATTCGCGTCTTACGTGCTGTAACTCTCCGCTAGATGGCCAAGTCCAATGCTTTATTGTTCACGATCATTAGTTGAAACCCTGCCTGCCGCAGGCAGGTATACACTTTAGTGGAAGACTTTCAGTTGCTATAAATTTTCAACAAGTAGGCAGTGGCACTCGGCAGTTCTAAAGGGGGGGCAAGCTGTTTACTGTTAACTGCTGCTTTGGCGCAATGTTCAAAAAGAATTTCATTCTTTTCTCAAAACCTATGCATTTTAAACGCATAGTAGTTCAGTCTATGGCGACAGTTATGGGCCACCCTTCAAATTGTTGTGCATCGGGTTTGGTAACATCAACATAGCGGGGCCAACACTCAAATGTGACTTTTTGATCATTCTTTTTAAACCGAATGAGACCATAGCCACCACCTTTTGAAGGGCTTTCGGGATTTACATAGGCCATCATACTAATTTTGTTTCCAAAACCATCAAGATAATCGCCTGTCCATGGTAGGGTGGTATTGAGATTGGGGTGTGCCCCCGTCTTTTCGTCTTCTGGCCACCACCAACGACTGTAGTAGTCATTAACGATCGCTGGTACAACAAACGCCCAAGGGCCATCATCAAATTCATTGATTCCTTGCTTTATGACCGTTGCCAAATGTTGATCTCCGGCAATATGAACGGCCCTTGCCTTTTGAATGAGTTCCAAAGCTTTTTTACGTCCGGTCTGTGGCCAGCCATTACTATCTAAATCGGCATGTAACCGATTATCCAGATTTCCATGAATATGTGCGCCACCACAAAATCCGGTCTGGGAAAGTACTACTTTCAACAGCTGCGGATCTTTCGCCCCCCAATCATTTAAAAACCGCAGTTGCCGATCTCCTAAAAGGGACAGCCCCGGCAAATCGATAGATTCCGGGTCATAGTTCGGATTTCGAATATGGTCGGGTCGGGGGCCTTGTTGCGGAATTTTACCTTCTGGCCCCGACTTGAACTTGCGGTCTTCCAAAATAGCAAAATCGACCCCGCCAAGAATCAAGTTCGTGTAGTACACCCCAATACCTTGTTGTATAGGGGTAGGGTCATATGGGTCTGGTAAATGTGCTGTTTGGCAGCGCTCTACCATTTTTACATATTCCGGGTGATAGGTATACCCTCCATCGGGACCTCCTGGTGAGGTCGATACCTTTCCATTTTCACCCCAAAGATTTCCCTGGCCGATGTCGTGGTCATCCGGGATGGTAATGCAAGGCCTATTTCTAAAGGTTTCCCTGAATTGTAGCCCAAACTTTAACCAAGCGGCCGTATGCTCGGTATGATCGTATGATTGATCTCCCGCAAAAAAGAGGAGGTCCGGATCTTGGTGGTTGATATTACGAACGTAGTTTTCGCGCATTCCCCGGTCCTTGTTAGAATTACAGGAAAGGGCTGCCAACACAATTTGGTCTTTTTCCTTGGGGTCTTTTCTAATAAGGCCCTCAAACCGTGCTTTTTCCCCATGGCGTATGCGATATTTGATATCTTTTGTCGTATCCCAATTTTCTACCCGAAATAGGGCCGACCAGCCTAGCTCGTTCACTGGCTGTTTTTGTATTTCCTGCCAGCCCTCATCACCCTTGATTTCGAGCCGAACTTCCTTTGTTTCTTGGGTATAGAGCGGATACAATTGGGCACTTAGTTTTAGGGTGTTGTTTGAAACGGTGTATAATCCAAAGGCGACCACACTGTCCCGATCTACTTTTAAGTCTATAATAGGATTTTCGGCACGGTTCCACCAATCGTTAATGGCCAGTGTGTCTATATCGGAGAATGGAGCCGTTTTTGGTGCATCTACTTGTTTTTTTGTTTCGGTACAAGCTGCTGCAAGAAAAATCGTTAGGAATAAATAGATAACATTTTTCATCATAAGGCTATATAGGCTTTATTCGATTTTAAAAAGTTCCTCGGTGTAATCCAATAGTTCCGTTCCTCCAGAATTTCCGTGCCCGGGGACTACGATTTCGATATCAGGATAAGCATCTTTGATTTTTTTCATGGTATTGCTCCACTCCGCTATCTCGGCATCCGCCAAATTTCCTTTGCCGGCGCCCATAGATTTTACCATACATCCACCGAATAACAGCTTTTCAGTGGGAATATAACTAATGATGTTGTCCCGAGTATGTGCAGCACCCATAAAACGGTTCGTTACGGTGGTATCCCCAATGTTGAGATCAAGCTCGGTATCAAAACCGTTCAGTGGAATGGTATTTCCCCTTTTTTCCGCCAGCGAGAGGGTTTCCTCATTGGCATAGGAAGCAACTCCGTACTGGTGAAATATTTCCAGTCCTCCGACACAGTCGTAGTGAAAGTGATTGGCTACGACCGCCTTTAATCGATGCGCTTTTTTTTTGGTAATCCAGTCGATCAATTCCAAGGAGCCTGTCTCATCAGCGGGAGTGTCGATTACCACTGCTTCTCCATTATGGAGATAAACCAGCCCGTTACAAGGCACTTTTCCATAATCGTTGGTCTGTAAATAGGAAATATGGACGTAGCTTTGTGCAGAAAGTGAAATGATTTTTAGGTGGTCGGATACGTAAGCAATGGAATCCTTTTGAGACCTACCATTTGCGTGTATAAAGAAGACAGTGAACAGTAAAATAAGGATAGGTGGTTTCATAAGATCCGTTTCCTTGACCAATTGCATTTCCTTTTTTGATGCCACCCTGTGGTGGTTCGTGCTATAAATATAAAGCTTTACCTTTCAACTATGAGCAGCGAGATGATGCAAAAACTTATTTTTATCTATAATGCAGATTCTGGTTTTCGAAATGTAATTATGGATAGTGCCCACAAAATTTTTAGCCCAAGTACCTATGAGTGTAGCCTCTGCGACATTACATACGGAGCCTTCAAGGAGAAAAAGGTTTGGCAAGCCTACCGGGAGCAAAGCAATAGGGCGATGGAGTTTCTGCATAGAGACGAGTTTTTGAAAATGTATAAATCGAAATTTGGATACAAGTTCAGTTTTCCGATTGTTCTAATGGAAACGGGAAATGGGTTGGAGATTTTAGTAAAAACAACGGAACTTGATAATATGGACAAGGCTGAAGACTTGATCAGGTTGATTCAAGAACGTGCGACAGGTTGAAAAACACCAAATTTCGAAATTGGATTTTTTTGGAATTTTTCACCCTTTTGTCTGAGTAAAAAACCCAGTATTGATATCCGCTATGTAATGAAGCAGCTCTTCCCGCCCTATTTTTTTTGATGAGGAAGTGATGAAATTCTGCGGGGCTTCTTCCCAAGCACCTTCGAGCAGTTTGTTGATATACGTTTTCACATTTCTTTCAATAACTGCCGGTTTCAGCTTGTCTGCCTTGGTGAAAACAATACAAAACGGGATGCCATTTTCGCCCAGCCACTCCATAAACTCCATATCAATTTTTTGTGGCTCGTGACGTATGTCGACCAGCACAAAAGAGCAGATCAATTGTTTTCGTTGTTCAAAATAGTCGGTAATGTACTTTTGAAAGGTTTTTTTGCTTTTTTTGGAAACTTTGGCATAACCATAGCCCGGTAAATCGACCAAAAACCAGTTTCCGTTGATTTTAAAATGGTTGATGAGCTGGGTCTTTCCTGGTTTGCCAGAAGTCTTCGCCAAGCTTTTGCGGTCGGTCAACATGTTAATAAGCGAGGATTTGCCCACATTGGATCGTCCTATAAATGCGTATTCAGGCAGGGGTTCGTTAGGGCATTGAGTTACCTTTGAATTGCTCATCACGAAATCGGCAGAGGTTATTTTCACTTGTTGAAGTCTTGGATTTATATTTCTAGCGGGTAGGATAGCTGCTTTGGTGAAAAATTCTCTAGAACCACATTTTTAGGGTATAGGGTATTTCGGTTTTCAGCTTTACACTTGTGCTTGGACTGGCCCTTAAAACCCTCGCTTTTCTAGCCAGGCATCCAAAATTTGATTGAACTGTTCGGGATGCTCCATCATTGGTGCATGGCCACACTTGTCAACCCAGAACAAGTCTGAATCTGGTAACAGTTCATGAAACAACTCCGCAACATCGGGAGGGGTTACATCGTCATTTTTGCCCCAAATAATACAAGTAGGTGTTTGCATTTTTGGTAAATCTTTGGCCATATTGTGGCGTATGGCGCTTTTTGCAATGGCCAAGGTGCGTATAACCTTGTTGCGGTCGTTGACGGTTTCGAAAACCTCGTCCACAATTTCTTTGGTTGCCACGGCCGGGTCGTAGAAAACATCTTCTGCCTTCTTTTTAATAAAATCATAGTCACCTCTTCTGGGATACCCGTCGCCCATGGCACTTTCATAAAGTCCCGAGCTGCCGGTAATCACCAAGGCTTTGACCATTTCTGGGTACATCTTGGTGTGTAGCAACCCAATATGGCCGCCAAGTGAATTGCCCAATAGAATAACATCTTTCAATTCCTTGAACTCGATGAATTTTTCAAGGAACTTGGCAAATTGCTTTACGTTTGTCTTTAGCACGGGCATATCGTAAATCGGCAATTCGGGAATCAACACTTTGTATCCTTTAGGGGGGAAATGTTCGGTGACCCCTTGAAAATTGCTTAAGCCGCCCATAAGCCCATGTAATATAATGATAGGAGCACCCTCACCTACCTCTATATACCTGTATTTTCCTTCTGTTATCAGTTTTTCTTCCATGCAGGGAAACGTGTTGGCTAACGGGGCAAATATAGGTATTTAACATAGAACACCGATACATTAGGAGCTATCCCGTTCGTTGCGCCTTTTTTATTGCTGGAAACGCTCTCGAATACTGGAGATTGACGCACTGTATTTATAGCGTTGTCAAAAAGAATGGTTGCAGTAACCCCGACATTGCCAGTCGGGGTACGGTTTAGTGTCTAGACCGGTAGATCGATTTCGATTCTGTGTCCAGGACCTCCCCCGATAGCCAACTAAGGGCAAGTCTTGACGTTTTTCGTTCACTTTTTTGAACCCAATTTCACAAAGGAATACACCGATATACCCAAAAATTATCAACAAAGTGGTAATTTGTGGTAAAATGTGGTAATAAAATTTGTAGTTTTGAGTTATTAAACCAAAAACCAACCATTTAGGGTGATAAATCTCATCGGGTCATATGATTGTAAAGCTGATGCCAAAGGTAGAATAATGCTGCCTGTTGCGCTAAAAAATCAGATGTCTCCTTTACTAAAAGATGGTTTTGTAATCAAAAGAGCTGTTTTTAGGGCTTGTCTGGAACTCTATCCCATGCAGGTGTACAATGAAATGATGGAAAAGATGAATAGAAAAAATCGATTCCTAAAAAAGAACAGTGATTTCATTCGGCGGTTTACAGCAGGGGTCAAGATGGTAGAGATTGACAGTACAGGGCGTTTGTTGATTCCGAAGAATCTGATAGCGGTGGCCCATATCAAAAAAGAAGTGGTGCTGAGTAGCAGTATTGATATGGTCGAGATTTGGGATAAAACGAGTTATGAAAATGTACTCGACGAGACGGCGGTCGATTTTGAGGAATTGACCGAGGAGGTGATGGGAACCGATGGAGATACGCCCGAAGATGTATCATAATCCGGTATTGCTGAAAGAGTCCGTCGATGGGCTTCATATAAAGGAAGACGGGGTGTATGTGGATGTCACCTTTGGAGGGGGCGGACACTCCAATGAAATATTGAAACGACTTGGTGGGCAAGGAAAGCTGTTTGCATTCGATCAAGACGAAGAGGCCTTGGAAAACGCCATCGACGATGGTCGATTCACCCTCATTAATGAAAACTACCGATATGTCAGGCAGTTTTTAAAGTTCTATGGCATTCGAAAGGTCGATGGTATTTTGGCCGATTTTGGGGTTTCTTCCCATCAGTTCGATAAAGCGGATCGTGGTTTTTCGACCCGCTTCGATGCAGAACTCGATATGCGCATGAGCAAGCGTAATCCTGTGTCTGCTTTTCAGGTGGTCAATACCTATTCCTATGACGAACTGCGAAAAGTATTGTTCGATTATGGAGAGCTACGAAACGCGAACGCCATGGCCAAGGCAATCGAGGAAGCGCGGTCAGAAGCTGTCATCAAGACCACGGAACGATTAAAGGCGGTCTTGAAACGCTTTTTGCCAGGTGCCAAGGAACATAAGATTTTGGCACAGGTGTATCAGGCTATTCGCATTGAGGTGAACCAAGAAATAGCCTCGATCAAAGAGTTTTTGATGCAAACGGCCGAGCTAACGGAGCCAGGCGCAAGATTAAGTGTCATTAGCTATCATTCCTTGGAAGATCGCTTGGTAAAAAGATATATAAGGGCCGGTAGGTTCGAAGGAGAGCCTGAAAAGGATTTTTATGGAAATATCAATGTACCCTTTAAAAAAGTAGGTCCGTTGATAGTGCCCTCCAAGGATGAAATTGCCCTAAATAATAGAGCGCGTAGTGCTAAGTTGCGAATTGCGGAAAGGATATAACCAATAAAGAGTCGAAACGTGAAAAACGGGATTTTAGATATTTTGAAAGGCAAGTTTTTGGTGAGCGGTGATGCTCCCAAGAATTGGTTGTTCATCATTTTTATATCGTTTTTGGCTACCGTCATGATCGGCAGCAGCCATAGTGCCGATAAAAAAGTACATCAAATAGCTGCCCTGAATGAAGAGGTGAAAGAACTGCGGAGTCAGTTTGTGGATATCCATAAAGATGTACAGCGTTTAAAATTGGAATCGACCATCACCGAGACGGTCGAAAAAAAAGAATTGTACCCCTCCGAGGTGCCACCCAAAAAAATCAGGGTCAAATCAACAAAAGAAGAAGAATAAGTGGCGGTAACCGATAAAAACATACTCACCCGTTTGTACATAGTAGCGGCATGCCTGTTTCTGTTTGCAGTAGCAGTGATGGTAAAATTGGTTAGCATTCAATGGGTCGATGGCGAAAAGTATCGAAACCTTGCGGAGGAACGTACGACTAAAATGTTTACGATAGCGCCCAATCGCGGTAATCTATATTCCGATGACGGTAGCTTGTTGGCAACTTCTGTTTCGCGGTACACGATTCGGTTTGATGCGGTCACTGTCGATGATACGGATTTTAAGGAGCAGGTGGTACCACTTGCCGATGCGCTTTCTGGATTATTGGGCAAATCTTCCTCTCATTATCAACAACTGTTACGAAAGGCGAAGCAAAATAAAAACCGCTATGTATTAATTGCCCGTAACCTTGACTATTCGGAATATATGGAGGTGAAAGAGTTTCCTCTGTTTCGTATGGGTCCGTATCAGGGGGGATTGATTATCGAGCAAAAAACGGTTCGGGAGCATCCTTTGGGCAAGATTGCAGAACGTAGTGTAGGCTACGAACGTGTTGATGAAAACGGGTATTACACTCGCGTAGGCCTTGAAGGGGCCTTTGGGGAATACCTCCGTGGTACCGAAGGTAAAAGACTCAAACAGAAAATCGCCAAGGGGCAGTGGAAGCCGATCGGCCAAGATAATATCGTGGAGCCAAAAGACGGGTACGATGTTGTTTCTACGATCGATATCAACATTCAGGACATCGCCCACCATGCTTTATTGAAACAGTTAGAGCATTACAAGGCAGAACACGGTTCGGTCATTGTCATGGAAACAAAGACTGGGGAGATCAAGGCGATCTCCAATTTGGGCAGAACGGCCGAAGGTAAGTACTATGAACGTTTAAACTACGCCATTGGTGAGTCGCACGAACCAGGCTCCACTTTCAAGTTAATGAACCTGGTGGCCGCATTGGAAGACAAGGTAATCGATACCAGCAGCGTGGTCGATACCGAAAAAGGTATCTGGCGTATCTATAGGCATAGGGTACGCGATTCCAAACACGGCGGTTATGGAAAAATATCCATGGCCAAGGCCTTTGAGGTATCCTCCAACACTGCTTTTGCCAAGACCATTCACAATGGATACAAACATGCACCTGAAAAATATGTGAATCGGTTGATGTCGATGAACTTACATCAGGAACTGGGTTTGCCTATCAAAGGGGAAGGTATACCAGTATTGAGATATCCAGGAGATAAAGGGTGGTCGGGCCTTTCATTGGCTCAAATGGCTTATGGATACGAGGTGGCGATGACCCCTTTACAGGTATTGACTTTTTATAATGCCATTGCCAATGACGGGGAAATGATCAAACCTAGATTGATTAAGGAGGTACGCGAATGGGATCGTACCGTGTATCAATTCGATAAAGAGATTATCGACGCTTCTATCTGTTCAAAGGAGACTGCGGCAAAGGTGAAGGGTCTGATGAAAAATGTGGTTGAGAAGAAACACGGAACGGGCCATGGGCTGTATTCGCCCAATTTTTCTATGGCGGGAAAAACAGGAACTGCCCAGAAGAATTACGCTTCGAAAGACCCCGATAAGCTGAGATATATTTCGACCTTTGCCGGATACTTCCCCGCTGAAAATCCAAAGTACTCCTGTATAGTGGTCATACATGAGCCCGATAAAAGTGTCGGTTATTATGGTGCCGATGTTTCAGGACCCGTCTTCAAATCGGTTGCACAGAAAATATATGCAAACTCCCCTTTGATCGATGAGGTAGACATGCCAAGGAAAATCGACGAAAAGGTCGATAGCAATTTTCAAAAGTATTACGCCGAGGCACAAAAAAAATACAATCAAGTTCCAAATGTAAAAGGAATGAGTGGTATGGATGCCATCTCGATTCTAGAGAACTTGGGACTGCAAGTTGAGGTCAAGGGCAACGGAAAAGTAAAAAAACAATCCATTTCACATGGGACCGATATTTCCAAGGTCGATAAAATAGTGTTGGAGCTGTCATGAAGTCGTTAAAAGACATATTATATGGTGTTGGGCTCACCGCGGTTACAGGTACCACCAATGTGATGGTCAATTCGGTATGCTTTGATTCGCGTAAAGTGGGTATGGATGATGTTTTCGTTGCTATCAAGGGTACGTTGACAGACGGTCATCACTATATTGATAAGGCCATTGCAAGCGGCGCCAAAGCCATCGTTTGCGAGGAGATGCCAGAGAAAATGGTCAATGAGATTACCTATATCGAAGTACGAAATGGGAATACGGCCCTGGCCATTATGGCATCGAACTTTTATGATAATCCGTCGAAGAATCTCAAGTTGATCGGAGTTACCGGTACCAACGGAAAAACGACCATTACCAGCTTATTGTATCAGCTTTTCAAAAAAGCCGGCTACAAAGTAGGTCTTATATCGACCATCAGGATCATGGTCGATGATAAAGAATATAAGACGAGCCATACGACGCCCGATGCTATGACCATCAATAAGCATTTAAACCTCATGAACAAGGCGGGAGTAGAGTTTTGTTTTATGGAGGTGAGTTCGCACGGAATTCATCAAAAAAGAACAAAAGGTTTGGTGTTCGAAGGAGCTATTTTTTCGAATCTATCGCATGACCATTTAGACTATCATAAAACCTTTGCGGCGTATAGGGATACCAAAAAAATATTGTTCGACGAATTGCCTAAAAGTGCTTTTGCCCTTACGAATATAGATGATAAGAACGGTTTGGTAATGTTGCAGAATACCGTTGCCAAAAAATTCACCTATGCATTGAAGAACTACGCCGACTATCGGGGCCAGATATTGGAAAATCAGTTCGATGGGCAGTTGTTGAAAATCAATGAACATGAATTATGGTCGAGATTGATAGGGCATTTTAATGCGTACAACATGCTCGCAATTTTTGCAACGGCCGAGTTGCTGGGACTTGAAAAGTTCGAAACCCTCCGATTCATGAGCGAGCTCGCTAATGTAGACGGCAGGTTCCAATATTTTATATCCAAAGAAAAAATTACTGCCATAGTTGATTATGCCCATACGCCGGATGCGCTAAAAAACGTGCTCGAAACTATCGGCACGTTGAGAACTGGAAATGAAAACGTCATCACCGTTGTGGGGTGTGGTGGCGATAGAGACAGGTCTAAGCGTCCGGTTATGGGTCATATCGCTTCGGAAATGAGTAATAGGGCCATTTTCACATCGGACAATCCACGAACAGAATCTCCTAGCGCGATTATTGAGGAGATGGAAACAGGTGTGGAAGTACAGAATAAAAAAAAAGTACTGTCGGTAGAAAACCGAAAGCAGGCCATCAAAGCGGCTTGTCAAATGGCGGTCGCCAACGACATCATTCTAGTGGCAGGAAAAGGACACGAAACCTATCAGGAAACGAACGGAGTTCGGATAGATTTTGATGATTTCAAAATTATAAAAGAACTATTGGAAGAATTGGGAAAGTAACACTCGATAAGGCCAAAGGAAAAAAATACGTAGTTGTAGCATACGAATCTTAGTGTTCGGAGCTTCAAATAGATAAACCCAAAAAATGCTGTATTACCTATTTGATTATTTGGAAAAACAATACCAGTTCCCTGGGGCGAGCTTGTTTAGCTTCTACACCTTTCGGGCAGCAATGGCCGTATTGTTTTCGTTGGTAATCGCCGCTGCTTATGGTAAAAGAATTATTCTTTTTCTACAAAAAAAGCAGATAGGGGAAACCATTCGGGACCTGGGGCTCGAAGGTCAAAAACAAAAAGCGGGTACCCCCACCATGGGAGGACTCATTATAATTATGGCCACCCTGATACCGGTGTTGCTTTTCGCTAAACTTGATAATATTTACATTGTATTATTGGTGGTAACGACTTTGTGGATGGGGCTTATAGGGTTTGCCGATGACTATATCAAAGTTTTCAAAAAAGACAAACAGGGTTTAAAGGGTCGGTTCAAGGTATTGGGTCAAGTCGTATTGGGTTTGATGGTCGGTGCGACCCTTTATTTTCATTCCGATGTGACCATGCGCGAACGAAACAGGACCCAAATCACTGAGGATTTTAAGGTAGAGGTAATACCAGGGAAGGCTATTAAATCTACCCGTACTACAGTTCCCATCTTAAAACACAACGAGCTCGATTACGGCGATTTCATTTCATGGGCCGGTGAAGGGGCCGCGGATTATGCATGGCTCATTTTTATTCCCATTGTGATACTCATTGTAACCGCCGTGTCGAATGGTGCGAACCTTACCGATGGTATCGATGGCCTTGCTGCGGGATCCTCGGCCATCATTGTATTTGCGCTGGGTATATTTACATGGGTATCAGGTAATTACATATTTTCAGATTACCTCGATATCATGTTCATCCCAACCGTGGCAGAACTAGTGGTTTTTATTGCAGCTTTTCTTGGGGCCTTGGTAGGATTTCTTTGGTACAATGCCTATCCCGCACAAGTTTTTATGGGAGATACCGGTAGTTTAACCATTGGGGGGGTCATCGCGGTAATCGCGATCATTATCAGAAAAGAATTGTTGATACCCCTGTTATGCGGCGTCTTTTTTGCCGAGTCACTATCGGTTATGATTCAAGTAGGTTATTTCAAATACACCAAGAAGAAGTATGGAGCTGGCAAACGAATTTTTCTGATGGCCCCTATTCACCATCATTACCAGAAAAAGGGATATCACGAAAGTAAGATCGTAACCCGATTTTGGGTCATAGGAATCATATTGGCCATTTTGACCATTGTGACCTTAAAAGTACGATAGATGGCTTTCTTGGTGATTTTGGGAGGAGGAGAAAGTGGTGTAGGTACCGCTGTTTTGGGAAAACAAAAGGGATATGAGGTTTTCGTATCCGATAAGGGAAAGATTAAAAAAAAGTATAAAGACGTTCTTGAACATTTTGAAATTGATTGGGAAGAAGCACATCATAGTGAAGACCGAATCTTAAGGGCAGACCTAGTTATGAAAAGTCCAGGGATTCCAGACGCTGCACCCTTGGTAGTAGCGCTGCGGAAAAAAGGGGTGCCGGTTATTTCTGAAATTGAGTTCGCGGCAAGATACACCGATGCGAAGATTATCGGTATTACCGGGAGCAATGGTAAAACAACTACAACCATGTTAACCGATCATCTATTGAGGTCAGGGGGCTATCATGTAGGAATGGCCGGAAACATCGGCGACAGTTTTGCCAAAATGGTAGCAGAAAATGATTTTGAATACTATGTGTTGGAAATCAGCAGTTTTCAGTTAGACGGTATTGTAGATTTTAGACCACATATCGCAATGATCACCAATATTACCCCGGATCATTTAGATCGTTATGAACACCGATTCGAAAACTATATCGCTTCCAAATTTCGAATAACCGAAAACCAGACCAGTGAAGACTATCTCATTTATGATGCCGATGATGAAGTCATCGTCAGTTGGTTGGCCAAGCATCCCGTCAAATCAAAATTACTTCCTTTTTCGATAGAGAAAACAATCGAAGAAGGAGCCCGTCTCAGGAACAACAAAATAGAAGTAACAACAGCAAATAATACCCTAACAATCATGACCGACGCCTTAGCACTAGAAGGAAAACACAATTTAAAGAACACCATGGCAGCAACTACGGCAGCTAAATTGGTGGGTATCCGAAAACAGACCATTCGAGAGAGTGTAATGAAATTTCAGGGAGCTGCCCATCGATTGGAAAAAGTGCTCAAAATACACCATGTACAGTACATCAATGATTCCAAAGCGACCAATGTAAATGCTACCTACTACGCTTTGGATAGCATGTCCTCACCCACAGTATGGATTGTTGGCGGGGTAGATAAAGGAAACGATTATAGGCAATTGATGCCCCTGGTGCGTGAGAAGGTAAAAGCTATTATTTGCTTGGGAATGGACAACACCAAGATAAAAGAAACCTTTGGCAATGTGGTAGACCTTATGGTAGAGACTTTTGCAATGGAAGAAGCTGTAAAAGTGGCGTACAAAATTGCGGAGCGGGGCGATGCGGTGTTGTTGTCGCCGGCATGTGCCAGTTTTGACCTTTTTGAGAACTATGAAGATCGTGGAAACCAATTTAAACAGGCCATTAAAAATCTGTAATAAATGCTCGATTTGGTAAGAAATATAAAAGGGGATAAAGCTATTTGGGCCGTAGTGGCCTTGTTGGCCTTGTTTTCTTTTTTACCAGTATACAGCGCCAGTAGTAATTTGGTGTATGTTGTTGGTAAGGGCACTACAACGGGCCATTTACTGAAACATGCTTTACTGCTGGTATTGGGCTTTGGGATAATTTATGGCGTACATCGAATTCCTGCCCACTATTTTAAAGGGTTGTCTTTGATTGCGATGCCCATAGTCATTGTATTGTTGATTTTTACCTTGGCGCAAGGTACTACTATCGGTGGTGCGAATGCCAGTAGGTGGATCCGTGTTCCTTTGGTGGGGATTAGCTTTCAGACCTCCAATCTGGCAGCGGTGGTGCTTATGATCTATGTAGCGCGCTACCTTACGAAGATCAAGGATAAGACCATCACTTTCAAAGAAAGCATGCTGCCTTTATGGTTGCCCGTTTTTTTAGTGTTAATACTGATTTTACCTGCTAATTTTTCGACCGCTGCCATCATTTTTTCCATGGTATTGTTGCTTTGTTTCCTAGGGGGTTACCCTATCAAGTACCTATTAAATATAGTAGGTACGGGACTGTTGGGCCTTACACTCTTTATATTGGTTGCCAAGGCGGCACCCGATATGTTCAACAACCGTGTAGATACATGGGAAAAACGGGTCGAGAGCTTTTTGAACGGTGAGGATTCTGAAGCCGATTATCAAATTGAAAAGGCAAAAATTGCGATTGCTACGGGCGGATTGATGGGTAAAGGAGCCGGTAAAAGTGTGCAGAAGAATTTTCTGCCACAGAGTTCTTCCGATTTTATCTATGCTATTATTATTGAGGAATACGGATTGGTCGGTGGCTTTGCCTTGATGTTCTTTTACCTGTTTTTGCTATTCCGTATCGTTGTGGTAGCGAATGCGAACCCTACAATATTTGGAAAATTATTGGTCTTAGGGGTCGGCTTACCCATTGTATTCCAAGCATTGATCAATATGGCGGTTGCGGTCGAGTTGTTCCCTGTTACGGGACAAACACTCCCTTTGATCAGTAGCGGAGGTACTTCTAGCTGGATGACCTGTTTGGCAATCGGAATTATATTGAGTGCGAGTGTAAAGGAAACCGCAAAAAAATCAAAGCAGCGCATCTCAAAAATAGATGAAAGTAATCCTTTAGAAGTACTCAGTGGGCAACTATAGGTTCATACTTTCAGGAGGCGGAACGGGCGGACATATCTATCCCGCTATTGCGATCGCCAACGAATTGAAGAAACGTTATCCCGATGCGAAGTTTTTGTTTGTGGGGGCAAAAGATCGGATGGAGATGGAGAAAGTTCCTAAGGCAGGATACGAGATAGAAGGATTGTGGATTACCGGGTTACAACGGAAACTGACCCTTAAAAATATACTGTTTCCCTTAAAGTTGATCAGCAGCATGCTAAGAGCACGTAAAATAGTCTCCCGTTTTAAACCTCATGCCGTTGTGGGTACGGGCGGCTTCGCTAGCGGTCCCTTATTAAGGGTCGCATCGGGTCGAGGTATTCCATGCGTGCTGCAAGAACAGAATTCCTATGCAGGGATTACGAACAAGTTGTTGAAAGACCGGGTGGCAAAAATATGTGTAGCCTATGATGGCATGGAACGGTTTTTTCCGAAAGACAAGGTTGTAAAGACGGGAAATCCCGTACGGGGCGATTTGGTTGAAATGAAGCAAGAACGCAACGAAGCGCTGCAGTATTTTGGATTAGACCCGGAGAAGCCCACCTTGTTGGTATTGGGCGGAAGCTTAGGAGCTAGGAAAATCAACCAGCTGATACAGAAAGAGCTCGATTATTTGAAGGAACTAGGGCTGCAATTGATTTGGCAGTGTGGCAAGGGCTATTTTGAACAATACAAAAAGTACGCATCAAAAGATGTGAAGGTCCTTGATTTTTTAAATCGGATGGATCATGCCTACACGGCAGCGAACATGATTATTTCAAGAGCCGGTGCAGGTTCGGTATCGGAACTCTGTATCGTCGGAAAACCGGTATTGTTTATTCCGTCGCCCAATGTGGCAGAAGATCATCAGACTAAAAATGCGGAAGCGCTTGTCGCCGAAAATGCCGCTTTGATGCTGAAAGAATCACAGTTGGAGAATGAGTTTGAAACGGTTTTTGCAAAACTCTTAGCATCCAATGAACAACAAGAGGCGCTAAGCAACAATATCAAAAAGCTCGCACTCCCAGATGCTACCAAGCATATCGTAGATGAAATCGAAAAACTTTTGAATAAATAGGTAATATCCTGGAGAACGTAAGAATTTGGGCTTTGAACTTGAACTTGACACTTGATTTTGCACTTAAATAAAATACATAACGTCTACTTTATCGGAATCGGAGGCATCGGTATGTCGGCCCTTGCACGTTATTTTAAGTTCATCGACAAAAATGTCGCGGGATATGATAAAACAGAAACCCCCTTGACCCATGAGCTAACAACTTTAGGTATCGATATTCACTATAAAGATGATATGGGCCTTGTAGATGCGTCCTTTTTGAAAGCGAAAAACACCTTGGTCGTCTACACCCCGGCAGTACCGTCGATACACAGCGAATACCAGTATTTCCTGAACCAAGGTTTTGAAGTGAAAAAGCGATCGGAAGTGTTGGGATTGATTACCGAGAACACCTTCTGTTTGGCCGTCGCGGGAACCCACGGCAAAACAACTACTTCTTGTATTCTGGCACATTTGTTAAAGGAAACAGGTACCCCACTGACCGCTTTCCTTGGTGGTATATCCGAAGATTTCGATAGCAACTTTCTTTTAGAGGGCACTGAATTTTCCGTAGTTGAGGCCGATGAGTTCGACCGCTCTTTTTTAAGGCTTTCCCCAAATGTAGCTTGTATTACTTCGATGGATGCCGACCATCTTGATATTTACGGAGATGCGCAGGAGCTTCGTAAATCGTTTAGGGAATTTGCACAGCGGTTGAAACCCGGCGGCACCCTCTTTGTTCGCAATGGACTGCCGTTGAATGGCATCACTTATGGTATTGAAGATGATTCGGATTATTGCATCCGAAACCTGAAAATAGAACATGGTACCTACCTATTCGATTTGGGAACCCCTGAAACAACACTCAAGGGTGTCAAGTTTAACAAACCGGGCAGGCATAACCTGCTCAATGGTTTAGTGGCTTTTGCAATGGCGGTCCAAACAGGTTCCCCGCCAGACCGCCTTGCTAGGGCACTAGAAACATTTAAAGGGGTACAACGCAGGTTTTCGTATCAGTTAAAATCAGAGGATTTTATTTTTATTGATGACTATGCCCATCACCCTACCGAAATTGATGCTATTTATGATGCCATTTCTGAGATGCATCCGGCTAAAAAGGTGCTGGTCGTATTTCAGCCCCATTTGTATTCACGAACCCGGGATTTTGTCGATGAATTTGCCAAGAGTCTCTCAAAGTTCGATAGCGTTTTACTGTTAGAAATCTATCCCGCGAGGGAGCAACCTATAGCAGGGGTGACCTCGGACTGGTTATTGGAAAAAATTTCCAATCCGTTAAAAAAAACAATTCAAAAATCAAACTTGATAAGAGAAATTAAAAACCAAGACCCCGAAATCCTGGTTACCCTCGGCGCTGGAGATATCGGACTTGAAGTATCAAAAATTAAAAGAGAATTTGAACATGCAGGTTAATTGGAATTATATAAAGCTCATAATGCTGCTTCTTGTAATAGGGGGGCTTTATGCGTTTTCTTCACATCGAAGCGAACGTAAAAAGGTAAGTGGTTTGAAAGTTGCGTTTGTCGGAGACCAAAATTTGTACATAACACAAGACATGGTTAATAAATTGTTAATACAAAAATTCGGGAGCCTCGAAAACCTGCCCAAAGAAAAATTAGTTTTGAATACCATAGAGAAGGCCGTTGAGGCCAATAAAATGGTGAAAAGTGCCCAAGTTTATCTTACTGTAGACGGGCAACTTACATCTAAAATTGTTCAACGCAAACCAATCGGACGAGTAGAAGGGGAGTCCAAATATTATTTGGATGACGAGGGTAAGCGCATGCCGTTGTCATCCGTCTACTCTGCAAGAGTGCCTATCATCACGGGTAAAGTAACAGGTGAGAGTCTAGAGGATGTTTATGAAATATTGAAGTTTATCAATGCAGACGATTTTCTCAGGAAGAACGTCATTGGTATTCACGTTGAGGAAGTCGAAAGTTATCAATTGAAGTTTCGTCTCGAAAATTTCGTGGTACATCTAGGAAGCATCGAAAATTTGGAGGGAAAATTCAAAAATTTCAAGGCCTTTTACGCCAAGGCCCAAAAAGACAAAACCTTGGCGCAGTTTGCCATGGTCAATCTAGAGTTCAGTAATCAAGTTGTGTGCACCAAAATATAAGTTATGGAAGTAGGAAATTATTCAGTTGGGTTAGATATCGGTACTACGAAAATCGTTGCCATTATCGGTAAAAAGAATGAGTATGGTAAGATTGAGGTGCTGGGAATCGGGAAATCTAAAAGTTTGGGGGTTCATCGTGGTGTGGTGAACAACATTACCCAGACGATCAAGTCTATTCAACAGGCGGTCGAGGAGGCCGAGATGAATTCCGGACTTAAGATAGGTTCGGTAGTGGTCGGTATCGCAGGCCAGCATATCAGAAGCTTGCAGCACAGCGATTATATTACGCGGGCCGATTCTGAAGAGGTCATCAACGAAGACGATTTGGACAAACTGTGTAATCAAGTATACAAATTGGTAATGCTTCCCGGGGAAGAGATCATTCACGTATTGCCACAGGAATATAAGGTAGATGGGCAGGCAGAAATCAAAGAACCCATAGGCATGTATGGCGGTCGACTGGAAGCTAATTTTCACGTAGTCGTAGGTCAGGTATCCTCCATTAAAAACGTGGGTAGGTGTATAAAGAGTGCCGGCTTGGATTTGGGGAATATTACGTTGGAGCCTTTGGCATCTTCCGAAGCCGTATTAAGTAAAGAAGAAAAAGAGGCAGGAGTCGCCTTGATAGATATAGGGGGCGGTACCACCGACTTGGCAATTTTCAAAGATGGTATTATTCGGCATACGGCGGTCATCCCTTTTGGTGGTGGTGTCATTACCGAGGATATTAAAGAAGGATGTTCGATTATCGAAAAACAGGCCGAGTTGCTTAAAATTAAGTTCGGTTCTGCATGGCCAGGGGAAAATAAGGACAACGAAATCGTTTCCATTCCTGGGCTAAGAGGGCGTGAGCCAAAGGAAATTACCCTAAAAAACCTGTCCAAGATTATTCATGCGAGGGTGGTTGAAATTATCGAACAGGTCTATGTGGAAATAAAGAATTATGGCCACGAAGAACAAAAAAAGAAGCTCATTGCAGGAATTGTCCTCACAGGGGGTGGTAGTCAGCTAAAACACCTAAAACAGTTGGTAGAGTATATCACGGGGATGGATACACGAATCGGATTTCCCAATGAACACTTGGCGGGTGATTCCGATTCGGAGATTGCCAGTCCGTTATACGCAACAGCTGTGGGCTTGTTGATGAATGCCGTACAGAACGAGGCTAAGGGGAAGCTACAATCTACTGAGGAAGCCGGTATAGAAGAAGAAGGGGAACTGGTAATGGCAGGAGAACCGCAAGAACCCTCCAAGGCGGCACGACCTAAAAAGGAACGAAAGTCGGTCTTTGATAAATGGTCGGAAAAACTAAAAGACTTTTTGGACAATGCAGAATAGCGACTGTCCAAGAAAACTGAAGCATAGCATCAATTAAAAACAGAAACCAGTAAAAAAATAATATGAGCAATAACACGGAATTTGACGGTATAGCCTTTGATCTGCCCAAGCATCAAAGCAATGTAATAAAAGTAATCGGCGTCGGTGGTGGCGGTAGCAACGCCATAAATCACATGTTCCAGTCAGGAATCAATGGAGTTGATTTTGTTATCCTAAATACCGATTCACAAGCGCTACAGAATAGTGCGGTACCCAATAAGATTCAATTGGGGGTGTCCTTGACCGAAGGGTTGGGAGCAGGCGCAAACCCGGAAGTGGGAGAGCAGGCGGCCTTAGAAAGTATGGAAGATATCAAAGCAATGCTCGACACCACTACGAAAATGGTGTTTATAACCGCAGGTATGGGCGGGGGAACAGGAACTGGTGCTGCCCCCGTGATTGCCAAACAAGCGAAAGAAATGGACATCCTTACCGTGGGGATTGTGACCATGCCCTTTCAGTTTGAAGGTAAGATGCGTTGCCAACAAGCACAATTGGGAATCGAAAAACTGCGCTCGAACGTAGATTCCTTGATCGTAATCAACAACAATAAGTTAAGGGAGGTCTATGGTAACTTGGGCTTTAAAGCTGGTTTCTCCAAGGCCGATGAAGTGTTATCGACCGCAGCAAGGGGCATTGCAGAAGTAATTACCCACCACTATACACAGAACATTGACCTTCGTGACGCGAAGACCGTACTCTCTAATAGCGGCACAGCAATTATGGGATCTGCAGTCGCTACCGGATCGGCACGTGCAAACGAGGCTATTATGAAGGCTTTGGATTCTCCCTTGTTGAACGATAACAAGATTACCGGTGCTAAAAATGTACTGTTGCTGATTGTTTCTGGATCGCAGGAGATAACCATCGATGAAATTGGTGAAATCAATGATCATATTCAGGTAGAAGCTGGGCACGGCGCCAATATTATTATGGGTGTCGGGGAAGACGATGATTTAGGAGAGGCAATTTCCGTAACGGTCATCGCGACAGGATTTAACATCGACCAACAGGACGATATCGTGAATACCGAATCAAAAAAGATCATCCATACGTTAGAAGATGAACAACGTGCCGTGCAGAACCTAAGTGGGGATAAGACCATCGTGCACCAACTGGTCGAAGAAACGGAAGAAGAAACGGTGGCCGAACCTACGATCAAGTACGTGCTGGAAGAAGAGGAGATTGGAATGGATTTGATCCCTACCACGAACTATATCAAGAATTTCAATGTGTTCTACGAAGAGGTAGTCGAAGAAGTGGTAAAGGAAGAAGTTACCGAAGATGACTTCATTATTATAGATACCAATGATGTCTTGAACGATATCGAGGTGATAGATGCCGAAGAAGTTGTTGTCTCCAAAGACGAAGACCAGTTCGCGATTAGTTTTGACATGCCGCTGAGCACCACTCCTGAGAAGACAACGGAAGAAGAAAATGTAATTACCTTTAATCTAGATGAAGAGGTGAAAGACATGAATGTAGAAGATCATGTAGAGGTCATACCGGTATTGGAATACAATAAAAGTGGGGAAACGCGCTATAGCCTAGACGATTATATGGAGTTGGAGAACAAGCTGACCGGTGCAAAGTCGAAAGCTGAGGAATTTGAACCCAAAATTGTAGAGGACGAGCTAGTGTTCGAAAAGAAAGAAGTTGCACCTAAGTCCGAGACCGAAGAAGCGGAGACGGTCGATCCCATGGATAGCCCTATCGAAGCGCTTTTGAAAGAAAGGGCCGATGAGCGTAGAAAAAAACTCAAGGATTTCAATTACAAGTTTCAGAACAACATCAACAGTATTGAGGAAATTGAGAAAGAGCCTGCCTACAAACGACAGGGAATCGATTTAAGTGAAAAACCAAAGGAGAACAAAGTATCTAGAACCACTTTGAGTGAGGATAGCAACGATGAGATCCAGTTGCGTTCGAACAATTCTTTTTTACACGATAACGTGGATTAGCTAAAAGTTTCCCGTTAAACTTTGAACCCCGACCGTAAGTGTTGGGGTTTTGTTTTTTGAAGCTATTGTTCGCTGATTTTAGTCACAGATGTTAACATTAAAAGCGGTAACAGCGCATATTACTCGAACGGAATAGGAAAAATATATTGCGAGTGGCTCAATTTTTTGCAAAATGATAAAAAAGTTTAACGTAGTTCTTTATATCTTCGCAGTCCAATCGCAAAAAAATGGGTTTACAGGATAAGGTAATGGAACAGATGAAGGCAGCTATGAAGTCGAAAGACAAGGTAGCATTAGAGTCTTTACGAGCCATTAAGTCCGCCCTGCTTTTGGCACAAACGGAAAGTGGTTCTGGAGACGGTCTTTCACAGGAGGATGAAGTAAAATTGGTGCAAAAGTTGGTGAAGCAACGGAAAGACAGTGCGGCCATTTTTCAACAACAGGGCAGGGATGATTTGGCGGCACCCGAGTTGGCTCAGGTAGCGGTCATCGAGCAATTCTTGCCGGAACAATTGGGAGAGGAAGAAATCGAGAAAGTAGTTGCCGATGTCATTGCCCAAACCGGTGCCGAAGGGATGAAGGATATGGGCAAAGTAATGGGCATGGTTTCCAAACAATTGGCCGGCCAGGCCGATGGGAAGACCATCTCTACGATTGTGAAAAGTAAATTGACATCTTAAGTAAGCAGTAAGCAGTAAGCAGTAAGCAGTAAGCAGTAAGCAGGGTATATTTTCAGCAATAACTACGAACTGCCACTGAAGACTGTCAACTATATAAACGGCCGCGTGGCGCAACTGAATAGCGCATCAGATTTCGGCTCTGAGGGTTGGGGGTTTGAATCCCTCCGCGGTCACTACAAGCAGAAAACCACGCCTAGAAGGCGTGGTTTTTTGTTTTGCTGAAAAACCAAGGTACCACCCTGGAATTTTGATGCAAAACAAAGAACTAGGGCGTTAGTCCGTGTTTTCTATTTGCAAAGGGGTGCAGTAGGGAAGGACTCGGCCAATCCTTTTTCGATTACAAAGAAGGCCTGGAATCATCGGTCTTTTCGTATTCTTCCGGCTTAAAACAGCTACCTTTGACACTAATAACGCCGTGGTCCATGTTCATGAAAATCAAGTTGTCAAAATATTCGCGGGCACCACTTTTTTACATGTTGGTTTCATTTGCTACTGGGCAGTCCCTTGCCCAGCAGATTCGAACGGATACCTTCGGTGGCTTTTCCGGTATAAAGGGAAAGACTACCGGCTACTTTCACATTGAGAATTTTCAGGGCAGACAGCTGTTGGTTAGCCCAGAGGGCAGTGGTTTTTTCGCTCTAGGGGTTAATCACATAAATAGCGCCGATGCTTCTGGGGTTGTTTTGAGTAACCGTAATGACTCATCCAAAACCAAGGCGGTTTTGGAAAATTTGAGCCGTTGGAACATGAATAACTGTGGTTATGGGTGTCCCGACTACCTGCAAGACCAACTACCCTTCATGGTCTCCATTCGGTTTGTTCCTAATGGCCATTATCTTCCTCCAAAAAACTTTGGTTTTGTAGATGTCTTTGATTCAAAATTCATGGATGATTGCGAACAGAAAATCAAAGTGGTGGCAGAACGCCATCGAGATAACCCTTTTTTAATCGGATATTATTGGACCGATACCCCAAGGTGGGACATTCAAATCTCTAAGAATAAGCATGGGACCGATTGGGTGTCCTTTATAAAAAATCTTCCGCCCGAGTCCGCTGGAAAACAACGATTCGTCGAGTTTTTGCAGTCAAGGTATAAGACCATCAACGATTTTAATAAGGCTTATAACCTATACTTTACTTCCTTCGAAGCGCTACTCAACGCTAGGTTCGATCATCTAGATGTTGAATATCCAGCCATCCGGAAAGACGATAACCTGTTCTTGGGTGTGATAGCCGAGCATCTATATAGCACCTTGTACAATCAAATGAAACGCTACGATTCCAATCATTTGATTTTTGGGGATAAATATCTAATGGGAGACCATCCTAAAGCAGTACTAAAGGCAGCTTCAAAATATGTGGATGTCATTTCAATTCAACCAGGACCGACCAAAGGGCCAGGTCCGGGTCAAGGAGATGACGAGTTGTATTTCAATGAGGAAATTATGGATGAAATTCATCAACTTTCGGGAAAACCGGTTATTATTTGTGATCATCAAACCAGTTTTTATACAGCAGAGTTTCCGGTAACCTTGTGGCATCAACTAACTAAGGAGGAAGATTCGGCGGAAGCCCACCATGCTTTTTTGAAGAAATGTGTAGAACGTAATTATATTATCGGGTACCAACGTTGTCAATATATAAGTAGTTATGATACTTCGAGAGGACTTTTGAAGCAAGGGCTTTTAAAAGAAAATGGAGAAGCCTATGAAACATTCGTAAGTGGCTTGGCCGCAAACAATAAGAGCCTCATGGAGTTTCTATTTAGCAATATGAAACAATAAGCCGGCGCATTGAAATTACCTTGGCCCCATGTTTCGCCATTTCGTTTTTGGTTTTATGTTTGGTATTTCCCTATTTCATATTTCTAGTTTTGTACCTCACTTTCTCTACGTACCTTTGCCCTCCATGAGCCTAAGGGTATTCCTATTTTTTCTTTTTTTCACGAGTATATGTTTTTCGCAAGAGGTGAAAAATACAAAGAACTATACGCTAGATGTAAGTCCGTTTTACGGCTCTATTCTACTTCATAATACCGACATCTCACATTTGATTACCGAACATCCTACGGGCTTTATCCTGGGATTTAATCGCAAAACATATGGCGAGAAAGAGTGGGAGCAGTTATACAATTACCCGGATTGGGGCGGTTCGTTCGTATACCAAGATACCCGAAACCCTACTTTGGGAAATACCTACGGCCTCTATGCACACTACAACTTCTACTTTTTAAAACGAAACTTGCAGTTACGAATAGGCCAAGGAATTGCTTATGCCACCAACCCTTATGATCGTGTCGGGAACTTTAGAAACAATGCCTATGGTTCGCGGTTTATGAGCAGTACCGCGCTGATGTTGAATTACCAACGTGAACGTATTTTTAAAAACCTAGGAGTACAGGCCGGCATTTCGGTATTGCATTATTCGAACGCCAATGTACGGGCACCCAATACCTCTACTAATACCTTGGCTTTCAACCTAGGATTGGTGTATAGCTTGGGTGACGAATCGGTAGCATATATGACCACGGAAAAGCAAAAAGTAACAGAACCGTTTCGTTATAATTTGGCTTTTCGTTCGGGCATCAACGAAAGTGATAATATTGGGGCAGGGCAGTTCCCTTTTTATATCGTTTCAGCATATGCGGACAAGCGATTGGGACGCAAGAGCGCCTTGCAACTGGGAACCGATGTCTTTTTTAGTAATTTTTTAAAGGAATTGATTCGCTATCAAAGTATTTCGTTTCCTGAAAATAACGTATCTCCAGACACCGATTTTAAAAGAGTAGGTGTCTTTTTAGGGCATGAGCTTTTTATAAGTAGGTTGAGCGTTATTACGCAACTCGGGTATTATGTATATTATCCGTTCGACTTTGAGGGCAGGGTCTACAATCGAATCGGTCTGAAACGGTATTTTGGAAAAAAGTGGTTTGGTGCCATCACCCTAAAATCCCATGCAGCAGCAGCAGAGGCGGTCGAATTTGGAGTGGGGATACGGTTGTAGTTTTGTAAAAGAGAGAACGGACAAGAAAACAGAAGAGTGAAAAACAACAAGAGGCGATAATCAAGATAATGGGCTATTCGTTTCGTAGTAATGAATCATGAAATTGGATTGGAAAATACATACTGGTAAATTCACTCATAAAGAGGGTTGGGGAGCGTCGGTTTTTTCTATTCGGATAGCGATTGGAATACTCTTTCTTGTCTTGTTGGCATCCTGCAACTCTGAATCGGCTCCCGATTGTTTTCAGCGTACCGGGGAGATCGTTCGTGAAGAGGTGGTGGTCGCTCCTTTTTCGGAGATTACCGTATTTGAAAATGTATCGCTTACTGTACAACAGGGGGACGTCCAAAAAGTGGAAATCGAAACCGGAAGTAACCTGCGCGAAGAGGTAACGGCTTTGGTCGAGGGCGGGCGACTATTATTGCGAGATACGAATGACTGTAATTTTTTTAGGGAATATGGGCTTACAAAGGTGTATGTAACCGTACCTGACATCACTGAAATACGAAGCAGTACCGGTTGGCCTGTGCAAAGTGAAGGCGTATTGTCTTTTCCGTCACTTCGATTGATATCCGAGAGTTTTACAGACCCTACTTCCGAAACGACCGATGGTGTATTCGATTTAACGGTAAATTCTGAGGACGTAGAAGTTGTTGTCAATGGTATTGCCTATTTTCAATTACGTGGTAATACGAACGACTTAAGACTTACCATTGCCGCAGGTGATTCTCGAATCGAGGCAGAGGGATTAATTGCCCGCCGAATAACACTGAACCATCGGGGTTCCAACGATATGCTGGTGAGTCCTCAAGAATCGATAACGGGAGTCATTCGGGGTACCGGTGACGTTATAAGTACCTCTCGTCCGGCAGAAGTTGCGGTAGACGAACTGTATAAGGGAAGGCTTCTTTTTGAGGAGTGATGAACGCTATGCCATATTGAAAAATAACAAGAACACCATCCGAGGTGAATCCGATTACTAGATATCTAAAAAACCTACTCGCCAAGAAGCGCCTTTTAGGGGAAGATTCTAATGTGGGCGCAGGTGCTAAAGCCGAGGATTTACTCGTAAACCTGGTCAATGAAAATCAGGTGCCTGGGTTGGCCATTACAGTACTTAAGGATGGTAAATATTGGTTCCGGAAAGGATACGGATATGCCGATTTGGAAGCTAAAAAACCTGTTGATCAAGCACAGACCATTTTTAGAATCGCCAGTGTTTCCAAGCCTATAGCCGCGACGGCATTGGCGCAGATGGTTTTGAGTGGGGATATTGATTTGGATGCCTCATTTTATGACTATGTACCTTACTATCCTAAAAAGAAATACGACTTTACAATTCGACAGTTGGCCGGTCATACGGCAGGTATACGAGGATATCGTGGTACCGAATATGGTCTTGACCAACCATATACTATCAAAGAAAGTATCGCTATTTTCAAGGATGATCCGCTATTATTCGAGCCGGGTACGGATTATAACTATACTAGTTACGATTGGGTGTTGATTTCATTGGCGATGCAAGAGGTGAGCGGTATCCCTTTTGAGACCTACGTAAAACAGCAGGTTTTAGAACCTTTGGGAATGACAGCTACCTTTGCCCCCGGACCAGATGGAGACTTGGAAGCGGGGTATCGAAGTGGAAGGATGGCTACTTTTTACTCAAAAAAACGCAAAGGTTTCCGGAAAGCGATACCGGTTAACAATCATTATAAACTAGCTGGGGGTGGATACTGTTCCACAACAGAGGATATCGCTAAACTGGGTCAAGCTTATTTAGAGAATGAGATGGTAAACGAGTCACTGCGTTCGCAATTCCTGACTTCTCTTGAAATCGGTGGTTCAAAGACCTATTACGGACTTGGCTGGCAGGTAAGCGAAGATCATAAGGGACGACCTTATTATGGGCATATCGGGAATGGGGTAGGTGGTTACTCCAATTTTTTTGTCTATCCAAGACAACAGCTGGTCGTGGTCATATTGATCAACTGTACAGATCCCAAGGTGCAACCTGTTCTTGATGAGATTGTCGACAATTTGGTGGAGGCAAGCTCTGCGCAAGTTTGAGCGAACCGTTTCGTGTTAAGGTTTCCAAAAAAACTGTAAATTCCTATCGAAAATCGATCTTAGGTCGTCGTTGATAACGGCCTATGAACCAACTAATACTTTTACAACCATGTTAAAAGAAGAGCAACTATTTCCAGATGATAGGTCCAAACCGGGTTCCAACAATTGGTTGCAACGTCTCAAAGACGAGAGTTGGGAGGCGGAACTATTGGTTTCGGCCATTGCTACATTTGGTACTTTTCAATTGTTCGATGTAGTCTTCTGGGCAATCAATCGCTTTATCGATATACTACCGGTAGCGCAGCATTTGATAGGGTATGGCATCATCTTTCCAGGTCTAATGGCGGTAAGTATACTGGTGTCTATGTTTATTATCCATTTCTTTTTAAGGGCCTTCTGGGTAGGGTTGGTAGGATTGAATTCCGTATTTCCCGAGTACGGGCTCGAAGACAGTGCCTATTCCAAAACATATACCGAAAAAATACTTTCGATACTTCCCAAGCAACAAGAGACCATTCAAAAAGTAGATGAACTTTGTAGCGTTATCTTTTCCGCGGCCTTTTGCCTACTTATGATTTATGCTTATCTGGCCCTTACACTAAGCTTGTATCTATTTCTTTTTAATTTTCTTTCTACATACATACCCCGGAAAGTACTTCTGATTCCTATTGGGCTCATTTTTTTGCTTTTTCTTGTTCAGTCTATCTTGAGCATTGTGGGGAATCTGAAACCGTTTAAAAAGAACGTTGCAATGCAGACATGGATGTTCAAAATAGTACGACTAGGGTCTATAATCATGTATGGTCCGCTGTATAAGATACTCCTTCAGATAACGATGACTTTTGGTTCGAACTTCAAAAAGAAGAAATCCATGATAGGGTTATTGTTGTCCTTCCTTTTTTGTGGAATAGTGGTGTCCGGTTTTATGGCCGCAAAATCGAACTTGTTTCATTTGATCAAACCCAATCCTTTTTATTCCGATACGATGTATCAAGAGTATTACGGGAATCAGAACAGGCAGTCCGATTTTTTGTTGGCTCCGGAAATTACGTCAGATATTATAGATACTAAGGTAATGAAGCTCTTTATACCTATTTATAAAAATGAAAGGAAACAGCAAGAACAGTTTTGTGGGTCTTTTGAAGGTAATGATCGGCTGAACCGTGAAGAGCGTAAGCTGCAGATAAGGGAAAAGTATTTGGACTGCTATCGAAAATATCACCGATTATTCCTGAATGGGGAAAAAATACAGGTCGATTTCATGAAGCAAGACCATCCCGTAACGGGACAGTTCGGGCTGCTTTGCTATGTGAAGATCGATCACCTACCTATTGGGAAAAACATTCTAAAAGTTAAAAAGCAATTTGAAAAAGAAGTAGTTTCCGAATGGTCGATACCATTTTACTTCACGGGAGTGGCAGAGGCCCCTGGGATGTAAGAATTAATATATCGGACGAAAAGACTTTATGTTGCCAATGTTTTTTGAATCGATTAATTTAGGGGTGTGGGCAGATTAAGTGTTTTCATATGGTTTTTTGTTTGTGGTATACCTCTCTTGGCCCAAACGACCATTAGTGGCCAGTTCGATTTGGAATCGATTTCCGTACTCGATGCCCGTGTTTACCTGAGCCAGATAAAGTTGGAAGATTTCCCTGATTTGTCTGGAGAAGCAACTGTTGCCAGTACTTCCTTTGATGAAAACGGCCATTTTTCTTTTGAAGCATTACAAATTGCCAAAAAGGATGCTATTTATCGCATTTACGTCAACCAGTTCGAAGGGGCATTGAACAAGGTCGTTCAGGCGGACCGGCTCTTTATTCTTTCCCGTAACGATAGGATTCGATTTAAAAAGTCCGGGAAACCGTTTGAAGTGTACAACAATACGAATGATGCCGATGTGGAATGGCAACGTTTGCGAAAATACGAATCTGCCTTGCGTGGATTCGAGCTTCGTACTGAAGATAGTTTGGCCCTGGCGTATATGGGGAAGGTTAAGGACTATGCCAAGGATTCGTTACAGATTTTGATGGTAAAATTAATCGGTATTAAACAGCTAGACCAAAAACAGCTGCTAGAAAAGGATATTGTACAAAATCCGGATTATTATTTGTCTTTGCTGAATCAATTGAGACAAAGCGACCTCGACCGCTCCGATTACTTGTTTTTAGAGAATAAGCTGGCCTTTTTGACTACTGATATGGCCGAGGAAAAATTTCGGACCAGTACGATGGTCAATATGGTCTTGGGCTTTAGCCTTGTGGTACTTTTGATTGTTCTGTTTTCGATACGAAATAAACGAAGACCACTTCCTTTTGCCACGTTGAGCAATCAGGAACAGACTATTCAACAGCTAATTTTGGAGGGCAAAAGCAACAAAGAGATCGCAAAAGAACTGTTCATAAGCTTGAGTACGGTAAAAACTCATATTACTCATATTTACAACAAGTTACAGGTTTCTAACCGCAGGGAGCTTCTTCAGAAGACCAGAAATTAATACGGGGACTAGTCCCTAATTCCGACCCGATTTTCTTCCATTCTTATAGTACCTATCGCTTCTTTGTGTTCAAAATAGTTGCTGCGAATGTGGTCTAGAAATTTTGAACGTTTGAACACCTTCATGGGTTGGGGTGTAGGGATGCTGGCCCTATTGGTATACGGCCTTACTGTTGAACCCACTGTTAGTTTTTGGGATGCAGGTGAGTACATCGCCACTTCTGCCAAATTACAGGTGGCACATCCCCCTGGGGCGCCTTTGCTTCAGATGATCGGTAGCTTCTTTGCACTATTCGCCTCTGAACCTGAAACTGTTGCCAAGTGGGTCAACTATGTTTCCGTGGTCACAAGTGCGCTCACTATTTCGTTACTTTTTTGGACTGTTACGAGGCTTTTGAAAAAAATGATAGGCCAAAAAAGGATGGTCAAAGAGCAAAACACAATGATTATTCTCGGTAGTGGTCTTATAGGGGCCACGACCTTTCTGTTCTCCGATAGTTTTTGGTTCAATGCTACAGAGACCGAAGTCTATTCCACTGCCAGTTTGGTCATGGCATTATTATTATGGCTAGGACTTCGCTGGGCCGATTCCATTGATCAACCAAGGGGAAACAAATGGCTGGTATTGATCTCCTTTGTGGTGGGCCTTACTTTTGGTGTGCAGTTCATGGGTTTTTTGGCGATTCCCTCCGTAGGGCTTTTGTATTATTTTGAGCGCTACAAAAAAGTCACTGTAAAAGGCTTTTTAATAGCAAACCTGGCTGTTGTGGCCATTCTTTTATTGGTTTTTAAATTCTCTTTGACCTATGTGTTGAAACTCTTCGGTTGGGGCGAGGTTTTTTTGGTGAATAACTTTGGTTTTCCCTATAATTTTGGAAGTGCGTTCATGGGATTGTTGGTTGCATTGGCTTTTTATCTTGGCTTACGCTATTCGATAAGGAAGAAGTACAGAAACATCCATACCGTTTTGCTCTCGCTCTTGTTCTTGATTTTAGGATTCTCTTCATGGCTAATGCTGCCCATTCGGGCCAGTGCTGGAGTGGTTATCAATGAAAACAATCCCGCTGATGCACGCCTGCTTTTGGCCTACTATAATAGGGAACAGTACCCTAGTACCGACAGCCCGTTCTACGGAGCTTATTATTCCGATATGTTTGCACCGGCCGGTGAACCAAGGGATGATTCTCCCAAATATGAACGTGATGAAGCCACGGGCCGTTACATGGTCGTGAACCATACCAAGGACGCCTTTCAAGGTCCGAATAAAAAACATATGGGGTGGTTGCCTAGAATGTGGAGCAGCCAAAATGCGGAAAACTATATGCAGTACTACGGTCCTTTGGAGTTTACCGTTCGACGGGAGTATCGCTCAAATTCGGATCTCAACGAAGCCGTGCGTAAGATAAGGCAAGACTTGACCGAGAAACGTATTGATATAACCTCATATATCGACTGGTTGAAGAAAATGCGGAACTATGTTGAAGTAACACCTCCCGGCTTTTGGGACAATCTACGGTATATGATGCACTATCAATTCGGCTATATGTATGTGCGCTATTTTATGTGGAACTTCGTAGGAAGACAGAACGATGTGCAGGGTCGTTTTGATGGCAACGGGGAATGGCTCAGCGGTATCGGGTTTTTAGACCGCCTTCGTTTGGGGAGTCAAGAGCATCTACCGCAGGAAGTACTGAAAAATAAGGGCAGAAACACGTATTTCTTTTTACCATTGTTGCTGGGAATTGTAGGCTTGGTATGCCAAATTAAAAAGGACCCAAAACGGTTTTGGGTACTGCTGGTATTTTTCCTATTCACCGGGTTGGCGATACAGTTTTATACCAATCCACCTATTTTTCAGCCTCGGGAAAGGGATTATTCCCTGGTAGGATCTTTTTACATTTTTGCTATTTGGATCGGCATAGGCGTCTATGGAATTTTCGATGCTTTTCAAAAGTGGGTGCGGCCGAAGATATTGGCATGCAGTACCCTATTGATCTGTTTGGTCGTTCCGGTATTAATGGCGCAACAGAATTGGGACGATCACGACCGCTCAAATCGGTTTACCGCCTTGGCCATGGCCAAAATGTATTTAGATTCTACTGAGAAAGATGCTGGCGCCATACTGTTTACGATCGGGGATAACGACACGTTTCCATTATGGTATGCCCAAGATATTGAAGGCTATCGTACCGATACCCGTATTGTATGCACTACCTACTTCGGAGCTGATTGGTATATAGACCAAATGAAACGAAAGGCCTATCAAAGCGAGCCGATACCTTCACAACTTTCTCATGCTGAATATCGCTATGGCACCCGGGATTACCTGTACTATTATCCGCTCACCGAGCAAAGTTGGGATATCAAGGATTTTATGAAATGGGTCGCCAGCGACAGACCGGAGACCAAAGTGCGCAACCTTTTGGAAAAGAACAATACCGATGTTTCGGGTTATCCACAGAATTATTTGAATGCAGTGTATTACCCCACAAACAAGATCAGGGTACCGGTGAACAAAGAAAAAGTGTTGGAGCGGGGTTTGGTAAAAACGGCCGATGCCCACTTGATCGTTGATTATATAGATATAGATCTTCCCGAAACGGGTATCTCAAAAACCAACTTACTCATGTTGGATATTATTGCGAATAACCACTGGGAGCGCCCCATTTATTTCTCAGGAGGAAGTTTTGACGATCCTGAATATATATGGATGAGCGATTTTTTACAGTTAGACGGTCTCGTTTACAAATTAGTGCCGATACGCACTACCAACGAAACGGTTTTTGAGAAAGGACGTATCGATTCCGATAAGGCCTATGATATCGTAACACAATGGAATTGGGGTAACTCGGGTAGTCCCGAGATTTATCATGACCCCCAGACTCGAAGGCAGTGGGGCGTGAACAATCGTACAGTTTTGGCTCGTCTGTTAGAACAATTACTAGAAGAGAATCGGCTAAAAAAGGCCAAGGTAATCTTAACACTTGCGACGGAAAATATTCCGGTAGATTACTATGATTATTACACCTTCGTAGAGCCCTTTTTAGATGGGTATTTCAAAGTAGGTGATACAAAAAATGCCAGAACACTCTTTAAGAAGCTTCAAAAGGTATATGAAGAACGGTTGCGATACCATATCAATTGTTCACTAGAACAGCAATACGAGAACATTGCTGAAATTATAGGAGATCTTCAGGGCTACCAACGGCTTATCGATATACTGCTTCAGAATAAGGATACGGAATGGGCCGAGAAGGAGGCTAGTAGATTCAATAGATTCTTGGAAAGCTTACAAACAGTGTTAGATCGAGGTTAAATCAATTTTTGTTTAATGAAAAACTATTATTTTTAAACAAAAAAGATGAAACATATGAAATTCACATTATTCGTTTTTGTGCTATGCCTATATTCTGTTAGCTTGACGGCACAAGAAATTACTGCTTTTCAAGGGAATTGGGGCGATGAATTCTACCAGGATAAACAGAAATTGAGTTGGAAAGAAGTCAATACCATTATGATGGAAAGTGCTGCTGCTGAGATGAATTGGCAGAAATACAAAAAGCAATCTCTGGGTGGGCTCATAGCGGGTACGGCGAACCTGGGAGCTACTATATGGTTTATTGTTGAATATGAAGATGACCGCGTTGTAACGGCACCTGCTATAGCTTGGGCAGGAACCGCCATTATTTCTTCCATCTTCTTCAATGGGGCGAAGAAGAATAAGAAAAAAGCAATTTTGGAGTACAATGATGCTTTGGGAGCTAAAACATCGTATAGGTTGGTACCTACTAGTAACGAGCACGGTGTAGGCCTCGCCTTAAAGTTTTAGGGTTGCGGACAACCACAAACGATTAAAAACCCGTGAAGAACCCGTGTGTTCGAAATGGGTTTTGTTTTTTTGTAGTAGAAAAAAATTGAAATTCTACTTTACATGCGCAAACTAAAAAACGAAGAACTAAATCGTTTAGACGTAACAAGCTTCCGAAAAGCTCCAAAAACACCCATAATAATTGTGTTGGACGATGTTAGGAGCCTTAATAACATTGGTTCCGTATTTCGCACGGCAGATGCCTTTTTAATAGAAAAAATATACCTCTGCGGAATCACTGCAACTCCTCCTCACAAAGATATACACAAGACCGCATTGGGCGCGACTGAGAGTGTTTCCTGGGAATACCGGGAAAATGCGCTAGCATTGATAAAAGAGTTAAATGCCAAAGGAATTGACTCCCTGGCCGTTGAACAAACCGAAAAGGCCACTATGCTGAATGAACTGCATATTGATAAGACAAGAAAATACGCCATGGTTTTTGGCAACGAAGTCAAAGGTGTTTCACAAGAAGTGATCAATGGCTGTAACCAAGTGGTGGAAATTCCGCAGTACGGCACCAAGCATTCCCTGAACATTTCGGTGAGTGCGGGAATCGTGCTTTGGGAGTTCTGGTCAAAACTAACCAAGGCTTAGTAGTGTTAAAAGACCCTAAATAACAAAACCCCGGCACGATGACCGAGGTTTTATCTATAGTTTGAGTTAGTTTAGTTTCCCATTAGGAGCAAGCAAGTACGCAAATCAATTGCTTCTGTGCAAACATTTTGCTTGAAAAAATGTTAAAATACCTTGTTCGTGGCAAATTCCTGAATATATACAAGAACACTTTCGTAGTCTTTTGCATTTGCAACGAAATCTAATTCCGTGCAATCCAGAATTAGGCTGTTTTGCCCGGGATAGCTGCGGATGAAGTCAAAATAACCTTGGTTGATATTGTCCAGATAATCTGCCGTAATATTCTGTTCATAATCCCTGCCACGCTTTTTTATATTTTCGATTAAGCGTTCGGTCGTTTGATACAGATAAACGTAGATTTTGGGCTTTTTAACTTCCCGATACATAAGGTTGAATAGTTTGCGATACAATTCGAATTCTTCTTTTTGCAAGGTCACTTGCGCAAAAATCAGGGATTTATAGACATCATAATCGCTAACCATAAAATTTTTGAAGAGATCATACTGGGAGGTATCATCGGAGAATTGTTGATAGCGATCGGCCAAAAAAGACATTTCCAAGGGAAAGGCATAACGCGGTTGGTCCTCGTAAAATTTTGGCAAAAAAGGATTATCGGCAAAACGTTCCAAAACCAGTTTTGCATTGAAATCTTCTGAAATTTTATTCGCCAAGGTGGTCTTTCCTGCACCAATGTTCCCTTCGATAGAAATAAAACCGAGATGTGAAAATAGCTGTTGGCGGTCTTTAAAAATTCGGAAGGTGGTTTTTTCCAGCTTTCCCTTGTCCCTGCATTCCTGAAGAAGGTTGCGCGTATCTTTATTTAAGATAGGATGATAGAATTGTGGGGCGATATCCGCTAACGGTCTTAAGACAAACCTCCGAAAAGGTATCTCAGGATGTGGTACGATTAAATTTTCCGTAACAACGGTTTCCAAACCATAATACAAAATATCGATATCGATAACTCTTGGTTCATAGCCATCTTCCTTTAGCCGTTTTCGTCCCATTGATGTCTCGATTTCCAAAATGGTACGCAGCAGTTCCTGAGGTGTCAGAGAGGTTTTCAGCCGAATACAGATGTTCAGAAAATTATCGGACTCAAAACCCCAGGAAGCACTTTCGTAGACAGGGGAAATACGTTCAACATCACCTGCTTTTTGTTGTAAGGCGAATACGGCATGTTGCAACTGGTTCGTTCTGTTTCCCAGATTGCTTCCCAAAGAAAGATATGTAGTAATTGGGTCGGTCATAATCTTGGGCAAAGTAACGAAAAGTCAGGGGTAGTTCATTGAAACCTACCCTACTTTTTATGGGTGAAACCCTATTTTATAGAACTACATGAACGGCGTTTTCCAAATTGCCGTTTGAATCCCAAGGTCCAACGTGGAGACAAACGAATACCGATATTTAGAGTCGAGATAGCGTTTTTCATCTTTCAGATGTAGTGGTGTCGGTTTGCAAAATACGCTAGGTTCCCAATAAAACATAAAGGTCATTTAAAAACGGTCGCTTAGTTAGCTGGTGCCGAAAATCGTGGCTACGACAAAATGTATAGCGGAGTTCATTATCTTTGAGGTCTAATTAGATGTAGTAGCGAATGAATTTTTTAAGAAATCTACTTGCCTCGATTTTGGGCAGCCTAATCGCAGTCGGTATCCTGTTTGTGATGTTTTTCATTTTTGTCAGTTTGATCGGTAATGCCGAAGATACCGTGAGTGTGCAGCCCAATTCGGTCTTGGAGCTACAGTTACAGCTTCCTATTAGCGACTATACGGGAGACAACGGGGATGATCCTTTTAGTGGAATGTTCGATAAGTCACAAGGACTCGATGAGATTTTGATGGCCATAGCCGTCGCCAAAGAGGATGCCGATATCAAAGGGATCAGTATCAATAATAATTTTTTATTGGCCGGTTTGGCGCAAACCCAGGAAATACGAAAGGCGCTGAAAGATTTTAAAGAAAGTGGTAAGTTCGTCTATGCCTATGGAGATTACTTTATGCAGAAAGATTATTATCTGGCCACAGTGGCCGATAACATCTATTTAAACCCGGTAGGGGGCATGGATTTTAAAGGATTGTCCTCGGAAGTACTCTTTTTTAAAGAACTACAAGAAAAGACAGGTGTAAAAATGGAGGTTATTCGGCATGGAAAATATAAAAGTGCGGTAGAACCCTTTATCTCCAATGAAATGAGCGATGCTAACAGAACGCAAATAGGGGAGTTGCTTACCTCGCTCTGGAATTCAATGGTCGATGATATGGCCGAAGGAAGAGACCTGGACCGAACCGATCTGAATACGATTGCCGATACCTTGGGCGGAAGGTTGCCGAAATATGCCAAGGCTGCCGGACTTGTTGATGAGCTTCTTTTTTATGATGAGTACGAGAACAAGCTGAAAGAGGCGCTGGAGCTTGGAGAAGAAGAGGATTTGAATACGATACTGCTAGAAGATTACGTTGTTCGGTCTAATACAAAGGGGCGCAAAACAGGCAAGGATAAGATTGCCATCATTTTTGCACAAGGAGAGATATTGTATGGGGAGGGCGACCAGCGCAGTATCGGACAAGGTATAATGACCAAGGCGATTCGAAAGGCCAAAGAAGATGAGAACATTAAAGCAATTGTGTTGCGGGTAAATTCCCCGGGCGGTAGCGCGCTTACCTCTGATATTATTTGGCGCGAGATAGAACTTGCCAAAGCCAAAAAACCGGTGGTGGTCTCGATGGGGAACGTAGCTGCTTCTGGCGGATATTACATTGCTGCAGGAGCAGATAAGATATTTGCCGAACCTACTACCGTCACTGGGTCGATAGGGGTCTTTGGAACCATTCCCAACATTACTGAACTAGCAGCCGATATCGGTATCAATGCCGAACAGGTCGGTACCAACAAAAATTCGGTCGATTATTCTCTTTTTGAACCAATGACCGATACCTTTCGCAATACCGTTCAAGAGGGCATCGAAGAAGTATACGAAACCTTTTTAGATCGTGTATCTAAAGGTAGGGGCATTACTATTGCCGAGGCAGATAGTTTGGCCCAAGGAAGGGTATGGAGTGGTACAGATGCGCAACGATTGGGGCTGGTAGATGAACTGGGAAGTTTGGAAGATGCCGTGGCCGAAGCTGCAGATATGGCCGAAATAAAAAAATACGGGATTCGAAAATACCCGAAATACAAAAGTGGGTTCGAGAAGTTAATAGAAGATTTAGGAGGTGCCAGTGCAAAGACCAAAGAACACTTTATCGAGCAGGAAATAGGTGCCCAGACTTATAAGACCTTGAAACAGATTAAATCGGCCATGGAGCAGAAAGGGATTCAGGCAAGAATGCCTTTTTTGCTGGAGATCAACTAATACATGACTCAAAAAGATAAGAAACTGGCTTACCAGATTTATTTATATCTGGGGGCACTGTTCATTACCTCCTTGGTGGTGTCGAACCTGATTTTTCAGAAGTTCTTTTATTGGAATCCTTTTGGCGATATCAAAGTATTCGGAGCGCCACTGTTCGAGGTTTCGGTGGGAATTCTACCCTATCCCATTACTTTTCTGATTACCGATTTGATCTCTGAAATCTTCGGGAAAAAAAAGGCGAACCAAATTGTTACGGCCGGCATATTTGCCTCATTTTTCTCCATGGGGATTGTACTGCTGGCCAATAGTGCCCCTGCCATTCCGAAATCGGCAATAGATGACGCCACCTTTACCAAGGTGTTCGCCCTGAGCCCCATAGCCGTATTGGCTTCGATGATTGCATACCTATTTGCACAATATGTCGATATCGCCTTGTATCATTTTTGGAAACGATTGACCAATGGTAGGCAGCTTTGGTTACGGAATAACTTTTCTACCTTCCTGTCCCAATTTGTCGACACCTTTACGGTGGTCGGACTCCTCTGCGTTTTTAAAGTGCTTCCATGGGACCTATTTTACGGTCTTTTGGTGAGTGGCTTTATTTTTAAGGTTTTTATAGCATTTATCGACACCCCTTTCCTTTATTTTTTCGTATATCTACTAAGAAAACGTTTCGGTCTTGACATCGGGGAAGAAATAAAGCTCGAGGCATAAAATATTCAAGCCTTCCCGGAGTTATAGACCTGTAAGGTAACAGCTACTTCATGGTATAATCGGTATGGGAAAGAAAATCTTAAAAGTTCTTGGTGTTTTGCTACTGGTGATTATCGGTATTTTGGTTGCCGCTCCCTTTGTTTTGGAAGCAAAAATTGGCGAGCTGATCAAGAACAATGTTAATAACAACGTCAATGCAACCCTCGACTTTTCGGAAGCGAATTTGAGCCTTGTTCGCAGTTTTCCCAATGCAGAAGTGGGCCTTAAGAACCTTACCCTTATAAACAAAGCCCCATTTGAAGGGGATACGCTTTTTGCTGCAAAAGCGGTAGCACTTAAGATGGGTATCTCGGAGTTGTTTAAAAGTGAAGCAGACCCGATAGGAATAAAAAGTTTGATCATTGATGGGGCAGTCCTGAATATTACGGTCGACGAGGCAGAAAATGCCAACTACGACATCGGCAAAGAATCCGAAGTCGAGAGTGCTCCAGAGAATGGGAACTCTTCAGGTTTTCAATTAAATTTAGAGGTATATGAGCTTACCAATAGCCATATTTCTTATTTGGATATGGCGACAGGGATGCATTTGTTGCTTTCGGATATCCAACATTCCGGTACGGGAGATCTCTCGCTCGAAACCTCGGAACTACAGACGCTGACCGATGCATTGGTTTCCTTTGAAATGGATAGTACCAATTATTTGAATAAAAACAAGGTACAATTAGATGCTTTGATCGGCATTGACCTCAAGGAAAATAAATATTCCTTTTTAAAGAATGAAGCCTTTATTAATCAGCTACCACTGGTATTCAATGGTTTTGTGCAGCTAAATGAAGATTACCAAGAGGTAGATATCAGTTTTAAAACACCATCTTCCGATTTTAAAAACTTTTTGGCCGTAATTCCCGAGGTGTATTCCAAAAACATCGAAAATGTGGAAACAACCGGCAATTTTGAGGTGGAGGGAAGGTTCAATGGGATCGTGGATGAAAAACACATTCCTAAATTTAATATTAGCGTTCTTTCCGAGAATGCCAGTTTCAAATACCCCGACTTACCAAAGACGGTTCGAAACGTATACATTGATACCAAGATAAATAACACAACGGGAATTGTCGAAGATACGTACGTCGACATAGACAGGCTTTCCTTTAAAATCGATGAAGACCAGTTCAATATGATGGCCAAGATACGGGAGCTGATGGGCAATACAAGGGTGAATGCACATGTAGATGGGGTAATGCATTTGGCAAATATCTCAAAAGCGTATCCCGTACCGGCAGATTTGAATTTGAAGGGGTTGTTGAATGCCGATATTACCACAGCCTTCGATATGGCCTCTATCGAAAATCAACAATATGAAAATACACAGACCACTGGCTCAATGAGCTTGGAAGACTTTGAGTATAGTTCAGAAGAAGTGGCACATCCTATTGCCCTACAAAAAACCTCGATTAGCTTTAACCCTACGACGGTAACACTAAATCAGTTGAACGGTACTACTGGGGACACCGATTTTAACGCAACGGGAACAATCAATAATCTACTAGGGTTTGTCTTTAATGACCAGCAGGTGAAAGGTAGTTTTGACTTAAATTCCAACACCTTTGCCCTGAACGATTTTATGGTGCCCGACGAAGAAACGGGAGAAGAAAAAGAGGAAGCGGATGCCGAACCTACGACAACAGGAACCGCAGAGGAAAAAATTAAAATACCTTCTTTTTTAGATGCGACCATCAACGCCTCTGCGAATACCGTTCTATATGACGATATAACCCTTAAAAATGTTAAAGGCAACCTGCGAATCAAGGATGAAAAGGCCATTTTGAGTAATATGACCTCTTCTCTGTTCGATGGTAAGGTGTCTTTTAACGGTGAAGTGTCGACCAAGGAGGAGACCCCGACTTTTGCCATGAACTTAGGCTTGGAAAAATTAGAGGTGGGAGAGACGTTTCAATCGTTGGAACTTTTTAAGGTATTGGCGCCTATTGCACAAATAGTACAGGGAAAACTAGATTCCGATATTCAATTATCGGGCAATCTAACGGATGACTTTAGCCCGGACCTCTTATCGCTCTCAGGAAACATTTTGGCGAATATCTTTACTAGGGAAATAGATACCAAGAAAACACCGGTGTTGAGCGCGTTGGACACGAAGTTGGATTTTATCGATTTAAAGGAGCTGAATTTAGATGCCTTAAAGACCAAACTATCCTTTGAAAACGGTATTGTCAGTGTACAGCCCTTCACGATTAAGTATAAAGACATTGCCATCAATGTAGATGGCGGTCATACCTTTGATCAGAAGCTCGACTATACCGCGACCATGGAAGTACCGGCCAAGTATCTGGGTTCCGAAGTCAACAATTTAATAGCCAAGATCGATGATAGTTCGCTAGAGCATATGACCATCCCCGTGAAGGCCAATATTGGTGGGGTTTATAACAGTCCCGCAGTAACCACCGATTTCGCCTCTGGGGTCAAGAGTCTAACGAATCAATTGGTCGAAGTTCAAAAACAAAAACTAGTTAATCAAGGAAAAGACAAGGCCAAGGATTTGATAGGAAATCTTTTAAATGGTACCAAAAAAGAAAATGATTCTGCCGCTAATGCCAACGAAACTTCATCAGGGGTAAAAGAGGTTTTAGGCGGACTATTAGGGGGTGAAAAGAAAACTGATTCCGTCAAAACCGATGCAGAAGCTTCTAAGAAAGGGGAAGATGTCGTCAAAGAAAAAGCGAAAAATATTCTGGGCGGACTTTTAGGTGGTAAAAAGAAGAAAGATACGTCGAAGGATAAAAAAGATTCCGTGAACTAGATGACCCCGATGTGGCTCTTTGGTAGTCCTAGCTTGTTTAGCGAAGGGAACTGATACCATACTCACGGCTTGATTCTCTGGAAATCAAATATTAACTAGTACAAAAGCTAGCCAGAAAATCCAGATTAGGTTATTCCTATTCCCACGTATGCGCCTTCATTACCCCGTACATTGAAAACAGTATTGTCTTCAAAGATGAGGTACTGCCCTTTAATGCCTTTGAGTACCCCGGTATAACTGGGGGTCTTGCCTAGGTTAAGACTTTTTACTTTTTCCGGATAACACAAGACGGGAAATTCCAGATGGGTCTCATGGTTATTTTCAATAAAATAATCCGCGACTTCTTGGGGAATGAATTCTTTTAATTTTGTACGCCACTCCACCAAATCTTCATCCTCGACCTGATTGGTTAGCATTTTTCGCCAGTTGGTTTTATCACCGATGTGGTCTTTCAGGGCTACCTCTGTAATACCCGCCAAATAACGGTTGGGTACCTCTACAATTTCAATTGCCTCGTGTGCTCCTTGGTCGATCCATCGAGTGGGGACCTGGGTTTTTCTGGTGACACCGACCTTAATATTACTTGAATTGGCCAAGTATACAATGTGAGGTTGTAGCTGTACTTTTTTTTCATACTCTAGATCACGGTCCTCTTTTCCCAGATGGGCGGTACTCAACTCTGGTCGCATGATCCAATCTCCCGCGGTGGGTATTTCAAAAAAACAGCTTTTGCAAAATCCTTGACGGTAAATTGGGCGGTCTAAGCCACAGTTCAAACACTGAAACTTGATAAAATCGATGTGAAGCGTCTGATCCAATACTTGGTTCAGATTTAAAAAATCACTTTCAAAGACCATATAATATTGAATGGGCCGCCCCACTTCGGTCTGCATTTTTCGTAACACGCCTTCGTACTGCATTAATAAAAAATTGGATTGGACATTCTATTTGAAAGTAAGCACTATAAAAGCTATTTTAGTGCACCAAAGATACCCAAAAATGCCCATACCACTGTTCAATTCCATTGCTTCTTGGTTGCTCAAAAAGCGCTATCACCAGATAGAGCTTTTTTTGAAATACCCGGCAGAGGTACAGGAAGAGGTATTGCAACAGCTCCTTGAAATTGCCGAAGACACCGAGATTGGGCGAACCTATAATTTTGAGTCTGTTCAAAATTATGAGACCTTTAGGGAACGGGTGCCGATTGTTTCCTATGAGGAAATCGAACCCATTATCGAGCGCACACGAAGAGGTGAACAAAATTTGTTTTGGCCTACCGCTATCAAATGGTTTGCGAAGAGCAGCGGTACTACGAATGCCAAGAGTAAATTTATCCCGGTAAGTTCGGAAGCTCTGGAAGACTGCCATTACAAGTCTGGCAAAGATTTGCTTTGCCTTTATCTGAACAATAATGAGAATTCGCAATTATTTACGGGAAAAAGCCTCCGTTTAGGAGGTAGCAAGGAACTGTACGAAGACAATGGGTCATTTTTTGGGGATCTCTCGGCTATCTTGATCGATAATATGCCGCTATGGGCAGAATTCAGTAGCACACCAAGTAGCAAGGTATCCTTGATGAGTGAATGGGAAAGCAAGCTCAAAGCAATAATAAACGAAAGTACCCAGGAGAATGTTACCAGTTTGGCCGGAGTGCCCTCATGGATGTTGGTTCTGTTGAACAACGTACTTCAAGAAACAGGGAAAAACCACCTCTTTGAAGTTTGGGAAAACCTTGAAGTCTATTTTCATGGCGGAGTTAATTTTGGGCCATACAAGGAGCAGTATCAAAAATTACTGCCGCGCAAGCGTTTTAAATATTATGAAATATACAACGCTTCCGAGGGCTTTTTTGCTATCCAAGACCGTAACAATGCCGACGATTTGCTATTGATGCTCGATTATGGTATTTTTTATGAATTCATTCCAATGGAATCTTATACGCACAACAATCCATTAGCCATACCCCTTTGGGAAGTGAAAAAGGATATCAACTACGCAATCATCATCACTACCAACTCTGGACTATGGCGTTATAAAATTGGGGATACCGTACGTTTTACATCGCTTGACCCCTATCGGGTAAAAGTAACGGGTCGTACCAAACATCACATCAATGTTTTTGGAGAAGAGCTGATCATTGAAAATGCAGAGGAAGCCCTAAAGCGTATATGTATAAAAACAGGGGCCGAAATCATGGATTATACCGCGGGCCCCATATTCATGTCCGGTAAGGAGAAGGGGGCACATGAATGGATTATAGAATTCAGAAAAAAGCCAAAAGACCTTGACTATTTTACAGAGTTCCTAGACAACGCCTTAAAATCTTTGAACTCGGATTACGAAGCAAAACGGTACAACAATACTACCTTGAAAATGCCCAAAGTGCATATGGCTAGGGAAAACCTTTTTTACGATTGGCTCAAATCGAAAGATAAGCTTGGAGGACAGCACAAGATTCCTAGGCTATCCAACAAACGAGACTATTTGGAAGAACTATTGAAAATGAATGCGTAATTATTTGTAGATATAAGCTATGGATTTCTCTATTGTCATGAACTTTTTGTTGATTGCAGGGGCCATTCATGGTTTCATATTTAATATTGCCACCTTTTTGTACCGACGACAAATCGAGAAACCCGTTGTTTTTCTGAATCTTTTCGTGTTCTTTTTGTCTATGAACAATCTGCAGTCTTGGTTAATGGCCAAAGGGTACACTTCCCAGATTTTTTTGTTGGAGAATTTTGTTTTCCCCTGGTATGTGATGATCGTTCCGATGTTCTATGCCTTTCTGATTCATTATTTTGGTTTGGAGAAACAGCGTACCTCTTTGTTAACCCTTTCGATAGTAGTATTCAGTACAGAGTTTGCACTGCAGACCGCTTTTCTTCACGGTGTAGGGCTTGGGATGTTCGACCCAGGAATGATACCTACTTACAATGCTATTGAAGATGCCATAACCTTGGTATATTCACTATTTGTATTCGTAAAAGTGGTCTTATTGGCTTTTCGATATCCGAAACAACATCCCGAGATTTTAGTGTTCGATGATTTGGTTTGGATCAAACGGTTCATTGCGTGGGGAGGATTCATTTTTATGCTTTGGGGGGTTGCAGTGGCTTTAAATATCTTTTCGACCCATATCAAGGCTCCCTACAGTTATTACCCCCTTCGTATCGCTTCCTCGATATTGATTTATTGGACCGGGTACCAGGCCTTTTTTAGATATACGGTTCATAAAGATCAAATCATTTTACGAAGACGGGCGCAAGATGCGAAGAAAGAGGGCCTTGATGATTTGAGGGAAACAATAACATAGAATACTGCGGAAACCTCTAGAAAGCGACTTCAACAAAAATGAGCTAACCTTCAGTTTTAATCTTTTTTTAAAGACCATTGAATAGAAAATTTGCCGATGGTCATCCGAATGGCTTTCGTTTTCGTATCTAAGAGGAGAATGTTGTCGAAGAATTGTTTCATCTAGACAAATAAATATTGTTTTTCAGCGTTTAATTTGCACATTAGTTCCCCGACCCTAATCAAATTAACTAATTATAAAACAATAAAATGGCAGAAAGACTCGTGGTGCTATCCGATATGTGGGGCGTTAAGAGAGGCCTCTGGATTACTTCTTACCTCGGTTATCTTCAACAATATTACGATATTGTATTTTACGACATACAACAACTGGCCAACATTGACCTCGCCATTAAAACCGAGGACAATCTGCACAAGGCTTTTGTAGAAGGAGGAATTGATACAGCCGTTGCCCATTTGATCAAAAAGGAAAAAACAGCCAGTCATTATTTGGCATTTAGTACCGGAGGTACTATTGCATGGAAAGCTAGTTTAAAGGGACTTCCGATAAAATCGCTCTACGCGGTATCGGCTACACGGGTTCGTAAGGAAACATTAAAACCCTGTTGCCCGACGACCTTGGTGTATGGAAATAACGATGCTTACCGGCCAAGTATGGAATGGTCCGATAAATTGGCTATGGAAATCGAAGTAGTACCGCATTTTGGTCATGAGTGCTATACTGATGAGAAAATTATCAGTAAGGTGTGCAAAGACTTATTAACGGCGGTAACCCGTACCGAAAAGGCTTCCAAAAAAGCGGTGTAATAAAAGTAGTATAAGAATTCATAGAATTTAAAAACCCTCGGATATCGTATAATCCGAGGGTTTTTTATTTCTTGCTACAAGAGATGATGTCTCATTGAATTGTTACAAAAGTACTGTTGCAACCATAACTGGTTTTCCGTATAATTTACGAGACGGCTTTTAACTTTTTCACCGTTTCATAAGACAATTTTTCCTCTGCATATGGTTTGGTGACCTTAAAATCGGTTTGTCCGCTACTAGGCATTTCGAACATGGCATCAGTAAAGATGGCTTCACATAAAGACCGAAGACCTCGTGCACCTAGCTTGTATTCAATGGCCTTTTCTACAATATAATCCAACGCCTGATCGGTAATCTTAAAGCTGATACCGTCCATATCGAACAATTTTTCGTACTGTTTGATGATAGCGTTTTTAGGTTCCGTCAAAATGGCGCGTAAGGTTTTGGCATCCAAAGGATTCATATACGTCAATACGGGTAATCGACCGATGATTTCCGGAATCAATCCGAATTCTTTGAGGTCTTTGGGTATGATGTACTGTAATATATTCGCCTCGTCGAGATTCTCGTCTGCCTTTGAAGCGCTATACCCCACAGCCTGCATGTTAAGGCGTTTGGTGATAGCACGATCAATACCATCAAAGGCGCCACCGGCGATAAACAGTATATTCTCGGTGTTCACCTCTATGAATTTCTGATCAGGGTGCTTTCTACCGCCTTTAGGAGGAACGTTTACTACGGTGCCTTCCAAGAGTTTCAATAACCCTTGCTGTACACCTTCTCCAGAGACATCTCGGGTAATCGAAGGATTGTCACCTTTTCTTGCAATTTTGTCGATTTCATCGATGAAAACAATGCCACGTTCCGCTTTTTCCAAATTATAGTCGGCCGCCTGAAGCAAACGGGTCAAAATACTTTCTACATCTTCTCCCACGTAGCCCGCTTCGGTAAGAACCGTTGCATCCACTATTGCCAAGGGTACGTTGAGCATTCTGGCGATTGTTTTCGCCATAAGCGTCTTTCCGGTACCGGTTTGGCCCACCATTACGATATTGCTTTTTTGTATTTCAATATCGTTTTCCTTGGAGGTGGGTTGCAACAATCTTTTGTAGTGATTGTAAACAGCGACCGAAAGCACTTTTTTTGTACGTTCCTGACCTATAATAAAGGTATCCAAGAAATCTTTGATCTCTAAAGGTTTTTTAAGGACCAGCTCTGCAGACAGATCATTGGTCTTGGTCTGTTTTGATTCCTCTGCGACGATACCATGTGCTTGCTCGATGCAGCGGTCGCATATATGGGCGTCCAGACCTGCAATCAATAGATTGGTCTCCGGTTTTTTTCTACCACAAAAAGAGCATTCTAAATTTTCCTTTGCCATATTAATCTGCTGCTAACTATAAAACTAACGAAAGAATCTTGTTTTTAGTCGGTGTTTTTGTGTAAAGCCCCGATAAAACCATGTCGTTCGTCGAATTTAAGATCGATCCCTTACTAGAATCTCATCGATCATACCGTATTCTTTCGCCGCATCCGACTTCATCCAATAATCTCTATCACTGTCTTCGTTGACCTTTTCCACGGTCTGACCAGAATGATGTGCAATAATAGCGTACAACTCATCTTTCAGCTTCAAAATCTCACGGGCCGTAATTTCAATGTCGCTTGCCTGTCCTTGCGCTCCACCCATGGGTTGGTGTATCATTACGCGTGAGTGGGTAAGACCGCTGCGTTTCCCCTTTTCCCCTGCACATAAAAGTACGGCACCCATCGATGCTGCCATGCCTGTGCAAATAGTGGCTACATCGGGTTTAATGAACTGCATGGTATCATAAATACCCAAGCCTGCATAAACACTTCCCCCGGGGGAATTGATATATATCTGAATGTCTTTGGAAGCATCGGTGCTTTCCAAAAACAACAACTGTGCCTGTACGATGTTGGCAACCTGGTCATTGATACCCGTTCCAAGAAAGATGATACGATCCATCATCAACCTTGAGAAAACATCGAATACGGCAATATTCATTTGGCGTTCTTCGATGATATTGGGAGTCATGTTCGTTGGGTACATACTACTTATGATTTGATCATAATAGGTACTGCTGATGCCCTGATCTTTTATGGCGTAGTTCTTGAATTCTTTTCCGTAATCCATTGTTGTTTTGTTCGATGATTAAGAAATCTGTGAGACATTTTTCGGCAAGTGGAAAAAGTTCAGGCAAATTTCAACTAAAAAAAGGTGCCGAAAACAACTTTTTCGGCACCGTAAAGATACTTATTATTTTTGTGAAAATTATCCGTAGACCTCTTTCACGAAGTTCTCGTAAGTGACTTCTTTGACCTTTAAGTTGACCTTTTCTTTATAAAGTCCGATCAATTTTTGGCTCATAAGCTGTTCCGACAAACGCTTAACCTCATCTTGATTGCTTAAGACCCTTGTGGCAATATTTTCCAGCTCTTCTTCCTGCGGATTCAATTGACCGAATTGTGCCATTTGCGATTTAATGAAACCCTTGGCAAATTCTTTGAGTTCATCAAATTTTATCTCAACGTCGTTGTCTTTTATGATTTTACCCTCGATCAATTGATAACGAAGCCCTTTTTCAGATTTCTCGTACTCTTCATTAGCCTCTTCCTGGGTCAAAGGTTTTTCCCCGGTCATTTGAATCCAACGAGTCAAAAAGCCGGATGGAAGGTCAAATTTGGTGTTTTCTATAAAGTACTCGGTAACATCGTTCAACAGCTTTTGTTCCGATTGCTGTTCGAATTGTTTTTCAGAATCTTCCTTAATACGCTCTTTGAGTTCTTTTTCGGATTTTACGGCATCAGGGCCGAACAACTTATCGAACAGTTCTTGGTTCAATTCTGCTGGCTCGCGCTCATTGATTTCCTCGATCGCAAAATCAACCTCTATTTTTAAGTCTTTGGCCTTCTCGGAAGAGATGCCCAAGACACCTGCCAGCAAATAATCCTCTTCGAGCAGTCCTTTTGTATTTAGGGTAACCGTGTCACCTACCTTTTTTCCAAGAAGACTTTTCAAAGCCTTTTTGCCGACTACTTTTTCCAATTCGAGAGTGCCCTTGTTATCGATTTCGGCTTCCTCATTTTTGAAGGTACCTAAAAGTTCGTCGTTTTTGCCGACTTCGTTCTTTTGGACCAGCTTTCCGTATTGCTTTTGAATACGTCCCACTTGCTCATCGACCATTTTTTTGTCGGCTACAATTTTGTAGTGCGTAATGGGTTTTTTTGTTTTGAGGGGCACTTCAAAATTGGGGGCTAGGCCCAACTCGAATTCAAAATCAAAATCTTCACTATCCCAGTCAAAGTTATCTTGTTGTTTGGGTAACGGATTGCCCAAAACATCTAATTTTTCCTCAGTAAGATATTTGTTGAGATTATCTTGTATGAGCTTGTTTACCTCATCGACCAATACCGATTTTCCGTATTGTTTTTTGATGAGCCCCAAAGGTACTTGCCCCTTTCTGAACCCCGGGATGTTCGCTTGTTTTCGGTAGTCTTTTAGAATAGCGTCTACCTTATCTTTATAATCGTCTTTTGTGATGGCAACCTTGACCACTGCATTCAGCTCGTCTATCTGCTCTTTGGTGATGTTCATACTGTTCTTTCGATTATGAAATTTTTAATGGGATGCAAAAATACTATATTTTAGATCCTCCCACAAGTTTTTCAGTTACAGGTAGTTTGCCTCTTGCCCCTTATTTTTTATCCTCTTTGAGTAGTGAAAACAATACTGATTGTAGAAACGATAACAACAAACTGAACAACAGTGCCCACAGAAGCCCATCTACCGAAAAGCCGTCTATGAAATAATCGGCCATTAGTATGATCAAGGCGTTGATCACCAGTAAAAAAAGTCCAAAAGTGATAATCGTAACGGGCAATGTTAATATAATAAGGATAGGCTTAACGATAAAGTTCAACAGACTAAGAACAACCGCTACCAAGAAGGCTGTTAGATAGGTGTCAACACTTACATGGGGAAGTATTTTCGAAAGCACTACTACCGCTAATGCGCTCAGGAGCATTCTTAGAATAAATTTCATGGAATCCGAATTTAAATGAAACAAAAAAGGTACCGAAGCTTCGGTACCTTGTAAATGTATACATTTATTTTCTCTTATTGCAGGTACAGCCCTGTATAATCCAGGGGTTCGACATCTGGTAAAGTGGCGTTGTATTTGGCTTCGATAGCTTTTAAAAACTCATTGGCCAATAGGGCATAGCCCCTTGGCGCAGGATGCACCCCATCCAAAGAGAAACCACCTCCGGTCCCGTAGGTTGCCGTTACCGTACTGCCATCGCTCAAAGAAACCCCTGTAGTGGCTACAACGGTTAGAAATGCGTTCGCATCAACAAAGGCGAGATCGAACTGGATGGCAAGGGTCTCAATAGTCTCATTATAGCGCATCAATGCGGTCGAAATAACCTCTTGTTCCTCGGGTGTTAAAACCCAATTATCGGCCAACGGAACGGCCACACCGTTAATAGAAGTCGGATCATCAGGATTCGCCAAGGTACCGATAATGGTTTGAGACGTAAAGACCAATAGATCTTCGGCAGTTGCCTGTCGCATGTTGATCAGCGCCGGGTTCACACCGGTAAGGTCTGTAAGGTCCTCATCGATCAATACCACCGCATTGCCCTCGCCGGCACTGAACGATATGGTTCGTCTTTCCAATTCTTCGGCAGAAATAAGGCCGTTCTGTTGAAGAGCGGCAAGCCCTCCATTATACTGCGCATAAGCTCCGTTCAACAGGGTGGCTGTAGCTTCATCAAGTGGCACGGGATTGTGGGGTACGGTCGTGAAAAATGGAATGGATGTAACATCTGGAAGATTGACGACCACTCCTTTGGCTCCTCCAGTGGTAAGCCCGCCAAGAAGGTTCGTGTAGATCGTTTGGAAGAGGTCTGGATCGGTAATATCGTTTCCGCCGTAAGTCGAGGCATCTAAATTCCCAGTCTGATCCACGCCGGCACCGCCGCTGGTTGCATAACTTAAGATGTCGTTGTTGCCGATCCACAGGCTAAAAAAGCTTGGACTTTGGCTTAGGGCATCTTCCAATATGGTAGCGTTGGGGTCCGAAGCAAAACGCACAAAATATGGATTGGCCAGGCCAGGGACGACCCCTTGCACGTTTCCGTATCCCGGAGCTACCAGATGATAACTTTTGGCCCCAGGTACACCCATATTATTGAAGGGCCCGGCCAATGTAGCCGCTATATCGGTACTACCTGTACCCTCTACGGGCACGGGTGTCGGCGAACCGCTTGCAAAAGACAGGATAAGTCGATTTCCAAAAACGGGTGTGCCGCCCAGACTGGCACCTCCTAAATTATCTGCCATGAAGGGAATGGAAAAGTCCCCGCCACCAACTTCCTTGAAAGCAGTGGCCAACATATTAGGAGTGGAAGCAGTCTGGCCGTCAACAAAAAGTGCACCATCCGAGAAACCTGCGGTCAAGGAATTTCCCAATGCCACATAATTGGAAAAATCCGCGTCCCCTGCAGAGAAATTTTCCGGGGTAGGAGGGGTCGGTTCCATTGTTACGGGGGTATCGTCATCGCTACAGGAAATCAAAAAAATCCCTGAAAACGCGAGGAGCATCAAATGTTTTTTCATGTTATTGGTATTGAATTAATTGAGTTAGTAGATAGTAAGGCCAAATTTAGTTAAAATTATCACACTCTCAATGTTAAGCGGAAAAAATTATGCATGCATAACAAATAAAGGCGCAAAATTCAGGAATCGATAAATTCCTTGGAGAGTGAAAAGAATTGATTTGGGTTTTCGGCGTGAAGCCAATGCCCTGTATTTTCGATCGTTTCTAAGCGCGCTTTGGGAAAATGCCGTTTAATTTCTGGGAAATCATTTTCGTTGATGTACTCAGATCGCCCTCCCCTTAAGAAAAGTGTGTCTCCGGAGTAGGAGGCAGTGGAATTTATGTTTTCTCCAATCTCGGCCATTCGCTGGCTCAAGACAGGAAGATTGATTCGTAGTCCCAAACGGGTTTTATGCTCCCAGTAGAGGTTTTTAAGTAAAAACTGTCGTATACCCCATTCCTTAATATGTATCGCTAACTGTTCGTCGGCATCTTTTCGGGAGGTGATACGATCAAAATCCAATGTGTTAAGGGCGTTAATGATTGCCTGATGGTGCGGCGGATAAAACTTTGGGGCAATGTCGGCCACTACGAGTTTTTCAGTCAGTTCAGGATAGGTGCAAGCAAACTGCATGGCCGTTTTTCCACCCATAGAATGACCTAAGATGATGGCTTTTGGTATATTTTTCTTTAAAAGATATACCTTCAAATCTTCGGACAGTACATCGTAATTAAAGGTGTCGGAGTGAAAACTTCTTCCGTGGTTTCGTTGATCTACCAAATGCACTTGGAGCCCTTCTTCCGCATATCGCCTACCAAGGGTTTTCCAATTATCCGACATTCCCAAAAAACCGTGAAGAACAATCAAGGGGGTTCCTTCTCCTAAAACGATGGAATATAAGTCTTGCATTACTGTAATTTATGGAGATACATGGCTACCACATTTTCTAGTCCAAGGTATAACGACTCGCAGATAAGGGCATGGCCGATAGAAACCTCTAAAAGGTGCGGAACATGCGTTCTAAAGTAACCAATGTTTTCCAGACTTAAATCATGACCGGCATTGATGCCCAACCCGAATTCGTTGGCCATTTTCGCTGCTTCAATAAAAGGTTGTATGGCTTTATGGTTGCCCTTGGCAAAGGCAGCGGCATAGCTTTCGGTGTATAATTCTATACGATCTGTTCCTGTTTCTGAAGCCCCTTGGATCATTTTGATGTCCGGGTCCACAAAAATTGAGGTGCGAATACCTGCTTTCTGAAAGGTGTCGATGACCTCCTTTAGGAAATCTTGATGTTTTACAGTGTCCCACCCGGCATTGGAGGTAATGGCATCAATGGAATCGGGCACAAGGGTTACTTGGGTTGGCTGTACTTCCAGCACGAGGTCGATGAATTTTTCAATGGGATTTCCCTCAATATTATATTCTGTAGTGACCACCTTTTTAAGGTCTCTGGCATCTTGATACCGAATGTGGCGTTCATCGGGTCTTGGATGCACCGTAATCCCTTGCGCCCCAAATTCTTCAATATCCTGAGCTACTTTCAGTACATTTGGCACATTTCCTCCACGAGAATTCCGTAGAGTGGCTATTTTATTGATGTTTACACTTAGTTTTGTCATTTGACCTTAATTCCATGAATTATAACGGCAAAAATACGAATTAGGCACACCTTTTGATATTTGTTCGGGAAAGAATTTAAGAAAAGCAAAGTCGATAAGGTAGATGCCAAGTCAGTGCTTCGGATTTCTACCTAAAAGAGCCCACGACCTCAATATCGCGAAAGTCTTGACTACTGATTATTCTAACAGTTCGATTCGGATAAATAATAGCCGATATATCCTAGTGGGTAGAATTTTTTATTAGTATTTTGCGTAATAATTAGTGCTATGCAAATCCAGTCCCATATAATTTCAAATATTCCTGTTTTTAAGATAGGAGACTCCTTAAAGGAAATAATTACTTTTTTCAATGAAAGTATCTATTCCCATGTCGCAGTAGTAGAGGAAGGGCATTTTTTGGGAGTTTTAAACGAGACCGACCTTGAAAATTTTGAGGCGGACAAAAAGATCGAGGATTTTAGGTACAACCTAGAGGGTGTTTTCGTTTTAAAGACTACGTCTTGGTTAGATGTCCTTGAGGCTTTTGCCAGAAACGAAGCCAATCTGTTACCGGTAATCAACGAAGACGGGTCGGTTCTAGGGTACTACGACTTAACCGATATCGTTGGGGTATTTATAGACACACCCTTCTTTACCGAGCCAGGCGGTATCTTGGTAGTGGCCAAAGGAATCAAGGACTATTCTTTTAGTGAAATTGCCCAAATAGTGGAAAGTAACAATGCCAGATTAATTGGTGGATTTATTACCGATATTCGCAACGATGTGGTACAGTTGACCATTAAAGTGAGTGCTTCAAACCTTAATGAGATTATCCAAAGTTTGCGCAGGTATAACTATAATATACTCTTCGGAAACAACGATGACCAGTTTTTGGAAGACCTGAAGCAACGATCAGATTATCTTGATAAATATTTAAATGTATAAGCAATGAAGGTCGCCATCTACGGTCAAACCTATCAGGATACGATTATTGACTATGTGGCCGAGCTATTGGAAGAACTTCAAAAACTGGATGCGGTCGTTAGTATCGAGGAGGAGTTTCACCGTCTCCTAAGCACTAAGATTACTACTCATAATTACAGCACTTTTACGCGAACGGCCGGACTCGACTCCGATTTTGATCTGTTCGTTAGTTTTGGTGGTGACGGTACCATGCTGCGGGCTGTTACGTACGTTGGCGATTTGGGTATTCCACTAGTGGGGGTCAATACGGGTCGATTGGGCTTTCTCTCTACCTTCAAAAAAGAGGATGTGCGTAAGGTGGTACAAGAATTTGTAGCAGGGGCCTACCGTACAGAGGAACGAAGTCTTGTAGAGGTTGTTGCCGATTTTGCAATACCTGAATTCGACGGACTCAATTTTGCGTTGAACGAGATCACGGTTAGCCGAAAAGACACGACCTCGATGATTACGGTAGAGACCTATTTGAACGATGAGTACCTTACTTCTTATTGGGCCGACGGACTCATCATCTCAACACCTACTGGTTCCACTGGCTATTCCCTTAGTTGTGGTGGGCCGGTCATTGTTCCCAGTGCCAAGTCCTTGGTACTTACCCCTATTGCCCCACACAATTTGAATGCACGCCCCTTGGTAATTTCAGATGATACCATCATTCGTTTAAAGGTGTCTGGTCGGGAAGAGAACCACCTGGTTTCCTTAGATTCAAGAATCGCCTCCTTGGAAAACGGACAGGAAATCATTGTACGTAAAGCCCCTTTTTCGGTCAACATGATCGAGTATACCTCGGAGAGCTTTCTTAAAACACTTCGCAACAAATTATTATGGGGCGAAGACCGCCGTAATTGAACACTTCCTAAAACAATAAATAGGTATAAACACTGTTTATCAAGATAGAATGCCTTAGTCGAGGGCAATTTCGATACAACTATTCGGAATTCCTATATTTGCAAACTTTTTGAACAAATGAAAAGATACCTATATTGTATATTTATTTTCTTTGCTCTGAATCTGAGTGCTCAGACCTATGAAGTAGGCCTGTTCGCAGGGGGTGCCAATAACATTGGCGACGTAGGTCGTACAAACTACATCTTACCATCCGATATCGCTTTTGGAGGAATCTTCAAATGGAACAAGAGCAAGCGTTACGCTTGGAGGGCAAGCATGATATATGGGAAATTTACCGCCGATGATACCAAATCGGATATCGCTGCACGACAGCAAAGAGGTTTCGTGGCCAAAAATTCTATATTGGAAGCATCTGCCGGACTTGAATTCCACTTCGTAGACTACAATTTGCATAAACTTGGCCCCGCTTTTACCCCTTATTTATATACAGGTCTTACCTATTTTAGGTACGATTATAATTATTTCGATTTGGGCGAATTACAAAATACCAATCAAACAGATGGTTCGTTCGCCATTCCAATGACGGTAGGTGCCAAGTTGCGCCTGAACCAATTTCTGATATTGGGTGCCGAAATCGGTGCGAGATATACTTTTACCGATAATTTGGATGGTAGTAACCCCGAAAAGTCTAATATTGCACAACAGTTCGATACCGTAATCTTTGGAAATATTAACAGCGATGATTGGTATGTATTCTCAGGATTTACCTTAACTTACACCTTTGGTAGAAAGCCATGTATGGACTGTTTTGAGTAATTGTTTTATGTATACCATTGAAGATCTAGATCTCCACAACCTTCCACAACATATCGCCATTATTATGGACGGTAACGGCCGTTGGGCAAAACAAAAGGGAAGACTCAGAGTGTTCGGGCACGAAAATGGTGTCAATACCGTTCGCCAAACCGTTGAGAACTGTGTTAAAATCGGAATTCGCTATCTCACCCTGTACACCTTCTCCACCGAAAACTGGAAAAGACCTAAAGTCGAAATCGATACCCTCATGCGGCTATTGGTATCATCCTTAAAAAAAGAATTGAGCACTTTTCAAGAAAATAATGTACGCTTGAATACCATAGGTGACATTTCCTCCTTGCCCAAAAGAGCGAACAAAGAACTTGTTGAGGTTATGGAAAAAACCCGCAATAACGACGGAATGACCTTGACACTTGCTTTGAGTTATGGCTCGCGAGAAGAGCTGAAAAGTGCCGTAAAGACTATTGCTTCCAAAGTTAAAAATAATATAATTTCTCCTGAAAATATTGACGAAACCATTATAAATACTCATCTTTACACGCACGATTTGCCAGATGTAGATTTGCTGATCCGAACAAGTGGGGAACATCGGATAAGCAATTTTTTGCTTTGGCAAATAGCCTATGCGGAATTATACTTTATTGACGTATTTTGGCCCGATTTTAGCGAGCATCATTTGGTAGGTGCCATAAAAAATTACCAAAACAGAGAACGAAGATTTGGAAAAACTAGCGAACAACTCATCTAGCGGTGTGAAAAGATTCATACCGTTACAACTCACATGTACCCTTCTACTTTTTTTTACCTCCCTTTTCAGCATCGCACAGGATGTTTCCTATCAAGATGGGAAAAAATATATTCTTGGCGGTTTAGAGGTAACGGGACTTCAAAGTTACAATGAACAGACGGTTAAAACCTACACGGGACTCCGGGTCGGGCAACCGATTACCTTGCCTGGAGAGCAGATCAGTGAGGTCATTAACAAGCTGTGGGGTCTGGAACTGTTCACCGATATTGCTTTTTATATTGCCAATGTAGAAGGGGAGAAGGTCTTTTTGGAGCTAAACATTAAAGAGCGTCCTACCCTTTCTAACGTAACTATCTACGGTGAAAAGAAACGTAAAGTACAGAGTATTATAGATGATACCGATTTAAAAAAAGGAAAGAAGATTACCGAAAGTTTAATTGCCAACACCAAAAGCTTTCTTGAAAATAAGTATAAGAAGCAAGGATACTTGAATGCTAAGGCCACGATCGTAACCGCAAAGGACACTTCGCAGACCAATGCTGAGAGCATGGTCATCAACATCAAAAAAGGCGATAAAGTAAAAATTCGAAACTTTATTTTAGAAGGGAACGAAGAGATAAAGGATGCCAAGTTGCTTGGTGCCATGAAAAAGACAAAAGAAAAACGTTTTTGGCGCTTCTGGAAAAAATCAAAATATATCGAGGAGGAATATGAAAATGATTTAGAGCTGTTTATTGATAAATATGCTGAAAACGGATTTCGCGATGCGCGAATTGTTTCGGACTCCATCATCAATGTCAATGAGAACAATATTGACATAAAGCTGAAACTAGAGGAAGGCAACAGATACTATTTTGGGGATATTGATTTTGTGGGAAATACGGTCTATAGCGATCGCGCTTTACAACGTGCATTGGGAATCAAAAAAGGGGATGTTTACAACGGCGTAGAGCTACGTGAGCGCATACAGGACGATTCGAAGCCCGATGCGGAAGATATCATTAGTCTCTATCAGAATTATGGGTATCTCTTCTCAAGTATCAATCCGGTCGAAACCTCTGCGGAGAACGATACCATAAACTTTGAGATACGGATCATTGAAGGAAAGGAAACCTTTCTAGACCATGTAACGGTAAACGGAAACGACCGTACCAATGACCATGTAATCTATCGTGAACTTCGTACCCGTCCCGGTCAAAAATATAGCAAGGCAGACATTATACGCACGATTCGTGAATTGCAGCAACTTGGATTTTTCGATGCGGAGCAGATTCAGCCCGATATCCAAAACCCAGACCCCAATGCCGGTACGGTAGATGTTAACTATAACCTGGTAGAATCTGGATCTAGTCAGATTGAACTACAAGGCGGTTATGGGGGAGGAGGTTTTATCGGTACGTTAGGGCTTTCGTTCAATAACTTTTCGATTGGGAACATTTTCAAGAAAGAGGCATATAAACCAGTTCCGATGGGTGATGGGCAGACGTTTGCGTTACGTGTACAGGCCAGTAGGACTTTTAGGGTTTATAGCGTCAATTTTGCAGAACCCTGGTTAGGAGGCAAAAAACCGGTACGGTTTAACCTTAGTTTCTCTAGAACCCAACAATTTGCCGTCACAAGGGATGATCGAGGTCGTTTTCAACCCAATAGGGACCAGCAATTTTCTATTACAGGAGTTTCCGCTGGGTTGGCGAAGCGGGTACAATGGCCCGATGACTTCTTTACTATATCCCATTCGGTCGGGTATCAGTTGTATGATTTTCAAGACTATAATATCGGTTTGTTCAGTTTCGGGAACGGTAGTGCGAACTCTTTGACCTATACCCTTGGTATTTCAAGAAATGCAGTTTCCGGGGGACGCATTTTTCCGAGAGGAGGTTCTAACTTTGAAATTACGGCCAAATTCACCCCGCCTTATTCCTTATTTAGTAACAAGGACTTTGAAGCCATCCGGGACGAGAGTGACGAACTGTTGGAGGAACTAAGTTCGTTGCCACAAGGGGATCCGGAACGGGAGGAATTGAATGATCGACGTGAAGTCCTGGAGGAGGAACGTTTTAAATGGCTAGAATACTACAAAGTGAAATTCAAGGGCGATTGGTACACTACCTTGGTGGGGAGTGGCGATAATTCGTTGGTATTGCGAACCAACGCCGAGCTTGGCTTTTTGGGAAGCTATAATTCAGATATTGGAAATGTTCCCTTCGAACGGTTTTTCGTAGGTGGGGATGGTCTCGGTAACTTTACGCTGGATGGTCGGGATATTATTCAATTACGCGGCTACGACAATCAAGCCTTGACCCCGTTGAACCCGCTTACGGGAAGGGCCGAAGGAGGCGTAGTGTACAATAAATTTTCGTTGGAATTGCGATATCCACTTACTTTGAAGCCATCGGCATCGATCTATGGACTTGCTTTTTTGGAAGGTGGAAACGCTTTCAACAATTTTCAGGACTTTAATCCGTTTGAAATAAGACGGTCGGCCGGAGTGGGGCTACGCATCTTTATGCCGGCGTTTGGACTTTTGGGAATCGATTTCGGGTATGGTTTTGATGCGGACTACTTGAATCCCAACCAACCAAGCGGATGGCAAACACACTTCATTATTGGCCAACAGTTTTAATCAATGTTAAGATTGTATATCGCGACGTGGTGCTAACTATTTCATTTTAAAATATTTAGTATTTTTGGCACGATATTTTCTATGGTATTAAATGAAAATAAAATGAAGCAAAAAGCAACTATTCTTTCTGTATGTGCCACCCTTTTATTCATCACGTACGGAGCTGCCCAGCGAGGTGTTCGGATTGGTTATGTAGACATGGAATACATCCTTGAAAATGTAGAAGAGTATCGGGATGCCACCGCCCAATTAGAGACCAAGGTGCAGAAATGGAAGGTAGAAATCGAGCAGAAACAGAGTGTGGTGGAGCAGATGAAAAAGGATTTGATGGCCGAAAGGGTGCTTTTAACCGATGAATTGATCGCAGAGCGTGAGGAAGAAATCCTCATTTTGGAAAAAGAAATGTTAGAGTATCAACAAAATCGTTTTGGCCCCCAAGGTGATTTGGTACTGCAAAAACGGCAGTTGATCCAACCGATACAGGATCAGGTTTTCAATGAAGTACGGAAAATAGGAGCCAATAAAAAGTATGATTTTATTTTTGATAAATCTGCGGATGTTGTAATGTTGTACTCCCAAAAAAGGCATGACATCAGCGACTTGATTTTGAGGGGGATAGCACGGACAAGAAAGGTAAGTGCCCCCAAGAAAAAACAACGGCGTAGCAAGATTGATGATTTTGAGGATGAAGAGACCGATGCGCCACCGAGTGAGGCTATTTTAGAGCGTCAGGAACGTGCAAAAAAGGCACAGGCCGCAAGGGCAAAGTCAGCAGATGAAAGACGTGCTGAACAATTGAAGCTGAGGGAAGAGCGCAAGAAGGCGTACGAGGAACGCAGAAAGAAATTATTAGAAGAACGGGAAGCGAAACGAAAAGCCAAAGAAGCAGAGAGAAAAGGAGAAACGGCAAAAGATACAATCAACTAGAAAAGTATAATAACCATAAATTAACACTCAAATATTTTAATTAGAATTAAATTTTAACTCATGAAACACTTAAAAAAAATTGCGGTAGCGTTGGTGCTGTTTGTGGCCGCGACCGGTTTTGTTAATGCACAAAGCAAAGTTGCACATATTGATGTGACCCAGTTGCTATCGGCAATGCCAGAAATGAAGTCCGCGGAGGCCGAACTGAAAAAACTCTCGGAGACTTACAATGCGGATATCGAGAGTTCCATGACCGAATTGCAGAATAAATACACGCAATACCAGAACGAAGCTGCTTCAATATCTCAGGAAGAAAATGAGAAGCGGGCTATCGAGCTTCAAGGGGTGAAAAAGAACATCGATGAAGCCAATATGCAAGCGCAACGAGATTTACAGCAAAAACAAGCTGAGCTTTTCGCGCCAATTTCTGAAAAGGCCAAAGCGGCTATCGAAAAAGTAGCCGCAGCCCAAGGTTTTGACTACGTAATCGACTCCCAAGCGGGTGGTGGACTCATCGTGGCCCAAGGCAAGGATTTGTTGGCAGATGTCAAAAAAGAATTGGGTATCTAGGAAAATACTATACATATTGGAATAAAAAGTCCACCTTCTTCGGGTGGATTTTTTTTTTGCCTTGTCCGGGGCAGGAAATACATTCGGCAGATGTATATGGGCAACTGCATTACCAACGGCCAAGCCGTGTTTTTGGTATTTTTAAACAGGAAAGTATTCTAATACCATGAAAATTATCCATGATTTTTAATATTCAGCGGTCGCGGCCGCCCTGTTACCCGTTCCTTCCACGCCAGTGAGGGCATCTCCGAGTTCGCTCCGCATCTGGTCGGCGATCGCCTGTATGGTTTTGACTACCTCGGGATATGATTTGGCCACGTTATGTGATTCGCTCATATCGTTTGAGAGATCATAAAGTGCTATCTCCTCTAATTTTATATTTATATAGTTTCCCCTTTCACCATCTTTTCCCAATGTCCGTTTCTCAACGCTTCGGTAGGAATGCGGAAAATGAAGTTTCCATTTTCCGTATCGAACCGCACGTAATTCGTTTTTAGCGTAGTAATAGAAGTAGGCTTCTTGCGGACTTGCATCAGAGGTTCCGGTCCAAAGACTCCAGGCACTTTTGCCATCTATTTTTTTGGATGGAAGTTGTGCCCCCGTAATTTCAGCAATAGTGGGCAATATATCGATTGCCATGACCGGTTTGGAAATTTTCTTTCCTTGGGGCAGTTTTCCAGGATAGCGAACGATAAAGGGTTCGCGTTGGCCACCTTCCCAAGTGGTGGTTTTCCCTTCCCTTAACGGCAACGCACTTCCTGCATGATTTCCATAGGCCAACCACGGACCATTGTCGGATGTAAAAATGACCATCGTATGCCCATCGATATCATTTTCTTTCAAGGCTTTTAAAATTTGACCTACCGACCAATCGATTTCCATGATGACATCTCCATAAAGTCCTTTTTCGGATTTACCCCTGAATTTTTCGGAAACAAATAAAGGAACATGTGGTTGCGGGTGGGGAACGTAAAGAAAAAAAGGCTTGTCATAATGTTCGTTGATAAAGGCCACACTGCGTTCGGTAATTTGGGTGGTTAGCGAAGTCTGGTCTTCCAACGTATCGATTACCTTGATATTATGATACAATGGCAAGGGGTCGAATTCGTAGCCGATCGATTTGTTTTGAGGCCACATATCATTTGAATAAGGGATTCCGAAAAATTCATCAAACCCGTGATTATTAGGCATAAATTGTGCTTTGTTTCCCAAGTGCCACTTTCCGAAAATACCCGTGGTATAACCTTGGGATTTCAGCATTTCGGCCAACGTAGTCTCATCCGGGTCGAGCCCTATGTTACTATCGGGCATTAAGGCATAATGAATATTCAACCTGTTGGCGTAGCAACCGGTTAAAATACTGGCCCTAGAAGCGGAACAAACAGCCTGTGTTGCATAATAATCGGTGAGTACAATACCTTCACTGGCCATTTGATCAAGATGGGGCGTGGTAAAGCCTTGGGCCCCGAAAACCCCGACATCTTGATATCCTTGGTCATCTGTAAATATCAAAACGATGTTCGGCGGGCGATGTGTCTTGATGTCTTGTACTGCCCCTTCGGAACAAGCAGATAATAAGCCCGCTATCAGTAAACTAATGAAAAGTAAATTTTTATTCATTGTTAAACGATTAACATGAACAAATATAGTGAACAAAAGATCTTCTTTAGATGCCCAAGGGCTACTAAAAAATGATGTAAGGTAAGCTATAGGCGCATTCGATAGGTAGTGAAATCTACTTCTTCTTTTTCAAATCCCTTAGAACTTTGTAGCATGCCGTCAATGCGAAGAATGTCTGTCTGGTTATTATTGGCCAAAATGAAAATGATCCCGTATACATCGAGACTTAATGTAATACAGCCATTTATCGAACGCATGGTGACCAGGATTTCATCGTTCATCCATAAATCGATTTTTCCTTGCTGCTCAAAACCAAATAGCGAAAGCATTTTCATCAATTCGAACAAGAAGTACTCCGAATCCTCGACAGGATTGAACTCTATTAAAAGATTTTTGGTGCCATATCCTGGGCGTACTTTATAGCGGTGTTTGGGACGCATCATAATTCGTTTAAATTAGTGGAACTTTTGAGTGGTAAGCAGGCTAGATTAAGTTATCCAACTCACGAAACCGAGGATTTTTGGAGTCGTTTTTTTCGAAAGGATGGGTTATCTCATCTCGGATAATACATTATTCTAAAAAAGCCAAATCCTTACCTTCATCGAAATAGCTTTCCACCACTTCCCGAATATGGGCCTCCTGTAAGGCAGAGTTTGCCGTCTTGTACTCCTCATGTATCAACTCTTTGGCAGGAAAGGTTTTACAGGATACTTCTTCACCTTCAGCATCTATTACCTTAATTGTAGCAGTGCCTTCTAGAACCGTTTTTCCTGAAATGGTAAGGGTACATTCTTCCTTTTCATTGTTGGGCTTGCTCAAAGGTCTTTTCGCACTTCGTTCGAGAAGAATATCAGATTTAAAAGCAACGGCTTGTTTGGTCTGTTCGGTCTGTTTCTTGTCGTTACTGCAAGAAATAAACAGAACGGCAACGGCAATTAATACTTTAAACTTCATCATCTTTTGTTTTAGTTGTTTTACACGTACAAAGATGAAGTATCGGATAGGGGATAGACAGGCTTAAAAAGGTGAAAATGGGAATCACTGTTTTCGGGGGTGGTCACCGTACCAAGGGCCATGGGTGTGGTCGTTAACCCCGGTAAAATAGTATTTACCGGGGGGTTGGTAGTTGACTCGATGGAAGCCCAAGGTAAATCGCTTCAAAACTCGTAACGGGTCATTGATCGCTTCCGAATATACTGTAATACACGCGGCACCCTCAATGATTTGTTCTGCGGATATTTTGTTTAATTTGAAGGCCGTGCCCCAATGTTAGGAATCTAAAAGCCCCATTTTAATGGCGTGTTTGGTGAGTCCGGCCAAGTTCTTTACTTGAAGTTTCGAAATGAGGTTTTTGCGGTAACTCTCAATCGTATGTTTGCTCAAGAACAATGTGTCCGCAATTTCTTGCGTAGTGTTTTCTTCGGCAATAAGCTTTAAAACCTCGATTTCCCGTTCTGTCAAGGAAACTTCTTCCTGTTTTCGGTTCTCGAACATGGCATCGGTGTACGCCTTTTTAATTTCGGTGGAGAAGTATTTTTCGCCTTTTACAATGGTTCTTATTGCAGTCAGTAGCTCTTCTTTTTCAGCGTTTTTTGGTACATAACCGTCTACATTGTTTCGTATTAGTTTATCGATCATACCCCCATCGATATGCATACTTACAACCAAGGTTTTTAAGGCAGGATATTTTTCTTTTACGATACGATTCAATTCAATACCATCCATCTCGGGCATGGTTAAATCTGTAATAAGTAGGTGAAGGTTGTCGGTGCCATTGATATCTAAATATTTTACTACTTGTGCACCGTTTTTTGCTGTTAGGGTAATGGCAAACTCCGGGGCATCTTGCAAGATACTCATCAATCCGTCGATGAACATTTTATGGTCGTCCGCGATAATCAGGTTATATTTCATAGTATTATTTTTTAGTCGATATTCTATTTACAAGATGATAGCTCAAATGTACCAGTAATGTGATGATATTCCCAAGAATCCAGAAAGCCATGTACACTCCAAGAAGGGGCATTCCGCAACTCGATGCCTCGAGCTTGAAGAACTGTGGGAAAACAGTGCAATGCCCTATTAATATCAGTAATAAGGTGGTTTTTTTCCACACGGCCTTTTTTTGAAGATCCAACCACTTGTAGGCCGCTAATTGAAAACCCGAAAGTACCACTAAGAACAATGTGATCATGCCTGCGGTATTTCGATTGATATAACGGTTCCACGATTCGGCGCAGTGTCGACATGACATTCCCCTTTCATTTCGTTTACTCTGCTTCGTATATTTTTAAAACCGATACCTTCTACCTTATCCGATCGTTGAAAACCTTTGCCGTTGTCTTCGAACAACAAGGAAATCGATTGGTCGATATAACTTAAGTGAATATCTGCCTTTTGTGCTTCGGCATGTTTTAAGGTATTGGTCATCAGCTCCTGGATGATTTTAAAGAGTTCCATCTGTATTTTTTCGTCGATAGTATTCACCTTCTCTTCGGGATGCGGATAAAACCGCACCGCAATTTTTCCGGTGTTCACAATTGATTTTATGTATTCTTCTATCAAGTGGGTGAATACATTTTGCCGAAACTTTTTAGGAATCAGCGTATGGGAAATATCCCTTACCAATTGGTAGGTTTCGTCCAGTTGACTTCCAATGTTGGTCAGTTGTTCCGAATCTTTGTTGATACTGGCCAATTGTAGCTTAATGCCCGCGAGATTACCACCGATGCTATCGTGTAGCTCCTGTGCGATTCTTTTTCGTTCCTCATCTTGGCCTTCTATGGCTGCTTTGATAAGGTTCAGTTCTTGCTCCTGTTGTAGGGCTTCTACTTTTTGGGTGTTGATTTCTTTCTGTTTTTTGGCAAGTTCGCTTTGTGCTTGAATCTTTTGATAGTACGTATACAACAAGGCGATCACGGGGATCAACACAATCAAAAAACCAATTAGAAACGCATTTTTAATTGTTTTTTGACGCTCTAGTTCGGCCGTTTTAATAATTTGATCTTCCTGAAGGTTTAGAATTTCCTTTTCCTTCTCGAGGGTTTCGTACTGAATTTCCAATTCCTTGCTGACCTTTCGCTGTTGTTGTTGGTTGATGCGATTACGCACCGCAGCCAATTGGGTCATTACCGCATATGCGTTCGAAAAATCTTCTGTTTTCGCAAAAATGCGTCTCAAAATATCGAGTATTTCGGCTTGGTAATGTAAATTTTCTCGATCAACGGCATTAACATGCGCTGTCGTTAGAGCCATCTGGGCGGCCTGATAGTTCTTCTCACGATAAAAAAGGTCTCCTACCCGTATGGTGCCTTCAAAATACAATACATTGAACCCTTCTGCCAATCCGCGCTCCCTGGTTTCATTATATAGGGTGAAAGCATCGTCGTATCGACCTTCTTTTTCTGCAATACGGCCTAGCTTTAGATTAACCGAAAGTTCTTTTTCAAGATCTTGGATCGCTTTGGTACCTTTTTGAGCCTTTTCATAATATTCCTGGGCCTTTTCAAGATTTTCGCCATTGTAGTGGGCGTCGCCTAGGTGTATCAATGCCTCGTTGGTGTATGTAGGCCATTCTTGGCCGAATTCATTTATTGCTTTTTCTAGCGTCGTTATGGCTTTGGAACGTTCTTGTTTCAGGTTGTATATTTTTCCTAACCCGATTTTATGGCGATATTGGTACGCACCACTATTAGCGGTTTCTGTGGCTTTAATGCCCTTTACATGCCATTGTATAGCGTTGTCTAACAGGCCGTTGAACTGACTGCCTATTGCCAAATAGTAATAGGCCTTTGCATAGTGGGGAGCTTTTTCATTTTCAGGCTTGTCCCAGTTGATCAATTCTTTTACATATAGATTTCCATAGTGAAGAATTGAATCGGTGTCGGCTTTTTCGATATGTGCCGTTGCCAGTTGTTCAAAAAGTGAAAATCGTTGCACCCCGAAAGTAGCATCTTTTAGGGCATCGTAATAGGGTTGTAGGGATTTTTGACGTTCTACGGGAATGGTGGAAAATCGAATTACCGTATCCTCGTCATCTCCTTGCTGTTCGGTCATTTTGCCCTGCGAGTAGCAAAAAATGGAAATTAGAAAAATGCAGTATTGTACCGAACTAAGAAGTACCTTGAACGAACGTTCTTTTCCTTGGGTATTATGTATGGTGAAGTTATGCATTACTAGTTTTCGGTCGAAGCACCCGGGCCATAGAACTTCATCTCAATATTATTTTTCTTGGCATATGCACTTACTTCCTTATCATAAGCCATGTATAATACCTCGTTTTGGTCGTAAATCCCATCGAGATAATCTCCCAACGGTTCTAGAGCTATACTAGCTTCTTCGAAATTTGCAGCGTTTCCCACGGCTTCGAAAACCTGCAGCGTTTTTGGGTTTTTGGCGGTCTGTATCCCAAAATTGACATACGCAATCGTCGCTTTTATCATCGGGTCTGAATCTTCGTTTCCTAAAAGATCTTTCAAATCGGCTATCATGTTCTCACAGTACGACAATCGGGCCATACTGGAACTGTTTAGGTCTTCAGGTGCTAACGTCATTCCCGATTCTAAACGCTCCAAACGGTTTTCTAATTCGAACATTGTAATCGCACCATTACCGGCATAGACCGCTTTATTGTAGTAATCAACCGGTTTGTTCAAATTACAGGATGCGAAAAATACGAACAGAAATAAACAAAGAATTTTCTCTTTCATAATTGGTTTCCCTTTTGCTTCATAGTCTGTTGGCAAAGCGGTTTCGCTTCTATTTAAAAAAGCTTCGATGGATGCATAATTAAAATCAAGATAACACATAAACACCGATGCACAAAGAATTGTAAGGAGCGATTGGTTATCCAGGTAGAAATGTCCACTTCAAATCATTTCCTTCCAATTCAACTACTTTTTGGTCTATATATTTTAGTAAGGGCGGACAATTGCTACGAAAGTCGTCGCAAACAATCGTTTTTTTACGCCCGTTTTGTTCTATAGTAATCCGTAGGCCGCTGGTACAGGAAGATTTGGTATGATAGGTCTTGTCTAGCTGCCAAACACCCTCTTTCTCGATATAGGCGAAGAAGTCTGTCACTGTTTTTTCGTCCAATTTGGTAATGCTGGAGCGATTGTATCGGGTAATCGGTTTTGTGTCGGTCGTGTCGGGAAAGTAAAAAATACTATTTCCAATGAGTTGAAAAGCATCGTTATGGAATCCACCTCGCTCTACTTTTAATACATATGATGTGGGAGTTAGGGTATCCTGTTTTTTGGTATTGTAACCGCAGTACATCAAAAAAGCAATAAATAGGGCCAATACTTTGGGTAGAAGAAATCGCATCTTTATTGTTTTAGAGTACAAAGATGCGTTCTACGAACTTCTTTAACTATGCGATAAACCGTTAATTTTTAACCCCTGAAAACAGGGGTTCGATTTTTCTAAGCGTCTAAGGTCACGCCTTTTTTAGATAGTATATCGGAAACGATCATCGGTGCGTGTATTCGAGAATTTTCGATAAACCATTTATGGGTTTCCATACCTCCGCATATGACCCCGGCGAGATAAAGCCCTTTGATATTGGTCTCCATGGTTTCGGGATTGTAGGTAGGTAGCCGTTTGTCGTCCTCGGATAAGGTAATTCCCAATTGCTCTAAAAATTTAAAATTAGGCCGGTACCCGGTAAGGGCCAAAACAAAGTCGTTTTCTAAGGAAATGGTTCCATCTGGCGTTTCAACGGTCAACTCCGTATCCCGAATTTCCTTTACAGTGCTGTTGTAATACACTTTAATACTGCCTTCCTCAATACGATTTATAATATCGGGCCGCACCCAATATTTGACCCGTTGGCCTACCTCAGGCCCCCGCATGATGAGGGTTACCTCAGATCCTTTTCGCCAACATTCCAAGGCAGCGTCGATGGCGGAATTACTCGCACCTATTACGGCTAATTTTTGTCCGGCATAATAATGGGGATCCTTGTAATAGTGAGACACCTTGGGTAGCTCTTCTCCAGGAACATCAAGCATGTTAGGCAGGTCGTAGAAGCCGGTGGCAATAATCACATTCGTGGCGGTATACTTACTCTTGTCCGAAATGATGGAAAAACCATCATGGATTTGCTGAACCGATTCGACTTTTTCAAAGAGCCTTATGTTCAGTTGGTTGCTGCTTACGATACGTCGATAGTATTCCAAGGCTTCGTTTCGTTTGGGTTTGGCCTCTTTACTGATAAAGGGTATCCCATCAATTTCGAGACGCTCCGATGACGAGAAGAACTGCATGTTCACAGGATAGTTAAAAAGAGAGTTTACAATAGGTCCCTTCTCGATAATCAGGTAGTTTAAACCTTTCTTTTTGGCTTCAAGGCCACATGCGATACCAATGGGACCACCACCTACGATCAAAACATCCAAATTTATCATCTTAACAGCCTTTATGCTTTGTAGCTTACAAAGCTAGTGAAACCTTCTGATGATTTGTGATATGCCGATGCAGATTTTAAATCGAGCTGCAAGACGTATCAAGAAGCGAACCGGTATGACCCTATTTGGGAAGCGTACTGAAATCGGTAAGCGTGATTATGATATATATCATACTTTACCAGCTAAAATAGTGGAAACTTAGGGTTCTAATTTAAAACTCAACGCTATGAGCGTACGACAAAGAATACCCGTATCTAGCATTATGACCAAGAACATCATCACTGTTAGTCCGACCGATGGACTCAAAAAGGCGGAAGCGTTGTTTCAAGAGCATCATATTCGCCATATTCCTGTAGTGGAGGGCGACAGAATCATCGGAATGCTGAGTTTAACAGATCTGCTCCGCATCAGTTTTGCCGATGGGGCCTATCGCAACGATGATGATAACGACGTTGAAACGTTGGTGTACCATATGTTCACCATTCCACAGGTAATGACCGGGAACGTGGAACGGGTAGCGCCTAATACGACCATTAAAGAAGTTGCCGAGATTTTGACCACCCGGGAATACCATGCATTACCTGTGGTAGCTGAGGATCAATTGGTAGGTATCGTTACGACCACTGATTTGATCAAATATTTGCTAGATCAATACTAATTGTTTGCCACCGAAGAGAGATGGGCTATGGTAGCAGTGGGGTTTTCGGCTTTGAAAACATAACTGCCAGCAACAAGTACATCTGCCCCTGAAGTGACAAGCTGGTGGGCATTTTGATCGGTAACACCACCGTCAATTTCTATCAAGGTGTTTGCTGCTCTCTTTTTGATCAACGCTTTTAAAGCAACCACTTTCCGATACGTATTCTCGATAAAGGACTGTCCGCCAAATCCTGGATTTACGCTCATAACGCAGACCAGATCAATATCGTTGATGGTATCTTCCAAAAGGCTCACGTTCGTATGTGGGTTCAAAGCAACACCTGCCTTCATTCCGGCCGATTTAATGGCCTGTAACGTTCTGTGCAAATGTGTGCAGGCCTCATAGTGAACCGTTAATACGGTTGCTCCTAAATCGGCGAATGTTTGAATATAGCGGTCGGGGTCAACAATCATTAAATGAACATCCAAGGGTTTGGTCGCATGCTCCCGTATTGCCTTGACCACTGGCATTCCATAGGAAATGTTTGGTACGAAAACGCCATCCATCACATCAATATGATGCCAGTCGGCATCGCTATTATTGACCATTTCAACATCGCGTTGTAGGTTGCCAAAATCGGCGGCTAGGAGGGAGGGGGCTATTCTGATTTGGTTCATTTTTACGTATTCACTTAAGATGGTACAAAAGTAAGGATTTGAGTGGTGGAAGAAAAAGTAAATACGTTATTCACTCGTTGCATCAAAATAATACAAGAGATCGCTCTCGGCGGCAATGTAGCCGAAAGAGCTCCAAGAAGTGCTTTTTACCAAACTTTCCAAAAGCTCTTTTGAAGTATCTTTTTCATTATTGTAAAAATGCCAATTGGCCAAGCCATAAATGATAGCATCCGAAGATGGACTTCCAATCTTAACCGTCTGTAAAGAATCTATCGGTATAAGTCCTTTGTAAAATTTACAAAGGGTGTAGTAACTATGATTTTCTATGATTTCCGCGTCTTTGACAATTGATTCGAGTTGCGCACTGGCACTTCTGCTATTGCCCAAGCGCCTTTGAATCATATAAAGCCAATGGGTACTGGAGACCAAATTATCATTGTTGGCACTGGTTTCCCGACACTTTTGATAGGCGTCAAAAGCCTTTTCGTACTCGTGTTTCAAGTAATAGGCCAGTCCTAAATGGTACCAAATATTACCATGCGTTGTGCTTATTGGAGTATTTAAGGCATTGGGTATGCCATCTGGTTCCATTTTATTTTCAGTTCCCTGAATTAGTTCGCTTGCCTTTTTCAAATCTGCGATTGCCTTATCGAAGGCTCTCACTGAAATATATCGATGTCCGCGATGTCGATACAGACGAGGGTCTTTCGGGAATTTTTTGATTCCTTCAGAATAAATGGCAATGGCATCTTCGTAACGACCCAAATAGGCTGTTCTTCTACCGTACCAGATAGCCGCATTAACATCTTCGGGATTGCTGTAGTAGTTTTTTTTAGCAGATTCATATTGATCTAGCAACTTTTTTGATGGTTCCGGTAACCGAAACTCCTTGCCCAAAGGAGTGGTGAAGGTTGAAGACTGATTTTCGGAAGTCGCGGTTTCTTTTATAACCTTTTTACAACCGCTCAAAACAAACAAGATACAGGCCAGCACCCATAATTTTTGTTCCTTGATGATGGGTAATCGATTCTTTTTGATGGTCCTTGGTTTTATGGTTATTGTGTAATTAGTTGGCACTTTTTCTTTTTAGGTTTCCTTACTTTCACCCTTCTATTTGCTCAACCAACCACCATTCTGTATTTGAGTTGGTTATGGGCTACGAAGCCATAGCGGCTGTTTTGATTACGCGTACCCTTGATAAGATAACTATGCTTCCCGATTTGGACAGCTTAAGGAACCGTATAGTACCAAAAACAATGGACCAATCTTCTGGTATCGGTGGTGCTATTGACTACTTTCATTTGTATATATTTCGTGTGTTCCGTCCCCTCCGGATAATAGATAGGCATAAAGGTCTAGTATCTCCTGCTCGTTTAAACGGTTTAGCAAGCCGGCCGGCATGGGCGATACGGGTGAAAGCTCCCGTTTTTCGACCTCCGATTTGGCAAATTGCACCGTGTAACTCTCGTTAAAGGGATTGGGCATCAAGCTGATGCTATCCCCCTTCTCTGATTTGATGCGTCCTGCTATTTTTTTTCCATCCTTCAAATGAAGTAGTGTGTTGGCGTATTGGTCAGAGATGGCGTCATTAGGGCTATAAATCGCATACAACAACTCTGAACCACTGAATTTGGTATAGGCCTGGGTCAAATCTGGTCCGGCGGCACCTCCTTCCCCTCGCATACGGTGACAGAGTACGCACATACCGGCTTGGTAGGCCCGCTTTCCAGCTTCCAAGGTTCCGTTGTAACTGTCAGTCGCATCTCCCCAGGTGATTCTTCCGATATCGTCTCCAGTAAAGTTGATTCCAGGTCCGATAGGCTGGGGTAGGTCGGCCATGGCATCGGAAGACAGGTACACCCCGGATAGCTCTTCGAAGTATTCTTTTTCCCTTTCAGGGACATTGGCCATGGCCTGTTGCCGTACATTCTCCATATACGCCTTAAAACTCATCCCTCCTTTGGCCCCTAACACGTCGTAAAACCATAGAAAATATTTTTCGCGTAGGTCTTTGGTCCATCCTTCTGATGCACGGCTGAGCAACATGCCATAGTAAATAGATTCGCTGGGGGGCATTTTGGCCAGTACCTCACGAATAACGGGCCCGTATTGTTCGCTCCGCATGGTAGCTTCCTCAGATAGCAGTTCTACTCCTTCGGTGATGGTTTTTTCTTTGGTGTGCTTTTCGAGTAGTTGTACCAGTGCCTTGGTAGCCCCTTCATCTTTAAGGTATAACAAAAGCTGCCCCAGTTCCCTAGTCACCACATTGCTCGCATGTGGAAAATAGGATTTTAACTTTCTCGCGGTAGCTATTCTATCTTGCTCCTTAGGTGTTCCCATTCGAATGAACGATAAGCTATAGGCGCGTAAGAGGGCCGTTTTGTCATAATCGGAGAGCTGTTCCAGTGGAATCGTATTCAATTTGTGCAGTACGGTTGACTGTAGATTTTCGTCTCCTTGATGGGCCAGTGCGATGGCCATTTCGATACTCTTTTGAAAGTCGGTCTCTTGTGTGAATAGATATTTCCAGCTATCGACGGTTTGATGCTCCAATGCCAACCTTGCCGCATAGCGTACAAAACGATCCGGATGGTTAAGGTGCCCTACCGCCATTGAAATTGCTTTTGCATCATCTTGTTGTGTATGATAATCCTCTAGACGATGGCGTAGTTCCCGAGCTTCTTTGGCATCAGAATCGGCGATCGCTTCGCTCATTTCTTTGTTCGGGCCGGTGTATCGCAATCGATAAACGCGGGAATCGAGTCCGCGCCCACCGGTCGCAAAATAGAGGTGACCATCGGTCCCGGCAACCATATCGGTCAAGGGAAGGGGGGTGCCAGATAGAAATTCTTCCTTTTTGCCACTATAACTACTTCCCTTGGGAATGAGTTCTACAAAATAGAGGGTGCCAAAACTCCAGTCCATCACTAAAAGTCCGTTTCGATATTTAGGTGGAAAGCTCAATTTGGCACCAGACAGCACGGCGGTGGGCGAACCCTGTTCCATATTCTGTACCGCCGGAAGATTGTCCGGGTAATAGGCCGGCCACTTTCCCGATCCGGTACGCCAGCCATATTCACTGCCACTGGTGACATGACAAATGCGGGTAGGACGGTACCAGGGCATGCCGATATCCCACTCCATATCGGAATCATAGGTAAATAGTTCCCCGTCTTGGTTGAAGGCGATATCAAAGGGATTCCTGTACCCAGCTGAAATCAGTTCCCATTCGGTTCCCTCGGCATTGAATTTGGAAATCCATCCTCCCGGTGCTTTGATATCATTGGCGTGGCCCCGCGCGTCGAGATAAGGTTCTATGAGGTTGTCTTCACCCCAGTTCGTCGGTAGTCTGCTGTTTTTTAAGAGTTGATCGGGAATAATGGTGTGGTTTCCCGCGATAAAATAGATATGTTCCCCGTCGGGAGCAAGGGCAAAGCTATGCGGACCATGCTCCCCTCGTCCCTCAAGTTGAAGAAGCATGGTTATTTGATCTAGTTTCCCATCGCTATCGCTATCAAGAATCCGATAGACACCACTGCCATTTTCTTCAGAATCGGGAACGTCATCGTCCCATTTTTTGTTTACGGCTACGTAGAGACTATTATGTGCCCAGAGCAAGCCGTGGGCTTCGCCGATCTGCAAATCTAGACTGTCTACTTCGGAAACGGCTATCTGGGAGCCGGTATCCGGTGTTTTGAGGGTGTAGATTTTTCCTCGTTGATCACAGGCGAATAGCATGTTGTCCGGACCTTGCGCAAGTGCGACCCAAGAACCCTGTCCTTGGGCGCTGGGGTGATATAATTCTTCCAATTCAAAACCTTCCGGAACGTTGAAGGCGATGGCTGTTTCATTTTCTGCCAAATCGGTATTGGATGGGGTATTACAAGCTGAAAAAATAAAAAAGAGTAGGGAAGGTATAATCATTTTGCACATAGGAAGCCGACTTTGGTGTATCTCCTAAAGATAGGGAAGAATTTGCTATTTTCATCGAAGGCATCTCAATCCTTCGTATACCACGATACTTACTGAATTTGCCAGATTCAAACTTCTGATATGCTTACTGAACATAGGTATTTTAAAGGTATGGGAGGAATGTTTGGCAATGATGTCTTTTGATAAGCCTACAGATTCCTTCCCAAAAACCAAAAATTGATCGTTTTCATAATCAATATTCCAATGCTCTTTTTGACCATGACTTGATAAGAACACCATTTTTTCAGTTTTATAGGTATCGAAGAAGGCGTCGACATTTTCATGAATGAACAGGGAAAGATGTGGCCAGTAATCCAGTCCGGCACGTTTCAAGTGCTTATCGCTCAATTCGAAACCTAACGGGCGTACCAAATGTAGGTTGGAGCCGGTCGCTAAGGCGAGTCGGCCTATATTGCCCGTATTGTTCGGTATTTCTGGTTCGATCAAGACGATGTTAAAGGGCATATAAATGACTTCTGTTGGTGAAGGTAACTAGGATGATTCAATAATAGATGATAGAAAAAAGATAAGAGGCACATATCGTTTCTTTCGAAAGAAACGCTCGGACCTTTGTGATACCATTGGAAGGTATTACTTTTTCAATGATTTTAAATACAGTTGCTCCACTTTCTCACGAGCCCATGGTGTTTTTCGCAGAAATGTAAGGGAGGATTTGATAGATGGATTGCTTTTAAAACAATTGATATTGATTTTTGAAGCCAGTTCTTCCCAGGTATATACTTGGGTTAAATGTTCGAGGATATCAATTAATTTTACGCCATGAAGCGGATTATTGGGTTGTGCACCTTGTTGATTTTTCATTCTTGTGAGTTCGCTGGCACAAAGGTAATAGGTAGAAACACAAGCGTCTAGTTTTTTTGAAAACAAACTGCCATGGAAATGGGTGGCACCGTAAGTTTATTGAGAGCTTTCCTTTTTCCTTGAAGGTCAAAATCGTCTCCCAACACCGCAATTTGCCAGGCTTCCTCCAAAGGGTAATCGATCGGTTGGTTACATGCATTATACAATATTAATATGTTGCTCCAAGAATCTTCGCTATCGCCGCTTTTTATCTGAAAGACGATGAAAGCGTCTTTCGTTGTCTTGAAATCAAGTTGATTTCGTACTGCTTCCCCAGAAGCCATTCGTAGGGCGGGATGTGCTTTTCGAAGCGCTATCAGGTTCTTATGGTATTCAAAAACCTCGGTATATTGTTTCTTTCGACCCCAATCGATTTGGTTGATGTTATCTGGCAAATTATAAGAGTTATGTTCCCCGTTCTTGGTTCGAAGCATTTCAACTCCGGCATGTAGAAAAGCGGTTCCCTGTGAAGTGAGTACAATTGCATTGGCCAATTTAGCCATGGCGATCAAATCTTTTTCAGGGGCATCTTTACATGATATTTTGAGTTTATCGTATAGCGTATGGTTGTCATGGCATGAAACATAGGAAATGGCCTGCCAGGGATCATTGGTCCAGGCTGCATCTGAATAGTTCACTTTTTTGTAATCGATCTGTGGATGGTCAATGGCACCTACGACACCGAATTTTATTGATTCTTCCCTATTTTTTGCCCCGCTTACAAAGCCAGTGCTGGTATCATCAAAAACAGAGCCTTTTAGTCCGTCGCGTAGGTCGTCGCTAAAGGCGGTTACCAAGGGCATTTGTAGTACATTCTTCTTTAAGGCACGTTCTTCCTCCGGTAGGGGCGAATCTTTGGCGGTCCATCCTTCCCCATACACAAAGGCATTCGGGTTTATTTTCTTTACCGTTTCGGCCACTTGGTTCATTAGTTCGATATCGTGTATACCCATTAAATCAAAACGAAAACCGTCTACATGGTATTCACTCGCCCAATAGCGCACAGATTCCAATATGAATTTGCGCATCATGGGCCGTTCAGAGGCGGTTTCATTACCACAGGCAGCGGCATCCGAGAGCGTGCCGTCTTCCCACTGGCGGTAATAATACCCAGGTACTTCCTGATTAAAATTCGATTCTGCGGTACGCCCAGTGTGGTTATAAACGACATCCAAGATAACGCCGATACCGTTTTCATGGAAGGTTTGGACCATTTGTTTGAATTCTTTGATGCGCACGGCCCCTTCGTAAGGGTCACTGGCAAACGACCCTTCGGGCACGTTATAATTTTGAGGGTCGTATCCCCAATTGAACTGGGCGCTGTCTAGTTTTGTTTCGTTAATGGAGTAGTGGTCAAAAGTAGGTAGCAAATGTACATGGGTGATTCCCAATTCTTTTAGGTGGTCCATTCCGGTGGAAAATCCCTCAGGGCTTTTGGTGCCCTCTTGGACTAGTCCGAGATACTTACCGGGAGAATTTGAACCAGATTGTGGGTGTATGGTCATGTCTCGGATGTGCAGTTCATAAATGATGGCTTCATTCGGGTATGAGAGCGAAGGGCCTTTGTCCGTGTCCCAATTGGTGGGGTCTGTAGCACTTAAATCAAGGACCATGGCTCGCTTTCCGTTCACCCCGACTGCTTGTGCATAGATGCCGGGTGTTTCCTCGAGCCATTCTTCATCGATACGCACCTGATAGGTGTAATAGGTGCCGTTCAGGTCTCCTTGGATCTGTGTTTTCCAAATTTCTCCTTGTTGTTCCATTTCGTGTGTTGCGATTGCTTGTCCATCGGTTCCATTATCGTAAAGGTTGAGCCGCACTTCATCAGCTGTGGGGGACCACAACCGAAACATAGTCGCCTCCTTGGTATAGTCTAACCACAGATTTTCTTCTATAGGTGATGGATATGCATCAAAACTTATATGGGTTTTTTTATCCGTTTTACAGGAAATCAGGAGTAGGGGAATCATAAAGAAGATGCTAATTGGTTTCATTGATTTAAGGGAAAGTAGATTACAGCGAAAGATACGTAATCCTAAAAAAAAGAAACAGTCTTTAGATCTCGTGAGAGCCGTATTTCGATTCTTTTTTCAAGACCTTATGGTCTATTTTATGTGACAAAGCTTCCAAACCTATGGAGCCCCATTCTTACAATGGGCTACTTTGTTGTGTAAAATAATTACACACTTCCTACAAGATAGATTTTGAAATCCTGTGCGTATAAATGAAAAAACTCCGGTAATCAGCCGGAGTTTATTCATCAATCAAAAAACGAACAGTCATGATAACTGCTTGTACTTGTAAAATTACAATATATATGCCAAATTTCCAATTTACGGAATATTTAACAAGCAATTTATTTTGTTTTACCCTAAATAGGTTTTTAAAATTTTACTTCTCGAAGTATGTTTTAATCTTCTAATCGCCTTTTCCTTTATTTGGCGTACCCGTTCCCTTGTAAGATCAAAAGTTTCCCCGATTTCTTCCAAGGTCATGGAGTGTTGTCCTGCCAAACCGAAGTACAAACGAATCACATCGGCTTCCCTTGGGGTCAAGGTCTCGAGCGCTCGTTCGATTTCGGTACGCAATGAATCATGTAATAGTTCTTTGTCTGGGTTGGGCGATTCACCACTACGCAATACATCGTAGAGATTCGAATCTTCCCCATCGATCAAAGGTGCATCCATAGAAACATGGCGCCCTGAGTTTTTCAAGGATTGTTTTACATCTTCCACGGTCATATCCAATTCCTTCGCAATTTCCTCTGCAGAAGGCGGACGTTCGTGTGCTTGCTCCAAGAAAGCAAATGTTTTATTGATTTTGTTTATGGATCCAATTTTGTTCAATGGTAAACGAACAATACGCGATTGCTCGGCCAACGCCTGGAGAATCGATTGTCGAATCCACCAAACGGCATATGAAATAAACTTAAATCCACGGGTTTCATCGAAACGCTGGGCCGCCTTGATCAATCCTAAGTTTCCTTCATTGATCAAATCGGGTAAAGTAAGTCCTTGGTTTTGGTACTGCTTGGCAACCGATACCACGAATCGGAGATTGGCCTTTGTGAGTTTTTCAAGAGCGATCTGGTCGCCTGCCTTGATACGTTGTGCCAATTCCACTTCTTCATCAGCGGTAATCAAGTCTACTTTGCCTATTTCTTGCAAGTATTTGTCCAAAGATGCGGTCTCCCTATTGGTGACCTGTTTTGTAATTTTAAGCTGTCTCATCTAAGTAAATTAAGTTCCTATTGCATAGACTGCATATACTTATACGTAGAAAAAAGGCAAATGTTACAAAATGGTAAAAAAAATGCTATTTTTTGGTTGAATTACACAAAAACGGTCTTTTTGAGGTCCGTTTACCGATTCATTATGCTACAGCTTCAAAGTAGCCCCAACGGAAATAGAGAATATAAAAGGGTGTAGGTTTTGAAATCTAGTGTCAAAAGCGTTAAATTGGTAACGCATTGTTGGCTCCACGTCCAATCGAACCTTTTCAAGAAGCTGGTAACGTATGCCTATACCGAAATTAGCACTAAAAGCCGTCTTTTTAAGATAGCTACCAGATCCAATTACGCCGCTTCCTGTTACATTTTGAAAATTAATCGAGTTTTTGCCCAAAAGCATGGGACTGATACCACCGATGGCATCGACCGATAGGTCGTTTTGTAAAATGGAATAACTTACTTCAAATGGTATTTCATTGTATCCCAGTTGTTGCTCAATACCAAATCTTTCTCCGTTATTGATAGCTTCCTGCAGTGGCACAGGTACCATCGACCCATTTCGCACGATGGCTTCATCGGTGAAGATTTCGGCAGTACCGGTGTTTGCGAGACCACTAATGGTATTTTGGACGATATATTTGAAGTTGGACCTTCGGTAACCGAACCGGAAGGTAATTTTTTGAGATAATGGAATGTTTATCAAGATGCCATAGGAAAGTGAGAACCTTCCCGAGAGATTTCCAGTCGAGAGACTGGCATCATAGGGGGTGCCCGAAGATAGGTAGGTGTAATAATTGGGTATCGCATGAATAGAGAGGAGCCATTTTGACGGATTCAAAACATCGTTGATTTTCTCTTCTTCTTCTTTTGGTTTTTTAAGGAATTTCTTTTTGTTGGTAAGGGAATCGGTCTGCATCTGTACAAGCCCATTTTTTAAACTATCTTGACCCATTTTACGATTTGGGTCGTTGTTTTTCGATGTTTTGTTTTTTCTTTTGGTATTGCTAGCGTTTGCTTCAACAGATTCACCCAAATTGTTTTTTGGAATACCTTCTTTTTCGGGGATTCTCTCTCCATTGTTTTTATTTGAGGTGCCTGTCAGGTTGCCTGAAAGCGATTGATGCTTTGAAGACGGTTTCTGTTTTGTTTGGGTATCCGATGCCAATGCGTTCTTTTCGGCTGCGGAGTTAGTCTGAGATGACCCTTTTTTTGCCTGTTTTTCGTTTGTAGCTTTTCTAAAATACTCAGGATTTTCCTTACTTGAAGGTTGAGAAGCGTCTTGTTTTTCTGAGGGTGATGCTACTTGATTATTGGGTAGCGTGCTAGTTGGTTGCCCACCTGGTGCCTTGGGTGTAACCAGATAGGAAAGCAATAAAATCCCCAGGATTATCCCCAATCCACTCCAAAACCAAATGAATCTTACCTTTCTTTTGCGTTTTTGTTCCAAGGTTTTTTCGATGGTTCCCCATAGCGCATCATTGGGTTCCGCTTCGGCATTTGCCAAACGGTCCTTTATTAATTTTCCCAAGTCTTTCTTATGTTCCATGGTTGTCGATGGTTTTGACCGCCCCTTTGTCCAAATTCACAATTTTTTCTTTTAACAATGCCTTAGCGCGATGCAGGTTCGACTTCGAAGTGCTTTCGCTAATGCCCAACAGAATGGCTATTTCTTTATGCGGATACCCATCTAGTTCATAGAGATTGAATACAATACGATACTGTTGCGGCAGTGCTTGTATCAAAGACATGATGGTATCAAAAGAAAGTGATAGTTCGTCTTCATACATAGACACGTCTTCTGATAGCCCAACCGCCCTGTACGCTGCTAATTCAAATGTGCTATGCTTCTTATAATTATCGATGGCTTTGTTGATGGCGATTCGTTTCATCCACCCTTCGAACGAGCCTTTACCCTTGTATTTTCTGATTCTGTCGAAGATAAGGATGAAGGTGTCGTGTAAATGATCCTGAGCTTCGGTATGGGAACGACAATATTTTAGGCAAACAGGAAATAGTTTGGACTTGTATAGGTTATACAAGGCTTCCTGCGCCTTACGGTCTTTTTTGATACAACTTTTAATCAGTTGGTCTAATTGCAACAGAATTGAATTTTTACACTTTATCGCTTTTGACTTCTAGATACTACTTTTTTTCTCTTCAATAAGTGGTTACGATACATTGTTCTTAACATTCGATGAAATCGTTCTGTCTCTTTTCCTCCAAGATACCTTCGGTACAAGATCATTGCCAATAGAAGAGGGGAAAACGGGTTGGCAAAATTCCCATACAATTGGTTTGGGTTTTTAGAGGTAGTCTTGTTTTGAACCAAAAGGTTGCGTGTGGTCATAAAAAAACCCCAACTTTTCAGTTGAGGTTTGGTTCTAAGGTCAAAAAAACTAGTCTCTGTCCCTTCTAGGTTTTCGGTCGCGATTGTCGCGACGACGATCGTTGTTTCTCGGAGGTCTTTCCTTGTAACCTTCCGGTTTTGGCAATAATGCCTTTTTAGAAACTTTGTCTTTTCGAGTTCTGGGGTCGGTACCTAGGTACTTTACATCGAATACGTCGCCCATATTTACTACATCGGATACGTTTTCGGTTCGTTCCCATGCCAATTCCGACACGTGCAACAATACCTCATTGCCCGGAGCTTCCTGGTATTCTACCACGGCACCAAAATCTAACATTTTAATCACTTTTACCTCGTAGACACTACCGACTTCGGGCTTGAACATTAAAGAGTCGATTTTGGCCAGGACTGCGTCGATACCATTTTGGTCGGTACCTAGGATCTCGACGATACCTTCTTCGGTCACAGGATCTTCATTGATGACAATGGTAGTTCCCGTTTCTTTCTGAAGCTCTTGAATAACCTTTCCGCCCGGTCCGATCAAGGCACCAATAAATTCGTTTGGTATCACGCGTGTTACCATTTTTGGTGCGTGCGCTTTCACATCTGCGTTTGGTGCTTCGATGGTATCGGTCAACTTTTCAAGAATATGCATACGACCATCTCTTGCTTGTTTCAACGCTTGGATCAAGATTTCGTAAGAAAGCCCCTTGATTTTAATATCCATTTGGCAAGCGGTGATTCCGTCTGCTGTTCCCGTTACTTTAAAATCCATGTCGCCCAAGTGGTCCTCATCTCCCAAGATATCGCTTAACACGGCATACTTACCGGTATCGGCATCTGAAATCAATCCCATGGCAATTCCTGAAACGGGCTTTTTTAACTGTACACCGGCATCCATTAAGGCCATGGTTCCCGAACATACGGTTGCCATGGAAGAGGAACCGTTCGATTCCAAAACTTCTGAAACAACACGCACGGTGTACGGGCAATCGTCGGGGACCATTCCTTTTAAGGCACGTTGTGCCAGGTTACCGTGACCGACTTCCCTTCGTGAAGTACCTCGTATGGGTCTTGCTTCTCCAGTGGAGAAAGGAGGGAAGTTATAGTGCAAATAGAAACGCTCCTCACCTTCGTGCGATGGCATATCTATTTGATTGGAGTCTCTGGAAGTTCCCAAGGTTACCGTGGCCAAAGCCTGTGTTTCTCCTCGGGTAAAAATGGCAGAACCATGGGTGGAGGGTAAATAATCTACCTCACACCAAATCGGACGAATCTCATCGGTTTTGCGGCCATCTAAACGTAGGCCCTCATTTAAGGTAAGGTCACGAATTGCCGCTTTGGAGGCCTTGCCCACATATTTGTGAATCATTTTTCCAAGTTCGGCATGATCCTCCTCGGGAAAGGTGGCGAATACTTCTTCTTTTATATCACTGAAAGCCTGACTTCGTTCATGCTTGGCGGAACCTGCTTTTGCTATAGCATATGTTTTGTCATAGACCATATCGTGAATTTTCTTGGCCAAGTCCTCATCTTCTTGTTCTGGCTCATATTCACGTACCTCTTTTTTACCAAACGCTTCGGCCAATCTAATTTGTGCGGCACATTGTTCCTTAATGGCTTCATGTGCGAACTTGATGGCGTCGGTCATTTCTTCTTCTGAAATCTCGTCCATCTCACCTTCGACCATCATTACGGAATCTGCAGAGGCTCCGATCATCATATCGATGTCCGAATCTTCTAACTGTGCCCTAGTAGGGTTGATAACGAATTCTCCGTTTACCCTTCCTACCCGTACTTCAGAAATGGCACATTCAAAAGGAAAGTCAGATAGTTGAATCGCCGCGGATGCCGCCAAACCTGCCATCGCATCGGGCATAACGTTCTCGTCATGTGACATCAATTGAATCATCACCTGGGTCTCGGAATGATAATCTTTAGGGAAAAGCGGACGCAAAACCCGATCTACCAAACGCATGGTCAATACCTCACCATCACTAGGTCGTGCTTCCCTTTTAAAGAAACCGCCAGGATATCGTCCGGCAGCGGCGAACTTTTCGCGATAATCTACGGTTAGTGGAAGAAAGTCTACATCCGCAGCGTGGTAGTTTGAAACCACGGTACATAATAACATACATTTTCCGGATTGTACAACCACAGAGCCATGTGCCTGCTTTGCCAATTTTCCGGTTTCGATGGAAATTTCCCTTCCATCACCAAGGTCGATGACCTCTTTAAATACTTTTGGAATCATAAATTTGATTTAAAATTCGCTCTAAAGCGAACCTGTTAAACAATGGTCTTTCCGACTTTTTCTCTGGCCGGAGTTGTTGTGTTGTGTTGACCAATGAAAAACTTTGTGAAGCTTTTTTGCCCCTGCCTTTTCGGAGGGCGTTTTTTGTTTTCCGAGGATGATCGGAATACAACGAAAATCATTAAAAGAACTTATGCCTACCTGTAGGCAGTACTTAAAAAAAGGGGGAAGCTTGCTTCCCCCTTATCTTTTACTTTCTAATACCTAATTCTTTGATCAATTCACGATATTTTACAATATCCTTCTTTTTCAAATAATCTAGCAGGCTTCTTCTTTTACCTACCAAACGCACCAAGGAACGCTCGGTGTTGTAATCTTTATGGTTTTTTTTGAGGTGCCCGGTCAGGTGGTTGATGCGGTGTGTGAACAATGCAATCTGCCCTTCGGTAGAACCTGTGTTTTTTTCTTCTCCGCCGTGTTTCTTGAAGATTTCGGCCTTTTTTTCCTTGGTTAAATACATTCCAATATTGTTTTAAATGATTTTTATGTATCTGACTGATTTTCAATCAGGGCGCAAAGATAAAGATATTTTTTCGATGTACCCTATAGATTTTTTTTTTAAAACAGATTAAACCTTTTTGATCTTATGCGGTCCTACTTCCACAAATCTTAAAAAAGTGTTACCGTTCAATCACTTATTACATACTAAATCGATACTAGTCAAGATTTAAAAAAGTGATTTCGCTAATACAAATAACGAACAATTAAAATTTAAAACGATGAAAAAGAGCCTCAAAAAACAGTACATCTCAAGCGTAGTGCTTTCAGGCCTAATGCTATTAGCTTCTTGTAGTAAAGAGGAAACGACATCTTCCATAGATCTTGGCGATGGAGAGGTCATTACCGCCACCGAACTAAAAACCAGCGACGAAGCGGAACTGATTTCGGAAGACATTATGGGCATTGCCGAAGACATATATGCCTCCGATGAGATTTCGGCCACCGCAAAGGGAGACTACCGCTCCGATTATTTACCTGATTGTGTTACCATAACGACTGTGGAGACCGAAACCACAAAAGATAAGACCATCGATTTTGGTGAAGGTTGTGAATTGCCCAATGGCAATGTGCTTAGTGGAATAATTTATTTAAGCTATGCAAAAGACATGGACATGGCCATGAAAACGTTAAACCTATCCTTGGAAAATTTTGTTTTTAACGGGGTAGCAATCGAAGGAAGTGCTACCGTGGAACGAATGAGGGATAACGGGAACGGGAACCCGCAGTCAAATGCGACATGGACTTTTAGCGGTACATGGCCCGATGGTGATGTTTCCAGTTTTATAGGAAATAGGTCACGTGAGTGGATCGAAGGATACGGTTCTGGGTTCTGGGGAGACAATGTGTTCCTGATTACCGGACAAGGAACGCATACCGGAAAATTGGGGAATGTTCACACCAAAGAAATTACGACCCCTTTGCGTAGAGAGTGGTCTTGCCGATTTGTGGTGAGCGGTGTGCTCGATATCAGCAGAAATGATGCTAGTGTAAGTTTGGACTTTGGTGATGGCAGTTGCGATGCCAAGGGCACGCTTACCTATGCCGACGGAACAACTGAAGAAATTCTCCTAAGAAGGTTTTTAAATTAGACGTTTGGTTGGTTAGGGTGATAGTGCGGTTGAAATGGCTTTATCCATTTTGATCGCACTTTTTTAATATAAAGCCAAGACCTCGGGATTGAAAACCGTATTTGCGGTATAGTCACATTAGATGGTCGAACCCCGACACTATAGTGCCCGGCAGCAATTGACAATCATCTGGTTTAATGTCTGTCCCAATTATTTGTGATTGGCTCGATTCCGGTTTTAGTGGTAGGGCTTTGAGCGCTTAACGCCTCCTATGTTGCTTGAACAAAGCAGTCTAAAATGCACAAGCTTCTGGTAAGGGGTCCGCACTGGCCAAGTCTTCGGCGAATTCGGTGTTTAATTGGATCGCGTCAAAACCTTTTTCAACCGATCCCTGGAGTACGGCACTTCCATACCCTTTATTGTTCATGTGCGCCCGAACATAAACTTCTGTCGACTCTGAAATGGCGATAGGTCCTCCAGGGCGACTAAAGGGCTGTTCTTCTACATGGCTATGGGTCAGAATTCTGCGATAAATCAGATTTCCGTCCAAATCGATTACTTCCCACCAATCGGCATATTGTTCACAACCGGTATCGGGACTTACCACCGTTACATTAAAGGTGTAGTCGTTTTCATTTCCTGAAATTACTACATTGACTACCTGGGCCAATCCTTCTTTTGAGGCAATTTCAGATGTTTCTGCCGCCGCGTTCAAATCTGCCGTCACTTTATCGGTAGAACAGCATAGTATTAAAGAGGTAATCAACGGCAACAAAAAGGGAACAAGCATTTTCATAGGGTACTTTTTAAAGGTACTTCTGAACCTAATCTTTACTCGACAATCGAGATTTATAATGCTCCGACGCTTGTGTCGAAATCAAAAGTTGATTTCCTAAGAATACCCCGTGGGCTTGCCACGAGGTTATTTGCCAAATTTGACAACGACTACTTTGGCTTAAGGCGGTTGCGTTTTTAGGAAGCGGGTTCAGTTCGTACAGGATTATTTTGAATCAAATCGATATAGAGATTTATCTTTCTCTTTAATTCACTCCGGTGAACGATAAAATCAAGAAACCCATGTTCTAAAACAAACTCGGCCGTTTGAAAGCCTTTCGGTAGGTCTTTCCCCGTTGCTTCCTTCACAACGCGGGGCCCCGCAAAACCGATCAATGCCCCTGGTTCAGAGATGTTAATGTCGCCCAACATCGCATAAGAGGCCGTGGTTCCACCCGTTGTGGGGTCCGTACATAGTGATATGTACGGAATTTTCGTCTCGGCCAGTTGCGCGAGTTTGGCAGAGGTCTTCGCCAGCTGCATGAGTGACAATGCCGCTTCCATCATACGGGCGCCACCCGATTTGGAAATCATCATAAAAGGAATTTTCTTTTTGATTGAATGGTCAATGGCACGAGCAATTTTTTCACCAACAACACTCCCCATAGAACCGCCGATAAAGGAGAAATCCATACAAGCAACGACCAAATCTTTCCCCAACGATTTACCAACAGCTGTACGAACGGCATCCTTGAGTCCGGTCTTTTTTTGCGCTGCCTTTAATCGATCCGAATACTTTTTGGTATCCTCGAACTTTAAGGGATCTTTGGAAGTAAGTTTGGTATCGAGCTCTTTGAACTTGTTGTCATCAAAGAGTATTTCAAAGTATTCCTTGCTTCCGATTCGAACATGATAGTCGTCTTCTGGACTTACATAGAAATTCTCTGCAAGCACTTCCGACTCTACGATTTTACCGGTGGGAGACTTATACCAAAGTCCTTTCGGTGTGTCTTTCTTTTCCTCGGTTGCGGTTTGTATTCCTTTTTCCTTTCTTTTGAACCATGCTGTCATATCGCCCCAAATTTAGATTGTACCGATTTTTTTGAAAGTTATAAGGTATTTACATTATTCAGATCTTCAAACGCCTTTTTCAAACGCTCTACAAAGCTTTTTTCACCTTCACGTAACCAAACACGGGGGTCATAAAACTTTTTATTGGGCTCGTCGGCTCCTTTTGGGTTTCCGATTTGAGACTGTAAGAAGTCTTTCTTCTCCTGAACATAATCCCGAACTCCTGAAAGAAAAGCATATTGAAGATCGGTATCGATATTCATCTTAATGACCCCGTAACTAATACCTTCGCGAATCTCCTCTACCGTGGATCCCGAGCCACCGTGGAATACAAAATCGATATGATTGTGTTCTACACCGTATTTTTCGCTGATGTATTCTTGAGAATTTTTCAGAATTTTTGGGGTTAATTTTACATTGCCCGGTTTGTATACCCCATGTACGTTGCCAAAAGCTGCGGCAATGGTAAAGCGATGGCTTACTTTTGAAAGTTCTTCATAGGCATAGGCCACTTCTTCGGGTTGGGTATATAACTTACTATCGTCTACATCTGAATTGTCTACACCATCTTCCTCTCCGCCGGTAATACCGAGTTCAATTTCTAGCGTCATGTTCATTTTGGCCATGCGTTCCAAGTACCCTTTGCAGATTTCGATATTCTCTTCAATAGGTTCTTCCGAAAGATCGATCATGTGTGAACTGAACAATGATTTTCCGGTTTCGGCAAAGTGTTTTTCACTGGCTTCGAGCATACCATCGATCCAAGGCAATAATTTTTTTGCGCAGTGGTCGGTATGCAAAATAACGGTCGCACCATAGGCTTCCGCTAGCTGATGAACGTGTTTGGCACCTGCCACGGCCCCTTGGATGGCCGCTCGCTGGTTTTCATTGGAAAGTCCCTTTCCTGCATTGAATTGGGCTCCGCCATTCGAAAACTGTATAATGACCGGTGCATTTAAACTCGCTGCCGTTTCCAGGACCCCGTTGATGGTATTCGAACCGATTACATTTACTGCCGGAAGGGCAAATCCTTTTTGTTTGGCGTAGTTGAAAATTTCTTGTACCTCGTCACCGGTGGCAACTCCTGGTCGTATGTTATGCGACATAATGTTGTAGTCTGTTTAGTTGTTTTATTGGAATGCACAAAAGTAATAAAAATTACTGGTAGCCCACTATCGACTTTAGGAAGTTGAAACTCAAATACAAATTCAAAAATCAAACTCAAATATATCTTTTCGATTCCTTGAATATTTAACCAAAATACCGATTGAATAGGATTAATGTTATGCCAAGCCCGTCAAGGCAAGGAAGAAAGGCTAAAACACAAACATCTAACTCAAATACAATATCTCTTTGAGACCTGAAATGATGAAATATCATGCCTCTCCTGCTTTCTACCGCCGCCAACTGCCCGCTTGATCAAGCACGAACTCAAATTCAAGCCCAAATATCTAATTTAAATAAAGTATCTCTTTGATACTTTTAACCTGAAACGATAGAACATCCAAACTTTGCAGCCTGTGCCACTGCCGACGTTCAGCTGAAATCAACTCTAAAACGGATAGTTGATGCCTATCTGTAATACCGAGTTGGCAAAATTATAGTCGCGGAACCAGCGTTTTGATTGCTCTTCGGCGGGATTGTAGGTCTTGAACCCTAAATCGACCCGAAAGAGAAAATAGGTGAAGTCGTATCGCAGACCGAAGCCGGATCCCAATGCAATATCGCCTAATGAGCTAATGCCCTTAAACTTGGCATCGGGGTCTTCTACATTATCGAAAACGTTCCAAATATTACCTGCATCGGCAAAAAGGGCTCCTTTAAAATTTCCCGCCACCGGAAAGCGGTATTCCAAGTTAAGGGCAATTTTTAGGTTCGCCTCGTTGAAGTCATTAATAGCATCGGTTCGTCCCGGACCCAAGGAGTAGGGGAACCATCCTCGATTGTCATTGGCACCTCCCGCAAAATAACTACGTACAAAGGGGATGCTGTTCGAGTTTCCGTAAGGTACGGCAATCCCGAAAAAAGAGCGGAAGGCCAATACCTTGGAGCGCCGTAGGTCCCAGTATTTTACAAATTCGGTTTCCCCTTTGGCATATTGTGAAAAAGCAACGTCGAGCACCTCCCTGTTCCCTTCTTCCCCATCAAAAGGAATGATCTGGGAAAGTCCGGAAAGGAGGTTGCCGGCACTTTCCAGTTTAAAACGGAACTGGTAAAAACTGTTGTCGGTAATGTCGGTTCTGTTATTTAAATTCAGGGTGTAGTTACTGGCGAATATGAGGTTGTCCTCGACCAGGCGAACCCGCCGTTCCTCGATACGGCTTATATCGATGCGGTCTGTCAAGGTCAGGCCCTCTACCTCATTTCTTAAAGCAGCGGTTATGAATCCATCCGTACCATCTGGAATAGTTAATTCTGGATCGGTACTTCCTTCAGGAGTAAAAAAAAGATTGGCTAGGGTGTTATCATCTTGATAGGCATCGGCAATACCATCCAATTCGGCATAGGAACTGCGGTAGAACCGAAAGAACTGTTCTGGGCGTACATTGTTTACAAATTGTACATTGAGTAGCTCCACATTGTGATTGATACGCTGTGAGGGTGTCCAGCTATACCCCAATACCGAGTTCAGGGTACGCTTGTCCAGCCCGATGTTTTGCTGAAAACTGGCCCCTACCGAAAGGCGTGTCCTTGGTAGGGAATAGCTCGGAATCAAGCGCGTAGTTTTAATAAAAGGAAACCAAATCCGAGGAAAATCGAGGCTTAAATCGGCCCCGTATTCCTGAATATTAAAAAAGCGGTTATCCTGAATATTAGGGTCGCTGGAATTACCGATACTGAGTCGTGCCGAGAGGCTTAGGTTTTCGGCACCTTTGAATAAATTTCGGGCTTGCAATGACGGGCTCAGGGCAACGCCGATCTGCTGAATGTTCGAATGGGTCACATCTAAATTGGCTCCGAACGAATATTTAGGGCGAGCGGCCAAATAGATATTTGATGTGAGCTTTGTATGGGTACTATCGGTTTCAAAAGTGATGGTCGGGTATTTAAAGACCCCGAGGTTGTTGATTTGCCGATACGTACGAATCTTATCGATTTCCCGATACAAACTATCATTTTCAAAAAAGATAGCATCGGTCAATGCCTTTGGTTTAAAACGCAGCTTCCCCCTATAAAAAATGGTATAGCCATTGTAGCGAATAAACTGCTGTTCGGCATTTCGTTGATCAAAAAGAAAATCGGTGTAAATATTGATATTTTCAAAATGTGTCACCTTATAAGGTTGGGTGGTAACCGTTCCTTCCCCTCTTTTGCGAAGGTCATCGATATTTAGGACTGCCCCCATTTGTTGGTCGTTCGCAAGCCTGGTCGTATCGCTGATAATATCGAATTTAATGGAACTTTCCTGAAAGTTGTAGACCCCATTATTTCTAAAAACTCCCGTTAGCCTTTCCCGTTCTTGTCCAAAGTTGTCCACATTGAATTGGCTGCCTTTTTGAACAATGGCCTCGGCCTTGTTTAGTTGATACAGCGAGTCGATGGCCGGCGAGGCGATGTTGGAAGCTATCGAATCGATGATAAAGGGTTTTCCCAGCGTAATACGATAATCGATAAGCGCACGCTGTTTTTTGGGTAATGTATCGATATGAAAGGTCGTGGTATTGTTTAAATACCCCTGTGCCCGGTAGTAGGCGTTAAGCCGTTCTAAGGTTCTTTTTGTCTCTGTAGTATCAAGAATCACGGGAGCTTCTCCTATTTTTTTTAGGGTTTCACTAAGCCCTTTGACCAAAAAGGACTCTCCCAAGCGAGCTACCTGTTTTTTTGATAGAAAGCTGTTGAGCCTTTCTTCCCGTTTATCCTTTTTGTACAGCCATGCCTGGAAAGAGGAATCAGGGTCTTTTTTAGCCAGATTATAAAGGTTGAGCCGAAGCGGATACCCTAAAATAGTGCTATTGGGTTCCTGAATAATAAAACCTTCGATCGCTTCGTCGGTTATCTTGATGCTATCGGCATAGATCGTATTCTTTTTGACCAACAGTTCATTTGCACCTACCCGGCGAAGGCTATTGCACGAGGAAATTAGGGTTGCCAACGCCAACAGACTTATACGAGCAACGATTTTTTTCGTTCGCAGTGATCTCCTCATAGAAACCAAAAATACATTGAATTCATTTAAACTTTTTACTTGCAACGGAAAATATCGGCTTTTAAGTGGATACGCATTCAATTATAGTGCCGAAGCAAGTCTGCTTGCTTCAAAAATGAGGAAATAAGATGGTAAAAGTTGATATTTGTATTTAGGGATATAAATGAACGATGTATTAAAATGATCACCAAAAATCAGATAAAGTTTGTAAAAAGCCTTCAACAAAAAAAATACCGAAATCAGACCGGTATGTTTGTAGTGGAAGGGATTAAATCGGTCGGTGAGCTTTTGGATTCCCATTATTTGGCAGAAAAGGTCTATGTGACCGATAAGGAAGTTTTTGATTCGGTACATGCGGTTATTGAAGATGTCACCCAAAAGGAGCTCGAAAATATGAGTGGACTCCAACATCCGAATATCGCGTTGGGCGTTTTTCACATTCCGAAACCAAAGCCAATTGAATATGATGATTGGGTGCTTGTTTTGGACAATGTGCGGGATCCGGGAAATTTAGGTACCATCATTCGATTATGCGATTGGTTCGGTATTCGGCATTTGGTCTGTTCTGAGCATACGGTCGATTGTTATAATCCGAAAGTATTGCAAGCGACCATGGGGTCCATTACCAGGGTTCATATCGGCTATACAGACCTTGAACGGTTTTTGACAGAAGTGCCGGTTCCGATCTATGGTGCTTTTATGGAGGGCAATTCGGTGTACGAAGAACGTCTCGAAAACAAGGGTATTCTTGTTATGGGTAACGAAGCAAATGGCATTTCCCCAATATTGGAAAAAATAGTATCCAAAAAAATAAGCATTCCAAGATTTGGCAATCGAACGACCGAAAGTTTGAATGTGGCAATGGCCACTTCTATTCTGCTGAATGAAATTAGAAGGGGGTAGGGCCCGGATTATTCAAAGGTAAAATTGATGAACAAGCCTCGGGTACGCATGGCATTGATATTACCCGTCCACGGACTGTTGGGGTCTACATCCGGTACCAATTCATCCGAGATGGTGAAAACGCCTCGAATCGAAGGGGTGAACTTAAAATACTCCAGATAAAAATCGATTCCGAATCCCAATTCGTAGTTGTAGTTCCATTTGGTCATTCGGAACGTACCGCTGCTATTGTCGTCAAGATTGGTTTCGTTGCTACCCAAGTTTAAAGAAGCGGAAGGCCCCCCTATTAAAAAAGGTTTCCAGTTTCCAAACCTTTTGGTACTTACCTTTAGCAGCAAGGGAAAATTGATATAGGTCGATTTTACTTCTCTCAAAATGTTTGTCGGGATACTTTCTTCAGGCGGAAATTTGGTATAGACCAGATTTCTGGCATTGTAGTGCAGTCCGGGTTCGAACCGAAGATCTAAAAATTCGTTTAATCGCATTTCACCGATAAGGCCCACATTAAACCCGACCGACTTATCGACCAATATTTCATCTTCTTGCCCTAGGTCGTTTTCGTAGTCGAACTTAAAGTCGTACTGGTTAAAACCTAGAAAATAACCGTAGTTCAAAAACTTCTTATCCTTGTTCTCAATGTTCAATACCGGATTTTCCTTGAACTGTGCGTAGGCTATATGCCCAGAAAAAAGTATCGTAAGAAAAAGGAAAAGCGTAGACCTCATAAGTTTACTTTGTAGCGACATAAATCGATGCTACCCCAAAAGTCTGGGGTTTGTTTTCTACCTCTATAAACCCGATTTTACGCAAAATATTGTTGAAGTCTTCCCCATGTGGAAAAACTGCCGCCGATTCACTTAAATAGGCATACGCAGACCGGTCTTTGGAAAACAATCGCCCGATGGCGGGAAGTATGTATTTAGTATAGAGTCGATACCCTTGTTTATAGGGAGTTTTAGTGGGTACCGAGGTTTCCAAAACCACAAAGGTCCCATTTTTGGCGAGCACCCTGTAAATCTCGGACAGGCCTTTTTCCAAAGTCTCAAAATTTCGAACCCCAAAAGCAACGGTAACCGCCTCAAAACTATGATCTTCATAGGCCAAGTTTTCGCTATCCCCAACGACCATATCGATCGTAGAATGCATCTTTTTCTCCAAAACTTTTTTCTTGCCCACTTCGAGCATTCCGGGCGAAATATCGAGACCCACAATTTGCTGGGCTCCTGTTTCCATGAGATTGATGGCCAGGTCTCCCGTTCCCGTCGCAATATCGAGAATGCTTTTAGGTTGTTTTCTTTTTAAGATGTTGACGACCCTTTTGCGCCATTTTATATCGATGCCAAAAGAAATAACACGGTTCAGCCCATCGTAGTTCTTGCTTATAGTGTCGAACATCTTGGTTACCTGTGCCTTCTTTCCTAGTTCAGAATCGTTGTAGGGGGTTACTTTTTTTGGCATTTTCGCAATTTTCGGCAAAGATACGATTTCGGAACAAGGATATATTCCATTTAAGGGACAATAAAGTGATGGTAGAAGTGTTTTTAAATGGTGTATGTTTGATGCAGACCCGAGAATTGTGTAATTTTGCACTGCATTCAATGCAAATCTTACATCAAATGAATTGCAATACAACTGTAAAGGGTATTCAAGCATTTCTCTCTTATCGGCGAATCAAAAACACGCCTATTTATATACCATGTATCTAATCGGATGAAAATTATAATTGCTGGAGCAGGTGAAGTGGGTTTTCATTTGGCAAAACTGCTCTCATACGAATCACAGGACATTACCTTGATCGATACCGACAAAGCGAGTTTGGCCTATGCCGACAGTCATTTGGATATTCGCGTACTTCGGGGGGATGCTACTTCTATTTCAGTTTTGAAAGATGCACGGGTCGATAGCTCTGATCTGGTCATCGGGGTCACTTCTTCCGAAACGACCAATATAACCTTGTGTATGCTGGCCAAACAGCTAGGATGTAAGCGTACCATCGCTCGAATTTCGAATACCGAGTTTGTAGATAACAAAGAGTTGGTCAAGTTTCATGAGCTGGGAATCGATGAGCTCATATCACCTGAAGAGTTGGCCGCCTCGGAGATACAAATGTTGCTGAACAAATCGGCCTTTAACGATACCTATGAGTTTGAGGACGGGACCTTGATCATGGTGGGGGTGTCGTTGCCGAAAACGGCTCCTTTTGTCGGTAAAATGGTCAAGGAAGCCGCTACCATATTTCCAGAGTTGCATTTTATGCCCATCGCATTGCAACGTACCGGTACCCAGTTTACCGTGATCCCTAGGGGGGACACCATTTTTAAGGAAGGAGACCAGGTGTATTTCATCACCGTGAAAGAAGGGGTCGATGAGCTTTATAAGTTAACGGGAAAGAAAAAGCAGGACATCAAAAACGTGATGATCCTCGGCGGGAGTCAAGTGGGTTTTAAGGCGGCCAGGGATCTTTGCGCCAAGAGATTTAATGTAAAACTAATCGAACAGAGCAAGGAAAAGGCCTTTGATCTCGCAGATGATCTGCCCAATGCGCTGATTATTAACGGCGATGGTAGAAACGTAGAACTTTTGGAGGAGGAAAGTCTTGAGTCAATGGATGCTTTTATCGCCGTGACCGGAAATTCGGAGACAAATATTATGTCTTGCTTGGTCGCCAAGTCGAAGCACATTAAAAAGACCATAGCCCTGGTAGAGAATATGGACTACTTTCAGCTGTCGCAGTCGATAGGCATCGATACCTTAATCAATAAAAAGCTGCTAGCGGCGAACAATATTTTTAGACACATTCGCAGGGGTGAAGTAGTTGCCTTGATGCGATTGAACAACCTAAATGCCGAAATTTTGGAATTTGTGGTAAAAGCTGATTCTAGAGTAACAGGCAATGTAATCAGGGAACTCGATTTTCCGAAATCGGCCACTATTGGAGGGGTTGTGCGAGACAACAAAGGATATATCCCTTTAGGAGGTTTTGAGATAAAGGAAGGTGATCGGGTGGTTGTTTGCTGTCTGCCAGAGGTTATCCCGACCATTGAACGATTGTTTTTGTAAATGGGACTGAATTCCAGAATTATATTTCATATCATGGGGCTGCTTTTGCTTTGCAATGGTGGCTTTATGCTCATTGCGGCCCTAGTAAGCGGTATTTATAGGGATGGAGCCACCTTGGGTATTACCGTTGCTTCGATTACTACAATGTTCGCTGGGGTATCGGCCATGTATTTTACACGGGGTCATAAAAAAGAGGTAAAACGAAAGGAAGGCTATTTGATCGTGACCTTCGGATGGATCGTTATGTCTTTATCAGGGATGCTTCCCTACATTTTTTCAGACGCGATACCCAATGTTACCAACGCATTTTTTGAAACCATTTCGGGATATACGACCACTGGGGCCTCGATTCTGGATGATATCGAAAGCCTGCCAGAGGGAATTTTATTGTGGCGTAGCCTTACCCATTGGATCGGGGGTATGGGAATTATTGTATTGGCCATAGCTATTCTGCCTTTATTGGGTATCGGGGGCATGCAGCTGTTTGCTGCGGAAGCGCCCGGACCGAATACCGACAAACTACATCCGCGTATTACCGATACTGCTAAACGGTTATGGTTTATTTATTTGGGATATACGGTAGCGGAGACATTGTTGTTAAAACTAGCGGGGATGACTTTTTTTGACGCCGTGAACCATTCCCTCGCTACCTTATCGACGGGTGGATTTTCGACCAAGAACCTTAGCGTCGCTTATTGGAACGATCGGCCGTTGATCCAATACATCATAATCCTTTTTATGTTTTTGGCCGGAAGTAATTTTGTACTCAGCTATTTCGCCTTTAAAGGAAAGGTACAGAAAATCATAAAGGATGAGGAATTTAAATTTTACTCGGCCTTTATTTTAGGGTTTGCCATCTTAGCGGCCTTGGTCATTTATTTTAATGCGAGCGTACCGGTGACCGAGTACCATCCGATGGTTTTGGGAGAAGGGGAGAGTTCGTTTCGGCATGCGCTTTTTCAGGTAATCGCGGTCATTACGACCACCGGCTTCGTAACCGCAGATTTTACAGGTTGGACACCTTTTTTAACTATTTTCTTCTTTGGTCTCATGTTCCTTGGGGGGTCTGCCGGATCCACGGCTGGGGGTATTAAAGTAATGCGGCATTTGTTGATCATAAAAAACGGATTGTTAGAGTTTAAACGAACATTGCATATCAATGCCGTAATCCCCGTTCGCTATAACAACAAAACGGTCAAGGAGCATATTGTTTATAACATCATTGCCTTCTTCGTGCTCTATATGCTTTTGTTTATCATTGGCGCCTTGGTTTTGGGGGCCTTGGGAATGGATTTTGTGTCCGCCATTGGTGGGGCAGCTTCCTCATTGGGCAATGTAGGGCCGGCTTTTGGAAGTTTAAATCCGCTGAGCAATTTTAACGGCCTGCCAGATCTTGGAAAGTGGTGGTGCTGTTTCTTGATGCTGGCCGGTAGGTTGGAACTCTTTACGGTATTGATAATTCTTACACCCTATTTTTGGAAACGTATTTAACATGAGCCCAATACGGGAAGAGCTAATTTGGATTACTTTTCCTAAAAAGAAGTGAACTCATTTTCAACGGCTTAGGAAAAGACACATTGTGGTATGTCTTTTCGCTTTACAATGGAGAGCCATCTTTCAAACGCATTGGCCCTGCCGCTCTGAAGATGACCATGCTTTTCATGGCACTCTTGTTTTATGGAAGTCTATGGGTTCTTTTTGACTATGGATTTTCAATGAGGATATGTCTCCATGGGTGTCCACATCAAAAGTGACCGTAAACTCGGGATCGAACGATTCTTTAAAATCGCCCATCCCTTTAAAATGAAAACTGTTGTAGTGTAGGTGTTCCAATTTAAATCGATATGTTGGTAAGACCGCCATTAATTTGCCCGCTTCTTCAATAACTTCTATTTTTCCGTAGCCCTTTGCATGGTAGGTGCCAAAATAATGCTTCAAGGAATGTGTTGGCATTTTGATCGCATTGAACGGTTTGTCTTCTTTGCTGGGTTTGTACATGTCTGAAACCAAGACGGGATACGCCTTTTCTAGAGGTAATTGAAGCAGTTTTCTTGAAATATGGTCAGATATGATATAGGGGAGTATCGAGTTGCTTTGATTGCATAAGACCACCACCCCGATCTTTTCAAAAGGAAATAATTCCATTACCGTACTAAAGCCATTGGTGTTTCCTCCGTGACGTAATCTATAGTGACCGTTCCAAGCCCTTATGCGCCAACCAAAACCCTCACTAAATAGAAACGAGTCCGGGGTATATTGTTCCTCATATTTTAAGTTTTGAGGCCGAGAAGCCTTGGAAACATAATCTCGTGGTAGGATCTGGGTTCCGTTAAAAGTACCGTCGTTTAACCAGACACGCATCCAATTGGATAAATCCTTCGTTGAACTCTTAATAGCACCGGCAGGCGTGTAGGAGTAATAGTTTTCAAAGGGTACTTTTTCTATACCACCTTCATACATGGCATATCCTTGTGCGTAATTATTGGATTTTATCATGTCTTCTATAGTGGTACAGGAGGTGTTCATATCCAAAGGGTCAAACAACATTTCTTGAATATTCGTATCCCAACTCTTACTAGTAATTTGTTCTACTACGGTTCCGGCAAGTGTATATCCAATATTGCTATACTCCCAACTATTTTTGATTTCGGCTTGCGGTTTTAAATATTGTAGCCTTTGTACGGTCTTTAGCTTATCCGTTTCAGGGAACATCACAATAGAGGAACCGTGATTTCCCAAACCACTTTTATGGCTCAATAAATCTTCAAGTGTGATCAGGGTGTTCATTTTTTCGTTGTAAAATTGAAAATTCGGCACATACAATCCGGGCCTGTCTTTTAGGGATAATTGATTCCTTGACTCCAAAACACCCAATAGAGAACCGGTAAAAGCTTTGGTCATAGAGGCAATGTGAAAAAGTGTATTCTCCGTTACAGGTAGTTTCTTCTCCAGATCTCGATAACCGAACCCTTTTGAGTAAACGATTTTGTTTTCTTTGATGACCGCCACTGATAATCCGACAGCCTCATATTGTTTCATATAGTCGATGATTTCATCTTCGACGTTGGTGAGGACCATGTTGGTATTTTGTCCGGAAGATATCAGCGTATAGAATGCAAATAAGAAGAGTTGATAATATTTCATTGCTTTTGTTTTTCAGCAAAAATGAAACATTGAACGGTTCAAATCGTCCGACTAAATAAAGTCGAACTGATTTTTTTACTCGATAATCGAGGCTTAAATGCTCCGCCGCTTGGGTCGAAATTAAATGTTGAATTTCCTGTTAATTCCTTGTGGCCTTGCCCTGAGGTAGTTTACTTTTTGGCCAACAATTCCTGTCGCCTATATTGCGTCGGAGTCAGATTTGTTATTTTTTTGAAGGCAGTGTAAAAAGAAGATTTAGAATTGAACCCTACTTGATACAATATCTCTAAGACCGTCTGTTCTTTTTCATCAGGATCTCCAAGAATATGCTTCGCTTCGTTGATCCGATATTCATTTATAAAATCGAAAAAATGTTTGCCCAAGTGGTGATTGATCAAAACGGATAATTCCCTTTCCGGTATGTCTGTTTGGAGGGCCAGTTTCTGCAAGGTCAGTTCAAAATCTAAAAAGGGTCTTTCCTCTTTCATAAAAGACATGAGCTTTTCTAGATGTTTATTTTCAGGAACGCTCGTTTGAAAGACCGATTTCTTGGTTCTCTTTTCAAGACCTTGCTTTACAGGTTTTAGATGCATGTTTATACCTGTAAATAGTTCGGGTTGGTATAGGGCCTTTAAAACAAAAAAGACGGTAACAGATAAGACAGAAATACTTATTAGAATATTAATGTTTAGGACCTGTTCGTAAAATGTGGAATTAGACAAATACCACCTTATGACAACAAGGGAATGAGCTGCTAAAGAGATTGTCGTAATTTGAAATAACCAATTGTAAACCTCATAATTTGCGCTTGAATAGTTTTCGAGATATACCGTTTTATATTTTTTTAAAACGATAAATACAGCGATGATATAAACAATGAATTGTAACTCGATAACGACTTGGAAAAGCAAATAGCTCGAACTGGAAAGTGCCGTTAGTTTGAAAATGAAAAGAAATAGTAGAAATAAAAATGAATGTAAAATGTGTGTTTTGCGTAGCTTAAAATTGGTATAACAAGCGGCTAAAACATAAAGATAGAATAGCGGTAACTGTAATAAACTAGAAGTGGTTTTTAAAATATTGAGATTGGGGTATTCCAAGGTTTTATTTGTAAACAAACCAATAAGATCAAATGCTATGATCAATAAATACAAGCCAAAAAGTCTATTTGAGAGCTTACTTTTTGTTTTGACAGTAAAAAGAAAAACAGAAAGAAGTAACATTACAAAAACGACAATCTTTCCGATACTTGCTATTAATTCTGTTTTAACCTCCAATAATTTTCTGCTTGTTTTTAAGTTAACGACCGGGTAACGGTATGTGCGGTCTTGGTATTTACGTGGAAATATAGCAAAAAATCCCGGTAGGGTTTTTACCCTTTGGAAATGTCGATGGGTATTCTTTCCCAGCGCTACGAGCACATGAATACTATTAAAGCATAGTGAAACAGCGGTTTAACGGTTTAAGTGTACAGTTTTTAGTTGTTTCCCACGATAATCAATATCCCATTGCATAAAAGAACAATCCATCCGAGATGTTTGCCTCTGGTGCCAATCATGACAAGCAGGGATGAAGCTTATGTTATGAAAATCGGCTTAATATGTCAAAAATCCCTGGTTTAATACTGGAACTTTTATGTTGATGACAAGGTGAAAAAGTGCAAACCTTTTGGGTTTGCACTTAGCTTGTAACTTCAATCATTGTCTTGGTGCCGCGTAATCATTTGATAACCATTTTTTCAGGATCCCAATATCCGATGTGGCTCACAATTTTACCTTTTTCGTCATAGGCCGTGACATTGACCCCCTCAAAAGTAGCTTCTTTACCATCATTGGTAATACCCTTACCAGTCCATTTTGAAGTAGCAATAAGCCCGTCTACAAAAATATAGTCGGGATAGAGTCCGGCAGATTTGAATGCGGACATGAAGTTTTCTCCGACTTGAAGAATTTCTTCCCTGCTATCGGGGGCCGGACTTCCGTATGGGTCGTTAATGAAGGCATTGTCGGCAAAAGTATTTGCCCAAGTTAGGGCATCCCCACTTTGTGTTGCCTTGAAATAGTCGTTCGTCCATTTGAGCACTTCCTTCTCGGTTATTTCGGGAATATCACCCATAATTATTTCTCCTTTACCATCTTCAAAAAAACCATTGACCGAAGTTACCGTGAGCCATCCTCGGGCATTCTCATATTTACCTGTTCCTCCGGTGAATTCCCCGGATACTTTTATAGTCACTTGACTGCCGTTTATCTCAAATTTTTGTGCTTTGTACGCTAAGAATAATAGATCACTTTCCCTAGGTGAATCTTCGAACTCGAACATATTTATTTTCATGGTTCCAAAAAGATCGTTTTTGCCGTTGGATACTACCCGATTTGCGGTTGCACCATTGATATGTGTATTTCCCTTTTTACCGTTTTCAAACTCCCAATGCCAAGACCCCGTCAACTGTCCCGCTTGAGCAAAAACAAATGGCTCGTTGTTTTGAATTGAATATCCTTCTGCGAATTGATATCCTCCTATTACCGTAAATTTTAGTGTTTCTTGTGCTTTCATTGTTATAAATGTTATCAGTGTTACGAATAAAATTGTACTTTTTTTCATCTTGTTTTATTTTGATGATGTAAAAGTATTTCTGTAAATCTAGTTTGGGTATAACAAATAATGGCGGGAGTGTCCTATTTCTTGGATTGTTTCTCTTTCCGATAATTTGCAGGTGTTTTCAACGCAAGTTTCTTGAAGAATTTACCAAAATGGGAGGGTGAGGCAAAGTTTAACGTGTATGCAATTTGCTTGACATCGTCATCACTGTATTTTAGTAGGTTCTTGGCTTCTAGAAGCAGTCGCTGATTAATGTAGTGCAGCGCATTTTTGCCGGTCGATTCTTTGATGGTTTCACTCAAATGGTTTGGTGTAACATGAAGTAGGTCTGCATATTCCTTCACGGTTCTTTTAGATAAATAGTAGTTGTTTATCAAGCTTTGGTACTTTACGAAAAGCCGTTGACTGTTTGGTAGCTCATCCACTGTTTTCATTCTTTTTTTGTAGAGGTCAAGGCATTTATAGAGTACTACCTGTAGATAATGTTTTAAGATTTCTTCGGAAAATGTGTTTCTTGGCTTGCGATATTCTGAACACAGTGCTTCAAAAATTTCAGTTACCCTTTTTATTTCTTCATCTTCGATAGGTATTGCATTTAATCTATTGAGATTGAAAAAGGAAAACAGGTGTTCAAAATCTTCCGGTGCCAGTGCTACATATTCTTGCTTGAAGTTAAGGATGTACCCTTTGATATCGATATCACGACTCCAGGAATATCTATGATTGGGGGATATAAAATATAATACACTGTTCAGCTCACGAACCTTTTGTTGATTGATATTCAATTGTGAGTTTCCGAATCCTTGAATAAAGGATACTTGATGAAAATCTTTTGTGTGAGGTTGTATCGAATTGATCGATGCTTCGGTGAAGTCCGAAAATTGGTAGATATGAATATTGGGGTTTACGGTATGAACAGGTACATTGATGTATGCATACAATTCATTCATCTCTTTGAAATGAAGTATGTGATTTTTATTCATCATTTGCTTTTGCTGACACCATTGGGCCGTTTAAAAACTGATCTTTCATCTACGGGATGCCGTAGTGGACTTTTTCAAAATTACCAAATGAAATTCTTTGTGCAAGATGAACCGTTTTGAGATTCTCAGGTGGTCTCTCGTATATACAATGGCGAATTTTACTATGGTGCTTTCAGCATTATCATATAATTATAAGAAGCTTTCGGTGACCTTGCTTTTGGGATAACTGGTTACAAGATGCTTTTTATTTGAACAAAAAACGGTTTGAAAATGCGCTCAAACCGTTTTTGCCTTTATGTTTCATGGTAATCGTATGGTATACATTTCCTTGTAGGCTAGGAAGTCTGGTCAAAGATGGTATTTTCAGCTGTGTCTTTCCAGTACTCCAGATCGGTCAACAACTGTTCCGCATGTGCTCTAATGGCTTCTATAGAATCCTTACCCAACTGTAAACGCAATGGGGTGTTTTCTGACTGAATCGCCTTATCGATCGCCTTTGCGGCCTTTATGGGATCACCTTCTTGAGTGCCATCCATACCTTTGGCAAACTCCCTGGTACTGCCTACGACCTCGTCGTATGCTTTTATTTTTGGCATGTGTTTCAACGCCTTTCCTGCAAATTCTGTACGGAATGCACCTGGCTCTACGATCATTGTTTTAATACCAAAGGGGGCTACTTCTTGGGCTAGCGCTTCCGAAGCGCCTTCTAACGCAAATTTTGAGGCAGAGTACGCGCTAAAGCCACCGAAACTCATGTTGCCGCCCATACTGCTTATATTCACTACCGCTCCGCTACCCTGTTTTCTAAGTTGAGGTAATACCTCTTGGGTAACCGCGACCGCACCGAAAAAATTCGTTTCCATTTGTTTGCGAAATTCTTCTTCCGGGGTTTCTTCCAGTGCCCCTACAATTCCGTAACCGGCATTGTTTACAAGGACATCTATTTGACCAAATTTATCCAATGCTTTGGTAACGGCTTCCTTGATCTGCGTACGTTCGGTGACGTCCATGGCAATTGGCAAGATTACGTTGGGTGCAGTGTTGGCAAGTTCTTCAAGTTTTTCTTTCCTACGGGCCGTAGCAACTACCTTGTATCCTTGGGACACTGCATATTTTGTCATTGCTTTTCCGAATCCGGACGAGGCTCCCGTAACAAACCAGACTTTGTTATTTCTCGTATTTTCCATCTTTTTTATTTTAAATATTTTTGAATGTGTTATTTAAGGTTGTTCAAGAAAAATTCACTTACTTTTTGAACGGCGGCATTGACCTGTTTGGGTTGGTCATAATAATCAAAATGGTAGCCATCTCCCCATACGAGTTCTTTTTCACCCTTCAAATTGTCGTAAAACTTTTTTGCGTTGTCGGGTAATGCAGAACCATTGGAATGGACGACCATAAATGGTGTTGTGATGCTATTGGCCTTACTCATCGGCTCAAAATCGAGCCAAGTTTCCCAGCTCATGACCGCAAATTCATTTTTCCACTCCTCAATTCCGCCACCTCTGCTTTGGTCCATATAGTATTCCATCGGGCCAACATGCGATGCAGAATCGTCTGTATTGTGATAGGCAAGAATAATGTCATTCGCTCCGGTTAAAGCGAACCGCTCTTTTGATTCTTGTCCTACTTTTCTTAATTTATCAATGTTTTCTTGACTCCCATATAGGAGCGGTAAGGTCTGCTCGTCTGGTAACCAAGCCGCTACCGTTGCCACTGCTTTTACCCTATCGTCCTCAGCTGCTAAATAGGCCACGTTACCGCCAGATGTACAAATGCCCAGTGCGCCTACAGCTTGTACAAAAGGTAGAGAGAGTAGGTAGGAGGTGGCCGCTTCAAGATCCTTTAATTTGAGGTTGGGGTCTTCGTATTGGCGGGGCTGACCTTCACTTTCACCATAGTTTCGATAATCGAATGCCAAGGCTACCAACCCTTGTTCTGCCAATTTTTTGGCATAGGTTCCGGCCATTTGTTCTTTGACCGATGTCAAGGAACCGCCTGTAATTACTGCGGGATACTTTTTTGAAGGATTAAAATTTGCCGGGGTATACAAATGTCCTACTAAAATTAGACCTTCTGAGTTGAATGTTACTTTTTCCATTTTTATTGAATTTTTGGTGTTATTGTTTTGTTGCGTCACTTCGGCCTGGCTTAGTGCAAGTTTCGTGAAAGCGAATACAGAAATAAATGTGAGTATGAGGGCTTTATTTTTCATATCGAATTGTTTTTTAATGATTACGATACAAAAGTAGCGGTGGGGCGGGGGGTAGGGACTATACAATTCAAAGCGTGAAGTATAGATTTCACACCTGTGGTAAAAAACACTGATCTTAACTACTTCCTGAACGCCCCAGGAGTAATCCCAGTCTGTTTTTTGAAGAATTTTGTAAAGTGGTTGGGGTAATTGTAATACAGCTCAAAGGCTATTTCTTTTATCGATTTATTCGTGTTTTGAAGCTTTGATTTGGCTAAACCCAGCATGTGTTTATAGATGAGCTCGGAGGCCGAATAAGTGGTTATGCGTTTTGAAAGTGCATTTAAGTGGTTGGGATGCACTAATAATTTGTTGGCATAGAACTGCACTTTATGTGGTTCCGAATTTTCGAAATCCAGGTCAGGATAGAAACTGGTTTGTATTAGACTCTTGAAACGACTTACCAAGGTAACATCATTATCTCTTTGTGTGAAATTGAGGTCACTAGCGTGTGACTGTTCCTTGAATAGTCTGGCGACTTTATAGAGTATCACGTTTGTATGGTGATACATGATTTCTCTACTTAGTTCACCACTATTTTGATGTTCTTTATAGATTTCTTCAAAGGTATTGATGAACGTTACCGCATCTGTATCGTTTATGGTCAATGGGATATTGTTGTCGACGAGTAAAAAAGGAAACTCTTGGCCGATTTGTTTTTTGAAATTTTCCCTGCGATAGAAATCTTCGGAAAATATGATATAATACCCTTCCCAATCTGGGGCGATATCCCAGTTGGTAATCTGATAGGGTGAGTTGAAGAAAATCGTTGCCTTCAAGTTTTCAGTACTATGGTTTCCCGTTTTTGTATAACCACTGCCATCTAGTTTCAAAGCAATAGCATAAAACTCATGCTTGAACGACGGCATTTTGTGGTGCACCGTTTTCATATTATCCTGAAAACGGCGCGTATCGAACTGCTCCCATTTCGGGGGTGCGATGTTGATGCCTTTACAATACTCTTTTAATGTCGAGAAATGAATCAATTTATAGCAACTTCTATTATTGTGATGAACAATGCAGTACTAACCAGAGTTTGCAGGGTTTTATGGAAATATAGTAAAAATCCCAGTAGGTTTTTATGCAATACCTGGAATATAGAAGAGTATGTCTATTATAGGTGGCGAACATATAACCGCCTTTAAAAAGCCATGTCATGGCAAGGATAATACAATGGCATAGGTTGGGATACAAGTAAGTGCCTGCTTATAGATGCCATTATTGATATATTGTCTTAGATACCATCATTTCTGCTGTTTTAAACAATTCTACTGTTCTTTTAATATCATTCTTCGTTGTCATCCAAGAACAGATGCTGACTCTAATTGCGGTTTTTCCTTCCCAAGTAGAACCACCTAACCAACATTCTCCGGATTTTTGAATATATTCAATTATTCGTTTCGTTTTTTGGTCATTGTCCGAGGAAACAAGAACTTGATTGAACACAACATCATTGATAATTTCATATCCGATTTCGCTTAGTCCTTGTTCTAACTGTTTTGCTCTTAAATGAAAGGTAGTAACCAATTCATCGATTCCATTTCTGCCCAAATACTTCATAGTGGCCCAAAGCTCAATGGCTCTTGAACGTTTTGAAAGTTCGGGTGTGTAAAGCAAAGGGTCTCTTTGGCCACTATAAATAATGTATTCTCCTGTTGCTTGTAGGGAGCTTACCAATGCATCACGATGTTTACAAAGAATAACCCCAGAATCATAGGGGGTGTTTAATGTTTTGTGTCCATCAACTGCCCAGGAAGACGCCTTTTCTATTCCTTTAGTTAGATGGGAAAGTGATTTTGAAGCAGCGGCCCAAAGCCCAAATGCACCATCAATATGTACCCATGCACCAACTTCATTGGCCAAGTCGCAGACTTGGTCAAAGTTATCAAAAGAACCGGTGTTCGCATTCCCCGCTTGTAATAGCACAAGACAGCTGTTGTCTAATTTGGGTAGTTCTTCTAAAATTATGCGACCCTGATTGTCCGATGCAACCCACTCGATACTTTTTTTTCCATAACCAAGCATTGTCAAGGTCTTCTTGACACTTGCGTGTACTTGGTCGTGGGCGACTATTCTAATTTCAGGAGCTCCGTTAAGGCCATTTTCATTAATATCCCAGTCTAGATTTTTTAATAAATGGAACCTAGCTGCCGACAGGCCACATAGATTTGCCATAGATGTACCACTGACAAAACCTGCTACTGTTTCTTCCGGTAGCTTAAAAAGGTCTTTGAGCCAGTTTTCACAAACAGTTTCTAATTTGGCATTTATGGGAGAAGTCAAATACAAACCACCACATTGATCCCAGACATCTGACAACCATTTTACCCCTAAAGAAACGGGTGCTGCGCCTCCGTTTACAAACCCAAAATAACGACCACCGGTCTGAGCAATGGTTGCTGGCGAACCAAATTTGTGAAGTTGTTCAATAACATCTTTGGCAGGAACTGATTCTTTTGACAAAATTTCATCAAAGACGGTCATATTTGCCAAACTCCTCTCGGAAGGAAATACGTCCATTTCTTCTATCCCATCCATGTATTCATAGGCGTAAGAACGAGCCTGTTCAAAAATGTTTTTGTTTCGTAGCTCTTCGGACATTCTTTTTTGTATGCTCATATATATATTCTGATGGTGCTTAATCTGGCGCTTTGTGTATACTGCACTTTTTCTAGGAAATATAGTAAAAAACTGCGCAAAAAGAGACCTTACAAAACAATTGGTCATTACATCGAATAGTAGGGTAGCACTCGCAAAACATCTTGGCACTTCTGAATAATAATGACCTATGAGATTCTACCGATAGTCCGCTTGGTTTTGCAGAAATAGTATGAAACCCTTTTTTGGCTTTTGGTGGTGCCAGGACCATAATTGGTGGACTTACCGGCCATGCGAAAATAGAGCCTATTACGTTGCCTTGCTTTTGAAAAGCTTTCAAGAGGGAAGGAACCTTAGTCGTTATAGGAAAGTGTCCAGTTTCTCAATGTAGTTTCTTCCAAAAAATTATTTTGTCATCTCCTTTTTCATAAAACTCAGGAATAACCGCCTGTTTCACATAGTGGCATGTATCATAGAATGCTCTGGTAAGTTCAAAATCAGGTTTTCCCGAAGTTTCCACGATCAAGATTCGATTGCCTTTTTTGCGCAATAGATCTTCAATGTATTTCATCATTTCTTTGCCAATTCCCTTTCCTTGATAGTCTTTGTGTACCGCTATCGCATAGAGATTGTATGTTCCTTCGGTTAATCTTTCGGGTGCACAATAACCGATCGAAATCGGTCTTCCTCGGTCGGTTTTGGTAAACCAAATGTCTGTTGAAGACTCATTGTTCAGATAATCACTTATCATATCGTTGAGCAAATCGGAAGGAAACAGTTCGCTTGAGTCAAGCACAGTTTTCAAGGCGGGTACATCGTCAATTTTTACGGGTCTGATCGGGTCGTTCACTTTGCGCGTTTTGAGGACAAAAGTAAGGCCCTATTGGACTCTATGATTGTAAGATTCTGCTGTTGTATACTGTTGAAGGGCTTACGCCCAAAACGTTTTTGAACGAATTGCTTAAATGGGCCTGGTCAAAAAAACCGCTCTGTAAGGAAACATCCGTTAAATTGGTGTCGGTATTCAAGTACTGGTTGATTGCCTGTCGCAATTTATTCCAAACGAGATACTTTTTTATCGAAACCCCGACATGTTCTTTGAAAAGATGGGAAAGTCTGCTGTCTGACAAAAACACTCTTGACGATAAGGATGTAATCAGGTCTGTGTATTCAATTTCATTGCCTTGAATGAATTCAATACATTCTTGAATTCGCTTATCGGTAGGTGTTTTTAGGTCTTTTTCTAATGCCAATGTTTTAATTTTTGAAAACAGACGGTTCTTTTGAGCAAAATCTGTCTTTAAGAAAACCCCATTTTTGAGATCTATTCCGTTCTTCTTGAAGAAGTTTGGCAAAATTAAATTGTGGGTTTCGACCATCAATAGTTGCAGGGTGCAATTTTGAGATACCAGCTTGTGTTGGGTGTTCGCGTCTATGATTGCAAATACTAAATTCTCTATCCCTTGTCCGTTACTTTCCAATGAAAAAGTTCCATGGGTCGCATTGACTATTTCGGTAACAGGATGTGAATGGCTTTCCGCGTTCAAATCATTAAATTCAAAGCGGTAAATCCCTTTTTTTATATCAAAATCAAAGATTGTCATCGAAAGGTTTCTATTGTCTTAGATTGCGTATAACGGTCTCGCAAGTAGAGCGATAAGGAAATATTTTTTTCCTCCCCCGTGGGTAGCTGGCACTTTTTGTGTTGTTTTTGCTTTTATTCATGGGGCACCATCGTTCGTTGTAACCCTGTTGCCACAGGCGGTTATAACGGGACACGAGGCTGTTTACTGCCAAATATCAACCTTTTCTTTTGTGTCTCCTTCAAAAAGAATTCCGTTCTTTCTTAGAATCCATATATTTTACATGTATGGTGGTTTAGTTTAAGACGAAATCCGAAGGATTTAGCTAACCTCACCAATGGGGCCAAACCCTTATATGAAACACTCTGACCTTATTCGCTCACATATCCTTGTCCATTGGTGCTATTCGGTCCAGATTGTTTCAAACCTTTCGCAAACTATGAGCATATCTTCCGTTGGTTGCTCACCACTTTCTTGCATGGTACTTGCAAAAAAATCCCAGTGGGCTTTTTTCCATTTTTTGAGCGGTTCGATGTTTGTTCCCATATCCATCTCGGCGTACGCCTTTGAAATTTGATTAAATGGTATGGTATCTACCTTTTTGATTTCAATAATCGCCCGGGCTTTTCCGTCAAAATCGGTAATAATGTGTTTTGTTCCGATTTTTGGTAAATCGGCATTCGCTTCTTCATACCAAGAATAGAGACCGGAAGAAGCTTTCTTTATCCCTTTCAAGGTTAATTCCGCCAGGCGATCTGCATCTTCTTTATTAGTGTGAAAATACCAAGATTCAGGTAGTTCGTTATCCTTAAATTCGGGGTTTGAGGCGGTAAAACTGTTCCACATTTTGTAAACGGATTGGTCGATGCCGTCTTCCGTTTTCATTTCTTTTTTTGTTTCACTTTTACAGCTACAAAAAATTAAAAATAAAATGATTGTTAACCGTCTCATAGATTCTTTTGTTGTTAATGGTAAAGGTTACCGTCGTTAGCTATTTTCATTTTTCCTCTTCCAGTATCGGAATTATATACTTCAATACAATATCAAAAGGGAGTTTACCTTTCCAATTTCCATAATTACTGCCTGTGAAAGCGATGGCCGTATTATAATCTTCGAGTATCATCATATATTGTCCGCCATTTCCGGAAGCAAATAGCACTTCTGTATAAATATCATTGTATTGTAGTAATTCACGGTACCATAGATAGCCGTAGTTAGCGGTGGTATATTTTGCATCCTGCGTTCGGGCAAAACGTACAAAGGACATCTCTACATCTATCTCACAAGTGGTTGATTCGTCTATCCAATTATCACTCACAATTTGACGACCTTTCCATTTCCCCTTGTTCAAAACCAATTGCGCAATTTTTAGCATATCAATTGGCTTTATATTAAAAGAGCCTGCGGCATACCCTCCGCCATTTGGGGTGATATGCCATTTGTATTTTTCTATTCCCAATGGCTTAAACAGGTGTGTTTTGGCAAATTGCATCAACGTCATCCCGCTTGTTCTGGAAATGATTATACCCACAAGTTCTGGCTCCATTGATGTGTAGGCCCAATTCAATCCGGGGCGATGTCTCAGCGGAATATGGAGGATGTAATTCAGCCAATCTTTTGTATCCCACATTTCAGCTTCACAATCAGGTCCGATCCCGAAAAAGCCTTCACAGGCTAAACCCGATTTCATCTCCAACAAGTTTTTAATAGTGATTGTTCCTCTTGGGTCATCTTTCCATTCAGGGATGAACTTTTGTACCTGGTCCGTTACCTTAAAAAGCCCTTTGTCGACTGCGATGCCGGCAAGCAAACTGGTAACTGATTTAAAGGAAGAACGCGTATCGTGCAAACTATCTTTTTCAAAACCGTTAAAATATGCTTCGATAATTATTCTATCATCTTTGGCGACTAGGATGCCGTCGATATTGGGGTATTGGTCAGAGGAGACAATCTCTTTAAGTTCAATTACCTTGTTGTTCACCGTTTGCTGACCCGTGCAGCTAAGGCCTAAGAACAACAACACAATAAGGGAATATGGTATTTTCATAGTTTTTTCATTATTGTGCACAACACAGCGTTTGGTGAAGGGGCCTGCAATTTTCAACCTTTGCCCGGGCTTTTTGTAAAAATAGGGATTTCCTAGCCCGAGGGTAGGCTGGCGTTTCGGAAATTTGGCTCAATTTGCTAGGGCTTTTTAAAGGAGGTATTGTTGGCATTGGTTTTATTCCGCAATGTAGTCTTCAAATTCTGCTTTACTGACTTTTTTCACAACAGTAGGTTTTTCCACTCTTATTTGGCCATCTTCCGAAAAAGAAACTGTTTTTTCATTTGGGGACTCTATAAAATATTCAAATGACTTTTTATCAAAATTATAAATTGACCAGGCGAAAGTTCCTTTTAATTTTTCGTTATGATAGTAATCCGTTTCAGTTTCAGCTTCTAAAATTCCGTATTCTATTATCTTTTTAAAATGTCCATTTAGTGGTTCAGGTTTCCACCAGTATGTAGTGAATTGCTCAGATTCATAATCTCTAATCTCCCAATTCGAATTTAAAGTTGGAATTCCTTGCCGCTCACGCTCCGCATTAAATTCCATTCCGTGATTTTTATTAAATGGTACAACCCATTCATACGCCTTATTTATTCCCAAATAGGCCGCAACATAAATCAGTCCCTTCAATAAACCTTTTCCCAGTGTCTTTACCGAAAACGAAAATTCCTTTGTGTCCGCTTTATAATCGTAATAATATGCAATTAGAATTGGCACGATTAATAGTAAACCTAATATTGTGATTATAGTATAACTCAATGTTTATGTAAATTAATGCCAATGCAGCGCTATGTGTCATCCGCTGAATTCTATGGAAATATAGTGAAAACCTTTTTTGGTTTACGACGGTATTGGAAATAAGATTTTGCGGTACTACCGAGCGCAGCGAACACATGAATTCCTCTTGAAAGCAACAAAAATGATATGAACTAATGCAACACCATCGGTCTCGTATAAGATTTGTAACGAAAAAGGATGTGAGTGCTTTCCGTTGATGAATTAAAAATAGCAAAAAGAGGTAATTTTTCTAGGGGGAAAATCCGCCGTTAAGAATTTTATACCTTATTGGCACTAGTTCATTGTTCTTTTATGAGTTCCATCGTAAACTCCATAACAACATCCTTATCTTTTAGAAAATCTTCAATGCTTTGAACTACATAATGGTCTGGCATTATGCCTCTATTAACATCAAAAGAATCTGTAGATGTAATATTTGTGTATCGTCCAACTTTATAAAATACTTCGGTATTTTTGAGTTTAAACATTCTTTGTCCTCCTGTACAAAAATGATTGCCTCCTAGTTCTTCACCAATGATAGTCGCTAATTTAGACTCTTTAACATGTGCTAAAAGATGCCCAGTTGTAGAGCCGCCTTCTCCATCAATTAAAAAATACGTGTTCCCTTTAAAGTTGTTTTCAAATGGTTCCAATAACTTGTGAGGAATATTGGAACCTCCTTCGGACAGTTTTTTATAAACAAAAGGTTTTTTGTACAGATATCTCAATAAATAAGCAGCTGTGTTACCTGGTCCACCTGAGTTAGAACGTACATCTACAATTAAGTTTTTAACGTTTTTGGAATTGATTTCTTTGAAACTCTCATCCATAAATTCTTTAAAAATTGAAAAACGATTGCCATAATAGGCACCTGAATTAATTACTGTCAATACTGCAGTGTTATCATCAATATAATCCAAACACAAATCTTTGCTTTCACATAGGTTTGTTGGGTAATGGCGAGGTTTTGGTTTGTAGGATTGTAATTGTTTAAGTTGAATCGGTTTTTTTCGCCCTTTGATAGTTATTGTATATGCTGCCGGAAAATTAAGGGCATATGGTATATATGATGTTGAATAACTATTGAAGTAAATAGCTTTTTTTGTTTTAATATGTCCTTGAGAAGTAATATGTTTAAATATGTCTTTAATAATATCGGCGATTTCTACACCATTTATCATAAGTATTTCTGTCCTTTTTTTTAAATCATTTATTAAAGGGTCTGTTATATAAAGTTTGGTATCAATTAATCTTGTTTCTATAGGAAATCTTAAGCTTGTTGGTAGCATTTCGCTTTCTTGATTAAAATACCCTAAGCCCGTATGGACACAATTGATATTAGTCGTTAACTCACTACAATGCCAAATAAATTCGCGGTAGGTTGTTTTTTCTGTAATTAGATTTTTCTTTTCCTCTACAACACGCCAAAAATCATCTTTTGACATAAACTTATATGGATGCGGATTGGTTTCAGTTAATGTCTTTGCCAATTCATCTAAATCATCTAAGTACTGTTGTTTTTTGTATATTTTATTGAATTTATTCTTGTTTCGGTTTCTAAACTGAATATTAATTATTGCTCTTTCTGCATTCTCATTTTTGGGATTCAATTCAAGAGATTTTTTATAATTCTCTATAGCTAGTTTTGAATTTTCTTGTAATAAATAAGCCTCACCTAAACTGTCATAAGGATTGAAAGAATTAGGAAATTCATCAGCCAGTAATTCGAGTATTTTTATGGCATCTGCAATTCTGTTATCATTTAATAATTGATATCCTAAATTATTTAGTTCATTTTCATCTTCAAAATTATACGCATTTGGAACTTCCTTTTTAAGCTTTTTATAATAACTAATAGCGCCATCAATATCATTGTAAGAAGTTTTAACGATAGCTTCTTTGATAGATTTTTTAGTTTGTGATTGACAGCTTGTAAATAGAAACACTGAAAATACCAAAACTATTATTTTACTTATTTTCATTATGGTTTATGTTATTTTGAGCAATTTTAAATGCTTTTATTAAAATACGGTCATCGAAGTATAAGTATTATGTTCTGATTTGTAAAAAAGAACTTAAAAGTTAAGTTTTGAATTTTGCAGGTGTAGTACCTGTGTGAATCTTAAATGCTTTGTAAAAAGCTGATTTTGAATTAAATCCTGATTGATTTCCTATAGCTTCTATTGTGTAGTTAGAGTTTGTGACTATTAATTGTTTAGCTTCTTCAATTCTGTATTTGTTTATAAATTCTGTAAAGTTACAATTCAAATTTTCGTTAATTAGTTTAGATAATTCGTGAGAAGATATATTTAATTTTTGTGCCACGTCAGCAATTTTTAAATCAGGATTTAAATAAGGTTTTTCTGTACTTATTAATATTTTTAATTCGTCAACTATTCTTTCAGATTCTTTTGAAACCCTTGCGTTTTTTATTACTTTATTTTTCTCAAATATTTTTGAAGAAATTTTCTTATTGAAAAGAAAGAATAGAAATAAAAGATAGAATAATAACGAGTAAATAATAGAGCCAGTGACGAAGTAATTAAATTCTATTAATGCAAAACATAACCAAATAATAGAATTTGTTGCTAGTAAAATCAAAAGCCATTTATTTTGAATAGTGAGTTGTTTCCCTCTTTCTAAATTTTGTTTAATGAAAAAAGCTGAAAATACGATATACAAAAACCATTGAAAATTAATAATCGGTAGAAGTGTATTTTTATTCAGCTCGTTATATTTGTTGAACGGTAAGAAAACTAATAAACTTACGACAATGAATAGCCAAAAAGTAAGGTGCTGTATTTTGCTCTTTACCCAAAAAGACTGTGGATTAATTATATAGATAATGTAGGTAAATAATAAAGGGCCTATTAAAAGAAAAAAAGATGGACCCGACTGTAAAAACCAAATTGGCTCGTCTGTTGAAAACGCATAGAATAAAGACTTAATTACCCTTAAACTTAATATTAGTAAAAATAAACCAAAAACCCTATGCTGTAATCTTGAATACGATTTACTAAATAGTAAGTATACAGCTAAAATAAAACTGTTAAAGGCGCCTATGGCCCCAAAGAAAAATAGTATTTGTGTAAGATAATTCAAATATATTTTCTTGTTTAGCTAGGGTTGAAATTACTGCCAACGCAGCGCTATGTGCAGTCCGCGGGATGTTTATGGAACTATAGTGAAATCCTTTTTTGGATTTCGACAGTATTGGGAACAAGATTGCGCGGTCCTTCCGAGCGCGGCGAACACATGAGTTCATTAAGAGGGTTCTGGGCTGATATGGAAATGCAAGAGCGGTTCCTCGTATGCGTATATTGGTCAAAAAAGCCTTTCTACTGCTCCAGCGCTCCTTGAATACGCGCAATTGCCTCCCGAATTTCTTTTTCCGAAGCAGCATAGGAAATACGAATACAGTTGCCATTCCCAAAAGCATCGCCCGTTACCGTTGCCACATTGGCATGCTCTAACAAATACATCGCGAAATCGGAGGCATTGTTGATGGTTACCCCGTTCAAGGTTTTTCCGAAATAGGCGGTCACATCCGGATACACGTAAAAAGCACCCTCCGGTTCGTTGCATCTAAAGCCTTCGATACTATTCAATAAACCCAAGATCAATTTTCTTCGTTCCTTAAATTCATCGACCATATATTGTACCCTGCTCGGAGATTCCGTTAAAGCCGTAATAACTGCCCGCTGTGCAATACAGTTGGCCCCACTGGTAACCTGACCTTGCAATTTGTTGCTGGCACGGGCAATATAGCTGGGTGCCCCAATATAGCCGATACGCCAGCCGGTCATGGCAAATGCCTTGGCTACCCCGTTCACGGTAACGGTACGGTCGTACATATCTTCAAATTGGGCCATGGAAGCATGTGCCGTAACCCCGTAGTTGATATGCTCGTAAATTTCATCACTGACCACAACAATTTGTGGATGTTTCTGTAAGACATTGGCCAGGGCCCGCAGCTCGTCTTTGCTATAAATAGACCCACTGGGATTACAGGGCGAGCTGTACCAAAGCATCTTGGTCCTGGGCGTAATGGCCGTCTCCAGTTGCTCAGGGGTCATTTTAAAATCGTTCTCGAGGGTCGTGGATACTTCTACCGGAACGCCATCGGCCAGTTTTACGATATCGCTATAGCTAACCCAGTATGGGCAGGGTAAAATCACTTCGTCGCCCTTGTCGAGCACTACTTGCGCCACATTGTAAAGGGACTGTTTAGCCCCGGTCGATACTACGATTTGGCTACGGTCGTACACGAGGTCGTTGTCCCGTTTGAACTTGGTGATGATGGCATCTTTCAGGGCTACATACCCATCAACGGGGGTATAGGAATTGTAATCGTCATTGACGGCCTGTATCGCTGCGTTCTTGATATAATCCGGCGTGTTGAAATCGGGTTCACCAAGGCTCAGGCCTATAATATCCTTACCTTCAGCTCTCAGTTCACGTGCCTTTGCAGCCATTTCCAAGGTGGCCGAAGGTGTTACATTGTTGATTCTTTCAGAAAGTTTTTGCGTAGTGGTTGTCGATGATGTCATTGCAGAGAGCTATGGTTAAAAATAAATTTTACGTATATTCCTTTTATTGTTAAAGGAGACATTGAAAGATTTGTGACATCAAAAATGCCTTTCCCACTACCATTTCTTGGTACTGGCTCCAAAAATCCCAATTCCTAGGATTCAAAATTATAACTTTTACCAGTCTTTCAAGCAAGAAAATCTGGGATTATACAATTTTAGTTCAGAATGTGCGGATTCTTAAATGTACGGCCCTACCTCATAAAAAAACCGTCATATATTGCTATGACGGTTGTTGTATGCCTTGCTTTAAGACCCTGTTAAGATGAAAAAGCTCAATATTGCAATGATGGTTGCCTGCCCAATTCTTTCAGATGTCTAAAATGGGAAATGATGGCCTCCCGAGTAGTTTTATACTCGTGATACGGCAAATTAAACTCTTTGGCGGTCTGCTTTACGATTTTGGAAATCTTTGTGTAGTGCACATGACTGATATTCGGAAAGATATGGTGTTCTACCTGATGGTTCAACCCTCCCGTAAACCAATTAACAATACGGTTTTTGGTGCCAAAATTGACCGTGGTGAACAATTGGTGAATCGCCCATGTATTCTTCATGTTTCCATTTTCATCGGGCAAGGGCGTTTCGGCGTGGTCTACGATATGCGCTAATTGAAAAACAACGCTCAGAATAACACCCGCTACATAATGCATGATAAAAAAGCCAAGTAAAACCTTCCACCACGCAATGTCTAATAAGACCAACGGCAGTACGATCCATATCGTCACGTAGAGCATTTTGGTGATGACCAAGGTACTCCAATTCATTGCGGGACTCGGGAGTTTTCCATAGGAAAGCTTTCGCTTCATATAACGATACATCTGCTGAAAATCAGTGGTAATGGCCCAATTGAATGTCAACAATCCGTACAGGAAAACCGAATAGAAATGCTGAAATCGGTGGTGCTTTTTCCATTCCGCATGTTTAGAGAACCGCAGAATACGACCCGCTTCCATATCTTCATCATGTTCATGAATGTTGGTATACGTATGGTGCAGTACGTTATGCTGTACCTGCCAGTTGTAGACATTACCTGCCAGAATGTAAATACTGCTTCCCATTAATTTATTGACCCATTTTTTGTTGGAGTATGAACCGTGATTGCCATCGTGCATTACGTTCATGCCTACCCCCGCCATTCCTACACCCATGACCATCGTCAATAACAAATTGGCCCAGTTGGGTAGGCCCAAGGTCAATATCAGGAAATAGGGGGTCAGAAACAGTGCGAACATGATGATGGTTTTCAAATGCAGTCGCCAGTTTCCTGTTTTTTTGAGTTTGTTTTCTTTGAAGTAATCATTGACCCTTTTGTTCAAGGTCTTAAAAAATTGTGCGGAATCTTTTCGGGAGAACCTAACAGAATTGGTATTCATAAACAATTAAATTTTGGTAAATATAGGGTCAATGGCCTAAAAAGGTATGAAAGCTTTCTTAAAAAGCTAAAATTTAACAACATCGAATATACTATTTTTGTGGCAGATAAAACAGGCGATGAACGCAGAAACCATTTTTAAATACTTTCGAGATCTTACCGATGATCAACAAGCCCAATTCAGGCAACTAGAGGCGCTCTACCAAGATTGGAACCAGAAGATCAACGTGGTCTCCCGTAAGGATATTGAAGAGTTATATCTTCGTCACGTGCTACACTCATTGGGCATTGCGAAGATACAACGTTTCCTTCCGGGAAGTACTGTTATGGATGTGGGCACAGGAGGCGGTTTTCCAGGGATTCCACTGGCAATTCTTTTTCCCGAGGTCTCATTTACGCTGGTAGATTCGATCGGAAAAAAAATAAAGGTTGTGAAAGAGGTAGTAGACGGTTTGCAGCTCAAAAACGTTACCCCTATCAATGCAAGGGTCGAGGAAGTGGATCAGCAGTTCGACTTTATCGTGAGTAGGGCAGTAGCACCCATGCCCACCTTTACCCATTGGGTAAAAGGAAAAATTAAAAAGGAATCGGTTCACGAACGTCGAAACGGGATTCTGTATCTAAAAGGAGGAGATCTCTCAGAAGAGCTGGCGGCGTTCCGCAATGCCGAAATCTATAAACTGAGCGATTGTTTTACGGAAGATTTTTTCGAAACGAAAAAGGTGGTGTACTTGCCCTTAAAATACAAGCCCAAAAAGGCTTAAAATGGTACTTCACACGCAAAATTAAGGGGTCTCCAGATGATTTGGGGGTTCTCTAGATTCATAAGCGACAGTGCGGAACTATTTTCGTCGATTCGTTCGCCCTCACAATTGAGGGTGAAAACAGCTTTATCGATCAACGGGTTGCAATCTTCAAATCGAAATACGGTATTGTTTTCATATGTACCTTGTACCACATAGCAGTATTTCACATCCGGGGAGTCTGAATTTGCCATTTCAGCGATTCGTTTACGTAACCAAGCAAGGTCTTGCCGCGGATTTTCCAAACCGCAGCCACTCAAGGCATCGTCATCACTGTCGGTACAGGAACTGATCAAGACAAAAATAAAAAACAGGGTATAGAAGTACTTAAAAAACATGCAGTTTTTCTATAAGATAGATAAAGGCCCTATGGGTTGCTTTTTTATTTCTGATAGCGTTCCGCTCCCCTGAAAGCCCCATTTTTATCGCCGATTCGATAGTCATCAAGTGGCCCAAAACTCGCTGCGTCTGCATCCGCTACCAAACGATCTTGATAGTAGACGTTGTTTTTATCCTTAATGTAATAAGTGCCCACGATTTCATGTGATTCGGCATCAATTTCTATGGGGGTGGCACCATAGTAAATACGAGGACCGATTTGAAGATAGGCCTCGTTCAACAAGGTGACCTTCTCGCCTGTAGGAATGGGAAGGGTCCTTAATTCGGTATTGGTTTCATTACCTGTATAGTGATTGAAAAAAACATGGCTTGCGTCCACCGCGTAATAGCGCTCATCCAAAACCTTAAAACTAGTGACATCTGCCTTAATCGTTTTAAAACTGGAAAGATACTGATAATAAACGCTATCCTGATCCTTGCTAAAACTTTCATTGAGGTTTTGAAAAGTATGGTAGTCAACTTCGATTTGTTGATGTCGGTAGTAATGATTCTGATGGTCCTTTGCCCAGTTAAAATCTTTGGCAACATAGGTTTTAGGGTCTGCACCTTTAACGATTCGAGGATGAACGACCTGGTCTTTTTCATAAGTGCGTTCGAATAGGTACACGTGGTTTTTGTCAAAACCGATACTTGCCATGTAAACGCCCTCTTTGGCATTGAAGGTCCCTAAATCCAACGTGCCTTCGGCGATGGGATGTTGCGTGTAATACCCGCGATTTTTGTCTTTGCTTAGGAAGCGCGATAGCACCTCAAAGCTTTCGATATCGGCGTTCATAGGAGAATTGCCCAATTCGAACCAGTTTCCCATGGGCACATAGTGAATATCTGTTTTTTTGCTGTTGTAGTAATGACTGTCCGATTTTTTCTCATCCACCGGGTTTCCCAGTGGGCTACAGGCATTGAAAAGCCACAGCACAGGGGCGAAAAGGATTTTTAAGAATGTTTTCATTTGTAGTCTGGGCATCATACCTATCCTTATGGATATCTATATGGATACTTAACGATTTTGCGCTGCAAACATTGCATAAAAAACCTCCAGATGCTTTCGCAATGGAGGTTTCTACAAGGATTTTTACAATAAACCAAAAATCTTTTTTGGCTATTTGCTCCATGGGGGAACGACGCCGTTAGACCGGGCATAGGCAATTAATTGTCCTTTGTGCTCACCGTTGTGTTCCATCATGGCAAGCAGACCTCCCAGCATGTTCATCTTGGCGAAACCAAAATCGACTTCCTCGGAAAGTTTTGCGGTTTCTACTTCCATGATTTTTTCCAGGACGAATTCGTTGGACTGTTTCAATGTGGCTATCACATTTTCTTTTCCGGTAATGGCAGATAGTCCCATCATATCCACGTTTTCGGGTGGGGCAAATCCCATCTTGGAGGCTAGAAAGTAATTTCCTCCTGCAATGTGTAGAAGGGCTTCGCGAACCGAGTTAACACCCTCTGTAGGCCGCCAGTCATATTGTTCTTCTGAAAAGGCTTCCGCCAATGCGATGACCTGCCCTTGGTTGCCCTGCAAAACGCCCTGAATGGTCGCTTGGGCCAAATTGTCCTGTGCATATGCGAAACCTGTGAAGGCCAGCATCAAACAAATTGCTAATTTTTTCATTTTGATAAAGGTTAGAGTTGTACTTGCACTTTTTTGGGACCATCCCAAATAGCCTTTAAATGTACTGAAAATCATTTAAGTAGCAGATTTTTGTGTTATTCTTTTAACGCGTACGGGACCATATATCTTTCCCGACGATCCTTTCTGGTTAGTGGTTTTTGTAAACCCCTAAAAATAGCATCTCCTTATTGCAGGATGAACCCCATTGCCAACAAGAGCTACTTAAGGCATTCTTTTAAATAGTTTTCCATTTTTTGTAAGTTGGTAACCAATGACTTCATTTTTTTCATTTCGTTTGAAAAAAACCGGTTCATTGCTTACATCCGAGAAGGTATCGGCAGTCTCGTGATAAATGGGATAGGAAACCCCGTCAATTTTGGCAAAGAGATCGCCTTTCTGACTATCGTAGGTAAGTTCAAATCGCGTATTGTCCTTATACTCGTAGGTTCCTTCGAACGCCTTGAGCGCCTTTAGGGAAATTGTTGGCTCATAGGTGTTTTTATCGGCTAGTAGGAGTCCATCGCCCATTCTCCAGTTGTCATACTCCATGTAGTAGGCAGTTCGTTTCGCTGCATTGACTCCCTGTAGTTTAGCGACCAAATGCAAGGCCCCATCTATTCCTGCGGAGATGCCTGCAGTGGTAATGACTTCGCCATTATCTACATAACGCACATTTTTGCGCACGTCTATCTTCGGATATTGCGATGCAAGATTGTCAAGGGCATTATGAAATGTGGTAGCTGTTTTTCCGTCCAAAACCCCGGATTCCGCCAATATAAAAGCACCCGTACATACAGAGAAATGGTACTGAATATCTTTTTGGTTTTTTACCCATTCGATTACGTTTTCATTCTGAGATGCTTCAGAGGAGTTCCCTCCGAAAAATGCTAGGATATCCGCTTTTGGGGCATTTTCAATGCTATAATCCGGAGTAATCGTTAATATTCCCTGTGATTTAATAGGTTTTAGATCGGCCGAAACCGTAAATACGTTGTAGCCGGCATAAGCAAATACCTCCATGGGGCCTGCAAAATCCAATACTTCGACTCCGTCCTGTAGGTAAAACGCAATTGTCTTCGATAAATCTTTACGGACTAATACCATATTACAGTGTGAACATACACCTGGGGCTTCGTGTTCGATTTCGTCACAAGAACTGTTGCATGGAGGGCAAATATAGGTGGGGGAAACAGTTACCGAATTTTGCCCTATGGAGTTATCGATTAAAAAGAACACTATAAAAAGTGTTAAGAAGTTTTTCATGATTTTCATTTTTCGATGATATCAAAAATAATTTGACTACCCTTGGGGTACAAGGACAATCATACGCAGTATGGGGCCAATTTCATGCGTGATCCGAATCGAGTATTGGAAAGTCTGTTCAAACCGGCACTCCTTCAAAAGAGGATGCTTGGCTGTTTTTTAGGGCGCCTATGTACCGGTATCTATTGTAGTGCTTTCGGCCCTTGTAACAAAGTTTCTACCTTGAATCCCGCGCTAATTGAGAGGGGAGTACCGATTGGTGTTTCTGGAGCAGTGCTCTGAGTTGATTGCTGCTTTGAAGTCCGCAGGCATTGGCAACAGTTTTTACTTTGGAGCCCTTGGCCAGTAGTTGAACGGCATGCTCTACTCGTAGTTTTTCTAAATAGTCACCAATCGTGATGCCGGTAGTCTTTTTAAAAAGGCGTGTCAGGTTTCGGGGACTCATATGTACCTGTTCTGCCAACTTTGTTATTTTTTGTTTTCTCGAAAGGTTCTGGGACAAGAGATCTTGTATTTTGTGAATGCGGTTTTCAATGTGGTTGCGGTATTGTAAAAATACGCTCAGCTGTGGGTCGTTTTCAGTACGGCGCAGATAAATAACCACTTCTTTTGCGACTTTTGTAGCCAATACAGGTCCAAAAAGTTCTTCCAAAAGGTAGAGCGCAAGGTCGATGCCTGATGATACCCCCGCGCTTGAATAGCAGTTACCATCTTTGACCAACAGCCTATCGGAACGTAGTTTGGCTTTCGGAAAACGCGCTTGAAAATCTTTGAAATATTTCCAGTGGGTGGTACAGTTCTTATCCGTCAACAGTCCGGCAAACCCTAAGAAATAAGCACCCGTACAGACAGAGCATAGCTTGGCCCCGTTATGCGCTTGTTGTTTGAGCCAACTAAAGAACCGTTGGTGTACTGTTACAAAGTTTTTGTCAAAAAAAAGATGCGATTCGAGGCCAGGCAAAAAAAGCAGGTCGTTTTCGGTCAATTCAAATTGTTTAAAGGGTCGTAGTTTTCCTAATAAAATTCCAGCACTCGATACACTCTCGTTTTCCGCATTTAAACTAAGGTAATGCATGGTGGTATTCGCCCCATAAGTATTGGCCTCATAAAACAAATGCGCAGGACCGGTCAGGTCTAACAGTTGTACTTCGGGCGGGACCAAAAAGAAAACGTTATGTGTTTGGTAGTGCTCCAACTACAAAGTGATTTCATAATAAAAATAGCCGTTATTCCCTAACATTTTCTGGAATAACGACTAGTGCGTTTTAATTTTTCTTGCTTTAACCTAAGAAAGGGTAGCGGTAGTCTTCCGGTGTTACGAAAGTCTCCTTGATTAAACGGGGCGAAACCCAACGCAGTAAATTCTGTGCCGAACCTGCTTTGTCATTTGTTCCCGAAGCCCTTGCCCCACCAAAGGGTTGTTGGCCTACTACCGCTCCTGTGGGTTTGTCATTGATGTAAAAGTTACCCGCACAATTTTGAAGTGCTTTGGTCGCCTCGTCAATGGCGTAGCGATCGGTAGCCAATACGGCTCCGGTCAAGGCATATTCCGAAGTCGAATCTACTAGTTTCAAGGTGCCGTTCCAATCGTTATCTTCGTAGACATACACCGTAACTACCGGGCCAAAGAGTTCGGTTTCCATGGTTGTGTATTTGGGATCGGTCGTTACGATCACGGTCGGCTCTATAAAATACCCTTTTGATTTGTCGTATCCGCCGCCGGCTATAATTTTGGCATTGGAATCGTTTTTTGCCTGATCTATGTAACTGGCCAGCTTATCAAAAGACCCTTCATGGATAACGGCCGTTATAAAGTTCGACATGTCTTCGGGCGACCCCGGTTTGTTGAACGAGGCGATATCTTTCTTTACCAATTCCAGAATAGCATCTGCGGTCGACTTTGGTAGATATACCCTTGAGGCGGCACTACATTTTTGTCCTTGGAATTCAAAAGCACCTCTGGTAATCGCGGTAGCGACTTGTTGCGCTTTTGCAGAAGGATGGGCTACAATAAAATCCTTGCCCCCGGTTTCCCCTACAATTCTAGGGTATGTTTTGTAGAGATCGATATTGTTGCCTATTTGTTTCCATAATGATTTGAAAACATGGGTAGATCCTGTAAAGTGTATGCCTGAAAAATCCGGACTTGCCAATACGGTTTCGGTAACCATGACGGGATCACCGTAGACAACGTTGATCACACCATCAGGGAGTCCTGCCTCTTTAAATATATCGACAATCACCTTTGCCGAGAAAATTTGACTATCGCTGGGCTTCCAGATGACTACGTTTCCCATCATTGCGGCACTGGCGGGTAGGTTTCCTGCGATGGCCGTAAAGTTGAAAGGGGTAATGGCATATACGAAACCCTCCAGAGGTCGGTACTCAACCCTGTTCCAAATACCCTCAGCGGAGTCTGGCTGTTCTTCGTATATCTGGGACATGTATTCTACATTAAAACGCAGAAAATCAATTAATTCACAGGCAGCATCTATTTCTGCTTGGTGAATGGTCTTGGATTGGGCGATCATGGTTGCCGCATTAATTTTGGCCCGATAGGGACCTGCGATCAATTCCGCTGCCTTTAGAAAGATCGCGGCCCGTTGTTCCCAAGTTAAGTTCGCCCAGGCGGTCCGTGAGGCGAGGCAATTTTCAATCGCTTGGCTTACATGTTCCTTTTCGGCCAAGTGGTAGGTGCCTACGATATGTTGGTGGTCATGTGGTGGCGACATAGGGCGGGTGTTTCCTGTTCTTACTTCCTCGCTGCCGATGTAAAGAGGTACGTCTACCGTACCGTTGTAGTATTTTTTATACTGTTCAAGCACCGCTTCCCGCTCAGAGGAGCCAGGCGCATAGCCTTTAATGGGTTCATTGTATGCGGTAGGTACTTGAAAAAAACCTTTGCCCATGATGGTGTGTTTTTTGGGTTAAAAATGTACTACAAAGGTAACTTTAGTTAATGAGAATTAAAAGCAAAGGCCCCTTTGATAGGTGAAGCGCAAACGCAAGTATCGCGTACAATTTACATGGCGTTCAATGAGGGCTTGGTCTACAATTTGATAAGGAGGTAAAAGACATAAGTATGGCATAACGAATTAAGCCATGAACTACTGGCGGATGAGTGTGAGCTTGTCTTGATATGTGAGCTTGAACTTTCTTAGTTCAATGCAAATGGTGCACTAAATTTAAAGGTAGGAATGTAAACCCTGAATTTCTCGGTATTGCTAAAGTTGACCATATTGTAATGACCACGCATGGCCCCTATTGGGGAAGCCAACAAACAACCGGAGTTATAGGTATGGGATTCTCCGGGTTTAATAACGGGCTTTTTACCAATGACACCTTCCCCGTCTAAAATTTCGAGCTCGTTCAAGGAATCGAAAATTTCCCAGTGCCGAGCAGTCAATTGCACGGAATCTTTACTTTGATTTTCGATAGTAATCGTGTAACCGAATGCAAAGTGCATCTTATAATTTTTAAAAAAAGTACCCTCAAAGCTGGTGTTTACTGAAACTTTGATGCCCTTGGTAACCTGTGTTATCATATAATTTTAATCTAATAAGTAAAGATGCTTCCGGCCAATAGACCTGTAATCGACACCATAGCTAAAATAAAAAAAATAGTGTTAAGGAAAATATATTTAACAATAGTTTTGAATCTTCCCTGGTCGTAGAATTTTCGTAGTGATTTATACAGGTATCCGGCAAAAATCAACACAAAAATCCAACCGGTGAAAATGTCGAAAATACTATCGATTAAAAAACTAATAATGAGCAAGATAAACAAGAGCGATTGAATGTGAAAGCTAAAGATCAAATGATCGGTATAATTATACCTTTTTCTGATATATACCAGCCAAATGAACAAAGTAAAGACTGGAAGAAAGAAAAATATGAGGAAAGGAAGTTTTGAAATCAGTGAACTCAGGAAAGACCCTGGTCTTTGTTTAAACCGCACCACACTATTCGCTGCATTCAAAGCGGCCTTGTTTTCCGAAGAACCGTCTATTCCATAAGTTTCAATGATGTCGTCAAATTCTTTTAGGTCGGTTCGTTCCATGACCGTACTGAAAAATTCTCTTTTTCCGAAAAATCGAGGTGCCAGCCATAGCGCACCTATACTGTCCAAATGTTTTTTGGGATCGCTCAAAAGTACTGAGTCTTTCTTGGCCAAGTTTTGAGCTATATTCAACGAGTCCAATGTTTCCTCTAGTTCCTTTCCTACTTGCTCATCATCGATATCGAAAGAGAGCGAACCATTTTCGTTAAGAAAACTTCCTTTCGGGTCGGCTCCGTACTTGTCTAACGCCATAAAATCATCACCGGTACTAAAACTCAACATAAGGAAATAAACAATGGCGAGACTTAGCAAAAAACGAAAAGGGTTGGTGTACGATACCCGTTTTCCATTTACATAATCCTTGGTAATCTTTCCGGGACGCAGGAGCAAGGCCGATAATGTCTTTAATAGCTTTGAGTCATACGATATAATACTGGAGAAAAACTCATCGAAGAAATCCTTTAGTGTAAGTTTTTTGGTACTGTTGGCCTGCGAGCAATTGGGACAAAATCGGTCGCTGATATCTAAGGGGTGTTCGCAGTTTAAACAAGTTGTTCCTCGGTATTTTAACTGATATCTGCCTTTGTTCGGTACGCTTGGTAGGTTGGTCATAGGTGGTTTTTCTGGTTCATGTGCTATGGGTTCCTTAAGCGCTAGAACGCTCTATTTTTCCTTTTACTCGATAATCGAGATTTAAATGCCCCGAGGCTTGCCAACCTTCATATAGCCATTATGGCGGTCGAAGGCCCGGAGGTAGTTCAGTATGATACGGCGCCTATGGGTTTTGCTGATTTCTGAAAGAATAAATATAAACTAGGACCTGTAAATAGTAAACGAAAATCATGATTTTTTCGAATTTAAAGAAAGATATGATTTTGAAATTGAACAAAGAAATACGGAAACTAGCCTGCCAGTCGGGTAGGGCAGGGAAAAACACTTCTAAGCAAGGTTTTTAAAAGCCCTAATTGCTGATATTTCTCGAATTGGCAGAACCGACGCCGATAATACTGTCGTAGAGGTCTCCAAAATTACGGTAGTATACCAATATGAGATAGGTATTTTCGGTGAAATGAAAATTGCCTGAAATGGCGTTGAGGTCAACGAGTTCGTCTTCCTTCTTTAATACATATTTATAATTATAAAAGCCTTGTTTCATAAGAATACTGCCTTCCATCATCCCATTTTCATCGTTGTAGGCCAACTTGTTCTCTTCGGTAAGTGCGTAGTTATTGAATTTACCGAAAACGTACACATCATCTAGATTTAGCAACGGATCATAGGGCAGGCTAAAATGTACTTTGGTATATTCCGCTTCCCGAGCTTCATCTTCACCTTGCAGCGTTCGAATTACGAAATCGCCATTGATGTCGGGGTAATAGGTGTAGGGCTCCTGAACTCTGAATCGGTCGCTGAAAAGGTAATGATGGTATACATCTTTTAATTCGATTCTTGAGATGATCGCACTCGGGGCCCGAAGGTCTTTCGTGTCGAAATTCAGAAATTCGTTCCCGCCGAAAAAACTGGTCTCTTGGTCGTATTTATAAACCAGTTCCTGCCCTAATGTAAACTGCGGGGGAACATTATAAATGGTCGTGGGCCAGTAGTAATTTTGAATAATGGCAACCTTTACTTCCTTTTTGGGGTTCACCAACTGAAAGTTGCCGGCATTAATGCTGAATTGCACTACTTGTTTCTCGTTCAGAAAATCAAAATCACGGGAACGTTTTACGGTTCCGCCCACTTTCACCAAGTCTTTATAAACGACAAAACGCCGAGAAAACTGCAGTTCATAGCTGTTGTTGTAAATCTCTAAAACGTAGTTACCACTTACTTTTAGGCTTACGTTCTCGTTGGGGATGGTAAGGCGATAGTTAGAGAAAGGCTGTAGGGTGGTATAACTGTTGACGTAGTCGATGATACGTTGGTTGTCGACCCCTTTTAAATATTGCGATTTTAAAAGGTCCGAAGGGGTCCAATCGTAATCACAGTGAATAATCTTGTAATAATAGTCTTGCTCGTTGGCCGAAATATCATCAAATTCAAGATAAATGGGTTCGCCGATCTGCACTACGGGAAACTGGTCTCCCGTGGGGCCGTTAAGGATTACGGATTTGATGTTCGAAGGCGGGTCTACCTCTTCCTGCACTTGTGCAAAAAGCGATGGAAAAAACAGCAAAAATAGAATCTGTTTAAGATTTAAGCGCATTTACAAGCCAATTTTTAGGCAAAGGTAAACAAAAAGCATACCTAAAAAATTTAGATCGTTGTAATGCCTAATTTTATATGCAATAATTATGAAAACGATCGTTTTAGTAGTAAATTTGCGCAACTTTTGATAACCTTAAAGGTCTACCATATATGTCTAAAGACATTCGAATTAAAAGAGGTTTAAACATCAACCTTGTAGGTGCCGCGGAACAAACCATCTCAAAAGCGGTTTTAAGTAATGTTTACGCCATCGATCTCAACGATTTTCACGGAATTACCCCAAAAATGCTCCTCAAAGAAGGTGCGGAAGTCAAAGCGGGCGAAGCGCTTTTCTACAACAAGAACAATGAAGGCATGTTGTTCGTTTCACCGGTTAGTGGGGAACTCATCGAGATAGAAAGAGGTGCGAGAAGACGTATCCTTACATTGAAAATCCTAGCCGATAAAGAACAGCAACAACTAGAACATGGGAGTTTGGATGTCGATAAGGCGTCTGCCGACGAAATCAAATCTTTCTTGTTGAAAGGTGGATGTTGGCCATTCATCAAACAACGGCCGTATGACATTGTGGCAGATCCTTCGATTACGCCCAAGGCAATATTCATGTCGGGTTATGTAACATCACCCTTGGCGGCCGAGTTGGATTTTACGCTTCAAGGAAAGGAAAAGGAGTTACAAGCAGCTGTCACAGCACTCGGGAAGCTTACTCCTGGGAAGGTGCATGTTTCAGTCGGGAAGTCATCCGATTCACCCTTGACCGCACTCAAAGGCATCGAATTGCACAAGGTATCAGGGCCGCATCCGGCAGGTTTGGTCGGTACCCAAATCAATAAGATCGACCCTATCAACAAAGGGGAGCGTGTGTGGACCGTAAGTCCTCAGGACCTCGTTATTATCGGGGAGCTATTAGTAACAGGAAGGTTTAATCCAGAACGGATCGTTGCTTTGGCAGGTTCCTCTGTAAAGGCACCAAAATACTATAAAACAAAAATCGGAACCGAAATCTCGACTTTCTTATATGCAAGTGGGGTCAATGGCGAGAATTTTAGGGTCATCAATGGGGATGTACTTACGGGTTCCAAAAGCAGCCAAGATGGTTATCTAGGCTTTTATAACAATACGGTCACGGCGATTCCTGAAGGTGATGATTATGAGTTTTTTGGATGGAACAAGCCTATTTTCAATAAGATATCGACCACACGGGCATTGACCTTTTCATGGTTACAGCCAAAAAAGAAATACGACCTAACAACCAATACCAATGGGGAGCATAGGGCCTTCGTGGTAACGGGACAGTACGAAAAGGTGTTTCCACTGGATATCTACCCGATGCAACTGTTGAAGGCTTGCATGGTCAAGGATTTGGATGAAATGGAACAGTTGGGACTCTACGAAGTGGCACCGGAGGATTTTTCGTTGACCGAATTTATTTGTATATCAAAACAGCCGCATCAACAGATTATTCGCGAGGGGTTAGATTTATTATATAAGGAAATAGGATAACATATGAGCTTAAAATCAAAAATGCACGAGATAAAGTTGAAGTATCAGGGCAAAAAAATGGCCCCTGCCTTCAATGCTTTTCATACTTTTTTGTACGCACCGAATGAAACTACCCACGCTGGTGGCACTCATGTAAAGGGAGCCGACGACCTGAAAAGGACTATGAACACGGTCATTATGGCCTTGGTGCCCGTTCTTTTGTTTTCGTTTTTCAATACGGGATATCAGCACTATTCGGCCATCAATGGTTTTCCCGAGAATTTCTCCGTTATGGAGCACTTTCTTACTTGGGACAACTTTTGGTTGGGTTTGATAACTGTTTTGCCTTTGGTCATTGTCTCTTACGGAGTAGGACTTATCGTGGAATTTATTTTTGCGGTGATCAAAGGGCATGAGGTTGAAGAGGGGTATTTGGTCACCGGAATGTTGGTGCCCTTGATTGTTCCCGTAGATACGCCTTTATGGATGTTGGCAGTAGCCGTTGTTTTTGGGGTGGTTATCGGAAAAGAAGTCTTTGGTGGTACCGGAATGAATATTTTGAATCCGGCTTTGACCATCCGTGCCTTCCTATTTTTCGCCTATCCAACTTGGATGAGCGGGGATAAGGTTTGGGTGCATGGCGCCAAAGAGGGGGTGACCCAAGCAGGTTCGGCCGATGCGATTACCGGAGAAACTATTTTAGGTTATTTGGCACAGAACAATGAGACGATCGTATCGTCGAAGTTTAGCCTTTCGGATATGTTTTTTGGTTTTATACCAGGTTCGGTGGGTGAAACATCTACCTTTCTAATTCTTTTAGGGGGATTGTTTTTAATTTTCAGCAAGATCGCTAGCTGGCGTATCATGGTGAGTGCTGTAATCGGTTCTTTGGTCATGGGACTTATATTCAACGGGGTTGTAGATGCAGGTTTAATTCCGGAATACAGTAAATTCTATGGGCTTATGCAGTTCGAATTTTGGAAACATTTGATTGTAGGAGGACTAGCCTTCGGAATCGTCTATATGGCGACAGACCCGGTAACCGGTTCCCAAACAACAAGGGGAAAATGGATTTATGGATTCTTTATCGGTTTTATTTCCGTGATGATCAGGGTCTTCAATCCAGGGTATCCTGAAGGTGTTTTCTTGGCAATCCTATTGATGAATGTTTTTGCGCCTACCATTGACCATTATGTTGTGAGGGGCAATGTAAAACGTAGAATGAAACGATTAAAAAATGCAACGATCTTCCCGAAAGACTCGGAAGGTAAAACAGCGGAACTTCAACCAGAAACGGTGTAACAATGGCAATTAATACAGATAAAAACGGATATACGGTGCTTTTTGCGGTAATCATGGTGGTTATCGTGGGTTCGGTACTTGCTTTTTTGGCTTCCGGTCTTAGCGACCGAATCAAAGAGAATGAGCGCTTTGAAAAACAGCAAAACATTTTATACGCCATGGGAATCAATGAAAACACGCCGGATAGTGGTGTGAATTTTATTCCGACAGATGTGGTAGAGGCAAAGTTTACCGAACGTATCAAAGAGCAATATGTACTGGTAGACGGTAACGTTGAAAAAGACGATCAGGCTTTTTTAATCGATGTGAAAAAACAAATGGCTGCTTTTAAATCCGGTGACGAAGCCCGGCTTCCCATTTTTGTTGGTGAAAAAGACGGGGAAGAGGTTTATGTGCTGCCCATGTATGGTAAAGGACTTTGGGATGCCATATGGGGTTTCATGTCGGTAAACAAAGATATGGTCATCCAAGGCGTTTATTTTGACCACAAAGCGGAGACCGCAGGCTTAGGGGCTAATATCAAACTTCGCTTCTTTATGGATGATTTTTCAGGTGAAACGCTCTTGAAAGGCAGTAGTTATGCGGGGGTAACGGTTTCTAAGACCAATAATGATCCCTTGAACGATGATAAACAGGATAATGAGGTAGATGCCATTGCGGGTGCTACCATTACCGGTAACGGGGTCTCTGCCATGATCAAGGAAACCTTGAAAGCTTACAAACCTTACTTAGAAACGATACGAAACAACTAAATCAATGGCACTACTTTCAAAAAAAGATGCAAATCTAATCTTGGATCCGCTCGCGGATAACAATCCGATTACCATACAGGTTTTGGGTATTTGTTCGGCATTGGCGATAACCGCCGAATTGCAGGCGTCCTTCGTGATGGCGGTTTCGGTTATCTTCGTAATGGGGGTCGGTAACGTGGTCATTTCGTTATTGCGAAATGTGATTCCATCGAAAATTCGAATTATTGCCCAACTGATCGTGGTGGCCACCTTGGTAATCGTAGTAGATCAGGTACTCAAGGCATTTGCCTATGAATTGAGTAAAACGCTTTCCGTTTTTGTGGGGTTGATTATTACGAATTGTATCATCATGGGACGTTTTGAAGCCTTTGCCCTGGGTAATGGTGTTTGGCGTTCTTTCTTGGACGGTATCGGAAATGCCCTTGGTTACGGAGTTATTTTGATCATGGTCGGTTTTTTCAGGGAGCTGCTCGGTTCGGGAACCCTATTTGGGTATCAGGTATTGGGAGATCCTATCGCAAAGACAGGGTTGTATGCTTTCGGATATGAAAATAATGGATTTATGATTATTCCCCCCGCCGCTTTGATTGTTGTGGGAATCATCATCTGGGTACAACGTTCGCGTAACAAAGCATTGATCGAAGAAGCTTAAATAAAAGAACTATGTTAGAGCATATCGAATTATTTTTTAAATCTATTTTCATCGATAACATGGTATTTGCCGTGTTCTTGGGAATGTGTTCCTATTTGGCGGTATCTAAAAAAGTAGCCACAGCGGTCGGACTTGGGGCAGCCGTTATCTTTGTATTGGCCGTAACCGTACCTTTGAATTGGCTGTTAGACCAATATTTGCTTCGCGATGGGGCGTTGGCATGGCTAGGGCCTGAATATGCCGATTATAACCTTGGCTTTTTATCTTTTATCCTATTCATCGCTACCATTGCTACGATGGTACAATTGGTAGAGATCGTTGTGGAGAAATTCTCACCTTCATTATATAACTCCCTCGGTATTTTCTTGCCTTTGATTGCTGTGAACTGCGCTATTTTAGGAGGTTCCCTGTTTATGCAGGCAAGAGATATTCCAACATTAGGGTTGGCATTAAACTATGGTATAAGTTCTGGAATAGGTTGGTTTTTGGCAATTTTGGCCATTGCGGCTATTCGGGAAAAGATTAGATATTCCAATGTGCCGGCTCCTTTACGAGGTTTGGGAATTACCTTCATCATAACCGGTCTTATGGGAATCGGATTTCAAAGCTTTGGCGGAATGTTAACGGGTGATAACGAACCACCAGAGGGGACAGAACCAACTACTGTGGAGCAAGTCGAGGAAAAAGAACTGATTAAAAACGAGATCGAGGAAGATGAAAAAGCGGTCTCATTTAACGATGCAATAAACGAATAAAAATGATATTAGCTACAAGTACAGGTGGTACCATTCTAATAACAGTGGTCGCATTTTTGATATTGACGCTATTGTTGGTCGCCCTATTACTCTTCACTAAGGAAAAATTGTCTCCTTCGGGGCCCGTGACACTGACCATCAACGGTGAGAAGAAAATCGAGGTTGCCTCCGGAGGTACGTTGTTATCAACGCTGGGTAATCAAAAAGTATTTTTGCCTTCCGCATGTGGTGGTGGTGGAACCTGTATTCAGTGCGAATGTCACGTATTGTCCGGTGGAGGAGAGGCTTTACCTACCGAAACACCTCATTTTTCTAGAAAGGAACTACAGCATGGAGCGCGTTTGGCCTGTCAGGTCAAGGTAAAACAAGATATGGAAATTACCATCCCAGAAGAGGTTTTCGGAATCAAAAAGTGGGATGCGAAGGTAGTTCGAAATTATAATGTTGCCTCATTTATCAAGGAATTTGTGGTGGAGATTCCGGAAGATATGGGTTATAAGGCAGGGGGTTATATTCAAATTGAAATTCCACCTTGCGAAATTAAATATGCCGATATCGACATTACGGCACACCCAGAGGAGCACGACACACCTGATAAGTTTCAGGCAGAGTGGGACAAATTTAATTTGTGGCCCTTGGTGATGAAGAATCCCGAAACGGTAGAGCGCGCCTATTCCATGGCCTCCTTCCCTGCAGAAGGGAGGGAAATTATGTTGAACGTTCGTATCGCGACCCCACCATGGGACCGCGCTAAGAATGGTTGGATGGATGTGAATCCTGGGGTGGCTTCTTCCTTTATCTTCTCTTTAAAAGAAGGAGACGATGTGGTCATATCAGGACCTTATGGTGAATTCTTTATCAATGAGTCCGATTCGGAAATGCTGTATGTTGGCGGTGGGGCAGGAATGGCCCCGATGCGTTCACATTTATATCACCTGTTCAAAACCTTGAGGACCAATCGAAAAGTGACGTATTGGTACGGAGGGCGTTCGAAAAGGGAGTTGTTCTATATCGATCATTTTAAGCAGCTAGAAAACGACTTCCCGAACTTTAAATTCTACATGGCACTATCAGAGCCTTTGGAAGAGGACAATTGGAAGGTTAAAAAGGACATTGATGATGAGGGCGATGGGTTCGTAGGATTTATACACAACTGTGTTATCGATAATTACTTGAACCATCATGAGTCTCCTGAAGATATCGAACTTTATTTCTGTGGTCCGCCATTGATGAACAAGGCGGTGCAAAAAATGGGTGAAGATTTTGGTATTCCCGATGAGCACATTCGATTTGATGACTTTGGAGGATAGGGATGTTGTATCCTCTTCCACGATAGCTGCTTTTTATTGTCAGCTATTCATAGCTAAATAAATTAGAAACAACCGATAGCTCACTATCGGTTGTTTTTCATTAAAACTACTGTTGTGAAGCCGTTAACCGAGCAAGAATTACATAATTTAGCCATGAATATCGTGGGGCGCCAACTCGAAACGGAAGGTTATGAATTTATGGCTGTCAATAGCGAACTAAAAAAAAATCCACAGTTCGTATGCCTAAAGAAAAAAAAATTGCACTTCATTGTCGTAAAGAGTATTTCCTATCCCGGTGACCCGCAAGACTTGGAGTTTTATCGGGCCGACCTGAATAAAATGAAGGAGCACGCCTTAAAATTTGAGGCAGTTACTTACTACGCACCCGTTGGGTTGGTGAACGCAACCGACTACCACCTACCCGTATACTTGAACGAAGAATATATTGTTGATTATGATGGACTCATTCAAATATAGAGAGACCACTCTTGATGGTCACAATAAAACTGGGAACGGTCTAAAACCCTCATTATTATTAGCGTTATGGATGTTGTTTTTGGTTTCCTGTACCTCTGGGGAAAAACCGGTGGTGCAAAACCAACATACCGGAGGGGCGTTCGGGACTTCGTATAATATCATTTATCAATCGGGCGAAGCGCTCGATTTTCAAAAAGAAATCGATTCGGTATTCAATGCCGTTAATAAAAGTATGTCAACATACATACCGGATTCCGATATTTCAAAGATCAATGCCGGCGACAGTACGGTTGTGGTCGATGCCATGTTCAAGGAGGTTTTTGAACTTTCCAAGGCGGTACATCGTATTACCAAGGGCTATTTCGACCCCACAGTCGGCGTATTGGTAAATGCTTGGGGTTTTGGCCCGGGAGCGCAAATAGCGATGGATAGCGTACAGGTAGATAGCTTGTTGCGCTATGTTGGCTTTGATAAAGTACGACTTTTGGAAAGCGGAAGGATAGCGAAAGAGCATCCGAACATTTATTTCGATTTCAACGCGATTGCCAAGGGCTATGCCATAGATCGCTTGGCACGTATGATGGACACAAAGGGAATCGAAAACTACCTTTTGGAGGTAGGTGGAGAACTGGTAGCCAAAGGCACGAACAAGGTAAAGAAAAAACCATGGGTCGTTGGTGTCGATGACCCCCAAGTGGAACAGGGGAGAAGTTTAAAGCTACTATTGAACCTGACAGATAGGGCACTCGCCTCTTCGGGAAACTACCGAAAATTTAGGGTAGACGCGGAAAGTGGAAAAAAATATGTGCATACGGTAGATCCTAAAACAGGATTTACCAAAAATGCCAACACCTTGGCGGCGACCGTTTTGGCGACCAACTGTGCCACGGCCGATGCCTATGCCACTGCTTTCATGGCTATGGATTTGGATGAGGCCTTAAAATTTTTATCCGAACAAAGTACAATGGATGCGTATATTATTTATTTGGAAGATGGGGAGACCAAGGAGTTTATGACCGAGGGTTTCAGGGATTTGGTCGTAAAATAACCTAAGGTGAATAGAATCAAAAAACGGCTTCACTAATTCAGTGAAGCCGTTAGATTTTTTTGAATTGAAGAACCTTGGTTTTTAAGATATCAGAATTTTTCTACTTATCTAACATCACCTTAATAAGCTCACTTTCCCCCGACATCTTTGTAATCTGAACGATGTACATTCCCTCTGATCCACCAGATATATCAAGTTCAATTTGAGCAGGATTGTCGTGAAATGCCTTTAGAGCCAAACGGTTACCGCTAATACTAGTTACGGAAATGGAAGCTATTTGATGCCGTTGGTTGTTATCAATAGTAATTTTACCTGTAGTAACCGTTGGGAACAATACTATTTTATCGATTTCTTCGCTTTCGACAACCAAATCTACAGTATCGGTGCCCGTACCACAATCCAATATTCCATTAATCGTAATGTCATTAATACCCACTTCCAAAGGAATCGTTATCTGTTGTTCAACAGTGTCTTCGAATTCGTAGGTAGTAGTAGAGCCATTAACAACAACCTCGTAGCGGGTGCTACCGCCGATTGTCATCGTGTAGGTCTGTCCAGGGTTTTGGATAACGAGGGTAGTGGCTACAGAGTTGGCTGCCCTGGAGTAGAAGACATCAAAACACTGTTCATACCCTAAAACCATATCATTAGTAACACACATTCTATATTCAGCTTCTGGAAGTTCAAATAGAATGGCCGGACTGTCAAGGGTGGCTATCCCATTATAATAGGGAGTACCATCCCTAGTGATGCTTATATGTATCGGAACATTTTTCTTTACGGATATTGCTGCAAAAGCACTAGGAGCCTCTGAGCATGGTTGTGAACCGATTCTTAGGCCTATGTTTTGAACGGCGAGATCTGCCAATTGTGATAGTGCACACCCGGAAGCGTTCACGGGCTGGTTCGGGGGTGTATTCGGACAAATGTCCAATGAGTCCTCCACACCGTCAAAATCAGCATCTTGGGTACTGCTACAATCAAGGGAATATGAGGTAAAATCATCTATACGCCAATCAGGTGTTGCCAAAGCCTCTTCCACGTCGTCCACTTGGATACAGGAAAGAAACTCGTTATTCACTACTTGAAGTTTTTCTAAAGCCGAAAGATGCGAAACATCCAAGAATGATATTTTAGAATCAAAGACGCCAAGAGATTTGATTTGTACGATTTCGGATATATCTAATTCAACAACACTTCTACCGCCTATGACTACTAATTCAAGTAAGACATTTTTGTTCAAATCAAATACTGGAATAGCATCATCCGTAGCGGATAATATTTTCAGATTTACGTTTTGAGAAAGGTCCAACCCGCCAATCGAGGTGAGGCCAATTACGAGTCGTTCAAGCATAACATTCTGAGTAACATCCAAGGATTCCAAAGGGTTTGCGCCACACTCCAAGGACTTGAGAGATAACAGCGATGCAATATCAAGGGTTTTTAATGAATTTGAAAAACATTTCAAGTTTTCGAGTTTTACAAAATCTTCGATACCCGTAAGGTTTGAGATATTTTGCTGGCTTACGTTCAAATTGGACACGTTCTCGATATTCTTAGTCAATACATAGTCATCCAGTACATCGTCATAACCAAGGTCGATTAAGGCCTGTTCGAAATTGTTGTCGGGAACATAAGTCTTGGCCAAATCGGGAACCGTAAAGTTTAAAGAGAAAAAAAGATTTGAAGGCCTGAAGGAATTATTGGAATCATACGGTATGGCTCGTAATGAATAATTCCCTGGGGCAAGTACTTGTCCAAAATAATCTGAATCATTATCGTCTCCGAAGAGTGTATAGGGTGCCGTAAAATCGTTTACCGTGAGGGTGCCATCCGGGCCATCTAATTCAAAATGAACATATTCGGGAATACCACCTGCAGGAAACGCTTCAAAGTTGATTTCTTTGAGCCAATCATCCCCGATGGTCGGTTGAAATGTTTGATAATTGTAAAAAAGAAGTTCTTGGTCGGTCGTTGTATCTAGGATTCTTCCACTGTAAACCACCCAATCATAATCCAAAACGGTAAAACTGATTGAGAAAGATTCACCGGGCGTGCCTTGTGTATCCGCATCGCTATAGGGTGTTGCGGTAATGGTATAGGCTCCTTCTGGAAAACGTCTGGTTTCGAAGGTTTCTCCGAAGTTTTCAAATAGTGCAAAGGGGGCGGTATTGTCTACAGAAGAATGGTTGAGCGGTCCAGTGAGCTCAAACGCAACACTTCCGACTGTGCCCAAACTAATGGCCGTTAAGGTAGAAGTGCTAAAAAACGGCATCGTAATGGGGGCTTGAGGCTCTTGGCTACCCCTATTAAAAATATCGCTATCTGTAAGATCGCTGGTACTATTAGGTAATACGTCGCTTGATAAATGTTGAAATGCGGTTATTTCTTGTGCAAAAATTGAAGTGGATGTTATAAGAAGAAACAAGAGTAAAAATCTTTTCATATAGTTTGTATTAAGTTAATTTGGTATTACAAAAATAACGTACAGAAGGAAGGTGCGACCCATTACTCTATTAAATCGATGATTAATCGTTTAACAACATTTTTGCCTGTAAAAAATATCCGACCTTATTTTGTTATCACAGGAATAATCTCCCCCTTTGCTAAACGGTAGCGGTCCACAGCTTCTGAAGACAGATGTTTGGTATAATCGACCTCTTCCACCCTGAAACCAATGGAACGGAGTTTGTCGAAGTAATCCCGCCCGTATACACGTACATGATCGTATTGACCAAAGATCCTGGCGCGTTCTTTGTAATCGGTAATACTGTCGTCTTCAAATGTTTTTTCCCTTTTTAGGTCTTGCGGAATCTGAAAAATTCCCCAGCCTCCAGGTTTTAAAACTCTATATAGTTCCTGCATCGCCTTGGTATCGTCCGGGATATGCTCTAGAACATGATTGCATAAAAGAACGTCAAAGGTATTATCCTCAAAAGGGAGATTGCAGATATCGGCCTTCACGTCGGCCAATGGCGATAGTAGGTCGGTCGTCGTATAATCTAGGTTCTTCAATTTTCGAAACCGTTTGTAAAAGGCCTGTTCCGGAGCAAAGTGTAAAACCTTAAGGGGGGTGGAGAAAAAATTGGTCTCTTTTTGAAGGTATAACCATAACAGTCGATGTCGCTCCAAGGATAGCGTAGAGGGAGAGAGTACATTTTCCCTGGGCTTTTCATAGCCATAGGGTAGAAAACTTCGGAAACCCTTCCCGTCAATGGGATCTGTATACTTGCTTCCTTTGTAGTAAAGTGCAAACAGCGGACGAATCCAATAGCTAACACGAATCAGCAAAGGCCTTGGAATACGGTTTAAAATGAATCTGAAAATACGTTTCATGAGATTATTTCACAGAGTTTCTCAAAGAAAAAAAGAGGTTCACAGAGGTTTGTTGATGAACCTTTTGATTCCATTTTTCAGTAAAGTTGTATGAAAATTGATAAGCAGACCTATGTCGTAATTACCTAGTTTTAAGTAGGTCAGTGTTTGAGCAAAATGAACATCGGTGAAACATTCTACAGTTTTAAGTTCTATGACAATTCTTTCTTCTACTAACAAATCGATACGGTAACCATGGTCCAGTTTCACTTCTTTATAAGTGATTGGAAGTGAAACCTCTTTTCTTACTTGAAGTCCTTTGTTGATAAGTTCGAAAAATAGACATTCTTGATAAGCAGATTCTAATAAACCCGGACCGAGTGCTTTGTGGACCTCGATAGCGCCGCCGATTATCGAATTCGTAATATCATTATACTCCATTTTTCTCAGTGTAACTCTGTGAACGCTCCGGGTGCCTCTGTGTAATAACCAAAAGGTGTTTCATTTTTTGAACTCCTCTTCCTCATCGCTCTCTATTCCCAAGGCTTCGTAAATATATTGAAAGGTAGATAATAACTGCGGTTTACCGTTTACAATGGCCACGTCATGCTCAAAATGGGCGCTTGGTTTGCCGTCAGCTGTCAAAATAGTCCAACCATCTTTCAATTGCTTTATTCTTCTGGTTCCCATATTGATCATTGGTTCAATAGCGACAACCATACCCTCGGCAAATTTTTTACCTCTACCACGTTTTCCGTAGTTGGGCATTTCGGGTCCCTCATGTAGTTTGGTGCCCAAGCCATGTCCCACCAATTCCCGGACTACTCCATAACCATGGCTTTCACAATGGTTTTGAATGGCGTATGCCACATCACCTACACGATTGCCGACTTTAAATTCACGTATGCCCAAATAGAGCGATTCCTTGGCTACCCGCAAGAGCTTCTTCGTTTCTTCTGCTACTTCACCGACCTCAAAAGTATATGCATGATCACCGTAATAGCCATTTTTCAAAGAGCCACAGTCAACAGAGATGATATCGCCATCTTTAAGGGGTTCATCGTTGGGAATGCCATGTACCACCTGGGCATTGGGACTCATATTCAACGTATTCGGAAAATCGTACATCCCTAGAAAACCCGGTTCGGCACCCTGTTCCCGAATAAATTCCTCTGCCAGCTTGTCCAGATGCAAGGCAGTAACCCCTGGCTTTATTTCCGCGGCTAACATGCCTAGGGTACGGGATACGACCAATGCACTTTCGCGCATGATTTCTATTTGTTCGGGTGTCTTGATTTTTATCATAGTCGGCAAAGGTAAAACATTTGGACAAGAGCCCTATACCAATGGTTTTTGAGTCATTTGATCAGGTTGCGGAATTCCCATGAGCTTTAATATCGTTGGGGCAATATCCCCTAGTACCCCGTCTTCGATATGTTTCAATTCAGGGTCGACCAATATTAATGGTACTGGATTGGTGGTGTGTGCCGTATTAGGACTGCCGTCGGGGTTGATCATTGTATCGCAATTTCCGTGGTCGGCGATGACAATGGTACTATACCCGTGGTCCAAACCGGCCATTACCACTGATTTGGCGCAGCTATCGACCACTTCACAGGCCATAATGGCGGCTTCCATATCACCCGTATGGCCTACCATGTCGGGGTTGGCAAAGTTAAGGCAAACGAAATCCACTGCGCCCTTTTGCAGTTCCGGGATAATGGCATCACGAATTTCATAAGCACTCATTTCAGGCTTAAGATCATAGGTGGCTACTTTGGGGGAAGGGCAAAGAATACGTTCCTCACCTTCGAAAGGTACTTCACGACCTCCATTGAAGAAGAAGGTCACATGCGGATATTTTTCCGTTTCGGCAATACGAATCTGTTTCTTTCCCGACTTGGATAGTACTTCTCCCAAGGTCTCTTCAATATGATCCTTATCATAGACGACCTGCACCCCTTGAAACGAATCGTCATAATTGGTAAGGGTCACGTAGTACAAGTTTAATTTATGGGTGTCCTGCTCCGGAAAATCGGCCTGACTCAGCATTTGTGTGAGTTCTCTCCCCCGGTCGGTACGGAAATTAAAAAATATAACCACATCGCCCTCCTGAATTTTGGCCCTTGGTTCGTTCTTGTCATCGGTCAGTACAATGGGTTTTATAAATTCGTCGGTTATCGTCGTGTCGTAACTTTTTTGTATTGCCTCGGAAATTGAATCCGATTTTTCACCGGTACCATGAACCAATAAGTCATACGCTTGCTTTACCCGTTCCCAGCGTTGATCGCGGTCCATGGCATAGTAACGGCCTATTACGGATGCCAACTGGGTATTTTTATCGGAACAAAAATGATCGAGCTCCTCTAGAAACCCCTTTCCGCTTTTAGGGTCCACATCCCTACCATCGGTAAAAGCATGAACGAACATACGGTCAAGGCCAAAATTGTTTCCAGCTTCGATAAGTCCTTTGATATGATTGATATGGCTATGCACACCACCATCGCTTAGAAGGCCCAAAAAATGAACGGGTTTTTGATGTTCCTTGGCATGGAAAAAAGCTGCTTTAAGTACTTCTTGGTCTTTGAGCGTATTTTCCTCGACCGCTAGATTGATTTTTGCCAAATCCTGATAAACGATGCGGCCGGCTCCCAAGTTCATATGACCTACCTCGCTATTGCCCATTTGACCTTCGGGAAGCCCAACATTCATGCCATCGGTACGTAAGTTGGCATTTGGATATTGTTTGTATAGGGAATCTATAAAAGGCGTATGTGCCTGCGAGATGGCGGAAACAGTTGGGTCTGGAGATTTGCCCCAACCATCTAAAATCATCAATATTACTTTTTTGTTCATGCTGTCTATTTAAATCGCACCAAAAGTAGTCCTCTTTACCAAGTTTTTCAATAAATAGGTGTCGCTTTTTAAACCAGTTGCTTAGAAAGATGTTAAATGCCCAACGAATCTGGGCCAATCATGTTAAAGTTAAGTGAATTAACGTTAAAGAATGAAACAAAACAATATAGACGAAGTCTATATTTGTATAAGTTAATTTTATTCATCAATCAACCTGCTCATAGCAGGTCTAAATCAATTCATCATGAGAAAAAAGGTGTTAACCATGACCTTTGCCGTATTGGCTATGGTCACAGGTATGTCTGCTGCAGCTGGTAGCGAGACGACAAATGACAACGTAACCGAGCATTTTGATATGGTCGGAATCAATTCTTTTTGTAAGGCCATTTTGGAGGGCGATATTGAAACGGTAAAACGAATGATCGAACTTGGCGAAGACGTCAATCAGAAATCTCTTGGAATGACCCCAGCTATTTTTGCTGCTCGTTACAACAAGGTCGACATCTTGAAACTACTAATTGAAAATGGTGCCAATCTTGAGCGCAAATGCGATAAGGGTTGGTCGATCATAAAACATGCCGAACTCTCAAATGCGCAAGAAGCGCTGGCAGTACTTCATGAGAATATTTGATAGCTAAAGAGTTTATTCATCAATTAAAAAACCCCATAGGCAACACCTACGGGGTTTTGTATTTTTCATTCGCTCCAATTGTGTTCTCGCAAAAGAGCCAATGTCGATACCTAGAATTCGAATCCGTTCAATGCCCTATCCATTAAGGCATACACTGCCATGAACAACATAAAGGCGGCAAAGACGGAATAGACCTTAAGTAGTATCACCGCTATTTGCGGCTTACAATCCTCAAAGGCCTTTGCGTACAAATCTCGAAAGTGTAATAGCGTTCCCATTATAGTTTTATTTAAATGATTAAAGTAAAGCTATAAGGGTTAAATCTGAGGCATTAAAGTATTTGGGCGTGCTAAAGATAACCAAAAAAAGGATAAAACTATATGATTATCAATTAATTAACATCCGTTTGTCGGAGATAGTATACCGTTTGTCGGATACGTCTTCAAGGAGATGTAGATTTGATTAGCCAGCAGTAATAGGTATAGTATCTCATTCAAACGGGCTGCCGCCGGTGCCTTAAACACTATTGCCTTATGAGGCTCCATTATAGGTCTCGATGGCTTCTTTGATTTTCTCGATCCGGTTTTCGGGATCGGGGTGTGTGCTTTGAAATTCGGGGACTCGATTGGGACCTGCGGCGGATTTTAAAACTTTCATTACCTCGATCATTTCGTAGGGGTCGTATCCGGATTGTATCATGAAGAGTACGCCTAGTTCATCGCTTTCCAATTCATCGCCGCGTCCGTTCTTTAAAAGCGTATTCTGTCCTATTCCGCCTACGAGTCCACCCATATCCCCACCAACCGAAGCACCCATGCTCACTGTTCTCCAAAAATCACTTTCCGCGATTCGCTCCGCGGAGTGTCTTCCGATAACATGCCCTATTTCATGGCCTAAGACCCCCGCCAATTGGGCTTCGTTCAGTTTGGAGAACAATGCATAGGTAATAAAGCATTGGCCCCCGGGTAGGGCGAAAGCGTTGATAGTCTGGTCATCGGCCAGTAAATGAAAATCGAATTGATAAGGCGTCTCCCTGGCCATACTGCTGTTGACCAACTTGTTTCCCACGGCATCTACAAACGCCTGAAGACGTTCATCAGGGTACAGGCCACCGTGTTGTTGTGCCATCTCGGGAGCAGATTGAAGTCCGATAGCGATTTCCTGTTCAGGAGTCATATTAATGGTCTGAACACGTTGGGTGTAAGGATTGGTTTCTTTCTGACTGCACTTTTTAATAAATGCAAATGCCACAATAGCCAAACCGATAAAAATTCGAATTTTCCAGCTACTTCTTCTCATTACCCGATAATCAAGATTTAATTGTTACAAGGCTTGCCTGCTTTCATGTGGCCATTTCGGCGGACGAAGGCATCGAAAACAAACTTTTTTCCTTAAATATCTTTTTGGGCTTATCCCTAAGCTACTCACTTAGGATGCTCATAGGCTGGTTAAGATACAAAAGACTTACAAAAGTTCTGGATTGATATCCAAAATATTATCTCGAATGTAGTTGGTGAGGAACCCATTGGTGAAATGTTCACTACCTAAAAAATCCTCTTTCTCTAGCAACAAGAGAATGTTTTTTCTTCTAAACTGGGTCAACATAGGTACTGATAAAGGGGCAAAGCTATAATGCCATGGCTCGTACTTAAAACCCTTTCTTTTTGCATCGTCGGTATACACAAGATGGAAATCGAACTTTTTGGAATGTTCGTCCATCCATTTCTTAAAGTCTTCATAGGGGCCGCCCGTGCCGAATTTTGAAGGTACCAATACGTCTCCGGTTACTTTTTTGTTTCCGTCTACGATATCAATATCGGTACCCCAGTGATGTCTGCTAGTACCGGGGATGGTCGAGTATTCAATGATTTTATCAATCGCTGCCAAAGGTTCCATACCGTCATCGTCGGTAAAGCGTATAAACTTTCGTTCCCAGATATTTGCCTGACGTGCAAAATTACGATAGCTCGATACGACTTTGATATCAATGCCATCTGCATAGGCTGCTTTTTTCATTTCTACAAAAGCATCATGGGCCGCTGCTCGTAGATTGATACCCTTACCAAACAACTCAATATCCTCTTTCCCCATTAATTCCAGGATAGAATATTCAGTTTCTTGTGAAAATGCCATTTGTGGTAGCACGGTAAGTGCTACACCGGCAACTCCTGCCTTTAGTAAGAACGATCTTCTTTGCATATCGTAGGTTTAGTTTGCGTACTTTGATTAGATATATAACCCAAATATGGCAAAAATGTTGCCAAATATGAAATTCATCTTTTATCTAGCTAAAGTTTTAAGTCCGGTACGAACACTTAAAGATAGAAAGTGATTTGCACATCGGCCTTCAAATCGGGAGTGTTTGCCAGTGAGAGCTTGGATGTAGATGAAGAATGTGGCAGATGGCCGCCCCACATAGCGTTATAAAAAGGTACTTTCATGTAACCGGGGTTTAATTGGCCAAATAAAAGAAGCCTTGGTGGTCGGTGCCAAGATCTTTTAGTTTAATAATGTAGTAGTAGATTCCGCTTGGTAGTTTTTCTCCTTTTCCTACCACTTTTTTATTTGATAAGCCTTGAAACTCATCTTTATAATCTGTTTTTTCAAAAACGAGGATACCGTATCTATTAAAAATTTTTATCTCATTGTTGGGAGATCGTTCTGTACTATCTAAAAGCAAATAGTCGTTGGCACCATCCCCGTTCGGAGTTAGCAGGTAATTTTCTGGTGCATTTGCTTGCGAACCAAAAGTACCTCCTAGGGTGTATATCTCGTACATAGCGGTATCGAGCACATCGGAGGTTACCGACCCTTTTGTCCAGCCGCCTTCAAAAGAAGTATTTCCCAGATTATCCCATTGTTGCTTGTCGGTGTTCCAACCAACAACCGTAATATTTTCAAGGTTCGACACAAAGTTGGACAAGGTACTTCGCGGGCTCCATGTCAGCTTTATTTGTCCCAATCCGGTTGTCTTGAAGTCCCAAAATTCTTTCTCGGTTATTTTGGTCAATGTCATATCCTTATTGGAAGTATTAAAACCATTCTCAAAACTTTTTGGATTGTTGGGATTTTCTAAAAAATATTCGCATTTCGCAAAGGAGGGTTCATTTATGAAACGAATACCCAATGGCCTTAGAATATCCTCATAACCGATTGGAAAAGTGAATGCCTGTTTGCCTTCTATTGCAACGGGTCCATCTACCTTTGCATTATCCATTTCACCGTTATAAAAGGCATTTTCCAAGAGTTTGACATGTACATCCTCACGGTCTCTCGACCCAGTTAAATTCCCATAGATGAGGTTTAATGAGTTGGAAATAGCAATGGAGGTTTCTATAAAAACATCATTTTCGACCGCTATTTCCAAATCGTGAAATACAGGGCTGAGGGCGCCTGAAATTTGAAGGGAAGTCCCATTATAGAATCCTACCAAGCCCAAGTTTTCGTCGAATGAACCGTCGTTTATCAGGTTTGTATGGAATCCTATTTCCGCTTCGGGGAACACTTTTAGGTTACCTGTGTTGTGAAATGTATTCTGCGCATTCACCCTTGTGAATGATAGAAAGGCAATTTCAAAAACCAAGACTATTTGGAACTTCAGTTGAGCTTTCATATCAATTATTTGACGATTTTGTGCCAATCAGTACCGTCACTTTGTAGCCACAGGATGTTTTCTTTCTTTACTTCATCTTTAACCGAGCCTTTTTCATCAATATAATCGCTTATGTCGGTATCTTGATTGTCCATATTTTTAATTATGTAGATTCTTCCGGTATTTGCCGAAGCCGAAGGTAGGGTAATCGTATGGTCTCCACCAAGGATAATGGTATGATGACTGTCATTTAAGGTTAAGTCGGTAGTGGTTCTAAAAATTGCCGTGGAGTTGGTGCTACCGCTACTCGCGGGAAGTGTTACAGAATTTCCTCCGCTTCCGGAAATTGATAGTTGATTGCCGCTAATGGACAATGTTTGAATTTCGTTGGTGTTGTCCGTATCCAGATTGGCAGGTACGTCGGTCAAGTCCGAAAAACTTCCACTGAAATCGTCCGTAATGTCGGTGTCCAAATTGACAGGTACATTGGTCAGGTCGGTAAAGCTTCCGCTAAAATCATCCGTCGAATCCGTGTCAAGGTTTGCCGGTACCCCGGTGAGGTCCGCAAAGGCCCCGGAGAAGTCGTCGGTACTATCGGTATCCAGATTTGCGGGTACGTTGGTCAGGTCGGTAAAGCTACCGCTGAAATCGTCCGTGCTATCGGTATCCAGGTTTGTGGGGATGTTGTTCAAGCTGGTCCATTCCCCATCGAAGTCGTCCGTGCTGTCCGTATCCAAATTGACAGGTACATTGGTCAGGTCGGTAAAGCTTCCGCTGAAATCATCCGTCGAATCCACGTCAAGATTTGCCGGTACCCCGGTAAGGTCCGCAAAGGCACCGGAGAAGTCGTCCGTACTATCGGTATCCAGATTAGCGGGCACGTCGGTTAGATCCGTGAAGCTACCGCTGAAATCATCCGTCGAATCCGTGTCGAGATTTGCGGGTACCCCGCTAAGATCTGCAAACGCCCCGGAGAAGTCATCGGTACTATCGGTGTCCAGATTTGCAGGCATGTCGGTCAGGTCTGTAAAACTTCCGCTGAAATCGTCCGTGCTATCGGTATCCAGGTTTGTGGGGATGTTGTTCAAGCTGGTCCATTCCCCATCGAAGTCGTCCGTACTGTCGGTGTCCAAATTGACAGGTACATTGGTCAGGTCGGTAAAGCTTCCGCTAAAATCATCCGTCGAATCCGTATCCAGGTTGGCGGGTACGTCGGTCAGGTCCGTAAAGCTACCGCTGAAATCGTCCGTGCTATCGGTATCCAGGTTTGCGGGGATGTTGTTCAAGCTGGCCCATTCCCCATCGAAGTCGTCGGTTGCGTCCGTATCCAGGTTGGCGGGTACCCCGGTTAGGTCCGCAAAGGCCCCGGAGAAGTCGTCCGTGCTGTCCGTATCCAGATTGACCGGCACGTTGGTCAAGTCCGTAAAGCTTCCGCTGAAATCATCCGTCGAATCCGTGTCAAGGTTGGCGGGTACCCCGATGAGGTCCGCAAAGGCCCCTGAGAAGTCGTCCGTACTGTCCGTATCCAGGTTTGCGGGGATGTTGTTCAAGCTGGTCCATTCCCCGTCAAAATCATCTGATGCATCCAAATCAAGGTTGGTGGGTATCCCGGTAAGGTCTTCAAAGGCACCCGAGAAGTCGTCTGTGCTGTCCGTATCTAGATTGGTGGGTACCTCGGTCAAGTCAGTAAAACTTCCACTAAAATCATCCGAGGCGTCGGCGTCATATCCGCTAAGATCAATTGCGGTTGACACTGGATCATTCGTAAGGCTGATAATACCACTGGTAAACTGCAACTCCTGCAATTCGTTAGATGCATCTGCATCTGCGTCTTCAATACTTATGGTCGTGTTGTTTCCATGGTTTATTTCAATACGTACCTGCCTGTTGGGAACCAATACCGTATGGCTTAGGTTTTGGTTGTCAGATCCAAGCGAAGTTAATGGTACCTGTAAGAATCCACCGTTATCGGTAATGCGCAAGTTAGTACCTACCACTTGAAAGGCCGTATTGTACTCGTTATTAGGGTCTGCATCTGCATCCTCTACATTATCCAAGTTATCGGTAAATCCTAGAGGAACTCCCTTTAAACTGGTCCATTCCCCATCAAAATCATCCGTCGAATCCGTGTCGAGATTTGCGGGTACCCCGGTGAGGTCCGCAAACGCCCCGGAGAAGTCATCGGTACTATCGGTATCCAGGTTGGCGGGTACCCCGGTTAGGTCCGCAAAGGCCCCGGAGAAGTCATCGGCACTGTCGGTATCCAGGTTTGCGGGGATGTTGTTCAAGCTGGTCCATTCCCCATCGAAGTCGTCCGTACTGTCGGTGTCCAAATTGACAGGTACATTGGTCAGATTGGTAAAACTTCCGCTGAAATCATCCATTTCGTTCGAATCATACGTACGAAGGTCGATAAGGATATTACCTGGATCTTGGCTTAGGGAAATTGTTTGGTTGTTAAATTGTAAGCTTTGCAGTTCGTTTTGGGCACTGGCATCTGCATCATTTACGTTCAAGTCAATACTGTTGCCATTTTCAATGGCTATATTCCCTGGATTTCCATTGGTATTTAGGGTTTGAGTATCGGTGTTGTTAAACGTCAAAAGCGTTTCAATACCCTCTTCGTTCGTGTACGTATACGTATTATCCAAATTATCCGTCAAACGGGTTACTGTCTCCGGGCCTCCAAAGAAGGTGGTGGCCATACCTTGGCTATCGGTAAACGTAAAGGTGCCGTTGCGATTGTCGGTAAGCTCACTTCCGTCAGTGCTGGTATTGCACAGATTCAACCAAGAGATACCGTTGTAATAATGAATGCAGTTCGTATCTGTATTGTAAACCAAAGCCCCGTTCAAAGGGGCCATTGCACCCATTTCAACATTAGAAACCCTAGTAAGTACCAGGGCTTTTGAACTGCTTTCAAGTTCTAAAATAGAATAAGGGTCAATAGTACTTACATCGTTCCCTATTTTGACCTGTCCGTAAGTGAGGAGACCGCACAGCAGCAATAGGTAAGTGATAACTAGTTTCATTTCCGGGGGATTTGGGATTTAATGAAGGCAATACTACCTATAACCCAAAGGATAAACCAATTTTTGTTGTGAAACTGTAAGAAAAGTATGTATATATGTGTTAAAAAAGTTTATAAAACAGTAATTTTTGTATCGTAAAATGTAGGATTTAAAGGTTTTGGTATCGTTTTGTCGATCTAAAGTCTTTATGCGCTACCTTCTAGCCGAGAGGTATAGAAACCCTTGAAATTCTAGATTGAGGTCATGTAAGGTAGCGATGTAAAAATAGACCCCGGAGGGGAGTCCTTCCTCTTTGTTGATTACGAAACTGCCTGTAGTCGCAAAGCCATCGAATTCATTCGTATAATTGTCCTTTTCGAATACTTTTAATCCAAAGCGGTCAAAAATTCGCACGGTATTGTTCGGCGATTGTTCCAGCTCTGGAATCTCGAGTACATCATTGCGGCCGTCACCATTGGGGGTCACCAGGTAATTTCCCAAATCTAGGAACTCGAGTGGCTCTCCGGCCCCACCAAATGTGATGATTTCATATTCATCGGGGATAAATGAAATAGATGTGGTAAAACCTTCGGTCAGGTCTCCCATACCACCAGCGTTTCCTAACGATACCCATTGATTTGCGGTTTTGCTCCATCCGACAGGAACAATAGTGGTAATATCATCGGTAAGGGCCGCGATATCGCTTTGGGCATTCCAACTAATTTGTATGGTCGAGGGAACGTTACCTTCCAAACGCCAGAATTCTCTTGTGCTAATGGCCCCTAGCCCCGGGGTTTTGTTTTCAGTATCAAAACCGGTATCAAATGTAGTCGGGTTGTTGGGGTCCTCAGAAAAATAGGCACATTTTGCAAAGGGGTTGATACTCTGTGATTCCAAAAGCAAGGGGCGTAACTGTTCAAAATCGCCTACCGGAAAAGCGATGTTTTGCTGCTGTGTGAAACTGGCATAGCCATCGACTTTGTTCATGTCGCCTTCGCCATTATAAAACCCATTTTCCAGAAAATTAAGAGTCACATCCGGTTCTTCCCTGGGGGTAAGTACATTTCCCGTAATAAAGTTGGCATTATTCGAAATGTTTAGCGAAGTACGAAGTACCGTGGCGATGGAAGTCACAAATTCTACATCATTTAAAGTGGCAGGTACGGCTCCGGTGATATCAAGGGTGTTTTCACTATAAAAACCTGCCAAGCCCAGATTCTCATCAAAAATACCATTGTTGATCAGATCGGTATGAAAGCCCATTTGACCGTTTTCATGAATACGGAGATTGCCTGCGTTGTGCAGGGCGGTTTGGCCGTGGATTGAAATTGATAGAAATAAAACAAACCCTAAGATGTTTACGGAATATTTTGCCATTTTCATAATGTCCTATTTTCTGTGCTTGCTTAGTAAGGTCTCGATTCGAGCAAGACGCGCCTCGAGCGAATCAATTTCGTTTTCAAGGTCTACGTTTTTCGATTTGAGATATTCGATTTGTTTTTGTTGTTCGATGGTGTGTAAATAGAGCTCTTCAATTTTTTCCAGATTTTGGAGGTTTGATTCGGTTAAATTCCAAAAACCCTTTGTTTTGGTGTCACCTGCAGATTGTATGCCCGGAAGATGCTTGTTTGCTTTTATGAAGTCTTCTATTTGGTTTAAGGTTTTAAATTGATACGATGTGTTCAAATTGGAGTAACCATCGAAGTATTTTTCAAATACGTAATCGGGTACTACAATGGTGGTGTTTGCCGAAATAAAGTTGCCATCTGTCCTAATATTGCCTGCAACATGTAGTCTTTCCAAAGGTGTGTCAAGTCCTATGCCAACATTTTGATTGGCCACAACTCTCATCGCCTCTGTTCCTCCCGTGGTAAATGCCAACTGATCAGCTGCTGCTCTGAACATACCTGTATCGGTATCTCCATCTGTGTAAAAACCATAACCCGGGTTGCCCACACTTCCCTCAGTTGCCGAAAAACCACTTCGTGATCTGATGGAACCATTTACATCTAATTGGTTTTGGGGTAATCCTGGAAGTGCCCCGATACCAATATTTCCGCCGTTTATGAATCTTAGATTCCCCCCGTTTAAATCGTACGTTCTATCAGATGCCGTTTGCTGAAGGTTGTTGCTGCCCAAATCGATATTAGTAGTAGCTGCCCAAACAACATCGGTTCCATTGGTGGTAAGTACCTGACCGTCGGCTCCTGCATCGATTTTAGCAACTGTAACATTATCGTCGGCAATATCTACGGTTTGCACTTGACCATCGGCGATTTCAGTGGTGGCAACAGAATTGGCCGCAAGCTCCAGCGTAACAGATCCCAACAGGGCATTGGTATCACCACCCACAGTGAGATCGGTAGAGGATATATCGGAATCCCCCGTGATGGCCGTCGGGTCTACTTCAAGGGCACCCGCAGCGTTCTGTAAGAGTCCGTTTCCCGCTACATCCGCGTTTAGGTTGGCCGCGTCGACCTCGTCCGGTGCCAGTTCCAGGGTAACGTTCCCGAGCAATGCGTTGGCCGCGCCCCCGACAACAAGATCGGTAGAGGATATATCGGAATCCCCGGTGATGGCCGTCGGGTCGATTTCAAGGGCACCCGCAGCGTTTTGTAAGAGTCCGTTGCCCGCTACATCAGCGTTTAGGTTGGCCGCATTGACTTCGTCCGGTGCCAGTTCCAATGTCACGTTTTCAAGCAGTGCATTTGCTGCGCCCCCGACAACAAGATCGGTAGAGGATATATCGGAATCCCCGGTGATGGCCGTCGGGTCTACTTCAAGGGCACCCGCAGCATTTTGAAGTATACCCGTTCCCACAACGTCCTGATTTAAGTTGGTTGCATTGACCGAGTCGTCCGTCAGGGTAAGCACGCCCAAATTAGTCAGGATCGCATCCCCACTTACCACTTGTTCTTGAGGCACGTTGGTCGCATCCCCTATTAAAATAGTTCCGTCCGTTAACTGGGGTATACCGTCGGCATCGTCAGCTGGAGTCCAACCCGTACCGTCCCATTTGAGTACTTGATCAACCGTAGCGCCCATTTGGTCGAGGTCCTCCGCCAGTATGGTTGCATCTGCGATATCAGCTGTTTCAATGGTGCCATCGGCAATTTGAGCAGTGGTTATTCCTCCATCGGCAACCCGGAATACGTTTCCTGCCTGGCCATCGCCTATAATGGTCACTTGATCCGCGAATTCCGTAGTACCACCACCGGGCGTTACGGTAACCCATTCCACATCGCCAGTAGCATTTGTCGTCAAAAACTGTCCAGCAGTAGGGGAAGGTTCAATTTTGAAAGGATCGGTTGCAGTTCCTACCCCCGTGAGGGTAGTGCCGTCTACCACTTCGGTAGAGCCGCTTCCGGGCGTTACGGTAACCCATTCCACATCGCCAGTAGCATTTGTTGTCAAAAACTGTCCAGCAGTAGGGGAAGGTTCAATTTTGAAAGGATCGGTTGCAGTCCCTACCCCCGTGAGGGTAGTGCCGTCTACCACTTCGGTAGAGCCGCTTCCGGGCGTTACGGTAACCCATTCCACATC
>CANLQD010000007.1 GCA_947493175.1 uncultured Flavobacteriaceae bacterium | reverse complement strand
GATGCCCAGGTCGCAGGCGGCATCGGCATCGCCGTTCTCCGCATGGGCCTTCACCGTCCTGAAGAGTTGCTTGGCCTTTTTCTGGTCCGGGGCAGCTTCAAGGACGATGGCCTCGACCTGCGGGGCGATCTCTTTTAAATAGTCCTGCGGTGCCTGTGCCCAGAGGGCAGGCAAGAAGAGGACCATCGACAATACCGATAGTAATAGTGTTCTCATATGTATTGGGTTTAAGGGTTTTTAAATTCATCTACCATCATGGCATTTGGTCATTAGTAAGATTCAGCTTTCCATCTCCATAGTGCCATTTCTTAGAAAATCCGCCTTGATGTACATTTCAATGGATATCAAGGGATCCTCTATAAATTTTAGTTTTTCCGAAAGAGAATGGTCGTGTATAAATTTTATAAGGAAAGGTATTTGTAGTTTCTGCGGCAAAGCCTTGAGCGGAGCTAGACCATTCCCGTCGTACGACCAATGTATCTGCCCTTCACCGTCCATATAAAAATTCACGGTCTTTTCCGAAATGCTATACACCTTTATCATTTTAGCAAAGCTGTGCACCTTATCACATTTTGGGGTAAGTGAAGTCATTTTCCTTTTAAATTTTGTAGCTCCTCCTCGGATAGTGGGGTAAATAGGTTTATGCATTCTTGGATGTCCTTGTATATTCTTTTGGCCAGTCGGGTGTTCAGTTGCCTTTTTCCCTCGGCGATCATTTTGACATAGGTGGTGGTACTTTGATATTTTCTTGCGAGGGATGCGTATTTACCTTTCAACAATAAAAGGTCTTCTTGGGCAAAATATTGGCTCATTTTTATATATTTGTTCAGTAAGGTAAAACAAATAGCTATTTTTTGTACTTTTATAGTGCTATTTTATATCAAAATTAGGCTTTTTTCTGAAAGAAACAAGTATTTGTAGGAATTTTAGACAAACTGATAGGGATGACGGGTAAGGAACTAAGGGAAAAGAGAAAAACGTTGGGTTTTACCCAACCGGAATTGGCACAGCGTATCGGGGTGAGCAAGGGTACGATAATCAATTACGAAAAAGAAAACACCTCGATACCGGATTCTAAGAAAAAGCTCTTGGATATCATATTTGGAGAGGAAGCGGAGCGTAAGTATAAAATCCAGAGTATCTTAGAGCTATTGAATCCCTCAATAGGAAAGAATGCCGAGAAAATGCCGGAACCTAGGGAGTACGTAATTCAGCTTTTACTCGACCGTATTCACCCGACCGAAATCATTGACTTTATCCAGCGGCACAAAGAGGACTATTTCAAGTTGGAGGAATTCAAGATGTTGTCAAAGAACGTCCTTGGTTTCGATGAAATTGAGCTGCTCAAACATGAGATTACACAAATCAAAAAAACCATAGCGAAACTATCGGAATCTCAATAACCTATTAATAACTTGATTTTTTGAAGTTCCTGCTTCAATTCGTTTATCTGTTCCGCCTGTTCATTTTGGTCTTTTCGAAGCTTCTCTTTAAGACGTTTCCTTAGCTTGGCAATTGCGGGTTCGTCAAGATACCCTTGTTTACTCAACCTCTCGACCTGTTCTTTTCTATTTTTCATCCAATTTGTCTAAAGCGGGAAAAACAATTTCCTCTTCATAGCGGTCCTCGTCCTTTACGTGACCTTTCTTTACGGCATCAACAATCATCAGGTTCATGATATATTTGATTTTGTCCTTCAAAGCGGATACTGAAATTAAATCAGGAAGCTTAATAAAGTACGAGAAAAACCCTGATATCAAGATCATGGCCCCATAATATAAGGAAGGGTGAAAATCCTTATCGTCAAATGGATTAATAGACCATAGCAGAAAGTAGAATCCAATAAACGCAGTTAGCAATGCGAACACTGCGAAGCTTTTTGCCAACTTTTTTGGCATGAAGTTTTTAGCATAGTATAGAAGAAATGAAAGGATAATAACGAAAATTGGAAATCCGACAGCAAATAGGAAACCTTCCATCGTCCTAAATCCAAAAACTCCTTCCACACCTAAATTGTTGAAAGGTATGTGAATAAAAGGGGCGATAAAACCTGTGAGAAAGACCGCCCCTAAAAATAATCTACTAGCCCTTGTTGCCCGGGGTTTCGACTTTGTCCCTATCGATTGCATAAACATTGTCCGTTTCAGCCGCACTCTCCGGTTCGCACGAAAAGAAACCCAAAGTCGATACCATGGTGACGGCAATTAAAATCAGCTTTTTCATAATTAAGATATTAAAGGTTAATATCCCTGAAGTTATGATCTAGCTTCTTATATGGTTTTGATATGTCAGAAAATTATACAGCTTTTTTTAACGAAAACTGGCCCACAATATAGAGGATTCCAAGATTTACAGATCATATAAAAACCTTAGAAAAATTAGGTTTTTTTTCTGATAGGTTCAGAATTCGACGAAAAGTAGTCTTTAAGGGTTCAATTACACATCGTAGTCCAAATACAGCTATTCCCAAACTGGATTAAGTTTATTGAAGTCTCTTAGTTCTGTAATGGCATATCTATAACCTGCATACCACCCGAATCTTACCATTATCTTAACTGCGCTCGGATTCTGTGGTCTTTTTGTAGCGGTTCCGACAGAATAGCGTCAAACACAAAGACCATAGGGCTCACGATACTTTTTGCAAACTTTGAGATGGCCCTTAAGGGTATACGTTTTTTGGAATGGAGTGGAAAAAAATGTATAGCAAGAGGACAACGCGCTAACGCGGCGTTGTGTTGTCTGATTTTCTCCGTAAAACCTAGTGATTTGGGCCGTTAAGCGGTTTGACATAAACCTTAAAGATGGCAAAAGGTTGCTGTAAAAACGCCGTCAAACCCCATAAACATTGAAAAAGTTTGACGCAAACTTCCTTCTATCCATCAGATTTTATACTTGAAGGAGTAATATTTGTTGACTTTTACCCGAAAAGGGAAAACCGGGAAACACAAGTGTAAATTGCTGAAAATTGGTCTGCAACCTCCGTAAAGGTTGAAAAAGTGTGCTGAAAAAGACACTCTTCGGTTAAGTTTGAACTAGAAGAAATAGTGATTTCTAAAGATTTTATCCTACCCACGCTCTTTCATAAAAAGTTGAGTTTTTCTATTTTTTACAGTAAATGAACTAGAACCCATTGAGAATATTGAAAAAAATTATAATAAACATCATTAAAAACCATGCACTTTATAGGGTTAGTTAGGTAAGGATTTTGGACTTGCAGCACGAAACTTCGTTTCGCTCGCTTTCTTCAATCCAGAAATACAGTTGTAGCCAATTGGGTGTTTTTTCTTTTGCGACCTTCGGGAGAAAAAGCAAGATTGTCATGACAATGACACATCTTGAACTTCGTACCTTTTAGGAAATAAAGGGCTACTTCGTCTGGATAGGCTTCTAACTAGAAAATAGATTGTAATCTAATGCCTCCATTTTGATTAAACTATCTTAATGTATATTTTGACTTATAAAACTTTTGTACCTATCATTACCTTCATAGTAAAATAGGCCAAGTATAATTTTTGTAGGCTTCGGTATAGATTTCTCGTTCTTTCTTGCTTGAAGAACTAGGTCATTTTTAACGCAATTTAGAACCTTCGAATCCAATTCGTTAACCCCGAACTGCTTTAAGGCTTTTATGTTGGTAACGGCCAAACTGGTATCTATTTCCAACTCATAGAATGCGAAGGGCCTCGATTCAATTTGATATCCCCGTATATCCCTAATACAGTCGTTTAAGAAATACGTTTTTAGTCCATACTTGTTTTTTAATTGAAAGTTACGCTTCTTCAAATATAACAGCAGCTCAAGTTTTTTCCTTATAGATCTCCTATAGTTGGTTTGCGCCTTTTCCAATTGTTCTGCGGTATGTCTACTCGATTTATGCACTTTATCCAGTTGTTCTGCTCCGGCACAATACCCGAAACTTAAATCTCCATTGCCATTTTTCCAAGCAAAAATTAACCAACTGGTATTCTCCGGCGTGTACATGGCGCAACTACCTGTGCCAAAGTCGGCCTTTAATTCATCGACCCTTCTTCCCTTATAAATATCGATTATCTCAATCTTAACGGAATGATATCTATCGTTTGCCTCGTCTCTCGTAACCTCCAAAATTTTGGCTGTCGCAATAAAGTCGGCTTCCGTAGCTCGTTGCAAAATCCTAACAGGCATACAAATGCATGCATACCCTTGACTACCTAAAAAGAAGGAAACAAGAAAAAGTAAATTTCTCATATACATTTTCGAATCACAGTTACTGCCGTAATTAAAGCTACAAACAATATTTAACAATTGCCAAAAGCATAAGAGGATGCGCCCTGTCCCAATTTTATTGAACGCTTACCTTTCCGGACGCTATAAAATCGGGACAGGAACCACGCGCAAAGTTTTTCGGTAAGATTGGGACTATGGCCGAAAAGAATTACAACTGTTTACATAAAGCGGATTTTGTAAAGAGTGCTTTTTATTTGAAATAGATTTTAGAGAGTTAAACTAGGATATTGAAATTAACTCCGAAAGGCTTAATGTAAAGAGTGCAATTATGTGACCCAATAACATTGTTAAAAATGGCCTTTCTATGAGCTTTGTCAAAGTTCATAGAAACGTATGGAGAATTGAACTTTTGAGGTTGATCTGTTAAAGTCTATTAAATGGTGGGATTAAATATCAATAGCTTGCACAATAAAAATTGGGTTTATTTGAACTTTAAAGCGCTTTTCAGAACTTAAATTTTAATGAGAATTGATATCCATAACTCATTCTTTCCAGATAGGAATCCGGACATAACTATCATTGTACCATTTAATTTCTAAGAGCTCTTTACCATCCGCAATTGTTTCCTCACTTGGATCCTTGCCTGTGCCATAATTTAATTGGGAGAATGGATTCTTGTTGACATCTAAAGCTAGAACCAAACGGCTGCCCTTTTCCAATCGTTTGCTCACGAAGTGAGTATTTGCAAATGGGATAGTCTCCTTGACATGGGGGTTTAATAAGTTTCTTTTCGATATGTCTTGTGCATAGCTGGCACGGAAGATGATATATGACAAATGAAAATATTCCCCGCTCGGTGTTAATTCAAATAGTGTGATTCCTACATCCATATCTTTTTTATTGATACTAGCCATTATTTCGCCTTCAAATGAACCATTTACCAAAATGGATTTCTGCATAGGGTCGCTTACAAAAAAAATTCCCCGCCTAGTATTGAGTTCCTCCAGTATTATAGGGTCGGGATAATAATTAAGATTATGCCAATTATCCCTATCGGAAAAGTCAACTTCTTGACCTAGATACTTTTCTCCTACCGGTTTTTCCGGTTTTAGGGAATATAACCCTTCCGATCGTTCATCTACTAAGTACAATTTGAGATAATCATTATTAACTTTTTCGATAGCGGGAGCACTTCGCCATTCGTTCGCCCCCATTACTTGATAGTTGATTTTGTCCTTGAGTATTTTTGGTTTGACTCCTTCCTTAAAAATATAATCGAACCATTGATACGTAATTTCATTGGTATTTATTAGCGCTTCTTGATCCACTTCATAACCATTGACTTTTGGGAAACCTCCCCTTTGGGCTCCAAAATGGCCGTACGGCCCAATAATCAAATAGTGCTCAGCATCAGGATTGTGCTTATAATGTTCTCTCAAGTAATATAAACTAGAATTTTGCGAATCGTTGTAATATCCGTCAATGGTAAGAACCGGAATATCGATTTGGGCGAAATCTTTTTCATAGGGTGCCATTTTTTGCCAATAGCCATCAAATGATGGGTGGCTGATCCATCGTTGAAACCACTTGTTCGGTCTTTGATCAATGCTATCCATCATCTTATAGGCAACTCCAGTTTCCCACCATTTGTTTTGCATTTCTCTGGAACGCTGTCTGTCATTCCCTGCTATCGTATCCAGATACCTGTTGTTCCCAACATAAAACACCCATTCGTAGTTGGGGTTGATGAAAATGTTGTTTTCCATCGGCAAACCCATTCCTGGCCTATTGGCCACGTAAGGCACAATAGTTTTAAGGGCAGGATGCAATTTTTTAGTTGCGGCCCATTGTGTGAAACCATTATAACTGCCACCGAACATTCCAACAGTTCCATCGGACCACTTTTGTTTGCTTATCCAGTCTATCACATCATATGAATCATTGGCATCATTTTCATAAGGCCATATTTCATCTGGGCTATAGTGTTTTCCACGTGAGTATGCCATCACACCGATATATCCCTTATCCACCGACTCTTTCAAGGACTCGATATCATTAGCCCTGGCATATATGGTATATTGAAGAATTACGGGCTGTGATGCAGTTACTCCTTTATCCTTTACTACAATTGCTGAAATCGTCCCTCCATCCCGTGTTTTGATCAGAACATTTTGGACTTCATATTTATCGTTTTCATCGGCTGATTTGATTGATTGCTTACCTTGATTTGAGATATTACAAAAAGTAATCAGCAGGACAATTGAACTTAATATTATTTTCATTTCTGTATTTTAGGGTATTGGACTCTACATAAAGACTGACTAAAAAATAGGAAGTTACAAGTACTTATGTTTTAGCTATTATTATATGAATTGAAACCTAGGAATCCAAAAGAACAACCGGCTATAATAAATACCTTCTAGGTTTTTAAAAGTTTAGATATCGGTGGGAATAAATAAACTAGAGCCCCGTAGATATAAATGGGTTTATTTCAACTAAGAGGAACCTGAGTTTAGTGCAGAGAATCGTTCGTTTAAGGAACCATCTCAACGAATCAATCTGATTTTTAGGAGAAAATAATAAGTATAGTCCCTTTTGTCCCTAAATTATCCCAACCATCCCATTAATCTTTGTGCTTTATATATAAAGCAATAATTTACAAAATCTTCAGAGTTTGATATGATTAACTTTTTACATCAGGATTTCCCTTTTTTTGTAGAGTACAAAAAGGCCTTGTATATTTCTTTGATATTATGCAGTCTAACCTTCCTTTTTGTCCTTTGTACCGGATCTATTTTTTCACAACCCGATCAAAAAGCGAGTTCCTTGGCATTTATCATACTGTTCATGGTTTTTAGCAGTCAGATTCTATTTAGACTAATGATTCCCCTTTTTTTAAAAGGTCAGTTTTCAGAAAGGAATTGGACTGTAGGCAAAGAGATATTTTGGATGGTACTGGAAATGATTTCCGGAATAGCATTTTGTTATGTTCTGCTGTTATGGATATGGAATATTCCTGAAGGTCTCTATTTGGAAAATACAATCAAAAGAATAAGTACCCTGTTTGTTGGTCTCCAATTTTTTACAATTCCATTATCAATATATATAAAACGAGATATTGTACTGAAAGAGTATTTACAAAAGGCTAAATACCTTAATATGCTTTTGATTAAAAAGCGGTTTGACAGTCTTGTGATAAAGAATCCGGAAGTTACCGTCAAGCTGAAGTCTAACGATGAAAGCGAAGATGTGGAGCTTACGATTAGTGATATTCTATTCTTGAAAGGTGCGCATAATTATGTTGAAGTCTATTTTTTGTCAGACCAACGTGTCAAACGCATCCTACTAAGAAGCACCTTAAAATCTCTTTTCAAAGATTTGGAGCATCTTGAAGTGTTCATTTTTTGCCACAGATCTTATATAGTAAATATTCAACAAGTGACGACTATTAATGGAAACTCTAGAGGCTATAAGATTCTTTTAAAAAACTATGGTGACTTTATTCCTGTATCACGACAAAAAGCCTTAGAGTTTGAGGTTGCAATAGGCAAAATGGGAATTTAATATCGTTCGTCCAATCCCCTTTATCCCAAATGGTTCCCAACCATCCCAAAATTTAGGAACACCGCCATATAATTATTTATTTAGTTAATTATATGGCCGTTTTTCTGCTCTAACTGAATACAGTTTGTTAAAAACTTATAACGCCAATACCTAAATGACAATGAAAAAAATCATCAAAATTATCGGATGGGGGTTTGTGATTTTATTTTTAGGAATAACTGCTTATGGTCTTTTTATTTATCAATCTGACCCTTATGTAAAAGCATTAATAAATAATGATGAATCCAAACTTTTCTATAGGCCTGTTAAGGAGGTTCAAATTATGGATGATTTGAATTATTCTGAAAACATACTCACCGTGGAAGATTCGATTAAGATTCACACCTATGTATTTAATCCAAAAATAGAACCTAAAGCCAATATTTTTTTGATTCGTGGAAATAGCGGGAATACAAGTGTCAGTAAAGAATTAATCAAACCTTTGGTCAACAATGGGTTTAAGATATACTCTGCTGATTGGAGAGGTTTTGGCAAATCAAACGGTGTTCCAAATTATAGGGGAATAGCAAGAGATACCGAAGTGGCATTTCATGACTTTTTAAATAAAACGGAAGATGATAGTATTAAAACTATGGTTTACGGTATGTCCTTAGGAGGTCAATTAGCAGTTAAGTTGACTAAAGACAATCAGGATGACGTAGATGCCCTAATTCTTGATGGATCATTGGAATCTGCACATAGTTTTATCGTTGATAATTTTAATGGGTTGTTCGAATCGATGTTTATAAAAAATGCAGAAGAGTATAATCAGAATTATGTTGCGGTAAGAGATATTGCTGATATTGATAATACTCCCAAACTAATAATACACAGCAACAAAGACAGAGCCGTGCCATTAAGTAGGGGTAGAAATATTTTTAATTCAGCTAGAGAACCTAAGATTTTCTGGGAAACAAGCACCGAACATATCGAGACGCTTAGAGATTTACCTGACGAGACAATTTTAAAACTATATGAACTCATTAGTTCGAAATAGTGAAACCTGGGATGCGATTTTATGGCTCGGAAAAACGACCCACAATGGTTGCTGAAAATGACCTTTAAGTGAACCTTTTGAAAGTTTAGGGATAGGTTTGGAGAATTGAACTTTTGAGGGTGATTCTTTTAAGTCTAGAAAAACCTGGGAATAAAAACACTATACTGGTTTAAGGTAAAGTCCCAAGAAACGTTAGTTTTACAGGACAAATTCACAAATCAAGATTTGAACGTTTGGGTTGTAAGTAGTATTGGGGCAAAAAGGCACCGGCCTTTCCGCCAAGCACAAGCCGAATTTTTATGTTTTGTTTTCACCTTTTTTCGTCTAAAAACCAAATTTAAAAATTTGGCGACCTCGCAGACACCCCCAAATCATTGGGCAAGCATCGTCGTCCTCTCGCATTACTTATAGCCGTTGTGGTAGTATGTTATTTCCCCACAATGTTTATGATTTTCTCAATCATTCTTTTGGCGTGTGGTGCATCATCATAATTTGGATTCATATTCAATGCTTTTTGATAGCTTTTAAGAGATAGCTTGTACTGTTTATCTTTAAAATATGCCTCTCCTAAACTGTCGTATGGATTAACTTTGTCTGGAAATTCGGAAATTAAAAGTTTGAAAATCTTAATAGCGTCGTTTGCTCTATTATCTCCCATAAGGGCATATCCAAGTCGATTCAGCTCCCATTGATTGTTGAATTTATATTTATCGGGGCTTTCTCTTTTTAGTTTATGATAATATTCAATTCCCTCGTCTATATTCTCATAGGCTTTTTCCCTTATTGCCAAATCAATTGAAATTTTGGGCAATTCGTATGGTTGTTCACGTAAAATGTTTTGGATTGCAGCACCAAATGCAAAAATGTCTAATAATCTGCCATTATTGGTTAGTACTATAACATCCCGATTGTTGATTAAGTCTTTAATCATAATATTGAAGAAACCGCCGAATGCACCAGCGTGGCCAATTGCACCTTTTAAATGACCTCGATAAATAAATTGCCCAAATCCGTAGCTCCAAGTGTCATCTCTTATAATATGGTCGAGGAGTTTCCCAGAATTGGATAGCGCTGGTTCAAAGGCCTTATTTTTACTTTGAAATGGGATAATTTGATCGGTTGTTTGGGATTGATACCATCTAAATAAATCTTCGGTTGTGGAATAAATTCCAGCACTCCCATAGGTTAGTACGGTGTAGTCAGCCTTATTACCGAAACCATCATAGCCAACTGCAATATCTTTGCGTCCTCTATCGTCTTCGGTGAAAACAAAGGAATGGGTCATTCCTAAAGGTTTAAAAATATTGTTCGTTAGAAACTGCTCATATGTAACTCCCGATATTTTTTCAACAAGCATTGCAAGTATTATAAAACCTGTGTTACTGTAACTTAAATCAGTTCCAGGTTCAAACAAGAGTTTATCTGAAGCGGATTGTATTAGGTTTTCATATACTTCTTGGTTTTTTAATTGGTCGTGGTTCTCAAAATGTGTTCTTTTTAATCCAGAAGTGTGTTGCATAAGGTTTTTTATGCTTATTTGATGAAGATACTTTGGAAATTCGGGAAAGTACTGTTCTAATTTGTCAGAATATCTCAATTTACCTTCGTGCTGCAATATCATTATTCCCATAGCCGTAAACTGCTTGGTTATTGAGCCCAAACAAAAAGCTTTATTCTTGGTTAATGGCGAACCATTTGCAAAATCAACTATTCCTAATGATTTGTGATAATTGATTTGTCCATCTTCTGCGATTAGGATGTTACCATTGAACATACCGTTTTCTTGCGTATAGGTAACTAAATTGTGTATTTCGGCAATTCTATCTTGAGCTATGGCTGTATAATTGGTTAGAGTTATAAACGCAATTATTACTAGATAGATTCCGAATATTTTTTCTGTGTTCATAGCTATCGAATGATGCCCATCTATCATTTTCAATTTTTGGATCACCTTTAAAATTTTACCCATCATTCATTTTTTAACTTTTTCTAAAGCTATAGTTATACACTAATAATTTTTGAAAAAGTAGACGAATGGGGTTTTTTAGTCTACGGATAGTCTATTTTCAAAAACCAACTCAAAGCCTAATACCCATATTGAAAGAAAGTCTTAAAATAAAGAACATTTCTGAAGAACTTTAAACAGCAATTGGAATTATCAAATCTGGATTCGCAGGAATTAACAATCAGTGATAAAGAGGATAGTTGTGATGTGACCTTAAGACTATTACAGAAATGAAGTACAAAGGTGTAATTTTCGATGACGAAACCCTAGCCAGAAGACTTATTAAAAACCATTTAACTCAATTGGAGGGTTTTGAGTTGATTGCTTCTCGTCCCAGTTAGTAGAGCTGAGAAGGGGGAAATCCTAAGAAACGTTCGTTTTATGGAACTGTCCAATAATTGAGATTTTACCAGTTAATTTTTGGTAAAACAAAATCTCAAACTAGAGCCTTTTCAATCATTTTATAATTTAAAATTTCTTGCTTTATCCAACCAAGAATTTAGTTTGTCACTATTAAAATACTCCCCTCTATAGATGACCGCCTTCATATTTTGAGTGTTTTCAATATCAGCCAATGGATTCTGTTGTAATAATATAAAATCGGCATTTTTGCCTACCTCAATTGAACCAAATGATTTTTGAAGGTTTAAGAACTCGGCTGAATGCAGCGTTGCAGCTTGAATTGCTTCGAGCGGGGTCAAACCCGCTTTGACGAGTTCCTTTAATTCATCATGAACACTAAATCCCGGATGTACAAAACTGTCCCCTCCATCAGTGCCAACGACTATTCTAACCCCTGCTTTATGGGCCTTACCTGTTATTTCCAATCCTTTGCGGTAGAATTTCATATAGGCATCTCTGCCATGTTTTGTAGAATCTATTGCTACAACATGTTTAGCATCATTCTTCCATGAATTCAACAGCATTGTAGGGATGTATTGATTTCTATCATCATTTAGAAACTCAAAGTTGTCAGCAAAGGCTTCCATTCTTCGTGTTAGGTGTGTTGGGACATACCACGTCTTGTTTCTAATCATAACTTGAAATATTTTCTGAGATTTCTTTTCTTCAAATTGGTCAACCATGGCGTGCATTACATCAATAGGAGGGTCTTGTGATTTTGCTAATTTTCGGAAAGACTTAGAATCCGGAAAACAATCAAAAAGAAAGTCCCTTGCATGCTCAAGACTTCTAAGTCCTTTTGTGGATGCTCTAGAAATCGTCATTCTAAGTGGAATATGACCGCCTACTGGAATATTGTGTTTTTTGGCTTCATGCGTGACCCGTTTATACGCTTTAGGTGATAAGTCAGTATACACTTTTATGAGGTCTATATTTCGTTCATCGAACGTTTCAACCATTAGTTTAATTTCTTGTTTTGTGTAGTCACGTTCTCTTGGTGAATTAAGTTGGAAACTACTTAAGGACAAAAACCGTGGTCCATCCAAAGTACCCGCCTCTATCTCTTTTTGCCATTCACGCATTTGTGCCAAACAAACCGGTCCTTGATCGTCGGTCTCACAGCTTGACGTCATATCTCGGATTCCCGTCACACCATTGGCCATAAAAAGAGGCATCATCCAATCAGTAATTATCTCAGAAGGTAGATTGTTGCCACGCAAATGCGCATGCATATCCCATAATCCGGGAATAACAAAACTACCTTTAGCATCGATAATCTCAGAAAAATTAATACTGTTAAGTTCTTTAGTTGGTGAAATGGATTTTATTTTTCCATCAGAAACTAGAATAGAATGGTCAGAAAGCATTTGCCCGTTCTCCACGTTAATAATATTTGCATTTTGTATTAGAAATGTTGATTCTAATTCGCTCATAGAGTTACTTGATTCCTGGGCATCTATGTTTTGAGCAAACCCTATTTGAATGGATGCCATTGTAAGTAATACTATCTTGAAAAATTTCATATTCGTTAATTTTAGCATTGATTGATATTAAAGGTTTGCAATACAACTTTTCTATTTTTGAAAATCAGAGTTCCAACTTTCCATTCTATACCACTTAACCTTATTTAATTATCAGGAATTCTAATCCCTTAATTTTCTTTGGTTTTCTATATTAATCCACGTTCCTGATTCTATCTGGTAATAACTACGCATTGTTCTTGTGAAGGCTATAAATCTCATTCAGTTTTAAAATGTGATTTAAAGCAAGAAAAAACAAAACAGCACCTATCGTAAAAATTGGAATTCTACCTAAATCGAATAGATTAACTCCCGATTTTAGAAATTTGTAAGAAGTAAAACTTATCGCTAAGATTGCTAAGGCCAGTACTAAAAATGTTGGTGTAAAACTCCAAGAAAAAGGTTTTTTCTCCACCTTTTCAACTTCAAGACGCCTCATCAATTTGTCCGTAAAATCATCTGAGGTTTTAATAATACTCTTTTGCAGTAAATCTCTGGCTTTCTCCTCGTTCATAATAAATCATTTATTTCTTTACCTAATATTTTTGTGAGCTCATGTTTCAAATTGTTCCTTCCCCTATGAAGATCAACTTTTATTTTGGAGCTCTTAAATCCTGTTATTTTTTCGATTTCCTTAATTTTCAAATCACATAGATAGAACAACCTAAGGATTAATGCTTCGTCAGTTCGAATTCGCTTAAGAGCTATATGAATAATTTTTTTTTGGTTCTTAGCTTTAAAAATGTTTAGTGCGTCGTTCCCTCCAGAATCTTCTATACTTACTTGAGAAAGATTGGTGTGGCTTTTATGTTTTTTCAGTTCGTTATAACTTGTATTTATCACAATACGGTATAACCAAGTGGAGAATGCCGCTTTGAAATGAAAAGTGTTTATTTTTTCAAACACCTTTATAAAAGCATCCTGCAAAGCATCCTCTGCTTTATTCTCGTCTTTCAGTATTGAACAAGCTAAGGAAAGGGACACGTCTTTATACTTTTCGACAAGTTGTCTAAAAGCAGTAGTATCTCCTTCTTTTATCCTATTGATTAAAAAGGTATCGTTATTTGATATTTCAAGACCCAAGCTTTCTTCTTAGGAAGTGTGCTGCGACTAAACCGATCGCTCCAAATATTAGTATCGTCCCCCAAATGAGCATATCCATCGTGTCTTCGGACAAATCCATTGTGGTAAAAAAGGATGATACAATTAACCCGATTCCTAAACTCAGTACTATACTTGCTATGTCGAGATAACGCAGTTTTCCATTGGAGGGCTCGTTGGTAAGCCCTCTATCAATCATCGCCTTTTTGATGAGATATTTATACCTAGCAATAATAAAGACGATTGAGACGATGCATGTTAACAAACCCAAACCCATAAACATATCTAGTGTTGATTCCATACTTTTATATTAAAATTGTTTTTCTATCAAGTTTCCTATTTTCATTATAAACGGAATTGATTTATCCGAATTCGTCATAAAAACTATTCCGTAATTGATTTTAGGTATGAACATGGCATAGGCCTGAAAATCATGATTGTTGCCGGTATGTAAATGTATCGTTCCGTTAGGGGTAATCCTTTGAGCGAAGCCAAGGCCCCATCCGGTTTGCCCTGTTTGCAATTTCAAGGGGTTATCGTCCTTAAAGTGGACTTGCTCTTTGAGCATGTCATCAAATAAACTTTCACTAAGGCCTTCCCGCTTAAGCATGGCAACGATAAATTTGGCATATGAAACGGCCTCGGTATGCAAGCTATAGGCAGCACCAAATCTTGTTCCATCATATTGCGTGTTATCGGTAGGGCCGTTCTCGTCATGTCCGTAGACTTTATGTTTTTTTATTTTATCGTTCAACAGATAATACATTGTTTTCGGCCTTAGTTGTTCCGTTACTTCATTTTCAAAAATCTCATCGAGACCATTATAGTCCGTTCCGTTAATTTTCGCTACTACTTCGGCCAAATATTGATATCCCTCTCCAGAATAGTTAAACTCGCTACCTGGAGCGAACTTCAGTTTCAACTCTCCTTCTTCGTTATCAAGATATCTCCAGTTCGGAAGACCCGACGTATGGGATAGCACCATCCTAGCGGTCATTGTTTTATATCTTTCGTCTTCTTCTATTTCAGGAAAGGGCAAATACTGGTACAAAGGTTTGTCCAGATCCAAGATACCTTTCTCTACTTGCTTCATTACGAAATAGGAGAAAAGTGGTTTCGATAGGGAAGCGGCCTCAAAAATACTCTCCTCCGTAACTAGGACCTTAGTCTTTGTACTCGATACTCCAAAAACATTGTGGTATACTATTTCTGAATCATTGATAATGGCGAGCGAAAGACCTGGCATACCGATAGAATCCATTATCGTTTTTATTTGACCATCCAGTTGCGATACCTTTATTGGCTTACCACTAATCGTTTTTATGTATTTTGGATTGGTTTGGGCAAAAGATGCTATAGTAGCCGTAAGTAGTATTATAATTAGTACTTGTTCCTTGAAAGTTCGTTGCAATTTATTCATCTTGCTATTAATTAAGTTTACCAATGAACTTCTTGGTTCATTTTCTATTTGACAAGATGACTTTGAAAAAGGTTACAAAAAAAGTGAGATGTCAACTAAATTTATTCCAAGGTGATACCCTCTAGGTTTTCTAATTTGGCAATAAATCCCCAATTTTGTTTGTACTCTTCATCCCCCGTTAGAACAAAGATCAATTCATTTTTACCTTTGGATAGCTTGAGTTCAAGACTTTGATTATCCACAAATACCCTTCCCTCTTCTTTGTTCGAATCCATATTTTGGCTGAAAATAACCTCATTGTTCAAAACTACAATCATATTTTTCGCAAAACCGAAGTTCATTTTTACTGATTGGTCCGATTTGGAAAGGATTGTTTTTTTCAAGGCAACAGTCCCACTCATTTCGCCTATGAAACGGCTAATATTTAGCAACCCATCTTCATCCGAACTTATATTTTTCCATGAAACACTACTGCTTTGAATAGAATCTAAATGTTGGAAGATTTGGCTCTCGTTTTTCTTAAATTTAGGCGAGAGTCTCCAATCTTTGAGGTAATTATCCGAAAGAGATTCTTCGCTGGAATTAGGTGTTGTTTGAGGCTCCTCAGTAATTTCAACTATTGAAATGTCTGTAAAAAAAGCATCGAAAAACTGATTTTTTAGACAGATGCCTCCTGCCAGCGCATCTCGCTTCAAGTTTTTTATCTCCATTCTAGGAACATTCATATCTTCGATATAAACAAAAGCTTTTTCTTCATGGACGACGATTTTTACATGTGTCCATATATAACGGTTCCATACCTCCCAGTCTGATCTTGTTTTTTTGAATTGCAAGCCTATTAACTTTTCTATATCCCCGATCGCCCAAGTTTCATCGTTTATTGAATCTATCTGGGCTTCCATGGAAAATACAATGTCTTGCTCTTGTAATTTTAATCGTAGGCTATCACTAATAGCCCCTCTATCAAAATAATATTGAAAAGACAATGGTAATGAAGCTACTTTTTTGTTGGCGAACTCGGCCTTAGCTTCATATTTAGGATGGTTATATAATTGCCAAGGCAAATTTCCATTATCAATTGGTATGTATTGAAGGGCGTCCTTTTTATTACTTGAATTAGCTCTCAGATAAATCAACTCGTAGTTATCCTTGTCCTGTAACCTGAAACCGAATCCAGGCATTACAAATCCAATTACATCAAACTCGGCCACGAAATTTTTGAAATTTTGATTCTTCAAATAAGCGGCATGACCTACTGGCAAATGCAGCGCCAACTTATTATCATATACTGTTGTGTCTATAGGTTGAAACACCCCTTCTTTGTCCATGATACTCCAATTGGCTTCCGTTAAAGGAAACTTTTGAACCTCATTATTGCTCTCTTTTTCTTGTGCGCAAGAAATCTGTAATAGACCAACGCAAAGCATTAAAAAAGCGTGAATATTTTTTTTCATAATAAAACTCTATTTTAGTTTGTAACAAATTCCAGATAATCAAACTTATAGTTCAATATGCATTTACTCATTGATTTATGTGTTCACTTTAGTTCAAGTTGGTTCACAGAGGTCATATAACCCTTTGAATGGAAAAATCTAAAAGAAATATTGCCTTTTGCTTAGAACTGGTAGAGGAAAAGTTGTCAAGAGGTAAGCGCAGTACATGGGACGCGAATGATTTCAGAGTTCTGAGTAATTCCATTAAAGAGGAAACTGGCACTTTGTTGAGTGTATCGACTCTAAAGCGCATTAGTGGAAAGGCAAATTATCATTCAAACCCTAGTAGCACGACCTTGGACACTTTATCCAGATATGTCGGATATAAAGATTGGAGGACATTTCTTGAATATGAGAAAACGATTGAGGTCGATAGAGAGGATAATCCTAAGAAAAATTTGAGATATAAATATGTGTTTCCACTTTTGCTAATAGTTGTGGCTTTATCGGCTTACTTTCTCTTTTATCTAAATAGTGGCGATGCTACTTATAGACCTGAGGATTTTTCTTTTAATGGCAAATCGGTTACGACTAACCTGCCCAATTCGGTAGTGTTCGAATTTGACGCTTCGGCTGCCGATGAAAATGCCAAAATAGAAATACAACAGGATTGGGATGAAAAAAAGCGGGTTATAGTAGATAAAAATGACAGTGTTTCCACTTGTATCTATTATAGGCCAGGCTTCTTTCAATCCAAATTAGTCGTCAATGATTCAATCGTAGCTGAAAAGGATATCTTTATTCCTACCCAAGATTGGTTAGGCGTGATTGAATCGGATTCGGTACCACTATATCTAAGAACAGAAGATATTCATCAAAATGGCAAACTGGTCATCACTCCCAAGATATTTTCCGAATTTAATATAAATCCAAGTATCTCTATCGTGGCCGCTGGATTCTATCAAGTCAGAGACTTTGGGGATTTATATATGGATGATTTTGAGATGACTACATCAGTAATAAATGAATTCAAAAATGGAGTGAGTATATGTCAGAGAGTTCAAATTATAGTTCTTTATGAGGGTGGTATGCTAACATTTGTATTGGGAAATAAAGGTTGTATATCTGAATTATCTATTTATGGTTTTGGCAAAATGATAGATGGCAAAAAAAATGACCTTTCGCTGTTAGGAGTTGAATTTGAAGATTATGCAGACGTCAAACTTATATCGAAAAATCAAAAACTTAATATTTTGGTAAACGGTTTTTCAGCGTACAGATTCGATGTACCTATTTCTAAACAAAAAATTGTTGGAATTGCTTACTTGTTTGAAGGTGCTGGGGCTCTTAAAAATGTTGAGTTTAGAAAGAATAATGAGGTTGTATATGCCTCTGATTTTTAGAGTTTGCTTCCGTTGGAACCCTGTCCCATAAAACGGCCTTTTTAAGGAACGGTTCTCAAACAATTAGAATTTTCTTTACGCAAGTCCCATTTGTGGTCCCTTTTAGTAGTTTCGTTAATTCAACTTTTATGGGACAGTTCGAGTTTAGTTAAATGACCATTTATTTGAACTTTTAATAATCTGCATGTTCATTACTTTCAATAAGTTTAATTTACCGTAGCAATTAAATAGTTTATATTTTAACCTTAATTTAAACTATTAGCTATGGTTTTCGGATATGCTAGAGTAAGCACTACTGAACAAAATCTTGATTTACAAATTGACGCCTTTTTGAAGGAAGGAATCGATGTTAAGAATATTTATACTGATAAGGTATCAAGCGCAAGAGAAGACCGGAAGAGTTTGAGCAAACTTTTGGATTATGTTCGTGAAGGAGATACAATTGTTGTTTGGAAGTTAGATAGGTTGGCCAGAAGCTTAATTCATTTTACAAACTTTATCAACGAGTTGAATAAAAAGGAAGTAAAGTTCAGAAGTATCACCGAACCTTTTTTAGATACCACCGACAAGTCTTCCCATTCTCAGTTTATCGTAAACATCTTTGCTGCCCTAGCGCAACTTGAACGTGATATTATTATTGAGCGAACCAAGGCTGGTATGGCATCTGCAAGGGCTAGAGGTAAAGTTTTTGGAGCGCCAAAAGGAATTAGTAAGAAAAATCAGCAAAAATCCATACTTTGCGCTCAATATTTTAAGGAGGGAAAACTTACGGTTAATGAAATATGTGAACGAGTTGGAGTTTCTCGAGCTACCTATTATAAGTATTTGAGATATCAGGGGCTTGATGGGAAGTTGAGACCCTACACAGTTAAGTAAAAATATGAAATCAATCAAAGTCCAAATTATCGAGGAAAGAATCAGTTTATTTTTCTGCCAAACTTTGGTTTTAAATCATTTGATAATGGAAAAGTTGACATGAACAGGAAAGCGGTACTAGATCATATTACAGGATACATTTCTAAATTTAGATTGGAAATAGAATCAAACAATAAACTTAATCTAACGGACATTAACATTCACGCCGAGAATTTCCTAATTCCTTTGCTAAGAGCTGTATATGGATGGAATTTAATAAATACCAATCTATATTCTATGAATAGTCCTGCAATTGATTTAGAAGATCGTGATTCAAGAATTGCTGTGCAGGTTACGGCAACAGGAACTTCAGCAAAAATTAAGAAAACACTGGTAAAATATAAGATACATCACGGTATTGACAAACATAATCTGTTGATCGTTTTGATTTTAACTAAGAAACAAAGACGATATAAATCTGAAGATGTAATAGATCATGCCAAACAGATTCCATTTTTTAGTTTAGAAAACGATATTATTGATTTTGATGACCTTCTGAAAGAAATTCACGGATTACATAATTTAAACACCATAAAAGAAATACATGAGCTTCTTCAACTGGAATTGTCGGATGCGCGAATTGAACTTAGAAGGAAAAGTTTAAAGGGAGTAAAGGAGGAATCGTTTGTCAGTTATCAAACCAATCTTGTTGATGTCACTTTACCAAATAGTATCTACGAATACTCAATAGATATTGATAGAGAAAGAATCATTAGGAATTCATGGAAAACTGATTGGAAACTTAGTTTTAAAGCATCTACACATTTAGTCTTTAGTAGAGGTGTAAAATTTTTGAGCGAGAAATCTTTTCCACCATTCTATCAATATGGTGATAGCCTCTTCACTTTTGAATCCATCCAAGATTATGAACTCTATTCCCTATGTTCACCTGGTAGTGAAAAAATTCGAGATGTTGAAGAATTTGCCATTCGCGATATATCTTTTGAAAGAATAGTGATAGGACTTCTAAATCGTACGCTAATCTCTGATTTATATTATAAATACATCGCCTATAAGTATAGTGAAAAAGTATTCTTTTTTGAAAAGTTTGGTGACGAGAACAATAGAAAAATCTCTTATCTTCTTGAAAAATCTTCTTCCCGAGATGTAGTAACACCAATGTTTTTAGACGATGAAGGAAAACCAAAGGTTTATAAGCACCTAGCCTTTAAAGCATCTTTTATTAGGTGTCATAAAAGTTGGTTTCTTGCAATTAGACCGACTTGGTTATTTACCACAAATGGTTATAAGGTATCATTCTACAATTCTGATCAAATTTCTGAGCAAAAAAGACGTGAGAATAACCAAAGTGTAAACAATGCATTTGAGTTCATTCGCTTTTGTCTAAATAATGAAATTGATATAGATAATAACCCAACTCACCCGCGAACATTAAAATTTCAAGCCATCCCACCCGTTACTGTAAAACTAGAAGTATGATAAGTGGAATTTCAATAAAAGAACCTGAATTAATATTCGGTAATGGATCGCACGTGGATCCTACGACTGGTATTATGTTATACGGCCCGTATGACTTAAACCAGCTTAGACCTAAACAGATAAGAATAGGTTTTGTAGGAAGAGCCGATAGTATCAGGCTTGCTACAACCTGGGTAGAAAGAGGAAGAAGTAGAGTAGAAGTTAAGAAAAACTCTTCTGGAACATATCGTGAACCCTGGCCAGGATTTAATTCTGAACATGGATTTTATACGGAAATTGAGTATGATGAGAGTATGTGTCGACCCATTCTACCGGAAGAATTCGAATCCGCTGTCGAGAGCGCTTTAAACCAAGTTGAATGCATTGATTTTCTCACCTCTTTATTTGTCAAAGAGATAAAATACCTTGCACTGAATAAAAAAGTTGACGTTATCATATGCTGTATAAACGATGATATTCTTGCTATGGGTGCTGGATATGATGACATATCCAACCAAGGGAATAATGATGAATTAGATAATGAACTTAAAGATTTAGTTGAATTTAATTTTAGGAGAAAATTAAAGGCAGCATCGATGCCCTATAATATTCCCTTGCAATTAATTTTAGATAAGACCTCTTCAGAAATTGATTCAACCACAGATATTGCCTCTAGGTACTGGAACTTCTTTAGTGCTATGTACTACAAAGCTGGAGGAATACCGTGGGCACTTTCAAGGGAAGATTATTCCCACACTTGTTTTGCGGGTATTTCTTTTTACAAATCTCGAGATACAGCTACGTTACAGACAAGTTCGGCACAAATTTTTAATGAGCACGGTAATGGCATAATATTAAGGGGTGGAGAAGCACAAATCCACAAGGCAGACAGAACTCCACATCTTTCAAATGATAAGGCCTTTGAATTGCTAGACAGAGGAATGCTTGAATATTATGATGCGCTGAAACATTTTCCTAAACGAGTAGTCCTGCATAAATCTTCCAACTTTTCGAATGAAGAGATCAACGGGTTTAAAAAAGCTGCTAAAAAGCATTCTATCCATTCATTGGAATTAGTAACTATAATGCCCTCTCCTGTGAGGATAACAAGCAAAGATATTTATCCGCCTAATCGCGGAACTCTTTTTACGCTCAATAATGATATAAGGATTTTGTATACAAGAGGATTTGTACCTCATTATAATACCTATAGAGGTTCTTATATTCCATCACCTCTTCAAATACGATTTTTTTCCTCTGTAGGCGATGCGGAATTGGTTGCGAGAGAAATTTTGATGTTGTCTAAAATTAATTGGAACAGCACAAGATTTGATAGGAAATTACCTATCACTATTAGCTCAAGCGAATCGGTCGGTGAAATATTAAAGTATGTCGAAGACTTTACACCAAAAGTGAGATATAGCTTTTACATGTAAGCGGTACGGCACAGAAGGCTACAATACTTTATAATCCGTGTGGGTAAGACATGAGAAAAATACAATGTTATTATAATATGAAATGGAAAAAGTTAAAATAAATGGCAACACTATTAGCAGAAACACCAAAGGTTGAAGAAGACAAACTATTGGTAACAAACATAAGGGGTAAATGGAAAGCCAATGATTTTGTCGATTATCTTGACTTAATTGAAAAAGCTGTTACATACTACGATAATCTTAATAAGGAGAGTGATTCAAGTTCAAGTGAGGATATTAAAAAGGGGTATGATATAAAGAACTTTGAACTTAAAACTACAGATATACCAGTACATAAAATAAAATATAGTTCGCCTGGTGCAATAGAACTACTTATATCCGCGGGAGCAATTACGGCTGTCGTCGCTTTAATAAAACATTATATACCCAATGCTAAAGAAAGAGCCGAAATTAGAAAGATTGAGGCTGAAACCTATGAAATCGAAATACGTAATATGAAAAATCGAGGTATATCTGATAGTCGCATTGACAATCATTTCAAACCAATATTACTCGATTTATATCATAGGTTAAGAGACTTTCATAGAATACATAATGATGGACTTATCAATAATATTGAAATAAAAGAATTGGACGAAAACGATGAAAACGGTTTTGAAAAAGACTTTTAGAATCTAAAGAACACCATAAAAATGAAGTACAATGTTTTCACATTCAACTCAATAATCCATTTGAAAGTTTACATAAAGCATAATATGAAAACTATTTTTGTTAATTATCTGATTTTGATGATACTATCTTCTCCATTTTATGTCTACACCCAAGATGTAATAAAAATTCAAAAATCAAATGATATATATACTGTACCGTGTAAGGTTAATGACCTTAAATTAGATTTCATTTTTGATACTGGAGCAAGTGATGTTTCCATTTCATTATCAGAGGCGCACTTTATGTTGAAAAATAAATACTTAGAAAAGAGTGATTTAAGGGGTTCAACGTATTATCAAATTGCCAATGGCGATATTGTGGAAGGAACTACTATTATTATTAAAGAGCTGGAGATTGGTAATAAGAAAATATTCAACGTAGAGGCTTCAATCGTTCATTCGCTTTCTGCTCCTTTATTACTAGGCCAGTCTGCTTTGAGTAGATTTGGTAAATTCACTTTTGATTACGATAATAACACTCTTGTTTTAGGAAGTAGTACACTTGTCCAGAATAAAACTGAATATAAAAATAAACCTAAAAAATCGCCTTCGAATTTAACTTATAAAACTAAAAAACCATCAAAAGATAAGTCTTTCATGTCTCTGACAAAAAGAAAAACAAGGGTGTTCGAAGAAATCGAGAATAGACCAAATGGAACAACTGGTTTCTTAAATCAAAGCTCATCTATTGATAAAGGAGATAAACTTTTAGTACTTATTAAAACGAAGCATTGGTGCAAAGTGGAGACTATCGATAAGAGTAAAAGCGGTTATATTAGGACAAAAGATATATGGTAAGCTTTCAACGACTTAATTTAAGTTCCTTAATCGTTACTGAATAACATCAAGGATGACTCAATTGCTTTTTTCTGAGCTAGCTAATTATCTTAATTAAAGTCTAAATAAAGGATGAAAGATGTAATCCAAAAATAGAAGCCTAGACAAATTTGAAGAATCCCGACTACCTTGATGTTATTAAATCCGCCTTTGAGGTGCATGAAATTTCCAGTAGATATTGTATAAAAACAGAGTCATATGAAAGAAATGAAAACTATCCCAATAGTGAAGGAATTGAGTTCGTTTCAGATTTTTTTACTGGAAAAATATTTATGTATTTTGGGTTCATGAAATATCTCGAAATTGAGTTTATAGTTATCCAAACAGGAAGCGATCATACTGTTATTCAAGATGATTTAAGCGTTAAAGCGTTAGGTGGTTTTATTGACAAATTCTTAAGTGAAAGAATAATTGAGCTAAAACAATTATCCTAAGAGAATAATATTTAAAGTTCAAATAAATCATGACCTGAAAATTGAAATTAATTATGCGAAGAACCAACGGTGTATCCTTATATATCTACTTTGCAAACCGAATCATAAATGTTAATTGGATATTTTGACTATGTTATTTTTGGTCTTTTGATTATCCTCAATATCAAATATTGGAAATCAAGTATTGAGAAAAAAGTAGGTTGTTTTACAGGGGGACTCGTATTTGGGTTTTTTCTTCCATTTATTTCAATGTTAGTTGAATTACAAATTGTTGGGGAATGGATGGATAGTTTTGAAGTTGTTTACACCTATTTGAGGTTTCCAACTTATTGGATAATTGGGATTATTCAAATAATAATTATTGGAATTAAATTGAGCATAAAACCGAACGAAGAGAAAGAGCCTGAACGAATAGAATAAAGTGGAAAAAAGCCAGGAGGTAACAAAGAACTGAGTTAAACCAAAGTTCAAAAAAAGGATTAGTAATTCGATTAATTAGAATTGCCAAATAAGAAAGCACAAACAATTTATTTACTATCACATTACCTGCAATGAGAAAACTCATGATTCCTTTTTTAATAGTATCAGCTATAAGTTATGGTCAAATGAGAGAGACCAATGAAAGGCTTATAGACCAAATCAAAACTAGCAAATCATCAAAAACTATTGAAAAACGTATAGTTGGAGTTTGGGAGTTCAAGAGACTAATGGACTCAACAAAAAGCAAAGTGATTCAGGAACGAAAATTAAAAGTTAATGATACGATTAATGCGACGGAATATGTGGCTAGACCAAGTGTCGAGATTAATGAAGATGGGACGTATGCAGAATATAATTGTCCTGGGGAATGTGAAACTGGGACATGGAGTTACGACAAAGGAGAAAAGGTGTTAAAGTTCAAATTCAAAGAACCAAAATACAATGTGCCAATTGACAATCTAGCACCTGGACTTTTAGAGAAACTTAAGGCTAATGGCCAATTAATGGTATTTGAAGGTGACGAATGGGAAATTGAGGATATAACAAAAAATGAATTGACCATAATTGAGCATTTGCCCCATGATGAATTTGAGTTCCTTTATAATTTAAGGGTATACCGAAAGAAATAAATAATCTTAAAAGTTTAAACAAAGGATTAATTATTAAATGTTGCTTAAGTTTCTATTGGTATCATGACGAATTTTAGAATTGAACCCTTAACAAATAATAATTGGGGAAAACTGCTTGAGCTTTTTGGTGAAAAAGGAGCAGGCGCCAATTGTTGGTGTATGCATTTCAGGTTAAATAAATCCGATCATGAAGAAGGTAAGTCCAATGACGGAAATAAAATTGCCTTGAAACAATTGGTTTCGGACAAAAAGCCCACAGGTTTAATCGGTTTTTATGAAGATACTCCGGTTGCTTGGTGTGCACTTTCCCCTAGGCAAGACTTTAAAAGATTGGAGAAGTCAAGAGTCCATAAACCCATTGATGATAAAGAAGTATGGTCGATACCATGTACGTTTGTTGCCAAAGAGTTCAGGAAACACGGTATTTCGGTCATGCTTTTGAAGGGAGCTATTGAATATGCCAAACAGGAGAGGATTAAGATTTTGGAAGCGTATCCAACTATTCCCACGCAAGATAATATGCCAGATGGATTTTTATGGATTGGTCATTTCAGAACGTTTGAGAAGGCAGGTTTCAAAATCGTAGATAGGACATCGAAACATCGACCGATGGTCAGGTACTATATCGAATAGCAAAGTTCAATAAAACGATGAAATTCAACTTTTTCAATAAAAAAAATGATAAACCTAGCCCCAAGGAGGAGTGGAACAGATTGGGAAGTCGTTATGCTACCGAGGTAAATGAAATGGTCGAATTCGGAGAAAAAAATGGCTGGGATAATTGGAAAGGAAAAGAACCCGAGGATAAAAGAGATCATTTAACGGATGATGTCATCAAACTTCTAAAAGAGGCGAACAAAAATGGTTCGATACAGGAATTCAGGACTGATTATCCTCCAGCACATACTCCTTTAATAAAGCTTTTTGAATCAAAGGGACAGAGCATTGAACAACTTCATTTTATAGAAGACAACAAGGTCATTTTTCTTATTGGTACGGCATATCAAAAACGCCAAGCTTACTTGCTTAATGACCGCCAGGTAATTCAACTTGATTCATCAATTGATGCAATTGGAAAGTCTAATAGGAATAATATTTTTGCGATTGTTTCCAACAATAAGATAGTGACAACGCAAGGATGGCAGGGAAGCATCATTCAGACATTTGAATTATCACAAACTAAAGGATTAGGAATCACAAATCTGATACCCTTCAATGATGGATTTAAAATTCTATTGACCACTTCCGAAGGGATTTATATTGTATCGGTCAATGAAGAAAAAATGATTCACCCTGTACCGGATTTAGAGGATGAAGAATGGACTTCTAACATAGATATGGGGAATGCCACAATCTCGAGTTCCAATGAACATATTGTCGTTGGTGATCAATGTTCAGATCATAGAATATTGAATCAAAATGGAAAGCAAATCGGAGAAATTGGCCCCCAATCTTCTTATCCCCACTTTTGTCTTTTCTCATCGGATGACAAGCAGTTAATAACTAACTCTTGCCATTTTTACAATGGTATTACCATTGGAGTTTCAACCGAAAATATGGATGGTTTAAAGGTTGAAGCATATGGGGAAAGTGACAACTATAAAGTTATTGATGATGGTATGCGGGTGTATGTCGGATTGACCACAAAAGACTTATACATTTTAGGAGATGCATATGGATATGTGAAAGCTTTCAATCAGTTAGGAGAATGTATTTGGAGACATTTTCTAGGCTCAACGTTATGTGGGCTTGCAATTTCTGATGATGAAAAGACTTTATGGGTCGGTTCATGCACCGGTATGGTTCATAAATTACAATTGGGACAGGGGCACAGAGACAACCATACAATTGGAAATGGGAATCATTATGAAGAGTTCAGATTGATTTTATGGAAAGATGAACCAATAATGATGTGGTGAAAAACTGAACTCAACACGGTTTATAGCACACACCCTCTGAGAAGCCACTCCGATACTTAAAGTTGTTAAGCTTCAAAAAAAGATGTGTACAAAGTCCTATGAAATATAGACTGTTCGAATTTATTGCGATTGCCTTCAGCGTATATTTTCTTTATGCCTCTTTCAAATCGCATCCGTCAATTCTAGGGAACTATTTAAGGTTTTTTGGAATCAAAAATCGTAAACGGAGGCTGGATCAAATCTACAATGGGTTTATAGGCATAGTATTAATTTTTCTAGAGATGAATATCAAAGTTTAAAATAACGATAAAAGAATTCCCAAACGAGTAGAAATAGAGTTTTGCAATCCTGAAAGTCAAGTGAAACAAAAAAACGATGGTAAAATCAATCAAGATCGGTGTATTTCTTTGCGAATTTGAAGACACAACAGGAAACGATAAAAAAAATGTTGCCTTTTACAGAAATCTTTTTTTAGGAATAGGAAGAGAGACCCTTAACGATTATTGGAGTGAAATTTCATATGGTAGCGTAGACCTAAATGGCAGCGCTGTAAATGGTTGGAATTTGATTCGAAAAACAGTAAGTGGATTTATTCAAGATGTCGAGGCCAAATATCCAGAAGGACAAAGAAGATACGGCAAAATTATCCAGGCAATTTTAAATAATTACGATCAGGCCGACATTGACAAATACGACTTTGTTATAACGGTTTTCAATGGCAATGTATTGGATGCTGGAGCCCAAGGTGGGATTTTGGCAAACGAAGATGTTGCTAATAACCATACTTTTCTCTCGCATGAAATTGGGCACTTGTTAGGGCTTGGCCATTCTTTTGATTTAAGCCAAAGACAGGCGGCGACATGGAGTCAGCCTGGGGAATATTACAATAAGTTCGACATCATGAGTGCCATGAATGTCCATTCAAAAAATCATACGGATTATGACTGGGTGGGCCCTAGATTATGCGCTCCTTTCGTCGATAAATTAGGCTGGATGCCAAAAGATCGGATTTTCAATTTTGAGTTTGAACCTTCTTCCTATGGTACAAAAACAATAAAGTTGATATCAATGTCCCATCCTGAACAACCGGGAATATTAATGGCAAAAATTGGTAGCTATACTTTTGAATTTAGGACCAAAGAAGGTTGGGATTCCGCAATTCCTGAATCTGCTGTTTTAATACATTGGATTAACGATGGGAAACCATATTTGATTGCTAGTCACAGTAATATAAACGACCAACATTGGACTGAGGGTGAAATCTGGATGGACTCAAATGCGAATAAAACCAATATTTTCAAATCGTCTTTCCAAGTTCAAGTACTTGATATCGATAACGAGAACTATTGTGCAGAAATAACGGTATCGTATAAAGCCGCCAAAGAAGTACCCATCGCCCATGACCCTTTATGGTGGTTGAAAAATCTTCCCAACACCTTTAAAGATACTGTATTAACAGTTGTTAGCGGAGAAGTCGAATTATTCGAAAACGAGAAAATAAAAGAGGTGTATCAATCTTTGAATAATTTTGCGAAGTTGTATTTGAGTAAATCAGTCACCGCGAGAAAAGCAGATGAGAAAATTTTAGAGGAGCTCAAAAGAATCATTCCATCTACTGAATCAAAGTTTAAATAAACGATTACGTCTCAACCGTGTATTGTATTTATAAGAAGACTTTTGAGAAAACTATTTTGGATATTCCTGATAACTTTTTCAATATCATTTCTAATGTGTATTTGGGATGCCAAAATCTTATACATCAGTTTTTACATCTTTATATGGGGTATCATACCAGTTGGCCTGACATTAGTAGTAGATTTAATCGCTCGAAAGTTTGATTACATTGAATAGAATATGTTGAAGAAAGTTCAAATAAACGACAATGATTATTAGATAATTGGAAATAGTACTATACATATTAGGAGGAATCGTAGGTCTTATTATAATTTTTATCGTCTATCGATACTGGGCGACAATAAAGGCTACTCAGAAAAGAGATAGGGACATCTTTGAAAAGGTGAAACCGGTAATAGACACTTTTGACAACGGCCTAGAACCTGATAAAGAGTTAATTCAAAAGCTAGCGGAGGATGACGCTTCTCGTGGAGCTCTATATTCAATACTTAAAAATCAGGATAGGACTGCTATATTTCCCAATAAATACAAAAACTTCTTATCGAGTGCAGAGGCGTCACTTGTTTTTTGGTTACTTCATCCTAATGAATTGGGAAATCGCCCCGATTATATTGAATTTGTCAAGACTGTACAAAAGGAGCAAGAGATGAAAGGTCAAATAAGAACCCTTGATTATAACGTCTTCAAGTTCAAAATGGAGGAACCGCATTGGGCCGCAAAAGACGGCTGGATGGTTGGAGTAGCTGGACCATACTTAGATGATAGTGAACCCTACGATTTTGCACCTGGAACATTTAGCACTTTTGAAAAATTTGCTTCAAAATCACCAAAGGAACATGTTAATTGGGTGCATGACACGATGAATAAAAAAGGACAGTATTAGATAAATACCCTGAAAAATATAAAGTTCAAATAAAGGATGAAGACACTGAATGATTTTTCAACCCGGAAACTGAGTAAAATGATATATCAGACCAATATAATGCCATCTGGTAATAATACTTCTTTTCTGAAACTTAGCGATCATCTAATCAAACGTCTTCAGGATGGTGCTGATTTGGAAAAAATAAATAGAATAATTTCAAGTGAGCTGAATAGTGCTTACGGCTTGGACGTTTCGAAGAAACAAAGCCGGGAGCTTTCAGAAGAGATTTATAGTTGGTTTCACAATTAATAAAGTTCAAAGAAACGATTAAATGAGATTGCTAGTATTGATAACTGCATTTGTCCTACTATCTTGTAAAAATCCATCTAAAAGAGTTGAAGATAAGCTATTCGACTGTATGATGAGTGCTTTATCAGAACAAGAAAAAGATAGCTTAAAGCCAATCATTTTTGAATTTGAACAGCACTTAATGGAGGAAGGGATTTTGGAATCGTCCTCTGCAGAAGGTTATTGGAAATTTTATAAGAGAATTGCAGAGACAGGGGCATATGATTTTTCAAATGACTACAATTTCATGCAGAAAATCAGTTTTTTAAATAGAGAAATCCCCGGAGAAAACTCTGAGTTAGTTGAATGTCAAAATGAGATTTTACAATCACAGGAGTACTTGGATTCAAAGCAGTATAAATTAAAACAAGAATTATATACACTCGGGAAACATAGAGTCACTCAAAAAATGATTGCTCGTACAATGATAGAATATTTGACTGTTGAGGATTTTGAGATTGACTACAACAGATTTATGACTTTGATGTACATTGCTGATACGGATTCAAAGTCTAAATAAACGATGTATACAAAGCCCTATGAAATATAGGCTATTCGAATTTATCGCGATTGCATTTAGCGCATATTTTCTTTATGCCTCTTTCAAATCGCATCCATCAACTCTAGGGAATTATTTAAGGTTTTTTGGAATCAAAAATCGTAAACGGAGGCTGGATCAAATCTACAATGGGTTCATGGGCATAGTTTTAATTTTTGTAGTAATTTTTCTAGAGATGAAATACCAAAGTTTAGAATAACCATGCGTAAAACTCTCAGAATAGATGAAGAATTTGTTTCAATTTGCCAGGAGATATTAAAGGAAGGGCTTGACTTAAATTCTTGGGGATTCGTTGAAAGCTCTGATCAGTTCCAAACAGTTAAATACTGCGGTGGATTTGATGCCACGGAAAATGAGTTTACCTTCAGTTATTATGATAATAATGGAAAAGAATTTTGGTTGCAACTTCCACTAACCGATATCGAAAAAGTAGTTAATGGAATCATTATTGAAATAGAAATTCGAGAAGCGGAATAATAAAGTACATTTAAGAATTAGATGTTCATAAGCGATAAATGCAGGAAGAGAATTTGGAAGCACCATAGGGATAGTATCCCTTTTCTCATAGGGTATGTAATACTTATTCTGCTAGTAATATTAATGGACTATTTAGATAAGTGGTTTGGTATATTTTAAACTAAAGTTCAAACAAAGGATCAACTAACATAAGACTCGCCAAAGATGGCGGTAATTAAATAGAATATGACAATAAATTATTTCGGTGATTTAGACTCAAAAAAACTGGAGGATTTTTACTCAACAGATATTGAAATAGAATCACATAAAATTGAAGTTGATTTAAACTTTGACTGTAAAAGTTTATCAAATGAAAAGGCAGAAATTCTGAATAACTGTTTAAAGGAATTGCCAAATACCATTAAGAACTCTTGGCAGTGGATAATGAATGATTATAAAAATGGGGAAGATGTTAGTGAATACATCTCTTTTCATTTAGATGATTTTTTCGAAGATGATCCCGAGGAAATATTAAAAGGAACTGATTCTAACCTCGATAATAAAGACCGTTTTCTTCAAACATTGAGAGTGAATCGAATTGGAATCTATCCCGACTCACCAGAAAATTATTTAGTAATCGACTGGATGACCGACCCTGAATTATCTAACTATATTTTGGTTGTAAATTGTAACGAGAAATTCGAATTGGAATATATCACCGTAGAAAGCTAAAAAAGAGCACTACCTCCAATAAAAACTGAATAATTATGATAAGCAATTATTCATTTTGATTGGTATCGACAAAGTATAAATAAAGGATGATTCAGTATGAATAAATTATTGATATACAATTGTCTTTTAGATTTTCTGGAACGGGTAATTTGCGTTATGGTATAGATTATGAGAAAATATAAAATCATTCTAGTGTTTATTCTGTTGACTTTTGTTAACTATAAGTGCCAAAAAAAATCAAAACAGTTATTCAATAAAAATCTACCGGTAGCAGTAGTTGAGGCCATTGAAAAAAGAATTGAAGAAGGTCTTAATCCCAGTATAGCTTTAGCTTTAATTGATTCATCAGGAGTTCAATACTTCAATTTTGGTAAAACTGCAGATGGCGGGAAGGAAGTCAATAGAAACACAATTTATGAAATAGGATCAATCTCAAAAGTTTTTACAGGAATACTCCTAGCACAGCAAGTTTTGGATGATGAACTTAAACTAGATGACGAAGTAAATGCCTTTCTTCCGGATAGTATAAAGATTCCCGTAATGGGTGATACGGAAATTACTTTAGGAAATATATCAGACCATACATCTGGGCTTCCTAGAATGCCAGACAACTTCGCACCAGCAAATCCAAACAATCCTTACTCAGATTATACAGTTGAACAAATGTATGAGTTCATCTCAAACTATACACCAACCAGAGCAGTAGGTTCTGAATATGAATATTCTAATCTTGCTCAGGGGCTTTTGGGTAATCTTCTTGCAGGAAACAAGAATACCACTTATGAAGAATTGATGGTTGAAGTTATCGCTGGGCCTTTAGAGATGGAAGATACCAGGATTGTACTTACGGATAAAATGAAAAAGAATTTGGCATTAGGTCATAGTAGTGGCCATGTAGTTGAAAATTGGGATATACCAACTTTAGCCGGTGCTGGAGGGATCAGAAGTTCTACTTTTGATATGGCTAAATTTATTTCAGCCAATCTCGGGTATGGAAATACTGAATTGACCAAAACAATGGAAATAACACATAAAGCTAGACACCATAAAGCCGGTGAAATGTCGGTTGGTCTTGGGTGGCATATTAAGGATGGGGGCAATGGTGATATTATTTGGCATAATGGAGGAACAGGTGGATATAGGGCCTTTGCTGGGTTTGTAAAAGAGTCAGGGCAAGGAGTGGTGCTGCTAACAAATTCAACCAATGGCGCGGATGATATTGGTTTGAACTTACTCGACCCCGAATCAAACTTAGCGGATTTGAAATTCAAAAGCGACGCAATTGAGTTACCAGAGCATATATTGAAAAGGTATATTGGAGTTTATGTGGTTGAACCTAAATTCTTGATTACACTCACATTAGAGGGGTCACAATTATTTGCCCAAGGTACTGGACAAGAAAAATCGCCAATATATCCCGAAAGCAATACCAAGTTTTTCGCACCCATAGACGGCATTGAAATATCTTTTCAAATTAAAGAACAACAAGTTAAAAGTTTAGAGGTAATTCAAGATGGGTATAAAATACCGGCAAAAAAAATCAAATAAGAAATATGCCATATTAATAAAAGGCTAACTAGTTACATAAAGTTCAAATAAAGGATGAAGAAACAACAGTTGTTCATTATTATGGTCTCTTTCATTTACGGATGTAATGAGAAATCAATGGCTCCTTGTGATTGTTGTGAAAATGCATACGTGAATATTGATGATGCTTTTAGGTGTATTGAGGACAATCCACGAAAAACTTCTTATGATGAGCGTCTTTTCTTGATTGCTTTCACAAATTCGAAGAACTTGGGTTGGGGAATTATCAAAGATCCTGATATTTTATCAGTAGCCAAAAGGAACTATTTACTGGTCATTGCTAATAAGAATGAAATTAAAAGTAACAATATAACAACTCCTGAATTAAAGGATTTAATTGAAAAATATAAAGGGCAGGAATCATTTTTTATTGTGGCTAACCAAGCTCTATATCCATTTCGCGATTGGAATGAAAATGAATCAAAGGAGCGAATCATAAGTGAGCTAAAACTAGGAAATGGCCCTTAGCTCAAAAGAAAGTTTAAATAAAGGATGGATAGTAGAATTAAAGAACACCGGGGGAATGTAAATATGCTCGTCGAGGAATTTAAAAGCAAGTTTTCAGATTTATTTCAAAAATTCGAGAATGATCTGGAAGCAACAAATTATTGCTCTAAACGAGCAAATATTTTAGAGGGCCATATTCTACAGCTGCCAAAGATTTCTTTTGAAGAAGATTTTATTAATCGTAATTGGTTTTACTTTCAAGATATAAGGTTGCAAGCAATGATTGAATACAATTCTTATTGCAACGACCTAATAAGTAAAAAATTCAAATAAAGAATGGGAGATTTAAAGCTTAATGATTTGGAAAAAATAGTTTATGACTGTTTGCTTGAGCATAGACTTTGCGAAATCCAAGATGGTGAAGAATATTATGAGGGAACTAAAGAGAGCCTACCTTTCTTTATCGAAACTCTAAAAGAAAAGGGAGTTTATATAACATTAAAGTCTAAATAAACGATCTATGAGAAAACAAACGGGATACTTAATAATCGGAATTGGAATAGCTTCAATATTAGCTGGGGTTTATGGGGCGATTAGAACAGGAGAGTTTATCGAATCTGTTGGGAGCGTTTTTATTGGAGCTGCTTTAATTGGAACAGTTATTATAGAGCGAAACAGAAAGGAATCTGAACAAATAATAAGGACAACTAGTAATTTGGTTAAACCAACAAAAACGAATTGAATGGGGTTATTTGAAAAACTATTTGGAAGTAAAAAATTGAAAACCACTGATTCTGATTTCGGAGAAATTGAGAGTTTCAGTGTTCGTGGAGATAATGTTGGTTGGACTTTTAAAAGACGATTTTTGGATTCTGAAATTGAAGTCCTTATCGATGGAGATAAAGAAAAAATCTCTGAAAATCAAAAACTGACTTTGACTAGCGCTTTGAAAAACGAATCGGAAATTAAATCTGAATCTGAAAAAGCCCTGAAAGAACAATTTGACAATGCAGAAATGGAATTCATATCGGTTGAAAAACATTTCGACGTGAGCAGTATTTCAGTAAAAGACAACGGATTTGAATTAACGTTTAAGGAAAAAAATGAGCCTTACTATTACTTCAATGTTCATTTTGAGAATAATAAACAAGTTGGGGTTTCAATAGATGGATAATCTTAATAAAAGATTCATATAATAATCGCTGCTATCAAAAGCCATTATCCAATTCATCAAAGTTCAAATAAAGGATTCAGAAGCAAATTATAACCGATTTAATCAAAATCCAAGAAGCATTGAATAATCAAGAATTGATTGACTATGTCTATTATGACATTGCGGGTAAGCACCTGAATGAAAAAATCAAAGATTGGAGCAAAAAGAAAATGTGGTACGATACAGTATTTGAATTGCCTGAACCAGTTCGATATACTTATGGAATTGGGGTGCTAAATATGCAAGTTATGAATGGCGGATTTGAACAATATTATGACAATGATTATGGAATTTTCGCTATGGAAACCTTAAATGGACTGAAAACAATAGGAGCTGAATTGACTTTCGGACTTTTACAAGATTCCGTTCAGATATTGAAAAAATACAAAGAGCCTAAAACGGAATTATTTGATTTTATCATTCGAAGCGAATATTGGGACAACGAAGAAATAGAACAAGTTCTTGATCGTCTAAACGATAAGTACTACAATCTCGATGATAAAGAAGATTTAACCGAATTACTCGGAAATTATCTGCGGGACTGTGACTCAAAATAACCTTTCAATTATTACTAAAGTTCAAATAAACCATGAATAAGTCTTTAAGAGACAAAATAATTCAAGTTTGTGATAGTAAAATTGCATCAAAAGGACCAAATGTAGGTCTGTCATTCTATGCCTTTTTCGCGAACAAAAATGATAATCCTGAATTATTGATGGAAGCTGCTGAGTGGTGGATTATGGAGAATAAGCTGGACCATTTTGAAAAGGCAACCAAAATCAAAGAATTAGTAAAGTTCAAATAAAGAGTCTTATGGTGTTGGCGTTGTTTTCTAATCTAGATCTTAATTGAATGACTTTACTGGAATTTGAAATTAATCTTCGGGAGAAATTAGAAAAGTATGACAGACCAAGACCTTTTATTTGTAGTGGTGACCCACTACAATGTAAAATATTCATAGTTGGAATAAATGCAGCTACTGAAATGCAGAATGACTTTTGGAGTTTTTGGACTCAGGGCTTTGGTTTTGATAAGGGGAAATGGATAGAAAGCTACATTTTGGAACGTAAAGAAAAACCTCTAAAACCTAATAAAACACGTCGAAACAAACTTAGTAATACAAGACAGCGGATTGAATGGATAGCAGAGTCAATAAAACCAATTAAAACATTGGAGACTAACTTATTTGTAAAAGCAACACCAACAGCCGATGAATTGAACCCTGGAGACAGAAAGAGCGAAGTTTTTGAATATTTGTTAGAGACCATAAAGCCTAAAATAATTTTCATCCACGGAAATGAAGTGAAGGAATATTTTGAAAAACTCTATAATATCACGATTACCAAAGACAAAATTCAGCTTTTCAAAATTTTGGGTACAGATGTAAAAATAGTAGCCATGAATCACCTTTCAAGAGGATGGGGAAAGGAAAAGTCGGTTAGTTTAGGAGAAACGTTAAAATCTGAAATTTAAAGCCAAAGTCTAAATAAGCGATGAAAAACAATGATGTCGTTTTGAAATATTCATTGAATAAACTGGTGACATGTATCCTCTTGTTTGGTTTTGTAATTACAGGTTTTTTAGATTTACTTCTGCATAGCCAAACTTCTTACTCTTCTATAATGGGAATGGATACCGGTAGAGTATATTTCTATACATTTTTTTTATTGGTAATAGGTTGTTGGCTTCTCTATAATAGATGGTTTGTAGGTATAGGTTTTATATGTTTGGCTACATTTAGCTCGTATTTTACTGAATACATTTCTATCCATAATTATTTTGCATCGATAGCAGTTTATATTGGTTTAATTATAGATATCATTATAAGAAAGAAAAACAAATGGTTATTTCCATTGATTGTAATTGGATTATTACAAGGTCTTGCATTTCAAACAGGTTGGTTCGATTATTACATGGTTGGAATTATGGAATTTTTAGGCCTCTGTATAGGTTCTGTTTTCGTTATAAAAACGATAGAATAACGTTCAAATAAAGGATTACAAGCATTCGTGAAGTTAAATGAGTTTTCCCTATACCTCAAATGAGTATATTCAAAAATATCGACCCAAAATTAGTAGAGACTTCAAAAAGACTTAATGCCAGACTATCTAAGGATAGGCCTCATTATCCAGAAGCTCTGAGAACTTTTGAAGAGAGAAGAATCGATTGGTTAGAGAATGACATAAATAAGGCAATAATTATTCAACCCACCTTTGAGTTTTCTGGAGTAAATAGCGCTCTTTGGAATTTTGAAAACTTAGCTTGGATAAAGAAAAATGGGATTGCCAAAAAACCTGGCTGGAGCAAGAAGTTAGTTTTAAAAGAGAATTTTGATATAATTGAAAAAAGCATTGACAGACTTATTGACGAATCAATAAGAAACTTGGAATCTATATCAATTGCAGATGTTGTAAATAAACACTCTATTTAAAGTTCAAAAAAAGGATTGAAAAATGCCATTCCCAGTTGATGAAAAATATATTCTAGAAACGGAATCTGAATTGAAGGTTACATTTCCCAATGAATTCAAAAGCAGAATGATTAAAATCAATGGCGGTGAAATAACTATTAACCGAGTTGGTTTTGACCTCCATCCATTCTTTGACAAATCGGATAGAAAGAGAATTAGTCGAACTTGTAATCATATCGGCTTGGAAACGAAAAATGCCCGTGAATGGAATGGTTTTCCAGAAAATGGAATCGCCATTGGATTCGATGGGTACGGAAATTTGTTAATATTGAGACATGATGGGAACGGAATACTGGAAGACATGATATATTTCTGGAATCATGAAACCGGGGAAATAGAAAAAATTGCTGAATCCATTAATAGACTATATGTTGAGAAAGCAAATCATAGCGATCATGAAATTTCAATATGGAATAGAATTAAATCAAAGTTCAAATAAAGGATGGAAGATAATATATTAGAATTAGATAAAAGTAACGAGGTTAGGATAACTGTTCTGCATTTTTCAATCGCTATCGAAAATCTTTTAAGTCAATATTTGCGGGGATTGCTAAACATTAAAGAAGAAGATTCCAAATCTTTTGGGAACTCTAGTTCATCACTAAGTTTCAGTCAAAAAGTAAATTTGCTTATCGATACAAACTTTATATCCTCTGAAGCTGAAAAAAAATTCCGAACATTTATGGAAATAAGGAATCAGTTTATTCATAACAGCAAAGCAGATAGTTTTGTTAATTGTCTTAAGCTCTTACCTGGTAGAGAAAAGTACTTATTGAAAACATATTCTTATATTGAAGACGATGATTTGGAAAAAAGATTATTTAAAATATGGCAAAATCTTATAAACGATATTCTGGACGTTTTTAATCAAATTATGGCTGACATGAAAGAGAACAAGCATGTCCATTTTTTTCTGCCAGGACTTTTGAAGTCAATTGAAAATAATAAAGCATCGATTAAAAACAGGTCAAAATAAGCATGCAATTTTTGCAAGTTCTTTAAGAATAGAAAGCTCCATATATGTACGATCGTCATTACTCCGCAAGCTTAATAATTGCCTGTGAAGGAAATTCAAATTCCGATATTTTAATGACTCCATATGGAGAAATTAGATCACGAGATGGTGCTAAGTTGAAATATGTAACAAACGATGCTAGAGGAGTGTATTATTGGTGGTCAAAGGATAGTTCTGTTCCAATGCAAGCTCATATTTACCTAGAAAATCCAACCAAATCAGATGTCAAGAATGCAATAGATAAAATAAATTTAGAACTTTCTAGTTTTGACCAAGGAAATACTGGGATTGATATATATTTTGCTGGACATGGCGAGTATAATAGTGGGTCACTTGTCTTAAAAGATGAATCTTTAGGCGCAATTGAATTGATTGACATGATAATTGAACCATTAGACCCAAAAAAAGGGGTTAGAGGTATCAGTTTGATGTTAGACTCCTGTTATTCAGGTAGTTTTCTTATAGATGTATTTCTGACATTGGATAACTCCACCTCCTGCAGATTATTTGATGCCATGGCTTCATGCCTCCCAAATGAAAAATCATGGGAGTTAAGTTTTCTTGAACATGGTGCATATACATTTTCGAGATTAAACCCTGGGAATAGTCATGTTGAAAAAAATGAGCTAACCAAGGCAATTGAAAAGAATGACTATAAAATAATCGCCAAATGTATCCAAGGCTTAGTCAGTAGTATGGCCAGTCCAGTTTCTTTTTTAACTCTTGGCAAACAGCATTCCATAGAATGTTTTAAAGGTTTGGAATTCAGTATTAATGGCCATGGTAGTTTTAGCTTAGCCGATTATAACACAGGTACAGTTACAAGAGAACAACTTATAAATCTCATTTATGAGGCTAAAGACTCTATCTGGAATAATAACTAAAGAATAAACTGCATACACAAAACGTAATGCGGACTTTAGGGAGAAACCGAAAGGTCTGTGTATAATTATAAAGCCGCTAAATCTTATGGATTTAGTTTTGGTACAAAAAAAGCAAAACAATAAGCTTTAGCTACGTCGGCAGACAGCAACGAAAAGTTTCCTTGCCTCCGCAATACGCTTAGCCGAGCCGTTAGCAAAGTTCAAATAAACGATGACAAAATCTAGTGATTGGAAGATTAAATCAATGCCTAAACAGACCGAGAGTTTTTATTCTGGGCGGAAGTTGTCGTCTGTAGAATTTGCCAAGCTGATAATGGGATTCCAACCTTCTAGTATGGAAGACAAGTGGTTTATCTATAGTAAAAATGAATCAATTTACTTTCATCGAAGCTGGCTAGGGCATTGCATTTTTATAGCCAAAATTATAAAAAGTGACGATGATATTTTTATAAGCGATGTTACAGCAAATAAAAATCCAGACCAATTTGGCACTAGTGATATAGAAGTTAAAAAAGAAATGTTCAATAAACTTGTTGACTACGTATTAAGGAAATAGTTCAAAAAAAGAATGATTGAAAAAGAACCTAATAAAACTAAATGCGAACTTTTTTTTCTGTATTACTTAGCGGTTTGATTGTTGCAATCCCAACGGCAATAGTTTTTTATCTGTCTTCTTATGTGATTGTAGAACTTTTTGGAGGTGAGATTTATCTAGCAGTTTTGTTTTCAATACCGATGTTTTTCGCCTTCGCGAAAATTTTTAAAGTATACAAGAGAATTAAAGACTGGAATTCTTAGATTAGAATAAAGTTCAAATAAAGTATGAACTAAACTTCTAGTCCAATAGAGAATTCACTTCTTGATTCTCAAAATAGTATCTTCAAACTAAGAATCAAACATACGAGCTCAACCGTTAGGCACAAAACCCTAAAATGACAACGAAACATAATTTATTTAAATGTTTAAGCGATGCTTTTAATGAAGCTGGTTATAAAACAATATCGGACGAACAATCCTTTAATTTTCTGCCATTAAATCTTAACATTGAACCAGAAGTTATTGATATCAAAAGTTTTGAAAATGAACAATATTCTTGTAGTGTAACATTAACTTTTAGCAACCCTTCTAAATTTGAAAATAGAATAACTGAATATTCTATGGGAATAGGTAGTTCTGAATACGATGCCATCAAAAGTGCTTTCCAAAGATGGATAGATTGCGATTTTCCACCTATTCACGACTATATCGGCTCTGGACACTCTGAATTGGGAGAAAAAATAGAAAGTGCTAGCTATTCTGGAGAGTTGAATAAATATTTAGGTTGGGATATCTATTTTGGTCCATTACTGGAGAGTAAAGAAGTAAACAACACTCTTGAAACTGAAATCAACGAAAATAATAGTAGTTTAATTCTTCAAAAATTATTTCAAGCTCTAACTGATGAGATTCTTGGGAGACCTGGAACATATTTCATTAGGAGTTTTATGTCTATTTCATCTGACAATAAAATTGATACTGACTGTAGACTGAATGGAGTAGATTGGACCCTTGGCAAACAATATCTAAATGAATATATTAATAGCTTGTCCAAACAGAATAAAATATATTTTTTAAAACAAAGTATACTTCTGACTTCAAAACCTATTGAAGAGATAAAATCAGATACAATACTTAAAAAACTAGAAGGAGAATTAGCAAAGGTTGATAGTAATAAAAAGTGGTGGGAAATATGGAAAAAGTAAAGTGCTTAACAAAGAACTGAACTAAAGTATAAATAAAGGATAATAATGATAAATGATTTGAATCCTTCTCAAAGAGAATTGGCAGAATATATGAGTTCTTTATCGGAAGAAGCTTATTCTGCAAGATGGATGAGTGGATTGGAATTAGAGCTTTGGAAAGCCATGAAGAAAGAAATCGTTAAATATGGGAGGCTTGAAATAACCGATGAAATAATTGCCAAGCTCAAGGATTTATCTTCAAAAGCAAACGGTTGGATTGTATTTGATGATGAAAATGAAGAAATCTTCTTAACATGGAAATTGTGGAATGGATATATAAATGATAATTAACCAAAGTTCAAATAAAGGATGAGCAATATTCACAAGTCCTACGAAGATAGATGGGGGCATAAGGAGGATTTCGTTGTGCAATATCGGTTTTATACACACGAAGAAGGAGGCAGAAAAAATATTCCTCATCAGGGAATACGTTCAGATTTCTGGTACGAATGTGATAATCATGAAATGAAAGGTATATTTATGATATATCCTGAATTTGAGGATGCGAATGGGAAAATGATTGAGTCTGGCCCTGTAGAAAGAGAGGGTGTGGCTAAAATGTGGATTTTGAGCGAAGAGCTAAGACCATATCATCAAGAAAGAATAAAAATTGGAACAATAGGCTACTTCATGGAAGGTTCGCGGAGAATCGCAATTTGCGAAGTGGTCAAAATTGCGGGATTGTTAATTAATCCTATAAAGTTCAAATAAAGGATGAAGATATTGCCTAAAATACATGATTTGACCATTGAACAAATAAATGAAGGTGTTGTCTTGACAATAATTGAGAGAGCTATCCAAAAAAGAACGTTTGTAATAACCCCCTTAAGTATTATGGGAGCTACTGGGTTTCCAATTCAAGATCAAAAAGAAGTCCTTAATAATAAGAGAAAAGTTGCAAAGATTAAGGATATATTAATTGATCTCTCGCAAAAGGGAATTTTGGCACGAAGAAAATCCAAACAAGATTTTCTCGGCTTGAAAGAGGTTGGTTACAATTATATGAGGTTCAAATAAGGGATTATGTGATATATATCTTTTCATCGTATGCAATTTAACCAAACCTTCAATTCTTAGATTAATATGGGAATGGTATGGGAATTATATCGGGTTTCTGACAATGAAATTGAAGAGTTCGCCAAAATGGAACATGACGAATTGGAGGAATACCTTGGGGAAAACTATTCATCTATTACCGGCAAGTATCACAAAGAGAATGATATCGTTTTCGCTATGGACAAAGGGTGGGATATCACAAGATTTCTCCTTAAGAAAAGTGATACTACGGGAGATAAAATTCTAAATGCGCTGGACAAAAGGTTTATTAAATCTGGAATAGTTAAGCGTATAAATGTACTATTTGATTCAATTATAAATGAAAAAATAAGAGAACATAAGGACATGGAGGAAATGATTCAAAATGATATCTATCTTGCCAAAAGACTTTCTGATTGGGATGATACCAATTTTTGGGGTTATATCGATTTTCATTTAAAGACGTTTAAATCCGCGTTTGCGAAAGCAACCGAATTACATCACGGAATAGTCATAAATCGGACATAAAAACTGCGTACAACACAACCTTCTATGAAAAGCCCTAGTCGAGTTGTCTAAAGATTAATTGATATTCTTATTTAAGCGAGCATAACCAAAGTTAAAAAAACGATAAGTTGAAAAGAAAAATTCTTGTTGTGTCTTTTTTACTGATTCTGATAGCAGGAGGATATCTTTTTTATTTGAACAAAAGAATCGAGGGTGTTTGGGTTGTCAATTATTTTTCAGACGATGTAAATAAATCTTGGAGGTCTCTCGGGGCAAGTGTTTGGAATATTGAAAATCAATATATAAGTTCATATTCGTCTGGGAACTTGTCCGATGAATCGAGTGGCAGTTATTTTGATATCGGCATTGATTTTATCTGGAATCTAGGAGACATGGCCAATGGTATTGATTATAGCATTGGTCGTGTTCAAGGTGATAGTCTAGTTCTTCGTATGTCCGGTCTGGTGGAACGCGAAGTCATACTAAAGAGAATTCCCGATCAACTAAAGAACAATTCTGATTGAAAAAAAAAGCTTTTAGACAAGGCTTTCAAATGTAAAGTATCTGGCGATTTCAGTCTTTCGATGCTATCACCTTATCCTCAATCGAATGATACGATATATTTTGATAACGGTTATATCAGACATAAGGTTCGTAATGGGAAAGTTAGCAGTTGGTCATCAATAGAGTGGGAATTAGGAAAGATCGAGGGATTTAACATGATTTTTGCTAAAAATTGGGCAACATTAATTCTAAGAGATTTTAACGATAAAATGGAATTTCACGGTTTTGATTTAAATGGGAGAAAATATAAATATGAGCTGAATCAGATCAACTTGGATACATCCGAGTTGAGAGATTTTGTTATTTTAAAATAATCAAAGTTCAAAACAACGATGGCAGAATTGGATGTAAAACATTACTTGAGTATCTATAAGGGCCGTAAAGACATGATGGAAAAGGGTATTACTAATCCTTTGCCAGAAGGGCGAAAAGTTATCAATGAAATAGTGGAGAAGCTATCGGAGATGCCATTAGCTGAAAAAATAATCTTAGAACGAAAAGAGAGTACTATGGTAATGATGGATTCACAAGGGAATACCCTTGTCGTATTTCCAAGGCTATCAGATGATCAAAAGTTCAATTAAACGATACCCAATCTAGGATGAAATTCTACTTAGACGAAAGCTTAATATATTGAAAGCCAAACAACCATATTTAAAAGGTAAATCTGTTTTTAGAGTATCAATAATAGTTATTGGCATAACTGTATTGACCGTATATCTGACGGGAGAAAATTATCATCGGACTTTGACTGATAACTTCTATCTGTCTTTAGGAATAATTTCAATCGCCCTATTTTTATTTATGGTATATGGCCTTTACAAAGGTGTTGGACTTCTTGATGATTTTCCTAAGATTGCAAATTATAAAGCAAAAACTCCAATATTCGATTCAGGGAATATTCCAACAGCACCAAGTATAGAGGTTGGAGATGGAATTGGTGGACTTCTTGTATCCATACTCTTATGGATTGGAATAACGATACTGCTTGCCATTCTTTTAGTCCTTTTCGAAGCTGTACTGTGGCTTTCGATTTTTATAATCTTGGCAATGCTATATTGGGTGTTCTTTCGTGCCCTAAAGTTAGTATTCAGTAAATCCGCAGACACAAAGGGAGATTTAGGAATATCTGCAATGTATGCCCTGGGATATACTTCTCTTTACGTCGGTTGGATTTTTGGACTTGTATTTCTTACAGATACATTCACGTAATAAGTACCTAGCAATAATCCAGAAGTTGTCACTGTTAGTGCAGACGAGCTGTAGGCTTCCGTATTTAAAAAATCTATAAACCGTATCTTTAGTTGAAAGTTCAAAAAAGATTCGAATATTAAATGTTAGAATATATCGATTTTATTCAAATTTAGTAGAATAGCAGAGTATTTTACATCGTTATAAGCAGGTTAGGCAAAATTTAATGCAAAAAGGACTTCTTCTTTTTATCTTTCTAGTTCAATCCATTTTTGCTCTTGGACAGAAAATGGAAACGAATCTGAGTTCCTTCTTTACAGAATCAGAAATTCGGGACTTGAATTCAATTGCAGACTTTCTCCAAAAAGAACTTTGCGGAACTAATGACAGTCAAAAATTTGCAAATTGTATCACTAATTCCATACCTGACTTGGTTGACTTGAAACAAAATTATCTTCAAGAAAAAATTAGCTGGAGAAAACAAAAAAAGCTTTATGATAAAATTGCGGATTCAACTTTCTACAAGATTTGGTCACTTTGCGATTCTTGGTTACAGATTGAACCTGAATATAAATACAAAACCATTTGTTTTAGTGGGAACACAGATTTCATCAGATTTGTGGATTCCTTATCAGAAACAAGTCCAGCGCTTGAAGGATATGGCAAAAGATTAGTTGGAGTCGGAGAATTCGGTTATCTCAATGAGATTTTATATAACATTAGTTCTTACCCCCACCAAACGAATTTGGATAATCGTGGGGTACAAATTTTGTTAGCAATTCACTTCCTTACGGACAATGACCTAGCTAAACGCGATAAAAGAGCCAATCGACTTGAAAAAAAATACTTTCGGAATTTTAAAAAAGGGCGGAATAAAAACTTGAAAACTTTGCCTGACACGATGTACAATTAATTGCGGTCGGAAATTCAACAAGTGAATTTCCTGCAATCAATTATCTTCAGTCTCGGACGAATATTTTCCCGTCGAAAAGTCGACAACTAATCATGTACATGACTGTTCGAAAGTTCAAATAAATGATAAGAGATGATAAAGAAATTAATTCTGATAGCTTTGTTCGGCATAACAATCTCGGGTCATTCACAATTATCGGAATCACTTAATCAAATGAAATCTGATCTAGAACCGGATTTTGCCAACTACGAGCAATTATTTTTTGATGCCACGGAATATATCTTTGACAATCCTGTAAATTTTAAATCTGAGGAATTTGTAAGTGCCTGTCGAATCGTGGATTTTTGGAAAAATGAGGATACTGGAATCAACGTTCCTATTTTCGGAAGTTTCTATAATTCCTTGAATCCAGAAAGTAATCAGCGTTACTTCTATATGATTGCAATTACGAATTATATCTTGAACGAAAAACTCAACAATAGCAGATATTTGAAAAACACCAAAATTGAAGGTCATAAATATAGCGAACAGGAGGATGTTAAAGAATCGCAGATAGAAGGAGCTAAAATATTCTTAGACTACGTTTCAAATAAAAATAATGGACTCATCTTAAACTCAAAGTCAAAGAAATTTTTGAAAGCTCATGAGAAAGGGAGATTGGATGAAATCTTCTTTGATTAAATCAAAAGTTAAAAAAACGATGAAACGACTTAAACTTATATTATTGGGGTTTACAGGAATGCTAGTGGTTGTTACATCATTTATTATTTGGTTGTTGAAAGTTAATGGTATTACGGAATTTGATGGAGAAAAACATCGGTATCAACCTTTGGTGTCCAAAGATGATGAAAGAACACCAGAATTTGAAAAAGGGTTAGATATTTTTTTGAATGATTGTAGGCAGTGTCACGTGACAAAGAACAAGCTTCACAATTATCTTGACGGAGTTGTTGACGAATATGGAGAACAATTTGTAGCTATGTACATAACCGAGCAGGATTCTCTGATAGAGAACATGAACTATCTAGCTTTAGCTATCAAGAAAGAATGGGGAAACAATACGAGTAATCATAATTTTAAATATTCAGATGAAGAACTTAGTTATCTTATTGAATATCTGAAATGACAAAGTTTAAATAAACGATGCCAATTGAATTGGGGTTGAATAAATCTAAATCTGGCGCTTTTTAAAAGTTTGGTAATTAGACAGACATTGATTATCCTTAAGCGTAAAATGATATTTACTGTAGAAATTCGACTACTAGTTGAAAAAGGGGGGAGTTAATAATGAAATAAACATCGTAAATCGCATATTACAAAATTATTTACGTTGTATACTTTGTTGAATAATTTAAGAATGAAACACTTAACCCTACTCCTCCTATTTATAGTTTTTCCAGTCTGCTCATCAGGACAATTCACCGAAGGTCAAAATTTTTGTAACGAATCAATCGATGCTGGTTATTTTCCTATCCTGAACCATGATAAGTACATACTTTGGTCAGATACCTATTATACAGAGGTGAACAACGGGCCTAAAGAGATAAAAGGTAAAGTATATACCGAGTTTATACAGAAGTGGAAAACAGGCAATAGTCATAAACTATACCTAAGGGAAGAGAATGGTGTGGTTTATCAATTTGAAGAGTGCTGTGATGAGGAAACTGTAAGATATGATGAAAAGTTTGATAAAGGTCATATTTGGAATACAGCTAGTGGTCATGCCCAATATAAAATACTCTCATTTACAGGTACGCTAAGTACACCATTTTGTGAATATGAAAATCTATTGGTGATAGAAGCTGACTTGAAAGACGGCATATTTCAGTTCTACTATTTAAAGGGTCATGGCTATGTAGGAGCTACCATAGAAGGAAAAACAATTTCATGTGTAACTCCTACTTTGAAAAAACAATAGTTTAAACTTCTATTTTAAGACCTCCAAACCCTCACTTAGAAAGTTCAATAAAACGATGAAAAAATACATTTTAATTACATTATTACTACTTACAGGTTCAAAAGCTATCGGTCAAAAGATTTTTGATTTGATTGAAAAAAGAGATTATACTACCTTGAAGTATGAGCTTAAAAATGGACTTGAAACGGAACAGTTCAATGAAAAAGGACTTACACCACTATGGTTATCTGTTTTCAAAAACGATACCACCGCAGTCAATCTACTTTTAAACAATGGTGCGGATCTAAACTTTCTTGAGAAAAACGGAATGCACCCCATTATGGTTGGGTGTATTGCTAATTCAGTTGAAAGCGTAGAAATATTATTGAAAAGAGGAGCCGATGTAAATTGGAAATCAAGTGCTTCCCGAAATCAGCAGCCTATACGGTTTGCTTCGCAAGGTGGGTCTTTAGAATTGATCAAATTACTTTTGAGCTATGGTGCAGATATGGAGTCGACTCCTGATGATAGAGGCACTCCTTTATTAGCTTCACTACATGCTGGTAAATTTGATATTGCAGAATTTTATTTTCAAAATGGAGCTAATGTAAAGGCAATAGGTAGAGATGGAGAATGTGTTATTCATGAGGCCATTAAATCAAAGAATCCTAATATGGTAAAACTGGCGTTGAAGTATGGAACACCTCTAGACTTAACTGACCCTGACGGGAAAACAACATGGCAACTAGCGAAGAAAAGTGGAAATTCTGAAATCAAAGCTCTTATTAAGGATGCAATTAAAGGTTGATTAACTCAAAAGTTCAATAAAACGATTATGTCTCAACCGCGTATTGTATTTATAAGAAGACTTTTGAGAAAACTATTTTGGATATTCCTGATAACTTTTTCAATATCGTTTCTAATGTGTATTTGGGATGCCAAAATCTTATACATCAGTTTTTACATCTTTATATGGGGTATCATACCAGTTGGCCTGACATTAGTAGTAGATTTAATCGCTCGAAAGTTTGATTACATTGAATAGAATATGTTGAAGAAAGTTCAAATAAACGACAATGATTATTAGATAATTGGAAATAGTACTATACATATTAGGAGGAATAGCAGGTCTTATTATAATTTTTATCGTCTATCGATACTGGACGACAATAAAGGCTACTCAGAAAAGAGATAGGGATATCTTTGAAAAGGTGAAACCGGTAATAGACACTTTTGACAACGGCCTGGAACCTAATAAAGAGTTAATTCAAAAGCTAGCGGAGGATGACGCTTCTCGTGGAGCTCTATATTCAATACTTAAAAATCAGGATAGGACTGCTATATTTCCCAATAAATACAAAAACTTCTTATCGAGTGCAGAGGCGTCACTTGTTTTTTGGTTACTTCATCCTAATGAATTGGGAAATCGCCCCGATTATATTGAATTTGTCAAGACTGTACAAAAGGAGCAAGAGATGAAAGGTCAAATAAGAACCCTTGATTATTACGTCTTCAAGTTCAAAATGGAGGAACCGCATTGGGCCGCAAAAGACGGCTGGATGGTTGGAGTAGCTGGACCATACTTAGATGATAGTGAACCCTACGATTTTGCACCTGGAACATTTAGCACTTTTGAAAAATTTGCTTCAAAATCACCAAAGGAACATGTTAATTGGGTGCATGACACGATGAATAAAAAAGGACAGTATTAGATAAATACCCTGAAAAATATAAAGTTCAAATAAAGGATACTCTTTACAAATCGCACCTTTTGTAAAGAGTATATTATTCTTTCGATTATGAAAAACCTATTCAAATTTTCTTTAAATATATAGTTTTTGAGCACTTTTGACACTAAATCTAATATCCTGCAACACAAAATGTTAAACTATGTTAAAAAGTGAGCTTGGCGGTGCGCCCCAAAAACGACCCCTCGGTAGGCCTTTGATACAGGTCGTTTAGAAGAAAAGTTCGAGTCCCGTCCGGACCGCCAACAAGTAAAGGGCTTCAAGAGATTTCATTCTTTTGAAGCCTTTTTGTTTGCACGTCATTTGCACGTGTTTCGAAAGTTTTTCACACTTATTTTAGTTGTATTTGTTTGCGTTGTTTTGAAATTAAATTGTAGAGGCATGGGTGCTTCAACCATAGTTTTCAAAGGAGTTTTGCAATAAACCTCATAAGTCATTTCCAAACTGTTCTTTAAGATACAAGCCACAGTCAATTCGAGGAACCTTATTTTTTAAATCAAAAAGGAAATCTGCTAATGACTCATCTAAATTGATTTCTTAATTTCTAACCTTTATTTTGGGAAACTTCTCGAAGTTTGCATCGGATCGGAAATTGTTTATGAAAGGTGCGATTTGTAAAGAGTTCATCGTTTATTTAAGATGCTTTGGAAAATCCATTCGACCACCCAAAACCCTCACAATGAATATTTCGTTCTGGGTATTGTAATAGAAGATTACATGTGCTTTGTAACGGTAGCGTAGCAACATTTTATCCTTTACTGCCACGTATCTTCTCCCAAGTTCTGGGTTGTCACCTAAGTCTGCTAAAACATTCTTGAGCCCTTCGGCATATTTTAAGGATTGCCTTACCCCGAATTTTTCTACCGTGTATTTGGCAATAGCTTTGAAGTCTGCCCTTGCCTTGGCACTTATGACGTATTTATTTCTCGGCATTGTGCTCGTTTATCGCCTCTTCCCAAATACTATCTATAGTAGCATCCGTTGGGCCACTCTCAATACCTTCAATGAGCGCTTCGTTCAAATCCACTATTCGTTTTCTGCGCTCTTGGTCCTTACGAATGATATCTCTGATGTATTCGCTATCATTGGTATAGAAGCCCTGTTCTATCAAGCTCTTAACAAATGCGTCCTGTTGCTCGGTGAAGGTGATGGATTTTCTGATTACCGCCATAATGAACCAATATTAATAATTATGGTTCAAGTTAAGAATGTATTATGAATTATACAAGTATCCTTTATTTGCTAGGTCTCTTTTGCCGGTTGTCTTTCATTGCGATAACGGTCACCTGATTTTTATCAAAAATGTAAAAAACCGTAGTATTCTTATGGATTACCGCTCTTCTTAGAAGCTTTTGCGTCTTTGACTCTGGATATAAGGTGGGAAAGTTGGATACCGTAAGTTCGAATCGCCTGAGAAGTCTTTCGAATTTAGTTACCTCTTTCTTGCTGAATTTCTTTATCAGATAAGCTTTGATTGCCAAAGCGTTCGATAATGAACGCTTGGTCCAAATAACTTTATGGGATTTATCCATTGGCTAGGCCATTCCAAAATTCTTTCGAATCTAGGGTCTCCCCTTGCTGATAGTCTCTAATTCCACTTAAAATATTGACCCTATCACTTTCGGTAAGTTCGTCCCACCAATCCAAAGATTTACCTTCACTGGATAATTTGACCGAGTTTAGCAGTCCTACCAATGAGTCGTCGTTCAAGGACTTTATCCACCCGACCAGTTCTTTCTTTGTATTGTTTAATTCTGCCGTGCTCATCTGCATCTCTTTAAAGTAAAGTTACAAAAACCATGCGATTTCATAAATACCTATGAATTCAATCGCTTATTTGAACTTTTGAAGTCAATTCTTTTAGAATTTTATTTTAAGAATAGTTAAAAACATATCTCCCTTGAAATATTAATAAAAGAGCTGAAATAAATAAAATTAAAAAAACATCCTTTCTAATGTCAACAAAACCTTTGCCTTCGGAAATCTTTAGAAACTATAATGGCAATACAAACTATAAATGCAAAGCTTAATGGCGGTAGTGTTTTAGGACTAATATTTGGATTCGAATCTTCAAAAAGTTCAATTATTATAGGCACAAATAGCAAGTTCTATATTGCAATGGCAGCCATAACATAATTTTTCTTGTACGGTAAACTATCAAAATACCTCTTAATCATTGACAATTGTTTATTTGAACTTTGGTATTAACTAAACATCATTTGGCGTTACACCATAATCCCTTTTCTTTCTTAGGGCATGGATTTCGTTGGCCATATCAATTAGTTGTATTTTTCTGATTATGTCCTGAGACTCTTTTTCATTAAGCTTTTTGTATTCAAGTTTTTTCATAAGTTCCTTTACCTCTTCTGAATCCGATATTGGTGTAAAAGGATTACTGAAAGAACGGCTGAGCCCGCAACTGTTTACTTTAAAAAGTCCATTTTCGATACGACCATAAAAAAGCCAAGTACCTTTGTTCTCAACATAAGGATAACAGTACCTCCAATTCTGTCCTATGTAAACATTACCTTGGACATCTCCACCATCAAGGGATTCGACAACAGATATTTCAAATGTCAAATCCTCATTTACCTCTACTACCTGTCCAACAAAAATACATTCGGATTGCATCTCTCTTTGTTGTTGTTCAGCTAGTTTGAATGGAGCACAGGAACAAGCGTGGATGCTATGAGTAAAGAATAACAGTATTACCAAAGTGTAAAATGAGTGCTTCATAATATCCTTTTTCTGAACTTTCTATTATTGGTGTCTTATTGTACTTTAAAATTCAATATACGCTAAAAGATAGGCCAATATCAAGATAATAAACAAACCAAAGAATACCATTACTAAAGTTGCGACGGGATCCCACAATATAAAATCACTTAATTTTTTAGGTTTTTTTGGCATCCTTTTTTTGAACTATTCTATTACTGTCTGCGTGTAACAAATCCAACTATACTCCACAAAATTACTAGCCCCAGCAAACCTATCTTTACAAAACCAAAAAACACACTACATAAGAGTAAAAGAGTAAGGACTAGAGATATCGTATTAAGGGTGTTTTTGTTCGTTCCTTTCGACTTCAATCCTTTATAGTGAATTGACTGGTCTAGAAATATTTCATCTGATTTTTTCAAATAATACTGTATTTCAGAATCAGCAAATCCCTTCTCTTCCATTTTCTTTTTTATATCCTCTGAGCCAAGGCCTTTTGCTCTCAATGATATGCTGTAATCTAATTTGTTCATTCAATCTAAAATTGTGACTAACTGGTTTTGGATCTTTTATTTGAACTTGTTATTAAGGCTGGTTAATCAAAGTTTAAATAATTTCAATTTTGATTCATCCCATGCATGTCCTTTCTTCACCCATCCGTTTTCTTCTATTGGAGGAAAACCATTTCTATTGTATGCACCATTTTCGGTAAAATCTACTATAGCATGACAATATTCGTTGATAAATAACGCTCCTTTTGTGCCATCCGGTGTCCAGACAATCACAAAGTGTGACTGCATATTACTTTCCGTCAAATTTTCTACGTTGTAGACATGCATTGCATCAACAATTGGGTTTTCAGGATTATCTATTACTAAAGCATATAAATATCCTGTTTGACTATCATCCTCAAACACTAACATATAGTCTGAGTTTTCCGGAGACATACTTTCCAAAACATTGTTTTGTCCAGGTTTGAATTCTTTCTCTACACCAACAACAGACTTGGATACTTGACTTTGGCAAGAGGAGCAAATAAATATCAAGAGTAGAAAAAACAGTTTTTTCATAATCGTTTTTTTAAACTTTACTTCAAATAGTCGAATATTCAACTATTCGATTTTCTTACCTATAATCTCTTGCCCACCCTGAAAAAGAGTTAAGCTTTCGACAATGCCGTCTTTTATCTGAAAGGAGAGCTTTGCCTCTACAACCGTAGGGAAAAATATAGTTTCACTTTCGGCATATATTTCAATTTTACCCTGACCAGTTGCCTGGGTAAATAATTGAGTGCCTTTCCTTGAAACCGTTATTTTGAATTCTGGAAGTAGTTCGTAAACTCCGACGTATTTTTCAAGAGTGTTTTCGGGCAACTCAACTGCGTCATTTTTGAACTTCCGGTCAATAAGTTGTGAACCTGGATCAAGCAGATAAAATCCAATATCATCCAGTCCAGTGGTAGAATTTGTTAGCAGCACGATTCCTTTTCCAGTTTCTTTCACAAATCCTGCAAAAGCGCGGTATCCTCCTGTTCCCCCATTATGCCAGATAACGTTGCCCTTCTCACCTTTCTTTATATGCCAACCCATTGCCACCGACATAGTCCCAGCTTTCTGGTGCCTAGGTTTGTGTGAAAACTCCATAGCTTCCCTCAACGGTGTATCGATATAGCCTAGATTGCAGGAAATGAACTTGGCCATGTCACTTGTCGAACTCCGAATGGCGCCAGCACCTGCCAAAGTTGGGATATCCCAATTTTCAACAATAGCACCGCCAGAATGGCCAGAGGCCAACCTGTCCTTCATACCCTTTGTAAATTCAATCCGTGTATCATTCATTTTTAGTGGTTCCGCAATGTCCCTTACCATTAAATTTTCATAGGTGATATTGTCCTTTACCGCTAATAGATGGCCCAATAGCCCTACAGCAAGGTTTGAATATTCGTATTCTGAGCCGACACTACGCACAGGTTCATAAGTCGCAATGAAATCGTAGAGCTGATTTACTGTATAATCGGCATATGGATTATTCGGGTTTGCTGGCTTAAAGTTCATTGGCATTCTTGGCAGTCCTGAGGTATGATCAGAAAGATTACCTAAGGTAATTTCGACATCCCCAATGATTGGCACTATAACACTATCTGGCAAAAGGGTACTTATTTCATCATTAAGCTTTAAGTCATCCTCTAAAACTTTTTTGGCCAATAATATGCTAGTAAACACCTTTGAGATAGACCCAATTTCATATACTGTATTCTTATCCACTTCGGTGCCTTCAAAGGTAGTTTTGCCAAAATTAAAGTATTGTACGCCCGAGGAATCAATTGTAGCCAAGGCTACGCTGGGAGTTATGCCTTCCGAGATGAGTCTTTCGATTTTTTGCACAACCTCAATAGGTAAACTTCCTCCTTTCTTTGGTTGATGGTCATGCTGACAACGACAACCCACAGTTGCCAAAAACAGAACCAATATTGTTATTTTTATTCTATTCATCTATTCGAATTTTAAATCCTTTATTTGAACTTTGATTTAATTCTATTCCATATTGAAATTTCATGATCGCTATGATTTGCTTTCTCAACATATAGTCTATTAATGGATTCAGCAATTTTTTCTATTTCCCCGGTTTCATGATTCCAGAAATATATCATGTCTTCCAGTATTCCGTTCCCATCATGTCTCAATATTAACAAATTTCCATACCCATCGAATCCAATGGCGATTCCATTTTCTGGAAAACCATTCCATTCACGGGCATTTTTCGTTTCCAAGCCGATATGATTACAAGTTCGACTAATTCTCTTTCTATCCGATTTGTCAAAGAATGGATGGAGGTCAAAACCAACTCTGTTAATAGTTATTTCACCGCCATTGATTTTAATCATTCTGCTTTTGAATTCATTGGGAAATGTAACCTTCAATTCAGATTCCGTTTCTAGAATATATTTTTCATCAACTGGGAATGGCATTTTTCAATCGTTTTATTGAACTTTTCCAAAAATTTACTTCTTAGTTTGGTTCTGGGCAAGCATGCCGTAATATAAGCTTTATTGGCGGTGGTAGCATATTGCCTTGAGGTACTGTACCGTCTATGTTGCAAAACTCATTCGAATTGGAACTTTGGTAACGCGCATAAAACTTTGAATTAAGGGGAATTTCAAGTTGAGTTACCATTTGTGTTTCCATTGGTTCTAGTTTTATTTGCTGCAATATATTTCTTCTAATAGAATCTGGACCTTCAAAAGTTCCAAATAGAACTACTCTATTTGTTAGATTCTCTACACTTACCAAAATATCGTCGACTTGCCGATATGTCCAATCAACACCTATCGCACCAGGAGATGAAGTACCGACATAGCAACGAGATTTAATTTCAATTTGTTTAGCAGAGAAATCTCTAAGACTGACTTCCAAGTCAACCAATCCTCTCGTTATTACAACACTTTCTTGAGGAATAAAAGAATATACTTTGTCTCCAATGGTTGGCGTATTTGAATTTATGTTATTCAAGGTTTGTTCTAATTCGCCAGTGTAAGCAGTTTTTGGAGATACACTAAATTTATTGGGGTCATTATCCTTCCACCATCGTAATGTTACTATTTCTCCAACACAAACCTCGTTAGAACTTACTTCGAAATAGTCTTTTTGACATGATAATAAGAATACTCCCAGCAAAAATAATAGCACTGATTTTTTCATCCTTTTTTTAAACTTTTGTTTGGCTCCTTGTTGTAGAAGGCTACATCTTAGCGGTAGCTTTTTAGGTTTGCTCTTAAATTTTCACTACTGAAAGTATTCAAAAGATAATATAAACCAGCTATAATTAATTGGAATACACATTTTTATTATAGAGTTCCATCCAGTTGCTTGAATCAGTTAAGTCCGTCCAACCGTATTTTTTATATAGTTCATGAGCATCTCCAGTAAGTAAAATCCAACGTCTTAAGCCCTGAAGTTCAGGTAAATTCATAATTGTTTCCATCAACCATTTTGAAAGACCTTTTCCTCTATACTCCTCTAAAATGTAGACATCTCCTAAATAAGCTATTGTCGAATAATCTGTGATAATTCTTGCAAAACCAATTTGTTTGTTTTTCTCATAAAGGCCAAAACAGAATGAATTTTCTATTGAAATTTCAACTTTTTCTTTGGGAATATTTAAACACCAATATGCTTTGGTTGATAAAAAATCGTGAATGGCGTCAATGTCTAATTTCGACTTATCAGTAGAAATGCAGAACTCGTTTTTTTGTAGTGATAACTTTTTCATTGCAATCCTCAATCAAAATTGCCGTTAACTATTAAATCTATGCACAGGTACGCATACTTCTCTTCAAGGCAATACTATTTTAATCCTTTATTTGAACTTTTAGAACCAGATCTTAGAGTCGTTCATTAATTTTATTCTTTATCCCAGTATAGTCATTATTCAAATAAAGCACATAATATGCTTTTACCTCCTCCCAGTTGGATAATCTTGTCTTAATAACTTCTCCAGGTTCCTCTCCAAATATAAAATGGAGATCCAAATTTTTGGATACTTCTAAAACATATTCATTTTCCATATTCCCAACCCAAAACGCACCGTGCTCATCGTCCATTTCAATGGTCTCGTTTATTGCTACAAGTATGTCCTTAAATGTAGCTTGGTCTACCGAATCACCCCACCCTTTTTCAATCCAAAGTTCAGTTCCCATTTACAGTTTTTTTAAAAGACTACAAAGCCCTTAATGAATCGTTTTTTTGAACTCCTAAGTATCAACTAACATTCTTATTATCTGGAAAAAGTTCATTCATAGTATTTTTTCCAAAAACAAAAAATAGCACAAGAAGAACTATAAAAATTGGATTTACTCCTACTCCAGCGAATCCAACCTTATAAGTTATATAGAAAAAATCAAGAAGTCCTATAAGTCCTGCAATCAATGTTAGAGCAAAGACAGCAATGAAAATTTTCTTACTTATGAAATATAGCATAGTTGATAGCATTAATGCACCTAGACCGATATAATGTGTTTGACTAAGGACAAAATCGGATGTTCCAACTCTAAAAAAGGATATCAAAATCAAAATAATGGAGATGAGCAGTGGTACTATATCTTTATTTTTCATCCTCTATTGGTACTTTCGTGGACGTAGTTTTTTATTGTATGATTGTTATTTACTCAGTCTAAGGGTTTGCTTTCCAAAAACTGGGCTGTCGAATTCTATTCTGTCTTCAAATTCAACCGATTCTGTTGGTGGGTCTATCGGGACGTTGTCAATCCGTTGGCCATTTAGATCTGTAGCTTCAGCGTACAAATCATCATATATTAGAATCACATCATTTCTTCTTTGAATGAACGGTATTTGGGTTGCACTTTCATTTCGAAGGACGCTTTTGTTTTTCAAATCAAAAGCACACCATTCGATTGTTCCTCGATAAAACAGAACATTAGTTTCGGAAATATATAAAAAATCGTCTTTTTTGATTTCATTTCCTTTTGCAAGTTCAAACTTTATCCGGGCCTTGGTCCCGTTATTATCAAAGACTAATTCAGAGGATTGGACAACCATTTCATCAATGTGCGTTTTCTCCTTATGAATGATGTCAAAATCGGTTGAATCACGGATATGGTCAAAATTTGCTATAATCATTCATTAACTCAGTTTATTCAAATCACATGCGGCGTTCTAGGTAGTAACTTGTTAGTAATTTGAAGCATGGCCATCCTTTATTTTGAACTTTTTAAAATTGGACTATGGCTTTTTCATAGGAGGATTTGTTAGCTAACATCTTAATATTCCGCATATCTGACTGATTCTTTCAAAACCCATTTATCTTCTTTATCAAAAAAAACAATTTCTTCCGAACCACCTCTAAGTCCATCGCGGTTTTCATACAAATAACCCTTGTTCACAAACATTACTGCCTTTCGTTTACAAACATCTATATACACATTAGACACAGCAATAATAATCTTTTTCTCAACAGATTTTTTATCAAACTTTCTTAGAGCTGATTGACTTAATAGATTTTTAGAAAACTTTATAGTATCGGTATTTCCTATAGCATTCCATATCAGATTCTTATATGATGCCTTTAGCTCTTTTATACGTAAGCTATCTTTCAATAGCCTTTTAAGTGCAGGGCTTTTATTAACCGGTGACACAAAATACAAGTTGTTTTGTTTCAGTTCGGAACTCACAATTTGTCCAATCAAAATACTTATCATTTCGTGATAAGCTGAATCCTTATGGATAGAACTAACTAATGTTCGGTTAAAACCAGATTCCTGTGAAGTGCTTTTTTGCCTACAGCAAATTAAAAGAATCATTGTTACTACGAGTAAAACTGTTTTCAAAAAACTTCTTGAGTGTTGGCTAAGGTAGGTAATAGGCAGTTGATTATTCACCAGTATGTTCTTAAGTTAATAATCCTTTTTTTGAACTTTATTACTAAATCAATACCATTTCTTTATCAGCTCGAATACTCCACCTTTAGTACCGCCGTAAAAGTCATCTTCTCGAAATTTTGGAATCATAATACTGTCGATTACAACCTTGCAGATACTATCTGTAAGAACTCTCTCGGTTCCAAGCCCAGTTGCTATTCCAATTTTCCGTTGGGGTTTGCACAGTACAAAAGCGAGTCCATTGTTTTCTTCTTTAGTTCCAACTCCCCAATAATTGGCTAAGTCGGTAGCAAATCTTTGAACATTCTTATATCCATGTAAGCTGTCAATCGTCACTACAACAATTTGTCTAGTTGTTTCTATATTGTAGTCATTGATTAGGTTTTCTAATTCAGTACGTTCTTCTGGTTTAAAAATGCTATCATAATCACTGACTATTCTTCCCAATTCTTTGGTTTCTCTAAACTCTTTGATATTAGCGAAATCAATAAGCGGAACAAGGTCTTTGCCATTATCTTCTTGACAATTTGATTTACAGCTTAGAAGAACCAATAGCAAACAGTATGCAATGGTCGTAGAATAGTTGGTCATCGTTTATTTGAACTATTGCGAAACTTGATTGAGGCTTTTCGTAATCACGATATAATTAATTGTTTCAATTCAATTTCTCCCAAGTTTCATTATGACTGGGAATTATTGCTTTCAATATATTTCCATTGGAATCAAGTATAAAATCTAAATGAATGGTCGATCCTTCCACATAAAATCGAGTTTCCGTTTCTGGAAAAAGGGGAAAAGTTTGATCATTTACCTCAAACAATAAAGAACCGTTCTCAACAAACATTTTAGATGTCTTGTTTGCCCCTGCTAATTTGTAATCACTACAATATTTTTTCAATTCGTTCTCGTTTAAGTTCAGAAATTTTTTATCCTCAAAAGTGATTACCGATCTTGTTCTTAAATTATATTCATCACCGGATTTTAAAGTGTAGAACTCTCGACTACCTTTTGGTAATCTATAAATAGTATCCCTTTCTTTCGACCAGCGCGTTCCATCATACATGACTACATAACTTTCCCCCAAAACCTTGAATGTATCACCCTGGACAATTATTCCGGTACCCTCATCTATTCCTATCCCAAGCAATTCAGGTCGGTTATCTAGAATTTCAAACATATCAAACTGTCTGTTTCTTTTTAAAAGATGCTGATCAATCGCCACGTTTTTAATAAAACCCAATCCTACTTCATGGTCTCCCATCATTTTTGTGTTTCCTTCCGAATCTCCTCTAGCTAAATATGAACCTTGAATTGTGGCACCAGCTGATCCTCCTGCGATAACCCCACCTCGGTCCAAGAGATTAAAAAATTCATCATGCGCCTTTGTGTTTAAATATGAGTCCGCATGTCGCCATTGTCTTCCCCCGCTGAAAATAATACCCATAGCATTCTTAATCGGTTCAATAAATTCATCTGTATTGGCCTCTTTAGGATCTCTAGTATGTAATACCGTAACATTATTAAAACCGGATTGAATGAATCTTTGTTTGTATTTTTCTAAAAACTCATCAGAGAGGACTTCAGAAGAAGTAGCTGTTGGAATAACGATTATTGGCGCGTTCGCACCACCGATGAGTTCCAAGAATTTATCTTGAAAAATCCCGTGAATCCAATCACCGGTAATAATTAATGAGCCCTTTTTTGGACCAATGGGTTCATTTACCTTCTTTGAATCTTGCCCAAATATATCTTGAATTGGCACTATCACTATGGTAAGAACAAGACAGATTATTAATCTTCGGAATTTTTCCATATTTCTTTTACTTGGCTAAGAATACATGACATGCGGCTATTATCGTTGACATTACATTTTTATAGCTCTGCTTAAGTTAATGAATCATTTATTTGAACTTTAGCCCAACCTATAGCAATTGCCTTATAAGATAAACACTTGTCAACTATTTCTTCGACGGTTGGATTGTATTTTGAAATATCGTCTCTTCTTGCATTATAGTTTTCCGGATAGTAAAAGAGATTTGATCCATTGGCATAAGGAACATTGCTATCGAACAAAACAGCAAATGCATCAAGTTCACTTTCTGTTTCTTTGGCCGCAACAATTTTACGCCCAAGATTAATCAACTCTTTCCTTGTCATTTCTAATCCTTTATTTGAACTTTTGCTTATGGTGCAAGACTCTTAAAATAAATACGGCATCATTATGGATAATAAAATGAATTGAGTATTTAAAAGTGCTGAAATGAGCCCTTTGCACGTTCCGATAGTATATTTGAAAGAGAAAGGGATTAGCTCTTAAATAAGAGATTTGACTTTTAAAATCGTTGTCAAAATCCTGTTCTAGTCTAGATATCCGATAATGACATTTGGCAGTCAATAAATCTTTCTCGGCATCTTTCGAGACTTTAATTTGATATGCCATTCCTGCTCATTACTTCTTCAATGGTGGAAAACTCTATTTCATTCTTATCGAACTTGTCAAGTAAGTCGTCCATCATATCGGTATATTCCTTGGATGGCACCTCTAGTTTTTTGGCCTGTTCGATAGCCAAGAATTCCAAGTAGTTTTTCAGGCTCCTATTCTGTCTTTTAGCTTCGGCTTCTAAAACTGAAATGACCGTTTCATCTAAATGTAATTCCTTCCGTATCATAACTAAATCATATTTATACGTACAATATACGTATAAATATCGCATTTATTACGTTATTGTCATTTGTTTGAACTTTAAAGTTAGTCTACCTCGTTTAAAATAACTTCATAATCACAGATGCTATCTTTCACGATGATTTTGTTAATTATGTCTAAGGTAATTGTATGCTCAATTCGTATTTTCTTATCCTTGACATCTACTTTTTTTATCCAATCCTTGGGAAAATTAAAAGTTGTAGTACTAAATTCTGTATTGCCTAGTTGACAAGAAATTTCAATGAAGTCATTACCTCTTTGATATAAATATTCTGTGTAAAACCATTGGAGTTTAATATCATCGTCTGAATATTCCTTTAAAACAACTCTTTCTTCACTACATGAAATTAAAAGTACTGAGCAAAATATAATTTGGAATATTTTAGAAGTCATTATGCTCAATATTTAATATCCTTTTTTTGAATTTTTGTTAATGTGGCCGTGGATTTGCAAAGGAGGTGTTGTAAGCTCCGGCATTTGATTCATTTTTACTGTTTTCATAAATTAAGTGATAAGACCTTTTCCTCCACATTTTGTCATTGATTATGCAGAAAATAGCGAACAACCAAACACTGACTGAAGGCTTCCCTGTTTTTCGGACAGTATAAAAATCAACTATTTTTATATCATGAAGAATAGCAGATTTACAGAAAGTCAGATCGTTGCGATGTTGCGACAGTACGATTCGGGGATGAAGGTCACCGATATCTGTCGTGACAAGGGCATCACTACGGCAACGTTTTATAGTTGGAAACGCAAGTACGGTGGCATGGACGCCCAACAACTCAAGGAACTAAAGTCGTTACAGGAGGAGAACAGGAGGCTCAAGGCGATGTACGCCAATCTGAGTTTGGATCATCGAATCCTGAAGGACATCATCGAAAAAAAGCTCTGAGGCCCTGTAGGCGGAGGGAACTGGCCGAAGGTATCGTAAAGGAAGAGGGGCCGAGCATAGCAAGGGCCTGTACGATCGTGTGCCTGTGCCGTTCGATGTGGTATTACCGGAGCAGGCGTGACGATACACAAGTAATCGACAAGCTCACAGAGCTGGCCGAAGCCAAGCCCAACAGGGGTTTTGATTGGCTCTACAACCGCCTCCGCAAGCAGGGCCATAAGTGGAACCGTAAACGCGTTTTGAGAATCTACCGTCTCTTGGGGCTCTCCTTGCGAAGGAAGACCAAGGAACGATTGCCAAAAAGGATAAGGAGCCCTTGGCGGTGCCCGATGCGCCGAGGGAAGTATGGAGTGCGGACTTCATGTCCGACAGCCTGATAACGGGCAGGAGTTTCAGGGTGTTCAATGTGATGGACGACTTCAACCGCGAGGCACTTTGCATGAAGGGAAACTTCTCCATGCCCGGAATACGGGTGGTGGAATACCTCAGGGAGGCCATAGAGGTATACGGCAAGCCCTTGGCCATCAGGGTCGACAACGGAGCGGAGTTCCTATCAAGGGTCTTCGTGAACTATTGTGAAGTCGAGGACATCGAGATAAAGTGCATCCAACCCGGCAAACCGAACCAGAACGGATTCATCGAAAGGTCCGACAGGACCTATCGGGAGGATGTACTGGACGCCCACCTGTTCAGGGATATGGAAGAGGTCAACCTTGAGACGGAACGGTTCAGGGAGGAATATAACTGCTCCCATCCCCATAAATCATTGGGAAGGAACAGCCCAAAGGAATATTTAGAGGCATTTTCAAAGGGGCATGCCCCTTTGAAAGACCATTTTGTTTAATTTAACCGCTGTACGAAAAGGGGTAAGTCTTCACAGGTCTTGTAAATTACTCGTAGCGGTTACCTTAGCTGTGTTGGTAATAAAGACATGTCTTCTGGCCTTTGCCTTACCCTTACAACCTTGAGGGCTTCTTTTAAACATACTATGCATTACTTTTTATTACCAATCCTACCTCATGAGCCGATTAAGAATGCTATTCGGCTCAAAAAAATAAAATGAGTTGAACAAAAAGACTGTGTGATCTTTGTGATTCAGTTTGGTATCTGTAAGAAGCTAAAATTTACAGTCGCTGTGTAGATAAGTGGTTCGTCGGAAAACCCCAGGTGTTTTTAACTTGGTAAAACCAAAATTCTAATTCTCTTATAAAATTGGTTTCTTACCTAAGCTTCTAGGTATCGATTTATAGTATTTATTTCAATTTTCTGCTAGGCTCCGTTTGATAGATGGAATTAACTTCTACGAACTCCATGACCCTATTTTTACCATCCGATTGAATTTTTTGTATGACTTTGCCGTTTATATTTGATAAGTCGGTCGAAGAATGAATGGGGTTGCCATCAACCATCATATCGGTCAGATTTTCTAAGTTGTACAATGGCCAAAGATTGTCAATTTCATTATCGCCTAGCAACAACCATCTCAACTTTTGTTGTTTTGCCAAAGGTACGATCGAAGTAATTTTGTTGCCGGAAAGAAACAGCTTCTTTAGTTGGGTAAGATTTCCAAGCATGGAGATATCCGCTATTTGGTTATCCCTCAAATCTAGCCACTCAATCGTGGTCAACTCTTTAAGAAAGTCGATATTTTTAATCGTATTTCCTCTCAATACGAGAACACCAATATGGGGTAGCCGGGAAATAGGACTGAAATCGGTAACCTTGGTATCCATTAAGTTCAGTTGCACCAGTTTAGGCAAGTTTTTTAGTACTTCGATATTTGATATCGGATTCTTTTCTAAAATAAGCACCTCCAAGTCGGTTAACTTTTCTAATTCCTCGATGCTTTGTACTTGATTATCAGGAACCCAAATACCGTATAGATGTATCAAATTTTTTAACGGGCTTATATCGGTCAATTTGTTAAAAGCCATGTTGAAATGAGTAAGATGTTTCCAATGACTTGCCACGGAGATATCACTGATTGAATTAAAATTTGCTGTAATGGCCTTTAGTTTTTTAAGGTCGTTTAAGGAAGAAATATCGGTTATTTGATTTCTGTCGATGGAAAGTGATTTCAATTTTTTTAATGATCTTATTGGATTTAGGTCAACAATACGATTACCATTAAGGCTTAAATGGGTTAGTTTGCTTAAATCCGATAGCGGGGTTAAATCGCTTATCTGGTTGTTGTCAAGCCTTAAACTTTTGAGGTTTTTGGCATATTCCAATCCTTTTAGGTTTGTAATTCCTTTGCCTACCAATGACAGGCTTGTTAAAGATGCTAAATGAGCGATGTGAAATTCGCCGGTTGGTTTGTCAATGTAATTTCGGATAGCCTGTTCTAGATAAAAATCGGGTATTTCTATAATTTCAGTATTGTCCTGACTAATGGATAGGCTGGATCGAAAAATGAGGAGAATAGCCAAAGCGCACTTTAAAAAATTCATATCTAATTGTTTTTGATTATTCAAATAACAACCAATACGAAATGTAATCGAGGAGAAATTCCTGAAAATAAAGCCCAAAATATAATATGGAACTTATTCGGCCTTGTGTAGACTGTCCAAGTAAGCTTTAGGGGTCTTTGAGGTAAATTTTTGAAAAGCGCGATAAAAGGTGGTTTTAGATCTGAAACCGGAATCTTCGGCCAACGCCAATAAGGTAAACTGATCTTTATCTTTGGTTCTTAGCCTTTTCTTCACTTCTTCTATTCTGTATTTATTGACAAAATCATTGAAGGAGGTGTCAAGACCATTGTTCAACACGACCGATACAATGCCTGAGGTGGTGTTGACTTCTTGTGCTAATTTGCTTAGGGAAAGGTCTGGGTTTAAAAACAGCTTTTCCGTTTCCATCACGGCAATGATCCTAGGAAGGTGGTTTTTGATAGCGTCGGTCATGCCCGTGAGTTTGCTTACTGTAAAATTCGAGTAAGACGCATAACCGATAATAGAAATTATATAAAGGATCAGCGCATAGTATATCTTGACTAATAATGCAAAAGAAATGCCTAGCCATTGGTCGACAGGGCTTCCGCGCCAATACCCGTATAATTGACCCAGAATTGTGGATGAAAGTTCAAGAGCAAAGCCAGTAATCAAGAAAAGCAACAGAATACGAAGCCAATTGGAATATTTTCTTTGATCTCTAGAAAGCTTTTTTCGTTTGGCTTTACGTACTACGTTGTTGGCCGCCAAAGTATAAAAACCTACCATTAACAGTAGTATGGTATCATGCAGGTATCCAACCTGAAAATAATATAAAGATCTGGCAGTGCTTCCCTTTTCCGGAGCTGCAACATCGATCGTTTTTAACCATACGAAAACATAGTACATCCAGAATAGAGCGGGCACTACCAAATGTACAAGGTTCTTCCTGTCCAGTCCGAAATTTGATACAAAGATAGATTTGAAGTACAAGAATAGAAGGGGGAAAAGGAACATCGATACATGTATCGGTAAGAATTGAAGCATATCATTTTCTAGCACTAACCTCGAGTTGCCGATGAACGAAGGTAGAATAGATATGCCCAATACCGCTAAAATAGCTATTAATATACGATTCTGAACCTGTTTCCAGTTTCTTGTAGCAACTATTAAAACAATCATGACGACGCTTTGGAGTATTCCAAAAAGGAGCATCGTGTTAGCGGGAGTCAGGGTCATCGTACCAATAAAAGTGTATGGTTGCCTCGTTAAAGTTAAGGAATAACCGTATCCCCTAAAGAGTATTTAGAATTGATTTGTGCAAACTCTTAAGATATTCGCTAAATGAAAAGCTCAAAGCATCATTTGCCAAAATTACTTGTAGTCGTGGATACGGTCACGAGACCCATCAGCTTTCTAGGGTATCCGCCAAGCTATACTACTGGTTTGTGTTTGTCAATGTAGCGCTGATCTAACCGAATGCCCAGGCCAGGTCCAGTCGGGACCTTGATCGTACCATCTACAATGGCGAAGTCGGAAGTGTTACCATGAAAGGGGATGTTTTTGCTAAACCCTTTAAACTCATGATACGGCCCCGCATTGGGCAGTGCGGATACGAAATGCATCATATACAAATACCCCAGACCACTAACCGAGATATGTGGGACACAATTTTTGCCTACTGCTTCTGCCATACGGGCCACTTTCATACTTCGGATCATACCGCCAAAGTAAAAAATATCCGGTTGCACGATGTCTAATGCATTGTTCGCGATCAACCACCTGAAATTATGCATGCTAGGTTCTTGCTCACCCCCGGCAATCGGTATTTTTAGGCCTTGGTTTACTTTCAGGGTCTCTTCGTACCAATCGAACGGAACCGGCTCTTCGTAAAAATCCAATCCGTTCTCCTCCATTATTTTTCCGATACGTATTGCTTCATGCGTATCGTAAGATCCGTTGGAGTCGGCATAAATGGTCATCTGGTCACCAAAAGTTTTACGCACCATCGGGATGAGGCGCTCGGAGCGTTTTTCTGGCCTTTCAGGAGTAGTCATACGTCCGCCTACCTTGAATTTTATGGCCTTCGCTCCCGACTCCTCTGCATTTTTAACCAGTGCCTCCAGCGACTCTTCTGCACTTTTTCCACGGTGGTTGTTCGCCTGATAGACGGCAATTTTAGGATGGTGCGTTTCCCCGATCAACTGGCCCATAGGTACCCCGGCAATGTGTCCCAATAGATCTAGAATGGCGAATTCAATGGTTGCCAACGGAACCCATAATGCCAAGCTTTGAAGCTTATAGTTGCTGCGGTACACATACACTTCTTCCAGTAACTTCTCGAGGTCTCTAGCGTCTTTGCCTATAAAAAACGGCTGTAACCGATGTATAAAAATGGGGTAGAGCGCTGCCATTTGCATGTTGTTGGATACACTGAGCCCCACGGCCCCGTTTTGATCTAGTACGCGACAAATATAGTTGCCGTTCAACTCCAAGAGTTCTAAGCGTTCAATGTATATAGGTTCTTTGAACAGATGTTTTTTTAATACTGGTTTGATCAGGGCGGCATCTAATAGGTCATAGTCAACTACGGCCTTTTTCTCGGAAGATGGCTGTGGTTCTTTTTCTACAGATCGGCAAGCTACGCCCAAGCTTCCAAGGGCTGCGGTACCAATAAAATTTCTTCTGGTCGTTTTTTTCATGGTTCGTTCGCGCAATTTAAAGGGATTTTAAAAAATCTGAAATGAAGTATGTAGTACTTGTGCTGACAGGACGCAACGATTTGTGTCTGCTTTTAGTAGTCAAGATACATCAAAATATTAGCTCCTAGAGGCTTAAAAACCACAAGTTTCAAATGGGTCGCAGGCAAAAGATTTTTAAGATAGTATGCTTCTCGGTCGGGCAGCTTTTAGAAATAGAATAAGCCTCCTATGAAATACGAAAGATATAGTCCCAACAATTCTAATACCATTCTAACCTTCGTGGAAGGGGACATCGAATCTCATTTTTTATCTTTATGATTAAGAATTCAGAATAGTCTTAAACCATTTGAAGCATCTGTACATGTCGAAAAGAATACTGGTTATAGAAGACGAACGGAACGTAGCCGCCTTTATTGGGAAGGGACTATACGAAGCGGGCTATGAATTTTTTTTGGCCTATGAGGGCCTGCAAGGTCTGGAACTGTTGGGCCAGAAGGAAATAGACCTTATAATCCTTGATATTATATTGCCTGGGATGGACGGGCGCCTGGTAGCGAAAAAGATCAGGGAACTTGGTTATGAAAACCTGCCTATTATGATGCTTACTGCCCTGGGCACCACTGAAAACGTGGTCGAAGGACTAGATGCCGGAGCAGATGATTATCTGGTGAAACCCTTTAAGTTCAAAGAGCTTTTGGCCAGAATCCGAGCATTGTTACGGCGGCATGTTCCGGTGGCGTCAACAAGTCAAAAATTAACTGCCTCAGATTTGGAACTAGATCGGGACGCCAAGACAGTAAAAAGGGCAGGGGATAAAATCAAATTGACTTCTACGGAGTTTAGGCTACTGGAGTTTTTTCTTAGGAACAAGAACAGGGTCTTGAGCCGTATCGATATTTTGGAAAGCGTATGGGACATCAATTTTAACCTTGGGACCAACATTGTGGATGTCTATGTCAACTATCTAAGGAACAAAATCGACCGGCAATACGAGCCAAAGCTGATCCATACCATTATAGGCATGGGCTATACGTTGCAAGGATCCAATGAAAATGAAGATTAGGAACAAAATAACATTGATTTTTGTGCTACTCACTGCCTTGCTGTTACTATCGGTTTTTTTGTATATCTATTTTTCCGTTGAAAACTATACCGAAAGGGAGTTTAATCTCAGGTTAAAACAAAGGGCCTCCATAGCTGCACAGGCGTATTTGGAAAAAGACGAACTGAGTACAGGCATTTATGAAGAAATACGTAAAAAACACTTGCAGATTTTGCCTAACGAACAAGAAAGGATCCTAAAGGCCAATGTGAACGAGGAGACTTTGATTTCGCCTAATGTGCTTCCATTGAAAAAGGAATTCTTTGACCGAGTTTTTCATACCGGCCACGCCCAGACCAGGATTGGGAAAGACTATTTTACGGCCATTCTTTATCAGGACAATCAAGGGGATTTCATGGTGATACTATCAGCAGAAGATCGCTATGGGGCAAAAAAAATGCAAAACCTTTTCAGAACCCTGTTAACCGCATACGTCTTGAGTTTGATCATCCTTTTTGTGATTGGTCGATATTATGCCAAGGGTGTCTTGAAACCTATTTCGGATATTACCGACCAAGTCAACAGGATAAGGGCAAAAAATCTTCACCTACGCCTAGCGAATAGACGCAAAAAGGATGAGTTAGGAGAGCTTTCGCAAACATTCAATAATATGTTAGATAGGCTCGAAACTTCTTTTGAGATGAAAAACAGCTTTGTGAACAATGCTTCCCACGAACTCAGGAATCCCCTAACAGCGATAATAGGGCAAACAGAGGTAGCTCTTGACAATGCGAGATCAGAACAAGAATACGTCGCCACCCTTCAAACTATCGAAAAAGAGGCTTCACGGCTTAATGAGCTTGTCAACGCCTTACTGGGGCTGGCACATATAGAAAACGATTCAAAAAGTTTGATAATCGATGATGTACGTGCTGACGAGCTGCTGATGGAGTTGAAAATGAGCTTTGATATACCCACCTACAAGAGAATAAACTTCGACTTTCAGTTTTTGCCCAAAGATTCGAACAAGCTTATCTTCAAAGGAAACCATGACCTCATAAGAGTGGCATTGTTGAATATTATTGATAATGCATTGAAGTATTCTAAAAACGGAAACATCGATCTTGGTATTCGTGTTCAGGAGCGCACTATCCTAATCTCAATTAAGGATGAGGGTATCGGTATACCCAAAGATGACCTCAAAAATATGTTCGAACCTTTTTCTCGAGGCTCAAATGCAAGAAGCTACAAAGGATTTGGCTTCGGTCTGCCCCTGTCCCACAAAATAGTACAGTTGCATGGGGGTGAATTAAAGGTTGATTCGGAGATCGGGAAAGGAACACATGTCTTGGTGCAATTGCCCATCATGAACGAAAGTTTTGAAATAGCTCGCTAGTATTTTAATGTTGTTCCAATCTTTTTCTTAACCCTTTTTAATGCCGCACCTTTAGTATTGTAGTCAATATCTAATAGTGCAGTATGAGAACAGTATTGGTCCCCACCGATTTTAGTGCAAGATCTTTAAAGCTTGCTGAGTATGTTGTTAGGATATACCCGGAGGAGATTGTAGATCTTATCCTGATATATCCCTACAGACTTCCTTTATTCGATTTTGAATTTTACAAAATCTCATCGTCTAACATCATATTCGGACTGAACAACGATGAATTCACGAGGACAAAGGACGAACTTGTCGATAAGTTCTATGTAAATATCAATACGATCAAAATAGAACTGTTCATCGGAATGAACTCGCCGGCCTTTCAGAACTTTATAGATCGGCACCGGATTCAAACAGCAGTGGTGCCGCAAAAAGGGTTCTTGGATTTTTCGCATAATACCACATTCAGTCCTTTACGCCTTATAAAAAAGAATATTACCGAAGTACATGCTATCTACATAGAAAAAGAAGATACCAAAGAACCGTTTCCGAAGTGGTGGATGGGTATCATCTCGTCTATAAAAAAGGTCTTTGAAGGTTTTAAAGGAAAACATGGCCAAGGGGTCTTTCGAAAAGGCAAAATCCTTGTCTAGAAAATTGGCCGCGAAAAAAAGGATTATGACAAACCATTGCTTTTGATGGAAGGGGTTTCAATATTCCATAAGAGAACAGTTGTACAAAACTATTTAAACAATCTGCCTACAACCATTGATCAAATATGAGATTAACAATTATTCTAATGCTGTTCAGTTTATCCAAAATCAGGGCGCAAGAACCTAAAAAACAGGGTAAAGACAGCATTTTCATACATCAAATCGAAAAAAAGAAAGAGCCTATAAAAATTTTGCATGCCGAACCCTTATACATAGATTTGATCAGGGATTTGGGTGCAAGAAAAGGAGAAAAAGAGTGGAACATTGGATTTGGAATCACAGATAGAAATAAGTACGATGCATATGAGGCATTGGTCGAATACGAATGGGCCCCATTGGATCGGTTGGGGTTGGAGGTGGAACTACCTTTTTCCATTTATCCCTCATCACAAAACGGAAATGCTCCTGCAAGCAACCTTAATAGTTTAAAGCTTGCGGGACAATATTCTTTTTTTGTGTCCGAAAAGAGCAATACCTCTATGGCTATTGGCTACATTCACGAGTTTGAGATGACCGAGTTCACAAATTACGGAAAGGAAAGGCTGTTCACCGGTAATATCTATAACCCGTTTTACATTGTTGCCAAGAGATGGGGCCAAAATCTTCACACACTTCTATACACCGGTCCTCAATTCATCCATCATTTTTCCAATGGAACTATAAACACTGATTGGCAGATAAACTCAAATATACATTATATGATAAGCGGTACACGAAACTTCATTGGTGTTGAGTTCAACAAGAACGTGGGGAGACACTATTTTGACATGACAATAAGACCACAGATGCGGGTCGGGATCGCAGACAACCTGTTGATTGGAATAGTTGCGGGGATTCCTGTCAGCCGAGAAAACGAAAGGCTAAGTACTTTCTTAAGGTTGATTTATGAGCCTGGACATTAAGAGAGAAAGGCTACCAAGAAGTAAGTGAATCGTTTTATAGGGGTAGTAAAGCCCTTCAATGGTCATAACTATATGAAAGGGATCGTTAAAATGAGGAAGGAAGATCAAGACAGAAGATTTAATATATACCGGATTTTTAGAACGATCAAGGCCATATTATTGGTGTTCGCGTTGGTGGCCAGTACTAATTGGCTCAGCCAAAGACACTTTTTGATTGAACAAGAGCCAACCGGTTTTGGGAATGCAAAATTCACCTCAATAGCATCACTATGCCATATTGATTTAAAAAAAGAAGATTCGGAATTATGGGCCCTGGAAAAATTGATTTTGCAGGATAACCATGAAAATCTCGAACAAGCGAGGTTAAAAATAAAGGCATGTTTCGACCATATCATGGTAAACTTGGATAGCAATGCGAATGTCAATTTCAGGGAATGCGCACAACTTTCGGTAACAAAAAGTAAGTCGTTGCATGCGAGCAAATTGCTAATGAATGTTGAGATGGCTTTTTTGATTATTGTTGGGGTCATCATCCAACTGATTATTTACTATCCCTGGAAACCTTAAGGGGACTTGTATAATGGTTCCAAATTGTAGCTTTTACAGATTACCATAACTGATGAATCCTACTTTGAGTTTTGTTCAAAATAGTATGTGGGTCCAATATGATTTTCATGGTTTGAACCCTAACGGAGAAAGCTCCTTTTTGGAAAAATATGTCTAACCACCATAAAAACTAGAGATTTCTCAAAATAGGTGCCTTCCGTTCCCGTACAAGACATTTATCTACAATGAGTCATCTGGGATATCTAGAGACCTAGATAAAACAACGGCAAGACGAGTCCCCGCAAACATTTTTGTTTGATTCAAAAAGGTTAAAAAGTCAAATAGATGCCTGAATGAAGCCATTTGACCGATGTTAGGCCTCGGGAGTTTAGAGAAGAATTATATCCTATGGTTGCAAGTTTCAGGTTTCAGGCTTGTTTCATTGGCCAGAGGTAATCAGCATAAGGGCGGTATTTTGGGTAAGACAGACTTTTAGAAACCGGAATTTAGTTTTCAGAAGGGTACCTCGGGATGTTACATTTGCTCCGCTTTATCCTTGCCAGATGTTGTTCTAAACCATTGCGAACCCTTTAATATCTTATCGCGTACTACTTTTAGCTCTAATTGGTCTTGAAGGTAGGGTAGATTTCTACTATAATGAATACTTGCTTTTTTTGTATCATAGATAAATAAAAAGAGTTCATTGATTGAAAAATACCAGTACCTTTATTTGCTGAATATTAGGGGATAAATGATAAGGGAATACACGACCGAAGAGTTTAAAAGAGAATTCACGAGTGATTCAATAGACAGAACCGACCTTTTCCTTTCTGGGTATGAGGATTTCTTTTGTTTGAAATTACAGGATATTATAACCTATGCCAATATGCCTGTTCCACCATCCAAGGAAAAAAGTCATTCCATAATTTATGTCACCGAAGGTATTTATGACTTTCAAAAAGGAAACCAAAATTACAAGGTACTACCAAACGAACTCATCATAATTCCTGCAGGTGAGGTCTTTTCCGTTAAAAAGATCATAAATGGATTGAAGGGTTATACCATACACTTTTCGCCGGAATATTTTATCGATTCTACAAGTGCTGTCGGAGTATTGAGTAGCTTTGATTTTTTACTGCCCTTCACCAACTCATATTTTAGCCAAATATCCGATAGATCATTGTTTCTGAGGCTCTTTGAGCGATTAAATGCACTGTATCAGGAAAACAATAAAGAGAACAAGCGTATGATTGCCACTTATATATTGGCGTTGCTCTATGAACTGAAGCGGGATTATGGGAATAAACCGCTTACTTCAACAACGTACGAGGCTTTGAGCCATGCGTTTAAACAAACCTTGTTTCAAAACTTTAAAAAGTTACATCGAACTTCTGAATATGCTTCGTTACTAAGGATTACCCCAAATCACCTGAACAAAGCTTTAAAGGCGGCAACGAACAAGTCCCCAAAACAATGGATCAATGAAACCTTGATCTTAGAAGCGAAGTACCTACTTCACAACACCGAATTGAACATCAATGAAGTTGCTCTTGAATTGGGCATCAACGACCCTTCTTACTTTTCAAGACTATTCAAGAAGATGACAGATGTTAGCCCCTCCATGTACGTTAGAATGATTGAAAAGTCCTAAAAATAAGTTTTCCAGTGCTAATCTCAAGTTGGTTTGTAAGCTACTTTTGCTATCGTTGAATCAAAAACAAAGACTTATGAGTATTGGATTATGGATAAGCCAATCCTTATTGGCTGTATTGTTCACCAGTATTGGTATCATGAAAGTGTTGATGCCAATCGACAAATTGTCCGAGAACATGAAGTGGGTAGCGACTTTCCCCGTTACGGGTGTCAGGGCTATTGGTATGCTGGAAGTTCTATTGGGGTTGTTGATCCTTCTTCCACGGTTTTCCAATTTTTTACCTAAGAGCTCCATATCATATGCCAGCTACGGTATCATTGCTATAATGTTAGGAGCAATGTTTACCCACTATAAAAAACAGGAATATTCCTTTATGGTGATGAATGCCATTTTATTGTTACTGGCCGTTTTTGTCATTGTTGCCATGAAAAAGCTTGAAATTGTTTGAATATGTATGACAGTTTGCTGAGTATACATTCCCTATTGCGTTGGTTGGTGGTTTTATCTCTTCTACTATCCATTGCCATTGCGTTAAGGGGATATTTTCAGAATCGTGCTTTCTCTGCCATCGACAATAAAATAAGACATTGGACTGCGACGATTGGTCACATTCAACTCATTGTGGGTATTTTACTTTATCTGAAGAGCCCAATTGCCCAATATCTGTTTGTAGATTTTTACGAGGCTATTAAAAATTGGCAGGTTCTTTTCTTCAGCGTCTTACACGCTACATTAATGATGGTTGCTATTGTCGTTTTGACCTTAGGTTCCGCTTTCGCAAAACGTAAGTCAACGGATAGATTGAAGTACAAGACCATGCTTATCTGGTATACCATCGCCTTTTTGATCATTTTCTTGTCCATACCATGGCCATTTTCGCCTTTGGCCGAAAGGCCCTTAATACGCACTTTTTAAAAATGAAATGGTTCAAGACCCATATTGGGAGGTTGCGTCTTATTGCCATTTTGGAGGGTGTCTCTTTATTGGTACTCGTATGTATATCCATACCGCTGAAATATGTTTACGGTATTACCGAAGTATCCAAGGTGTTAGGTCCTATACACGGTATATTTTTTTTGCTTTTTGTATTTAACACGATAACAGTGAGTATCGAGTACAAATGGCAGTTTCGACGAACAACTTGGAAAGTTTTGATTGCCTGTATCATTCCTTTTGGTACGTTTTACATCGACTATAAAATATTGAAACCTATCTATGAACGAGCATCTTCATAACTTTTATCTTTTTAGAACAAATGTCAATACTACAAGCCAAGTAGATGCCTTAACGCCTTACTTGAATCGTTTGGTTATCTCCGGAAAATGGTCTTTCGATTTAGAGGATTGTGACCTCGTGTTCTGCCTAACCTGTGAAGATGTTGTGAAGCACAAAGTAGTAGGTTTCCTAAAGAGTAAAGGGTTTGCTTTGGAAGAACTGCATTAGAAGGCGGGTGAACACAACCAATCTCACTAACAAGGAGAAATTTATTTCGCAATAGTTATACTTATTTAGTTTTAAAATAATCTGAGGAGTATAAACAGTAAGGAATGTCTTCGGCCGATTAAAAGATTCAATAAAGGGTCACGTCCCTAAGTAACACAAAAAGTTTATTAGGTAATCTTTAAAAGGGAGTTTATAGCAGTACTTCATCCGTTTGTTTGATACGCTCTTCCATCAACAGAAAGAAAGTAGCCCCACCAAAATATAGGAGCACATCTATAAAATCCGAGGTATACCGGTCCGTGACTTTTGGGAGATAGTACTCAAAGTATAATGCAAAATAAAGTGTCATTGCAATAACAACGGATAAGGGAATACGCAACGTCCTGTTAGATTTGATAAAACGTACTAGGTACAAGCATACCACCAAAACAATGGGCATGCATAAAAAATCGTTTACGTAATTATTCACCCATCTAGGTAACGGAAGATTTAGTTGTTGGGAAGTATAGATGTAGGTGCCTATTAAACAAGCAGTTATAAAGTATAGCTTTCTTATATCCCCGGACAATGAAATTCTTCTCATACGTAATTTTAAGCAGCGATGTATCCGATGATGTAGGCAAAAAAAGCACCAATGGAGAACACGATTAACCAAATGGAATAAATGACCGTTGCAACAACTCGTATGAACGGGTTTTTGTGATTTCGTGCGTTTCGGAAAAAGTCGATGAACGCATTTGGTTTTTCCAGGGGGTCATTTTTTTGCCATGCCTTGGCCCGTTTTTTTCGTTCCTCTTGACGCCAAAAATCTGCATTGACCAAGTTGCCACAGCTTTTACAGTAATCACTGTTCTTGGTCAAAACACCACATTCCGGACATTTTCTATAGACGGTTTCTTTCTTCATTGCTCCTATATACAATTTACTAAATATTATACAGTAACTGAAAAAAGAGCTATCCTAAAAACACAGAAAAAAATTCTCGATATTACCATTGAAGGTTGCCATATACTAAGGGTGTAAGGACAAACATCCCTTTGATAAAAAAGGTTGGCATTGTTGGCCGTGATAAACAATTTTGACTTGGAATTCGGGGTTTGGGGCATACTCAAAAGAGCACTAGTCCCATATAATTTTTTGCAGGTTCAACGGAAATAGGGAAAGCTATTCTTTTGGGAGTTTCTTTTATTAGATGCACACAGGAAAACGTCATGTACATAATTATTCACCATGAAACGAAGATCTACGGTAATTTTAATGTGCTTCGCCGTTTTACCTTTATTTCTAGAACGTATACCCCGAGAAAAAATAGCGGAGAAGTTGATCGAAAGAAGCACTTACTATAGCACTTCTACTCAAAGTTTATATTCCTTTATCGGTAACTTCATCACTGGAGCGGCATTAACACTTTTGTTAAGCTTCTTCCTTAAAAAGGGACGAAAATGAAATAGAAGTGAAACATGGTTATGAAATAAAATACACACTACACCCAAAAGACGACCAATCAATTTTTTTCACTAAGAGCCACCTACTACTTAGACAAGGGTTGTTTTTAATTATATCAAGTATTAGGTCAACGGTGCATCTGGTTATTTTAGTTCGACCTCAATTGGTTTCCACATACTTTTTAAACGTATCTAAAATAGCCTGCCAACCCTGTCGTTGTTGCTCTAATGAATTCAGGTCTTCGACATCAAAGGTTTCTATTATGTCAACAACATCACCTTTCTGTTTAAAATCGATTCGAACGGTTCTGCCATCTTCAAGTGCATACGCGATCAATGATTCTGGAACAATGTTCGTGTAGGTCGCGGAATAGTCAAAACCCATACTGCCATCTCTGGCTTCCATACGATAGGAGAACTCTTTGCCAATGGTCATATCATTTTTAGCACGTGGGCAGTGCCATTCGGGGCTTGCAAAATTCCATTGCGTAATATGTTCGGGTAGTGTCCAATATTTCCAGACTTTGGATAAATCACTGGCAACAGTAGCATTTATGGTAATCGATTCCATGATTTTATTGGGGTTTAGGGTTGTAATTAATCATCCATTTTACACCAAATTTATCAATAAAACTGCCAAAATAATCGCCCCAGAACTGGTCTTCTATGGGCATTTCGATGGTGCCGCCATCCGATAGTCCATTGTACAGGCGATCGGCCTCTTCTCGGGAAGAGGGGTGCAACGAAATATAACAATTACTTCCTTCCGGTAGCGTATGTCCCATCGAAGGTAAGATGTCGGAGGCCATTAAAATAGTGTCTTTAGAAATAGGTAAGGAGATATGCATGATCCTATTTTTTTCGTCCTCAGGAATTTTATCGCTCCCCGGGGCATCGGTCATTTTCATTTTTGTTATAAAATCACCTCCGAAAACAACTTTGTAATGTTCAAAAGCCTCTTCAGTGGTACCATCAAAATTAAGATAAGGGTTTACGTTCATTTTTATTGATTTTAGGATTGAATTAAATACCGTACTTCCGTCACCCAAGCCGTAGGATTGGGATCGGTTTCAACTCCCTTCATATACAGTTCTAAACGGGAGGTCCACCGTCGTTGGCTACCGACACCTTCCTTTTGAAACTGAATATTGTTTTCTTGGGCATAGCGTTGCAAATAGGCATTGCTATCCATTAAACTGTCATACGATCCCTGATGGGTTACCACTAGATATTTTCCCTTGGGAAATATGGTGGTCTCGTAACCTTGTAATTGAATAGGCGTTTTTGTTGCCATACCTATGTTTAGTTCAATTTTCCCATATTCCGTGTTCATGGCACTTGTGTCAAGATATTGAATGGCAGGGTATAACAGTTTTTCAAAATCCAAATCCCGTTGTTGGTGCAGTTGCACCAGCGTTTCTTGGACCTTTTCGGCAAGTTCCGAAAAAGGAACTTTTATATTTTTCCCGATAAAGTGGGTGGTATGGTAGGCGTGGATTGCGGGCTTCATCCTTTGGGCATTTTGTCCATGTCCATATACAGCACATTCCAGCAGTGCCCATCAAGATCGGTAAAACTGCACAAGTACATCCAACCTTCTACCCATTGCGGTCTTTCGTAAACCGTGCCTCCAGCTTTTTCTACGGTTTGGGCAAAGGCATCGATTTCCTGCGTACTGTCAGCATCGATATTGATTAATAGTTCATTACTGGTTGAGGTATCGGTGATGGTATTTGGAAGCCATTTGCCTATCTCCTTTTCGGGAAACAGCATCAACACAAAATCATGTTCCCCGATCAAAAAGCTGCTTAAATGATCGGCGTTTGCATGTATCGGATTTTCTCGAAATCCGATTGCGGTAAAAAATGCCTTTGATTTTTGGAGGTTCTTGACCGGTAGATTGAGCCAAATCGATTTCATCGTATTTTGTTTAAAGGATTATGCCAAAGTTAGAAGTGTTTTTGTGTATGAAAAAGTGTGATTGCGACATTATAAAGGGTTGATTGCGACAATCTTATTTAATATCTTTCTATAGCTAAAAGTTGAACAAAATGAAACATATTTCGATCCTTGTTCCGAAAGGGCGGGTGAGTGTCGTGAACATTGCCGGCACCCATCAAATGTTGTCATGGGTAAATGAACATCTTCAACAGTCGGGTCGGGATCCGCTTTTTGAAATGCAATTGGTAGGCCTTGAAAAATGTATCGACCAGGAGGGAGGATTATTCGCCATTGCCCCTGAATATACCATTGATAAGGTTGCGAAAACCGATTTGATTATTATTCCGGCCATTCATGAGGACTTTGAAAAAAGTCTTCGGGATAATGGCGATTTTATTCCCTGGTTGATTCAGCAGTACAAGAACGGTGCGGAAATCGTAAGCCTTTGTATCTCTTCCTTTTTTCTGGCGGCCACCGGATTGTTAGACGGGAAACCCTGTTCGACCCATTGGCAGTATGCACAAGTTTTCAGGGAATTGTTTCCCAAGGCTATTCTGACCGATGAGAAGATTGTGACCGAAGCAAGCGGAATTTATACCAGTGGAGGGGCCTATGCGTTTACCAACCTGGTCATTCATCTGATTCAAAAATACGCGGGGCGCGAAACGGCCATTATGGCGGCAAAAGGGTTCATGGTGGATATTGACCGTAGCAGTCAATCGCCCTTTATGATTTTCTTGGGCCAAAAGAACCATAAAGATGCCCTGGTGTTGAAGGCTCAGGCCTATATAGAAGAAAATTACAAAGCAAAAATCTCTGTAAACGACCTCTGTGAACAGATGGCGGTAAGCCGAAGAACGTTTGAAAGAAGATTCAAAAATGCTACTTCGAATACGGTTTTGCAGTACTTGCAACGGGTGAAGGTAGAAGCGGCAAAAAAAGAATTGGAAAAAGGGCGAAAGACCGTCAATGAAGTCATGTTCGAAGTGGGCTATAGCGATTCAAAAGCGTTTCGGGATGTTTTTCGCAAAGTGACCTCCATGACCCCGATGGACTATCAACACAAATATAGTTCGCGGGCGGTGCGCTGAAGGCTTTTTGCACATTTCTTGTCTCTTTCCTTTACGAACTTTTTGGTGTTAAGCATTTCCTTGATGGCTAGCGGGAGGCACCCATAGAGTTGATTGAAGCGCAGTCTGTATTTAATCCCTTAATATAGGTTCTTTATAAAGAAAAATGAATTATTAGGATGTAAAACACTTTATTTGCTGGGAATTTACACCATAATTCCAAAATCTTGCATTTGTATGAAAATTTTCTTGCTCTGCATTTTATCTGTCATCATGTTTATCAGTTGTTCAGATTCTAATTTAAATGATGAATTACCAGTAGTGGAGTCTGAACCTCCTAATGAATATCAGGAAAAGGTTTATGATGGAGATATAATTCTATCAGATCAAAATGATGTAGATAATTTTGCAAGTGAATCATACACTAAGATAACAGGAGATTTAAAAATTATTGACAGTAGTGGACAGGAAATCAATGATATAACAGAATTGGAGTCAATAAAAGAAATTGGTGGTAGGGTCTACATTTCTTCATTAGACTCTTTGAAAGATTTTAATGGCTTATCTAACGTTAAAACAATCGGCGAGGATTTACGTTTCGTAGCCAACAATGGTCTTAACTCCATAAACGGGTTTTCCTCTCTTGAAACCATTGCTGGGGAACTTTATTTTTCGCATAACTCCTCTTTATCCAATATTGGAGCTCTAAATACCTTGTCTACAGCAGAAAGTGTCTCCTTTGTATTTAACCCTAATCTGATATCAATAACAGGATTGAATACACTATCAAATACAGGTAATTTGGTGATTTCTTCTAATAATTCTTTGTCGGAGATATCCGGTTTCCAATCATTGGAATCAATTGATGGTTACTTTCATGTTTACAAAAACCCCGCACTTAAAAACATAAACGGATTTAATGCGGTACGAGTAATAGGAAGATATCATGTCCAGCAAAATCATGCATTAACTGAAATCAAGGGCTTCAAAGCCTTAGAACAGGTTAATTCTTTGTTCGAAATTGTCTGGAATGATGAGTTGGAACTAATTGACTCGTTTGATAGTTTGATGTTAGTAGGTTCTGGTGATTGGCTAGAATCTGCTTTCATATCGATACACGCTAATAAAAGTTTAACATCTATTAATGGGTTTGATGAACTTAAAGCAGTTAAGAAAATAGATATATCCCATAATTATACACTAGAAGGCATCGAAGGGTTTAACACATTGGCCGGATATATAGACCGAATAAATATTGTAAGGAACGATGAAGTTAAAACCCTTGATTGTTTTCAATCATTGGAATCCGCCGGATATATCGTAATCGAGGACACGAAGTCCGTAGAAAGTTTAGCACTTTTTGGCGAGATGGCGAATATTTTTTCTCTTAGAATCGGCAAAAACCATGGGTTGAAAAATTTAGATGCGCTTGATAAATTAAATGAGATAAATCAAATTACAATAATTGAGAACGAACAACTAAGTGATTTTTGTGGTTTAAGTATTTTAATGAATACAGGTTGGAACGGTAGTTTGGTAATTAATTCTAACTTATACGACCCGACATACGAAGATTTGGTCGCAGGAAATTGCAGCGAATGATATTCCTTTTATATGAACATAGAATCAAATGATTCCTCAAAGCCTTTAGGATTGTTCAACATACAATAAAAAAACTTTGTGAAACTATTATCCTAAGGTTTAACTTCTCTCCCTCAACCGCCTAAACTGTTGATATGCCCGTTTTACCTTTTCCCTGGGTGCTTTTTCAAACTCTTTGTCGGTGACCCCATAGGTTTTCTGAACACTGTCCAATTTCTGGTGCATGTTTGCGATGACCGTTGCGTAAGATGCATCATCGATACGGTTGTGCAGTTCTTTTGGGTCTTTTTCCAAATCGTAAAACTCCCAAGTGTCGATGTCATCGTAAAAATGCATCAATTTGTACCGCTCCGTTCGAATGCCGTAGTGCTTTTTTACCATGTGAAAAGCCGGATAGTCGTAGTAGTGGTAATATACCAGTTTTCTGAATTCGTCCTTGTTCGAAGTACCGTTCAATAACCCTTTGAAAGACATTCCTTGCATTTCGTTGGCCAACTCCGAGGCCCCTGCAAAATCAAGAAAGGTTGGTGCAAAATCCAAGTTCTGCACCATGGCGTCGATTTTTTTTCCTGCTTCGATGGTTCCGGGTAATTGCATCAATAGCGGAGTCCCCAGAGATTCTTCATACATAAAACGTTTATCGAACCATCCCTTTTCCCCCAAATAGAAACCTTGGTCCGAGGTGTAGACGACCAAGGTGTTTTCGGCTAAACCACTTTCTTCAAGATAATCCAAAAGCTTTCCTACCCCTTCGTCGACGGCTGCAATCGTTGCCAAGTAATCCTGTAGGTAGCGCTGCCCTTTCCACCTGTCAAGATCTTTGCCTTTGAACCCGGCTTTATGAAAAGCATCGTTTTTGGGCACATAGGCTTTGTTCCAAGCTGTACGTTGCCGAGGGGACATACGCTCAAAATTGGTTTTCCATGGGTTATGTGCCAATTCGGTGCTTCCAAATTCCTTCGTCATTTTCAGGTCGTAACCTGCATACATATCCCTATAAATAGTTTGTTGTTGCTTCTTGGCCGCTTTCTGTTTTCTAAAGCCGTGAAAATAGGTCTCGGGCAAGGGAAATTCAACCGAATCGTATTTGTTGGCATGTCGCAATGCCGGCATCCAGTTGCGATGCGGAGCTTTATGATGCACCATTAAAAAGAAGGGCGTAGTGTCGTTTCTTTGGTTTTGCAACCAATGCAAAGCATCTTGGGTGATGAGGTCGGTTGCATAGCCTTCGATGCGTGTGGTATCGCCATTGTCGATAAAGTCCGGATTGTAGTAATTGCCTTGGGCCACAATAATCTTCCAATGGTCAAAGCCTTGTGGATGACCATGTAAATGCCACTTTCCCACGATGGCGGTTTCATAACCCACTTGTTGTAGCATTTTTGGTAGGGTGGGTTGACTCCCGTCAAAATGATCTCCGTTCTGCCTAAAACCATTGATATGACTGTGTTTTCCTGTAAGGATAACCGCTCTACTGGGGCCGCAAATAGAATTGGTCACAAAACTTCGCGTGAACAAAGCCCCATTTTTGGCAAGACGGTCAATATTGGGTGTTGGCGCCAATCGACTCATAGGGTGGTTATAGGCACTAAGGGCCTGTATCGCATGATCATCTGCCATGATGAATACGATATTGGGCCTTTTGTTTGTGGTTGCCTCTTTAATAGGGCGTTCTTCGTTCTGGGACGAGAACAATACAACCAGTAGTGGGAAGATTAGTTTTTGGAACATGTTTATTTCTTGGAATTGACTACTATAAGGGTTTGGCGATGTTCACCATCAAGGATACTTTCTTTGATAAAATTGGAGATCAGGTCTGTATACGAATAGGGGATATTGGTCCAGTCGTGGTTTCCTGTGGGATCGATAACTAAGGTATAGGAGGCATTTAACACTTTGAGGGTATCCGCTATCGTTCGGGAGCCATTTAAAACCAAATAGCCCTTGTCGGTTTCTTTGCAGTAGTGATGCGGTGCCGTGGCAAAAGGTACCAACCTGTCTTTTTTTCCATGAAATAGGAGGGTAGGTACGGCATTTTTTTGGCTCATATAATCAACGCTTAACACGGCCCCGGCAAAGGAGATGACGCCCGCAAAGTGTATGTCTGCGTAGGGAAGGGTCTTGAAATCATGTTGATATCGCATAAATGCGGTATTCAAAACAGCCTCTGCGCCGGCACTGCTTCCGATCAGGATAATTTTATTTGAATCAAATTTTAGGGCGTCGGCCCTGTCTGCCAAATACTGGGTCGCCCTTAAAATATCTTCGGAGGCTTTTAAAAAGGTTTCGATTTTTTCTGGGGCAGGGCAGTCACAGCCAAACGATTTTCCTTTTCTGGTAAGGCGGTAGCTAATAGAGGCGACCGCATATCCCCGTTGGGCCATCTCTTTACTGAAAGCACGCTCCAAATCATTATCCCGTGTTCCAATAGCAAAACCGCCCCCATGTATCAATACCAATAAAGGCTTGTCCATCACCGTATCGTTCTTTAGGGCATACAAGTCCAATTGAAGACTGTCCGAATAGGTGTAGGTATGTTTTTTAATATCGGTGCCAACAACCTCTGTATAACGCTCTTGGGCCTGGGCAGTGCCAAACGCCAAAAGCAGCATGAGGAGGGGGAAAAAGCGATGGTAATTACGGGAATTCATTGGTCTCAATCATTAGTTTAAACCCTGCCTGCGGCAGGTAGGTATGCACTTTAGTGCAAGATTTTCCCCCGAAGTTTCGGGGCTACAAATTTTCAACAGGTAGGCAGTTCTAAAGGATGCCAACCTGTTTACTGCCAACTGCTCGCTGCTACTTTGGCGCAATGTTCAAAAAGAATTTCATTCATTTTCGATGAACCTATGTGTTTTAATGGCCTAGTGGTTCAGTTATTTCAAGCTAAATGTCACCTTGTTTTTGGTGTCGGAATCGGTACCCACATATACTTCAAATACGCCAGGTTCCGAAACAAATTCCAATTGGCTGTTATAAAATTTCAAATCATCGGGATGTAAGGTAAGCTGCACTGTTCGGGTCTCACCTTTTTTAAGAAACACTTTTCGAAACCCCTTTAAGGTTTTCGAAGGAGGTGTGATACTCCGCACCACATCCCGCAAATACAGTTGCACCACTTCCTCACCATCAAAACTACCCGAATTTTTTACATTTATTGATATAGTGACGGATTCTCCTTGAGTGACCGTTTTTTTGTCGATAACAAGGTTAGAGTACTCAAAGGTCGTATAACTTAGACCATACCCAAAGGGTAATAAGGGAGCGTTGGGGGTATCTAGGTAGTTCGATTTGAATTTCTGGAATGCTGCATTTTCAGGTGGGCGTCCTGTCACTTTCATGCTGTGATATATGGGAACCTGCCCCACACTTCTGGGCCAGCTAGCCGTTAGTTTACCGGATGGGTTATAAGCCCCAAAAACCACGTCGGCAATGGCATTGCCCGCTTCTATACCAGGATGCCAGGTCTGAAGTATACTACCCGGAAGTGCCAACTCCTCCGGAATCGTCAATGGTCTTCCGCTCATTAATACAAGCACCATTGGTTTTCCTGTTTTGACGAGTGCCTGTATCAGCTTCTTTTGACTTTCGGGAATGGAGAGGTCGGTGCGGCTGGCCGATTCCCCGCTCATTTCGCTAGCTTCCCCGACGACCGCGATCACCACATCCGATTTTTCAGCGACTTCCAAGGCCTCCTTGAGCATGGTTTCAGGGGAACGTTCATCAATCTCTGCCCTTGGGCCGAAAACATTTATCTTTTTGGCTAGCTGAACGTCATTCGTAATATTGGCTCCTTTGGCATAGTGGATGGTGGCATTCGGAGCCACGTTCTTAAAACCTTCCAATACCGGAACGGACCATTGTGGGTTTCCCGTAGGTGCCCAGGTACCTAGCATATTATTCTTGTTATCTGCCAAAGGACCGATCAGGGCAATCTCGGCATTTTTTTGAAGTGGAAGTACTTGATCATGATTTTTAAGGAGCACAATAGAACGAGCCGCTGCTTCCCGCGCTATTTTGCGATGCTCCTTATGGAGGATATCCTTGTCCGGTCGCTCAGGATCTATATAGCGATACGGGTCTTGAAAAAGACCAAGGCGGTATTTGGCCTCCAAAATGCTACGGCACGCTCGTGTGATTTCTACCTCGCTTACTTTCCCTTCTTCGATGGATGGTTTCAGTGTGGTCAAAAAGCCTTCGCCGACCATATCCATATCGAGTCCGGCTTTTAGAGCAAGGGCGGAGACCGCCTGCAGGTCGCCCAGGCCGTGGGCGACCATTTCGTTGACCGAGGTGTAGTCTGAAACAACAAAACCCTTAAATCCCCAACGTTCCCGTAACAAGCTTGTCAATAGCCATGTATTGCCAGAGGCTGGTACGCCGTCAATATCATTAAAGGAAGTCATTACACTGCCGACACCTGCCGCTATGGCCGCATGGTACGGAGGTAGGTATTGATTAAACATTTTCACCTTGCCCATATCTACCGAATTATAATCGCGACCTGCTTCCGAAGCACCGTATAGGGCCAGGTGTTTTACACAGGCCAGCATCGTTTTTGGGTCGGCCAGATCAGTTCCTTGGTAGCCCTCTACCATGGCTTTTGCAATGGCCGAGCCTAGATAAGGGTCTTCTCCGGCTCCTTCGGCGATACGACCCCAACGAGGGTCGCGGGCAATATCTACCATAGGTGAAAAATTCCAATTGATACCGTCTGCAGTGGCTTCGATGGCAGCAATACGGGCGGTCTTTTTTATCAACATCGTATCCCAACTACAGGAAAGTCCCAAAGGAATAGGAAAAGTGGTTTTGTAACCGTGAATAACATCCGAACCAAAGAGCAGGGGTATTTTTAACCGGGTTTCTTTGACGGCGAGGTCTTGCGCCATTTTCATTTTTTCAGGACCAGCCACTCCGAAAAGTCCGCCGACCTGCCCTGCTTTTATTTTGGTCTCTACATTTTTACTTACCACCGATCCGGTCGCGATTCCGCCACCGGGGGTCAGTAGGTTTAGTTGTCCTATTTTTTCTTCCAGGGTCATTTGTTGTAGGAGTTCCTCCACTTGGGGAATCGTTTCTTGGGCATGTGACGGGCTGTTGCCGAAAACCACAAGGATCCATAGAAGAAGGGGGGTGTATTTGTAATGTTTCATTGGTCACAATCCTTAGTTAAAACTATGCTTTAGTGCAGACTTTCCCCCGAAGTTTCGGGGCTGCAAATTTTCAATAAGTAGGCATTAGCACTTCTGAGGCTGCACTTATGACGGGGCACGGAGCAGTTTGCTGCCAACGGTTCACTACTGTTTAAAAAGAATTCCGGCCTTTTTTTAAAACCTATATATTTTAAATGCATAGTGGTTTAGTCTTTGCGTGTTACTCTACGAAGGTGATTTTTGAATTTTCGGAAACCCCATTTTCGTTAAAGGCCTCTACAGAAAAATAGTAGCTCTGGTCAATATTGAGGGATTTCAGCTCTAACGAATTTTCGCCATACACCAGCCATGAGCTATACAGTTTATCCGGGGCGATCCCCCATAACAGGTGATAGCCCTGGGCATTTTTGCCGGGACTCCAAGTAATCAAGGCCTCCCTTCTGTCCGATTTTCGAACTACTTTGGGGGCTTTTGCTTTTTTCGGTGGTTTGCCGTACCCTTTCCCAAAAACACGCAATCCGGAAATGGAAAGATAGGGGGTAGGAACATGACTATTTTTATAGCGGATGAACCTGGCCTTCTGTGCAACGGCTAATTCTACGTAGTCATTAGGTACATCTTTTAGATTGTTGTTGCGATTCACCAGAATACTCCATTTTTCTCCATCCATCGATGCTTCAATGGTATATTGATGGTACAAATCAGGAATTTTTCCGTACAGACCGGATTGATAGTCGTTGTAATTAAGCTGTAAGGCATGTATCAGTTTCGGTTGTTCCAAATCGATTTCGACCCACTCGGTTTCCGAGTTTGTTTCGGCCAGCCAAAAGCTTTTTACGTTTTCGTCGACTATATTTTCGGGTGGATGTCCCTCAATGTGGGACGAGGCCCGTATCGGTTTTTTATACGACAGGAGCATCCACCCCCGGAATCGTCCTTTTTCTTTGGGAATATGGGGTGCATAATGCGGATAGTCCCCAAATCGGGTGTTGCTATAAAGCAATCCATCCGCGTCAAAAAAAGTGGGAAAGGCGGCGATTCGCCGTTCCCAGCCGATATTTACACTGACCGCCATGGTCGCAAAATGCCAATATAGTTCACCCGGTCCCAGTACGGTACTCCCGTGCCCGGCCCCATTTATGAATCCGCCTGGTTTATAGGAGAACGGATTGTTCGGCATGTACTTGAACGGACCTAAGGGCGAATCGCTGGTGTATGCGCCATCGCCATAGACATTGAACTCCGTGCCGGGGGCAGCGTATTGAAGATAGTAGGTATTCTTGTATTTTGTCATCCATGGCCCTTCGATATAACCAACTAAGAGGGTGTCCGAATGGTTTTCCCCAAAGCGTTCCCAGCCATGTTCCTGGGGTGCTAGATTGAAGAGTTCATAGACTTCTTTGGAAGGTCGAAATCGCTTGTTTTTATCCAATTTTTTGGCCCGTATCGGGAATTTGTTCGAAGAGCCCCAGTACATATAACCTTGCCCATCGCCATCAATAAAAAGTGCCGGATCTTGCAGTTGTCGTAGGATGGAAGGGGTCGCTTGCCATTCCCCATTTTTGGGGTCTTCGGAGAAAAGTACGCTCATATGGCCAGAAGGGTTGCCGGCAGCGTACAGGACAGAATCCCTATAGTTAAAGGCGGCTGGGGCATTGGAGCCCTGAAAATACCATTGCTTAGGCTTTATAAAATCCCAGGCCGTAAGGTCTTTGGAATACCAATAGCCCATAGATCGTGTGACGAACATGTAATAGTCATCTTTAAACCGGACGACGGCAGGGTCGGCCCCGGAACGATACGATAGATCTTTATGGGCATTGTAAATCATGTAGGTGTAGTCCAGATTAATGGGATTGCAATAGGTTTCCGGTCGTTCTTGGGCAACGAGCGCTACAACAATAAAGAGGAACCCGATCAGCAGGTTTTTCGGGTTTTGTGGTTTTAAGTGTTTCATTCCGATTCAGGTGGTTTATATGCTAAAATCCTAATGTGTTCAATCCTCTTTGAACATCTTCATTCTGCATGAACAGCTTCCATAATAGACCAGATCGATGGTTTTCGATCATAACAATGATCGGACCTTGATCGATGGCCAAATAGGTTTCGGCGACCCAAAAGTTATATTCCGGGCTGAAGGCATCGTAAAAACCTGCGGGCCCTAGGAGCTTGCCCTTATTTCGATAAAAATACTGTAATGCGCTAAGCGATTCGTCAGGTGTGTAGGGCATAGAACTGATGGCGGCGGTCGGGGAGATGACACCGGTATCGTTGCTTGGGCTATGGGCATTGTAACCTAAGCTTCCGTCATTGTTTCTGGTGTAACTTGCTGTGAGCCCCCAACAGTCTTCACCATAATCGGTGAAGTTCTTCGGATTTTCAATGCAATAGCGATAGTTTATTTTTGAATGGTTCACATTCACCTCCCAATAGTTTGCATAGGCATCGGTCAAATCTTTGGGATTCAATCCCAGATAGGAGTAATGCGCCCAGAACAAGGGTCCGCCAAAAGGGGCATTGCCAGCATGGTCTACCAACAATGGAAGACCGTATTGGTTGTCCGGAGAGACGATCCCTCCTTTGGAAGCCCATCCGTTGGCATACACCTCTTGGGTGATGCCATAATCCGGAGAGGCCGCCGCCATAACATAGGTTATCAATACCTCGTTATATCCTTTGAGTTCCAAATTGATGGCAAAACCATTGTTAGGACTCCAGTGCCAATACAAAGATTCCCTGTTTTGGGTATACCAGTCCCATTCGACTTCCTTCCAAAGTTCATCGGCCTTGTCGGCCAATACTTTTTCGGTATCGGTGCCATTTTTAAAGTATTCTTTGATACAGATGAGTCCCTGCGCAAGGAACGAGGTCTCTACTAGGTCACCTCCATCATCCAAGGGGCTAAAAGGGATGGTCTTGCCCGACCGACCATCGATCCAATGGGGCCATGCACCGTGAAAACGGTCTGCCGTTTCTAAAAAATTCAATAGCATGGTAATCCTTTCCATGCCTTGTGAACGGCTAATGAAGCCTCTTTCAATGCCTACTAATAAAGCCATCAATCCAAAACCGGTTCCTCCGGCCGCCACTACGTGCTGATCCCTTTCCGGTTCGTTGGGATGGTACCGTTCGCGGGCTCCGCCGGAATTGACCTCCGCAAAATCCCAGAAATACTTGAACGTTTCCCGTTGGGTAAGGTCTAAAAGGGCTTCGTCGCTTATTGCAGGTACTTCGGGCAGGGTATCCTGGGGTGCTTCGGGAAGTTCGGACACGCCGATAGGACCCTCCGGATCATCAGAGGAACAGGAGACCATCCATAAGAATACAAACAAAATTCCTAACAGTCGTTTCATAGTGTCGTTTTAAGGGACCTTTTGAAACCCAGTTTGTCCAAGCCTTTTTGAACGTCTTCATGCTTCATAAAAAGGTTCCATAGCAACCCACTTCGGTAATTTTCTATCATAACGGGAATCGGCCCTTGATCGATGGCCAAATACCTTGGAAGATACCATGCATGTTCCAGACTAAAGGCATCGTACGGCCCGTATTTGCCAATCAAACTATCCTGCTCTTGGTACATATACCGTAAGAATGCCATGCTCTCTTCTGGAGTGTAGGGTATTGAGGACAAAGCCGCTGTCGGGGAAATGACCCCCAGGTCTTTATCGGGCCGATGACCGGCATAGCCATTCATGGAGTAGCTAGAGGTCAATCCCCAACACTTCTCACTGTATCCTTCATGTTGTTGGGGGTTGTCCACACAATAGTTATAATGAATAAGGGCATGGTTTTTATTCAGTTTCCAATAATCGGCAAACTGATCGGTCAACCCTTTCGGATTAAGACCTAGATATGAGTAATGTGCCCAAAATAAGGGCCCCACCGGGGAATCATTGTGTTCATAATGATCTAATTCGGTTTCCAATCCATAGAAAACGGTATCTTTTGTAATGTCGCCTTTGCGTGCCCAACCGATCTCATATACTTTTTTATCAATCGGGTGCGTGGGCGATGCCGCTGCTAGCACATACATGATAAGGCACTCATTGTATCCGCCTACAGGGAAGTTCATATCCCACCCAAATTCTGGGCTCCAATGCCAATACAGCACATTCTTACCTCCTTTTGTATACCAGTCCCATTCTACTTCTTCCCAGAGGGTTTGGATTTTTCGGGCCAATGCCCTTTCCCGCTCATTACCTTCCTTAAAATACTCCTGAACGCTCAGCAAGCCTTGCACTAGAAAAGCAGTTTCTACCAAATCGCCGCCATTGTCCTTGGCACTGAAGGGAGCCACTTTGCCCGCTGGTGTCAGCCAATGGGGCCACGCGCCGTGAAAACGATCGGCCTTTTCCAAGAAGTCGATGGTTTTTTCATACCGGGCCAATGCCTGTGCCCGTGAAATGAACCCCCGTTCGATTCCTACTAAAATGGCCATGAGACCAAACCCGGAACCACCGATGGTAATGATGTCTTTATCATGGGTCGGGTAGATATTGTCTAAATGAATACGCTCCCTGGCCAGACCTGATATCGGTTCGGCACCTTCCCAGAAATAACCGAAGGTCTGTTTTTGAACGGTGTCCAATAAGGTTGAATTCGACCAGTTAATAGAATCCGTTCTGGAAGTACTTTTCGGGGACTTTTCCTCTTTGGAAAAATGGCCATTGCAACCAAATAACAGTGAAGCAATGGCCATTACAGCTAAAATTAACCTCATAAAAATTAACTAAACTAACTCAACTCAAACTAACTATTTTCTTTACAGATCGAGATTCCTGACCGCCTGTATTTCTTCTTGCGCCAAAGCCTTGTCATACAGGCGCAATTCGTCTATGAAACTGTGGTCGGACCAATGGTTCCACTGTGTGAAATTTGGTGCGCCCGACATGATCGAGAGCACATTGCAATCGGTCCAATCCACTCCGGTAAAAGCACCTTGTGCAACTACTTCCCCATCTATATAGACGACGGCTTCTGTACCCGATATGGTAAAGGCCAAATGAATCCATTGATCGGTGGTAGGATTCACATCGGCGGCTTCACCGCCATCGAACCAACTACCTGCATCACCCGAACCTACATTTAATTTAAAGCGTTGCTGCCCCCCGGCATCTTCCCGGAAGAAACGAAAACCTTTGGTAAGGTCGTTGTCAACACCGCCGTTGATCATAGGGGGACCCATGACCAGAATTCCTGCACGGTCTGGATCTGCATTTATTTTATACCACATGGTAGCACTGAACTCGTCGGTGGTAAGGCCGTTTGTAGGGAAGGTCAAATAGGAATCCGCCGCTCCCGCATAGGCGTCGGTACCTGCCGCGCTTTCACCTGCAAAGCCGGTAGTGCCGACTATCGAAGCCTCGGTATCGGTAAAAAGGTTTTTATAGTCCGCATCAAAAGGCATGTAAAACATTTCGCCATCAAAGGTCGCGTCGTAGAGCGGTGGTCCCATTCCTGAATCATCTTGCATGATGCCAAGCACTTCCTCTTGGGCCAAGGCCCTATCGAATATACGAAGCTCATCCATGAAACTTTCATCGGACCAGTGGTTCCATCCGGTGAAGTTCGGAGCCCCGGACATAATGGAAAGCACGTTACAATCGGTCCAATCTACCCCCTCCAAAAGGCCCTGACTTACTATTTGGCCATTGATATATACAACCGCTTCGGTAGTGGAAATCGTAAAGGCCATATGTACCCAGTCGTCGTCGGCTGGGTCTACATCGGCAGCTTCCCCACCATCGAACCAACTCCCGGAGTCTCCCGAACCTACGTTTAGTTTAAACCGCTGGTTGCCTCCCGCATTTTCCCTGAAAAAACGAAAACCCTTGGTCAGGTCGTTACCGCCTGTCGCATTTAGCGGTGGGCCCATGACCAAAACACCGGCTCTATCGGGAACTGCATTTATCTTCATCCAGAATATGGCACTGAAGGCCGCATTTTTAAATCGATCGGAAGAAAAGGTCAAATAGGAATCTGCGGCACCTGCATAGGCACCCGTACCATTTACATTGTCATCGGTAAAACCTGGAGATCCTTCGATCGTTGCTTTTTCAAAACTTATCAAGTCGGTATAGTCACCATCAAAAGGAACGTACAAGATCTCACCTGCATACTTCGGAATATAAGCAGGTTCTTTTTCAAAGGTGGTCATGGCAGTGGTAGACTTGCCGTCTATATCTGTTGCCGAAACCGAAAATTCATGTGTTCCATCGTCTATTCCCCCATAAACCAAATCATCTACAATGAATCGACGGTAATCCTTAAAACTGTTGTAACTGGCAATTTCAGTACCATCCATGAAGACCTTTACCGTGCCCAATTCAATATCATCGGATGCCTCAAAGTTGATAGGCACACTGGTTAGTTCCTCATTTACTTTTAGGGATAGTCCGTCGGCCGGAGAATTGATGATTATTTGGGGTGCTGTGGCGTCCGGTCCGGGATCTACCGCCGTAATACCGTCTATTCCTTGGTCGCAGGTATAAAAAAGCACTACGGCAATCAGGCTTGCAATAGCATATCTTAATCTTTTCATCTTTTCAACAATTTTTATCTGTTATTTACGATATCGTTCAAAATAGGGAATTCATCTAGCTGTTCTTGGTGGTAGGTTACAAAGGCTCGGTCTTGGGTAAATGTCCTTCCCCCGTAGCTCAATTCTTCATTTCTGCCCAGTCGTACCATATCAAAGAATCGTTTGCCCCATTCCATGGCCAGTTCGGCATATTTTTCGTCTACTATGTCATCTAGCGTAACGCCGGATAGGGGGGGCATGCCGGCACGTTCCCTAACCAGGTTCACTGCTTCATCGGCAGTGAGGCTAGAACCGGATGCTCCTTGTACCAAAGCTTCCGCGTGCATTAATAAGGTTTCCGCGTATCTAAAAACAATGTAGTTTTTGTTGCTTCCATAGGCCGTTCTACCTGGAATTAACTGATTGGTGGGCATATAGTGCTTTCCGCTTGAGAATATAGACCGTACACTGGCCGTGTTCGTATCACCATCCCTAGTTGTCGGGGAAACAATGGCCGGCAACGTAGCTTCGGTATAGGGTGTTGTGGCCACTAGGCTATCAATCCCTCTTTCACTAAAGAATACGGAAGTCTCCAAGCGTACATTTTCCTCCCTATCCAGCATAAATTCCACGAATTTCAGCGTAGGTTCAAAAAAGCCCCAGCCATTACTGGCACCGGCAACTGCGGGCTCCCAAGCTTGCGGACCATACGGGTTGTACAGGTGGCCTACACGATCTCCCTCGCCTTGACCGAAATCCGAATATTGAAACTCGAACAGGCTTTCATCACTTAACTTGCCAGGCGTCTTGAACAATTCATAGAAATCGTCGAAGAGACTGAACTTGCCCGAATTGATGATTTGGCCCGTGGCATTGGCAACGGCCTGGTAGTTTTCCAGCTCTTGATTCGCCACCGCTTTGAGCATTAGTGCCGTGTACCGCGTAACGCCTCCGGGGAGGTCGGTTCGTTCATTGGGGCGTAAATCGGGCAAGAGCGGAATGGCCTCGTCCATTTGACTGGAAATGTGTTGCATTACCTCATCCTTTGTGGGGACTTCCGTGATATTTTCAAAAGCGCTTAAATCGGAAGATTCGGGTATAAATACATCTCCGTACACCTGGGAAAGTTGAAACAATAACAATGCCCTTAAAACCTTGGCTTCGGCAATGTACTGGTTGCCCAATGCAATTCCTGCGTCATCTGCAAACTCCTGATACCTTTCAATTTGTTCCATACCTGTATGGGCGGTGATGATATCGGTATAGTAGGTCTCCCATAACGTTCGCGAGCCAAAAAAGGAGTTGTCGTAAACGTAGCGATCTTGGTTGATAAGTCCTTGTTGATCCCCGGCGGCGTTTACATCGTCTCCTCGGGTAGCGACGACCAAAGGCTGTTCCCAACCCCGATTGTTGACCTCGCGATAGATTCCGATAAGGGAGAAAATCATATCCTCGGTCTGGGAAAAATCGGCCCCTCCACTAAAATCCTTGTTTAGCTGGGGTTGGTCCAATTGTTCCGAACAAGCTCCAAGAAGTATTCCTGCCAGCACCAAAAACAGCGATACTCTGTTCATTTTTAAATATGTCATAGCTTTTTCTTTAAATTTTAATGTTCATTCCGAAAGTGTATACGCCGGCTATGGGATACGTTTGTTGGTCCCTCCCGTTTCCGACCTCTGGTGAAAAACCATTGTAATCAAATAAGGTAAGCGGCCGTTCCGCAGTGAGATACAGTCGAATCTTTGGGGCAAATTTTCCGGTCAAATCAGGTAAGGTGTAGCCTAGGGTCACGTTCTGTAGTCGTATAAAATCACCGTCTTCCACAAAAAAACTGTTCAAGAATTCATTACTCCAAGAGTTTTTTATTCCCCGAGCAGAGGGGTAGCTATTGGTGCTTCCCGGACCGGTCCATCGATTTAGGGCGAAATCCCGATCAATATTGGGGTCAGGCGTTTGCCGTATGGCAAAGCGTCTCATATTTGCAATAACATTGCCTCCTTGTCCTATGATGTTCATTGAAAAGTCAAAGGCCTTGTAATTGATACCCAAGTTGAAACCAAAGGTATAAGAAGGTAAATACGACCCAAGGTCTACCCGGTCTTGCGCATTGATCAGTCCATCCCCGTTATGATCTACAAATCGTAAGTCCCCTGGTTCTATAGTGCGTCCATCAGCAATTGCGGCAACAGCCGCGGGGTCGGATTGAATCTCTTCTGGGGTTTGGTACACCCCGTCTACCTCAAGTCCGAAAAAGTGGTTGATGGATCGCCCAACGATGGATCGTTGCGCCGTATCCCCACCGGTAAGTAGATTTTCTTGGTCGTTCAAATCCAAGACCTCGTTTTTTAGAGTGGCGATATTTCCACCGATGGTATAACTGAAATTTGGGGACACCTGTTTGTTCCAGTTCAATGCCAGTTCAAAACCTGAATTTCGTATGCCTCCAACGTTCTGCCGTAGTTCTCCCGCTACTAAAAGTCTGGAAACCGGAATTACCGCATCCTCTGTATCCCTGATAAAATAATCCGATTCGATGGAAAGTTGATTGTCGAACAATCGTGCCGAAAGGCCAAAATTGGTCTCCGCGGTCCGCTCCCACCGCAACGCGACAAAATCACTACTCGTTACCGTTCCTGAAAAAGGGATGTCACCGAAATTGGCGAGTACCTCTTCCGAGGTAATATCCCCTTCACTCGCGGCGACATTGGCGTTCCCCAATTCTCCCCAACTGGCTCTTAGTTTTAGAAAATCGAAAATACCATTGTTCTCCATAAAGGGTTCTTGGGAAACCACCCAACCCGCTCCGAAAGCCGGGAAATATCCCCATGTTTCCTGGTATTTGCTGGTTCCATCTGCCCGGAAGGTGCCATACAACAGGTATTTATTGTCGTAGTTATAGGTGACACGGCCAAAGTAAGAGAGGAAATATTCACGTCTTCCATCGTCTCCGGTAACCCTGCTGTTGTTTTCTACATCAACAATCGTTTGCGCTAAATCCAAAAAATAAGCTTCATCCCCGATTCCTGGTCCTGTTGGGAAATTGAGACCTTTTATTTCCAGTTGTTCAAAAGACAAATCCCTGAAAGCGGTACCGGCCAGAACAGTGAGATTATGTTTTCCAAAACTATCGTTATAGGTGAGGGTATTGTCCCATGTCTGCTCTGAAAATGTTTCGTTCCTTTTGATCAACTCCGCATTTTCCCTAAAGGCATTTCCGGGTCCGAAGAAATACGGAAACCGAAGTTCCCTAGTCTCGGTAGTTTCAAAGTTGTGATAATAGGCGGTCTTGAAGGTCAATTTTTCTGGGATTACTTGATAGCTAAGGTCCAAGGATATTAGGGAATTTCGTATCCTGTCGCGGTTTTCGGTATTCTCCATGATCGGAAAAGGGTTTTGTGGTCCCCTATACCCTAAGTCTTGCGCGTTGGCATAGGGCCTTGGAAAGGCATCTGTTTTGGAAGGGTCTAACACGGGCATTACCGGCACTGCGGAATAGGCCGAGGCAAAGGCGGCTTCCTCTGGGCGAAAACGGGTCGCATTGCTAAAAAGAGTTGAAATCCCAGCCTGTAGTCGATCGCTCAGGTCCACATTCAACTTCCCCCTGATGTTGAACCGCTCAAAATCATTCTTCATTCGAAGCACCCCTTCTTGTTCAAAATAGTTGACCCCGAGGGAATAGGTAGAAGTTTCCGTTCCGCCAGTCGCACTCAAACTATGGTTTTGAATTTGTGCATGGCGTAATATAAGATCGTACCAATCTGTATTTACGGCGGGTATGTTGGGATTGACCCTGCTGCGCCCATAACGTTGTATGGCATTTTCGATGAACTGTGCTTCTGCCTCCGAACCCGATTCCCTGGCGATGGTGGCAAACTGTTCCGAATTGGACAGCCGTACCACATTTTGGGCTATTTGCACACCTTGATAGCCATCATAGGTGATTTGCGCTTTTTGATTGATTTTTCCTGATTTGGTCTCAATAATAACCACACCGTTTGCCGCCCTTACCCCATAAATGGCAGAGGCCGAGGCATCTTTTAATACCGAAATGGTCTCGATGTCCTCATTGTTCAAAAAATCAATGTCGTCATAGAAGGCCCCGTCAACAATGTACAAAGGTGTAGAGGGGTCAAAAGCATCATTAATATTATTGTCATAAGATCCGATACCTCGAACCCGTATGGTAGGGGCGGCACCCGGAGCACCGCTCGTGACCACCTGGAGCCCGGCGACCTTACCTTGCAGGGACTGCATCGGGGCACCCGCGGGGGTTTTCGTAATATCCTCGGACTTGACCGTGGTGATGGCTCCGGTCAAATCGGCTTTCTTTTGTGTACCATATCCAACAACCACTACCTCATCTAGGGATTGCGTATCTTCCTGTAAAGTGATGTTAATGGTAGTCTGTTGGTTCACGGGAATTTCCTGTGTCTCAAATCCGATATAACTTACGATGAGCACACCATCCGATGGAACATCGCCCAAGGTATAATTCCCATCGAAATCAGTTTCCGTTCCTGTAGTAGTTCCCTTCAAAACTACCGATGCTCCCGGTAAAGGTGCTCCGGTAATGTCGGTGACCAATCCTGCCACGGTAATATCCTGTGCAAAAACGGCTATCTGAAACGAAAAAAACGAAATTATCAATAGAACGTTTTTAATTTTCATATATGTTCATTAATTGGGTTAGATTATTGCCAAATTAGTAAAATGACAAAGCCGTGCCGTTGCGAAGAATTACATAAAAAATACATCAGGAAAGATTGTATCGAAAAGGCCTGCCTACACGGTAATTGCAGTAGTTGCAGTATCAGAAAGTTTTAAATTTTTAACATTCTGATGTAGTAATGATGTAGTTTGTTTTTGATAAAACAAGACGTGCCTTTGTCTCAAATGTAGAAGAAAGCTGTTAATTGAACTTTATCAAAAAATTTGATAGGTTCTGAGAGCTATCCATAGCGAGTTTCTTACGTAGGCGGTATCGATTGATTTCTACACCTCGAATCGTTATGCCCATTAACGGAGCAATTTCTTTAGTAGAAAGATTCATTTTTAAATAGGCGCAGAGCTTGAGGTCTTTTGGGGTCAGATTGGGAAATTGGTGTAGAAGATTTTCAAAAAAGTCTTCATGAAGTTCCTTGAAGTTGACTTCAAAGTGCTTCCAGTCTTCCTGCTCATTGATAGAACTGTCTAGTTTTTTGGTCAAGGAACGATATCGTTGTCTGTCACGGAATTCATTTTTATGAAGCAGTAGCATTTCTTTGAGTTCCAAGATCAGCTCATTTTTTCGAGCAACATTCATGGTAGTGCGTGCCAGCTCTTTTTGTTTTTGTCTGATTTCTTTCTCTAGCTTCTCCTTTTCCATTGTTGCGAGTCGTTCTTCCTGTTCGCGTTGTAGCCGTTCTTCTAGCTTCAAATGTTTGCGCCTAAGTTTTCGCTTGTTATAAGCTCGTACCAAAAGAATACCCCCTACTACAGCTAGGAAATAGAGGCCGATACTTACTTTCGAGAGATACCAGGGTGGCGCTATTTCGAACTCTATGGTCAATGGGTCCGATTTTCTGCCATCGATATTTACAGTCGAGATATCAATTTGATAGGTGCCATGGGGCATGTTCTGAAAAGTGATCGCGCCTTCTTGGGAAAAGCTCGACTTCGCTGAAGGACCATTGAGTTCGTAGAAATATCGAAGGCCTATTAGACCCGGTGCCGCTACCTGTAGCTGTATTTCCCGTGAACGTCTGTTCCGGATGCGAAAAACGGAAGAATTGACGGGATAACGCTGTTTGTCATCTTTAAAATAAGTTAGTTTGGGAATAGGAAGGGTAAAGGAGTTTAACTGCTGGTGCAACTGGGAAACATCGATTCTACCAAACCCATCGCTCAAAGCAAGTAAGTAAATGGAATCGTTCTGCTTAAAAATATTTTCGGCATCAGGGACGAGTCTTTGTTTTAGGGCAGGTTCAAAAATCGACAGGCTTGTACCCTTCAAATCCGTGTAGATGATTTCTTTGCTGCCTTCGCCATTCAAAAACCAGAAATAAGCACCGTCGGTGTAAATCAAATCTTTGTTTTCATAGGGTTTAAACTGCTCAAATAGGTCAATTTTATCTATGATGGGATCATACTTATACCAGATGCCTTCACTCTGAATAATAATCTGATTTTTAATATTGTACAGGCGTATGTTGTAATTATTGGCAATGACATCGGTTCCGAATTCTTTTTCTTCAAGAATATCGTTCAGTTCCCCATTCAATTGAAATCGGAAAAGACCTTTATAAGGATGTGCTGCCCAAACCGTTGTTTTGTTTTCGAAGCACAGTTGTTTTATGGGGAATCCGATGCCGCTTACTCTGGTAATATCCCATTCTCCGGTTGGTCGCCTTTCATATTTGGCGAGTCCGGTATAGGTGCCCTGCAAAAAAGTAGTCTCGCTTTCAGGTACATCTACCAATTGATACCCCCCTGCGATATCGGAAATTTTAAGGAGTTCGTTGCCACTTATTTTAAAAGTGCCCGTGTTGTGGCCCGCGAAGAGTTCACCGTTGATTCGTTTCAAATCCCATACATGGCCTTGGGAGCCATTCATGAAATTCAATTGGTTATCATTGAAGTAGTAAATACCTGTATTACTACCAAGATATGGAATACTGTCATGAATAGAAATGTCATATACCGTACCTAAAATACCTTTTTGGTCGGTATAATAGGTGATAGGGGTGTTTACCTGAAGACGGTCGAGACCGTTGTCCAACCCTATCCATAATTGGTTTTGAAATTGCGTTAGGGAAAGTACGGTGTTGTTTTGGAGTCCTGATTCCCTATTGATATTTCGTAGCTGTTTTTGTTCTGTATCATATAAGTAAATCCCATTTTTAATCGTGCCAAAGACTATTTTCCCTTCACCGAGGTAGTGCATTTTATTGAGCAAATGAAGTTTTAAATCTTCATTGAAGGCCGTTTCCCAAGGTGTTAGGCCTGTATGGTCATAGCGATAGCAGCCATTTAGTTTTGTTCCGATAATCAGCTGATTTCCAACGACAGCCATATCGGTTACGGTCTTGCCTTTTAGCAGCTGTTGTTCATCTAAAGGAACCAATTGATTGTCCGATAGTTTGAACATACCACTTTGGCCACCCGCAACAATGAGTTCTTCTCCAAATACAACCATGTCGGACACCACAAAAGGGGGGTCTACAAACGTAATTTTATTATCTTTATAGAAGTAGATTGCCGCAAAGGATCTAAAGATGATGGTTTCCCCAAATGCGATAATCTCCCAAAATTCCTCACTGGTAAACACATGGTCTTTGATCAGGTGAGTAAGAGAGGTGTACGAAAGCAAGCCCACATCATTTTTTGTCCAGTATCCAAACTCTTCATAAGAACCCGTGAAAACTTTTTCATCTAAATAGGCTACGGAACGTACAATAGTTTTGTTGGGTAATCTGTTCAAGATCCATTCTTCCCCATTGTAGTGTAATAAGCCTATATTATTGGCCATAAAAAGCTCTCCCGATTCATTGACGGCCAGCCCCCAGTTTTTCCCAGCGGCATTGTACTCGGATACTTCGTAATTATAAATAGGGGGCACCAGCTCCTGAGAGGCCAACCAAATCGGGGTTAAGCAAAAAAATACTAAAAAAAGACCGGGATTTTTCATGGGGTTCAGTCAAGAACTATCGAACTCGTCTTGAGTTGCTCTTTTATCTGCGAATTTCGCATTCTGGACCCTAATTTTGCCATTTTTAGTCTCTATAGCATATGGCTATGCAACCAAAAAATAACTTCATTAGGGTACAAAAGCCTTTGTTCCCGGTTCCAAACAACAACTCAAGACAAGTTCATTAATTCAATGACAGCGTTTATTTGTAGAATGAATATAGCAAAAAGTCACCTGTTACTATTGATATTTTCCAATTGAGTTGAACAATGCTACATTTCTTTACTATCTTCATGGTATACCCGCCTACGATGAAAAATGGTGAGATAGCCGATTCTTTTGCGACTTTTCAAACACAGGTGCAATGGGGCGATATGGATGCCGCCCAGCATGTGAACAATATTGTTTATTTACGTTGGTTGGAGTCTGCTCGTTTAGAACTATTCCTTAAATTGAATTCCGGTACGCTAGACTTTAAAGAAATTGCTCCCATATTGGCTTGGCATGATTGTAAGTATATATTTCCTGTTACCTATCCAGACGATGTGGTGGTCACCTATGACGTTGCCCATATACAAGAATATAAAATTGCCTGTTTAGGAAAGGTTTACAGCCAAACCAATGAGCGGTTGGTGGCTATTTCAAACAGTGTATTGGTAGCATATGACTACCGGAGTCTTAAAAAGATCGAAATCCCTGCATCATGGATCGATCAGTTGGTTCAATTCTATGGTGAGGGTGTATTAAAAAAAGAATAATATCCTTTTAGCCCGTTCGTTACCCTCTATGCGGTGGAAGGTGCTACCGTCTTCTTGGTCTTCTTCTTTCGCTGCAAAAAGTTGATGGTCATTAAAATCGTAATGATTATAAAGACCATGCCTCCTATAAAGAAGGTCATCGTCGTGATGTTTTCAAAAAGGAGTCCGCCTAAAATCAAGCCTAACATACTGGCAAAACTACCCATGCTATTGCCATAGCCTTGAATGGCACCTTGCATTTTGGGACTCCCTGAGCGTGCCAGGAGCGATAAAAAGCTGGGCCACATAAGGCCGTTCCCTATAGATAACAGGGTGTTGGCTAGATATAGCACCATTAGGTTTTGTATGGAAAGTAATAGGAAACTACAGGTCAAAAACACAGAACCTACGAGAATCAAAGCCTCGTTTGAAAAACGGTCGGACAATCGGGACAACAGCGGACCCTGTACTAAAATCATGATAAGACTTGAATAGGCCAAGAAAATACCAAGGTCGGTAGCAGACCATTCGAGCAAGGTGCTCGCATAAATAGGAAGACCGGCATAAAAAAGACTAAACGCCAAGAAGGTTAAAAAGTATACGGTATAAAGCAAGGGGATACCAGGTTGTTTCAAAACAGTGGTCCAGCCTTTCTTCTCAGGATTGGCCTCGATATCGCCTTCTTGATAACAGTCTTTATGTTCTACTTGAAAGAACCGTCGAAAGGTATTGGTATCTAGACCTGCCGTATCAACGACACAAGGATTACTCTCTGTAAGCCGTGTACTGATGACAAAAATGGCGATTAGGGAAATAATAGCGGCTAAAATAAGCGGCAGCGTTTCACCCAAATAAGTCGATGCCAACAAACCGGCCACTGCGGGGCCCAGCACAAAACCGGTACTGGTGGAAGCCCCCATTTTTCCAAAATTCTTGTTGCGGTCTTCGTCGGTTGAAATATCGGATAAGTAGGCGTTGGCAACAGAAACATTACCTCCCGTAAAACCATCGAAAATTCGTGCCACAAAAATGAGTATGAGCGGTAGGGTCATCACGTAATTTCCTGTCAATTCGGTATTTTGGCTCCACAATGTGGTTTTTGGAAGGAGAAATGCCAATAAAAAAAGCATCCAAGCTACAAAGGTGCCAGCTTGGCTTAACACCAATACCTTCTTTCTTCCGATACGATCCGAGAGGCTGCCCAAGATGGGCGCTCCTATAAATTGAAAGAAGGGATACATAGCACCAAGGATTCCATAGATAAAGCCATTGCCACCCATATCGATTACGATAAAAATAAGAATGGGAATGACGATACTGTATCCTAGAATGCCGATAAAATTTACCAAAAGGATCGGGAATATCTTGGCGGGAATCAGGGACGTCAGTTTCATAGGAGCTTTTCAGCGGGATTGATTTTAAAAATACGCAAACCTGTAGTATCTTCTAAGGGCTCCCTTAAAAAATAATAATGAACGCAACTATTGTTCTATATCCCGAGCTCTAAAACCCACCAATTCGTTTTCCTCGAATTCCGGGCTTACCTCAATAGGGTTGCAGCAAACCTCACAGTCTTCCACATAGGTTTGTTTGGTAATCGAGGGGTCTAGTAGCATGGAAATTTCTTCCCAACAATAGGGGCATTGAAAAAAATGTTCGTACATCTTTTAGGAGTTAGGAGTTAGGAGTTAGGAGTTAGGAGTTAGGAGTTAGGAGTTAGGAGTTAGGAGTTAGGAGTCAAGGATTAAGGGTTAAAATTTTGGATGTATGCTCTTTTATCTCTTCTCTATTCTCTCCTTCGTTCTTTTGTCCATTTTCATCCACGCTCTAAAAATCCACGTTGAGTAATTGTCCCGTCAATTGTAGCAGTTGTAATTCTGCCAGTTTGGCGTCGTACTTGGCCAGGTTCTTATTGGTTTGGGCATTCAACAGGTTGATTTGTGCCTGTCGGAATTCGATAGACGTAATTCGCCCCAATTGAAACTGCTCTTTAGACCTTTCAAAATTATTCTGATTGGTTAGTACGTTTTGTTCTTGGATTTCATAGATATTCAGGCGATTTTTATAATTGGCCAAGGCGTTTTTGATATCCCGCTGAACCTCCAACAATACCTGTTTTTTCAAAAGCTCCTGATTTTTACGGGCCAACTTGGCATTTTTGACCCGCACCATGGTGCCGCCGCCGTCAAAAAGGTTCCACGTAAGGGTCGCCCCCAAACCAAAATTACGGGTGTTGTTCACATTCACTCCCGGGAAAAAAGCTCCTGGGGCGTTGTTGTTCAGATTCCAACCGTAAGACCCATTTAGGTTAATGGCAGGCAGATATCCCGATTTACTGACTCGGATGTCATAATCGGTAATGGCCACATTTCTTTCGGTCTGTAGGAGGGCCACATTATTCAAATCGGCTTTCGAGACATATTCTTCTAATTGAAGTTCGGGTATAAAACTGACCAAAGTGTCTACTGCAAATAGGGCGTCCAAATCTTGATTGAGCAGTACATTCAGGTCCCGTTTGGTGTTCTCTAATAGTTGTAGGTTATTGATCAGGTTAATGCTGTCATTGGTCACATCGACTTGGGCATTTAGTATATCTAATTTTGTATTTTGACCGTACTCAAAAGCATATTCCGCGCGTTTGATTCGCTGGGTCGAAACTTCCAGGGCTTCTTGAAGCACACGTTCGTTTTCGGTTAGCCTGGCCACTTCAAAATACACACTAAATAACTGTAGCATGGTGTTCTCGATGGTCTCGCGGGCTTGCAGCTCGCTGAGCTGGTATTCCTCTTTGAGCCGTTTGTAGTTGTAGAACCTACCGAGCCCGTCAAAAAGGGTGTAGTTCGCCTGTAGGGCGGCATTGTATCGCTGCGCCTCTGCCTTGTAAAGGTCTGCATCCGGTCTGGGAACGGGTTCTCCGGTCGCCTCATCTATCAACGGTTCGTTGGTATCCGGGTCGCTGAGAAACTGTCCGGGAAATTCGAAGGTCGAATCGTCCCGTTGGTAGTTGGCTCCGGCAGTTCCTGTAAGGGTAGGTAAAAACCCCGAATTGAGAATATTTTGGTTGTTCTTCGCTATTTCCGCCTGATTTTTTGCTACCTCAATGCCAAAATTGTTTTCCAACGCCAAGGTGAAAGCCTCTTGTTTGGATAGTAGTTTCTCTTGCGCAAAAAAAGATGAAGACCCTACGAAAAAAAGTAGGAGCAGTATAAACGTTTTTCTCATGTGGTTAGTGGTTCTCTATAGGAGTCTCTGTTGTACTTTTTTTATATAGTTCACTGTTTTCGAGTAATTCGCGTTCTTGAATTTCCTGGGATGTACCGTTCAAATGACCGTTGTTACTCTCGCTCATATGAGCTTCTTCTTTCTGTTCTTTAATGGCACGTTCTACTTCTTCCTTGGTAATGGTAGTACCGGTTTTCAGCCATTTTGTCCCCACCTTTATGTTGTTGCTGAACGATAGGAATAGTGGAAGCATAATCAACGTAAGGAGGGTCGCAAAACCAATACCATAGGCAATGGAAATGGCCATTGGGATCAAGAATTGTGCTTGTCGGCTTGTTTCCAGCATCAAAGGGGCCAAACCGGCTATGGTTGTCAATGAAGTAAGGAATATGGCCCGGAAACGAGAACGACCAGCTTCATAAATAGCATCGTCAAATGACATCCCCTGTCGAAGGTTATTATTGAATTTTCCTATAAGCACCAGACCGTCATTGACCATGATCCCGATCAAGGCGATAATTCCAAGCATTGAAAGGATATTGATGGGGAAGTCATGGATCCAATGCCCCCATGCTACAGCAGTAAGGCTAAAAGGGACCAACAGCAACAGCATCAATGGTTGACTAAAACTTCTAAAGGTGAAGGCAATGGTAATATAAATCAATACCAACACCGAAAGTCCTACAAAACCCAGGGAATCAAAAAGCTTGTTCCGTTCCCGGTTCTGGCCTTCGTACGATGCGGTTACCGTAGGATACTTCGACTGTATCTCTGGCATGACAACCGTTTTGATCTCGTTCATGACGTCGACCGGGCTGGTTGCTTTGGCGTCTTTGAGGTCGGCAGAAATCTGTATCTCACGTTGCCCTTCCAATCGATTAATGGCGACATCTCCCCGTTCAATCGAGTAGCTTGCAATTTCTTTTAAGGGAACGCGACTGCCACTTGGTGTTGCAATGCGCATTTCGTCCAAATCGGCGATCGAGGAGCGGTTGTCCCGGTCGTAACGCACCCAAACCCTAATTTCGTCCTGTCCGCGTTGAAAACGTTGTGCTTGTGCTCCAAAGAAACCGGCACGTACTTGGTTCATGACCGTACGCAAATCCAAACCTAACAAATAGGCATTTTCTTTAAGTTCTAACCTAATTTCCTTGATTCCGGCGGGGTCGTTATCCGCAATATCCTTCAAAGCGGAATTGTTCAATAAGGCGTCTTTCAATTCTTTTTTGGCCGCTTTGAGTTCTTGAATATTGTTGCCCAAGAGCGATACTGATACGGGATCACCTCCGAAGTTGCCTCCAGATCCGTAGATAAGACTCTCTATGCCGACTACTGGCCCCACTAGTTCCCGAAGCCTACTCGTGATCAAGTCTGCACGAATCGCATCGGGTCGTTCTTCCCCTGGTAATAGATTTATGACCAAAGTAGCTGCGGAAGAACCTGGACCAACATTTTTGATGACATTTTCAAACAGGATCTTGTCCGTTCCTTTTAGATACTGTTCCGTGAGTTCTTGATTGACAATTTCCGATTTTTCTTCAATAAGGCTGATGATAGAATCCGTCACTTTTTCATTGGTGCCGTTTGGCATCAACAGTTCTACCTGAACCCGGTCACTTGCAATTCTCGGAAAAAAGGCTGTACGAATAATGCCGCCACCTATAGAACCGAAGGTGAGTATCAAAGCGGCCGCGAAGAGGGAAAAGGTCAGTAGCTTATTATTCAAAGCAAACTTTAAGGCCGGACTGTACGATTTATCGCGCATCCAAGCCATGAAACGATCTCCTGATTTGTTGATGACCCTTAATTTTGCAAATGCTCGGGCAATCCCTGTTTTCGGTCTTTTATCCTGGGCCTGTAAGGCCTTGGAATGCGCCAAGTGAGCGGGGAGTATAATAAGCGCTTCGATTAAGGATACGACCAAGGTCAGAATAACAATGACGGAGACTTCCCCGAAGAAATCCCCTATTCTGCCATCTAGAAATAGAAATATCGAAAAGGCCAAAAGCGTAGTAATAATGGCCGATACAATAGGGGGAATCACCTCCAAAGTGCCGTCAATCGCCGCTTGTATGGGTGATTTGCCCTTTTCATAATGTTGATAAATATTCTCGGCAATCACAATGCCGTCATCAACCAGAATACCGATGACGATGATCATTCCGAACAGGGAAAGTACATTGATGGTCACGTTGAAATAGCTGGCAAAAACAAACATGCCCAAAAAGGATATAGGCAGGCCAAAGGCCACCCAAAACGCCAACCTTGTATTTAGAAAGAGCGACAGGAATATGAGTACCAAGGCCATTCCCATAATTGCGTTTTCGGTGAGCAATTTAGTACGTTGGGTAAGGGTGGTAGAGAGGTCTCGGACGACATCGAGCTGCACGTTGTCGTACTTTTGGTTAAACTCCTCGATATATTCCTTCACTTTCTCGGCCGAGCCGATAAGATCTTCGGTGTTGGTGCTGGTAATAGTTGCGTTGACCGATAGATTGCCGTTAAAGTAAGTGGCATTGGGAGTTTCTGAAAAACGGTCTCTAATACGTGCCACATCTTTTAAACGTATGGTACGCCCTGAAGGATCTGCTTTGACTACAATGTTCGAAAGTTCATCACCGTAGTACGAACGATTATTGGCACGAATCAGATATTCCTCTGCATCGGTTTTGATATTTCCGCCGGTGACCAAAATATTTGCATTGCCAACGGCAGTAGCGACTTCGTTGAACGAAATGTCGTAGGCCAGCAGGTTGTTTTCGTTTACGGCGATTTCAATTTCTTCTTCCGGATATCCTGTGATTTCGATTTGGGAAATACCATCGATCGCGCGAATGTCATTTTCTATTTGACGGCCAATTTGTTTGAGGGTCGCCAACGGAATTTTTTCACCGCTGACCGCAAAACTGATCGTAGGCCGCACCGCTTCGAGCTTGGAAACAATCAATGGTTCCATACCGCCCGGAAAAGTGGGCACACGGTCTACGGCATTTTTAACTTCGAGGAGCATGAAATCGATATCACGCCCCTTTTCGATTTCAACATTGATACTACCGCTATTTTCCCTCGAGGTAGAAGTAACTCGATCTACCCCTTCGAGTCCCTTTAGATTATCTTCTATTTTTAACACGATACCCTCTTCCACTTCTTGGGGGGAGGCACCGGGATAGGTAACGGTTATTAGGATATTCTTGGACTCGGTCAAAGGGAAAAAGGAAGACTTCAGCGACAGTGCCCCGACCACTCCGAAAATCAAGAATGCAATAACGATGACATCGACCGCTACGTGGTATTTGATAAAGTAGGAAATAATTTTTCTCATGATCCTTGAGTGTCGGTGGTTTTCTCCTTGTAAATCTTGACCGCCATTCCGGTATAGGCCCCTATCAGTGGTTTTGCCATAATGGTAGTACCATCGGGAACCTCTTTGATAACTACCTTCTTATCGCTAAAATAAACGGGTCTTACATCGATTAGGTCTAAAATAGAATCCCGTACCACAAAAATTTGATTGCTTTCTAGCAAGAGGTTTCGGTCAATCTCGATAGCATCTTGTTCCTCTTTGGCGTCTAGATTGGCTTCTAGGTACATCCCTTCTTTTAAAGTCTTATCACGAACCTCGATAAAAGCTTTGATTGTTTGTGTTGCCTGGTCTATGTTTCCATTGATCCGAACCACCTTACCTGAGTAGGTTTTGTTGTTGTCCAAACTGGTCAATTCTACTTCTTCCCCTATTTTGAGTAAATCACTATAGGTTTTACTAACAGCCACTTCGAGTTCATAAACATCGGTGTTAATGAACTCCCCAAGTTTTTGGCCCGATCTTACCAAGGTGCCCTCGGTTACCAACGCTTCGGTAAGCACACCGGGAAAAGGTGCTGAAATGCGATATTTAGAAAGGCGCTGCTCTAAATTTTTGACATTGTAGTAGCTGGTTAGTATTCCTCGGCCCGAGATAAAGAATTTTTCTTTTTCACTTATCATTTCGGGGAGTTCGGGCGTGCTTTTAGCTAGGTCAAAGCCCTTGAGATAGGCTTCCCATTTCGGAAAAATGTCTGGGTAATCTAACCGTAGGTCAGGCATGATCGAAGTTAGTTGGTTGTATAGGTTGCTTTTTGCCGATTGTACGCTAGCGGCATATTCAGAAGCATCTATTCGTATGATAGCTTCCCCTTTTTGATAGGCCGTTCCCGTTTTAAAAAGCTTGTTGCCACCGCGAAAAACACCCTGTACCTCCGAATAGAGTTCTACTCTTCTCTTGGCTCGAAGGTTCCCGTTTGCAGGTACTATAATAGGTACTGCACCATTTTCCACAACCTCGGTGAACACCGTTTTAACAACCTTCTCCGCCTTGGGTTTGTAGCTTTTTTTACTGGCTATTATTGTCTTGGCTCCAAAATAGGCCCCAACAATCAACAAAAGGCCTAAGACGGATAAAATTATTTTTCTCATGGTACTGGTTTATATTTTTTCGGTTTTTTTGGTAAAGTTGAATTGCACTTTTTTTAATAAATGGATGATATGACGTTTTTCCTCCTTTGAAAGGTCTTGTTCCATGGTTTCCATGACCTCTTTGATGACCGGTCGCGTTCTTTGAAAAATATGCCGGCCCTCCTCGGTCAAAAAAACCTCATTACTTCGCTTGTCCTCGACACTTTGTCTACGAACAATGTAGTTTTTGGCTTCCATTTTTGACAATAGTCGAGCTAAGGAAGACTTGTCACGATAGGTAAGCGAAGCGAGTTCGTTTTGATTGAGTCCGTCTTGGTCATGCAGTTTCTTTAGCACAATCATTTGTTCTTTGCTTAAATCAAGATTATGGCGCACCATGGCTTCTTGCAGGTAATAATCCATGATCTTGGTGGTTTTACCGATCCAAGGGCCTATAGATTTTTCAAAATCAATCGATGGTTCCTTCAATTTCACGATGCGAAGCTAGCCAAAATCAAAAAAGTTGCACATGCAACCATGGTTAAATGTTTATTAATTTTTTCATAACGTTAAACGTTTTTTTGTCAGTGGAACTATGGTGCTTTGTGTCTTTCTTATCTATTGATGAAAGGTTTTCTGGGAAGTATTTTTTTGTTGTTTGTATCATTCGAAGGGGATTGCCACTTACTTTTATGACTTTGAAACTATAATCCAAGAGCGATGGGCCATCGCTTATTTTTATATTTCAGGGATACCTAACCGATCATATGTTTACTGTGGTTGGTCGGTTAGTACAAGTCTGTTGTCAATGAAGCTTTTCTTTCTTTGTTTGTATGCGTGGGTGGCCATTCAAAGTTTACTGGTTGCGGTGGGATATGCGTTGGGGAAAGGCAACGTTCTCAAACGTTTTTTGTTTCTCATTTTTTTATTCAATAGCTGTATCGCTACAGTGCACTATGCGTATCGTTTTACCGATTTCTTTGTAACAGCACCGGAATTTGCATTCGTTCACGATGTATTGGATCTTTCGTTTGGGCCTTTAGTCTATTTGTTAAGCTGTTACGTATACGAGGAACGAATTAACAAATCGCTTTTTGCGCATTTCGCCCCTCCGATCGCCTATGGGATTTATTTTATAGGGGTAAAATTGTTATTGGAACCTTCTTTTGACCTGGCTGCATATGTTTCGAGCAATGAGCATACCACTTTGGTGTATTTTATTCTCTTTTCCTTTCTTTTCTATACGTTAGCTACTTTTCGAAAGATCAAACGAATCAAACAAAGGGGTATGGCCATTTCTTTTCTCTCCGGGGCCTGGCTGAACATATTCTTTATTTTTTTGATTATTAAATCGATTCATTTATTGGTGCTGTTCTTTTTTAAGGTGTATTACAATGAACTTTGGTTCAGCAATACACCGTTACGAACTTCCGTAGGCTTGTTGTTTTTTCTTTCTATTGCCCTATTATTGGTCGCACAGGAAAATACCCATTTTTTTAGACGTTTTTTTAGGTTTAAGTCTTCGGATACGAATCAATTCGAGGGTCTCGGCCAGTTGTCTGAACATAATTTCTTGGCAATTTCCTCTGCCATTGATGAAACCGAAATAAGAAAGTGTGCTGAGGCAATTTATCCATTATTTTATAAGGGACAAATGTATGTGGATGCCGATCTAGATCAGAAGAAGCTGGCGAACGAGATTAAAATGCCTTCGAGGCATATTACGAGGCTCCTAAACTTTTACTTCAATACCAATTTTAATGAATTCGTGAACTATTTTCGGGTACAGGAAGCCAAACGCATGCTGATCGATAAAAATGGGCAAGGATCCAAAATGCTCACCATATCGATGGATAGCGGATTTAAGTCCGAATCTGCCTTTTACGCTAATTTCAGAAGGTTTACGGGAATGACTCCGAAAAAATACCGACAAAAGGGATAACTTTAAGCATCTCTAAGGGTCGACATCACCTCGAACTGTAAGGTAGTATTCCATTGGCTTTGATGCGGATGTTTCTCTAAATGGTCTTTGAGGCCCACTTCAAAATCAAAATCGTCGGTAATATGATCGAGCCTTACCAAGAGCGTGTTCTTTCCTTCTGTAAGGAGTAACTCGGTAAAATGGGTGGCAGGCCATTTTCGTTTAATTTCCATTTCTTGATAAATCCGCTTTTCATTATGCCAAACGGTCACCTGTGCCGTGGTGCCCATACAGAGCCACTGTTTGCATTGATTGTCGCTTTCCACTACAGAATAAAGATAAAGGGTGCGTTCTCCCTTGCCGTAAAAATAATCGCCTAAGGGCATATTCATTTTTTGCGGATGGAGTACGACTGCGTGAAAATCTTGGTCAAAAATGACCTTATCGTCGAGCAATCGTTTCAGTTTCGAAGGGTTTAGGAATTCGGTTTCCGAACCCACTTTATCATGATTCATATAAACTGCGGACGGAAGCCCCGAAAGGCCGTGATCCGGATAGGCTGAATGATGAGGTTCCATCGCTGGATCATCTTCGATAAACGGACCAAGCATCAACCAACTACCGTGTTGCGGAATACCATTATCAAAAGAGGCTACCGATTGGTTGTTGATCCAGACTTCTATTTTGTAAGGTAGGGTCGTTGCATGGGTCGGGAAAGGCTTATGATTTTTTTTAAGCTGTAGGGAAACCGCTCTCTGCTGTTTTTTGTTGACCACCATTTCTTTGGCGTAGGTCTCTAAATAACTAGAGGTGCAAACAAGCCGTATATTTTGTTGTGTTTCGGTGGTGTTCGTGAATTCAATAGATAATTCTCCCGAGGTACCTTTCTCCAGATTTAGATAGCTTACAAGCCTGCTTGTTAACAAAAAAAGTCTGTCGGGAACCTGATGCTCATCGTGTTCAGGAACATCGCTTAGAACGTTTGCACTTGTGTCTTTTGTGAACAGTACACCCGCCTTTTGAGTAAGTTCGGTAAGTTCGGTAATAGTTTTGGGGCAATGAATGCCCACAATTTCAGGGCTAACCATTAATTCATTTCCAACACGCTCTTTCCACTGTTCGGGAAGCTCATTATAGCCCACGACAATCCCCAATAAGGCACCCGCTGTTGCCACGATGCAATCGCTATCGTGTCCCAATCGCAGCGCATCAATGAGGGAATCGAACGATTTGCCACTATGTAACAGCGAAAGAATGGTAAAAGCCACATTCATAGGGGCCGAGGTAAAGTCAGCATCCCCGTAAAAGCTCTTGATTTTACCAGCGACCGTATTGTAATCATACGTTTTGTTCCAGTTCATCACCTGCGTGATCATTTGATGGCATAATTCGTTGCGATCGATGTAAGAGAGTCCTTTTTCTAGGATGGTAAGAATATCATCTTCGAAAAATGCCAAGGAGGCACATGCGCTCAAATATTGTTCCGCTTCGACCGAAAAACCCGTATGGTCCACGGTGGAATCCATTTTGGCATAGGCAGCGGCACGTTCTGGCTGCCCCGGGCAGAGCATACCCCATAGTTCACTGCGAATGGGTGATCCCATGCTCTGGTTCCAATAATCGTTGTTGTGACTACCCGAATCCGGATTATGAAGTCCCAGCTTAATGTTTCGAGTGGCGACCCCATATTCGTTCCAGGGGAAATCTACATGCTTGTTCCAGTGTTCCGAAAAATCCCTTGGAGTGAGTAGACTCCCTTTTTTTAGGGCCATATCCAACCAAAGTATCTGTAGGTCCAAATCATCGTTTGGGAAGTTGTTTTCAAAAAGCTTCTCGGATAAGGCTATGTCGTTAAAACGTTTGAAACCTTCAATAGGTGCTCCTAGAATACCGCCGGCGCATTTACCGACCCATCCTCCCCGTATCTTATCGTAGTAACGCTCGTAGTTTAGTGGTTGCATGTAATTGTTTTATTTTTCTTTGATAGCGACAATATCTTTTTTTTCTGATTCAATTTACTTTTAAATTGTAAATATGTAGTTTTTAATATTAGGATTTTGATGAGATTGGCCATGTCGTCATTCTGGGATACGGCCCCATGCATGGGAAAAACAGATAAATTTAATCGCTAGTAAATAGGTTGAAGTGTTGATACAAGGCTCTAGATAGTAAACAGGTTCAGAGGTTCGTTTCTTCATGCAGCTGTGCTATGAGGACGGAGGATCAGTCGTATTTCTCTCTTTTTAAGTGCTATGTTTTTATAATTTGAGAGGATTAACAGTATATTTTTGGTGAAATTTCGGCTCTATCGAATCGACCAAATTTTAATCAAGTACATGACAAAGAACAAATTATCCTTGGCGGAACAGATGGCTGCCGTAAATGAATATGAGCGTGAGCCCGTTCCACCGAAAAAGGTAAAGGGATTCAAAAGTTTTGTGGGGATGGTCGCAAGCGAGCACATTGCTGGGACCGAATTTGTGATCGGGCCACTTTTTGTATTGCATGGCGCTGCCGCCTCCGATGTGTTTTTAGGTCTGTTGGTCGGAAATATTTTGGCTACTTTGAGCTGGGCATTGGTATGTGCACCGGCTGCCGTTAAGACAAGATTGACCATTTTTTATCAGTTGGAGAAAATTTGCGGAGCTGGTCCGGTCGCTATTTACAATTTCGTGAACGGACTACTATATTGTGTGGCCGCCGCCGCCATGATTGGGGTTTCGGCTTCTTCAATTGGACTCCTGATGAATATCGACGCCCCTGGGCTTACCGACCTATACACTTCTGACCCGCTTTGGATTCTGATCATCTTCGGGATTGGAGTGGTCATAACGGTGGTTGCAACTTTTGGTTTTGATAGGGTGTCCCGTTTTGCCAACATTTTTGCCCCTTGGATGCCCTTGGTATTCCTTGCCTCCGGGATTGCCATGCTACCTACTTTGGGCGTGAACAACGTATCGGAATTCTGGTCTGTGGCCGAGACAAAAATATGGACAGGCACCCCGGTAGCTGGCGCAACGCAATATACTTTTTGGCATATTTTAATCTTCGCATGGCTTTGCAATAGTGCCATGCATATTGGTTTGGGCGATATGTCTATTTACCGCTATGCAAAAAAGGCAACATACGGATTGGCATCTGGATTTGGGATGTTCATCGGACATTTCATGGCTTGGGTTGCCTCTGGAATCCTTTGCGCGGTTGCCTTGCAGGAGGGTATTTCGAACCCTTCGCCCGGACAGATAGCGTTTATGGGTGCCGGTGTAGCCGGTGCGATCTGTGTGGTTATTGCCGGATGGACGACTGCCAATCCCACCATCTACAGGGCGGGTTTGGCCGTACAAGGCTTAATGCCAAGATTTAAAAGATGGAAGGTGACGGTCGTTGTTGGGGTTACCGCAACGCTTTTAGCTTGTTTCCCGGCCATAGTAAGCAAGCTAGATCAGTTTTTGGGAATCTATGCACTTTGTGCATCTCCGGTCGGTGCCATTGTCTTGGTAGATATTTATGTATTCCCAAAGATGGGTCTCATATCGAATGTAGCTTTTGAGAAGGGCTCAAAGTTCAATAGCATATTTATGATGGCATGGATTTTTTCGATTGTTGCTAGTTATATCCTATATGAATTAACAAATGCCGATTTCTACTTTTTTATGGCCATTCCCGGTTTTATTGCGGGGGGCGCCTTTTATTTGGCATTGTCCTTGGTATTTCAAAAAAAAGATTACCGAAAAGAAGTACAACCACTAACCGATTCCTAGTATGAAAAGACTTGTACAATCTGTTTCTTTTTTGGGACTAGGACTTACCTTGGTCCCTTCCCTATTCGTTTTTGCCGGTACACTGTCGCTGGAACACTATAAATTAATGATGTTGGCAGGCACTATGATATGGCTATGTACCGCCCCCTTCTGGGTCAATGGCCGTAAAAAGAACATCGAAGACTAATAGTGTTCGTCTTATTCCTTGTTATTTCGCTCGAAATAACTTCGCAATAGCTCCCATCTGGGGGCAGTAGCGGTTCTAGTGGTATCATTTCGGTCGGTAATCGACATTTCGGCATCCCATACACTTGCTTCCCGATAGGCATGATAGGCCCAGGACCAGTTATATTTTTCCGCGATATCGATAACATCTTGTATGTATTCGATACCATCATCACCTGTCCATCGCGGACAGCTGAATTCTCCTACTAGAATTGGTGTGTCCGGGTTATTTTTGCTAAAATTGATAAGGGCCTCCTGTTCTTTTTCCATTTGTTCCTTATCCCAATGAACACTGTCGATTGTCACTGGGTAAGGAATGTCGACCCCGGGTTCCCAAATGTTTTGGTGCGTAAATTCTTTGGGGAAATACGTGTGGGTTTCGATACACCTATTGTCGTCTTTTGGAATGTCGATAAAGCTTATTCCGTGGTGATATCCCAACATTTTTTTGGTAACCGAATCATAGACCCGGGGAAGTGCGTAAACAAGGGTGTGCACCGTATCTTTTCTACGGATGGTCTTGGTCAATTTTTCATAAAGCAGGCCTGCATCCTGTGGGCTTCCTTTGATGAGGTCGATCGGGATTTCAGGTTCGTTCAACAGGTCGTAGCCGGCAATTACGTTTCCTCGATCGGCATACCTGCTTGCCACGGCATCCCAAAACTGAATCAGGATATCGTGCCATTTGAAATCTTGCCAAAATGGATCATTGCCCAACATGGTCCATTGGTGTTTCGTTCCAGGGTAACGATGTGGGTCTATCAATACCGATACCTTGTGTTTTTCACCCCAAAGCAATACAGAATCCAATTTTTGGAAAGCTTCCGACCTTAGGGTATAAGGAGGTTCTAAATCCATTAAGGTACACATAGGCATGCTAAAACGCATCAAGTTTGCGCCGGAACGTGCCAGGTCGGCGATATCCTCTTCTTGAATATCACACCCTACATTCACGCCCCTGTAGGTTTTCCATTTTACAGATTGACCTTTTGTTGCTGATGCTGAAACTTTTTTCTCGTTTCCACAGGAAAAAAGAATTACGAGGGAAGCAAAGGTTAGAAAAGGTACTATTTGATGGCGTGTCATAGTAGATGAAATTTGGAGATTGTATCGTTGATAGGCCCTTATATGGGATGTAGCTACGGTGATTAAAGACAATAATAGTTCCTAAGTTACTTTATGTTCTACTATTTTCGAAAATAGAAGGCGATTGAAGCTAGTGTGGTTTAGTTTTATTTTCTTATACACAAGCTCATGCCAAGAACTTTCTGCTCGCGATTACCTTTCTTTTTGCTTCTTATTTTGATTACTTCATGTGGAACACAGAATGATAGCCATAGTAACAAGCGTATAAAAAAGAATTCGGAATTAACACCTTTTGTGAATGTATTTATTGGTACCGGAAAAGGGGAAAGTGATCATCCCGGTGCTAGGGGAAATACACATCCTGGAGCTACGACTCCTTGGGGTATGGTAGCTACGAGCCCACAGACTTTCGACTTTACCAAAACACAGCTTGCAACGGGTTATCGGGATGGTAAGGACACCATTTATGGGTTCAGTTGTGTAAACTTTTCGGGAATAGGGTGTCCGGCAGCAGGTAGCGTTCCCTTCAAGTTTTCCAGTGGCGCGTTGAAAGATTCCATCGTTGGATCTTCTTTCTCCGGTCAGAAAGCAACTCCTGGTTACTATGGGGTCTATTTAGATGATGAAGATATTCTAGTAGAGACCACGGTTACCACCCGTAGTGCTATTTTTCGATTGCAGTTGCCCAAGGGGCAGAGCAATGTTTATCTGGATCTTACTGCGCAACAAGGGCATGTAAAAGGTGGTGAAATACTCAACTATACCGATAGCAGCGCCGATGGTTATCAATTGGAAGGTTTTTTCTGCGGTTCCGATACAATGGGCAAGACTTTTTTTTACACGGAGCTCGAAAAAGAGGCCGATTCGGTTTATTTGGTCTATAACAATAAGAGCCATCCCGATTTTCAGCAAAGGCTGGAGAAACGTCCCAGCGGAATAGTATACCAATACAAGAACGATACAGCGACTGCCCTTCAGATCAAGACGGGTGTTTCCTTTGTATCGGAGGTAAATGCAAAAGACAATGTGATGAAGGAACAGGACGGCTTTGATTTTGATCAGGTCAGGGAAAGTGCACATCGTTTCTGGGAGCGGGAATTAGGAAAAATACAAGTGTCGACCCACAATCAAAATGATAAAACCATTTTTTATACAGCCCTGTACCATAGTTTGTTGATGCCCACTACCTATAGCGACGCCAATGGTGATTATGTACTACAGGGTTCTGACCATGAAATCGGCAATAGTGGCGGGTACACGAGATATACAGGGTTTTCATTATGGGATACCTATCGAACGCTGCACCCCTTATTAACGTTGGTCTACCCTGAGAAGCAATTAGACATGGTGCGTTCAATGGTAGGAATGTATAAGGAAGCGGGCTATTTGCCCAAATGGGAATTGTTTGCCCAAGAGCCTAATATTATGGTTGGTGATCCCGCTGCGATCGTTATTGCGGATACCTATATGAAAGGTGTAGATGATTTTGATGTAGCGACCGCTTATAAAGCCATGACCCAACAAGCTGATAGCGTTGAGCATAATGTAATGCGCAGGGGGCTTCGCGATTATCTGGATTATGGATACATTACGATGGATGGGGATTTTAGTGATGTGGCTAATTTTCAATGGAAAAATGGAATTGTTTGGGGAGCCGTATCGACCACGATGGAATTTAACTTGGCCGACTATGGTATCGCTCAAATGGCCAGGAAGCTGAATCGAAAATCGGACTATGAACGTTATCTAAATCGCTCGCTGTCTTTTTTGAGGCTATACGACCCGGAAGAGGGGCTCATTCGGCCTAAGAACAAAGATGGTAGTTGGTATGAGCCATTCGATGGGGAACAAGCCTTATGGGATCAAATGAATTTTGGACTTCGGGGCGGTCCCGGATTTGTAGAGGGGTCGGCTTGGAATTATTTATTTTCAATTCCACATGCCATAGATACGCTTCAAAAAACCATGGGTGAGGAGCGTTTTTTGACACAGTTAAATAGCCTTTTCGAAGAAGGTCATTTTGATATGACCAATGAACCCGGACTCGGTTTCCCTTTTATGTACAACCATACCGCCTTAAAAGATACCAAAACAGCAGAATTGGTTCATGATTGCCTTACGAAGTACTTTCGGAATGTAACGAATGGTCTTCCCGGGAACGACGATGCCGGAACCATGTCGGCCTGGGTCGTTTTTGCGATGATGGGGATTTATCCACATACACCAGGTTCTCCCGAGTATACTATTACAGTGCCTAGCTTTGAAATGGTGTCCATTCAATTAGACACTGCTTTTTATTCCAATGATAAAGTTCGCGTCATTCGAAAAGGGCCTAAAAATGGAGCCATTAAGAATATGACCATCAATACCATTCCCTTTAATTACTGGCTAGGTCATAGTGAACTTACTTCTCAAAAGAGCGAAGTGGTCATTGAGACAAAGAGTTTGTTGGATTGAAGTTTTAGACAAATGATTTGAAGACCGTTTTGAAATGAATCAATTTTTTTATGCCCGTTTTTCCCCTCTAGGGCGTTAATATTTTATTCCGTCACTCTAGAGCTAAGCGAGAAAGTTGTGTCTAAGACACCATCAAAAATGAGCTATAAAATCCTTGTCACACATTTGAAAACGGTTGCTTAGTAATAAATCTGTAGACGGCCTTGATTGGGTTCTGCTCTCAACACCTCGTCCCAGGGCAGCACCCCAACCCGATCGGCCCATCCTTGCCATTGTTGCTTTATAATTTGCAGTTGTTCGGGCTCCGATTCCGCCACATTATGGTTCTCTACAGGGTCTTTTGAAAGATTGTATAATTCGTCTTTGTAATCAGGGTAAGTGCTTACCCATTTCCAATCCCCAACGCGAGCGGCATGGTTGCCTTCATGTTCCCAAAATAATCCTTTGTGCCCTTGTCTAGTGTCACCTTGAAGAATGGGAAGCAAACTTTTGCCTTCAATTGGGGTAAGTGATGTGTCCTCGAATTTTTCTGGGTAGATTGCTTCTGCCAGTTCGGCAAACGTGGCCATCACATCCACTATGTGAGCTGGCTGATTGTCGAACCTTCCATTTTTGATCATGTCCGGGTAGTGCACAATAAAAGGTGTTTTAATACCGCCTTCATACCCCCAGTGTTTGTACATGCGATAGGGTGTATTGCTCACATTGGCCCAAGGAAGTTTATAACATCCGAAAGACCCCACTTCCCCAATCGGTGCCGCTTGTTCGGGATTGGAATAATCCTCTCGGGTGCCACCATTATCAGATAGAAAGACAATGATCGTATTGTCTAATTCCCCTAGCTCTTCCAAGGTGTGTATCAATCTGCCGATGCCTTGGTCCATCGCATCAATTTGTGCAGCATAGACCGCCATACGTAGGTCATAATCGTCTTTTTCGTCTTCCGTAAGACTATCCCAATCGGGAACTTTCGGGTCTACGGGCGAGATAGGATAGTCGGCGGGTAAGATGCCCAATTTTTTCTGTCGCTCAAATCTTTTCTGGCGTATAACCTCAAATCCTTCGCGATAGGTACCCCGATATTTGGCAATATCCGCTTCTCTCGCCTGCAGGGGAAAATGGGGCGCCACATGTGCTAAATACAGGAAAAAAGGGGTGTCTTCCTGAGCCATTTCGGTTACGAACGTGCTTGCGTAATCGTTAATGGCATCGGTCGAATAAAAGTCTTTTTCCGGGGTAACGATACTATCCCCTATAGCGATTACCTGATCCCCGGGAAAAGGGTAGAAGTATGCACCACCATGATGCGGAAAGCCAAAGAATCTCTCAAATCCCTTTTTCGTTGGCCAATAGTCGCGATCGTTACCAACGTGCCATTTCCCTGACATTGCAGTGGAATAGCCATTTGTTTTCAATAACTGGGCAATGGTAATGGCATTGTCGGGGATAAAACCGCCATACCCCGGCAGCTTACAATCTTCTTGCATAAAACCCATGTTGCTTTGATGTGGATAAAGTCCTGTGAGTAATGAAGCACGAGTAGGGCAGCATCTCGAAGCATTATAAAATTGTGTCATCCGAAGTCCGTTCATTGCCAAACGGTCGAGAGCGGGAGTTTGGATTTCCCCTCCATAGCAGCCCAAATCGGAAAAACCCATGTCATCGGCAAGAATGAGGACAATGTTCGGGCGGTCATCTTTTTTTACCGATACGGGTTCTTTTTCCTTGCAGGCATAGCCCGTGATAAAAATAGCGGATAGTAACAGTAGTTTTTGAACGTTCAGAGTAACTGCTCTCTTTAGTTTAATCATTGCGTAGGTCATAGAAAAATACTTACATAGTTGGCTTAAATTTATTTATTTTGATATCATTCTGTTTCTTGCTTTATAATTTCAGAGTGAAAATGAAAAATAATCATCAATGTTAGAGACGGTTTTTTTATTATTGTTCTTAACTTTTTTTTAAGATACGCGTTAAAACGGTTCAGTTCCTAAAACCTGAGCTACAGATGTTATGGAAGTAGGTTTATATACATGGGGTTTTATTCAATGTTTTGTGGTGGGTATTTTAATACCGGTAGTTAAACGGAATATGAACAATTATTGGCTTTCTTCTATTTTTATAGTTGTTGCGTTCAATATCTTACTACAGTATTTGTTGCGATTTACCGATTTAAAGTATGATACTCCCGAACTGCTTATTTTACCAGATTCTTTAGATTGGCTTTTGCCTCCTCTGGTATTGATTTACCTGCAAAATATTCTTGGAGATTCGTTTGAACCCAAGAAGCTGCGTTATTTTATACCCCCGGGACTGTGGATTTTGACGATGGCCGCTTATGTGGGCACCAATCCGTCCTATAATTTCGATTCCTATATCAGCAGTTCGCTACATGCCTTTAATCTATCGTTGATTTTCTTTTGGAAATGCTCTATCCTGTATACGGGATACATGTTCTTTCAAAAACGGATTACGTTTCTTACCAGCAAGCAACGCACTTTGCTACCTTGGCCCCGAATTTTGTTGTTTTTTCTACTGATACTGTGTTACATTGCTTTGGCCAATGCATTGAAAGTCTTACTGGTCGACCCCTTGTATTTAAGTGAGCAAGCTCGGGAAAGTATCCGTATACTGGTGGGGCTCAATTATGTCGTTTTTACCTGTTCCATTATTTTGATTACGATATTCTTTGCATTTAAATACCCAAAAATTCTAGCAGGAAACCCTATAATCAAGCAAGTTGAGGAAGCTGACATCTTAGAAGTTGAGCAACACAGGAAAACGTTGACCGCTTTGATCGAAGAGCAAAAAATCTATTTGAACACCGAGTTGAACGAAAAAAAGTTGGCCGAAGCAATTGGGATTCCCACCCATTCGCTTTCCAAAATGCTCAATGAATATATGGGGCAGTCGTTCAGTGAATATATTAATCATTACCGGGTCGAGGAAGCAAAGCGTCTTTTGCTTGATGAAGATAAAGATGATTTAACGGCTTTTGCAGTCGCCATTGATAGTGGTTTTCGATCAGAATCGGTGTTCTACGTAAACTTTAAGAAAAATACCGGTTTCACACCTATGCAGTTCAAAAAGAGCATGCAGGAAAAAAAGTAATTGTACAAGCCGGCAAATGAGTTCTATTTAATAAATGTTCAAATTACACGCGTTCATTTAGTTCAAAATTCTCCGTGCCTTGGTTCAAGGCTTTCTTTTTCACCACTTCCTGGAATCTGAATTCGAAGTTAAGGAAGAGAAATGCATTTGATTTGGAATGCCTTTTTTCGACTCCTGACGGTGCTGGACTGTGTGTTGCTACATACCAAATTTTGGTCCCGATGGTAGTCGAAATAAAATGGGTAAAACGGTTCTACTGAGCTTGCCGAATCATCTCAATAGCTTTACCATAGGATAGTCGGTTTTGTTCGACTAGTTTGTTGATTTGGCCGGGTCGCTCTTCAAATGATCTGTTTCAGGAAACTTTTGCTGTTAGCCCTGTTTACGTCATGAAAAAACTTCCTTGCTTTTCTAAAGTAAATGGGGGTAGTGAGTAAGAATTTTGAGGGCGCATATTCCTTGGAATAACGATTTTGATTTTTTCAGGGAATTGGACTACATGGCATCACAGTTCTTACTGATAAGCTTATTGATGGTGGTCATATCTTACGAAAAAATATATACCCATTTGAAGAATGAATAAACAGTTTATTGATTTGATAATGAGATTAATAAAAGAAACTCCTGAATTTGTTCAACCTCTCCTAAGTTTAATTTTTTTTCTCCAGTAGCTATTGAAAAAAGGTTTATTTAGATTTCTACAATAATTGGACATATAAATTGATAATACCCCATTTTATTAACCTAAAAACTATCAATATGAAAAAAATTACTTTTTTAATGGCTTTGTTCGGACTTTGTAGTCTTGGCTGGGGTCAGGAAGCCTTTTGGCAATCCCTGAATCCTGGTGCCGGAGGTCGGGTCCAGGCACTATCCTGCGACCCTACTGTTCCGGGACGCATGTTTTACGCTTCGGATGTAGAGGGTTTTTATTTTAGTGACGATTATGGTGAAAGTTGGGAATTTGGAGATCCCAATCGTACCCTGCCTGCAAGTTTAACCCAGCTGGCGAGGGGTCGGGGCCAAAACTTTTATGTCGCCCATGCTTTGGGTCTGAGCTTCTCTCAAAATGGGGGGCAGTCTTTTGATCTGGTGGAGGATACCAAGAATATTATCATTTCTCCGATCGAAATCGATCCTAGCAATAGCCAGAGGGTATATGCAGCTACCGGGATACAGGAGAATGGCTTTACGGCTCGTTTGTATCCCTGGACTGGTTTTAAGAAGTTAGATGAAGGTGGTCAGGATCACTATAACGACAGCATTCCTCGTGAAATCTATTACACCACCAATGGTGGAAATAGCTGGACGAAAAGTACGTGGTCGAGTACCCAAGATGAACCTACGGTTTATTCTATCCAGGTAGATCCTACCAATTCGAACGATATCGTCATCTCCACCGCGGATGGGGTCTATCGATCTTCTGATGGGGCGTCTAGTTGGTCTAAAATCAATGGCCCTTCAGGAATTGATAGGGAAGACTGCTGGGGAGCGGATTTTACCCCTGATGGCAATTGGTTATACGCCATTTATCGTAAGGGAAACATAAATAGGGTGTATGTGAGATCTTATCCTAGTGGTTCTTGGCAGGATGTAGGTGTTGGACCTTGGTTTGGTATTGACCCTACGAACTCATCGAGAGAGGTATATATGTGGCGTCCACAAGTATTTGAAGGAAGCACAGCTAATGAACATCATGTTATATTCGGTCAGTTAAGCCAAAACCCGGCGAACAAGCTGATCGAAGGTAAATTCAACGTGTCGGGCGATACGGTATCCCAAGGGGAATACTCCGTCATTTTTGGTTATGTAGACGGTAGGGATGTAGTAAACGGTGGTGTCACGTATGATATTGGTTGGAATCCTTATAACTCGGGGGTTCGAAACAATACATATTATCCGGCCGCATGGCAAGGACTTCCCGGTAATACCTACAGTCGTGGGGTATTCACGATGTCACAGCAAAGCTTTTTCAAAGGTGATGCCGCTGATGGCAATGAAAATTGGGAAACAGTCCATACAGGTTATACTAAAAATATTGGGGGGCAAAACTTCCACAGAAGCCGGGGTGCAGCTTCTACTTTTACTTATGACGTGGCCGCCTATAAAAACTATATGATTCAGGGGCAGGCCGACAACGGCGTATTAGAAAGTTGGGACGGCGGTCAGTCATGGCGTCAGACCATTATGTTTCAAGACCCAGACGGTCTAACCGATGCACACGGCATCGAGATTATTGAAAAACCAGATGGAGGTAGAATAGTATTGGTAAGCGCCGCTGAAGGTTTTGGTGGAGGCAGAAGAAATGAGGGGGCCTTCTTCTTATGGAAAGATCTTGACCTTTCAGGTCCGGATGGAACAAACGATGGCTTTACCACTATAAAAGGAGCGGCCAGCTCTCCCAAGGATTCGCTTGGAAACTTTATTCAACCGCTTAAACCCGGTACTCCCCAGTTCTTTGGACTGCCTAACAATCGTATCTGGCAGTTCCATCAAGATCCGAATGATCTGAAAAGATTGTATGTAGGTACTGAAAGTGGTTTATGGGTGTGCGATGACTTTTTTGATCTCATCAATGGAGGAGATACTAAGTTTAGAGATATTAACGGTTCAGATATTGATAACAGTGGAAATGTGGTGACTACCAATAATTTTGTGGAAGGGTTTACCTTTGATGCCTCTGATAGCAACATTATCTATTATCAAACCGCTTCCGGTGTATGGCGGGGCATACGTGGTGGTACCGATTACAGTTGGACAATCATGACACGTGGCGGCCCTATTGGTACCGGCCTTCAAACCAATAAATTAAAGGTTGGCGGCGTGGCTTCGGTAGAAAAAGGCGGTAATGTATATACGTACACTTATAATGAGGAGAATGGTTTGGTACGTACCAGTAATGATCCCAATCAATTTAATGTAGTCGCTTTAAGCGCTCAGCAAGCAATCAGCCTGGTCGGTACGCCGGCTTGGTGGCAAGATTTTACGGATCCCGAGGCACAGGAAGTGCAGATTGCCGATATCGTTGCCGTAGGTGATGTACTCTATGTGCCCTTACAAAAATGGGAGCAGCATAAAGTGGGCCTCGGTTTTGTCAGAGGTACGGTGCAGAACAATGGTGATGTAGTATGGGAAGATTGGAGTGCCGATGTGGAGTATCCGGTGGTACGTCAGATGAAATACTATGAAGATGCCAACGGCACCGGTAAGATTATTATGGCTACTAGGGGCGCCGGAGCGGTGGCCCGTAAGACCAACGGTCAACGTGGTGATGCGCGCCCTGCGTTTCGTGATGACATCGTACTGCCGCAACCTCCGGAAGAATTTGCCATCTTCTTGGATAACTTTCAGGCAGAGCAAATACTTTGGACAGGTATCGATTCGGATTCTACCGATGTGCAAACTTCCGCCAGTACGCTTTCATCTTCAGAAGGTACTACTTCCCAGTTTGTTTTGGGACTAACTAAAAGTACTCCGGCCAGTAGGGCGGCGCTACAGGTAAACTTCAGACCAATTAATGCAACAGGAGGTACGTTGAGTTTGGATATAAGATCCATTTTAGCCAATACTCCGGCATTCAATATTAAATTATTGGATCAGTTTGGTGGTCAGGTAGACATTAAAGATACACCAGGCTATAACGGCAACTTAATAAGTGTGGGCACCGGTTTCCAAACCGTCGAGATCGTGTTGGAAGATACCCGGGCAAATCCTGCCTTTAATCCTGCTGAATTTAAGGGGATACAATTTGAGTTCTTTGGTGATACCGAGAATGATCGGTTTTACATAGACAATATCTTTATCTCCGGTGATAATATCGCCTACAGTACTACTCCCCAACCTTCAGTGGAAGAAGTGATTGTGAATCCGGATACCTTGACCTTGGTGGAGGGTGAAACTTTTACGATTACCGATATTACGGTTTTGCCCAGTAATTTTCCAAATAAGAATACTGTAGTGTCAACCAATAGTTCCTTAAATGTTTCTGTTAATGGAAAGGTTCTAACTGCTAACGCTTCAGGTACTGCAACCATTACCGTGGCAAGTCAGGCAACTCCCTCTGTTTTCGACACCATAGAAGTTACAGTAATAGAGCCCGCTGGAGGGGTGGTCACCATTCCCAATGGTACGTATAAGTTACAAAATAAGTCATCTGGTAAGTTCCTACGTTCTACAAACGCAAATGGTAACTCTAATCTTAGGGCCGATAATACGGGAGATGGTGATAATGTAAAGTGGACAAAATCCGACGCAGGAGATGACTATTTATTCCTGGCTAGTGATGATTTTGCGAGCGGTAGAAAAGTGTATGCCAGATTAGATCTTAACTCCAATGTACGGCAATTTACAAGCAGTGATACCAGTGATCAAGCACAGTGGATAGCAACAGATACAGGCGATGGAGATGGGTCTGTTTTTCTGACCAACCGGGCGAATGAGTACCAAATGCGTCCCAGTAGTGGCACGGCAACCAATATTGTATCAGGGGCTGCCGATAACGGTGAATTGAACAAGTGGTTTTTTGTTCCTGCAGATGGTGGCTCCAATCCTGTTTCGGTTACAGGGGTGAGTCTCTCTCCTACCTCTGTCACTTTGGATATTGGCGATACTCAAAATCTCAGTGTCGCCGTAGTGCCCACCAATGCCGATAATCAGAATGTCAGTTACAGTTCCTCCAATACAGCGGTTGCCACGGTGAACGGCAGTGGTGTTGTCACCGCAGTGGCCGCAGGGTCCGCCACTGTTACGGTCACAACTGTAGATGGTGGTTTTACCGACAGCACCTCGGTTACGGTAAATGGAGGGGGCAATCCGCCAACAGGGGGTAATGGCGATTGTAGTGCTACAAGTCCGGCGGGCAAACCCAGCCCGCCCTGTGAAGTAAGGGTGCAGGTGCTATCGCCTACAAGTGTACGCCTCTTCTGGACCGACAATTCGGATAATGAGGACCTCTTCGATATTCAACAGTTCCGAACAGGTGACCAATATCGCGGTGGCGGGCTGCCGAACGCAGCGGCCAATAACACCTCAATAGATATTACCGATATCGTAACACCACCGGGAGAACCTACTACCTATAAATGGCGTATTAAGGCTGTAAGTAATAGTCTGGGCGGCTCGGTCTGGGTAGAGACCGATTTGGTGGATCTTTCCGGGGCGAGCTCCCTGAAGGGGTCTTTAGAGGACATTGAAGCAACCCGAATTATGTTATATCCAAATCCTACCAAGACATCTTTATATATCTTGAATCCGAAAAAGGCGGGATCCTATGCCATTTTTGACCTCACCGGGCGACTTGTGAAAAAAGGACCGCTAAACGAAACGAGAAACGAAACAAAAGTGGATGTTTCTAATCTAAGGACAGGTATGTACTCGGTAAGGGTCGCTGATAAGAACTTTAAAATGGTTATCGATCGCTAGGCAATGACATAGCAATCACCAATTCTTGTACTTTGTTTGGACCCTGCATCATTTTTGATTGCAGGGTCCTTTGCTTTGCAGGTAGCTGTTGAATGTCTGATTTGTTCTTAATCATGGATATTCTATTACGCCTGCGCCTGGTATCGCAGAACCGTTTCATGGATATAACTTGAACAGGTCGTGTTCATTTTTTAGTGAAAAGAAGTTGGGGAGGGAATAAAACCTTAGAAAACAACCAGACGATGCATAGAAGTACGGTGAGAGAAGATTTCTGTTTGCGTCAAGGTGAAACGATGAATACTTTGGCGTATTTAATTCAAGTCAGGTCTATATGTGGTGAATGCCCTGGTATGGTGCATCAATGAAGCGATTGTCAAGCAACCCTTGCAGGAGTACGGGTGGCAGTATCTTAGAGCGTTCAATACAAGCTATACCACACTATTTTGACGCCTCCAAGGTTGGTTCCATCAAGTTCTAACGTTTTCAAACAGCGAACCCATGAAGTAATTTGTTTTATTCCTAGACCTATTTCTGCTTGTACTAGGAATGAAAATGTTATTAAGTAAATGAAAATCATATTGTTGTGAATATCTCCTGAGTTTGTTGAACTTCTCCTAAGTTTAATTTTTTTTCTCCAATAGCTATTGAAAGATTGTTTATTTAGATTTCCGCAATAATTGAAGTTGTAAATTGATAATATCCCATTTTGTTAACCTAAAAAATATCAATATGAAAAAAATTACTTTTTTAATGGCTTTGTTCGGACTTTGTAGTCTTGGCTGGGGCCAGGAAGCCTTTTGGCAATCGTTGAACCCCGGAGCGGGTGGTCGGGTGCAAGGCCTGTCTTGTGACCCCGGTATACCTGGGCGTATGTTCTATTCTTCGGATGTAGAAGGTTTCTACTTCAGTGACGACTACGGAGATAGCTGGGAATTTGGAGATCCCAATCATAATATACCAGCAAGTTTGACCAATATGGCTAAGGGTCGTGGTAATAACTTTTATGTGGCGCATGCGCTGGGCCTCAGTTATTCTACGAATGGCGGTCAATCGTTTAATTTAGTCCCCGACACCAAAGAAATCATCATATCGCCCATAGAAATCGATCCCAATAACAACAATAGGGTATATGCGGCGACTGGCTTACAGGAAAATGGCTTTACGGCAAGATTATATCCTTGGGCGGGTTTTCTGAGATTGCAGGATGGGGGTCAGGATTATTACAATAACAATATCCCTAGGGAAATCTATTATACGACCAACGGTGGAAATAGTTGGAATAAAAGTACCTGGTCTTCCACACAGGATGATCCTACGGTCTTTTCAATAGAGGTGGATCCCACCAACTCCAATGATGTGGTTATCGCTACTGCCGATGGTGTTTATAGGTCCACTACCGGGGCTTCTAGCTGGTCAAAAGTTAGCGCTCCTTCAGGCGTAGATGGCGAAACCTGCTGGGGTGCAGATTTTACCCCGGATGGAAATTGGTTGTATGCTGTATACAGAAAAGATAACTTTAACAGAGTATATGTAAAACAGTACCCTAATGGAGATTGGCAAGATGTAGGCAAAGGGCCTTGGGCTGATTTTAATAGAAATCCTGATGGCAGTATAAAGCCAGACCAGCCCACCTTTATCTGGAGGCCAAAAGTATACCGGGGAAGTAGTGCCACTGAACATTATGTTGCCTTCGGGCAATTAAGTCAGAACCCGGCGAATAAACTCATAGAAGGAAGATTTACGGTAAGTGGTGCTACTGTTGCAGAAGGCGAATACGAGATTGTATTTGGTTACGACGACGGGAGAGACGTGGTCAATGGTGGTGTTACGTATGATATTGGTTGGAACCCCTATCGTTCGGGAGTAAGACATAATGCCTATTTCCCCGTGGAGTGGCCTTCAAACGGGCAGAACCCCTACACAAGAGGTATGCTCGCAATGTCTCAGCAAAGTTTCTTTAAAGGCGATGCGGCGGATGGTAATGTAAATTGGGAAATAACCCACTCAGGCTATACTAAGAACATTAACGGACAGAACTTCCATAGAAGCCGTGGTGCTGCTTCTACCTTCACCTATGACGTAGCGGCCTACCAAAACTACATGATTCAAGGCCAGGCAGACAATGGTGTTTTGGAAAGCTGGGACGGTGGACAGTCATGGAGACAGGCGATCATGTTCCAGGATCCAGCTGGATTGACCGATGCACACGGTGTAGAGATTATTGAAAAGCCGGGAGGAGGTCGAGTTGTGCTGGTGAGTGCGGCGGCAGGCTTTGGTGGCGGTGACCGATCGCGAGGTGCTTACTTCCTTCACAAAGACCTTGATTTAAGCGGCCCCGATGGTATTAATGACGGATTTACTACGATTAAAACAGCGGCCAGTGCTTCAGCTAGTGCCGTAGGACTTCCTAACAGTCGTATTTGGCAGTTCCATCAAGATCCCAATGACCTAAACAGGGTATATGTGGGTACCGAGTCTGGTATATGGGTTTGCGACAATATCTTTGATCTTATTAATGGGGGGTCAACTACCTTCAGGGACATTAACGGCACCAATCCGGCGAACAGTAATAATACCAGGAGTTTTGTTGAGGGTTTCACTTTCGATGTGTCCAATAGTAATATTATCTATTATCAATGTTCTTCTGGCGTATGGAGGGGTATACGTAGTGGAACCAATTATAGTTGGACACAAATGACGCGTGGCGGCTCGATCGGCAATGGAAATCAAACAAACCTGTTAAAAGTGGGTAGTGTAGCCTCTGTTCAAAAAGGTGGCAACCTATATACCTATACTTTTAGCCGCGATGCAGGTTTGGTACGTACGGGTAGTGACCCTAATGTCTTTGTCGAAAGCGTATTAAGTGCAGGAGAGGCAATCAACGTTGTAGGTCGACCAGCTTGGTGGGATGATTTCACCGAGCCCTCCAGTCAGGAGGTGCAAATTGCCGAGGTGGTAGCGGTAGGTGATGAACTCTATGTGCCCTTACAAAAATGGGAGCAGCATAAAGTGGGCCTCGGTTTTGTCAGAGGTACGGTGCAGAACAATGGTGATGTAGTATGGGAAGATTGGAGTGCCGATGTGGAGTATCCGGTGGTACGTCAGATGAAATACTATGAAGATGCCAACGGCACCGGTAAGATTATTATGGCTACTAGGGGCGCCGGAGCGGTGGCCCGTAAGACCAACGGTCAACGTGGTGATGCGCGCCCTGCGTTTCGTGATGACATCGTACTGCCGCAACCTCCGGAAGAATTCGCTATCTTCCTGGATAACTTCCAGGCGGAGCAAATTCTTTGGACCGGAATAGACACTCCAACTACAGATGTGCAGACCTCTGAAAGTTCTTTGTCATCCTCGGAAGGTTCCAGCTCACAGTTCGTATTGGGACTCACCAAAAGCACACCCGAAAGCAGATCGGCTCTGCAAGTCAACTTTAGACCTGTCAATGCAACAGGAGGTACGTTGAGTCTGGATATAAGATCTATTTTAGCCAATACTCCGGCATTCAATATTAAATTATTGGATCAGTTTGGTGGTCAGGTAGATATTAAGGACACCCCTGGATACAATGGAAATTTGATCAGCGTTGGTCTTGGGTTCCAAACGGTGGAAATTGTATTGGAAGATACACGAGCAAATCCGGATTTTAACCCTGCAGAATTTAAGGGAATTCAGTTTGAGTTTTTTGGTGATACCGAGAACGACCGCTTTTATATCGATAACATCTTTATAGAAGGAGATAATATTGCTTATAGTACTACCGCGCAACCTACGGTGGAGAGTGTAACGGTGAACCCTTCAACCCTAACATTAGAGGAAGGCGAAACCTTTACAATTACCGATATCACAGTGCTACCAAGCAATGCTCCAAACAAAAATACTTCTGTTACAACCAGTAGTTCTTTGAATGTTTCGGTAAATGGAAAGGTACTCACAGCCAATGCCTCAGGTACTGCTACTATTACTGTAGCTAGTCAGGCAGACCCTTCAATTTCAGATACCATTGTAGTTACGGTAACGGAACCCGATGGAGGAGGCGAAGATCCTGATATTTTCTTTATTCAAAATAAGGCTTCACGTCAATATTTGGCACCCGTTACTACAGCGGTGCGTTCCTCTTTAGAAGTGGTAGATAAAGATGATACCGATGACCGGTTCAAGTGGAGAAAAGTTACCGATGGTGCTCAAACAGGCTATTTCTATTTGCAAAATGTGGCTACCGGTCAATATTTTCGACCAAAAAAGACGGGTACACCAGCTGCATATAAATCAGGAAACAGGATGGAAACTCAGTCTACAGCCTCTAACGGAAGAAGAACGCAATGGCAACTCCAAGAAATTCAAAGTGACAATGAAAACTTTAGTTATTTGGTCAACTTAGATGCTGATGGATTTTATTATCGGCCTAATAATAATACTGACAGAAATTTGGTGATGCGCCCAACAAATTTTAGCGGAAGTCAGACACGTTGGAAATTTATACCCACAGATGATAGCACACCGCCTACTGTAGGCGTAACGGGTATAACACTTACCCCAGCTAACGTTACTTTAGACATTGGTGCTGGACGTAATTTAACGGCAACGGTTTCCCCCGCTGATGCCGATAATCAAAATGTGAGTTATAGTAGTTCGAACAGCAACGTAGTTACGGTAAATGGAAGCGGAAGAATTACTGCGGTAGCTGAAGGTTCAGCGACCGTTACAGTAACTACTGCAGATGGAGGGTTCACTGATACAACTTCGGTTACGGTAAATGGCGATACTACACCCCCGACAGGAGGAGGTAATGGAAGTTGCGATGCAACCAGCCCGGGTGGAAAACCCAATCCTCCATGCCAGGTAAGAGCAGAGGTGCTGTCTTCTACCAGCGTTCGCTTGTTCTGGAATGACAATTCGAATAACGAAACCTTCTTTGACATTCAAAAGTTGAAGGCCGGGGATACCTGGAGGGGTGGAGGCGTACCCGATGCTGCTGCAAATGCAGAGACAATAGATATTGTTTCTGGGCTTACCGCCAATGCTACTTACACTTTCAGAATCAAGGCACAAAGCAATTCAGGAGGTTCGGTCTGGGTAGAGACCGACCCGGTAGACCTTTCCGGTGCCACGTCTTTAAAAGCGTCTATCGGGGAACTGGATGCCACCAAGATGATATTGTATCCGAACCCTGTACAGTCTTCACTGAATATCGTAAATCCTGAAAAGGCAAGTTCCTACGCGATTTTTGACCTTACAGGCCGTTTGGTGAAATCAGGATTATTAGATGCATCAAGGAGAGAGACAAAGGTAGATGTTTCGGTTCTTGGAACAGGAGTGTACTCAGTAAGGATTGCCGATAAAAACTTTAAAATGGTCATCGACCGATAGGCAATAACAAATGTATAATACATCCTTGTAGTTGATTGGGGCCCTATATCATTTTGGGATATAGGGCTCTTTTTTTGCCGTTTTAAGACAAACTTACCGTAGATTTTTAATTCAAAAGTGAATCGTTGATCGATAATCGATAACATAATCCCAAATTTGATAGTATTGTACTAGAACCATAAAACACCATGCCAATATGATACATTTTACGAAGGCACTGCACGCTAAATCACATGTGGTGGGCGAGGCGGTCGATGTACTTTTAAGAACGGCCCAAGATCTTACCGGTTTTTACAGAGATGACAAAGCCTTTGCCAAGTTAAGTCCGGAAACACCAATGTACGAGGTAGACAGTTATTTTCCGGTGGAACAAGGCGTAGAAGGCGGGCTGTTTTTTGGTATGACCCGAATCTATCCAGGAAAGGTGGGTAGGGAATATTTCATGACCAAAGGCCATTTTCATGAAATGAAAGATAGGGGCGAGTTTTATTGGGGTGTTGGGGGAGAAGGATTATTATTATTAATGGATGAAGATCGAAATACTTGGGCTGAAAAAATGCACACAGGTAGTATTCATTATATTCCAGGCTTTACGGCACACAGGGTGTGTAACACTGGAAAAGACATCCTAACTTTTGGTGCTTGCTGGCCTTCCGACGCAGGACACGATTATGGGTCTATCCAGGAAAAAGGCTTCTCAAAACTCGCGGTTGAAAGAGATGAAAAACCTACACTGATTCCTTCCGAAAGTTATTAGAAGTTGACTAAAAACGAGTATATCATTGCTTTTGACGTAGGAGGAACACGGGTTAAAGCGGGTATCTTCAAAAACGATACGTTGTTGGAGTCGAATATATTGAAAGCACCTTCCAAGCAAGTACGACACCATATTCTTGACGTATTTAAGGTGGCAATCAATCGATTGATAGATACATATAGCATTGGAAATAATTTAACGGGGATTGCCTTTGCAATGCCCGCTTTGGTCGATGTACGGCGAATAATGGTGCTTTCGACCAATGAAAAGTATCAAAGCTTGGAGGGTTTCGATATGGCCCAATGGGTTTTCGAGAATTGGAAGGTGCCTTGTTTTATGGATAACGATGCCCGCATGGCCCTGGTGGGAGAATGGCAATACGGTGCCGCTTTGAGCGTAGACAATGTAGTGATGATGACCTTGGGAACAGGAATAGGTACGGCGGCGATCATCGAAGGCAAGGTGCTTCGAGGGAAACATTATCAAGCGGGATGTTTAGGCGGACATTTCACCATCGACTTTCAGGGAGAAAAATGCAACTGTGGTAATAAAGGTTGTTTAGAATCAACGGCCGCAAGTTGGAATCTTGAAGGTCGTATTCAAAGCCATTCTCGATACCGGTCGAGCCTCCTTAAAAAGGAAAAAAACCTGGACTTCTATGCGTTGTTTAAGGCAGCAAGAAAAGGGGATGTACTGGCGGTGGAAGAGCGGGAACGATGTCTGAAGGTATGGGGAGCGGGTGTTGTAAATTTAATTCATGCGTATGATCCAGAGATGGTGGTGCTAGGAGGTGGCATTATGAAAAGTAAAGAAGAAATAGTGCCATCGATTACAGAGACGGTACGAAAACATGCTTGGACCCCTTGGGGCGACATAACCGTCGTTTCATCGGCCTTAGAAGATGTAGCGGCGCTATACGGGCTGAACTACGGTCTGCAACAAAAAAATGGACCCTTATGAAAAAGTACTTGAAAGGAACTGCAAATTATGATAAGACCCCCGTGGTGCAATTGGATGCCGGCACCATGCATTGGCAGGGTTGGGATGCAATTACTGACGCTCTTAAAAATCAGCAAATCAAAGATGGTTCGGAAAGAGTCATTGTAGTGGTCGATCTGTATCATGGCGTTTTTCAAGAAGAAGTACAAGAAGCTTTTGAACGCGCTTTTGATGGTCATTTTTATGACACCAGGGAGGCTATGAAATCCACGACCGAAATTGAGGCCATGTTGGCCGATGAGTTGACCGATGATGCTATTTTCGGCCACCTGACCAAGTTGCGGCTACTTGATTTTTTTGATACAGGGAAAGTGGAAAACATAGCAAACAACGTTGTAGAACAGTATGGTCTTACATTTCTTATAGGCGTTGGAGCATCCCTTATATATCCTAAGGCTGCTATAAAGGTATACATAGATATGGCCCGATGGGAGATCCAACAACGTTTCCGAAGAAATGAAATATCGAATGTAGGAACAGATAATAAAGATCAAAAAACCTCTTTACAGTACAAACGTGCCTATTTCATAGACTGGCGGGTTTGTGATGCACATAAGAAAGAAGTGATTCGCAAATCTGATTTTGTTATTGATGCCAACAAAAAGAACCGCCCCGTTATGTTGCGAACGGTCGATTGGAAGCATGCCTTGGAGGCAACGGCACATCGTCCTTTTCGGGTAGTGCCCTTTTTTGACCCAGGACCATGGGGTGGCCAATGGATGAAAGAATACTGCGATTTAGACCCCGCGGAAAAGAACTACGCCTGGTGCTTCGATGGTGTGCCCGAAGAAAACAGTATACTTTTAAAGGTAGGCGATATAGTTTTCGAGACACCTGCAATAAATCTGGTTTTCTTTTGTACCGATACACTTTTGGGTGCCAAGGTCGCCAAAATATTCGGGGATGAATTTCCCATTCGGTTTGATTTTTTGGATACCATGGATGGGGGTAATCTAAGTCTTCAGGTTCATCCTACGAATGAATTTATACGGAAAGAATTCGGAATGGCCTATACCCAAGATGAAAGCTACTACATTTTGGATGCCGAAGAAGACGCTTGTGTATATTTAGGGCTAAAAGAAGATATTTCAATTACAAAAATGCAGCAAGAGCTTCGAACTGCACAAGAAGGAGCGGAAATTTTTGATGCAGACCGCTATGTTGAAAAGTGGCCCGCTAAAAAGCATGATCATTTTTTGATTCCGGCAGGCACTATTCATTGTTCGGGTAAGAACAGCATGGTGCTTGAAATTAGCGCAACACCTTACATCTTTACCTTCAAGCTATGGGATTGGAATCGGTTGGGGCTCGATGGCTTACCACGCCCGATCAACATCGATAGGGGCATGAAGGTCTTGAATACGGAACGAACAACACAGATGGTAGGGAAGGAACTCATCAACACTGTCGAGCAAATTGCCAAGGGTGATGGGTGGCAAGAAGAACGTACCGGATTGCATCGAACCCAATTTATCGAAACAAGAAGGCATTGGTTTACCAAAAAAGTGACCCATCATACCTGCGAAGGGGTGAACGTATTGAACTTGGTAGAAGGTAGGGAAGCAATTATTGAAAGTCCGGATGAGGCTTTTGAGCCAATGGTCGTTCATTATGCCGAAACATTTATCGTTCCCGCTTCAGTAGGGCCCTATACGATCCGACCGTATGGGGAGAGCGAAGGAATGCGATGCGGTACCGTAAAAGCATACGTACGAACAGAATAATAAATAGGAAAACATGTCGAACTACAAAACCAAACCGATTCCAAATCAAAAACCAGCTATTTCCTTTATTGAAAGACCGTGGGGTTCTTTCAAGCAGTTTGCGAACAATGAGGAAGTAACCGTAAGTCTAATGATGGTTCTACCCGGGCAACGATTGAGTCTTCAATCGCACACCGGTAGGGCCGAATTGTGGATTGTCATCGATGACGGCGCTATTGTACAGGTGGGCGATACCATAAGAACATGCAAAGCAGGGGAGGAACTATGGATTCCTGCAAATGAGAAACACCGACTTTCCTGTGAAGGAGGTGCTCCGGTCAGGGTGTTGGAAGTAGCTTTTGGCAATTGGCAACAAGAAGATATTGAGCGCTATGAGGATGATTACAAACGGGATTAACATAGCTGTCCTGTAATAATTTAGGCGTATCCGAAAGAAGGATTAAGCGCTATCCTCAAAGTAAATCGGAATGTTTTCCGTAGTCATGAGGAAGTCTCATTGATTAAACAAAATCAACAAAAAGTTAATATTGCGTAAAAATAGTATCATTCATAAATGTCTAAACAAAAGGTAATTTATGATTGGTGCTAAAATTTAAAAAAATAGGTGAAAAGCCTTGATAAAAGCCTGTTATTTTTTAAAACAACATAAAATAAGAGTCTTTTTTGTAAGGAATGAGCAATAATTAGTATTAAAATTGCGGATAAAGTAGATCATTCGTGATAGGCAAATGAAAAAATGCTATCAAAAGAAACAAAAGTTTTAAGATAATTTTACCAAATGCAAACTAATTTGTTTAAGTTTAAGTAAAGAGTTTATCAATCACTAGTACTAACTAATTCAATTCATTATGATTAAAAACCACTTTTATCAGTGGACAACGCGTTTAAAGAACGGAGTTTTGTTTCGTTCGGCGGCGCTAGCATCCATGTGTATCTGTTTTGGGATATATGAAGCCAAGGCAGGTATTTCGGAGAATGAAAAGCATCTCGATACAGCTATTGAGTTGCAGAGTACGGTCACCGGAACAGTGACCGATGATACAGGTACACCGCTTCCAGGGGCGAGTATCGTTGTAAAGGGTACCACTAACGGAACCCAAACAGATTTTGACGGTAATTATACCATAGAGGCCGATAGCGATGCCACATTAGTGGTCAGTTACATCGGCTATGCCACTCAAGAAATAGCCGTGAACGGTCAATCTACCATCAACGTTACAATGGCCGAGGACGCCAATGTATTGGAAGAGGTTATTTTGGTAGGTTATGGAACTCAAAGTAGGGTTTCGGTCACCAATGCCATCTCCTCCGTAAATAATGAGGATTTGGTGGAAACTCCTGCTCTAGGGGTGCAACAAGCCTTACAGGGGCGTGCTGCCGGGGTGCAGGTAACCAATACGGGTGCACCGGGTTCTGCTCCTCAAGTAGTTATTCGAGGGCTCGGGACCTTTGGGAACAACAACCCGTTATATGTAGTAGATGGGGTTCCTACCAATAACTTAAACAGTATACCGCCAGAAGCCATCGAATCGGTCGAAATCCTTAAGGATGCGTCCAGTGCCGCGATTTATGGGTCTAGGGCCTCTAATGGGGTCGTATTGATCAAGACCAAAGGCGGTAGGTCGGGTAAACCAAGGGTCACATTTGATTCCTACGTAGGACTTCAAACCAATCCAACGACATTGGACGTTTTGAATGCCTCTCAATATTTGCAATATGCAGAATCCTACGATGCCGATGCCGGTACTCCCGGGGTACAGTTGCCTCAGACCTTACAGCCAGGGGTGGTCGATCCGTCAATCAATACCGATTGGCAAGACGAAGTGCTTCGAGATGCCCTCTGGCAGAATTACAGTATAGAAGCCTCTGGAGGTAGCGAGAACGCTGTGTACAGTATTCGTACTGGTTATTCGAATCAGGAAGGAACCACTTTGGAAACTAACTTTGAAAGGTATTCCTTAGGTGTCAATACTTCTTTGAATCTAAGTGATAAGATTACCGTGGGTCAGACCTTTAACTTGGCCGTTAATCGAAGCAACGACGAAGGAACTGCGGGCGCAAGTTCCCCTTTGATCAATGCATTACGTTTTGATCCTACTAAACCAGTCTTTAGCGAGGCCGACAATTTCTTTACCGAAATCACCACATCCATAGACGGGCAGGACTCGGAAAACCCGGTACGGATTTTGACACACGGAGCCAATCAGTCTACACAGACGCAACTTGTAGGTTCTTTGTTCGGGCAATATGAAATTTTTCCTGGATTGACGTATAAGCTAACGGTCGGTATAAGCTTGGCACATAACAACGAGGATGATTTTTCTCCATCGATACCTACGGGATCCCGTGCTAGGGGCGAATCCGAGACTCGCAAAAGACGTCAAAGGGCTTTAACTACGACGGTTACCAATACCCTTAATTATAATACGACCATTAATGACAAGCATAATTTGGATATCTTGGCGGGATATGAGCAGAACAAAGACGAATTTAATGAAGTCTTCGCCTTTACCACCAACCCCTTAACGGATGCCATAGAAAATTTACAACAGGCTACGTCAAGACAGCTTACAAGTACCGAAAGTCAAAATAACCTACACTCCGTATTCGGAAGGATTGGATATGATTACGACAAAACCTATCTGCTTTCGGCTACCTTAAGGGCGGACGGTTCCTCAAGGTTCCCGACAGATGATCAATGGGGTTATTTCCCCTCGGCCTCTGCAGGGGTGAACCTAGCGCGACTTCCCTTTTTGGAAGACAACGAACTTATCTCTAATTTAAAATTAAGGGGAAGCTGGGGGATTACCGGAAACAATAATATAGGGAACTACCTCTTTCAAACAGGTTTGTTAACCGACTTTAACTATATTATCGATGGTGCTTTGGTGAGCGGTACACGTCCTGCACGTATTCCCAACGAAAGACTGAGATGGGAAGAGCTTACATCTATCAATATCGGTGCCGATATGGGCTTTTGGAACAATGCGTTGACGTTCTCCCTGGACTACTTCCAAAATGAGAGTGATGGACTATTGTTATCGGTGCCTCTTCGGTCTTCGTTAGGCGCAACTGCTGCCAATCAGACCCAAAACGTAGGTGGTACCGAAACCAGCGGTTTGGAATTTAATCTAGGATATCGCGATCGTGAAGGAGAATTTAATTGGGGTGTCAATGCCAATGCTTTCGTCAATTTAAATACGGAAGTTACCTCTTTAGGTCCTGTCGATGCGGTATTCAATGGAAACGTATTGCAGCAAACCGTTAATCGATTGGCTGTTGGTGAGGCACCTTTACATTTCTTTGGCCTGCGAACAGATGGAATTTTCCAAAATCAGGCAGAGGTTGATGCGGGGCCTACGCAAAACTCTCCTGATTCGGAGGATCCTGGAGCATTGATCGGGAATGTACGATATGTGGATGTCAATGGCGATGGACAAGTGAATGCAGATGACCGTGTTGTTATCGGAGATCCGAATCCGGATCTTACCTTAAACATGGACTTCAATTTCAGTTATAAGAACATAGACTTTTCGGTTTTCTTGAACGGACAATACGGGCAAGATATTTATAATGGTCTAAGAGCCCAGATAGAACAACAGGCACGTTTGTTCAATACGACTACGGCTATCCTGGATCGTTGGTCTCCCACCAATCCATCACAGACGACTCCTAGGGCTACCCCCGGGTTTACCGGAAATGAGGTGACCTCCGATCGGTTTATTGAGGATGGATCCTTTACGAGGATTAGGAATATTACCTTGGGTTATACCATCCCTTCTAGGGTTTTGAGTAACTTTGCCAATGGAACGATAAGTAAACTAAGGTTCTACGTAAGTGGGCAGAATATCGTCACCTTCACCGACTATTCAGGTTATGACCCCGAAATTGCTACGACCCTACAAGGGGGGACTACGATAGGATTGAACATCGACAGAGGTGTTTATCCACCATCCAGAACTATATTAGCTGGTCTTCAAGTTCAATTTTAAAAAAAAGATATGAAAACAAAGAAAATCATTTTAGCATGTACAGCCATACTGTTTAGTATCTTAGGCTGTAGTGAGGGGGAATTAGACCTTCAGGATCCCAATGTTGTAAGGCCTGACACCTTCTTTCAAAATTCGGCGGAATTACAATCTGCCGTGAATGGGGCCTATTCCTTCTTGCAATCACAAGGTATGTATGGGCGTATTAAATTCTTTTTATTCGATAACCTCTCCCAGGAAAATGCAGGTACCGATGCACTTCAGGGTGGATTAAAGGCCTTTATGGATTATACCTTTGATCCGTCACTTGGTGAGTTTTTCACCTACTGGGAAGCAGCCTACCGTGGCATTGCAAGCTGTAATTTCGTGTTGGAAGCCGCCGAGAACGGCATTATAGAGAATGTAGGTCAAGGTGAAATCGATGCCCGTTTGGGAGAAGTACGTTTTCTAAGGGCGTTCTATTATTTTTACTTAACCAATCTATGGGGCGATATACCGTTACAAACTTCGACCTCCAGTGAGTCTTCAGGTGCAAAAGCCAGTCAAGAGGAGATTTATTCGCTTATTTTTGACGACCTTACTTTTGCCATTGCCAATTTGCCGGCGGTAGGAAACACCCCTAACGGAAGGGCTACCAGAGGTGCGGCACAGGCATTAAAAGGAAAAGCACACCTGTTCCGTGGAGAATGGGCCTTGGCAAAAGCGGAGTTCGATGCCATTACAGGCTATTCCATTGAGGGCGTAGCACTTAGAGACAATGGGAACGAAGCCGGGGAGTTCAATGCTGAATCTATTTTTGAAGTCAATTACGACAAACAGATCGGAGGAAATCAGTGGAACGCCACTGGGAACGGGCTTGCAGAAACTACTTTTAGAGGTATTGAGTATGCACCGACCAACTTTGCGAATATTATAGTGCGGCCTACGTTTTTCCAAGAATTTGAGGACGACGATCCTCGAATTCAGGCCTACTTTTATCAAAACGGGGATACTTACAACAACGGGGAACTCACTTTTGATAATCTTACCGCTGTTGTATGGAGAAAATACCAAAATCTGGATGTGCAGCCTCAAGATGGGTTCGATTACAGTGGTATCAACTTTAGGGTTATTCGTTATGCCGATGTTTTGCTGATGTTGGCCGAAGCGGAGAACGAGTTGGGTAATTCTGCAACGGCTATTGATTTGATGAACGAGGTTCGAACAAGAGCTGGTATGCCGTTGTATGGAACTGCTGAGATGGACGGGAGAGGTTTCCCAGTGGGTAATAGAGATCAAATATTCGATGCACTGGTACATGAACGTGCTGTAGAATTGGCCGGGGAACAGATTCGGATTTTTGATTTAAAAAGGTGGGGCTTGGCCGATGACGTACTCGTCGGTTTCCAAACTGGAAAGCACGAGTTTTTACCAATCCCACAAAGAGAAATCGATGCCAATGCTGATTTGACCAATGCAGATCAAAACCCAGGATATTAAGAATCTTCATTTTATGAGTTAGTTTGAAGTTAGTTTAATTTTGAGAAGGCGACAACCCTAGGGTTGTCGCCTTAGTTTTTGGGAATAAGCGGAGCCTATTTTAACAGAAGTTGAACTGATCTATCTCTTTTCTAGGTAGAGGAAGCTTTTAATATGAAAACAAGGTTTTGGGTCGGGACTATCGGAAAGAGTGGCGTTTTTCTGATACCTAAAACGAATCTATTTAAGGCTTGTTGTAATTTTACCGCACAGCTTTCACCCCTATACGGAGTTTGAAATCCGTTTTTGGCTGTCTTGTAGTTGACTTAAGTCAGAATCAAGCCTTCTTATCGCACCCAAGAGAATACCTTCAACGAATCTTTGTTTTGGGTCGCTATAATTAAAGAGCTTCCTTCTAAATCGGTAAAAGTGTCAATTTTGTGAGATTGCCCCGGTACATAAAAACCTGAATCGGTACTTTTGATTACTTCAAAACCATTGGGTGTTCCCTTTAAAAATAGCCCTGTTAGCGCATCTGCTTTACCGTAAAGTGTCTCTGCCGAGAAGTCATTGCCAACCGCTAGTGCGTCTAGCAGCCCATCTTGACCAAAGTCATGTACCAACAGCTTATTGATAGGGGCCGATTGGCACGTATCCGGTAATGGTATTAGCCTAAAATGGCCATCGCCCAGGTTTTCCATATAGCTGCTTGCAAAGGTATAGGCCTGCAACGTCTCCTCATTCAGGTTTTGAATGTTCAAAAGTCCCTCAAAATCTACCTTGACAAAATCTTCGTAGGTACGGTATCGCTTCTTGAGCGACACCAATTGGGCAACGATATCGTCCCTTGTATGCACCGGCAGTAGTTGTAAGCCCTTGGTGGTTTCCATGTAGTGCCCAAGAATAGGATCGGGGCTTCCGTTTTGGTCAAAGTCTTTTTTGTAAACGTACAACGGGTGCTCTTGACTTGGGCTAATATAGCCATTCAATCCTTGGTTCCCGACTAAAAAGTCGATATCCCCGTCTCCGTCAAAATCTCCTGGCGCAATGCAGTTCCACCAGCCCTCGGTACGTACCTGTTGATCGTTATCGTTTGAAAAGGATACTTTCATTTTCCGGAGACTACCCTTGTGGTTCTTGAAGATCTGTATGGGCATCCACTCCCCGACTACGACCAGGTCTTCCCATCCATCTTTGTCAACATCTTCCCAAACGGCGTCAGTGACCATACCGAGCATATCAATTTTGGAGTCGGTTTTTTCAGAAAACCTCCCATTATCATTAAACAATAACACGTTTTTGGGATGGTTCGGATAATTCCCGGGAACGACTCTTGAACCAATGAAGAAATCAATATCCCCATCTTGGTCTATATCGGACGCACGGATACAATGACTGCTTTCAAAACTTTCGGGAAGTGCAACGATATCTCTTGTAAATACTCCCGTTCCATCGTTTTGGTAGAGCCGGTCCTGATAGTTTTCGGAACTTTTTCGAAACTCCGTACTGCCGCTTGTCACATATAAATCGAGATCGCCATCACCATCAATATCTACGAATACGGCATCGGTATCCTCATAATCACTTTCTAGCTTTTGAATTGCCTCATACACGCCATTGTTGTTTTGCTTCCAAATTTGTCCCGGGCGCCCCACGCTTCCCCCGATGAAGAGTTCATCTCCTGTTTCGCCGTCGATATTGCCAACGGCCAGGCATGGCCCCATTTGGGAATGTTGACGCATCAAGAGTCGTTGCTGGTTGTATTCGTTGAACTCATTTTCGTCGTGTTTGAAATCGATCAAGCCGCTGGATGCATGAAACAGTAATTTTTCGGGTCGGTCAAAAGATGGAAGTTCTTTAGCATTTTCTATATGCAGCGCCAATACTTGATTGGCGACGACCTCTTTTAAAATGGAAGTTTTTCCATTGGGCCATTTTACTTGAAGGGAATCGATTATACTATCCTTGACCCCAAAATGTACTATCGGTTCCATCGATGATAAATAGCCCCTTACGACCGATTGAAAATGGTGTTGCGGTTTTCCTTGATTCCAAAGGGTAACCTTGGCACCAATGGCATGCGGATTTTTTGCAATTCCTTTCAACTGAAGACGTAAATGGTTTTTAGATGAATAGTTCGAAGTCGTGTTTTCAAGTACAAAGGCCGGTTCGTTGATGTTGTTGACGACAAGGTCAAGGTCGCCGTCTGTATCGAGGTCTGCATAAGCTATCCCATTGGAGTAGGAAGGCCTTTCATTTGTCCAAGTATTGGAAACATCTGTAAAACCCAAGGTCCCGTCATTTTCATAAATAAAATTGGGCAAGTAAATACTGTCCAAATGTTTGGTGAATTCTATCTGTTTCTTGGTGCGTTCTTCCCGGGTACCGAACATATTGTTCTGCCCGGAGTAATTGATATAATCCAAATCGGCCACATCTTTTACATAACCGTTCGAAATATAAAGGTCCTTATCGGCATCATTGTCCAGATCTATCAGCAAGGGCGCCCAACTCCAATCGGTACTGGAAATCCCTTTCATAAAACCGACTTCGCTGGTCATTAATTGTTGTCCCCTAAGTTTTCCGTTATTCAATTGTAGGGTGTTGTGTACATATTGCGAGCTATAATCGTTGCGTTGGGCCAACAGATATTTTTCATAATTCATCATACCCAACATTTTCTTCTGTCGTTCGTACTCCATAGGGAGCATATCAACAACCATAATATCGGGCCTGGAGTCATTATCCGCATCCTGAAAGTCCATTCCCATGGCATTGTAGGTTTCGTGGCCTAGGTACTGTTTGCTTTTCTCTTCGAACCAAGGTTGTAGGCTATCGGCATGCCTTTTTTGAATGTACAGCAAGTCTTCGGTAATGAAATCGTTCGCTACATAGATATCGGTAAGCCCATCATTGTTAAAGTCGTTGATGCCGATGCCTAGACCGAACCCTCCGTGAACAATACCGGCTTCTTCCGAGATATTTGTGAATATAGGATGATCCACCCCTTCCGTTGTATCGTTGCGAAGCAGCCAGTCTTTCAAATGAGGTGGCATATACTGTTTTGGTACCGGATTGTTCTTATCGATTCCGGAGTTGCCGTTGTGAAGAATATATACGTCTAGATCTCCATCACCATCATAGTCGAAAAAGACCGATTGTTGGGCATAGTTGCCATCATTGAGGCCATAGGCTTTGGCTCTTTCCGTAAAGGCGGGTACCCCATTTTCATCAGTGCCTTGGTTCACAAAAAGGAGGTTTTCACAATCGCCTTTGCAATTGGCACCACCTACATTGAGATAAATGTCGTCCCATCCGTCGGCATTGATATCTACGATAGATACTCCCGTGACCCAACTGTTGGTCTTGAAATTGGCTTTTTCAGAAATGTCTTCGAAACTAAGCTCCCCTTTATTTAGGTATATACGGGAACTAACTTGATTTCCCGTGAGTACGACATCTGGTTTGCCGTCCTTATTAAAATCCCCAATACCAACACCCCCACCATTATAACAATATTGAAATTTGACAACGTTGATACTGTCATTTTCAGTGATCCTATTCACGAAATCGATACCGGTTGTTGTTGTATCGAGATGAACGAGTCTTTTAGTTTCCTGCTTTTCAACGCAAGAGATGGTCAACAATAAAAGAACATAAAGACCTGAAAGCTTTTTTGACATTGTTACATACGATTGATGGTAAAACTAAAATACTAAATTTGAACGGTAACTATTGATTCGATCGGGTCATTCTACAAGCTGATTTACATATGATAGCACAAAATTTAGGGAAGGTGTTCTCAATGGAATGCAAAATAGGTTTTTTTTGATTCGGCATATCCATAACGAACCGCTTTTGCAATAATGGAGTCCCCGGAGACGGCAATAGGTCCTCCGTACAATTCCCAACGTGTTGCGTCTGGTGTCCTGTAAGCAATACTAGCTCCTTTTGTGCTAGACTTGAGATACAACATTCCATCCTTTTTTTGAAAAAGTACCGGTGCTGTTTTTGGCTGTTTTCCCCTAGGCCATGCTTTTTCCGCCTGGTCCATTTCGTTTATCTGGTACAGGTCGCCAGAGGTTTTCATCCATGCCAAGAGCTCTTTTTCAAGCATCTGTAACGTATCGGCATAGGCTGGGTCTTCTGCAACATTCTTGATTTCATAAGGGTCTTTTAGCAAATCGTACAATTCATGGATCGGCTTGGATTCCGCTAACCAAGCCGCCTGGGTTTCGGTCAGGCTTCCTTCTCGATGTTTGTTTAATATATCGTGCATCAAAGGCATCTGTTCCAAAAAGTCCTGTTGTTGCTGATACGGTTTTTCAGGAGAAAAGTTTTGAAGGTAGCGGAAGCGGTCGTTACGTATAGAACGCCGTATGTCGTATCGGTTGTCGATTCGATCTCTAGCGCCATAGACAAACTTTCGAGGGTGTTGTTGAAGGGTGGAAAGTATGCTTTTTCCCTGCATCCAGTCGGGAATGGTGATCCCAGCCATTTCTAGCACGGTCGGCGGTACGTCGAGGTAGCTATAAAGTCCATCATCGCGCCCGGATTGTTTCCAACCTGACGGAAGATATTTTTTTGGAATGTACACCACTAGGGGTACTTTGGTGCCCGAGTCGTATAGCCATCGTTTTCCCCGCGGCAAACAGTCGCCATGGTCGCTCATAAAGAAAAGTATGGTGTCTTCCTCGAGTCCGTCTTCTTTTAAGTCGCTCATGATTCGACCAATTTGTTGATCCATGCGCATGATGTTGTAGTAGTGTCGTATGAAATGACTTCTCGTTAGGTCAGTATCGGGCAAGTATGGCGGTACGACCACATCTTGCTTGGAGATGTAATGGTCCAAGCTATCTAATGGAGGTCGTTGCACCACATCTTGGGCCAATAGGGCCGTATCGATTTTGTATTCTTGAAAGAACCGGTGTTTGGTACTATCGGGCCAAATGTTGATTTCATGGGTGATTTCGAACGTATTGTAAATGAAGAAAGGTCTTTCATTATCGGCTTTATTGCGTTGTCTCCAATGGGGTCTTTCCGAGATACTGTCCCAAATAGTAAAAGGTGTTCCGAACTGGTAATCTAGCTTGCGATAGCTTGCGGTCCAATAACCGGCTTTCCTGAGAAGTTCGGGAAATGCTTTGATTGCTGGTGGCGGCACTGCATTGTATTTGGGTATTCCTGGAAGATCGATGACGCCGCTCGACTGTCGCATGTGTTGTGTGCCAATAGATGAGGGATAGCAACCGGTAATCATGGAGGAGCGACTTGGCGCGCATACGCCAGAGACGGTAAAAACGTTTTCAAATACAATACCTTTTTTGGCCAAGGCATCAAGGGTAGGTGTACGGGCAGTACTATCCCCGTAAAAGGATACCCTTGGACTCATATCTTCGGCAACAAACCAGATGATATTGGGTGGTTTCTTTTCATCTGTTTTTTCAGGTGCTTGCTTCGGTTGACATCCCATCAACAACAAACAAACGATAACACCGATTTTTAGTGACATAAGACTATTCTATTAAGGTGAAGGAAGCGGGCGGTAACAACAAAAGAGCTCCGGTCGATTTTGAAACATGATTTACCGTTTTTAATCCGTTGTTGATATAATGTTCCAAAGGCGTGTGGTATTGGGAAAAGGTACTTCCTTGTAGAGATTCGGGCAAGGATAGTGAGATAGAGAGATTGCTATAGTTTACCAATAAAAAAGTTCGGGCGGTATCGGAAAAGAAAGTCCACCCGCTTAACAATGCAACACTTTGTCCCCGGTCATCGCTTATTTCTGGAACCTCCGAAAACAAAATGGTGGCCGCCCCATGCATTCCCCTAGACGCTCTGGCATATAGAGAGGTCGCAACGCCTTGGGCGGATAGGGTATAAGGCACTGTGGATAATTTTTTATGAAGAATATGTCCTAACTGATCGGTTTTCGTGTATATCTGAGGAAACAAATCACCGGTGATGTTGTGAATATTGGTCAAATTAATGGGGCCTTTGAGAAAAGCGTCATAGTATTTGGCCGTATACAATGCATTTGCCCAGCTACCGCGCAAAGCGCTCGAATCTGCACGCATATTATATTCCGTTGCCCAAACTTCCATGGTTTCGGGTACGCCCATCCGTTTGTATCTTTCGGCCGAGCGTACCGCGGTTTGTAAAAAGTTGGCATAGGCTGCTGAGTCTTTTAATAGTTCCAGTTCCCATAACTGCCGTTCTTTAAGGGTCCGAAAGTTTTGGTGGCGGGTTGCTGTGCGATGGTCCGAAGTGCCTTCACTACCGGCGGTAAAACTTTTTCTTTCTTGCTTTCCGTCGATACCGGTAGGGCTATAGGTGTGAAAGGTAACGGCGTCTGCATTTTTACAGTGGGCGAGTACCCTCGCCGTCCAATTTTTTTGTCTGGGATTTCGTTCCAAATACGTCCCTATGACCGCATATTTTGCGCTTGGGAAACGTTGTTTTAAAGAATCGATCCATACGCTGCAGGTTTTTCCATACTCCTCGGGTGTGGGGTATCGACTTGTTTCGAAAGGCAGTCCGAAGTAAAGCTCATTGCCCAGTTCGATGTATCGGATGGGAAGCCCTAATTTTTCTGCGCGTATCAGATGGGTCACGGCATGGTCGAGGTCTTTACTGAGCATATTTAGCATAAAAACTGGATTAAAGCGAAGCTTTTGATGTGCTTCGGCTAGATTTTCCAGCGTATACCGAGCTGCTGATTTATGAAGTTTTTTTTCAACGACCCAAGGTATCATCAAGCTATCGGGCACTGAGCGATCAATTGCTCCCAGTCCCCAGTCCCAATAATTGCCCAAGGTGCCTGCAGGGTATCGGAGATTCGTAACGTTTAATGTTTTAAAGGCAGTTCGTAAACGGTCGTTCTCCCAAGGTTGATCAAGAGCGGCCAAGTTTCCATTGACCCCTATCATGTCTGTTCGGATTTCTCTTGAGGGCCCAATGGTCATGCGAATGGAACTTTGTCCAAAACCAAGGTGAAACATCGCCATTACTAGAAAACAACCAATCGCAAGGAAATACTTTTTTGACATGTGATGATGTTTGCTATATGTAGTAAACAACAATGTAAAAATAAAATATAACAACCATGCCGTCACTGCGGAATATTGTCCTTCTGATTTGAAAAACTAGAGTGGAAAAACCATTCCCTACACCGAAAACAACATCATCATGAGTCTATTGGGGTCAGCTTCCGTAGAACACAGTCTTTCATCCACTTCAATGATTTAATGGCTTTCGCGGTAAAATCAAAAAGGGACAGACATCTGTCTAAATTTTGGTTCTCATAGGCAACCTTGTAATAGATATTATCGTTAAGGTAATCTGTGAGTGCCCTAATACCATGTAAAAAAGGCATTAGTACAACACCTAATGGCAGGGTTTCAATTTCTTTTTCGGTCAAAAATGGCCCGTTGAGGGCCAAGCCATCTACAAAAGCCTTGAACAGGTCCCGGTCAAAAGTAATGTTGGTGTGGTTTTGCTCATCTTCGGGGGCGGTGTTCGCAATGGTACGAACAGCATCCCCAAAATCATAATGAAAGTACCCCTTCATCAAGGTATCCAAGTCGATGAGACAGAGCGCTTTTTTAGTTTTTTTTGAAAAGAGAATGTTATTGAGCTTGGTATCGTTATGGCATATTCTAAGGGGAAGCGCAACACTGTTCAAAATAGTTAACTTTTCTAGGGTTTCCTTGGCAAAATAGATGGCTTCCTCGGCTATTTGTAACTTTTCCGCTGTTGCCGTCTCCAGTGCTTTGCGAAACTGATCACTGCGAAAATACAAATCATGAAAGTGTGGAATGGTATCTACATAGTCCTCCGGATTGGCGCTGTCCAGCAATAGATGAAAAGTACCGATGATGCGACCGGCTTCAAGGGCAATCGATGCACTTTTGGTCGTGTCGTACGCTAAGCTACTGTCTATATAGCTCATCAAACGCCAGTAGCCATGGGTTTTATGATTAACGAACGTGCCTCCTTCCAGATTTGGCACTAATTTAATAGAACGATAAGAATTACTTTCTAGAAGCTTGAACGCCTTGTCGATATTGTCCATTAAACCGGTAACATTCGGAAATACCGAATGGTTGATCCGTTGTAGTACATAATAAGGAACCCCCTCCCTGGATACTAAGAAAGTGTCATTAATAAAACCTTGGTTGATCGCTTGCAGTGCGTATTTGGCTGGTGGAATTTGAAATTGTTCCAGAAGGGTATTCAGAATGCCATTACTGTGTTGCTTTACTGCCATAAAGGTGAAATGTACTGCCCTTCGCCTGTCTTTTGCTGTAAGCTGGCAACGGCAACCTCTCGATCGCTGGCATACGTGACGCCGAACCATTGGTCTTGGGCGGGAACCACTTTTACCTTGGCAAGACCATCTTTCAACATTTTTTGAATGGTCTTTGGAATATAGAGTTCGCTTGTTTTTATCATTTGTTCATCTGCCAAAAATTCTCGGAACTCGGTTTCAATGACCTCAAAAATCGAAGGCCTACAAATCCAAAAATTCATACTTGCCAATTCGTTTCCAGTATATTCGAGACCGGAGTCGGCATCGACTACCTTATCGTTTTTTTGTTCCAATTTCAGGCGTTCGTCTACCGATATCAAATCATCTCCTTGGGTCATGCAGACCCCACGGGAAACAGACCCATGTTCCGACAGGGTATCTTTTAAGGTGTAGCCTACGAGTGCATAATGATTTTCTTGAGGGTGTTCCTCAATGAATTTTGCAGCATTGGCATAGGCCGATTGTCCATAAAAATCATCCGCATTGATGACACAAAAAGGGTCATTGATTACGTTTCGAGCCGTCCATACAGCATGGGCAGTTCCCCAAGGTTTAGGTCGCTCGCCTGAAAAAGTAACCCCATTGGGCAAGTCGGTGATTTCTTGGGCAAGTACATCTAACTTCACGGTTTTAGGAAGTCTGGCCTGCAAATGTTCCTTTAGAAAATCAACATTCTCTTTTTTGGTGATGACCACAATATGACCAAATCCGTTTTTGATAGCATCGTACATGGCAAATTCCATTAGGAATTCCCCTCTCGGGCCTAAATCATCGAATTGTTTTAGTTTTCCGTAACGGCTTCCGCTTCCCGCGGCCATCAATAATAAGGTCATTTGTTTTCTGTTTTAGATTGCAAAAATAGGTTTTTACGACAAAAAAATGGGTTTGTAGCGCCTTCCTTTCAAACAAAAGCCTTTTGCCCAAGGTATGCTGGCAAAATTTTTATAATTTGACGTTTGGATAAAATTTGAGAACGAAATGAATTCAAGAAGAACCTTTTTGCAAAAATCGGCAATTGTAGGTGCCGGGGCCGCCTTGCTTCCAGGGTTTGCTTATGGTACCATCGGCCTTGATCAAAGCGAAAAATTAAACGTTGGGTTGATTGGTGTAGGTCTTCGCGGAACAAATCATCTTGAAAATCTGTTGCTACGCAAAGATGTGAACATTGCTGCCGTTTGCGATATTGACCCCACGCGAATAGCTATTGCAAAGGACGTGGTCTCCAAAGCAGGTGGAAAACCCCCCAAGGTTTTCGGAAGTAATGATTATGATTATCGGAACTTACTTGAGTTGAAAGAGGTAGATGCGGTTATTGTTGCTACTCCTTGGCTGTGGCATACCCGTATGGCGGTCGATGCAATGAAGGCCGGTAAATACGTAGGGGTAGAGGTATCGGCATCGAATACCTTGGAGGAGTGTTGGGACTTGGTCAACGCACATGAGGAAACAGGGACCCATATGATGATTCTAGAAAATGTAAACTATCGCAGGGATATCATGGCGGTATTGAACATGGTGAAACAGAAGGTATTCGGAGAGCTGGTACATTTTAGGTGTGGCTATCAACACGATTTGCGCGAGGTAAAGTTCAATAATGGCAAACAGCCTTATGGTGGAGGTGTAGAATTTGGTGAAAAAGCAATTTCCGAAGCGAAATGGCGTACCGAACATTCTGTAAAACGAAATGCGGATGTATATCCCACCCACGGATTGGGCCCCATAGCCGTGATGGCCGATATCAATCGTGGCAATCGGTTTGTTTCCATGACTTCACATGCCACAAAAGCTATCGGACTGCATAATTACATCGTAAAGGTCGGAGGGGAAGAACATCCGAATGCCAAAGTGAAGTTCAAACAGGGGGATGTTATTACCTCTACGTTGGAAACAGCCAATGGGGAGACGATTATTATTACTCATGACTGCAACCTACCTCGCCCTTATTCCTTGGGGTTTCGTGTGCAGGGGTCGAATGGACTTTGGGAGAATGATGGAAATCGGATGTATATCGAAGGACAATCAAAAGCACATGCATGGGACGAAGATAAAGAGTGGTTGGCAAAATACGACCATCCCCTCTGGAAAAAATATGGGGAATATGCACTGGATGCAGGCCACGGTGGAATGGACTTTTTTGTAATCAATTCTTTTGTAGAATCTGCAAAGGAAAATACAGCACCTCCTATGGATGCCTATGACGCCGCTGCTTGGAGTGCCGTTACCCCATTGTCGGAAGCTTCTATTGAGAACAATGGCTCGCCTCAGTATTTTCCTGATTTTACACGGGGTATGTGGATGAAGAGAAAACCCTACCAATGGATGAAAGACACCTATTAAATTTGGGCGAAGCCCTTATTCAATCAACTTATCAATAACCAATTAAACAAATTTTTATGAAAGGATTAGATGCTTTCGATTGGGTTGTTATCACAGCCTATTTTTTAATTCTACTAGGGGTCGCCTGGTGGGTCATCAAACAAAAACAGAAAAACACGGAAGACTATTTCTTGGCAGGTCGAAATATGGGCTGGTTCATCGTTGGGGCTTCCATTTTTGCTTCAAATATCGGTTCCGAGCATGTAGTGGGTTTGGCGGGTAATGGCGCAGGAGATAAAATGCCTCTTTTGATTTATGAGTTGCATGCATGGATTGTATTGATGCTAGGTTGGGTTTTTCTGCCCTTTTATGCACGAAGTGGTGTTTTTACGATGCCCGAATTTTTAGAGAAACGCTTTGATGCACGGTCTCGATGGGTGCTTTCGGTCGTATCCTTAATTGCCTATATACTGACCAAGGTGTCAGTGACCATCTATGCCGGGGGTGTAGTAGTATCCGCGCTATTGGGAATACCATTTTGGATCGGAGCGGTCGCCACGGTTGTATTGACAGGGCTGTATACCGTACTCGGAGGTATGCGAGCTGTTGTATACACCGAAACCATCCAGGCGATTGTGCTGGTACTCGGTGCAGGGGTGCTAACGGTAATGGGTTTAGATGCCGTTGGAGGCTGGGGAGAGCTCAAGGAAACAGTCGGCGCAGACTATTTTAATATGTGGCGGCCCAACTCTGATCCCGACTACCCATGGTTGCCACTTTTTTTAACAAGTACCATTGTGGGTATTTGGTATTGGTGTACCGATCAAGTCATTGTACAGCGAGTACTCACTGCCAAGAATATCAAGGAAGGACGAAGAGGTAGTATTTTTGGGGCCTTGTTAAAGTTGATGCCTGTTTTTCTTTTTTTAATTCCCGGGGTAGTCGCTTTGGGCCTTAAAATGCAAGGGAAGTTGGATTGGGACAGTCCAGATGAAGCCTTTCCTGTCTTAATGAGCAATTTGTTGCCATCGGGTCTTCGAGGGTTGGTGGCAGCAGGTCTGCTGGCGGCGCTTATGAGTTCATTGGCTTCGGTATTCAATTCCTGCTCTACCTTGTTTACGTTGGATATTTATAAAAAGATAAAACCTGAAAAGCCTGAGGAAGAATTAGTAAAAACAGGTAGAATCGCCACTTTTTTTGTAGTCGGATTGGGGCTTCTGTGGATTCCGATTATTACCCGACTTTCAGACGGACTTTACGAATACCTCCAAAATGTACAGGCTTATATATCACCGCCAATTACCGCAGTGTTCTTACTTGGTATCTTCTATAAGCGAATCAATGCCAATGGAGCGATTGCTACTTTGATCGGGGGGCTGTTGATAGGATTCACAAAACTGACCTTGGAGATAATGAAATCGAGTTTTGTTGAGGGGAGCTTTATGTTCAACATTGCCGATATCAATTGGCTGGTCTTTGGGGCCTACTTCTTTGCCATATGCGTAGCTATCGCGGTCACGGTAAGCATGTTTTATCCCAAACCTTCGGAAGCCCAATTACAAGGTCTAACCTTTGGAACCGTAACGGCCGAGCAGAAGGCAGCAAATAAATCGAGCTATAACATTTGGGATGTTTTGGCCTCCATTGCCGTAATTGCCGTGGTCTTATACATCATGATTTCCTTTAGTACGTTATCTCTGTAGAAATGAACGGTGGGATACGTATTGAGATATCGATTGGAATGAGACTGAAAGGACTTTTACTACTTTTTTGGGCCATGTGTTTTGGAAATATTCAAGCTCAAAAAGACAACAGGCCGAATATTTTGGTCGTTATGTTCGATGATGCAGGTCTCGATATGGGCGCATACGGAAGTACGTATGTCAGTACTCCGGCTTTCGATGGGATTGCGAAAGAGGGAATTCTTTTTAACAGGGCATACACCCCCAATGCAAAGTGTGCCCCGTCGCGCGCCGCGGTAATGACCGGGCGTAATTCTTGGCAGCTAGATGCGGCAGCGAACCATTATATTTATTTTCCGCCGAAGTTCAAGACTTATCAAGAAGTACTTCGAGAAAATGGCTACACCATAGGTCATACGGGTAAAGGATATGCCCCGGGAAAAACTCTTACCGAAGACGGGCGCCAACGGGAAGTCATGGGGCCTGCTTTTGACGAAAAGACGCTAAAACCGGCAACGACTAGCATTTCCAAGAACGACTACAGCGGTAATTTTAAGGATTTTCTGGAAAAAGCACCTGAAGACAAGCCATGGAGTTTTTGGGTCGGCTCTACCGAACCACATCGTGGATATGACTATGGAACAGGAGTAAGGTTGGGCGGTAAGACGACCGGTATGATCAAAGACTTCCCTCCCTATTGGCCCGATAACGAGGTGACCCGCAACGATCTGTTGGATTATGCCTATGAAATCGAGGATACCGACCGCCATATCGGGGAAATCATCAGCACCCTGAAAGAACGCAGCCTTTTGGAGAATACGTTGATCGTAGTGACTTCTGACCACGGAATGCCTTTTCCAAGGGTAAAGGGCGATCAATACGAAAATGCAAATCACGTGCCCTTCGCGATGCTTTGGAAGGGGAAAATGAATGGGTTAGGAAGAATAGTGGATGATTATATCAGCTTTATCGATTTGGCCCCTACCTTTTTGGAAGTGGCAAAAGTACCGTGGGAAACATCAGGAATGTATCCGGCTGCCGGGAAAAGCCTCCTGAATATAATTGAATCCGAACGGTCGGGACAAATCGAAAAGGAGCGAAATTATGTATTGGTGGGGAAAGAGCGGCATGATACCGGAAGGCCCAACGATGTGGGCTATCCCATTCGTGGTATCTATAAAGACAGTATGCTCTACCTTAAAAATTATGAAACGGATCGATGGCCGTCCGGGAATCCGGAAACGGGCTATTTAAATTCTGACGGGAGTCCGACCAAAACAGAAATTCTGAATCTAAGACGTACTGGGGAAGATATCCGGTTTTGGAAACTGAACTTTGGCAAAAGGGCAGCAGAGGAATTATATCATATAGGGAACGATCCGTTTTGTGTCAACAATCTTATAGCCGATAGGGCATACTCCGTTGTTAAAAACAATCTTAGAAAAGAAATGGAAGACAAGTTGCTGGCACAAGGAGATCTGAGAATGGTCGGTTTCGGACATCTGTATGAACGTGCTCCTCTGGCCGGAGGAAAGGGTTTTTACAAACGTTTTATGGCAGGGGAAAAACCAAAGGCCGCTTGGGTCAATGAATCCGACTTTGAGGTTGACTATTTAGATGGAGAGGGCAATACCTTGGGAAAGGTGCTCGTTAAAGAATAGCAAGCGTTAATGTATAAAGTATATCCCTATGAACAATATTATTGTACCCATTGATTTTTCAAAACAATCTGAATTTGCCCTGAAAGCAGCCGCATCCCTGGCCAAGAAGCATGATTCCAAAATTTTGACGGTTCATATGTTAGAGCTTTCGGACGCTATTTTTTCCTCTACGGATAACATACAGGCGCAGCAGGCGGTATTCTTTTTAAAGGCGGCTGAAAAAAAGTTGACCTCTTTTCTGAACAAGGAGTATTTGAAAGATGTTTCGGTAACGGCGATCGTAAAGCCCTATAAAGTCTTTGATGAATTGAACAAGATAGCCCAAGAGTACACAGCCGATTTGGTAGTCATGGGCTCTAATGGTAGTGATGGTTTTGAGGAGCTATTTGTGGGCTCTAACGCCGAAAAGGTAGTTCGCAGTTCCGAAGTTCCGGTATTGGTCATCAAAAAAGATCTAGAGCATTTTAAGGCACAACATTTCGTGTTTGCCTGTGATTTTGAAGATGAAAGTCTTGCCGCTTTTCAGCGGGCAAAAGTATTTGCCGATATGCTATCGGCGACTATGGATTTGGTTTATGTAAATACACCGGGAGATAAGTTTCGTAGTACCTCCGATCTTCAAAACCGAATTCACCACTTTATGCAAAAAGCATGTTCTGATCTAAACGTAACGATTCATAACGACTATGCCATAGAAAAGGGAATCCTTAACTACAGTGATATGGTGGGTGCCGACATCATCGGGATCCCGACACATGGTCGCAAAGGAATTTCACATTTCTTTATGGGTAGCATTGGTGAAGATCTAGCGAACCATGCGAAAATTCCGGTTGTCACTTTTAAAATTTAATGATTACCTATAAGGAAAAGCATTACTTGGATTTTAAGGAATAGGCGGTCGGTTTTTTAGTTACTGTTTGTCTTTTTCCGCAACCTTCCACAATACGTCCGCGAGCCCTATGGAGGTTTTCTGGAGAACAAGCTACGGGGACATTTCGATTTCAAGGGCGTACCCATGCTTATTTATACCTGTAAAAAGTGACGCCGGAACGATTTTTGATACCTTCGGTGTAGGTAAACAACCCTATCTGGAATGTCTAAGTCCCTGCTTTTTTATATGCTCGTGATGGGCTGTCCTTGGTGGGCCGGGTCCCAGTCCGTCGACGCTACTGCGCCTTCCCCGGTCCTTTGGGAGAACGTTCACCTGCATTTGAACAAGACGGTCTTTATACCGGGGGAGCACCTATGGTTCACCGCCTATGTACAGGACCAGAAACGGAAGGCTCCCTCCCTTGGCACGGCCAACCTGCACGTAGGCATATTCGATTCGAAGGGCGTGCTGCACGAACGCAAACTGTTGCTGGTCGAGCACGGCATCGCCACGGGGAATTTCGCGATCGATTCCAATTGGTCCGATCAGCGGTACAAAGTGGTGGCCTGGACGAACTACATGCGCAATTTCAAGAACCTTCGGCCCTTCGAACAACGGATTTCCGTAATACGGGAACGGCCGTTGGCCGTTCCGCCGGGAGGCAGGGTACGGTTGGAGAGCTATCCCGAAGGCGGCGACCTGATAGGGGGCGCCTTCAACCAGGTCGGGATCCGTGCGGTGGACGAAAGAGGGACGGGCGTGGAGTTGGCGGGTATCCGGTTGTTGGATGGGTCGGGAAGAGTGGTCCGGTCGGGTATCGGTACCAATAGGCACGGTCTGGGAAAGGTAGGCTTTGTGGTGTCGCCCGAGAACAGCTATAGGCTAAGGGCTCGGGACGAAAATGGTCATGTGGTGGAGGTCGAATTGCCCAAGGCGAAGGCAGGGTCCGTGGGTTTGAGCGTCGAGAATGGTGGGAAGGACCGGCTTGTGTTCACCCTAGTGGCCGATGGGGCCCATCTGCAAAGGGAGAGCGGAAATTCCTATAGCCTGGTCATCTATCAGGGCGACCATCTTTTTTGGGAGGACATCACGATCGATCCCGCGGAACCGGCGATTTCGGTAGCGCGCAACCGTTTGCCCTTCGGGGTCAACACGGCGGTGCTGTTGGACCATATGGACCGCCCGGTGTCACGGCGCCTGTTCTTTAACGATAGGGAAGATACGTCGCGTTTGCAGGGTATCGGTATCGACCATTGCAAAACGGTATCGGGGGACTCCCTTCAATTGGACCTGAGCCTTCCCGAATCGGTAAAAAGCAGTGGTGCCGACATAAGCATATCGGTGTTACCGGGATCGACCCTATCGCATGCACCGGAGCATTCCCTTGCATCGTCTTTTGTAGTGGGGCCCTATGTGGAAGCTCCTTTTTCGCGGGGGTCCTATTATTTTGAGGACATGGACCGGAAAAAACGATATGAACTGGATACCCGTCTACTGATAGAGGGATGGGGGCGTTACGATTGGGACGGACGCGAATGGAAAGAAGTTCAAATGGAATTCGAGATGGAGCAGGGAATCCCGCTCAGCGGAAAGATCATGGATGCCGATCTGACTTCGGAGCAACAGGTGTATTTCATGACTGACCTCTCGCGTGAGGCAACCTATGCAGCGTTGAAAAAAGACAAATCGTTCGATGCTACAATGGAATTGTTTGAGGGCGATTCGGTTGGTATTACGATTGCTGGAAAGAATGGAAAGCTTCGAAGTCCCAAAGTTGAAGTTAATATCGGTCTTACTGCACCATCATTGAGGATTGGGAAATTTGATGCAATTGCTCCTCCAAATCTATATAATCTTAACAGTGATAGGGAAGTTCCTGAAGTAGCGTCAATATCAAGAAAAACAATAACGTTAGACGAAGTTGTAGTAACCGAAAATCGTAAAGAGAACAAAAAGTTTTTTCTCAATGCACAAGTCGAGGGAGTTTATATAGGTGACCAGGAGATTTCAAAGTATGTGAGTGTCCAGACTTATTTAAGAAAACTAGGTTTTCGGGTTCGTGTAATTGAGGGTAAGGTTAGAGTGTTTTCATCAAAACCCTTACCGCTAGGAGGTTATCCTGAATTTTTTGTTTCCATCAACGGTATGAAGTCCAATAAGGGCGAATTGTTGGGTATGCCTTTGTCAAGGGTTCAAAGTATTACATATGCTGAAAATGCTCTGGGCTTGCAGGTGGGCGAAGTTTTTTTTATTAATATTTTATTACGCTCCGGTGATTATGTTAGCCCTGAAAAGCGAAGAAAATTCAAAAAGTTTCTTGTCAAAAAAGGATATGCTAAGCCTGATGTATATTTTGATCCTGGGTATGATTACCATACTGAGTTATTTGAACAGTATGGGACGGTATATTGGAACGGTCGTGTAAGAATAAATAGTGAAGGACCGACAAGTATCCAAATTCCATTCAAAGCGCAAAATCATTTACTTTTAATAATAGAAGGAATGGGAATTGATGGTAGATTAACTAGTATAGTGCACACTCTGAAAACCAATAATGAGAGTTTAAATGTTGAATGAACGCCCCTATGACCGTAAGAAATAGGTGTGGCTGATGTTGATTTGAATCTTATCCGTAAACATCTTTCATTGTAGGCACGAAAGATTCAAAGATTACTTTCCACTCATCACTCGTACAAATCCGTACAATCGCTATTATGTTATAATACCTTAAGTTTATATTTGAGATTGACAGGTTCCTTTTCTAGTAGGCAGATTTGGTACTTGTGCTTGAGTTTGAACTTGGCACTTGAACCTGAATTTAAAAAGTCACCATCCACCGGAAGCCCCACCGCCGCCAAAGCCACCACCACCGAAGCCGCCTCCAAAGCCACCACCAAATCCGCCACCACTTCCTCCAAAGCCACCGCCTCTGCCGAAGCCACCACCAGAACCACCACTGCGACCCATGTTGCTTAGGATAATGATGTCCCACAAGTCGAGCCCTGACCTGCGACGGCCACCACGCCCCCCTCGATTACCGCGATTCCGACGGGTAAGAATAAAAAGAATCACAAAAAAAATGATAATGGGCAACAAGGATTCAAATGGAAACTCCCCATTCGTATCAAAGCTGCGTTCCTCGGTAAATTCACCGTTCAGCACTTTAAAAATAGCATCGGCACCGTCGCTTAGCCCCAAGTAGTAATTGTTTTGCTTAAAGCGGGGGATAATGATATTCTGAATGATACGACGAGACATCGCATCGGTTAATTTGGCCTCTACGCCGTAGCCGGTACTGATAGCGATTCGTCGGTCACCTCGGGCCAGGAGCATTAATACGCCGTTGTCTTTTCCTTTTTGTCCAATACCCCATTTATGTCCCCATTGCGCTCCTAGGAAATCGATATCTTCCCCTTTGGTAGATTCGATAATAATCACAACAATTTGGGTCGAGGTGCTATCGGCATAGCGCAAGAGCTTTTGTTCTAGCACTTTTTCCTGACCTTCCGGTAACAGATCCACATAGTCGTAAACGCTGGTCTGTTCTTCTTGTGGGGGAAGATCTGGAATCTCATATTGTGCGAATCCGAACGCAAGGCCGCCTAATAGAAAGAGGAGTACGCTAGCCTTTTGATATTTCATCGCTCAATTCATTTTCGTTACCGTGATACCAAGGGAAATGGGTTTCCAGTTCTTTGCCGGCGCGCAAGATGCCATCGATAAGGCCTTGTTTGTAGTTTCCTTTTTTAAAGTGGGTCTCAATGGTATCCCTAGTGGTATCCCAAAAATTTGTGGGCACGACCTTGTCGATGCCACGGTCTCCATAGATGGCGAACTTTCGGTCATTGACCGCAACATAGATGATGACTCCGTTCTCATCTTTGGTATTGTCCATCTTGAGCAGATGAAACACCTCTTTGGCCCGTTCAAAATGGTCTAGTCGGGTATGGGCTTCAATATGTACGCGTATTTCACCGGAGGTCTTTTTTTCCGCCTCCAAAATAGCCTGTACGATATCAAGCTCTTCCTCTTGCGTTAAAAAGTCCTCTACCCTAGACATATACTTAATTGAATTCGAAGTTCACATCGGGAGCGTTTTCGGAACCGGCATCGGCTTTATATCGAGCCATTTCCTTAAATCCAAACAGCCCCGCTAATAGTTTTCCTGGAAATTTGGTAGTGTGCACATCGTAGATATTCACCTTTTCATTATAGCGGTTTCGTTCCACGTTAATACGATTTTCGGTACCCTCTAGCTGACTTTGTAATTCCAAAAAGTTTTGGTTCGCTTTAAGATCGGGGTAGCGTTCTACCACGACCATCAATTTGCTCAATGCACCGGTGAGTCCGCTCTGCGCTTCTTGAAATTTTGCCATATTCTCCGGGGTCAGGTTATTGGCATCGATATTGGTAGCGGTAGCTTTGGCTCTGGCTTCAATGACATCGGTCAAAGTACCTCGTTCAAAGTCTGCCGCACCCTGTACGGTCTTTACCAAATTGCCGATCAAATCGTTTCGGCGTTGGTAGGCGCTTTCTACGTTCGACCAGGCAGTCTTTGCATTGGCTTCGTTTTCCACTGCAGTATTATTGAACCCAACGGCCCAATCGTATAGCACAAAAGCCAATACGCCAAGGACGATTAGTACGATAATTCCTTTTTTCATTTTTCAAGTGTTTTAGGAGGTTATAGTTGTTCTTTGATTTTTATTAGTTCGGCCTTTACCCGTTCCAGCTTTTGAATGATTTCAAAGTTGTCTAGCGTTTTTTGCCGGTTTTCTTTCAAGTGAATCTTGGCGCCTTCCAAGGTAAAGCCCCGTTCTTTGACCAAGTGATAAATCAGTTGAAGATTTTTAATGTCCTGTGGCGTAAACTTGCGATTGCCCTTGGCATTTTTCTTGGGTTTCAAGACATCGAATTCCTTTTCCCAGAAACGAATCAATGAGGTATTCACATTAAATGCCCTGGCCACTTCGCCAATGCCGTAATACAGTTTCTCGGGCAGGTCTACTTGCATCAGTCAAGTGATTGGTTTTCTTGGTTTGCATACTTCAGCATGTTCTCGAACTCTATTGGGGACAAACTGCCGTAGTAGAAGTTGATGGGATTGATACGTTCCTTGTCTTTCCGAATTTCGTAGTGAAGGTGGGGGGCTTCCGACCGTCCCGTACTCCCTACAAAACCAATAAGATCCCCGCGTTTAACGCGCTGTCCACGTTTTACATTATAGGCACTCATGTGCGCATAAAGGCTAACGTACCCATAGCCATGGTCAATGCGGATATGTTTCCCGAAGCCGGAAGAATTGTTGTCGGCTCGTATCACCTTGCCATCTCCAGAGGCATAAATTGGCGTGCCCTTAGGAGCGGTAAAATCCATACCCCAATGCATTTTTCGCGCTTTGGTAAACGGGTCGGACCGCCACCCGTAACCAGAAGCCATACGGGTCAAGTCTTCATTGCTAAGCGGTTGAATGGCCGGTATGGCCAGGAGCAGCTTCTCTTTTTCTTCTGCCAGTTTGGTAATTTCATCCAACGACTTGGATTGGATGGCCATTTGTTTTTTAATGATATCGAGTCGCTTAGTGGTCGCGATGACCATTTCGGAATTGTTGAAACCTTCGAGCGATTTATAGCGGTTCACTCCTCCGAAACCAGCTCTTCGCTGTTCTTCCGGAATGGGGTTGGCCTCGAAATAAAGTCGGTAAATATTGTTGTCGCGCTCCTCTATGTTAGAGAGTACCTCTTCAATCTGTTCCATTTTTTTATTAAGCAGTTCAAACTGTAGCTCGTAGTTTTTCACCTCTCTACGCAATGACAGTTCGGCCGGAGTATTGATGAGGTTGGTGTTTAACAATAACACCAGGGATAAGAGCCCAAATAGAAAAGAGCCTAAAACGAAAAGCCCAATATTTCGATACCGGCGTGATTTCTTAGGCTCTATCTTTCTATAGGAGAGCGTATCCGGATCGTAATAGTACTTAACCTTAGACATAAATGTATTTTATCCTATTTTTGTCTCGTTTTATCAGAACAAACAAATATAAAAATTGTTTTGTACAAAATGTTAATTTTTGTAAAACCTTACCATATTCATGAATTCCAGCGAGATACGGACACATTTTTTAAACTTTTTTAAAGAAAAAGGCCACAAAATTGTGCCATCTGCCCCCATGGTCATCAAAGATGACCCTACCTTGATGTTCACCAATGCTGGTATGAACCAATTCAAGGAATTCTTCCTAGGAAACAGTAAACCAAAGCACGCCAGGGTAGTCGATACCCAAAAATGTTTACGGGTAAGCGGCAAGCATAACGACTTGGAAGAAGTGGGCAAGGACACCTATCATCACACCATGTTCGAAATGCTGGGTAACTGGAGTTTTGGTAATCCTGCCCGTACCGCAGACGGGTATTTCAAGAAAGAGGCCATTCAATGGGCCTGGGAACTGCTCACCCAAGTGTTTAAAATTGACAAAGACAGCCTGTATGTGTCGGTCTTTGAGGGAAGTGATGATGCCGATAAACTGGAGATGGATTCGGAGGCCTTTGATCTTTGGAAGTCGATTGTTCCGGAAGATAGGATCATCATGGGCAATAAAAAGGACAACTTTTGGGAAATGGGCGATCAAGGTCCCTGTGGCCCCTGTTCGGAAATTCATGTAGACATCCGATCGGCAACCGAAAAGCAACAGGTTTCCGGTGCTTCTTTGGTCAATCAAGACCATCCGGAAGTCGTTGAAATCTGGAACCTAGTTTTTATGCAATACAACCGCAAGGCAAACGGACAGTTAGAGCCATTGCCGGCGAAGCATGTTGATACCGGTATGGGCTTCGAGCGATTGTGTATGGTACTGCAAAATGTACAATCGAACTATGATACCGATGTCTTTAAACCGATTATTAGGGAAATCGAGACAATTACCGATTCTGATTATGGAAAGAATGAAGCTACAGATATTGCCATAAGGGTCATAGCGGATCACATTAGGGCAGTCGCGTTCTCTATTGCAGATGGTCAGTTGCCAAGTAATACGGGAGCCGGATATGTTATCAGGAGAATTCTTAGGAGAGCGGTTCGATACGGTTTTACCTTTCTCGATACCAAACAACCCTTTATGTACCGATTGGTAAAGGTATTGACAGATACCATGGGTACTGCCTTTCCAGAACTTAAAGAACAGCGGCAGCTCATTGAAAATGTTATCAAGGAAGAGGAACATTCTTTTTTGAAAACCTTGGAACAAGGATTGGTACTCCTTGATAATATCATTCGAACAAATAAGGGAAGTGAAGTAGATGGTCGTAAGGCTTTCGAGTTGTATGACACGTACGGATTTCCAATAGACTTAACGGCCTTGATTTTAGGCGAAAAAGGCCTGTCTTTGGATGAAAAGGGATTCGAGACCGCAATGCAAGAGCAGAAAAACCGTTCTCGTTCTGCCTCTGAGATGACCAAGGAAGATTGGACAGTGGTGCAAGAAGATCAGGAGCAAGAGTTTGTAGGCTATGATCTGTTGGAAGCGAATGTGAAGTTGGTGAAATATCGAAAAGTCATTACCAAAAAGGAGGGAGAACAATACCAACTCGTCTTTAACTTGACTCCTTTCTATCCCGAAGGAGGGGGCCAAGTAGGGGACAAGGGCTATCTAGAAGTACCCAATGGCGATGTGATATATATAGTCGATACCAAGAAAGAGAACAATGAAATCATCCACTTTGCCAAGAGTCTCCCTGAAAATCCTGCCGAGACGTTGAAAGCGGTGGTCGACCCTAAGCAGCGCCAAAGAACTGCGGCCAATCATACGGCAACCCATTTGTTACATCAGGCATTAAGGGAAATTTTGGGAACCCATGTAGAACAAAAAGGTTCCGCTGTACATTCCAAATACCTACGGTTCGATTTTTCGCACTTTGCCAAGATGACCCCAAAAGAGCTTCAAGCGGTGGAAAATTTCGTCAATGCACGAATCGAAGGGCAACTGCCCCTACAGGAAAATCGAAGCGTTCCCAAAACGGAAGCCATCAAAGAAGGGGCCATGTCGCTTTTCGGGGAGAAGTATGGTGATACCGTGCGTACGATTCGATTCGGGCAGTCTATCGAACTATGCGGGGGTACCCATGTAAAGAATACGGGAGACATCTGGTACTTCAAAATCAGATCGGAAGGAGCCGTAGCTGCCGGTATTCGTCGCATCGAGGCGATTACCTCCGACGCGGTCAAGGATTTCTATCTCGAAAACAACCATACCTTATTGGCCATAAAAGATCGATTGAACCATACACAAGATCCCGTGAAAGCGGTAGAGGCTTTGCAAGAAGAAAACACCCGTCTGAAGAAAGAAGTCGAAGCCTTGTTGAAAGACAAAGCCAAAAATTTAAAGGGAGAGTTGTTCAATGAACTCGAAACGATCAATGAGGTCGCTTTCCTCGCTAAAAAAGTGGACCTTGATGCGGCAGGTATCAAAAATCTTTGCTTTGAGATGGGCAACGACCGAGACGATCTATTTCTGCTATTCGGTACAGAACAGGGAGGCAAGGCCTTGCTTTCTTGCTATATCTCCAAGGAAGTGGTCGCTTCAAAAGATTTGAATGCCGGTAGCATTGTGAGAGCACTTGGGAAATATATTCAAGGAGGCGGTGGCGGCCAGCCATTTTTCGCCACGGCGGGGGGCAAAAATCCTTCCGGTATATCGGAGGCATTGGCTGCTGCCAAAACATATCTAGACTAGGTATTATCGTAGATTTAAATGAAAAAAATTGTAAAAAGTCTCTGTTTTCTAACCCTTTTCCTTGTCATAGGAACAGTTACGGTCCGGGCATGCTCCGTAATCTACTATGTAGACCAAACGACCGGTAAGATCTATGTAGCGAACAACGAGGATTATTTTTACAATACCGATGCATACATTCAGATACTGCCCAGGTCAAAGAAAAAATTGGCGCGCCTGTGGTATGGTTGGAACGATTTTGCGCAAGGGGGCGTTAATGAAGCCGGACTCTTTTTTGACGGAGCGGTTACCCCGAACCAAAAGGTACCGGAAGGGTACAAGGGGCCAAAAGGAAATTTGGGGGATCGTATTCTTGCTAACTGTAAAACGGTTGATGAGGCGATTGCATATCTTGAAAAAGAGAAGGTGGCCTTGAACAATGCCCACATGTTGTTTGGCGACCGGTCTGGAAATGCGGTCGTAGTGGAATGGGTCAACGGTCAAAAAAAGATGGTCGCTATCGAGAACAATCGTTTGGTCATGACCAATTTCAACCTTTCCGATACGCCAAGCGACCAAATCTCATGTCCTAGATACCTTGCGATCGAAAAAGAAATAGACCGATTGGAGACCACTAAGACACCGATCGATCTAAAAATGGTCGGTAACGCTGTGGCAAAAGCAGTGCAAGTACCTGTCAAAAATGCCGAAGGAAGAGAAGGAGGTACATTATATACCTCCTTTATAAATATTACCGACATGAAATTCGTGTTGGCATACAAGCTAGATAATTCCAAAGTGACCCAACTCGACTTGAATCAAGAATTCAGCAAAGGGAAAAAAAGAAAGATTGCACTCGAGTAACGTATGGAACTTGAGACAAGTTCATTGCCAAAGCCTTGCTATATGCAGCTACAAACCCAAATTCCGCTATCAAAATCAAATTATTTGATAAACTATGAAAGCCGACTATTGCTTTTGGGAAGCTGTTTTTCGGAACATATAGGTCAAAAATTCGATTATTTTAAATTCCAAGCCCTTTCTAATCCGTTTGGGATTCTATTTCATCCCAAGGCCATCGAGAATTTGATTGACAGGGCGGTCCACAAGAAAACATATACAAAGGAAGAGGTTTTCACCCTCAATGAACGGTGGCACAGTTTTGACGCCCATTCCGAAAAAAGTGCCCTGAACCAGGACAAACTCATTGAAGAACTGAATATTGGTCTAGGGCGAACGAAGGAGCAACTACAACAAACCAGCCAACTTATTATTACCCTGGGAACAGCTTGGGTGTACCGTTACCTGGCAACAGATCGGGTGGTTGCCAACTGTCATAAAGTGCCGCAAAAAGAATTTTCAAAAGAACTGCTTTCTGTTGCGGAAGTTGTGCAAAGCCTAGCGCATATCTTGGATTTGGTACAGTCGGTCAATGAGAGTGTTCATGTGATTTTCACTATATCACCGGTGCGCCATCTCAAAGATGGTTTTGTAGAGAACCAGCGAAGTAAGGCACACTTGATTACGGCAGTCCATCAGGTTGTGAACTCCCCTTCCAGAAAAGGGGGGCGGGAATGCTATTTTCCTTCCTACGAAATCATGATGGACGAGTTGCGGGATTACCGCTTTTACAAGCGCGATATGGTGCATCCCGACCAAACGGCCATTGATTATATTTGGGAACGCTTTCAGGAAACGTATATCGACCCGAAAGCACATACGGTCATGACAAAGGTGGCGGAGGTTCAAAAGGGGTTGACACACCGGCCTTTCAATCCTAATTCGGACCAACATAAAAAGTTTCTAAAGTCGTTGGAGGCTAAAATTACGTATCTTAAAAAACAGCACCCCCATATTGGTTTTGGGCGTCCCGAATAGAGAGAACGAAGTTAGAGGGGGGTGCAAAGCTCATAATAAGCTAATAAGGTCTAAACAAGATGAAGAAAGTACTCGTTGGCATCCTCATAACCTTGGCAGTGGTACTCGTTTTCCGTTCCTGTATGGAAGATCGACAGGAACAATCGGTCCTTCAAGAAAATTCCATGCTTATTCAACAGCAAATCGACAATGTCTCCAAATTGGTCGTGACCGAGGGGCATTTTGCAGAGGTCTACAATTACAAGGATTCCCAAGAGCTGTTCGGCCCTTTGATTACTGCCGATAAGAAAGCCTTGGTAGTCGTGAATGCACAGGTAACGGTGGCCTATGACCTAAGTCAAATTGACTTTGAGGTCGATGAAACTACCAAAACACTTCGTGTAAAAAGCATTCCGGAACCGGAAATAAAGTTAAATCCCGATTTTGAATATTATGATATAACAGCCGATTACTTAAATCAGTTCACAGCGGCCGATTACAATAAAATCAAGAAGAACGTGAATGCGTCCCTTTTGAGAAAGGTCGAAGCTTCCTCCTTAAAAAGCAATGCCCAAAATCGCTTGATCAGCGAACTACAGAAATTCTATATTTTGACAAATTCTATGGGCTGGCGGTTGGAATATAAAGACAGGTTAGTGGAACAAAACTTGCCTCAACTACTATTGGATTGATCTGTAGATCGGAGTCAAGGGTAATTGGGCTCCAGTACAGTTTTTTTGAAACAATCCCCTAATCAAGTCGTCTTTAAGGAAAATCGATTTGCCCATGTTCAAAATCCATCATCTTTTAAAGGCCCTGGTTTGCGGCGTTACAATACTCTTTATAAGTTGTGATCAGGAAAGAAGCGATAAGATAGTCTATACGATCAGTCCGGGTACTTCCGTTCAAGACACAAACCGTATCAAGGTTCGGATGCAGTTCACCCCAAATCCCTCTGGTCTCACCAAGATTCTGTACGACGACGAGGCCTGGGGGCAAACAGATCTTTTTGATGGTATTTTTGAACCAAAAGCCTTACATCCGGGAGCGGTCGTTACCATTGAAAAGGATAGCGGCTGGATAAAGGTAGAACATCCCACGGAACTGAATCAGTTGGAGTTTAGCTATGAAATACAACAATCCAATACTGGTTCCGGGATACGCGACGAGAGTTACCGTCCAATCGTGCAACCTTCGTATTTTCATGTTTTTGCCCATAACCTTTTCATGCTTCCTGCCCATTTGGGAGGTAAAGCAGAGGATACTTTGCATCTGGGATTGCAATGGAAGGATTTCCCCAAAGAATATACCGTTCACAACAGCTTTGGTAGCAAGCTGCGAAAACAGGAATTATCGCCTATATCGGTGCAAAAGTTTCACTCCGCCATTTTTGTTGGGGGTGATTTCAGAGTGCATCATCGCACTTTAAAGGGCAATGATGTGTATTTGGCCAGTAGGGGCGATTGGATTCCGTTTACCGACTCTACGGTCGTTTCGGTGTTGGTAAAAACCTTGGAAGTGCAACGCGATTTTTGGAAAGACCACTCCCAGAACTATTTTACCGTTACCATGCGCCCGATAATGCAAGAACTCGGTAGCAGTTTTCAGGGAACCGGACTTACCAATTCTTTCGCTACGGCAATTTCTAACAATGACAGAACCGATATCGAGCAATTGGTATACCTGTTCAATCATGAGCTTCAGCATAACTGGATCGGGCTTGCCATTGAAAACGAGAACGAAGAGGAACAGTATTGGTTCAGCGAGGGTTTTACCGATTATTATACCATCAAGAATATTGGCAAAAATAAAATAAACGGACTCGCCAGTGGCTACTTTATCTCACAGCTCAATCAAACGATTCGCGACCTGTACGCCTCCCCGGTCCGGGAAGCTCCGAATAGTGAGATCAACTATCAGAATTTTTGGACTGACCGCGACTACGGTAAACTTCCCTATCAGCGCGGAATGCTCTTTGCCTTCTATCTAGATCGGACCATCATTAGGGATAGCAAGGGGAAACACAGTTTGGATACGGTTATGTTACAACTTTTGGAAGCTTCCAAGAAAAAAAAGAAACTGACCCATGATCATTTCATTGCAACGGTTAACCCATACCTTCAGAAAGATATAACCCCGTTTTTTAAAGCGCACATTGAAGCGGGTAAATGGCTTCCGTTGGAATCCTTGTTCCGGAATTTAGAGCTGCAGTTCGAAACGGAATGCGATATATTTGAACTGGGATTTCAGTTAGATGATAAGAAAGAGGAAGTAATCGAGGTGGTCGAAGGTTCCGAGGCCTGCAAGGCAGGACTGCGAAAAGGGGATCGGGTCGGATCAAGAAGTATCTATTTTGGAAACACCGATGAGCCCGTAGAACTGACTATCTTAAGAAATGGTGCTAAAAAGGAAATTAGTTATGTCCCCGTTCGCAAAGCCTCTATTCCGCAATTGACAATATCGGAACATAATGCCAAAATCCTTCCATAGTCTGCAGGTAGGCTATTCCAAGAAAGTTCTGCCCCAAGTAATGTACTGTTCCCAATCATAGGTAGTTACATCGTGCTGTCCATGGCGTATATGATAGGCGACCGTTTTTTGAATAGGTTCATTTACAGCTGGCATTTGGCGATGGAGAAGACCATCAAGACCATATAATTCATATACTGAAGAGGCATAATGGGCGGCGAGAAATTCCCCCTTGGGGTCGGCCCATCGGTCTTCGACCGCACTGGCTACGTATAGGGGCTTGGGAGCAATAAGCGCCAATAGTTGATGTTGGTCAACGGGAAGGGTATTTTCCTTCTCATTGTATTGTTCAAAACTATCGGAAAACCAATGCGGGAACGAACGGTTGATGCGACCTACCGTCTCCCCATACATTCGTTTGGAAAGTGCTGCTCCACCACAACCGGAATTATTGCTGATGACCCCGGCAAAACGTTGATCGGTAGCCCCGGCCCAAAGCGCTACTTTGCCAAGACGGGAGTGCCCAAAGGCAATGACTTTGGATACATCGGAGTCGTTTTCTAAATAATCCATGGCCCGGCTCAACCCAAAGGCCCATGCTGCGATACTTCCCCATTCGTTGGGTTTTGGCCTTTGCTGCCCCTCTTCATAAAACAGGGAGTGGAGACCGTCTGAAAAATCGTTTTTATCCGGGTCTACTTCTCCGTAAAAGATGGTGGCCAATCCGAACCCATTCTCGATTAATTTTTCAATGGCCCATCGGTGTTTTCGTTTTCCCCTGGAAGTCTCCGTGGCTTGGTTGCCAATAATACCTAAATCTTCATTGTTCTTGTTCCATGCCGTTGGAATATGTACCTGCAGGTCTGCAGTTACGGTATGGTTTCCATGAAAATTATACCCTAAAAAAACAGGTGCGTTGATTTTTCCTTTTGGCAGATAAAGCAGAAGGGTAAAAGTCAACACGCTATTGTTTTTCCTAAGAGATATCTCGATTTGCTTGCGTCGTGCCTTCCCTTCATAGGCCTCGTCACTTTGTTCCAACAATTTGAACGAAAACGCATCCAAGGTTTCGGGGACCTCTCCGTAGACCTTTTGCTCAAAGAAACGGAGCAGCTCTGGTCTTCTTTTTTTTTCCCACGCTAACGAATCCGATATTTGTTCCCCTTTAAAAGAAATCAGGGGGTCGGGTGCTTCGAATAAGGGTACCTTGCTTTCATCATAGTTAGGTTCGAATTGTGCGAACAGCGATTGAACCATGTTCATTAGAACTATTAAAAAAAGTGTGCATTTCATTGCTCCCCAGGTTCGTTAGCATGCCTAAAGCTATCTTTCTAAGATACTAAACTTTTATCGACCAGGAGCAACCCATCATCTATCAAATGCCCGACTTTGGGATTGTTTTGTTTTACGTGCTCCAGATGAACAGTAATTTCTTCGGTGAAATCCGTATCACCATTATTTTTGGCCAGCTCATATAATTCGACCGATAGCAACCAATCATCTGGATAAGCTGTTTTGATTTCCTCGAACACCTTGTGCCGTGAAATGGTGGTATTGGTTCCGTCCCGAAACTCACGTACTTGTTGGTAATACTGCTCCAATTTTCGTTGCTCCTCGGAAAGTGGTGGCTGAATCGTGGTCGTTGAAATCGTGTGTGATACCAAATCAAAACTATGGGTGTCGGCCGGGCCATTAAAAGCGGAGACAATGTGTTCACCAACTGCCATATTGTAAAGACGCTCTTTTGATTCGAAAAGTGTATTGTCTTGATGGGTTACTTTGCAGTTCTTAAAGGTAATTAAGATAATTTCACCTCTAAGGTTGCGGGTGCCGGTAATGATCTCACCGGTTATTTTAATCTTTCCTTCAAATTCTAATGATATTGTTTGCCCCTCGTAAATGTTATAGGCCTTTAAATCCCTTGGGCTCATATCCTCAATGGCCAGATTAATACCTTTTAACCTTCCCAGAGGGGATCCGAAACCATCATAATGAGTTTCTATCCCATGACCGACCAGTTCTTTTTCGCGATAGGAGAGTGCTGTAGGCCCCTCCGTTTGAATGAAGACCGGTTTTCTGTCGAATGCGATTACTTGTTTGAAATTACCGGAAATCTGAAGGCCGGTACTAAGCTCGATTGTACCCAATTCCTTGGAATCAATAAGTTTTTGTAAGCCATCCAAACCGCCTTTACGCAATGCCATGGTATTGGCAAATTCTTCGAGCACCTGACTTAGAAAGGCAAAATCGGGGGTAACGAAGAGTTGGGGCTGTGGTTGTGTGATGTCGAAAGCAGTGGTTGCCGCCTTCATCGAATAAGGGATCTTTTTTACCTGATCGGTCATGCACCACGCACTTTCGCCGATGGAGGAAAGGAGTCCCGCCCCATATATCTTTGGGGCGTCTACCGTACCGATGAGACCATATTCTACCGTCCACCAATGCAAATTTCGGATCAAGGCCATCTCGCTCGGTTCGCCCATATTCTGTTGTAGTTCCTCGATATGTTTTTCGGCCGTTTCAATAGCCTGTTGCGGTGTTCCTTTGGCTTCTTTAACGATAGATAGGTGCCGAACGGCTTCATAGAGCTCAAAATCCTTGGCGCTTGAAATGGCTTTACAACCAATTTCTCCAAACCGCCGTAGGTATTCCGCATATTCTGGATTGGCAATGATGGGGGCATGACCAGCACCTTCATGAATAATGTCAGGCGCCGGGGTGTACTCGATGTTCTCGAGTTGTCGAATATCCGAAGCGATGACCAGTACATTATAGGCTTGGAATTCCATAAAGGCTGCCGGAGGAATAAACCCATCTACCGCTACGGCCGCCCAACCGATTTCCTTTAAAATACGGTTCATCCCGTACATGTTCGGAATATGGTCGATGGCGATACCGGTTTTTTGAAGTCCCTCGACATAGGAACGATGCGCGACCTTACTCAGATAGTCGACGTTCTTTCGCATTACATAGCGCCATACCGCTTGATCAATGGCAGTGTAATTTTCATAATCCTGGGGTTTAATATACTGCTTTAGATGTTCGGGCAGTTTATCGAGAATGGGATTGCTTTCGTATGCCTGTTCCATTTGCTTTGGTTTTACACTTATACAACAGGGATGCCCTGTGCATCGAATACTGTGCTAAAAGTAAAGGCTTCGGCCGAGGGACCGTTTTGCTCATACAGATCGAGTCTTTTTTTGCCTTCTTGCGCTGTGGGAATTTCGTCTTTGGCAACCCACCACATAACGAAATGGGGTTTCCCGATGGGTTCGAACCACTTTTTTTTGTTCTTTAAAAAGTAGCTGTGTGCCGTGCTGTAGACAAAGTTTTTAAACGACTTCATATCTTCCCAAACACTCATGTTCATTGCCATCATCTCATCATCGTCAAAAGAGGAAGGAAGGTACGAAGAGGGTAATCCGTCATCATCTTTTAACCGCCATACGAAGCCGTCGCTTTCTTCGGCCAGCTTGTTGACCGGTTCCAAGAAATCCACAAATTCTTTCATGGAACCATCACCTAAAGGAGCCTTGAACCTTGAGATGTTGATCTGTGCTAAATAATAATCCACTCGAATCAATTTTCTATTAAAGTTATAAAAAATGGAATAAAAAGTGGTAATTTTGAATTTTATAAGTAAAAGTTCCTGTTAAAGTAATTTTTGAAGGAAAAAATATATTTTTAGACCAATAAGGATATGGAATCAGGAAAAATGACATCGCTCAAATTAGACCACATAGACCGTGGCATCTTGAAGCTTTTGGAAACGGATGCCAAAATGAATATCAAGGAAATAGCAGAACGTTTACATATGACCAAAACCCCTATCTACGAGCGTATTCGACGGATGGAAAAAGAAGGGTTCATTAAAAAATATGTAGCGTTGTTGGACAGGACCAAGATTGAAAGTGCCATCACTGTTTTTAGCTTTGTTTCCCTAGAAGCTCAAAAAGGTAAAATGATGGATGCATTTGCCCATAGTATCAAACAGTATCCTGAAGTGGTCGAATGTTATGTGGTAGGTGGGGAATTCGATTTTCTTTTAAAGATCATCGTGAAAGATTTGGATGCCTATTTCCAATTCTCAAAGGATAAGGTTGCCTCTTTGCCCCACATTGGTACCGTGAAGAGTGCTTTTGTACTGAACGAACCCAAGCATACCACTAGTTTTCCGTTGCTTTAAATAATGAGCGAAAAAGGCAGATTCGAAAAGAAGCGTTATGTCTTTCCTAAAGCCAAACTGGTGATTTGACACTAGTTGAGCGACCCCCTATTTTATTTCTTCAAAAGGTCAAAATCGAGCTGTATAGAACTACCAATAGGAATCAACACGCCGGTTAATAATTCAATATTGTCCTTGCTGTAAGATTTGATTGAATTCTTGTTGATTATATGGGATTTATGAACCCTAACGAAACGTTCCGATAAATTATTGAAGGTTTCTTTGAGGCTGCCATAAACCACAATGGTACTGTTATCGTTGAGGTAGTAGGTTACGTAATTTCCCAAACCTTCAATATTTGCTATTTTATCTTCGGTAATGTTATATGTTCTTTTGTTGGATTTCAGTTGCAACGTCCTTGGTTCGCTCATCGCCCATAAATCATGTATCTTCTTTAGTTGAAAATAATTTTTCAGTATATAAATGGATACAGCAAACAAGACGGTAGAATTAATCAATATTACCAGCCTTAAAAGGGAATTGAACTCAAAAATCTCATTAAGGTTCCAATATTCGGCACCATCAATGAAGAAGTGGATAAACACTTTTTGAACACAACTTGAAAGAATCAGTATAGCAAGGTATATCGATATAAATTCTAAGAACTTCTTTTTTAGCAGGAATTGAGGAAGTAGAAAGAGTACGGTGAAATATACGCAGAACATGCGCATAGGTACTAGTACGAACTCTAGAAAAAACGAAGATCGATAATCCCCATTTTTGGCCCATACAAAACCGAAACATACATAATAGATGACCCAAAAAACGGAATGGATGGTCAACATTTTGCTTTGTTCGGTAAATTTCATAGTTGGATGTCTTGCTTTATTCAAATTTCGTATAAAAATCAGCCATGTTCGTATAGATTTTAATGGCAAAAGGGTATCAATACTAGTTTTGAGAAAAACTTAAACGATACCATTATGCAAAAAATAATTCCCCTTTTCATATCTCTTTTCATTTTCATGCTAGGGTTTTCCCAAGAATTAGAACGGAGGGCTTCGTTTCTTTCCAAAATTTCTTGGCCAGACAATGTATCTCCTGGCGCAGAGATTAAAGAAATCGTAAACGGCACCCCATTGGAAAAAAGTGGTTTTAAGGCGGGCGATTTAATTGTGTCCGTTAATGATAGAACTGTTTTAACGCAAGAAGATTGGAGCGCGATAACCTATAGTTTAAGCGCTGTGGCTGATACTAAAATACGGGTAAAACGGAACGGTATACTCATTACCAAGAAGGTGCGTTTAAAGGCATTGCCCCGAGAACAAAATGCAAATATTGAAACCTTGTACGAAACCGTGGTCAGTGATTTTGGAATTAGACAGCGTGCCATAATCACCATTCCTAAAGGAAAGGAGTCCCAGAAAAATCCCGCCATTATCCTCATACAAGGGTTAAGTTGTTCTTCCGTTGAAAAGTATTCCGAAAGGAGTAATAACTGGGTGCAATTAATACAGGATCTGGCAGAGAAATCGAATATGGTTCTTTACCGCATTGAAAAGCCGGGTGTGGGCGATAGCGAAGGTGATTGCGGTACAACCGATTTTCTCACCGAATTGAACGGCTATGAATCAGCTGTTGAAGCATTAAAGTCCAAGCCCTATGTAGATGCATCGAAAATAATCGTTTACGGCAATAGTATGGGCAGTGCCTTGGCCCCTTATTTGGCCAATAAGTATGATTTGGCAGCTGTGATTTCGGATGGTACTTTTTTCAAATCCTGGTACGAGCATATGCTAGAGATCGAAAGGAGAATTCTGGGAATCGAGGGCAAATCACAGGAAGAAATCTACGAACTAATGAATACGATATACATTCCGTTATACTACGAGATGTTGATAAAAAAGAGAAGTTTTGAAGATATCCTAAAGGACAATCCCACCTATACAAAATACCATCGTCAAGGGTTGAACCATATGTATGGCAGGCCTATGAATTACTATCATCAAGTGCAAGACTTCAACTTCGCCAAATACTGGGAAAATATCGACGTTCCCGTTCGTATTCGCTGGGGTACGAACGATTGGATCATGACAGAACACGACAATGACATGATCATATCGGTGTTAAAGAGTAATAAACATGAAAACCACCTGCTTTACAAATACAAAAACCTTGATCATTGGAGCACAATTCACCCTGATTATGAGAGCAGTTTTAACTTTCAACCTGGCAGCTGGGAAGATAAAATCAGTTCGCAAATTATAGATTGGGCTTGGGAACTTATTAGCTCTGAACAAGAAGATATATCTAATTAACGGAGATGTTTTGGTCTCAATCTCTAGGTTGAGACTTTCGAAAAATATTTTGTAACAACTACCTATTTAAAATTGGTTCAAATTTACAAGTTAAGGGAAAGACTATCTTTTTTACAGGGTTGTTTTCCATAGGGCTATGCAACCCATCCGATGATGCCGATCTTATGGAACAACAGGGAAATCTGGTTGTTGACATCCAATCAATTGAAGATGATTGCCTAGGATTCCTTACATCAGAATTGACACCTTTTTCGGTTTCAGCTAAAATCTAAAAAAACGATACCATTTATAGGTTTTGCCTTTATGGATCTTTCAACTTTAAATCTTTGGTACTTAGTTATATAGCATAAACCGCTGAACGTTACTGGGACAGTTTTATTTTCTTCAACCCATCCCAATATTGTTTGGGGGTTATACCTTCTGCAGCTTTGAAATTTCGATAAAAAGTAGCTTTGGAATTAAAACCGACCTTGTTGGCGACCCCGATCAAACTATACTTGGAGTTTTCATCCAATGTTACGATGCACTTAAACTCATTGATCCGATACGAATTAATAAACTCGATGATGGTTTGATGATACTCCTTTTTTAAAAATAGCTTGAACTCCCGTTCATTAATTTTCGCCTTTTTAAGGCACTCCTTGATATTAAAATCGGCCGATATGAATGCTTTTTTTTCATCAAAATACGCTGATATGAAATTTTGTATATCGTCTTCGTTTGAAATGCTGTCAAAGCCGGTGTAAATGTTATTTCCGAACAACATTGGCTTAAGCTTAGGCGATTCAACGATCAAAAAGAACAGGGTGCCTAAATTAATTAGTACGGCCAGCGTAATGTAAAAATCATTGGATAAAAAAGAGAATGTTAGTAAGAAATTCTCCCTGCCCATCATAAAGGGCAATAAAGATTCAGCAACCAGAAGCACCCCGTAAAAAGACAATACGAAAAAAAAGACTTTGTAACGCCGGTGAATTCTTGTCAACAAAATAGGCTTTAGTTTTTTTAGTAAGGGTAGGCCCTTCAAAAAGTAATGGCCATACGAAAAGAATATAAATGAGTTCACAATTCCTACAAGGGCAGAAGTATGGGTATTGTAAAAATCGTCAAAACCGAATTTGGTGATAAGGTATACGGTGTGTACGATAGCTGGCGGAAGTAAATTCATCCAAAGTGTTCTTCTATGATCTTCATTTTTTAGTAATAAGGCCAAATACAAATAAATAAGTGAAGGCAGGAACATATGTTTGAACCCCCCTAATAACAGATTAAATACTAGGTTGGAATTAAGTGATGGCCAGTAAATCGTATAGATGAACGACAGGGATAAAAGACAGCACATTGTTCCCAAAACAATACTTCTGGTACTTCTGTTAAGAATAGTGATGATTCCTAAAAGTATCAATTGCGAGTACAGACAAATAAGAAGACCATTGACTACTAAATCGGGAAAATTGGCATTCATTTACCTAAAAATTAAAAGCACGACTTCATTTTTGAAATCTAAATTTAGCAAGAAAACCTGTTCTTCAACAAAGACAAAACAAAAATCAAGTTGTTACAACCAAGGCAAGTTGTTAAAGGTAAAGAAAGTCTCAAAACTAGGAATGAGACCCTTGTAATCGCATAGAGAGAGAGTATTGTAAAAGACTTTTGTTAATATAGCTTATGAAACCAATAAACGCTAGGTGCCACCGGCCCTGTATGCGCCTGGGGTTCTTTAAACAGCTAGATGCCATTTGGCCCTGAGTATGCCTTTTTCCAAAAAGTGCTCATCATAGGCTATGACGAAAATGACGGGCGAGAACGGATGTAAAAAACAAAAACCAATTAAAGAAAAATTATGACCGTTAGACAAGCCATTGCCCTTCTTATTTCTTTCACCGTAAATACTGGGCTGGCGCAAAATAGCCTTTTGGAAGAAATTTTGGAAAAATATGCCCATACCTTTGTATTGAAAGAAGAAGCTTTTCGTGGCCAAGGCTGGGATGTTATCATAAATGAAGTAAGGCAAAACGACAATATCCTGATTGGGGAAGAGCACTTTACAAATGAAATACCCCTGTTCGTCAAAAATATTTCAAAAGCGCAGGATTTTGACAATTTTTATATCGAGGTGGATCCCTACAGTGCAGGGATTATTAAAAACGCCATAACCGAATTGTCGGAAACCGAAAGAACCGCTTTTAATGAAAAATACAAAGACCTGTTTTCTTTCTATGCATTGGCTCCGGAATATGATTTGCTGAAAGATGTTGTGCGATCGGGAACCAACATTTTGGGGTCGGATCAAATAGCAATGTATGCCGACCGGTTAATTTTTCAAGAACTGATCAGGGAGACCGCAAACAAAAAGGCTCAGCTACTATACCGGGAAATATGTGCTAAATCGGAATTGCACTTAAACAGGTTTTTAGAGAATCCCGAAAACCCGATGTATCTGGTTACTCCGGAGTTCAGTGAAAAAATTGAAGCACTGCAACAAATGACATTATCAAACCAAGAGCATGAAATTCTCAAAGCCCTTCTCAAATCGGTCGCTATTTATACCAGTGGTCCAAAAGGACATGAAAAACGAGTGAAGTTGCTCAAACATCATCTTATGCAGGATTATGATATATGGAAAGACCAAAGAAACCTCTTTAAGTACGGAGCCAATCACATGGCAAAGGGGGAAAGCCTGTTATCGGTCTTCGATATCGGAAACTTGGTACACAACATTTCAGATGCAAATGATAAAAAAGCCTTGCACATAATGGTGATAGGTCAAAAAGGCAAGGTCGGCGCACCTTTTAAGAAATTTCCGCCAAGACCCGTCGATACTGGCTCATGGCCGTTGAAAAGTCTTTCTCCCTTTTTGAATACGGAAGAAGGAGCGTGGAAAGTATATGATTTAAGAATGCTTCGAAAAGATTTGGTAGAGCAAAAACATTCAGTTGAAGATATGACCTTGCAACGGGTTTTGAAAGGCTATGATCTATTGGTGGTCATACCTGAAGTAACCGCTGCCGGATTTTAAGAAATTCAATTTGAAAGATCATTAATTTGATACAGTTGTATTTTAAAACGTATGGGTATGCAAATGACAATTTTAAGTTTCGAACACCGCACTCCTGCTTGTTTTGATAACTGTAGATGGAAAAAATAGATTGGAGCGTACACCTAATAAGTCTCAACGATGGTTTTGATACTGATTATGGTTGAGCCTCGTCGATCCAAATTGTACTTTCGGTTCGTTTGTTCAATCTAATTGCATTATGAAACTTAAAAATGATGGCAAGGCCGTTACCGTAAAAAAATAGTTAGCAGAACCACAACAATTTTTAAATATGTGAATGCAGAACCCCGCGTAATACGGATAGTACTTGTGAATGGTGAGGACTACCCACTCTGGAACAGCACTGTGACGTATTTTCAAGGCCTGATAGAAAAGGGGAGTACCATAAACCTAAAAAGTCATTTGGACGAGAAAAGAACTTTTACGCTAAAGGTCAAGGAAATGGAGCCCGAAAAGAAATTGGTTTGGGGCGATGCCATGGGAAAAAGAACTTTTCTTTTGAAACCCGAGGGAAAAGGCACTCTATTTAAAATGACTGAAACGATTGGAGGCCCCTTTTTTCCTTTTTTTGCGAGAATGATTCCCGAATTCGACGAATCATTTGAAAAGTTTGTAGGGGATTTGGAACGAGAAGTATCGAAACATAAATAGCGACAAATTATGAATTATGCCCAAACAATAGGAACGGCGGATAATCCTATGAAATTAAAGACACCGCCCTTATCCTCTGAATACACGATACATGTTGCTGAAAAAGACGGACAAGAGATTTTGGTATGTACTGTTAAAAAGACCATTCTACACTACGACCTCCGTTGCATAAAAGACTTGCATGAAATGCTTAAAAAGCGCGGGGATTGGATGGAACTTGCCAGTAAAGATGAAAAAGTAGAAACAAAACCCGACACTGTTGAACACTGGGGTAGGTCTTTAGACAATCCCGTGGGCGGTTGGTACGGACTCAAAAAAGGATTCAGAGGTCGATTTGGCATGTATATACCACCACTAATGGAGGCCCTTGGTCTTGCAGAGGTAACCCATGAAAAACGAGGAAATAAGATGAGGGCTGTATAAAATAGGTAGTCTGTTGCTGTTCTCCAAGGAGCCTAAAAATAACCATTTATACACGCTAGGCAACCATACATAAAATATACCGCGGAAATAAGGTCTAAATCACTACCTTTTGATAGATGAATATAGGATAGGTGCCTCCCCCGAAGAATTAAACTTCTAGAAATTCTTAATATAGATGGGGTACTATAGCAGATTTTACATTCTACCATTTATCATTTTATTGAGTGCACAAATGTTTTCGCAACAGACCACCCCTTCCGGGCCGGTCTCTACGAAAGCAGTTTGGGCGAGGGCGATGGTCGACGTCGCAAAGGGGGAGGTCATCAAGGATGTCCTTGTGGTCATAGAAGGCACTAAAATCGTAAAAATCGAAAAAGGCAGCGAAAGGGATAAATACACAGACGTACTCGATTTATCAGAGTATACCATTCTCCCCGGACTCATCGACTGCCACGCGCATTTGGTATTAAACTCTTACGATAGATCCATAGATCAATGGGAACTTCCTGTGGCCAATTACGGCATAATGGGAACGCTTAATGCGAAAAAAACGCTTTATGCAGGCTTTACTACGGTAAGAGACATTTGGGGTGTTTTTTATAGTGATATCGCCTTGCGGGATGCAATCAACAAAAAAATAATCCCAGGACCAAGAATGTTTGTCAGTGGCCCGGCCATAACGATGACAGGTGGGCATGGCGATTGGGAAAGTTGGATGGGCCCACACCTTGCATTAAAAGAAAACCCGGCGGCAATTGCCGATGGGGTAAACGAGATGCGAAAAGAGGTACGTCGTCATATAAAATATGGAGTCGATCTCATTAAACTTACCGCAACTGGGGGTTTCGGTACCAGTGGGTCAATACCCGGTGCGGCCTCCTATACCATAGAAGAAATAAAGGCAGCGGTTGATGAAGCGAGAAAAAACGGTTTAAAAGTCGCTGCACATGCCCATGGTGCAGACGGGATAAAGAATGCTATAAAGGCGGGGGTGACTTCTATTGAACACGGTAGTTTGATGGATGACGAATCCATTGAACTTATGAAAGAACACAGTGTCTATCTGGTAATGGATCTGCTTGCCGCCCATTATGACCTATTGGAACAAAAGGAAGATTATAGCAATAAAAAATTAGGTGAAACCAATACTGAATTGTATCAAAGTTTTACCGCTAATTTTCTAAAAGCGTACAACCAAGGCATAAAAATGGCGTTTGGTTCGGATTCAGGAGTTTATCCACATGGGCGGAATGCCGAACAATTTAATCTGATGGTCAAAGCCGGAATGGATGAAATCGACGCCATACGATCGGCTACGATCGTTGCAGCCGAATTGATAGGAATCGAAAAAAATACTGGAAGTATCGAAGCGGGCAAATGGGCCGATATCATTGCCGTGAAAGGAAATCCGTTGAAGGATGTCACCGTTCTGGAAAAAGTCGGATTTGTTATGAAGGAAGGAAAAGTTTATAAATCCAACATAAAGTAAAAACTACAAAATGAAAACACTTTTTAACAAGGTGCCACTGATGGTTCTTTTGGTGTCGATACTGGTTACTTACTCCTGTAAAAAAGCGAAAGTTGTAGAATTCGATCTGGTTATTTCAAACGTAAACCTAATTGATGGAACGGGAAACACATTGCAGGAAGACATGAATGTCTTTGTCAAAGACTCCTTGATCATTAAAATAGATTCCGTACAGCTGGGCAATGAAGTCGCCTCCAAAATGATCGATGGAGCGGGAAAATATCTTATTCCCGGTCTAATCGATGGCCATGCACACCCGGGGGCTCTCGAAGAGAATTTTCCAAAATTCATCCATTATGGGGTCACTGGTATTTTGGTGCCGGGATGTGGTCATTGCAGTGATGAACATTTTGCGCATATGCGAAAGTTATCTAGTGATACTATCATAACATCGCCCAGGGTCTACCATACCAGCCAACACTTTACCATGGAAGGGCGGCACCCCGTGAAGACATACGGGGGTGACCAATGGGTACATGAAAAAACCGTGTTTCTTTTGGAAGATACGTTGCAAATCGAAGATTATGTTAAACGGGTCGCCCAAAACCCCATTCAAGGCATAAAAGTAACCATTGAAGATGGGCCACATCCTCCCTTTGTGCCAAGAATTCCACAAGAGTTTGTGACCAAGATCGTCAAAGAGGCCAAAAAATATGACTTAGAAGTTTTTGCGCATGTAGATGATATGGAGGAGGTGCGTATTGCAGAAAAAGCGGGTGTTCAGAATATTATCCACTTCATTGGGGTAGACGTCGTATGGGAAAGGGACAAGGAAGTTATCAAATCGTTGGGAGCAAGAAATATATCATGGGTAACCACGCTATCAATTGGAAAATCGTTTATGTATCCCTTACATCCCGAATGGCTTGATGAACCTGCTCTCACAATCGCATACGATCCTAAGGAAACAAAGGCGCAGATAACCCCAGACCGTCTTCAATTGGCAAACGAGGTGAACGATTTTATCGAAAATGTTATGGGCATCGCCAATCCCGATGTTGAAAACACTTCCATTCCCCAGATAGCGGATATAAAACTGCTAGAGCAGGCAGGTTGCAATATTGTGATTGGTACGGATACCTATAACGCATTTGTTTTCCCCGGTTACAGTATGCACGAAGAAATGGAGATGATGGAAATCGGTGGTTACGAACCCCTTAAAATTATAACGATGGCGACACTTAATGCCGCTAAAATGTTGCACGTAGAAAACTCTTTGGGATCTATCGAAGAAGGTAAAATTGCCGATATGGTCCTGTTGGATGAAAACCCCTTGGAAACTATTCGTAACACACTAAAAATAAATAAGGTCTTTAAAAATGGAATCATCCAGACCAGAATAGAATGATGATGGCCAAATACGTTGCTATAAGGCTTTGACTATTCTGTTGATTAAAAACTTTGGACAAGGTATACTGAAAGCTTTGTATTCTTGTTCTTCAAGCGAAGCGGTCTTGTTTCCAATACCTTCATGGCTTTGCCTGGGGTGGTTCGTTAGAAAGGGTTCGTTTTTATAAAACCTATGTTTGTTGGTATCACCACATACTTCCCATTTCGTTTAGTAACCTTATCATGTATAGGGACTACTCCGTTCGTATGCTTTTTATCGGGCTAGTGTTGGCGGCTTTGATGGTTTGAAAACTTATCGTAGATACCGCTATGAACAATACTACAAGACCAGCGAATACAAACATCCACCATTGAATGGTGATATGATACGCATAGTTTTGAAGCCATAAATTCATAACATACCAAGCAACGGGAACGGCAATAAGCAGTGCGATTAAAATGAGCTTCAAAAAATCTTTTGATAGCATATTGACCAGCCCTAGAACACTTGCTCCCAAAACCTTTCGAATGCCAATTTCCTTTACGCGCTGTTCGGCCATAAAGGCCGATAATCCGTAGAGGCCCAAACAGGAAATGAAGATGGCAAGCACGGCAAATATGTTAAAGATGGTTCCCATTTGTTGTTCGCTTTGGTACTGATTTTCTAAATCCTTATTTAAAAACCCATATGACAGTGGGTATGCAGGATTCAAATCGGCACATATTTGCTCTAGGGCGTGTATGGTACTCTCTACGGCACTCGCCTGGGTACGGACCACTGCGAAACCACCAAACCTGTTCCATCGTAAGATAAGTGGTTCAATGCCATATTGAAGTGGCCTGAAGTTAAAGTCCTTTACCACCCCGATAATTTTGCCCTTTTCTTCAGCGAATGTTAGATTTTGTCCTACTGCATTCTCTATATTCATTCCCATAAGATTGGCCGCTTTTTCGTTGATCAGATAATTGGTACTATCTGCGGCCAAGTTTTTCGAAAACCCTCTTCCATTTAGAACCTTTACTTTAAAAACATCCAAAAAATAGTCGTCTACCCGCATGCTCTGTATCACCTTTTGCATATCAGGGTCCTTACCATCCCATTGAATATCTATATTTCCGGTAGCAAGGTTGGTCGGTAGATCGGAGACGATGGAGAACTCGGCTGTCAGGGGATTTTGTTGCAAGGCTGTTTCTAGCGCCTTTCTTTTGGTCCCTAAATCACCCGTCATGGTCACATATAGCAGGTTTTCCTGCTCAAAGCCCAGATTTTTGTCCTTTATGAAATTCAATTGGGTATAGATAACGGCAGTACCCACTAAAAGCAGGAGAGAAACAGCAAACTGACAGATAACAAGTATGTTGCGGAACAAAGAATGTCTGTTCCCCAGTTTTAGCTTTCCCTTCAACACACTAACCGGTCTAAAGCTTGATAAGAACAATGCCGGATAGCTACCCGCAATAAGACCGGTAATCATGGCAATTATTGCTAAACCGATTACTAACTTGATATCAAGCAGCGAAATTTCAAGTTGTTTGCCCGTAATCTCATTAAAGGTGGGGAGCAGCAGAAAAACCAATCCGATTGCGAAAATAAGGGCAAGAAAGGAAATAAGCATCGATTCGCTTAAAAACTGCATGACGAGCTGTTGACGGCCTGCCCCTACCACTTTGCGAAGCCCTACTTCTTTCGATCGACGCGCTGAGCGGGCCGTTGCCAGATTCATGAAATTGATGCATGCAACGATCAATATGATGAAAGCGATTACCAAGAAAATATTGACATATTGAATATTTCCGCGGTCGGAGACATCTATCTGAAGGTCGGAGTGCAAATGAATATCGGCTAATGGTTGTAAATGAAAGTCTACGTTCATATCCGAAACGTGGGAAGTATATATTTGGTTGATTTTTTCTTCGATGATTGGAATGGATTCAATCGTGCTTTCATCGAGTTGGACATAGGAATAAAAATTAAAATTCTGCCAAACATAGGTAAATAGGTAGTCACTGGACTTTACCAAATGTTGTATGGGCAGCAAGACATCGAACTGTATGTGAGAATTAATGGGGATATCTGCTAATACACCTGTAACCGTAAAACGTTCGCTGTTATTTAAGCGGATAATTTGTCCGACAGCGTCTTGGTCGCCAAAATATTTTCGAGCGGTGGTCTCGGTAATCAATATACCATCAGGTTGACTTAAAGCCGTTTTAGAATTGCCCTTCAGTAATGGGAAGGAGAACATTTCCAGAAAATCGGGATCTGTATAAAAAACCCTCTTTTCCTCAAACCGCTTGTTACCGACATTAAGTAGTGTGGTACCGGATTCTGGTTGAAACAATCGTACAACGGCTTTGATTTCAGGCATATTATCGGGTAATCCGTCCCGCATTCCGGCAGGGCTAACGGCCGCATGAAAACCTCCTCCCGCATCCGAGGTAAGTCGATACATATGGTCAGAATTTTCATGAAACTCATCATAGCTCAACTCGTTTTGTACCCATAGTAGAATTAGGATGCTACAGGCCATTCCAATAGCCAGCGCACCTAAATTAAGCAGGGAATACGATTTTTTTTGAATCAGGTTCCTCCAGGCAACTTTGAAATAGTTCTCGATCATTGATACTACTTTTGATGGATGAATATGCAAAATCTGCCCGTTGCCAACACTGAAATTGAACTAAGGCCAGTAAAACGGACCAACGAAAACCAAAAATTATTCCAAATTGTCAATTGCTTTAAAGTCATTTGGTTATGATTATGGTGCTTGAAGGCTACTCCTCAATGCGTCCAATTTTTTTACATTACTATGTATAGTTATTTTACATAATGCATGGTTCTTGAAGTAGCTTAAACGTCGCCTATCCATCAGGTTGAAAAAGATAGGCGCAAGTAAAACAAACCTTCTAAGCAGTGTTTCCTTTTCCTTCCATCAATTTGATTCATTAGCTATTATAGAGCTGAGATGACTCATGAACACTTCCTGAAAAAACGATTCAATAATGGTTGCCTATTCAGGCAACCATTATTGAAAAATAAACGTCTGTAGGAATAGAACAGTTAATCAAGTCTACATGAAGAATCCGACCAAAGCGCTTTTAATTATCATCATATCGTTCGGGATGTATTTTGTTCTTGATGATCTATATTTTAAATCTATTAGAAAATGGCTTTTTGAGTTAACGAACCAACTGGGTATAAGTCATATGATTACCTATGCAATTTCCGGTATACCTCTTTTTTTGGGAGGCCTTTTGATTAGTCGAAAATCCAATTTTTTTAAAAACTTTGGACTTGATAAATCGGTATCTAGGGGTTTCTTATTCGCTCTAGTTTGCACGTTGCCTATGTATGTCGGCTTTAGTTTTGTTTTCGATTTTAATCCTGAAATTTCGCTTGATACCATTTTAATATCGGTCGTTTCGGCCGCTTTCTTTGAGGAACTATTCTATAGAGGGTTTTTATTTGGCTTACCTTTTAAAAAGACCATCCTCGGATTTGTTCCCTCCGTGTTTTTTGGTGCACTTTATTTTGGAATGTTACATTTATATCAAAGTAATGAATTAAAAGAGTTGTTAGGTATCTTTATGATTACCTTTTTGGGCGGTATTTTGTTTGCATGGGTTTATGTAGAATGGAAATTCAACATTTGGATACCTATTTTTTTGCATATGCTTATGAACCTATCTTGGGAGTTGTTTGCCGTTAGTGATAATGCGCTTGGCGGAATATATTCAAATGTATTTCGATTAGTAACCATTGTACTGGTAATCGCATTTACGGTGCTTTATAAAAAGAAAAACGCCATAAAATTTGAAATAAACAAAAAGAACATTTTGATGAAAAAATAAGAATGCAACACCTAAAAAAGAATAGTATTATCTTAGAAAGAGGTCATTATTTAGCACCTAGGTCTTGTGCATATGATTTTGATGATTTTTTGGTAGGAATAACAGCCTATGAAAAACCGATCGAAACCGGTATCTGGCATGCACATGAAAAACCCATGATCAGTTATGTTCTTTATGGTAGCAACCTGGAACATCGAAAGGGAGCAAAAATTAAGCGAACCAGGGGCAGTATGAACTATTACCATGCCTATGAGCAGCACAAGAATACATATGAAGTCTTCCCTTCCAAACACATCAGCTTAGAAATAAACCCTGCTTTTTTGAATAAGCACGGTTATACGGAACAAGACGTAGCGCTTGCTACGAAAAGAAACGATAACCCCAACCTTACCTTCATCAATTTAATGAGCGAAGCGATTGTGAATGATAGGCAGTCCTATGATGCTATCAAGATGTTATTTCTATCTTTTTTAGAACACTCGGTTAAATCTGGAAACAGGCAGATGCATTCGTCCTGGATGTTAACGATACGGGATGTGCTGAACGACAGATGGGACGAAAATGTCTCGCTGCGGGAGCTGTCCGATATTGTACATGTACACCCTACGACCATTTCCAAAAATTTCCGAACCTTTTTTCAGTGCACGTTTGGAGAGTATACAAGAAGGTTAAAAGTGAACAAGGCGATGGAAAAACTAAAGGCATCAAGTTATTCCTTGACCGAGATAGCCTATATCTGCGGTTTTTCAGATCAAAGTCATTTTACTCGGGTCTTTAAAAGCATGACCGGCTTTTTGCCAAAAGAGTATGTCAAATTGTAATCCTAAGGGCAAAATCTATTCTATTTTTTATCTTTTTGAAGATGGTTCTTTGACAAGAATTGTAGAAAATAGAAATCATGAGAACCAATCAATTGAGAAGTGCACTGTTCCTTCTGGTAATCTTTGCGTCGGTATCTATGAGTAGTTGTCGCGAATCGGCAAAGGTGAATGGTCAAGGCCAAAAGGAAGATTCGAAAATATTCGAAAATCCGCCATGGGCGATCGCTTTGATCGATGCCTACAGGGCTTTCGATAAAAATCGGGATACACAATCGGCAGATCTAGTATTCGAAGCCACTGAGGGTATGCCTAAAAAGAACTGGGAGAATTATTTGGTGTGTGCAACCATCTATGCTCCAAATGACGAACCTGATAAAGCATTTTTGGCCATAGAAAAGGCCATAGAAACGGGCCTAAGGGATACGAACTTGCTAAACACTATTCCAGGCTTTTCTTCTTTAAGACAAGATACAAGGTGGGCGGCACTTGTTGCCAAAACTGAGGAAAAAAGAAAGGCATACCTAAATAGCATTGAGAATCCGAAGCTATTGGTAACACTTGAGAGTATGTGGGCGGCGGATCAAGCAGCTTTGTCCGAATATGAGAAATACAGTGCCCTTTTGGATAGCACGGCCACTTCCGAGGATTATGATCGGTTGTTCGAGTCGGTGGAACGTCGCTGGGAAATCAATAAGAACAAATTAGATAGTATCATTACGATTCATGGTTGGCCGGGAAATCGATTGGTCGGAGAAGATGGGGCTAAAATCAGTTGGGCAATTCCGCAACACCATCCCGATGTATTTTTTAAGGAGGACTGTCTTTTGCTGATAAAAAAAGCGGTTGAAGAAAAGGATATGGATCCGAACCACTATGCAGAATTGAAAGACAGAATTGCACGGGATACCTGGCAAAAGCAAACCTATGGGGCAAGTATGGGACAGCAAGCGCCATACCCCATCAAAGATGCAGCTTATGTAAATAAAAGAAGATTTGATATAGGACTTGTTGAACCGGTGGAGGTCTATGCCTATTATCACGGAATCACATATGAATCACCCACCGAAGAAAAGGCGCGATTACAAGCAAAGACGGTTTTTGAAGAGGCGCAGTCGAATTATGTGGCGTTTGAGCAGTTCCTGAACACCCAGGAAATAGATTCTGCGCTGGCCTACCTAAAAAAAAGTATTGCCGCGCATGGCGATTTAGATAATGAACAATTGTATGAAGCTTCTATAAAACTTGCTCGGCAGGAGAACAAGCAATGTCACAGATTGAGTCTAAAACTATTGAAAGTGCTTGTCTGGAGAAGGTGGGACAAACGATTTGAAGTCATGGACAATGACGTATATTCACATTTTAGCGAAGAAGAGCGTAATGAAATTATAGGACTGCTTGAACGAAGTATGAAATCGAAGTAGAAAAAGAGTTTCGTAAAACGAACCTTTTTTTGCGGCTGTTGCCCAATGGAATCATGGTCTAAATGGTTCCGCTTTTTTAACTTTCCATAAATGGAGAGCCTGTTTGAAAATTCCGATCACGAATTCCTAAACAGGCTCTGAAACTACTTTGCCTTCAACTAATACCTCCATGCTCGCATGTACACATGAAAAATTGAGAATAATGGGGGTACTAGTACCCAATTCAAACCTGTTGAGATATTGATTTCATGACTTTTAATGTTTATTTGTGCAACTTTATTGAACTAAAGTGGTAACTACCCATCCCTAAAAAAAACGAAGTAAAAAGAGGTAATATGCTTATCAAATATGCCTTGAGAAATGTCAAAAAAAGACCTCTCTTAAATCTTATCAAAATAGTCGGCCTTTCGTTGGGCTTATGTGGAATTTTGTTCATTGCCCTTTTTCTGAAAAACGAAATGGCCTATGATACATTCCATAAAAAGGCCGATCTCATTTTTAGATTAACTCTTAACAGTAAGTCATTTCTAGAGAACAACCATTTTGCGCGCATCATTAATTCAGAGTCTTTGCCCGAGCTGTCGGATGAAGTGGTCGATATTGAAAAATTTGTAAGACTAATGCCGCTGCGAGATGGGCTGGTACTAAAACAGAATCAGAACTATTCCATAGAACAGGCGTTTGCCGTCGATGATACCTTTTTTGAAATATTCGATGCTAAGTTCTTAAAAGGAGACCGAAGTACTGTTTTGGGCAATCCAGGTTCCACCGTTATTTCAGAATCATTTGCCTTCAAAGTCTTTGGTGATGAAGACCCCATTGGTAAGACCCTTTCGTTGCCCGAAGGCCATTTTAACACGGAAAAAATAGACTTGATCGTAGATGGTGTCATTAAAGATTTTTCACAGGGGAGTCACTTTCACCCTAATTTGCTTGTGATGCCGGGACATCATAAAATAAGGGGTTGGGCTTACGTTTATCTCCTTTTAGGCCAAAAGGCAGACCCCACTGGCGTCGAAGAAAAAGTTTCCCGAAAATTTACCGAACGTTATTCGGAAGAAAACAACGAGGAATCTGTGGTAAATGCCCACTTAATGAATATTCAGGACATTCATTTGAATTCGAATCTGCTTCGCGAGATCGAACCAAACGGCAGTATGGCCAGTATCTATGTGTTTTCAGTCGCCGCATTGATATTGTTGTTCATATCCCTTAGCAACTTCACGAACTTAAGTCTGGGGATGGCCGGTTATCTAGGGAAATTTTTAACCTTGAATCAGATACTTGGATCATCTGGGCGTATCCTGATTCACTATTTCTTTATTGAAAGTATCATTGCAGTTTTGGGTGCCATCGTAATAGTATTGGTAGCCTGCATCCCGTTGAATTCGATAATCTTTGAACATTATCAAATCAAACTTCTTCAGGGCAATGGAATGTTTGCGTTAGGCATCATGTTACTTTTCGGGTTTTTTGGAGTTTTGGCCGGCATGCAGCCTATTATGAAGAGACTTTTTAAAAAGGTTGCCTTAGGGGAGGTTTTAAAGGGCAATAACTCTTTTTATCGCCATAGGCTGATGCTAATTTCTCAATTTGTAATGGCAATCATCTTATTGGTGGGTGTTATCGTAATTTCGGAACAGACCAGCTTCGCTCTAAAAAATTCAATGGGTGCCGATAAGGGCAATGTGGTTTGCATACCCTCTGTACACTCCGAAATCCAGAAAGATTTTGGCCTTTTTAAGTCCGAACTTTTAAGACAAAATGCCATTGTTTCGGTCTCTGCTATGATGGATGCTCCCGGAGGGGAGACACACGATATGTTTCCTTATGTAATTCAAGATGAGCCGGAGATGCAATCAAACGAGAATGCTATCGGGGTTTTTGCATGTGATTATTCCTTTGCCGATGTATTTGACCTAACGTTTTTAGGAGGTGAAAATTTTAGCAGCGACAACCTTGATGAAACGGAAAAAGGCGAGTATGTTATTAACGAAACTGCGATGAATTACTTAGGGTTTCAAGACCCCGGTAAAGTGCTCGGTAAGGCTTTCGCAATACTTTCACCAGTTGAAGGCGTAACCATTCCAAGGGGAAAGATCATTGGTGTTGTCGAAGATTTCCATCTTTCCGGATTACAAACAAAGGTTGAACCACTGGTCCTGTTCAAAAGGGCCGATAGCTGGTTGGGCAATATTGTGGTCGCTTATAAGCCACAACAAAGAAAAGAAGCCATAGAAAACATGACCAAGATATGGTCAGAGCTATTTCCAAAATATCCATTGGAGTATGTGCAAGTCGATACCATTTATAAAAGCGTCTATAAAACCGAATTGCTACAAAGAAACTTGATCATCCTATTTGCCATCATCTCTGTTTTCGTTTGTGCTATGGGATTAATTGGCTTGTCGTTAATGGTTTCGCAACGACGGTTTAAGGAAATTGGCATACGAAAAGTAAATGGGGCAAAAATATCCGAAATACTCTTACTACTAAATAAGGATTTTTTGAGTTGGCTGGTCATCGCTTTTGTTCTTGCAACTCCCCTTGCTTTTCTGGCCGCAAACAAATGGCTCGAGGCCTTTGCCTATAAAATTAGCATTCGTTGGTGGATGTTCTTGATTGCCGGCGTAATTACGATGCTCATAACCATCATAACGGTAAGTTGGCATAGTTACAAAGCGGCAAAACAAAACCCCGTAAAAAGCTTACGAACAGAGTAGTTCGACAAGATGAACAGCTTAAAAGGCGTTACCGAATCTTAGAAACGTTTTGGGAGATGATAGAGCGGTGAAAAAACGCACTAAACAAATAATTCAATTTCCTGGCTATTATTTAGACTAATTTAAAATAAAGGTTGTTTTTTTGTGATTTATTTTGTTTTATTAAATCTAAATAAAGTGTATTATTATGCTGCAAAGTTTTGATTCAAAGAGTTTTTAAGCTAGAAGTTTATTTTGAGTTAATTTTGAAAAAACAATACTATGGCGTGTGAAAGTAGTTTTAATATAATCAAAGGGGTTTTTACTTCCTTTCTCGAAGAAAATGGACATCGTAAAACACCGGAGCGATACGCCATCTTGCAAGAGATTTATGAATCTGAAAAACATTTGGATATCGATTCACTCTATGTCCAAATGAAAAATAAGAACTATAGGGTAAGTCGGGCTACCTTGTACAATACCATGGAACTCTTGTTGGAATGCCATTTGGTGCGCAAACACCAGTTCGGGAACAAAGTAGCCCAATATGAAAGGTCCTTTTTCAGGAGTAAACACGACCATATCATTTTGACGGACACGGGAGAGGTGCTGGAATTCTGCGACCCGAGAATTGAAAAGATCAAAGAAACCATAGAAGAAACGTTCAACGTTACAATAGATGAACATTCTTTGTATTTCTATGGAACTCGAAATAACCCTTCGGTTGCCGAGGAACAACTAATTACCGCAGAGGCTTGATATGGATCCGTAGCGATCTACAGTTTTTATACGTTGATTTAGGAAGTATTTGCCGATATGTTTTCCTTTGAATTCTGTGATAGCCTACAATAGGTAAGGTATGTGGTATCATGGTTTTTTATCTAAAAAAACCGGTGCCTCTCTTGTATGGAACTAAACTTATCTGAGGCGAAACCGTTTCACAAAGGACTTTAGAAAAATCGAACATTGAGTACCATAGGAAAAGAGGCAGTATAACCTACTCCAAAATGGTATTGGGCAAGCTGAAATCCTATTTCTGGACCTAGAAGCATTGGCAATGCTTTGAACACTTTTTCATCACTATAGTATATCTCACCTTTGTTTCAACACCGACGACAGCATTATAAGAATCGGTATTCTTGTTCGTTTCGAAGATATTGGCATGGCATTCCGAGACGACCCATTCCACTTTCTTGCAGGATGATTTATATCGACATATTTTATTTTAAAGCAATCTAAATACAAATTACTGAAAATCAACTATTTAAATTGATTCTATTCGTTGTCTTTTTTAAATTTATAAGTGAATTTTAAAACAAATAAAAATGGCTATACGATTAGGAAATACCTGTTCAAATTGTGACAACTTTATGAGCGACAATAAGTGCAAAGTGCATGGAGTAAAAGTAAATGGTCACTACACTTGCGATAGCTTTGATATGAAGGCCGGACTGATCAGTGAAAGAGATTGTACCTCGTGCCTTCGCTTCGAAAAAGATGATTGCGCCAACCCGAGCAAGGCGGCCCCAGGTATGATGTGTGCCGTATGGGCACCACAGAGTGCGAGCGCTTAGGCATGGATTATATAAAGAGTTTAAAGGCCGGCCTATAACAGTCGGCCTTTATAGTATCTGACGATGGGGCTTTTACCATCGAGAAAACTTTGTGATATAAATTTAAGATCAGTGACAATGGAAACGGCAAACAGCCTTGAAACCGTAAAGAAGGTCTTCACCGATTTTTTGCAGGAAAACAAGCACCGAAAGACCCCTGAACGGTATGCTATCCTTGAAGAGATATATGCAACCGAGGAGCATTTCGATGTGGATGAGCTTTACATTCAAATGAAGAACAAAAACTACCGTGTGAGCCGTGCAACTCTATACAACAACATCGATTTGATGATTGAGTGCGGCTTGGTGCGCAAGCACCGGTTCGGGGGCAAAAAAGCACGTTACGAAAAGTCATACTTCGATAAGCAGCACGACCATATCGTCCTTACCGATACCGGAGAGGTGCTGGAATTCTGCGACCCGCGTATCCAAGCTATCAAAAAGACCATCGAGGAGGTATTCGATATTACGATCGACAAGCACTCATTGTATTTCTACGGAACCCAAAACCCAAAGATCAAAGCGACATAAATTAATGGGTTGGTGTAATTTTTAAATAAAACCTTGAGTTCCATAAAATGAAATCAGGCCTCCTCACTTTTCATAACCGTTAACCATTTGTACAATACTGGCACTACCAGCAGTGTTAGCAAGGTTGATGAAACCATCCCGCCAATGAGTGTCCAGCCCAGGGGCGACCACAAGGATGTGCCGGAAAAGGTCAGGGGCATTAATCCTAAAATAGTGGTCAATGAAGTAAGCACAATAGGTGTAAACCTTCTTTTGGCGGCTATTTGGATCGCTTTTATCTTTTCCTGCCCTTCAGCAATTAGCTGATTGGTATAATCAACAAGAATGATCGAGTTGTTTATGACGATCCCGATCAGACTAATAAAGCCTACGAAAGCGAAGAACGAAAAGGACCACCCGGATAAGAAAAGTGCAATGAACGAACCGCTGATAGCCAATGGTATGGCGGAAAAAATAATCAAAGGCTGCGTAATAGACCTGAACTGCAAGACAAGCACCGCAAAAATAAGAATCAATGCTGTAAGCAACAGTATTCCCAAATCGCCAAAGCTTTCCGTCTGGGTCTCATACTCGCCACCCATATAGTACCGATAACCTTCGGGCCAATCGTAGCTTTCCAACTTTGGAATGATGGCTTCTGTATACATTTTTGTGTTGTCCGGGTCTAGTACATTAGCAGTTATGGCGGTGTTGCGCTCTGTATTGAAATGATTGATCTTGGCATAATCCTGTTCAAATTCTATATGTGCCAATTGGTTAAGGGGAATTTGGGCACCTGTGTTACTTGCTATGTACACCTTGTCAAAATCTTCTAGGGAAGGTCTGTCGGCAAAGGGGAGTCTAACAATTACCGGATAGTCTTCATCCTCCCCGTCTATCTGAAGATTATCTATCGCAAGTCCGTTCAGACTTGCTCTGATTGTTTGATCCAGATCCAATAGGGAAACATTGAGCAAGGATGCTTTGTCCCTGTTTATTTTAATATTGATATCGGTCTTGGCAAGTGCTAAGGGATTGTCAACATCCAAAGTGCCTTCTGCATCGGCTACGATCTTTTCGATATCGTAAGAAATTCGTTTTAAGGTATCGAGTTCTTTTCCGATCAGCAAAATCTCGATCGGTGCTTCAAAAGGGGCACCGTTCTTAAGTTCCCGAAATGAAATACGGGCATCGGGATAATCGGCAAATGCAGCTCTGAACCTGCCGAGGGTTTTGTAGAACAGCTCTGGGTTCCATTCCTTAAAATTCACCAGTACTTCGCCGTGATATGTTTTGTATTCTTCCGGAATACGATTGTAATAGACCTGCGGATTTCCATGTCCGGCATTGGTCGTATAGTGCGAAACGAAATCGGTCGTATCAAGAACGGATTCAATGTAACGCAGAGTTTTATCGGTATGTTCAATATTGCTCGAATAGGAATGGTCCACATCAATAAGCAACATGGGTTTATCGGCCGTCGGAAAAAAGCTTACCCCAATACTGGGAAACAGCAAAAGTGAGCACAACAGTACAACGACCCCGCCTGTAACCACCAACCAACCATTGCGAAGGGAAAAATGCAGTAACGGGCTATATCGCTTTTCAACAAAAAATGCCAGTTTTTCTGATATTACAGGGGTTTTTGAGGACTTTCCTTTTTTTAACCAACGGCTGGCCAAGATGGGTGTAAAGGTCAATGCAAGTGCCAGGGATGCTATTAGTACATAAATTACCGTTAGGGGCAGGCTGCGTAAAAATTCCCCTGGTCCGCTAGATAATAAAGTAAGGGGGGCAAAGGCCAGGACCGTTGTAACCGTAGAACTGATTATGGCATACCCTACTTCTCCCGTGCCTTTAGCGGCCGCTTCCAATAAGGAATATCCATCCTTTTTAAAGCGTACTATGTTTTCGATGACCACAATACCGTTGTCTACCAAGAGCCCCAGAGCGATTACCAATGCCGCGATGCTTATTTGTTGAAGGGCATAGTCGGTAAAATCCAATAAGGTTACGGCAATCAAGATAGACAATGGGATCACCACCATGATTACGAGGGCCGGGCGCCATCCTAAGAACAAAAGAATGATCATTCCCACCAAAATAATCCCCTGAAACAGATTGGAGATAAAATCGTTGATTCGGAGTTTTACCGCCGGAGCTTGCTCAAAGGCGGTTTCCAAGCGAATCGTATTTGGTAGTTGGTCACTAAAATTAGCCGTTATGCTTGCGAGTTCTTCCGATAGTTCAAGAATGTTGCCCCCTTTCTTTTGGGTGACGGAAACATAAATGGCCTTTTGGCCGTTGAACCTGCCTATCCATCGCAAATCTTCATAATCGTAACCTATCGTAGCGATGTTTTTAAGGTATAGGATCTGACCGTTGTCCGAAACGATAGCCATATTCCTCAGTTCTTCCAAAGTCTCATAACTACCAGAAGACTTGAGATTGAACCCAAGATGACCTGATTTGATATTGCCACCGGGTACGTTGGCATTATTATTTTGTAAGGTGCCGATAACTTTTTTCAAGGGAATGCCCAAGCTCGCCATCTTCTGGAAGTCTAGGCTAATGCGAATTTCTTCCTGCGGGTTCGCGGCTATCTCAACTTTATTGACAAGATCCGAAACCGCTAGCGCACTCTCCAAATCTTCAGCATAATCATACAGCAAATTATAGGGGCCATTTTCTGAAACAAGTGCAAACTGATTGACCACCACTCTGTCTGCAGGTTTAAACTGCTCTACGTCTAGCTCAATAATACCTTGAGGAAGCTCATTGCGTAGCTTATTGATTTCCGATACGATGTCATCGTATTTCTCATCGTAATCGATACCAAATTCCGCTTCGATCTGTAACACGGCCAGACCGTTCGCAATTTCGGTCTTGATTTCAGTAATAGCGTCCAGTTCTTCCACCACTTCCTCAATGGGGTCAACAATCAATTCTTCCATATCTTCCGGACTGGTGCCGGGATAAACCACTACTACCGTATAGTTGGGCAAGGATAGGAACGGGTCTTCCGAGCGTGGCATCGTGTTAAAGGAACGAATACCCAGAAAGACCAGTAAGAAGACAGTGGTTAAGACGAAAAGGTGGTTTTTAAGTGCTAAATAGGGTAGTTTCATCGGATGATATTTATAGAATCGTTAGTCTTTAAGAACGATGCCCCTCGGGTAATGATTCGGGCATCTTTTGGAAGTTGGGAGAGGGCAACCGTGAAGTAATCCCCCTTTATTTCCAAAACATCGACTTGAGCCTTGGTCAAGGTATGATTGTCCTGGGTATAATAGATAGAGGCTTGTTTTTCATTACCTTCCACGAGTGCGTTCATCGGTATTTTTAATGATGGGAGCCCGTTCGAAGGGAAGATGGCCACTTTGCCTATAAATCCGTTTTTGAGTTCTGGCGCAAAGGCGCTCAGGGTAAGCTCTACTTCGAAGAGTCCCGTTTTGGGGTTGGAAGATTCCGATATTTTGGTAATCGTTCCGGCAAACTCAACCTTCGTAAAAGCATCAAAAATCACCTGGGCTTTGTCTCCCATGGTTATTTTTACAATATCCTTATCGGCCAAGCCCAACTTTACTATTTGCGAGCCGTTCGTATGGGAACTACCAATCTTATAAATGGGTTGCCCTGGGGATACCAGTTCACCCTCCTCAACATACCGCTCAAGTACCTTACCCGTTATGGGAGCATTTAGTATCGCATACCGCCGGTTGAAACGGGCAATATCCAGGTTGGAATTTGCGATTGCGGTGGCCGTTTTGGCGTTTTGCTTTTGTTCCAAGGTTCCCACGGTATCTCGGTACAGGTTCGTAGCCCGTTCCAAGTCACGTACCGATTTGTCATAGGCTTTCTGGGCGCCAACGACCTGCGCATTGATTTCGGTAAGGTTCAGGTTTCCTAGGCGTTGCCCATTTTTTATAGCGTTGCCCTGTTCAACAGCTAGATTGGCCACAATGCCACCGATCTTAAAAGAAAGTGTTATTTCTTCTTTGGATAAAAGTGTACCCGTTGCGATGACCGGTTGTTTGCCGGTCAGGTTTGTCAAAGGTTGCACGGCTACATGCTTGTAGTCGGTATTTTTTTTGCTTGTTTCTTTAACATATTCTTTTTTGCAACCTATAAAAAGAGCTACAAGTAGAACAGGTATAATCAATACTGTCTTTCTCATCGTTATTTATTGTTTTGTGTTATTCTATCTAAGTTTGCCGCTGCTATGTTGATGTTCAGCCGGGCAATGGATTCATTTAGTTGTGCCGTAGTAAGTTGTGTTCTAGCTTCGTTAAACTCTACCAGTAATGCTTGGCTCTGCCTGTATTTAGCCGCTACGACCTTGAAATTTTCGGAGGCGCTTTTTAACTGTGATAGTTGTGCAGTATGTACCGACAAGGCCTCCTCGTACTCATAATAACCGGTAGAAGCCTCCAGAAGAATACTGTTTTCCATTTCGGAATAATCCGTTTCGAGCTGTTCTTTCTGTAATTTTGCCATGCGTACCTTGGCTTTGTTTCTGCCCCCTTTGAATATGGGCCAAGTAAGATTAAGACTTAGCAAGTAGTAGTCCTGATTTTGATCAAAATCATAGCCGAATCCCTGATATCCGAATTCTGCGGCTGCGGCAATATCCGGGATCAGATATCCGCTAGTACGTTTAATTTCATACGCACTTGCGTCAATACCACTTTTGATACTTTCCAATTCACTTCGATTGTTGAGAGCGTTGTCATTAAGTTCTGAAACGGTGAAATCCGTTTTCTTAAATGTGACGTTCTGCTCAATAACTATTTCAGATTCCAGGTTTCTATTCAATAGAAAGTTGAAAAAATTACGGGATACGGCTAGGTCCTTTTTTACCGTTGCTAATTGGGCATCCATACGATAAAGTTGCGCTTCGGCATTGTAAAGGGCATCTTTGGTGGCCACGTCGTATTTGACAAACTTTCCGTTTACACGAACCAGTTCTTTTAGTACAAGGCGTGTACTATCTAGAATATGCTGCTTTTCAACCAGTTTTAGGTGGTCATAGTAGGCCTTGCGTATTTGAAAGGCCAACTGGTTTTTAAAGGCGGCTTCTTTTGCCTCGTTTACAGACACTTTTGCCTTATTGGCTCTGTACCCATAGTAAATATCCGAGTTCAACAGGGGCTGGGTAATACGTATTTTGGTATCGTGAAAATTGTTGGGTAGCAGTTGTTCACTAACATTGGCTAAATCTGTCGGAAACTGATTGGATGTTGTTAGCTGGTTCAGCGTAGCGTAGGCCGGATTGAACAAATCACCGATAGGAATGTCAATGGTACGTCCCCCATCTGCCAGGGTATAACTGGCATCGAATGATACGTCGGGCAAGAACAGACTCTTGGAAATATTGCGTTCTTCTTTGGAGATATCGGTATCGAGTCGCTCTTTTAGGTATTGCCTATTGTTTTGCAGACCTTCGGCTACATAGATGTCAACCGCGCTTTGAGAAAGACAGGCCGTTGCCAAAAGTAACGAAAGGGTTGTTGCGTAAAATGTTCGGATGTCCATAATCAAGGTGTTTAAAAATCGCATTATTGTGTTAATCCGCATGTTGTATATGCAACATATAGATTAAAAAATTATAACAGGTTGTTTTCTAATTTTTTGAGACCGCCCATACCCTCGACGTTCAATTTTTCTACTAACATATCCATAGCTTTTTCCCACTCTGGGATGATTGTCTTCACCAAATCCATACCGCTGTCGGTCAGTTCTACCTCTGGCCTATATTCGGCAGTCCGTAATACGAGGTACTGTTTTTCCAAGAGTTTGATGTTTCTGCTTATCGTTGATCGCTCCAGACGGAGAACCTCACCTATCTTTCCTTGCTCTACCTTCCCCAGTTCATGCAATGTAAACAGGATGGTCATTTGGTTTTCGGTAATTTTATGGTCTCCCAAAAACTTTCTTATATGCCCATCGGCTATTCGAGACAAACGTCTTAACCTAAACCCGATACAATGTTGCAATGGATATTTCATGAGGCTAAAGTAGTGTTTTATGTTGTATATGCAACATATTTAAGAAATAATTAACATGTTCTTTGTGCCTTAGCGATAGTCTTTCTTCAAAAATAAAGGATTACAAAGAACGATTTCAGGGATGAAGAAATTTTAAAATTCCGTAGCTACACGATTTGGTGCTTCTTTAACAACCTAACAGTTTCAGCAGAAATTGCTTCCTGAATAAAAGGAATAAGGCCCACTATCTTTTGATACAAGAAACCTTATCCGGCATACTTCTTTTTTGAAGAAAGAACACCATGATTTAAAATGAGCCACAAACCATTGATTTGCCAAAAAAATCCCTTCTTTTGAATGAAGGGATTTTCTCTAAAATTTAGTTAACCGCAACCGCATCGGGCGGATAGGCTTTCATAATTTCGGAAACGAATTCCCGTATGCGTTCTTCTTTTTTGTCGATGTTCTTGATATTGTTCAATGTTCCTACGCCTCTTCCTTGCCATACTAGCGATTTGGATTTGGTATCGACCAAATCAATATAAAGTGAACCCTCGGTGCGCGTGCTTACTTGACTGCCGCCCCAACCAGCACCCCATCCAGGACCCCAGCCCCAACCTGGGCCCCAGCCCCAACCGGCACCCCAGCCCCAGCCGCCCCAGCCGCCCCAACCGAAGTTGTTATTGTAGACGTCGACTTGCTCACGCTCTTTGGTAAAGATACTGACCAACATATCGGGATTTTCTGATTTGGTAAAGCCTCGGGAAGACATTTCGGTCTCAATGGCCTTGAGAATGCGTTTCTTATCTAAGTCCGATATTTGTGCCTTGTCGATGCCCGTTTTGTAAAAGGCATAGGTTTTATAGGTATTGAAGTTCGCTTCCCGATCATAGTCGGCAAGTACCTTCACAGAGGTACAAGAACTTAAGAATAAAACGAGTAGCATCGGTATTGCAAGAGTCTTTAGTGCCTTCATATCAATTTTTTTAACGGGTTATTGCTGCATTTTCCTTTAATTTTAGAATCAATAATCATGCCGAAAACACTGATTTTTATTGTGAGTTGGTTTTGGGGTCGTAGCCGTAGGGACAATGTCTACAACCGCTTTCGCAACAGTACCCTCTTTTCAGATGGTACTGTGCCGTAAAAACGCGATATCCGTTTTCGGCCCAGTAAAAATCCCCTTCTTCCAGTGGAATTATTTTTTTCATACCGGCTTATGTTTTGATAGCCATTTAAAGTGCTTAGGCTTGTAACGTTTTGGTATAACAACATCGAATACCGAGTTGTTCGTTACAGGGTCTTATGAAATCTTCGGTCAAAAAAACGGAAAACAGGGCTTTCTTGGCTTTTTAAATCAATGTCCAAAATTAATCGATTTGTGTTAATAACGACCAAATAGGACTTGTAAAACGTACATTTTATAGGGATTTATCGGGATTTTGTCCCTTAGGCACAATTGTTGGAAAGAAAATACGCTTTTCATTCAAAGCGCTCTTTTTACAATTATCTTTGAATTGGGCCGTTTAAATGCTGTACTATGATATTGGTTTTTAAACATCTTTTCTATAGAAATTACGTCGGTCTCTCTGTATGGCCCTTTATTATTTTAAAGGATGATGCCTTAAAGGATGATACCGTATTGATCAATCATGAGAAAATTCACCTGAAGCAGCAGCTCGAATTGTTGGTGGTGCCCTTTTATCTTATCTACATCACAGAATGGCTGCTTCGCTCCCTTTTCTATCTCGATTTTTATCGCGGTTACCAAAATATCAGTTTTGAACGTGAAGCGTATTACAACGAACAGAACCTGCAATATCCGCAGGAACGAAAGTGGTTCAGTTTTATTAAATATCTTTAAGGCTTAGACACCTCAAGTGAAGATAGCGAACCAGCAGGTATACCTACCGCTTTTATCCAAAAAACGTATTGAACTCGCTATCAAGAGAGAAGATTTGATTCATCCCTTTGTTTCAGGCAATAAATTTCGCAAACTTACCTACAACTTGATCGAGGCCAAAAACCGCAAGGTCGATACCCTTTTGACCTTCGGGGGCGCCTATTCGAACCACATTGCGGCGACGGCCTTTGCGGCCAAGGCCAATGGCTTTAAAAGCATAGGTGTCGTACGGGGCGATGAACTCGAAGATAACTGGGAAAACAACCCGACGCTGTGCTTTGCACATGAACAGGGAATGCGTTTTTATTTTATTTCGAGGGAGTTATACCGGGCAAGATCGAATGCCTCTTTTTTAAAGGGACTTCAGGAGAAGTTTGGCGCTTTCTATCTAATTCCGGAAGGGGGAACCAATCCACTGGCCGTCAAAGGCTGTGAAGAAATACTGAGCGATGGTGATCGTCGATTCCAAGTAATTTGTTGCGCTGTGGGTACCGGAGGAACGCTGTCCGGTATCATCAATGCTGCAGACACCAGACAGCATATTTTAGGTTTTCCTGCTTTGAAGGGCGATTTTTTAAAGGAAGATATTCGTAAATTTGTGCACAGAACCAATTGGGAATTGCAAACGGGATATCATTTTGGTGGGTATGCCAAGGTTGATGAATCGTTGATCAATTTTATCAATGATTTCAAAAAACGCACGCAAATTCCTTTGGACCCCGTGTATACGGGAAAGATGCTTTTCGGAATCCTTGATTTGGTAAAGAAGGATTTCTTCCTGCCGGATACCAAAATTTTGGCTATTCACACAGGAGGATTACAGGGGATAGCGGGAATGAACCCCGTATTGAAAAAGAAAAATTTGCCACAGTTAGATTTATGATACAAAGAGGGGTATTGTTCATTGTTTTAGGGTTGTTGCTCATTGGTTGCAAGGCCAAAAAAAGAACCACGTATTCCAAAAAAACGAAAAAGGAACAGGTCGTTTCGAAACCTTCTAAAAAGCAGGTCTTCGAAGACAATGGCTATTATTCCCTTCCGGAAGATACCGGTAAGTTCGTGAAATTTCCCATCAACTCTATCCAAGAATATATTGAGACTTTTGCCGAAATCGCCCAGATGGAGATGAAGGCTTACGGTATCCCCGCTAGTATTACCCTGGCACAGGGATTATTGGAAAGTGGTTTTGGAAAAGGGGAACTTGCCCTTAAAACCAATAATCATTTCGGTATCAAATGCCACAAAGGTTGGAAAGGTGATCGTGATTACCATGACGATGACGAAGCAGGGGAGTGCTTTCGAAAATACAATCACCCGATGTATTCATTTCGCGACCATAGTATTTTTCTTTCTGGTCGTTCGCGCTATGCCAGTCTTTTTGAGTTGGATAGTGACGATTACAAACGCTGGGCAAAGGGATTAAAACAGGCGGGGTATGCGACGGATAAGCGGTACCCACAAAAACTGATTTCCCTTATTGAAAGACATCAATTATATCAATATGACAGAGGAGTGGTACGACAGGGATACGGACAGGACACTGCAAATACGGGTTCGGCCAATACCACCTATGTCGTAAAAAAAGGAGACACACTCTATTCTATTTCCCGAAGGTATAGTGTCTCGGTAGAAGACCTAAAAACGCTAAATCGCATGGAGGGCAATACGATTTCGATAGGACAGGAACTAATGGTGCGTCCCGCTGGGGTGAATAAATAATAGACACTGTCTTCAATCGTGTTGTTTTTATCCACACTTGCATATAGTATCCTAAAACGAACAGCTAAATACTTTGAAAGTCTATGATTTACCAACGTAGTAGTGCACTATTTGCAGAAGCCAAAAACTATATTCCTGGTGGGGTCAACTCTCCCGTAAGGGCATTTAAGGCCGTTGGCGGCGATCCTATTTTTGTAAAAGAGGCCAAAGGGGCCTATCTCTATGATGAAGATGGGAATCGCCTAATTGATTACATCGCATCTTGGGGGCCAATGATTTTAGGACATGCCCACGAACCAGTTGTAAATGCGGTCATTGAAAAAGCGAAAAAAGGTACCTCGTTCGGCATGCCTACAGAAATTGAGACCGAATTGGCAAAGCTCGCCGTTTCGATGGTGCCCAATATCGATAAGATCCGTTTTGTGAACAGTGGTACCGAAGCCTGTATGAGTGCAGTGCGCCTGGCCCGTGGCTATACCGGTAAAGACAAGATTATCAAATTTGCGGGTTGTTACCACGGACATTCCGACTCGTTCCTGATCCAAGCGGGGAGCGGAGCGGTCACTTTTGGCAGTCCCAACAGCCCGGGTGTAACGCAAGGCACCGCCAAGGATACCCTGTTGGCAGACTACAATGACTTAGAAGGTGTCGAGACATTGGTCAAAGCGAACCAAGGCGAAATCGCGGCAATCATTATAGAACCTGTTGCTGGCAATATGGGCTGCATTATCCCTAACGACGAGTTTATGCAAGGACTTCGAACGCTCTGTACCGCTGAAAATATCCTTTTGATCTTTGATGAGGTCATGACCGGTTTTCGATTGGCGAAAGGCGGAGCACAAGAGGTATTGGGTATTGATGCGGATATAGTAACCTTTGGAAAGGTCATCGGGGGCGGACTCCCGGTAGGAGCCTTTGCCGCCCGTGCCGAGATTATGGCTCATTTGGCGCCAGAAGGGCCCGTGTACCAAGCTGGGACACTGAGTGGAAATCCGTTGGCGATGAGTGCTGGACTCGCCATGCTGACCGAGTTGAACGAGCGCCCAGAGATTTTCGAGAGTCTTGAAGAGAAAACGGTCCATTTACAGGAGGGCTTTGACAATGTTTTGAAAAAGAAGGGAATACCTTATCGAATAAATCGCTTTGGTAGTATGATTTCCGTACACTTTACCGAGGAACCCGTCGTTGATTTTAAAACGGCCGCAAATGGGAACAATGCTACCTTTAAACGCTATTTCCATGGGATGCTTGAACAAGGCGTTTACCTGCCCCCCAGTGCTTTTGAAAGTTATTTTCTAAACGATGCACTCTCGTATTCCGATTTAGATGAGACCATTGGTGCATTGGATAGATTGGATTTAAAGGTCGTGTAGCATACAGCCCAACCCATAGTGTTTACAAACCCTATTAATACAAAAACAGTTTGTTGATCAACTTCAAAACTGCTTCTGGCTGTTCAAGTGGACTTGTATGTGCGCCCTTGACAAGCGTATTTTTTATGTTCAAAGGGGTGCCGACATAATCGGAATCTCCTTTGCCCTAATAAATAATTCAGCGACGCTTTGTCGATATCGGCATAAAGTTGTTTGATCGCTTGTTCAAGTATTTCCTGTGCTTCTTGCTGCAAGGTAGATTATCTGATTTTTTGTATTTCAACCCAAAGCGGAAAGATTCTTTTTCTATCTACGGCATAAAAGGGAATCAGATCACATTCCATTTTTGGAAAGAAAACACTTTTCATTTCGATCATATCGGTCTCTTCCTGTTCGTTCAATAGTTGCTGTACCAAGGTATTGGTTTCCAAATACATTTTACCATTCGCCTTCACCGGTCTTATAAACTTAAACTTGATGTCGTAGTACCCTTGCTCTATGCGCACATCCCATTTGCCATATATCTCCTCTTGATCCCACATACCTCGTTCGCCCCCTGCATCGTTCCTATTTAGAATAACCGGATTTTCATGGATACTGCCGATGGGAATGCGGGGTGGATCTAACAGATTTTTAGAAGTTCGCAAATCGGAGTATATACTATCGAGGGCTTCTTTCAATTGCTTCGCCATCGGTTTGTATTCCGGTAAGATATTGTTTTGTTCGTAGGGGTCGATTTTTAGGTTGAATAATTCAAAATCTTCGATCGGGGCATTGTAGTTGGTCTTTCCTACTAATTTGTAACCTCCCTTTTGTAAAGCCATATTGTAGTACAATTCGGGATACCTTCTAGACCAATAAAAAAATAGGGACCTGTCGGCCCAATCAATGGCTTTTCCTTTGATCAACGGAAGTAGGCTTTTACCATCGATCTGCCTATTTTTGGGGAATTCAACACCACAAATTTCTGCAAGTGTAGGTAAAACATCAATATGGGCGGCCATCGTCTCAATGGTCGTGTCTTTTACAGCAGATGATGGGTATTTCACGTAGAACGGCACCCGCACACCTCCTTGGTATACATTTCCCTTTAAACCTCGCATGCCGGCTATGTATCGTGTTTGCTGTGGGCCGTTATCGGTCATAAAAATGATGATTGTATTATCTGCTATTTGTAGCTCATCTAACCGTTTGAAGAGCTTATTCAGGTTATCATCGATGTTTGTGACCATCGCGTACACCTTTCTAGCCTCCTCCTTGTTTTTTTCTGTCATCTTTTTAAAGGGGCGACTGTCGTTCTGGAAACCTGATGAGGGATCAATGTCCTTATAGCGTTGATAGTACGAATCCGGAACCTGTAAGGGGGTGTGCGGTGCGTTAAAGGAGAGGTAGCAGAAAAAGGGTGAGGTTTTGTTTTTCTCAATAAAATTGATGGCCTGCTCCGTAAAAATATCTGAACAATAGCCCGTATAAGCCTCTTTTTTATCGTTGTGCCAAAGAACGGGGTCAAAGTAGCTGCGATCTCCTTTGAAATAAGTAGTGATATCGCCCACTTGTCCCATACCGCCCGAAAGATGGATCACAGATTCATCAAAACCTTGATCTCTGGGTCTGCTGGGGTAATTATCCCCTAGATGCCATTTGCCAAAAATTCCGGTTTTGTAATCGGCTTGTTTCAACATTTCGGCAATAGTCACTTCATCCGATGCCATAATAGCACCGCCATTGTATGTATCCCGAACACCGGTTCGCAAAGAGTACCTGCCTGTCATAAGGCTCGAGCGGGTAGGGGCACAGACGGGAGACACGTAAAAGTTGTTGAATCGGACGCTTTCAGACGCCAGCTTATCGATGGTAGGGGTGATTATGTGTGGATTTCCCGTATAACCAAGGTCGCCATAGCCTTGGTCGTCGGTAATGATCAAAATAACATTTGGCGGCGGATTTTCCTGAGCAAACGTTACGATGGAGGCCAATGTTAAACATACCGAGAGTATAAAAGAGAAAACCTGAGGTTTCGTAAGTCGTCTAGGTGGCTTGTTTAGAATACGGGTGCTATTCATGGAAATCTATCTATTCCTATAAAGATACTGGTTTCTTTACAATCTTTTTAGAGCGGGTTAAACAGGAGGGGTTCATATAGGGCTGAGAAGGCAATGGTGCTAAAAGATTGGTTGCCGGCCCACAATTCTGAGTATGGTGTCGGTTATTTTTAATCCCTAAAAAGCAATCTTTTAGCTTTTTCTTCTATTGGTACGTCGATACGCTATACCATCCACATTTGAATAATCATCTCGGAGGTGGTCGAAATCGATTTTGGCAATTTTGTATTCGATATGGCCCAAATAATTAAGGGAACAATGTATCCTTGTACTTGCCTGTAGGTTTGGTGCCGGTAGGGTCGACAGCATAACTTGTCAGCTGGATTCCTTGCCTAAATTGGTGTTTGTGGAAAAAGGTATGGGCTATATCAATGCTTGTAAAACAGGGGGTGGCATCCCATTCTCTTGAAGATTTTCGGTCATGGTTTATGGCATCATCGATCTCCCTAATTTGGAAAAGTCTTAAGCCCATATTGTTGAACTCGCGTTTAGCTTTCCGGACTGAGTACTTTCCACTCGTCGCCTATTTTATAGGTGTTGAGTTTTTGCACGGATTTACCTCCATCGGGGTGATAACAGATTTCCGATATGATATAGTGTACCTCTGAAACAGCTTGTCTTCGGAAGGCCCTTTTAATTCCTGTAAACTTCGGCATTCCACTTTCTTGTAGACTTTGAATAAATGAGAGTCGCAATGCTTCCGCGGTGCTACTGATGATTTCTTCGTTTATTTCAATCTTAACTGTTTTTTTTAGTAACAATTCGGCTTCTTTATGAAAATCCTTGCAGTACAGCGCTTTTTCCAAATCATCGGCATCATATGCTTCTTCCAAGGATAGGATCGCGCCTTCTGGAGTTTTTAGATCGGGATTAAAATAATCTTCACCTTCGTCGATATGCATGCCTCCCAGACTTTGATCAAAATCGTTTAATTGACTTTCTGCAAGACCATCTCGAATGGCCCTAATGGTATACCCGCCAATGAGTCTTCCTTGTTCAATGATCATCCAATCGGAAACAAAGTCTTCGGTAATTCCTATTTTTTGATCGATCGAAACGTTTTTGACGTCAATAGGCTCATTGCCAACGGTACCAAAAATATTCCCTTGGCCGTCGAACCCCGGTTCTATAAGCCAAATGTGTTCAGTTTTACCGCTATCTTCGATTCTTGCTTTGATTGAAAAGTATTCTTGCCCCGTTTTTGGGCTTTCCAGACATTGTTCAAAATAATGCAGGGTTAAACGGGCTTTTTCCATGGCCCAATTCATTCGGTCATCTTCTCCCGACAAATCATATACGTCGGGATTGCCTTCTCGTTTTCTGGTTGTTTCCTTTTTTCGAAATAGATTTTTAAATAATCCCATTTTAGTAGCTTTTGGTCTTACCCTAACGTAGGGTACTTTTGTAAAGTATTACATCTACCCGTTTTTTTAGGGCAAAATAGGTATACGGTTGTAACCAACTGATATATTAATTGGAAGAAGTACCGGGATTTTTTTTGCTACCGGCGATTTCTTGTCGCAGTTTTAGAATATCGGTGATATGCGTGTACATAACAATTGGAACGATGGTGGCGGGCAACAACACAAACGGAAAATAGGTAATTCCCTTATTAGGTTGGTCAAAGGCAAATTGCTGAAAAGGTAGTTCGGCAGATAAAATTCCGTTAAAGAGAATAAAAGAGACCAAAAGCACGCCCATTACATTCCATCCCAAAAGTACTGTTTTAGCAAGCCAACCTTTCCAATAGAGAAATCCTACTATCGGGGCAGTGAGCCCTGCCAAGATATCAAAATTACGCCCCTCGAAGGTCATGAGCTCCGGAATGGCGTGATGCAGATATAGGTATAGCAAAACAATTTCTACGGGGATGCGTATGGTATGTAAAAAAGTACTTAGCCTAGTATTCCGGCGGGCAATGATTCGGCGACGTTGTTTAGGAAAGAGTCCATAGATGATAAAGACGGTGACGGGAAGGAGTACCAAGATAAATCTTGGAGGCATCGTATCGGTTACTTGGTAAAATCCGGTGTAGGCCAAAACAGCCTGAAAAACAGACCATGCAACGATGATGCTAGTGAGCACTTTGGGCTTTCCGTTGGCATAGTGAAACAGCACTAGCGTTCCCAAAAGAGTGAGTACAAACACACTATTGATCCAAGTAGGGAGTAGTTCGATCATATGTATTCCAGGACGCCGCCTTTTTTTAATCGATGTATCTATTGAATTACCTCGCTGATTTGAACAACGGGCTGAATATTGGTGTAATTGGGAATATCGCCCACAATTTTTTCTGCATTGGGTCCGAAGGAATTTTGATAGGCCGAAAGGGTGTCAAAGTAGAGGTATCCAATAGCTAAATAGGGAATCGGTTCATCCGGTGTTCTGCCAGAAATCCCCTTATCAATTTCATAGAATTTTAATGAGTCGCCCATTACGTTGGCCAGCATGGGCATGTGGTTGGTAGAATAATAGTCCATGTCGAACGTTTTTCCGTCATCGTTCGGATACATAATCGTTACTTTGACCATGCCCTTTTTTGTTTTAGGGGCGTCGATGGCCGTAGTTCGTTCGAAACTGCTAAGGAGCATAAAAGCCCCGAGGATAAAAAGGATGTTTTTAATAGGCATCTTGTTGTATTTTAAAGATATGCAACAAGATACTAATTTTCTCATTACGCCTAATGTCCAAGGGGCAAGGCACACAGTCACTAGCAGGGCGCCAAGTTTTACTGGGAATTAAATTTTCAGAAGCTTGAACCTTTTATGATTTACCTTTATGAACTCATCTTGGGTTTTTGTTCGGGATGTATTTCCAACTTTGTAGTTCGATTAAATTTCCTTCCGGGTCGCGGGCATAGACGAATGTAATTTCTCCGACTGCGCCGACTTTCTTTTTGGTGATTTCCCCTGATTTTACGCCTCCGTTGTTCATCAAATTTTTAAGCGTTACCTCCACATTCTCGACTTCAAAGGCGATGTGTCCGAATCCTCTTTTGTTTGGTGGGATCCATTGTTGATTTTCAATATTCTTGTATTGGTAAATTTCCAGCGTCGGTCCATATTCCCCGTAACCTGGCAAAAGAAGGTGTGCCCCTTCCAATTTAGCATTTTTTAGACCAGTTCCTTTATCAAGCCATTTCCCCGCTTGACTTCTAATGGGTGGAACAATTTTGCAATTGAACGTTTTTACGTAGAACTCGGTGAGTTTCTTCCAATCGGTACTGACAATATTGGTATGGGCAAATCTCATCTGAACGGCATAAGATCCGGTTCTAAAAATGTTGTTTTGGCTTTTTCCGAATTGTAAATGTCAAATCCATAATGACAGGACATCAGGTCTTTAAAATTGGTTCTCAAACGAGGGAACTCGCAAATAAAATCCTTGAAATTGTCAGATTTGGATTTTAACTTAAAATGATAAACGGCTTTCATTGCGGCTATGGTCAAAGTGGTATTGTACTTGTCTTTTGCTCCGACAAATTCTACAAATTTTTGCAGATAGCCCTGTATGTTCTTCTCGGCTCGTTCCATTCCGTATTGGTCAATACATATCCACGCCAGTCGCAAGTGTGCTACGTGTGTAAAGTCCGATGCACGTAGTTCACAGTTGATGAACTGCTTTTTAAATTCTCGATCCGTAAGGTCAAAGTGTTTTTCCATAGTTCATTTTTGTTCTTCCAAATCTTGATTTCGTTTTTGTAAGGTCTAAAACCGAACCCCTTTGGTTAAAACCCTGGTTGTTCTAATTTTCAAGCTCTTTTTTTGGCTTTCTTTTTAGCTTTAGAGGCATTGTGCCATATAACGAGTACACCAAAAACTATAAACAACACAAAACTGGTTAATATCGCTGTTACTTCACTATTCATAAGAATGATTTTTTTATCAATGCGATTAAAATGGATGCCACTATCGACAAGTTCTTTGCTACAGTTCAATTACTTCTCCATCGATCGGAATCAGAATTTTGGATTGCAACCCTTTTTTCTGTAACTCTTGTGCCAGATCCTTTCTAGTAACAAAACAATGGTTCACCGTATCCATGTGCACGGCTATAATTTTTGAGTTCGACTGTTTTTCATAGACTTTTACGATATCGTTCGGTGTCATCGTAATGGGATCCCCTGTTAAGAATTTTGCACCTCCCGCATTTAAAATTGTGACCTTAGGGTTAAAGTCGATCAGGGCTTTTTCTACTTCTTCACACCAAATAGTATCCCCTGCGACGTATATGGAATCTTGGTTATTTGCGAAAACAAACCCTGCAACCTCACCCATGCTTTTTCCAATAGCTCCGGTACCATGTTGTCCGCCGGTTCTGTAAATCTGTATTCCTTCCCAGTTTAAATTGCTCTTGATCGGTTGAATATTCTTAAACCCCTGTTCTTTTAAAGCTTCTTGGTCATTCGGTGAGCAGATAATAAGTTTGTTCTTGCCCACTAAACTTTGTGCAGGTTCATCCCAATGGTCTCGGTGCAAATGGGTAATTACAATCGCATCGATTTCTGATAGCATCTTGGTCACTTCCAATTCAGGAATTGGTAAATCTACCATTGGAATTCTAATTTCATTACCACAATTTCCAACAGGTTCCATTTCACTCTTTTTAGATAACATAGGGTCTATAAGTAGTTTTTTGCCGCCTAATTCAATTAGTAAGGTTGCATGTCTTAGAAGCTTAATGGATGTTCTGTGCATGTTATCTGTTTTTGCGATAAGTAAAGAGGGTACTATTCCCATACCTATAATGCTTTGAATAAAAGTTTTTCGATTCATTATAGCCCCTAATTTTAGATGTTCCTTTTAACAGTATCTAACTATGGTTTATTTATGTCTTTGGTCATAGTGCCTTTATTGTACGGATAATTCTTCTCTTTCTACCACATCACCGTTTACAACTACTTTTTCAATTGAATTATAGGCTTCTATTTCTTTCAATGGATTTTTTGTCATGAGAATCATGTTTGCCTTTTTTCCGATAGCCAAGGAACCAATGGAATCCAAGTGAAAGGCTCTGGCATTGTTAATTGTAGCCGATGATAGTATTTTAGGTAATGGAACACCTGCTTCTTTCATGAGTTTTAATTCCCAATAGCCATTATGACCGGGTTGATTGCCATAGGTCGGGGCAGAGGGGGTATCCGTACCGAATAGAATAAGCCCTTCGTTATCGGACAAGTATTTAAGGGCCAGCATCGCGTGGGCCTGTATATTTCCATAAATCTTAAATACTTCTTCACTTGTATAGTCTGCAAAAAGGTCATTGGCAAACCATTGGCCTTCTTCTGTTCCGTACCATTCCAACAACTGTTGGGGCACTATCTTTTTTAACTGAGGGTTCTTCAGAAACTCACTATCTGCTAAGGCTTCTTCCCCGGCAATAACCGTTAGGGTGGGAGTGTAGCCAATTTGTTTCTGTATGTGTAAATCCAATACACTTTTTATTTCCTCCGGCAGGGAATCCTGAGGCACATCTTTATATTTTTCCCAGTTCCATAGCCCGTGCGCAATAACATCCACGCCTACTTCGGCTAAAAAAGAATGCGCCTCAAGTGAATTGCCGTGCACCGTTAGAAGAAGTCCGTTTTCATGGGACTCATTTAGCAAATCATTCATCATATCCTTTGTGGGTACCGGTAATTTTGGCATTCCTCTAAAACCTGACTCATAATAGGATTTTACTGCTATGGCCTGTGATTTTTTTATGCGTTTTACAACGGCTTTGGGAGTATGGTCGGAAGGATTGAATTTGCTCGGTATATTTTTGGCCTCACTTTCTATATAGACGAAATTTGGAGCTCCTTCAAAGCGGTACTGTTCCGGCGCAAAATTCATAGGATAACCGTTCGCGACGGAAGCACCCGACCTACCGGTATGGTATAAATCAGGTTTTAATGGTTGATTATTAAAGAATAGAATTTGTTTTTCTGATATTCCGCCGAGATTGATCAGCGTGGTAAACCCATGGTATAAATAACTTCTGGGCATTTGTTCGTTAAACGCTTCTGCCAATTCGGGATATTTTTCCCTATGATGGGAAAGCATGCCCTGCACTTCTGTGATATGGGTATGGCTGTCTATTAATCCCGGTATTAGAAACTTCCCTGTCCCGTTGATTTCTTTAAAGGTTCCGTTAATACTTGGTTTCTGTTTGTCTACATAGATAATTTTACCCTTCTCGACCACTAAATGACCTATATAGGTATCGTAGTTCCCATCTTCTGTTGTTATGATAGTAACATCTGAGATATGCAGACCTTGCGTAAGATTCAGTTGCTGTTGCTTATCCTGACAAGAAAGCAGGAGCACCGTGATTATGAATAAGATGTTTTTATTGATCATTTTTTCAAATGAATAGCAATATTGAGCTATGTAAGACAACTGGGATGGCTTTGTAGGCGTGGGCATACAATCCTCTAGAAATATACTAAAATCCTTTTTTTGTTTTCGGTCTGATCAAGAATAAAACTGGTTTGGTCACAGGACCTTATAAGAAGATGGGATTGATCTGTTGCCTTGACTCTTACAAACATTCGAGAGGAAAGTGCCTTAGCCGTTGCGGCGTTAGTGTCGAAAATGCCTAGCGCTTACTGCCGCTGTAATCTGATATGGGGTTGTTAGCCAACAGCCTTTTCCTCATATTCCGGGCAATCTAACCGAATTTCTTTTGTCAATAATTCCTTTTGAAGCAAGTTGCAGTAATCGGTTGCTTTATTTTTTTGGTAGAATGTACAACCATAGCAAGTCCGTTGCACGGTCAATATCCCATTGCGGTTCAGTTTGTAAATGAGTTCACTAATTGTTGCAAATAGGCTTTCTAATTTGTTCTCATCGAATGTGTCGATTTGTTTTTTAAGCGGACTTGCAAAATCATTGGTCGCATCTACCAACTTCTTTCCCGAATCGGTCAATGTTATCAAATAACTACGGTTATCCGATGATGAAAAGTCTTTTTCAATCATTCCTTTTTTATGCAATACCCTAATGGCATCACTTACTGTCGGTTTGGTTACGTTAAACTCTTTTGCAAGGTGGCTTACGTTACAAAGTTCTTGTTTGTGAAAGGCAATAAAAATCAATAGTTGAATTTGTATGGGACTTAAACCAAACAATTTGGCTTTTTCCCATAGCAAGATTTTAAATACTTCGGAAACCCGTTCCAATCCTGCAACGATTTTGCTCGAAATATCTTTTTGTTGTTGTGTTGGGTTGAAAGTACTATTGTTCATAGAAAAAGTCCCGCCGTCTGACGGGACTAAGTTAGTAATCCTAATTAACTTATCGGCAATTTTCCATCTCGATCAAGAAAAATCCATTCTTCTTAATAGAAGAAATCATTTTTTCCGTTGCTTGTTCAATATGGCAAAATCTACATTGTTTGGCCGACAATTGTTTGGTGACGAATGGTTTTGTTTCAAGATATTGCCTCCCGAACCCGAAAATGGTTTCTTCGTCCGTAATCTCACTTGGTACAAGGATGTCAAAATGCATCAATTTTCCATCTTCTCTCCTTACATAGGTATCCCAAACCGATATTTTCATCTTACTGCTTCTTTACGTTGTATGGTAATGATAAATCGCCACTCGCTACACTGTACACTTCATATACACCCAACATGGGCAAATGATTCTTGCTTGTGTTTACTTTCATAAAGGCCGTTACCCCATCGAAGCTAAAAGCGGTTCGATTGTTGATACGATAGGTAGGAACAACCACTTTTATCGTTGCCGCTTTTGTGGTAACCGGGTACCCGGGCGAATCCATGTACATAGGCATTCCTGGGTTTGTTGGTGGTAAGATAACGGTTTTATCGGCTTTCTTGAATTGTTTGACAGAGAGTCCACCGGGAACACGCTGATCATCGTGAAGTATTACCCAATGTGGGTGCCAAATTATGCCATCGTTGTCAAAGTTCTTGTCACTGTTTTCATCCCATAATGGTGTGTCGTCAAAATCGGGATGTGATGTTAACGCGAGGGCAACAATACCATCGGTTTGGTTAAAACCGACATCCGACGGTTTTAAACTAGTAGGGAAAACGTAACCTAAAACAGGTGCACCATCTAACTGTCCCGCTTTTGAGGGAGTTGTTCGTCCTGCCGTCCCCTTTACACCTATTTCCCAGACTGTAATTCCCAAATCTTCTTGGTAGATTACCCGTACGTCTTCGATGGCGAAATCATCATTCTTGTATGCGCTGTCTTGAGCACAGGAATTGAGTGTGCCTATGAGCACTAACGTTGAAACTAAAAATAGATTTTTCATTTTTTAAAGTTTTTAAGGTGTTAGGACCCCGAAAAGATAGGAATCCTAACTTTTAAGGTTAAAATTTATCCTTTTACATCCGCTATGGAAGCGCCAAAGTTGATATGTAGCGTATTGCCGTGGGGTGTCACCAAAGCAGGCACAGATGTAACGCCTGCCTTTTCCGCCTCTGATATTCTTGCCCGGTTTTCAGCAATGTTTACAACTTCGATATTCTCTGCACCGACTAGGTCAATGATGTCCTGTTCTGCACTTACGCAAACTGAACACCCTGCGTGATAAAAAATCGATTTACTCATTTTTTAAGATTTTATAGGTTAATGCATTATTGCAATGCAAATATAGTAAGGAATCCTAACTACACAAAATTTGATTCGACATTCCTTATGAATAGATACAACCCTTTCGATTGAACACATACCAGCTATTTTTTACTCGATAATCGAGATTTAAATGCTCCGACGGTTGTATCGAAATTAAGTATTGAATTTTCTTTTGATGCCTAGTGAGCTTGTTCCCAGATAGTTTAAAAACTTAGCATATTTTATTCTAGCTCATTTAACCAGCTTGCTATCGCTTTAAGATATCCATCACACCTTTCCCTGGGGAAATCATTGTCCTGAAATTCATAAAACCCTCCGGTTTTGCATTTATATATATTGTGGTTGCAGTCTGGAAAAGATTTGACCGTTAAATCGGTAGTGTTCCCAAGTGTTTTTTCATATAAGGCTCTGGTTTTCCTCCAGTCGACATGTTTATCTTTTTCCCCGAATAATGCCAAAACGGGACAGTTTATATTTGATAAGATCGATTCAAAATCTTTTATATAGACTTGAAGGTTTGTTTCGGTATCAAAAGGTTCTTTTATAAAGGTCTTTTGATATTCATAATACCCATCTTTTGTAACAACTCGTTCATTATTGAACCGGCTTAGAAATTTATTATTTCTTAAATTTTTAGTGGCGTTCATGTACGCTTCAAAGCTTTCGCCGGCATGGGTGAGGCGATACCCTTTTTTAAGTTCATCGCTTAAAATAGCAATGGAGTCTTGCGGAATGCCATTGATTTTTAGGTTTTCTTCGAACAGGTATGCAAAGTTTTCTTTATCGTCTACACCACTAACGGAAATCCAAAAAGCAATATCCTTGTATTGATCTATGATGATGGGGTTGATCCACCCAGCTCTGCTAATTCCCCATAATCCTATTGTACCCGAACCGGGTACTTCCATTTCTTTTAAACTGGTAATGGCGGCTATGGCTTCTAAAGCACTGTTTTGTGCCGATTGGTTATAATTAAAGTCGCCACCACTTTCACCGCATCCCATCTTATCCCACATGTATGTTCCATAGCCCGCTTTAAGGATGGTCGCCCTTACATCTGCGTACCAATTTTGTGCAACCGCATTTGTTTGCCCAGAACCATGAACGATAAGCACAACTCCTTTTGGTTTTACCTGATGAGGTATGTTGAGTACCTCGTTTAAGGTAACTCCTTCAAATTCAAAATCTAAGAGTTGCCGATCTCCCTGGGCTGAAGTGTTGGTACCTATTAAAGTAAGAAATATGACTACTATGATTCTTTTCATTAGTGCTTCTAAAAGTGCCCCTGATGCGTCACTAGGTGCGACCACTATGCTAGCAGTTTGCCGATTGTCGTATTCGCGTACATTTTATGGAAATATAGTGAAAACCTTTTTGGTGCTTTTACTTGAGTTCATATACAAAGCACCTGTATGTATTTCATAAAACAAATGGTGCCAATATACGCTTTGCCTTTATAGTGCTTGGTGGCCCTCTATGTATTCTTAAGCAGTTGTTCCCGGATACAAAAAAAGCGCAACCAACGGTGCGCCTTTTTTAAGTAGGTTAAAAAGTAAGGGGTTTATGGTAAGATTTGGTCAGTAGGTGTGTTCTGGGAAGTCGTACCAGGTTCTAGTTGCGCTATTTCCGTTTGGGGAACTTGCTTGTTCGCATCGGTTTTTTCTACTTGATAATAAAGAATACTAACGGTCACAAGGGCTATGAAATAGAGGAGACTTTTTTCTTTGTACGACATCATTTGTTGGGTTGGTATCCGTCCGTTTAGGAGGATGATTTCTGAGAACTAAATTACAACCCAACCCTACTTGAAATCGCCAGATTGTTGTGAAAAGCACCCTCTTCTGATGTGAAAAAGCACTTTTATGTGGTGTTGTTTCGATGGTTTGGGTAACTCCTAAAAATAGGATTGGATAAAGCGTCCGCTTTCTTCGTTAAGACACTAGGGTCCTCTACTGATAGCACGACCTTATTGGTCTTATAACATGACTTTACAACTTGTACGTATCAGATGCAGGAAGAATAGTGGATGGCAACTGTATAAAAAAAGGAGGCTGAATTCTTCGGCCTTTAGCGTAGAATTCAACCTCTTTAATACTAGCATATGGTTTTATGAGGATGTTACCCTCAATTGGAAAATTACTGGTTTATCTTTTTCGTTTTCCTTGCTCTCCTTTGCGATGCTTGGCCTTGTGAAAGGCCAACTTTTCCCATTTGGTATATTGTTCCTCGGAGAGGATTTCTTTCATTTTGGCTTTTTGGGCAATTTGTCGATCTAGACGCTCGTTTGCCATCGCATAACGCTCCTCGGTGGAAGGTTTCTCTCGATCGTCGTCCTCTTTTCGCGCTTCGCGTTCCTCTATTTTTGCTTTTTTAAACTGTGCATTCTCCAAATTCAGCACCTGTACCTTAGATTGTTGGTCTTCGGTAAGGTCCAAGGCCAAAGTCATTTTTTTGGTGTGGAGTGTGGCCATTTGTTCCGCAGTGAGATCCTTCATGTGAGCGCGGTGCTTTTTTCCACCTCTTTCTTGTGCCATGCCTATCGCCCCGAAGAGGAGCAAGGCGGCTACTACTACTTTTTTCATGTGTTTTGATTTTTATGATTATACCTCCTTAGGACGAATAGGTTGTACAGTGGTTTAACCGCTAAATGGATTTTAAGTGGACTTTAACAGTGAGAAGTCCTGTGCTCTTGATAAACATTGCCCATAAAAAAGGATGCAGCCATATCGTTGCATCCTTTTTTACGTAGGTTAAAAGGTTGTGACAGACCCTGAGGGCCCGATTGTTTCGTAGGTTACTTGGTAGTAGCTTCGGAAGCGGTCCAAGAGGTGGTTTCTACTTGAACCACTTCATTGGCTTCCATTGCTTTTTCATTCGACTGCTGCCCTATGTTATAATAGGCAATACTAACAGCGACAAAACAAGAAAAATATAAAAGGCTTTTGAATTTGTAGGACATGGTTTCAGGGGTTTTTAATCCGCCGATACCGACGGTGATTCTGAGACCAAATTAAAAAAAGGACCCGTTCAAAAAAGCCCATTGTTGCCAAATGGGCCTTTTTGAGTGGTCAATAACCAAAAAGTTGTGGTAAAGGGCTTTTATTTACCGACGTTTAAGGTACTTGGTCGATAATACCTCCATTGAAAAATTCACCAGTAGCTACAAAATCTTTCCGCGCCGTCCAGCATATATTTTATCTCCCAGGTTCTAAAATCATCGTGATACGCTCCTCGGTATCCTGCAAATGATATCTGCTCATACGGTCTGAGGTTTTTGCAATGGCATTGCGAATAGTTCTTCGTAGTGTATTGAGTTCCGCACGGGCCACCGAACGAATATCAGACTGGCTCGTATTCACCACTGTCGATTTTTGATACCCTCCAAATTCGGGTTGTTTCTTTTGATTTTTGGCTGTCATTAAATACTCCAACCGGTCGATGTGCGCTTTTTGCAGGTTTCGACGGTAGGTGTCAATGCTCCTTCCGGTTCGCAATTCGGACCAAATGCCGTTTCGCAGATCCTTCATCATATCCAAAAGGCGATATGCTTTGGAGCCTTTGGCCGTTTCATTTTCGATCAATCGCGCCATTTTGCCCAAACTCAACATACGGTTCAGGGTTCGTACTTGCATGGCACGTACCTGTTCTACAAAGCCAGAGTATTGTGTTTTACTGAAAATGTTCTGATCTAATAACCAATTAGGAGTTGCAAACAATTGTTCTTGCAAGAATTCCATGCAGTTTTCCTGATGCTCTTTGGGCACGTGGGTATATACCGGCCCCTCTTGGTCATAGGTCTTTTGATGTTCGTATACCCCACCGATATTGTTCGAGACATGTCCCATATACCGATTGAATTGTGCGATGACCTGTCCGTACAACTTCTCGAGGTCGTCGTAGTTCTTACCGTCTTTAGCAGTCCACTCCTCTAGCCTGGGTACAATGCGTTTTAAGTTTGCGATACCGTAAGTACTCGCTTTTATGGCATCATCGCCTAGGTCTTCGGTCTGGGAACTGGGATCCACGACATCGCCCACTTGCTGATGGCCAAAACGGTACAGTGGGTCACCGGCATGTGCCAAGATCCAACCGTCTAGAATCGATTTTTCTTCTTCGGCAGCTGTGTCCAAGATTGGTTTGTACCCCCATGCAATGGCATATTTATCGTATACACCAATATCGGGCATCAATGCAACACCCTCGTCCCCGGGCTGGGCAATGTAGTTGAAGCGTGCGTAGTCCATAATCGAAGGCGCGGTGCCATATTTTTGGGTGAACGAAGCTGAGCGTAATGAATCTACCGGGTAGGCAACACTACTGCCCATATTGTGGGGGAGTCCAAGGGTATGCCCTACTTCATGGGAGGATACGAAACGAATTAAACGCCCCATCACTTCCTCCTCGAATTGAACACCTCGGGCATCCGGGTTAATGGCTGCGGTCTGTACAAAAAACCAATTACGTAATAAGGTCATTACATTATGGTACCAATTGATATCCGATTCCAGAATTTCTCCACTCCGTGGATCGCTTACGTGCGGCCCATTGGCATTTGGAATAGGAGAGGCCAAATACCGAACGACCGAGTAGCGTACATCTTCGGGTGACCATTCCGGATCTTCCTCTACGGTAGGGGGGTCTTTTGCCAAAATGGCATTTTTAAATCCGGCTTCCTCAAAGGCTACTTGCCAATCCTCGATACCCTGTTTAATAAATGGGACCCACTGTTTTGGGGTTGCCCTATCCACATAATAGACAATCGGTTTTTTAGGTTCTACCAATTCGCCGTTTTTGAACTTTTCAACATCCTCATCCTTTACCTCCAATCGCCATCGGTCTAAAAACTTAATGGTCTTGCTTTCCTGTGCATCTAATCCATAATCGACCTGCCCTCTCGCAAACCAGCCGACCCGCTCGTCAAAATAGCGTCGTTTCATGGGAGTTTTGGGAAGCAAAATCATCGAGTTGTTGATTTCTACTGAGATAGAGCCTAAACTACGGTTGCTAGGAGGGTTTTTGGCCAAATAGGTCTTTACGTGCCGTGCTTCCACATTAAGTGGATAACTCTTGATCGATTCAACATAACTACGGCTCTCATCCAAACGGGACACCTTGTAACGCTCCCTGTAGAAACTGGGCATGCCCAGTGCTTGAACATCCTTCACTAAAAAGTTGTCGACTTCGATTACCGTGGCCGGGTTAAGGGAATCTTTTTTGAAAGCTTTGATGTCAAATGCATGCAAGACCGGTTCAAAGTTCGAATTCACCACCGCTTCATGAACCGGTAACGAATCAGCCGCAACAATATCGTAGGATACCACGCGCAATAACACTTTTGTTGGTTTTTTCTCCCATCGCAGTACTTGGGTGTTCACCTTGCCACCACCAAAACCAATACCGCTGGCCGTTTTTGAAATTCGGGTAACCATCAACATTTCTTTATTGAAGAGGGTATCCGGAATTTCGTAGTAGTGTTTTTCGGCTACCTGATGCGTAGTGAACAGACCGGTATCTGACTTGGCCTCTTTCGTAATTACTTTGTCATAAGGTTTGATCTTGTCTTTCTTATCAGAAGGTTTGCCGTTGGTCTGTTCGGTTTTCTTTTTCTTTTTTTTGAAAATTTGTGCTTCCGTGGTGGTAGCGGATAACATAAAAAAGGCCAAAAGGAGCTTGGCCCAAGTAGCGATAGACATGTGAATGTTGGATTTTGGATTTTTTCAAAGAACCGAAAAAAAGCAGCGATACGATGTTAAAAAAATCATAACCCATCCTTTAAAACCGCTGTATAGAACAGAAAACACATTATATTGCCTTTGTTCTCGACTTGTTCAAGAACTGAACTCAAGACGAGTGCACTACCTTATATAAAGGCGTGAAAACCTTCGAGGAAAAAAAGGATTGTACGACAGATAACAATGAGGTAGACGGTGCTGAAGTATTCCTTTTTCTAGAAGGTTGTACCGATAGTACAAGTAATAACAAAAGTCAATGTTTGAGGAAATTGTAAAGCATGTTGAAGAAGTTGTACAACTGACCGAATCGGAAAGGGAACGCTTTATCTCAATTCTTACCAAAAAGAAACTAAGAAAAAGACAATTCCTGATTCAAGAGGGAGATACCGTAAAATATGAATACTTTGTTGCGAAGGGTTGTTTAAAAGCCTATGAAGTAGATGACAATGGGGATGAACATATTATACAGTTTGCCAAAGAAAACTGGTGGATAAGCGATTTCAAAGCCTTCTTTGAAGAAGGAAAAGCTACATTGAATATCGATTGTATTGAAGAATCAGTGGTCTATGGAATAGAAAAGCAAGACTTGGAAAACCTGTTTCTAGACGTTCCAAAATTTGATCGTTTTTTCAGAATAAAATTGACTTCCGCTTTTGTCGCGTTGCAAAACAGAATATTATCTTCCTTGGACAAATCTAATGGAGAGCGCTATTTAGATTTTCAAAAAACATATCCTAACTTAGAGCAAAGAGTGCCTAATTATATGATTGCCAATTTCTTAGGCATTAAACCAGAAAGCCTCTCAAGAATTAGAAAGAGCTTGGTGAAAGGCCAATCTTAACTTAGGTCAATTTTTTTTCATAACACACATCAACGAATTTAGGGACATCCCAGTCGCATCTTTGCATTGTTATTAATCATAAAAACATGCAACAGATGAAAAATTTAAATGTGCTTATCGTAACGACTTCTCACGATCAATTAGGCAAAACAGGAGAAAAGACAGGTGTTTGGTTAGAAGAATTAGCCGGCCCTTATTACCAGTTTTTAGATAATGGAGCTCACATAACCGTTGCTTCCGTAAAAGGTGGCGATGTTCCTTTAGACCCAAAAAGTGAATCGGAAGAATGGCAAACAGAATTCACGAAAAGATTTTCAGAAGATGAACAAGCCCTATCCTCCATTAAGAATACCAAAAGTGTAACGGAAGTCAATCCTTCCGAATTTGACATCCTGTTTTTCCCCGGTGGACATGGACCAATGTGGGATTTGGGTGATAATAAAGATATTGCAGCACTCATCAATGAATTTGACAAAGAGGATAAACCGATTGGTTTGGTATGTCATGGAGTTGTGGCATTAAAAGGAGTGAAAAGCACAAATGGACATGCTTTTGTAAAAGGGAAAAGACTTACTTCCTTTACCAACTCTGAAGAAGACGCGGTCGGCCTAAGCGAGGTTGTTCCATTTTTATTGGAAGATGCCTTGATATCGGAAGGAGCAATTTATGTAAAAGAACAGGATTGGTCTGATTTTGTTATTGAAGACGGCAACTTGGTAACCGGTCAAAACCCCCAGTCTTCTGTTTCGGCAGCACAAAAGACATTAGACCTCGTAACAGTAAAATAAATTATATAACATATCTAAAATTAAAAATCATGAAAACTTCAGAAGAAAGAAAAGAAATTGCAGCAAACTTTTTTAAAGCATACAAAAATCAGAATATCGAAAGAGCCGCATCCTTGGCAAGTGAAAATGGAACATTCAGATATATTCCTTTAGGAGAGAATGGAAAAGGAAAGATCAAGGGAGATGAAGGAACTACCTGGGCAGGAATAGCTTCCGCACTCATCGCTTCTTTTCCCGACCTATCAAATGATGTTAAAAACATTTCGATCGACGATCAAGGCAACGCCGTAGTTCAGGTATTCATTGGCGGAACACAAGAGAAAGAAATTCTAGGGATACCAAGTAAAGGAAAGTATTATAATGTTGAGCATCTATTCTTGCTGAATATTAATAACGAAGGATTGATAGAAGAAATAACTTCTTATTGGGATAATTGGGATTGGTTTCAACAAATCGGATACAACCCAAGCTAAGAACGGTTTGTACTACCACCGGTAACAACAAGCGACCAACTTCGAATTCGAAGTTGGTCGCTTGTTGTTATTTGCCACTTTTTAATTTTTATACCAATTAAGCAAGTGAAAAGTAACTATGTATTGGCGTGATTTTAAAGCTTGAATGGTATTAAAAACGTACGTATTGACATTTTGCAATAGCTCGTACGTAAACCAAAAATGTACCAACGGTCCTATAAAGACCAGTATGTATGAAGAATAGCGCTTGTATTTTTATTCCTGTTGTAAGGAATCGAGTTGCCCGACCGAGCACCATATGCTACCGGGTAGTTCTCTGAATACTATCTTGAAACGGTTTTGGTAAGGAGCGTTCTGGCCAATATAGCTTGGATTAATGCATATTAATTGTATGAAGTGCCTATTTTTATGTTGCTAAAACAGGAATATGTGCAAACAGGGACATGACCACTCCCATAAAGAAGGAATTTTTGGCCCCCGTACCGAGCTTTATTTTGCTGCGCTCAGTGGATTGCTGTTGCTCATTGGATTTCTGCTGGAAACCTTGCTGTATAGTAGGGCCAACATGTCTTTGGGTTTCTATCTTTTGTCCTATTTTTTCGGAGGCTATTTTACGCTGAAGGAAGCAATTCATGAGATTTCAAAAGGGAGGTTTGAAATTGACTTTTTAATGTTGGTAGCCGCAATCGGCGCTGCATTTTTAGATAAATGGGCAGAAGGATCCTTGCTATTGTTCCTGTTTAGTCTAGGGCACGCACTGGAGCATCATGCCATGGGCAAAGCAAGAAAATCGATCGCAGCTCTTACCGATCTCACCCCAAAAACCGCCTTTCTCAAAAAGAAGAAAAACACTGTCGAAGTTCCGATAGCCAATTTAAAGAAGGGCGATATCATTATAGTACACCCAAACAGTAAAATCGCGGCAGATGGTTACATCATTAAAGGAAACAGTAGTATTGATCAGTCATCTATAACAGGAGAGAGCATTCCGGTAGACAAAATGGCCTTAACGGAGCGACCTCCCGAAATGGAGAACGACCATCAAATTCCGGAAGAACATCGGGTGTTCTCGGGCACCATAAACGGCAATAACCTGCTTGAAGTATGGGTCACCAAGGTTGCCGCCGATTCTACCCTAAGTCGATTGGCGACCATGGTGCAGGAAGCGCAACGACAAAAATCGCCCACGCAATTGCTCACCGATGGTTTTCAAAGGTATTACGTGCCTTTTGTGATTCTCCTGGTGGTCCTATTGAATTTTGGTTTTTTGGTGGTCGACGAAAGTTGGGGAGCTAGTTTCTATCGGTCTATGGCCGTATTGGTAGCGGCAAGCCCATGTGCGCTGGCCATTTCTACCCCATCTGCGGTATTGAGCGGTATTGCCAGGGCCGCCCGTAGTGGTGTCCTGATCAAAGGCGGACGACCTCTGGAAGACCTAGGAGGTTTAACGGCCGTTGCCTTCGACAAAACGGGTACCCTTACCGAGGGAAAACCCAAACTGACCGATGTAGTACCCTTGGGATCTACGGAAAAGGAGCGTCTCTTAAAGATTGTTGTGGCCGTTGAGGGGTTGAGCGACCATCCCTTGGCAAAAGCCGTAGTAAGGGATGGAAAGAAAATGCTATCACTTACCGACATTCCACCAGCAGAAAATTTAGAGGCTGTTCAGGGGAAAGGGGTGAAGGCCAATTTGGACGGCCGATCCATCATCATCGGAAATTTAAAGATACATGAAGAAGATAGGCGTGTTTCCGATATCATTAAAGAACAGGTAGCCCAGTTGGAACATGAAGGAAAGACTACGATGTTGGTGCAAGAGGGAAAGGATTTCATAGGAATTTTAGGATTAATGGATGTGCCCAGAGCTGCTGCCAAACCAACCTTACAACGTCTGGAACGCTTGGGTATCAAAAAAATGATCATGCTCACAGGCGACAATCAAAATGTTGCCGATGCCGTAGCACGGGAGATAGGATCTATTGAAGCAAGGGGTAGTTTGTTGCCCGAGGAAAAGGTCGCCGCTGTGAAAGAATTGATGGTGCGTGAATCAAAAATCGCGATGGTAGGGGACGGTGTCAATGATGCGCCTGCCATGGCCCATAGTACCGTAGGTATCGCCATGGGAGCCGCAGGGAGCGATGTGGCCCTAGAGACGGCAGATATTGCCTTGATGGCCGATAAATTGGATACCTTGCCTTTTGCGATTGGCCTGAGTAGAAAGGCAAAAGCGATTGTACGGCAGAACCTTTGGATCAGTTTGGGCATGGTGGCGTTGCTCATACCCGCTACGATTTTGAACTGGGCCAATATTGGGGTGGCAGTCATTTTTCATGAAGGGTCTACCTTGTTGGTCGTGCTCAATGCATTACGTCTCTTAGGCTATAAAAAGGAAGGATGAAGTGCTTTTTTAGATTCAAATGATTCCCGGATGGCGCTGCCTCGAATAGCGCTACTCAAAGTTTTTTTATCAAATTTGGCCACTTTTTGTAACAATTCGGTTTTTCGAGAGTCTTATAAGTAGAAAATTTCTCATTTTTCGAATTAGTCAAGGATAAAGCTGTTCTCGGGGGAGAACGGCTTTATTTTTTCAGCGAAACCCCATTTTCAAAAGCACAAAGTGCGCATTGAAAATGGATGGTTGAGCTGACCCCGACCGATAGCGTCGGGGTCCGGTTCTCGTTGCTCTTCGGTTTTTCGTACAGCAAGGTGCGCATTGAAAATGGTCGGCCGAGCTAAGCCCGACCGCCAGCGTTACGAATCGATAGCGCCCAGGACGCACTTTTTTGCGCGTCAGAATCAATCTCTTTTATGGTATTAAATGGTGTTTTTGAGCTGGTCATCGAGTCGCTGCAACGAAGAAAAAATCGATAAACGGTTCATCTTTAATTGCTTAACAAAAAAATAACACGAGCACCCCTAAGTTTTTAGTGTTAAAAATTTGCGGCTATTTTTAGTACAGTCTGAAGAAAAACTGGGCCATGTTGTCGACTTGATCAGTTTTGTTAACAAAAATTGCGAATACCTAATAACACGGTGATTTACAAAAACCACCTTCTAGGATGACACCGCAATAATACCAGGAAATGCCGTTATACTCATTCATACAATGAACTTGTCTTGAGTTGTTGTTTGGAACCGAGATTTTCGACTTTTGTGATTCAATGAAGGCTTTTTTGAGCAGCGTAGCCACCCACGTGTCGCCATAGTTTTAGCGGGCACACTAGCTACGCTAAGACGAAAGGACAAAATTAGTGTGCAAAATGTGAAAGTTGCAGGTAAAAGAAAAACTCAAGACACGTTCTGTTAACCTACATGTGATGAACAAGAAGAATTTAAAAGTAAGTATCGTATTGGGACTCTTATTGGCGAATAATATTTGGGCAATAGACCCTAAAAAAGACAAAGAGGAATTTGACATCAATAGTATAACGGAAGTCGAGGAAGAAATCGAATTCGATTTGGGTTTTGATACGGCTGATTACCTTCCCGAAGGTTTTGATGCCTATGCATTTCCTACCGATGTTGAAAGCATGAATTTCATTGACCCAAGAGACGATTTTGAGGTAGACTTCGATACCAAGAAGTATTTGCCCGAGGGGTTCGACCCTTATGAGGGGAAGTAGCGATTATTTTTTCCTGAAGCACAAAAGCAAGACCTCTGTGTACGCATGGGGGTTTTTGCATTTAACCGGTTCTACGTTATCATGAATGGAATTACAGCTTTTCCGAGTTTCAGCATAGCATCGCTACGGTGAAGTTCAAAAAGACGGTCTAGCGACTGATTTTGCAGGAATTTCAGCTCAGAATAGATTTTCCAAAGCTTAAGCCGGGCTTAAAAGACCATAGGGATTACAAATTGAAAGAGCACGACCAAGAGTGCTACCGCGATGAGGTTTAAAACAATCCCGACCCGAGCCATTTCATGTACTTTTACGTAACCACTGGCGAAAACGATGGCGTTGGGGGGGGTGGCCATCGGAAGCATAAAGGCACAACTACTGGCAATAGTTACGGGAATCAATAGATACAATATGGGCAGTTCTAACCCGATGGCGATACCGGCAACAACCGGTGCCAAAACGGCTACCAACGCCACATTGCTCATTAATTCGGTCATAAAAAGCATCAGAAATATCAATAAAGTGGCCGTAAAAAGAATACTGATGTCGCTAGAAGCGATGGCAGTCGCCACCACATCGACAATGCCACTTACAGACATCCCTTTGGCCAAGGCCAATCCTCCGCCAAACAAGATTAGAATACCCCAGGCCAATTTGGAAGTATCGTTCCATTGAATAATGAAATCCCCCTTTTTAAGATTATACGGGATGGCAAACAACGCAATGGCTGCAAAAATACTGATCATGGTATCATTCAGCTTCAATCCTGGGAATACCTCATTGATGACCGTTCGAAAAATCCACAAAAAAACAGTAACACCAAAAATGGCCAAAACCATTTTTTCCTTTCCGCTCATAGGGCCTAATTTCGCCAATTCGACCTGGATCACCTCTTTAGAGGCGCTGAATTTTAGATGGCGATTGGGAAACATCCATTTGACCAAGACCAAATAACTAATACTGATCATGACAATAGAGAAGGGGAGGCCTATGACCATCCATTTTAAAAAGGAAATTTGAATATTGTATTCGTTTTCCAGCAGACCGATCATGACCGAATTGGGCGGGGTACCGATTACGGTTGCGATACCACCCGCATTCGCCGAAAAAGCAATCCCCAACATAACACTCAAAGCAAAATTTTGGTCGCTTTTCGTAAAACCGTCCGCATCATTGATCAGCAGCCCAATGACCGACATGGCAATGGGCAACATCACCACCGTACTGGCCGTATTGCTGATCCACATGCTTAAAGAAGCGGTCGCAATCATAAAACCCAATACCACTTTGTTCGGCGTAGTACCGGTTATCTTGATAATATTCAGCGCAATGCGTTTGTGAAGGTTCACTTTTTCAAGAGCAAGGGCCAATACAAACCCACCAAAGAAGAGGAATACGATGGGACTACCATAGTTGGCACCCACATCCCCAATGGGCATGATTTTCAACAACGGGAAAAGTAATAAGGGTAATAAGGCGGTCACCGATATGGACACTGCTTCGGTTATCCACCAAATGACCATCCATAGGGCTATAGCGATCACTTGGTCGCCCTGTTCCGAAATCAGTTCAAAAGGAAGGTTGCTACCTATAAGAAACAAAAGTGGCCCCAAAAAAAGACCCAGTTTTCTGCTGATATGCATTATTGTAATCGTTTAGGGTTTAATATTCCGATGTTCGTATCGAATTTTGAATCTAATGCCGCGAATGGTCGCATGGAGGTAGTTCATTTCCTGCCCCTAAACTAGGCTATTTCTTTTGGTTTGAAAAATTTAAAATACGGGGATGGTGATGCGGAGATTTCCATTTGTAGGAGTTCCGGTCATGCAAGTATTTCGTGGATCACTTCGCCCTCGACATCGGTGAGTCGAAACGGCCTGCCCTGAAATTGAAAAGTAAACTGCTCATGGTCAAAACCTAGTAAATGTAAAATGGTAGCATTCACATCATACACAGATACACGGCCGTCAACTCCTGAAAAGCCGATATCGTCGGTACGACCGTGCGAAGCTCCTTTTCGAATACCACCCCCGGCCATCCACATGGTAAAGGCATCACCGTGGTGGTCGCGTCCTTTATAGCTTTGGGTTTTTCCTTCCCGGTTTTCCTGCATCGGGGTTCGTCCAAATTCACCCCCCCATACCACTAGGGTTTCTTCTAGAAGACCACGTTGTTTTAGGTCGAGCAACAAGGCGCTCATAGGGCGGTCGATTTCTTGGCATTTGCCCTGAAGGCCAATGTCGACCGAGGTTTCCTTAGCGGTGCCATGGGCATCCCAGCCCCAATCGTACAGTTGTACGAAACGTACCCCTTGTTCTACCAGTTTACGGGCCAAAAGACAGTTGTTGGCAAATGATTCCTTCCCCGGAACTATTCCATATAGCTCCTTGATATGTGCTGGTTCGTTGTTGATGTTCATTACTTCAGGTACCGCAATCTGCATGCGATAGGCCATCTCGTATTGATTGATACGGGCCAAAATCTCGGGATCGGCATATGTAGCATACTCTGCCTTATTAATGGTGTTGATAGCGTCGATGGTGCTTTTTTTTAGGTCTCGAGACATTCCTTTGGGGTCTTCGATATACAGCACTGGATCTCCTTGTGAACGGCATTGTACCCCTTGATAAACGGAAGGTAAGAAACCGCTTCCCCAAACACTTTTCCCGGCACTGGGTACTTTTCCGCCCGAGGTCAACACTACAAAGCCTGGTAGGTTTTGGTTTTCGGAACCCAATCCGTACGTGACCCAAGAGCCTAGACTAGGCCTTCCCAATCGGGGACTTCCGGTATGCATCAACAGCTGTGCGGGACCATGGTTGAATTGATCGGTATGCACCGCCTTTAAAAAAGCTACCTCGTCGATTACTTGTTTAAAATGAGGCAGGTTATCGGACACCCAATTGCCCGCTTCGCCCACTTGCCTGAAATTGGCTTGGGGCCCCAGTAGTTTGGGAGTGCCTCTGATGAAGGCGAATTTTTTTCCCTCTAAAAGCGATTGTGGACAGTCCTGGTCATGCAATTTCAAAAGTTCGGGTTTGTAGTCGAACATTTCCAACTGGGAGGGGGCCCCTGCCATGTGAAGAAAAATAACGTTTTTGACCTTGGGGGCGAACGGAGGTGCCATCGTAGCCAAAGGGTTCAAATCGCGTTCCGAAAACCCTGTTTGCTTTTCTTCTTTCTTTTTGGGAAAGCCGCATCCCAGATATAAAGAGCCAAGGGCGAGGCTACCCATACCCGTTGCGCACTGTTTTATGAAGTGCCTTCGGGTCTGTGCTTCGAGTTCTCTCCGCACTTTTTCATATACTAACTTGTCTAGCTTGTCTTTCACCCTTCGTTTTTCTTTGCGCTATACGCTAGTTTTTTCATTAATTCTTCATGCTCGATGCACGCATACCGATTAGGTTTTGTTCAAAAATTCATCCAGATTCATAATGGCATTGGTGACCGTGGTCAGGGCGGCCAATGTGGCACTGGCCTGTTCTTCGAAAACCAAGAACTCTTTAACGGTCTTTTCATCGTTTTCAAATCTTGCAAAAGAGGTATTGTACAAATCTTGGAGGGCAGCTAACTTTTGGGGTGTAATTTTTTTATAAATAGCCTTTTCATACGCTTCCGAAATGGCTAGTTGCGTTTCTTTGCCATGAACCGATTTGGCCAAATGGTAAGCCGCTTCTAAATATACCGGGTCGTTTAAGGTAACCAAGGCCTGTAAAGGGGTATTGGTCACTGTTCTTCGCACTGTACAGACCTCCCGACTTCCTGCATCAAAAGTGAGAAATGAAGGGTACGGACTGGTACGTTTTAAGTAGGTATAGATAGCTCGCCGATGCTTATCTTCCCCCTTGCTTTCCACCCATTGCTCATTGTTGTAAACGGTTTGCCAAACCCCCTCTGGTTGGGGCGGCATAACGCCCGGGCCATATTTCTTGGTACTCAAAATACCGGAGATGGCCAAGGCTTGATCTCGTATCTGTTCTGCACTCAATCGCAAACGCGGTGCTCTTGCATACCATTTATTTTCAGGGTCTTTTTCAAAGAGATTGGGAGTGCTTATAGATGCTTGTCGATAGGTGCCCGATAGCACAATTTCTTTGATGAGCGACTTGAGGCTCCATGCGTGTTCGTTCATAAAACGCAATGCCAACCAATCGAGTAGGGCAGGGTGTGAAGGTGGATCTGATTGTGTACCCATATCTTCAATGGTGGCGACCAACCCCCTTCCAAAGAGCTGATGCCACACGCGGTTCACAAGCGTTCTGGCCGTTAACGGATTCTTTTTGTCGACCATCCATTGGGCCAACCCCATGCGGTCTGTGGGCCATGTTTCCTGCCAAGAGTTCAAGACTCCAGGTGTTTTTGGGTGTACCGTATCCGTTTTTAACAGCCAATTCCCTCGTTCGAAAAGCTGGGTGGTACGCTTCATGTAAGACGGATTTTCGACCATAATGGGCAGGGTAGACGCCTTTACATTCAATAATTCCAAAAAATCCCTTTCGATTGCATGATATCCGGATTGCCTCTTTCCCGGTAAATCGGGTAGAAAGGCAAACCAGGTGATGGCACTGGTCGATGTCTCGGGCGGAATCTGGTCGTTATTGGCTTCGATATATAGATGTACCTTGCCCGTAACCTTTTTAAAGGGAATCTTTCGGATGATATTTCCGTCGGTTTTATTGATGGTAAAATTGGCCAACACTTCTCCTTCTGCATTGTCCTGTTTAATGGTCATTGTGGTGCCATTGATGCGGGATCGGTAGTGAAGGTAGAGTGCAGTGGCTCCATGGGTCTGAATGTTGTTAAGGTTGCAGGAACCATCGTCCCACAGGGCAAGCCATTTGGTATCGGCCAATTCGCCGTTCACGAAGTTTTCACTAAGATGTGCTTGATACACAGGTTCTTTAAAAGTGAGAAAGTTGGCGTATTGGCTTGCCAATTCTGGAGTGCCATAGGTTGCTACCCATTTCTTGACCCGCTCAACTTTTGCGTTCTCCGAACTATTGTAAAAGTAGAGGTTGGGATCTTCGTTCCAGGTATCCTCATCCCTAGTATTGTTAAAAAATGCCATGAGCTTATAGTACTCCTTGTGCTTAAAAGGATCATAGGGATGGCTGTGGCATTGTACGCAACCCATAGTAGTACTTTGCCAAACTTCGAAGGTGGTATTGACCCGGTCCATGACCGAAGCGGTTCGGAACTCTTCGTCCTCGGTGCCCCCTTCATCATTGTTCATGGTGTTTCGATGAAAGGCAGTGGCGATCAATTGGTCGATTGTTGGATCGGGCAACAGATCTCCCGCTAATTGCTGCAATGTAAACTGATCAAATGGAAGGTCGTCGTTCAAGGCTCGAATGACCCAATCCCGGTACTGCCACATAGAGCGACCGGCATCCCGTTCATAGCCCTTTGTATCCGCATAACGTGCCAGATCTAGCCACCAACTAGCCCATTTTTCTCCGTAGGAAGATCTGGCCAACAATGAATCTATGTACTTTTCGTACGAAAGTTTACCTGAACTAAAGCGGTCAAAAAGAGATTGTTCGGGGGGAAGTCCTGTAAGGTCCAATGCCAATCTTCTGGCCAAGATATTCGGTGCTGCTTCGTTGTTAGGAGCCAATTGATGTTCTTCCAAACGGGCCAGAATAAAAGGATCGATATCGTTTTGTACAAAGCTGTTGGTGTTCGGTAAAAACCCTGCCTCTTGGGAAGGTTGCGGTACCGGCACTTCTTCAGGAAGGGTGTAGGCCCAATGTTCGCCCCATTCGGCTCCTTGATCGATCCATTGGGTCAACAAATCGATTTCTTCTTCAGAGAGTTTTGGTTTTTGATAGGGCATGCGTAGTTCGGGATCGTCTTCATGTAAACGCCTAATGAGTTCGCTTTTGGAAGCGTTCCCACGAACGATGGCCGGTTTTCCAGATTTGGTAGCGGCAAAGGCTTCTTCCTCGAACAACAGGCTAAAGCCGGCGTTTTTCTTCACCCCACCATGGCAACTGATACATTTGTTGTTAAGAATGGGTTTGATCTGGGTGCTGAAATCTACTTTTTCGGAAGCAGGCAGCATCCACCATAGCAGTATGCCCATAGCCACTAGGACGAGTGCTAAGATACCGGTGAGCGCTTTTTTCTTCATGGTAGATGGGTCGCTTGTTTTATAAGCGGGCAATCCTAAAGATAAGCAATTTCAAGAGGAAAATCGTCACAGAAAATAATGTAACCGCAGTCTTTACAGAATGAACAAGGGAAAGAACTACCCCTTAAGGCTTACGGTCTTGATATCGCCCTCGACCGTTACTTTCACCATTTCGACTTTCGAAAGCGCCTTCATCGACTTATCCCATTTCTTACCACTAAGGCCGGCTTGGGATTTCAGTTCATTGAGGGCCATGCTACCAGTAGGCTTCAACAGGTTCACGATGATTTTTTCCTCCTCGCTCAACTCCACTTGCTTTTTCTCAGGGCGCATCTGTGGAAAGAATAATACCTCCTGTATCGACGAGTTGTTGGTCAATAACATCACCAAGCGATCAATACCGATTCCGATGCCCGAGGTTGGGGGCATGCCGTATTCCAAAGCCCGTAAAAAGTCCTGATCGATGAACATGGCCTCATCATCTCCTTTTTCTGAAAGACGTAATTGATCCTCGAAACGTTCGCGCTGATCAATGGGGTCGTTCAATTCTGAATAGGCGTTGGCCAATTCCTTTCCGTTCACCATCAACTCGAAACGTTCGGTCAGGGCAGGATTGGTACGATGTTCTTTGGTCAAGGGACTCATCTCTTTTGGGTAGTCGATGATAAAGGTCGGTTGTACGTAATGGTGCTCGCACTTCTCCCCGAAAATCTCATCGATCAATTTTCCAACGCCCATGGTTTCATCGACCTCCAGTCCAAGGTTTTTGGCAGCATCCCGAAGTTGTTCCTCCTTCATACCGGCAACATCGATTCCGGTATGGATTTTAATAGCTTCCAGAATGGGAACACGGGGATAAGGGGCCTTGAATTCAATTTCATGATCACCGACGGTTACTTTGGAGCTTCCAGTGGCATCAACGGCCACTTTTTCCAAGAGTTGCTCCGTGGTATCCATCATCCAATTGTAATCTTTGTAAGCCACATAGAGTTCCATGACGGTAAATTCCGGGTTGTGGGTGCGGTCCATACCTTCGTTCCGGAAATCTTTTGAGAATTCGTATACCCCATCGAACCCGCCTACTATCAATCGTTTTAGATACAATTCGTTGGCAATTCGTAAATATAGGGGAATGTTCAGTGCGTTATGGTGCGTTAGAAATGGGCGTGCAGCCGCCCCTCCGGGAATCGGTTGCAGAATGGGTGTTTCTACTTCCAAATAGCCACGGTCGTTATAGAACTCCCGAATACTGTTGGTTATCTTGGTGCGTTTTACAAAGGTTTCTTTCACATGTGGATTCACCACCAAATCTACATAGCGCTGGCGGTACCGCAGCTCTGGGTCATTAAACTCGTCGTAGACATTCCCCTCCGCGTCTTTTTTCGGCAAGGGTAATGGTCGCAAAGCCTTGCTCAACATACTAAAGTCTTTGACCATTACGGTTTTCTCCCCCACCTTGGTCGTAAAGAGCTCCCCCTCGACCCCGATGATATCACCAATATCCAATAGCTTTTTGTATACCTCGTTATAAAGTGTTTTATCCTCGTTCGGGCAGATTTCATCCCTATTAAAATAAACCTGAATGCGCCCGGTACTATCTTGTAGCTCAGCGAAGGATGCTTTTCCTTGAATACGTCTTGACATTAAACGTCCTGACAAGACCACTTTCTTTCCTTCGGCATAATGTTCCTTAATGCTATTGGCAGTGGAATCAACTGGGTATAGTGCAGCGGGATAGGGATTGATTCCCATTTCCCTAAGCTTACTCAATTTATCCCTTCTTACGATTTCCTGTTCCGAAAGTTGCATACGATTCAATATTAAGGCTGCAAAGATACTATTTCGGTGATTTATTGTGGCCATCGGTTGGTGGTAAAATAGTGGGAAAACACAATGGATTCCTTAATCAGATGCGTTTTATACAATTTGGGCGAAAATCTGTAACAAATCCAGGTAGGTTGCGACCTATAGGTACATCAATCATCAAAATTTCAAATCAATGAGTTTTTTAAGGGTCTTACTGGCTATTATCTTTCCCCCACTTGCCGTTCTTGGTAAAGGCTGCGGGTCTTTTTTAATCGTACTATTGCTCACTTTCTGTGGATGGGTTCCAGGTGTTATTGCCGCCCTGGTCATTTTGAACAATCCCAACTGATCACCGTATCTTTGCATTTGATGTAAAGAACTATGAAAAAAATTACCACCGCGTTTGTCGCCTTATTGCTTTTGTCCGCTTGTCAGATTAGGGAGGAAATCCGTTTCAAAAAGGATGGAAGTGGCAGTTATGAAGTAGGCTTTGATATGTCGGAGATGATGGGGATGGGCGGCGCTAGCGACTCGTTACCTATGACTTCTGCCATTGATACCATTGTAAATTTCGCCTCTTTTTTAGACGAGAAAAAAGATAGTATCGCCACTTTGCCCAAGGAAGAGCAGAAACGTTTAGAAGCATTGCGTCCCCTGCAATTTGCTATGAAGATGAATGAGGAAGAAAAGCAAATGGACATGCGCCTTACCTATGCCTTCAAAAAATTGGAGGATATCTCAAAGTTTGCCGAAGCGGTAGAGAATGCAAATATCAAAGAACTCAAACAAACGATGAATCCTATGGAGGGCATGATGCCCTCAGACCCCGCAAAGTCCGATTCGATTTCTAAAACTGGGATGGAAGACCTTTTCAACATGGCCGAATCGTTCGATACACGATTCAATAAAAAGCGATTTTCCAGAAAGATGACCGAAAAAGCCATGGCCGAGTTGCTCCAAAAAAAGGATACTTCCATAAAAGCGGACGACCCTTTTGTCGATATGATGCGTTTTAAGCAGGTATATCGTTTTCCGTTCAAGGTAAAAAGTGTTAGTAATCCGAACGCAAAAATCTTATCGGACTTTAAGGGGGTAGAGCTAGAGGCTAATATGTATCAAATGAACAATGACCCGGAGTATTTCAATATCGAGGTCGAATTCGAAAAATGAACAAAAAGGTCGTACACCAAGATTTAGGACTCCGGGATTATAAAGAAACCTGGGACTATCAGGAAGCTCTCTTTAAGGAAGTCGTCGATATCAAGATCAAGAATCGGAGGGAAGCTGCTGGCTTGGACACCCCCAACCATTTTTTATTCGTTGAACACCCACATGTGTTTACCTTGGGCAAAAGCGGCGATAAGGCCAACCTGCTGGTCGATCAGGCAGTTTTGAAGGAAAAAGGGGCAAAATTCTACAAAATTAATAGAGGTGGGGATATCACCTACCATGGTCCCGGACAAGTGGTAGGCTATCCTATTCTGGATTTGGATAATTTCTTTACCGATATACACAAGTACCTACGGCTTTTAGAAGAAATGGTCATTTTGACCCTAGCAGAATACGGCTTAAAAGCCGAGCGTTCCGAGGGCGAGACGGGCGTCTGGTTAGATGTAGGCACTCCCTTTGCACGTAAAATCTGTGCTATGGGCGTACGGGCCAGTCGGTGGGTGACCATGCACGGTTTTGCCTTGAATGTTAATGCAGATTTAGGCTATTTTGATTTGATGATTCCCTGTGGTATCAAAGGCAAAGCAGTGACTTCACTGAATGTAGAATTGGGAAAAAAGGAAGTAGATATCGAAGAAGTAAAACAAAAGCTTCTAAGGCATTTTGAAACGCTCTTTAAGGCAGAACTGATAAAAGAAAAAACCGAGGTGTAGCATCTCGGTTTTTTTTGGTTATTTTGATTTTCTAATAATCGAGTTCGAAATAATCCATGACTGCGTAGTAGTCATTGACATCTATACCGTTTGCTTTCAGTTCTTCGCGAAGGCCTTTTCTTTCCGACTTTCCCGCAACAGTGCTTTCCGACTCCGCAATAACCACTTTTAAATCACCGAGCTCTATAGAGCTAATGGGATTGAAGGTCTGTGTGCCCACTTCATAAAAATTCACCCAGTAAGTTCCAACGGTAATGTCTACTGCAATATCATAGAAACCACCTGTACCATTGGGCCAAACACTGGCGGGTATGGCGTAATATGCATTGCTTTGAGAGTTGCGTAGATAGCCGATAATCAAATCATTGTCAACCACATCCTGTGTCAACGAGGAAATTCCAATAGGAATAGTATTTCCTGATTCTGAGGACATATCAAAGGTATAAGTGGTTACATTCGCGTTTCCATCAGCACCATCACTCCCGGCCGGTCCTGGTTCCCCTTGAGGTCCTGGTACCCCAAGTGCTTCGCCATCTTCACCCGCAGGACCTTGAATTCCTTGTTCTCCTTGCGGGCCCTGTAGTCCCATAGCACCATCCATGCCATCTTCGCCATCACAAGAGGTAATAAAAGTGGCGGCCAATACACATAAAATCAATTTTACTTTTAGAATTGTTGTTTTCATAATCTATTTATTTAAGGTTATGTGTTTTAATGAATGGCGATCTAAAAGGTTAACACCAAGACCAAAAAAAACCGGGGACCAATTCCCGGTTTCGTAAAAGTGTTGTAGAATTCTTCTTAGATACTCCAAATAATATGAGGGGCAATTTCGGCCATGGCAGTATTAGGATGGTATCCGTCGAAAAGCAAAACCTGTTTTTGTATGATATGCCTGTATGGCTATGAATTTCCTTGTAAAGGGAGGTTTGCCGTCACAGCGTGTCCAATACTTCCTATTTTCTGAATACCAATGGTCTCTATAAAAGATGTGTTTCCCAACTTTTACCCCTAATAATCCATACATGCTCATTTTTCCTTCCATTTTTGCAAAAGACGAAGTTTCGAGCCTTCAAGACCTCGGAACTATGTCGCCCTATTTCTATAGATAACAAAAACGTGATTGCAAGATGTGGAATGTTTTAGAGGTTTTTATTTGTTGTTGTTCTGCGTATCATTCAGGCTTTTCTCCATTGCTTCTTTCAGTTTTTTGTTGAAGGCCAATGCAAGGGAATCCTTCTTTTTGGGATCTAAGCTTAAATCGTAGATTTGGTATTGTTCGCGGAGTTCTTTTTTGAGTTCTGGATCCATATCGCTTTGCTCCAAAAGTTCCAAGTAATTTGTTGCACCCCCGAACGGGTTCTCTGAGGCATCGCCCATTTCAAATACGGAGCCTAGAATCTTTACTTGTTCATCTAAAAGATTCATTTGTTTCACGGAATCAGTTCCTTTGCCAGGCTCTTTTTTCTTTTGTGCTACCGCAATGGTCATTGTTCCCAATAGGCATAGTAAAGTGAGTTTGATTGTTGTTTTCATAATGTTTTTATTTTATCCCTTCATGCTATTGTTTTAAGCAGGTTAACATCTTTGTGATGATTTTTATGCGAAGGAATAGTTTTGTACTCATGAATCCGTTTCTGAGTTTCCACCACCTTAAATTGGTTTTATCGATAAAGGTGATTGCAGCTCTTATTTTTCATAGCCGTAATGCAATTACTACAAAGCGTTGTTTTTCAGGGCTTTTCTTAGGTTGCCCAGTTTTCTTCATTGAAAAAATGTTAAATTCGCTTTGGCCTGTGTTAACCTTAATACTTCTTTCTCATTAAAGTGCAACAAACAAGTAGAACAATTTCGCTGGAAGATATACGGCAAGGTTCCGAAGAGGTGCTACGGCAGGTGTACGGGGAGAATCGGGATAAGTTCCTGAATTTTGCACGAAGGTATCAGTTGTCCGAGGAAGAAAATATTGATGTGTATCAGGACGCTTTTGTAGCCTTTCATGATAACGTTATGAGCGGTAAGATCGAAAAGTTGACCAGCAGCGTGTCGACCTACCTGTTCAGTGTCGGAAAGTATATGATTTTTGATCGGATGCGGAAAAACAAGAAAAAAGTGGGCTCCCAGTTTGATCTGGAAATTGTAAAAGACGACGACAACTTGGTGGAGACCCTTGATATTGATGATAACGCACTCACTCCGGAACAGCAGTTGTTGCGAACACATTTTGGGACTTTAGGAAAAAAATGCCAAGAGCTATTAACCCTGTTTTACTATCGGGGATATACGATACAGGAGATTATGGAAGCCGAGAGCTATAACAGTGAAAATGTTGTGAAAAGTGCCAAGTCTCGCTGCTTAAAGACCTTAAAAGAGCGTATTGCCGCCAATAGCATTTGAAGATGGACAAGGAAACCTTGATATATCGATATTTTTCCAATACACTTGACCAAGAGGGGGAAGCCTTATTGAATCAAATGCTGGAAACCGATGCCAAATTTAGGGACCGGTTCGAGTTCGAGAAAAGTCTTAAAAAGGTCATCCGTCATGAAAAGGGAGCGAGCGTCAAGCAGAAATTGAAAGGTTTCGAAAACGAGATTCCCAAAAACCCTATCGTTTCCAAACCGAAGAATGGTTTTCGCAATTGGTCCATCGCAGCCTCGATTGTATTGCTGATTGGGTTGGGGTGGATCGGTTTTAATCAATTCCGGGGAGCTGATGATGTTGAATTATATGACGAACATTTTCGGGCGTATCCCAATACGGTCTATGCAATTACTAGGGGCGATACCGATATGTCCTTGGAACATAAGGCCTTTGTGGCATATGAATCGGGCGATTATGAATCGGCTATCGACTATCTAGAGGAGCTGAAGAAAGGAGGTCAAAAAGGATATATCGATTTTTACGTCGCACAGTGTCACATGAACTTGGGGAATACCAAGACTGCTTTAACCCTATTCAAAAAGATAATGGATTCGCAAAAGGAATTTGTTGCGGAGGCGCATTGGTATGCCGCCTTGGCCTACTTGAAAGAAGGCGATAAGAAAAATGCCACCGACTACCTTGAAAAACTCACTGCAGGTTTCGATTACAATCGGGAACGGGCGACCGAATTGCTACAAAAAATAGACTAAGCAGCTTTCTTCCGAATCCAATAAACCGTTCCTGAAACGATCAGTAGTCCTCCCAGTACCCAGGCCCAGGTATATCCAGATTTTGGTATCGGTGCCGGGTTGCCAGAGATAATATAGCCCGCCCAATAATATGGATGTTTCAAAGCGTTTTGGTCATTGTTCCTTAGAAAGTTTAGTTTGGCTTGCCGTAGTGCTTGATCTTTGGTGCTTCCTTTGGCTAGGTACTGGTAAAAATCGCCCATAATATCTGACGAAGAGGCATCGTTCACCTTCCAAAGGGTACTGGCGATGCTTTTGGCGCCACTATAGAAAAATGCACGCGCCAAGCTCAAAAATCCTTCCCCACGTCTAAGTTCCCCGATTCCGGTTTCGCAGGCGCTAAGGGTCACCAAATTAGCATTGAGTTTGAGGTTGTAAAGATCTTTCACGAACAACAGATTTTCTTCATTGTTGGTGGTAAAAGCCAAATAGGAATATTCTGGCAACTGATCATTGAAAACCGAATGTGTAGCAAAGTGTAACATCTGGTAGTCGCCTGCTTTGTGGAAAAAATTGGATAAGGTCGCATTTTCATCTTCCAATGCCAACCCATCGAAGGAAGCCAATATCGATGCAACTTCTGGCTTGTTATGTGGCAAAGGACCCAAACGATCTCTTGCGGCACTGGGATCGACTTGTTCATTCTGGAAATTTGGTGCGAAAGCAAGCATCTCTTGGCCATTATGGGTCGTTTCCATCAGTTGTTCTAGCAACGTGCCCGAATTTATGTAATTGACCGCATACTTTTCAATCAGATAGGTAGTGGAATTGTTATCAATCGACAGGGTGCCAAAAGGTAAAAAGTTTAAGTTTCCATCGGGAATAATCAATAGTCTCTTTGTGTTTGGAGTCACTAGCGGGGCAAGTAACTTTTCATAAAGTCGATACCCGAGTGCTTGTATTTCAGCAATATCGGATGTTCGGTTAGATATTAATTGTTGGTAGGTGGCCAATTCCTGTTGCAGGGTATCATTATTGGGTATTTTGATAAGCTTCATTTCTTCTTGTTCCAATGAAAGGCCATAAACAGCGTTATCCCCAAAGAAGTAGCTTACCAAAAGCTGCTCTTGGTCTAAAATTTCCAAGATCTTTTTGGTATCGGTGGTTTTTTGTTCATAGCGCAAATCGAAATAGTTGGGGTAGTTCTTTTCAATATTGGTTACTAATGCGTTTTGCGTTTCCTTTAATTTGAAAATTCGGGTTCGAGCAGCTGCATCGTCTTGACGGGCCATGTCAAACTCTTTTTCCAAGGATGTGATTTCAGCTCGTACCAAACGTTCTTTTTCCAGTAGGGAGTCGGGTACCCCGGCAAATTGATTGGCTTTAGCGCTGCGCAAGGCTTCCATCAGTAAGACAGACTTACTTTTTTCCATAAAAAAATGGACATTTTCCAGAAACTCGGGCGCACCATTTTCCCTAAATAAGGCATAGTTCGATTCGATAGCCGCTTCAAAGAGTGGAAAGGTGCTTTCGATCAAGTTGATTTTATCGATACTATATTGATACGCTGGTTTTAAATGGTCTAAGGATTGTACCGCCTTCATGGCTGTCTTGTTTGCGGCCGTATAATTTTTCATTTTGGTCAGGACGTTGGTCTTTAAGGCCATCAATTCAAGGCTTAGCACATTTGTATTTCTATCATTTACTTCAAGGCCATTATCAATATATTCAAGGGCCTTTTTTAAATTGTTGTTTGACACGGCTAATCCTGCTCCTTCTTTATAGATTCTTCCGAGGGTTTTTTTACTGAGCTCATTAGGTCTGGCCGTATAAACTGCCAATGCAGTATCTATTTCAAGAATGGCCTTCGACAGATTTGTGTTTGCCTTATGAAACTGCGCTTTAGCTCTATGATATAAGTGCCTAAAGCTGGGGCTTTGATTTAAATAATTATTCATTATGGAGAGGTAGTAGTAGGTGCTATCTAGTTGCGAAAGAGAAATATGATTATTTGCCAAATGATTCGCAACCGTAATAATCCTATTTGGATTGTTATTGTGTAGCAGTGCTTGCTTCAATGTATTTCTTAGATAGGAGTTGGCTTCCGAGATTTGACCTTGCTCTTCGAGTACTTCAGCTAACAGGGCAAAGCTGATATTAAGTTGAGCCTGATCGATGGGTTGGCTATTCATAATCATTTCAATACTTTCTAGATAGTAGTCTTTGGCCAAGTTGAATTTTCCCTCTTGGTAATGAATTTTGGCTAGAAAGCCAATCGCTCCTGATAACAAACCGGAGTGATCTGCACTCAAGGTAGCCGGTTCTTTAATAGGATAAGAATTTCTAATTTTATTAAAAAAATCTTGGGCTTTTGAATAATCGCCAAGTTTAAAATAGTAGTTTCCTTTATCATAGCGAATAGAATTTTTATAGAGCAACCCATCTTTGACTCGATTCCAAAAAAAGGTGTTGTTTTTGACTAGGGAATCAGTTTGCTCTAGGTTTTTTCTAATTCTTTGGAGGTCATAAAAGTAGCCCAAATGGCGAGTAGAAGTAATGAGCATATCAATCGCAGCTAAGGTGTCGCCATTATTTAAAGCGATTTTTTTGACTTTGTTGAAGTAATACTGCCCTGAATCTCTATGGACTCCATAATGGGCATATCCCTTTTCGGTTAACCTCTCTAGCTGTTTGTGGTATAAACTGTCCTGACCTTTTAGGCTTAAAAACGTCAAAATAAAAAAAACGAGTACAAACTTTTTCATCATCTAAAAAGCGTTTTGGCAATTCTGTGATGCTATAAGCACCGTTTGCATTGCTAAAACGCCTTGAAAATAGGGATTTTTCAGTCTAATTCACCGAATAATTCAATTCAGTTTGATCAAACTTGATCACTTTTACTTGTATGTTGAAAACGGCCTCTGTGTCCTTGGAGATGACAAGATTACTAAAGTTGATTTGATTCTTACTACCAGGTAGCGATTCAAGGTCATTGATGGTACCCCCACCGATGAGCTTTCCATCCTTACCCAAAAGGCGAATCTCTAATTGTTGTACAGAACTGTCCGCCAAGATATATTCAAGAAACGAAAAATCACAGTTGCGGGGACTGGGACATGGTGGGGGTGGGGGTGGAATGCGCAAACCTACTTGCTCTAAGGAAACAATACTTTGTATTTCCTCTTTCAAAAAGTTTCGTTGCACATTGGCGTCTTTTAGTTGTTCTTCCGTTTTTTCATTGCCCTGATTGTTGGCAATGATATCTTCCAATTCCTGAATGGTCATATCTAATTCCTCAATTTCTGTCTCTAGAGAAATCCGGTAAAGGTCACCTTCATAGATATAGTTCTTTTCGGTAAATATAATTTCCTCTTCTTGCCCACCTCCGTGATAGTCTTTAATGCAAGCTGTCAGTAGTAGAACAAATGTGCTTGCGATAAGTAATTTGGTTTTCATATTATTTATATTAACGTTTTAGTTTAATGTTGGTTGCGTGCGATGGGTTAACATGTATTGGAAACAAATGATACCCCCTCTTTGCACTCTAAAACTAATTTGTAAAGGGGTTGGGATAGGTGTTTATGTGTCATTGGCGTAGATTTATGTATAAATGGTGGGGATGTTTATACGATTTGCTCAATCAGCCTTAACTTGAGCTGTAGGAATAAAAAAGCCAGTGATTCACCGGCTTTTTCTGGCCTTAGTAAGTATCATCTAAAATTACCCAATTTGCGCTCCTTCTGCGGGGTCCGAGACAAGGAGAAGTCAGAGGCAGTATGTGAAGTTGGCTTTTAAAATCGATCTTCCCGCAATTCCAACGATTCAATTTCTTTCAGGTCTTCCTCCTTTTCTCGGGAAATAAACAGAAATGGAGTCAATGCCCAATTAACCGCTAAACTTCGAAAGTTCCATCCTACTTACCAAATTTCCATTCTTCTTGTACGTTTCTTGCTTTATGATACCAACCCCTTCGGCCAGCCACAGTTTGGAGTTCATTTGTTGTTCGGCTCCCATGGTCTGGGAGGTGTTGGTTTCGGTGATGAGATAACAATCGAATGTGCCGGCAGCGGTGGTAACACTTTCCCGTTTTTCAACGGTTCTATCGGTCATATCTACGTTAAAATTCATTTTCATTCCGCTCATGCTCAATGCCACCGCTATATTGGCATCGGCTAGGTCTTGCCCGACGGTAAGATTGTTGGGAAGTTCAATATCGGTTCCTGTGATATCCATCTCCATACCCATATCTTCATATTGTTTCATCATTTGGGAAGGAAACAACGATTTGTAGTCGACACGAACGGTGTTGTTCGAACAGGTGATATGATAGTCGGAATTAAACAGTTCCTTTCCTTTTTTATCTTGATATGTCATCGCCATAGTGGCCTGTGTGTCGCCCCCGTTTTGCGTAACGCTGGCAACTTTGTAATTCGTTACTCCCTCTACCTTATTTTTTTTGTTGTAGTTGGTGTACTCATACGCAGCGCCCTCTACCATAGGGTAGAACTTGCTGCAAGAGTCTTGCGCCTTTAATAATGTGGTAGAAAGAAAGCAACATAGAATCAAAGTAATGGTGTTTTTCATTGTAACGGTTTTAGTGTTTTTATTGAAATTCGTTTAAAAGTTGAGGTGGGTTCTTAACCAGAACTTTCATTGTTTAATGAACTCTACCCTACGGTTTTGGGCTTTGCCATCAACGGTATTGTTATCGCCTACAGGTTCGGATGCTCCCTTGCCATCGGTCTCCAGTCGGTTTGGAGCAACATTGTATATCGATACAAGGGCGTTTTTTACCGCGGCAGCCCGTTTTTTGGAGAGGGCCAGATTGGTATCGTCCTTTCCATCCGAGTCGGTATGCCCTACAATTTTCAAACGAAGGCTGCTTTCTTGTTGCAATACCTGATAGATTTGGCGTATGATGCCCATCGATTGCGGTTGAATAGTGGCAGAGCCCGTATTGAAAAGAATGCCGTTGGTCGAAATTTTTCCATCTGATAGCAGTTTTCTTCTCAAATCTACCCCGCCTTCCGCTATTTTAAAGTTGCCCAGGTAAATGGATTCCTTATTGATATCGGTGCCTCGTAAGCCCAGTTTTATTCCTTGCATCTGTACCCCGGCTGGTAACAAACGTGGAACATCAACCATTTTTTGTTCGTTGATCCATAGCCGAAAACGTTGCTTGTTTACTGCAACCGCTATATGATGCTTATCAACTACTACCTCCCTGATATCGGCCTGTGTCTCGTTTCGAATCTCCCGCTTTCCGTTCACATTGTTTTCAATGATGACACCAAGGCCGATAAACTGACAAAACGGATATTCGATGAAGGCAAAGTTTTTGGGTTGTTCAAAGGTATTATTGTCCCCGACCATTACCTTTAAATAACTCTGGGACGAGGTTTTGTTGTCCAGACCTTGCGTTATGACATCGAATTCCAATGTGAATTCTTCTGGCAAGTTGGTGACATCGGGAAGGTAGGCTACATCGAAACCAGGTACGATTTTGAGCCATTTGGAACCATCGATGGTTACCAATTCCCCACTGCTATTGGTATTCCATTTAGATGGAAAATCCCCAATAAAATCGTTCTGAAAATCGTCGCTAAAAAGCAGCTTATCCCCGGGCACAAAATCAAACTTGCTATAAACCTTTATTGACTTTGGGGCCCCTGTTTCACTCGAGGTGTTAGGTCCATCACCGGTGGTTGTATCGGAATTACCGGAACTTTGGTTGTCTCCCTTAGATGTTTCTCCTTGAGGTGTATTTTTTTTTCTTTTTTCCCCGGGTTCCAATATGCTATCCAAAGCTGCTTCGGTCTTTTCCGTGGTCTCTTTTTCTACCCTTCGTTCCACTGCGCGCTCCGCAGCTTTTTCTGCTCTCTTGCCTAGTTTTTTGAGTAGTTGTGCGTTCGTGGTGGGAACAAATGCAAAAGCAAATAAAATTATCATGGAGTATCCTAAAAGTCCCTTTTTCGTTTTCATAGTGCTCTATTTTTCATTTAAAGTGGAGGTAACTTACCAACCAAAATGATGTTGATGGTTATTAACTTAGTGAACGAAAAATAGAAAGGTTAACGTGCCAAAGCCAGTAAAAAGATATAATCGGTGCTAAAATTTGTATGGTCTACCCTAAATACTGTGTGGTTGACATGTGAAAGACTAGTTGATTTTGTAAGTAATCAAGGTACTATCCGCTTTTTGGGTCACCATATCCAACCGTTGGTCCCCGTCAATATCCGACAGGTCCGGGACAGCGATTCCTTCAATCGGAAAACCGGCCATTGGTTCGCCCCTCAAACTAAATAAATACACCTTTTTGTTCTGAAGATCGGTTACACCGATAAATATCTCTTTGTTGATTTCGAATATTTTTGGAGCTGTATAAACACCAAGTTCCAATAGTACTTCGGTATCATTGATGGTGAGTACATCATCACTGATAGAAACAAAGGTGTTTTGGGTCGCCGCGATGCCATGATCGGGTGGCAGGCCCAGATCTGTACTGGTCAGCTTCCCGTTTTGCCCAATTTGGCAAAGCGTTCCTTTTTTATCGGTAATGCAGAATCGATTTTGATGACGATACACCTCATTTTCCGAAAAGGCTATTTTTTGGGATACCTTCACACGTACTTCTCCTCTACGGTTTAAAATTTTGAGTGTGCCATCCTGTAGTTTAAACACCAAATGATCCTTTTTGCCAATAACAATATGTTTTGGTGCTGCAACGACCGGTGTTTTGGATTCGGTGTATTTGAAACCTTTTACAATCTTTCCTTTTCGATCGTACATAAAAATTTTGGTGCCCTGTGTTAGCACAAAACGGTATTCGCTGTTTTTGTCATAGTCAAAAACAGCGAGTGGATTCAGCTCCCCTTCCCCTCCTGTAAAGTCTTTACAGAGCATGGCTACCTCTTTTCCATTTCTATCGAGTAACCACAGTTTGTTCGAGGTGGTAAAGGCAAATTGCAAGCGGTTATTTTTAAAAAGGTCAACCTGATGTATTTTGCCTTGTATACGACTGTCTAACTGCTTTTTCCAGCGTATGTTTCCATTGGAAGAAATCAAATAAAGATTGTTTTTTTGATCTTGAACCACGATTTCCTTTCGGTTGTTGGTGTGGTTTATTGTGAACTGGGGTGTGCTGGCAATAGCACTTTCCAGCTTGGTCGTAAACAAAGGGCGAATGCCAATTTCTTCCGTTGAAGCAGTACGATTTTGAATAGTAATACTCGTATGAAAAAGGTCGCCATCGGAAACAACTTGGGCAGCATATGCATAACCCGAAAGCTTGGGGGTTTTCAATTTTTGAAAAAGTGGGGGCGCGAGATGGTCCTTTGCAAGATTCGATGCTTCCCGGTCGTCTGCGATATACCATATCGAAGCAGCACTAGCTGTTGTTTTTCCTAGGAGTTTATACAGCGAGCCTTTGTCAAAAGTGGCATCTCTTTTATAACTGCCGATTATCCGCTGTATGGTTTCTTTAGTTTCGGTAAAGACAAAAGCATTTTCCAAGATGGTAGCGTACCGGGCCTGAAAATCATTAATTAAGGGTCGAAAAGCGGTGTTTAGAAAGTCGGTCTTTGATAGTGCAAATAACGTGGTCCCCTGATAATCGGTGACCTCTTTTCGGATACTTCCCAAATAATCGGCCATTGTTTCCGAGCCATAGGTGTTTAGAATGACGGCTTGTTGTTTGTCAATATTTATCAACCCTATTTCTTCTACCGCACTGAAAAGAGAATCAATTGGTTTGCTACTAGCGGTATATTGCTGTAAGTTTTCAGCGAAGATGGCAAAATTGTCAAACGAAAAAGATAGAATGGCGTTTGTTGTGATAGGTGCAAAAGAGGTGATGGTATGAGGTAGTGGTCGGGTGTTTCGGAATAGATTTAGGAATCGTTTTGAACTATCTTGATGTACACTTAAGCCGTTTAGCAAAAGTGAGTTTGCATGAATGTCCATATCGAAGGATATCCAATCCGAAAGATTGGAGAGCAAGGTGCTGTCCTTTTCTTTCAACACATGAGAAAAAACCGGATTGTATTGCTGCGCATTGATCAGAATACTTGCTGGTTTTTCCATATCCGATATTTCGAAAAGTTTTTTAAAAACGGTATCCGTTCGCTGTTGTTTTTGGTAGAGCGCATTTTCTAAAGTCTCGGGGGAGGAAGCAACGAGCAGAAACTGATCGTCGACCCTGCAAAACAGCGGTACATCCTCAACGATATAATTGGTAACATCATTGATAGATACTTCGGGATTTTGTGCGTAGTTGGCTCGAAGGCTATCTGTTCCAAAGATGTTGTTTAAGTTTTTTGAAACGTATAGGAAATCGGTCGTGTCGTTCTTCGATTTCGAAAGCACGAGCACACCTTGAGCACTGGAGTCTAAATGTTTTAGGAAGGCCGATGATCTAACCATTTTTTGGTAAGGTGCGGTAGGTTCCCATAGGCTCAGAAATTCATTATTTTGAAGGCTGTCTAAAAAGGAAGAAAGGTGATTAATTTTAATGACCGCCGCCGCATCTGGATCAATATAATCAACCGCTTTTGTTGTTGTGCCAGTATTTCTTGCACAGGTAAAAATCAAAAACGGAAACAAAAGGAGAAGGTGTTTAAACCTCATGTCGATGATTTGATACAAAGTTAGGATAATAAACCGTTCAGCAACAATCACCGAGAGGTAATTAGCGTCCAAAAAACAAATGAAAACGGGCTTACAGATCGAGACTCAGTTGCTCCGGTAACAGGCGAAAGCTTTTGCGATGGTATGGTGAGACCCCATACTTGCGAATGGCTTCTCGATGTTCTTTGGTAGGGTATCCTTTATTTTTATTCCAATGGTACATGGGGTATTCTTCGTGTATTTCTTCCATGTAGGCATCCCGATATGTTTTTGCAAGTACGGAGGCGCCTGCAATACTCATAAATTTACTATCGCCCTTCACTATACATTCAAAGGGGATTTTTTTATAGGGTTTAAACCGGTTTCCGTCTACGATCACAAAAGTTGGTTGTTCTTTTAAAAGCGCTAAGGCTTTGTGCATGGCCAGGATCGAAGCATTTAGAATATTGATTTGATCAATTTCCTTAGGGTAGATATGGGCGACACCGAAGCACACCGCCTCACGTTCCAGTATGGGGCGCAATAGGCTTCTTTTCGATTCCGAAAGTTGTTTTGAATCGTTGAGGACCCCATTTTTAAAGGTCCTGGGCAATATAAGGGCGGCCGCTGTCACAGGTCCGGCCAAACATCCTCTTCCGGCCTCATCGGTGCCGGCTTCCTCGTGTGATTTTAAATAAGATTGTAACAATGATTGTAGTTCTAACAAAGGCTAAGATAGCTTTTTGCCTACAATAATGGCCCTTGTGTAAAGTGCCGGTATAAACTTTCACATTTTATTACGAACAAAAAAAATTAACTTTACCGCCGTAAGCGCTTTTAATGAAATATTTCTTACTCACGATTTTCTTCTTTGTAGGTTTTCCACTCCTAGCCCAGGAAGATTCTATCCCACCGGCCCGAAAGGTTGAAGAAAAAGCCAAATTCGGAAAATCCAAACCGGCTTCTGACAAGAAGGGGGAAGGTTCAAAAGAACGGGAAATCACTATTCAGGATTATAAGATCATTTCATATGCCAGAGATACTACTTTTTTAGATACCACCCTTACCATTCAAAAAGAATATCGTTATAATTACCTGAGAAGGGATGATTTTGAATTAATGCCTTTTGCGAATGTAGGGCAGCCTTATAATCATCTAGGGGTCAATTTTGAACGTAGACAGCAATATCCTTCTTTGGGTGCAACTGCAAAGCATTTTAACTATGCGGAAGTTCAGGACATAGACTATTACAATGTCGCTACTCCGATGACCGATATTCTTTTTAAGACCACTTTTGAACAGGGGCAGTTATTAGATGCCAATCTTACGTTCAATACCTCAAGGAGATTAAACTTTTCGATAGCCTACAAAGGATTCCGTTCCTTGGGGAAGTACCGCTTTAATCAAGCAGAATCTGGTAATTTTCGTACGACGGCCAACTACGAAAACAAAAACAGAAGATACAATCTTAGGGCGCATATTGCCGCCCAGAATATTGCAACGGAAGAAAACGGTGGGCTCGCGTTCACGGAGGATCAGTTTATTAATCCGGGTGCGGAAACTGATTTTTCCGATCGTGCCAGACTTGAGATCCGTTTTGACGATGCCGACAATCGGGTGCTGGGCAAACGTTATTTCTTGGAGCATCAATATAAATTGCTGCGAAAGAGAAAAGATTCCAGCGTGGTGGAAAAAACATCGCTTGCCATAGGTCACGAGTTTAATTATGAAACCAAGTTTTATCAATATATCCAGGAAACCCAAAACGATTTCTATGGAGCCGGACTCCTTTCGACAATAAATGATAAAGCGACCTTGAAAACCATGTACAATCAACTGAACGCCAGCTTTTATAATTCGGTTTTGGGGCGCCTTCAGGGAAATATCAGTTTGTATAACTACAACTATTTTTTTAATAGTTTCTTGGTGTCCGATGAAGGTGTTATTGAGAACCGACTCAAGGGAGAAGAGATAGCCATTGGAGGCAATTATCAAAAAAGGATTAAAGGTTTTGACGTCAAAGCGGCTTTGCGATATACCATCTCAGGTAGTCTTACCGGAAATATGTTGGATGCCTCGGCGGGTTATCGGATAAACGATAACAACCGATTTGGTTTTGCGCTCCATCAGTCTGCCAATCTGCCCAATTTTAATTTTTTGTTATATCAAAGCGATTATGCAAATTACAACTGGCAAAACGACTCCTCATTTGAAAATGAACTGGTAACAAGTTTTCAGTTCGATTTGGAATCGACGTTAGTGGGGAATCTCACGGCCAAATATACCCGATTGGATAATTACGCCTATTTTGCGCCTGATGCCTCGTTCGCCACACCGGAACAGCTAGAGGAAGGTTTGGAAAATGCCTACCTAAAACCTTTTCAAGAGAACAATAGCGTCAATTATTTTAAAGTAAGATATAATAAGGAATTCAAGGTTGGTAAGTTTGCTTTGAACAATACCTTGATGTACCAGAATGTATCACAGACCAATCAGGTATTGAATGTGCCGGAACTGGTTACGAGAAATACCCTATACTTCTCATCAGATGTGTTCAAAAAGGCCATGTATATACAGACAGGGGTTACGTTCAAATATTTTAGTGCCTATAACATGAATGCCTACAATCCTGTATTGGGAGAATTTTACATTCAAAATAACGAACAATTGGGTGGGTTTCCCATGCTTGATTTTTTCATCAATGCCAGAGTGCAGCAAACCCGCATCTATTTAAAGGCAGAACACTTCAATTCTTCTTTTGGCGAGACAAGTGAGTTTTTTGCGGCTCCAGATTATCCATATAGGGATTTTGTAATCCGTTTTGGTCTTGTCTGGAATTTTTTCTCTTAGTATATCTTGTTTCCAGGTAAGTTGCCATACATATTGATCATAATTTAAGGATTGGGAAAAATAGGACCTTTAAAATTAAATCTTTCACGCGACGTTTTGATTGCTGATTTTTCGAACTGATGATAAGATTTTGTTCATTTTCAAATGGTTAGGTCGTTGTATCTGTCGTTTTAGGGTAAAAACATGCGACGCGGGAATTGGGATGTATGGTGAAAATCAATTTTTTTTGATATTTTTTATTGGTGTTAAATATCTGGTTTTTAATGGTTTAAAATGTTTTAACAAAACCTTTTTAAAAAAAAGTGCGCAAGTATTGTGTAAGCAAAAAAACCCTCTTATATTTGCACCCGCTTTGGCAGTGATGTGGATGATGGATGAGAGTTGAAGCCGTTGCGGTGGGC
>CANLQD010000006.1 GCA_947493175.1 uncultured Flavobacteriaceae bacterium | reverse complement strand
ATTCGGCCTCCACGCTGGACCTTTGGCTCTTCTCGGGCTACAACGGCCAGGGGCCGGGCACGTCCCTTTACGACAACCTGGTGGTGCGCCGTGTGGGCGGGGATGGTTTCCCGGTTGCCTCGGCCACTGCCTCCGGCACTTCCGGTACCGCGCCCTTTTCGGTGTCCTTCACCGGTAGCGGTTCCACCGACGACGTGGGTGTTGCGGGCTACCATTGGGACTTTGGCGACGGTGCCACCTCGACGGAGGCCGACCCCGTTCACGTTTTCTCCGATGCGGGCATCTACGAGGCGGTCCTCACGGTGAGCGACGCCGATGGCAATACGGACAGTACCGGTGTCACGATCACGGTGCGCACCCCCGGGGACTGTCCCGACGAGCTTCCGAACGAGGATCCCTCGGTGGTGCTCTCCCCCGGGAGCTACGAGGGCGGCCTCGATTCGGCGGGCGGGAACTCCGTCGACACGAACGGTTCCCCCTGTTCCCTCGAGGTCTTCCGGTTGGTGGGCGGCCGTCCCTGGGCGCACTACCGTCTGAGTATCGACCTTTCGTCGAACGGGCTTTCCCCTGGCGACGAGCTTTTCGTGAGCGTGGACGGCAAGGGCGGCACCGGTACGGCCCGCATGGAGCTGGTACGCGACAATACGCCTAACACCTCGCTTCTGAGCCACAGTTACGGTACGGACTGGGGAACCCATTCCGGTACGGTGGTGGTCCCTGATTCGGCCTCCACGCTGGACCTTTGGCTCTTCTCGGGCTACAACGGCCAGGGGCCGGGCACGTCCCTTTACGACAACTTGATAATACGAAATATAAGCAGTAGCTGTGCTTCCGGTATTGTTCCAGAGTACACGATTGATGGGATTGCCGGTAGTGGAATAGATACTTTAGTTGTTGATGAAGGTCAGGAAGTGATCCTACGTTCTTCGTCTGGTGGTATAGGTATTAGCATTACACTTCCCGATGGTAATGTGGTAGAAAGTAATTACAATTTGGGCAGTGTAGTTCCCTCACAAAGTGGTACATATAGCTTTACTTCTATCGAAGGATGTCAATCGAATTTAGTGTTACAGGTAAATTCAACATCGAGTTGTCCTCCGGGCAGTATTATACCTGAATACCGTATAAATGGACAATGGTTAAGTGGCGATACGACCATTTTGGTTGATGAAGGTGACGAAGTATTACTAAGTATGCTTCCAAATAATATTCCTTTGCAATCAATTTTATTGCCGAATGGAAATGTAGAAGGTGATAATCACAATTTGGGTAATGTAACACTTTCTGATAGTGGAGATTATTTAGTAACATCTTCGGAAGGGTGCCAAACAACAATAACTTTGAATGTTTCTTCTTCCGAAAATGTGTCCAAGTCGGAAATTGACCAGGAAGAGGGACTCTTGGCGGAAAATTCATTGAGGATATTCCCTAATCCAAGTTCCGGATTATTGAACGTAGACCTGAGTAGTTTCATGGATATGCCTTTAAAAATTTCAGTTTTTAATACTATGCAGCAGACCGTGATTGAAAAAGTATATTCAAGAAATCACGCACAAATAGAGACTTTGATTCTTGAAGGGCTAGCCAATGGTTTTTACTCGATAACAGTTGAAAGTCAAAATAGCAGAATTGTAAAATCGGTTTTGTTAAATAAATAAAAAGGTTAAAACCCTTTGGAGTGAGTGGCCCGAATTATCATGATTCGGGCCACTTTCGTATTAGAACATCTTAAGACTTAGTTAGAGAAACTAACATCCGGTTTGTAAAGATTCTCTAAATCAGTGAGTAAAAGTTAGTAGCGAATAATAAATGAGCATCGATCATAGTAATCATTTAAAAAAGGCCTAGGTATTATGAAGCTGCTTCTCCAAAATTCTTTGTTCAATACATGCTTCTTTGTAGTTATCAATGTGTTAAAAATGTTAATTTTTTGACCCTTTTATCGAATAATTTAAATTTTTCGGGCCTCTCGAAGACTTTTTAGGATATTTCAACGTACTAAAGATGTATTTAATCGATTTCGTTGTAAACCTTGTACAAAACCCCCACCCTTTCATGAGAAAAACTACTTTTCTGATACTTTTAGTGTCTTTTGTTTTTTATTCATTATCGGCCCAAAATCCCGTTACTTACGAGCAGGCCTTCTCTAATTTGAGTTTTGAGTTTCCCGTTGAGATACAAAATGCAAATGATGGTAGCAATCGTTTATTCGTGGTGGAGCAATCGGGGAGAATCAAAGTATTTCAAAATACCCCATCGGTTTCTAGCCAACAGACTTTTTTGGATATTCGCAATATCGTCAGCTTTTCTTCAGGACAGGAGATAGGACTATTGGGTCTTGCCTTTCATCCGAATTATGGACAAAATGGTTATTTTTATGTGTATCACACCCGCCAAAGTACGGTTCCAAACGTGGGGGTCGAGATTGTATTGGCTAGATATCAAGTAAGTGCTAGTAACCCAAATCAGGCCAACACTTCCAGTAGATTGGAGATTTTTAGTTTTGACAAAAATCAGGGTAATTCCAATCATAATGGCGGAAAAATTGGGTTTGGACCTGATGGTTACCTATATATCTCTGTTGGTGATGGTGGTGGTAGTGGCGACCCTAGGAGAAATGCTCAAAATCTAGACAATATATTTGGTAGTATATTACGAATTGATGTTGATGTAAACGGAAATAACCCGTTGGAATCTAATCCAGATGCTCCTAATGGTAATTATGAAATACCGTCAGATAATCCAAGAAGGGGTCAAAGCGGCCTAGATGAGTTATATGCATGGGGAATTAGAAATACGTGGAAGTTCTCATGGGACGGTAACAGAATGTGGGGTGCCGATGTAGGGCAAGCCAATCTCGAAGAAATAAATATTATAGAAAGAGGGGGCAACTATGGTTGGAATCGTTTTGAGGGAAACTCAAACTACAATACGTCTGTCGGTTTGGCTACGAGTCCCGATAGAAAACCCGTTTTCACCTATGGCCATGGGGCCGGTGATGTTTCGATAACAGGAGGTTACGTATACAAGGGTAGTAGTACAAATTCAGACCTACAAGGGAAGTATATCTATGGTGATTATGTTTCAGGAAGGGTATGGGCCTTAAGCTATAATTCTAGTAATAATACCGCTACATCCAAACTGTTGTTCAGAACAAATGGAGAGTTTATCTCAAGTTTCGGGCTGGATGAGTCTGGAGAACTTTATTTTAGTGGCTACGGAACCTCGGCCAAGATTTTCAAAATAAATGGTGGAACTACACCTCCTCCTCCTCCCGGACCAACAACGGTCGCCGTGGATGGTATAGGGGTTTGGAAAGAGTTGGAAAGGGGAACTAACGGAACTGTCGAAGCAGTTGCAGTTCAAGGGGATAATGTATATGTCGCCGGAAGTTTCTCTACCGCTGGCGATTTAAGCGCAAACAATATCGCGGTATACAATAAAAATGAAGGTTGGAAATCGCTTTCTAGTGGGGCCAATGGAATTGTAAAAGCGTTAGCTATTGCAGGAGATGGTAGGGTATATGCAGGTGGTAGCTTTACGTCTATAGGAGGTGTTTCGGCGCAAAATGTAGCAGTTTGGAATGGTTCTTCATGGGCTGCCTTAGGTTCAGGCACCAACGGTACAGTAGCTAAAATAGGAATTGATGGGAACAATAATGTTTACGTCGGCGGGGAATTTGCCCAGGCTGGAGGAATCAGTGTAAGGAATATAGCTCGATGGAACAATGGCTGGTCCGCTTTGACAGATGCAAGTACATCCGTCAGCGGTACGAATAATGAGATTCGGGCAATCGCATTTGACAGTAACAACACACTCTATGTGGGAGGTAATTTTGATAATGCCGGAGGAAAAACGGCAAATCGAATAGCGACCTGGAACGGTAATACTTGGGGAACCCTTGGTCAGGGAACCAGTGGTTTTGTACAAGCAATAGCCGTTACCGCTGGATTCGTTTATGCGGGAGGTAATTTTAGTTTGGCCAATGGTACAACGGTTAATAGGGTAGCACGTTGGAATAGAAGCTCAAATCAATGGCAAACCTTGGGTAACGGACTAAGTGGTAATGTAAACTCTTTGTTGCACGACGGCACTTATCTTTATGCAGGCGGTAGTTTTGAAACCGCTGGAAGGGATGCTAGCACCAATCATATTGTTAAAAACGTAGCCCGATGGAGTAGCTCGAATGGTTGGCAGGCAATGGGCCCTTCAAAAAGTGTAGGAACCAATAACATTGTAAATGCAATTGCTTTATCGGATGATAACAGCCGATTGTATACTGGAGGCGCTTTCAGTATTGCTGGTAACATAGGTGCTAGTAGAATGGCGGTTTGGGCGCAATCTTTTGACTGTACCGATGAACGACTTATTACTGAATACCAAATTAATGGCGAATGGTCTAGTGGCGCTACTGAGTTGACATTGGATGAAGGCACTAGATTGGTATTGAGTCTTTTGCCAAACAATCTTGAATTCACGATTACATTGCCAAGTGGAGATGTTGTAAGTAATGATTATAATCTAGGGGAGTTGACCTCAGCTGACTCGGGTACTTATACCTTTAGGACCAGTGGAGGCTGCGAAACCTCACTTTCTTTAACCGTCAATGGAACTTCTGATCCTTGTACATCGGACAGCGTGATTCCGGAATACAGGATAGAAAATGGAAGTTGGGTTCGTGGTGATAGTCAAATTACGGTAGATGAAGGCACTAGATTGGCATTGAGTATCTTTCCAGATGACAAACAGTTCACGATTGAACTTCCGAATGGGAATGAGGTATCTAACGACTTAGACCTTGGTGCGGTGACACCTTCCCAAGCAGGAGCGTATTTGTTCACTTCGGAAGATGGCTGTACCGCCACATTTACTATTAGTGTTATTGAGGACGAAGAAGTTTGTCCTGAAGGTAGTATAGTTCCTGAATATACGGTAAATGGAGTCGTGGGTAATGGACAGGAAACCATTACAGTGAATACCGGAGATCAGGTGAATTTGAGTGCTGTCGGAAGTGCCGCTGGTCTCAGAATACGACTACCGAGTGGATTGGAAGTTGGTGATAAATACGAAATAGCGAGCATAGATATACAGCAATCGGGTACCTACACGTTTATTTCTAATGAAGGATGTGAAGCCACTCTAGGGATTAACGTTAATGATTCGGGTTCTGGCGAAGACCCCTCATGCGATAACGTTCAGGCAGCCTATCGAATCAACGATGAAAATTGGGTGATAGGTACCAATACTGTTATTTTGGATGAAGGAGATGCCTTAACCCTTACCCTTGTGCCCAATGGTACGGTTTTCACAGTTACATTGCCGAACGGAAGTGTTTTTAACAATGCATGGAGTGTAGCTAACTTTACTCCTGAAATGACCGGAAGCTACTTGTTGACAACAGACGAGGGATGTACCGAAACTTTGTTTGTCAGATTAGATTCAGAAGAGAATCCGGTTTGTGATATTATACCAGAGTACCGTTTGAATAGAGTTTGGTATAGTGGTGAAACCAATTTAACCGTTGATGAAGGTACTGAAGTGGTCTTAAGTGCCTTACCTAACGACGTAGCAATAAGAATTACTCTTCCTGACGGCAGAGTAGTGAGCGATAACTATAATCTAGGCCTCGTTACTGCGGCAAATACGGGTACTTATGAATTTACAACTGATGACGGTTGTACCGTTCAATTGAACCTTACGGTCGAAGACAGTGGATGTGATGGTATTCTTATTCCTGAGTATCGAATCAATGGTAAATGGCTTAGCGGTAACAATATTGTGACGGTAAACCAAGGTGCCGATGTGGTGATAAGTATGCTTCCCAACGGTGTAGGACTGAATGTTACATTGCCCGATGGGACCGTTGTTGGTGACAACTACAAACTTCCTGATTTTACGACTGCCCAAAGCGGTACTTATGTACTTACTTCGGAAGAAGGTTGTACGGAGACGCTGGAACTAAGAGTGGCCGATAGTTGCGCTGAAAACATTATTCCGGAATACCGTATAGACGGTACTTGGTCAAGTGGTCAAAATGATGTGTCTGTTGTTGCAGGTACGAATGTGGTATTAAGTATGCTCCCAAATAATGTGGCATTGACCATTACGAAACCAGATGGCACCACTGTAGGCGATAACTTTGTTATCCCAACTGCTTCTCCCGCTGATAGCGGTGTTTATACAATTCGATCCGAGGAAGGTTGCACAAATGTAATTAACCTAACAGTTACCGAAGAATCAGGTTGTCCTGAAGGTTCGGTCATCGCGGAATATCGATTGGATGGAGTCTGGAATAGTGGAAAGAGTTTATTAAGTGTTGAGGAAGGAACCAACGTAATCCTAAGTGGCTTGCCCAATAACCTAAATCTCTCGATTACTTTGCCAAATGGTGATGAGGTAGGGGATAACTATAGTCTGGGAGCAGTGACGCCAAGTAACAATGGTTTTTATGTCATCACCTCCGCACAAGGCTGTAAAACAGTACTTCAATTAGAAGTAATTGAGAACGGTGCCGGCAGGAACAATAGCTTTGTAGATTTTAACAAAGATTTCGAAAGTTCAGAGAGGGCAACCGATTTGATAACAGCCTATCCAAACCCAACTACCGATGTAGTAAATATCGATTTATATAGTCTTCAGGGAAGGCCGGTTGACATTACCGTTACAAATATGCAACAACAACAAGTAGTGTTCAAAAGTTTAAATGAAAACCATGGGATGGATTTACAGCTTGATCTTGGCAATTTCAATACTGGAACCTATTTTGTCAATATTCTATCTGAGGGCGAGATAATAACCAAAAAGGTGGTGAAAAGATGATGCCTATGTAAGTATAAAAGGTATATTCCGAACGAACCCTTTCAGATTTCAACCTGAAAGGGTTTTCTTTTTATATCCGATTGGCATGAGAATTGTCTATCTATTTTGATTGCAAAGGCCATATAAGTTTCTTAGTCCAATGTTCATGGGCCTTTGTATCAAATGTCACAAAAAAATAAAACATGAATTCTGCCTTTTAATGACAGAATGACCGAAAAATAGCTATGGGAGATTCCAAATTTTCAAATTTTGACAATATGTCGTTGCATACCTTCGATGAAGATGCCGAGTTGATTCCTTTGTTGACCGCCGAGGACGAAGAACAAATGAATAATGAAAGTCTTCCGGAGACTCTGCCAATACTACCGTTGCGCAACACCGTGCTCTTTCCCGGGGTCGTGATACCCATTACGGCGGGAAGGGATAAATCAATCAACCTAATTAAGGATGCCAATAATGGTTCAAAGGTAATCGGGGTAGTCTCACAAAAGGATGAAAATACCGAAAACCCTGATATTAAGGATATCAATGCAGTTGGTACGGTGGCAAAAATATTAAGAGTACTCCAAATGCCAGATGGGAATACAACGGTTATCATTCAAGGTAAAAAGCGATTTGAGATCGCAGAGGTGTTGACGAGGAAGCCTTACATGACGGCAACCGTCCGGGACACTAAGGAAGAACGTCCACCGGAAGGCGATAAAGAGTTTTTGGCCATCATAGAGACCATTAAGGACCTTTCCTTAAAAATCATCAAGAACAATCCCAATATTCCAAGCGAAGCTTCCTTTGCAATAAAGAACATTCAGAGCAATTCATTCTTGATTAATTTTATCTCGTCTAATCTGAATCTCAACGTAGAGGAGAAACAAGAATTACTTGAGATAAATAGCCTTCAGGAAAGGGCATTGACTACTTTGAAGTATATGAATGTTGAACTCCAAAAGTTGGAGCTCAAGAATGATATACAATCCAAAGTACGTAGTGATATGGATCAACAACAGCGGGAGTATTTCCTTCATCAACAAATGAAGACCATTCAAGAAGAGCTTGGTGGGGTTTCATACGATGAGGAGATAGAAGAAATGCGGGCCAGGGCCAAGGAGAAAAAATGGGACGAAAAAGTGGGGGAACATTTTGATAAAGAACTTTCGAAGATGCAACGTATGAATCCCCAAGTTGCGGAATACTCGATTCAACGAAATTATCTCGACTTGTTTCTAGATCTCCCCTGGAATGAATATTCCAAGGACAAGTTCGACCTGAAAAGAGCCCAGAGAATACTTGACCGGGATCACTATGGCCTTGAAGATGTAAAAAGAAGAATCATTGAGTACCTAGCGGTGCTGAAGTTGAGAAATGATATGAAATCTCCTATTCTCTGCTTATACGGGCCTCCAGGGGTCGGAAAAACCTCGTTAGGTAAGTCGGTAGCCGAGGCGTTGGGCAGGGAGTACGTTCGAATGTCTCTTGGAGGCCTTCGTGATGAAGCGGAAATAAGGGGACATCGAAAAACGTACATCGGAGCCATGCCCGGACGTATCGTTCAAAGTCTTAAAAAGGCAGGGACTTCAAATCCCGTTTTTATACTCGATGAGATAGATAAGCTTTCAAGTAGTTACCAGGGTGATCCTTCTTCGGCTATGCTTGAAGTGTTAGACCCCGAACAAAATAGCGAGTTCCATGATAATTTCCTCGAAATGGGGTATGATCTTTCAAAGGTAATGTTCATTGCTACGGCCAATAACTTATCTACCATTCAACCAGCTTTACGGGACCGCATGGAAATAATCAATGTTACCGGGTACACCATTGAGGAGAAAGTAGAGATAGCCAAAAGGCATTTGTTGCCAAAACAATTAAAAGAACATGGCTTGGAACCAAAACACCTGAAAATTGGGAAGCCACAGTTAGAAAAAATTGTAGAGGGCTACACCCGGGAATCCGGAGTTCGTTCCTTGGATAAACAAATTGCCAAGATGGTTCGCTTTGCGGCCAAATCTATTGCCATCGAAGAAGCATATGAAGTAAAGATTACCAATGAGCAGGTAGAAAAAGTTTTGGGACCGGCACGTTTAGAAAGGGATAAATACGAGAATAATGAAGTGGCAGGTGTTGTCACAGGTCTTGCATGGACCAGTGTCGGAGGAGATATCTTATTTATAGAATCCATTCTTTCCAAGGGAAAAGGATTGCTCAATATAACCGGTAACCTGGGCAAGGTAATGAAGGAATCCGCTACGATAGCAATGGAGTACATCAAATCAAATGCCGATCGTTTCGGAATCGACCCTAGTGTATTTGAAAAATATAACGTGCATATTCATGTGCCAGAAGGAGCTACCCCGAAAGATGGCCCTAGCGCGGGTATTACGATGTTAACTTCGTTGGTTTCACTGTTCACACAACGAAAGGTTAAAAAAAGTCTGGCCATGACAGGAGAAATTACATTAAGAGGTAAAGTATTGCCAGTGGGCGGAATCAAAGAAAAGATTCTAGCGGCTAAAAGGGCCCGTATCAAGGAATTGATTCTTTGCAAAGACAATGAACGGGATATTCTGGAAATAAAAGCTACCTATTTAAAGGGACTTAAATTCCATTATGTTTCAGAAATGCACGAGGTAATCGATATTGCAGTTACCAAGCAGAAGGTCAAAAATCCGAAAAAGTTATAGTGATAGACTGGTAATAAGAGTACCTATATTTTCTATTTTAGACTGTTACTCCTTGTATTTTCTGTCTATTTTTGAAGCATGGGAAAAATTACCATAGCAATTGACGGGTATTCTTCAACGGGAAAAAGCACCCTTGCCAAACAATTGGCCAAAGCATTGGGTTACATTTACGTAGATACTGGTGCTATGTATAGGGCCGTTACCTTGTTTGCAATGAGAGAGGGAGTGTTAGAAGATGCTCGGTCACTGGTAAGACTACTTCCAAAGATTCGGTTGAGTTTTGTTTTTAATCCGCAATTGGGGTTCGCAGAAATGTATCTGAATGAAGAAAATATTGAGCGGGCGATCAGAACCTTGGAAGTATCTAAGCATGTGAGCAAGATTTCTACGATCGAAGAAGTACGTCTTAAACTTGCCGAGATGCAACGAGCTATGGGAAAGGATAAGGGAGTCGTCATGGATGGGCGTGATATCGGTACTGTTGTTTTCCCGGATGCGGAACTCAAAATATTCATGAACGCTTCACCTAGGGCGCGGGCTACCAGACGTTATAAGGAATTATTGGATAGAGGGGAAAAGGTCTCTTTTGATGAGGTGCTGAAGAATGTACAGGAGCGTGATTACATCGATTCAAATCGGGAAGTAGCTCCCTTAAAAAAGGCGCAGGATGCCATCGAGTTCGATAATACCGATATGGGATTGGAAGAACAATTTCAACGTATGCTTAGCCTATCCTTAAGAGTCATAAATACAGTTGAAAATTAAAAAAGGACGTATATACGTCCTTTTAATCTTCTAAGTCCAAATAGCTATTAGGGATTTGGAATTACCAAAACTTGGTCGGGATGAATCACATCCGGATTACTTAGGATATTGGTGTTTGCCTGGAAAATTTGCTGATATTTCATGGCGTCGCCATAGTAATGTTTCGCAATCTTACTCAATGACTCTCCACTTTTTACGGTGTGCCTGTGATAGACCGAGCTATCCGAAACGGTGATATTGGCCTTGATATCCGAAGGGCTATCACCACCTAGTTCTTTTATTTTGTCCCATAGAAGATCTTTCTCGTAAGGGGTATTCGCTTCTCCTTTTATTTTAAGCACGCCTCCCTCTTCGGTTACGTTTCCATCTTTGATTCCTAGTTGTTCTCCAAGGTTCAAAACACCTTGGTACTTTGCTTTAACGCTCATAGTTACGCTCTTTTAAATTGGTTAATATTTACGACGGGAAGATAGTAAATCTTGTCATATTTCGCTCTAAAATCAACAAAATACTGGCTATCACGGAACCTTCTCCTGTTTCCGTTGTTAAAACCATAAAAATAGTGTATTTTTGCACTCCTTTTTTACGAAGAATCAAGAGAAAAAGGATTGGATAAAAAAACAAATAACAACTTCCGGGGTTATCGTTTAACTCTTGTAACATCACGGAATACAAATGAAATCAGCACATGGCTGAAGAAAAAGCAACCGCCCAAGTAGAGGAAACTACTGCGGCACAAGAAGAAAAAGTAGAAACGGTACCGGTACAAGATCCGAAAGAATTTTTGGAAAACTTCGATTGGGAGAAATACGAGCAGGGTATAGAGCGTGTCGATGATACCAAACTCCAAGAGTTCGAAAAACTGGTAGCTGAGAATTTCGTAGATACTGCCGACGAGGAAGTAGTTACAGGAACTGTGGTCTATCTTACCGATCGTGAAGCAATTATAGATATCAATGCAAAGTCAGAGGGAGTTATTTCCTTGAACGAGTTCCGATACAATCCTGGTCTCAAGGTTGGGGACAAAGTAGAAGTGCTTATCGATATCCGAGAGGATAAGAGTGGCCAGTTGGTGCTATCTCACAGAAAGGCACGTACCATAATGGCATGGGAACGCGTCAACAAGGCCCATGATAATGAGGAAGTGGTAAGTGGTTTTGTAAAATGTAGAACCAAAGGAGGAATGATCGTTGATGTTTTTGGCATCGAAGCTTTCTTGCCCGGTTCTCAAATAGACGTGAAACCGATTCGAGACTACGACCAGTACGTTAATAAGACCATGGAATTCAAAGTGGTCAAGATCAACCATGAGTTTAAGAACGTTGTGGTTTCCCACAAGGCGTTGATCGAGGCCGATATCGAAGAACAGAAAAAAGAGATCATCAGCCAGTTGGAAAAAGGCCAAGTATTAGAAGGTGTTGTGAAGAACATTACCTCATACGGTGTCTTTATCGACTTAGGAGGTGTAGATGGCCTAATTCATATTACCGACCTTTCTTGGAGCAGGATCAATCACCCGAACGAGGTGGTAGACCTGGACCAAAAATTGAACGTCGTTATCTTGGATTTTGATGAAAACAAGTCAAGAATCCAGTTAGGATTGAAGCAATTGGAGAAACATCCTTGGGATGCCTTGAGCGATGAGATCAAAATAGGGGATAAGGTAAAAGGTAAAGTGGTTGTTATTGCCGATTACGGTGCCTTTATCGAGGTGGTCGAAGGTGTTGAAGGTTTGGTACACGTATCGGAAATGTCATGGTCTACGCACCTGCGTTCTGCACAGGATTTTGTGAAAGTAGGTGATGAAATTGAAGCCGTTGTATTGACCTTGGATCGCGAAGATCGTAAAATGTCGTTGGGCGTGAAGCAATTGACGCCAGACCCATGGACCGATATTACTTCTAAGTATCCTGTAGGTTCAAGACATACCGGTATCGTTCGGAACTTTACCAACTTTGGTGTGTTTGTCGAGTTGGAGGAAGGTATCGACGGACTGATTTATATTTCGGACCTCTCATGGACAAAGAAAGTGAAACACCCATCCGAATTTGTAACCGTAGGTGACAAATTAGAGGTAGAAGTGTTAGAATTGGATGTGGAAGGCCGCAAGTTAAGTTTGGGTCACAAACAAACGACCGAAAACCCTTGGGACAAGTATGAGGCCGAGTTTGCACTTGGCACGGTTCATAAAGCAGCTATCACTGAGATTGTTGATAAAGGAGCCACCATTGATTTCAATGACGATATCACGGCCTTTGTGCCACAACGTCATTTAGAGAAAGAAGATGGTAAAAAGCTTGGCAAGGGCGAAGAGGCCGAATTTAAGATTATCGAGTTCAATAAAGATTTTAAAAGGGTAGTTGCTAGCCATACTGCTATTTTTAGAGAAGAAGAAGCTCGAAATGTAAAAGCGGCAGTAAAACGAGCCAAAGCAAGTAGCGATGAGGCCAAACCTACATTAGGAGATGCCAATGAGCAGTTGCAAGCTTTAAAGGATAAGATGGAAGGCAAGAAATAGACCGTTCATCTTCATCATAAACTAAAGGCCCCGACATTTCATCGGGGCTTTTTTTATAGATTAAACGGGTAGAAAAAGTATTGGATAAAAAGAACAATATTGGTTTGGGTGGCGGTGATCGGGGTTGTTTTACGTGATTTCCATTCTGGAAGACACACAAAACTATTTCAGGAGAATTACCTATTTTTGTTCCTCAAAAGTATTGATGTCAGAACCCATGGGTCAAAAAGTATTGCTTTCCTCCAAAGAGATAAACATCATACTTCATCGTTTGGCGTGCCAGCTTCTTGAAAACCATTTGGATTTCAAAAACACCGTATTGATCGGCATGCAACCCAGGGGTACCTACGTAGCTCAAAGACTTGATAAGATTCTAAGGTCAGCATACGGTGTAAAACATATTGATATCGGTTTTCTGGATATTACTTTTTACAGGGACGACTTTCGCCGTGGGGATAAAACCCTTTCTGCAACGCAGACCAAAATCGATTTTTTGGTCGAGGATAAAAAAGTGGTGCTTATAGACGATGTACTTTATACTGGAAGAAGTATTCGGGCTGCTTTAACGGCGATTCAATCGTTCGGGCGCCCCTCCGAAATAGAATTATTGACTTTGATCGATCGAAGGTTCAGTAGGCATTTGCCTATTCAGCCCAATTATCGCGGCCGTCAGGTAGATGCTATCAACCAAGAGAAGGTAAAGGTGATGTGGGAAGAGAACGACGGGGAAGATGCCATTTATTTGATAGATAGATGACCAAAGAAAGCGTATACGGAGATACCGACACCGCCAAGAAAACTATGAAGTGATAACCGATAAAAAATGAGTGAACTGAGTGTAAAACACTTATTGGGAATAAAGTATCTTAATGAAAAAGATATTCAACTCATTTTTGAGACCGCTGATAATTTCAAGGAAGTCATTAACCGCTCTATCAAGAAGGTTCCTTCGCTACGGGATATTACCATTGCCAATATCTTTTTTGAGAACAGCACACGTACAAAGCTCTCATTCGAACTTGCTGAAAAACGATTATCTGCCGATGTCATCAACTTTTCGGCTTCCCAGTCATCCGTAAAAAAAGGGGAAACCCTTATCGATACGGTAAACAATATACTTTCGATGAAAGTGGATATGGTCGTAATGCGACATCCAAACCCAGGGGCCGGTATCTTTTTGTCGAAACATGTTGATGCGGCCATTATCAATGCGGGAGACGGCGCCCATGAACATCCGACCCAGGCACTGCTCGATTCCTATTCGATTCGAGAACGATTGGGTGATGTTTCAGGGAAAAAAGTGGTCATCGTAGGCGATATTTTACATTCTCGTGTAGCCCTCTCAAATATTTTTGCCTTAAAATTACAGGGGGCAGAAGTAAAGGTATGCGGACCAAGGACCTTATTACCAAGATATATAGAGTCTTTGGGCGTAGGGATAGAGACCGATTTAAGGAAGGCGTTGAATTGGTGCGATGTGGCCAATATGTTGCGCATACAAAACGAACGACTCGATATCAGCTACTTCCCGACTACCCGTGAATATACCCAGCAGTTTGGGGTCAATAAGACACTGTTGAATAGTTTGGAGAAAGATATTGTTATCATGCATCCGGGGCCTATCAATCGCGGGGTAGAAATAACCAGCGATGTGGCCGATTCCAAACAATCCATTATATTGGATCAGGTCGAAAACGGTGTTGCTATTCGCATGGCGGTCATGTATTTATTGGCATCAAAAATAAAATAGAACCATATGATTTTTGACAAATACGGCAATACCACGGTCGTTTTTCAGGAAAATATTGAACTGTCAAAGTTTCTTGAAAATTTGAACAATGCCTATTCAAATATTAAGAACGACCATTTGGTCATTAATCTCTTTTCCTTTTCAGAACTCACACCGGGGAATCTCCTTGAATTTCTTGAGTTGTCGAATACACATCGTGAATCTAATAAATCCTTTGTTTTGGTAACCGATAAGGTGGCGTATGACGAGGTGCCAGATACCATTATGGTGGTGCCAACCCTACAAGAAGCCAAGGATATGATAGAAATGGAGGAAATAGAACGAGATTTGGGAATATGATATTCAAGCGGTTTCGTAGGATAGCGTTGTATCGGGGCAACATGCCAACTCCCGACCACCATTTTGAAATCTACTTCTCCCGTGAACATCGGCAAAGAGTAGGCGATTCGATGAATCTTAAAGTACAGCGGTAGCCTATGAGACTTCATATACTAGGATGTTATGCCGCTACTCCAAGAACACTTACAAACCCTACTTCCCAAGTTTTAGAGATTAGGAATAAACTCTTTTTAATCGACTGTGGGGAGGGAACACAGGTGCAACTCAGGAAAAATAAGATCAAGTTTTCGAGAATAGATCATATTTTTATTTCCCATTTGCACGGCGATCACTTTTTCGGGCTTCCAGGACTTATTTCAACCTTTCGGCTTCTGGGCAGACAAAAAGACCTTCATGTATATGGACCCAAAGGAATTAAGGAAGCGATTACCCTTTTAATGAAATTGGGGGACTCCTGGACGAACTACCAACTGGTTTTTCACGAGCTTACCGGTACAACCTCGGAGGTTATTTTCGAGGACGACAAAGTATCGGTTGAAACCATACCGCTAGACCATCGCATTTATACAAATGGCTTTCTTTTTAAAGAGAAACCATCGGAGCGCAAGTTGAATATCGAGGCCGTAGGCAAGTATAACGTTAACAAAGCGTATTTTAGAAATATTAAGAACGGAAAAGATATACTGCTCGATGATGGCACTTTGGTACCTAACAAGGAACTTACAGATGATCCCCCCAAACCTAAAAGTTATGCCTTTTGCAGTGATACCGCATATAAACCCGAATTGGTACCGCAAATTGAAGGTGTAGATGTGCTCTATCATGAGTCTACTTTTCTCGATACAGAAGCCCATTTATCAGGTAAAACAAAGCATGCGACCGCACGGGAGGCGGCTATGATTGCGAAGGAAGCGAAAGTAGGTACCTTGATTCTTGGGCATTACTCTACCAGATACAAGTCTATTGATCTTTTTAAAGATCAGGCACAGACGGTTTTTCCAAATGTTGAGCTCGCTGAGGACGGGAAACTGTTCGAGTTTTGATAACGCCCTAAATACGCTAAGAATAGCTTTATTTTTCAATGTTTTTTTATTGAAATATTTCCAAACCGCTTTATAGGTTCATTTCTTTTTTTGAACTTTACCTATCTTAACTATAGAGCCCTTTTCGATGCAAAAAGATTTGAGTAATTATAGAAAAACGTATGAAAAAAGTGCGTTGACGGAAGATACGATTTCGGACAACCCCATACAACTATTTCAGAAGTGGTTCTACGAAGTAGAGGCTTCAGATGGTGTAGACGAACCCAATGCGATGACATTAAGCACGATCGGTATCGATAATTTTCCGAAAAGTAGGGTGGTGCTACTTAAAAAGTACACGTATGAGGGCTTCATATTCTATACGAATTATACTAGTGAGAAAGGAATGGCCATTGATCAAAATCCAAATGTCTGTATTTCTTTCTTTTGGCCTAATATGGAAAGGCAGGTAATCGTAAAGGGAAAAGCTGAGAAGATTCCTGAAAACCTGTCCGATGGTTACTTCGAATCCAGACCGGAAGGTAGTAAATTGGGTGCTATCGTATCGAATCAGAGTGCTGTGATTACTTCACGCGAGGTATTGGAAGAAAAATTAAAAGCCTTGGAAAAAGCCTATGAAAACAAAGAAATAGAGAGACCGGATTTTTGGGGCGGTTATATCGTAAAGCCCATATCCATTGAGTTTTGGCAAGGGCGTCCGAATAGGTTGCACGACCGTATTCGTTACAGTTTGCAAAGTGATATGGATTGGAAAATAGAACGTTTGGCACCCTGATTTAGCAGTATATCAAAGTTGTCCAATTAAGATGAACCGCTAAGGATCACCCACCTCAAAAAACACGCAATATGAAACAACTCATTTTGGTACGGCATGGCAAGTCTTCTTGGGAATACAGTGTAAGTGACAAAGATCGTCCGCTTTTAGAGCGTGGCATTAACGATGCAATTCTGGTCTCTGGGAGATTATACGGCCAGGGGCTACAAATAGACCACGTTTTTTCGAGTCCGGCCAATCGGGCGCTTCATACCTGTATGATTTTTTTAAGACAGTTGGCGTATGACATGGATGCACTTCAGATAACCGAATTATTATATGATTTTTCGGGAGATGAGGTGCTTCAGCTCCTAAAGTCGCTCAACGATGAAATGAATACCATCATGGTTTTTGGGCATAACCATGCTTTCACCTACATTGCTAATCTGTTGGGAAATACCTATATTGATAATGTTCCTACCAGTGGTTTGGTACACATTCAATTTGATGTCGACAGTTGGTCGAAAATAGAAAAAGGAACCACTGTTCAAACCATTTTTCCAAAGCACATCCGATAAATGATCAAGACAAAAAATCAATATATCAATCGTGAGATCAGTTGGCTTCGATTCAACGAACGTGTTCTACAAGAAAGCGCCGATAAACATGTGCCTCTGATCGAAAGACTACGTTTTCTAGGAATCTTTTCAAATAATCTAGATGAGTTTTTTAAAGTGCGATATGCAACTGTAAAGCGCATTGTAGAGGCTGGTAAAAGTGGTAAGAGTGTTTTGGGCGGTGAGACCGCAAAGGACTTATTGGCAGAAATCACCAAGATCTGTATCGGGCAGCAGAGTAAAAGTTTGAAAATTTTAAGGGATATTGAAAAAGAACTCGAGACTCAGAACATCTTCATAATTCGAGAAACAGAATTATCGCAACAACAAGCTGTATTTGTAAAGGATTATTTTTTGCAGAAAGTGAGTCCCCAGTTGATGACAATCATCCTGAACGACCTTACCGAATTCCCTATTTTAAAAGATACGGCTGCCTATTTGGCCATAAAGATGGTTCTGAAATCGGGAGGAAACGGTCCTGAAAAAAAATACGCATTGATCGAGATCCCCAAAGGTATCGACCGCTTTGTTGTGCTTCCGACAAAGCAAAACAAAAACTATATCATTATACTTGACGATTTGATCCGCTACTGTTTGGATAGCATTTTTACAATGTTCGATTATACCTCCATCTCAGCACACATGATCAAAATTACCCGAGATGCCGAGCTCGATATAGATAACGACTTGAGCAAAAGTTTTATCGAAAAGATTTCTACCAGTGTGCAACATCGTAAAATAGGAGACCCAGTTCGTTTTGTGTATGACAAGAGCATTGGAAAAGATACGCTATTGTTTCTGAAAGATAAGATGAACATTGAGGAAACAGATAGTGTAATCCCTGGCGGACGCTATCATAACCGCAGGGATTACATGGGTTTCCCAAGTTTAGGAAGGGAAGATCTATTGTACCAAAAAATCACCCCTTTACCGATAAAAGGGCTGTCGTTGGAAGGAAGTCTTTTTGAACAGATTGCAAGAAAAGATTTTTTACAATATACACCCTACCATACATTTTCGTACATCATTAAATTCTTAAAGGAGGCTGCTTTGGACCCGAAAGTACGGAGTATCAAGATTACTGTATACCGCTTGGCAAACAATTCTCAAGTAGCATCCTCGCTGATCAATGCAGTAAAGAACGGAAAACAGGTAACCGTACAAATAGAATTGCAGGCACGATTCGACGAGGAGGCCAATATCCAGTATGCCGAACAATTACAGTCAGAAGGGATTAAACTTATTTTTGGGGTACCAGGACTCAAAGTACATAGTAAGATATGCGTCGTAGAAAGGGAAGAGGAAGGTGCCTTGAAACGTTATGGTTTCATAAGCACCGGAAATTTTAATGAGTCGACCGCCAAAATCTATACCGATTATACCTTGTTCACGGCACACGATGCCATTTTAAAGGAATTGAACAAAGTGTTCGACTTTTTTGAGACCACCTACAAAATCAATAAGTACAAGCATTTGGTCGTTTCTCCTCATTATACCCAAAGGGTATTCGAAAAGTTGATAGAAGATGAGATTGCAAATGCAATTGTAGGGAAAGAAGCCTATATAAAGATCAAAATGAACAGTTTTACCTCATACAGAATGGTCGATAAGTTGTATGAAGCCAGCAGGGCAGGGGTTAAGGTACAGTTAATCGTAAGGGGAATATGTTGTTTGGTGCCTGGTGTCAAGGGTATGAGCGAGAATATTGAGGCGATCAGTGTGGTTGATAAGTTTTTAGAGCATTCCCGTCTTTTTGTGTTTGCCAATGACGGTGCGCCCAAAATGTATATTTCTTCAGCTGATTGGATGACTAGGAATATCGATTATCGCGTTGAAGTCGGATGCCCCATTTACGATGAAGAGGTGAAACAAGAATTACTCGACACCTTTGAAATCTCTTGGAACGATAATGTAAAAGCCCGTATTTTTAATGAGGCACAAGACAATGCCTATCGCAAAAACGATAGCAAAAAAAGGCGCTCACAGTTTGAAAAATATGATTACTATCAGAAAAAATTAAAAGCATACACTCGTCCTTGATTCGATTATCGATATTTATATGCCCAGACGCTTGCGTCGAAATTAAATGTTGAATTTACTATTAATACCTTTTGGGCTTGCCCCTAGGTAGTTTACAAGTCGTGAAAGTGGGTACGTCCAGATGTGATTAGCTGGGGGAAGCCTAACCGTGAATAGTTTCTTTCTTGCCAAGGTCTTTCATGATTTCTGCCTCATACACCAGTAAGTCTTGCCATTTTTGGTCTACTTCCTCTCGGTCACCGTATTGTCTTGCGAATTTTAAGAACATGGTGTAATGTCCTGCTTCACTAATCATCAATTTGTGATAAAAATCTGCTAGGTTTTTGTCTGTCAATTGTTCCGATAGCAATCGAAATCGTTCACAGCTACGCGCCTCTATTAAAGCCGCGTAGAGCAACCGATGAACAAGCTGAGTGGTTCTGTTGCCTCCTTTCGGAAAGAATTTCATCAGTGCAATAACATATTCGTCCTTTCTATAGCGGCCCAGTGTCTTCCCTCTCGCTATAATACGATCGTGTACCATCTTAAAATGGCCCATCTCCTCTCTTGAAAGTGCTACCATTTCGGTAACCAAATCAGGGTACTCCGGAAAATTTACAATCAACGAAATTGCAGTACTGGCTGCCTTTTGTTCACAGTAGGCATGGTCTGTCAATATTTCATCGATGTTCTTTTCTACAAGGTCTACCCATCTTGGGTCGGTAGGTAATTTTAGGCCAAGCATCTTATTGTTATTTTGTGTAAAATTAGGAAGAATCTACCGAAAGAGCTAAAGGCACGCCCGAACCATATCGATACCACGGGTCTTGTAACGGGCCTTTTCAGATTTCGCCTGCCGTTTTATCTAAAGCGCAAGTAATGGATGCGTACCAGGGATAGCAATTTTTCAGGTGTGCAGGTGGGAATGTCTAGCATGTAAAGTTGACCGGGTTTCCATACTATTTACTGCTCTAAATCCCCTAATTATAAGTAATTTTGCAACAGATTGCGGCAATTGGTTGCTTGGTACTCGCAATCTGCAATAAAAACGGACGGAAGCAAATGCATTTTAATCGAGTTGCTCATAATCTTGAATCGGCATTGAACCGTAGTCTCGATGCAAATGTCAATACCTGGCTTCAGGAAAAAATCGAGATTATTTGCGATCAAAAATCTACAAAAGAGCTGTATCTGACCTACAGTTTGTTGGCTAGCAAATTAAGGAACGATGGCGGTATTCATCTAACCATCGATGACGATGCCTTAAAAGGCTATTTGGAATCCCAAAAAGCAACCCCGCTTCAAATGGCTCGTATTTATTTGTTGGTACGGGTGCTGGAGGAGAATAGACCCTTTTTTGAACCGAAGGTTGCCAACATCATACAAGTGGCCGATACTGGAGAATTGGTTACCTTCCTTAAATATCTGATATTGCTTCCCGAGGCTGGTTTTTACAAGCAGGCGGCGGTCGAAGCGTTGCGTACTAATATCGACACGGTATTCGATGCCATCAGCGCAAAGAATCCATACCCTGCGGCCTATTTCAATGACCAACAATGGAATCAAATGTATTTGAAAGCTGCCTTTATGCAGCGTGATTTGTCCGCAATTCCGAACATTGATGAGAGGGCTAATCAAGAACTGGCTCGTATCATATCAGACTATGCCCATGAGCGTTGGGCCGCTTCCCGCAAGATAGATCCTTTATTCTGGAGGCCGGTAACCCACTTTTTAGATGAACCGCTTTTGGCCGATATGCAACGTTTGTTGGCCAGTGAGGATATTCTGGAAAACAAGGCGGGTGCATTATGTTGTTCCGGATCTACTTTAAAGACGGCACAAGAACTAATAAAGAATTATCCCGAGCTCATGCGAGCGGTAGAGACCGGTGATCTTGCTTGGGAAACCCTAAAATCTTCATAATGGAAAACAAATTACAATTTATTGACCCACATGTGCATATGACATCGCGTACTACCGATGATTACGAGGCTATGGCGGCAGCTGGGGTGGTGGCGATCATTGAACCTTCCTTTTGGTTAGGGCAGCCCAGGACGCAGGTTGGTTCTTTTCAGGATTATTACAGTAGCTTGGTAGGATGGGAGCCCTTTCGGGCCAGTCAGTTTGGGATCAAACACTACTGTACCATTGGGTTGAATTCCAAGGAAGCCAATAACGAGGCCCTTGCAGAACAGGTAATTGAGCTGTTGCCCTTGTATGTGCATAAAGAAAATGTGGTCGCTATAGGTGAAATTGGCTATGATGATCAAACACCGGCCGAGGATAAGTACTTTCGGGCGCAGTTGGAAATGGCCAAAGAGTTGGATATGGTCGTACAGGTACATACACCGCATAGGGATAAGAAAGCCGGCACCATTAGGAGTATGGAAGTCTGTTTGGAGCATGGTTTAGATCCGGGTATGGTGGTCATCGACCACAATAACGAAGAGACAGTTCAAGAGGTGCTCGATAGGGGTTTTATCGCCGCATTTACGATTTACCCCAAAACCAAAATGGGCAATGAGCGTATGGTAGCGGTAGTTAAAAAATATGGAAGTCATCATATTATTGTCGATAGCTCTGCTGATTGGGGGGTCAGTGATCCTTTAGCGGTTCCAAAAACTGCCGGGTTGATGCTTCGAAGTGGTGTTGCCAAAGAAGATGTTGTCAAGACCTGTTATCAAAATGCACTCGATATATTTGGTAAGAACGGAAAGATGAAAGAGTCTCATTGGTTGCATGCCGAGGGTATCGATCAAACCCAATTGTTCAATGATAACAGTGTGCTTAGAGGACAGGAACCTAAAGTAGGTCCCGATAAGATCGTATAGATGAATCCAGTCCTTAAAGGATATGTACGCCTTACCCGTCCAGCTAACCTGCCTACCGCGGCAGCGGATATCTTGGCAGGAGTCGCCTTGAGCGGTGTGTTTTTGAATACCCCTGAGGTTGAGATCCAATTCTTTCGTATCGGTTATCTGGTTATTGCTTCCGTATTGTTGTATGCCGGCGGGGTCGTGCTGAACGATGTTTTTGATTACAAGCTCGACTTGCAAGAGCGTCCAGAACGCCCCATACCTAGTGGGTTGGTTCCATTGAAAGCGGCAGCTATTTTTGGAGGGCTTTTACTTATTTTCGGGATTGTGTTCGCCTTTCTGGTACATAACATAAGTGGTTTTATAGCTTTCCTATTGGCCGTATCTATCTTGGCGTATGATGGTTATTTTAAGAAATATGCCTTTTTCGGGCCATTGAATATGGGACTATGCAGAAGTCTTAATCTGTTACTGGGAATGTCCGTTTTAGGAAGTGTTGATTCGATATGGTTCGCTGCTGTTCCATTAGCATATATTTTTGCCATTACCCTCATCAGTCGGGGAGAAGTACATGGTAATAATAAAAACCATATCATTTGGGCAGGTATTCTATACGCGATGGTTGTTTTTGGCGTTGTAGGTGTCATACGATATACGTCTGGACAGCTGCTATGGAGCTTTCCCTTTTTGGGGTTATTTGTATTTTTGATCTACAGGCCTTTAGGGAAGGCTTATAGATTAAATTCTCCGGGAAATATTAAGAAAGCGGTCATTTCAGGAGTATTGTCCCTCATTGTATTGGATGCATCTCTTGCCGTAGGTTTTGCTCCTTGGTGGTACGGCCTGTTCATTATATTGCTATTGCCATTGTCAATGCTCTTGTCTAAAATATTTGCAGTTACCTAAGTTACCTATGCAACTAAAACCCATAGAACAGTCATTTACCGTAGCGTATGAGTATAAGCTACACTTCACCCAGCAGTTGTTTCATTTAGAGAATCCGCTGCTCAAGGATTTACTGGAAGACTATAAGAAAGAAGGTCAGGTAAAACTCTTGTTCGTTGTCGATGAAGGGGTTGTTAAAAAACATTCAACACTTGTTAAATCTATCAAACGCTACTGTGGCCACTTTCCGGAAAACCTCCAACATACGGCTACCATTATAATCCCAGGGGGGGAAGCATGCAAAAATGATTCTGAACAGTTAGCTATAGTGCTTAAGGCGATTAATGATGAACATATTGACCGTCACTCTTTTGTAGTTGCCATTGGTGGCGGTGCCTTGATCGATATGGCAGGTTATGCGGCTGCGATAGCTCATAGGGGTGTAAGGTTAATTCGAATTCCTACTACCGTTTTGTCGCAGAACGATGCCGCTGTGGGGGTAAAAAATAGCGTGAATACGTTTGAGAAAAAAAACTTTTTAGGTACGTTCGCTACTCCTTATGCCATTATTAATGACAGCGATTTTTTGACCACTTTGGATCAACGAGATTGGATTGCTGGTATTTCGGAAGCCATTAAAGTTGCCCTTATCAAAGACCGGACTTTTTTCGAATACATAGAGGCCAATGCATTGAAACTAAAACAACGCGATATTCCCTCTATGCAATACCTGATTTATAGGTGTGCCGAGATGCATATGCAGCATATTGCGAAAGGAGGTGACCCTTTTGAAAGTGGATCTTCCCGCCCACTTGATTTTGGTCATTGGGCAGCCCATAAAATGGAACAGATGACCAGATACAGCTTACGGCATGGCGAAGCAGTGGCAAAGGGCATCGCTTTAGACCTTACCTATTCATATCTTATTGGATTATTGCCCAAGCAGGTTTGGGAACGGATTATCGGTGTAATGGAACGAATCGAATTTGACCTTCAAATTCCAGTGAAAGCTGATTCTGACGAAATGGACATCCTTTTATTGGGAATTCAGGAATTTCAAGAACATCTTGGAGGAGGGCTATGCATAACCTTGATCAGCGACATTGGTGCAAAACAAGATGTGAACAAAATAGACTACACGCTAATGAAACAAGCGGTCAACGTATTGAACAAAAAAGTACAATGAAAATCGACGACACCTTTCATGTAAGCTATTGCACCAATATTCATCCAGGACCCGATTGGGATACTACTTTTCAAAGTTTAAGAACCTACGTTCCCATAGTCAAGGCCAAGGTTACACCCAATAAGCGCTTTGGCTTGGGATTGCGCTTATCAAATAAGGCGAGCGAAGAACTGAATCAGGGCGATACGCTTAAAGAATTCAGGGATTGGTTGTCCGAAAACAACCTATATGTCTTTACCATGAACGGTTTTCCTTACGGAAACTTTCATAACGAAAGGGTAAAGGATCAAGTACATGCACCGGATTGGACGACCCTGGAAAGACTGGGCTATACCATGCGGCTGTTCGAACAACTGGCCGTATTGCTTCCAGAAGGAATGTCGGGTGGTATTTCGACTTCCCCCATTAGCTATAAGCACTGGTATGCTACCGACGAACAAAAACATCAAGCCCTAAAAAAAGGAGCAGAACAGCTGACGGAAGTAGTGTTGCAGTTATATAAGATTCAAAATGTCCATCAAAAATACTTGCATCTTGATATTGAACCCGAACCCGACGGACTTTTGGAAAACAGTGATGAGGTTGTGCATTTCTTTAGAAATTACCTGTTGCCAATTGGAAAAAAAGTGCTTAAGAGTCAACTGCATGTTGAGGATGCACAAGCTGAGGATGTAATAAAACGTTTTATCACGGTTTGCTACGATATATGCCATTTCTCGTTGGCCTACGAAGAGCCGTTGGCCACTTTTCAAAAATTCAAGGAAGAAGGTATTCGAGTCGGAAAGATTCAGGTTAGTGCGGCCCTAAAAATTCTGTATAAGGAGGCAAATATGGAGGAGGTCTGGGATGTACTATCGCAGTTCGATGAACCTACCTACCTGCATCAAGTTACCGAACAAGTGAACGGCCAGGTAGTCACATATAATGATTTACCAGTTGTATTACAGGCAAAAAAGTCGTTTTCCGAGCTCAGGGCACACTTTCATGTGCCTATATTTTTAGAACGGTTCGATGCTTTGTACTCCACCCAAGACCATATTCTAAAGGTTATCGACTATATCAAGGACGATGCGATATCAGAGCATTTAGAGATTGAGACCTATACTTGGGATGTGCTTCCCTTGGTTTTGAAGAGAGAATTGTCCGAATCGATCGTTCGTGAAATTAATTGGTTAAAAGAACAACTCAAGACGAGTTCACTATCTTAATGTTGCAATGGTGTGTACAGAAAGTGAAAGAGAAACTATTTATTAGCACTATTTCAGAGTCAAAACAGTATCATACGGTATGCAGAAAACGGTAGTTATCAATGTGGTCGGTTTAACCAAACGTTTGATCGGGGAACATACACCACATATCCAGTCTTTTCTGGAAAAGGGGAAAGCTGCCTTAATCCGTCCCGTGTTGCCCGCGGTAACCTGCTCGGCGCAATCTACCTACCTGACGGGAAAGTACCCGGCTGAACACGGTATTGTTGGCAACGGCTGGTATTTTAAGGATGAGTGCGAGGTGAAATTTTGGCGGCAGTCCAATAAGTTGGTCCAAAGCGAGAAACTTTGGGAAAAACTCAAAAAGACAGACGCTGATTTTACCTGTGCCAATATGTTTTGGTGGTATAATATGTATGCCACTACCGATTATAATGTAACCCCAAGGCCCAACTATTTGGCCGATGGCCGAAAAATACCCGATATTTATTCTCATCCTGCCGAGTTGCGGGATACCCTACAGCAAGAGTTAGGAACATTTCCACTTTTTCAATTTTGGGGCCCAAAAACAACCATTAAGTCGAGTCAATGGATTGCAGATGCGACCATTCGCACTGATTTGTTACATGACCCAACACTTACACTTGTCTATTTGCCACATTTAGACTATAATTTACAGCGTTATGGTCTAGATTTCAATGTCATTTCAAAAGATTTGAAAGAAATTGACAAGGTCGTTCAACAGCTGATCGACCATTATCAAAAGCAAGAGGCCAATATTGTACTTCTATCGGAGTATGGCATTACCAATGTAGACAATCCAGTACACCTGAATCGTATTCTCAGGAAGGAGGGATTGATAAATATTCGCGTTGAACGGGGGCTAGAACTTTTAGATCCTGGTGCCAGCAAGGCATTTGCAGTCGCCGACCATCAAATAGCACATATCTACCTGAACGACCTGTCACTAAAAGAACAGGTAAAAGCGCTTTTGCAAAAAGTTGATGGGGTGGAAAGTGTATGGACAGATGACGAGCTTAAAAATGCGAACTTGCAACACAACCGATGCGGAGACCTAGTGGTTTTGGCAGATGAACGCTCTTGGTTTACCTATTACTTCTGGTTAGACGATGCCAAAGCACCTGATTATGCTCGCATGGTCGATATTCATAAAAAACCAGGTTATGATCCGGTAGAAATGATGACTCATCCCGATGACAGATGGGTAATGGCCAAGGTAATCGGTAAATTGATCAAGAAGAAATTGGGATTTCGTACGGTAATGGATATTATTCCGTTGGAAGCCTCGCTCATCAAAGGTTCTCATGGCCGCATCCCGACAGATATCAGCGATTATCCCATTCTCATCACAAATAATGGTAGTTCGGTCAAGGAGGAAATACTACAACCAACAGAAGTATTTCGTATTTTAGAGCAACAGATAATCGGAACTGCAGCTTATGAAAACCCTCTTTAAAGGCATTGGATTTATATTCGCTATATTGTTTTTTGTGGCCGCTGCGCTACAGTATAATGACCCTGACTCCCTAATCTGGATAGTTATTTGGGTGTTAGCCGGGTTACTTTCCCTAGGTTTTGCCCTGAATAAAGTTTCCTATAGTGTCTTGCTGATATGTGGTATCCTTGCACTTGCAGGATTCTTCTATTGCTTTCCGGAAAAGTTCGAAGGTTTTGAAATTGGTACAGGGGATATCAAAAACATCGAGGAAGGCCGAGAGGCCTTCGGTCTGCTGATTATTTCAATAGTGCTTTTGGTGTTAGGACTGAGAGGGCGCTTTGCCAAATCATAAATCCAAGTCAAACTCCTGCCTTAAAAGGTCAATAGCCGGATTCTTTTCCCGTAGTTTTTCATATTTCTCCTCTGGGGTAAAAGCGAACTTCTTGGCCGTTTCTTCATTCACCGTTATTTTAAGGCTCACAAAGTGGTTGTTCAATTTAGAGCGCAGGTATTCCATTAAATCGTATTGTTCCCGTTCGACTTCCTTTTTCATGGTTCCGTTGGGCAGTTCGATCCATATCGTATGCTCTTTGAGCAGTTTGGGCGTATCGGTCGATAGGTTCGACGCAAGTATTTTTTGACCACCTGTGTCAATGCTTTTCACAAAATCGTTCCAATGGGTCTGCATCTCTTCTTCGGTAAAGGGATTGCGAGGGAGGTTGTTTTCATCGATGACTTCCTCTTTTCTATTGAGCTGATGTTCTTTCTTTGCTTTTAAGCTCGAGATAGAGAGTCCGGATACCCTTTTAGAGGGCATATCGATACTGATTTTTTTAGGAACCGGTTGGGTTTCGGTCGAAGCAGTAGCTGTATTAGCCGTTTCTAAGGTGGGTGCTGCCGCCGATGTTTGGGTACTGTCGGTGATAACCGGTGTAACATGCTGTTTCACTTGGGTCACTTCCGGGATAGGTACTATAGGGGTGGTACTGGTTCGATTTTTAGCAATAGGTGCTTCTTCAATTTGAACATCCGGTATTTCTGAAACTGGCTTTTCAACGACAGCAGGTGTTGCCGGTTCGTCAGATATTGTTTTTTGGGAAACAGCTTTGCCCTTAAAAAAGGAGGCAGGAGCAATAAAATCGACAGTCTTATTGGCCAGCGCTATCGACTCAGGATTTTTTTTTTCACCGTCAAAATCGATGGAAGCCAATTTCATTAGGGTCAGTTCTACCAGTAGCCGCTGGTTTTTGCTGGTTTTGTATTGCAAGTCGCAGGTATTGGCCAAATCTAGGGCTTTCAACAGAAAGGAGCCACTTGTCTTTCTAGATTGCTCCAAGTATTGTTGTTGGGCCGCCTCGCCTACTTCCAAAAGTTCAATGGTACCCTGATGCTGACAGACCATTAAATCTCTAAAGTGCGATGCCAATCCGTTAATAAAATGATGTCCGTCGAATCCAAGCGACAAGGTTTTATTGAATAATACTAATAAGGAAGGGATATCGTGATTTAAAATAAGTTCTGTAGCCGAGAAATAGGTGTCATAATCAAGTACGTTCAAGTTCTCGGTTACCGCCTTTCTAGTGAGCTGTTTTCCCGCGAAACTGACTACCCGGTCAAATATAGATAGTGCATCGCGCATGGCACCATCCGCTTTTTGTGCAATGATGTGCAATGCGTCGTCTTCGGCTTCGATTCCCTGATTTTCCGCTATGTATTTTAAGTAATTGGCCGCATCTTTTACCGTGATTCTTTTAAAATCAAAAATTTGACAGCGAGATAATATCGTTGGTATTATTTTATGCTTCTCGGTAGTTGCTAAAATAAAAATCGCATGTTTTGGCGGCTCTTCCAAAGTCTTTAAAAAAGCATTGAAGGCCGATTGGGAAAGCATATGCACCTCGTCGATAATATATACTTTGTACTTACCGACCTGTGGTGGAATACGAACCTGATCGATCAGGCTTCGAATATCATCTACCGAATTGTTCGAAGCGGCATCGAGTTCGAATACATTGAAGGCAAAATCTTCATCGGGTCGTTGGGTGCCATCTTCATTGATTTTCTTGGCAAGAATCCGGGCACAGGTGGTTTTGCCTACCCCCCTGGGACCACAAAATAAAAGGGCTTGCGCCAGATGATTGTTCTCAATGGCGTTCGTGAGCGTATTCGTAATCGATTCCTGACCCACTACATCTTTAAAGGTCTGTGGTCGATACTTCCGAGCCGATACAATGAATGGTTCCAAAAAGGGTTCTTTTCAATTAATATTGTTATTACGTACAAAGATAAAAATTGCCCGAAATTAAATGACTGGAAGCCTATGAAGTTACCCGTATTTATCAACAACTATGGTATGGTTGTCGCTCCCTTTTCACAAGACATAAATTACCACTGGTAAGATCTTTTGGGGGCTATGTTTTTTAATGATTCATAAAGTGGCTGCGAACGGTAAAACGAATCAATATGGTATGGATCTGATGAAAACCCATATCAATAGATTGCCGTACCTTTGCATAAAGCAGGCTACCTTATCGCTCCGGCAGTAGTGTCGGGGAGGAAAGTCCGGACACCACAGTGCAACATAGCGGGTAACGCCCGTCGTTCCGAACCCGTTTCGGAAAAGGACCAGTGCAACAGAAAGCAAGTACAGTTCGGCTGTAGTGAAATCGGGTAAACTCTATGTGGTGAAACGTCATGTAAATCGGTGTTCGAGGGCTGCACGCCCGAGCCGAAGGGTAGGCGGTTAGAGCCTTTGGGCAACCAAAGGTCTAGATAAATGATAAGGGTCGGTCTTTTGGGGTCGAAACAGAATCCGGCTTATGGCCTGCTATATTTTTCCCGCAAACCTATCTATCTGCAGGCGGGATCGGGATTTATTTATGGAAGGGAGAAATTTTTCCTCAACAAATGCGCTGGTGTCTTTTCAGTGGTCTATACTTATGTTTCTACAAAAAAGTAGGAATCAATCTCTCGAAGCGTCTTGGAAAAAACTGAACAAGTTGCTCCCATATTTACGTTGTTCTTGAAATTGGGCCAAGTGCGATAGGTCGGTCTTATCCGAATGCTCAATGATCAATACGCCACCAGGGGTTAAAAGCGAACGGCCAAAAACCAAGGTTGGTATTTTGGTGAAGTCTTCCAAAGGCATCCCATAGGGTGGGTCTGCAAAAATAATATCGGTTTTCAAAAGGGTTTTTTCCAAAAAACTGAAAACGTCGCTTTTTATCGCGGTGATGGGAAAGTCGAGCTCCTTGGCGGTTTTTGATATAAACCCTGCGCAGCCTGCATTTGCATCAACGGCAGTTATTGAAAGTGATCCACGGGAAGCAAACTCATAGGCGATATTTCCGGTTCCCGCAAAAAGGTCCAAAACACTTATTTCATCAAAGTAATAGCCATTGTTCAGAATGTTGAACAACGCTTCTTTTGCCATATCGGTAGTCGGGCGAACCGGAAGTTTTTTAGGGGCACTGATGCGCCTTCCTTTATGTGATCCAGAAATAATGCGCATTACAAGGCGTTTAGTACGGTGAAATCAATCGTTTCACTTTCCTCATTGGGCCCAGGAAAGGGATTGGTAGTGGGGACAAAAATTGAAATATGTTTGACATATTCATAGCATAAACGGTAAATAGCATTGTCCTCATCTATATCTCCTAGTAATCGTAAGGTAACGGTGTCCGCATCTAACTGTAATTGCTCCAAGGTAAATAGGAGATAATATAGAAAATCTTCTTGGGTATCGTATGCAAAGTTGTTGAACAGTAATAACTTCTTATGGGTTATGACAGCAATATCGAGTTCTTTTTCAAAGATATGGGCGTATACAATAGGTTCTTTGGCTCCACCATGTTCGTTCAATAACGATTGCACAAGCACAGTGCCATGGTGTTTATAAGTGAATTCTCCGAAAAGCTCATAAAGATAGTTGTTGATGTTCATGAACGGCACGTAAACGTTAACAACGTCATATCCTTCCATTCCATCATAGGCGATATGGTCATTGGCTAGGATTTTGGCATTGAACTTCAGGTAGTTTGCCAACTCATCAACATCAAATAGGACTTTTGGTACTAGACTGAAAAGGTTATTCCTATGAATAACGACAACTTCGGAAAACTCGGTTTTCACAATCTTGTGTTCTTCGAGAAGCGATTGCAATTCCTTGAGTGTTTGGTAGGGAGTGAGTTCCTTGGGAAAGGTAACATGCTCATAGGCCACGACTCCCTGTTGCATGGTGTCGAGTATACAAAAAGAAAGTCCATTCAAACTTATTTGAATGGACAGTCTGTAAAAGTCTTTCGAATTTTCCGTAGCCTTATTGATCGGTCTTTTTGTCATAGATAGGAGGCCAGTTACCACTGGTGCTTACTTCTTCTAAGGAGCCTACCACAATAGCAGGACCATTCACTTGTTCTACACTTGCTTCCGCCTTTTCTTTGGCCAACAGATCTTTAGGTTGGTCATACAATACGATATCTTTCGCCACTTTTGCTTCAAAGACAGGGGCTTTGTACCCACCCTTATCGATAATGGCCGATTTCATTTCCACTTTTTCACCGTTTGCCGCTCCAGGAACCTCCATCATCGTTTTAAAGCGATCGTCTTTCTTGAACAAGGAATCTCGAACAGAAACGGTTCCCAACGTATCAATGATAATGGTATCCTTCTGCATATCTATCTGATACACTTTGTCAAATCGCATAAAGGAAGAATCCCGTTGTTGCGTAATCGTAAACTTTCCAGTATCTACGAAGCTCACCAATTTATTGAAATCCGGTGCATATATGCCGTTGACCGTTTTATAAGCTTCCTGTGAAACTCTGATATCTTTTAGTTTCGCAATTACCTTGGCGTATCTATCTTGCTTCACCCTGTTAAACTCAATAGGCCCGGTAACCGATTTATAGATAAGATAGCCAAAAACGATACAAGCAATCCAAAGTACAATCTGTATTATGGTCTTCATTTCCTTACAGTGTTAGTTAAATTTAGTGGTTCACACAAATCTACAATTTTTTTGGAAACTGCCTAATTTTTTGCAACTGGAATTCTTAGCATATCAATCACACTGAAAGAGAAGTTTTTAGAGGGTTTAGAGGTCTTTTAGTGTATGTGCGATAAGGTGGTCGAGGATAGTTTGGAATTGTTTTCAGATACTCGTAATACAAAAATGCACCGGAAATAAATCCTGTTTATCTTTGCAATCCTATGGCTGTGCTTACCGATGCTTCTTTCTATAAAATTTTAAGGGAAAAATTCCCCCATGACCCAACAATCAATCAGGCAATTGCCCTTCAGAAGCTATCGCAATTTCTTCTTTCAAAGGAAAAAGACCGAATTTTTTTGTTGAAAGGCTTTGCGGGTACCGGAAAGACTACCTTGATCGGTACGGTGGTGAACAATCTCTGGCACAGTAAATTGAAATCGGTCTTGATGGCACCGACCGGAAGGGCTGCTAAAGTAATGTCTAACTATTCCAAGACCGGCGCCTTCACTATTCACCGAAAAATCTATTTTCCAAAGAAACAGCGTGGCGGTGCCATTCAATTCGTACTGGCCCCTAATAAACATCGAGATACGGTCTTCATAGTTGATGAAGCCTCTATGATTCCCGATGCTCCGACCAATTCAAAGCTACTGGAAAATGGATCGCTCTTAGACGACCTGCTAATGTTTGTCTACTCTGGTCATAACTGTAAGCTTATTTTAATCGGGGACACGGCACAATTACCGCCGGTACATTTAGATTTGAGCCCGGCATTGGATGCGGATAAACTTTCGTTGAACTATAATAAGGAGGTAACAAGATTGGAGTTGAACGAAGTAGTACGCCAAGCCGAGAACTCCGGTATTCTAATGAACGCTACCAATCTTAGAGAGCAATTGCAAGGGTCTTTTTTCGAAGGTTTCCAGTTTCATGTAGCGCCTTATGAAGATATTGTAAGATTGATCGATGGCCAGGAAATATTAGAGGCGATCGAAACTGCCTATGACACCTGTGGGAGAGAAGAGACCACTTTTATCGTTCGTTCTAATAAAAGGGCCAATCGCTACAACGAAAATATCCGAAACAGAATTCTATATCTGGAAAATGAACTATCGGTCGGGGATTATATGATGGTGGTCAAGAACAATTATTTTTGGTTACAACCGAATACCGAGGCGGGTTTTATAGCGAATGGCGATATTATCGAGGTCCTGGAGATTTTTGCCATAAGGGAGCTTTATTCCTTTAAGTTCGCCGAGGTAAAAGTAAAAATGGTCGACTACCCAAACCAAAAACCTTTTGAAACGGTTCTATTGTTAGATACGATCAAGGCAGAATCGCCTTCGCTGCCATATGAAGATTCCAATAGGCTATACCAGAATGTTATGGAAGATTATGAAGATGAAAAGTCGAAGTATAAGAAATTCTTATCGGTAAAAGGGAACAAATACTTCAACGCCCTACAAGTAAAGTTTTCATATGCGATTACTTGCCATAAGTCCCAAGGGGGGCAATGGGATACTGTTTTTGTGGAGCAACCCTATCTCCCGAATGGTGTGGATAAAGAATATCTTCGTTGGCTATATACTGCAGTAACACGAGCCAAGAACAAACTATACCTTATTGGATTTAAAGGTGATTTTTTTGTTGGTGCGGAATAGATTAAATTCGTTAACGATTTAGAGATTATTTTAATGTATCAAAATAGTGTTTTAGATCCCCTTTTTTATAAACGGTTAGCGCAATAGAAGGGTTCTCAATTTCCTTGTCATGACTTCGGAGACTATTATCAGTATTTTTTTAGGGGTAGGCTTGGCCGCTTCGGTCGGCTTTCGGGTATTTTTACCATTATTTGCTCTTAGTTTAGCTGCTTACTTCGATGTTTGGGAGCTCAATGAAAGTTGGCGCTGGATCGGCAGTTTAGCGGCGGTGATTACTTTGGGGGTAGCCATGTTGGTAGAGATTTTCGCTTACTTTATTCCGTGGGTCGACAATTTGTTGGACAGTATCGCAGTACCCTTAGCGGCTATCGCGGGAACTGCGGTAATGGTATCTACCGTGGCCGATTTGGATCCAGTGGTAACATGGGCTTTGGCTATTATCGCCGGTGGCGGTACGGCGACGGCCATAAAAGGTGCAGGGGCCACAGGTAGATTGGCCTCGACTGCTTCGACCGGAGGTTTGGCAAACCCGTTAGTAGCTACTGTAGAGACCGGAACCGCCATGGTGGTCAGTACTGCTTCTATTTTCGCTCCGATATTGGCGGCAGTGTTGGTAATCATTATTTTGGCGATTATTTTTAGTATTTACAGAAAACTCCGGCCAAGAAACAAAATATCCAACGAAAACCAATCCTAAGTGAAAATTATAGCCATGATACCTGCCCGTTATGCGGCCTCTCGTTTTCCGGCAAAGCTCATGCAAGATTTAAACGGTAAGCCCGTAATTTTGCGTACCTATGAAGCTGCCCTGAAAACAGGACTTTTCCATGAAGTATATGTTGTGACCGATAGCCCACTTATTTTCGAGACTATTGAAACTGCCGGTGGAAAAGCGATAATGAGTGCAAAAGAGCACGATTGTGGTAGCGATCGTATTGCGGAAGCTGTTACAGATATGGAGGTTGATATTATCGTCAACGTCCAAGGCGATGAACCTTTTACCGATCGGGAAAGCCTTCGAAGAGTGTTAGGTGTTTTTGAGAACGATACCGAGGAAGAAATCGACTTGGCATCCCTTATGGTAAAGATTACCGAATGGGAAGAGATCAATAACCCGAACACGGTAAAGGTAATCGTGGACAATCGTAATTTCGCGCTGTATTTTTCAAGGTCGCCAATTCCCTTTCCCCGCGATACCAATGTATCGGTAGATTATTTTAAACACAAGGGAATCTATGCTTTTCGAAAAAGAGCGCTGATGGATTTTCAGCGACTCCCGATGTTGCCGTTGGAAGCTACCGAAAAAATAGAGGCCATCCGATACCTGGAATATGGAAAAAAAATAAAAATGGTCGAAACGGATGTGACCGGAATTGAAATCGACACCCCGGAGGATTTGAAAAAAGCAAAACAGGCATGGAAGTAGACTTCGCCGGAATAAAGGTAATCGGTTTCGATGCCGATGATACGCTTTGGGTCAATGAGACCTATTTTAGGGAGGCAGAGGAACAGTTTGCCGGTTTATTGGAGCAATACGAGACAAAGAATAAAATTGATCAGGAGCTGTTCAAAATGGAGATGAAGAATTTAGAGCTTTATGGGTATGGGATCAAAGGGTTTATGCTGTCGATGATAGAATCGGCACTAGAACTTTCAAATAATGAAGTTTCCCAAGCAACGCTTTCTGAAATTATGAATCTCGGTAAAAAGATGATAGCACATCCGGTCGAATTGTTAGACGGCGTAGAGGAGGTGTTGGAAACCTTGACCCAAAAATACAGATTGATTGTTCTCACCAAAGGGGACCTATTGGATCAAGAACGTAAACTGGAACGGTCGGGACTCTCAAGATATTTTCATCATGTGGAAGTATTGAGCGATAAGAAAGAAGCAAACTATCAGAATCTGTTGGATCATTTGGAAATCAACGTAAAAGAATTTTTGATGATCGGTAATTCCTTACGGTCCGATGTGTTGCCCATCATACAAATAGGAGCGCATGCCGTACATGTACCCTTTCATACCACATGGCAACATGAAGAGGCCAAGGTCGATACCAAGGTTCACAAATACTTGACGGTATCTAGTTTGAAAAATATTTTAGCATATCTGTAAACCGTTGTATGGAAGTAAATAAGGAGTTTGAAATTCAACAGAAAAGCCAGGGCCAAAAAATGAGGTACAGAAACTTTCCGATGGTTCCAAGAGTGGTGTACGGTAATGGAAGTTTTTGCCAATTGGGCGATATTTTGATGCCGCAACGAAAAAACTCGGATGCTCCTTGTGTTTTTTTAGTTGATGATGTTTTCGAAGGGACTTCTTTTGTGGGGCGAATACCAGTTATATTTAGTGATCAAATCATCTTCATTTCTGCAGACGAAGAACCCAAAACAGACCAAGTTGATGCCCTGGTGGCCAAGATAAAACAAGATTTTTCCGAGCTGCCTTCTGGGATTATTGGTATCGGTGGTGGTACCTTGCTCGATTTGGCAAAAGCGGTTGCGATTATGCTAACGAACAAAGGAAATGCTTCCGAATACCAAGGGTGGGACTTGGTGCAGCGCCCGTCAGTGTATCATGTAGGAATCCCGACTATTAGCGGAACAGGTGCAGAGGTGAGCCGAACGACCGTACTTTTAGGGCCTGAAAAAAAACTAGGTATCAATTCCGATTTCACCGTTTTTGACCAGGTGATCTTAGATCCAGAACTTACCAGGGGCGTTGAAAAGGAACAGTGGTTCTTCACCGGAATGGATTGTTATATCCACTGTATCGAATCGCTTAATGGTACCTATTTGAATGCCTTCAGCCAAAGCTACGGTGAAAAAGCATTGGAATTATGTAAAGAGGTGTATCTCAAAGATTTACCCGCTTCGATAGCTAGGGAAAAATTGATGATGGCTTCTTGGCATGGTGGTATGAGCATCGCTTATTCCCAAGTAGGGGTGGCACATGCAATGAGTTACGGACTTTCTTACCTATTAGGTGTAAAGCATGGTGTCGGAAATTGTTTGGTTTTTCAACATTTGGCGGAATTCTATCCGGAAGGCGTGGCGCTTTTTCAACAAATGATAGAAAAACATGCTATTGATTTACCCCAAGGCGTATGCAAAAACCTCTCTGATTCTGATTTTGAAACGATGATTTCCGTATCGTTAGGAATGGAACCGCTTTGGGAAAATGCCCTTGGGAAAGATTGGTATAACAAGATAAACCCCGAAAAGCTTCGAACCATCTACGAGAAAATCTAGTGTTGCTCCTTTTCGATGGGGATTTTCAATAGCTTTTCATTTCTTTTTTTCAACAAACCACTGTAAACCATGCTTCAAGCGTTCGCCAAATTCATTTATTTTAAACTATTGGGTTGGAAGGTTGTGGGGGAGTTTCCCTCGGAGCTAAAAAAGTTTGTCATTATCGTGGTACCACATACCAGTTGGGTTGATTTCTTTTTGGGATTGTTGATTCGAAAAGTATGGAACGAACAGATTAACTATGTAGGTAAGAAAAGCCTTTTCAAGCCGCCCTTCGGATGGTTTTTTCGGTGGATGGGAGGTGCCCCGGTGGATCGCAGTAAAAACAATGATACCGTAAGTGCTACTGTAGCCGTATTTAAGTCGAGAGATATTTTTCGACTTACCTTGGCCCCTGAGGGCACCCGAAAAAAGGTGACCAAATGGAAAAGTGGTTTCTACTATATTGCGAAAGCCGCCGAAGTCCCGGTTGTATTGATTGCTTTTGATTTCGGCAAGAAGCAGGTTAAAGTATCCGAACCCCACTTTACAACAAACGATAAGGAAGCCGATTTTCAAAAATATGAGGCGTTCTTTAAAGGGGTCAAAGGATATGTACCTGAATACAGTTACTAAATTTTTTGCTTTTTTATGATTCTTTTGGGAGCAACACTATCTATTTTTTTAGTATTTCCCGGGAAAACTAAATCGGTACTGGAGTAAGAGGTGCCAAAAGTAGCGCTAGCCGTATAGACTTGATCAACGGCATCCAATATTTGGTGTTCTTCCAGTTCCCGAAGAGGATGGATAAAAACCGACCAGATAATCTCATCGCTCAATGCGTATTTGACGTCCAAGGCCGAATGAAAGTTGGCGACCATCGCGTTAAGGAGTTCGTCTTCCTCTAGTTTATTGCGCTCGATAATGGGTGTAATGATCCGCATTCGATTCGCATTTTCATCGTACACACAGATTAAAAAGGTTTCTTTATAGACAAAACGAATTGAATTGCCTTGGGTGTCACTGGTATCAGCTACTTGGGTAATTAATCGTTCTAAGGTTTGGGGCGTCATGTCCTGCGCGGCTGCACGCTCCTGTAGAAAAAGACATAATAAAATGGTGAGGATGAAAGTGTTTTTCAAAATTCCTGTTTTACAGTAGGTCGTTTGAATGTCTGTGTCTTTACAAACAAAATTGTTCAATATTGAAAGTCGTTCGACCCGACAATCCAGAGTTATAACCTCCGACGTTTACTAAATGTCAGAATTACCAAAAAACTAAGGCTTTTCAAGAAGAAAATCATTCTTGCATGGTATGGTACACATTCTGTACATCGTCATCCTCTTCGATTTTTTCCAGAAGCTTTTCCACATCGGCCGATTCTTCTTCGGATAGTGGTTTGGTCACTTGCGGAATACGTTCAAAACCAGAGGAAAGTATTTCGATACTGCGATGTTCCAGTTCTTTCTGGATGGCACCAAAACTTTCAAAAGGCGCATATATCAAAATGCCGTCATCATCGACAAAGACTTCCTCGGCGCCATAATCGATCATTTCCAATTCCAGTTCCTCCGGATCGATGCCCTCGGCCGGAATTCTGAAATTACAGGTATGATCGAACATAAACTCCACGGATCCCGAAGTGCCCAAACTTCCATTACACTTATTAAAGTAACTACGAATGTTTGCGACTGTACGGGTATTGTTGTCGGTAGCCGTTTCTATTAAAATGGCGATACCATGCGGTGCATACCCTTCGAATAACACTTCTTTATAATCACCCAGATTTTTGTCGGAAGCTCTTTTGATGGCGCGTTCAATATTGTCTTTCGGCATATTTACCGATTTCGCATTCTGGATCACCGCGCGCAATCTGGAGTTGGAGTCCGGATCGGGTCCGCCTTCTTTTACCGCGATAACGATGTCTTTTCCAATGCGCGTAAAGGCCTTTGACATGGCCGACCATCGCTTCATTTTACGTGCTTTTCGAAACTCAAAAGCTCTTCCCATACCGTATGTTACTCTTTATATTTAGAAAGTAAATTTAAGAAAATTTGTACGCCTTGCAAGCGGGTATATACTTCATAGGCAAGAACGTCTAAAGGCGATAGAATTGTTACCCGAAGATGATTTCCTCAATGGTCTGCGCTAGCTTAAAGTCCTTTTCGGTAACCCCGCCTACATCATGGGTGTTTAATCGTATGTTCAGGGTGTTATAGACATTGCTCCAATCGGGATGATGTCCTTGCGCCTCGCACTCGAAGGCAATACGTGCCATAGTGGCAAAAGCTTCCTTGAAATTGCCGAATTGTAGGGAAGTTTCGATAGCCCCGTCTATATATTCCCAACTGTCCAAAGCTTCAAGCTTTTTTTCTATTTGTTCTGTCGTTAATTTTTCCATCTTCTATTTTTTATAATGAATTCGTTTTGAGTGAATGTTTGGAACCGAGAAAGCGGGCTTTCCGCCTATACCGTTCGGGTGGGTTATGGTCTGATGAAGTTATTTTTTGGTTGCATAACGATTACTACGAAAACTAAAAATGCCAAAATCAGGACACAAAATACGAACTTCATAGGTGTAAGATTATACTCAAGACAAATTCAAAGTTAGCGAAAGTTACTTCTAAACCAATGTTTTTACGATGTATGGCTGAGCTATTTTAGCACATGGTGTTCGATAACCTCTTGATAACCTACCCTTAGATTTTTAGGGAGTTTCTTTTCTTTGGGGAGAACGGCCAAGTAACGCTCTTCGTTAGTCGTGTACACTCTTTTGTAGATGGGATTGAAGTTTCCGATGCGCTCCATGACCTCTTTGATGAAGTCATCGTGGTGCACCAGATCATGGCTTCCTAAGTGGTAAATACCACTTTTGTTCCGGTTGATGAGGTAATGTATTTGTTGGGTGAGCTTATCGTCGTTGGTAACGTTGATGACCAAGTTCGGGAATACCTCGATGGGAAGGTTGTTAAGGACATTGTTTTTCATTTCCTTGATACGCGGAGACTGGTTGCCAAAAACCATGGGGACTCGAAGGATCCCCATTTTCTTTTTGGGCAAGCGCAATAGCATGTTTTCTATCTTGATTTTTAATCGGCCGTAGATGCTATCGGAAAGCGTCTTATCGAATTCGTAAGAGGGGTATTTACTGTAGGCATCGAATACGTTTGCCGACGATATGAAATAGATTTTGCAATCGTTTTGTGACACATACTCGACCAGATGCCGATGTGCGGCCACCTGACTTGCAAAATTGCCGCGAAGGGCAGAAATAATGTATTGGGGCCGTACACGTTCTAAGATATTAAAAACATCATCTTCTTGCAGGTCGTAACGAAAGAACTGTTGGTTGTTCTCAAAGCTCTTTCGAGCGGTAAAATACGTTCCGTAGGTATCGAAATACGAACGAAGTTCCCTATAGATAGCGTTACCGATAAACCCGCTGCCCCCTAGAATCAATATTTTTTTTCCTGCTGCTTCCACCTTCCTGCGTCTTCCTTAAAATCGTTTAAACCTTGTAAAACGGAAGTTTCACCACGGTAGCGGCAATTGCTTTTTTTCGTATTTGTATCTGTATATGACTTCCGACCTCGGAAAAAATCGTAGGAACATATCCCAGGCCAATTCCCTTGCCCAAGGAGGGGGACATAGTACCTGAGGTAACCACTCCGATCTTGTTTCCCTGGCCATCGACGATATCGTAGTCCTGACGGGGAATACCGCGTTCGTTCAGTTCAAAGGCAACAAGCTTTTTTTCTGGTCCACGGGCTTTTTCATCGGCCAACGCTTCACTGTTTACAAAGTCCTTGGAGAACTTGGTGATCCAACCAAGACCCGCTTCAAAAGGAGAGGTTTCATCATTAATATCATTTCCATAGAGACAATATCCCATTTCAAGGCGCAAGGTATCCCTGGCGGCCAGACCAACGGGCCGAATGCCAAAATCGGCACCTGCCTCGAAAACCTTATCCCAAATTTGGCGAACTTCTTCGTTCTTGCAATAGATTTCAAATCCTCCAGACCCGGTATATCCGGTAGCTGAAATAATAACATGGTCGATTCCTGCAAAATCGGCTACCTCGAAATGATAAAATTTGATTGCCGACAAATCCACCGAGGTTAAGGGCTGCATCGCCTCGACCGCTTTTGGTCCTTGAATGGCCAATAAGGAGTATCCTTCCGAAATATTTCGCATTTCGGCGTTGAATTCGGTGTTGTACTTAGTGATATGGGCCCAATCTTTTTCAATATTCGAGGCGTTCACAACCAATAAATATTGTTCCTCCTTTACACGGTAAATGATGAGGTCATCTACGATACCACCCGTTTCATTCGGCAAACAGCTGTATTGCGCCCTTCCGATGGTAAGCTTCGAAGCATCGTTTGAACTAACTTTCTGGATCAAGTCCAGCGCCTTAGGGCCAGAAATAAGGAATTCTCCCATATGCGATACGTCAAAGACGCCCACACCTTGTCGTACGGTTTCATGTTCTATATTGACCCCTTCATAAGAAACGGGCATATTGTAGCCCGCAAAAGGCACCATTTTAGCACCTAAGGCTTCGTGGGTGCTGGTCAAAGCGGTATTCTTCATGAATTTCTTTTTTAGAAGCGCAAATTTATCGAATAAAATAGGAATACGGGAACCGGGATACTTTTTGTTTTACTCGATAATCGAGATTTAATTACTCCGATGCTTGCGTCGAAATTAGGTATTGAATTTCCTTTTACTACCTCGTCGACTTGTTACACCTTCGCGCAGCCCTTTCGGCGGACGAAGGCTTTGAGGTAGTTTGCGAATCATATGTCATTCAACCTGCATTACCGTTCCAAAAGAAATTGCTTGAGGTGGTCATAGGTTGCAATGTCCTGGAATCGTTTTTCTTTGTCCATCACGATTTGTATCTGCGGTGGAACCGGCAATTTCTTGGCAATGGTTTCCTCGACTACATCTAAAAACTTCACGGGGTGGGCGGTTTCCAGAAAAATACCGTAGGTTTCGGGATGGGTCTCCCGAAATTTTTTCAAACCTAAATACCCGACGGCCCCATGGGGGTCGGCGACGTATTTCTTTTCTGTGTATAAATGCTGAAGGGCTTCTTTGGTTTTAACATCTGTGAAGGCGTAGGACGAAAGGTGGTTTGCCAATTGGTCAAAATTATCTTCATATAAATGTCGTATTCGAACAAAGTTGCTTGGATCTCCCACATCCATGGCATTGCTGATCGTAGCTATCGAAGGTTTCGCTACATATTGCTTTTCCCGCATATATCTGGGAACCGTATCATTGCGGTTGGTGGCGGCTATAAAGTGATTTACGGGCATACCCAATCGCTGTGCTACCATACCGGCACAAATATTTCCGAAATTGCCACTAGGGACAGAGAACACTACTTCCTTTTCCTGTCGTTGCACTTGTTTAAAGGCGAATAAAAAATAGAACATCTGAGGTAGCCACCGCGCTACATTGATAGAGTTCGCGGAGGTCAATTTCATTTTCTTAAGGAGTTCCTGGTCCAAAAATGCGGTTTTGACCATTCGTTGGCAGTCGTCAAAAGTGCCATCGACCCTTAGGGCGGTTATGTTTTGACCCAGAGTGGTCAACTGCCGTTCTTGAATGTCGCTTACTTTTCCCTTTGGATATAAAATCACGACTTTGACACCATCCACTCCTAAGAATCCGTTCGCTACAGCACCTCCGGTATCACCGGAAGTAGCTACCAAAACGGTTACTTCGGAATGTTGTCCTTTAGAAAAGTATCCGAGGCATTGTGCCATAAAACGGGCCCCCACATCTTTGAAAGCCATGGTAGGGCCATGAAAAAGTTCTAGGGCCGCGGTATGCTCATCGATGGGAACTACCGGAAAATTGAAATCCAGTACCTTTTTTAGGATAGCCTCCAGTGTGGTATCCGGTATATCTGCAGCTACAAATTGATGGATGGCCCGAAACGCGATTTCGAGCTCGGTAAATGTTTCTATGTTTTCAAAAAATGCGGTAGGCAGTTGGGAAATGGTCTCCGGAAAATAGAGGCCTTTATCTGGTGCTATACCATTAATGACCGCTTCTTTGAAAGGAACGTTGGGGGCTTGTTTGTTTAGGCTGTAATACTTCAATTTGATATTATATTATTTGTTTGCTATAGCGTACTTCCTCAACAAAATAGGATTATTTCAGCAACTTTCGTACTGCTTATGCAATTTGTTAGTGAATAGCTTTAACACCTGCTGTATTAATATTGGAAACATGAACATCGTAATCAACACCTATGTGTTCATAAACCTCTTTCATCGACTTTGCTACTTTTTCAGCGGTATCCTGTCCTTTGCTAAAGGTGAAAATAGAAGGCCCGGACCCTGAAATTCCGCCTCCCAACGCACCAGCTTTTATGGCTTCGGATTTTACTTGATCAAATCCAGGAATTAGCATCGAGCGAACCGGTTCTACGATATGGTCTTCCAAGGAACGGCCGATAAGTTCATAATCATTGGTGAAGAGTCCTGCGATGAGCCCTCCCAAGTTTCCCCACTGTCGAATCCCTTCTTTTAATGTAATATTCGTTTTTAGTATTTTTCTGGAATCAGCTGTTTTTACTTCTATCTGTGGATGAATGACCGTCGCAAACAGTTCGCTGGGCGAGGCAATGGGAACGATATCAAGCGGCTGGTAACTGCGTACCAAAGTAAAGCCTCCGAATAGGGCAGGGGCCACATTGTCTGCATGGGCCACTCCACTGGCCAGTTTTTCACCTTCCATCGCGAACTGCACGAGCTGTAATTTGGAAAAAGGTTTACCGAGTAGTTCGTTCATGGCCCAAACTGCTCCGGCAGCACTTGCTGCACTGCTACCGATACCGCTACCAGCCTTTATTTTTTTATAAATTTCGATGTCGAACCCACCCGCATGGTCGGCTTTTTCCAATAAGGCCATTCCCGCTACACCGGCGACGTTCAGATGTGTTTCCATTGGCAGGTCTTGCCCTTCCAGCTTACTGATGGTAATCCCTTTCCCGCTCTTTTTTCGAATCACCATTTCATCACCGACGGCATCTAGTGAAACGCCCAAAACATCAAATCCACAGGAAATGTTGGCAATGGTCGCCGGGCAGAATACTCTTATTTCGTTGTTCATCGTTTCTCCTGTTTTACCATCAAATGGCGTTTGGTGCAAATATTTTCCAAAGCAACTAGTTCTAGCGGTAGGTCAAGCCAATGGTTTGCCATCAAAAATTACCGATTCGTATGATATCCGCGAAAATACCCGATGCGGTAACATCGGCTCCGGCTCCGGCTCCCTTTATGATCATGGGTTGATTGGGATATCGTTCCGTATAGAACAACACAATATTGTCACTCCCTTCCAAATTATAGAAATCATGCCCTTTTGGTATGTGTTGTAACCCTACTTGCGCCTTTCCGTTTTCAAACTGCGCTACGTATTTGAGCTTGCTGTCTTGGCTAGCAGCTTCTTGGTACATTTTCTGAAAGTCGGCCTCTTGCGCTTTTAAAGAGTCGAAAAAATCGTCATTGTTGGTCGTATCAAGACTTTCTTTTGGTAAGAACGATTTATTCTCAATATCTTCAATTTCCAATTGATAACCACTTTCCCTCGCTAGTATGAGAATTTTACGCATCACATCGATTCCGCTGAGATCTATTTTGGGGTCTGGTTCTGTATAACCTTCTTCCTGCGCACGCTTTACGATGTCTTGAAAGGTATTGGAATCGTTGAAATTATTGAAGACAAAATTGAGACTGCCCGAGAGTACTGCCTGAATTTTTAGAATGGTATCGCCCGAGGCAATCAAATGTTTTAACGTATCAATAATCGGAAGTCCTGCGCCAACATTGGTCTCGAACAAGAAAGGTGCATTGTACTTACGTGCAAGTGATTTGAGCTCTAGATAGCTGTCATATTTAGAAGAGCAGGCTATTTTGTTACAGGTCACTACGGAAATACTATTTCTTAGGTAGTCCGAATAGTTTTCCGATACTTCATGGCTAGCGGTATTATCAACAAAAATGCTATTACGGTAATTAAGCTTGTTTACACGTTGCATAAAGCTGATTCGGTCTGCTTTTTCTCCTTTGGCCAGTTGCGCTTCCCAGTCTTTTAATCCAATTCCATTTTCGTCGAAGAGCATGGTACGGGAATTGGAGATGCCGATAACGCGAAGGTTCAACTTAAGCTGTTCTTTTAGATACTTGTTCTGTTGCCGTAGTTGCTTTAATAACTTGGAGCCTACATTTCCCACTCCCATTACAAAGAGGTTCAGCTGCTTGATGTTCTCCTCAAAGAAAGCTTCGTGTAAGGAATTCAATGCCTTTTTTACATCGCTTTGACCGATTACCGCTGAAATGTTGCGTTCGGAAGCTCCTTGTGCTATGGCACGAATATTCACGTTGTTGCGACCCAAGGTGCTGAACATTTTGCCACTAAGGCCTTGGTGCTGTTTCATATTATCTCCAACAAGTGCAATAACGGCGAGGTCGGTTTCGGCCGCGACGGGTTTTATTTTGTTACGCTCTATTTCATAGGCGAAAGCGTTGTTTACAATTTTTACGGCTCGGTCAACATCTCTAGATGAAATTCCGACACAAATCGAATGTTCGGAAGAGGCTTGTGTAATAAGAACGACACTGATTTCTTCTTGCGAGAGTACCTCGAAAAAACGTTTTGAAATTCCGGGAATCCCCACCATACCGGGTCCTTCGAGCGAAAGTAGGGCAATTTCCCCTATATGGCTGATACCGCGAACGGTCTTCCCCTCTTTATTCGTGTTTTTGGTAATGAGGGTTCCTTTGGCATTAGGTTCAAAAGTATTTTTGATTATGATTGAGATACCTTTCGTTAAAACAGGCTGTATTGTTGGGGCATATAGTACCTTCGCTCCAAAATGGGAAAGCTCCATGGCCTCCTCATAGGAAATATGGGGTATCGCCTTTGCTTGTTTCACAAGTTTGGGATTTGCAGTGTACATACCACTTACATCGGTATAAATCTGTAGCATTTTAGCATCGAGTGCTGCCGCAACGATAGCTGCAGAGTAATCGGAACCTCCTCTTCCCAAGGTGGTTGCATCCCCCTTGTTGGAGGAAGCGATAAACCCTCCCAATACGGTGATTTTAGCCTTGTTTGTATCAAAAAAGTCTTTACAAAGTAGGTGTGTCGATTCAAAGTTCACTATTGCTTTTCCGTAGGCGGTATTTGTTTTTATCAACTCCCTACTGTCTTTATAAACTGCCTTTAACCCTTCCGAAATGAAAAATTGACTAATGATATAGGAAGATAGCAACTCTCCATAGCTCACGATTTTATCCGAAAGTTTTGGCGTAATCTCCCCGATAAGAAAAGCACCTTCCAACAAGGTCTCCAAAGTATTCAGTTCGCTCTTTACCTTACTTAATACCGCACTTTGGGATTGAATAGGTAATAACTCTTTGATGGTCTGTAAATGTCTTTGTTCTATTTCTGCGAGATGTTCGGTATAGCCCGTATCTTGGATAGAGGCCAATTCGGCTGTTTTTAATAGGAGATCGGTTATGCCCCCGAGCGCAGAAACGACAACTACAATAGGCTGGTCGGCTTCAGAGGCTACGATGTTCTTGACGAGCGTTATGTTTTTTGCATTGGCTACCGAAGTGCCACCGAACTTTAAAACTTGCATGGTGTAATGAGATTAGGATGTACTTTTAGTTGAACTGGCGCTAATATCGCGAAAACGGAGAGATAGTGTTAGATTACCCCAAAGGGGTCGTTGTACTAGTAAAAGTACCACCATTATATGAAGGTAAAAAACAGTTGCTGTAATGTATTGGAGTCACTTTCATGTGATTGACTAAAAGTCAAAAGTAGTACATTTGAGACCCTGAGCAAACGTTTATGGATATTTTTATAAAATCGATACATATTGTTATGATATTTTGCTACTATGGTAATTGAACCGGAACTTTTTCGTAACGGGGATTCAACTATCGAAAAGGTTTCTAAATTTCACATTATTCTTAATACGCTATTAATCGGGAACACTACATGAAACTATTTTCCAAGGAACAAATTTATAAAGCAGATCAATTTACTATTGAAAAACAGGGCATTACCAGTGATGCTTTGATGGAACGCGCTGCCACCCAGATTTTCAATTGGATGCATCTACGCATGCAAGGAGCTCCCATAAAGATTCATCTTTTTTGTGGTATTGGCAACAATGGGGGTGATGGCATTGCATTGGCCCGTCACCTACAAGAACATGGGTATCATATAAATGTCTATGTCGTCAATTACAGCAAAGCCCGATCCAAAGACTTTCTCTTGAACTTAGAACGCCTAAAGGCCCGGAAGGTGTGGCCCGAGTTTTTGGAATCCGATGATCCCTTACCTCAGATTAAAAAGGAAGATATTGTAGTAGATGCCATATTCGGAATTGGTTTGAACCGGCCACCTGCAAACTGGGTGGTAAATTTGATTCAGCATCTACATCGGTCAGAGGCCTTTATACTATCGGTCGATGTGCCTTCGGGTCTTTTTACCGATAAAGGTGTTGAAAGTAGCAATGCGGTGGTGAAAGCAAACTACGTATTAAGCTTTCAGGCGCCGAAGCTTGTCTTTTTTCTGCCCGAAACGGGTGTATTCGTGAATCAATGGGAAATACTGGATATAGGCCTCGACCCTGAAGTTCTTTCAAAAACAGCAACTGAATATGAATTGATCGGTAAGAATGAGGTATTACCGATGTATCTTCCGAGGGAAAAGTTTTCGCATAAGGGTACCTACGGACATTCGCTTATCATCGGAGGAAGTTTAGGGAAAATAGGAGCCGTTCACCTCGCTTCGAAAGGTTGTTTGCATGCTGGAAGCGGATTGGTGACGGCTTACGTACCTTCTTGCGGGATACTACCTTTGCAGACCAACCTACCGGAAGCGATGGTCTTATCAGATGCTGGTCAGGACTACATTGCCAAAATCGATTTTGATCTAGATGTGAAGGCTGTTGCCGTGGGTGTGGGCCTCGGGAAAGAAAAGGCCACGGTAAAGGCTTTTGGTGATTTCCTTAAAAAAGTGAAGACCCCCTTGGTGGTCGATGCAGATGCCCTAAATATTTTATCGGAGAACGAGTCCTTACTTCAGCACTTACCTAAAATGGCGGTATTGACCCCACATCCCAAAGAGCTCGAGCGACTCATCGGAAGCTGGGAAGATGATTTTGAAAAACTAAAAAAAGCCAAAGCATTTTCAAAGAAGTATCAGTGTGTACTCGTTATAAAGGGCGCACATACGATAGTAGTTTTTGAAGGAAAGGGATTCGTGAATACCACAGGTAATCCGGGCATGGCAACTGCAGGAAGCGGAGATGTGTTAACAGGTGTTATAACCGGTCTGCTCACGCAGGACTACCCAGCTTTGAACGCCGCTGTTTTTGGAGTGTATCTTCATGGAAGGGCCGGTGATATTGCTGTTGAGGAAACAGGGTATCAAGCGCTCACGGCTTCGGGAATAATAGACGGACTGGGTAAGGCCTTTATCGATTTGTTCAAAGTTCCGGAGACACCTCCTGAAGACACAAATGATAAAGAAAGGTCGGATAGGTAATACCGTAAATTAAATCTGTGGCAGGGGGCTGTCTTTTTAGGGAACTGTTTTTTTTAATACACAGGTCTTGGGCCCAATTAAAAGGAAATATATGCTCGTAGGCATTGCCCGTTGGTAAAACTGCTATTTTCCCTTTACCCTGCGCTTCACCCAAGCCAAGGCATTTTCGTATTCGATGAAAAACTTCATGGGTTTTTTATAAAAGAGTTTTTCAATCTTGAAGTTGTGCATATCCATTTCTTTGATCGATACAATGGCAAAGGCCTTTAAATTTTCCAGTTCTCGTAGATAGCCATAAATAGTAGGGTCAATGGCATAGGAATGCTTTCGCAAACTTATAAATCCAAAATCCCTGTTTCGATAGTGTATTTCTGAAATACCTATGATTTGGTAAGCCCTTTCCAATGTCAGGGTAGTTCCTTCATTAAAAATCGATACCATGTGGTTTTCGTATACCTGTATCTTACCTATCTCGAGCTGATACTCCCTTACGATGACCTTCTTATTGGATTTTCCCACTTTCATTCTGTGTATTTTGTAGTGTCTCAAAACGAAAGTAGCGGTAAGCCATTGGTTCGTGTAAAAAAATAGATTAACGGCTTAAATATCGTTTATAATGCCGTTCGTTCCATGTACCGTATTTTAATTCTTACCGTTACAAAAAAAGGAACAAAAAAAAGGACCGTTTTAAACGGCCCTTTTCGCATATTTTTCCTACCCAATATCAGGCCTTTGGAGTTTTTGCAGCCTTTTTGATTTTGATACTAAGTTCATCGTTTTTCTCGTCTAAATCCATAAAGATGCTATCACCTTCTTCTAGTTTGGAGTTTACGATTTCTTCTGCCAAGGCATCCTCGATATATTTTTGAATGGCCCTTTTCAAAGGTCGCGCACCATATTGCTTGTCAAAGCCTTTTTCGGCAATATAGTCTTTGGCTTTTTCGGTAAGGTTCAGGTTATACCCGATATCCTTGATTCTGCTGAACAGTTTTGCAAGCTCTATATCGATAATCTTGTGGATATCTTCTCTTTCCAACGAATTAAATACGACTACATCATCAATACGATTCAAAAATTCGGGAGCAAACGCTTTTTTAAGGGCATTCTCAATAACGCTTTTCTGATTAGCGTCTGCTTGGGAAAGTTTTGCAGAAGTTCCAAAACCGACTCCTTGTCCAAAGTCCTTCACCTGTCGTGCTCCGATATTGGAAGTCATAATGATGATACTGTTCCTAAAGTCAATTTTTCGTCCGAGACTATCGGTAAGGTATCCGTCATCCAATACTTGTAGCAACATATTGAAAACATCGGGATGCGCTTTTTCGACTTCATCCAACAGAATAACGGAATAAGGTTTGCGACGCACTTTCTCGGTCAACTGGCCACCTTCTTCATAACCTACGTATCCTGGAGGCGCTCCGACAAGTCGGGAGATTGCAAACTTTTCCATGTATTCGCTCATGTCGATACGTATTAAAGCATCTTCTGAATCGAACAGTTCCTTGGCCAATATTTTGGCTAGTTGGGTTTTTCCGACCCCGGTCTGTCCCAGAAATATAAAAGACCCAATAGGCTTGTTGGGGTCTTTAAGTCCGGCTCGGTTACGTTGTATGGCCTTTGCCACCTTCGCGACCGCTTCGTCTTGCCCAATGACATTGTCTTTTATCAAGTCGGGCAATTCGGCCAGTTTATTACTTTCTGTTTGTGCAATTCGGTTAACGGGAATACCGCTCATCATCGAAACTACATCGGCCACATTGTCCTCGGTGACCGTTTCTTTATGCTGCTTGCTATCTTCTTCCCATTTTTCCTGGGCAACGGCCAACTCTTTTTCCAATCGTTTTTCATCGTCGCGTAACTTGGCGGCCTCCTCGTATTTTTGTTTTTTAACGACGCTGTTCTTCAATTCCCTTACATCCTCTAATTGTTTCTCAAGCTCGAGAATTTGTTTGGGTACGTCCATATTTACGATGTGCACACGAGATCCTGCTTCGTCTAACGCATCGATGGCCTTGTCCGGAAGAAAACGATCTGTCATGTAGCGGTTTGTCAACTTCACACAGGCCACTATTGCATCATCGGTGTAACTTACATTATGGTGTTCTTCGTACTTGCCTTTGATGTTTTGTAAAATTTCGATGGTTTCTTCCACGCTGGTAGGCTCCACGATTACCTTTTGAAAACGGCGTTCCAATGCGCCATCTTTTTCGATGTACTGGCGATATTCATCCAGTGTGGTGGCACCGATGCATTGAATCTCACCCCGTGCCAATGCAGGTTTGAACATGTTCGAAGCATCCAAGCTTCCCGTTGCACCGCCTGCACCCACAATCGTATGTATCTCATCAATGAAGAGGATAACATCGTCGTTTTTCTCAAGTTCGTTCATCACAGCTTTCATTCGCTCCTCGAACTGCCCTCGATATTTGGTGCCCGCTACTAGAGAAGCCAAATCTAAGGTGACCACTCTTTTGTTGTAAAGTATCCTGGACACCTTTTTATTGATAATACGCAATGCAAGCCCTTCGGCAATGGCACTTTTGCCCACGCCCGGCTCTCCGATCAACAATGGGTTGTTCTTTTTTCTTCGGCTAAGGATTTGTGATACCCGCTCGATTTCCTTTTCACGACCAACAACAGGGTCCAAGCGATTTTCCTCGGCCATACGGGTAAGGTCCCGTCCAAAATTATCCAAGACGGGCGTTTTGGATTTTTTATTTCCTTTTTGACCACTTGCCCCAAAATTACCTTCTTTACTTTCACTACTGTCTTCGGGCTCATTTGGGAATGACTCCGCAGAAGGTGCATCGACTATTTCATCATCGCTGGTAATCATAAATTTAAATTGTTCTTTTACACCATCATAATCTACTTTTAATTTATGAAGTAGCTTGGTGGTCGGGTCGTTCTCGTTTCGCAAAATACACAACAATAGGTGCGCCGTGTTGATTGAAGAACTTTGAAACAATTTGGCCTCTAAAAATGTGGTCTTCAAGGCCCTTTCCGCTTGGCGGGTCAAATGAAGATTCTTTTTGTCTTTTTGAACGTTGCTTGGGCTTGGGTTCGACGGGCTCAGTATTTCCACCTTTCTTCGAAGGTGGTCCAAGTCTACATCCATCGCATCCAAAATACTGATCGCTTTACCGTTTCCGTCACGCAAAAGACCTAGCATCAAGTGCTCCGTGCCAATGAAGTCATGGCCCAATCGTAGCGCTTCTTCTTTGCTGTAAGCAATTACATCTTTTACCCTAGGTGAGAAATTATCATCCATAAACTATCCTTAACATGTATAAAATTAGTAAAACTGATTCAATCTATGGCAAATACTGTACCCATATTCGATAAACTAGTATGAAAAGACGAAAAAAGCAGTGGTTTCTAAAATATTTAACATTCGCGACACCCCATCAGTTGATGTTGAAATGTGTTGATAAATTCTTGAATAAAAGAATCGAGATTTGCATTGAAAGGTATGATTTTGCTTATATTGGCATGCTTTTTTAATGATATTAATACCTAAGATTTTTAAATGGCTGAAGGAGAAAAACTGATTCCTATCAATATTGAAGATGAAATGAAATCCGCCTACATTGATTATTCAATGTCGGTCATTGTGTCACGTGCCCTGCCCGATGTTCGGGATGGATTAAAACCGGTGCATAGAAGAGTTTTGTACGGGATGCACGAGCTAGGAGTTCGTTCGAGTAGTTCCCATAAAAAATCGGCCCGTATCGTTGGGGAGGTTCTCGGTAAATACCACCCCCATGGCGATACTTCGGTTTATGATACGATGGTGCGAATGGCGCAGGAATGGAGCTTGAGATACATGCTGATCGATGGTCAGGGGAATTTCGGTTCTGTCGATGGTGACAGTCCGGCAGCAATGCGATATACCGAGGCACGAATGCGAAAAATTGCTGATGACATGTTGGCCGATATCGAAAAAGATACGGTAGACCATCAGCTAAATTTCGATGACTCTTTGGAGGAACCGACCGTACTGCCCACTAGAGTGCCGAACCTATTGGTCAATGGGGCTTCTGGTATTGCCGTTGGTATGGCTACAAATATGCCACCTCATAATCTTTCGGAAGTGGTCGACGGTACTGTCGCCTATATCGATAATAACGATATTGAAATAGATGAGCTGATCACACATATTAAGGCACCGGATTTTCCGACGGGCGGAATTATTTATGGCTATGATGGCGTAAAAGAAGCGTTTCATACAGGTCGTGGCCGTGTTGTTATGAGAGGCAAGGCCGTAATAGAAGAAGTACAGGGCAGGGAATGTATTATTGTTACAGAGATTCCCTATCAAGTAAATAAGGCCGATATGATCAAGAAAACGGCCGATTTGATAAATGATAAGAAAATCGAGGGTATTTCGAGTATTCGCGATGAGTCTGACCGTAAGGGAATGCGTATCGTCTATATTTTGAAAAAAGATGCGATTCCCAATATCGTTTTGAACACACTATATAAATACACCGCACTACAATCTTCTTTTAGTGTCAATAATATTGCATTGGTCAATGGGCGGCCACAGTTATTGAACGTTAAGGAAATGATCCATTATTTTGTGGAACATCGACATGAAGTAGTAGTACGCCGTACCAAATACGAGTTAAAGAAAGCAGAGGATCGCGCGCACATTTTAGAAGGACTCATTATTGCCTCCGATAACATTGATGAAGTAATTGCCATTATCAGGGCTTCCTCGAATGCCGATGAGGCGCGGGCAAATCTAATAGAGCGCTTTAAGCTTACTGAGATTCAAGCCAAGGCCATTGTAGAAATGCGATTGCGACAGCTTACGGGTCTGGAACAGGATAAGTTGCGAGCGGAATATGATGAAATCGTGAAGACGATCGCCGATCTTAAGGACATCCTGGACAAGAAAGAACGAAGGATGGGAATCATAAAAGACGAACTCCTTGAGGTGAAGGAAAAGTATGGTGACGAGCGACGATCGGAGATTAACTTTGCGGGAGGAGACCTGAGTATTGAGGATATGATACCGAATGAACAGGTGGTCATTACCATTTCACATGCGGGCTACATCAAAAGAACACCACTTACCGAATATAAGACCCAAAACAGAGGCGGGGTAGGCCAGAAGGCCTCCTCGACCAGAAACGAGGATTTTCTAGAACATCTGTTTGTAGGTACGAACCACCAATACATGCTTTTCTTTACTCAAAAAGGAAAGTGTTTTTGGATGCGGGTCTATGAAATACCAGAGGGAAGCAGAACATCCAAAGGAAGGGCGATTCAAAATCTGATCAATATCGAACAAGATGACATGGTGAAGGCTTTCATCTGTACGCAGGATTTAAAGGACGAAGAATATGTCAACAGTCACTATGTCATCATGGCGACCAGAAAAGGGGTGGTAAAGAAGACCTCTTTGGAACAGTATTCACGCCCCCGGCAAAATGGTATCAACGCTATCGGCATCCGGGAAGGCGATGAGCTTTTAGAGGCAAAATTGACAACCGGCACCAGTCAAATTTTCTTAGGGCTTAAATCAGGGAAAGCGATTCGTTTTGAAGAGGGAAAAACACGACCGATGGGGCGTAATGCCTCGGGAGTGCGGGGTATTACCCTTGCGAGTGATGATGATGAGGTAATCGGAATGGTATCGGTACATAACTTCGAGGACGATATTCTTGTGGTTTCTGAGAATGGCTATGGAAAACGATCTAGCATCGAAGATTACCGCATTACCAACAGAGGCGGTAAAGGAGTGAAAACCATCTCGGTTACCGATAAGACTGGCGGACTTGTTGCGATTAAAAATGTCTCGGATTCCGATGATTTAATGATTATCAATAAATCGGGTATTGCAATTCGTATGAGTGTAGAAGACTTGCGGGTCATGGGGCGCGCGACCCAAGGGGTGAAATTGATCAATATCAAAGGGGACGATTCTATTGCTGCAGTGGCAAAAGTAATGAAAGACGAAGATACGTTGGAGGAAGCCGATATCAATGAGATTGAAGTAAATATGGAAGATGGCACGGCTCTTGATGAAGAGGGTACCGACGACTCTAAAGAATAATGAATTAACACTAATTTTTAATATACTTGAAAAATGAAAACTAGATTTTTAATACTTGTTACCATGTGCTTTACAATGGTTGGTCTTGCTCAGAAAAGTGAGATCAAAGCGGCGGAAAAAGCATTTAAGGGTGGAGATGCCATGGCGGCAAAGACAGCGCTCGAAGGCGCCTCTGGCACCATCTCTGGTGCCGATGCAAAGGTTAAGGCCCAATATCACTTTATCAGGGGGCAAGTCTATGCAGACTTGGGAAAGAAAGGTGATAGCGAGGCATTTAAAGAGGCTGTAACTTCTTTTCAAAGTGTTCTTGATATCGAGAGCGAAAGCGGAAAGAAGAAATACACGGACGAAACAACTCAAAGAATGAATGCGCTGACTGCTGATTTAGTGAATTCTGCGGTAGATGACAATGCGAATAAAAAGTTTGACGAGGCTGCCGAGAAATTATATATGAGTTACCAATTGAGCCCTAAAGATACCTCATATTTATATTTTGCGGCCAACAGCGCGGTTCAGGGAGGAAATTATGAAAAATCCCTTAAATATTACAATGAGTTGTCCGAGGTCGGTTATGATGGTGGTGGTATTAAATATAAGGCTACCAATGTGGCATCCGGACAGGTAGAGGAAATGGATAAGGTGCAACGCGACCTCATGATCAAAGCAGGTACCCATAGCGATCCCATCGATGAGGAAGTGCCATCTAAAAAAGCGGAAATAGTGAAAAACATTGCTTTGATTTATACGCAGATCGGTGAAAATGATAAGGCAATTGAAGCATATCAAAAGGCACGACAAAGCAATCCGGATGATGTTAATTTGGTTTTAAGCGAAGCCAACTTGTATTATTCTATGGACGATAAGGAAAAGTTTAAGTCATTGATGGCGGAAGCCGCGGCAATGGCACCGGACAATGCCGATTTGCACTATAATATTGGGGTTATTGCGATGGAACAAGGAAACCTGGCGGAAGCAAGGGCCTCTTACTTGAAAGCACTTGAAATAGACCCTAATTATACCAATGCCCAATTAAATCTTTCTACGACCTATGTAAATGAAGGGAATGGATTGATTGATGAGATGAATACTCTGGGTAATTCTAGGGCTGATATTGCTCGCTATGACGAGTTGAAAGAGAAAAAAGATGAATTGTTTAAAAAGGGAGCAGATGTTTTGGAAACTGCCTTAAAGGATAGCCCTGATAACAAAAGTATCTTGACACAATTGAAGAATATTTATGGGGCCATGGGTGACAATGAAAACTTTATGCGCCTTAAAAAGTTGTTGGGAGAGTAACCCATTAACCTCTGTTAGAACATTTAAAACCCCGAAGTTGGCAAAACTTCGGGGTTTTTTTGAATGTTTACTCTAAAAGTTATATGAGCTTTTTAATGACCCGTAATTGATGGGTATAGTTACCGCGGTCGGTATTAAATATTCCGGTATGGTCTAATCGATCCATACGTACCTTACCGTTTACATGTATGATGTAATTGTTTTCCATGATGATGCCGACATGGTCGATTTCTCCCTCTTGGTTATCAAAAAATGCCAAATCACCCGGTTCGCTCTCCTCGATAAAACTAAGGGCCTCTCCTTGGGTAGCTTGTTGTTGTGCAGACCTCAATAAACGATATCCATTTATTTTATAGACCATTTGGGTAAAACCTGCGCTATCGATTCCGAACGGCGTTTTTCCTCCTTCGAGCTGGGGTGCATCCAGATAGTGAAGGGCGGTTTTTAGGAGCTGTAGTTTATCCTGGGTTTCCTTTGCTTTACTTCCTTCAAAAGATTGATTTAGAAAGTCGCTTGCAGCCACCGAAGAACCAAGCAAAATAGGCATTAGACTCTTTCTTTCCGTTACTATAAAAGATACCAAGTCGGTTGCAAACGCTTTTTCCGAAATAGCTAGTTCTTCGTATTCCGACGGTTGTATAAAGGTAATCTGATCGTTGTTCATCCAGCCCTCACAATCGTCAAATGCGATTCGTATTCTACTGTAGTGTTTACGATTTTCCAACACCTTAAAGTGTTCGCCGTACAACAGTTGGGTCACCATTTTAGATGCGGTATCGGGGGCAAGACGAACAGGAACAAGGCTTAAGGAACAAATACCGTATTGCATGAAATTGCTTTACAACAAGGAATTAGTTGTTTCTTTCCAGAATAAGTGCGGAAGCACCTCCACCACCGTTACAAATAGCCGCAGCGCCGATTTTAGCATTGTTCTGTGCTAAAACGTGAATCAAGGTAACCAGAATACGTGCGCCGGAACATCCTAAAGGATGGCCAAGGGAAACGGCCCCTCCATGTACGTTTACATTTTCATCGGTTAGACCCAATAACTTCATATTGGCGAGCCCCACTACCGAAAAAGCCTCATTGAATTCGAAGAAATCAACCTCATTTATAGAAATACCTGCTTTGGCCAGCGCTTTCGGAAGTGCTTTCGCCGGAGCAGTCGTAAACCATTTGGATTCTTGGGCGGCATCTGCATATCCTTTAATTGACGCCAAAGGTCGTAGTTGAAGTGCTTTCGCCTTTTCGGCACTCATGAGTACCAATGCTGCAGCTCCGTCATTAATGGTCGAAGCATTCGCGGCGGTAACGGTACCCTCTTTGGAGAATGCCGGTCTCAAATTGGGTATTTTTTCGATAAAGACATTTTTATATTCCTCATCTTGAGAGATGATTTTGGGTTCGCCCCTTCTTTGGGGCACTGAAACGGGAACGACCTCGTTATCAAACTTTCCGCCATTCCATGCCTCCGCGGACCGGGTGTACGACTGTATGGCGAAAGTGTCTTGTTCTTCTCGGCTAAACTGGTGTTCTTTGGCACATAGATCGGCGCAGACTCCCATAGCCTGTTGGTCATAGACATCAACAAGACCGTCTTTTTGCATTCCATCGATCATTGAAGACGGGCCAAATTTTTGTCCAGTTCTCATTTGTACATAATGCGGAATCAGACTCATGTTTTCCATTCCTCCCGCAACCACTATTTCTGCGTCTCCAAGCGCAATTGCTTGTGCACCTTGCATAACCGATTTCATTCCGGAAGAACATACTTTGTTTACGGTTGTGCAAGGAACCGTATCCGGTATTCCAGCGAAAATGGCAGCTTGCCTTGCCGGTGCCTGTCCCGCTCCGGCCTGTACGACATGTCCCATCAACACTTCATCTACAAGACTCGGTTCAAGGCCCACTTTTTCCAAGGCTCCTTTAATAGCAATGGCACCTAATTTTGGGGCGGGGACAGTAGCTAAAGAACCCATGAAACTGCCAATGGGTGTCCGCACTGCCGATACGATTACAACCTCTTTCATACTCCTAATGTTTGTTGCTGCGAAATTAGTAAAATAAAGAACAATGACCTTGTTGCCTGAATCAATAAACAAATATCATTTTATAATTTTCTATTTTTGGAATAGATACGAGCTACATGCGGAAATTTTTCGATGCCCTTTTTAAAAGCCAGTCCTTAATTTACAAGTATGTACTTTATGTAGCTACGGTATGTTCTATTGTATTTTTCTTTCCTAAAGGCGGTCAGTTCAAGTATGAATTCCAAAAAGGGAAACCTTGGCAGTATGAGAATCTATATGCGCCTTTTGATTTTTCGGTTAAAAAAACCGATGCAGAAATTGAGCGGGAAAAGGGGGAGTTGCGTTCCGACCAGTTAGACTATTACCGTTATAATGAGCGTATTGCCAAAGACGTTTATACAGACTTCGACAAGCGGTTTCCAGAGGTGTTTTCCGAAGAGGGGTTAAACCAGGCACAACGTAAAACGCTGTATACGGTCGGCAAGGAAATCTTGGATGAACTATACGACAACGGGGTTTTGGTAGAAACCGATCGTAAGAGTCGGGATAAGATGGTATATGTTGTTAAAAAAAATGAGGCAAAACGTATCGACTTTGAATCACTTTATGAGTTGAAAGACCTAAATGAAGTGATGACCTCTATCTTACGAAAAAAAGGACTTCGTAGCTTTTCCACGCCTTACAGCCGTTTACTTTCAGCGGTGGTACAGGGAAATGTTGATTTGGACGAAAACCTGACAAACAGGGCGCTAAACGAAGTTTTGTCCAAAGTCTCCACCACCAGGGGCACCATCGATGAGGGGAAACTCATTATAGCAAAAGGGGAGGTTGTAGAAGCTGAAAACCTCAAGATTTTAGATTCGCTTAAACAAGAGTACGAATCGGAATTATGGGCCGATAATAACTACTATTTTATCCTTTTCGGATACACCATTTTAGTAGCCTTGGTGTTGATGATGTTGCTTTTGTTCTTAAAAAAGTACCGTGAGGAAATTTACGGGAATAATGTAAAGGTCACGTTCATTTTCTTCAATATTCTACTCATGGTATTCGTTACCACCTTGGTGGTGAAGTATAATGAAGCTTACATTTTTGTGGTACCCCTTTGTATATTACCCTTGATTCTCAAGACGTTTTTCGATGCAAGGTTGGGACTTTTTGCGCATGTACTTACGGTACTTATTTTAGGTTTTGTGGTGCCCAACAGCTTTGAGTATATCTTTTTACAGATTATTGCAGGTATCGTTACGATTCTTACCGTATCGGAGCTGTATAAAAGGGCCAACCTATTTGTTTCCGTAGGACAGATTACTCTGATCTATATGGTAGGTTACTTGGCTTTTCATATTATACATGAGGGTAATTTGGATAATATCTTGTGGCCGACCATGGGTCTTTTTATCCTCAACGGAATGATCACCCTTTTTGCCCAGCCACTTATTTATGCGTATGAAAAGATTTTCGGACTCGTTTCCGATGTTTCCTTATTGGAGTTGTCCGATACGAATTCAAGACTCCTGAAAGAATTGTCAAATAAAGCTCCGGGAACTTTTCATCATTCGTTGCAAGTGGCGAACCTCGCGGAAGCTGCGGCCAACGAGGTAGGGGCCAACGCCATGTTGGTTCGTGTAGGAGCACTTTACCATGATATCGGGAAAATGAACAGACCCACTTATTTCACCGAAAATCAGATTACCAATGTGAATCCGCACGATGAGCTGACTGCGGTTGACAGCGCCAAGATTATTATAGACCATGTCATAGAAGGAATTGAGATGGCAAGAAAGTACAATATACCGGATAGGATTATCGATTTCATCAGGAGTCACCATGGAACCACCATGGTCTACTATTTTTATAAAAAGCAGCAAGAGAGTGGGGAAGGGGTGAATGAAAAGGACTTTAGATATCCTGGGCCTATACCTTTTTCAAAAGAGACTGCCATCTTGATGATGGCCGATTCAGTGGAAGCAGCCTCAAAAAGTCTTAAAAATCCGACCTTTTCAATTATTGATGAGTTTGTAGAGAAAATCGTCTCGGGCCAAATGAACGCAAACCAGTTTTTAAATGCGAATATTACCTTCAAGGAAATTGAAAGTGTCAAGAAGATCTTCAAACAAAAGCTGACCAATATTTATCATTTGCGCGTCGAATACCCTGAATAATATCGGTGTTGCGTCAACTATAAAAAAAGCATTAAAAATAGTTGCGTTCTAGTATAGGAAAAAGTACATTTGCAACCGCATTTTCCAAGAAGGAAACTGTTTTAGTTCATTGAATAAATTATAGGAGAGGTGCCGGAGTGGTAACGGAGCAGATTGCTAATCTGTCGACGCGTAAGTGTCGCATGGGTTCGAGTCCCATTCTCTCCGCAATTTTCTTTTATTTAGATAACCTTCGGGGTGTAGCGTAGCCCGGTTATCGCGCCTGCTTTGGGAGCAGGAGGTCGCAGGTTCGAATCCTGCCACCCCGACGAACCGCTTTTCAGCGGAACACAAACCCTGCTAATCTATTGATTGGCAGGGTTTTTTGTTTTTCTTCTGTTTTCCTCTAGATATTGTCCAAATTATCCTTAAAAAGTACCAAGTTATAGGGCAAGAAATGGTGTGACAAGGATATTTTTATAGTGCTAGGGTAATTTATTTTCCCTCTTAAGCACAATTTAAGTTACTTCGAAACAATTATTTGATAGATAACGTTACCCACTGTCTTTCCTAAAGATATTATAGTAAGGTCAAAAACTAAGCTCTCCAAGGTCCATAAGACATGTTGGTTCAACATTCATGATTGGTCCGCTACTGATATTAAATAGTCTGTTGTAAAAAATATCGAAGGAAGACCGCAAGAAATGGTTTCTAAAACCATCTAATTCTGTATAACACTCTTTAGTAATTAAAAAATTATAAAAATGAAGTATTTAAAATTCACATTTTTCCTGCTTTTGGGCGCTATGGTTTTTACTTTGTCCTGCAGCAGTGATTCAGAAAATACCAATGACCCGGATGATACCGATGACCCATCCGATGCGGTCGATACACCGGTGTCCGCATTTGATGAATTTAACCCTGATGCCGTTACCATCTCATTTGATGGGGATCAGATTACCATCGAATCAAATGGTTCGCCCAACCATACCTCCCCATATTGGCCCGAGACAGACCCGCTTTATATCGAACCCGTTGTGGCCGTCGCTTTGACTCCAGGTCGTATCGGGGGCAATCGCAGCTATTCCATCACCGTACCTGCCGCCCCCGAATTGGCCGCTACCAGCACAGCCACGGGATTAGGTCCGATTGGTGTTGCTGTAACGGGAGTTCCAATTTTTAACGATTTGGAGGGGAACAATAGACCCATAGAAGAAGTCATAGCCGAGACATTCGATTATGCCGGGGCCCACAACGGACCTTCTGGCTATCACTACCATATAGAGTCTTCCGATATCCCGGAAAACACAGTGCTTTCCCATGATGATGAAAAACTGATAGGCATCATGGCAGATGGCTTTTTATTATACGGAAGAAGAGAAACAGATGGTTCTTATCCTACTGATCTGGATGCATCTGGAGGACATTTTGGAGAGACGCAACACAGTAATGGGGAGGAGTTTTATCATTATCACATCATTAATGAGTTTTATTTCGGGAACGTTATCGCCCTTTTTGCCGGTGATTTGCAGGGTACTCCCAATACTGTTCTATAGGTAGTATGGGATTATGGGATAAAAGGAAACCTTACTTCGATTTTTTCCAGTTGAGGACGGTTTCTTTTTTAAGGAGTCATGGAAACTAAAATATTTAAAATGAAACCGTTTTTTTGGTCGCTGTTGTCTGTAAGCATTTTGCTAATAGGGTGTCCTGAACAGCAAAAAAAATCAATTACAAGTAATGCCATTGACACCTACTTGAAGGTACCCGATACGGTTGTTGAAAAATCAGTGCTACATTACAATCATAAAACTTCGTTATGGACATTGAACGATATGCCCTATTCCGGATTCGCAGTGCGTTATTATCCGGATTATAGCCTGAAGGAAAAATTTGGAATCTTGGATGGAAAAAAGCAAAACACGTTTATTCAATGGTATCCCGACGGACATTTTAAAAATGTTGCGGCCTATGATAAGGGGAAATTACATGGACCAAAGAAAATATGGTCTGCCGATTCGGTACATGTTCTAATAGCCCATTACAACTATGATACAGGTAAACCACATGGAGAGCAAAGAAAATGGTATCCGAGTGGTGAGCTATTCAAAAAAATGAACTTGAACAGAGGAAAAGAAGAAGGCATACAGCAGGCGTTTAGAAAAAATGGAGCGCTTTACGCCAATTACGAAGCGCGGGAAGGGAGAATTTTTGGGTTGAAGAAGGCAAAACTCTGTTACTCTCTAAAAGATGAAGATGTGCAATACAAAAAATGATGGTATTCTCCTTTGAACATGATACCAATTATTGGTACGACGCGGAGAATTCGCTCACTAGTCTTCCTTTTTCAGGGTTTTCATATCTGCAATCAATTGCTTGATCGACGCCTTGTTCAGGCCATTATATATTCCACGGATGTGTTTGTCTTTATCAATAAGCAGAAAATTTTCCGAATGTAAGAAGTCATTGATATCCTTTGGAAGGCCTAGGTCATTTTCGACAAAATAGTGGTTTCTCCCCAAGTCGTAAATAGCTAATTTATCACCGGTCACCAAATGCCATTTGCTATTGATAACGCCATTGTTTTCAGCATAGGTGTTAAGAACGGAAACAGAATCTATGGAGGGTGTTACCGAATGTGACAATAACAATATCTCGGCATCATTTATAAATGTTTCCTGTAATTTGAACATGTTTTCGGTCATTTTCAAACAAATACCAGGACAAGAGGTGAAAAAGAAATCGGTAATGTACATTCTGTCTTCAAAAGTCTTTTGGGTAACGGTATCGCCCACTTGATTTACCAACTTAAAATCAGGAATCTTATGAAACTCCCGAGCTTGTTCGCTATTCGGAGTCAGCCAATGTGGTGTAAACGATTTATCATTGTAGTAGGGCAAATATTCCACCCTGCTCGTTTCCTCGCTTGCCGCATTCTCTTTTTTTATTTCTCTTTTGCAACTTGTAAAAAGTGTACAAATGAGAACCAAAAACACTTTAATTTTATTGATGTGTAACAACCCCATTTTTAAATTCATGACATGAATTAGTTTTTTTCCAAAAACCTTTGGTTTTTCATTAGCCTTTATGGTTTCCTACATCTGCTTAACGTGTATTTTGAAACCTATGGCGCTATCTTCTTTTCAAAAAAAGCCTCGCAATTACTTACGAAGCTTTTCCTCATCAACCGCCGACCAAACCAACTTGTATTTTGATTTGCCAATAGTTTAAATAACTATTTACTTCAGCCACAAGTTTTAAACAAATGCATTCGGTTCACTTGTGGCTGCGTAGAAAGAGGGCCTGATATTCGGACAAACCATTATCTTTTAGGTCCTCTTTTAGGTCTCGGGGCTTTCTCAAATTCTTCTTCAGTAATGAATCCATCTTCATCGAGGTCAACTTTTTCAAAGTCTTTTTTTAAACGTCCTCTGATTTCGTCCTTCGAAAGTTTCCCGTCTTCATTGGCATCCATCTCTTCAATTAGTTCTTCAAAGGTCGGCGGTTCTTTTCTTTCCTGTCGATTTTGAGATTGCCCAAAAGAGACTGTGGAAAAAAATAGTGTTATTCCAAACACCAATAGCACTTGGTTAAGCGTGTAGTTTTTCATCTTATTCGTTTTACATATTTCATAATTTAGATGGTATTCTTTTTCTAAACTTGTGATAGCTTTTGTTAAAAAAAGCACAAAAAAAGCCCTAACTAGGGTTAGGGCCTTATGTTTTCAAGATGTTCTTAATTTCTGGGGGGAGGCGGTGGTCTATGTTCCCTATCAGGGCCATTTGGGGGTCTGTCACCGCCTGAAGCATGTGGTCGTCGTAAACCATCCTTGATTATTTTCTCAAATCGTTCCCTTTGATTTTTGTTACATAGTTTGCTGACGGAATTGAAAAATCGAAACGTCTCCAACGCCATGGCTTTCTCGATATCGGCTATTTTTGTGGTTATAGCCTCTATCTCCGAATTATTGAAGTTTTCGTCAGATACCTTATCGAACAAGGCCTCCTTAAAAGTGTTGATGTCACTACGAAGCGCATTTATTTTATTACGATGCACCTTATCAAGCTCCTTGAATTTTTTCAATTGTGTTGCGTCAAATGCTAGCTGATCGGCAATAAAATTTACTCGTCCATGTCTTGGAGGGCCTGCTTTATCGGGAGTGCTAAAATGTTTGAACAAGAAGAAACCGTTCATTACGATTAAGAAACCGAGTAGGATGTATAAGGTTAAATGCTTCTTCATGCCACTTAATTTTGGTGCCAGTATGAATCTGTATCCCCTTCTGAAAGTCCGTATACTTCAGCAAAATCCTCAATACTTTCTACATAGGTATCGTTCGTTGTATTTGATAACAAAGCAACTAAATTAATAATGACAAGCGCAATAAGGATTGCAGCCTGATAACCAGGAGTGAGCCAATCCAAATATCGTATACCATTTTCTTCTTTTTCGATATGCGCCTGCGTCATTTTGCTGAGCACCTTTTCCTTGAAAAAGGGAGGCGTTTTAGCGGGTTTAATATGCGAAGCACTGTCAAGTGTTTCTTCTACTAAGCGGTCAATATTTCTCTTAGGTTCCATTGGCTTGGTTTATGCATGTTCTTTTAAGATGTCATTAACACAAAAAACTTGCGTTAGGAGTTGTCTTTTTTATAATAATCATACAGTAATTTTTGCAGATTTTTTTTTGCCCTGAACAATAGGGATTCAATTGAAGATATACTCTTTTGGGTTATCTCGGAGATTTCCTTGTAACTTAAATTATCAATTTTATGTAAGGTATACACCATTCGCTGGGCCTCGGGCAATTTATTTATTGCGGCAAATAAAATCTCGCTTTTCTCCTTGTTTTCCAACTGTATTCCCGGATGCTTAAACTCGGTAAAATAGGAGCTTCTGTCTATAGGGATGTCATTCCCAAACAAGGATCGCATAAACCCAAAACGCTTTTTTGTGTTTTTCTTCCGAATGAATTCCAGGCTCTTGTTGACGGATATGCGATATATCCATGTTGATAGTTTGGAATTACCCTTGAATTTTGAAATGGAATTAAAGACCTCCACAAATACATCTTGAGCAATATCTTCCGCATCTTCTTTATTTGGCACGAAAGAAATACATGTGCTGAACACCTTTTGTTGGTATTCATCGAGCAATCGGCCATAGGCCTCATTGGTTCCTCTCCGTAAAGCTTCAATGAATTTTTGCTCTTCCACAAGTATATTTGGTTTGCAAATTACATAAATCACATGGTTTTATATAGGTGTCCAAAGGCCTCTGGTCCAGAAAGTTGAGATTAACCAATTTGCCTAATTGTCGGGACAGCCTTAAAATTAACCATTGATTTCTATGTGAATGCCTCAGGGGCTTGTCACCGTTGCGCGCAGCCATTTCGCTTACGAAGGCCCGTAAGTAGTTGTAGGGGATAAATTGTTTTGATATCACTGCCAAATCAAAGTAAACCTCTTGGTAATCGATCAGCCTATTGAATTTTTCTTGAGATAGTCCAAAAAATGAGATTTGTAGTGCTTAGACACCGTAATTCTTTTGTTATTGATAATGATTTGACTTCGCTCTATTTCATCGATACCATCAAGAGCCACAATAAATGACCGGTGTACACGCATAAATTTATTGGCTGGAAGCTGTTTTTCAAGATGTTTCAAAGACATTAAAGTTAATACCGCTTTTGAACTGTCTTTGAGCCAAATTTTGATGTAATCCTTTAGGCCTTCAAAATAGAGTACTTCATCCAAATTGATCTTTTGCTGCTTGTATCCTGACTTTACAAACAAAAAGTTTTGTGCCTTCTCATTGTAATTTTCTTTATGCGGTCTATGTATCAATCCAAACCACTCTTTTGCTTTCATTGCAGCGGTCAAAAACTCGGCATAATCAAAAGGTTTCAAAAGGTAATCCAATGCTTTTACTTTAAACCCTTCAATGGCGTATTCGCTAAATGCAGTCGTGAATATGATGCGTGATGTTTTTGGTAGTAATCTGGAAAACTCCAAGCCGTTAAGATCTGGCATTTGAATATCTAGAAAAAGTAGGTCCAAAGGCTCCCGTTCCATAAGGGTCAAAGCCTCAATGGCACTATCACACTTTTGTCTCAGTTCCAAGAACGGGGTTTTTAGAACATAGCCCTCTATTAGGCTCAAGGCCATAGGCTCATCGTCTACGATCATGCATGTTATCCTATTCGTTTTCATTTTAATACAGCCTTATCTTCTATTTCCAAAGTTAAAACAACGGTAAAGTTGCCATTGGCCTGGGTATTGGTAAAAGTGTGTTTGTTAGGGTACAAAAGTTCTAGTCGTTTGCCCAAATTTTCCAATCCTATTCCCGAACCACTTTTATCGTTGACCTTCTTGGGAAAGTTTTGGTTGACCGTCGTAAAAACAAGCGTATTTCCAATAACTTCCATATGAAAGGTAAGCGTTGCTTCCTTACTAGCAGGTATGCCGTGCTTAAAAGCGTTTTCTATTAAGGTAATGAACAATAATGGAGCAATCTTTATTTTATGGGCATTTTTGGGAAACGTATACGATATCGCAATTTTTTCGGAGTACCGAAGCCGCATCAGTTCAATGTATTGGGTCATAAAATCGATTTCATCCTGTAGACCCACCCTTTCGATATTCGTTTCATACAACAGATAGCGCATCAATTTGCCAAGTCGATGTATGGTTTTTTTTGCCCGTTCCTGAGAAACATCAACGAGCGAATAGATATTGTTCAAAGAATTAAAGAAGAAATGTGGCTGTAGCTGATATTTTAAATGTTGTATCTCTGATTGTAGTTTTATGTTGGCCGCCTCCTTTTTTTCGGTTTCAGTTCTTGTCCATCTCATCATGGTTTTCAAGGCCACCGCAAAAGCGATGGGTACAGAAGATGCAATACCGCTCACATATAATATCATCTCTTTGGGCCTACCTCTGGGAGCTTCGTGTTTAGGAGCTAAAAACTCATCAAAATAATACATTTTAAGTGCTTCCCGCATCCAGATAGAAAGAGCGATCAACACCCCATTGATGAGAAAAAAGGCTACCACATTTTTCTGAAACAAGTACCGGTCAATCAGAAATAAAAAATTGATATAAAAGATAATTGCATAAAAAAACAAATGCAACCAAGAACGCTCTAGGGTCTTAAGAAATACCTGCTCGCTATCCTCATCGTAGTTTAAGGCCAAAAAGTAGGGAATCATTAAAAGTACCATCCAGGCCATTAGGTGCAGTATGGGCAATAGGATTCTGTTCTTTCTGGTCATTCCAATAGTTGTTTTATTCATATCGCATGGCCTCGATAGGATCTAATGATGCTGCCTTTCTTGCAGGATACCACCCAAAAAAAATGCCCGTGATAGCACATACAGCAAAAGATATTACGATGGAATATCCCGTGACACTTGTAGGCCAAGAAAGTATTTTTTCTATGAAAAAAGTAGCACTGACTCCTAAAAGTACACCAATTGATCCACCTGTGACGCTGATCAGAATGGCTTCTATTAAAAATTGCATCAAGATATCGTTGTTTTTTGCACCAACTGCCAAACGTAAGCCAATTTCACGGGTACGTTCTTTTACCGATACATACATAATATTCATAATTCCTATACCACCTATTAACAGGGATATACTGGCAATGGCTACCAACAATAACGTTAATAATTCACCGGTAGAGCTAAAGGTGGAGATCAACTCTTCCATGGAACGAATCTCAAAATCTGCCGTTGCGCCCTCCTGTATTTCGTGTGATTTATTCATTAAGGCCGTTATTTCTTCGACCGCCTGCTCGGATTGCTCCTCACTGATGGCAGAAGCTGTAATGGATTGTAAGTAATCGGTGGCCAAGATTCTTTTTTGTACCGTTGTATAAGGCGCCAACACAACATCGTCTTGATCTTGTCCAAAAGTGTTCTCTCCTTTCTCTTCCAAAACGCCTGTTACCTTGAAAGGAATGTTGTTGAAGCGAATCATGCTTCCCACAGGATTTTCGCCGTTTGTGAAAAGGTTCTCTTGCACGGTCTGACCAATTACTGCAACTTTAGAAGCGGATTTTACTTCGGCATCTGTGAACATGCTCCCATGCTGTACCTCCCACACGCGAATAGCCAAATATTCGGGATTGACACCATAGATGTTTGAAGGCCAATTATCTGACCCATAGATGACCTGGCCATTACCACTCACCTGAGGTGAAACGTTCGTCAGCAACAAAGCTTCGGACTGGATCAGCTCAAAATCATCCAAGGTCAGCGATTGCATTTCACTTCGGCTCAAACGTACGCCACCCTGTCTTTCGGCATTGGGCCTGATGGTGATCATATTTGATCCCATACTGGAGATTTGCGCCTTAATGCTCTGTTTGGAACCTTCTCCAATGGCCAACATGGCGATAACGGAGGCAACCCCAATGATGACCCCTAACATGGTCAAAAGTGCCCTGACCTTGTTCAAGACAATTGCTTTGAAGGATATTTTTAGTAAGTTTAGCATCCTCATATTAACCCTGTTTTGGTATGGTCCTTAAATCGTCCTTAGCAATGCGAACGTTCGCGTTCTGTTCATCCCTAATAATTTTACCATCTCTCAAGACAATGGTTCTGCCGCTGAAACTAGCGATATCAGGTTCATGGGTCACAAAGACAATAGTTTTTCCTTGTTTGTTCAGTTCTTGAAAAAGGGACATGATCTCGTAGGATGTTTTGGTGTCTAAATTACCGGTAGCTTCATCTGCCAAGATGACCACGGGATCGTTTACCAAAGATCTCGCAATGGCTACTCGTTGCTGTTGTCCCCCTGATAATTGCGAGGGCGTATGGTGCAATCGGTCTGATAAACTTACTTTTTCCAATGCCGCCAATGCCCTTTTTCTGCGCTCTTCTACGCCAATAGCATTGTTGTATAGTAATGGCAACTCTACATTTTCGAGGGCGGTCGTCCGGGGCAAAAGGTTGTAGGATTGAAAGATGAACCCTATTTTCTCATTACGAATTTGGGCAAGTTGGTTCCTATCCAAATCTTTTACAGGAACACCGTCTATTTTATAGGTTCCCGAAGTAGGGCTATCAAGGCATCCAATAAGATTTAACAAGGTGCTTTTCCCGGAGCCGCTGGAACCCATAATGGTCACGAACTCTCCTTTTTCGATACCAAAAGAAACTCCATTTAAAGCATGAACGGTATCTTCCCCCATTTTAAAACTTCGTTTTAACCGTGCTACGTGTATCGCTTTCTCTTTCATTTTCTTTTATTGGGACCTACGACCGCCACCTGGGGGTTTTGGCGGCATGAAAGGACTTTCACTTTCTTGGCTTCCAGAAGGGGTGGTTTTGGTGTTTTCGGTATACCGCATTTGATATACGAGTTCTTCCCCTTCCTGTAAACCGCTCAATACTTGTACGTTTACACCATCACTGGTTCCCAGGACTACTTCTTTTGGTTTTACGGTTCCATTGTCGGTTACCCAAACGGTTGTGCTCTCATCGTTAAACATTCGCTTGCCTTTTGGGGGCTGCTGTTTTTCCTGTTTATGTTGTTCCAGGTAAGCCATCATCATGGTTGGGTCAGGCCTGAAATTGACAGCCTTTGCCTCTATAGTCAATACATCTTTCAGTTCTATCGTATAAATGGATATCGTTGCTGTTAGCCCTGGCTTTAGCTTCAATTCGGGATTGTCCGCTTTTATCACCACCGTATAGGTAACAACATTGGAGGTCGTGGTTGGGTTTAACCGTACTTGGGTCACCGTACCCGAGAATTCCTCGTTTTGATAGGCATCTACAGTAAATGAAACACGCTGCCCCGCTTTCACTTGACCAATATCCGCTTCATCAACATCGGCCTCTACTTGCATCTGTTTCAAATCTTCGGCTATAGTAAAAAGGGTAGGGGTACTATAGCTTGACGCTACAGTCTGACCTTCATCTACATCGCGAGACAGTACAACACCGTCTATCGGAGAATAAATATTCGCATAGCTCAAGTTGGTCTTCGCACTTTTCAAATCGGCCAGGGTCTCGGTTACCGAATTCTTTGCGACCTTTAGATTGTAGAGCGCTTCCTCATAATCAGAATTGCTGATTACCTTGTTCTCGTATAAAACTTTCTGTCTGTCGTAAATGGTCTGTAAATAGTCCAAATCGTGAACGGTTTTCTCGTAATTGGCTTGTTGTTTGGAAAGGGTAGAACGTAGAACGGTTTTGTCTAGTTCAGCGAGCAATTGCCCCTTGGCAACTACACTGTTATAATCTGCATATATCTTTTCCACAACGCCTGAAACCTGTGTGCCGACCGCTACCTGTTCAACCGGTTCTATGGTACCGGTAGCGGTGACCATGGTAGTTACTTCCCCTTTTTTTGATTTTATGGTAAGGATTTCTATGTCAGAACTACTATTATTCACGAAAATAAGTTGATACAGCCCAATCGCAAGCCCAACAGCGGCGATTCCCGTCCAGATTATTCTTTTTTTCTTCATCTCTTGCTATATTTTATACGACAATCGCAGGTTGCCTGATTCCCAAATTGCGTTGGTCGCTACCATCTATTACATCGTGATCTCGTTCCCTTGATAAAATTCCAATAGCTGTGCATATAAGAGTTTCAGATACTTTGCCCGAATGTAATTTTGTTCTGCGTTACTATAGGTATTTTGGCTCAATATTAAATCTGCAGTGCTCAAGGCTCCAAGTTCATATTGTTTTTGAGCCAGTTTGTACGACTCCAGTGCCGCTGAACGTGCCGCTATGGAAGCCTCCAATTGATTTTGAGCGGTATTGGCATTTTGCCATGCCGTTTCTACTTTTAAATAGAGGTCTTTCTTTTCTTGGATCAATTGTAGTTTGGCAATATCCTGATTTACTTTCGCGATCTCGACGTCCGCTCTGGTGCTGTTCCTATTGAAAATAGGAATGCTCAGCAACAATCCTACTCTTTGGTTGAAGTTGACATTGAACTGATCGTTAAAATCCAGTTCTTGGGTAGAGGTGTAACCTGTTCCCATGGTGCCGGTAAACTCCAAAGTGGGCAAATATTGGCCTTTGGCAATGGCTACTTCTTTTTCAGAGATGGATATGTTGGTCTCACCAGCTTTTATCTCGGGTAGTACTTCCAGTGCTTTTATATATACTTCGTTTAGATTTGGAATTTTGTCAAAAATGAACGCTATGGAATCTAAGATTTCCAAGGGTTGTCCCGGGGGCAGTTCCAATAATTGTTTTAAGGTCACTAACTGTAGTGTATAATCGTTTTTTGCAGTAACAACGTTATACCGATTGTTTGCTGTTTGCGACCGGGCATCCATATAGTCGCGTATGGCTACGGAACCACTTTGGTATCGAGCTTTAGCCGTTTCTTCCTCTTTTTCCGAAGTTTCAAGGTTATTTTGGGCGATTTTGATTGCTTCTTTGCTATAAAGTAGCTGTATGTATTGTTCCAAAATACTTAGGGTAATATCGTTTTTGGCCTGTTCCTCAAAAAAACCGTTTTGATCCACCAACAACTTGCTTTGCTGAATTTGGTTGTTAATTTGATTGCCCTGATATAAGGTCAATTGCGTATTTAGCCCCAATGCTGTCGAGTTTGTTTGCTGGGAAACAAAATCACTTGTAATTGGGTCAATGGAATTACCATTGGTGAAATTTTGATTGGCATTACCGATTAAGTTGGGCAGTCTCGCAGATTTTGAAGCACGATATGTTACTTCTGAAGTATTCTTTTGCAGGGTTGCCTCCTTCACTGTAATATTATGTTCAAGGGCATACGAAATACATGCTTTCAAGTCCCAAATTTCGTTGCGAGTAGTTTTGGATTGCTGAGCTATGGATACGTTTATACCGAGCATAGCGGTAACTATGATGTAATTACGTGCCTTCATAGGAATTTTCCAATATTCAATATAATGGGACAAACCTAGTCAGGTATCGGAATACTAGGGAAACGAAATGGACAGTTTAAGGGATTTACTAGACAGACGCCCTTTTTTTATAGATGGCTTATGAATCAAAGGTCCCGTAATTCGTGTAAGAGAGTTTTGGATCGGAACCTTGTGGCATACGAAAAATAAAAACCGCATACAGGCCAGAGGGGATGTCTGGGGGGAAGACATAGCACTAAAGGAGATACCGTGGTAGGAAACCCTGCATATCGTATTATTTTAGGTACTTTACCCAGAAGAAATTCAAAGTGTCTATTTACGGCGCATGAATAGTAATTTTCTCCACGAGAAAAAGGAAAAAGTTAAAGGTATATTTAAAAAACGCTAAAGGAGAGCACCGCTTTTTCGGGATTGCATTTCAAGATAGGTCTTATCTGGTGAATATTACTCCCTTTTTCAGATTCTTCGTATTGTATTGGTATTGATTGCAGTAGCACTTTGTTAAGTATTCTCTATAGAGGTGAAAACTGCAAACATCGGCATATTCTTGATGGCTAAGAGCATTCTATTCATATCCGCGAACAGGAACATGATGAAAACAGGCTAAATCATAATCGTAGCAATCATAAAGAGCTCCGGTGAATAACATAGAAAGGATTCCTTTTTTGCTCTTTTGAATTAGCGAGAATAAGTTTGGCTGCTTGTCTGCCCAGTTGTTCAAAATCTGTCGAAATTACCGTAATACCATCTAAAAGCACTTCTTTGATAGGGGTATCGTTATAAGAAATAATACCTACGTCTTTCCCTAACCTAAAATCGGTCGCCTTGATTTTTTTGATGAGTGTAACCAAGTCCTTTTCCCGCAGATTAATGTATACTGTGGCCTCCTCGATATTTTCTTCTTGAATATCCGAGATAATCTTGAAGTCGTAGGCATACTCACCACAAAACTTAAAAAAACCCTTTTTGATTTCAATAGGATGATAGGTCTTCTCGGGGACCAATAACTTCAATTGTTTGTATTGCTTCAATTGCGGGTTCAGTTCAACCAGTGCCGAAAAGATGTCGTTCTCAAAATCTTGGTAGACACTTGCTGTGGCAGTTTTGAAGTTATTTACATTTTTGTCTAGGATCAATAGTTTTTCAGCAGGTATATGCTGTTGTATGAAATCGATCAAGTCGTTTCCCCCTTCTTCGAAATGGCAAATAACGGCATAGTGCGTATAATCCCTTGCTTTACTGGCATTGATGAGGTTTTTGAATTGTCGGTAGTTGTTGTCGTATATAAAAAAGTCAATGGTTGCCTTATCACCCAATTCATGGGAGAATGCATCGTAGATTACCTTCTTGTGCGCACTGAGTTTATTGAACAACAAGAAAACCTTTGCCTTTAATTCAAGGTCGTCGTTGGTGATGTAATAACCTTTTCCCGGAACCGAATCGATGAGTTTCAAATGCTTTAAATGGTCATATGCCTTTACGATCGTGTCCCTTGAAATGTCGAATTCGAGCCAAAGGTCGTTCACTGAGGGCAGTTTATCGTTGATTTTCAATTGCTCGTTCCCTAATGCGGTAAGTACAGAATTGACGATCTGCTTGTACTTCGGGATTTTGGAATCCTCTTTGATGTCGATTAAATGTAGCATGACATGGTATAATTCAATATCGAAGATTGCAATATTAAGAAATGGGAAGATAACGAACTCCTTCAAACTAAACGAGGATTCAACATCCGGAGTAGGGATAGTTTTGAATAAAACCCATTGAAACGCCAAAGGAAGCATGGTCCTATTCTTTTGAAAGCCCATGTAAAAGAAGGAAAACAACACGAGCAAGAAGTTCAGGAAGCGTCGCGGTATCTAGAGGATTAGAGAAATTATTATATTCGTTTTTGATAAAAATGTGACAACCGTCATGTTTTTCAAAGATATCCGAACTTACTTTTACAGTAAACATTCAATAAACGTTATATCATGTATAAAATCGCTACTATTCTTGTTCCTTTCAATTTTTCGGAAGCTTCCCTCAATGCCTTGGCATATGCGGCCAATTATGTTGGACGAGACGATCACTTGAAAATTATACTGGCCTATATCGCTGTTAATGGCAATGATGACGTATCTACCGAAGCATTTAAGAAAGTGGAGGAGAAGTACAAGGCATTTTTAAAGCATAAAATCGAATGGGTATCAAGAAGCGGTTCTTTGACGGAATCGATTATGAAAATCCAAAAGACCGAGCAGGTAGATTTGATCATCATGGGAACCCATGGCACCTCCGGCGAAGAAAGCGCCGTTGCTACCAATACCTCAAAATTGGTTGCCGAGGCAGATTGCCCGATTTTGGTAGTACCTTCTGAATCCCATGATTTTCAGATCAAGAATATTGCCATGGTCCTTGGGAAAGAGGAAATCGATGATACGCAAGTACTGGGTACGCTGTTAGATGTGGCAAGACGTTTTAATGCAAAAGTACATGTGGTGACTATCGAGAATAAGCCGGAAACCTATGGGTATTCGGAAATCGATGAAAAAAACGAAAATGCGATACAGTATTATCTTGAAAATTTTTATTCAGAGCATACCTTTATAGAGAACCCCGATGTGGTCGAAGGAATACTTACATACGCTACCAATAAAGAAATTGATGTCGTTGCTATTCTTCCGCGAAATCACACCAAAAATAGCGAACCTTCCGAAGGCCAGTTGACCCAAATGTTGACGTTACATTCCAAGGTGCCTTTATTGGCAATCAATTAAATTCTTTTTAGTTTCATAGCATGATTGTTTTGTTGGTCATTTTGGCCCTTACCATTGCTTTGTTCGTTTGGGGAAAGTTTCCGCCAGATGTTGTTGCCCTCATGTCTATGTTGGCATTGTACCTCACGGGAATTTTGGATATGTCGGAAACCTTAACAGGTTTTAGCAACCCTACCGTGTTGATGATTGCTGCCCTTTTTATTATTGGTGAAGGACTTGCCAGAACCGGATGGACGGCCTTGGCCGGACAGAAATTTGTTGCCTGGGCCGGAAAGAGTATTCCAAAATTGCTTGTACTGGTAACTCTTGGTTCAGGGGTACTTTCCGGTTTCGTGAGTAATACCGGTACGGTTGCAGCACTGCTGCCAGTAACGGTTTCGGCCGCTTGGAAAGCAGGAACCTTACCGTCCAAATTGTTGATGCCGGTGGCCTTTGGCTCTAATACCGGCGGATTGTTGACCTTGACTGGAACACCACCTAATATTATTGTGAGCAATACCTTAACGGAGCAAGGAGCCGCAGGGATTTCTTTTTTTGAGTTTGCTCTCATTGGTCTACCATTGCTCTTTATTTCCATTATCTATTTTAGATACATAGGGTATCGATTACTGCCGAAGCATAAAACCAAGAACCGCCCGGTAAATATCGATTCAGAAGTACATAAATGGATATCCAATTATAGTATCGGGGACAATATGTATCGTTTGAGAATCCGGTCTATGTCCCCCCTGATTGGAACCAAAATAGGTGATTGGGAGTTCGAGGAAAAGCACGGTATATCCATCATGCGTTTGCGCCGTAGGCACCCTAATGTGCTCAAAGGCACACCTCCCTTTGTAGAACTGCCCGACCCCGACACCGAAATACGTTATCATGATATTATTACCGTGAAGGGTAGTGCAGACGATGTCGATAAGATGATTTTGGCCCTTAAACTAGGTCTTATTCCGCAAGTGTTTGAGCCTTCGGAATTGAAAAAAGAGCTCATCAACCAGGAAATTGGGATGGTAGAGATGATCATTACCCCGACCTCTTTTTTTGTGGGGCAGACGCTTCCACTAGGTCATTATCTACAAAAGTCAGGTATTCAATTGTTGGGTGCTTCCCGGGACGGCCGCCCCATCGCCGATCAAAAAATAACTATTAAGGCCGGTGATGCCTTCGTTATCAGAGGCTCTTGGGAGGATATTGAATCTTTAAAGAGCGTTTATGAAAATCTGGTCATATCAGGTAGCCCCGAAGCAATGGCCAAAGACGTAGATGAGCTTACCCCACGTTCTTACATTGCTTTGGGAACCCTAGTTTTAATGATTTTACTATTGGTCTTGAATGTTTTCCCAGGTGCCATAGCTGCCTTAATATGCGCAGGAATTATGATGTTAACCGGTTGTGTTCCTATTTCCAAGGCTTACAAAGGAATCAGTTGGACCAGTGTCGTAATGATAGCTGCGATGATTCCAATGGGCCTTGCTTTGCAGAAAACGGGCACGGCACAACTAGTTTCCAATGGGCTGGTAGATTATTTGGGAAATATTCATCCGACCATGCTCTTAGGAGGTGTTTTTCTGGTAACAACCCTCTTTAGCCAAACCATAAATAATTCCGCTACTGCGGTGTTAATGGCTCCTATTGCGTATATGGCCGCGGTATCATTGGGGGTTTCACCGACACCTTTTATGATTGTAGTGGCCATTAGTGCCTCTACGGCATTTTTAACGCCGGTGGGTACCACTACCAACGCTATGGTGATGGGGGCCGGAGGATATAAATTTTTAGATTATGTGAAAGTTGGCGGACCACTATTGTTATTGTTTTTTATAGTAAGCATGTTTTTGGTTCCCTTTATATGGCCTTTTTAAGGTAGGGCTATGGATACATCTAAAGGTATCGGAGGGTAAGATAATGACCATCGTTTAAAGTAAAAACAACACTAAATTTAACTAGGGGAAACTTTAGGAGCTTTAAAGTATTATATTTTTAAACTATGAGAGAAACTTCACCGATCAACGGTGCCATTAGTAAATTTGCTACTTGGTACCATCCGTACAGGCCCGCTAAAGAGTTTAAAAAACGAACTGCATATTTCAGTATGGAGTTTGCCGTTCATCAAGGGCTCAAAACCTATTCAGGCGGTCTGGGATTCCTTGCCGGGTCCCATATGCGATCAGCCTTTGAACTAAAGCAAAATCTGATTGGCATAGGAATGCTCTGGAAATATGGTTATTATGATCAGGGGAGAAAAAAAGACCGTACCCAGCAGACGAATTTCATCGAAAAAAACTACAGTTTTTTGGAAGATTCCGGACTGGAGGTCGAAGTTCCTATTCACAACAATCCGGCAGTAAAAGTACGGGCTTATGTACTAAGACCAGAAGTGTTCGGGTCGGCGCCCCTATATTTTTTAACAACCGATGTGGAGGGCAATGACTACCTTTCCCGTACCATTACAGACTATCTATACGATTCAAACGAAGAAACCCGCGTGGCGCAGAGTATCATTTTGGGTATTGGGGGCGCCAAAATCGTAGAGGCCTTGGGCGGTGCCGATGTGTACCATTTGAATGAAGGCCATGGGCTGCCAGCTTTTTATTATTTACGGGATACCGGAAAAGAGGTTCACAAAGTATTTACCACGCATACTCCCGAAAAAGGCGGAAATGAAGAACGAAACGGTCATCATTTGAATCAGTTTGGATTTTTTGGCAGAAGGCTTTCGGATTATGAGCTTCAAAAAGAGCTGACCAATGGTGATAGTTTAAATTACACGGTCGCTGCATTGCGATTGGCGGCGAAGGCCAATGCAGTCTCCAAGTTGCATGCGAAGGTTTCGAAAAAAATGTGGGAAAGTTTTGAGGGAACCGATAAAATTATACCCATTACCAATGCGCAGCATCAGGGTTTTTGGCAAGATAAGGATATACGAAGGGCCTGGAGAAAGAAAGATGCAAATATGCTTCGTAGGCGAAAATGGGCGCTAAAAAGTAAATTATTCGAAGAAGTGTTGCATCAGACCGGAAAAGTGTTTGATCCTGATATCGCTACCATTGTTTGGGCGCGTCGTTTTGCGGGGTACAAAAGGGCCGATTTGTTGCTGTATGACGCAGCGCGATTCGAAAAACTGATTACCAATACCAAGTATCCCGTTCAAATCATTTGGGCCGGAAAGCCCTATCCGATGGATTTTGGCGCAATCGATATTTTCAACAACTTGGTGTACCGAACAAAATACACCCCAAACCTTGCGGTGTTGACAGGGTATGAGATTGAGCTTTCAAGACAACTGAAAACAGGGTCCGATATTTGGTTGAATACACCTAGGATTACAAGGGAAGCCTCGGGTACCAGTGGAATGACAGCTGCTATGAACGGTTCGGTAAACCTTTCTGTCAATGACGGGTGGATGCCCGAATTTGCTAAAAATGGCAAGAATAGTTTTATACTTCCGGAAGTGGATCATACCTTACCAATATCGGAACAAGACCGAATGGATTGTACGCAGCTCTACGAAGTTTTAGAACATCAGGTTTTGCCCATTTTTTATGAAGATAAGGAGAAATGGCATCAGATTGTTTTCAAAGCGATGAGCGATGTGGTTCCTGCATTTACCAGCGCCCGAATGGCAACCCAGTACTATGAGGAACTGTATTGATACCCTAGGATCTGAAATTTCCAAACAAGTTTCAGAATGGATCAAATACATGCAAATTCAATATTGGGACTTACAAGCCTGCCATTGGTCGGTTTGGTAAGCCTATTTCATTGAGAATGGCTGCCCGGTGCTTTGAAGGGCCGCGAACCAGAACTCTCCTTCCAGTTCTATTTTTTTTCGCTTGCCCGTTACCATTGGAATGGGCAGGTATACAAATCGATTGTTTACCCTCCCGATGACAAATCTGGTCTTTCCCGCCATAGCACCATGCACCGCCTGGTAGGCCATGCGATTGCAAAATAGACTGTCGTTCGTATTGGCCGGGGCACTTCTGATGATATAGCTAGGATCAATGTATTTGATGGTCACTTCAATGCCTTCGTTATCAAAATAATCGCCGATAACGCTTTTCAAGTGAAGACCTATATCGTTGTGCTGTACGTTGCCAGAAGCATCTGTCACCTGTTTTTCCTGCTCAAACAAGTTTTGACCGGCACCTTCTGCCACTACGATAACAGCGTGATGCTTTGAGTTGAGACGTTTTTTCAACGTTTCTAAGAACCCGTTTTCGCCCTTCAACGCGAAATCGATTTCAGGAACCAGGACAAAATTCACGACGGGCATAGCAATGGCGGCAGATGCTGCAATAAAGCCACTGTCCCTCCCCATCAATTTTACGATAGCGATGCCGTTAAAGGCTCCGGTAGCCTCATTATGGGCATCTCGGATAATAGGGCTTGCCACGTCAAAAGCGGTTTCGAATCCAAACGACTTATCGATTAGGTCAATATCGTTGTCAATGGTTTTAGGGATTCCGACTGCGGCAATAGGTAGCCCTCGTTTTTCAATCTCTTTCCCAATGGCATTTACTCCTTTCAAGGTACCATCCCCTCCGATGGCAAATAAGATGTCAATCTTTTGCTCCTCAAGCGTATCGACCATTTCATTGACGGGTTGCGCCCCTCTTGAAGATCCCAACATGGTGCCCCCGAACTCGTGTATATCTTTAACCAGCTCGGGCGTCAATTCTCGAAATCCATGGCCTTTTTCGGGAATAAGACCTTCATAACCGTAGGGAATTCCGATAATTCGTTTTACCCCATAAAAATAGTGTAATGCCATGACCAGACTACGAATCACATTATTGATCCCGGGGCAAAGACCTCCGCAGGTAACAATGGCAGCGGTAGTGTTTTTAGGGTCAAAAAATAGCTTTTCACGTGGTCCGGCCTTCTCTAAACAGGCAGGTTGTTTTTCATTTAGGACGCAATCGTTAAAACCTTGTAGGGAGATATCGGCCAAAATCTTGTTGTCCTCTTCGATAAAATTGAAAATCTGATCCCCCGCGGTCTTGCTCAAACCAAGAGGTGAAGGAACTGTTGCGGTACCCAGATTGGCAATGTGAAAGTTATTGTCAGAATTCATGAAATACGGTTTAAAATGCTAGTTCGACTCTAAGAGACTGTTTTAAAATATGTGATTAGAATTTTTATCGGTCATTTTTAGGGCGATATAAGGCAGAATTTTTAAGCATAGCATTGGCTACGTTTCAAAATTTTAACATAATAGCGTCCAAAAAGAGGCATGAAAAAATAATTGTCATATTTTAAAACAGTCTCTAAATGGAAAATTAGCCCATTCTTCACCATCATTTCATGATGGCTATCATAGGTAACTTCCACTACGATAAAAATACGCATTGGTCCTTGAAAAGGGAACAATGCAAAACAATAAAGATATGAAATGATCCAATTTTTAAAATATGACAAAATGAAGCCTTCCCCATTAACAAGTTGATACCCAAAATAGATACGGAGCCAATCGATAGGATATGTAACAATCGCTGGTTTAAGAAGTCTCCGATATGATATAAATCATTTGAGAACGCTACGGGTTACCATATTTTAATTTGCTATTATTTGCAACGTATCGATGAAAACAATTGTCTATGCAACCGACTACTCCAAAAACGCTATAGCGGCGCTCAAGTATGCCCATGGTCTCGCTGTTCAAATGAAAGCCCGGCTTGTAGTTACACATGTTTTTGGATATCCCGTCATTGTGGGCATGGAGGGGCTCGATGCTCCTTTTCCACACTCTGAGAAAGCATCTCGAAGACATCATAGGCAACTATTGGAAACCTTTTGCGCAGCACATTTGGTGCTAGAACCGGGATCGACAGAAATGCGCGTTGAACCTGTAATTGAAAAGTCGGCGGTTCAAGGTATTATGTCAAAGGCCAATGACTGGCATGCCGAGTTTATCGTTGTGGGTGTTCGGGGTGAAAGTAGGGTACAAGAGCTGGTACAAGGTAGTACTACGAAACAGCTTATTGAAAGGGCACCTTGCCCTGTTTTGGCCATTCCCTCTAACGTGGTATATAAACCCTTGGAGACCATTGTATATGCCTCTGATTTTGAGGAAGAGGATATCTTCGCGATTCGAAAGCTGATAACCCTTGCGGCGTCGTTTCAGGCATTGGTTAAGGTGGTTCACGTATCTGCCAAAAAAGAAGATGATGGGGAAGGGCATTTAGAGTGGTTCAAGGAGATGTTGGCGCAAAAAGTATCTTACGAACGGTTGGGATACGAATTGTTGTTTTCCGATGCTATTTTTGAATCGCTCAACAGCTATATTGAAGAGATCAATGCCGACTTACTGGTGATGCTAGAACGTGAAAAAAGGGGGCTTTCCCGAAAATGGTTTCACCGTGATTTGGTTAAGCGGATGGAATCGCTTGGAAAAATTCCGTTGCTTAGTTTCCGGGAAAACAACCATCATTGTCTTTACTCGTGAAGTGGTTGTAGGGTTTGTTGTGACGAAATGCGGCCGTTTCAGGATTGCGACATGGCACATAGGTGAATCCCTTTAAATTTAGTACATGAACGGAATATCAACTTTTCTGCTTTCAATTGTAAAAAAGGACAGGTGGGCCCGTAGTCCATGAAATTTTGATCTTCGCATTTAAGTCTTCCTGTTCATCCGATTTAATAAAATCTGGAATTTCCAGACCAATTCCATGAGAGTAGTCAAAGATTGATCGATTCGTTGTATAGGTCGCATTTAAATTAAGGCCTACCACCATAAAAGGTTGAGCTAAATCTGTTCTCAAGGTAAATTATTGCTACAACGCAGTTCCTTTTTGTTTTCACTTTTATTTGTTGTTCGTGCACCATGGGCAGAAAGGAAACTCCGTATCGAAAATTTGAGAAGTATAAAAAAGTTGAATCCAATGGGAAAATACCAATAGATATGAAAAGACCGGATTATCTCAATAATCCGGTCTTTTGTATGGTATGCGAAAGCCACTTTCAAAGATGCCTTCTGTGAACTTACTAGCGAAGGAAGTCGTAAGGTGTTCAAAAGAAGACTCTGGCAGTACCATTTTATAGCCGCCAAGGCATTACTGCTTGGAAGCCTGAAAGCTCGTAAATTAAAAAGAAACCGGAACACCGTGATGTCCCGGTTTCCAGAAGATGTGTTTTCACCTGATTTCCGCTTATTCGAATTCGGCTAGGCCTTATTGCTAATTCCTTTCTGAATTCAAAGTGTTTCACCAAGTTACTGTCACTTCTTCTTGCTTTTTGGATCTTGGTTCCCCCAAAACAAGACCCAACCTACTATTATCTTTATCAATGAACTGTTTTTATCTTTTCGATGCTGCTAAAATAATCCCTTTCCCCAGCACATAAAATGACCTAGGTCAGTTTTTGGTTTTTTAATGGGGTTCATTCCCTGCCAAAAGCGAATGTTTGCTGATATAAGTCATTGTTCAAAGAGCCCTTGTCGGCTACTTTTGCACTGTTGAAATTGAGGTTTCAAAACAGACTTATCTGAGTAATAATTTAAATTAAAAGCCATGAGAAAAGTACTGTTAGGTCTCGTTGTTATGGGATTGACCCTCCCCATGTATACCCAAATCTCAGAAACCACTGAAACGGAAGCACTTTCAGAGGTTACTGTAAAAGCTACCAATTATAAATATTTGCAGAATGTAAAAACCGAACAAGCTGCAGCCATTCCCGTGAAACTATTGGAACGAAAGGTTGCTGAATTCGATGTAAAAGAATCTGAGTATTATCAGGACGATTACGAATTTTATGAGGTAAATTTCTATATCCCCGAGGGTACCATTCTTGCCGCCTATGATAAAGATGGTGTATTATTGCGAACCGTGGAAAGGTTCAACGATGTAAATCTGCCCAGATCGGTTAGAACCGCGGTAGCAAAACGTTTTCCAGGTTGGTCGATTACCAAGGACGCTTATATTGTGGATTATCATGAGCGCAAAGGGGTAGCCAAAAAGTATAAACTGAAATTGGAGAACGGTGATAAGATACTGAGGGTAAAAATGAGTGAAGAAGGTGAATTTCTATAAGGGATTACTAAGAATTATTTAGACAAGACCACTCAGAAGGGGCTATCCAGATACGAAGATTTTTTGGATAGCCCCTTTCCTGTGTTTTTTACTTTGGTTTTGCCGTGCAGTTTAAATCCCTGTTGCTGTTTCAACCGCATCTTTTCTGAAAATAAGATCTTGCTGCTCCATGGCAGATACAATTAATTGTATATAGTCATCTACGGTTTTTTGAATATCATCTGGGTTAAGAAGGTCTATATTCCCTCTCCAGATCAATGAACGTTCCTTGTCTACACAAATACAGTATAACGAGGTTTCCGCTTGGTACACTTTGTACCGCTGGTTGTATTCCTCATCGTAGTAAATGTCTTGGTTACGACGATAGTCCTGATTGAAACCGTCTCCTTCTTTATAAAGTTGGGCAATGGTCTTCCTTAAAGGTTGTTTGTTCTCGGAACCTACGATTTTGGTCAGCAATATCGCATCAAAATCCTTATCGAGTAATTGTTGCTCAAAGTTATCAAGCTCTTTTTCGGTACGTTTGGCGTTGGTAAATGCAACGTCAAAGACATCAATACTACGAACAGCGGTTACGTTGCGGGCATCGAACTCTTTTTTTAGTTTGCTTTCAAATTCGACTCTTGCTTCTTCATTTTGTGTCATGCCCACCAGCAGTACTTTGTTGGCATCAAAAATGACGATTTCGGGATTTTTCCAGTTATCTACCATTTCCGTTGAAGAACATCCGAGAAGAATAACCATTGATAACAGGCGTAGTTTTTTCATAGTGCTGGTTTTTGGCCAAAGCTGTTTTTACTCGGTAACCAAGATTAAATACTCCGAGGCGCCCATCTTCATGTAGCCGTTTCGGTGCATAGAGGCCCTGAGACGGTTTATGTAAGCAGTCTTTTTTGTTTGTTTTTTTTCATAACGGTGGTTACCACTTTAAAAAGAGCCTCTTTGATTTTTCGGTAGCGTGCCGAATAGTTTCGCATTTCAAACTTGAGTTCTTTATGTGTTTCTAGATAGGCTTTTTCCATTTTTAATTGATCTACATCATCGATCATTATTTCTAACTGGTTCTCGTGCACCTGTACCTTTTTGAAGAGAGGAACCAGTTCTTGCTCTATCTTTTGAAGGTGGCCTACGACTTCCTTACTTTTTTTAAAAACCGATGAATCCGTTAGTTGCAAGGTATACGATTTAATAAGGTTGTTCAAGAAAAATTGTTCGTCCCTCATGAATTTTAATTCAGAAAACCAATTGAGAGAGGCCTCGTGCATCTCTTCGGGGCACAACCATTCGGTGTACCGTTGCTGTGTTTTTTTAGTTTTCATTGTGTACCAATTTTCAGTATGTGAGTTTCAATGTAGGGTATTTGTCAAAAAATAAAAATGACCAGGGTCAGTTTCTTGTTTCACAAAAATTGTCATTATAAAAATATCGGTCGCCTATGACCCACGTTCGTATGACATCGGAAATTCGACCGACTCATTTAATTTCGGAATATAGGCTCTCCACCCAAATACCGAATTGATTTTGGCACGAAAGGCATCAAGGGCGTTCGGTTCACCATGGATTAAAAACACCTTCTCAGGAATATTTTTGATATTTTTCATCCAATGGAGTAACCCATTTTGGTCGGCATGGGCCGAAAGGCTTTCCAAGTGTTCGATTTTTGCTTTTACCGGATGATATTTGCCGAATAGCTTCAACTCATGACTTCCTTCCAATAATTGCCTGCCCCTAGTACCTTCTGCCTGATAACCTATCAGTAATACAGTAGTGGATGAAACATCTATCAATTGTTTTAGATAGGTAAGTACTCGACCTCCGGTGACCATACCGCTTCCCGCAATTACGATTTTGGGTCGGGGGTCGTCAATGGTTTTCCAAGTATCCGCGTATGAACTTATGATATTGAAATGATGACGCATGGCAAGATACTCTTTAATCGGTAGTTTGTGCCATTTCAAAAACCGCTCAAAAACTGAAAGTACGTTCGTTCCCATAGGGCTGTCTACAAAGATGGGCAGGTTTGGGATTCTATTCTTTTTATATAGTAGCCATAGTCGATACATCAAAGATTGCAGGCGCTCTACTGCAAATGAGGGTATGATAAGTGTCCCACGTGCTGCAATGGTACGGTCGATTAGGGTAACAAGTATGTTATCTACATGCTCTTTCGGATGTAGTTTGTCGCCATAGGTACTTTCAATAAAAAGATAGTCGGCCCACCTCGGCCGTTCTGGTGGCGCCAAGAGCAAATCGTTGGTTCGACCCACATCACCGGAGAAAACCCAGGTTTTACCAAACATTTCAAGCTCAATAAAAGTAGCACCTATGATATGGCCATTATACCGAAACCTGAAGCGTGCATGTTCCGATAAATGAATCCAATCGTCCTTTTTTGCGGATTGAAACAAGCCCAAGGTGTTCTCCGCTTACTTTATGGTATAGAACGGCAAAGCGGGCCGGTGTTTGCTATAACCTTCCTTATTGGCTTGTTCGGCCTCTTCTTCATGAATTTTAGCACTGTCTAAAAGAATAATCCTAGTAATGGCCAAAGTGGGGGGCGTACCGATTATTTTTCCCTTAAAGCCAGTTTTGACCAATCTCGGTAGGTACCCGGTATGGTCTAAATGTCCATGGGTAAGCAACACCACATCGATATTTGAAACATTTATGGGTAGGGGAGACCAATTACGTTCCCTTAGTTCTTTGAGTCCTTGAAACAAACCACAATCAATGAGGATGTTTAGCTCTGGGGTCTCCAAATAGAATTTTGACCCTGTTACCGTACCGGAAGCACCCAAAAAATGTATCTTCATTTTGTTCATGGCTCAATGGTTACAGAGCTGTTGTACCTCTTGAAGAATTTTTTCTTTTCGATGTTGCGAAACCCCCAAGTGGTCAAGAAAAAAAGTGTCTTTTATCAAATGCCTGCACAGCACAATATCCCTGCTCAATAGAAAGCGTTTCTCTCGACCGGTCAATAGGGTAGAAACGGTAATCGGGTATAGTCCCAAACGGTCAATGCGGTCTTTAAGGCTATCATTGACCGGATAATCCCAACTCAGTAAATAAAGATCGGCGCATTTCCCATAGGTGATAGCATCCTTGGTGAAGCGGGTGTTGGTGACGACCCAGCCTTTTTCAAGTAGTTTGGGCCACTTTTTTTTAAGTTGCCATTGGGCCTTTACATCGTTGTATCTAGAATGAATGTACAAAGGCACTTTTATGTTACAATGACGGCCTTCCTCCCCATGAAATTTACATTCGACTACTGTCATTTTTCCATTTTTTTCGGCCACTACATCAATTTCGTGGCTAATGCAAACGCCCTGCATTAGTTGGTTTACTTTGGTCGTGAAACCGGAGTAATCTAGAATGCTGGCTACAAAACGTTCAAATGGAAAGCCCGTGGGTCCTAACTCATAAATGGCTTTTTTGAGCTTGTATTTGGATGCAAAAACCGGTTTTTGTTTTTTTAATAGTGCAAAGGCACGGTTGTAAATTTCCCGGGTAGATATGCCTTCATAAAGTTCATCCTGTACCTTTTCGACGATTTGTTCGATGACATCATGGTCTGCACCGCTATGTTTTAAGGAGTTTCGAAGCTTGTCTATAGAGAATTCAACGCGGTCCCCAGACGTTTTGATAATCGTGGTTGTATGTTTCGCTGCCATTTTGCTCGTTGTGGTTTACAGCTGGGGAATCACCATAAACGGAATGTTAACATGAAAACCTATTTTCTTAATGATGGGTTCGATAAACAGTCGTTCTAGAAAGGTATGTTTGTTTTGTACCATTACGAGCAACTGCACCTTGGTTTTGCCCTGAAAATCGTTTACTGCCGCTATGATTTCATTGTTGGGCACCTCATGAAAGAACAGAGTCCCTTCCAGTATTTGCTGAATTAACCGCTTGTGATATTGCTGTTCTTCCGAAAGTGTATATCCTGTAGAAACATGCATCATGTGCACCTGTGATCCATGGTGCACCATAATTTTTGATAGGATTTCCAATCGCTGCTTTGCAAAAGCGACTTCGTAATCAGTAGGGAAAAGAATTTCTTTGGGAGACTCGTATTCAAAGTTCGGTGGGATAGCGATTACCGGACATTTCGATTTTTTGATGACGTGTACCGTATTGGTGCCAAATAGAATTTCCTTTGCCCCGGTCGCCCCTTTGGTACCCATGACCACTAAATCAATACCGTGCGATTCGGTCATTTCGATGACTTCTGGCAATAGTGAATTTAAAGCGGAACGGATTATAATGGTATGTTTAGGATTTGGGTATTGCTTCTCCAAACGGCTTTTTAATTTTTCCAATTCAGAAAGGGAATTATTCTGCAATACATCTCCAAGGCCTATTTGTCCCGGACTGAACAGCACATATTCTGGTTGGTATACGGGTGGGGTATAGGTATTCAGCAAATAAAAAGTGCATTCCATTTCCTTGAAAACCAATAAGGCATATCGAATGGCTTCGAAAGAAGTGTCTGAAAAATCGGTGGGTAACAAGATTTTTTTCATGACCACGTATTTTAGGGATATGTCCTAAAAGTAGACCATCGCCCAAACGAAACCAATGATTTCGATCAGTGCGTCCGTGGTGTTTAGGGACCGTTTTTTAGCTGTCCGTAAATACAAGGGCCAGAGTGGAAATAGTTCGTCTTTGATTGATTTTGCAGGTTGCGCGGCAAGCCGAAGAAAGCGAATGACGATACAGACATAGGGTTTAGAAGACGGCAAAGCTTTAATACGCTATCGGCGCCGTATCGCGGAGGACCAGAAAAGGAATTTCTGTATGATAGCCGATAGAATCGACATTCTGTTTAAAAAGTAAACGTTCTAGAAAAGAATGTGCACGGTTCATCATTACAAGCAGGTCTGTCTGATGTTCGCTACTATATTCATGGACTGCATTGGGCATCAAGCTTCCTTCGAGTTCTACAAAGGAATTGTCCAACGGTTCAAAGTATTCCTGTAATAGCCGTTTGTTCGTTTTCTGCACCGTTGTCAAGTTGTTAGAGGGTTGAATGTGAAGCACGGTGCAATTTGCTTGGAGTTTTGCAACCATATCGATCAAGAACTGTATTTCTTCCTTTCGATACGGACTCCGATAATCGGTAGGGAACAGAACGTTTTTTATTTTTTGAAATTGATAGCCTACAGGAACTACCAGCACCGGAACTTTTGCCTTTCGAATAACATGCACCGTATTGGTTCCAAGAAAAATCTCCTTTGCCCCGGTGGCCCCTTGGGTTCCCATAACGATTAAATCAATACGCTTATCGCTACATACGGCTGTGACCTCATCGGTAAGCGTGTTAAACGCGGAAAGAAGTTTAAATTGATGTTTATGGTTCGAAAAGGTACGTTTGATCGATACGAGCGTTTGGTCCAATCCCTCCGAAGATTCCGTTACTTTCGGGTCTTTCACGACACTGAATTCCGGTCCGCCCAAAAGGTAATCCACCCGATAAATAGAAGGTGTGTAGGTATGTAGCAGAAAAAATGTACAGCGTTCATCCTTGAAGAGTTCCAAGGCATAAGAAATGGCATTCCATGCGTTGTTAGAAAAGTCTGTTGGTAATAAGATGTGCTTCATAATGGAAAAGGTTTTCAAAATTAACGAGGAAGGTTTTGCATTACCAAAAATGGGAGGGTAATGTATAATCCTATTTCGTCAACGGTAGACCGGTAAAGCATATCCTCCAAAAAGGAATGTCTGGTATTCACCATGACCAACAGTTGAATTCCGTGTTGTTCAATATAATCCAAAATGGCTTCGGCCTTATGTTTTACGGGGGTAGTTTCATGAAAAAGAAACGCGTCGGGCAACGATTCTGTCAGAAAACGTTTATTGTCTAATTGTCGCTCGCTCAATACTTCAAAATCTGAGATATACAGACAGTAAATAGCCGATTTAAACTCCTTTGCCAGCGTGTTCAGTAGTTTTAGTTCCCTTCGTTTATAGGGTAATAGATAGTCTGTGGGAAATAGTATTTTTTTAGGTTGTTGGTATTCGTAGTTGTAGGGTATGGCAAGTACAGGGCATTGTACATATTTTAATACCTGTACCGTATGGCTTCCAAAAGTTATTTTTTTGTCGGCGGTCTGCCCTTTCGTGCCCATAATGACCAGGTCAACATTGATTTGATTGACAAAATCATTAACGGCATCTACCAACGATTCAAACGCCGAAATATGCTCATATAAGTGTTTTGGATTATGCCATTTTTCCTGTACAGTCTCAACAAGCTCCTTTAGGAGGGAATCTGTTGCGTTTTGAATTTCCTTTTTCTGTTTTTTTATAGAATTACCGTTCCCGTTCTTGAACGGCCCGTAGACTTCATCGGCATAGGCATGTAGAAAATAAAAATGCACACGCTCGCACTTATAAAGGTTCATGGCATATGCGATAGCTTGCATGGCATTCTCTGAAAAGTCGGTGGGAATCAGTACGGTTCTCATAGCTGTTCTTTTCATTTTGGGTGTACCCAAAGGTAGTGGGGTAGGTGTTCGAAAACTATGATATTGGTCATTGTGTAGGCACCTAAAAGCGTCTTAAAGGACTCATGTTTTGTAACCAGATTTTGGTGTCCGTTTGGGTTTTTATGGAAGCGTTAACGGCCCGTTAGAAGGCCATGAGCAACTACCTCGAGGCCTTTGTTGTCCACAATGGTTACATGAAGGTGGGCGTGTCGGAGCGTTTAAATCTCGATTATCAATTAAATTAGCCGTGTAGGACCAAAAAGGGCACCTTGCTTGAAAAACTTACTTTCTCCACAGTTGAATCGAAAAGTAGTTGCTGTATGAAGTTCAGGTTTTTGGCGACCATTACAATGATATCAATGTCGTTGGCGTCTACAAATAGTTGTATCGCTTCTGTAATCTTTTTGTTCCCCGTTGTATGGAAACTGTGTTGCCAGGTAAAAGCCTCTTCCAGATAATCGTGAAGATAGTTTTTGTTTTTCTCTTGCAGCTCTGAAAGTTCCCCCCGAGTACCTAAAACATGCAGTACCTTTAATTGAGATTGGTGCAATTGCAACCATGAGGTAAGCGTTTTAAGAATCTTATAAGTGTAAAAAATGGTAAAGTCACTGGGGAAAGCAATTTTTTTAGGAGGGGAATAAGTTGCCTCTTTGGGAACCGCTAGCGTATTGCAGGGTACTTTGGTCATGACTGCAGAAGTGTTACTGCCCAGAATTGGTTTTTTTAGGGCCCTCTTTCCTTTGGTGCCCATAACGATAAGGTCAATGTGGTTTTCGGTTACTTTTCTCCTTACAGCGTCTACGAGGTTCCCATAGTCTAAAAATGAGGTAAATCTATGTTGGGGATTTTCAGAGAACTTTTCGATGCGGCGTAATAGTTCGGAAAGGGCTTCCTTTGAATGGGTACTTTTTTCGCTTACCGGAATGGGAAATGACATTCTCTCGACTGGCGATTCGCTAAGGGGCGCCACGTGAAGAATAAAAAAATTACAGGGTCTGTCTTCGAACAAGCGTATGGCATAAGCCAACGCATTCCATGCATTGTTCGAAAAGTCGGTTGGTAATAGAACTTGTCTCATTTGCTGATTCGGTCTCGAAAGTAGCCAGCATTAGTGGTTAAAAAAATGATAAAACTCATGCTTTTTCCGTTGCGCTTTTGAAAACGGAGCTTAGATGAAATCAAAAACGCCATTTTTTACCTCTTATTTTATTGGTGCGAACTGGCCTTAGAGAAACCCTCCCGAACCGTCGGGATTGAAAAACTTGTAAATGCATTGGGTCACCAAAGGTTTTAATTAACATAATGTAAGGCCTTGAGCTCTTTAATTTTTATATTTCTTCCTTCAATACTGATCAACCCTTCTTTTTTAAATCTCGAAAGGGTTCGTATCAGGGTTTCGGTGGCGATACCTGCTACACTGGCAAGGTCGTTTCTGGATATTTTGATAGGATCATCGGTTCGTTGGTTCAGTACCTCTGCAAACTGTAGCAAAGTTTGGGCCGTTTTTTTTCGCACCGAACTATAGGCCATTTGTAGCAATTGTCCCTTCATTTCGGTGATGTTCTCTGTGAATAGCTGCATCAATTCCAAAGAGACAGACTTGTTGTTTTCCAGAATATCCTTCAGTTGTTCCTTCGAAATTCCGGTAAGTCGCACAGGCTCCATCGCTGTGGCAGATTCATAATAAGGTACATTGTTTACAAACGAGGTGAGTCCCAAAAAATCATCGGCCCGGTACAATGAGGTAATCAACTCTTTGCCGTCTTCATCTATTTTATGGCATTTTACCAATCCGTTGAGGATCAAATAAATTTTATGGGAATGGGCTCCTTCCCTAAAAATGACTTCTCCTTCTTCATACTGTGTTTCGTCTCCATTATCGTCGAAAAAGTTTTTAAGCTCGTTCAGGGTTCTCATTTCCTGCTCCGATACCAACGTTTGCTGTTGTTGGTTTTGTGCCATCTGAGACAGAATAATGGATTTTGCCAGTCTACTTTCAATGGCACTGATTAAATCGTTTTCTTCGAACGGTTTGGTCAGATAATCATCGGCACCCATATCCATCCCCTTTCTAACTTCTTTATGTTCCGTTTTAGCGGAAAGAAAAATAAAGGGGATATGTTGGGTAGTTTTCTCGGCAGATAGGCTCCGTAAAACACTATACCCATCTAGTTCGGGCATCATAATATCACAGATGATGATGTCTGGGAGTTGCTCCATCGCTCTCTTGATGCCAAGTTTACCGTTGGGGGCAGTAATCACATGATAGTTTGAAAGCTCCAGAAGTTCTTGGGTATTTTCCCGTAGAGCTTTGTCATCTTCAATCAAAAGCACTTTTTTCATCATTTTTATTTTTCAATTGATATAGGTATTTGCATAGTAAAAGTAGAACCTTTGTTTTCCTCACTTTCGAACCAAAGGGAAGCCCCCAGATTTTCTAAATGCTGTTTGGCAATACTTAGGCCGATTCCCGTCCCTTGGTCTAACAGTGCATTCTTTGCCCTGAAATAACGGTTGAAGATGTGCTTCTGGTCATTTTCCGGTATGCCGATCCCCTCATCAATAATACTGATTTCCAGGGTGTTGCCATTTCGATTCACCTGAACTTCGATAACCGTATGTTCGGGGGAGTATTTAATGGCGTTATGAACAAGGTTCGACAATGCCAGTTCCAGAATTTTTTCTTCGAAATGTATATCGATATCATCTATATCGTGCGGGTACTGTATCTTTTGGCCGGCCTTCAGTAACATATTGGCGTCGTATACTACCTCATTGACCACCTTGCTGAGCGGGAACGTATCGATTTTGTAATTGACCTTTCCAGACTCTAAACGCTCCAATGATAAAAAGTCGTTTAGAATCTTATCTAAATAGCGCACTTTGTTTTTAATTGTCTCTATGTGTTTATCGCGTTTTTGTTGTTGTTCGCTTTGGGTATACTTTGCCAGGAGGGTAATCGAGGTAAGAATACTGCTCAAAGGTGTTTTGAATTCGTGCGAAACCAAGGATAGGAATCGGGTTTTCAATTCGTTCAGTTCTTTTTCTACTTCAAGGGCCTCACTTAACTGCTTTGTGCGCTTTGCTACGGTTCGTTCTAATTTTTCGGTGTAATTCTTTCGTTCGGTGATGTCGAGTATAACAGCCAATATAACGGCTCTTTCCCCAAGCTGGGATAATTGAAGATGCACCTCTACTGGGTACGAGCTTCCGTCTTTGCGTTCGTGAACCGTTTCAAATTCGATTTTTTCGACTCTTTTTTTTACTATTGGTTCAATTGTTTTGCGAAACCGTGCTTCATTATAATCGGGTTTTAGATCTACCGGGGTCATTCGTACCATTTCTTCCAAGGAATAACCGATATTTTTAAGTGCACCTTGGTTCACATGGATGAATTGAAGCGAATGTGCGTCGAAAACGAAAATTTCGTTCATCGATTCATCAAAAATTTTGGACCAATATAAGCGTTCTTGTTCTATTTTTTTTCGCTTGGTAATATCGTCCTGTATGCCTATATAATGAGTAACCGTACCGTTTTCGTCCCTTATGGGTGTGATAGATATCTCGTTCCAGAATAAAGTTCCATCTTTTCGATAATTACGTACCTCTACTTGGCAACTTCTTCCTTCGTCTATGGCTTTTTGCATTTCTTCGACTCCCGGTTGGTCCCGGTCGGTACCTTGAAGAAAACGCAGGTTCTTTCCCATGATTTCATCATTGGAGTACCCAGTAAGTTGCTCAAAGGCAGCGTTTGTATAGATGACCGGCCGATCGGGAAGTAAGGCATCGGTAATGGTGATTCCGTTAATCGACGATTTAAGGGCCTCACTCTTGATATTCAGCTCCTTTTCTATAGATTTTCTTTCAGATATGTCAATGATCAACGCCATCACATAAGTGGCCCCGTACAGCTGAAAAGGATTAAGGCCTGCTTCCATAGGAAACTCTTCACCGCTTTTTCGTACTCCCGATAGGTTTTGACCCCCGCCCATAGGGCGTTTTTCACTCTTTTCTATAAAGGTTTTAACATGCTGTTCATGCACTGTTCGATAGCGTCCGGGAATAAGTATTTCTAATTGCTTGCCTTCTAATTCCCCTTTTTTATAGCCAAACATTTCTTGGGCCGCAGAATTGGTGGCTACAATCTGTTGCTTTGCATTGACCACCAAAATACCCTCCGAAATACCTTCGGAAAGTAGGTAAAAGATATCGCTGTTTTTTTGGAACGCCTGCATCTCTCAAATTTAGACAATACGCCTGACATTTGTCATGTTCGAAGTATATTTTAGCTGTTAACTTTGAAGCTGAATTAGTACCTTGTAGCCATGTCTGAAGCATCGATTATCGGAAAACAACTTTACCAGCATTTAGGGAAGCTATTCTTTGCGGTGGCCATAGCCGATAAGAGCGTTCATACGAAAGAAATTGATAAGCTAAGGAGCTTTATTCGCAAATATTGGCTCGATGTAGATGCGGTTGAAGATGAGTATGGGGAGGATGCCGCCTTTCAAATTGAAAGTGTATTCGATTGGTTATTGGAGTATGAAAAAGACGCTACCATTTGTTTTGAGGAATTCGAGGAGTTCTATAAAGAGCACCGACGACGATTTACCCAACCCATGAAAACCCTTATTTTAGATACTGCCCATGCCATAGCCCATGCGGTTTCTGGAAAGAATAAGTCCGAATTAATACTACTGGGAAAACTGGGTCTATTACTTGATTCATGAACTTGCAAAATTTTATAGATCATACCCTTTTAAAGCCTACAGCCACTGAAGTGGAGATAGCACAACTCTGTAAGGAAGCCGTACAACATGGCTTTTTTGCAGTCTGTGTGAACGGCTGCTACATTTCTTTTGCCAAAAAGTTGCTGGGGAAGAGTGCAGTTCGTCTTGCTTGCGTTGTTGGCTTTCCACTAGGGGCTTCTTCGACAGAGACCAAACGATTGGAAGCCCTCGAAGCGATTCGGAACGGGGCCGACGAAATAGATATGGTCCTGAATATTGGTTGGTTAATGGCAGGAAATATAGGTGCCGTCGAAGAAGAGATTGCCCAAATCAAGAAAACCATAGGGACGAAAGTTTTAAAGGTTATTTTGGAAACGGGATATTTATCTTCAGACGAGATTGAACAAGGATGTCGTGCAGCGATGAACGCAAAAGCAGATTTTGTGAAGACTTCAACAGGTTTTGGCCCTCGAGGAGCTTCTCTTGAGGATATTGAACGAATGAAAGGGGTTATTGGCGATCGATTAAGGATAAAGGCATCAGGTGGAATCAAGGATGCCGCTACGGCAAAAAAATATATTGAATCAGGGGTTTCACGAATAGGCACATCTTCAGGACTGGCCATTATAGCCCCATGACCATTTTTACCTATGAGTTTACATATTGAGGCCCGAAAAGGGCAGATTGCCGAAACGGTACTCATGCCCGGCGACCCGCTGCGTGCCAAATGGATCGCCGAAATGTTTTTGGAAGATGCGTTTTGCTATAGCGATGTGCGCGGCATGCTCGGGTATACAGGCAACTACCAAGGAAAAAGAATATCCGTACAGGGGAGTGGTATGGGAATTCCGTCATCACTTATCTACTATCACGAACTGATCAATGAATTCGGGGTGCAACAGATCATACGTGTTGGTACGGCAGGATCATATCAAAAAAAAGTAAAGCTGCGAGATATTGTTTTAGCCATGTCGGCCTCGACGAATTCATCTATTAATAAGTCTTTGTTTCACAATGCCGATTATGCCCCCACTGCTAATTTTGATCTTTTTATGAGGGCCGCCCGCTATGCAAAGGAACAAGACATCCCCATCAAGGCAGGTAACGTATTGAGTTCGGACATCTTCTATGATCATGACCCAAAAACGTTCGCGTTATGGGCCAAATATGGGGTGCTTTGCGTAGAAATGGAAACGGCGGGACTCTACACCATCGCGGCAAAGTACAATGTAAAGGCCTTGACCATCTTAACAATTTCCGATTCCCTGGTTACAGGTGAACGAACCACTTCGAACGAACGTGAACGCACCTTTGGCAATATGGTTACCATTGCGTTGGATATCGCCTAAAGCTTACATTTTAAATGTGAGCACTGGTAAGTCTGCATGGTTGGCAATATCTTCCCCGATACTGCCAATCAAAAAATGGGCAAGTCCTTTTCGACCATGGGTCGGTACCGCAACAAGATCGGCATTGATTTTTTCGGCATATTGTAAAAGCCCCTTTTCCACGCTAAAGGCGTTGTAAATTGTGACCTCCTTTTTAATACCCGTATTGTTCATAAACACGGCTACCCGATCCTCGATTTGTTTGGAACTCATAAAGTTGACAGAGGGTAGGTTAATATACACTAGATGCAAGTCGGCATCAAAGAAATCTGCAAACTCCTTGGCCCTTCGATACACCGTAACATGCTCATCCTTAAAATGCCATGCCAATACGATACGGTTTATGTTAAAATCAGGAATCCTTTTTTTAATGATCAAGACCGGCACTTCACTGGTTCTAACGACCTTTTCAGTATTAGACCCTACGAACATATCGAGCATACCGCTTGTGCCATGTGAACCCATTACTACCAGATCGATACGATGCTCCTTGGCAATATGGTTGATTTCACTGAAGATCTTATAATTCTGTACCAATTCGAAGACTTTGATTCCTTTCAGCCAGTCATGATCTAAAAAGGCATCAAATCGTTTTTTGGCAAGTTTCATATAATATTGTGCCTCCATGAACTCCTGCGATTCGTCTTTTGTAAGCACGGCTTCGGAGAGACCCATCATGTGAAGTACTACGATTTCGGCTTTTGAGTTACGGGCAAGAATGGCTGCTACCTCTAGGGCGTATTCCGAATATTCCGAAAAATCAACAGGCACCAGTATCCGTTTCATCCTAGATCTTTTTTCGACGTTTGCTAAACTTCTCTTTGCGTTTTTTCAATTGTCGTTCCAAGTCGGAAATAGTTTCCGCTGATGCCTTTTCAAAATTATCGCTCATAGACTTTGCAAATAATCGAGGTCCTGGAGCGCTTAATTCTATCTCACAGATTTTTCCATTTCCGCTGGGGTCGTTTTCCAATTTCAAAAAAACATCGGCCCTAATGAGAAAATCGTATTTCTGGGCCAATTTGGCCAAGTTGCGCTCAAGAATTGTATTCAAAGATTCACTTGTGGGCATCTGTACGTATTGAATGTTGATGGTCATCCTACTTTATTTAAGGTTTAATTCAAAAGTAATAGGGGATAAGTGGGGATAAAATGACATATATCATTTCGCTTTACGACACAAAGTGCAAACTTTAGACCTCACCCGAAAATCCAGAGATTATGCCACTTAATTTTGATCAATATGCCGTTGAGGCAAATGCTTTTCTGAAAGACTACACAAAAAAAATGAATCTCGGTGATGATCGGGATAAGGCCGGACGAATCCTGGTCAGTATATTGCATGCGTTACGCGATATTATCCCGCCAGAAGAATCACTGCAATTCATCGCCCAATTACCTATGTTCTTAAAGGCACTTTATGTCAACGGATGGAACATTAGAAGAAAAAAACCTAGGATAAAAAAGATGCCCGAGTTTCTAGATTTGGTTCGTGAACATGATGGTCCCGCCTCCATAAATGATTTTGAATACAGTGATGAGGTAGCAGAACGCTATGTCAATACCACTTTTATCTTTTTAAGAAAGTATGTGTCTTTGGGCGAACTCGAAGATATCAGGGACTCCCTGCCCAAAGACCTAAAGAATATGATCTATTCCAATCTTATGTTTTGAATCGACTTCGGGTCAAAGTAGTGGCCTAACCACACCTGCCATGGGGTTGCTGTAGGTTCCGTTATTGCTGATGACCTGTCCGTTTCGGAACCTTGCATATTAGGCCATTTTCCAAGCCCAAATGACCTTAGTCATTTTGGGAAAGTCCACTACAGCATACCTTAGGGCGAAATTAAAAACAACGACCATGAAACGCATAGTACTAGTTTTTTTGGCAATACTGCCCGCGATTATATACGCGCAAGAATTAAAGGAAATAAACGAAATAGCCCCTTTCAATGAAGGTCTAGCGGCTGTTCGGAAAGGAAATCAATGGGGCTTCATCAACGAGGAGGGAAACTTGGTAATTGACTTTAGGAATGATATCCATTGGAACATAAATGCCGACACCTCCCAAAAAGATGTAACTGGAGTACGGTGGCCAATGTTCCAAGATGGCCGTTGTATTGTTAGCAAAATAGTAGAGGAGGGGGTACCCGTTTATGGTTTTATTGATAAAGAGGGCAAAGTAGTCATAGAACCGCAGTTCCTAAATGTATATCCTTTCAAGGATGGATACACCACCGGTGTGCTGTTTCGTAAGACCTTAAAGGGGAAAAATGAGTTTAAACTAAACATCTATGAGTTTAAATTTCATGATGTTTTGGTGCATAGTTCCGGAAAGATCGAAGAGTTTTTTGAAGCGAGACAAAACATTCAAATGACTTCAAAGCGATATGAGCTACCAGCAATCGGAGCCAAAAAATTAACGAAAGATTTGATAGCGGTACATGTTCCTAAAAAGGGATGGGAACTTCGAAAGTTGATACTCTAGAAGATGCCTGTTAAAATAGGGTTCCCACTACTTTAAATATTTCAAAACAGTCTTTAAGACATCTAAAAAATATAGAATCATGAAAACAAAGATGCTTTTGATGTTAGGTGCTCTTACCTTTTTTATTAACTGTAAACAGAACAGAGAAGCTGAAAAACCCAAAGTATTGGATCCTACAGGTCAAACAGAAGTCTCGGAAAAACCCACAGCAGAAATTATGGAACTGCTCAAGTTTGCCGATACTGCATTGACAATCAGTGGTACGGTAGATGATTTGCTGATGTTTAAGATAATCAATGGCAACGACTCCATGGAAACGGTAAACAGCAAAGAAGCGGTTGATCTTTACAAAAGTAAGATGAAGGCTCGAGATGGCAATAAGATTCCTGTTTTCGATATAAAGAATACCAATAAGGCGATTCTTGTGTTCGGTAATAAAGGGTACGAAGGACCTATTTGGGCTAAAGTGTTGGTAGATAAGAAGGCAAGAGAAATCTTGAAAATCGAGTTTGGTCACCAATTTGAGTCAGAAGGGTATGGTGACGGAATCAAGCGGAGTTCGTTCGAGCAACAATTTTTTGGAGCCTCGTACGATACAAAGGACAATATTTTTGGTTTGCTACAAGGTAGCAAAGAGGTCATGAAGGGAACCCGTAAAGTAGATGGTATTTCCGGGGCTACCATAACCAGTACCAAAGCGGTACAGATGGTTAATGAGGGATTGCAAAGCTATTTGCAATATGCCGCGGATGGCAACTAATAAGAGGATTGAAAAATGTTGGTTATCCGAAAACCCTTGTATGCATTTTGCTTCCATACCTACGCTCCTTGTAACAATGGCCATAATCGGTTGCATCTTTTGAACTCTCTTTTAAAAAAAATTGGGGTTTCAGATGATATAGATCATTTTATTGGAATACCGCAATAGTTACCTTGATTACCATAAGAAAAGCTAAAAGACGTTAAAAATGAAAGCAGTCGTATTCTTTAGCGGAAAGTTCGGTAGCACTAAAAAGTATGCGTATTGGATCAATGAACGTACCGGTTTTCCCGTATATGATATAAACAAGGAAAAGCCCGACCCGAGCAAATATGATTTAATTGTTCTAGGGAGTTCGATTATCGCGTCGAAACCTACCATACAAAAATGGTTGAAGGCCCACTGGCCTGTCATTGAAAACAAACAGGTTTTGCTATTCACCGTCTCCGGTACCGAACCAGGTCATCCTGATTTGCAAAAATGGTTGACCGATAGTTTATCGCAGTCAATTCTCGAAAAAGTTCATTATGTGCCCTTGCGTGGGAGGTTGGTACTCCAGGAGCTGCCTTGGTGGATACGACTAATGATGAAGGTTGCATCACGGACTGAAAAAGACCCGCAAATAAAAAAGCGAATGGCCGAAGGGTTTGATTATATGGATAAATCCAGTATTGATCCGATTCTAAAATGGATTGATGATACGGTTGAAGAAGAACATCTGGAACTAGGGGAATCCCAATTGGTTTGGTAAACGGAATACAGGCTACTTGATGGTTGTTTTTTACCGATGCGTACCCTATTGAACTCAAGATAGGTTCCTTGGCAAGATACGATCGGAAGGCTGATATATGTCAGTCTTTTTTTCTTTTGAAACCCAGAGCTTTGTAACCTAGGTCACCTACTATTTTTTGAATTGCCGCTACCTTTAGGGTATTCATAAAATTTTATACCATGAGGATAGAACAGATATATACCGGATGTTTGGCCCATGCCGCCTATTACATTGAAAGTAATGGGGAGGCGGCCATTTTTGACCCATTGCGAGAGGTACAACCTTACATTGACCGCGCAAAAAAAGACAATGCAAAAATAAAATACGTTTTTGAAACCCACTTTCATGCAGATTTTGTAAGTGGGCATCTTGATTTGCAAAAAAAGACGGGGGCGAAAATTGTTTTTGGCCCTACCGCGAAACCTGGATACGATGCCTTGGTAGCCACCGACGGACAACTATTCGAAATCGGTAGTTATCAAGTGAAGGTAATTCATACCCCGGGCCATACCATGGAAAGTACAACGTATTTATTAATCGATGAACATGGCAATGAGCATGGGATTATAACAGGTGATACCTTATTTATTGGCGATGTTGGAAGGCCTGATTTGGCTCAACATGTCATATCGGAATTGACCGAGGAAAAACTAGCAGGGCATTTGTACGATTCCCTCCGAAACAAAATCATGCCGCTTAGCGACGATTTGATCGTTTATCCAAATCACGGTGCGGGTTCTGCCTGCGGAAAAATGATGAGCAAGGAAACCACGGATACCTTGGGGAATCAGAAAAAGGTGAACTATGCACTGCGACATGATATGACCAAAGAAGAGTTCATCAAAGAATTGCTGACCGGTTTAACGACCCCTCCCGGATACTTTCCTCAAAATGTATTAATGAATATCAAGGGATATGATAGCCTGGATACGGTGATGAGTAGGGCAAAGACTGCCCTATCCGTACCGGGCTTTGAGACCGCTGCGAACGAAACGGCAGCTTTGATGCTCGATACGCGAAATGCTGAGGATTTTGCAAAAGGCTTTGTGCCCAACAGCATTAATATTGGTCTAGATGGAAGTTTTGCCCAATGGGTAGGTGAGCTGGTACCCGATGTAAAGCAAAAGATCTTATTGATTACCTATCCCGACAAACAAGAAGAAACCATTACCCGTCTTTCTAGGGTAGGGTATGATGGCGCTATCGGATATTTGGAAGGCGGATTTGAAAGTTGGAAATCGGCCGGGAAAGATTTTGAGACAGTAAATCGGATCCATGTAGAAAAACTTGAGGCTGCTTATAATGCGGAACGACCTTTGATTTTTGATGTGAGAAAGAAAAGTGAGTACGACTCGGAGCATGTTATTGGGGCGGTGAATGTTCCCCTGAACGAGCTGAACCAACATTTGGCACAGTTTCCGAAAGACCGGCCTTTTGTACTCCATTGTGCTGGTGGGTATCGTAGTATGATTGCCGCCTCGATGCTGAAACAAAGAGGTTGGAACGATTTTGTAGATGTGATCGAAGGGTTCGAAGGTATAGCCAAGACCCGGATGCCGAAATCGGAATATGTATGTCCGACTACGATGTTATAGTCGATTTGTCTGCCTTTGATAAGGCATGTTTAGTTGGTTGTTTAGGGAAACGGCCTTTGCGATATAGGTCGTTTCCCTTTCATCCTTGTTAAGCAAGTATACGACGCTAACGCTGCGCTACGTATCATTTAAAGTGATAGTTATGAAGCCATTTTTAATGCTCCTATTGGTTACTTTTTTTTTCGGTTGTAAAGGCAACCAAAAAGAAATCGAGGTGCCTATGACCGATGATCAATCAGTTGAAGCGGTACGGCAAGATGCCGATGCCCATCCCGGTAAACTGTTTATGGAAGCAGAATGTTATGTGTGCCATAACCCCAGAACTTCCAGGGCCAATATGATAGCGCCACCTATGGCGGCAATTAAATTACACTATATCGATTCAAATACGACTAAGGAAGCCTTTACAAAAGCCTTGATCCGTTGGGTCAATGATCCTGAAACGGAGTCAAAGATGCCCGGGGCCTTGAAGCGATTTGGTTGTATGCCCTATATGCCGCATCCCGATGAGGCCCTTACGAAAATCGCCGATTACCTGTATGATTATGAAGTTGAAAAGCCCGATTGGTTCAACGCCCATTTTCGTTCCAAACTTCGAAAAGGGCATCAAAAGGGCAAACCTAAGGAAATGGCCTACCAAAATCCTGAAAAATTATATGCCAAGGTCGGACTTGGGTACGTCAAGACCACCCAAGCGCAACTAGGCAAAAATTTAACGCAAGCGATTCGGGAAAACGGACCTGTCAACGCCATTCGATTCTGTAATGAAGAAGCCATAAAGCTAACCGATAGCATGTCTCTGATGCACAATGCTGTCATTAAAAGAATTTCGGACAAACCCAGAAATACAAGCAACAAAGCAACGAACAAAGAACTTTATTACATAGCCTCTTTTAAAAAAACGGTGGCGATGGGAGGGGAGCCATCGCCCATTGTGGAAATCCAGAACGAGGAAGTACAATTTTACTACCCGATTGTAACCAATGCCCTGTGTTTGCAATGCCATGGAAAACCGAACGAGCATATAACTGCGCAGACCCGCTCCATTCTAAAAAACCTATATCCCAATGATCAGGCAGTAGGCTATGACATAAATGAAGTTCGTGGTATGTGGGGCATTGTTTTTGATTCAAACAACCACTAGGGATTCACTTTAGGCATAGCCTCCTACACTATTTTATTGCTACTTTGTTTCAAGACTTAAAAGAATTCTATTCTTTTCTATGACCCATGCATTTTAAATGTAAAGCGGTTTCAAGACAGTCGCTTTGTCATGCCTGGTTTTTTTTCGATTTCCAGATGCCATAGCTATTTTGATGTAGGAAATCTTTAGGAAACTGTTCGTCCCCCGGGAAGCCCAGAGGAATGGTACCGCTGTCTTCGGGAATATAGTGGGTCTGAAAGATATAGTCCCATAAGCTCAGGCTAATACCAAAGTTAACGCCATAGGTTCCTTCAGGTAAGCTATACGCATGATGGTACAAATGCATTACGGGATTATTAAAAACATATTTTAAAGGTCCCCAAGTGAGTTTAATATTGGCATGGTTTAAGTGTCCGATGGTGATAGCGGCGAAGTGTACGATATATGCTTGTTCAGGTTCAAATCCGCCCAATAACATCACCCCGAACACCTTAAGCGGCTTATAGAGTACATTCTCCATCCAATGATACCGCAAATGAGCTGCGAAACCCATTTCCTTGACCGAGTGATGCACTTTATGAAAATTCCATAGCACTGGGTATTTATGTAAAAGTATGTGTGTAAACCATTGCACAAAATCGAGTACTACAAAGAATAGAACCAACTGAATCCATATAGGCATGGTAGAGAGGTCGATAAGTGCCAAGGACCTCGCTGTAATCCCGATATCGCTGAAGAATACTTCCAACAATTTGTAGAATCCGCTGATAACGACGGCGAACACAAAAAAGTTGAAGAACATATAAAACGCATCCAACCAGAAGTCTTTTCGAAAGATAGCTTGATTTTTTCGCCATGGAAACCGTATTTCCATTGACCAAACCACCAGGGAAATGGCAATCAACCCCCAAAAATAATTAGTGTACCATGGGACTTCAAAAACAATGGACTTCCATGTCCACTGTATGGCTCCTATGAAAGAGCTTTCGAAAGCTTCAACGTACTTTTCCAACGGTTTTGCATCGTTTTAGGGGTTCGCTAATCGGTCGTTGTACCTATCGTTTCCTGACAGCAAGAGGAATCAGGGTTCAAGCGCATACCATTCAATATCAGTGAGTGCGGCCCTTCGTCCTTTTTTCAATGGAGGATAATTGGTTACCAAATAATTGATGATTATTTCTTCGTTGGCGCCCAAATCCCAAAGGTTCTGCGTTTTTTGCATCCATCGTATCGTGGCCACCCAACGCTCCCGGCTCATTCTGTTCTGGGTAACAAGCTGTGCCGAGTGGCAAGTAGTACAATTGTTCACAACTTCGGTGAGGCCGTCGGCAGCGATCAAACCGGTTCGCAGATGTATGCCATTTTCGATTTTATCGAAATCATCATCGGAAGGGATGTTTTGGTAGACCTCCTTGTCTTCGCCACCCTGCCCTGAACGGATAAAGAAAATGCCCGATACCGCCGCGAGTAAGGCGATTGCTACCAATAGGAGGCGGGTGCGGTTTCTTTTCTTTTGTAGCTGTTTCATATTAGGTTACTTTAACGGCAATGCGATGACATGCATTATTCAGATACCCCTTGGGGTTCCACCCCGGCAACACCATTGGCTGCCCGGTGTTTTCAGAGTCAGTCGCCCTTGCCCATACCTCGTAATACCCTTTTTTTGGGAAGTCGATTGTAGCAGTAAAATGTTGCCAGGCCAATCGGTTGGCGGGGCGTTCTACCGCACATTTCTTCCAAGTAGCGCCAAAATCAATGGAATACTCCATTTTTTTTACCTCCAATTCACCGGCCCAGGCATGACCGCGAATCTGTAATTTTTTACCCAAGGGGAATGTGGCTCCGGATTTGGGGTAGGTAATCAACGATTTTACGGGCATTGATTCAATAATACAGAAATCCTCCTCCTTTATCTTTTCACCAGGGGCGACCGACTCGCAGGGTACTCGATAGGCTGTTCCTGTCATTTTGGCCCCATCATGCACTTTATTCCGGATGCTAACTCGATTCACCCATTTGCCAGATGCAGAGGCAGGCCATCCACCGGCGACCAATCGCAGCGGATATCCGTGGGCCATCGGTATATCTTTTTCGTTCATTCGAAAGGCCAAAAGCGTTTCATCTTGAAGGGCCTTCGCCATGGGCACTCCTCTCGAGATCGGTTCTTTATCGGGATCTCTGCTTAGATGAATATCGGTCGCATGATACCCGATATAAACAGCATCCTTATTAAAACCAACGTCTTCGAGAACATCGCGCAAGCGAACACCGGTCCAGTTGGCACAAGATACCGCACCGACCGTCCATTGATTCCCTTTGGCCGGAGGGTCGAATTCACTTCTGCCATTGCCACCGCATTCAAGGGTAAGCTGATAGGTGTATTGCGGAAAACGGGTCTTTAAATCGACCAACGTATAGGTTTTTGGTTCTTTTGCAGATTCCCCATCTATGGTCAATGTCCATTTCGAAGCATCTATCCGTTCCGGAATAATACCATTATTTCGAATGAACATTCGCGTATTTGGGGTAACGTTATCATCTAAAAGATGCGCTTGTGCCTCTATATTCCAGGGTTTATTGTTCAAGACAACCATTTGGGGGTCTTTGTCGAATAGTTGAAAAGGATCGGTATTTTGAAGAAGTGCCAAGGGCGTATACCCATCTGGCATAAGGGTGCCAAAAACAATATCAGTTCCCAGGGCCGCCGTCATAGACCCTAAAAGGGTGCTTTTTACAAAGTTTCTTCTTTTCATTAAATGATAAATAGAACAGTTTAGTTTTCTAAAGTAACATATTCTAGATTGCTGCAAGTAACTAAAGTTACAGAATAACCCGATAAAGCTATTTAATTTTAGGTAATTCCTAAAAGTATAAAAACATGAAAAAGCATCATCAAATACTGATTATCGGTGGAGGGACCGCGGGGATAATGACGGCGACGCAGTTATTGAAAAAAAATGGGAAACTCGATATCGGAATTATAGAACCGGCAGATACCCATTACTATCAACCGGCTTGGACCTTGGTCGGGGCAGGAACCTATGATTTCGACAAGACGTCGCGGCCTATGGCACAAATAATGCCGAAGGCGGTCACTTGGATCAAAGATCGTGCAGTCGGTTTTGACCCTGAAAACAATGCCGTCACCGTAAAGTACAAAGGAACGATCTCTTATGACTATTTGGTAGTGGCTCCCGGTCTTGTTATGGACCCAACATTGATAGAGGGCCTGCCAGAGGCCATGGAAAAGGGAATTGCCTGTAGTAATTATACGGATCCAAAGCATACATGGGAGACTATCAGAAATTTTAAAGGGGGCAATGCACTTTTTACGCAGCCCACAACACCTATAAAATGTGGTGGCGCACCTCAAAAGATCGCCTATTTGGCAGCAGACTATTTCAGGAAACACGGTTTGAAGAACACAACCAATGTCATTTTTGCCACTCCTGGATCGGTTATTTTCGGAGTAAAGGAGATCAAGGAAACCTTGATGCATGTTATTGACCGTTATGGCATTCATTTTAAACCCTTCTATGCACCCTATAAGATAGATGTCGAGAACAGGATTGTTTTTTTCAATCATACGGCACCTGACGAAAACCAGTGTGTTGTGAATGCCGAAAATGACCTAGGAGAGACAATGACCGGGGATGCCGTCATCCAGATTCCGTTCGATATGTTGCACTTGGCTCCTCCACAGACCGCCCCAAAGTTTGTAAAGGAGTCCGTTTTGGTCAATGACGCCGGGTGGCTCGATGTGAATCACTACTCAATGCAGCACAATGACTATCCCAATATTTTTGGGCTAGGGGACGTGGCGGCCCTTCCAACGGCAAAGACAGGTGCGGCTATCCGAAAACAAGTACCAATCGTCGTAGACAATTTGATGCGTTTATTGAAACATCAAGAGGCGAGTAATAAATCATACAATGGTTATTCTTCTTGCCCCTTGGTAACTGGTTATGGGAAAATGGTATTGGCAGAATTTGATTATGAGAATAACTTCATACCAGACCCAAAGTTGAAACGAATACTGGTCTTTAACAGTGCCAAAGAACACTGGCGCCTTTGGATGTTAAAGAAATATGGACTTCCCTACCTGTATTGGAATAAAATGATGAAGGGAAAAAACGTTTAGTTGTTCGTTTGACAATTCCATTTCGATCTAGCTTAACTTCTCTTCAAGTATAAAACAGCACAACCATTAGATAAATAGCAGCTGTGTTCCTTCTTGATCCGCTCTATTGTAAAAGTCGCCGATGGTTAAAATGCCTTCTATTTCATCAATAAGATCTTCCTCTTTTAAATGAAACATATCAACTGCCAGTTTGCAGGCCCATAACCTACATCCGGAATCGGATAGAATTTCAAGAAATTCACCCACAGGAGGTATATCGAGCTTCTCCATTTCTTTCTTCATCATTTTTGTCGCCAAGGCTTCTACACCAGGCAATCCTCCCAACATGGTCGGGATATGCATGGCGGGATTACCGACCGTGGCCACATGCAGATGCTCCAATTTTTTCTTTTGGATGGCTTCCAACCCAAAAAACGTAAAAAATAATTCCGATTCAATACCTTCCATTCTGGCTCCGTTGGCCATGATGAAAGCTGCATATACGTTCTCAATGGTAGCTTTTGATAGAATAAACATCATTTTTTTAACCTTCGTGCCCATAGTTTGTTTTTTAATTACACTTTTTGATTTTTCTGAATACCATTAAAATCCGCTTATATCGGTTTACTTGATCTTAGGGGCTATATACAGCTTTTGGGTTTTGGAATACCGGCGATCATAGTCGCTTTTTTTAGCGGACCACCGGGGAAGAGTTGATAGAACTCCTTGATATTGATGACACCACTTTTTTTGATGCCCCTTATAGAAAGGGGTTCGTCTTTTTGAAACTTTTCATGTATGTAATTGATAACCTCCCAATGCCTATCGGTAAGGCATATGCCATTTTCATCGGCAATACACTCACCGATTTCTTTGGTCCATTGGCTGAAATCGATTAGATACCCTTCATCGTTCACTTCTATTTCTGTATGTCCGATTCGTTTTCTCATGACACTTGGGTTTTATTGTAGCTACTATCTTACCTCTTCAAAACGTTTGCCTTTTTTAGACATCTTGGCCGATATAAAAGGAATATGCACCCCTTTGATCAACATGTTCCAGTATACCCACCTAAAAGCCATTTTGCCCATGTGGTTCGTGCGACTTTCTTTTAACAGCTGTAACGGGCCAACACCTGGGAAGGGGAAAGTGCCTTCAACAGGTTCGTGGGTGTAGTTGAAATCGATTAAAAGGGCTTTCCCATTTCCGGTTTCCACAAAACAATTGGCATGTCCGTCGAATTCGGCTTTTAAAGGTTTTCCATCAATATACCGAAGAATGTTCTCTGTCAATATCTCTGCCTCGAAATGTGCTACCGATCCAGCTTTGGAAGTGGGTAGGTTCGTGGCGTCGCCAATAGCAAAAATATTCTTATGGGCTCGGGTTTGAAGTGTGGCTTTATCGGTGGGTACAAAATTCAGGTCATCTCCCATGCCGGAACGTTCGATGAATGCATCGCCCATATTGGTAGGTACGGTGACCAACAGATCATATGCTACCGCTGTATCGGCGTAGTCAATGATCTTGTTGTTTTTGTAATCGACCCGTTCGATATTGAAATCGGTCACTTCATTGATACCTTTTTCTTCCAATAGGTAATGTAAGGCCTTCGTTGCTTTTGGTTTGGTAAAGGCGCCTCCTAAAGGCGTTACAAACGTAATTTCAACTTTGTCGCGTATACCTTTGTTCTTGAAGTAGGAATCGGCCAAAAAAGCAAACTCCAAGGGTGCTACCGGACATTTTATTGGCATTTCGGTGATATGTACCACTAGTTTGCCGCCTTCCCATTTCCGAAGTTTGTCCCGTAGGGCTTTTGCACCCTCGTATGTATAAAAATCAAAGATGTTTTTATACCACATCGGTCCGGCCATGCCCTCTACCTCTTCCGGGGCAATTTTTGTTCCCGTTGCAATAATCAAAATGTCGTATGACAGTTTATCTCCTTGCTCTAGCAAAACCGTTTGCTTCTCAGGAATTATTTGTTCAATTCTTTGCTGAAGGTAATCCACTCCTTTCGGAATAAACTTTTTTCCATTCTTCTTGACCTGTTTGGTGGTATAGATATCAAAGGGGAGGAATAAAAAACCAGGTTGGTAATAGTGCGTTTTATATTGGTCCACTATGGTAATGCTCCACGACTTTTTGGGGAGTTGATTATAGAGATGGTTCGCCATTATGGTACCAGAAGTACCTGCGCCCAATATGACCAAATTTTTCATCGTTTTAGGATTTAGAGTTTTCTAACTTTCGTGACTTAAAGGTATTTTAGGAGCTGTTCAAATTACATGACGAATATCAGGTGGATTGTTAAAATAGCGTAACTAATGTTACATATGAGGATTCGTAATCTATTGTTTTTTAGTTGTTTAAGGGGTGTTGATTGTCGATGCAGAACCAAAATGGATTTCCACTTTTAGAAATAGTGAAGGGAGGTCTTCCTATATACCTGATACAGGTTTTTCGGATGACCTCCCTTCATTCATTTACTCTGTGGCGAATACTTTATGCTTGCTAAGAATTATTCTTTTTCGGCATTTAAGACGGCTTGGGCCGCGGCAACCCGGGCAATTGGTACCCTAAAAGGAGAGCAACTCACATAGTTCATACCTTGCTCCTGGCAGAATGCTACTGAGCTTGGTTCCCCACCGTGCTCGCCACAAATACCTACCTTAAGGTCGGGTTTCGAGCGTCTGCCATGACAAGTCCCCATTTTAATCAACTGACCCACTCCTTCTTGATCTAAGACTTCAAATGGGTCTACTTTAAGGATGCCTTTTTCAAGATAAATAGGTAAAAACTTACCGGCGTCATCCCTTGAATAGCCATACACCAATTGGGTAAGGTCGTTGGTTCCGAAGGAAAAGAAATCGGCGTGCTGGGCAATTTCCTCCGCCATAATAGCAGCTCTGGGAATTTCGATCATCGTACCTACCGAATATGCGATGGTATCTCCGTATTCTGCAAATACCTTTTTCGCAGTACGTACAATTATGGTTTTTTGTACGACGAACTCTTCGACAGTACTCACCAATGGCACCATGATTTCCGGTTTTGAAACAATCCCTTTTGCCTTTAGGTTGAGTGCAGCCTCTATAATGGCGCGGGTCTGCATCTCGGTAATTTCGGGATAGGTGTTGCCCAATCGACAACCACGATGCCCCAACATGGGATTGAATTCCTGTAGATCGGCCACTTTGTTTTTGACAGACGACAGTGAAATGTGCATATCTTCGGCCAGTTCTTTCTGAGTGGCCAGTTGGTGCGGTACAAACTCATGCAGTGGTGGGTCTAACAGACGTACGGTTACGGGTAAACCTTGCATGGCTTCGAAGATACCTTCGAAATCTTCCCGTTGCATGGGGAGTAGCTCTTCCAAGGCATGTTTTCTTCCTTTTACGGTGTCTGCCAAGATCATCTCACGCATGGCTTTGATTCTATCTACTTCGAAAAACATATGTTCTGTACGGGCCAGACCAATACCATTGGCACCAAAATTTCGGGCGGCCTTGGCATCTTTCGGGGTATCGGCATTGGTACGTACTTCCATCGTGCCATATTTTTCGGCAAGTTTCATAATAGCTGCAAATTCGCCACTTAGTTCGGGTACACGGGTCGCCACCTTACCTTCAATGATATTCCCGGTTGAGCCGTTTAAGGATATCCAATCCCCTTCATGATATTCTTTATCATCTACAGTGAGGGTCCTATTTTTATAATCGATTTTTAAAGCGCCAGCACCTGAAATACAACATTTACCCATTCCACGAGCTACCACGGCGGCATGGGAGGTCATGCCGCCCCTTGAGGTAAGAATACCTTTTGCCAGATTCATCCCTTCTAAATCTTCTGGGGAAGTTTCGATGCGGGTTAATATGGTATTTCGATATTTTTTGGCTTCATCGGCAAAGAAAACGAGTTGTCCGGTAGCAGCTCCTGGAGAGGCGGGAAGGCCCTGTGCAATAATGTGGGCCCTTTTGATTGCATTCGGATCGAATACCGGATGAAGTAGTTCATCTAGTTTGTTAGGTTCAATACGAAGCAGTGCCTCTTTTTCGGTAATGGCACCTTCCCTAAACAGATCCATGGCTATTTTGACCATGGCAGCTCCCGTGCGTTTCCCGTTACGGGTCTGTAGAATCCATAGCTTACCGTTTTGAATGGTAAATTCCATATCCTGCATATCCCGATAATGATCTTCGAGTATTCCTTGGTATTTATGTAATTCTTGGTAGATGGAAGGCATAAGTTCTTCTAAAGAGGGATAGTTTTCTACTCTATCCGTTTCTTCTACCTTGGCAAGTTCGGCCCATCTTATAGAGCCAAGTTTGGTAATTTGCTGTGGTGTACGAACTCCGGCAACTACATCTTCTCCTTGTGCATTGATAAGGTACTCCCCATTAAAGACGTTTTCTCCGGTAGCGGCATCACGGGTAAAACACACGCCGGTTCCTGAACTGTTGCCCATATTGCCGTAAACCATTGCCTGTACGTTGACTGCGGTTCCCCAATCGGCCGGGTAGCCATGCATATTGCGATAGTATACGGCACGGTCACCGTTCCAGCTATTGAATACGGCGATAATGGCTCCCCAAAGTTGTTCCCATGGATCGGTCGGAAAGTCGTTTCCGGTGCGCTTTTTTACAATATCCTTGAAATCATAGACCAAATCTTTCAAGTCTTGTATGGTAAATTCGGTATCGAGTTCTATCTCTCGTTTTTCTTTTAAATGTTCCATGATTTCCTCGAAGGGATCAATATCATCTTTGGATTCTGGTTTCATACCGAGTACCACACCTCCATACATCTGAATGAATCTTCGATAGGAATCCCATGCAAAACGTTCGTTCCCTGTCTTGGCGATAAGTCCAGGTAAAACTGTATCGTTCAGCCCCAGATTTAGAACCGTATCCATCATTCCTGGCATGGATACCCTTGCTCCCGATCTCACCGAAATGAGTAAGGGGTTCTCTTTGTCCCCAAAACCGGCTCCCATGATATCCTCGATATGCTGTAAGGCCATCTCTACTTCCTGCTTGATCATACCGATAAGGGTATCTTGGCCCAATTGGTTATATTCGGTACAGGCTTCGGTGGTAATGGTAAAACCAGGTGGTACGGGGATTCCGATGGCACTCATTTCGGCGAGATTCGCTCCTTTTCCCCCAAGGAGGTTTCTCATGGTACTATTTCCGTCAGCGACTTTATTGCCAAACCGATAGACTCGGGTTCGAACTTCCTCTGCTAGCTGCATAATGTGATGTTTTTAAGATAGTATGGTATAAAAGTAGCGTTCTCCAGGTGCCGTTTTTATGATAAATATCAGGCATGTTCCCAGGCTTTTTGTTGTGATTGGTATTGGAACAACCGCTGTTGAGGTGCTACGGGCTTCTTGTACATTATGGGATGGCTAAAACGAAAATACCTTCTGTAACAAATGTTACGCTGGGGTACTCGGATATTTCTGAAATTGCAAACATCCAAACAGCGATAGCATGATGAACTACGTTGCACTTGGTTTTTACCCAGATTGTTTTTGATTGATGAAAAAATGCTTCCGTATGATGGGGGCATTTTTCTTTGGTAGCCCCGATAGAATTCAGGGAAAGACCTATCTTTAGTTGAAATCCCTTAAACCATGACCATACATCGTTTGGGCGAAAGCAATTCGCTACTCAACCAGTTTATCGCGGAAATACGAGATGAAACGATCCAGAAAGACTCCATGCGGTTTCGCAGAAACATTGAGCGGATCGGAGAAATCCTCAGCTATGAGATGAGTAAAACATTACGGTACAAAACCACCATGGTACGTACACCTTTTGGTACCAAAGATATGTTGCTTCCAGAAAATCAATTGGTATTGTGCTCGGTCTTAAGGGCCGGACTGCCCTTGCATCAGGGAATGCTGAATTATTTTGACAAAGCTGAAAATGCGTTTATATCGGCCTATCGACATCATCCCGATGGGGGAGATGCTTTTGAAGTCGTAGTGAAATATTATGCTGCTCCGGAAATAAACGGGAAAACCTTAATACTCACCGATCCTATGTTGGCAACCGGTAAAACCCTGGAAAATGTCCTGAAGGTTCTAAAAACTCAAGGGGAGCCTTCCCAGATTCACATTATTTCGGTAATCGGTTCAGCAGACGGAATAGCCTATATCGAAAATGTTTTCCCTGAAAACACGCATTTATGGATTGCCGCCATCGATGAACAATTGACCAGTAAGGGATATATCATTCCTGGACTGGGAGATGCGGGCGATTTGGCTTTCGGGGTAAAACGCTAGTGGCCAACTCTTCATAAGAAGTAGCTCAACTTTCTTTTTTCTTTAATAAATCGTTTTAAGGGGAAATTTCACGCCTTTCATATCGCTTCCTTCTAGTATGCATGGTTTCACGCCGAGCGCCGTGTATTCAAGTTTGCGAATGGCGTAGGGCGATTGGCGGTATGCAATAGTTCTTTTTCAGACAAAAAGTACCCTCGTACTGACCTAGATCATTTTTTAAACGGTATACCGATGGTACTTTCAGGCAATGAAAATGTTTAACCTAAAAATACTTAGTTATGTCACTTGTAAAATTTAAAAGAAGACCTTTCGGGAACTTGATTACCCAAGATTTTTTTGACATGGACGATTTTTTTGATAATAGAAAATGGGTCCGTGATATGTTGCCAGATCGTTTTTGGAACGGTAAGACCGGGGAGCCCGCACTTAACATCAAGGAAACTGATGACCATTTCGAAATTGAACTGGCGGCTCCAGGTTTCGATAAGAAAGATTTTGAAGTGACCATAGAAGATGGTTGCTTGAATATCTCGGCTGAAAAAGAGGTTTCCAAAGAGGAGGAAGAAGATAACTACACTCGAAGAGAATTCAGCTACAATTCTTTCGAACGCTCATTGCAATTACCTGAAAGTGTAAAGCAAGAAGAAATTAAGGCAGCGTATAGAGATGGTATCCTTAGTTTTAATCTTGTCAAGAAAGAGGAGGCTAAAAAGATACCGCCTAAGAAAGTCATGATATCGTAGGCGTATGCCGTACTCTACAGATTTTTTGATATGCCCTTATAGTTCAACTTGAAGTTGTCCATGTATTCAGGTAGATTGTAAGGGCATTACCGCTTTATAGAAATAGAAAAAATCGGAGTGCTATTTCGTTATTGGTGATTAATGGCCTTTACGGTCAAAAAAAGCTTTTTTGGTTTTAAACCTGAAAAGACCTCGGTCAGAAATCGAAGCTTGCATTCATGATTCATTTTTCTTTGAGCCACTCATACTATGGTCGTATCAAATAAGCTGCTGCTGACCAAAATCATTTTTTAAGTTAGTGGCTACGGTTACATTTGAAGGAGTATTTAGATGGGTGGTTTTGGAGTTCAAGAATCGATGACCTATGGGCTTAGGAACACGAAACAGGTATATTTCCCTCTTTTTATTTTATGGCGTTGCCTCCTTATCCATTTGCGACACCTTTCCGAACAATACTAATGAGGCATTTGGATTTCTGCATAGCTTTTTCTTTCTCAGGAAGATGTAGCTATGCAAATGTAGTTTGAGGGATTCAAAATCGATAAAAACCGGTTTTTACGAGTACAACAACCCTTAACAACATAACCAATGAAAAAAGTACTACTTATCGAAGATGACAAAGATGTACGGGAAAACACCGCCGATATCTTAGAACTGGCCAACTATCAAGTAGTAACGGCAGAAAATGGCTTTTGTGGTGTGCAAAAGGCAAAACAACATGTGCCGGATATAGTAGTATGTGATATTATGATGCCCCGAATGGATGGCTATGAGGTGCTAGAGGTGTTACAGGAAAACAATAACACTGCTGGAATTCCCTTTATTTTTTTGACCGCTAAGACTTCTAGGTCCGATATGCGATTTGGTATGAATTTAGGGGCCGATGATTATGTAACCAAACCTTTTGAGGAAAAAGAGCTTTTAGAAGCCATTGAGTGCCGTCTTAAAAAGAATGAATTTCTTAAAAAGGAAATTATTAAGAATATTAAAGGCATTACCACCTTTCTAGAGGAAGCTTCCCGGCGTTTGGATTTGGAAGAGCTCATTAACGAATATGGCCCTAAGGAATATAAAAAAGATGACTTTCTTTTTTGGGAAGGAGATGGCGCGCACTTTCTCTACTATATAGAGAGCGGCACCATTAAAACGTATAAGGGTACTGAATCTGGCAAAGAATTTGTTACAGGGATTTTTAGTGCCGGTGATTTTGTCGGACAGCTCTCTTTACTGAACAGCAATGGCACTTTCGTTGAAACTGCTACCGTAATGGAAGATGCGGTAGTGTGTGCCGTTCCGAAAGATAGTTTTACAAAACTACTGTATAGCAATCAAGTGGTGTCCAAAAAGTTTCTTGCCATGCTTTCGAATAACTTGATCAATGTGCAGGAACACTTGGTCGATATGGCCTACGCATCGGTACGACAAAGGGCGGCAAAGGCGCTATTGGAATTATATGAGAAAGGTATTATTTTGGATAAAATCAATGGTGGGGTCGGGATACCACGGGAAGATTTTGCAGGCATCATCGGTACGGCGACCGAGACGGCTATTCGAACCCTGTCAGACTTCAAGGAAGAAGGTCTTATTACGACCGATCACGGTAGAAGAATAGTTCTATTGAACAGGGAAGCATTAAGGCGTGTGGCCGATTTTAAATAGTTCGCTACCATATTCACTCGATATAATCGAGATTTAAATGCTCCAACGCCCGCCCGCCTTCATGTAGGCCGTTTCGGTGGACGAAGGTCCGAGGTGGTTTACTGTATAAGCACCTATAGCAAAGCGTGCAGTTCAAAGGCTTGCTTGGCAATCTCCAATTCTTCGTTGGTGGGTACGACCAAAATTTTCACCTGAGACGATTCAGATTGAATTTCGCGTAGTCCATCCGATTTTGCATCATTCTTATCCGAATCCAAACGTATACCAAAAACATCTAAATCTTCACAGATCATTTTTCGAAGAATTGCGGAGTTTTCACCAATACCGGCAGTGAATACAATTCCATCGAGCCCGTTCATCACAGCGGCATAGGCCCCGATGTATTTTTTGATACGATAGGCGGCCATCTCAAGGGCTAAACGGCAATCGGGATTTCCTTGTTGTGCTTCCTTCTGTATATCCCTGAGATCATTGTATCCGGTAAGTCCCAACAAACCACTTTTCTTCAAAAGCAATGCTTCAATTTCTGTAAGGTCGTAATCGAGTTTGTTTGCTAAATGAAAGATAATCGAGTGGTCGATATCCCCGCTCCTAGATCCCATGATCAAACCGTTGGAAGGGGCGAATCCCATACTATGGTCCAGGCTTTTACCATTTTTAACCGCCGTGATACTACACCCGTTCCCAAGGTGAATGGTAATGAGTTTTGACCCTACCAGTTTTAGATGCTCCAAAGTCTTGGCCGTAACATATTTATGACTGGTACCATGAAACCCGTAGGCCTGTATGTTATGATTGGTAAACAGTTCTTTCGGAATCGCATATTTTCGAGCTTTTTCAGGCATCGATTGGTGGAAAGCGGTGTCAAAAACCGCAACTTGGAGTGCATGCGGAAACAAGACTTCTGCCAGTACGATACCTTCCAAATTAGCGGGGTTGTGAAGAGGCGCCAGTGCAGAAAAGGTTTTGATTTTTTCTTTGACGAATGCATCGATGACAGTGGTATTTGAAAAGCTATTTCCACCATGTACGACCCGATGCCCTACGGCTTTGACCTCTTCGGAATCGGCAATAACGCCTTTCTCTACATGTAATAGCCTTTCTGCAATTTGTTTGAGTCCGGCTTTATGGGTTTGTATTTCCATATTTTCGGTCATGGAAACCGAAATTGTATTATAGCTGAAAACCGCTTCTTTTGAACCGATTCGCTCAATACCTCCAAAACAAACCACTTGTTCAGAGGGCATATCAAAAAGCTGGTATTTGATAGAGGAACTTCCGCTATTGATGACAAGAATGTACATAGGGTAACAAGATTAAAATCCTTCTGCTTGAATAGCGGTGATTACCACTGTATTAAAAACATCTTCTACCGTACAACCACGGCTGAGGTCGTTCACAGGCTTCTTGAGTCCCTGTAGCATGGGGCCAATGGCCAAAGCGCCGGTTTCTCGTTGCACGGCCTTATATGTATTATTTCCCGTATTCAGGTCGGGAAAGATAAACACGGTTGCCTGACCTGCAACTTCCGAATTAGGTAGTTTACTTTTTCCTACCTTGCTATCTACGGCTGCATCGTATTGAATGGGTCCTTCTACCTTAAGGTCGGGTCGTTTTTGTTTCACCATTTCCGTTGCCTGTCGTACCCTGTCGACGTCTTCACCGGAACCGGAAGAACCGGAGGAGTAAGATAGCATGGCAATTCTGGGTTCAATACCAAAAGCTGCACTGGTATCTGCCGAGGAAATGGCAATTTCCGATAGCTGTTCGGCGGTAGGATTCGGATTAATGGCACAATCCCCGAAGACGGTTACCCGATCGGGAAGGCACATAAAAAAGATAGAGGATACGATAGATACTTCAGGCTTGGTCTTAATAAACTGAAGGGCAGGGCGTATGGTATGTTGCGTGGTATGTACCGCTCCGGATACCATACCATCGGCATGTCCCTTGTAAACCATCATGGTACCGAAATATGAAACATCCAGCATGAGATCCTTGGCCATGGCCAAGTTCACATTTTTATGTTGGCGTAGCTCAAACAAGGTAGTGGCATAGTCTAGAAAGTGCGGTGAATTTCTGGGGTCTATGATTTGAATGGTCGAAGGGTCAAGCCCTATATCCAATTCGGTGATCTTTGATTTGATTTGTTCCGAATCGCCAAGAAGGGTAATGCTTACGGCTTCGCTATCTATCAACTTCTTAGTAGCAATGAGAATACGTTCGTCCAAGCCCTCGGGCAACACGATATGTTTTTTGGCCGATTTGGCCCGCTTCAATAAATGATATTGGAACATGCGCGGCGTTATCCCCCTTGCCTTAAAGGTGATGAGTTGTTCGGCCAGACCATTTAAAGGAACGTACTTATCGAAATCCTGTATGGAAGTGGTGATTTTTTGCGTGTTTTCAGCATATATTCTTGGGCGTATGGCCCCAATACGGTTGGTAACCGAAAAGGTGCCGCCATGTACCGAAAGAATAGGGATGATATCCGAAAGACCTTCGATCAGTTTAATAATGGGCTCCTCGGGTACCAATCCACCGGTAAGCACAATACCAGACAGGTTGGGGTAGTTGGCCGATATATTCGCTTGTAAAGCGCCGAGAATAATATCAGCGCGATCGCCGGGAGTAATGACCAATGTATCTTTTTTCAAATGGGTGAGATAGTTGCGTAACTGCATGGCGCCCACTCCAAAGCCACCGACCTGATTGTTAAGAAACGATCCACCAAAAAGTACGTTGGCCTCAAGTGCATCTGTAATCTCTTTTACGGTAGGGCTCCCCAGAACGGGGTTTACGGGGATAGCTCCTACCAAAACACTTTTGGGTAGTTTTTCACGGAGCCCTGTAACTACCAATTGATGATTCTCTGGCTGTATTTTATTGGCGACGGTCACTAGTACCTCGACCCCTTGTTCTTTGAACGAATCATAAGCCATGTAGAGATTGCTGACCAACTCTTCCAAGGTTTTGTCGGTACCGGTAGCAACAATAACGGCCGGGATACCCAAATTTTTTGCCACGATTACGTTGATGTCCCATTCAATGATGGCCCCCTCTCCTGAAAAATCGGTTCCTTCGACCAGCACAAAATCGAACTGCTCCTCAACGGCCTTGTACTTGTGGATAATGTGCTCTAATATCTCATCGTCCTTATCGGCATTCTTTTTTTGAATGACCTCACTTCGCGTATAGGCATATGCATCTTCAAACTGCATATCTACTTCGAAATGAGTAAGTATGGTATGGATATGGTTGTCTAAATCACCATTGGAATAGTCATCGATAATGGGCCTGAAATAACCTACCTTGGCCGTTTTTCCCAATAAAAGATGCATTAAGCCCAAAGAGACAATCGATTTACCACTATTGGGCTCCGTAGTGGCAATATAAATAGCTTTACTCATTTAATCTTGGAGAGTGATTTTATATTGCGAAAGTTAAGCAAAGATTTATGGAATAAATATGAAGTTTAGGTTACGTTAACAATTAAATATGGCCATGGGCTATTTTGAAATCATTGATATGCACTGCGGCGGACAACATTATAGGTTTGCACAAAAAAGAAACAGGAAGCCGAAGCCTCCTGTTTCCCATATGAGATTAAGTCCATCGATGCTTTTCATTCATCCTTTAAGCGATTGCATTGCTACCAAGGCCCATAGGTTAAATGAGGCACAGATATCGTCATTCCCATATGTAGTGTTCGTACCCCCTCGCAGCGGTAAGAACCATTTACATTACTATGCTAAAGAACCGTTTACTACGAACGATAGGGCTAAATTAAAGAAAGACTCTTAACGATTCAATGACTTAAATCATTTTTCGAAAAAATGCAATAGTATCCAAGTCTAACCTCGGATAATCATGAAAATATGAGAGAGGTGCCGTAGTGCAACGATGTTCCCTATTCCTCCTCCGAAGCCGCATCTTTAGCTTCCGAATCACCCGCTTCTTCGGCTCGCTGGAGCTGGTGTTGCATGATATTGAGCTTTTTTAGTTTCTCCTGCCAGGTTTCCAGAGCGGTTTTATGACTATCGATGTTTTTAATAACCTCTTTGACCAAGGGATTGTCTTCCGATGCGTTCGAAAAAAACTGTAAGTTATTTTCCAGCTGGCGAATCTCGTTCTTGCTCTCCGTTATTTTCTTTCGGATAAACTGTCGTTCGTTTCCAATGGCGCGCTCTTGGTCGTTCGATTTGGCCAATTGCTGTATTTTGTCTCCATACTGTAAAAGAGCTGCTTCCTGTTTGCTTAGACCAATTTTCTTGAAAAGTGCATCTAGGATTTTGTGAAACTTTTGATCAATATTCTTTTGTTTGAAGGGAACGCGGCCATACTCCTTCCACTCGGTTATAAATGCTTTTACGATTTCGAGGTCTTTTGTACGGTCGCCACTTAATTCAAATGCCCGTAATCGCTCAAGACATGCGGTCTTTTTAGCCAGATTTTCTCCTTCTTTTTTATGTGCACTGTTCTTTCGTGCATGAAGCCGGTCGAAATAATGGTTACATGCATTTTTAAAATCCTTCCAAATGCTATCGGAATATTTTCGCGGCACATGGCCTATTTTTTTCCATTCGTTCTGTATGCGCTTCATCTCTTGGGTCGCAGTATCCCAATCTTCGCTGTCTTTAAACTGGTTTGCAATCGCCAATAACCCCCTCTTCTTTTCAAGGTTGTGTTGCTGCTCTTTTTTAAGGTTTTTATAAAAGGCGTTCTTCCCATGGTTAAAGCTGCGTACCGTTTCTTTGAAGGAGGCCCAAGTGGCCTCGTTTGCGTGTTGTGGTACCTTGCCCGCTTTGAAAAAAGCGTCTCTCAGTGCAGCAATTTCTTTGATCTGTTGTTGCAGTGCCCTATGGTTGTTGGCTACGCTCAGGGCAATTTGTTGAATCTGCCCAATAATCTCATTTTTTCTCAGCAGATTGGCCTCGTAACTTTTTTCTAACTCTTTTTGATGCTCTTGTCTACGTTGATGTAATACTTTGGTAGCATTGCTAAAACGTTCCCAGATGGCATCTCGATGTTCACGATCCACAGGCCCTACATCTTCTTTCCAAACCTTGTGCAGCATCTGTAGTTCCCGAAAGGCTTTTCCAAGATCCTTTTCGTTCGCGAGTGCCTCTGCACGTTCAGCCAATTTGGTCTTTTCTTCTAAGTTGTGTTTAAAATCGAGATCTCGTAACTCTCGATTCAGATGAAGAAAATCATAAAAGATTTCCATGTGGTGGTGGTAGGTACGCCACACATCATTGTATTGGGTTCGAGGAACCGGTCCGGCATTACGCCATCGTTCTTGAATGTCCTTAAAGTTCGCATAGGTGGTATTGATATCTTCCTCTACATTGACCAATCCCTTAAGCTCTTCGATGATTTCGAGTCGTTTTGCGAGATTGTCCTTTAAGGTATTCTCCAGATTTTTATAATACTGGTTTCGCTTTTCGCGATAATCCGAAAACACTTCGTTGAACTGCCTTTTGGTAACTGAATTGTATTTGAAATCAATTTCATTACCGCCACTGGCGACGAATTCCTCTTTTTTTCCGTCGATGAATTCCTGAAACTTGAGGTCGAACTCGTACTTAATGCCGTCTACATGCTTTTTTATTGCCTGTACCTTTTCATTTCGTACCAGTCGTTGAAGTTCCCCCACCAAATTTTCCATTGACATGGCATGGTAATCCAAAATCGGGATACGATGTCGGTGTTCGTTTTCATTATCCTCGGCATCCTCGGCATTTTCCTTTTCGATTTCAGAAAGTACAGCGTCCTCTTCAGTGTCATCGGTACTATCCTTTTTGGCTGCGACAACTTCCGTTTTTTTTTCGGTATCGGAAGATTCTTCATTAGCTATTTCACTATTTCCTTCCGATTCCGATGTGATGCCCAAGGGCGATTCCTTTGTGGCTACATCATCGGAAGATGCTGCAGCTACATCGGCAGTTTCTGGTGTTTCGTGCGTGTCTTCTTGAGCGGTATCGAATTCATTTTCAGCTTGTTCCATGGCCGCTGTTTCCGTATTGGGCGCTACAGGCTGTTCCCCATTCCCCACCGTGGTTTCCTTCCTTTCCTGATTTTTCTCTTCTGGCATTTTCTCTGTGTTTTCCGGTTAGCGCTAAACCTAACGTAAGATAGTAACAACCCATTGAATGGCAAAGTTTATGTAAAAGTCTTTTTGTGTTGGTTGTTGTAGTCAGTAACGGAAGCAATATTGTTCAAAGCTAAAGGTTCAGGGTGCTTTTTGTGCTGATGATTTGACCTTGTAGCAAACATTATTTTTACAAAAAATGTGTGAGAAGAAAGCTTGTGTGAAAAGGTGGTAGGGTCTTCAGCAGGCTAGGGAAGACAATATAATGTTGATTTGTCAGCACCTTTTGAGACGCTGACACACCACCCATGTTGAATCTTTGGGCTTTTGCGGCATCGGCCGCTTCGCCCCTATATTCACCTGAACTTGATACTTGTATTTGAATTTTATAAGAACGCTTTTGCTTAGGCGCTTGAACTTTTTCCCTTAATCACTCGTCCATAACTCCCAAGCTTTTTCCGCCTGTAGTTCCAGCATTCGAAGTCCATTTTGAATAGCTGCACCGCGTTGCTCACCTTCTTTTAGAAAAGCTGTTTTCGACGGATTGTAGATCAGGTCAAAAAGCAAATGTCGATCAGTTAGGGATTCATAGGGTAAAGGAGGTTTTTCGTCAACGTTGGGATGGGTGCCCAAAGGAGTGGCATTTACCACTATCGGATGGCTTTGTAAAATGTCGTAGGTTAACCCTGCATAAGCAAGTTGGCCGGTCTTGGGTCTTCTTGATACCTGGTGATAGTTGATGCCCAACTTATCAAAAACGTAGGCAACCGCTTTCGAGGCGCCCCCAGTGCCCAATATCAAAGCGTTCTTATGGGTTTCATTAAGCATAGGTTCCAATGATTTTTGAAAACCATATACGTCTGTATTATAGCCTGTAAGCGTACTGCCCTCGACTTTGATAGTATTAACAGCTCCGATTTTTTGAGCTTCGTCATCTATTTTTGTAAGATAGGGGAGGATAGCCTCTTTGTAAGGAATGGTGACATTAAAACCTTTGATGTCTTTTGTTATGCCGATCAGTTCTGGAAAATCAGTAATTTCCGCGAGGTCAAAGTTTTCATAGGAATGGTCGGTAAGCCCCAGCGCATGGAACTTTTCGGTAAAATAACCTCTCGAGAACGAATAGCCAATATCCCGCCCAATCAATCCAAACCTATGCCTTGCTTTTTCTGTTTTTTCCATACCAGTCCAATCCTAATAAAATTCCAATTCCTATGAACACGAAGAATAAGGCCCACCAGGTTTCCCCATTGGCAAAGTCCGGTACGTAGCGCTCATAGTTGACAATAATTTCCTTACCATTCGAATCAAATAAAACGGTGCCATTTTCAGTCGTCTTAAAAATCGTCTTTTTCCATGGCCACACCACTCCTAGAGAACCGGTAATGAACCCTAAGATGGTTGCGGTCGTCAAGTGTTTGTAATGTTTAAGAACATAGGAAAGTACATGTGATAAGGTTACTAGGCCCGTTGCAGAACCCACGGTAAATACGGCCAATATCTTAAGGGTATTGAGCCGCACCTTGTTTTTAACAAAGCTAAAGTCACCTTTCACCATTTCGGCAAAAGTGTCGTATAACGCGTTTACCGAATCTACTAGTAACAATACATAGTTTCCAAGAAGAATCAATATGAAAGAACCTGAAAGTCCTGGAAGGGTCATCCCGGAAACACTGATCATGCCGCAAAGGAAAATGAACAATAGGTTGTCGTTCTCTTTGGCCGGACTCAAAAAACTGATGGAGATGCCGATGACAAGGCCGATGATTCCAGCGGGTATCGTTCGTTTGTTCCAGTGTTCAAAATCCTTTCCTATATAGTAAATAGATCCTAAAATCATACCAAAAAAAGCCGCCCATACAAATAGTTCTTTCTGCTCCAAAAAGTAGTCGAGCAACTTGGAAACGCTAAAATAGCTGACAAGCATTCCAAAAATCAACAAGGTAAGAAACGAACCGTTTACATAACGATAAAAGCTTTTGAACCTGCCGTTGAACAATAGTTTAAAAGCTTTGATGTTCACCTTCTGCAAAGAATAAATGAACTCTTCGTAAAAACCACCTACAAAGGCTACGATACCACCCGACACTCCCGGTACCTTATTGGCCGCCCCCATACAGAGCCCTTTAATAACCAAAAAGAACTTGTCTAAGATGGTTCTTGATTCATACATGAAAGCCTACTGTTTTTTGGAAGCCACTTTTTCAAGCATAAAAATAAGGGAAAAACCGATGAGGGCCGCAACTATTGCATAGGCTATTTGGGGTTCCCCTTCGAATGACATCGGGGAAATATTCTCATCGATTATAATGACTTTTTTACCAATAGTCTTGGTTTCCAGTACATGCTTCCATGGCCATATTTTATTCAAAGAGCCAAGAATGAAACCAGTGAGTACTGCCAAGATGATATTTTTTTGATGGTCGAACATCCATTTGAGCAATTTAGCGAAACTTAAAAGTCCGAATAGCGCACCCAAGGCTACCGTCAATAATATTTTAAAGTCTTTTTCGTCTACCGCGTCCAAGACCGTCTTGTATGAGCCTAACAAGACGAGAATAAAAGAACCGGATATGCCTGGAAGAATCATGGCACATATTGCCAGGGCCCCTGAAAAAAACAGAAATGGTAAACTATCTGTATTGGCCGAGGGCGGCAAGGTGGTGATATAGTATGCGACCGTTGCTCCAATCAGTAATAACACAACGGTAACAACGTTCCATTTGCCAATGGCTTTCCCAACAAAAATGACACTGGCCAGTACCAGTCCGAAAAAGAATGACCATAAGGGAATGGGCTCATTTTCGAGCAGCCAACTGATCAACTTTGAAAAGGAAAAGATGCTGATAGCCATACCCAGCAATAAGGTAATTAGGAATGTACCGTTTAGTTCGTTCCAAAACTCCTTAAATCCTTTCTCACGCCAAAGCCGTAGGGTTTTGAGGTTTACTTTGTTTATTGAGGAAATCAATTCTTCATAAATACCTGCAACGAAGGCGATGGTTCCGCCTGAAACACCGGGAACGAGTTCGGCAATCCCCATGGCCATACCTTTTAGGACAATAAACAAAAGCTGTAATGGGTTTCTAGACTTCATAAATTGGGATGCAATGCTATTTTACGGCAACAAATAAAGCAACAAAATTTAACTTTAGCCGATAGTTGGGAAATTTCTTTCAAGAAATATCCTTGAAGTGCTTAGCTGGATATTTCGGGGCTGGGTTTACAAATGGAAAATCTACGAACGGGATGTTTTCTTTGAGGCCGAAACAAGTTCTAGCACCCAAGTAGCCGTGGCGTATTGCGGAAACTCCTCATTAAACTGTTCAAATACCTCTAACCCTTGTTTCAAACCCTTCATGAGGGCTATTCTACCGTTGATATGGTCTTCCTTTAATAAATAAATACCAGCTTTTTTATAGGATAGTTCGGCGCGGTCAGGATAGAACTCTTGACCTTGGGATACGATTTCAAGAGCATCGTTCAAACGATGGTCCAATACCGCCACCGAAGCCCAGCTAAGCCATGTATCCATTTCATAATTACCTAGGTCGATGGCATGTTTGTACGAGAAATCAGCGTTGTCATAGTCTTGGAGGGCGGCGTGTATTTTACCGCATTTTTTCCAATAACTTGGGTTGTCACCGTCAATATTCAGAGCTTTGTTAATGTAATACAATGCTTTTTTGTAATCCTCCTTTTTACAATAGAACTCAGTAATGACCAGCCAGCCTTTATCCAATAGCGGATCTTCGTGAACCGTTTTGTAATAGTGGTATTTGGCCATTTCATCATTCCCCTGTTTTTCATAGCACCGACCTATACGCAAATAGGCATGCGATGTAGGGTCTTCCAATTTTAGGGTGGTTTCGTAGTTATCGATGGCTTCTGCATACTTACCCAGTTTTTCCAATACCTTCCCCTTTTCAAAATAGGCACCGATAAAAGTATCGTCGGAGATAATGGCAAAGTCAAAAGCAGTCAACGCCTCAGGATACATTTTTTTGGTATAGTACTGCTTGCCGAGTTGATGCCAGGCTACCTCGCAGTAGGGGTTTCTATCAAGATAATCGTTGAGATAATGAATGGCCCCATCGTAATCTTCCAAAAACTCAAAACAATAGATGACGTTATACAAAGAGGAATAGTCTTGCTCATCGAATGAGACACATTTCATAAAATTATCCTTGGCCAATTTAAAATCGTCCATGAATAGGTACTCCATTCCCAAAAGTGAATGAATATCGAAACTGTCCTTGGTCAATTGCAGCGCTTCCTGAAGTAGTGCAACAGCTGCTTCGTGATTGTCTTTTTTAGAATAAATATTGGCCCGCTGTATGTAGATTTCCTCGTTATTACTGTCCAATAGTTGTAGCTCGTCTAGAATTCGTTCTGCTACTTCCAGATTGTTCTCGAATACCAGGACCTCTACATCCAATAACTTTAATTCAATAGCGGCAGGGTGTTGTTGCAATCCAATCTTTATGGCCTTTTTGGCCAAGGCGATTTTCCCGTGGTTCAGGTAGTAATGAATAATTTCCTCAAAGTCCTCAGCATCAAAGAAGTAGATGTCATCGGTCTTGAGCATGGATTCGAACTTGGTAATGGATTCGCCAGGTCTCTCCTCTGATTGATATGCCATAGGAACGTTTTGGTTAAACTATGGAATTAAAAATAGTCTTTTGAACGTATTTTCAACCCCCGATTTGGGCTATATTATTAACAAATTAGTTAACAGTTTATTGCTTGTATTCCGTTAAAACTTCTAACAGTATTTGACACCCTTTTTCTATCTCATTCTCCGTAATTGTAAGGGGGGGCGAGATTCTCACCGCCTTTGGTTCAAACAATAGCCAGAATAAGATCAAGCCTTTTTTTGCACATTCCAGTATCAGATAATCGGCCATTTTCGGCGTTTTCAGAATCAGTGCGAGCATGAGTCCCTTACCGCGTATTTCGGTTATCGCATTATGTTGTAGCAACTTTCGGAAGAGTTTTTCCTTTTCCAAAGTCTGGGGGATGAGCCGTGTTTTGGTCAACGTTTTCAAAGTAGCCAAACTGGCCGCAGCGATTACCGGGTTACCCCCAAAAGTGGTGATATGACCTAATTGGGGACGGTCTTGAAGGCTGGCCATTATTTCTTTTGAGGCCGTAAAGGCACCGACCGGCATCCCGGAGGCCATACCCTTGCCCATCACCAGAATATCGGGCACGCATTCATAGTGTTCAAAGGCAAAAAGCTTCCCGGTACGGCCAAAACCGGGTTGTATCTCATCTAATATTAAAAGTGCTCCCACTTCGCTACACCGTTCACGCACTTTCTTTAAGTAGTCTTCTTTGGGAACAATGAAACCCGCTCCCCCTTGAATGGTCTCCAGAATCACAGCAGCGGTCCTGGTCGTAATACTGTCTAAAGCGATTGGGGCGTTAAAATGAATAAAACGCACGTCGGGTATCAACGGTCTAAATACACTTTTTCGGGCTTCATAGTCGGTTACGCTTAAACTACCCATCGTATTTCCATGGTACGAACTATGGGCGGCAATAAGCTCGGAACGACCTGTGTAACGTCTTGCCAATTTAAGGGCACCTTCAATAGCCTCTGTTCCTGAATTTACCAGATAGGTGGTCTTCAGGGGCGCCGGCAATAGCGAAGCCAATAGTCTGGTATATGCTACCGCTGGTTCTTGTACATATTCTCCATAGACCATTACGTGCATGTAGCGTTCGGTCTGTTGTTGAATAGCTTTGACTACCGCTGTGTGACAGTGCCCCAAACTACAGGCAGAAACGCCCGCCACAAAATCAAGATGGGCTTTGCCATCGGTATCATAAATATAACTACCAGCGGCATGCGATATTTCCATCGCCAAAGGATGTGGGGTGGTCTGGGCCTGATATGTGAAAAAATCCTTCTTAAGCAAGTGACTATCCTTAGTTTTCCTTTTTCGGCAGCGCTTTGGCGGAAGCTTTGCCGGAAATCTTTTGGTCCGATTTAGAAATCTTGATCTTCTTTGTCGGGAATTTTGATTTTCTGTCCGGTTCTTTTGGTGCTTCCGGGGTGATATTGTTAACGGGGTCATTTTCGTTCAGAAGGCGTTCTTCTTCCTCGGCATCGGTATCGATCGGATTATTTACCCCATTGATGATTACTAGTTCAATATTGTTATCGTCCTCATCGAAAATATCATCTTTTGTTAGGATACGCTCATCTCCCCGCCAAACAAAACCCTTTAGTTTCGGATTTGCCTCTGGCAACTGTTCTTGCGGTGTTATCTCTCCCTCGGGATTGGTAATGAATGTTAAATCTTGTACGTCGTTATTCGCCATTACAATATTGATCTTGCTGCAGATGGTTTTATCGACACCTATTAAATCGAGCTCGTCATACATATAGTAAATGACTTCGGTATTTTTGACCAAATCAATGTATTTAAGTTCATTGTCGATAAATTTTCCAAAAAGGTCTTTGCCTTTGGCTTGGTTGTAGCCTAATTTTCCAATGGTATCTTGAGAGATGATAAAGGCATTCTCCAACACTTTTAACGAGTCGAGCTTTTCAGTTTTTAAGTTCGAAAGCAGGTGAATGCTATCACCTGTCATTTGGTTTTCCCCATTCCAAATAACAGGGTTCCGAATCAGCTGTGTTACTCCCGTTTGTTGTTTGGAATGTATGGAATCGCATTTGCCGCTGAGATCGGTCTTATAAAATTTAGCGTTTCGAAAAGCCCGCAAAATTCGTTGCTCGGGTTTGCCGGTGACCATAAGCGTGTCGCCGTGCACATAGAGTGAATCTAATTCTACCAAACTGATCGACACTGCCCTTTTGGTTGCAAAAACGGAATCTTTTGCTTTATACACCTCTGCATAATGGGCTTTGATCACACCGTTATTGATCGTATCGGTCACTGTGATGTTGTTGGTGGCCGATGCGAATTCCGTTACTTTATCGAAATAGACGCTATCCCCTTCAATAATACGGTTGTTGTAGTCGATCCGGGTATTTTTGATGCCATATCCACTTTCAATATTGGTGTCGTAAAAGCCGCGTTCACAATACATTTTGTACGCATCACCAATAATGGTCGATGGACCATACATATAGGCATTTTTAGAATTGGTGTAATAGTCGAGCTGTTCCGAATCCAATGTAAAGTCTGGATTGTCAATATGCACGCTATCCAGGAACTGTGCTTTTTTTATCTCCATGAAATAACGCCCGATTTCACTGGTCAGGGTGTTGGTCGAATCGACCACTGTACCGAAATCCTGATAATAGGATTCCTGTTTTTCCCTATCAAAATATAAGGTATCGGTCGTAATGGTCATTGTTTTATTTTTTAAAATGACCTCTTTGTAGGCTTTGGCAAGTTGTATCTCTCCATCATAATCAATATTACCACTGGTCAATTCAACCGAATCACCCTGTTGTAAACGTACATTGCCTATGGCACGTAGTTGATTCTCTTTTTGATAGTGAATGGCGATATCGCACCATAGGTCGGCTCCCTGATGCTGAAACTGTACTTGTTTTTCATCTTTACTGAAAATAAAGGCCCCTGGGAACTGTTCTTCATCTTTGGTAAAGTTTGCTCCATAGACCACTCTGATCTCTGTGGTGTCTACTTCCTGTTCAGGTGGTTCCTGAGCCCAACAAATACCGTTGATTATAAGGAGGGTGAGAAGGATATGTGTTGTTTTCAATCCTGAAAATTTTGACCAAAAATAGGATTTTTTGAAGCAGTAGTTTATAGTTTAGCATAGTTTTAGGAGCATATGTTTGGCTTATAACACTGTCCCTGCTTCAAAGTTCAAATGATATCAGTCAATTTGTTTGGGACTTTGTCCTTTTTTGTAGCGTTCCCCAAAACCCGAATTGTTCGGTTCGTAGGGTGCATCAAGTGTTACGTTGGTTCCATCTTTGGGAATGTTTGTTTCTTTTCCCATAGCCCAAAAGATACCATTTAGTGCCAGTTTGCGTACTTCGGGAAGCTTAAAGTCGTAAGGGTGCCCCAAGGTGGTGAAGAACACTCTTGCTTTTTTACCGGAGTTACCAGTGTAACTTTTAGTCCAAGCAACCGGGTTGGTTATCGGAAACTCGTCGAGCCGCCCTTCCATTTCATGTTTTGATTTTAAGGAAGTCCCTTGCAACAAGGGAGTGCTATCGCCGTACAATTCCCAATCCCCGCCATCTACATGATAGAGCCAAGAATATGTTTGTACGGGCTCGAAACCATTTAAAATAGGGTGTTCTACACTGTCTATAAGATTCACCTGTGTCAAAGGATGTGCTCCATCATCGAAATGGCCGTGATGGGTAATCCATTGTTGACCGAATACCTTGGTGGGCCACTCATCGTTCCAATAAAGGAGGATCGAATCGTTTTCATATTTGAATGCATGGGTCGCCGTTCGAAAACCTACCATTGGTTTTCCGGATTCGGCAAAGTCGGTAATGTATTTGCGTTCATTGGCCGGAAGCGTTCGAAAACGGGTGAAGATGACCATGAGGTCGGCAGTTTCAAGAGCTTCCAACCCCTCGATATGATCTGTTCTGTTCGGGGCGATGAAACCTGCTGAGTCTACCGCATAACAAATGGTTACTTGTGCCCCCAGTTCACGTTTAACGAGTTTGGCCAACATAGGCATTGATTCTTCCGATCGGTATTCCTCGTCTCCCGTTACAAAAACAATGTGGGGGACTTGCAGCTCCTCCAACGCTTTGGCCGAGGTCGATTCCATGGTAGGTGCTTTTTTGTCCTTTTTATCACCGCATGAGGAAAAGAAACCGACGCAAATCAATACAACAACGAGCGGTAACTGCCATAGATGCCTAATGGTAAGAATACTAAATTTTTGATAGGTGCTATTCATCGGGGTGTAGTTTTAGTAATTCGTCGGGAGTCCAAAAGCCCTCTTTGTCTTCGGTGGCTTTCCGTATTTTTTTGACGGTTTCAGGTGCTATCACAGAGGCTTTGTTGCCAAAGGCATTACGAACATAGGTGAGTACCGCTGCGATTTCCTCGTCTTTCAGGATATCACGGAAGGCCAGCATGGGCACTTGCCCTTCGTAGTGGATGCCCATAACGTTCATGGGGCCGTAGAGGCCGTTCAAGGTTAACTTGATCAGGCGTTCTTCACTGCCGAGGACCCAGTTTTGATCTACCAAGGTCGGGTAACCACCGGCCTGTAATCCTCCGCCATTTTCTTGATGGCAGGTAATGCAGTAACCTTCGGTTTCGTAGATTTTTTTGCCTTGCTTGAAGCGTTCAAAATCGTCTCCCTTTAAATGGGAGGCGATGGCCATATCCGGATCTTTTTCCTTGAATACTCCCGAAAGCCTTGTACGGGCAAAGTCATAGGAGTCTTTCATCCAACGATCTAGGGGATGTTTTTGCGCCACATCCAATACTTTTTTACCGATTTCAGGCGCTAACCATGAAGCGGCTACGATTGCCTCTAGCCGTACGCGACCGTGCGGGTCATCGGCGGCCAACTGCATCAATTCGTTGTGATTTTCAATTTGATGCCCCATATACCGTAGTACTCGAACGGCGGCGGCCCGAGCGCGGTGGTCTTTTGCAGAAAGCAACGAGTTTAACAAATCGGCATCTATTTCATTCAGTCCCCACGATACCCAGAGCGCTTCCAGCAAATAATGTTCATACTTGGTATCCGAAGCATCCAATGAAGCGACCCATTCTTTTAATTTGCCCGAAACCGTTTCTTTATCCCTTCCGCGCAGCTCACGTCGGCTACGATACCGACTGCGGTATTCGGGAAGTTTTAAATTGCCCAAGAGCTCATCGATACTGGCACTCGCTACCTTTGGAGGTACTACCAATGGGCGGGAAGGGTAGGTGATTCGATAAATACGGCCGTGCACGTGGTCCCTTAGCGGGTCCCGGGCATTGTGTTGCATATGCCCGACCAACACATTGTGCCAGTCTACCATGTAAAGCGAACCATCTGGAGCAAATTCGATATCTACAGGACGGAAATTAGGGTCGGAACTGGTCAGCAGATCCTGTCGGTGACTCGTTTTGAAACCGGTACCGTCTTCGGCTACTTGATGCTGTTTTAGCCCCAAAAAACCAATGGTGTTTCCTAGGAGTATGTCGCCCTGCACGTCATCGGGAAAATGGCCGCTCGATACGAATTCGAGTCCGGAGGTAGGTCGTACACGATGGTCTTTTTCAATAAGGTCTTCGGTCAGGGGGGAGGCTATACCATAAATGGGATTAAGGGTACTGGGCATCATCCAATGCATTTTGGTTCCTGATGTCTCAATAAAGAAATCCTGTCCCCAGGCATCAAATGCAATTCCCCATGGGTTTGGAATACTTACCTGTGCTACACGCTCTAATCTGCTTCTTTGCGGGCTATACCGATAAAAACCACCATTTGTGGCACGTACGGGGCCGTACGGGGTTTCCACATTGGTATGTAAAAACACGCCTTCTGCCATGTAAAAGGCCCCCGAGGGATCCGCACAAAACGCAGAAATGGCATGATGCGTGTCGTGGTCATCGAATCCACTCAGTATAATTTCCTCCTTATCGGCTTTGTCATCCCCATCGGTATCGGTGTATAATTTTAAATTGGTACCTTGACTTACATAAACGCCTTCCGGGGCGAACTCAAAACCGATCGGAAGATGTAATTGGTCTAAAAAGGTAGTCTGCTTATCGGCTTTTCCATCACCATCGGTATCTTCTAGGATAAGCAGCTTGTCATTAGGCTTTGGGTCTCCAGGTCTGTAATGTGGATAAGAAGGCATTACGGCCACCCAGAGTCGCCCCCTGTTGTCAAAAGATAGCTGTACGGGATTGGCCAAATCGGGAAATTCTTTCTCCGAGGCAAAGAGTTCTATTTGATATCCTTGGGGTAGTTGAAACGTTTTTAGGGCATCTTCCCCATATAAGTAGTTGGCAGGGTCTTCGGTATCTCCCATTTTGTAATTGGTCGCTACGGGAGGTAGTGCAGTGGTGTTGGCATCGGCCCCGACCAGATCGTATTCCCTTCCTTGCGCGATCGACCAGATCATGGTATCCCTGATGGTGGTCATTTCCCTTATTTTCTGTAGTTCGTACGGATAGTTGTCCGGACCATAAGGGGCGTGTCTTCGGCCGAAGACATGCACGCCATTCGGAATTTTATAATCGTTTTGCCAGTAAAAATTTTTGTCTTGAACCGCTTCAGTCAAAAGCTTCTTATCTATAGTTTTATCGATTAAGCTTTCCCCAAAAACAATATCGGCCAACAGTTTTGAAAGTTTTTCATACCCCGTTGCATTTAATTGAAAACCATCGATGGTAAGCGGACCGTTTTCAGCATACCACTGTTGTGAGGTTTCAAACACATCTACGAAAGGTATTTGGTGTTTTTTGCTGACTTCGGCCATCGCCTGGGTATACAGCTTTAAATTCTTGTTTTCCTCTATGCCTTCGGGTAGGTCTTTTGTTTCTGAAAGATTTTCATAGGCGATAGGGGACACCAATACCAACTTCGGGGGTGTGGAATCATTGTATTTTTGGGACAGGGTATGTTCTATAAAAGCAGTCAGCTCTTTTTTGAAGTCATCCAGTCCATCAGTACCTTCAAAGGATTCGTTGTACCCAAAAAAGGCAATGATGATGTCAGTAGACAATCTGTGAAGCCATTCATCAGGCTTTTCGAAAACGCCTTCGCTTCCTGAATTTTTGGCCAATTCGTTCTGAAACTGCTCAGCACCTTCAAAGGCCCAGGGGTCCATACGTCCCGAATGAGGTCGAAAGCCTGGGGTGTCACCCCCGTCGCACATATTTCTGATAAATAGTTCGGATTGTGGATAACGCGCATGCAACTCGGTTTCAAAAAGGCCATAGTTGCCCATTCGGGAGCCCAAGTTGTTACCTAAAAGTATAATACGGTTTCCTTTTTGGATATCAATGAAGCCCTCTTTGTTCTTATTGCAACTGGCAATTACCAAAAGCAAAAGGCATAGGTAGATGGTCTGTGATGGAAATAATTTCATGGAAGTTTGGTTTCGAAGTATCCGCTAAATATAGGAAATAAAAAAGCCACTCGAAAGTGGCTTTTTTTATCGGTGGATGGTCTGTGTACGATCGGGTCCTACAGATACAATTTTGATGGGAACTCCCAGTTCTTTTTCCAAGAAATGTATATAATCGTTCAAATTCTTTGGGAACTGATCAGGACTATCCATTTTCGTTAAGTCTTGCGCCCATCCTTCCATTTCGGTGTATATCGGTGTTATATTTTCAGGGTCGATATTGTAAGGAAGGTGGGTGATGATATCCCCTTTGTAGTTGTACGAAGTACAGACCTTTAGTTGTTCAAATCCGCTCAATACATCACCTTTCATCATCATCAGGGCCGTAACGCCATTGACCTGAACGGCATATTTAAGAGCTACGAGATCAAGCCAACCACAACGTCTTGGTCTACCGGTGGTTGCACCAAATTCGTTTCCGACACGACCCATGGTTTCGCCATCGGCATCGAATAATTCGGTGGGAAAAGGACCGCTTCCGACCCGTGTAGCATAGGCCTTAAAAATTCCAAATACTTCACCAATCTGGTTAGGTGCCACTCCAAGACCTGTACAGGCCCCTGCGGCCGTAGTATTGCTAGAGGTTACATAGGGGTAGGTGCCAAAATCGATATCCAACAAAGAGCCTTGAGCGCCCTCGGCCAAAATTTTCTTTCCGTCCTTTTGTGCTTGGTATAGGTATTCCTCGCTATCGATAAAGGTTAATTTTTTGAGTTCTTCGACCGCTTCAAAAAAATCATCTTCCAAATCTTTCAGGTCATAATCGAGCTGCACATCGTAATAGGCGATCATTGATTCGTGTTTGTCGGCCAATGAGCGATACTTTTCTTCCCAATCGCTCATTTCGAGGTCACCTACGCGGATACCGTTTCGCCCTGTTTTGTCCATGTATGTAGGGCCTATTCCTTTTAGGGTAGAGCCTATTTTTGCCTTTCCCTTTGAGGCTTCGGAGGCTGCATCCAACAAGCGATGGGTAGGTAAAATTAAATGGGCTTTTCTTGAAATCAATAATTTCGAGTGAATATCGAGGTTGAACTTTTGAAGATTATCCAGTTCTTTTTTGAAGATTACGGGATCGATCACTACCCCGTTACCGACCACGTTGATAGCGTTCTTATGAAAAATTCCCGATGGTATGGTGTGCAGTACGTGTTTTATTCCATCGAATTCCAAGGTATGCCCCGCGTTTGGCCCCCCTTGAAACCGTGCAATAATGTCATAATTATTGGTCAGTACGTCAACGATTTTTCCTTTTCCTTCGTCTCCCCATTGTAATCCTAGTAGTAAGTCTACCGCCATTATAAAGTGCTTCTTTTTTGGTTAGTTGTTTTGTATGCTATGCTTCCCTTTCTTTTTCTTCTTCCTTATTTCTGGTACCATAAAAGTAAAGGGAGTGGTTATTGATTTTTATATCGAACACCTCTTCGATGGTTTTTTTGATGGATTGAATACGGGGATCACAAAATTCGACTACTTCACCCGTGTCGGTCAATATGACATGATCATGTTGACGATCGAAATAGGACTTTTCGTATTGGGCCTGATTTTTTCCAAATTGATGTTTTCGAACCAGTTTACATTCCAATAACAATTCAATAGTGTTGTACAAAGTGGCCCGGCTTACCCTATAATTTTTGTTCTTCATGTTGATGTACAACGATTCGATATCGAAGTGGTCATCACTTTCGTAGATTTCTTGAAGTATTGCGTATCGCTCGGGTGTTTTCCTATGGCCGTTATCCTCTAGGAAAGAGGTGAATACATTCTTAACGATTTCTTGATTTTTTGTGCTTGCCATGACTTACTATCGCTACATCAATTCGCAAATGTACAGTTAAATTTTGATTAGTGAAATCCTTTCGGCAACGCATTTTGGGTAACTAATGAACATCTTCTGAATAGTGCTTGCCTTGAAGTCGTTCAGTATGTTCTGACCGGTTCTAATTACACTCTGGTAACTTTTTCGATACCGTCTATTTGCTTGAGGTTTTCCATTAGTTTTTTTAGGATCCCCTTATTTTTTACGACCACTGTGATGCTGCCCGTAAAGGTACCGCCGTCGGTGCTAAAGTTCAAATTACGCATATTTACATGCATGTTGCCAGAGATAACTTCCGTAATCTCGCTAACAAGACCAAGGTTGTCGATTCCGGTGAGTCGAATATCGGATTTGAACTCCTCTTGTGAAGAGTCGATCCATTTAGCCGCAATAATACGATAGGCATAATTACTTTGCAGTGAGATGGCATTGGGGCAGTTTTTCTTGTGTACTTTAATACCTTCCGAAACACTAACAAAACCAAATACTTCGTCTCCCGGGATGGGGTTGCAACATTGGGAAAGTTTGTAATCCAATTTTTCCTCCTCTTTTCCAAATACCAACAAATCGTATTTAGAGGTAATTTCTTCTTTGTTGACATCTTCTGGAGCGGGGTTCCTGCGAATTTTATTCTTAAAGAAATTAATAAAGGCATTGCTATATGAAGACGCAAAATCCTTGATCATTTGGTTGTCGATCGCACCAATGCCCACTCTGTAAAACAGGTCTAGGCTGGTCTTCAGCTTAAAGTAAGACACCATTTTATTCACCGTATCCTCGTTCAGCGTGATTTTTTGGCTCTTGAGTTTCCTGCGAAGTACTTCCTTTCCTTCAAGCGCTATGCTCTTTTGTTCTTCTCTCAGAGAGGATTTTATTTTGGAGCGCGCTCGTGCCGTAGTAGCGTAATCTAACCAATTCTGATTGGGTTTTGCTTGTTCAGAGGTGATGATTTCTACCTGATCCCCACTGCTCAAAGCGGTGTTGAGCGGTACCAATTTTCCGTTCACTTTGGCACCTCTCGTATGCATACCCACTTCAGTATGTATATTAAAGGCAAAGTCTAGGGGAGTGGCACCTTTTGGTAATGATTTCAACTCCCCATTTGGGGTGAAAACGAAGATTTCTTTTGCGTAAAGGTTTAGTTTAAACTCCTCAACGAAGTCTACAGCATTGGTATTGGGGTTTTCCAGAGCTTCCTGTAAACGGTTCAACCATATTTCGATACCTTGTTCTTTTTGATCGCCATGTTTGTATTTAAAATGCGCCGCATATCCCTTTTCGGCGATTTCATGCATGCGCTCACTGCGTATCTGTACTTCTACCCATTTTCCCTTAGGTCCCATAACGGTAATATGGAGCGCTTCATAACCGGTCGATTTGGGCGATGATATCCAGTCTCGTAGGCGAACGGGGTTGGGTGTAAAGTGATCGGTAACGATGGAATAGATTTTCCAGGCCAAAAACTTTTCATTCTGCCGATCCGATTGATAAATAATACGGATGGCAAATTTGTCGTAAATCTCATCAAAAGCAACATTTTGAGCCTTCATTTTGCGCCGCATAGAGAAAATGGACTTCATACGACCTTTGATGGTATAGTTTAGATTTTCTTCGTTCAACGAAGTTTCGATTACTTTTTTAAACGAATCGATGTAGGCCTGTTGCTCTTCTTTTGAATCTTCTATTTTGCCCAGGATGTCTTCATACACCTCTGGTTCGGTGTACTTTAAACTAAGATCTTCTAACTCTGTCTTAATATTATACAGTCCGATCCTGTGGGCCAAGGGCGCGTAGATATAGAGCGTTTCGGATGCTATTTTTACTTGTTTATACTCTGGCATGGCATCCATAGTGAGCATATTGTGGTACCGATCTGCAATTTTGATGATAATGACCCTTACATCATCATGAAGCGTTAACAACATCTTTCGGAAATTCTCCGCCTGCTGGGAGATGTTCATATCCTTCTTTAGATGGGCGATTTTGGTGAGTCCGTCTACGATACGCGCCACGGTTTCCCCGAACATTCGTTCAATATCGTCCAAGGTATATTCGGTATCCTCTACCACATCGTGTAATAGGGCAGAAGCGATTGAGATAGCATCGAGTCCGATTTCGGATGCTACTATTTTGGCCACCGCAATAGGATGAAAGATGTAGGCTTCCCCGGATTTCCTGCGCTGATTTTTGTGCGCATCCAGAGCAACCTCAAAAGCGGAACGTATCAGTTTCTTGTCCTTAGCGGACAAGGTCTGGTAACTGATGCGAAGCAACTCTTTATATTGCTTGGCAATCTCCTTGTTCTCTATTTCCAGTGCAGCCTGTGTCATGTTAAATTAAAAATACCATAATCCTATCTACTACACAACAAAAATTGTGCCCGCTCGTCGGGATTACCGCATGTTTGGTCGTGATTTTGAAGTGAATCCAAAATGACCGACTATTTGCCCTTCTTTAGTACGGAAAATGAAAGAGGAAAAACGATAAAATCCTAGGTCTTTCGGCGTAAGTTCCGTATTCGGGAAATCAGTGGTGGATGCGAGTAGTGCATGAAAACATAAGCGGGGTGAGGCGTAAGGTTACTAAGGCTATTTTTGGAGAGCTTTTTCAACGAACTTATCAAAGCATGCGCGGTGTACGTGTTTTTGGCATAATTGTCTGCCTGATATTCAAATGTCCGTGACAAATGGTTCATCACCAGGCCCGTTAGTTCCGAAATGGGGCTGTATAACACACCAAACCCTATTAGCGCGGCATGGAAACTAGGTGTCGAGACACCAATGGCCAATGAAACTTCCGGGTTATTGATAAAAAGGGATAACAGAAAAAGGGTGAGCCCGGTTAAAACAATTGAAGCTGTTAGGTTAAAAATGATATGCTTTCGCTTGTAATGCCCCACTTCATGGGCCAAGACGGCTACAATCTCATCTTCTTCCAAGTCTTTGATCAGCGTATCGTACAGTGTTACTCTTTTCTCACTGCCAAAGCCCGAGAAGTAGGCATTTGCCTTCGTAGACCTTTTTGAACCGTCGATTACAAAAATATTTTTAAGATCAAATCCCACCTGACGAGCATAATGTTCAATTTTACTTTTTAGGCTTCCTTCTTCCAAAGGGGTTTGTTTATTGAAAAGGGGTACGATTAACTTACTGTAAAACAGGTTCATCACCAAGCTAAAGAATGCAATGAGGATCCATGCATACATCCAAAACCGATTTCCTGCCCATTGATAAAAAAGCATGATCAATGTTAAAATGCTGCCCCCCAACAAAGCGGTCATGATCCACCCTTTGATTTTATCCGCAAAAAATAGCTTTTTGGTGGTCTTGTTGAAACCGAACTTTTCCTCGATTACGAACGTAGCATAGTAGGAGAAAGGAAGGGTCAATACACTGCTTCCTATAATAATAATTCCGAAGAAAAGAAGCGCTATGATGATCGGATTTTCAATGAGCCCGCGAACCAACTGATCTACCCATTCAAAACCGCCAAAAACCAGAAATCCCAGTGTAAGTGCAAGCGAAAAGCTGGAGCTCACAAGTCTAAATCGATAATTTGTTTTTTTGTACTCTTTGGATTTTTCATATTCCACGGTATCGAATACATCATGAAGTTCTTCAGGAATCGGGTCGTCATAACGACTTGCGTTTAGATAGTCGAGCACGGTCTCGATTATGAATTGCAGTACTAGAATAGCTATGATGGTATAAAAGAGAATATTCAATGTCTTTGGTATTGGTAGTGGTTTTTTGCGGTTTTTTTTGGCCAGGTCACCAGAACGAGATCTAGAGCAAATTTATTGATTTCGATATTAGAAACCCCTTTGTCTTTTCGCTTCAAAGATAAGTATTGCTGCCGACACCGATACGTTCATTGAGTCTATTTCACCTTGCATGGGAATGATAATGTTTTGTGCTGAATTTTGCAGCCATGCTTCGGAAAGTCCGTCTGATTCCGTACCGACTACAATGGCCGTGGGACCGGTAAAATCGCATTCCAAGTAATTTTTAGAAGCGGAAAGTGCTGCGCAATAGATGCCGATTTGTTGTTCTTTTAAAAAGCGAAGCGCCTCAGAGGTTGAACCGAAAGCGATGCTATTCGTGAAAACACAACCAACACTAGAACGGATGATGTTGGGATTGTAGAGGTCGGTTTTTGGATTGGCGATGATAACCGCATCGAGTTTTGCCGCATCGGCAGTACGGAGCAAAGCGCCAATATTTCCAGGTTTTTCTGGGGCTTCGGCTACCAAGACAAACGGATTGGGCTTGTCAAAACTCAATGAGTTCAGTGTATGTGGTTTACTTTGTACGATGGCCAGGATACCCTCGGTATTTTCACGATAGGCCAGCTTCTGATATACTTCTTTGGAAACCTGAACGAGCTTTGGGCTCACTTCAGATGCCTTTAAGAAGGCCTGTATCTCTGAAACGGCTAACATATCCGAACAAAACAATATAGTTTCGGTCGTATAATGGCCTTTGATGGCAAGCTGCAGCTCCCGCCATCCCTCTAGAACAAAAAGCCCCGTTTTTTTGCGTTCCCTGGACTTTTCCCTTAAAACCCCGATTTTTTTGACCAGGGTGTTCTGCAAGCTGGTGATTTGCTTAATTTCGTCCATAAGCGCAAATGTAAATAAAAGTAGTTTGGAGCGACCTAAGTCTATAAATATTAAATAGTATAAAATACATGCAGATGAAAAAAGTACTGGCCCTATTTGTCTTTATAAGCGCTATAAGTTGTAAGGAAACTCAAAAGAGTACTTCTTCGAGTGAAGAACAGACGATGGTTGCCCTAGAAATGGCCCCTACAAACTATCCTAAAGCCTTAAGCAAGGTTTTTGAAGCGCATGGTGGATTGGAAAGTTGGAAACGTAAGCGCACTTTGGTCTATGACCTTCCAAAACCCGGTGGGGTAGAGACCCACACGACCGATTTGTATACCCGCAAGGATAAAATTGAAATGGGAGAGGTATCGATGGGCTATGACGGAACCAATGTATGGCTGCTCGATGATACCAAAACCTATAAGGGAGACCCTGTTTTTTATCACAACCTCATGTTCTATTTCTATGCCATGCCCTTTGTATTGGCCGATGACGGTATTAATTATGATCAAGCTGAACCGTTGGAGTTTAATGGCGTTTCCTATCCCGGAGTGAAGATTACATATAACACGGGGGTGGGTACATCGCCCAAAGATGAATACTACCTTTATTACGACCCAAATACCTATCAAATGGCTTGGTTGGGATATACAGTTACCTATCGAAGTGGAGAAAAATCGGATAATGTGAAATGGATTCGCTATGAGGATTGGATGGATGTGAACGGCCTACAACTTCCAAAAACGCTCACTTGGTATTCCTACGAAGGCAGGGATATCAAAGAACCGAAAAATAGTTATACATTCGAAAAAGTTTTACTAGATGAAACCAAAAAACCGAACGGATTTTATACGATGCCAGAAAATGCGAAAGTTATCTTAAAGGAAGATAAGTCATGATTTTTTAAGTAAATTGAGGTTTAAAATTTTCATTGTATATGGAGGTATTGTTATTTGGAATTGCGAAGGATATTGTAGGAAAGTCGCTATTGCGACTCGATACTTCGGAAAACCTTCCGACTTCGGTAAAGGAGTTAAAGCAAACATTGGTTTCGTCGTTTCCGCAGTTCGGAAAGCTCTCTTCTTTGGCGGTAGCGGTCAACAGCGAGTATGCTGAGGATGACGTATCTTTGAAGCAAGGGGATGAGATTGCCATCATTCCACCTGTAAGCGGAGGCTAATGAAAAAAGCAATTGTAGAAATAGTAGATGTCATTGACACCGGTCAAGTGTACCAAGAACTCTCGCATCCGAAAAGTGGAGGTATTTGCGTTTTTGTAGGCGCCGTGAGAGAGTTTACCCAAGGGGAAGAAGTTGTGTCGCTTGAGTTTGAAGCTTATAGAACCATGGCTTTAAAAGAGATGGAAAAGATTGCAATGCATGCCAGCGACCAATGGCAATTGAATGCTGTAGTGGTTCGCCATGCGGTCGGTCCGAAAGAAATAGAAGAACCGGTAGTGGTAGTGGGAGCTTCTGCACCTCACCGTGATGCTTGTTTCACTGCTTGTAGATACTTAATAGACACCCTCAAAGAACGGGTACCCATTTGGAAAAAAGAATTCTTTAAGAATAAGTCCGTTTGGGTATCGGCACACCCCTAAGATGATATGGAAGGGTTTTACAGCGTACTCGCAGTTTGTAGTTGCTAAATGAACTTAATCAGGGAAAAGATAGAATAAGAGCTTTCGGAAAAGGGCATCAAGCCCCTGCACCGTATAGATAATCAAGTAAGTGTGCGTAGCAATTTATGAGCAAAGAATTATCACATATCGATAAAGCGGGAAAAGCGACGATGGTCGATGTATCTGAAAAAGGTATTTCGGTGCGAACAGCTATAGCCTCGGGACGAGTAACATTTCCAAAAGAAGTATTTGCCTTGTTGGCAGCACAAGATTTTTTGGGCGCTAAAGGAAGTATTATCCAAACGGCTGTTATAGCCGGTATACAGGCGGTAAAAAAAACATCGGAACTGATTCCACTATGCCATCAATTGAACCTTTCGAAAGTTCAGATAGATATCACACCCTCGGATAACGTCTTGAATATTCGGTGTAAGGTAAAGTGTAATGAGCGTACCGGTGTTGAAATGGAAGCATTGACCGGGGTTTCGATAAGTGCACTTACCATTTACGACATGTGCAAGGCACTCTCCCATGATATCAGTATCACAAGTATACAATTAGAAGAAAAAACAGGAGGAAAAAATGACTTCAACCGCTAACTTATATGGTCTGGTACTCTCAGGGGGTAAAAGCACCCGGATGGGAACCGATAAGGGACTTATTCCATATCACGGAATCCCACAAAGAGAATATTTATATCACTTATTGAATAAGGTCTGTGAAAAGACTTTTATCAGTTTACGGTCCGAACAGGTTTCCGAATTGCCGAATGGCATGCAATATATCGTCGATGAAGATCAATACCGGGGTCCGTACAATGGCCTGTTATCGGCCCATCATCAATATCCCCAAGCTGCATGGCTGGTATTGGCCTGTGATTTGCCTTTAATGGATTTGGAAGCCTTGGAGCAGTTGATTACTGAACGAAACACCCAAATGTTGGCGACTGCTTTTGCACAACGGGAGAATCCGCTGCCCGAACCCTTATGTGCCATATGGGAACCAAAGGCGCTCGATACCTCTGTCTCCTATCTTGAAAGTGGGGTAGGTACCTGCCCCAGAAAGTTTTTGATCAATCATGAGGTGCAACTGGTTTTTCCAACAAATCAACAGGTGCTGCTAAATGCCAATTCAGAAGAAGATTATAAAGAAGCCCTGGCCAAAATGAGCTAATGATTACAATTGTTTAGGATGAATTCCCAACGCTATGATCGACATATAATTCTAAAGGAGTTTGGTGCAGAGGCCCAACAAAGGCTTTCAGATGCAAGTGTCTTGGTCGTAGGTGCCGGTGGTTTGGGAATCCCTGTACTCACCTATTTAAATGCAATGGGGGTAGGCACGCTCGGTATGGTAGATAATGATCAAGTGTCGCTTTCCAACCTGCATCGCCAAGTGTTGTATAATGAAGATGACGTCGGTAGGAAGAAGGTGACCGCGGCAGTTCGAAAATTGACCGCCCAAAATCGTGAAACCAACCTACGGGCACACGATACGTTCTTAACTAGGGACAATGCGTTGGATATCATTGCTGAGTATGATGTAGTTGTCGATGCTTCCGATAATTTTCCCACGCGTTATTTGGTGAATGATTCCTGTGTGATTTTAAAGAAGCCTTTTGTATACGGTGCGCTTCACGGATTTGAAGGTCAGGTCAGTGTTTTTAATTACAAAAACGGACCCACCTATCGTTGTTTGTTTCCCGATATGCCAGGAGCCGATGAGGTGCCCAACTGTAACGAGCATGGTGTACTCGGAATCGTGCCGGGAATCGTGGGAAACCTACAGGCCTTGGAAACGGTAAAGGTGCTCACTGGGGTGGGGCAGCCACTCTCTGGAAAGTTGCTATTGTTCAATGGTCTTGCCAACAGTTTTCAAAAAATCAAGTTTTCAGTGAACCCCCAAAATACCAAGATCAAGGGGCTTAGGGCTAACTATGACTTTTCCTGTGACCTAGCTGTACAATCTATTAGCGCCCCTGATTTTGAAGAGTTACTAAAAAAAGAATCCCTACAAATTATCGACGTGCGTACTGCCATCGAATACAAGGAGTCCCATATAAATGGGGTAAGACACCTACCATTATCCGAACTGGAAAGCGGTCGGGTCGAGTTCGATGTTAAGGGGAAGGCCTATGTGCTCTGCCAATCTGGGGTCCGCAGCCAGAAAGCAATTGTGTTACTTCAAAAATTTTTTCCGACGACCACCTTTTTTAACGTTGCCGGTGGTATGAACCAACTCCATTCCTATGCTGCTAAGTATTGAAAACCTGGTGCTTTTGTGTCTCGGGTTTTTTGTGGTCGCCACCTTGTATTCCGCTGTTGGTTTCGGGGGTGGATCTAGCTATTTGGCATTATTGTCCTTAACCTTGGTCGGTTTTTTTGCTATTCGCTCCTTAGCCTTGGTCTGTAATTTGGTGGTGGTCTCAACGAGTACCTATCTGTATTTTAAGCATGGACACGCAAAGCTGAAAGACTTTGTTCCCTTTGTGCTTGCCAGTATTCCCATGGCCTTCATCGGAGCTTCTTTTCGGTTGAAGGAAGAAGTTTTTTTTATACTCTTGGGCGTTTCCCTGATTTTTTCGGCCCTTGCCCTTGCCTGGCAAACATACACGAATGGAACAAGACATGCCGAACGGGTACATGCCTATCCCAAGTGGCTCAGTTATCTATTAGGAGCTGGTATCGGATTGTTGTCGGGTTTGGTGGGCATCGGAGGAGGTATCTTTTTGGCTCCCGTACTGAATCATCTGCGATGGGATCGATCGATCAAAATCGCCGCTTTGGCCAGTTTTTTTATTCTGGTGAATTCCATATCAGGACTAGGCGGGCTTTTGATGGCCAAAACTTTGGAGCTACCATGGGTAGAAACTGTAGCCCTTGTGGCAACTGTATTTCTGGGCGGACAATTGGGAATTCGAATGAGCCTTCGAAAATTAACACCTAAGGGAATCAAACGGGTAACCGCCTTGCTTGTTTTTATAGTAGGGGTACGGGTATTTTTAAAGAATGGGTTGCATATATGGTAAACCGGTACTCTAATTAGATTTTGATAGATTATCTATTATGCCCCCATTTATACATTAGTCCTCCGTAAAAGGAATAACCTAAAAACCCTGAGGGGACAAGTAGTGTCGTAGGTTCAAACTCTGTTTCCGCAGTTGCCGTTAGATAAAGCTTATTGGCCACTTTTACCTGGATGCCCGCATTAAAGGATACAGAGTAACTGCCGGGAACGTAAAGGTTAAGCCCATAAGCCAACCTGGGTTGAATTGTACCTTTCGGATATTGATATTCGAACTGGAAAGGGATTTTCAATATATTGTCATTTTCCCTTCGTTCAAATTCGAGTGTAGACGCCATAACGCCTGTGCGAAGAAATAACTTTTCATTGGCCCAAGGTAGCCAAGCATGCAAAATGAGACCGTACTGAGCAAAGTTTTGATCTTTGATTTCGTTCGAAACCACATCATCCGCCACTTGATACCTTGAAATACCACCAATCAATTCGGGAAAAATAGTAAACTTCGGTGGTTGCTCTTCGTATACGATGAAGTCCGTTGCCGAAGCCGTTTTTTGATGGTATGCCCTTGCGATGGAAACAAGATTTGTATGACTCGGTCTTCCTATTTTCTCAATGTCATTTGCAAGTTCGGGCGCATCCCGCATTCGATATTTAAGAATACCGATATGGATGGTGCTGGGTACCATAGCACGACGGTTTCGGATGTATTTAATTTCCTTTTTAAAAGGTAGCTCCACCAGTTTATTTGCGGTATCTTCTATAAAATAGCGATTGCCCGATGCATCGCGATAGTAGAAAACAATGAGTGCACCTTTGTTCAGTTTTTCCATGAATACCAATCCATTACCGAGTTCTCTAGCCGAAAAGAGCTTACCTTTCTCAAGACGGTACCCTTTGATGTCGGTTGGACCGTAGGAACGCGCCCCATTAGCCTTGTCTTGGAAAGTACAGACGTTCCCCATTAACAAATCTCCCCGGTAATCGATTTTTCCATAAATGGTATCGTTGTTTTTGTTAATGATGTAACCAGGCCTGAAATCTGACTGGCTAAAGCTACTAAGAATGAAGAATAAGGTAATAATGAGGAAGGTATGGTTCTTGTTCATCGTTTGGTATTGGAGCTGTATCTAGGTGTACGAAGCTGGCCTAACTTTTGGCATGTATTTGGGGAAACACGAAGATGGTTTTTAGGATGATAGTGTATTAAGCGGGCAAAGGTATACTCTTTTTTGGGAATACCTCTTTTTTTAGTAGATCTATTCAATTGGTACTACTTCAATTTCCACGAAAATTCCCAATCAGAAAAATATTTGCCTGCAATGAATTGAATGATGAAAAACACGGATTACATAGTATGCGATCACCAAAAGTTTGCTTCATTCCTGGTGACAGTCTGCGTCGTTACGCCTTTCAAAGCTGTTTCGTTTTGGCTTTGAACCAAGAAATTGATACCTTATTTTCCTTGATATTTCCCCATATACCGTTTCCATAGTTCTGTTTGGTGGGTCTCTAGAGACAGCTCCCGACCATCTATAAAAGCATGTGTCAATTGGTTGGTACGCATATCCAAGGCATCACCTTCTGAAAGAAAGAAGGTGGCACTTTTACCTACTTCAAGTGTGCCATATAAATCATCAATTCCCAATATTTTGGCAGCGTTGCCACTTATCAATTGTAGTGCTTTTTCTTTTTCCATGCCTTGGCCGACCACTTGTCCTGCATAGAACGGTAAATTTCGCGTCTGAAAGTTACTCGCTTCCCCATTTTGAAGTGCCACCAGCAATCCGGCATCGGAAAGCAGTTTGGGTAGCTTGTAAGGGAGGTCGTATTCCTCGTCATCAAAAACAGGGAGGTTATGGGTAAATTGTACCAGCACCGGAATATCATGTTCCTTTAAAAAATCGGTAATTTTATAAGCATGGTATCCGCCGACTAAAACGATTTGGGGGACACCCGAGTTTTTGGCCAACATTACACCATCCATAATTTCCCGTTCGCCATCGGCATAGAGATAGAGCTTTTGAGAACCATCGAAAACGCCTTGCATGGCAGCGAAGGCGGGATTCATCTCTTTCGCCGCACTTTTTCCATAGGCTGCAGCACCTTGCAAGAATGTAGCGACTTGGGTTACTTCTTCCTGATACTTATTGTTTGGCTTGTAGCCACGTTCTTCACCCAGCCACCAACGCCCTCTTCGAAAGGTATTGGGCCAACGTAGGTGAACACCATCATCCACTTTGACAGCTGCATCTTCCCAGTTCCACGCATCGAATTGTACAATGGAGGAGGTCCCCGAAATACGGCCGCCCTGTGGTGTTATTTGACCTATGAGCACCCCATTGGGACGCATACTTTCAACCACCTTCGATTCTGCATTGTAGGCAATTAGACTACGTACATGGGGAATGATTTCCCCTATTTCGTCCTGATCGTTACTGGCCCGAACGGCATTAACTTCTATAAGCCCCAAGGATTTATTAGGGGCTATAAAACCGGGATAGAGGTGTTTGCCCTTGGCATCGATAACGGTTCCTTTGGGCTGTACATCGGTGCCTAGAGCGGTAATTTTACCGTCCTCGAATACCAGGATGGCATTTTCGATGACGGTGCCATCTCCGATATGTGCTGTAGCACCCGTAACACTAATGACTTCTTTTTGCGCGGGTGCAGGGGTCTGTTGTGCAAAACTTTGTAGCAAAAGGCTTAAAATTACAAAGATGCTGAGTATTGTTTTTTTCATGACTTCTTCTTTTCTTCCATGCCCGCCTATGTGGGCATCTTACTGTTTCTTTATATCTTTTAAAGCGAATTACAATGCATCAATTCCTTTTTACGCATTTTAGGTCCTTGGGTTTTAGCACCTCCTGCTTTTTCGTTCAGCATCATATTAATTAACTTATTTCGTTCGTTTTTTACCGATGCACGGAGTTGTTTGTCTTTCTCGATATCAAAATAGATGGCGCCATCGATCATTGTTTTCTCGGCTTTGGCATAGACCGATAGGGGATGGTTGTTCCAAAGGACCAAATCGGCATCCTTTCCTACCTTGATACTGCCTGTACGTTCGTCCAAGTGCAAAAGCTTGGCCGGATTGATGGTTACCATTTTCCAGGCCTCTTCCTCGCTCATACCACCATATTTGACCGTTTTTGCCGCTTCTTGGTTCAATCTTCGGATCATTTCGGCATCATCGCTGTTGATGGCGACCGTTACACCTTGACTTTGCATGATGGCCGCGTTGTATGGGATAGCGTCGTTGACTTCATATTTGTAGGCCCACCAATCGCTAAAAGTTCCACCGCCTACCCCGTGCTCTGCCATCTTGTCCGCCACTTTGTACCCTTCTAGGATGTGGGTGAAAGTATTCATGCGAAAACCGAATTTTTCAGCGACTTTCATCATCATATTTATTTCGCTCTGTACATAGGAGTGGCAGCTGATAAACCGTTCTCCATTGAGGATTTCAACAAGTGTTTCCATTTCCTCATCGACCCGGTAGGGCTGACCACTTTTTTTCTTGGCCTCGTATTCCTTGGCACGCTGAAAGTAGTTGGTGAAAACTTGTTCTACGCCCATCCTGGTCTGCGGAAAACGACTATAACTGTTCCAGTTGCTTTGTTTTACGTTTTCTCCCAAAGCAAATTTGATAAACTTCGGGGAATCTTCATAGATCATATTTTCGGCACTCTCGCCCCATTTCAATTTCATAATGGCCGATCGACCTCCAATGGGGTTGGCAGAGCCATGCAACAACTGTAAAGAGGTAACGCCGCCAGCTAGTGCATGATAGATACCCTTATCTTCCGGGTCGACAACGTCTTCCATTTTTACTTCGGCAGTTGAATTGTGCCCGGCCTCATTGATCGACAAGGCTGCAATATGGCTATGTTCGTCTATAATACCCGCCGTGAGGTGTTTCCCAGTGGCATCGATTACCCTGGCACTACCCGCATTCAAATCGGTGCCTATTTTGGCGATTTTACCATTTTTTACGAGTATATCGGTATTTTCCAAAATTCCATTCGCCTCACTGGTCCATACTGTGGCATTTTTGAAAAGGACGTTTTCCGATGTGGGTATCGCATCATATCCGTATGCAATATTGGGATATTTTACCGCAACTGTTTCTGGACTTGAAACAGGTTTCTTATCCTCTTTGGCCTCCTCCTCAAAAGAGCCTGTTTTGATGGCTTTAAAAGAAGCCTCGTTTCCAGTAGGAAGTACGGCTTTGCCATTGATAGTTTCGGTTTTACCCGTAATCATACCCGTAAGGCGATAGGTGTTTTTATCGGTATCGGTGAAAGAAAGTTCTATCCAATCGTTTTTATAACTGAATTTGGGCTGTAGCTTTGTGGTATCTTGCTGCAACGCTGCTTTTGGTTTTTCAACAGTTCCTTTCAGAGAGAGTGCAAAGTTCTTCCCTCCAACGGCCAAAGTATATTCGCCGCGTATATCCTTTGCAGAAAGGTCGTTAATTACGTTTTTATAACCTTGAACCCAGTTTTCGTAGAGTACGGTATGCTCATCGAATAAATCTCCCGAGACAATTAAAAAATTGGCGTATCGGCCATTTTGCAAGGAGCCAATTTCGGTCGACTTTCCCAAGATTTGAGCAGGTACGGTGGTAAGTGCCTCCAATGCTTTGATTTTTGGGAGCCCGTAGGTGATTGCCTTCATCAATCTTTTCTTAAAATCGGCCATCGATTTCAATTTATAGGTCGTAAACGCAAAGGTGATGTCGTTTTCAGCCAATATTTTAGGATTGGCCGGTGCTTGATTCCAATGCCGCATATCGGCCAAGGAAACATAACCAGCTTCGTAAGGGTTCGCTACGTCATAAGCATCGGGAAAATTCAGGGGAAGTATCAAGGAAGCATTGGTTGCCTTAATATCCGCTACGCGCTCGTATTCGTCGCCGCCCCCCACAATGGTATATTGAATTCCAAATTGATCACCGATTCTGTCGGCTCTAACCACATGTCCTTTATCGCCTCCTTCAAAAATTTGAACCATTGTTTTATTGGCATTCAGAGCCTCTAAAGACCGGTCTTTGGTTTCCACATTTCCTTTGGCATACCAATCGGCATCGTAATACAGCTGTCGCATTAAGGCCATGGCACCCATCAAGGAAGTAGGATAGGACTGTAGCTTGGCAACGCTTTTTTGAAAAGAGAAATACTGGGCGGAGCGATCTTCAAGAATACGGTCTGCATCGTTCCCTTGCGGGTTTAGAGCGACAAGTACCCCCGTACCTCTGGCAATACCATCATGGATATGGGAATTGACCACCCCAAAACCAATGTTTCGCAACTCTTTCGCTTTTTTATCGTCATAGTCGAACTTCTCGACCGCATCGTTCTCGGGCATAATATGGTCGTTCCAGTAAAAACCCTCGCGTGAGGCGTCGTATTCGGCCGACCGTCCGTTTCGCGGAGCTTTTTTCGGCTTTTCAACGCCAAAACCAGCATAAATATCTATAAAGGAGGGGTAGATCGATTTTCCCTTCAAGTCGATTACGACCGTATTTTTTGGTAGAGTCAGGGATTTTCCACTCTGCACTATTTTACCTCGTTGTATCAACAAGGTGCCTTTATCGATTACCTGGGTCGGTGTTACAAAGATTTTTGCATTGGTAAAGGCAGTGTAGTTGTTATTTTCTGATTTGACCCCATCGTTTTTCGGAAAGTATTCTTGGGCGAATACAAAGGCACTGCACCAAAAGAGTGCGAGCGCGAGCAGTCTCATTTTCATTTAGTAGTGTATCAGTTAATTAGTCTCTCTAAAAATAGGGCAAGCAGATGGATTTTAACAGTATCTATCTTTTTTTAACGTTTGTTGGTTAGTGGCAAGTAGTCAGTAATGAGTATTCAGTTGGCAGTAATGAATAGTACGTACTTAGTAGTTTGGAATTCATGCTTATAAACAAGTAATTGTTATTTGGATATGAATGATCAGGCCGGCGGTTGTATGATTCAAACAACGGGTTTTCGCATACGGCCGTCATAGAGGATCCTTGTATCAGTCATCCGTGCATGGTTTGTATCTGATCTTTGTGTTTGAATTTTGAACTTGCCCTTGATACTTGAACTTGCAACAAGGCCACTTTAAATAGGATATTTTTTATGGTAGCCGACCAGCAAACTAACCACTCGGCCATAACTCTGTATGCCGTCTGCCTGATTGTTGGCCTTGAGAAAAGTGCTAAAAACCGATTCAAAGATAGGTTCAAACGGATTCTCATAGCGTTCATAGAAATCCCGAAGCTCTTGGTAATTTTTTTTGGTACCCTCGTTCACCTGTGCATACCATTTTTTAAACGCCTCCTCATCGGTACGTGCGATGTTACTTAAACAATGACTTAAGGCATAGGCGTAGGCCGAATACTGAAAATATGGGTCTTTGTGTTGCATGGTGACCAAGTAACCGATAAAATTGGTTTCGTTTTCGGCGGAATATCCTACTTGGTGTCCGATTTCATGCCCACTAATAACCGGAAATCTAAACTCGGGCGTCAGCGCATTTACCTGTGCTTCGTTCGTGAAAGGATTCAAATATCCACCGATGCCCAAGTAACTGGATACTGCACTGTACATCGATTTTTTAATGCTGGGGCGATGGTATTGTAAGAAAGGTAATTTTTGCTCCAAATCTTGATACCCCTGAATGGTCTTTTCAAAAATCTCATTTTTGTTGTACGGTACCTGCACCATAGCCGTGCTGTCCCCTGTTAATTCTAACTGGAGCTGATTGGTTTTTACAATAAGCTGTTTCGTAAGTTCATCTAGCTCTGGGCCTGTAATACTATCTTGAATAGCCAAGTTTTCAGCAATCGGTCGGCGGTAATAGTTAAGGCCCCAGACCAAGTGAAACGTAAAATAGAAAACAGAAACCACTAACAATACGTTTCTAAGAAAGTGAAGGGGCCGTGCTTTGATGTGCCTTCTTTTTTTGATAAGATAACCAATGGCCAAAAGAACAAGCATGGTATATAGCAGCTCTCCTACAGAAAAAGGGATCCACCCGAAAGACCATCTGAAAAACTGGCTGATTGCTACATACAAACCTTTGCTGTAATAGGTTTCTACCCATTCTGGATGGGAACCCAACCATTTCACTAATACGAACTGGGGAATGATACTAAGGGCAATACCGTTTCTGAGTTTATGCTTCTTCATCATTTAAATAAGAAAAAGGGCGCTATGGGCAAAATTAGTCAAATATGCGCCATACTAATTTTTGCCGCCGTATTTTTGGGAAAATTGTAACTACTGATGAACGAAGCAATACGTCGATTGGAGCCAATAGCGGTATGGGACAAATTTGCTGATTTGAATGCGGTTCCCAGACCTTCCAAAAAAGAGGAGCGTGTCATCCAATTTATGCTCGAATTTGGTAAGTCGCTTGGATTGGAGGCATTTAAAGATTCTGTGGGAAATGTCATTATCCGTAAACCAGCCACTCTTGGTATGGAAGACAGAAAGATGCTTACGCTACAATCCCACCTAGACATGGTACATCAAAAAAACAATGATACGCAGTTCAATTTTGATACGCAGGGTATCGAAATGTTCATCGATGGTGATTGGGTAAAAGCCAAGGGAACAACACTGGGGGCGGATAATGGCATGGGGGTTGCTACCATCATGGCACTTTTAGAAAGTACCGAAATTATCCATCCGCCTTTGGAGGCATTGTTTACGATTGATGAGGAAACGGGAATGACAGGCGCCATGGGGCTCGAAGGAGGCCTCTTAAAAGGAACTATTCTATTAAATCTCGATACCGAAGAGGATGACGAGCTCGATATTGGTTGTGCTGGGGGAATCGATATCACCGCCACAGGAACGTATTCCGTAGAGAAGACGGTTCCCGGTGGGATAGGGTATCATATAGTGGTAAAAGGCCTGTCGGGCGGACATAGTGGTATGGAAATACACAAGGGACTGGGAAATGCCAATAAGATAATGAACCGTTTATTGCAAAAGGGAGCTACCAATTACGGGTTGCGAATCGCAAAAATTGATGGTGGTGGTTTGCGCAATGCAATTCCCAGGGAAAGCATGGCGGAGATAGTAGTGGAAAATGCTAAAAAAGAGGCTTTTGAAAAAGATTTCGAGGATTTGGCCGGCACTCTCAAAAAGGAGCGAAATGCATTGGATCCTTATTTGACCATTGTCCTTACCGAGATTGACATGACCGATAGCATTATGGATTTGACCATGCAGCAATCGTTATTACACGCTTTGGATGTTTCCCATAACGGTGTTTACAAGATGAGCGCGGATATGGCCGACTTGGTAGAGACTTCCAATAATATCGCACGGGTTGAAGTGATCGACGGACATATTAAAATCGCTTGCCTTACCCGTTCTTCAGTGGAAGCAGGAAAGTGGGAGTTGGCGAATAAGCTAAAGAAGACATTTGAAGCAGGCGGCCTTATGGTCGATTTTAGCGGTGATTATCCCGGATGGAAACCAAACCCACATTCTGACATTCTCAAAGTACTTAAAGAAAAATATGAAAGCTTGTTCGGGAAAAAACCTAGGGTAGTGGCATGCCATGCCGGGCTCGAATGCGGTATTCTTGGCCGCAACTACCCCGAAATGGATATGATCAGTTTCGGCCCAACGATACTAGGGGCCCATTCTCCCGATGAACGGGTACAAATTTCGTCGGTTCAAAAGTTTTGGCGTTTTGTACTCGAAACTTTAAAAGATTCACCTAAAATAAAACCATGAAGCGAACACTTTTATTAGTATCCATACTTGCTTTGATAGGATGTAAGAATGAAAATGAATCAAGAAACAAATTTGAAAGCGCCGATCGCGCTAGTTTTGTTTTTGAGCTAGGAGAAGAGGCACTAGATCAAAAACTGATCACCGATGGGACCCTGTCGTGTTCAGGTTGTTCTGTTACCTTGGAAAAGGTGGATGGTAAGCCTGCCTTGGCCGTAACGACCGATCAAGAATTTTCGGATGGTTTCATAGATCTTGAAAAACTGTACGGCCATTCGATTAATTTTAGGGAAGCGGATTATTTGGAACTTGAACTCTATGTTCCCAAGAAAAGCTGGATAACGGCCCTTAAATTTAACTATAAGGATACCAAGGGTAATTTTGGAGGATGCCATGAGATTGCCAATAATTTTTATGGGCACTATGACCAATGGATACGTGTAAAAGTGAATTTAAAAGAAGCCCTCACCGACTGCAAGAACTGGGTGGGGGAGAAGAGCCCTATTCCAAACACTTCGCTGTTGTCCTTGAATCCCTACAACACGCACCAAGCAGATAGCTCATCGATTTATATACATGCTATAAAAGTGGGGAAAGAAGCTCCCATAGGTGACTTTGTACCCGCACTTTCCGTCAAACCCGATACGGTATCGAGTCCGTTTGTGATGGACTTTGAGGATACACCACATTTTCGTCAAATATTGGCGTACCGCGGTTTTGAATCCTCTGGCCAGGCCTTTGCAAAGAATAAGTTTGGCAATAGCACGAACGCGGTTCGTATTCAAAATAGCAATGATGTCAAACGGAAATACACCTGCTTTCTTCCCATGTTCGATAAAGTAACAGGCAGCCCGGTTGATTTTACCAAGGTCAAAAAAATCTACTTTGATTACTACCTAACAGAGGAAAGCGATGATTTTAAGGACGCAACCCTTTTCCTGACAGGAGCGCATTGGAGTCAGATTTTAAAGGATTCCAGCGCGTTGAAAGATTTCAAAAGAGGCGCTTGGGAACGTGCCGAGATTTATATCGATAGCCTGGATTTACAGTTGGTAAAAGGAGATTTTGACCCTATGGAAGCCATTTATGAGCTTCGAATCGATTTGAACTACCGCCCCGGCCATAAGAATATGGAGCTCTGGATGGACAATTTTGGGTGGGAGTGAGGAAGGTGAGGAACGCCATTTTCTACTTTTTATGGATTTTGCACGTTGATCATATGCCTTATGAAGAATATTTGATTTCCCTGAATACTGGGAGTTATGTTTTTTTCGGAATTCTATCTTTGAAGCATAAAAATCTAATAACAAAACACTAACATTTATGAAAAAATCAATTTTATTATTTGCGGTCGTAGTAATGGGGTTTACTTCCCAAGCGCAATTCGGTAAAAAGTTATTGAAGAAAGGAAATGTCGATGCGGCAAAGAAAGTGACCAAAGCGGCCACCTTATCCGATGAGGATATGGCTGCCCTATCGCTGCAGTCTGTAGAATGGATGGATGCCAACAACCCTATAGCCGCAATGGGAACTCCCTATGGAGACCGTTTGGCCAAATTGATAGAGGGGCTTGAGACCGAAGACGGACTCCAATTAAACTTTAAGGTATATGAGGTGGTCGATATCAATGCTTTTGCCACTCCAGATGGGAGTGTGCGGGTCATGGCCGGACTTATGGATTTGATGACCGATGCCGAATTGCTAAGTGTAATCGGGCACGAAATCGGACATGTCAAATTAGGCCATTCCAAAAAACGCTATCAGTCTGCTTATACCATCTCGGCGGGCAAAGATGTCGCTATGGCCAATACAGGAGCCGGAAAAGTGTTGGCCGATGATGAAATCGGTGGCTTTGTAGAAAATGTTTTAAACGCCCAGTTTTCCCAATCGAATGAGTCCGCCTCGGATGAATATGGGTTCAAGTTCTTGGTAAAACACGGATTCGATTACCATGCCATGGAAGGGGCTTTTCAGAAATTGGCCGAATTAAGTAGTGATGGCGGAAAGGGCTCCTTGACTTCTTCCCATCCTGGATCGGCTAAACGGGCCGAAAAGGCTAAAAAGTGGGCGGAGGAGCAAGACGGTAAATAGCTTGTATCGGCCTAGGTGTTTAGGTATAAGGGGCGGGGGCCCGAGTGCATCCAACTAGTATCATACCTTTTTAAGATTTCTAAATAATAAAATAAAAGGGGGCAGGTTGAACCCGCCCCCTTTTATTTTATAGGAATCGCCTTCTTTTTAAGTCGATCGACTATTCTGGCATCCCGGTAATCTCAATATCGAAAACGAGATTGGATTTTCCTGGTATAGGGCCGTAATCCGAGTCGCCATATCCCAAATGAGGCGGTATGAACAAACGCACCTTCTCGCCCACTTTCATAGTCATAAGCCCTTCCTTAAAACCGGCAATCAAACGGGCATCTGGACTGTACATCATCGGTGTGGGCTCGTAGCCTTTCTGTGCCTCTCTTTTTTCATCGTACACATCGTATTTTTCTGCTATTTCCTTATAGTTGCTATCGAAGAGGGTTCCGTTGCTTAAGAAGCCTGCATACTTGACCAATACCTTTTGTCCTACTTTCGGTTTTTCTCCCTGTCCTTCCTTAAGCGTCAGTATTTTAAGCCCGGATGGTAAGGCGGTGGCTTTTGCTTCATCCGTACTAAACTGTGCCGCTGCATCTTCCTTCATTTTTTTCATAGCGGCCAAGGCTGCTTCTTCCTCTGCAAAATAATCGGTCATCACCTGTACGGCATCGAATTTTTTGGCCTCTTTTCCATTTCTGATAATTTCAATAGTATTCATTGTAACGGTAGATTCCGGTTTGTTTTGTGGTCCTACCTTAACATTGGCAATCGAATCAACCACGGCCATACCTTCTACCACTTCCCCAAATACACTATGTTTTCCATCGAGCCATGGCGTTTCTTTATGGGTTATAAAGAACTGACTGCCATTCGTTTTCGGACCTCCGTTTGCCATGGAAAGAATCCCTGCTTTATAATGTGTCAACGAATCGTGTATTTCATCCTTAAAACGATATCCTGGACTTCCTGTTCCCGTAGCGGTTGGATCCCCGCCTTGAATCATAAAATCTTTCATTACTCTGTGAAAGGTAAGACCATCGTAATACTTTTTCCCTTTAAATTCCTCGCTTACAAAGGTATTCGTACCCTCGGCCAAGGATACGAAGTTGGCAACAGTGACCGGCGTTTTTTCATATTCCAATTTCACGACCACATCACCCATATTGGTTTTGATACCCGCAAATAGGCCATCGCCAAGGTCGGCGTACTGGCTCGATTTACAACTGGATAATACAAGGGTTGCAGTTAAAAATAGTAAATAGGCTTTTTTCATTTGTATGGGTTTCATTTAGATTTATTTAGCAGTTTTTATTCTTCAGTCTTTTCATCCTCTTTAGGAACCACCTTTAGGATGGAGATAGTGGATTTTAAAGGCATATTGACACCTACTTTGTCGCCATCTCCTGGATAGCCGTAAGCCAACGAGGATGGAAACAAAAAAGTAGCGACTTCCCCTTCTTTCAAAATTTTAACGCTGTTGCGAAGTCCGGGAAAAAGCTCCTGTTTGTCTACCTTGTACACTTGCGGACCAATGTCTTCCTGGCTGTACAGCGTATCGTTTTCAAAAGTTACAATGTTGTAGGCCAAGGTAACTAAATCATCCGCTTTTGGCAGATAAGTGGCATGCTCATTTTTGATATCATAGTAGTACCAAGAGCCATTCGCAGTCGACCTGTAGATATGTGCCGTGTCAACTTTAATGATTTTTCGCATTAGATTTTCTTCCCGTGCCAAAATTTCCTTACTCCTTTCGATGGACTCTTTAAAGTAGCTGCCGCTTTTTACTTTCTTTGGCCTTCTTGGTTCAGGTCCGCCACAGCTAGCCAAAAAAATAACAAGGAACAAGCTTATATACAATTTCAAATTATCCATTACTTTGGGTTGTCTTATTGCTATTTTCTAAAGGTTAAAAATTTGGTTCACTTATATCAAAAGTTATCACCACTTTCCACTTGTTTTGCTACTTTTAATAAAGCTTCTTTGTTCTCGTCCAAACAGTCTATGAAACGAGTTATGGTTTCTTTCATGGGCAAATTGCTTTTACCTCCTGCCGCATTTTTATGGCCACCACCTTCAAAATACATTCGGGCAAATTCGTTGACCGAGAAATCTCCTTCTGACCGGAACGATATCTTTATAATTCCTTCCTCCTTGTTTTCAATAAATATAACAGCAAACCGAATACCATCCAACGTGAGACCGTAGTTGACCACACCTTCGGTATCCCCTTTTTTAAAATCGTACCGATCTAACTCTTCCTGACTTAATGTAATGTAGGCGGTGCCATATTCCTCCAGAATGACCATGTTTTTAAGGGCACATCCTAAAATATGAAGTCTGCTTGGGGTGTTCGTGTCAAAGACCAGATTGTGTATCCTCGTATTATTGGCACCTTTCTCTATTAGGTCGGCTACTATTTTATGGGTCCTGCTAGTGGTCGACGGGTATTTAAAGGAACCCGTATCGGTCATAATACCCGTATAAAGGCAATTGGCAATTTCTGGGGTTATTTCATCTTTGCCACCTAGATACTCGATAAAATTATAGACCATTTCACAAGTAGAACTCATAGCTACATCGGAATAGGTCACATGCGCATAGTCCTCTGGGTTTTGATGATGATCGATCATAATAAAGGGCACCTGTAGGTTTTTCAAGAGCTCTTCCATTTGACCTGTTCTTCCCAAATGGTTAAAGTCTAGTGTAAATAGTAGGGTTGCCTCCTGCAACTTTTCTTTAGACTGGGTATTGTGTTTCTCGAAATTCAATATTTGCTCGTTGCCTGGCATCCACTTTAAAAACTTTGGAAAATCATTGGGAACGATTACCGTGGCTTCCTGTTGTATCGATTGCAAATAAAAGCAAAGGGCCAAGGTGGAGCCAATGGCATCACCATCGGGATTTTTATGTGGAACAACAACTATTTTTTGTGGCTTGGAAAGTAAATTTTGTACAGCCTTTATATCCTCAAAATTCATGCGGGCAAAGATACAATTTAATACTTTGAACTCGTATGGCCTTTCGGATTTCACCCGATTTTTCAAAATTGGCGGTCCGAAAGCAAGATATTGTCCCTTGACATTCGACTGTTTCTTTCCCCTGTCACTTTAAATTTTTGTTACCTTTTTTGGTTCTGGCAAAATCTTAAGAATCCTGAGTTAACGGTATGCCCGTAAAAGACTATTTTTAGCATCACTAAACAAAACCCCTATGAATCGTTTTTCAATAATACCGGTAGCAATTCTTTTACTAATGGGTTGTAAAGCAAAAAAAGTTGCGGATGTAAAGACCCTTTCAGGAGAACAACTGGTACAAACAAAGAGCGACTTTACCATTGCATTCGGGTCTTGCAATAAGGCAAGCATCGTCAACTTATTGTGGGACGATGTTTTAAAGGCACGCCCTGATGTATGGATTTGGGGTGGGGATAATATTTATGCGGATACCGATGACATGCTGAAATTGAGGGGTATGTATGGCGAACAACAAAAAGTAAAGGGATATCGGAAGCTGGTTTCCAAAGTTCCGATTATTGGAACTTGGGACGACCATGATTATGGATTGAACGATGCAGGTATCGAATTTAAGGCAAAGAAAGGGAGCCAGCAAGAGTTTCTGGATTTCATGGGTGTTTCAAAAGACAGTCCAAGACGGCAACAGGAAGGGGTATATACTTCCCATGATTTTCAGCTTTGGAACGGGAGTTTGAAGGTCATTGTTTTGGATACCCGATACTTTAGGACGGCGTTGACGCCGGATACGGAAACCGAAAAGAGAACAAAGCCAAATGCCTATGGCGAGGGAACCATTCTGGGGGAGAAACAATGGCAATGGCTCACCAGCGAACTGCATACTTCTAAAGCTGATTTCAATATTATTGTAAGCAGTATCCAAGTACTTTCCAATGAACATGGATTCGAAACTTGGGGTAATTTTCCCCATGAGGTCGATCGATTAAAAAAGACCCTGGTCGCTTCTGGTGCCAAGGGGGCGATGATTTTGTCGGGAGACCGACATATATCTGAGTTTTCGCAAACGATGGTCGAAGGCTTGCCCTATCCGCTGATCGATTTCACCAGTAGCGGACTCACGCATGCCTTTTCAGCATTCAAAGGGGAACCTAATCCCTTTCGGATAGGTGATGTAGTATCTACAGAGAGTTTCGGACTTTTGCGGTTTGATTTCTTGAAAAAAACGGTTCAACTGCTCATGGTAGGAGATGATGGAGTGGTTTTAAATGAACTACAACGAAACTTTTAACCAAATCTTGGCGTTTATCTGCCCGAGTGGGGATATCGCACCAAGTACTTAATACCTTTTTCATAGGATACTTAATAGGGTAAAGCAACCTTCAAAATTGTTGTCTATTGTAGGGAAAAGCTTAATTTTGCGCAAAATTTTAAGCATGACAACAAATAGAACTTTTACGATGATCAAGCCCGATGCTGTGGAAAATGGACACATTGGGGCGATTTTGGAAAAAATCACCAGTGCCGGCTTTAAGATTGTCGCGATGAAATACACCCAACTAAGCAGAAGGGATGCAGAGGAATTTTATGCAATTCATAAAGAAAGACCATTTTTTGGTGAATTGGTGACGTTTATGACTCGAGGACCCATTGTTTCCGCTATTTTAGAAAAGGATAATGCGGTAGAGGATTTTCGGGCACTCATTGGTGCTACGAATCCTGCGGAAGCTGCCGAGGGTACTATCCGAAAGCTTTTTGCCAAAGATATAGGCGAGAATGCGGTTCATGGTTCGGATAGTGATGAAAATGCTGCTATTGAAGGAGCTTTTCATTTCTCCGGAAGGGAAATTTATTAGAAAGAATTCTTTCGGTTCATAGAAACGGGAGATAAAAAAAGTCCGGCATTCATGCCGGACTTTTTTACTCAATCATCCAGTGGGGTACCCTCTGGGACGTTATTCAAAATCAAGCTATTTTTCTTCTTAACTTCTTATAGGGTCGCCTTTGGTACGTTTACTTCGCATTGTAACTTCAGTGCTTTGTTCATGGCTTCAAAACCTGCTTTGGTATCTCTCTGCAACTTGTTTTTAAAGAAGGGCACTAAAATTCCCTTGAAGTGTTCTTTTTGTTCGAATAATACTTGGGTTTGGGATATTTTTCGGATACTAAAAATATGCTCTCCGTCGAACAGCCCTTTTAACCAAAGGCTTCCAAGCCATCGTAGTTCTTTGGCCGGTTCATGTTCAAGCACCGTAGGTCGAAACACCATACCGCCAATTTGAACGTGTAGTTTGTTTCCTTTTTTTGGAGTGCCGTTTATGAGGATAATGAACGGATTCCAATTCGGGTAGTCTTCAAAATGTAGTAACCTATCCCATACCTTTTCGGGAGTAGCTTTAATAGTGGTAGCGGTGCTGATTGTCATGGTAAATTGTTTTACAAGGCAAAGATGAAGCCTTCTAAAACAATATCGCTTGATCTATATCAAGAAGTACTCTGGGAACGGATTCTACTGAGGGTTTCCGGGGTCATTCCCAACATCGATGCAATGTACTGTAGCGGTACGTGATTGAACAACTCTTTGTTTTGCTCAAAAAAGAGTTGGTATCGTTCTGCAGCAGGTAGCGAGAGCAGTTGAAAAATGCGATTTTCCAAGGTAACGAAGCACTTGGCAAGAAATAGTTTTTCAAGTACCGGCCAATCTGTCAAAACAGTATCAAGATTTTGATATGCCGATTTTTTGATAGTGAATAGCTCACAATCTGTCAAGGCCTGTATGCTAAACCGGGCTTTGTTATCAAATACCAAACTGGAAAGATCCGTGATGAAGGAACCCTTGAAAGCAATCCATTGGGTAACCTCTTTGGTTTCAGTACCTGCAAATACCCTTAAATAGCCCTCCTTTACAAAACTCAGTGCATCACAGTAGGTATCTTGCTCTACATAAAAAGAACCTTTTGGTAGTTCTTGTATATCAAAAAGGGGTGTTAGCTGTTTCAAATCCTCTTTTTGGAGGTCAAAATAGGATTTGATGTAGTGTTCTAGCTCGTTCATTTCATTGGTCACTATCCTTTTATTGCTAACATTTGATTGCCACTTTGGTACAATGTTCAAAAAGAATTCCGTTCTTTTCTTAAAGCCGATGCATATTACATGCATGGTTTAGTTAGCGCAAAACCAGCTTTTTAATGAGGTCTTTTCCTAACTCTTCGTTCAGCATGGCAATAATTTTAGATTTGCCAAGTCCAAGTTCTTGCCGTAAAACCGAAGAAGATAAGGACACAAAAAGCGTATCTCTCTGAAGTTCTACCGAGGTAGTATAATTGTTGACCCCATTGCCCATCAAGGCCGCCCAAGCATCTCGTACTTCCACCTTGTCAATACCCTTTTGAAGTTTGTTTTCTTGAATAAACTCCTTCAAGGCATCGCCTAATTGCAAATGATCATTTTTTCTTTTTGCCATTAGTTTTCGATTGTTAGTGGTACAAAACGTTTGTATTCGTAGCGAATGCCATCCTCGTTTACCACAGCGAAGGAATCATCGCTTATTTCAACCAAAAGTTCCTTCCATTCACTTAAATCATTTTTATACTGAAAATAAAAGCGACCATCATTATCGGTAATGAGAAAAGGCTCGGCATCATTTGAAGTATCGAAGGTGCCGTCGAATTTCGGTTGTACCTTTTTACGATATCCCTCCTGATTTTTCAATGCTATGAAATCGACTGTGGTACTGGCCTTGTATTCCTTTGAGTTTCCATCTGGAAAGACTACTTTTTCAATTTCCCAATAGCCATTCAGAAGCGGTAAGCTATCTGTAGAGATGCTATTCGCACATCCTGCCAAGAAAAGTAAGCATCCAAAAGATAAAAAGAATCGCATGTTACAATTTAAATATTTTATAGGTTTGATGGGTATTCTTAACGACCTGTTCAGTTCGTTCGGCATGCGTATCGCTAATAAAGATCTGTCCAAAATTGGCATCGTTTACCAAAGTTACGATATGGCTTACCCGATTTGCATCCAACTTATCAAAAATATCATCCAAAAGCAAAATTGGGGTGGTCTTGGCCTGTTCTTTGATAAATTGAAACTGAGCTAACTTTAAAGCTATTAAAAATGATTTTTGCTGTCCTTGGCTCCCAAACTTTTTGATGGGATGGTTTGATATTTCAAAACTGAGGTCGTCTTTGTGGATACCCACACTTGTGTATTGCAAGGCCCGATCTTTCTCAAGGCTTTTTTTCAATAAGAAAAGAAACTCGTCTTCTAGCAATCTGCTTTGGTAAGATAACGATACTTCCTCAATTCCCCCGGAGATACGTTGATACTGTTCTTGAAAAATCGGAATGAATACGTCTAAAAAAGCGATTCTTTTTTTAAGAATAGGTGTGCCGTATTGGTGTAGCTGCTGGTCGTATACCGATAATGTAGTAGCATCAAAGGTTTGGTTGAGTGCAAAATATTTTAACAGCGAATTACGCTGTGTCAGTACTTTATTGTACTTGATTAAATCTCGTAAATACTCCTTGTCAGATTGTGAAATGACCCCATCTATGAACTTTCTACGGGTCTCGCTACCTTCAAGGATCAAATCCCGATCGGCGGGTGAGATAATAACCAAGGGTAAAAAACCGATATGTTCCGATAGTTTTTCGTAGGGTTTTCCATTTCTCTTGATAATCTTTTTGGCTCCTTTCTTGAAACTACAAATGATTTTTTCCTCCCGCTCATTTTTTTTAAACTCCCCTTCGATGACAAAGAAATTCGCACCGTGTCGAATATTCTGTGTCGCCACGGGATTGAAATAGCTTTTTCCAAAAGAAAGATGGTAGATCGCATCGAGTATATTTGTTTTTCCAGTACCATTGGCACCAACAAAGCAGTTGATTTTATGATCGAATTCAAATTCCCCAGTAGCTAGATTTTTATAGTTAATAAGCGATAACTTGTTAAGAAACATGCTGGTGCGGTCAGGTTTTTTTAATTTTTCCGTGGTGGTATGCTGTAAAATATCCAAAAATAACGAATAAATAACCTTTCGGTTTTGGATAAAAACTTTATTTTTGCGCGACCAATAAAAAAATAGGATGGCAACATATAAGAAGCGGGGTTACAAACCAAAGGATAAGGTAGAGGAACAACGTTTTGACGAGCAGGAAAGTACTACCGCCGAGGTTTTTAGCAGTTTGGATGAGGGGGCTTCGAAAACGGAAGCTTGGGTTTCAAAAAACCAGAACTATATCTTGGGTGTTATCGGTGTCGTCGCAGTCGGACTTATAGGCTATCTAGCTTACAATCAGTTTGTGCAAAAACCCAAGGATGCCAACGCCGCTAATGAGCTGTACTATCCCCAACAGTATTTTGACCAGGCATTGACAGCAACCACCGAAAAAGATTCTTTGTACAATCTTGCCTTAAACGGTGCGGAGGGTAAATATGGCTTTCTTGACATCATCGACGAATATCCAGGCACTAAGGCCGCCAATTTGGCCAGTTATTCAGCTGGTATGGCTTTTTTGAACATGCAAAAATATGATGATGCAATTGCTTATTTGAGTGATTTTTCATCGGATGATGCCATTTTAGGAGCTATGGCCAAAGGCGGATTGGGAGATGCGTTTATGCAATTGAATCAACCTGCAGAGGCTTTGGGGTATTACGAAGCTGCACTCGCCCATAGCATTAATGATTTTACAACGCCCAAGTTTTTGTATAAAGCAGGGGTCACTTCTATGGAACTAGGACAGAACGAGAAGGCCTTACAGTATTTTCAACGGGTCAAGGATGAATTTTCCGGTTCTGACGAAGCGCGTACCATCGATGCCTTTATCGGTATGGCCAAAAGCGGACAGTAATGGCCACTGCCAATAAAAATCTATCTACCTACGATAAGTCTACCGTGCCGAACGCGGAGTCACTCCGATTTGGGATTGTTGTTTCCGAATGGAATTCGGAGATTACCGAAGCGCTCTTCAAAGGAGCAGAGGAGGCTTTGTTAGATTGTGGAGCAAAGCAAGGGCATATTGTGCGTTGGAATGTTCCGGGAAGTTTTGAACTCACCTATGGTTGTAAAAAGATGGCCATTTCCCAAGAGGTCGATGCAATCATTGCTATAGGAAGTGTCATTCAAGGAGAGACCAAACACTTTGATTTTGTATGCAGTGCTACTGCCCAAGGTATTAAAGATTTAAACGTGCAACTCGATACGCCAATTATTTTCTGTGTGCTTACCGACAACACAATGCAACAGGCCATCGCCAGAAGTGGGGGCAAACATGGTAACAAAGGTACCGAGGCGGCAATAGCAGCTATTCAAATGGCTGTTTTGGGCAAGTGACAAAACCCCTTTTACATCCCAATAGTTACGCATTCGTGGTAGCAACCTTATGTGGTCAGGTTCTTATCAGGCCATTTACATGGGTTTTTAGACCGGGGTTTAGTGTCTTCTACCCCTTGCAGTTTCCAATACCTCACAGAAAGTACTACCCGTAAATGATACCTAAGGTCTGTTAACAAAAATTGGCAATCGATCTACGGCATATTTTTTGATTTTAACTAACTTTGAAGTTATGGGGGTATTTGATAAAATCACGAAATTAAAACAAAACCGAACCTTCGGTTATACCCCGCGCTATTATAAGAATGAAAGTGGGGAGAGTCCGTTTAAGCTCGAACATCGTTTCGATAAATATCGTACAACTGTTGGCAGTCAACGAGGGTTAAAACGAAAATTGGGCTCTGCCATGGCAGACCTTCGACGCGAAGGAGATCGCAATCTAAAAGTTCGTTTTCTAATTATTCTTGCCATACTGATATTTATTTTCCTCTACATCATCGATTTTGATATTTCAATATTCCTTCCAAAATAATGGCAGATATCATTCAACTTTTGCCGGACCATGTTGCCAATCAAATAGCAGCGGGCGAAGTGGTGCAAAGGCCTGCTTCCGTTGTGAAGGAATTATTGGAAAATGCCATTGATGCGGGTGCAAAAACTATCAAACTTATTATCAAGGGTGGTGGTAAGACATTAATTCAAGTGGTCGATGACGGTTTGGGAATGAGCGAGACCGATGCACGGTTAAGCTTTGAACGGCATGCAACCTCTAAAATAAGGCAAGCCGAAGACCTATTTACCCTTTCGACTAAAGGCTTTCGTGGCGAAGCCTTGGCCTCCATTGCAGCGATTGCCCATGTGGAGATGCAGACAAGGCTAGAAAAAGCCGAGTTGGGAACACATTTAAAAATCGAAGGAAGTAACATTGTTTTTCAGCAGGTCAAAGTGGTTCCAAAAGGGACTTCGATGTCGGTAAAACATCTGTTTTTCAATATACCTGCGCGACGTAATTTTCTAAAATCCGATCAGGTAGAGTTGCGACATATTACCGATGAGTTTCACCGGGTCGCATTGGCACATCCACAAATCGCTTTTCATTATTATGTAAACGGTAGCGAACTGTTCGGTTTACCAAAAGGCAACTTACGTCAACGTATTGTTCATGTATTCGGCAATAAAACCAATCAAAAGTTAGTACCCATTTCGGAGGAAACCCAAGTAGTAACGATTTCGGGATTCATTAACAAGCCAGAGTTTGCCAAAAAGAGTAGGGGAGAGCAATTCTTTTTCGTGAACAATCGATTCATAAAAAGTCCTTATTTACATCATGCCGTGCTCTCGGCTTTTGAAGGGCTCATCAAAACCGATTGCCATCCTGGATATTTTATTTATCTGGAGGTAGATCCCGGGACCATCGACATCAATATACACCCTACCAAAACCGAAGTGAAGTTCGATGATGAGCATACGCTATATGCCATTTTAAGGTCTACGATCAAGCATAGCTTAGGCCAATTCAATGTGGTGCCGTCTTTGGATTTTGAAAGCGACCCTAACTTGGAGACCCCTTATGCCTATAAGAATAAGGGTGCGGAACTACCTAAAATCACCGTAGACCAAGGGTTTAACCCTTTTACGGAATCTAATGGTGGAATCGCAACCAAATCGTACCGAAGCGGTAAAACACAGGCAAAGGACTCCTCTTGGGAAAGCCTCTATGTAGGACTGGAATCCAATATTGGAAAAAGGGTCGACTATGATAACCTTCAATTTGAATCGGATACGATTACAGGCTCTATCTTTGAAGGACAGACAGATGTTTCGGAATCCCAGGCAACAACCTTTCAACTCCGTAGAAAGTATATTGTAACAACGATTAAATCGGGTATGGTGGTCATAGACCAGAGTCGGGCCCACCAACGGGTGCTATATGAGAAGTTTTTACGCAACAGTACGGTAAAACAGGTGGTGAGCCAACAATTGCTATTTCCTTTATCCCTGTCTTTTTCCAAATCGGACATGGCCGTCTTAAACGATATCAAGGAAACCCTTGATGCGGTGGGGTTCGTATTCGATAAGATAGAAGCAGAATCAGTCGAGGTGCGAGGAGTTCCACTTTTGGTGCCCGAAAGTGAGGTTGGTATGGTATTAGACCAGTTGATTGCCGATTGTCAACAAGAGGTCGAGGGGGAAAGCTTTTCCCAGACCGATATCCTTTCTAAGACAATGGCAAAGACGTTGGCCGTAAAAACAGGAGAGATTTTGGAAAATGCATCGCAGTTAGCTTTAGTAAATGACCTATTTGCCTGTAAAGAACCCATGGTAAGCCCGTTCAACAAACCGGTGTTTGTGACCATCACCGAAAACGAGATCGATAAAAAATTTATTTAGATGCTTAGAATTTCCGAGACGGTAAAACATTTGATCATTGTCAATGTACTCTTTTTTATTGCGACCTCTTTGTACGGTGATGTAATGTACCAATGGTTTTCTCTATGGTTTCCTAAAAACGAGAATTTTGCCATCTGGCAGGTGTTGACGCACATGTTCATGCACGGCGGATTAGCGCATATCGGTTTTAATATGTTTGCTTTATGGATGTTCGGAACGCCCGTAGAACAAAGATTGGGAATGAAAAAGTTTTTGTTCATTTACCTATCCGCAGGCTTAGGAGCTGTGTTATTTCAGTTAGGATATTACTACTTCAGCTATGTGCCCATTTTCTCTGAGCTTTTAAATTCAGGATTAACCGAAAGTCAAATAGTACAGATGCTAACGACGAATAAGGCATCTATGAATCTAAGCAGCATGCAGTTAGATATGTTGAAAGAGGCGTTTCCAATTTACAATGCCTCTATGGTCGGGGCCTCAGGCTGTATCATGGGTATTTTGGCTGCTTTTGGAATGATGAACCCGAATGCCGAGCTAATGTTGATTTTTTTACCGATTCCCATTAAAGCAAAGTATTTTATCCCAGGAATTATTTTGCTCGATGTGATCTCGGCTATTACCGGACAGTCCTTTTTTAGCCCTAGCAATACCGCGTACATGGCCCACGTAGGTGGTGCGGTAGTAGGTTTCATTATCATGTGGTATTGGAAAAAGAATCAGTTTAACGATAAACGCTGGAATTAAAAATGAGTAATGGAGGTTTAAGATACCAGTATGCCCGATTGAGCATTGCCGAAAAGCTCATCGTTATCAATGTAGCCGTTTTTTTGGTAAATTTATTAGTACCCTTTTTTTTAAATCTATCAGACCGAAGTATTGAGCAGTGGTTCGAACTTCCGAAAGATTTGGGCACCTTTATATCCCAACCGTGGTCGCTGGTCACGTATTCGTTCTTTCACGGTAGTTTTGGGCATATCTTTTGGAATATGTTGTTGCTCTATTTTTCGTCGCGCATTTTGCTGAATCTTTTTGGAAATAGAAAATTCATCAATGTATATTTTTTGGGTGTCATCGCGGGAGGGCTGGTTTTTCTATTGAGTTACAATATTTTTCCGGTATTCTACGCGGCTAACTCTACTTTGATCGGAGCTTCTGCAGGTGTAATGGCAGTCCTTATTTTTGTGTGCGCTTATATCCCAAACCAAGAAGTACGTATCATTTTTTTCAACGTAAAGCTTTGGGTGGTAGGCTTGGTAGTGGTTCTCATGGATTTGATTCAGATGGGGAGTGGAAATGCCGGGGGGCATTTGGCACATCTTGGGGGAGCCTTTTTGGGGTATGTATATGCCCGTCAGTTGACCAACGGAAAAGACATTGGTGAAGGTTTTGCCAAAATATTGGATGCGCTCTCCAACTTCTTCAAACCAAAAGAAAAAAAGGCTCCATTGAAAACAGTTTATCGCAAACAAAAGAAGCATACAGTGGCCAAGGGCGCAGATTACGATAAGCAAAGCCATCAACGCAAGATAGACGCTATTCTTGACAAAATAAGTAAGTCTGGCTATGAAAGCCTAACAAAGGCCGAGAAAGACTTTTTGTTCAAGGCTGGTAAAGAAGACTGATATTTTGAAACGATTATCAAGGTTCAATAGGTTCGTATTCATACTGAACATCGTTTCCGCCGTACTTTTAGTTTTGGCCTGTACAGTTCCCTATATTCCGGCAGCCACCTTCCCTTATCTATCCCCGTTGGGATTGACGGTTCCGTTGATGGTAATAATTCATTTGTTATTTGTTGTTTACTGGGCCATTGGTAGGAAAAGACAGGTGCTGCTTTCCGTTTCACTATTAGTCCTTGGTTATTTTTTGATGGGCCCATTTATAAAATTGGGATTTGCCGAGGATACGATAGAAGATGAAGACTTAAGTATAATGAGTTACAATGTTCGTAGTTTCAACAAGTGGCGCGAGATTGACCGACCAGATGTTTATGAACGTACTTTTGACTTCATTGTGCAGGAAGACCCGGATATTGTTTGTATACAAGAAGTCGATTATCTGAAACGGGAGGACTTTCAAAAGTATCCCTTTCGCCATTTGAAGTATATTCATATGAATGACAGGGTCCTCATAGGTATTTTTTCAAAATATCCTATTGTCAACGAAGGTACACTCGATTGGCCAGACAGCTATAACAACGGAGCGTTCGTAGATATCCTTTATAAGAAGGATACCATTCGCGTATACAATCTTCATCTGCAATCGCTGAAGGTAAAACCAAAGACGGATTCATTGATCAACAAACCTTTTGAAAATGTCTACAAACGGCTCGCCAAGGCGTTTAAGAAGCAAACAGATCAAGCGAATTTCTTTTTGAAACATAGCAAAGCTGTCGACTATAAAAAAATCGTTTGCGGGGATTTCAATAACAATCAGTTTTCCAACTCGTACCGGTTGGTAAAAGGGGATTTACAAGATACTTTTGAAGAGAAAGGATATGGTTTTGGCCGTACTTATAACTTTCTGGGCATTCCACTACGAATCGATTTTATTTTGGCCGACCAGGCCTTTGAGGTACGGGCCCATAAAAACTACGATATTCGATTCTCGGATCACTATCCCGTGATGGCTTCATTTCGTTTGAAGGAAGAGTAACCAACAATCCATACTATCTGCCAAGATGTGTAACAATAAGGCTGCGCCAATGACTCTTGTTTTTTTTAATAAAAAAAGCAAAAAGTAAACGCTTATCGCCCAATAGGTATGCAACGGATGAAAATCAATGCTACAGCGATTCGGGTCAAAAATAGGACTGGCCCACAGGTGGTCTATATCGATCAGGATGCCGCCCCATAGTATCAATAGTATTTTTAACCGTTGATCTTTGAAAAAGAAAAGCGTAATAAAAACGGGAACTATAAAATGAATTCCGTAGTGCACTAAAAACCTACCCATTTGAAAAGCTTGTTTTTAACGCCTTTAAATAGCTAAGTGCATTGGGTCCTTCATTGAATAGTAAATCGAGTGCACTGGCGTTTTTGACAAAACCGTGTCGGTCACCAAATACCTGTACATACGGTTCTTGTTGCAAGGGTACTTCTTTTTTGGCCCGAATCAGAAACCGGGCATCTGTATAGGGCTTTGGATCTGTTTGGTAGGATGTAGTTTTATTGCCGGGCAAAGATACCTGTAGACATTCCGTAAGGAATGCGATGGTTCGCAAATTCAGGTCGATGAGGCATTCTACTTTTTCATGGAACAAGGGGGCCAAATCGTCCTCATAATACTCAAAAAAAGGTGAAGTGCGATAGGCGGTTTCCAATGTTCTCCAATGTTGGCGTTGCCACTGATACGAATTGTCGACCTTTACTTCGGCATAACGTTGACGTCCGTTCTGTCCCCCAACATGTTTAATAGGAATACTTAGCAGGTGCTTTCCAGAATCGGTACAGATGTAGCATCTGTTGCGATAGGTCTGTTTTTGATAATTGTCATAGACCTCCCAACAGACATCATGTTGTACCAACGCCGCCATAGTGGCGATATTTGGAAAATAAGCTGGATGTAAGAGCAGTTCCAAGATACTACAGTTCAATTTATGCCTAACAAGCCACTGAGGATAGTTTTTTTGAATATATTATTTATTGGTGCTACGTTCCTTTCTTCGGCGCCACAACCAACTACCGACGAAATAGAGCGCCAATGCGACCAAGAAATGTCGAAAGTAGGAACGGGGCTCACCATCCCCATGTACCGTCGTAAAAATACGATCCCATCGGGGGCGCCATTTTAAAATACCGTCGTTAAAGTTGTCGAAACTAAGCCAAATGAAGATAGGAGTTCCAACGATGTGGTTCTCCGGAACATACCCCCAGGCACGGCTATCTTCCGAATGGTCGCGGTTATCACCCATCATCCAGTAATAATTCTGTTTAAAGGTATAGGAGTCGATAATGGCACCATTGATGCTTATTTGGTTTCCCGATACGCTAATGGTGTTTCCCTCGTATTCCTTGATAATTTTTTTATAAATAGGGAGTACCTTGAGGTTCAAAGGAACAGTCTTTCCTTTTTCTGGAATGTAAATGGGTCCCATTTGACTGTAGTTCCAAGGATAATCGGGACTTTGGGGAAACAAGTTGATTCCTCGTTGTCCTTTGGGTGTAATCAAGCGAACGACCGAGTCGATGGTAGCATCGCTTTTGAGTTTGGCGACCATTTCATCGGTCAGTGTGGCTTCTCGGCTTCGTCCCGTTTCTTCCTTCAATGAAATCCTAAGAGCTCTAATTAACTCTGTAGGGATTCCTTTTTTATCTGTCATCACGGCTATTTGGTTATTGGCCCTGGTATCTGACCCCCTTAATTTAACATTGGCCTGTAGCACATTTATTTGATCTCTGTTAAGCGGCGGCATCACGAAGGTACGTGTATAATCTGCTGCGTTCGCCTCTTGCAGTACTCTGGTAGAAACCCCCTTACTACCATACACCATATAATCATACTGCGGTTTCGCCCTGTCCGATAATTGCAATTGTTTTCCGTTGATATGTACATACCCATCTATGACCGCCAAAGAATCTCCTGGGATACCCACACAACGTTTTACATAGTTCGACTTCTTGTCGATGGGCTTTTTTACTCCTTTTTCACTTACAAAAAATTGCCGTACGGTATCGGCTGGCCAACTAAATACCACAATATCGTTACGATCGACCTTCGCAAAACCGGGCAAACGTAAGTAGGGTAGTTGCGGTTTGTTCAGGTATGATTTTATGCCTAGTCCAGGAATGGTGTCATGTACCATAGGAGCGGCAACCGTTGTCATTGGAACTCTTGCACCAAAATGAAATTTACTTACGAACAATAGGTCCCCTACACGCAAGGTACGTTCCAACGAGGGAGTCGGGATTACGTAGGGTTGAATAAAATAGGTATGAACCAAGGTGGCCGCTACTACAGCGAACACGATGGAGCTGACCCATTCGCCAACGCCCGATCTCGGTTGTAGACTTCGGTCTTTGATATAATTGACATCGAGTGCATAATTCACATAATAGATATAGAAACCGAACGTCAAGATCACGACCCAAGTCTCCCAAAGTTTGTTTCTGCCGAAACTGCGAATGGTTTCCACCCAAATGACCGGGAACATCAATAAATTAATAATGGGTATGAACAATAACAGCACCCACCATTTGGGCCTATTGATGATTTGCATCAGCACAATGGCATTATAGATAGGAATAGCGGCCTCCCAAGCCTTTCTACCGGCTTTTACATACAATTTCCAAGTGCCCAAAAAATGGATGACTTGAATGATGAGTATAAAAATAATCCACTGGGTTCCGTTCATCTGTGTAGTTATTTAGTACTGTGTTCGGTTATTTTTTGCAAATGTATGTCCTATTTTTTATTCGATGCCTGTTATCGATGGTTTACAAGTTTAAAACATCCTTCATGCTAAATACACCTGTTTTCCCGATAATCCATTCCGCGGCTATCACGGCCCCTAGGGCAAACCCCTCCCTATTATGGGCGGTATGCTTAATTTCAAGACTATCGACCTCACTGCTATACTGAACGATATGGGTGCCTGGTACCGTACCGATACGCTTGGAGGTTATAGCAATTTCATGATTGTCCGCTTTTCCAAGTTTCCAATCTTCATAGGGGGTGTTTTGGATAATCCCTTCCGCCAGCGTAATGGCGGTACCACTTGGGGCATCCAATTTTTGATTATGGTGGGTTTCTTCCATCCCTACTTTATATTGTTCAAGGGCAGCCATCATCTTGGCCAGCTGTCTGTTCAGCTCAAAAAATACATTTACGCCCAAGCTAAAGTTGGAAGCGTAGATAAGGGCGCCTTGCATCTTTTTACATAGCGTTGCCGCTTCTTCATACCGCGATAGCCAGCCAGTAGTCCCTGAAATAATAGGGACTCTGTTTTCCAAACAACTTTTGATATTATCGAACGCCGCATTGGGCATACTGAAATCGATGGCGACATCCATTTTGGAAAAATCAACGTTTTTCGAATCTACATCGATTTTTTCAATAATCTCATGGCCTCTTTGAATGGCCAGCTGCTCGATCATTTTCCCCATTTTTCCGTATCCGAAAAGCGCAATCTTCATATGTTCTGCTTTGTCTTTGGTGAGTTATAGCAATCGCGTTCTAAAACTTAACGACCAATGCCAGACCGTAATTGGGGTCGCGATTAACTGTATTAAGGTCTAAGAAGGGTTGTATATCGAAACTGAGATCGTTACTGATATTGAATTGTTTTAAATGCGCATCTACATTGGCATCCACAATATTGAGGATATACAACCCAATGGTAACGACCAGTGCAAGATCACGATCTCGCTGAAACCGTTCTTGCTGGTTTTGCAGCACGTCATCATCAAAATCGGGACCGATACCATCTCCGTTCGTGTCATAAAACTCATCATCGGTGAAGCCTGCCCGCCTTCGTTTGAACGCAATGCGAAAACGATCGTAGTTATCATCATTCCAAGTGTACCAATAAATACTGGCGCCTAACGCCCCGTATACGATCGGAACCTTCCAATATCTTTTGTTGTAAATCTGTCCCATGCCCGGAATCACGGCAGAATAGAAGGCCGCCCGGCTAGGGGCCAATGGATTAATGGGCTTTCGTTTTTCTACTAGAGAGTCTTGCACCATGATGCCCTGCTCCTTAAGATCGGTCTGCAAGGAGTCTACTTCCTGAGGTTGGGATTCTTCTTCCTGTGCCAAAAGCCCTAAGGGTAGAAGCAAGGTTACCAAAGCAATGTATAGGTTTTTAATCACCTATGATCAATTTTTTAATTCGATTGAACTCCTCCTCGCTATGAAACGGGATCGTTATTTTTCCTTTGCCCTTAGGAGAGGCTTGAACCCCTACTTTTATGGAAAGTCGGTCAGTCAATGCCTCAGTCCCGATTTTTGCAAAATCCGGAACATTTGTTGCTTTGGCCGTCGTAGTTTTCTTTCCGTCGCCGCCCTCATGATATATTTTTACCGCTTTTTCGGTTTCCCTAACAGACAGGTTTTCACTGATGATACGTTCATAAAGGGCAATTTGATCTTCTTTTTTCTCAATATTGACCAAAGCTCTACCATGGCCCATTGAGGTAAAGCCATCGCGAATACCAGTTTGGATAATGGGGTCTAAACGCAATAACCGAAGGTAATTGGTGATCGTAGACCTCTTCTTCCCGACGCGATCGCTTAAACGTTCTTGCGTCAATTTGATTTCATCGATCAAACGTTGATAGCTGAGTGCAATTTCTATGGGATCTAGGTCTTGTCGTTGAATGTTTTCGACAAGTGCCATTTCCAGGGACTCCTGGTCATTGGCTATACGAATATAGGCGGGTATGGTCTCGAGACCTACTAACTTGGATGCTCGGAACCTTCGTTCCCCGGAAACTAATTGGTATTTGTTGAAATCGAGCTTACGAACGGTGATGGGCTGAATAACCCCTAGTTCCTTAATACTGGTAGCCAATTCTTTTAAGGCCGTGTCATTAAAATTCGAACGTGGTTGAAACGGATTCACCTCGATGGTTCCCAAATCAAGTTCAACAATATTACCCACTACCTTGTCGGCGTTCTTGTCGGAAGCAGATTGGATATCATTTTCCGGATCTTTCAATAAAGCCGATAGGCCTCGGCCCAACGCTTGTTTTTTGGTTGCCTTCGCCATTATACTTTCTCCTTATTGCGCTTTATCATTTCGTTGGCAAGGTTCAGGTAGTTTTCGGCCCCCTTACTACTAGCGTCATATTTGATAATGCTTTCTCCATAGCTGGGCGCCTCGCTCAGTCGTACATTCCGTTGAATAATGGTATCGAATACCATATCTGCGAAATGTTTGCGGACTTCCTCGACCACTTGGTTCGATAACCGTAATCTGGAATCGAACATGGTAAGCAACATACCTTCAATATCCAATTCGGGGTTGTGTATCTTTTGAACGCTTTTGATGGTGTTCAGTAGTTTCCCCAGTCCCTCAAGTGCGAAGTATTCACATTGTATAGGAATAATAACAGAGTCTGCCGCCGTAAGCGCATTAAGGGTCAATAGGCCCAAAGATGGTGCACAATCGACCAATATGTAATCATATGTATGACGAAGCTCTCCGATGGCCTGCTTCATCATATACTCCCGTTGATCTTTATCGACCAATTCTATTTCAATAGCAACCAAATCGATATGGGCGGGAATAAGGTCAACGTTTGGAGAATCGGTAGTAATGATCGCTTCTGTAGCGGTCTTGGTATGTTCAAGTAATTGGTAGGTTCCTGTTTCCACACTTTCCACGTCAATTCCGAGACCCGAAGTGGCATTCGCCTGGGGGTCGGCATCGATTAACAGTACTTTATATTCCAAGACGCCTAGCGAAGCCGCCAAATTCACCGTCGTCGTCGTTTTTCCAACCCCACCTTTTTGATTCGCTATAGCAATAATCTTGCCCATTATCCTAGTAAATTAGGGGGTAAAAATACGATTATTTACGATGCTAAAAAATGGAATTTGTTAACATGAAGTGAATAAGTCTAGATCGCTGTGTTAAAGTAGGTTAAAGAAATTAGATCGGCATGTGTTTATGGGAAATGCAGCTGCAAAAAGTCCTGATGCCCGGATGCGCCCCATACAAAAGCAAAACGCCTAAAATAGTCTACAACGATTATTGTTTTGGAAACGGAGCTTTATTGCTATGAGGCCGCTTAGTATGAACCCGTAGCCTGCGCGTAGCCAATGGATAGAGCTTTTTCTAACAACGACCGCTACCGACTGTTCGCCCTTTTCTAGTGATGCTAATGGTGCCGATTCCCACCAATGATAAAAGTGATACTAGATGACATCCAGAGGTGGTCGTTCACTGATCCTCCTGTTCTTTCAATTTCAAGCTATCCTCGTACTCGATTAAATAGATCTCTTCGTTCTTCTTTTTAAGATAGTACTGTTCCCTGGCAAACTTTTCCAGTTCTTTCGGGTCGGACAATTGCTCAATGATTTTCTTATCCTTTGCAATTTCTTCTTTTAAGAATTGTTGTGTTTTTTGGAGCTTCTCAATTTCCCTGTTCAATTCAAGATGAATACGTAAGGAGTTGGTATCGAAAAAAATCATCCAGACTGCAAATGCTGTAAGAACCAATACATAGATGCTACTGAAAATTGTAAATACAGGGTACCATCTACTATTTTTGAAATTTTTCCAGCCCATAGGTCCTACACCAATTTTTGATTGATAATGGTACGTACCATATCAACGGCTACCGTATTGTATTTATTATTGGGAATAATCATATCTGCATATTCCTTTGAGGGTTCTATAAACTGCTCGTGCATCGGCTTTATGTTGCACTGGTATTTTTCAAGAGTCTCATCAAGATCCCAACCTCTTTCGTTTACATCGCGCTTCAAACGTCTTATCAGGCGTTCGTCGGAATCGGCATGGACAAAGATCTTGATATCGAACATATCCCGTATCTGGGCATTGGTCAATATCAAAATACCTTCTACGATCATGACCTTGCTCGGATGGGTAGGGATGGTTCTTTCGGTTCTATTGCATTCCAAGAACGAATAAACCGGTTGTTCGATGGTCTTGCCAGATCGTAGTTCGATAAGATGCTTTGATAGCAACTCGAAATCAATTGATTGTGGGTGGTCGAAGTTGGTTTTTCGCCGCTCTTCCAAACTGAGATGTGAGAGGTCATTGTAATAAGAGTCTTGGGATATAACGCCCACTTCACCTTTTGGTAATTCATTGATGATTTGGTTCACTACTGTGGTCTTCCCACATCCTGTGCCCCCGGCAATCCCTATGATCAGCATACTCCATTGTTTGGCCCAAAATTACATATTTGGACTTAAATCAACTAAGGTCTGAGCATCGGAAGTCTAAAACAGTGCTTTTCAGCTCTGCTTTCTTTGCTAGGATAGCTCTGCCTGCCTTTTCAACATAGCAAACATAATTCTATATATCTGGGTAAACAATGCTCAATATTCCTATGCATTCTACAACTTCTGCTACGCAACAAAATATTAAAAACATGATAGTACTCATATTTTGCCCGTTTTGATCATAGTACTTTTGAGACAGCTTTTTACAAAAGCTTAACCTTGTATGGTATCGAACATACGTAAGAAATTGTTTAACTTCAACGAGATCAATAAATAGCCACCGCCTATGGATACTACCTACAAAGCAACCGTAAACCAAAGCATAACCTTTGATATCTCCAGTGAGGACATTACCGCATTCGATGCCCTGCAAATTTCAAGCGAATCCTTTCATATACTTCAAGACCAGAAACCCTTTACGGTAGATTTGATAGCGGCCGATTTCCGCAACAAGCAATATACCTTCAAGGTCAACAATGCTACATATAGGGTAGATCTGTCCGACGGACTGGATATGCTTATCAAGGAAATGGGCTTTGCCTTGTCTTCCAATAAAAATATCACTTCCATCTATGCGCCTATGCCCGGATTAATTTTGGAAATCAATGTCAAACAGGGGCAAGAGGTGCAAGAAGATGAGCCTTTATTGATTCTAGAGGCCATGAAAATGGAGAATGTGATTTCTTCTCCAAGAAATGGAATCATTAAATCGATTGCCGTGACCCAAGGTGATACGGTTGAAAAGAAACATTTATTGATCGAATTTGAATAAAATAAATTTCCGCCCGATCGGAAATGAACTAAAGCAAGGTACAATGAAAAAAATATTGGTAGCCAACCGGGGAGAAATTGCCATTCGTGTCATGAAAACGGCGCAAAAAATGGGCATCAAGACCGTAGCGGTCTATTCCAAAGCAGATAGGAACGCTCCTCATGTACGTTTTGCCGATGAAGCGGTCTGTATTGGCGAACCCCCTTCGAACCAATCATATCTTTTGGGTTCCAAAATAATAGAGGTTGCCAAAAGCTTGCATGTAGACGGAATACATCCCGGATACGGGTTTTTGAGTGAGAATGCCGATTTTGCCGAAGAAGTAGAAAAGAACGGAATTATTTTCATCGGACCAAAGTCGAAAGCTATTCGAATGATGGGCAGTAAATTGGCAGCCAAAGAGGCGGTAAAGAAATATGACATTCCAATGGTTCCGGGAATCGATGAAGCTATCACCGATGTAGCCAAGGCGAAGGAAATTGCCAAAGAAATCGGTTTTCCTATCCTTATCAAAGCCTCTGCAGGCGGTGGGGGAAAGGGAATGCGTATTGTTGAAAAGGAAAAAGACTTGGAATCCCAGATGAAACGGGCCATTAGCGAGGCGACTTCTGCTTTTGGGGATGGTTCCGTTTTTATAGAAAAATATGTGACTTCCCCAAGACACATTGAAATTCAGGTAATGGCTGACGGTCATGGGAATATACTTCACTTTTTTGAGCGCGAATGCAGCATACAACGCCGGCATCAGAAAGTAGTGGAAGAAGCTCCCTCTTCCATCTTGACCCCTGAACTACGTGCAGAAATGGGGGAAGCAGCAGTCAAAGTCGCTAAATCCTGTGATTATTTGGGAGCAGGTACGGTCGAGTTTTTAATGGATGCCGACCATAGGTTCTATTTTTTGGAAATGAATACCCGTTTGCAGGTAGAACATCCCGTAAGTGAACTAATAGCAGGCGTAGATTTGGTAGAACTACAGATAAAGGTCGCTCGTGGCGAAGCACTCGATATCAAACAAGAAGATCTAAAGATTAACGGACATGCCCTGGAATTGCGGGTCTACGCTGAGGACCCTCTGAACGACTTTTTACCCAGCGTAGGCAATCTTGAAACGTATGTTTTACCAATAGGGGAAGGAATCCGAGTCGATAACGGCTTTGAACAGGGGATGGATGTTCCCATCTATTATGACCCCATGCTGTCAAAATTAATAAGCTACGGCAAAACAAGGGAAGAAGCTATGCAACTAATGATACGGGCCATAGATAACTACCATATCGAAGGAGTACAGACTACTTTGCCTTTTGGTAAGTTCGTATGTGAGCATGAAGCCTTTCGATCGGGGAACTTCGATACGCATTTCGTTAAGAATTACTATTCTCCCGAGAAACTAAAGAATCAAACCACCCAAGAAGCAAAGATCGCCGCTATGATGGCGCTAAAACAATACCTGAAAGATCAACAGCTATTAAGAATACCAACTGCATAGATTATGGATTCGAAACTAAAAAAACTGAACGAAAGAATTGCACTTGCCCATGAAGGCGGTGGTAAAGTACGTGTCGACAAACAACATCAAAAGAAGAAGTTAACGGCTCGTGAACGAATTGATTATTTGCTGGATGAGGGGTCTTTTGAGGAAATGGGAATCATGGTCACCCATCGGACCACCGATTTTGGAATGCAAGACGAAGTTTATTTTGGTGATGGGGTGGTTACTGGCTATGGCACCGTAGACGGACGCTTGGTGTACGTATATGCCCAGGATTTTACCGTCTTTGGTGGTGCACTATCCGAGACCCATGCCGAAAAAATCTGTAAGGTCATGGATTTGGCGATGAAAGTAGGCGCCCCGGTCATAGGGCTGAACGACTCTGGAGGTGCCAGAATTCAGGAGGGAGTACGTTCGTTAGGCGGGTATGCCGATATTTTTTACCGAAATGTACAGGCTTCGGGGATAGTTCCCCAAATCTCGGCGATCATGGGGCCGTGTGCAGGCGGTGCCGTTTACTCTCCTGCCATGACCGATTTTACGATCATGGTCGAACAAACGAGTTATATGTTCGTTACGGGTCCGAATGTCGTTAAAACCGTTACCAACGAATCGGTTTCGGCCGAAGAACTGGGTGGTGCCACCGCCCATGCGATAAAATCCGGGGTGGCGCATAGAACGTCTGCCAACGATGTTGTCTGCTTGGAAGATGTCAAAAAGCTCTTATCGTACATACCACAAAGCAATAGGGAAAAGCCAAAAAGTCTTCCATACGCACTGGGAGATGAGTTACGTGAAGCCTTGGATACCATTGTTCCGGACAATGCCAACAAGCCGTACGATATGCATGATGTAATCGATGGCATTATAGACTCGGAATCTTTTTATGAAATACATAAAGACTATGCCGAGAATATCATTTGCGGATTTGGTAGACTGGCAGGGCGAAGCATCGGTATCATTGCGAATCAGCCAATGTTCCTCGCTGGAGTATTGGGTGTGAAGAGTTCCCGAAAAGCGGCTCGTTTCGTACGTTTTTGTGATGCCTTCAATATTCCAATGTTGGTATTGGTAGATGTACCGGGGTTTTTACCTGGTACGGATCAGGAATGGAATGGTATTATAGCGCATGGTGCCAAGCTGTTGTATGCTTTTAGCGAGGCAACGGTACCTAGGGTTACGGTGATTACCCGAAAAGCGTACGGCGGAGCCTATGATGTGATGAATTCCAAACATATCGGGGCGGATTTTAATTATGCTTGGCCTTCTGCGGAAATCGCGGTTATGGGTGCCAAAGGTGCCAGTGAGATTATTTTTAGAAAAGAAATAGGTGCTGCAGAAGATCCTACCAAAAAATTAGCGGAGAAAGAAGCGGAGTATGCTGAAAAATTCGCAAACCCTTACAGAGCGGCTCGGCGTGGATTTATTGATGAGATTATTCTTCCCAAAAATACCCGCCGCAAATTGATCAAAGCATTCAGCATGCTCGAAAACAAGGAAGTGGTCCTCCCGAAAAGGAAGCACGGGAATATACCACTCTAGTTTTTTGAACGAGGGCCCTTCACCTTTTAAGGATACTGAAGTTGCTCTCTAATTATTAATGTTATGCAATATTTTAATCTGGCTTACCAAGCCAATGACAGATATTGTTGTTCCGAAATGATGTCAATAAGACGTAAAACACCTTGCTGAAACCGGTCTGGGGGTTTTGATTTTTAAAAATGAAAAGTTTTCCACTCCAGAACACATAAATCACCTTGTCTTTACATTCATTCCTTGAGATATGGCTACTTTTGCCGAATGCAAAATGCAAGTACAAGGCCCGCCTTTGAATTTGTGGCTCTGATGGCCGCTTTGATGTCTATCGTTGCCCTAGCAATCGATGCGATATTGCCAGCTATCTCTACCATCGGTATGGCCGTCAATAGCCTAGATGCAACGGACAATCAGTTGCTGATTACGATGATTTTTTTAGGCTTGGGATTAGGGCAATTATTCTTTGGTCCCTTGTCAGATAGCTTTGGGCGTAAACCTATTGTGTATTTAGGTTTCGTACTGTTTGTGATCGCCAGTATGACCTGTGTGCTGGCACCCTCTTTAGAGGTTATGGTACTCGGCCGAATTTTACAGGGGATGGGGCTTTCTGCCCCTAGGTCTATCGCGATCTCCATCATCAGGGATACCTATAAAGGCGATTATATGGCACGTATTATGTCATTTGTCACTGCTTTTTTTATTCTGGTGCCAGTCGTGGCTCCAACGATCGGAAAGTGGGTCATGGACGCATTCGGGTGGGAAGCGATTTTTTACATGCAACTACTTTTCGGATTTATCATCGGAATCTGGTTTTGGCGTCGACAGCCCGAAACGCTAAAATCGGAATATCAAATTCCATTTTCAAAAACAATTTTTATTGATGGCCTAAAGGAATTCTTGCGATATCGAGAGACGGTTGCTTTTACCTTTTGCTCCGGATTCATTACAGGGGCTTTCCTTGTCTTTCTCAGTTCGTCGTCCCATGTGTTCGAAAGCCAATACGGAATGCCAGATGAATTTCCCTATATTTTTGCCGGCCTCGCCATCTCCATCGGGGCGGCTACCTTCTTAAACGGTACCTTGGTACTGCGTTTCGGAATGCGTCGTTTGGCATTTAGGGCACTTAGTGGTTTTTGCTTCATTGCATTCCTTTATGTGCTGTTGTTCTGGGGACAATCGAACCCGAGTTTGCCCATATTGATTGCGTTTTTATCCGTTCAGTTTTTCTGCCTCGGATTTTTATGGGGTAATTTTCGGTCTATTGCTATGGAACCTATTGGCCATATCGCTGGTGTTGGTGCAGCTATCAATGGTTGCGTGTCCACTTTGTTGGCTATTCCTATTGCTTCTTATGTAGGTAGTTTTGTCGATGATACCATTTGGCCTTTATTTGCAGGCTTGGCAGTCTGTGGTTTCATTTCCCTAGGAATTTTTGTGATGGTAAGGAGAAAGACGAATGTGACGAGTAGGGTAGTCTAAAAAAAGCAGACCTATATACTTGTATTCTTGCCCGACTTTTTCGGGATTTGCAATAGGCGAATAGCTATTTGAGCTTTATTTGGTTCGTTCCTGGTTTTAAATCAATATGCTTTTCACCCAATTGAAAGGTGCCGAACAACTTTTCAGGAAGTACGATCTCATAAGTCGTTGGGTTTTGTTTAACCATCTTCAATGTGCCGTTGGGGTGCTGCACGGTAGTCGAATACTTTGATAATGATTGGTCTTGCGGGCGAATGGAGACTTTTAAAAAACCCTTTTCTTGAGGCTGAATACCAGCGACTAACGCTGGAAGGTCATATAGCAGATGGGCGCTCCATGCATGGCAGTCAGAGCGACTTTCGGTACCATGCTCTGGAAAGGTGGTGAGTCCAAGGGAAAGAGCCTTTTGCCAAGGTGCGAGCATGTCCAATATTAAATGTCCCTTACCAGCCTTGGCAAATGCCTTGAAAGTGTAGAATTTATGATAAGTAGTTGCCCGGATGATCAATGTATCGGTATGCATACTTGTAACTACGGCTTCGGCATTGATTCCCGGCACATCGGCAAGAACCGCCAAGGCGTTGGTGTGTTCGGTAAATACTTCTTTCTGTGGGCTTTCGGCCACTAGACCCCGATCTGTATCAAAACATAGTTGATACACCTGTTGTTTAATGTTTTTTGAAAGTTCCTTAAAGTATACCGTTTTAACGTTTAGGGAAGTGGTCTCGGACATCTCCAAGAAGGCGTCGATACTATGGGCCAGCAAAAGTGCCAGTTGTGCATTCGGACGTTCATTCAGAAAGGGGGGCTCGCCAATCTCGAAACCCTCGGCACCACCATCTGTGTGGTTCCAATAGGGAATGTCGGTAATGAGGTAAGAAGAATCTAAATATTGAATGAACCAATGCAAGATCAACGGAACAATCTGTATGTTTTCAGCAATAAACGTGGCATCGTCCCGAAGCAAATAATAGTCATGAAGCATCAAAATATACAACAGGGAAAAGGGCGGAATGATTTGTTCCACATCCGAGGGATATCTACTCTGGGTTAGTCCAATAGAAGTAAATGAATCCTTGAATTGCCGGATAGCATTGGTTACCAGTTCATCGTTCTTGGTCTGGTACAAGCTGATCAAAGCTTGAATACGGGTATCACCGATATATTGAAGTTGTTCGTAATAGGGGCAGTCCATATAGGTTTCATGGGCGCAGAGACGTGCAGTTCGCCACGATGTATCCAGTATGTTGGTCAGGGATGGATCGTTTGCCTTAAAACTTCCGGTCTTGATAAAAGGAAAAGCTGAATACCGATTGTAAAAATCATGTAGCACTATGGGCTGACGCCCGGACTTAAAACGTAATTGCACATACCTGAAAGTACGCAGCGACAGGGGAGTGTAAGAGACAGAGTCTGCTCCGGTCAATGAAAAGCTATCATACAGGCCCTTCATTTGCTTATTTTCTATTTGATTGCGATTTCCCTTTGATCCGTCTTCCGAATGGAACAACGATTCTTGGTAACGCAGCTGTACGGTGCCTTCTTTTCCTCCTGAGACCATCAACAGTGGGTAACCCATGGTCAATACCTTATGGTCGAGCAATATCTCGACTTCCGAAAATGCCGGTATTTGGAGATTGTGAAGAGATTCTGTTTTTATTCCGTCCGTTTTTCGAATCTGAAAGGAGTTGTCGGTAGAATCTGGGAAAATGGGGATGGTTCGTGGTGTAAGGTTCCATTCGGTTGTTTTCCAAGAATTGAGGCCCGCCTCATTTCCGTAACCGAGAGAGATGGCATTTTTCCAGGACTGTGTATTGAAATCAGGTCTGTACCAATATGGTATTTGACCTTTTAACCCAACACTATCCGAAGGATAGGCAATATAGCCACCACCGATTTCTTGGTTGGAAAGTACGATGGGATTGTATGATGTGTCACGGGTTACTTTCCAATCGGCATCCGTATTCAGGAGGCCGGCGTACTTAGGGTCTTGGGCTTGTAACACAAAGGCCGTATGAACCGATTGCTGCCGTTGTGCATTGTACTGACCGAAATTCCAAACCTTAACAGCTAAGGTGTTTTTTCCTTTCTGTAGGTATTCCGAAATGTCGAACGTATCGTAGTACCACCGCTCCAAAGAACCAAAGGCCGGGCCTCGGTGTACGAACACCCCATTTACATAAAGGTCGTACCGATTGTCGGCCGATATATTAATTTGAAAACTATCCGCGATGTCGTTCAGTTCAAAATCCTTACGAAAAAGTAGTACGGCATACTCATTCCCATTGGTTTCCGTTGAACTGATCCATTGGGCATAAGGTGGCCGTTGTTGTTCCCTTTTATGAACAAAACGTTCCTGTGCAGTCAAATGATTGCTAAAATAACCAAGGCAAACCAAGACGTTTAGGAAAATCGGTGTAAGGAACTTATTGGACCTGGTCATTAGAAATTGTTTTGTTTTGAGCGCTTTTCGGCTTATCCCAATCCTGTGCATAGAATACGATAAAGGGCCGACTTTCCATAGCCAGCGACGGTAAAATCAACGATACAAATTTTGGAACCTTTGGCGATTTTTATCTTAAAGGACATTATCTATAATTTCCTTAACAACTTCGGGATTCAATAGGGTACTGGTATCTCCTAGATTGGAGGTGTCCTTGGAGGCAATTTTACGGAGGATGCGCCTCATGATTTTTCCACTTCGGGTTTTGGGTAGTCCGGATACGAACTGAATTTTATCCAATTTGGCGATGGGTCCGATCTGTTCCGTAATTTGTTGGTTGATCTCCTTTCGTAGGTTTTCACGATCTCGGCTTTCCCCGGTCTCTTTTAAGATAACGTACCCATATAGCGCGTTTCCCTTTATATCATGTGGGAAGCCAACGATAGCCGATTCCGCTACCGCCGGATGCTCGTTGATGCTGTCCTCGATAGGAGCCGTGCCCAAATTATGTCCCGATACGATAATAACATCGTCTACACGCCCGGTAATACGGTAGTAACCTACGGCATCCCGTAGCGCACCATCACCGGTGAAGTACTTGTCTTTGTAAGCGGAAAAGTAGGTGTCTCTATAGCGGTCATGATCGCCCCAAATGGTACGGGCCATAGAGGGCCATGGAAATTTGATGCACAAACGGCCGTCTACTTGATTTCCTTTAATTTCATTTCCGTTTTCGTCCATCAGGGCCGGTTGTATTCCGATAAATGGCAAGGTGGCATAGGTAGGTGTGGTGGGGGTCACGTAAGGGATGGGAGTAATCATTATTCCCCCCGTCTCGGTTTGCCACCAGGTATCGATGATGGGACTATTCTTCTTCCCAACATTGTTGTTATACCAATGCCATGCTTCCTCATTGATCGGTTCACCGACCGATCCCAGTACTTTTAGACTGGATAGATCGTATTTCTCGACAAAATCTAGGTTTTCCTTTGCCAAGGCCCTTATCGCCGTTGGGGCGGTGTAAAATTGATTGACCTTGTGTTTTTCGACGACCTCCCAGAAACGTCCAAAATCAGGGTAGGAGGGAACTCCTTCGAACATGACTGTTGTTGCGCCATTGGCCAACGGCCCATAGATGATATAAGAGTGTCCGGTAATCCACCCGATATCGGCCGTACACCAATACACATCTTCCTCTCGATATTGAAAGGCATTTTTAAAGGTGTAAGCGGTATAGACCATGTATCCTGCGGTCGTATGTACCATTCCCTTTGGCTTTCCCGTCGAGCCGGAGGTATATAGAATAAATAAGGGATCTTCGGCATCCATCACTTCCGCCATGTAGTCTGCATAGGCATCATCTAACAAAGGTTGTAACCAATGATCGCGGCCCTCTTTCATTTCAATTTGAGAACCGATTCGTTCTGCAACGAGAACGGTTTCGACTCCCGGACAATCTTCTAAGGCTTTGTCTACGATTCCTTTCAAATCAATGGTCTTGGCCCCTCGATAAGAACCATCTGAAGTAATCACCATTTTGCAATCAGAATCGTTGATGCGTGTAGATAGTGCGTTCGACGAGAAACCGGCGAACACAACGGAATGAATGGCCCCAATTCGGGCACATGCCAAAACAGAGACGGCCAATTCAGGAATCATGGGAAGGTAAATACAGACACGATCTCCTTTTTGAATACCCTTCTCTACCAATACGTTCGCCATGCGGCATACCCGTTCATGTAATTGGCGATAGGTAATATGTTCTGCTTCTTCTGTTGGGTCGTTGGGTTCGAACAAGATAGCTGTTTTATCGCCACGGGTGGGGATATGTCGATCCAAACAGTTTTCGGTAATATTCAATTTAGCACCTTGGAACCATTTGATCTCCGGTTTGCTAAAATCCCAACTTAGGACATTCCCCCATTTCTTACGCCATATGAAATGTTCTTCCGCAATCTCTTCCCAAAAGGCTTCCGGATTGCGAACGGACTTCCGGTATACTTGATAATACTCTTCTAGATGCTTAATGTGATAGTTACTCATACCTATTGTTTCTTACCCTAAAAATAAATAAAAAATTAGTGTCCGGTTGCCTCTCCCGCACCGCTGGGAATTCGAATATCCTCTACGATTTCCTGTACTTTTTGTGGGGGTGCCGGGGTAAATTGCATAATGGCGATCGATACAGCAAAATTAACGATCATGGCGACCGTACCGAAACCTTCAGGGGAGATACCAAACCACCAGTCTTTTTTAAGGCTCTCTACTGCCTCTTTGCCGCCATCAAAAACACCGAATTTAAATTTTAGCATATAAAAAAGCATCAATAAAATTCCTACGACCATACCCGCAATGGCACCTTCCTTGTTCATTTTCTTATAAAAAATGCCTAGAACAATGGCCGGAAAAAAGGACGCCGCCGCCAAACCAAAGGCCAAAGCGACTACTGCGGCTACGAACCCGGGGGGATTAATTCCAAAATATCCCGCAATGACCACTGCTACCGTAGCAGCACCCCTCGCCGCCCACAGTTCTCCTTTTTCCGAAATGTTGGGAACGAATATTTTTTTGACAAGATCATGCGAGACCGAGGCCGATATGACCAATAACAAACCAGCGGCTGTGGATAGAGCGGCAGCCAGGCCACCAGCGGCCACTAAGGCAATGACCCAGGCAGGTAGGTTGGCTATTTCGGGATTGGCGAGCACCATAATGTCCCGATCGACTATCAACTCATTTTTGGAAGGATCCGCTACGTATTGAATTTTACCATCCCCGTTTTTGTCGGTAAATGTAATCAGCTGTGTCTTTTCCCACTTCTTGAACCAACCGGGCATAGCTGCATAGTCTTGATTGCTCACGGTATCGATCATATTGGTTCGAGCGAAAACGGCCACTGCGGGGGCAGTTGTGTATAGAATGGCAATGAGCAATAAAGCAAGCCCGGCCGATTTACGGGCATCCTTGACCCTTTTGACCGTAAAAAAGCGGACTATGACATGCGGAAGACCGGCAGTACCGACCATCAATGCCATAGTGATCGCAAATACGTCTATCGTACTTTTGGACCCCGAGGTATATTCATTGAAGCCGAGTTCGGTAGAAAGTCCGTTGAGCCGATCCAACAAATAAGTTCCGGAACCGTCGTTCAACGTATCTCCCATGCCCAACTGCGGAATAGGATTGCCCGTCATCTGTATAGAGATAAAGATAGCGGGTACCATAAAAGCGAATATCAGTACGCAGTATTGTGCGACCTGGGTATAGGTGATGCCCTTCATGCCACCCAAAACAGCATAAAACAAAACAATGACCATACCGATGACCACCCCGGTATTGATATCCACTTCCAAAAAACGGGAAAAAACGAGTCCGACACCTCTCATTTGTCCAGCCACGTAGGTAAAAGATACCAATAAGGCACAAAAAACGGCGACCATTCGTGCGGAGTTCGAATAATAGCGGTCCCCTATAAAATCAGGGACGGTAAATTTCCCGAATTTTCTTAAGTATGGTGCGAGCAATAAGGCCAATAGTACATAACCACCTGTCCACCCCATGAGATACACCGAACCATCATAACCGGCAAAGGCAATGATGCCCGCCATGGATATAAAGGATGCGGCCGACATCCAGTCGGCAGCAGTGGCCATGGCATTGGCCAAGGGGGAAACTCCGCCTCCGGCAACGTAAAAATCTTTGGTAGATCCGGCTCGGGACCAAATGGCAATACCAATGTATAAACTAAAGGTTAGCGCGACCAAGGCATAAGTCCATATTTGTACATCGTTCATAATCGGTTTTTATTTAGCTGGTAGTCCTTTAAGAGAGAAAGTTTGAAAAGTTGAAAAAGGGGTACATCAATATGAGCTTTATTCATGATACCCGTACTTTTTGTCGAGCTTGTTCATCAATCTGACGTAAACAAAGATGAGTAATACAAATACGTAAATAGATCCTTGTTGTGCAAACCAAAAACCTAGTTCAAAACCTCCAATCTTAATGGTGTTCAAAATGTCTTTAAATAGGATTCCTGCTCCGTAAGAAACCAAGAACCAAATGGCGAGTAATACGAACAGGTAGCGTATGTTCTCCTTCCAATACGCGGTTGCTTTTTTCTGTTTTTCGGACATTTAGATTTGTTTATAGCGGTTGAACAGTTGCTGATTTTGGGAGCATCAATATAGGTATTTGATCTGTAAACGTCAATTGGGAAGGAATAAAACCCCGCTAGATGAATCCTTTTTTGCGCCGGTAACCGATTTCAGTACATTTATTTCCCGTTCAATCCGTAGGGCTCCCATCAGTGCAAAGACCAGTGCCTCCTTAAAGTCTATTATCTTCTTCGATGGTACGATTACCCTAACGGCACTACCTAATTTTTCCTGTAAGGTTTCAATAAGAAAATCGTTCAGTGCACCGCCTCCTGTAACTAGAAGAGTACTCGATTTTTCTTTGCTGTTCAGTTTAATCTGCTGTGCTATTTTTTCACAAATATGATGAATAGCAGTGTGTAGTAGGTTCTCAATTTGGTCATCGGTACTATCTACAATGGGAACCACTTCTTCTACAAACCACTCATAACCAATAGATTTGGGATGCGGGAGTAGGTAATATTTTAAACCATTTAATCTTTTTAATAATTCTGGATTTATAGCGCCGGTTCGCGCTCGCTCACCTCCTTGATCATAATCCAAATCGATTTTACGGGTCATATAATTTAAAATCATATTTGCCAACCCGATGTCGTAGGCGATACGTTTGCCTTTTTGTTCAAAAGATACGTTGCTGATACCTCCTAGATTCAGGCAAAAATCATATTCCCCGAAAAAAAGCCGATCTCCTATAGGCACCAAAGGCGCTCCTTGTCCGCCTAGTGCTACATCATTGGTGCGAAAGTCACTGATAACCTTGTGGCCACAGGTATTTGCCAGATGCTGTCCCGACCCTACCTGAAAGGTGAGTCCCTTTTTTGGTTGGTGGTGCGTGGTATGGCCATGGCTTGCAATATAATCGACATCCAAAGAATGTGTTTCAATGAATTTTTTTACCTGTTCCCCTAACCAAGTCCCATACTCGTTGTGAAGTGTTAACAGCTCATCTGCCATGAGGAAAATAGCGTCTTTCAGTTCCAATTGCATCTCGGTGGTGTAGGAAATGCTATGGGTTTCCAAAATGTCAAAGGACCATTGGTCTTTGTCCTTGGCAATATGGCAGTAGGCAAGGTCGAGTCCGTCCAAGGAGGTTCCCGACATGAGGCCTATTATTTTGAAATATTTCATTTATCTATCTTGATTTTAATGTGAACAGCACAGAAACGGGTCTCTGTTGATCGTCCGTTACTTCCTGAGTCTCCAGTAGCTGTATATTACTTTCTAAAAAGACAAGCTTCCAGTCCTCCAATGTGCGGGCGTACCAACGATGGCCGTGTGTAAAGTTTCCGGGGAGTCCTTTCCACGAATCACCGATCCATTGGCTTTTATGTGCAAGCCCCTGCTGTTCAAGAAAGCTAGGATGTATGGTCTGTATAAAAAAATACCCGTTAGGTCGAAGGCTTTTTTGGCATGCCGTTAAGAGACGGGAAAGGCCGTCTTTTTTATAGAGGCTAAAGTTGAATATGATAGCGTCAAAAGGTGCGCCCGGGATAATGGCTCCGTTCTCAATAGCATCATAACCCATCTGAATGAACGTTTCAGGCCCTTTTTTTCTAGCGACTTCAAGTAATTTTGGTGTAAAGTCCATGCCCGAACAGTTTTTGCCATGCTCGGTCATTTTTCGTGACAACCAGCCTTCTCCACAGCCACAATCCAGTATTTTCTTCATTGGTATGCGCAAAAGGCACGCTACAATTGCCCTATTTGTAAATTTTCTGGAGGGGATGAGTTCCTTCTCCATGATACGAATCCACTCATCTGCATTTTCAGCCCAAGCGTTTTGTATGTTCGAATTTTCGCTCATCTTATTTTTGAATACTTATGGGTAGTTTTCCCTCGGCGGTTGTTCGCCCTAAAAAGTGATTGACCGCATGCTCTTGAAATTCGGGAAAGTCTTGATAGGCAATTACTACTGCTTTGGCCTTTTTAAAAGTAATATGATTTAGCACATAGGGATTTCCAAAAAGATATAAAACCACATTTTTGGTAGCGATGAGTTCGTTGATAATGGTGAACTCGTTTTCAGAAAATCCAAAGTAATGGGTGGGTTTTACCTGAGGAGGAAACAAGGCAAGTAACAGGTCTTGATGACCGGTCAGCCGCTTTTTTAGTTCTTCCCCGTGTACTCCCGTTATAAGTATGGACTGAAAGTTTTTATTTTTTTGAATGGTATTAAAAAATTGATTTTCAGTGTTTTGAATGTTTGAAATACCCGCGAAAGAGCTGTGCCTAAAATTTGAAATATCTTGTGCCGAACCTTGAAAAAGTGAAAGGCTCTTTTTGGCTATCAGACTATTGAGTCTTGACGCTTCTGTAAGTTCGACAGTGTTGGGGTGAAGATTCAAGAATGCTTTTTCCTTGAGCCTCCATATTCTTAAAAAACTTTCCTCAACCTGTGCATCCGTTGCATTTTGAACAATGGTATCGATACCTTCCTTAATATGTTCCGAAAAACAGAGCACGTCGTTTCCGGCATCAAAAGCGAGCCATTCCAATTCCCCTTTGATAGGATACTCCTTTGATACGGCGTGCATGTTCAGGGCATCGGAGATGACCACCCCTTGATACCCCATTTCGGTGCGGAGCAGCCCTTTGATCATGTTTTTGGAAATACTTGATGGGGTTTGCCGGTCATTGGCCAAGGCGGGAACCGACAAGTGACCGACCATTACGGAATCTACCCCTTCTTCCATCAGGATTTGAAAAGGGTACAATTCATTTTCAAGCAATGCCTTCTTTGATTTATTGATGAGTGGTAACCCTAAATGGGAGTCCGTAGCCGTATCGCCATGCCCGGGAAAATGTTTAATACTGGTCAATATTCCTTCACTTTGGGTTCCTTTTACAAAAGACAGGGCTTTTTTGGTCACCAGAGACCTACCTTCACCAAAAGAGCGGTAACCTATAACGGGATTCTTGGGATTGTTATTGATGTCTACCACGGGGGCGAGGTTCCAATGAATACCCGCTGCCTTGCAATCGTTGGCAATATGTTGGCCTATTTTAAAAATTAATTTTTCCTCTTCTTCTTGAATGGCACCCAACGTAATGGCATAGGGGTATTGTGGCGTGTTCTCGATACGCATGGCCAACCCCCATTCTGCGTCAATGGCAATCAGTAAAGGTACCTTCGCAGCTCGTTGGTATCGTTTGATGAGCCGTTTGAGAATTTGAAAACTCTGTTCATTATAAACCACTTTTTTCTTGCCTTCGAAGTTGGTGGCTGCGCTGGCACGACTATGAAAGAAACATAGTCCGCCGACACCTTTTTCATTTATAAGCCATTCAAGTTGCTGAATTTCTTCTTCGCTATCGTTTACAAATGCGGCGGGCATGAACAACTGCCCTATTTTCTCTCTTAACGAGAGTTTAGTACGAACGTTTTCGTACGATGGTAGTTTATTCATTGGTTGCGTTTGTTTTCTTTCCAAAGTCGGGAGGGTAGCTTATAAACTTCAGTAAAAAGATTGCGGGCAAAGCGGCGATGACCACCCAAATGAAAAAAGCTTCATAACCCAACCATTTTTGCATAAAACCGCTAAGCATCCCCGGCAACATCATGCCCAATGCCATAAAGCCGGTGGCAATGGCATAATGTGAGGTTTTTGATTGACCCTCGGCAATGTAAATGAGATACATCAAAAATGCGGTAAACCCAAAACCATATCCAAACTTTTCAAAAATTACAGTAATCGTAACGGCCACGATATTGTCGGTTTGGGTCATGGCCAAGACTGCGTACAGTACATTGGGAAGGTTGATGGATAGTATCATGGGCAACATCCATTTTTTAAGGCCGTCCCTTGAAATAAGAACCCCGCCAAGAATACCGCCGATAGATAAAAAAATAACCCCCGCCGTACCGAAAATGGTGCCTAGTTGTTCCGTAGAATAGCCCAACCCACCTTTGTCCGGTGTATCTAAAAGGAACGGGGCCGCCATTTTCACCAATTGGGACTCTCCCAATCGAAAAGTCAGAATAAAAGCTAAGGCAATCCCGATACCTGGTTTTTGAAAAAAAGTGGTGAAAACAGATAAGAATCCTGCTGGTTTTGAAATTTTAATGGCTGCAGAAGATTCATATTTGGGGGTTACCAAAAAATTGGAGAGCGTCAATGCCAACATCAGAAAAGCCGCCGCTGCCATAGTAACGCTCCATGCTTTTCCATTATCTCCATATTTGGTTTCTAAATAGCCTGCCATCACCACGATTAAGCCTTCCCCGGTAACCATGGCCAAACGATAAAAAGTGCTGCGCATCCCCACAAAGAAAGATTGTTTTTTTTGGGTAAGCCCGATCATATAGTAGCCATCCGAAGCAATATCATTCGTGGCCGAGGCGAATGCTGCCATCCAGAAACAGGCTAAGGTGCTCACGAAAAACATATTTGTGGGAATAGCGAGTGCGACACCGAAGAGTGCTAATGAAATCAGCAATTGTGTGCCTAGGAACCAATTTCGTTTGGTGCTTTTTAAGTCTACAAACGGACTCCACAAAGGCTTTAATACCCATGGCAAGTACAAGAGACTCGTATACAAACCGATATCTTCGTTGCTTACCCCAAGCTTTTTGTAAAGTATAACCGATACCGTAACGACCAATACATAGGGCAAACCTTGGGTAAAATATAAAATAGGGACCCAAGCCCAAGCCCCTTTGTCTTTTTGAATCATTGGCGATTTGTCAAATTCAAGTTAAAATTCAAATACAGGTTCAAGGCCAAAAAATGAAACGCAACTAAAAACCTTTTGTAATCTTTTTTTCATTCATTGACCTCAAAAGGTATCTAGGCAAAGCTGTTCTGCCCTGTGCTATGGGATTTAGACAATACTAGCATTCCGATGTTCCCCACACTTTTACATTTACTTATCACTCTTCTGCTCTTTCCGATTTTGTTTTTTCAGGTCCGTACTTCGTATTTCCAAGTATTTCCCATTACCGGTTTAAATGTACTACGATTGGTTCGGATTCCCTTCGGTAACGGTCGATAAAAATCAACGCTATGTGTTTTAGGCCTTTTATTTTATCGGAGGGTACCGCTACACGATTCTTTTTCGAAATAGGTAGTTTAACTTTTAGTTTTTTGATCGGATAGTCTGCCTGCTTTCGTTTTCGAGACGGATAGACCATTACGAATTGAGCGCTTTCGGAATTATCAAAGGAAAAGTAAACAGTATCCGCTGACTTCTCAATACCTGTAATTTCAATATGAATGGGTCCTCCGTCTGGGCTTGATGGGGAAGCGGGTAATAGCGCTGCTCTTTTGTAATACTTCTTTTTCAGATATGTAGCTACATCGGGTTGTTGTATGAGACTTTTGGCGCTAAAAAAGGCATTGCCTTCCACTGCTTCCTTGGTTCTGGCAAAGGTAATTTGCCTTGGCAGTTCTTTCTCATCCTCCCATGCTTTATCGCTGTTGTTTTTTATCTTATAAGGGCCGTTGCCAATATATAGATTAGAATTTCCTACCTTCTCTGCCCACCATTCTACTATTTTTCGATGCGAAGCCACGGGAAGGTCCATGCTCCAATAAACCTGTGGAATGATATAGTCTAACCAGTTATTTTCTATCCATAAGAGTGGGTCTGCATACAGATCTTCATAGGTGGTCTGACCTGCCCGGGTTTCGGAACCTCTTGGATCGGTGGTGTTGTTCTTCCAAACCCCAAATGGACTCACACCAAATTGCACCCAAGGTTTTTTTGTCTTGATGGCATCATGGCTGTTTTGAATAAGTGAATCGATATTGCTGCGTCGCCAATCTTCCAACGACTGGCCGGGAATGCCATAATAGGTAAAGCTTAAAGAGTCTTGAAAAACCTCATCTTTGATGCGATAGGGATAGAAATAGTCGTCAAAATGGATGGCATCGACATCTAAGTTGGAGACGATTTCGTCAATAACCTGTACCATTCGCTTTCGTACCTCGGGTTGGCCTGGGTCATAATAGTATTTTTTGCCGTATTTCACCATCCATTCAGGGTGTAAATGGAAATCGTGGGTAGGGCTCAGTATACTGGTTTTCAGGTCAAAAGTAGCACGATAAGGGTTGAGCCAAGCATGAAATTCCATGCCGCGTTGATGGGTCTGGTCGATCATCCAATCCAAGAGGTCCTTTTTTTGAACATTTACACGACCTTCCTCTCCGGTAAGAAAACGGGACCAGGGCGCATATTCCGAACTATAAAACGCATCTCCTGCCGTGCGTATTTGAACTATAGCGGTGTTGAAGTTCAGTTCCTGATAGAAATCCAGTATTTCGAGAAAATCCGATTTTTGCTTAGCAACAAGGTCCCTACCATTTTTGGGCCAATCGATATTGACCACGGTGGCCACCCAAAATCCCCTGAATTCGGTCTTGGGTTGTGGTATTGGTTTTAGGGTATTGCAGGAAATAAAGAATCGTAAGATTGAAAGGAATAAAAGTATTCTCACCATGTGCATATCATGACCATTTTTGACACCGTCGCTATAATACCCAACAAACCATAGTTGCTTTGTGAGTCCAAAAAATACGAAAGAGTGGCTTTGTCAGCTACGCATTCTTGAACTGGTATCGTACAAACCCTTCCATAGCCTCGTATTCTGCCATTCCGAGCGCATTGTATTTACGTGCGGTTTCTTTGTTCCGCTGTTCTGCCCGTTGCCAAAATTCCCTTTCATCGTTCCCTGGGAACATTGCGGCATCTTTTTGGGACTGGTGTTTAAAAATAGCATTTTTCTTTCGTTGCATGTCTTTTGGCCCGATCGGTACCGCCATTTCCATATCGGCGATATCCCATTCTTGCCATGCGCCCCTGTACAACCAAAGATAGCAATCATCAACCCATTCGACATTTTCCTTTACCAGGCGATCCATGGCCTTGTAGATAATTTGCAAGCACACGCGGTGGGTGCCGTGCGGGTCCGAAAGGTCGCCGGCCGCAAAGATTTGATGCGGTTTTATTTTGTTCAAAAGATCATATGTGCGTTCGACATCAGCTTCGGAATACGGATTCTTTTTCACCGTACCCGTCTCGTAAAAGGGCAAGTTTTGAAAATGTGCATTTTCCTCTTTAACCCCGCAGTAACGGCATGCGGCCAAGGCTTCTCCTTTTCGTATCAATCCTTTAAATTGTTGAATTTCAGGGCTATCTACCTGTCCGGGTAATTTATTGCTTAAAAATTCCCGTACTTCCTTAAACTGTTGATGAAGTTGGGTGTTGCCTTCCTGTATGTCGGTAGCAAAATCCATGAAGCGAATCACCTCGTCATCGAATACCGCAATATTACCTGAAGTTTGATATGCTACGTGCACTTCATGTCCTTGATCGACCAAACGGAGCAGGGTACCCCCCATGGAGATGACATCGTCATCGGGATGTGGGCTAAAGATAAGAGACGTTTTAGGGTAAGGGGCCTTTCGTTCAGGCCGTTGGCTATCATCGGCGTTTGGCTTACCTCCCGGCCATCCCGTGATGGTGCGCTGCAAGTCGTTGAAAACCTTCAGGTTAATGTGTTCTGCCGAACCGATTTCTGCCACTAGACTACCCATGCCATGTTCGTTGTAATCCTCGTTGGTGAGTTTTAAAATGGCCTTGTTCAATTTTTCGGAAAGCCATATGGTTGCTTTTTTTACAAGCTTATCAGACCAATCACATTCACTGGTCAGCCAAGGGGTACATACCCGGGTCAGGGAGGATGCTGCTGCGTCATCGACTATAAAATCACAATTCGTATGATGTTGTAGAAAGGTAGCAGGGACAGATTCCTTGATCTTTCCTTCTACCGCTTGTTGAATGATGCCCGCTTTTCCTTCACCCCATGCCATCAGGATAATACGCTTGGCATCCATAATGGTGCCCACGCCCATGGTGATGGCTTTTGAGGGTACGTTTTCCAAACCAAAAAAGTCACTGGCAGCATCAAGGCGGGTCACCCGATCTAAACGTACCATTCTGGTTTTACTTTTTAACGATGACCCCGGTTCATTGAACCCAATATGACCTGTTCTACCGATTCCCAAAACTTGTATGTCTATTCCCCCTACCTTTGAAATCTTCTTTTCATACACGTGACAATACTCGCGTACATCCTCCTTGTCTAACGTGCCATCAGGAATATGTATGTTTTCTTTTTTGATATCGATATGGTCGAAGAGGTGCTCGTTCATAAACCGAACGTAGCTATGAAGTGAGTCTGACTCCATGGGAAAGTATTCATCTAGATTGAAGGTGATGACGTTTTTGAAACTGAGACCTTCTTCTTTGTGAAACTTGACCAAAAAATCATACACTTTTGTGGGGGTAGAACCCGTAGCAAGGCCCAAAACAGCTGTTTTTCCCTGCTTTTGTCGTTGTCTTATCAAATCTGCAATTTCATTGGCCACGAAAAAAGAGGCTTCCTGGGAGCTTTCATGAATGATCGTATTTATCTTTTCAAATTTGCGGGATTCCTCATCGGTTGGGTAGTGCATCATCTTAGGTTTTGTAAAAGTTTCTGCCATAATGAATGTTATTATAAGGTTGAATCTAGACAAAGGTAGCTAAAAAATATATAATCTGCAGTTTTTTGCAATTTATTTTGCCGTTTTATGCTTTTATGGATTTTTACATGCTATCCTAGATAATGAAAACGGAAAAAAAAGCATATTGATTTATTTTCTATCTTTGCAAGCTAGAAATGGGGTATTCATGTTAAAAGAAGAGCGACAACAAGCCATATTAAACGAGGTGGCACTGCATAATAGGGTGTTGCTTACCGATATTGCCGAATTGTTAGATGTATCTATCGATACCGTACGAAGAGATGTGAAGGAACTCGATGCCGCGCAGAAACTCAGAAAGGTACACGGCGGAGCCATCTCCTTGGGTTTTACAAATCAACATACGCGAAATACAAATATTTATGCCTTAACGGAGAAGGTCAAAATTGCCGAGAAAGCCGTAAAGCTTCTGAAAGAGGGGGCGGTCATCTTTATTGATGGCGGTACCACTTGTCTCGAATTGGCCCGGCTCATTCCCGAAAACAAGAAGCTTACTTGTTTTACATTGAGTTTGCAAGTGGCTTTTGAATTGCTTACGAAACCGAATATTGAAGTCATTTTTATAGGAGGGCAGCTTTCTCGTGATGCTCAAATCGCCATTGGGCCACATGCCATTCATCAACTTTCCGAAATTCGGGTAGACTATAGTTTCATAGGAACGGGGTATGTGGATTCGTTATATGGGTTAACCGAATTCGATTGGGATATCGTGCAATTAAAAAAGGCGGTCATCAAGGCGGCGAAAAAAACCGTGTTATTATGCATCTCGGAGAAACTGAATTCCCAACATCGCTATAAAACCTGCGACCTTAATGCGATTAATACGATGATTACGGAACTCGAACCAGATAATAATCTTTTAAACCTATTTAGGGACCATGATGTACGACTTTTGTGAAATCATGAAACGCTACAATTACAAACCAAAATACAAATATCAAATTTTAAAAAGGCCTATGATGGATGGTCAATGAACCAAAAAACATCATACCTCGAGCTCCGTATTTCCGACAAGATCGGCTAAACGCTCAAAAATCAAATACGTTCCATCCAAACTTGAACCTTTACCTTTGAACAATAACCTGAAACCTATGGACTATACCAAAATTACCGAGACTCCATCTAATCATGACCATTTGGAACAGATGGATACGGCCACGATTCTGCATAAAATGAACCAGGAAGATCAAAAAGTGGCCGATGCCGTTGCTGAGGTAATCCCTCAAATTACTTCTTTGGTCGATTCTTTGGCCCAACGTTTCGAAAGTGGAGGTCGGTTGTTTTATATCGGAGCGGGCACCAGTGGTCGTTTAGGGATTTTGGATGCTTCGGAAATCCCCCCAACTTTTGGGATGCCACATGAAAGGGTAGTGGGGCTCATCGCCGGCGGTGATACCGCGATTCGGAAAGCCGTGGAAAATGCGGAGGACGATCGCGTGCAGGCATGGAAAGATTTACAGATGCATCATATCAATACCAATGATGTAGTGGTAGGCATAGCGGCATCAGGAACGACCCCATATGTATTGGGCGGTATGGCGGACGCCCGTGCTAACGGACTTCTAACCGCCGGTATCACAAATAATCCGGGGTCTCCTTTGGCCAAAGCGGTCGATATTCCCATCGAAGTAAACGTAGGACCCGAGTTTCTGACCGGTAGTACCCGAATGAAAAGTGGCACTTCCCAAAAACTGGTGTTGAATATGATTTCTACCGCCTTAATGATTCGCATCGGTAGGGTCAAAGGCAATAAAATGGTGAATATGCAACTCAGTAATGATAAGCTTGTGGATCGAGGTACTCGATATGTGATGGAAGGACTTGGTATCGGTTATGAGGAGGCCGAGGAGCTATTAAAGAAATATGGGTCTGTGAAAAAGGCCTTGGAGGCCGCACGCTAGTTATTTTTGACACCCCTTTGTATAGTATTTGCTTTGTGGAATGATTTAAAAACATTTTGGGCAAATCCCAAAACAAAAGCCTTAAACGAACATGCAAAAATCTAGCTTTTCGGCTTTAATCGGTAAACCCCTTTCCCCTCCACGGCAACATAAATAAGCCCGTTCGGACCTTCCCTAACATCCCGAACACGACCTAGTCCCTCCAGTAGTTTTTCTCGTTTGACTACCTGGGTGCCGTTCAGTACCAATCGTTCCAAGTATTGAAAGGAAAGTGACCCCACTAAAAGGCTGCCTTTGTAGCCTTTGTAGAGGTCTGTCGTCACAAAGGCCATGCCACTAGGGGCGATACTGGGAACCCAATAATGTATGGGAGATTCCATACCCTCCATTTCGGTCTTATCGGTAATGGGGGTGCCGCTATAGTTGATACCATAGGTGACCAATGGCCAGCCATAGTTTGCGCCCACTTGTAGGATATTGATTTCGTCCCCTCCGCGAGGCCCGTGCTCATGATTCCAGATAGCACCGGTCTCAGGGTGTTTTACCAATCCTTGGGGATTTCGATGTCCATAGCTATAAATGGCCGTTTTTGCGCCTTGGCTGTTTACAAAAGGGTTGTCTTCGGGGATGCTTCCATCGGCTGCCAACCGATATATTTTTCCCCCGTCACGGGTAATATCTTGCGGATTTACATCTCGGGACCCTCGCTCCCCAATAGAAAAATAGAGATACCCATCATTGCCGAATACCATCCGGGAACCGAAGTGCTGTCCTTTTGTAGTGTTAGGTGCGGCTTTGTATAGTAATTCATTGTCAACCAGTGCGTTGTTGTTTAGTTTCGCGCGCATCAAGGCGGTGTGTCCCCCTTTTTCGGACCCTTCCGAAGAAGCATACGTTAAATAGATCCATCCATTGTTTTCATATTGGGGGTGTAAAGCAATATCTAGCAGTCCGCCCTGACCCCGAACATAGACTTCCGGAACATTTGAAATTTTTGTTTTTACCCCTTCTTTAAAATGAATCAGGTCACCCGATTTCTCCGTTACCAACATACCTCCATCCGGAAGAAACGCCATACCCCAGGGAATCTGCATTTCATCGATCAGTAACTCCGGGATAAACGGCACATTTGAAGGGTTATCTACTTGATTTTCAGAATCTTGAGCGCATGACATATGAAGCACTAGAATGAATGCCCAAGCAAAGAACACACTAATTTTCATAATAATACGTTTGATAAATATTAGTAAAGTAGCGGAAACGCTTAAAGATAAAGAGATTTTATAAGTTTAAACAATTACGCTAAAGAATATTCGTGTTCCCCAAAGCACTATTATTCTTGCCAAAGAAACTTAACCTATGCTCCCAAGAAAATCAAGGCATCTTGTGTATGCCGTCGTGCTATTGGCTTTTTCCGTAGTCTGTACTTCTGCCATTGCCAATACGAGCGTTTACAAACTCATCAGTGAAGTCATTTCCAAGGTAGAAGTGCCTTTGACCAAAACGGTAGCAGACGATTCCAGCGCTACCGCTCTCAATACTTTAAATGTCACAAATGGTAAAAGCAATGCGGCCTTATCGATGGCCCCAATGTTCATGACCATTATTCAAGGGGCCGACGAAGAGGTGGGCTGTGCCAATGATGGTAGCACTATTGCCCGATTCAATCTGTGTGGGGATTTCGATAATCGTATCGTTTCCTTAGCGGGAAGCTTCAGTTCCGTTTCATGGCAGCTATTGGGTGGGAGCTGTACTCCAGATATCAATGAAGACTGTCCAAATACGAACGCCTCTTGCTACACACAGGTAGGTACGGGGCCCACGTTTACCTTGGATGCCAGTACTATTAATTCAGCAAGCGGTGCCGAATATCGGGTCATTGCAGACGGACAGCAGTATTTTTTTAAGGTTAAGAAAAGCAATATTACTCAAACTTTCGTGAAGGATGATGCCATTTGCGGGGTCCCGGGAAGAATACAGATTACAAACCTTTCGAGTGCCTATGAGTTCAGTATCGATTCCGGAAGTGGTTTTGGACCTTGGCAAGGACCTATTTTTGATAATTTGGCCCCAGGTACTTATGTGGTACAAGCTAGGCTTCAGAATACTCTGGACGCATGTAAATATCCCTATGAGCCAATTACCATTGACCAACAGGATATGGACATTGATGTTACCTTTACCGATGCGCTTTGTGTCGGGGATACAGGGACCATAACGGTCACTCCCACAGCGGGAATTGGACCATATCGCTATACGTTGTTAGATGCTTCTGGGGTTGCCCAGGAGTTTACGGCGTTTGTAGGGGATAATCCATACACCTTTAACGCTGTCGGTTTTGGTACCTATACGGTACAGGTAGAGACCCAAGAATGTACGGGTGACCCGTTAAATGGAATCGATCCGCCAAGACAGAGTTTGGATACTTCTGGAAATCCTATTACCATAGGGTCGGGAGTAAGTGCCTTAGATGCTCGTGCCGAGCCCAATAACAGTTTTAGCGCAGCCTGTGGTATCAGTAGTGTTGATATTACAGTATATACATCGGGCGGTACGGCACCGTACACGTATATCGTAAACGGTGTTGGTCCTTCGAGCCCTTCGTATACCGATTCCAGAGTAGAAACGGTCACCAGTCCTGGAACCTATGATTTTTTGATTACCGATGCCAATGGGTGTACCATTACCGCCTCGGCCAATATTGCGGAATTGACGCCACCAGATATTACGGTTGCGGGAGTAGATGGTACCTGTACCAACGGGGGAGCACGCCTGGAGTTTACCATTATTGATCCAGGTGGATATGATTTGTCCTATCGGGCGGATTCTGCCGATCCATGGAGTACCAATCCCGTACTTTCAGTAACCGCTGGTACCTATAATAACATAGAAGTCTTATATGAATCAGGGGCATTCAATTGTATTCTTCCTATGCCCGGTTCCGTTACTGTCAACGAGGTAGGAGCCATCGGTGGTACCGCCGTAAAGCTCTCTGACCGAACTTGTATCCTTGGAGGTGGTGTGAACGGAGGTCAAATCGAATTTCAAGGCCCTTTTACAGGAGGCTCTGGTACCGGATATCAATTTAGTATCGATGGGGTTAACTTTTCAACGACCACACTTTACACCGGTTTGGCATCGGGCACATACAATCCTGCCATTATCGATGATAGCGGTTGTAGAAGGGATTTGACAGCGATTACCATCGATGATGTAGACCCACCAACAGATATTGCCTTTGCGCAAAGTAATATCAATTGTGCAGCGGGAACTTCCGATGTACAGCTAACAGCAACAAGTACCAACGCCATTGCGACCTATGAAGTCATCAGTCCCGTTACACAGAGCAACGGTACCGGACTTTTTACAGGCCTTTCCACTGGCGTTACGCATGAATTCCGTATTACCGATGTAAACAATTGTAGTTATACCGAGACCTTCACTCCAGTACAGACCAGCTCTATTCGGGCCCGCGTCCGATCCGGAGGAGATCTTCGGATATGTACGGGAGCTACAGATGGTACAGGTACTTTTATCATTGATGGTTTTGCCAACACCTATACCTATGATATCAATGGTGGACTTTTTACAGGAGGTCCGCAGAGTGATTTGGAAGTAGTATTGCCACTATCCGGAGCGGGTACCTATACGATTACCGTGACCGATACAGATACGGGATGTACTGATACCGCTTCATTTGATATCGAAGAACCTACCGCTCCCGTTTCTTTAACGGGGAACATCACCGATATGAGTTGTGCCAATGGCAACATAGGGCGTGTTATCGCCGATGCGACCGACGGTTGGGGCGGTTATTTATATACCCTGACCTACCCAGGCGGCGGCACAACCGTGGGACCCAAAACTGGAAGAACCTTTAATAATCTTTCGTTACCAGGAAATTACGAGCTTTCTGTAGTAGATGCCGAAGGATGTACCGATACGTTCAATTTCACCTTGACCCAAATAGATTCGCCCACGATAGCCTTGGATGCCGGAGCAACCGATTACTGTTACATCCCAGGTACCGGAGCCACGGTAGGGGTCACCTCGACAGCGGGTAGCGCGGCCGTCGGAACACACCAATACCGTATCAATGGAGGTAGCTTACAAGGCAGTCCCGTATTCAATGGTCTAACTCCGGGGAACTATACCGTAGAAGTGGTCGACGGCAATAACTGTAGAGATCAGATAAGCGTTACGATACGCCCGCAATTAAGGGTGAACACCAGTATCGATACCGAAATTCCCTGTGGTGGGGCACCTGGACAAATTCGTGTTCAAGTAAGTGGAGGCTATCTTTCGAACGCCACCCCTAAAGACTATCAGGTAAGTACGGATAACGGCGCAACCTATGGCGCTTCACAACCTTTGACGGCCAACAGTTTTCTGTATCCTGTTACAGCAGGTGGTACCTATATGTTTAGGGTAACCGATAATGAGGGTTGTGAGGCATTTTCGTCTCCGCTTGTCGTTGCGGATGCTGCTACTATTGCTGCTGGTAGTGCCTCAGTGGTACCAGTAAGCTGTGGAAATTCGGACAACGGTATTGTTACCATTAATCCTGACGCTACAAGTGGTATACCGCCCTATGAGGTCAGTTTTAACGGAGGTCCCTTTAGTTCTCAAACCGTATTTTCCAATCTTTCTGTCGGTACTTATGATTATGTAATTAGAGACGCCAGAGGGTGTATTTCACCCAGTACACCGGTAAATGTAACCTTGGACCCAACTGCCAGTCCGGATGCAACCGTTGCTCCGACACCGGCTACCTGTAGTGCAGGAAACATCGTTGCCGGTGGCATTGATATTACCGGTGTAACCGATGGAACACCAAACTTTACATTCATTGTTGAAGATATTCTGGGCAACGAGGTTGTGAGGGCGGACAATGTAGATCCTGTTAGTCTACCCATCAATTTGAGCGACCCCGGTTTAATTCCAGGTACTTATACGGTAATTACGCTAGATGCAAACGGATGCCGTGATGTCGATACGGTAACCATTACCACTACCGAGGTGGTCATTACCCCCATTAACTTTACCCCGGCCGTGACCTGTGATGATACGGGTTTCACCTACACCGTTCAGGTAACGCCCACCATTTTCCCGACCGTACCTACGTACCAGATTAGGTTGGCCGGACAGCCTGCATTTTATGCCTTAAACAACAACGCAGGTCCTGATACCCATGAGTTTAGCAATACCACCGACGGTATTCAGTATGGCGTAGCCTACACGGTCGAAGTACTGGCACCAAACGGATGTATCTATGAAGAAGTCATTCCACCTATCGAAGGATTTTCGGCACTCGATGTCACTGCAACCTCCACACCCGGTTTTTGCGATGTGAACCGTAACGGTGAGATTGTTTATGAAGTAAGTGGCTTTACGTTAGGAGATAATTTACAGATAGAGATTTTGAATAATGATGATGGTACGCGTACGGTCATAGAAACAGTGACTCCCGGATCCATACCTTATTCGAATTCTTATTTGACCTTACCAGGCGATTACCAGATCATCGTCACGAATTTAAGCGATACCTGTACAGATGCCGTCGGTATCGTAATTGACCAAAACTTACCCTCTATCGATATTTTGGCCGAAGAACCTGCGAATTGTAATGCAGCCGGTCAAATAACTGTACAAGGCGCAGGAGGTGCAGGCGGACCTTATGAGTTTGCTTATATGACCTCGGCAACCACCCCAGCGGCGACCGACTGGACCACTGACACAACCTTTATCGGTCCGGCTGGCACCTACTATGTGTACGTCAGGGATACCAGTGGTTGTACCTCATTTGCCATTGCCACCATTATTGCGTTAGAACCAAACTTAGTGGCACCGGGAATTACAGTAGATAATCAGTGTGTGGTTACGGCCACGGCTTTTGATATTACGGTAACTATGCCCGCTACAACCAATACACCTCGATTTACCCTTGCTGGGGAGACACAGTTTGGTGTATTCAATGGAGGAACAAATTTGTGGGAGTACACCTATCAAGTAAGTAGCCCAGGAACCTATACGGTCGATGTGGTGGATGCCAATGGATGTACAAGTATGGGAACTGCCGAGGTATATGAGTTCTTGACCGCATCGGGTGATTTTAGTACCATACCTACTTGTAACGACGCTGATGGCGTTATTACGCTCGAAGTCATAGGGGGTAGCAATCAGTTTAGTTATCAGCTACAGGATTCGGGTGGTGTAAATATAGGCCCAGCCATTATAGGAGACCGCAATGCAGGGGTTATCACGGGAGTTGCCCCAGGTGATTATTTGGTAGAGGTGACCGATACGGAAACGTTTTGTGATTTTGCGGTACCAGTAAATTTAGTGCCGGCAATACAGCCTGAAATCGATAACGAGCTTCATGAAGATATTACCTGTACCGGTGAGAATGATGGGTCTATTGACATATTGCTAAGAGCGAATACAGACCTTGATACACCGATTGAATTCATTCTTAACAATCTCACGGCCGGAGGCGTCGAGGTTACCCGTAATAATACGGGTTCTTTTACAGGATTGGCGCAAGCACAGTACCAAGTAGAAGTAGTGTCCGCGCGCGGATGTCGCAGACTTTCAAACCCTATTGATATTAATGAACCTCCCGCTTTTTCTATTTCGTTGATCGCACCACCTAATTTTGATTGTGTGCCCGGCTCAAATCAGGTAAGTTCCGCAGATATCATTGTAAATGTAGATAGTCCGGGCATTGGCTTTGGCTATCAATACAGTATTGCAGGTCATTTTGACTATCAAAATACGAATACTTTTACCGTTTTTGACAATGGGGATCCCATTCAAACTTTCACGATATATGCCATCGATGGAAACGGTTGTAGAACACAGATGTCGGTGCCTATCGGCAGACCAACAAATGTAATACCCAATCTCACTCTTATATCGCCTCTATACTGTGGAGTTGATGAAGTCGTTGAAATTACCGCTTCCGGCACCAACAACTATACGATTGTTACCACTGCTCCAGGTGGCACCGTGGTGGCTAATGTCAATGGAACCGACACCGCTCCAGCACAGATTAGTTTACCCGTTACGGGCGATTATTTCTTCGTCCTGCAAGACAATGTAGGGACGTGTAATTATCCTCTACCGGTTCATACTGTGGTGGCCCCTACACAGCCAACAGCTACTATTAGCGAGGCACAGCCCGTAACTTGTGCCATTCCTGGCAACGACGGAGCGTTGTTTATAGAGGTAGGTGACTACGTAGGTCAATACCGTTATCGTGTTTACGAGGCCTCTGATACTGGTAAAACGACCTTTTTGTCAGAAGGTTTCTTCGAGACCACTGATTATCCGGATGTCAATGGGGATCTAGCACGTATTACCGGCTTGCCCGGAGGAAGTTATTTTGTTGAAGTGGTCTCACAAGACGAACCTTATTGTCAAACGGACAGTAATGTAGCAACGATTCGTGTCCCCAATGGCGAACTGGATGTGCAAACTGTAGAAATTGGAAATGTTACCTGTGATAACAACGCTGGGATTATTGAAGCAACTGGTAGTGGCGGTTGGGATACGAGTGCCTATGAATACCGCCTATTGCAGGATACTGGCTCGGGATATGCCCCTCATCCTACTTGGGGAAATTGGGATGCCACCAATCGGTTTACAGGCCTGGAAGCAGGCGACTATCAGGTAGAGATCAGGGATATAGAAGAGTGTACGGATTTTACAAATAGAACTCTTAATATTATCCCGCCTATCAATGCTGATATTCGAGAACCACAAGGACTAGTGTGTCCCGGAGGTAACAATGCGGTCCTAGAAGCTTTTGACCCAGGTACAGGCACTGCCGGTGCCACGGGAGGTGTTGCCGGAGCTGGGTACCTTTACCAGCTGATCTACTTGAATTCCAACAATATTTTAGATGAAAGAGACCGTAGCGGTCTTCAAAATAGTCCAACTTTCATAGGAACTTCTGGAGGTGTGATCAGCGCTGGATGGTATGCCATTGAGGTGACTTCAAGTTTCAATTGTAGTTTTGTGACGCCACCTTATGAGGTAATTCCGCCACCACCGGTAGATGTACGTTTGGTACAGACCAGAGTGCCAGGCTGTGGGGGGGACGGAGAAATGCAAGTAAGTATCGAAAATCCCGAAGTTTCTGCGACCTATGAATACCAAATTATTGAAAATGGTATTCCGATAGGTACCTTACAGCCACTACCCTCGAATCCATTTCGTTTCCCAGGAGTTGGTGGGGTAGAGTACAGGGTCGATATTCAGAAAACGAGTGGTGCAAATGTTTGTCCTCCAGTTCGCTCAAGTGGTATTAATATGACCGATGCTACAGGATTGGTCGGATCTGTAAATCAGCCAGATGATATTTCATGTTTCTCCGAGTTGGATGGCCGTATCGAATCGTTTGCCGTAGGAGGCATTGGAAACGAGACTTACACACTTTACCAAGGAGATCCTGGCCCCGATGCCTACAATCCGGATCCAACCGCAACCTTAGTTCGTGGCTCCCAAGATTTTGGTACTTTCGAAGGTCTTGCACCGGGATCTATAGCGGATGGCACTGAGTATTACGTTGTGATTACCAGTGGAACCTCTGGCTGTGGTTGGGTATCACCTCCTCAAGAGATTCTAAGACCTGAACCGATTGTATTCACAACGACGCCGACGCCGGTAACCTGTAATGGAGATGCAGATGGCACGATTACCGTTGAGGTGACCAGCGGAGGTGAAGGCCTAATACAATTTGCCATTGCGCCGAACTTTAACGAGTTCTTTAGTAACCCTACAAATCCCGGGGTGTACACTTTCGAGGAGCTAGAGGGTGATACGACTTATGAAATACTTATTCAGGACGCCAATGGTTGTTTTGAAAAAGTAAACGTTACTGTAGACGAACCAGATGAATTATTGATTACCAATGTGAACGTAACGCCTGAACTTTGTATTGGTGCCAATGATGGTACTATGGTATTCGGAGTCTCTGGGGGTACGCCGATAACAGACCCCTTGGTGAGTCCGGCTCCCTATTTTGAGTTTAAGGTAGAGATGATCGATCCTGTCGATGAGACTGGCACCGGAGTGTTCGCACCCTACATTGGCCAAACAATCATGAACCTACAGGGTGGCGCCTCGTACGCCATTTACATTCAAGACGCCAATGGCTGTACCGATACGGAGATATTCACCGTAGGTATCGGGGTAGATCTTACTGCGGAACCACTCGTGGAGTATGGTTGTGAGGGTATATTCCCAAACAGTACCGCTTCCGTACAGATGCAGGACACCAGTTTGTTGCCGGAGTTATTGTTCTATCTGGAGGACATGAATTCGATAGACCCCCCCTTGACAACTGCTGAAATGATCAACCAGGCGGAGACAACACGTACATGGGGAGATCTTCCGGCAAGTGATTATACCGTACATATTTTCCATTCGAACGGTTGTTCGAATATGGTAGAGTTCACCATGGAATCATACGAGCCTTTAACCCTGACCGCCGAGGCGACCGGACCGAATGAGGTAACCGCAATTGCTGCAGGAGGTTATGGAGGGTATGAATACTTCTTCCAAGGAGAATCACAAGGTACCGATAACATCTTCCTCTCGAACCAAGATGCCTTGGTAGAAGTGCGGGTGGTCGATGCCAGAGGTTGTGTGGCAACGGCTTCCATACCGTTTATTTTCACTGGTAAATTAGAAATACCGAACTTTTTTACCCCTGACAATAATGGTATGAATGACGAATGGGAGATCGGTAACCGGGAATTCTTCCCCAATATCGAGGTCAAGATTTATGACCGCTATGGTCGTGTAGTCGCTATCTTGGATCAAATAACCAATTGGGATGGTACCTATGAAGGCAAAGAGCTACCATCGGGCGATTACTGGTATGTGGTAAACCAGAACGATGACAGAGAAACGCGCTTCGTAGGACACTTTACCCTATACCGCTAAAATCAGTTCAAAACTAGTAAACCGAAAAGAGCTTCCATTCAATGGAAGCTCTTTTTTTGTTGATTCCATCACGTTTGTTATAGCCCTTTGAACTCTTTTGCAGGGGCCAACCGTTATATTGGGCAGCTATGCCGTTCAGCAAAAGAAGTTCATATCAATGCCCGGAACCACAAGTATTCTGCCAGCAAGCAACCGAGCCTGACGGCCGCCATTAATTAAGTGGATAGGAAACGGTCTGCTGCCGACTGTTTACTGCTGCTTTTATATAATCCTGAAAAAGGATTCTGTTCGTCACCGCTGAGCAATTGTATTTCTAAATAGGTAGGGATATGACATTTACATAGGGTTATTGATAAAATAATAGTAAGCCGATTGCATGCTATTTTTTATCTTACCCCTTTCAACCTATAGTGTTTTCCAATGAAGAATTTTCTATCAGCATCCATTCTTTTAAATATAGGACTCGTATTGTACATACTGCTTTGGGGAAATTTCGACAAGCAGCCCGTCGAGGACGAATATCCGGAATCCAAAATAGACACGATGAAAATTGTAGATGAGAAGGGAATGGAAGTCGATACGGTACAAATTGTGATGCTAGGGAATTCGATTACATACCAAGGAGACTGGCAAGAGGTGTTGAATCGAACAGATGTGTTCAACGGCGGAAAGCCCGGCTGGACCACCCAACAACTTTCTTGGGTTATTGATAATTTTATAGAAACACATCAACCAAGGCTATGCTTTTTTAAGGGGGGTATCAATGATTATACCTTGGGGATTAAGACACAACGTATTTATGAAAATATGACCATGGTCATGGATTCCATTAGTAGTCTAGGTACCAAGCCCATTTATACCACCACGCTTTATCAACGTGGTGTGGTCGATAGAAATAAACAAATCGATACCTTGAACACCCGAATGGAAGAATTTTGTAAGCTCAAAGGGTACGACTTTATGGATCTACGTCCGTTTTTATGCGAAGATGGCGATATTTTGGATGCATACGTTCTCGACGATAACACACATTTGAAACCTGCCGCCTATCCGCAATGGGCAAAAGCAATAAAGCCTATTTTGGAAAAGTACGGACTGGATTAGAAGCGCTATAAGGGCTTCTGACTTTTGAATAAGGGCAACTGCTGAACCATACGACAGGAACAACACCAAAACGATGAAAAGAAACACTATTTTTTTTACGACGATGGCCATTCTTTGGGGCCTGGATATTTATGCGCAGGATGCAGCTTTCGGCAACTGGCAGTATATCCAAATTGATAGTACCAAACAGATGTGGGGCGATTGGGCCGAACCGGAATGGTTGCGATATTTTGGTCTCGATGCCGGAGATGTTGATAGGGATGGGAATATGGACATCGTTTCCGGAAGGTATATTTACCACAATCCAGGAGGTGCTATGGAAGGCCACTGGAAACGCACCGTACTTGATGATAACGTAGATGGAATTCTTTTCTTGGATGCCGATGGCGATCCCTATGCCGACATTATTGCCATGGCATTGCCCGACCTATACTGGTACGAGGCCACAAATTTGGAGGGTACGCGCTATCAGCGCAAAAAAATAGGACAAGTACCTGCTACCAGCCACGTCAATAGCCAGGGTTTTGAAAAAGCACAAATAGTAGCGGGTGGAAAAACGGAATTTGTAATTGCTGGAAATGGGGATATTTATGTTGTTAAGATTCCGGACGAGAATACAGATAAAAGCGAATGGAAAGTTCAAATGATTTGTGAGAATACCTCCGATGAAGGTATTGGAGTAGGCGATATCGATGGGGACGGAGATTTGGACATCGCTGCCGGTAGACGACCGGAAGGGGAGGGGGAGCCTAAGATTCTGGTTTGGTATGAGAATCCGGGCCATATCAATACGCTTTGGAAACCGACTGTTGTTGGGGAGAGCATTCACCCGATCGATCGGGTTGAAGTTTCGGACATCAACGGAGATAACAAAACAGATATCATTGTCACTGAAGAACGGTATCCCGGTTTGGAACCGGATGCCAATTTTTGGTGGTTCGAACAAAAAGATCTTGCGACTTGGGAACGTCAAAAAATCGTCACCCAATTTTCCATCAACAATCTTGACATCACCGACATCGACAAAGATGGCGATACCGATTTGTTGACCGCAGAACATAAGGGAGAGGCCTTGGAACTACAACTATGGAAAAATGATGGGAAAGGCAATTTTTCAAAAACCATTTTGGATACCGGAAAAGAAAACCACTTGGGAACCCAATGGGTCGATTTGGATGCCGATGGAGATTTGGATATCATCGGGGCCGGCTGGGACCAGCATAAATACATGCATGTTTGGCGCAATGATGCCATCAGATCTTTAAAGACCGGAATGATTTTTAGGGAATACCCCTGGAGCCCAGTAAATGTCAAGGATGAAGGTAAGTTTCTTCGCGTGGGTGGTAAGTTGGATTATGCTGTTAACGAAGAGCATTTTCCGCAGGACGAACATACGAATGGTTTTATAGTCTTACCGCATAAAATTGATTTGACCGACGCCCTGGGAGCCGAGGTCATCGTAGAACGGGTGCAATCCCATGAAGATACCAAGAACCTTCAGATTCAGTTTAATCAGGGTACCCCAATTTCACTAGGCGAACCTCCCTTGATCAATGCACCGGCCACCGATTATATGTTTCACAGTAACATCCGAATGCCTGTACCCTTGTCAGACTTGAATCAGGGGGACGGGAACTCATTTAAGTTAACGGTTGCAAAGGATCAATCATGGGATTGGCCCCAAAACCTGGTGTATGGAGTAGTGCTACGCATCTACTATCCTTCAGATCAAGCCGATGCCTATGGTGTACAGAAAGAGGTTCGCAAAAAGAAGGTGTTTGATGGGATCCAAGAAACAGAGGTGCTTTCAGAAGCCATTTACACCATGATCGATGCACCTGAAATTGTATCTGTGGAATATATTGGGTTATTTGAGGACGTTAATTTGCAGGGCGACGGCAAGTACCGACAATGGCAGTATAGACATCATCGTGGTCGTAGGGAAGGTCAGCTGGGCAGTTCAAACCAATCACCCTTTCAGTTACACTTGAACCCGGAATGGATTCCCGATCAAGACCAACCAATCAAAATCATCGCTTTCGCCACGGATAAACAAGGTTTTGTAAGGGTTATCCCTGTTGATGAGGAACTGTCGATCAAAAGAAACCATCGAATCGAGCTGGTAAAGCCCTATGGGCAAGAACCGTTCTGGACCACCCGTAACGGGGAGCACAAACAGCATGTGCATGTTCCCTTCAATGTTTCTAAAAATGATTTGGCCAAGTTGTACTGGAATAGCTGGAGCCCATGTTATTCGGAAGGTATCCGTCTAAACGGAACAGCTCAAAAAGCTGATACCTCTCTCCCTTGTTATGATGCACACTGGCATGAAGAGCCATTGATCGATATTACATCACTTGCCAAAGGAACTAATGAGCTAACGACACTTAAAACACCTTTGCATGAAGGGCAAATGGTACATGGTATGGATGTGCAATGGCCTGGAATCATGTTAAAGATAAAAAGTGGACAGTCTAAATCCGATGGGATTGAAGTTTCCGAGGGAAGCTATGAAAACCGACCACATTATATAATACATACCAAAATGGCCACCTACTATTTTGATCGGGAAGGAGGAGGTTTTTCCCGGATTATCGACAATCACGGTAACGATTGGATCAACTACAAGACAGAACCTTGGAATCAGTACCCCGCTTCGGCAGCCTCTGCTTTCAGGGGACTTCCCAACTTGGTGTTTACATCAGAAACCGATGGAGGGGCAGGCCATCCGGGTCACGATAAATGCACATCGAAACTAAAGGAAAAAAACACCATAGTAACAACAAGCAAAAGCGGAAAATGGGAATGGGAATGGACCTTTTATAACGACCATGCAGTGTTGAATGTTTTAAAGACCGAGGAAGGGATTCCCTATTGGTTTTTATATGAAGGTACACCGGGAGGCAGCTATGCCCCGGATACATCTAACTACGGTACCGATAGTACGGGGCTTCAATCCGATGTTCCCGACTTTTATAAGGGCACCACCCAATGGGGCGATTATCAATGGGCCTATTTTAGTAAAGAGGGTGTCCCAAATTCTTTCTTTGTGGCCCAGACCGGTGACGATGAACATTTAGATATGATGTCGTATCTTGGTAATACCGAGGAAGGGGCTTCTAGCAAGGATGGGATGACCGTTTTTGGTTTCGGTAGAGGAAAAGATACCGCCCCGCTTCTTACTGGAAAACAAACCTTTGTCATAGGCATGGTCGACTATGCCGTTACCAACAGTAAAGCACATACACAGATTGCCGAATACATCAACAATAGAATCAAGCCATAAAGATCAGACCATGAAAAATTACAGTTATCACACTCTTACAGTTCTTTGTTTGTTGGCCACAGGAGCCTTCCAGTCTTGTAAGGAGGTAAAAAAAGAGGTAGCTCCGGAAACAGCAGCGGAAGTACCGAAAGAATTAGCCTTTGAACAACGCAAAATTGTTGATAGTGCCAAATTTTGGTGGGCACATACTCCGGCGGATGTAACAGGAGATGGCATTGCCGATTTGCTGTTCATCAATAATAATTCTGCTGGTGGCTATCTTGGTTATTATCAAGGAAAAAAAGAGCCAGGTCTTTGGGAATTACATATCATTGCCGAGAAGCCGACAACTGGTGGGCTTTTCGCAGGTGGGGATTTGGAAGCCAATGATATCGATGGTGATGGCGATATAGATGTCATAGCCATAAAGCATCCGGGCGAGTGGACCGATGCAGGTGCTACGGCAGAGCTCTTCTGGTATGAGAATACGGGAGGTGATTGGAAATCACATACCATAGGCACCGTGCCCGATGCCGTGAAGGACGTAAGTTTTGCCGACTTTAATATAGATGGCAAGCTAGATTTGGCAATCCTTACCTTTGACGAGCATACCTTGAGCGTTTTTCAGCAAAAAGATTCAGACACCTGGGAGCGTGTTCAGTTTATTCAAGATGAGGTGTTGCATGAAGGGATGGCCGTAGGCAACATGGACAATGATAGTTTTCCTGATATTGTTGCTACGGGACTCGTGTATTACAATCCCGGAGATGACCTTACAAAAGAATGGCGTGTAGAAAATCTAAATGAAATGTGGAACAACCAGGAGGGTGATTGGTCACGAAACGGGACCAAAACCTTTACAGTCGATGTCGATGGAGATAATAGGGTTGAAATTTACATGGCGCATTCAGAGCGTGCCGGTTACCCCTTGGTAGCCTATAAAAAGCAGAATAATGAATGGCAAAGCCGCATTATCAAGGATAGTATTCCTGCCTGCCATACCTTACAAGTCTACGATTTTGATTTAGATGGTGATTTTGACGTGCTAGCCGGGATTAATTCTGCCCGTGCGGTTAACCTGGATAAATCCAATTTTGAGGTCTCCATCTTTTTGAATCAAGGCAACTATGCGGATTATGAAGAAATGATTATTGAGAAAGAAGGGGTTTACAATGGGCAAGCCATCGATTACGACGGTGATGGAGATATGGATATTTTTCGGTACCCTAACCACGAGGCAACCGATTTTTTTGTGTTGGAGAATACGATTAAATAGCCAGTTGATCAGACTTTTCTTGAAATTGATATAATTGTCGGTGTAGCAAAGTGCCGATAAGGATGCCTATCTTCGTACGCTAAACATAGATCCTTTGAAAAACTACCTTTACTACCTTTCGATCATTATGCTGTTTCAAAGCTGTGCGGCACAATCAAAACCACAGCTGATCGACGCACAACAAGAAACGGTTACGAAAGAAACGTTTGATTACTATCTCTATTTTCCAGAGGCATACGAAACCAGTCCGGAAGATAAATTTCCCTTACTATTGTTTTTGCACGGCGGAGGGGAGTCCGGTGATAGTTTGGTTGCTGTAAAGCGAAATGGCCCTCCGAAGCTGATCGCAAGGGGAAAGCAATTTCCGTTTTTGATTTTAGCACCGCAGAATCCGCATAAGAAGAAATGGTGGAACACGGTTGCTTTGAAGCAGCTATTGGATACGATTGTTCAAAATCACCGTATAGATACTAATCGCATTTACCTAACGGGTCTAAGTAGGGGTGGGGGAGCCGCCTGGGAAATGGCCGTACAATATCCTGATACTTTTGCAGCTTTGGCCGTGGTTTGTGGGATGACCCCTTTGCCCTATGCAGCTTGGATCGATAAAAAAATGCCCATCTGGGTATTTCATGGGGAAGAAGACCAATCGATTCCCATTTCAGAATCCGAGACCATGGTGGCACGTTTGCTATCAATGGGTTACGATGTAAAGTTTACACGGTATCCTGGAGTAGGCCATGATTCTTGGATTCCTGCCTACAATACCGAAGAACTATATGACTGGTTTATAGAGCAGTCCCGCAGTGAAACACCTTGAACCTATTTTTTTGGATCCCTATCCGGGTTTATATTCTTCGACTTTGGTTCAGCTTTCAATTTGCCCATTCCGGCACCGAGGCGTCAATGCCCATAAGTGGTAAAATCACAAAATAAAGTACTAAAGGAAGCAGTAGTGTGAACAGTAAATTAAGCCAAAAGCCCGTTTTTGCCATTTCCTGAATGGTAATTTGGTCGCTGGCAAAAATTACGGTGTTGGTTCCCGTTCCGGAGGGGAGCATAAAGGCAAAGGAACAAGCAAAAGTCGCAGGAATCATCAAAAGCAGTGGATGAATACTTCCCGCTACCGCCATCGTCGCCAAAATAGGAAGAAATATAGTGGCCGTTGCCGTATTGGAATTAACCTCCGTAATGAAAATAACAAGGGCGACGACTAAAAGAATAATTAAAAAATTGGGGAAGCTTCCCAATAGGGTAAATGAGTTTCCGACCCAATCTGCCAGTCCTGAACCTTTGAAAGCCGCTCCCAAGGCCAAGCCGCCACCTAAGAACATGGCTACTCCCCAAGGTACGGTTTTGGCAGCTTTCCAATCCATTAGTTTTTGTCTATTTCCATCATTGACCATAAATAATAGTACTGCTCCAAAAAGGGCAACGGTGCTGTCATGCACGTAATCGGCTACACCTAAAAGATCGCTCCAACCTGGTAGGGCGAATGTCCCAAGTGTAAGCCGTTTCTTGAAAATCCAACCTATGGCAGTGAAAAGGAAAATATAAAATACCCTTTTTTCTCCGACGGAGGCCTTGCCAATGGCGTTTCGTTCTTCGGTGATAACGGTATTCCCACCTTGCATATTTCCAGAAATTTTGAAGAAGTGCATCAGATAAAACCAAACAATGGGTACAAAGAGGACTACTACGGGAACACCAACTTTCATCCATCCAAAGAAATCAATATCGGGTGCCCCTGGATATAGTTTGTTTAACAAACCGGCGAAAACCATGTTGGGTGGTGTCCCTATCAAAGTTCCCGTACCACCGATACTTGCGGCATAAGCGATACCTAATAATAGGGCAAGTCCAAAATTTTTGCGTGAATCGATGGGTTCTTTTTGGGCAACGGCCATAGCGATCGGTAACATAATGAGCACGACGGCCATATTGGTTATCCACATAGACAAAAAAGCGGTAGCCACCATAAAACCTAAAATGATGAAGCGTTTGCTTGACCCCAAAACACCTATAGTAACTAGTGCCAAGCGCTTATGCAAGCCTTGCCTTTCAACCCCTTTTGCAAGCATGAACGCACCCAAAAGCATTAAAACGTAATCATGCCCATAACTTCGGGTTGTTTCCGCCGAAGTCATGATACCAAAAAGTGGGAACAAAACAATGGGCAAAAAAGCGGTCATATAGATAGGTATCGTCTCGCTGATCCACCAGATAATCATGAGCACCGCCACAGCCGCGGTTTTCTGGGCTTCTGGTGAAAGTTCCTCTGGAAAAGGGACCAGAAGGACTATACCAAAAAGTATCAACCCAAGCCAACGTCCTACTGATTTATAATTCATTGATAAGTATTGTAGATGAAAACTAGGGCTATTTTTTAAATTACGCCTGCATTTGCCGCAATTTTTGAGTACATGATGATTTCCCGTCGTCAAATGACGGAATAACAGCAATCGATATTCCTGATTTTTTAGTACTTTTCTAGGATAACTAAAAAGAAAACTAATGAAGCGTTTTTTCCATGCGATTCGCACGCCCCTTGTGGTTTTAGGTAGCATCTTATTTTTAAATTGTGAAGAATCGCTTCCGCCACTTACCGATACTTTTAGTGAACAAATTCGATTGAACCAAATAGGATATTACCCAAAAGCTATAAAGAAAGCCACAATAGTCGATGGGGGTGAGATTGAAAAATTTATGGTGGTCGATAGTGTTACCATGAATGTGGTAATGACCGGAACGCTTTCAGAATCCAAGGATTGGAAGTTGGCCGGGGAGACGGTGCGAATTGCCGACTTTTCGGAAATCGTTCAGGAGGGTACCTATATGGTCTTGGTACCCGACATTGGATATTCATATCCTTTTGAGATTAAGAACAACGTACTTCAAGAAACCTTTTTAGGGTCTATCAAAGGGCTTTATTATCAACGTGTCAGTATGCCTTTGGAGGAAAAGCATGCAGGCAAATGGCACAGAGCAATGGCACATCCCGATGATAGCCTTTTATTTCATCCCTCCAGCGGAAAAGAAGAAGGGTATTTGTCCTCTCCCGGAGGCTGGTACGATGCGGGTGATTACAATAAGTATATCGTAAATGCCGCCTTTCCACTGGGACAGTTGTATTTGTTGGAAGAGGAGTATCCGAATAGCGTTCCTGATAACGCGTTGAATATTCCAGAGAGTGGGAATGGAAAAAGCGATTATCTCGATGAATTGCGTTATGAGATGGATTGGACATTGACCATGCAGGATGAAGATGGCGGCCTCTTTCATAAGCTGACCACTAAAAATTTTGAAGGTATGGTAATGCCAAACAAAGCGGTAAGCCAACGCTATATTGTAGGAAAGGGAACCACGGCTACCTTGGATTTTGCCGCCAGTGCTGCACAAGCCTACCGTGTATTTAAGGATATGGACCCTTTGTATGCCACTAAGTGTTTGCAGGCGGCAAAAAAGGCGTATGCATGGGCTTTGGAACATCCTGCCGTTGAATTTACAAATCCTGAAGACATTCATACGGGACAGTATGGGGACGCCAACTTTGACGATGAGTGGTTTTGGGCAGATGCGGAGCTTTTCGTATCGACAAAAGATACGAGCTATCTGCAACATTTACAGACCGGATCAATGAATTTTACCTTCAAGCCAGGGGAAAGCTGGACCGGATTTATGCGATTTCTCGGAATGTTTACTCTTTTGAACCATAAAGAAACCATTCCTGCCGATCTGTACGAAAAGATGCGTCAGGGCATCCTAAATTCTGCAGACGCTTTGATGAAGAAAGCGGCGGCGCTCGACTATTTTCAACCGGTCGATGACTTTCATTGGGGGTCGAACAGCGATATTTTAAATGCGGCTATGATCATGGCACAAGCTTACCAGTTAGACCCTAAGCCTGCTTATTTAACAGGGGTTCAACAAGCAATGGACTATATTTTGGGCAATAACGCCATGGGTGTTAGTTATGTCACTGGTTTTGGAGATAAAACGCCCATGTCTATCCATCACCGACAAAGTGCTGCCGATGGTATCGACGAACCTGTACCCGGACTCCTTTCCGGTGGTCCTAATAGCAGGTTGCAAGATGTCGCCGGGGGTGCCGTGTATCCGGAAAATCCCTCGCCCATGCAAAGTTGGGTGGATCAAGAGCCTAGCTATGCCAGTAATGAAATTTGCCTGAATTGGAATGCACCTTTGACATATGTGCTAGGCTTTTTAGAACAAGAATCAAATTGATACTTTCAAATCGTACACATAAATTTTTATTGAAAACAAGTTGCTTATGAAACAGCATAAAATTATCGGTAGTCTTTTGGTTATGCTATGGATTGGGGTAGCAAAGGCTATTCCAACTACAGAACCGGAACCATCTAAGAAAAATCAACGCAATGTTATTTTCATATTAACAGATGACCATCGCTATGATTATATGGGCTTTACGGGGAAAGTACCCTGGTTAGAGACTCCGAATATGGATAGAATGGCGAAAGAGGGTGCTTATTTACCGAATGCTTTTGTGACCACATCATTATGTTCTCCTAGCAGGGCCTCCATACTTACCGGACAGTTTTCACATACCCATACGATTATCGATAATCAAGCCCCTAACCCGGGCAATCTTACGTTTTTTCCTGAATACCTGCAAAAAGCGGGCTACCAGACTAGTTTTTTTGGCAAATGGCACATGGGCGATCATGGAGACGAACCCCAACCTGGCTTTACCCACTGGGAAAGCTTTCCGGGCCAGGGTGTCTATTACAACCCGACCTTGAATATCAATGGCAAACGAACGTCCTACAAAGATTCGACCTATATCACTGACTTGCTTACAGAACATGCGATAGATTGGCTAGAGCAACGGGATAAAAAGAAACCGTTTTTCGTCTACCTTTCCCACAAAGCCGTACATGCCGGGTTTCAACCAGCAAGACGCCATAAGGGAACCTACAAGGGCAAAAAAATCAGCTTACCGCCTACCTATGATCAGACCAAAACAGGAGCTTATCGCGATTTAAAATGGCCGCAATGGGTGGCTGATCAACGCATCAGTTGGCATGGAGTCGATTTTATGTATCATGATAATCGGGATATTCATGAAATGGTAGTCGACTATTGTGAGACCCTTTTAGGAGTAGATGAAAGCATCGGTACGGTTATGGAATATCTTAAAAAAGAGGGCCTTGACGAATCTACCTTGGTCATTTATATGGGAGACAATGGTTTTAGTTGGGGAGAACACGGCTTGATCGATAAAAGGCATTTCTATGAAGAATCGGTCAAAGTACCTTTATTGGTACGATGTCCGGAATTGTTCGACGGTGGAAATACACCTACAAAAATGGTGCAGAATATCGATATAGGACCTACCATTTTGGCAGAAGCCGGAATAAAACAACCGGCTAACATGCCCGGCGTTTCATTTATTCCCATTTTAACCGGGGATACCGACGCCAAGGTACGAAAGGAAATTTTTTATGAATATTATTGGGAATACGATTTTCCCATGACACCCACTGTTTTTGGGATGCGAAACGACGATTACAAGTTTATCAAGTACCACGGTATCTGGGATCGGAACGAACTGTATGATATTAAAAATGATCCGGATGAGATGTACAATTTGATAGCAGACCCAGACAAGCAAGAACTGGTGAAGTCTATGACGACAGCTATATACGATTGGCTCGAAAAAACCGATGGCATGAACATTCCGTTGAAGCGAACCATCAAGTATCGGTATGGGGACTACAAACATGAAGGGGAATATTGATTTCGATGGATAAAATAAAAACGGTTTTTATCTATGTTTCAATAGTATTACTGATGTTAGCAGTATTCCCTTCTTGCAAGAAGTATAAAGGAGGGAATGCAAAGCCACTAGCGGAGAAAATTGATGAACCAGTTGCAGTTTCGACGCCTGTTGAACTTTATGGGAAATTGCACATTGATGGTACCCGGTTAATGAGTGAATGCGGGAAGCCTGTGCAGCTAGCAGGAATGAGCTTGTTTTGGCATCACTGGGGCGGTAAGGAATTTTGGAATGCCGGTGCCTTTGAAACCCTACGAGACGACTGGAAAGTACAATATATCCGTGGAGCCATGGGGATAGAACTGGAAGGATGTTATATAGATGATCCCCAAACTGCTGTGGATATTATGCGAAGCGGGGTGGAAGCCGCTATTGAAAAAGGGCTTTATTTTATCATTGATTGGCATGCACATGATGCGCACCCTAAGTTGGCAAAGGAGTTTTTTCAAAAAATGGCGCAGGATTACGGTGCTTATCCCAACATAATCTATGAAATTTTTAACGAACCTACAGGGGAAAGTCTCGAAGAAGTAGATGAAACTTGGGAAGAGCTTAGGGAATATTCGAAGGAATTAATAGCTACTATTCGTGCCCATGATCCCGATAATATTATCATTGTCCCCACGCCTTTTTGGGATCAATTAACGAACCAAGCCGCTGATGATCCAATTTTGATAGACGCTGAGGGAAATGCCGTTTCCAACATCGCCTATACACTTCACTTTTATGCTGGCCGTCATAAAGAAGAGGTACGGAAGAATGCGACCTATGCGTTATCAAAGGGTTTACCGTTATGGGTTACCGAATGTGGTCGGGTAGGGGTCAATTTTGGAAAACCTAGGAGTGCCAATGCCAATCCGGTAGATTCCCTATCCTGGAAAAGCTGGGAAAAGTGGTTGAATAAAAATCAAATTAGTTACAGTAAATGGTCTCTTAGTACCAAGGATGAAATGAGCTCCTCCTTTCATCCCGGGGCGGATCCCACTGGAAATTGGACCCCCAAAGACCTTACGGCAGAAGGAAGGTGGAATAGAAATCATTTCCGCCAGCGTTATGAGAATGGTTGGTCCGAATCTTGTGATTAAGATTGGTTTGTTTCCAGATAGCAGTTTTCCAGGTCTGGGGATAACACAACCCCTTTATTGTACATCCTCATTTTCGATAACCCGGGTCTCTTTTCCAAAACTATCAAAAAAGCGAATAGTTTTTACCGTATTGTTCACAGGTACGGTACGACTGGATTGTGACTGAAAGCTACCGCCCCAGTAGTACTCTCTGAGTTGCTTCTCGCCATTTTTATAGCTAATCTCGGCTTTGGTCTCCGAGGCCATCAGTTTTACCTGTTTTTTATGCAATTGAAGGTTTTCAAATACCTTTAAGGAATCATTGTTTTGCGAGGCAATGAATAGTTGTTTTTCTTTTCTCACTGCTAAGGATACCAGACTTTTTGCGTTTCCGGGAACAAAAAAGTGACTTTCGGCTATGGGCAGTGCCGAAAAACCTTTTTTCCCTAAGTTTTTAAGCGCCAATCCGTTTAATGCATCGGCTTTGCCTTGTTGTACCTCCATTCCAAAATCATTTCCAACGAGTAATAAATCAACGTATTCGTCACCATCGATATCTGTAGGTAAGATACCGTAGATAGGGGCTAGCTGTGCTTCAAAAGGTAAAGCGTGCATTTTAAAGGAGCCATTTCCCAAATTTTCGACCCAAGCACTTTCCATATAGTTGAAGGTAAACTTTTCGGCATCGTCTAGCAATCCGTCCGGAAACATTTCGGGAAGGGTTGCTGCTCCAAATTCCCCAAAAGAATTGAACTTTTTTCGAATGCCCACATATTGTTTGGTAACATCTTGCCAGGGATGGTAGAGATACTCTTTTTTGGTGCCGATACTATCTCTAAGATAATAAGATATTAGTGGGTCTATGGTGCCATTTTGATCCAAGTCTTTGGCATATAATCGTACAGGTTCTTGCTGATTGCCTTTGAAATAAATATTTTTTCCATAATTCCCTGCAACGTAGTCCATATCCCCATCATTATCGATGTCGGCAGCTGCTAAACTGTTCCACCAACCGTAGTGGTCTGCAATACCTGTAGATTGGGTAATTTCGGTCAATGTACCATTCTTGTTCTCAAAAAAGCGTATCGGCTTCCATTCGGTGGCCAGAATGAGGTCGGGCCAGGAATCGTTGTTAAAGTCGGTCCAAAGGGCATCACTTACCATACCTGCAAAAAGAAGCTCTTTAGCGGCCGTCTCCGTAATATCAGTGAATTTGATATTCCCTTTTTTGCTATCGTTTCGAAGTATGTAACTCCTATCGGGGGTGGGGTAAGCAAAGGGCAGTACGCGGCTGCCGATAAACAGGTCTAAATCACCATCTTGATCTATATCCGCAGCCTTTACCGAAGAGGAGTTGGCTGTGATATCCGGTAAACTTCCCGTAGCTTCCTTAAAGTTGCCTTTGCTGTCATTTTCATAGAGGCGATCCGTATAGAACTCATGACCCGCTGGGTACTGGCCACAGCCACGGGCAATGTAGAGATCTAGGTCGCCATCGCTATCAGCGTCAAAAAGCAAGGTACCCGCATCTTCTTCTTCCCACTTCGCACTTTTCTTATAGGCCACTTCTCGTTCTTGAAACGATCCATCGGGTTGCTGTAGTAGCCATTTTTCGGGAAACATGCGGCTTGCCGCTATAAAGAGATCGTCCAATCCGTCGTTATTCACATCACCCACAGCAAGTGCTGGACCAAATTGTGAAAACTTATGAGGTAGAGTGGCTTGGAAGTTAAAATCGATAAAATCATGATCTCCGACAAACTTGTTGAGACCATAGGTTTTAGAAACTTCTGCATAGATAGGGTTATGTGAAGGGTTCTTGCTATAATCTGCAGGATTTTGGTCGGGATTATAGGGGATGGTAAGAACGGTATCGACCCCAACAGCACCGAGTAACTGTTCTCTTCCATCAGGCCAATGTATTCTAATACTGTCCACTTGATCAATCGTGCCTAAACCAAAGTGGAGGACTTGTTCCGGTTGTGACAGATAGCCCCTGCCCGATAGTAATGCTTTTTTTTGAGAAACACCTTGTGTAAAGACTTCTGCGACAGAGCCGATACCTTGCACATTTTTATGGGTCCCTTGAAGGCGTACTCTCAAAAAATGGTCCGCTGTTTGTAATTCGTCGGCGTGATTTTCCATCAAAAGGGCCGGGTCGTTTATATTATTGATTACAAGATCTAAGTCTCCGTCCTTGTCCAAATCCCCATACGCCGCCCCGCTTGAGTAGGTACCAAAATTAAGCCCCCAAGCTTTGGTGTAATCTTCGAAATCAAGGCCGCCCCGATTTTTAAAAACGAAGTTGGGAATCTTGATTTCAGGAATGGCGGCGATGAGTTTTTCCTTGCTTAATAAGCGGCTTGCTGTAATCTTGAAATCACCAAAATCACGGTCGGTCACGTCTTTGGGAAAGCCATTGGTAATCAACAAATCTGGCCAACCGTCGTTATCATAGTCGGCAAAGAGCGGAGCCCAGCTCCAATCAGTTTCTTGTAGGCCTGCAAGCATTCCGACATCTCCGAAAATTGGAAGGGCACTTTCAGGATTCAGACCCCTGTTCAGTTGCAGCGTATTACGTGCGTATTGGTATTCGTAGCCATACTTTTCCGTAAAAATCTCCTTTTGGTAGTTGCTAGGCCCTTGAAAGAGTTTTTTACGTTTGTTATAGTAAGGTTGCATTTCGGTGGTATAGATATCCATACGGCCGTCTTTATCGACATCCGCAATATCACTTCCCATAGACGAAAGGCTAAAGTGTTTAAAAATATCCCCGGCGCGATTGGTAAAAGTGCCATCTTGGTTATTGATGTATACCAGGTCATTGCTCAGAAAATCATTGGCTACATAGATGTCGGGCCAACCATCTTCGTTAAAGTCATGAATTACGGTGCTGTGGCTATAACCGTGATATCGAATGCCTGCTTTTTGGGATACGTCGATAAAAATAGGATGCCCTAGACCATCGCTTTGGATGTTTTCATACAGACGATCGCGGCTAGGGGAGGTGCCATCATCTTCCAAAGGTCTAAATTCACCGGGATCAATATCATCGATGCGGTTGACCCCGATAAATACGTCTAAATCTCCGTCTTTGTCAAAATCAAAAAATTGGGCATGGGATGAATAGCTATCATCAGCCAACCCGTAGGTTTGTCCCATCTCTTTAAATTCTGGAATACCATTTTTTACGCCCTGGTTGATGTACAATAGATTGTGTCGTTGAAGGGAATCGCGCCGAAAAGTGTTGCAAACATAGATGTCCAGTTTGCCATCTGCATTAATGTCGACCATGGAGACCCCGGAGGACCACATGAGCGTATCAGGTTTTTGGATGTTTGAGCCGATGGAAATATCTTCAAACCGTAAATCGCCTTTATTCAGAAAAAGCTGGTTGGCCACTTGATTACCTGCAAAGAAGATATCGTCGAAACCATCATTGTTGACATCGCCCAGCGCTACTCCGGCACCGTTATATACAAATTCGTTGTCAATAATATTAATGCTATCGTTCTCGGTCAGTTGGTTGTTGAAATCAAGCCCCGAATGGGTCACGGCAACTACCGTGAAAAGGGTAGAAGGCTTTTTTTCTTTACAGCCGGTAACTAGTAAAAAAAGTAATGCAACAGAGAACAATGGGCTCTTAAAAATGTACGTTCTGATCTTCATTTTTGGTAGTAATTCGATTTGGTCGTATTGCTACAAATATGGGGGAACCTTGGGAAAGAAGCAAAAAAAGCCGCCCTTTTTGGGCGGCTTTCTTGTAGAATAATACTGTTCTTAGTAATTAGGATTCTGAGGTAAAATCTCAGGCCCTTGAATATCTATCTGTACCTGAGGTATTGGATAATACTCATTCTTACCTGCTGTAAAGCTGGCACCACCAAATTTGGTGACCAATAGCGTAGATTCATATGCTAAATAGGCATTTAGCTCTTCTGCTGCGATTCCCCAACGTACTAGGTCAAAGAAACGGTGACCTTCGCCTGAAAGTTCCAGTTTTCTTTCAAAGCGTACGGCATCTCTTGCGAAATTTTGATCAGGAAAAGAAGTATACTCCGAGATAACATAGTTGGCTGCATCCGCTCCGCCTTCTGTTTTAACCCAGAACTCCGCATTTGCCGCCCTACGGCGTACTTGGTTCACATAGTCCAACGCCTTAGTAAGAGATCCTGCTTCTACTTCTGCTTCAGCCGCCATTAAAAGCACATCGGCAAACCGGATAATGTTATAGTTCATAGTCGCATACCCACGAGTCCATGAGCTTCCATCGGTAAAAGAATTATCTTGACCCTCTCTGTAAACAAATTTCTTTGGCGAGTAAGGTCCGGCGTAAGGCTGGCTACGAATCCAATCCTTTCCAGGGTGTGGTCCCCATCCCAAATAGGGGATGTCTCTTCTACCAACAGAGTGGTCTAATCGAGGGTCAACAGGACCCGCGTCTGGGGTGAATGGGTCACTAGATTCTAATCCGAAATCATTTTCTATAGGATCTGCATTATAAGATCTGTCCAATAATGGCAGACCACCTGAAGTACGGAAAGAATTAGCCAATTCAAAACTTGGTTGGAAGAAACCACAGCAGTTTCCTGGTCCATCCTCACCAGTGTTATAAGGATAGTTCAAATCATCAAAAGCATTGGCATTCTGAACGCTACCTGTGTTGTTGGCGGACTCCACATCGAACACAGATTCTGCATGCTGATCATTCTCTGCATCGAAAATAGACGAATAATCGTCTAGTAGTTGATACGTCAATCCGTTCGAAGTGGTACCGTTTGCAATTACATCATCAAACCAAGTAATGGCTTCGGAAAACTGGCCTTGGAAAAGTTTAGCTTTCCCCATGTAAGCACCTGCAGCCCATTTGTTAACCCTACCAGCTCCATTCTCACCGGGCAAGTTGTCAAAGGCAAACTGGAAATCGGCCTCGATTTGTGGCCATACGTCTGTGGTGGCTACTACCAGCGGAACATCCACTGCTGCTACTGTCTCATCAAAAACAGGAATATTGTTGAAGTGCTTTTTGAGGTCAAAATAGAAATGACCACGTAACAATCTGGCCTCACCAGCAATTCTAGCAGCATCTTCCGCGGTAACATCGGTAGCATTCGCCAAGGCACTTAAAACAGCATTGGCCCTACTGACACCCTCAAAGCGTCCTCTCCAAAGGTTGTTCAAATCCCCAGAAGTAGGATCTACCTCATATCGTTGGACTGGATTAATGGCACCATAATCTCCAGCATCGGTACCTTTATTAGCTTCCCCTCCCATGATGGAGCCAGTAACCCAATGGTTAGGTCCTTCGAAACGGTTTCCAAAAACTCCGTTAACTGCGGCGTAGGTACCTATCAATAGGCCTTCAATACCATCTTTGGTGTTTACTTGAGCATCTGCCAAGGAATCTGTCGGCAGTACCTCTAGAAACTCATCGTTACAAGATACACCCAAAATGAGCAGCATACTTGCAAGTATGGTTGTCGTTCTTAATTTAAAAAAGGTTTTCATAGTTTAATTTTTGTTTAAATATATTGATTTTTATTAACATAAATATCACAGTTTTATCACAGCGTACTTAAAGACCTAATTCTAAAGTGATGATGTACTGAGGAGTCACTGGGAAGTTTCCGATATCGACACCGAAGTTGGTATCTGGACCACCAATTTGGGGATCAAGACCCGAGTAATCGGTAATGGTCCAAATATTGTTGGCCGAAAGCCCAATATTAAGCTTGCTCAAACCAAATTTTTCAACCAAATCGGCATCGAAGTTATACCCGATACGTAGTTGTCTTAGACGAAGGTAAGAACCGTCTTCTACGTACCAAGAGTTGGCAGCACCACTGGTACTTAGGTTGGCAGCGCTCTCCCAAATGGGTGCACCGGCATTGTTTCCAAGTTCCGGAGTCCATGAGTTAAAGGCTGCGGTACTTTTGGCCGATCCCTCGAAGGTGCCGAAGAAATCGGTATACCATTTGGCAGAATTGAATATTTCGTTGCCCAAGGATGCAAACCAGAAGGTTTGAAACTCAAAGTTTTTGTAACGGAACACTAAATCTAAACCACCGGTATAGTCGGCTACAGGACTGCCAATAAAGGTTCTATCGTCTGGAGTAATCTCACCATCCCCATTCACATCCTCATATCGAAAACGTCCTAGTCCCTTTCCGTCTTGGTCAGGGGAGTTGGCAACTTCTTCCTCACTATTAAAGTACCCGATGACGTTGTACCCAAAGAAAGCGGATAAGGATTGCCCTACGGCATTTCGGGTAGGATTGATCCCTCTACTGCCTCCGATATCAAAGAAATCGATGCCTGGAGCTAATGCGGTAATTTCATTCTTAAGGAACGAATTGGTCCAGTTTACTTCCAAAGATAGATCCTCAGTGATGTTCCCACGTCCGGTTATCTGTAAATCGATTCCATTGTTGGACATATTGGCAATATTTACAGCAGGTGCGCTAGCGTAGTTACCAACGACCCCTGCCAGAGGTACTTGGTATAGCAGTCCGTCAGTATCTTTCGTCCACCATTCAAAAATGATATCCAATTTGTCGTCGAACATCGAAAGGTCGAAACCGATGTTGGTGGTGGTGGTCGTTTCCCACTTCGCATCTTCATTACCAATTCTGCTTTGGGCAAAACCTTCGTTGGCACCACTATTTTGCCCTTCAATCGGATAAAATGTATTCCCTCGATCGGAGGCGAAAAGGGAATATTGATTGTTGGGATCTACATTCAAATCACTACCCATTTCTCCCCAACCAGCGCGTATCTCGAAATTGGTGATGAAGTCCTGTGCCTGCATAAAAGGTTCTTCGATGACCCTCCATTTACCTGAAACAGCGGGAAACGTACCATACCGATTGTTGGCACCGAACCTTGAAGAACCATCCCGACGAACAACCCCTCTTATCGTGTATTTTTCGTTGAATGTGTAGTCTAACTGACCAAACAAGGAGTAATAGTTAGCACCTTTAAACTGACCACTGTTTACCACAGGGCTCTGCACCACATTCAAACTCTGAAAATCCAAATCGGTTGAAAATGGGTTAATACCATTACCGCTAATAAATCTTCCAGTACCAGTATTGAGTGCCTCCATACCTCCTAAGAATTTGATTCGATGTTTGCCAAACAGTTTTTCATATGTTAAAGTGTTGGTAAAAGTCCAAGCAAGAAAATAACTACTGCCTTCTCCAAAAGAATTACTTGCCTCAGGCTCGGAGTCTCCTAGATAGCGGAAATTGTAATCCACAAAATGGGAGTTACCATAAGTGCCCCCTAGGCTAGATCTCAAAGTCATCCCTTCAATAGGTTTTACCAACAGATAAAGATTACCATAACCTCCAATATTATAAGCTTTGTCTTGCCCAGTATTGCGAACGAGCCTTCTCACAGGATTTCGAGGGTTGTTAAAACCAGCGGCTCTTGTACTTGCATAACTGCCAAACTCATCAAAAACAGGAATAATGGTGGGCATTCTAAAGGCCGCTAAAACCTCTGTTTCATCATCGGCAGATTCGATACCTCCACCGCCTCCGAAGACACCTATCGATGAGCGATAGGTTGTTTGGAAGTTTTCACCGATGCTCAACCAAGGGGCAATATCCCATTCGGAGTTGAATCTGGCGGAATATCGAGAAAATTCTTGCGATAGTATAATCCCAGACTCATTCTGTGCGGAGATACCCATATAATAGCGTCCATTTTCGTTGCCGCCATCAAGACCTAAGGTGAATCTGCTGATAGGTGCAATTCGTGTTATTTCCTTGTACCAGTTGGTTCCTTCCAAGTTGGGACGGATTAAAAATACCCCCTCCGGATTCGCTTCATAGTTGGCCCTGATTTGTGCCAAATCAATATCACTTTCAAAAACACCATTTTGTCCATCAGCATGCAGATAATCAGGGAATCTCGGAGTCGCATTGGTGCCGTATTGTGGATGGGTGTACTCCACTGGCGTACCATTGGCGGCGGCATTGTTCTCGTAGGCGATATGGGTATAGCGTGCCATATCGGTAGGATTCATCATATCCGGTGCCCCGCCTACATTGGGATTGGTGACACCACTTGTTACGTTTAAGCGCAAATTGGTTTTGCGTTTGTTTCTTGAACCTTGTCTTGTAGTGTAGACAATTACCCCGTTTGCCGCACGAGCCCCATAAATAGAAGCACCAGCCGCATCTTTCAGTACTGTGGTGGTCTCAATATCATCTGGATTGATAAAATCGATGTTACGGGTAGGCACCCCGTCTACGATATAAAGGGGAGCGTTATTACCAAAGGAGTTGTAACCACGAACCCTGATTTGACTTGTTGTTCCCGGCTGTCCGTTTGTTATTACGGTAACCCCAGCTACACGACCTTGTAACTGCTGTTCAACGTTACCGGAGGGAATCGCTGCCAAATCTTCTGCCTGTACAATAGATACCGCTGCGGTGGTCTCTCTTCTGGTCTCCGTGGTATACCCGGTTACAATTACTTCGTCCAATGCCGCTGCATCTTCTTGCATGGTCGCATTAATGGTTGAATTACCATTGACGGCGATTTCCAATCGTTGAAAACCTAAATAACTAAAGACCAAGGTGGCATCGCCTGCTGCCTCAATGGTATAGTTGCCATCGAAATCAGTCTGCGTACCTGTCGTAGTTCCTTTCACTAAAACATTTGCCCCTGCAAGCGGAATTCCATCGGCATCGGTCACAGTACCGGTAATGGTAGACTGGAACAGGGTCTCCACTTCAATACTTTTTAAATTGGTTTTTAAATTCGCCATAGCGAACTGTGTTCCCAAGCAAATCATCATCGATAGAAACCCAAGTTTAAACGAAGAAAATCTTCCTTTGGGCCTTAACGAATTGTAATCACGTTTTTGATTCATAATCCTTGTTGTTTGTTAGTTTAAAAAATTCTTGATTGCGTCCGGTTTTTCAACGATTGTGCCTACATCAATTGTTAACAAAAACCAAATTTTGGATAATAATAGCAAAATTCTATGAATAACAAACACTTAAATTTTAATATTTTATGAACTCCTGATTTAAAAAATAGGATAAAAATTTGCCGATACTATAGGTGAAGCCCCATTTTAATTAGGGATATGGAATTTTTATAAGATACTTTTTGAAAAATTGATACCAGAGCAAAATGACAAAAAAGTCTTAAAACGTTACGGTTTTTATGTTAAAAAACACCTTTTTCAGAGCAACTACAACGTTTTAGAGAGCACATTTTTTGTGAGAATTTTATGTTAATTTATTAAAAAATCACTACGCTTGATAAATGGGAGACGACTAGTTTTAAAATCACTTTTGAAACATTTTGCAGGTATGGGCGACCAATAATTTGTTTCTTCTAAAAAAGCACTATGGTGATTGGGCGATGGGTATTTTGTTGCAGATCAAAACAACGGATTTTCCATCCACTAAGTGGGTGAAAAAAGGTACTGATCACCACCATCTTTAATTCGGTGCTTCTTGCGGATTTTTGTAACGGTCTCCCAAAAGTTTCGAGTGGTAACATGTGCTTTTTTACCTTGAAATCGGTTTAGGTTTTTCTATTAACGGGTAAGCAATCTATTATTCGGAAAACCCTTCCTGGGAAGTGTATCAAGTTTTCAGCGGTATACGAATGGGTGTTTTTATCCAGTTTATAAAGTTTAAATCGTTCACTTATTATCTTGAAATTGTGCAATTTATTGATGGAGGTATTTGGTTCGTATACATAGGTAAACGGTTCCGACAGGGGGTAGGTTTTGTGTTCTTCGCCCCATATGAAATCAAATATTTTGTTTCGATGTTTGTTGTAATTATTGGTTTTGACCTTGATAGCTCCCTGAAAACACTTCTGTAGTACCCAAAGTACTCCTTTAACTTCAATTCCCAATAGCTAAGATATGGGTCTCTTTGATATACTTGCGGTCCTTGATGTTTGTGGTCAGGTCAAGCACAGAAAGAACTTGAGCACAAAACTGCGCACTTCGGTGACTTATACCTATAATCTAAGGAAGAGGTTGATTACCGAGACCATGTACGATTAGTTCACGAACATCTGCCAGGTGAAGTACACAAGGCAACTTAGCGCCACGAACCATTTCGACGACATCCTCACGGCCGATATAGCCCATAACTTTAAGGTCAAAAAACCAAAGAAGCTTTACCAATACGGAACAACTATATCCGACCCTGTCGTTATGTTTAGCTTGTATGTTAAGACGTTAACTTAAAACAGACGATATTATGTAAATTTTAGAAGCGGTCATTAATCGATAATACCGTCTGATCGATGGATTTACAGTTTAGCAAAAAAGTGGAGTGGAGCAGAGAGAGTATTGAGGTAAGTTTAGATGTCCACAAAAAGACTCGTGACGTGTGCATCTTAAAACACTGTTATCAACATAGGGTATTCAGCCCGCCACTAGAACTCAGGGCCTTAAAGGCTAACTTAGAAAGGAACTTCCCAAAAAGATGAAGGAAACAAAGCCCTTGTTGGAGCCTCTAAAAAACCGGCAAACAGGATGTGGTACGTATGGAAAAACCGAAAAGTATATACTTATTACCAATAATCTTTAATGGATTGGAGAGCTGTTAACGTCAGTTGCAGCATCATGGCCATGAAAGTCTGTTTTAATCGACTTTACGACTCCCTTTTTATTGTCGATTATAAATCTGGGAGCCTTTCATATAGAAGGTCTGTTGAAAGAAGTCTGAGAAAGAAACATTGAGAAGCGGAAATACGGTGAAGAAAACATAGTCTGACCGGAAATTAATACAATACTTTAAAAAATAGACCTATTTTTCCTAATTCTTAACATAGAAAATGTTGTAAAAAAAGTAGTATATTTTGATTGATTTTTTATATTAAGTATAGAAATACCAGAAACTTATTATAGAATTTTAATGAAATGAATTGTGCTATAGTTGAACTTTAAGAAGTTAAAAAAACCAATCGAGCTTATTTTTAAACAAGAACTGTTCAGCAAGTTAATCTGCGCAATTAAGAATTAAGGGCGGCACCGGTTATTATACTAACCCTCCAAAGTTATATAGTGATTGTGAAAAAATGTGAGCTGCTACTTGTGATACTCAAATAGAGTACTATCGTTAAAGGGAGGTCAAAAAACATTTCGTTTAATCTAAGTAATCACCTGAAGGTTCTGCTATTGAGTTTTCGATTTTGCTCTCCTTTTGTATCCAACTATCCCGATAGTTTAGGGGAGAGGAACGCACTAATTTAGGACTGCCCATTTTTAGTATTTTGGGGTAAGGTAAAATATAAAATTTCGGTTTTTGGCCCATTCGGACGAAATAATCGGGAAGTACGGCCCTATGGCTTGTCTCGGAAATAGTCGGTTTCAAGATTTTTTGTTTTAATGCTATACGAAAAAATATTAGTCTGTACGATCTCTTTAAATTGTTATACTCTTAAGCTTTCACATTAAGGTTTTGAATAACGGAAATTTAAACATGCTGAAAAAATTTAAAATATCATTTTGTACTGTCTGTATGAATCGGTTAGAGCATTTGAAAAAAACGCTTCCTAAAAATATTAAAGATACCATGACATACGGTAATTTCGAGTTTGTAGTACTTGACTATAATTCGAAAGATGGTTTGGAAGAATGGATAATGGCTGAGATGTCTCAATATATGGTATCAGGTAAATTGATTTACATTAAGACAACGGTTCCACAATATTTTCTGAGAAGTCATTCTAAGAACGTAGCTGCTAAAAGTGCTACAGGTGATATAATCTGTAACGTAGATGCAGACAATTATATAGGAGAAGGGTTTGCCGATTACATCAACCAAGAATTTAAGGAACATCAGAATATCTATCTTACAGTTCCAAGAAATATTGGAAAAAAAGACTGTTATGGAAGAATTTGCGTGTTTAGAGAAGATTTTATGGCAATAACAGGCTATGATGAGAGTATGACGGACTATGGATTTGAGGATTTTGATTTATTAAATAGGTTGGAATTACTTGGAAGAAAAGCTCGCTATTTTAGTAATAGTCAATTTCTTCAAGTTTTAAATCATGCTGATGTGACCCGTATTGAAAATGAGCCCAATATGCACACCATAGATCAAATTTATCTACGCTATATAAATCATTACAGCTCAGAATTACTTTATCTATTCAAAAATGGTATGTTCTGTAGGGGAAGAATAATATTAAACCGCCTGGTTAATTCAGAATCAGTTTATAATGCTTTCATAGAAAATAGAAAATTCTTATATCCCACTCGTGTCCAAAACGATTGTTGGGTCAAGGGGGGGTATATCAAGAGTGATGATGGAATCATTCTAAAAACCAAGAACAAACAAATTCTATTTACTCCAATGTCTAGTAGAAAAATTCAGAATCAAAAGGGAGAAGTATTTTATAAACGTGTTGAGAAAGAAGATTTTCAGACCTGGGTGATGTTTTTTTCACAAATGAGCAACCGAATAAAAATGGAGAAAAATAAAGAACGAAAAACAATTAGAGTGAATGATATTTTTGGCGAGATTAAATCAATTAAAAATCGTGCATGAACCGGAAAGTGGATTTAAAGAAGGAACGATTTTTGAACATCTCTATATTTTGTGACTATGCACAATGGTATAAATTTATTTCAACTTATATTCCGTCCTTCTTAAAAAAAAACTCAGGAATTGAAGATTATTTTTTTTCAATAAGCAAAGAACGGGGTAGCCACATACGACTTACAATTATAGCATCAAATTCACAAGCAACTGAACTGGTTCTAAAAATCGATACCTATCTCAAAAAGTGTATCTCAAAAATCGGAGCCAGTGATACGAAAAACTTAATTCCTGAAAATGGAATTTACTTGGATTTTGCACCCAACACTATTCACTACGGAGTTTATGACTTTGATCATACCAACCTTCGTTTGCAAAAAGAGCTAACCACACTATTGATTTACATATTTCAACACTATGAAAGAAATACTGTCAGTAACCTTGTTGAAATATTTATTGATTTGTTTTTTATTTTCTATAAATCTCCTTTGTTGACTAAAGAATCATCCGTTAAGCTTTTTGAAAAATTGTTGGAATCTGAATATGATAATTTGGATAGAGGGCTATTAACCGAAGTTAAAAGAACCAACGAAGCAGATTTTGCAGAAAATAAAGAAAACCTTATTTCATTCATTGATCAAGATGCCTATAAAATTGGTGAAATGGAGCCTTTTCAAAAGCAATGGCTCAATATCATTAATAATTTCAAAAAATGGGACAAGGAAAAAAGAACTGACCAAGAAGAATATTTGATGCAATCTGTCTGTGATCTGTTTGATTTTGATTATCGAATAACGGCATATTATTTATTCGTTTCAGCTCTTAAAGCGTAACCTATAGTTTTTGGAAAAATAAAAGTTAGTAATAGCCTTATTGGAAAGGCAAAATAATTCGAGTAACTGATTAAGCCGTTTTATTTACTTTAGGCAGGTAGTATCCGATAAACTGTGTAAACAGAATTTAGGCGAATCTTAAGACCCGCCTAAATTTTTATATAATCTTAAAACATAGGTACTACGTAAGATTGCAAAAAACAATTTTCGAAGAGACCCCCTTGATGGAGTCCTAATTTACAGTTTTTACTCACACCGAATACATAGACCTTCTAGGGGTTAATTTTACAATCAACTATTAAATAAAAATAATCAACATCTAAATGATAATCTTAGTGTCACCACTAACATGTATAACTATTGCTATTTGTATCGTTGCACCATCCAGATTGACAATTTATATCGGTTGGCTGAACATTTCCGCACTCATAGGTTGGGCCTGTACCTCCCCAAATTTGCTGTTTAAATGACGAATTGAGAACACTGACTTTCTTCTTGTTTAAATTGAGCAAAAGCTTTTTCTTTTTTTTCATAATAGTTTCTTATAAGATTTAACGTTCTCTAAAAATACGAATTAGTTATAGTAAAAATGTAAGAAAAAAGTTAAATTTATAAGACTTTCGCAAAATTATTCTGTAAGCTTCAATTTACCTTTTAAAAGTTTTTTAATGGGCTAGAATACAATGTTGCATATATTTTAATATACTTCCATGGGATTTTCGCCCTTAAACTGATAGCTCTCGCTTTTATCAGTTATAATACCGTTTGTGCGACTAATTCGGGGTTAGCCTATGAAGTATGGCGTGGGGCCGAATAAAGGTCGAACAGAGGCTATTGCCCGGGAATTGTGTTTCCTTCCATAAAAATAGTTTGGGTTCCAAAAGAACCATGCGTTTATTCCATCAACCGAATGGGATAAAAATGATTTTTGGGTTGGCGTAAAATGCAACGCCATCACCCGTATTTAAAACATGGCGGATGGTAGCTAAACCTAGGATGCGGTAAGGCTTTTTGAACAGATAAGCACATAAAGCTTGTTATCCGTCAATTGACTAAAGAACAGATAGCGTTCACCACCGTCTTTAATTCGATATTTTTTGCGAATCTGGTCAACCGACGCTCTGAAATTCCGAACGGTTACATGCGCCCTTGTACCTTGTATCTTTTTCAGATGCGTTTTTTTATAAGGTAACACCTCGTTTATTTTGAAAACCCTTCCCGGGAAGGGTATCAAGTTTTCAGAAGTATACAAATGAGTGTTTTTATGCAGTTTATAAAGTTTAAATCGTTCGCCAACAGTTTTGAAAGCACCCGATTTCATGATGACGGCATTTGGTTCGTACAAGTAGCCTAAAGGTTCTGAGAGCCTAGTATGGGATTTCTGTTCCTCATTCCAAATAAAATCAAAGGTTTCGTTTCGATATTTGGTACTGTTCCTGGTTTTGATCGTAATTTCACTTTTGTAGTTTTTTTGTAGTACCCAAAGCACTTCTTTCACCTCGTTCTCAATGGAAATGATGTGTATTTCCTTCACATATTGAAGTTCTTTAATGGTTAGGGACAAGTCTAGCAAGGGGGATGTTTTCAAGAGCAGATTGTCTGATTTTTCGAAGATCAGGTCTAAATGTTCCAAAACATTCGGAACACTATCAGACAATCTAAATACCTTTCCTTTGCTACTATTTCGTCTTGAAGGGTCTAAGTAGATCCAATCGAATTTTCGATTACCTTGTTCTAAAAGTTGAAGTCCATCTCCCTGAAATGTGTTGATATTACGCGCTCCTAACAATTCAAAATTGTATGTTGCTATTTCCGATAGGTCGGAATTTAGTTCGCAATGAACCACTTCATCGATGCGTCGGCTGAAATAATATGAATCTACCCCAAAACCTCCGGTTACATCTAAGAGCGACTTACCGCTTACCAGCGCTGCTTTGTATTTTGCGGTGGTCTCGGATGAAGTTTGTTCTATGTTAAGTTTGTTCGGATAGTAGATAGCATTGGTGCGAAACCACAGGCGGAGTTTCTTTTCAGCTTTTTTTCTAGCTTCTATTTGCTGGGCAAGGTCTTGGTTCGATACGATATCGAATACCGGTTTTTTCAATAGAAGCGATGGTATGTCGGTATCCTCGTTTTCTTTTATAAAATTTTGTACTTCAGGCTTTAACAGATTTTTGTTCAAAGTGTGGCTATAGATTTTGAGTCAACGATTTTACCAGCTTATTTTCTGCCAAAAACTCTTTTAGGATGACTTTGATAGCGGTATATCCCGGCACGGCTACGATCATCCCCACCACGCCGAACAGCAAGCCCGCAATAATAATGATCAAGAAAATCTCAAGAGGATGCGATTTTACGCTATTGGAGAAAATGATGGGTTGCGAGGCAAAATTGTCTATCAACTGTCCGATGGCCAATCCGATCAGGACATAACCTGCTTTTGGAAGAATTACCGAACTAAAATCCATTCCTAAAAAACTGGTCATGGTAAGAATGATCATCAGCGCTCCACCAATAATAGGTCCTATATAGGGAATCACATTGAACAAAGAGCACAAAAAGGCGATAACAATGGCATTTTCAACACCAACGATCAACAGGGTAATGGTGTAAATAACAAATAACACAAATAGTTGCAACAAGAGCCCTACGAAGTAACGTGATAGTAAATTATTGATTTTATCGATAGATTTAACCGTACCGGACTCTTTGCCTTTTGGAACGAACATAAGCAGTCCGTTTTGAAATAGCTTACTATCCTTTAAGAAGAAAAATGAAATAAAAAGCACCGAAAAGAGTCCGATGCTGGCAGAGCTCAAAATATTCAGAAAAGAATTCAGGAAATTGGGAATAAACCCGATATCAAGCCCTTCCAGTATATTTTTTTCAATTTGGGTTTCTTGAATAATCTCATTGACCATTATCGGGGATGCCCCCAAATACTCTGTTACCTGTTGATACAACTGGTTTAGGTTTTTCTGAAGCGCATCGATATTCAAAAGGGACAGGTTTTTTCCTTGTTCGGAAATCATGGGTACAAATAAGGCAATGATCCCAACAAAAACTCCCACCATAATGAGCATGGTCGCAATGACGGCCAAGGTATTCGGGAATTTTAATTTTCGCCTTAAAAATAGCACCAAGGGGCGCCCCACCAGGGCTACCACTGCAGCAATGGCCAAATAGGCCAATACTGATTGTATCTGATACAAAAAGTAACATACGATTAGAATACCTGCCAGTATCCCAACAGCTCTTAGGATACCTTGAGAGATAATTTTTGAATTCATTTTAGTAGATTCGGTCAATTCTTAAATACATAGGAGATGATATTCGCGCCCATTTTTAAGGCTTTTTCCCTTACTTCTTCAGGATCGTTATGTACCGCTGGGTCTTCCCAACCATCTCCGAGATCACTTTCATAAGTAAATAACAGTACCAATCTGTTTTCATGGAAAATACCGAAAGCTTGTGGCCGTTTTCCATCATGTTCATGTATTTTGGGTAGCCCCTCGGGAAAATCATACTCCTGTTTAAAAATAGGATGGTCGGCCCCTAATTCGGCCAGCTCTTTATCTGGGAACACTTTACTCAGTTCTTTTCTTAAGTAGGGGTCCATGCCGTAATTGTCATCGACATGTAGAAACCCCCCAGCCAACAAATAGGTGCGAAGGTTACGAGCCTCATCGTCATTGAAGACCACATTACCATGGCCGGTCATATGTAGAAAAGGATACTGGAAAATAGCACTACTTCCCACCTGTACATTATCGGTCTTGTCGCTAATGGTCGTACCGATGTTTGCGTTGCAAAACCGAATTAAGTTGGGAATTGCTGTCGGGTTCGAATACCAATCACCCCCGCCGCTGTATTTGAGGATGGCGATTTCCTGACCTTGCACACCAATAATCCCAAATAAAACATAAAATAAAAGAGGGCATGTAAGTTGCTTCATCATAAATCGTACTAAACGGCAATACCCAAAAATACTAATTATCATGTTTAAAAAAGTTTTTATCGCTTCAATAGTTATCGCGGTTTTATGTACCATGGCCTTTTCCATTGATACGGCGCCCAAAGAGGAAAGATTTCAAGATGCACCTGTAAACACCTATGATACTTACGAACCAATAGTGGTATTGGAGCTTTTTACTTCCCAAGGTTGTTCTAGCTGTCCCGCCGCTGATGTGCTTTTGGACAAGGTAAAGCAAGAAAACCCTGAAACCGTCTTTGCGCTTTCCTATCATGTGGATTATTGGAATTATATCGGTTGGGAAGACCCTTTCAGCAATGCCTCCTATAGTCAAAAACAAAATGCCTATAATGTCAAGTTCGGGTATCGTAGCAACTATACACCCGAGGTGGTAGTAAATGGAAAAGAGCATTTTGTAGGATCCGACGCTTCAAAAATGCAACAAACCATCGATTTCTATGTAAAGAGCAAAACGGCTAATCATATTGAGATAGATAACGGAAAGGTCGATGGATCGATTCTCAATTTCGACTATAAAGTAGCCGGTGACCTTGATAAAAGGAGCATTCGCACGGTACTGGTTCTGAACGAACGTACCACCAATGTAAAAAGAGGTGAAAATCGAAATAGAACCATAAAAAATAGTAACATCGTCATTGCGGAGAAAACAACCGTTTTAAAAGAAAGTGAAGGTGCCCTGTCCATGACTGTCCCGGATATTGTGAAACCTGGTGAAAAGCTATTTCTCATGGTTTTCATAGAAAATGCCGAAAAAGATATTACCGCTGCCGCTAAATGGGGTTTTAAAGGGCAGTAACGGCTAATTTGCCTGTTTTCGCAATTCTACTTATTTAAAACTATTACCAATCGTTCACCATCGCTACCATGGTACAGGCTACGATTGCCGCGGTTTCTGTTCTTAGGCGACTTTTTCCCAAAGAAACGGGTACAAACTGCTTTTCGCGGGCCTTGGCAATTTCGTTGGGTGAAAAATCACCTTCGGGTCCGATCATAATGGTGATATCTTTATCGGGAGCGATACTTCTCTTAAATTCTTTTTTTTCATCTTTTTCACAATGGGCGATAAAAAGAAGTCCTTCTGGTGGGCGGGTCAGGAAGTCTTTAAAAGGAATGGGAGCATTTAATTTGGGAAGATAGGTGCGAAGACTCTGTTTCATGGCCGACTGAATTACTTTTTCCAATCTTTCGGGTTTAATGATTTTTCGTTCGGATCGTTCGCAAATAATAGGCGTTATTTCATCGATGCCAATTTCGGTAGCTTTTTCCAAAAACCATTCAAAGCGATCGTTCATTTTAGTAGGGGCAACAGCTATATGCAGTGAATGCATGGGGCGATGTTCTTTTTGGCAAGAAATGATTTCTACCTGACATTTCTTGCTATCCGCAATCGCAATTTGTACCTCGAACAGCTGTCCTTGGCCATCGGTAATCCGTAAAATATCGCCCTCCTTTTTTCGCAGTACTTTTACAATATGTTTGCTTTCTTCGACATTGAATGTATAGTTTGAAGAGTTGTTATCGATATCTCTGCTGTAGAATAGTTGCATGTCTCGTTATCAAGTATTAAAAAAGTCTTGGCAAAAAGGCTGTTTTTTTAAATTGACGTTATAATCGATATCTAGCCTGAGCACTGATGGTCCGTTCTGAAAAATCCTTGTTCAGGTATTTTAGATAACCGACAATTCCGATCATCGCAGCATTATCGGTACAATACTCGAACTTGGGAATGTGAATGCGCCATCCTTTTTCCTTTTCTATTTGTTGAAGCGCCTTTCGTATTCCCGAATTGGCCGATACGCCACCGCCGATTGCCAATTCCTCTATCCCCGTTTGTTTCACGGCTTTTTGCAACTTGTCCATCAAAATTAGCACAATACTGTGTTGTATAGAGGCGCAAATATCATTTAGATGCTCAGAGACAAAATTTGGATTCTTTTTACGTTCTCTTTGCAAAAAGTAGAGGATACTGGTCTTAAATCCACTGAAGCTAAAATTCAGTCCGGCAACTTTTGGTTTTGGAAACTCATACGCCTTCGGATTTCCTAACTGGGCATATTGATCGATCAAGGGGCCTCCTGGGTAGGGTAGTCCCAGTAATTTGGCGCTTTTGTCGAAAGCCTCACCTACTGCGTCGTCCAAGGTCTCTCCCAATACTTCCATATCCAGAAAATCCCTAACCAAAACAATCTGCGTATGGCCTCCGCTAATGGTCATCGCCAAAAAAGGAAAACGGGGAGGTTTGCGACCTTCCTCCTCAATAAAATGAGCCAAAATATGTGCTTGCATGTGGTTGACTTCTATGAGAGGAACCTTGAGGCCCAACGAAAGTGATTTGGCAAAAGAAGTACCTACCAACAGTGAACCCATAAGACCGGGACCTCTTGTAAAAGCTATGGCCGATAGTTGTTTTTTGTCGATATTTGCTGCAACCAAAGCTTGGTGAACCACGGGAACAATGTTTTGCTGATGGGCTCTAGAGGCCAATTCGGGCACTACACCTCCGTATTGTTCATGTATCTTTTGGGTCGATACAATATTGCTAAGCACCGTGTTACCACGTAAAACCGCTGCAGAAGTATCGTCGCACGAAGATTCAATGGCTAGTATGTAAATAGTTTCCTTTTCCACACGGTTTGGAATAAAAATTGGATGCCCAAAGGTAAAACATAAGGCCCTATCAAAAAATTGAAAAAAATATTGATTCGAACGGTACTGGTTTTGGTGCTGATCTGTGTTTTGGGAACCCTTGTCCTATCCTTACCTTTTGTGCAGACGCGATTGGCCCGATATGCAACCAAATCGATCAATACGGAATTCGGAACCAACATTAATATCGAAAAGCTTCGGGTATCCCTGATCTCTTGGGATACTTCGTTAAAAGGGGTTTACATAGAGGACTTTAGAAAAGATACCCTGTTTTATGTCAACGAACTTACCACTTCGATATTAAATGCCAGAAACCTTGCTAATGGTAAGTTGGAATTTGGGGATATTGACGTAGACCAGCTCGATTTTAAGTTAACAACCTACAAAGACAGTACTGCTACCAATTTAGAAGTTTTTATCGACAAGCTCGATGACGGAAAACCTCGAGCACCAGGTACACCTCCTTTCTTTTTTTCCTCTTCTTTAATGAATGTGCAAAAAAGCACCTTTAAAATGATCGATGAAAATCTGGAAAACCCAAGAGCCTTGGATTTTACTGATTTGAGTATTACCGCGACCGATTTTCAGATTTTAGGTCCTGAAGTGACCACAGGTATCGAAACCATGTCCTTTAATAGTGGAAAAGGCATTCGTGTCGACACCCTGCATACCGATTTTAAATATACCAAACAGCAGATGCGGTTCGACTCCTTGGCGATAAGAACCCCAGGTTCAGCACTAAATGGAAGTCTTATCTTTAATTACGACCGCAAAGACTTTGCGAATTTTTTGAATAAGGTCAATGTAGATGCGAATTTTAACGACTCAAAACTTGCCTTCGATGAGGTAAATCTCTTATATGATCAATTTGGTAAGGGCAAAGAAGTGTCTTTTTCATCTAGCTTTAATGGTGTTCTGAATGATTTGAATCTGGAAGACTTGTTTTTACTTTCGGATAATACCGGTATTCGAGGAGATTTTAATTTCAAGAATCTCTTTAGTAAGAACAAGCCGTTTTCGATGCAGGCCAAAATGAAGAACGTTACTTCCAATTACTACCAATTAAACGCTTTGATGCCCAATATTTTAGGAAAGTCGCTTCCTCCCTCCATTTTTAAAAAATTGGGGCAGTTTACCATTCGTGGGGATGCCTTGGTCACAGAATCTTCGATAGATGCCAAGGTAAACGTGAATACGGCAATCGGTAGTAGCTATACCGATATGAGGTTGACCAATATCAACAATATCGACGAGGCCGCCTACGAAGGTTTTGTATCCCTGATCGATTTTGATCTTGGTGATTTTGTCGAGAACAGGCGTTTGGGAAAAACCACATTGGATTTTAATGTGGAAGGTAAAAGCTTTTTATCCAAAAACTTAAACACCGAAGTCATAGGTGAGGTATATTCTGTTGTATTTAACGATTATGAATACAACAATCTGAAAGTGTCGGGTCTCATTAAAGAACAATTGTTCGATGGTAGTCTGGTAAGCAACGATGAGCACCTCAAGTTCAATTTTAAAGGATTGGCCGATTTTGCCCCCGATCGTAATACCTTTAATTTTATTGCCTCGGTAGATTACGCCGATCTGAAGAAGCTTAATTTCATAAATGATAGTGTGTCCGTTTTCAAAGGGAATGTGAATATGGATGTCACGGGAAATTCCTTGGACAATTTGGTAGGGGATATCAATTTTTCCAAAACGAATTTTCAAAACAAGAATGACACCTATTATTTCGAGGACTTTAAAATATCCTCCCGGTTTGAAAGTGACTCTATCCGTGTTATAGATATCAATTCGCCGGATATTATTACCGGATATATGAGAGGTAACTTTAAGGTCAGGGAATTAGGGAGACTCGTGCAAAACTCCTTGGGAAGTATTTATACCAACTACCGCCCATTTGAAATTTCAGGCGGACAAACTCTTGCCTTTAATTTCAAGATCTACAATAAAATTGTGGGCGTTTTTTTTCCAGAGGTGAACTTTGATCCAAATACCTTTATCAAAGGGGATATCATTGCTGACGAAGGCGATTTTAAGCTCACTTTTAAGTCTCCCCTTATCGAGGCGTATGGGTCCAAGGCCGAGGAAATCGATTTGCAGATCGATAATAAAAACCCACTATTTAATACGTACGTTTCCGTCGGGGACCTTTCAAATCCTTATTATGATGTCAAAGATTTCAATATCATTAATACAACCCTAAAAGATACCTTGTTCTTTAGGGCCGAGTTTAATGGAGGTAGCGAGTACGACGACATTTATAACCTTAATTTTTATCACACCTTCAATAAAGAAAATAAATCTGTTATCGGGTTTAAGAAGTCTGATGTGAGTTTTAAGGGAAATACGTGGATATTGAACAAAAATAACAATAGCAAGAACAAGGTCATCGTAAATCGCACCTTGGATAGTATCGCTATCGAGGAAATTGTGATGAACAATAATGTGCAGGAGCAGATTCGATTACGCGGGCAGTTGGCCGATTCCACCTATAAAGATTTGCAGCTGGAGTTTAAGATCGTTTCGCTGGACAAGATTACACCATCTATCGATAGCCTTGGTCTCAAAGGTGAAGTAAACGGTACCTTGAATGTATTTCAGAAAGATGGCGTGTATCTGCCCTCATCGAACCTCAATGTGAAAGATTTGGCCGTCAACGATATCCGTTTGGGCGATTTGGCGGTAAGTATCGCCGGAAATCGGGATTTAACCGATTTTGTGGTCAATTCCCAGATAACCGACAATGGAACGGAAAAAATGGCCGTAGTCGGCAATGTTAGAAATACCGGAGACATGCCCACCGCCGATTTGTTGGTAAATTTCAATAGCTTCAATTTGGAACCATTTAATCCGCTGGGAGAAGGGGTTATTGATCATATACGGGGTTACCTAAGCGGTAATGCCCGGGTTAAGGGTCGGGTCGACAATCCTGAATTTGGGGGTATACTCACGCTCGACGATGCGGGCCTTGCAATTCCTTATTTGAATGTTGACTACAGTTTTGCCCCCAACTCTAGGGTTAATCTGATCAACCAGACCTTTGATTTTGACAGGATCGCCCTTACAGATGTTGCTGAGCGGACTAAAGCTACATTGGACGGTACCATTACCCACAGCTTTTTCAAAGATTGGGCCCTTGATCTCAACGTTGATACCAAAGGGGACAGGCTTTTGATTCTGAACACGCCTTATGACGAGGAAGCCTTGTATTACGGTACAGGCTTTTTAACGGGAACTGGCCGTATTTATGGCTCTACACGAGCGCTGAATATCGATGTAGAGGGGAGTACCGCACGAGGTACCTCACTCTCGATACCACTAAGCGATGTGGCAAGTGTCGGGGATTATTCTTTTATCAATTTCATTGACAAGAACACGGTCAGGGATATTGAAGTCAGACGCACCTTGGATGAGGTACAGGGATTGGAGTTAACGTTCGATTTGGACATTACCCCCGATGCCGAAGTACAGATCGTAACCGATACGGAGACCGGCAGTACCTTGGCCGGAACAGGTAAAGGTCTTTTGTTGATGCGTATCAATACCCGTGGTACTTTTGAGATGTTCGGGGAATTTGTAGTAGTTACCGGTACGTATAATTACCGTTTTGGAGGTGTTGTCAACAAAGTTTTCGACGTAAGGCCTGGAGGCAATATCGTGTGGGATGGCAGACCTTTAGATGCTCTTTTGAACATGGAAGCCGTTTACAGCCTGCAGGCCAATCCATCGCCGCTCTTGGTAAACAATAACTATACCCGGCAGATTCCGGTAGATGTGGTCATAAAACTCACCGAAGAAATACAAAATCCGGGAATCGATTTCAATATTGAGTTTCCCGGTACGAATTCGATCATTCAATCCGAATTGGAGTATAGTCTTCAAGACCCAACGGTCGAGGAGCGCAATGCCATATTTTTATTGGCCCAAGGGTCTTTTGCGGGTCAACAGGGTGGTATTAACCAACAAGCGGTAACTGGTAATTTACTACAATCGGCTTCTGGGCTTTTTAATTCACTGCTTAGCGGCGACAATGATAAATTTAACTTTGGTGTATCGTACGTACAAGGAGATGTGTTGTCGGAAACACAGGTAGAGGATCGGCTTGGGGTAACGGTTTCCTCAAAGATAAGTGACCGTCTCTTGTTTAACGGAAAGGTGGGGGTGCCGGTCGGAGCGGCCGGTACTACGGTGGTAGCCGGTGATTTTGAAATACAGTTGCTGTTGAACGAAGAAGGTACCGTAAGTGCTAAATTCTTTAGCAGGGAAAGTGAAATACAAGAGTTTTTGGCCGAAAGAATTGGCTCTACACAAGGGGTCGGACTCTCTTATGAAGTAGACTTTGATAGTTTTAAGGAGTTGTTTAGAAAAGTTGTTCGAAAAAAACAAGAACCCATAGAAGAGAAAAAAGATGACCCGGTACCTCTAAAAGTATCCCCAACTGCAGTTATGGGAAGGGATAGTCTAATTCGTATCTACCCTAAAACAAAAGGCTTAAAATAGTTTTAACACAAAAGAAGAGACAATCGTGGTATCTGAAACCCTTTGAGAGCTGTTTCGGCGAAAACGTTTGATTTTTTCCTCGTACATACGAAGGCATTTTAAGTTTTTCGATAGCCAGTTAGTGTAGCACGGTTTTAAGGTGTTGATATTGAATTTTTTACCCTAAATCATCGGGAACTTTGTTTTTTCGTTCAGGTCATTTTTATACTTGGCACGCTTAGGCGGAATAGGGTGCTGAACACCGTAAAAATAGCCTCTCAACAATTCATAAATTGAAATAAGTTTGTTAATATTGCAGCTTACATTTTTTTGATGGGATCAGCAATAAAAAAAATAGGGGTTTTAACCTCAGGAGGCGATTCTCCAGGTATGAATGCCGCGATACGATCGGTGGTTCGTACCTGTGCCTATTTAAAAGTTGATTGTGTTGCGATATACCGAGGCTACCAGGGGATGATCGAAGGTGATTTTAAACCGATGGATGCCCGTGGTGTAAACAACATTATCAACAAAGGAGGTACGATTTTAAAATCGGCCCGTTGCGATGATTTTAGGACTCCTGAAGGGCGAAAGATCGCTTACCGGAATTTGCTGAAAGAGGGCATTGAGGCCTTCGTGGTAATTGGTGGCGATGGTAGTTTTACAGGGGCAATGATTTTTAATCAGGAATTTGGTTTTCCTGTCATCGGAATCCCCGGTACCATAGACAATGATATCTTTGGAACTACCTTCACCTTGGGTTTTGATACGGCCCTGAATACCGTAGTTGATGCTATTGATAAAATCCGTGATACTGCCAGTTCGCACAACCGTCTTTTCTTTGTTGAGGTAATGGGTAGGGATGTTGGTCATATCGCCCTGAATGCCGGAGTGGGTGCAGGGGCCGAAGAGATTTTAATCCCAGAGGAAAATCTTGGATTGGAACGATTGCTCGAATCTTTAAAGCGAAGTAAAAAATCGGGAAAATCATCTAGTATCGTTATTGTAGCAGAAGGTGATAAAACAGGTAAGAACGTATTCGAACTAAAAGAATATGTAGAAGAGCATTTACCCATTTATGATGTAAGGGTATCTGTTTTGGGCCATATGCAACGAGGAGGTTCCCCGTCTTGTTACGACCGCGTATTGGCAAGTAGAATGGGGGTTAAGGCCGTAGAATCGCTGTTGCAGGGCAAAACCAATCTCATGGTAGGCGTACAGGATAACCGATTGATTTTAACGCCCATTAACAAGGCGATAAAAGGACACACAAAAATTGATAAGGAACTCATTCGGGTTTCAGAAATAATGACAACGTAATATTAAAATTTAAAAAGAAAGAAAATGGCAAAATTAAACATAGGAATCAATGGTTTCGGAAGAATTGGGCGAATGGTTTTTCGCTCTACGGTACGACGCGATGATGTAGACGTAGTGGCTATCAATGATTTGTTGGATGTGCAGCATTTGGCATACCTTTTAAAATACGATTCCGTACACGGTCGTTTTGATGGTGATGTAGAAGTTTCCGGTGACCATCTGATCGTTAACGGTAAAAAAGTACGCATTACCGCCGAGCGCGACCCAAAGAATTTAAAGTGGGATGAAGTAGGCGCAGATATCGTAGCCGAATGTACCGGAATCTTTACGACACTTGAAACGGCCCAGTATCATATTGACGGTGGCGCTAAAAAAGTGGTTATTTCTGCCCCTTCAAAAGATGCACCGATGTTTGTCATGGGTGTGAACCATAATGAGGTGAAAGCTTCCGATACAATTGTTTCGAATGCTTCTTGTACGACGAACTGCTTGGCGCCATTGGCAAAGGTGTTGAATGATGCATACGGAATCGAAGAAGCTTTGATGACTACCGTTCATGCTACGACAGCGACCCAAATGACGGTTGATGGCCCTTCTAGAAAAGATTACCGAGGCGGTCGAAGCGCTATGCTTAACATCATTCCGGCATCTACCGGAGCGGCAAAAGCGGTTACCAAGGTAATTCCGGCATTGGTGGGCAAACTGACAGGGATGGCGTTCAGAGTACCTACGGCAGACGTGTCCGTTGTAGATTTAACGGTTCGTTTGGAAAAAGAAACTTCCTATGAGGACATTAAAAAAACCTTTAAGGCCGCCTCTGAGGGCGATTTGAAAGGTATTTTGGGGTATACGGAAGAATCGGTAGTGTCACAAGACTTTATAGGAGATGCCCGTACGAGTATCTTTGATGCAGGGGCCGGTATCGAACTCAACTCAAAATTCTTTAAAATCGTATCATGGTATGATAATGAGGCAGGGTACTCCCACAAGTTGGTAGACTTGGCCCAATATGTGAACGAATTATAGAAAACAAAAGTAACCTAAAGGATTTTCCCGGAAATAGGTACCCTTTTTGCTTATTTTCGGGATTCTTTTTTAAATCGTTTGGATTATGATATTGATTGTAGATAGTGGTGCGACCAAATCGGACTGGATTGCTTTGGATGAAAAAGGGAATCAGCTTTTTTTGACCCAGACGCTGGGATTAAGCCCCGAAGTGCTTACCCGAGAGGTCATCGAAGACCGGCTGGCAAATAACTTTGAAATATCCAAAAATAAGGACAAGGTTTCCAGACTCTACTTTTATGGGGCCGGATGTGGTACCGATCGTATGAAACGGTTTCTTACCGAAATTTTTAAGGATTTTTTCCCGAAGGCAAAGACCGAAGTAAAAGAAGATACCTATGCCGCGATATTTGCAACGACGAAAATAGGCCATCAAGGGATCGTCTGTATTTTGGGAACGGGTTCTAACTGCAGTTATTATGATGGTCATCAACTTTTTCAGAAGGTAACCTCATTGGGTTATATCCCGATGGACGATGGTAGCGGTAACTTTTTTGGCCGTAAACTTATCCGGGATTATTATTTCCATAAAATGCCCCAGGATTTGGGTATGAAATTCGCAAAGGGCTATAATTTGGAAGCCGATGTCATCAAAGAGAATTTATACAAGCAACCTAATCCGAACACCTATTTGGCGACTTTTGCTCGTTTCTTGATAGAGAATAAAGACCACCCTTATTGCAAAGGTGTTATCGATAAAGGTTTTCAGCAGTTTGTGAATAATTATATCATGCAATTCGAACTGGCGACCAAAGTACCTATCAATTTTGTCGGTAGCATCGCTTATTATTTGAGGGAAGAGTTAACAACGGTTTTGGAACGTAATGATTTGATCGTAGGGGTTATTCGACAACGTCCTATAGACGGATTGGTAGAATTCCATAAAGCGAACTTATAAGGGTCTCTTTCTTAAGAAGTGCTTAGTTGCCTAGGCTTTTACTTGACACTCATATTTCAAAGCTTAAAGCACTGCAATCATTGAAATCTCAACGTTCACGAACTTGGGGAGGTTAGCTACTTCTACAGTTTCCCTTGCCGGAGCTGTTTCTGCATCAAAGTAGGTTGTATATACCTCGTTGATTTCGGCAAATTGATGCATGTCTTTCACAAAAATAGTCGCTTTCACCACATGGGAAAATGAAGCGCCGGCAGCGGTGAGAATCGCCTTGAGATTTTCCATAGATTGTTGGGTCTCTTTCTTGATATCCCCCTGAACCAATTCCCCCGATGTTGGTTCCATCGGAATCTGACCGGAGATATACAATGTGTTCCCGCTTAGTACTGCCTGGTTGTATGGTCCTATCGGTGCCGGGGCATTTGGGGTATTGATTATTTTTTTCATGGTTCATAGCTGATTTCATCTCCGCCCTTCGTTTGCGCCTAGCATAAACTACGGCAGAAATCCTATTCTTTTTTAAGTTGACAATATATTCTTAATTCCCAATGTACCCTATTTTCCAGCTTTGGAATTTGGAATTTTTTTTGGAATTCGATACCTCGGATGCTTAGATCGAGGTAGTGCGTTGCCATAGCTACCTAGGAGGCTGGCTTCTGTTCTCCCATTTCAAATCCTTTAAGACACTGGCTTTGATCCCAATAAAAAAGTTCCATTGCCGAAAACGTCCGAAAGGCGTCCAATTGAAGCGCATCGTAAAACTCTTTAAATCCCGTTCAATTCGAAGATTGGTAATAGAAAACCCCTTGTTTACGAAGTCATAACCCGAGTTACCCCCAATTTTCCAGCGAGGGGAAAGACTTATGTTTCCTGAAAACATAAGGGAATGTGAGCTAAATTCATCTTGGCGGGCGGCATTGTTATAGGTTGCTGCATACGCTAAACGAAAATCCCATGGGATCTTGGTACCATAAACAGGATTCTCCACATCCTCGGAACCTCCTTCTTGGTTGTCGAATCCGCCACCGTCGCCATAAAGGCTTTCGGCGCTTCCGAACAGGTCATCGTCTCTACCTCCACTTTGGGCGACATAGTCATAGGGGTCTGGTTCTTCCTCTTCCTCCTCATCATCCTTGCGACCAAAGGTTTTGCTGCTGATGTTATAACCCACGTTTAAATTTGCCCTGGTCAACCGAAAAAGACTTCCTCCATTGTCAATATTAAAAGTGTTGATGCGTCTCCCGTTGTTATCAATGGCATAAGCGTCCAAAGCGGCCCCAAAGTTGATACTCATTTTATTATCTAAAATAGTGGTACCTCCATTGATGTTAATGGGACTCAGTCGCAGCGAATCGGCTTCAAAATTGTAGGAGGTACTTAAATTTAGGTTCGAGAGCAGCGGTATTTTTTTCGGCTCCAATGCGGTAGAATCCTTATCCCGTACCTTGGCTTCAAACGTATTCGCTAAGGAAAAACTGACACTGCTCGATTTTCCAAGGCTTGGGGCTCCGTTCAATGTACCTTGAAAACGTGTGTATTGTACCGTTTCCCCAGTATCTGTATTTACGTACTCGTCAAAAAATTGCTCGAAAGAGGGTGTGTAGCCGTAGCTAATGGAAGGGCGCATCACATGGCGTATTGCTTGTATTTTTTTATCCTCTCCAAAAAGGAACGTACCGTATAATGTGGTACCGACACTGGTCGATAAACCGTATCTGTTAAACCGGTCGAACCCTTGCATCGTATCTATGACCACCTCACCACGTTCCCCGTCTTCGCCGGCCTCGAAACGTCTTCCGTAGGTTTCCAAGGCCCAGATATCCTCATAGGTACCCCCCATGGTAACACTAAAGAATTTGGCTATTTTAAAGTTAGTACTAATGGGTAGGCGATGTCGTGCCCCTATTTGCGCATTGTCGAACATACGCCCTGTTAGAAAATCATCGTCATTGGTCGTTAGTCTGTTCTGTCCGTTTACATCGTACTGGAAGTTGACGTTTTGAATGGCTCCCTTTTTAATCCCATCCCTTTTTGCGAATGGAAAAATGCGTTCCATGCTGGCCTGAAAGGTCGGTAAGGTCATTTGTATGTTATCGGTGCCCTCAGGGGCATTGGTATTTTGACTGTGGGTCATGGTAAGGCTCACGTTTACCGAGGGATATTCAGGAAAGGTCTTTGAATAGGAGATAGAGGAGCTCAACGTATTATTTAACCGATTCCCAACATTCAGTTGGTTCAACGAATTCTGAAAGTACGAACTACTTCCCAAATTCACCGAGGCCGAAAATCGGGAATTCGGACTGGCCTTGGTATCCTGTGAATGGGATATCTGAATGTTGTATATGGTACTTCTAGAATAGTCGTCGAAGCCACGTTGACTGGTCACCAAATTTTCGAAACGAAAATTAACGTTGCCCCGATAGCGATACCGTTTCGAATACACCGATTGCGTACGGAACCCATAACTACCGTTCGTATAAAAATCACCCGTTAAGGTTAGATCGGCCACATCTCCGAAAGGGATGTAGTACCCTCCGTTTTGCAGAAAATAGCCTCGATCCGGATCGTTGCCGAACGCGGGCATCATTAAACCTGCCGTACGACCTACCGTAAGTGGAAAATAGGCAAAGGGCAGGGCTATGGGTGTAGGTACATCGGCAATGTAGAGATTGCTCAAGCCGGCAATTACCTTTTTCTTAGGCACAAATTTGGCTTTCCGAACACGAATATAATAGTCGGGATTAATGGTGTCTTGAGAGGTCGTGAGCTTTCCTTCACTTAAAAAATAGACCGAATCGTTTTCCTTTTTGGTGATTTCGGCATACACTTTCATAGCATCACTACCCAGCGAACCCACATCGGCCTGTTGTTCTGTTCGGGAGTTCCATATCAATGCTTTTTGAGTGTCGAAGTTAAAACGAATCGAATCTGGGCGTACCTCCTGCGATCCTTGTTTAAAGAAAGGAGCTTGGGAATAGTTGCCCAAAGAGTCTTTTAACCGACCTGCATATACTTCGTTGTTTACATAATCCATTACAATGATGCCAGCCTTTAACTCCGTGTCCTGATAGTAGATCTCCGCTTCGTTATATAGGTAGATTTTCTGGTCTTTTTGACTTAAACGCACATAGTCTTTGGCCTTGTATTTGATTTTATCGACAAGGACGCTCTTTTTTTTGTTGAGCGAGTCTGTCTGGGTAGAATCCGTCGCGGTGGTGTCCCGAACTGCTGAAAGGGGCATCAGGGGAGCCACAATGGTATCTTGGACGGCCTTGATGGGCATCGTCACAATTTTATCTTCTTGCGAGGATACTGACAACGTACCGATCAAAAGTAGGAATAGGAAAAGTAAATGATGTTTATTTGATTGCAAGGCTATAAATCCTATTTTTGTAACCGTTGGTCGACCCTTTGATGAGGTATTTTGAGGCCAAACTTACATATATTTTTTGTTCCCTTCATGGGGAGTTACCATAAATTTAACCATATTGAATACACCTAAAACGGTTGTAGGGATGAAGTTCGGGCAGTTTGTCGTCGCTCCCATTTTGTTAGCGACCCTGCTTTTTTCTTCTTCTTTCAGCAAGAACAATACCGAAAATGCCAACGACGAAAAATTTGTTGTGGTACTCGATGCGGGTCATGGCGGACATGATCCGGGAAATCTTGGGAACGGCTACTTTGAGAAGAATATTGCGCTAAACATCGTCTTGAATGTTGGCAAGGAACTCGAGAAAGACCCCAACATCAAAGTAATCTACACGCGAAAAGATGATACTTTTGTTGATTTGTATGTACGGGGAGAGATTGCCAATAAGGCCAATGCCGATCTTTTCGTATCTGTTCACTGCGACTCACACTCCTCAAATGCTTATGGCGCAGGAACCTTCGTGTTGGGATTGCATGCGAACAAGCAGAATTTCGAAATTGCCAAGAAAGAAAACTCCGTTATCTATCTAGAGGATAATTATGAAAAAAGATATGCCGATTACGATATCAACTCGCCGGAATCGGTCATAGGCCTTACCATTATGCAAGAAGAGTTTTTGGACCAAAGCATACGTCTAGCCAAGGGTATTCAAGACAATTTTTCCAAAAAACTTAAGCGAAATGATCGGAAGGTAAAACAAGCGGGGTTTATCGTTTTACACCAAACCTTTATGCCAAGCGTTTTGGTAGAAACCGGATTTCTTACCAATGTGGATGAGGGCGCTTACTTGAATTCCAAAAAAGGGCAGGCTGAGATGGGAACGGCAATTGCCGACGCTATCCTGGCCTACAAATCAGGCGTGCAACCCGATACGTACGAAGCGCAGGTTTCCGTACCGGAATCAGAACCAAAAATGCCCGAAGAAACAGATGGCCAAGTAGAGTCACCCGAAGATGTTGCAAAAAAGATGGAAATGGAAACTGTGGTCGAAAAAGAGAAGGAACCAATAAAGGAGGTTGCACCAAAAAAACCGGCCGATACTCCTACTGAAATGGCAAAAGAAACGGTCGAGGCCCTTACCCAAGATGCTAGTGAAACCATTGCCGCTCCGAAAGAAGAGGATGTAGAAGCACCCGCTACTACCGCATCCCAAGAGGTGATTACCGCTACACCAGAGGAAAAGAAAGAACCTGTTTTGCCTACAAATTCCCAGCCTGAAAAACCAGAAGCAGCGGTAGCGAACATCATATTCAAGGTACAGATTATGGCAAGCACCAAGGATTTGGATTTGCGTTCCGATAATTTCAGGGGCTTGAACAAGCTATCAAGAGAGCCCTACAAGAACATGTATCGTTACATGTACGGGAGCGCAAATTCGTTTCAAGAAGCAGAATTATTGAAGTCGAACGCAGATGTGAAAGGCTATACAACCTCTTTTATAGTAGCCTATAAAGATGGGGAGCGTATTGCGTTGAAAGAGGCTAAGAAATACCTTTCCGAATAATAACTGTCTTCTTATAATTTATTTCTAATTTTGTTAGGAACCGAAAATCAATCCTTTTGAAACTATCCAGGGAAATTAAAACGGGAATTATCGTTATCGGCGGTATTCTCCTCTTCATCTTAGGGTTTAGTTATTTAAAATCATCTCCTTTATTCGATAATAGTAGACAGATGTATGCAGTCTACCCAGATGTTGGTGGATTGCAGCCTGGCACACCGGTATCTATCAACGGCCTTAATGTGGGCAAGGTAAACGATATTCGTTTTATAGATAAACAAGGGAATCTTCTGGTCACCTTTACCGTGAATAGTGATTTTGCTTTCTCCAAAAATAGTCCGGCAGAATTATATGACACCGGTATTATAGGCGGCAAAGGACTTCAGATCATTCCAATTTTCGATGGGGCACCGATGGCCGTTTCGGGTGATACGCTCGTAACGGATACCAGACCGGGACTCACTGAACTGGCACAGCAAAAATTAACACCACTTTTCAAGAAGTTCGAGTCGGCGGTATCAGATGCTGATTCACTACTTCTGAATGTGAACGAGGTTCTCGATACCAAAACGAAAAGAGATTTGAGAAATGCCATATCGGGTCTCAGCGGGCTTGTTCAAAGCTTACAGGGAAGCGCAAGTACCTTGAATACGATTTTGAAGACCAATGAGGGGAAGCTTGATAGTTCGTTGACCAATTTTCAAAAGTTGACCTATAGTTTTTCAAAATTGGCAGACTCCCTTAACAATGCCGGTTTACCTCGAACTTTGCAAAGTTTGGAGTCGACAGTGGCTAGTTTGGACAAGGTTATGGCAAAAATCGATGCGAACGATGGTACGTTGGGCAAATTGGTGAATGACAAGGAGCTTTATGAGAATCTCAATAATGCTTCAAGGGAGTTAGATTTACTACTTCAAGATTTTAGACTGAATCCCAAACGATATGTAAACGTTTCCGTTTTTGGGAAAAAACAAAAAGAGTACGAAGTGCCCGAAGATGACCCTGCTTCTAAAATCGAAGATCAATAGTTACTATGGAATATCTCCCCAATATCCTTTTCGCCCTTTTATTAGTTGCCGGTATCGGCTATTTTGCCAGAAATGTTAAGCGACTTTCGAGAAACATTAAGTTAGGTAAGCGCGTTGATGTATCCGATAATACTTCGCAACGCTGGAAAAATATGGCGAGGATCGCCTTGGGACAAAATAAGATGGTAGTGCGCCCCATCGCAGGTTTTTTGCATATTATTGTGTATGTAGGGTTCGTGATCATCAATATTGAAGTACTGGAAATCATTTTAGATGGTCTGTTGGGTACCCATCGTTTATTCGGGTTCTTAGGAGGATTCTATAATGTATTAATTGGCTCATTTGAGATTTTGGCATTTTTGGTCATTGTGGCCGTTGTGATATTTTGGGTTCGTAGAAATGCGATTCGATTGCAACGTTTCGTGAAACCCGAGATGAAAGGTTGGCCTAAGAAAGATGGAAATTGGATTTTATACATCGAGCTTATTTTGATGTTTTTGTTTTTGACCATGAACGCAGCCGATTATCAGCTACAGTTAAAGGGTGCTGCACATTATGCGAATGAGGCTGGCATTATAGGCGCGTTTCCGGTGAGTGGTTTTATGGCACCCCTATTGGAAGATATGTCTATTGCCAACTTGATCATCGTGGAACGGGCCGCTTGGTGGTTGCATATAATGGGCATCCTGTTCTTTTTGAATTATTTATATTATTCCAAGCACTTGCACATTTTGTTGGCCTTCCCAAATACCTATTACGGTAGCTTGAAGCCAAAGGGCCAGTTTAAAAATTTGGAATCTGTTACGAACGAGGTAAAGCTTATGATGGATCCTGAGGCAGATCCTTTTGCAGCTCCGGCTGATGATGCACCGGACCCCGAAAAATTTGGAGCTTCGGACGTCTCCGATTTAAGCTGGGTACAACTGTTGAACGCATATACCTGTACCGAATGTGGTCGATGTACTAGTGAATGTCCCGCAAACCAAACCGGAAAGAAATTGTCTCCCCGGAAAATAATGATGGACACCAGAGACCGCCTAGAGGAAGTCGGTAAAAATATCGACGCCAATAACGGTAGCTTTGTAGCGGATGATAAGCAATTATTGGACGACTACATTTCTAGGGAAGAACTATGGGCCTGTACCTCATGCAATGCCTGTGTAGAGGCCTGCCCCGTAAGCATCGACCCTTTATCGATTATCATGGACATGAGACAGTACCTAGTTATGGAGCAATCTGCCGCTCCTTCCGATCTGAATAATATGATGGGCAATATCGAGAATAATGGTGCCCCTTGGCCCTTTAATCAAATGGATCGGTTGAATTGGGCGCAGGAGTCCTAGGCCTGGAAATGAAATTGGAATACCGAAAGAAAAAAATATGGGAAGTGAGTTAAAAGTGCCTACGATGGCAGAACTATTCGCATCGGGGCAACAGCCAGAAGTGTTATTCTGGGTAGGTTGTGCCGGAAGTTTTGATGATAGGGCAAAAAAAATCACAAAGGCTTTTATTAAGATATTGAACAAGGCAAATGTATCATTTGCGGTATTGGGCACCGAAGAAAGCTGTACGGGAGATCCTGCAAAAAGGGCAGGCAATGAATTCCTATTCCAGATGCAGGCAATGACGAATATAGAGGTCATGAACAGCTATGAGATTAAAAAAGTGGTCACTGCTTGTCCACATTGTTTCAATACCATTAAAAATGAATACCCAGGTTTGGGAGGTACGTATGAGGTCGTGCATCATACCCAATTCTTAAAACAATTGTTGGAAGACGGAAAAATTACGCTTGAAGGCGGAAAATTCAAAGGAAAACGCATTACCTATCACGATCCCTGCTATCTGGGCAGGGCCAACAATGTGTATGAAGCCCCGCGAGAACTCATTCAAAAGCTGGATGCCGAGTTGGTAGAAATGAAGAATTGCAGAAAGAAGGGACTTTGTTGTGGAGCCGGAGGTGCCCAGATGTTCAAAGAACCCGAAAAAGGGGACAAGGATGTGAATATAGAACGTACTGAGCAGGCGATGGAAACAAGCCCCCAAATTATTGCTGCCGCTTGCCCGTTTTGCAATACAATGATGACCGATGGGGTCAAGAACAAGGAGAAAGAAGCTTCGGTCGCCGTTATGGATATTGCAGAATTGATAGCCGGTGCCGAAGACCTTTAGTTGCCGCACCACTTTTATTACGACATGTTTCAAAACAGTCTCTTAATACCCCAAATACCTAAAAAATGCTAGTAGATTTTGAAAAATTACCTGATAGCTCCCGTGTTTGGATCTATCAGGCCAACCGTAGTTTTTCGGAGGAAGAGCTCCAGGAAATCAAAACTGCCACGGATGTTTTTATAGAACAGTGGACAGCGCACGGTCAGGACTTGAAAGCAGGATATGAGATTCGATACAACCGTTTTTTAATTTTAGCATTGGACCAACAGGTCGCTGCCGCTTCAGGCTGTTCAATCGATGCATCGGTGCATTTTATTCAAGAGTTGGAAAAAAAGTACAACGTGTCGCTCCTGGATAAGATGAACGTATCCTATAAACAAGGAGCCTATGTAGCTTACAAGCCTTTACTGGAGTTTAAGAAAATGGCCAAGGCAAAATCAGTTTCCCCAAAAACCATTGTCTTCAACCACCTTGTCACCAACAAAGGAGAATATTTGGAACATTGGGAAGTTCCTGCTTCAGAAAGTTGGCATGCTCGTTTTATGTAAGTCCGGTTTTTATTTCCGCCCCCTTGCACATGGCTACGATGGCATGGTAGTTGAACTTATTATTCCTGCTAGCCGATATCATCGTTGAAATGCAATATTTCCGGTTGTAATCAGTTATTTCATAGAAGTTTTTATATGCGATTCCTAGTAGTATTTCCTTTATTCCTGTTATTTGTATCGCCGATTGTTGGACAGAAGCATCCGTTGATGACCAAAGATAGTCTCGCGCAGGCGCAATGGGTGAATTCACGATATGAAAGCATGTCTCTCGAAGAAAAAATCGGACAGCTTTTTATGGTCATGGTAGCCTCTAATGGCAGTGAAGCAAGCAAGGAACAGGTTAAATCGCTCATCAAAGAACAACATATCGGAGGGGTCATATTTTCTACCGGAGGTCCCATGCGACAGGCCCGACTTACGAATGAATACCAAAAACTTTCAAAAACCCCCTTATTGGTCGGTATGGATGCCGAATGGGGTTTGGCCATGCGTCTAGATTCAACTTATGCCTTTCCATGGAATATGACCTTAGGCGCTATTCAAGACAGTACTATTGTTGAGGAGGTAGGGTATCGAATGGGAACACATGCGAAAAGAATGGGGGTTCACATCAATTTTGCCCCGGATATCGATATCAATATCAACCCAAGAAACCCTATCATCGGGAACCGTTCGTTCGGTGAAGATCGTGAAAATGTGGCAGAAAAGGGAATAGCCTTGATGAAAGGTATGCATCGCGCAGGAATACTTTCAAGCGGTAAGCACTTTCCCGGTCATGGAGATACTGCCACAGACTCTCACCATGCCCTACCCGTTATCGACTTCAGTAGAAAACGGTTGGATAGTATTGAGTTGTATCCCTTTAAGCGGTTGATTCAAGAGGGGCTCAGTAGTGTCATGGTGGCCCATTTAAACGTTCCTAGCCTAGAAATCAAAAAAAAACTGCCCTCCTCGCTGTCCGAGCAGATTATTTCGGGCATTTTAAAAGATGAAATGGGATTCAAAGGACTTGTATTTACCGATGCACTGAACATGAAGGGAGCTGCTGACTATGGAAAAGAAGGAGAGGTCGAATTAAAGGCTTTTTTGGCAGGAAATGATATTTTATTAATGCCTACCGATGTTACAAAAGCAAAGGAGAAGCTTCTGAAAGCCTATGAAAAAGGAAAAATTTCAGAGAAGCGCTTGGCCACCTCTGTTAAAAAGATTTTGATGGCCAAATACCAAGTTGGGTTGCATCGGTATCGCGCTATCTATTTAGAGGGGCTTTATGATGACTTGAATTCATTGGAGGATGATCTAGTTTATGAAAGGGCGATCGAGAATGCGCTTACGGTGGTAAAAAATAATTTTTATCTCATGGGCATTAAAAAACTGGAGAACAAAAAAATCGCCTATGTAAAACTTGGAAACGCAAACAGTGATCCTTTTTTGGAGGAACTCAACAAGTATGCATCGGTGACCCAAGTAAATGGTAAGGATATTGAAACGATCAAAAAGAAACTGGCCGATTACAATTTAGTCATCATCGGATTTCATAAAAGCAACGAGAGCCCTTGGAAAGCTTATAAGTTCTCAAACAAGGAATTGGATTGGCTACAGCAAATTTCTGCATCCAGAACATCGAATACCATCTTAACATTGTTTGCTAAGCCCTATGCCCTGTTAGATGTTGAATCCTTTAAAACAATTGATGGGGTTGTGGTGGGATATCAGAACAGCCCAATGGCACAGCGTAAGATGGCACAGTTGATTTTTGGGGCAAATCCCGCTAGAGGTGTCTTGCCAGTGACCTCGCATCCAACATTTCCGGTACAAACGTCCATTCAATTAAAATCGCTTAGGCGATTGGGATATAGTTATCCAGAACGGGTGGGAATGAGCTCTGAACGTCTGGCGAAAGTAGATGAACTGGTACAAAACGGACTAGATTCTTTAATGTATCCGGGAGCGCAGGTGTTGATTGCCCGAAAAGGTCAGGTGATCTATCATAAAGCGTTTGGAAAACCTACCTATGATGCGAAGGATAGTGTTACCAAGGAACACCTGTACGATTTAGCGTCGGTTACAAAAATTCTAGCGACCCTACCCATGGTAATGAAGATGGAAGAGGAAGGCGATATTGCACTCGCCGATACTTTTGGGGAACTCATACCCCAGTACGATACAACCGAGCTTAAGAATGTAACGGTCCTCAAGGCATTGTCCCATTATGGCAGGCTTCCCGCTTGGATAGCCTTTTATGTAAGTACCTTGGACGAGAAGCGAAAACCGTCAAGTGAATTTTATCGCAATGCCCCTATTGACGGATTTTCAATCAAGGTTAGTGACCGGCTGTATTTGACCGATGCCTATACCGATTCTATCTATAATCGTATAGGACGCCAAGATTTAAAATCGAACAGATACCGGTATAGCGATGTAGCCTATTATGTGATGAAAAGATACATTGAAGAAAAAAACGGGAAGCCTTTGGATGAACTGGTACGCAATTTTTTGTATAGACCGTTAGGTGCTATGACCACTACATACAATCCACTGGAGAAATTTGACAAGAACCGTATTATACCTTCCGAAGATGATACTTATTATCGTTATCAACGGGTTCAAGGGTATGTACACGATATGGGAGCAGCTATGCAAGGTGGGGTAGGGGGCCATGCAGGTTTGTTCAGTAGTGCAAATGACGTTGCCAAGATGATGCAAATGTACCTTCAAGATGGTTTTTATGGTGGCAATCGCTTTTTCGATTCACGTACCGTTAAAAAATTCAATACGTGCTACTTCTGCGATAAAAGAGTTCGTAGGGGCGTGGGTTTTGACAAACCCGACCCCAACGGTGGCGGACCGGCTTGCGAGTGTGTTTCCCGAAAAAGTTTCGGTCATAGCGGTTTTACGGGTACCTATACATGGGCCGATCCCGAGAAGGAGTTGGTGTATGTTTTTTTATCGAATCGTACCTTCCCTTCGGCGACCAATACCTTATTGGTAAAGTCTGGCTTGCGTACAAGAATTCAAGGTGCTATTTATGATGCTATTTTGGAATAGTATCGGAAGACCTTGCCCAAGATGCTTTTCCTTTTCCTCTTCATAAGTAACTTTCGAACCTGTAATATTATGGTAAGGCGCTCGACTTACTTTATGGTTTTCACTACATTTGAACAATGAAAATAGCGATTGTATGTTATCCTACCTTTGGTGGTAGTGGGGTGGTGGCCACAGAATTGGGAATAGCCTTGGCCAATAGGGGACATGAAGTACATTTTGTAACCTATCGACAACCCGTACGGCTAGAGCTTCTGAGTAATAATATCCACTTTCACGAAGTACACGTACCAGAGTACCCGTTGTTCCATTATCAGCCTTATGAGTTGGCCCTTTCCAGTAAATTGGTAGATACCATCAAATTATTCGGAATTGAGCTATTACACGTGCACTATGCCATTCCTCACGCTTACGCAGGTTATATGGCCAAAAAAATGTTGGAGGAGGAACAAATCTATATCCCGATGATCACTACTTTGCACGGTACCGATATTACATTGGTGGGCAAGCACCCTTTTTATAAACCAGCGGTGACTTTTAGTATTAATCAATCTGATGTGGTAACCTCGGTTTCCGAAAACTTGAAGCAACGTACTTTGGAGTTTTTTGATATTAAGAAAGACATTGAAGTAGTTCCGAATTTTATTGACAAGAAAAAATATAGCACTTCCTTTACCGATTGCCAACGTTCCTTGATGGCCAATGAGGATGAAAAAATTATTACCCATATCAGCAATTTTAGGAAGGTAAAACGCATACCCGATATTATTCATATTTTCAACAAGGTACAACAAGAGCTGCCCGCAAAGATGATCATGGTGGGCGAAGGACCCGAAAAAGAAAAAGCAGAGCGGCTATGCGAGGAATTGGGAATCGGAGAGCGTGTAATATTCTTGGGGAATAGCAACGAAATCGATCGTATTCTGTGTTTTTCAGATCTTTTCCTGCTTCCTTCGGAGTCGGAGAGCTTCGGACTGGCAGCTTTAGAGGCCATGATTAACAAAGTACCGGTAATTTCAAGTAATGCGGGGGGCATACCAGAGGTAAATAAACATGGTGTCACCGGATACTTAAGTGATATCGGGGATGTCTCCGAGATGGCAAAAAACGCTATTCATATCTTGAAAGATGAACAGGTGCTGGAAACTTTCAAAGAGAATGCCCAAAAAGAAGCATTAAAATTCGATATATTAAATGTGTTACCTCTATATGAGGCTATCTATAAAAAGGCATATAATGGAAGGCTCAACAAAGCATATAGTTAGTATATTCCTATTTTTTTCAGGCTTGTTCGCTGTATTGGTTTCGTGTAACGGTCAGAAAAAATCTATGATGAACCAAACAAACGAGGTTGCAAATCCACTTACTTTGGTCGTACAGGATAATTATGCCACGACGGATACCGAGGAAACCTTGGTCATTAAAAATGAAAAATCGCTACGTGCTTTTTTCGCTAAGATAAACCGAACGCGCAAACCGGGAATTCCGGTACCAGAGGTCGACTTTACAAAAGATTTTATTCTTGTTTACTGTTCCGGAAAGCAGCAGGGTGGGGCGGTAGCAACCCTCTCCATGATAGCGGAAACCGAAGAGACAATTGTGCTAGGAAAGGAAGAAGTATTTCAAAAAGACAAAGGTTCCTCGCCGGCCGTTGTGAGTCCTTTTAGCGTTTATAAGATGCCCTTGACGAAAAAAGAAATCACTTTTAAGGAGTTAGAGTAGTCAACCAACTACTTTTGATCAAAGAATAAACCTTAAAAAATAGCCACCCATCGAATATTAGAGCGTTTGAGGGAGGTATTTTGGTACTGGTCTAGGGCATGTTTACTTTTGTGGGTACAAAATCCCAAATTTTGCACCGATGAAAACTTTAACCTCCTGCATGGCCGTTTTGGCTTGTTTTGTCCTCAACTATGCTACCGCACAAGAGGAATTACAACTTACTTCAAAAGATAGCATTGTTCAAAGCTCTTGGATGTTTGGCCTTGGTTATAACATTGTAGACGATTCGGGAGACGTATTTGACGAGTTTTTCGATGTCGCTAGTCAATGGAACGCTGTACCGTATCCTTCCAGGATTAGTATAGGTCGTTACTTTAAGAGTGGTATAGGCCTGGAGGCGATTGGAAGCTATAATAAATACCGAGAGGGGAAAATAATTGATGGTTTTCCTAACACACAAGAGACCGACTATATTGGTTTTGACTCTCGTATCTCGTATGATTTGAATAAATTAATCGGAGAAACTAAATGGTTCGACCCTTACGTTGGTGCTGGTCTTGGATATACAGATGCGAACGGGGTCGGGCGAGGTACATACAATGCGATATTTGGTTTTCGAGTATGGTTTTCCGATCATTGGGGGGTAGATTTAAACACTTCCGGTAAATGGGCGATTGGTGATAGTGAAGCTTCGAATCATATTCAACATGCCGCTGGTGTGGTATATCAATTCGGCATCGAAAAAGGGCTTTCTAAAAAAGGAACCGAAAAATTGGCTATGATACAGGCTCTAGAGGAGGAAAAGCAGCGGGTACTAGATTCCATAACTGCCGTTGAGAACGCCAAGGAAGCTGCAGCTCTGGCCGAACAGTTGAGAAAAGAGAAAGAACGGTCGCGTTTGGCAGCTGCAGAAAAAGCGAAAATGGATGCGGACAAAGAGCGCAAGAACCAGTTGGAAAATGCAATCAAAGATTTGGGTTATGTTTATTTTGATTTAAACTCCTCCTATTTGAACAAGAAATCAAAGGAAGTGCTCGATGCTTTGACAATGATATTGAAAGCATCTCCTGCGGTAGAACTTAAAGTCGCATCACATACAGATTCAAGAGGAAGTTCGGATTACAATCAGTGGCTTTCAGACCGTCGCGTGAAACGTACTATTGACTATTTAGTTGAAAAGGGAATTGCAGTAAATCGTTTAAGTTCAGAAGGTCATGGAGAAGCAGACTTACTGAATGAGTGCGATGACAACACCTACTGCCCTGAAGAAAAACACCAAGTAAACAGGCGATCAGAGTTCATTCTCATGAAATATTAAAAGTCAAAGTCCACCATATATGATAAAGGTAGATATTATTTGGGCCTTCTATCGATATAGTTATTGACCACTTTGTTTTTTATGGCCTTTGATTTACCTTTCGGTAAATTGCTATATAAACGATCCCTAAGAGTACATATATTGCCAACATGGTTATCACCTGTACTAAGAGGGCCTTATCGTGGACCAACATTACAGGACCTAACATGAACAGTTGTACTAGAGCGAACATACAAGAAACTTGTAAATGGGATAAATGAGTTTTTTGTACCAGTCTTTGGTATAAGTGAGAACGATGTGGCTCTAGGATGTTTTCTTTGTTGAATAGCCTTCTGAGTATGGTTAATCCGCCATCTACTATATAAGCGGCTACGAATAGCAAAGGTAAGGGTGATTGCATCTTCTTTACGAACGACACCACTAAAAAAGCAATCACTAGAGCAATGGAAATACTGCCAACATCCCCCGCAAAGAATCGTGCTTTTTTTCGGAAATTGAAATATCCAAACACAAGTATGGCCAAGATTGGGTACATTATAAAATTGTTAGGTACCACGCTGACACGGCTATTGAGAAATAGAAAACCTACTAATGCCGCAAGGCTGCATAACCCGGTGATACCATTGATGCCATCCATAAAATTATAAATATTGATAAAACCAATACTTACTATTAGAAGCAAGGAGAAAATAAGATAAGGCGGATAAAAGAGCTCTGCTTGAAAGAGCAATAGTGAAAGAGCAACAAATTGAAATACCAACCGAAACTTTGCCCCGAGAGTTACCAGATCATCTATAAAACTGATAAGGGCTATAAGTGAAAGTCCTATTATAAAGAATGGATACTGAAAATCGTGTACCACAAAGTAGATTATCATAGAGAAGAAGAAAAGAATTCCTCCCCCTCGAATAGTCGGTATGGTATGGGAGCTCCGTTCGTTTGGTTTATCTATGATGTTGAACTTAGTTGCCAACTGAAGATAAAGAAATGCTAGAAACACCAAGACCACTACCAGAATCGCATATGGTGCCATTTGCGGCAATAAATTCATATAAATAGCTAAAGTGTGCCTGTTCTTTGTATTTTATCCATTGGCTAAGATACAAAGGGATATTATTTTAGTGTCGAACAGCTGTCTTAATTCTTATATCAATTACCAATGGTATACGGGTTAGCGTTCAATGACATAGTTTTCTAAAACAAGTACATCCATTTGGGTTCTGTCAAAACACGCATAAGCCTCTTGTGGACTGTTCACAATAGGCTCATTTTCGTTAAACGAGGTATTCAACAAAATTGGTACGTTTGTTTTAGCCCTAAATGCATCAATTAGCCCATAATAACGTGGTGATACTTCTTTATCCACACTTTGTAATCTTCCGGTACCATCTACATGGGTAACAGCAGGAATGTCGGCATGTTTTTCTTTTCGAATCGGAAAAACTTTTTCCATAAAAGGGACCTCGTCATTGTACACAAAATACTCATCTACGTACTCCTTCAAAATAGAAGGTGCAAAAGGTCTAAAGCTCTCCCTCCTTTTAATTTTTAAATTTAAGAGTTCCTTGGCCTTGTCGTTTCTTGGGTCTGCTATGATAGAGCGGTTCCCAAGAGCCCTAGGTCCAAATTCCGCTTTTCCTTGAAACCAACCTATAACGCTTGGCGCGATCAATTTATCAGTGATGTAATCGAAAAGGATTTCATCTTCCATTTTTTTATAGGGAATACTGTTTTCCTTCAAAAATGTTTCGATTTCTTCATTGGAAAAGGAAGAGCCCGTACTTGCGGTTCTTATAGAGTCCGTTCTTGGCATGTTTAGGTTTTGGTGGTAATGGAACAATGCCGAACCCATAGAAATTCCGGCATCATGACCTGCAGAAGGAATGTAAAGATTTTCAAAAGGGGTATTAGCGATTATTTTTCCGTTTGCCACCGAGTTTTGGGCCACTCCACCAGCAATACAAATATTTTTACTTCCCGTTCTCTTTTGTAAATAATCGAGCATATGAAAAATAACCCGCTCGGTGAATACCTGTACTGATTTTGCTAAATCTTTATGGTACTGGGTCAAATCTTCGTTTTTCTTGCGGGGTGTTCCAAATTCCTTTTCGAATTTTTTGGAAAAATAAGAAGGGACAACCGGTTGATTTTTTTCGTAAAGAACTTTAATTTCGTTAAAATAAGAATTGTCCCAAGTCCATAGGCCATTGTTTTTTAGCTTAACAATTTTCATTATTTTATCTACATATTTTGGTTCCCCATAAGGAGCCAGCCCCATGACCTTATATTCATCTCCGTAATGTGGAAACCCGAGATAATGGGTAAAGGCGGTATAGATAAAACCCAAGGAGACGGGAAAATCGATGGAGTCTAAAACCGTTATTTTATTTCCTTTTCCGTGAGCGATCATGGTTGTTGTAAAATCGCCAGACCCATCAATGGAAATAATGGCCGACTCATCGAACGGAGAGGCGTAATAGGTTGATGCTAAATGTGCTCTATGATGTTCTACATTCCTCAGTTTTTTATTGACCAGTTCTTCTGTTACATCAAAAGCCCTTGAAAAGTATTCTGAAATATTGGTAATATGCTTCCTATTCGATAATCTATCTTTGAGAAGGGAGGAAATATGACCTACATTTTTTAAAATGTACAGCATTTTTCGATTCATTTTTGCTTTGGTGTCACGACCAATAGTGATATGATCTACCTCTTCAAGCGAAACATTGGCCTCTTGAAGACAAAATCGAATGGCCTGTTCCGGAAAGCCAGCCCAATGTTTTACTCTGGTAAAACGTTCTTCCTCAGTGGCTGCAACTAATTTTCCGTCGATAAATATGGCCGCAGAAGAATCCGCGTGGTGGGTATTAAGTCCGAGTATGATCATTTTGGTTTGAAGTTTGAATCTGCTTGGTTTTTAGAATTCCTTTTAATGTGACAAATAAGTTTCAAAATAAAGGAATTTACTCTTGCGCGGGGAAAATGTTTGTTCAATTGTTCTAAAAACGGATTAAAAGTAAGAAACCCGTTGGGAACAGCGTACTTTAATTTAAAAAAACTATCTATTTATACATTCTCTGGCTATTTTCAATTATTTAAAACTAACGCTACGAAAGGTTTATTAGTATAGATTCCAACATGTCTTAGATCCGTTTTGAACTTGGACCGAATGTAGTGGGGCATATCTGGACTAAATTTCAAGGAGATTATGACTTATCTTACAAAATGGGTTTAAATATCCTCGATTACAATGAATAGAAGCGAAACAATACTCCCACATCGGAAACACTTTATCCTATTCAGGTATTTCTGCAGATAACAAGGTAGTCGCCCAACTCTCCTTTGTAATATGAAAACTTAGCAAATAACTACGTTCCCCCATTAAAAGAAGCTCACTATCCTCTTTTTGTATGACATTGAGAAGTGTGTTCTTTATTGAGGTCTTTGAATTGGGTTCCAATAAATAACCATTGTGACCCGGTCTTACAAAAGCGGTGGCGGCACCACAGACATTTGATGAAATCAAGGGTAGTCCCGCAGCTGCAAATTCGTGAAGAACTACCCCCCAAGGTTCTACTCTACTGGGGAGTACAAAACAACCTGAATCTTTCACCAATTCGGGAAGTTCTTCTTGCTGCAGAAAATCTTTATAAATAATTTGCGGATGTGCCGGTAGTTTTTTCTTTAGCGGTCCGGTTCCAACCAAAGTAAGTGTCCAGTCATTAGGGACTTCGTTAGAAATTTCCATAAAGCTCTCGACCAATTCGGACAACCCCTTTATTTCTACAAACCTACCGACATACAAAAAGTTATGAGGATAGTTTTTGGCCTTAACTGGTAAATAGTCGTGATATGCCTTATGAAAAATTGGAAGGTCGGCAGTGTTCATTCCAAGAAGCACCTGTCTCTTTTTGAACCCTAAATGCACTGCTAACGGGTACTGGTAAGTTCCTGCGATAAAAATATGGGTAAATCTTCGATGAAGGTAACTTCTTCTTACGAGCCCGCCTACTATTTGTCTAAAATTACCTTTCCATTGATTATCGCACGAACAGATTACGGGTATTTTTTTTTGAATTCGTCGGGCTACGTTCATGTAAGTTTTGTCTCCCCAACCGGAGATATACACGAATTTTGGATTCAAACGTTCATAAAGATGATAAATGTCTTCGGCAGACATATCGTTTCGCTGATAAAACGTTGTTCCCTCCTGTTCCGGAAAAACATAGGGAGCTTCAGGGTGGTTCGGTCGTGTTACTATGTGTATTTGATAATCATGTTCTGAATACAACATTTGGGCCGAGGCCAAAAAATAACCAGCTACTTCGGTATAAAGAAATAAGATGTTCATTTAACGATCTTTGAAAATTTGTTTTTATTGCCCACAGCATTTAATCTAACCATATTTCTGGGTGCGCTAAAACCCTTTTTGGTGTCCACCCTATTGCTTGCGCCCTGCTACCATCGAAGGTTAAGCTATGCGTCATTTTTCGCAACTTACGACTAGAAAAGGGCATCTCCTTCGATAGAACGGTACCGAGAACGTCTCCTGCCCAAGCCATTAGCCTAGCTACGGGCAACGGGATGTTCTTAATTTTTTTTGACAGGTGCCCACCTATCAGTTCAGATAACTCTTTAAAACTCGGGTCTTCGCCGTCGGTTAAGTTATAGACACCAGGTTTTTCTATGAAAAGTGAGGAAAACTTTGCAATATCTTCTGCCAGTACCATTGATCTCTTTGCTTTTCCTTTTGCAATATTAGCATACTTTCCCCTTTCGATACCAGAAATCATTTGCTTTAAATTTCCTGGAGCATTTTTACCAATGACCAAAGCCGGTCTAATGATAGAAATGGGTACTTTTTTGGTTTTGCCCCATTTAGTGATTAGTTCTTCTGCTTTTATTTTACTTCTCCCGTAAGGGTCATCTGCATTTTTTGGATGGTCTTCACCAATACGTTCGCCTACTTCCCTACCATATACCGAAACGGAACTCACGAATAAAATACCTCTAGGCCTTTGAGCTAATAATTCGATGGACTTTAAAAGGTTTTTGGTTCCTTTTAAATTGATATCAAAGAATTCTTTTTCTTCTTTGGGTGTTTTGGGTACGTGATGTGCTTTGCCCGCAGCGTGGACCACATAGTCAACATTTGTAATCACTTTTGGCACAGATATACTGAGGTCACAACAAATATCATTCTGATCAGATCTGCCGATACTGATGACCTCATGTCCTTGTTCTTCCCATTCGGACTTGATATGGGAACCTAAAAAACCATAAGCGCCGGTGATTAGTATTTTCATTTAGAACAACAATGTTGAAATTAGTAAAGGCTAAAAGTATTGCTTCAATTTTGGAACCAACCTATAAAAGGGATACAATCTGGATACAGGTAGTTCGTTTTTGGCAAAAGCACGCACACATTCTTTGTTTCCTTTCATGATATTTGACCAGCTTTTGTTGGTAGCTCCTCCTAACCTCATACGTACCATAGGTATATCAAGATAGACGGAATTCAGTCGATGTTTTTCTAAGAAACGTAGCATAAGTTCAAAATCTGCAGCGAGCTTAAATTCCAAATCAAAGTAGCCGTATTGCTCATAAACACGTCTGCGCACAAAAAAGGAAGGGTGTGCCGGATGCCACCCTTTTTTAAATCCGTTGTCAGTGTAGGGACCACTCCGCCATTTTCGAACTATTGTATCTGTATTTTGTTGATTGACGTAAAAAAGATTTCCAAAAACAAGATCAACTTTATCATCTTGAAAACAGTCGACCACTGTTGCAATAACATCATGGGAATTGTAAAAATCATCGGAATTTAAAATGCCGATTACCTCTCCTTTAGCCAGTTTTAAGCCCTTATTCATGGCATCATAGATACCCCTGTCTTTTTCCGAAATCAGCTGTGACACCCTATTTGGCGTGTTTTTTATTTTTGCGACCGTACCATCTGTTGAGGCGCCATCAATGATAATATGCTCTATGTTATCATAGCTTTGATCATTAATGCTCGATACACAATCAGCAACGTATTTTTCGCTGTTGTATGTGCCTGTTACAATACTTACTTTCATAGAATCGACTTCAAAGATTCAGTTTTATCCAAACTATTTAAAAGGTAAAAAGTACCCCCCGCTATTTCATTTATTTTGTCGCCCATTTCTGCCTCACTTCAGCATAAAAGGCAATGGTTTCCGAAAAAGTTCGCTCCCAAGAATATTTATCGACATTGTCGGTACCTTTCTTAATAATGCTATTTCTTAGGGCATTGTCCTCTAGTGATGTAATGGCTGCCGCAAAGGCCTCCGGGGTATTTTCTTTTACAAGAATACCGCTATCGCCCAACACTTCGGGAATCGATGAAGCATTAAAAGCTACAACCGGGCATCCGGTTTTTTGGGCTTCTATGGGTGGTATGCCAAACCCTTCATAAATAGATGGGTATAGCAAACAAAATGCATAGTTGTAAAGCAAGTTTAATTGTTCGGTATCAATATTGTTAAAATGTTGAAATCCTTTCTCGTGCAGTTCCTGATTCAACAAGACCGTTTCTTTTTCGGTGAAATCACCACCGCCAACTATGACCAGGGGCCTCTTCGCCAGTTTAGACGCTAGGACCGCGTTGCGAAAATTTTTATAGCTTGAAGCTCTGTCGCCTACGTAAATTATGTACGAAAACGCTTCGAATTTAATCATCTCCTCATCAAAATGATCTTTAGGGAGATTTCTGAAGATTTTGTCTACGCCGTTGTGTATCACCTTGATATATTTATCGGCAGCTTCTGGTATGAATTTGAGCAAATCCTTCTTAGTATTTTCAGAGATACAGATAATACCATCGGATTTGAGAACGGCTCTTTTTTTCTGGGAATGGTGTACGGCAAGTTTCAATCCCGAATTAAACTTTTCGTAGGTGAAATCATGCAGTGTGGTTATGTTGATATGATGGGGATTATTGGATACTCGGTAATAACTTGAATGAAAAATACTTTCTTTATCGAGGCTGGGTAGTTTTAGATTTAAATATCTCCCAACGATCGGAACGGAACTTGTATGCACCAAAGTAGCCCTGTCCAAACCGATTTTATTCCGAAAAATATTTTTTTCATGGTTTTTCTCTTGAATATAAGACACATCAAAAGTGTCGTCTTCCAAAAGCCGGCTCAATAAATGATACCAATAAACAGATATGCCTCCCGATTGTTGCAAGGAGAAAATGACATTGTCCAGAATAACGTTCATCAATATTTGGGGTATAGGGCCAAAATTACGTTTTTACGAGAGATTTTAAGAATTCTTTATCCTTGTTTTCGATAATCTACGTTTTTCGTTTTACCAAATACCAAAGGAAGTATTCATTTGGGGTGAGTGAGTTGATCGTAAAGTGAAATGTATTCCTGAAAGGTATCGTTTTTGTTATAGAGCCTTATGGCCCGTTCCCTACAAGGGTTCTTATAAAAGCCTTTTCCCTTATCCTTGATTTGTAGGATATTGGAATATAGAACAGTGATATTTTTCGTTTCGCTAACCAGACCTACCTCTGGTGATATCATTTCGGGACATGCAGTTGTGTTGTAGACAATCGAAGGAGTACCACAGGCCATTGCTTCTGCCGTGGTCAGACCAAACGATTCTTCCAAGGAAGTATTAACATATACATGGGCTGCAGAATACCATTGCGCTAGTTCGTCGATACTACTTGTACGTTCCAAACCTATTATATTCTTTGGTAATCCGGATATCTGTTTTTTGTTCAGGCCGATCAACACAATTTTTTCCGCATCGCCAAGTAACCTTGAGAGTTTTATAAAGTCTTTGAAGCCTTTATTTTCGCTCCATACACTGGCCACGCCTAAAATGATGAATTGATTCTCTAGCTTGTTTTTTTTCAAAATGTTTATGCAAGGGCGGGGACTAAAGACATCGATATCAATACCATTTAAAACTACTTTAGATGAATATCCGGATAGAAAGGATTTTTGCACTACGGTATTCATCCAATGGGAAACGGGCACTATGGTGAGGTTTTTTAAGGAATGAAACAGCCTCTTTTTCAGTTGATGATTTTTCTTTGATCGATCTCTACCCCAGCTAGATGGATATACGCCTAGTTGTGGACACTGATGGCAGGTCGTTTTCCACTTTTCACAATTCACATTTTCAAAATGTGTACAATGGCCTGTCATTGCCCAGCAATCGTGAAAAGTCCATATCAAGGGTATATTAGTTGAATTTAAGTACGAAAATAGTAGTTCAAGGTTAAGGTAATACCCGTGAAGGTTGTGTAGATGTATGATACTGGGGTTCAGTTTTATGATTTGACGTATCAATTTTTTGGTGGCCATTTTGGAAGCAAGTCCATGACGGTCTAACAGTCGGGTTAGCAATAAGTGATACAATTGATCCCATTTGTGCCCTATAGCAATAAGTTTGGAGGCACTTTGCCTCTTTTTTCTGCCATAAGCGATATAGCTTGCCCACCCTTGTTTTAACGCTAGTTTTCCAATTTCTTCGGCAATCCTCCCGGTCGAACCATAATTGACCTCTACGTTAATTTGCAATAAAGTCTTCATTTAATCGATTTATAGCATGGCACTCCCGCCGTTTACCAAGTTTTCGATAACTTTTTCTTGGTAGTAAGGGTTGTAATATTCGTCAATAATTTGAAAGCAGGCTTCACGTATCTCTTCTTTATTCATAGTATCATCGGTCATCCATTCCTTTAGGCGGCACACTAAGTCATCTAAATCATCTTGTTTAAAAAAGATGCCTGTTTTACGTATTTCCAGCGCTTCAACCTCGGGCATTTGATTTTCAAAACTATCGTGGGTACATACAGGAGTGCCACAGCTTAGGCTATGAATGGCGGTAAGCCCTACATTCCCCGGAGAAACACAAATGTCCGAGGCCGATAGGTATTTCCCAAGTTCTGTTTCATTGTAGCAAGCACCATAAAAGTGATAAGAGCCATCGGGCAATAGCTCAGAAGCCATTTGCTCAAGTGCGTTTCGTTCTTTTCCATCACCGATTAGCAGAAGATTGGTCTGTAACCCCAACTCGTTCAATTGGGCAGTTGCCTGTACTAAAAGATCTATTTTCTTTATCTTGGTAAGGCGCCCCACAAAAATCAAAGTGGGTCGTTCGGGCCGCTTAAAAAAATGAAACACCTCCTCTCGACGGGTGTTTTTATAGTTTTCTCTCATCACTTTATGGGTATCATAATCCAAACTGTTGAAGAATACATGTAACGTATTTGGATCAAAACCTCTAGAAACCATTATCTTTTTAGACCTACGCTCATAAAGAAGGTGTGAGTTCGCCAAGCGATAGAAACTGATTCTTAACAGTCTCTTGAACCGCCCCTCGTTCCCATAAATTCCATGCCCTCTAAACACTACCTTGATTCCACGCGAACGGCAAATGATGGCTGCCAACCAATTTGAAATAATTGCAAATTCTCCTAGTAAGATGACCATATCCATTTTGTCAAAGAGCACCCTACGTAGAACACCGCTTTGCCATATCAGGTATTTCTGCTTTACCCACCGATTCTTAATCGGTATTAATTTGGACGCGTTTTGAACAAATATCTCTTGCTCAAAATTGATTGATTTAATACCCATTCCTTCATTGGTTCCAAAAAATTGATAAAAATCAAATAATTTACTTCCGAGCAAAACCTGCCAAAGTCTTGTACGGTACAGTGGGGCAATGTTGGTAAAGTGATATATAGTTGGTTTCATTTACGCCAAACCTTTAGTTTGCGCAATACTTTATAGCCGGTTCCCTTTAAAAGTTTGTAATAGTCCCATTTATGGTTGGAAGCCATTAACAGACTGTCTTCTAGGAGTTTGTGGTATTCTATTTGAGCCAAACTCCTTAGGCTTTTTCCTTCGTTAATCATTTGGAACAACCGGTCGATACCAACTCGTTTTTCATTGGGGAGATGCCAAATGGTAAGATTGGAATCTTCGGGTAAAACATTTCTGTAGTAGTTCCGATTGGTCCACATTCTTTTAATGTACCCATTCATTCCACCAATATCTGCTTTCAGTTTATAGTAATAATAGCTTAAAACATGTGCCTCTTCATTGAATTTAATCTCATTTTGTTGATGCCTCTCCATCAGATTCTGATAAAGAGTTGGAAAATCTTGTGCTACATGATGAAAGAAACTTCCTTTCGCAAAAAGAAGTTCACCTCCTGAATAATATGGGTTCTTCTCTAGTTTCAGCCCTAAGTCGGACGATATTTGCCGCATGTCGTTTCCCGTAACCCCATGTAGCTCATAGTTCTCACTAAAATCTACCACGTAACTGATTGCTGGAAGATCGCTATTAAAAAGTTTATCAAACGCTGGAAGGAACGATTTTGAAAAAACACAATCAGAATCGAGCAAGACCAGCATATCGTTGCCATCTAACATCTTGGCTACATGATCGATAATTGAAAATTCGAAAAATTGGTTCCGGAACCTTCCAAAATAATTCTCTGGTAACGGATAAAGGTTTTCTAGTGGAACAACCTGAATATGATTCTTGGTGAAAAAAAGCTTAACATCGAATCCGTCTACTATAGGAAGCGTTTCCGTATTTGTAAAAAAAAGATGCTGTACCTCTTTATGAAACCGTAAAGAAGTTTCGTAAAAGAGTACAATGCAGCGCCAATAAACTGCCTGAAATTCTGGCGAAGTGGAATCACCCCCTGTATTTGGATACTTACTTTTTTCTTCGGGAGAATCCAAATAGACCCACGTGGCTATGTACTTTTTCATGTTTGTTCGATAGTTTGACTTTACAGTAGTTTTGAATCCTATGATACTAAATTAACCAATAGTGGGTTATCCTTTACCTCTACCTTTTATGTAAATCTTTGGAAGAAGTATTTTTAAACCGGCCGCAAAAAGTATAAAGGGAACGCGCACGGGGAAATGCTTTCGCATTAACAGTAAATGCGATTTAAAATCGAGGCCAAGAGGGTGCTTTAATAGTCGAAACCTTTCTTTAAAGGGTTTTTGATGAAAAGTAAGATAAATATCACTGTGATCGTGGGCGCAGGTACCCAAGTATCCCGGGGCGATTAATATTGGTATTTTCTTTTTCAACGCCTTTAATGTGTAATCATAATCGGCTACACCATGTTGATACCCTTCTGTCAAGATATCTATTTTCTCTACTACACTTTGAGAAACCAGCATAATGTTCGCATTTCCCAAATGACAGCTTTGCAAATTGTCGTTAGGTTTCAAAAAATGATATTTAAAAAGAAAACGGTTTGTGAAAACTGCTCCACCATAGGTAAACTCATCTGATTCCCCATCTTTAGTGGAGCCTATGTAAATACCTGCCTGTTTATGCTTTTTCATACATAGTTCATGGGTGCTCAGTAGCTGATGAACCGCCGAAGGATACAAATTCGTATCGTCATTTAACAATAAGTAGCCATCGTAACCGGTTTTCAATGCCTCTTTCCAAGAATTTCGCATTCCTCCTGCCCAATACAGACTTCCCGTTCCCGGTAAAATTTTAACTTTTGGATAATTGGATTTAACCGCTTCACTCGTGCCATCTGAAGAACCATCATCGGTAAGGTAAATAGATACCTGAAGACCTGGACTTTGAGCCACCGAATCGAACAAATGTTTCAAAGAAGAAAGTGTCTTCTTTTTTCTATTGAAACAGGTTAAAAGTATTGCTATTTTTTTCAATTAACGGAAATTTAATCATCTAACGATTTCAAGGCTAAATTGTTGTTAGCGGGCGAATCGATTTTTCTTGTATTAATTTCATGTTCACAATACCTTGAAAAAGGCAAAAGAAAACAAAAAGATTGAATGAGCCATCTAATGTAGGCTCAACAAAAAACTGAAGAAAAAAGGCGATGGACATAATGAGAATAAGATTCTTCAACGCCCTGGGCACCGCCGTTTTTGTCAATAACGTTTTAACCTTGAGCATTGATTTCGTGCTGAAAAGAACTAGAAGTACAAAAGCAATAACACTTCCGACCCTTGCGGCATCGAGCCACATGTTATGAGAAAAACCAAAATCCTCTACAGACCAGCCTAAGGGCTCATCGACAAGATTTATCAACGATTTTTCCCATCTCTCTGTTCGCCCTCCCGCTGTAGATGCACCATACTTATCATTGTCCATCCTAGTTGCGTAGGACGCTAATAAATCGGAATTCTTGTCCAATACAATAGAGCCAAACCCAATATTCAACCCCACAAATAACAATACAATAATCCCAATGTTCTTTACCGGGGATAAGTTTGACATTTTATAGACCAAGGATATGATAAGCGTAACGAGAATTATACCAATTTGAGTACGACTTCCTAATCTCAAAACGCAAAATAACGAAACAATGAAGACTACAATCAACAAAAATTGAACCCTCCATTTTCGGTTTAAAAGACCGAACATCAACACTGCAGGTATACACATATTGGAAAATAGGTATGCGGCCATGCCAGTAGCATTGATTTTCTCCCCTCCCCAAATTTTACTCACATCTCTGGAAGTCTGCACAAACCCGTTTGAAAGAATATCGTAACCTGTGGATATCAGTCCGATAAAGGAAAATATGATTCCAACTATTAAGATGAAGTAGAATAACTGTTCAGATGAAACGATGCTTTTGGCAATGTATTTTCCAAACAAATAAAAGAAACTCGGAAATAGAAGGTATATAAGAATGTACTGTGTTCCTTTTATGGGAGAAAGGCTATAAAAAATACTGTATACTATGGAAAAAAGGAATAAAACCACAAAATCTTGATCCAATAGCGATTTTAAGAGTTCCTTTTGCGCAACAAAAAAAAGCAGCACCAAATAACCAAAAAGATACCCCTTATTAAAAGGGTCGATAAAAAACATGGACATTATAAAACTTTGGAAGAATCCAATTTTCCGAAAAGAATTTATAATATTGCTCATTTTAATCGTTATGGTATAAACTTTATTGCAAGGGTTTCAAAGATACTAATCCAGTTGACAATTTGCCTTAGACCCTGAAATAAACATGGTGAACCGAACTAAGCTTCGATGTAATGGTATATTTGAGACCCATAGGAGGCCTTTGTAATAGGCTAAGAACGATTGATTCCGCCTTGGAATTGTCCAAAAAGTCTGACTCTGAAATAACTGTTTTATGGGTCATGAACAATTTTTTAAATGCCAAGTTTGAAGACCTTTTCGAACCATTGGGATCCAATAGGGTAAAGGTAGTTAACTGTCCTATTGGATTCCCAGAACTCTTTTTAAGCCATTATGGTCGAGGTGCTGAGGGTTATAAGTACCTCTTAAGTGAGCCTTTCGCTTTTCGAATGATCAAGAACTGGCTCAAAGGAAGGTTCCTTACTGCGGAGCAAAAATTTATTTTGAGGGAAGTTAAACGCACGAAGTCAGAAGATGTTTTTTTGAACGAGGAGCTTACTTCCATCTATAATTCGGACCAAAATGGTTTCGAGTATTCGGCTAGAGAGTTAGACAAGCTTTTTATTCCAAAGGTTGCAGATAGATTACCGCATTTTTTCTCTGGGACCAAAAAGTCTACCTACATATCTTCATGTTATCGTATGTACCCTTTACAGGGTAGTTACGAGGATTTTGTTCCGTCGGCTCATATTAGGAACAAGATTGAGAATACCGCTAATCGTTTCAATGACTATACATATGGGCTACATATAAGAGGTACCGATCATGTAGTCTCAAAATCTCATAGTGCCTCCGATAAGTTTCTGGAGTTGGTGAACAAGATAATCAATCAAGAAAAAGATGCTACTTTCTTTCTTTCAACTGATGACCAAGAGGCTAAAGAAATGCTTCTCGCAGAATTTGGCCCCAAAATATACTATAATGATATAAGTGATTATGATCGTAATAGTCCCAGCGCTATGGCAGATGCAGTGGTCGACCTTTATTGTCTATCAAGAACAAAGATGATTTACGGATCTCATCAAAGCTCGTTCAGTCAGACAGCAGCAGATATGGGAAACATTAAAGAGGTAACTGTGAAATAAGGTAAATCAAAGCTATTTTTTAGAAAGGAACAATTTAATCCGCTCTAGTATTTTCTGATAGGCTATAAATATGGCGTCCGATCTTGTAACGTGCTTGAAATTGTACATTAATTCATCCATTCGGTTTATCTTGTGCCTATTGACTTCACGACAAGTGGTGTCGTAAAGGAAAATATCATCCCCTGACATATCTTCCATAATATTACTTTCAATGGGTCGGAGTGACCTTTGAAAGGACTTTATAATCTTGAAGTTTAGTATTTTAGGGCTTAACACATACTGTTTTGAATAGGTGTGTCTATATCCAGCAAGGTCAATACAAATGCTATTTTTGGGAAGATCCAAATACCTGTAAAGCTTTTTGTTCTCGAAAAACGAATCGTAAACACTTCTTGATTCCTCGATTCCGCTAAAACTAAATGTTTTAGGTAAGCCTTGGTATAAGGGCACCTGATACCCTGTGCTCCCTGAACTTACATGTGTTCCGGCGTCACTGAAATTAGTAGAAAAAGATGTTTTGGGATAAAGAAAATACTTATCCTTTTCAACAAGGTAGGTTATGTAATATTTAAGCCAAGATTTTGACGACCATGACCGAACATAATTCGGTATATCCGTACCTGATGCTATTTCCCTATTTTCTTCATACCATAGTAGAAAGTCTTGAAACTGTAGTTTGGTCCAGGCTTGGCCCCAAGAAGAAGCAAACTGGAAATACCAATTGTCAAAACCATCTTCAATGGGCAAAAAGTTAATACCCTTATGAACATTCTGTTGATGGTTATAGAGTGAAATACCTCCAATATAGTCTTTGTCTTTAGAAAATTCCAAGGCCTGAATGGCAAAAGTGTAGAAATTTTGGGCAACGTAAAGATCATCTTCAAGGATGATTACATTTCCAAATTTTTGAGAAAGTGAGGCACACTTAATGATGTGCTTTCTAAGTCCCATATTTTCAGCATACTCAAGTACTTCTTTGGGGCCAAAAGGCCATTGGAAATCATTAGCCACCTTGACCACGTCATCATTATTAGTACCCTTATCGATACTTATGATTAATGGAACCGAATGGGATTCGTAATTTGCGTTCCTCAGAGATTTTAGTACCGTTGCTAAAGATTTAGGTCTGTTATAGGCAACTACCACTATAGGCACACTATCTATCATTTTCAAAACAATTTATAAAGTCCTCTACGTTTCGAAACTTGGAAACGTTCTTACTGATCCAAGACTCTTTTTTTTCCCACCATTTAAATTTCAATAAAAATTGTATCTCAGATTCTTTAAATCGAAGCCTGATGTTTTTGGCAGGCACCCCACCTACTATAGTATAAGGTTGTACGTCTTTATTTACCAATGTATTGGCAGCAACGATTGCACCGTCTCCTATGGTAACTCCATCCATAATGGATACATTGGCACCAATCCAAACATCATTTCCGATAGTGATAGCGAATCCCTGCTTTTTCTCTGCGAATTCATCAAAATATTGCTCCGTCACATAAGAGAATCCAACCTGCTTTCTAACTGAAAAGAAAGCTGGATGGGTAGATACAAAAGTATTGGCAGGATGTTTTCCAAAAATACAATTGACATTTGGTCCTATGGAACAGTATTTGCCGATTTTGGTATCTTGAAAGAAAGAATTCTCGGAAATATATGAGGCATAGCCAATTTCAGACCCTATAAAGATGCTATTAGATCCTATGTGATTTCTACCTTCCATGGTGGAAGAAAGACCTACTTTGATGTTAGTTCCAAATAGTAAATCCTTTCTTGTTACTTTTAAGTAAATCAAGTATAATTTTAAACTTATGGAAGTTAGTGCAGGTACTGACGTAATGAAATTTTTAATGCGACTTGTTTTCTTCATCTAGCCTGATTTAACAACACTTTTTTAAACTTTATTATCAACCACACTGGTTATTATTTGTTGATCTCTATCAGATTACGGTTAAAAGTGACTTCCTGCGAGTTTGGAGCTATCAAAATATTCAAAAAAAAGTTCAAAATCACACTTGCTTGTTTTTGTTATTTTTTCAAGCTTCCAAAAAAGTCTGAAAGCATTGATTACAAACGAATCTTAAAATTACTATAGTCGTTGAATCGCAACTTGAACCCCTTTAATGATTCGATTTAAGTATTGTAACAGAAACCGATTGTTCGCAATCTGTCTCGCCACGTCTAATTTTCTTTTCTTTCTTTCCAGAATAGCCTTAATCTTTCAACCAATTCTTTTAATTCCGATACCTTAAAAACCCGGATCAGCGTCAAATATACCACAGCAGAAAGTAAAGGTATTACAATTAACTCGATCAGGTTATTGTCAATTACAACCATCATATAATAACTGAAAACACACATGATTATTGCAGCCAACAAAACAGGAGCTAGGTCTTTAAGTTGTTTTATGGCCCCATATCCAATAAGCTTGCCCGGAAAGTAACTGTTGATGAAAAAATGAATGCTTGTTGCTGTTAGTTCCGCCCATGCAATTGCAACGATTCCGTAAGGTAGTGCACTAAGCAATAATACAAGTCTGACCGAAATGCTAATGTATTGCTGTTTGAGCACTAAATCTGTTCTTCCTATTACATACAACAAATTAATGTTTACTCCTGAAAATACAGTTATCAAACGCGAGATACAAAAAACTTGCATGACAGGTATGGCCATTGCCCATTTATCGGTTAATAGAACTAGTATCAGGGGGTCGGACAATAGGCTTAGACCTACGAAAACAGGCACTACGATAACAGCGGTAGTTTTCATGATAACTCTCGTATGTTTTACGAGAAGTTCTAGTTGTTCTTGTATAGTAGACAATCCGGGAAGAAGCACGCTATTCATCACGGAGCTGAAAATACTGTAGACGATATCGGAAAATTGAATACCTCTGGAATAATTACCCAAGTCTTTGGCGCCGATATATTTTGCAATTAGCAAAGAATTGATATTGCTCAAGATGGTCGCCAAAAGCGATGATACCAAGAGTTTGGAACCGTAAGAAAAAAGCTCTTTAAAAGAAGTCATGGAAAAAACCCCAACTCTTTTCCATTTTACCATCAACCACATTAAAAGTGCGGTTATCATTGAACGACTTACGGTCTGGAAAACCAAAGCCCATGCACCATACCCAACATAAGCAAAATAGATCGCGGTAAGCCCGCTGGCCAATGTTGCAATAAAGTTGACCTTGGCCAGGGTCTTAAAATTCATATCAATGGTAAGCAGGGTAGTGTGAATTGTAAATAGCGCATTAAAAATGAGCGATATCGCTAAAACACGGAGAAGAGAGGTTAACTCAGGTAATTTGTAAAATGTACTTATGAAAGGGGCACTAAAAAAGAGTATGGCATAACATAGAACCGAAATGATGATATTGAAAGAGAATACGGTCGTAACATCCGAACCAGTCCGGTCTTGCTTATGAATCAGTGCTTTGGCAAAACCACTATCAATAAACACTTGTGAGATAGTTACAAAGACAATCAAAAGCCCCACGACACCGTATTCCTCTGGAGTTAAAAGTCTCGCGAGTACCAACCCCAATACGAATGAAACAGCCTGAATTCCTATTCGCTCAATAAAACTCCAAACAGCTCCTTTAAGCATGTTGTTTCCAAGGTTCATACGCTTTTTATAGTAGTCTCAAAACATGTTTGTGGCGTACCTACTTAACCAAATATAAGGAAGCACTTGTACTCCAAAACGATTTACTTCTGATAGTTTCAAAGAATTATCAAAAAATCTATCCGAGAGGTTTAGTTTACAATCTTAATGAGTGAGATACGACAGTGATATTTTTCGATTTATGAACAAGGTGAAAAAGGAATGCCTTATATGTGTATTTTTTATTCAACAGTTATCCAATATGATTAGGATTGTTCCAATCTTTTTGACATTTGAATACCTTCAATCGTTATATTTTAAAGACTAAAGGTACTTATTGAAAGATGACAGCTTTAGTATTCAAGATGTTCAAACACTTGGCTTTCTAGGGTTGAATCAACCTCTCTAGAAAAGAGGTTAACTCAAATACCACTTATACATAACGTCGATACCATCTTCAAGTTTCATACTATGCTGCCAACCCAACCCATTTAACTTAGATACATCGGTCAGTTTCTTCATAGTTCCGTCGGGTTTATCGGTATTGAAAAGAAATTCTCCCTCAAAACCAATTTTATTTTTGATCAACTGTGCTAGATCAGCAATTGAAATGTCCACTCCTGTACCTATATTAATGTGGGTGTTTCTGATTTCAGATGTGGTGTGGTAGGTATCTTTAAAATCGCGTTGTTCCATTAAAAAAACGCAGGCATCTGCCATATCTTCGGACCAAAGAAATTCTCTCATGGGCCGACCACTTCCCCAGATCTCCACAGATACTTTCTGATTCTTGGTTATGCTAATACCATACTTTCCGAGTATTTGAAGTATGCTAAGTTCATCTGCACCTCCATTGACTCCTTCTATGGGCAAGTTGTTTAAATCTTTTCTTACCATATCCCAGTTGCCCTGCTCCAGCGCCTTCCCTAAATGTATTTTTCTTATGAGGGCAGGTAGAACGTGTGACTTCTCTAAATCAAAATTATCATTGGGACCGTATAAATTAGTTGGCATTACCGAAATAAAGTTAGTTCCATATTGTAGGTTATAGCTTTCGCAGGTCTTTATTCCGGCAATCTTGGCAATAGCATAAGGCTCATTCGTATACTCGAGTTCATCTGTAAGCAAATATTCCTCTTTCATTGGTTGAGGACAATTTTTTGGATAAATACAAGTGCTACCAAGAAAAAGGAGCTTTTTCACCCCATTGAGATAACTTTGATGAATAACGTTGTTCTGTATCATCAAATTGGCATAAATAAAATCTGCTCTGTAAGTGTTATTTGCTACGATGCCTCCTACTTTGGCAGCTGCCAAAAAAACATACTCCGGTTTTTCCTGTTCAAAAAATGCTTTGACCGCTGCCGAATCGGTTAAATCGAGTTCAGCATGCGTTTTTAGGATAAAATTTTCATAACCCTTGCCTTTCAGGTTTTTTAATACGGCACTGCCAACGAGACCTCTGTGGCCCGCAATATAAATTTTAGCTTTTTTTTCCATCAAAACTTAGTATAAAACGATAGGAAAATCTTTCAATTATCTTCTCGAATGCTTAGCAGCATTTCTCATTATTCAAAATAATTTAAGGTTTTGTACCCACCGTTTCTTAAATATTGGTCTTTTTGCATCAATTTAATATCGCTCTGCATCATGTCCTTTACCAAATCGCCCAATTCATACTCGCATTTCCAACCTAATTTTTCTTGGGCTTTGGTAGGATCCCCAATTAATAGGTCTACCTCGGTAGGTCTAAAGTATTTCGGGTCTACTGACAATACCTCCTTGCCAATTTCTAACTGATAGTCCGGGTTGTTGCATGCTTTGACATAGGCTTTTTCATCAACGCCTTCTCCTTTGAACTCTAGCTCAATACCTACTTCGCCGAAGCTCATGCGAACAAACTCCCTCACTGGAGTGGTCTTTCCGGTAGCTATGACCCAATCTTCAGGTTCTTCCGCCTGCAATATCATCCACATCATGCGAACATAATCCTTTGCATGGCCCCAGTCTCTTTGTGCATCTAAATTTCCTAAGTAAAACTTATCTTGCAATCCCAATGCGATGCGCGACGTGGCTCGTGTGATTTTCCTTGTTACAAAAGTCTCTCCTCTTATAGGCGATTCATGGTTGAAAAGAATGCCGTTACAAGCGTAGATTCCATAAGCTTCCCTATAATTGACGGTTATCCAATAAGCATACATTTTGGCTACCGCATACGGACTTCTAGGATAGAAGGGAGTGGTTTCGCTTTGAGGAACTTCTTGCACTTTACCATAAAGTTCAGAAGTGGAAGCCTGATAAATTCTAGTTTTCTTGCCCAGGCCTAATAAGCGTACAGCATCGAGGATACGAAGTGTTCCAATACCGTCGGCATTTGCTGTGTATTCGGGTACCTCGAAAGATACGTGTACGTGGCTCATAGCCGCCAAATTATAGATTTCATCGGGCTGAATCTCCTGAATTAGTCTAATCAAATTGGTACTGTCGGTCATATCCCCATAGTGAAGTACAAAATTTCGATGCTCTTCATGTGGATCTTGGTACAAGTGATCGATACGATCTGTATTGAAAAGAGACGATCGCCTTTTAAGGCCGTGTACAGTATATCCTTTTTTTAATAAAAACTCACTTAGATAGGCTCCATCCTGACCGGTTACCCCCGTAATCAATGCTACTTTACTCATTTATAGAAAATTAATTATTCCTGTTTATTATTTCTTTTTTAAGAACAAAAAATATACGTTCTAAAAATTTTTAAATAAAATTAGTAAGATATCCATTTTATTGCGGTGCAAATATCACACTTTTTATATTAATGGGTTTGTTTATCTGTTCAATTGCTTTTTAAATCGGTTTTAAGATGTTTTGGAAGCGAGAAGACCGGCCCTTTATGATTATTTATCTACTTTCTATTTAAAAAGATGCTGGTTGAAAATGAAATAAACCCGAATCGGATGTTTGAGTTTAATGTATTGAAGAAATTAGCATAGTTATTTAATCCTCGCTAAAAGGAAAAGTTTGGTTTTCTACATATACCAATGTACCAATTAGTTATGTTGTGGTACTTAAAACAATCGAAGGCTTTCAAAAGAAACTCGATTTAAATTGAAAACATTGCTTTCTTTAAACCTTCTACATTTGGGCAACGTTACACTAGAATAATGGATTTCAGAGCAAACCAAACTTAGTGAACTTCAATGAGAGTTTTAAGAAGTCTAGTAGTACTTTTTAAGTGACTTATGTGAAACATTCACATAAGTTTTTGTAGATGTAAGTTAGGCCTTATGAACCGATAAGGTCATTTTAAATTTACAAACTCTAAGCTTCTAGGCCCTAACCTTCTTAATTTAGTTTGGTTGTGCAAAACTGTTGTTTTGCCAAGTATTTCCTTCAAAAAGAGTGTTTGAGTTCAATTGATACCCAAAACCAGGGGATGTTTGCCAAAACTCAGTGACATTTCTTATGGTCGAGTTGGTGATTTTAGTACCGGAATTGGGTCGATTTACCTGAATTAAACGATGTAGATTATCAAAAGTACACCCATCAAATACATTGTTGGTGGCCGGACTCTCATTTTTCTGAAACTCACTGAAGAGTATGCCATAAAAGCTATTGACAACTGAAATGTTCTTATATAGATTATTGTTGCCAGCGTCTCTTTGATCACTAGGAATCGCTTCATCCCAATCTCTAAACTGAACAGCCCCCCATACCCCTTCAACATAGATATTTTCAAAGGTATTGTGGTGTGCGCCATTGGCTACATCCAAAGAACCGGCAACATCTCCGTTTTGGGCGAAGGTTCCTCGCACTACACAATTGCTTATGGTGTTATGGTGTACATCACTAAATGACATTTCTATATTGGTATTTATAGCGGTACAATTGCTAATAGTATTATAAGAGGCCCCTGCTTTTCCTATAATCCCATGTCCAAAGTGCGATAACCCTGTTTTACGGCGCACCACGCAATTGGTAATAAGAGAATTTTGGGTGCCTCCCGTTAGTATAATATAGTAGTCTGTCGGATTCGTATCATTATCGGATGCAACTTCGGTATTCCTGACCTCACAGTTATCACAATCTAACAAAGCAACACCTTCTGCACCTGCATTAAGGATAAAACTATCTAAAATCTTGACATTATTTCCCTTGAATCTAATAGCAAAACCGTCATAGTTTGAATATCCTTGTGTTCCTGGTCTAAAATCACCGGTTCTTGAAGTTACAATATTCTTAAGTGTAACATTGTCGGCGTCTCCAGAAATCACATATGAATAACCGGTAAATTGAAGATTGGAAAAGGTAACATTATCTCCAGTCAATCTCATCGAAGTACCGGAACCTCTTGAATTGTTTATTGTTCCAGCAAACAAGGGCATCTTAGACGAATCGATTTGGTCTCCATAGTTAAAAGTAGAACTATTATCTGTTTGAATATCTTCTGGATAATTTTGGTAGCCGATAAACCGGATCGGATTCCCAGAAGTTCCACCTTGGTACATTATCAATTCTTTGTTCCCGTAATTACCGGCTTTAATATAAATCGTTTGTCCTGCTCTAGCGACATTAAAAGCATGTTCAATACTCCAAGAGGTGTTTTCCGTTAGACCATCATTACTGCTACGACCATTGACGGTTACATATCTGGCATTTTCAGCAATATTCGGATTTGGTTGGTCTGCCGTGTCTTCCTCTTCGGTAGTTTCTTGTTCTGAAGTGGTTCCCTCTTGGCTATATTCCACTGTTACTGAACCCTCTTCCGTGGTGGTGTTTCCGTCTTCATTGGTGGCCTCTGCCGTATAGCTAAAGGTATCGGTGGTCGCTTCGGTAGTATCGGCCTGTCCTTCCTCATTTGTCTGTTCGGTATTCTCGGTGCTTTCCTCGTTCGTTTGTGTATTTCCTGAATCGGAAGTATTTTCTTCGGAAGTGTCGGTGGTATCATTCGGCTCCTCGGTGGTTTCGTTGCTTTCCGTATTATTGGAAGATTCGTTATTGACGCCGACAGGTGTATAAACAATGGTCTTATCATCCACAATTTCAACAATACCTAGAGAAGGATTTGAAATTCTGACAATTCGAACTTTGTCAATATCCGGGAAGGAATCATTGGATAGTACATCTAACACAATACTACTATTACCGTCGGTACTATAAATATCATCTTTAATAAAGTTGCGACCGTCTAGAATGTCAACATTTTCTGTAGCAGAGTAGTCATCTAATAGGTCAGTATCCTTGCTGCAGGAAAAGAGAAACGAAAAAACAACAAGAAGTACTGTCAACTTATTGACTTTTAGGGTAGGGACCATAATTAATAGTAGGTTAAACAGGTTAATTTTTATTTAGTAACATTTGGGATAACAAAAATGAAATATATTTTGTTATACTTTGAATAAAAACAAATTTTTTCGACAAAATGCCTTTAACTTTTCGATGAAGTGCAACTTAAATACTTCATACTTGGCAAAATACGACGCAATCTCATAAGATGGATGTTCAACGGTTAATTTATTCGATAAAATACACTTTTTTTTAACATTTGTTAACGTTTAAAGAGTTTTTAGCAATTTTTTAAAGGGTTCGTTCGATTTCAAAGAATACGGTTATTTTTGAGTAATTGTTTATAGTGGGTGGTATGCCCATACTCATTTTGTTTCGATCATTTATACTTATAATTTAATTCAATGTGTTATACGAATACATTTAGAGAGGTGAAAAAGTATCATGGCAGCTCATTCAGGGGTATTGCTAGAAATCTGGCGCTAGATGTCCTGTCAGTTCGGAATACACTACTGGACGTTGAAAAATGGTACCGGCGACCCAGAGTACATTTTTTGTTCATACATCACATTTTTGAAGATGAGGTTGGTAATTTTGAAAAGGTACTTCTGCAACTGTCCAAGCATCATACGTTTATCTCGTATTCCGAAGCGGTCGAGCGAGTTGTGTCAGGAAATGTTGACAAGCCTTATATATCATGGAGTTCCGATGATGGCTTTAAAAACAATCTAAAGGCCGCTGAAGTTTTAGATCGCTTTGGAGCAAAGGCATGCTTCTTTATCAACCCCTCTAGCATTGGGGTCTCCGATACCAATTGGATCGCCAACTTTTGTGAACAAAAACTGAAAATGCCTCCTATTGAAATGATGGATTGGGAAGATGTTGCCGATTTGCAAAAACGAGGTCATGAAATAGGGGCGCATACGATGAAGCATGATCGTATTTCGAAGATGAACGCTGCCGAGATTAAAGAAGATTTAATGGCTTGCAAAGAAGTTTTAAAACGGCAATGTGGCTATGTTGATCATTTTGCCTATCCATATGGTCGTTTCTTTGATTTCAACAAAATGGCGTTCGATTTGGTTTTTGATACCGGTTATCAGTCATGTGCTACCGGTGAAAGAGGTTGCCATATCAGTGATGGCTCTAAGTTGAACAAGGAAGATTTATTAATTAGAAGGGATCAAGTAATCTGTGCATGGAAGTTGGAACACATCATGTATTTTGTGGCACAGAGTTCAAAAAGGGCAAGCCTTAGTTCAAACTTTTTACCAGAGTCCTATTCTGTTTGAGGTCTAACGGCAAAGATATATGCATATTGCAATGCCGCAGGTCTTGAAGAAAAGTTATGAGAGCGGTTCTTGTGGTCACCGCTCTCATAACGACACTATTACTTTTTCCCTATTTGGAAGTATTCGAATCCTTTTTTAACCATACGCTCATGATTGTATTGGTTTCTTCCGTCAAAGATGATAGGTTGTTTTAGTTGTACTTTTAATTCCTCGAAATCAGGAGATCGGAACTCCTTCCATTCTGTTAGTAGAATCATCGCATCGGCATCTTGTAGCGTTTCATATTTCGAATTGAAATAGGATACGTTCTCTTCGTCCTTTAAGTAAAAATGTTTTGCTTCATCCATAGCTTTTGGGTCGTAAGCATTAATTTTCGCTCCTCGCTTGCAAAGTTCATTAATAATATAAATCGCCGGGGCCTCACGCATATCATCCGTTTCGGGTTTAAATGCCAATCCCCATACCGCAAAGGTCTTTCCATTTAAATCCTCGCCGAACCTATTTACTACCTTGTGTGCAATGACCAATTTCTGCTTGTTGTTCACATCTTCGACCGAGCTGATTAATTTTGCCGTATAGCCATGTTCTTCCGCAGTTTTTTTCAAAGCCTTTACGTCCTTTGGAAAGCAAGAGCCCCCATAACCACTTCCTGGATAAATGAAACTATACCCAATTCTACTGTCCGAACCAATTCCCACACGAACTTTGTTCACATCGGCACCTACCAGTTCACAAATATTGGCAATTTCATTCATAAACGAGATTTTAGTTGCCAACATGGCATTGGCCACATACTTGGTCATTTCAGCGGAACGCACATCCATCGTAATCAACCTATCCATACTACTCCTAAAGAAAGGGGAGTAGAGTGCCCTCATTTTATCGGTAGCTTCTTCATTGTCGGAGCCAACTACTACACGATCTGGTTTCATGAAATCATTGATGGCATCGCCCTCCTTTAGAAATTCTGGATTTGAAACCACATCGAAATCCATAGAAAGCCCCCTTTTCTCTAGCTCTTGCCGTATCGTGGCCCTTACCTTATCAGCGGTACCTACAGGTACGGTTGATTTATCAACTATAATTAAAGGATGGGTCATGCTTTCGCCTATCTCTTTGGCTACTTGCAATACATATTGCAGGTCGGCAGAGCCATCGTCGCCCATAGGTGTGCCTACTGCGATGAATGCAATATCGCATTTGTCCAAGTTATTCGACAGATCGGTACTAAAATAAAGGGTTTTGTTTTTTACATTACGACTGACCATGGCTTCAAGTCCTGGTTCGTAAATCGGGATAATCCCTTTTTTGAGATTCTCGATTTTGTTCGTGTCGACATCGATACAGGTTACGGTGTTTCCCATTTCGGCGAAACAAGTTCCACTTACCAGTCCTACATAACCGGTTCCAATTACAGTTAAGTTCATTCTTTAATTATTTTAAATTTTTCCAATACCAGTTCACGGCTTCCTTTAGACCGGACGCAATGCCGAACTTAGGTTGATAGCCTAAAAGTTTTTTTGCTTTTTCTATGGAAGCCAATGAATGGGGTACGTCCCCTATCCTAGTAGGGCCATAGCTTATCTCGATTTGATTGATTTCACTATCAAAAGCCGATAAATACTTTTTTAATAGTACAACCAATTCGTTCAAGCTTGTACGCCCGCCATATGCCACGTTGTAAACCGTGTTAACAGCTTCTTTATTGTTCACTTGCATTGCAAGTACATTCATTTGGATAACATTGTCTATATAGGTGAAATCTCTTGAATATGTACCATCTCCATTAATTGTTGGCGATTCATGTCTCATCAACTGCATTACGAATTTGGGTATTACCGCGGCATAGGCCCCTTTTGGATCTTGTTTTCTTCCAAAAACATTAAAATACCGAAGACCTATGGTTTCAAGTCCGTACGTGCTACTAAAAATGGAAGCATACAGTTCATTTACATATTTGGTAATTGCATAGGGAGATAGTGGACTGCCAATACGATCTTCTATTTTAGGGAGTTCTTGGGAATCTCCGTATGTCGAGGAACTGGCCGCATACACAAAGCGTTTTACTTTGGCATCCCTTGCGGCGACCAGCATATTTAGAAACCCGGATATGTTTACCTCGTTACTGGTAACAGGATCGTTGATCGACCTGGGAACCGACCCCAAGGCAGCTTGGTGCAATACATAGTCGATATTTTCAACAGCCGTTTCACAATCTTTCAGGTTTCTGATGTCTCCTTCTATAAGTGTAAAATTCTTATTGGAAAGCAAATGGGCAATATTCTTTTTTTTTCCCGTTGCATAATTATCCAGGCATACCACCTTATTGCCATTTGCCAAAAGTGCATCACATAAATTGGAACCTATAAAACCTGCTCCTCCCGTCACAAGAATTCTATGGTTTGGGTCGAGCCCGAATAACGACTGCTTCATGGTTCTCAATTTGAAGCTGCAAAGATGGCTAAAAGAATATAAAATTACCAATTTTCACCGCCCGTAAGTAGCTTTCACCGATAAAGTATAGTTTGAAAACGGCTTGCTGAATAATTACCGTCCGCTATCAATTCTATAGTACTTCCGATACCACGAGACAAATGAGGTAATTCCCTGTTCAATAGGGGTATTTGGCCGATACCTATAGTCATTTATAAGTCCTTCAACATTGGCCCAGGTTTTTTCAACATCGCCCGGCTGCATGGGCAACATGTTTTTCTTGGCGACCCTTCCCAATTGTTTTTCCAAAGCCTGTATAAAATCCATTAATTTGACCGAATCGTTGTTTCCAATATTATAAATTTTATAAGCAGGTAGTTTTTTTTCTTTTCTATTTTCCACAATGCGTACAACCCCTTCAACAATATCGTCAATATAGGTGAAATCCCTTTCCATATTTCCGTTGTTAAAAACATCGATAGGCCTATTGTTCAAGATAGCATCGGCAAAAAGAAACATGGCCATATCAGGCCTTCCCCAAGGACCATAAACAGTGAAAAAACGCAGACCAGTCGTTGTAAGGTTGTATAAATGACTATAGGTGTGCGCCATTAATTCATTACTCTTCTTAGTAGCTGCATAAAGACTTATGGGATGGTCAACATTATCGGAGGTTTCAAACGGAATTTTTTTGTTGGACCCATAAACACTGGAGCTGCTTGCGTAAATCAAGTGCTGAATGTTATGATGTCTGCAGCATTCCAAGATATTTAAAAACCCAACGATATTACTATCGATATAAGCCTCTGGGTTTTCCAGACTATAACGAACGCCCGCCTGGGCCGCTAAATGGCATACTACATCGAAGCATTCCCTTTTGAAAAGTGCGGGAAGTATTTCGCGTTCCTCCAATGACAAACGCACGAATTTGAAGCTCTTGGAAAATAGAGCTCCAATACTCTCCTTGTTAAAAATACTCGCTTCCTCTTTAGGAATCCCTAATTCTTGTAAGCGTGCATATTTTAACTCGATATCATAGTAATCATTGATATTGTCGATCCCAACTACCTCATGTCCATTTTTCAGTAGCTTTCTTGTAACATGAAATCCAATAAAACCGGCCGCCCCCGTAACCAATACCTTCACTTTCTTCGTTTTGCTACAAATATCCGTATGTTATTTGTAAATCTAAGGTACTTGCCCTAAAATTTGAAACCAATAAAAAAACCCTATCCGTTTAAGTGATAGGGTTTTTGCGAATACAAACTTGCTATTTATCTTCTTTTAAGTACTTTTTTTAAGGCATTTTCATCTGCTGAACTTCTTCTGATTTCAACAATGTAAATGCCTACACTTAGAACGGAAACGTCAATAGTAACTTCAGTGGCATGATTTTCCGGTATCGATTTACGAAATATCTGTTTGCCATAGATGTCGTAGAATGTAAGGAATATTCTTTCGTCCATGTAATTCTCAAGGCCAAAGGTAACAGTACCATCCGTTGTTGGGTTAGGGAACACCCTAACATCTTCCAAAGTAGCTTCAGGGTCTACAGGGGGAATAATAACTTCATCGATATTGATTTCTAGTTGGGTGGTACACCCACTAGATGAAGTAAATACATATGTTCCTTCTTGGTCCGTTGTGCTATCGCCCAAATCCAAGGCTCCATTATTGGTAGAGCCGTCAGGTAACGTAATCGTATAATCCACATCCTGTATGATTCCCAGAATCAGAGGGGTTCCTTCTTCAACTGTTATGGTAGCCGCTCCGCTATCTATTTGACCATCAATAGTATATTGCGATGTGAAACTTCCATCTGGGCATGGGTCGATCGCTGTTACGTTGATCGTTAACGCAACTTCACACCCTTTAGGAGATGTAAATATGTACGTCCCCGCCTGAGAAGGGATAATGGCCCCAAGATCCAAATCATCGTTCGTAATGGTCGAGTTGTCCGGGGCGGTTAAAGTGAAGTCCACACCATCTTGTAATAATCCCAGGGAAACAGGAGTTCCTTCATCCACTGTGATAATGCTTTCACCGCTTCCCACAACACCGTCCACAGTATATTCAGGGGCAAATCTTTCCGGTGTACAGGGATCTTCCACAAAAATTTCCAAAACGGAAGTACATCCCGGTAGAAAGGTGAAGACATAAGAACCTTCTTGCTCAAGGGTGATGGCTCCCAAATCGTAAGCTCCATTCACCACACCGCCATCGGGAAGCGTAATAGTGAAAGAGGTCACATCCTGTACCACATCTAAACTCACCTGCGATCCCAAATCAATGGTAAGGCTAGACAATTCACTACCAACTTCCCCATCAATGGTATATTCCGGGGTGAAGGAGCCTGGCGTACATGGGTTGGTTACAACGATGGTCAAAGTGGCGGTGCAACCCTCTATAGATGTAAATGTATACAGGCCTGCCTGTGCCAAGGTAATGGGGCCGAGGTCTAAATCACCCGTGGTGGTAAATCCATTCGGGTCGGTGATATCAAAAGCTACATTTTTTTCAACGGTGCTTAGCGATACATTAATACCTTGATCCACGATGATAACATCTTCCCGGCTATCCGAAACGACGTCAATGGTATATTCTGGTGTAAAAGGCCCACTCGGACAATTTACAAATACTTCCAAAGTTACCTCGCATCCAGCTCCGGTGGTAAAAGTATATAGGCCTGTATCGGCAGTGGTGACATTTGTCAAAATCAAATCTTCCAAACTCAAAGACTTTTCATTTCCGTTCGCCGAATTGGAAGTAATGCCATAAGGTACTCCATTTGGGATAATGCTCAACCTAATGGTACTGCCAAAATCGATTGTTACTTGGCTTTCTCCGGTTGTATACGCTCCGGTATCGTTCAAGCGATATTCTGTCTCTAGACCAAATGTGCTACAATCTACCTGGTTAATGATAACATCCAAGGTTACTTCACAGCCTTCCGCAGTCGTAAAGGTATATAAACCGGCATCATCTGCAGTAATGTTGGTCAACTCAAGGTCGGTCCCGTTTAGGGGTTTATCGTTATTGTTTGCTGAAGTAGACGAAATGCTAAAAAGAGCCGTATTCGGCACAACACTTAACCTGAGAGCGCTTCCGAGTTCCACGGTCACTTCAGAGGCTCCTTCGATAAAAGGACCCGAATTGTTGATTTGATATTCCGTTTGAAGGTTAAAAGTCGAACAGTCTACCACATTCACCACAACGTCTATTGTTACTTCACAGCCTGCAGCGGTGGTAAAGGTATAGAGTCCTGCATCGTCTTCTTGAATATTGGTAATATCTAGGTCTGATGAATCAAGTGGTTTACTATTATTGTTTACTGAGGTAGAGGAGATGCTAAAAGGAACTCCATTGGGAACAATGCTCAGGGTCAACGTGTTTCCTGCATTTACCGTTACTTCTGTAGCTCCCTCTGTGTAACTACCGGTATTATTAACACGGTATTCACTTTGAAGACCTGAAGAAGCACAGTCTACCACATTTACATTTACCTGTAAAGTAACCTCGCATCCAGTAGCTGTCGTAAAGGTATATAGTCCTTCATCGTCAGGGCTCAGATTGGTCAATGTTAAGTCGCTTGTGTTGATTGGTTTGTTATTGCCATTGGTAGCATCGGAAGAAATGCTAAAGGGTGTCCCGTTAGGTATAATACTTAGTCTTAAGGTACTTCCCGAGTCTACCGTTATTTCAGATTCGCCAGTTATGAAACTACCACCATTGACCTGGTATTCGGACGCTAACCCAAGAGAGGCACAATCTACGGGATTTATGGTAACATCTAGTGTGGTGCTACATCCCTCTTCTGAGATAAAAGTATACCTTCCGGATTGATCTGTGCTCACTGAACTAAAGGTTTCATCTCCTATAAATTCGGCTCCATTTGGGGTTGTGATGGTAAAGGCAATATTTTCTGGTTCAATACTTAGTCTTAAGTCATCGCCTTCATTTATAGTTATTTCAGTCTCACAGTTCGAAGTATTGCTACACCATACACCATTAATGTTGTACTCTGGGGTAATCTCCGTTTCTCCGGGGTCGCAAGTTCCCAGTACTTTAAGTGTAACGACGGTCGCGCACCCGCCGGCGGTGGTGAGCACGAACTGTCCGTTGTTGCTCTGGTCTACCAGTCC
>CANLQD010000005.1 GCA_947493175.1 uncultured Flavobacteriaceae bacterium | reverse complement strand
CTTGAACCTTGAACCTTGAACCTTGAACCTTGAACCTTGAACCTTGAACCTTGAACCTTGAACCTTGAACCTTGAACTCGACAAATGGATTCATTAACACAAATTGTATTAGGAGCCGCCGTTGGCGAAGCGGTCCTAGGTAAAAAGGTTGGGAACAAAGCTCCATTGTATGGCGCCATTGCAGGGACTATTCCCGATTTGGATGTGCTAGTAAGGTATGTGACCGATACTGTAACGGCCATTGAATGGCATCGCGGTTTCAGTCACTCCATCGTTTTCAGCATCCTACTTGCACCCCTTTTGGGATGGTTGGTTTGGAAGCTCGAAAGAAAACAAGAAGCCAGTTGGAAAGATTGGTCATGGCTTTTCTTTTGGGGGCTGTTTACCCATCCGGTCTTGGACGCCTTCACCACATGGGGCACACAACTCTTTTGGCCTTTTGACGTGCGTTTGGCCTTTCAGAGTGTTTTTGTGATCGATCCGTTGTATACAATTCCGTTTCTAATATGCCTTGTATTGGCAATGCTTCAAAAAAGAACCGCTCCAAAAAGGAAAAAGTACAATACACTAGGAATCATTATGAGTAGCGCCTACCTTGTATTGACGTTAGTGTTAAAAGGTATTTCGTACCGGCAATTTACCAAAAGTCTAGAACGGCAGGGAATTGCCTACCAACAGATAGATACGCGGCCGACCCCCATGAACAGTATCTTATGGACCGCTAATATAGATACTGGGGATGCGTATTTGATCGGTAACTATTCTTTTTTCGATTCGGGGGAAATACAATTTATTCGCTACCCTAAAAATCACGAATGGCTTGGGGACCTCCGTACCCATCAGAAGGTAAAGCGTTTGATAAATATTACCGAGAATTGGTATACCGTTACAAAAAGGGATGACCAGTTGTTTTTGAACGATTTGCGATTTGGCTTGCTAAGCCTGGATTCTGAAGAGACCCGCTTCGTCTTTAGCTACGAACTGCAAAAAACGAATGGCGGTGTAATGATTCTAGAAACACCCAAATACGATACCGATGCCAAACGGTTACTTTCTGCCCTCTGGATACGAATTTGGGGTAATTGATATATTTGAACAATGAGAATAATTATATCCGTGGTTGGCTTATTGGGTGCTGTTATCTTCGTTTTTGCCGCAGTCTATGGTACTTTCGGCTTAGAAGGCTATAGTCAATGGAGTCAATTTATCAGTGAGAGCTATGCTACAGGAATGCCAAACGCTGTATTTCTTCAATATGCGTATGTGATAAGTGGCGTGTTCCTAGCGCTTTTTGGCTTTCTTGCTTCCATGGCCTTAGCAAAGTCAAAACCACTAAAAACAGCTTTTGTCATGTTCGCCATCTTTTACGGTTTGGGCACCATGATAACGGGATATTTTCCTTGTGATATAGGATGTGTTACTGCGGAAGGAAATCCGAGTATCTCGCAAATAGTGCATCAGCTAACCGGAACCCTAACGTATATGATAGTGCCTTTTTGTATAGCAAGCATCGGATTCTTATTTCAAAAAGAAAAAGACCATCAAAAATTGGCTATGTTCTCGCTCGTCGCAGGTGGTATCGCATTCTCTTTTGTTGTACTTTTATTTGCAGATGGGGACGGATCTTTAAAGGGTTTGTATCAACGGATCATTGAGGTAAGTATCTTATCTTGGGTCTGCTTCGTAAGTTTTCACAATTTAAAATCAACTTAAACCAACATATTTTGAAAGTATATCAATTGTATAGATACGTATTGCTGGCACTTCTCATTGGCTCTTGCGCTGAAAAGAAAAAGGAGATTCCCTTACAGGAATACCAACAATGGCATACGATAACCCTTGATTTTGAGGGTCCACAGACTTCTGAAAAGGCGACGGTAAACCCATTTTTGGATTATCGGCTACAGGTTGAATTCAAGCACGCAGGTTCAGACCTGACCGTTCGTGGTTTTTACGCCGCAGATGGGGATGCCGCCGAAACCAGTGCCGACTCGGGCAATGTATGGCGAGTACGCTTCACACCGGATCAGGTAGGGGAGTGGACGTATACCGCACAACTAAAAAAGGGAGATTCCATTGCGCTTACAGAGGAAGTGGGAATGGGGGAGCCTGTAGAGATTACGAATGCTAGCGGAGCTTTTTTGGTCGTGGCCTCTGATAAGAAAGCACCAGACTTTCGAGCAAACGGACGGCTCATCACCTCGAACGGGTATTTTCGATTTAAGGATTCAGGGGATTATTGGTTAAAAGGAGGTGCTGATAGCCCCGAAAACCTGTTGGCGTATTCGGATTTTGACGGTACCTACCGCATGCAGATTTCCACTTCGGAGGGCGAGGCGAAAACCAACGATACCATTCATGCCTACGCACCGCATGTCGGTGATTGGAAAGAAGGTGACCCCACTTGGCAGAATGGGAAGGGAAAAGGATTGATAGGTGCGTTGAACTACCTCTCGTCCAAAGGAATGAATGCCGTCTACTTCCTGTCGATGAATATCCTGGGAGATGGAAAGGATGTTTGGCCCTATGCCGACCCGGATGATTTCACCCGTTTTGATGTAAGCAAACTGGCCCAATGGGAAATCGTATTTCAACACATGCAGTCGAAAGGTTTGTTGTTGCACATGGTATTGCAGGAAACAGAAAATGAGACCATGCTCGATGGGGGAGATACTGGAGCCATGCGACAGCTCTATTTGAGGGAGTTGATGGCTCGTTTTGGACATCATTTGGCGCTAAAATTCAATTTAGGGGAGGAGAACGGTCCTGCCGATTTTACACCCATAGCGCAGAACGATGCACAACGAAAGGCAATGACGACCTTTCTAAATGATATAGACCCCTATAATCACCCAATTTTGTTGCATACCCATTCCCATGAACCGGCCCGTAGCGATGTGCTCGATTCGATAGTTGGGTTTAAGGCCTTGGATGGGCTCTCCCTTCAGGTCGATAAGCGGGAAGGGGCCACAGAAGTAGTGGAGACTTGGAAAAAAAGGGCTAAGGAAACCGGTCATGATTGGATGATCACCATGGATGAAATAGGCATGTGGCATACAGGTGCTGTCCCTGACAGTGTTACTCCCGAGCATGATACTTTAAGAAGGTATGTACTCTGGGGAACTCTTTTATCCGGTGCTGCAGGGGTAGAATGGTACTATGGGGCCCGAAACAAATACAACGATCTAAACACGGAGGATTGGCGTACTACCGATCGCCTATGGGAACTTACCCACCATGCCATGAACTTTTTTGAAAACCATTTACCGTATTGGGAAATGGAACCCGAGCATTCGTTGATCAATTCCAAAGATGCTTACTGTTTTAGAAAACCAGGAACCGTATATGCCGTTTACCTGCCAGATTCCAAAGAATATCGTATTGATTTAAGTTCCGTTCAGGGCGAATTCACGGTGCAATGGTTCGATCCCTTGCAAGGTGGGGAATTACAGACCGGTAGCGTTAAAAAGATTCAAGGTGGTGCAAAAGCGGCGTTGGGGCTGCCTCCCGGTTCGGAAAAACAAGATTGGGTGGTGTTGGTGAAGGTGGTGCAGTAGTAGATGTTATAGAAAAAACAAAGGAACACCACTATCGTATAGGGCTAGTCGAAACGCTGGTATCTTTTGGTTTAGTTCTTAACGGATTCGAATCCATGATTTGTTTTTAACTTGGTGAAGAGGATAAAAAACAAAAGGCATCTGTTTTAATGGGAGTTGCCACATGCTGTATTTTCCTGTTAGAAGAAGGCGATCGACCTTCAAACCATTTTGAACTTGCAGTAGATTCTTCCACGCGTCATAATTGTTTCACCTGCATATCATGAAAGGCATCGGCCTGAAGCTGCATTAGTTCTTCCGCTTTTTGCTTTTTATAGGCGTATACTGCCTCTTCCTCGGCGATTTCCCCGTAGATTTTTTCATTTAGTTCGGTATCTGTTACCAAGATCTTTTTGCGTTCCCCTACCTTTTGCAGTATCCAGGTTTTGATGGCAGATTCCTGATCTTCCAACTTGAGGTCGTATTCCCCTTTGGGTGCTAATAATTTGGCGATAATAGGTGAAGTCTCAATGGCTAAGAACAATAGAAAAATAAAGAAAGAGGGAAACCAAGGCAGTTCCCCCAGCGCATTGATACGTGCCATGAGTCCGTCGAAACCGTCAATAATGGGCTGGGAATTTTTAACGACCTCGGTATATTCCGTATTTAAATTGGCGATCTGTGCTTCAATATCCTTTATTTTCTGGGTATTTGCCTCCTTGAGTAGTTGCAGTTCGGCCAAGGAAGCGTCGTGTTTTTCCCTTTTTTCGGCATAAACGGGGCCCTTGCCCAATAACATCGTGCCGGCCCTACCCTCTGCCTCCGAAATATAAGTATCATACAGTGCATTGGTCTCGGCTTCTTTACCTGTAATTTCTCCTTTAAGGGCTGCAATATCCTGATTCAGTTTTTCAACCTGCGGTGTGTATTGCAAAGCCAATTGTTGTTTATTGGCCAGCGTGAGCTCGTTTTTTTGTTCCAATAGGACCTGATTGATTTCCTTTTCAAAAATTTTCATTTCCAACGGTTTGGAAATCACCACGGCAATGATAATGGCCAAAACAATTCTGGGGGCCGCTTGTGACAGTTCGTTGCCGAAACTGGTGTTTTTTTTGATGGTGGAGACGATGAACCTATCAAGGTTAAAAATCAATAGTCCCCAGATCATACCAAATAAGATGGCTATATATATGTTGTCAAAAACAGTGTAAAGGGCATAGCTGCTGGCAATAAAGGCCATGACCGCCGTAAAAAAAACGGTGGCGCCGATACCGGCATATTTGTTCTGTTCCCCTTCGGAACAGGTTTTTAAAAGAGTGGCGTCTGCCCCTGAGCAAAGAATAAAGAAGCGCTGTAGCATGGATTTTTGGGCTGGATTGATGAATAACTGTTTTATTAGACTTCCGTTAGGGCCATGATGTTACAAAAAAAGCCCTCGAAATGAAGGGCTTTAACATTATATCATGGCAAACGGCATATAGTTTTTATGTTTTACTATAAATATGCACTCCTATGGTTTTTGAAATCCGGGGATGGATCTCTCCGATAATTTGGATGGGCACTATCTTTTTTGAAGGTTCCTGAACCATTCAGATCTTAATCGGATGGCGCGATATTCGTACCACGGGGTTTTTGCTGCCGGCACCTCTGGAATCGATGTTGAGGTTGTGGTTCTTTTTGAGGAGTTCAACGGCCTTGTCAGAGGAGATTTCTTTTCCCTCGTAATAAAAAGTAGCGCCCTCTTTTGCCATTTCGATGACATGGTCCAAAGGGGATTGTGGTTCTGGGGGAGCGGGTGGATTTTTAAGATAATCCTCCCTTTCATCATTCGTATCAGTGAATACAGGAGGGGCTACCGGCACCGGTTCTGAAAAGACCTCTTGAACTGAGTGTACTACCTGATTTTCAACGATCTCTTGAACCGCATGGGCTTCCTGATGTTCAACTACCTCTTGAACTGAATGAACTTCTTGGTTTTCAACGACTTCCTCGACAACAGCTGCGCTAACCGCCACTGGAGGAGTAGGGGGATGTAGGGCAATGTGGTTTTCTATTTGCGGACTTGTAGGAGGTGGTGGAGGGGGTGGAACAAGACCAGTACCACCGTTTGCTTTGGAAAAATGGGTTTTCTTGAATTCCCGATCCACTTTTTTTAAGAAGTTGCTCGATGCGTTTCGAATTTGTACTTGGGTAGAGGCGCTTGTATAATCGGTCTCTTCCCACTCCGCTGTCAACGCATCTACCTCCTTGGCAAATCTTTCCAGCGTAACCGACTTGCCGTTGAGGGTAATCTTTTGATCGGCTATGATAACAAATAGCTCTTTTTCTTCGGATTGTCTGGCGCCACTTTGCTGCAATCTGCTGCCCGTCTTTTCCTTTGGCCCCATAATGTCAATGGTGGCTACTCCGTAAGACGTTAAAGCTGCCTCGATTTTTTCCAGGGTACTCACAGGAGTGTTTTTCTCAGCCTTGATATAGGATCGTACCTTGTTCTGTCGTGCTGCTCGTGTTATTTGTGCATTGAATTTTGTCAAAAGGACAGCGATTTCATCGAGCTTGACCATTTCGCCATTTACCAACAATTGTTCATTGTCTTGAATGTAAATATGAAGGTTCTCTATCTCTTGACATTCCGGAAAGGGCGAGGCACTTTTCTTTTGCTCTTCACTCATTTTTCGGTAAAGGGTCTCAAGCGTTCGTAAGTCTTTTAACGGAACTGTCCTGCTTTCTATGGGTTGTGCATTGTACTTTTCTGCCAAGGAAGCGTATTGAACAAGCTCTTCTGGCGAGGCTCCTTCTTGATGTTCTTTTGAAATGTCATTTGGTATGGTGGAAATGGCCAAACCCGCTTTATGATGAACGAGTGGTGTCATACCGGTGACCTCTTCTCTTTTGACCCTATCATTTACCTTGGAAGTGGAAATGACTTTAGTATCGTTTGTATCGGCCACTTCTGATACTGTTGCCTCATCTATGTCTGCCGATCTGTAGACAATCTTGGTTTCGGTGAAGCTGAACAATAGAACGGTGAGTAATGGCAATAACAATAAACTTTTTAGGAACGCTGTTCGTTTTGAGGTGTTTTTTTTCATGACTGTAAATCGTTTTTTGATTGATGAATAATTGATGGCATTGATAAATGCTTGATTACCGGCGGGGGTCATAAAGGATAATAAGGTGTTTTGATAGGTTGATGAGGCCACACCTTTTTTTAATACTGCACTGTCTGCAAGAAATTCGTGATTGAGTTTAATGGATTTTCGAAGGACGTATATCAAGGGGTTAAACCAAAAGATGACTTGTAAAATTTCAATGAGAAGTACATCAATGCTGTGTTTTTGTCTGGCATGGGTCTCTTCATGCAACAACACCTCTTCTGGAATATTGTTCGATTCCAGTTTGCCTTTGTTGAGAAAAATATAACTAAAAAAAGTATGGGGCGGAATGTTTTCGCCTAGTAATACCCGAATAAAAGCTGCGACCCGTTCCTTGGGGTTGCTTTGAATCCTACGTACGATTTGGGCAAGGTTTTTAAAGAAACGCATGCCAAAGAATGCTAGCCCCAGAAAATAGCCTCCCCAAAGTAGGGGCGAGAAATCTGTAATGTCCGCTTCCAATTTCTGTGGAACGTTAGGAACGTTGTCTATGTGGGCATAGACGACCGATGGTGTTTCCGTTTCAACCGAAGGGTATATGACCACTACCTCTTCGGTGAACACCAGTTCAGGTACGACCATGGAAAATGCCAAGGCCCCCAAAAGGTAAAAGCGCTTGAAAACATGAATGCTCTCGCGTTCGAGAAAAAGCTTGTAAAAAAGCAGCAGAATAGCAAGACAAGCCGTAGATTTTAAAAGATAGAGCCACATATTATTTTCTTTTAATTTCGTTGTCGATCAGTCTTTTTAGCTCTTGCAACTCTTCTTTGCTCAAATTGGTCTCTTGTGTGAAGAACGAAGCAAATTGGGAAGCGCTATCGTTGAAAAAGTTTTTGATGAGTCCGTTTACGTGTTTCGAAAAATAGTCTTTCTTCTTTACCAAAGGATAGTATTCGCGAGAGCGCCCAAAACTTTTATAGGCGACAAAACCTTTATCGATCATCCGCTTAAGTAAGGTGGCGATTGTGGTGGTCGCCGGTTTCGGATCGGGATAGGCTTCCAAGAGGTCTTTCATGAAAGCCTTTTGCTGTTTCCATAGGATGTTCATCAATTCTTCCTCGGATTTTGACAACTGCATATTCTACACGTTTAGAATTTGTTCTACAAACATAGAATAAATATTTTGATTCTACAAGTGTAGAGTAAAATAAAAGGAAATTAGGGCAGGTTTTAAGTTTTCGTATCCGTTGAACCCATTATAACTGAAGTAGCAGCGGCCAACAATCCGATGCATAATAGGAGATTTCCATTCACGAAATTAAATTCCCAATGCAAAATTTTCAACAGCGCGCCGATAATGATACCCATGGTGGCCAAACCGTTTAGTAGGTAGCTGATTGCTTTTCGTCCAGGGCGACGCAATAATTGCGATGCATCGTTTTCTGAATGGTCGTGTTCCGAAAACAGGACATCATGAACATAAAGAATAAAAAATACAAGTAACGCTAGTTGCGTAAGTATGGTAAACACATGGCCATACCTTAAATGAAGTACCCGAAAGGTATAATGGAATAAAAAAGATAGTAAAAGGAAAAATTTAGAGTAATCGAGCAGCCTTTTGGGCTTTTTCCGGTAAAACTGTGTGCTGTAGAAAACCACAATACCAATACATCCCCCGACAAACAATATGGGTGCGCCTGCCCAATGCAGTACTTTGAACAAAGCTCCCAGAATAGTGATCGAAATGCTCATTCGAAGAAAAAAACGTATCCGTTGGTTCGATATTGGCATCCGCGTCGTTTATTTAAATATTTTCAAAATCAAAATGGTATTACAGTCGAACTGCCCGCGAGCTGGCCAAAATAGAAAGCAAAGCGGAAAAAAGGCCTATGCCCAATAACACCTTACCGTTGAGTATGCCCATTTCCCAATGAAGAATTTCGAATAAAGAGGCGATCACAATATAGACCGTTGCCAAATCGGCTAGGAGATAGGATAGGTTTTCTCGGCCAAAACTACTTAGCAAAAAACTATGGTTCTGCGTGATATCCTGAAAGGTTTCTATAATCTTTTTGATGTAAAGTATGAGAAAAGCGATGAGCGCTAACTTCGTAATCGATGCGAGTAGATATCCGTACGGTGAATCCAGCAGGCTAAATATATAATTTATTGAAAACGAAAGGATTAATAGCAGCCTGGTATAATCAAGAAGTGCTATTTGTTCTTTTTGATACAACTGAATACTGAGAAAAATGACCATGCCAACAGCTCCTAGGACAATAAAGAATGAAGGCATAATTTTAAACAGCGCGCTGAATACGGTAACAGAAATACTTAACCTAAAAAACAGCGAGGTTTTTTGCTTTGAGATCAACATGAGTGGTAAGTAGGTTATTTATACCATTTGAGCTTTGAAAACGTGCTAATACATAGTTTCTTTTTTTACCTGCTCTTCGTTAAAAAATAGCAACGTAGCAAAGGCTATGCCTCGATTTTTTGCCTTGACCAAGTAAAAAATAATTCAATTTCTGTCCACACGTTTTCAAAGCTCAAAAGGTATGATTTGGTCAATTTAGAACGGAAAAAAAGAAGTTCTAGTACAGACTAAGAAAATATAACGGCTCAGGTTAGGTGTCGTTTTTACGAAAACGATAAGTTTGCAGAAATCTAAATACTATCATGAACATTGTTGGGCAGTTGAAAGAACGTAGTGGGTCAAGGTGCGAATTATGTTCGGCTACCGATGGTTTAATAGTGTATGAGGTGCCTCCGGTTTCGGTCGGAGGTCTTGATGGTAGCCTTTTAGGTTGTGAGACTTGTATTGGGCAAATCGAAAACCCTGATACGACAGATCCCAATCACTGGCGTTGTCTCAATGATAGTATTTGGAGTGAACATGCAGCGGTGAAGGTAGTTGCATGGCGTATACTTCATAGACTGAAATCTGAAGGCTGGCCACAAGATCTTTTAGATATGATGTATTTAGAAGATACGATCCTCGATTGGGCGCAGGCCACGGGAGAAGGTGAGGACGCTAGTGCGAAAATTATTCATAGGGATGTCAACGGGGTAGTATTGGAAAATGGCGATAGTGTAGTACTTATCAAAGACCTGAAGGTAAAAGGGTCTAGTATGGTTGCAAAACAGGGTACGCCGGTTCGAAGAATTTCCTTAGATCGGGAGAATGCCGAATATATCGAAGGAAAAGTAGGTGCGCAGCAAATCGTAATCATCACCAAGTATGTGAAAAAGATTTAATTTTTTGCTACATACTTCTTTATTAGTGAAACCCCGTTTTGACAAGTCGTATATACGACGCCTTCAAAACGGATGGTTGAACTAACCCCGACCCTTGGGTCGTTCTTGTTATGGGTCCAAGGCTCGTAACGCCTTCATGTAGCCATTTCGGCGGACGAAGGCCCTGGGGTTATTGCCAAGAAACCACCCACTAAGCGTTCATCTCGGCAAAATACTGATAGAAATAAGGAATCGTTTCAATACCCTTGAGATAATTCCATACCCCGAAATGTTCGTTAGGGGAGTGTATGGCGTCACTGTCCAGGCCAAAACCCATTAGTATTGTTTTACTTTTTAGTACTTCTTCAAAAAGAGCTACAATAGGAATACTGCCACCACTGCGTTGCGGAATGGGTTTTTTGCCAAAAGTGGTCTCATAGGCTTTGGAAGCTGCCTGATAGCCGATCGTATCGATAGGGGTTACATACCCTTGCCCTCCGTGATGCGGCGTTACTTTTACCCGTACCCCTTTGGGTGCAATGCTTTCAAAGTGCGTTTTGAAGAGTGCCGTAATTTCTTCCCAATCTTGATGGGGCACCAGTCGCATAGATATTTTGGCATAGGCCTTACTGGCAATAACGGTCTTTGCGCCTTCGCCGGTATAACCGCCCCAAATTCCGTTCACATCTAGTGTAGGGCGAATGGAGTTCCTTTCATTGGTCGTATATCCTTTTTCACCGTAGATCGATTCGATATCCAAGGCTTTTTGGTAGTCGTTCACATCAAAAGGGGCCTTGGCCATCTCGGCCCGTTCCACTTCGGAAAGATCTTCTACTTTATCATAAAATCCGGGAATGGTAATATGGTTGTGCTCATCGTGTAATGAGCTGATCATTTTTGCCAAAATATTGATCGGGTTGGCGACTGCACCGCCATAGAGGCCGGAATGTAAGTCCCGATTAGGTCCGGTTACCTCCACTTCTACGTAGCTAAGACCGCGAAGTCCGGTAGTAATCGAAGGCACATCGTTCGCGATCATTCCCGTATCGGAAATCAAAATAATATCATTGGCCAATTTTTCACGATGTTGATCGACGAAACTGGCCAAGCTTTTGCTGCCGACTTCCTCTTCGCCCTCGATCATGAATTTTACATTGCACGGTAATTGTCCGGTTTTGATCATGAACTCCACTGCTTTGACATGCATGTACATTTGACCTTTGTCGTCGCAGGCACCTCTTGCGAAAATGGCGCCTTTTGGATGTAGTTCGGTGGTTTGGATGACCGGTTCGAAGGGAGGGGAATCCCAAAGATCTATGGGGTCGGGGGGTTGCACGTCATAATGGCCATAGACGAGAACCGTGGGAAGGGAAGGATCGACAATTTTTTCCGCATAAATAATAGGGTATCCTTCTGTATCGCAAATTTCTACGGCTTCGCATCCGGCTTGCTCCAAAGCGGTCTTTACGGCCTCGGCGGTATTGAAAACGTCTTGGGAAAAAGCGGGATCGGCACTGACGGAGGGGATTTTGAGCAATTCGATCAATTCATTGATAAAACGTTGTTCGTGCTGCTTCAGGTACTCCTTGATTTGTTGCATTGGTTGTGATTTTCAGAAGACTAAATTTACTAAAAGAACTTTTTAAAGTAGATGCATTTTTAAATTGAATTTTTAATTTATATTTGCATCCCGAATTTATCGGGATATGCAGCCAGGGCTCTCCTTCGCAAAAGCTTCGGAGAACTGAAATGCAGAAAGAGTTTTATATTTTGATGCAGGCGTGGTGGAATTGGTAGACACGCTAGACTTAGGATTTAACCTAATAAAAGTTCTTAAAATATTGAAAAAGCGGGCGTGGTGGAATTGGTAGACACGCCAGACTTAGGATTTAACCAAGTATAGGTTCTTAAAATATTGTTAAAATGCGGGCGTGGTGGAATTGGTAGACACGTCAGACTTAGGATCTGATGCCGCGAGGTGTGGGAGTTCGAGTCTCCCCGCCCGTACAAAAGCCGAAGAGAAATCTTCGGCTTTTTCATTTTAAAAATGCGGCTTTTCTTCACGATTTTTGACCTTGGGTACAACATAGGTACAACATTTTGTCTTTTTTCAGAACCGAATTGGCTTTAATACTATATCCTTTCATTTGATACCAAATACAATTTTCTTTATTGAGAATTAATAAATTTTAGGTTAGCTCAACCTTCGTTCTTCGTTAGAGGGGTTTATTATCATACAATATACACGCAAGGTAAACTCGTAAAATACTTCCATCAAAAGACTACGGCATAAAGCCAACACTTCTTCCACTACTCATTTATTCCGTTTCCTTTTGAGCCAAGATTTTATCTTCCGTTTGGTTTCTGCTCAAATATTGTTTAATCAAAAATTTGAGTATTATGACAACAAAAGCTAGTACCACAAAGAAGCGCAGTAGAGCGAAATCTACTGCTAAGAATGAAGTAAACGGAAAGAAAACATCCGTACTTCAAATTCAGAACTTACCATTGGGTAAAATCAAGCCTGACCTTGAACAGCCGAGAAAGACCTTTAACGAAAATGCGTTAAAGCAGCTTTCTGAGAGTATCGAAAAGCACGGTGTGTTGCAACCAATCACGGTAAGACAACTAAATGGCCATTACGTCATTGTAATGGGCGAACGTCGATATCGTGCGAGCAAGCTTGCAGGAAAAAAGACCGTACCCTGTATCGTTAGGACTTATGAGAATAATGATGTTCTGGAAGTTCAAATCATTGAGAACCTGCAAAGACAGGATGTCGAGCCTACCGAAGAAGCCGAGGCGATTGCTTACCTAAGCGAGAAATACGCACCTACTGAAATCGCCAAGCGATTAGGTAGAACAGATAACTTCATCAGACAGCGACTTAAACTGGCTGGATTGATTGACGGTTTCAAGCACTTTGTCCGCAATGGCGAAATGACCATTTCCTTAGGTGTTGGTATAGCACTCTTCGAGCCGGAAGAACAGCAGATGATGTTGGAAACGATGGGCAAGGATTTTAATGCGCACCAAATAAATAGGATGATTAAAGACCAGACCTATGACTTGGAAAAAGCATCTTTTGATGTTAGCGATAAAAAATTGGTTCCGAAAGCTGGGTCCTGTGTGGAATGTCCATTCAATGCAGCCAATCAAGGTAATTTGTTTGGCGATGGTAAAATGGTCTGTACGAAAGCAGCCTGTTTTGAAACCAAGAAAAGCAAATCATTCTTGAAGCTGATTGAAAAATCCAAGAAAGAGAACATCTTATTGATTCCTGAAATACGACAGTATTGGGCAGATGATGAAAACAATCAGCTAATTATATCACAATTAGAAAAGAAGGGATTGAAAGTCTATCTACTGGATGATGTTGAAATTATAGAGCATCCGATTGAGCCAACAATCCAGGATATTAAGATAGAATATCAACACTATGATTATTCTGAAGAACGATTGAAAGCTGAACTTGAAGAAGCAAAACAGGACTATGATGAAGAATTTGTGAAATATAATTCAGCAAAAGAAGATGGGTTTAAAAATGGTATTGTGTTCCATCCCGATTCATTCCAGCACAAGGAAATCTTTGTAAAGATTGTTGAAAAATCCAAGAACGATTCTACGGAATATTCGGCACCATTGGCCAACAGAAAAATGGCAGATTGTACACCCGAAGAACAAATCGTAAAAATCAACGAAAGGGAAATCCGGAAGAAGCAAATCGAGAACAACAAGCAGTTTGAAGAAGTTGTGCAGATGATTCGTGAGACGAAATACATCGATACAAAGAAGACACTTTCCACAGATGAAATGGTCGCATTCTCGATATCGCTTTTTGAAAACAATGTGGACTATATGAGCCAACAGAAGTATTTCTCAAAATTCTTGGGCGACACTTCAAAGATGACCAAAGTTGAAATGGTAGAGAATTTCAAGAAGAAGTTCAAAAAGGAAATCTTTCACAAGTTGATACGCTATATGCTCACAAAGCAAGTTCATTTTGGCGAAAGCAATCACGTCAACAACTTGACGAACATTTCATTCTACAGCGCAATGCAAGGATATTACATATCCAAGATTGCCGGCATTGAGAAAGAATATGCCGAAAAGAGAGACAAGCGTGAAGCACGTTTGAAAGAGCGCATCACAGTTCTCGAAAAGCAAATTGAGGAACTCAACGATTAGCTTTTGTTGTTTGAAGAAGGGTCGGCATTCGTGCTGGCCCTTTTTCTTTTTTATGATAGTTTTTTAAAAGATGTATTTACAAGGAAGGGGTTATCAATCAATAGTTAGCGCAAAGTAAAACTCGTAAAATACACCCATCAAAAGACTACGGCATAAAACCAACGCAACATCCTACGCTTATTTATTCCGTTTCCTTTTGAGCTGAGATTTTATCTTCCGTTTGGGTACTGCTCAAATATTGTTTAATCAAAATATATCATTATGAAACGAGTATCTAAAAAACCTAAAATTTCGCTACAAGAAGCTGAAAAGCATTATCAGTCGAGTAGAGAAAATTACCAAGTTGATAGTGGCGAAAGTCTCTTGGCTTATTACAGGGATAAGCATCCCAACTATTACCGAGTATTATCAGAAAATGTTTAATTAAAAATCACAATTATGAAATGTAAAAACTGCAAATCCTCGGAAGCGTTAATCGACAATGACGCAATGTATAGTAGTCATCTCTGTATTGACTGCGGATACTATTACAAGGAAGATGGCCAAGAAGAAATTGAAATTTTGCCTTTCTGCTTATTGGTAATTGACGACGTACTATATCAGCCAATTGCAGCAATGAAAGCGCTGTTGAACATACTTAGAATTTACCGAGCGAAGAAAGGGCGGAATAAGATTGTCCTTAGAAAATTCTTTACTGAAACATCAACATTCAAGGAAAAATCATTTTTTCTGTGATGTTTAATTCAAAAACATAAAACTGAGGTCAATCTCTAAAATCGGCCTCTATAATGTCTAATTAAAATTCAAATATTATGTATTTAAAAAATTTGCAACAGGATGAAATCTTTGTTCCATCAGAAATGAAATCCTTAAAAAGTCTGACACAGATGGAATCCCGAAGAGGGCTCGAAAATGCCATTATCTCAAATGGTAAAATCGTCAACGTGGTATCGAACAGCTACGGCCATATTCCGAACCAACTGTTCTTCAAGAAAGCTGAAGAAATGCTGACCGATGCACAACTGAACTTCCACAAACGTACCATCAACAAAAATGATAGGTCGTTTATTACCGACTTTATCATCGATGACAAAAGCCAGTTTACTGTCAAGAACGATAAAGACCTTATACTGCCGATGCTTCGGTTCAAAAATTCCTATGACGGTAGTGAAAAGACCTCTGGTCACTTTGGATTTTATAGAGAAGTGTGTTCAAATGGTCTGCACGTTTCTCAAGCAGAAATCGAGTTTTCAATCAAGCACAGTAAAAATAATACACACTTGATTATGCCAAGGCTGAACAATCTATTCGATAAATTTCTGGATAATGAATTCTACACCATTACCAAGAAATTCGACAAGATGAAAGAATTTAAAATCATCGATACACAAGAATTTGTGAAAGCGATTCTTGATAAAACGAAATTGTTCCGGTATGAATGTAGCGACAAGAACAGCGACCCATCGAAAAAATCTCGTGAGGTCATCAAAATCTTGAACTATGAAGCCTTGTTGCTCAATGAAGAACCAAATCTCTGGTTGGGCTATAATGCGTTTAATTCAGTACTTCATAATGTTTTGAAGAAAAGCTTTGGCCAACAAGAACGGTTGGATAAAAAGCTATTTGATGAAGTCTATGCTATGGCATAAATTAAATAAAGGTTTGTCCAGTACCTCAAACTGGATGTCTAAATATATAACAAACTGTTACTTCCAATCCACTCAGCACATTCCCCTACATTCCACGCTTGCCTGCTGAAAAAGCAGGCAACCACTACACTTCGGGCAAAGAGCTTCACTACACAAGTCTTGGACACAATTCCCAATTTCAGCTTTCCATTCCGCTAACCCTTCCCGTCCCGAAACTTCGGGACTGGGAAGGAACACTACATTCCAGAGCCAAAATCGTGAATTAAGTCCGCTTTTACATCGGAAAGCCATCGGCTTGATTTTCTTGACAGGATTTTCGGTGCGGACTTCTTGAGCCCTCACTCGAAAATCCTTAAAAACCAAACCGCTGTCTTACACATTTTAAGGGGTTTATAATGGATAAAACCTTTGTTGTTTTTCGGGTCGTCGAAAAACAGGCACGACATAACCAATTCTAACTTAACCACAGCTGCTTATCTCGCTTAACTGTCGGTACGCTCAAACGCAACTGCGTTTTAAAGAATTGCTAATGCCCTTATGGAACTTGTCAAGACTATACAAGTTTTAGTGAAAAATAAGGTTTCTACTTCCTTGAAAATCCAAGGATTTTACTACGTCGCAAACACACCTGATTTTACGCTAAAAATCTTGACAAAACCCACTCTATCCATTGTGCGATGCACAGAAGAAAAGAACAAACACCCCTTAAAATTTAATCTGTTTTAAATCAATAGGGGAAATATAAATCACTTAAATATTTTATTATGAGTACTATTAGAAATCACGTACAGTTAATTGGAAACGTTGGACAAGAGCCAACCATTACGAACCTTGAAAGCGGTAAGAAAGTAGCCCGCTTCTCACTTGCTACAAACGAGTATTACAAAGACAGCAAAGGCGAAAAGCAAACGGACACCAACTGGCATACCGTAGTAGCTTGGGGTAAGACCGCTGAAATCGTTGAGAAATTTGTCGAAAAAGGCAAAGAAGTAGGAATTACAGGGAAACTAAAGACCCGAACCTACACAACCGATGATGGTAACCAACGCTATGTTACCGAAGTAGTAGCCGATGAAATCCTATTACTTGGAAGCAAAAACGACAAGTAAACTTCAAAATTAAAGAGGGCGTTCCTCTCGAAAGTTGCGCCCTCTTTTTCATTATTCACACATTTAAATATATGCACAATGAAATCGAAGATTCACGATTTCCATTAAAAAATAGAAACGATGAGTAAAGCACAAGTTAACGAAATAAAAGAGCGATTGCAATATTTTACAGGAACAGAGATGTTCTATCAAATCCCATTATTGCGAACCCGTTTTACGGACGGATTGAAATATTTATCGGAAGTAGCAGAATGTTTTTGGCTCATTACGGACACATCAGTAATCGCAAAAAGTCTGATGAACCGAAGCGAATTTGTAACCATTGACTTCAAAAGATTATCCGAAGAAAAGCAGGATTTTACAGGTTACGAAGCCGAGATAGTTTACAGCGATGGCAACGATAATATTTTAGAAAAACACGGTTATAGAGCAACCGATTTTCCACTCGATGAACTGCGGTTATTTTTTGTAAATGATACGCTGATGTTGCCAAGTGAATACTAAATTTTGAAGTTATGATTTACATTAAATTTCAAGATTTGAGCGAGGAAAAACAAGAGGAACTCTTACAGGTTTCGAGAGAACACGTTACACATATTTATGGGGAATCCATCCAAAAATATGTTGACGAAACTGGGGCAGATTATGATAGTTTGATAGATGAAGAAATGATTAAGAATTTATACACTAATCACTTCGTTTTCAACATCTAATTTCCCAATGATAATTTTAAAACACCTCTAAATTTTAGAGGTGTTTTTCTATGCAATTAATATATAGTCAAGAAAAAAACGTATCTTTATTTCGCTGAAATTCAGCATTCAAAATTACGTAGGGTTATCCACTTTTCGACTTTCGCCGATAACCCTGCACATCGAAAAATAACATATCGGAAAATCATTTTCCCTGAAAATGGCAATCGGCTTTTTAGCTGGATTGTATGGATTTTTGTCACGCTTGCGCGTGACGAAAAGGAATAGCAAGAGGGTAACGGGCTGCGCCGCGTTACATATTCTATTTTCGTTTTAATCTGTTGATTTTTAAGCATTTAAAAATAAGGCAGATAAAAAAATCCAGCAATTTGCGTCAAATGGTCTTGAAACACCAGTAAACAGGGATGGATTTACGTCAAATCTTTAAAAAAGCGAAAGGAAATGGACTCATTCATCACTATCAGGTTCAAACGGAAAACTGCAAAAAGGTTTCAGGAATTTTCCAAGAAGCACTTCAAAACGCACACAGAAGCGATGGAAAATATTCTTGATTTTTTCCTCTACAATGAGATATCGCCAAAGGAAAAATTGGGACCAACTGGACGTACCATCGAAGCTAAGTTACTCAAAAGAATCAATGCAGTTATCGCCATAATGCGAGATGTGGAAAAGACACAAACCAAACCTACGGTTGCAATGTTGCAATCTCTTTTTATAATGGATGAACCCATAAAGAAACCGCTCATTTTGGAAAAAAAATATGCTGAGGAAAAGAAAGAAGTACGCTTTCGCGAAAAGCGAAACACCAACAATGAACTTTAAAAATTTAGCTTATGTACATCACAATCACACCTCAAAAAATGGGTGGTAACTTTTCTAAAAGTTCAGCGGATTTTGTTGGCTATTTAGAGAAGGAAAACCAAGGATTGGAACAACACGAAATGGAACATTTTTTCAATCAATATGGCGATGAGATTTATGCTGAAGAAGTAGTCAAAGAAATAGATGGAAATACTGCAAAATTGGAAAAACACGAACCAAGATTCTATTCAATTACCGTGAGCCCTTCAAAATATGAATTGCGAAAACTTCAGAACAGTAGTGAAGATTTAAAAAGATATACTCGCGAGCTGATGAAGGATTACGTGGCTTCATTTAATAGGGAAATCAAAGGGCGACCTGTCAATATCGACGACATAAAATATTATGCAAAAATTGAACATCAACGCACATTTAAGGGGACGGATTTTCAGGTAAAGGAAAACCAACCCTTTGCCACAAAAATACTTCAGCTAAAAACTGAAATCCGAAATATTCAAGAAGGGCGAGCTGAAGGGAACATTAAAAGAATGAAAAAGGAAATTACCAAACTGGAACGCCAAGCACCACATCAACAAAATGGAAAACGGATTGTCCAGGGAATGGCGAAAGATGGAAACCAAAGTCATATTCATATCATCGTAAGCCGAAAGGATGCGTCCAACAGGTTCAGTTTGTCACCCGGAAGTAAATACAAAGCTTCCGATGTGAAGTTGAATGGGGAAACCGTAAAACGTGGTTTTGACAGAGATAAGTTTTTTGAGAAAGCTGAAAAGACGTTTGACAAGACTTTTGGCTACAAACGTAACTTTGCCGAGACCTATAAAGCCCGAAAGGATTTTGTAAAGAATCCCAATCTCTATTTCGCTGCCTTGATGAAATTACCTGCAAATGAAAAGGCTTTGGCGTTTAAAATGATAACAAAAACAGGTCTGCCAATAGTGCCAAGTATTCCAGTTAGTCAAACACAAATCGCACTTCGGATTTTCAAAAGGTTAAGACGTGGTGCAGAAGTGGCCATCAAATCAAGTTCAATAGGAATTTAGGATATGCAAATAGACAATCTTATAACAACACTTTCAATTATTGGTTTGGCGAGTACCGTTTTCTATGCGATGTTTCGAGTATCAAAATATGCTTTTGTATTGAATAGCATATTGCTTTCAGTTCTCGTGTTCTATTTGTCCGAAGAAAATGAATTGATATTTATATTACTTTATTTGGTTTGTCCGCTAATGCTAATTAATATAGGACTGTATGTTTTTCTACATAAAACCGAAAGCCCGAAAAATAGCGATAGCAAATACCAAGTAAACTTCGCGACCACCAAAGGAAATTTCAGATTGGATAATATCAAACGTGGTGCGTCCATTATTGGTTCTGCCGGAAGTGGGAAGACTGAAAGTGTTGTCTTTGGATTTTTGAAGCATTTTGAAAAAGAAGGCTTTTGCGGAATCATTCACGATTACAAAGATTTTGAATTGACCGAAATGGCATATCCACTTTTCAAGGATAGCGATATTCCGTTTAAGGTCATTTCCTTCGATAAAATCATCCATAGGGTAAATCCTATTGCGCCACGCTATTTAGAGAACGAGGAAAGCGTAAATGAGGTGTCACGGGTATTGATTGAAAACCTTTTGGAACAAAGGGAAAGCGGCACAACCGGAACCACAAAATTCTTTAACGACGCTGCTGAGGGTTTGATTGGTGGATTGATTTGGAAACTGAAAACCGACTATCCCAAATATTGTACGCTACCACATTTGATAGCCATTTATCAAATGCTCGATACAGATAGCCTTATCCAGTTTTTGGAAACCAACACCACATCGAGAGCGATGGCAGATGCTTTTATTAGTGGTAAGGATTCGGATAGGCAGACCGCTGGTGTAAAAAGCACTTTGGCAAATGCCCTGAAACGAATTAGTACACAACGTATTTTTATGGCACTATCCGCAGACGAAGTCCCATTGAATATTAATAGCGAGGAAGATCCTGCAATCATTTCGGTAGTAAACAATCCAAAATATGAAACATCCTATTCGCCAGTAATTGCCACAATCATTCACACCATTACTAAACAAATGAGCGTGAGAAATTCCAAACCGTCATTCCTCTTGATGGAAGAAGCACCAACGATTCGCCTGTTGAATATGCACCGAATTCCGGCAACGCTCAGAAGTTATGACATCGCTACTATTTATGTGATGCAGGATAAAATCCAGAACGATATGATGTATGGCGATAAGGCAAGTAAGGCTATTTTAAGCAATCTATCCTATCAGTTTTTTGGCAAGGTCAACGACCCAGATACTGCCAAATATTACGAGCGCTTTTTTGAAATCATCAAAGACCCAACTAAAAGCATCAGTCGTGGCCATAATCTCGATTTTGATACACGAATAACAACGGGCGAAAAGGAAATCCCAAAGATTAGAGCAGACGTTTTCTTTCGGTTAAAGCAAGGCGAGTTTATTACCTATGCTGATGGTAAGGATAAGAAAGTGCAGTTTAAATTATCCCAAATCCAAAGGCAACTTCCTGAAGAATCCAAGCAATTTTCTCAGGCGGATTTAGCGGATAATTTTGAGCGGGTTTATGATGAGGCGAGGTCGATATTTAATTGAAATTTAATGTGAATTTTTAAAGAATATTTTATCTGTTAAGAATAAACAATGATTTCTTTTGGCATAAAGCTAATTTTATTGCATTATTAGAGTTTAAAAATTCGGCAATTTATGACTAAAGGGGCAAGATTTCTTAGAGCAGATTTACACATACATTCATACGGGGAATTTGGATCTTACGATGTTAAAGATACCGCAATGACACCAGAGGCGATTGTTGATACCGCCATCGCGAAAGGATTGAAGATTATTAGTATTACTGACCATAATGAGATATTTAATTCAAATACAGCGATAAATTACGCTGCAGATAAGGATATTTTGATCATTCCCGGAATTGAAGTAACCACTACGCAAGGTCATTTGCTATTGTACTTCGACACTTTTCAAAATTTAAGGTCATTCGCTGGTAAATTAAATATAAGTGAGGATAAGAAAACCACTACACAAGGAATCGTAGAGTGTTTGGATTTTGCCCATCAATATAGTGGTGTTGGCATATTAGCTCACATCGAACTTGATTCAGGTTTTGAAAAAACTATTGGGCGGTTTGGTCCGCCTATTGAAGAAATTTTTAGCCACCCAAACCTTTTAGGACTTGAGATATCCAAAAAAGAAAATTTCCATTTCTATTCCAATAGCGATGAAGATGCGAATAGGAAGAGACTTGTGGGGCTGAGGCGCGACAATTTATTAATGGATGATGACCAAATCCTTCCTAAATTGATGGGTTCAGATTCCCATAATTTAAATAAGTTGGGAACCAATGCCGAAGGAAATGAAAAGTTGACCAGGATAAAAGTTGATGAACTAAATTTCCACGCCTTTAAGGTTGCGCTGTTGAGCCACGAATCAAGAATTCGACTGGAAGATTTAATACCTGAGCAACGACCGGTATTTAATAAAATTTTTATAGAAGGTGGATTATTAGATGAAATGGATATAGACCTAAGTCCTAATTTAACCTGTATAATTGGCAGTAGAGGTGCGGGAAAATCAACCTTATTAGAAACTTTACGAGAAACATCAGGGAATCAATCTTCTTCAAAGGTTGTTGATTCCGATGTATGGCCTCAGAAAATAACACTTCAATATACTGATGAAGCTGGGCAAACTATTGAATTTTCAAGAGAAAAGAATAATGGTACTCAGAATATAACAGACCCTATAAATGGAATATCACGTGTTGAAATTGAAAGTTATGGTCAAGGCGAAACAGCTGATACTATACAGCACAGCGATGAAAACCCAACGGTTTTGATAGATTTTCTTGATGGGTTTTTAGACTTAAAACCACTCATTTCCGAAGATAAAGAAATCATCACAGATTTGCTCGAAAACCAAAGCGATGCCAGGAAATTAAGACTCGAATTACTAAGTCTTGATGAAACAAAAAAAGCCCTTAAAAACGAGCAGAAAAAATTAGAGAATTTAAAAAAGCAAAAAGCAGGGGAATTGGTAAAATACCAAAACGCTTTAATAAAGGAAAGACAGATACGTCAAGATTTAATTGCCGACCTTAAGCTACTAATTCAGACTTATAAGGATATTTTAAATGATGAAGAAACCTTTGAAAATTTTGAAAAATTATCAGATGAAGAAATAGTCGTTGGTAAGGATTATTTTCAGAAAGTAAAGAATATTGTTAGTGATTTTTCAGCTATTGTTAAATTCAAGGCAGGGGAATTAAATGAAGCCCTTGGAACAAAAGTAGAAGAGCTTAGAACAGAACTTAAAAATTGGGCTTCCAAGGAAAAAGCAATTCAGGTACAGATGGACGCCAAAAAGCAAGAGTTGGCAGCTCAAGGTATTCCTTTTGATTTGGGTAAAATCAACCAAATATCGAAAGATATTATCGATTTAACCAATAGGGTAAAAAAACTTGAAAACAGCAAAAAACTTTTAAATGAACTACAAACTGTGCGTAAAGAATTGATAGGGAAAAGAAAGGACATAAAACAACGAATTTTCTACTACAGAAATGCATTTGGACAAACTATAAACGACAATCTTAAGAATACGCTCGATGGATTATATATAAATGTAAAATATGACCAAGGAAACTATTCTGACGAATTTGAGCAGTTATTAAAAACGACTATGGATTGGCGAACATCCCAAGTTCCAAGAGCATATCTAATCACTAAAAATTTATCGCCATTTGAGTTCGTCGATATTTGTATGCGCAAAGACAATGATGCCTTGAAGGCGTTGACAGATGATGAAGGGAAAAGATTTATTGGGGATTATGAAGCTCAAACCATCGTGGAAAAACTTCTTAAAGACCATACTTACGAAGATTTTGAAGCCTTGCCATTTGAAGATAGACCTTCAATTTCCGTTACACGATTATATAAGGATGATGTGACGGGTAAAACATTAAGAAATACAAAGTCGATATCGCAATTGTCGTTAGGTCAACAACAGTCGGTTTTACTTGGAATTTTAATGCTTTCAAAAAGTACTACGCCGCTTATAATTGACCAACCAGAGGATAATTTGGATAGTGAATTCATATTTAAAACGATTGTTAAGAATTTACGTAAAATCAAAGAATCAAGACAGGTAATCATTGTTACCCATAACCCTAACATTGCCGTACTTGGCGATGCAGAATTAATAATTCCATTAAAAAGCACAAGCGTAAAATCACACGTTTTGGAAGCAGGTTCTATTGACAGGAAGGGAACAAGGGAAATTAGTTGCGAAATTCTCGAAGGTGGTAAATCTGCATTTAAACAACGACAATTAATATATGGCATTAAGTAGGCGTAGTGAGAAACCAAATCTATTCCCACAATTTAATATCATTATCTTTACTACCAGATTTTTTTACTTAAATAATGACCGAAACAAACCGTATAGAATACAAACGAGAACTGTCCGATGGACTTGAAAAAGAGGTCATTGCTTTTTTAAACTATCGTGAAGGCGGCATTATTTATATTGGTATTGATAAGGAAGGGAATACTTGCGGTCTGGCTGATGCGGATGGCGACCAATTAAAAATTAAAGACAGGTTAAAGAACAATATCCGTCCTTCAGCTTTGGGTCTTTTTGATATTGTGAGTGAGGAACGAGATGGTAATAATATCCTTAAAATCATTGTGGCGAGCGGTCCAGAAAAACCATATCATCTCAAAAAATACGGGATGAGCGAAAAGGGTTGTTTTATCCGCTTAGGTTCAGCTGCTGAGCCAATGCCACAAAAAATGATTGACGAGCTCTTTGCCAAACGTACCCGAAATTCCATCAGCAAAATTAAAGCGGGTCGTCAAGATTTAAGCTTTAGCCAGTTGAAAATCTACTACGAGGAATCGGGTCATACCCTTGGTAAAGCTTTTGCAAAGAACTTGGAACTACTTACCGAAGATGGCGCATTAAATTACGCTGGCTATCTTTTGGCAGACAAAAACAACACTTCTATCAAAGTTGCCAAGTATTCGGGCAAAACCCGAACAGACTTGATAGAAAGCAACGAGTATGGTCACGAATGCCTGGTCAAAGCCACCAAGCAAGTGATTGATAAAATTGCGGTTGAAAACCGAACCAACACAAAAATAACCGCCAAAGAAAGGCAACAAGCCAATCTTTGGAATCCCATCGCATTGCGCGAGGCCGTCATCAATGCTTTTGTACATAATGATTATACCAATGAGATTACCCCAAAGTTTGAAATCTTTGCGGATAGAATTGAAATCACTTCGGCAGGTGGTCTTCCGGAAGGATTGAGCAAACAGGAATTTTTCGAGGGCTTTTCAGTTCCACGGAATAAAGAACTGATGCGGATTTTTAAGGATTTAGAACTGGTTGAACAATTAGGTTCTGGCATCCCTCGTATTTTGGAACACTATGGGAAAGAGAGTTTTGGTTTTTCTGATAACTTCCTTAGAATGACTTTTACCGCTAAAGAAACTGCTGTTGAAGAAGGTGGTCTAATGGGTGGTCAAAAAGGTGGTGTAATAGGTGGTGCAATAGGTGGTGTAATTGATACGACAGAAGCTCTAACTAAAAGACAAAAAGAAGTTCTTAAACTTATTGTTGCTAATCCTTCCATAACTTATAACGAAATAGCTGAAGCTTTGGGCATTAATGAATCTGCTGTTGGTAAACATATTACAGCTATCAAAAATAAAGGCTTTTTAACGCGTCAAGGCGATACAAGAGGTTATTGGGAAATCAATCTTGATGAAAACTAAAAAAGTCTTTTAAAAAGGCCCTTTTTCCCTCGGACCTTTACTGGTCACTTTCCATTGACCATTTTCTTTAGTCAGTTTAAAAATGCCTGTTTTTCCATCATAGGTCGTGCTGTATTTTACCCAGGCAATTTCGCCATTGATAGCTTCGTCTAAAATTTTTACCTCGATGTTTTGGTCAGAATCTGGCATCATATTCTGTACAGTAATCAAACTGGCATAGCCTTCAGAAGTAGTATGCTCTTTTAAGGCGGATTCATCTTTTGAGAAAAAGCTTGACGCAACAACTTTGGCAGTTTCAGAAGGGGATTTTGTTGTGCTTTCTGAACAAGAAAGGAACAACAATACGAGCGAGCAAATGACTAATTTTTTCATAACATTACTAATTTGGGTTATTGATATATCTATGCGATAATTTCATTTCTATATTACGTTCGCCATCTTTTTCATTCAATTCCAAAATTGCCCTACGGTCATCGGATAATGAAAATTTGGGCAACACATAAACGAATCGAGCCCTTTCATTTTCCTTAATCTTGGACGGCAGATTATGTTTATATATCGGTTCTTGATACAGTCGTTGCAACGATTTTCTTTTTCCTTTTTGTCTCGTTTCAATAGACAGGTTCAAGAAATTCAAATCGTAGTCCAACGTAGAATTATTTTCAATCTCGATAACGAAATAGAGTTCATCCTTATCAAAAACAATGTTCTCTACGGTCAAAATAATATTTTCGTTCCGTTTCTTGATGCGCCCTATGCGCTGTTTTCTATTGAGAAGATATGAGCAGAATTTTTGGTAATAATAGGTGCTGTTATCTACAAGTTCTTCAGAAGATTCAACAAGAACCGAATCTGTTACAATCGGCTTTTCATTACCGATACTATTTGACAGCGGAATGAAATAATTGAGCTTAGAAAGCTGTTTTTTATACCTTACAATATACGAAAAAATTGAACCATTTCTATTGACTACCAGCAAATTACTTTCCTTCCCAGGGGTTGCCTGAAGCAGTCCAAAATACTGTTCCTTTTCACGGTTATAGGTAAAAACAAAATTATCCGAACCAGTTATGCCTTGCCGTATAGGTTCAGGAAAAAATAGCGCAACATTTTTGGTTTCGTTAGCATAAATGGTGTCGAGTGGTATGGGTTGCTTTTGTGCTTTCGCGAAAGCGGTAACCAACACGAGTATTGAAATTGAGATAAATGTTTTCATAATTTCGGTTTTAAGATTAATCTGTAATTGTTCAATACCGTAACTTTTACATTGCGGTTGCTACGCCTGAGCACCTTTGTTACGCCACCTACTTGCGGAACGGAAGGTATGTTGATGTCGCCAATAATATCGTCCAAGACTTCGGTGGTGGCTTCTGCCCGAAAATTATTCTGGACGTAAATACCTTCGCTGCCATCTGACAAATCGAATGCTTTGAGCTTTGTAGGATGATGTTGTATGTTTTCAATTTCAATTAAAGCTCGATTAGGCTGAAAACTTATAAAACCGAATATGGGCGTGTTCTTTGGCATTTCTTTACCATTAATGTTAGCAGTTTTGGTCAGGCGCATTCGTAATCTGGTGTTTGCTTTTACGACTTGGTCACCATCAACGACCACGTAAATAGTTTCATCTGTATTGCCGATTATTGAAACTTCATTGGGTTTAGGTGCAGCAGCGAAGAACAATTGATGTTCCAAGCCCAATTCTTTTGCTTGAATTTTCTGTTCCCGTTTTACTTCTGCAGAATCGATTGTTGATGCCACTTTGCGAGCAGTTCTTCTCTGTCCCAAATTCTGGTATCGTTTTTCTGAATACTGAATCTTGCCAGCTTCATAGATACTATCTACGATACGTTCTTTTTCCCGTTCTGGTAAATCTGGGTCGTAAAACCCCAAGGAATCAATCAGTTTTTCATCGTAGATGCTGGGTGCATTGTTTTCACGTACTTTTTTCAAGTCGTTAATCGCATCCAGTTTGGAATCGTACTCTTTTTGGTCCTCTTCCAAATCTGGCACTAAGGTCTGCTTAAGATTTTCAGTTTCACTTTCATCATCGCCCATTACCATTACAGAATAGGAAATCAGGAATATGAAAATCACGGCCAATACCGCTGCAAATACTATTTTGTTTTTCTCAATTTTCATCGTTCAGTTTTTTTAAAGTGTTCTCGAAATAGTTGGTAATCAAAAGTCCGTGTGGATTGTTGGGGAAGTTTCGGTCAACCATAATCAAGTTTCCGGTGGAAACCAATTCGTAAGTGTCGATGATTGTGCCTCTATTGATTTCAAAAATGGTAGTCGTCGTAAAACCATAAGAACCGTCATTTTCAGATATTCTTGAATCGATGCTCAGTACTTTTTGAACCAAGGAATACTGAAGCAATCTGTTATAGACACCATCGGCTTTTTTCTGGCGGTAGAGATTATCCACAGAACTATTGCCCAACCACAACGCCTTTTCCAAGTTGCGTTCATAATTACTGGCATCGATGTTATAGAAGTAATTATGGAACAGATCCAAATGTGACAAAGCTTCAACACGAAAATTTTCCTTTTGGGTCACGAGCTTCAGCGGAATGATACTGCCATCGGTATTGATGGCAAAGGCGCTATTGAGCGCTTTTTGATTGGTGTTGAATACCATCCAAACCGAAAATGTGCTGGACAGCAAGGCACAGGCAACGACTGCCAAAACGATAAACCGATTCAGCTTTAGGACGTTGTAAATATTCTTGTATGGTGTTTTCATATTTTTGTTTTTAATCTGCCTTAGGCAGTAAATAGTCTGAGAGTGAATGACGTCGCACGTTTATACAGTTTGAATTTCAAGAAAACGATAAATCCAACCGAACCTAACTGAACCACAGGTGCAAAAAAGCCCTGGCCTGTATCGGTTCCAAACAAGTTGACCCAAAAATTGGTGTTGATTTCCGTATAAAGTGCATTCACAAAGACGTTTACTAAAAAGAAAGCAGGTACTAACATATATACTGCCGCATAAAGCTTGAAGAATGTATAAGCTAACGAACGGAACTTTTCAAAGACTGCAAGGCTAATGACCAAAGGAAAAAAAGTTTGCATTATTCCGAGTAGAAAAAAGCGTTCTGCCAAAAACAGCGGATAGATGAACAAATCCAATATCCATAGGAAAAGACTTATGATAAACGCAAATATTTTGAAGCCGTAAAGAGGTGTAACCAAGGCTTCATATAAGAGCGTCATAGCAGCTTGGGCAACCTCGATAATACTCACGTCCTCTTCAATGGGAATGTCCTGCATTTGTAATGGCAATAAAGCTGGTGCTGTCCCTCGATATTGTCCTTCAATAGCTACTAATATTCCATCGAAAAATCCCAAGACCTGAGTTGAGAAAATGACCAAAATGACAATGGCAAAATTCTTTGCCAGTTCGCCAGGACTCAATCCCCAAGTGTAACCATCCTTATCTGCAATGCCTTCATTATATTTTTTGAGGATATTGACCAGAAAGAACAGGACAGCGAGCGTTTTCATTCCTGCAATGGTATATTGCGAAAAGTCGCTGGCCTGTATGGTCTGGAAAACGGTGTCGATGTATTCCAGCCCTATTCCTAAGAGAATGGTCGCCGTCATTTTTAGTAGGATGTTTCTCGGTTATTGACTTTATCCTGCATTTTTCTAAAAGAAATAATGTCACGATAGCGTTTGGTTTTTGTAGTGATGTTGGAAACCATTTGTTTGGATTCCTGCTCTTTTGCTTTCAGAATTTCAGCACGTTCGGCATCGCTCATTTTTAGGTAATCGCTGGATAGAACTTCATCAATAAAATCCACCGTGTCCAATGAGTTTTGAACTATGGCGTCAAACGATTCCACAACCCTTGAAACTTCATCGGGTTTGATGTAGGGCGAATTCAAAATATCCTGCAAATCATTTTGCATTACGTTGATAAGGCGCTGATTATTCTGTCCAATTTCCTCAACTGCTCTCAGTTGCTCAACAACGCTTGATACTTTCTCTATTGCCTCTTTTGCATCTTTCAGGAATTTTACAGACTTAATCATTTGAGCCGTTTGCTTGCCAGATTCTATCAGTTGTTTTACCAAGCTGATAAAATTGGTATTGTCATAAGTAGGCATTCCTTGTGCAGTAGCATTACCTGACATAAATAAGGTCAAGGCTACTGTCATTACTAAAATTTTGATTTTTGTTTTACTCATTGTAAAAAATTTGTTTTGGTATTCGTGAATCTTCGATTTCATAATATTATGTTTTAGATGTGAATTGAATTATTGCTTTTTGCATATCGTGATGCTCATTGTAGAGCTTCATTATTTCTTCGTTTTCCTGTCCATCGGTCAAATAAGCGGCATATACTTCCTTCGGGACTTCAAGCCGGAAGATGTTACTTTCCCTACCTATCTTGATAAACATTTCGGTGTATTTGCGTGGACCAGAAAGGTTGTTTTTGATGGATTTTAATTGGTTCAAGTCGTGGCTGGATAGGTTGAGCCTTTTAACCAGTTCGCCATAGCCTTTTTCATTGTTCAGGCTATAAATGACCTGTGTGTTTTCGAGAATGCTCGCCGAAGTTGAATTATTTGGAAGTTGATTGATAGACTGAAGAATTATTCCTATCGCACCGTTCTGTTTACGGATAGCTTGGTAGTAGAACTCGACGCTTTCCAACACGTTCTCAAATTTCAATTGCTTCGCAAACTCATCAAAAAGAATGATGCCTTTTTCGGCTCGGTTACGCCAGATGGTTCTCTGGATGGCAGATTTAATTAGCTTGAGCATTACCGACAGGATTTCCTTATTGTCCTTTACTTCGTCCAGTTCAAAAACAATCAATCTTTTGTCCTCAATTTTATAGGTCTGGTCTTCACTGACCTCAAACAGAAAACTATATAGACCATCGCCGACATATTCGGACATTACGTGCAAAAAGCTCGTGACATTGAAATAGTCGGGATGGATTTTTAAGGTGCTCAGAAGGTCTTTCTGATTCCTTTCTATAAAGCTGTAAAAACCATCCAACGAGTGATTTTCTGAAGTGCTATAGTAATAATGGCGCAATATCTTTTTGACCGATACTGATTGTGCTTTGGTCACTTTTAAATCTGAAGCAAATAACTCAAACAAAAAAACGGATAGGTCTTCCAGTCGCTCAGGTGTCAAGTCATTTGCATCACTTATGTAAAATGGATTGATGCCAAGGTTTTTTCCGCTCTCATAGCGAAGCACCGTGTATTTTTCAGGATAGAGTTTTGCAAATTTGGTGTAAGAGCCACCTAAATCAATGATGACCAGACGGACACCACTTTCAAAGTATTGGCGCAAGATGTTATTGGCCAAAAAAGATTTGCCTTCGCCAGTTGGCGCAAAAATGGCAAAGTTTCTTGCCTTGATGCGTTTCTTCTTTTCGTCCCAAACATCCTTGAGAACAGGAATGTTATGCTCGCGATCATTAAAGATAATTCCGGTATTATCACTTTTATAGTTGGTGTTATTAATGAACAGGCAGAGCGCGTGTTTTAAATCGGTTACATATAAATCGTTGTTTGAAAAGTTGGATGAAAAGCAGCAGTAACTATTTAGAATATAGTTCTTGCGTTCTTCGCCTCTTGGATAATAGGGGATGATATCCAATTCCTTAAATTCAGTCTTTATTTTTGAAGTTATTTTATCGAGCTCTTTAGCTTCCTTTGCCCAATACACTATGTTCAAATGACCACGAATGATTCGGGCATTATCATCGGCATTGATTTGGTCAAGGATGTGCTGAATTTTCCCTAAAACCACTTTATTCTGTGAACCGAAATTTGAACTTTTATTGAGTTCTTCAATCTTTTTATCCAGTAGCTTGCGCCACTTCTGTTTGTCATCGAGATATAGGATTTGATTGACAATGTGGTTCTCGTTTAGCGTAAGCCCTAAGCCATCAATAAACCCTTGATGAAATACAAAATCGTCAGAAGTGAATTTCTCATTGGTCTTGCTACTCTGTACACTTTCGCCAAAGCACAGTTCGCTGTTGATGGCAAGGGCATCAAAATGGTTTTCGCCAATATTGACGCTTTTCTTATCAAGTAAAATATCCGTATCGTAACCTTCATTGAAGCCATTGAAATAACTGCTTGTCAGTTGCTGTATCTCTTCCGCTTTAAGCGAAACAAAATCCATCTTTCGGCTATTGTTGATGAAGGAAACGGAATCACTTACCGAGTTTGCGAAACTCTTAATATTGTCATCCAGTTCCTGTACGATTCCCTTTGAAACTTTTCTGAAAGGGTTGACATATTTAGGATTGTTGAGCGCCTTATTTTTAGTCAAGATGAAGAACAAATAACAGCTGTGCTCGATATGCCCACGACCTTTAAAATGTTCGTGGGTAGCCTTTTCCAGAAAGGTTGAATTCGGAAGTTGTTCTGAAGAATAAGACTTCTTCAAGTAGATATCCTGTTTGTGAACCACAGTACCAACCGGTAATGACTTTAATGCCTGAAACCAAGCACCGTGCATATCCTCAAAATCCTTTTCAGATAACGAATAGATTTCAGGTAGATTTCCTTTATAGCACAAGACCACATTACCATTATTGGCAAATACGATATTGTCTTGAATATCTACAATGGGTTGATATGCCGAAAGGTTAATCTTGTTCATAATCGAAGCCAGAATTTCTTTTGTTACTGATAATTTTTGGAAAAGCTTTGGCCATTTGGAATAGTTGTGGATTGTGGGTTATTCTCGTCAAAGCCACATATAGGGAAGCATTGAATACCAACACACCTATTATTATCCCAAAGCTGAAAGAGAAGATGATGATGAGCAACGAAGCCAAAATGGAAACCATCATTAAGGCAAACAGGGAAATGGGCAGCCCAAAAATGACCGCCCGTTTCCTGATGTTTTTATAGACCTCGAACCGCTTCATCTATACTACGATTCCTATTAAGTAAGAGAAGATGCCTACTACTGCACCTGCAATAAGTACAAACACAAGAACTCTGGTTATCCCCTTTTTGAGGTCGGCATTTTCGCCGAAGAAATGTCCTGCATTAAATAGGAAGCCCACCAAGAAGATGACACCTAATAAAATTGGGAATATGGTTCTGATGGTATCGCCAACATCATTAACTGAATCTTCAATACCACCAATTTGAGCAAAAAGCGAAGTGGATAAGAGCGAAAGAATGGATGCTAAATAGAGTGATTTTTTCATAACGGAACGGATTAAATTTTTGGTTCATTTTCGTTTATTGAAATTTACATATATTTGAATATAAATAACTGAAAATCAAATATTTGTGGATAAAATATTATTTGATATTGTTTGAATTCCGTTGCTGTTATTTGACATCAAATCCTATGGTATTTTGAAGGGAAGTTGTTGATAACCCGAAAAGTGAAAATGAAAAAAGTGCTTAAAAACGTCAGTTTTGTGATTTTGGTTCTAAAAATGTGTTTCATTTTTGGACAAGAATCGAGTGCTCAAAAGCGAATAATAATTGACGTTGGACACGGCGGAAAAGATTCTGGTGCAATCGGCATAAAAGGCATTCAAGAAAAGGATGTGGTTTTGTCCATTGCAAATGCCATTTTGAAGCTGAATAATGAAATGAAAAAGCCTTTGGATATTTATTTAACCAGGTATAGTGATACACTAATTTCTTTATCGGACAGAACTAAGCTGGCCAAAGCCTTAAAAGCAGAGTTATTTGTGTCCTTGCATTGCAACCATTCTGAAAATCCAAATGCGAGAGGGATAGAGGTTTATGCTTCAAGAAAACAAAAGGAATTCTCAAAAGCATCGGTTTTTATGGGCTATCAAATTGAACGAGCCCTTTGTGAAGCCATTGGTTATGGAAGTCGAGGTGTAAAGTTTGCGAACTTTCAGGTACTTCGGGAAACTGTTGAGTATTGCGCCTCAATACTATTGGAATTGGGTTTTTTGAGCAATAAAGATGAAGGCAGCTACATTTCAGATAACAACAATATGGAACGCATCGCACTATCCATATTATTATCCATTCAAAAATCAATAGAATTATGAAAGATATTTTTTTAGAGTTAACAAAGAGCTTGAAGGACATTGTACTGCAATTTATTTCAGAAGTGATTTTATTGTACAAATCCTATAGAAGTTAGATTTCCTAAGTTTATTATCTACACATTATAAAAAGACATATCCGATAGTATATTTAAGTATTTGCTTAAATAATATAATAATGATATATTTGTGACCACTTTAAATCAAAAAAGATGAGCTTGGAAATAACTTGTACACGGAACGAAGCAGACAAGAAGCAAATATCGAGATGCAAGGAAACCATAGAGAATTCTTCGGACAGCCTTAATGCAATAAGCAAAGTTTTGTCTCTCGCGGGAAGCGAGGTACGACTGAAAATTCTATTCCTATTGAACATAGAGAATGAATTGTGTCCTTGCGATATTGCCGATATTCTTGAAATGAGTGTTCCCGCCGTATCCCAGCATATCCGAAAAATGAAGGATGCAGGAATTATTACATCGAGACGTGAAGGGCAAACATTATATTATTCGCTGGTAAAGAGTGAGGACAATGTTTTGAATGGAATTTTCAATTCAATTTCGACAAGAAAGAAAACAGCTTAGACATTTTATATTATGGCACCGAATAAAACTTCGAATACCGCAGCTTATACCGGCATTTTTACCGCAGTTGCAGCATCAATATGTTGTATTACACCCGTTTTGGCATTAATTGCCGGAACAAGTGGAATTGCATCTACATTCTCTTGGGTCGAGCCATTTAGACCCTATCTTATCGGCCTGACCATTATTGTTTTGGTCTTTGCCTGGTACCAGAAACTACGGCCGAAAACTCAGGAAGAAATTGATTGCGCTTGCGAGGATGATGCAAAACCAACGTTTTGGCAATCCAAACAGTTTTTGTTCATCGTAACACTATTCGCCGCATTGATGCTGACCTTCCCTTACTATTCCAACCTATTTTATGCGCAACCCACCAAGGATATCGTATATGTCTCTCAATCCAATGTCGAAAAGCACACTTTTGACGTTGAGGGAATGACCTGTGCAGGTTGTGAGGCACACGTAGAAAGTGAAGTCAATAAGTTGGACGGAATTATTTCGGTCAAAGCCAGCTACGAAAATGCTAACACCGTAGTGGAATTTGATAAGACCAAGATTGATGAATCGGAAATTGAGAAAGCAATTAATTCTACTGGCTACAAAGTGACCTATAAAAAAGAGAAATAATGGAAACTATATCGACATCTGAAATCACTTGTCCAAACTGTGGCCACAAAAAAGAAGAAGAAATGCCAACCACGGCCTGCCAATTCTTTTATGAATGTGAGAATTGCAAAACGGTTCTGAAGCCAAAAGAAGGGGATTGTTGTGTGTTTTGCTCTTATGGGACTGTCGCCTGTCCACCGATTCAAGAAAACAAAAATTGTTGCTAAAAAGCTATCCTTTAAGTTTACTTCCTTTTATCCCCAGCCTTAGTATCAAAAGCAATCAAATTAAAAAGTTCTCGCATTCGGCTACGAACTCGGTTACCGTAGCGTTCTTCCAATTCTTCAGCATTTAGGTTTGTTGTGGCGTGTGTTTTAATTTTGTGTTTGGTTTGTAGGTACAGCTCGTATCGAGATAAAAGCACTTCGCCCATCACATTCAAATCCTTTCCGTAGAATCTGCCAGAAGGTTCAACACCCAAATCATCAAAACAGTAAAATTTGGTATTACCATATTCCTCTACCGTTTTAAAACCTAAATGGTTAAAACTGAAGGTTACATTCCGGCAAGGAATCATCTCATAAGGACGTTGCAAAGGCACTAAATGGCGCAATAATTTCATTAAACTGGTTTTGCCGCAGCCAACAGGTCCAGAAAGTAGAATGCCTTTGTCAATATCAATACCATAAGTCTCACAGTTGTCTTTATCCTTGATGAAGTAGGAACAGAGTTTTAACAAAATATCTTTGTCTTCGTCATATATCCTAAACTTTTCGCCAAACAAAAGTTTGCCCTTGGCATTCAGGTAAATCAATATTTTTGGGAAATCGTAGAGTACACTTTTGCCATCAAATTTTCCGAGCGAATATTCCACGCCACCTTCGGTTATTTTAGAGGGGTTGTCCATAATCTTTGTTTTTAGTGGTTCGCAAGTTGTCCTTGATTTGGGACGCTTGTTTTTTGTTTAGCTTGTTTTCCTCGTCGAATATTTCGGTTCTGTCCATCCAATTGATGGCTACGGCTCGCCAATCCCGAATATCTTTTCCATCGCCAGTTTGCCAATTTCGGGCTTGGTAATGCTCATAGAATTTTTTTGCTTCATCAGCATCAAAACCTTTTTCTTCAAAAAAAATAAAAACGGCCTGCCAGCCCTTTGGCTGTTTTATATAGTTTTCTTGTTTGATATTGTTTGTATTAGATACCAATGCTTGTCCATCTATGGGACGGTGTAGGTTCACAACCTGTTCATTTTTGGGATGGTGGTGTCCCTCAAGCGGTACACCTCTGGAATGGTACTGTTCCGCAAGCTGTTCTAAAATGGGATTGTACTGTCCCACAACCGGTTCATCGCTTGTCCCGATAATGGCCATCTTTATTTTGCTGCCTTTGTATGGATTGTTGGAAGGGAAATAAGACAAGTATTGCCAAGAATCCAGTTCCACAATACATCTATGGTACGTTGATTTAGAACCTATCTTGGCACAACGCATCAAATCCCGACGATTCACGTAGAATTCATCCATAAAGCGGCAACTGTTCCATTCTTGGAACAGCGCCATATACAGACTGATATGCGTTGGATTAAGGCGGTCATCAAAATAGAACTTCTCAAAAGCCGCATTAAGTAGCTTTATATAGTTCATCGCTTAAGAATTTAGACCGTGGTGCACACGGTTGGCATCCATCACTTTTTGAATTTCCTCGGTATCGTAATAGATAATGCCACCCACTTTGGTGTATGGTAATGTGCCATTGATGCGAAGGTTTTGCAATGTGCCAGGACTTACCTGAAGCAAGTCCATAACCTCGGAAGACTTGAGATACTTCTTCAGCTTACCGCTGGCTTGTCTGGTCAATAATTGTTTGATGTCATCGAGCAATTCCATTTTGAATTCCCGAAGGTCGTCTGTGGTAATAATACTTGTCGGCATAATAGAACGGTTTTTATGGAAAGGGACTATCTGGGTTTAGAGTTTTAAATGATAGTCCCTGGCCTGATTTGACTTTCGTTCTACAAATTTGAATAGGTTTAATGGATTTTATTCCCCAGTACGACCGTACTACGGTCAAAATTTAACATTTTGAAATTTGATGGGTTTTGTAGCGTTTTGATGCTTCTGAAGTAGAAACGGTGTGCTAAATCATATCAAATTATATGAAGACGGCTTCCAAAATCAGAAGACCGTAGGTCAACCGTAGTACGGTCTTTTTTAAGAGAAAAATCCGCTTGTTATTCCTCGCTTTTGTCCATTTCAATGAGAAGCGATGTGGAAAGTTCATCGAGGAAAAGTGTTCTGCTGTTCTTTCTGTTTTTGATGTCCTGATAGGTTTTGTAGATGTCCTTTGGCTCAATATCAAATAGCTGTTGCATTTTTTTGGAAACCTGCATTATGGCTTGATTGTCCTGTTTGCCCAATCCCTTTGAGCATAGCGCATAAACGAGTTCAACATAATCTGTGTTTGAAAATGGCCAATGTATCTTTTCCATTGGTTTAGCACCATTTAATTTGCCGTTCAATCCTTTCCGAATACGATGCTTTTTTTCATCCAAATAAATCACTAACAAGTCATACGCCTTGTATTTGCCAAGTAGCATATCCCTTGGTGTGCAAAACTCTGGGTCTTGAAAATAGAATTTAGAAGTTGTGATATGGAATGTTTCAAGGTAATCTCTGGTGTAGTATTCCTTGTCAAAATGGGTAGCACCGGAATTGACATAACGCCCAAAATCGATATTGTACAGGAAGAACCGATTGAGCTTGTTGATTTTCTTTTTTATCGATTTTAGTTGGGCATCCTTATCGCCCTTTGGAAGTTGAATTTCAAACGAATGTATTTCTGAAAAGTAGATGAGTTTGATAAGTGGAACCTGCTTTATCTTCTTAAAGAAATTTATTTCATCTTGAATCGTCCTAAATTTCGTCTCGATGATTTCTTTTTTGTAAGAACTCAATAGTTTGCGACAGGCTTTGATGGAAAGATATGCCTGTTCTAAAATGTTCCCATTCTGAATTTTAAACTCATCCAGATCCTTTAATAGTTTTTTTGATTGTAATTGCGAATTCATAAGCAGGAACTTTAATGTTGTAAACCATAGAAATGGGATTTAGTTGATACGATTTATTGGTGGTTGTCATAGTCCTGCAAAATGATATAAATGAAAGTCACGGGTCATAAAATTTGTGGCTTATTGTTGTATTTTAGGGAACTTTGTGTAAAGTAGCTTTACTTTGTAATTGTACAAGGAAAACGTGCCGTATATAATTACGGAATAGTCCGTATTTTTCTACGGATTATTTGTTAAATACTGCAAATAGTGGCTTTTATATAAATTTAATTTACTTACTTTTTCTTACGAAATCGCTTTAAAAATTCACGCCTATTCTTTACACCCGTTTTTTTGAAAATATTTGATGCGTGTTTTGATACGGTACTTTCTGCAATGAATAAATCTTTGGCGATATTTCTGTAGCTTAAATTACTTAAAATTGACAAAGCCACTTCAATTTCCCTTCTGGTCAAATCCTCATAAATGATTTTACGCTCTACCGATTCGTCACGTTGTTTTTTCTTTAAAGCAAAGACTTCATACATTCGGTTATTGTTTTCTATGAAGTACAAATACCTATCTGCTTCAATGGCGGTTATGGCAAAGAAAGCCAAGTTCATTACGGTAAATGTAATCCATTGGTAATCGCCGATGACTGTGCAAATAGGTAATAAGGCAATACTTGCTACACTTACCATTGAGAGTTTATTTCGTCTTACTATGAAAGGATTCGGATTGCTGGGATTCGATATACGACGATAGAAAATAAACAGAAAAACAAAAGCAACAGCAGATATAGGAATGGTAAATAGAAAGCGTGCAGAATTAAGGGAATCTTTCAGAAAATATGGGATTAGAAACAATACCACAAAACTCACGCTCGCGAGTATAGCAAGGTTTCTTATGGATGAATTGAATTTCAAAACAACAATATCGTATTCTTTATAGAGGTAGTAAACAATATAGACGCACAACGCTATTGCCACACCATAGGTAATAATATACTGAAAAATAAAAGGACCTGGGAAGTTGTCAATTGGTAAGAAACCACCAGTAGCATTATAAGCAACAAACAAGATTCCGAGGTAGAGAAAACGCCTTAGACTACTGCGCGTTTTCTTTCTGGAAAAGTAGAGTGTAAGCAATACTATGAACGTATCTATTAATAGATAGAAAAAAGTCGTCCAATGTATCGATGTGCCAAACATTTACTCTACTTCCCATTGCGCTCAAATTTGTTGGTTTCTAAATTCTTGGAAACATTGTTCCAATTAAAGATTTGTCCGTTCATAGCAATATAAACATCCGGTTTTAGAAGCTGTAATGAGCTAATTGCATACCCTAAATTAAAAGGTGCATCTGTGTCTGCAGATGAACCCAAAATGAAAGACCCAACCAAAACTATTGTCTTGTTCAAATTGAGTTTTCCTATATATTTTGCGGTATCTTCCATCGTGAAAGTACCGTGGGTAATCAGTATCTTAGTCGCATTAGTTTCCTTTATCTTGCTAACCAACAGCTTTCTGTCATCATCTGTTATGGCTCGACTGTCTTTTTTGAAGACACCTTCGATGATATATTCAAAATCGACATTTGCTTTATTTAAAAAATCTTCAATCCCTACGTCGGATGAAGTTATACCACTATCATCTGTATAATCCAACCCTTCGATTGTACCGCCTGTTGTGAATATGTGAATCATAATTAAGGACTTCCTCTACTTATAAAGATAGCGCTAATTTATTTGAAACCCCCTTTATATCTTCGGCCAAGATAGCACTCTAAGAATCCTGCCACTTCATTTTCTGCAATCTAACTGCATTGAGAATAGCGAGCAAAGCAACACCAACATCGGCAAACACAGCTTCCCACATTGTTGCTAATCCACCTGCACCGAGAATGAGGACTATGACCTTGACACCAAATGCAAGCGCAATATTTTGCCAGACAATTCGTCGCGTTGAACGACCAATTTTAATCGCTCTTGCAATCTTACTGGGTTGGTCGGTCTGTATGATTACATCGGCTGTTTCAATGGCGACATCGCTTCCTAAACCACCCATCGCAATACCTACACCACTTGCTGCCAAAACGGGTGCATCATTAATACCATCACCAATAAATGCGACTTTCGTTTCAGGTTGCTTTTTAAGTTCTTCAACCTCATTCAGTTTATCTTCAGGTAACAACCCACCTTTCGCCCAATCGATATTTAACTCTTTTGCAACTTGCTGTGTAATAGAATTTTTATCACCTGATAACATTATAATCTTGGAAATCCCTGCATCTCTAATTTGTTTAATGGCTTGGTGCGCATCATCTTTTAATTCATCTGCAATGGTAACATAACCTGCAAATGTTCCATCTATGGACACCATTACGATTGATTCTACAATACCATCTGTTTCCGAAGGGACTTCTATGCCATTTGAGGTCATCAAAGCTTTGTTTCCTACCAAAACGGTTTTTCCGTTGACTGTTCCCTTTAAACCCTTTCCGGCAACCTCTGAAACATCAGTCGCTTCATAATCTGAACCGTCTGCTTTATATTCGAGAATCGCCTTGGCGATAGGATGAGTGGATTGCTCTTCCATCGCCATCAAATACTTCATAAACTCGGTTTCCTCAAATGTGATGGAATTGATTTCCTTGATTTTAAAAACCCCTTTAGTAACAGTTCCTGTTTTGTCCATTACGACCGTGTTTACTTGGGTCATTGCATCAAGAAAGGATGCACCCTTAAACAGAATGCCGTTTCGCGATGCCGCACCCAATCCGCCAAAATAGCCCAGCGGAATAGAAATGACCAACGCACAAGGACACGAAATCACAAGGAATATCAATGCGCGATACAGCCAATCCCTAAACACGTAATCATCTACAAAAAAGTAAGGAAGGAACGTAAGTCCGATGGCAAGGAATACAACGATAGGCGTATAAATCCGAGCAAATTTTCTAATGAACAATTCGGTCTTTGATTTTCTGGCAGTTGCATTCTGCACCATATCCAGAATTCGTGCAATAGAACTATCCTTAAATTCCTTAGTAGTCTCGATTTCGATTACGCCATCAAGGTTGATACTTCCGGCAAAAACGGTATCGCCTTTAGCAATAGTATTGGGTTTGCTTTCGCCTGTCAAGGCAGCAGTATTAAAAGAGCCCTTTTCAGAAAGTAGAATACCATCAAGCGGAACTTTTTCGCCTACACGTACCTGAATCTTTTCGCCAATTTCAACAGTCTCGGGATTTACTGAAACAAAATCGCCATCACGGTAAACCAATGCCTCATTCGGACGGACATCAAGTAAGGCTTTTATATTTCCTTTTGCACGGTTAACAGCTGCATTCTGGAACAGCTCGCCTACAGCATAGAACAACATTACGGCCACACCTTCGGGATATTCGCCGATAGCGAATGCCCCTAATGTGGCAATGGACATTAAGAAAAATTCAGTAAAGAAATCCCCATTTTTGATACTGTTCCACCCTTCCTTTATGACGGGAAAGCCAACTGGAATGTAGGCGACGGAATACCAAACGATTCTTATCCATCCTTTAAAATGTGGAAATGCTTCAAAGTAATCAATAGCAATTCCGGCTATCAACATTACAAAGCTGAAAATAGCCGGTAGATAGGTTCTAAAGTTTGAAATTTCTTCAGGGCTGCTATGGTTATGGCCATCATCGTGACTGTGCTCGCCCTTATGTTCTTTTGGGTCAATGTCCCGTAAATTTACTTTTTTCTTTTTCATATGTTCTAATCAAGTTTGATATCATTTTAAAAACTACTTCGATAATTTCAGTATTCTCAATGCACCGCGCATTACAAAAGTGAAAACGATCCCGCCAATCACTAAATCGGGCCATTTACTATTCAGAAAATAAACCAGCACCCCAGCTACTATAACACCACCATTGACAATAATATCATTGGATGTAAAAATGGCACTTGCCTGCATATGAGCCTCTTGGCTCTTTGCCTTGTTGATGAGCCAGAGCGATATCAAATTACCTGCCAATGCGAAAATTGAAACTATAATCATCCATTGAAACAGGGGCGTTTCGGTATTGCTAAAAAACCTTCTCAAGACCTCTGCAAACCCAAGTATTGCCAATGCCATCTGAAAGTATCCGCTGTATTTCGCAACCTTCTTTTTTCTTGAAATGGCACCGCCTACCGCAAATAGGCTTAATGCATATACGATGGAATCTGCCAGCATATCTAATGAGTCTGCCACTAGACCCATCGAAGAAGAAATCCAACCAGTGGTCATTTCGATAACGAAAAAGCCAAAGTTGATGCCCAAGACCCACCATAGGATTCTTTTTTGTTTGGATTGGTCTTCCATTACGGGTGGTTCGGCTTCTGTGGTTCCTTCTAAGGAATCCCCAAGTTTTAAGCTGGCTATAGACGTTTGTATCGCCTTGACGTCGTCCACGTGATATACTTCCAATTTTCTGTTAGGAATATCAAAATCCAAGTGTTTTACTTGAGCATAAGACTCTAACTTCATCCGAATCATCTGCTCTTCTGAAGGGCAGTCCATTTTAGTTATTATAAAAGTGCTTTTTTTCAAAATCAATCTAATTTGTTTGTTAAAGTAAATTACTGCTACATTTTTCACATATTCCCGTAACCACGAGATTAACATCCTCTGCCAAATATCCATCGGGCAAATTGATATGCGGGATTTTTTGTTCCGTTAAACAAACCGTTTCGTCACAGTTAGTGCAATGGAAATGTAAATGCAAATCCTGTTCTATTTCACAATTACAGCCTTCTTCACAAAGTGCGTATTTAGAGATTCCAGTTCCGTCATCTATGTGATGCACCACGTTTTTTTCTTCAAACGTTTTTAGGGTTCGGTACAATGTGGTTCTATCCGCTTTTGCGAAAGCATTCTCAATATCAGTCAGGGCGATGGCGGCATCCCTATCGGCCATATACTTATAAATCAATATGCGCATTGCCGTTGGGCGAACCCCATTGTCAATCAATCTTTTTTCTATTTCTTTCATTTCTTATCGATGCTGTTTTTGATTTTTTGTGCTTTGGAATAGGCTTCCCAACCTTCTTTTGCCGCGTATGGCACTATCAATAATGCTGCAATAGGGTCAGCCCACCACCAGCCCAGCCATTTTACGAGCAATAGGCCTATTAGGACCACCACAGTCTGATAAAGGCAAATAAAAGTGTCCTTGGCATCGGCCAACAGGGCAGGGCTATCCAATTTATGACCGTATTTTCTTTTGTAGTAAATCAGAATGGGGTTCACTACTAAGGAAACTATCAGTATCCCAATGCCCAACGTGGACCAAGATGCTGTTTCTTGACTTATTAATTTTGAAATGGAATCATAGGATATAAAAATGCAGATAAGGGCAAATGATATGGCGATGACGTAAAGTGTTGTCATCTTTCTTCGCTCTACACGCTTTTCATCCAGACCCTTGATTTCGCCGTGCAATCGCCAACCGAGTGTTCCCGCACTTATGACTTCAATAGTGCTGTCCAGTCCCCAGCCTATCAAGGCGGAACTGTTTGCCGTGAATCCCGCTATAAGTGATACGACCACCTCGATAATGTCATAGATGACATTCCAAATTTGAAGTGTTCTTGCTTGTTTTAGATTTTGTTTTCTTGTTTCTTTCATCTCTTAATGTGCTTCTTCCTCGTTTTCCCCTTTTTTCATTTCCGCCATTAAATAGTAGGCGTTATTAAAGGCATACTTGGTATTCGGTTCTTGTTCGGTCAAAAAATCAATGGCAATCCATTCGCCATCGTGAGTTCCTTTTGTGATTTCCACGGGCATAAACTTCCAATCCTCGCCTTCATTTTTTGCTGTAAACACAAAGGACTTTTCGCCATCGGCTGCGATGGCACTTTCAGGAATTGCCGTGGTCATTGTATTGTCGGTTTGGATGCGCCCTTGAATGTACATTCCCGGTATCAGGTTGCCTTCCTTATTTTCGATTTCGGCGTGTACGTGTATCGCTTTGGGGTTCTGCTCAAAAGTTTTTCCTACGGAATAGATTTCGGCTGTAAGTTCCTTTCCCGGAATGGATTGGACATTGAACCGCACGGTTTGTCCTTCCTTTACTTTGTACACGTCTTTTTCAAATACCATCAAATCGGCGTGTACGTGATGGATGTCCACGATTTCCATTAGGTCGGTTTGAGGTTCTACATATTGTCCTGTTTTAACGGCTACTTTTTCCACAAAGCCTTGAATAGGACTTCGTAGCGCAACCCTTTGATAAATAGTGCCATTTCTCACACCTGATGCACTAACATTTAATTGTTGTAATTGTGCTTCCAAACCGTTCACCATACTTCGTGAAGCTTGATATTCCGCTTCTGCTTTTTGGAAATTGGCACCGCTGCCCACACCTGCATCATAAAGAGTTTTTTGGCGTTCGTATTCTTTTTTGAGAAACTGACTATTGCTATGTGCATTGAGGTAATCCGTCTGTTTCTGTATGATATTGGGATGAGACAAATAGGCCACAGTCTGACCTTTATTGACCTTATCGCCCTCGATGACCTCGATGGAAACTACGTTGGTACCAACAACCGTAGTGATGGTCGCTTCATTTTGTGGCGGAACTTCCAGTTGTCCGTTGGCTTCCACATATCCACTCATATTGCGCTGGGCAAGCGTATCGACTTTCATTTGTAGTGCATCATACTGTTTTGCAGTAAGTGTAACTATTTCATCTTCCTCTTCAGAGTGATTTTCTTCTGTTTCTGAATGTGTTGCATCAACGTGGTCGCTTTCGGTTTTTGACTCGCCACAACTAATTATTGTGAATGCCGTAAGCATTGCGGTAATCGGTAAATATTTTAATTTTTTCATCTTTTTAGTTTTGAAAGTATTGTAGTTCAAACAAGGCATCTAAATAATTGTCAAGCGCATCGAGCGCATCCATTTCGGTGTTTATGGCATCACGTATAATCTGTGTGAATGAAGCATAATCCACCGCACCTTCCTTGTAGGCGAGTAACGCGCCCTTACGCTGTTCTTCTGCAAGTGGCAGAGCTTTATCCCTGTAAAACTGCCAAGATGTTTTCCACTTCTGGTAGCCTTGTACAGCCTGCTTAAATTCAGATTGCAGTTGGCGTTGGATAAAATCTGCATTTGTCCTTGCGATTTCGCTATCGATTTTTGCTGCCTTGGCCTGACTACGCTGTGCGCCCGAAAACAACGGGACTGAAATGCCTGCCTGATAGGTGTAAAATCCACTATCGCCGTTTACCTGTTGCAATCCACCTTGCAGGTTTAATTTAGGAAGTAGCTCGGCACGAGCGGCATTATAGTTTGCTTCGGCTTCATCGATGCGCCTTTGCGAAAATTCCAGCTCGGGATGTCTTTCTAAATCCGCATCCAATCCCAATACAGCCACCTCACTTTCTTCAAATGCATCTGGTACAGAATAAAAAATGTCTGTTGCCAGCCAAAGATTTAGCTTTTGCAACGCAATAGCATAATCGCTTTCTGCTTGTTGCAATTTATTACTGATTTGCAACGCTTGGTTTTTTGCCGATGAATATTCCAATCTTGAAATGGCTTCCACCTCAAAGTTGAGTTGGATTGCCGTTTCAAACTGTGAATAAATGGAATCCAGCTCGCGGTACAGTTCAAATTTTTGTCGCTGTTGGTATGCCTGCGACCACGCCTTTTTTACTTCCTGTTCCACTTGCAATTCAGACAGGTCGAGAGCGGTTTCGGCCAAAGCAATTCGTTGTTTTTGCAGTCGCTTATTAGCACCTATACCCAAGAGGTCGATATTTTGTTGCCCGACACCAACTAAAGTATAAATACCCTGACCATCTGCAATTTCTTCGCCGCCCGTAAAAACTTGCGTTTTTCCAAAATCATAAGCAACACCTTTAAGTGCATTCTGTCGTTGAATTTCCAACTGTTTCGTCTTCAATAACGGATAGTTTTCCTTGGAAATTTCTACAGCTTTATCCAATGAAATAACCGGTAAAGAATCTTGCGGTCGGACTTGTTGCGCTTTCGCGAAAGCGGATGTAAATAGAAGACAGACCACAGCCGTTGCGGTAACGAATTTTGGATGGAATTTCTTCTTTCGTTCCGAACGTTTCTCGACCCATTGGTAAAAGATGGGAAGAATAAAGAGCGTCAAAAGTGTTGAAGTAATCAATCCGCCTATAACCACAGTTGCCAAGGGTCGCTGCACTTCAGCACCTGCCGAAGCTGATATTGCCATCGGAAGAAATCCTAAAATATCGGTAAAGGCAGTAAGCATAATAGGACGTATTCTACGCTTCGTGCCTTCAATTATTCGGTCTTTTAAATTGGTCACGCCTTCTTCCTTCAACTCATTCAGGCCGCTAATCATTACCAGTCCGTTCAGGACGGCAACACCAAAGAGGACGATAAAGCCGACCCCTGCGGAAATACTGAAAGGCATATCCCGAAGCCATAGTGCGAATACACCGCCAATGGTCGCCATCGGGATTGCCAAGTAAATCATCAAGGTTTGCGGAAAGGATTTTAATGCGAAATAAATCAAAATGAAAATGAGCAGTAAAGCAATGGGGACCACAGTCTGTAATCGCTCGCTTGCTCTTTCGAGATTTTCAAATGCACCACCATACCGAATAAAATAGCCTGGTGGTAATTCAAGATTTGCGTCCAGTTTATCCTTAATCTCGTTGACCAAGGATTCCACATCACGTCCGCGCACATTTACACCTACGTAGGTTCTTCGGTTGGTATTGTCCCGACTGATTTGCATAGGACCAGGTGTGTATTCAATAGCAGCCAGTTCTTGAAGCGGAATCTGTGAGCCATTGGGCAAATTGATGTACAGATTTCTGATGTCGTTGATGTCAGTACGGTTTTCTTCATCGAGTCTAACGACCAAGTCAAAACGCTTTTCGCCTTCAAAAATGACCCCTGCATATCCGCCCGCAAAAGCGGACTGTACCATTGTATTCAGCTGGTCAACACTCACCCCATACTGAGCCAGCTTGTTACGATTGTATTTAATGGTCATTTGGGGCAGTCCAGAAGTTGCTTCTGCCCTCATATCGCCTATACCTTGAGTACCTGCAATGATTTTTGTAATCTCATCCGCTTTTGCAGCAAGCACATCGATATCCTCACCATAAATTTTGATGGCAACATCTTCTCGAATACCCTCTAACAGTTCATTAAAGCGCATTTCGATAGGTTGGGTAAACTCATAATTGACGCCCGGGATAATACTTACCGCTTCCTTCATTTTATCAATAAGTTCATCCTTATCATCGGCAGACACCCATTCGTCTTGGGGTTTTAGAATAACAAATACATCAGCGAAATCCATTGGCATCGGGTCTGTGGGCACTTCGGCCACACCGATACGGCTTACAATTTTCTCAACTTCCGGAAATTCGGCCTTTATGATGCGCTCTACTTTTGTAGTGGTCTCAATCGTTTCGCTAAGTGAACTTCCAGGCTTAAGAATGGTATGAAATGCAATATCGCCTTCATCCAGTTGGGGAATGAATTCGCCACCCATCCTTGTAAACATAAAAACGGTAAGGGCGAATATGGCGATGGCAATTCCCACAATCCATTTCCCTTTGTTTAAGGTCTTGACCAAAAGTGGTTCATACTTCCGCTGTACCCAATGCACGAAATGGTCGCCCCAAGATTTTTTTTCTTTTTTGGGTGGTTTTAAGAATAAGGCAGACATCATTGGAACGTATGTCAGGCAAAGAAACATAGCACCTATCATTGCAAAAATGAATGTGAGCGCCATTGGTTTAAACATTTTGCCCTCAATACCTTCCAATGCCAGTATGGGCAAGAACACAATTAGAATTATCAATTGCCCGAAAAAGGCAGCGTTCATCATCTTTTTTGATGCATTTGCAGCTATCTCATCACGTTTTTCCTTGTTTAAAGACTTCTTTTTTAGGATGTAGCTTCCCATTAAGAATACGCTGGCTTCCACGATAATCACCGCCCCATCCACGATGATGCCAAAATCGATAGCACCTAAACTCATCAAGTTCGCCCAAACATCAAAAACATTCATAAGAATAAAAGCGAACAATAGCGATAAAGGAATAGTCGAAGCCACTATAAGACCACCACGCCAGTTTCCTAAAAGGAAAACAAGTACAAAAATTACAATGAGCGCACCTTCAAGAAGATTGTTGCGTACCGTGCCAGTTGTTTCACTTATAAGTTTACTTCTATCCAATAAGGGCTGAATAACGACCCCTTCAGGAAGGGATTTCTGTATTTCGGCCATACGGTCTTTCACACGTACAATAACCTCGTTTGAGTTCGCCCCTTTGAGCATCATTACAAGACCACCAACGACTTCCCCTTCGCCGTCCTGCGTCAAAGCCCCATAGCGCACGGCAGAACCAAAACCTACATCGGCAACATCACTTATGGTAATGGGCACACCATTCTCATTTTTGATGACGATTTTTTTAATATCATCAAGGCTTCGCACCAAACCTTCGCCACGTATGAAGTTGGCTTGATGGTTTTTCTCAATGTACGCACCACCTGTATTTTTATTGTTCGCTTCCAATGCTTCGAACACATCGGTAATGGTAAGGCCGATTGCCTTTAATTCGTTAGGGTCAACGGCCACCTCATATTGCTTTATTTTTCCGCCTATGGCGTTTATTTCCACAACACCGGGCACCATTGCCATTTGCCGTTGCACAATCCAATCTTGCATTGTACGCAAATCGGACAATGAATATTTGTCCTGAAAATCAGGTTCTACCTTTAGGGTGTACTGATAAACTTCCCCCAAGCCTGTTGAAATTGGTCCCATACTTGGCTGTCCAAAACCTTCTGGGATTTGTTCACGTACTTCTGTTAGTTTTTCAGAAACAAGTTGACGCGGTAGATAGGTGCCCATATCATCGTCAAAAACGACGGTCACTACGGAAAGCCCGAAGCGGGAAACCGAACGGATTTCCTTTACATTGGGCAGGTTGCTCATTGCAACTTCCACGGGATAGGTTACAAATTGCTCAATATCTTCCGTTCCCAGATTGGGCGATTGCGTGATGACCTGTACCTGATTATTGGTAATATCGGGTACGGCATCAATGGGTACTTGGGTCATACTGTATATGCCAGCACCAATCAATGCCAGCGTGAGCAGACCGATTATAAATTTGTTATTGATTGAAAAATCAATGATTTTGTTAATCATAGATAAGGATGTTAATTCAGTTGAAATTCTTGTTAAGCACATTGAATAAAATGCAATGCACAATGTTGACGAATCCAATAGATGGACACGTCAAAACAGGATATAGTTATCCTATTAAAACTGAATTATACCTGTGGTGGCTGAAAAAGGGAATGTGGAATATCTTTACCAAGGTTATCGAAATGGGCAAAGAATTCGTGTGGAATAGCAGGCTGTAGCGGTTGAAACGCAGCAAGCCCGAAATTTATCGTGTGAACGTGGCAACAATGGCATTGACAGAAAGGCGAGCATAACTCACAGTCTTGGTCGTGGTCGCCATCAATATCTATTACTGTAACAACTTGGGAATCATTTTCACTATCATTCATATCGCTACAAGGCACCACATTGAGTGCTAAGAAATAAAACGATAGTATGATAGTTATAACTTTCACGATGCAAAGATAAAAATTTTTCGGTGCAACTGTGTTGCAAATGATTTTTACAACTAATCAATCACACTTCCGCAAGTCAACATTGCATCGCCATAGTATGGATTTCTTATTTCTTCTTCCATACTTAACCATACCGCACCTTTATTGTTATTTGCCATAGGGCATTTCTGAATGTAATAATTTGTCGAGTTTTCTATGCTCATTGCAATAGGCACGATATTCTCGTTTAGAATGACGAAGTGAGCGCGCTGGTTTTCCAGATTATCATTGTTTGCAATGGCATCCAGCATCTCAATACTTTTGGTTAGGTGTTGTTTTTCCATCTTACCTAAATCTTCCGTCGATATTGTTTTTAATTTTTCTGACGTCGCTTTCGCGAAAGTGGAAACCTGACCAGCATCGCTTTCTACCAATGCATCTTTCATTTTGAGATACGACGGTAATGCTTCATTGAAATCAGAACTAAACGAATTGTTGAAACTCATTTCCATATCGCCCATCATAGCTGATTCATCCTGCATCATCTGCTGATTCATCATCGATTTCTTACCCTGCAATTGAGCAGCTGCATCTACCGTGAACGTTCCATTGGTAACAATTTCATCGCCATTGTTTAGTCCAGCTGAGACTTGGTAAGTTTCGCCAGAGCGATTGCCCAAGGTCACTTCGCGCATTTCAAAAACAGGCTCGTTAGGATTGGTTTTAACATATACCAATGAGCGCTCGCCCGTCCATAGTACAGCACTTGCAGGTACGGAAAGTGTATTTTCCATAGTTTGTGTTGCGCCTTTGACTTTGCCCGTCACAAACATTCCTGGCTTAAATAGGTCATCTCTATTTTGCAGAGTCGCACGTACTGTTACCGTTCGTGTGGTATTGTTTAAAACAGGATCAATAAAAGAAATAGTGCCTTCAAATTCCTTATTGGGATAAGCATTAGTAGTGATGTTGATTTTTTGCCCAACATTGAACTGTGCTATCTGATTTTCATATGCATCAAATTCTGCCCAGACAGAATTAAGGTTGCTCAACTTTACAATAGGTTCCCCTTGATTAACGTAATCGCCCTGCGCTGCCATAACTTCTGAAACCGTTCCGGAAACCGTTGCATAAATTGGAAAGTTTTCTCGCACCGTTCCACTTTCTTCTATGGCATTGATTTGAGTGTCTGAAAGTTTCCAGTTTTTGAGCTTGTTGCGAACGGCTTTATATAAAGCAGGTTGTGATGCTTTGAGCGATGCTGCGGTAATCAATTCCTGTTGTGCCGCTACAAGGTCTGGTGCGTAAATGGTTGCGAGTAGCTGACCAAGGTTTACTTGCTGTCCTTCATAATTAACGTTGAGTCGTTCTATCCTTCCTTTAAAATAGCTGGATTGTACGGTATTGTTTTCTTCGTTTGCCGCTATTTTTCCCGAAAGGGATATCATCCCATCATCATCGCTTGTTTCTGCATTACCCACAATAGTAGTTTGGATATTTGCCAACGCCATTGCGTTTTCAGTCATTTTTATCTCGTTTGCAGCAAGACCTTCAGCACCAGCTTCCGCAGGGATTAAGTCCATCCCGCATATTGGACAATCGCCAGCTTCGGGTTGCATAATCTGTGGGTGCATAGAGCACGTCCACATCTGGTCTGCACTCTCGCCAGAGTGCTCGTGGTCTGACATTTCAGACATATCCTTATTTGCAGCATCGCCTGAGCTATTTCCAAAAATGAGCCAGCCTGTGCCCAAACCTACTATAACGGCTATTGCTATATATAAAATGTTCTTGTTCATAATTTTACTTTTCGTTTTCTAAACGTTCAATCATTGCTTTCATTTCGGCAATTTCCCTGCGTTGTGCTTTAATGATTTCTTCAGCCAGTTTCTTAACTTCTGGGTCTTCAATATCTGCCCGTTCACTTGTTAGAATTGCAATGGAATGGTGTGGTATCATTGCTTTCATCCAAAGTACATCGCCTACGGTGGATTTTTGGTCACGTACAAGTCCCAATGCACCTACAAAGAGAACGATACTTCCCAAGACTATGGCGATATTCTTTTTTTTATTTTGATACATTCCACGCATTGCTACAAACATAATGATGGCCATTGCAGCTATGCCAAGACAGACCATATAAAATCTCGTTAAGCTAAACCAAACGTGGTCCCATTCATACGTATTTAAATACATCGTAATATACATTGCTACAAAAGAGCAGGCGAGCATTGCTACAAAACGTGTGTAGTGATTTTTTGATTTTCCTGAATTTGTGTGTTCGTTTGAATTCATATTTTTTGGTTTTTTTGTTATTAATTATTTAATCTTCTTTTTTAGTTTTCTGATTGATGGGGAACTGATATACCACAAAACGAAACCACTCAATACGGTTATCAATCCCAAAAGTGAAAATGCCCTTAACAACAACGTGTTGAAATTATCCCTTCCCTGATAATCCATTGTATGGGTCATCCAAAGAAAATCAAACCAGCGCCAATCCCTGTGTCTCACCGTTTGAAAAGCGCCATTTTCAACCGCCACATAGGCTTTTAAATTTTGTGGTGTCTCATACGAGATTTCATAAGCTGGAAGTGGGCGACCGCGATATTCGTGATGTGGCCCAACAGAATCGACTAATTGAATTTGTGCCATATCCAAATTGCCCAACATATACCTATTTGCAACTTGTTGTGCCTCTTCTTTAGAAATTCCATTTTTCCTTTGTCCCGTTCTGGCATTATAAAGCTGTGCTTCATTAATCCAATAATAAGGTTCATTTGCTATTTCCAGTAGTTCCAAAGATTGTACGAATTCTTTTGTAGCCAGTTGGGTTGTGCCGAGCAAATCATTAAAAGAGGTCCTCACAGGTGCCGATTTCTTAAAATGGTCACCGTGTATCTCGTCAATGTCCGTCCAGCTGAAATACATCCCGCTAATCGTCCACATCAAAAACTGAATACCTAAAAAAATACCCAAATAGCGGTGCGCTTTTCTAATCCATTTCGCTGTTTTTCTGTTGACCATATTATTTTATTTCGAAAGGGAATTCAATAGTGACTTTTTCCCAACTCATTGAGATTGTTCCGGAAGTCTCAGTTGTTTTATCTACTTTATACTCTAAATGTTCCTTGATTTCTTCAGAAGTTTTAGGTGTCACTTTAAACCGTAATACATCATCTTTTTCAGTATAGTCATCCTTACCGTGTTGGTTCCAATTCCTATTAAAAATGACAGTCCATTCTTTTTGATTCGGGATAACAAAAAATCCATATTTCCCAGCTTTCAATTCTTTACCGTCAATTTCTAAATCCTTATTTGTTTCAAGCCAAGTAGCCATATGGGCACCAGCCTGCCAGACTTGGTCATAAGCCAACAGTCCACCGAAAATAATTCTATCCCTTACACCTGGCGACGAATAATCTATATGGATATGTGCATCGCCTATCATCGCCATTGCCGATGTATGTGGACTTAGAGTTTTTTTATTATCAGACTTAGGTTCACTTTGGGTATGATTGTGTTCTGTCTCTATTTCTGAATTGTTCTTTCCTTCGTTTTTACATCCGCTGACAGCAACTACCAATAGGATTATCAAAATTTTATATTTCATAAGTATTCAATTAGTTAGTTTATATGTTTTTACTTTTTAGACGTAATGAGTTAGCAATTACCGAAACCGAACTGAAGCTCATTGCCAAAGCCGCAATCATTGGCGATAAGAGTATTCCGAAAAACGGGTACAGTAGTCCTGCTGCAATCGGGATACCCAGCGTGTTATAAATCATTGCAAAAAAGAGGTTTTGTTTGATATTGCGCATTACTGCATCACTTAGGTTTCTTGCCTTTACGATACCGTGTAAATCGCCTTTCACCAAGGTAATGGCTGCACTTTCAATGGCAACATCCGTACCTGTTCCCATTGCAATGCCTACATCACTTTTAGCGAGTGCAGGTGCATCGTTTATTCCGTCGCCTGCCATTGCAACCACCTTGCCTTGCTCTTGTAATTTCTCGACTTCCTGTAATTTGTTTTCCGGTAGCATACTTGCTTGAAAATCGGCAAGGTTAAGTTCATCTGCGACAGCTTGGGCTGTATCGTGATTATCACCAGTAAGCATAATGACTGCAATTCCCTTATCCTGCAAATCCTTAATAGCTTTTGCACTCGTTTCCTTGATTTTGTCGCCGATAACGACGTAGCCGGTAACTTGACCTTCAACAGCGAGATAGGAAACCGTTTTCCCTTGTTTTTGGTAGGATTGTGCCTCTTCTTCCATAGCATCGAAAACTGTAGCATTGGCCATTTCCATCATTTTAGCATTACCCAAGGCGACTTCTTTTCCGTTCACTTTACCTTCAACGCCTTTTCCAGTAACTGCGTTGAATCCATCTGCTTTTAAAAACTCTGCGTTTTGTTCTTTGCCATATTTTACGGTGGCTTCTGCGAGCGGATGTTCACTTTGGCTGTTAAGGGAAACAATAAATTGTAGCACTTCGTTATCAGTTATTCCACTATCAAAAGAACCTACCTTCTCTACCGTTGGTTTGCCTTCGGTAATCGTTCCGGTCTTATCGACTATTAAGCTATCTACCTTATCCATTTTTTCAAGGGCTTCGGCATTTTTGATAAGTACGCCATTTTGTGCGCCTTTACCAACACCGACCATAACAGACATTGGTGTCGCAAGCCCCAAAGCACACGGACAGGCAATAATCAATACGGCAATGGCATTTACCAAAGCATAGACATAAGCGGGTTCTGGACCCCAAATTGCCCAAACGCCAAATGTAACAGCAGCGATTATAACAACGATTGGCACAAAATATCCCGAAACGGTATCTGCCAACTTTTGGATGGGCGCACGGCTACGACTGGCATCGTTGACCATCTGTATAATCTGTGATAACAATGTGTCAGACCCAACCTTTTCAGCTTTCATCAAGAAGGACTGATTGCCATTGATTGTGCCACTACTTACCTTATCATCGGTAGATTTGTTAACGGGAATGGGTTCGCCAGTAATCATCGATTCATCGATGGAAGTTTCGCCTTCGGTAATTACACCATCTACGGGAATCTTATCACCCGGCTTCACACGTAGGATATCGCCCAATTCGATTTCATCGATGGCAACTTCCTGTTCTTCGCCGTTCAAGACCTTGATGGCCTTATTCGGCGCAAGCTTTAAAAGTTCTTTGACTGCTGAATTGGTCTTGCTATGTGCACGGGCTTCGAGGACTTGACCAAGCAATACCAGGGTTAGAATCACCGTTGCCGCTTCAAAATAAACGTGAACTGTACCTGCTTCGGTCTTGAATTGGTCAGGGAAAAAATCGGGCACCAGCATCCCGAACACACTAAAAAGCCAAGCAACGCCTGCACCAATACCGATAAGCGTGAACATATTGAGGTTCCACGTTTTGATACTTCGGTAAGCACGCTCGAAAAACATCCAAGTGGCGTAGAAAACTACGGGAATGGAAAGCGCAAATTGAATCCAGTTCCAATATTTCAGTTCCAAAATGTCGTAAAGTGGATTATTGGTCAGCATTTCGGACATTGCAATGATGAAAATGGGCAATGTGAAGGCGACTGCTATCCAGAACTTTTTAAGCAGTTTTTTATAGGTTTTTTCTTCTGCGGATAAATCGGGTTCCATCGGAACCAAATCCATTCCGCAAATGGGACAGCTTCCCGGTTCGTCTCTTACGATTTCGGGATGCATCGGGCAGGTATATTGCGTTTCAGAAGTAGCCGTTAGGTTAACTTCTTCAACCAAATCCATTCCACAAACAGGACAGTCGCCTGGTTTGTCGTAAGTCTTGTCGCCCTCGCAATGCATCGGACAATAAAATGTTCCCGTTCCTTTGCCTTTGGGTTTCTCAACTTTCTTCTTATCGTGGGTATGATGATGTTCGCCATTCTGATGGATACTGTATCGCCCACCGTCCGCTTTTAGAGCATCTTGAAATTTCTCGATGGGAATATGGGATTCCATTTCTATTGTCGCTTCAGCTTTTTCTAAATTGACAGCCACATTGATAACACCTTCAACTTTAGAGAGCGTTTCTTCTACGTGCGTTCTACAACCATTGCAGGTCATTCCGTGTATGTGATAGGTGTGTTTCATTTAATTTTTAAATTATGCCTGACAAGGGAAGAGCTACTAACTAACCAACCATCAACTTGCACTTCCCGTATCAGGACTTTATTCCAAACTGTCTTTTAACGCTGTTATATAATCTATTATCATCCTCTTATCTTCATCTGAAAGAATTGCATCCCTGTGAATGAGTGTGTAACTATCCATCGGCATTTCGCCGCTTTCTATTTGTTTTATAATGGAACGCAACTTGCTGTTTTTCCGTCGACTGGAATAGGTGTCCCATTCATTAAAATTAAGTTCGTCCTTACCTGCTTGTATGTGGTCTTCCAGATACCAAGCCGCAGGCTGTATCTTACTATACCACGGATAATCTGTATTATTACTGTGGCAATCATAGCAAGAAACCTGCAACTGATTTTTTATCGTTGCAGGCACTTGATTTTCGACCATAAAATCACTTTGTGGTACAGCATCACTTTCGTTCAGGGTTATTGGAAAGAACTGAATCACTATCAATGCCACAAGGGCAAGCCACGCTATGATTTTTAAAAACTTCAATTAGTTGATTTCTCGTTGGACCTTTCCGCATCGTAACATTGAACTACCATAATAAGGATTCAACACATTTTCTTCTTTGCTCAACCACGCAGTTCCACCATCATACATAGGGCAATATTGCTCATAAAGTTTCACTTGTGTTCCAGTGATTGCCACCATATCGGTTACATCCTTACTTAATATCTTAAAATGTTCACGCTGATGCTTGATGTCACTTTCTGAAATGTGTTCTGCGTGTTCTGTGGCATCTTCGATAATGTCATTTAATTCTGATTTTTCATTATCGGAATAGTTTGAGGCATCAAAAGATTTAAGAGATTGAGCCAATGTATTTCCCAATTCTTTCGCCTTGCCATTATCATCGCCTACAAGCGCATCTTTTAAATTGAAATAATCCTTCAGGATTGCTTCTGCTTTTGCATCTTGGTTGTCATTCATCGCCATATCCTTTTTGTCATCCATAGACTCTTGGTGCATCTCGCTGCTCATAGGTGCAGTAGATTCATTTTTGTTTCCATCTTTACAGGAAACCGTTAGTACCATTGTGGCAGCAAGTGCCATTATACCTATTGTTCTTTTTACTGTTTTCATCTTGTTTATTTTAAATTGTTAATTATTAAAATCGGGCTAAAAGGCCGCCACCCCAGCCATATCGGTTATTGTAATTTGCCTGTAACGAAAAGTTTCGGGATAGGATATATGAGGCTCCCACAAGCCATTGCGTTTCCCCCTGATAGGATGTGTCTCCAATATCGTTCACCCAACCAAAGTCAGCTCGGTATTCGTATTCGCCTTCCAGAAAAATTCTCGGAAAAATCAAGAATTCCCTGTCCAGACGAATTCTTGGCCTTAGTTGGTGGTCCATACTGACATCCACATTAAAACGGTACGGGGTAAAGTATTTTACACCCACCAAACCTACTGTATTGAAGGTATCATAAGAATCGGGTGTTGAAGTTTCTGTATTTACCCCAACATAAAGGCGCACCCAATCATTCAGGTATCTGTTATAATTTACTTCGGCTTCAAGATTTTTGTCATAATCAAACTCTGCCCTTAAACCAAAGCCATTTCGGATATTGCTTGACATCAAAAAGAGTTCATTAAAATTTGAGCCCAAGCGTGCCATTCCCCACGAATAATAATGGTCTGTTTCATTGATAAGTTTCTGCATTGGATAATCTCTCATTCTTTCGTCCCTTGGCGTACCGTAACTAAACACACGGGCCATACCACCCATCATATGATATAATACGTGGCAATGAAAGAACCAATCGCCATATTCTTCGTTATAGAATTCTATGACCACCTTCTGCATTGGTGGTACATTGACGGTATGTTTTAATGGGGAACGTTCGCCATTTTCATTGATGACCCTAAAGTAATGTCCGTGCAAGTGCATTGGATGGTGCATCATCGTGAGGTTATTAAGTGTAATTCTGGTTACTTCACCTCCTTTTATATTAATTTTGTCGGTTTCTGATAATGGCACGCCGTTCATACTCCAAACATAGCGTTGCATATTGCCGGTTAGGTTCAACAGGATGTCGTTTACTGGCAAATCATCTTTATAAGTAGTATTCTCTTTTGCTTTTAAAAAATCATAATTAAAATAGGTTTTACGAGTTTCGTAATCAAATGAGGAAGAATCCTTCTGCATCTTTGACATATCTTGCTGCATATGGTCTTTCATTTTATCTGAATCTCCTTTGTGATTCATTGCCATTGTATCCATTTTCATTCCCATTGCATCATCCATCTTCATATCCATCTGGTCATTCATTTTGCCATCATTCATCGACATCTTATTGTTCATCCCCATTTTCATCTCATCGTCCTTCATATTCATCTTCATTCCATACTTCTGCATTAAAACTTCAGGTGTATTCTTTTTTTTGTTTCCTACCATTGCAGGTGCACCCATTTTCATACCCATTTTGGCCATTTGCTTCATCATCGCTACCTTATTAGGCCTATCAATTCTTTTGGCTGGATAGAGAGTGCCATTACCTAATTGTATAGAAGTATGACCAGAGCCATCTTGAGCCGTAGCGGTAACCTCTAAAATACCTTCGGGAATAGTAACGATAACATCATAAGTCTCAGCTATACCAAAGAGAAATCTGCTTTTAGAAACGGGCTGCACATCAACACCGTCACTTGCAACTAACAATGGATTACCACCACCGAAATCTACCCAGTAGTAAGTAGAAGCCGAGGCATTGATAAAGCGAAGACGTACTTTTTCTCCTGGTTTAAATTCTGGATATTCTGCAACTTTTTTACCATTGGATAAAAACGCTGGATAATAGACGTCTGCAATATCCGCACCTTCCATTCTATCGCGCCAAAATTTGAACTGTGCTCCCAAGGCACCTTCTTTTATGACTCTACTTAATGGTACTGCTGTACCTTTTTTAACCTGGTACCACTCATTACCTCTTTTAAGGTTGCGCAAAACGTTCATTGGTTTTTCGTTTGTCCAATCAGATAACACTACAACCAAATCTTTGTCATAATCCAATGTTTTTTCTTTTGGCTGAATGACTATAGAACCATAAACTCCCTTTTGCTCCTGTAGCATTGTATGGGAATGGTACCAATAGGTTCCTGATTGATTAATAGGAATTCTATATTGAAATGTTGTACCGGGCTTTATTGGCGGTGTTGTTAAATACGGTACGCCATCATAAAAGTTGGGAAGTATCAACCCGTGCCAGTGTACTGAGGTTTCTTCATCCATTTTATTGGTTACATTAATGATGGCAAGGTCGCCTTCGTTAAATTCCAAAACCGGTCCAGGAATACTACCATTGATAATCATTCCTTTAGCAGTTACACCAGCGAGAGTCATTTCGTTTTCTTCAATAGTAAGGTTATACTCCTTAACAGCTCTTCCTTCTTCTTCTCTATCTTGTCCATTAGTTCCCACTTGAGCAAATACAGTAGAAGAAAACAGCAGTAATGTGATAATTCTTAGCTTTTTCATAGTTTTCTCATAGTTTTTGTTTAACAAAGATATTATTGGCATTCAGTTTGTCGTGTTATAATTCTGGTTCATATCTATATAATCTTGTCTAAAGGATTTCTAAAATTTTTATGCCCATCCTTATAATCGCTAAGGCTCATTCCTGTCTCACTTTTAAACTGTTTGCTTAGATGATTGACATTGCTGTAATCGAGCAATTGGCTTATTTTTGTGAAATTATAATCGGGTGTTTGGATAAGTTCCTTGACCTTTTCTATCTTCAGTTTGATGAAATATTTTTCAATAGTGATGCCCTCGGTAATGGAAAACACCTTGCTGATTTTTGAATAGTCCTTTTGCAATTTATCCGCAAGAAAATCTGATAGCTTCCCATCAATATCAAGCGGCATTACATTCAACAACTTTATCAATTCAATTTTTACTTGCTCGGTCAATTTATCCTCGGTAGAAGCGATGAGTGCAAATCCATTTCTTTTTAAAATTTCGGTAAGTATGCTCAATTGTTCTTTTTCATTCATATCTAATCGAAGCCTACCCAACTCAATATCCAACAGACTAATGTTAGCCTTAAACAGTTCATCTTTTAAGACCTTGATACATCTATCACAAACCATATTTTTTATGTAAAAATCCTTGACCATAACTAGTTGATTAAATAGTTGATTATGGCCGATTGCACATAGTACCCTTTTACCGACTCGATTTGATTCATTTGAAACTTCAATTGCAATTCTTGAATGTCCAGGACATCATTAAAATCGATAGTGCCTGTCTCGTAATTTTTGACCAGAATTTCTTCGGCATCTTGAGCTTGTTTTAGATTGCGTTCTTGTGTGTTGTAAGCAATGCGAGCTTGGTTGCGTTGTGATTGCGCTTTCGCGAAAGCGGATTCCAGCACATTCAATCGCTGTTCCCTTTGGGTCTCTATTTCCTGTTGTCGCAGTTCATTTTGCCTTGAAATGGATTTGTAACGGTTGTTGAAAATGGGTATGGACACCGATACCATAGGCATCAATACATCTTTCCCATTATCGCTGAAGTTGACATCGCTGCGTTCCGTTACGGGCAGGTAGTCCACACCAAAACCAATCATAGGCAAATTCTCTCGCTGGTTGAGCAGTTCAGATTGTGCCACCGATTCATAGAGTTTGTCATATTTGAGCAGTTCGGGATTGAGTGATAGCGCTTGATTGTCGTAAAAAGGGGCTTCCTGCGGGATTTCCATTTCGGGAACAACGATAACCGTCATCATTGATTCGCGGTTGAGCAAATTGTTAAAAGCCGTTTGTTCTGCTGTAAATTCTTCTTCCAGCACTTCCTTTTGTTGTTGTAATTCATTTTGTCTAATCTGAAGTCGCAATACATCTACAGCACTCGCTTTGCCCACTTCTACAGATGTGAGTGCAAGTCGTTCATAGGTTTCCAGTAATTGTATGTTCTCATCCAGCACAGCTTGCTTGGCTCTTATAGCATAAAGTCGATAATACGATTGTGCGACCGAAAGTGCGAGCTTGCGCTTTGCAATCGTGATGTCCACATATTCGGCATCTGCCATTGCGATGGCATAATTTTCACGAGCGGTAATGGTGCCAAACCACGGCAACATCTGTTTTACGCCTATTCGTGCACGCTGTGCGCCCACTCTGGTTTCTGGCTCGCTCACAAAATAGCCAGCACTTACTTCGGTATTGGGAATCCAGTTGGCTTCGTTTACCTTTTCTTCGGCAATGCTGTATCGCAATTCAAAGGCTTGAATTTCTGGATTGTTGGCTTCGGCTTCCTGAATGTAGGTTTGTAATTGTTGCGCCTGCCCGCCGATTCCGACAAGAAGTAACGCTAAAAACACGAAGACGTTCAGGTGGGCTTTCGCACTTCGTCTTCGCTCAGCATGAACTTCAGCAGAAACAAACAAAAACACCAGTATATATTTTAATTTCTTCATCTGTTTGCTTTTTTAAGTTGGTATTCCTTTTTCCAGCTGTATAAAACTGGTAATAGGAAATAAGACGTAACGTCGATTATCATTCCGCCAAAAATGGGAATTGCCATCGGTATCATTATATCGCTTCCCTTGCCTGTAGATGTGAGTACGGGAAGTAAAGCAAGCACCGTCGTTACGGTAGTCATCAAACACGGACGGATACGTTTACCTGCGGCTTCCAAAGTGGCGAGACGAATGCCCTTTCTATTGTCTGGTTCGTTGCTTTTGAAAGATTGGTCTAAATAGGTGGCCATAACGACACCATCATCCGTTGCAATACCGAACAGGGCAATAAATCCTACCCAAACGGCCACACTTAAATTGATGGTTTTCATATTGAACAAATCCCGTAGATTTTCGCCGAAAAAACTGAAGTTGAAAAACCAATCTTGCCCGTACAGCCATATCATTATAAAGCCACCTGCAAAAGCTACGGCAATGGCAGTAAACACCATAAGCGATGTAGAAACCGACCTGAACTGGAAATACAAAATCAAGAAAATCACGAGCAAACAAAGCGGTACGACAACCGACAGCGTTTTTTCTGCCCGTAACTGATTTTCATACGTTCCCGTAAAGCGATAGCTCACGCCCTGTGGTACGACCAACGAACCGTTATCAATATTTTCTTGTATTAAGGCTTGGGCATTTTCCACCACATCCACTTCGGCAAAGCCGTCGAGCTTGTCAAACAGCACGTAGCCAATTAGAAAAGTGTCTTCGCTCTTAATAACTTGTGGACCTTGTTCGTATCGAATTTCAACCAATTCGCCCAGCGGTACGGGACTTCCTTTTTCAACTGGAACATAGATATTACGCAAGTCATCTGGATTTGCCCGTAATTCTCGTGGATACCGAACCCGAACGGCATAGCGTTCACGACCTTCCACGGTTTGTGTGAGTGGCATACCGCCTACAGCCACTTGAAGAATTTCCTGCACGTCCATTATAGACACGCCATATCGAGCCAATTGGTCTCGCTTAATATCTATGAGCAAGTACGGTTTACCCACGATACGGTCTGCAAAAACAGCTTGTTCCTTAACGCCTTCGGCTTGTTTGAGAATGTCTTCCAATTCCAGTCCAAAATTTTCTATCGATTTTAAATCGGGACCTTTTACCTTGATGCCCATAGGTGCCCGCATTCCCGTTTGTAGCATTACCAGTCGAGTTTCGATGGGTTGCAACTTGGGTGCCGATGTCACGCCTGGCAATTTGGTCACTCGAACTATCTCGTTCCAAATATCATCTGGACTTTCAATGTCCGGTCGCCAGTTTCGGTAGTACTCGCCATCTTCATCTTCAATCAAATCATTGCTCGTGGCAGTAGTCTTGAGCGATGCTTCGTCATAGTTTGCATCTTCATCTATCTCATTATTCGGGTTGATGATAAATTTGTCGTTCTTCAGTACAAATAATCCATCCTCATTGAATTTGTAGCGTTGTCGCTCGCCAGAACTATTCCGCATATATTCAGATTTATACTGAATGACATTCTCATACATCGATAACGGGGCAGGGTCGAGTGCGCTTTCGGTTCTTCCCGCTTTTCCCACCACGGTTTCGATTTCTGGAATGCTTGCCACCGCCATATCGAGCTGTTGCAATACACGCTTGTTTTCTTCTACACCTGCGTGTGGTAGGGATGTAGGCATCAAAAGAAATGAACCTTCATTCAGCGCTGGCATAAACTCTTTGCCCGTATTGCGCATTATGATAATACCCAACGTGAGCACCGTAACCGGAACGATTAAGAATAGATATCGATTCTGAAGTGCCCATCGCAAAATACGTTCATAGTATATCCTGAAAATCGAGAACACACCGAGCAGTCCAAAACAGATAATGAAAACAAATATTAGGTTCATCACAATGCTTCGGTCAAAGCCCAATGGTCGCCAGTATTCTGCTAATAAAACGACGATGGCAACAGATGAAATGATAATGTCAAGCAGGTTTTTGCGCTTTTTGGAAAGCGTGCCACGCATCTTCAAGAACGATGTGATGGCAAAGGCGATAAGAATTAGTCCTAACCAATAACCGTAAACGATAGCGAGAATTCCCAATAAAACAAGCAAGCCATTAATGGCATACTGTGTACGTTCTCGCACACTCGTCTTACGGAAAAGAAATGCCGCAATGGGCGGAATGAGAAACAACGCAATGATGAGCGAAGCTGTAAGTGCCATTGTTTTGGTAAAGGCAAGCGGACGAAACAGTTTTCCTTCGGCACCTATCATTGTAAATACGGGTAGGAAACTGATAATGGTCGTCAGGACAGCTGTTAGGATAGCACCAGAAACTTCGGCAGTTGCGTTGTAGATGATTTCGTTTGTGGTGTATTCCTTACCATTTTCATTAAGGCGAAGCTTTTCATCTTCCAAGTGCCGTATCATATTTTCAGCAAGTATCACGCCCACGTCCACCATTGTACCGATGGCAATGGCAATACCGGAAAGTGCGACGATGTTTGCATCTACATTAAAGAGCTTCATCGTGATAAAAACCATCAAAACAGCTACGGGCAATAATCCTGAAATAAGGATGGATGCACGTAGATTGAACACCATAATGATAATAACTAAAATGGTAATCAAGATTTCCAAAGTCAAAGCTTCGTTGAGCGTGCCCAGCGTTTCTTGTATGAGTTCGGTACGGTCGTAAAATGGCACGATGGTTACTTGTGAGGTGCGACCATCTGATAAAATTTTTGTGGGAAGTCCAGAACTAATTTCAGCGATTTGAGCCTTGACATTATTAATAACTTCCAACGGATTTGCGCCATAGCGAGCGACTACAACACCACCTACAACTTCGGCACCTTCCTTATCGAGAATGCCACGTCTGGCAGCAGGTCCCAAATGAACGTTTGCTACGTCTTTAATGCGGATGGAAGTAAAGTTTTCTGAATTTACTACAGCATCTTCGATATCTGCTATGGACTTGACGTAGCCCAATCCGCGCACGAGATATTCCGCTTGATTGATTTCGAGGGTTTGTGCGCCTATGTCTTGATTGCTCTGCTTTACAGCTTTGACCACATCGCCCATACTCACATTGTATTGGCGCATTTTTTCTGGGTCGATATCCACTTGATATTCCTGAACATAGCCACCTATGGAAGCTACTTCAGAAACACCGCTTGCAGATGATAAACCGTACTTTACATAATAATCCTGAATGCTACGCAATTCCTGTAAATCCCAACCGCCTGTTACCTTGCCGTCTTTATCGCGACCTTCCAGCGTGTACCAAAATATCTGCCCGAGTCCTGTGGCATCTGGCCCAAGAGATGGATTGACACCATCGGGCAAAAGGTTTGCAGGAAGTGAGTTCAGTTTTTCGAGTATGCGACTGCGCGACCAGTAGAACTCGATATCTTCTTCAAAAATGATGTAGATGCTGGAAAACCCAAACATAGAAGAACTACGAATGGTTTTTACGCCTGGAATACCCAAAAGGGAAGTGGTAAGCGGATATGTGATTTGGTCTTCAATATCCTGCGGCGAGCGACCTTGCCACTTTGTAAAAACAATTTGTTGGTTCTCGCCAATGTCAGGTATGGCATCTACTGCAACTGGGTCTGTGGGCAGAAAGCCAGTTTCCCAATTAAAAGGCGCATTGACCACGCCCCAACCCACAAATAGGGCAAGTAGTAGAACGGCAACAAGTTTGTTTTCTATGAGAAATTTAATGCTCTTATTTAGCATAGCATTTTGATTATTAGATAATTGGAATTACGTGCTGCAAAAAATGACAAACACGAGTTTTAGCCCACTACAGCGTAGCTGTTGGGCTTCATTCAAAAAATCTAATAATCAAATTAAAAAAGTCTGGTGCAGCACTTGCACATCCCGTTTGACAAAGGGTCGCGGGTAATCTTCAAAAGGAACTTCTTCAGATTTGGTTCCTTCAAATAAATTTATATAAGAGTATGTAAATGCAGCGATGAACGTTTGCTGCTCGAATGAAAGTGTGTCAAAAGATATTTTAAGGTCGTCTTTGCCTTCCTTTACAATTTGTTGGTCAGTACAACAAGATTTCTCAGTCATTTTAGGATTCTCACAAGTTTTGGCAGGTTGCGCTTTTTCCATACCACAACCTTCAGCTTTTGAGAATAAACTGAAATCGACCAAATTGTCCCCACAATAATGCATATCCACAGTAAATGACATAGTAGAGAACATCACTACAAAGGCCATCGAAATAGACAATATTTTATGAAAAACCTGTTTCATCGTTGCAAAATTACAAAAATTTAACAGTTTTTATTGGGATTAACAGAAATTTAATTTTGCAGGAAACCATTATTTAATGGATGGATATGAATAAAAATTTAGTTTTTAAACTAAAAATTGACCACACTATCCAGCGCATCATCTGCGTCTTTGTGGATGAAATTGGCTTGATAGTTAATAGTAGTTTTAAGGTCAGTATGACGATATAACTTTTGAAGCATTAGAGGATGAATATTGTCCGCGGCAATATTGCCAAAGGAATGACGGGCAATATGCATTGTAACCTTTTTCTGGATGCCAGCTCTCTTAGCAATTTTCTTTAAATGGTCGTTGAATTTTTTATTTGCGACTTTCTTTTTTCTGTAGATATCCTTAGCATCGGTTAAATCGGCTTTCTTCATTTCAGGAAACACAAAATCATCATCATTTCTTCTGTCTGAAACATATTGAAGCAAGATTTTTTCTACTTTTTCAGGAATTTTTAAGGATAGTAATTTTGAATTCTTACCCATTCTGTAATGCAACCTACCATCATAAATTTGTGACCACCTTGTAAAAAGTACGTCAGAAACTCGCATACCTGCAAAGTAGAAACTAAACAGCCAAACATTCAAAGAATGCTTTTCCATATCCGTAAGGTCATCAACATTCTCAAGGGCTTGTATTTCTTTTCCAGTTAGTCCTGTTTTAGTAGTTTCAGGAAACTTGATTTTAAATTTACCTGTGCCAAACGGATATAGCTCTTTACTTACTACCTTATCCTTAATAGCACGATTAAACAGTAATCGTATTAAGACCATTACATTCATTGCGGATGTTTCGGAAATAGAGCAAGTCCCTTTTAGATAGATTTTGAACTTTTTAAGAAAGCGTTCATCCACTTCTTGAAAAGTTAAATGACGAGCTTTACAGTACTTCTCAATATAACTGAGCCAAGCAGAATCCGTAGAATGACGGTTGATTTTCTTTTCCGCTTCAAGAGCTTCAAGATGTTCGTCCGCAAAATCGAAGAAAGTGAGCTTGGAAGTTGGTTTGTAAATTTCCTTCTTAATTTGACGTGCAGTTGCATCCTTATTATTGGTCTGTAAAACAATCAAACCTTTTCTCGCTTCTGAAAGTTTTGAGGTTAAAAGATTGTTTAAACTTTCTGCATTTGGATGTGATTTCTTGACCTTGAGATTTTTTGTGTCCCAATCCTCTAATTCAATATAATGGCCTATATGTTTGTAGGTTGAACGGCGGTCTTTGGTTATCCTAACGGCAAGCGGATAGAGTCCCTTTGCGTTAGGTTTTTTGCGAAGTATTATTTTTGCACTTGTAGACATTGTAATCCTGTTTTGAGTACGAAAGTCAAATCAGGTACAACATTTTGCCAAAAATTCACTTTAAAGATACGACTTTATTAGAACTTTTGGGTACAACATAGGTACAACAAATGTTGATATTAACTGATATTATATGACTTTAAATAAAATGAGGAAACATATAAATCATTGAAAATGAGTTAATTTGTGTTTCATTGGTGCAAGATATACCAGACTTAGGATCTGGTGCCGCGAGGTGTGGGAGTTCGAGTCTCCCCGCCCGCACTTTTTCAACTGCTAAATTGCAGTCTTAAAACCTCTCAGAAATGAGAGGTTTTTTTGTTTGGGTACAACATAGGTACAACATTTCTACTTTTTTCAGGACTAGTTATAGATTGATATTATCTGCATTTATTTGAAATCAAACCCTATTTCTTCTATTAGAGATTAATAAATTTTGTGTTTTCTCAACTTTAGTTCTTCGAGTGTGAGTTTATTATCATACAATATACCCGCAAGGTAAACTCGTAAAATACTTCCATCAAAAGACTACGGCATAAAGCCAAAGCTACTTCCCTTACTCATTTATTCCGTTTCCTTTTGAGCCAAGATTTTATCTTCCGTTTGGTTTCTGCTCAAATATTGTTTAATCAAAAATTTGAGTATTATGACAACAAAAGTAAGTACCGCAAAGAAGCGCAGTAGAGCAAAAGCAACTGCCAAAAAAGAAGTAAACGGAAAGAAATCATCCGTGCTTCAAATTCAGAACATACCACTGGGCAATATCAAGCCTGACCCAGAACAACCAAGAAAGACTTTCAACAAAGACGCATTACAGCAACTTTCTGAGAGTATCGAAGAGCACGGTGTATTGCAGTCAATCACGGTAAGGCAACTAAATGGCCATTATGTCATCGTAATGGGCGAACGTCGGTATCGGGCAAGTAAGCTGGCAGGAAAAAAGACCATACCCTGTATCGTGAGAACTTATGAGGACAATGATGTTCTTGAAGTTCAAATCATAGAAAATCTACAACGACAGGATGTTGAGACCACCGAGGAAGCTGAAGCGATTGCTTACCTACGCGAGAAATATACGCCAACAGAAATTGCAAAGCGATTGGGCAGAACGGACAACTTTATCAGACAACGCCTAAAATTGGCAGGTTTGATAGAAGGTTTTAAGCACTTTGTCCGCATTGGCGAAATGACAATTTCGCTGGGTGTAGGTGTCGCACTTTTTGAACCAGAGGAACAACAGATGATGTTCGAAACGATGGGCGAAGATTTTAATGCCCATCAAATTAACAGGATGATTAAAGACCTGACCTTTGACTTGGAAAAGGCATCTTTTGATATAACCGATAAGAAGTTAGTGCCGAAAGCAGGCTCTTGTGTAGAATGTCCGTTCAATGCCGCCAATCAAGGAAATCTGTTCGGCGACGGTAAAATGGTCTGTACCAAAGCAGTTTGCTTTGAAACGAAGAAAAGCAAATCGTTCTTGAACTTGATTGAGATATCAAAGAAAGAGAATAAACTTCTGATTCCTGAAATACGACAGTATTGGGCAGATGACGAAAACAACCAGCTCATTGTTTCACAATTGGAAAAAAATGGTTTAAAGACATATCTGCTGGATGATGTTGAAATTATTGAAAATCCAAATGAGCCAACAATTGAGGATATCAAAACGGAATATCAACATTACGAACTGTCTGATGATGAATTAAAAAGAAAATTAACGGAAGCAATACATGATTATGAAGAAGAACTAGAAATATATTTTTCAGCTCAAGAAAATGGATTTGTAAATGGTATTGTGTTCCATCCAAAAACGTACCAGCATAAAGAAGTTTTTGTGAAGGTCATTGAGAAATCTGAAACAAAAAATTTAACATATTCAGAACCATTGGCCAGTAGAAAGATGGCGGATTGTACACCTGAAGAACAAATCGTTAAAATCAACGAAAGAGAAATTCGTAAGAAGCACATCGAGAACAACAAACAGTTTGAAGAAGTTGTACAGATGATTAGAAAAACTAAATATGTTGAGATGAAGAAGACGCTTTCAACAGATGAAATGGTGGCATTCTCAATATCGCTTTTTGAGAATAACGTGGATTATATTGGTCAACAAAAGTATTTTTCAAAATTCTTAGGCGACACTTCCAAAATGACCAGGGTTGAAATGGTCGAGAATTTCAAGAAGAAATTTAAAAAGGAAATCTTTCACAAGCTGATACGCTATATGCTTACAAAGCAAGTGCATTTTGGCGAAAGCAATCACGTAAATAATTTGACAAACATTTCATTCTACAATGCGATGCAAGGATACTTCAAGTCTAAGATGACCAGTATTGAAGAGGAATACGCCGATAAGAGTAACAAACGTGAAGAACGTTTGAAAGAGCGAATTACAGTTCTTGAAAAACAAGTTCAGGAACTCAACGATTAGCTTTTGTTGTCTGAGGAAGGGTTAGCATTCGTGCTAGCCCTTTCTCTTTTTTATGATAATTTAAAAAGGGTTCTAAGAGAGAATAATAATCAATCAATATCATCACAAATATAAACTCGTAAAATACACCCATCAAAAGACTACGGCATAAAGCCGACGCTTCTTCCCTTGCTTATTTATTCCGTTTCCTTTTGAGCTGAGATTTTAGCTTCCGTTTGGGTTATCGCTCAAATATTGTTTAATCAAAAATTTCTCATTATGAAACAGCTATCTGAAAAATCCAAGAATTCTCTAAAAGAGGCAGAAGTACATTATCAATCGAGTAAAGAAAATTACACTATTGAAAGTGCAGAAAGCCACTTGGCTTATTACAGAGAAAAGCATCCAATCTATTATGCTGTGCTGTTACAGAATGTTTAATCTAAAATTCAAAAGCTATGTATTTACAAAATTTACAACAGGATGAAATCTTTGTTCCATCAGAAATGAAATCCTTAAAAAGTCTAACACAGATGAAATCCCGTCGAGGGCTTGAAAATGCCATAATCTCAAATGGCAAAATCGTCAACGTAGTATCGAACAGCTATGGCCATATTCTAAATCAATTGTTCTTTAGGAAAGCTGAGAAAATGCTGACTGATGCACAACTAAACTTTCACAAACGAACTATCAACAAGAATGATAGGGCGTTTATTACCGATTTTATCATCGACGACAAAAGTCAATTCACAGTTAAGAACAACAAAGATTTAATACTTCCTATGCTTCGCTTCAAAAACTCGTATGATAGTAGTGAAAAGACTTCTGGCCATTTTGGCTATTACAGAAAAGTATGTTCCAATGGTTTGCACGTATCTCAGGCAGAAATTGAGTTTTCTATTAAGCATAGTAAAAACAATACACATCTTATTATGCCAAGATTAAGCAATCTATTTGATAAATTTCTAAATAATGAATTCTATACTATTACAGAGAAATTTAATAAGATGACGGAATTTAAATTCATAGACACACAGGGATTTGTAAAAACTGTTTTGGACAAGACTAAGCTCTTTAGATACGATTGTAGCGATAAAAATAGTGACCTATCAAAAAAGTCCCGTGAGGTCATAGAAATTCTAAATTATGAAGTCTCGTTCCTCAATGAATAACCTAATCTATGCTTAGGATACAACACCTTTAATTCAGTATTGCATAATACTCTAAAGAAAAGCTTCGGTCAAAAAGAAAGATTAGATAAAAAGCTATTCGATGAAGTTTATGAAATGGCTTAATGTCAAAAGGTTCATCCAGTACCTTAAATGGGATTTTTCTCTATAAAGTCATTTACCATTTTTGCAATTTCCACACCCTTATCATCCTGTAGATAGTGGCTTGCGTCAGGGAAAATATGGTGTGCCTGTCCTTTAGCGCCAGGAACGTTATCTATAACCCATTGTTGGGTATTATCACCAGCAAGCCCAGGGTCGTTTTGGCCAAATATGGTTAAAAATGGTTTTTCATAACGGGTCAAAGCTTCACGTTTTGCTTCAGTTCTTCCTACTAGGTCATTGAGTAGGCTTGGAAAGGAACGTGGACCTGCCATAGTTATCCTAGCTGGGAAAGGGGCGTCATAAGCAGCTTCTTCTTCCTTTGAAATAGGATTAAATGTCAGTGCTTCTATCATTCGGGAAACTTGAAATTCTTTATAGTACTTTGCATAGGCCATCCATTGACTAAATCCACCGGCATCTTCTGAACCATCATTTATGGGTAATTTTGAATTACCATCTTTATCGAAAAAAGATGGTTGTTTAGCGGGAATCATATTCATCATACCATCAAATTCCGACATACTCTTTTCCATATCGTTTGGCAGGGCATACGGTTTTTCAACAATGGGTAAGCCACCGTTGCCTAAAATGATACGGTCAAATAAATCAAAGTCGGATGCAGCAGCATATAAACCAATTACACTGCCCCAATCTTGAAGAAATACAGTAGTCCGTTTCAGTTGAAGCTCATTCATAAAGCTTTTTAGACGGTTCAAATGAATATCAAAACTATAATAGTCAATGTCAATTGGCTTATCGGATTTGCCCATTCCCAAATGGTCCATAGCGATAACCCTATGACCTTTTTCAACTAAAACAGGAATCATATGACGGTATAAATATGACCAGGATGGTTGACCGTGCAGAAGCAGAATTGGGTCAGCGTCTTTTGGACCTTCATCAATATAGGCTTGTCGAAGACCGTCTATTTCTACATAATGATGTTCGTAGTTCCAGTCTGGTAAATTTTCAAAGAACATGTCTGGTGTTCTTACAAATTCAACATCGTCTTTAGTCTTGAGAACTTCAAGTTCACTATCAGCTAATTTTAGGCTATCGTTAATGGATTTACAACTAGAGAGGACAAGAATATGTATTAGAAATAAGTATGCAATGCTTTTGGAAAAGTTTAATTTCATTATATTGAATTTAAATTGTTTATTTACCTATCACTTGATAGGTAAGCAAACAAATATATATTATTTTTGTTGAATGACTCATAGAAAAGTGAAAAAAGTTGATACGAGAACAAGGATACTCGAAGTCTCTGCACGTCTCTTTGCCGAGAAAGGTTATAAAGAAACTTCTACAAGAGATATAGCAGCTGCGCTTTCAATTGCGAGTCCATCCTTATATTATCACTTTAAATCAAAGGGAAGTATTCTCACAGAACTTTTGAAGGAACCTCAGTTGTTTGTCCAAAAGGAAATAGAGAAAGCATTGACCTATTCTGGTCAATTAAGAACCCGAAAAATAGTAGAAGGTTTATTGGGTGCACTTGAATTTCACAATGGTATCGTTATAGTTGCGTCAGACAACGTAGCCGATGTTTCAGAATCGTTTAAAACAGATAATAGAAATGAATTAAACGTCGTAAGCATTCTATCGCAAGTAATCCAAACTGAAAACAAAGAACTCAAAATAACAATGGCTATAAGTGCGGTTGAAGGTGTCGTAAAACAACTTTTAAAAACCTCAGAGAATTCTTTGGATTTCACCAATCAACTAAGTAAGAAGCGTGATGCAATCATCGCTGTGGTAATGAATATATTATATTCAATTCAATACGAGTAATTAAAAAGGATATTATTATGAACTTAGAGAATCAAAAAATATTGATAATCGGAGGAGCAACTGGCATGGGATTCGCCACGGCAGAATTAGCGGAAAAACTTGGTGGAAAAGTATTTATTGCCGGACACAACGAGGAAAAAAACAAAAGGGCGTTATCGAAGTTGTCCGATACGGCAGAAAGCCGTTATGTTGATGTTACAGAGTCAGAATCGATAAACGTACTCTTCAGTTCATTAAAACAAATTGACCATATTTTTATAACAGCTTCACCAGGTGGTACAGGAGATTTTATAGATGCGCCCCTAGAAATAAAAGATACCTATATTTTTGGTAAATTTTGGAGCTTATTTATGATTTGTAAAGTAGCTATAAAACATATTTTGCCAAGTGGTTCGATTACATTCATAACCGGAGGATTTACCGAAAACCCAACAAAAGGTACTGTTCTTGTCTCAGCAGCTTTTCACGCAGTTGAAGGATTTGCAAAGGCTATGACCATAGAAATGGCACCAATACGTTTTAATGTTATTAGGCCAGGATTTATAGATAGCGGATTTTGGGATTTTATGGAAAAGGATGAACGCGAAAAACTATTTAAAGAAAACAAAGCTAAAATTGCGGTCAATCGACTTGGCAAGTCGGGAGATATTGCCAAAATGGCCACTTCTCTAATGATGAATTCTTTTGTGAACGGACAAATTATCGAAGTCAACGGTGGGGCACTACCGTAAAGAACCACTTAGAATAACTTATTACGCCTCATTATGTAGATTTTAATATCCCTAACATCAATTTGAGAGAGCTCAAGATGCTATATTTATAGGCCACTCAGCCCATTCCCCTGCATTTCGCAAAAAAAAGCCTGTCCTGAGTGCAGTCGAAGGCTACATTTCGAGAAAAGAGCTTCACTACAGAGTTCTTGGACACCATCCCTAATTTTATCTTTTGAATATACAAACAGAAACATTAAAAGTTGTTTTTCATAAATTAGCCTACAGAGAATAGTATAATAGTTCTGGTAATAGTAAAATTGTGTTCGAAGAAATTTTAAATCATATTGAAGAAGTTATTCAACTAAACGAGTCGGAAAAGGAACACTTTACCTCAATTCTTATCAAAAAGAAATTAAGGAAAAGACAATTCCTGATTCAAGAAGGGGATACTGTAAAATACGAATACTTTGTAGCTAGTGGTTGCTTAAAAGCCTATGAAGTCGATGATAATGGGGATGAACATATCATACAGTTTGCTAAAGAAAATTGGTGGATAAGTGATTTTAAGGCTTTTTTTGAACAAGGAAAAGCCACATTGAATATTGATTCTATTGAAGAATCAGTAGTTTATGGAATAGAAAAGGAAGACCTTGAAAACCTGTTTTTAGACATTCCAAAATTTGACCGTTTTTTTAGAATAAAACTTACTTCGGCCTTTGTTGCGTTACAAAACAGAATATTATCTTCTTTGGATAAATCCAATAGTGAACGCTATTTAGATTTCCAAAAGACCTATCCCAATCTAGAACAAAGAGTTCCTAATTATATGATTGCTAATTATTTAGGTATAAAACCTGAAAGTCTATCAAGAATTAGAAAGAGCCTCGTAAAAGGCTAATCTTAACACAAGTCAATATTTTTTCATAACATACATCAACGAATTCAAGTACATCTCTGCTGCATCTTTGCAATGTAATTAATCATAAAAACATGCAACAGATGAAAAATTTAAATGTACTTATCGTAACAACTTCTCACAATCAATTAGGCAATACAGGAGAAAAAACAGGTGTTTGGTTAGAAGAATTAGCTGGACCCTATTACCAGTTTTTAGATAATGGAGCTTCAATAACGATTACTTCTGTAAAAGGTGGTGACGTTCCCCTAGACCCAAAAAGTGAATTGGAAGAATGGCAAACAGAATTTACCAAAAGATTTTCAGAAGATGAAAATGCACTATCCTCAATTAAAAACACAAAAAGTGTAACGGAAGTCAATCCTTCTGAATTTGATATCCTGTTTTTTCCTGGTGGACATGGCCCAATGTGGGACTTGGGAGATAACAAAGATATCGCTGCGCTAATCAATGAATTTGACAAAGATGATAAACCTATTGGCTTGGTATGTCATGGAGTTGTAGCATTAAAAGGTGTGAAAAGTACCAATGGGAACGCATTTGTGAAAGGTAAACGAGTAACTTCTTTTACCAACTCTGAAGAAGAAGCTGTTGGATTAACAGAAGTTGTTCCTTTTTTATTAGAAGATGCTTTGATAACTGAAGGGGCTATTTATGTAAAAGAACAAGATTGGTCCGATTTTGTGATTGAAGATGGCAATTTAGTAACAGGCCAAAACCCACAATCTTCCGTAACAGCGGCACAAAAAACCTTGGACTTAATCACAGTAAAATAATTCACACAACGCATTTTAAAATATTAAATCATGAAAACTACAGAAGAAAGAAAAAAAATCGCAGCAAACTTTTTTGAAGCCTATAAAAATCAAGATATAGAAAAGGCTGTATCCTTAGCAAGCAAAAATGGAACGTTCAGATATATTCCATTGGGAGAAAACGGAAAAGGAAAAATCAAAGGAAGTGAAGGCACGACTTGGGCAGGAATTGCTTCAGCACTTATTGGTTCATTTCCTGACCTATCAAATGATGTTAAGAACATTTCAATCGACGACCAAGGCAATGCCGTAGTTCAGGTATTTATCGGTGGAACACAAGAAAAAGAGATTCTTGGGATACCAAGTAAAGGAAAGTACTATAATGTAGAGCATTTATTCCTGCTAAACATAAATAATGAAGGGCTAATTGAAGAAATAACTTGTTACTGGGACAATTGGGATTGGTTTCAACAAATTGGGTATAATCCGAACTAATTTAGGATTGAAATTACCAAACAAAGTGAGCTTTTAGAAGTGATAGCGATTTGAACTTAGATTCAAATCGCTATACTTTTTGTTTTAATATTAGTATTACCCATATTAATCTACCATAAAGCCTACTGAAAATGGAAACATTCTTCTTTGAAAAATCCCCTCAGCACATTCCCCTACATTTCGCAAAAAAGCTACATTCCGGAAAAAGAGCCTCACTATACAAGTCTTGGACACAATCCCCAATTTTAGCTTTCCATTCCGTTAACCCTTCCCGATGCTCTGGGAAGGAACACTACATTCCCGAGCCAAAATTATGAATTAAGTCCGCTTTTTTATCGGAAAGCCATCACTTCGGTTTTCTTAACAGGATTTTCGGCGCGGTCTTCTTGAGCCCTCACTCGAAAATCCTTAAAAACCAAACCGCTGTCTTACGCATTTTAAGGGGTTTATAATGGATAAAGCCTTTATTGTTTTTCGGGGTGTCGAAAAACGGGCAGTGCATAACCAATTCTAATTTAACCACAGCTACTTATTTCGCTTAACTGTCGGTACGCTCAAACGCAACTGCGTTTAAAAGAATTGCTAATGCCCTTATGGAACTTGTCAAGACTGTACAAAGTTTTAGTGAAAAATAAGGTTTCTACTTCCTTGAAATTCCTTGGAATTTACTATGTCGCAAACACACCTGATTTATTCCCTAAAAGTCTTGACAAAACCCACTCTATCCATTGTGCTATGCACAGAAGAAAAGAACAAACACCCCTTAAAATTTAATCTGTTTTAAATCAATAGGGGAAATATAAATCACTTAAACATTTGAATATGGGTTCTATAACAAACAAAGTACAATTAATTGGAAAAGTAGTAATTGAGCCAGAAATCAACACAACAAAAAAAGGTATAAAACTAGCTCGGATATTGATGTTTACTGTTGAGAACTATAAAAATAGAGATGGTAAAAAAGTACATGAAACCGAATGGCATACTGTGGTCGCATGGGGAAAGATAGCCGAAGTTGTAGAGGGCTATGTTAAAAAAGGCAAACAAATAGGCGTGAGTGGAAAGCTGAAATCGCGAAGCTTAATAGATAAGGACGGTATTAAAAGATATGTCACCGAAGTAGAAGCAAATGAAATTGTGCTTTTAAGTGCGAGAAACAGTAATCCAAATGCTAGATAAATAAATCACTTTTAAAAGTCCTGAATCGTTCAGGCGAATTAATTATTAAATATTTTATTATGAGTACTATTAAAAATCACGTACAGTTAATTGGAAACGTTGGTCAAGAGCCAACCATTACGAACCTCGAAAGCGGTAAAAAAGTAGCCCGTTTTTCGCTTGCCACAAATGATTATTACAAAGATGCCAAAGGCGAAAAACAAACCGATACGAATTGGCATACAGTAGTTGCTTGGGGCAAGACTGCTGAAATCGTAGAAAAGTATGTCGAAAAAGGCAAAGAAGTAGGAATCACGGGAAAACTAAAGACCCGAACCTATACCACCGACGACGGAAACCAACGCTATGTTACCGAAGTGGTAGCCGATGAAATCCTTTTACTTGGAAGCAAAAATGACAAGTAGAATTTAAAATGAAAGAGGGCGTTCCTCTCGAAAGTTGCGCCCTCTTTTTCATTATTCACACATTAAATATATGTACAATGAAAGCACAAGTTAATGAAATAAAGATTAGCTACAAAGGTAGTTTAAAATCATCTACGTGGAAAAAAATAGGCAATTCACAAGATGCAGCTGAACTGCTTTTTGAAGACTGGGATAAAGATACTATTGGCATTCAAGAAACTTTTAAGGTAGTCTTACTGAATAATAGCAATAAAGTAAAAGGTGTGTACCAACTTTCACAGGGCGGAATAACTGGCACATTAATAGACCTGCGAATATTGTTTGCCGTTATATTAAAATCCTTATCGGTAGCCATCATTTTAGTTCACAACCATCCAAGTGGAAAATTGCAACCGAGTGATGCGGATAAAAGGTTAACGGACAAGATTAAAAAAGCATCCAAGCTTTTTGATATCAATATTCTCGACCATTTGATATTTGCACCCGATGGGGATTATTATAGTTTTTCTGATAACGGAATTTTGTAAAATCTAAAGCTATGGTATATCTAAATTTTACAGACTTGAGCGAAGAAGCTCAAAACCGACTTTTTGAAGTTTCCAAAGAAGATGTGAAACGAAAATTTGGGGATAGTATTCGCAAATATGTAACAGAAAATTATGGCTGTTTTGAAACAATGATTGAAGAGGAAGCACTTCGGAATTTATATTCCTATACCTACGTTTTCAATATATAGCTTTCACAATAAACGAATCAGACACCTCTAAATTTTAGAGGTGTTTTTGTATATAATCAATCCTACGTCAATAAAAAAACGTATCTTTATTTCGTTGAAATTCAGCATTCAAATTAAAGTAAGGTTATCCAAATTTCGACTTTCGCCGATACCCTTACATATCGAAAAATAACATATCGGAAAATCATTTTCCTTGAAAATGGCAATCGGCTTTTTAGCGGGATTGTATGGATTTTTGTCACGCTTGCGCGTGACGAAAAGATTTCCATGTTAAAACCAAATAAAAAATGATAAAAAGATCAAGCTACATTTCTAACGTAGGGTTGTTGTCTCTTGATGACGGCACATACCCTATGGACGAGCTTGTTCCTGACATTGTTCACGATGAGCATTTTGTTTTTCCCTTCCTCGACTTTTCTAAGGAAGTACTCCCTGATCTCGGGGTCGTGGTTGATGGCCGCGAGCGCACTCATATGCAGGTGTTTTTTAAGCGTTCTATTGGCCATTGGATGTATTCTGGACTTGCGGTTTATAGAAGAACCAGAAGTGTATTCAAAAGGCACTACACCACAATAACAGGCCAATTGTTTCGGATTATCGTATTTGGTAAAGAAACTTGTGAACACGGTAAAATAGAGGGCCGTTATCTGGCCTATACCGGTAACGGAAGTGACCAATCCAATGGTTTTGTTGAGTTTGTCATCGGAGAGAATCAGTTTTTTGATTTCTGCTTCCACCCGTTTGATCTCATCGCAGAGGCTCTTGTTGATTTTTTTAAGGTTCTTTTTGGCGAGTTTTCCCATTTCAGGGGAAAAGACTTCAAGTTCATTGGGATATTTATTAAAATCCGCTCTGGCGTTGACGAGTTGTTTTCTGATTTTAAGAAGTATCCTCACCTTTTCAAGAATCTCTGGAACAGGCTTATAGAGTTCAAGTTCACGGAAGTTCTTAAGGGCATATTGCGCAATACGTTGTGCATCGACCCTATCGTTCTTTCCTCTGAGCATGCCAATGCTCTTGGTAATCTGTATGGGCATTTCAACACAGAAGCTCGCTTGCTTCTCTATAAGTTTGGCAATAATGAGTTTCCCATAAACGCCAGTATGTTCCATACACATAAGCGTGTTTGCCAAAGGAATCTTTTGATTCTTGAGAAGTCTGATAAAGGCATTGGTTCCTTTTTTGGAATTCTCGAATACATACGAGGTAGTCCTTTCATCTTTGATGACGGCCACATCGAAAACTTTTTTCGATATGTCTATACCGATAAAGTACAAGAAGTTTTTTCTGTTCATGACGATTAGATTTTAGAGAGTGAGACCAAGTATCCAGATAACCATCGAACCCCTGATAATAGGTCTTAAAACCTGAATTTCCATCTGATGCCGGTCCGGAGATAACTGACAAGGGCTTTCATCAAATTAAGTATAAGCCCATAAGCTTTGAATAGCGCATAATTCGCCCTTATCAGTTTGGCCATAGTTGACAATTATGGAGAGTATTCCCCGATAAGAAGTTAGCTATTAAATAGAAAACCCGATATCAAAATAAACTCTATGAAAACTATAAATGTAAAACTAAGGGGAATAGCAAGAGGGTAACACGCTTCGCGATGTTTCGGATTCCTTTTCGTTTTTAATTGATTGAAAATCAGTTAATTAAAATCGATATAATTTCTTGACAATCAGCTATTTGCGACAAACGGGCTGGAAACACCCATTTTTAGGGAAGATTTTGCGACAAATCGGCGAAATATGGACTCATTTACTGGAATTAGATTCAAAAAAGAAACTGCAAAACGTTTCCAAACCTTTTCACGCACATACTTCAAATCGCACACCGAGGCGATGAAAACAATGCTCGATTTTTTCTTCTACAACGAAATTTCGCCAAAGGAAAAATTAGGACCAACTGGACGTACTATCGAAGCTAAACTTTTAAAAAGAATCAATGCGGTTATTGCCATAATGCGAGATGTAGAGAAGACCCAAACCAAACCTACGGTAGCAATGATTCAATCGCTATTTGAAACAGAAGAACCGACCAAAAAACCGCTAATCGTAGAAAAGAAATATGCCGAAGAAAAGAGAGAAGTGCACTTTCGCGAAAAGCAAAATACAAGTAATCAGCTCTAATTTTTTGAATTATGTATATCACAATCACAGCTCAAAAATTGGGTGCAAATTACTCACAAAGTTCAGCGGATTTTGTGGGGTATTTAGAGAAAGAAAATCAAGGTTTGGAACAACAGGATACGGAACATTTTTTCAATCAATATGGGGATGAAATTTCCGCTGAAGAAGTGGTCAACGAGATTGATGGTAATACCGCAAAATTGAAAAAGAAAGAACCAAAATTTTATTCCATTACGGTCAGTCCTTCTAAGTACGAATTAACCAAACTTCAGAACAATAGCCAAGATTTAAAAACCTATACTCGTGAGTTGATGAAGGATTACGTTGCTAGCTTCAACAGAGAAATCAATGGAAGACCCATTACCATCGATGACATAAAATACTATGCTAAAATTGAACATCAACGAACGTTCAAGGGTACGGATATTCAGATTCGAGAAAATCAACCATATGCCACAAAAATACTTCAACTCAAAACCGATATCCGAAATATTGAAGACGGTCGAGCTCAAGGTAATATTAGAAAAATACAAAAGGAAATTTCAAAATTAGAACAACAAGCACCACATCAACAAAATGGAAAACGGATTGTCCAGGGAATGCCAAAAGATGGAAACCAAAGTCACATTCATATTATCGTAAGCAGAAAGAATGCTTCTAATTCAATAAGTCTTTCCCCAGGAAGTAAGCACAAATCTTCGGAAGTTGAAATGCACGGCAGAAATGTAAAACGAGGTTTTGACCGTGATAATTTTTTTGAGAAAGCAGAAAAAACTTTTGACAATACTTTTGGCTATAAACGAAACTTTGCAGAGACCTATAAGGCACGAAAGGATTTTGTAAAAAACCCCAAGCTCTATTTCGCTGCCTTGATGAAATTACCGGCAAACGAAAAAGCATTGGCTTTCAAAATGATGACTAAAACGGGATTGCCAATTGTTCCCAATATTCCAGTAAGTCAGGCACAAATTGCACTTCGAGCTTTTAAACGATTAAGACGTGGCGCAGAAATAGCAATTAAATCAAGTTCCATCGGAATCTAACACCTATGGAGATAGATAACGTCATAACAGTACTTTCAATTATTGGTCTAACCAGTACTGTTTTCTATGCGATGTTTCGGGTAAACAGATATGCCTTTCTATTGAATATCGCATTACTTTCAATTTTGGTGTTCTACGTGGCTAAAGAAAATGAAGTGGTGCCGATATTATTTTATCTAGTTTGTCCGCTACTACTAATTAATACAGTCTTGTATGTTTTTCTGCATAAGACTGAAAGTGCACAGAATGGAAATTCTAAATACCAAGTCAATTTTGTTACAAACAAAGGAAACTTCAAATTAGATAATATTAAACGTGGCGCATCTATTATCGGTTCTGCGGGAAGCGGTAAGACTGAAAGTGTGGTCTATGGATTTTTGAAACACTTCAGGAAAGAGAACTTTTGCGGAATCATCCACGATTACAAGGACTTTGAACTAACCGAAATGGCGTATCCGCTTTTCAAGGATAGCGATATCCCGTTTAAGGTCATTTCCTTTGATAAAATCATCCATAGGGTAAATCCTATCGCACCTCGCTATTTAGATAACGAGGAAAGCGTAAATGAGGTGTCAAGGGTGTTGATAGAGAACCTTTTGGAACAAAGAGAAAGCGGAACGACCGGCACAACAAAATTCTTCAATGATGCGGCTGAAGGTTTGATTGGTGGCTTGATTTGGAAACTGAAAACCGACTATCCTGAATACTGCACGCTACCACATTTGATAGCCATTTATCAATTATTGGATACAAATAGCCTTATCCAATTTTTGGAAACCAATACTGCATCAAGAGCAATGGCAGATGCTTTTATTAGTGGAAGGGATTCTGATAGACAGACCGCAGGCGTAAAAAGTACTTTGGCCAATGCGCTGAAACGAATTAGCACACAACGCATTTTTATGGCGTTATCAGCAGACGAAGTACCTCTTAATATCAATAGTCCAGAAAATCCAGCAGTAATTTCAATTGTGAATAACCCGAAATTCGAAACATCATATTCGCCTGTTATTGCCACCATCATGCACACCATTACAAAACAGATGAGTGTGCGAAGTTCCAAACCTTCATTTTTATTGATGGAAGAAGCGCCTACCATACGATTATTAAATATGCATCGGATTCCCGCCACATTGCGTAGTTACGATATCGCAACCATCTATGTGATGCAGGACAAAATCCAGAACGATATGATGTATGGCGATAAGGCAAGCAAAGCGATTTTAAGCAATCTGTCTTACCAGTTTTTCGGCAAGGTCAATGACCCAGACACCGCAAAGTATTACGAACGCTTTTTTGAAATCATCAAAGACCCAACGAAGAGTATTAGCCGTGGACATAACCTTGATTTTGATACACGAATTACAACTGGAGAAAAAGAAATTCCTAAAATCAGAGCAGATGTTTTCTTTAGATTAAAACAAGGAGAGTTCATCACTTATGCTGATGGGAAGGATAAAAAAGTTCAGTTTAAGTTAGCAAACATTAAGAGGGAACTTATCCATAATACCAATCAATTTTCCCAAGCTAATTTAGCGGCTAATTTTGAAAGAATTTATGAGGAGGCTAGGTCTATATTTAGTTAGTAAATAACTTCTTGTCGGGCAAAACATTTTCACAGCCCCAGTAAATTACTATGATAATGGTATATTTATAATTGATATAACTCGTTACAGAAAAATAGGTTCCAGCAAACCATTAAAATCGTTACGTAAAAAACCCTGGGAATAGGGGAATTTAAACATAAAAAATGAAGAAAATAATTCAACTGTCATTAATCCTGTTCATAATAGGAAGTTGTTCCGATAAATCGGATAAAAACAATAAAAATGCTGTCGCTAACAGTAAAATTAAAATAGATTTTCCGTTAGATAGCCTATTGTCATTTGATTCTGAAAAAAAATTAAAAGAAGTTTTCGGAACGGATGTGAGAAGGTCAAAAGGATATTACCCAGAAGGTATGGGCGAATATGCGAATACCTTACTTTTTCCTAATACAAAAAATGAAGTTGAGTTCGTTTGGGAAGACGACACATTAAACTTTAACAAATTAGTATCTATAAGAGTATTCGGGAAAAATACGGATTGGAAAACCAAAGAAGGTATCACCATTGGAACCGACATTGATCAACTTGAGGCCTTTAATAAAAAACCGTTTACATTTTACGGACTTGAATGGGACTATTCCGGTGATATACAATGGAATGATGGTCAACTAGATAAACGCAGAATTTATGGAAGTTTAGATTATCCAGGTGATATAATGCCTCGTGAATTTGATAGTTTAATAGGAGACCATACCATTGAAAGTTCTTCCAAAATTGCCAAAAAAGCAAAATTGGTTCTTAGTGAAATAGTGATGCTAAAAGATTAATTAAAAACTGAAACACCACAAGGGCTATATGTAATTACTTGTTTTTGCTTTCGTAAAAGCAAAAAATCATTAAACACAAGAACCTATTCACATATCCAACCATCGCTTAAAATCACTAGTTCGGTTTCTAGAAACAATAATTTGTTCTTCCGTTCTAGGTTGAAGCTTTAGAAGTAGTCTGCTATTGAAGTAGTTATGGATTTCATTCACGGATTTTAAAGCAACAATATATTTTCTATTGATTCTAAAAAAATCTATAGGGTTTAGAATTTCTTCCAACTGGTCAAGACTATATTCTATAGGAAATTCTTTTCCAACAGTATTGCAAAGCCATATCATGCCATCATGAGATTTAAAGTAGCAGATATCTTCGACATTAAATGTGCTAAAATGGTTTCCCACTTTTACCATAAAACGATGTTTATACTCTTTCTGAAATATATTTTTAAAGCTTTCCAGGTTGTTTTCAGAGCTTTCTTTGGGAACATAAGGAAAATCCTCGAGTTTAGATAGCGCCCTGGCCAAGTCCTTTTTATCAATAGGTTTCAATAAATAATCAATACTGTTATACTTAAAGCCACGTATGGCATACTCATTATAAGCAGTGGTGAATATAATGGGTGGGTGTTTCTCTATGTGGTCCAGAATGTCGAAACCATAACCATCGTTCAACTGAATATCCAAAAAAATCAAATCAGGCAGTGCATTGCTGTCCAAATATTTCTTACCACTTTCAACGGAATGAATAACCTCACAAATTTCTATATGGGGCGCTACCTCGGCTATCAGTGTAGCAAGTCGTTTTGAGGCGATTTGTTCATCTTCTACGATTAATGCTTTCATCAGGATACAATTTGTAGGTGTGGTCGTTCGTTCGCATTCTGTTTTAGGGATGGTAAGGTTACCTTGAACAAATTATCTTTAGCTTCAACTTTTACCTTTTGGTTGGTATAGTGACCATAGCGTTTTTTAATATTTTCGATACCCATCTGTGTGGAAGGTTCTACCTCTTTTCTCTTTCTCAGCGTGTTTTCTACAATAATCGTTTCTGGCGTTACGGATATGGCAATAATCAAGGGTTGCTCGTTTGAATAGTAATTATGTTTTAACGCATTTTCTACCAGCATTTGCAAAGACAAGGTAGGTATCGAATATTCAAAGGGGTTTACATCAATCTGGGTCGTTATCCGTACGGACATTTTATGACGTACGTCCATCATAAAAATAAAGGAATCCAAGAATTGTAGCTCTTTGTCCAGTCTCACTAAATCGGTCTCTCTGTTATCAAGAATATACCGATAACAGGAAGACAGGCGTGTCACAAAATCAGAAGCCAAATCCCTATCTTCATACATCAATGCCGTTAACGTGTTTAGGCTATTGAACAAAAAATGGGGACTGATTTGACTTTTAAGACTTTTGTATTTCGTATCTAGAAGCTCGCGCTCTACCTTGCCGAGCCTAATTTCCAATTCTTTACGTACTTTTTCGGCAAAATATAAAAGGTTAAAAACAATCGTGGTAACTGCAAGTAATGATGCCCTTAGAAAATCTGACCTAAACTGAAGCGATGGATTTGAGGGATTGATTTGCAATATATCATCCAAATGATAAATACCTACATAATATACAATAGCAAAGATGGGCAACACAAAAAGAAGCGTCTTGCCCAATATGACCAATCCGGAAGTCCAATTTAATGCCTTACTTCCTCTACGGGACAGATGCTTTTTAATCAACCAATCGTTCAGTTCCCAAGTTCCTAAAAAGAAAAAAAGCGCAGAAAAGAAATAAAACAAGCTCTCCGTCCCAAATAAATCTTGACCATATTCATCTGCATCAATCGTAAGTTTAATACTGAAAAATACCGCAATTACGACCAGTAGCCTGAACCCAAATTTCCGTATGTTCTTATTTATTCGCATGATAGATAAATGTTTATAAAGATAATTTTCTTTTTTAAGAAATAGATAATCTTATGTACGAACTGTCATATTACACCTCGAACTGTCATTATACAACTTAAACTGCAATTAGCTGATTATTGAAACTTTCAAAACGCTTCAAATAGGTCATTCTACACTTCAAAGAGTTATATGACCCCTCAATTTAATCCGCTTTCGCAAATGCGCAAATACATACACTTTTGATACGATTTAAAAAATGTATGTCGTGATAACAAACCTTAAAACACCGTCTTTCCTAAATATATACTTGGCAGTTTTTATGCTACTGGCTTCTTTAGTGGTCAATGCACAAACCATAGTTGATGAGTATGTGCAGATAGGTCTCAAAAACAACCAAGCGTATGTACAGCAACAAATCAACACCCAAATTGCCAACGAGGAAAAAAATATTTCTAAAAGTCTTTTCTTTCCTAACATCACTTTTGATGCCAGTTATTTGCTTGCTAATGGTGGGCGTACCATAGACGTCCCAGCAGGAGATTTAGTCAACCCCACAAATGCTGCTATAAATCAATTGACGGGCAATAATAATTTACCCACTAACATTCAAAATGTCAGCGAACCCATATTGACCAACGATTTTCATGAAACTAAAATCAGTATCGTGCAGCCCATTCTCAATACTGATATTTATTATGGATACAAAGCGAAGCAATCACAACTCAATGTAGGTATTGCAAAAGAGGAAGCTTATAAAAACAAGCTTGAATTTGAAATACGCAAAGGCTATTACAATTATATAAAACTTATAGAGCAAAAGAGAATTTTAGATAGTACGCGACTGGTCGTTAAAGAATTGGTGAAGGTCAATACGAAATTTGTAAAGTATGATATCGCTACCAAGGATGCCCTATACAGTGCAGAAGCTCAACTTTATCAGATTGATGCACAACTTGCAACAGCTATAAAACAGCTCAACACTTCAAGAAACTTTTTTAATTATTTATTAAACCGAGAATTGACTTCACCTATTGATATAGATGAATCCGCATTGCCCAATACTAGTATTTATCAAGTTTCAGATTTAGAACAAAATGCCATAAGTAGTCGTAGTGAAATATCCCAAATTGAGAGTGGTATCGAGGCTCAGGACTACGAACTAAAACGTAATAAAAATTATCTCATACCAGATATTTCGGTAGCAGGCTTTGTGGGATATCAGGGATTTGGTTATGAATTTGATAACAATCAAGATTACTATCTGGTAAGCTTCAATCTTTCTTGGCCCATTTTTCAAGGTGGAGGAAATAAATCAAAAATACGTAAGGCCACTTTTGAAAAAGACCGGTTGGAAGCCGAGTACACAGATGTTAAAAATAGAATAAAACTAGAAGTTTCATCTGCCATCTATGAATATGATGAGGCCATTGCAGTGCATAATGCTCGTCTTTCAGAACTGAAGCTTTCCGAAGAAAATTTCGCAATTATTTCAAAGAAATATAAAATCAGTCAAGTCCTGCTGGTGGAATTCAATGAAGCCAGAACAGACCTTACCACTGCCCGACTCAATGAATCCATTGCCAGAAACAATATTAAAATCGCCGAAGCAAATATTAAGCGTGTCACTCAATACCAATAAAATGAAAAATTCAATCCTATTATGTATCGCAATACTCTCAACCTTGGTCGCTTGTAAGCAAGACTATGTAAAAGAGGAAAAACAAAAAACAAGTGTTGCCAAAAATGTAAGTGTAGAAGCCATAGCTACCTTAAAAGCAACTGAACCTGTCATCGCTACAGGGCGTGTAGCTTCAAAGGAAGAAATCACACTCTCTTTTAAAACAGGCGGAATACTTAGAAAATTAAATGTTGAAGAAGGCAACCGCGTAAACCGCGGAAAACAAATCGCCAGCCTTGATTTACAAGAAATAAATGCACAATTGGCTACTGCAAAGTTTAATTATGACAAATCTGCACGAGATTCTGAACGTGCTAGAATGCTCTATAAAGATACCGTTGGCACACTGGAAAATTATCAGAACGCACAAACCCGACAAGACTTGGCAAAATCTCAATATGACATCGCCCAGTTCAATCGCAGGTATTCCATAATTATCATGCCCATCAATGGAAAAGTTCTGGAACGTTATGTTGAAGAAGGCGAGCTGGTAAGTCCGGGACAGCCCATCTATAAAATAGGTAGTTCGGGAAGTAAAGGTGCAAAAATCCTGCGCTTTGGACTATCTGATAAAGATGTCATCAAGCTCAATATCGGGGATGAAGGCATCGTTGAGTTTGATGCTTTTGCGAAAGCAAAATATCCCATAAAAGTTTCAGAGATAACAGAAACCGCAAATCCACAGACAGGTCTTTTTGAAGTAGAAGTGAGCTTTAAAGAGAACCAGCCATTAATAAAGAATGGTTTCATAGGGAATGTATCTGTTTATCCAAGCCAAAACAATGAAGGGCTAAAAGTACCTATCAATGCTCTGGTTGAGGGCTCGGATAAAAAAGCCATTATCTATTATACCACGGATAATCAAACAGTATCAAGAAAAGAGGTAGAACTACAGGAAATACGCAAAGATTATTTCTTGATTTCTAAAACCAGTTTACCGGAAAAAGGCGCAGTCGTTACCAAAGGGGCCGCATATTTAAGAGACCAGGATAGTATTAAAGTTGTTAAAAACTAGAAAGATGAAATTACCTGAAATAGCACTTAAAAACTACCTGTTCGTACTAACGGCAGTTGCACTGGTCTTGTTTTTGGGCATACGTACCTACAACAGTATGCCACGTTCAGAGGACCCATTTTTGTCACTGCCCAACTATACCATTGTTGTTGTATATCCTGGAACGAGCCCCGAAGATATGGAAGAATTGGTCGTAGACCCTATAGAGGACGTAGTAGATGAGATAGACGACATCAGGGAAATACGCACAGAGATTGGCAACGGTCTTGCCGTAATACAGGTAGAAGCAGAATTTGGAATCGATTACGATGCAAAGTACGATGATATCCTTGCTGAAGTCAATCAGATACGCAACACGCTTCCGGACGGAATTATAGAACTGGATGTCTCACAATACAAACCAGAAGACAGGGTTGCCGTACAGCAATATGCTTTTGTATCGGAAACACTTCCTTATAAAATACTATATGACTATGCCGAGGACTTTGAAACGGAAATTAAAAAAATAGCTCAGGTAAAAAAGGTAGAGATAGAGGCAAATCCCCAAGAAGAAATACGTATCAGTCTGGATTTTCAAAAACTATCCAGTCTCAATATCAATCTTGGTCAAATCATAAGTGTACTGCAACAGAACAACAGTAATATCCCTGGTGGAAAAATTGATGGCGGCAACCTTTCTTTTAATTTAAAATCTTCAGGAAGCTTTAAGGACCTAGATGAAATACGTAATACTGTAATCCTATCTACAAGTAACCAAAATGTATATCTCAAAGATGTGGCAACTGTAGATTTTAACTACGAAGATCCCAGATGGATTGCGCGTTACAAGGGAAAAAAGGCCATACACGTATCCGTTCTTCAAAAAAAGGGAACAAATATCCTGAGTCTGGCAGAAGAGCTTCAAATGACAAAGGAAAATTTTGAAAAGGGCATTCCAGCTGTACTACAAATCGAAACCGCCTTTGAGCAAGCGCCAGCAGTAGCATTAAGAATCAATGATTTTATATCCAACCTCTTTCAGGGTATTTTTCTCGTAGGCCTTATAATATTATTATTCTTGGGTTGGCGACCGGCATTGGTCATTATGATTGTGATTCCACTTTCTATATTGATTGCTATTACCGTATTGGACATTACTGGTTTTGCTCTTCAACAGATTTCCATTGCCGCATTGGTAATTGCTCTTGGACTATTAGTGGATAACGGTATCGTGGTCATTGAAAACATCGTTCGGTTTAGAAGGGAAGGATTTAATCTATGGGAAGCTGCCGCAAAAGGCACTAGTGAAGTAGGTTATGCTATTGTAAGTTCAACCGTAACCACAGTATTGGCCTTTGAACCACTTTCTTTATTAAACAGTGGTCCCGGTACGTTTTTACGTAGCTTACCACTAACCGTAATTTACGTTTTGTGTGCATCGTTGGTACTTGCCTTGACTTTTACACCTATCATGGCCAGTAAAATCTTAAGGAAGAAGAAACGGATAAAAGACAATTATATTACGCGTAAACTAGATGGTTTTATTAAACGTATCTATGCGCCTGCATTAAATTTTGCCCTGCGTCGTGGGGTAGTAATTATAGCTATCGGTGTAGGCGCATTAGTGGGTTCTGTGGCATTATTTCCTAGTATTGGGGTTAGTTTCTTTCCAACAGCCGATAAGCCTTTATTGCTTATAAATGTAGACCATCCTTATTCCAGTAATATTAAGCATACCGATAAAACCCTGAAATTTATAGAAACCGTTCTTGATACTACGGAGTACGTCAAGGATTATACAACCAACGCAGGACATGGAAATCCGCAAGTATACTATAATCGCATTCCAGAAGAATATAAAACATATCACGGACAGGTACTGGTCAATTTTAAGGAATGGGATGCACAAAAATTTTATGGTACACTGAGTCAATTTCGTAAAAAGTTCAACGATTATCCCGAGGCACAAATCAGTTTTAGTGAGCTTAAAAACGGAGCGCCCTTTGAAGCGCCCATAGAAATCCTCTTGGTCGGTGATGATATAAAAGTACTAAAGGATATCTCAAGAGATGTTGAAACAATTGTTCGTGAGAGTGAAGGAACCATTGATGTAAATAACCCTCTCGCAGTTGCCAAAACTGATATCAAAATCAAAATAAATAGAGACAAAGCTGCGTTATATGGCGTTTCTATTATTGATATAGACCGCACAGTTCGTGCCAGTCTCAATGGACTTACCATTGACAAGGTATCGGTTGATGGTGATGATGAAGATTACCCCTTGGTCATACGATTACCTATTGAAAATGAACAAACACTCGATGACTTTTACAAAGTATATGTTCCTACCAATAAAGGAAAAAATATTCCTCTAAGTCAGGTGGCAAGTTTAACGTTTGAGGAAGATTATGCCAAAATCGACCATTATAACACAGAGCTGAATACTGCGGTAACGGCAAACGTAAAAGATCCGGATAAGACTTCGGAATATACCCAAGCTATTATAGAAAAGTTAGATGAATATCAGTGGCCAGAAGGATATGAATATTTTGTAGGTGGAGAGTTCGAAACCCAATCTGAAAGCTTTGGAGATCTTGGTTTTCTATTGATTAGTTCGCTTATCCTAATTTTTGCAGTGCTCGTATTGCAATTCAAATCCATACGTCAGCCGCTTATCATCTTTTCGGCAATTCCGTTGGCGATTAGCGGGTCGTTCATTGCCCTATGGATATCAGGATGGTCTTTCTCGTTCTTTGCCTTTGTTGGTTTTATTAGTCTCATCGGAATCGTGGTTAACAATTCTATCATACTCGTAGATTATACCAATCAATTAATGGCAGAAGGACAAAATAAGATAGATGCCATTTCAGAAGCTTCAAAAAAACGATTTACCCCCATTGTTTTAACGTCACTTACAACCATTTTAGGATTAATGCCGCTCACATTTCAGGGCACTTCCTTATGGTCGCCTTTAGGTTGGACACTCATAGGAGGTATGGTATCCTCTACCTTATTGACGCTTTTGGTAGTGCCTGTTCTCTATAAATGGCTAACGGCGGAAAAACGATTTAATATTAATGAAAACTAACACAGATTAAAAATGAAAAAGCTAATAGTAACCTTTATTTTACTAAACGTTTTTGCTTTTGCAAAGGCACAAATATTTGAACCTTTTACCTTGCGCTACCAGTTTACACCGAGCACCGACGTATCTAGCACCGATTTCACCGGATTTGAAGATGCGGAACGTACAGAGCAACAAATTGTCGAAGCTGCCTTTAGATATCCCATTACATTCGGAAAACGCAATGCCATTATTTTACCAGAGTTATCCCATAAAATTATGGGGCAACGTTTTAACAATTGGGGGAACACCGTTGAAGAGCCGTCCACTGGAAACCTGACAAGGCTATTCCTTAAAGGAGTATTTCCCATCAATGAGAAATGGAACATATTGGGCGTTGCCGCTATAAGCCAAGGCATAAATAGCGGTGTTGACTGGAATTTAAGCAATAGCTACTATAGGTATGGTGCAGGATTCTTAATCAATAACAGCAAAGGAAACCAAATAGGCGCTTCGGTTCAATATATAGAAGAAATAGGATTTCCTGCGCCTGCGTTTATTTTTATTGGAACCACTGGTGAAGGAAAATGGAACTACAATGTAACGTTCCCTTTGTTATCAATTATTGAATATAATCTTAACGATAATTGGAGGTTACGGTTTGAGGAACGTTTTGACAACGATAGATTTATTTTGGATAAAGATGCTGGAAGCAACTATAATCAGACAATGCTTAACCTATCACTAGGGCTGAGTTATAAAATCGCGAAACCTGTCTACTTAAACCTACAAGCTGGGTTTACACCGCTTAACATATTAACCTATTATGAGGATAGAACAAATGACATCGATTCTGTGAACTTTGGAATTCAACCGACGTTTGGTGCATCAATTTACATCAGCGTAAATCCCAAAGATTATTTGTAGAAGTATTTTTTAAGCTTTTAAGGCATCTAAGAAATGGCAATATGAATAATACACAGAACCTGTTTAAGAATTTGTAACAGTAAAAACAGCTGATAAATCCCTTAACAGGCTCTCATTAAAAGCCAATCCTATTCCAAGATTTTAAATTTATAAATATAATCAGGGGCATTTTCCTTGAGGTGTTTTTTGCTTTGAAGTATTTGTTCGGTAATAGCACTATCGGCAAGGTAAAAAGTACCGTCGCCCGATAAGGAAAGCCTTTTTTAATCGACCCAAAAATTCTCAAACATCAAGAGTTTGAAATTATTGACGAGGCAAAACCCTATTTTGAACTTTGGGGATAAAAAACGAATCCTAACGCTGAATTTCCAAAATTTATGGAAAATTCTAAATCAGAAAATTGTCCTTATAATAACGGAATTACTGCATACTATTCAAATACATATCCATTTACAGAATTTTATACAAATGAGTTATTGAGAGACAATGCTTGATGTTCTGAATTTAAGATTCGATTATCAAAACATGCGCTCAGAAGAGGCAGATAAACGTGTTTGCCCACGTATACAATAATCCAATTCAATCTCAAAGACAATACAATCTCTTCCTGTTTGCTTACTGGCGATAGCTGTTGAGCAACTTCCACCAAAAGTGTCTAGAACTAATTCCCCAGGTTTTGTACTTTTCTCGATTAGGTAACTTATCAAGTTTACAGGTTTTTCGGTGGGATGGTTATTATTCTTGGTTTTAGAAGCTTTAAGGATATTACAATCACGTCGCCCATTTAACTTTTTAACGCCATTACTGCAGAAGATAATCATCTCGTATTTTGGTGCATAGTCACCTTTTAAGTCGCCTGTACCATGATTTTCCTTTTCCCAAATCAAGATGTTCTTTATTCTAAATTCTTTGCCAAGGAAAAACTTAAAGACTTCCACGTTATGCCAGGAACAGAACACATAGAGATGGGCATCATTTTTACAGACTCGTTTTAGCTCTTTTACCCAATTACCCAACCAGTCCAGATTAATGTCATTAGGTATACGCTTATGACGCTTTCCTCTCTTGTTACTTCTGTAATTGATTCCATACGGTGGGTCGGTCAATACTAAATCCACACTGTTATTAGCGACAGATTTAATGCCAATATTCCAGTCTATATTTAGTATTTTTTGCATCAGTGTAATAATTAAATTCCAAAGAAATAGGGCATAGTTCGTGTGTTTCAGTTCCTTTTTGGGGACTGATAAATGGTTCAAAAAACAGTGTGTAACTATCTAAAATGGCCCTTTATCCCTCGGTCCGTTGTGTGTGACCTTCCATTGTCCGTTTTCTTTAACCAATTTAAAAATACCGGGCTTTGGGTCATAAGCTGTGGAATATTTAATCCAAGCTGTTTCGCCTTCCATGGCCTCATCGACCAATTTAAATTTGGCTTCTGAATTTTTGTCTTGGGCAAACATATCTTGTATGCTTGAAAGATTTGCATAACCTTCCGCAGTGGTGTATTTTTTCAAATTAGAATCATTACCGTGATAAAAACTCTGAGCTACAATTTTGGCAGTTTCAGAAGGGGATAGATTCTTGTTTTCTGAACAAGAAAGGAACAATAATACGAGTGAGCAAATGAGTAATCTTTTCATAATGATTTCAATTTGGGTTATTAATAAATCTATGCGATATTTTAAGCTTTATATTTCGTTCGCCATCTTTTTCATTGAGTTCTAAAATTGCCCTACGGTCATTTGATAACGAAAACTTAGGCATTACGTAAACAAAACGCCACGTTTCTTTTTCTTTGATTTTGGTTGGTTGATTATGTTTTAAAATCGGCTTCTGGTGCAAGCGCTGTAACGATTTCTTTTTTCCTTTTTGCCGTGTTTCGATGGCAATGTTCAAGAAATTCAAATCATAATCCAATGTAGAATTGTTTTCAATCTGGATTACAAAATAGAGTTCTTCTTTGTCAAAAACTATATTTTCAACACTCAGTACAATGCCTTCATTTCGTTTTTTAATCCGACCTATTCGTTGCTTTCTATCAAGAAGATATGTACAGAATTTTTGGTAAAAATAATCCTTACTACCAATACCTTTATCAGGGGTGATAGCTAAAACCGGATTCTTAGTAATCGGCTTTTCATTTCCGATACTACTTGATATCGGAACGAAATAATTAAGTTTAGTGAGTTGTTGCTTATAGCTTACAATATACGAAAAAATTGAACCATTTCTGTTGATTACCAGCAGATTACTCTCTTTTCCTGGCTTTGCCTGAAGCAATCCAAAATACTGTTCTTTTTCTCGATTGTAGGTAAATACAAAATTCTCAGAACCGGTTATGCCTTGCCGAATAGGTTCCGGAAAAAAGAGGGCTACGTTTTTGGTGTCGTTTGCATAAATGGTATCGAGTGGCTGTTGAGCGCTAATATAGTTTATGCAAAAAATCATTACGGTTATAATACACGTTTTCATAATAGTATCTTTTAATTATTGCCGATTATCGGCTTTTAGAATAAGTTTGTAATTGTTTAAGACAGTCACTTTAATCCTTCGATTAGAACGTCTAAACACTTGGGTCAGTCCACCTACTTGCGGAACAGCAGGAATGTTAATATCGCCAATCACATCATCCATTACCTCTCTAGTGGCTTCTGTCCGAAAGTTGTTCTCTACATAAATTCCTTCGCTACCGTCTTGCAAATCGAATGCTTTAAGTTTAGTAGGATGATGCTTTATGTTTTCAATCTCAATCAAGGCTCGATTGGGCTGAAAACTGATAAACCCAAAAACAGGTGTATTCTTTGGCATCAGCTTACCATTTATAGTAGCTGATTTAGTTAGGCGCATTCGTAATCGGGTATTTGCCTGAACAACCTGGTCACCATCTACAACTGCGTATATGGTCTCATGGGTATTGCCGATGGTTGATAATTCGTCTGGTTTAGGCGAAGCTGCAAAAAACAACTGATGTTCCAGCCCTAATTCTTTAGCTTCAATTTTTTGTTCTCTTTTGATTTCGGTTGAGTCTATTTGCTGAGTATTCTTTTGGGCGATTTTCCTTTGTCCAAAGTTTTCATATCGCTTTTCAGAATATTTAATTCTGCCGGCCTTATAAATACTATCAACGATGCGTTCTTTTTCGTGTTCAGTTAAATCTGGGTCGTAAAAGCCCAAAGAATCTATTAGTTTTTCGTCGTAGATGCTAGGTGCATTGGTTTCGCGGACTTCTTTTAAGTCATTGATGGCATCAAGCTTGGACTCGTATTCTTTTTGGTTTTCTTCCAAATCTGGTACTAAGGTTTGTTCAAGGTTCTCATTTTCATTGTCATCATCTCCCATAACCAACATAGAATAGGAAATTAGGAATATAAAAATCACTGCCAATACTGACGAAAAGACGATTTTATTTTTTTCTATCTTCATAAGAGTGGGATTTAAATGCCCATTATGGGCTTTCATTGTTTAGCTTTTTTAAAGTGTTTTCGAAATAATTGGTAATCAATAATCCATGTGGATTGTTTGGAAAATTTCTATCAACCATAATCAGGTTTCCACTGGAAACCAATTCATAAGTATCTATTATAGAACCTCTATTGATTTCAAAGACGGTAATGGTTCTAAAAACATAACTTCCATTTTGTTCTTCGATTTTTGAATTTACACTCAATACTTTCTGAACGAGCGAGTATTGCAATAATCGGTTATAGACACCATCCGCTTTTTTCTGCCGATAGAGATTATCTACAGAACTATTGCCCAACCAAAGTGCCTTTTCTAGATTCCGTTCATAATTACTCGCATCGATATTATAAAAGTAATTGTGAAACAGGTCTAAATGAGCAAGAGTTTCAACACTGAAATTTTCTTTTTGGGTAACGAGCTTCAACGGAATTATGCTTCCATCGGTATTAATGGCAAAGGCACTATTGAGTGCTTTTTGGTTTGTACTGAATGCTATCCATAGTGAAAAGGTGCTAGAGAGCATTGCAAAAATGACAACAGCCAACACGATAAATCGGTTCAATTTTAAGACTGCATAGATATTTTTATAAGGTGTTTTCATTTTCATTGGAATTAGCTAGTAAACAATCTGAGCGTAAAGGATGTGGCGCGTTTATATAATTTGAATTTCAAAAAGACAATAAAACCTACCGAACCTAGCTGAACGACTGGTGCAAAAAAGCCTTGACCTACATCGGTTCCGAATAGATTCGTCCAGAAGTTCGTATTGATTTCAGTATAAAGCGCATTAACAAACACATTAACCAAAAAGAAAGCTGGCACTAACATATAGACGGCTGCATAGAGCTTGAAAAATGTATAAGCCAACGACCGGAACTTTTCAAAGACTGCCAAGCTAATGACCAATGGAAAAAAAGCTTGCATTATCCCCAATAGAAAGAAACGTTCGGCCAAAAACAGCGGGTAGATGAACAAGTCTAAAATCCATAGAATAATACCGATGATAAACGCAAATATCTTAAAGCCAAAAAGTGGTGTAACCAAAGCTTCATACAATAGTGTCATTGCATTTTTAGCGGCATCCATCAGATTAATATCCTCTTCTATGGGAATATCCTGCATTTGAAGAGGTAATAAAGCGGGTGCAGTGCCACGATACTGACCTTCAATAGAAACCAAAATGGCATCGAAAAAACTTAAAACCTGCGTGGAAAAGATAACCAGAAGAATGACCGCAAAATTTTTAGCCAATTCCCCTGGACTGAGCCCCCAAGTATACCCATCTTTATCCGCAATACCTTCGTTGTACTTTTTAAGAATGTTAACCAGAAAGAACAGTACAGCAAGCGTTTTCATTCCTGCAATAGTGTATTGCGAGAAACTACTGTTCTGTATGGTCTGGAATACTGTATCGATGTATTCCAACCCAATTCCTAAGAAGATAACGGCGGTCATTTTTAGTAGTTTGTTTCTCGGTTATTGATTTTATCCTGCATTTTTCTAAAAGAAATGATGTCTTTGTAACGTCTAGTTTTCGTCGTGATATTTGAAACCATTTCTTTAGATTCCAGCTCTTTTTGCTTTAAAACTTCAGCACGTTCAGCATCAGTCATTTTTAAATTATCGCTAGATAAGATTTCACCCATAAAGTCAACCGTGTCCAATGAGTTTTGAACTATGGCATCGAACGATTCCGCAACCCGTGTAACTTCTTCTGGCTTGATATAAGGCGAGTTCAGAATATCCTGTAAATCATTTTGCATTACATTGATAAGGCGCTGATTGTTTTGTGCGATTTCCTCAACTGCTCTTAGCTGTTGGACAACACTAGATACTTTCTCTATAGCTTCTTTAGCGTCTTTCAAGAATTTTACAGACTTAATCATTTCTGCTGTCTGTTTACCCGATTCAATAAGCTGCTTTACCAAGCTTACAAAGTTGGTATTGTCATAAACAGGCATTCCCTGACACGCAGCGCGTGCAGGCAGTAAAAAGATGAATGCTGTTGTGATAATTAAAATTTTCGATTTACTCATCGTTAAAAATTTGTTTTGGTATTCGTGAATCTTCGATTTCATAATATTATGTTTTAGATGTGAATTCTTTTATTGCCAATTCCATATCATTGGTCTTTTCATAAATGGCCATTATGACCTCGTTTTCTGTTCCATCAGTGAGGTAAGCTGCATAGACTTCCTTTGGAACTTCGAGCCTAAAAATGTTACTTTCCTTGCCGATTTTGATAAACATTTCGGTGTACTTCCGTGGTCCGGAAAGGTTGTTTTTGATGGACTTCAATTGGTTTAAATCGTGGCTAGATAGATTGAGCCTTTTAACCAATTCGTCATAGCCTTTTTCATTATTTAGGCTGTAAATGACTTGTGTATTTTCAAGTATGCTCGCAGAAGTAGAATTATTCGGAAGCTGATTGATGGATTGCAGAATAATCCCAATCGCACCATTTTGTTTACGAATGGCTTGATAGTAGAATTCCACACTTTCCAGTACATTGTCAAACTTCAATTGTTTGGCAAACTCATCAAAAAGGATGATTCCTTTTTCAGCTCGGTTTTTCCAAATTGTTCTTTGGATGGCAGACTTTATCAGCTTCAACATTACGGACAGGATTTCTTTGTTATCCTTTACTTCATCCAGTTCAAAAACTATTAATCGTTTGTCCTCGATTTTATAGGTCTGGTCTTCGCTGACTTCAAACAGAAAACTATATAGACCATCGCCGACATATTCGGACATTACGTGTAAGAAGCTCGTCACATTGAAATAGTCGGGATGGATTTTTAAGGTCTGCAAAAGGTCTTTCTGATTCCTTTCTATAAAACTGTAAAAGCCATCTAAAGAATGATTCTTAGAAGTGCTATCATAGTAATGGCGCAGAATCTTCTTTACGGAAACCGATTGTGCCTTGGTTACTTTTAAATCTGATGCAAACAATTCAAATAGGAAAACCGATAAGTCTTCCAATCGTTCCGGTGTCAAATCATTTGTATCACTTATGTAAAAAGGATTGATGCCTAGATTTTTGCCACTTTCATAACGAAGCACCGTGTATTTCTCAGGATAGAGTTTGGCGAATTTGGTATACGAGCCACCCAAATCTATAATGACCAAACGCACACCACTTTCAAAATATTGGCGCAATATGTTATTGGCCAAGAACGATTTACCCTCACCAGTAGGTGCAAAAATGGCAAAGTTACGTGCCTTGATACGTTTCTTTTTTTCATCCCAAACATCTTTTAAAACAGGAACATTATGTTCGCGGTCATTAAAGATGATTCCGGTAGCATCAGAATTGTAATTGGTGTTATTAATAAACAGGCATAAAGCGTGTTTTAAATCCGTTACATATAAGTCATTATTCGAAAAATTAGAAGAGAAACAGCAGTAACTGTTAAGGATATAATTCTTCCGTTCTTCACCTCTTGGATAGTATGGAATGATGTCTAGTTCTTTGAATTCGGTTTTAATCTTTGAAGCTATTTTATTTAGCTCTCGGGCTTCACGAGCCCAATAGACAATGTTTAAATGACCACGAATAATCCGTGCATTGTCATCGGCATTTATTTGGTCTAGAATATGTTGAATTTTACCAAGTACCACTTTATTCTGCGAACCGAAGTTTGAACTTTTATTAAGCTCTTCGACTTTCTTATCCAGCAGCTTTCGCCATTTTTGTTTATCATCCAGATACAGAATTTGATTAACAATGTGGTTTTCGTTTAGCGTAAGCCCTAAGCCATCAATAAACCCTTGATGAAACACAAAATCGTCAGAAGTGAATTTCTCATTGGTCTTGCTACTCTGCACACTTTCGCCAAAGCACAGTTCGCTATTAATGGCTAGGGCATCAAAATGGTTTTCGCCAATATTGACGCTTTTTTTATCCAATATGATATCGGTATCAAAACCTTCATTGAAGCCGTTGAAATAGCCATTTGTTAGGTGCTGAATGTCTTTCGCTTTAAGCGAAACAAAAGTCATCTTTCGGCTATTGTTTATAAAGGAAACAGAATCGCTAACTGAACCGATAAAACTGTTTATGTTGTCATCGAGTTTCTGAACAATATCCTTTGAAATTTTTCTGAAAGGATTGACATATTTAGGGTTGTTTAATGCTTTGTTCTTAGTAAGTATGAAGAATAAAAAGCACCGATGTTCCATATACTCACGACCTTTAAAATGGTCGTGCGTGGCTTTTTCTAAAAATGTTTTGTTTGATAGTTGTTCTGATGTGTATGACTTTTTGAGATAAACATCTTGCTTATGCACTACTGTACCAACAGGTAATGATTTCAAAGCTTGAAACCAAGCACCGTGTATATCCTCAAAATCCTTTTCGGATAAAGAATAGATTTCTGGTAGTGTACCTTCATAGCATAAGACCACATTGCCATTATTGGCAAAAATGATATTGTCCTGAATATCTGTAATAGGGTTATATGCTGAAAGATTAATCTTGTTCATAATCGAAGCCAGAGTTTTTTTTGTTGCTTAGTATTCTTGGGAAGGCTTTAGCCATCTGAAAGAGTTGAGGGTTATGGGTTATTCTCGTCAATGCCACGTAAAGCCCAGCATTAAATACCAGTACACCTATAATTATCCCGAAGCTGAAAGAGAATATGATAATGAGCAACGAGGCCAAAATGGAAACCATCATTAAGGCAAACAGGGAAATGGGCAAGCCAAAAATGACCGCCCGTTTCCTGATGTTTTTATAGACCTCGAACCGTTTCATTTACACAACAATTCCTATGAGGTAAGTGAAGATTCCGACTACTGCACCAGCAATCAAAACAAAGACGAGAACTCTGGTAATTCCTTTTTTAAGGTCAGCATTTTCACCAAAGAAGTGTCCCGCATTAAATAAGAAGCCAACAAGAAAGATGACACCTAGTAAAATGGGAAATATGGTTCTGATGGTATCGCCTACATCATTAACTGAATCTTCAATGCCACCAATTTGAGCAAAAAGCGAAGTGGATAAGAGCGAAAAAAGTGATGCTAAATAGATTGATTTTTTCATAACGTAACGGTTTAAAATTTTGTGTTGTTTTCGTTATGAGAAATTTACATATATTTGATTATAAATAACTGAAAATCAAATATTTGTGAATAAAATATTATTTGAAATCAATTGAATTTATTTGCTATTAATTGGCATCAAATGCTATGAGTTTTTGAAAGAATGTTGTTGATAACCACAAAATTGAAAATGAAAAAAGTGCTCAAAAACATCAGTTTTGTGATTTTGCTCTTAAAAATGTGCATCATTTTTGGACAGAAATCGAGTACTCAAAAACGAATTGTAATTGATGTTGGACACGGTGGAAAAGATTCGGGCGCAATAGGCGTAAATGGCATCCAAGAAAAGGATGTGGTACTCAATATTGCAAATGCCATTCTGAAGCTAAATAAAGAATTAGATACCCCTTTGAATATTTACTTAACCAGGTACACCGATACACTCATTTCGTTATCGGATAGAACAAAACTGGCCAAAATCCTTAATGCGGATTTGTTTGTCTCTTTACATTGTAATCATTCGGATAATTCTAATGCTAGAGGTGTTGAAGTCTATGTTTCAAAAAAGCAATCGGCAAATTCTAGAGCATCCATCTGGTTTGCTTTTCAATTACAAACTGCTCTTAACCAAGAGTTGGGTTTTGAGAGTAGGGGTGTGAAGTTTTCGAATTTTCAGGTATTGTGTGAAACAATTGGTTATTGTACTTCTGCGCTTTTAGAATTGGGTTTTTTAAGTAATCAGGATGAGAGTAATTTTTATCAAAAGCCAGAATCGTATCGAGCTTTGGCCTTAACGATTTTGGAAGGTTTAATTAAAAAAATCGAAAAATTATGAAAGAGTTGGGGATTGAGGTGGTGAAGTGTTTAAAGCAGGTCATAATATTTATAATGATGGAAATCAAGGTTTTATTGAGCAAGTGAAAGTTTCATTAATTCTTCCATTTCCAAGTACAATTAGGAGAGAATAGTTCTGGTTCAAAGTAGGCTTTGTTTACCATATCAAGAAATTCATTACTTTTTAAAAGTCCTCCGCAATGTTCAGGCTCAGTAGCTATTGTAAAGCCAAGTAACCTATTAAATATCCAATTTATTAAAGGTTTTTTGTAGTTGAGAATATCCTGAATCTCATTTTTCTTTAAATAAGTAAAATCAAAATTGCCATTATGTAAACCGCTATCCAAAACAAAGAAATCCAAATCAATATCAAAAAATACTTCTTCTTCATTTGATTTTAGCATGAAGTCTTCAAGCTCCTCTAATCTTTTGAACTTTTTGATTAGATGTGTATTCCCAAATTTGTCTATCAACTCTTCATCATCCCATGCTCCATTAAAAGGTTCTTGTCTGCAATGAACATATATATTACCTATAAGATTTAGATGTGCCGCTGCCAATATATGTCCATCATTGAGACTATTTAGTTTTGCCCAAGAAAATACTGAAACATCTGCATCACTGGATAAATCAAGTTCATTAAGCCATTTTTTTTCAGTTTCACAAGGATAACATAAATCCTGATGCCAGTCTAAAGAAACTAGGCATGGTGGAATAGTCATTTGTTTTTCTCTATTCCATTTATTCCAAAAGAAAAAAGCATATCTATGTTCTTGAAAAATTGCTAATTCAATAGCACTATTTTCATTCATTGGATGCGATAAGATTTGACGTAAAGAACCTGGAGGTTCAATATGGTAAGGGTTTCTAAATTTTATCATATTATTCTTTGCTCCATTTCATATTCAATGCCCATTTAGTATGAATGCCAATATCATATACTTGCTTTTTTTCTCTATTGTCGTGACCCAAACATTGAATTAATTCTTCATCAGCCCATTTATGGTATTTTTTATCTCCCTTTTCTTGGAGCTTTTTTAATTCTTGCCTTTGCTCGGGTGTAGGAATGATATCAAGTATGTCATACTGTAGAATCTCATAACAATCCCAGCCTGGAGTCCTTTTTACGGGTGTTCGCACTCTTCCTCTGAAGTTATAATTTATATATGGAAATTTTTCTTTGTCCAATAATTTCGCTTTACCTTCAATTAATTCTTCGTAAAACTCTCTCCAGTGACTAATCTCACGGTCCTCTCCTTTGTTGAACCAGTCGAGAAACTTAATTGCTTTGCTTGCTGGAATAAATAAGGCAAAGTCATCTTTCATTAAGTCTTTATTTGGTAGCTTCGGGTCATCAATAGCGTCAAATTCCTTTTGTAGAAATGACCTCGTACCATCCAAAATTTTATATTTTCCACCAACCAATTGATAATGTGGAAAATTACTGTTCTTAACTAAAAGATATTTGTCATCAACCTTTATTCGATAAAGGTAGGACATTGAAAACCTTATTTTTTGTTTTCTTAGACTCAACCATTTACAATAAATCATAAGTCCTAACCTCTTTCGGTTAGTTATAACAGATTCAACAAGTAAAGCTAGAAGAGTGAGCAAACCTATTACGCCAGCTCCTATGAATTCAGGCTGTAGGTCCGAGCCGGATAAAAAGAAGTAGCCATATATTAACAGCCCTATTGCAAGTATTGCTTGGAGTATTTTTCTTATCATTTTATTTCAGGACTTGGTTTAATTGAATTAATAGTTTCTTTTAGAATAGAAAAAGATAATGGCTTATTTGGGAACGCGTTGGCAATTGCTTCTGGCAAAACTTTTAAGCGAATATCAGAGAATGAATAACCTAAGCCTGATTTGCCTTCGGCTATAGACATTTTAGCCAATTCATCTAATTGTTCAGTTGTAAAGCTTAATCCGTTCAAGCTTTGTGAATACAACTCTTTGCATTCCTCAAAAGTTGGTCGTTTAAATTCTAAGATAACCGCTGCTCTTCTTAAAATTGCTTCATCAATGAAATGTAGCCTATTGGTTGACATAAAAATTATGGCTCTACCATTCATTTCCCTTATTTCGTCGATTTTTTGAATTAATGTGTTTACAGCAGCTTTTTCTTCTTGATGCATCTGGTTTGTAGCTCTCGTGGTAGCAATAGCATCTGCTTCGTCTATCAATAAAAAGGCAAAACGTCTTTTACCTGCTTGTTGCTTCAATTGTGAAAAAGCTTCATTTACTAGTTTTCCCATTTCCCCGTGGAGGCCTTCCCCTCTAACTCTAGTACTTAGTTTAAGAAAAAAACCTTCTTTTTTAAGCTCTCTGGTCATTCTATCTGCTATTGCAGCAGCAGAAATAGTTTTACCAGTTCCAGCATCACCAGCCAGTATAATCAAGGGATACTTCTCCTTTAATTGTTTTATAATTGGAAGTTCTACTGAATGATGTTTTTTGCTCCATTCAGTTAAACTATCTTGGTCCAGAAGTAATTTAAGATTATTGTAAATTCTATTAAACTTGCTTTCAAAACCGACTAAAAATTCAGTTTGAGTTTGAATTTCCTTATTTGGAAGTTCTATAGTATTATCAAATATTGTCGCCATTATTTATAATTGGTTTTTTTCAGTTCGTAACCTTTGCTGGAATATAGTTGAGCATTGCTATTGCTTAAATGTGGAAAGGAATTGTCAATAGATGATGAACTCCAACTGACTTTAAAGTTATTATTATTCTGAAAATCTCTTTTTTGCTGAGAGGTCAAATTATGCCATTTTGAAGAATATGATAAGATTACTGTAAGATGGGTATTATCTATATTCTGCCAATCATTATTACGCCCAGCCCTGTCACTATCGGTTGAATTTCCATCTTCATTTATTTTAAACTTGGAAGCCCTTAAGACCTTATTATCGGAATCTCTCAATAAAGCGATATCTACTGTATTCAAATATTTATTTTCTGCAAGCTTAATAACGTCGTGCATTATATTGTCTACATAGTCGGTTGACCATTTTCCAGTTCTTCGAGCTATTGTGCGAATATCAGCTTCGCAATTTTCAAAAGTTTTACGAATATCTACCACGGTATAAGTATTCGTATTTGTTTGTGTACTATACATATTAATTTAAACTAAAAGTTGGACCAAAAACACGCTTCCATTCCTCAATAGTTGCGCCTTCATTATTTCTTGATTGGGCTAGATTTAATGAGTCAAAGGCATCTTCTGCTTCTTCGATTATTTCATTCCATCTAGTACTATCAATTTTTTTAGCAGCGTTATTTTCATTATTCGTATCGTCTGCTATGTAGATAGGAGTGTTATAATAGGGTATATTATTTATCGCGTGGTCAAACTTAATATTGGGGAAATTTGATTCGCTCAAAAACTGGAAAAATCTAATAATACCTTCTTCAATATCAGTCTCAATGCCTCTATTGATATCTAAGTAAGCTACAATTAATTCGATAGAAAATGAAGAAATTCCTGGTTCATCATCATACGGTTTAAGTTCCTTGTAATTTTTCCACCATTTCAGTGCTCTGACTATTGATGTATACGATGGATTATTTTTTCTCAGGCTAACTGAAAAATCCAAATGATTTTCAACGCTTGTAATATATTTTCCTCCTCCGCCACGTTGCGGTTGCCAAACATATTTATCTGGACTTTCTAACGGTACAACAGGCACAATATCTACTTCTAATCCTGACCCTGAAAAGCGAATTTTTATTGATTTTGTATTACCCTCAGCATCAACATCTCTGTTGATATCTTTTTGTGGATAAATCTCTTTTAAGTATTCAACGATAAAATCGTGCAGCTTTGTTAGGTCGTTTTGTATATTATCATCACCAGAAACAAAAAGAACCAAATCAATATCAATCGGATTATCTCCTGTAGGTCTGAGAATAGTATGTTTTTTCCAAGAACCAGCTAAAAGATATTTTGTAACCTTAAGACCATTACTATCGTCATTTTGAATTTTGTCTTCTAGTTTTATTTTTAAGTTATTAATCTGGTCTCTATATTTTGTCATATTGTCTTTGTGTAGCCTTATTTTATCAATAAAGGGACGAAGACCGTTATTATCTAATTTCATTTTCTTTAATATTTTCTTAACAAATTGTTTCAATTTTCGCACCATTCTTGAAATTTTTTAAACTATGACAAAATGGCTTCTTTTTGTGTTGATTTTTAATTATTTAGCTATGATGTTCATTTATGTAAGACCATCATAGCTAAATTTTTAATTGGATTGCTCCAACAATGTAGATATGCCACTTATAACAACAAGGGTTGCAATACCAAAGACGATAGCTTTTGCTATATCACCCTTAACATTCACACAATTGTTCTTATGACATACTCTAAGCTCTCCTTTGGAGAAATTGATGCTATTCATAAATGAATTATTTAAATTATACATTCTCCATTCAGAGCTGTGGAGTTCCGCTCATCACTTGCCTTTACTATCCTTTCGGTTGCTTCTAATATGTTCTTTTACTGTGATTGTTTTCCCTCCAACTTTTCTTTTGTGTTCGGGTATTCTATTGAACTTTTTTCCTGATGAATCTTTTGCCATAATTTCATTTTTAATTTTAAGGGAATTTTCTATATTTGAATACTCCCTATAGTTATTAGCACCTAATTTTATTGTTTAATCCAAAGGTTTGTGAGCGCCTTTCACTCATATACCATAATAGATATATCCGTTTTGGTATATAGATGAATACTAATACAAAACAAGACATAGAATTTGCGGAAACGCCTAGTATTGAACTGCTGGAGTACATATCTTTTAAAGATGAATTCCCTGCTGAGGCTCAGAAAGCTTTTGTAGAATTCTGTTACCGTTTTGAGAAAGATTTGAAACGTAAATCAGAGATTTATTGTAACAAGTATGGATACAGTGAGGTGGTAGCTTTGGAAATCGCAAATTGTACTTTTTCAAGAGTATGGAAGTACCCAACTTTTAAAAAGGAGAAGTCCAAGTCTAAAATTTTGGACAAGGGTATACTTATTTGGATGTGTCGTATTCTATACACACAGTTAATAAAATACGGCGAGCTAAATACCTGCGCGGAGCCTACTAAAGAAGAGGATTTAAGCCTCGTTAATGACGCAGATGGACTTTTAGAGAGATTTGATGCTCCGGATGTTGAAGCAAAAAGAGAGGTTAGGGCTAAACTACAAACTATAGAAAAGGCTTTGACGCAATTATCAGAAAAACACAGGATTATTTATTTTACCTATCGCGCTTATCAGAAAGAAGGTAAAAAAATACCTCGCACCATCACTAAACTGCTGAGAGAAAAACTGGGATTAACACAAAAATCAGTTAACACCTACTACGGTGATGCACATAGACACGTTACTAACTATTTAAATATTATGAATGGCCAAGCCTAAAAAAATAGAACTGATTGAAGTTGGAGATTTGGATAGTTGGTTAGGTTCAACAGGTTTCTTATTTCCTAGTAATGAAATTGAACTTGATAGGTTTAATAAATTATATGAAGATTATGATTATAAGTTAGATAACGTATCAATTGACCCTCTTGCTATTATCAATAATACATTCCATAAAGAGCCTAAAGTCCTTACGATGTTTGAACACGATATCACTGAGGAAATAGAAAGCTTAAGAATGGTAGCACGAAAGGGTAAAAAAGATTTGCCACAACATATCATTGATAAAATGAGGGGAAAGCACAATCAAGATTCAAGTGACGAGGAATAGAAATAGTATAAAAAAGTTAGCTGAAGCAATAGCTTTAGAATATGAGGAAAAAATCACTCCTTTGGATAAGATTGTTGAAGATGAAGGCTTGTCAGTATTTTATGATAGTTATGGGAGAGATACTTTCGATGGAATGACTATTTATGAGAACGGACAGTTTTATATTCACATAAATACAGATTTAGGTAATAAGAAGGATTCACCAAGGGGTCGATTTACACTATCCCACGAGCTTGGTCATTACTATATAGATTCCCATCGATTAGGACTTAAAAAAGGGCTACTAGAACCTCACCCTTCACGAACCAATCGAAAGCAATTTAATCAAATTGAAAGAGAAGCGGATTTTTTTGCATCTTGTTTATTAATGCCAGAAGAAAGGTTCTCCAAAGATTTTTATAGGAAGTCTTTTGATATAACGTTAATTGATTTTTTGAAAGGTGAATACAAGGTTAGCAGAACAGCTTGTGCATTTAGATTTGCTGATATAGGAAACCATTCAATTATGATAGTTTATGCTGAGGGTGGAGCTGTGAAGTGGTACAATTGTAGTGAGGATTTTCCTTATAAATATCTTCTTCACGAAAAAATAGTTGCTCCAAATACTGTAATGGGAGAATTCTTTAAAGATATTACTGATGATATTTTTAAAACAGAAGAAATCTGGGCAGTAGATATGTTCAAGTATGTTAAAGATAATGATGTAAATAATAAGTTCTTTGAGCATTGTATTACCTATAAAAATAGAGCTCTTAGTATTATTTGGGGCGATTAACACTTCTTCTATTTCCTCTTATCCCCAGCGCCTTTATCAAAAGCAATCAAATTAAAAAGTTCCCGCATTCGGCTTCGGACACGGTTGCCGTAGCGTTCTTCTAATTCCTCGGCATTAAGGTTGGTAGTGGCATGGGTTTTTATTTTATGTTTGGTGTTGAGATAGAGCTCATAGCGTGATAGCAGCACTTCGCCCATTACATTCAAATCTTTTCCGTAAAACCGTCCTGCAGGTTCTACACCAAGGTCATCAAAACAATAGAATTTGGTGTTTCCATATTCCTCCACAGTTTTAAAACCAAGATGGTTAAAACCGAAAGTCACATTCCTACACGGAATCATTTCGTAGGGTCGTTGCATAGGCACAATGTGACGCAAAAGTTTCATCAAACTAGTTTTTCCACAACCTACTGGTCCGGAAAGTAGAATCCCTTTATCAATGTCGATTTCATATTTCTCACAGTTTTCCTTGTCTCTTATGAAGTAAGAACAGAGCTTCAACAAAATATCCTTGTCTTCATCATATATCCTGAATTTTTTACCGAACAACAATTTGCCTTTTGCATTCAGGTAAATCAAGATTTTTGGGAAATCGTACAGCACGCTTTTGCCATCAAACTTACCCAGCGAGTATTCCACGCCACCTTCGGTAATTTTAGAGGGGTTGTCCATAGTCTTTGTTTTTAGTGGTTCGCAAGTTGTCCTTGATTTGGGACGCTTCTTTTTTGTTTGGCTTGTTTTCTTCGTCGAAAAGCTCGGTTCTATCCATCCAATTTTTAGCTACTGCGCGCCAATCTCGTATTGGCTTTCCATCACTTGTTTTCCATTCTCGGTCTGCGTAATGCTCAAAGAATTTTTTTCCTTCATCAGCATTAAAACCTTTTTCAATAAAAAAATCAATAACGGCCTGCCAGCCCTTTGGTCGTTTTATAGTGTTTACTTGTTTGATATTGTTTGTAGTAGATACCAATGCTTGTCCATTTATGGGACTGTGCGAGTCCAGTACTGGTTCATTTCTGGGACGGTACTGTTCTGCAAGCTGTTCTAATATGGGATTGTACTGTCCCGTAACAGGTTCATCACTTGTACCGATAATGGACATCTTAATTTTACTGCCTTTATATGGATTGTTTGATGGGAAATATGCTAGGTAAAGCCAAGAGTCTAAATCTGTGACACATCTGTGGTAAGTAGATTTTGAGCCTATTTTGGCAGCCCGCATAAGGTCACGACGGTTTACATAAAATTCATCCGCAAACCGAGAGCTATTCCATTCTTGGAACAGCGCCATATACAAACTGATATGAGTAGGGTTTAGGCGGTCATCAAAATAGAACTTTTCAAAAGCCGCATTGAGTAGCTTTATATAGTTCATCGGTTAAGAATTTAAACCGTGTTGCACACGGTTGGCATCCATAACTTTCTGAATTTCTTCTGTATCGTAATAAATGATTCCACCTACTTTGGTGTATGGTAGCGTGCCGTTGATACGAAGATTTTGAAGTGTTCCAGGACTGACTTGAAGCAAATCCATAACCTCAGAAGATTTAAGATATTTTTTGAGTTTTCCTTTACCTTGTTTTGCTAAAAGATTTTTAATGTCATCGAGCAATTCTAGTTTGAATTCCCGAAGGTCGTCTGTTGTAATGATAGATGTCGGCATGGTAGAACGTTTTGTGGAAATGGACTACCATATTGATTTCATGTAATATAATAGCCCATGACCTGATTTAGCTCACGACCCTTAATATTTTAATAAAAAAGAGTTCGTGAATCTTCGATTTGACTTTCGTTCTACAAATTTGGTAAGATTTATCCTATATTATTCACAAGTACAACCCAAGTTGGGTGTTTTTATACATTCATTTTCAGTGAGTTAAATTAGTGGGTTTTGATGGTTCGAAAGAATTTCACAATCCTTCAATTGACCGTAAATAAAATTAATGTGAGTACTTCCCAAGTTGCACCCAAGTTGGGTGAAAATTTAACAGTTTGATTTTACTTTAAATTAACTATCTGCGTCGTTCATTTTTTTTAAAAGACTAGTTTTTAAGCGATCAATAAATTTTGTTTGATCTATCTTACGTTCTCTAAGTTCTAAAAATGTACGATAGAAATTTCCCAAATCAATATCGAATATTTGCTCACAAGCCGTAGCCATTTCCTTGATGCCAGCGGTCCCGCTTTTTATGGCGCCCGAGGATTGTAATGCATAAATAAGCTCTATTAAATCTGTTTTTGATGCAGTCCAGCCTAAACGTTTTCCATTTACTCGGACATCCAATTTTTTACTAATCCCAAGTTCTGTATTCTTTAAGTCGGCTAAGGTCTGAACGTAAAAATTAATTAAAACATCTGAAGCCATGATTTCGGCAACAATACCGTCATGGCTTGTTGAGAATTCTGCATCTGCATAAAAATGACAGTTATTTTGGTTAAGGCTAAGATTGTCTTTTCCTCTAAGGAAATAAAAATGATCTAAAACATCCGCTTTTTCACGGTAATATTTAATAAAGTCTAAATTGGATAGATTGGATTCCTGCAACCTTTTGATTTGGATATCGATGAAATTTCTTTGAGATTTAATAGATCCTTGCGGTTTTTGTAAAAGGAAATTATAGATTTTTGCATAAAATTGTAATCTTGAATAAACATAAGGTTTCTGGTGTTTGAAAAATTTAATTTCACTTTCAGTACTTTTAAAAGTACCTAGACGTAACATTACCCTAAATTTCTGTAAGTAGTCTCGTGATATTTGAATGCCTATTTCAATATTAAGGAAATCGCTAAAATCGAGATGCTCAATTTCGGTTATTTTATCTTTATATTCTTCAAGTACTTTTTCTATATTATCTTCTAAAATCATTGTGTTTCTCTATTATTATATCAATAGAGTATTGAATGATTTATACTCTTTGATTATACCTAATCCTTAATTCATCTTGATTACAGGTTTGATGCTTGCACATTATAGTAGCGTGATTTTTATTCAACTTTCAGGCTATTATTATTTAAATATCCATGAATTTGTGATATCACCACAGAACCTTCACCAACTGCTGATGCAACCCTTTTCACAGAACCACTTCGTATGTCCCCCACAGCATAAACCCCAGAAATGCTAGTTTCAAAACTTTCCCGTTGCATGTCCGTTTTTTGTCCTGTAACTACGAAGCCATTCTTATCCAACTGAATATCTTTATGCAGCCAGTTTGTGTTTGGCTGTGCACCAATCATAATAAACAATGCTTTCGTTTCTATTTTTAGTTCTTCCTCTTTTCCTTTTGTCTTTAAAAAAACAGCTTCAAGACTTTTTTTACCTAACAACCTACTAATTTCAGTTTCGGTTATAATTTTCACGGCATCATTCTCTTCTAGTCTTTTTGAAAGGTAAGACGACATTGTTGTAGATAAAGTACTGCCACGAACCACTACATAGGCGCAATTTCCATATTTTGATAAATGCATGGCTGCTTGCCCAGCTGAATTTCCTCCTCCAATAATTACCACATCAGTATTATGACAATAACGTGCTTCTAAATCAGTTGCTGCATAATAGATACCATTTCCTTCAAACTCTTCGATCTTATCCAGCGATAGCCTTCTGTACTGAATTCCATTTGCCAATACAACGGAACGTGAACGAAGACATCGGTCATCATCCAACTCAATTTCGAAATGATTTTGTTTTAGGTACAGATTTTTGGCTCTTCTGGGCACTGTTAGGCGCGCACCAAATTTAATGGCTTGTATTTCTCCGCGATAAGCGAGTTCACTACCTGAAATACCTTTAGGAAAACCAAAATAGTTTTCGATTTTAGAAGACGTTCCGGCTTGTCCGCCAATGGCAGTGTCTTCTATGACAAGTACTGATAGGCCTTCGGAAGCTCCGTAAATTGAAGCTGCTAGACCTGCAGGACCAGCTCCTACAATTATGACATCGAAAAGCTTGTTGGTGTCCGCTACAAGATCCAACCCTAGGGCATTTGCCAGAACCTGAGGTGTAGGGTTACAGTACACTTCAGATTTTCCAACAACTGCGGCACTTTCTGCCTTAGGTAGATCACAGGTTAGCATTAGTTCGGCAACGGCTTCCTTGTTTTTCCAGTCTACAAAACGATGTGGAATTTGACTCCTAGTGGCAAATTCAAGCAAACGTTTAGTGTTTTTTCCATTCTCATTTCCTACAATCACCAATCCTCCTTCTCCCCAATCCATCAAAAGTTTTCTTCTGGCAGCAAATGCACTCACCAATAAATCTCCAAAATTGGGGTCGCTTGCCATTAGCATTCTTACTTTTTCCAAACTCATAATCAATAGGGTCGAATCTGTTTTAGCTACTGCTGCAAAAAAAGTCTTTTGCCCCATTAGCATTCCAATCTCGCCCATGAAGTTTCCTTCGTCTATTTGCAATATAACTTTATCTGCATTTCGGTCTACAATATTGATTGCACCTTTAACTACATAAGCAAGATCATAACTGTCTTGACCTATTTCAAATAATACCTCACTAGCCATCATTTCCCGAATAGCCCCATGGATTTTCATCAAAGAAAGAAACGAAGACGGTATAGCTGGCCAAGCTTTTTTTTCTAATAGATTGGTGGGTTTTGAAGAGCGTGTATTTTTATTTTCCATAGCTTCTTGGTTATTATTTTGTATTGCTTAATACAAATTGATATTCTTTTGGTATGGCATCGCTTTCATAAAGTTTGATACTTTTTATTTTGTTGTCCATAGCTTTGTAAATGATTATCAGATTTTGATATCTATCATTGTTTTTACAGTACTTAGGACTAATGATCTGCACTGCTTTGTCTTCTTCAACCACCCAAAGTATATCAGCCGTAAATTCTTCAAAAGCAAACTTAAAATTACCTATGGAAGCAAAGAATTTTTCTTTACCAACATATGACAACTTTTTCTGCCCAGTTCTATTGACCATAAAAAGAATGTCATCTGTAATATATGATACGGCTATAGTTATGTCATCTAACATTAAGGCATTGATACAGGTATCGACGATATTTAAGATTTTACTTTTAATAATCTCGTGTTTTTAAAATCTATTCTGAATATGCTCTTAACATCCATGCCATTTTCTCATGGTCTTTCATAATTCCTGTGATGAAGTCACTTGTGCCTGCATCATGATATTTCTCAATAACCGTTTCTAAGTTTTTTCTTAGATATGCTATTATAGTCTCGTGATCTTTTACTAAATTTTGTACCATAACTTCTGCATTTCCATCTTCATCTACATGTTCTTCTAACCTTGTAAGTTCAGAGAACTGTTGAAGTGTACCCATTGCAAAATATCCCAGGGCTCTAACTCTTTCCGCAACATCGTCGATTTTTTCTTCCAAGTCTTTATAATGTTTTTCGAACATTTCATGAAGTGACTTAAAATGCATCCCGGTCACATTCCAATGATATTTTCTGGTTTTAGTGTAGAGGACAAATTCGTCTGCTAATAAGTGATGTAAGATACTCACAGCACCAAAACGGTTTTCTTCTGATAGTCCTGTATTTAGTTTTTCCATTTGTGATGGTTTTAATAGTTAATTTTCAGTTTAATAAGGTCATTGCATTTTTGAGGGCGCATGATCTACAAGTAAAATTTCAACAGAGATATTTTCTGCTATTATAAAATGCGGACAGTTTTTATGGGCTTCCTTAGCTTTTGAATAAGAGGCTTCTTTATTAAACTTTTTAGACATTGCTTTCTTGATATAACGTTTCAGTTTTCCAACTATCAGGGTTTGTATTGAAAAGATTCCAGTACGCTACGGCTATTTTATCGGGATCATAAAAAGTCCCAGCTGCTACAAAACCCATGATGGTCAATGTCCCTATTTGAATTTTTTCTGATTGTATTTCTTGTGAAAGCAATTTTACAAGAGTCAATAATGCGGCTTTTCCAATGCTAAGTGAAGCGTAGTCTTGATATGGATAATGAGCCAGTCCACCACCTGTAAACAATAGCTTGCCTCCACCATTATTAATCATATTGGGCAATGCAATTTTAGCTACTCTAAGGGCGCCTAATACATTGATGTCAAAATCTTTGTGAAAGTCATCAAGACTATAGTCTAATGCGGTCCCACTTGATGCTTTAAAGGCATTATATAATACCATTTTTGGGGCTCCTTGTTTAATAACGGCTAGATTAATTTGATGTTCTAGCATCTTATAGTTACCACTGTCCGCTTCAAAGACCGAATTACGAATTCCGAGCTTATTCAATTCTGCACTGTATTGTATGAGCTTTTCTGCAGAACGTGAAATCAATGAGATTACATAACCTTCTTTTCCAAATTTTTTAGCAACCGACATGCTGATTCCTGGTCCCGCTCCCACAATGATAATGTGTTTACTTTTCATGTTTTAAGTGATTAAAATTAGTACTGTTTATGTAGGAACAAATGCTCCAGCTATTAATGCCAATAGAAAAAAATCCAATGTTTCCCATTTTTTAAATTACTTGCGTTTATTTAATTCTTCAACTATTTTTTGTGCAGTAATTTCTCCAGACATATTCTGTTGTCCTGTGATTAGGTTGCCATCTACTATTGCAAAGGGCTCCCAGTTACCTCTTTTTTTAAAATTTGCTCCCAATTTGATAAGTTCATCTTCTATTCGCCAAGGCATTACTTTTCTCCCGGCAAATGCGTCAGAATCATCTTCTTCGCCATTTGTAAATCCAGTGACATTTTTATCTTTTACCAACGGTGTTCCGTCTGATAACGTTGCGTATCTTAAAATGGCAGATCCATGACACAAAGCACTCGTTACCTTACCTGTTTCATAAAAGTCTCTAAAAAAACTGACTAGTTCAGTTTCACCGTCGAAAGTGAACAATGGTGACATTCCTCCAGCAACTACAATGGAATCGTAATCGTCAATTGATACGTCCTTTATAGAAGGCGTGTTTTCTAATAGGGAAGTGAAGGTTTTGTTTTCTAGGTATTCTTTGCTTATTGTATCCCAGGCCGAGCGTCCACTTTCATCATTGGGATTACTCATGGCATCCATTTCTATTTTACCTCCTTTTGGGCTTGCAATGGTTACTTTATAACCAGCCTTTGTAAATACCTCGTATGGATGGGTTACTTCTGATAACCAATAGCCTACTGGCCATCCTGTTGTTGTTGATGTTGCTGAATTAGCTGCGATGATTAAGATGTGATTTTTCATTTTTAATATATATAATAGTGTTATTATCTTTCCAGAATACTAAATCCAAAATTTGGATTACTGTCATTTATTCTTGCTTGATAGATCCAAACCATAGCCATAGCTTCTATAAAACGCGCCATAAATAAATCTCCAGCATCATAAGGTTGAAAACCGAAAGAGTCAATAATACTCGCAACTATTTGTTTTGATTTTTTATCATTGCCTGCGTAAAACATTGTCAGTTTCCCGTTTGGATAATTGGAATTTTTCATATTTTCCCAACCTGTCGTATTAAATGCTTTTACGATATGAGCATTGGGTATCCATTCGTTTATTTTTTCTGCTCCAGAACATGTGTTTCCTATGCTCATACTTTTCATATCTGATGCAATAGGATTTGTAGCATCGACAATTATAGTTTCTGGTTCTATTGATATTTTGTTAAAAATTGACTGGACTGCTTCAAAAGGAACAGCAAGTACAATTAGTTTTGTTTCGCTAATTGCTTCTTGAAAATTTGTGGCGAAATGATTTTTAGTATAGCCATCTGGTAATTGCCCCGACGCATTATATATTTTTATTTGGTGATTATTTTCCTGAAATTTTCTAGCTAGTGCTTTACCAACATTTCCAGTTCCTATTATTAATGTTTTCATTTTTTTTTAAGTTATCTGTATTAAAATTATCCAACCAAACCTGATACGGTGCCTATATCATTTGCCATTAATCGTGGTGAAACTAACCACCACCATAGGGTATGACCGTTTACAAACCATGACCCGGTTTTTCCTTTTTTGTTCCATTTCACCTCTTTAGGTGCTTTTGGGATTGGTAGGTAGAATGTGTTTTCGGAATTGACCAGCGATTTGATTTTTAGTTTTTTAGGAAATTCAAGACCTTGTTGTTCAAAGGCTGCTTTAGGGTCATTAATCATCAGTTCACGGTACTCAGAATCGTTCCAGGTTTTACCTATTAACTGAATGGTAAGGCCTTCTCGAAAAGGTCTCGATTTTTCTAGGTCCAACTGCCTTCCCATCCAATACCAAAGTTGGTGGGCAAACATCCACCAACCAGATATTTGTTCGTAACGATAGTAAAACTCTTCTTTTGGTGGGATATTTGGAATTGCAAAATTGAATTCGTTTTTTTCATCCTCTATCAAAATTACTTTCATATTGTCTGGTACTTCAATACCTTCCCTTCTCAATATTTCAGCAGGATTTTCCATAATTTCTTCTTTAAAAGCGGTATCGCTCCAAATCATATCTAGAATTCTGGCCATTTTGGCCTCTTTAGTGGGGCCAAATTCTGATACTGGAACACCTGACCATTCATCTGGCGTTTTTTTTAAAAATTGTTTCGTTTTCATAGTTCTTCTTATTTCAATTTGAATATCTCTTTTTGTTTTTTAACACGTTTGTAATAGATTTTTTAACCACCTATAGTAATCATACTGCGATTTTTTCTATGGTTTTTTGGATTTTCAAAGTCAAGGGGTTTAGATAATCCTGCCCTAGTTTTTTTCTTTTTAAAAAGAGCTTTTTGAATTATGTCTTCAATTGGCAACCCTTTACGAAACTGAGTTAATATATCGGTGTCTAAATTTGAAAACAAGCAGTTTTTTATTTTTCCATTTGCAGTAAGACGAATACGATTGCATCCATCACAGAATGGATTGCTTACTGAACTTATAATTCCGTACTGACCTAAGAATCCTTTTATTTGATAACTGCGGGCAGTAAAATTTACAGCATTCATTAATGCTATATTATTGTCCCTACCAAAGTGGTTTTTTACAATGTTTAAGATTTGATGTTGAGTGACTAATTTTTCTTTATTCCAATTATTACCATCAAATGGCATAAATTCAATGAATCTTACATCAAGGTTGGTGTTTTGGGTTAACTTGATGAAATCTATAATTTCACAATCGTTAAATCCTTTTATGAGTACAACATTCAATTTGACTAGAAAACCTGATTTCAATAAAAGCTCAATATTGTCTAATGCCTTTTGAAACTGATTTCGTTTAGTAATAGATGCGAATTTTTGAGGATTTAGAGTATCTAGGCTTACATTAATCTCTTTTACGCCAAAAGTTTTTAATTCTTTTAAAAATCTATCTATAAGAATACCGTTTGTAGTTAATGTAAGCGAAATAGGCAATTTAGAAAGACCTTCTAGAATATAGCTAAAGTCCTTTCTAAGCAGAGGCTCACCGCCTGTTAGTCTGATTTTATCTACGCCATTTGCCACAAAAATTTTTGCAATGGCTATAATTTCATCTGAGGTCATTAATGAACTTTTTGGGCTTAAAAGCACCCCTTCCTCAGGCATACAATACGTACATCTAAGGTTGCACTTTTCAATCAAGGAAATTCTCAGATAATTATGCTGTCTTCCAAAGGTATCTTTTAATATTTCTGTAGTTTGCCTCATTAGTGTTTTTCTCCTTTAAGCATTGAAAATGAGTGTAACAAGTGAGGGAATATTGCATCTAATGATTCCGTAACGCCTTTTGGTGAACCGGGTAAGCAAATTATTAAAGCTTCTCCAATGGTTCCTACGACACTCCGTGATAGGAAAGCAAAAGGCATTCTATCTTGGCCATATCGTCTAATGGTTTCTTCTGCGCCAAAAATTCGTTTATCCAATAATGGTATGACTGCTTCGGGTGTAATATCTCTTGGTGATAATCCCGTACCGCCTGTTAGTATTATTAAATTCAGGTTTGGGATGTTGCTGTTAATTGCTTCCCGTATATATTTTATATCATCTGGAACAATAACTTTTTTGAACACCGATAGGTTTATTCTTTTGAGATGCTCTTCGATTTTCTTACCAGATAAATCTTCATTGACCTCTGCAAAGACAGAATCGGAACATACAATAATGCCTGCTTTTATTTCTGCAGTTTCTACTTCTTGGAATGCACTTTTACCTCCTTTTTTGTCCAATAGTTTTATGTGCTGTATCTCTATATTGCCATCTATGGGTTTTAACATATCATACATGTTAAGAGCAACAATACTGGCACCATGCATAGCTTCAACTTCAACTCCGGTTTTATAAATGGTTTTTACAGTAACATTTATAATGATATCTAACCCATTAATTTCATAATCAATTGAAGTATGTTCAATAGGTATTGGATGGCAATCGGGCAATAGCTCTGAAGTTTTCTTTACACCTAAAAGCCCTGCAGCTTTGCTTATTTCAAAAACATTGCCCTTTGGAACTTTATTATTTTTAATGGTAGCGATTGTTTCAGTGCGACTCATCTTTACTATTGCTTGGGCAGTAGCTATTCTTAGTGTGTTGTATTTATGTGTAATATCTACCATTTTCTTATTTGTTTTGTTTCCATTGATGGGTATTGCTATAAAAGAGCTCTTTGCCAAATAATGGAACATTGGTTTTTACTTGTTCCACGATATACTCAGTGGCTTTGTAAACATTTTTTCTATGAGGTGCAGAGACGAAAACAAATATGCAAATCTCTCCAACCTTAACCTCTCCTATACTATGGTGTATATGCATACAAGTGAGATTGAATTTTTTGAATGCCGTTTCTCGTAGAGCAACCATTTCCTTTTCTGCCATTTCTTGATAGCATGAAAATTCTATGGCTTTTACGGTATTTTCCCCTACCATATCCGCACGTACCTGACCGAGAAATATATTATGTGCTCCAATCGTTTTTTTGCTTTGGTGTTTCGCAATCGAAATCGCAATGAATTCAGGTGAAATAGCACCTTTTATGAATAAATTTTTCATGACTTTAACAGTGTTTTTAGTTCCGCAGCATTTTCAATCAAGCAATACATCGTATTATAGTTTTGATTTTGCAATATTTTATAGGCTTCTTCACTACGTTTTCCTGTCTGACAAAAAATATAAATTTCTTTATCTGATGGTATTTTTGATAGAGAGCTATTGAGTTGAGATAAGGGTATTCCTATAGTTTTATCAGAAATAATTTCAGGTTTTTCTTTTGGGAAGCGTACATCTAAAAAGATACTTTCTTTTGATTCTACTTCAGTAAAGGACACCTTGTTAATTGTATGCTGATTGGTGAAATGAGTCCTCGATTTAGGTTTTTCGACACGTTTCCTAAATGTAAATTGAGATGAACTATTATTGAGGGTATCATTCAATAGGACTTTTCCTGAAAGCACTGTTCCTATGCCTAGAATCATTTTCATTACTTCGTTTGCTTGTAAGGCTCCTCCTAATGCAACAGAGGTTCCTAAAACACCTGCGCTATCACAACTTTGTGAAGATGATGCCGGTTTTGGATATAAGCAGCGGTATGTAGGCCCATTTTGATAGTTGAATACAGAAACCTGAATTTGAAACCTAAACAATGCAGCATGAACAAAAGGTTTATCTGCAATGACACAAGCATCATTTATAAGATATCTAATAGGAATTCTATCGGTAGCATCTACAATAATATCGTAGTTTTCAAAAAGGGAAATGGCATTTGTAACATCTAAATACTTTGGAATCTGTTGGATAATGACTTCTGAATTTTGTGCTGTTAGTTTATCGGCAGCAACGGAAACCTTTAAAGAGCCTATATCATTTTCTGAAAACAGAGTTTGTCTATGTAAATTGCTTTCAGATACAATATCGCCATCTACAATACCTATTTTACCAATACCAGCAGCAACGAGATAAGGCAATACAGCACAACCTAGACCACCACAACCAATAACAAGAACACTGGCAGCTCTTATTTTTATTTGGCCTTTATTACCTACTTGAGGTAATGCCTGTTGTCTTATATATCTGTTTTCTTTTTGCATATTAACCTCCTGCGAATTGTGATAAAATTGCAATTTCATCCGTAGATTCTATTGTTGTAGCTGATGTGACTAGTTCTAGATTTACGGCAACCTTTACTTCTTGAGCTAATCCATAAGTTTGTTTCAAATAGTCAAGAATAGCTTGCGTATTAGACTCTTCTATATTGATAATCTCTTCTTCCTTTTGGGCTTTTTCGGCCACTTCTCCATAGTATTTAACAGTTATTCTTATCATATTTATATTAGAAATAATTTTACACTGGCAATTACAAGAACGGTTGAGAGTAGATATGTTAATATTCGTACATTGAATCTACCACTACCATATATGGCTCCTAAGCCACCTCCGATAATAGTAATTGGTATGAGATATAATATTTCATTAGGTATGTAGCCTCCGCTAAATGAAAATCCTAGAACACCAGCAACTGAATTGACAAATATAAAAAGTGCAGATACTGCAGCTGCTTGCTTTACTGAACCCCAACCGAAAATGATGATGATAGGACTTAATATGATGCCACCACCTATGCCAATCATTCCAGAAAACAGACCTATTCCAAAACCAATCAATAGTGATAACCACAGTTTTGGTTCTTTTATGGAACTATTTTTTTCACCAAATACGTTAAGCATTCTTAGTATCGCAATTATTAAGAAAAAGCCTAAAATCTGTTTATAAAGTGTGCTATTTATGGTAAGATAACCTCCTATAAAAGCAGCTGGAATGGATGTAATTGCAAAAGGAAAAAATAACTTCCAATTAAAGTGTTTGTTTTTTCTAAAAAACCAAAAAGAAATACCCGAAACAACGATGTTTAAAACCAATGCGGATGGTTTCATAACGCTTACAGGTATAGCAAAAAGAGCCATTAGAGCAAGATATCCACTGGCTCCGCCGTGCCCAACACTAGCATACATAAATGAAACCGCTAGCAACATAAGGAAAAATGGTATGACGATATGTAACTCTAAAAAGCCCATCAGAAATCTAAATCTATATATTCAACGGATTCTCCTATTTGAATTTCTTTACTATCGTCCGGAACAATTAAAAGTGCATTCGACTCTATAAAAGAATGTAGTATTGATGATGCTTGCCCATGAAGAGGTGTGGCAATACCATTGTTAACTTTGGTTTTTAAAAATAATGATTTAGCGAAAGTGTTTTTGATAATAGTGTCCGTTACTGCTTTTCTTCTTTTTAAATGAATTTTAGAATGCCCCATCATCTTACGAAGTGCAGGTAATACATAGACATAAAAACAAGTCAAACTAGAGGCAGGGTTACCTGGTAAAGCAAAAACTACTGTGCTTCCTTTTGTGCCAAACCATAGAGGTTTTCCAGGCTTTTGATTTAACTTATAAAACTGTTGTTGCACGTTATTTGCTTCAAGAGCTTCTTTTACAAAGTCGTAGTCTCCCACAGAAATGCCTCCAGAAATAAGGGTGACATCAAAATCATTTAAGCTTTCCTTAATCATATTTTTTGTAGAATTTAGTTCATCCAGAACAAAAGCAATAGATATGTCATTAATACCTAATCGATGTAAGGCAAGTTTTAGCATAACGGAATTGCTGTCATATACTTGAGCTTCTTTTAACGATTGCCCAGCTTGAACGAGTTCATCTCCAGTAATTAATATAGATACCCTAGGCTTTGCAAAAACAGTAACACTTTCAATACCAAGACCTGACAGAAAGCCAAGAGCAGCTTCGTTTAGAACAGTACCTTTTTTTAAAGCGATTTCATTTTTTTTAATTTGTTGGCCTATTGGTCTTACATTCGCTTTAATCGGTGGTTTTTTTAGTATTGAAATACGATTGCCACTAATTGTTTTTACATGTTCTTGCATCACCACAGTGTTAGCACTATCTGGAACCCTACCGCCAGTGAAAATGCGTAAGGCCTCATTCTCTTTTAAAGCAAGATTATTTGATACACCAGTTTTTGCTTCGCCAACGACTATATATTCAGATGTGTGATTGAAGTTTAATGTATATCCGTCCATTGAAGATTGTCTAAATGGTGGCATGTTAATAGGTGAGATAACATCTTCCGCTAGAATATGGCCTGAAGCTTCAAGCAATTCTCTATCAACAGTTTTATTTATGTTGACTTTATTCTCAATAATCGTAATAGCTTTTTGAACTGAAATCATAAAAGTTGTGTTTTTAACAGTTCTTGATAGTCTTTTGGTGTATCAATATCTAGCAAAGCATGATTGGAAGATATTGTTATGACTTTTATACTATTATCATTTAATAAATCTCTAGCACCTTTGTCTCCTTGTAATTTCAACAAAGAGGGAAAAGTAGATTTTGGAAAGCATGCAGGAACACCTTTATTAAAACCGTAATCCGAAGCAATTAAAGTCTCTGGATTTTCTGAAGCCTTTTTTATTAATTTATTCAAATAGGTAGTGCCTACTTTTGGTTGGTCTGCAAGTGTTATTATCGCGGCCTCTGTAGAAGCATTATTATTCGATACATATTGGATACCAGCAACTATGCTGGAGCTTAATCCATCTCTGAAATTAGGATTAAGTACAAGAATCACTTTTTTTGATTTACATTTTTTTTTAATCGCTTCAGCATTTGCACCTAATATGCAATACACATTAGTAGCCTCAGAACGGATTGCATTATCAATAGCTATATCCAATAATGTAGAATTCCTATATGGTAATAACTGTTTGGTACTTCCCATACGAAAAGAACTTCCAGCTGCTAATATGATTATAGAAATGTTCAAGCTATTTTATTGTTTTTTGCATTTTTAACATGCGGATTTACAACAGGTTTGTTACTCATTATTGATGTTATTTCGGCTATTATTGAAACAGCTATTTCTTCAGGGGTTTCTGCATTTATAGCTAACCCTGCGGGACTATAGAGACTGTCTAAAAAAGATAACTCTGCATTTGGTAAAAAATCCAGTATCTGATTTTCTAATTGCATTTTCCGTTTGGCAGAGCCCAATATCCCTATGTATTTGGGTTCTGCGTGAGCTAGTTTCAACAAGTATTGAAAGTCTTGAGAGAAACTATGTGTCATTAATACAACTGATGTATATGAATCAATAAAATTAAAGTTGATTGTTTCAGGGGTTTCAAATTTTATGGCTTTTGCACCAAGGAAATTAATTCCGCTTTCAGTATTTTTAATAGATGTTATAACGATAACATTCCAACCTAAAAATGAAGCAGCTCTACAAAGTTTTATCGCATCGTGTTCAGAGCCGATAATGACAAGCTGAATATCGGGATTGATAGTCTGATTAAACTTTTCAAAATAATTTTCTTCAGGAAAAATAAAATATGGGTTAGTTGAAATTTCTATCCCATTGATATAAAACAAAGACCCGAAATTCCCCTCAGTTTCGTCCATTTTTCTATAAAAAGAGACGATTTCAAAAGATTCCCTTTTTTCAATTGCATTTAGAATTAATAAAAAATCGTTCTTATCTAAATAAAAGGGCTCAATCAAAATGTATAAAAACCCTTCGCATCCTAATTTATATCTGCCATCATAGGAAATCACCTTAGATACATTTTTATCGAAAACACTAAGAGCACTGCGGTATAACTGCTTTTCTACACAACCGCCACTTATGGCTCCCATCATAGTACCATCTTGAGCGATTGCCATTCTCACTCCTTGTTTCCTGTAAGAAGAACCATCTAATCCAACTAATGAGACCAAAACTGTTTTGATTCCCTTGTTTTCTGAATCTTGATAAAAGTTTAAGATGTTCTTTAACTCAAATGATTTCATGGGTTCCTTGTATATTTAGTTATCAAAAAACAGATTACATATTCTAAGTTGGTTTGTTTTTCAATTTTAATTCTGTTCTTTTTTTATTAACTCAGCTGATTTATGTACGGCCTTCCTAACTCGACTATAAGTTCCACATCGACATAGATTGGTTATTGAGTTATTAATATCTTCATCACTTGGGTTTGGGTTTTTTTCTAACAGTTTGACGGTTGACATTATAAAACCAGATTGACAATATCCACATTGAGGTACTTGTTCTTCTATCCAAGCTTTTTGTACAGGATGTAATTCTTGTCCATCAGAAATTCCCTCGATAGTTGTAACTGATTTACCTGCTGCATACTTAAGAGGAAATGAACAAGACCTTACCACTTGGTCTTCTACATGTACTGAGCAAGCACCACAAAATGCCTTGCCACAGCCAAATTTTGTTCCCTTAAGACCTACGCTATCTCTAATCACCCATAATAATGGTGTTTCGGGATCATCGTTAACTTCTGTAACTGTGCCATTTATTTTAAACTTTATCATAATGCTGTAAATTTTTTAATGGGTTTTTGTGAAATGGGAAGAAATTCTGAATAATAGCGTGTATAAATACCATGCTTTTTTAATGGTAAATTTCTGAAGCGTTCTCCAGTTGCTGCGAATATGGCATTACAAAGTGCGGGAGCAGTACAAATAGGTCCTGACTCTGCAATACCGCCTATTTTTTCACCACTGTTTACAAAAACTGTTTCTATTTTAGGATTAAATTCAGCCATTGCCAATATGGTATAATCGTTAAAATTACTTTCAGCTGTTCGACCATCTTTAAAATTTATTTCAGAAGTTAATGCTGCGGTCAACCCCCAAACAATACCACTTTCTATTGATGCTTTTGATATCCCTACATCCAGTACAGTACCACAATCTATAGCTGTAGTTATCTGATGTATGTCTAGTATTCCATAGGAATCTATTGAGATCTCCACTACTTGTGCGACAAAGGATTCAAAAGAATGTGTAATAGCAACTCCATGATAATGGCCTTTCTTTTTCGGACCATACCAGTTCGAGGCTTTAGCCACTACATCTAGTACCGTTTTTGAGCGTTTTTCAACCACTAATTTTTTTCGATAAGTGATGGGGTCTATTTTCTTTTTTGATGCCAATTCATCTATAAAACACTCCACGGCAAAAACGTTTGGGCCATAGCCAGTTGTTCTCCAAACCGAGGCAGGAGGTGGAATTCGTAATAAATGGGTGCGCATTCGATAGTTGGGAAAATGATAAGGTGTTTCTTTAGCACCTTCTATAATTGAAAAATCTTCTCCTTCAAATACATAAGCAATAGCTGTTGCCGCTTGGATTACAGATGGTGATATTAGTTTTAAGTCTAATGCAGTAGGATAGCCCTCTTTGTTCAAAGATGCCTTTATACTTTGCATTACTCCTGGTCTATAGAAGTCATGCTGCATATCATCCTCCCTGGACCATAGTAATTTAACCGGTTTTTGGATTTTTTGTGCAACAAAAACAGCCTGATAGATATAATCGGCTAGCAATCTTCTTCCAAAACCACCTCCTAAATAGGTGCGATTGATGGTAATATTTTCTTTAGCAAATCCGAATTCCTGAGATATTAAAATCTCTGCCATTTCTTGACCTTGAGTAGGTGCCCAAACCTCTACTTTATTTCCTCTTACCTCGGCGGTAGCATTCATAGGTTCCATAGTGGCATGACTTTGCCAGGCACTATAATATTGAGCTTCATGAGTGTTTTTGGATGCATTTAGGATAGTTTCAGAACTACCTTCATTTAAGGTCTCGAACCATTCAGAGCCAGACATCTTTTTCTCATAAATGCCGTACAAAGAATCACTATCCATCTTTCTATTTGGTCCTGAATCGTAAATAATGGTTATTGAATCTAATGCCTTTCTCGCTTGCCAATAGCTTTTGGCTACTACTACAACACCCTCTTTTTTTGGAAATCCAGGGCGGTAAGCTACTACGGGGTTTGCAACTGGCATTCTAACTAAGTCAATAAAACCAGGCATATTTCGTACATTATTCTCCCTAATCTCTTTTATCTTTCCTCCAAAATATGGACACATTTCAATGACCGCATAGACCATTCCTGGACGTTCAACATCAATACCAAATTCAGCCCGACCAGTAACCTTATCAGGAATATCTACTCTAGGCAGTGATTTATTTCCAACTAATTTCCACTCACTAGGTTTTTTTAGTGGCGGGTTTTTGGGTGGTTTAAGCGTGTTCGCTCTTTCTACAAAATCACCATAAGGGGCTTTTTTGTTAGTTCCCTTAAGAAATATATAGCTGTTGTTGGTGGAAAGTTTGTCAACTGATACTTTCCACTCTAAAGCAGCAGCTTCTTTCAGCATTTCTCGTGCGGTTGCAGCGGTCATTCGCAATACATCATGAAAGGCTCTAACACTTTCAGCATTACCCGTAAACTGAAAATTGAATTTTGGATTTTGAAAAGCAGGATCTGTAAGACCTCTTTCGATATTTACTTTGGTCCAGTCAGCGTCCAATTCATCTGCAAGGATTGCGGGTAAGGTAGTCCTGATTCCCTGACCCATTTCTGCTTGATGAGAGACAAGTGTAACCTGATTGTCTTTACCAATTTTCACAAAAGCATTTAAAGTAATTTGAGCTACTGAGTTATCTTCTCCTAGAGGTAAATAAAACCCTTGAAGCAGAAGCCCACCTGTTGCTAAACCTGTAGTTTTTAGAAAACTTCGACGAGAAACTTTTGTTATGTTTATTTTTTTGTTTGATTTCATAATTGTCAATCTTTATTTTTTTTTGGTACTTCAGCTCCGGTTTCCAGCCATTTTTCCAATATCTCCACAAATTCATCGTGTGGAATTGGTATTGGTTCGCGACCCGGTCCGGGATCCCAAGCCCATAACACCAAGGGGTCATCTGTCATATGTTCTACCAAATCCTTTGGCGACATATTTCCGTTTTGTTTCTTATCTAGCAGACGAGCTCCCAGTTCAGCATCATCCAACCCAATCCAACCCATTGAGAGTGGGGCCAGATGCCATCGTGATGCTAAGGAATCATTAGGTTGTGGAGCTCCTGGTACTCCAGAAATCAAGTTATTGGAAGCCTGATGACAGCTTGTACATTTCATTCCGGTAATTCCTCTATCATCAGGTCCACGTTGCACATTGAAAAGATGCTTGTGCATATCGTCTCCTTGTCTCGGATAGTTATCGTTTGGATGACAGTTGATACATCTAGGATGTTGCAATACCTTGGTTATCTCTTCGAAGTGTCTTAATGATTCTTCTTTAACTGATTTTTTATCTATTGAGACATAACCATTGTTGTTATTGTTTGATTTACACCTCACCATACTTAGTAACAGTACTAGGCATATTGCGGCTAATAAAACTGGTCTTTGCCATTTTGGGTTTTTGACTGATGCTGTTTTTTTAAAAAATAAATTCATTCTTATTTACCGTTTTTAAAGGTTAAACCAATGTTGATAATAGAGTCAAACTTAGGGCTAGAAGGTGCAACTATGGATTCATAGGTCATAATCCATCCAAGCCTGACAAAAAGCTTTTCGATTACAGGAACTAGGAGCGCAAAATTTCCATAGACATGATAATCTTCCAATTTTTCCAAGGAGGGTTGAACCCAACATTCGTATTCAAATCTCGGTCCTTTCAAAAATTGAGTAAAACCAAATAGCCGAGGAGTAATCCTCCAAACATTTTTAGTGTCTTCTACTGTGCCATTTATGGCATCGTTAAAGGCTAAATCATAGTTAGTCCTCTGGTATATGATTGTGGTTGTAAACTCTAACTTAAGACTCTCTTTATCCATGAGGTGTATGCCACCACCAATACCTGCGAACCATCTAAAATCGATAGCTCTGGTTTTACTTAATTCGAGCCCTGCTAAAGCCAGTGGAAAGTATTTGTCTTCAGGGTGCAACCTGAAAATGTTATACGCAAAAAAGTCATTTTCTTTAATTTCCCTCCTTACTTTTCCTACCTGATAGTTCATTACCACACGATCGGACCATGTTGTATTACCTACAGTAAATACACCTAGGTTATTAAATAATACCCGCTGATTACCGTCATCACTAATAAATCCAGAAGCGGTTATGTCGTATGTCCATGCTAAGCTATCCCTTACCACAGAAGTGTTTTGAGCATTAACATCCACTAAAAAAAAGATCGCAACCAAAAGTTGGATGCCAAAGCATTTTATCTTTAACCTTGCGACTTTAAAATTCATTCTTCGTTACATATAATTAAATTGTTTGTTTTATTTTTCAATGTCCGTGCTAAAGAATTCAAGTAGATCCTTAACAAATAGCTCTGGTTTTTCTACTGCAGCGAAATGACCTCCACCAGACATTTCTGTCCACCGTACAATTTGGTATTCGTCTTCCACCCAAGAGCGTGGGGGCATCGCGTTCTTCAAATCCTTTGGGAAATTGGCAAAGGCAGTGGGAACGTTTACTTTTTTTCCAGGAGTGGGATGAAATATCCCATTATTTTCTGTGAAAATTCCATGGTACCACCATACCGAACTGTCTATGGTATCGGTAAGGGCATAGATCATCACGAAAGTGGCCAGATCTTTCATCGAAATGGCGGTGGTAAGATCCCCGTCATGGTCTGTCCATGAATAGGCCTTATCCAATATCCACCCGGCAATACCCACCGGATTATCATGAAGTGCGAAAGCAACCGTAGTAGGTTCTTGCGCCTGCATAAAGAAGTAGTCGAATTGGGCCCTTTGAAATTTCTGGCCCTCATCAAACCACGCCTGTTCTTCCGGAGTACGATTTTCGGGTTGTTTCCAATCCCATGGAATAATGTTCATATGAAGGCCCACTACATTTTCCGGATACCTTGCCGCCAATTGCGAAACAATTAATGATCCAATATCACCACCTTGGGCGCCAAATTTTTGATACCCCAGAACTTGGGTCATCAATTTGTGATATAGATCTGCCGTAGTTTTTGGCCCTATCACCTTATTTTCTGCCAAGGTGGACCAGCCGAAACCTGGAACAGATGGAATAATCACCGTAAGGGCATCTTCTGGATTACCACCAAATTTAGAAGGTTGTGTCAACCGCTCTATGATGTTTAAAAATTCGAATACAGATCCTGGCCAGCCGTGGGATAAAATTACAGGTCTAGGATTATCGCCTTCCCCTTTAACATGGTAATAGTGAATCGTATAACCATCTATGTTCACTTTAAATTGGTCAAATTTGTTCAGAGCTGTCTCTTCGGTACGCCAATTATACTCTTTCAGAACAAAGGTTCTAAAGGTTTCCATAAAATTACTGCTGGTACCTAGATTCCATGCACCATCGGCAAGCTTATCCGGAAATTTTGCGGTTTCAAATTGTGTCAATACTCGATTTAGCTTTTCTTGTGGAATATTGATTTTAAATGGTTCCGGTTTTCCTACTTGACCTGAACTAGATTCAGATATCATTAATGATAAAAATGCTATCATTAATAGAGGTTTGACTTTTAGTATTGAATGCATGTTGTTGTTTTTAGATTTTAAATTAATTAAGGTTTGTATGTCTATTAGTATTTTGATTTTATACTCTTAAGATTATTATAGTTGACAAACATCTTATTTCTTAGTAACCAATATTAGTGGTCTAAGTCAATCGGGTGGTTTCTCTTTTCATTTTTAATCACCTACTATATTGTTCGTGCTTTCCTAGAATCGTGCCAATGAAGAATGTTGATTAAAAAAACATTTTAAATCTCTAATAATCAATTATATAAATTGATTTATTCACTAAGTTCTAATTACGTTTTCGATTAATAGAAATATTTAAAAATCCAATTTTTTGGAGATTTTATGATTTTATTTAATAGTTTTGTAAAAAAATTAAAATGGCCACGCCGAAGAAAAAAGGAAGTAGTGACAAATTATACGCTAAAGAGTTGCTTAAAATAAGCACCGCTTTACTTAATAATATCACCAGTAAAGATTTATTAAGAACGATTTATGACATCATAAAGCCCATCTTCCCGTTTGATGAAGCCGGACTTTTCGTGATCGACCACGATAGGGATGTGTTTTATGAAATTTTAGAAGAGGGCGTGCTAAATCAAAGTGACTTACAGGATTTTTTGGCAACAAACGACCTGTTGGGACCCTTTGCATATAGTGGAAACCATCCCGATACTTTTTTCTATGCGGATGCCCCGACCATCTTCAGCATAGAGGCTCAATCCGAAATTTATCCACATCCTCAGTGGGAATTGATGAAAGCACATGGTCTGAAGGAAATGATCGTTGGACCACTCATTGTCAATGACAAAAAAATAGGCTTCTTCTGTTTTAACAGCAAAGAAGAAGGTTTTTATTCCGAAAAAGATTTTAAGCTATTTGAGGCGATCGGCAACCAGCTTGCTATCGCAGTGAGTAATCTAGTGGCCGATGAACAACTGCTGGAGGAAAAACGGTTCAAAGAAACCCTGTTGGGCATCAGCGAGGCCGTAGCCACTATTCAGGATCGTAAAGAATTGTTTCAGGTAATTTTTAAAAAGATAAAGCCGATTATACCCATTGATGATGTTGCCATAGTCGTTTTAAATGAAAAGGAAGAGTGGCAAGATTGGGCGGTTTTAGATAATTATCTAGAGACAGACCACAATAAAATACTTGAAGAAGCTGGTCTGGGTGGGTATCATGCTATGGATAGTCTCGTTAAAAAGGTAACTTCTACCATAGGCATTTTATCCATTGATGAGATCAAGCAAAATCACCCTGACTGTGTTTTTGATTTTGACTGGAAAGAATGCTTATATGCGCCATTAAAATCAGGAGGTAAAACAATTGGCAGTATCATACTCGACGCACACGAGTACAACACCTATAGTAACGACTATTTCCCATTGATTTCAGCCATTGCCGACCAGCTGGCCGTAGCTGTAAGCAATATTTTGGCCAATGAAGAATTGCTTTTAAGACAAAAGCGAATCGAGGATCTGTTAAAAATTAGCACTGCTGCCACCAAGATTAAAAATAGAGGTGAACTACTCAAAGTAATTTTTGAGACCATTAAGCCCATCTTTCCTTTTAATACGGCAGGAATTTTTATCATTGATTTTGAAAATGATCTTCATTATGATTTATTGGATGCGGTTGAAATTTTAGGTGCAAATGATAGTACGCAAGTTGAACTCATTGAAAAAAACTTGTTAGGTAGTTTTAAGCATAGTGGTAGTGGTATTGATTATGTCACCAGAACTGGAGAACCCATAGTTTTCAATATTAAAAAGGATGGAAAAAAGTGGCCGCACCCACAACTTGAGGTCATGTACAATGCTGGTCTTCGAGAGCTTTTATGTGTTCCACTTAAAAGTGCCAATGAAACGTTCGGAATGTTTTGTGTCAATTCAGAAACAGAAAATTTTTTCAGCGAAGACGACTTTGGTTTTTTTAAGACAATTTCTGAACAAGTAGGGCTGGCCGTGAAAAATATTGTAGCCAATGAAGAGGTGCTCTTACAGAAACAACGACTTGAAAACCTTCTGAATATTAGTACTGCTGCCACAAAGATTAAAAATAGAAGCGAACTGCTCGAGGTAATTTTTAAGACTATTAAACCTATCTTTCCATTTGACTCGGCGGGTCTTTTTATCATTGATAAAGAACAAAACGAGCACTATGAGATATTGGACGATATCGCTATTCTGGGAGATGAAGATATTTCGCAAAAGGAACTCATAACAAGCAATCTACTAGGTCGGTTTAGGCACAAAGACAGTGCTGTCGATTTTCTATCTTCCGGTGACCATCCACGACTTTTTACTATTAAAAAGGATGGGGAAAAATGGCCACATCCGCAATTTGAAATCATGTATAGTGCTGGCCTGCGTCAAATCATAGGCATTGGACTGCGCAGTGGAAAAGAAACCTTCGGGATGCTATGTTTTAATGCGAAACAAGAAGATTTTTTTTCAGAAAAGGACTTTCCGTTCTTTCAGGCAATATCCGAACAAGTCGCGTTAGCGGTCAGAGATTTACTTGCCAAGGAGCAACTATTGCAGGAAAAACAAAAAGTAGAAAACCTGTTAAAAACCAGTGAAGCAATTAGCGCTATTGCATCCGAGAAAGAGCTCATCAATATTTTGTTCGGAATCATCAGAAAAGTGTTTCCTTTTGAGGAGGTCGGTTTTTTTGCCCTTGATTTCGAGAACAAGTTGGAAAAAGATTATATCATAGATTATGCCCAGGTGAGCGACGTGAGTGAGAATATACATAATGCTGGTCTGTCAGGGTGGAAACAAATGAGTAAGGTGGCAGCACATTTTGCTGAGAAAACCCCTGTTATTTACGAAGTTTCTAAATTGTACGAACACTTTGACCATCCCGATTTTGAGTTTACCAAAAAAGAACCCTTTACGTCTATTATCGGAGGGCCGTTAAAAAACTCTGAACGCACCATTGGGATGTTGTGTTTTTGGACCAAGAACAAGGAAGGGTATCGGCAAAAGGACATTCCTCTGTTTAAATCCATTTCCGATCAATTAGGTATTGCTTTGGACAACCTGACCAAGAAAGAGCAAATTGTAAAGCTGAATCAAGAGCTAAAATTGGAAAGGGACTATCTTATAGAAGAGGTCAAAATTGAACATAATTTTGAGGAAATCATTGGAAACAGCCCCTTGTTAAGAGAGGTCTTTAAAAGTGTAGAAATGGTATCTCATACCGATGCCACCGTATTGGTCGAAGGGGAAACAGGCACGGGAAAGGAGTTGATAGCCCGCGCTATTCATAATAGATCCGACCGTAAAAAGAAACCCATGGTCAAGGTCAACTGTGCAACGTTACCTAAGGAATTAATAGAATCTGAGCTCTTCGGGCACGAGAAAGGCAGTTTTACGGGAGCCTTTGAACGCAGGATCGGTAAATTTGAACTCGCTAATAAGAGTACCTTATTTTTGGATGAAGTTGGCGAAATGCCTCTAGAACTGCAGGCCAAATTGCTACGAGCGATCCAAGAAAAGGAGATTGAACGGCTGGGCGGAAACGAGACCATTAAAGTAGATGTCCGCATTATAGCGGCCACCAATAGGAACTTATTAGAGGAATCGGAAAAAGGCGAGTTCAGATCAGATCTTTACTATCGATTGAATGTTTTTCCTATTCGTATGCCGGCATTACGGGAGCGTATTGAAGATATACCGCTTTTAGCTACATTTTTTGCACAAAAATATTGTAACAAGCTTAATGTAAATTTTAAAGGAATCAAAGAAAAGTCTATGCAAGAGCTACTAGAGTACTACTGGCCAGGAAATATTCGTGAACTCGAAAATCTCGTTGAGCAGGCTTGTATTTTAAACCAAGGAAAAGCATTGTCGTGGGCTAGGGAATTGGTACCAGCAAAGCCAAAAAGAAGAGTGTCCAAAGAAGAACAGGATTATGAGAACTTTGATATTAAAGCCATTAAGGCAGAACAGGAGAATAAAGAGCGTGAAACGATACTGGAAGTTCTAAAAAAGACAAAGTGGCGCATACGTGGAGAAAAGGGAGCTGCAAAACTATTGGGTATTAAACCAACAACGCTAGAGTATAGGATGACTAAATTGGGGTTGAAGTAGTTAATAGCAAATTTTAAAAGTTGATTACAGCATCTAGAGCCTCATCAGCATCCTTGTGAATAAAGTTGGCTTGATAGTTAATTGTGGTTTTTAAGTCGCTATGACGATAAAGTTTTTGAAGCATGAGAGGATGTATGGAATCCCCTGCTATATTTCCAAATGAGTGGCGAGCGATGTGCATAGTAACTTTCTTATCAATACCAGCCATCTTTACGACGATTCTTAAGTGTTTGTTGAATTTGCTCGTTGCTACTTTAACTTTGTTGTAGACATCTTTGGGGTTACTGAAATCTGCCTTTTTCATTTCAGGAAATATAAAATCATCCACGCTGTTCTTGTTTTTTTGATAACACTTTAGAATTTTAAAAGCTTTTTCAGGAATTTTGAGAGAGACAATTTTAGTATTCTTCCCCATTCGGTAATGCAACCGATCATCATATACCATAGACCATCTTGTGAATAATACGTCAGAAACGCGCATACCGGCAAAGTAAAAACTGAACAACCAAATATTAAGAGCGTGGCGCTGTACTTCCGTTAAGCCCATAATCTCTTCTAGCTTATTGATTTCTTTCTTATTAAGACCAATCTTAATAGTTTCTGGAAATTTTATCTTAAACCCACCTTTTCCAAAAGGGTATAAATCTTTGCTTACAACTTTGTCCGTAATAGCTCTGTTAAAAATCAATCGAATCATCACCATTACGTTAAGAGCAGAAGTCTGGGTCAAATTTCTATTGCCCATCAAATAAGTTTTGAATTTTTTGAGAAAACGTAGGTTGATTTCTTGAAAACGTAATTCTTTGGATTTATGAAAATCATGGACATAGGTAGCCAAAGCAGAATCAGTAGTATGTCGATTAATTTTTCTATCTGCTTCAAGAGCATCTAGATGCTCATTTACATAATCGAAGAATGTCAGATTAGAAACAGGTGTATAAATATTATGCTTTATTTGGCTTGCGGAAACATCGTTGTTTTCACTTTGTAGGTTCATCAATCCCTTGTCCACTTCTGAGAGTTTTGATGAAAGCAAGTTGTTTAGGTTTTTTGCGTTAGGATGCGATTTTTTGACACGAATATTTTTCTCGTCCCAATCTTCTAAATTGACATACTGACCTAGATGCTTGTAAGTTGAACGACGATTTTTGGTAATTCTAATAGCTAAGGGAAACATCCCTTTACTATTTGGTTTTTTACGAAGAACTATTTTTGCACTTGCTGACATAATTGACCTGTTTTGAGCACGAAAGTCAAATCAGGTACAACATAGGTACAACATTCAAAAAATGAATATTCAATTGGTACTTAGTCTTTACAAAGATACGATTTTGAAGGACTTTTTGGGTACAACATAGGTACAACAAATCCTGAAATCAACTGATATTATATGACTTTAAATAAAATGCCGAAACACATAAGTAATTGAAAATGAGTTAATTTGTGTTTCTTTGGTGCAAGATATGCAAGACTTAGGATCTAGTGCCGAAAGGTGTGAGAGTTCGAGTCTCTCCGCCTGTACAACAAAAGGCTTCTCGTTAACGAGGAGCTTTTTTTATGGAATGTAGTTTTCGAATATGAAGATCACGGAGAGACGAGAAGCCGGCACCGAGCGCAGTCGAGGGGAGTCTCTCCGCCTGTACAACAAGGGAAACCCCGACGGAAGCGTCAGGGTTTTTTGTTTCTGGGTAACACATAGGTAACACATTTTGAAGATTTTGCCGTTGTTTTCAATTGTAACCTATTTTGGATTATTTCACTCCAAATTATGGTAAGTTCAGTAGCGAATTACAAATTATATCCCCATACAAGTACCTACCAGTATAACGGTCGACTATTACCGCAGGTTTTACTCAAACAATTCTTGTTATACAAAATTTCTTTCAATTATGTTTACGGAAAACCACAGGAAATAGTTTAGGATTTTTCTGTAAATTGCAAGGCCTCGTTTTTCTTTCCCTACTGCCTTTAACCTATTATTACAATTACATAGTTCCTATGGTACAGGATGGATATAGTTAATAACTATATTCATTTGTTGGCAGCAACCTAAAAACACAACCATAGATGACAAAAATTTGGCTTAGTGAAATAGAATTTAGTGACACCAGTAAGGTTTCAATTAATGAAAACGATATAGTAGTCATTGTTGGTCCTAATAATGCAGGAAAAAGTGCGACACTAAAAGAAGCTGCTAAAATGCTTCGCCAAAAAAATGAAAAAGGAAAAGTTGTTTTAGATATTATAATCAATAAAAGTGGAAGCAAAGAAGACTTAATCTCTTATATCAGTGAGTTTTCTCAGAAAAACTTTCAGGGAAACCCTTTACCGTCTTTCCAAGGTTATCAGTTTAATATTTATCAAGGCAATGCAGAATCATATTGGAATAATGTAGCCAATGGAGTATCAGAACTCGTAAATATATTCGTCAATACCTTATCCACTGAGCAGAGATTATCTGCAGCCAATCCACCAAAAAGTATAAGAATTACTAGCAGTGCCCCACAACACCCAATACATTTTTTACAAAAATATGATACGCTTGAATCTAAGTTTAGCGACTATTTCAAGCAAGCATTTGGAACTGATTTAGTGGTGCATAGAAATGCGGGCAATGAAGTTCCGTTATTTGTTGGAAAGAAACCTGTACCAAAAGAAGGAGAAGATAGAGTTTCGGACGGTTATTTAAGAGAATTAGAAAAGTTAGACCTTTTACATTTACAAGGAGATGGAATGAGAAGTTTTGTGGGTGTTCTATTGAATGCTTTCATTTCTAATCACTCGATTTTATTTATTGATGAACCAGAAGCTTTTCTACATCCACCACAAGCAAGGCTGTTGGGAAAAATGTTAGCTAAAGACCTACCTACTGAAAGGCAATTGTATTTAGCGACACATAGTGAAGATTTTTTGAAAGGACTTTTGGATTCAAATGCCCAGAACCTAAAAATAATTCGAATTCAACGGGAAAATGAGATAAACAAAGTAAGTGTTCTAAATAGTACTGATATAAATGAAATTTGGGCAGATTCTTTATTAAGGCATTCAAATGTATTAGGCGGTCTATTCCATTCAAAAGTCATTATTTGTGAAAGTGATTCGGATTGTCGCTTTTTTTCAGCAATTCTCTCGGCTCAATATGACGACCTAGGGACAATTGCACCTGATGTTTTGTTTATTCATTGTGGTGGAAAACACAGAATACCTACAGTGATAAAGGCATTAGGCAAACTAAATGTTCCGATGTCTGTCGTAACTGATTTTGATGTCCTAAACAACTCAAACCCAATTAAACCAATATATGAAAACCTTGGTGGTGATTGGAATGAAGTGGAAAAGGATTGGAAACTCGTTAAGACTGAAATAGAACAAAAAAGACCTGAGTTTTTAACACAGGATTTGAAAGATGAGATTCAAGAAGTATTCGAGAATACCACTGAAAGAATATTTCCTAAAGAAAAAATTTCTGAGATAAACCGAGCTTTAAAAAAAGCATCACCTTGGACAGAAGCGAAACAAGTTGGAAAAGCATATATCCCAAGTGGAAATTCAACTCAAGCATTTGAACGAATACATGAGAAATTTAAGAATAAAGGATTTTATATCCTTGAAGTTGGCGAATTAGAATGTTTCGATAAAAGTATTGGAAATCACGGACCGAAATGGGTAAATGAAGTCCTTGTTAAAGACTTAAAGTCCGATGCCGAATTAGAAGAAGCTAGAAAGTTTGTCAAAGAAATAATATAAAAAAAGGCAGCTGCCAACAATGGGTATAAAACATAGGGTGGACAGGGGATTCCGCAAGTTTTCGGCACTTAGTAAGCTTCGTTTCGGCTAGTCAGATAAGTGCTTCGAAATGCCTTACGTTTCATACCCGAGACCGTTGTAAACAATTAAAACCAGAAAAAAGATTATGAGTGAATTAAAAATCAAATTGAAACTTGGAGAGTTCGAAATTGAACTTGAGGGCGATAAAGAAACCGTACAAAAAGAATTTAATTCCCTTCGTGAGAAAGGACTTGGCGAGATATTCAATACTATTCCGAACTCTATTTCCAATTTTAAACAACCTGAAAAACCTAGAACTGAAATAAAAAAGTCGGACAATACAAAAACAAAAATTTTATCCACCAAGAAAAAGGAAAACAAAACTAATTCTTCAAGAAAAAAATCCATTTCTTCACAATCTTATAGTATGTTGACCGATTTAAATTTAAGGCCACATGGAAAGCAGTCTCTTGAGGATTTTTACAACACGTACATCGTTAAGTCTAATATGGAGCGAAACATAACCATTCTTTATTATCTAAGGAGAATATTAGAAATTGAGAATGTCGGAGTTAATCATATTTACACGTGCTATAAAAAAATCGGTGCAAAGGTTCCTAACATCTATCAGGGTCTAATAGACACGAAAAACAGAAAAGGTTGGATTGAAACTAACAATATGGATGACCTTAAAGTTTCCATTTCAGGAGAAAATTACATTGAACACGAAGCACCAAAAAAAGAAGCTGAATAATGAGGCTTGAAGATTTCTTTCAAAAATGTGATTTTTTCGAGCTGAGTGAAATGGAGAAAGTTAAACATCTGCATTTCTACCAATTCGCAAAGGAAAAAAATGCTGATTTTACAATTAAAGAAGTATCAAATATTCTTACTCAAGAGGGCTTTAGTGCGCCCAACACATCGAGACTTAAAGAAAAACTTAAAAAATCACGTGATTTTATAAAAGGAAATCGAGTTGATAGTTTCACCTTGAATAAAAAAGTAAAAGAAGATTTCAAGAATAAGTTTCCACAACTACAAGACGAAAATGAAGAAATTATAACAATAGATACAATCTTACCAAATACCTTATACACTGGAACAAGAGGATACATTGAAAAATTAGCAAAGCAAATAAATTCATCATATGAAAACAATATTTTTGATGGGTGTGCAGTATTAATGAGGAGATTGCTTGAAGTATTACTTATTCTTGGCTACGAACATATTGGAAGAAAGGATGAAATTGAAGATGATGGAGAACTGAAAAATTTGAACTTCATAATCAATTATACGCAGAGTAATAATATTTTTTCCTTATCAAAAGGAACCCGTGAATGCTTAGATAATTTCCGAAAACTTGGTAATTTTTCTGCGCATAGAATTCAATACAATTGTAGAAAATCTGATATAAGAAATATAGCGATGGAATACAGAGTTTGCGTTGAGGAATTTCTATATGCAAATGGATTAAAAAAATAACTGTGCACAACAAGGGTAGCCGTTGCACAACCCTCAAGCCTTCATTAGATTGGAGCTATGCAAGCCCGTTTTAGGTTTTTGTTTGAGGACTATCCCATAAAGTTTGTAAATAGGAAATTAGCGGGGGTGTAGCCTTACCCTTTTTGTAGTCTTCCCTGTTTTTCAGACGGTACAAAAATCGAATATTTCAATTTCCAAAGTCTTAACCCGAACCTTTATGAATGGTTCCTGTCCCGATTTTTGCAGCGTCCGTGAAGGTAATCGTAAATTAAATCGAAATAGGCCGCACCTGCCCATCCAAGACCCATCGGTATTATTTGTCGTTTTTCCGGTCTTGGACATTTTAGAATCCTCATCGTTTTTTTCAATGCCTTGAACAAAGTTCAAAAACCGACCGAATACCTTGTTAAAAACTTCCCGGTTTTCCCTTGACTACGGAGTACACCCTAATTTGAAAAAGGGTACGAAGTTCAAGATGTGTCATTGTCATGACAATCTTGCTTTTGCTCCCCACGGTCGCAAAAGAAAAAAGGAAAAATGAAACGGGAAACCATACAGTTCCGGTGTAGTGTCTTCGAGAAGAAACTGCTCAAGATAAAGGCCAAAAAGGCCGGGCTGTCGCTTTCCGAGTATTGCCAAAAACTGGAAGAGCATTGCTTCACATACAGGAATATCTGCTAAAGAGCAACAATTGATGGAAAGGGCTTTTTGTCCATTTCCAGTTTTTGAGCAGTAGTACCGATCATCGTACGTAGCAAGCTTGTTACTAAAGCTATTTTAAGATTGACCGATTTGCTCATCATTTCTTGATTTGGGTTGCCATATCAGCGATCATCTGCCATTTGGCCTCTTGATTTTTAACCAATAAAATGGTCACCAACTGTCCGCCTCCATTTTCATCTTTAAAATGCGCAAGAACGGTTGCGGAATGATCGGCGATATCAATATCCTTGAAAACAACCGATAGTTTGTTCCCGCCAATAATTTTTTTTGTGATTAAGGCAATGTAGCTAGCAGCAGGAATTATAGAAGTTTTATCAGGTGTGGGATAACGATTGGCAATTACCCTGAAATCTTCGTGCAATAGCTGGTCATAGGCAGATACATTTCTTTCTTCACCGGCTTTCACGAAAGCGATAACAACATCTTTAATTTCTTTTTCCATAGAGCTGTCATTTTGTTTTGATTGTGATTTACAACTAAGCGTGCTCAAGCAAATAATTGCTATTAGCATTACGGATTTTTTCTTCATCTGTAAACGATTTAAAAAGTTTGAAAGACAAAACTATTTGTTGTAAATCGTAAAATATGTGACTGAAATCACCAAACAACTATTTCTGGGCCCGAATACGGCTGAGTGTCTCGCGTGCAAGACCTAAATAGGAAGCTAGATGTTTTAAGGAAACTTGCTGTAGCAGTTCTGGACGGTTCCGTTCTATGTAGCGGTACTGCTCTTGCGGTGTAAGAGATTTGATTACATTGATGAATTTATGCTGCTCCGTTATAATATGTTCCAACATTTTTCTTCCCAGGCGTTCAAAAGCGTGCGAAACATTATAGAGCTCCAGAAGACTGTTGCGCGGAATAAAAAAGGTTTCGCAATCGCTGAGGGCCCTAAGATTTTTTTTTGATACTTTTTGGGCAGAAAGACTCTCAAGGTCAGTGGCAAAAGCTTTCTTCAAAAAAAAGTCTAAAAAATTTTCTTTGCCATTCTCAAATTCATAAAGTCCCACCGCACCGGAGATGATGAAATAAATGCCGCTATGATAATTTCCTTGGTGCAACAAATAACTTTTCTTCTTAAAGGTCTGATGTTGTGTGATGGCTAAAAACCTTTCGAATTCTTCATCTTTTAAGATATGGAATCCATCCAGGGTTTCACGTAGTAAGTGATGCGGTTCTTTCAAAATCGGTACTACAAAATTTTAGAGATAAAAGTAGCAACTTTTACTCGTTCATTGCGTGATTTGAATCACATAAAACGAATCTTGTTGATGATTAATGAAATATCGATCTTAAGTCTTTCTAGGTTCATTCGATGTTGGTTGACTGATCGCTAATTGGATATCGTTGCACTTTTAAAACCTAGAAAAATAAAGCTCCGGAAAGCCCACAATATCGACAGCTTGTTCTCATATGCTGCTGGCTAATACAAACGATCGACGCTTCAATTAATAGGTTGTATTCAAAAGACCTTACCTTTACCGCACAGAACTACGACGCCCCCTAAAGGAGAATAAAAATTATGCTTGGAGCACTTAGAACAACAAAGAAACACGATGAATGATTTACTGGCAACATTGCCCCAAGCAGAACGGGAATTGTTTGATGCCATATGCGTACCCAAGCATTTTGAGAAAGGTCAAATTCTAATCAAAGAGGGTGCTACCGCAAATCGGATGTTCTTTTTGGAGGAAGGTTGGTGCCGTTCTTATTTTATAAAGGACGGTGACGATATCACCGATTTTTTCTTTTTTGAAGGATTTTTTGCTACGGATTATGCTTCGTTTTGTGGCAATAGGCCTTCGCAGCTTAATTTGGTGTGCGAGGAAGATGTAAAAGCCTTGGTCATTGACAAAGAAGCACTGGAAAACATGTATCGTACCCACCATAGTTTTAGCGAAATTGGTAGGAAAATGGCCGAATATTCCTTTCTTCAGATCGAAGAACGCATGCGGTTGTTGCACACCGAAAATTTAGAGATAAAGTACCATTGGATGATACAGAACTTTCCAGAGGTTTTCCAAAGAGTGCCACAATACCATATTGCTTCCTTTTTAGGGGTAAAACCCCAAAGCCTAAGTAGAATACGGGCGAAAATTTCCGGTAAAATCTACTAGAAAAAGGTTGATAGTCCTTTATTCACCTATGTGAATGCACAGACCGTTTTACAGTTTCATCTTTGTAATATTCATAATTATAAAAAATATAAAAGATGAAAACAGTAGTAAAAACAGCAGTGAATTTCAAAGGAAGTCTTCTAATTGCCATAGCACTGGTGTGCGGTTTATGCGTATCCTTTGCTCCAAAAGAAGAGACAAGTAATTTAAAACTGGTGATTGGTAACGTGCAAGAAAATGGCATATTGTTTGTCTCATTTTGCACGGCCAAAAATCAGTGGACCGAAAATGGTAAATACACCTTTAAGTTTAAGGCCATTAAAGGGGAAGAAAATGTTTTTGATGTACCCGATATTCCAAAGGGGCTATATGCGATCGCCTTGTATCAAGACACGAATGCCAATGAAAAGCTGGATACCAATTTCTTCGGAATTCCTAAAGAACCTTACGCATTTTCAAACAATAAGAAACCCGGTTTCGCCGCACCGAGTTTTGAAAAATGTTCGTTTAACTTCACGGAACAAAACCAACTTGTTTCCATAAACCTATTGGATTAACACTATGGAAACAGTAATCAACGCGCGAAGAAGTGATAAGGACAGGGTAGTGCATATTCTTTGTCAATCGTTTAAAAACGACCCACAAACCAATTGGATCATCGGCCCCGGAAGAAATAAATCCAGACGCTTAAAAAGATTAATGGCCTATGCCTTTGAACATGGTTTGATAAACGGTCGTGTACAACTCACTAAAGATAAAAAAGCCGTGGCGATATGGAAAAACCATACTTCAAGAAAGATGAATGTCCCGTTGCTACTTGAGAACTTAAAATTTCTACTCGCCTTTGGTGTCAAGCGGATCATTAGAATTACGAAAATGGAACTTGACATTGCAACGTATTACCCAAAAGATACACCTTTTGACTATTTATGGTTCATTGGCACCTTACCCAGCGAGCAAGGAAAAGGCTACGGAGCATCCTTGTTGAACCCGGTCATTTCAAATAGCAGAACATTACAAAAACCGGTGTATTTAGAAACCACCACAGCGCCCAATATAAAATATTATAAGCGCAAGGGGTTTGAGCTGTACAAAACGATGGCCATTGGACAAAAGCAAGTACTTCAGGTCTCTTTATTAAGAGTGGGTGTCCAAGACCAAAATGAGTACGTACAAATTTGATTCGGATTTTTATAGTGTAACTCAAAGTGAACAACGAAAGATGAAAGCGATACGAAGATTTAGAATAATAGCCTTAGGGTCGGTATTTGCTTTCATTGCTATTTTTATGACCCTGTATGAGCATCTTACACTCGTAAGCAGTCTGAGCAATGGCGCAGCATCTTCATATCATTTGCATCATGCTATAATAATAAATATTATATCGGGTTGTTTTGGCGGTATGGTTACAGGTGTTACCCTCAACTATATAGACTCTAAATACAGAAATAAGTCGTTTTGCCAAAGTTTGATACTGGTCATTTTAATATTTTTGGCAGTTTGGATAGTGCGTACCATTATCTTAGGATTTACAATTTCTGAGAAAAACCATATTGGTTTCGATTGGATTTTTGAAGCGGAGGATTTAAGGGATATTGTCTTTTGGTCCGTCATGGTAATGTTAGCACATATCTTTTTGCAAATGAGCAACAAATTCGGGCCTGGAAAGCTTATCCCTATCTTTACGGGAAAATATGACCGACCGAGTGAAGAAAGGCGCATATTCATGATGCTCGATTTAAAGGCCTCGACTACTATTGCAGAACGGTTAGGACATATCAAATACCATTTGTTTCTTAAAAAAGTATTTTCGGACATCACCAATCCTATCTTGAAGGCTCAAGGCGAAATATATCAATATGTAGGAGATGAAATTGTTATTTCTTGGTCGGTAAACAAAGCGAATGGAAATCCTCGATATGCAGAATGTTTTTTTAATATTCAAGCGCATTTAGAAGAAAAAAAGGAGGACTATCTAGATGAATTTGGCGTATTGCCCATTTTCAAGGCAGGTGCACATCTTGGGCAAGTTATCGCTGGAGAAATCGGATTGGTTAAAAGGGATATAACCTATTCCGGTGATGTTCTCAATACTGCGGCAAGGATTCAAGGGCTGTGCAATCAACTGGAAAGCAAACTGTTGATATCACAGCATCTTTACAATTTTTCATCAAGGATAGATGACTTTTGGGATAGCAAGGTAATGGGTTCAATTCCGTTAAAAGGAAAATCGGAGTCTTTAAACCTGATTGGTCTTTCAAGAAAATAGCCCTTTAAAAGTACTATCGTTGTTGGCAAATGAAACTGAAAGAAATGCAACTCATCGAAATTGAGCTGATTTTTGTTTCTTTAGTGTAATATACTCAAGACTTGGATCTAGTGCCGAACGGAGCCGAGGTGAGTCTCTCCGCCTGTACAAAGGGAAAGCCAACTTTCAAGAGTCGGCTTTTTATTTTGGGTAACACATTTCTAAACTTTCAAATGAACTGTTGGGAAGTAAACTGTTTTGATACATTTGTGATTAAACGATTCGTTAGCTCACTTTTTGCTTAACGCTATTTCTTAGGTTTTAAGGGGCTAAGAACTTTAGCTTATTGAGTACGATAGTGAAGTAAATGATACTATGGGAGAAGGTAACTGGGTTTTCCTTATAAGTTTCTGGTAATGGCAGAACAAAAAAATATCAAAACCAAGTCCTATCTCACAATAACAACGTAACCTAGTCTGGTAAAACGTTTGTTTTATAGTACTGCAATTGTAAATAGTTCATATTGGACAACGATATTAAACTTTTACTCATTTAAGAAGGAAGTGATAAATGCTGATTAGAATGTGCTATTCCTTTTTCACCGAAAAAGCACCATTGTTTCCGCTCGATGCATTCCATTCCCCCATTAATAGCGTTTGGGAATAGGGTGCTGTTAGTGTTACCGAAGTACCATCACAGGTATCATTTCCTTTCGCGATAAATGATGTTCCTTGCACTTCCCATTTTGCGGTTAATGGGCAATATGGAGAATCAGCTCCTTCACCCGACATGGTTCCATCACTGTTTAGATCAATTATGATCTCCGCCTCCCCTAGGCCGCCGTCTATAGTGCCTACCCAAGTACCTACAAGCGCTTGATCGATTTTCCCGACCGGCGGTTCTTCTTTTGTTCCGTCATCCGATGATGAGCATGTGATGCACGTAATTGCGGTCAAAATAAGCAGAAATTTTGATGAGGGATTTACTTTCCTTTCCATGTTCTTCAGAATTAACCAGACACTTTTCTTCTAGGAGAAATCTCCAATCAAATTAACCATAAAAGATTGTTTTTCAGTGTAATAGTGTGTAGGTGGTGTCCAAAAGTGTATAGCTGGTCGGATATTTGAATGCCAATTCATCAAAACCTTTGTTTGAACTTTTCATTTGTAAAAGTAATTTGGCAATAGAGCCAACTAGTCTCATAAAATGTTCGTGGTTGTTGCAGAAGTGGCCTATGTGCACGATATAGACTCGAGTAGGCTGTTTTTATGAAGCTTTCATGAGAACCGGGCTTGATAGAATTCGTTGGCAAATAATGGTCAGATAGCCTTGGAATGGGAAAGAACGCTAAATTTCCAAGGCAGATCAGGGATAGAGTTCGCTAGAATTGCAATTGATATATGTGTCGGTGACTACTTCATCCCCAAATTAGTGTTTGTTAAGCCTTTTGCCATTAGATATTCTTCCAGCTCTTTTGCTTCGCCAACTTTTGCATGATGTAACAGTGTAAACCCGTGGGGTCCTTTTGAAAATAAAAGTTTGGGATAGGCTTCCAAAACGGGTTTTACAAGTGCGGTTTTGCCAAGCATTGTCAGCACAAACAAATTGGCTCTTGCTCCTTTTTCAATGAGATAGTTCGCTATATCCTTTTTTCCCAAATGGCCAGCACCCTCGATAGCTTGCTCGTAATCGCCTTTGCCCCAGTCATAACTGGTATAAATTAAGTTTGGATGTTCTACCAGCATTTCTTTTACAGTGTCGAGGTTTCTATGACCAGCTACAACAAAATCTTTAACCAATTTGATGTCAAATGGATTTGGCTCTTGTTGTGATAGGGAATAAACGTTTGATGGCAATAAAGTGCTCAGAACAACACCTGAGCTAAATTTACTTATAAATGAATTTCTATTCATAGCATATCCTTTGATGATTGACTTTTTATTTTATCGTTTCCATTGCTTTCCCTTTATCAGCTTTTGTATTATGTCTTCTCTATAGTTTTTACTCGATGATCGAGATTTAAAATGCTCCGACGTTTGCCCGCCTTCACGTAGCCGTTTCGGCGAACGAAGGCCCCGAGGTTATTTACTTCCCGGAGATTCTACTTGGTCAATGGCCACTATGTAAGGCTTATGTGCTCTTAGTTTCTATCGTTAAGACTTTCTTTAAGACCTTGTAAATCCTGTTCAGGTGCAATACGATCATTTACATCACTACAACTATGCGCAATGGTAAGTGCAAAAGTAGCGACCAATACATTCAAACTGTATTATCGGATCATTGTCATTACAACCTTTGATGAGACAGCTCAAAATTCAGATATTTAAATGTATATTAAAAGACGTCGCCTTTACCAAGCCATATAAATGGGTGATTTGTTAATTGATTACTTAAAATTACGTCTTATATATTAAAATATACCAAAATGAAACACTATGACCATATTATTTTAGGAACGGGGCAAGCCACTGGTACGCTGCTTGGAAAATTAATAGCCACAGGAGACTCCATAGCGGTCATCGAAAAAGGAAAGGTTGGAGGCAGCTGTGTCAACTATGGCTGTACCCCCACCAAAACGTTGGTGGCTAGTGCCAGAGCCATTCACCTAGCGAGAAGGGGCGATGAATTCGGTTTTAAAACAGGCGAACTAACGATCGATTACCCAACCATCCGGGCTAGAATGAATCAAATCCGTAATGGCAATAGCAATGGTATGCGCAAATGGTTGGAGACAACAGAGAATATCGATTTTTATCCGGTTAAGGGGAGTTTTATAGGAGATAAGGTTTTGCAAGTAGGCGATACACAAATCGGGGGTAAAAATATTTACATTAACACAGGAACACGTCCTAGAATTCCAAATATTGAAGGTGTTGATGGGGTTAATTGGTTAGATACCGCAAGCTTACTGGACAAGACGGAATTGCCAAAGCATTTGATCATTGTTGGTGGTGGCTATATTGGTGTCGAGTTTGCCCAGGTATATCGTCGTTTTGGTAGCAAGGTAACCTTGATTCAATTGGGCAACCAATTAATGCCTAGGGAAGATGGGGATATTGCAGCGGTGGTAGATGAAATTTTAAGAGAAGAGGGGGTAAACATCGTGTACAATGCCAAGGCAGTTTCCACAAAAGAAGATAGTTCAGGAATTCATTTAACTATTCAAAAAGATGATGTTGAAGAGACCATTACAGGTTCAGATATATTATTTGCCATTGGCCGCATTGCAAACAGCGACCAAATTGGTTTGGAACATACCGCAATTAGCAAGAGCGATCGTGGCTTTATAGATGTTGATGATTACTGCCAGACAGCGGTCGAGGGGGTATATGCCCTTGGAGATGTGAACGGTAAAGGAGCCTTTACCCATACCTCGGTAAACGATGCAGAAATTGTGCTCGATAAATTGTTCGGAGGTGTTCGAAGTATTTCGCAACGTATTCCGGTATATGCCTTATTTACCGATCCGCCTTTGGGCAGAGTCGGCATGAGTGAAAAGGAAGCCTTGGCATCCGGAAAAAAAGTATTAAAAGCTACTTATCCATTAAGTAGAATTGGTAGGGCAAAGGAAATGGCGGAGACCAAGGGTTTCGCAAAGCTATTGGTAGATGCCGAAACCGATTTAATCATTGGGGGTGCTATTTTGGGTATCAATGGAGACGAGATCATCAATATGTTTGCGGCCATTATGCATAGTGGTATACCCTGTAAAAACTATCGAAGAGTGGTTTTGGTACATCCTACGGTTTCAGAATTAATGCCTTGGATGCTCGATGGTATCAAAGAAGCGATACCCATCAACTAGATGTATTCGATATCAAGACCCTATATTGTTTGATCCGATACAGAATAAACCCAAACAATATTGTGTTTGCCCTGGAAAGAGGTAACTTTTTTGTCGTTCAGCTTTATGGGATAGTAGAAAAAAGGCGTGTTCTATCGAACTCAATTTTTGAGTTGCTCGTAAAAGCGTATAATCTATTGCTTTCCAAGTCATTTATTTCCACTTAATTTGCTAACCATAACAGATCATATGTTCAAAGCTATCTCCGCACAAAAGTGCTACTACCCTTTTTCCATTCCGTTTTTAAGAAAGAAAGAATATAAGCTAAGCAGTAAATACCTTGTTTTTTTGATTTTAGTTTTTGCGCTGCTTTCTAGCTGCACATCAAAGAAAGAAATATCCCAATTCGATAGATTTCTGGAATATGAAGGCAGGTATCAATACTTTGATAATACGACATTGGATATTGTAGCTTCAAAGTTAGATACGACCCTGTATGCCGTCATCGACCAAGCAAAATACCCATTGCGGTATATCGACTTGGACAGCTTCGTCGATGCCCAAAAGAGTCCGGTAGTTTTTCAGAGGGACGCGAATAAAAATATTGTCGGGTATGAAGTGAGCGGTGAAACCTTTCAACTTATCACAAAGGATTTTGAAAAGCTACAAATGCTCCCAAGGGAAAAATTATTTGATAACCCGGAGGGCTATTCTTATATACCGCCTAAGAACAAAGATGATGGGTTGCAAGTTGGCAATCTGTTCGAAGAATTTGAAAACCCTGATGCGATTGTTCAAATGATAAAAGAAACCATCGGTGGTTCATATCCAGATGTGCATAGCATCCTCATTTATAAAAATGATCGGTTGGTGCTTGAAGAGTATTTTTACGGTTATGACCAGAGCACACCGCATCAACTTAGGTCGGCCACCAAGCCGATCATTAGCGGAATCTTGGGAATTGCCATAGATAAAGGTTTTATCAAAAGTGAGAAAGAAAAACTATTGCCCTTTTTTGATGCTACCTATTCTGAAATATCAAATTTGAATGCGTCTAAAAAGGAAATTACCATAGAGAATTTCTTAATGTACCGCCACGGTCTCGATTGTGAAAATAACAACCCGGAGAGTAAAGGAAATGAGGCCTCAATGATGAAAAGTAACGATTGGGTAAAATACACGCTCGATTTACCCATGGCAACACAACCCGGAAAGGTATCCTCATACTGCACAGGTTGCGCATTAACGATAGGGAGTTTGGTAGAAAAAGCAACTGGTGAGAATATTGAGGATTTTGCCAAAAAAAACCTTTTTAGCTTACTCGGGATATCCAATTATGATTGGACTTTTGAGCCAAACAGCACAAGTTTTACCACTTTTAGTCAGCTTTCCATAAGACCAAGAGATTTGATGAAACTAGCAAAAATGTACAAAGACAACGGGAAATGGAACGGACGACAAATTTTATCGGAAGAGTGGGTCAATAAAACGTTTCATATGGAAGACGGGGATTATGGGTATTTATGGAAGCACAAGTATTTCCTTGTTGAGGGTAAACGTTTTAATTCGTATATGGCTACAGGCAATGGCGGACAAAAAATAAATATTTGGCCAGAGCTCGATATGATAACGGTGTTCAATGGCGGGAATTATAATTCTTATCAGCTTTATGGAAAAGCAACACCGCCTAACGAAATGATTCCGAGATTCATACTAAAAGCTCTTTAAGGATTGTATGGAGGAGATTATTGACTGTAAAGAGCTATAGAAAAGCTTACGAGTTTTCTTTTCAATCCCTACTTTTTTCGCTATGGCCTTTAAGTGGGTGTAATTTACCCGATAATCCAGATTTAAATGCTCCGACGCTTGCCCGCTGTTGCTGTTATGTAGCCAGTATGGCGGGTGAAGGCCCCGGAGAGTTTACTTTTTACATTAGTCTAAAACCCTTAATAACAAGTGAACCGATGACATTAATTCTTTCTTATTCGGATTAATTTTTGCGACAACCCTCAATCCATTATACATCGTGAAAATAAGCGAAGCAATTGCTTTTAGGTCTTTCCCTTTTTTAAATTCACCTTTCTGTTCTCCTTGTTTGAGAAAATCATAAAAAATAGCTTCAAACGCCTTTTTGTTTTTTGAAACCACTTCTAAAATCTTTGGGTCTCCGGGAATCAGTTCCGTCGTCGTGTTAACAACAAAACAACCTTTTCTGTCCTTATCATTAACCGATTCTTCTATTCCCATTTCAAGAAGTTTTGTAAAACCTTCTTTAGTGTTCGATTGGGTTTTAAGGAACGCTATAACTACTTTTGTATTTGTAACGATATAATTGTCAAATGCCCGTTTGAAGAGCGTTTCTTTATCTGTATAAGCGTTGTAAATACTAGCGCGAGTTAATCTTAAGTGGTCTACAAGGTCTTGAATCGAGGTAGCCGCATATCCTTTTTTCCAAAACAATTCCATTGCTAGGGAAAGTACTTCTTGCTCGTCAAATGATTTAACTCTTGGCATTTCATATTTCTTGGTATTCTAAAAATAGATTTTTTAGAATAAATGTTCTAACCCTTTTATGATATTTTCTTCCCAACGCAACGTATAACGGCTCCTTTTCCAATATGATAATCACCTTCATGGAGATCTATAACGCTCTCTTTCATGATTTTGAACTCATAGTTCATAAAGTCGGTTTTCAATTCTGCTATCGAAAAAAGCATTGGGGCATTTTTTGGCCCTCCTACTTTTGGATTTATAGTATTGTAGTTTAGATGGTTTTTTGAGAAGGCTTCGAAGATGAGGTGTCCACCTATTTTTAAGTAACTAGCTGCTTTTTTATGATAGGTTGATTTTAGTTCTGCCGGGAAATGCGCATAGATCAAGGCAATAGTATCAAACATACCTTTAGGGTATGTGAGTTCACCAAAATCTCCAACTTCGAAGTGTATGGTTGTTTGGCTGGCCTTTGCTAATTTAGATGCCTTCAACTTGCCTTCGATACTTAAATCGTTTGCATACACATCCCAACTTTGTGTAGCGGCGTATACCGAATTTCTTCCCTCACCGTCAGCTGGCAACAAAATTTTGCCAGCAGCCAGATTATCTAGTTGTTTCTTGAAAAAAGCGTTTGGCCTTTTCCCATAGGCGTAGCTCTTCTTTCGGTATCGATCGTTCCAGAATTCTTCCATTTTTTATTTTTAAAAAGGTTTCCACTTTAGCGGAAACCTTTTTGAAAGACCATATTGAATCAATCTACCAACAAAGGGTTCACATTGATTCCTCCATCAATGTTATACTCACTTCCCGTAATGAACGATGCATCATCAGAGGCTAAAAAGCCCACTAACTTTGCTATATCTTCAGGTTGCCCAAAACGTTTAAGGGGAATTCTGTTTTGCATGGCTTCTGCGAATCCGCCTAATTGCTCTTCTGGCATACCGGTTTTTCCAAAGATGGGTGTGTAAACCGGTCCTGGATTTACAGAGTTGATCCTGATTTTCTTCGGTGCTAATTCTGTTGCAGCCGTTCTTGTGTAAGAGTTTAAAGCAGCCTTGGATGCTGCATATACCGCTGTGTTAGGCATACCCGTATAGGCATTTACTGAAGACAGATTAATGATCGATGCACCTTCGTTAAGAATAGGTAAGAACTTTTCTGTGGTAAATAAAGCACCTTTAAAGTTGATGCCCATTTGATGGTCGAACATTTCTTCGCTTATTTGGCCTACCGGGGCCGGTTGAAATATACCTGCATTGACAAAGAGAATATCTAATTTGCCAAATTCTTCTTTTACTTGTGCTACCAAACTGTCTATGGCAGCCAGATCACTTACGTCTGCGACAATACCTTTTACGCCAAGTTCTTTTGCAGCATTATCGACTTTTTCAGCAGACCTGCCTGTAATAATAACGTTTGCACCATTTGCTTTTAATTCTTGCGCGGATGCATAACCTATACCACTGTTTCCTCCGGTTACAACGGCAACTTTTCCATTTAATTTACTCATTTTACTTGTCATTTACTGGATTATTATTTTTTAGAACAATCGTTCTAGTATGCAAACATAAAATAATAGAACGATTGTTCTAAAATAAATTTGATGTTTAACAAACTTTTAGGATTTTGAAAATGGACGAAGTATGCTGCTCCGTTATTGTTATACATTGGGCAGGTTTTCCGAACTTTCGGTTGCCCCTGTCTCTTATGCCAGCAAGGAACTTTTGATTCCAAGGCTAAAAATGGGGTTACGTCTGCCGAACTGGCATTGAAGTTTTGTGTATTCATCAATATATTGCTACCGAATCTTTAAACCCGATAAATCAAATGAACTTTAAGCTGCTATTTTTTGTACTCCTCGCTTTGATCCTTCTGAACTGTAAAACCGAAAAGCAATTCACGGCAATTGATGACAATAAAAATTCTGTGCCCCTTAGTGTTGCCTATCCCGTTTCCAATATCACAGTTGATGGAGAAATAGAAGATTGGGATACGACTATCCCTGAATATACCATTGATGCGCTACTGGAAAACAAGATGGATAGCCCAGATGATCTGAGTGCTGTTTTTAAAGTTGGTTTTGCTGAAAAAGAAAGGTCGGTTTACATAGCAGTAATCGTTACAGACGATGATCATCAGTTAGATAATAGCGCCGCATCATTATCGGATACTCAGGATCAATGCTTGATTTACTTGGACAAAACCCATTCACCCAATGGGTCAGGGGTTAATGTGTATAGTTTTAACGAGTTGTATAAAGATGTAGACGATGCAAGCACAAGTTGGGACCTGTTTGCCAGAAATGCAAATTGGGACGATGTCGAAGTAGCGTCAAAAAGGGGAGAAAACATAACAATCTATGAGGCCAAAATAGGATTCGATGAACCCATAGACGCAGGAAAAATGTTGGGGCTAGACTTTATGATCTATGATGTTGATCATCCGAATCTTGAAGATGACCTAACCCGTATTTCTTGGAGAAAATCAGACGGTAAAACCAATGTGCCCTTTAAACTTGGAAATGTATTATTGGCAAAAGAGCCTATCGGGATAGGAACTATCAAGGGACACCTAAAATGGGAAAAAGATTCGTTGGGCCTACCCATAAACAAGATTAGGGTTTCATCAGATCTGCATCCTTCATATTGGGTTAGGCAAGATGTAGACACTACAGGGTATTATGAAGTAAGCCTCCCTAAAGGAACCTATGCCATTGTTCCGGAATGGGGTATTTACAACGGTGATGATCAGCAGTACAAGGTTAAAAAGAATCCGATTCATGTGAAAGTGAAGCCCAATGAAACGCTAGTAGCAGATTTAGAAATTGAAGTTGAAAAGCCGCTGGATTTGATCCTTGATAAAGGTATTTTGTTAACGGATCCTACCGATAAGTATGACCAAATAGATACTTTCATAAATGCGTATATCGATTTTTATGATATACCGGGAGTATCGCTGGCCATCATTGAGGACGGTAAGATGAGTTACCACAGTACCTATGGGGTTCAGAACACCTATACCCAAGAACCCGTTACCTCGGAGACCATTTTTGAGGCTGCTTCGATTACCAAACCCGTTTTTGCTTTTACGGTGATGCGACTTGCCGAAAGAGAAATTATAGATCTGGACAGACCATTGCATGAGTACTTGCCATTCGAAGAAATTGAATATGATGAACGTTATAAGAAAATTACCGCCCGTATGGTTCTAAGCCATAAAACGGGTTTCCCCAACTGGCGCTCGGGAAAAATGGAACTGCTTTTCGAGCCTGGAACCGAATTTGGGTATTCAGGTGAAGGATTTGAGTACTTGAAAAGAGTGGTCGAGCATATTACATCTAAAGAAATTGTAAAGACTTTGAACGAGGAAGTGATTCGACCACTGGAATTAAAGAATGTTTTTTTCGAAAAAAGCGACCACCTTTTCAAGGTAGTTGCACACGGCCACGATGATAACTATCCGCATAAAGTGTCGCTGCCTAATAAGGCAGGGATGGCTTGGAGTATGCATACGGAAGCCAAATCTTTTTCCGATTTTGCAATTGCCTTATTAAAAAAAAAGGGATTAAAGGAAAAGACCTACAGCGATATGTTTTACAAGCATACCGTCACGGATAAATATGAGGAAATGAAATCTGAAGATTGGAAGAGCTTCTTTGGCCTGGGTGTTCAAATAGAAAAGACACCCTATGGAACTACTTTTGGTCACGGCGGGAATAACGGCGATTTTAAATGTGAATTCAAAGTATATGAAGGTCTGGGAAAAGGGTTTGTGATTTTTACAAACGGTAATACCGGAGGAGAATTGGCATACAAAGCGCTGGAACAATTTTTGATAACGGGTAAAGTTGACTTTAGTCAATAAGCGCAAGATCCAGCATTATACTTTGTTGAACTTGAGCTGTATTTGTAATTGGTTAAGACATCGCAAAACCGATTCTATGAAAAATTTTATGCTATCTTTTTTCCTTTTTCCCGTTTCGGGATTTTAAAAAATAATTGAATTTGTATGACCTGGAATGGTCTTATTTTTAGCGGTACTTACAATTCATCCGAATAAACGATGTAAAAAATATCAACTTCGCATCTGCCGGGCATTACATCTTTTTAAAAAGCAACCCCATAAGGTTGAAACCGATAATTTCATTGTTTTCATTTCGAATAAATAGGACAGGGCTTATTGGTATTTCTAACAAGTCTTTACCAAGTGACGACATTTCATCTTTCCATGCACCATTTCTGTAATGATAATAGAGCCGTCCCTTTTCGATTTGAAGGTGCTTGCTCACTTGGAAATCTTTATTAAGATAATGCCCTTCGTACTCTTTCAGTTCCTCTTTGGTATGATGATATGGCTCATACTCTTTAAAAAGCCAAGGTTTTTTACTTTCAAGATCATCATAGGTATATTGTTTTTGGTTTCCATCGATGTTGAATTCCAAAATGGCATTTCCCTCCTCCCCGAATAAAAATTTATGATCTCCGATTGGAATCAACTTTGCGATTTCATCTCCTTGCAGGGTAAGCACCATAAGTCGATTATTTTTCAGTTTTATGGAATTTGCTTTTCTGTCTTCATCATTATAGTAATACAAGTAGTTTCCTTCGTACTTTTTTAGCTCATTGTTTGAAAGTGCTATTTTCTTGTATTTTGAGGGCTTATCATTTGAAGGTCTTGCAGGCACATATAAGTCTACAAGTTGAAAAAAACGTTCTCTAAAATCCCAACTGAAGGTGTTTTGTGTGGTGAAAAACGCAATATCCAGATTTGGGAAATATAGATATTTCGAAACAAATCCACTGATGATCATACCGTCAAAACCCATCGCTTCGTGACCATTGTGGTTCTCAAATTCTACCCCTAGGCCGTAATTGATGCGTGTTCCATCATTTAATGTGGCTTTTGTGTGCATTTTTTTCCATAGTTCGGCCGTCCCAATGGTTGCATTTTTAATACCTTGATGCCAATTAAACATATCTGAAGCGTTGGTCAATATTTGCCCATCACCCACAAACATTAAAGAGTGGCGGTGCGATTTATAAAACGTACCCTCCTCCTTTGTGTATCCTATCGCTCTATTTTTTATCACCTCATAGGCTTTATTGTCCACAACGGTATGTTTCATCTGTAGCGGATCAAATATCCTTTCTTGCAAGTAGTTGTTATAGGAAGTTCCCGTCACTTTTTCAACTATCGAAGCAAGCAATATGTAGTTTACATTCGTGTAATAGAAATATTCGCCCGGAGCGAAAAGCAGTTCATCGACTTTGGTAGCAATATTGATTAATTGGGATTGACTGATGTAATCATGGGGGTGAAGGTCCAAAACGCCCAAAAAAGGATCAACTTCCTTAATGCCACTGGTTTGATTTAACAGCTGCTCAATAGTAGGGTTTCCCTTGGCATAGCGCGGAAGCGTTTCGATATATGTATAAGCCGGGTCCTTGATCGAAAGTTTACCTTCTTCTTCCAACAAAAGTATAGCCGCTGCCGTAAATTGTTTTCCTATAGAACCAATATCAAAAATAGTTTCTTCCGTAACAGGAATGCCATAGCCCAGATTTGCACTGCCATATTGTTTCTCTAAGATGATTTCATTCCCTTGAAATACGGCTACTGAAAATCCTGGTTCGTTTTCGTTGACGTGGTACAGTTTGTCAATCTCAGATTCAACACTTTGGGAAATTGTAAAGCTTGGTAAAAGACTAAGGATTAGGCTGAGAAGTAAATATTCCAATTTATTCATAACGATTCTTTGGAAAGTCTTATATCACTTTTTTGAAGTAAACATGATCGAATGCCAGCATCTCAGTGCCAATAACGTCTTGATTCAGTTCTTTGGTTTGAGTTTGCCGAACATTTGAGATGATGGGTTTACCATTTATTACTTTTTCGTAGATTGGGGCAAATAGGCCGCAGGGAGAATTTGTATTTGTTCCTAAGGTACGATGACTGTCATAAAATTCATGAAGTAAATACCCGAAAAATAGGACGGCTTGTTCCTGATTTTCAACATTTTCTATTTCATTGGCATCATATGTCCTAATACAGTCTAAATCTACATTCTTTTCTTGCAGATACCCATAATTTTGTGTAACGTCGCTTATAGTTTTATCTAAATCTTCTTTAATTTTATATTGGGTTATTTGCTTTTCCTGGGAGTTGGCAGTATACAGATGTAAAAGGAAAAGAAGTATGGTGTAAACAAGTTTGATCATATCGGTTTTTTTTCGTTTCAAATGTACGATCCTTGAACTTGTGAGCCGCTACCCTTGGGAGTAGTTTTACGACCTTTTCATTCTTCTTTATGTAAACCAATGCTTAATGGCAGATTTAAACGCTTTCTTTTCTACAAATAACACGGTTAATAAGGTAACGGTAGAAGACACATTCCAGACTTCAGACTATATTGAAGTAATAAAGGCTTTTTCAAGAATTACCAATCAGAGTGTTTACGTCATAGATTACCAAAAGAAGGGGTTTGAATATGTTTCTGACAATCCCGTATTTTTAAATGGTCATTCGCCAGAGGAAGTTTTGGAAATGGGGTATGATTTTTATTTTAAATATGTACCTCAGGAGGATTTGCAATTATTACTGAAAATTAATTCGGCTGGTTTTGATTATTTTGAACGTATACCGCTGGAGGAAAGAAAGAGCTATTCTATTTCTTACGACTTTCAATTGAGGACCAAGGAGGATAGAATTATTTTGATCCATCAAAAATTGACACCGATTTTTTTGAATTCGAAAGGAAAAATATGGAAGGCCATTTGTATCGTTTCCCTTTCTTCTAGGCAAAAGTCGGGAAACATTACAATACACAAGAATGGTTGTAATGAAGCTTATCGATATGACTTAAAGGCCAACTGTTGGAAAACCCTCGAAAAAAAAGTATTGACAGATAGGGAAAGAGAAGTGCTGCAATTTTCTATAAGGGGCTATTCAATAAAAGAAATTGCGGAAAAACTGTTTGTTGCGCCCGATACCATAAAGTTTCATAGAAAGAAAATGTTTGAAAAAATGGATGTTCCAAATATTAGTGAGGCCATTGCATACGCGAGAGACAATAATTTGTTGTAATACATCAACTTTATTAGAGCTACATTAAAAGGGTTGTGTCTAATTTGTCGTTTTCAATTGCAACAGCCCACCAATGGGCACATGAAAGGAGTTGAGACCTTCTCTGATAACAATCGTTTCCTGATTGACAATCTCTCCCTTGCAATTATATATAGTACATTCAGATGGGGCGAGCCCTACCTGTATATCGATCAAGACCTTAACGCTTGGTTTGGCATTCAAAATATCTATAAAGGATACGTTTTCATCTATAAAGACTACTTGGTCCGAATGAAGCCCGACAATAATCTTGTTGTTTTTTTTAGCGTACTGTATCGGATAGTTTTCCAATGGCAATTTTGGTGAATAGTTGCTAGATAATAGTGTCTCTGAATTAGCTTTCCAATAGCTGGTGTAAAATTGAATCATGGTCAAATGGGCCGGGGGTGCCTTTGCTAATCGTACCGAAAGTTGTGGTACACCAAAAAGGGTATTCATGTAGTGAAGGGCCGCTACTTCAACAGATTCATTGGAATGCCATTTGACCATATCGGCGTGTACCGCTGTTTCGCCTGCCAATAATTTAATATCCGCTATCCGTACCCTATTCATGGTATAATCACCGGGGCAATCAAAAGCTCGGAGCATATTTCCATATTTTCGCATGGCAGGTCCGGTGTACTTCTGACGGAATTCAATAAAGATATCAGGGTTTATTTTTTGAAGTTCCCGTGTAACTTGTGTGAGCAGTAAATCGACCGCCCCATTGATACTTAGGGTATCTTTGCCATCATATTCAAAACTGGTTTCAGGATAGTTTTTGAAGTCATCTATGAAATCGAGCTTTAAGCCATCTAAATTCCAGTCTTTTACCGCATTGATATAGGTGCTTGTCAGGTAGTCTCGGACCTCGGGAAAGCGGGGGTCGAAAACAGGCGCCCAACGATGTTTTTCGGTTAAAAACTTTCCCTTGAAACGTTGATAAGCTTTGGATTTCTTTCCACAGAAAGGAACGGAATACCATATCCCGACCTTGATTCCGATATCCTGGATTTTTTTAATCAAGCCGCCAAAATCTTCAAAGCGTTCAGGTTGCCAATCCCCGGTGTAATCATATCCCCTGTTGGTGTCCTTGGTTTGCCAGCCATCGTCAATAATAATCGATTCGAACCCCATTTCTTTCGCCAACCGACATTCTTCCAGTAGTTTCAACTCCTCTAAGTTTTGGTGAAATTGATACCAAGTGGAGTACAAGGGGCGTTTTGCTATCAATGGTACATAAATCGGGGTCAGGTTGTCAAAGGTTTCCCACCAAGCAGCAGTCTGTCGCAAGGCTTCTGAAAAGGGTATTTTTCTAGTATCTATTCGAATATCTACACTGAAGTCTTTTATGGGGTACCTACATTCGGTAAAAAGGACTATTTGGCAATAAAAGGTGTTGTCTTCTTCCCGGTATCTGGAAGCCATTTCGATTCGGTTAATGGCATTGGAGCAGGAAAAGCAAAGTGCATTTTCGTCATCTGCTCTGAAAAGGGCCAATACAGGGGCATCGATCGAGATGCGCGATTCATGGCTTTTCAGTTCCCAGTCGGCCTCGATTCTTTTTGAAAAATCTGCCGTGGGTTTCCAAACGCCTGCGACACCGGCTCCTGGAAACTGCCATTCCAATAAAACAGGTTTTGGTACCATTTCCTTTTCCGGGGATAGTTCAAACCTGTATATAGATAGGTTTTCTTCTTCCGATATGGCATATAGACTGCTTTCTGCCATCACAGGATGTTGTCTTATCGCAATGGTATCTGTCTTTGAATGAAATGGTTCGGTCATTTTAGATCGTTAAAAGTGAACATTTTGCGGCGGTCGTAGGGCTGGTCCGTTAAAATGTTGGTCTTGCCGTTGCACATGGTCATTTTTGTTCGTTCAGGAGCTCGCTCCACGATACGAAAATGACGCTCTACGGATTTTCGAGGCCTATTGTCGTTGTCATTCCTCTTGAGAAAAACATGTTGGGTCATAGGGTAACTTGCGAAAGGTCGGGCGGTCTGAAAATCATTCTCCAAAGAGGCACGGGATAGCTTTTTTGGGTCGCGACCCGCTAGGGGAACGTTCAAAATGCTATACGGCAAGGTTCTTTTCATCAATGGTCTATTTCTAAATCAAAAGCCAAGCAAATATAGCATATGCTTGGCTTTGACCCTTTTTAAACAAACTAACTCAACTTAATATCCAGGATTTTGTTCCAAGTTCGGATTGGCAGTCAATTCCGGTACAGGAATCCAAAGCAATTCATCACGCCCAGGGGTAAAGAACGCCGATTCCCCCGCCAATGATTTTGGGTGTCTTCCGCCAGCGATGGTAGAGCCTTGCCCCATGACGTCCTCAACAAGACCCCAACGTACCAAATCAAGAAAACGGTGGCCTTCCCCGGTCAATTCCATAATGCGTTCATCGACAATGGCATCGAAAACCTCTTCCTCGGATAGATTGTTGGGCAAATCTGCTATTTGTGCCCTTTGCCGTACCTGATTGATCAATGGGATGGCATCTGTGGTATTGCCTAATTCATTTTGAGCTTCGGCCAACATTAGCAGTACATCGGAATACCGTATCAACCTCCAATTGACTCCCACGGTCTGCCCGAATCCGGGAAGTTCTTCCCTGTTTCCGGCAAAGAGCATGGCATATTTTCTAGTGAATAAAGGATCGACGCCCGCGACCTGGGCCGCCTCGATATCTGGAGCAAAATCCTCTGAAAAGGGACGACCACCGTAACCCGTTGCTCCCGGATAGTCAAAGGCGATCGTAGCATTGCGCCTTACCTCGTCCCCATTGTCTTCAAAAACCTGAAGAATATGTGGGTTGATATAATGGCCACGATCCAGGCTTACGGTAGGAGGGGAGTAATCGATGTAGAAATTACTCTGTGTCCCGGTCAATGGAGCATCGGATCCCCAAACAAAATTATCTTGTGGTGAAAACTGCAGTTCAAAAACCGATTCAATATTGTTTTCATTGGCAATTGTAAAATTGTCATTGTACAGATCGGCGGGCAACAGATCGTATACACCACTGTTTACAACGGTTTGAAAATCGGCCGCAGCTTCGGAGAAGTTTTTCATATAAAGGTGAGTTTTTCCCCGAAATGCGTAGGCAGCACCACTGGTGGGTCGCCCCAAATCGGTATCGGGCCAGGTAGTAGGAAGCAAATCGACCGCTTGCGTAAGATCTGCAATAACCGCGTTAAAGACTTCTGCTTGGGTGGCTTGTTCGGGGAAAAAATCTTCTCGGGTTTCTGGGGTATTCAACACTAAGGGTACATTGCCCCAAAATGCTGCCAAATACCAATTGGCAAAGGCCCTCATGAAATAGGCTTGTCCCAATATTTCATCTCGGGCACTGCCGGCCGGTAAGTTTTCTTCGTTGGCTTCTTCCAAAATAGTATTGGCCCTGAAAATGGTCTGGTACAATTGGGGAAACATATCCGTAGCCCAACGACTTACACCGGGAACACCTTGTAAGGTAGACATGGTCGTGTTATTGGCAAAAGGCACTACATTGAACGCATCTGAACGTAATAAGGGCCCGGTATGTACGACGCGACCCCAAAAGAATACGGCGGTTATTGGGTGGAACATGCCATTGACAGCCACTCTGAAATCTGCTTCATTGTTAAAGAAGTCTAGTTGGGAGACCGTGTTTGGGTTTGAAATCTCCAACTTATCCTCGTCACATCCGTTCAAAGGAAGTAACAAGGTTACTAAGAGCAGTACAATCAAAAATTTATTTGTCTTGATTTTCATTTTTTTTAATTTTCATTAATTCATAACCGGTTTAGAAAGATGCCTGAATCCCTATTATAAAGGTTCTAGGTCTGGGTTGTGCGCGTAAATCGATTCCTCTACCAAAAATGGGAGGGGTGTTGTTGGGGTTCCCGAAGAAACCGCCTCCGGTCCCGGCCAAAGTGGAGCCAATTTCCGGGTCATAACCACTATAACCTGTAATGGTAAAAACATTTTGGGTATTAAAGAATATGCGAGCGTTACTAACCCAGGGAATGGCGATCGCATCGGTAAAGTCATAGCCGATTTCCAACGTTCGCAACCTTAGATAGGAACCGTCTTCTACATAAAAATCAGAGGGGAGTTGATTACCTGCTGCATTCGGTAAAGAGGCTCTGGGAATATTGGTGTCCTCATTTTGACCAAGGACAAAAGCATCACGTACATAACCAAATTTATTGCCATCGAGGAAGAAGGTGCCCGTGAAACGGGTGGCATTGAATATTTCATTCCCCTGAACTCCATTGAAAGTGAGTCCGAAATCCCATCGTTTATAGGTTCCATTGAAAGTGAGTCCGTACGTGAAATCGGGTATGGGGGAACCAAGGTTGACCCGATCGTCGTTATTAATGATACCATTACCGTCGACATCGACCCTTCTAAAATCGCCTGGTTGTAATATCGCTCTTCTTTCCGGATCGTTGGCCACTCCGGGATCATTGTCTATTTCGCTTTGGCTTCTGTAGATTCCATCGTTTTGAAACCCAAAGAAGAACCCCACCGGTTGGCCTACTTCAAATCGATTAGGGGTGTTGCCTTCCTCATCTATCGATGGCCCTACCAACGGATTGGGCAGTTCGGTTAGTTCATTGCTGATGGTTGCGAATGTCAATCCGAGATTAAAATCGAAATCCCCGTCCGAATCGTGGTTGTAGTTTGTCTGAAACTCAAAACCGGTGTTCCGGATAGAAGCGGCATTTTGGGTAACTGCGTTTGCAGAACCCGTTGTGGAGGGAACGGCCACTTGTGCCAAGACATCATTGTTGTTTCGCACAAAATAATCTGCGGCGAATGTTACCCGGTTGTTCAGCAATGCTCCGTCGATACCGAGACTGGTAGACTCGGCAGTTTCAAAGGAAATGTTTTCATCGACCAATGAGGTGATGGCGAAACCGCCTGCCGTAGTATTATTAAAACTAACATTTGATGAGGGGTTTAAAACAGATTGGAATAAAAAATCCCCAATGTTCTGCGAGGCCAATTGGCCATAACCAGCTCGTAGCTTCAGTGTATTGAAGACAGAATTTTCGGGCCACCAATCCTCATTGCTCATGACCCATCCTGCAGAGAAAGCGGGAAGCACAATATTGTTGAAATCATTTTCGGGAGAGAATCTGGAAGAAGCATCCCTCCTTACAATGGCCGTGAAAAGGTATTTGTCGTCAAATTTATAATTTACCCTTCCAAAAACCGAAAAGACCCTTGATAGGAACCTTCCGCCACCGGAGTTTACAATTTGGTCGGCAAACGAGGCAATATTGGTAATGTTGTTCGAAGGAAGCCCTTCTGCTTGTACTGCTAAGGAATTGTTGTCTATTTGCTGGCGTGCACCCCCTACTAATATGTCGACCGAATGCTTTCCGAAGGTAGTTTTGTAGTTAAGGGTCGGTTCAATGTTAGTCGATATTATTTCGCCCCTAACCTCTGTAAGGTCATTGAGTTCGTTTAGGTTTACCTGTTGGTCGGTAGGGCTGAGGTCAAACGTGGGTTGGAAGAAGTTTCCGTAAGTATTCCTGTAATCCACACCAATATTTACTCCTGCGGTAAGTCCCTCTATGATTTCGTATTTCAGGTTAAAGTTTCCCAGAAGATTTCTTTGTGTTACTTGGTCATCGACCAATTGTGCCAGGGCGTAGTTATTGGTGCCCCCAGAGCCATTATAAAGGTTGGAATCAATAGCTTCAAAGCCGCCCAATCTTTCGGGCGCCGAAGCCCTTACTACAGGTGCGGTAAAGGTGCCGTTACCAAAGAAGTTATTGCCGTTAAGGTTTCTTTGATTATAGGAGAGCGATTCCTCGATGGTAAATTTGCCCATTTTGAATCTACTGTTAAGGCGCACATTGAAACGTTGGAAATCGGTACTTGTAACAATACCTTCCTCGTCGTAATAGTTGGCAGAGAAAAAATAGGAAGAGTCTTCGCCACCGCCAGAAATATTAAAACCATAGTCCTGTATGAACCCGGAATTTAGTGAAAGGTCCTGAAAATCAGTATTGACCCCGGGATCTGCAATATTTGCGGGCAGCCCTTCATTGACACTTCGTTGATTTAGAAAAGCTACGAATTCGGGCCCGTTAAGAAAATCCAATGTTCGGGCAACGGTATTGGCTCCGCCTCGAATATCCACGGAAACTTTGGGAGCCGAATTCATGCTACCTCTGTTGGTGGAGATAATGATGACTCCATTCGCGGCCCTTGTACCATAAATTGCGGCTGAAGTAGCGTCTTTGAGAACCTGTATGTCAATAATATCCTTAGCGTTGAGAAAGGTGATATCATCAACGATTGCACCATCTACCACATAAAGCGGAAACGTATTGGTCAATGAACTGATACCCCTTACAATAACATTGGTAGGGGCTCCAGGACCACCACCGCCACTTTCTACCTGAACGCCGGCCAATCTGCCCTGGAGCGCATTGGTAGGGTCGGCATTGACGATTTGTTTTATCTCTTGCTGCTTGATCTGGGCAATGGCCCCGGTAACATCTACTTTGGCCTGGGAACCAAAACCAACGATTACCACCTCGTCCAAACTCTGAGCGTCGACCGCTAGGGTAACATTGATCGACGTTTGACCGTTAACGGCTACTTCCTTGCTCTCATAGCCAATATAACTAAAAACCAGAACGGCATCTGCTGCTACTGAAATGCTATAGTTCCCGTCAAAATCGGTGGTCGTACCATTGACGGTACCCTTTTCAACGATATTAACTCCCGGAAGCGGACCTTGGTCATCTGAAACAGTTCCGGAGATAGTGGTCTCCTGTGCCATAAGCATACCGGAAACCAAGAGGGAAAAAGTGAAAACGAGTCCCCTGAAAAAATGAGTGTACATATCTGCAAATTTTAAATTTTATATGCTATGATAGTCTATGCTATTAAGCAAAAATATAAAAATATTGAATATGACATAATTTTTTTGTCTAAAAAAAAGGATTATAAGGATATTGGCCTTAAAAAATAGGAAATTGATGAAATGTAAGAAAAAAGATCAAACAGAATCTCTTTCGATGAGACTTGTAGGAATTATTGATTTTGAAAAACTTAACTCCTTGATATTTGCAGCTGTAGTCAGGGCCATTTGCTTGAAGTCGGTAGAAATGGAGGAAATTCCTCCGGATACTAGTTCTTTTACAATGTGATCATTGAATGAAAGTACCCCTAGATCTTTTCCTATCCGAAAATCATAGGAGCGGCAATCTTTCAATAAAGACCAAAGATCTGAATCATCTATGGTCAGGTAGAGTTGGTCTTTCTGTACAGAGCCTGACTCATAGGACTTCGCAATTTTGAATTTAATATTGTTTTTTTGTACAAATTCCAAAAATGCATTTAAAAGTTCAATGGGGTAATCACGATCTTCCCTATAAAATAAGACGATGCCCTCACGTTTTTTAATTTTTGGCAGTAGTGTCTGCAAATTAAGCAATGTACTTTGCATAAACTCTTGTATCACATACGTGTAATTGGTGCCTAGGTCCAAAAAGCGATCGACCACAATGAGTTTTTCCGGACCTATTTTCTTCAAAACCGATTTGCAGCGTTCGGTCTGTATCGGCGCTACTACGTACATCCCGTACTTGCCCGCGACGTTCGAACATATGGTCTCGAACATATCTTCATTGTTATGATGGAAAAAAACGTCGATCTGTACTTTATCTTCTAGTTCTTTGCGAAGTACATTGTAAAACTCCTGCTGAAATTTTTGGAAAGAATACATAAGCAGAGCAATTTTCACATAAAGTGCAACATTGTCGCTTATTACAAAATATCCCTTGGTTTTTTTTGACTCTACCAGCCCTTTGTCCTTTAGTTCCTCATAGGCTTTGACAATGGTTTTCCTGGCATAACCGACTTCGTTCACCATTACATTGATCGAGGGAAGCTGATCTCCTATTTGAAGGTGCCCTGAATTGATGGTGTCGATAATACCGTGAACCAATTGCTCATGTTTCGAAAGGGATTTTACTTGCTTTAGCTGCTCAATGAAATCGAGTATCTTCATTCTATTCGTAATGCTGGTAATAGGTCTAAATTATAATTTGATGAATCATAATGACACGTTCTAAAGTAACCTATTTTTAAAAACCTAGTGGTCTTTGAATTCGCTCTAAGATAACTATTAATGCTGTTAAACAACTAATTCGATTTTACCAAGTACTTCAGTGATGGCCAATTGCGTCGCAAGGTAACAGACCGTTGTTATGAAATACTTCTTTAAACGATTTGAAATGTACCTCTGTGTCGTATGCTGTTCCAAGGTCAGTGGTACATCCGGCGGCATGAAGAACACTTTGTTTTGCAGCTAAAAAAACTTTTTTAGTATTTTCGCCTGCTCCTTTTCAAAAGTATCGGTACGCATATCGATGTATAAAACGAAATCTAGTGAATAGTCCAACTGAAATAATAGTAGCTTCTCCGGGAAGAATCAATTTGATCGGAGAGCACATAGATTATAACGACGGTTTTGTCCTGCCTGCGGCTATAGACAAACATATTTACATAACGCTCAAAAAAAATGGTCATCCTAGTCGTGGTGCTGTTATGAGCAAAGGGTTTGATCATACGTTGACGGTAGACCTGAACAATCTGGGTCGAGGCACCGAAGGATGGCATACATATGTATTAGGGGTCATCAACGAGATACAAAAAATTACTACGGCGGTCAAGGGATTCGATTGTCATATAGAGAGTAAGGTCCCCGTTGGTTCGGGGGTAAGCTCTTCGGCCGCGTTGGAATGTGGTCTGGCCTTTGGTTTAAACGAGTTATTCGATTTGGGACTCGATAAATGGCAGTTGATAAAAATAGGCCAACGGGCTGAACATGATTTTGTAGGAACAAAATGTGGAATCATGGATCAGTTTGCTTCGGTTATGGGCCGTGCCGGGCATAGCATGCTCCTGGACTGCCGTTCGCTAGATTTTGAATATATTCCAATGAATTTGGCTCCATACCGTCTACTGCTTTTGAATACAAATGTGGAGCACAACCTTTCATCAGGTGAATATAACGTTCGCAGACAGCAGTGTGAGGAAGGATTACAACTGTTGGCAAACCGTTTCAATATCGAAAAATCGTTTCGAAACGTAACGGACGAGATGTTGAAAAAAAGTAAGACAGAGCTGGGACAAACACGGTATGATCGATGTTCTTATGTCGTTGAAGAAATACAAAGGGTGTTAAAGGCCGTTGCCGCTTTAAAGGAGCATCAGCTAGACAAATTTGGGCAACTCATGTACCAGACCCATGAAGGTTTGACCAAAAAGTATGAAGTAAGCTGTCCTGAACTTGACTTTTTAGTGGCACTTTCAAAAAATGAACCCGCCGTATTGGGGGCAAGAATGATGGGAGGAGGATTTGGTGGCTGCACTTTGAATTTAGTACATGAAGATGCCATAAGTGCCTTTGTAGATAAGGCTTCCATAGCCTATAAGAATGAATTTGGCATCGATTTGACCTACTTTCAAACCGGTCCCAGCCAAGGAACATCGCTAGTTCATTGAATAAATATATTTACTCTAACATAGCCGCACCAGAGAAAAGGATGGTTGTGAACCAGTGTGCGGTCAGGTTTTTGGCTGTACGCATGCCCTTATTAGGCTGTTAGTCTTGCCATGCAGAAGAAATACACTTCTGTTATTTTTAGAGGGCTAAGATTTAATCACAATGCCATCGGTTCCAAACAAAAGCTTTAGGTGAAAATGATTATTTCTCAACCTCATATACGATATCTCCCTTTTGATTGTAGAAAGTGAATTGTAAGACTGTGCCTTCATTGGGATTCTTGGTTCTAATACGCAAAAAACCACCCGTAATGCTATCCGCCACAAATGGCTGCGCGATGGTAGCGTCGGGGTCGGTAGATTTCGGGTCGCCAGGTAGTCTGGGCAGACGTGCGTTAGTCGCGTCAATAGCCCCTACGGAGAACTCCTCTATTCCGAGTGGGTCAATAGAATGGTATTGCCAATGACGATCTCCGTGTACGATGTAAAAATTATCGAGCCTACTTTTGTGTTCCGTTATCCACTTCAAAAAACGTTGACCTTCTTGACGGAAACCTTCCGGATTCACATGGTTATCTCTCTTGAAATTATCATCTGGCCCGATCAGGGGCGTCGGGGAAATTAAAAGTTTGTATTTCGCATCACTTGCCAATAAGGTGCGTTTTAACCATTTTTTTTGCTTTTCGCCCCAAATAGTCTTTTTAGGCCCATCGGGCATGGCATTGGGGCTTCGATAGTCCCGGTTTTCGGTGAACCATACCTGTACATGCTGGTTGAGGCGATGAGTCCGATAGGTAACCGCTGTCGGGTCGTCTGGAGATACTACGGGAACTTGTTCCCTAAAAGTAGCTACCCCTAACTCATGCGACGGTAGTGTAAAGGCCAAGCTATCTGCCCGATAGTTTTTATAACGGGAAGAAGGGGTGAAATTGGTCAAGGTGTCCGAATCATTGAAACGATGGTCATGGTCGTCTTTCTCCCAATAGGTAGCTGTTTGGGAAAACAGTTCTTGCAGGCGCGGTTGTGCAAATTGTTCGTGCCATTTCTGTCGCAATTGGTCTACGGTCTTGGCCCGTACCGAATCGGTCTGTGGAGTGTCGTAATAGACATTGTCCCCCGTGAATACCACAAAGTCGGGGCTCAAGGAGGTAATGACTTCCAGACCGGGATAGCCCAAATGCTTGTCCTTTCCTTTATAGCCCGAATCAGGTTGGCCTACCTTGCCAAAATGAAATCTGTGATAGTTGAAACAGGAGGTTACCACAAAATCAATGGGTTGTTTGTGCTGCCTTCCAGGTAAGGTTCGAAACTTGCGAATAGGCCCGGCATATGTTTTTAGGGTATTGTTTCCATAGACCAGTCGGTAAAAATATGGTTTCCCGGACTGGAGCCCCGATAATCTGGTTTTAATGATATAGTCATTTTTGGACTTGGCCAAAATCCAATCGGTACGGGCAGGATTCGAAAAATTCTCGTTATCACTCCATTCAAAATAGGCGATTCCCCTTTTTCCCTGAACATCGCCCTTTACAAGTGTGTCGCTTGCGGTAAGTCTGGATTGCAGAATAACACTGGTGTCGGTTATTTCCCCGGCCATCTCACCTAGTCCGTTGAAAATAGATTTGGATGAAGAAGGTCTAGAACAGCTCTGGGAGATAAGTACCGTTATGATGATAATTCGAAGATATTTCATTGAGAAGAAACGGGTTTTAGTTTGGTAATGTCGTGTGCATTCAAAACCTGATACTGATAGGTGTCAGGGAACGGGTTTTCATTAAAAACTCTTTTAGGCTTCTTTCCATAAAATACGGAATCGCAGAAGTCTAAAAGTGCCAACCAATCCCCTTCTTTTTGTGCATGCCCTCCATCCCTCCAATGTATTGCATTGTGATTGGCAACCCCGTAAAGCTCAAAAACCGGTTGTGCATATAAATAAGTCAGTTGGGTGCCATAAGGATTTGCCCAATAATCCTGTCTAGCATGCGTATTCAACAAGGCCCTTGGCGCGATCAAGGCTTTTGCAAAATGAGCATCAAAGGGAATACGTGCGGTATGGTTCTCCAGGGCATACCATCTATTGGGCCACCAATGGGGAAACCTTTTTAATTGATGCGAAGAGGTCTGTACTTCAGGGCCTTTTGAAAAATCGTAGTATCGCATACTGGCTGTTCCTCCAAGGCCTGAAGAGTTCGGTGCCGTTAGGGCAATACGCTCATCATAGATACCTGCACAAAGTGCGGTCTTTCCGCCACGGGAATGCCCGGTAACGACAATTTTTTCCCTGTCTACAAAGGGTTGGTGTTCCAACCAATCGATAATGATTTGATACGTCCAGGCCCAAGCGGTGATGGCACCCCAGTCATATCCTGGATAAAGGTCGAAAATGCCACCATTTTTAGGCCCTTTCACATCCTGAAAAACGTCTTCCCTATTGAACTTGCAATAAATATACCCCCGTTGTACCAATGTGTCCGCTGCAAAAAAATCGATTGAAAGGCGGTCTTGCCTTGTATATTTCTCCCTGACTTTTTTGTCGTGAATCTCAGAAAGATCAAATCGGTAGCGATCGTTCTTGATGATCACGGGATGTGGCTCACTGTTCTGAGGCCTTATCAGACCCACTCTGAACGTTAGGGATTGTTGGTTATTGGTAAGGGTAAAGTCATAACTACTATGGACTTTTCCATTTTCTACGGCGTTATCGGTTTCGACCACTTTTACCTTAATAGGTTTGGGCGGCGTTTGACCATATTGATAGAAAGTGAGCATTTCCTTGATGTATGCTTTATGGGCTTTCCACTCCTTCAATGATTGAATACTATCCCCAAACCGATTCACCATAAGATTCGGCAATGTCGGTTGTAGTGGCAGTTCGGAAACTTCTCTAAAAGAAAAATTTGCCGTTTTAGTAGAGACCTTGGTTTCCTGTGATTTTTTTTGTTCCATACAGGCGAAGCATACGACAAGCACAAAAAAAGAGCATCCCAATTTTTTCATATGACGGTTTTGTTCTTTCCAAAAAAGACAACGAAAGGCAGTTGTTTATTCATAGATGCATATAGGGATATCAATTAATCTAGCTGTCCGGGGTCATGTGGGTCAGGGTATGGCCCAGCTGTTTGTTCTTCATATTTTTCTGCTAGTTGCTTTACCGTTTCAGGGTACAAGGCAGCTAGATTCTTTAGTTCGGTAGGGTCATCTCTTAGATTGTATAATTCCCATACGCCCCCATTTAACTTAACAATTTTGTAATCACCACTTCTGAACATTCTAAAGTTTTCAAGACCTGAAATGAAATACTCGGGTGTCGACCGTTCTTTTCCCTTAAAGATAGGAAGTAACGAACTACCGTGAAGCGGCAGTGTAGGATATTCTTTTATTTTTTTTGGATAGGTAGCCCCTAAGATATCCAAGACCGTTGGCATAAGGTCTACTACGTGGCCTGGCTGATCGGTAAACGTTCCCGGAGCAATGACCTTTGGCCAGTGGGCGATGAAAGGAGTATGCCCGCCCCCTTCATGACCCGATTGTTTGTACTGTCTAAAAGGGGTATTTGACAAATTGGCCCAAGTGGTTCTTAAACTCCAATATGAATTTGCGGGCCCGGGCTGCACATCCTTGATCTTATTGGTATAAAATGGGCAGGCCCCGTTATCGGATAAAAACAGAATCAACGTATTTTCAAGTTTCCCATTTTTGGCGAGTTTTTCCAGAACCCGCCCAATGTTCTTATCCATACGGTCTACCATGGCCGCATACACTGACATTTCCAAATCAAGCGAATCTTTCTGTTCTTGTGACAGGCCTTCCCAAGGGTAGTAGTCGTTATATGTCGCAACGAGGGGGAGCCTTTGGGTATTGCGGTTTTTTTCAGGGGGGCTTAATTTCGCATTCTCCGGTAGCACCTGTAGTTGTTGCATTTTCTTATAGCGACGCTGTCGTAACTTATCCCACCCCTGAAGGTATTTGCCCCGATATTTTTTGATGTCCTCGGGTCTGGCCTGCAAGGGAAAGTGTGCTGCATGGTAGGGTAGGTACAGGAAAAAGGGGGCGTTGTTCGAAAATGCCTCATCTAACCATTTTAGGGCATAGTCGGTAATGAAATCGGTTTTGTACATGGGCGATGTCTCATGTTCGATGTCATCGGCACTTAGTTTTTGCCCCTGTAGGTAAAAGGGTCTTTCAAATTCTCCTGAAGGAGGCCTAAAATATTCCGTGGTCGCCCAAAAATGGAACGAACGATCAAAAACATTCTCTGCTTTGCAGTAGGCGGGGACCCAATCGTCAAAATGCTCTTTGCCGCTCATGATGTTGAAATACCCTGCCTGTTTGGTCACTTGGGCCAGATGCACCGCACCATTTCCGCCAGTATACAATCCGGTGAGAAGGGATGAGCGCGTAGGATTGCATTTTGCCATGTTGTAAAATGTTCTGAAACGCAGCCCTTCTGTGGCAAGCCTATCGATATGTGGGGTGCTGATTTCACTCCCATAGCTCCCAATATCGGAAAACCCGATGTCATCGGCCATGATCAAAACAATATTCGGAGGGTTTTCGACCGGTTTTGAACACGACCACAAACCGATCAACAGGCATAGCAATAGGAATAACGGTCGCTTGTTTTTATACATGGTCTCTTTAAGCTTTTTCGAATATGGTACCCATTTCAATCACACTTGATCACTGGCTATCAGTTGATTTTTGGCAGTTCTTGGATGCCTGCTTCTATTCGTTTGCATATGTAGCATCCTTCCAACTATACCATGACGTATTACCTTTCTGGTAGCGTAGCCCGGGAAAAACTGCCTATGGTATGAGTGGCAGGCTTATCTGGAAAAATCATCCGCCTTTTACTATTTTGATGAATAATTCCTTTCTTATAGAAGTTGCTATTGGCATCATCGACTTCATAATAGACCTACCAAGCTTAAAAAATTGGAATATGCCGTCTTTATAACTTCTTTGTAACATCCAATATAGCATGTACCGTCAATCGCGAAACAAGCCGTATAATTTTTATTGGCTAATACAGATGTATCCCAAAAGTTTTCGATAACAACAAGGTAATCATTTTTTGTTTTGTAGGGTACCTATGGTTCCTTAAAGGTTTGTTTAGAATCCAACCGCGAATACCAAGATTCTTTTTGCCGTAATCGATATCTGCAAAGAAGCCCGATCAAACCCATTTTAAATACATAGACCTTTTAGCTGTGTTCTAGAAGTCAACGACAATTCCGATACTAGGGATAATCTGTCCAGAATCAGAATCGATGGCCGTTAAACTCAATGGCTGAACAATAGTACCGTTTGCATCCCTGTTAAGGCCAAACTCTGTAGGCTGAGGTACTTGTTGGCCCAGCACGTTTTGTGCCTCAATAAAGACATTCAAGGATAGTTTTTCAAAATTCCATTTTTTGTCAATTCGAAGATCTAACTGGCTAAAAATATCAAGCTTTTCAGCTCCCAAGCGACCGTAATCCAGCACTACTTCGGGGTAGTTCGCCAAAGTGGCATCTAAATCGGTAGGCACAAAAGGAGTGTTTCCCGCAAAACGGTATCGGGCGCTTACCTCCCAGTTTCGATTCAATTTATAACCCCCGGTAAAAGATACCAAATGCCTACTGTCCCAAACCGAGGGTAAATACACTTCCCGGTCGAAACCAGTAAATTCACTAAAGAAATAGGTATAGGCAAAGATGCCGTAAAAGTTGTTCGTGAGTTTTTGTTGAAATTGAAGTTCCAGACCATAGCTTCGACCACGCCCCACAGTTTCTACGTCTTCACTTCCCAATATCTCAAAGTCGGCTCCTTTATTGGCTAGGGAAACCTCGTCAAGGACCGATACGGGATAATCATCATAACGTTTGAAGAAACCTTCGAGCGATATGCTAGAAGAAGGCCCGAAATAATGCTGTAGCCCAAGAATATAATGGTCGCTTTGTGTGTAGGCCGAATTCTGATTGATCAATGCGCCCTCGTTATTTCGAAACCCTAAAATGGTGTAAGGCGGAATCTTGAAATAGCGACCTAAAGAGCCATTCAAACGCCAGTTATCGGCAAATTCATAGGAGGCCGAAAGGCGTGGTGAAAACGTGGAAAATAGATTGTCCTCATCGGTAAAGCTGTCATCATCCATACGAAAGCCGAAAGAAACATCGAGCTTGTCATTTAAAAAACTACGGGTGAGGTTGGCAAAAAGTCCGTACTTAAAGAAATCGATTTCTGTATTAAAAGTAATATCGTCGGTTCGATTAACGGTTTCGTTTTCATAATCTGAGTACTGCGTGTTAAATCCTGAGGTCAGTTTCCAATCCCCGAAGAATTTGGTCAATTGGTACCGTAATTTGGTTTCCGATTCAGTTGCATCATTGCTAAAAAAGACACCTGTCTCGGTTTCCGGGTCTTCAAAACGGGTGAACTCATTGACCAAGGTGTTATTGCTAACGGTCGTTTGCATAAAACCAGACCCGTCTTTAAACCGTCTTTTCCAAGTAAGTCCTATGGCATTGGTACGTTGGTCAATAAATGGGGCTTGGTCTAATTGTGCTTGTTGTTCGGCGTCAAAATCATCAGGAGCCTCTACCGAAAAGTCATCGATAGACCCAAGCCCTAAAAAGCTTAGGGTGTTGTAGGCATCCAATTCGTGTTCCACTTTGTACTGATAATCCCAATAATTGGGTCTAAAAGGCAATCCAATAGCCTCGAACAAGAATTGAAGATAACTGCGGCGTACCGAGGCGAGAATCGTAGTTTTACTTTCTTCATTGGCACCTTTGAACAAGGGGCCCTCAAGGGTAAGGGCCGCCTCACTGGCGCTTACGCGAAAGTTTCCATTGAAGTTTCGGGCATTCCCCCTTCTTTGACTGAACTGCAAAACACCGGATAAGGGATTGTCGTATTGCGGACCAAAAGCAGAAGTGGACAGTGTAACGTTGTCGATAAACGAAACGTTGATAAGGCCAACGGGTCCACCGGCACTTCCTTGGGTGCTAAAGTGGTTAATATTGGGTACCTCCATACCATCTAGATAGTATACGGTTTCGTTGGGCGCCCCACCTCGAATAATTAAATCGTTACGAAACCCTCCGATAGAGGGTGATACCCCTGGAAGCGTCTGCGCCACTTGTACTACATCGTTATTGCTTCCCGGGTAGGTGGCGATTTCCACAGCGGACAAAGTTTGTGTAGAAAGGGGTGTTTCCCTTGGCCTGCTTATCTTGTTCGAATTAGATACTACGACCTCGTCCAAAGCTTCGGCTGCCTCTTTAAGGGTAAAATTATAGGCAGGGGTACCTTTGGAGCGAACCACCACATTATACACCGTTTGAGTTTCGTAGCCCAGATAGCTTACAATTAGATTATAAGACTTTGGTTCGATATTGGTAATGCGGTAGTTTCCGTCAAAATCAGTTTGGGCTCCTTTTGTCGTGCCCTCGAGCAACACGGAGGCACCAAGTACAGGTGTGCCGGTTTCATCGATTACCTTACCGTACAATTCCCCGACTGCTTGGGCGTTTGTGGCAATGGTCGTAAAGGTGACCAGAAGAGTCAATAACTTTTTCATAACATAGCGGAATTTGGTTGAAACTTTATTTTGGATATAAGTTTAAAAAACATTGCAAATTTAAGTAGTATATAATACCTTTATATACAGTAAAAGTGTTAAATAATACATAATTGATGTCGATAGAGATTTTGATAAAGCATTTGGTAGACAATGCCATCGCATATCAACAAGCGAATACCGGTAAAGAATTAGATCTTACAAGTTTCGCCACATGGCTGTTAGAGACCCATACGGAAGATGAATCTGGTGGTATTTTGAACATGCCGGTCTTCGAAATTGATACCGAACTTATTACCCAAATAGGTCGTTTGGGGCGTTATGGCCATGCATACTTAAAGCAAGCTTTGGTAGATACCCCTTTCGTAACCAATTTAGATTTTGCCTTTTGTGCCATGTTACAGCAATATGGACCTATGGGAAAATCGGCCCTTATCAAATTAATGGTCTATGAAAAATCGTCTGGAATGGAAATCATTAAACGTTTGTTACGACTTCAATTAATCGACCAATATCCAAATCCGGAAGATAAAAGAAGTAAGCTTTTGAAACTGACCGATGCTGGGAACCAGGCTTTGGGGGTCGCTTATAGAACTGCGGGTGTTGCCGCCAAGATTGTCAGTGGCCCATTATCCGAGGTAGAAAAGAAAATACTATTAAACCTTCTTAAAAAGTTAGATGGTTTTCACGAAGCGGTCTATCATTCAGGGAAGACCGATATCAATAAAATCGTTTACCGCCTTGATTCATGGAATACCGATTCTGAATAGGAATCGTTTCAGAAGTTGGTTCGGGTGAGCCAGTTGTCATTGTTATCCTTTTTAAATAAATTCTTTGCAGATACTTGGCTAAGAATGATAAATATCCACCAAAACTAGCATGGGTCGAGAGCGAAGGGTCTACAAAATTTGGATAGCGCATCTTTCGGGAATGAAAAAACAGCAGTTGACATCGCCTTACAGTGTGCAACAGGTTGCATTATTTTATTTCAATGCTTTTGGAAATAGTTAGCCCATCTATCTGTAATTTAGGAGTGGTCTAAAAAATTGAGTTATCAGTGGTTTGTTCGATCGTTTCCTTCATGGACATCTCCACCGTTGAAATTGTTCATATCGGGTAGAAAGAATTCTTCCTGTTTTTTTAAAACAACATACATGTATATAGATCCGGAAAAAATTAACGGACTCATCAAAAAGATTGAAGCGATTCTGGAGACCATGCGGTTAGAGGAACGGAAAGCACAAGTCGTATTGCAAGCCGTACATGCCGATCACCTTCAAAGTGCTACCAATTTGGTGCACTACCTTGCCTTTCGGGAATTCGATTTAAGAACGACCCAAAGAGAACTGGGGAATCTTGGTCTAACACGCTTTGCCAATGCCCAAGGCCATATTACCGATACCCTGTTGAAAGCCCTTTTTATTTTAAGACATCTCGCCGGTCAGAATTCCATCATAACAGAAAGTCCGGAGCTATCCTTGGAACATAGCAAAAAGCTATTACAAAGAAATACGAGAGGGCTTTTTGGCGAACCATCCGAGGGGAGAAGGGTACGAATTATGGTTACCATGCCTTCCGAAGCTGCAGAGAACTTTGAAATGGTGCGGGAAATGGTGCAAAACGGTATGAACTGTGCCCGTATCAATTGCGCCCATGATTCGCCTATGGTTTGGGAACGCATTGTCCGGAACGTTCGTAGGGCCTCCGAGGAAATTGGAGCACCTGTGAAGATCGCGATGGATTTGGCAGGCCCTAAGATTAGAACAGGAGCGATAGCGACGGGTCCGAAGATCAAAAAAGTAAAACCCGTACGGGATGATGTTGGAAATACCATAGACCCGGCGGATCTGGTTTTAGTCCCCACGGTAGATGAGAATGCTCCCGCTAACTTTATACCGGTCACGGCAGTTTGGCTGAAACAATTGCGGCAGGGAGACCACCTACAATTTCGGGATACCCGAAAAAAGAAAAGAAAATTAGCAGTAATTCGGGTCGATGGCGAGAAAATTCATGCCCAGAGCCGTAAAACATGTTATATCGGGACCGGAACAGTTTTGACCTGCAAGCAGAGAAGTATAGGGCAGGGTGTCGTTGGTGAGCTTCCGGCTATCTCAAGGGCATTGGTGTTGCATCGGGAGGAAACACTTCGGATAACCAAACGACCAATACCAGGACATTCTTCCCGTAGGGATGCGGATGGGAACCTGTTGGAAATGGCACACATCTCCTGTCAACTTCCCGCAGTTTTTGATAAAGTAAAAGTGGGCGATTCCGTTCTGTTCGATGACGGAAAGATAGAAGGTAGCATTCGGCATGTAGCCGAGGATTTTTTTGATGTTTTGGTTACAAGGGCATCGGTAAAAGGCACCAAGCTTAAAGCAGAAAAAGGCATGAATTTTCCCAATACCCCATTGGGTATTAGCGGCTTGACCGAAAAGGACAAAACCGATCTCGATTTCGTGGCAACACACGCCGATATTGTCAACTTCTCTTTTGTGAACTCTAAAAAAGATGTAGATGACTTGTTGGCGGCCCTGAGAAAAAGAAAGGTGCTCAATACATTGGGCATTATATTAAAAATTGAAACAAGATATGCGTTCGATAATCTACGAGAGCTGTTGTTATCGGTCATGAAAGTAGGGCGAATAGGGGTCATGATCGCGAGGGGAGACCTAGCTGTTGAAACGGGCTGGCACTCCATTGGGAAAATACAGCACGACATCGTGGATCAATGTGGGGCCGCCCATGTTCCCGTTGTTTGGGCTACTCAAGTACTCGAAAACATGGCGAAAAACGGATTGCCTTCCCGTTCAGAGATTACCGATGTCGCCAGTTCCTTGAAAACAGAATGCGTAATGCTCAATAAAGGCCCTTTTATGAACGAAGTACTTCCGCTTCTGAACCGCATACTTTCCGATATGGAGACGATTCAGGAAAAAACTGAGACCATGCTACCAAGAATAAAAAACCAATAGTCTGTATAGTAAGTTTTGTTCATAGCCCTTAAAGACGGTGCTTGGCGAAACATGTTCAGATTTTATTTAAAAGATCTATTCTGGAGAATGATTTCCCGGTTGTTTTAAGAAAAAAATCGCTATGGAATAGCGACCGGCATTGGCTGTTATTCGGTTATTTTCTTTAATTCCTTGATAATCGCACTTTCTTTTTGGGTCTGTTGGGGAATATTATAGTTTTTCCAAAATGCTATGTCATAGTTTGCTGCTTGGTTTTCAATACTACTGCCAATATCCATATTTCTCTCGAATGGGTAGGTGTCCACATTTTCAGTAATGATATTGTTGATGAAAAGTTCTTTTTTGGGGTATTGTGTCAACAACAATTGACCGGATTCCAATCCTTCGAAAATTTTCCAATGATCTTCTTCCTTTTGATACTTCAAGTACATTTTTCCTTTGTATTTCTGATATTCGAAAACCACATTATAATAGACTTGTAAGGCCCCGTTGGTAAAACGCCTTCGCCATGATCGATTGTTGATGGCCTTCCTTGTTAATTCGATTTTTACAAATGCGAATGTTTCCGTGTCGATAAAAACAGTAGCGGTTTGAAAAGGACTGTCGATTCCTTCTATTTTAAAGAGGAGTCCGCCCTGATATGGTATAATACCATCGAGTTCAAATTTCCACCCCCTTTTGGGTGCTATGGGGCCATAATCAAACCTAATAAAGTCATCTTCTACTAAATCGATCAATGCATTTTTACGTTGCGATTCTTCATTCCATGGGTGTCTTGGGGCCAAATAACTGTTCCGTACCCCCAAAAGCTCCACTTGGGGTTCCCTTGCGGTCTTATAGCCTTGGTAGAAGAATTTAGCTGCACACTCCAGGTATTCAACATATTGGTTGTCTTCTTTCTGAAGTCCCCTTACATACCCCTCCAACACATAAGGTGTTATGGGGTAATTGTTCGGGATTTCTTTATAAGCTTTTCTAACAATCTCTTTCGCTGTTAGTTGCTTTTTTCTGGTCGCAGTAATCGAGACCTCATCAAGTTTTGTAATTTGGGAAGAAAGAAAAATCGTTTCGTCCTTCTTAAACGCATTTATTTTTTTGAAAACGGCGGTATAACCTATTACCGATAACACCACTGTGCCGGTTTTGAGTTCTGGGGAAATATGAAAAACGAAGTACCCGTCTTCGTTAGTAGTGGTCCCGATAGGTTTTTCCTTTAAATAAATCGAAGCATAAGGAATCGGTTCTGCGGTTTCTTTGTCTAGCAGTTGCCCCGACAAGGTGATTGTTTCATTCTGGGCCAACCCCGCAAAAGCAAATAACAAGATAATGCCTAGTGTTGTCAGATGGTATAGTTTATGCAAAAACCTCATAGTGAACCACTTTCTCAGGGAAGGTTGTTAAAAAATCTTTGTCTTCAGGATAGTATTTTGCTTTTTCGGGATCTGTACCCGCAAAGTTTTGGATTACCTCAAGATTCTCCCAGAAGGTAATTAGCTTAAAATAGGCATACGTGCTATCGGTTCGTTTTAGAAAGGTCAATTTCACAAAGCCCTCCGTTTTTTCATAATCCGGAATGGCCCTTGTTTTCATGAAATCGGTATAGGCCTTTTCATCCTCAATCTTGGTCTGGCCTTGCCAAATACGTGCTATCATTATTTTTTTAGTATGAGGTATTTCTTGGGAATAGTTTCTTTTTTCGCCGTCGTTCGTATTCGAAACAAAAACTTCAACAATCGGTCCTAATGTTTTGGAATAGCTTCGTTCAATCGAGTTTCGTATGATCCCAGTGTATTCCAGATTTGGAAAAATTGTTCGGCGCCTTTTTTATCCAAGTCGGTATTTACGAACAATAGTTTCCCGATATTGGTTTTGGGATTAAAAAACATAAAGGTTGCTACGCCGGGATCTCCCCCGGTATGGCCAATGTATCCCGTTGGGGTATGTCCAAAGAAAATACCGGAATTATATTCGTCATCGAAAGGGTTTCCCGTATCTCTTTCCTCAAAGTTTTCAGCGGTAAGCCACTCGGCAAAAAGCTGCTCGTAGCTTTTGTTGGAGAGTAGTCGGCCCTTTCCGTTGTAGCCGTTGATCAGCTCTCTGAGGTATATTGTCATATCATGGATAGAGGTGAGCAACCCACCATCTGGGTACGTAATGAGTTTGTAAAACGGGATGGTCTCTCCATCCAATGCATACAGCTTGCTAAGCTTCTCGGCATCTATATTTTTAAAAGTCCAACCACTGGATCCCATTCCTAAAGGTTCCATAATGGTATTCTTGGTAAACTGGGAATACGGCTTGTTTGTTGCGACCTCTAATGTATAGGCCGCAAGTGTTGCTCCTACATTGGAATATTCGAAGCGTTCACCTGGCTTTTTTCGCATAAACTGTTTTTTTTGATACCAGGCACCTTCTTTGTCGAGGAATTCTTTTAGAAAGACCCCCATGCCCATGTCGGCATTGGGCAGATTAAATTCGCTTGCCGTTTGCATGGATTGCGCCTTTTGGTACGATTCTGCATCTTGAAGAATATAGGACTTTTCACCATACAGGTCTCCGTCTTGAATGGTAGAGGTATGTGTTGCCAGGTGTTGAACAAGGATCGGCTGTTCAGGGTAGAACGGATTTTTGATCCTAAAGGGCAAATAGTTGTTGATAGCATCTGTGAGAGATAGTTTTTCCGTTTCCTGTGCTTTTAGCAGCGCGATTCCGATAAGTGTCTTCGATACCGATGCAATATTTTGAATTGTATGGATTGTATAGGGTTTGTTGTTCGCTACATCGGCCATTCCAAAACCCTTGGCATAGAGTGTTGTATCCTGATTCACAATGGCGACACCAAGACCTTTGATATATCCTTGTTTTAGAATTATATCAATCTCTGTTGTTAATGAGTCGGTTAAACCCGAACGTTCATTTTTCACCTCCATTTTAGCTTGGCCGCTGGCAAAGCCAAAAACAATAAGAAAGCCATACAACAAGATTTTTTTCATGATTTCATTCAGCTTAAATTAGGTCCCTGAAATTCCTGATTCGATACGGGGTGAACTTTGGTTAAGTAGACCCCATCATGCATCAAAAGTAGTACATACTGGCTTGATGGGGTCGTTGTTTAGTTAAAATTTGATTGCCCGCAGTCCAGGAGTTCCAAATTGCGAGATGTATAAAATACCTCTTCGTTCATCTGCGGCAATACCGTTTGGCTGCGAAAAAGTGGCCTCGTCCAATTTTCCATCCGCACTTCCTTCAATTCCCACGGTTCCGGCAAAGACTTCGGTCGAACCGTCAAAGCCAACTTTGTAGATGACATGTTGACTTATGCCAGTGGCATAAACGGCATTCTTAAAAATCGTCATGTATCCAATGGCAAAACCTTGGGTAGTATCGGGGATGTTGGCAATCAATGAAACCTCCCCCTCTTGGGTAACCTTTAAAATATCGGCGGTAAAGAAATTAGCGGTAATGATGTTTCCCTCATGGTCAATGTCGATTCCTACACAGCCAAAAAGTCGATCATCGGTCGCCAATACCGATATGGTGCCGTCGGGCATGACCTTGTGTAAGGTAGGGGCGAAAAAGTTGGCCACATAGACTACATCGTCCGTATCAATGGCCACTCCTGAAGGCCATCCTGGAATTTCCGCCACTTGCGATGAAGAACCATCAGGGGCTACCTTGACCAATACTCCGGAAACGGCGTCGTTATTGTTTTCGGTATTGAAGTAAAGATTGCCCTTGCTGTCAACCCCGCTACCCATAGGTGCCTCAAAACCACTGGCCTTGACATTTACCTTGCCTCTCTTGGAAACTTCATATACCGTGGTACCATTGTATTTGTTCAGGGTAGGGTCGAAAACACCAAAATTAGATGCCAGAACGGTACCGTTGGATGTAACGAAGAGACCATCATTTGCTGGAAAATCGTCGCCGACAATGGTTCTCACCTTTTTAGGTTTAGGACCACCACCGACGAAATCGTCGACCATACATGAATTAAGGGTTAGCATCCCACAAAAAAGAAATGCGACACCAACTTTTGAAAGTAAATTGTGATTTTTCATTGGAAATATGTTTTGGATTATTAATAGGCCAAAACTATTTTCTCGGAACCCATAAATCGACATTTTGGGTACAGTGGTACTTTTTTTAATTGAGGTTTAAGCTACACTTTTGGTTTTAAGATAATTTCTTGGTGTAGTTCCGGTTACTGATTTGAAGACACGATTAAAGGTCGATTTGGAATTAAAGCCTACGTCCATCGCCAATGCCAATAACGTATGGGTCTCATGTTCGTTTTGATTTAGCTTCCTTAAAAAAGCCTGTATCCGATGCGTATTGATATATTCATAAAAAGATGCTTGATATACTTGGTTCAATAGCCATGAAAGATTGTTAGGCGTCGTATTCAGTTTTTCCGCCAAAGCCTTGAGCGTGATGTCGGGTCTTTGGTAAAGGTGTTCCTCTTCCATAAAATAATGAAGACGTTTTTGTAGTTTTTGAATTGCTTCAGGCTTCAACCGATCGTTTTCGGAAGCGGATTTTGATATATAAGGGACCCTGAAGATGGCCGGTTGGCGTAAGCTAAAATATCCAATGGCATAAATAAATAGTGGTGTCGAAATCCACATGGTTACGTAATTGATATATTTAAATGGGTAGTGAAGAAAGTGTGTGCTGAGAAAACTTACAAGCCAAAGCGCGATAAATAGGGCAAGGGTTGCTAATAAAAATCCTAGATACTTTCGAACCGATTGATAAAACGACAGTGCAGTTTTTTCAGAAACCGAATACTTTTTTACTAGCAGAGAGGTCTTTGTCCAATAGTACCCAAAGGAGAGTAGCCCTGCGGCTTCCACAATGAAAAAAAGCAGGTTCAGTTCGCCTGAAAAATAACGCTCGTTGAAATCGGATGTGGAAAAACGCAACGTCCAAAAGTAATACCCTAAATGCAAGACTGCAGGGACGTAATGTGCCCAAGTAAGCGAAAATGAAGGTTTCTCATGAAAAATTAACCGTCGTACGTATAGATAGATAAAGGGACCAAAAAGAAAAATAGTGGTATCGATGAGCACTCCAAAACGCCAAACCCATGCTTCTGGAACGCGGAATGCTACTATTCTTCCAAAAAGCATTAAAACCGCTATGAGCAACAGCAAAGAAAGTACCCTATTGGCCGACCTGTTTCGATCTTGTATAAGACGTAAAGAGATAGCGAGAAACAATCCTTGACTGATTCCCAAAAACAAAACGAGATCTACAATGGTAAGTGCAGGCATTCCATATCATAGTTTAGCACAAAAGTACATGTTAATGACCTGAAAAAAGTACTACTGTACACAATGATACCACGAATCGCTGTCTTGGCGAATGTAAGAACTGAGATGGTTTCCGATGCTGCAGAATAGCAACCCTAACAAGATGCATAATGGAGAATATGGTGGGACATTCCGGAGATTAAAGATTTTGACTATAAAAATAGTTATATTACTATATTTATAGTCGTAAATAAAAAAATACTATATTTGACCCATGAACGAGTTGACAAAAGCCGAAGAACAGTTAATGCATTACATCTGGAATCTCAAAAAAGCATTCCTTAAAGATATCGTGGAGCAGTTTCCCGAACCTAAGCCGGCTTATACCACTATTTCTACAGTGGTACGGGTATTGGTCAAAAAAGGGTTCGTTGCATTCGAAACGTTTGGGAAAGTAAGGAGGTACTATCCTGCCATTTCAAAAGATGTATACTTCAAAAAGCATATGAATGTTGTGGTAAAAAATTTTTTTAATGGGTCTAAAAGCAAGTTTGCCAATTTCTTTGCACAGGATGAAAATTTAAACCTCTCGGAATTGGAAGAGATAAAGGAGCTCATCGATGAAAAAATTAAAAAACTGAAACAGGATGGTCAATGATTTTCTTCTTTATCTGTTGCAGACGAGCATCGTGTTTACCGGGCTCTACTTTTGCTACTGCATGTTCGTTGGCAGGCTCACGTTCCATAAGATGAATCGATGGTTCTTGGTGATGCTGCCCTTTTTTTCATTATTACTTCCCTTGATAGACTGGAACGTGATATGGCCCACGGGACAAAACGGCCTTCAATTGGCCTTTATGCAGAATGTGATCTTTATCGACAGTGTGCAGCTTCCATTGGTTGAAGGTGTACCCGTGAAAAGGTCCGAAGTATCGACCGATTATTCCATCTACCTACTACTGGCCTATTTGTTTGGGGTCTTCATAAGATTGGTTCATTTTGTTGCGACCCTTCGTATATTTTCACGGATGCGAGAGTATTCGGTAAAAACCTATTTTAGAGGAATCAAGGTGCTGTGGTGCGATATAGATGTGCCATTCTCCTATTTCAATACGATTTACGTTCCAAAAAAATCCTTGGGCAAGCTTAACAAAATGATCTTAGAACATGAGGCGGGTCATATAAAACTTCGACATTCATTCGATTTGTTAGTGATCGAGTTATACCATTGTTGCTTTTGGTTCAATCCGCTGTTATACCTATATCGGAAGAGTGTAAAATCATTACACGAGTTTCAAGCCGATGAATCGGTGTTGCGGCGGTCGGTAAGAACGTCCGATTATTTACAATTGCTGCTAGACACTGTTCAGGAAAAAAATAGGCATGCTACATTAAGTTATTTCAATAATCCTATAATCAAAAAACGAATCATGATGATAACAAAAAACAGATCAAAAAGAATTGCGATGCTCAAATACCTTCCTTTATTAGGAACGATTGTCGGTGTTTCTCTCGGTTTTTCAATTTCTACAAATACCGATTTGATACCCGAAGATCGGTTTGCGGTAAAGGCCAAGGTGCAACTGGCCACACCACCCTCTATTTTTCCTTTGGAAGACTATGACAAAGAACGGATTACCAGTTTTTTTGGACAAAAAGTAAAGCAACCGAAAACAGGCGTCATTCTGGTACATGGAGGCATCGATATTAGGGCCGCCAAAGGCACTCCTGTTCTTGCTACCGCTAACGGTATGGTATTAAAAGCCGATGACGAAAACGATTGGGGTAATTTGGTAGTGCTGGTCCATGAAGATGGTTATCAGACGCGTTATGCCCATTTAGACGGTTTTAATGTCACCAAAGATGGTCAGGTAAAAAAAGGAGCGGTCATTGGGTATGTAGGTAGTACGGGTATTTCATCAGGGTCGCATCTGCATTATGAAGTTCAAAAAGACGGACAAGCACTGGATCCCATGGGTTTTTTCAACAAGTAGTTTTACAGATGGGAACCTTAATTTTATAGTAGGTTTTCTTTCTCAAGCATTGATTGCATTTTAAGAAGTGTCCCTTCCTACGGTCTACGTTGTTTTTTGGGTTCAGGGCCTGTCCTTGACAGTAGATATAAGGGTTTGTCCTGGGGCAGATTACTTTTGCGGGTATATGACCGCAATAAACGATTCTGTTTTGAGAGATGCTATGAATAAAAAGAAAGCCCCTCGAGAGGGGCCATGGCATTCGTCAAAATTAAATTAAAGATAAATAGGGGGCAATAAGATTTATAGGGGAACTAAGGTTTAGGGGTTTAAAAGATTCCGACGGCCCAGAGAATAAGCGCAACGACGACCGATAACAAAATACCGACCAAGACAATGACCATTATACTCAAGAAACCGTTCAGTACTCTTTCTCCAAAAGTAACTTCTTGTTCCATATTAGTGTTATTTACTGTAAATTAAGGAAATTTTGCCTTCAATTCCAGTTTTCAGACGATTATTTCGACCAAAGGGATACTTTGTAGTATAAATGCTCGATGTATGACCCGTTTTATCGATAAAATGTTGAAGCTCAGTTAGGAGGGTTATTCTTTGCCGCTCAGTTGATCGCTCAACTCTTCAAGCGATACGCCCTTGGTTTCTGGCATCTTGAAAAGAACCCATAGTAGTTGCAAAACCATCATCCCGGCAAAGAAGATAAAAATAGGCCAGGGGTTTTCTTTGAAAATCCCTTTCTCCTCATCCAAAAAAATAGGTGTGATCAATGTAATGATAGCGGCAAAAACCCAATGGGTACCGGTACCCCACGATTGGCCAAAGGCGCGAACCTTATTTGGAAATATCTCAGAAATAAATACCCAAATGACCGCACCTTGCCCTACCGCATGGGAAGCGATAAAAACAAGTACAAAGGTGAGCAATAGTGCCGATCCTGCACCTGAGTAGAAACACCAACCGACCATTGCTAGACTTACAATATAACCGATACTTCCAATTTTCATCAGTTGCTTTCGGCCCAACTTGTCTATTAAACGAACACCAACGAAGGTAAAGACCAGATTAACGATTCCGATCGATATCGAACTAAAGAGCGATTCTTGTGCCGCTAGTCCTGCCCGCTCCAAAATCTCAGGGGCATAGTACAGTACAAAGTTGATACCCGATAACTGATTGAAAAACGCAATTAGAAACGCGAGTATAAGCGGGGTTTTATAGTTGCCTGAAAACAAGCTTTCCTTGGCCACGGTTACCGGATTGTGTTCCTTGATTTCTTGTAACTTATGATGCGCATCGGTTTCGGAAAAAATTAACTTCAAGGTACGCAGGGCGCCCTCGTCATCCTTTTTTGTAATGGCCAACCATCGCGGACTATTCGGAATGCTTATGACCATGATCGTATACATAATGGCAGGGATGGCCTCTACCCCTAACATCCACCGCCAATCATTGGCTCCGCCCACTCCTTTTAACAGATAATTGGATATAAAGGCGATCAAAATACCCAATACAAGGTTGAACTGGTACAATGCCCCGAGCCTACCCCTGTTTTCCGGAGAAGATATTTCAGAGATGTAGATAGGCGCCGCGACCGAGGATGCACCTACCCCTAAACCACCAATAAATCGGAAAAACGAAAACATATAAGGGTCGGTAGCCAGGCCTGAACCGATGGCCGATGCTGCATACAAGATCCCAATCCAAAAAAGGGTTTTTTTTCGACCAAAGCGATCGCAGGGAATACCACCCAGTAAAGACCCCAACACCGTACCCCAAAGTGCCATCGACATAATAAAGGTGCCATGAAATACGGGCGATGTATTCCATAACTCCTTAATGGGAAGGTTGGCACCACTAATGACGACCGTATCAAAACCGAATAAGAATCCGGATAAGGCGGCGGTAAGGGAAATTCGAAAAAGTTTGGAATTCATCTTTTAGGTTTGTTGGTAAGCGTAAATCTAGGAAAAAATGATGAACCCCGATTTCTTATGGTTTGTTTGACATTTCATTTTACAAATCCGAAGAGGTTTGATGGTCTCTGCCCTAAAAAACGATCCTTGATTTAAGATTTACCTACCGATTTAGACGCTAGGAGTGGCAAATAATTGATCCGTATATCTTTTTGGTGCCAATTTCATAAAAATAGGGTGCCTCGTTCTTTTCGGTTCTTTAAAAGCCATGGGATTCGTATTTTAGACAAGTTCATTTAGAAAGGATACCGCATGCAACATCATATACTTATTAATATTTGTGCAATTTTTGGGGTCGCTACGGCGGTGATCATTATCTGTAAATTTCTTAAAATTCGATACATCATAGGCTATTTGATTACTGGGGTGTTGCTCAGTCCGAATACGTCGAGCTATTTTGCAGATATGGAAGAGGTAGATGTGTATGCCGAAATCGGTATTATTCTTTTATTGTTTACCGTGGGACTCGAATTTTCATTTACCAACTTAAAAAAGATTCAAAAATATGTGCTCGGTGGGGGGAGTGCTCAGGTATTTTTTACGATTCTACTGACGGCAGCCCTCATATGGTTATTGATGCGTCCGAGTTGGCAAGAGAGTATTTTCTGGGGTTTTCTATATGCTTTAAGTAGTACCGCCATCGTGGTGAAGACCCTTCAGGATAAAAACAAGATTACCACACCACATGGCAAGTTTATCCTGGCGGTTTTGTTGTTTCAGGATATCATGATCGTGCCGCTCATGTTGTTTACCCCAATCCTTGCGGGAGTAGGGGACGACCCTTTAGTAGCATTGGCTTGGCTGTTGGGCAAGTTGGTGCTTATGGGGGGTATTTCATATGTTCTGGCACGTTACGTAATTCCTTATTTCCTGAAAACCGTAATGAAAGTGCAAAGCCAAGAGGTTTTTTTGATAGCAACGGTTTTCATTGTTACCGGGATCGCATTGGTTACCGAACAATTGGGCCTTTCGTTGGCTCTAGGTGCATTTATAGCAGGCTTGATCATTGCTGAAACAGACTACAATCACATGGCTATTTCCTGTTTTTTACCTTTTAGATATGTCTTCATGAGTTTCTTCTTTATCTCTATGGGGATGTTATTGAACTATCAAATATTCCTGACCGATTTCGGTTGGATCATTTTCTGGACGCTGTTTTCGTTTGCCGTAAAGGCCGCAGCGGGCATATTGGCGGTAAAGGTGATGAAGTTGGAATGGAAAACAGCTTTGGCCGTAGGGTTCTCCATTGCACAAATAGGGGAGTTCTCTTTCGTACTGGCCCAAAGTGGACTGGAGTATGAGCTCATTAGCGACAACAACTATCAGATTTTTTTGGCCGTATCGATTATCCTGATGTCCCTAACCCCGTTCATTGTTAGCAATGCGGAGAAAATTCATTCCATCTTATCAAAACCGACCCTTAAAAATGGCTGATCAGACTTTACAACTATACGGAACCGATTGGTGCACCAAATCCTCGGCATTGCGTAACTACATGCAATCTAGATGGATTGAATTTGAGGATTTCAATGTGGAGACCGACCCGACGGCGGAGTCAAAAATAAGGGCCTTGTATGGCGGTGCCCTAAAATTTCCTACGGTAGTGTATGGTGATGATTTCCTAAAAAATCCCAGTATTCGCGAGCTGAACGCTTTTTTGAAAAAATACGACTTAATGGATTAGTGTAAAATCACATAAACCACGTTCTAAGCCTGTTTGGGTTTTAGCGTATCGGAGGTTTTTAGCTTTTTCTTTTGGTTCGGAGTTTTTAAAAGCGAATCTCGCTTTCGGCGTAACTTTTGAAGTTCTATTTCTTCTTTTTGTACGGCAGGAGCTTCTTTTGAGGGTGTTTTTTGATCATCGTTGACCCATAGATTACAGGCGACCAGAAAAAAGCATAGGAAAAGCAGTACTATTTGGGGAAAACGTACCATATCATTATTGCATTACATCAAAGTAATGTACGTAGGTGGCTTACGATTTGGATGCTTGCGCCTTTGTTTTTGGAAATGTAGGATGCATTGATACGCCCTGTTTTTAGACGAAACTCTTGGTCTTCCAGTAGTTTTTTCATGAGTTCTCCAAAATCCCATTCATCTTTGATCGTAAGGATTCCTTTTTGGGATACCAGCTCTTCCGCTTCCTTGAATCCGTGATAATGCGGCCCTATGATTACGGGGATGCCAAAAACAGCCGGTTCCATGGTGTTGTGCAAGCCCGTGGCGAACCCTCCACCTACATAGGCGATATCGGCATAGCTATAAATTTTGGTCAATAGGCCAATGTGGTCGATAATCAAAATGTCATAATCCCCTATCGCATGAACATCCATTTTGGAGTACAGTACTGTCTTTTTAGTGAATGAACCAGCAAGCCCTAAGACTTTATCGGAATTGATCGTATGCGGCGCAAAGACATATTTAAGTCCTTTCGGAGCGTGGTTGATATACGAAATCAGTATTGCCTCATCTTCGGGCCAAGTGCTCCCTGCCACAAAGCATAGGCTGTCTTTTTTAAAAGCTTTCATGAAATCGAGGCCGTTGTCCCTTTCCAGAATTTCGCTTACACGATCCAATCGCGTGTCTCCGCTGACAGTCACTTGATCCATGTTTATGCTTTTTAATAAGCGTGCAGAGTGGTTGTTTTGAACAAAAATGTGTGAAAACGACCGAAGGGCTTTCCGCATAAAACCACCGTATCCCTTAAAATAGACCTGTTTTTTGTTAAAAAGAGCAGAAATCAACACTGTTGGAATCTTTCTGTCCTTCAGCTCTTTTAGATAGTTGGGCCAAATCTCATACTTTACGAATAAGGCCAGTTCGGGCCGAACAGTCGACAGGAAAGCGGTCACGTTTTTTTGGGTATCCATGGGTAAATAAGCCACCACATCGGCAATAGCACTATTTTTTTTGACCTCATATCCCGAAGGAGAAAAAAAAGTGATCACTACTTTGTGGGAAGGGTGTTCTGCCCTCAGTTTTTCGATGACCGGAAGCCCCTGTTCAAACTCGCCTAGAGACGCCGCATGCATCCAAATAACCCGGTCTGTTTTAGAAAGCACCTCTTTTAAAAGGCCAATAGATTGTTTTCTACCTTGAACGAAAAGGCGTATTTTCTGGTTGAAAATGGCCACGATTTTTAAGCAAAACCATGAGAGAATAACAACAAAATTGTAGATAGCGTGCACGGCTAAGCGATTTGGCGGCTAAATTACATTTCTTTCGGAGTTCATTCATATCGGTTTCGTATTTTTGTCGGAAATCTTTTAAAACCGCAGGATATGAGGAAAATCCAAATGGTCGACTTGGGAGGTCAATACCAAGGTATCAAAGAACAGGTCAACGATGCCATCGCAACCATTATGGAAACCTCGGCCTTTATCAATGGCCCGGAGGTACATGCATTTCAAAAAGATTTGGAAACGTATTTGGGAGTACAACACGTAATTCCCTGTGCCAACGGTACCGATGCCCTTCAGATTGCAATGATGGGACTGGGACTGCAGCCTGGCGATGAGGTTATTACGGCTGATTTTACATTTGCCGCTACTGTTGAAGTCATTGCACTGCTACAGCTGACCCCAGTATTGGTAGATGTGTACCCCGATACATTCAATATTGATATAGCGGCAATCGAAAGGGCAATTACGCCGAAGACAAAGGCAATTGTTCCGGTACACTTGTTCGGTCAATGTGCCGATATGGATGCTATTATGGCATTGGCCAAAAAGCACGATTTATTTGTAATTGAGGATAATGCCCAAGCCATTGGAGCAAATTATACTTCGAAAAACGGAACAAAACAAAAAGCGGGTGCCATTGGGCATGTAGGGGCCACCTCTTTTTTTCCATCAAAAAACTTGGGGGCATATGGGGATGGCGGTGCTATTTTCACCAATGATGACGCCCTTGCACATACCCTTAGAGGTATTGTAAACCATGGTATGTACGAACGGTACCATCATGATGTAGTCGGGGTCAATTCAAGATTAGATTCTATTCAGGCCGCCGTACTCAGGGCAAAACTCCCGAAGTTAGATGAATATTGCAATAAAAGACGGGAAGCTGCCCGAAAATACTCGAAGGCTTTTGCTGGTCAACCCCATATTGTGGTGCCCAAAACCGTGAACGGTTGTGAAGGTATTTGTGATAGTTGTGATTGCCATGTGTTTCATCAATATACCCTTAAAATAACCAACGGAAAGCGCGATGCCCTCGTAAAGCACTTGGGCGAAAAAGGGATTCCCTGTGGCGTGTATTATCCCATTCCCCTGCATCGACAAAAAGCCTACCGGGATGAGCGATATCGAGAAGCTGATTTTTCGGTAACCAACGAACTGTCGCAACAAGTATTGTCCCTTCCTATGCACACCGAACTCGACGATGAACAGATTGGCTATATTACGGCCACGGTCATCGGTTTTTTAAACGAATAATTTTTTGGGAGTAGTAGTTTTAAGGCCTAGCACAAACCATTAAACTAAATAATATGAAAATTCTCGTTACCGGGGGTCTGGGATTCATCGGGTCGCACACTGTGGTTGAATTGCAACAGCAGGGGTTCGATGTGGTGATTATAGACGATTGTTCCAATGCTGATGAAAAGGTGTTGAATGGTATAGCGGCCATCACCGGTATTCCTCCGCTGTTTGAAAAAATCGATTTAAGGGAAAAAAATCAAGTAGTAGACTTTTTCAAGAGGCACAATGATATAGAGGGCGTCATCCATTTTGCAGCTTCCAAGGCAGTGGGTGAAAGCGTACGGGAACCCTTATTGTACTATGAGAATAACATTGGCACTTTAGTATATATTTTAAAAGAACTGATACAAAAGGAAAAAGCCAGTTTTATCTTCAGTTCGTCTTGTACGGTATACGGCCAAGCAGATGCGATGCCTATTACCGAGGATGCCCCGGTGAAACCGGCAGAGTCTCCGTACGGCAATACAAAACAGATAGGAGAAGAGATTATTTTTGATACCTGCAAGGTACGGGCCAACTTAAACGCAATTGCACTGCGGTATTTTAACCCCATGGGGGCCCACCCAAGTATAGAAATAGGGGAGCTGCCTGTTGGGATACCTCAAAACCTGGTTCCTTTTATTACCCAGACCGGTATGGGGGTACGTGGGCAGCTCTCGGTTTTTGGAGACGATTATCCTACCGAAGACGGCACGTGCGTTCGAGATTATATTCACGTAGTAGATTTGGCCAAAGCACATGTGGTTGCACTACAACGCCTGTTGAGCGATAAGAACGATACCAATTTTGAGGTATTCAATGTCGGTACCGGTAAGGGTAGTTCCGTTATGGAAGTCATTCAAAGTTTTGAACGGGTATCCGGAAAAAAATTAAAGTACCAAATCGTGGAACGCAGATCGGGAGATGTTGTAGAAGCGTATGCCGATACGACCAAGGCGAATAAGGTGTTGGGATGGAAAGCTCTATCAAGCTTGGACAACGCTATGAAGTCTGCCTGGGAATGGGAACAAAAAATACGTGCCTAGTGCATCCATAGCTTTTTTGTGGTCAATGGTAAAGAATAAGAGGAGATTATGTATATTTCCTTAACGAAGCCCCATTTTGAAGCGCCGTTGGTACGGCTTTTTGGTCGTAGCAACCTGCGCTGACACTAAAGGTCAGAGCTTGTTTTGGGGTCATTTAATTTATAAATAGCAAAGCCCTCCATAAAATGAAAAACCTCCTTTTTTTTATCGTTCTTTTGATCTTGTTTCCCATAAATGCGCAAGACGTATACCTACATTGTGGTAAGGTATACGATACGGAATCTGGAAAAACACTTTCGCAAAAGACCATTGTTGTTTCCGAAAATTCCATTAAAAGAATGATGGACGGGTATATCGAAGGAGGTGAAGAAGACCGCACCATCGATCTCAAGAATAAAGTTGTGCTGCCGGGATTGATCGATATGCATGTACATCTCGAATCTGAGTTCGACCCCAAAACCTATATTAAACGTTTTACCAATAATGATGTCGACGTGGCCTTCGAAGCTACCGTATATGCGAAAAGAACCTTGATGGCCGGTTTTACGACTGTTCGGGACTTGGGTGGTTCAGGGGTCAATATTGCCTTGCGAAATGCCATTAACAAAGGATTGGTGCAAGGGCCACGTATTTTTACAGCAGGAAAGGCGCTGGCTACAACAGGTGGCCATGCAGACCCCACAAACGGTATGCGAAGCGATTTGATGGGAGATCCAGGTCCAAAGGAAGGAGTTGTTAATTCGGTGGAAGATGCAAAAAAGGCGGTTCGCCAACGCTACAAAAACGGGGCAGATGTTATTAAGATTACAGCAACTGGCGGCGTATTGAGCGTTGCGAAAAGCGGCCAGAATCCCCAATTCACCCTTGAAGAAATACAAGCTATTACGAACACGGCAAAGAACTACGGCTTTTCGGTTGCCGCACATGCACATGGCGATGAAGGAATGAAGTTAGCAGTGTTGGGAGGGGTGCAGACCATTGAACATGGAACACTTATGAGTGAGGAGACCATGGAGTTGATGAAAGAGAAAGAGTGCTACCTGATCCCAACCGTTAGTGCTGGAAAACAAGTGGCCGAAAAAGCGAAGCAACCGGGTTTCTTCCCAGATGTGGTAGCAAAAAAAGCATTGGAGATTGGCCCCAAACACCAGGCAACCATGGCAAGAGCATACAAAAAAGGAGTGCCCATGGGTTTCGGAACAGATGCGGGAGTTTTTCCACATGGTTTGAACGCAATCGAGTTCGGCTATCTTCAAGAGGCGGGCATACCTGTGAAAGAATCACTAAAAGCTGCCACGGTAGTGAATGCAAAACTTTTGGGAATGTCTAAGAGCTTAGGACGGCTAAAAGAGGGCTTTTTGGCAGATATTATAGCAGTAAACGAAAATCCAGCGAAAAATGTAAAGACGCTTGAGGAGGTGGTTTTTGTGATGAAGAACGGGGTGGTCTATAAAGAATTAATAGCACCTTAGGAGGTTGGCTGGTTCCTGGGGTTTGTCTTTTGTTTGTGGATTCTTTTTCCGATTGGTTTTGAAAATCACAAGGGCAGAAAGTAGGTCTTTCATATTTTTAACAACTAAACAGCAAAGTCCACACGTACATTTAATATGCAAAGACAATTTCCGAACAGTACCGAACTCCTTCAAAATGCCATTGATGTGGGTCTTTATCAAAAGCTTGTGGCTCAATTGGAGAAAGACTTTCAGCTTTCCAATATCTCTATTGATCTGGGACTGGGAATACGCCCTGAGGATTTGCGAACTACCCTGCATGAAAAAATCTATCAACTTATTATGGAGAAGTTCGCCGCCTATCTGAATCTACTATATGTTGTTGATGTGCCGGAGCATTCCTTTAAAGAAATTCAGGTGACCGATGTCGTTGAGGTAGCCGAACAAGTATCGTTTCTGATCTTAAAAAGAGAACTTCAAAAAGTCTGGCTAAAAGAAAAGTACAGTGCTTGAGCAGGTTCTAGGACTTCAAAAATAAACTCTCACAAATGGCATCCATGCGTTGGCATAGATGCTTTTCTGGTCGTCGTACAGAATATCATATCGAATGCCAATGGTCGCGAATTGGTTGGTATAGCCAATACCTAAAAACAGGGCTGGTGACCAGTAATCGTCCTCCAAGGTGCCTGCTATAGTCTCGAGATCACGGTTGATCCGTAGCTGTTCCGCTTCTGCCGATAATTGCAAAAAGGGGATCGGATTGTAGAGTGCAAGTACACTGCCGCCATAGGCTAAAAACTGACTATCGTTAAATTTGGCATAGTTGAAATTCAGACTAATCCCGGTTGCGAATTGGTCAGATACCTGATAAATCGCACTGGGTGCGATAGACCCGTTAAAGCCACCATTGGTAAAGCCGAGCCCGATTCCTCCACCAAAGCGAACCCTATTCCAAAAATCGCTTCTGGGTCCTTGGTTTTGTGCCATGGCCGTACCGAACATAAACATGAAAAAGAGGAAGAAGAGCAATTTTTTGCCAGCAAAGGATGATACGATCATTGTGGTCAGTTTTTCAATACAATAATACCCCCTAAGATACCGCGATAAATGGGAATTATTGTATTTTTGATAAAATTTTATGGATGTAGGACCGTTTTGGAAACGTGTTGTAATTTATACGGCATGGCAACGGACCGAACCAAGAACTAGAGCAAGCTTTGCATGGATAAGTATTCTTTCTTAAACGCCGCACATACCTCCTTCTTTGCGGAAACATACAATAAATACCTAAAGAACCCCGATAGTATTGAGCCGAGTTGGCGTGCTTTTTTTCAGGGCTTCGATTTTGGGACTGAAAGTGTACTGGACGAGCTTGACTTTGTCGATTCGAATGGGGCGTTGTCCCTTTCTGATGGGCAGCGAGTAGAAGTGCCCCAATCACTTCAAAAAGAGTTTCAGGTAATACGTCTCATCGATGGTTATCGAAGTAGGGGCCATCTGTTCACGGAAACTAATCCGGTGCGGGAACGAAGAAAATATGTTCCCACCTTGGATATTGAGAATTTTGGTCTTTCAGAGGCCGATTTGGACACTACTTTCAGCGCCGGTGAGATTATTGGTCTTGGAAGCACCTCTTTGCGAAGTATCATAAAACACCTGCAGCGCATCTATTGCGACGCGATAGGTGTCGAGTACATGTATATTCGGAAACCTGAACGGGTGCAATGGATTCAGGAGTGGCTGAACGTGAATGATAATCACCCAAGTTTCGATGCAAATCGAAAAAAGCACATATTAAAAAAGCTCAACCAAGCGGTGTCTTTCGAGTCTTTTTTACACACCAAATATGTGGGTCAAAAAAGATTTTCGCTCGAGGGGAACGAATCATTGATTCCGGCATTGGATGCGATCGTGGAACGTGCCGCGGAAATGGGTGTGAAACAATTTGTGATGGGAATGGCCCATAGAGGACGGTTGAATGTGCTCACCAATATTTTTGGAAAGGCCGCCAAAGACATCTTTAGCGAATTCGACGGAAAAGACTACGAGCAGGAAATCTTTGATGGGGACGTAAAATATCACCTTGGGTGGACGAGCGATCGCATGTCCGACAATGGGAACAAGATAAAAATGAATATCGCTCCGAACCCTTCACATCTAGAGACGGTAGGGGCGGTGGTCGAGGGGATTACAAGGGCCAAACAAGACACCCATTTTCCGGAGGATTTTTCGAAGGTGCTTCCGATCGTGGTGCATGGAGATGCCGCTATTGCCGGTCAAGGACTTGTCTACGAAGTGATACAGATGGCCACCTTGGATGGTTACAAAACCAACGGTACCATTCATATTGTGGTAAACAATCAAATTGGGTTCACGACCAATTACTTGGATGCCCGCTCTTCGACCTACTGTACCGATGTAGGCAAAGTTACACTCAGCCCGGTACTGCATGTAAATGCCGATGACCCAGAAGCAGTAGTGCATGCCTCCCTTTTCGCATTGGAATATCGAATGCGTTTTCAAAGAGATGTTTTTATCGACTTGTTGGGATATCGAAAATATGGTCATAACGAAGGGGACGAGCCTCGATTTACACAACCTAAGCTCTACAAGGCAATTGCCAAACATAAAAACCCGCGCGATATCTATGCCGAGAAATTGATGTCGGAAGGAATCATTGACGAGGGGCATGTGAAGCGGCTCGAAGAAGAATACAAGAACTCTTTGGAAGAAGAATTGGAAGATTCCCGAAAAGAGGATAAAACCATTATAACGCCCTTTATGGCCGACGAGTGGAAAGGATTCCTGAATGTACGGGAATGGGAAATGATGGAGACGGTAGATACGGCCTACGATAAAAAGAAACTAACTGCCGTCGCCAAAGTACTAACAGAGCTACCGGAAGGAAAAAAGTTTCTTCGCAAAGTAGAGAAGTTGATCCGCGATCGCAAAAGGATGTTCTTCGAGACCGATCAACTCGATTGGGCCATGGGGGAACTACTGGCTTATGGTACGTTGTTAGAAGAAGGTTTTGGTGTTCGAATGTCCGGTCAGGATGTAGAAAGAGGTACATTTTCCCATCGCCATGCGGTCATGAAAGTAGAGGAGAGCGAAGAAGAAGTAATGCTCTTGAACCACGTGTCCCAGAAGCAAGGAGACTTTCAGATATACAACTCGCTCCTATCCGAGTACGGTGTAGTAGGCTTTGACTATGGCTATGCCATGGCAAGTCCGAATACATTGACGATCTGGGAAGCGCAGTTCGGGGATTTTAGCAACGGGGCCCAGATTATGATCGATCAGTATATTTCTGCCGCCGAAGACAAATGGAAATTACAAAATGGGCTGGTCATGCTCTTGCCTCATGGGTATGAAGGGCAGGGTGCAGAACATTCCTCTGCGCGCATGGAGCGATATTTGCAACTGTGTGCAAGGGACAACATGTACATTGCAGACGTTACCACACCTGCCCAGATGTTTCATATACTGCGTCGTCAGATGAAGGCCAACTTCCGAAAGCCGTTGATTATTTTTACACCCAAGAGTCTATTGCGTCACCCGAAGGCGGTTTCTTCCGTCGATGAATTGGCATCCGGAAGTTTTCAAGAAGTAATCGATGATATTTCTGCCGATGTTAAAGAGGTAAAGACGCTCGTGTTCTGTACCGGGAAGTTTTATTATGATTTGTTGGCGGCAAAAGAAGAGCATGGCAGGGACGATGTGGCCTTGGTTCGCGTAGAGCAACTATTTCCATTGCCTTCCGACCTAATGAAGGGAATGATAGCGAAGTACAAAAATGCCGATGATATCGTTTGGGCGCAAGAAGAGCCAAGAAATATGGGGGCTTGGAGTCATATGATGATGCATTTTGAAGAGGCGCGAACATTTAGGGTCGCCTCTCGAAGATTTTATGCTTCGCCCGCTGCCGGAAGTGCTGTTCGTTCCAAGAATAGGCATCAACAGGTCATCGATTATGTTTTTGATAAAACAAAGGACAATTCAAACAGAAAAATAACAAAGCAAACCATACAAGAATGATTTTAGAAATGAAAGTCCCCTCACCGGGAGAATCGATTACCGAGGTAGAAATCGCCGAATGGTTGGTAGAGGATGGTGACTACGTAGAAAAAGATCAGGCGATCGCAGAGGTCGATTCGGATAAAGCTACGCTTGAACTGCCTGCAGAGGTCAGTGGTACCATTACCTTGAAGGCCGAGGTCGGGGATGCGGTCGAGGTTGGGGCCGTTGTATGTTTGATCGATACGAGTGCGGAAAAGCCTGCTGGTAGTAATGAAGGTTCTGGAAGCAAGGAGGGGAAAGATACGGAACAAAAAGAATCTGCTGAAGCAAAAGCGAATAGCGAAAAAACGCCACAACCAGAACCGGCAAAAGAAACCTATGCTTTCGGAACGGCTTCTCCGGCAGCTAAGAAGATATTGGAAGAAAAGGGCATCGAAACATCTGCCGTTAAGGGAACAGGGCGCGATGGGCGAATTACCAAGGACGACGCGGTAAAGGCCGTGCCTTCTATGGGGACACCAACCGGAGGAGCCCGAGGGGAGAGCCGCTCCAAACTGTCGATGCTCCGAAGAAAAGTAGCGGAACGATTGGTTTCGGCAAAGAATGAAACGGCGATGTTGACTACCTTCAATGAGGTCGATATGTCTCCTATCTTTGCACTTCGCAAACAATACAAAGAAGCATTTAAGGAACGGCATGGTGTTAGTTTAGGCTTTATGAGTTTCTTTACGAAAGCTGTGGTGCGGGCCTTGGAACTTTATCCTGCGGTCAATTCAATGATCGATGGTAAGGAAATGATCAGTTATGATTTTTGTGATATCAGTATTGCGGTTTCGGGTCCCAAGGGACTTATGGTACCAGTGATACGCAATGCGGAAAACCTTACCTTCAGAGGTGTTGAGTCAGAAGTGAAACGGCTGGCCATCCGTGCTAGGGAAGGTGAAATCACGGTCGATGAAATGACTGGTGGTACCTTCACCATAACCAATGGGGGCGTTTTTGGCTCCATGTTAAGTACGCCTATTATCAACCCGCCCCAAAGTGCTATTTTAGGGATGCACAATATTGTGGAAAGACCTATTGTAAGAGATGGTGCCATTGCAATTGCTCCGATTATGTACGTGGCTCTTTCCTATGACCATCGCATTATCGACGGTAAAGAATCAGTGGGCTTCTTGGTAGCCGTAAAAGAGGCGCTGGAAAGCCCAGAAGAGTTGTTGATGAACAATGATGTAGAAAAGGCTCTGGAGATGTAGGCTATTCCAAAGATCCAAAATATAGAAACCGCCCTCTAGGAACTTTATGATCTTAGAGGGTTCTTTATTTTAAGAGTCTATGGCATATTGAAATAGGATGGCCGAATCCCGACGACGGGTATTGCGTGAATTCCACTTTGATATAGGGCCGGTACTGACAGTAAATGTTGGAACTCGCCCGAGGTAGTTTACTTTTTTGTTTTGATCTTTAAATACACACAACACTTGTCATAGTCGATAATAGCTTTGGCTTTCTTGAGAATATCCGCCCCGATAATACCATCTACGGGAAGTGCCTTGTGTGTGGTCAACGCTTCGTTTACATGTACAAGGTCGAACAATACGATTTTTAATTTCTTCTTCTTCCAACCTCCGATTGCGATAGTGTTTTTGGTGGATATCAGGGTGTCCATATTGGTGGCTCCGGCACCTGCCGCCTTGATTTTGGAAGCTTTGGAGGTAAGTTGAAAAAAATCGATTTTATCAAAACCGATGCAGGTATTCGAGGCCCCGGTATCTAATATGAACCGTCCGGTAACCCCGTTAATGGTCGCGATTACCTCAAAATGATTGGTAGCGGTAAGTACCAAAGGTACCTTTACATAGTTCTTTTTTCTTAAAAAGCTTTTGAGTCCGGCCATATATGAGGTGCTTCTTACTTATTTCGTTATCGCAAAGATAAACCTATTTTTGCAGCATGATTTTGACCGACACCCATACCCATTTGTACAGCGAAGCCTTTGATGAAGATAGGGACTCAGTTATTCAAAAGGCGATTGCCCAGGGAGTGCAACGCTTCTTTATTCCGGCCATCGATTCAACCTATACCGAATCAATGATCGCCTTGGAGAAAGCTTATCCGGAACAGATGTTTTTGATGATGGGGTTGCACCCGACTCATGTAAAGGATGACTATGAAAAAGAATTGCAGCATGTAGAGGCGATGTTGGCTTCTAGAAAGTTTTATGCGGTTGGGGAGATAGGTGTGGATCTGTATTGGGACAAAAGTCGGTTATCACAACAGCAAGCCGCTTTTCGTATCCAGATAGATTGGGCCAAAAAATACCAACTGCCTATCGTGATTCATTGTAGGGATGCCTTTGATGAAGTGTTTGAAGTGTTAGAGGAGAAGAAAGATGATGGGTTGTATGGTATTTTTCATTGTTTTACGGGTACATTTGAACAAGCCGAACGGGCCATTTCATATGGGATGAAGCTAGGTATTGGTGGGGTTGCCACCTTTAAAAACGGAAAAATTGATCGATTTCTTCATGAAATTGGGCTCGAGCATATTGTATTGGAGACCGATGCACCTTATTTGGCACCGGTTCCCTACAGGGGAAAGCGAAATGAAAGTGCCTATTTAAAAGAGGTTCTGCAAAAAGTAGCTTCCATATATGGGAAAGATGAAGCGGAAATTGCGGAAATCACAACCCATAACTCAACACAGGTATTTGGTATTTAGTTAAAACGTGCCATTTTAAACAGAAGATATTGGAAGATAAAAAGACCAACATATTGTTGATTTATACAGGGGGCACCATTGGTATGGTGAAAGACTACAAGTCGGGTACTTTGAGAGCTTTCAATTTTAAAAAATTGGTGCAACATATTCCCGAATTGCATCAATTGGATTGCCATATTGAAACTATTTCCTTTGAGCAACCTATTGATTCTTCCAATATGAATCCGTCCCATTGGGTCATGATCGCGATGATCATCGAGGAACATTATGAAAGTTACGATGGTTTTGTGGTGTTGCACGGGAGCGATACCATGAGCTATACCGCTTCGGCACTGGGTTACATGTTGGAAAATTTGTCGAAGCCGGTCATCTTTACCGGAAGTCAGTTGCCAATCGGTGATTTGCGTACCGATGCGAAGGAGAATTTGATTACTTCCATACAAATTGCCGCCTTAAGGGAAAGAGGAAGACCGGTAATACAGGAAGTGGGACTTTATTTTGAATATAAATTATTACGAGCGAACAGAACCACTAAAATCAATGCGGAACATTTTGAAGCATTTCAGTCTCCTAACTATCCGCCGCTGGCCGTATCCGGGGTGCATTTGAAAATTAATAAAGAAGCCTTGTTGCCGCGCAAGCGCATAAAGCGGTTAGTGGTTCATAAAAAGATGGATTCCAATGTGGGTATACTAAAAATGTTTCCCGGTCTTGCCCCTGGCTTATTGAAAAATATGGTTTCGACCCCGGAATTAAAGGCACTGATCATTGAAACCTATGGTTCGGGAAATGCACCGGAAGAACAATGGTTGACCACAATTCTCAAAGAGGCCATAGCGAAGGGGATAAAGGTGGTAAATGTAACCCAATGTGTTGGGGGAGGGGTGCTCATGGGACAATATCAGACAAGCCAGCAGCTCAAAAAACTGCAGGTAATCAGCGGTAATGACATTACTACCGAAGCAGCCATCACAAAACTCATGTATCTTTTAGGGGCGGGTGTTTCCGGTAAGTCGTTCAAAACGGTCTTTGAAACCTCCCTAAGAGGAGAGATGTCGTAAAATTTACCGTATTAATTTCCTTAACTAATATTTTTTTTGTTATTTGGCCAACCCTTAAAAAGGTCAGACTAGAGAGGTGGCCGAGTGGTCGAAGGCGCACGCCTGGAAAGTGTGTATACACCAAAAGTGTATCGAGGGTTCGAATCCCTTCCTCTCTGCGAAGGTTTTGCTTTCATTATTGCGAAATTTTTTTATCTTTAGCATTATTAACTAACTAATTTAAGTTTGAAAAAAATGAAAAAATTATTCTCTACCCTAGCTGTGAGTGGTGTGTTTATCCTGGGAACAAATACGGTAAACGCCATGACTACTGCTGCAACGATGTTTCAGGAAGGAACGGAAGAAGCGTCCAAAGGTTTTACGCAAGTGTTGAAAGAGCAGTTCATCCAAGGTGGTGCCAGTTTTATGGGTATCGTATTGCTTTGTTTGATATTAGGCCTTGCCGTTGCGATTGAAAGAATCATTTATTTGAATATGGCAAGTACCAATACCGGAAAGTTAAAGCAACAAGTTGAGGATGCATTGGCCTCTGGAGGTGTAGAAGCTGCCAAGGAAGTGTGTAGAAATACAAAAGGTCCTGTTGCTTCTATTTATTACCAAGGTTTGGATAGGGCTGGTGAGAGCATTGAGTCTGCCGAGAAAGCGGTTGTTGCTTACGGTGGTGTTCAGATGGGTCAATTAGAGAAAAATGTGTCATGGTTGTCTTTGTTTATCGCAATTGCACCCATGCTTGGTTTCATGGGAACCGTAATCGGTATGATCCAGGCCTTCCAGAAAATTGCTGCTGTTGGTAACTTGAGTGCCTCTTTGATTGCAGGTGATATTCAGGTGGCGTTATTGACTACCGTATTTGGTTTGATCACAGCGATTATCCTGCAGATTTTCTACAACTATATCATTGCTAAAATTGATAGCATCGTAAACGATATGGAAGATTCTTCTATTTCGCTTATCGATATGTTGGTAGATCACAAAAAATAAATCGCGCACCTAAACCATAAAAGATGAATAAGATTGTAAAAATAGCTTTGATAGCGGTAGGGTTGATAGGTGCGGTACTTTGGTTTATGTTACCGGATTCTGAAATGCCACCGGCAGAGGCTGCACAGAGTGGTGCCATGAATGCAATGTTTTGGATTACCTATTTATTGTTGGCCGGAGCAGTTATCTTTAGCCTCGGTTTTGCATTGAAAAATATGTTCTCTAATCCACAAGGTCTGAAAAAAACCTTATTTGCAATCGGAGGATTTGCCTTGGTGGCGATCATATCCTATGTGTTGTCGAGTGGAACCGATGTGGATCCGCAATACATGGAAATGTCCGACGAAAGTACGGTGAAGAAAATAGGAATGGGATTGTATATCTTTTTCATTCTTGCGGCGGTTGCTATCGTATTGATGGTAGTTCCCTCGTTGAAGAAACTAGTTGGTAAATAAAAACGTATAATATGCCTAGAAGAGCAGGAGCACCAGAAGTAAATGCGGGATCCATGGCGGATATAGCATTCCTATTGCTTATCTTTTTCTTGGTGACCACAACGATTGAGACCGATGCTGGTTTGGACCGTATGTTGCCGCCAATTGAGCCACCAGAGACCGACGTGGTCATTAAGCAGAAGAACATATTCCAAGTCAATATCAACAAGAATGGTCAATTACTTGCTGATGGGGATTTGATAGAGTTGAAAGACCTCAGACAAAAGGCCATGGCCTTTTTGGAGAATAACGGGGACGGTTCCTGTGATTATTGTAGTGAAGGAAAGAGAGATGCGAGTTCGTCGGATAATCCAACAAAAGCGATTATCTCGCTTAAAAATGACAGGGAGACCAAATACGGTACCTATATCACGGTTCAAAACGAACTGGTAGGAGCGTATAATGAATTAAGGAATAGGGAGTCCGAACGTATGTTTAAGCGTCCGTTTACCGAGATGGAAGCGGAATACATAAAGCAAGAGACGCCCGCAAGCGTGAAGGAAGAACTAAAGGAAAAGATTACTCAGATTCAAGAGATGTTTCCTCAGAAGCTTTCCGAAGCAGAAACCTCTTCCTCTGGCGGTTCTGGTAGTTAATAAAAAGCATACAAACAGATAACAAGTATTATGTCTAAATTTGCGAAGAAAAAAAGTGGAGAATTGCCCGCAGTTTCAACGGCTTCCTTGCCCGATATCGTGTTTATGCTTTTATTCTTTTTCATGACGGTTACCGTGATGAAAGACAGTAGTTTAAAAGTGGAAAACGTATTGCCTAACGCAAGTGAAATAAAAAAACTCGAGAAGAAAGATCGAGTTATCACGATTTACGTGGGGCCACCTACCCAAGAATATCAAAAGGTTTTTGGTACGGAGCCTAAAATACAGTTGAACGATAAGTTTGCCGGTCCTACAGAAGTGGGAGATTACATTTTGATGGAAAGGGCTAAAAAGGCACAGGAACTTCAAAATGTACTTACTACCAGTTTAAAAGTAGATAAGAATGCCAATATGGGATTGGTAAGTGATATAAAGCAAGAACTGCGTAAAGTGAATGCATTGAAGGTAAACTATACTACCTATGAGGGTGACGCCTTCAGAAATATTCAGTGAGAAAATTTATATATTTCAAACTTAATGAATGCTCCAAATTCTTATTTGGGGCATTTTTTTGTGGTGGCCTAAATAAGATAATCAGCTCCTTTATATGCTGCTCTAATGGGGCATTGCGTTTAATACGATTGCTTGTCATAGGTTGTCTTATACCATTTCAGCTCTGTAATTGCACTGATTAATGGTTTCTTGTTACCTGCTCTTTGTTCAAAAGAAAGTACCGTGGCGCTCCCTATTCTGTGATTGTCACTTTGACCAAATAAAAATCAGTTTTTGTATACACGATTTCAAAGCTAAAATGGCGTTAATATGATTTACTGCGTAACTTTACACCTATGAAGTCATTCTTAGTAGGCGCTACACTTCTCATTTCATTGTCTGTTCATGCCCAAGAGCTTCAAGAGGTCCAAGATTCATTGGTTATTGATAATCGCTATTTGGAAGATCAGTTTTATTTAGGGGTTACCTATAATTTTTTGCTGCAACAACCCGGAGATTTGAGCCAACGTAATTTATCTTATGGTCTGCAGGGAGGTTTTATAAAAGACATTCCCTTAAATCGTGATAGGACAGCGGGATTGGGAATAGGATTGGGGTATGGGCTGTACTCCTATTATTCAGACTTGATAGCGGCCGAAACCCCAGACGGTATTACCTATGAAATTGATGGTAATAGAGACGGATTTAGACGTAGTAAGATAGAGACCCATCTGGTGGAAATGCCGATTCAGTTTCGTTGGCGTACTTCTACCGCCACCGAGTATCGATTTTATCGGATTTATGCAGGGTTGAAATTGGGATACCTCTTAGGGGCACGATCTAAGTTTGTGTCAGATACCGGTAAAATAACTTTTAATAACACCGATATACGCGAGTTTCAATACGGAATTTCCCTGAACCTTGGGTATGATAGTTTCAATGTGCATGCCTATTACATGCTGAATAACCTTTTCAACAATGGTGTGCAGGTAAATGGAGATGATATAGGTTTACGCCCCCTTAGGATAGGCTTTATCTTTTATATTCTCTAACGACTTTTTGCTTTTTTTACTCTAGTCTACGATGGCACGAATTTTGATATTTTTTTAACACCACCACCTTCCTATAAGCAAGCTGTGTTCGCAGCCTTGTTTAACTTTTACATACCCCAAAAATGAATGAATGCCGCTTTTTTTAAGCATGGTACCACTATTGTCTAATTTTAAATTGTGAAGTATGGGAAGAAGAATACCAGTACCCGTAGTGAATGCCGGCTCTATGGCTGATATTGCATTTTTATTGCTCATTTTTTTCTTGGTAACCACCACCATTGAGACCGAAGCAGGAATAGATCGCAAACTGCCGCCAGTTCAGAAAGAGCCTATTGTCATAGAACATAAAGAGAAGAACATTTTATCGGTATTGTTGGATGGTGCCGGTCGTTTAATGGTTGAAGGTGATTTAACCGAAATCACAGACCTACGAACCATTACAAAGGCATTCGTTGATAATGGAGGGGCTTCGGAACACGATGACGGCTACTGTGGTCATTGCAAAGGGCTTGGTGATGCTACATCGTCTGATAATCCATCGAAGGCCATCGTACTTGTTAAAACACAACGAGAGACTGAATATGGTATGTATGTAGCGGTGCAGAACGAACTGGTCGGAGCCTATAATGAGCTCCGCAACCGAGAAGGGCAACGATTGTATCAGCAAGATTATACCGATATGGAAAGACAGTATCAAGACCCTAAGACCTTGTCGGCAACCAAGGTCGAATTGAAAAAAAGAATACAACATCTTCGAGAATTGTATCCCCTGAATATTTTGGAACCCTCACAACAATAAAAAACCCAATCAACATGTCAAAATTTAGAAAAAGTACCACCGACCGGCCTGAAGTATCCACCGCTTCGTTACCCGATATTGTTTTTATGCTCCTATTCTTTTTTATGACCGTAACAGTCATGAAAGATGATACCCTAAAAGTAAAGAACGAGCTACCGAATGCCACTGAAGTGAAGCGACTGGAAAAGAAAGACCGGGTCATTTCTATCTATGTAGGGGGGCCTAATGACCAATTTGTAGGGGCTTTGGGAACTGAATCGAGGATTCAACTCGATGATAAGTTTGCGAATTTGTCGGACGTAGGCCCCTATATCCTAGAAAGGTTGGCAAAGATGCCAGAAGAACTCCGACCCTTTGTGACCATCTCCTTGAAAGTCGACAGAAAGGCCAATATGGGACTGATCAATGATATTAAGCAGGAACTACGCACCATCGGAACCTTGAAAATCAATTATACGACCTATGAAGGAGATACGTTCATGAACCTAAAATAGCTCCCCGACTTGGGAATGTGGTTTGAATAATGGATAAATACCGAAAAACAATTTTTCTGTTTCCGTGCAATCCACTCGCTCAATCCTTTTTCGTCTCATGATGGGTGGGTAAATCCTAGGTCATCAGCAAATTGCAGAAAACCTCTTCCTCTTATAGCGCGAGAGATAGTTTTCGACCGAAAAAGGTTTGTCTATTATTTGCAAGGTATTTAGAGCCAGTATTTAATGGTCAACAATTGGGAAAGGGCGCCAATGAGCATCGCGATGACCACTTCTGTCTTGTTATGCATATTGAGGTACAGTCGGGAAGTAGCTACGATACCGGTAGCAAATGCAAAAAAGCCTAGGGCAATCGTAATATTGATTTCAAAATGAACACTTAAACAAATCAAATACATAAAGAGACTACTCATGCCAGTAACGTGCAGGCTACTTTTGAAGTTGAAGAATAATAGGGCCAATGTAGCCGCACAAGCACCGATGAGGCCTACGAAAAAGTAGTACAACTCAACGGTATAGTTGTTAGGTATTACTTTGTAAAGTACCATGAGTAACAGTACGATCATGATGTATAGCGGATAGCGCCTTTCTTGTGCATTGGGCAAGAAAACAGAGCTTACAACACCAATATTGGTCAGAATAAGATAAGAGATGATCGGAATAATGACCGTCAAAATAAAGATGGGAAGAATGTTGCCACTTTGGAGTTCTAGCGGACTATACTTCGGGGTAATCATAAAATACGCCAGAGTTCCTGCTATGGGAATAAAGACCGGATGAAATATATAAGAGATTGCCTTTAAAAACAGCTTCATTATATCTGTTTTCTAAGCCGAGCGACCGGAATTCCCAGTAGTTCCCGATATTTGGCGACCGTTCTTCTTGCAATGGGATATCCTTTTTCCTTGAGTATGGCGGCAAGGCGATCGTCTGTCAGTGGTTTTTTCTTTTCCTCTTCGGAAATGACGGTTTCGAGAATCTTCTTGATTTCAGTGGTCGATACATCCTCTCCCTGTTCATTCTTCATCGATTCAGAGAAATAGTCTTTGATCAACCTAGTGCCATAAGGAGTGTCTACATATTTACTATTAGCTACTCTGGATACTGTCGAGACATCCATATCGATTTCATCGGCGATATCTTTCAAGATCATAGGGCGAAGATTTCGCTCGTCTCCGGTTAAAAAGTACTCCTTCTGGTAATTCATAATGGCATTCATGGTAATGAACAAGGTCTGCTGTCGTTGTCGAATAGCATCGATGAACCACTTCGCGGCGTCCAATTTTTGTTTGATGAACAATACCGCATCTTTTTGGGATTTCGACTTGTCTTTCGAATCTTTATACCCTTTCAGCATATTGTTGTACTCCCGGGACACATGTAGTTCAGGGGCATTCCTGCCATTTAGTGAAAGTTCTAATTCCCCATCAACGATTCGTATCGAAAAATCTGGAACTACGTGCTCTATCATCTTGTTGTTACCCGCATAGGAGCCCCCGGGTTTCGGATTTAACTTCTCGATTTCGGATATGGCCTCTTTCAGTTCCTCTTCCGAAATATGATGTCTTTGAATGAGTTTTTTGTAATGTTTTTTTGTAAAGTGGTCAAAAGATTTTTCAAGAATTGCGATGGCTAAATCTACGCTCGGAGTAGACTCTTTTCGTTGTAGCTGAATCAGCAGGCATTCTTCCAGGGAACGTGCTGCCACACCCGGCGGATCCAAATCTTGAACGATTTTTAAAACCTTCAAAATGGTCTGTTCCTCAGTGTAAATGTTTTGTGTAAAAGCAAGGTCGTCCAAAATATCGCTAATGGGCCTTCTGATGTAACCACTTTCATCGACACTCCCGACCAAAAACTCCGCGATACTCCATTCCTCATCACTGAGATACACCGTATTCAGTTGATTTAGGAGATACTGATTGAATGAGATGCCCGCTGCGTAGGGAACACTTTTCTCATCATCATCGGCACTATAGTTATTGGCTTTGGTGCGGTAATCCGGAATCTCATCATCACTGAGGTAATCGTCGATATTAATATCTTCGGTATTGATGCTTTCGTTGTCATCGCCATCCTCATAGGTGTCAGCAAAATCATCTTCTAGGCTATCGCTATCTTCCTTGCCTGTTTCAAGTGCCGGGTTTTCTTCCAATTCCTGTTTTAGCCTTTGCTCAAACGCTTGGGTAGGCAATTGTATGAGCTTCATCAGCTGTATTTGCTGAGGCGATAGCTTTTGGGATAATTTAAACTGTAGATGTTGTTTTAGCATTGGGGTCTCTGGTTCCTACTCTTGATAAAGTTACAGAATTCGATTTAAAACTCCGCATTTTGTGGAGTTCTAGGGAAGGGAATTACGTCTCTTATATTTCCCATGCCGGTAGCGAAAAGTACCAGTCTTTCAAAACCAAGGCCAAAACCACTGTGTACCGCGGTTCCAAATTTTCGTAGGTCTAGGTACCACCAAAGTTCTTCCTCCGGAATCTCCAAGGCATCCATTTTTTGTCGTAGCACATCGAGGCGTTCTTCCCTTTGTGAGCCACCAACAATTTCACCGATTCCAGGGAATAGGATGTCCATAGCCCGTACCGTCTTGCCGTCTTCATTTAAACGCATATAAAATGCCTTTATTTTTGCCGGATAGTCAAAAAGAATCACGGGGCACTTAAAGTGCTTCTCCACCAAATAACGTTCATGCTCACTTTGGAGGTCGGCTCCCCACTCATTGATAGGGTATTTAAATTTTTTCTTCTTGTTGGGTTTGCTATTTCGAAGAATATCGATGGCCTCGGTATAGGTAACCCGTTTAAAACTATTGTCAACAACGAAACGTAGCTTGTCGATAAGGGCCATGTCGCTGCGCTCGGCCTGTGGTTTGGTTTTTTCCTCGTCTAGCAGTCGTTTTTGCAGAAATTCAAGATCCTCCCTGCAATGTTCCAAGACGTAGGACAGCACACTTTTGATAAAGTCCTCTGCAAGATCCATGTTGTCGGCCAAATCATAAAATGCCATTTCGGGCTCGATCATCCAGAACTCCGCCAAATGTCTTGAGGTGTTCGAGTTTTCGGCCCTAAAGGTTGGGCCAAAGGTGTAGACCTTGCCCAATCCCATGGCATAGGCCTCTGCTTCTAACTGCCCAGATACGGTTAAGTTGGTCTCTTTTCCAAAAAAATCTTGCTTGTAATCGACTTCCCCGTTTTCGGTGAGTGGAGGTTGTTTGGGATCTAAGGTGGTGATCCTAAACATTTCGCCCGCCCCTTCCGCATCGGAACCGGTTATGATCGGCGCATGAAAATAGTAGAAGCCATTTTTATTGAAATAGTCATGTATGGCAAATGAGAGTGCTGATCGAACGCGCATTACGGCACCAAACGTATTGGTTCGCACTCTTAAATGAGCTTGCGATCGTAAGAATTCCAATGAATGTCTTTTCGGGGACAATACCGTTAGTTTTACCTCTTCAGAATCGGCGAGACCATGCACAAAAATATCACGTACCTGCACCTCTACGCGTTGTCCGTGACCTTGGCTTTCGACTAGGGTCCCCGTAATTTTTAATGCCGCACCGACGGTAATCTGTTTTAGAACATTTGGCCCTAATCCATCAGCCTCTATGACACATTGCAAATTCTGTAGGGTAGAGCCGTCGTTGATCTGGATGAATCGGTCGTTTCTAAAACTTTTGACCCACCCGTTAACAATTACTTCTTGTGAAAGCGGTTCATTGGAAAGTACTTTTTTAATAGGGGTCGACTGCATGATAAATGGCTTCAAATTTAAAAGGGCAAAGATAGGTTTTTGAGCCTATTTTTTGTTTTGTATCCGAGATATTTTAAAAGGGAAAAACGCACTATTCTCTACAGGCACTGGATAGAACACCCGCTTTTGAGTTTGGTGCTGACAGTACTTAGTCTTCGTCATTCGGATTGATTTCCTCTTTCGGAAGAATATCGATCTGTGGTTTTTTAAGAATTTCCTTGTTGGCAATAGCGCGTTCTAGGGATAGCAATAATGAGGGTAGCAGTATAAGATTGGCAAGCATCGCGAACAACAAGGTCGCCGACACTAGGGCGCCAAGGGCTACCGTACCTCCAAAATTAGATATGACAAATACCGAAAATCCGAAAAACAGTACGATGGAGGTGTAGAACATGCTTACCCCCGTTTCCCTCAAAGCGGCATATACCGAAGTTTTCACACGCCATCGATTGGCGGTCAGCTCCTGTCGATATTTCGCTAAAAAGTGGATGGTGTCATCTACCGAAATACCGAAAGCGATACTAAAAACCAAAATGGTCGAGGGTTTGATCGGAACTCCTGCAAAACCCATAACCCCGGCAGTGATCACCAACGGTAGTAGGTTTGGAATTAAAGAAATGATAATCATTCGAAATGAACGGAATAAATAGGCCATGAACAATGCGATCAGGCCTATGGCCAAGGCGAGGGATAAAATCAGGTTCTTTACAAGGTATTTGGTTCCTTTTAGAAAAATAAGTGCTCCTCCGGTCATATAGACGTTATACCGTTCTGGAGGAAAGATTTTCGCAATGTTTTCGTTCAGTTCGCTTTCTATGGCCTCCATACGTTCGGTTTCCACATCTTTCATGAAGGTAGTAATCCGTGCTGTTTGGCCGGTACTGTCGACAAAGGATTGCAGCATATTCCCATTCTCCGATGATTTTCGGGCTACATCCATGATGAAGGTGTTCTCTTGTGAGGTTGGCAACTGGTAATACTTGGGGATGCCATTGTAAAAGGCTTGTTTGGAGTACTTGACCAGGTTCACCACCGAAACCGGTTTTGAAAGCTCAGGAATTTCATCGATAACGGTACCCAGACGGTCCATTCGCTTCAGGTTCGCCGATCGCAAAACTCCTTTGGGAGATTTGGTGTCCACCACAATCTCAACGGGCATGATGCCGTCGAACTCCTCCTCGAAAAAACGGATGTCCTTAAAAAAATCGGCATTTTTTGGCATGTCCTCAATGATACTCCCCGATATTCGAATTTGATAGATGCCAATGATACTGGCAATAAGGAGAATCAGGGAAACCACATAGACACTAATACGCCGCTCGCGAACAATACGTTCCATCCAATTTACAAAAGTGTCTATCCATCGTTTGTTCAGATGTCGTAAGTGTTTGTTTTTGGGCAACGACATAAAGCTATAAACGATAGGTATGATGAGCAATGAGAGTATAAAAATACCGATGATATTGATGGAGGCAACGATACCGAATTCCTTTAGGAGTTTGCTATCCGTAATAATGAACGTAGCAAACCCGGATGCAGTAGTTACATTGGTCATCAGCGTGGCATTCCCTATTTTGGTAATGACACGTTGCAATGACAAAGCTTGATTTCCATGTTTTTTTACCTCTTGTTGGTATTTGTTGATGAGGAAAATACAATTGGGAATACCTATAACAATAATCAAAGGGGGAATCAAGGCCGTTAAAACGGTAATTTCATATTGAAGCAGCCCCAGGATACCAAAAGCCCACATGACCCCTATGATGACAACACACATTGATATGAAGGTGGCACGAAAGCTTCGGAAAAAGAAAAAGAAAATCAATGAGGTAACTCCCAAGGCGGCCAGAATAAACTTGCCGATCTCATCTATGATGTTCTGGGAGTTTTTTGTGCGTATGTAGGGCATGCCCGAAACATGCACTTCCATACCGGTTTCCTCCTCAAAACTGGTAACTGCATTTTGAAGCTCTTTTAGGATAAAGTCTTTTCGAACCGATGTATTAACGATATCCTTATCCAAATTGGCTACGGTACGAATGGTACCGCTTTTGGCATTGAATAACAGGTTGTCGTAAAACGGTAGGTCATTGAAAAGGTGGTTCTTAATGCTGTCTACCTCTGACTTGGTACGTAATTCGGATTGAATTAAAGGTCTTAGAACAAATTCCTGTTTTTCCTGATCTTTGACCAGTTCTTTCAAATTATCGGTAGAGACGATAAAATCAACTTCGGGAAAAGCGAGCAATTGTTTGCTAAACTTGTTCCAACGGTTAAAGTTTTGCGGTGTGAAAAGTGCGCTGTCCCGAATAGCAAAAACGATGGCATTGCCTTCTTCCCCAAATTGCTGAAGAAAAGATTGATATTCAAGATTAATAGGATGGTCATCAGGTAAAAGGTTGGCCTGGGAATTCGAGAAACGCATGTTCTCCCATTGAAAGCCTAAAAAAACGGTCATGGCCGTTACCAATAACAAGATAAGCACCCTGTTTCGTAGAATGATGCGGGCTGTTTTTGCCCAAAAACCTTGTGTGAGTTTCGCTACCATTATTTAAAAGACCTCTAATACGAGGTGTAAAATATCTTAGGTGTAACAAGTCCGAAATAGGACCTGTTTAAAAAACGGACCTTTTGGCCTTACGTTTTAAACCCGGCAAAGGTATACAATGCTAGCTTGTGTTCCTAAGATGGGCGATTTAAATCGGCTAACGAGGTTGAACCTTTGCTTTGATAGGCCTAGAAAATAGCAAGAATCAAAAAAACGACCCGAACAGTCGTTTTTTTGATGTTTTTTCAGAAAGACAAAAACTCATACTTTCATAATCTCGGCTTCCTTGGCATCCAAGAAATCATCAATTTTTTTGCTGTATGTATCGGTAAGCTCTTGAACGTCGGTTTCCAGATTCTTTTTTAAATCTTCCGAAGCTTCTTCCAATCCTCGAACTTCTTTATTTGCTTCCTGACGTGCATTGCGTACCCCTACCTTTGCATGCTCTGCCTCGGCCTTGGCCTGCTTGGCCAGCTCCCTCCTTCGTTCCTCGGTCAAAGGGGGTACATTAATGATGACCGTCTCTCCGTTGTTCATAGGATTGAAACCTAGATTGGCATTCATAATAGCTTTTTCGATTTCGGCCAACATGCTTTTTTCCCAAGGTTGTACCGTAATGGTACGCCCATCGGGTGTATTGACGTTTGCAACCTGTGAAAGAGGGGTTTGAGAGCCATAGTATTCGACCATTACAGAGGAAAGCATGGCCGGACTCGCCTTACCCGCCCGTATCTTCATGAATTCCTTTTCCAAGTGTACGATGGCGGCTTCCATTGATTCTTTGGCCGAATCAAGTATAAAATCGATTTCTTCGTTCATATGAAATAATTGTTTTATGATAAGGCACCTTTGAAATACATAAGGCTTCAATGATGTGTCGAAGCAACTACATATTTACAACAGTACCAATATTTTGTCCATCTACGATTTTGAGCAAATTGCCTTTTTTGTTCATGTCGAATACCACAATGGGAAGCTCGTTCTCTTGGCTTAGGGTAAAGGCAGTCGTGTCCATCACCTTCAAACCTTTATTCAGAACATCCTGAAATGAAATGGTGTCGAATTTAGTCGCGTTTTCATCCTTTTCGGGATCCGAAGTGTAAATGCCATCTACCCGTGTACCTTTGAGAATCACATTGGCCTCGATTTCAATTGCTCTTAGCACAGCGGCAGAATCCGTAGTAAAATAAGGGTTTCCGGTGCCACCACCGAAGATGACCACCCGTCCTTTTTCCAGATGTCTCATAGCCCGCCTGCGTATAAAGGGTTCGGCAACTTCGTTAATTTTAATGGCCGATTGTAAACGGGTCTCTACTCCTTTTAATTCCAGCGCACTTTGTAACGCCAATCCATTGATGACGGTCGCCAGCATCCCCATATGATCTCCTTGCACCCGATCCATTCCGGTCGCCGCACCCGCCAATCCACGAAAAATGTTTCCCCCACCGATGACAATGGCCACCTCTATTCCTTTATCGACTACCTGCTTGATCTCATCGGCATACTCGGCAAGCCTTTTGGAATCGATTCCGTATTGCTTTTCTCCCATAAGAGCTTCTCCGCTGAGCTTCAAAAGTATTCGTTTATAGTACATGGTCCGTTTTTAATTCCCAACAAAAATAATCAAAAAAAGTTATGCCAAATAGAAGCGCCTGTCTGGCAATCCAATCCCTAATTTATTGTAAATAATTGGTGTTAAGATCATTAATTTTAGTAATCTTGCGGGCTATTAAACTGATATTTAGTATTATGAAAAAATCATTGCTTGTTTTTCTTTCTGCTTCTTTGCTTATCAGCTGTGGTGCGTCCAAAACCTTGGTAACGGCTGATAAGACTCCTATTTTGACCGAATTGAATTTGGTTGAAGTGGTCGATGACAAGGTGATGGTACGTCTCGACCCAGGAGCCTTTACGAACGATACAATTTCCTTTTTTATCCCCAAGACCGTACCGGGTACCTATAGTTCGGATAACTACGGAAAGTATATCGAGGATTTCAAAGCGTTGGATTATGATGGAAATGAATTGACGGTTTCCAAAATAGACGATAATACGTGGAACATCGTAGAGGGAAAAAAGTTAGACAAGGTCACCTATTGGGTGAACGATACCTATGATACCGAAAATGAGGTTCAAGAAGCAGTGTTTTCTCCTTCTGGTACGAATATCAAGGCAGGGGAGAATTATGTATTGAACCTTCATGGTTTTGTAGGGTACTTTGATGCGCTCAAAGAGGTGCCTTATGAAATAACCATTGTAAAACCGGCAGATTTAGTATCCACCACCTCCCTTATCGAAAAGGCCATGGAGACTGCCGATCCGTCCAAAGATGTTTTCCAGGCCAGTCGGTATTTCGAGGTGATCGATAACCCGATTATGTATGCGAAGCCCAATACCGAAACGTTTCAGATCAACGATATCGAGGTAACATTGAGCGTATATTCGCCAAATGGGATATACACCGCCGCAAGTATTAGGGAATCCATGGAGAAAATGATGTCGGCTCAGAAAACCTTTTTGGGAGACATCGATAGCACTAATGAATACAATATTTTATTGTACCTCTCTACGATGGAACAAGATGCCAATGGTTTTGGCGCCTTGGAACATCATACTTCTACAGTGGTGGTACTTCCCGAGGTCATGCAAAAAGAAGCTTTGGAGCAAGCCATGATCGATGTGGTTTCCCACGAATTTTTTCATATCGTAACTCCATTGAACGTGCACTCGGAGGAAATTCAGTATTTTGATTTCAATGATCCTAAGATGTCCCAACACTTATGGATGTATGAGGGGACCACGGAGTACTTCGCTAACCTTTTTCAAATTCAGCAAGGGCTGATTGATGAGGCTGAGTTTTACAAAAGAATTATGGATAAGGTCGGCAATTCCAAATCCTATGATGATGCGATGTCTTTTACCGAGATGAGCAGGAATATTTTAGAAGAACCCTATAAAGATAATTATGCGAATGTGTACGAAAAGGGTACGCTGATCAACATGGTGTTAGATATCATGCTCAGGGAATGGAGCAATGGAGAGAAAGGCGTGCTTTGGTTAATGAAGGAGCTTTCTAAGAAGTATGGGGATATGACACCTTTTCAAGATGAGAAATTAATCGATGAGATTGTTGCGATGACCTTTCCCGAAGTACGAAGTTTCTTTGTCACCCATGTTATTGGGAATACCCCGATCGATTATGGTACGTACTTTTCAAAAGTGGGCTTAACGACGGCTACCCAAGAAGAACAGACAGGTTATTTTCTTCAAGGTGATGTTCCGTTTATCGACGTAGATCAAGCGAATGACAATGCCATCTTTGTTCGTAAGGGGATAGAATTGAATAGCTTTTTTACAACCTTGGGTGTTCAGGGTGGGGATGTAATTAAAAGTATCAATGGTACACCCATTAATTTGGAGGCCATACGACCTATTATCGGTCAAAGTTTTGGCTGGACGCCCGAAACCGAAATTACGATGGTGGTGGAGCGCGACGCAGAGGAATTGACCTTTACGGGCCAAGTTGGCGCCCCTACTGTAAATGTGACTAAACTTGCTCCCATGGAAGATGCGAGCGATACACAGATAAACCTCCGAAAGGCTTGGATGAAGGGCTAGGCTGATAACCTTAAAGAAAGACAGAGCGGTGCTATTTTCAGTGCCGCTTTTTTTGTGTATGGGAACCCCATTTTTGATAACCTGAAAAACGATATGGGAAATAGGTCTGTTACATCCTGATGTTTGCGATCAGGAGAGGATGGTTCCAATCAGATAACGTATGTGTCTGGTTCAATACTGCTATCGTCGGTTTGGAACGGGCTCAGTTTTAGTTTTAGGTCTTTGCCTTGCAATAAGGTGATCACTATTTGTTTCAAATCGGATTCAAAAAAAATTAACTACTTTTTGTAACCATTCCCAAAAACCGCAGTTTACCTTTTTGAACAGCCAATAAAACGATGCACTCACTGACCGACAACGCATTAATGCTTCAAGTAAAATCTGGCGATTTAGACAAGCTGGGATTACTGTATGAAAGGCATAAGAAAAGACTATTCGGCTTTTTCTACAATATGAACGGGAATACTTCTTTGAGCGAAGATTTGGTGCAGAATGTATTCGTGCGTATGCTTAAGTACAAGCACACGTTTACAGGAGACGGCTCTTTTACGGCTTGGATGTTCAAAACAGCAAGAAATGTGAGCTATGATCACTTCAAGAAAGACAAGGTAGCAAAGAATCGAACAGAGGTTTCAACGATGGAATACAAGCTTGAGGATGGTCATGATATTGAGAAGACAATAACTGATAAGGAGGAAAAAACGATATTGGAACGCGCGCTACAAATGTTGGCCCCTGAAAAACGGGAAATTTTGGTGCTTAGTAAATTAAAGGGAATGAAGTTTGGTGAAATCGCACAAATACTGGAGTGTAGTGAAGGGAATGCAAAAGTAAGGGCGCATCGTGCACTGAAAGATTTAAGAGCTGTATTCCTGCAATTGGATAATAAATAGATTATGGAAAAGTCAACCATCGAAATAACAATGATCTCGTATTTGGTCGGAGAATTGGATCCAACAGAGAAGGCCGAATTCGAACAGTTCTTAAAAGACCATCCGGAACATGCATCTGAATTCGAAAGCTTAAAAGATGCCTGGAAACAGATGGACGAAGTAGTGATCAAGGAACCATCAGAACAGATGGATGATCGGTTTTTTGAAATGCTACATTCGGAAATACGAAGAGAAAAGACAACACCAAATCGTCTTGTAAAAGGTTTATCAGCTTTCTGGGACTTTTTATGGCGCCCGCAACCGGCCTATGCCATTTTGCTTGTAGGTATTGGTTTGGGCATGGGATATTTTCTGCATATGAATAAGTCTATGGATCAAACAAAAACAGTAGTAGTCGCTGATGGCGAGACAGAACAGGTACGAGAGCAGTTGGTCTTGACCTTGTTGGAACAACCCTCGGCAAATAAGAGATTACAAGGGGTTAATGAGGTTAACAAAATAGAAAAAGTAGATAAAAAAGTTATAGAAGCGCTGTTACAGACCTTGAACAACGACGCCAATGTGAACGTGCGTTTGGCGGCCATAGAAGCACTGGTGAATTATGTTGAAAATCCTTTGGTTCGACAGGGTTTGATTCAAGCCATCGTTCATCAAGAATCCCCTATTGTTCAAATTACTTTGGCCGATCTAATGGTAGCCTTACAGGAGAAAAAATCAATAGAGCCTTTTAAAACCTTAATGCGAACCAAAGAGCTGAACAGTTCGGTAAAACAAAAGCTAGAGAATTCTATAGAACAGATCATTTAAAATAATACGAGCCCTTCGTCTATTCGGGGTTTATTCATCAATCATTAAATCACAATCAAATGAAAAAAGTAGTAGTATGTGCCATAGTTGCGATAGCTACCGTGGTACAAGGTGCAAATGCGCAGAAAAAAGAGTTTAAAGAAGAGATTAAAAAGGAAGTGTCCTTCCCATCCTCGGATAGTAGTGAAAACCTACTGATCGTTCAAAATATGAACGGCTCGATTACCGTGGAAGGATACGACGGAAATGTTGTGGAACTTTTGGTCGAAAAATCTGTTTGGGCAAAGACCGAAGAGAAATTAACCCTTGGAAAGCAAGAAATCGGTGTAAAGGTGCTTCGCCAAGACAAGGAAATAGTACTGCATGCCCAAGTACCCAATATGGAATACAAAAATGGGCACTTATCGGCTATCGATTGTAACAATTGGGAGGCTCCACCCTATGACCATCAACTAAATTTTAAAGTTCGGGTTCCCCGAGACACCCGATTATCGGTCGGAACCATTAACCAAGGGGAAGTAATGGTCGCCAATATGAACGGTAGTTATTTAAAGGCAAACAATATCAATGGCGGCATTGATCTTAATAATGTGACTGGTAAGACCGAAGTGCATGCCATTAACGGGGAAGTAAAAATCTCCTATGCCGCGAACCCTGCAGAATCATCGACATACTATAGTTTAAACGGCGATATCAATATCACCTATCAAGAAGATCTTTCGGCCGAAATCGCCTTCAAGAGTATGAATGGAGAACTGTTTACTGATTTTGATATTGCCGGACAATATGCCAAGACCATCAAGAATGAACCGGGTGAAGGGAAGGATGCAAAATACCAATTTGAGGCAAAACCCATAGTTCAAATAGGCAATGGGGCCTTGTTCCATGATTTTGAAACCTTGAACGGTAATGTCATCCTTAAGAAGATATAAAAAACTGGTTCTACCTTGCCCGCTTGCGAGGCAGAAAGGCCACATTAACGTAATTTAAAGAAAGAAACCATGAAAAATATAAAAATCACCCTCGTCATAGTGCTCTTTGCCGCAATAGGAGCCAAGGCCCAGGATACCAGTGTTGAACTGTTTTCAATTCCCTTGAGCAATCCGGGACAACCAGCGAAACTAATTGTAGAACAGATTGCCGGATCTATATCCGTCACGGCTCATGATGGAAAAGAAGTTGTTGTAAAGGCTTCCTTTGGAAACAAAAAAGCACATTATAAAGATGACAAACCCAAAAGTGGAATGAAACGAATTTCGAATAGTTCATTGAGCATAAGCGGGGAGGAAAAGAATAATGTGGTACAGATTATTAACGAGCAGTTTAACAGGGCCACTAATTTAGATATCAAAGTGCCTAAAAATTGTTCCTTAAAGTTGAAAACGATCAACCAAGGAAACATCGATGTAGCGGGAGTGAACGGGGAATTCGAAATTACGAATGTAAATGGGGAAGTTACCTTGTTGCAGGTCAACGGTTCGGCATCCGTCGATACCGTTAATGGTGATATTAAAGTAGTGTTCAACTCGGTCACCGAGAATGCAAATATGGCCTTTAGCAGCCTTAACGGTGATTTGGATGTTACCTTCCCAAAAACCCTAAAATCGGATGTAAAGCTCAGGACCGACAGGGGTGAGATCTTAACTGATTTTGATATGACCGTTGCACCACAGAAAACACAGGTAGAGACCAGTGAAAAATCCGATACCTATAAGGTAAAATTAGAACAATGGGTGCGGGGAGAAATCAATGGAGGTGGTCCCGAGATGCTCTTTAAGACTTGGAACGGCGATATCATCATTCGCGCAAAATAACCGAAATAGTTGTTTTTTGAAATACTAGTACGTACTTGTCCGTGAGGTCGGCTTATGACCATACGGGCAATACTATTCTAAACATTTTTAAAATGAAAAGACATCAACTACTATTTTTGTTCTTGGCCTTATCGATTGTATTTGGGTGTAAGGATAAAACCAAAATAGATGGCGATGACAACTCTAAAGAAACAGTAAAGATTCAAAAAATAGACTCCTTATTGAAGTCATTGGTTACCAACGGACATTCTGCCGGAATCGCCTACGGAATTCAAATTGGGGACCAGAAGATTTACCAAGGGGCTTATGGCATAGCGGATATGGAAACTGGAAGAGTAGTGGACACGGCCACCGTTTTTGGCCTGGCCTCCATTACCAAGCCTTTTACCGCAATTGCCATCGGTCAATTAGTGGAAAAAGGGAAGCTGTCTTTGGAAGATAAACTTGTAAAATTCTTTCCTGATTTTCCCAAAGGCGAAAAAGTGACCTTGTATCAATTGCTTTCACACACTTCGGGAATCAATGAATGGTGGGTAGGGGGGCTTCCTGAAAGCACGCCAGAGGACTGGACGACTAGCGAACATCCTCATGAGTATTTACAACAAATGAAGAATGTGTATTTGTTTGAACCGGGTAGTGAGTATTCGTACTCCAACATGGGATATTTGCTTTTAGGTGAAATTGTTGAACAAGTCTCCGGTAAGCATTATAGTAACTATGTAAAGGAAAATATTTTTGATATCGTGGGGATGACGCGTACCGATTTAGTACAGGGGGAAGAAACTTTTGAAAGTATGGCAAAAGGATATGGGGTGTCTCAAGAGAATGATTCTAGTGTAGTTAAAAGTTTATCCGCTTCTCCTTTCATCGCCGGAGCCTTAAAATCATTTGGAGGATTAAAATCCAATGTTCCCGATATGATACTGTGGTCAAAAGCACTTTTCAATGAAGAATTGATCGACCAAGAACTATTGACCCAGATGATGAATTACGCAAAAGTAAAAGATGGTAGATGGGTCTATGAGGCAAAGTATGTACATCCTGATTTTCCGCCGCCACCGCCATGGGAGTATATGAAAAAAGATGGGTACGGCCTCGGATTTAGCCGAACCGAAATATTTGGAAAGGAAGCGCTATGGCATAGTGGTGGAATGCCCGGGTACAATACCCTTTGGTGTTATTTTCCCGCATTAGATACCTCATTGGTTGTTTTTTCCAATACCGACAATGGTATTATCCCCGTGTTCGAACAACTTATGAGCACCTTACTTGATGCTAAGGGTTAGTTGGTTCGCACATGCTATTTTTTAATCTTTTGGTCTAATTTTGATGGTGCTCGTTAATCTAGTTTAAGGAACTCGTCTTGAGTTGTTGTTTGGAAACTGAAAATTGACAGGCGGTCACTGTTTTGACTTCAGACCCAAATTGTTCCCAATTCTTCCAATGATACCTTTGTTTTCCTTTAAATAGGTAGTTTCGATCTTTAAAATCGAAACCTGATGCAACCAAGAGCAAATTGATTTGTCTCTAATAACTAGTACGGACCATGTTGTTATGGGAACGTCTAGTTTTAAAGCATTGATAATACCGTTTCCAATGTTAAATTGCTCGATTAAATATTGGAAATAGTATAAAAAACCAGCAAATGACCATCAATCATAAGATTAAAGGAACGTTTCTTCTAATTATTGCCACCATCACTTTTTCCCATGGCCAGACACTTACCCAGACCGTAAAAGGAACGGTTTTGGACGCAGAGACAGGGGCTCCGCTTTTTGGAGCGAATGTCATGATGCGCAACATCGATCCGCCTAAAGGGGCTATTTCCGATGAGCAAGGATACTTCCGTATTGAAGATGTGCCTGTGGGAAGGGCTTCTTTTACATTTTCCTATATCGGATATGAGGATTTCGTGGCGTCGGAAGTGCTAGTAGGCTCGGCGAAGGAGGTAGAGCTTACCATTTACTTGACCGAGGCTCTGAATCAATTGGAAGAGGTGGTATTGGTGGCTCCGACCGATAATAGCACTCCAAATAATAAGTTGGCCACAGTCAGTGCCCGTTCGTTCAGCGTCGAAGAGACCAAACGTTTTCCTGCCAGTATAAGCGACCCGGGGCGAATGGCCTTGTCCTTTGCCGGGGTAACCAACTCCGATGATACCAGTAATGAAATTATCATTCGGGGCAACGCACCAAACCAACTGCTATGGCGTATCGAAGGTATCGAGGTTCCAGAACCCAATCACTTTTCGGAGGAAGGCTATTCACCCGGCAATGTAAGTCTGATCAGTAGTAATCTATTGGGGAAATCGGATTTCTTTACCGGTGCTTTTCCCGCTACCTATGGCAATGCACTTTCAGGGGTGTTCGACATCAATCTGAGAAACGGTAATAACGAAAAAGGAGAGTATGCTTTTCAGTTCGGGGTATTGGGAACCGACTTGACGGCCGAAGGGCCTTTTAGCAAAAATTATCGAGGGTCTTATTTAATCAATTATCGCTATTCAACGATTGCTATACTGAATCAGATTATAGATGTAACACCAGGGAGTACCCCTACCTATCAAGACATGTCTGTTAAGTTTAATCTTCCGCTTGGTAAAAAGACCAATCTCTCTATTTGGGGTATTGGTGGTGTTAGTGATGAGGATGAAGATCCGGAAGTTGAAGGTAGTTTCGCAAGCGAGGAAATCTTCAAATCAAAAACCTATATGACCGGACTCACCCTTTCCCATTTCTTTAAAAATGGGAGCAAACTGGAAGGTCGGCTTTCATATTCAGGAAACGCCAGTGATTATGTTTTCGAGGAAAGGAATACGGCAACGGGGGACACCTTTGGTGATAGCGATATCTTAAGAAACAGTGCCTTTCGGTTCAGCGCCGATTATACTAAGAAAATCAATGCAAAGACGACCTTGAATGCTGGGGCTATTCTAAGTCTTTTGAATTACAACGTACGTACCGAGGCCTTCGGAAACGATGAACGCGCAGAATTGGTAAACGAAGATGGGAACGGCACTATGGGACAGGGCTATGTACAGGCGAAATACCGTTTTAACAATGACTTTTCAACTACTTTTGGCATCCATGGCACTTATTTTTCTGTGAATAGTGATTTTGTAGCGGAACCACGTGTGGGACTCGAATGGAAGGTGAATTCCAATCATACCCTCTCTGCGGGATTCGGGATTCATTCAAGAAGAATGCCGCTGAACCAATATTTTATCAAGATTCCCGACGGCACTGGGTTTAGAACCCCGAATACCGAGGTCGATTTAATGCAGGCCGTGCATTACATCATCGGGCACGACTGGCGTATTATCAAAAATGGCCATATAAAAGTCGAGGCCTACTATCAAGACCTGAACAAGGTGGCGGTGGTTAGGGACCCTCGTTTTACAGCTTCCTATCTCAACGGCCAGTTTATACCGGCCGAGTTTACCGATACCGGCGAGGGGCGTAACTATGGGGTGGAATTGACGTTCGAAAAATTCTTTTCCCAACAATATTATTTTCTGACCACCGCTTCATTGTACGATACCCAGTACAAAGCTGCCGATGGCGACTGGTATGACAGCGCCTATAACTACAACTATACCTTTAATGTGGTAGGGGGAAAAGAATTTACCGTGGGTAAAAAAGGGAACAATGTCATAGGTGTTAACGCACGTACCTTATTAAATGGGGGCAAAAGGGCAACACCATTGGATCAAGCGTTTTTTGATCAGACCGGGGAGGTACGTATTGATCAGCAACTTAGGAATACATTGGAGCTTGATTCATATTTCCGATTGGATGCCAGTATTTATTATCGACTAAACCGCCCTAGGGTGGCCCATCGCATTTCGTTAGATGTACAAAACCTTACCAATAGAGAGAATATTGATACGGTCTTTTATAATTCTGAAGGACAGCTTGAAACCAATTTTCAGTTAGAGTTGATCCCCTTTTTAAACTACCGTATCGAGTTTTGATATAGAAGTGGTTTAAACTTTTTGGATTGCAGCGAAAATTCATGATTTCTTGCCCTTTTAAAGTCTTTTTGAGTTGCATTGCAGGGTGACAAATCATCATTTTTAGCGAATTGAAAAAGCTTAAACCACTTCATAAAAAAACCGTCCCGACAATCTTGTCGGGACGGTTTTTGCGGGTTAGTTTGGTATTATGTTACCCCAAAGCCACCCTTTTAAATCCGATTACTTCTAGATTCGAATCTACCGAGTTTAAATACTGGGCTACGCTTTGTTTACCATCTTTTATAAAGGCTTGGTTTACCAAGGTATTGTCTTTAAAGAAACGTTTTATTTTTCCCTGTGCAATTTTATCCAACATGGCCTCGGGCTTGCCTTCTTGACGCAGTTGGTCTTTAGCAATCTCGATTTCTTTGTCGATAACCGATTGATCAACACCTTCCTCGTTCAAAGCGACCGGGTTCATAGCGGCTGCTTGCATCGCTACATCCTTTGCAGCAACCTCTGCACCTCCTACGGCAGCAGAAAGCCCAGTAATGACCGCTATCTTGTTGCCCGCATGAATATAGGAGCCTACAAATGGTGCACTTAGGGTTTCGAAACCACCGATTTCAATTTTCTCCCCGATAACTCCCGTCTGTTCGGTCAGTTTTTCTTGTACGGTCATCCCGTTGAAATCGGCTGCAAGAAATGCATCTTTACTGTCGTACCCTAAAGCCAAATCGGCCAATTCGTTTGCCAAGGTAACAAAGCTATCGTTCTTTGCCACAAAATCGGTCTCACAATTCAAGGAAATGATAACGCCATTTGTGTTTTCAGAATTTACCTTTGCGATAGCCGCACCTTCGGAAGAATCCCGGTCTGCTCTTTTGGCCGCTACTTTTTGACCTTTTTTTCGAAGGATTTCGATTGCCTTATCAAAATCGCCTTCTGCTTCTACCAATGCTTTCTTGCAGTCCATCATTCCGGCACCGGTGGTTTTTCTTAATCTATTTACCTCTGCGGCTGTGATCTTTGCCATGTCTTCGTCTATTTTCATTCCCACAAATGTGGGAATCTCAATTAAATAATGATATTGTTTTTTCTTAGGTTTTACTCGATAATCGAGATTTAAAATGCTCCAACGCTTGCGTCGAAATCAAAATTGAATTTCCTATAAATACCTTTTTGGGCTTATCACGCCTTCACGTAACCGTTTCAGCGAACGAAGGCCCTGAGGTTATTTACTCTACCCCGCCTTTGACCTTATCTTGCCATTCCTTTAATTCGTCCCATTTTTCATCGGCCGCCATTTGCGCTTGTTTTGCCCACGAAGTAGGATCTAAATGTGCCATTCTCGAACTGGCCTTGGTTAGGATTTCCTTCATGTTGTCAGCATCGGCCTGAGCCAACTTTACATAAGTCTCAAGTCCCGCGCTTACCAATGCCTCGGCAGCTTTGGGGCCTATTCCTTCAATTTTGGTCAAATCATCTGCTTTCGCCTTCTCCGCTTTTTTAGGTTTCTCTTCCTTTGCTGGAGTTTCCTCAACGGTTGCGGCGGCTTCCGATACAGGTTCTGCTGCTACGGCTGCCTCTTCCACAACGGCAGTTTCTTCTGCTGCTGGAGTTTCCTCGACAACTACTTTTTTCTTAACTTCTTTGGCAGGAGCTTCTTTTGCAGCTGCAGGGGCTTCTTGTGCACCTTCCTTTTCTGCTTGTTTTTCCGATTTTCGTTCGGCTAATCCTTCTGCAACGGCATTCGTCACCTGTTGCATGATGATTTCTATAGATTTAGAGGCATCATCGTTGGAGGGAATCAAGAAATCGATATCCCTTGGATCCGAATTGGTATCGACCATTGCAAAGATGGGTATGTTTAACTTTTGGGCCTCCTTAACGGCGATATGCTCTCTCATGGTATCAACAATAAAGATGGCTCCGGGTAAACGGGTCATCTCAGAAATAGATCCCAAGTTCTTTTCTAATTTGGCACGTAAACGATCTACTTGTAAACGCTCTTTTTTGGAAAGGGTCAAAAAAGTTCCGTCCTTTTTCATTCGATCGATAGAGGCCATCTTTTTTACAGCTTTTCGAATCGTTACGAAATTGGTCAACATACCACCGGGCCAACGCTCGGTAATATAGGGCATATTTACATTTGCTACCTTCTCGGCAACGATGTCTTTCGCCTGCTTTTTAGTGGCTACAAAAAGAATTTTACGACCCGATGCTGCAATTTTTTTAAGTGCCTCGTTCGCTTCATCTAATTTTGCAACGGTTTTGTAAAGGTTGATGACGTGGATTCCGTTACGCTCCATGTAGATATAGGGCGCCATGTTCGGGTTCCACTTTCGTGTTAGGTGGCCAAAATGCACACCTGCTTCCAATAAATCTTTTACTTCGACTTTTTTAGCCATTTTTAATTTAGTTTACGTTCTTTTGAAATAGCAATGGTAAAGCGGTATCCCAATGAAATATCGGGAAGCCTTCACCATTTAGATGCTAAACTAACAGTGCTCCAAAACAAGTTTGGAGTCTCCTGAAATTGGTCTTTTTTGAAGTTAGACCAATTTTTCTACGTGTCACCACCAGTGAGTGATGACTTTCAATGAACTTGGTTATAAGTGCCCTGACTATTCAGGAGCTGTGTATTAAATCTCGATACTATAAAAAACTGGCACCCTGTTCAAAAGATGCCGAACAATTGAATCTTAACGTTTGGAGAACTGGAATTTCTTACGGGCTTTTTTCTGACCGAATTTCTTACGTTCTACCATTCTTGGGTCTCTTGTTAGCAATCCTTCTGGTTTTAAGGCCGTACGATTCTCAGCATCTACCTCGCACATCGCTCTGGACAATGCCAGGCGAATAGCTTCTGCCTGTCCGGTAATACCACCACCGTATACATTTACCTTTACATCGTAGCTGTCTTCATTGTCGGTTAATGCGAAGGGTTGTTTTACCTTATACTGCAAAGTAGCAGTGGGGAAGTAATCGTTCAAATCCCGTTGGTTGACAGTGATATTGCCTTTTCCTTCGGAGACATAAACTCTTGCAACTGCTGTTTTTCTTCTCCCGATTTTGTGAATAACTTCCATTATTTAAATTCTTTTAAATTGAATACCGTTGGCTTTTGAGCTTCCTGATTGTGTTCTGTACCTACATACACTTTTAGGTTTCTAAACAGATCTGCACCTAATTTGTTTTTTGGAAGCATTCCTTTCACAGCTCTTTCCACAACGCTTGCCGGTTTCTTGGCCAATAGCTCTCTAGCTGTTGTCGCACGCTGTCCGCCAGGATATCCGGTGTATCTCAAATAGGTTTTGTCTTCCCATTTGTTTCCACTCAAATGTACCTTTTCGGCATTGATAATGACTACGTTGTCCCCGCAATCTACATGCGGCGTGAAACCAGGTTTGTGTTTCCCTCTTAATAATTTGGCAACTTTTGAGGCAAGACGGCCCAATGTTTCCCCTTCTGCATCTACCAATAACCATTGTTTGTCAACAGTTTTACGATTGGCCGAAATTGTCTTGTAGCTTAGTGTATCCACTACTTTAAATTTAATGATTAAACGCTTCAATCCCCTAAAGAGGGGTGCAAATGTACAACTATTAAGTTGAAATACAAATGCATAGTTCCGATTATTTTTAAGAAAAAGGTGTTAGGGCTTGTGTCAATTTCTTTCTGTTGTTCATTGATCCCTTTTTATTCGCTACAAAGGTGTTAAAAAACGAAAAAAGCTGCCATATCTGTAACAGCGCATTTATTTTAGTGTCTTTATTCCAAATTACCAACCAAACCTAGTTATGAGAGAAGCTTTTCTCGTTCTTTTCACACTACTTTCATGTCAACATTTTATAAAGGCACAAGATACTACGGCGGTTCCTAAGCGCACGTATACCACCTTACCGCTGACTCCGGATAGGTCTGTTGAGATTGATGGGGTTTTAGACGATTCTGGATGGCAAACTGTTGAATGGGCGAGTAACTTTATCGTCTTCGATCCCAACAACGGCGAGGCTCCAAGTCAACAAACCGCATTTAAGATTACTTATGATTCCAAGAATTTATATGTAGGCATCCGATGCTATGATTCGCTTCCTGATCAAATAGAGAGGCGTTTGGCCCGCCGGGATAATTTTTCAGGGGATTGGATTGAAATAAATATTGATAGCTATAACGACAAGCGAACCGCCTTTTCTTTTAATGTATCCGCAGCAGGTGTTAAGGGCGATGAGTTTGTTTCCCAGAATGGGGATAATTGGGACGCCAGTTGGAACCCGATTTGGTACACGGCTTCCCATATAGACGAAGCCGGTTGGACCGCTGAAATGAAAATACCTTTTAGCCAACTAAAATTTGGAAGACAGAAAGAGCAAATATGGGGCTTACAGATGAATCGCAGATTTTTCAGGGCAGCAGAACGTTCTTTATGGCAGCATGTTCCCCAAGACACTCCGGGCTGGGTAAGTGAATTCGGTATCCTAAGGGGGCTGATGAATATTCAACCCCAGAAACAACTGGAAATTCAACCGTTTGTTGTAAACCAGTACGACACTTATCAGAAAGAGGAAGGTAATCCTTTTAGGGATGGGAACGACTTTATTTTGAATGGTGGTTTAGATGCCAAAATCGGTATCACCAATGATCTTACATTAGATTTGACCGTGAATCCCGATTTTGGTCAGGTCGATGCCGACCCCGGTGCCATTGCTTTGGATGGCTTTCAGATCTTCTTTGAAGAACGGCGACCGTTTTTCATCGAGAACAAGAATATTTTTGATTACCGGTTTGCCGGTGGAAACGACAATCTCTTTTACAGTCGCCGTATCGGACGTAATCCGCAAGGGAGTGCAACCACCGTGGATGGGGAATTTGTAGATCAACCTATTAACACTACTATTCTAGGAGCGGCCAAATTTTCTGGGAAAACCAAAAACGGCTGGTCTTTGGGCTTGTTGGAAAGTATTACCGGGGATATGTTCGCAGAGATCGATAATAACGGCCAACGTAGAAAAGAACTGGTAGAGCCCTTGACGAATTATTTAGTGGGGCGTATTCAAAAAGATTTTAATAATCGCAATTCGTACTTTGGAGGAATCGTAACCGCTACCAATAGAAGATTGGAGCCTAATCTTGAATTTCTTAGAAGATCGGCCTATAGTGCCGGAATTGATTTTAAGCATAATTGGAAAAATCGTGACTACTATGTAGAAGGTAATTGGGTTACCAGTCATGTGACCGGAAGCAAAGAGGCGATTGCCGATACCCAGCGAGAGTTGACCCATTTATTTCAACGGGTCGATGCGGGTCATGTAACCGTAGACCCAAACCGAACTTCCTTAACGGGAACCGGTGGTCGCCTTGAGGCGGGGAAAGCAGGTGGTGGTAACTGGCGTTACTCCGGGGGGATCAATTGGAAATCGCCTGAGCTTGAATTGAACGATATCGGATTTTTACGGCAGGCAGATGATATTCGACAGTATGCAGAAATCAATCGTCTATTTTTAAAGCCGACCAGTTGGTACCGAAGGGCGCAGATTGGTGTTGAGCAATTTACTTCCTATGATTTTGATGGGAATTACAATCGCATCCAATACGAGATGGAGGGTTATATCAATTATAGGAATAATTGGTGGACCGAAGTCGGGGCTGCGCACAAACCACGAATTTTTTCGAATACCGTTTTAAGAGGTGGGCCCAGATGGCGATGGGCAGAGGAGAATTTTGCCTATCTGTTTTTCGGATCGGATCAACGAAAAAAGTTCAACTTCACCCTAGGTTATATAAACAGTCAGGCAAAACAGGATAATTTTTCCTTGGTTCGTTACGTTTTTCGTTTTCGGTACCAGCCTTTTGATGCCTTTAGCCTGTCGGTCTCTTCAGAATATGAAGAGAACCCTAATAAGACCCAATATGTAACGGAAACTTCTTTCGACGGAACTCCTAGATACATCACGGCCAACATTGATCAACGAACTTTTAATACCGCCATCCGTTTTAATTATAGCCTTAATCCGAATCTATCGATTCAGTATTACGGGGAGCCGTTTATTTCAAGAGGCACTTATACCGACTTCAATTACGTGAACAACGCTATTGCAGAAGATTTGGGCGAAAGGGTCACTCTTTACAATTCGAATCAAATAGCTAGGAACCAAGACTCCGATTCTTTTCTGATAGATGAGAATTTGGATGGCACCACTGATTACGAGTTTGAAGATCCCGACTTTGCCTTTGTGCAATTCCGTTCGAACTTGGTCTTGCGGTGGGAATACATTCCCGGATCCGAGATTTTTCTTGTTTGGTCACAAGGAGTAAGCGGCTTCGGTGATCCGATGAATTCTTTAGGGAGTAATTTAGATGGTCAAATCTTAAATCAAAAGCTAGATAATACATTTCTTGTCAAGGCGACATATCGTTTTGTGCTATAGCCTCGGTCTCTGGTTCAATTTCCTAAAAAACCTGTATTTTGAAGCTTTGTGCTGTCTCAACATCGCTATAGTGAAAAAGCAAGGTCCTATAAAAAAGAGTTCCGTGCTTTCTGAAAGTGTGCTGATTTTGGAACTTGGACATTAAAGTGATTGAAGAAGCTTCCTATGGCAAAATAAAATAATAGGAGCATTTTTACGTTCATAGGTTGAACTTTAAAAGATTAAGTCCCATGAAACGTGCAATGCTATCACTTTTTGTTGCTTCCTTATTATTGTTTTCCTGTTCCTCTGACGACGGCGACGGGGCAACCGAAATGCCAGAGGAAATCTCCCTCGTGGGTGTTTGGGAATTTACAGAGTTGAATATAGATGATGTGGAGACAGACCAACAAATAAGATTGGCCAATGATGTAATTGAAGTGCTCGTTGCCCAAGGGTGCGATATCCTTACGTTCGATTTTAAAGCTGACGAATCGGTAACGGCCAGTTATCGGGATTTTACTGAAACAGGGCGGGATGTAAACCCTGACGGAAGCGGATTGTTGATCGAATGTCCGGATACGGTTGAAACCAGCAGTTCGGTATGGAGTTTGGAGGGTGATCAGCTTACGTTCGTCAACGAAGATATGACCGAAGAGACCGTAACCATAGAACTTACTGCAACTCAATTGATCGTACCTGCAGAACTTTTGGATGAAAACAACTTGATGGGTGCGAAAGCTATTTTCGACCGGCAATAAAAACGATTTTTTCTAGAATATTAAATCTCCCTTATCTATTTCGGGGAGATTTTTTTATTTCCACCGAAAATTGCTAGCACTTTTGGTCGGGGTATCCTATCTTTATAGGAAGACCATTCTCCAATGAATAGCAAGTTACGCTTACCATGCTTTTTAAGCATCCTTATTGTTTTTCTTTCGGGCTGTACCGATCCGATAGAGCCTGAGTTTGAATTTCAGGAGGGCTTGGTCTTTGTAGAAGGTTTTGCCACGACCACTCCTGGCAACTCTTATGTGATCATCAGTACATCGGCCATCGAGTTCGGGGTGTACGTCGTCAACTTTTTAGAAGGGGCTTCCGTTACTTTTGAAAATGTCGGTACCGGCTCTGTAGTTGCGTTGAACGAAATAGAGGGCACCTATGTAGCCCCTCAAGATTTTAGGGTAGCACCAGGGGAACAATGGAAACTGAACATTACACTACCCAATGGAAAGCGATATGAGTCTTCGGTTGAAAATGTCTTGCAGCCGATTCCTGTTTCTGATTTGGAAGTGAGGTATGATACCGAACTTGAATTCCGGGAAACACTGGGAGGTAGGTTTTTGCCTGGGCATGAGCTTTTGGTTTCTTTCGATGATCCTGTGGGGGAAGAGAATTACTACTATTGGTCTTATCGTACTTACGAAAACCTCGACTTTTGCGAAAAATGTTTTCAGGGAATTTTTAGGGAAGGGGAGTGCCAATCGTTGGGCAGTAACTTTGCAGGGTTTCCTTATTTTGATTATGCCTGTGAGACCGACTGTTGGCAAATTCGATTTCCGGAATCCATCACTGTCTATAGCGACCGGTTTACGGACGGAAAAGCGGTGAACAAATTACCGATCGGTAATTTATTGTTATACACGAAGCAAAATATGGTCGTTGAGGTACAGCAGATGGCAATAAGTCCGGATGCTTTCGAATATTATCAAGTACTTAGGGATGTTCTGGAAAACAGCACAGGATTGAATGCTCCGCCACCTGCCGCCTTGGTGGGGAATATGTCAAATCCCGAGGATTCAGAGGAGTTTGTCTTTGGAAGGTTTACTGCGGTAGGTGCTTCGGCCACTGGCCTGTTTATTGATCGCACTTTTATTGGGGAACAAGCTTTGGAACAAAGACAGACAATTATTTTTGAGCCAGTGGTAGGTTGTCCGCTTCCTCCGGATTGTACCACTTTTGCACCTTGTTCCGAAACTAGGTTTCGAACAGCAATACGTCCTGAATTATGGGTAGACCAATAGGTTTTGAAACAAAACGACTATGGAATCATAAGATAAGAACGTTGTTATCAACAAACGTCGTATCCTTTTTCAAAAATAACTTTTGAATGGGGCGTTTAAGAAAAAAAATGATACTTATGATTCGGAATTCTGGTGTATGGTTATCGACCTTGTTGCTGTGGTCCTGCACAGATCCCCTTACACCTGAATTCCAGTTTGAAGATGGGTTGTTGTTTATTGAGGGCTTTGCTTCCACGCAGATGGGGGCATCCTTTGTGACCATCAATACCTCCACTACTGAGTTTGGTAGGTATCGGGTCACTTTTGTACCGGGAGCTGCCGTTACCTTTGAAAATGAACAAGACGGTCGTAGCGTAGCGCTTATCGAAGAGGAGGAGCGGTACCTGCCGCCAGATGATTTCTTTGCTAGGGAGGGCGAACGTTGGAGATTACGGATAGCGTTGTCGAACGGAAAGATCTATGAGTCCACCGCAGAGGAAGTACTGGCAAGTATTCCCATTTCGGCAATCGACATAACCTACGATCCTGAATTGGAGTTTAGGGAGATAGCAGGGGGTACTTTCATCCCTGGGCATCAAGTGGCCGTTAGTTTAGAGGATCCGCAGGGAACGGACAATTATTATTACTGGAGCTATCGCACCTATGAAAGTCTCGACTTTTGTCAACAGTGTTTTGAAGGAGCTTTCCGTGACAATGAATGTCTGGGATGGAATACGACCACCCCCTATTTTCTTTATATTTGTGAGGTCGATTGCTGGCGCATACGGTACCCGGAAAGTATTGCTATTTTTAATGATACCTTTTCCGACGGAAAATCCATTTCCAAACTTCCTATAGGTAATTTACCACTTTATACCTATGAGAATATGGTCGTAGAAGTACAGCAATTCTCTATAAGTACCTCCGCCTATGAGTATTACAAAGTCTTAAAGGATATTGTTGATAACAGCAGCGGTCTAAATGCACCTCCCCCGGCGGCTTTGGTGGGTAATATATTTAATCCTACCGATGGCGAAGAGTTTGTTTTTGGCAGATTTACCGCCACTGCTACTTCGGTGGCGTCCGCTTTTATAGAACGCGAAGGTATCGCAGAGGAAGCTTTGGAAACGAGAGATGCTATTATTTTAGAAGACCCTATGGTGTATCCCGTACCACCTGGATCCACCATATTTGCGCCTTGTGAAGAAGGCAAGTTTAGAACCGCCATACCTCCGAACGGATGGATCAACCGGTAATCATCAATCAACAACCATGACCAAACCATTTTATCTCATCAGTTTTTTATGTTTATGTTTCTGTTTCGCGAACCCCAGCTATGGCCAAGCTATTGAATACACCTTGTCTTTTGAAGTGCTGGCAGAAGAAACGGGGCTTCCCTTAGACGATGCCCAAATTGCCATAACGCCTTGTGCTTGTGGAGGCGTTACCAATGCGGCCGGTCGTTTTTCCATAAGCCTACCGGCGGATACATATCAAATCAATGTGTCTTTTATAGGTTTCAGTGACGATACGCGAACCTTGGAGCTGAATGGGAATACAATTATTAAAGTGGAACTGACAGAGGCTCAGGAAGAACTCTCAGAAGTGGTAGTTCGCGCCAGAAAAAGATTGAGCCAGGTCGAGACTCCGCAGATGGGTGCACTGCAATTAGATGCAAAAGACCTGAAAAAAATACCGGCGGCGGTCGGTGAATTCGATGTGCTACGGGGTATGACACTGGTCGCTGGTGTTAACAATGCCGGTGAAGTAAGTAATGGCATTTCCGTACGGGGCGGTTCTTTGGATCAGAACCTTTTGCTGTACGATTATGCACCTGTGTTCAATCCTACCCACCTGTTCGGACTTTTTTCGGTCTTTACCCCCGATATGATTTCCACGGTAGATTTATACCGGGCCAATATTCCGGCACGATATGGGGGTCGTATTACGTCGGTTTTAGATGTAAAAGTTAAAAATCCGTATGTTGAAAAAACAAAGGTATCCGGTGGTTTGGGGTTGGTTTCAAGCCGACTCAATGTCGAAACACCATTGATCAAGGATAAGCTACTGCTCAATATTGGAGGCCGTGGCGGTTTTACGGGATTTTTGTTGCCGCTCATGTCCGAGCGCTTGAAAGACACCAAGACCAATTTCTATGATGGTACCATGAAGTTACTTTACTTGCCCACGGAAAACGATCAAATTTCCCTAACTGGTTTTTATAGTAAGGATTTTTATCAATTAGACCTTATTTCTCAGGTAGAGAATATCAATGCCGAAAACAATCAGTACGATTTTCAAACCTTGAACGGAACCCTTAACTGGACCCATACGTTCAAAGATGAATCGAATTTTCGAAATATTCTGGTGTACAGCTATTACACCCCTAAGACCATTTTTCCAGAAGTTGATAGTGACAACGAAATTGAGTACGAGGCAGCGATCAATTATGCCAGTTTTATTTCGGAATACTCAAAAACATTGAACGAAAAGGTGGATTATTATGGTGGAATCCAAGCAAATCAATATAAGATCCGCCCCGGTTCTTTAGATCCAGGGAATGGTAATAGTATCGTCCCCGTTACCCTTGAAACGGAGACCAGTTATGAGCTTTCTGCCTATGCCAACCTCAACTGGAAACCCACGAGCGATTTTTCAATATCCGGTGGACTGCGTTTCAACCATTTTGTGTTTGTTGGGCCATTTGTGGAAGCGACCTTCGATGATGTGAGTGGAGATATCGTTAATACCACGGTCTTTGAAAAAGGGGATGCCGTAAAAACCTATAATAGTCTGGAACCCAGAATTGGTGCAAATTTGAAACTCGGAACGAATACTTCCTTAAAGGCGAGCTATGCCAGAACCAATCAATATCTTCAGAATATTTATAATTCGACTACACCGCTGCCAACCTCGCGATGGAAAACCGCTGACCCGAATATAAAACCACAACAGAGCGACACCTATGGTCTAGGTATTTATAAGAATATAGCTGACAATAGCGTAGAAATTGGTTTGGAAGGATATTATAGGGCCACTGAAAATAATCTGACCTACAAGCCAGGAGCAGATTTCTTCTTGGAGGAGTTTTTAGAAAGAGATGTTGTACAGGCCGAAGGAGAGGCGTACGGTGTAGAGTTCAGTGTAAAAAAACCAAAGGGAAAACTGAATGGTTGGTTAAACTACACCTATGCCAGAAGTCTTTTGCGCTCACAGAACGAGCGATTGGCAGACAGAGTCAATAACAATGAATGGTTTCCTTCCGACTTTGATAGGCCACATGTGTTCAACGGGACCATTAATTTTGAAGGGGATAAATACAACACCTGGAGTTTTAATTTTACCGCTCAAACGGGACGGCCCTATACCGTTGCTAACAGTGTTTTTGTTTTGGAAGATATCAATGTGCCTATTTTTATAGAACGTAACAACGCCAGACTGCGCCCTTATCACAGATTGGACTTTTCTTGGAAAATAAAATACGGTCGAAATCCAAATCGAAAATGGGTGGGCGATTGGACTTTTACCATTTACAATCTCTACGGTAGAAGAAATCCGTTTAATGTGTATTACGCACAGCGGCAACCGGGGGTCGACGATGATGTGTTTTTAGGAAGCCCCTTAGGTACGTATGAGCTATCTATTTTGAACAGCCCTTTGTTTGCCGTGACCTATAATTTTGTTTTCGACTGAGTTATTGCTTGTAGAATCTTGCTCGAACCTGCTGCTCTTCTGAAATGATGGCGATCGTATAAATCCCTGGGTTTAGATTGGAAACGGGAATGTTTATCGCGTGGTTTTTTATTTCCCATTGATGTTGTAACAATACATTTCCGTATGCGTCGGAAATTGTAATGACTGCTTTCGGACTATTTTTAAGACCGAGTACGTTGACCACATTCGTAGCAGGGTTGGGAAAAACTTTAACCTTGGGTTCCTGAGAGGTCGTATAAAAGGAAGTAGTATGGAGATTAGTTTCCAATTGGGAATAGAGGCCCAATTGAAAAAAGATAGCGAACAATATAATGATTGATTTTTTCATGATGAATACGTTCCAAGAACTGTGCTAAACTACCGCTGTGCTGCTCAAAAATCAAAATATTGTTGTGAAAGGTGCTTTTTTGTAGGTAAGACGGTCAGTATGTGACTATAAATACTGCGAATTACCCTATCTCATAAGAGAACCCTATGGGATTTATGACCCATATCGGTTGAAATCAAAATAAAGTTCCTTGCTTTTCGTTTTTAAGAGGAATCAGCGATACTATTTTTACCTTCCTATGAAACATTTTCTTTTCGTTTTTTTGAGCATTCTCTTTCTTGGTTGCTCTAAGAGCAACTCCGATTCGGAGTCACCGATCGTACCGGAAGAAGAGCCCACCACGACTATTGATCTTGTTTCGACCAGTATAATTGGTGAAACGCCCTTTGATTTGGCCGATCAATACATAATTCACAACAAGCTACTTTATGTGGTGGCGAATAGAGAAACGTATCGTTATGGTTTTAGCTCAAAAGAATGGGAGCTGTTGACTGAAGTTGATGCGCAGATGGCATATTCCAGCGTGTTCGCCGGAGGAATTAGTTTTATTCGAAATGGCAAGTGGCATCTTTTTGGGTTCAGTGGAATGTGGGTGTTTGATTTTGAGACTTTGGAGTGGAATGAACTTCCTGTAATTACAGCCGAACAACTTTTTAACCCCAAGGGTTTTTATGTTGATGATAACCTCTATTTTGTTTCGAATGCCAATGGTAACGACAAAATCTATCGCTATGATTTTGAAACTAATGTGGTTTCAACTATCGGCTCATTTGAGGTTTCGGGATTGCGTGGCGAAATTTCGCAAGCGGTATTTGCCTCCGGGCCCAATTTCTATACGTTATTGTATACGACAGACGGTTTAACGGTATATCGCTTCATTGAAAACTTCCAAACCATGGAAAAGCTTGGGAGTTATAAAGTATTTCCATTAGAAAGTGGTATTGCTTACCTAAAAGACGACCTTATTATTTTTGGTCTAGGAGGCTCGGTTACCGTGGATAGGGAAGGAAACTACACGCAAGAAGACCTTCAAGATCAATTGTATTATTTCAACCTAACCGAGCAGGCCTTTGGCGAATTGGCTACGCCTTTCAAAGAGAAACGACATGCAGCGCTTTCTTTCACGTATGACAACGAGTTTTATCTATTGGGCGGTCGCACCGTAATCAACGAAACCATAACACCAAGAAACACAATGGAGAAATTGGTTTTTGATTATGTAGAAGAGTAGAGCACAGGCCTTTGCTCCACCTCAAAACACACTTAGTGTGCCTCTAACCAATCATTTCCTACTCCAAGTTCTACATCTAAGGGTACTGCCAGTTTGTAGGCGTTTTCCATTTCTGATTGTACCATCACCTTTAGTTTTTCCAATTCCGGTTTATAGGCATCGAAGACCAGTTCATCATGTACCTGTAAAAGCATTTTACTTTTGAAATTCCCTGAATCCAGTTTTTTATGAATGTTGATCATGGCGATTTTAATGATATCCGCCGCGCTGCCTTGGATCGGGGCGTTCACGGCGTTGCGTTCTGCCGCACCCCGAACTACTTGATTATTGCCATTGATATCTTTCAGGTATCGGCGCCTCCCCAAAACAGTTTGTACATAGCCATGATCACGGGCAAAATCTATTTGCTCGCTCATATAGTTCCGCAATTTGGGATAGGTCTTGTAATAAGTGTCGATCAGTTCTTTGGCTTCCGATCGGGAAAGGTCGGTCTGGTTGCTGAGTCCGAAAGCCGAAACACCATAAATAATTCCAAAATTCACGGTCTTCGCATTGCTTCGCTGTTCTCGGGTCACCTCGGAAATTGGCACATTGAATACTTTCGAGGCTGTAGATGCGTGAATATCCTCCCCATTTTTAAAAGCTTCTATCATGGTGGTTTCTTCACTGAGGGCCGCTATGATACGGAGTTCTATTTGTGAATAATCGGCAGCAAGTAACACGTAGTTTTCATTACGGGGCACAAATGCCTTTCGCACCTGTCGCCCGCGTTCGGTTCGAATAGGAATGTTTTGCAGGTTGGGGTTGTTGCTGCTCAATCGACCCGTAGCGGCCACAGTTTGCATATAATCGGTATGAACCCTACCGGTTGCCTCCTCAACCTGTTCTGGCAAAGCATCTACATAAGTGCTTTTCAGTTTGCTAAGACCTCGATACTCCAGGACATTTTGAATGATCTCATGGTCTTTTGCCAAATACGATAGCACATCCTCGGCAGTAGAATATTGCCCTGTTTTGGTTTTCTTCGGTTTATCGACCAGCTTCAGTTTGTTGAAAAGGATTTCTCCCAGCTGTTTCGGAGAGCCAATATTGAATTCCTCTCCCGCTTCCTGATAGATCTTTTGTTCCAAATCTCTTATATCATTATCCAAGTCTTCAGAAAGTGAGTTGAGAAAGGCCTGATTCAAATTAATGCCTTCCAACTCCATATCCGCCAAAACATGCAAGAGCGGAATTTCGATGGTATTGAAGAGCTCCTCCGTGTTGGCCTCCGCCAGTTCAGGTCTAAAATGCTGGGCCAATTGAAAGGTAATGTCGGCATCTTCGACCGCATATTCGGTTTGCTGTTCCAAAGGCACGTCTCGCATGCTCAACTGATTCTTTCCCTTTTTGCCGATCAACTCTGTAATCGATACCGGTGTATAGTTGAGGTACGTTTCGGCCAAAACATCCATGTTGTGGCGCATATCGGGATTGATCAGATAGTGGGCCAGCATGGTATCGAAATAGGTTCCTTTGACCGAAACGTTGTATTTGTGCAATACTTTGATATCATACTTGAGGTTCTGGCCAATTTTTTCGATATCCTCCGATTCAAAAAAGGGTCGTAGTAGTTCTATCGTTTCCTGGGCTTCGGACCTGTCTTCCGGAAAAGGAATGTAAAATCCCTTACCTGCTTCCCATGAAAAGGCGATCCCTACCAATTCTGCCGTTAAGGGGTTAATGCCCGTGGTTTCCGTATCAAAGCAAACCGATGTTTGTTTCATCAAATTTTGAACAAACAGTTTCATGGCCATTCCGGGTGCCACACTTTGATACACATGGGGTACCTCCTTGATCGTTTTTCTGCTGGAAGTTTCTTTGATGGTCGCACCTGCCTCTTCATTACCGCCAAATAATGAAAACTGGCCGCTTCCTGCAGCTTGTGACTGTTTTTTGGCAGTTTCGGTGCTCGTTACCCGTGTCTGTGGGGTATCGTCTTCTCCGGAGAATATTTTTAGGAACTGATCTTTTAGCCTTCTAAATTCCAATTCTTCGAATATCTCCTGTACCTTCTGGGAATCGGGAACAGATAGTTCGTAATCCTTGGCATCGAACTGTACATCGCAGTCGATACAAATGGTCGCCAATTTCTTCGAGAGCATACCTAGCTCCTTATTGGCTTCTACCTTTACCTTCATGGCCCCTTTAAGTTGGTCGGTATTCGCTAAAAGATTTTCCATGGATCCGAATTGGGCAATGAACTTTTTCGCCGTCTTGTCACCGACACCTGGGAGGCCGGGAATATTGTCACTGGCGTCGCCCATCATCCCTAGGTAATCGATTACCTGTTCGGGCCGTTCTACGCCAAAACGTTTTTGTACTTCGGGAATACCCCAAATTTCAATACCATTTCCCATGCGGGCCGGTCGGTACATAAAAATGTTTTCGGAGACCAATTGGCCAAAATCCTTGTCAGGGGTCACCATATAGACCTTATAATCTTCTTTTTCGGCTTGTTTGGCGAGGGTACCAATGATATCATCTGCCTCCCAACCTTCCAGTACCACCGAGGGGATATGCATGGCCTTTAAAATGTCTTGTATATAGGGCACGGCAATTTTAATGGCATCGGGAGTTTCATCCCGGTTGGCCTTATATTCGGCAAAAAGCTCGGTGCGTTCAGCACTTCCTCCCTTATCGAAACATACCGCCAAATGGTCAGGTTTTTCCCTTTTTATAACATCAAAAAGCGAATTCATAAAGCCCATAATGGCCGAGGTGTCCATGCCTTTGGAATTGATACGCGGGTTTTTGATCAAGGCATAGTATCCCCTAAAAATAAGTGCGTACGCATCTAGTAAAAAAAGTCGTTTTTGGTCTGCCATTTTATGTATGCTTGAAGAACTTCAAAACTACGAAGATTATCGATTTATGCTAAGAATTTAAGAGTTAATGTAAGAGTCCGAGGGATTGTTCTTATGTCCCGCCTGTGAATAGGTGCGATAGGTGAAACCTGGTTGAATACAGTAGCCTCCTGTTTCTCCTTTTTTGTTGATGGCAATGAACCCGATTTGAAAATCGGTATGGTCGCTGTTTTTGCCAATAATACGCTTCACGCCCTCTTCACAGGCCTCTTGGGGAGATTTTCCTTGGCGCATGAGTTCTACGATCAAAAAACTTCCGACTGTTCGTACTACTTCTTCCCCGACCCCGGTTGCAGTGGCCCCGCCCACTTCGTTGTCTACAAAAAGGCCGGCCCCTATGATGGGTGAGTCACCTACGCGTCCGGCCATTTTATAGGCCATGCCGCTAGTGGTACAGGCTCCAGAAATATCGCCATTTTTGTCGATGGCCAACATACCGATCGTATCGTGATTTTCGATATTGATGATCGGTTCGTAACGGGAGGTTTTTTTCCATTCAAGCCATTCTTTTTTTGATTGTTCGGTCAGTAAGTTGGTTTTTTCAAACCCCTGCTCGTAGGCAAATTGCTCCGCACCGGTTCCTGTCAGCATTACATGCGGGGTATCTTCCATGACCTTGCGGGCTACTGAGATAGGATGGGCAATGTTCTCAAGACATAATACAGCGCCGCAATTTCCATCCTTATCCATAATACAGGCATCCAAGGTAACGTTGCCGTCCCTATCGGGTCGCCCTCCGACGCCTACCGTTTGGTTGTTTACATCGGCTTCTTCTACCATAACCCCTTGCTCTACCGCATCCAAGGCATTGCCGCCCTTCTGTAAAACCTCCCATGCCTTTGCGGAGGCGTTCATAAAGTCCCAAGTACAAATAACGATCGGTCGAATGGTTTCAATGGAGTTGGTTATGGTGTTGACCGCTTTTTTTTTCTCACAGGCACCGAGCAAAGGCACCGAGATGAGACCTGCGGTGGCGGTACCGGTATTTTTCAAAAAATTTCTTCGTTTCATAGGTTCAAGATGGTTATTTTTAGTTCTTTAAATATAGATAAATGCTCGTAGAAGTATGTGCCAATTCATTGGAATCTGCCATAAATGCCCAGAAAGGAGGTGCCGATAGGATTGAGCTTTGTTCTGAGTTGGGAGTAGGAGGTATCACTCCTTCTTACGGACTTTTGAAAGCTGCGCGTGGGCAGATTTCGATTCCTATTCACGTCTTGATCCGTCCCAGGGGAGGGGATTTTATGTATTCGGAGTCTGAATTTGAGATTATGAAAGAAGACATAGCAATGTGTGTGGAATTGGGTTTTGAGGGTATCGTGTCGGGCGTGTTGCTAGATGATTTTTCGTTAGATGAAAAACGAACCGGGCTGCTTGTGAATGCCTCTGGAAAACTAAGTTTTACATTTCACCGTGCATTTGATTGGGTACAGAATCCATTGGAAACATTGGATCGCTTGGAAGCATTGGGAGTTGATACCTTGTTGACTTCCGGTCAGCAAAGAAGAGCTCTTGAGGGTATTGAACTACTGTCGAAACTACGACAAAAGGCCAACCGATGCACTGTAATGCCGGGATCTGGTATTAGTATTCAAAATGCGCATATCTTCAAGGAAAACAGGTTTGAGGCCATACACCTTTCAGGCAGCAAATCGTACCAAAATAGCATAGTGGGCACAAGAATTCCCATGAGCTCTTCCCAGATTTTGGAAGATGGCAAGGTGCTTCTGACAGCTGAGGAAACCGTTCGAGCGGTGGTCGAGCGCGTTAAATAAATCGAAAAAGTCACGCGGCGTATCGGTAAAAAAATACCTTTGCAAAAAAATAGCATGCTTCGCTGGATTATATTCATTCTTATTTATCTGATTTTAGGTTTTTACGCATTACAAGCGGTACGCACCTCTACCCGATTTCCTTGGGTGTACTATGCGTTCATTGCCTTGTCATTACTTGTATTGGGGAATTTTATTTATCAATTTACGGTAGGGGAGGAACCCGGTCGGGTTTTGAGCAGACCCAAGAGTTATGCGTTCGGTTTGTTGCTCACCATGTTGACTTTTAAGCTTATAACGGTCATTTTTCTGTTTTCTGAAGATGTTTTTAGGTTGTTCGAGGGCCTATATGGCAAATTGTTCGGTAGTGCCACCGAATTCGACCTTCCGCAGCGAAGACGTTTTTTAAGTGTGATGGCCATGGGTATTGCAGCGGTTCCTTTTGGTGCATTGCTCTTTGGAATGTATAAGGGTAAATACAACTATAAAGTGTTGCGCTATGAGATGGAGTTTGATGATCTTCCAGAAGCATTTCATGGCTACACGATTACCCAAATATCAGATGTACATAGTGGCAGTTTCGATAATCGAAAGGAGATCGAGTATGCCGTAGATCTGGTGAACCAACAAAAAAGTGATGCCATTCTATTTACCGGGGATATGGTGAACAACAAGGCAGAGGAGATGTACCCTTGGAAAAAGCTTTTTGGGACATTGACGGCTAAAGATGGGGTATTCTCCGTATTGGGAAATCATGACTATGGAGACTATGTGCCTTGGGACACTGCGGAAGCCAAAGCCCAAAACCTACAGACGTTAAAAGACCTACAGAAAGAAATGGGCTTTGATCTCCTATTGAACGAGAGTCGCTATCTAGAGAAGGGTGAAGATCGTATAGCGTTGATCGGCGTAGAGAATTGGGGCAAGGGCGGATTCAAAAAGGCAGGGGACCTGAACAAGGCCACGGCAGGAATATCCAAGGATGATTTTAAAATACTGATGAGCCATGATCCTTCTCATTGGGAGGAGCAAGTAATACCTCATGAATATCATTACCATCTTACTTTAAGCGGACATACACACGGAATGCAGTTCGGGATTGAAATCCCGGGATGGGTTAAATGGAGTCCTGTGAAATGGCGCTACAAGCAATGGGCCGGTGTTTACGAACAAATGGGGCAATATATTAATGTGAATCGCGGTTTTGGGTTTTTGGGATATCCCGGTCGGGTAGGTATTTGGCCAGAAATTACCGTCATCACCTTAAAGAAGAAATCATTAACATGATTTTAACTAGCTTCTTGCCCCCACAAAATAGATACCATATCCATCGATTTAACATTTTTTACTACTTTTGACCCGTAACCTAATGATATTCTTATGTCAAAATTTGGTGAGCTTATAGATGCAAACGTTCCCGTGTTATTGGATTTCTATGCCGAATGGAACGAACAGTCTACTTCCATGCATCCGGTATTACGAGATGTTGCCGCTGCCCTGGGCGATAAAGGGAAAATCATCAAAATCGATGTCGATAAGAACAAAGAGCTTTCCCAAGCACTACGTGTAAAAGGGTTGCCTACCCTTATGATCTATAAAAAAGGGGAGATGGTGTGGCGACAAAGTGGAGAACAAGATGCCAATACCTTAATCGGTATTCTGAACGAGTACGTTTAGCGGAAACCCTAGTTAGCTTCTTTTTTTGAGGGTACGGATAAGGAATCTGTCTATGTAATTGGAATGTCTGTCTACCTAGGTACTCACCTTCTAGACTTTAAAGCTGCTTTGTCCTTATAATTCACCCAAAAAAGGGTTCAGGACAATAGGAGCATAGTGTTCGTATCAAGATAGAACTGCAGTCGATTTTCAATCGGAACATGAGGCCATTAATTTTTAGCCGATAGCACATTAGTCCTCCACTGGTGTTAGGGTCGAATCCGTTGATGTTTCTACCGTAGTGTTATCGACGGCATTGGTGTCTTGAATAGGAACCGTATCTGCCATATCGGGATCCCCGTTTGAAGAAGGCTGTTCGTCTATCAAATCCTCTTTGTAGAAGTGACTGAATTTATCGATGTACTCGTTAAAGACCAGCGTTTCCTTTTCCGCAAGTTCACGATCATTGTTGGTGATTAGGATATCAATGTTTCTACGATAGGCTTCCATATCTGCAATAATCTCATCGATTTTATCGTATTGCTCGTCCAAGGTAGTACCAGCGTAGTAAGTCAGCCGTTCTTGATAAATTGTTTTTAGTTTGGTAAAGAGCTCCCTTGCTTTTGAGGTTTCCCCGACCTTGTAATAGCCATCTACAAAGGGTTCTACAAAAGTGTAATAGCTAAAATATTCCACGGGCATTTTCGCCATTGCCAAATCAATGATTTCCTTTGCTTTATCGGTTTTATTTTCCTCGAGTAGTTGCTCTGTTAAGCGAGCTAGATTTCCACGGTAGGAGAGCCCTTGTATACGGGTTTGGGGATCATGATATACATCAGGACTTCCAGAATTGCCCCAATCCCACTTCATAACGATGTTGTACATGAGTTCGGAATCGATACGGCCCATTTCAAAACCATTTTTGCGCTCGGTCCTGATAGGTACTAATTTGTAGGCCATGCCATCTAATTGCAAATAATCCTTCATCCATATGAACTCCGCATCATCAAAACTTCCTCCAGAGAAATAGATAGGACGTTTCCAGTCGTTGTTGGCGATAATGTCTAACATCATCATACTTTTTTTGGTGATGGCGCTCTTGGGCAGATCGATATCGATGTAATCAACGATCAGGTCGGCATCTTTTTGCTTTACCAGGCCACTCTCCAAAACGTTCTCTTTGTTTACGGGAATACGTAGTTTATTGGTGGGGTAGTACACGATATTCTGGCTGTTTTCAGAATAGGCCGAGAGGTCTGCATTTTGTTTCTGAAGAATAAATTTCAATTTGGTCTGCGGATTGTCACTGTCGACCCAGTTCACAAAATCGCTGATCATCCAACGGTTTTTGGAAAGCTCTTTATTGAACAAGGGGTCTACATTTTGATAGTACAACACATCCCTGGAACCCCAGCGGTACTTATCATGCGTGATTTGGGAAGGAATCGGATCACTCTCATAGGCCTTTTGTTTCATCTGATCTATGTACCAATCCGTTTCAAAAAGGCTAGTGCAAACAATGCGTACATCGGTTCGGTGGCCTTCGATTTCCTGCGCGTACCAAAGGGGAAAAGTGTCGTTATCCCCAATCGTAAAGAGAATGGCACCAGCATCTTTCTGGCAAGAATCCAAATACGCCTTTGCCGAAGCATTCGCCGTAAAACGATTCGAGCGGTCGTGATCGTCCCAATTTTGATAGGCCATGACCGAGGGTACGGCCAATAGGCACACTGCGGTCACCACAGGGGCCAATATTTTCGGGGTCAGATATTGCTTTAAACCATCGAAAAGTCCGTATACGCCCAGCCCTATCCATAAAGCGAAAACGTAAAAGGATCCAACAAGCGAATAGTCGCGTTCCCGAGGTTGAAAAATATAAGGATTCGTATAAAACTGTATGGCGATTCCCGTGAACATAAAGAAAACGAAAAGGGCCCAAAACTGTTTGGGATTTTTGGAAATTTGAAAGACAAGTCCGATAATCCCCAAAATCAACGGCAGAAAATAATAGGTGTTTCGGGCTTTGTTCTCGCTCACCTCACTGGGTAGGTTATCTTGGCTTCCCAATCGAATGCTATCTATAAAACCAATACCGCTTAACCAGTTACCATCCCCATTGTAACGCCCCTGCACATCATTCTGTTTTCCGGTGAAGTTCCACATAAAGTACCTCCAGTACATATACCCAAATTGGAACTCCATCATGTACTGTATATTCTGCCAAAGCGATGGGGGTTCTACCTCCAGATAGTCGCCAAAGCGTCTAATAAAGCTAATGTATTGGTCGGCATCTATCTCCCCATTATCAAAACCATTTTTAACTTGCTGCACAGCCTTTCTCAATTCTTCGTTATTCTGGGTCATTTTAAAATCGAGACGACCAAAATATTTCATATAGTTCTCTGCATGCTGGCTGCTCCACATACGGGGCAATAGGCCTACATGATCTTTATTGGGCCCTTGTAAGGCATTCTCGTAGTAGTTGACAATGACGTATTTCCCTGTCTTTTCATCTTTTTCATATTTGGGCTTTTCATCTTTGTCTTCTCCGGCGGGCGCGAACATATCCGAGTAATACGTACCGTAAACCGGGCTGTCGACGCCCGGGTATTGTTCCCTATTGTAATAGGCCAGTAAAGCCCTGGCGTCTTCTGGGTTGTTCTCATTGATGACCGTTTTGGCATTTGCCCGAATCGGTAACATCAGCCAGGAAGAAAATCCTAGGAATAAGAACATTAAGCAAAGGATTACAGTGTTTGCGGTTCTAAAATCGTTCTTTTTAGTATAGTTCAGCCCAAAGTAGAAGGCGGCAACAAACAATAGCCCCATAATAATAGTTCCCGAATTAAAGGGAAGTCCGATACTATTGATGAAGAACACCTCGCTCCACCCGAACAGTTTCAAGACATAGGTGAGCGAGAATTTATAAACCAACATCAAAATACCTACGACTGCGATATTGGCTATCAGAAAATTGGGGACGGTAGTGGTTTTGTATCGCTTAAAATAATATAACAATCCTATGGATGGGATGGCCAAAAAGCCCATAAATTGAACACCAAAGGTGAGGCCTACTACGAACGATATCAATATAATCCATCGATTGCCGCGCGGGTCATCCAACGTATCCGTCCATTTCAGTCCGAGCCACAGCAGCAATGCCATGATAAAACTCGCCATAGAGTATACTTCGGTCTCGACCGCATTGAACCAAAAACTATCTGAAAAAGTGAAGGCCAAGCTTCCGATGAGTCCACTTCCTAAAATGGCAATGGCCTTACTATTGGTGACGGTCTCCGACTTGGAAATCAATTTTTGGGTAAGGTTGGTAATGGTCCAGAACATGAACAGGATGGTAAAGGCGCTCGAAACACCCGAAACATAGTTGACCATACGGGCCACTTGGTCTGGTTCGAAGGCAAACATAGCAAAAAATGCCCCGATCATCTGTAAGAGCGGTGCTCCCGGGGGGTGGCCTACTTGTAATTTTGCCGAAGTGGCGATGTACTCGCCCGCATCCCAAAAACTATTGGTAGGTTCAACGGTAATAGCGTATACAAAAAGGGCTATAAAAAAGACCGACCATCCGAGGATTCGGTCCCATTTTTCAAAGTTTGCTGCAAACATGAAGTGTCTGGTTTTACTCGATAACCGAGGTTTTTATGCTACGACTTCTACTCATTAAATATGTCGAAAGACCGCCTCGAGACCAAGATGTTTCCTTTTAATGCCCTCGGGGCTGGCCCAAGGCATTTAATGATGGGACGAATTTACTAATTATAATAGATATGGGGTCGTATTTTTTTTAAACCTTTAACAGCCTTGACGACTAACTTTTTTCAAGGAATCTATGGGAAAATGTTTGTGCAAACCAAACTTTGTTCTAAATTTGCACGCTCTTAGACCGATTGATGGTCGAAGAGAAACCATGGTGGCCCATGGTGTAATTGGCAACACAGCTGGTTTTGGTCCAGTCGTTCTAGGTTCGAGTCCTAGTGGGCCAACAGAAATTTAAAAGAGGTCCCGGTATCGAGAGATGCCGGGATTTTTGTTTACGATTCCTGCTCGGGAAATTTGGTTTGGTCTTCTTCCGTAGTAGTGTCTTCCCTACCGTGTTCCATTTCGGATGTTTTTAAGGCCTCCTTGGTATCCGATACCTCTAAGATTTCGTTATCCGTAGACGCATCCAAAACATTTTCTCGTTCCCGTAACACATCTTCCGCTTCGTTTCTGGCCTCCATTTCCTCCTCAATTTCGTCTAACATGGTGCCCATTTTTCGTTTGTCCTTGATCATGGCCCAGGTCATGACCAAGCTCGTGGCGATGATAACGAAGAGCAAAATACCCGACTCAAAACCAGCTATCTGCGCCTCTTTAGGGATGGCATAAAATAACAGAACCGTAATCAGCCCCCTAGGGGCGATAAAAAGCTGGGGTAAAATGTCTTTGCCGATAAAAACTCGGAGCACTACAAAGCGAATAGCATAGATCGAGGCGATGATCAAGAGGCTAATGAGGGCAACGCTAAGACTGAAAAGGGAAGAGATGACGATGGTCATCCCGAAAATCACAAAGAAAAAGGTTCGCACGATAAAGGCGGTTTCCAAAGTGATGATGTGTAGTTCATGATAAATTTGCTTTATTTTTTCGTTCTCCAGAAAAATGGCAGTCTTTCCCGGAAAGAAAAGCTTCACATTGGCAATGACAAGCCCAAAAATCAAAATGATGATCAAAGAGGACAGGTGCATTTTCTTGCCAATGGCATACAATAATAACAACACGGCAATCAGTAAAAACTGTTTTGCCTGGCTTTTGATGCGTTGAAAAATAAGGATAATGGCATAACTGGCGACCAGGGCGATCACGACGGTCAGAACCAGGTTTCCGGCAAAGCCGGCGACCCCTGCATCTTCTGCGGGATTGAGCCTTCCGACCAAAAAATAAAACATCATGATGCCCATGATGTCCGAAAAGGTACTTTCGTAAATATGGAATTCCTTTTTGTTTTCCTCAAGCGAACTTACGCTCGGTATAATAATGGCGCTTGAAAGTATCGATAATGGCGTAGCGTAGAGCCAAGCGGCTTGCATGTTCATTCCTGGAACAAATTGATGAAGTATGAGTGCCGCTACCCAGGCCGAACCGACAAGGCCTATCAATGCGATGGCGGTCGATTTTAAGATGGGGACAAGCTTTTCGCGTTTGAGCTCCAGTTCCAACGCCGCTTCGAGAACGATCATGATGAGTCCCACAATCCCTAGGATTTCCAGCCCTCCCGAAAGGTCTAGTTTTTCAGGTACAAAATAGCGAAGTACGAATTGTAGGATGATACCCAATACAATAAGCATTAATACCGAAGGTATATTGGTCTTTTTTGAAATACCATTGAACCAAAAAGACAGAATGACGATAATCGAAGCCTCGATGATCAGATTGTACGACGAGAGAATTTCCATAGAGGGTGGTGGTGATTGGTTTGTTGATTAAAAGTACCAGGGCCTTTAACGCTCAGCGGAAAGTATGGATTTTTTCGGATTTAAAGGCATTTTTTGGAAAGTTACGTTTTCATAAAAAGACAAAGAAATCCGGAAACCCGGCTGCCGTACGGGCAGGAATGGTGAAAAAACCACTTTTAGGCTTCATGTTAACAGGTCCTTGTTAATGAACTCATTTAGACTTTTTCAATTTGCTAAAAAATGGCTCTTTCAAACCAACTCTTTGTCTTTTTTTCGTTCCGTAGCGCTGCTATGCAACTTAAAAAAACCTTCGATTTGGCTCGAAATAGCTAATTTTCGCTTAAATCCAAAAAGTCTAAATGAGTTCAACTATGAATTTTAAACGAAGGTTAGCCTTTTATAGTATTTTCAACTATTTGGTATATATGAAATGAATGCTACATGCCATCCAAAATAGTTGGTTTCTTCTCCTTAAAAATGGTGTCTGACATATAAGGTAGAAATCCAAAAAATATGTATATTTGCACCACTGAAAGAATATCTGAGTATTCATGAGGGGACATTAAGTCCTCTTTTTTATTTGCGGGATTTTCTTTTCAGAAGCACGGAATGCATGTTGATAAAGTGCCAATCGAACAGACTCCTATTACCACCCGAATCATTTTTGGAAGGTGAAAGGATTGTCAAAATCGGGTTCTGTGTCTCCTAAGTTATGTTAGGGAGGAGTATTTTGAAAAGGTATGATAAACCTTTATATAGATGTTGAAAGATAAAGTATCGGTACTGTTGCAGGAGGCGTTAGTGGAGGATGGTTCACTATTTTTGGTCGATTTCTCGGTAGGTGGCGATAACCGTATTCATGTGGTATTGGATGGCGATGCCGGAGTAACGCTTCAAGATTGTATGAAGATCAGTAGGGCCATTGAGCATAATTTGGATAGGGATGAGGAAGATTTTTCATTGGAAGTAACCTCTGCAGGAGCTGCGACGCCGATGTTGTTGCCAAGGCAGTATAATAAAAATATAGGACGAAAACTGGCGGTGCGTACCGAGACCGATAGCTTTGAGGGAAATTTGACTTCGATTACCGGTACCGGTATCGTTTTAGAGTGGAAAGCACGGGAACCGAAACCTATAGGGAAAGGAAAGGTTACCGTACAGAAAAAACAGGAAATTAGTTTTTCCGAAATTAAAGAAGCAAAAGTTATATTGAAATTTTAATTGTAGTATCATGGAAAATATTGCGTTAATCGAGTCTTTCTCGGAGTTCAAGGACGATAAGTTCATAGATAGGGTAACTCTGATGGCCATTTTGGAAGATGTTTTTAGAAGTGCGCTTAAGAAGAAATTCGGTTCGGACGAAAATTTTGATATCATTATCAACCCCGATAAGGGCGATTTGGAGATTTGGCGCAATAGAGTGGTGGTCGAGGATGGTGAAGTAGAAGACCCCAATGAGGAGATATCATTAAGTGAGGCACAAAAGATAGAACCCGATTTTGAAGTAGGGGAGGATGTTTCTGAGGAAGTAAAATTGATCGATTTGGGGAGAAGGGCCATTTTGGCACTACGTCAAAACCTCATTTCAAAGATTCATGAACACGACAATACCACCATATACAAACAATTTAAAGATTTAGAAGGCGAGATTTATACCGCTGAGGTACATCATATTCGTCATAAGGCCATTATTTTGTTGGATGATGAGGGCAATGAAATTATTTTGCCTAAAGATCGGCAAATTCCATCCGACTTTTTTAGGAAAGGGGATAATGTAAGGGGTATCATAGAGAGTGTTGAGTTAAAGGGAAGCAAGCCGACGATTATCATGTCAAGAAGCGCCCCTAAATTTTTGGAACAACTATTTTTTCAGGAAATTCCGGAGGTTTTCGATGGTTTGATCACCGTAAAGAAAGTGGTTCGTATTCCTGGGGAAAAAGCCAAAGTGGCCGTCGACTCATATGATGATCGTATTGATCCCGTAGGAGCTTGTGTCGGAATGAAGGGTTCGCGTATTCATGGCATTGTTCGTGAATTGGGCAATGAAAATATCGATGTGATCAACTGGACGGGCAACCCGCAATTAATGGTAACCAGGGCCTTGAGTCCGGCTAGGGTGTCTTCTGTAAAGCTCAACGACGAAAAAATGACGGCCCAAGTATATCTAAAACCAGAAGAGGTATCAAAAGCGATCGGCCGTGGCGGACACAATATACGATTGGCCGGGCAACTTACAGGGTATGAGATCGATGTGTTCCGGGAAGGAGTGGAGGAAGATGTGGAATTGACCGAGTTTTCAGATGAAATCGATGCGTGGATTATCGAGGAATTCAAGAAAATTGGTATGGATACCGCGAGGAGTATTTTGGAACAGGATGTAGCTGAGTTGGTAAAACGAACCGATTTGGAAGAAGAAACCATCATTGAAGTTGTTCGTATACTGAAAGAAGAATTGGAAGAATAGCTATATTAGCAGCGAATAAGAGAAATTTAGGGATTACAATTTATGGCAGAAAATGCAAAAATAAGGCTTAACAAGGTCCTCAGGGAGCTGAATATTTCATTGGATAGGGCCGTTGATTACCTTGCCTCAAAAGGTCATGCGATCGAGGCCAGGCCAACGACCAAGATTTCCGATGAGGTGTATCAGGTGCTCCAAGACGAGTTCCAGACCGACATGAGCAAAAAAGTTGCATCAAAGGAGGTGGGCGAGGAGAAACGTAAGGAGAAAGAAGCCATACGTATTCAACTAGAGCAGGAGCAAGAAGACAAGCGATTGCAACGGGAGCGCAGAGCTGCCGCTTCGGAACGTGTGATCAAGGCAAAGGCAGAATTGAGCGGTCCCAAGACTGTGGGCAAAATTGATTTGGACGCTTCAAAGAAGCCCAAACCCACTCCGGTCGAAGAGGAAAAGACCGCCCCTGTCGAGGAGAAAGTAGCAGAGCCGGTAACGGAAAAACCAGTGGAGGAAAAACCAGTGGAAGAAAAACCCGCGACCACGGAGGCAAAAGCGACGGATACCCCTGAGGCTGATACACCTGCCGAACCTGAAAAAATCACTACACAGTACCAAAAATTATCAGGGCCCAAAATTGCTGGTGCTAAAATTGATTTGGCCAAGTTCGAAAAGCCCAAGAAAAAGAAAGAAGAAGCGAAGCCTTCAGGAGGTGCAAGTACCGAAAGAAAGAAAAGGCGAAAACGAATTATCAGTAATACCGGTTCTTCCGGAAATGATCGAAGCAGGTTTGGTCAGCGAAAGGGAGGCGGACAACGATTTGGTGCACCAAAGGTAGAGCCTACCGAAGAAGATGTACAAAAACAAGTAAGGGAAACCCTTGAAAAGCTCCAAGGAAAGTCCAAAAAAGGAAAAGGCGCCAAATACCGTAGGGATAAAAGGGATCAGCACCGTCAACAAACCGAGAAAGACCTTGAGCAACAAGAACTTGAAAACAAGATTTTAAAAGTCACGGAATTTGTTACGGCCAGTGAGGTGGCGACCATGATGAACGTGTCGACTACCGAAATCATTTCGGCCTGTATGTCCTTGGGGATGATGGTGACGATGAACCAGCGTTTGGATGCTGAAACCTTATCTATTGTAGCCGATGAATTTGGGTATGAAGTAGAGTTTGTTACGGCTGAAATCGATGAGTCCATTGAGGAGGTCGAAGATGCTCCGGAAGATTTGCAACCAAGAGCGCCGATCGTTACGGTGATGGGGCACGTAGACCATGGTAAAACGTCCTTCTTGGATTATGTGAGGGAGGCCAACGTGATTGCCGGTGAAAGCGGAGGTATTACCCAGCACATAGGTGCATATGGGGTAACGCTCGAAGATGGTCAAAAGATTACGTTCCTTGATACACCAGGTCACGAAGCGTTTACGGCCATGAGGGCCAGAGGGGCACAGGTGACCGATATTGCGGTTATCGTGATTGCTGCCGATGATGATATCATGCCCCAGACGAAGGAAGCCATTAGTCACGCACAAGCGGCGGGAGTACCCATGGTATTTGCCATTAACAAGATAGATAGGCCAACGGCCAATCCTGATAAGATCAAAGAAGGGCTTGCCCAAATGAATTTGTTGGTAGAAGATTGGGGAGGAAAAATTCAATCCCATGATATTTCGGCAAAGACCGGCGAAGGTGTAAAAGAACTCTTGGAAAAAGTGTTGCTGGAGGCCGAACTGTTAGAGTTAAAGGCCAACCCTGACAAACTTGCGCTAGGAACCGTTGTGGAAGCGTTCTTGGATAAAGGGCGCGGATATGTATCCACGATTTTGGTGCAGGGCGGTACACTCCAAATAGGTGATTATGTGCTAGCGGGCACCCATAGTGGTAAAGTAAAGGCCATGCAAGACGAACGTGGTAAGAATGTTCAAAAAGCCGGACCGGCGACCCCGGTATCTATTTTAGGATTGGATGGTGCGCCTCAGGCGGGTGATAAATTCAATGTTTTGGCAGATGAGCGCGAGGCGAAACAAATTGCCTCCAAGCGAGCCCAATTGTTCAGGGAACAATCTGTTCGTACACAACGCCACATTACCTTGGATGAGATTGGAAGACGAATTGCCTTGGGCGACTTTAAGGAGTTGAACATTATCCTGAAAGGGGATGTGGATGGTTCGGTAGAAGCACTGACCGATTCTTTCCAAAAACTAAGTACCGAGGAAATACAGGTGAATATCATTCACAAAGGAGTAGGTGCGATTACCGAATCCGATGTATTGTTGGCCTCTGCTTCCGACGCAATCATTATAGGCTTTAATGTAAGGCCTATGGGGAATGCAAGGGATATTGCCGATAAGGAAGAAATCGATATCCGTATGTACTCGATCATTTATGATGCCATCAATGATCTAAAAGACGCAATGGAAGGCATGTTGTCACCAGAAATCAAAGAAGAGATTACGGGAACTGCCGAGATTCGGGAAACCTTCAAAATTTCAAAGGTTGGTACCATTGCAGGTTGTATGGTCACCAGTGGAAAGATTTTCCGCAATGCAGGTATTCGTTTAATTCGCGACGGAGTGGTCGTTTACACAGGGGAATTGGCCTCTTTAAAACGATTTAAGGACGATGTCAAGGAAGTCTCCAAAGGATATGACTGTGGATTGCAGATTAAAAATTACAACGACATTCATGAAGGTGATATCGTTGAAGCATTCCAAGAAGTTGCGGTTAAAAAGACCTTGTAGGAGGTTTGGGGAACTGCAAATGGTAACATGTTGCCAATGACATAAAAGTTAGTAAATGAATAAAAAAATCGACCTTAGCGGGTCGATTTTTTTGGTTTCAGCAACATGGCATCCGGATATTTTTGCCGTACCTCAAGAAATTTGCGTTCCGCTTCAAGCCGTGTCTTAAAACGGCCCAGCCGAACCCGGTAGGTAGGCGAATCAAAATCTATTTTTGAGGGGAGTAAAGGGAAGTCGACCTCTACTTCCGATTTAATACGTTGTGCCTTTGCATACGATCCAAACCCTACTTGAATTCGGTAATAATCGGCATTGGAATTCACTGATTTGTACACCTTTAACAAGGCGTCGATTTTTGTGTCTTGTTCAATGTCGACACTGCCTTTTTGAGCATGTGCAAAGCTCATGCAAAGTACCGTAACCGTAAGATATACAAGTGTTTTCATAGAGAATGTAGGGTTAGTGAAATCTAGTGGGGGTAAAAGTAATTTTTTAAAGATGAAACAGAAATAAAAATATCTTATTTAGAACAATTATAAATTATAAATTATAAATCCGTTAACATTTTACAGATAAAGTCTATGTCGTATTTTTGCAAGCAATTTGGGTAATGATAACTCCCGCTCAATAGTACAACGTTCTGTTAGGGAAAATCGTGCCAAAATTCGGATTGAAATATGCTATTTATGAGAAAGGTTCCGTACCGCCAGCAAATAACCAAGTCGATTGGTTTTAGTTTTTTAGTCTCCTTATTTTTTACCGTTTCCGTCTTTGCGCAAGAAGAAACCGCCGAGGCAGCTGAGCCAGAGGCGACTGAAGCCGTTGAGGCTGAGGCAGGTAGTGGGGATCCTGCAAAAGGTAAATCGCTTTTTCAGCAAAACTGTGCCGCTTGCCACGCATTGAATCGAAAAATGACCGGTCCGGCCTTGGCCAACGTAGAGTCTCGTTTGGAAGAAGAAGAAGGGTTGGATAAGGAGTGGTTGTATGCGTGGATCAAGAATAGTCCCGGTATGATCAAGGCGGGCGACCCATATGCTGTAAAAATTTACAATGAATACAACCAGGCGGCGATGACCGCTTTCCCAACACTTTCCAATACGGATATCGATGATATTTTAGCATACACGGCGGCTCCGCCAGAGACCCCAAAGGAAACAACTGGCGTGGTGGTAGGTCCTCCAGGTACAGCGCCAACGGGAGGTATATCCAACAATATTATTTTAGGTGCTCTCGCACTTGTATTCGCGCTATTGGTGTTCATGCTGTATTCCGTTAACAAGACCTTGCGAAGGGTGATGGCGGCCAACGGGGTGGAGTTGGAGGAAGATGCCAAAAAGCGCATTCCGCTCTGGAAGGCGTTCGCGCAGAACCAGTTTTTGGTTTTGGTGTCGGTTATTTTCTTGTTGCTGGGAAGTGCGTACTTTGCCTATGGATGGATGATGCAGGTGGGTGTAGACCAGGGGTATGCACCAATTCAGCCGATTCATTATTCCCACAAGATACATGCAGGTGCCAATAAGATCGAATGTAAGTACTGCCACTCTTCCGCACGTGTGTCCAAACATTCAGGAATTCCTTCGTTGAATGTTTGTATGAACTGTCACAAATCTATCTACGAATACAAAGGAGGCCCTGAAGGACCTAGCCAAGAAGATTTGGCCAACGGGTATACCAATGAGTTCTATACCAACGAAATCAAAAAGCTTTATAAGGCAGTTGGTTGGGACGAGGAAAACCAGAAGTATACGGGAGAAAGTCAGCCCGTGGAATGGGTGAGAATCCATAACCTGCCAGATTTCGCCTATTTCAATCACTCCCAGCACGTCTCGGTCGCGGGCATCGAATGTCAAACATGTCACGGACCTGTAGAGGAAATGGAGATTATGTATCAGTATTCCTCATTGACCATGGGGTGGTGTATCAACTGTCACCGAGAAACCAATGTGAAGGTCGAAGGGAATGAATACTACGCAAAAATACACGCCGAGCTTTCCAAGAAATATGGGGTAGAGACCCTGACGGCGGCTCAGATGGGCGGTCTGGAATGCGGAAAATGTCACTATTAATTAGAACAAGTAGCTAAATACAGAACGAAACGTATGGCATCAAACAAAGTATATTGGAAGAACGAGGCGGAACTAAATCCGAACGATTCCATTGTTGAGGCGCTAAAGCAGAATGAATTTGTAGAGGATATCCCGGTAGATGAGTTTTTGGGCGACAAGGAAGGTTTGTCATCTTCGAATACCAACAGAAGGGATTTTTTGAAGTATGTTGGTTTTAGTACCGCTGCGGCAACCTTGGCGGCCTGTGAAGGGCCGGTGGTAAAGTCGATCCCTTACGTGGTGCAGCCCGATCGTATCGTGCCGGGTGTGGCCAATTACTACGCTACGACCATTGCGAACGGTTTCGATTTTGCAAGTATTCTCATTAAAACCCGTGAAGGGCGTCCGATAAAAGTAGAGAACAATACCGATGCCAAAATAGGAGGAAATGCCAATGCAAGGGTGCAAGCCTCCGTATTGGGATTGTATGATAGTACACGCCTTCAGGGGCCCATTGCCAACGGTGAGCCTGTTGAGTGGGATGTGTTGGATGCCTCGGTAAAGGCGAAGTTGGGTTCTTTGCAGGGCGGTGGTAAACAAGTGGCTTTATTGACCCAGACGTATGCAAGTCCTTCCACTAAAAGATTGGTTGCCGAATTCAAGCAAAAATATGGGAACGTTAATCATGTTACCTATGACGCCATAGCGGAAGATGCCGCACTAACTGCGTTTGAAGCGCGTTATGGAGAGCGTGCCTTGGCAGACTATGACTTTGAGAAAGCCGATATTATTGTGTCATTCGGAGCCGATTTTTTGAGTGATTGGCAAGGGGGTGGCTATGATGGTGGTTATTCAAGAGGACGGGTTCCTACTAACGGTAAAATGTCGCGCCACGTGCAGTTCGAGGCGAATATGTCTTTAACTGGGGCGAACGCCGATAAACGAGTGCCCTTGGCACCTTCGATGCAAATGGTCGCTTTGGCAAAATTGTATGCAAAGTTGAACGGTACGAGTGTTGGTGGAGAGTTGAGTGCCGATGTAGAAAAGACCATCGATGCCGTAGTTGCCCAAATACGCAAAAACAAAACGGGGGCCGTCGTGGTCAGTGGAATCGATGATGTGAACGCCCAAGCAGTAGTGTTGGCCATCAATGAAATGTTGGGCAGTAAGGCTTTTGATGCAATGGCGCCGCGATATGTTAGGCAGGGAAATGCCAAAGCTGTAAACGATTTGATTGCCGATATGAAAGCTGGCAAGGTAGGGGCTTTGATCATGGATGGTGTCAATCCGATGTATACCCTCCCAAATGCCGCAGATTTTGCCGAGGGCATCAAAAATGTTGATTTGTCCGTTTTGTATGCAACGAATTACAATGAGACTTCCGAGGTGGCGCAATATACAGCTGCAGCGAATCATTACTTGGAATCATGGGGCGATACCGAAATCAAGAAAGGACATTTCAGTTTAATGCAGCCGACTATCCGGGAGTTGTTCGATACCCGACAGTTTCAATCCTCACTTTTAGGTTGGATGGGTAGTGACAAAACCTATTACGATTACATTAAGGAAACTTGGAATACCTTCGTTCTTCAAGGGGGCGATTGGAACAAAGCATTGCACGATGGTGTTTTTGCCGTAACATCAGGGACTGCTTCGGTAAATGATATGATTGTTATGGCCGATCCTGCTGCAATAGTAGATGAGGTTGATACGGAGCAGAATGATGAGGAGGCGGGAGAAGAAACGAGTACTGCGGAAGTTATTTCTGTAGACAGTGCGGTGCGGAGTCTTGCGAATACCAATCCGTCAAATATGGAACTGACACTGTATTCGAAAGTTGGTATGGGTGATGGTCGGCAGGCCTCGAACCCTTGGTTGCAAGAATTCCCAGATCCCATTACCCGTGTGTCATGGGACAATTACATTACCGTTTCCAAAGCAGATGCTGAAGCGATGGGCTTTGAAAACGTAAACGTTGCCAATGGTGGTTTAGATGGTAGCTATGCCAATGTGACCGTGAATGGTGTTACCGTCAGCAATGTGCCGGTCATTATTCAACCAGGACAGGCGAAAGGTTCTGTAGGCCTATCCTTGGGATATGGTAAAAAAGCGGGAATGAAAGCAGAGATGCAAACCGGTGTAAATGCATATCCGTTGTACCAGGATTTTAAAAGCATTCAATCGGTGACACTCGAAAAAGTTTCGGGAATGCATGAGTTTGCCTGTATTCAATTGCATAAAACACTAATGGGACGTGGTGATATCATCAAGGAAACTACCTTGGAGATTTTCAATACCAAGGACCATGCGGAATGGAATCATGTTCCACAAGTGTCATTGAATCACCAAGAGGTGCCGGCTACCTCTGTGGACCTTTGGGATAGTTTTGACCGGTCTATTGGGCATCATTTTAATATGTCAATAGATTTGAATGCCTGTACCGGTTGTGGGGCGTGTGTTATTGCATGTCACGCAGAGAATAATGTACCGGTGGTGGGTAAGGCCGAAGTAAGAAAATCCAGGGATATGCACTGGCTGCGTATTGACCGCTATTATTCATCGGAAGATAGTTTCGAGGAAGATAATATCAAGAAAGACGAGTTCGATGGTCTGTCTGGTGAAAAGGGTTCTTTAGGAGGTTTTGGTGAGTTAGAAGATCCATCTGCCAATCCGCAAGTCGCTTTTCAGCCTGTCATGTGCCAACATTGTAACCATGCGCCTTGTGAAACCGTATGCCCGGTAGCGGCTACGTCTCATAGTAGGCAGGGACAGAACCATATGGCATATAACCGTTGTGTAGGTACCCGTTATTGTGCCAACAACTGTCCGTATAAAGTACGACGCTTCAATTGGTTCCTTTACAATAACAATGACGAGTTCGATTATTATATGAACAACGATCTAGGTAAGATGGTGGTGAATCCTGATGTGAACGTTCGTTCCAGAGGGGTGATCGAAAAATGTTCTATGTGTATCCAAAAAACACAGAAGACCATCTTGGATGCGAAGCGCGAAGGTCGTCCGGTCAAAGATGGCGAATTTCAGACAGCTTGTTCATCTGCCTGCGGCAATGGTGCCATCGTTTTTGGTGATGTGAACGACAAAGAGAGCAAGGTTTCCGAGTTGGCACAGAGCGATCGTATGTATCACTTACTAGAGCATGTAGGTACCAAGCCAAACGTTTTCTATCACGTGAAAGTGAGGAATACCAATGAAGCATAACAACCAATACAATAAGTAAAGTAACTATAATATACATTTATGGCGTCGCATTACGAAGCACCTATAAGAAAACCCTTAGTAGTCGGAGATAAAGGTTACCATGATGTAACCGTAGATATTGCGGCTCCGGTAGAGGGAAAGGCCAATAAGCACTGGTGGATTGTTTTTTCCATTGCCTTGGTGGCATTTTTATGGGGTGTAGGCTGTATTATCTACACTATTTCAACAGGTATCGGTACCTGGGGATTGAATAAGACCGTTAACTGGGCTTGGGATATTACCAACTTTGTTTGGTGGGTAGGTATCGGCCACGCGGGAACCCTGATTTCTGCAGTATTGCTATTGTTCCGCCAAAAATGGAGAATGGCGATCAACCGTTCTGCGGAGGCGATGACGATTTTCTCGGTAATTCAAGCGGGACTTTTTCCAATAATTCATATGGGACGTCCTTGGTTGGCATATTGGGTGTTGCCGATTCCAAACCAATTTGGGTCATTATGGGTAAACTTTAACTCCCCTTTGCTTTGGGATGTATTTGCGATATCAACCTATCTGTCGGTTTCCTTGGTGTTCTGGTGGACAGGCTTGTTACCCGATTTTGCGATGATTCGAGATCGTGCCGTACTGCCTTTTCAAAAGAAAATCTATAGTCTTTTGAGTTTCGGATGGAGTGGCCGTGCGAAAGACTGGCAACGCTTTGAGGAAGTGTCCTTGGTATTGGCCGGTTTGGCGACTCCCTTGGTACTATCGGTACATACCATCGTATCGTTTGACTTTGCCACCTCGGTAATCCCGGGATGGCATACCACCATATTCCCACCATATTTTGTTGCAGGTGCTATTTTCTCTGGTTTTGCCATGGTGAATACACTCTTGATCATCATGCGAAAGGTATGTAGCTTGGAAGCGTACATTACCGTTCAACACATAGAGTTGATGAACATTGTAATCATGATTACAGGTTCGATTGTGGGCTGTGCCTATATCACAGAGCTCTTTATGGCATGGTATTCCGGGGTCGAATACGAGCAATATGCATTTTTGAATAGGGCTACGGGCCCCTATTGGTGGGCCTACTGGGCGATGATGACTTGTAATGTATTCTCTCCTCAGTTTATGTGGTTCAAGAAATTGCGCACCAGTATCATGTTCTCGTTCTTTATTTCGATCGTCGTTAATATTGGAATGTGGTTCGAACGTTTCGTGATTATCGTAACCTCGCTGCATAGGGATTATCTCCCTTCTTCTTGGACGATGTTTTCGCCAACGTTTGTCGACATCGGAATCTTTATCGGTACCATTGGATTCTTCTTTGTATTGTTTCTATTATACGCCAGAACGTTCCCGGTAATTGCACAGGCGGAGGTAAAATCGATTTTGAAATCTTCCGGTGAGAAATACAAGGTGTTGCGCGATGCGGGAAAACCACTCTATAGCATTAAGAAGAACGGTGCTGTCCGGTATACGGTTTTGGAACAGGAAGAAGAAGCTGCGACAACCGAGGGAGAAGGTACTTTAGGACAAGAACCTGTACTGAGTCTTTTGGGCTCGATTGGCTCTTTTGATCCGGAGTCCGAGAAGCCCGATGACTTGAAAAAAGTAAAGGGAATCGGACCTTTGATGGAAAAGACATTGAATAAGCTGGGCATTTTTAGCTTTTTACAGGTGAGTAAAATGGGCGATAAAGAATACGCTTTGTTAGACTCGCTTACAGAGGCATTTCCCGGAAGGGCTCAAAGAGATGATTGGGCCGGACAGGCAAAGAGATTTTTAAACTTGGATAAATAATTATGGCTTCTACAAAAATACACGCCTATTACGACGATGATGACGTGCTGATGCACGCTGTAAAAGAAGTGAAAGCGGCCAAGCATCATATCGAAGAGGTATATTGCCCTTTTCCCGTGCATGGTTTGGACAAGGCAATGGGGCTGGCGCCGACCAGAATCGCCATTACCTCTTTCCTTTACGGATGTGTTGGGTTGGCGGTTGCCATCACTATGATGAATTATATTATGATTCAGGATTGGCCCCAGGATATTGGAGGTAAGCCAAGTTTCAGCTATTTGGAAAATATGCCCGCCTTTGTTCCTATCATGTTTGAGTTGACCGTGTTTTTTGCCGCTCACTTGATGGTGATTACTTTTTACTTGAGAAGCCGACTGTGGCCTTTTAAAAAGGCGGAGAATCCAGATGTAAAAACGACCGATGATCAATTTGTCATGGAAATTGAGGTCCATGATGATGAAAAGGAACTGACCGATTTATTGTTGAATACCGGAGCAGTGGAGTTGAATGTCATAAAAAGCAGTCATTAAGTATGAACAGTATTATAAAAATAGGAGCTGTAGTAGCGTTGGTCTCCTTGTTCGCTTCCTGTGCGGATAAAAGCAGACCTAATTATCAATACATGCCCAATATGTACGAAGCTGTTGGTTATGAGACCTATTCGGAGGTCGGTTTTCTTCCCGATAGTCAAGAAGCCCTGCTCCCTCCGGAAGGAACGATTTCAAGAGGTTGGATGCCTTACGGCTTTGAAAACACCCCAGAAGGAAAAGAATTGGCAAGGGTAAATCCAAGCCCTTTGGATTCGCTTCAAACAGAGGAGAATTTAGCAGTTGGGGCCGAATTGTATGGAATTTACTGTGCTATATGCCATGGTAATAAGGGCAACGGAAAAGGATGGTTGGTAGAGCGCGAAAAGATTCTAGGCGTACCCAGTTATGCCGATCAGGCCCGTAATATTACCGTGGGTACTACCTATCATACACTGCAATACGGTCTCAATTCGATGGGTTCATATGCTTCGCAGATGAACAACCATGAAATGTGGCAGGTATCCGAATATGTGATGAAGCTGAAACAAGACCTAACAAAATAGACATAGAACAACGATATGTACACGATTTCAAACAGATTAAAAATTGCTTCCTTCATTTTAATGGCCGTTGGGCTTTTAGGGATCGGATGGGGTTTTGTTTCTGCACCGAGTACGGTGGAAGAGGCAAAGGCAATGGCCTCGTCTCATGATAGTGGTCATGGTGATGCCCATCAAGAGGAAACGACCCATGTGATAGCTGAGGAACGAGGTTCTTATAAAGAAGTTATTGAACCGGGACATGGTGCCGAACACGACGAACACGTGCTACATCAATTGCAAAACAAACCATGGGCTGCGCTGTACGTAGCGGCTTTCTTTTTCTTTATGATAGCATTGGGGGTTTTGGCATTCTATGCGGTTCAAAGAGCTGCACAAGCAGGATGGTCACCTTTGCTGTTTAGGGTGATGGAAGGGATTACCGCGTATTTGGTTCCCGGGGGTATCGTCGTATTCGTTATTTTAGTATTATCGGTGATGCACATGAACCACTTGTTTGTATGGATGGATCCCGAAGTGGTCGAACACGATGCATTGATCCAGGGCAAGTCGGGTTATTTGAACGGCTGGTTCTTTCTGTTAAGGGCGGTTATTTTCTTAGGAGGTTGGATTTTGTATCGAGAGTACTCAAGAAAGCTATCGATAAAACAAGACGAGGCTTCTGACAATGCGAACTTTAAATTGAACTTCCGGATTTCTGCAGCGTTCCTGGTGTTTTATTTGATTTCTGAATCGATGATGTCTTGGGATTGGATCATGAGCGTGGACCCACACTGGTTCAGTACCTTGTTCGGATGGTACATTTTCGCCAGCATGTTCGTATCGGGTATTACCGTTATTGCAATGGTAACTATTTACCTAAAATCAAAAGGACATTTGGAACAAGTGAATGACAGTCATATTCACGATTTGGCCAAATTCATGTTCGGAATCAGTATTTTCTGGACATACCTTTGGTTCTCACAGTTTATGCTCATTTGGTATTCGAATATTCCTGAAGAGGTCACCTACTATGTGACTCGAATAGCTGATTATAGACTACCCTTCTTCGGAATGGTTGCTATGAACTTTGTATTTCCGCTGTTGTTGCTAATGAACAGCGACTACAAACGAATCAACTGGTTCGTCATTATGGCGGGAATCGTTATTTTGGCAGGACACTATCTGGATATTTTCAATGCGATTATGCCAGCTACCGTAGGGGACCAATGGTTTATTGGAATTCCGGAAATCGGGGCGATTTTGTTTTTTGCGGGATTATTCATTTTTTGGGTTTTCAGGGCGTTGGGAACACAACCACTGCAACCGAAAAGAAATCCGTTTATCGAGGAAAGCAAGCATTTCCATTACTAATAAGACTAACGTACAATAGTTCAATATACGATGACTACATTAATGATATTTATTGTTCTGGTATTGGTGGGCATTGCCATTTGGCAAATGACCAAAATATTTGAATTAACGCAACTCAAGACGGAGAGCGCGCAGATAGCGAACGATACCGATAATAAGAACAACGGCTATATGCTGTTCGCTTTCCTTATATTCATTTACGGGATTACTATTTTCAGTTTCTGGAAATACGCCAAATTCTTGTTGCCGGAAGCTGCTTCGGAACATGGTGCGGATTATGATTATTTGATGTTGGTATCCTTTGTGATCATTTTCTTTGTACAGACGGTCACGCAAGCATTGCTACATTATTTTGGATATAAGTACCGAGGAGAAAAAGGCAAAAAAGCATTGTTTTATGCTGACAACGACCGCCTAGAGTTTATCTGGACGATTATTCCAGTAATTGTCTTAGCGGGATTGATTTTATGGGGACTTTACACTTGGACGAATATCATGGATGTGAACGACGAGGACGATCCGTTGATTGTAGAGTTGTATGCGCAGCAATTTAACTGGACGGCAAGATATGGCGGTACGGATAATGTATTGGGTGCGGCAAACGTTCGTATGATCGATATAGACCGTGCAAATGTATTGGGGCTCGATGAGGCAGATACCTATGCAGCAGACGATGTGATCGTGAAAGAATTGCACTTGCCTGTAGGAAGAAAGGTGAATTTTAAAATGCGATCACAAGATGTGCTTCATTCTGCATATATGCCCCATTTTAGGGCACAAATGAACTGTGTGCCTGGGATGACGACCGAGTTTTCGTTTACACCTATTAAAACTACCGCTGAAATGCGACAAGACGCAGATGTGGTCGATAAAGTAAATAGGACCAATGCTATTCGCGCTGAAAGGGCTGCCAATGGCGAAGATAATTCCGACCCATGGGAGTTTGATTATATTCTATTGTGTAATAAGATATGCGGAAAATCGCATTACAATATGCAGATGAAAATTATTGTGGAGACTCAAGAAGAATATGATGCATGGATGGCATCGCAACAGACCTTTGGTCAAATGATGGCTGGCAATGAGCCCGAAGAAGCTCCTGCCGATTCGGTTGCGGTCATAGATGAAGATTAACACTGAAAGTGTTAATTTTGAAAGACAAAATAGGCTATAAAAGGAAGATTATAAATTAAAAATTTAAGTTATGTCGGTAACAGCACATGCAAATGTAGATGATCATGCTCACGACGATCATCATCACCATCATAAAGAAACCTTTGTAACGAAGTATATTTTCAGTCAAGATCATAAGATGATCGCCAAACAGTATCTAATTACTGGTTTGATCATGGGCTTCATTGGTATCGCTATGTCATTGTTGTTCCGAATGCAGTTGGCATGGCCCGGAGAGTCCTTTCCGATTTTCGAGGCGGTTTTGGGAAAATGGGCTCCGGACGGAGTAATGGATGCAGATATTTATTTAGCTCTTGTAACCATACATGGTACCATCATGGTATTTTTTGTATTGACCGCAGGCCTAAGTGGAACCTTTAGTAACCTTTTGATTCCATTACAAATTGGCGCTAGGGATATGGCTTCCGGCTTCTTGAATATGCTTTCTTACTGGATGTTTTTCATGTCTTCGGTCATCATGGTGCTTTCCTTGTTTGTAGAGGCAGGTCCAGCGGCTGCCGGGTGGACCATTTATCCTCCGTTGAGTGCGCTGCCAATGGCACAACCTGGTTCCGGTATGGGTATGACGCTATGGCTGGTCTCTATGGCTATCTTTATCGCTTCTTCCTTGTTAGGGTCTTTGAACTACATCGTAACGGTGATCAACCTTCGTACAAAAGGAATGTCGATGACACGACTACCATTGACCATTTGGGCATTCTTCGTGACCGCAATTATTGGTGTTATTTCGTTTCCGGTATTATTGTCGGCAGCATTGTTGTTGATTATGGATCGTAGTTTTGGTACCTCTTTCTTCCTCTCCGATATTTTTATTCAAGGCGAAGTGTTACATTACCAGGGAGGATCACCGGTATTATATGAGCATCTGTTTTGGTTTTTGGGACACCCCGAAGTATACATTGTTTTATTGCCGGCGCTTGGTATTACTTCCGAAGTGATGTCTACCAATGCGCGTAAACCTATTTTTGGATATCGTGCAATGGTCGCCTCTATTATAGCCATTGCGTTTCTATCGACCATTGTGTGGGGTCACCATATGTTTATCTCCGGGATGAATCCTTTTCTTGGATCGGTGTTTACATTTACCACACTATTGATTGCGATACCATCTGCGGTAAAGGCGTTTAATTATATTACTACCTTATGGAAAGGTAATTTGCAGTTGAATCCTGCCATGCTATTCTCCATTGGTTTGGTATCTACCTTTATTACAGGTGGATTGACCGGGATCATTCTCGGGGACAGTACCTTGGATATCAATGTGCATGATACGTACTTTGTAGTGGCACACTTTCACCTGGTGATGGGTATATCCGCACTTTATGGTCTTTTTGCAGGGGTCTATCACTGGTTCCCGAAAATGTTCGAAGGGAAAATGATGAATAAAAATCTCGGCTATGTGCATTTCTGGGTAACCGCAGTTTGTGCTTATGGGGTATTTTTTCCGATGCACTTTGTAGGTATGGCCGGGGTACCAAGACGTTATTACGAAAACACGGCCTTCCCAATGTTTGATGAATTGACCGATGTACAAATACTAATGACCGTCTTTGCATTAATTGCAGGACTGGCACAACTGGTGTTCGTCTACAACTTTATAAGCAGTATTTTCTATGGAAAGAAAGGGCCTCAAAACCCTTGGAAATCCAATACGTTGGAATGGACGACCCCTCAAAAGCACATGCATGGCAACTGGCCGGGAGCTATCCCCGAAGTACATCGTTGGGCATATGATTACAGTAAGGTAGATGAGAACGGAGAGTATATTATTCCAGGGCAGGATTTTGTGCCACAAACGGTACCCCTCCAGAAGGATGAGGAAGAATTGAACCATTAGAAAATTGAAGTTATAAAAATAAAAATGCCCAACTTAACAAGTTGGGCATTTTTATTGATAGGAGGTACGTATAAAGGTATTATTTTTTATAATATCTTTAAATCATAGAACATACGATACAAAATGAAAAAACTGGTTTTTCTATTGGTGCTCAGCTTATGTTTTCAAGGCTTTTCACAGCGCAAACCCAAAATAAAGGGAAATAGGAGTGTAGTGGAGGTTCAGGAAGAACTACCACCTTTTACGGCAATTGAATTGAACGATGACCTGGAAATTGTATTGAACAAAACGACTCGCGAGGGGTATACGATAAAAGCAGATGATAATCTAATAGATGTCCTTAAGTTTAAGGTGGCCGATAGCACCCTTTTTATATCTTCTTTTTATAAGATTATCGGGAAGAAAAAATTGGAGATTACCATTAACTATGTAGAGTTGCATTCCATTACGGCCAATGATGGGGAGATCGAGACTGCAGATGTGGTATTTTCAGATGAATTGCAGGTCAATAGCTCCGGGTCTTCGCGATTGATTCTAAATGCTTCGGTAGACATAATGAATGTTTATATGGAAGGTATGAGCTCTGGGGATTTTAACATAGACAGCGATTCGTTGCAGGTAACATTGAAAGATAGGACTGATGCCAGAATATATTCGGTTGGGGAGACACATGCGATCACGATGTACAAAAATGCGTCTGCCAAGTTGGAAGGTACTGCCGACAGACTGAATATTGCCCTCTTTGAAAATGCCAGCCTAAAGGCACAAAAGCTTGAGGCCGTTCAGGTTTTGGCCAATCTGGAAGATTCACCATATGCCGACGTGTTCGCCAAGGAAGCCTTTGAGCTATCTTCAAAAGGATCTTCAAAGACCCACCTATATGGGGATCCGACAATTACGTTGACCGACTTTTTGGATACCTCCCAATTGCATAAGGAAAAGTAAAAAACAGTTTAAGCCTGTAGCCAGTATTTCTTTCTTAAGAGGCAATAGGAGCACTCATACAATGTTCGGGAATACCAAAACCATCTACGAGAATACCTATATGTGGTCGTAACTCTGTGCAAAGTCGTTCTACCCGCTGTCGTATCGCTTTTGATTTGGTGCTGCCCAAATATCCCTGTTCCAAAAACCACTCGGCGTCTTTTCTTATCTCATAGAGCGCATAGAGCGTTCCCAACTTTTGAAACAACAGGCGGTTTTTTTCGTCTGTAATCCCTGCTGTAAAATCAACGAAAGTGGTGTAAGCGAGTTCTACACTATACGCCTTTCCCAAGGCTAACAAGTGTGTCTGTACTTTGAGAAATGCCTGATACGACGGGACTCCTTTTTTGATATAGTCGCGAATCCGCATTGCCAGCGTATAGGTAAGTCTACGGGTTCTGTAGTCGAAGGCATGCCGATGAAATTTTGGATTATATAAATGATCCTTGTCTACCTTATTTGAATACATGGGATTGATAGTTGCTAGTCTATCGCTCAACTGGGTGCCCAATAATTTCAATACAGATGAAAAACCGGCGCTATTAAACTCGGCCTTAAAATCAGAAAGTACACCTTTGGCAGCAAGTTGTAACAGTACGTTGTTGTCCCCTTCAAAAGTTGTGAAGATATCCACATCTCCTTTAAGGTCCGCGATTCGGTTTTCTATCAAATACCCTTTGCCCCCACAAGCTTCCCGACACTCCTGAATGGTACTATTGGCATACCAAGTTATGATAGATTTAAGTCCGGCTACCTGTGTTTCGACTACTCGTTTGTCCGGCTGGTTCTCGTCGCAATAGCTTTCCATCATTTTATCCAATGTAATATGGTATACATACGCACTGGCCACCAGTGGGGTAAGTCGTAATTGATGTGATGGATAATCCATCAAAAGGTCTTCCTGTATTTTGATGTTATCGTTGAACTGCCTTCTTTTCAATGCGTGCTTTACCGCAACGGCAAGTGCCATTTTTGCACCGCCTAATCCTGCACGTGCTACGCAAATGCGGCCACCGACTAAGGTGCCCAGCATGGTGAAAAAACGTTTGTTGGGGTTCTTGATGTTAGAATGATAGTGACCTTCATTAGTAATGGTGCCGTACTTATTCAATAAATTTTCTCTTGGTACCGAAACTTGGTTGAACCATATTTTACCGTTATCGACCCCATTGAGCCCCAATTTGTAGCCATTGTCTTCCACAGTGATACCTGGCAGCAATTCGTGTTGTTCATTCCGCAAGGGAACCAGTATAGCATGTACTCCCTCGTTTTTTCCGTCAACGATTAATTGGGCAAATACGGAGGCCATAGTAGCGTGCAAAGCATTGCCAATGTATTCCTTATTATCATTTTTTCCAGGAGTATGAACAATGATATGGTCGGTTTCCTTGTCATAGGTAGCTGTAGTTTTGATACCTCGTACATTCGAACCGTGACCGGTCTCCGTCATGGCGAAACAACCCAATAGTTTTGCCTCGCCAGTTTGTGTTAGATAGAGGTCATGGTGTTTTGGGCTTCCCAGTTTTTGGATACTTCCTCCAAAAAGTCCAAACTGTACTCCGAATTTAATGGTAAGGCTTCCATCAACGTACATCATGTTCTCAAAAATAGTGGCGTACCCTTCCATATCTGCAGTGCCCCCATACGTTTCTGGATAGGCCATGGCACCATATCCCTTATCTGCTAGAAATTGAACTTGTTTCAGTACGACTTCCCGAAACCCTTCCTTTGTCCGGTGTATGTCCCATTGAAAGATGGGATGGTCGAGCACGGTACGAAATGTGTCGATGACCTTGGCATGTTTTCCTTTTAAGATGATATCTATTTCGTTGGCATCATAGTAGTGTGAGGTTGCTTCATGGGCCACTTCTACATCAAATAGATGGTTATAATGGTTGGGTTGTATTCCTAAATTGACCTCAATATGCTTTAGCTGTTCATTAAAAGGACAAACATCCTCGTAATGGCAAACGACATTTTGACTAAAAGTAGCCAATGGATAGGTATCGCTTTCGACCAGTTTTACCTCAGAATTGCTAATAGTGTGTTTCCATTGCTTTAGTTCGCCGTTGGCAGGAGGCTTTTGTACGTTCAACCAAGAGTTTAATAATTGTTGGTCACCTTTGGTCAAGGAACTGTCTTGGTCAATAGCTTTTTGAACTACGTTGATTTCCGAAGCAGATACCAGATCATCGGACCAAATCACATAAAAAAAAGGGATGTACTGAAGTGCTCCTGGGGAGTAATGATTCTTTTTCATAGTCTGAAATTACAATATTTCGCATAATTGTGTTCGAACAGACCCGGATTAAGGTGGTTAACAATGGTCTATGAAGCAAAAATCATTGTTTTTTTGCAGTCGCCTGCAAATCCTTGCTTTGTTAGAATCAATTGCTCTTCAGCGCTAAATTTTGAACTTTGACATAAACTCTGTATTTTGGAGAACAGGCACGGTTTTACTTAATTTACCAAAAAGGTTCACAAATAGATTTTATAGCCCCAATGTCTTTTGGATTATAGCTCTTTTACAATGCTTTGCGAGCAAAATCGATGTTACTATTTCCTAATTCGATTATGGTAGCAAAATCATATAAAGTATCGGATTCTGTCAAGCCTTGGTCGTATGCAAGCAGGTATTTTTCCTTGGCCAAATCGCTGTTTTTGGTAAGGTAGACGTCATTTCCTTGTTTTGGGGACTCTCTTCGTGGTTAGTTTCTGGGAAAAGCAGGAAATATGAAGAACCAAATAGAAATACATTGGTTTAAAAAAAAGCGTATGTTATAGGGTCTTTTATCCCAATGGTGGTGCCAGCTTCTACTGTCAAGAATGTCATATGTGATGTTCTTTTATTTTTTACATTCAATCGCAACGGCATTTATAAACCGCCCTTTGTCCTCTACAAGTTGAAACATATGGTCTTCACAATCATTAAATTTACATTCTCTAATATGATTAAATCCCACCTTTTCTAACTCCAATGCCAATGATTTGTGATCCCACATCCATAGATGATTGGCGTTTCCAAAAGATGAACTTATTAGAGCCCTAATTCCACGTGGCCTTTTTTTTGTTCCAAGCAATGTGTCGCTATCGATAAATTGAAGACTTGCACTTCTATCCCCTTCATCTAAATCTTTAACGTACTTTCTTGCCGCCCATTCCAAATCGGGAATAATACATCTAAATATTGCCCCTCTTTTCATAATTCGATAGGTGTTTTTTAGAGCGGCCCTAAAACCATCAAGAGACAAGTGCTCAAGTGTGTGTGAGCAATAGACTCCGTCACAAGAATTGTCTTTGACAGGAAGCCCTTTTATGATGTCGCCGAACAAAACATTTTTCGGGAAAACAACATTTAATCTGCTTCTTACCAATCCACCGATTAAGGGTATTTTTTGAATTCTTAAAGTAGGAGATACATCAAAATTTTTCCATTCGGTTGGAGCTGATAATCCACAGCCATATTGTACGTAAAGTTTTTTGTTGTCCATTTCGTTTATAATTTAGGCTTCTAATTGATGTCTATGGTTTTCGCTATTGATAATTTGATAACAATTTAAGATAATTGCCGTTATTTCAGTCATGGCAATTTATTTTTTTTGTTAATTCTAATTTTTATTTGTATTCCAAGTCGGGTAACAAAAGCTTTCAACTTTTCATTGTATATTAACTATCTACCATTTATTCGTGTAATAAGACCAAATTTATCAACGACTCAATAGCCTAGGAATTCGGTAACTAATAGGTGTTTGTGTCCTATTGCGTTTTAATTCAGAATGAATTGCGGAGGCCTATCGGATTTCATTTACATCAAAACGAATGTTGTTCAATTCCGTAAGCCTTACAATTATAATTCGGTTGGTTCCTAAAAAGAAAACCCCATTGCGGTGGTCGCAACGGGGTTCTTATTCTTGCTTAGTTGAAGGAATCAGGCAGTCTCCACAATTCTAGGACCGGCAGCCACAATTTCTGGATTTACATTTGCCTTGAATTGCTCAAAGTTTTCATTGAACAAGGTCACCAGTTTTGCCTTCACCTCGGCATACTTGGTCTTGTCTTCCCAAGTGTTTTTAGGAATCAGCACTTCTGCAGGTACGTTCGGACAACTGGTCGGAATCTGTACGCCAAACTCCTCATCGGTCACAAATTCAACGTTGTCGAAATCGTGGTTATGAATGGCATCGATCATCGCTCTGGTGTATTTCAACTTCATGCGTTTACCAGTGCCGTTCCATCCTGTATTCACCAGCCAGGCCGTTGCCTTGTGCGTTTTGATTTTTTCGGCCAATAGTTCTGCGTACCGGTTCGGGTGCCACATCATAAAGGCAGCTCCGAAACAAGCACTAAAAGTAGCCTGCGGTTCGGTAACTCCCATTTCGGTACCGGCGACTTTGGCCGTATATCCCGAAATAAAGTGATAGCTGGCTTGCTCAGGTGTTAGCTTACTTACCGGGGGCAAGACGCCAAAGGCATCGCAAGTTAGGAAGATGATATTCTCTGGATGTCCTGCGATACAGGGTACCTGAACATTGTCTATAAATTCAATGGGATAGGAAGCTCTGGTATTCTGTGTGATCGAAACATCGCTATAGTCCACTTCTCGCGTTTCTTTGTCGTAGACAACGTTTTCCAGTACGGTTCCGAATCGAATCGCATTAAAGATATCCGGTTCGTTTTCGGCGGAGAGGTCTATGGCCTTCGCATAACAACCGCCTTCGATGTTGAAGGTACCATCATCTGTCCAGCAATGTTCGTCATCCCCAATGAGTTTACGTTTTGGGTCGGCACTTAAGGTTGTTTTTCCGGTTCCGGAAAGACCGAACAGGATACTAACGTCACCTTGCTCCCCAACATTGGCTGAACAGTGCATTGGCATTACATCTTCTAAAGGCATCAAATAGTTCATGACCCCAAAGAGACCTTTTTTCATTTCTCCGGCGTATTGTGTTCCGAGTATGACGATTTCTTTACGCTCTAAGTTTACATCGATACTGGTTTTAGAGGTCATTTCGGAAGTGTACCGGTTCGCAGGGAAACCACCCGCGTTCATGACCACATAATCGGGTTCTCCAAAATTGGCCAATTCTTTTTTCGTAGGCATGATCAACATATTCTGCATGAACAATGCATGGTATGCTCGGGTACAAATAATCCTTGTTTTGATGCGATATTTAGGGTCCCAGCCAGCATAGGCATCCACTACGAACAAGTGTTCACGGGTATTTAAGTAGTCCAATGCACGCTCGTGGTTCACCATATAGGTATGTTCGTCCAGACCAATGTTGATGTCGCCCCAATCGATATTCTTTTCAGAATCGGGATGGCGTACGATTCGCTTGTCTTTTGGGCTGCGACCCGTTTTCTCACCCGAATAGGTCATTAACGCACCAACATCGGAAATGGCCGTACCTTTTTCCAAACGAAGGCCCAGTTCATATAAAACCGGGACACTGCTGTTGCGATATATTTTCTCGGTCTCGATACCGTATTGTCGAAGGTTGAATGTCTCTGCCATTGTCATGTGTTTTATGTTGGAAAATATTTGAATGTTTCTATATTACTCCGCAAAGTTTAAAAAAGAGACCTACAAAAAAGATGACAATTGTCATGTTGAGCATCTTACATTCCAAATGGCCCGATTTTTTGTAAGATTCCTGTTTAATACCTAGACTGCCGCATTGATATCTCTTTTGGAACCAAGGCCGGTCCTGAGGTTTGCTATCGGAGCTTGCTCTGGGATAAGCCTTTTACTATCTTTACTTTATGAATGAACACCTAGACCCGACAACTGAAGGATTTTCAAGGGAAGAGCTCGATATCGAAAGAGCATTGCGCCCTATTACCTTTGATGATTTTACCGGGCAGGAACAGGTTTTGGAAAATTTGAAGGTTTTTGTCGAAGCGGCCAACCAGCGAGGAGAGGCGCTCGATCATACACTGTTCCATGGGCCTCCAGGATTGGGTAAAACTACCTTGGCACATATCTTGGCGAATGAATTGGGGGTCGGTATCAAGATTACCTCGGGACCGGTGTTGGACAAACCTGGTGATTTGGCCGGATTGCTAACGAATCTAGATGAACGCGATGTCTTGTTCATTGATGAAATACACCGCTTGAGCCCGGTGGTAGAGGAGTATCTCTATTCGGCGATGGAAGATTATAAGATTGATATCATGATCGAGACCGGTCCGAATGCACGATCGGTACAGATCAATTTGAATCCCTTTACCTTAATAGGAGCTACGACCCGTTCCGGACTCTTGACTTCTCCTATGCGAGCACGTTTTGGTATTCAGAGCAGGTTGCAGTATTATTCCACCGAATTGCTTTCCACGATTGTAGAACGGAGCGCGGAAATACTCAAAGTCCCGATAGCGCATGATGCGGCCATCGAAATTGCCGGTCGTAGTCGCGGTACCCCACGTATCTGTAACTCACTGTTACGTCGTGTGCGCGATTTTGCACAGATCAAGGGCAATGGCACGATCGATATGGAAATCTCGAAGTTTGGCTTGCAAGCCCTGAATGTAGATGCGCATGGCCTGGATGAAATGGACAATAAAATTTTGATGACCATCATTGATAAATTCAAGGGTGGTCCGGTCGGAATTACCACCCTGGCCACCGCTGTTTCAGAAAGTGCCGAGACCATTGAAGAAGTATATGAGCCTTTTTTGATACAACAAGGTTTTATCATGCGTACGCCACGAGGGCGTGAGGTTACCGAACTGGCCTATAAGCATTTGGGGCGTATCAAGGGTGGGTTGCAGCCTGGTCTCTTCTAAGAATCGATGTAAAATATAGCAGCTGTCGGCGTGAAAACACCCACTACCATAAAAAGGGCTCCAACAAAAAAATCCCCCGCTATGAAAAAGCCATTGGTTACGGTTTCCCAATTTACAGTTTTCAAAAATCGAAAACGTATTCTGGGCAACCCGCTACCTTTTCATCATGAGAATTTTGAGGCGCATGGCGATACCTTTATGGTCAATATTGGTTTGGGAAACAAGGTCGTTTTTACCCGAAAGGCAGAAACCATTAAATACATCCTGCAGAAGAACCATAAGAACTATCATAAATCGTCTTTACAGACCAAAGACCTGGCCAAATATATCGGAAACGGACTGCTGACATCAAATGGGGAGTTCTGGCGGGTGCATCGTAGAATGGTGCAACCGGCTTTTCACAAGAAAAAATTGGAAGGTTTGCTCGGTATCATGTACGAGGCAATTTCGACCGAATTGGCAGAAGTACAACCTAACGCGGAAAGAGATGTATTTCCACTTATGGGCGACCTTGCCTTTCAGGTGGTGGCCAAATCACTTTTTAGTGCCGGGGATATTCGTGACCGTATGCGAAAGCTACAGGATATTACAACAATCAATCAAAAGATGCTCATCAAAGAGATGCGGCAACCTTATTTAAAATGGTGGTTTCATCTTTCAGGGGATATTGATCGCCATCTAGCGTTTTCAAAAGATGCACAAAAGTTATTGAATGACATTATTCAGGAACGGGTAGATTCCAGGGAGGAGAAAGACGACTTACTGGATATGCTGTTGAAAGCCCGATATGAAGACGGGGCTCCCATGTCGCGAAAACAATTGATCGATGAGGTCTTGATACTTTTTACCGCCGGGCATGAAACCACAGCGAATACCTTGAGCTTCACGCTGTTTCTGTTGGCCAAACATCCGGAAATTCAGGAGGAACTATTTCAAGAAACGACCCAAGTCGATTTCGAGAAGGAAGATTTCATGTCCTTGCTCAAAAAACTACAGTATACAAAACAGTGTATCGAAGAATCGATGCGATTGTATCCGCCGGTATATGTCATTGACCGAGTGAGTTTGGCAAGCGATACTATTGATGGCCATAGTTTTAAAAAACGTACCATTTGGCTCATGAGCATGTACGAGTTACATCGACATGCAGCATTTTGGGAAGACCCGAACGATTTTAAGCCCGAACGTTTTCATCCGGAAAATAAAAAGGACTTTTCGGACTACTATTTTCCCTTTGGGGCGGGTCCGCGTATGTGTGTTGGCAATAATTTTGCCATGTATGAAATGATCATGACCGTTGCGACCTTGGTGAAGCATTTTAGGTTGACATCTTCTTTGAACGATGTAGCTTTAAACCCCCTTATCTCCCTAAAACCTAGTAAAGTTCCTGTAACCTTTGTAGCACGGAAGTAGTGCCCCGCATGTTTTGATAGGCTTATCCCCAAGCTTGCCGACGAAATAGCCAAAAAAGTAATGTTCCTAGGTTCTGAAACAGTTTGTTTTTTCGTATTTAGGTTTACTTTAAAATTGCATTTTCATCTGAAAACTTTTTGTAGCTGAAATAAATGGCTGTCACGGCAAAGGCAATCAGCGAAAGCAATATGGCCACATATTGTAGCATGTCGATAGTGCCCGCCATGATTTCCTTTACGCCCAAACCAATGTTCAACACGGGAACGGGTACGGTTGCCCAAGTGAGTTCAATGCCGGGCATCATTGCCAACACTAGGGGAATAATGATTAACATGATAATCGGGGTAGCCTTGCTTTGGGCTTCTTTAAAAGTGGTTGCCCCTGCTACCAAAGCAATGATAAAGCCTGCTAAAAACAAGGCAAACGGAATCAATAAGAGCATGATCATCGTAACAGATTGAAAGTTGAGCATTTCGTTAATGGCTAGTTTGAGGGTGTCGGGGATGCCATCAAACAACTTAAGGCCGGCGATAAGCCCGACCAAGTTCAGTACCGCAGGAATAAACCCCAAGATAGAGGCCACAATGGCTTTTCCCAGTAATACCTTGAATTTGGAAATGGGCAACGACAGGGTAGTTTCGATGGTTTTGCGTTCTTTTTCACCCGTTACCAAATCAATTGCCGCCAACAAACAACCGCCCCACATGGTCAAAATAAAGAGGTAGGGAATAAAGCCACCAATGCGTTTTCCGATGAGCTCTTTTTGTTCGCCAACCTCGATATAGTTTTCTTGAAACGGAGTCATTTTCTCAACAGGAATCTGCAGTTGTGCAATGCGTTGTTCCTTCAATCGGGTGTTGTAGGTTTCCAACATGCTAGACACTCTTTTGTTCACATTATCTTTGGTTCCGTTTCGATAAATCTGCACGGTACTTGTCGTAAGGCTATCCATCTGTTGTTCCCAATCGAGTGGGAAAACTACCGCGGTTTGTATGGTTCCCTCATCGATCAACGTTTTAAAATCGATAGCGGCATCGTAGTTGGTTATTTTGTTCAATGTATCGTTCCTAACGATATCTACAAAGTTTTGTGGTGCATTGACCAAACCAATTTTAACCGATTTTTGTTTTTCGTTTTTGTTGATCAGCTCGGTGACTTTAATGGCCCCGAATATGAGAATAGGTACCAATAAGGTGGGTAATACAATCGAATTGATAATGGTCTTCTTGTCCCTCAATAGCTCGGACAGTTCTTTTTTGATGATAAGTAGTAAATCGTTCATGGCCTAAGATTGGTTAACGCGGTTGATAAATTCTTGGGTAAGGTTTTTGGCGGTCATTTCTTTTTTGAAATGGTCAAAAGAATCATTGTAGATAATAGCGCCCTTGCTAATGATGGCCAAGTCATCGCACAACAAGTCGACCTCACTCATAATGTGCGAAGAAAAGATGACGGTTTTGTTGCTTTCTTTGGATTCCCGTATCAAGTCAATAATGCTATCTGCCGTAATGACATCAAGACCAGAGGTGGGTTCGTCGAATATGAGCACCTCGGGGTCGTGAATCAAGGTCCGGGCAATCGATACCTTCTGTTTCATGCCCGTACTCATTTGACCAACTCGTTTTTTGCGGAACGCATTGATTCCTAACTTTTCAAATAAATATTCTTTTCGTTCTTGCAGTTCGGAAGAAGGTAATTTGTATACTTTTCCAAAGAAGTCTATTGTTTCATCTGGGTTTAAACGCTCATAAAGTCCGGTTGAACCGGTTAAAAATCCAATGCGCTTTTTTACGGCATCGTTGCCATTTGAGATATCAACGCCATCAACAATGGCGGTCCCTGAAGTAGGGTTAATGATGCCGGCGATCATACGCAGTGTGGTAGTTTTGCCCGCACCGTTAGGGCCGAGCAACGAAAATATCCTTCCAGGTTTGCATGTAAAAGAAACATTGTCGACCGCATTCACAGTGGTTATTTCTTTCTTGAATCCTTTCCCGGTTTTCACGCTAAAGGATTTTGTCAGATTTTTTAGTTCAATCATAAAGAGGTTGAATTAGCTATAGCTTGTTAGAGTCAAAAATCTGAAAATGTTACAAGATTTCGAACGATATTATGACAAACGGTAATCGGTAAATGGCAAACGGCGAATGATGTATGTTAATGGTACGCTAGTCGTGAACCCGATTAAAGAGTGTAAGCGTCCTATATGATGTAATCATCGTATCTTGTCCAAAGAATGAATAGGTCGGAACGTTACACCCAACTCATCAAAACCGAAGCGAAGCGCCTTGGTTTTTTGTCATGCGGTATTTCAAAGGCCGATTTTTTGGAGGAAGAGGCACCCCGATTGGAATCTTGGTTAAAGAACAACATGCACGGCGAAATGGGGTATATGGAGAACCATTTCGATAAACGATTAGACCCCCGTTTACTGGTCGAAGGGTCCAAATCGGTCATTTCCTTATTACTGAATTACCATCCACAGAAAGAGCAGACAAAAGGCTCATATAAAATTTCTAAATATGCCTACGGGCAAGATTATCATCATGTTATCAAATCCAAACTTAGGCAATTGCAGCAGTTTATTTCCGAGGAAATCGGAGAGGTCAACGGTCGTGCTTTTGTAGATTCGGCCCCTGTACTTGACAAGGCATGGGCGGCCAAGTCCGGTTTGGGTTGGATTGGCAAACACAGCAATTTGTTAACACAACAGGTAGGTTCGTTTTACTTTATCGCAGAGTTGGTCGTTGATTTGGAGTTGGAATATGATACGCCCGTTACCGACCATTGCGGTACCTGTACTGCCTGTATCGATGCCTGTCCGACACAGGCTATCGTGGAACCTTATGTGGTCGATGGTAGCAAATGCATTTCGTACTTCACCATTGAGTTGAAGAACGAGATTCCTCAGGAATTCAAAGGCAAGTTAGATGATTGGGTTTTTGGCTGTGACGTTTGTCAGGATGTTTGCCCATGGAACCGTTTTTCAAAATCGCATCGGGAACCGTTGTTCGACCCGCATCCAGAACTACTATCAATGACCAAAAAGGACTGGGAAGAAATTACCGAGGATGTCTTTAGAAAGGTATTTAAGAAGTCGGCGGTAAAACGAACTAAATTTTCAGGGTTAAAACGGAACATCGATTTTGTAAAATAGCGCTACCCCGTACTTTCTCATACAAAAATAGTTACTTCCTTGAGGAGGGAATACGGGAGGTTCGTTCGCAAAATCCCCCAAAGGTTTCTTAAACTAGGGAAGGCTTGAAAGCTTTTCAAACGTTTTCATTCAAAAAAGTGTGCTTTTTGTTGTTAAGTTTTCATCAAAACATACTTTAAAATGCTATATTGTTAGCCAAATAAATCGACCATACCGTCCCCTTATGATGAATGTAATTAAGAAACCAACCCTTAGTTTTTGGCAGATTTTTAATATGAATGTAGGATTTTTGGGAATCCAGTTCAGCTTTGGACTTCAGCAGACGGCTATTAATCCTGTTTTTTTGTTTTTAGGGGCGCCCGAAGATATGTTGCCTATTTTGAATATCGCCGGTCCCGTTACAGGCCTCATTGTACAGCCTATTATAGGTGCAATTTCCGATAAGACCTGGTCTCCAAGATGGGGTAGGCGTAAACCCTTTTTTCTAATCGGGGCCATCATTGGTAGCATGTGTCTGTTCGCTTTTCCGTTAAGTCCGGTGCTCTGGTTTGCCGTTGGTCTCTTGTGGATTTTGGATGTAGGCAATAATATGGCTATGGAGCCCTATCGTGCCTTTGTCGGGGATAAATTACCGGAGAAACAACTGAGTTTGGGATACCAGATGCAAAGTTTGTTCGTTGGCGCCGGGATTGTTCTTGCGAACGCCTCTATTTTCTTATTTCAAGATTGGTTCGGGGGAGAAACGGTGGAGACTGCGGGTACTATTCCAACTTGGCTTTATTATTCGTTCTTTATCGGGGCTTTTTTATCGGTGACCACTATTTTGTGGTCCGTGTTAAAGACTCCCGAAATTCCACCTTCCGATGAAGAGTTGGCCGAAATCAATTCCCATAAGGCAATGCCATTCTCAGAGCGGTTTAAGATGCCCTTTGTAGAGATTTCAAATGCAGTAAAGGAGATGCCCAAATTTATGTGGAAACTCTCGGCAGTGTATCTGTTTCAATGGTATGCGCTGTTCGTCTATTGGCAGTTTATCACACCTCTTTTCAGGACTACAATGGGTTACGGGCTGTCGGAGGCAGCTGCACAGGCTGCTAAAATGAGCACCACCTACAATATTGCCACAGTGGTAGTGGCTTTGATGCTGGTACCGCTCACCTTAAAGTTTGGGGGAAAGAAGATTTATGCCATTAGCTTGTTTGGTACTGGCTTGGCCTTGCTATCGATTCCGTACATAGCAGATCCGGTATACGTACTATTCCCAATGGTATTATTTGGTATCGGTTGGGCCGCTATGATGGGGATTCCTTATACCATGGTATCCAAAATAGTGCCCCAAGAACGAAGAGGGGTTTATATGGGCATCTTAAATATGATGATCGTAATTCCTATGGGAATAGAGACACTTACATTCGGGCCTATTTTTAAAAACCTTTTAGGGGGCAATGCTGTGAATGCCATGTTGTTCGCCGGGGTCTTTTTTATCGTTGCTGCCGTCCTGGCCTTAAGACTGAACGTGAAAAAAACCAAAGAAGAAACGCAATAGAACCTTAATTTCGCCATGACCTTAGCTTTTAAATTTGAAAAGTAGTTTTTGAAAGCAAATCTTTGTGATTTAATAAAGTACATTCGAGAATACTACGCATTATAGGTTATTGAACTTTGAACCTTGAACCTCTTTTATTCCAAACAATACCCCTAAATTTGCTTACCAAAATCAAATTACATGAGCAAGAGTAAGCAGCGACGGGAGGCTTTAATATATCATGCCAAGCCCCAGCCCGGTAAAATCAAAATTGTACCCACCAAACCCTATGCTACCCAAAGAGATCTTGCCTTGGCCTATTCTCCGGGAGTCGCAGAACCTTGCCTCGAAATTGCCAAGGAGACCGACAATGTTTATAGATATACTGCCAAAGGTAACTTGGTAGCCGTTATCAGTAATGGTACAGCGGTTTTAGGATTGGGCGATATCGGTCCTGAAGCCTCCAAACCGGTCATGGAGGGAAAGAGCCTCCTCTTTAAAATTTTTGCCGATATCGATAGCATGGACATCGAGGTCGATACCAAGGATGTAGATAAGTTTATAGAAACGGTCAAGATGATCGCTCCCACTTTTGGAGGAATTAATCTGGAAGATATTAAGGCTCCGGAAGCTTTTGAAATTGAAAGGCGCTTAAAGAAAGAACTGGATATTCCGGTAATGCACGACGATCAACACGGCACCGCGATTATCTCGGCTGCCGCCTTGTTGAATGCACTGGAATTGGCACAAAAGAAAATCGAAGATGTAAGAATCGTTATTAGTGGGGCAGGAGCTGCGGCTGTTTCCTGTACGAAGCTCTATAAGTCATTCGGTGCAAAAGCGGCAAACATTGTAATGTTGGATAGCAAGGGTGTTATCCGTAAAGATGCGGAAAACCTTTCGGCTTCAAAAATGGAGTTTGCCACCGATAGAAAGATAAATACACTGGCAGAGGCTATGAAGGATGCCGATGTATTTATCGGGCTTTCCATCGCCGATATCGTAAGTACGGAAATGCTTCTCAGTATGGCCAAAGACCCTATTGTATTCGCCATGGCCAATCCAGACCCAGAAATTAAGTATGACCTGGCCGTAAAGACCAGAAAAGACATTATCATGGCGACAGGCCGCTCTGACCACCCGAATCAGGTGAACAATGTATTGGGTTTTCCTTTTATATTCCGGGGCGCACTCGATGTTAGGGCGACCACCATTAATGAGGAGATGAAAATGGCCGCGGTAAAGGCGTTGGCTGCCTTGACCCGAGAACCCGTTCCAGAGCAAGTGAATATTGCCTATGGGGAGACCAGGCTTACCTTTGGTACCGATTATATCATTCCCAAACCCTTTGACCAACGATTGATCGCCGAGATTCCGCCCGCAGTTGCCAAAGCAGCCATGGATAGCGGTGTGGCCAAGGCCCCGATCGAAGATTGGGACCGCTATCGGGAAGAATTGCTACAACGTTCAGGAAATGACAATAAGGTCGTACGACTCTTACATAGAAGGGCAAGAGTGAATGCGAAGCGGATCGTGTTTGCCGAAGCCGATCAGATAGATGTATTAAAAGCTGCCCAAATCGCTCATGATGAAGGTATTGCGGCGCCCATTTTACTAGGGAACAAAGAGATCATCTCCGAACTAAAAAAAGAACTTGAGTTTGATGCCGATGTAACCATCATTGATCCAAGCGATGAAGAGTCGCATGTGATGCGACTTCGTTATGCCACCAAGTTTTGGGAAAAAAGACACCGAAGCGGAACTACACTTTTTAGTGCCAAGATAAAAATGAGGGAACGTAATTATTTTGGGGCAATGATGGTTCTGGAAGGCGATGCCGACGGCATGATTTCAGGGTACTCCCGCGCATATCCAACGGTCGTAAAACCTATTTTCGAGGTTATTGGAAGGGCTGCGAATGTCAAACGGGTATCTACTGTCAATATTATGATTACCTCGAGAGGACCTTTGTTTTTGGCGGATACTTCCATCAATATTGATCCCAATGCCGAAGAAATCGCCGAAATTGCACAGATGACGGCAAATGTTGCTTCGACTTTTGGTTTTGATCCAGTTCTTGCCTTGTTGTCCTACGCTAATTTTGGTTCTTCCACACATCCGAATGCTACCAAGGTGAGAGAGGCGTTACGCATCCTACACGCCAGCAATCCCGACTTGGTTGTCGATGGGGAGATTCAAATCGATTTTGCGTTGAATAGGGAACTCCACCAAAGTCAGTTTCCTTTTTCAAAATTGGCCGGAAAAAAGGTAAATACCCTGATTTTCCCCAATTTGGAGGCAGCCAATATTACGTACAAGCTGTTGAAAGAATTGAACGGTTCCGATTCTATTGGTCCTATCATGGTCGGTTTGCGAAAGTCGGTGCATATTTTACAGTTGGGGGCCAGTGTTGATGAAATGGTAAATATGACGGCGGTTGCGGTTATCGACGCACAGGAACGGGAAAAACGGAAAAAGGCAAAAACAGGCGGTTGAAACTGTCATTTTAGGGAAATTTCTGGTTTAGCAGGCAAAGGCATGTGTTCACGTCCCGGTCGTTTTTCGAATCTCGGTTTGTCTTTGAGTTGGTATGGTAGAGCGATGTTAAATTCAAGGCAAACAACTAAACTTAAGAGAACCAATAACGCAATAACCAATAAAGAATAACGAAGAAACATGATCGATCACCTTAACGGAAAACTGGTAGAAAAGAACCCCACATATGTAATTATAGAATGTTCTGGGGTAGGCTACTTTGTTAATATTTCCCTGAATACCTATTCTAAGATAGGTGACACCGAAAACATTCGCATCTTTACCCACCTGCAGGTAAAGGAAGATTCGCATACCCTATTCGGTTTTGCGGAAAAATCGGAACGGGAAATCTTTCGCCTATTGCTCTCTGTATCGGGGATTGGTTCAAGCACGGCACGTACCATGTTGTCTTCCCTTAGTCCAGTGCAGGTTCGCGATGCCATCGCCAGTGGAGATGTAGCTACTATTCAGAGTGTCAAAGGTATAGGGGCGAAAACGGCCCAAAGGGTAATCCTTGACTTAAAAGACAAGATTTTAAAAATCTATAATATTGACGAAGTTTCCCTTACTTCAAACAATACAAATAAAGATGAAGCGTTATCTGCTTTAGAGGTACTTGGATTTGTTCGAAAACAAGCCGAAAAGGTGGTGGACAAAGTGCTAGCGCAAGAGGCCTCGCTAAGCGTTGAAGATATTATAAAAAAGACGCTTAAAAATTTGTAAAGAGTTTGAAAACAGGGGCAAAAACAATACTTAAATCTTCATTTAAGGGTATTTTTCTATTCGTGCTATGTATCATAGCTGCGAATACTTCCTTTGCACAAGACGATACTCCCACGAACGAACAAGAAATCGATTCACTTACCCAGCAAGTCGATTCTGTGAAAACGGGTTTCGATTTGGGAAAGATGGTCATGGCCAACCCAGAAAGTATCATCTCCAAATACGTGTATGACCCCAATCTAGATGCCTACGTCTATACCGAGAAAGTAGGTGATTTCAATATAGGATATCCGATCATGCTAACGCCCGAGCAATATTTCGAATTGGTTCGAAAAGAGGGTATCAAAGACTATTTTAAAGAAAAAGCAGATGCCTTTTCGGGAAAAAAAGCAGGAAGTGAGGAAGCACGAAAGAATTTGCTTCCGAATTTCTATGTGAATAACAATTTCTTCCAATCCGTTTTTGGGGGTAATACCATTGAAGTAATTCCGCAGGGTTCTGTCGCGATGGATTTGGGGGTCATTTGGCAAAAAAACGACAACCCGGCCCTATCTCCGAGAAACCGCACCAATCTTTCCTTTGATTTTGATCAACGGATCAGCCTTAGTATGTTGGGGAAAATTGGGGAGCGCTTACAGGTAACCGCTAATTACGACACTGAGGCCACATTCGATTTTCAGAACATCGTAAAACTCGATTATACGCCCACCGAAGACGACATTATTCGTAAAATTGAGGTAGGTAACGTTAATATGCCCTTGAATAGTTCCCTGATTCAGGGTGCGCAGAGCCTATTTGGGGTCAAGACACAATTGCAGTTCGGTAAAACGACCGTTACGGCCGTATTCTCGGAACAGCGTTCCCAAAACAATACCGTAGTGGCACAGGGTGGTGGTACACTGAACGATTTTTCCCTTTCTGCATTGGACTATGACGAGGATAAACACTTCTTCCTGTCCCAATACTTTAGGGATAATTATGACCAAGCGCTTGCCGCCTATCCGTTTATCAATAGCCAAATCCAAATTACTAGATTAGAAGTTTGGGTAACCAACAGAAGTCAGCAAACGTTGAATGTTCGAAACGTAGTTGCTTTACAGGATTTGGGAGAGGCAGCATCTGAACAGACCCGGGTAGGTCGTGAAGGAGGGGCCGGACTCTCCTTTTTTAATACGGATGCCGCAATCGGAAATTTGCCCAGAAATAACGCGAACGCCTTAGATCCAGCGCTGATAGGAGGTGGTTCAGGAGCATTGACCAATGCTATTCGGGATATTGCCACAGTAGATAGTGGGTTCAATACGGCACTTTTCAATGCAGGTTACCCGATTAGTCAAGGAACCGATTACGCCATTTTGGAAAATGCCCGAAAGTTGGAGCAGGGGAGGGACTACGATTTTAATTCACAATTGGGATATATTTCTTTGAACCAACGGTTGAGTAACGATGAGGTACTGGGTGTCGCTTTTCAGTATACGATCAATGGAAATGTTTACCAAGTTGGTGAATTTGCCAATGGCGGACTCGATGCGACCAGCGTATCGCCGGGGGCAACGCCGATTATTAATAATAATACCCTTGTTCTAAAGCTCCTTAAGAGTAATATTACGAATATCAATGACCCTATTTGGGATTTGATGATGAAGAATATTTACGCAACGGGCGCCTTTCAATTGAGTCAGGAAGATTTTAGAATGAATATTCTTTTCTCCGACCCTACGCCTCGAAACTATATCACTCCAATCGATGAGGGGCCTGGTAGCGGATGGCCCGAAGGACTCGAAGAACGTATTTTGTTAGATGTGTTCAATCTTGACCGACTGAACGTTTACAATGACATACAACCAGGAGGGGACGGATTCTTTGATTTCGTTCCGGGAATTACCGTAGATACCCGTGGTGGCCGTATCGTTTTTACAAAAGTAGAACCGTTCGGGGAATATCTTTTTGAAGTGTTGGCGAATAACAATGAAGATGAGTACAATAATGAAGCAGCCTATAACTCCAATCAAGAACGCTATGTATTTCGTGATATGTACGCGCTTACAAAAGCAGCTGCCTTACAAAATCCCGAGCAAAACAAGTTCATTTTAAAGGGGCAGTACAAATCGGAAGGAAGCAATGGTATCCCCATTGGAGCGTTTAACGTGCCACGAGGTTCCGTAAGGGTAACCGCAGGTGGAAGGCAATTACAGGAAGGGATCGACTATACGGTCAACTATCAGGCCGGTACCGTCCAGATTTTAGATCCCAGTTTGGAGGCTTCCAATACGCCTATCAATATATCCGTAGAAAACAATGCGGTATTTGGGCAGCAAACGCGGCGATTCACCGGAGTGAATGTAGAGCACCAATTCAATGAGAATTTTGTATTGGGGGCAACCCTCTTGAATTTGAATGAGCGGCCATTGACACAGAAATCCAATTTTGGTATCGAACCCGTGAATAACACAATTTTCGGTATCAACGGTAACTTCTCTACCGAAGTTCCTTTCCTGACTCGAATGGTCAATAAATTGCCCAATATAGATACCGATATTCCTTCGAATATTTCCTTACGGGGTGAAGTAGCTTGGTTGCGGCCCAGCTCTCCAAAAAATGCTGATTTTGAAGGGGAAACGACTACGTACTTAGATGATTTTGAAGGCGCTCAAGCACTAATCGACATCCGTTCCTCTTTGGGGTGGGTATTGGCCAGTACCCCTTTGGCCGTGCAGACCGATAATGAGACAGGCCTTGAGAAAGGCTTTGAAAGGGCCAAACTGGCGTGGTATACCATTGATCCTATTTTCTATACGAATCAACGGCCATCCGAAATCAGTGACAGCGATATTTCCGACAATACTTCGCGTAGGGTATTTATCGATGAGGTGTTCCCGCAAGTTGAGGTAGCGCAAGGACAGTCAAGGCAGCAGACGACCCTGGACCTTGCCTTTTATCCAACTCAAAAAGGGCCTTATAATGCTAGCAACGATTTCGGTACGAATCCCGAGGAAAATTGGGGCGGTATCATGCGTTCGTTGAGCAGTACGAATTTTGAGCAGGCAAATGTAGAATTTGTTCAGTTTTGGGTCATGGATCCCTATGTCGATAACATTGGTACAAGTCCAGGTAAATTGGTCATTGATCTAGGGAATATTACGGAAGATATTTTGCCAGACGGACGAAAACAATACGAAAATGGACTTCCCGTATCTGCTGATGACACGGCAGCCCGGGAAACCGAATGGGGATTGGTACCTCAGACCCAAGCGTTGGTCTACGCCTTTGATGTGGATGAAGCAAGCAGAGTTACGCAGGATGTAGGACTCGACGGATTGCCCGATGCGGCGGAAGCGGCTATTTACGGGAATAGCAATCCCGAAGACCCGGCCAATGACAATTACGAGTACTTTTTGCAGCGCGACGGAAGCATTCTGAACCGTTATTTGAATTTCAACAATACAGAAGGTAACTCGCCTATCGATGTTACGAACGATAATCGAGGTAGTACTACCTTGCCCGATGTTGAGGATATTGATCGAGACCTAACGATGAATACGGTCGATAGCTATTATAGTTATGAGATCGATATACAACCGGGAACAGACATTGGGGACCAGTATGTAACCGATGTTCGGGATACGGTATATGCGGCGCCCCGAATACCTGATGGCAGTAGTAGAAGAAGTCGCTGGATACAGTATAAGATCCCATTGAGCGATTTTACGGATCGGGTAGGTGGCATCAGTGACTTTCGGTCTATCAGTACCATGCGTATGTATTTAACCGGGTTCACCGAGGATGTGGTACTGCGTTTTGCCACCTTGGATTTGGTTCGTGGTGATTGGCGAACCTATACAAGGTCGCTTCGAACCGCCAGTTTAGGGGCAGAGCTCCCACCCGATGAAACAGGAAGTACCCTCGACGTGAACGCCGTAAACATTCAGGAGAACGAACAACGAGATCCGATTCCGTATGTGCTGCCACCCGGGGTGCGAAGAGAACAGTTGAATAATAATAACACAATCATTCAGCAAAATGAACAATCGCTTTCGTTGGTCGTCAACAACCTAGGTTCGCAAGATTCTAGAGGGGTTTTCAAAAACCTGAATATCGACTTACGGCAGTACGAGCAGTTGAAAATGTTCATCCATGCCGAAGAAGTTGGTTCAGAATTGAACCCGGGAACCGCCCCCTTGGCCGGTTTCTTGAGAATTGGAACCGACTTCTCGGAAAACTTCTATCAAATAGAACTGCCCTTGGAATTCACTCCTTGGAATGCCCGTTCCGAGGAAGCCATTTGGCCCGACAATAACCGAATGGATATTGTTTTGGACGATTTGAAGAAGGTTAAATCGCTCCGCATCAATTTAAGAAATGACGATGTTCCATTGAGTGAGCTCAGATACTATGAAATAGAAAATGGCGAGGTAACTCCCGTCGGGGAATTCGACCCCAGAACTCCGGGGCGTTTACGGATTGGGATCAAGGGGAACCCTTCATTGGGTAATATTCGTAGTATGATGGTCGGGATCAAGAACGTAAGCGATTTTGTGCAGGCAGGAGAGGTCTGGTTCAACGAATTGCGCTTGGCGGGTCTCGACAATGAGGGTGGTTGGGCCTCTGTGGTGGCTATGGACGCCAATGTGGCCGATTTTGCGAACGTTACTGCTACCGCCAGTACCAGTACCTCCGGTTTTGGGGCCATTGACCAGATGCCTAATGAACGTGCCAGGGAAGATGCCATTACCTATGATATTGTAACGAATGTGAACTTGGGACAATTGCTACCGCCCAAATGGGGTATACAGCTACCATTCAATTATGGTATTTCGGAGCAGTTGATCACTCCGGAATTCGATCCCGAATTCGATGATCTGAAGTTAGACGATCTCATCGACACCGCTACGAGTCAAGAAGACGCCGATAACATTCGTAATCGGGCCGAAGACTATACCAAAAGAACCAGTCTTAACCTAATTGGGGTTCGAAAAAATAGGGGCGAAGAGGCCGATGCCAATTTCTACGACATCGAAAACTTTACCTTCAACTATTCTTATAACGAGACCCAACACCGTGACTTTGAAATTGAAAACTTAAACGACCAGAGTGTGGTTGCCGGCTTCGTGTATAATCATAATTTTAAGCCTTTGGAGGTGGCCCCTTTCGCTAAAAAGGATTCACTGTTTACGGGAAGCTACTGGAAATGGCTCAAAGACTTGAACCTAAATCTGCTGCCGACTACCATTTCTGTTAATTCCGATTTCAATAGGCAATTCAATCGGCAGACCTTTCGAAATGTGATTCCCGCAGGTGAAGATCCCGAAAACTTTTTATCCCTTCCCGAGCTACAACAACGTAATTACCTGTTCAATTGGCAGTATGCGGTCAATTATAGCCTTACAAAGTCATTACGTTTGAACTTAACAGCTTCGAACAATCGTATTGTACGTAATTATTTGGAAGATCCATCAAATCCGGAATCGGAAATCGATAAGGCATTGGGGCTTTGGGACGGGTTCTGGGATTTAGGGGAGCCCAACAGGCACTCGCAGCAAATGCAGCTGAATTATGAGATTCCGTTTGCCAAGATACCCGCTTTGGATTTTATTAGTGCGCAATATACCTATGCCAGTAATTTTGATTGGCAGAGAGGGGGCGACGCCCTCAACTTGGCGGTAGCCGAACAGCAGAACCCGGATGTTCCTAGAGATGAACTTAGCATAGTTTCGGTCAATAATATTCAAAACTCAAATACCCATAACCTGACCGCTTCCATGACGATGCAAAAGTTCTATGACCTGATCGGTCTTAAAAAGAACGATGGCAAATCGGTGGCGAGCCAAGCTCCAGTGCGAAGGGATAAAGCAGGAAACCCAGTGGAAGGTGCCGGCAAAACACCTAAAAAGACAAGTGGCCTTTGGAATACAGCGGTAGATATCGTCACGATGGTCAAGCGATTGAACGTCAACTATAATGAGACCAATGGTACCGTGTTACCGGGATATACCCAAAGTGTCGGCTTTATCGGTTCTACACGACCCACAGTGGGTTTTGTGTTCGGTAGCCAGGCAGACGTTCGTTTTGAGGCGGCTCGAAACGGGTGGTTGACCGGTTTTGATGGATTTAACGAACAGTTTATACGTCGTACCAACAGACAATTGAATATCACCGCTACGGCGCAGCCCGTGCAGGATCTGACAATTGATCTGGTCGCCGACCGACAATTTTCGGATAGTTACCAAGAGAATTATGAAATAGATTTTAGCACTCCTGAGGTATATCAAAGCCTTACTCCCAATAACTTTGGGAATTTCAGTATTTCGACCATGATGATTGGGACAGCCTTTGGAAAAAGTGATGAGTTCGATTCTGATACCTTTGAAAAGTTCAAGGAAAACCGCCTGACCATTGCAAATCGTCTTGTGAGCGATCGTGGGCAAACAGTAACCGATGTCGATGAAGACGGTTTCCCGGAGCAGTATGGTAAAACAAGTCAAGACGTATTGCTTCCTGCCTTTTTTGCGGCCTATACCGGGCAAAATGTAGATCGTGTCAACCTGGATATCTTTAGGGAAATCCCAATCCCTAACTGGAATATCAAGTATACCGGTCTAATGCGCAATAAATGGTTCAAAAAGAAATTCAAGCGCTTCTCAGTACAACATGGGTATCGTGCTGCCTACAGTATCAACTCATTCCAAACGAATTTGGAACGTCAACAACTGATTAAGGATGGGTTGGATCCGGTGGATCCGGAGACCAATGATTTGATTCCGGAATTAATTTTGAACAACGTGGTATTGACCGATGCCTTCAATCCTTTGATCCGGCTCGATTTCGAGATGCAAAATTCTGTTAGTGTGCTTGCCGAGGTGCGTACCGATAGGGCCCTATCCCTTAGTTTGGACAATAATTTGATGACCGAGATCAATGGTAGGGAGTATACCATAGGGTTGGGCTATCGCATCAAGGATGTACAGTTCGTAACAAATATAGGAGGCGAGAAAACACGCTTAAAGGGCGATTTGAACCTAAAAGCCGATGTAAGCGTTCGTGATAACATTACCATTATCCGTAATTTAGATATAGATAACAACCAGATTACCTCGGGTCAAAATCTTTTGTCGATCAAGTTTACTGCAGACTATGCCTTGAGCAAGAATTTGAACGCCTTATTTTTCTACGATCACTCGTTCTCTCAGTTTGCCGTTTCAACTGCCTTTCCCCAAACAACTATCAATACGGGCTTTACGCTGCGCTATAACTTTGGGAACTAGCAACTGTTGGTCGCGGTCGTGTACAACCTGCACTGTCTTTCGTCTCCCTTCGTCTAGGGCCCAATACTCAGCACCTAACTTTTTTGAATTTGAGTTCGATTGTTGAATTCAGGTTTGGCTTTTGTATCCAAGTTTGTACTTGAACCTGATACTTGAATTTGTATTTGAATACCTTCCCCAATTCAGTTACATTTGTTCGACTAATTAATTACATCAAAATGAATATACCATCAGAATTAAAGTACACCAAAGACCATGAATGGATTCGTATCGAAGGCGATATAGCCACTGTCGGTATTACTGATTTTGCTCAAGGCGAGCTAGGGGATATCGTTTACGTAGAGGTCGAAACCCTCGATGAGACCTTGGACAAAGAGGAAGTATTTGGTACTGTTGAAGCGGTTAAGACGGTTTCGGACCTGTTTCTTCCATTGAGTGGGGAAATCATTGAATTCAACACCGATCTGGAAGATGAACCGGAGAAGGTGAATTCGGATCCCTATGGCGCTGGGTGGATGGTAAAGATTAAATTGAACGAGCCTTCGGAAATCGAAGAGTTGCTCAGTGCTGAAGGGTACAAAGAATTGATAGGTGCTTAAAAAACCAGGTTTTACCATTGCCTTTTTCGGATGGATGTCCATCATTACCTTTCTGAGTCTGTATTCCTTTTCTAAAGACGAACTGCCCAGTGTTCGCATACCCCACTTAGATAAAATAGTACATGCGGTTTTCTATTTTGGAGCCGTGGTCTTGGGGTGTCTTTTTATAAGAGAGCGAACAGCAGGTAAAATCGAGTTGAAAAAGGCGTTGTGGACGATGTGTCTCGTTGCCGTAGTTTATGGCATACTAATTGAGGCTTTACAAGGAACGATGACCCTTGGGAGAGACGGGAATAGCTACGATGCAATGGCCAACGCTTTGGGTGCGCTGGCAGGTGTATGGGCGATTCATTTTTTCTTTTCGTCCCAGGGGCAATTAAAATGGAGGCAATAGTTGCTTTTTTCAGGAATATTTAATTAAATTAGCAATCATTAAAACAAAGGGATATGGAAGTTAAAAAAAATCCGAAGGCCGATGTAGGAAGGAATAGCGGTCTTTATTTTGTAATTGGGTTGGCCTTGGTCATGCTGATTACTTGGCGAGCGTTGGAATGGAAAACCTATGATGATGACAATAATTACGACATCTCTATGAATGTAGATGATGAGTTGGATGAAGAGGTGCCGATGACGGAGCAGATTAAAACGCCACCGCCACCGCCACCACCAGCCGCACCTGAAATTATTGAAGTGGTAGAGGACGAAGAAGAAGTGGAAGAGACCGTAATCGAGTCTACGGAGACCAGTCAAGAAGAAGAAATTGTTGAAATTGATGACGTAGAAGTAGAGGAGATGGAAGAAGATGTAGACGTTCCATTTGCCGTTATCGAAGATGTGCCGGTATTCCCTGGCTGTGAAAAGGAGAGCAATAAAAGGGCCTGTTTTCAAAAGATGATGCAAAAGCACATTAGCAAAAACTTCCGATATCCTGAAATTGCACAGGAAATGGGAGTCCAAGGTAGGGTAAGTGTTATGTTCGTTATCCAAAAAGATGGTAGCATTGGAAACATCAGAATGCGTGGACCCGACAAGAATTTGGAAAAGGAAGCGGCCAGAATTATTGGTAAGCTCCCCAAAATGACTCCGGGAAAACAACGTGGTAGGGCGGTAAGGGTTCCTTTTAGTATTCCGATTACTTTCAAATTGCAATAGCAACACCTATCCATAAAATATTGTAAACCTCCGATTTTAAAAATCGGAGGTTTTTTGTTTATACGCTCTAGTGCTCCGATATTTTATTCAACCTTTTGTCTCGCTCGATTTTGCTCCCCGGCCGGATGGTCGGTTACGATTGAGACTTCTCGTTCCCGAGTTGTTCAATATCCCATGACTAAACTCATCTAGAAACTTGGAACCCCTTTTTGCTCTTGGCACGTTTTGTCTATGTGACTATAGGATAAATCGTTGTATTTAATTGCAGAAATAGCGGTTGAGGGCTATCTTTGCAGCCGTTAAAAACGACGAATGAAAACTGCTGTAGGCGTAGCAAAAAGCACTTCTTGGTCACTAGCTTTTGCCGATTTCAAGGAAATCACCAAGGCCAGGCTTGCCATAAGCGTCGTTTTTTCCTCTATTGCCGGATACTTTTTGGGGGCCGATAAAATCAGTCTAATTTCGATACTGCTATTGGCTTTCGGTGGTTACTGCATGGTAGGTGCCTCCAATGCCTATAATCAGGTTATAGAGAAGGATTTGGATGCCTTGATGAATCGCACCAAAAATCGCCCGATTCCTTCTGGGAGAATGTCGGTCAATAAGGCAATGGCCATCGCTATTGCCATGACACTGTTGGGGGTGGTGGCCCTTTATTATTTGAATCCACAAACGGCCATGTTCGGGGCGATTTCGATTTTTTTATATACCAGTATTTATACCCCGTTAAAGACCAAAACACCTTTGGCGGTGTTCGTGGGGGCGTTTCCTGGAGCCATTCCGTTTATGTTGGGATGGGTTGCGGCGACCAACGATTTCGGTATTGAACCGGGCACGTTGTTCATGATTCAATTTTTTTGGCAATTCCCACACTTTTGGGCCTTAGGGTGGATGCTCGATGAGGACTACAAAAAAGGCGGGTTCAAGATGCTGCCGACCGGAAAAAAAGACCGGACCACCGCTTTGCAAATTATTATGTACACAATTTGGATGCTTTTGATTTCCGTAGTACCGGTTTTCGGCATCACAGGAAGTTTGCAATTATCGATTCCTGCCGCGGTGATTGTGTTTCTTATGGGAATGGTGATGCTGGTGTTCGCGTTTCGTCTTTACGAAAAGAAAGACAATGCTTCGGCACGGAAACTGATGTTGGCGAGCGTAAGCTATATCACCTTAATGCAATTGGTATACGTAGCTGATAAAATGATACGAACATGGATTTAACGACAGGTACGCAGAAAGAAAAGAACGACCGGGCAAAAAAGATGATGTTGTGGTTCGGTATCGTTAGCTTGCTGATGGGTTTTGCAGGCTGGACCAGTGCATACATCGTAAGCAGTAGCCGCGAAGATTGGATTTCGGATTTACAATTGCCCAGTTCGTTTTTCATTAGTACAACCATTATTGTCATGAGTAGTCTTACATACATCTTGGCAAAGAAGGCGATACAGAAAGACAATGCTAAACTCGGCACGTATTTATTGCTAACAACCCTGGGGTTGGGCATTGTGTTCATTGCTTTACAGTTTCGTGGGTTTAATGAAATGCTGGCCAATGGCTATTATTTTACAGGCCCCACGAGCAACATCAAAATGTCCTATGTGTTTCTGATTGCAGCAGTGCATATTGTACATGTCGTGGCGGGACTCCTGTCTTTATCGGTGGTACTTTACAATCAATTAAGAGGTAAGTACAGTTCGGAAGAGTACCTGGGAGTTTCGTTGGGAGCTACTTTTTGGCACTTTTTAGACCTGTTATGGGTTTATTTAATGTTGTTTATGAGCTTTGTAAAATAATAATTTCACTGAAAGCCTGTTTTGATACCTATTCGGCTTTTGTTTGGATGAAAAAAATGTAAATTTGCACAAACTTTAACCATTCTTTATAATTTATGGATTCTACGGTAACATCAGCTTCGGAAGAAAACGTATGGGGAGGCGGTAACAGACCTTTAGGCGCCAGTTACGGCAAATTAATGATGTGGTTCTTCCTAGTATCGGATGCCTTGACCTTTTCGGGCTTTTTGGCCGCGTATGGGTTCTCGAGATTCAAGTTTATAGAGACATGGCCCATAGCCGATGAAGTTTTTACACACGTTCCTTTTTTTCACGGAAATTTCCCCATGTATTATGTGGCGTTCATGACTTTTATTCTGATCATGTCGTCGGTAACGATGGTATTGGCCGTAGATGCGGGTCACAATAATAAAAAGACTGCCGTTATTTGGTATATGTTCCTTACGATTATCGGAGGAGCTATTTTCGTTGGGTCGCAGGCTTGGGAGTGGGCTACCTTTATCAAGGGAGATTATGGAGCTGTTGAGACCAATGGAGGAAGAATTTTGCAGTTTGTGAATGCAGAGACCGGCGACCGTGTGGCGCTTTCGGAATTTGCCAAGACATTGCCCGACGATCGTACGGAACACGAACGAAAGAACGGAGTTTGGTATTATGATGAAGGGTATTTGCCCACCTATACCGTCAATGAAGTGATAGCAGGGCTAAAAGCCAACGACGACGTTGTCATTAGAACCGAGCAAATAATCCAGGAAGGTGAATTGAAGGGAGAGAAGATGGTGTTGGACAGGGCTGCCTCCCTAGAAAAAATCAAAGATGGGGCACTTGTGGTAGAAGGGGCGAACCTCATACGGAATGAGTATGGGAGCAGACTGTTTGCCGATTTCTTCTTTTTCATAACCGGTTTTCACGGTTTTCACGTATTCTCGGGAGTAGTAATCAATATCATAATTTTCTTTAACGTTATTCTAGGTACCTACGAACGAAGGGGACACTATGAAATGGTTGAAAAAGTCGGGTTGTACTGGCACTTTGTAGATTTGGTTTGGGTGTTTGTATTTACCTTCTTTTATCTCGTTTAATTTCACCTCTCGAAGGCGTTAGTCTTTAAGCGAGGGTGTTGGCTGAATAACCATACGTAACAAAAAAACATATAGTCGTAATATGGCACACGAACATAAATTAGAGATTTTCAGAGGACTTTTAAAGTTCAAATCCAATACCTCGAAAATTTGGGGGGTATTAGTATTCTTATCGGTCGTAACGGCCATAGAGGTAGCTTTGGGTATTGCCAAACCTACAGTTCTTACTGGGACCAATCTTTTAGGAATGAAGTTGTTGAATTGGATATTCATCATACTTACTCTGGTCAAGGCGTATTACATCGCATGGGATTTCATGCATCTCCGTGACGAAAAGAGTTCGTTGCGAAGGGCTATTGTATGGACCCCCATATTCTTGGTGGCCTATTTGGTTTTTATCTTGTTGTTCGAGGCAGATTATGTGTACAATGTATATAAAGATGGTTTTGTAAAATGGAACTTCTAAGGTTTCGAAATAGCTAAATACAAAATTTGAAAAGACGGCTTTAGGGCCGTCTTTTTTTTGAAACCCAATCCTTGTCCTTAGGTTTGGCCATATCTGTCTTACGGCCTTTTTGATAAGCAACACACACATGTTAAACCTGAGGTCTTTTTAGAGGCTACAGGGTATTCGTTGGGATAATGTTAAGATTTTGAGATACCCATTTAAGGTTTTGTGTTTTATCTTTGTTATGAAATTTATGAAATGAAAAAGACCCTGGTTTTAGTAACGTTATTTGTACTTCCCATCGTAGCGTATCTTTTCTTTTTGTCAGGGACTACCAACTTCGGAAAGCTTCCTACCCTGACCGAAAAAGTTGCCGATGTGTCTGAAATGGATGCTACGGTATCGTTGAATAACAAGATTACTATTCTGGGATTTCTAGGGAAGAACCCTTTATCAAAAAAAGCGAATGCGTTCAATTTGAATCAAAAAATATACAAGCGATTCTACGAATTCAACGATTTTCAGTTTGTGATGATAGTTCCAAAAGGAACCGAAGAAGAAATCAGTCGCTTAAAAATAGAGTTGGGAACCTTCACCGATACCCAGAAATGGCGATTTGTTTTTGCAGAAGAATCACAAATCCGTCATATGTTTAAAACGTTGGGAACAGATTTAACGCTGAAAGAAGATTTGGCCACTCCCTATGTGTTCATAGTCGATAAGGAGTTAAAGTTAAGGGGGCGAACCGATGATGAGGACGAAGGAACCAAATACGGATTTGATACAACCTCGGTAGCCGAACTGAATAACAAAATGGAGGACGATGTAAAGATTATATTGGCAGAATATCGTTTGGCCTTGAAGAAGAACAATGCGTTGCGGGAGAAATAATGATAGGAAGACGATAAGGATATCATGAAAAAAAGTAACTATACATACGTTTGGGTATCGCTGGTGGTGTTGATCTTTGGAATTATCTTTATCCCGAAAATTGTAAATCGAATAAAGCAGGGAACGGTCGTAAAGAACGATCGTATGAACCTAAAGACCAATGACGATCCGCTGGCTTTTGTATTGCAAAACGGTAAAAAACGTCGAGTGCCGTCCTTTACATTCTTGAATCAAGATAGCTTATTGATAACCGACAAGGATTACGAGGGCAAGGTATATGTGGTAGAATTCTTTTTTACAAGCTGCCCTTCCATATGCCCTATTATGAACAAGAACCTGGTAGCTATTCAGAATACGTTTGCCGAGGAAGAAAATTTTGGCATTGCCTCCTTTTCTATTACACCGGAATATGATACTCCCAAGGTTTTAAAAGAATATGCCGAACGCTATGGCATTACCGATTTCGATTGGAATTTAATGACAGGGAATCGAGAGAAAATTTATGAGCTGGCAAACTCGGGCTTTTACATTTTTGCAGCTGAAGTGCCAGATGCCCCGGGCGGATTTGAACATTCGGGACTTTTCGCCCTAATTGATAAGAATGGATACATTCGTTCCAGAGTCGATGCATATGGGAATCCCATAGTGTATTACAGAGGTGCGATTTCCGAAGAAGATGGGGTTAACGATGAAGGGGAGACCGAACAGATTTCTATTTTAAAAGAGGATATTAAAAAACTATTGCAGGAGTAGATGGATGCCATTGCACAAAAAGAACGAAAGTTCAACAGGTTGATTACAGTAGTTTCGATTATTGTGCCACTCGTTGTCGCCATCCTATTCGGAATCAAAATTCCGAATGTAGAACGGCTCGGATTTCTACCCCCCATCTATGCCACCATTAATGGCCTAACCGCGGTCTTGCTAATAGTAGCGGTGTGGGCCATCAAAAACGGAAAACAACGGTTGCATCAGAACCTTATGACTAGTTGTATTGCGTTGTCGGTGCTATTTTTATTGATGTACATTGCGTATCATATGACCTCGGAATCTACCTCTTATGGAGGGGAGGGCATACTGCGTTATGTGTATTTTTTTATATTGATTTCGCATATCTTTTTATCCATCGTTATCATACCGTTGGTGTTAAAAACGTATGCGAGAGCATATCTTAAGAAGTTTGAGGCACATCGAAAATTGGCAAAGATTACGTTTCCCATTTGGTTGTATGTGGCTATAACAGGCGTTATCGTATATGTAATGATTTCCCCCTATTATGTATCTTAAAGCCGTATACAGAAGATTAATGAAAAGGATGTTGTTGCTTGCGTTTTTTATTTTGGTACTGTTTATTCCAGAACAGCTGGCGGCACAATGCGCAATGTGCAGGGCAGTATTGCAAAGTGAGGGTAATGTTGCCGCTGCGGAGGGAGTTAATAACGGTATCGTTTATTTGATGGCTGTTCCTTATATACTTGTAGGTGTATTGTTTTTCTTTGTATACAAGAAGATGAAGGCCTAAACGCAGCAATGTTTTAACATTTTTTTAAGGTTTAAAGCTGTAACATTTCAACGTTCTCCCAGTCTTATTAGGGTACGATTTCCCCCTGTTGTACCATCAATCAAAAAAACCAATCACATGTTCGACATCGAAAGATGGCAGGAAATCTTTGATACCATCCGTAAAAACAAGTTACGTACTTTCCTTACCGGTGTTTCCGTAGCATCCGGAATTTTTATTTTAGTCATATTGTTGGGTTTTGGACAGGGAATGCAAAATGGCATTGCCCAAGAATTTGAACGTGATGCCAGCAATATGATCGGTGTATGGACTCAAGTTACTACCAAAGAATATAAGGGGCTTAACCCGGGTCGCAGGATTCAGCTACGAAACGAGAACTACGATTTTGTAGAGAAGTTACATATCGATAAACTAGAATATAAATCTCCTATGTACCGGGTTTTCGATACCTCTATTATGTATGGGACAGAATCTGGTGCTTACTCGATCTGGGGTAGTTCGCCCGATTTTCAGCAGTTGGAAAATGCGTATATGTCCTATGGTCGTTTTTTGAATTTCAGCGATATACAGCAGAAAGCAAAAGTGGTGGTGATCAGTAATAAAATTCATCGGGAGCTGTTGGGCAGTATAGAAGACCCCATTGGGGAGCATATTGAGATTGCCGGTCTAAGCTTCCAGATAATAGGTGTTTATGGCGATGTTGGAGGTGAGCGGGAAGAAGAAAAAATCTATATGCCGGTCGCTACCGCGCAGGGTGTATTCAATGGGGCCGATCGTCTCAATAATTTATTTTTCACCCTAAAACCAGCCGAGACCTTCGAGGAATCTTTGGCCGAATCGACCAAGTTTACCGAAGAACTGAAAACCTATTTAAAACAAGTGCATACCGTAGCCCCCGACGATGAAAGTGCAATCAACACCTTTAACACCTTGGAAAATGTACAAAGGTTCTATAATCTCACAGGAGGTATTCGGTTTTTCTTTTGGTTTGTTGGTATCTGTACGATTATAGCGGGTATCGTGGGGGTGAGTAACGTTATGCTCATCATTGTAAAAGAAAGAACAAAGGAAATCGGTATACGCAAGGCTTTGGGAGCAAAACCTATTTCTGTAGTGGGCTTAATTTTGCATGAGGCGATTTTTGTAACCGCTGTATTTGGGTTTGGTGGACTAATCTTTAGCATGGGGCTTTTGGAGATTTTCGGTCCTATGGTAGAGGTTGATTATGTGGTCAATCCCTCAATCGATTTTAATGTTGCTTTGACTACAGTGTTCCTGCTTATTTTTGCAGGGGCATTGGCCGGTTTCTTTCCGGCATACCGAGCCGCCCGTATCAAACCCATCGTTGCCTTGCGCGATGAATGATTCGAAGAAAGGCTTTACGATTTAAAGAAAATATAAGAATAAAACTAGTATTATGTTCAACAGGGATCGTTGGAGCGAAATTATTCAGGTACTGACCACGAATTGGTTCAGGACGCTGCTTACGGCCTTTGGGGTTTTTTGGGGAATCTTAATATTGATTATCCTTTTAGCCGCAGGCAAAGGACTGGAAAATGGCATCAGGGCAGATTTCGGTGATATTGCCACGAACACGATGTTTATGTGGACACAGGGGGTGACCAAGGCTTATAAAGGACTCCCTAAGGAAAGAAATTTTAATTTTAAAGTCGAGGATGTAGACGCTATTTGGCAGAATGTAGATGGTTTGCGGTTCGTTTCGCCTAGAAACCAATCGGGCGGATTTCGGGGCGCCAGTAACGTGGTTCGTGGTCTTAAAACAGGTACGTTCAGCATTTATGGCGATTATCCGGAAATCATCAAACAGCAGCCGATGGATATTACCTCGGGCCGTTTTATCAACCATTCGGATATTCAAGAAAAGAGAAAAGTAGCGGTAATCGGTACCGATGTACGAAAAAGCCTGTATGAAAAAGAGGAAGAGGTACTAGGTAGTTTTATCAAGATCAGTGGTGTAAATTTTATGATTATTGGAACCTACAATAAAAGCAACACCGATGGGGATAGTGATGCGCAAAAAGATATTTACACACCATTTACTACCTTTTCACAGGTTTTTAATCGCGCTAACAACGTAGGTTGGATGGCCATTACCGCCGTCGACGGCACACCGATTACCAATATCAAAGAACAGATATTTACCCTGTTAAAAGAACGGCATACCATCCATCCAGAAGATTTAAGGGCGATTGGTCATTTTGATTTGTTCGAAGAGTTTAGCCGGGTGGTTCGGCTGTTCGGCGCCTTAGAGTTCATCGCATATTTTGTAGGTGTGTTGGTCTTACTGTCCGGCATCATCGGGGTCAGTAATATTATGCTGATCGTGGTCAAAGAGCGCACCAAGGAGATTGGTATTCGACGAGCGTTGGGAGAAGGTCCGTGGTCGATTAAAAAACAGATACTGATGGAATCTATTTTTTTAACCATCATTTCTGGGATGGCAGGTATCGTTTTCGGAGCTTTTTTAATTTATGGTGTTAACTACGTTCTAGAGATGAACGGTCCTGTTGACATGTTTGTGAATCCGAACGTTAATTTGGGCGTGGTGGTAATTGCACTCATCATCTTGATAGTCTCCGGCCTTTTGGCAGGCTTTATACCGGCAAATAGTGCCATTCGGGTTAGACCCATTGAGGCCCTACGAGCAGAATAGTTGAATAGATAGCATTTAATCGTAATGAAAGAGGTAGCATATAAATAACATCAATCAAATCAAACTGATTACAAAATGAAGAAAACAGTAACCATTATCATTTTATTGACCATTGTCCTGACGTTTGGCGGGGCTATGTATTATCTGTATCAAAAGAATGCGGAAGATCCGGTCGTTTATGAAACCGAGAAGCCCTCAAAACAAAGCATCGTGAAAAAAACGGTGGCCACGGGAAGTATCCTGCCTTTAGAGGAGGTTTTGATAAAGCCTAATATCTCTGGGGTTATCGAAGAAATATTTGTCGAAGGAGGCGATTATGTGAAGTCGGGCGATCTTATCTGCAGAATCAAAGTGGTACCTAATTTAAATGCGCTGAACGATGCCCGTAATGGCATTGACGAGGCAAAGATTGCCTTGGACGATCAGAAAAGAAACCTTGATCGTCAAAAAAGCCTTTTTGAAAAAGGGGTTATTTCCAAAGTGGATTTGGAAAGGGCCGAGGTAGCCTTTGATCAAGCAAAGCAGGCTTTTGGGGCGGCCAACAAACGTTATGATATCGTTAAAACAGGAACCGCTCGGGGATATGGGAATGCTGCCAATACCCAGATAAGGGCTACAGTGAGCGGTATGGTGCTAGAAGTGCCCGTAGAAGTGGGTAATCAGGTAATCGAAAGCAACAACTTCAATGAAGGTACGACCATTGCCGCTATCGCAGACGTCGAGAAAATGATTTTTGAAGGAAAGGTCGATGAATCCGAGGTGGGAAAAATAAAGGAGGATCTTCCGTTAGAAATTACTGTGGGAGCTATTGAAAATCAAAAGTTCGATGCCGTGCTGGATTATATTGCTCCAAAAGGAAACGAAGAGAACGGCGCCATTCAGTTCGAGATCAAAGGAACGCTAACCAAGAGCGATACTACTTTTATTCGTGCAGGCCTAAGTGCGAATGCGTCTATCATATTAGCTAAGGCCGATAGCGTTCTCGCAATAAAGGAGGCACTAGTGCAGTTCGATTCTACCTCAAAGAAACCCTTCGTGGAAATTGAAAACGGAGATCAACAGTTTGAGCGAAAAGATATCGAGTTGGGGATTAGTGATGGTATCTACGTCGAAGTCAAATCGGGAATATCCGAAGAAGACGAAATAAAGATTTGGAACAAAATCAAACCTCAGGAGTTTGCTGAAAACAATTAACAAAAAATTTGGTGCAAATTTTGTAACAAAGTAACAACTTGTGTGTCCTATAGGCGTGATAGCTAATTTAGGTGGCACAAACCACTAATCAACACCAACATGATCGAAATTAAAAACCTTCACAAATCTTATAAGATGGGGAGCAACTCCCTGCATGTCCTCAAAGGAATTGATTTTTCAGTCGAAGAGGGCGAATTGGTAGCTATAATGGGATCATCCGGTTCGGGAAAATCTACACTCCTAAATATTCTTGGAATGCTCGATGCAGCCGATAGCGGAGAATATGTGCTTGACGGGGTTCCTATCAAAGATCTGAACGAGACGAAAGCCGCACAATACCGTAATAAGTTTTTGGGGTTTGTATTCCAATCCTTTAACCTGATTAACTACAAAAGCGCTATGGAAAATGTGGCCTTGCCCCTTTATTATCAGAGGGTGGGTCGAAAAGAACGACAGGATAAGGCTCTTAAGTACTTGGATCAGGTAGGGCTTAAAGAATGGGCGACCCATTTACCTAGTGAACTTTCCGGAGGGCAAAAACAACGTGTTGCCATTGCCAGGGCCATGGCGGCCGAACCAAAAGTACTACTGGCAGATGAGCCAACAGGTGCCTTGGATAGTAAAACCTCTTATGAGGTCATGGACCTTATTCAAAAAATCAATGATGATGGGAATACCATTTTGGTAGTAACCCACGAAGAAGATATTGCCCATATGTGCAAACGTATCGTGCACCTGAAAGACGGGGTCATCGTCGAAGATAAAAAAGTGAAGCAAGTAAGAGCTCAACAGTATGTTTGATAGGGACATTTGGCAAGAAATATTCCACAGTATCCGGAACAACAAATTAAGAACGTTCCTGACCGGCTTTTCGGTGGGTTGGGGAATTTTTATCTTGGTAATGTTGTTGGGTTCGGTAAATGGAATGCAAAATGGCTTTACCAAACAGTTTAACGACGATGCGACAAACACCATATTTATTAGACCCGGGACCACATCAAAAGCGTATGCGGGGTTTGAAAAAGATCGTCGAATCCAGTTAAAAAACGATGATATTGAATACATACAGAAGAGCTTTGAAAAAGACCATGAGTACATCAGTGGTCGTATGTTCAGAAATACTTCCGCACGCTTCAAAAGTGAAACGGGATCCTATAACGTTCAGGGGGTTCATCCTGATTTTCAGGTCATTGAAAAGACGATAGTTGCTAATGGGCGATACATCAATGAAAATGATTTTAGAAGCGGTGCCAAAGTCGCAGTGATTGGAAGAAAAGTTGCTGAGGATTTATTCAAGGAAGAAGATCCTGTAGGCAAATTTGTTGAGTTCAATAGTCTGCCTTTTCGGGTAATAGGTGTTTTCACTGATGAAGGAGACGATAATGCAGAGCGAAATATTTATGCTCCGCTGACGACATATCAGAAAATTTATGGTAACACAGACCAAATCGATCAAATCGCCTTGACCTATAATCCTTCCTATAATCTTACAAAAGCCTTGGAATTTTCCGGTCGCTTGGAAACTATTTTAAAAAGAAGACATCTAATTGCACCGGAGGATCAGTCGGGGATACGTATTTTTAATTACGCAGAAGCTTTTTCGGATATAAGCACGTTCACGGGTGGATTGAGCTTTATGAGTGTGGTTGTGGGTATTTTGATTCTTATTGCTGGTATTGTGGGTATTGGTAATATCATGGTTTTTATTATAAAGGAAAGAACCAAGGAAATTGGTATACGAAAAGCACTTGGTGCAAAACCTTCACAAATCATCAAGTTGGTGTTGCTGGAGTCGGTTTTCATAACCGCGCTTTCCGGATTTGTTGGACTCCTATTCGCTACAGGGTTGTTGGCTTTGATAGGACCTAATATGGATTTTCCGGCATTTTCTAATCCTACAGTAAGCTTTTCAACAGTGGTCATCGCTACGGTTATTTTAGTCGGGGCAGGACTTGTAGCTGGCTTTATCCCTGCATTAAAGGCATCTAGGGTGAAACCAATTGTAGCACTAAGTGATAAATAATTATGTGGATACTCGATAAAGATTTATGGAGAGAGATTTTTGCCACCTTGGGTAAGAACATGCTACGTACCTTTTTGACAATGATAGGGGTTATTTTGGCCATGTTGATATTGATTTTATTATTGGGAGGGGCAAATGGATTGAGCAATGGTTTTAACAAAATCTTCGAAGGAACGGCTTCGAACAGTTTGTTCGTTTGGAGCCAAAGAACTTCCGAGCCTTATAAGGGATTCGAGAGGGGCAGAAGGATTCGTTTTAAAATTGAGGACGCGGCGATTATTAAAAAGCAAATTCCGGAAATTGAAGTACTTGCTCCAAGAATTGAACTAGGCAGCCATCGAGACGTGGTTACGGTATATCGGAATGGTCGTAAAAGTGGCTCGGCCGTTTACGGGGATTACCCTGAAATTGACAATATTACAAAGAAGAAATTGGTAGAGGGCCGTTTTTTGAATCAGACGGATATTGATGACTCTAAAAAAGTATGCGTTATTGGCGAGGAAACCTATAAATTGTTGTTCGACAAAGGGGAACAGGCCGTAGGGGAAGACATCCGGATCAATGGTGTCTTTTTTAAGGTGGTCGGTATCTATAAGCCCAATAACAACATTAACATAGATGGGGAAAATGCTGTTTTTATTCCATTTACCACATTTCAAAAAGCATTTAATACAGGTGATCGTTTGGGGTGGATGGCCATTGCGGTTGATGAGGATACAAAAGTTCCCGTCGTTGAAAGCAAAATAAAGAAGATTTTGAAGGCCAAATATGATATCAGTCCGAAAGATGAAAGGGCCATTGGAAGTTTTGATATGTCGGAAATTTTTAATGGTATTTCTGCTTTCACCACAGTTTTAAAAGGATTTTCATTCTTTGTGGGCATCTTCACCCTTTTAGCGGGGGTCATTGCAATTAGTAATATTTTGTTGATAACGGTAAAAGAGCGTACCAAAGAAATTGGAGTAAGAAGGGCCCTCGGTGCTACCCCTAAGATTGTAAGACGACAAATTGTTTTGGAAGCTATTGTGTTGACTACGTTTGCAGGGTTGATCGGTTTTTCCATATCTATTGGTGCCTTGGCATTGATAGGAATTTTGCTGGAAGGAGGGGATATCCCTGTCGACAATCCAATGATCAGCATTCCACAGTTTATAATTTCCTTTTTGCTAATGGTGGTGCTGAGTACGCTTATTGGGCTTATCCCGGCGAATAGAGCGGTGAAAGTAAGACCAATCGAAGCGTTGAGAGAGGAATAACTGCTAAAACAATAACTAACTAAATCTTAATAAAAATCAAATCAGTACAGATGAATAAATATGCCAAATACACATTAATAGGACTCTTGATTTTAGGTGTGCTATGGGCGGTGGCTTTCTTTATCAAAAAGAATAGCACCCCGTTAAAATTGTACGAGACCGAAGCATTGGAGAAAAAAGACATTGTTAATCAGGTCATTGTTACAGGAAAAGTCATTCCTGAGGATGAAATAAATATCAAGCCGCAAATTTCAGGTATTATCAGCAAGGTATATTTAGAGGAAGGGGAGCAGGTGAAAGAGGGTGATCTTATTGCTACCATTAAGGTTGTACCTAACGAACAATCTTTGGCCAGTGCTCGCGGAAGAGTCCGTAATGCGGAGGTAAGCCTTGCCAATGCTAAATTAGAGTTCGATAGGAATAAAACCTTATTTGATAAAGGAGTGGTGGCCAGTCAAGATTTTAATAACATAAAGTTAACCTATGAACAGGCCAAACTTGAGCTAGAAAATGCGCAAAATGATTATCGTATCATTCGATTGGGATCTGCTGGGGGATCTTCAAGTGCCAATACAAATGTAAGATCAACAGTAGCAGGAACCATTTTGGAGATTCCGGTGAAAGAAGGGGATCAAGTTATTCAAAGCAATAATTTCAATGACGGTACAACAGTAGCTACCATTGCAGACATGAATAAAATGATTTTTGAAGGGGAAGTCGATGAGGCAGAGGTTGGGAAGTTAAAATTAGGAATGCCCTTGGAAATAAGCCTTGGGGCGCTCGAAAAGTCGACATATTCAGCTAAGTTAAAGTTTATAGCACCTAAGGGGGTCGAAGAAGAAGGGGCCGTACAATTTAAGATCGAGGGAGATTTGGTCGTAACCGATACGGCATACGTAAGAGCAGGTTATAGTGCAAATGCTGCTATTGTTCTTGAGGAAAAAAAGGATGTTCTGGCGATTAAGGAAGCGTTGCTCCAATTCGATAAAGAAACTGAAAAACCTTACGTAGAAATCGAGATAGGTGAAAATGAATTTGAAAAGAGGGAGTTGGAGTTAGGAGTAAGCGATGGAATCGACGTGGAAGTAATATCCGGTTTGGAAGAAGAGGCAAAAGTCAAAATATGGAATGAGTTGGATAAAAAGGATGGAGACAATGATTCCTAATCATTCCTAAAAATGAAATCAGAGGCTATACATCAATCAAAACAATCATAAAAAAGACCAAAATGAAGTATAAGATAGTACTACTTGCCCTTGTTTTATCAGTAGGGACCATAACCGCCCAACAGAAAAAATGGACGTTACAGGAATGTGTTGAATATGCTGTGGAGAATAACCTGACCGTAGCACAGTTTGAGTTGGACTTGGAAAATGCTACCGTTGACAAATCCGATGCGATCGGTAACTTTTTACCAGACTTAAATGCAAATACTTCCTTTAGTAGTAATACTGGTTTCTCTATTAACCCTACGAACAACCTCCCAACGAACACTACGCAAAACAATGTAAATGCGGGAGTCAACACAAGCGTCAATATTTTTAACGGATTGCGAAACCGACATCAGCTCAACCGTGCAAAGTTGAATGCTATTGCCAATCAATATAGGTTGGACGATTTAAAAGACGATATTCGCTTAAATGTGGCCAATGCTTATCTGCTGGTGGTTTCTAACAAAGAAGCATTAAAAGTTGCGCAGGCACAATACCAGGTCACGGAGCAAGATTTGAAAAGGACCATGGAGTTGGTAGAGTCGGGGGTAGTGCCAAAGGGAGATTTGTTGGAGATTGAGGCTACCGCGGCAGGTCAGGAACAACAAATTGTAAATGCAGAGGCCTCTGTTAAAATTTCTAAAATTGGACTCGCACAGCTGCTTCAAATTACAGATTATGAGAATTTCGATACCTCCGATGAAGTGTTCGAAATACCTATTTCCGATATTCTGAACAATTCCCCGAATACGATTTTTGCAAAGGCATTGGAATTCAGAAACGATATCAAGCTTTCAAAGTCGAACGTAGAACTGGCAGAGAAAGATTTGCAAATCAGTAAGGGGGCACTTTTGCCGACTTTAGGGGCGTTTGCAAACTATGGCACACGCTATTCAGATGTAGCACAGATTCCAGTGGCAGGTCTTCCCGCGGATGCACCGCCACAATTTTTTACACCAAATTTTGTGGATCAGCTCTGGATTTTTGATGGGGTCGCTTATGGTGTACAATTAAATGTACCTATCTTCAACGGATTTAGTGTAAAAAACAATATCAAAAGGTCAAAGATTGCCTTGGAGCGAGCCAAACTACAGCTCGAACAGGATAAACTTGATTTGGAGAATATAATCAACCAGGCCTATGTCGATGTCACTACATTCTATAAGGCTTATGAAGCAGCAGAAAAAACGCTGGAGGCACGCAACTTAGCGTATCAGTATTCCAAAGAACGTTTTGATGTGGGATTAATGAACGCTTTTGATTTTAGTCAAGCCCAAGCGCGATTAGACGATGCGGCTGCGCAGGTAGTACGAACCAAATACGACTATATCTTCCGATTAAAAATATTGGAATTCTATTTTGGTATCCCGATTGCCCTGAACTAATATATCTTTGCAGCCCATTATGGCTACAATTTTAAATCTTGAAACCGCGACTACCAATTGCTCCGTCAGTATTGCAATCAATGGCAGAACGGAAGCATTAAAAGAGTATAACTCGGCAAATTATTCACATTCGGAACAGTTGCACCTGTTTATAGAAGATGTTCTCGAACAGGCTTCCCTAAAAATTTCGGATTTAGATGCAGTGGCTGTTAGTATGGGCCCTGGGTCATATACAGGACTTCGTATCGGGGTTTCCTCGGCCAAAGGCCTGTGTTTTTCTTTGGATATACCCTTGCTATCGATCCCCACCTTGAAGAGTATGTCCTATCAATCGGTGGGTGGGGAGGTAGATTTCATTATTCCCTTGCTCGATGCACGGCGTATGGAAGTATATGCTGCGGTCTTCGATAAAAATAGGCAACAGCTAAGGGAGACACGTGCCGAAATCATCGACGAGCACTCATTTAAGGCGTATGTACAACAAGGAAAAGTGCTGCTTTTAGGAAGTGGTGCCGAAAAGTGCAAAGGAATAGTGTTCGGGGAGCAACTGGTTTTTAACACTGGTACGGTGCCTTCGGCAAGGGAAATGGGCTCGCTTTCTTTCGAAAAATTCAAATTGAATGATTTTGAAGATGTGGCATACTTTGAGCCTTACTACCTAAAAGATTTTATTCTGCAAGGAAAAAAGAAGTGATCTAGAAATGAGATGGGCAACGGATTATCAGTACCCTATTTTTCTTTAGGAATCGTATCCTCTGACCGTATTGAATCGTAGTACTGTAATACTTGAATCACTTGGTCCTCAGAACGCATATGCAGTTTGTTTTTCCGTGCATACCTTCTGAGTTCCGAATACTTGTCCCACAAAACAGCAAAGATTTCTTTTCTGCTCAGACCGTTCAATGTTTGAGCGACCTTCCCCTCTTTTTTCAAAAAGTATTGAGTGACATCTTTAAATGTAGGTTGTTCGAGCTGCTCATAGCCATTTTCGGGAAAATGAGCATCAATACTTTTTAGTGTTCTAGTAAAAAGAACGGTTTTTCCCTCATTCAGCGGATTCAAATAACCCGATTTGGTCTTTCCTCGTTCAAAGTAGTCCTCATAGTAATAGGTGATACCCCTTAGAACTACATGGTTATCCGTATTTTTTGTAAGATTCAGTGGTTTTCGGGCTCCCTTAAGGAATTCGAAACAATCTTCATAAGCGTTGTATCGCATCATTACAGAATCTCGCCAACGATTCTTTGTGATGACGATACCTAGGGCATAGTCGGTATTTCGATAAGGTGTGCCCAAAACGCTAATTTGCCTTCGGTTTTGTGCCGTTTTAACACCACCTACATAGTAATCAAGAATAACCGGCTCATCGACCATTTGCCCCAATACCAGGAAAGGACTCAAAAAGAAAAAAAATAGCGCTTTCTTCATTTTGATCGGACTTTTCCTAAAGGTACTAAAACCGAGCGTGTTCTACTACGACTTCATATGCACATCGCGCTGTGGAAACGGGATTTCGATACCTGCTTCATCGAATCGATACTTTAGGGTTTCCAAGACATGAAAATGGGCCGGCCAAAAATCTTCGTTCCGGGCCCAAAACCGTAAGCTGAGGTCTACCGAACTATCGCCCAAGGCCCCGACATATACTTCGGGCATAGGGTCTTTTAAGATACCGGCATGTTTTTCGCAGATGTCCAATAGTATATCCTTGGCTATTTTGATATTGGAACCATAGCCGATACCAACATCTATTTTATCCCTACGGGTGCTTTCCGCATTGTAATTTACGATGTTGTTGTTGCTCAATTGCCCGTTCGGTATAATGGCCAATTGGTTACCGAAGGTGTTCACCTTGGTGGTGAAAATTGTTATCTCTTTTACCATGCCATCTACCCCTTGGGCAGAAATCCAATCGCCTACCTTGAATGGTTTAAATATCAGAATCAATACTCCTCCCGCAAAATTCGCCAAAGATCCTTGAAGCGCCAGGCCAATGGCAAGTCCACCCGCACCTATCATTGCCACTAAAGATGAAGATTTTACCCCTAACTGGGTCACTACCAAAACAAAGAGTACCACCTTTAAGGCGATACTGATAAAACTTTGAAGAAAGGTTTCCAAAGTAGGGTCGTAGTCCTTTCTGATAAAAAAACTTCGTACCATGCGATTGATGAACTTTACGACCCACAGTCCTACTATAAAAATGAGGATGGCCGTAATAATATTGGGTAGAAACTCCCACAAGTAGGCTATTGCCTTATCAATGTACTCCTGATAGTTCGATAATTCTTCCATCTGTATTTTTGTTTATTTGAAATGGACTAAAATGCACTGCAAATTTCAAAAAAAGAAAATGAAAGAATTGTTAATACAGCCTTTAAATACCTAAAGAGCTACTATTTGTTCGGTTTGCAGTATACCTCACAAAAAAAGCGCCGTATTCACGACGCTTTTCCGCAATAAGTGGTTTGATCCGTTACTTTACTTCAAAAGTGATCTTCACGTTGACCCTGAATTCCTTTACTTCCCCATCATCGACCATTGCACTTTGTTCGTTTACATAGACCGACCGAATATTTTTTACGGATTTGGAAGCATGCGCCACGGCCTTTTTAGTGGCATCTTCCCAACTCTTGTCAGAATTTGCCAATACTTCTATTACTTTTAGAACTGCCATAATTAGTGTTTTTAGATTCGATACAATATACCAAATTAAAACCTAAAAGTAGTACGGAAGCCTTATGAAATCAGCCGTTCAAGGCTATTACCTCGTTTACCTTGTCGCCCATCATGTTCTTTAGCATGGTTTCGATACCGTTCTTTAAGGTAAACGTAGAGGAGGGGCAACCGCTACAGGCACCCTGCAAGATAACGTTGACCCTCTTACTATCTTCTTCGTAGGACTTAAATAATATGTTACCTCCATCACTTGCGACGGCCGGCTTTACATATTCCTCCAAGATATCGATGATTTGTTTCGAGGTATCGTCCAAATCTTCATTCTGGGATAAAACGCCGGGGGTTTCCTTTGTTTTCTGAACAATACTTTGGGTCGAGGCCACTTCTTTGCCATCTGCGATAAAATCACGAATATGTTCTCGAAGTTCCAAGGTGATTTCATCCCATTCCGCAACGTCGAATTTTGTCACCGAAACGTAGTTCTCGTCAAAGAAAACTTCCTTTACAAAGGGGTAATGAAAAAGTTCCTTGGCCAAAAGCGAATCTTTGGCCTCATCGATATTTTTATATTCCAAAGTGGCCGGTACGATTCGCCGACTTGCAACAAATTTCATGACCGCGGGGTTGGGGGTTACTTCGGCATAGACCGTCACGGGTACCTTTTTGGTAGTTTCTTCCTCAATGACTATTGGTTCCCCAGCGTTTAAGTATTCGACCATTTGTTGGGCAACTTCATCTTTGACATCTTTCCAGTCCACAATATCAAAACGTTCCAAAGCAATGAAATTACCGGATACATATACCGTTTTTATAAACGGGAGATAAAAAAGCTGTTGTGCCAAGGGTGAATTTTTGGCCTCGTCAATATTCTTGAACTCGTAATTTTTGTGTTGGGTCAAGAAGTGATTCGTCTCAAATTTGAGAATAGCAGGATTGCTCGTTTCCTTGACCGTAAGATGGTACTCCTTCATCATATTTCATTTTGATACAAAAATACAATCATTTTCTAAGGTAAGGACCATATAATAATGTTGTGTTTCGACCGTTATACTTTATATTTAGACGTTCCTTACTCCCAAAATTGCATAATGAAACTACGTTTTCTTTTATTGCTTTCTGTTTTAAGCTTTGGTTATCAGTCAGTTGCGCAGGAAGGTATTCCTGTTTATTTCGATTATCTGGCCGATAATTATTATTTGGTATACCCTTCTATGGCAGGTATTAGTCAGGGAGGTAAAATTAGGGCTACGATACGTCAACAATGGTTCGATGTTCAAGATGCTCCCAACCTACAAACCCTTAACGCCCATTTTAGATTGGGGGAAAGTAACAATGGAGTCGGGGCTATTATCTTTAATGATGCGAATGGCTATCATGCACAAACAGGAGTAAAATTAACGTACGCCTATCATCTAAAATTAGGAGGGGATATACGGGCCTTGAACCAATTGTCGTTCGGTCTGAGCCCTACTTATCTGCAAAGTAGTCTAGATGAAAGTGAATTTCTCTCTCCTGGAGGGGTGGTTGATCCCGCAATTACCGGATCCAAAATCAGCGAGGCCTATTACAATGTAGATATTGGAATGTCTTATAACCTAATGGAGTTTTATGCGCATTTTGCAGCATTAAATCTCCTTAGCACGGAACGAAGCCTCTATCGAGTCGGCAGATTGGACCCCAATAATGTACCGGTCATTGATAATTTGAGAAGGTATCTTTTTTCTGTTGGATATGTTTTTGGAAGGAACGCCGTGCAGGTAGAGCCGTCGGTATTATTTCAAATGACCGATTTTACAGAGGAACGAACGATTGACATCAACGCCAAAATTTATAAAGACGTTGATTTTGGAAGAATTTGGGGAGGTATCTCATATCGAAGAAGTTTTGATGGTGCGCAGTTTATCGATGGAGACAATTTTGGTGAACAACGATTACAGCTGTTTACCCCGATTATTGGGGCCAATTTTAAGAACTTCATGGTATCCTATAATTATTCGTACCAATCGGGTGATATTCGATTGGATAATGGTGGTTTTCATCAAATCACCCTAGGCTACGATTTTGGTCAAGCAGAGCGACGATACGATTGTTATTGTCCTGCCGCCCAGTAAGGGTGTAATGGCGAGCTGCCCCTGAGTTGTTTCTGAGCCTTGAAATACTTTTAATAGGAATGCGATATAGGTTTGTCGTAAGTTTTAAAGGATATACCGAAAGATTCCCTTTCCCATTTATAGATTTGTTATTTTTAAAGGTTATTCGTTTGTAACATAAGTTTTACGACATCTTTTTCTAGAATTCATTGTTTGTTGCCCCGCGACCTATGAAAAAAAAAGCTAAGATATTTTGGTATAGTATGGTAGCACTTGTCGTAGTGCTGGCTTGTACCAAAGAGATAGGTTTGGTTACAGAGGTCGAATTTGAACTGTTGCAGCAACGTACTACCGAAGGATTTATAAACCAGGGGTTGCCTACTACCTTGACCATACTCCCCGAGGCGGAGTTGGAAGGGTATACCTATTCGTTTACCTATCAAGTGCTACAGGGAGGTGGTTACTTTGAAGATGCAAATGGCATGAGGTTGGCTAGCGGGGATGCTATTTCTTTTTCACCTCTCTCCGCATCATTGCTTTATGTAGGAAACGAAGAAGGGGAACATGTGGTAAAGGTTGTTGGTTCCGATAATTTTGGTTTCAAGGAGGAACTCGAAATCACCTATACGCTGACGGATGTTCCGGTCGGCTGGACCGCCTCAAGTCCCATATCTCAAATTGAATTAGGGGAGTCGGCTCCCATAACACTCGGTTTGGAAACTCCAACAGAATCGGATGTTACCTATGAGGCTGCATACAACCTTTCTGCCGGTAGTGGTAACTTGACCCTAACAACGGCAAATGGTTTTTTGCCCACAACGGAATACGAGCCTATTCTCCCCGGTACGTATGAATTGAGTTTTATACCGGATGCCCTGGGTAGTGTTGAGATTATTTTCTTGGTGCGCGATACCAATGGACAAGAGTTGAGTGCTACCGTCATTTTCGAGGTGGTCGAAACCATCGATGTCATTTCCTTAAATCTAGGAGAACACGATTCGCTTAATATGGTGGTAGGCGAGACCCTCGAATGTCCGCTGGAGTTTAACCCGACCAATGCAAGTGATCAAACGGTTAATTGGAGTTCTAGCAACCCTTCTATTGTTTCTGTCAATGCACAGGGTGTTTTTACGGCGCTATCCGAGGGTACGGCCATCGTTACCGTTACTTCCGTATCGAATCCGAACGCGACTGCTTCTGTAACCGTTACCGTAAGTTTGGTCGCTTCCGTACCGGTAACTGGTATCACGGTTGCGCAAGAAGACCCATCCGCTACGGGACCCATCCGTCAATTGATCGCCACAGTACTACCTGCTAACGCCACAGATTCAAGTGTTTTATGGTCTTCAAGCGATGAAAATATAGCAACGGTCGATTCCAACGGATTACTCACCGGAGTAGCTGCAGGTTTTGTTACTATTACTGCAACATCAGTATCAAATCCTGAGATCAGTGGAAGTATTCAGGTAAACATAAGTGGGGGTGCACCGACCAATGGCACCGATATTTTGGCTTTCGCTCTCCCGATTCAGAACAGTGCGAGCATTGATGCGGATAACCACGTCATCACGGTCAACGTTAATGAGAGTACAAACCTGAACGTAGCTCCAGCGACCTTGACGGTATCACAAGGCGCATCCATTGCCCCAAATGCCGATCAAGTACGTAATTTTAGCGCTCCCGTCCTATATACGGTCACAGCTGCAAATGGAGATCAGCAGGTATGGACCGTAAATGTTACGGTAAGTGCCAGTTCGGAAAAAGAGATTACTTCATTCTCCTTAGCTGGAGTTTCGGGGAACATCAATGGTACAAATATTACGCTAAACTTGCCCTTTGGAACCGCAACGACACAGTCGCCTTCCATTGGGTTTATCGGTGCTTCCATCGACCCTGGAAATGGGGTTTTACAAGATTTCTCCAATCCTGTTGTCTATACAGTGACGGCGGCAGATGGCTCTACGATCCAGTATACCGTTACGGTATCCGTTGCGGCGAGTACCGCAAAAACCATCGATAGTTTTACTATAAACGGTGTTGCGGGTAGCATCGTAGGTACTGACATAAGTTTGAACTTACCTGTAGGGACCAGCGTCACCGCCTTGACACCGGCCATTTCCTTTACTGGGGCATCGATTAGCCCAACATCGGGGACACCTCAGAACTTTACCGATCCGGTAACTTATACTGTCACCGCCGAGGATGGGTCACAGCAACCCTATTTGGTGACCGTAACCGTACAGACACCTACCAATCAAGCACCGAACGCAGTAGCAAGTGCCAATGTGCTTAGCGGAGAGGCACCATTAACGGTGAATTTTACAGGAGACCAGTCAAGCGACCCAGATGCGGGCGATAGCCTGAGCTATCTGTGGAATTTTGACGATAATGGAAATTCTAATGTATCTGCAAACCCTAGTTATACCTTTTCCGACCCTGGAACCTACAATGTTACCCTTACCGTAACGGATGATGGTACACCTGTACTGAACGATGCGACACAACTGACCATCACGGTTACTCCTGCCAACCAGGTTCCCACCGCCATAATAAGGAATTCACCAAGCATAATCGATGGAGCCCCCGATACGCTGAATTTCACGGGCGAAGACTCTTTCGATTCAGATGCCGGCGATACTATTGTGGAATACCGCTGGGATTTTGGTGACCCAGGTTCAGGTGCTGATAATACCCTCATAGCAAGTACGCCAGCTGCTTCTCACACCTTTAACACAGCAGGCGATTATACGGTTACGCTTGTTGTAGTGGATAATCGTGGGGGTATCAGTGATCCTGAAACTAATACTGTTACGATTTTAGGAGGTAATAATCCTCCAGAGGCTAATAACGACATGCAAACTTATAATGCTATAAATGGCAACAACTTTACTATAAATGTACTAAGCAATGACTCTGATGTGGATTCAGATGATTTGACGATAACCAATGTTACTCAACCATCTTTTGGATTAGTGTCAATTGAAAGTAATAGGATTCGTTATTCTTTTATACAAGGTATTAATTTTGAAGGAGTCTACACCTTTAATTACACCATCGAAGATGGAAGAGGGGGTACCGACACTGCCACGGTAACTGTAACTCTAGTTTTTGACTGCCCATCAGGTTTTGTAAAGTGTATTGGAGATAATGGCTATGAGTGCATAGCTGATCCTGGGGGAGGATCTCCGCTTATATGTCCTGATCCTCGGTAACTACATCTTGAAATTTTAACAGTTAGGTCATGATACTATGAACACAAAAGCAGGCCTATCCCAAAATAGAATAGGCCCACTTACCAACACCAACCTAATACATCCCCGACCCCTCCCAAGGAAGGGAGTAAAAGGTATTTCTACCATATTTTTATGCGATAGTATTCCCAAAGGCGACGCTTCGAATTTTTGTATCCGGCCCATAACCTCTCTAGACAGTTTATTCCCATCGATAGCTCTTTTTTTCGGCCTGTTTTACAATAGCGCGCAGCATGGCATTTTCCAGTGCTCCTTCTGAGTCCTCTTCTTTTTGGTTTTGGCTAATGTAGGCTTCCCGTTTTTTGTTCAACGCTTGTATCTCTTGTTGAATTTGTTGGCGTTCGGCACTTTTCTTTGCAACGTAGTCCTTGATTTCTTTTTCCGACTTGCCCCTTAAATCACTAGGGAGATCAGCTTCGGCTATTTCGGAAATTACTATTTTGTCATCTTTCATGGCATCTACCAAATCCCACTGGGCATTATTGTAAAGGCTCGAACTTTTGCTAACGGCTCTTTTTACCGCTACGGCTTCCTCCATTTCCATGGCATTGGCATCTTGTGTACTTTGCATTTCCATTTTCGAACGGCCTAGGCTCCCATAGGAAATGTAGGTCTTGTTCAATTTGGAATTCAGTTTTATAATGACCTCGTCGTAAGGCGTGTCAATATGTACTATCTTGCGGTTGTGGTCGATGGCCATGTATTCTCCTCCTCCGAGATTTGCACCTTTTTTCCAATCGGTTTGGATACCTTGTTCATAGTTGCCGCAAAAGATGGTATTTACGATCACATCTTTTTCCTGGGCATTGGTAACTGCATCGCGATAGTTTAATTTTCCTTGGGTAAAAGGCTCGTTCCCAGCAATAAAGATCATTTTGAGGTTGTCAGGGTTTTTCCCCCAATTCAACTGCCTAAGCGAGGTCTGTATAACTTCCCCACAATATTCTTCTCCACCGTTGGTAGTTAAGGAAAACAGTTTTTCAGAGATTTCATCCAGATCATTGCTAAAACCCAAAACCTGCTGTATATAGCCCTCTCGGGAAGAAAGATGGTCGTTCCCATATTGGTAGAGGGCAATTTCTAACTTGGGACGTACCTCATTACCACATCTGGCACGGGTAAATTTGTTCACAATATCCCATAATTGTGCCTTCGCTTGGTTGATGAGGCCATCCATACTATTACTCGTGTCTAATAGCAAAGCTATTTTAACCGTATTGTTGGTGGACTCTTCCTTTTTTTCTATCGCTTCGGCAATGAGGATTCGTTCCTTGTTCTTTTGCAATTTTGTTTCGCAGCCATAGGCGGTTGTTATCGTAAGGGCCAAAAGGCAGATGCTAACGGTGCGCTGTAACTTTCTCATGATCTTGCTTTTTTTAAGTTTTAAGATATTTTCGTTCGAATTTTTTCAATGGACAGTAGCAATAGGTAGGCGAACAAACTCATAAAAGTGAGTACGGCCATGAGCATCAAATAGGTTTCTATGGTCCATTCGAGTGCTTCTTTTACTCGCTGTAGTGTGCCAATACTGATTTCTTTGCTTTCGGAAAGGGAGAATTTGACCGTACAGAATTCATTTTCATCGTCAAAATTCCCAAGACTCACCCCTAATTCCTGCAATTGCTGCTCTATTTCGAGTATACGGTTTTCCAATTGCATATATTCCTCGATGCGACCGCCTTTGGACTTAAGATCGAGTAGTGATCCCCTAATTTTTTCCAGTGATGCTTTTTTGGCATTCAGTTCCTTATATTCATTGGTCTTGTCCTTTTTGGTAATCTGTTTTGCCTGTATTTTTCCAATAGTAACCAGTTTGGTATAGACCGTGTCGAAATTCTCGGGAGGAACACCGATGATCAACTGTAAGTTTCGATACCCTTCATTACCACTGTTGTTTTCAAATTGAATAAGTCCGTCCAAGTTGGCTACTTCTTTTCGAAGCCTCCGCTCATCCGAATCAAACTGGGTAGAAAATGATTTGATATCTGCAATTTTTTCATATTTCTGATCTACATGTACCGGCGCTTGGCCACTGTTTGCCTGATATTTTATAGATGCATAGTTCTTTCTAGAGTTCAAGGCTACGGCCTCTAGCTCGTTTTGAAAAAGTACCGGCGAAGGTGCCGTTACCTGTTGGTATCCGTAAATCAAACGAAACCCGAACAAGGCTATAAATATCAGTGATAAAAAGAGCAACAGTTTTTTTAACCGCTTTTTTGAAGTAGGGGTCATATCTTTCTTGGCTTTTTAGTACGTAACTTCCACTTTTTCGAATTGAACCCTAGGGTCGTCTTCTTGTAAATAATCATCTAGTTCATAGATGTTATGGTAGCCATACCCATAAAGATTGATGAAAGTGGGTATGTTCAAAGCAAGCGGTGTTCGTTTGTTCATCAATGCCTTCAACGAACTTTGAAAATTGTTGTTGCAATAGATGAGGATGCGTGTGTTTTTGTTTTTGATGACTTCGGCCAACGCTTCATCTGTAAAGTCGGAAAAATTAAGGTGCACGGCTCCCTTTAGGTGAATATCGTTATAGGCTTTTTTGGAGCGGGTGTCCAAAATAATGGTATTTGTTTCCTGGCTGTAGGTGTTGAAGGTATCGATATCGATCAATCTGGATTTTCGATATTCGCTTAGTTCTTGTGTGCTGTTCAGAAACGTTCTATAATCTACCTTTTTTTTCAATTTTTCTTGACCTTGTAGTCCTATGCCACTAAGGAAAAGGAGGGTGAAAAAGATTGCTTTTGAGTCTTCCATTTTTTTTGATTTAGAATCGCCTTGCGTTCTATTTACAGGGCTAAAAGTATTTCCAAATGCTGTCTTAAAAAACGGATATTGAGTGAAAGTGCCTTTTTAATGAGTGAATGGGGCCTCTGGTTGTGCAACACCGCAAAAATAGGCGTTTCCCAACCTGGTTTTGAGGTTTTGCCATTTTTTTGTGCCGCATAAATCAGCTAAGTTTACGTTGTATAAGCAGTTATATGTCAAAGCTACATCATATTCTATTGCTCTTGCTATTTGCGAGTGCCAGTGCTTTTTGCCAAGTCTTAGAGTCGGCGAGGAAGCTAGATATTAGAGGTGCTGTAAAGACCCAGGAAAACCAAGTGCCGATTACTGGGGTCAACGTATTTACCAGTTCCGGTGAATATACAATAACCAATGGTCTAGGAGAATTTCGTATCAAAGCGGTAGTAGGGGATGAGTTGGTCATAGAGAGTCCCGATTTTGAAACCGTACGGTACAGGATCAAAGACGATCAGGATATTACCGTACTGGTAGAAGGATATAAAGAGGAGAATACCAGTAGTTATGGTGATAAAAGGTCGGGTCGAACAGTGGCCATGCATCAAACTTATCTCGATTCCGCTGGCTTTTATAAAAAAACGGACATTACGAAGAGTATAGATTTTATTACACAATCGATTGCTCAGTTGGGCAAAAGAGCCGATAAAAAGCTATTGGCCCGATCTTTATCGATGCTAGGGGAAGTCTATACCTATCACCAACAGTACGATTTGGCCATCACTAACTTTAGAGATGCCTTGGAAGCCAATAAATCGGTGAAGACCACTTTGTTGCTGGGGAAGGTTTACATACAGAATAAGGAGTATCAGGAGGCGGAAAAGACCTTGCTCCCTCTAATGAAACTACGCAATATGGTACCTTTTCAAAAGGTAGCGTTGTATGAGGGGCTAGGCGACGCGGTGAAGGGGCAAGGTGATATCGAAAGGGCCGTTGTATACTATGGGGAAGGGCTAAAAGTAGCCCGACAGAACCAGATTTCCCCTAAAATGGCCGATCTGAACTCTAAAATTGCAGATGCCTATGCGACCGATGACCGGGGGGTCGAAGCGGAAGGGTTTTATCAAAATTCATTGGAATTAGCTGCACAGCAGGCGCCTCAACGTTCTATTCAGGAAAAAGAAAAAGTGGCCGATTTCTACAACCGTAAAAATCGATATCCTGAGGAAATACAAATGCGTAAAAAGAGTTTGGAGGAACTAAAAAAACTTCCAAAAGCCGAAGTAGAGAGCAAGACGGTGCGGCTCGATTCGGATACCATTACTGCACAACGCATTAATTATAAAATTGCAAACGCTTATATCGCCCAGGATAAATATGATGAAGCGATTCCGTATCTACAGCGAAGTATCGTAGCCGCAGATGTAGAGGACGATTTAATCGTACAGAAAGATGCTACCCGAAAACTATCAGAAATTTATGAATACCGGGGAGACTATACAAAGGCATTCGAGACCTATCGGGACTATACGGCTCTTGTCGATACACTTTACATTCGCAAAGAACAGGAACTCTCTCGGGCCGCTCGTTTTAATCGCGAAGTGGCATCGAAGCAAAGTAGAATTTCGGGATTAGAGAAAGAACGGGAATTGTCGCAAAGCAAGTATGATTTGGCCCTTACCGAACAGAAATTGGTCGAGGAGAGTTACAAACGCCAAAAGTGGGTAATCTATTCCTTGATTTTCGGAATGATCCTCTTGGGTTTGGCAGCCTTCTTTTTTTATCGTAGCAACCAACAGCAAAAGCTTGCCAACAACTTATTGGCATTAAAGTCGTTGCGTTCGCAAATGAATCCGCATTTTATATTTAATGCATTGAATTCAGTCAACAATTATATTGCTAAAAGTGATGAGCGGAGTGCAAACCGGTATTTGAGCGAGTTTTCTACTTTAATGAGGGCCGTTTTGGAAAATTCCGAAGAGGACTTTATACCCTTGCACAAGGAGTTGGAACTTTTGCAACTCTATGTAAAACTAGAACATTCCCGTTTTCCCGAAAAATTCGATTATCAAATCAATATGGACGAACATTTGGATGTGGAAGCTTTTCAAATTCCCCCTATGCTCTTGCAACCGTATATCGAAAATGCCATCTGGCACGGGTTACGATACAAAGAGGAGAAAGGATTTCTGCACATAGATTTGGTTCAAAAAGACAAGGACACCATCCAAATAACCATTTCTGATAATGGTATTGGTAGAAAGCGATCGGCCGCTCTGAAAACACTGAATCAAAAGAAACAAAAGTCTAAGGGTATGGGCAATATTAAAAAGCGCGTTGCCATTCTCAATGATATGTATAGGGATCGGATTACAATCCAAATTGCCGATTTAGAAGGCGATGGAACCGGTACCAAGGTATCATTCCTTTTAAAGAAAGATTGATAGGCATTCGGTGGGCGATGAATGTACAAGAAACCAAATGGAAGAACGTATGAAGTTAAAAACGATCCTAGTAGAAGACGAGGCCAACAGCCGTGAAATATTACGAAATTATTTAGTCAAGTATTGTCCGGATGTCCATTTGGTCGGTGAAGCCGCTTCTATTCAGGAAGGCCTCGATCTCATCAAAAAAAACAAATTGGATTTGGTTTTTTTAGATGTTGAAATGCCCTATGGAAATGCCTTTGATCTATTGGATAAGGTTCCTGACCGCGCCTTCGAGACTGTTTTTGTGACTGCGTATAACCAATATGCAATCGATGCCTTGAACAATCACGCTGCTTATTATCTCATGAAACCCATTAATATTGACGAGTTGGTGAAAGCGGTCGAATATGTTGTTGAGATTCGCCAAAAAGAAGATGCGTTGGAAGATCGTGTGCTACAGCCCAAATTGAGGTCGGTCGAGGGAAAAATAACCTTACCCCAACAAGACGGGTTTCAGGTATTGAACGTAAAAGATATTTTGTATTGTAAAGCAGATGATAACTATACGGAGATTCATTTGGCCAACAAGAAAATTTTGGTCAGTAAAACCCTTAAATACTTTGAGGATGCCTTAACCAGTTTTGCCTTCGCACGAATTCATAAATCATACTTGGTGAATGTGAACGAGGTGGTAAAGTACCGAAAGGGAAAGGGAGGTAGTGTAGTAATTTCCTCTGGGAAAGAATTATTGGTCTCCGCTTCTAAAAAGAAGGAGTTATTGGCGTATTTTTAATCAGTGGAGTTCCTAGGTAGGTTCGTCTTGGGGCTTCCTATCTACCAGCCTCTTGCTGCTGACGAACAAAGAAAGAGGAATGCACAGGGTCGATATTGCTTTTTTGCCGTTCCGCTTGGGGATATAAAAAATTTAGAAATGATCAATAAAACTATCAACGGAAAATCCCCTCGCATAGGGGAGGATTGTTTCATAGCGGAGAACGCCACCATCGTGGGCGATGTGCAATTGGGAAATCAATGTAGTATTTGGTTCAATGCCGTTCTAAGGGGCGATGTGCACTTTATAAAAATGGGTAACAAGGTCAACGTGCAAGACGGAGCGGTGATACACTGCACCTATAAAAAGGCACCTACCACCATTGGTAATAATGTTTCTATAGGACACAATGCCATTGTGCATGGTTGTACCATTAAGGACAACGTGTTGATCGGTATGGGAAGCATTGTAATGGACGATTGCATGATAGAGTCCAATAGCATCATTGCCGCTGGCGCTGTCTTGGCAAAAGGCACCCATGTTCCGACCGGTACTGTGTTTGCCGGGATACCCGCCAAAAAGATAAAAGATATCAGTCCGGAACTGAGTTCGGGCGAGATCGATCGTATCGCAGAAAGCTACGTCATGTACTCGGGCTGGTTTAAAAAAGAGGATTAACGAAGCTGTAATCTATAGGTTCACTGAAGTAGTAACGATTACCGTAGCATCGAGATTTGAACGCTCAGAGGTTAGCTTTGAGATCAAAAATAGCTGTATTTCTTAAATAGTCTCTAGACTTACCTCAAATTAGTTTCGTTTTATAAGGAAGCAATGCATCCTGAAAAATAGTACATTTGCCCATCAAAATAACACAGCATGAATGCATTTATATTTCCTGGTCAAGGAGCCCAGTTTGTGGGAATGGGTTTAGATCTTTACGAAAACCACGCTGCGGCCCAAGAATTATTCGAAGATGCGAATGAGATACTAGGCTTTTCCATTACAGATATCATGTTCGAGGGTACCCCGGAGGATTTAAAACAGACAAAAGTGACGCAACCTGCTATTTTCCTTCATTCGGTCATCTTGAGTCAGGTGATGGGCGATACCTTTACCCCTGAAATGGTTGCAGGGCATTCCCTTGGGGAATTTTCGGCATTGGTTGCCAATGGCGTATTGCGATTTGAAGACGGCCTTCGATTGGTATCGAAAAGGGCACAGGCAATGCAAAAAGCCTGTGAACTTCAACCCGGTACCATGGCGGCAGTTTTGGGATTGGACGATGCCATCGTTGAAAAAATATGTGAAGAAACTTCTGGTATTGTCGTTGCAGCCAACTACAACTGTCCTGGACAATTGGTCATATCGGGGGAGGTAGATGCGGTTCACGCGGCCTGTGAAAAATTAAAAGAGGCCGGGGCGCGCAGAGCTTTGGTACTTCCGGTCGGTGGTGCTTTTCATTCCCCACTGATGCAACCAGCTAGGGAAGAACTTGCTGCCGCCATTGAAGCAACTTCTTTTAACCCGGCTGTATGTCCTGTATATCAGAACGTTACTACTACCGCTGTTATTGATTCCGGGGAGATAAAGGATAATTTGATATCCCAATTGACGGCACCCGTAAAATGGACACAAACGATTCAACAAATGGTTAAAGACGGTGCGACCCGTTTCACCGAAGTAGGTCCCGGAAAAGTGCTACAGGGACTGGTACGTAAAATAACACCTGAAAGCGAAACAGCTTCCGCGGTTATTGCTTCATAAACCTTGGCGTTTTGCCTTAAAAACACATATTTAGAACTATTATTTACGGTCATGGACGTTTTTTTTAGTATTATTGACCCCCATTTTGCATGAGAACCTCCTACTTGGCTACCGATTGAATTGATGATAGTTCAATAGAATAGCGATGGAATTGAAAAAAGAAATAGATTTCCGTAATAACGGAGATATACCCATACGTAAAAATTGCTTCTTCCTGTTGCTCCTTTTCATGGGGTTTGGTCTACAAGCACAGGTAATATCGGTCCAGGCCACAGACGCTATAGCTTCTGAAACGGGTGTAAATGGTGGGACCTTCACTATAACTACTTCCGTTCTAAGCTTGTCGAATTATACGATTCGATATCAAATATCAGGTACTGCATCCGCAGGAGTTGACTATACCGCTTTTTATAACAGTCCGGATACCTTCGGTACCATTATTTTACCGGCATTGAATCCACAGGTCGAACTAGATTTATCCAATATTGTAGATGATACCTTCGTAGAAGGGGATGAAACTGTAGTTATCACCATATTGGATTATATAGGTTCGGGATATAATGTCTCTGCCACCAATGCGAGCGATGCCATTACCATTCGTGATAATGATACTGGGCTTGTTGGTATTTCTGTAAGCGACGCTACTGCTTCCGAGCCCGGAACAGATACCGGAGAATATACGATTGATTTGGGAGCGGTGAACAACACAGCAAGTCCGATTACTGTTGAATTTGATGTTGGAAGTGCCAGTACGGCAACGGAAGGGGTCGATTTTCAAACGTTTCCTCCCAGTATTGATGTCCCCATCGGTGCGAGAACGGTAACGTTGACACTGGTGCCTTTGGATGATAATGATATAGAAGTCTCCGAATCTGCGCGAATTCGATTGGATGGTACCAGTGATGAAACACTCTTTCCCATAGATGACGATAATGATCGTGTAGATATCTTTATCCTAGACGATGATTGTTTTGCTGGTAGCGATGAACCGGTACTAAATGTGAGCGATACCGAAATAGGGTTCTGCGATGTGGCCAGTGTGGATTTGGACAGCTTCGTAGATGAAACAGCTCCTCCAGGAACAAGCCTCCGTTGGAGCTTATTGGCTAACCCTGGTTCGGATACAGATTTGTTGGGTTCGTCTACCGTTACTACATCGAATACGTACTACGGGGTGTATTACGATGCGAGCAATGTTTGTTTCAGCCCCACTACTGAAGGTCTTGATATCACCTTTGCGGAAACTCCGAGCATCGGAACGGTCAATGGTGGTATTTTTAGTTGTAATACCACTGATTTTGGTGGTGTCACGACCCTTGATTTGGACACCACTTTATCAGGAAGTACACCTGGCGGCGTGTGGGCGTTTGTTTCTGGTCCGGAAAACCCTGGAACTATTAACGGAGCCAATGTAATAAACTTTAATGGAGACGATGCCGGGAATTATGTTTTTAGCTATACCCTGACCGCGCCCCCTTGTCCGCAACAATCGATTGAGGTCACCGTGCCCGTCTCGAATTGTGATCCTTGTATCGCTGGTAATGCTGCTCCCGATCTAAATGCCGATGTGCCTACCATCTTTTGTGATGAAATCGATGTAAGTTTGAATGATTACACCAGTACCATACCTCCAAGTGGAACCGTATTGCGATGGAGTACTTCCCAACCCACTTCGAACAACGTTCCCCCCGCAGTACCACCGACCGAGGTAGAAAATCCCAATCCTGGTACCTACTATGGTTATTTTTATGATGCTCTGAATGATTGCGCCAGTCCTGCACTGAGAGTACAGCTAACCAGGAATACAACCCCTAGTATCACCAGTACTTCCGGGGACGAGCGCTGCGGTACGGGTCCGGTTACTTTGAGCGTAACCGCAACCGGGAATCCTACCTATAATTGGTACACCACTCCAGACGGGGATACCCCGGTGGATAGTGGAACGAATTTTACAACAAATCTTTCTCAAACGACCATCTTCTATGTTGAGGCGACCGAAAACGGTTGTGCCACCAGTCCTAGGATACCGGTGACCGCCACGGTAGTGCCACAACCTTCGGCAGGAACCCCTACCGATGCATCTGCCTGTAGCGTGGCTTCGAACGGTCTTACGATCATTGATTTGGATGACCGACTCACTGGTGAGGATGAAGGGACTTGGGAAATTACAGAGAACCCCACTGGGAGCACTTTGAATATTGTTACCGGTAATATAGTTGATTTTGAAGGACAGCCCGATGGCAATTATATTTTTACATTTACGACTACCGAAGCACAGGCTCCTTGTGAAAATGAATCTTCTGCGGTAACCATATCGGTGAACGATTGTGATGTGGATTCGGATTTAGACGGACTTTTTGACGGTCCGGAAGCTTCTTTGGGAACAGATCCCAACAACCCCGATACTGATGGGGATGGCATTAATGATGGTGATGAGGTAGGTGCCGATTTGAACAATCCGTTAGATACCGATGGAGATACTATTATCGATGCCTTGGAGTCGAGTATTACCGATACCGATAGTGATGGGGTAGTGGATCAGGAAGATCCCGACAACACCAATCCTTGTGTGCCCAATAACAATAACAGTCTCTGTGATACCGATGATGACGGAATTATAGATGGTGAGGAAATAGCGAATGGCTCCGATCCCCTGGATGCCTGTGATCCAGATCCTACAAATGCCAATTGCAATGCCGAAATAGACTTGGAAGTCATTAAGGAAGTAGACAACCAAGACGCGACTATCGGAGATACGGTTACCTTTCGAATCACAGTGAACAATCTTTCCGATATTCGGGCCCGTGGTACCAGAATTGCCGAAGTATTGGAGAGTGGCTTTGAGTATGTCTCACACCAAGCTTCCTTGGGGACCTATGATCCTGAGCTTGGGCAATGGGAAATTTTTGAAATTCAACCGCTGGAGGCCGCTATTTTGGAGATTACGGTAACTATTCTAGAAGGCGGTAGCTATAGCAATACGGCTGAATTACTAGAATCGGTACCGAATGATGGGAATCCTGCCAATGATTCGGCTACCTTGGAATTTGCCATCGAACGCCCTGAAGGTGTTAACCTGGTCATTGAAAAATTGGCAAGGATAAAAGGAGCCTCAGCAAGTTCAGAAGCCAATCCGTTAGTCGGTGAAGAGGTCGAGTTCGTTATCAAAGTACGCAATGAATCGGCAAGTAATGAAGTAACCAATATTCGGGTGGCCGATATCCTTACAAATGATGCTGGCATTCAATTTGAGTTTCAGGGTTTTGAAGCAGATGAAGGATCCGATTATAACCCAGCTACCGGGGTTTGGAACATCACTGCGAGTTTGGCCGTAGGAGCGGAAATCAACCTAATACTATCGTATAGCTGTTTGGAACCGGGCGTTGTGATCAATACCGCTACAATTATAGGGTCTTCACCCGCCGAGAGCGAGGCCCAGGACGCTGATAGCGAATCAACGGCAACTGTCAATATAACGGAACCCACACCACAGGAAGTCGGTATCCTCTACAATCAATTTTCACCCAATGGAGATGGTGTCAATGACATTTTGAAAATTAATAAAACAGAATTTGGCCCTGGCGGCAATAGGGAAGTCCCTGTCGTTTATTCCATAGAGATTTTCAACAGGTATGGCAATCAGACATTTTTAACCCAAAATCAAACGACCGAAGAAATTTGGGATGGTACTTGGGAAGGAAAGCAAGTGCCCGATGGTACCTATTTCTATGTGTTGAATGTGAGTATTGATGGTGCGGAACCCGTAATCAAGAAGGGTTGGATACAGCTAATAAGATAATACGATTTATGGGGTATAATACAGATAGGCTCAAGCGCCTTTCCATTTTTTTGTTGGTTCTTCTGCTTATGGGGTGTTCTTTGTTGCGGGCGCAAAGAGAACCACAATACACACAATACATGTATAATATCGGGAGTTTTAATCCGGCTTATGTCGGTACGACCGAAACCCCGGAGATTACGACCATGTACAGAGCACAGTGGTTAGATATCCCGGGAGCACCTAGAACAATCCGTTTGGGGGCCAATATTCCTTTTTCGAATGAAAAAACCGGTTTGGGCATCAATCTGATCAATGACCAGTTAGGCCCTTTGTCGCAGACATATATCGATGTGGCCTTCAGCTACCAAATCAATATTTCGGAGAATACGAAATTGTCTTTTGGGATGGATGCTGGCGGTTCCCTGCTCGACGTTGATTTCTCGAAAGGAACTTTTGAAAATCCTGGAGAACCCATATTGAATCGTGAATCGATCAATAATTTTTACGCGACTATCGGTGCCGGAATGTTTTTGTACCAAGATAGTTGGTATCTAGGGGTTTCCATCCCTAATTTTCTTACAGACGGCATCTATAATCAAGAGGTGGCAACGGTTATTGAGGATAAGATGCAGTACAACTTCATCGGAGGCTACGTATTCGACCTATCGGAAACCACCCAGCTGAAACCAGCCTTTTTGGTCAACTATATTGCAGGGGCTCCAGTAAATGCCAATATTTCGGCCAACTTTTTGTTCAATGAGCGTTTTACGCTGGGTGCATCATATAGGTTCGACAATGCCGTGAGTGGTTTGGCCGGGTTCCAAATTTCAAATCCGCTATTTTTTGGAGTATCTTATGACTACAATACAAACGGCTTGGGACAATATAACGACGGTACGCCCGAGTTTGTACTAAAATTTTATATTGGAAGAACAGGAAACCGCAGTAAAGGAAAGAACTCAAAAAATATCAAAGGGAAACCTAAACAAATTGATACACCTAGATTCTTTTAATCTAATACTCCTATGCAGATACGAATTTTCATAGTGTTTTTGATGGCAATGGCCGCTACATCCATGGCACAGGATATCAAGACGAATGGTGACAAGTATTTTTATGCGTATGCTTACGAGGATGCCATTAAGGAATATAGAAAGCAAATGCAGAAAGGTCAATTGATGACAAATCATCAATTTTTAAACTTGGCCGATGCTTATTTTAAGACCAATGATTACCCCAATGCGGTAAAACTGTACCTCGATATCTATAAGAGCGATACCATCATGTCTAACAATCGCTTTAACAACATGTTGCAGAGTCTGGCAAAGACCTCGGAGTTAGAGCGGGTGAAAGCCTTTTTGAAATCGAAAAGTGCTTCTTTATCCAACGAACTGATGGATAATGCTAGTTTTAATTATGAATTGCTGGCAACAGAGAACGTTGATACGGGCGGTTTCTTTATTTTCAATCTCGGTGTAAATAGTATGCAAGGCGATTTTGCCCCCACTTTTTATAAAGACAAATTACTTTTTAGTAGTAGTAGAAAGAGCAAGGGAAGAAAAATCTACGGTCCTTCCGGCGAATCGTATATGGACATCTATGTGGCTCGAATCGGAAATGACGGAAAAGTATTGAACCCGAATCCCTTTCAAAACATACCTGTTTCTGAATATCATAAGGCAACCCCTTACTATGCAGAAGAATTAGATCGTATTTTCTATGTGCTCTCTAACGAAGAAGATGGTGAACTCACCTTTGATGATAAGGGGAAGAACTCCCTTGCTATAGGAATGTTATACGATAATGGGTTCTTTCGTTTTGTGCTCAAGGACTTGAGTACTTCGTTTTACTATCCTTATTATGACGAAGCTAGTGGAAAACTTTATTTTGCGGCGAACTTTCCCGATGGATATGGCGGTACGGACCTCTATTACGTATATACCAACAACATGCAAGTGATGTCGGAACCTATTAATCTGGGACCACGTGTTAACACTCCGGGAAATGAGATTTCACCCTATTTTGTGGATAATAGCCTCTATTTCTCTTCTGATATCTTCTACGGGTTGGGAGGAATGGATATCTACAAATCGAATGTACAATCAGATGGAGGTTTCAGTACACCGGTTAACTTGGGCAAAGGCATTAATTCGCAAGCGGATGATTTTGGGTTTATTCTCAGAGCCGAGGAGTCAGGAGGGTATCTCGGGTATTTCTCATCCAATCGAAAAGGAGGTGTAGGAAATGATGACCTATATGGATTTAAAGTTGGGCGAAAACCTGGTTTGAAAACCCTTCTGTTTAGGGGAACCGTGCTTAAATTGAAATCTGATGCGGGTATCGAAGATGTATCGGTGCAGCTGTTGGATACGGAAGGGCGTATCATCAAAGAGGTTTTTACACAGGCAAATGGCAGCTACCAACTCGAGGTGCCGTATCGCGAAGCGGTATCCTTGCGTATTTCAAAACCAAAGCATTCGCTATTCCTGGAAACCTACACAAAGGAGGTATTGGCAGAGATGCCAGACGAACCACTTACAGTAGAACTCGCTGTTTTGAACGAGTTGGTCGAGGAAAAAGAAGGTAAGCCGGCCTTGAAGGTCGATAATTTTGTTTTTGCACGAGGCAAGGCAACGATATCTCAGGATATTGCCGCCCAATTGGATAGAGTAGTCGACGCAATACGTCAGTTCCCAAAATTGAAAGTACGTATTGAAACTTATACAGACAGCCGAGGTAGCACTTCCTCGAACAAACGACTTTCGCAACAAAGGGCCAATGCCATAAAGACCTACCTTCAAAAGAAAGGAATTACTTCTACCAATATCTCCGAGGCTATCGGGTATGGGGAAACGAAAATTTTGAACAATTGTACCAATGGGGTCTATTGTTTGGATTTTCTACACGATCAAAATGCGCGAACCCTCTTTGTTATCGAAAACTACGACCTTCTCAATGAATAGCCGTCGATGGCCATAGGATAGAGCAGGGATAACGAGTTCCAGAAGAGATAGGTATGGCCTTGCTGTGCAGATTATGCACTAGGGTGAGACTACCATCCAGAAGTAAACGAGCGAAAAAAGGGATAGGAACACGATGCCGGCGTAGGTAAGCCATTGCAGCCATTTCTTAGGTCGGTGTGCCTCGGGCAAATCGTCGCTCATTACATTTTTAAGATTCATATAGCCGATAACCGGAGCAACCACAAAAGAAACAAAGGTTGCCAGCGCTACTAAATCTCCCATATTTGCCGAAAAAGCCGTAATTACCACAAAGTTGACTAGGGCAAGGACTGCAATAGCCAAGGCAAATGGTCCCTTTTTTCCACTTAGTGTGGTTTTGGGGAATAATAGGTCGATAATATCCAAACTTACACGGGCCACGGCATCATGGGCCGTCATACAGGTACTGAACATGGTAGCAAAAGCTGAGATGGCAATGAAGACATAGGCCCATGACCCGATATGGGTTGTGAATAGATTTACTACCTGATCGGCAAAGATCACTGCGTTTCCGCTGAGTTCCGTTTGGGTGCCATAGAGGGTAAACCAGCCGATGACTAAAAAGAAAATAGCCAAGAGGCCGGTTACAACATAACCTGTATTGAACTCCTGTAATGATTGTTTAAAGGAGGGTTTTCCCGCTTTGTCTCTCCATTTCTCAATGCTCCAAAGGCTTACCCAGCTAGAGGCTTCTACTGTTGTAGGCATCCATCCCATTAACCCGATAAGAAATAAAATACCGGCCTCGTTAAAAATCGGCGTAGGGGAAAAATCGGCGACCGGTGCGACTTGTCCCTTAAAAATAACCAGGGTGGTCGTAACGATAAGAGCCATAAACAAAATGGAAACTACCAGTTTCAAAGAATTCTCTAAAAAAGCATAACGCCCAACGATCAACAAGGCACTAATGAACACGAACAATCCTAATGCAACATACGACGTCAATTCACCCGAAACCTTAAAAAGATTAATGAAAAGCCCTGCTGTAACAGTATATAGTGCCGCTAAGATGGTAAAGGTGGTGATCAAAGTAATAGCTGCATAAAACCACAGATATCCTTTACCACGATTTAAATACCCCTCTATCAACGTTTTATTCGTTAAATGGGTATACCGTACGCCAAACTCAAAAAAGGGATATTTGAACACATTGGCCAAAATAATGGGAATTACCATTACCCACCCATATTGTGCCCCGGCCTTGGTCGATAGCACCAAATGCGAAGTTCCGATAGCCATACTTGCAAATAAAAGTCCGGGACCAAGGGTTTTAAGGAATGTCTTTATAGAATTCATTTAGGTTGCTTCGAAACTCGAATGTACTGATTTTTTAATTTTTCTGGATTTCATTAGGGAACCCCAATACGATAAACCGTATTGGCAGTATATTCAAAACGGTTGGTTGAACCAACCCAGTCGCCTGCACCATATTTTCCAATCTTGAAATTTCGAACTTAATACCTCGGATGCTTGTATCGAGGTAGTTTTTCATTTAATGTCGATTTTGTCTCCAAAAAACTTAGGCTGTGTGTTGAACATGAGGTCCAGGAATACCTTTACCCGGGCAAAGTACTCCCTAAACTGCACTTTTAAACCCTGCTTTGTAGAAACATCTCTCGCATTGTAGCCGATGGCTTGGAGTCCTTTTCTTTCGGCTAGGTAAATGGCCCGTTCGTTATGAAACTTTTGTGAGATGACCGTCACCTGCTGCAATCCGAAAACTTCTTTTGCCCGCACCATGGAGTCCAGGGTGCGAAAACCGGCGTAATCCAAATAAATCTTTTCTTTCGGAATCCCTGCCTTTATTAAATCTTTTTGAATGGTGGTCGGTTCGTTGTAGTAGATGGTACCGTTATCACCGCTAACCAGTACAAATGCAATCTTTCCTGCTTTGTATAAGGTGACCGTCGCTTTAATGCGGTAGGTGTAATACGGATTGGGCCCACCATTGGATAACTTTTTCGAGGTTCCCAGGACCAGACCTACCCTATTTTTAGGAATAGTATCGACATCGGAGAAAGTCTTTCCTTTCGCTGCGCTGTTAATTATAATGTTACAACCAAGCACTACAAAGAGCGGAACCGCAAGAAAAACCAAAAGCCTTTTAAGATGCTTCTTGTTCATATGGCTAAAGATAGCTCTAAAATTGAAGTCAAAACACCTTGTCAATTATAAGTTGAGCCATTGCTTAAATTCCGAGGCCCTATTTTTACTTATGATAATGTCTACCTCCGAGTTTGGGTTCACCAAAATTTTGAGTTGATTGTTCCCATAACGAATAATTTTTTCAATAGCCGATATCGCAACGATAAACTGCCTGTTTGCCCTATAAAATTCGCTTTCGTCAAGGCTGGCAAAGAGTTCATCCAAGCTGTTATTGGCCGTTGATCGTTTTCCATTGAAACAAACTACGTAGGTAATCGTATCTTGTGTGAAAATATAGGCGATTTCCTCGGTCGCAACGGGTAACAGTTCATTTCTAACATAGGTAAGAATTCTCTTTTTACTTTTTTCCGACGCGTTGGATTTTACTTCTTCCGGTTTGTCCTGGATTACTTTTTGTTGGTATTCGTCAAGCGCTTTGTTCAATTTGGCCAGGGCTATTACTTCGTTTTCAAGCTCTTGATTCTTTAACTCCAATCGCTTTTCATAGGCACTTCCAATAAGTCGAACGGTAATGACCGATGCCAGTATAATGAAAAACCCCATGATGGTGAAGATGACATAGAATTTTGCCCGTAAACCATCGATTTGCCCGAAAATCTTTTCCGTATTGGTATGGGCCGCGATGATCCAATCTGAATTATCCACCGGGTAGAGATATATGATTTCAGATTCACGTTCGGCACCTTCGAAGTCGCGGATTCCTCCGCCTTGCCGCTTGTTGAGCAATAGGTCATAGAAATCCTCCGAACTGATATCGTCCTTAATTTTGGATACGAACGATTCGTTCGGACTTATCTGTTGCCCCACTTTTTTGATATCCGGATTACAAATTTCAATTCCCGACCAATCGAACATGCTAATAGAACCCGTTTCGATATTGGTATTCTCAATGGTCCGCTGTAGGTTTTGAACGATGGAATCCTTTGGGATTCCACCCGAAAGTTGGTGTCCTACAAGGCTGGCAATTTCTTTTGCTTCCCTTTTACTGGATTCAAGTTGGGTCTGCAATAGTTGGTTGGCACTCGCCTGTATAAAATATTGAATAGCGATTCCTGCAATTAGCACAAAAATGGTGGTAATGGCCAAAAAGGTGAAAAAGTATAGTCTGTCTTTTCTCATGATTTGGTCGATACGACGGTATGCACGGTTTGACCTCTGCGCTAAGATAAACTATATGATGAAATAACTTCTCAGTGGCATTTCCATTTTCATTGCCGCGGTACGTCTCAATGATTTTTTGGAGAATGCCCGAATTTACAAGATGAATTATTCCCTTTCAAGGTGCAAAAATTCCCTTTCACACAGTTTTATAAGGTATAGCAGGCTGATAATGCCTTGTTTTGGGGCATTAGTTAACCATAAAATTTTATCAAAAATGAAAAAGTTTGTAGTACTCTTAACCTTATTGATAGTAGCATACGGATGTGACGAAGATGGCGCATACGGTGATTCGAACGACCCTTATTCAGAACAGGAACCTGAAGGAACCGATTCTGAAACCAGCGAGAATTTGGTTCGGCTTAGAACCGATAGCACCTTTGGGGCTATTTTGACCGATACTGAGGGAAACACCCTTTATTTCTTTTCGAAGGATACAAAGCAAGTATCTAATTGTAATGGTGGCTGTGCAGGGGCGTGGCCTGCCTTTTACGCCGAAAATCTTACACTCGATGATGGACTGGAAGCCAATGATTTTGGAACGATCGATCGAGAAGGGGGAGAAAAACAGACCACATATAAAGGGTGGCCCTTATATACCTTTGCAAGCGATACCACACCGGGTGAGGTCAACGGTGATGGTTCTGGTGATGTTTGGTATGTTGCAAAACCCGATTATGCCATAATGATTGCCAATGCCCAGCTTGTGGGAAGGGGCCAGGATGGAGTCGAGGTTGAACTGAACAGCTCTTTCGAACCGGGGCAGGAAGATACGTTCTATATTACCGATGACCGCGGAAATACCTTGTATCGATTTAGCAATGATGCGAACAATACAAATACGTTCACTGCGGCCGATTTTTCCAATAACGACATATGGCCCATTTTTGACACCAATATACAACAGGTACCAAGTTTGCTGAACGCCGATGATTTTGGGACCACCACTGTTTTTGGCGAAACACAGCTTACCTATAAAGGATGGCCCGTTTATACCTTTGGTCCTGATGCTGAACGTGGGGATACATTTGGGTCGGGCGCACCACAACCGGGAGTTTTTCCTACGATCAACCAATTTACGGAAACCTCTCCGGAATCGGAGACCTTGAAAAATGCCGTGCGTTTGCTTGAAGACGATGCGCTCGGAAAAGTAATGACCAATGAGGAGGGCTACGCGCTTTACTTCTTTGCAAGGGATGTAAACGGATGGTCAAATTGCACTGAAGGATGTTTAGAAAACTGGCCGGCTTTCTATGCCGAGGATTTGACCTTGGATGAAGGCCTCGATGCTGATTATTTCGGATATATTACCAGGGAAGATGGTTCTAAACAGACTACTTACAAAGGTTGGCCCCTCTATTTATATGTACAGGACACGGCTGCTGGCGAAATTAATGGTGACGGAGCGGGCAATGTATGGTTTGCTGCCAAACCCGACTATTCTTTGATGATCGCATATGAGCAATTGGTGGGGAGGGACAGCCATGGTATGGAAACCAATTTGACCGATGCGTACGAACCTGGTGATGGTTTCACCTATTACATCACTGATTCTTGGGGCAATACGCTATACCGTTTTAGCAATGATGAAAAAGACACCAATAATTTCACTGCCGATGACTTTTCGAATAATGATGCATTTCCAATTTATTACACCAAGATCGATTATGTGCCCAGTATCTTGGCGGTAGCAGACTTTGGCAGAATCGAAGTTTACGGGGAAGTCCAATCTACCTATAGAGGATGGCCTTTATACAAGTTTGGACAAGATGAGAAAAGAGGTGATAATTACGGGGTCGGTTTTCCGCAAGCAGGTGCTTGGCCTATTGTAAATCAACATACCGAAGCAGCACCTACCGCAGGGGGTAGCGGCTACTAACAGAAATTGGGAGAGGATTGCTTATTTTTATGAAAAAGAGATGAGGAAGGAGACGGCGTATGCCGCTCCTTCCTTATTAAAAGAAAGTGATAACAATATGTCGCTGATTGCGGCTTTGCCTAATTTCGTTCTCAGAACCGAAGACAACCCCGATGAAGAAAAATAACAAGATTATTGGCCTCGGCCTTCTTTTATTGATGGTCGTAGTAGGTTATTTGTTTTTTGAAGTGTTTAACGAATCGGGCATAGATATTCGAAAGGCAGAAACTGATGTTACAATAAGCGCTCAAAATTTGGTATCTTCCTTTTTAGATAACGAGTCGCTAGCCAATAGTACCTATGTGGAGAAGACCCTAGAGGTGAGCGGTATTGTAAAGGAAGTCAATTATTTAAACGACCGTTATACCATTTTTTTGGACGGCGGCGAGACCTTTGCCTGTTTAATGTGTGATATGAACACCGACCAAATTGAAAAAATAGAACAAATAGTACCTGGCCAGACCATACGGATCAAAGGAATCTGCAAAGGATTTCTTTTAGATGCCATTTTACTGAATTGTGTAGTGCTCCAATAAAAAACCAATGTCTAAGATAACCACCGTTATTTTTGTTTTATGCTCATGGATGGCAAGCTATGGGCAAAAGACCGATCAATATATCACCAGACAAGGACAAACGTCTTTTTTCTCCTATACTTCCGTTGAGAATATCAAAGCATCGAATAACCAAGCTTTGAGTATCCTCGATATTGCAAAAAAAGAGATAGCAATTGTGATACTTATGCGCGCCTTTGTATTCGAAAAGGCCCTGATGGAGGAACATTTTAATGAGAGTTATATTGAATCCGATATTTATCCAAAGGCGACCTTTGAAGGTTCCATTCCTGATTTTGATGGATCGCTCAATGATGTACAGACCAAAATGATCAAAGGAGTATTAACCGTTCACGGGGTCGATAAGAACATCGAAATCAAAACGAAGATCGAGAAAACGAAGGAGGCCTATGCGTTCTCAGGCGATTTTGAGGTCGATATTGCAGATTTCGATATCAATGTGCCTCCCATTGTAGAGAAAAACATAGCCAAAACTATTTCGATAACCTTTCGATTTGAATATATGCCCTATGAAGAATAGAAGCTTTTTGATAGCCTTGTTTTTTGTGCTCCTTTGTGGGGAAGCCTCGGCGCAGAAATTGCTTGAAAAGGTAGAACAAGCATATCAAGATACCACTTTGTATACTTTGGCCTCTTTTAAGGCCACCCGTATCGCGATTGGCCAGTCGGTCGAAACCAGAAAAAAAGGTATTTTGGAAATACATTTGAACAACCGGTTCTGGAATACGCCTGCTGATGATTCACAAAGTTTTGTGGCCGATCGTATGGGTACACGTTTCGGTCTGGAATATGCCATCAGCGATCGTTTTACCATGGGTGCGGGCGGCTCCACCTGGGACGGAATTTTTGATGGGTTTGCCAAGTACCGTTTGTTGTGGCAGCGCGAAGGTAAAGAAGGTTCACCGGTGAGCGTTACCCTGTTCCAAAATGCAAGTTATCGAAGCAAATCTTTTTTAGCACTAAGCCCACGCGATGATTTTTCTTCACGAATGTCGTATACCAGCCAATTGGCGATTGCCCGAAAGTTTAACTCTAATTTCACCCTACAGTTGACACCGACCTTGGTGAACCGGGGGAATCTGCTGTTTCCCGAAGACCCACAGGCGCAGTTCGCATTGGGCCTGGGCGGGAGGTATAAACTAGGAAACCATGTTTCCGTGGTCTCGGAATACTATCATGTGTTCGACCCCATTACCTCGGTAGATATGTACGGAGCTTTTGCACTAGGGGTCAATTGGGAAATGACCGATGTAATCTTACAGTTTGGGATGACCAATGCTCGAAGCATGGTCGAAGACAGTTTTATAACACAGACGCGAAATAACTTCAATTTTCGAGATCCCAACTTTCACTTTGGTTTTAACTTCACTTACATATTACATCTTTCCAGGAAGTAGGGCTTTCTATAAAATCATTCGTAAAACTCTTCATAAAACAAATGAGTGCTGTCTAGGTTAGGGTTCTATTTTACGGGATATTTTATTAGTACCCAGAGCTAATGCTTCATGTCAAGAACAACAATTACCTGGTTGGGCCTCTTTACATGGGTAATGTGGTACTACACTGAAATGAGTGTCTAATAATAGGATAAATTGTCCTTAGTATCCAGTTCTAATCTTCAAAGGTTTTTAGTCGCTACCCTTGGCGACTGAGTAAAAAACCAATGCTGTGTTTTGATCTTTATCGCTATCAATGGTCATTGAGTTTAGACCCATGAGTACAAATTTTAGATAAAATGTACATGTTTTCGAAGAATCTGTCCATTATCAGGTGTCTATATACTACTACATTTAGGACATCAATTAAACTCAACTATTATGAAACTGAAACTTTTACTACTGTTGTTGGCTGTTTCGACCTCGGCATTCTCGCAGACGCAGGTCTCAGGGATGGTGTTAGACGATGCCAACGTACCTTTGCCAGGGGCCAGTATACAAGAAAAGGGAACCACCAACGGGGTGGTTGCAGATTTTGACGGTAACTTTATTATCACCGTGTCTGATAGCAACGCCACTTTAGTAATTTCCTATATCGGGTATGAAACCAAAGAAATTGTTTTGGACGGTTCTTCGAGCTATACCGTTCAATTAATGCCCTCTTCAACGGGACTTGATGAAGTAGTGGTGATTGGTTATGGGGCTGTTAAGAAAACCGATTTAACAGGTGCGGTCGCATCGGTTAGCAACGAGACCTTGACAGAACAACGAAAGACCGATTTGGGCCAGGCACTGCAAGGTCGGGTAGCAGGGGTTGACGTAAGAACCCTGAGTTCAAAACCTGGTGCTCCATTATCGATTAAAATTAGGGGAAACACCGTAATCACGGCAAACCAAGGAAACGAAAGGGATGGGGTCAGCAACAATGTCGATGACGACCCATCCCAACCGCTTTATGTAGTCGATGGGGTGTTCTTTGACGATATCACGGTATTGAACCCAGCCGATATCGATCAAATGGATATCTTAAAAGATGCTTCCGCAACCGCTATATACGGATCCAGAGGAGCTAACGGAGTGGTAATCATAACAACTAAGAATGGTATCGAAGGAGTAACAAGATTTACATACGATGCTACCTTTGGGTTGCGATCGGCCACGAACGTACCTGAGTTTTACGATGGTCCGGGATATGTAAATTTTGTAGATGATGTACTACGGGCTCGTGAATGGCTCAATACGCCAGGTACGGTTGCAGACTATAATAATGTTGCCATTGATCGTTCTACCGAATTTCAAAATTCCAATGAGGAAGCTGATAATGTTGCCAATGGAAGATATACGAATTGGATAGATTCATTTCAGCGAACGGGTGTACAAACGAGTCATACGGTGGGGATGTCCGGAGGTAGTGATGGGTTGGTTTACAATGGCTCATTAGGGTATTTACACGATGAAGGTGTTATCGGGATTGAGGAATTTGAACGTTACAACCTGAGTGCCTCACTTTCAAAGAAAATTTCCCAAAAGTTTACGGTGGGGATCAAGGCTTATTTGGCATTGTCCGAACGGGAAGAGGGCAGTAGGGAGCTTTTTAGAAGTACTTTTCGTCTGGCACCTACCGTAAATCCCTTTGATGCGAACGGGGACCCCATTGTATTCCCCGACCAACAAGATCTTCGATTTCCCAACCCGATCTTTGAAGAACAGGGCGACTGGCGGGTAAACACGAGAACATTGGATGTGATTGCCAACGTGTTTCTGAATTATAAGCCCACGAACTGGTTAAATTTCAAGACCCAGTTCTCTCCCAATATTTCTTCCAGTAGATTTGGGGAATTCAGAGGCTTGCTCACAAAGAGTTCAAGAAATGACCCCTCCCGTGTTCGTTCGGTGTATGACAGTGGTCTTCGAACATCCTACACTTGGGACAACATTCTGGATGTTGATTTTGATCTCACTGCAGACCAGAATTTAAAGGCAACGCTGATTTCCTCGGTATTTTACGATAACAGGGAGGGGAGTATGATTCAGACCAGAAATTTCGATACGGACGCCTTTTTGTTTTTTAATACAGAGGGTGGTACCGATATACGGGATTTTGATAGTTTTTATCAAAAAGAGACCCTGGCCTCTTTTGCAGGCCGTTTGAACTATAACATAAAAGACAAATATTTATTTACCGTAACCGGTAGATATGATGGTTCTTCCAAACTATCGGAAGGAAACAAGTGGCAATTCTTTCCTTCGGCGGCATTCGCATGGCGGGCAAGCCAAGAGCCGTTTCTTCAAGATGTAGATTGGTTAAGCAATTTAAAACTGAGATTGAGCTATGGGGAATCTGGCAATGATAATACGGTAGATGCCTATAGCTCCCTGGCTTTCTTGAGTCAAGCAAATTATCTGTTCGGAGACGATAGTGGGCTGGGAAGGGTCGTTCAGACACTACCGAATGCAGACCTGACCTGGGAGGTTTCAAAGGAGTACAACCTTGGGTTGGATTTGGCCGTACTCAATAACAGGGTAAGTCTTGGCTTTGAGTATTACCACAAAACGACCGAGGGTAGTATCCTGGATCGCCAATTATCCTTTATTACTGGGTTTGGTAATGCCGGTGACACGCCTTCCTCGATCGGTAACTTTGGGTCGGTACGCAATAGTGGGGTCGAAATTACATTGAACACCATCAATGTGAGAACAACCAACTTTTCGTGGCGTACCAATATCAATTATACCAAGAATACCAACGAAATCTTGGAATTGTTCGATGGTGTGGATCAAATTCTTGTTGGTTCCGATGCACGTTTGAACGGTGTTTTACAAGTCGGGGCGCCCATAGATGCCACCTTCGACTATGAAGTTGATGGTCTGTGGCAAATAGATGAGGCGGCGGAAGCCAATTCTTTTGGATTTTTACCGGGGCAGTACAAGTTCGTAGACCAAAACGGGGATGGGGTCATCAATCAGGACGACAAAGTTGTTTTAGGGCAACAATCACCCGATTGGATAGCGGGGATGACCAATACCTTTAACTATAAAAACTTAGAACTCAATGTACAGGTGAATACGCGACAAGGCGCGTTTGGACATTCGGAATTCCATCAAAACTTTTCCACTTTTCAGGGAGACCGGGCCGTCTTTAATAGCTTGGTTCAGGACTATTGGACACCTAATAATCCGAATGCCCGATATCCGTCACCGGAATATGGTGAAGATTCGTCCTTTCCGTGGTTTTATGAAGATATGTCTTTTGTCCGCATAGGAAACATAGGACTTGCCTATTCCTTTCCGCAGAGCATTTTGGATAAGTTCAAAATGTCGAACCTACGTCTCTCGCTCGATGTGCAAAACCCATTTACGTTTACTGATTTTGAAGGGCCCGACCCTGAAACCGGCCTTCAGAACTCCTTCAATATGGGGTACTCGGTCAAAACAGTCCTATTTGGTTTAAAATTAGCCTATTAACTTAAAAAAGTACAAATGAAACTAGTAAGAAAAAGTAAGTGTATCGGTTTCATACTAATAGGTATGATTACCTTGAATGCTTGTAACGATTATATCGAGGAAGATATCTTTTCGGATATTACGAGCGAGAATTTTATCGATGAGGAAACAGCCGACCAATTAATCGTGGGTATCTACAGTAGTTTACGACCCATTTATAGTGATTACACTTTTAAATTTTATGGAACCGATATTTTTGCAAGTCAGGGCGAGGTCTTTTCCTTTAGTCCCACAAACGATTATTTTAACTTGAATTCAGGAATAGGCCTTTCGGTATGGGCCAACAATTATGGCGTCATTGGTAAGGCCAATACCGCCATCAATAGGTATGAGACCCAAATTGTATGGAGCGAGGCAAATCTTGATCTTAGGGACTATGGTATTGCGCAGGCAAAAGCGTTAAGGGCCCTGGCCTACTTCAATCTGGTGCAGCAATACGGAGGCGTGGTTATCGAACTTGAAGAAGCTACCACCATCAGGACGGATTATGAAAGATCCTCTGAAGAAGCTACTTATACACAAATCATCGCCGACCTTGAAGAAGCCATTCCGGTACTATTGGATGAACCGGAGACAGGACGCCTGTCAAGACGGGCCGCACAGCATTTGTTGGCTGAAGTCTATTTGACAAGGGCCTATACAACATTTGGTACTACTTCCGATTTTGATACCGCAGCGACCTTGGCCGAAGCGGCAATAGGCGGTTATGATATACGAACCCAATCGTTCGCCGCGCTATTCGATATCGATAATCAAGTGAACGACGAAGTGCTTTTTGCCGTTCAATGGGGTGCAGGAGCATTTGCAGAGGACAAGCAAAACAACAAGCATTCCATATTTATGAATCAGGTATTCAATTATCCGGGGATTAGTAGAATCGGTACGCCTTACGGCACCCAAGGTTTTGGAGCGATGCCCACACCCTTCTTTTATTCACTGTTCGAAGAGGGCGACACCCGGGAAGAAGCTACCTTACACCGTGTCTTGTTCGCAGATGTTGAGGAAGCGTACGATGCCGATGGTGATGGGCCACTTCCCGAAGATTTGATCCAACCGGGCGATACCGTGGTGTTCTACCCGAAGAACGAACTGGAGGCAGCCGAATTGGCAGACAAATTAAATCGGTATTATGTATATCAGCCTGATCAGTATCTGTTTGGACTGCCGGACAATATACCGAATGCGACCTATCAATATTCCTCCAATATTTTGAGAACGAATTTTCCGATTTTCAAAAAGTTCGATGATGATGATTTTAACGAAAGTACCGATGGCGCACGCGATACGTTTGTTTTTAGGGTCGCCGGTACCCATTTGATTGCTGCGGAAGCTTATCTAGGGGCCAGTAATACGGCCGAGGCACTTTCCCATATCAATAGGGTCAGGGAAAGGGCCACCGGAATGGTAGATGCCTATACCACAATTACTATAGATGATATCCTGAATGAGAGGGCCCTTGAATTGGCAGGTGAAGCCAACAGATGGGCCGTTTTAAAACGCACAGGTAAATTACAAGAACGCATTGAGCTACATAATCCACAGGTAATCGATCATGGAGCTTTTGACCCCAGTGTTCATTTGGTGCGCCCCATTCCAGCATCGGAATTGCAATTGTCCGACGGTTCGTTGGTACAGAACCCAGGATACTGATCATCATTAAGGTATTGTTTGAGTTAGTTTAGTTATAAAATGGACAGACCTCATAAAATCTGTCCATTTTACTGTTGTTAAATCAAAACGGTCATGCTATCCAGTGATAAAGAGTATTGAAAAAAATCGGTTTTGGGACATATGCTACAAGGTATGGTTCTTTTCATGCCTGTTGCCCCTCTTTTCTTCGTGCGCGGAAAGGTCAGTTCAAAAATGCTACCTGATAATAGGTAATTCTGCAACGGCCATGGAATTAAATGTGGTTGAAGATTTAAAAGATGACCTAGGTAAAGTACTTGATGGTGAAATCACCATCATCTCCGAAAATGAAAAGTTACCGGCCGATGGGGTAAGTTTTGTTTTGGGTACGCCAACATCCAATGGGTTACTATACAGTATGAACAAAGATGGTAAGGTGAAGCTTACCGTTGAAAATCCTGGCCCTAGAGGGGGAATCTGGTATAAAGTAGATTTGAAAAACGGACAAAAATCGGTCGTACTTGCAGGTTCCAATGTACAAGGGCTGCAATATGCCATTTACGATTATTCAAAGGAAATCTTGGGGATAGACCCATTACAGTATTGGACCGGCACGTCGCCCGAACAAAGAACTGTTACCGATCTCTATGCTTTTGAAAACCGGAATATTGCGCCTCCCAAAGTCCCCCTTTTATGCTACTTTGAAAATGATGTTGACGAACTGGCGAACTATAAGGGTGTGCCGTTGCAGTACGATTGGGAAAGCTATACCGAAATGATCAATTCTTTGGTGCGATTGCGGTACAACGCCATTCAGCTTTTCGATATGTTAGGTCGGCCCGAGTTCTTTCTTCGTCCGGAGTATAAAGAGTTGTATCCAGGATACAAAGTAGATATCGACTATGTTGAAAAGATGATCGACTACGCCCAATTAAAGGGGATGAAAGTTGCCATCGATTTCGCCTTAGGTTATCAAATTAACCCAATGTCTACCGATAAGGCTACTTGTTGGTCCCGATATAAAGAAGATTGGATAAATGCTTGGCGTTATTATTTGGAAGAGACTCCCTTTAAAAAAACGGATATTTTTATGATACGACCACGACACCAGGTGTGGGATTGGGAATATAAGAGCAGTTGTGGGGAAGATAAAATCGCTGTATTCAATGAGGTGTATAAAACCTTTGGTAGGCTTGTAGAAGAGTATAAGCCCAATGCCGATAAGGTCTTGGTGTGCTATGCCGACGGTATGGAAATGTGGAATAAAGGCTTCAGGCCTCCCAAAGATTGGGTTGTTTGTTGGTCCGATGATGGTTTTGGGGATTTTAAGTTTCTTCCCGATACAACAGATGGGTATCGTTTTGGGACCTATATGCATGCGGGTTTTTGGTTGAACCATACCGTACACAACCCATATCCCGAGAAAGTTGAAACGGTTATGAAAAAGGCATTCAACGAACTGAATGCGCATCACTTCTGTTTAGTGAACGGGCAAAACTTTAGGCCTTTTTTGCTCAATATAGAAGCATATTCCGAAGTCTCAAACAATCCGAAGCAGTTTTATGGCACTGACTTTTACAAGCGATGGACAGAGCGTTATTTCGATGAAGACCAGGCTAGGCATGGAGCGGCCGCTATGAAACTATTGCACAAAGCCCAAAAAGGCAGAATCGGTTATGTGCAGCATTTATGGGAAATACGTGAGGCCATCTCCTATCTTTCGGAGACTCCTATCGAGCGTCCTGGAAAAACACCTGTCCCCCATGAATATAGAAGGGTTAAGAACGATTTTGAACATGTGCAACATGTTGCCGACCATATTTCAAAAGCACTTATAGAGGCCAAAAAAGGATGGGACTCCAACACCGTGGAGCATGATTTTTACCATGATTACATTTACCTTCCGTTAATCCTATACGACAACCTCATTAGGTTGGAGCTGACCTTACATGAAATGGCCAAGCTAAAAAAGAAATTTGAAGATGTAGGAAACCTTCAATTCTTAAAAGAGTCGCTAGTGTTGCTTCAAGATGCAAGGGAACAATTGGAAATCGTATATCAAAACCGGATTGCCGGTGATAAAAACAAAAAATGGGACACTTGGTATGCTCCTGAAAAAAGAAGACCGAACAACGGTTTTCCCGAGGCAGAAATGTTGAACGCCATCGAATCGAATTTCATAAATACCCTTGAAGGGAACTAATGAGAATAGCCAATACTTCTTTTTTAAAAATCCCCTTGGCATTTTTTGTGCTCTTGTACTGTAATTCCTGTATTGAAAAAGAGATAGGGCAGATTGTAAATCCTAAAAAGGTAGAACTAGTAGATCAAGTATATCCGTTGTTGGATACTGAAAATTCCAGATGGTTTCTCTTTGCATCTGCCAGCCGTCCGTTTGGTATGGTAAATTTGAGCCCCGATACCCAGCTTAATGGCACTTGGGGTAGCGGCTATCGGTATGAAGTGGACACGATCAAAGGTTTTAGCCATATTCATGCCTGGCAATTGTCTGGCCTTTCGGTAATGCCGTTCACGCTAAACAATACCAAAAAGGGTGCTATTTATACCGATTATTACTCCAAGTTTGATCATGAAAAAGAAGAGATTTTTCCGGGATACCATTCGGTAGCCTTGGAACGGTACAATATCAAAGCCGAATTGACCAGTACCAAACGTACTGGTTTTCATCGGTATACGTTTCCAAGTAGGGGTAAAAATGGTATTCTGTTCAATCTGAATGCACAGTTGGGACCTTGCCAAACGGCAGAAGGCAAACTTGTCCGAGAAAATAGCTCAGAGTTGTCGGGACATTTTGTAATACTACCGACCGAGCGAAAGCCAAAACCGAATACGGTATTCTTTCATATTTCGCTTAACACTCCGGTAGCGCATATCGATTTTGATCATGCAACCGGGAATTATGCCCTTGGTTTTTCTAATGTTGATGCACCCGTGTTAATGAAGGTCGGTATTTCATATACTTCAAAGGAGAATGCCAAAAATAACCTACGTACCGAATCGCCACATTGGAATTTCGACGATGTGGTCAATGATTCAAGAGCGGAATGGAATGAGTTGTTAGGACGCATTACTGTTAAGGGAAACACCGAAAAAGCACATAGAAGATTTTATACAGATCTGTGGCATGCATTATTGGGAAGAAAAATAATCAATGATGTCAACGGTGCGTATCCGGATAATACCGGCGACGTATTTCGAATAGGCCAGTTACCTCTAAAATCTGACGGGACTCCAGAGTTCAATCATTATAACTCAGACGCTTTTTGGGGGGCACAATGGACCATAAACACCTTATGGGGCTTGGCATATCCTGAAATCAAAAAAGAATTTGTGCTTTCGTTGTTACAATATCAAAAAGATGGGGGACTGGTGCCCCGGGGTCCATCTGGCGGAAACTATACCTATGTAATGACCGGAGCTTCGAGCACACCGTTCATTGTCAGTGCCATTCAGGAAGGTTTGATTACCGAACACCTCGATACCATTTATAAGAACCTCAGAAGAAATCACATGCCAGGAGGTATCATGGAGAAAGCGGGATACGAGCATGAAACAAGTTTGGGAGGAGGCCTAAAACACTATCTTGAAAGGGGGTATGTACCATACCCTATTCCCGAAGGGAAATTTGGTGGGCACCAAGACGGCGCGAGTCTTACCATGGAGTATGCCTACCAAGACTTTGTACTGGCACAACTGGCTAAAAAACTAAACTACCAAGAGGATTATAGCTACTTTATGACGAGGTCATTAAATTATAAAAATGTATATGATTCCGTAACTGGATGGATGCGCCCAAGAGCTATTTCTGGATTATGGAAACAAGATTTTGACCCCTACCAATATGAGAACGGCTTTAATGAGTCGAATGGTGCACAGTCTACCTGGTTTGTGCCCCATGATTTGAAGGGATTGGCCACATTAATGGGAGGGCCGGAAAAAGCGGTTAAAAAACTGAACGAACAGTTTGAAAAGGCCGAAAAAATGGGTTTCACGGCCGGAAGTTCGCATGAGCGCGAAATGCATCCCGAGTTTAGCCGCATTCCCATCAACTATGGCAACCAACCTTCTATGCAGACCGCTTTTATTTTTTCAAAATTGGGAAGACCGGACCTTACCCACTATTGGTCACGAAAAGTAGTGCAATCGGTTTTTAGTGGGCTATCTCCATCAACAGGTTATAATGGCGATGAAGACCAAGGGCTTATGGGGAGCTTGGCGGTGTTGTTAAAAATAGGAATCTTTCAAATGAATGGCGGTGTTACTAAAAACCCGGAATACCTAGTGGGAAGCCCCATTTTTGACAAAGTACGTATTGATTTGCATCCAGATTATTATCGGGCAAGTACCTTAGAAATTGAGGCTGTAAACAATAGTAAACAGAACGTTTATATCCAGAGTGCCAGTTACAACGAAGTACCGCAACGGTCATTCTCCATAAGCCAAAAGGATATGGTACAGGGGGGGAGATTGGTACTAAAAATGACTTCTAAGAGCGGATTGACAATCCAGTAGGTCTGGTAAGAAACCATAAGGGCATAACAATTGGAAAGTATATTGGAGTCCTACGTAATTGCTCCGGTCTTTGGCATATATCGGAGCAATGACGTCAAAGTGGTCCATAAATTGTAAATTATGGTATGTTTTTAGATCGATCAACAACATATAAGGGATGCAGGTTGTGGTGGCTAACCTGTTTCGTCGGTGCGTTTTTGACAGCTCAAAACATCAAATTTGAACACTACAATTACAATGATGGGTTATCACATAATTCTGTTCGACATATCGTTCAAGACGATAACGGATTTTTATGGATAGGCACCTTTTCGGGCCTAAATCGTTTTGATGGATATCAATTTAAATCCTATCTAAGCGGAGGCAATCATAAAAATGCCCTGAACGACAATGATATTACAGCGCTTGAGCTAGACCAAGCCAATAATCACCTCTGGATAGGTACTCGAAATGGCCTTACCCTACTCGAGTTGCACAAGGAGGTATTCACTACATTTTTACCGGAAAAGGGCAATCCCCATAGTTTGGCCGACAATGAAATACGCGCTATTCATGTCGATAATTTCGACAGGGTCTGGGTCGGTACCAAAACAAAGGGGCTGTACCTTTTCGATACCGCTTTAAAAACGTTTTCGAAAATTGATATCGAAGGTTTCTACTATATCAAGGAGATTTTTGAAGATAAAAAAGGGCAGCTATGGATAGGCACCTACGATACGGCATCAGTGGCTAGAATTTCTTTGACATCCGATGGTAGTTTGGGACAGATTGTACAGTATGAATTGAGGAATCCCGATACAAAGACCGTAAACCCGTACATCAACTTTATTTATGAAGATCACAAAGCGGATATTTTTGTAGGTACCCGGGAAGGTCTTTTTATATGGAATGCTTCAAGAGATAGTTTTGAAAACCTTGCTATCGAAAACAAGGCTGTCCAAGAAAACCTGGGCCCCTATTTTGTATCGGTAGCCCGAGCACCAGATGGTAAATACTGGGTAGGTACCCTAGGAGGGTTATTGGTATGTACCGAATTGGAAGATATCGCAAAAGGAGATTTTGAGTGGCACTATACCATACTTTCCGATGATACCTCGCTCGTGAATAATTTAATATCGGCCCTGCATTTCGACCCATCAGGGGTTTTATGGATAGGAACGGAAGACGGACTTGATAAATACGACCCCTACGAAAACCAGTTCAAGCTCAACAAAGGTATTTCAGCACATATATCAAATCAGGTTCCTCGCATCAGAGGCTTTTCCAGAACTCATGATGCCAAGCTGATCGTTGCTACCCGGCATAATGGTCTTTTTATTTCAAATCAAGATGGCTTTAAACCTTTAAAACACTCGGCAAAAGATATCGCGAGTATTTATTCAGAGGATGGCAGAACTTTTTTCTGTGGACTATGGAGTGGTAAGATATTGGTATACGATTACCCAAAACAAACCTCTAAAATACTCGATGTCGGTTTTCGGAAAGCAGCTGTGCTTTCCTTTCTGATGCTAGGGGATGAAAAAATGATGGTTGGATCTTTTGGGGAAGGAGCCGTGTTTCTTGATAAGAATACATTGATAGTCGATAAAGATAAAGGCCGTCTTTTAGGCAATAGTTCTATTAATAAGATGGTCGCTTCCAAGGAAGGGGATCGCATCTGGTTCGCTACTGAAGAAGGAGTGGTCAGCTATCGCTTGGATTCGAAACATGAAAAGGTATACAGGGCAAGTACCGAGAAAGAAGATGCATTGCCACACGACAACGTGAGTGACGTTATCGTAGATGATACCCAAACAGTTTGGGCGGCTACCCGTTCAGGATTGGCTTTTTATGATGAGGTAAGCGATGATTTTAAAAGATTACGAGAACCCAAGGAATTGGAAGGGGAATGGATTACCGATATGGTTTTGGACGCCAAAGGTATTTTGTGGTTGAATATGAACAACAATAACATTGCAAAGTTTCAAAGTAATGGCGAAGCACCCGGAAAGGCTAAACTATTTCATGTAGATAGTGGAAATAGGCTCGACGTGTTCAGTGCCAGCGGTTTTTACCATTTTAACGATACACTTATATATTTAGCTGGTAAGAACGGGGTCATTTCTTTTTCACCCTATACATTGGAAGAGGAGCTCTGGGCACCGAAACCCTTTATAAGCGAGTTTAAGGTTCAGAACAAAGAAATATATAACGGTCTTGAGATCAATGGGCAAAGGTTTCACTCGAATGGACTGAATTTCGAAAATGAAATCGAACTCGACTATAAAAACAGAAACTTCTCCTTACAGTTTTCAAGTCCGTCCTATTCAAACCAACTCCAAAACAGATACCAGTATATGCTCGAAGGCTTTGATGAGGATTGGATATCGGTCAATAGCGGCGCAAGAACCGTACAGTATACGAATCTGTATCCGGGTGATTATACCTTTCGTTTGAGGGCAAGCAATAGCAATGGATATTGGAGCGACGAAGCTTCTTACCGTATAAGGGTGCTTTCTCCTTTTTGGCTTACCTATAAGGCATTTCTTTTAGCTCTTTTTACTTTGTTGATACTAGGGTTTTTAGCACAAAAAATAATCAAGGAGCGCATACGCTTGCGACAAGAATTATTGGCTTCAAAACTAAAACAGGAGCGCAACAAGAAATTAAATGATGAAAAACTTCGATTTTTCACGAATATATCCCATGAACTTCGCACTCCTTTGACACTTATCTTAGGGCCCGCAAAAGATTTGATGCAGCAAGCCAAGGAGAAAGGCAATGATTATCAGGGAACGAGGTCACAACTCATACATCAAAATGCAAATCGATTATTAAAACTGGTGAATCAGGTACTCGATTTCAGAAAGGCGCAAACCGGTGGTCTGGATTTAAAAGTAACCCAGACAAATATCCGTAGGGAATCGAAGATAGTTTTCGAATCATTTAAAGAGCTTGCAAAAAACAAGAACATCTCTTTTTGCTTCAACTGCGAAAACGAGACCTTGTTCGGTTGGATCGATAAGGACAAATACGATAAGATTCTATACAATTTACTATCAAATGCCCTTAAGTTTACCAAACGCAACGGCAATGTAGATTTGTATATTGGAGTAAACGACGAATCAAAAGAATACTTGATCGTTGAGGTGAGTGATGACGGTATAGGAATACCAAAAACCAGCCAGAAAAACATTTTTTCTCGATTTTATCAAGCCAGAAATAGCAAAGAAAGCACAACGGGTTCAGGTATTGGCCTTTCGCTTGTGAAATCTTTGGTAGAACGTCACAAGGGTACGATCAGTTTCGTAAGCAACGCTGCGGAGGGTACCATATTTACCGTAAAAATTCCCATTACCAAGGAAGCATACCAGTTGCGGGAAATCAATCCGCGTCAAGTCAATTCGGTGGTGAACGAGAGTCCGATGATAGTTTCCCCTAAAGAAGATACCGGCACCGACCATCAGAAGGAAACAATAGTGATCATTGAAGATAATGCAGAACTGCGTAATTACTTGGTTGATTATCTTTCCGATTATTATAAAGTACATAGCGCCGAGAACGGTAAGGAAGGTTTGCAACTTTGTAGACATTTAAAGCCTATCTTATGTGTATCGGACGTAATGATGCCCATTATGAACGGAATACAATTCTGCAAAGCATTAAAGAATGATGCCATTATTAGTCACATCCCTGTCATTTTACTGACTGCGCTCTCGGAAAATAATGATAAGGCCAAAGGGTACGATGTAGGTGCCGATGGCTACTTGGTAAAACCGTTTGATCCATCGTTGTTAAAGACCAGAATAGTTAACATCATCAATTCAAGAAAAGACCTGAAAGCGAAATTCTCGGCGGAGACCGAAAGTGAAGTGAGTTTGTTGACCCATTCACCCATCGATGAGGAGCTTATGCAAAAGATAACGGCACTCATTGAGTCCAATTTGTCCGAAAACTATTTGACAACCTCGTTTCTATGCCAAGAATTGGGTATGAGTTCTTCAAAACTATATCGAAAAATAAAAGAGCTCACAGATCTGGCACCCAATGAATTTATTCGAACGGTTCGTCTAAAAAAGGCGGCAATTCTATTGCGTTCACTAAGATATAATGTTTCTGAGGTATCGGATATGACCGGATTTAATGACCCATTGTATTTTAGCAGATGCTTTAAAAAACAGTTTGGATTTCCACCGAGTAACTTGCTAAAAAAACAGCTCAAGGTGAAGGACTAAAATTCGAAAATTGGAAAAAGTGTCTATGTTTTTGCAATCTGAGTCTATATGAATACAAGTTGTATGCCCTATCTTAGAGAGGTATTTTAAGGGAAGATTATGAAAAGTACATCTAAAAAAAAGGAGAACACCCCCATGTATGATGTCGATGATTGGGAAAATGATTTGCTATCCAGATATCCCGACCCCGAGGAAACTTCAAAACAAAAAGAGGAGTTTCGCAATTATGTAGATTCGGATAGGGTCGACGGAGTGCGCGAATTTTATCGCTTGAACCATCAATTTCAGACGTACGATTTCGTTTGCGAAAAAGAGCGTGAGTTTTTAAAGTTCGATAAGCGCGAAATGTCCCTTTGGGATGCAGTCGCTTTTCTAAATACCCTAGTAGACGATAGTGATCCCGATATTGAGTTAGATCAGTTACAACATTTGTTACAGACTTCTGAGGCCATTCGGGCCGACGGTCACCCCGATTGGTTCGTATTAACAGGTTTTATTCATGATATGGGAAAGGTATTGTGTCTGTTCGGTGAGCCACAATGGGCAGTTGTCGGAGATACGTTTCCGGTAGGTTGCGCCTATTCTGATAAAATTGTATATCCGGAGTTTTTCAAGGATAATCCTGATTATTCTGACGAAAGGTTTCAAACCAAATCGGGAATTTACGAGGCACATTGTGGGCTCGATCAGGTAAAGATGAGCTGGGGGCACGACGAATACCTCTATCAAATCGTAAAGGACCATTTGCCCGATCCGGCATTGTATATGATCCGGTATCATTCGTTCTATGCACAACACAGAGAAGCTGCTTACGACCATTTAATGAACAAAAAAGACCATGAAATGTTCGAATGGGTCAAGAAATTCAATCCTTACGACCTGTATTCCAAAGCCCCGACACCACCAGATGCCAAAGCACTAAAACCGTATTACGAGGATTTGGTCGCCAAATACTTGCCCGATACTTTGAAGTTTTAACGAGCTGTAGCTATAATGACTTCAACCTACCTGGGCTTTTTTGGATTTACGTTTCTTGTCATTATCTACACCGTATACAAGCTTCGAAAAGACAATTTTAAAACAGCTCAAGGGTATTTTTTGGCCGGGAAAAGTCTAACGGGACCGATTATAGCAGGTTCCATGATTCTCACCAACATCTCTACGGAACACCTGATAGGGATGAACGGTAGCTCCTATAAGAACGGAATTATTGTCATCGCTTGGGAGGTTACGTCGGCGATTGCCTTGGTCATTGCCGCCATATTTTTTCTCCCTCGCTTTATTCGGATGGGGTTAACGACCATTCCCGAGTTTTTAGAAAAACGTTTTGATGGCACTACCCGTTCCATAGTGGCATTTTTGTTGATGCTTTCCTTTGTGGTTACCCTGCTGCCCATCGTACTCTATTCAGGGGCTATTAATATCGAGAGTGTATTCGATTTTTCAACACTTTTTAATGTGCCTAAAAGTATGGCGATGGTATACACTATTTTAGCCATTGGTGTCATAGGATCATTATACGCCATATTTGGAGGATTAAAGGCAGTGGCCTATTCAGATACGCTCAACGGTGTGGGTCTCATGCTGGGCGGATTGTTGATTCCCGGTATAGCGCTTTACGAGATTGGAAGTGGTGATGTTTTTGAAGGGTTGACCACTGTCTACAATTTTGCTCCCGATAAATTTGATATTATTGGAAAGCCAGATTCCGTGTTGCCATTTTCGGTACTATTTACAGGTTTAATGATCAATCAAATCTATTTCTGGGGTATGAACCAGGCAATCATTCAAAGGGCATTTGGTGCCAAGAATTTGGTAGAGGCACAAAAAGGACTCATTTACACCGGTATCTTAAAGCTTTTGGTTCCCTTGATCATTGTACTCCCCGGACTAATTGCTTTTTACTATTTTCAGGATTCCTACTATGAAACACCAGATTTGATTTATCCGATGTTGGTGAAAAAAGTGTTGCCTACCTATTTGTTCGGTTTTTTTGCCGCAGTTATTCTAGGTGCCGTGCTTAGTACGTTCAACAGTGTCTTAAATTCGGCAAGTACCGTTTTTTGCTATGACATCTATAAAAAAACCATTAATCCCAAGGTTTCAGATGCAAAGTTGGTTCGCTATGGGAAGCTGGTATCGGTTTTGTTGGCGGTCGTCTCGATTACAGTGGCCCCTTTAGTGGCGTATGCCCCGGACGGACTGTATTTTCTCTTACAAGAACTGAATGGAATTTTCTTTATCCCGATTTCATCGGTCATTATCGCAGGGATATTTGTTAAATCGGTAAATGCTAACGGTGCAAAGGCCGGTCTGTTTTTTGGTTTTACATTTTACATCTTAACTACCTTTATCTTAAAGGTCGATATTCATTTTGTTCATTTATGGGGCATCGAGTTCGTGTTGAACTTTATCATCATGTTCGCTTTTTCTGCCCTGTATCGACAAAAAATAGATACGGTCGAGGTGCCAGATGAAATGGTAGAAAAGAGTTGGTCGCTGGTAAATATCATGGGGGTGGTCCTAGTGGCGGCAACCGTCTTGATCTATATTTTATTGTCGTAGCGGTTCTTCTGTTTCTACCTAAAATAGGTTAGTAAACGTAGTAGATAACCAATTGTTTTTTTGATAAATACCCTGATTTATGATACCTGTTTTTGTCGCAACATGGAGGGGCTTATGCCAAATTCCTTTTTAAAGGATTTAGAGAAATAGGAAGGGTTGGAAAAACCAGTTTGATAAGCAATTTCAGCAACATTGTGCTTGTTTTGTAGTAAAAGCTCTTTTGCCCGGTGCAGTCTTACCGAAGAAATAAGCTGATTGGGCGATTTGTTCGTAAGTGCTTTTAGCTTGCGTTGTAATTGTCTCTCGCTGATACCAATTTGCTTGCATAGAGTCTCTACACTGAAGAATTGATCGTCTAGATGATCATCGATGGGTTTTAGGACATTTTCCAAAAAGGAGTCGTTAGTAGAAGGAAGCGTAATTTGAAAAGCTTCGGCACGTTGATGCTGAGGCCTATAATCATCCTCAACTGAAAACAGTAGTAACGGCTCGCCCCGGGTAGAATAAATGATGGATTTACTAATGGAGGAAAAACGTAGGCCAGATCCGGACAAAAGGTTTTTTACGGTCTGGGTAATCAAGATTTGATTGGGTTCGGCTTTTTCAAAAATAGATTCAATCAGTGCATTTGTCTCTGCACTTACAAAGTGTGATTCAGCCACTGCACCCTCTTTGATATGAATTCCTAGTACTATCTTAGCGTTCAGACTTGTTGCGATATCTATCAAACCTAGTCCACAATGAACCGCTTTGCTAGGTCCTTCAAAAGTGGCAACGAAGGTCTGCCCATCGCTCTGAATAGTTTTTCCCAGGTATTTTGAAACAAAAGTAGTCAGTTGCGCTAGTTGGTCGGTATTTGGCCTTTGATTGGAAACGATTCTTGCCGCACCTATGGTAAATAGTTGTTGTTGGTAATGCCGAGATCCATTTTTCTTAACGATGAAGGATTTCATTTGATCTAGTACCTCTTTGGTGTTACCCACCCAAAAAAGATGATCATTACCATCAAATTCCACAAATTCAGCGTTGGGGATCTGCTCCGCTATAAACCTGCCTTCCTCAATTTTCACATCGATATCATTAGTGCGCTGCATGATCAACGTTGGTACTTCAATAGAACCAAGTATGTCTATGATATCTACCTCAGAGTTCATTTTGGTAAGTACCATCGCGGCACTTGGACTCGCGCCTGACCTAAAATAATTGGCCAACCAGTTCATAAACACTGGATCCTTAGCTTTGGAAGGGGCGAGGGTTTCAAGATTCATCTCTCCACTTCCCCAATTATTCTCAATCATGTCGTAAACCTTTTGACGCTCTACGTCAGTAGGTGCCCACGGATAGTGAGGTGCGTATTTGCGTTTGGCGAATATGCCGAAGGCTATCAAAGAAATGACCCGTTTGGGATATGTGGCAGCGAACAAAGCAGACACTGAACCACCTTCTGAGTGACCGAATAGAACCGCTTTTTGTGAACCGACTGCGTCCATAACCACTCGAATATCTTCCATTCGCTCCTCGAGCGTGGAAAGTTCGACGATGCGATCAGAAAGCCCGGTACCTCTTTTATCAAATAAGATGACCCTCGCTATTTTGCCCAATTCCAATAAAAAATCCACTAGCTCGGGACAAGCCCACATCAAATCAATATTAGAGACCCACCCTGGGATATAGACTAGGTCAATGGAACCAGAACCAAAAACCTGATAAGCAATATTGATGCGTCCACTTTTTGTATATTGAGTAATAGGTTTCATGAATACTTACCTGTTTAAAGCGCTGTTTTCAATAGCTCGGAAACATATAAATCGTATTAAAATTACTGTTTGTCTACGAAATTTCCTTTGTACTTAACAATCCTTTATGGTCTTGTTAAGAGACGGGTTTTGATGGATATTTAAAGCAGCAGCAGTTTTACTTATGACGCCTTGGCTTCCGTTTCTTTTTTCATGCAAACATGCCGACAATACCATCACCATATCAGGAAAATGAACATATTTTTCCGAGTACTTCCTTAGCTGAATTTTGGGCATACCAAATAGGTTGCCCTGGTGTAGTACAGTTAGGACAAAAACGATGAATCTTTTAGAAATCTTGATGTATTAGTGCGCTATGTGTTCGCTGGTCAATTCGAAGTGCCTTTTGCATTCTTTGTTTTGAAATATCAAAGTCATCAGAAGGATTTTAAAACCAATTTCAAAATTGGGTTGCGGAGCATTTTGAGGGGTACATCTCAGTCACAAAATAGAGACCTCTTATGCATCAATTCGCAGAGGCTTTATATTCTTAACAGTTGTGGTGTATTACTCCCAGTTCGGCATAAAGGCATTGGTGAAAAGTACTTCCCTTCTACCATCTACATTTTCGGTCGTTCTATATATTCTTCGCTCTGAGATACCGTCGTTAGAAGTGTTTACAAAAATAATAGCACCATCATCGGGTGCATACTTGGCATCCAAATCGTTTGTGCCCGCCTCTTTTCCGGTATCTATCTCTGTAGTTGTGTCTGACAAAAGGTCGTATACGAAAATACGCGAATCCAGTTGACGATAGTCTACATTTTCAACTTGAGATACATCTCTTGTAAAAAGAACTTTTGTGCCATCCGCAGAAAAATCAATACCACCCAGAGCTCCAACTTGACTGGCAACAACTTCTTGTACCGCATCGCCGGCTAGGTCAACAACGATGATTCTGGCATGGTAGCCCGTAACATCGTTCGTTTTAAGCAGCACGAGGTCATTTATCGGATTAACGGCTACTTCCGAAATAAATTCATTCTCCAACTCATAGATCAACGCTATGCCCGAACCATCTGGATTGATTGCATACAATTTGTTGAAATTCGGAAAGTATAATTTAGCACCGTTTTCTGCCCAAGTATACTCTAATTCGTCTTGCTTAAACCCGGCAAGTGAAATCGTTGAGGTCACCTGCTTCATATTTGTGCCGTCGGCGTTGATTACAAATAAATGGGTTGCTGCTCCTACAGATCTCAGAAAGGCAATTTTATTTACGGTATTATTTTTGGCGGGACGATAGCAGTTCGAAGTAGAACTTGTTAATTGTATTTCATTTTGATTTACACCCTCCTCGTTGTCATCTATTCGTTCAGATCCTGAAAATAGCACGTTATTTCCTGCTACGTTTCTTACATACAAAAAGCGGTTTGAAGCAGCATCGTTGGTAGCAAAACTACCCAAAGCACTTTTTACGATCGTATTCACCCCATCATCTGCGGAAATTTGCCAAAAATAATTTTTCCCGATTGATAAATTATCGATAACCAAGGTCGTATCCCTTAACCCTTCGAATAGTTTTATTTCATTGGTCGCTCCATTTCTTAATTCAAGCGAATAAATGATTTCATCATCATCGTTTGCGGAAGAGGACCAGGCGAATTGGACTTCAGAGCCAATATTTTCAACACCATCTTTCGGAAACAGCAACAGAGGAGATTGCGGTGCACTATTGTTCACCTGCAAGGAATCGAGTTCAAAAACAATGGTTACCGATTGTCCCTCTACAATAATGGCCGGTTCAAAAGCCGTTTGAAAATCGGCCAATTCCGCTTGAAAGGAATATTCACCCACTTGAATAGCGCTTATTTCAAAATTACCGTCACCATCTGTAAAAACCGTATTCGAAACTGGATTGGAGGTAACTTTCACATTCACCAAAGGTGTATTATCGGCTTTGGCAACAACCTTACCCGATAAAGAGCCAAAGATGTTCTCATCGACAGGTTCTTCGGAACAAGCCGTCATCAAGAGTATGATACCAAGAAACAGGAATAGATCCGTACTGTATTTTTTCATTTTCATTTGTTTAACTATGGGTCGAACTTATCTGAATTTTAAAACTTTATAATCTTTCAGACTCATTTTTTCGTAAACCGAATTTATACTTCAATCCTAAACCGAAATTGTAATAAAAATCATTCCTATTACCACTTATAACACCATCGAGTTCATCGGAAAACGTGAAATTACTTTCCGCAAAAATGCGTAGGGCTATTTTATCGGAGGCCCGATAATTTAATCCAGCGCCCAACTGTGCTTTAGGAGCTGTTATTTTTGTTGGTTTTGACGCGCTAACCGATCTGATGTCGAAGAGCACACCGCCACCGCCAAATACATAGGGAGACAGTTTGTCATAAGGTAATAGTTGTGCTTCCAAGTTCACTTGGGCAGACATATACTCCCTAGAAAAAGAACTCCCGCCTTGGAGGTTGATATAGTCTGCATTTAGAGCCAAACCCCATTTTGGGCTTAACATCCGTAGGTATCCGAAGTGGTAACCAGCGGCAATCGTTTTATTACCCAAGTCACCATTTAATTGCGAAACCGTTCCGCCGAAGGTCATCGCATTAGCGTGTTTTTCGACTGTTTGTTCTCTATTATATAACAGTTGTGACTCTTCAAATTCTTTTTGAGCGTAGTAAGCGTCCATCAATTTTTTGTTCGTCAACCCTCCCTCTTTGGAAGTCCAGAGCCCTTCTTCAATTCCTTCGATAATAAGTGCCTGAACAGCTTTTTCAATCGCATCTTTCATAGCCAATTGCACAGGTTCGTTTTTTGTAAAACCGGTCTCGGCCTCTAAAAGGCGCTGAAAACTAACGTACCGAAACAAACTTGCATCCAGTGATTGTGATAAAATGGTTTTAGAGACATATACCGTTTTTAAGATTTTACCATTACTTGTAGATACTGCCCTTAAATAAATAGAGATACGATCTTGGCGATATTTTGTAGAAGCACCTACACCAAAATAACGAGCGCCTGCACCGCCGGTAATAATATTGGTATCATATGAGACTATGCCCCCTTCTAAAAGCATTCCTGCATATAATAATGGTGGCAGTGTAGGTTGGGGTGAACCATTTTTTTGACTGAACTCCTCTCTCGTTGAGCGAATGATGTTTCTTTCGTTCAATAAATTACCAAGGTTTTCACGCTCGATCGGTGTAAACCATTTACTATCTTCCAAAGCTTGAAGTAGCATAGTCGTAGCCCCTTGTGACACTGCGGTACTGAACGTGCTCCCCCCTTCTTGTGCCTTATATTGACCAGTCTGATCTTTGAAGTTATAAACGCCAACTACCAATTCTTTATAGGGTTCCGGCATATCCCGTAACACCTGTGTTTTAGAGGTCAGCTCTCCAATTCTTGCATCTTGCGGCGTGTGGGGCTGATTAAAATAGGCACCACATCCTGATAAAGCAAGAGCAAAAAAGAGCACTATTATTCTTAAAAATATCTGGTGCATGGATCAACGAATTAATTTGGAACGATTATCTGTGTCTGTTCACCGGTAAGGGTATCTAAAATATTAATGACAAGACCCTCTCCGGTTTCAAATATTTCGAGGGCCAAATCCCCCACGTTGAACGTACCTTCTTTCAGTTCATCACCTAGTTGCGAATCAAAAACATTTCTTGATAGACTATTGAGTAATTGACGATTTAAGTTTTCCTGAAAACTTTCAAGCTCTGTTCGGTCATTATCTACTATACTCGGATCTGTGAAAGAATTCTGCGCCTCGGCAGAACTTAACAACCATTGGTAGTTAAAGGTATCTCCACCAAAAGCAGGGTTTATGGGCGTATAAACCAATTGTTGTGCACTACAAAAGGCCGAGCTTAAAAAAACAAGTATAAGAATGGTTTTCTTCATTATTTTAGGTTTAATATCTGGTAATTTGTTCTTCGTTATCTTTCAATCGCTGGAAGTATGAAATCACTTTATAAATAGATTTGTCGGCCATCGATTTCAAATATTGATTTCTCGGATTCACGAAGAATTGAACAACAACCTTGTCACCTACCAGAACATTCATCTGGGTGTTATTGCCTATGGCCAGTCGCTCTTCGATTTTTACAATTTTTTCTCCATTAATATTATTCGTCAAATAAGAAGAGTAGAACATATCATAAAAATCATTGCCCGCTTTGGTTTTGGTATCTTGGATGACCATACCTCTCAAAATAAAACCATCCTCATTCGTGTTCTTCACATCTTCTGTAGTAGAAGGTTTTCTAAAGTTTTTAACTTCATCTTCTTCTCCTTCTACCCCATTTAAGACTTTTCTGTCTTTTCCTATGATTTTTTTATCCTTATAAATGAGCAGTAGTATGATTGTTCGATCATCATCATTGACATTTATACTGCTCGTTGATAAATTTTTTTTAGTACCTGGGGGCAGCACAAAGCGACCCTCTTGGTCATTTTTGTTTTTGTTTTTTGACTTTTTACCTGTTTTTATAACAGATAGTACATAGCGTAAACTTTTACTTATTTCGGTCTTATTGTGTGCCGAACCGGTAATTTCAACAATACTATTATCTTGAATTCTAAGATTTATGGCAGCAGCAACCTCTGAGTTATATATTTGGGAGACCGCCAATACCGGAAAACACAGAAGGCAAAGAAGAAGATGTGATGAAGCTTTCATTTGACGTGCGTTTATCAGTTGAAATTCCTGATGGTAACTGTTTTTAAACCCCCTTGTTGATGTATCATCAACTTATCTGTCAATGAATTACTGCCAAAAATGACTACGCCATGATTATTTCCGTCTTGAATGATTTGGCGATCTAAACTCAAATTCGGGGTAGCGCCATATTCTAGAAAGAGATTACCGTTTCCGTTTTGGAGTATATTGTGGGTAACCGATTCTATTGACAAATCAATTTTTGCTTCGTTGTTGTGCCCGTTTTGCACAAGGTTTATTCCTTTGTTTTTGGCATGAATAGTCGCTGAAGCGGTATTACTTGAACCTATCTGCTGTATGTATAGTGAGTTATCCGGGGTAACAGAATTATTCATCAGGGCTTCTGAAACGGATTGAAGGGTTTCGAAATTCAAATTTGAAACTAAAGTTGAAGACTTTTTTTTAGTGTTATCATTTTGGGCGTACCCTTGATAAAGACCTATAGCAAATAGACTCAATAAGATTTTATATTTTATGGAATTCATGATTTGTCTTTGTTCAAATAGTGACCTATAGGCAGCATATCCCTTTTTTTAAAATGGGATGGCCGCTAGAGCCATCCCACTCAAAAATCAAAATTTAGGATTCTAGTTTGACTGTGTAACGTTTGCTGCGTTGTTTGAGCCGATTTGCATAACATCGCTAGTAAGACCGTACCCTGTCTGACTTACAGTTGCCACGTTTCCGTTTCCGTCGCTTTGGGTCACATTACTTAAATGATCATCTCCATATTGCGATACGTTAACGATGCCTTCGTTACCCAGTTGGTATATGTTGCTTGTACTCCACCCATCTTGAAAGACCGTAGCGCTATTGTAGTCTCCACTTTGAGATACGTAGCTAGAAGCACCGTCACCACCTTCTTGACGTACGTCTGCAGAATTATAATCCCCGCTCTGGTCGATTTCACTGTAAGAACCGTATCCATCTTGATAGACCACTGCCTCATTGTAGTCTCCGTCTTGAGTGATGTAACTAACAACATCCTCACCTGCCTGATACACATCGGCACTATTGTAATCTCCGTATTGGGTGATGTAACTTTCAGCATTCTCACCTTCTTGACTGACAGTTGCCGAATTATAATTACCGCTCTGATCGATTTCACTGTAGTTATAAGCGCCTGCTTGATATACCTCTGCACTATTGTCATCTCCGCTTTGATTCACATAGCTTTCAGCGTACTCGCCTTCTTGATCGACGTTTGCATAGTTATAGTCACCGCTCTGATCGATATCACTGTAGTTGTAATAGCCATTCTGAGAGGCATTCGCCTCATTATCGTCACCACTTTGATCAATATAGATTTCGCCATATTCATTGGCACCCCCTTGTAGGGAATTTGCGCTATTGCGGTCACCAGATTGATAAATCTCAGTGATATCATAAGAACCGGACTGTACTACATTCGCATAGTTTTCGTCACCGGTAATGTTCACATTTGACAAGTTTTCATAACTTCCATCTTGCAAGACATAAACTTCATTCAGGTCACCTTGTATCCAAACCGTAGAAGTATGATCGTCTCCGATTTGGGTTACATCGGTAGAATTATCATTACCTTCTTGGGTTACTTCACTCGTACTTTGGGCCATTACAACAGAACCCATCGAAAGCGCAATTGCGCAAAACATTACTTTTTTAATCATCATTGTTAAATTAAAGGTTAAAAATCTTGTACTTCCCGGTGATGTAAATGGTTCGGACAAGGCCAACACCGGTATTGACATGTCCGTTTAAATAAAAAATACTGCTAGCAGAATACTGTCTTATCTTCCTCTTTCTCGACATTCAAATAGGTAGGCTGGGAAAAAGAAAAAGTCAAGTACAATACATTAAAATTCTTACATTTTGTTCTTCATAAATTTTGGGATTAAGGATTAGTAAATACTATTCAATTGTTCAATAGCTATTAATGGTAACTAAATGGACATGATGAACGATTATTTTCATCCGGGGGGAATGTTTTAATGAAGAGCTACCTTAGGGGAATTTTACTGGCACAAAAATAGTACGCGTAACAGCCTAAGGAGTAGCACATTCCCGCCTAATAAATGAACATTTCCGACAGAATAGTATTACAAAACCGATAGAGCAGCACATACCCGACATATTCAGGCGATTCACTTGTTTGTGATATCATAGGAGCTTATCTGAATTCATTTTTTGAGAAAACAAAAAAGGAACAAGGGATTAGAAAAGGTGATTTCAGCAATAATGGCTACAACATTTTACTGATTTTGGGATAAAATTCAGTCGTTTAACGCAACCGAGCTGATTGAATGCAGGTTCAATTTCCGTGGTCTGAAAAGGTTGTTTTGATGATTGAGGAGCTACAACGGATAGAGACGTTGACCAATTCCGTAAAATAAGAATTATCTCCGAGATGTTTGGTTGTTTGTTTTTTTCAACACAGATTAAAGTGATATTGCTATATCGGGTAAGGGTGTTATTCGCCCAATCACTAATGGGCTAATAGTTGACGTAACGCCTTAGTTTTACTATTTTGATTTCGAATATTAAATGAATTTTGTACGTTTGCTAATAAATCATATGATTAAATCATAGCTATGGCAACATCAAAAGACTTCTCTCAAAGGTTACTTACGGTGTTAAGCTTACTGGAGATGACACCCTATAGGTTTTCTAAAACAATTGGATATAAAGGAGCTGAAACAATATATCGATTACTAGATGGCAAAATTGAACCAAGTGTAACTTTTTTTAAACGGGTAGAGAATTCTGGTTTACCTATTAATATGGAATATCTGAAGGAAAATAATTTCTTTGAAAAACCATTATTATCTTATTTAAAAAAGGGGGGATATGGCAATGAAATAGGGATTAACGAAGGTATTCTGTATCCATGTGATCTAGGTAAAAACTACCTAAAAAAAATAGCCCTGCACCTTATTGACGAACAGGAGAAAGAAATTGAACTTCATTTGTTTACCGTATTTGTTTCAATTTCTGGTTTTCACGGATTGGATTTCAAGTTTTACTTTTTCATGGAATCGGATGATAAAACGACCCTTCACCTAGACAGAAAATACTCATATATTATTGAACATGATTGGCGCATTATATCTTATGTAGATCATTGGACCTCTGTGGCTACTTACTGGCGTAGTCAATCCTTGGGTTTTAAAACTGAAGAGCAAGATGCGTGGAGGAGAAAATACGATAAGAAAATAGAGCATTCGCTTGCGGATGTACAAAATGAAATTTTGGATATTGCAAAAGATGAAAAAGCTTTTTTTAGAAAAAATTCTTTCCTAAGAGCGGGAGACTCTCCAAAATTGATTTTTTCGTCAGATACTTCCTTACCTGATTTTCATCCTGATAAATTTGTAAAAAGATAGGTTGTTGAACTACGAAAGAACCGAAAGCGCACCGAGGCCAAAGCGGTCTACCTTTCATTGAAACGCACGTTAAAGGTTTTAGATCGAGAGTTGGATTCACTTAATGAGCGATTGCTTTCTTTGGTTAAAGAGACCCGGCAAGAACAACTTGCCAAATTAAAGAGCATACCAGGACTAGGAGACAATGAAGACTTACCTCTTTTGAAGGCTTCCCTGTTTTTCGGACAGTATAAAAATCAATTATTTTTATAGCAAGTGGCCGAGTTTATTATAGCTTATAATCATACAGATGCTGGTGAACCCCAAAATAGGAGTATCACAAATAGGATGCGGAGCAAGTTATATCAAAAGAAAAAGATGGTTTAAAGCAAAAATTGAAATATTATTTATCTTTAAGAAACTAGACTATGGCTTTTCATAGGACACGTTGTTGTGCAACGTTTTTTTGTTTGCTAAATCTGTACAAATCAATTACACTAACTAGTTAGTGTTGTTCTTGAAAAATTCGGTTTAGCATTTGGTTTTTTTCAGGCCTGCGAAAAAATGACTTTGTTTTTTATCAAAAACAGAGGTCTTGAAATCTGTTATGCTTAACTTCAATGCATTAGGGTAATCGCTTAAAAGAAATATACTATACCCTATACCTGAAAGTAATTCGAATAATTCATTCGCATTTTCAGTATTGAAGTGAGCAGCAATAAAATCAAAAATGATTAACGGTTTATCTCTTGTGAGAATTGAAACTGCTCCCTTTATAATCGATAATTCACTACCAATACAGTCAATTTTTATCAAATCATAAAACAAATCATTTTCTATTATTGAATCTAACTTTATTACGGGTAAATGTAAATGTTCAATGGAATTAAGATGTTTGTTAACTTTCGAAAAACCCGAAATGGCTGGTTCATTTGTTTGGAAATAGAATGGAGCTGTCCCATCAAAATCAAGTGCAATAGCGTTTATTACTTCTACATTTTTTGACTTATAATAATGCCTAAGAAATTTGCAAAAAACAGGTATAGGTTCAATTGCTATATGTTGACCCTTTGGACTTGATTTAATAATTAAATCTAGAATATCCCCTTTTGAGGCGCCAAGGTCAATACAATTTGAAGATATATTTAGATTTTTTTCAATTAAAACTTTTGTTTGATAATAGTGGAAAAATATAGTAGAATTATTTTTCGTTATTTCTTGAAAAAATAAACGAATTCGGGTCAAAACTTTAAATATGTAAAGACTAAAAATGTTTAACGATAAATATTTCTTTATCATCATTCGATAACTTTAAAATGAGAATTTTTTTTATTCTGTTTGATATATTTCGATAGGGATATAAGGGACATTTGGTTCATTGCTTTAGGATGACTAAGTATCACAGTATTAATTTTATTTTTTGAAACGTAATTTTCTGTTTTTGTCCACTTATTAGAATCAAAAGATAAGTGGTCTGTAGCTCCTAAAAATAGTCTTCTTAACTTTTGAATGAGCGGCATCGGTAGCGAATTACCCTTCCCGAATTTAGTTGTGTCTTTATTTCCAAAATAACGCTGAAATACTAATTTCCAATAAAACAAGGGACTATAGTATATTGTGGAGATATTATATTGTTTTATATATTGACAACTAATGTTTTGGAAATCCAATATTGAGGAATCTGTTTCTAAACCTAATTTTTTCAGGTAATAATCCAGATCCCGTAAGTTCTTATTAATTAAACCACCCGCTCGATAAGATGTTAGTTTTAAACTACAAAACTTTTCTGCAAACTTTAAAAGGTCTTCAACTATATCCGCGATCTCTTCTAAAGAGTATTGATCAATGTAATAACGTGGAATCTGATTTTTTTCTGAATTCTTAAATATCCAATGAGGATGTAAATGTAATTGTATGGAATGCCCTTGTTTTCTTAGAGCGTTAAGTTGTTTGCGGATTAAATCAAGTTCAATTGATCTTGATTGTTGAAGATAGTATAAATAAGCAAAATCTACATAAAATGTCCCTTTTACGTTTTGAAGGTTTAGAACATCAATTATCTTATTAGTAGGTATTATAAGACAATCTTCAATTCCGCCATTCGGAGTACCCAAGAATAATTCATAATCGAATGTCAAATAGATTTCATTTATTTCGGTCATTTAATGCTTGATCTAGAAATTTTAAAGATTCTTCAGGTTGTTGATAAATGTTTCACAACGGCAGTCTGTCTCAAAACTACCTTGATTTAGATTTAAAAATAAGCAAATCCTGAAGGCTTCCCTGTTTTTGAAGACTTACCCGTTTTCGTACTGCGTTTAAATTAAACAAATTGTTTTTTCAAAGGGGAATGCCCCTTTGAAAATTCCTCTAAATATTCCTTTGGACTGCTCTTTCCCAATGACTTATGGGGATGGAGCCTGTTGTATTCCTCCTTGAATCGGTCGGTCTCCAAGTTTACTTCCTCGATATCCCTGAACAGGTGTGCATCGAGTACGTCCTCACGATAGGTCCGGTTGAACCTTTCGATGTATCCGTTCTGGCTCGGCTTGCTGGGCTGTATGTACTTGATCTCGATGTCCTCGACCTCGCAATAGTTGACGAATACCCTAGATAGGAACTCAGGGCCGTTGTCAACGCGAATGGCCAAGGGCTTGCCGTATATCTCTATGGCCTCCTGAAGGTATTACACGATACGAAGCCCCGGCATGGTGAAGTTCCCCTTCATGCACAGCGCCTCACGGTTGAAGTCGTCCATCAGGTTGAAGACCCTGAAGCTCCCTCCCGTGATCAAGCCGTCGGACATGAAGTCGGCGCTCCATACCTCCCTCGGTGCATTCGGGACCTCCAAGGGTTCCTTGATCCTTTTGAGAAGCCGTTTTTTGGTCTTTCTCTTGAGTTGCATGCCCAAGAGGCGGTATACCCTCAACACACGTTTGCGGTTCCAATTGTGGCCTTGCTTGCGAATGCGGTTGTAGAGCCAGTCGAATCCCCTGTAGGTCTTGGCCTCGGCCAGCTCGGTCAGCTTGTCGATCACCTCGTTGTCGTCACGACGGCTCTGATAGTACCATATCGAACGGCAGAGGCAGACCTTCTTCATTGACGATTACCTCGGCCAGTTCCCGACGCCCGCAAGGCCTCATAGCTTTTTTTCTTACGCAAATATTGAAAGAGCATAATAAGGCGGGCAAATCTATAATAAGAACGAATCTTCTTATTGATTTAGGTTTCGACCCTAACTTCTTCACGCATTACTGGAAAAATCAAAAAGGTGAGGTCTATCTATTCGTATATGAATGCGGGTTCCTCAAAAAAAGTGAGCATGGCAAAGACAAATTTGTCTTGGTCACTTGGCAAGATTATATGGCCAAAAATCTAAAACGCACTAATTAAGGTCAATTGATTAAAGTTTGAGAAAAACGAAATGTTGTACCTGAGGCATTTTTTGGCATGAAAAAGCCGAGGAAAAACCTCGGCTATCTCCCGTGTACTCGAGGCGGGACTTGAACCCGCACGGCCATAATGGCCATTGGATTTTAAGTCCAACGTGTCTACCAATTCCACCACTCGAGCGTATCCTCCATAAGCCTTGGCAAGGAGGGGTAGACTTGAAACAAAAAACTCCCCTCTGGTTGACTGAGCGGAGTCGAAGTCGAGCGAAAAACGGGATTCGAACCCGCGACCTCCACCTTGGCAAGGTGGCGCTCTACCAACTGAGCTATTTTCGCATTTAAGTCATTTTTAAAAGAACGTCGCATCTTTCAACCGATGCGGATGCAAATTTAAAACAATTCCTCTAAAGGCAAAGAAATTTTTTTACAAAAGAACCAAAAGACTTTGGGTCGGCGTCGACCGTTGGTTTAGGAGGTCGCTTTCTTATTTTTGGTAAGCAACCGTTTGATCTCGTTCAACTTCATCAAGGCCTCTACGGGGGTCAGGGTATTGATATCCAAATGGGTAATTTCTTCTTTGATCTGCTCCAATAGGGGGTCGTCCAAATTAAAGAAACTCAATTGCATTTCGTTTTGGGCCGCTTGCAGTTTGTCGGTGAGTTCCTCGCTAGAATGCGACTTCTCTAACTTCTTCAAGATTTTATTGGCCTTGCGGATGACCTGTTGTGGCATACCGGCCATTTTGGCCACGTGAATTCCGAAACTGTGCTCGCTACCACCTGGTGTAAGCTTGCGCAGGAAGAGCACCTTGTCCTTAAGTTCCTTGACGGAGACATTGAAGTTCTTGATGCGTTCAAACGTAGTACCCATCTCATTGAGCTCATGATAGTGGGTGGCGAACAAGGTCTTGGCCCTGGCAGGGTGTTCGTGTAGGTATTCGGAGATGGCCCAGGCGATCGAAATGCCATCATAGGTACTCGTACCCCGTCCGATTTCATCCAATAAGACCAAACTGCGTTCGCTGAGGTTGTTCAAAATCGAAGCGGTCTCGTTCATCTCGACCATAAAGGTCGACTCGCCCATAGAAATATTATCACTCGCACCCACTCGGGTGAAGATTTTATCGACATAGCCTATTTTGGCCGCATCGGCAGGAATAAAACTTCCCATCTGCGCCAACAGCACAATAAGGGCGGTCTGTCGCAGAATGGCCGATTTACCACTCATATTGGGTCCGGTAATCATGATGATCTGCTGGTCTTCCCGATTGAGCAATACATCGTTCGCAATGTATGCCTCTCCCAATGGTAGCTGTTTTTCGATTACGGGATGCCGCCCATTTTTAATCGCTATTTCAGTAGAATCATTCATGACCGGTGCTACGTACTGGTTTTCTTTGGCCAATTGGGCAAATCCGCAAAGGCAATCGAGTTGGGCGATGAGCTGTGCGTTGTTTTGTACTGGGGCAATGTATTCCTGCATCCAGACCACCAATTGGGAGAACAGCTGTTGCTCCAAACTCAGAATACGCTCTTCGGCACCTAAAATTTTACCCTCATATTCCTTGAGCTCCTCGGTAATATAGCGTTCGGCACTGACCAAGGTCTGCTTGCGGATCCACTCTGGCGGAACTTTATCTTTATGGGTATTGCGTACCTCTATATAGTAGCCGAACACATTGTTCGAGGCGATCTTCAGGGAGCTAATACCGGTGCGTTCGGTCTCGCGTTCCAACATCTTGTCTAGATAGTCCTTGCCCGAAAAGGCCATCTGCCTCAGTTCATCGAGCTCTTGGGAGTATCCATCGGCAATCGTTTTTCCTTTTGGAATCTGAACAGGTGCCTCTTCGTTGAGCATTTCCTTGATTTTGGACCGTAGCAGATCGCAGGAATGTAATTGATCCGAAATCAACAATAAGGCTTCGTTTTTGCTTTGGGCGGTAAGCTGTTTTATAGGAACGACCGCTTCCAACGAGTTTTTGAGCTGCACGACCTCTTTTGGATTTATTTTTCCGGTCGCCGTTTTGGAGATCAACCGTTCCAGGTCGCCCATCTGTTTGATCCAATGCTGTAATTTCTGTAGGCTTTCTTCCGTTTGGTTCAAGTGGGCAACTACCTGATGCCGACGTCGAATCTTTTCAATATTTTTCAAGGGGAGGGCCAGCCAACGTTTCAACAATCTTCCGCCCATAGGGGAAATGGTTTTGTCGATGATATCCAAAAGGGTCACCGCATGCTCGTTGGTCGAATGGTACAGCTCTAAATTGCGAATGGTAAAACGGTCCATCCAAATGTATTCCTCCTCGGCAATACGTTGTATGGTATTGATATGTTGCAGCTGCCGGTGTTGTGTCTCCGAAAGATAATGCAGCACAACCCCCGAAGCGATGATACCATGGTTCAAATGGTCTACTCCAAACCCCTTCAAAGTACTTGTTTTGAAATGGGTCGTTAAGGTCTCACGGGCAAAATCGTCTTGAAACACCCAATCCTCAAGGTAAAAGGTGTGAAATTGACTTCCAAAGGTGTCTAAAAATTCCTTTTTATGTGGTTTAGAGACCAGCACCTCATTAGGGGCAAAATTCTGCAATAGTTTATCGATCTGTTCTTCACTTCCTTCCGCCGTCAGGAATTCCCCGGTAGAAATGTCCACAAAGGAGACGCCCAAGAGTTTACGCCCAAAATGAACGGCACAGAGGAAATTGTTCGATTTAGCGCTTAAAATATCATCGTTCATGGCAACCCCGGGGGTTACCAGTTCGGTAACACCACGTTTTACGATGGTCTTGGTCATTTTGGGGTCTTCCAACTGGTCGCAAATAGCCACCCGTTGTCCTGCCTTTACCAGTTTGGGTAAATAGGTATTAAGTGAATGGTGCGGAAAACCGGCCAATTCGGTTCGATCACCGCCATTATTTCGATGGGTTAGGATGATTCCCAATATTTTGGAGGCCTTCACCGCATCTTCCCCAAAGGTTTCATAAAAATCGCCCACACGAAACAACAAGAGTGCATCAGGATATTTAACCTTGATGGCATTATACTGTTTCATTAAAGGGGTTACCTTTTTGGTTTTTGCCGTTTTTCCCAAAGTGATTTGACTGTTATTATTCTTAAAACGAAAGTACCATTTTTGTTCCCGAAACCATTCCATTGTTGATATTCTGGGGATAACTTTTGGAAGTTCAGGGGTCAAATACAAGTGCAAACACAAATACAAACGCAAACGCAAATACGAATAAACGGAAACAGGAAGACGGAAACCCGAAGAGCGAAAAGTGATGGCTAAGGTTTCTAATGATTAGAACTGGACCATATTGCCCACTGCCACTGTAAACTGTCTACTCAAGGAAGTTCGAGTGCAAGGGTCAAGTTCAAGGGTCAAATACAAGTGCAAACACAAATACAAACGCAAACGCAAGTACGAATAAACGGAAGCAGGAAGACTGAAGCCCGAAGAACAAAAAGTGATGGCTAAAGTTCCTAATGGTTAGAACGGAGCCATACTGCCCACTGCCACTGTAAACTGTCTACTCAAGGAAGTTAGAGTGCAAGTGTCAAGTTCAAGGGTCAAATACAAGTGCAAACACAAATACAAACGCAAACGCAAGTACGAATAAACGGAAGCAGGAA
>CANLQD010000004.1 GCA_947493175.1 uncultured Flavobacteriaceae bacterium | reverse complement strand
CTAATTGCGAGAGAGGAAATGCTTCGGTACCTCCAAGGTACGGGGGCGGTCAGGAGGATTGTGACGCTGTAGTCGATAATTTAATGGATATAAGGGAAACGGTAATCAGAGAACATATAAACGAAAGTGTCGTAGAAGATTTACAAATAAAAAATCAAATAACAAGACCCTGTGTGGCTGAAATAGTAAACGATGTCAACACGATGGACAATGAAGTAGCCCTTGCGATGTACGAAGCCTTTGAAATGAAAGCTACCGCCTACGATTTGGTCTATACGAATAAACCTTTGCCGGAAACACCTGAAGGTATACCATTAGGCCGTACAATACCAACGGCGGGATATAACGATAGAATCGATGGCATGGAAATTGTGCTTAATGAAAATATTTTACATATGATGTCTGATATTGCTATATTTTCGGTGGTCTTACATGAAAATATGCACGCCCTAATGTATTACCAATTGGATAAGGGAGCTGACGGCTTTATGTTTCAGGACAATGAATTTTTAACGGTAACAGCAGACCAATGGTCAAGAGCTGTTGCATTAAAAAATAGTGATAATCAAATAGGTACCGAAGAACTTAACTTTGCGATGCATGAAATAATTTCAGAACTTGTTGATTACAGCGCAGTAGTGCTTAGAAATTATGCAGATCAAAAAGGATATTATGTGGGTGAACTCCAATCCGAAGCTATAGTTTGGATGGGATTAAAAGATTCAATAGCGTGGAGTGAATTGGAAGAAGAAGAGCGAAGACGATACCAAGAATTATTTACATACGACCTCATTGGTTTTGAAGCGTTAAGTATTGGTAAAAAATGCGATTGATATGAAAAGATTATTATTACTTATGGTTTTTTTGAGTTCCATTTCATATGGGCAGGATTTGGATTTTGCAGTTTCAAGCCTTATTAACGATTTGATTGCGAAGGATACAGTTTTGATGGATGTTCAATGGCATGTTCTAAAAGTAAAGACTGCGAACGGTAAACTGTCTAAACAGGACAGCATAGAATATGTAAGTAAAATCAGGAACCGCCAATTAAAGTTATATCGGTTGAAAATTAACGAGTCTTTAAAAAATAATTTGAAAAACGACCTCCAAAGTGGCAAAGGACTTGTAACAAAGTTTGGTGAGGAAAAAGTGCAAGAGCTACTTAGGGCAATTCCTGCTAACAGCACTTGGGAAGAATCCGGGGTTAATGGAAGTATCAATTTTGTTGAAGTATCTGATACCGATGAAAGAGGATTTCACCAGTTTTCTGACCCAATACTATTACTTAAAAATAAATACCTTATTTATCATGCGAAAATTGGCGTAAATATCAATTTGGCGTTTGAATATGTAATTTTTTCTATTGACAAAGAAAAAGGTTACCAAGTAGAAGATGTGCATGGTATACTTTATCATTAGAAACCGCAATGTTGTTTTGGGAAAAGAATATTGCCTTAACAGCAAGACCGAAAATTATAACCCGTCTCTTGAGGGACGGGTTTGCTTATTGCCAAATAAAAGAGCTTCAGTAATTAAAACTATCCTTCCTGCCATTTTAATTATAACCACTTGTTTTGCAAAGAGTCAAGATACAGAGCAAATTGCATACAACATAATCTCGGATGTGGTAAGGCGAGATACCGTGATTACACCTGTTAAACAAAGATCAATTTGGGCACGTATGAAACGTGGTGCTATAAGCAAGGCGGATAGTGTTGAATATGTAGGTATCATCAAAAATAGAGGTCTTAGACTAAAACGTGAAAAGCACAATGAAGCATTCAGAAAAAGACTTAAACATGATTATATTACTCATCAAGCGCTTTCAAAAAGGTTCTCACCTGAAATTATAAAAAATGTAATGGAAAGGCTACCAGAGTCTGGAAGTTGGCAAGAAGGGGCACCCCTTGATGGATTTACACTTATCGGCACTCTTAAAAGGAGGAGTGAAAATAAACATCATTCATTTTCAGATTTGGTTCATGTCATTGATAATCAGTATTTAATTTACCATGAACGAGTTGGCATCGATATAGATGTTGCCTTGGAGTACCTTTTGTACGAAATAAAAGAGAACGGGGAATATACCCTCATTAAACCTATTGGACTATATTATCATTAAAGTTGACAAAGAGTACGATTGTAAATCTAGACCATGTAAACAGAGTAAAGTCCAAATGACTAAAACATTGTTTGGCATACTTTTGCTATTAAAACTATGCAATCCATCTACCAACCTTTTTGCACAGGAAAGGTTGGTAGATGGGTATGATATTATTACTAAAACAATAAGGCACGATACGGTTCTAGATCAAGTAGTTGGTTATGTGTTTCACAAAGAAATACTAAAGGGTAATCAAACCAAACAGGATAGCATTGATTACATCGCAAAGATTAAGAAGAAACACTTAATTCTAGTGAATCGACAACGCAACATTGAGGCAAGGGAAATTTTGGCAAAAGCCTACTTAGACTCTTCCAGTATTGCTCAAGTTTTAGGCAAAGAATGTCTCTTGAATATTGTAAATCGTATAGGAAAGGACACGAGCCATCCTGATTTTTTACAAGGTTTGGGAATAGAAATAATTGAAAACAATGATAAGGTACGACCCAACCATACTTTTTCAAAACCTTTTTTAGTTGAAGATAATCGATACCTGATCTATCACCATAAATACATAGGTAGAGGCAGTGGTTTAATTGAATTTATTCTTTATACAGTTTCCCCAGGTTTTGAAATAGAAATTGAAAGAAATTTTGAGCTTTGGAACCATGGAGGTTAGACAACTAACATGGCTGCTAATAGAATTTAAAAAATTCAGTTAGAGCGTTACGATTTATGTACTCATCGAGCCAACCAAGGAAGTGGTTGCATTGTTGATTCAAGACACTTAATTCAATGACAATGACAAGATTCTACCTTTACGCCGTTCTTATACTCGGTGTCGCCAGCCTTCATAGCCAAGATTTAGAACAGGTTGCATACAATATTATTTCCGACATTGTAAGACAGGATACTTTGGTTACATCCAACATGGAGAGATTTATTGATCAGCAAATGAAAAGCGGTTCAATGAGTACGGGCGATAGTTTAACGTTCATAAATAGAATAGAGAAAAGGGAGCTAAGACTATATCGTAAAAAAGCGAATAAGTTATTTAGAAACAACTTAATGTTTGAATACAAACATCATGGAAATTTCTACTTAATGTTTAATAGAGAATTTCTGCTGGTGCTAATAGCAAGGACACCTGAATATGGCAAATGGGAAGAAAATACGGCTCTTGAAGGGTTTACTTTCGTTGATACTTACAAAACAGGTGAAGAGGAAAGACTTCATACCTTTTCGGATTTAGTGCATTTCGCATCTGATTTATATGTTATCTATCACGAGCGATTTGGAATTGAAACGGAAGCAGCGTTGGAATACTTGTTCTATACAGTTGATGTAAACGGTGAATTTGCGCTATATGATACTGTAGAGGTTTATCATTGAGGATGGGCTTGGTGTAATCTTAGAAACCAAAGTGTAAATTGATATATGGATATGACAGAATTAATTGAACTAGGAACTAAAATTGTAAACTGTGAAGGAACGGAGCAAGAGATAGATTTGTGTATCGAGGTGTTCAATAAAAATGCTCTTTAAGCCTTATGCATGATGCTGTATATTTTTCTAAAATTCGTCACTTCCCGTATCTTTCGAACCGATAACTCCAGAAGGTCTTATTTTTTGCTTTAATTGCTCCATTTCATCAGCAATTTTTCCATCTAGCACCTTAGCATAAATTTGGGTTGTCTTTAAAGAACGATGACCTAACATTTTACTTACTGTGGAGATCGAAACCCCATTGGATAACGTTACTGTAGTAGCAAAAGTATGCCTTGCTAAATGCGTAGTTAGATTCTTTTGAATCCCACATAAATCCGCAATTTCCTTTAAGTACGCATTGGATTTTTGATTGGTCAAAACAGGCAAGACCCCTTTACCATCTTTGACGTAAGGGTGTTCCCTGTACTTATTTATAATCTCTTCCGCGGGAGGCAACAAAGGAATACTACTCATTGTCTTGGTTTTATTCCGAGGCATTTTTATCCATCTATCCCCATTAATTCCAATAACGATGTGCTTGGATTTTAACTGTTTCACATCGACGTAGGCCAGACCTGTATAACAGCAGAAAACAAATATATCCCTCACAAGCTCAAGTCTGGGTAAAAACGATTTTTTCTCACTGAGCGCATCCAATTCGGACTGTGAAAGATAACTTTTCTCTTTTGTTTGCCATTTAGCTTTCCAATGGAAAAAAGGGTCTTTGCTTATCCATTCGTTGGCATAAGCAATTCTTATAATCTTTTTAAAGTTTATCACATATTTAACTGCAGTATTGTGTTCGCAATTTCGCTTCGACTTTAAAAAGAATACCAGCCCTGTAATAAACTTGTGGTCAACTCTACGTATAGGAATATCATTTCTATGGTAACCGTGTTCGATGTAAGCAGAAACATGTTTATAGGCCGCTTTATAGCGTTGTAATGTCCCTTTGGTAAAACCCTTACCTAGTAAGCTCTCTATTTCATCGTTATGTTCTTGAAAGATTTCGAGAAGCATATACTCTTTGCGCTCTTTCCCTAGATAGATATTCTTTATGATGATAGCTGATATATCCTCTCGTTCTTTCAAAAGCGCATCGTAAATATCGAAAAGCCGATTTTTGACATTATCCAAAAAACGATTAAAATTGGATACTTCAGTAGTAGTCCCTCTCAGTTTTCCGCCCCGTGAATCCCATCGTTGTTCATCTATGCGACGACCCAGACTAAACTCTCCCCGCTTACCGTTGATGGTAATACGGGCATAGAGCATAACCATTCCGTCATCATTTCGCTCTGATTTTTTGGGATAAAAAAGGATGTTCATCTTGCCATACATAGGTGCGGGTTTTAAATCCTCACCAGAAGGTACGAAAAACAAATGTTAAAATTTCTTTGTAAAGTTTTCTTTAACAGTCAATTACAGCGATTTAGGTGCGGGTTTTTCGAGGGTGAAAATACGCACCGAATTCCGCACTTTTTATATGGTTTTATATGGTATTTTTTGGGGCCAAAGAAAATAAAAAAACCCATAAATCATTGATTTACAGGTCTTTTGAATTAATTTGGATTTCTCTAAGCGGTCCGGACGGGACTCGAACCCGCGACCCCCTGCGTGACAGGCAGGTATTCTAACCAACTGAACTACCGAACCGTGGCGTTTAGCGTGTGCAAATATACATCGCTTATTCAATTGCGCAAACAATTTCATTTAAAAATACCCAGACATCACAGAAAATTCTGCCGTTCTACCAAATAGGTGTTCAAAATCTTCGAAAAATCGGCCTTTACATCCACGGCCACGTACTTAATCTTGTATTGGGCACATTTTAATCGTAAGGCTGCAAAATATTTTTCCACACCCTCCTCGTAGGCCGTCTTGATATTGTCGGCATACAAATCCATATGCTCTCCTGTCTCTACATCTAAAAAACGCTTGGGACCATTCTCAAAATCGAAATGGTACTCAGTAGACTTATCCAACAGATGAAACAGCACTACCTCGTGCTTATTGTACTTTAAATGACGTAAGGCATCGAACAGCTTTTCATCATCTGTTGCAGTTTGGAACATATCGGTAAACAGGAAAATAAGGCTACGGCGCTTCACTTTCTCGGCAATGAGATGCAAGTGGTCATAGGTCTCCGTTTTTTTTGCAGGTTCCCGGTCAAGACTAATCTCACTTAGTTTCGCCAATAACATCTGATGATGACGTTCACTGCCTTTCTCAGAGGTATAAAAGTTATATTGGTCCGAGTATACGCTCAACCCGACCGCATCACGTTGGCGTTTTAAAATATTCATCAATGCGGCAATCGCCAAAACACCAAAACCGATTTTATTCAAATTATCGACTCCCAGGTTTTTTACCTCTGGATAATACATCGAGGCCGAATTATCCAAAATCATATGGCATCGCAAATTGGTTTCTTCCTCATATCGCTTCGTATACAGCTTATCGCTTTTTGCAAACAGTTTCCAATCGATATGTTTGGTACTCTCCCCGATGTTGTAAATCTTGTGCTCGGCAAATTCTGCCGAAAATCCATGAAAAGGGCTCTTATGAATACCACTGATAAAACCTTCGACCACCTGTTGCGCCAAAAGTTCCAGATTTTGGAAAAGGGTAGCCTTGTTTAGTTCTGAGTGCAGATTCATAGTACCAAGATACGGATAAAAAGAAGCAGGGCAACTGTAAACGTAAGACCGTATAAAACCGAAACCTTACGTTCAATAACAAAAAAATCCCGCACTTGCGGGATTTTCAATAGTCTTTGTTACTTTTTATAAAACAGCATCGATAGCGTCTGTATAGACCTTCTTTGGGGAAACCCCTACCTGTCTATTTACAATTTCGCCATCCTTGAACACTAAGACCGTAGGAATGTTTCGCACTCCATACTTAGCTGCAAACTCTTGGTTGGCATCAACATCTACCTTTCCTACCACTGCCTTACCATCATATTCATTGCTTACCTCATCGATGATTGGGCCTACCATTCTACAAGGCCCGCACCAAGCGGCCCAAAAGTCTACCACTACCGGTTTATCGCTCTTTAAAACTACCTCGTCAAAAGTAGCATCTGTTATTTCTAATGCCATGATTGTATCTTTTAATGATTATGCAAATTTAGTCAAATATTTGGCGTATTCCTTACTGCTTGAACATTCGTATTCCCTATGGTGCCATTGACTAAGACTATGCAAAAGCTACCTTTCGGTTCATTGGTACACATCTATCAAATGGGTTCTTACCTGCACCGCAGTACCCATACTATCCCTACCGGTGGTTATGCGCATAGATTGGGAATCGAGCAACGGCATATGACAGGCTACACAGTTGTTTCCGTTCTGTTGCAATAGCTCCTTATTGGCCGAACATGTATCGCTCGCCATCATTTCTGTATGGCACTGCATACATCGTTGATTAAAGATTGTTAGAGTGCCCCGTTGATTTTGGTGCGGACTATGACACGTGGTACAATCCATTGTTTCAGAACCTTTAAAGCAAGCGCTCGCCTGCAACAAACCGTATTGATTTCCATGCACATCTAGTTTTTCGGGACTATCCAAGACCGCCTTGTCGGCCATCGAAAAATTCGATAGCGTATCTCCTACCAAAAATTGAAATGCCGGTTTTAAAGGAGTGCGTATCCCGGAATGGCAAAGCGCGCAGGCATCCAATCGCTGTTGCCGAGTAAGACTATCGTAGGATGTCATGGCAAAAGCAGTGGTCGCCTCTGGTTTTTGGCGGTGAAAGTTAACATGCTCCTCTGAAGGTCCATGGCATCGTTCACAATCTACACCGAAAAGTATCTCGTCTTTTTTAAAGGTATTTCCCATACCGTACAAGGCCGTACTTTTCGCAAAGGTAACGTGGCACTCGAGGCAAGAACTGTTCACGGGCCTGGCATCCAAAAATTGATCCGGGGGCATGCCGGGACTATTGGTCCATTCATCCGTAGGGGTATAATAAGAAACTTGTAATTGATACAGGGCATCTTCTTCCCAACTAAGATAGGTCTGACCTTTGGTTCCAGAGCCGATTACGATAGCAAGGGTGTCTGTGGCCACGGTTTTGTTTTCCTTCAAAAAATACGGCCTTTGGTAGAAGCCATTTTTGTCGGCCAACATGCTAAAACCAAGGGAATCGTTCAAATGATAGCTGTTCGATCCCTGCCGAAAACTTCCTCTGATCGTTGTACTATCGGCAAGACCAGAAGTTCGAAAATGGGCTGTTCTCAAGTGGGTATCGTATAAATCGGCATGACACTCCCTACAACTTTCCGACCCTACGAACCCTTGCCCGTTTTCATGATAGGTAATAGGTTCAATAGCTACATACGCTGCGGTAGGTCCACTTTGTTTGCATGCCCAAAGTATGGAAACAAAAACAAGACACAATATAAAAATCCCGACACCTGCCAAAGCTGGTTTTGCAAAAAAATAGCGGGTGTACATGACCATTCGGTGGATTTATTTTTAGGGCAGCAAGAATCAGTTTAATTTATAATGTACCTCTTGTTCTTCCAATACATGCAAGAGTTCACTGGTAATCTGCACCTTTTGTTTTCTACTGGATAGGTTTACCTTAATTTCCTCCTCCATTTCATAGATGACAAAGTTTAGGGGATGGCTTCCTTTGTGGGACACCAATGTATCTTTTAACTGATGGATGTCTTTTTCCTTTAATTCATCAATATTTAATTTAATGGTCAGTTTCCTGGCGTAGGTCTCCATCACTTCCTGTAAGAGCATGAAGCTATTGAACTGCATTCTAGGGTCTCCTTTTTTTCCGGTTTCTCGATTTACCCATCCATCCCTAACAAAAATCTTCACATAGGCGAAAGAATTGATCATAAGGAAATGACGAAACTTCAAATACTCTTCCCCAAAGATGCGAAACTCAAAGGAATCGGTATAGTCTTCCATCGTAAATGCGGCCCACCCCTTTCCATTTTTGGAGACACGATGCTGTACATCGGTAATAACGCCGGCAAAGGAAAGTTCGCGATTTACATAGCGCTCCAAATCGTTGGCATAAGAAACACTGGCATTGCAAAAAGCGGTGATCTCTGTCTTAAAATCATCTAGCGGATGCCCGGAAATATAGATTCCTACGACCTCTTTTTCGCGTCGTAATTTTTCCATGGTGCCCCACTCCTCACAAGGTGGCACTACGGGTTCGGGAATCTGCGCTTCACTGATACCACCGAACATATCCATTTGGGAGGAATTCTTATTTTCTTGGTACTTGGCGGCCGACTTCATAACTTTCTCCAAAAAGGTGATACCGTCGCCCTCATCATGAAAATACTGTGCTCTATGGGTGGTTCCAAAAGAATCAAAACCGCCAGCTACCGCCAAGTTTTCAAAGGCCTTTTTATTGGCTGCCCGTAGATCGATGCGCTTTGCCAAGTCGAATACCGATTTATAGTTCCCTTCCTTTTTTCTATGTGCTACGATGGTCTCCACTGCGGAACGTCCTACCCCTTTAATGGCCCCCATACCAAAACGCACGGCTCCTTCTTGGTTTACGGCAAACTTATAGTACGATTCGTTCACATCGGGTCCTAGTACATCGAGCCCCATGCGCTTACATTCTTCCATAAAGAACGTCACCTGCTTAATATCGTTCATGTTATTGCTCAACACAGCGGCCATATACTCTGCCGGATAATGGGCTTTTAAATAGGCCGTTTGGTAGGCTATGTAGGCGTAACAGGTCGAGTGACTTTTATTAAAGGCATAGGATGCGAAGGCTTCCCAGTCTTTCCATATTTTTTCGAGCACTTCCCGGGGGTGACCGTTTTTTTCACCGCCATCTAAAAACTGTGGTCTTAATTTCTGTAGTAGTGCAAAAATCTTTTTACCCATGGCCTTACGAAGCACGTCGGCATCACCCTTTGAAAAACCAGCCAGTTTTTGGGAAAGCAACATTACCTGTTCCTGATATACGGTAATCCCATAGGTTTCACTCAGATATTCCTCCATATCGGGCAAATCGTAGGTAATCTCCTCACGACCGTGCTTACGAGCGATAAAACTAGGAATGTACTCCATGGGCCCGGGTCGGTAGAGTGCGTTCATGGCAATGAGATCATCGAAGACCGTAGGCTTCAAATCTTTCATATGTTTCTGCATTCCGGGCGATTCGTATTGAAATATCCCTACCGTATCCCCACGTTGAAAGAGTTCATACGTTTTTTCATCATCCAATGGGAAATCATCTGGCACCAATTCAATACCGTGCTTGGCCTTTACGATCTTCACCGTATCCTTGATCAAGGTCAAGGTCTTTAACCCCAGAAAATCCATCTTTAGGAGTCCGGCACTTTCGACCACCGAGTTGTCGAACTGGGTTACGTATAGATCCGAATCCTTTGCGGTAGCCACCGGAACAAAATTGGTAATATCATCAGGGGTAATTATGACCCCACAGGCATGTATTCCCGTATTTCTTACCGATCCTTCGAGCGTTCTTGCCATTTTTAAGGTCTGGCCCTCCAAATCGTCCCCTTCTGATATGTTAAGGAGCTGATGCACCTTTTCCAAATCATCGGCCCGGAACTTTTTCTTAAGGTCCGAATCCGAAACCCCAAAAATCTTACCCAGTTTCGACATGGTCGGAATTAACTTCGCAATGCGATCGGCATCTCCCAAAGGCAAATCCAATACACGGGCCGTATCCCTGATCGAAGACTTAGCCGCCATCGTTCCGTAGGTAATGATCTGTGCCACTTGATTCGCCCCGTACTTGTCTATGACGTACTCCATGACCCTTCCTCGGCCCTCATCATCAAAATCGATATCGATATCGGGCATCGACACACGATCCGGATTCAAGAACCGCTCAAAAAGCAGATCGTATTTCATCGGATCTATATTCGTAATGGTAAGGCAGTAGGCCACCACCGAACCAGCCGCGGACCCCCTGCCGGGACCTACGGACACATCCATATTTCGGGCTTCCCGTATAAAGTCCTCCACAATGAGAAAATACCCGGGATAACCGGAATTTTCGATTGTTTTTAACTCAAAATCAATGCGCTCTTCAATTTCCGGGGTAATCTCACTATACCGTTTTTTGGCTCCTTCATAGGTAATATGTCGCAGATACGCATTCTCCCCGCGCTTGCCTCCATCGAGCTCATCTTCCGGCACTTTAAATGCTTCCGGAATATCGAATTTTGGTAAGAGCACATCGCGTGCAAGCTCATAGGGTTCTATTTTATCTACGATGTGCTGAACGTTCAAGACCGCATCGGGAAGGTCTTTGAACAGCGCTTTCATTTCTTCCTGCGACTTAAAATAGTATTCTTGGTTGGGAAGGCCGTAACGGTAGCCACGACCACGGCCTATCGGGGTGGCTTGTTTTTCACCGTCCTTAACACATAATAGAATATCATGTGCTTCAGCATCTTCCTTGGCACAATAATAGGTATTGTTGGTCGCTATCAAGCGTATATCATGCTTTTTGGAAAATTCAATCAACACTTGGTTCACACGATCTTCATCTTCTTGACCGTGTCGCATAACCTCCATATAGAGGTCATCGCCAAATTGTTCCTTCCACCAAAGCAACGCTTCCTCAGCTTGGTTTTCCCCTACATTCAGCACTTTTCCCGGAACCTCACCGTATAAATTCCCGGTCAAAACAATAATATCTTCCTTGTACTGTTGTATCACCTTCTTATCGATACGGGGCACGTAATAGAATCCGTCGGTATAAGCGATAGAAGACATTTTGGCCAAATTGTGATACCCGTTTTTATTCTTCGCCAGGAGTACGATCTGATATCCATAGTCTTTAACGCTCTTATTCGTGTGATCATCGCACACAAAGAACTCACAACCGATGATCGGGATGATTTCTTTGGCCATTGGCTGTTCCCCCTTTTCCAGCGCCTCATCGTTTTTAGCCTTGACCGCCTTGTTGTGTGCACCTATTTCCTTTACAAAATGGAATGCCCCCATCATATTGGCGTGATCGGTCAGCGCCACTGCCGGCATTTGATTTTCTACCGCCGCTTTCACCAAAGATTTGATATTGATGGTCGATTGCAATACCGAAAATTGGGAGTGGTTATGAAGATGCACGAAAGTAGCCTCTTCCAAAGTCGCGACATTTCGCGAGATTTCCTCCTCACTTACCCCACCCGTGTCCTGGTCCCAGAGTTGGTCCGCAATTTTTTTGGAGGCTTTTTTAAGATTCAGGTGCCTTAGGCCTATCAACTGTATTTCCTGCGGATTGGCTTCCGAGAAATTTTGGAAATAATCGGGCAAAACATCCAATTTCTCGGCCGGATAATGTTTTCTTCGTACCAATTCCAAAAAACACCGAGTGGTCGCCTCTACATCGGCAGTTGCATTGTGCGCCTCTGCGAAAGGCTCTTTGAACAGGTATTCGTGTAGCTCGGTCAGCGTGGGCAACTTAAACTTTCCGCCTCGACCACCGGGAATCTGACAGAGGGCCGCCGTTTCCTCGGTACAGGTATCGAGTACGGGCAATTCCTGTAATGGGTTCTCGATGCCCATACGATGGAATTCCGCTCCCATTATATTCAGGTCAAAACCCACATTCTGGCCTACGACAAACTTGGTCCGGGCCATGGCCGCATTGAATTTCTCAAGCACTTCTTCCAGTGCAACCCCTTCGGCTGCTGCCAATGCGGTCGAAATACCGTGTACCTGTTCCGCATCATAAGGAATATTAAACCCATCGGGGCGTACCAAATAATCTTGGTGCTCTACCAAATTACCCATCGCATCGTGCAGCTGCCATGCAATCTGAATGCATCTCGGCCAGTTGTCAGTATCGGTAATGGGTGCATCCCAACGTTTTGGAAGTCCAGTAGTTTCAGTATCGAAAATCAAGTACATGTACAGTAGTTTTCTGTGAAGAATAAAAGCCCATAAAAATAGCCAAAAGCTAGGATTTGTATAACAAGTAGTTTTTAGGAGTTATTAACGATAGAGCAAAAAAATAGGAAACAACTGGGCTATTCGGGCATTTTTAAAGTATATCAATAATAAGCTTAGACATACTCATAAGACATTTATCCCATCCTTTGAACAAAACGTTCGTTTCCCTTATCTTTAGGAACATGGTCACTTCAAACAACGTATTTTGAAAATCAGAACTAGAAACTACAAGTTTAAAAAAGAAGAGCAATTCTTCAATTTTTAGCATATGGTAAAAGATGACTTAGCATCTCAAATACTAAATATTGCAAAAATAACTGGCAAATGGTATTCTGAAGTAGACCATATTGGTATTCTCGCGGGACAATCAGGCATTGCTTTATTTCAATTTCACTGTGCGCAATACTTTGATGACAATTTTTTTTTTGAAAAAGGCGTTGAAATAGTATCATCCTGTGTGGATAAAATCAATAGCGGTTATTCATATCCCTCCTATTCCAGTGGTATCGCCGGATTCGGATGGACTCTTCAGCATCTTATGGACCATGAATTGATTGAAATACCTATTGACGACATACTGACTCCTTTTGATGAATATCTAAACGCTCAAATGAAGCTCAGCATATCAAATAAGAACTATGATTTTCTGGAGGGAGCATTAGGTTATGGTTTTTACTTTTTAAAGCGAATGGAAAGAACGAAAAATCCAGTGCTACGCTCACAATATTCCGAGTATGTTAAGGAATTGGTTTCCGAATTGGACCTCATGGCGATTACAGAAGGTGACTCAAAAAAATGGGAATCTATTTTAAATCCTGAAAAAGGAAACAAGGGCTATAATCTGAGCCTTTCGCATGGCATCTCAAGCATTATTTGTTTTCTTTCAAAAGCACATACCAATAAAATATCCAGCAAAGTTGCATCCACACTGTTGAATGGAGCCGTAAACTTTTTAAAGGATTTTGAAGATACTGGTAGGTCAAACATATCATTGTTTCCAAGCTGGGTTGAACAAAACAAAACCTTAGAATACAATAGCAGACTTGCATGGTGTTATGGCGACATTGGCATTGGTCTTGCTATTCGGTCGGCAGGGGCATCCCTAAACGACCTTAGGATGCAAGAATATGCTAGAGACGTACTAAAGCATGCTGCCGAAAGATATAAACTCAATAATAGCGGTGTAGTCGATTCCGGTATTTGCCATGGATCATTTGGGAACTCACACATTTTTCATCTTTTGTCTTTTTATGAAGATGACCCCAGTTTTAAAAACGCTGCTGAATTCTGGCTAAAAGACGGTTTGAGTCGGTACACGGAAAATCCCAAAGAGCCCTATCAACATCTAAACGGCGAAAAAAATACTTGGGAAATGCGATTGAACTTATTGGAAGGGCTGTCAGGTATTGGACTATGTATGCTGGAGCACTTATCGCAGAAATTGAACTTTTGGGACGAAAGCTTAATGCTACATTAAGCTAGAATAAAAAAATCACAACACAATCCGCCTTATCATCATGACATTAATACGCGGAAAACCCTGCTTTCCCTTCCTTACAAGGCCCCTCTCTTAAAAGGGGTGTTGAAAATCTTTTGTACAACTCATAAATTTACTTAATGGAAATGATAAAAAAAGCCAATAGTTAATTAAATATTAATTGGAATATCATCGGGGTTTTTAGTATGTATATTGTAGGAAATTATTTAATTAAAAACATTCTATCATGAAAAAAAGTAAGAAAATTGGATTGGTACTGAACAAAAGAAAGGTTAGCGAGCTAAGCAATGCAAGCCAACAAAAAATTGTTGGAGGTAGTTATCCATCCAATTGCGGTTGCGGCGGAGGTGGAGGCACTGCATCGCTTACATGCGGAAGCCGAATTGGAAATGCCGGGTGTTGTCATTAATAGCATAACACCGTCCTAAACACAAAAAAATCATCTACTTCTTTAGATGATTTTTTCATTAACAACATCACATTATCAAGGTATTTACCCCATTCTATATTTGATTAACAAGATTCAGTAGGAGACTCAACATACTATCATGTTCGATAGAAGCAACCCATACAGGCATAAAAAATGATATGGCTGATTCATTCAAAGAAGCCCATACATTAATAACGTTTATGAAGCTTTGAAAAAAGCTGTGGAAATTCCCAACAAAATTCTGCCCTTACGTTCTCAAAAAATCACTTTATTTGAAAAACCAACCTGCCTATTTCGCACTCATTGCAATAGAAGCATTTTATTTTAACAAGCATATATATGGAGCGTTTTATATGAGGTAACGGTTCAATTATTCCGGTCCTCAAGTCGGACAACTAAAAGACCCAAGAAAACCGTCTTTATGCTCATTACTCGCTATTTGCAAAAACTATTGCAGATTTAAGGAAAACATGTATATTTGCATCCCTTTAAAAAAGGATAAACAAAGAATTAATAACCGAGGGTCGGGCACCCTACAAAATTAATGTGATATGCCAGTAAAAATCCGCTTACAAAGACACGGAAAAAAAGGAAAACCATTCTATTGGATCGTAGCCGCCGATAGCCGTGCGAAAAGAGATGGTAAATTCTTGGAAAAATTAGGAATCTACAATCCGAATACCAATCCTGCCACCATCGAACTGAATACCGAGCATGCCTTACAATGGCTACAAAACGGAGCGCAACCTACCGATACCGCTAAATCTATCTTATCGTATAAAGGCGTGTTGATGAAGAAGCACCTTTTAGGTGGTGTTAAAAAGGGAGCCTTCACTGAAGAAGAGGCAGAAGAAAAATTCAAGGCCTGGTTGGCCGACAAAGAGGGACGAATCGCCGCAAAAGTTGGTGGTCTTGACAAGGCAAAGGAAGAAGCAAGAGCAGCTGCGTTGAAAGCGGAAAAAGAAGTAAGTGATAAACGCGCCGCGGCAGCAGTCGAAGCTGAAGCACCGGAAGAAACTGCTGAAGAAGTTGTTGCCGAAACTGCCGAGGCAGCCGCAGAAGAAGTAACAGAGGCTGTAGAAGAAGCTCCCGCTACTGAGGAAACACCAGCAGCCGAGGAAACTCCTGAAGCTTCCAAAGAAGAGGAATAAGACATTCCGAAACGATGCGAAAAGAAGATTGTTTCTATCTCGGAAAAATCGTTTCTAAATTCAGTTTTAAGGGAGAGGTACTAGCAAAGCTAGATACCGATGAGCCCGAATTATACGAAAATATGGAATCAGTATTCGTTTCAATGCGAAACAATCTGGTTCCATTTTTTATTGAGCGGTCCCGACTACACAAATCGGCCCTTTTACGTCTCGATTTCGAAGAGGTAAACTCGGAAGACGATGCCGACAAGATGATCGGTTGTGAGCTATTTCTTCCGCTTTCGTTCCTACCGCCTTTAGAGGGCAATAAGTTCTACTTTCATGAAGTTGTCGGTTTTACGATGTTCGACACCGTTTATGGCAATATCGGCCTTATTACCGGAGTGAACGACACTACAACGCAGGCTTTGTTCGAAGTCGAAAAAGAAGGCAAGCAGTTATTGATTCCCATAAACGACGATATCCTCCAAAAGGTAGACCGGAACAACAAAACAATTACCGTAACCACACCGGAGGGATTGGTAGCCTTGTATTTGGATTAAATCCCCACCCCCAAAACCCAGAATCACTGGCAAGCTCAAGTACTGCGTTTAAACCGCATGAAGTGGGAGCCTAGGTAGTTTTCGGTTCATATAGGTTTCTCGTATCTTTAACGGAACAACCAATCATCATCACATGCAGAAAGTACTATTACCTTTTTTCTTTTTCATCTTTATCGCCTGTGGAGAAAAAAAAGCCCCTCTAGAGGAAACTTCTCAAAAGCCACCCAATATCGTCCTCATTTTCACCGATGATCAAGGCTACCGGGATGTCGGTGTTTTTGGGGCAAACGACATTGCGACACCCCATTTGGACCAAATGGCTACCGACGGTATTAAACTGACCAATTACTACGCCGCACAAGCGGTCTGCTCCGCTTCCCGTGCCGGTATTTTAACCGGATGTTATCCCAATCGTATTGGTATTCACAGCGCGATGATGCCCAATAGCAAAAAAGGGCTACATCCATCCGAAACCACTTTGGCCGAAATGCTACAAAACCAAGGCTACCGAACTGGCATTTTCGGAAAATGGCACTTGGGCGACCATCCCGACTTTCTTCCCACCAAAAATGGGTTTGACGAGTGGTTCGGTATTCCCTATTCCAATGATATGTGGCCCTTACACCCTTTACAGGGCCCCGTATTTGATTTTGGACCGCTGCCCTTATATGAAAATGAGATGGTAATTGATACGTTGACTGATCAATCGCAGCTAACGACCCAAATTACGGAACGCGGTATTGACTTCATTCATCGTCATAAAGACAAACCATTCTTTTTGTACGTGCCACATCCCCAGCCCCACGTACCGCTTTTCGTTTCTGACAAGTTTAAGGGAAAATCAGATAGAGGGTTGTACGGCGATGTTATCATGGAAATTGATTGGTCGGTAGGACAGATCCTGGATGCCTTAAAAGTAGACGGGCTCGAAGATAACACCCTTGTCATGTTTACTTCGGATAATGGACCATGGCTTGCCTATGGCAACCATGCCGGTAGCGCTTTGCCTTTTCGAGAAGGAAAGGGAACCGCATGGGAGGGCGGTCAAAGAGAACCTTTTATTGCCCGTTATCCTAACAAGCTGCCTAAAGGAATAACCCTCGATGTGCCAGTAATGGCCATTGATATCTTACCCACCATAGCCGAAATCACCGACGCTACCTTACCGGAAAAAACCATTGATGGCAAAAGTGTGTGGAAGGTATTTACGGGCGAAAGTGATGAAAGTCCGCAAGAGGCCTATTTCTTTTACTATCGCGTAAACGAACTATTCGGCGTTCGCTATGGAAAATGGAAATTGTATTTTCCACATACGTATCGAAGCATGAACGGACAGGAACCTGGAAAAGACGGATTACCAGGAGAATACAAAATGATCGATTTAGAGGCCATTGAGCTGTATGATTTGGAGGCCGACAAAAGTGAAACGAACAATGTGGCCGAGGAACATCCCGAGGTCGTGGAAAAAATAAAGCTATTGGCCAACACCATGCGTTCGCGATTGGGAGATTCCTTATTGGGATTGGAGGGGGCCGAGACCCGGGAACCGGGAAGGATACATTCCAATTGAAAAATCTCAAATATTTAGCATGGAAAACAATTGATTAAATCATCTGGTACGGTTGGTGCAAACTATATTGAAGTGAACGAAAAACTTGGTGAAAAAGATTGGAAATTCAGACTCAAAATATCAAGAAAAGAGGCTAAAGAACCTAGATATTGGTTAACACTACTAAAGGGTTTAAACCCAGAATTTGATATGGATACCCGTTCTATATTGACAGAAGCAGAAGAACTAAGAAAAAAAACTGCCATAATAAACAAAGTGTAATGCTTTTTTTGGAATTTGGGATTTAACTATTGGAATTTTGGAAAAACCATTCAAATTCAAACAATTCAAAGTTCGCCAAGATCGATGCGCCATGAAAGTGGGCACTGACGGAGTATTATTGGGGGCTTGGACGGCTGTTGAAGAACATCCGAATACGATTCTTGATATCGGTGCGGGAACAGGGCTGATAAGTCTGATGCTGGCCCAGCGAAGCAGTGCAGAAAACATAGAGGCCATAGAAATCGAGGAGGCTGCATACGAACAATGCGTAGAAAATTTTGAAGCATCTCCCTGGGCCGATCGTCTCTTCTGTTATCACGCCGGACTGGATGAACTCTTGGAAGAAATCGAAGACGCCTACGATTTAATTGTTTCGAATCCACCTTTTTATTCCGAAGAAGTAGCCAGTGGTGATCGATCAAGAGATACTGCTCGCCAAAACCAATCACTGCCATTCGACGAGTTATTGGAGGCCGTTTCCCAACTGCTTTCAAAGAAAGGGCATTTTACGACCATCGTTCCATATAAAGAAGAATCGAGTTTCATTGCTTTGGCCGAATCGTATGGTCTTTTTCCCAGACGTATTCTGCGTGTCAAGGGAAATTCGTCAGCCAAAATAAAACGGAGCCTTATAGAATTCCGTTTTGAACCAAAACCAGTTGCAGAAGAAAACCTGACCATTGAAATAAAAAGACACGAGTACACGTTAGCCTACCAACAACTCACCAAAGACTTTTATTTAAAAATGTAACTTTTTGCTTCTCTAATGTTATATTTTTTCTATTTACCTTTGATAAAAATTTGTTGCCATGAAGCCTGATTTGTTTGAAGCTCCCGATTATTATTCACTCGATGATTTATTCTCGGAAGAGCATCTTTTGGTACGTGATGCGGCCCGCCAATGGGTAAAACGCGATGTATCTCCAATCATCGAGGAATATGCCCAAAAAGCGGAATTCCCCAAACAGATTATCAAAGGATTGGCAGAAATAGGTGCATTCGGGCCTTATATTCCGGAAGAATACGGCGGTGCCGGATTAGATCAAATCAGTTATGGCCTAATTATGCAAGAGATTGAGCGGGGTGATAGTGGTGTTCGGTCTACGGCCTCGGTACAATCCTCTTTGGTAATGTATCCGATTTTTACGTATGGCACTCCGGAACAACGCAAAAAATATTTGCCCAAATTGGCTACCGGGGAATGGATGGGTTCTTTCGGATTGACCGAGCCCGACCACGGTTCGAATCCTGGGGGAATGACCACCAATTTCAAAGATAAGGGAGATCATTACCTATTGAACGGTGCCAAGCTTTGGATATCGAATTCTCCCTTTTGTGATATTGCGGTCGTCTGGGCGAAGAATGAGGAAGGTCGTATTCATGGCCTTGTTGTAGAACGTGGTATGGAAGGTTTTTCCACTCCCGAAACCCACAACAAATGGTCTTTGCGTGCCTCTGCCACCGGAGAACTGATATTCGACAATGTAAAAGTGCCTAAAGAGAATCTGTTACCTGGCAAAAACGGATTGGGCGCACCACTTGGTTGTTTGGATTCTGCACGATACGGAATTTCTTGGGGTGCCATTGGAGCGGCTATGGATTGTTATGATACGGCACTACGCTATGCCAAAGAGCGGGTACAATTCGGAAAACCGATAGCGGCTTTTCAGCTACAACAAAAAAAGCTGGCCGAAATGATTACCGAGATTACCAAGGCACAACTGCTGGCATTTCGTTTGGGGCAGTTAAAGAATGAGGGCAAAGCTACCACCGCCCAAATATCAATGGCGAAACGAAATAATGTTGAGATGGCTATCAAAATTGCGAGGGAAGCACGACAAATGCTAGGCGGAATGGGGATTACCGGTGAATACAGTATTATGCGCCATATGATGAACCTTGAAAGTGTTATCACCTACGAGGGCACCCATGACATTCATTTATTGATTACCGGTGCAGATATTACGGGAATCCCTGCATTTCAATAAACTACCCCTGGGGAAAGTCCAAAAGACAATAAAGGAAAAAACATTTTGATCTCGATTATCGAGCAAAAAGTGATATTTTGGTCAGGTCTAACCCGACTTTAACTGCTTTATGAAATACTCCCTATTCCTCTTTTTGGTGTTTTGCATGGCCTGTAAAACCGAAGCCGATAAGAAAATCGATAGTCCAAAAACATCGGAGCCGTCCGTTACTTCGAAAAAACAGTCTTTACAAACCCCAGATGTACTTTTGGGAAATCTGTTTATAGATGTACAACTACAGGAAATATTTCCCGACAGCAAAACCTTTGTCGATTGCATCGCCAAATATCCGCACGAAGAGATACGGGTAAAGTATGACAAGGTCAAAAAGGAAGAGGGTTTTGATTTAAAAACCTTTGTAGCCGAACATTTTGAGATTCCACCTTCTATTTCTTCCGATTTTAAATCGGACCCCGACCGCTCCGCGGCGGAACATGTGAACGCTCTTTGGCCTGTTCTCAAGAGAGCCTCCGATGAAGTTGACGACGGTAGCTCCCTTATTGCATTACCAAAGCCCTATATTGTTCCAGGGGGTCGTTTTCGCGAGGTGTACTATTGGGACAGTTACTTCACAATGCTCGGATTGGTCGAGAGCAATGAATTTCAGTTGGTTGAAGATATGTTAGATAACTTCGCCCACCTCATTGAGACCGTTGGCCACATTCCGAATGGCAATAGAACCTACTATATTACTCGATCGCAACCGCCTTTTTTCTCCCAAATGGTGAAGTTGTTGGCAACCCACAAAGGCGATGTTATCTATGAAAAATACAAAGAGGCCTTAAGACGCGAATACGAATTCTGGATGGATGGCGACCATGCCACCAAGGCACCTATCAAACATTGTGTAAATACTCCAAATGGTATTGTAAACCGCTATTATGATGCTGGGGATACCCCACGACAGGAATCGTATCGGGAAGACTTCTTACAAATAAAAAAGGTTGAAGGCGGAAAAAAAATGTTTCGAGATCTGCGATCTGGGGCGGAATCGGGTTGGGATTATACCTCGCGTTGGTTTGCCGACCAAAAACATATAGAAACGATTGAAACTACCGATATCATTCCCGTAGATTTGAACGACCTGCTATATGGTCTTGAAGAAGTACTGACCATCTGTTATGCAGACGATGCGGCCTATGTAGCTGCTCTTAAGAGCAGAATGGCAAACCGTACCGATTTTCTTGACACCTATTGTTGGAACGCCAAAGAAGGGGTTTATGAGGATTTCAATTGGGTACGACAACGTAAGACCGGTGTAAAATCGTTGGCTACGATGTATCCCTTATTTTTTGGGATGACCAATCAAAACCAAGCCGACGCAGTTGCAAACTATGTGAAAGAAAATTTTCTTAGACCGGGCGGAGTCGTAACTACCTTAAACCATACCGGAGAACAATGGGATGCTCCCAATGGATGGGCACCCTTGCAATGGGTGACCGTAGTAGGACTCGAGAACTATGGCCATCACGACCTTGCCAAAACCATTGCGGAACGGTGGATAACCCTAAATGAAAAGATATATCAAAACACAGGAAAATTTGTCGAAAAATACAATGTGGAAGATATGGCCCTCGAAGCCGGAGGCGGCGAATATCCTGTACAAGACGGTTTCGGATGGAGTAATGGGGTGTACCTAGCTTTGAAAGCCTATCTGGGAAAAGAATAGTCTTTTGCTAATCCCGGATGTATTCAAGGACGATTTCGTCATCTGAGATTAAGGGGTCGTCAACAAATGTAAGTGTTAACAAATTATCGTTTATTGCATATCGATATTGTGCCGAGTTCGAAAACGTAATCAGATTTCCATCTACAGAATAGGTGCCGGCAGCATCGGTCAAGAATTCGTATTCCCCGGTGTTGGTCACCTCCAATCTACTGCCTTCAAAACGGATCTTATGGGCCTCAAAATTGGGATTTTCCCCGAAAAAACAGAAGCAGGTCACATCGGTCAATTCCCATTGCCCCTCTAACTCGACATTTACAACATCATCGTTGTCTTTGGAACAGGCAATGATGAATAAGGTTACAAAGAATAAGGTGGCTATTCGTTTCATTTAAATTTAGTACTGGTGTCTCTACTAGTAGTATAACGCATTTTTTTTACCTCAAGTATCATGCCTGAACATATTTCCATAAAAATTAAATAAAAAAAGTACCGAAGCCATCAAAAAACGAGTTACACACCACAGTATTTGTAGACTTCACATCATTTATTTCTCAAAACGAGACCCGCGACGTAAGTTTACAGTGTAATTAAAACAAAGCGTTAAATTTTTTCATTTTCATATAGTGTTCTCGTAAAGGAGTCTCAACAATAATGTTGGGACTCTTTTTAGTTTCGTCCCAAGCGAAAGCGACCAATTTAACAACCGTACCCTTCTTAAAATCCTCTACTGTTTTTACCTCTCTATTATGTGTAATCTGTTATAACCTAAAATAAGGTCCTGTATAGGGATTTATAGGGGGTATCCCGTTCCGAAGTGTTTAGATCAAGAAAGAGTTGATAACCACCTTCATTAACGATGACATTTACCAAAGTTAGATTTGTTACGGGTACAATATCCTAAAACACGATTCCGATACTAATCGAACCATTTTGTTCGATGGGAATCTCCGAAGCCCATAGGTGCCGTTCTCGATTAGACTTTGTCCATTCTTGCTTGGTTCAATGAACAAATCCGGTAGTACCATAGAGTCGGTTTTTAGGCACAGACCATTGCTTGTTTTACATCCATCATCGCCAAAACAGCACCAAAAGAATACCGTAATCGGTATGGGTAGCAAGTTTCGCATCATAGCTCCATTTTTGACGAAATAGGAAAAAGTGAAATTTCCCCCAAACACATGGGAATAAGCGATGGGTCGCGTTAGTAACTCTGCGTTGACTTTGCCTTTAGCAATTTGGAGACGGCGTTCCAAAAACTATTGGAGGTCGGGTTAAGACTCATTGCTTTTTGAGGATTATCCATATAGGAGCTTAACAGCAATATAAGGTATTGCAACTGATGATTGGTTCCCAGAAAATTTTCATAGGCCATCTCCCACTTATCAAACTCCCGAAATTCGATATGACCGTGAGAGAGCACTTGCACATCAGAGTGGCGGGAATCTTCCTTGATTTTGTCGAAGAGCTGCAGTACCCTAATTTGGTTTCCTTCCAAGTACTGTATAAACTCCCCTTGATAATATAATAAACAGCCAGTGATCCCTTTCTCTTTGTTCGAATTCCTAGCACTCTCGAGCATCTCCAGTATTTGGGACTGGTTAAAAACCGGATTGGCCTTGGACCTATATACCAAGTTAAACATGTTTGGTGGCTGTTATGCTGTTTCGTTTAAAGATACTGATTTCATGTTAAACATAATGAGCTCGAATGGAGTTTTTCTTTTATCCGTGATTTTCACATTTGGCACCCTAATTTTACCTTTTCCCGAACCCCGGCCAAGGCTATGTTACTCAAAAAAGCCTTCCTTAAACCACAACACGCCCAAACAGTACGGGCGGGAAGCCGAAAATCTCGGTTCCCAACAAAAGCTCAGGACAAGTTCAATGGTATAATGGTGTTGTAATTCGACTATTCTTGACCTCTTTTCAAAAACAAGGTTCGATTGGCAGTCTTCATATCGGCATAGCGAGGGTCTACTACATAGTCTTCCTTACGCATCTTGACCACTTCGATACTTAGAAAACCGAATTCGCTAACGACCTTTCCATAGAAACGATATATTCCCTTGCCCCTAAAAAAGTATTTTGCGGCTACAGGAGGAAAAAGCACTGTATCGAAAACCTCGCCCTGTTGATCAACCAAGGTTGCAAAGTGCATCTTTTTACCGTTGTGGGTCTTGGTATTCTTGACCGTGACCAGATAGCCATAAATATCAATATGCTTATTTAGATATCGCTCCAAATCCTTACTTCCATTGGTGTTATGCGGAGGTTCTTGCAAGAGCTCAAACGGACTGCACAAACAGAAGCCCAATAGCTCCAATTGCGTAAAAGCCATTTCAAGGTCGGTAGTATGAAGCTTCGGAATCTGAAAATCTTGATGTTTTGGCGCAAATAGCTTCGGATGATCGATCTGAACGCTTTTTCCCAAAAACAAATGAGCCTTCCAAAGCAACTCGTGTTTGTTCGTACAGGTAAAGCGAAAGGCATCGATACGGATCAGTATGCTTACTTGTTCTATGGATATCAAGACCCGATCCAGAAAATCTTCCAATGAGAGAAAGCTCCCATATTGCTCGCGCTCCTTAAGGATACGCTCCATGACACGTGATTCCAGTTCCTTGAGATATCCGAAACCCAGGTACAATTGTTTCCCATAAATGCGGTTTGAGGCAAAACTATGATTGATACAGGGCGGGTGTATCTTCGCCCCCAGCATCCTAGCTTCGTGTATATAGAATTCAGAACGGTAAAAGCCCCCTCCGTTGTTCAGCACTGCTACCATATATTCCAATGGATAATAGGCCCGTAAAAACAGTGTCTGGTAGCTCTCTACCGCGTAGGAGGCCGAATGCCCTTTAGCAAAGGCATAGCCTGCGAAACTGGCAACTTGATTCCATATCTCAAAAATCAATGCATCGGCATATCCTTTTTTACGGCAATTCTCTATAAACTTTTGCTTCACTTTTTGGAACTCTTCACGGGAACGGAACTTGCCGCTCATACCGCGACGTAAGACATCGGCCTCCCCCAAGGTAAGGTCGGCAAAATGGTGGGCCACCTTGATGACATCTTCTTGGTAGACCATGACCCCATAGGTATCTGGCATAATATCGAGCATGATGGGATGGGCCTTCTCCTTGGCCCTGCCCTTATCCCTATGCCGTAAAATATATTCCCGCATCATACCGCTCTTGGCAACTCCGGGGCGTATGATCGAACTGGCCGCTACAAGGCCCAAATAGTTATCGACTTCCAATTTCTTTAATAACATACGCATGGCCGGGGATTCTACATAAAAGCAACCCATACATTGCGCGGTCTTGATCAGGTTATTTATTTTGACGTCCCGTTTAAAACCCTTTACATCGTGTATATCGAGCTTTGCAAATTCTTCAGGTCGGTCACGCTGTAAAATTTCCATAGTTTCCCTGATTTTGGCCAATCCCCGTTGTCCTAAAATATCGAACTTATACAGTCCTACATCTTCGGCAATGACCATATCGAACTGGGTGGTCGGGAAGCCTTTGGGCGGCAAATGGGTCGCCGAAAACCAGTGTAAAGGTCTTTCACTGATAAGGATCCCTCCGGCATGAATACTCAAATAATTCGGCATACCTTCCAATAATCGCGTGTACTTGACTACTAAGGAAGAGACCTCATCCAAACGGGATGCCTCGAACCGACCATCGGAAAGTATATCGATTTCATCTTTGGGGAGTCCGAATACTTTTCCCAACTCGCGTACCATTCCTTTCCATTTAAATGTCACATACGTTCCCAATAAGGCCACATGCTGAAAACGTTTAAAGATATACTCGGTCATGATCGGGCGATCGCGATGTGAAAAATCGATATCAAAATCAGGCGGATTGGCCCTGTATAAATTAATGAACCTTTCGAAATAGAGATCGAGTTCCATCGGATCCACATCGGTAATACGCAGCAAATAAGCTACGATACTATTAGCACCACTTCCACGACCCACATAAAAGAACCCCCTTCTCCTCGCTTCGGAAACGATATCCCAATTGATTAGAAAGTAAGAAACAAAACCCATTTTTTTAATGAGTTCCAATTCTTTGGCCAAACGTGCCCTCACCGCACATTCCTGCTCGGGATACCGGTAAGGCAAGCCTTCTCCGCAAAGTTTTTCGAGCAGTGTCGCATCTTCTTCTTTACTTTCGGTATAGGTCTTTAGATTTTGTGGCTGTCGCCCTTGCGAAAAATCGAATTCGATAGTGCAGGCATTCATCAATCGTTCGGTGTTTTCCAAAATAAAGGAATGCTCGGCGAAGACGGCAGCAAGGTTTTTAACAGGAAACATTTTCTCCCCCTCGCTAGCCTGCTCAGCTGAGGGCAGCTTACTTAGGAGCACGTTATTATCGATGGCCCGTAGCAAACGATGGGCGTTGAAGTCACGTTTGTTTCGAAATGTTACCGGCTGCTGTACTACCAACTTATCAGTGAAATTGATAAGCCTTGAAAATCGCAACCGTCGTAGGTCAGCGACCGACACCCCTATGAATTCATGTGGTTCAAATGTATTTAGTTCATGAAGCACTACTTTTTCAAAGGGATAAATGATAAAAGCATTTTGGAACGGGGGAGCAATAGACGGAAAGTCTTTTTCTAGATGCAGGTGTTCCGACAGAAAATTGTTCAATTCCAAATAACCTTCGTTGTTCTTCGCAATTCCTATATAGCAAGAATCGACCCCGTTCCTAAAATCGATGCCCAATAAGGGTTTGATATTGAATTCGGGGGCCTTTCGCACAAAATTCAAACAGGCCGATGTATTATTGATATCGGTCAATACCAACTGGGTCACTTGGTTCTCTTGTGCCAATTGCAGCAATTCCAGCTCCGAAAAGGTACCGTAACGAAGGCTGTAATATGTGTGACAGTTCAGGTAGATAGTAGACGTTAGATTTTAGATGTTAGACTTTTAAAGTGCAAGTGTCAAGTTCAAATGCAGACTCAAATTCAAAAAACAACCTTGAACCTTGAACCTTCAACCTTTCCCGCCAACTGCCACTGCCTACTGTTTTCGATGCGCCAATACCACCGGTGGCAAGCCGTTGAACGGGTTATGCATTCGGCCAATGGTCTTTGCACCAAGGCCCGAAGCGCGAATAACACTTTTGTCGCCATAACGCTCCCGAATGGTGTCCATGGCATGATACAGGTTCAGTATTTCCTCGGTATCATCGAACAGATTGATCTGGTAGTTACCACTGACCAGATGACTAAAACGAATGCCAACCAACCGCACCAATAACCGTCGATTATATAGGTTTTTGAACACCCCTAGGATTTTAGGAATCAAAATATGATCTGCACTGGTATAAGGAATACGTATTTGCTTGGAATAGGTATTAAAATCGGAATACCGAATTTTTACCGTGATACAGGCCGTTAACTTTTCGCCCCTTCGCAATTGGTAGGCCAAGTTCTCGGTCATGGCAATCAACACCCCTTTTAAGCGATGCACATCGATGGTATCACGGTCAAAAGTACGTTCGGTTGAAATTGACTTTCGCTCACAAAAGGGAACCACGGGGGTATCGTCCATTCCATTGGCGCGTTTCCAAATAACCGCCCCATTGGCACCGAGAACACGCTGCATCACATCTATGGGCATTTCTTGAACGGTACGCACCTGTCGCAACCCCAGATTGCGAAGGGTTTGATAGGTCTTATCGCCTACCATGGGAATCTTTTTTATAGAGAGAGGTGCCAAGAAAGGCTTCTCGAACCCCTGATCGATTTTTAACTGATTGTTGGGCTTTGCTTCATTGGTAGCTACTTTTGAAACTACTTTGTTGATCGATAACCCGAACGAAATAGGCAGTCCGGTCTCATCAATCACCTTTTGTCGTAACTCGGTTGCATATTTATATACCCCGAAGAAACGGTCCATACCTGAAAGATCGGCATAGAACTCATCAATACTGGATTTCTCAAAAAGGGGTACTTTCTCTTTAATAATATCCGTGACCATATCTGAGTATCGACTGTAAGTGCCCGCATTGCCCCGAATAACCATTGCCTCGGGACAAAGCTCTTTTGCCATTTTCATGGGCATACCCGAATGCACTCCGAAGCCACGGGTTTCGTAGCTACAAGCCGCTACGACCCCACGATCTCCTGTGCCGCCTACTAACAAAGGTTTGGTACCCAGTTCACTATGAAGAAGTCGTTCTACCGATACATAAAACGTATCCAAATCAATATGTAAGATGGTTTTGGTCATGGTTAGCCTAAAAAGGATAGCTAATATATGGATTATTTCCAATAAATAGGATATATTCCAATATATAATATTTAAAAAAAGCCTTTAGGATACTCTCTAAAGGCTTTTATTCGTGGTATTTGAAAAAATCAATTCACAGTTTCTAAATTCAATTAAAAGGCAAAACCCGTTATCATCCTAAACAATAGTGCATAGAGCCCTACGGCAACCAGACAAAAACTGAACCATGCGAATGCTTTCATATAGTTTTTGAGTAGGTAATGTCCTAAATTTCTAAATCCTTCCAAATAAATCTCCTTAATAAGTAATGTCGTTTTCATAATCATCTCTTTTTACTATTTCTTATTGGAAGGCAAATGCTATGCTGAGATTAAATTCAAGGTCAGATATTGGTTAAAAACATCAAAAAAAACGACAAATACCCCCTTTTTCAATAAAAGTCGCTTTATAAGTACGTCTGTATTGTAACGCTAACTGAATCAGTACATCCTCTATTTTATAGACATAAAATAGATAATTGATCTCACTTGATTTGAATGAATTTCCATATTGGAAAAGCTATTCGACATTGATCCGCCACCAAGTAAAGCCAAAACGATTTTCTTTTCTATTTTGTATCGGAGTAGCCAACCCAAAATCCCCATCAGATAGATAAATCATCGGGAAATATTCACCCCCAGTAGAGCGTTGATAATCCCCTACTTCGAATCTTGACCAAATATCTAACTTTAATGGACTTAAGCGATACATCGTATTTTCGTTTGTATTTAATTTTAGTACCGATGCGTGATGTCGTAGGCTTTCCCCAAATCCCGATACCCAAGTACAACTAATGATATCATCAGTGATGGTCATATATGGATAATAAATTTGATTATCGCTTTCCTCGATAAGCTGTACGTTCCAATTCTTTCCATAGTCGTCCGATATCCCTAATTTCAGTGACTTGCCCTCACTCCACAAATAGTAGAGTCTACTCTTGCTATCCCAACAAATAGGCTCTACCCATCTTAATATTCCTTTTTTAGCGTCTACGGTCCAATCTCTATTGCCAGGTAATTGAACGTTTGTCCATGATGTAGCCCGATCTAGGCTTAGTCTTATCAAATCCACTCCTTCATCGAACTGATTGCCAGATGCCGATAGCGGTGCCACACGAACCGCTAGTTCGCCTTTGGGGCCAATACTAAAATGACTGGAGCCTCCTTTAGGGTTAACTTTCGATAATTCTTGCCAAGTGTCTCCCTTATTGGCACTTAACATGTGCCGGATTCCTTTCCCATCATTCCAAACTATATGCACATCATTGTTAGGGGCAATTTTGACCCATGGTCTGTCATCGTAATCGCTCTGCGACAAATAGGTCCATTTCCAGCTTTTTCCTACATCTTTGCTAACACCAATTGTGATGTTTTGTCCCTTCATTGTTGAAAAATCAAACCCAGTAATGTCATCGGGTATTTTAGTAAACTTCATGGATGCCAGATATATGATTCCATCGCTATCTATAGCAAGGTCTACATCAGAATTCCCGTCCGCGCCGGTCGAGATGTCCCCGACTTCGACTTTATTCCAAGAAGTTCCATTATCGATACTTTTCCACAATTGTGGAGCGGAGCCAGCGTTCCTATACCCCGTGAGAAATAATGCCCCGTTAGGGTGTTCCGCAATCATTGGCTCGCGTGCAAGCGTTGTGTATACATCTACTTTTTCTTTGATATGTAACTTCCCGAATTCCTGCGCGGCACACAAGGTGGACATCGAAATACTAAGGGCAAAAAACCAGGTAAAAATCGAGTTCATTATGTTGTTTTAAAATTACATGCGCCCGTAGGGGTAAGAGATAAAGCCCAAAAACCTATATAAATGGCAACAGTACTTGTATAAGTACTTTAAAATGTTCACAATCTAAAGATAAGAAAGTATCTTTTTTAATCTCCATGGTAATAAGATGGCCCACAGTCCCCATTTTTGAGCTACAATACCTATACGGTCAAGGTCTCATCAGAAGGGCCAAAAAATGTTTCTTGTTTGGGGTGCTCCATAGTTACATGGTCAAGAACTGGCCACAGTCCATTATCCCTAAAAAGCAGCTCTTGCCATCCTCATTTTTGTATATCACTTTGTAGTGGCAAAACGGGACCTTTGACCACGGAAACCAGCGCGGCCTATGGTTATTGGAGCAAATAGATTAGGGGTGCTTCCCATCAAGAACCAGGTTCTATTTGGTAGTCCGTTTGCGGAATGTACCAAACATCCTTCTTCAAATCGACGCCGCCGCCGAGTTCTTCCTGAACGACCCTATCAATAATAAAAATTCCTTTTTCGGCCATATGCTCGAAGGTATCGATGCCATTGTTCGGAAAACCGATACGGGTTCGGTGAATGTTGAATTTCTCGGAAAAATTCCGATTAAAGGCCTTTTCGACCCCCTTCTTACCCAGCATAAAACCGAGGAGACCTCCCCAAGTAGCTGTAGGGTTATCGGAATCCCATCCACATAGGGCTCCTATTTTTATCGTTTCCCTGATATCGCCTTCCCCATACAACAAGCTTACGATACTGGCCCCAAAATTAATTCCCGCGGCGAAACAACCATTGCACCCCGGCTCTTTGGTAGCCCACAAATAGCCATCTTCTTGTCGTATCTGATACTTTTCATGAAGGCCATCCCGTGCTTCTTCCCAAGTAGCTCCTGATTCGTACTGCCCTTGAACAAAGTCGAACATCTTTGCCGAATACGAGTCATCGGGCAGTCGTTTTCGTGCCACTGTTGCCATCTGTAGCAGATTCTCTTTAATGGTTTTGGTCGAGTCGGCCAAAGGTGCCAAGGCATACATGATTACGTTGAATTCGGAAATCCATTCCGCATTTTCCCGCGCCACATTGCGAATGGGCAAATGGGCCATTTGCAAGGCCACTTCGGGCCTGGTCGGGGCAAAAAAACCAAAAATCTCTGTGGTCAGTTGTGCGTCGATCATCTCATAATCCGGATTGTTTTCAGGTGCTCCCGTTGCCGGTGGTTCGTGTCCTTCCTGCATCAATTTCAACGCCCGTTCGTTCGATACCCACAAATAATTCTCTTCCTTGGTCTTGATATGCCGCAACCACCCTTCTCGAATCTGCGACCCTGTTAATCTACTGGTTCCATGACGGTACAGTAACTCTTGGTAGATGTATTCGATATCAGTATCGTCATCGGCCCCCCAAATACTATCCTTGTCGGCAAAGAGAAAACCAATAGTGTCAGAATAGTTGTTCGAACCCCAAAGATTGGGCTGATCGGGTTGCCCCCAATCGGCCCGGGTATAAAATCCGGCTCCTTTTCCCTCTTGGTTCGGAATTCCGATTTTATCCATTTCGGTCACCAGGCCTGTCCAGTTCGCAATACACTGGCCTAGCCAAAACCCGTATAACCGTTCTGCGTATTCTGTTCGGGAAAGTGCAATATCTGTCGATTTCGGATGATATTCCACATAAGTCTGCATAGAATCTACCATCGTATTTTTGTCCGGTTCAGGCTGTTTTTCGATTTTTTGTTTGCACGAAATACCAAGGAACAGCAGTAAAGGCAAAAGAATTCCAAGATAGTTTTTTGAAAGGTCGGTTCTCATAAGGTTGATGTTGGTTTTAATAAAACATCCTTCAATTTACAGATTCTAAAGGAAATCATACAAAAGAATGATCCAGGCTTTAAAAAGGCCGTCCATAGAAAAACACCATTCGCCGACAGTAAATTTCCATTCGTCTACACTTCCCTCTCATATTATTCGTTATGTAGGAATATTGCATGCTAATTTGAACTTTGGAACCCATGAATATTCTGCTGATAGAAGACGATACCATCGAAACCATGAAATTACAACGAACCGTATCAAAACTGCAATTAAAACATAGTATCATCGAAGCAAAAAATGGTGAAGAAGCCTTGTCCCTATTGCAAGCTCCCAATGACCTTCCCGATATTATCCTATTAGACCTGAATATGCCTCGAATGAGCGGTATCGAATTTCTGAAGATAGTAAAGGCCGACGAAAAGCTGAAATACCTACCGACTATTGTTCTGACCACTTCAGAGAACCGAGCTGATTTATTGGAGTGTTACAAAATTGGAATTGCAGGATACATTATCAAACCTCTCAAATACGAGGACTACGAATTAAAACTACAAACGGTACTCTCCTATTGGAACATCAACGAATTGGTCAAAGCCTAACAAAAAACAGCATTTCACAACAAAAATTATCCAGACCGTATTACTTTTCTTACTTTTCGCTTCCCAAATCATACCTAGCATGAAAGGCATTGTGTTTACGGAATTTATGGAGATGGTCGAGTCGAAATTCGGTCTTGAGATGGTCGATACCATCATTGAAAATGGTCACCTCGCCTCGGAAGGCATTTACACCTCTGTTGGCACCTATGATTTTAATGAGATGGTAAGTCTGATTACGCAACTGAGCAAAGAAACTCAAATCGCTGCAGGAGACCTCATTTACACATTCGGACTCTACCTTTTCGATAGTTTGGGAAAGGCACATCCCGAAGTTATTCAAAGCTATCACTCCCCCCTGGGGCTGCTTTATTCCATAGAGGACCATATTCACGTACATGTAAAAAAGCTATATCCCGATGCGGAACTGCCTACATTCAAAATTTTGCAAAAGACCGATACCTCTATCTCCATGATCTATTGCTCCTCTAGAGGGTTGTACCGCTTGGCCCAAGGGCTCATCGAAAAAACATTCGCCCATTTTAACGGGAGTGCGATCATCTCGTACGAGTTATTGAAGGAAGATGGCACAGAAGTAAAATTTGATGTCGTTCAAAATGGCTGAAAAAGAAGTATTACTTCTAAGAAAAGCCTTGGAGCGGCAGAAAAAGGCCCGCATCCAAGCAGAAAAAATCCTGGAAGAAAAATCCAAGGAACTGTATGATGTTACCCACCACCTAAAAGAAGCGAACAGCAAATTAGAAAACCTACTGAACGAAAAAACATCGGAACTCGATGGGGTGTTCATCAATATCATTGACCCTTATGTGGTGATGGATTTAAGCTTCAACGTCATCAACATGAACCAGTCGGCCAAGGAATTCTTGGGATACGACCATACGATAGAACGATTGAACTTGCGACAACTCGTACATCCTGATTATATCCAATATACCTGGGAGTCTTTTCAATCGCTGTTGGAAGTGGGCACCCTTAAGAACTACCGCGCTAAGATTTTCTCAAAAGACAGCACCGAGAAATGGGTGCAGATCAACAGTAGCTTGATCTATGATTCGGAACGAAAACCGATTGCCGCCCAGGGCATCATCCGTGATATAACCAACGAAACCGAGATACGACAGCTATTGGACGAACAGAAACGACAACTTGATATTATTGTCGGCAATTCTCCCTTGGGCATAGCACTTACCGTAAAAGGCAAAATTATAAAGGTGAATCCCGCCTTTGAGAAGCTTTTGGGCTATTCGGAGTACGAACTAAAACAACTACATGTCGCAGATATCACAGGACCGGAAAGGAACCAAGAGAGCATTCAGTTGATCGAGCAAATGAACGAGGGGCGATTGGACACCTTTTCCATAGTCAAAAACTATATTCGAAAAGATGGTGGTTCCTTGTTCGCCAAGACCACGGTGAGTGCCGTAAAAAACAAAGACGGCAAGGTCGATTATCAAGTTGCGCTGATTGAGGACATCACCAAGGAACGGGAAGCCGAGGAACAGTTAAAGGCCTCGGAAAATCGACTGGCTTCCCTCATTTCAAATCTGCAGACCGGCGTACTTTTAGAAGATGAGCATCGCACCATATCATTGACCAATCAAATGTTCTGCGATTTGTTCCATATCCCGGTGGCTCCGGAAACCTTAAAAGGTGCAGACTGCAGCAATGCTGCCCAAGAGCATATGAAATACTTCAAAGACCCAACTGGTTTTGTCGCCCGTATCGAGGAGGTACTAAAAGCTCGAAAAGTAGTGTTGAAAGATGAATTGGAAATGGTAGATGGCCGTATTTTGGAACGTGATTATATTCCCATTTTCAATAAAGGTATTTATAAAGGACACCTGTGGACGTACCAGGATGTGACCCTGCGAAAAAACTACAAACGCAATCTGGAGGCCCAAAAAGAAAAATATGGCAGCATCATCGCCAATATGAACTTGGGGCTCATCGAGGTAGATTTGGAGGACACCATACAAATGGTAAACCATAGTTTTTGTAAGATGAGCGGTTTTGCCGAAAACGAACTGGTAGGACAAAAGGCCTCGGAGGTGCTGAACCTGATTGAGCGCGACTTGCTTGAAGAGAAAAATAAAAAACGGTTACAGGGCAAATCTGACTCCTATGAGGTACGGGTGGCCCATAAAAATGGCCGAATGAGGCATTGGCTAGTGAGTGGGGCGCCTCGCTATGATGAAGCAGGGCAGGCCGTAGGTTCTATTGGAATACATCTCGACATCACGGAACAAAAGCAATTGGAACTACAAAAAGAAAAGTTGTTGCGTGAGTTAGAAGCCAGTAACCAAGGACTTCGGGAATACGCCCATATTGTATCGCACGACCTTAAGTCACCTTTGCGATCGATCAGTGCCCTTGCCTCTTGGCTGGTCGAAGATTATAAAGAAGTACTTGATGATAGTGGTCTTTTTAATTTACAACAAATGCAAGAAAAGGTAGAGAGTATGGACCGCCTCATCAGCGGTATCTTAAAATACTCCAGTATTAGCCAAGATACCTCGGAACATACCCAGGTAGATCTGAACCTCGTGGTGAACGAAATTCGTGAGACCATTTTTATTCCCGAACATGTGAAGGTAGTTATTATGAATCCTTTACCGACCTTACTCGCAGACCGTACTAAAATATATCAGTTGTTTCAAAATTTGATCGGGAATGCCGTAGTTCATATTGAAGCAGATCCGGGGCTGGTCGAAATCAGCTCGGAAGAGACCAAGAAGTATTGGCAGTTCAACATCAAGGACAACGGTATCGGTATTGCCAAAGAATACCATGAAAAAATCTTTAAAATATTTCAATCGATCGGGAATGGCGAACGCTCAACCGGTATAGGCCTTTCCATCGTAAAAAAAATTATCGACCTACACGAAGGCACTATTTGGTTGGATAGTACTGTTGGTCAAGGAACCACTTTTCACTTTACCTTAAAAAAATAGCTATGCAAGAACGCCCAAATCTAAACTATGTTCGAACCCTTGCCGCGGGCGATGGAGACTTTGAGCAAAAATTCATTCGAATTATCAAGCAAGAGTTTCCGGATGAGGCTGCCACTTATTTACAACATGTACGACAAGACGAACCGAGGGCCGCTGCAGAAATTGTTCATAAGCTAAAGCACAAATTTAACATTCTAAGCATGGAAAAAGCCTATGCTTTTGCCGTTGAATATGAAGAACAGCTACAGCTCGGTAATATGAAACAGGATCTTGATTTTAGAAAAATCCTGGATACGATTACGCGCTACCTTAAAACCATTTGATTATGACCTGCATCATTATAGACGACGAGGCAGCGGCCCGGGCCGTAGTCTCCCAATTATGTGAGCAAGTGCCAGACCTAGATGTTATCGAGGAGTTCGACAATGCCATCGATGCCCTTAAGTTTCTCAACCAACAAAACATCGATGTAGTCTTCCTAGATATTCACATGCCAGGGTTCACAGGGGTCGATTTTGTGCAAACCTTAAAGAATCCACCAAAAATAGTTTTGACCACCTCGGACACCAACTTTGCCATTGCTGCTTACGAGTACGAAGCGATTGTAGATTACCTTGTAAAACCGATTACCCTAGAGCGTTTCGAAAAGTCGATTCAAAAAATTAAGAACACAGCGGTACGCCCTGTTTCAAAAGCTGAGAACGTCGCCTCCGATACCGAAAAGGACCTTTACATCAACATCGACCGTCGATTGATTAAGTTAAAAATAGATGACATCTTGTTGATCGAGGCAAAAGGCGACTACATTGAAGTAAAAACTGATACAGAAGACTATCGCGTGCACAATACCCTTAAGAGCATCAAGGAAAAACTACCCGAAAAAACCTTTTTACAAATCCATAGGTCATACATCATCAACTTTACCAAGATTATCGACATTGAGGACAACAGTGTATTGATCGCGAAGAACGTGGTTCCCATTAGTCGTTCGAACCGGCCTGAACTCATGCGCCGCTTAAATCTTCTATAACCTTCAGTTTGGTTATTCTACCAAAACCGACCATTGGTCTACAGTAATACGTTACCGACCGTACTTGCCCAGATTCCGGCAACAATCCCCAGTATATTTGGAGTGACTCTAAAAATAATATCAACTCTAAATACTATTGTTATGAAAGCTTCCTTTTTATTGAACAACACCTTACGAACTTTGATTACCGGACTCATGAGCGTATTAACCTCGGTAATGATATGTACTTTTTTATCCTTGATAGGCGTATTATAAATCAGTACTCCTAGGGTTAAAAAGTAACAACCAACGGTCTACTGATTGCTTCACAACACTTGGAATTACCGTTGACCGAACATAGCACTTTACAAAACAGCGTTTATCAATACCATTAAAACTGTTTTGATTGTGGAACAAAGACAAGCCCATGTAGTTGTAAATAGGCTTTGTAATGTCGGGGATGACAACGAGCCTATGAATGTGTTTCACAATCTTTTTGTATCAACTATAGCGTAACCTTGTTGCAAAACATGTAGGCAATTCCCCCAAGATCGCTCCCCCTTTATATTTGGGTTCGGGGGAGCTTCTTTTTTAGGTTTCTTTGAGAATGGCCCCACGTTAGTGGGGCCATTCTTTTGGTTTTATTCTTAGATAACTCTTTTGTTATGAAGAGGTTGAAGCGATTACGGTTATCGGTGTTAGGCCCAACTTTTACAAAGCTATAGGTATTTGCGTTTTTGTTTAAATCTAGCTGTATGCTGTTAAAAAGATGACCAATATAGGATACCGCGAAGGAAATATGTAGTACGATGAAGCAATTTATTCTTAATGGGCTATATGATTTATTTTTCAATCTTCTCATAAAACAAAGGCCTCTTTGCCAACAACCACTTTATTTTAAGCCCCAACTCGGTAAACTCAAAACCGGCTGCGGTGGCCGAGGCGATATTGCTATATTTACCATAGAGGTTCCCGCTCAAGCGCTTCCCAAATTGGTGCTTTAATCCGGCCTCAGCTCGAAAAATGGTCGTTTGCGGATCTTCCTCTACTTGTTGCAATCCCGTGGCGGCACTTGCCCAAAAATTGGTTTTTTCTGAGAACGCACCACGAAAGTCGGCAAAAAGCTCATATGCTTGGTATTGCTCAGGGCTAAAGTAAATGGTAGGTACTTGCTGCGCAAAACTGATGTATTGATAGTTCACCCCCATCTTTAAGGCCGGTTTGCGAAACAAGTTATAGTACAATGAGGTAAACAAGAGGTTGCGGGTATTGCTATCGGTTTGTTGCGTATGCATCAATTGCGTATACCATCCCAAATTAAAGTTGGTTCCAAGATTGTAGTTGAGTCCGTAATGATTCATTACGATTTCCCGCTCGATCAGGTCGGCATTGAAACTTTGTACTTCTCGTTGGTAACCTAGTTCCAGATTTTGCAGTTTGTATGGTTTCAGGGCCAATTTGGTATCAAAAACGGGCTGTGTATATGCTTCGGTCATAAAGCGGGAATTGTTTAATCCCACAATCGTTTTCAGCTGGGTATTTGGAAACGGTTTGTATTGAAACCCGGCCAAGAACACATGTGAATTCGCTTTGTTCAAAGTCACGGTGTTCTCGGTGTTACGGTATTGATAGGAAACCGTAGTGCGAAACTTGGCAGAAAGGGGAACCGCTACGGTAGTATTGGTAGAAAAGGCAACGTTATCACCATTATCAAAAGTATAGGCTGCTTGCTCTTCTATTATGGGCGTATGTAACACGTTTAATTTTTCGATAAAACTGAGCGCATCTTTTTGGTTCTCATAAATTTCCAATGTTTTAAAGGCCGCTTGGTAGGCCGCAACGGTTCGGTCAGATGCGAACAAGGCATTCGCTTTTCCCAAATTACCATCGAAAGAGGTACTATCGTTCACTAAGATAGTATCGTAACTTGTTAGGCTGGTTTTAAAATCCCCCGTGTACATGCCCAGGGTCGCTTTCAAAGCCAATACCCAGTTGCGATTGGGATGGGCGCCGGCCAAACTATCTATTTGTCTGCGCGCTTCACCAAATTTCCGATTCCAGATCAACGCCTGTACATACCGGTCATAGGTTCTTTCGGTAAGTTCTAGATCTTCCAAATCCCTTACATTTTTCTTGGCCTGCTTTGCGACACGCAAAGCCTCTTTTTCAGACTCTCCGATATGTTCGGCCAGCGCAATACCGTTCAAAGCGGTAATCGAATCTTTTGGAGATGTCGCAAAGCGCTTGTACGTAGCTTTGGCACTATCTACTTCTTTGGTAATCAAATAAACATTGGCCAAATTCAACAAGGCATCGCGGTCTTCTGGAAAATCGACAAAGACCTTTTTTAGCAATTCCTTTCCCCGGGCATATTCCTGATTGTTCACAAAAGTATTCGCATAACCAAGGTGCATATACTTTTTCGACACCTTGGCACTCTCATTACCGGGTTGCAAGGTTAATGCCTTTTCGACCCATTCCAAGGCTCTTTTATACTCTTTTAAGTTGCTCAGGGTATTTGCATATCCCAGCACCGCCCCAAAGTTATCAGGGTATCGTGCCACCAACTCCTTATACAAAGGTTTGGCATCTTCATATTTCTTATCCCATAAAAAGGATTCATTGTAATTGATTTGTACTTCAAAATCTTTTGGGTAGGTTTCGAGGAGTCCGGCAAACAAATCGGTCGCCTTTTGTGGATTTCCGCTCAGACCCACCGCCCTTCCATAGCAAATGAGCGCTGTTTTGTTATCGGGATCTGATTGCAGGTAATCATCAAAAAAGGCTTCGGCCTTTTCAAAACTTCCCTTTTCCAAAAAACGAAAACCGGCTTCCATACTGTTCTGGGCCACTACTGAAAAAGCCATAAAATAAAACAAGCAAAGGCAAATTTTTCTATAATACATATTTGGTAAGATTTATACTACATCTATACAACGCATAAATTACCTATTTATTAGTGCGGAAAGCATGATATAAAAATACCTAGGGTCAAAACAAACCGGAAGTGCGAAAATGACCTTTCGCCTATAGCAAATGACCAACCGTCTACAGCAAGCTTAAAAGAGAAGCAGATTGCCAGATATTTAAGCTACGAATACCACATATAGACCTCACAATCAAAATCCTCAATGACATAAATAGCCGGCATGGTCTATTTTTATTACATAGCAGAGCAAATGAGCACCCATCGTATCGTTATCATGATCCGAACCGTAGTATCTATTATTCCAAGGCTTGGAAAACAACCAAACCATGTTTATAACAACCTTAGGTTATCGATTTCGATCGGGTCATTCTACAATGGGAATGCCGAAAGAATTATCTCATTTACTGGTTAAAACCAAAAAACCCATGATTGGTATCAATAATATGGAGAAAGGCAAAAACCAAATTGGAATACAACAAAATATAAGGAAATATAGGCGCTCACCAGTTACTATTTATCGAATATAGTACTTTTCCTACAATAAATTATAGAATTTACGTTTAATACCTAGTCCTATGTCAAAGGACTTTTAAACTCTAAAACTTTTTTACTATGGCCTTACAAATTACAGAAGTATTGGGAACTTACTCCGTCACAGGGGAGTTGAACACTAGCAACGCTAACATATTGTATCGGCATATGGAACGGGTTATGCCCATGAAAGACGACCGTGTTATTCTTAATCTGGAACGGGTTCATCACATTGATGAAGGTGCCACCTATCGCTTACAACAACTTTATCAATCTGCGGCACGCAGTAATCAGGCCTTGATTATTATCGGTCAGGAGAACAAAGCGATTTCACCGGTAATGACAAAAACCAAAACCTACTATATCCTTAGTCCAGACCGAATTTGAACGACTTAAAATGAACCTACTCCGAATTAACTTACAAAGGGTATCTCCCGAACAATTGTTCATGGGCAGTGTTATTGTCGTGAACGGAGGCAACTACCTCTATAACCTGCTGTTGGGCCGTTTATTGGGTCCGGCCGCATTTGCCGAGGCTGCACTGTTGATTACCTTATTGTTGGCAGTATCCTTTGTTGGCATGACCTTTCAACTTACCGGTGCCAAATTTTCCATCCTTTTCAAAGGTGATCAATGGGAAACTTTTCGAACCGGCATGTACAAAAAAGCAGTTCTCTTTGGTCTTTTGGTCGCCATGGTAGTTATACTTTTCTCAGGCAATATGCAGCGGGTGTTCCACACCGAAAGTCAGTGGATGTTTATCATATTCGCCTTGGGAATTCCCTTGTATCTCTTCATGAGTGTGAATCGCGGTACTTTTCAGGGAAAACAGGAATTTAAAAATCTATCGCTTACCTACCAATCAGAAATGTGGAGTCGGTTATTACTGACCTTGGTATTACTTTACCTCTTGCCATGGGAGCCAGGCACCCTGGTAGCCATTGGCATCTTTGTATCATTTCTTTTTGGTCTATTTCCATCGGCCACAAAAGGGGTATCACTGAAAACGGTGGAACCCTTAAAAGCCAGTAACACCAAACAGGTTTCCAATTTCATGTTACTAACGGCGGGGTATGAACTTACACAGATCATTATCAACAATAGCGACGTATTGTTGGTAAAACATTATTTTGACGCTACCAATGCAGGACTATATGCTTCCTTGGCTTTGATCGGGAGGGTGGTCTATTTCGCAGCTTGGATGTTCGTGATGTTGCTATTACCCAAGGTTGTTGAGAAACAAAAAGAAGGAAAAGCCACCGCCCCGGTTCTTTTAAAATATGTTTCTTACGTTGGGGGGCTATCTCTATGCATTGTACTCGTCTGTTCCCTTTTTCCAGAACTGATTATCACCTTAATGTTTGGGCAAGACTATGTTTCAATGGCCGGTCTGTTATGGCAGTATGCCCTTGCGACTTCGCTCTTTGCCGTATCGAATATCTTTGCGTACTACTTTTTATCGCTAGACCAATATGTACCGGTGGTACTATCAGGGCTATTGGGAATCTCGCAGATAGCATTGGTCGCATGGTTCCACGATAGTCTGGAAACCGTTGTGCAAATGCAAATCATTGCCATGTTGGTGTTGTTGACCGCACAACTAGGCTACTTTTTGACTAAAAAAACAAAAACCCTTGAAAACATTTAATAAACGAACCATTAAATCTAAACCATGAGACTAGCCATCGTAACTGCATACCCCCCCAGCAAAGTAACCCTGACCGAATACGGTTACCATCTGGTAAAACACTTTCGGTTGCAAAAGGATGTAACCGAGATTATTTTAATATGTGATAGAACAGTCGGTGAAAAAGACTTGGACTTTACGGAAAATGGATGCAAAATAACCGTAGAAGCGTGTTGGGATTTTAACAATTACGCGAACCTCTTTCGTATTAACAGCGCACTTACCAAGACGAAACCCGACGCAGTACTATTCAACCTACAATTTCTGAAATTCGGCGATAAAAAAATACCTGCGGCACTAGGACTGCTGTTACCTTGGATTTGTAAGCTAAGGAGTATTCCTACCATTTCTCTTTTACACAACATACTTGAACAAGTAGATCTGGAAAATGCCGGTTTTACCAAAAACAAGCTTCTGCAACGTGCGTACAACTTTATCGGTAGTACCCTCACGAGGTTTGTACTTTCTTCAGATGTCCTAGCTGTCACCATCAGCAAATATGTAGGTATATTGGAAAAAAAATACAAGGCCAGAAATATTGCCTTGATACCCCATGGGGCGTTTGAAACGCCGCCTGAGCCAAACTATCAACTTCCGGAAGGACCCAAACAGGTAATGGCTTTTGGAAAATTCGGCACCTATAAGAAAGTGGAAGTGCTTATCGAAGCCGTGGAACTGATTAGAAAAAGATCACAGGAGGATATCGAAATTGTAATCGCCGGTACCGACAGCCCAAATACACCAGGTTACCTAGATGCAGTAGCCAAAAAATATGCCCATGTAGAAAAACTACGTTTTACGGGCTATGTAGCCGAGGAAGAAGTACCCCAAATTTTTGGTGATAGTGCCGTTACTGTTTTCCCCTACACCTCTACCACTGGAAGCTCCGGTGTTTTACACCAAGCAGGGAGCTATGGAAACGCCGTGGCACTTCCCGATTTGGGAGACCTTAGTATTCTGGTGAGGGAAGAAGGCTATAAGGGTGAGTTCTTCGAACCCGAGAACGCCGCCTCCTTGGCAGACGCGATTCAAAAAATAATATGCAACGAACCTTACCGGGTGCATTTGGGAAAAATAAACTACCGCGCCGCTTGCTCGCTTCCCATGTCCGATATCACCAAAAGGTATATAGAATTCTTTAAAGCTATTCAATTCGCAAAAAACAATAATTTCGATTTGAACGTTCCTAAGGTCGCCAAGAAATTGGAGACCGCCTAATGACGTATTTTGGTTAGTTTCAAAAAGGGAGCGGTTTCCATACACCGTTCCTTTTTTTTGTGGAAAAAAGTAAAGACAACCTTCTATAGACCAAGTTGTACCATACTTACAAAAGGAAGTTTTTACGAAGACTGTAGGCCAGATTTGCATCATACGAAGCACATAAGTAAAGAACCTTGGGGCCTTCGTCCACCAAAAACGGCTACGTGAAGGCGTGACAAGCCTACGAGGCATTCATAGGAAATTCAATTTTGATTTCGACGCAAGCGTCGGAGCATTCAAATCTCGATTATCGAGTAAAAGAACATACCCCCCGATCTTGGAAAGATTAGAGGCGCCTTAGATGGTCCTCCCCATTACCTTCACCTCTTAAAGTAAACTCCCTAGGGCAAGCCCTGACTGTAAACGTTGGGATTTGACCAGCTATTTTTAACAGCCCGCAAATACAGTTTTTCTATCCCAAGACTCGATATGGTTTCACTGATTAAAACAAGATCCAAGCGTGTCTGTCAAAGTTATTCTTTGACCGATAAATAGGAATAGGCAGGTTTTGTCGTTCCATGCTGCGTAAAGACTCCAAAATATTTTTGCCGCTCTTTACGCCATGGTAAACGGCCGACCACCGATGTCGGAATCTTTTTAAAATCGTGAAGCCCCCAAAAAAGAAAGGGTATTTCATTTTGCTCGAGACTGGCCTGCATCGTTGCGTAGTACACCGCTTGCTCTTCTTCACCACCTCTAAAGGCATTCCAAATGCCACTATAGCTCGAGAACCCGTATTCCTGCAATACCAGTGTTTTTCCGGGAACTGCTTCTCTTAATTGGTTGTAAGCCTGTAAAAACTCTTCGGGCTTCCTGTAGTAATGAAAAGAAACAAAATCGACCTTCGCGGAGAGCTCCTTACCTGCTTCCGGACTCGACCAGCCAACCGTTACGGGATGCACGGGGTCCCACTGCTTTACCTTTTCCAACATCATACCCAACCACGACAATACCCGTTCCCGTCCGCGTGAATCAAAATCCAGGTCTGGCTCGTTCTTGATATCCCACGCAAGCAATGCTGGATGATCTTTCACCGCCTCGACAATAGCCTCGGCATGCCTTTGTGTCAATGTCCAGTTCGTAATATCATAGTCCCCGTAAAAGTCGAACAGCGTTACCATTACCTTCAATTTATTTTTAGCCGCCAAATCCAACATTTTTTGAAGTAAGAGTAGCTTTTTAAAGGGAACGTTTGCTTTCCCAAAATCTTCGTATTGTATGAAAACCCGAATGGTATTAAGCCCCATTTCACGAATACGTTCAAAATCATTTTCAATATTGACCGAATCGAACTTTTTCCCAAAGGTATCCCAAGGGGAGGCTTGCGGGTAGTAGTTCACCCCTTTTATCTTATTTAAAAAGCCCATATCGATTTCGCTATCGAACCTTTTTTGGGAGGTTAGTTTTACCGGTTCGTTCAGCGCTTTTAGGTGCCGTATACGCCAAAAGCCATCTTCCAAGAGTAACATTACCTGATAACTCAGCGTATCTTTTTGCCGATAGAGCAAGGTTTCTTTTTCATATACTTCTTTGTACTGCTCTACATCACGGTCGGTCAAGACTACGAGCGTACCGTCCTGACTGTAAAAATCCAACTCCGGGTGGTGTGCCAGCGTGGTGCTTTTGAACCAATTTCCCCCTTTTTTGTTTAAATCTATTTGCTCATATAGCCGCACTCGAGCACTATCGGTATAAAAATCTTCAATCCCATACGGGTCGTTCTTCATGTAGGCGATATTGCGCACATGCCAAGCACTCATGTAGTCTTTCTCCAATTCGCTCAATGTTTGTTGCTCCATAGGTCTACCCGGGTTTTCAAGACCGTTCCAAACCATTTTAGGGAGGTATACCTCTTCCATGGCAACTTCTAAATGTAGCATGGAGGTACGATCGGCCCCACTATTGAGATAGGATAATACGGCACTTATGCCCGAAACAATTAACGCATTGACCCCGATGAAAGACACGATCAAGAAAATTCGATAGAATGTTTTATTCAATTTCATGTTCATCTAACTGTATTTGAAATGTTTTTGCAAGTCCTGCAACCGATACTTTAATCCTGTAGGATCCCGCTGTGAAATAAGTCTTTGGCAAATAGAACGATGTTGTTCCTTTTTTCGAACTGGCCCGCTTTTGTTCAAGTTGCTTTCCATCAGCGTTCATGATATCAAGCCGTACCATGATACCATCGGGTACCTGTTGGCCCATAAAACTTTGTAGGGGGCCTATGTGTACGTGTCTGGAATCTGGTGAGAAATTCACCGAGAAATCCGAAATAGCGGGTTTAAACAATACGCGCAGGGTATTGCTTTTTGCGGCTCCGGTAATAAATGCGGTCACCTTCCAATCCTCCGCTTGCGATGGGTGCAACATGCTCGCCTTTGCAATACCATTCACAGTAGTGCCCATCGTTTTTAAGAGCCCCCCTTTTGAATCGGTGATCATGAATTCGACCAAGGTTCCATCAGAGATGCTGTTCCCATATGGGTCTTTGATGATATCTGAATGAAACCGAACAATTTGATTGCCATCGGCAAAATCATGATTTCGCTCGACTGCTATCTTGAAGTCCTCCGATAATGCCGGGTTTACGATAGTGGTTAGCTCCTTGGTATCGGTTTCCTGGCAATAAGCCCCAACCAATATACGACCGGCCTGCCTTCTGCTTAAGATATTATTCCATGCTATAAAATCGGTCGTAGGTACCTCGACCTCTGTTATTGAATCTTGAAATTGCGCTCGCACACGTGTGATGGTTCCGTCGGGCAAGGGGTTGTCGTATTGGTCGGTAGGAACTACCACCAGCATGGAAAAATCGCTATCCCCGGCCGTTAAACTACGGGGGCCAAAATAAGTCTCCAAACCGGGTTGTACGGAAACATCAGGTCGTATATCCAAACTACCCTCTTTAATCGTACGACCACAGTATAAAAGTTTCCATCGGCATTTCCCGGCGACCCTATAGAATGGTTTGGGAAAATGGTAGTTGGTGAACTTTTTGGATTTCGTGCCTTTCAACACCACATTCCCAAAGGCATTGGTCAATAATAGGTGTAACGGACGGTCGAAACCAGATTCCTGAAACTCCAATACGATCGGTTCGCCAGCGATGTACTCCTTGGGAGGTGTTTTTAAACTGGCATATCCCAATATCGGGGCCACAGGTAGCTCCTGACGGTTCCCACAAGCGGTAACGATACACAGTAAAAACAACAGCGCCTTGAGCCTCATATCACTTGGGATTTCCGATATAGCTGTTCAAATGAAACTTCAAAAAAGAGAACCCCTGTCCTGAATACGGTTGTACTTGTTCTTGAACATGGGTTCGATTTCTAGTAGGAAATAGCTTTGCAGAAATAGCGGCGTTTGGCAAACCATTTACAAAACAGTTTTCCGTACCGCTGTGAATCGTCTCCAGCTCCAAAAGGTCCAATGGTTCGTATTCAAAATACTGCTTTCGCTGTACCCTGACCCCCTCAGTCAAAAATTGGTGGTCTACCCAAAGGAGTTCGTGATCCGCATTGTAATAAGAAACTAACAATTGGGGAATGGTAACCTCTTGAATCCCCGAATTATAAAGTGTTCCTTGGTAGCTGCCATTCGCCAACTGCAATTCTTGTAGCGCTACTGCTTTGTAAAGATCCGTATTTGCTACGTTCCCAGCGGCTTGTATGTTGAACTTTAAAGGTTGTTCCGATAAATCGACGGGTGTAAATTGATCCGGATCGAAAGTCGGTGGAAGCGTATCCTTTGTCGATGACCAGGCAATACCTTCAAAATTGATTCGAAATGGCGTGGTTTCCTTCGGCATTAGTTTGTGCTTTATCAGATATTTGGCGTTGTGGTTCGCAAGCTCTATATCTTTTTCGTTGTATAAAGTAGCTTTGATGACCACATCGGCAGGAACGTTATCTACGTTTTGCAGCTCACCGATTACACAGTAATGCCCTTCAAAATTTACTAGTTTGGCCGATAGGATCTCGAGTACAGGCTGCTGCAACACATCTTCGTGATGGGTCTGCTGTGTGGTAATCTTGCGGCGACCATGATTGTAAAAAGTGGTACCGTTCGCTGTAAACAATTGATCGGGCGGAATGTCGTTATCGAACTTCGAAGGCTTCAAATACCATTCCCCACCCAACCGGACCATTTCCACCACTTCTTCTTTTTGTAATTTTTCCAAAGGGGTAATCCAAACGGTATTTACTTTTGCCTTCGCAGCGGTGGGCGTCTCTTCCAATAGCTCAACACCTATAGAATCCATTTTTGCATAGGAACTCAAAATACCGTCGGTAACCGATACTTCGAGCATGTATTGAGCCAAATCTATTTCTGAATTTGGGTCTATAAGGGAATGGGCTTCTTCAAACATTTTGAAGTCCAATGCATTATAGTACGCTTTTACCACATTCAACGGAGAATGTTGGGCGCTGTTATGGATATAAAATGAATAGATACCGAAACATATGCATGTAAGCACTACCAAAGACCAAACATGGGAAATGGTAATCAACCTACCGGAAAATCCCGAATAAGAAATAGCCCGTTCGGTATAAGAAGGTGGTTTTTTTTGCTTCGCCTTCAACATGTGGATCCATAGCATCTGAATGTTTATAAAAAAGGCGACCAGTACCGTAAGTATTGGTATGATTCCCCACATGATCTTAAGGAACACGGGGACATCTTCCTTGGGCATGATAGCGGGCAAAGGGGGAACATTCAATTTCTCCCAAACCATGATGCCATTTTCCAATTGCTGCAGTCGTTGCCAGCCACAGAAATAAAGAATAGGGTCGTAAAACTTATCGTTCGAGAAAATATACTTTAAGTTGTATTTTTCAGGCACGGTCAAAAATTGTTGCAGCGAACCGATTCCCGCGACCCCACGGAATTTAGAATTCTCGATTCGTTCAATGGCTCTGGTGGTCAGCTCGGGGAGTCGTCTGGCGGAGTGGTAATTTCCATCGACCGTCATCGCATTTGTCTGTGCGGAAAGCCAAGCCATTTGGTCCCCAAACCCAAGGGGCAGATAGCGCCACGCATCATGGGAATCCTGATTGAGAAAATTCACGATGGGCAACATCTTTATCTTGGCGGGTTGCGACGGACGAAAGTATCCCAAGGTCATCGTGAAGATGACCATAAAAAGTAGCCCTCCTGCTAACAGACCACCGAGTATTCTATGATATACACCCCCGAAGGTACTTTGTATTTTATCTTTTAAATCGCCTTCTACCATTCGGTAGGCGAATTCTCCAAAAATGGGCAAAGCCATAATAGTGGCCCACAGTGTAAAACGGTCAAGGGTTAAAATATTAAAGGCGGTTTCTCCTAAAAGGGCCCTCGGTATAGGCGTGGTACCGCCAGTACCCAAAAGGGTCAACATCGAAAACGAAAGACCAAAAAATAGATATCTCTTGCTATAGTAGCGGTAAAAAATATAGGGTAACAGAAATAGCAATATGCCCCAGGGTATCATGAAAAAAACCAGCCCCGATGAAGTCACTTCCAAAAAATTGTCACGAGAACCATGTGGAATCGGCACCTGAGTAATTGGATTTCTTTTAGAATTGTACCAATAGGGCAAAATACAGGTGATTATTAGAAACAAAGAGGCCATTCCAAAGCCCACGATTCGCCAAAACAATCTCTTAAACGCCCGAAAAAAAACCATGAAGGTAACCTGTTTCATGGTAGTTACCTGTTCGCGAGCCGTATCCATCACCACCATACCAATCAGCGGAAAGATAAAGAAGACCATCCCAAAGATCGGGGTGACATGATGTGAGGTAACCGTAACCGCAATCATGGAAAGAGAAGAAAGCAGGTATCTGTACTTTCCTGTTTTTATCCAAAGATAAATCTCGGGTAAAGCATGCATCAAAACCGAGAGACCCACAATGCTGGGCAGCTGTCCGAAAATGTGTAGTGTTTCAACAAATGTAGAAGAGAAAACGGCCAGTAAAGCACCGTATCCTGCTATCCTGCGATTGCCGACCATCAGGAACGAAAATCGATATGCCCCGGTCACAAACAGTATAATTGCGATCAGCCCAACCGTAAACATCCCAAATTTTAACCCTCCTATATACGATAATAGGCCTATGGCCTGATGTACCAAGGGTGGATATGACTGAACGGTAAAGCCGGTATACCAGCGATAGTCCCAGGGTTCGAACCAACTTTTTGCATAGTGATCGGCAAAAAAGAGATGGATCAATGCATCATAGGTAGACTCCAAGGTGAAAAAAATCGCCGAACCATGAAAAATCAAGGCAATGATCAATGCTAAAATAAGCAGTATGTTGGTTCTCTCCATGAATATTTGGTAGGAAATTTCCTTATGATAACGAAAGAGCGGAATTCATATTGCAAGAGCTTGGCAATACTTTCATCGCCCATCTTCCCGTAGCTGGTCGCACAACATAATCGGTATCAAAAAAATTGACTGCATCACCGTACAACATTTGTTCATTGCATAAAAACAGCAGGAAAACGTAACAAGATAAAGCTAGCAAGATTGCAGCGTTTATGCATTATCGGCCATCGGGCCGAATCGACCATTCGTCTACAGAAAATAACCATCGAGCTTTTTGGGCTGTAAACGGACGTCAAACAACGATACATTTGCTTTGGAAATCAACAAAAAGATTTTCGCCCCAACTATTTAGAAATCTTAAATCCTATCCTATGAAAATCCTAGCCATCGACGATCAACAACTCATATTAATGTCGCTTAAAAAGCGTCTGGTAGAATTGGGCTATGCCGTAGCGACTGCCGATACAGGTAAAAGTGGTAAGAACCTCTTTGTTTCCTTTAAACCGGATCTAGTAATCGTCGATATCAATATGCCCGATATGTCGGGGCTAGAGGTCGTACGATATATTCGGAAAGAGCAGAAATCGGGTGTACCCCTATTGGTAATGTCCGGGAATACCAATGAAGATGTCATCATGAACGGTTTTGACCTAGGTATCGATGATTATATGAAAAAGCCCGTGAGCCTCAATGAAGTGGCCGCCCGTATCAATCGTATTCTAGGCCATGGGGCGCTCAAGGCGAGGAATACCGATGAAACCGCATCACGTATGCTCCAAGAATACTGCGTAGGAGTGGTTATCCCATGCTACAATGAGGCCGAACGGCTTTCAGGGGTCGATTTTAAAAATTTCGCCCACAAGAATTTAGGCTATCATCTTTGCTTTGTCAATGATGGTAGTACAGACGGTACTTTGGGAGTTCTTGAAGGGCTTCAAAAAGAACATCCGGACACCATTAGCGTTTATAATTGTGAAAAGAATGGCGGAAAGGCCGAGGCGGTACGAAAAGGAGTATTGCACCTCGCCAAAGACCACCAATTAGACTACATTGGTTATTTGGATGCCGACCTATCGACCGATTTTAGGGATTTTGATGATTTGGTAAAAACGTTGCAAAACTCGGAATTCAAAATAGTGAGTGGTTCCAGAATGAATCGAATGGGTGCAGATATTACCAAAGAATCAGCACGTAGAATTATTAGCAAGACCATTAATCTAATTATCCGAAAGATTTTAAAGATGCCCTTTAACGATACACAATGCGGGGCCAAAATTATGCGCAAGGAAATCGTTGAACCCGTTTTTACAAAAAAATTCATAAGCCGTTGGTTATTTGATGTTGAAATCTTTATGCGCATGCAGAAACACTTTGGAAAGGATTTAGTACAAAAAGTTATTTGTGAACAACCTTTAAAACGATGGGTGCACGAAGAGGGTTCCAAACTCTCCATGAAAGATTCTATAAAAATCGTAGGGCAATTGGCCCAAATAGCAATTCATTATGGAAAATAGACACAACATAAAAATCATGACTAAAAAAAGGAAAAAGCCCTATAGAGGATTCATCCGAATTGATGCCACCAAAGAAATCTATCAGGTTTGCGAAATAAGCATAGACAAAAAGGAAATCACCTTAAGCCTCCTGATCAGCCATACGTTACATCTTATCTGATTCACTATAACTACCGGCAGTGGTCCTTATGATACTGCCGGTTTTCAGTTCTTAGTCTCACTATTTATACTCAAATCGCATTGAATTATCAGTTAATCCATAAGTAAAAGGAGGAACTTCAGTATATTTGATTAAACGTTTAACCAAATAGTTTTTCTATGGACTCTCGATTCTACTTCCTTGTATTATTTTGTACCATTACCGCCACCGTTCAAGGACAGTCGCAACGAAATATCGATGCGCCCATGCCTACGAGACAGGTGCATCTCGATTTTCATACGTCGGAGCATATTCCCGACATCGGCAAACGATTTGATAAGAAGCAATTTCAGGAAGCCCTGAAAACTGGCAACGTAAATCATATTAACATCTTTAGTAAAGGGCATCACGGTTGGTCGTATTACCCGACCAAGGTGGGAAAAATACATCCAAATCTTGATTTTGACCTACTAGGTGCCCAGTTAGAGGCTTGCCACGAAATCGGGGTCAAAGCACCATTTTACTTTACGATCGGATGGAGCGAACTCGACGCACGCGAACATCCGGAATGGACCATTCGCAACGAAGATGGTGCTATCAACGCCCCAGGATATGATTGGGATGCACCAGGGGATACCGAAAGGCCCACCTATTTGTGGAAGCGGATGGATCCCAGCATCGGCACCCCTTATCACGATCATATTATGAAACAGGTAGAAGAAATCTGTCAACGCTATCCCGATCTCGACGGTTTTTGGTTCGATATTTACCATGTAGCAAAGCGAAACTACAATTCGTACGCGATAAAGCGAATGAAAAAGGAAGGAATTGATATCAAAGACACTCTGGCCGTTGAACGTAGCCACGCTTTAGCGCTCAAAGCACATATGAAAGACCTACGGAACCTAGTGGCAAAATACCGGCCCGAAGCAACTGTTTATTTCAATGCCGTGACCCGCATTGAAGATGCCTCTTTCTTTAAAGAACGCCTTTTTGATATGGACACCCACCAAGATCTGGAAGATCTACCGACCACATGGGGCGGCTACAATAAGCTTCCCTTAGATGCCAAATACCATCTGCAACAAGGGGTACCGGCCGCGGGTATGAGTGGTAAATTTCACAAGGCCTGGGGCGAATTCGGGGGTTTTAAAAATCCAGATGCGATCAAGTATGAGGCTGCGGCCATGATTTCTTTTGGGGCCTCCTGTAATTTTGGGGATCAACTGCATCCCTCTGGAGAAATGGATATGGAAACTTACAAAAACATTGGTTATGCCTATGATTATGTGGCAAAAATCGAAGACTATGGCCCAGGCGGTGTTCCCGTTTCCAAATTGGGCATTTGGCTTACCTTGAACGAAGCGGCCGATCATGGGGTAGTCAACATGCTATTGGAAACCCACAAAGATTTTATCGTAGCCGATGCAAACAACTTAAATCAGCTTGAACTAATTATTATCCCAAGCGAACCCAACTTAACAAAAGAAGCGGCACAAAAAATAAACGATTGGGTCAAAAAAGGCGGGAAGTTACTTGTCTTTGCAGACGGTGCCCTGAATAAAGACCGAACTTCTTTTTTATTGGATGTGGGAACCACCTACCTAAAACCTTCCGATTTCCAGTTTGATTATACAGTTGTCAAGGAAGGTTTGACCCAAGATATGGTATCTACTCCCTTTCTTAATTACGAAGCAGCACTTGTGACCCAACCCACGAACGGAGAGATGTTGGCAAGTATTCGAGAACCCTATTTTAATCGTACTTATGACAAATTCAACGGACATCGGGAAACACCATATCAACTGGAAGATGCTCCCTACCCCGCTATTGTAAAAAATGGGAATGTTCTATTCTTCGCCCATCCTTTAGACAGGTTGTATTATACAGACGGCGTACTGTTACATCGCCAATTGGTCAAAAATGCTATTGATTTACTCTACGAGAAACCCCTATTAAAAGTGTCGAATTTACCCAGTGCCGGGCGTGTAAGTTTACTAAAACAAGCATCCGATAGCAGATATGTGGCACACTTGCTCTACGGTCCGCCATTGTTACGGGGCGAAGTAAGTGTTCTGGAGGACTTTCTACCTGTTCCGGGAGTGGAGCTTTCATTGGAGGTATCTGAAACTATCAAGGAAGTTGTTCAAATTCCCGAAGGCACTTCGCTGCCATTCACCCAAGAAAGAACGGTAGTACATGTAACAATACCTACGTTTACGATGCACACTGCCATTGTATTTAAGTACGAGTGATCACAGATCGATCGCTCACCTTTAAAGACCGGAAACTATACAATGCGACCACAGCGAGGCATATCAAGGGGAGGATAAAGGAAAACTTCACCTCGGGAACAGTTCCCCAGACTTGAACATCGGAGAAGCCTGGGCCGCCCCAATCGAGTATGGAGGCCTGCAAAGGAGGCATAAGAGCGCCTCCGACAATTGCCATCACCAAGCCTGCCGAGCCCAACTTGGCCTCATCTCCCATTCCTTTTAAGGCAATCCCATAAATCGTGGGAAACATTAACGACATGCATAGGCTTATGGCGACTAGGGAATACAATCCCCAAATACCTGGAAGCAGTATAGCCCCTGTACAAAAAACAACTCCCCCCAACGCAAAAAACAACATCAACCTTGGGCCTCTGATATATTTCAGCAACCAGGTACAAAGCCATCGCCCCGAAAGAAAAAAGATCATGGCAGCCATGTTGTACCAGGTGGCCGTTAATTGTTCGTCGGCAGCCCGGGATTCGTTCAAATGATCCACGTATTGAAAAATGAACGTCCAACACATGATCTGGGCACCTACATAAAAAGCTTGGGCCACTACCCCCTCGTAATAATTGCGATTGCGAACCAACTTAAGAAAAGAGGTTTTCATAGACATTTTGGACTCTTCCCGAAACACCGGAAACTTGGTAAAAGCAATGACCAAGAAGATGAAGACTACCAAAATGCCCAAGGCGATATAAGGGAAACTAATAATGTTCAGATCATTTTCTCGAACCCCCGCTTTTTCGACCATACTCAGGGCCTCATAGGCGTCTGCCGTATAATCATCCGATTTCAAGGATTGTATTACGACCAACTGTGCGACCAGCATTCCTAATAGGGATCCCATAGGGTTGAAGGCTTGAGAGAGGTTCAAACGCCTTGTGGCAGTTTCGGCATCACCCATCGATAATATAAAAGGATTCGAGGTCGTCTCCAAAAATGCCAAGCCGAACGTAAGAATGTAGAGTGAGGCCAAGAAGAAACCAAATTCTTCATAGGCAGCGGCGGGGTAAAACAAAAATGCACCGGTAGCATACAACAGTAATCCCAGCAAAATACCTTTTTTATAACTGTATTTTCGAATAAATATAGCGGCGGGGATGGCCATGGTAGCATACCCACTATAGAAAGCGAATTGTACCAAAGCAGCCTCAAAGTTAGAGAGCTCGGGCATCACCTTCTTAAAAGCCGAAACCATTGGGTTGGTCAAATCGTTGGCAATACCCCAAAGGAAAAAGAGCGAGGTAATCGCAATAAATGGAAAAAGCAATTTCTTTCGAACAACGGGTATTTGATGGGTTTCGGACATAGACGGTAAACAGGTGGTGATTAAGGGTGTTCTACATTTTTTGAATTATTCGGTCTTTGGAGGGTCTGTTTTATATTCCAATACAACAGCCGTATGACATTCCAAGACCGGAACTGTTAATTTTAGACGACCATCAACCACTTGCAAGGGGAGCATTTCCCCTGAGGGCACCAGGTACGCCTCGCTAATTTGTTGGGGCACATCGATTGTAACAGGAATATCATAGAGGGGTACCAAATCTTCAATAACCCGGACAGACCCACGTTGAATAGGAGAAGCATATAGCAAATGGGCCACGTACCTTTGTTGTTCAGGTTGATGTAACAGGTTTACGCGCCCCATACTCGGCATTTCGGTCTCCATCATCGGATTTTCCCTTAGCAGTTGGAGCGAATTGTAAAAGAGATCTCGATGCATACGGGCCCCTTCTTTACTGTACTGCCTGTCCAAGTCATGGGCAATGTAGATAATATTCCCCTTTCGGATCACTGCCGGATGTTCGGCATCGTTCAATCGGTTGGGAGTATTGTTGTGGGAGCTGTAGTGCGCTACCGCCCTTGAGAAGAAGGGTTCCCGGATAGCCGCCAATACTGCTGTTCCGTTTTTAGGCCGTATTCTCAATGCAGCATTATAATTAAGAAAGGGAGAAGCTACGAGTCCGTCTGACATGGTTTCGTTTACTACTGTATAATCGATATCGTAGTTGGCATCTCCGACAAAATCGGCTCCGATATCAATAATGGGCTTATTATTACGAAAAAGCCCTTCACCCATAGCGATCACTTTACCACCTTGCCGCACAAATTCCTGTAGCTTGGGAATATCACGCTTTAGTATTCCCCCACTAGTAACAACCAATACTTCGATGTTCGACCAATCTTGCAGGGTGTTCACCACATTAAAGTTCACCTGTTTTTCTAGCAGCATGGCCACTGCCCCTTCGATTGCAGGTAAATCTTCCCCTATATAGAGCCCTGTAGTGGCTACGTGATCGGCCCCGATGCCATAATCCTCTATTTTTTCGACATAGTCAAAAGCATATCCTATATTTTCATAGGTGGCCATATCCATCTCCCCAGAAGGGTGTAGTTGATCGCCCATATTCGCTGAAGCACCAAAGGCCACCATGGAAGCTGCTTCATATAGCAGTGCATCTTTGTGTTTGAACCCACCGAATTCCCCCCATGCCTTATGAAACTTGCCACTCATCGCAACAATATCTTTTCCTGTATTGGCAAAATACTTCGATCGCCAAGGGAAGATATCGTATCCGCCCCATGCGGTGGGTAAATCTTCCAGGTCGTGTTTTGTATTGTATTTGAAAAATCCGTATTTGAAAAGCTCAATGTTTTCGGTATTATACGTTCTTGTAGTCCCGTTGTAGTAAATGGTAACGTTGGGCTTGTGCTTTTTGATAATGTCTCCCGTCTTTTGAAAAAACTCATTGTACTTCTCATTGGTTCTTAATTGAACCGACAATGAATCTGTAGTATCAATACCTTTTTCGGCATAATCACGAAGACTCCAAGCATTAAAATTAAGGCTTTCGGGTTGGTGAATATCATACCAAATACCATCCAAATCATAGTTTTTAATCAGTTCTTCCGTCTGAGCGTAGATCAATTCAGCATACGGTCCGGAGGGCTCTAAATACTCCCATCCTCCAAAAGGGTCTTCTGGACCCAAGCTCTTTAATTGGTCCCGAAATTTATTGGAACCGTCTTTCCGAACCACTGCCCATTCCGGGTGGTTTTTGGCATCGTTGGCAGACCAACCTACGGTGAAATAAGCAAATACCTCAACGCCAATTTCGCGACAAGCTTCAATTTGCGCTTTTAACAAATCAAAGTCGAGTTTTGGATGCGTCATTCCGATTTCTGTTGGGTAATAGCTCCAACTATGATGGCCTTTGGCAAAGACATTGATGGCATTGACCTTTCCCAACTTTAGAGCTTCTTGAAACTGTTCTTTATCAAATTTGAAACCAATACTATCGATGAGTTCCGAGGTATGGAAATCGAGATGTATTTGTCGGGTAGGCTCCTCAAACGTAAGGTCTGGATTCTCAGAGAGGTCCTTATATTGTTTGCGATCGTTTTCCTTCGTGACACATGCCCATAGCATGCCCACAATACCAATATATACTAAAAATCGTGTCTTCATTCTTTTATCCTTTTCTCTATTATTTTTTTGACTTCGCCAAAACCGTTGAGAAGGGTATTTCTAAAACGGAATCCTAACCTCAATAGCATGGGCAAAAAACCGGTCTAAAACTTACGGTACCCACTTTCATGCTACAAACAAGTTTTCTCTCAATTTCAATGCATATATCTTCATTTTTACCCTTTTCGAAATTCGCTTTCCAAAAACTTTGAAAAGGAACCGATGTCTTAATCAAAAACCGTCATTTTAAGGAAAAACCATTTGATTTTCTTTTTATATAAAAGATATAAACCACCAATGATAAAGGAACCAATTGTATGACAGCGGCCACCAGAAACAGTTTAGAAGGTTGTTCAAAATAATCGAACAAATACCCCATTAACATAATACCCAAGTATTGTCCCACTCCATAGGTCAAAGAATAAAAAATCGTTTGGGAAGTTGTTACCAATTTACCTGGCACATTACCGGTGATGAACGTGACGCAGGCCAAAGTAAATAGGGCTATTTCGGAATGCAGCACTTGAATACCGATCAGTACGGCCGGATTGGAGGTGTTGGCGATAATCACCCACCGTATAATGCTCAACGAAATGGAGATTACGATCAATAAGTCAAGACCCAACCATTTTTTGAATTTGTCGAAAAAGAACATGAATACGACCTCGGCCAAGGTACCGACACCGATACTAAGCCCTACAACGGAGGGTTTGAGCCCTAAATGCTCGATCAAAGGGCCGTAATAGACCAAATAAGCCGAAACACTGGCCAGGTTGATAAGGCCCATGATATAAAACAACACCAAATATTTATTCTGAAAAAGTTCTTTGATTTCGGAAAGTGACGGGCGTTCCTGGTTTTTAGTAGTTGTTCTTTTTAAGCCAAGCGAACTAACGAACATTAATCCGAAACTTAACACAAACGCAACGATAACACCAGGGTCGTTCCACGATTTTCCAGTTAGTTCTATATAGTATCCCAAGGCCACGGAACCTACGAACCATCCTGCTGGTGCGAACAAGCGCATTTTACCAAAATCAAGACCCTGCTCCTTGGCCCGTACCGAAGCAATGGAATCCAAGATGCCCATGATACCGATGGAAAAGAAGGAATACACAAAAAAAGTGGCAAAAACGAGCCAATAATCCTTGAAGAACAATAAGGGTAAACTCCCCGCAAACACCCCAAAGGCCAAGATTTTCAAAATCAACTGGGGTTTACCTATTCTATCCGAGATATAGCCCCATAACATGGGGACCCCGAACAGGCCGCAAAGCGCTCCGAGAGACATGATCGAACTTATCTCCGTACCCGTAAACCCTTCGGTCTTTAAATAGGTCGGTAAAAAAGCAAGGACACAACCGAGCCCTACATGAAACAAAAAATAAAAAGCCCTGATGCTATTGGTCATACTAGTTGTTTTAAAGGAAGCGGTTTAAACTACTTCAATGAATGCTCATGACAAGGGATGAAATGATTCTATTTTAAATCGTCCAAAATATCCTGTAACGCTACTTCGGCATAACCAATATAGGTATCCGCAGCACCGTAATAGATCTTTACAACCCCATCTTCTACCAACACTCCGCAATTGAAAATAACATTGCCAAAAAAGCCATTGATCTCGTAATCCTCCTCTGGGAGCATGATCGGGTTCTCCGACCGGGAAATAACCTTCCATGGTTCTTCCAAATCCAGTAGCACGGCTCCTAAGCAGTATACATTGTCTTTGGAGGCTCCATGATAAATCTCCAGCCAACCTGCTTCTGTGCGAAAGGGAACGGCGGAACATCCAATACGGCCGTCGTCCCAGTAGCCTTCCCTGGTGCTGATCAAAAACCGGTGGTTCCCCCATGCTTCAATGTCCGGGGATTCGGAAATCCATATATCCTTTAACTTGTATTCCGCAGATATCGGGCGGTTCAGGGCATAATACTTCCCATTGATTTTTTCGGGAAAAATTGCTACGTCTTTGTTATCGGGTGTAAACATGACCCCTTTTCGTTCGAAAGTCTTAAAATCTTTCGTTACCGCCAAACAAGTGGTAACGCCCCCAATGGTAGAACAGGCACTGTAGTTGACCCAATAATCTTCGCCTATCTGTGTAATTCTGGGATCTTCGATACCATACATTTCGTATACATTATCAGGTTCCATACAGGGATGTTCATTAATGATAAAATCAATTCCGTTTTGACTTCTTGCCAAACGAAAGTGGGACATGGAGGATAAAAAAATACGTTCTGGTGTATAGATATAACGGCTGTCGTGCAAGCCGATACCAGGCATATCCTTTTCAAAGCTCTTCACGGTGATCTTCTCCTGAACATGATCGTAGAAAACAGTTCGGACCTCGTTTTCGTGCCTTGCCTTGGGACGTTCTGCAACGCGGAGCATTAACAACACCTCCCCCTGAAAGCGAATGACCCCGCAATTAAAGACACATACCACCTCGAAATCTTCCTTTGACGGTTTTACATCTTTTGGAGCTATAATTGGATTTTTTTCTGAGCGTATTACTTTCATTCTATTCAATTGATTTTAAGTGTTCTTAGTTATTTTTTCTACGATATCCGTCCGGCATCGGATACGTCTATTTCTTGGATACCCAAGTCATGGGCCGGTGAATTCGGGGCAAACCGAATTTTTCCTTTCTCAAACTCGGCAATGAGGGGATTGCTATCGGTATTGCCATTGACTAGTGGCAATTCAAATTCCTTGACAATCTCATATTTGTTCAAGGTTTTGCCAATGAGTTTTCCATTCCCGGGAAACAAGATGTTGTTTTCAAAACGGGCACAGGTAGCAGGGTCATAAAACTCGAACCCAATACCCGTTACCACAATATTCTTTTCGAAGACATACCCCTCGCTCCGTTCCATAGAGAACCTGCCTTTTTCTTTCATAAAGAAGAAGTTGTTGCGAAAGGTGTTGTTTTTGCCAATATGATTATGACTGGCCCTTGGCACATTTATTTCGACATTGCCCTCTACCAAGCAATCTATTGCCTTTTCATCGAGGTAATAGGCCGAAGTACCAGCCCCTGGGGCATCCTTGATATCTCGAATAAAGTTGTTACGCACCACTGCATTGGTACAGAAGGTAATATAGATACCGGCACCGTCATAGAGGTTTTGCATTGCCCGATAGATCAGGTTCTTTTCAATAATCAGATTTTTACCGCCAGCGCAAATAGCGGCATAGGGCACATCGTGAAGCTCGTTATGGCTAATAACGCAATCTGAATACGATCGGCCCGCCTCCCACTCTTCAGGAACGTTTGGATCAGTGGCACCTACATAGAGTGCAATAGCACTGGGAAAGGTCTTACCGATATCGTGAATGTAATTGTTGTGTATCTTGGCCTGGGAACCAGTGATTCGAATAGCTCCGGCACCAGCGTTGGACACATGGCACGACTCAATGGTCACATGGTCCCCATCTGCCTTGATGCCATGTGCGCCAATATTTTTGATCGTTAGCTGTTGCAGTGTACAACTTTTCACTTTTCGTAGGGCAATCGCACCGTCAAAGAGTTTGGCCCCAAATGCCCCGCTCATAAGTGGCGCATTGGCCAGCGATACCGTAAAATTTCGCAGCTCGATATCCTCTACCGTATGGTCAGTGTCACCTTCCAAAACAAGTACATTTTCGAGCACAGGTGCGTAGATGGCCACCTGGGTCATATCTTCACCTTCTTTTGGCCAATAGACCAGTTCCCCTTCTGCCCGATTTAAATACCATTGCCCTGGCTGCTGTAGGCCCTCCTCGGTATTCCATACAATGTAGCGTTTATCAAATTGATAGTACTTGGCAAATGCTCCTGGTGGCCAACCTGCCGGATTCGAGAATGTGATGGTGTGGGTTTCCCAATCGATTTGTTTGACACCGACCAATGATTCATCCCACATATGAAACACCGTAAGCTCTGCATTCTTGGGTTCCAGACTTGAAGGAATGTCAACCGGCTTGAATTTTAAGGTAGTTAGTTCCTCATAGGTTGGCTGTCGTTCAAAACCTCCTTCGTAAGTACTTTTCCAGGTCACATCAAAATCGGTCTCATGAATTAAGAAACCCTCTTGTGGAAAATGGGCGCGCTCGGCATATCGGTCATTCACCATTAGCATTCGAAAATCCCACGTTCCTTCTTTTACTTCTGGTAGTTTCGCTCGCCAAAGGGTTTCGTTCTTGGGTTCCCATTGGGTAATACGGCGACCTCCATAAAGCTTGGAGTCCCTTCTCCCCTCAATAACAAGACCCGAATCTAAAGGTCCTAGCCGAACAGTTTTGTCTACAAAGTGATTTCCTTCGTCCAAAACAATTTTTCGCGCTGCTTTCGGAAGCTCCCTACATGCTACAATAGCATCTTGCAATGTCGTTCCTTCGTTGGTAACCAGTATAGGCATTCAATTTATTTTTGCACCATGGTCTTTTTTGCCATGATATTTAGTTAGTTGCATCTGACTCGATGAACGCACACAGTTTTTCATACCGGGCATAGCGTTCGCGATATACTTTTGCCATTTCTGTGTTTGGAAGGTATTCAATTTCAAACCCTTGACCCATTTGCTGCATCGCTTCCTCTACTTTGGGGTAAATTCCTGCTACCGTCGCGGCGAACATAGCAGCCCCATAGGCACAAGTCTGTTCCGACGTATGAACCCGGATGGGCATTTCAAGAATATCGGCCATCAATTGCATGACGAAAGGAGATTTTTTGGCGACACCTCCGACACCTATGATTCCCTTGATAACGACTCCCCGATTCCGGAAGCGCTCCACAATTTTTTTAGCTCCAAAGCAGGTACCCTCGGCCAACGCCCTAAAAATACTAGGGGCATCGGAACCCAAACTAAGTCCGGTAATCGCGGCTTTCAACGATTGGTCGGCATCCGGTGTTCTACGACCATTTAGCCAGTCCAATGCCAATTCGGTATCCGACGTCACTTCAATCGTTACAGCCGCCGCGTTCAATTCTTTTAATAGATGGTCCTCGATATGACGTAAGACTTCGGTCTGGGATTCTTCAGTTTGGTTATTAGATCGATAATGCTGTAGGGGCCACGCCAAGACCTCCTTGAACCAAGCATACACATCTCCAAAGGCAGACTGCCCTGCCTCCATGCCGATCATTCCAGGAATAATGGAACCTTTTACCTGCCCACAGATACCATCGACCAAGGTATCGCCTACTTCCTGAGGGGGCATTGCCAACATATCACAGGTAGAAGTGCCCATAACTTTGCTCATATAAAACGGTGCAATTTGCCCTCCTACAGCTCCCATATGGGCGTCTATGGCCCCAATACCGACATGTACGTTGGTAGACAATCCCCATTTGTCCGCCCATTCAGGACTCAAATAGCCGGCGGTTTCATCTGCAGCAAACGTATCTTTTGGAAGTCGATCGGCCCATCCTTTAAGAAGTGGGTCCAAGCCCGAGAAAAAACGATCGGGAGGAAATCCATCCCATTCTTCAGACCATAAGGCCTTATGACCTGCGGCACAAACGCCCCGTTTTATTTCTTTGGCAGCAACTCCGCCTGTCAACAAAAAGGGGATCCAGTCACAATGCTCTACCCAAGAATGAGCTGCTTCTCCCACTGCTGGGTCTTGCCGGAGCATGTGCAATAGTTTTGCCCAAAACCACTCGGAAGAATAGATGCCGCCAACATATTTTAAGTAGTCTACCTTTTGCTTTTCGACATATTGATTTATTTCATTGGCTTCCCCGATAGCGGTATGGTCTTTCCATAAAAAAAACATCGCATTCGGGTTATCCTGAAATTCGGGTTTTAAGGCTAAAGGCATGCCTTTTTTGTCCACGGCCACCGGAGTAGAACCCGTAGTGTCAACCGAAATAGCCCGGATGTTCGCCCGTATCTTTTCATTACAGCCATCGAGGGCCCCCAATACCGACTTTTGAAGCCCCTCTATATAATCAAGCGGATGTTGTCTGAACTGGTTGATCGAAGCATCGCAGTAATGCCCCTGGGCAAACCGTTCGTATGTAGCGACCGCGGACGCCTTTTGTTCCCCAGTTGCAGCATCTACCACAATCGCCCGTACTGAAGCGGTGCCGAAATCAATCCCGATCACATAGTCTTCACCTGATGCCATGATGGGTCTTTTAGTTAATACAGGGGTCCATAGGTTTCACAGGCGCGATAGTCCTGCCCTTCCTTATCCATTCCGAAAGAGTTCCAAGCCGATGGTCGGAACACTTTTTCGTCCGGCACGTTATGCATGCAAACGGGAATACGTAGCATCGATGCTAAGGTAATCAAGTCTTTTCCGATATGACCATAGCTAATGGCCCCATGATTGGCGCCCCAATTGTTCATTACGGTATAGACATCGGCAAATGCCCCTTGGCCCGTTAAATTGGGCACGAACCATGTGGTTGGCCAAGTTCTATTGGTACGTACATCTAAAGTCTGGTGAACTGCTTCGGGCAAATCGATACTAAACCCTTCCGCAATTTGCAGCACAGGGCCTAAACCTTTTATCAAATTGATGCGACACATGGTCAAAGGCATTCCTCCTGTAGTTAAAAAATTCGAGGAATAACCTCCGCCCCTAAAATAGCCCAAATCAGCAGGATACCAAGTGGTGGCGTCGATGCAAGCCTCTTTCTCTTTATCGGTAATTTCCCAAAAGGGCTTCATCACAGGTTGTCCGTTTACCTGCTGCTGTCCGGAACCATCGAGGGTCGCGGAACCGGAATTGATGAGATGTATAAAGCCGTCTTTTGCAGGACCCTCCGGTTTCCAGCCGGCCACCCGTTCTACTGCATCGGGGCTCCAATAGGTGCGTACGTCTGCAAATATTTGTGCCGTATTGGTCAACAAATGATTGAACAACATGGAAATACCGTTCAGTGAGTCGTTCTCAGTAGCGACCATATAGGGTTTGCGAATGCCATTCCAATCGAACGAAGAGTTCAAGATTGCTTCGGAAAAATCTCCATTCGGCAGAAAATCCGTCCATTGCCTTTGGCCTTGGAACCCAGACACCAGAGCATTATGACCCAAGGACTCTTCGCCATGGCCCATTTCTGCCAACTTCGGATTACCTTCCATCAAATCCCTGATAATCAAAGTCATCTTAACGACAAATTCCCAGTCATTGTCTTTTTGCTCCCGGGAACGTTGTTTTGCCTCTTCATTAAAGTCCTCTCCTTCCGTACAGTGTTGTTTCGTCCACTGCAGCGCTTTTTCGTATTCCTCTTCATCGTAGATTTTTTGTTCAATTCTACGCATTACCTCTGTGGAGTCTACGTACTCGTTTCGCATGCCCAAGTAAGACTGAAAAAAATCGGATTGAATTTCAGAACCCGCGATTCCCATGGAAACGGTACCTATAGCGAGGTACGACCTTCCTTTCATAAGGGCCACCGCTAGCCCGGCTTTTGCAAAACTCAATAGTTTCTCCCGTACATCTTCGGGAATGGCCTCATCGCCCAAATCCTGTACATCCCTACCATAAATTCCGAAAGAGGGAAGTCCTTTTTGATTGTGTCCGGCCAAGGTTGCTGCCAAATAAACTGCCCCTGGGCGTTCGGTTCCATTAAAGCCCCAAATGGCCTTGGGTATCGAGGCGTTCATATCCATGGTTTCGGTACCATAACACCAACAAGGGGTTACTGAAAGGGAAACGCCCACATTTTCCGATTGGAACTTAACCGCACAGTCTGCGGCCTCCTTGACACCGCCAATGCAATGATCGGCTATAACACATTGTACTGCCGAGCCATCTGGGTATCGTAAGTTTTCAGAGTAAAAGCGCGCTACGTTTCGCGCCATGGTCATCGTAGTTTCTTCCAACGATTCGCGTACACCGCCCAATCGACCATCAATGATGGGACGAATTCCGATTTTTGGATACATATCTTATGGTTAGTTTGATAAAATGATTAAAAAGTACTGGCTGATAAGGCTCCGTTGCCTGCGCATCCTAGGTTGCAAAACAGCTATCGGAACCCCTTTTTCCTTTTACACCAAATATATGCTTAATCGTTTAAACAAAAAAATTTAACCAACCAAAATGAGCCTTGTGCTTGAACATATATACAACTATTTCGCGATGGTGACCGAGGAAGATTTACGCACCACCACTTCCGCAGACAAGCAAATAGCTTGTTGGGGAGTACTCGGATTTTTAATCCGGTTCGACAAGGATTGAACGGCTGCCTTGCCCATCTCCTCCAGAGGTTGCCGTACATGGGTCAATGGACAATAATAAAAGTCAAAAGCCTCTCCCTCGTCGAAACTAACAACGGCAATATCATCGGGTACTTTTAAATTAAGTTTCCCCAAATGCTTTAGCCCATAAATGGCCAAGGTATTGGTCGCAAAAAAAATGGAATCAATGGGTTGGTCAGCTGCCAACATGATGTCGATCGCCTCTTCGGTTTCCTTTTTCCCATCCGCAAAGGAAATCTCTCCGAGCCGCTCTTGCTCAACCGTTAAACCATTATCTCGCAAAACGGTTTTATAGCCCCGGATACGCTCCTGCATATGAAAAAGTCGGTTGGTATAAGCCAACATTCCTATACGCTGGTGTCCTGAACGCACCAATTGTTCCACCACACGGTACGATGACTCATAGTTGTCGATAATCACATAGTCGGTCGGTATTTTTGGAAAGAAGCGGTCGATCAGTACTACCGGGATATTCTGTTGCAATAAGGTACGTACTTGCTCTTCGGAACCCTCACAAGGGGCAATGATAAAACCATCTACCTGACGACTCGATAAGAAGTCGACCAACTGTTTCGACCTGTCGGCCTTTTCGTCCGAACTACCAAAAATAACCGTGTAGTTGAACTTGGCGGCCTCATCTTCGATGACACGAGCCAGATTGGCAAAAAAGGGATTGGAAATATCGGCCAAAATAAGCCCTATGGTATTGGTAGTGCCACTTTTAAGACTTTGGGCTATGATGTTCGGTTGATAGTTAAGCCTTTTGGCCACCTCCCGTATCTTCTTCGACATGGCCTCACTTACCCTACTGTCTTTCCCTTTGGAGAGCACATACGAAACGGTCGCTATTGAGACGCCAACCTCTTTTGCGATATCTTTGAGGGATACTTGCTTCTTTTTCATTGATTTATTCGTCTGGTAAATATAAACGAAAAGTAGTAAAGTATCGAAATTCCTAGAATGAACCCATTCATAGGGAGCTTTTTATGACGCTTTACGTATCTTTAAGAACGAGTCGGTTCAAATAGAACGTCTTGAAAAGAACCTGAAAGCCGTTAACTCCAAAAATCGAATGATTTCTATGAAGATGAAGCTACTTTTTCTCTTTTTTCTATGTACCAGAATCCTTTTAGGGCAATCTGAACAAGGCACTGTACCCAAAATTATTTTTGATACCGATATCGGCGGAGATATCGATGACCTAGGTGCGTTGTATGCCCTTCACGTGTATGCAGATCAGCAACTATGTACCATCGAAGCGGTAATGTCTTCCTGGTCTATGAAGTATCATGTGGAAGGCATCGATGCGGTCAACACTTATTTTGGAAGACCCGATATTCCCATTGGTGCACATGAGGGTGAAGTTTTTGCCAAAGAAGAATATACTTGGTTCTTGGGCGAGAATTATAAAAGTGATCTTACACATGCAGCTTCGATGAACACCACCGACCTTTATCGCAAACTGCTCTCCGAGGCCAAAGACCAAAGTATGACCATCGTGGTAACGGGTCGCCTAAACAATATTTATACCTTATTTAAATCGCAAGCCGACCAGTTTTCACCTTTAAATGGCATGGACCTCGTTGCTAAAAAGGTCGACCGATTTTACATTATGGGTGGTATCTATACAGAAGAGTTAAAGAAGGAAGCTAATTTTAAATATGGCGGCCCCGGTGTAAGTAAATATGTAGTCGATAATTGCCCCCGACCTATGATTTTCAACGGTGGGGAAATCGGCAGCTCCAAATTTGGTTATGGTACCGGGATTCGAATCAATGAATGGCAAGAAGAACACATTTTAAAGGCCGGTTATGGATACTTTTTTCGAAAACCTCCTGAATGGACAGGGCTACAACCGTCGGATACCATTGCGCCTTGGTCTATTTGGGACATCATTACGGTACAAGTAGCCGTTACCGGGGCAAACGATTATTTTGATGTCGTAGAGGAAGGGTACAACAAAGTCGCGGAAGATGGGTCGAATCGTTGGCATACCGAACCAGACAAGGAACATACGTATTTGGTTGCAAAGATGAATCCAAAGACCTATGCCGATACGGTCATTGAACCCTTGTTGATGACGGAAGCCCTTTTTCAGCAGTAAGTTCTTGTCATAAGCCTCGGGTACACATCCCTTTTCTAATCGGCCCGACTGAAAACTTCCCTTAAAACACCTGAATAATTCACTATCTCTACCTTTTGTATGTCGGTAGACAAATGTAAAAATCGATCGGTCTGAGAATAGTACCCTTCTCCATAGTAGTACTCTTTTATACGAACGGTACCATCTGAATAGGTAATTTTCACCTTATGATCAGTCGGGGCAAGAGCAACCCATTTTGCCTCCTTCATAAGCGACTGCCGAAACGTACGCAAACTGTCGTTATTCACAGAAGCGATGTATACCCGCTCATTTTTTGGACTTCTAAAACGCGCCAAGGCCTTACCATCACCAGAAACCATAAAATTGCTTTCACGAGGCGGTACGGGCACGAAGGTTCCATCTCCTTGTCCTTTTAAGAGAAGCCCCACCGACGCATCATGCCAACCTGTAAAAACCTCTTGTGCATGGGAGTTACCTACTGTAAGGATATCGGGTATATTGTCTTCATCAAAATCATCGATCAACACACCATAAATTGGTGCCAATTGGGCTCTTTTTGGCAAAGGTACCATAGTAAAGGTTCCATCTCCTTCGTTCATCAGGCAACTACTTTGGGCATATTCCCATTTTGATACATAGGCTTCCTCCAAGCTCTTCTTCGAAAACAAATCGGTTATTTCGGCCGCAGCATATTCCTCATATTTTAGCATTGTTTTTTTGAGCGATATCAGTTGACCAAACAAGTCGTCCCTGAGGTGAACGGGCACCTCCTTATCCTCAACCCACTTGGTCATGACGGGATCTAAGATTCCATTAGCATCAAAATCAGCCGCATAAATAGTGATGGGATGTTCTTTTGTAGGCTGATAGATCGAATTCAACCCACGATTTCCCAGCACGTAATCGATATCGCCGTCGTTATCCAAATCGGCCCCATTGATACTGTTCCACATCCCTTTTGACCCTTCTATGCCAAGATTATTTTGCTTTACCAGCGTACCATTTACATTTTTAAATAAGGTGATGGGCATGTACTCCCCTACTACAAAGAGATCTACCCAGCCATCGTTATCATAGTCAGACCACAGGGCACTCCTTACAATGCCAATGGTTGCCAATTCATGGGCTTTTATAGACGTTACATCGGTCAATACCGGATGGTCTGGGCTTTCCGTATCGTTTTGTAACAGTTGGCTTTGTGCTGGCAGTGGATATTCCCCTGGCTTGGAAGCACCACCCACGAACAGGTCTAAATCCCCATCTCGATCATAATCCGCCGCCACAACACAGGAACCGTTCTCTCGGGAGAAACCCAAAACCTGTTTTCCAAAGGTGCCTTTCCCTTGGTTGATCAACAGCCGATCGCTGTAGTAAGAGCTTCGTTTGCCACGTTCTACACCCCCGCTCACCACATACAAATCTAGGTCTTTGTCATTATCGATATCCAATAGTAGACTTCCCTGATCTTCATAAAGCAACGTGTCTTCAATCTGTCTTGGCTCAAAACCACCTTTTCCCCCTTGCAGATACAGCATTCCGGCGCTGCCATGGGCGCCTGCTATGTAGAAATCGTCCCATTCGTTGTTATCCACATCGCCCACCGCGATAGAGGGCCCAAGCATCGATAATTTATGTGGCAATAACCGCTGGTAGTTGAAGTCATTAAAATAACGCTCCTGATGTCGATGTCGAAGCCCTGGAATTTGTTTCGAATGAAAATGGTATGGCCTTACATTGGCATTTTGATCTTGGACACTATTTGAGCTGATGTTTTTCTCAATCACCAATCGTTGATCTGCAGCAACAGCTACCAGTCTTTGTATTTGGCCATCGGGCCAAGCCACCTCAACATTCTCAATTATGGAATCACTCCCCAATCCCAAGGTCCAAACTGAGCCCACAGAGGACATAAAACCCCTTGTACGCTGTACAACTTGTGACACCACTCCTTGTGAGGTCTTTACTTGTATCGTAGCTCCTATGGCATTCCGATTGGGAGCAGTATCCCGAAGAACCAACTGTAAAAAATGATGTTTATTCCGATTTTTGGCAAGGGTCGTATTTTCGTAAATAAAAGCGACATCGTTCAAATTGTTGGTAACCAAATCCAAGTCACCGTCATTGTCAAAATCGGCATATGCGCACCCATTGCTAAAGCTGGGATCTGTAATTCCCCACTCCTCACCGACATCTTCAAATTCGAGGTTTTTTCGATTTTTAAAAAGGTAATTCGGAATATATATCCCTTTTTGATCTTTTAAGGAAGTGACATAGGATTCCCCATCAAATTTTTCAGGAACAAAGGTGGTAGGTTGCTCATAATTGATGAAATCCAAATTATTGACATCTTTAGCAAAACCATTGGTAATAAAAATGTCGCGCCAGCCATCGAGGTCTAGATCTGGCATCAAAGCACTCCAACTCCAGTGGGTCGCCTGTACTTTTGCCATCTGCCCTATCTCACTAAATGGCACCGGTATAGAATCGACCATACCATTGTTCAATTGCAACGTATTTCTAAAATACTGATCGTTGTACTGCATCTTCTGCATCAACTCAAAACTGTTATGAGCAGCCGCGGAATACATCAGCTTCACGTCCTTATCTGCCTCTGGCAACATATCCATTACTATGATATCCTGAAGCCCATCGTTGTTGATATCTGCAATATCAACACCCATGGAGGAGTAACTGGTATGTTCTACAAATTCTTTAATACGGTTCGCAAAAGTGCCGTCACCATTATTGATATAGAGCAAATCATTGGTCACATAATCATTGGCTACATACACATCTGGATTACCATCTTCATTAAAATCGTGTACGGCAAGTCCTAGACTAAAACCTTCAAGCGTAATCCCGGCCGTTTCCGAAACATCTGTAAAAATAGGGTGGCCATCGGCACCTATACCATCATTTCGATACAAGCGATCGGTGCGGTCTCGATTTCCTTTTTTTTTAATATTCACGATGCGATTTGCTTCGGCATCGAGATACCCGGTGGGATAGTTGGCGATCATGAACACATCCAAATCTTGATCCCCATCATAATCAAAAAAAGCCGTTTGTATGGTGTGACTATCATCTGCAAGACCATATGAGGCCGCTTTTTCCTCAAAAATAGGGGTCCCTGCCTCGTTTAGCCCTTGATTTACAAACAGTTTGTTCGTTCGCTGTTTGGATGATTTTCCTGCACTTACACTACAATAAATATCTTCCCAGCCGTCTTGGTTGATATCTATGATCGTAATCCCGTTTACCCAAACATTGGTCGTGAGGCCCGCCTCAACGGTGACATCGGAAAAAGAAATATTCCCAGCCGTGGCATTATTCAAATACAAACGTGAAGAAACCAGATTACCGCCGAAGAACACATCTTCAAACCCATCTTTATTAAAATCCCCGATGCCTACCCCAGATCCATTATACATATTCACATAATCCAGAATATTGACCTTTTCAGCATCAATATTGTTGCTAAAATCGATACCAGTCTGTTGGGAGGATAACAACCGAAAGCGTTTCTCGGGTTGGGAAGGGTCTTTACAAGCGGCAAGCCCGAGCATACAAGCCAACACTAAGATACCACTACATGTCTTAATATGTAGAAGTAGTTGGTATTTTTTTCCAGCGCGAACCATAGACTCCAATTCAATGATAACGGCGTCGTGCGGCCGAGTTCTATTATCTTGTAATATGCTTTTGTCGCGACCTGTGGATTCACAACAAAAGCTTACTTCGTTCAACTATTCTTGGGAGGGTTCAAAAAAAACCCATGCAGTAAAGATACATGGGTTTTCCTAACTAACTCAACAAACTAATATCCTGGTTTCTGATCACTTTCGTCTATAGCATTGTTATTATCGATTTCATCCAATGGAATAGGTACAAACTCATGTTTTGCTTCATAATTAGGGTGTGGAGGACCCATTTTTCCTTCTCGGAACCATCTTTTCATGTCGCGTGCACGTACTTGCTCGGAGTTCAATTCTACCTGTCGCTCGTGCATAATGGCCGCCAACATTTCATCCTGGGAACCAGTGGGGTACTCTGCAGTAGGATAGTTTGGCATTCCAACCCTATCCCGTACCTGGTTCAAGTAGCCCAATGCAACGCCGGTAGGACCGCTTAATTCGTTCTCTATCTCGGCCAACATCAGTAATACATCGGCATATCGCAAGACTCGGATATTGATTCCAGACCAAAGGTCCGGCCTAGCCTCTTTATATTCATAACCATACTTTTTCCAGTGCTCCTCAATATCAGTAATCCCTTGTGCCACATCGCCCGCATCAAAGATTTCGGAACCCTCTGGGCCATAGGCATCACCATAGGTCAAAAAGGAAGCTGCATATCGTGGGTCTCCGTCTTCGAAAGCTGCTTTCAGGGTTTCTGAAGGCAGGGTATTGTGCCAAACGTGAGGTGAATATTCGTGGGTACGTAACTGTTCTATTTTCCCACCGTTTCCATTTTGGCTCCATCCTTGGTTACCACTTTCGTATTGGCTGAACTGTATTTCAAAAAGTGATTCAATATTGTTCTCCAATTCTTCTTGATGATTGTCCACATAATTGTCGGCCAGCGCATATGCACCGGAGTTGACCACTTTTTCCAATGCTGTCTTAGCTGCCTGATAGTTACCCCTGTATAATTCCACACGACCTAAAAGACCCTGGGCAGCTCCTCGAGTAGCTCTTCCCAGATTACCGGTGCCACGGTATTCGGTTACAGATGGCAAGCTTGAATCCGCGTCGGTCAGATCAGCGACGATTGCCGCATAAATCTGGTCTTCCGATTCTGCCATGGGCACTCCGGAAGTATCCCCTACAGGCTCTAATGTCAAAGGCACTGTTCCCCAATAGGACACCAATTGAAAATAACTCCAAGCTCTTAGAAACTTCGCCTCTCCCACCAACTGGGAAATAGTCTCATCGGGTAGTATCCCTTCTTTAGTCGGGAGTGTCGTAATCACAAAATTGGAACGGTTGATAATTCTATACAATCCTCTCCATACTGTGCTGAACAAGGGGTTTGCCGCATCAATATTATAGTTTAAGAGTGCCGCCCTGAACGACTCCAATTGCGGACCTGCCGTTTGTGTTTCATCGGATAACATATCCGGTATCCACCAAAACTCCCGGGCCCACATATCGTTGGCCTGTAATCCGGCATAAATTCCGAACACCGCTTTTTCGGCCTCTTCTACCGTGTTAAAGGAACTTTCTACATTGGGTTGAGATGGGTTTCCTTCGGAGAACGCATCATCATCACAACTAAAGGTCACCAGTAGGCACGCTACTAAAGTAACCGTGAGCTTTTTGCTCGCTGATAACTTCATTTTACTTTGTTTTGTTTTCATAGCTAATAATTAAAAAGAAAATTCAAGACCTAAAATCAATGTTCGTGGATTAGGCACCACACTGTCGTCTATTCCATTACGGAATAATGTATTGTTAGAACTGTTTACATCGGAATTATTACCGCCGCGACCCTGTACTTCGGGATCATAACCACTATATCCTGTAAAGGTAAGGAGATTCTGGGCTTGCCCATAAATACGTACCTTGGAAAACGGGCTGTTGTTGAACTCGGGAAAGGTATAGCCCAACGTTAAAAATCGCAACCTCACAAAATCCCCAGACTCGACCCAACGATCCGAAAGCCGGGCGTTGTTTGTAGCCCCATCTACGTTGGCCCTAGGAATATTCGTATTCGTATTTTCGGGTGTCCAGGAATTCTGTACTTGGGTTCCCATATTGAACAATCTGGTCATCCCTTCGGTATAATAACGATTCGAGTGAAGAATTTCAAATCCAAAAGCACCGACAAAATTGGCCGAAAGATCAAAATTCTTATACTTCATGGAGGTGTTGAGACCTACATTCACATCAGGAAGGTAATGCCCGAGATTGGTTCGGTCGTCTCCATCGATGATACCGTCACCGTTCAAATCTTTAAAACGAATGTCTCCGGGGGCGATATCCGGCCCTTGTCTGGTAGCCCCTGCCTCACCTGTTGCTGCCGCGGCCGCTGCATTATCCGCATCGACCTCGGATTGATTTTGATATATTCGATCTACCTGCCACCCATAGTAAAAACCAATTGGCTCCCCTACCTCGGCCCGAGTTGCGGGAGAAGCAGTATTTTGAAAAATAGGTCCTGCAATATTGGAGTCCTCACCAGCACCCAGTGAAATCACTTCGTTTTCAATAAACGAAACATTTGCATCTACCGACCAAGTAAACTCTCCTTCGTAGTCCGAATAGCCAAGGGCAAGTTCTACACCTCGATTTTCTAAAGTTCCCACGTTGTCCAAAGTAACACCATCGAAACCGGCAGAATTGGGTAAGGGTACTTGAATAATCAAATCTTCTGATCGGTTGTTAAACCATTCAAAGGTGGCGTACATTTTTCCATTGAAAAACTCTGCATCTAGACCAATATTACTCTTAATAATCGTTTCCCACTGTAAATTTCGGTTAAACAAGGTATTGACTGCCAATCCTGGCACCAGTTCTTCGTTCTCACCACTAACATAGATTAGATTGGAGAAAATAGTGGGATCCCAACTGTAAGGTGCAGTAGCCGTGTTTCCATTTTCACCCCAGCTACCACGTATCTTCAAGTCGGTCACCGTTTCCTTCAAACCACTAAAAAATGGCTCTTCCGAAATACGCCAACCCGCTGAAACCGCAGGAAAGACACTTACATTGTTCTCAGGAGCAAAAACCGAAGATTTATCCCTTCTGATGGAAGCTCCAATTAAATACTTATCCTTGTAATCATAATTGAACCTGCCAAAAAAAGCGGAGATCTGCGTCTTTGTTACAGACACGCTCGACCTTTGAAAATCTACTGGCGAAGTAGCCGGATTACGGACGTCTTCATTGGGCAAAAAGGTAGACTCTGCCCGAATTTCCTCGAAATCCCTTTGCTGAGTCTCATAACCTACTACGGCGCTAATGGAATGATCCCCGAACGTCTTGTTATAATCCAAATAAGAAGTCAGTACAGGCGACAAATATATTCTACTATCCCTTCGAAAGGTAGGCGTGTCATTGAAATTGAACGCCACTTCCCCGGCATCGTAGGTAGGCACGTAATTATTAAATTGTGTAAAAGAGTTTTCGACTGCCGCTTGTACCCTAAGGTTTAGACCATCGAATAGTTCGTATTGCGCAAAAAGGGTTGCAAGTATATTGGTCCTGGTCTGTTCGTTGTCGACTATAGCCGAGTTAAGAACCGGCTGAAAGGGGTCTGCATTATCTGCAAAATCAGTCGCCCGATAGCCTCCGGGCCTACTATCATCAAATACTGGGATATAGGGCATCATCTGTATAGCCCTTCGAATTGCCGGCGAATTGTCTTGCTGACCTACCGAACGGGACAAAACCATCGAGTGTCCTATTTTCAGGCGGTCTCCAAAAGAGGCCTGTAGATTGGTGTTTAAACTTACCCTTCTAAAATAGGTGTCTACCGAAAGTCCGTCTTGATCAAAATAGCCTCCTCCAATATTGTAGGTGATGTTTTCCGACCCACCCGAATAATTCACATAATAATCTTGGATAGTTCCTCCTGAAAGCACTTCATCTTGCCAATCGGTCTCTACGCCGATAAATTCCGCACTGGGTGTACCGGCGCGGAACTCCTGCGCCTGAAAATCGTAATCATCAAAACGCGGTGCCGACACGCCAAACCTGTTCTGGGCAAAATTGATGTACTCATCCGTATTCAATAAATCGTATTTTCTGTTGTCCGGAACATCCTGTACGCCATAATAAGTACTGAAGCTAAGTTGAGGTTTCCCTACTTTTCCTTTCTTTGTAGTAATCAAAATCACCCCATTGGCAGCTCTGGAACCATATATAGCAGTACTAGCTGCATCTTTCAAGACCGAAATATCCTGAATGTTGTCGGGATGTATGTCGTTGAGGGCATTTTGTCCGACCGGAATACCATCTACAACGAACAATGGATCACTGTTCAATGCCGAACCTAGCCCCCTAATACGAATAGTGGGGTTGGCACCCGGCACACCGGAACCAACAATGTTGACACCGGCAACACGACCTTGTAAAGCTTGGTCTGCACTGATGACCGGTTGTTCTGCGATTTCAACACCCCCCACTTTAGAAATAGCCCCAGTAACCTTTCTACTTATTTGGGAACCGTACCCTACTACGACCACCTCATCCAAGGCGGAAGCACTTTCAGAAATGCTGATATTCAGGACCAGTTGACCATTCACCGGCACTTCCTTTGTTTCGAAACCCAAATAAGAAACTACCAAGGTAGCATTCTCTCCTACCTCTAATGAAAAGTTTCCATCAAAGTCGGTCTGAACTCCGTTCGCAGTTCCTTTTTCCACGACCGATGCGCCTGGCAACGGACTACCTGTATCATCTGTAACGGTACCCGTTACCGTAGATTGAAGGGAAACTGTAGCTGCTAGATCTACAGCTTTGGAAGATGCGGTTGCAACTAGCGTGCCCGATAGAAATAGACAACAGACCATAAAAAATAAGGCACGTTTCCAAAGCCTTATAAATACCCCCGATTTTAAGCGTTGTTTGTTTGTTTTCATGCAAGTGTTTGTTTAGTACTCGTTTTGATTGTTATTGAGATTGATGGTATGCACGAAAGAAGATTCAACGTTTTCATCAATACATCCCTTTGTAGGTAGTACCCTACGGGCTATAAAAGATTAAACGTTTAACTAATATTTCGTTAAATCAAATATATGCTTAAACGTTTAAATAAAAAAATGAAATTGCGAAATTGTTTGTTTTCGATTGCTATTTGAACAGAATTGCAAATTGAAACCTGAGTTATATGAAAATATGGCAAAGACGGACTATATTTCCATATATCAACACTTCTACACAACAAAAAACCGTTCATCACATCAGCGGTTCCGGTTCCTTAAAAACTAGATGACCATTACCCTTTGGCAAAAGGCAAAAAACCGATAACAGCTTGGTCATCGGTTTTCAGACTAACTTAAACGAAAGAAACACATTAAACTCATCACAAACTTCCTAAGAATTTGGCAAGTATTGGTTAATTGAACATCATTGAACCTTTACGATATGTGATACTTACCAAAGTGTGATCGAAAGGGTCAATGCCAAAAAACTTTTTTCAGAGCCTACCTCTCACTACGACCTGGCATCTCACTTCGGCCATCCCCTAGACCATACAGGAATTGGCCCGTTTATGACATCTAAAGATCCTCGTAGTAACAAGGAACTAGAAGAGGTGTCAAGCGATGACCTAAAGTTCTGCAGGTGTTTTGTTTGGGCCCTGATGCACAATTTTGAATTAACAGAAGAATATGATGCATTGTTTGGATTGGTATGTGCCAACTTTCCGACCAAAAAAGAATTGTAAGGGACCCGCTAAAATGGCTTCAGTCTTTTTTTTGTGCAAACTATCTTCTTAAATATCATTTTCTTTTGCTTACCTGTACCATAATTGTACAATGTAGTACCGAAAATGAACGATTACCACAACAAAAATCACTAGCTTTTTACTAGCTTTGATAGCATCTAATCTTTTCAATCTCTTTTATGAAAAAAGTCGTTACGTTCGGGGAAATTATGCTCCGTTTATCTCCTCCGGGATTTTTAAGATTTTCGCAAACCACCAGCTTCGATATTGTCTATGGCGGCGGTGAATCGAATGTCGCCGTTTCTTTGGCAAATTATGGCGTGCCCATACAGTTTGTAACCCGTTTACCTAACAATGATATTGGGGAATGTGCCCTAATGGAACTGCGAAAACGAAACGTAGGAACCGATCATATTATTTATGGTGGTGATCGGTTGGGCATTTATTTTTTGGAAACAGGAGCTGTAAGCCGTGGAAGCAAGGTAGTCTATGACCGGGCACATTCGGCCATTGCCGAAATAAAAGAGGGTATGGTAGACTGGGAGACTGTTTTTAAAGATGTGGGCTGGTTTCACTGGACTGGGATCACCCCTGCTATTTCGCAAGGTGCGGCAGACGCTTGTTTGGAAGCGGTAAAGGTGGCCAGTAATATGGGAGTAACCATCTCTACGGACTTGAATTATCGGGCGAAGCTTTGGAAATATGATGGAGACCGGGAGGCCATTATGACCGAATTGACCTCGTATTGTGATATTATCCTTGGCAACGAAGAGGACGCGGAAAAGCATTTCGGCATCAAACCGGAGGGATTGGATATTACCACACAAGGCGAGCATGTAAAGGCAGAGGCATTTCTTTCGGTATGCCAACAAATGATGAAAAAATTTCCACGGGCCAAAAAAGTGATTACCACCTTACGAGGGTCCATCTCGGCTTCCCATAATACCTGGGCAGGCGTTTTGTACGACGGTTCGACCATGTATGAATCCCCCCAATATCAAATAACCGATATTGTGGATCGCGTTGGGGGCGGGGACTCTTTTATGGGCGGATTGATATATGGTCTATTGCAATACCCCGATGACGACCAAAATGCATTAAATTTTGCCGTAGCGGCATCCTGCTTAAAACATACAATCAAAGGCGATGCTAATTTGGCGACCGTAGCCGAAGTTGAAAAACTAATGGGCGGTGATGCCTCGGGCCGGGTGGCTCGCTAAAGCGATTCGAAACATTTAAAAATATATGAAGATTCTCGCGAATTAGGAAAGAAGATTGATCCGGATTCCATTGCAATCTTTTAGGAACGAAGATTAGGTTGAGATTCCAGCTTCCGCGTGAATGATTATAACAAGACAGTTTATGGCACAGTATTCAAGAATTGAGGTGGCAACAGTGATGAAGGAAACCGGAATGGTTCCCTTGTTTTATCATCCAGATATTGATTTGGGGAAAAAAGTATTGAAAGCGTGTTACGATGGCGGCGCCCGGTTGCTGGAGTTTACTGCTCGTGGTGATTTTGCGTTCGAGGCTTTTTCCGAATTGAATAAATATGCTATCAAAGAACTACCCGGGATGATCCTGGGCGTAGGTTCCATCACCGACGCGGCAGCAGCGAGCCTTTTTATGCAGATGGGTGCGAATTTTATCGTGACCCCATCCTTGCGTGAGGATATTGCCACGGTCTGTAATCGTCGAAAAGTGCTATGGTCTCCCGGCTGTGGTTCGCTCACCGAAATCAACAAGGCCGAAGAGCTGGGTTGTGAAATCATTAAACTTTTTCCGGGTTCTACCTACGGCCCCGGTTTTGTAAAAGCGATCAAGGGACCGCAACCATGGACCAACGTGATGCCAACAGGCGGTGTGAGTACCGAAAAGTCCAATTTACAAGGATGGTTCGATGCCGGTGTTACTTGTGTCGGAATGGGCTCTAAACTCATTAGCAAAGAACTTTTGGCCAGCAAAGACTTTGAAAAACTGGAACAAACGGTGCGGGATACGCTACAGCTCATACAAACCATCCGTTCCTAACAGCACTGCATGAAGACCTTTATCACAGACGATTTCTTATTGCAGAACACTTTTGCGAAACGACTATATCACGAGTACGCAAAAGATTTGCCCATCATCGATTACCATAACCATTTACCCCCGAAAGAAATAGCTCAAAATCGCGTATTTGCAAATATCAGCCAGGTCTGGTTGGCCGGCGACCACTATAAATGGCGGGCCATGCGTGCCCTAGGTATCGACGAACACTATATTACGGGCGATGCTTCAGATAAGGAAAAATTTTTAAAGTGGGCCGAAACGGTACCCTATACTGTTCGAAATCCACTCTATCATTGGACACATCTAGAATTACAACGATACTTTGGCATCGATACCTTGTTATCTGGGGAAAATGCAGCTGAGATTTACGATGCCACTGCTGCAAAACTCCAAGAAGAGACCCACCATACCATAGGGCTGTTGCAACAGCATCAAGTAGAATTTCTATGTACCACGGATGACCCCATAGATTCCCTAGAGCATCATAAAAGTATTCAAGTCCAAGACATCTCGCCCAATGTATTCCCGACCTTTCGACCGGACAAGGCTTTTGCCGTGGAGCATGCGGACTCCTTCAACAAATACATCAAAAAATTGGCAATCGCATCGGATACCGCTATCGAAACCTACGACGATTTGCTGACGGCCCTTGAAAATCGAATCGATTACTTTCACCAACACGGGGGCAGACTTGCCGATCATGGGCTAGAGCAATTATATTATTTCGGAAAAGATGCATACCATTGCGAAAAACTATTCCTAAAAGTGAAGAAAGGTACCCAGCTTTCGCAAGAAGAAGTTGCATTCTTCAAGGCAAAGACCCTAGGCTACCTTTGCCGCCTGTATCACAAAAAAGGATGGACGCAACAGTTTCACCTAGGTGCCATTCGGAATAACAACAAGCGATTGTTAAGTGTTTTAGGACCGGATACCGGTTTCGATTCGATGGGCGACTTTTCACAGGCACAGGCACTCAGCGGGTTCTTAAATGATTTGGATAGCACGGACGAGCTGGCAAAAACCATCCTCTATAATTTAAATCCGGCCGATAATGAAGTTTTCGCCACCATGGCGGGCAATTTCAATGATGGCAGTAGCAAAGGCAAGGTACAATACGGATCGGCCTGGTGGTTTTTGGACCAAAAAGATGGTATGGAAAAGCAGTTGAATACGCTTTCCAATATGGGGTTGTTAAGTTGTTTTGTAGGTATGCTCACCGACTCCCGTAGTTTTCTTTCCTTCCCCCGGCACGAATACTTTCGGCGCATTCTCTGCAACCTCATCGGAACCGATGTTGCAAACGGAGAACTCCCTTCAGACGAAAAATGGCTGGGTAAAATCGTTGGGGATATATGTTATTACAATGCCAAGGTATATTTTGGACTATAAATCATTTTTTGACTGCTTTCCAGGTCTGTAGATAGGTCTTATTACCTTATGAATAGTGCGTATCCAAATACTGGCAACTACGGAGTTAAGAACACTTTGCTAAAAATTTGCCACCGATGTCACCTATGCTTACCGCTTTTTTAGCTAGGTTTTAGGATATTGTAGATATATTCGTCTTGGAAGTAAGTAGGAAAATGAGGTAAGAAATAGACATTATTAATAAAACCGATTATCAAGAAGTAGTAAGTGTGTGGAAGTCTTCGGCTAGAGCCACCCATCACTTTTTAGGAGAAGAAGACATTGAATATTTTAAATCCCTCATCCTAAACACCTATTTAGACGCTGTTGAATTGCGATGTACAAGAAACAAGGAAAAAGAAATAGTTGGTTTTCTTGGTGTCACTGGCCAGAATTTAGAAATGCTGTTTATTCACCCAGAATAGAGAGGGAAGGGAACATCCCATTACAAAGACTAAAATGTTGAAAATTATATACAGCACCATATAATATTAAAGCCTGATTAAAATTGGTTAATGAAACGATTAAAATAAGAGCGCTCAATCCTTCTGATAAATCGGAGTTGGCAAAGATTGCCAATAACAAAAAGGTTTGGGACAACTTAAGGGATTACATTCCGTATCCCTATCATGAAAAGGATGCCGAGTTTTTCATCAATAAAACAAAACAGGAAAATCCAAAACAGAGTTTTGGAATAACATCCCAAGACAGCCTATGCGGTGTCATCGGATTAAGCATCCAAAAGGACGTTTACCGAAAATCAGCTGAAATCGGATACTGGATAGGAGAACCCTATTGGGGAAAAGGAATTGCCACCAAAGCGGTTAAGTTAATTACCAAGTATGGATTTAATGAACTTGACCTTCATAGAATTTACGCCGGTGTATTTGCATACAATATCGCATCAATGAAAGTGCTGGAAAAGAACGAATTTGAAAAAGAGGGTATCTTCAAAAATGCTATTTTCAAGAACGGAAAATTCCATGATGAATATCGATTTTACAAACTAAATCCCTCTAGTTCAGTTTAAGATACGATTGCTTTGGGAGCAGGGTTTTTATTCTTTTGCCTGCATACCCGGGGTTTTGCCCACATAACGCCCTTCATGGTCGAGCAACCATTTTTTTCGTTCGAGTCCACCGCCATAGCCTGTCAACGCACCATCAGATCCGATGACCCGATGGCACGGTATCATGATCGAGACCCTGTTGTAACCATTCGCCCTTGCAACTGCTCTTATCGCCTTTGGTTTGTCCAATTTTTTCGCCTGCTGCCCATAGGTGGCCGTTTCTCCATACGGTATTTTTTGCAACCCCTCCCAGACCTGATTTTGAAACTCGGTGCCAGGGGTATGCAAAGCGACATCGAAGGTTTGCCGACTACCGATGAAATAATCCGCTAGCTCTTTTTTTGCCTGTTCAATATGAGTGTTTTCCCCCATCATGATAGTGGCTTTCAGTAGGCGTTGCAAGTCTTTAAACTCTGTCTCGAGCATCTTTCTATCTACAAACTCCAACAGACATACCCCTTCATTGGTCGCACAGACGAACATCGGGCCGATTGGGGTCGTTAACCGACTAATAAGAATAACGGTACGCCCCAAGCTTTTGCTAGGGGAGATTCCTAGCAATTTCTTGTACGTATAACCAAATCCGCTTAACGAATCGTATCCCGAATCAAATGCAGTGGCCGTCGTTCGCTTACCCATTTTTAATTCTTGAAATGCCGTATTGATCCGGTACATTCTTTGGTAAGCATGATAGGTAAGTCCGTAGTTCTTTTTGAACCACCTCCGTACAACTTCTGGGCTTATTTTTTGTTCGCGAAGCATTTGGTCACTCACTTTTTCTTTAGGGTGGTTCTTGACCAATGCCATGGCGATTTCGACCTGTTCTGGTGGCTTATGGGCATTTTGGGTCGGCTTACAAATTTTACAAGGCCGGTACCCATTGTTCATTGCTTCCTTAAACGTTGTATAGAATTCTACATTTTCCAACTTGGGCTTTCTAGCCCTACAGGTCGCAATACAGAAAATGGCCGTAGTTTTTACCCCTACAAAAAAGATTCCGACAAATTTTTGCTCCCTGTTAAGAAGGGCCTTGTAATAGGTTGCTATTTTTTTCTTCTCGGTTACCAGCATTAGTTCAAGAAAATTGAAAGGTTTACAATCGTGCGAGTATTCAAACTTATGCCATTTTGATTGTATGCGAGCCCTAAGCATAGGGGAAACCCTATGGAACCCCATTCAAAATGCTGGTTCAGAAAGAAGCATAGTCCGGTAGTGTACGTAAGCGATTCCGAACGCTCATCCTGTTTGGGAATATAGGTAAGCTCCCCAAACCAGTTGGTATACAGCATCCATTCCTTTCCCACCTCTTTCGCACTTAAACCTGTGCCAAAAAAGGTATAATAACCATAAACATCGTCGCTTGTGATCAGCGCGGCCAATTCAACAAACTTTGATTTATGGGACAGCCCCGCTCCTACTGACAGCACCGGACTATACGTGATTTCGTCCTCATCAAAATCATAATTCACCACTTGAGGCGTCCTTATAAAAAGGTTGGATTTCCATTCTTGTCCGATTCCTAGAACAGGAAAGAAGGCGAAAATTAGTTTGATGCTGGTTTTTCGGATGAACTTCATGAAGCAAAGGAACGTTCATGAAAAAGGACCTGCAACCGAAAAGTTGACGACTATTTTTAATTGGTCCGAATTACACTTTAAAACCCAAATTGTCGAGGCAGCCAAAGACTTAAATCGGGGAAATAGGTTACCAAAAACAGCGCGACAATCATTGCTATGAACAACGGAAGCAATGGTTTTACGACCTTTTCAATACTGGTTTTAGCAATACCGACCCCTACGAACAAAACAGAGCCGACCGGTGGCGTACACAAACCAATACAAAGGTTCAGCACCATCATGATTCCAAAATGCACCGGATCTAGGCCTAATTTGGTCACTACCGGCAGAAAAATGGGCGTAAAAATGAGTACGGCAGGAGTCATATCCATAAAAATCCCTACAAACAATAAGAGTAGATTTATAATCAACAAAATCACGATCGGATTATCGCTCAAGGCCAACAAGCCCGTACTGATTTCCTGGGGAATATTTTCATAACTCAAAGCCCACGACATACTCATAGAAGCACCGATCAGTAGCATTACGATAGCGGTCGTCGCCGAAGAGTCTAACAATATTTGTGGAAGCTTGGGAAAGGAAATCTCTTTATAGAAAAATCCCAACAAGAGGCTATATAAGACCGCGATGGCCGATGCCTCTGTGGCCGTAAAAATACCGGTAACAATACCCCCAATGACCACGACCAACATGAAAAGACTCGGGAGCGCGTCGATAAACGTCTTAAAGATTTCCTTGAAACTACTGCGTTTCCCTACCTTATATCCTTTCTTCTTGGCCCAAACCGAAGCAACGATCATTAAAAACAAACCGGTAAGAATGCCGGGAATATAACCTGCTAGAAAAAGGGCCGCGATCGAGGCCCCGCCACTGGCAAGGGAATATACAATCAACACGTTGCTGGGCGGAATCACCAATCCTGTGGTAGCAGCGGTGATGTTTACCGCAGCCCCAAACTCTTTGGAATAGCCTTCTTTTTCCATCTCAGGCCCCAAAATACTTCCCATGGCAGATGCTGCCGCCATTGCAGAACCTGCTATGGCTCCCATTAACATGGCAGAAATGATATTGATCAAGGCAAGACCGCCGGGTAAAGCCCCTACCAAGGTTTTTGCAAAGGCAATGAGTCGGTGGGCGATGCCTCCTTTGTTCATCAATTCTCCCGATAGTATAAATAAAGGAATCGCCAACAGGGCAAAACTGTCAAGACCTGTACCCATGCGTTGCGAAACGGTCGTTGCAGCAGGCACAAAAGGAATGCTTACCAAGAGCGTCAACAACGAGGAAATGGCGATACTCCAAGCGACAGGTGTTCCTATCGCCAACAAACAGACAAAACTCAGCACTAAAACAAGTATTGGTACATATTCCATGGAATCAGTTCTTTAAGATGTCCGATATTTTATAATAAATAATCAAAAGACCGCTAATCGGAATAACGAGATATACCACCGACAATGGTACTTGCAGTGCAGGGGAGTTCTGATCGAGTATATGGGTAATATACACCAGACGGGCACCCCCAATGACCATGGCACCAAGGCAAAATAGAATGATCAATATCCGTACAATCAATTTCAAATGTTTTTGGGTCGTCTTGCTCAGGCGATTGGGCAGCACATCGATAGCCACATGCATGTTACGGCCCGATACGTATGCGGCACCAAGAATACCGATCCATATCATGAGATAACGTGCTAACTCGTCGGTAAAGGAACTGGGTGAACCCAATAGAAATCTACTGGCTACCTGCCACAATACGTTCAGCACCATAACGGCCATAATAATGACCAGAAAATTGGCAAGAATCCTATCAATGGTTTTACGTAGTTGCATGGTTTGGATCTTTTGAATGGAATTTTTATTCGGTCGCTTGAATCTCCTGAATCAATCGGTACAATTCTTTGTCTTCCTTGTATGCATCAAACGAATTTTTGATCTTATCCGAGAACAGGGTTTTATCGGGCCGAATTACTTCTACCCCAGCTTTCTTTACTGCCTCCAAAGCCTCGTTTTCCGCTTCTAACCACAGCTTTCTTTGATAGGTTACCGAAGTTTCGACCGCTTCTTTCAACCAGCCTTGCTCCTCTTGCGATAGTTTGTCCCATAAATGGGTGCCAGCCAGCAGCACATCGGGTATAACGGTATGCTCGTCCAACGAGTAGTATTTGCAGACTTCATAGTGCCTTGAAAGATAAAAGCTCGGGGGGTTGTTCTCGGCCCCGTCGACGACTCCTTGTTGAAGAGCGGTATACAATTCCCCCCATGAGATGGGTGTCGGGGAACCTCCTAAGCCGCTCACCATTTCCATGGCCGTTACACTTTCCATAACCCGAATTTTTTGTCCTTTCAAATCTTCGGGACTGTTTACCGGTTTCTCCTTGGTGTAAAAACTGCGGCTTCCGGCATCATAGTACCCCAATCCCTTTAACCAGTATTTCTTACCACCATCTAACAATTCCTGTCCGATAGGCCCATCCAAGACGCGAAAAGAATGCGCCCTGTCCCGAAATAAATAAGGAAGTCCCAACACCTTCATTTTCGGAGCAAAATTTTCCAATACCCCAACAGAAACTTTCGTCATATCCAAACTTCCGATTTGCAACAACTCCAGACACTGCCTTTCGGTACCCAGTTGTTGGCTGGGATAAATCTCCAAGTTCAGTTTTCCGTCCGACAGCTTTTGCAAGTCCTCGCCCATTTTCACCATCGCTTTGTGCACAGGGTGGCTCACATCGAGGCCATGACCTAACCGTATTGTCTTAATACCATCTGCCTGGGTACACGAATTAACAATGCCCGATAGAAAAATGAGCACGATAAGATTTTTCCACTTCATAGTCCTTTTTTAGGGTTCATTTCACGGTTACGATCAAGGGGTTTTTCAATTGTTCCGCAAACTGGTTCACATAGGTCTCCCAATCTTTCTTATTGGTGAATTGATTGCTTTTTTTCCACCCAAAACCGGCATAATAAACTGCCTTCCCGCCTTCTGTTTTTAAATGAGCGTATAAATTACTTTCGTCTTGTCTCTCGGTTACGTAGTGTTCATAGCCCACCATAGCACTTCCTGGCACTACGATCGCCGTTCCTAGTTCTGAATCCCCATGGGGTTCCCAATAACTGATCCAATCATTTTCCTCGTTTACTCCGACTTTACCATCTTTTTCATGCAGAGTCAAGCCAGCAGAAATGGTATCAGTACCTTGCAGCATGATCTCGAATTTGGAGAGGTTGCTCCCATAATCGAGCGAAATTCTTTTTTCTTCGGTTAGTTCGTTCCCTGAAGCATCCCAAGTGGCATACGACAGCACAAAGCTGGTTCGAATAGGTCCCGTAGTCAGCGTCTTCCACTTTGTGAAATTTTTGGAAAAATAATACGTCGTATCTACCTTTTTGGCGATGCCCCCGACACCACGGCTTATCCCCACATGAAAGTTATCCAGGCCTTCTCCAGTGTCTTCGTGGTAACTACCATCCGTTTCCAACTCCTTTTTATACCACTTATCAATAATGGGGTAATCGACCCGTTTTAACCAGGCATCCATACCACTTGATAGCGTACCCCCCGGCACACCATTTTCCTTCATTTTTTGGGCTGTAGGCCCATATGTCCTAAAAGCGACCCGGTTGTTTTCCCAGGCATAATCATCGGTTCGCTCGGGAACAAACCTTGAATAACAAGCGGGGGCGCTATCCGCTTTCTTTGCCTCATCGGTCACGGTCACCTCATATACTTTTTCGGTATTCGCTCCAATTTCCGGTTGGAACAAAATCGCGTCTATCTTCCCATCGCCGTTCGAATCGTATTCCTGTGACACTACTTCCGTCTGGGCGGCAGCATCCTTCAAAACAAATCGGCCCTCGGTATTTTCAAGTTCAAGGGATGCGATAGGGACCGAGACCGTCTCAAAAGCACGATTGGCATCCATGGTGTTTTTCACCACTAGTTGTTTGTGGGTTGTGGCCTCTTCCCCACAGGATACCAAAAGCATCGCGGAGAAAAGCATTAATAAAATGTTGGCTTTTCGCATGTTTATCAATTTAGTTCTCGTTGGATGGTTTTCCGATGGTTGCCAAAATACCCCCATCCACATATAGAATATGGCCATTTACAAAATCGCTTGCCCGAGAAGCCAAAAATATGGCCGCTCCTGCCAAATCATCGGGATCTCCCCATTTGGCCGCTGGAGTGCGGTTCACGATAAATTCATTGAACGGATGCCCATCTACTCTAATCGGCGCCGTTTGGGAGGTTGCAAAATAACCGGGTCCAATACCATTGATCTGTATATTGTGTTTGGCCCATTCGGTAGCCATATTCTGGGTCAGCATTTTGAGCCCGCCTTTAGCCGCCGCATACGCACCGACCGTGTTTCTGCCCAATTCGCTCATCATGGAGCAAATGTTGATAATCTTGCCCTGCTTGCGAGCTATCATCCCCTTGACCACGTGTTTGGACATGATAAACGGACTCACCAAATCGATGTCGATAACTTCCTTAAAATCGGCCACCTCCATTTCCTCCAGCGGGGTTCTTTTTATAATGCCCGCATTGTTGACCAGAATATCAATGGGGCCCACTTCACTTTGTATCTTGCTGATTGCATCGATTACTTCCGCTTCCTCTGCCACATTGAACCTATAGCCCACCGCTTTGATACCTTCCCGCTCATAATGCTTTACCGCATCGTCTATTCTTTGTTGGGAAGAGTTCCCGTTTACGATGATAGTCGCCCCAGCTTTGCCCAGCCCTTTCGCCATGGCCATTCCCAACCCATGAGTACTGCCGGTAACAAGGGCGATCTTACCTTTCAGGTCAAATAATTCAACGCTCATCTGTTTATCTTAAGTCGGTTATTTTGGCTACATCCATATCACTGTAATCCAGGTTTTCACCGGCCATACCCCAAATAAAGGTATAGTTTGACGTTCCCGATCCGCAATGGATCGACCAGGGCGGTGAAATGACCGCTTGATGATTTTGCATCCAAATATGTCTGGTTTCCTGTGGTTGTCCCATAAAATGACAAACCGATTGCCCTTCGGGCACATCCAAATAAAAATATACCTCCATTCTACGATCGTGCACATGGGCGGGCATGGTATTCCATACACTGCCTGTCTTGAGTTCGGTCATACCCATTTGCAATTGACAGGTAGTGACAATCCCACCAATAATCATCTGGCTTACCGTTCGATGGTTGGCGGTTTCCAAAGACCCAAGCTCTAATTTATTCGCTTCGGCCAGACTTACTTTTTTGGTAGGATAGCTGGTATGCGCAGGTGCCGAATTCAGATAGAATTTGGCTGGTTTGGAAGCGTCATCACTTTTAAAGACCACTTCTTTAGCTCCTTGCCCAATATAGAGGGCGTCTTTATGGCCCAACTGATAAACCGTACCATCGACCTCAACAGCTCCTGCATTCCCTACATTAATAATTCCCAGTTCACGACGTTCTAAAAAGTATTCGGCCTTCAAAGGGTCGATAGACTCCAATGTCAATGGACTCTCGGGTACGGCCGATCCTGCAATGTACCGGTCATAATGTGTATAGGTCAAATTGATTTTGCCCTGTTGCATTAAATCATCGATTAGAAATTCATTGCGTAGTTCGGTCGTATCATATTTTTTTACCGCCTCCGGGCTGGAAGCATATCGTGTTTCGTAAGTTGTTGCCATTGTTAGATGTTAGATTTCAGATATTAGATGTTCAATGATTGGATTGTTGTCTATGTAAAAAGTGCGCTACGGATTCCCATTTCAAGACCTCTTAATTCTGCCAGGCCCCGTAAACGACCTATACCGGAATAGCCCGGATTGGTCTTTTTGCGAAGGTCATCGAGCATTTTATGACCGTGATCGGGCCTCATGGGCATGCGTAAGTCTTTTCGGCCTTCCGTTCTTCGTTTCTCCTGTTCGGCAACCAATGCTTTCATCACTCCATACATGTCTACATCGCCCTCTAAGTGATTGGCTTCATGAAAATTGCCCGCAGCATCTCTTTGGGTACTGCGGAGGTGTATAAAGTGAATACGATTTCCCAAACGCGCTACCATTCCCGGCAAATCATTATCGGCCCGAACCCCAAAAGAACCTGTACAGAAGGTGAGTCCGTTATTCGGACTATCGACCGCTTTGAACAGTTCGTCGATATCCTCTTCGGTACTCACCACTCTTGGCAAGCCTAAAATTGGATAAGGCGGGTCATCGGGATGTATGCACATAAAAACCCCGGCCTTTTCGGCCACCGGGATGATGTGCTCCAAAAACTCGAAAAGGTGTTTTTTTAACTCGGTCGGCCCTATCGCATCATAGGTTGCCAAGATCGTATTAAACTCTTGAAGGGAATAACCTTCTTCAGCTCCGGGCAGGCCTGCAATAATATTATTTGATAATTCTTTTTTATCTTCTTCCTTGAGTCGGTCAAAATAGCTACGAGCCGCTGCTTTTTGGTCATCGGTGTAGCTTTCCTCGGCTCCCGGACGTTTTAAAAGAAACAACTCAAAGGCCGCAAAAGCATTTAGCTCGAATCGTAAGGCCGTAGAACCGTCTTCTACTTTATAATCAAGGTTCGTGCGGGTCCAATCCAATACCGGCATAAAATTATAGCATACGATATCGATACCGCATGCCCCCAAATTCTTTAGGGTTTCCTTATAATTCTCAATGTACTGAAGGTATCCGTCTGCTTGGGTCTTGATAGCTTCATGAATCGGTACGCTTTCGACCACAGACCAACGAAGACCGGCCGCTTCAATGAGCTCTTTTCTTTTCTTGATTTCCGAAACGGGCCAAATCTGTCCGTTAGGGATATGGTGCAATGCAGATACCACTCCCGTGGCCCCTGCCTGTCGAATATCGGCCAAAGAAACCGGATCATCAGGTCCGTACCACCGCCAAGTTTGCTCCAATGTAAGATTCATCGTATTCAATTTATTGTATTAAACGCCACTAAAGGCACTAAAACCACCATCTATCGGCACGACCACCCCGGTAACGAAAGAAGCTCCCTCGCCACACAGCCAGCGTGTGGTTCCGATCAGATCTTCCGGTTCACCGAAACGGCCCATCGGTGTTTGTCCGATAATCGTATTTCCACGCGCCGTCAATGAACCATCTTCTTCGGTGAGCAATGCCCTGTTTTGATCGGTAAGAAAAAAACCCGGAGCCAGTGCGTTTACGCGTATGCCCACCTTTGAAAAATGTACCGCCAACCATTGGGTAAAATTAGATACCGCCGCTTTTGCACCACTGTACGCAGGAATCTTAGTTAAAGGAGTAAATGCGTTCATAGAGGAGATGTTCAGGATGCTACACCCTTTTCTCCCTACCATATCGGTTGCGAAGACCTGTGTCGGCAAAAGCGTACCGATAAAATTCAGGCTAAAAGTGAACTGAATGCCCTCGATATCCAAGTCAAAAAAAGTTTTGAATCCTTCGGTCGCATCGACCAAGTCCTTTTCCTCCAAATAGGGGTTGCTAGTCGTACCTAACGGATGATTGCCTCCTGCTCCATTGATCAAAATATCACAAGGCCCCAATTTATCGTTGACCTGTTGTTTCGCCTGTTCCAGCGATTCTTTCATTAAAACGTTGGCCACAACACCTATGGCATTACCACCGTCGCTATTGATTTCCTCGGCGACCTTTTGCGCTGCTTCTTTCTTTAAATCCAAGACAGCTATCGCACAGCCCTCTTTCGCCAAGGCTTTTGCCAACGTACTACAGAGTACACCTCCCGCACCTGTCAAGACCACTACTTTATCTTTCATTTTGTTTTTTTTGTTCCAAAAAAGAGCCCTAATTCGATCCGCTGATAATCGCCGCTCCTTTCAAATTTCAGCCTTTTTAATGAAACAAGCTAATGGTCATCCTGAACAATAGTACAGAAAAGGGGCCCAAATGTTCATTTGAGCCCGGTAATATAGCATGTCTTTAGTAAAAATAAGTATCCTGTACTATATTGTATGAACAAAAAACTTCAAACCTTTTGCAAGGATTGTCAACCTTCTTGAAGATATGAATATCCCATCTCATTTCATGAAAGTCACTCTTCGTTTTTTAACCATTTTAGCTCTGTTTTGCCTCCATTCCATCATATTGGCACAGGAGCTTCCTTCTATTCTTCAGGATTCAAAATTAGGAGATGCCTCCTATCTTCCCGATTTCAGTTATGCAGGATATCATTTCGGGGAGAAGGCAATTCCACAAATGAATGAAAACATAATTCTAGCGACCGACTATGGCGTTATAGCAGATGACGGTCTTGACGATTCCAAAGCGCTGTTAAAAGCCTTGGAGGCCACAAGGACTATGAAGGGTAAGGTCGTATTGCAATTGCCTAAAGGCAAACTTATTTTAAGCGATATCATATATCTGGAACGCAGTAATTTTGTGCTTCGGGGTGCTGGATCTGGGGAAGAAGGCACAGAAGTGTATTGTCCAAGACCTATGATGTACCTCGAAGATCCAGCAGTCTTGGCCGAGCTTCGCGAATACTTGATTCAATTTGATAAAAGGCAACGAGAACCCCAAAATAATATTGACCTTCCCTTCTCGCAATACGCCTGGTCCGGCGGTATGATTTGGACCCAAGTACCGGGGGAACGGGTGAAATCGTACCTTGGAAAGTACGATGTACCCGAAACCGTAGTAGCCAAAATTACCAGTGGCCAAAGAGGGGAGCATACCCTGCATGCGAGCAGTATTGACAGACTTCAGGTTGGCGATGTGGTACAATTGCAGCTTTTTAATAAAACGGGGTCGGTCGATTCGAAAATTGTGAACGACCTTTATAAAGGGGCCGAGGTGAAAATAGGGTCGCATCACTGGGAGTTTCCAACATTGCCCATGGTTCGACAGGAGGTATTGATTACCAATATCTCCAAAAACAAAATTACCATCAAGACCCCGTTAACCATCTCTATCCTCCCGGAATATGAAGCCCGATTGGTACGTTGGAAACATCTAAAAGAAGTAGGTATCGAACATTTGCGAATCACTTTTCCCGACGCTTCCTATATTGCGCACCATGTGGAACGTGGTTTCAACGGTATTTTTCTTACCCGATTGTTCAATAGTTGGGTACGAGATGTCGTTATACATAATGCCGACAGCGGTATTCTTTCCGAAGAGATTGCCAATGTGACAATTTCAGGTATTCAAACAACGGGAAGTAACAAGGCCCATTATACCGTTGCCATGGCCGGAGTACACAACGTGTTGGTCAACAATCTAAAAGTGTTCAATCGTGCAGAACACCCGCTAAGTTTCAACACTTTTTCGACCAAAAATGTGTACAAGAACTGTGAAGTGTTCGTACAACCGATTCTAGACCAGCATTCCGGGGCCAACCATCAAAATCTATTTGATAACATTACTGTTCATGTAAGTCCGTTAGAAGATAAAAGTTATCCTTTATTTGCGGGCGGCGGAGCACCTTATTGGAAACCATCGCATGGGGCGTTCAGTACTTTTTGGAATATCGAGGTGTTCTTTTTAGATGGTTTCGAAGATGGCAAACCCCTCTTATTGAATGGAATGGCCGACGGACCTTTGGCCCGCTTGATCGGGGTTCATGCCAACCTTCCCATTAAAATCGATTACGCTCCAAAAGCACATATTGAATGGACCAACAAGGCCATCACTGAGATTCCTTCGCTTTATGAATACCAACTAAAAGCACGGTTGAAATAGCACAAACCTCAATTTTCGTATCTTTCAAAATAGCGTCGGTTCCAAAAAAGAAAACACCAAAAAGCAACTCGAATCAAACAAGAAAATGAGGAAATCGTTCCTTAAAAATCGTATGAAGCCTTTCTTAATCGTTTCTGTACTGTTCCTATCGAACCTATTCATAGGACATGGTCAGGAGAAGGCCTATCGTTTTAAGCATTTGAACAATTCGGACGGACTTTCACAAAGTTCGGTTATCAACATTGCACAAGATCGATTGGGCAGGATGTGGCTAGGTACCCGAGACGGACTCAACTTGTACGACGGAAATAATTTTAAGGTATATCGCAACGAGCCGAACAATACCAGTTCTATAAGCAACAGTGATATTCTCGCCATTATGGAAGATAGCGACGGTTTCATTTGGGTAGGTACTTATAACGGCCTAAATCGGTACGATCCCGAAAAAGATTCTTTTGTACGCTACTTTCACTCCAACAACGAAAACGCTCTTAGTAACAACACGGTTTGGTGTATTACCGAAGTTGCGAATGGAGATATATGGATAGGCACCTCGAACGGACTTTCGATTTACCATAAGGATTCGGACAGCTTTACAACCCTATATGCCGGTGATGCCGATACAGCACTTCCCTCGAACTACATATTGAGCATTGCCGAAAGTAACAATGGCCGCATCTGGGTCGGCACCTCCAAGGGATTCTGCAAAGTAACAAAGAAGGGCAGTGCCCCGGACATCAGTTTTAAATCTCTCAGCCCCAAAAGTTTTAGCGCTGCACCTTTTGTACAGGTCATTTCGGTATGTGATGAAAACCGCCTTTGCATCGGCACTAAAAATATGGGTTTACTACAGTTCGATTTGATTTCTGAACGATTTCTTATAGAATCACCTTTAGGCAATGATCAAGATGTGAGGGCCATTACGATCGATACCGATGGTGTCCTTTGGGCCGGAACAGCAGACGGGCTTACGCTATTCGACCGTCAGGGAAATATACAAAAGCTAACCAACAACCCCAATGAAGACAGTAGCTTAAGCCATAATTATATTAAATCATTGTTTACCGACCAAAAAGGGTCTGTCTGGGTAGGCTCCTATTATGGAGGCGTCGATATCTGGGACGAGTCGAACTCCAATTTTGTCAACTTTGGTGAATTTTCAGAAAAAGTAAGGCTGGGCCATAAAGTGGTCAGTTCAATTGTCGTGGACGCCCAGAAAAATCGTTATTTCGGTACGGAAGGTGGTGGTATTACCATTGTAGACCATACAGGTCTCGACACTCGATACCTGGATGTATCCAATGCGAAGGCCCTTGAAAGCAATAACATTAAATCTCTTTTTATTAACGACGACCTTCTTCTCATAGGCACTTTTAACAAGGGGCTCAAGGTCTATGATATCAAAAAACAACGGTTCGATGCCTCGTTACTATCCGACTCCCTACAAACACAGTTATCGAATACTGGGGTATATGCCATTAAAAAGGAGCAACCCGACAAGTTATGGATCGGAACGTTCGGTGACGGATTGATCCGATACGACATCTCTCAAAAAAGCTACTCGGCTTTTAGGAACAAACTAGGGGATACCAGCGGGCTTTCCAGTAATCGTATTCGAAGTTTAATGATCGACAACGCCTCCAATGTCTGGGTAGGCACCCAGAGTGGACTAAATCTACTCCCTTTTTCAAATGGCAGTTATAGTTCGGACAAGATTACCCAATTCTTTTATGAGTCCGATACAGGTTCCGGTGATGATGTGCTTGCTATTTTTCAAGATTCGGGAGGCTCTATTTGGGTCGGTCTTCGAGCAAAAGGACTGTTTCGATTCGATGGGAATACCTTTCAACATGTTCCCATTAAAACAGAAAAAATGATTACTTCCATTTATGCGATTTTGGAAGATGAAGAACGGGTACTTTGGCTCAGTAGCAATCAAGGACTTATAAGGTATGAAACCAAAAACGATGCTTTTGCCATATACACCCAGAAAGATGGGTTGGTCGGAAATGAATTTACCAGTGGAGCAGCCTTAAAGTTGAGCGAGTCTACCTTTTACTTTGGAGGGCCGGCAGGGGTGTCGTCCTTTGATTCGAACAATATCGTCAAAAACGATTTTGCACCTCAGGTATTGCTCACCGATCTTACGATAAAGAACGAAGCAATATCTCCAAAAGACTCGACCGGTATTTTGACCAGAAGCGTGCCTTTTACAAAAGAAGTGGTATTGGCGTACGATAATGCCAACTTTTCCATAGCATATGCCATTCCCAATTTTATCAACCCGGGCAGCAACTTATATCAATACCGCATGGTGGGTTTGGAAGAGAACTGGACAATTACCGACCAAACGCAGGCAAACTATACCATTCAAAAACCTGGCGATTACTTTTTTGAGGTTAAAGGGGCCAATAACGACGGCGTTTGGAACAGTGAACCCACTACCTTGAAAATTATAGTAAATCCGGCCCCATGGCGTAGCAGTTGGGCCTTTTTTACCTATGCGCTTTTAATTTTAAGTGCTGTATGGGGGTTGGGAAGTATGATCCGTTCCCGTACCAAACTGAGGCATAAATTACAATTAGAGCATTTAGAGAACGAACGAAATCAGGAAATCAACGATGCCAAACTGCGATTTTTCACCAATATATCACACGAATTCCGCACACCCTTGACTTTAATCACTGGGCCTTTACAGCAGTTGTTGGCAGATTACAAGGGAAGTAGTTTCGTTTACAAAAAGCTTTTGGTCATCGAAAGCAATGCGAACCATTTACTGCAATTGATCAATCGCTTGATGGATTTTAGGAAACTAGAACACAATCGATACCAGCTGGAAGCTGCGGAAGGCAACATCGTAAAATTTCTTAGAGAGGTATATTTATCATTCACCGAGTTTGCCAAAGGCAATGGATTTGAGTACACCTTTCATTCCGACGAAGATGAAATACTGGTGTATTATGACCGTTCTAAGTTGGAACAGGTCTTTTACAACGTTCTTTCCAATGCGTTCAAATACACGCCTCCGAATGAACGGATAGCCGTCAATGTCAAAAAGGAGTCAGACCGTATCATAATCGAGGTCGTAGATACAGGCCCAGGTATTCCGGAAGCATATCGGAATAAGGTTTTCGACCGTTTTTTTGAAATTCCAGATTACAAGTATACAGCTAATGGGCAAGGAGCAGGCACCGGAATCGGGCTGTCGATCGCAAAGAATATTGTGGTATTGCATAAAGGAACGATTACGGCCATCGGTAATCCTGAAAAGGGGAGTACCTTCAGCGTATCGCTGCCCCTAGGAAAAGAACACTTGGGAGAAGAACAGTTGATAAAGAATTTTAAGTTCAGCGATGATCTAGGGCTGTACACCTCCCAGTTGCTACCAAACACTTTAGAAGACCCCATAAAAGCCAATGAGCTTTTGATCGACCATGAAAAAGATACCGTGTTACTGGTGGAGGACAACGTACCACTTCGCAGCTTTATGCGCGACCTCCTCAAAGATACCTACCAAGTGCTCGAGGCCGGTGATGGCCAAGAAGGGATAAAGAAAGCCTTACAGCATCTTCCCGATTTGATTGTCTCAGATGTAATTATGCCGGTAATGGTCGGTACCGAACTTTGTGCCAAAATCAAGGAGAATATAAAAACGAGCCACATTCCCGTGGTACTTTTGACTTCCAGAACGTCTTTACTATATAAGTTCGAAGGCTTGGAAAGTGGCGCCGACGACTATATAAGCAAACCTTTTAACGTACGGGAGTTTAAGCTGCGCATCAAAAACCTGATTGATTCATCCAAGAGGCTCCGTACCAAATTCTCAGAGGAACATAGTTTCACCACGAATGAGATTGCCATTACTTCAATCGATGAAAAGCTTTTGAAAAAAGCGTTGCAGATCGTAGAAGACAATATTGCCAACGACCAATTCGACATCCCTACCTTCAGCTCCGAGCTTGGGGTTAGCAGAACCTTATTATTTACAAAGGTGAAGGCATGGACGAACTTTACTCCCAATGAATTCATCCAAGAAATACGAATGAAAAGAGCGGCGCAACTCCTCGAGAAAGACAAATTGAACATTTCGCAGATCAGTTACGCAGTAGGTTTTAAAAACCCTAAATATTTTAGTAAGTGCTTCCAAAAAAAGTTTGGGGTACCCCCCAGCTATTATCTTGAGAAATTTTCGGAAAATTTTTAGCATTCTTACCAAATCTTCAATAATTCGCGCCAAAATCGGCAGATTTGGATTTTTGACCCCCTACTTTCGGATTTTTGAACATCCCACTTAACATAACTTTGGGAGTATGGGATTCAGCAAAACCAGAACAAAAATTTTTGAGGTCATACTGGTCATCGTTATTCTTGGTCTCGGACTGTTGGTCATCTACCTAAGTTAAATCTAACTCAAATTTTAAACTCATGTTGAAAAACGAAAAGAACAACTGGTTAAAAATGTGCCTTTCGGCCGTTTTTATACTCGTGAGCAGTTTGGGCCTTGCCCAAACAAAGACCGTTACCGGTACCGTCGTCTCCAGTACAGACGGTATGGGGGTGCCGGGGGTAAATGTAGTCGAGAAGGGCACTTCTAATGGTAGTGCGACCGACTTCGATGGAAATTATTCGATCAACGTATCGGGTGATGATGCAATTTTGGTATTCAGCTATTTAGGCTTTGTCACCAAAGAGGTCAATGTCGGTGGGCAGGCTACGGTCGATGTAAGCTTGGAAGAAGATGTAAGTGCCCTCGACGAAGTAGTCGTGGTTGGGTACGGCACCACTAAGAAATCGGACATTACGGGTTCGGTCTCCTCGGTAAAAGCCGAAGAATTAGCGGCGTTTCCGGTTCTAAGCGCCGAACAGGCCTTACAAGGCCGCGCTGCAGGTGTCGCCGTGCAGTCGAACAACGGTGGAGAACCCGGTGCTCCCATCGCTATCAGTATCCGTGGAAACACCTCCATCGGTTCCAGTAGTGCCGCCTTGGTCGTTGTTGATGGCTTTGTCGGAGGCGCTCTCCCACAACCTGCCGATATCGAATCTATAGAAGTATTGAAAGACGCCTCTGCAACGGCTATATACGGTTCCCGGGGTGCGAATGGTGTTATTATGGTGACTACAAAAAAGGGGGCCAAGGGTAAAATGGTCATTGAGATCAATTCAACATATTCTATGCAAGACGTTACCGAAAGAATAGAGTTGCTCAACGCCAATCAATTTGCTACATACAGACAGGCCATTAATGATTCCTATGTACAGGGACCGGCCCAAACAGATTGGCAAGACCTTATCTATAGAACGGGAAATATTTCGAATCACCAACTTTCATTTTCTGGTGGTACCGATGCCATTAATTACTACGTATCTGGAAACTATTTTGATCAAAAAGGCGTCGTTATCAACTCTGGTTTTGAGCGGTTCTCATTTTTGAGCAATATTGATGTTCAGGCCACAGATCGTTTAAAACTTGGATTCAATGCCTATGCCAACCGAGGTAACAAAGATGGTATTCAAAGCCAAGCCGGTAGCGGCGGTAGTGGTGGAGGTGATGTAATTTCCACGGCATATCGTTTTGCTCCGGACACTCCCGTTCAAGATGAAAATGGGGTCAATACCACAAACCCGGTAGGTGACCAGTTCGACAACCCCTTCGCCATTGCGACAGAATCGGTTGATGAAACTACCACAGATGAATACCGGGCCAACTTCTACGCAGACTACGAAATACTAAATGGCCTGTCCTTTAAAACTACCTTTGGTTTTAGTACCGACAATCAGACGCGTGGCAGGTTTCAACCCTCGACCTTAATCGGTCAGGCAAGTATCCAAGGGGGTATTGCCAGCGTAGCATCCGTGAAGGGGACCAACATCCTTTCTGAAAACTATTTAACCTATAATACCGAAATCGGAAAAGGAAACCTGACCGCGTTGGCAGGGTACTCTTACCAAAAAGATAGAACCGAAAGGTACAGTGCAGCCTCACAAGGTTTTCTTAGCAACAGTCTCTCTTATTTCGCCTTGGATGCCGGCTCGGATATTCAAACACCTACTTCTTCATTGACCGAGCGGGAAATTATCTCTCTGTTCGGCAGAATCAATTTCGAATATGACGATCGATACCTATTGACATTTACGGCAAGACGTGACGGAGCTTCCAATTTTGCCGAGAACAACAAATATGCTTTTTTTCCTTCTGGAGCTATCGGCTGGAGAATTTCCAACGAGAACTTCTTAAGGGACAACAAAACGCTTTCTAACTTAAAGCTTAGGGCCAGTTATGGGGTCACCGGGAACCCTTCCATTACCCCCTATCAATCATTGGCCAATTTTCAGCCTATCTATGCGAACGTGGGGGATCAAACTGTTGGAGCCGTGGTTCCCGACCTCTTGGAGAATCCAGACTTAAAATGGGAATCTTCCTATCAGACAAATATTGGTCTCGATGTCGGATTCTTGAATGATCGTATAAGTGCCACCTTCGACTACTATACAATCGATACCGAAGATCTAATTTTACGAAATACGGGACTGATCGAATATGCAGGGCTTTTGAGCAATCCGTTTCAGAATGTGGGTGAAATCAATAATACCGGATTCGAGCTAACCATTTCGACCAAGAATGTAGTGAACACAAATTTCTCATGGACTACCGATTTAAACTGGTCTAGAAATAGGGTCGAAGTAGTAAAACTGATCGATGGGGCCGACATCTTTCTGGATTCGTCGCCCGGTTCTTTTTTACAGGACGAAACCCATATATTGAGAGAAGGGGAACCAGTCGGGGTTTTCTGGGGCTATGAATACAGAGGCGTAAATCAGGGAACACCGGAGCCAGGCACTGCTGGGTATGCAGAGACCGGAGCCGGTGACGAACTGTTTACCGACTTGAACGGTGACGGTGTTATTACCGGAGATGACCGAACCATTATCGGAGACCCCAATCCTGATTGGATAGCTGGTTTGAACAATAACTTCAGATATAAAAATTTTGATATGAACATCTTCTTCCAAGCTTCTGTTGGCGGCGATATTTTCAGTTACACCTTTCTAGAACTGGCATCTGGGGAATCAAACGCCACTCCGGAGGTATTGAATGCGTGGACCCCTTCCAACACCAATACCAATGTCCCTTCAGCAGCTGTTCGTGAAAAACGAATTACCGATCGGTTTGTGTATGATGGCAGCTATGTTCGCTTAAAAAACCTGTCTTTGGGATACAACCTTCCCACCGATATTGTGAATAAAATAGGAATGCAGGGAGTGCGCCTTAGCCTGAGCGGGCAAAACCTACTGACTTTCACCGATTTTCCAGGTACAGACCCAGAGGCACAGTACCAAACTACTGCCAACAACCAAGACAGCAATGTAAACAGAGGTTTCGACTACGGCAGTTATCCTAACATTAGATCGTACACCTTATCAATAAATCTAAAATTCTAAAAAATAGCGTTATGAAAAATTTTAAGTATTTAGGAATTTTCCTAGCATTCGCTACCGTAGTGGGGTGCTCGGATTTAGAAGAAGTCCCAGTGGGTCGATTGTCCCCAGACGGGTTGGTAAAATCCCCGGCCGACGTTCAGACCTTGGTTAATGGCGCTATTGGAAACATGGCCACCGAACGGTATTGGGGTAGAAAATTATCCCTCCCTATTATGCTACGAAGTGATATGGTATCTATCGGAGACCAGGGAACTCCGGGTCGTAGACGGGAAGTGAACAATTTTTCAATGGGTGCCGACAATGGAATGGTCACTACACTATGGCCAAGGGCCTATCAGGTCATCGCCGGTACAAACGAAGCGATTGCCGCTGCAGCTACATTGGAGGTTCCTGCCGAGCAAATAGACCCCATTACCGGTCAGGCATATTTTTTTAGAGCCTATACTTACTATCATTTGGTGCGTCTTTTTGGAGACATTCCATATCTAGATGCGCCGGTAGTCAACGTGGAGGAAGCCAGTCAGATATCGAAAACCCCTGCAAACGAAATGTATGCCAATATCATCAATGATCTAGAGGAAGCGAAGGCATCGTTACCAAATACGCAACCGACTACGGCCTTACCTTCCAAAGCAACCGCGGCTGGATTCCTGGCATCGGTCTATTTGACCTTAGGCGATTATCAAAAGGCATACGATGAAGCCAAGTTTGTTATAGACAATGAGGGCGACTTCGGATTAATGCTCGAACCCGATTTTCAGAATCTGTTCAACGCTGATGTCAATAGTAGTGAACCTTTGCTTACCTTGGATTTTAACGGGTTTAGCGACGGTGATACCGGTAGGGACTATATGCCGGCACTAACGGGCATTCGAGCGAACGAAAGAGGAAATATAGGCGGTGGATGGTCTGTGGCAGTGCCCACTGTCAATGTATATAATACCTGGGATGGTCGTGATTATCGAAAGGCAGTTAGCTTGGATACTACAGGTATCTTTGATGGTGTAGAGGAGTTTTTCGATAAATTTCCAGAATTTGACTCCCGTAATATCCAAAGTGCCTACATTGCGAAATATACACGTCTTATCGGTGCCACAGGCACGGGAAACGGTCGTGCATCTAGCTTAAACTATGCCTTGATGCGCTATGCGGAAGTATTGTTGATCGCGGCCGAGGCATTAAACGAAATCAGTCCGGGATCAGCAGAAGCGGCAGCTTATGTAAACCGCGTACGAGCAAGGGCGCGAAATGGAAACGATACCGGTTTTCCCGAAGATGTGACAGCCGGACTTTCACAAGATGAGTTCAGGGACATGGTCTTGGAAGAACGCAAATGGGAACTGGCCTTTGAATTCAAGCGTTGGTACGATATAAAAAGACGACAGCTGGGGCCTGAGGTTTTTGGATCAGACGGCCTTGAACCACAGCCTAGTTTTGACCCAGCAAGAGACTATTTGTTTCCACTTCCTTTCGACGAACTTGATAGAAACCCCAACTTGGCACCAAATAATCCAGGATACTAACCATGAACTCTTGAGGTATTTTGATTTGGTATACCAAGGAAAGAATGCTTCAAGAGTTTTTTCAATTGAATGTTCTATGCTTAGAATTAGCTATATTGTTTTAGCCGTCGGTTTTGTATTGACCGCAGTCTCATGTAAGACCGATGGCGCCAACAAATCGGTCGCTGAAGAAATAGCAATCGATTCAGTACTGCAGATCCGTTATCAAAAATTGTTGAGCTATCCGGTCGATTCTGTCGGTTTTCCCCGAAGTTATACGAAGGAATCCGAAATTGTCCGAGGGGTGCCCTCTAGGGATTGGACCAGTGGTTTTTTTCCTGGAAACCTTTGGCAACTCTACCGACTTACCGAAGATGAAGCCTTTTTGAACAAGGCCATGGAATGGACCCGGTACATCGAAAAAGAAAAGCACAACGATCGTACCCATGACATGGGTTTCAAAATATTCTGTAGTTTCGGCAACGGCAATCAAATTGCCGAGAACGAGGCCTATAAAACCATTATTATCGAGAGCGCCCGAACTTTGGGTACCAGATTCAACGAAAATGTGGGAAGCCTTCGAAGCTGGGATTTCAATAGTGATATTTGGGAGTTTCCCGTCATTGTAGACAACATGATGAATCTGGAACTCTTGTTCGAGGCAACACGAATGTCGGGCGACAGCATCTATTATCAAATGGCGGTAAAGCATGCCAATACGACCCTAAAAAACCATTTTAGGGAAGATAGTAGTAGTGTTCATGTGGTGGTCTATGATACCCTTACCGGTGCCGTTAAAGATAGGGTTACGCATCAAGGCTTCAACGATGAATCGGCTTGGGCGCGCGGTCAGGCATGGGGCATCTATGGGTTTACTATGTGCTATCGCTATACCCAAGACCCGGCATATCTGAAACAGGCAGAAGCTAGTACGGCCTTTTATCTGAACCATCCGAATTTGCCTAAAGACGGTATTCCCTATTGGGATTTCAAGGACCCGGCCATTCCTGAAGCGCCACGAGATGTATCCGCCGCTGCCATAGTTGCTTCCGCCATGTTCGAACTATCGAAATATTCGCAAAAACCGGAATACAAAGCCTATGCGCAAAAGGTTTTGTCTTCTTTACAATCCAAGGAATATGTTTTGGATGCTGACATGGATATTCCTTTTATCCTCGATCATAGCACAGGCAACTGGCCCGCGAAAGATGAGATCGACGAGTCTATCGTATACGGTGATTACTACTTCCTAGAAGCGCTCGTACGAGCTGCAAAACATTAATAAAAATCCGTGAAGAACAGCTATTTCCAGTGCTTTTTGGTCTTTTTGACCCTGCTGCTTCCTTGTATTTTCTTAGCGCAAGAAACAGCGCTAAGAACCAAGCAAAACATGAATTTAGGATGGAGTTATACCCCCAATCCGACCCAGACGCTTTCCCAAGTACGAACGATGAAGCAATGGGCCAAAATCGATTTGCCACATACTTGGAACACGGAAGATGTAACGGATGCCACTCCGGGATATCGCAGAAGTGGTAGCTGGTACAAAAAGACGCTGCCCATATCGGAAGTCAAAAATGACAAAACGTACTTGCTCTATTTCGAAGGGGCCAATACGAGCTGTAACGTATATGTAAATAGTCATTTGGCCGGAAGTCATATCGGAGGTTATATCGGTTTTGAAATTGACATTACTCCATACCTTCAAAAAGGCGATAACGAAATCTTCGTACATGTCGATAATGGCTACGACCCGGAAGTGATTCCATCTCAGAAGAGTGATTTTTTCATCTATGGGGGACTCACAAGGGATGTGTGGTTGCTCACCAGACCCGGGACCGCTATAGGAAACGTAAAACTAACGACACCTAACGTATCCAAAGCCAACGCATCTCTAAGAGCTGTTGTGCCAATTATCGCTGAAACCCATATTTCAGGATTAGAAGTACAGCTAGAGTTGAAACGGCCCGACGGAAAAAAAGTAGCCGTAAAAAAGGTAAAAGCGACCTCGGAACATACCGAGGTGGTTTTGGACCGTATTCGAAAACCGCAGTTGTGGGATATTGACAACCCCAATCTCTATACCATACTTATTTCACTTCAAAAAAATGGTAAAACCATCGATACACTCACAGAAAGAGTTGGTTTTCGTTGGTTTGAATTTGCCGAAAACGGGCCCTTTTATTTAAATGGAAAACGCATTCTGCTGCGCGGCACCCATCGGCATGAAGAACATGCGGGCTACGGGGCGGCGATGCCGAACGAACTACACAGAAAAGACATGGAACTCATTAAGGAAATGGGCGCGAACTTTGTACGTCTGGCCCACTATCCGCAAGATCCCGAAGTCTACAAAGCCTGTGATGAACTTGGACTATTGGTATGGGACGAACTGCCTTGGTGCCGCGGCGGACTTGGGAATGCCGCTTGGCAAGCGAACACCAAGAACATGCTTAAGGAAATCATACATCAAAATTACAACCACCCTAGTGTCATCATATGGTCTTTGGGCAACGAAATGTATTGGCTGCCCGATTTTGAGGGAGGTGACGATACCACTAAGATGAATGTCTTTTTAAAAGAGCTGAACGATTTGGCCCACGAATTAGATCCCACTCGAAAAACGGCCATTCGAAAATACTATGAAGGCGCTGAAATCGTAGATGTTTTCTCTCCTTCCATCTGGTCAGGATGGTATTCGGGAAGTTACAAAAGCTATCAAAAAGCGCTAGATACCTATAAGCCTAAATACAAACATTTTTTACATGCAGAATACGGAGGTTCGAGTCATGTAGGACGACATTCCGAGAACCCCATTACGGGAGAAGGGGTTATCCGATCAGACGGTTGGGAGGAGGACATTGTTCAGAACCAGGTAGACAATATTGCCAAAATTGGCGACTGGAGTGAAAACTATATTGTAGACCTGTTCGACTGGCACCTACGTATTACCGAAACCGACCCTACTTTTGTAGGGAACGCACAATGGGCGTTCAAGGATTTTGGCACGCCCCTGAGACCTGAAAACGATATTCCGTACATGAATCAAAAAGGGTTGGTTGACCGAAATGGGAATCCCAAGGATGCCTACTATGTTTTTAAAAGCTATTGGGCCAAAGACCCTTTTGTCTACATAGAATCACATACTTGGACAGAGCGCCAAGGCCCAAAAGACTTGCCCAGGACTATTAGTGTGTTCAGCAATTGTAATAGGGTAACCCTCTACCACAATGGAAAAACACTGGGCCAAAAAACAAAGGATATTAATAGTTTCCCCGCTTCGGGCCTTGTCTGGGAAGTACCCTTTGCGGAAGGTGTCAACGAAATCGTTGCCGTAGGCGAACCTGAAAATTCAAACGCCGTTCAGGATACTTTGAACGTGCAATATCGCTTTACCAAAAACGGGGCCGCCAAAGAATTAAAACTGGCCTCCAAAAGATTGGAAAACGGAAATTACCTGATTACCGCAATGGCCGTAGATGCAAACGGGCTTCGTTGCCTTGATTATGAAGAGAAGGTATATTTTCAATGCTTGGAGGGTGGTGAAACCTTAAAAAACCAAGGAACTCCAACAGGAAGCGAAATCATAGGGATGGCCAATGGAAAAGCCTCTATAGAGCTTATCCCGGACAAAACGACCCATAGCTTGAAGGTAATGGTCTTGAACCAAAGTTTTAAAGGAACCTATTTGACTATTGAAAAGTAATCGTAGTTGCGTTAGTTTGGTGCTATGGCCATCCCTTATGGGCCATAGCACTTTTTAACAAATCGCTAAAGCATGAGGTACCGTATCGTATTCGTAATAATGGGCTTCGTGGCCAAGATGGATTCCCAATCTACGGTCGACCATCCTATTTTTGAAGTGGAGAAAGAAAGGGTGTTGAAATGGGCCAGTAGGTATACCGACCTTAAAGCCATTACGGTAACGAATTCAACCTGCGAACGCAGTGCGGGGGGCAAGAACGATTTCTATTCCGAAGGCGACTATTGGTGGCCCGATTCTGCAAATCCTGATGGGCCTTACATTCGGAAGGATGGGGTGACCAATCCCAACAATTTCACCGCGCATCGAGAAGCGATGATTCGGTTCAGTCAGATTTCGGGTGCCTTTGCATCGGCTTATATCGTAACCGAAAATCCACACTTTGCAGAACAATTGCTGCCGCATCTAAGAGCTTGGTTCCTAAATGCGGAAACCATGATGAGTCCACATCTCCTATACGCCCAGGCAATAAAGGGCAAGGTTACTGGTCGAGGTATCGGCATTATCGACACCATTCATTTGATGGAAGTCGCCAAAGCCATACGGGCCATCGAGCCATCGGGGGTGCTGTTACCCTTGGAAATGGCCCAAATCAAAAAATGGTTCAGCGATTACCTCCGTTGGATAACCACACATCCTTACGGCATTGCCGAGCGCAACAATGGCAACAACCACAGTATTTGTTGGGCCTTGCAAGTGGCGGTATTCGCAGAACTGGTCGAAAATAAAAAACAGTTGCAGGCAATGCGTGCCTTCTACAAAGAAGTTTTACTCCCCGATCAACTGGCGGTCGATGGTTCCTTCCCTCTAGAAATAAAGCGCACCAAGCCCTACGGCTATTCGCTGTTTACCTTAGACGCTATGGTCGCCTTGTGCCAAGTTGCCTCTACCTCAGAAGACTCATTGTTTGACTTTTCCACGAAAGACGGTAAAAACATAGGCAAGGGCATCACCTTTCTATACCCCTATACCAAGAGCAAAAACAGCTGGCCTTTTGAAAAAGATGTGATGCACTGGGATGAATGGCCCGTTCGCCACCCATACCTACTTTTTGGTGGGCTCGCTTTTGAAAATGAAGAGTATTTAGCACTATGGAGTTCCTTGAAAGCAGACTTTGATACGCCAGAAGTGCTTAGGAACATGCCCATTCGTTATCCGTTGCTTTGGGTGGAGTAAGCATCCCATGCTTTTGACAAAAGTCTGCTCAACCGAAAAAAATTTTGAAAAATATGCAGCTATCGAAGTGCGCTCCCATTTCTTCTTGTACAGTTTAACATATGGTTCAAAGAATAATTGGGGAGTATCCAGACCCTAAAAACAAGAATTGATTCAAATCTACCATCTCCTAGGTTGTGTCAAAGGCTTGTTTAGATTTTTGTGATTAGAGTTGTAATAGGTCATTTCTGGCCTTTTAGGCAAAATTTTAGAGCATGGCATAAGCTATGATATCAAATTTCAACGAAGAAGAACGGAAAAAGGGACATTAGAAAATAATTGACAAAATTTAAACCGGTTCTAATACTTTGGACAAAAAAGATTAAAACACGTTCGATTAGCGCTGTTTGCAAAATAGAGATATATTTATTGTGAACTAGATAGCACCTTATCCGCTCATAACTAAATGAATTATTTTGAATGGTTTTATCAATCTATTAGACACTGTTTCATCACTCTCAAGCGATTGCAAACAAGATTTAATGGCTTCTTTAAAGGTTTTTGAATATAAAAAGAACCAAATAGTACTAGACCAAGGGCAAGTCTGCAATTACCTCTATTTTGTCGACCAGGGGCTTCTACGCCTCTTTTACTATCGGGACGGCAAAGATGTCACCGATTACTTTGCAACTGAACAAAACTTAATTGGGGGAATTGATAGCTTCTTTTCAAGATTGCCGAGTAAAAAAATTATAGAAACCTTGGAGCCTTGTAAGCTTACCGCCATTTCCCATAGCTCGTTAGAGCGATTATACACAAAATACCACAATTTGGAAAAAGCAGGAAGAATCCTAGCTATTTCGGCTTTTTTATCCTTGCAAGAAAGACTATACGCCATTCAGTTCCAGACCGCAAAGGAAAGGTATGATGAATTGGTAAGCAACAAGCCCGATTTGTTGCGACGTGCCTCATTAGGACAGATTGCATCGTATCTAGGAATCACTCAGGTAACGTTGAGTAGGGTAAGAGGACAGTGATTTTTTATCATTTGTAAAAGGAATTGATTTTTCTAAGTCATTTTTTTGTCAAGAAGTTAATTCCAATCAAATGAATAAAAAAACAGTAATTATTACGGGAGCCAACTCAGGACTGGGATTTGAATGCGCTAAACATATCGCGAAACAAGATGGTGATTGGCATATTCTTATGGCATGTCGTGATATGAATAAAGGAAATCGAGCGAAAAAAGAGATTATTGATGCTACTGGAAATAAAAACATCTCGGTTTGTGTTTTAGATCTTGCCTCCTTTGAATCCATCCATGAATTCGTAGAAAAGTTTGCAAAATCCAATCTCCCGCCCTTACACGGGCTTATCAACAATGCGGGAATGCAAATTATGAATGGCCTAGAATATACAAAAGACAATTATGAGATTACCTTCGGCACCAATCACTTAGGCCCTTTTCTACTTACCAACCTACTATTAAAGCAATTTGAGTCACCCGGACGGATCATCGTGGTGAGCAGTGGAACCCATGACCCTGAGACGTTGGAAGGAAAATATAATAAACCTATTTTTTTGGGAGCGAAAAAATTGGCTAATCCTCAAAGCGAAAAGGAAATGTCGGGAATGCAGCGTTATTCGACATCAAAGCTATGCAACCTCATGTTCTCGTATAAGTTGGCCGAACTTCTAGCCGAAAAGGATATCACCGTAAATGCCTATGATCCTGCCGCGGTACCAGCGACAAATCTTTTAAACAGCGTTAAAAATCCATTTCTTAGATGGAGCCTAAAAACATCAACGAAGCTTTTCAAAGTATTCGGTGTAAAGATAAGTACCCCTGAAATTTCGGGCAGTGCAATGGCCCGGCTGCTTTTAGAAGAAAAACTGGAACATACCACTGGTAGCTACTTTCAAATTTCCGAGGAAAAAAAATCATCAAAGCAATCTTATGATAAACAATTGCAGAATGAGCTTTGGCAAGATAGCTTAAAGCTAACAAGATTAAAGGATTAACATATCATACAGATAAAAAGCAAGATAGCACATGTCTCAAAGCAGGTAGTTTTCACTACGAATGCCCATGCCCAACATTTTTGAAATGAGTTCAATACCAATTACCTACATATCTTATAAAAACGTACACCTTATGTAAATACAACCAAAAAAAGTTTAGCGTGTATCCTAATCACGAAAAAAAGGATATCTTAAACCTTCATCGCTTTATGGCTATTAAAAAATCGAAGCATGATCTATAAAGAATTTTCAGTTTTGGTTGTATCAATATTTCTTTTGGTAACAAGTTGTAAAAAAGAGGTGCCAAATAGGGCGGAGCAAGTAGCGGAAACCACCGTTGACTATCAAAAAGAAAAAAAGGCAATCTTACGAATATTGAATGCTGAAACAAAAGCAGCGTTTGAAAGGGACTACGAAGGTTGGCAACAAAAATGGGTGCACCACCCGAATACGTCAAAGACCTACATCGATTTCCCTGAAGACAGCTTCACTGAAGCCGTTGGTTGGGAGGAAATTAGTGGATTCGTCAAGGCTTTTTTTGAAAAGCATCCAGAACCAGAGCCAGTACCTGCTTTGTTAGACAGTATTGACGTTCGTCTTTATGAAAACGGAGCCTGGGTCACCTATGAGCAACAGGATTCCTTGCGAGGTCGCAAACGCGAAACCCGTTTGATGGAAAAAGTAGATGATCAATGGAAAATTGCCGGAATGCACACCACCATTTATGGTTTTGAAAAGCAAGAATAATGGCTTTTATAAGGCCACTCGATAATATCGAAAGCTAAAACCTTTCCGTTGAAATCAGCTTTTAACCCAAGCCGCGGTTGGAAAATGGCAGCTGTTTTCCATGAATCAAAAATAGCAATATCATCTCGTACTTGTCGCCCAGCTTTTTGCGAAGAATAAGAAAAGCTTTGGTAATCTGGGCCTCGACCGTTTTGATGGAGACGTTTAAATGTTCGGAAATCTCAACATTGGTGAGGCCTTCCTTTTTACTTAAAGTGAATACCCGTTTGCATTTGGGAGGCAGATTTTGAATTTCCTGGTTCACGATAGCGATCATTCGGCTCAAGGCCGATTCATCAGTGGTTTCTACTACCGTTTCCAAAGATTCCAAATATTTTTGTTGCAAGAGCATCATCGACTTGTCTTTCTGATACTTGTTCACAAACTCGTTGTAAACCGACTTATACAAAAAACTGCCGATGGTGTAGGCAGGGTTCAATTTCTTGCGAAACTGCCACGTTTTGATAAAAACGTTCTGCACAATATCCTGTGCCATCGCCTTATCGCCAATTAAGGAAACGGCATAGGCATTCAACCTGCGATGGTGCGTATCTACCAAGAAAAGAAAAGCTTTTTCATCCCCTTTTTTCAGATGTGCTACCAGAATATTGTTATCCCTAAAATCCATAGAGTGCTATCGATACCATAAATCTATGGTAAATATAATAGGAATATGAAAAAAAAATAACCTGAAAGTTAGGGTATTGTCAATTAGCCTTGTAATACACATATATAGGCTTTAAAACTAACAGTGTTGAAAGTAGAAAAAGAACTTATCAAGTTTTTGAACAAATCGGCAGATACCCAGGATTTGGATATCCTTCACGAATGGATTCAAAAACCTGAAAATCAAGAGTCGTTCAAAGACTACGTCAAGACCCATTTTGCGATAGAACTAGCCATGAACGACCCGGAAAAAGATCAAATCAAAGAACGCCTCCTACAAGAAATACGAAAAGAGAAAAGCATACGCTACCGCTTCAAGAAAAGTCCCATATTCAAATATGCGGCTATTTCTTTGCTATTCCTTGGTATCGGTTATTTTCTAAGCAACGGCTTTTTTGGCCTTCAACCGCATGTAGTTCCCAAAGAAGACGATGTGACCTTGCAATTGGAAGGTGAAACCGTTAAAATCATTTCTGAAGACGGCGTTTCAAATGTTACCGATGCCTCAGGTAAGGTGATCGGGACCCAAAAAGGAGATACGCTTATCTATCATGATCAAAACTCAAAAAACAACTTGGTCTACAGTACACTTAAAGTGCCTTTTGGCAAACATTTTACGGTACAACTTTCAGATGGTACGCAGGTATTCCTAAACTCGGGAAGTTCACTGAAGTATCCGATAGCTTTTGTGCCCGGGGAAAAGAGAGCCGTTTTTCTCGATGGGGAGGCATACTTTGAGGTAGCGCACGATGCACAACATCCCTTCACCGTACAGTCGGAATCATTGGAGGTAGCCGTGTTGGGCACTTCCTTTAACCTATCCAATTATCCCGAAGAAACCGATACGGAAGTCGTACTCTTGGAGGGGCTGGTATCCCTCTCGACACCGACCGACTCCACGCAAGCCGTCATACTCGACCCCGGGTTCAAGGCAGCGTATAACAAAACGGACCACCAAATAAGTACCAAACAGGTAAATACCGCTTCCTACATCGCCTGGATCAACGGGAGTGTGGTCTTCCGTAACGAAACCTTTGGAAACATCATCCTCAAATTGGAACGGATGTACAATGTAGAAATCTTTAATAGCAATGAGGAATTGGCCAAGGAGACCTTTACGGCCACGTTGGAGACCGACAATGATACCATTGAGGAAGTATTGGGCTACTTCAATAAGGTATATCGCATAGAATATACCATTATAGATAACAAAATAATCATAAACTAAACGAGCGTGCCTATGAATTGACAGATTGTCAAGGCTACTTGAACTACCTTTTGCAAGAAAGGGAAAATCGGAAAATGCTGGCACATTTCCCGATTTTTAAATCAAGTGACCACACCAAAAACGAGTAATCACTAGCAAAATCCAAAATTATGAAAAAACAACAAGAGTCCGGTACCGGTGGTACCCTGGACTTCAATTTTGATTGGAAAATGAAAATCTCCTTTCTAGTTCTAATTTTCATGTCTTTTGCTCTGCAAGCAAATTCAACCTACGGTCAGCGTACCAAAATATCGTTGAACATGAATAACGTAACGGTGGCAGAGGTTATAGACGAAATCGAGGAAAGGACCGAATTTCGCTTTATATTCAATACCAAGGCCGTTGATTTGGAACGAAAGGTCTTTATAAGAATATCAAAAAGTACGGTCGGCGATATCCTGAATCTGCTCTTCCAAGACGTCGACACGGCATTTGAAATCGACGACCGAAAGATTTTATTAAAAAAAGTCGAAAAGGAAAAGCCAAAAAATGTCAGCCTCGATATTTCAACAATGGTTACCGTTACGCAAGAGCAGCTTATTACCGGTACCGTAACCGATAAAGAGGGAGTACCGCTTTCGGGAGCGAACATTGTTGAAAAAGGCACGGTGAATGGCGTTAACGCCGATTTTGATGGCAATTTCTCCTTGACCCTGACCACGCAAGATCCTGTTTTAGTTATATCCTATATTGGTTTTGCCACCCAAGAAGTTACGGTGGGTGACCAAACGGAAATCATAGTACAATTAAAGGAATCCGCCTCCAACCTAGAAGAGGTCGTCATCATCGGGTATGGTTCCCGAAAAAGGGAGGACCTAATCGGTGCCGTTTCCACGGTCCAAAACGAGGACATTGCCAAACTGCCCATCAACTCCGTAGAAAGCTCCTTGTCCGGACAGGTTTCCGGGGTACAACTGCGACAGAACGGCGCGCCCGGTAGTGGACCCGAGGTATTGATAAGGGGTATTGCATCAACGGGTGGCAACAACGCCCCATTATATGTACTGGACGGGGTTCCGCTGGGAAACCTAAACAGCCAGCGCGATAATTTTGTACTCAGTTCCATTGATCCCGCATCCGTTGAATCCATTAGTGTCTTAAAGGACGCGTCCGCAAAGGCAATTTACGGTTCCCGGGCATCCAATGGGGTAATCGTGATTACCACAAAACGGGGCAAGATCGGGAAACCGACCATTAGCTTTGAAACCTCCACCGGATTTCAGACCGTTCCCGATTTTGAACGGCCCAACGTGATGAACGCCGAAGAATTACGACGCTTTAGAATAGAACTTTTTCAAGACAAGTTTACAGCTACGGGCATTTTAGAACCAAACGAGATAACCGATTTGGACCGCTTGATCGGTTTGGGCGATCTGGGAGAAGGCACCGACTGGTTCGACGAAATTACGAGGAGCGCACCGATCACCGAATACAATATTGGGGTAAACGGAGGTACCGAGAACGTTCGTTACAACATTTCTTCCAACTATACCAACCAGGACGGTACGCTGATCAACACCAACTTTAAGCGCTACAGCATACGGGCCAATATGGATATCGATATTTCGGACCGTCTCCGTACGGGCCTTAATTTGGCCCCCACCCAAACCCTGGCGAACGGTGGACGAACCGATGCGGGCAACGAAAATTTCAACATTTTTTCGGCCATACCCCTATCGAGATGGAGCGACCCGTCGGCCCCTGTATTTCGGGAAGACGGTACCCTTACCAACTTGGCACAGGGCGAGTTAATCGATTTTTACAACGTAAACCCAGTATACCTGCTCACCGGCAGGGACGGTTTGCGCCGCACCAACCAATTGCTCGCAAGTTCCTATTTGGAATTCGATATCGCCAAAGGCCTTACCGCAAAAACGTTCGGCTCCGTACAATATACCGACCGCCGGACCACGACCTTCGAACCTTCCGACTTTCCAGGAAGTGGCGCACTTACGCCCAACGCTCAAGGAACCAGGGAAGCAACAGCCGGTATAACGGAAAACACGAACTTCAACTGGGTATGGGAAAATACACTGCGCTATTCCAAAACTTTCAATGAAGCGCATACTATTGACGTGCTGGCAGGCTTTACTATGGAACGCCGACGGTTCGACAATACCATCATCAATGCCAGAAACCTAATCGACGAATCCATACGGATCCCCAATTTCGGCAATGTAGATCCGGAAGACCCGGAGGGCTTTACCGGCCGGGGCGAAGCGGGCCAGAATTCTCTGGTATCACTAATTGGAAGGGTGGACTACTCGTTTAAAAATCGCTATTACGTTACGGGGACCGTACGGCGGGATGGGTCTTCCAAGTTTGGCGCCGACACCCGATATGCCAACTTTCCATCCGTGGCCCTTGCATGGCGTATCTCCAACGAACCCTTTTGGGAGGGTATCAAAGATGTAGTGTCCGAGTTCAAATTGGAAGGCGGATACGGTATCAGCGGAAGCAATGTCAATATCGGAAATTTCCAGTCGCAAGGGCAAATTAACTCAGGTCCGGACTATATCTTTGATGGAAGTTTAGCTCCTGGTCGCGCGGTTTCAACGCTTCCCAACACCCTGTTGACATGGGAGGAAGCCAAGGAAACAAATTTCGGGCTCGACCTTGGTCTTTTGAACGACCGCATTTATCTTGGAATCGATTATTACAATATTGAAACAGAAGGCTTTCTTGCCGGACTACCCTTACCCACCACTTCCGGTTTTAGCAGCATCCTTTCCAATTTGGGAAGCATCCAAAACCGGGGCTTCGAGGTAGAGCTTTCCCTTAAAAACGTTTTGGGCGGTAAGGATTTCCAATGGGACGCCAACCTCAACTTTTCAAAAAACAGGAGCAAGGTGCTCGATCTGGCGGCAGAGGCCGGTTTTATACGACCGGGTGTCATTGCCAGGGCCTTTACCGAAACCAAAATCGGCGAAGAGGTAGGGCTGTACCGTGGCTTTAAAGTTACGGGACTGTTTACCCAGGCCGAAATAGACGATCCCGATGTACCCAAATACCCTGGTGCTGTCGAAGGATCTTTAAAATACGAGGATGGCAATGGCGATGGGGTACTGGGCGATCAAGAGGACTTTTTGATTGTTGGAAACCCCAATGCTGATTTTAACTACGGCATGGTACACAACTTTCGCTACAAGGCGCTCGACCTTAGTATGATCTTTGCCGGATCGGTAGGGCAGCAGATCTTCGATGGCACCAAACAATACAATGGCAATCAGGACGGGGTGTTCAATGTAGACCGGAACCAGTTGGAACGATGGCGCCCAGGACAAGACCCGAACACGGCCATAATCCCAGGTACCGCCAGCCCGCAAAGCCGGGCCAAGTACCGCCTGCCCAATTCACTTTCCGTAGATGATGCCGATTATCTTTGGGTACGCAACATTACTCTAGGCTACACCCTAAGAGGCGATAAGATAGGCAACGCCTTTAAAAATGCCCGTCTTTACACCAGTATCCAGAATCCGTTCTTGTTTACAGAGTACAAGCGCGGAAATCCGGAAGTCAACCGTTCGGGCGACACGGCCCTGGTACGGAACGTGAACTATGGGGCCTACCCCATTTCTCGAATAGTAACCCTGGGTGTCAATGTTACCTTTTAAAATTTTAAGATCATGAAAAGTAAGATATTTTTTAGCATACTGATATTCGGATTGCTCGGTTGCGAAGACTTTTTGGACAATACTCCAGAAACCACTATCACTCCTCAAGGTTTTTTCCAAAATCAAAATCAGTTTAACGAGGCGGTAACCGCCATTTACAATACCAATAGGGGACTTATGAACGGTGCCCATTGGCGTTTTGGGGAGAACCGATCGGACAACAGCTCCTTTCAGTACAACCCGAACGATCGCGGGGGAATCCCCAATGAAGAGGTGGACAACTTTTTGCTGCTCTCCTCCAATACCAACATCGGTAACTACTGGAATTCCGCCTATTCCGGTATCTCCCGGGCCAATTTTGCCCTGGCAAATATTGATCGAATAACATTTACCGATACCGATGAGCCCGAAATTCGGCGGGGCGAAATCCTTTTTCTTAGGAGTTGGTTCTATTTTAATCTAGTACAGCTGTACGGGGACGTTCCCTTGGTGCTCACTGCTGGAAACACTCCTGACGAAATCTTGTCCGACGAGTTTTTGAAAAGGACTCCTATTGCAGAGGTATACGCCAAAATATTGGACGATATGGATACTGCTATCGCCGTGCTTCCGACCAAAGAGGCCACGGCTTCGGGAAGGGCTACCAGAGGTGCGGCCCTAATGTTGAAGGCAAAAATGCACATGGTCTTACAAGAATTCGGAACGGCCAGAGACTTATTGGAACAAATGCAGGGCTATTCCCTGCAGGCCGAGTATGCGAATATTTTTGATCCGGAAAACAAGAACAACAATGAGTTGGTATTTGAAATACAATACTCCTTCGAACTGGGTCAAGGATCCGATCTACTAACACGTTTTGTACCCTTTAACAGCAACCTTGATATTTTAGGGGAGAATGGTCCTGCCAGTTCCCGGGGAGGGCAAAACCAACCCACCCAGAACCTGATCGATCTTTACGACCCCACCGACGCGCGCTTTCTGCACAACATCTCCTTTTACGACGATGGCGTCACCAACGAGCCTTGGATGAGCAAATTCAATTTTGGCTTCGAGGACCTAGGGAATAATGCACAAGACGTCAACTTTCCCATGTTCCGCTATGCGGACGCCCTATTGATGTTGGCCGAATGCTACCATGAAGCCGGTGGCGGCGACCCAATACCCTTATTGGAACAGGTACGCGGAAGATCGTTGGAAAACGGCACACTTTCAGCCGCAGAGCAGGCTAATCTGGAACAGACCATTGCGGACGAACGGCGTAGGGAATTAGCGTTTGAAAACCACCGTTGGTTCGATTTATTGCGTACCGGGGAAGCCGTAGCCACCATGACGGCGCACGGCGTGGCGCAGAAAGCCCAAAAAAGTACCGTTCCCGCTGAAGCGTATACGAACATAAGAACATTACTGGGCATTCCCCTTGGCCAGGTAGAAGAATTTGGTTTTACCCAAAATGAAGGCTGGTAGTGCATCTTATTTGCCGAACCATGCGTATTAACTAGATACAAAACACTGCGATATGAAGATTAAATTTAATACAACACTGATCCTCTTCGCTATCATAGCGACCGCTATCCTAATAGGATGCAAGGAGGATGATCCAATGATGGATGCGCCATATTCATTATTTACGTTCGATGTGGCCGACCTGGCCGTAACCTTTAAAAATGCATCGGTAGATGCTCCTGATAGTTACAACTGGGATTTTGGTGATGGGCAAATGTCTACCGAAGTAAGCCCGACCCATACCTATCAGGAAGGGGGCACTTATACGGTTGTTTTAACCGCTACCAATAGTTCGGGAGAAAACCAATTCGAAAGGTCGGTTACGGTCGTTGAACCCGAAGAACCGCTACCCCCGGTGGTTTTTGAATCATTCGATAGCTACACCGCCGATGCCACCTTAGAGGGTCAAGGCGCTGCTACGGAAGGATGGGCAGGACCATGGACCAAATTGACAGGGGATGATGTAACTATTATTTCCAACGGTATTGTCAATAATACGATTGCAGCGGTCACCTCGGGAAATTCGCTCTTACTGGATGCAAGTGGCACAAACACACGCTACAAGCGTAATTTTGCCACACCCTATTTGGATAATGGAAATACATACTGGTTTGCTTTTCATGCAGCGTTTACCAATACGGATCTTGACGGAGGTGAAGTACAGATCATGTTGGTCGATAATGGTGGGGAAAGTTTTGCCGCAGGCGGAGGCGATGGTCAATTTTTGGGTATCGGTAAAACAATTACACCCGGTGCCTTGGGGATCATGACCTTTGGACCTTTTAACAACGTAGAGGCAACAGACGTAACGGCCGATGGTCCTTTATGGCTGGTTGCCAAGATCGAGACCAATGGAACCGAAGATCCCGATACCGTTCGATTGTATGTGAACCCTACCCCAGGTACCGAACCTGCGGAAGGAACCGAGGTCGTTACCTTTGCGGCCCCTGAACTGAGTGGAGGCTGGCAAGGGGTCGGTTTCAAATATGCCGGAGGAAATGCTTCCTCGGTACAAATTGATGACATCTACGTAGGGAATTCTTTTGGGGATGTTACCCCTCTAAATTATGTAGACCTTCCGCCCGCTGTCTTTGAATCGTTCGACAGTTATACCGCTGATGCTACCGTCGAGGGACAAGGCACCTCCGGAGACGGATGGACAGGTCCTTGGGCTAAATTATCCGGGGGTGACGTAAACGTGGTTCCAGGAGGAATTGAAAATAGCACGCTTTCCGTAGAAACCACAGGAAATTCCCTATTGCTGGATGCAAGTGTTGGTGCTTCCCGCTACAAACGGGGATTATCAGAAGCCTATTTGGATAATGGACGCACATACTGGTTTGCTTTTCAAGCCGAATTTAATGGTGCAACCGATGACACGGGTGAATTGATTGTTATGCTGGTCGATAATGATGCGGAAGACTTTGGCGGGGGTGGACCCAATGGCCAATTTTTGGGTATCGGTAAAACCATTACCCCAGGGGCGCCTCTCGGTATCATGACCTTTGGGCCTTTTAATAATGTAGACGCCACTGAAGTGTCGGTAGAGGATGGTCCGCTGTGGTTGGCAGCTAAAATCGAGACCAATGGAACCGCCGACCCAGATCTGGTTCGGGTGTTTGTCAATCCTACCCCGGGTATCGAACCCGCAGACGGAACAGAGGCAGTATCGTTTACCGCCCCTGAACTGAACGGTGGCTGGCAGGGAATCGGTTTTAAATTTAGCGGAGGTGCCACTACCGCCAAAATCGATGATATCTACTTGGGGTATCGCTTTGTGGATGTTACACCTGCAAACTATTAGGAAATGAACAGAATTAGGGGCGGTATTTAAACACCGCCCCTTCATAAAATGAGTTAATTTGAGTTAGTTTAGTTTGGTTAGTTTGGCGGTATAATCCGTATCTTGGGTTGTACCGCTTTTTTCCTTATTAAACCTAAAAACCATGCGATATTTTTTACTACTCGGTCTGTTATTGATTACTATTGGATGCAAGGAAGAAAATGCTCCGGTCGACAAACAAACGAATGAAAACAAGCCGCCCAATATCCTGTTCTTATTAACCGATGACCAACGGTGGAATGCGCTCGGTTATGCCGGAAACACCATCCTCAAAACGCCCCATATGGATTTCCTGGCCGAAAATGGGGTTTATTTTTCTAATGCGTATGTAACCACCTCTATCTGTGCCGTTAGTCGCGCCAGTATCCTAACTGGGCAATATGCCCGCAGACACGGCATCTGGGGGTTTCAAAAAAATCTATCAAAAGAACAGTTTGCCCTTACCTACCCCATGTTGCTGAAAAAAGCCGGCTACACGGTAGGCTTTATCGGCAAATATGGCGTTGGAAATCAAATGCCTGAAGCCGCATTCGATTATTGGAAAGGTTTTCCCGGGCAGGGTACATTCAAAGCAGTCGATGAAAACGGTGATTCGCTACACCTGACCCAGAAAATGGGAAAACAGGCCATAACCTTTATCAGCGACCAGCAAGGGAGCCAAACACCTTTTTGCCTTTCGGTCAGCTTTAAGGCGCCTCATGTGGACGAAAGTTACGGTCCGGGATTCTTTCTGTATGACAAGACCTACGAAAACGAATATGCCAACGATACGATACCTGTACCCATGGTATCGGCCGAAACCTATTACGACTCTTTTCCCAAGGAGTTTACAAAAAATAATGTGGCAAGAAATCGATGGGAACAACGTTTCAAAACACCCGAAATGCAACAGAAGTCCATTAAGGACTACTATCGTTTAATTCACGGGGTAGATGTAGTCGTCGGTCAAATTTTGGAGACCTTAAAAGAGACCGGTGCCGATAAAAATACGATCATCGTATTCACCAGTGACAATGGTTTTTATCTTGGTGAATACGGTTTTGCCGGAAAGTGGTATGGTAGCGAACCATCGATTCGGGTACCAATGATCATCTATGACCCAAGACCCGAAGCAATAAAAGGAATAACTATTGATCAAAAAGTATTGAATATCGATGTGGCTCCTACCTTGGTATCCTTTGCGGGGATTACACCACCTGAGACCATGCAGGGAACCGATTTGACCCAATTGATACTAGAACCGAAAATGGAATGGCGCGATTCTTTTTTTTATGAACACTTATGGCAATCCTCGGACCGATACTATATTCCCAGTACCGAGGGAGTCGTTGCCGGAAATAAGAAGTATATGAAATATTTCATGAACCGGGACACAACCGACATCGTTTATGAAGAGCTCTATGATCTAGAAACGGATTCACTTGAAATTAATAATCTAATCGAGCGACCGGAAGCCGCAAAGCTCGAGACAGCGTTAAAGAAAAAACTTGTTGAATTTAAAAAAGCTGCTGAATAGTCGTTCGAAAAGAGCACGACCTCGGGCCGATACTATTTGAATGCAGATTACTTGACTGAACGAAACATTATAAAATAGTATTGGTATGAGATTAAAACGGCTTTTGACCATTGTGTATCTAGTATCCCTCATTGGTTGTCAAAAGAAAACACAGGAGGTCGAGGTTTCACATATGGCATCGATCGATGCCATTCCTTGGACGGCCCATTGGATCAGCACCCAAGACAGCCTTCCAAAATACAATGCTTGGCTAGCTTTTCGGAAAAGCTTCGAGATAAAAAACAATTCGGACACCGTTTTGCTTCGTATGGCCGTCGACTCTAAATACTGGCTCTATCTGAACGGGGAGCGTATTGTTTTTGAGGGTGGATTGAAACGGGGCCCAACCCCAAAAGATACCTATTTTGACGAAGTGGACCTATCCGGAAAGCTGAACCAAGGAGATAACACCTTGGCCATACTGGTCTGGTATTTTGGTAAAGAGGGAATGAGCCACAAATCGAGCGGTTCTGCCGGATTGATCGCAGAGCTGTTTCAGGGAAATGAGCTGAAGCTTCAAACCGATGCTTCTTGGAAGGCCATCCCGCATCCCGCGTACATTCCAGAAAGTGGCGACCCCCAACCCAATTGGCGCCTCCCCGAATCCAACATCGTTTTTGATGCCCAAAAAGACCTGCCGAAATGGACACTACCCAATTTTGTGGATACCGATTGGCCAACGGCCAAAACCGTAGGAAAAGGAGGTTCACCGCCCTGGCACCAATTGATCAAAAGACCCATTCCTTTTTGGAAAGATAACGGATTACGGTCTTATGAGAACCATATACAATTTCCCTTTACAAGTACTGGTGATACTATCGTTTGTGAGTTGCCTTACAACGCGCATATAACCCCTTACCTTAACGTAAAAAGCACCGCTGGGAAGCAAATTACGATGCTTACCGATCACTATAGAGGAGGCTCGGCCTATAATATGCGGGGCGAATATATCACCACAAATGGAGAACAGACCTATGAATCGGTAGGCTGGATCAATGGCGAAAAAGTATATTACGTTATCCCGAAAGGTATCACCGTACTTGACCTGAAGTATCGAGAGACCGGATATCATACCGAGTTCAGTGGAAACTTTGAATGTGACGATGACTTTTACAATCGCCTGTGGCAAAAAGCGCTACGTACACTCTACGTAACTATGCGGGACACCTATATGGACTGTCCCGATCGCGAACGGGCCCAATGGTGGGGCGATGTGGTACTCGAAAGTGGAGAAGCCTTCTATGCCCTAGACCGAGATTCTGATGCACTTACCAAGAAGGGCATCCTAGAACTTACGGCATGGCAGCGGCCCGATAGCACTCTATTCTCCCCCATTCCGGCCGGTAACTGGGACAAGGAATTGCCGACACAGATGCTATCGAGTATAGGTCTTTTCGGATTTTGGAACTATTACTGGCATACGGGCGATACCGAAACTATCTCCAAGGTATACCCATCTGTTGGTGACTATCTGTCTCTATGGAAATTGAAACCAGACGGTAGCGTACATATAAGAGAAGGTGGCTGGACATGGGGCGATTGGGGCGAAAACAAAGATTTACCCTTGCTTTTCAATACACAATACTACATGGCATTGGATAGCTATCAGCAGATGTCGCGACTTCTGGGCAAAAAAGCTACCGCAGATTCTGTTCAGAGCACTATGTATCAATTCAAAAAAGACTTCAATCAGCTTTTTTGGACAGGACATGAATACCGATCTCGGGAATACAAGGGAAAAACGGACGACCGTTCGCAGGCCTTGGCGGTGGTCTCTGGCCTGGCAGATTCCAGTACGTATCCACATATCTTACAGGTACTTGAGACCGAACAGCACGCCAGCCCGTATATGGAAAAATATGTATTGGAGGCCTTGTTCCAAATGGAAGCGCCCAATCTGGCCCTAAGGAGAATGAAAGAACGGTTCGGCACCATGGTCAACTACCCGCATACTTCGACACTTTGGGAAGGCTGGGGCATTGGTGCCGAGGGCTACGGCGGTGGCACTACGAACCACGCCTGGTCAGGAGGCGGACTTACCTTACTATCGCAATATGTGGCGGGAATCGCCCCTACTTCGGCAGGATACAAAACTTTTCAGATAAGGCCCCAATTGGGTTTTTTAAAGCAAGTACACGCTATCGTACCTTCCATTAAGGGAAACATCGAAGTGACCATTCTCCAAGAAGAAACATTTGAGATGACGGTCAAAATTCCCAAGGAAACCATCGCTACCATCTATATTCCAGCAACCTATGGCTCTGTTATGAAAGACGGAAAAAAAATAACCCATGAGTCCGGGCCGCAATACCATCGGATAGAAGTACTTGCAGGAGACCATACCCTTACCGCGCATTAGCCCTTAAAGAACCTAGCTCTTTTAATTGCATCAATGCGCTGTTTTCCGCTTCAAAAACCACGCAGGGTTTCAATTCATTCAAAGTAGCTAATGCACATCACGGTATCATCGACATTTACGGGCGGTGTAGCTATTTTGTAGAGGATGACACCGGAAACAGGTGCCTCAAAGCTCGAAATGGTATTACCGAATTCATCCGTAATAAACCCAACAACAGCTCCTTTTTTTACCGAATCCCCTGCTTTGTATTCACTATAGAATATGCCTTTTACGGTTGCATCTATATAGCTTTGGCTGTTAAGCCGCGTTAGTTTCTTATTGGGTTGTGCCACTATTTTATGGTACATTTTCATGGTATCGAGTATACTGTAAACGCCATTTTTTATCAAGGTGACCGCTTCTTCTTGTACATTGCCCATTTTTCCACTTTCGATACTCAGCGCTATCTTACCATCTTGACAGGCCTGTTTGAAGGTGTATTTTGCAGGGTCGCTTGCCTTTAAAGTATAAGGATAGGAAACTACATATTCAAACCCGCTAACCTCTGATAGCTCCATTGCTTTCTTCGTCTGCTCGGGATAGTCTTTATTGTTATAGTAACATATAAACGGGAGTAGATCTTCCGAAGCATCGCCACCATGGACATCCAAAAAGACATCGCTTACAGGAATCACATTTGTAGTAATAAAATGCGCAATTTTTTCCGTCACCGAACCATCTGGCTTACCCGGAAAAGCATTATTCAAATTCACCTTGTCCTGCGGATTTCTAAAGGGCGTGCGTGAATAAAAAGAACCCGTATTGGCAATAGGAATAATGATCAGGGTCCCTGCCAACATATCCACATCTATTTCCTTCATTAGTTCCTGTACGGCTACGATTGGTGGATATTCAAAGCCGTGAACCCCAGCAACTATCGTAAAAACGGGGCCTTCGTTTTTTCCCTTGATAATCGATATGGGTAAAAACGTATGGTTGTTTTGGGAATCAGCCAGTTCAATTCGCATATTTTCCCTTGCTGGCTGCGTTTTATCCAAAAAACTTTTCTGAAACTGATTTTGCGCCAAAACCAACATCGGGATCAAAAGAAATAAAACAAAAGGGGCTATTCGCATGATATTGTCAAAATAGGTTCCTATTATTTAAAGATATAAAACTTGAACATTGTTTACGGATCACACAAGTGACCAAAGTATCCCGGTTATCTCATAGTTTTCTTGCTTTTGGTATCGAGATCAAAAGCGCAAACACAATAGCCAACAACAAAGGCGTCAACAAGAATATTGGTTTGGTCTCCGAACTTGTTTCAAAATATTCAGGCTCAAATTGATTCCAATCTATCGATTCGGCTTTCTGCTCTTCAAAAATCTTGGGGTAAAAAAACAGCCGTAGTTTTTCGTGAAAGGCTTCCGTGGAATTCAAAAAATCAATATGTTGGTCTAAACTTGTCCCTGCCACCCGATTGAAGGCAAGTTGCATATGCATATTAGGAATCCAAGAAGCCATTTCCCTGCTGCGTTCTTCACGCAGTTTAATTTTGGCGGTTAAAGATGCCCGTTCCTTTTGAGAATCGTCATCACCCATTTGTTGCATGGCATAGTACCAGAGCCAATTGAATCCCTCTGTCCGATATCCATATTCTTTGAACTGGGGATAGTGATCATAAAATTTTTGAATGGTAGGCAATTTCTCAGTATCCCATTTGGTATGGTAACCATCGCGTTGGGCGATGGCCGTATTCAGGGCTTCTGGCACCGGATATTTAAATGCCATGAAGGCATTGATTCCCGCCGGCCATAAAATGAGCATGACTAACCAAACAGATAGGAGCAGCAGTGCATTGAACCCCGAAGGTTTTTTAAAACATACCACAAAGAAGGCAAGTGCGAACCAAAAAACGACATATAGGAATGCCATTGCGAACAGCAACATTAAATTGGTACTGAACGGAACGTTCAATACGACCTTTGCCGTTGAAAACAGTAAGACCAACACTATGACCATCAATAACAGCCGTACCGATAATTTGGTGATTACAAACCCCAGTTTTGACCTTGTCTGAATGGATACCAAACGCCAAGTACCGGTTTCCGTTTCTTCGGAAACCACATTAAAAGCAAACACAATGACCAAAAGCGGCATCAAATAAATTAGAACAAAGGAGAAATCGAGATTTCCCGAATGTAAATTCATCGGATTGATCAAGTCCGAATCGTGTTTTTGTGCTTCAAACGTCTTTATAGTAATTCTTTTTATAGCGGGATTTACGTCCGACTGACCAATAGATAGGCCCGAAAGCGGGTTTACGGGATTGATAAACGAAAATTTGACATAATACAGCAGTAGCCCCAAATCATCATTATGTAGCGACACATGGCGTTCAAAGTGTGTTTTTTGATAGTCTTTTACTTCATCGATCGCATGTTGCCGTTCGCTTAAATGCCTATTTCCGATAAAGATTCCGGATAGTCCTAAAACTAGGATCAGCACCAAGCTCAAAAGAACCTCCCTAGAACGTATGCATTGATACAAAAAAAGTTTATACTTCATAAGGCACTGGCTTTTTTAGCGGTCAACAACAACAATCCAAAAGAAAGGAACCCCCATAAACCGATTGAAATAAATGCCAGAGCGGCTTCTGCGATTGATTTTTTTAGAGGTACCGCACGGTGTACAAAATCAGGGAATGCCGACCAATGTTCGTGGTCGACCACATGGGTTTTTCCCTCTGAACCACTCTTTTTTTTGGGGCTTATGTATTGCATTTGCAATTCATTCATTTTTTGGGAAAGCTCGTACCTATAATCATCGGCTTGTTCCTGAAAATCGATATAACTAGAAAAGTCCGTACCTGAAAGGCTCATTGAAAGTTGTTTTATAGCCATGTAGGGATTGAGCAATGCCATGTACCGACTCATATTGTTTTGATCTTGATAGGTCTTCAACAGATCGGCATGGTGCTTCCTATATAAGGTTGAGCTGATTTTTTCTCCTTCCCGCATGACAAAACCGCCGTAGTTAAAGGGCAGGTCTGTTACCTCATCCACTTGATGAACCGCCAATACTGAATCCCTAAGCTTTTTGTAGTAGGGGTCATCGGGATTATGGCTATCCCCTTTTTGGATTTCCTCTTTTTCAATAGCCGATTGAAACGCCAATTTTGTGGGCTTGGGATACCAATAACTGCCCAGGGTCTGTGCCGATTTGGGTAAAAGGACCACCATCAAAAGCCAAATACCCAGTAGACGTAACAACGCATTCTTTGGAGCCTTGCTTTGAGCTGATACCAAAATTGTAGTAACCGCTACAACAAAAAGAAAAAGGATGTAGCCTAAGACTATTAAAGCAAAGCGCCACCAAAGACCATTGCTCGTAAGCGTATTGCCATATAGTAACAACGCGATCAAGGTGGCCAGGATTACTGGCAAAACGAATAGGAGTGCCAGTATAAAAAGTCCGATAGACCTGCCGAACAAGATTTCAAGCCAATTGGCGCCCTGCGAAATCAAGATTTTTAGGGTACCGTTCTGGCGATCGGCAGCAATACTCGAAAAACCGATGAAAATCAAAATTAAGGGCAAAACCAACTGTGCCAATAGTGCCATGCTCAACTCCCCGAAACGCAGTGTACCTGTTGAGAACGAGGCATCCGAAAAGTTTACGCTGTTCTGGCGATGTGCTTCTAAAAAAACGGTACTCCCTGTAAAACTTTCTAATCCATAGTCGAACATCCCCAAGGGCGATCCGATCCGAAAGGCAAAGGTGCCAAAGTGCGCCATGCGGTGCGGATGTTTATCGGGATTCGCCTCCCAGCTATGTCTTGCCTTTACCTGATAGGATTTTCTGATGTCGTTTTGAACCACATGATTTTGAATACCGCTAACGGTCGCGTAGACCGTTAGCAGTACAAACAACAAATAAATCAGATAAAAACTTTTAGGTTGAACGGCATTTCGTATGAAATGGAGTGCCAACAACCGTACGTTAGCGAATTTCATGCTTTAAAATTTATAGGTAGTGGTCAGTAGAACGTTCCTTGGCGCGCCAGGGAGCAATCGGGAGGCGAATACGGCTCCGGTCCAATAGGTATCGTCTAGCAAGTTGTTCACTTTTAAAGCAAGCTGAATATTCCCGCCAGCGGGGCGATAGTATATAGCTGCATCAAAAACCGTGTATGCTGGCAACGGTACGCGGTCACTGTACCACGAAAGACGTTCGTCGCGATATTCCATTCCCAGACCTACACCCACATTTTGTAGCGGCCCATTGATGAAATCGTACCGCCCCCAAAAATTGGCACTGTGCTCAGGGGCACCACCGATGCGCTCACCGATCAAGGTAGGGTCATCATCTTCTTCGATCGTTGCATCGGTATAGGCATAAGAGGCGTTGAGCTGTAAATTGGGAAGCACGTACCCGGAGAGGTCCCATTCAAAACCACGGCTGCGTTGGGCACCTCGTGTGACCAACAAATCTTCGTCGGCAGGATCCGGAAAGAGGAGGTTGCGCTGGTTGATTTCATATAGTGCTAGGTTCATGGCCAACTTTCCACCAAAAAACTCTCCTTTCGCCCCCAATTCGACCAAATCACTTTCCAACGGATCAAATTCCGCAGGAGATGCAGCCCAAAAGAAATTTTCGGTTGCCGTTGATAAGGTCACGGTATTCGACTGGGGCTGAAAGCCTTCGATATACGTACCATAGACACTTATGTTACCGGTAGCGGCATAGGTAAGTCCCAATCTAGGAATAAAAGCCTCATTTTTAAAAGACTCTTCATCGGGCGACTCATAATTGAATTTATCCTCATACCATTCGTAGCGTAGGTTGACCAGAGCAGAAAACTTACCCAATTTAAATTGGTTCTGCACGTAGACCCCATTGGAGGTGGTCAGGTTTGCAGGAATGGCAAATTCTGATATAACATAGTCCCCGATATCCCGAGGCCCGTTGTTGGGATTGGTCAAATCAAAATGCGGTATATTGGGCCTAGGTGCCACTACCCCATCTATATCTATGGTCTGGAACTGATCTGCCTCTGCTGGATCAAAACGAGAGACGCTTCCGTCATTGCGCAGATAGCGACGCCCGCCATTTTGTCCGCCGCCCTTGGTTCGTTCCCACCAGCTACCATCATACCCTACCAGCAGTTTATTGGTGATTTTATCCCCCTCGAAATCAAAATTGAAGAAGGCATTGAAATTATCGGTAATCCAAAATTGCTTCCGTTCCACATAACGCATGGCCGCCAAGGTATTTATGGGATCTCCATTGATGTCGACCGCAGCGGCATTTACGGTTCTATGCTCCGCTAAGTCTTCTTCCCAGGTCTGTTTCATATAAGAAGCATTGAATCCGATATTATCGGAAAGCTGTTTGCTGAAATTACTCATGATCAACAATTCTTCCGACTTAAAAAAGTCGCTCGAAGCCCCTACATTCAATGAAATAGGAGTACTGTTCAAGTCGAATTCCCCGTTGATGGCACCAAAGATAGGTTGCCCCCGGTCCAAATTTCCGACCCCGTTACTGTAAATCATCTCTACATTCAAGGCTGTCGTTTCATTGGGCACATAGGTAATAGATGGGGTAATCAAAAAGGCATTGTTCTGAACCACATCACGAAAAGAGCGTGCTTGCTGAACGGCCGCATTGAAACGATACAACAAGGTTTCCGATTCGTTCAAGGGTCCCGTAAAATCCATGGTTGCCCGCTGTGTCCCAAAGCTACCTACTGTGGCACTTACTTCATTGCGCTTTTCCCGAAGTGGCTTTTTGGTGACCATATTGATGGTTCCTCCTGGATCCACACTGGCGAACGTTACCGAAGAAGGGCCTTTGATGACCTCTACCCGTTCAATATGTGAGGTAATAGGCTGCAAGAAGTAATATTGCCTCGTGCGCAAACCGTTGATGACCTGACCCTCTTCCGCTTGGGTGATACCTCTAATGTTGAAATGGTTGTAAATACCGGTAGAGGTAACGCTACTGGCCGCTTTTACCGCATCTGCCAATTGAAACGCCTGCCGATCATTGATGAGCTCTTTGGTAATGGTCGATACGGCTTGGGGCAACTCTTTGTTCCTGATGGCAACCTTGGTCGCCGAAAAGGAGTAATCGCTATTGTAGTCGGTTCTTGCACGACCAATGACCTCTACGCTTTGCAATTGCTCCGTACCCTCGTTCAGGGTAATGGTACCGATGTCGAACGTGGAACCCGAGGTAATTTCCAACTTATCCTTATAGGACTGAAACCCCAAATAACGAATTTCCAGATTATAATTCCCTTGTGAAACACTGAACTCGAACTGTCCCTCATTATCTGTGAGCTTACCATAGGTGCCCCCAGTACCCCGTAGCGTTATGGTAGCGCCTGCAATGGGTTCATTTTGATCGTCAACAATCGTTCCTGATACCGTTTCCTGTGCCCAAAGGCCTCCACTGGTAAGCAGGATGAGTAGTGTAAGTAGTAGTTTAATATTTTTCATTTTTAAATAGTTTTTAGGTACAAGTCCTGTAATTCGTTTGCGTTGATGGTATCGGTATTTGCTTGATAAACTAGCTTTCCCTCTTTCATGATACCTATTTTAGTGCTCACGTTTACCGCATTGAAAATATCATGGGTGGCCATAAAAATTGTTTTTCCTTCGTGACCCAGCTCCCTACAAATTTTGGTAAACTCCAAGGTGGCCTTAGGGTCCAGACCCGAGATTGGTTCGTCCATGAAAATGTAATCGGCGTTTTTGGAGAGCGCAATGGCGATACCCACTTTTTGGCGCATTCCCTTGGAATAAGAGCCTAACTTATTTTGATGGGCCGTCTCTGCAAGCCCCGCCTTTTGCAAGAAGGAAGAAAGTTCGGTATCGGAATATTTAAACCCTGCCAAACGGCTAAAGAAATTAAGATTTTCAAGACCCGAAAGGTTACCGTACAACTGTACGACCTCGGGAATATAGGCTATCATCTTGGTAACGGCGTTGTTGTTGGGCTTCACCACAGTACCATTTAACAAGGCTTCGCCACTGGTGGGTTCGAGCAATCCAAGAAATAGGTTGATGGTCGTCGTTTTACCAGCTCCGTTTTGGCCTAGCAGACAAAATATTTCGCCCTTATCGACCGATAAATTCAGATGACTTAGGGCCTCATACGTACCATATCTTTTCGTAAGATCAATAGCTTCTAGCATTTCGTATATTTTTTATGAACTAAATGAGTATTAAAAAAACCGAGGGAGATTTCAAACAAGAGGAGGTCCCCGGAGATAGTTTTGACCATAGGTCTGGAAGTGAAATGTTGTTTTTGCTCTTTCTTCGACAGGAATTGAAAAAAGATACAATTCATAAATTTTGGCGAAGCGATAATATACCAATAGGTTGAGACAATACTTACAGATGTCGCAATTCAAGCTGTCATCGGCAGAAACAAGAAGAACTTTCGAATCATCTTTGGTATGATTTTCATAGGGGTGTTGCAAGGTATGCCATAAGGCCAGCGTTGGGAGCAAGCAGAGATAACACCCTAAAAGAAGCACGGATATGTTATTCTTTTTAGTCACCGTTTGGCACATACTTTTTCGTGTTTGAACAACAATCTTCTTCCCGACACTTACAATACTTGCGATTGTAGAGATGCAGTGCCACCAAGGCAATTGAGGGTATGTAAGTGAAAGCTTCTGCCAATGGAACCAGCTGCAGCTTTTCATTTAAAATACTAGCGGTCAACAGGGCCCAAGAGGTCCAGAGGGCATACTTCATCCAGTTTCTCGAAGTGTTCTTTACCGACCAAAACACCGCCAAAAACGATATTATTATGAAAAGTACATCTAACAATCCCCACCAAAACGGATGAGAGTGATGGCCATGTACGTGTCCTGTATGGGCAACAAATAAAAAAGGGGATGCCAAACAATGAACGAGACATAAGGCACTGGCCACAGCGCCCCACACATCCGATCGTTGGTTGAATTCTATGGAAATCGACATAAGTCTTCGGTCAGTTATTGAATCTGTGTTTTTGATGATTTCTCATGGCTTCATAGTAACTGTTCGTACGACGCTGTTGAAGGGCCCTGGAATCAAATTTCCCTGAGCATCAACAAGTTCGAGTTGAATGGTCACTTCTCCCATAGGCAATCCTTTGACGATATGTGGAGCCCAGTCCGAAATCATAAATTCTTCCCCATTGATAGTGGCCTTCACTTTGTTACCGTTTTCAGAAAGCTTGGTGTTGAGCACAAAAAAGTCTAACAACAAATTTTCGGTGTCCGCACCGGCGTATTCTCCTTTAGGGCGACTATAAATCAAGGTCGGAGCGTCCATATCCAATCCTATGGAATCAACCGGATTTTCACCAACTTCTAATTTTCTTACAACTACCGAGTTTTCGTTCTTTACCGATTCGTGGTACGAACGGCTTAAAAAGGCAACTAGGTGGTGTACCCCATCAGGAACTTCTTTTTTGAATTCAGGTTCATAATGCGCAGAATAGGGTTGGTTGTTCAGAATAAAATGGATGTGCTGCCCTTTTGCGGAATTGGCCAAGAGTTCTACATTCGGCCCATCGGTCTGTACACCAAGATCATAGTTGTTAACTGTAAAGGCAAAATTGGCCTCTCCACCTTCTGAAATCTTGCCGTCGTTTGGAGACTGCAGCTCCAAAGAGGCATCGTCATAAGAGGGCGAGCCTTGCAACTTTATTAATTCAATAGCAGTGACTTCATCGGCAACTTCAGGAGTCTCGTCCACAGTTTGCTTCTCATCGGTTTTTTTTGGCTGCTGCTTACAAGACATAGTTATGGTAAATAGCAATAACAACGTTAAAATTTTTGATGTTTTCATTTTCAGTCTTTTTAGTGTTATGAATTGTTTTAAGGGTTCTCTTTGTATAGGTTTTCTAAATTCCATATCGATTCTTGGCCTTTATTGATAATGGTAATGTGGCCCAATGTGGTCACGCTGGTATCCATCGTATTCAATCTGCACTGAATCTGTGTAATACGGCTAAATTCGATGTTGTTAGAGGGGTTGATCGTGATGAATACATCACCACTTGCAATGGTCAAGCTGTTCCCTTCCTTTGCGATGAGCTTGCAACCCAATTGCCGCATTTCTTGGGCGATTCGTTCATAATCCCTGACGGTGCAGCTAATCTTGATGGACTTGATGCCCCCAAAGAGCTGTTTTTTGCCGTACGATTTCTTCAAAAAGGCCTCCCGTGAGTATTCGGGATGTTCGGTTTGGTAAAGGCTATCTAAAAAAGCGGGATTATAGAATGCATACCATGTGTGTAGGGCGGTACCCTCGCTAGGGGAATAAAAGGCCTTGAACCAAGTAGTGTTGTTTTCCCCAAATGGCATATCCACAGTATCCGACATACTGAGGTACGGGCTTTCGGCTTGCTTTATTTTGGGAAGTACTCCCAGATGAAAGTGTTCTCCTTGATTATGTAGCGAGAAGCCTATACCACTTTTACCAACAGGCTCATTATATTCATTGTCCGGCCCTAATAGTTCAATAAAATGTTCATGTCCCCGAAGGTAGCATGTGGTCGTTATACTATCGATAGATTCGAAATTTGGCAAGCCTTTATCCATTGCAGCATAGGTGTCTCTCCAAGAAGTATGTCGTGTTAGTTGTGCATAGGAAAGGCTGTCCAAAACCACATACAGATGGTCAAAAAGCACATGGGATGTATCATGGCCAAAAACTTCATTAATTTTCGCCCGGTCAATGATAGAACCATCATAACTTTTTTGAACATTGTCTTTACAGGATGCCAAAAAAATAACCACGAGCAATGTAAGTGCACGAACCGTCATATCAGAACTGTTTTAAAAAAGTGATTTTACTGATGAATTGGGTACGCTGTTGCATCGGGTCAAAAATGTCGGTTTGCGTATCATTGAACACCAGGTAAATAAAGGACAAAGGCATGTACTCCCAGCTAAAACGAACGTTCCAACGTCCTTGTTCATCAAAACTGTTATACTGATAAAAGGTTGATATTGGTGGTCTTTCCTGCGCCATTGGCACCAAGGAGACAATAGATTTCCCCTTCTTTGACCGTAAGACTCAAATGGTCAAGCGCCGTCTGCTCACCATACGCTTTTGTAAGGTTATCGGTGATAATCATGGTAAATGTGGTATTAAATTAATAGGATGAAATCACCACTCTGTAACATGAACACGGTCTACAAAGTGACGAAAATCGAAATTCAAGGCATGCTATCCTTGAGCAATAAAATATCAACTACACAAAGGGTGAGGGAGGGCCTCTAAGAAGACGTATGACACGAGGTCCCGGGATAAAAACAAGTTCGCCTACATTGATTGTAAGCGCAAAGACTGTGAAGGCAATTAAAAGAGGAAGACAAACCCACAAGAACAGTGTTTGCCCCAATAGTTTAGCACATAGTTCGCAGTGCTGGAAGTCCTTGTCGATCTGGGTATCATGAGCCTTGTGCTCAATAAGGGAATCCGTTTCATGGGAAGTGAAGACATGCAAGGTGTGGTATGACAGCTGAAGCATGAGCAAAGCCGCCATTAGTATCCCAATCCGTTTTTTTGTCGTTTCGCTTCTCATGAAAAAAAGGGAGTGGAGTGCATCCACTCCCTCATTTTATATCTTTAAAAACCAACTACACCTATTCAATGGTCAAATCAAATGTCTGGGTAATATCTGTTTCACCACCCGCGTCTGACAAAGTTCCGTCATTTGGTTTATTTGGTTCGTGACGCAGGGTCACGTTCAAAGTACCAGTACTGGCATCGGTAGTGGTTAGGGTGAATTCAATTCCCACCGGGTTATTCGTGTCGAAATTCATCCCCGTTTCCTCGGAAACATAATTTGACTCATCGTCAGCATAGGCAACTGACGCATTCAATCCACCATCCAGGATGAAAAAGAATTGATGTTCATCTGCCTCCCCTTCAATTTCTTCGTTTACATTTTCTGCAGGAGATTCCGTTTCGTTGAGCAAAACAACGCTACCATCATAGATAGTGTTTGCACTAAGACTTCCCGATATGTCAATTTCTGGGGCATCGGGTCCGTCACCATCCAGGTCTCTCGATACCAAGGTAACGGTATCACCGCCACCCTGCGGCTCCAATGTAACCGTCATGGTCGTAATCGTTTCTTCCGGATTGATCGGTTCCGGATTTTCGTCATCATCGGAACATGACACGAACAATGTTCCTGTTAAGGCAATAATCGATAAAAATTTGTTTGCTTTCATAGCTAAACTTTAGAATTAATAATTAAACTGTATTTGTAATATTTAGACTTGTTTCGAGATAGAGTTGGGGGTTGACACCGACATATTCGCAGCGAAATATGAAAAAATCAACTTAGGGTTCAACTTTAGACCGAACAGCCTTTAAAAAAGAAATTATAGATAATGCCTAGACCAAAGTAGAAGGTGGTGGCCTAGAAAATAGTGTACCCTCCTGAGCAGAAGTCATAATAATTTGCTCAAAAGAATTAATCTTGAATTGCGAAAATACTGCAGGCGAGACATCGTCCATGACCAATAAGGAAGGAATGATTCCTTCCAATTGTTGACCTTCGATAGTCAACACGCAAAGCTCACAGTGACTTGTAGAATCATCCGATGCATCGTGATGCTCGTAAACATGGAACGCAGAAACCTTGAACAGCAACAAGCCGATCAAAAGAATTGCCGAAAAGCGCCCTATGATTTCATTCATAACCGCAAACTTAACTAATTTTCAATAAGTTTTGCTATTTTTTTGGGTCAGATCGATCAAATAATTGAATCAAATAGTAATAATTGTTGAGTCATCAAGACATTTTCCAAACTCTTTTATCAAATTACAAATACTTCGCAAGGCAACCTCCCGATCACGGTCGGATAAAAAAATAGGTGCGCAGATGTTTAAACTTTTATAGTAGAAGTGTATGGGGAGGAAAAAGCAGCTTCGATGAACCTATGGCGTACCCCAACAAAAAAGCCAAGATTCGAAATCTTGGCTATCCCTTACGTACCTTGGGTGGGAATCGAACCCACACTCCCGAAAGAACCGGATTTTGAATTGAGCTCAATTCACAATATTATCATGAAAATAAGCAAATGTTTTACCTATGTTGTACCAGAATTATTTCTCAACTCCACTAAGACCTCAATACCAATTTTTTAACCTATTGCAAACTTTGCAATAGAGTTTTGCACAAAAACACTGGATTAATTTCCAAAATAACCATCCATTTAAGCAAACACTTCCAGTCCTATAAAAGGTCAATTAACGAAACTATTAAAAGCGACCATGTTTGGGACATCCTGCTAATAAATTATCACATTTGGATAGTCTGTATCAAAAAACGGCCATTTTTTAGACCTTGTACTGGTTCTTAAAACATTCGCATAGGCTCTTATTTAGTTTATAGTCAAAACCCCGTACTCTTTCGAATATTCAGATGGAGTCATTGCAATAATCCGGCGAAATTCAATTGATTTATGGAGTAACATTATATTTAATGTATTGCAAGTATTGTAGGTTGTTATACATCATGCCCTTTGAAAGAACTACCTTAACTTGTAACGGGTAATCAAAGAAGTACCATCTTGTATGAAGAACCTCTTTTTTTTTAGCTTATCGATCACCTTCTTTTTTTTGATTCTGCTCATCAGTAAAAAAGAAAAGGCCAATTATGATAGGGTGCTTATAATTTGGTTTTCAATTACGTTCTTACAGGTCGCCACTTTTTATCTTGAATATTTCAAGCAATTTATTTATCTATTGGAATTAGGGAGTGCTTTGGTTTTCTTAAGCGGACCAATACTCTGGTTGTACAGCCTGATGTTGGTAAACCAAAGCTATAAACTAAGTTGGGGTTACTTTATACATCTTTTACCTTTTGCTTTAAATTTTCTATTCATTATTCCATTTGTTGCTCAAGGAACCTTGGTCCCATTATCAGATTTCACTAGGACTTTAATTACAGTCGGTAAATTGACAAGTATCATTTTTTACTGCTTAGCTATTTTAAAAAGTTTAAATCGACATAAAGCAATCGCTAGGCAAAATCTTTCCAATGTGGAGTCCACTCATTTGAAGTGGCTTCGATTTGTTGTTTACGGCATATTGCTGATTTGGGTAATAGGTTTTATAAGTGAAGTAGTTCTTTGGTCCAATATAAACTCGACCATTATCTGGCAAGGTGATTTAATTGTGAATTCTGCAGTAAGTATATTGATTCTTACGATAGGATATTATGGGTTCATACAAGCCCCCGTTTTTGTTAAGAACGAAGCAAAATTAAATTTTAGCAAAGACAACAATTATATAGATAACGGTTTACCACAAAACGATAAATATGGAAAATCAGGTTTAACTCCAACTCAGATTCTTGAATACTCAAAGGCACTTGAAGATTATATGGTCGGAGAAAAACCCTTCAAAGACCCTAATCTCTCACTTGGAGAATTAGCTAAGCAATTGAACTTATCCGCCAATCAAATGTCACAGGTAATCAACGTGCACTTTGATATAAGCTTTTATGAATATGTAAATGGATACCGTGTTGAGGAAGTAATAAAACTTATGAAATACGGGTCAATAGATCAATTAACCATTCTTGCAATCGCACTGGATGCCGGTTTTAATTCTAAGGCAACATTCAACCGATATTTTAAAAAACATACCGGATTAACTCCAACAGATTTTTTAAAGAATTCAAAACAGACGAGATAGCTTTAGGAATTATTTGAAAATAGGTCTCAGCCTGCATACTGCAACGCATATAGACAAATAAGCATTTAGGTTTGCTCCTTTAACCAAATATGCGTCTATGAAGTATTTTGTAAGAGTTCTGTCAATTCCCGTCATCGTCCTGTTTTTTGATTGCTGTACGTCTACAAGCAAGATAAGAACGGAAAACGGTATTTCCGAAATGATATACTTGGATATAAACAATACGAAACAACATCTCTTGATTCGTGGCAAAAATGTTAGTAATCCAGTTCTATTATTCTTACACGGAGGGCCTGGAGCATCTGCAACTGCATTGCTTAGAAAGTATAACAGTGTTTTGGAAAATGATTTTACCATGGTCTATTGGGATCAGCGAAACGCTGGGAAATCGTATGATAAAGAACTACCAAATGAAGAAATACAAGTGCAAAAATATCTAGAGGATGTTGACAGTTTGGTATCCTATTTAAAAGAAAGGTTCGGGGTTGATAAAATAGTTTTGGTGGGACATTCTTGGGGAGCAAGGTTAGGTATGTATTCTATTCAAAGACACCCCGAAAATTATATGGCTTATATAGGCATAGGGCAAGAAGTTGCTGCATACGAGGGAGAACTTCTCTCATACCGCTATACGCTTCAAAAGGCATGGGAAACTAACAATGATAAAGCCGTTGCAGAATTGGAGGCCATTGGTGAACCAAAATCAGGGGATTACCGGAAAATGTACAATAATGGATTTTGGGGATTGGTAAAACAAAAAGACTGGCTTTTAAAATTGGGTGGCGAGCGATATAATAGAACGAACTATCGAGACTGGATTTTCTCAATATGGTTTTCAAGCGAATATTCACTATTCGATCTTGTAAAGTACAGCAAGGCCTCAGGGTTTTCCGCTGGTAATATTATTCATGATCCTGACTTTAACAATTTTAATTTTTTCGATCAAATTCCGAAAGTTGAAGTACCTGTTTTTTTTATTTCAGGAAAGCATGATTACAACACCCCATGGACTTTGGTACAAAAGTACTGTGATAGCCTGCAAGCACCTTATAAGGAATTCATTGTTTTTAATGAATCAGGTCACAGTCCGATTTTTGAGGAACCCGAAAATTTTAACATGGAAATAAGGAGAATATTCGATACGGTCGAAAACGGACTTTTTTTGAAGCATGGAGAAACACACTAAAAGAAGACCAGGAAAGAGTTTCAATAAACGAATAGTTTTTGACACTTCAGTTTTTTTGTTTCTTACTGGCACTTGACTGATTATTTCAAAGGACATAGGTAAAGACTTAGCCGTAACATTTTACCAATATCTTTGTCGTTGATGTGGTAAGTTCATTTTATTACCCTAAACTTTTTACTGATGAAAACAAGAAAGAATTATTGGCTGCTGGTATTGTTGCTATCATTGAATATACCATTTGGGAAGGCACAGGTTATAGATGATACTATTGATAACCATATTTCAACTTTGGTAGATGATATGAAATTTAGCGGTTCGGTATTGGTAGCGGACAGTAATGGGATTATTTTTAGAAAAGGCTATGGTCTGTCAGATATAGGTAGCAATACTCCCAATACAACTGATACCAAATTTCGAATAGGTTCCTTAACCAAACAGTTTACCTCCATGTTGATTATGCAACTTGTGGAAAATGGTGAAATAGGTTTAAATGAAAAGATCAAGGATCGGATGCCCGAACTTCACCTTGAAAATAATGCTACTGTGGAACAAGTTCTGAACCATACATCAGGAATAAAGGATTATACGGAGTTGGATTATAAATGTAGTTCGGGCAAAGGGCAAATAAAACCACTCGAGTTTGCTATGTGCTTCAATACCCTTGAGTCTGAATTTCCACCAGGGACCGCACTTTCCTACAGTAATACCAATTATTATCTTCTCGGATTATTAATCGAGAAGGTTACGAGCAAATCATACGAAGAGAATCTAAAAGAGCATATTTTGAATCCCCTGCAAATGACCGATACGGGTTACAGTATCCTAGACCCTACACGATTTGCCCAAGGATACAAAAAGGTTGGGGAAAATCTGAGGGAAGCGAATATTGAGGATATTAATTTGGCATATACAGCCGGAGGTATGTATTCGACCGTGGAAGATCTTTACAAATGGAATCTGGCCCTAAGTTCCGACAAACTTATTTCCAAAAAGAATAGAGAGCTTATTTTCAGGGAGAACGCCAATGTCGATCCGGGTTATTACGGATTTGGTTGGTTCGTGGATGAGGACCATTACGAATTCAAGGACCATCGGGCATTCCACGAAGGGGGCATCAATGGATTTTCGGCTTGTATAGATAGGTATTTGAACAGCAGAGTTTGTATCATTGTTCTAAGCAATTACGAATTTTCCGAATCTAGAGTGGACTTGACCGAGCCTATCACGAAGATTATATTCAGCTCTAAAAACTAGCTTAGTAGATTATCCCTTCAAATGAACGTTTTTTGACCAATTCTCCGTTTTCCCCGCTGTTCTAAATTCCGTTCTTATAAATGGCCGTTTTATATGACGATAAAAGTTGGTTGAAAAAAATACTAAATTAGTATTGTTCATATACCACCTTTGTTCACCCATAACGTTAAAATCAATAAAACAAAATCTTAATAGTTGGATGTTCATCTAGATATCACTAAAAATCTAAAAGACCAGTTTGAACACTTTTTCAAATTGAGAGAGGTTAATAGTGAGTTTTTTTTAGATTCGGCCGTTGGCGGTGGTCAAGGGATGGAGTTTCTGGAGTTTCCGGGGCAGATGGAGTTCTATCATTTTAAAAGGTCATATTTCAAGGTTCCTATTCAAATGAAATCAATCAATCCAATTGATTCAAACTGGTTTCTTATCCACATCAATCTTTCAAAAATAAAACAGCATAAAAAGGTTGAAAACGAAGTTATTGATTTTCAGAAACATCTTCCAATGGGCCTACTACTTTATGGTGCGGGACTTGAGATAGACACTCTATTGCCTCCAAACATAGAAATGGAGCTGGCGTCCGTTCATTTTCATCGTTCTTTTCTTGATACTTATTTTGAAAATTGGGAAATTAGCATTGATACAACCAAGAATTTGGTGTATGAAGATCTGGATTACAAATTGGAAAATGCATTATACAAAGCACTATCCGCTATCAGGAACAAAATACAATGTCATGCCCATGTGCTTCAATTCATGGGTCTGTTTTTCGAAAAAATCAGTATTCATTCTAGGACAGTGTATCGTGAAAATTTGCATTCGGAAGATGTTAAGAGCCTATTCATGGCTTCCACCTATCTTAGAAATCCATTGACCCAAACCATACCTACACTCGAAGAACTTGCTGCTATAGCAAACATGGGGGTTACCAAATTCAAGACTTCGTTCAAACAAATATTTGGAAGCGCACCTATTCAATACCGAAACAAGATACGAATGGAATTTGCAAGGGAAGAAATCGTAGCCAAAAGGAAAACACCTACCGAAATGAGTTTTGATTTAGGATACTCCCACCCATCCAACTTTACTGCCGCCTACAAAAAGTACTTCGGTGAATTACCCTCTTCACAAGCATAGTATTTTCGACTGCCATAACTAATCAATCGGCTTTTTGCATTAATAGCTAAGCGAATTTCATCCCTAAATTGTTGGAAACTTAATCCGTATAATTATGAAATATATTTATTTGGCACTTACCATTAGCCTATTTTCCACTAGTTCCTATGCCCAAGGACAAATTGCAACTGAAAAAGACCAAAGGGAAACCAATAAAGAGCTTGCCCGAAACTTCTATCAAGATCTTTGGTTTACCAACAAAACGTACGGCTATTCCAAATATGTGGCCGATACCTATGTCGTCCATGATATAGGCGATAGAAAAGGTATCATAGAACCCGCAATCGAACAAAAAAACATTGCTGATTTCTTCTGGAAGAACGGGGAATTCGATTCCAAAATTGACTTCCAAGTGGCCGAGGGAGATTTGGTCGCCACACGATGGACAGGTTCTTTTAAAGCAAATACACTATTTGGAAAAATCGCTCTTGAAACCAAGAAGCCCATCAGTATTATAAATGTCTTTCGGATAAAGGATGGTAAAATCGTTGAATTTTGGAACCATAGACATGATATCGATACGCCCCAAACACTAAAATTTACTATCAAGGGGTTTGCTATCGGTCTAATTATTGCACTACTTCCGACTATTTGGGCAATTCGACTTAGAAAAAAGCTGAAATTGATGGCAGACAAGTAAATCATGTTATGATAAACTTCCAGGACATACTTGCAGTAACTTTCATTCAGTTAGTTTCGGTATTTAGGAGAGAACCTCAATAGGAACGATTTTTAAGACACTTTAACATATTTTGTAATAAAAGGTGCCAAAAGATACCGTTTCAAATGCCCCTCCAAAAAAAGGAATTTATTGTACCTATGTTGTACTTGGGCATAAAAAAAGCCTAGATATTCATCTAAGCTTTTTCGTACCTTGGGTGGGAATCGAACCCACACTCCCGAAAGAACTGGATTTTGAATCCAGCGCGTCTACCAATTCCGCCACCAAGGCATTTTTGAAATCGGACTGCAAAGCTAAAAAATAATTTTGGTTCTGAAATGAAAATATCAACAATTATCCTTTAGCAACACAAATTAATTTTTAAATTTGCACCTCCTTAGAAAACAGGGCGTTCCAAGATGGAAGCACCGATTTTTAGGAAGACAACAACATAGCAATGCCATACCAAGTTCCCGAACCGAAAATTTTTGCCTGCACCGACAGCCGGGCGCTTGCCGAAAAGATTGCAAAATCATACGGTACCGATCTCGGAAATGTTCATATTTCACGGTATAGTGATGGGGAATTTCAACCCTCTTTCGAAGAATCTGTGAGAGGAGCTCGGATTTTCATCATCGGATCTACCCACCCGAGTTCCGAGAACTTAATGGAAATGTTATTAATGTTAGATGCTGCCAAACGAGCATCGGCTCGGCACATTACCGCTGTAATGCCCTATTTCGGATGGGCACGACAAGATCGGAAAGACAAGCCAAGGGTACCCATCGCCGCCAAATTGATCGCAAAAATGCTAGAGGCCGCCGGGGCAACACGCATTATCACTATGGATCTTCACGCCGATCAGATCCAAGGATTTTTTGAGAAGCCCGTAGATCATTTGTTCGCTTCTACCATGTTCCTACCTTATTTGAAATCTTTGAATTTAGATAATTTGACCATCGCTTCACCGGATATGGGAGGTTCTAAAAGAGCTTATGCCTATTCCAAAGCATTGGAAAGTGATGTAGTCATCTGCTATAAACAACGTGCAAAGGCAAATGTGATATCGCATATGGAGCTGATCGGTGATGTACGGGGCAAAAATGTAGTCTTGGTCGATGATATGGTCGATACGGCCGGCACGCTGACGAAAGCGGCCGATTTGATGATGGAACGGGGAGCACTCAGCGTCCGTGCCATTACAACACACGGCCTGTTATCTGGCAACGCTTATGAGAAAATCGAGAAATCTCAATTATCCGAGTTGATCGTCACCGACTCTATTCCGATCAGTAAAGAAAACGATAAGGTCAGGGTATTGAGTTGTGCCGACCTTTTTGCCGATGTAATGCACCGCGTACATCACAATACGTCGATCGCCTCGAAATTTTTAATGTAAGCTCTGGTTACACCGGAACAAATCTAAAAGGCGATCTGCAGCGAAGCATCGAAAACGAAAGAAGGAGTATTAATTTTTAAATCATATAATGAAGTCAATTACAATTAAAGGATCAGAAAGAGAAAGCGTGGGCAAGAAAGCAACAAAGGCCCTACGTAATGCTGGACAGGTTCCTTGCGTGGTCTACGGAGGGGAAAAACCATTACACTTTTCAGCAAATGAACTAAGTTTCAGGGATTTGGTGTACACCCCCAACGCGCATACCGTTGTGGTTGAGTTGGGCGATGGCACCAAAGTCGATGCTGTTATGCAAGACATTCAGTTTCACCCTGTAACCGATAGAATTCTACACATCGACTTCTATCAACTATTCCCAGACAAAGCGGTTACCATGAACATTCCGGTACGTTTGCAAGGAAATTCCCCAGGGGTACGAAACGGTGGTCGTTTGCTCTTTAGAAAACGTAAACTAGCCATTAAAGCATTGCCCGATAAATTACCGGATTTCTTTGATGTAGATATCTCCAAATTGAAAATCGGTCAGAATATTTCGGTAGCTACCCTACTGAACGATGATTTTACCATCTTACATCCCGACACAACCGTTGTTGTGCAAGTGAAAACGGCTCGTACCGCTGTTGCAGCTGACGAAGATGAGGAAGAAGAAGGAGAAGAGGGAGCGGAAGCTGGTGCAGAGGCACCTGCCGCAGAAGGAGCAGAAGCCCAAGAATAAAGCATTCACCCTTATACGAAAGCATCCCTTCCCGAAACAAATCGGGATTCGGGATGCTTTTGTATTTTTATAGGCTTATAACCTTGCGGTATGTTCCAATTGCTAAAATCGTTTTTCAAAACCCAAAACACCCTCATAAACGGAACGGAACCTATGAAAAAATTCTTGATAGTCGGTCTTGGAAATATCGGCAACGAATATGCCGAAACCCGCCATAACATCGGCTTTAAAGTATTGGACACATTGGCCGATACAGAAAATTTCTCCTTTGAAACCGCAAAACTAGGTGACATTGGGACTTTCAAAGTAAAAGGAAGGAGCGTGCTATGCCTAAAGCCATCGACCTATATGAACAGAAGCGGCAAAGCGTTGAAATTCTGGATGGACAAGGAAAGGATTCCATTTGAAAATGTCCTGGTCATCACTGACGATATTCACCTCCCCTTTGGAACACTTCGATTAAAGACCAAAGGAAGCGATGGCGGACATAACGGATTAAAGGATATTCAACAATTGTTGCAAACCACCAAGTACAACCGATTACGTTTTGGTGTCGGCTCGGACTTTGGCAAAGGAAGACAGGTAGATTACGTTTTAGGGAAATGGGGTGAGGATGAACGAGACCGCCTGAAAGAACGCTTACAACGCTGTACCGAATTGGTACGGTCTTTTGTACTTGCGGGGGTATCAATTACCATGAACCAATACAACAACACTTAGACTACAACACTTTAAAGCTCAAAATACCACTATCGGACGTATTGCCCTCGCGATCTTTCGTAACCACACGCCAATAATAGATCGTATTTTCCGAAACACTCACTTTTAAATTAGTAGTACCTGCAATGGGTGAAGCAATTAATGTCTGTGGCGGTGTCTCTATAGAAAAATAAATATCATACCCCTCTATATCATTATCCACATCGGCCCCTGACCATTGCAGGGTAACCTCATCATTACTATCGCCCACTACCTGTGCACCTGATAGGGGCGCAATTATTTCTGCAGGAAAAGGAGCGTAGGTAGTCAAAGAACCAGGGTTATAGAAAAACCAGGTTTCGCTAGTAGCTGTTTCCGATACCTCGTTATTTCCTGAAACCACCCTCCAGGAAAAGGGTGTGGCCTGATCTAATGTAATGGCAGTTGTTACATCGGAAGTAGTCACACGCGCTACTTGGTTATTGGTCGTTAGATTTGTTACTTGTACCTCATAACTATCGGTATTTGCACTCGCCTGCCAGGTAAACTGAACCACATTCCTATTACCGGATACGGAGGCAATCGGGGTACATTCCTCATTTTTGGCAGGAGCTACCAAAGAAACCACTTCTGGCGGTTTTGGGTCTTTTTTGCACCCTACTAAAAGAAAACCGAATATGAGAATGCTCAGAAACCTCATTGCTTAATTAATTTAACTGTTTCATTTTGGGTTGCTCCCTGAATCCTTAAAAAATACGTGCCAGCTGCAAGGTTCGAAACATCTAAAGATGCTTCGACTCCAGTAATTTCCTTACGCTCCAATAAAACGCGTTGTCCGTTCATGGAAAAAACTTCCATTACAAAGGTTCCTGGATCCTGCACATTTACAGCTACTTGGTTTACAAACGGATTAGGATAAACCACCAAACCATCGGATCGGAAAAATTGTTCTTCATAACTTCCTTGACAAGGTAAATCGGTTGTTACTTTAACGCTATTAGAACCTTTTTGCAGGTCTAAGACTACTTCCGATTCTTTTGTTGAAAGCGCTTCACCATTGAAATCGATCGTATATACATCGGCCCCTTCTAGAAACAACACCAATAAATTGCCGGTCGCATCTATTTTTGAAGTGACATTGAGGGCTTCGGGTTCAGAAACCACTGCCTCAAAACATATTTCCTGATAGGCTACAAGGCCATCGGAGGCATTGACACACAGGGTATAGTTACCCGCAGATAAACCATCTAAGGTATAATTGGCATTAAAATCTTCCGAAATATTGAGTCCGCCACCGCTTACTGTTACCGTGTACTCTAATTCGATATCTGTGGCAATCGTAATCTGCCCGTCATTATTCGAACGGCACGATTCACTTTGTACCCATAGCTCAAAATTATCACTTGGTAATCGGTAAACCGGACAGCCCGTTACATCGACCTCCTGTCCTGGAGACGTTCCCGGACAAAGATCGTCCGAATCAAAGACACCATCATTGTCCTCATCCGGACTAAATTCACCTTCCACACACACATTCATTGAAAACAAACGCAGCGAACCACCATCGGCCGGGGCGGTATCGGATACTTCCAAAATCCAATCACCAAATATCGATTCCCCGTTAAAACTACTCAAGGCACCTAATGGTCTCACGTTACCTGAAATGGCTGGATTGCCGCTGCATTGAAAACTATCCGCATCGTCATTGAAGGTCACATCAATATTTTGAAGATCCCCACAGGAATTAGAAATTAGTGTTACCGAAGTACCTGCTGGGGAAGTCAATGTTATTACTAAATCGGCCAAAAAGGTGTGATCAAGTTCCAGATTAACATCAATATCGGCCACCTGTAAATCCTCGAAAAAAGAAATCTTGGAAGTAACCGTAGGAGTTCCTGAAGTTGAAATCACTATAGGAGTATCTACACTGGTTTGGGTAGTGCAGTTAAACTGAATGGTCGTAAAACTGAACGGAGAACCAAAAGTACCTTCACCACAACTATTTTTAGGTCGTACCCTCCAAAAATAAGAAGTCTCGTTTTGTAGTGATATGGGGGTGTAGCCATTATTAACAACCGAAGCGGTTTCCACTATATTGGTAAAAGCGATATCCGTGGCAATTTCAAGATCGTAGGAAGTATATTGTGTACTTGCTTCCCATTGCAGTAATTGGGAAGTGGTCACATCGGCCGCACCGTCTTCCGGTGCCAATAAGGCAACATCGGAAAAACTATCATCAAATACGTTCAAGGTAATGGGCACCTCTTTTGTTTGACCCGCAGAGGTAGCGATAACAGTAAGGTCATAGCCCCCAACGTCAATACTGGAAACATTAGAGATAGCCAATGTAACTTCAGTATCGTTCGTAGTAGCGGTCTCAGGGGTAAAAGTTACATCCAATCCGGGCGGGGCCGAGATGCTAAAGGTCGATTCCTCGTTGAATCCAGAAAAAGTCTCGTAATTAAAGGGTATCGAAAGATTATCTGTTTGACACACATCATACGACAAGTCTGAAAAGCTTAGGACTACAGGCGCCGCTTCAATAGTGAAATCGGCCGCGTTGACCGCAAAGAATACATTCCCTTGGGCCCTCACCATAATGCGTGCGTTCGTCGTTGGGGTTCCCGGAACGATCAGTGAATGGCTCCCATCGTTCAAAACCCCTTCTGAAAGCAAGGAAAAAGTAAGGCCGCCATCTAAGGATAATAAAATATCCACGTTTTGCGCATTGATAGGCGCCTTGTCGGTATTGGCCACATCCCAAGTAACATCAAGAACCTCCCCTGCCGTAATTGCAAAAGCACTTTCTTGGGAAGTAAGGATAAAAGGGCCTGCCGCATTTACCACCTGTACCTTTACCAACTCGGAGGTTACCTGGCCACCCCCATTTGCATTATCTCGGACGGTAAGGGCAAAATTGAGTTCCCTTTCCACATCAGAAACTGTTTCCCAAGCATCAGCAGTAGTTGGCGATGTCTCGGTCAACTCCCCCGCTAACACTCTCGATAAGCGTGGAAAATAGCGTATTGGATCCGGTCCAGGTTTGAGTGACCTAAAATTAGCACCACTGGGATTGGCAGGGCCGAAAGATGCTTGGGTAACGACTCCATCATCAATTTGTTCCCAGGTATAGCTCAAGACATCACCCGAATCGGAATCGGTAGCGTTTCCCGTAAGCGCAAAAGCCGTAGACTTGGGTATCGCATAATCGGGAATGGCACTGACCACTGGCGGACTATTCGTTAAAGGAAGGGCCTCACCACAACTCTTTGACTCTAAATTTTCAATTATCTGTACAATGCTGTTATAATGAAAGTAATCGTCACTGTTCAAGGCTACATTATTATTACCCGTAATACCGGCATAGCCCATGATCGTAGTTCCACTTCCAGGTTCGGCCTGTACTTGGGTACCTTCCGATTCGAACGACCAAGTATGGTTGGCGCCGAGTTGATGTCCTATTTCGTGTGCTACAAAATCGAGGTCAAAAACATCCCCCTCGGGCATTTGTCCAGATGAAAAAGCACTCCCCTTTTGACCATCGATGCATATGGCGCCAATAAAACCCGCATTACCATTATTCTGGTCACGATTGAACAAATGTCCAATATCGTAATTGGACTCACCGATTTCGTCGGTCAATGTATTTTGCGCTTGCGTATTTAGATTCCCTGTGTAGGGATCGTTGCTACTATCGGTATAGATAACTTCATCCGTATTGGCGACAAGTACCAAACGCACCGCCAAGTCTGTTTCAAAAACCGCATTTATACGCGTAACCGTAGCATTGATAGCGGCCAAAGCATCTGCCACCGTACCACCATGATAGTCGGTATATTCCCCTGTTGCCGAAACGGCCAAACGGTATTGACGAAGTACTTGCCCATTTACGGGTCTTAAGGCCGTTCCCAATTGCTTCTCAACATCGGAGCCGGTCTTACAGATAAAATCTGTTTCGGCTTTGGAAAGATTATTCCTTTGGTATACGACATACGTACCCCGACCACTCTTCTGCATAAAAGTTGGTCTTCGCTCGCCCTGATAACTGATCATGCTCTGAATACCCTTGTGCGATATACTAAAACGCACTCTCTTTCCCGATTCTGCTACTCCCTGCCCCTCATAGGACCTAATTCCCGGATATTTGGCAGCCAGTTCAGGCGCCATGACTGAGGATTCCCAAACCCTAAAAGCCACGAACTGCCCTTGCTCATCAGGGAAATATACAATATCGGAACCCGCTTTGGCGGACATGCTATTTTTTAACTTCGTACGAAAAGTGTTTTCATCTACCGAAAACTGTTTTGCGTCCTCGACCTGTAAACGGTTCATAAGCTGAAGCGCGTCTTTGTTAGGTGAAGATGCCTGCCGCCAAGGATTCTGTTGTGCGAATCCGTAAAAGGAGAAAAATAATATGGAAATTGAAAAAACTAGGCGTAATTTAGCGGACATCAAAGGGGGTTTTTACCAAGCTCGAATATACGTATTTTTCTGATTAACTTCTCAGTGAAAACAGTCCAAGGCATAACAAAATACGACGAAAAGCATTCCACTGCCGTCACCATAGGAACATTTGACGGAGTGCATATTGGACATCGAACAATTTTGGAGCGTTTGATTACGGAAGCAAAACAACTAGGTGTTAAATCAACCGTACTCACTTTTTTCCCACACCCCCGAATGGTCTTGCAAAAAGACAGCGAAATCAAACTACTGAACACCATCGAGGAGAAATCGGGCATTTTAGAAGATTTAGGCCTCGACTACCTCGTGGTACATCCTTTTACCAAAGATTTTTCCCGTTTATCCGCAACAGAATTTGTCAGGGATATTTTGGTGAATCAATTACGGACCAAAAAAATCATCATCGGCTATGACCATCGATTCGGTCGAAATCGAACGGCCAATATCGATGACCTCAAGGCATTCGGAAATACATTGGATTTTGAAGTAGAGGAAATCCCCGCACAAGAAATAGACGCCGTTTCCGTTAGCTCAACCAAAATACGTAAAGCCTTGCATGAAGGACGTATTGTTACCGCAAACAAATTTTTAGGCTATTCTTACATGCTTACGGGAACTATTAAAACAGGAAAGGGCCTCGGTAGAAAGCTTAATTTTCCCACCGCCAACCTTCATATAGATGCTCCTTATAAATTAATCCCCAAAAATGGGGTATATGTTGTACGAAGCGTCATTGGGAACAAGACGGTTCATGGCATGATGAATATTGGGAACAACCCGACTGTTGAAGAAGACTCCAAGAACAGGGTGCAACAGCACATAGAAGTGCACTTTTTCGATTTCAACGAAGACCTCTATGGAGCTAAGCTACAAATCGACATCTTGGCACGTATTCGCGATGAGCACAAATTCGATTCTGTAGAAGCATTGAAAAAACAGCTCGAAAAGGATCGACAGACCTCGCTACAGATACTCGAAGCATGATGGTAAACCGACTACTTTTTACAAAAGTCGACAATTCGGCTCTTATTATTTTCAGGGTTTTTTTCGGCTTGTTATGTGCCGCCGAATGTTACGGTGCCATCATCACCGGTTGGGTTCGCAGAACCCTTGTAGAACCACAGTTCACTTTTAATTTCATTGGTTTTGAATGGTTGCAACCTCTGCCGGGCCTTGGAATGTATTTTTACTTTTTCGCAATGGGCAGTTTGGGGGTCTGCATCGCATTAGGATATCGGTATCGGTTCAGTGCCTTGGCCTTTACCTTACTTTGGACGGCAGTGTACCTCATGCAAAAGACTTCCTACAATAATCACTACTACCTATTGATCTTGGTATCGGGCTTCATGGCGCTATTTCCGGCAAACCGGTATTTTTCGTTGGATGCAAAACGAAATCCCGCTATAAAATCAATTAGCATGCCCGGTTGGATTAAATGGGCCATTGTGCTACAACTGTTTATCGTGTACACCTATGCCTCCGTTGCAAAAATGTACGGGGATTGGGTCGATTTCGGAATCATCAAAATACTGATGCAAGATAAAGCCGGTTATCCGATTATTGGCACATTTTTGCAACAACCCTGGGTCCATAAAGTAGTTGGTGTCTTCGGAATTCTTTTCGATTTGCTGATCATACCGGCACTCTTATGGAAACCAACACGTAATCTTGCTTTTATTGCATCTATTTTTTTCCATTTGTTCAATTCCATTGTTTTTCAAATCGGCATTTTCCCGTATCTATCCTTGGCGTTTATCGTTTTCTTTTATGAACCGAAGACCATCAGGAATATCTTTTTCAAAAAGAAACCTCTTTACGAAGCGAACGAAGTCGAAATACCTTCTTTCAAGAACGGGTTGCTCGTAGCCTTCGGGCTTTATTTTTTGATTCAGATAGCCTTACCACTTCGCCATCACTTGATTCAAGATGATGTATTGTGGACGGAAGAGGGACATCGATTGAGCTGGCGAATGATGCTTCGTAGCAGAACGGGAAAAATACGGTTCCAGATACGGAACAACGATACCGGTAAGAAAGAATACATTGACGTAGCTTCCTATTTGAGCCAAAAACAATACAGAAGAATCAAAGCCTACCCTGACTTTATATGGCAATTCGCCCAGCGATTGAAAAAGGATTACGCCGCCAAAGGCATTCCCATTTCGGTATTTGCGCTCGGTTCCAAGGTAAGCATCAACGGGAAACCCTATCGCCCCTTTATAGACCCTACGGTAGACTTGGCGAATACCCCATGGGACCATCTTCGACACAATGAATTTATACTGCCTTCTCCAAAAAAGGAAAACGACAAAAATTAATGTACCAGCTGTTTGCTGGTGTAGGTATCACGAACCTTCTCAACGTAGTAAAATGCGATTATAAATTCCAAAAAAACAGATTCCAAATTCCAAAATCTGAAAATAAGCCGAGCAACGTTTCAGCACATACCGTAACCCACAGAAGTGACCCGCCGACCTATGATTCAGACATAGGTTTTATAATCAATAATCCAAGTGCAACCCTTTATTTTGAAAAGCCAAATTTGCAGCTTTTCAAAATGGGATTTCACTAATTAAGCCTAAATTTGTGGCTTAAATAAAAAACCATGTTACAGCTACAGGCGATTCGGGAACACAAGGAAGAAATCATTGACGCCTTAAAGAAGCGAGCCATCGAAGCCACTTCCCTTATCGAAGAGGTCTCAAGACTTGATGAGGAACGAAGGGCCTTACAGACCCAATTAGACGCCACCTTGGCAGAATCGAACAAGCTTTCCAAGGAAATCGGTATGCTTTTCAAAAGTGGCAAGGCACAAGAAGCCAATGCGATAAAAGTAAAAACGGGAGTCCTAAAAGAGGAATCGAAGAAGCTAGGCGAAACGCTGAACCAAACTGCGGAATCCTTGCAAGCGGCATTGTATCAAATTCCCAATGTACCGCACCCCTCCGTTCCCGCAGGTGCTTCGGAAGCCGACAATGAAGAGGTATTTCGGGAAGGAGCCATTCCTGACTTAGCAACCGATGCCCTTCCCCACTGGGAATTGGCAAAGAAACACGATATCATCGATTTTGAACTTGGCGTGAAGATCACGGGAGCTGGATTTCCCGTATACAAGGGCAAAGGCGCTCGGTTGCAACGTGCCCTGATTTCCTATTTTCTCGATAAAAACAATGAGGCTGGGTATACCGAAATGCAGGTACCACACTTGGTCAACGAAGCTTCTGGTCTCGGTACCGGTCAATTACCCGACAAGGAAGGGCAAATGTACCATGTAGGGGAAGACGACTTGTATCTTATCCCGACCGCAGAGGTGCCAGTGACGAATTTAATGCGCGACGAACTATTGAACGAGACCGATTTTCCCATTTGTTACACTGCTTACACACCTTGTTTTCGAAGAGAGGCCGGTAGTTATGGCGCACATGTTCGCGGACTTAACCGGTTACATCAGTTCGACAAGGTAGAAATCGTACGCATAGAACATCCCGATCGTTCATACGAAGCGTTGGACGGTATGGTCGAACACGTGAAGGGAATTTTGAGGGAATTGCAGCTCCCTTTTCGAATCTTAAGGCTTTGTGGAGGTGATTTGGGATTCACTTCGGCCCTCACCTATGATTTTGAGGTATTTTCGACCGCTCAGGACCGCTGGCTGGAAATTAGTTCGGTTTCCAACTTTGAGACCTATCAGGCAAACCGTTTGAAAATGCGGTACAAAGACGAGCAAGGAAAAAGTCGTTTGGCCCATACTTTGAACGGTAGTTCCTTGGCTCTCCCCAGGGTACTTGCCGGAATATTGGAAAACTATCAAACCAAGGAAAGCATTCAAATTCCCGAAGTGCTTGTGCCCTATTGCGGATTTACCCATATTGATTAACATTTTAAGATGTATATTTCGATGCAGCGTTCAATCGATGATACTGCTCCAAGGAAAGGTTGATAGTTATTTAAAGAAGTGCCGAGCTAGCAATGAAACAGATGTAGGTTTGAGCTGAGACCCTAGTATGCCCGCTTTGGGCCATTTAAAAACTTCTCTACCCAAATAGCCACGAAAAAAGTGCCCATATCCAAATTCAATTAGGCCGAAGCCATACGAATTGCTACACCGGGTGCTTTCGGAATTCAGCGAAAAAAGCTCCTTTATGTCGGTTAATTTCGCAATCAATTTGAACCATTGATTAGTTTAAGGTTTTCTTTACAGCGAATGTACCTGAACTTGACTACCTTTATCATCTTCAATATGCGTTTCATAAGTTTCCTTTTTCTGTTGTTCGCTTCGACCACCATTTGGTCGCAGGAAGATTTTCTTGCCAAACAGTATTTCAATGATGGTGAATTTGATAAAGCAGTAGTCTTCTATGAAAAATTGGTACAACAAAATCCAAGACGTACCGATTACGGCGAAGGACTTGTTGCCTGCTACCAGCAGTTGGAACGGTATGGGGATGCCGAGAAGTATTTGCTACAACAACTAGCGAACCCCAGGGCCTATCCCACGTTTTACGTAGAGCTCGGTTACAATTATACCTTGCAAGACCAAAAAGAGAAAGCAACCGAAAATTACCAAAAAGCGCTTTCCAAAATTGAGGAGAACCCTAATTATGGGTATGGCATCGGGTTTCGATTTCAAAAATACGCCCTATTGGACGAAGCGCTCGCGGCCTACTCGCGATCTATGGAGCTAAACCCTGAATTGGACTACAACTACCAAATGGCGAAGATCTATGGGGAGAAAGGCGATGTAGAAAAGATGTACCGATCGTATCTTAGGCTTATCAGCGAGGGCAAGACCTCCAAATCTAGCGTGTTACGAAGTATCGACGATTTCATTTCATCAGACCCCGAGAACGAAAACAACCTTCAACTAAAGAAAATATTACTGGAAAATGCGCAGCGCAACCCCGATATTCTATGGAATGAACTCCTGAGTTGGCTCTTTGTACAACAAAAACAGTTCAGCAGTGCATTCCGGCAGGAAAAAGCAATTTATAGACGAATGAACGGGGGTTCCGTACAACGGCTGGAAGGGCTTGGTGAATTGGCACTCAAAGAGCAAGAAAATGACGTTGCCCAACAAATTTTCGAATACATCGTTGAAAATACTGCCAATGAAACGGCAAAACTGAATGCCCAATTGAACTTGATCGATTTACAGCTCATCGATGCAAATGAAAGAGAATTGGAAGCTGTACAAAAACAGTACGAGGAACTGATTGTGTCTTATGGCTACGATAGCAGAACACTACAGCTCCAAGTTGCCTATGCCAACTTCCTCACCTTTAAAAAAGATAACCCGTCAGAGGCAGTAGACATCCTCAAAAAGAGTCTGGGACTCCCCCTGAACCAGCGGGGAAAAGCCTTTATTAAACTGGCTTTGGGCGATATTCTGGTCTTCGACCAAAAATTTAACCAAGCACTAATTTATTTTTCACAAATACAGCGAAGCCTCAAAAACGATATGTTGGGGCAAGAAGCCCGTTTTAAGGTAGCACAAACCAGCTTTTATAAAGGAGATTTTGACTGGGCGCTCACACAGTTAAAAGTATTGCGAAGCTCTACCTCTCAACTGATCGCAAACGATGCCATGCAGCTTAGCCTATTGATATCGGACAATTCATTGGAGGATTCGACCCAGACCGCCCTTAAAAAATATGCCAAGGCCGACCTGTTGGGCTACCAAAATAAAACAAAAGAGGCCATTGCTACCTTAGATGATATCTTGCAAAACCATAAAGGCGAGAAAATCGAGGACGACGCGCTTTTGATACAGGCACAGTTATGGGAAAAACGCAAGGAATATGAGACGGCCGAATTCAATTACCTCAAAATTGTTGAATTCTATGCCAACGGCATATTGGCCGATGATGCCCATTTTGCGCTGGGAGAGCTATATCGGAAGATTTTAAACCAGCCCGAAAAGGCCAAAGAGCAATACGAGAAAATCATTTATAATTATCAAGACAGTTATTATTTTCCGCAGGCGCGAAAGAATTTTAGGATGCTCCGGGGGGATAGTATCAATTGAAAATCCAGGTCCAACGGCCGATGTTTTTCAACTAGTCACTGGATTTCCATTTACTCTTTTTGAATTTGGCGCTTTAATTTGAACTTGAAAAAATGCTTATTTATAATGTCACCACCAATATCGAAGATAGCGTTCATGATGAATGGTTGCGGTGGATGAGGAAAACCCACATCCCAGATGTATTGGCTACTGGAAAATTTTTGAATGCAAAAATGACCAGAGTATTGGTCGAAGAGGAAATGGGAGGTACTACCTATTCTGTACAATTTACGGTGTTGAACCGGGAAACCCTTCAACGCTACTACGAGGAAGAGGCGCCACGGCTTCGAGACGATGCACATCGCTTGTTCAAAGGCAAGTTCGTGTCCTTTAGAACCGAACTCGAGATCGTTAGCGAACATACCGTCGATAGTACCAATGCTACCCAATACCTATTTGCTTATGGTACCTTACGGCAACAAGAAGTTCAAAATGCGATTTTTTCCAAGGTTCTGGAAGGAAATCAGGAAGCCCTGCCGTATTACAAGATGAGCGCACAAAAAGTAGCCGATACGTATCCGAACATTGTTGCTTCCGAAAACCCAAAAGATAAGGTGAAAGGCATGGTCTATGTACTGACCGATGAAGAACTGTTAAAAGCCGATGCCTATGAAGGGAGCGCCTACCTCCGCACAGAGGCTGTGTTGGAATCGGGCAAAAAAGCTTGGGTTTACCTGAGTACAGATTACTAATCCACCTTGACCGCACATGGCAAAAAACAAAAAAAGAGATTCCAATTCCCGTAAATGGGATAAAAAAACGTCCTATTCCGAACATCCGGTGAAGGCAAAAAAACATTTGGGGCAACACTTTTTAAAAGATGAGGAAATTGCCAAAAAGATTGCCGGAACACTTTCGTTGACAGCATCCCGAAATGTCATTGAAATAGGACCTGGCACAGGCGTACTTACCAAATACCTATTGTTACGGGATACCAATTTAGTAGCCATGGATCTCGATGCCGAATCGATTGTTTATCTGAATCACAGTTTTCCTTTAGAGCATCCCAAAGTACTTGCGGGAGGCAGTTCGCTTCAAGTAATCGAAGCCGACTTTCTCAACTACGACCTAACAACACTTTTCAATGGTGCTCCCTATGCCATTACCGGAAATTTTCCTTATAACATCTCTACCCAAATAGTTTTTAAATTGTTGGCTGTAAAAGGGCAGGTACCTGAGTTTTCCGGAATGTTCCAAAAAGAGGTAGCAAAAAGAATCTGCGAGAAAGAAGGTAGCAAAACCTATGGCATTTTATCGGTACTGGTACAGGCGTTCTACGATGCCGAATACCTATTTACCGTTCACCCGCAGGTTTTTGACCCACCCCCCAAGGTACAATCGGGTGTCATTCGGTTGACCCGAAAAGAAGACACCAAAATCGATTGTGATGAGAAGCTTTTTTTTAAAGTGGTAAAGGCTGCTTTCAACCAACGGCGAAAGACCATTCGTAACAGTTTGAAAGTTTTTGCGCTTTCTGAAACCTTAAGGGCCGATGCCATTTTTGACAAGCGCCCGGAGCAACTCAGCGTATCGGACTTTTTAGCCCTTACCAAAAAAATTGAATTGGATATAGCGGCATAACCTAACTCTTACCAAATTCTCCCAAACCCCTATACCTTTTTTCTTTAGCTTTGCGCTGTTCGCAAAATCGATTAAATCAGTGCTATGACACCTTTTAAACTTACCGACGAGCTGGTCAGCGAAATTGAACAGCTTATCGAAAACCAAAAAGACCGCAGTCTGCAGGCCCTTTTGGAAGAGGTGCACTTTGCCGATGTAGCGGAGATTATCAACGAACTTAATGAAGATGAGGCGACCTATCTCATTAAGCTTTTAGACAGCGATAAAACCTCCGATATTCTCACCGAACTAGATGAGGATGTACGGGAGGCCATTCTCGGAAACCTATCCACCAAAGAGATTGCCGGAGAACTTGAAGAGCTCGATACCGATGATGCCGCCGATATCATTGCAGAACTTCCGGAAGAAATCGTACAGGAGGTCATTTCTGAAATTGAGGACCGCGAACATGCAAAAGACATTGTAGAACTGCTGCGCTACGATGAGAACTCTGCGGGCGGACTCATGGCCAAAGAGCTGGTAAAAGTAAAGGAAGACTGGGACGTGCTTACCTGTGTCAAAGAAATGAGGGCCCAGGCCGAAAACGTAACTCGGGTACACTCGATCTATGTCATAGACAACGAAGAAAAGCTGAAGGGACGGTTATCGTTAAAAGATTTACTGACCACTTCTACAAAAACCCACATCAGCGAGGTATATATCCCAAAAGTCGATTCGGTAAGTGTACATGAAAAACCCGAAGAGGTTGCAAAAATCATGAGTAAATATGATTTGGAGGCGATTCCGGTAGTCGACGAAATAGGACGATTGGTAGGCCGTATCACCATTGATGATATCGTGGATGTTATTCGTGAGGAAGCTGATAAGGACTATCAAATGGCAGCCGGTATTTCACAGGATGTAGAAGCCGACGATAGCATCTGGGATTTGACCCGTGCAAGGCTACCTTGGTTGATTCTGGGGCTTTTTGGGGGTGCGGGTGCGGCGTTGATTATGGGCGGTTTCGAAGAAATGTTCCGCGAATACACCGTTTTATTCCTATTCACACCCTTGATAGCGGCCATGGCAGGGAATGTCGGGGTACAGTCTAGTGCGATCATCGTACAAGGATTGGCAAATGATGATATCAAAGGTAGTATCGGCAACCGTTTGATCAAGGAAATGTTGTTGGCCCTCCTGAACGGATTGATATTGGCTACCATACTGCTGTTATTCACTTGGGTGTGGAAGGGGAACTTCCTAACGGCCCTTGCCATCTCCATTTCCTTGATCGCCGTAATTATCGTAGCGGGTTTTATCGGTACCTTTGTACCGCTTTTTTTAAACAAAAGAGGTATTGACCCGGCCATCGCCACGGGGCCTTTCATTACCACCAGCAATGATATTTTTGGCATTTTAATTTACTTCTGGATCGCTAAAATGGTGTTGGGGATCTAAATAGGATCTGTGGCAAAATCCTTCATCAAAACGACACAATCATAAAGTAGCACCCTTTCGGTTATTGGTATTTTTGATAAAAATTATTTATGAACACGGATCAAATACGGAGTTTTTTCAAGGAAAACGGATATTATCATGCCAAGGGTGTTTTTACAGAAGATCAGCTCAGAGGCCTAACTGATGATTTTGATGGTATTGTAACCCAAATGACGCGATCGGGAGACGAATTGAACGCTCGTTGGAGCAACCCCGAGGAAATGAAAAAGCTAAAATCGGAAAACTCCGTTATTCTTCACACCAACAATGTGCAGCAGTATTCGGCCCGATGGATGACCGCCTTGTTCAACCCGGTCTTTCTCTCCTATGCAAAAGCACTACTCGGAGAGGATATCATACTACATCATACCAAGCTTTTTCAAAAACCGCCTTCGGTTGGCGCTCCTTTCCCCATGCATCAAGACTGGAGCTATTTCCCGACCGTAAAAGACACCATGTTGGCTGGCATACTTCATTTGACAGAAGCCACAGATCAAATGGGATGTCTTCGCGTATACCCAGGAAGTCATCGCCTAGGAAGAATTAGAGGGACCAACGGTCAGGAAAAATCAGATTTTCTGAAAGATTATCCCCTGGAAAAAGCGACAATTGTAGAAGCGGAACCTGGGGATATTGTCTTCTTCCATTATTTTACACTGCATGGCTCCATGCCAAATATTTCAAAAAAAACCAGAAAAACAGTGCTCATTCAGTTATATGCCGGGGACGACCATACCGAACCTGGTATAGACCATCCCGATGAAAAACTGGTACTAAGCGGGTGGAATTACCATGCATCACGCGCCAATACCGCCGATTAGTTTTCAAAGCTACCTATCGCTGTACGATCTGCCGAGCACCGTTAGTAACAGGTCTCCTAAACGGTTATTTAGACCCTGAAAAATCCCCGTTGTTCGTATCTTTACGAAAAAGAAAATAGCAATGAAACCCATCAACCTAAAAGAAAAACATGCTGCTTTTAGCAAGCAGTGGCATCCCCACCAAATTGCCCTTGTAGATGATATGCAGGTGATTTTGGCAAAAATTCAAGGGGAATTCGTTTGGCATACCCACGAAAATGAAGACGAGCTCTTTCAAGTTTTAAAAGGCACCCTCTATATGCAGTTCCGAGATCGTACCGAAAAGGTCGAGGAAGGTGAAATCATCGTGATACCCAAAGGCGTAGCCCATAATCCTATGACCAAAAACGGGGAAGAAGTGCACCTCTTGCTTTTTGAAAAACGGAGTACTGCACATACAGGGGATGTACAACATGAAATGACGCGGACCCATTACCCTAAAATCTGACTTCCCTATGAAAGTGCTCCATCTCGACACCAACCATTCCCTTTTGATCGAACAATTCAAGGAACTGGGATTCCAGAACCACGAAGACTACACCAGTGCTAAAGGTGAAATCGAAAAAAAGATTCATGAATACGACGGACTCATTATCAGAAGTCGTTTTCGAATCGATGCCCCTTTCCTTGAAAAAGCGACCAACCTAAAATTCATAGGCCGTGTCGGTGCCGGGCTGGAAAATATCGATATCCCATTTGCGAAATCACGGGGTATATTTCTTGCCTCGGCGCCAGAAGGTAACAGAAACGCAGTTGGGGAACATACACTCGGCCTATTGCTCTCCCTATTCAACAAACTGAACAAGGCCGACAAAGAAGTACGCTCCGGTATGTGGGATCGTGAGGGCAATCGTGGCATCGAGTTAGACGGAAAAACCGTTGGTATCATCGGCTATGGCAATATGGGAAAAGCATTTGCCAAAAAATTACAGGGTTTTGATGTAGAAGTTATCTGTTATGATATTCTGGGCGGTGTCGGGGATGGGAATGCAAGACAGGTCGGCATTATGGAGCTACAACAAAAAACAGATGTGCTGAGCCTACATGTGCCCCAGACCGAAAGTACCTTGGGAATGGTTCATACCGACTTCATCAACGGTTTTCAGAAACCTATTTGGATCTTGAATACCGCCCGGGGTAAATGCATCGTTACCACGGATTTAGTCGATGCCTTAAAATCAGGAAAGGTACTTGGTGCGGGATTGGATGTATTGGAATACGAAAAGACATCCTTTGAAAACCTTTTTCAAAATACGGGCTCTTCAAATGACGAACAAGACCTTCCCGAAGCGTTTCGATACCTGCTTGCCGCAAAGAACGTGCTTTTAAGTCCGCATGTCGCTGGCTGGACAGTCGAAAGTAAGGAAAAACTTGCTCAGACAATCGTCGATAAGATCAAAGCGAAATTTTGCTAACTTTAATACGTGAGGAAAACGGTTTTTATATTCGGTGCGTTGGCCCTTGCGCTATTGCTTCTCTTTCAAATCAGTAAATATTCCATTATCGGTGGTGACCTTCGCATTGAAATTGCCCTAGCGATTGTAGCCGTTACCTTCTTTGTGGTAGGGGTCTATTTGAACAAAAAAAGCCTGCAAAAGGAAAGATTACCCGAGGGAACGATCGACACCGAGAGAATTGAGGCCCTGGACTTGAGCAAACGGGAATACGAAGTACTGAAGGAAATATCGCTAGGATTATCGAACAAAGAGATTGCAGACAAATTATTTTTATCGGAGAGCACGATCAAAACCCACGTGTCGAATCTACTGACGAAGCTGAATGCCAAACGAAGAACTCAGGCCATTCAGATTGCCAAAGACCTACAAATCTTATAGCAATACGCCTAAGGGCCAGTTTTGAAATATACCAAAGTTCCATTATTTTGGTACTTTAGTATGAGGCTCCTTTTTCTCCCCCTAATTACTTTTGAGACCATAAACTTTAATGAACTAACTCGCGGAAAACCCAAGAGGCATTTAAAGGAAAATCAACACTTAATTTCGACACAAACGTCGGAGTATATACATCTCGATTATTAAGTAAATCCTATCAGTATGAAAAACACAGTGACCAAGTACGGATTATATGGACTCCTTCTGGCGATTATTCTTTTTTTAGGCGGATTGTATTTTGGAATGGGAATGGACTTTTCCACTCAAGAAATTGTGGGGTATGCGACCATGATCGCATCCCTATCTTTTGTGTTTTTTGGAATAAAACACTTTCGGGACAAAGAAAATGCAGGGCAGATCACTTTTGGAAAGGGACTTGCAATCGGACTTATGATATCACTGTTCACCGCTGTTGGTATCGCCATTGCCGATTATATATATACCAGTTTCATCAATCCAGATTTCTACGAACAATATGTTGAAGTCTTGAGGGCACAGGGGCACACTGAGGTAATTCCTGACTACGGAAGTGGTTTTATGGCCTCGGTCATGTTTCTTACCGTCATGGTCATAGGTATCATTGTTTCATTAATATCTGCACTTCTACTACAACGTAAAAACTAATACAATGCAATACAAAGCCACAAACCCGGAAGAATACATCGAACAACTTCCACCAGATAGACAAACGATAATCAAAAAGCTTAGGGCAATAATTTTAAAAAATATCCCAAACGGATTCCAGGAACAGATGAGCTATGGCATGCTAGGGTATGTGGTACCCCATTCAAAATATCCCAAAGGGTATCATTGCAATCCTGAGTTACCTTTGCCCTTTATCAACCTGGCATCGCAGAAGAATTATGTGGCCCTTTATCACTCCGGTATATACGCCGATACAAAGCTGCATGATTGGTTCATAAGAGAGTATCCAACGTACTGCAAGCGAAAATTGGATATGGGAAAAAGCTGTATACGTTTTAAGTATATGGAGGATATTCCCTTTGACTTACTTGAGAAATTGGTAACAAAAATGACGGTGGATCAATGGATAGCCCTCTATGAAAAGAATGTGAAACGGTAAAGAGAGAGTCCCTTGCGGGAAAATGTATGCCGCGGGCTTCAGGCTCCAGACCTTGTCTGCCGATGGGCAAGTTCGCGGGTAGATTCCCGCTTTCACAAATCGGATCCGTACCCTTATGAAAACAGATTCCCACCTTCGCGGGAACAAAATAAATAACTGAATATGAAAAAAAGAGTAACAGGATTAGGGGGGTTCTTCTTTAAAACAAAAGATCCTAAAAAATTAAAGGATTGGTACCAAAACCATTTAGGCCTTCCGGTCGATCGATATGGATGTACTTTCTGGTGGAAAGACAAAGATGGGAACGATTGTAGTACCCAATGGAGTCCTATGAAAGACGACACCACCTATTTTGCGCCCAGTAAATCACCCTTTATGATGAATTTCAGGGTCGAAAATTTAAAGGAACTACTAGTCGTATTAGAGAATGAAGGGGTGACGATCGTAGGAGAAATCGAAGAATATGATTATGGGAAATTCGGATGGATACTAGATCCCGATGGGAACAAACTAGAGCTTTGGGAACCCGTGGATAAGGCATTTTTGTGATTTAAATCCCGAACGTTTTTTCCAATATCCTGAATATTCCGTCCTGAATGACAAAAGTATAGACACAAAATGAACTCATCTTGAGTTCAATACTTTTGTCAGGTTTAACTTAAACAAAATTGAAGGTTTTCTTCTACCCTTCGGGCAAATTAAGCTATATCGTAATTTGGATTAAAAATATTCGCTACTTTTAAACATGTGTAACCAACAAAATATAAATCATGTCAGAAGATAATAAAGACTTGGGCGACAAAGCCGAAGATGCCTTTGAAAGTGCAAAAGAAAAGGCAAGCGAATTAGGGGAAAAGGCAGGTGAAAAATTTGATGACGCCAAGGAAGCGACAAAGGAGTTTGCCGAAGATGCCAAAGAAAAGGCGAGTGAATTTGCAAAGGAAGCAAAGAAGACAGCCGATGAATTCACCGAAGGCGCCAAAGAAGCTTTTAGCGGAGCAGGAGGAGATAACAAGAAGATGCTGGCGGGACTGTTGGCAATATTCTTGGGTTCGCTCGGAGTTCATAAGTTCATTTTAGGATATCAGAAAGAAGGTTTTATTCTATTAGGGGCCTCTGTAATCGGCTATATCACCGTTTGTTTTGTCATAGGAAGTTTCATTTTAATGGCAACAGGGATAATTGGTCTCATCGAAGGAATTGTCTATTTAACCAAATCGGATGAGGATTTCTATAACACCTATCAGGTGGGTAGAAAACCTTGGTTCTAATCATAGAAAAGTCAAATTTTTAGTGATTTGACTTTTTTGTTTCGTTTTATCATCGTAATATTGCAATATATAAATATATAATGGGCCTTACCAAGACACAGATATTCGATGACCGGCAAAACAAACTAGCCATACTTTTTAAAGTATTGGCTCATCCGGCCCGAATCGCCATTTTACAATACATCAGTAGCCAAAAGGGGTGTATCTGTAACGACATTGTTGAAGAAATAGGCCTTGCGCAGCCTACTATTTCACAACATTTAAAGGAGTTGAAAAGCATTGATTTGATAAAGGGGGAGATTGAAGGTAAAAAGGTATGTTATTGCATTAATCTAGATAAATGGAAAGAAATACAGACCCTCTTGAATTCCTTTTTTGACAATACCAAGTTTAATTGCTGTTAACCATATGTAGCTTATGAAAACACAAGAATTTCTATCGCTTTTAGCGGAACATCCGCAAAAAAACCTTCGCTTTGAATACACTTCGGGAAAGCATGTGGGTGCCAACTACCACATTACAGAAGTAAAGAATGTAACCATCGATGCCATAGATTGCGGTGGGAAAAGCGATTTTTGGAAAGAGACCATAGTGCAGCTATGGGAAAGTCCGGATGAACACCAAACCGAGGAATATATCAGTGCCGGGAAGGCCCTGAGCATTCTTAACAGAGTAGACCAAATAAAACCGATGGAGCGCACAGTAGAAATAAAGTTCGAATATAGCAACGAACATTTTCATACCGCACAGCTCTTTGTGAACGATGTTTTGATCGCCACCAATGACCTCATCCTAAAACTGGGTAGCGAACAAACCAATTGCAAAGCAAGGGAACTTTGCGGTATACCATCGGAAACAGCGCTAGAGTCTGAAAAAACTGCCTGTGCCCCCAATAGTGGTTGCTGCTAAGCCAAGAGTTCAGTAGTGAAAATCAATTAGTCTATGGAAACTTTGTTTTATCTGGCAACGGCCTGCCTTGTTTTATTTATGGTGTTAGCCACTTACGATGGCTTTTTTCTTCATTTATGGAAATACCGACTATTCGAAAGGGAAGAAAGCGTTTTTGAACATAAAACCCATACCATCAGAGCTATTCTGTTTCCATTGATCATTTGGTTACTGTTTTTAAATGAAACTAGTTGGATCGGATTTCTTTTCGGAGCTTCATTGGTGCTACTTGACCTAACCGTGTTAGCAGTCGATGCATATTCCGAAAAGGAGAGCCGAAGCTTTATGGGCGGACTCCCAAAATGGGAATACATTATTCATCTTTTCTCCAACGCCTTTCACTTTGCGGCTATCGTTTTGGTAATGGGGCTGAAGCTTCGCCTATCGGGTTCGGCCGTTCACTTCGTAACCGATTTTGCATCCACGCCGGCCTATGATATGTTTATGTTCGTAAGTAAGAACGTAATTCCTGGGAGCATCTTTTTGGCACTGCTACATCTTGTCTTGCTGCGTAAAAAGCCTCAAAGGGTTTGGAACAACTATCGTGAAAAAATAACTTGCTGCTAACATGAAAAAGAAAAACCAATTTGCTATACGACCAATGCAAGATCAGGATTGGGAATCGGTCTCGCATATCTATACCGAAGGCATTGCCACGGGTTTTGCCACTTTTGAAAAGAACGTACCCTCCTACGAATCCTGGAATACTGCCCATTTACCCTCTTGCAGAATTGTAGCTGTCGAAGATGGGCAACTATTGGGCTGGGCAGCCCTATCACCTGTTTCAAGCCGCTGTGTCTATGGCGGTGTCGCAGAAGTTAGCGTCTATATTCGGGAAAAGAGTCGTGGTAAGGGAGTGGGCAAAATACTGATGAACACCTTGATCACTGAAAGCGAAAAGGAGGGTATCTGGACACTGCAGTCCGGTATTTTCCCAGAAAATGAAGGAAGTGTTCAACTTCATAAAAAAGTAGGGTTTCGCTATATTGGCAAACGAGAACGTGTCGGAAAATTAGATGGTGTCTGGAAAGACAATTTACTGTTTGAAAGACGAAGCAAGGTGGTGGGTATCGATTAAAGGCCAGAATCCAGTCTGATTGTAGATTGGTTTAAGCATAGAATTAGAGATTTCCGCCTTCATGGAACTAAACCACTATACATTTTAAATGCATAGGTTTTAAGGAAAGATAAAATTCTTTTTGAACTTTGTGCCAAAGTAGCGGTGGGCAGTTGGCAGTAATCAGCTTGGCCCTTTTAGAACTGCCGAGTACCACTGCTTACTTGTTGAAAAATTGTAGCCCCGAAACTTCGGGGGAAAGTCTTGCAATAAAGTGTATAGTTTCAACCAATGATTGTGACCAATGAATTAACCAAATATTGATGAAAAATATCTTAGTACTATGTACCGGAAATTCCTGTAGAAGCCAAATGGCGCACGGGTATTTGAATTCCTTTCAAAGCGGTTTGGCAACTATTTATAGTGCCGGCATCGAGACCCACGGGCTGAATCCTGGTGCCGTTGCCATCATGGCCGAGGATGACATAGATATCACAGGGCATACCAGCAACCACGTTGATGAGTATGCGGGTATCCAGTGGGACTATATCATTACTGTCTGTGACCACGCCAAGGAAAACTGTCCGTTCATCCCGGCGGAAAAAGCAAAACGCATTCATCACAACTTCTTTGATCCCTCCAAGGTTCAGGGAAGCGAGACCGAAAAGCATACCGCTTTTTTAAAGGCCCGAAATGAAATTCGGGAATTTTGCAAGGGCTTTGTTGAAGAGGAATTGAATTAACGATCTTCCTCGGTACCGTTTTCGGCCAATTTACGTTCAAGTTCTGCTTGAAACTCCTCCATCACAGGTTTCACCGTACTTTCGGGCAAGTCGGCAATTTTGATATACATGAGCCCGTCTACCGAGTTATTGAATAACGGGTCTACATTAAAGGCAACGACTTTTGCATTTTGCTTGATATATTTTTTGATCAAGACGGGTAGTCTAAGGTTACCAGGTTCTACTTCATCGATCATTTTATCGAACTTGTTCAGGTCGGCCTGGGTTTCGTCAAAGACAAACTCCTTATCGGCATCCTTTAGCTTTACCTTAAATTCTTTTTTAGGCCGAACATACTGGGCTACATAAGGATCCCAATAGTTACTCTTCATGAACTCGATCATCAACGATTTTGAAAAGTTGGAAAACTGATTGCTGATACTCACGCCACCGATTAAATACTTATGCTCGGGATGCCGCAAGGTAGTATGTACAATTCCTTTCCAGAGCAGGAACAAGGGCATCGGTTTTTGTTGGTATTCCTTGATGATATAGGCACGACCCATTTCAATAGATTGGCGCATCATACCAAAAAGCTCGGGCTCAAAACGAAATAGGTCTTGTAGATAAAACCCATCGATGCCATACGCCTTGAAGATATCGGCGCCCAATCCCATTCGATAAGCGCCTGCAATAACTTTAGCCTGATTGTCCCAAAGAAACATATGATGGTAATAGGCATCGAATTTATCGATATCGATTGAATTATTGGTCCCCTCACCGATGGCCCGAAAAGTAACTTCACGTTGTCTGCCGATTTCCTGCAAAGTAAAAGGCATCTCGTTGGCGGGTGCCAAAAACACCTCATAGTTTTTACTTTGGAGCAACCTTCGGTCTTTTTCCGTTAATTTTTCAATCTCGCCCTCTATTACTTCGGTACGAACAGCAGTGGCAATTTTTCTCGGCTGCTTGGGAAGCTTTAGGGTCGTAGGTAGTTGATCGATCAAACGCTCTTTCTCATAGGCATTGGAAAGAATATAGGTTTTTCTGCGCAGCAGCTCGGTATATTCTTCCAAACTCCCCTGCTCTTCCTGAGTATGGACCGATATGGGTTGCCCGATACGCACCTTTATAGGCCTATATCGCTGTGAATAGAGCTCTGAAGGCAACTTCGCAGTCCGGAAAACCCCACTGATCTTGGCCAAACGATAAAACAGCTTGCTGTTCCTGGCATGAAAGTAAATAGGAACTACGGGTACCTTTGCATTTCGAATCAATTTGATTGCAGCCTCTTCCCATGGTTTGTCGACCACCATTTTACCATCTTTATGGGTAGAGACTTCCCCTGCTGGGAAAATACCTAGCGGATGACCTTCTTTCAGATGCAGCATGGCATGTTTGAACCCAATAAGACTACTTTTGGCCTCCTTGTGGTCCTCAAAAGGATTCACGGGAAAGATGTATGGTGAAAGCGGTTCGAATCGTTGCAATAAAAAATTGGCCATTAGTTTGTAATCGGCCCGTTGGCTCAACATCAATTTTAAAAGGACCACGCCGTCCATTCCGCCTAACGGATGGTTGCTTATGGTAATATATGGCCCTTCTTTCGGCAAACGCCTAAGATCATCGGTAGGAATCTCGTAATCGATTTCAAACTTTTCCAATGCCCCCTCTACAAAATCGATTCCTTCGAGATGTTTAATCTTGTTATAGGTGCGGTTTAGTTGGGATATCCTGGTGACCTTGAGAATCACCCATGCCAAGAAAATACCCACAAAACCGAATTTATCGAGTTTGGTTGCTTTGGCCACTTCTTTGGCGGTCACTAAACCCATAGAATTATTAGATTAGGAAAGCCGCTAAGATAGGAAAAACAGCCAACGTCGCCCCTATTTAACACTCCTAAAAGGCAAGAAAGCCCTCTATTTTACAACCAGCTGGAGGGTCTCTTTTCCCCGCTGCTCAAGAAGCACTTCATGACCGTTCTGCAATGAGGCGACCGCTTCTTCATTAAAATGGCGAATCGTGTAAAGCGACACTCCTTCATGGTAGACCAGTTTGAACCTACTTTTCAGCAACTGCAATAAATCCTCGAGACGCCCAAATTTATTGTCAACACAGACCGAAAAGCTAATCGCCGAATTCTGGATCAAGTCCACTTTCATCTTGTACTCGTGAAATAGTTTAAAAAGTTCGCTGATACTATCCTCAACGATAAACGAGAAGTCCAAGGAAGAAAGCTTTAGCAATACTTGATTCTTTTTCACGATAAAACAGGGAATATTCGGCTCTATGCCAATTCCCTTTCCGACGGTCGTACCGGGGTCTTTTGGATTCAAGAACGACTTCACGTGTAACGGTATTTCCTTTCCTTGCAAGGGCTGCAACGTTTTCGGGTGTATGACCGAGGCACCGTAAAAGGCCAACTCGATAGCCTCCCTATAGGAGATATTGTTCAACAACTGCGTTTTTTCGAAATACCTGGGATCGGCATTGAGTACCCCCGGCACATCTTTCCAAATGGTTACCGAAGTCGCATTTAAACAATAGGCCAAAATTGCTGCAGTATAATCAGACCCTTCGCGGCCCAAAGTGGTGGTAAAGTTATTATCGTCACTCCCCAAAAAGCCTTGGGTAATGTTCAGTTGTCCTCGGTCGATTTCCTCCGAAACATTTTGCTGGGTCTTTTCCCAGTTGACCGTCACATCACGGTAGCTGGCATCGGTCTTTATTAAATCGCGCACATCGAGCCATCTATTGGGAATCCCCACTTCATTTAGATACGTACTGATAATCGAAGTGGAAATCAATTCGCCATACCCGACCACTTGATCGTAAACAAAATTATACTTGGGTGATTTGTTCCAAGCCAAAAACCCGGTGACCTCTTCGACCAAACTCTTTAATTTCTGAAAAATAGGATGTTGGTCCTGAGGAAACAAATCCTTCAAAATAGCATCGTGATACGCTACCACTTCCTGGATAGCAAAAGGCAATGATTCCTTATCGTTAAAATAGGCATCTACGATCGCTTCCATCGCGTTGGTGGTCTTGCCCATCGCCGAAACAACGAGCAAGGTGTCATCGTGACCTGTCTGCCGTAAGACACTTACCACATTTTTTATTCCATCGGCATCCTTGACCGAAGCACCTCCGAATTTAAATATTCGCATATAACTTTAATTGATTCTATATGGTTGATCATTTTCGAATAACATCATTTTCTTCATCGACGGAAAACCCGACAAACTAGGTATGATCCTGCAAAAAGGCTTCCATTCCGTTTTCATCTAACTGTACTACATCCCAATCGCGCATCACCCTCGCCCCTTTCTTTTCATAAAAGGCGATCGCAGGTTCGTTCCAATCCAACACTTCCCAACAAATACGTTTTACGCCCAATTCGTTCCCATATCGTACCACTGCGGTCAACAAGGCGTTCCCGATACCACTACCTCTCATTTTCTCCGTCACGATCAGATCCTCGAGATGTATTACGGGGCCTTTCCAGGTCGAGTAACGAGGGTATACAAGGGCCATTCCGACAATAGCGCCGTCGGCTTCGGCCACAAAACAATGAAACAATCCTTTTTCAAAACCTGCTTGTTGCAGGTCTTCCAAGGTCACCTCCACTGCATTGCCTTCTTTCTCAAAGGAAGCAAGCTCCTTGATCAAGCCCAATACCTGGACCATATCCGTTTTACGGGCAGTTCGAATTACATACTCCATAATTGTTACAAATAAAACACAAAGTTATAAATTTAAAAAATGTATCGATAACGAAAAGATGTAGTTTCACAAAATACCCGATATTTGTGCAAAACAAATAGACACTTCAGTGATTGGAAACAGAAACAAGACGTTAGGCGAATTCATTATCGAGAATCAGGATTCCTTTCAATATTCATCTGGGGAACTTTCAAAACTGATCAACGCCATTCGATTGGCCGCCAAAGTAGTGAATCACGAGGTGAACAAGGCCGGGTTGGTCGACATCATCGGCCGGGCCGGAGAAACCAATATTCAGGGAGAAGACCAACAAAAGCTCGACGTTTTGGCTAACGACAAGTTCATACAGACCTTGAAAAATCGGGAAATCGTTTGCGGCATCGCCTCGGAGGAAGAAGATGATTTCATAAGCATTAATAGCAACGACGAACAACACCAGAACAAATACATTGTATTGATCGATCCGTTAGACGGTTCTTCCAATATCGACGTAAATGTTTCGGTAGGGACTATTTTTTCCATTTACCGAAGAATTACCCCAGTGGGCACCCCTGTAACCTTGGAAGATTTTTTACAACCGGGAAGAAATCAGGTGGCTGCCGGTTATGTTGTCTATGGCACCTCTACCATGCTTGTATACACTACGGGCGACGGGGTCAACGGTTTTACCCTAAACCCGGCCATTGGTACCTTTTATCTTTCCCACCCGAACATGCAGTTTCCCGAATCGGGAAAAATATATTCTGTTAACGAGGGGAATTACGTGCACTTTTTACAAGGCGTAAAGGACTACATCAAATATTGCCAGCAAGAGGAAGGTGATCGTCCCTATACCTCTAGATATATTGGTTCGTTGGTGTCCGATTTTCACCGAAACATGATCAAAGGCGGTATTTACATGTATCCTAAGAGCAGTCTTACCGAGAGTGGAAAATTACGCTTGCTATACGAATGCAACCCCATGGCCCTTATTGCCGAACAGGCAAATGGTTTGGCAATCGGCGGTAAATCCCGAATATTGGATATACAACCTACGGAACTACATCAACGGGTCCCGTTTTTCTGCGGAAGTCGAAAAATGGTCGAAAAGCTTCAAGAGTTTCTGGCAAAGTATTGATAATCGAATTGCCTGGCCGTTGTTAGTTTTGTTCATCAATGGTAGCGATACCCTGTTACAGCAATGGGGCAATCGGTAAAAAAAGCGGCCACTAAGGCCGCTTCCCATTTATTGTTCTGTTAAAACCTAACGGTTCATATGTTTTATCTCATCTATAAAATTCTCTTTATCGACCCCGGCATTCACCAATTTTAAGGCCTTGTCGACCACATAAGAAATATTTCCGGTAGAAAAACCTAGGCCCACACCCAGTCTTTCAAGCATCCCTTTTTGCCGTTCCCCTAGCACATTGTCGGCATATACCATACGTGCCAAATCGTACAGGCGTTCCAAACGTAAATCGTAGCTTGTTGGTGGGTTGATAGGGTGTGACTTATAGTCTTTCAAAATCTTTTTGTACTCCGCTTCCGTAATATCCAAGCGTGCTGCCAAACGATGCAAAAAAGCACGTTCGTCTTCCGTAATCACATCATCGCTCATGGCCACCCTCACAATAGCTGCAAAATGGTCTTGATTGCGTTTCTTGAAACCGGTATCGAACAAATTTAAAAACGACATATTTCTTATTTTATTCGGCAAATATAATTTTTTTGAAGGTTATAACGGTTCTTCACTTTGATTATTTTGGCGTTCCCCCAAGCCGTTGCCTATCGGCTTGTGACCGCGCTTTCCGCTACAAATCCCCACCTCTTTCTAAGAGGCTGTGGGTTTTCCGTTGCAATCGCTAACGCAGGTGAAACTTAATTGGTAACTTTCGAATGCCAAGTAAAATGGCCTATGAACAGAGACGAACTATACAACATAGCCCAAGACTGGTTTAAGCAGCAAAATTGGAAACCGTTCCCCTTTCAAAAACATACTTGGAAGGCTTTTTTACAAGGCAAAAACGGACTCCTCAATGCCCCTACAGGTAGTGGTAAAACGTATGCACTATGGTTTCCCATTGTTCTCAGCTACATTAAAAAGAACCCGAAGTACCGAACCAAACACCAAAAGGGCCTAAAAGCCATTTGGATTACCCCCTTAAGAGCGCTTTCCCAAGAAATAAGGCAATCGGCCGAACGGGTCACCTCCGATTTGGGAACGCAGATGACCGTAGGTATCCGCACGGGAGATACTACGACCAAAGAAAGGGCCAGACAAAAACGGCAGATGCCCGATTTGTTGATTACGACCCCTGAAAGTTTACAGTTACTCCTCGCTACCAAAGGCTACGACAAACTTTTTAAAGACTGTATGGCCGTAGTCGTGGATGAATGGCATGAACTGTTGGGCACCAAGCGAGGAGTGCAGATGGAGCTAGGGCTTTCCCGTCTCAAAACCATCGCCAAGGACCTTCGTGTTTGGGGTATTTCTGCTACCATCGGCAATCTGGAGCAAGCCCGCGAGGTGTTGCTCGGGCCAGCCACCCAAGCTCTGGAGAACTCTGTATTGATCAAAGCAAGACTCCATAAAAAGATTACGGTCAAAAGTATGATTCCCAAAGAGATGGAAACCTTTCCATGGCGGGGTCATTTGGGCATTCGACTTTTAGAAGACGTAGTACCCATAATAAACCATAGCAAAACCACGCTGCTATTTACCAACACAAGAAGCCAATGTGAAATCTGGTTTCAGAAAATCCTGGAAAAACATCCTGAATATGCCGGGGAATTGGCGATGCACCACGGCAGTATTAACAAAGAGACACGGCTTTGGGTAGAACAGGCCATACGTAACGAAAGCCTCAAGGCCGTCGTCTGCACCTCTAGCCTGGATCTTGGGGTAGATTTTGCCCCTGTAGAAACCGTGGTTCAAATAGGCGGCCCAAAAGGAATCGCCCGGTTTTTACAACGGGCAGGTCGCAGTGGTCACCGACCTGGGAAAGAGAGTATCATTTACTTTTTGCCTACACACGCTATTGAGCTAATAGAGGCCTCGGCCCTTCAAAAAGCGGTGAAAGAACAAGCTGTGGAAGACCGTATCCCCTATCTCAATAGTTTTGATGTACTGCTTCAATATTTGACTACTTTGGCGATTTCCGACGGGTTCTATCCCGACCAGATTTTCAGTGAAATCAAACAAACTTTTTGCTATCAAGCCATTACAGAGGATCAATGGCGGTGGCTACTGAATTTTTTGGTGATGGGTAGCCAGAGCCTGCAATCATACGATGAGTACAAGAAAGTGGCCATCGAGGAAGACGGTAAATTCAAGGTCAACAACCGGGGCGTAGCCATGCGGCATCGTTTTCAAATAGGAACCATTGTTGGTGATGCCAATTTAACGGTGCGTTATCAAAAAGGAGGCTATATCGGATCTATAGAGGAATATTTTATTTCAAAACTATCTCCGGGCGATGTTTTTACTTTTGCGGGGCGCAATCTCGAGTTCATCCGTATCAAGGAAATGCAAGTGCATGTGCGCAACTCGAACAAAAAAACGAATAAAGTCCCCAGCTGGATGGGCGGTCGCCTTACCCTATCTGCACAGATGTCCGAACTGCTGCGCAACGAACTATATACCGCAAGCCTTGATGGAAAGAAACAATCGACCGAGATCAAATCCCTAGCCCATATTTTTGAAAGACAACGACAAGAAAGCATCGTTCCAAAACCAGATGAATTCTTGATCGAGAGCTTTAAGACCCGTGATGGCTATCATTATATTTTCTATCCCTTCGAGGGTCGCTTTGTGCACGAGGCCATGGGGAGTCTACTCGGTTATCGAATTAGTTTACTCTCGCCCATTACCTTTTCATTGGCTTTCAATGATTATGGGTTCGAGCTATTGTCCGATAAAGAATTGGATGTGCAGCAAGTCATTGACAACGATCTGTTCACTACCGATTATATGCTAGACGACCTTGAGAAAAGCTTGAATTCTACCGAAATGGCGCGAAGAAAATTTAGGGATATTGCCGTCATCAGTGGTTTGGTCTTTACAGGCTATCCCGAGAAAGGCGTAAAAATGAAACACCTTCAAAGCAGTTCGCAACTCTTGTTCAACGTGTTCAGGGATTTTGAGGAAGATAACCTGCTGTATCAACAGGCCTTTCGGGAAACCTTTGAGCATCAATTGGAAGAGGGTCGTTTGCGCCTTTCCTTGGAACGAATCGAAACACAAGAGATTGTTTGGAAACCTTGTAAAAACCCAACGCCTTTCTCTTTTCCGTTGATTACCGATCGCATGAGCCGGGAGAAACTCTCCAGCGAAAAACTGGCCGATCGCATTAAGCGGATGGCGGCTTTGTTGGCAAAGAAGTGAAGCTCCTAACGTGCCGCGATAATCAATCCCAGCCCTACCACATATAACAGCAACATTACGTTTAGCATACCTGCAACGCCCTTCGGTGCCCCTTTGAACTCTTTCCATACAAAAATTCCCCAAAGCGCCGCTACCACCGTTGCTCCTTGCCCTAGTCCGTATGATATTGCCGGCCCGGCCTTATCGGAGGCCAGAATACTGAACGACATACCGATACACCAGATGACGCCTCCCAAAATCCCCATGATATGGCTTTTACCACTTCCGGCGAAGTAGTCACCAAAACTTACCGGGGCACCTTCGAACGGCTTACGCATTAAAATGGTATTGAACACAAAATTACTGGCCAAAATACCAAGGGCGAACAAGAATACGGCCGTATACGGACTCAACTTTCCCGCAATCGGATTTGTAAAATCGGGAAACATCGAATTCGCAACATACTTGTAAAACAATCCCATGAGGAGTCCGGCCACTACCGCCAAAACAAGTCCTTTTGTCGGCACCTTTTTTTGTTGGGCAGAAAGCTTTCGATAGGCATTGGCGTTCAATAGTATGGCGATTACGATCAAGCCGACCCCACCAAAAAGCAGGGTGGCATTTCCCACCGGGGCATCCAAATAATTCACAATGACCCCTACGACCAAGGCTAGCCCGATTCCGACCGGAAAGGCAACGGACATCCCTGCAAGGGTAATGGCAGCAACCAAAAGAATGTTCGCGGCATTAAAAAGCACCCCGCCTAAAATTGCGGAACCGATATTACCGGTGTCTGCCTGTCCCAAATCTTCCAAAAAAGGCCGGCCACCTTCGCCTATGCTTCCAGCGGTAAGAGCAAACAAGCCCGCGAATAGTAGAATTCCCAGGACATAATCCCAATAAAACAATTCGAAGCGCCAGCTTGCAGAGGCCAATTTCTGGGTATTCGCCCAAGACCCCCAGGCCAACATGGTAATAACACAAAATACGACGGCAATACTGTAATTTTCTATGATGAACATATTATTGGAATTGGTTGATTTCTATTTCTGTCGGAGCGGTATCCTGGGCACCCATTTGTGTCACCGACAAAGCGGCCGCCCTACTTGCGTACTGCATACTCTCGCGCCAAGTCATATTCTTTGCCAAACATACGGTAAGAACACCGTTATAAACATCTCCCGCAGCGGTCGTATCCACTGCTTTCACCTTTGGGCTGGTAGTAGTAAAATGCTCTTTGGCATTCTTAAAAAAGGAGCCTTTGCTTCCTAAAGTGATGATCACATTTTGCACTCCTTTGTTCAACAACACCTCGGCAGCCCTTAGCTGACTGGCCTCATCATGCACCTCGATACCCGTTAACAGCTTCGCCTCGGTCTCGTTGGGGGTAATGAGATAGAGGCCGTCTAAAATCGAATCCGATAAGGTTTGTGCAGGGGCCGGATTGATGACCAATTTCTTTCCATTCTTTTTGCTATAGTCGGCCAAAAAAGCCACGGCATCGACAGGTGTTTCCAGTTGGGTTAAAAAAACATCGGTATCCAATGACGATTGCAAGGCCGCTCCTAGGTGTTCGACAGACAGCTCCGCATTCGTACCAGAAGCGACTACAATCTCATTTTCACCCGATTCGTTAACGGTAATAAGCGCTACTCCCGACGCGCCTCCTTCAATGGTCAAGGCCGCATCTACATCAATACCTTCTTTGCGATACCCTTCGAGCGCATTTTTTCCGAAGAGGTCGTCACCTACCGAACAAATAAAACGAACCTGACCGCCTGCCCGGGCCGCGGCCACTGCCTGGTTAGCACCTTTTCCTCCCGGAAACATGTAAAAGTTCCCTCCAATAATGGTTTCTCCTGGTTCTGGAAATCGAGCAGTCTTCACGACCATATCGGTATTTGAACTTCCAACAACGGTAATGTATGGCATAATAAGTCTGGTTAGAATTGCTCTCACAAAGTAGGGATTACGGTTCATAAAAACAAGGGACTCTGATACCAGTTTGCCTATATGACATGCCATAGTCAAATTGGTATTAGTACCTTTGAACCTGTGGAAACGCAATCGATCCAAATACGGGAACAACATTTTACCATGCATCCTTCAGGAACGCTTTTTTGGAAAGAAAAGCGCATGCTGTTGATCAGTGACGTGCATCTTGGCAAGGTGTCCCATTTTCGAAAGTTCGGTTCTGCGGTACCACAGGCGGCCGTTCTGAGAAACTTTGAGTTATTAGATGATTCGCTTGCCTTTTTTGAACCCGAGATCGTTTGTTTTATGGGAGATCTGTTCCATTCCTCAATGAACAAGGAATGGCAATTGTTCGAAGACTGGGTCGGCAAAGTCGAATCGACCATTATTCTGATAGCAGGCAACCACGATATTATTTCGCCCTTAAAATATGAGGATTTGGGCATACAGGTGGTGTCGGAAATTCAGCAAGACGGTTTCCTTCTCACCCACCACCCTGAGGAGCGAGAGGGTTTTTTTAATTTCTCCGGACATATACACCCGGCCGTTCGACTTCGGGGCGGGGGTCGACAATCACTTCGTCTTCCTTGTTTTTTTAAGTCTGACCAGCAAATGATTCTTCCCGCCTTTGGTGCGTTTACAGGCACCTATGTATTGGAACCAAATAGGGACGACCAGATATTCACGCTGGCTGAAAATAGTGTTATAAAAATTTAGGCTTCCCTTGGGAGACCCTTTTGCGCGATGTATCTTTACACAAACTAGTTTAGTTGGCGCATTCTACCATTCAACAACTGTTTGTACAGTCTCCCCAACTAGGGAAACTGAAAAGTGCTATTGCCCAGAATCAACATTCGTCCATACCGAGAATACTGCTAAAAGGTCTCACGGGATCGTCTCTATCCTTCATTCTGTCTCATACTTTCCAAAATTCCGAGCGTCCTTTTTTATTAATTTTTAACGATAAGGAAGAAGCTGCTTACTACCTCAACGACTTGGAACGACTGATCGGGGAAAATGATGTGCTCTTCTATCCCGGAAGCTATCGGAGGCCTTACCAAATAGAAGAAACCGATAACGCAAACGTGCTCTTAAGAGCAGAAGTGTTGAATCGCATCAACTCCAGGAAAAAACCGGCCTTGATCGTAACCTATCCCGATGCACTTTTTGAAAAAGTGGTGACGAGAAAGGAACTGGATAAGAATACCCTAAAAATTAAATTGGATGATACCCTTTCGCTCGATTTCTTGAACGAGGTCTTGTTCGAATACAAGTTTAAAAGGGTCGATTTTGTGACAGAACCAGGGGAGTTTTCGGTACGAGGTGGCATTGTGGATGTTTTTTCTTTTTCCCATGATGAGCCTTACCGAATAGAATTTTTCGGGGATGAGGTCGACAGTATCCGCACCTTCGATGTGGAAACCCAATTGTCTACCGACAAAGTGAAGAAGATTACCATTATTCCAAATGTAGCCGATAAATTTTTACAGGAAAAAAGGGAGAGCTTTTTAAGATACATTTCCCCAAAAACACTTGTTTTCTCGAAAAATACCGACTTGCTTTTTGACCGGTTGGATGACTTTTTCGAGAAGGCAAAAGAGGCGTTCGACAAGCTTTCGAAAGAAATTAAACATGCGGCTCCGGAGGCCTTGTTTATGAACGCTGATTATTTCAAAGAGCAGTTGGGAAGTTTTGGTCTGCTCACCGCTAGCGTTACCGGAACAATTGCAGAGCCATGGAATGAAATTTTGTTCCATACCCGACCACAACCTTCCTTCAATAAAAAATTTGATTTGCTGATCGACAATCTGAACGAGAACAAATCGAACGGTTATACCAACTACATTTTCTGCGCAAGCGATCAACAGGCAAAACGCTTTCATGCCATTTTTGAAGAGGTAAACAGGCAGGTGCATTATGAAACCATTGTGTTTCCCCTATATCAGGGTTTTATTGATGATGACCTTAAAATTGTCTGTTTTACCGATCATCAAATTTTTGAGCGCTACCATAAATTTCACCTTAAAAACGGCTACGCTAAAAAACAGGCAATCACCTTAAAGGAACTTAATAAACTGGAGATAGGGGATTACGTAACCCATATCGACCATGGTATCGGAAAGTTCGGCGGACTCCAAAAAATAGATGTAGAAGGCAAAAAGCAAGAGGCCATTAAACTAATGTATGGCGAACGAGACATCCTATATGTTAGCATTCACTCGCTTCATAAGATCTCGAAATTCAATGGAAAAGACGGAGCGGTTCCCAAAATCTATAAACTTGGTTCGGCCGCTTGGAAAAAACTAAAGCAAAAGACCAAGACGCGTGTCAAGAAAATCGCCTTCGACCTTATTAAAATATATGCGAAACGGCGATTGGAAAAAGGATTTCAATACGACCCCGACAGCTATTTGCAAGATGAGCTCGAGGCTTCTTTTATCTATGAGGATACCCCTGACCAAAGTAAGGCCACCGAGGATATTAAAAAAGACATGGAGAGCGAACGCCCTATGGATCGTTTGATCTGTGGTGATGTGGGGTTCGGGAAGACCGAAGTAGCGATTCGGGCAGCCTTTAAGGCCGTTGATAATGGCAAACAGGTAGCCATATTGGTACCGACAACTATTTTGGCATTTCAGCACCATCGTACCTTTAGCGAACGCCTCAAGGAAATGCCGGTTACCGTAGACTACCTTAACCGGTTTAGAACCGCCAAGGAAAAAAGGGAGACTTTGGAAAAGCTGGAAACCGGTAAAGTAGATATTGTAATCGGCACCCACCAATTGGTAAATAAAAATGTGAGATTTAAGGACCTTGGGCTTCTGATTGTTGATGAAGAGCAAAAATTCGGGGTCGCGGTGAAAGATAAACTGAAATCGATCAAGGAAAACGTAGACGTATTGACATTGACGGCAACACCGATTCCTAGAACGTTACAATTTAGCCTCATGGCGGCTCGAGACCTTTCGGTCATCAATACCCCACCACCCAATCGTTACCCCATCGAAAGCCAGGTTATTCGATTTACGGAAGAGATCATTCGTGATGCCGTGAATTATGAAATTCAACGTGGCGGACAGGTATTTTTCATCCACAATCGTATCGAAAATATTAAAGAAGTAGCGGGTATGATACAGCGGTTGGTCCCGGATGCCAAAATCGGAATCGGACACGGCCAAATGGATGGTAAAAAATTGGAAACGTTAATGCTCGCTTTTATGAACGGGGAATTTGATGTCCTGGTATCGACAACTATTGTTGAAAGCGGACTCGATGTCACCAATGCCAATACGATTTTCATCAACAATGCCAACAATTTCGGTCTCAGCGATCTGCATCAAATGCGGGGCCGTGTAGGACGCAGTAACAAAAAGGCCTTTTGTTATTTTATAACCCCTCCTTACGATGTAATGACCCCGGATGCACGAAAACGAATCGAGGCCTTGGAACAGTTTACCGCCTTGGGCAGCGGTTTCAATATCGCGATGAAAGATCTAGAAATACGGGGTGCAGGGGACTTATTGGGTGGGGAACAAAGCGGCTTCATCAATGAAATAGGTTTCGAAACCTATCAAAAAATATTGGCGGAAGCTATCGACGAGCTCAAGGAGAACGAATTCAAGGAGCTGTACGAAGAAGTCGAAGGCCATCAGGAAAAAGTGTACATTAAAGAGACGCAAATCGATTCCGATTTTGAACTATTGTTTCCAGACGATTATATCAATAATATCACGGAACGACTAACCTTGTACACCGAGCTGAACGGCGTAAAAGAAGAGAGTGATCTAAAGCGGTTCGAAAACCAATTGATCGATCGTTTTGGGGAATTGCCCACACCTGCAGTAGATTTACTGAACTCTGTTCGTATCAAATGGATCGCCAATTCAATAGGTCTGGAAAAAGTGGTCATGAAAAAAAACAAGCTCATCGGCTACTTTATTGCGGACCAACAATCCGATTTTTACCAAAGTGCCTCCTTTGGCCGGGTATTGCACTATGTACAAAAACATCCGACAGCTTGCAAAATGAAAGAGAAACAAACCCGAAATGGCCTGCGCCTACTCTTGGTCTTTGAAAATATCTCTTCCATTGAAAAAGCCTTGGAGGTGTTGAGTCCTTTAGAAATGAAAGAACAGCAAACGGTTTCGACCAATTCATATAAATAACCAACTCATGGATTTTAATCTAGCAGAAAAATTAGCCATTGTTAAAGTCATCGACTCGGTAATCCACGCCGACGGCATTGTGCATCATGGTGAGATCAATGCCTTAAGCAAGCTGATGGGCGTTATCGATTTTGATAGCAACTTTATGGTATCGGCCAGAATTTTGGATACCGAACAGAGCACAAATATTTTAAAGCAGATGTCAGAGGAAAAGAAGAATGCCTTGGCTCGAATTTTGGAAGATATGGCGAAAGCAGATGGTTTTGTCCATCAAAAAGAGACCGCGCTAATGGTCGAGATTTTTACCTCGATCGGTATTTTTCAGGAATTACCATAAAACAAACGGATTAGCTTTCTTTCCTATCGTATTTCTGGTAGGGTTTTTGAACACCAACGTATATGAAGCAGTTTTTGACCACCTTTTTTTTCTTGGCAGTAAGTATCCTCACCGCCCAGCGAACCATCTCGGGCACCTTTACCCCCGCTGAAGAGTTCACCTACCTACTGGCATATCAACTCAGGGCAGAAGGGGAAAGTTATATCGCCGATGCACCTATCAAAGAAGGAGAATTCAAAATGACCCTGCCAGAAGAGGCAACAAAAGGCATATATCGTATGGTCTATGCCATACCGCAGGACGAGTTTTACTTTGATGTTATTTATAGTGGGGAAGAAGACATTGAGCTACGGTTCGATCTCGATGAAGGCGTTAGCTTTCTAAATTCCAAGGAGAACGAAACATTTCTTTCTTATTTTTCCACCATCAATGCACAGGAACAGGAAATCGTCAATTTCTATAATACCGGAAAGAACGACGCAAATGAATTTGAAGAAATTCTTCAGACACTAAAAGACACCCAAGAAACTTTTGAAAAGGAGTCGGCCCAGCTATTGGCCCATCAATTTATCACAGCCAACCGAGGATATATGCCGAAAGGGTTTGAAAGCAAGCAAGCATATATAAGAAATAAAAAGGATCATTACTTCGATTATCTTGATTTTCAAAATACTACGCTACAAGCATCCGGTTTTCTACTTGATAAAGCTATCAATTATGTTTTTACCGCACTGCCTTCAGAACCCGTACCCTCTACCGAGTTAACCACAGTCCTAAAGGAGAATGTTGATGTCTTGGCAGGTCAATTAACGAACCTAAGGGTCGATTATCAATTTTATATTTTCCATAACTTATGGAAACAGACTTCGGCCAACCAGCTAAATGAAGTCTCGAACCATCTCTTTACGAACTATTTAAAACCCAAGGCGCAAAATGTGAAGAATCTTGAAATTGTCGCAGGTATAGAGACGCAAGACCGATTGCGACTAGGCGCCAAAGCCCCTGAAATTGAGTGGGTCAAGGGTACGGAGGTGCATAAGCTGAGCACCATGGACGGGGCCGATCATTATGTGCTCGTTTTTTGGAGCAGTACTTGTGGCCACTGCCTAAAAGAACTGCCTGCACTGCATAAAGCATTGGGGGCGAAAAAAGGCATCAAAGTAATCGCCGTAGGTTTGGAAGACGATGAAACCAACTGGAAATCCGAGTCAGCCAAATTAGAACAATTCGAACATGTCATTTCACTAGGCAAATGGGAAAGTACCTATGCCCAACTATATGGCATACAAAAAACACCTACATACTTTGTTTTGGATATAGAAAAACGAATTGTTGCCAAACCTGAAGATGATAAAGAGTTAATCGAGTTTCTGAACAGTAAATAGTAAACTCCCTCGGGGCAAGTGTCGGAGCGTTTAAATCTCGCTTATCGAGTAAAACAGTGGACGATGCCAGTACGGTATAAAAAATAGTTAACAAGCACACCATTTTTTAGTAGTGTCTTACCGATACTCTAATTTATAAGGTCTTCAAATCCTTAATGGTCTTGAACGCTACATCGACCTGATCATCGTTTACCAAAATGGTGAATTCATTGGTGGTTGAAATCACTTCGTAAAGAATAATCCCCTCCCATGCCAATCGTTGAAAAATAAAGTAATAAATACCAGGTACCGATACATTTTCAGCAGGTAACTTTACCGTAATCGAAGACAGATTCTCTGCCTTTTGTGTGCACCGCTCCGATTCAAATAGTCGTTCTACCTCCGCATTCATACTGCTGCTCAAGACAATGTTCATTTCATTAACACCCCGTGAAGAAGTGTAAAAAACATCTTGATTGGCATTCACCAGTTCGATCAATTTCGCTTGTTGTTCCAGTATGGTCTCCGAAACCAAAAACGTAAAATCGGTGAGAGAGGATCGTACCGTTATCTCCCCGATATTCTTTAGTACCTTAACAATTTTATGGGTAGCCCGGAATTCCAGATCATCAGAGAGCCGTTTCAGTGCCATAACAATAGCCCCGTTGCGCACATCCTTGCCCAATTCTTCTTCAATCTCGGGCTTCACAATTCTAGAAAGTGAGGTAAGGTTAATAATTCCCTGAGCTAGTGCACTCTGTAAAAAGGGCTTTTTCTTAATATATGCCTCTACAACCGAAGAGATGGTTTTCATTTGGTTTGATTTTGCTTCAAAAATAACAAAATGTTACAAATAAAACAAATATTTAAAAATGATAGAATGCACCTTCCAAATGATCAATTTTGAACAGCTTGCTGTTTTTCAAAATTGCGATGATATCAAAGCGCACCTCAACATCAAGCCCGAGTTCGGTAACATAATGGTCGGCGGCCGTTACCAAAAGCTTTATCTTCTTTTTAGTGATGGTATCGGCAATATTTATAATCTTATCATTGCTTCGTGCCCGTACCTCTACAATAGCCAATACTCCATCCTTTTCGGCAATAATATCTATTTCGGCTTTGAGGTAGTGGTAGTTACGATTTCGTATGTGATAGCCTTTCTCAATCAAAAAATCGACCGCTATCGCCTCCCCCTCTTTTCCAAATTCATTGTGATTACCCATTTTCCAGCTGTAAATGTTAAAAAAGTGTATTTCATCGAAAAAATCCGCAGTTAAACGTCCTAATTCAATTCCTCATCGTAATTTCCCCGACCGTACATCGAAAATAAGTGGATTAGGACACTATCCAAAAAGTTTAAGCGTTAAGAATTAGCCCCTACACACATGAACGTTCTTAAAGCCTACAAACTATGGAATACTTCGTTAATTGTAACACTGCTACATTGGCGCCGTATACAAATCCCTTGGATCAAACCAAGGCGGCGCATTTGTACAGGAGACTGGGGTTTAGCGCCTCGGTACAAACCATCGATTCAGCTGTTGGCCAAAATGCCGGCACTTTAGTCGATACACTAGTCAACCAAGCTGTTGCCACCGGACCTTTGCCACCACCGGCATGGGCAGACTGGACCAATGCCAATTATCCTGAGGACAATGACCAAGCACGAGCGATTCGCAACGGACAATACAGCGAATGGCGTCTGGCTTATATCAATGCGCTCCTTAGTAACGGTCTAAAAGATCGAATGAGCTTCTTTTGGAGCAATCATCTCGTTACGGAATTAGGCGTCTACGATTGTGCGGCCTTTTTGGCCGAATATACCGATTGTCTTCAAAGAAACGCACTGGGCAACTTCCGGACTTTCGTAAGCGAGATGGGTCTCACCAGTGCCATGCTATTTTATTTAGATGGTGTCTTCAACAATGGTAATAACCCGAATGAAAATTACGCCAGGGAACTTTACGAGCTTTTTACCTTAGGGGAAGGCAACAATTACACTGAGGAGGATATTATTGAAACAGCCAAGGCTCTTACCGGTTATACAGAACGGGGAGAAGAAGGTTGTACAAAGGTCACTTTCAATCCCGAACGCTTTAATACGGAAAACAAGACCATTTTCGGGCAAACCGGAAATTGGGGCTATGATGATGTTATCAATATTCTTTTTGAACAAAGGGCAGACAGTATTTCCAGGTTCGTCTGTACCAGATTATATGAATTCTTTGTACATCCCGATAGCAAGCGGGAGGAGTATAACCCTGGCGGCACCTACCCTGCAGGGCATCCACAAGGTATCATCAATGAAATGGGCGCTACTATGGTAGCAAATAACTTTGAAATTGCACCCGTATTACGACAATTGTTCAGAAGTGCACACTTTTTCGATGATACGACCGTGGGAGTTATCATCAAGAGTCCTTATGACATGTATCTTAATTTCATTAAGGAAACCGACTTTGCATATAACAACGATATGCTCGATAGGGTCTATGAAGATAGTAGACTACTTGGCCAGACCTTATTCTCTCCTGTAGATGTGGCAGGTTGGCAACGGGACAGAACATGGATCAATACAAATTTCATGATCGGTCGATGGCTTACCTGTGAAATGTTCATTGATGAATTCTGGAACAATGACCAAGAACAATTTAGAACATTCGGAATCGCCGCGGCAGGACCCACAGGAGCTACCAATAACGATCCAGATGCAGTGGCAACCGCCATTATCGATAGATTAACACCCAAAGGGTTGTTAGAACCTGTGAACTACAGCGCGGCCATATCGGTTTTTAGAGAACCCTATGAGTCCGATATGGTTTACCAAAACGGTTCTTGGAACATGATGCTTCCAAATGCCGATTCACAGGTATATCTGCTATTACGACATTTAACAAGACAACCCGAATTTCAACTTAAATAAAACCTACGATTATGTGCGATATTCATGATAACAGTCCGTTCAAGGGCAAAGAACACGAAGGCCATGATGAAGAACACAAGGTTTGGAGTCGACGCTCTTTCCTTCAGGCATTGGGCATAGCAGGTTCGGGATCTATGATGCTGGGGAGCCAATTTTTGACTGCTTCCGCACCATCACCTTTGACTTCGGCCATTGCCGCCGCCAATACCGATAATATTCTCATCTTGATTCGATTGTCAGGTGGAAACGATGGTTTAAGTACCGTTATCCCCATCGAACAATACGACTCGTATGCCAATGCGAGACCTAATATTTACATTCCGGAAAGTAAAGTGCTGAAGCTAACAGATGAGTTTGGCGTACCTTCTTATATGAAGTCACTACAACCCATGTGGAACGAAGGCCAATTCAAGGCCGTGCACGGGGTGGGTTACGAAGGGCAAAGTCTTTCGCACTTCACGGGATCCGACATCTATGCAAATACCGATTTGACCACCACTGGTTTCTCAGGGGAGGACACAGGATGGATGGGCCGTCACTTTGAAAATATATATCCAGACTACCTTATGAATCCGCCCGAGGCTCCTGCTGCCATACAGGTGGGTAGCTTTGGTAATTTGGTCTTTCAAGGAGAGGAGACGAACTATGCTTTCGTAACCTCCAATATTGACCAATTGGAAGAAATTGCCAATACAGGCTTGCAGTACAATTTAGACCCCACGCTGTTCGATAATTGTATGTACGGAGACCAGATGGAGTTTCTCAGAGGTGTGGCGAACGTCACCTACGAGTATGCCGGAAAAATTCACGAAGCATATGAACGCGGGCAAAACCAAGTAGAGTATCAAAACAATAACATTGCCCGACAATTGGCGCTTTTGGCACGATTGATCAAAGGAAACTTGGGTACCAAAGTATATATGATCTCCATGGGTGGTTTCGACACCCACGGCAATCAGCCGCTGGCACACGAACGTTTAATGACCAATTTGTCGGTAGCGGTTGATAACTTCTACGACGATCTTGCCTTTACGCAACAAGACGAAACGGTATTGAGTATGACCTTCTCCGAATTCGGAAGACGTATTTTTGAAAACGGATCTAATGGTACCGATCATGGAAAAGCGGCTCCTACACTTTTCTTTGGAAAAGCCTTGAACGGTAGTGCCTTTGTGGGGGAACACCCTACCTTGGACAATCCGGATGGTCGCGGTAATTTGGAATATACGATGGACTTCCGGGACCTGTATGCTACGGTGATGGCCGAATGGATGTGTATTCCCATTCCGTTGGTAGAGCAACATATCTTGGGCGGTTACCAGTATGCCCCTGTAAACCTTGGTTTCAACTGTAGCGGCACCGAATTTCCTGATATTGTTTATAGCGACGGTTCTCCGACCCCACCTGAGCAGCCAGAATCAACCGATCCCACAGAACCAAATCCGGAGTTATTGAACGCACTGGTACACAAACCTTTTTATCCGACGGATAGTACACCCCATATTTATCTAGAGATGCCTTTTAGCGCACATGTAGATATTCAACTGTTCAATATTCTTGGCCAGAAAGTGGGTACCGTATTCAATGAGATGATGCTGGAAGGCACTGCCGAAATCAACATCCGTGAACGCATTCCCGCGCATTTGGCAACAGGAAAATATATTTATAGAATTCAAGTACAAGATCAAAAGATGAGCAAATCGGTCATGGTCTCCTGACCCGACCACAGCTAGTATTTTAGCACCGTTTCGTCCCTAAATCTACCCCCAATTTTTACAAAGCCTCCAGTGGTATCCCATTGATACTCCGGAGGCTTTGCTTTTTCAATAAATCGCTAGACCCCAGCCAGCAAAAAACACTATTTTTGTGGCCAAATTATCATACCTATGGCCGTTGAAAGCAACACTCCTTCTAGATATACCATTACTGCAGCCCTCCCCTATACCAACGGTCCCATACATATCGGACACTTGGCGGGCGTATACGTACCGGCAGATATTTACGCGCGTTATCTGCGATTAACGGGCCATGATGTTGCTTTCGTTTGCGGAAGTGACGAACATGGGGTGGCCATCTCCATGAAAGCAAAAAAAGAAGGGGTCACGCCAACCGACATCATCGACAAGTACCACACCATCATTAAAAAATCATTTGCCGATTTTGGGATTACATTCAATAACTATTCCCGCACCTCTGCGGCAGTACATCATGAAACGGCATCCGATTTCTTCAAAAAACTGTATGAGCAAGGCGACTTTATAGAGGAAACCACTGCCCAATTGTATGACGAGGAAGCGCAACAGTTTCTTGCAGACCGTTTTGTCATAGGCACCTGCCCCAGATGTGGTAATGAGGAGGCCTATGGGGATCAATGTGAAAATTGCGGCTCTTCCCTCAACGCGACGGATCTTATAAATCCCAAGTCGACCATTACAGGCGGCATTCCCACCTTAAAGGAAACGAAACATTGGTTTCTACCCCTTGATCGCTATGAAGATTTTCTAAGGAAATGGATACTCGAAGGCCATAAAAAAGACTGGAAAACCAATGTGTACGGACAATGCAAATCATGGATCGATGGAGGGCTGGAACCCCGTGCCGTTACCCGCGACCTCGACTGGGGCATTCCAGTGCCCGTCCCGGGTGGTGAGGGCAAAGTACTCTATGTTTGGTTCGATGCACCCATTGGCTACATTTCCTCTACCAAGGAATGGGCCGAACGGGAAGGCACCGACTGGGAGCCTTACTGGAAGGATAAAGACACCAAATTGGTGCATTTTATCGGTAAAGACAACATCGTTTTTCACTGCATTATCTTCCCTTCTATCTTGAAAGCCGAAGGAAGCTATATTCTACCGGAAAACGTTCCCGCCAACGAATTTCTCAATTTGGAGGGAAACAAGCTTTCCACCTCCAAAAACTGGGCGGTGTGGCTACATGAATACCTAGATGAATTTCCCGACATGCAAGATGTACTGAGGTATACCTTGACCGCCAATGCCCCGGAAACCAAGGACAATGACTTTACCTGGAAAGATTTTCAGGCTCGCAATAACAACGAATTGGTCGCCATCTTTGGAAATTTCATCAACCGGGTAGTGGTCTTGACCAATAAATACTACAATGGGGTGGTTCCCGAAGCTGCAGAATTATTGCAAGTCGATAGCGACACCCTATCAGAACTCAAAAAGTTCCCAGAGACCATTTCCAGTTCCATTGAACGTTACCGTTTTCGAGAGGCCGGTCAGGAACTAATGAACCTTGCCCGTTTGGGGAATAAATATTTAGCCGACGAAGAACCATGGAAGGTCATAAAGGAGGATGAAACCCGGGTAAAAACCATCATGAACGTAGCGCTACAAATAGCCACGGGATTGGCCGTACTTAGTGAACCTTTTCTCCCTTTTACCTCTAAAAAGCTGAAATCTATGCTGAATGTCTCACAGAGCGCCGTCGATACCCTTTCTTGGAACGATGTGTCAATTGAAAATTCTTTACTCGATTCGGGTCATCAGATCAACCAATCTCAATTATTGTTCCGAAAAATCGAGGACAAAGAGATCCAAGCACAACTAGACAAATTGGAAGCTACCAAAAAAGCAAATGAGCAAATGAATAAAGAAGTCGAGCCACAAAAAGACACCATTACCTTCGATGATTTTTCAAAACTGGATATGCGTGTGGGTACCATTATCGAAGCCGAGAAAATGCCCAAGACCAAAAAACTACTGGTCTTGAAAGTAGATACCGGCTTGGACACCCGAACCATCGTTTCAGGTATTGCGGAAAGCTTTACCCCTGAAGAAGTGGTGGGTAAACGTGTGACGGTGCTGGTCAATTTAGCCCCTCGGGCCTTAAGAGGTGTTGAAAGTCAGGGGATGATCTTGATGACCGAAAATGCCGATGGGCAATTGGTATTTGTGAATCCAGATGAAGAAGGTATTTCCAACGGTAAGGGCATTAGTTAAGGTGGAAGGACAATTTTGTCTGTTTAACCTTCTATCTTCACTTTAGAAATCAAACCTTCAATGACTATTTTACAGCACATTGCCAACAGCACCCAACTCCCGGAAAAAAGCATCCAAAATACAGTAGCACTTTTAGACCAAGACTGTACCATTCCCTTTATTTCAAGGTATCGAAAGGAGCGGACGGGAAACCTGGATGAAGTTCAGATTGGGGCCATTGTAAAATACAAAGCGGAGTTCGAAGCGTTGGAGAAACGAAAAGCTGCTATCATCAAAGCCGTTGGAGAACAACAGCTGCTGACCCCCGAACTTCAGCAACGATTTGAGTTGGCGGTAGACCTCAATCAGCTAGAAGACCTGTACCTGCCTTATAAAAAAAATAAAAAAACCAAGGCCGAAGTAGCCCGCAAACAAGGATTGGAACCTTTGGCAAAAATCATCATGGCACAAAATGCCACGGATATTGAAGCCGTCGCTACCCGATATTGCAACGACCCAATCGAAAATACGGCAATGGCCTTGGAAGGAGCACGCCATATCATTGCAGAATGGATCAACGAACGCAGCGACATACGTAACCAGCTCAGAAATCAACTAGAGCGGTTCGCGCAGATCACCACGAAAGTGGTCGGCACCAAAAAAGATGCTTTGGCCTCGCAAGGCGCGAATGAAAAAGCACAAAAATACCGCGACTATTTTGACTGGAGCGAAGCCCTGAACCGTTGTCCATCACACCGCTTGTTGGCCATCCTTAGGGCTGAAAATGAAAAATTCATTCGAATCAAAATCGAGATTGACGATGAACGAGCTCTTGATAAAATGGCTCATCGACTCATCAAATCCAAAAACTCCTGTACTCCACACATACAACTAGCCCTGGAAGATGCTTACAAAAGGCTCCTATTCCCATCACTTTCCAAGGAACGATTAAAAACCGCCAAGGAAAAAGCGGACGAGGCCGCTATTCGTGTGTTTTCAAAAAATCTTAGACAGCTCTTATTAGGGGCGCCTTTGGGCGAGAAACGCATTTTGGCCATTGATCCCGGGTTCCGAACCGGCTGCAAGGTCGTTTGTTTAAATGCCCAGGGCGATTTAATGCATAATGAGACGATTTATCCGCATGCGCCCCAAAACGACCGAACCGGGGCGATGAAAAAACTCAGTTCGCTCTGTGATGCCTACAAAATCGAGGCCATTGCCATCGGCAACGGTACGGCTTCCAGAGAAACGGAACAGTTGGTGAAGCGTATTCCTTTCAAAAATGCAATTGAAGTGTTTGTCGTAAACGAGGCGGGAGCATCTATCTACTCCGCTTCCAAAATTGCCCGTGAAGAGTTTCCCAATTATGATGTGACCGTACGTGGTGCCGTTTCTATTGGTCGTCGTTTGGCAGACCCTTTGTCCGAATTGGTCAAAATCGACCCGAAATCTATCGGTGTTGGTCAGTACCAACACGACGTAGATCAGCCCAAATTAAAGACTTCCTTAGATACGGTCGTAGCGAGTTGTGTCAACGCCGTAGGTGTGAACATCAATACGGCAAGTGCTCCTTTATTGAGTTATGTTTCGGGCATAGGCCCTAAACTAGCCGAAAACATCATTGCATACCGAAATGAGCAAGGCGGATTCACCAGCCGATCCGAAATTAAGAAAGTTCCCCGGCTAGGAGAGAAAGCTTTTGAACAGGGGGCACCTTTTTTACGTATCAAACAGGCGAAAAATCCGTTAGACGATTCGGCAGTACATCCAGAGAGTTATCATGTTGTTGAAAAGATGGCTGCGGACCACCAATTAAAGCTAACCGAGTTAACGGGAAATAAAGAGGTACTAAAGCGCATTGATATCGAACGGTATTGCACCGATACGATAGGTCTTCCAACCTTAAAAGATATTTTAAAAGAGCTCGAAAAACCGGGATTGGACACCCGTGAAAAGGCCAAGGTATTTACTTTTGATCAAAACGTTCGGTCTATCAATGACCTTCAGGAAGGTCAATTGCTCCCCGGAATCGTCAATAATATTACCAATTTTGGTTGTTTTGTAGATATTGGCATCAAAGAAAGTGGCTTGATACATGTTTCCAACTTATCGGATGCCTTTGTAAAAGATGTGAACGAGCATGTAAGCTTACAGCAGCAGATTATCGTAAAGGTATTGCAGGTCGATATCCCAAGAAAGCGGATTCAATTGGCGTTACATCGACCTTAAGAGCCTGTTTAGGAATTTGTGGTTGGAATTGTTAGCGGCTGTTTTTGATGCAGTTCGAGGCATAATTTTTAAGCATAGCCGTAACTATGGTTCAAAATTATAACAAAAAAATGCGCAAAAAGAGACCTAACGAAACAATCGACAAATTCCTAAACAGGCTCTAAGTCCTATTGTTGTGCCCTTTTGAGCCGATCATTGATACTTCGACCCAGCCCTTCTTCCGGAAAGCGTTCCGCAATGATCAAATCCAATCCGGCTTCATCCAATTCATGCAACGTGGCAAAGAGTCGCTTAGCAGCTTCTTCCAGACTAGCCTTTGGAGACAGAACCTTCAATACCGTTGCCTCCGGGACCGCCATCGCGGAGAAAGTAAGTACCCCTATTTTTTTGGACGAATGGTCTTTCAGCGTTTTCTTAATATTATTGCTTACGATCAAGGGAGTGCGTGGTGAATAATGCTTTAATAACATCCCCGGGGCTATGGGAGCCTTGTTGTTTTTGGTCTCCATTTGCACCTTACCGACTACGGCCTCAATAGCTTCGACCGATATTCCTCCTTTTCGATATACGATCGGTGCTTCACCGTCAAAACCTACGATGGTCGATTCGAGCCCTACCTCACAGGGACCTCCATCTAAAATAGCTGGAATTCGGTCCCCGAAATATCCCGCTACATGGTCTGCCGATGTAGGGCTCACCCTAGTAAACGGATTGGCACTGGGAGCCGCCACTGGAAACGGAAGCCCTTTTAAAAGTTCCAAGGTCAGTGGATGATTGGGCATTCGAATACCTACAGTCGGTTTTCCTGCTGTAATAATCTCCGGCACCTTCGAACTTTTGGGTAAAATCAAAGTCAACGGCCCTGGCCAGAACTTCTTGGCCAGTCGTACTGCCTTTTCGGGAATATAGCAGGCTAATCCGTTTAATTGTGCTAAATCATAAATATGTACGATCAAGGGATTGAACCGTGGGCGACCTTTTGCTTCAAAAATCTTCTGTACCGCTTTTTCGTTCAAAGCATTCGCAGCCAACCCATAAACCGTTTCGGTAGGTATCGCCACCAATTCATTGGCCATCAACACTTGTTGGCAATATGGTATATCTGTAGTAATTGCGGTATTCATAATGGCAAAGGTACGGTAGGATTTCTATTTTTGGCAGGTTTGGATGATGTCGATGCGGTTTAGAACTTGTGAGACTATTGACAGGTCGTATCTTTGCGCACTGATCGGCCATCTTGCCTACTTCCATTGATTTCATGCTCAAAATAGCTTTTCATCCTATCTATAAACATCCATTACCGGAAGGTCATCGTTTTCCGATGCTAAAGTACGAGCTGCTTCCGAAACAATTGCTGTATGAAGGAACTTGTGATACCGACAGTTTTTTTGAGCCGACCGTTCCGAACGATAAGTTCATTGTAGCAGTGCATGATCCCGAATACTTCTATGATTTATTGAACATTAAAATTCCGCCAAAGCAAGCCCGTAAAATAGGGTTTCCGCTAACGGAGGACTTGGTAGAGCGGGAACGAATCATAGCCGATGGCACCATGAAAGCATGCGAATTTGCCTTGGAACACGGTATTGCCATGAATATTGCCGGGGGCACCCACCACGCCTACACCAACCGTGGAGAGGCATTTTGCATGCTGAACGACCAAGCCATTGGCGCTCGCTACCTACAAGCCAAAAATTTAGCCAAGACCATATTAATCGTAGATTTAGATGTACATCAAGGAAACGGAACCGCCGAAATCTTTCAAACAGACACATCGGTTTTTACCTTCTCGATGCACGGTGCCGGAAACTACCCGTTTAAAAAAGAACGATCCGATTTGGATATTGCGCTAGAAAAGGGGACGGAAGATGATGCCTATCTCAAAATCTTAAAGGAGACCTTGCCAAATCTCATACAAAAAGTGCGGCCAGACTTTATCTTTTACCTCTGCGGAGTAGATATTATCTCGACGGATAAATTAGGGACATTAGGACTATCGGTCAAAGGCTGTAGACAACGTGACGAGTTTGTGCTCGAAACCTGTAGAAAACATCAAATTCCCGTTCAATGCAGTATGGGAGGCGGATATTCTCCCGATATAAAAATCATTGTCGAAGCCCACGCCAATACCTTCAGGTCTGCACAGGACATCTATTTTTAATCGGTATCGAACAAAGTAGAACCGAGTAATGTGTAACTTTGTAAAAAAGGAACTTCTTATTATGTTATCAAAAAAACTGGAAAAAGCACTTAACGATCAAATACGGATAGAAGCGGAATCTTCGCAAACCTATCTTTCAATGGCATCATGGGCAGAGGTCAAGGGACTCGAAGGGATATCACAATTTATGTACAAACACTCTGACGAAGAACGGATGCACATGCTCAAACTCGTTAAATATGTGAATGAACGTGGTGGCCATGCCCTAATTTCAGACCTCAAGGCACCGAAAACCGATTTCGGCACGTTTCAGAAAATGTTCGAAGAACTCTATCAGCATGAAATCTTTGTCTCGAAAAGTATCAACGACCTGGTACATGTAAGCTTGGAAGAAAAAGACTATGCCACCCATAACTTCCTTCAATGGTATGTGGCCGAACAAATCGAAGAAGAGGCACTGGCCCGAACCATTCTCGATAAGATAAACCTGATCGGGAACGATAAAGGCGGACTCTACCTATTCGACAGGGACGTAAAGCTGATTACCGTGGAGAGTGCGGCGGCAGAACCGGAAGAATAGTTCTCCCTATCGTATATCAACAATATACATAGGCATTTGTCTACCTTAAAATCAAAGCCTGCCACCAGTATTGGGTAGGCTTTTTTTATGAGTCTGTTAGAAGCTGACTCACAAAATGGCAGTACCATTTCCCAATTGAAAATCATCCGATAAACAGTTTCTTTTTACGACCTGTTTCCAAATGGGAATTGGTATGCACAACTTAAGACGAGTTCATATTTTAACATTAAGTCTTATTTAGATTTAATAAAAATAGTTATTTTTGAGGCCTGTACAGCACCTATGGGAAAAAAGAAGGCGGCCAAAAAAGAAAAGAAAAAGCTAAAAAAAGCTTTGAAGAAACTACAGCTTTCTAAAGATTCGGTCAAGACGACCGCTAAAGTAAAATCCAAATGCTGCCATAAATTCCAAAAAGGGGAACACAAGCGTTGTAAACGATGTCCCTGTTTTGACCTTCTACAAAAAGTGGCTTAGCGGCATTTTTTCGCCACCATAGTTCAACCATAGTACTCTCTCTTTTTTTAAACATTTTTCCTTTCTGCGAATCTCTTGAAGACGTTCGTTATTTCGTATTTTCGATGTTCACCGTAAAATGATTACATCATGAACCCTTTTTATAGGCTTGCAGGTCTTTTTCTATTCGTACTATTTATTTCTTCTTGTAAAGAGACGGTAAAATCCAACACGGAGGCACCTTTAGCGACCGACCCTGTTCCAGAAAAGATAAAGCTCATTTTTGATACCGATGCCAACAACGAACTCGATGATCAACATGCATTGGCCTATATGTTATTAAATGGGAACACTTTTGATGTTAGAGGTATAACGGTAAACGCTACGATCAATGGAGAAGGAATACAAGGTCATTATGACGAGGCGGAACGAATTCTACAACTATGCAATCTCAAAGACTCGGTACCCTTGCTCAAAGGCGCGGAAGGAAATTTTCAAGAAATCTCCAAGGATTTCGACCCTTTGAATTATGACGGAAGCGAGGGAGTCGATTTTCTACTGGAAGAGACCAAAAAAGATTCTGTCCTTATTGTCGCAGTAGGAAAACTGACTAACATCGCCTTGGCCCTTAAAAAAGACCCGAGTTTTGCCAAACGCACGAAAATTATCTGGTTGGGCAGCAACTACCCCGAACCAGGCGAATACAATCAAGATAACGATACTATTTCGATGAACTACGTGTTGAATAGCAGCATCCCTTTTGAAATGGTCACCGTTCGCTACGGAAAACCCTCAGGCACCGATGCCGTATCGGTTACTAAAGCCGAAATCAACCAAAAAATGCCCGGTTTGGGGCCAATGGCAACACAGCCCATTACCGGAAGGCATGGTGGTACCTTCGCTACTTTCGGCGACTATTCGGTGAGTTTATTCGAACATATTTTTGATCATATTGATGATAATGGCCCCAAGAACTCCAGGCCCCTTTTTGATATGGTGGCGCTGGCCATACTAAAGGATGCTTCTTGGGGAGAAACCAAAGGAATTCCCGCCCCTATTCTAATTGACAACCAATGGGTAGAAAGGCCAAATAATCCTCGCAAAATAGTGCTCTGGGAGAACTTTGAAAAAGATGGTATTCTACAAGACTTTTTCACCACGCTCGCGCAGCCTGTCTTCATAACAGCTACTGCTAAATAAGTACGTTTTGAAACATTTTTATAACGATTTAAGGCTATAGATTACATCTTGAAATACTATTTTTGGCCCTCAAAACCTCCTATGAAATCATTTTTAACCCCCCTTTTGCTGTGCTGTACTATTTGTGTAATGGGTCAAAAAGCACAGAAAGATAGTATCGAGACTCGATGGAGTATGGTCAAATACGATTTTTCCAATATTTTCAAAGGTATTGGTTATTCGTATACCCGGCCTTTGCATTGGCAAGGCAAGCAATGGAACAATGTTGCCGTGACCGCGCTGTTTACGGGAGGAAGTTATCTTTTTGATAACCCTACCGACGATTATATGAGTGAAATCAAGGACGATATACCACAATTCGTAAGTGACTACGGTTTCGAATTCGGAAGCCCGAATAACAATTTTATGCTTACCGGAGCCGTGTACCTAACAGGTTTGGTCATTAAGGACGAAAAGCTGAGACGCACAGGTGTTCTTCTAGTGTCTTCGGCCGCATCGGCAGGCTTATTGCAACAAATCTTAAAATCGGCTGTTGGCCGTGCCAGACCCTTAAGTGGTCGTAACAAGGACACCTATAGACCATTTTGGAGCGGAGATAAAGATTATCATTCTTTTCCTTCGGGTCATGCTATTCTATCGATGACCAATGCCCACGCCATTGCCAAACAATTTAAGAACAAATGGGTCAAGGGAGGTATTTATACTTTAGGGGCCATTCCCGCAGTATCTCGGTTGTGGGAAGGAAAACATTGGCTATCCGATGTAACCCTGAGCGTGTTCATCAGTATTTTTACGGTGGAAGCAATAGACCGCTATCTTGATACCAAGTACGATCAGAAATACAACGACCATCCAAAAAAAGTAAGTTACGACCTCAACTTTGGCCCAGGACAGGTCGGTATCACTATGCGTTTCTAATGTTCGTGTGTCAGTATTCCAGTTTCAACACTCTTAAAAAATGAGATAGGTACTGGATACCAACAAGATAATTAATATGCCTACAGCAGTTGCATACTTCCATGTGGTCGTATCAATGGCGGTGGTAACCTTAGGCACATATACTTCGGTCTTAGGACGAACCATTCCGAAAACCAGCATGATCAGCACATTCACCACAAATAGCATACCCATTACATGTAAAAAATGTGGGTAGGCCTTCGCTTCTACAATGGCTAATTCAGCTGCATCCACAATACCATTCGCTTTTGCTTCGGCCAATGCGGAAGAGACCATCGCCGGCCCAAGCCCCAAAAGGCTTATCAAGTACATGATAACGCCTCCTATCAAAACAAACTTCGCTCCGATAGCGGGAACCCGTTTTGTAATGATCCCAATGACCACTACCGCCAAAATAGGCACACTCAAGCTACCCAATGCCTGTTGTATATAAGAGAAAAGGCCGTCTGGTGCATACCGTATAAAAGGGGCTATGGTCATGGAAACGACCGCCAATCCCAAACCGAAGCGTTTCCCCGCTTTTACCGTTTGAAGCTCGGTCGCCTCTCGATTAAAGAATTTTTTATACAAATCAAAACCGAACAAGGTAGCACTACTATTCAACAAGCTATTAAAAGAGCTCAAGATAGCCCCAAACAATACGGCCGCAAAGAAACCTAATAAACTTCCCGGTAAGACCCGACGCACCAATTCAGGATAAGAAGCATCAGCATCATTAAGCTCGGAACCGAACATATTGAAGGCAATAATACCTGGAAGCACCACAATTACCGGAATCAAAAATTTTACAAAAGCCGCCAATAGCATCCCTTTTTGCCCTTCGGCCAAACTTTTCGCCCCAAAAACACGTTGCAAAATTGATTGGTTGGTCCCCCAATAATAGATCTGGGCAATCATCATACCCGTGAAAATGGTACCTACCGGGATGGAAGAGGTAATATCGCCCGTTACATCGAACTTATCTTGATTCTCAGTCCATAATTTAGACAAGCCGCCCAAAACACTATTATCTTCACTAATCATGACCAAACCAAAAAATGGAATAAGCAGCCCCCCAATGAGTAGACCTATTGCATTTACCAAATCGGAGACAGCAACCGCTTTTAACCCCCCGTAAATTGCGTAAACAACACCGATCAACCCGATACTCCAAACACAGATCCAGTACGAAGCTATCTCGGAAACACCCAAGGTTTCGGGTAACTGGAACATGGTTATAAACGCTTTGGAACCCGCATACAAAATGGTCGGTAGCAATACGATGCCAAAAGCGATGAGAAATAGCATGGATAGAATAGCTTTGGTATTTTCATCGAAGCGGCCTTCGATGAACTCAGGAATCGTGGTAATGCCCTTTTTCATATACTTGGGCAAAAGGAAAAGAGCGGTAATGACCATAGCAATGGCTGCTAGGGTCTCCCATGCCATCACGAGGATGCCCTCGTCAAACGCCTGTCCGTTCAGACCCACGATTTGTTCTGCCGACAAGTTGGTAAGTAGCAAAGAACCTGCAATGGTAATAGCGGTTAGACTTCGGCCTCCCAAATAATATCCGTCAGCGGTGCTTTCATTTGTTTTGCGGGTCGAATACCAAGCAATTACGGCCACTAAAATAGTGAAGCCTAAAAAGGAAACAATGGATAACATAGTGTGCTGTTTTGGTTATTTATGGTTCATGGGCCTTCGCATGAAAGACCTCCTAAAAAGCAGGTCAACGGCAAATTGTATTCACAAAAAACAGAGTCGATCTGCAATCTAAAAACACTTAATTTCTAGTTTGCTTATCAAAAACTACTTTACGAATTTGACACCCAAAAGCCCCTAAAATAAAACATCCTTAAGTATTGAGCGCACTTTTTTCGATTAAATGTGAAAATTGATGAAAATGACTTGTGTATCGAAAAGGAAGTACCGGGAGAATTACACTAGCCATCCAATACTTTGAACTAAGCAAGAAGATAGCGCGCTTTACCTATATGTTACCCCCGAAGGTTATGGCAGTACGAATGTCTCAATTACGCCGTAAGAAAAAGAAACCATCTACTAGAGCCTGTTTAGGAATTTGTAGTTGGAATTGTTAGCGGTTGTTTTTGATGCAGTTTGAGGCAAAATTTTTAGGCATAGCCATAGCTACGGTTTAAAATTATAACGAAAAAATGCGCAAAAAGAGACCTAACAAAACAAGTTGCAAATTCCTAAACAGGCTCAAAATGCCAAGGAAGAACACCATGATAAATTAGGGGTATAGGGAGCACATATAAAGAGCCAACCGAATTTTCCAATAGGGCATTTTTTCTTCAAAAAATTCATGATACGGTTTAAGACCCTCAGCATCTACCAGCTGCTTTTGGGCATCCCGAACTTGATCGATTTCTTCCGTTGTTATAAACTCTGACAGATTTATGGCCTCTCCTTCACTATGCATACGTTGAAGGTGGGCGTAAATCGTATCTTCCTTTAACTCCCGTTTCTTTGCGATTTCGGAAATGGAAAGTCCCTCCAAAAATAGTTGGTACGATTGCTCATGTGTCGGTACTTTCGGTTTCAAGGATACTTGGTGTTCCGCAATGGTCTTTAGAAAAATGGCGGCGTATCTCTCTAACTTGGATTGCCCAACACCCGATACCTCCATAAATTCGGCTTCTGTTTTGGGGAGTTTTGTTTCCATGTCCTTTAGACTGGCATCACCAAAAACCACATAGGCAGGAACTCCCTGTTCTTTGGCAATTTCTTGCCTCAGGATCCGCAACTTTTCAAACAAGCCTGTTTTTTCGGCACTTCTTTTCACTGTACGTTTGACTTTCGGTTTTTCTTTTTCCAAGACAGCCAGTTGTACCTTTTTACCTTCGAACAATACCTGCTTGGCCAAGGGGGTCAACCCAATACGGGCACTTTCCTTGAAGTTGATATCCAATACGCCCTGATTAAGTAATTGAATCATATACTGCTGCAAATCTTGCCAAGAAATATCTTTCACGGCCCCATAGGTTTTTATATGCTGTAACCCTTTATCGTATACTTGTGCGTTCTGTGCACCGCGCAATACATCGATGACAGTGCCCATCGCCTCCTTTTCTTTTAGTCGTACGACCGCCGAACAGATTTTTTGCGTCAATACGGTAGCATCAAAATACTTGGGTGGGCGATTGCACATATCGCAGTGGCCACAGCTTTCGGTTAAGTGTTCCCCAAAATAGTTCAACAGGGCTATGCGGCGGCAACTGAGTGCTTCGGCAAACTGTTGCATCCGTTGCAGTTTTGCATATTCAACTTCGGCGTTATCGCTTTCCGAAATAAACTTCCGTAGCTGGGCCACATCACCAAAACTGTAAAAAAGTAACGTGTGCGCTGGCAGGCCATCACGGCCCCCACGCCCGATTTCTTGATAGTAGCCCTCTAGATTCTTGGGTAAATTATAATGAATGACCCATCGTACATTGCTTTTATCAATGCCCATTCCAAAAGCGATGGTTGCGACAATGATCGGTACCCGATCGTTGATAAAATCCTCCTGCGTTTTCGCACGATTACCAGGTGCCATTCCTGCATGATAGGCCTTCGCTATAAAGCCGTAGTCCTGAAGCCTTTCGGCAATTTTCTCCGTATTTTTTCTGCTAAGGCAGTAGATGATACCACTCTCATCTGGTCTAGCTTCGATGAACTCGATAATCTGCTTGATACGATTTTGTGCGGGTCGCACCTCTAAATACAAGTTGGGCCTGTTGAAAGAGGCTAGATGACGTTTTGCCTTGGGGAGGGACAATTGCTCCAAAATATCGTCTTGGGTCGTGCGGTCGGCGGTAGCGGTCAGCGCTATGACCGGGACATTCGGGAACTGTTCTTTTAAACTATTCAATTGGGTATAGGCAGGTCGAAAATCATGGCCCCATGAAGAAATACAATGGGCCTCATCAATCGCAAAGAGACCCATATTGATTTCCTTGAATAAACTTGCGAACACGCCCAAGCTCTCGGGAGCTACGTAAAAGAGTTTTAATTCCCCTTTTTTGAGTTGCCCGAATATTTCTTGTTGAATCTCTGGCGATTGCGAACTGTTGTAATATGCAGCGGCAATACCATTGGCGCACAATGCATCTACCTGATCCTTCATTAGGGCGATTAATGGAGAAACTACTACGGTAGTGCCGTTCATTGCCAAAGCAGGTAGTTGAAAACAAAGCGATTTTCCTCCTCCTGTGGGCATGATGGCCAAGACATCTCTTTGGTTCAATACATCCTCAATGATCGCCAACTGATTCGGAAGAAACGAATCGTAACCGAAGTGGGTTTTTAATAGGTGTACTAATTGATGTTGAATTACAGTGGCCATAGTTTATAAAAGTAGGGATAAGTTGTCAGTCTGAGCGCAGTCGAAGACTTTATAGGTTGTTTGGTTCATATTCAATCAGTTGGTTTATATTTTGAATGCGTAAAATTCCTGCACTCCGACAATAGTTGGACCTTATCAAAATCATAATTGATAAGTGCCTCTTTTTTGCCCTTGCCCAACCCTTTATCTGTTTTTCAAAAAGTATTGCTTAAATCACATCATTGAATTCCAAATGGTATTCTAGTATCAAAGGTCTTCTTCTAAAGGTATAGCACGCTTTAAAATACCCCTCCCGATGCTGTTCCCAACGTTTATCAAAATTTCCTGTTACGCCGACGTAGTAGGAATCGTCGGCACATCTCAGTATGTAGACATAATATGACTTCATGAACAAATAAATTTAAGAGAACACAAACCTTTTACCAGAAAGGTCTTCGACTGCGCTCAGACTGACATTTAAGCTTAGATTTTAATTATCAAACTTTAATTTCTTGCTTGATTGTCGTTTGACATACGAGAGGCAAGCAATCCATCACTACACCGAAAGGCATTGGACGGATTGCCTTGCTTCGCTCGCAATGACCGGCTCCAAGAAGCTATTTACCCAGCATCAACAGTTCGTTGCATTTAATCTCGGTGATATAGCGTTTTTCACCTTCCTTCGTCTCATAAGAGCGGTGCATCAATTTTCCTTCAATGGCCACTTGTTTGCCTTTCAGCAGATAGTTTTCCACAATCTCTGCGGTCTTTCCCCAAGCGACAATATTGTGCCATTGGGTATCTTCTACTTTTTCACCTTGGGCGTTCTTGTAACTTTCACTGGTAGCGATGGAGAATTTGGCAAGCTTGCTGCCATTATCCAAGTGTACGATTTCTGGGTCTTGACCCAAGTTTCCAATCAACTGTACGGAGTTTCTAAGTGCGTTCATACTAACTAATTTTAAAGGTTAAACAGTTCATACCATCAAGCCTCCTTGACTTGACACTACAAACCTAGAACAGCACTCAAAAAAGATTCGGTTGGGAAGCACTTACTTTCGTTTGTAAACGTTTGTTGTCGTTTAAAAACGAATAACTGACTGTTTTTAAGTGAATTATATATTACTTATTTTTCTTACTCGTCACATTCCTGAAAAAGAACATATCTAGTAACCGGTCAGATGCCCCCAAATAAAAACCTGTTTCCTTTTCAAAAGATTTTGGATTTTTAAACGTGCCGAACAACATATCGATTACCGGTAAATCGGTATAGTTGTAGGCATGCACCCCTTTTGCATGATGTAACGAGTGGCTTTCCGGTCTTTGTACGATATAACCCAGCCACCTGGGTGTCTTGATGTTGGCATGTTGAAAGATGCCCAGAAAGGTAAGCACCAGGATAATAATCGTAATTGCCTTGGGAGACAGTCCCATAAGCAGGGTAAAACTAATAGAACCTACCAAGGATAATCCGATCATGTCGTTGATACTGAACATAAATGCACTGGGCACATCGAGCCGTTCCGCGGAATGGTGCAATTGGTGCGATACCCTGAACAGAAAATCGGATTTATGCATACTAATGTGCCAACCATATTGCACTAACTCAAATAGTAGAATCCCTGAAATTACCTGAATAGAAAGACTCAAGGTACTTAAATCCGTCAGCTGATAACCATACAAAAAACCATCCCACAACATGGGAATATAGGTCGTGAGCAGTACGTAGGCCACAAAGAAAAGAATACCCTTCAATTTCCAGAATCGGATTCGGGGTAATTGCCTGGCCGGGAACAAAACTTCCCAAATGAATAGTATCCCGAAAAAGCCATAAGCGGTCAACGAAATAGGGTCTGTTAAAACGGCTAAAGGAGATGGGAGCTGTGTGATAAAAGTTTCCATGATTTTAGTTTTAAAATTTTCACCGCAAAATTAAATCGGGTAAAAACCGTATGCTAAAATTTGGACTTGACCTATGTTAGGAATTTAGTTTCTTTCGAATTCTGCTTAGACTTTCTGGATGGATGCCCAGGTATTTGGCAATTTTATTCACTGGAATATAAGAGATGTATTTGGGTTGCTTTTCAAACATTTCGGTATAGACTTCCTCTGCGGTTTTCGTCAGGAGTGCTTTCTCCCTATTCGATTTTCGGATGTAAGCACCTTCCATAATTTTTCTTCCAAACTTGTTCATCCCCAAATCATGGTCGTACGCATGCATCAAGTCGCTGTAATTCACCCTTTCCAACCTACAATCCAGTAACGCTGTTAATTTTACATCACTTGCCGACTGTAACAAAAAAGAGGTCAAACTTGCCACCATCTCGTTTTCGAAGAAAAAGTCTATGATTTTTTCACTTGTATAACTGATGATACTTAACTCTACCAGGCCGTTGTTGATGAAATAAACGAAATTCTCTACTTCGTCGTAGTCTGTAATGACATCCCCTTTTTTAAAATCGATATGCTCAATGGAAACGGGAAAGTCACTAGGTTTCCCGTTCTCATTTAAAACAGCATTATAAAAATCGATCAGTGACATTTTGAATTTGGGTCAATAACAGACTTGAAAGATCATAGCACAAGTGATTTATAAACCAAGTGGTTTCCTCCATTAAATGATGTAAACCACTCTTGGAGCTTTTGAACATACCCTAAGGTAGCAATTTTTATTGAGGCGGATTTTTTTTACCTTGTCCACTCCGGTAGACCGCTGCCGTTTTTCAAACAGCCTAATTCAAATCGAACCCTATGAAAACCAAGCTCGCAACTTTATTACTCTGCCTTTTCGTCTTTACAACAAAGGGCCAAACCCCTTCGAAAATGAAGTCTCCCATACTGATGGAAGGGAGTGCGAACGAAGTGGGCTTATCGCCCCAACGTTTGGCAAAAATCGATGCCATGCTCAAAGAGACCGTTGAAAGTGGAAAATTACCGGGCGCCGTGGCCCTTATTGCCAGGCATGGTAAAATTGTTTTCCACAAGGCCTACGGAATGGCCGAAAATGAGCAAAAAAGAGCGATGGAAAAAAACACCATCTTTCGAATTGCTTCCCAAACAAAAGCAATCACTTCCACGGCGGTAATGATGTTATGGGAAGAGGGGAAATTTAAACTAGACGACCCTATCTCCAAATACATTCCCGAATTCGGGAAAGCGCAAATTCTAGCGACTTTCAACGAAGCAGATGCCACCTATACGACCCAACCCGCCAAAGACCAAATAACCATCAGGGACCTCATCACCCATACCTCCGGCATCGGTTATGGCGTCATCGATGGCGACGAACGTTTTAAGAAAATCTACGCAAAGGCGGGCATCACGGATCTCTTCACTACCGAAAACATCAGCATCGAAGAAAGTGTAAAAAAACTCGCAAAGCTTCCCTTACACCACAATCCCGGGGATCAATTCACATATAGCGAAGGACTTGATGTGCTGGGGTATTTTATCGAAGTGGTCTCAGGCATGCCTTTTGATCAGTTCTTAAGACAACGCATCTTTGATCCATTGGGCATGGAAGATACCTGGTTCTATTTACCCGAAAATAAACACGATCGCCTCGTAACCGTTCAGCATAAAATTGATGGAAAATGGGAAAAGTATCCTGTTACCTTCTACGATACCGACTACCCCATCAAGGGTGCCAAGCGCTTTTTCTCAGGTGGGGCGGGGCTCTCTAGCACTGCAAAGGATTATGCCACCTTTTTACAAATGTATCTAAACAACGGGGAGCTCAACGGCACCCGTATACTAAGCCGCACTACCGTACAGAGTATCATGGGCAATCAGACCGGGGGTAAATTTACAGAGGGAACCAAGCACTACGGTCTCGCTTTCGGTGTGGTGACCCCTCAAGGACAGGACGCAGGTGGTGAGGGAAGCACGGGTACCTTTGATTGGGGCGGGTATTTTAACACGCAATACTTCGCAGACCCAGAAGAAAAAGTCATCGGTATTTTAATGAAGCAGACCCAAGGCCAAGTCGATGATGAGACAGGTTGGAAATTTCGACAAATGGTCTTTACCACTATAGACGACTAATAGATAATAGGATTTTTTTCAATTTCTGAGCTGTTTCTGTTAACTTCGACACCTTACGACCATGAACTCTTAGTAAACCATCTCAGGGCTTCGTTCGCCGAAACCGCCCCGTAAAAGCGTTACAAGCGCAAGTGGTATTAAAAAGAAGTTCAATATGTAATCTCGATTATCAAGTAAAATCAAACCATAGTATGATGAAAAAAGGAATTACTCTCTGCATTTGTCTAGCGACTATTGCTGTACAGGCTCAAAAAATGAAAGTCGAACAAGGTGGTTTTGACTTTATTAAAGGTCAAAAAGAAATCAATGTGGAATTCGTCTATGACGATATGCGTTTAATGAAAGACAATCTCACCAATGACGAATATATGACCAAACGTTCTGCCGATCTTGAAGAAAAGGCAAGAGGAAAAGGAAAAACATGGGAAAAGGCCTGGAACAGTAGTCCGGAACTTATCTGGCAACCAAAGTTTCTTGAATTGATCAACAAATACCTAGGCAATGAACAAGGCATTTACTTCGCCGAAGATCTTTCCGATACTAAGTATACCTTGATTGTAGAAACAGTATGGCTCTATCCGGGATGGGATGCCGGCATTATGAAACAACACGCAAAGGTAACGACCAATCTCAGGTTTGTAGAGACCTCCAATAAGGACAAGGTACTGTTAGAAGTCAGCAGCAAAAATGCGCCGGGAGACCAATGGGGCAATAACTACAGTAATGAAAGTAGGGTAGGTGAAGGCTATGCCAAGACCGCAAAATCGTTGGGGAAACTCATTTCGAAGAAGGCATTTTAGAAAAATAGCTATCACAAGAATTAAGGACAGGGAGAATTTTTCCCTGTCTTTTTAATTTATGATGGATATTTGCACATTGAACTCGTCTTGAGTTGTTGTTTGGAACCGAGAACGAAGGCTTTTGTACGGTAATGAAGTCATTTTTTGATTGCGTAACTATAGCTACGGAAGCTGAAAAAGGCAAAATTAGGGTGCAAAATGCGAAATTCGCAGGTAAAACAACAACTCAAGACGAGTTCATTATCTAACCATTCGCCAAGTGATATGAAAAAGTTTATTCTCCTTTTGTTGGTCATCACACCTATATACAACAGCTATTCCCAAAATTTCAAGGCTGTTGAGGGTAGCATCAAAAATCTTACCGACGTCACTGACTACACGGTAGCGTTCGAATATTCAGATAACCTTCAAGTTCCCAACTTTGGTTCCGAAAAAAACTATTTGGAACAGCAAGTCGCGAAAAGGGAACTACAGGAAAAAGGATCCGGCGAGCGATTTGAACAAGAATGGTTTGAAAACAGAACTGACCATTTTGAGCCTATGTTTATCGAAGGCTTCAATTCTTTTCGACTTAAAAAGAAGAAAATTACTGCACAACAAGAACATCATGATGCACTTTATACCATTTCGGTAAAAACACATTTGATCTATCCGGGTTATTACCTCACGGTGGTATTGGAGCATGCAAAGTTGGAAGCTACCATTTCCATTTATGAAACGGCCAATCCGTCTAACATCCTTTATAGGAGCGAAATAATAAATGGGGAAGGCGTTAGTGGTGATACCGACAGGTTTCGAATAGGCACCGCTTACGAAGATTTAGGACGATGGATTTCTAAATTTCTACATAGGAAAACTTGAACCTTTTTAGAAAATGTTTTGAAATATGTGATTAGCCCCGAAACCTCGGGGTCATAGGTCATTTTTAGGGCGCTATAAGGCGGAATTTTTAAGCATAGCATTCGCTACGATTCAAAATTTTAACGTAATAGCGTTCAAAAAGGGGCATAAAAAAATAACTGACATACTTCAAAACAGTCTCTTAGTCTCCCATCGCTCGCTCCATCTCCATATCGGCGATGTGGGCCACCGTTTTGACCAAGCGATCATGATTCTTTACGAACGGATTGGTTCGGTCCCAAACATAACCCGCCAACACGGCGCATATTTGAGCCTTGATGCCCTTGTTAACCGTACTATGGAAAAAGATTTTTTGCAAGTTACCGGTGTACCATTCTTTCACGTAGGTCGAAAAAACATTGACCCCGTACATGATATAATCGGTATAGGATGTCTGCCAATCTACGGGTTCGCCCTTTAACTGCCTTGCAATCAACTGAGCGGACAAATGAGCAGATTCAGCGGCAAAAGTGACCCCAGATGAGAATACCGGATCCAAAAACTCCGCACTATTTCCCGTTAATGCAAAACCTTTGCCGTACAACTGTTTAACCGAAGCAGAATAGCTCTTAATCGTTTTGGGTTCAAAACGATACTCCAGACCTTCGAAACGGTCTCGATAATAGGTAGAGAGTCGCATCATCTGCTGTAATTTCTCCGTCGGTGTCCCTTCGAAGGACTCCAAATATTCGATGGTACCCACGTACCCGATACTACAGTCCCCGTTTGAAAACGGAATGACCCACAACCAGGTATCCGTATCAATAATATCAAAAGTAATCAGGGTACCTTCTTCACCCTTTGGTCTTTTTACATCTTTTACATGGGTAAATATGGTGGCGTGTTCCGGTATCTCGGAAGGTTTGTCCAAATCAAGTAAACGGGGCAATACCCTTCCCCAGCCGCTGGAATCGATAATAAACCGTGCAGAAATAGTTGAAAGGGTTCCCTCGGCATCCTTTATGGTCGTGGTCGAGTGGCCATCATCGGCGAAATCAACTTCCACTACCTCTTTTTGAAAATCAATATCGACCCCCCATTTTTGAAGCTCATCGGTAAGCGTAACATCAAAATCGGCGCGTGGCACTTGCCATGTCCAATCCCAACCTTCTCCGTGTTTCTCACTAAAATCAAAATTGCACACAACGCCCTTATCGTTCATGAACCGAGCACCTCCCTTAATTTCAAAACCCTTTGCCTCTAGACAGGGTAAAAGTCCGACCGCCTCAAAATGATCCATGCACCTTGGAATTAAACTTTCCCCAATGACAAAACGTGGAAATTGATTCTTTTCAACAACTTTGATACGAAATCCCTGTTTGTGCAGATAAGCCGCCGCCACTGAGCCTGAAGGTCCGGCACCAATGATCAACACATCAACGTTCTCATTTTTCATAAGTCGGTTTTAGGTTGGTGTAAAGGAACAATGCACAGAAGACACGTGAACACGTTTATCCGTTTTGATCCATGTTACTCAAAATAAAGAGATAGATTCACTAATTGTTATAAATTTGCCAACCAAAATCCCTATTTTTATTTACTAAAGTATTACTTATACCCGACAGAATCAACCATACATGCCGAAAATTAAAGGAAAGCTAGGAATACAAGATTTTTACAGTACTATTTTTGATGGAGAACCGATAGAAGTTGATGAAAGTGTATTCGATACCGTCGAAAAAAGCTTTGGTTTTTTAAAGGAATTTTCAAAGAACAAGATTATCTATGGGGTCAACACTGGTTTTGGTCCCATGGCGCAATACAAAATAAAAGATTCCGAGACCATTCAGCTACAGTACAATTTGATTCGCAGCCATGCCTCGGGAACCGGAAAACCCATTCCCCCAAAATATGTAAAGGCAGCCATGCTAGCGCGCCTTAATACCCTAAGTCTGGGAAATTCGGGAGTACACCGATCCGTAATCGAGGTGATGACCACATTGATCAATAAAAACATAACACCTCTTATCTATGAACATGGGGGGGTCGGAGCCAGCGGCGACTTGGTTCAATTGGCGCACTTGGCCTTGGTATTGATCGGGGAAGGAGAAGTTTTTTACGAAGGGGAACGCCAGAAAACTTCGAAAGTATTCGAAACGGAGGGCATCAACCCCATTCAGGTAAAATTACGCGAGGGGTTGGCGCTGATCAACGGCACCTCGGTCATGACCGGTATCGGGGTTGTTAATACCATATACACACGGCGCTTGTTGGAATGGATGATTAGTTGTTCATCGGCCATTAACGAAATCGTAGAAGCCTATGATGACCATTTAAGCCAAGAAATTAACGAGACTAAAAAGCACTTGGGTCAACGGGAAATCGCACGATCCATGCGAAGCCATTTGAAAGACAGTACCTTGACAAGAAAAAGGGAACACCATTTGTACGTGGCCACCGATGAAGTGCAGGTATTCGAAGAAAAAGTACAGGAGTACTATTCCTTACGATGTGTACCACAGATATTAGGGCCTGTTTTGGACACATTGAACGATGTTGAGCGCATCATGATCGAGGAGGTTAATTCGGCCAACGACAACCCTATTGTCGATGTCGACAAACAGCATGTGTATCATGGCGGCAACTTTCACGGGGACTATGTGTCCTTGGAAATGGACAAACTAAAAATCGTAGTGACCAAGTTAGGTATGTTGGCAGAACGCCAGTTGAACTATTTGCTAAATTCGAAACTAAACGATATTCTGCCTCCTTTTGTAAACTTAGGGACCCTAGGGTTGAATTTTGGCATGCAGGGAGTACAGTTTACGGCAACATCGACCACCGCAGAAAATCAAATGCTGTCGAACCCGATGTATGTTCATAGCATTCCCAATAATAATGACAACCAAGATATTGTAAGTATGGGCACGAATGCCGCGTTGATTACGAAAAAAGTAATCGAAAACGCCTTTGAAATCATGGCCATCGAAATGATTACAGTGGTACAAGCCATTGAATACTTAAAAGTACAGGATAAGGTATCGACCAAAACCAAAAATATGTATGATGCCGTCCGAAATATAGTTCCCCCATTCAAGGAAGATACCGTAATGTATCCTTACGTCAACGCTGTTAAGAACTATATTATCAACCATCAAAATAAAAAATCATGAGAACGGTTTACACTTTTGTTTCAATGCTGTTGTTCGCAGTAACATTTTCATACGCCCAAGACCTTGCCCTAGTAAGGGAAGGGGATCGTTTTGGCTATATCGACAAATCGGGCAACTATGTAATAGAACCTCAATTCAAGAAGGCCAAGAGCTTTTCAGATGGTCTGGCAGCAGCGCAAAAGGATGATTTGTGGGGCTTTATCAACGCATCGGGGCAGTGGACGATCGAGCCTCAGTACGAAAAAGTAAAATATTTTAACTCGGGTATCGCATTGGTCAATAAGAATGGCGAATGGCAGTACATTCAGAAATCAGGTGAAGGTTTAGAGGTACCTGCTGCCGATAAATACTATGATTTTAAGGATGGGGCGGCCATTTATAAAAAACTGGACAAGGTAGGGCTATTAGGCACCAACGGGCAACTACTAGTAGAACCGACCTATGAAAGCATTAAAAAAATCAGAAATGGCCATGCCAAAGTACAAAAAGGGGTGTATTGGGGCATGATCAATACAAAAGGAGAAACGGTCATACCCGTCGAATATGAAGAGTTGGGCAACGAATACCATCCATCAGGGGTAGAAGCCAAAAAAAATGGTGCCTTCGGAATTATTAGAGAGGGGACCTTTTACCCTATTGAAGGGGCGGACAAAGTTTGGGGATTCTATGGCGATGCATCGCTTACCTATGCGCGAAAGGATAAGAAAGTCGGCTTTGTAAACAACCAAGGTGAATGGATCATTGCACCTACCTTTGACAAGGTAAGGGCATTTTCTGGCGGACTGGCACCGGCAGCCAACGGTAAATTATGGGGATTTATAAATGAAAAGGGAGAAACGGTCGTTGATTTTAAATATCGGGATGCCGAGGTTTTTTCTGTAGATGGACTCGCTCCCGTAAAAGAAAAAAGGTGGGGTTTTATCGACAAGACCGGAAACTTGGTGATCCCCATGGAGTACGACATTACCGCAGGACTTGCTTTTCTGGCAGGAAAACAGCAAAAAGGTTTTCGAGATGGGCTGGTACGGGTAAAGACCAAGAAAGGATGGGGGTTTCTCGACGAGAAAGGCGCTTTGCTCGGCGATAAATGGTTTGAGAATGCGGAGCCGTTCGTATCTATTAAATAATTCAGTAGAAGATTCCTTTCAGAAGAGGTGTTTCGAAAAAATGTAATCCTATTTATGAAGTATTTATTTCTGACTATCCTTTTCATGATACCTGTGGCCAACCAAGGTCAGGCGCTAGGTTTTATTTCCGAAAAGGGAAAAATCGGATATATCGATACTTCCGGCTCTTATGCAATTCCTGCTCAATTTAAACATGCAAGGGGATTTTCTCAAGGCTATGCCGGAGCTGAAGAAAACAAAAAGTGGGGATTTATAGACCCTTCCGGAGCATGGGTCGTTACACCTAGATTTGAAAGAGTCAAAGATTTCAATTCAGGATGGGCGCTTGTGGAGACCGATAAGAAATGGATGTACATCAATATTTCAGGGGAAACACTTGATGCGCCCGAGGCAGATAAATATTATAGTTTTAGAGACAGTATTGCCTTTTTCAAAAAAGATGATAAACTAGGGTTATTCAATACAAAAGGCACCATCGTTACCCAACCGATTTATGATGAAATAAAGCCATTTATTGATGGTTATGCACAAGTACGACAAGGGGAACTATGGGGTATGGTCGATAACAAAGGTGGTATTTATATACCTGTAAAATATGATAAAATAGGCTTTTATAGCAAAATTGGGGTATGGGCAGACCTAAATGGTACTTTAGGCATCGTTTCAAATGGAAACTTCGTCCCTGTTCAAAATGCAAAACAGCTATGGGACTTTAAATATGATGCCTCTCTGACACCGGCCAAAGCAAAAGGAAAGGTTGGATTCGTAAATGCCCAAGGAGAGTGGATCATAGAACCTTCTTTTTACGCAGCGAAAGCCTTTAATAAGGGTCTTGCCCCGGTTAGTGACGGAAGAAAATGGGGGTTGGTCAATGAAGAAGGTAAACTGGTACGGCACTATTATTTTGATGAAATGGAACCTTTTAGTGATGACGGCTTGGCCGCAGTATTGGTAGACCGAAAATGGGGATTCATCGATACTAGCGGAAATATAAGGATTCCTGCAGCGTATTTCATGTATCAGGTCAGACCGGTTGAAATCAATGCAAAAAAACTAAACTTTGGGTTCAATAACGGTATTGCCAGGGTAAAGTTAAAAGGTAAATGGGGTTATCTAGATACCAGAGGAAACCTTATTGGGAACAAGTGGTTCGAAAATGCTGAGGGATTCTCGCTAACCGCTAAATAAAAGGATCGACTATGGCAAATGCAAAAGATGAAAAAGAAAAATTCGCGCTGGTCACGGGAGGTTCCCGTGGTATTGGCCGTGCCATCTGCGAGCAATTGGCAAAAGACTTGGACTATCAAATTTTAATTAACTACAACAGTAATAAGAAGGCGGCCGAAGAAACCCTCCGATTGGTGGAAGCTTCGGGAGGCAAAGGTGAATTGATCCAATTTAACGTGGCCGATGGCGAAAACGTTAAAACCGCTTTAGAAGCTTGGTATGAAAACAATAAAAATGGCGTAGTAGAAGTTTTGGTGAACAATGCTGGCATTACCAAGGACGGTCTTTTTATGTGGATGCCGCCCGAAGATTGGTCCAACGTCATCAATACCAGTTTAAACGGGTTTTACAATGTAACCAATGCCTTGATACAGAAGTTATTGGTTAATAAATACGGTCGAATTATCAATATGGTTTCGGTGTCCGGACTAAAAGGTACGCCCGGCCAGACCAATTATTCGGCCGCAAAAGGCGCTGTTATTGGAGCGACCAAAGCGCTCGCACAAGAAGTTGCCAAAAGAAACGTTACTGTAAATGCCGTTGCACCTGGATTCATAAAAACCGATATGACGAGTGAACTCAACGAAGCGGAATTAAAAAAGATGGTACCCGCAAATCGTTTTGGCAAGCCCGAAGAGGTCGCACACTTGGTCTCTTTTTTAGCATCATCGAAATCGTCCTATATCACGGGCGAAATCATTAATATCAACGGTGGTATTTATTCGTAGTATCTTTTAAGAGTAGGGCATGAAAAGAGTGGTTGTTACGGGAATGGGCATTTATTCTTGCATCGGCAAGAATCTCGAAGAGGTGAAAACCTCTCTTTACGAGGGCCGTTCAGGTATTATATATGATCAGCAACGGGCCGATTTTGGCTATCGATCCCCCCTTACCGGGGCTGTTGAAGAACCCAATCTCAAAGGGCTGCTAACCAGAAGGCAGCGAATCAGTATGGGCGAAGAGGCCCAATACGCATATATAGCGACACTCGAAGCACTTAAAAATGCCCAGATAGATCAAACGTATTTAGATCAAAACGAAGTCGGTATTATTTTCGGAAACGATAGTACTGCACGATCGGTCATTGAATCGATCGATATCATGCGGGAAAAGAAAGATACTACTTTGGTAGGTTCAGGAGCTATTTTTAAAGCTATGAACTCTACCGTAACTATGAACCTGTCGACCATATTTAAACTCAGAGGCGTCAACTTTACCATTAGTGCCGCCTGTGCAAGTGGATCCCATTCCATCGGAACGGCCTATCACCTGATAAAAAGCGGCCTACAAGATTGTATCATTGCCGGAGGTGCCCAGGAAATAAATCATTTGGCTTTTGGCAGTTTTGATGGCTTAGGCGTCTTTGCCATGCATGAAACCGACCCACAAAAGGCTTCCCGGCCTTTTGACAAGGACAGAAATGGGCTGGTACCCAGTGGTGGCGGGGCTTCATTGGTTTTGGAAAGTTATGAATCGGCCGTTCAAAGGGGCGCCCCTATTTTAGGGGAAATCGTGGGTTATGGCTTTTCTTCGAACGGAGACCATATTTCAACACCCAACGTCGAGGGGCCCTCACGCGCCATGACCCGTGCGCTGGAACAAGCAGGCATGAAGGCTTCTGATATAGATTATGTGAATGCACATGCCACTTCTACCCCTGTAGGCGATGCCAATGAGGCAAAGGCTATTTTAGAAGTATTTGAACTGGGTAATCCCTATGTCAGCTCCACGAAATCAATGACCGGCCATGAGTGTTGGATGGCAGGCGCAAGTGAAATCATTTATTCGATACTGATGATGCAACATTCGTTCATCGCACCCAACATAAATTTGGAAAATCCAGATGAAGTCTCAGCTAAATTAAACATCGTTAACAAAACGTTAAATAAAAAAATTGACGTATTTTTGTCCAACTCTTTTGGGTTCGGAGGTACCAACTCCGCCTTGATTATAAAAAAATGCTAGCGAAAAATGATAATGACCAAACAAGACATTGTTGAGAAAATCGATGCATTCCTTATCGAAGAATTCGAGGTCGATGCCGATGAGTTGGTTCCCGGTGCGAATTTGAAGGAATCCGTAGGTCTGGACAGCCTGGATTTTGTTGATCTTGTAGTAGCTGTTGAAAGCAACTTCGGAGTAAAATTGGTAGGCGATGATTTTGTCAACATCGTTACCCTTCAAGACTTCTACGATTTGATTGAAAAAAAGCTCGACTGATCCATCAAAACAACCATGACAAATGGCAGTGGAGTGGGAAGGAAAATCCAGAGGTACGGTCTTAGGATATCGTATTTATATTTTCTTCATTAAATACCTTGGCCTCAATGCGTCTTACCTATTACTACACTTCGTAGTACTCTATTTTTGTCTTTTTTCCTTTAAGAGTTCGAAGGCCATCTATTATTATCTTTATAGACGTCAGGGCTATTCAAAAATAAAAAGCCTCTTTAACGTTTATGGGAGCTACTATACTTTTGGCCAGACTCTCATTGACCGTGCGACTATTTCGGCAGGTTTTAGACAGCGCTTTACGTATGAATTTGACGGTATCGAGAATATCCATCGCCTACTGGAACAAAAGAAAGGAGGCATCCTTTTAAGTGCCCATGCCGGTAATTTTGAAGTTTCTGAATACTTTCTGGAAGACGTTAGCGAAATTTCCCAAATAAGCGTGGTCACCTGGGATACCGAACACGAGCAGATCAAGTCGTATATGGAGACCGTAAAAGCCAAGTCGAATGTAAAATTTATCTTGGTAAAGGAAGATATGTCTCACATTTTTGAAATTCATAATGCCTTGAGCAAAGGGGAGTTGGTGTGTTTTACGGGAGATCGTTTCTTAGAAGGTTCCAAATATCAGGAAGAGGAGCTATTGGGAAAAGCCGCCAAATTTCCTTTAGGACCTTTTTTATTGGCTTCCCGGCTCAAAGTACCGGTGTTGTTCGTATACGTAATGAAAGAATCCAAAAAAAAATACCATCTCTATGCAAGAACTTCGACCGCCAAAAAAAGGGATGCAGGGGCGCTTTTAAAGGAGTATACTCAAAATTTGGAGTGGATTTTGGAAAAATATCCGTTGCAATGGTTCAATTATTTTGATTTTTGGAACGATAAAAACAAACCATGAAAGAAGTACTGGTCATCTATTACTCCCAAACCGGACAATTGTTCGATATTATCCAGAACATCGTCAAGACCGTTAAGGAAACCGACATTCATATCACCTACCATGAAATTGTTCTAGAAAAACCATTTGCTTTCCCATGGAAAGAAGAAGATTTTTTAGATGCCTTTCCCGATTCTTTTCTTCAGATTCCTCATAGAATCAATGCTCCCGAACCCGAAGTATTGAACAAAAAATACGATTTGATTATCTTGGGCCACCAAGTTTGGTATCTATCTCCCTCTATTCCCGTAAATTCATTTTTAAAATCCGAAGCAGCTAAGAAGCTTTTAAAGGATACGCCGGTGGTGACTGTGATAGGAGCTCGTAACATGTGGTATCAGGCGCAAGAAAAACTAAAACGCTTGTTATTGGAATGCGATGCCCATTTGGTAGGCAATGTTGCGTTGACTGACAGGAACATCAACCATATCAGTGTTATCACCATTGAATACTGGATGTTGAAAGGAAAGAAAGACCGTATGTGGGGTATTTTCCCAAAGCCTGGTGTTTCGGAAAAAGACATTTTGGAGGCAACAAAGTTTGGACACCCAATAAAAGAGGCGATAAAAACGGATGACTACACAAACCTTCAGGACAAGCTGCTAAAATTAAATGCTGTAAAAATAAGGCCAGCACTTATCCCTACCGATAAACGAGGAAATGTTATTTTTTCAAAATGGGCTGCATTGGTCATGAAAAAAAGCAAGGCCGGAGAAGCGAGTAGAAAAAGATGGCTCAAGGCTTTTAAATACTATCTACTATTTGCTATTTGGGTTATTGCCCCTATCGTTTTTATTGTATTTTTGCTGACTTATATGCTTTTATATCGAAAAATACAAAAGGATATTAAATACTATTCCTCCGTTGATTTAAAATAGGAAAATACAGTTGGCAAGACCAAAAGCCCGAACAAGATGATGGTGCAGGTTGAGGGGTTTTTTACGTATCAACACAAAAGCAGGGGCATTTCTTTATGAAAGACGTTTATATTACCAGAATAGCCAAATTTTTACCGAACGAACCCGTTGGGAACGACCAAATGGAAGCACGGTTGGGTCTTTTAAATGGAAAACCTTCAAGGTCGAAAAATATCGTACTAAGAAGCAACCAGATCAAAACCAGATACTATGCCATTGATGAAAATGGGGCGGTTACCCATAACAACGCCCAGCTGACCGAACAGGCCATACACAACCTGTGTGATGATACTTTTACCGTAAAAGACATGCAATTGCTTTCTTGTGGTACTTCGAGCCCTGATCAATTATTACCTTCACATGCCGCCATGGTGCACGGTCTATTGAAAAACGGAAATCTGGAAATCAACTCGGCTTCCGGCGTATGCTGTTCTGGAATGAATGCGCTTAAATTTGGGTATCTTTCCGTAAAATCAGAACAGGTCAACAATGCCATTTGCACGGGGTCTGAACGATCATCATCACGGCTTCGGGCAACTATTTTCGAAGAAGAAATGGTAACTTTAAATCAATTGGAGGCCAATCCTATTTTGGCTTTTGAGAAAGATTTTTTAAGGTGGATGCTTTCCGACGGAGCAGGTGCCGTGTTGCTAGAGAATGTACCTAATGGGCCTGTTTCTCTAAAAATAGAGTGGATGGAAGGCTATTCTTATGCATTCGAAATGGAAACCTGTATGTATTCCGGGGGTGAAAAACTAGCCGATGGAAGTTTAAAGCCATGGAGCGAGTACCCGGCAGAACAGTGGGGCAAGCAGTCCATTTTCTCAGTAAAGCAAGATGTAAAGCTACTGGGAGAGCATATTCTGGAAAAAGCAGTTGACAGCCTTACAAAGGCATATGACAAGCATGGTATTTCCCCGGAAGATGTTGATTACTATCTACCTCACATATCATCGAACTATTTCAAACAAGGGTTCTATGACGAGATGAAAAATAAGGGTGTCGAAATGCCTTGGGAAAAATGGTTCCTAAATCTTGAAAAGGTCGGTAATATTGGTTCAGCATCGATTTACATCATGTTGGAGGAGCTAGTGAATTCAGGAAAACTCAAAAAAGGGGAAAAAATCTTACTATTTGTCCCCGAAAGTGCCCGTTTCTCCTATACCTACGCCTATTTAACGGTTCATTGAATGAATTTATTAAAAGAGCATATAACGGATGTCGACTTCCTTCAAAGCCTAATTCCGCAGAAGCCTCCTTTTGTTATGGTTGATGCGTTGCATTACTTTTCCGAGGTTAAAATCGTAGCTGGCTTTACAGTTCCACAAGACAACTTATTCGTTTTTGAAAACAGATTCCTAGCCCCAGGTCTTATAGAAAACATGGCACAGACCGTTGCACTTCACACTGGTTATAAGTATTATCTGAATAAAAAAACCGCTCCTATCGGGTATATTGGCGCCATCAAAAAGGCAGAAGTGTTATCGCTGCCCAAAGTGGGTTCCCAACTAGAGACTACGGTAGAAATACTTCATGATATCATGGGCATTACTTTGGTTAGTACCAAAGTGGTCTCAGAAAATAGGGTGTTAGCCCAAAGTGAAATGAAAACGGCATTGGCCAGTTAGATGAAACAGGTACGCCGTAATATCGATCTCAGAAAATATCTACCGCATAGGAAACCTATGTTAATGACTACTTGCATGACCTATCTCGATGCATGTTCCGTGGAGACTTCTTTCGATATCGAACCAGATTGTATTTTTTTACGGGGCCAACGACTCTCAGAATCGGGACTTATTGAAAATGCCGCCCAGAGTAGTGCTGCCATTGTCGCACAAAGCTATGCATTTGATTTCGAAAACAACAGACAGATCGGAAAGGCAATAGCTTACATTAGCGCCATCAAAAAAATAGAGATTTTTCAATTACCCAAGGTACATGAGCAAATCATCACGAAGGGGAAGTTGCTAACGAGGTATGATGATGATGCATTTAGCCTTTGTACGATAGCATCGACCACTTTTAGAAAAGAAGAATTAATCGTAGCTTGTACTTTTAATTTTTTGGTGCAGGGAATACACCAATAATATCATCCGTTCGTGAAAAAAGAAGAAGTACCACAGGACAAAAGCTTTTTTAAGGAAGAGCATGGCAAGGAACTCTGTTATGCCGTTGACGATCAGGGCAACTATACCACTGCCCTAAGTTCTGGGTGGGAAGCCAAGACTATAGCGCTTAATAATGCACTCAGCGTCATCGAAGAAAGAATTGCCGATGCCAAACAACGGGTTTTGGAAAATAAAACAAGTCCTATTGAGTATTATATGGAAGTATGTAAAATGGAGCTTCCGATACTTGCCAGTTACGTAGGCATGTGGCAATGGCGGGTAAAACGACATTTCAAGCCCTCGGTGTTCAAAAAACTAAGCCAAAAGGCGCTTCAAAAATATGCCGAGGTGTTCGACATCAGTGTCGAACAGTTAAAAAACATAGAGCTTACAGATTCATGAAAATAGATTTTGAACACCAACAATCGGCCCATTGTGAAAATGGTGTGGTTTCCAACCTAATGAAGCACAATGGCTACGAGGTAAGTGAGCCTATGGTATTCGGAATTGGTTCTGGCTTGCTGTTCTGTTATATTCCTTTTGTTAAAATCAATTATGCGCCGTTGATTACCTATAGGGCAATGGCCGGCTTTATCTTCAATCGTTTTGCGAAAAGGGTAGGTATCAAAATAAAGCGCGAAAAATTTAAGGATCCTGAAAAAGCAAGAGCGAGACTCGACGAAAACCTTCAGAAAAACAACCCGGTTGGGCTGCAAGTAGGTGTGTACAACCTCGTTTATTTTCCCGACGAATACCGTTTCCATTTTAATGCGCACAACCTAGTGGTCTATGGAAAAGAAAACGACAACTACCTGATCAGTGATCCCGTAATGCAACATGTTACGACCCTTACCGACAAACAATTGGAAAAAGTGCGCTATGCAAAAGGTCCTTTTGCCCCGAACGGCCATATGTACTACCCTATCGCCTTTCCTGAGACACTGGAGCTAGAAAAGGCCATTAAAAAAGGTATTAAACATACCTGTCGCGAGATGCTGGCCCCCGTACCCATTGTAGGCGCAAAAGGGGTAAAAACAGTAGCAAAAATGATTCGGAAGTGGCCTAAAAAACTTGGAAGTAAAAAAACGAACCACTATTTAGGACAGATTGTACGAATGCAAGAGGAAATCGGTACAGGTGGTGGCGGATTCCGGTATATCTACGCTGCTTTTCTTCAGGAAGCCAGTGCCCTCTTGAAGAACGGTAAACTCTCCGAACTATCAAAGGAAATGACCGAAATAGGAGACCAATGGCGCGACTTTGCCTTAGATGCATCCCGACTTTATAAAAACAGAAGTGTACAAGAAGATGGGTACAACAAAGTAGCTGATCAATTAGAAGCTATCGGCAATAGAGAAGCCGATTTTTTCAGAAAGTTAAAGCGAGCGATATAGCTAGGGCTTTGACGACAAAAAGACCTCGAGAAATCAATGATTCAAATATCCCGACTTTCCAAAAAATATAAGGGTGCCACTGATTTTTCGGTTCATAGTTTGGATTTATCAATTGCCGAAGGGGAAATTTTCGGACTATTGGGTCCGAACGGAGCAGGAAAAACCACTTTGATATCGATGCTTTGCTCCCTGTTAAAGCCTAGCTCGGGAAGTTTTTCCATTGGTGGTTTGAACTATCGAACCAATAAAAACAAACTGAGACAACGTATCGGTATTGTTCCGCAAGAATACGCCCTGTACCCTAGCTTGAGTGCTTTTGAAAATCTGTCGTACTTTGGAAGTATGTATGGTTTAAGAGGAAAATTGTTGAAAGATACCATTGACCAGCAACTTGAAATAGTGGGACTTACCGACTTCGCCCATAAAAAGACAAAAACGTTTTCAGGGGGAATGAAAAGACGATTGAACCTCCTATCAGGGCTTTTACATCGACCGGAAGTATTATTTCTTGACGAACCTACCGTAGGGGTCGATGTACAATCAAGGACCGTGATACTCAACTACCTTAGAAAACTAAATGCCCAAGGCACTACCATTATCTATACGTCACATCATTTGAACGAAGCGGAAAATTTCTGTACACGAGTGGCTATCATAGATCATGGGGAACTAATTTGTGAAGGGCAACCCAAGAAGCTGATCTCGGCACAGGAGGGCGCCCACCATCTTGAAGATCTTTTTCTGATACTTACCGGCAAAGCCTTAAGAGATTATGTTTAAACTCTGGGCATCTGCATACAAAGAGTTCCTACTGCTTACTCGAGACTTAGGCGGGCTGGCAGTGCTGTTCTTGATGCCCCTTCTGTTGGTCATCACCATTACCACCATCCAGGACAGTACTTTTAAGACCTTGGAGGTATCGAAGATTCCGATACTGCTTGTCGATCAAGATCAAGGACATGTTTCCCAAAATATCCGAGAGAACTTAGACAATTCCAATCTCTTCGAAGTGGTAATGGCCACCGACGAAAAAGAGGCCCAAAGCTTGGTGCAAAAAGGAAAATATCAACTGGCATTTGTAATTCCGGAAGACCTCACAAGCGGTCTCGACCAAAAAGTACGCGAAAATGTAGAAACGATGCTTTCAAGATTCGGAATTGGGGAAGAAAGCACCGCATCCGTAAAATCTAAATGGAGCCCCAAGGAAGTTAGACTCTACTTTGACCCGGCCGCTCAGCAGTCGTTTAAGACATCGGTTCGTAGCAGCATCGACCAAATGATTTCTGAAATCGAAAGCAAGACTATTTACAAAGCCTTTCAGGAACAATTGACCGATGATGAATCAGAGGTCATTTTTGATACGGAGCACTTTATATCCTTCACCGAAATAAATCCAGATACAGGGCAAGAACCGATGGTTCCAAATTCTACACAGCACAATATCCCTGCCTGGACACTCTTTGCGATTTTCTTCATTATGCTCCCCTTGGGCATCAATATGGTCAACGAAAAAAATCTGGGCACCATGATTCGTCTTCGAACACAACCCGTGTCTTACGCAACGGTCTTAGGAGGAAAAACCTTGGTTTATGTGTTGGTAGCGCTTGTTCAATTTACGCTCATGCTGCTGGTCGGTATGTATCTTTTTCCTTTGATCGGGTTGCCCCAATTGGATGTTTCGGGCAAGTTACCGTTGTTGTTCCTAGTGGCTTTTTTTGCAGGTCTCGCAGCGGTAGGTCTAGGACTGTTAGTAGGCACTATTGCCAAGACCCAGGAACAATCGGCTCCGTTTGCCGCTACTTTTGTAGTGATACTTGCAGCAATTGGCGGGGTGTGGGTCCCCGTATTCGCCATGCCCCGGTTTATGCAGACCCTATCAAATCTATCCCCAATGAATTGGGGGCTCAATGCCTTTTATGACGTATTTTTGCGAAACGTAGGCCTTAGGGAACTAATTCCAGAAATTGCCTTGTTGTTTACCTTTTTTATAGTGACCACCTTAATCGCTTTATTCTATAATGCCAAAAAAAATGCCGTCTAAAACCCTAAAAGAAATCAGTTTTACAAGCAAAGTAAGGGTACGGTTTGCAGAGACCGACCCGTTGGGAATCGTATGGCATGGCAATTACATTCAATACTTCGAAGATGGCCGGGAAGCCTTTGGCCGGCATCATGGTATTTCTTATTTAGACCAAAAAGCACACAATTTTTCAACCCCGATCGTATCATCGAGTTGCGAACACAAATTGCCGCTCACCTATGGTGACGTTGCTACCATTAAGACCACTTATGTAGATTCTGCGGCAGCTAAAATGATTTTTAGCTACGAAATCCGAAATCCCGAAGGCGTGGTGGTATGCACTGGTAAGACGGTACAAGTATTCGTTGAATTGGGCGGTGAGCTTTCATTGCTGATTCCCGAGTTTTTCAGGAAGTGGAAAATAAAAATGGGGCTTTTAGATGCATAGTGTCTATCTATCACATAACAACATTGTGTCCGGTTACGGTTTAGATGCTAAAGATGCCGTCGAGAATATCAGAAACGAAAGTACCGGTCTGCGCTCCGTTTCCGATGCAGAAATATTGCCACACCCTATTTGCACCTCTAGAATTGATTCCGATGTGCTTCAAAATACTTTTATGGAGTTACAGCCCAAAGAGGCCTATACCCGTTTGGAGCAACTATTAATTCTATCACTTAAAGAAACCATCAAGGCTTCCCAGTTGAAATTGACCGATCGGGTAGGCTTGATCGTTTCGACTACCAAGGGCAATATCGATGCCCTGGAACCTCAAAACCCTTTCCCGGAAAGTAGGGCCTACCTAAGTAGGTTAGGGGAAAAAATACGTACATTTTTCGGTTTTCAAAATGAGGCCGTTGTTCTTTCCAACGCCTGTGTCTCCGGGGTCTTGGCGTTAGCGGTTGCCAAACGGTTTGTTTTGCAAGGAACCTACGATCATGTTTTCGTAGCCGGCGGTGATTTGGTGACCAAGTTTATTCTTTCAGGCTTTCAAGCATTTCAGGCGTTGAGCGAAGAACCTTGCCGCCCATACGACAAAAATCGAACCGGCATTAATATTGGGGAAGTAGGCGCCAGTGTATTGGTCACCAAAGACAAAGCATTGCTGGCCAAAGAATCGGTTGTACTCTTAGGAGAGGCATCTTGCAATGATGCCAACCATATTTCAGGACCTTCGCGAACAGGGGAAGGCTTGTTTCGAAGTATCGAGGCAGCTTTGAAACAATCAGGCCTGCATGCGAACGAAATCGATTGTATCTCGGCCCATGGCACGGCAACGCAATTCAACGACGAAATGGAAGCAATTGCTTTTAACCGCGCCCGACTACAGGGAACTCCTATAAATAGTTTAAAGGGTTATTTTGGACATACTTTGGGAGCTTCCGGTCTTTTAGAGACTATTCTGGGCATGCATTCTCTTGATCAAAACACCCTGTTTGCTTCCAAAGGGTTCCAAGAGCTAGGGGTCTCCCAACCGCTCAACATAATAGAGACAACAACACCCAAACAGATGACCACTTTTCTAAAAACGGCTTCTGGTTTTGGAGGTTGTAATACAGCGGCCATTTTCAAAAAAGTTTTCTTGTAATGAAAACGAGCTACTTCATACAGGAATACTGTCATATACAGAATGGAGCGATTTGGCGCAACGGTGAATCTTTGTACAGCAATGGTGAAACCGACTTCAAAACCTTTATAAAAGCTGCCTATAAAACCCTGGATCTTGACTATTCAAAATTTTTTAAGATGGATCATCTGAGTAAACTGGCGTTCATTGCTTCAGACCTGTTACTTAGTTCGGACACCGAAAAGAATACGGCTCTTGTATTATCGAACCGTGCCGCCAGTTTAGATACCGACCGTAAACATCAAAAAAGCATCGAAAATGAGAATGGGTATTATCCAAGCCCTGCCGTTTTTGTATATACACTACCCAATATCTGTTTAGGGGAAATAAGTATTAAACATCAGCTGTTTTCAGAAAATGCTTTTTTCGTTTTCGAACAGTTTCAAGCTGCCTATTTACATGATTATGCGAGCAGTCTACTTGATATGGGGAGGGCCGAAAAGGTGCTGTGCGGATGGGTAGATATGGATGACGAAAAATATGATGCCTTTTTGTACGTTGTAGCAAAGAATGGTATTTTTGCCCATTCGAAGGAAAAAATAAACCAATTATACCAGACCCCATGGCAGATCTAAAGTTAGAACTGAAGGAAAAAATCATAGAGCAACTAAACTTGGAAGACATGTCGGTCGATGAAATCGGGGACCAAGACCCCCTTTTCGGGGAAGGTCTGGGATTGGATTCCATAGATGCCCTTGAACTGATCGTGATGCTCGATAAAGACTATGGTATCAAGTTGGCAGATCCCAAGGAAGGTCGCCAAATCTTCGAATCGGTCGAAACGATGGCTAACTACATCGAGCAGCATCAGACTTCTTAAATCCCGTCTTTCGAGAAACACCATTTGAATTTCTGATTCCGGTAAGGCTTATCGGCTTTTGCCAAACTTTCCCTTAAAAAACCTATCACGTCTACTATAGGCGGCTCATATCCCATTTTTAAATAAGGATATTCGTATTTTTACGGTTGAATTTTTAAGATGAAACCTGGGATGGGCAAAGGGGTGGCAATTACGGGAATGGGAATGATTTCGGCCATTGGTAAGAATGTGACCGAAAACTACCGATCGCTTATTTCCGAAAAGATGGGTATATCAAGAATATCCCATATCGACACCATTCATAAAAATGAAATAATGGTGGGTGAGATTTCCGCCACCAATGCCGCGTTGGAAAAACAATTGGGGCTTCCTGAAAATTCATGGTCCCGCACCGCGTTAATCGGTGCCATTGCAGCAAAAGAAGCGGTAACCCATGCAAGTATTACCGAAATGAACGATTGCAGAACAGGCTTGGTTTCGGGAACAACGGTCGGTGGAATGGATAAGTCGGAGCAATACTTCTATCAGTATTTTGAAGACGATAGCGAATGGCACCATATCAACGGATTGCACGCTGGAGATTCTACCCAAAAAATTGCCCATAGCTTAGGACTGGAAGAAAGTTTTTCCACCACCATTAGTACAGCTTGTTCCTCAGCGGCCAACGCCATTATGCTAGGGGCCCGTATGATCAGATCGGGGCAATTAGACCGTGTGATCGTCGGTGGAACCGACAGTCTTTCAAAATTTACCATCAACGGGTTCAAAACACTCATGATCTTATCGGATACGTATAACACCCCTTTTGATGAAAACCGCAAGGGACTCAACTTGGGGGAGGCTGCAGCCTATTTGGTGTTGGAATCGGACAGCTTGATTGAAAAAGAAGGAAAAAAGGTCTTAGGATACGTAAAAGGATATGGCAACGCCAATGATGCTTTTCATCAAACTGCTTCGTCCGAGAATGGTGATGGAGCGGTCTTGGCGATGAAAAAAGCATTACAGGTAGCAGGTTTGACTCCGGAAGAGATAGATTACGTAAACGCCCATGGCACGGCAACTCCCAACAACGACTTATCGGAAGGAAGGGCTATGCTCCGTGTTTTTGATGGCAAAGTTCCCGAATTTAGCTCTACCAAGGCATTCACCGGACATACATTGGCAACCGCTGGTGCCGTCGAGGCGGTGTACTCGTTGTTGGCACTACAGCATAACACCATCTACCCCAATCTAAACTTCAAAACGCCGATGACCGAGTTCGACCTTATGCCCCAGACCAAACTCAAAAACAAGGAGCTACGTACAGTACTTTCCAATTCTTTTGGTTTCGGGGGCAATTGCACCACTCTCCTATTTTCCAAAAACGCATGATGAAACCGGTATACATCAATAGTGTTGGCTCTGTTTCTGCCCAGAAAACGTATGATAATGACGACTTTCTGGAAGAGATAATGACCTATAACGACACCATATTACGGGTAATAGACCCCGACTATAAGGCTCATATTCCACCCGCCGCGGCGCGCAGGATGGCCAAGGGTATTAAAATGAGTACCGTAAGCGCTAAAACCGCCTTAAAAGAGGCCGGTTTGGAAAATGTAGATGCTATAATTGTAGGTACTGGCCTAGGCTGTATCGGGGACTCGGAAAAATTTGTTAGTGCCATCATCGATAACAAGGAACAATTTCTAACACCCACGCGGTTTATACAATCATCGCATAATACGGTCGCAGGGCAGATTGCTATAAGTCTAGGCTGCAATGGCTATAATTATACCTACGTACACTCCGCAATTTCCTTTGAGTCTTGCCTTGTGGATGCTCTTGTTCAAATACGAAATGAAGAGGCAAATCATATTTTAGTGGGGGGCGTCGATGAAATTGTTGCACACCATGTAGACACCCACCGACTGATCAACCATATTAAATCAGAACCCGTCAGCACAGAACACTTATTGCAATCGAATACCGCAGGATGCGTAATGGCCGAAGGCGCCCACTTTTTTGTGCTTTCAAATCAAAAAAAGGAGACCACCTATGCAGAACTGACGGCCGTAACGACCTACAATACTTTGTCACGGGATAAACTGACTGAAAAGACTATTGATTTTCTCTCACAAAATGGGGAAACCCTTGAAAACATAGACCTGATAATACTTGGGAATAATGGCGATGATGGTTTTGATTCGTATTATGGGATTCTTAGTGATGGTATCTTTAAAAATACGCCTCAAGCATATTACAAACATCTTTCAGGAGAATTCGATACGGCTAGTGCTTTCGGTTTCTGGTTAGCGGCCAAAATTTTAAGGGGCGGAACAATTCCCAAAGCGGTTCAACTCAACCAAATCAAGGCTAAAAAACCCATGAATATTTTACTCTATAACCAATACCGTGGGGAAAACCATAGCTTGGTACTATTGAAACGATGTTAAGACGGGGTCCTATAAACAACATTGCGCTGCTTTCATTGGTACTTGTTACCATTGCCTGTTTCGTCATTCCAATCTCTTGGTGGTGGCTAGGACTCGTCCTCTTTGTATGGTTTTGGATGACACTCTTCGGGTCGTTCTTCATCCGTTGGAACTATCATCTTACATCGCATCATTCCAACAAAAACATGGATCAAAACTGGGTCTCCATTACTTTCGATGACGGGCCAAATACAGAAATTACCCCTAAGGTGCTACAACTATTAAAACACTACAATGCCAAGGCTACCTTTTTCTGTATTGGAAAACAAGTAGAAAAGCACCCGACTATCTTGAAAGATATCGTTTCCGAAGGTCATGGCATCGGGAACCATACCTATACACATTCCAGGTCTTTTGGCTTTATGGGATTCGATGGCGTCATGGCAGAATTAAAGAAAACCAATGCGCTTGTCCAAAAAGTAACCGGACTCGAAATGAAACTGTACAGACCTTGCTTTGCAGTGACCAATCCACAGATAGAGAAGGCGGTCAACAGCCTAAAATTATCCAGTATCGGTTGGAATGTTAGGTCTTTGGATACGACCCCCCGACCCGCTTCCATGATACTCAAACGCGTAACTTCCCGAGTTTCGAAAGGAGATATCATATTACTGCATGATACCAGCGAAAAAACTGTGGCCGTTTTGGAACAGTTATTGTTATTTTTGCAACAGAACAATTTACAATCGGTCCCAGTTGACAAATTGTTACAGCTAAAAGCCTATGCGTAACCTTTTCCCTTCCATTATTTCCGTTTCTTCAAAACCGGCTGTGTATTTAGGCTTTCTTTGCATGTTCTTATTTGTCTTATCAATACATGGGCAGACCAAAATGAACCCTCAAGAGGCAGTTGCACTTCGCACCAAAGTTAAAAGTGTGGCAGAGACGACCGAGACCATCAGCAGTGACTTTACCCAATACAAACACCTAGACTTTCTGTCGAACGATATCGAATCCAAAGGCACCTTGGCCTTTAAGGCACCCGACCTCGTCAAATGGGAATACACGAAACCCTTTTCCTATGCCGTATTGTTCAAAAATCAAAAATTGTATATCAATGATGAGGGCAACAAGAGCAATATGGATTTGAGTAGCAACCAGCTTTTCAAACAACTCAACCAATTGATTACGGCCAGCATACGGGGCGATATGTTCGATGATGAGGCATTTCGTATTTCCTACTTTAGACAAGACAACGGCAGTTTGGTTCATTTTATGCCAAAAGACAAACAGTTTGCAGAGTTTATCAAAGCTTTTCATATTACCTTTAACCAAGAGGGCGAAGTCGACGAAGTTAAAATGATCGAGCCTTCCGGTGATTACACCCATATTGTTTTTAGCAATCGAACCCAGAACCAACCCCTGCCCGATGCGGTTTTTACTCAGTAGTTTCTGTCTCCTATTTGTGGGATGCGGTTCGTATCCAAAAAAAAATGGATACATGCCCTCAAAGACCCAGGAAACCGTTGTAAACAATCCCTATTTTTCAGACCCTTCCAAAGATTATGTCTTCAAATCGAATATTAAAGTATTCGAACGGTCGTTTGGCGGCATTTTAATTATTAAAAAGCTCGGACAAGCCCAACATCGAATCGCTTTCACTACTGAAATGGGAAATACGTTGTTCGACTTTTCCCTGGAGAAAGATCACCTGACCGTCAACAGAATTATCAAAGATCTTGACCGGAACATCCTGATCAACGTGCTTAAAAAAGACTTCTTGGCCCTAGTCACAGAACGTATTACCAGCATAGAAAAATTTCAAAAAGGGGCCAAAGTACTTCAAATGGGATTCCTTTTGGGTAAAAAGCATTACTATTGGTTCGAAAATGGTGAATTACGAAAAATCATTCGAACAGGAAATGGAAAAGAAAAAGTAGTTTTCCGATTTTCGGGAATTAGTGATAACATTGCACAACAGATTGAAATAGAACATAAGAACATTCAACTGCGCATCAGCCTAAAGTCGATATAGACCCGAAATTTTGACCATGCTAATCAAAGGATTATACTCCATCATAGATTTTGAACAAGAGAACCAAAAAGTCACTGCGGCGGTAAAATTGCATAAAGAGCATGAAGTCTTCAAAGGCCATTTTCCCAATAATCCGGTGATGCCCGGAGTGTGCATGATTCAGATGATCAAAGAACTTACTGAAAAAGCCATCGGCAAGGAGCTCTTTTTAGCTGTTGCCTCGAACATCAAGTTTATGGCGATCATTAATCCTGAAAAGAACGATACCATCAACCTTATCATCCATATTTCCCAAGAGGAAAAGGTGGTGAAAGTAAAAAACACTGTAAGTTTCGAGGATACCTTGGCACTAAAGTTAAGTGCTACCTTTAACATCATAGACCAATGAACCTAAATATTGTTCTGACAGCATTTTTATTCGCAACAGCTTTGACCCCTGACATCTCCGAAGTACGGGAGAGTTATCGTGAAGCGGCTTCCAGTGAGGACATGGCCAAGCAGCTACACAAAGATTTATCGGGTATCACAAAGGAGGAAGACAAGGTATTGTTGGCGTACAAGGGAGCGGTGACCACCTTACTGGCCAACTATGCGAATACCATCAAAGAAAAAAAGGCCTATTTTAAAGAGGGCGTCGGTTATTTAGAGTATGCGGTGGAAAAATCTCCGAAAAATATTGAAATACGTTTTATACGGTTGAGCGTAAAGGAGAACGCACCTAAGATCACAGGTTACAAAAAGAATTTAGACCAGGACAAAGGCTTCATTCTCGAACACCTATCCAAGGTTGAAAACTCGGAAGTAAAAAAATATATCAAAGGATATATTTCAGAATCAAAAGTTTTTACCGAGTCTGAAAAACAATCGGTTCTCCAAAACTAAATTGATACCGCGCAGTACCGCTCCAACAAGCACCCTCGGAACTCCCCGTAAAACGGTATACCTAGTTACTTATCAAAGGTGTTGATTGGAACTGCTTGGTGTAGCTTCGGCTCCCATACCCTTTATACATTCCCCACACTACGATCAAAGCACTGCAAATTGAATCCCAAACTTGACGATTCAATCGTATTTAGCGATCATTCAACATAAAGTCATTTTGTAAACCACTTGCTGTCCTCATCTTTGGTTCATAATTCAAATATTAAATCAACACTATGACACCGACCGATGTTTTTTCTTTTGCGAATCTTACTACCATGCCCATGTGGATTTTGATGATATTCTTACCTAGATGGAGGGTTACCAGATTCTTAATCGATTTTAAGGTCATACCCGTACTGCTATCGGTCGTTTACATTATTTATATCGTGCAATCGGTTTTAAGCGGCGCACAAATAGATTTCGGCAGCTTAGCATCGGTCATGAAACTGTTTACAGAAGAAAATGCCGTCTTGGCCGGATGGGTGCATTACCTTGCCTTCGACCTCCTAATAGGCATGTGGATTTTAGATAAAAATAAAGCATTGGGTATGCATCAAATCATTATAGCTCCGTGTCTATTCTTAACGTTCATGTTCGGACCAATGGGCTTTCTATTGTTCATGACCGTTACAACCATTAAAACAAAAATACAGACTCATGAAAAATCAAGATAGCGCCAAAATAGGGTTAATCGAATTCTATGAAAGCGGTTTGCAGCCCAAAAAACAAAGGGCGGTAAAAGACTATTCTCCTTTAAACAGTGTGTTCAAGCTGTTTGGAGGTTTGCGCTCAAACACTAGCGAGCTACTGGCCCTAGTGAAAGAAAAAAGCGCCATACTTTACTGGACTTCGATGTTCATTTTGTTGATAGGTGCAGGGTGCATAACTGGCATCATCATAGATGATAGAACCTTGATGGGGGTCAATGTTTGGATCAAACCATTAAAATTCTCTATTTCGATCGCGGTTTATCTCATTACCGTTGGGTATCTTATAACCAAATACCCCTATTCCAACAGAAAGAAAATCATCATAAATCATATTACAGCTTGGTCACTGTTGCTAGAGTTTGCTATCATTACCTATCAGGCGTCAAGAGGTGTGCAGTCGCATTATAATGCCGCTACCCCATTCGATGCTATCCTGTTCTTGTTGATGGGTGTTTTCGTGGGAGTCAATGTCATAACGATGGTTCTGTTCATATTCGATACCATACGTTTGAAACTGAATACGAGCAAAGCCATGCAGTGGGGCATCTTGTTAGGATGGACAATCGTTCTTTTTGGAAGTTGGGTCGGTGGACAGATGATCGGTCAGGTGGCCCATAATGTTGGTGTTGCAGATGGGGGTCCCGGTCTCCCCTTGGTAAACTGGAGCACTAGGGGAGGTGATTTGAGGATTGCACATTTTTTTGCGTTGCATGCTATACAGATAATCCCGTTATTCGCTCTATGGGTATCTAAAAAAAGACGTAGCGGTAGAGCCCAAATCATTGCCGTGACCGTTTTTGCACTTTTGTTCGCTTTGTGGATAGGTTACATCTTTTATCAGGCAAAACAGGGTATCCCCATGATCAATCTATAATCGTTCCTATGTTTTACAATAAAAAAAGGCGTGTTCAATACTTGGGATTTGATGATCTATGGTTCAAAACAGTCGGTATTCTGCTTATTAGTTTTGCTACCTATTACCTTTTCAGTAACCCGTTTCGTGAACGTCCATTTATCGATGCTTTCATTACCTGGGGCGTTTCTTTTGCCTTTGCTACCTGCGATTGGTTCATTATCAGGGCAGTTATGATTCTTTTGCGCAAAAAATATCCAGCGTTAAAAGACAGCGCATTGCGTATCTCCCTTTTTTTTCTTGCAATAGTTGGCACCGTGATCATAGTAGATTTTATAGGTATATCTTTATTATCCCCCCTCACAAATGAGGATTATAATTTTCTGGAACGTTCCAAAGCATTACTTTCCATAATTCTCATTAGCACCATGACCATGGCCATCTACGAGGCGGTTTATTTTTACATTAGGCTAAAAAAATCTATAAGGGAAGAAGAGCAGTCAAAGCAAGCTATTGTACAGGCACAATTAGACGCATTGAGGAACCAGGCACAACCCCATTTTTTCTTTAATACCCTGAATACGCTACGCGATATCATCGATTACAACGCAAAAGAAGATGCGAAGGAATTTGTGGACAAGCTGTCTGATATCTATCGATTTCTATTAGAATCGGGAAATGCCAATTTAATACCCATGAAGGATGAGCTAAAATTTGCGAAAGCCTATATCCATATTCAAGCCGAGCGTTTCGGAGATAATCTAAAGCTGAATTGGAATATTCCCAATTTCCCATTGCACACGATGATCGTACCTATGAGCCTACAATTGTTATTGGAAAATGCGATAAAACATAATGTGATTTCCAAAGCAAAACCGCTTTTGATAAATGTGGTTATAGAAGACAGTAAATTGATCGTAAGCAATGAGATACAGCCAAAATCAACACAACTGCCATCGACGAAACTAGGTTTAAAAAACATAGCAAAAAGGTACTCCTTGATTTCCAGCAAATCTGTGGAAATTGACAATGACGGCAAAAAATTTACCGTTTCACTTCCCTTATTAAAATCCTCCGAACAAAAGAAGAACTATGCGAATATTGATTATTGAAGATGAACCACGTGCCGCAAACCAATTACAACGTCTGCTGACAGCATCCGATTTTGAATATGAGTTGTTGGAAATACTGGACACCGTTGAAGATACGGTGTTGTGGTTTCAGAAAAACGACGCACCCGAGCTTGTATTCATGGATATTCAACTGGCCGATGGATTGAGCTTTGAGATTTTTCAGAAAATTGAAATCGAAGTTCCGATTATTTTTACAACGGCGTTCGACCAGTATGCCATCCAGGCATTTAAAGTGAACAGTGTGGACTATTTGCTGAAACCTATTCAACGGGACGATTTGGAGATTGCCTTGGCCAAATTCAGCAAGGTCAACAAACCTGTCCCGATTGAGTCTTCCATTTTAAAGCAGCTGTTGGGCAGCTTACAAGGTGTAAACAAGCGTGAAGGCATATTGGTAAAGGATGGAAACGGATTTCTACAGATCAAGACCTCAGAGCTGTTGTATTGCTATTCAGAGGACAGCATCACCTTTGGAATCGTTTTGGGCAAACGTTATATCATCAATGAAACCATCGATGAATTGTTCGATTCCCTAGATCAGAACCAGTTCTATAAAATCAATCGCGGTCAAATCGTTTCAAAAACCTCCATTCAGAAAATTGACCCCTATTTTAACCATAGGGTCAAGCTCTCCATTGTAAATCCACGCGATCAGGAGTTCGTAGTCAGTAGGCCCAAAACCAGTGATTTTAAAGAGTGGATGAATAGGTAAAACCTATAATTATAGTTCTAAAATAGAATGCAATGCGCTGATGGCAACTACTATGTATAAAATTGTAAAGGTAAAATTGCCCTCAAACAAGCTAAAAATTAAGGTTGCTGAAAACTTCAATGCGCCCTATCTATTGAGATTTTTGGCACAATCCACCATTTATTGCAACGATGGGATTCCCAAGCCCAACATAAAAATAACTTAGCAAATGTTTGGCGTTCGTACCAAGGTTGATACCTGAAGGCAAGCTGCTTTTTCGGAAGTAGACATTGCGTCTGTAATCGTATCTTTGACAAAAATTGCGACTTCCGGAAAGTCGCCCAGTTGTTTGAACCGTGCCGACCGCTAACCCATCCATACAAAAAACCATGCAGCAACTGCGTTGTTGTGTGCTCGTCCCAACCTATAACAATGCAGGGACCTTACAAAAGGTGTTAGAGGGTGTTTTAAAACGCACTCCCGACATCATTGTCGTTAACGACGGGGCTACCGATACTACATCGGACATCTTGCAGCAATATCCGCAAATTCATCAAATACAGCTACCTAAAAATAAGGGGAAGGGGAATGCTTTAAAGGTTGGCTTTGCAAAAGCCTTGGACCTTGGGTACGAATACGCTATTAGCATCGATTCCGATGGGCAGCACTTTCCAGAGGATATTCCCATATTTCTCGAAACACTGGAAAAAAGCGAAACCAAAAACCTCTTATTGATTGGTGCCAGAAACATGGACCAATCCGACGTGCCGGGCAAAAGCAGTTTTGGAAATAAATTTTCCAATTTTTGGTTTTGGTTCGAAACCGGCAAGTGGTTAAAGGATACCCAGTGCGGCTATCGTTTGTACCCTCTAAAGGAAATCGAAAAGCTATCTCTGCGAACACCAAAATTTGAATTTGAAATCGAGGTCATCGTAAAAGCGGCGTGGAACGGTACCTTTGTTGAAAATGTTCCCGTCAAAATCTCCTATGATGAAGAAGAACGGGTCTCCCATTTCAGAACCGTTCCCGATTTCGCCCGTATCAGTGTCTTGAATACCTGGTTCGTCATTGTGGCCTTGTTCTACATAAAACCACGGGATCTTTTTCGAAAAATACGTAAAAAAGGGTTTAAAAAGTTTATGATCGAAAATGTGTTGCAACACAACGATTCGCCCAAAAAAAAGGCACTATCCATTGCGCTGGGTGTTTTTATAGGCATCAGCCCATTTTGGGGTTTCCAAACCCTCTTGGTATTTTCCCTCGCTGTTTTTCTAAAGCTGAACAAAGCCATTGCCTTTGCCTTTTCGAATGTAAGCATTCCACCATTTATTCCCTTTATCATTTATGCGAGCGTACAACTGGGCATGTTGTTGACTGGGGAGCAACTTTCTTTTTCGATGGATGATTTCGCGGCCGATTTCGAGGTACTCAAACATTTGAAGACCTATGTTTTAGGGAGCTTTGCCTTAGCTGCCATTACGGCGATTCTGTTTGGTTTCATAGGTTATTTGACACTTAGGGCAAAAAGAAAAATGGCGATCAACAATGGGTAAGCTGTTTCAAGCTACATACCGGTTCATACATCGAAATAGGTGGTCTGGCCTTATTGGTCTTTTCATCATCGTACTAGGGTTGTTGGCCATCGTGCGGCAAATTCGATTTGAAGATGATATCACCTCTTTGATTCCGGCCAACAAGGATGCCCAACGTATTCAAAAAGTATTGAAGTCGATTACGTTCACCGATAAAATCGTGGTGAATATTCAAAAAGGGCATGTGGGTACCGTCGATGATCTCACACAATATGCCACAGAGTTTTTGGACAGCGTTGAAGTCAATAGTGCTGAATTCGTCAAGAATATCCAGGGTAGGGTCAATGAAGAAGACCTTCCGAAAACCTTGGACCTAATTTATAGCAATCTCCCACTATTTTTGGATGAGAGCGATTATCAACAAATACAGCAAAGGCTCGCGAGCGACAGCATCACCAAAATCACTCAAAAAAACTACCGAACCCTGATTTCTCCCTCCGGGATCGTTGCAAAAAAGACCATCATAAAAGATCCTTTGGGGCTATCGTTCATAGCACTCAAAAAGTTGCAACAACTGGGAATCGGAGATGACTTTAAATTAAAGAACGGTTTTCTGCTCGATACTAACGAGACCAATATTTTGCTGTTCATCACCCCGGTACATAGCTCGAACGCTACGGATAAAAACCTTCCGTTTTCCGAGCGGTTGTATGCCTTGCAAACAAAGTTGAACACCAAATACCAAGGCAAAATCGAAAGTGAATATTATGGGGCGGCCCTGGTGGCAGTGGCGAATGCCAAACAAATTAGAAAGGATATCCAGTTTACGGTAAGCATTGCGATGACCTTGTTGTTGATCTTGATGATCTTTTTCTACCGCAAATGGTCGCTTCCACTTATCTTGTTTGCCCCTACCCTGTTCGGGGTGCTATTAGCGGTGGCCTTTCTATGCCTGATTCGAACAAAAATATCGGTTATTTCTTTGGGCATCGGGTCGGTCTTATTGGGTGTTACTTTAGACTATGCGTTACATATACTCACCCACATTCGAAACGGTAAAAGTCTGGAAAACCTATATCAAGATGTGGCGCCGTCGATTCTCATGAGCAGTCTCACCACCGCATCGGCCTTTCTCTGCCTCCTATTCTTGGAGTCCCAAGCCCTTCAAGATCTAGGTATTTTTGCAGCGGTAAGCGTCACCGGGGCTTCCGTCTTTGCACTATTATTCATTCCACAGGTATATCGAACGGTTAAAGCCACTTCCAAAAAAACGCTACTTGATCGTTTGGCGGCCTACAACATCCACCGAAACAAATGGGCCATTCTAGGAGTCTTTGCCCTTACGACCATCAGTATGTTCACCTATGGGTCTGTTGCTTTCAATCAAGATTTGACCAAACTCAATTACGAACCCGAAGTACTTCTAAACGCACGAAAACGCTTGGAAACCTTGACGGATATTAGTTCTAAATCTATTTATCTCGCTACTTATGGGGAAGATCAGGAATCAGTATTGCACAAAAACGATTCCCTTTATTCCGCTTTGGAACAACTACAACAAAAAGGGGAGGTTATTAGCTTTAGTTCTATTGGAGCCTTAGTACGGTCCAAACAATCGCAGCAACAGAAGATACAGCTGTGGAACGATTTCTGGCAAACCGAAAAGATCACGACTACTAAGAAGAACCTGATGGAAAGCGGCAACGAATTGGGCTTCAAGGAAAATACCTTTCAACAGTTCTATCAATTGCTCGAAGCAGATTTTAAACCCATGGAAATCACAGATTTTGAAGTGGTGAAATCGTTTGCGGTAGACGACTACATTGTTGAAGATGAAAATGGTACTACCGTTACCTCTTTGGTCAAGGTCGATGATGCCCATATCGAACCCATAAGGGCACGTTTTGCTAACGAACCCAATACGCTGCTCATAGATCGGCAACAAGTAAACGAAACCTTTTTGGGCAACCTTAAAAATGATTTCAATAGTCTTATAGGGTATTCATTAATCGTGGTACTATTGATTTTGTTACTCTTCTACCAAAGTCTGTCACTTACTTTGGTGACTAGTATTCCCATTTTTCTCACTTGGTTTTTGACAGTGGGCATTATGGGTCTTTTTCATATTGAGTTCAACATTTTCAATATCATTATCTGTAGCTTTATTTTTGGGTTGGGGGTCGATTACAGCATTTTTATTACGAACGGGCTCCTCACCGAATACCGTTCAGGGAAGCGTACATTGTCGACGCATAAAACTTCGATTATACTCTCGGTCATTACCACCATTGCCGGGGTGGGCGTCCTCGTTTTTGCAAAACATCCCGTGCTTTATACGATATCGGTAGTCTCGCTCATCGGTATCCTTTGTGCCGCTTTTATCGCTTTTACCATTCAACCGCTCCTACTTCGATTATTTATCGGCAATCACAGAAAAAGACCTATTTCCTTACGCTATTTAGTGCACTCTATCCTTTCGTTCGGTTATTTTGGAATAGGTGGGTTCTTGCTTTCTGTGTACGCATGGGTCGTGCTAACGATTTCCCCTGAGCGTAGAATGAAAAAGAATCTCGGTTTCCACAGGATCGTTTCCAAATTAATGGGTTCGGTGCTTTACACCAACCCGTTTGTGACGAAAAAAATCAAAAATCCACATACCGAAACCTTCTCTGAACCGGCAATGATCATTGCCAACCATACCTCCTTTTTGGATATTTTGTCGATTGGTATGCTACATCCTAAAATTATTTTTCTCGTGAACGATTGGGTCTACAACTCCCCCATTTTTGGATGGGCGGCCAAACTGGTCGGGGCCTATCCGGTATCAGGGGGTATCGAAAACGGAGAAGACTATCTGAAAAAAAAGGTAGAACAAGGGTTTAGTCTAATTGCCTTTCCGGAAGGTACCCGGTCTACCAGCAACAAAATCAAACGCTTTCACAAGGGAGCATTCTATCTGGCCGAACAGTTCAACTTGGATATTCTCCCAGTCCTCATCCATGGAAACTCGGAAGTTTTGCCCAAGGGAAGTTTTATCATCAGGGACGGAAGCATCACCATCGAAATTTTACCTAGAATCGAAGCCAAAGATGCAAGCTATGGAACAATTTATAGCGAAAGAGGTAAAAGTATCGGAACCTACTTCAAACAAGAATTCCGCCGTTTGCGTAACGAGGTGGAAACGGAAAGATATTGGCATAAGACCCTTTTGGAGCATTACAGACATAAAGGCGATAGGGTATACAATACGGTAAAAAATGACCTGAAAAAAAATGCAAACACCTATTTCCAGATTACAAAACTACTCGGGAAAAAAGCGCGAATTGTGCATCTTTCGGAAGACTGGGGGCAACTCGACCTTTTATTGGCCTTGGATGCTATTGATCGAAAGATTTCGCTTTATCTCAAAAATCAGGAAGCGGGGGAAATTATCAAAAATAACTTTCTCACACATCAATATAGCAAGGTTACGGTAATGACTTCTATTGAGGAAGCCCTAGCCCAAGAGCCTACCATATTACTTTTAGATAGCGATATATATTCGAAAGCCATTTCTGAAGCGACACCATCTACATTGAATACACTGATTTTTATTGCCCCTGAAAACCGGGCTTTTTTAGACTACGTACCATCCAATTTTGACAAAATTTTGGATGAAGAAGGGTTTGTTGTTTTTGAGAGAAACTAATTCCGTTTACCGAAGCTACATAATCAAGGATAAAATATCTTTGTAACTATCAACGATAGCGGCCTTCATTCAAAATCTTTCATCGATGAACAAATTTTTAAAAATGCCTATTTTTCTTTTATTGGTTGTTATTAGTTGTAATAAACCCGAAACCGATGGAAACATCGAACTATGGAAATCCGAAGTCTTACAGACAGAAAAAGATTTTAATGACATGGCCCAAGAACAAGGCTTGGTAGCAGCGTTCCATTATTTTGCTGCAAACGATGGTGTTATTAAAAGAAATAAAAAAATAATCCAGGGAAAAGCTGCCATTCAGGAATGGTATCAAAACGATGTTCGCCCTAATGAAATGCTTACTTGGAAACCCGCTTTTGTCGATGTCAGCAATTCTGGTGATTTAGCATATACGTATGGTAATTTTGTTTTCACTAGTATTGATTCAACTGGGGCACAAAAAGAGAATACCGGCATTTTTCATACGGTTTGGAAAAGACAACAAGATGGGAGCTGGAAATTTGTGTGGGACTGATTCTTGATACATTCCCTTCAACCTAATTATAAAATAAACGATAGGTTAACTATACAAACGAGCATAAAAAGATAAATCGGACCTTTAAAAATAGACTTTTCCATGCAGCAAATCGTCTCCGCCCAATGGTTACATAATCATCTCGATAATCCAAATCTAATAATACTAGATGCCACGATTCCCAAAGTAGTAGGCTCGGCCATGGCTAAAGAAAAACGCCGTATCAAAGGAGCTCGTTTTTTCGATATCAAAAAGACCTTTAGCGATGGGGATAGTGCTTTTCCGAATACCCTTCCGTCACCTATGCAATTTGAAGAGGAATGTCAAAAACTGGGCATCAATAGCACTAGTTTTGTAGTGGTATATGATGACTGGGGCATCTATTCGAGTCCGCGTGCCTGGTGGATGTTCAAAACTATGGGGCATCAAAACGTCGCTGTCTTGGATGGCGGACTCCCCGAATGGGAAAAACAAGGGTATGAAACCGAACCCCTTAAAAAAGAAGCTATAACACCCGGGAACTTTAAAGCCCAATTCAACCCAGACGCTGTAAAGAATTTTGATGATATACAATCCAATATCGAGGAAGCCCGGTCATTGGTGATCGACGCCCGGTCGGCCGATCGTTTTTATTCAAGGGTTCCCGAACCCAGGGCAGACCTTCGAAGCGGACATATTGAAGGTTCCATCAATATTCCATATACCGAAGTATTGGAAAACGGAAAGTTCAAATCAAAAGAAAAATTAAAAGAAGTATTCCGACCCTTGGAAAAAGAAACCAGCCCCTTGGTGTTTTCTTGTGGCTCGGGCATTACCGCCTGCGTAGTGGCGCTGGCCAGTGAATCGGTTTTGGAGAACGATAAGGCCATCTACGACGGTTCTTGGACCGAATATGCGCTATTGACCAAATAGACGATTACCAACTGTTTCGTTTCTAAGGGACAAAATGATAACTTTATAGCCTAAAAAAATTGCAAAAGCGGTGAAAGAGCACTACGATGTAGTAGTTATAGGCAGTGGTATGGGCGGTCTCGTAGCGGCCAATATTTTAGCGCGCGAAGGAAAATCGGTCTGTGTGCTCGAGAAAAATAACCAGTATGGAGGCAATCTGCAAACCTTTGTACGGGAAAAAACCATTTTTGACACGGGGGTGCATTATTTAGGTGGGCTCTCCAAAGGCCAAAACCTATATCGTTATTTTGAGTATTTGGGCATTTTGGAAGGGCTGGAATTCAAACAACTCAACAAAGACGGCTTTGATATCATCACCTTCGACGATGACCCCAGCGAATACCCCCATGCCCAAGGGTACGAGAATTTTGAAAACAGTCTTATCGCTCAATTTCCCGAAGAGGTCAAAGCCATTAAAACTTATACGGCCAAACTGCGCGAAACCTGTAAAAAGTTTCCGTTGTACAATTTAAAAATCGGTAAGCCTTATTATGAGGATTCCGACATGTTCGCCACCCCTGCGAAACCCTATATCGATTCCCTCACACAGAACAAAAAACTCAGAGCGGTGCTGGCCGGTTCCAACCTTTTGTATGCGGGTGATGCGGAAAAGAGCCCATTTTATGTGCACGCGCTTTCGGTGAATTCGTATATCGAAAGTGCCTATCGCTGCGCGGATGGTGGTAGTCAAATAACCAAAAGGCTCATCAGAAAACTAAAAGAGCATGGCGGTGAGGCCTACAAGCATCAAGAAGTAATCGATTTTGAGGTAGCCGATAAAAAGGTGGTTTCCGTCTCTACCAACAAAGGCAATGTTGTCAAAGGCGACCTTTTCATCTCGAACATCGAACCCAAGACTACTGTAAAACTAGTGGGAGAGCAACATTTTCGAAAATCCTACGGCAAACGTATCGAAGAAATCGACAGTACCATTTCGGCCTTCAGTATCCATATTGTGTTGAAGCCTAAAACATTCCCTTATCTGAATAAAAACTACTACCATTTTAAAAATTATAATGCCGTTTGGAACGGCCATCAATATACAGAAGAAAGCTGGCCCGAAACCTACATGGTATCTATGGGGGTTCGTAAAAACCAAGATGAATGGGGCGATCAGCTAACCGCCATCTCATATATGCGTTATGAGGAAGTAGCACCTTGGGCCGATACCTTTAACACAGTGGCAAGCAAAAACAGCCGAGGGGAAACCTATGAGGAATTCAAAAAAGTAAAGACCCAGGTTTTCCTTGACGAATTGGAAAAGAAGTTTCCGAACATTCGGGAGTGCATTCAATCGGTACATACCTCTACACCTTTGTCTTACAGAGATTACATTGGTTGCAACCGAGGATCGATGTATGGGTATGTAAAAGATGTGGCCAACCCGCTAAAATCATTTATTTCGCCCCGCACGCGAATCCCCAACTTGTTTTTTACGGGCCAAAGTCTCAATATGCATGGTATCCTTGGGGTAACCATTAGTGGCGTGCTCACCTGTTCCGAGATATTGGGCGGAGAATACCTCCTGAACAAAATTACCAAAGGAGCGGAGTTGCCAGAAACGGCGTTAGAAGAGTGAAAAAGTATAAAATTAGAAATACGAAACCAGAAGGGTAGAAATAGGTAAATAAATTAATCACCTGCCCTTTACTCTATTGATGTTCGTGATTCTTGCATTTGTATTTGACTTTTGAATTTGTGTTTAAACTTGACACTTGAACTTGTATTTGAAAAATGGGACAGTTTAAAACCAGCCCGGTAACACGGGTCGAACATATTTCAAAAAAGGATTTTGTAGAAAATTTCTATAAGCCTCAGATACCTGTTTTGATTACGGGCCTTACCAAAGACTGGCCCGCCTATACAAAATGGAAGCTTGACTATGTACAAGAACGAGCCGGGGACCAAATTGTACCGCTCTACAACAACGAGCCGGCCAAGGATAAAGAGAGTGTCTATGCCCCAGTAAAAGAGATGAAGCTTCATGAGTACATTGAAATTCTAAAGACCCAACCTACAGACCTACGTATTTTCTTTTACAACATTTTGAAAGAAATGCCAGAGCTGCTAGAAGATTTCGAGTATCCCGATATCGGTCTCAAATTCTTTAAAAAATTGCCCGCCCTTTTCTTTGGCGGTGGGGAAAGCAAGGTCTTTATGCACTACGATATCGACCTCCCCGACAGCATGCATTTTCATTTTGATGGAGACAAGAACGTTACACTCTTTTCACCTGCCCAGACTAAATATCTATACAAGGTTCCCTTTTCGATACACAATATCGAGGACATTGATATGGATAATCCCGATTTTGACAAATACCCCGCCTTACAATATGCCGAAGGCATTAGAGCTGAAATGAAACATGGAGATGCACTGTATATGCCGAGCGGTTACTGGCATTCCATTCGTTATTTGAACGGTGGTTTCTCGATGACCTTACGAGCCCTGCCCAGAAAGCCGGGGCGTTTCGCCACCATGTTGTACAATGTATTGATTATGCGAAACATTGACAATTTCACCAGAAAATACTGGGGACAAAAATGGTTAGATTATAAGGAGGAACTGGCAATCAAACGAACGGAGAAGAACTTAATCTAAAAGTGATAAAACAAGTACTGCTTAAGCCACAGGCGAAACCCACCATTATTGGAAGGGTAAGAAAAAGATGGTTTAAATGCTCAATAGGATTCGTCTCGGTACAATTACTTGTCTTCTTCGTATTGACCTCCTGTGGCGTTAAAAAATCACTTAAGGATATTCCAAAAACAAGTCAATATAAGACTGAAATTCCAGAACGCCAGCAACTTACCGATTCCACCTTTAGCTTGGGAAACAACTTCCTTACCAAAAACAAACAAGGTCTCTGGGAATTGTATGTAGATGGCAATCCACTCGAAATAGGGCTTAAGACCGGAAGTCTTACGCAAGAACTCTTCCAATTTCAAGAACGTACTTTTATTGACAAAATCAATGAATTGGTCCCTTCAAAAGGAAAGCAAAAGCTCCTAAAAAAGTTTTTGGCGTGGTACAATCGAAAGATGTACCTAAACATCGACGAACAGTTCAAAACAGAGATTTATGGGCTTTCGCAATATGCCTCCAAGGATTATGACTATATAGCCGAACCTTACCCACGTGTGCTCTATTTTCATGGGGCGCATGACATCGGGCATGCGCTACAGGATTTAGCATTGGTCGGTTGTTCTTCCTTTGCCGCTTGGGGAGACAAAACAACCGATGGAAAATTGCTCATCGGTCGTAATTTTGATTTTTATGCGGGAGACGACTTTGCCAAGAACAAGATCATTGCCTTTGTATCGCCCGATGAAGGGCACAACTTTATGTCGGTTACCTGGGGAGGCTTTATAGGCGTGTTATCTGGCATGAACGACCAAGGATTAACCGTAACGATCAATGCCGGTAAATCCTCGATTCCGTTGGTCGCTAAAACCCCTATTTCGTTAGTGACTCGAGAAATACTGCAGTACGCCTCTACCATAGACGAAGCCACCGCCATTGCCAAAAAACGCCAAGTATTCGTATCCGAGTCTATTTTTGTCGGAAGCGCCAAAGACAAAAAAGCAGCGATAATTGAGGTGTCTCCCAAAAAGTTCGGAGTCTATGAAGTCGCTAACTCCAACGAACTCATTTGTTCCAACCACTTTCAAAGTGAAGCTTACGCAGACGATAAAGACAACCAAAAACATATATTGGAAAGTCATTCCCAATATCGCTACGAACGTATGGAAGAGCTGTTGGGAGAACAGTCAAAAATGACTCCACGGTTGGCGGTCGATCTACTGCGCGATCGGGAAGGCTTGGACGAAAAAGCCATAGGCTATGGCAACGAAAAAGCCCTGAACCAATTAATGGCCCATCATGGCATCGTATTCCAACCAGAAGATTTGTTGGTCTGGGTATCGAGCAATCCCTATCAATTAGGGGAATTTGTCGCCTATGATTTGAAAGAAATATTTAAGGAAGGAAATAGCAACCCACAGGCAAGTTCTGTTGCTGAGAGTAAATTGAACATTGCAAAAGATCCTTTTTTAGAAACAGAAGCTTATCGCGATTATGAGGTCTATAGAACCTTATCAAGACAGGTTTCGGCAGCACTGGCCAAAGGTTCTCGTTTGGAACCCGAGGTGCTGAAAACCTTTGAAGAAAGCAATCCCGATTTTTGGGAAGCGCATTATCTCATTGGACTGTATTACTATCAAAAAGGATATGATACCGTAGCACTCCAAGCATTTAAAAAGGCAGCAACCAAAGAAATTACAACAATTCCTGACCGAAATCGGGTAGAACGCTATATTCGTAGACTAAAACGACGGTTACATTGAAGATTCCCGAAATAGAAAAAGCGGCTCCCGCTAAGATCAAATCCTTCCAAGAAGAAAAGCTAAAGGAGGTATTACAGTACGTAACCGAACGTTCCCCCTATTACAGAAGGCTCTTCAAACAGCATAAAATCGACATCCTAGCTATTAATTCCTTAGAAGACCTCACTCGAATCCCAACAACGACCAAAGACCACTTGCAAGCATACAACGATGATTTTTTGTGCGTCCCCAAATCAAAGATCATCGATTTTGTGACTACATCTGGCACCTTGGGAGAGCCCGTCACAATCGGACTTACCGACAAGGACTTGGACCGTCTGGCATACAATGAAGCTATTTCGTTCGCCTGCGCCGGCGTCGGGGAAACCGATATCTTACAGCTCACCACCACCATGGACCGACGGTTTATGGCAGGTTTGGCTTATTTCCTTGGTGTTCGAAAACTGGGAGCGGGCATCATTCGGGTCGGAGCCGGTATTCCCGAACTGCAGTGGGATACCATTTTAAAGTTCAAACCAACATTTTTGATCGTGGTACCGTCTTTTCTGTTGAAATTGATCCAATATGCCCAAGACAACGACATCCCGTTATCCGAATCGGGTATTAAAGGAGCCATTTGTATCGGGGAACCCTTGCGTAATCCTGATTTTTCGCTCAACGTACTGGGCCAGAAAATCAAAGCCGATTGGGATATTGAGCTCTACTCTACCTATGCCTCTACCGAGATGAGCACTGCGTTTACCGAATGTAGCGAGCAGCAAGGCGGTCATTTGCATCCCGAATTGATCATCACGGAAATACTGGATGAAAATGAACATCCCGTTCCCATTGGGAGCGAAGGCGAATTGGTGATTACCACCTTAGGTGTCGAGGCCATGCCCCTTATCCGATTCAAGACCGGAGACATCATAGCGGCCCATATGGAACCCTGCCCCTGCGGCCGAAACTCTCCTAGGCTAGGTCCCGTACTTGGACGAAAAAAGCAAATGATCAAATACAAGGGTACCACCCTATACCCCCCGGCAATGCACAACGCCCTGAACGATTTTACCGAAGTAGACAGTTTTGTCATTGAAATCTATCACAACGATATCGGCACAGACGAAATACGCATCAAAATCGCTACAAAAGTATCTTCCGATGATTTGTTACACCGAATCAAAGACCACTTTCGTTCCAAGCTCAGGGTTACCCCTTCCATCGAATTCCGATCTATCCAAGAAATTCAAAAGCTTCGATCGTCAAAATTGGGCAGAAAACCCATAAGCGTCATAGACTTGAGAAATTAGACCGAAACACCAAGGAATATTTCGGTATTGATAGCGGTCTCCCAATAAATTATATTTCATACTTTAAAGGCAAATTATGTAACACATGCCTTTTCGTTTATTCTCCCTGTTGTTATGCTTCGTTTGTAGCACCTTACCCGCACAAAAACCCAAGCCCACTATTAACCAAGGACGCTTGGAAAACAGGATTATGGAACTTGCGAAATACGGACTTCAAGAAAATGGGGAGACCGAACGGGTTGCCTTTAGTGATGCCGATATTGAAGCCCAAAAATGGGTCATGAACACCATGGTGAACCTTGGCCTCGATACCTATATCGATTTTGCCGGAAATATTATTGGAATCCGAAAGGGCAAAAAGGACTTGAAACCGATTTCCTTTGGATCCCATATTGATCGGGTACCAAATGGCGGCAATTACGATGGTTGTTTAGGTGCTATGGCCGCTTTGGAAGTTATCGAGACCCTAAACGAGAACAACATACGGACCAAACACCCCTTGGAGGTGATTGTTTTTTCGAATGAGGAGGGTGGGGTCATGGGGAGCCGCGCAATGAGCGGACATCTCAGCAACAAGGCTTTTGAAGTAGTCAATAGCACAGGCTTTTCGATGGGAGAAGGTATCATGCGCCTAGGTGGGGACACTACACGTATTGCAGAAGTTAAACGCGACAAAGGAGCCATGGCTGCCTTTCTGGAACTCCATATCGAACAGGGCGGAATTTTAGAGCAAAAAGAACTTGACATCGGAGTGGTGGAAGGCATTGTCGGTCTCAAATGGTGGGATGTTGAATTTACCGGCTTTGCCAATCATGCCGGTACTACCCCTATGGATGCTAGGCAAGATGCGCTTTTAGCCGCCGCGAAATTTATTGTTGCGGTCAACGAAATCACCAATAGTTTTGAAGGGAACCAAGTGGGCACCGTAGGGCGGATCAAGGCCGAGCCAGGTGTTCCGAATGTCATTCCAGGAAAGGTAATTACCAGCTTGGAAATAAGAGACCTTTCCGCCGATGTCATTGAAAAAGTGTTTCAAGCGATTGAAGAGAAAGGGGAAGAAATTGCTAAAACCTCGAAGGTTTCCATTGAATTCCGATCACTTGATACCACTGCCGATCCGGCACTTACAGACCCTTCCATTCAAAAAGAAATCAGGAGATCCGCCGAAAAATTAGGACTGTCTACAAATAAAATGCCCAGTGGTGCCGGACACGACGCCCAAGACATGGCCACCATTGCCCCAACCGGAATGATTTTCGTTCCCAGCAAAGGAGGCATCAGTCATTCCCCCAAAGAATATACGTCTCCAGAAGATATGGCCAATGGGGCCAATGTACTGTTGCAAACCATACTGGCCTTGGACAGGAAGCTATAATCGTTTCGTATGATCAAATTAATACAACCCCCTGAAAACACCATCTTATGAGATACGTCTTTTTATTACTTGCCGCATTCGTACTATTCCCCTTTAGTGCAAGTCCGCAAAGAAGAAAAACGAAAAAAAGCACCCAGACGGTTGCTGTGCACGATTCGCTGTTTCATGGTCTCAAATGGCGCAATATAGGACCGTTTCGCGGTGGCCGCAGTGTAGCTTCTTCCGGAGTCGTCGGTCAACCGATGACCTATTATATGGGCACAGTTGGCGGGGGTATCTGGAAAACGGTCGATGACGGCATCACCTGGAAAAATGTTTCGGACGGATTCCTAAACACAGGTACCGTAGGGGCGATTGCAGTATCCGAAAGTAATCCCAATATTGTTATAGCAGGGATGGGCGAACATGCTGCTCGTGGGGTCATGACCTCCATGGGAGACGGCGTTTACAAATCAACTGATGCCGGAAAGACCTGGAAACATATCGGTTTGGACCAAACACGTCATATTTCGGATGTCATCATTCACCCGACCAATCCCGATATTATTTTTATTGCGGCCCAAGGGGCGCAGTACGGTCCATCTAGCCAACGTGGCATCTACCGTTCAATCGACGGTGGCGCCAACTGGGAAAAGGTACTCTATGTGAATGAAAGTACGGGCGCCTCCTCTTTATCGATGGATATGAAGAACCCTTTGATCCTCTATGCCGCCATGTGGCAACACCGCCGCTATCCATGGATCATGGAATCAGGTGGAAAAGATTCGGGATTGTACAAATCGGTCGACGGTGGAAGCACTTGGAAAAAAATGAAAGAAGGTCTTCCGAAGGAATTTGGAAAAGCGGGCATCTCTGTATCCCGAGCCAATAATGAACTGGTATTTGCCGTCATTGAAGCCGAGGGCACCAAAGGAGGTGTCTACCGTTCAGACAATGCCGGAAAAAAATGGAAACAGGTCAACAAAGACCGTATCAACATCGCCCGCTCTTGGTACTATATGGAAATATTCGCCGATCCGCAAAACGAAAATATCGTGTATGTATTGAACGCTCCTGTCACCAAATCTATTGATGGGGGACGTACCTTTAAGCCGCTCCCCACTCCGCATGGTGACAATCACCACCTTTGGATACATCCGAATGACAATCAAAAAATAATCAATTCGAATGATGGGGGAGCCAATGTTTCGAACAATGGCGGCAAAAGCTGGAGTACCCAACAAAACCAGAATACAGCCCAGTTTTATCGAGTAATTACAGATCATCTGGTGCCTTACAACATCTATGGCGGACAACAGGACAACTCTACGGTCGCCATTGCCAGCCGAACCAATGACCAAGGCATTGATTGGAAAGATTGGTATGCCGTTGCCGGTGGGGAAAGTGCTTTCTTGGCATTTGACCCAGACAATCCCGAAGTCATTTACGGAGGTACCTATCAGGGAAATATCGATAAGTGGGATGCAAAATCACGGGAATCCAAACCCATTAAGGAATATCCCGAATTGGGGTTGAGTATTGCCCCTAAAGATTCTAAATACCGGTACAACTGGAACGCCCCGATCATTACCTCGCCACACGACCGTTCAACCATTTATCACGCGGGTAATGTAGTATTCAAATCGACTGACGAGGGTCAAAGCTGGAGCATTGTTAGTCCGGACCTTACCAAAAATGAAAAAGACAAACACGGTCCTGGTGGTGGCCCTTATACCAATGAGGCCGCCGGAGGCGAAAATTACAATACAATTACCTATTTGACCGAATCGCCTCATGAACAAGGGGTTTTATGGGCAGGTACCGACGACGGGCTTTTACATATTACCAGAGATGCTGGTCAAAATTGGGAAAATGTGACACCCCCGGGAATACCTGACGGTATTATCAATAGCATCGAAGTATCGCCCCATGATAATGCTACTGCCTATGTGGTCGTAATGCGCTATAAGTCGATGAATTTAAACTCCCACATTTTCAAAACGACCGATTACGGACAAACATGGATTAAAATCGTTAACGGCATTACGGGCGACCATACATTTACCAGGGTAGTTCGCGAAGACCAAAAACGAAAGGGGTTGCTCTATGCAGGTACGGAAACAGGGCTTTTTGTTTCTTGGAACGACGGACAAGACTGGCAACCGTTTCAATTGAACCTTCCCATAGTCCCCATCAACGATTTGGCCATTCAAGATAATGATTTGGTGGCCGCGACCGCCGGACGTTCTTTTTGGATCTTGGATGATCTCGGTGCTTTGCAACAAATGGAAACTCCCAAGGCCCCAGTAAAAATTTTCAACCCGAAAGACACCTACCTCATCTTCGGGGGTAGCAGTGACAAGCCCCTACCTGGATTGGGAAACAACCCTAAACAAGGAGTAACCCTTGATTATTATTTGGACAAAGATGCCGATAGCCTTGATCTGACTTTGGAAGTCTACAAGGACAACATACTGGTACGAACCTACACAAATCAAAAACCGAAAGATTTCAAATCATGGCCGGGAGGACCCTCAAAACCAAAAGTACTTCCCTCCAAAAAGGGTTACAACCGTTTTACTTGGGACTTTAGACGAGAGAACCTTCCCGCCATAGATAAGGTATTTGTATTTGGTGGCCATGCAGGTTCAAGGGTGGGCCCAGGGGATTACACACTAAAACTCTCTTTGGACAAATTGACTTCAGAGACTTCCGTAAAGCTATTGCCCAACCCAAAAGTACAGGCTAAAATAGCAGATTATAAAAAGCAACAAGCTTTGCTACAGGAGATTGAGCGTACTGTTAAAGAGATTCACGAATCGGTCAATGCGATGCGCTCCGCCAAATCACAATTGGAAGGTTACTCAAAACTATTAAAAGAGAAAGAGAAAGCTTCTGAGTTATTGGAGAAAGGAAAATCACTCATTGAGCGCATCGATGCTTGGGAGCAAAAACTCATCCAACCTAAACAAAAAACCTTTCAAGATGTCATCAATTTCAACAACAAACTAAACGCGCAACTCTTGCATCTAAGGGGTTATATCGATACAGCCGACCCTAAGGTAACCCAAGGTGCCGAGGAGCGATGGAGGGATTTAAACGCTCAATGGAAGAAATTCGACCTGGAACAAAAGGCCATTATCGATGATGAGATGGCCGGGTATAATACCATGTACAAAGAATTGGGCTTGCCGGCAATACTGATGAACGACTAAGGGCCGATATGCCATTCCCAAACGAGAGGAATCTCATGAGAATACTCAGAGAAAGTTCATAGGACAACCAGAATGATAAAAAGCAAACTACAACCACATGAAATGAGCACTGAATTTATCACTGACCAAACATTCAAAGGGGGCGACTTCACAAAAAACAGACTTTCAAAAGCAGAGTACGAAAACTGTATTTTTGAGAATTGTGACTTTTCCAATAGCTATTTGGACAATCAAAACTTTATGGAATGCGAGTTCATCGATTGCAACCTTAGCAACGCCAATATAGCCCATACCATTTTTAAGGAGGTAGTCTTTGCACACTGTAAACTAATAGGTCTCCGTTTTGAAGAATGTAATGCTTTTTTTATGGATTTTACCTTTGAGGATTGTATCCTGAACCATTCCTCATTCTATGGATTATCGCTTAACCAACAAAGGTTTAGCGATTGTAAATTGATAGGGACCGACTTTACCGAGGCTGTATTAAAACGTATTGTCTTTGAAAGGTGTGACTTGACCGATACCCTGTTCCTACAAACCGATCTGGAACAGGCCGATTTCAGAACCGCGATGCATTTTAGCATCGATCCTGACAAAAACAACCTAAAAAAAGCCCGTTTTTCTCAATTAGGGGTTTTAGGGTTGCTCAACAAATATGATATCATCGTAGAATAGCAGCTGCCTGGAAGTAAATAACCTCGGGGCCTTCCTCCCCCGAAACGGCTACGTGAAGGCGTGACAAGTCCACGAGGCATTCATAGGAAATTCAATTTTGATTTCGACACGAGCGTCGGAGTATTTTAAATCTCGATTATCGAGTAAAAGACGAACAACTATCGAGAATAGTCTATCCTAGATTCCTGGTCGGTCACATAAAAACGATCCACGGCCTTTAAAATTAGACTGGCCCGTTTGACGTCGGATTTCTTGATATACTGATAGCTACGATCAAGATACTGTTGTACTTCCGTATTGTTTTGAAACTGTTTACGAAAATGGTATAAACTAACCGTCGTTTGCAGGTCTGTAGGTGTATAGGATACCCCGGTATACTGTTGTAACGACTCTAAATACATAAATCCAAACTCCTCGGAGGGCTCGATCATCGTTCCCTCGCCAAAGTCGTTCCAAGTGGCCAATTGAATAAAATCGGCAGCTTCATGATGGGTGTAGTTCAAAGTTTCCTCAAAAGTTTGGCCCACATCGTGTGGAATACCCCAGGAGTGACCAGCGCCCCAACCGCCCTCGGCATAGAAATCATCAAAACCGGGATAGGTGCTGCCCACAGTAATCATGCCACCTTGCAAGTAGGTGTCATAGTAGTGCTGATGTGCCGATAAATGATCGGGGGCAATCCATAGGAATTCCCCGGAAGCCCCTGTACCGACCCTATTGCTAGCTGCCCAAAGTGTTAACAGATGTGGTAATTTTCCATTTGGGAAAGTGCTCAATACCGTATCCCACTCGGAAGGTGTTACCAAATATTCGGGACCAAAAACGAACATTAATTCCTTTCCTTGAAAATGTAAAAAATTATCCTTTACGAAGTATGCATCACGTATATAGGCAAAATCGTTCTGTGCCGCTGTAACCTTGTCCGGTGCGTAACCCAAATCTACTGCCTGTTGCGCGACCCGGTCTTCGTACATTATGGAGAAATCCATGTCCAAATCGTCTAGACGCCCCATGAAGCTTTCCGTTGCTTCCTTGATAAGGTTATAGTCATTAAAGTCCTCGCTTCCATACCAATCGAAGATGACACCATCAATACCACACTGTTTCATGAGCAGAAAGTGATACTCCTGTAAATCGGGGTCCATTGAGGAATAAGGACCTATCAACGGATAGTAATGCGACGCTATTTCTCTTTTCCCATTCGCGTCGACGATGTTGGGATCACGGTTCGTCATTGTCCAGTGCTGCCCCCAATAGCCGTCTTGTTCCAAGCTTTGAAACCAGGGCATGTAATGGGCATATACCTTTTTCGGGTTTGTCTTTTGAACATGCATCCCGGAAAAGTTTTTGGACTTTCCACTAAGAATATCCTTAATGATACGCTTCTCAGTAGCTAGTACGGCCAATAACACAGAATCGGAATACTCCGCACTATCAGGGATTGTAAGCGGCTGATGAAGCTGCTCAGCTTCATCTTCTACTAAAGTATTTAAATCAACATCCTTTTCACAGGACTGTAAAAAAACTAGGGTTCCAAATACTAAAAGGAACGATTCTCGTATACGTTTCATATTTTGCTTAACTAGAGCCGGGGGAAACGTAAAGGGGTAAAATTAAAAACACAAATGTTGGTTATAGTGTCAAAAATAGACCAAAAGAAGGTATTCCCATAATTTTTATTAAGAATTTACCTATTTTTTATATAGTTTTTCCTTTAGCATCAATTTGTTACAGGAAAGACCGTTACCACATACCCATTACAGCTTTCTGCCGAATCTTCGCCGGTTAAAAGTGCTACAAAAACAACGGTACATATCGCATCGCCAAACCAATTCCTTAAGAGCCATATCTATCCAATATTTAAAATCGCACATCACCATTATACTGTGTAAACTCTTCAAAATGTATATGTTACATCCTTTAACCAACATATAAACCTCATCAACCTAGATGCAAATAATTCGGTTTTAAATGAAGTAATAAAACCAAATCCTATAGAGAGTGTAGATTTCCAATATCAACAAAGAGCGGCTGGCCAACCCAAACCACAAGACGTAAATGAAAAAATAAAATTGTAAGAAATAATTTACAAAAAATATACTATTTCAATTTGACCTGCGTTTAATACAGTAATTTCTTACAATTTTAATCAAACAATATGGCAGTTTGGTTAAATGCGAAAGATTTTCAGGCACCTATTACAGTGACCGCTTTGAAACCCCCAAATCTTAAATACCTATATTATGAAAATTCTAGCAATAGACGACCAGCCATTAATCACTTTTTCGGTACATCGAAAACTGACCAATCTCGATTATACTGTTGAGACAGCGAATAATGGTATTTCTGGGATAAAGCTTTTCGATGAGTTCAAACCAGACCTTGTTATAGTAGATTATAACATGCCCGGTATGACCGGAATCGAGGTAATCGAGCATATTCGAAATGAGAAAAATTCCGACATACCCATAATCGTCATGTCCGGAAATACCGATGAGCAGGTCGTTATCGATACCTTTAACCTAGGAATCACCGATTATCTAAAAAAGCCGATAGGGCTAGAGGAGCTTGTAGTACGTATCAAGCGTATTTTTGGTGAAGCTCCGAGCTGCTCCTTGGTCGACCAGGAGCCCAATCAAATGATCCAAAACTACTGCATCGGTGTTGTCATACCTTGTTACAATGAAGGAGACCGACTTTCTCAAGACATTTTTAAGCAGTTTGCAAATAAAAACTTGGGATATCATTTGTGTTTTGTAAACGATGGTAGTTCTGATAACACCCTAGAAGTGCTCGAAGATCTTCGGAAAGGAAATGAAAGTCATGTCAGCATCGTTGACTGCGAGGTCAATAGAGGAAAAGCGGAGGCCGTAAGACAGGGTGTGCTGCACTTGATCAAAGACCATCAATTGGACTATATCGGATATCTTGATGCCGATCTGTCTACAGATTTTCAAGATTTTGATGACTTGGTACAGGTAATCGACCAATCGGAATTCAAAATTGTGAGTGGGTCTAGAATGAGTAGAATGGGGGCCAACATCACGAAACAATCGGCGCGGAGTGTTATTAGCAAAACAATCAACCTCATCATCCGATCCATCCTCAAAATGCCGTTTAATGATACCCAATGCGGTGCCAAGATAATGGATAGGGATATTGCCTCAAGTATGTTCAACAAGCCTTTTGTCACCAGATGGCTGTTCGATGTGGAAATTTTCATGCGCATGCGCAAATACTATGGAAAAGAACGGGTTCTGGGATTCATTTGCGAGCAACCTCTAAAGCGATGGATACATGCCGATGGATCTAAACTGTCGATGAAAGATTCCTTTAAGATCGTAGGACAACTGGCTCAAATCGCAGTTCATTACAAATAGCGTTTTATAGTTTTAAGTATAGGTTTTGCCCCATACCATATCAGGTATTGGGGCTTTTTTTGGTCTATACACCTTAACCTGACAACGAATTTGTTTACAGACATTTCATCATCGTTTCTTGCCAACGCACTCACGGGTTTATCCATAGATCCCCACAACCTTAAATAAGTGTTTACAAACGGATAATTTGTATATTGTGAGTCTCTTAAATCAAGAAAATGCGGTTATTGACACTATTATTTCTTCTGTATTCCCTAACGGGCTATACCCAAAATACGCTTTCTCTGGATGCCAAAAGCGAATCGCCAAAAGCCGACCTTTCGATGATCGCATGGATGGAAGGCCACTGGAAAGGTGAGGCCTTTGGTGGAATCATCGAAGAAATCTGGAGTCCGCCCCTAGGAGGCTCCATGATGTTCTCTTTCAAACTTGTCAATGACGGCACCATATCCTTTTATGAACTAGGACATATTCGCGAACTGGAAGAAACCTTGGTGTTTGAGTTGAAGCATTTTCATGGCGACTTAAAAGGATGGGAAGAGAAAAATGAGGTACAAAGCTTTCAGCTGCTAAAGGTCGAGGGAAACCGGTTGTATTTTGACGGTTTCACTTTTGAAAGGATAAACAAGGACGAAATCAATATCTATGCTCTGATCCATCATGACGACGGAATTGAGGAGGAAATACGATTCAACTATAAAAGACCGAAGGTTTGAAGAAAAAATGCCTCGAATGTGGTACCGAAATCATGGGAAGGGTCGACAAGAAGTTCTGCTCGGATTACTGCAGAAATACCTACCACAACAAAGTAAACAAAGACAGTAAAAACCTCATTCGCAATATCAACAACCGGCTACGAAAAAACTATCGCATACTCGACAGTTTTAAACTAAAAGACGGAAAAACCCGTACTACCCGTACACGACTACTTGACAAAGGCTTCGATTTCGATTTTATAACCAATCTTTACACCACCAAAAAAGGTACTACCTATTACTTTGTGTATGACCTAGGGTATCTACCGTTGGATAATGACTATTACATGATCGTGAAACGCGAATAGTGCTCTCACCTACCAGTTTTGCCCGCTTAACTTAAGTGCGGCGATAACGATATCTTTTCGACTTATTTGACCAATCAAGAGACCATTTTTCATGACCGGCAACCGTCGACGGTTGCCCTTGTGAAATACGCCTGCAGCATCAAATATGCTCATATCGTGCGGAATGGTATCCACATCTTTCGTCATAAACTTTTCTACGCTTTTGTCAAGAATAGGCTGATTAAAATAGCGGCTTTCCGATATCTGCTTCATACAATCGGCCTCTGAAATAATCCCGACCAAAAAACCATTGCCATCTAGCACAGGTCCCCCGGAGATGTTATACTTGGTAAAGAGCTCCATCACTTCTAAAATAGATTGTTCAGGAGTAAAAGTGACCAACTTTTTGGTCATATAGTCTGTAACCAGAATAGGGGCGATATATTCCTTTTTAGAAACCGACTTTGCCCTTGGGCCTTGAAAGCTTTTAATTCCCATAGCTTTTGATTTTAGGTTGATTACTAAATATAGGGATTTTTTACGGATTGTGTAAAAAAACTCGCCGTATCACACTAACATTTCAGAATTTTATACTTTTAAGGCGCAAGAACTGATGATGAAAAAATTTCCTTCGACTTTTACTTTTCTCCTTATTGTATTCGCGATTTACTGGGTGTTTCGAACCGCAATGCCCTCCTATTCGCCTGATTCTGTAGTAGACACTACCGACTTTTCTACCGATAGGGCATTAACGCATGTAAAGACACTATCACAAAAACCCCATGCCGTCGGTTTTTCGGCCCATGCCGAAGTACGGCAATACATCGTTAAAGAACTTCAAAAAATGGGGCTACAGATCCATCTTCAAGAGGGTTATACAGCAGGCGATTGGGGTAATTTGAGCAAGGCGACGAATATTCTGGCCCGTATGAAGGGAACAAATACTGAAAAAGGCAAGGCGTTGATGCTTTTATCCCATTATGATAGCAGTCCACACTCCTCTTTGGGTGCAAGTGATGCAGGAAGTGGGGTGGCGACCATTCTGGAAGGCCTTCGTGCTTTTCTCGCCAGAAACCCCAATCCTGAAAATGATATTATTGTTCTTATTTCCGATGCGGAAGAACTGGGATTGAACGGTGCAGACCTTTTCGTGAACCAACACCCTTGGGCAAAAGAGGTCGGACTTGTTCTTAACTTTGAAGCCCGGGGAAGTGGTGGACCAAGCTTTATGTTGATAGAGACCAATCGCGGGAATGCCCGATTAATAGAGGAATTCACCAAAGCAAATGTACAATTTCCCTCTGCTAATTCCCTGGTATACAGCATTTATAAAATGCTCCCGAACGATACCGATTTAACGGTGTTCCGGGAAGATCGGGATATCGAGGGTTTCAATTTTGCATTTATCGACGATCACTATGATTATCATACCGTACGTGATAACTTCGAACGCCTAGATCGGAAGACCCTCGCCCACCAAGGCTCTTACCTAATGCCGCTGCTTTCACATTTTGGCAATGCCGATCTGGAGAATTTGAAAAGCCTGAACGACCATGTGTACTTCAACGTTCCCTTTTTTAAGCTCGTCTCGTACCCCTTTGATTGGATTTGGCCCATGCTCGCTCTAGCCGTAATTGCCTTTGCGGTATTATTGGTTCAGGGGTTCCGAAAAAAAGTGTTGATCCCTTCGGAAATCGGCAAAGGGTTCGTACCCCTTATCGTAGCCTTAACAATCAACGTACTGGTCGGTTTTTACAGTTTCAAGGCCCTAAAGTGGCTTTATCCAGAGTATCGGGACATGCTTCATGGGTTTACATACAACGGACACACCTATATTATCGCCTTTGTGCTGTTTTCCGTAGCAGTATGTTTTTATTCTTACCATCGATTTAAATCAATTTCAGTCCCCAATTTATTGGTGGCCCCTTTGGTCGTTTGGTTGGCTATTTGTGCATTGGTCGCTAGTTACTTACCGGGAGCCAGTTTTTTTACGGTTCCGGTGCTGGCAATGCTTGGCGCTTTCCTGGTCACTATAAATCAAAAACGGCCCAACGCATATTTGCTGGTTTTTCTAAGTCTGCCGGCCATTTGGATATTTGCACCCTTTATCAAAACATTTCCCATAGGGCTAGGGCTGAATATGATGGTAGCCTCTACCCTGCTTGTGACACTTACTTTTCTTTTGGTGTTACCTGTTTTCGGATTTTACAAACGAAAAAATGGCTTGGCCCTCCTTGGCCTACTCCTTTTTATGGCGTTCATGATTACGGCGCATTTTCAGTCCGATTTTGATAAGGACAATGCAAAACCTAGTAGTCTCCTGTATGTGCTGGATACAGATACCAATACCGCTAAATGGGCGACCTATGACAGAGTGCTTATTGATTGGAACGCTCAGTTCTTTGGAAATGAAAGGAAGGCACCCGACAAACTTGCCAAACAAACGATCAGTAGCAAATACAGTTCTGGATTTAGCTATGTCGCCCCTGCCCCTTTAAAAGAAATGACACCTCCTAAGATCGAAACACTTCGGGACACTTTGGTAGGCAATGAACGCCTCATAGACCTGTGTATAACCCCGCAGCGAAACGTGAACCGTTTAGAGGTATTTACAAACAATACCATAAGCGCTGCCACCGTGAACAGCGTTCCCTTGTCGGCCTACTATCTTGAAAACAGAAAAAACGGCAAACTGATTACCCATTATGTAAGTGATAACACCTATACCGAACTGCAACTTGGTTTTCCAAAAGATTCGATATTGGAGCTCACCTTGTACGAAGCTTCGAACGACCTATTGACAAATCCGCAATTTACGATTCCTGAACGGCCCGAAACCAGTATTCCTATGCCTTTTGTGCTGAACGATGCCATTTTGATTACCAAAACACTGAGATTTGAGTAAAATTGCTATTATTGGCTGTGGATGGCTAGGGTTACCGCTGGCAGAAACCTTGTTGGGGAAGGGCCATGACATACACGGAAGTACCACTTCGGAGCAAAAACGGGTGCGCTTGCATCAAAAAGGTATCAACGCGTTTTTACTCATTCTTTCCGAACATGCTATCGAGGGTGATATTGATGGTTTTCTAAGGGCGGTTGATATCCTGATCATTAATGTTCCTCCAAGACTTCGCGGTTCTAAAAAGGAAAACTACGTAGCCAAAATTCAGCAGCTTCACACCGCCGCACGAAAGGCACATATACCGAACGTTATTTTTGTAAGCAGTACCTCGGTTTATGGGGATGTAGCGGGGAATGTTACCGAAGCGACCAAGCCGGTACCAAATACCGAATCTGGGAGACAATTATTGCAGGCAGAGACCGTTTTTAGGAACGATAGCCATATACAAACCACTATTGTTCGTTTTGGAGGACTTATAGGTGCCGACAGGCATCCCATCAATATGCTTTCTGGCAGAACCGGCTTGACCAATGGTGGCAACTTTGTAAACCTTATACATTTAAACGACTGCATCCGTATCTTGAAATTTATTATCGACCATCAATGGTGGAACGAGGTCTTTAATGGGGTATATCCTGCGCATCCGACCAAGCAAGAATACTATCGTTCCGAAGCTTTCAAAAGGGGACTTGAACCACCTCACTACGAGAAAGAAAATCTCAAAAAAGGCAAAAAAGTAGTTTCGGAGAACCTCTATTCTGTTAAAAAGGTTTCCCTTAAAACTTCGATCCATTCTTAGTTCACCACAGAAAAATACACTTTCACAACAAAGTCCATCGATTTGTGTTAACATAAAGTGCGTTTCATCGACTAAGCCTTAACTTTACAGTATAATTAAAACATTTTGCCATGGAAAATCTAAGTTGGAAAGGGCGGATTTTATCAGAGATCGAAAGCCTCGTCGCCCAAAGCTTTCCCAAGCAAAAGGTTCCCCAAAATGTTGAAAAATTGCATGTAGCACTTGTAAAAAAGTACTATAATGCAGCCGATGTATCTATCGATTATCACAGAAGGAGAATTGAGATGGACATCGTGATGGACGATCAGGCGTATGACCCTTATAAGGTCAACACCAATCTTCCGACGTTGCACGCGAACCTTTGGTTTCGAAATCTAGGCGATTTCATGCGATCTTGCCTTGATCGCGACAACAAAAGTCTTGCGTTCTACGCTAGTTTGCTAAAATCCTATCAGAAGAATGATAGGGTATTAGTTGCCTAACCAAAACGACCAAACAACTATATTAAAAGGATTCCCTTTCGGGAGTCCTTTTTTTATTTGGGGCAGTTGAGATACGCCTTGTGCAGTGCCCAAATTTTTCCAAACCTCAACTAGATGATCAGCTCCTGCCTTTAACCCATGTTAAAGTTGAATTATACAATTCATTAACAGCTTGTTATCAATAATTTTAATAGTTTTGCCCACCAAAATTAAACACATGAAAAGAATAGCGATTATTATTATAGCATTTATGGGACTGTCGGCAAGTGCCCAGACCAAAAGTGAGCTACAGAAACATTATGAGGCGTTTTACAAAGAAATGCGACTACAGGGTGACGTGAGCGGAGTTATCAACGCTATGACCCACCTGAACGTAATCGCACCCTCCAAAGAACGAAAAGATACCTTGGCCTACATTTATGCCAACGATAACCAGCACTTACAGGCGTTGAACACAATCGGTATCGAAAAGAGTGAGTCGGACTCTGATTTGGCCGTTCAAGTAAAGGCCATCTCCCTGAAGGCATTGAACCAGCCAAAAAGAGCCTTGGAGCAGTTTGAAATCCTGTATAACAGAAACCCCAATCCGTACCTAGCCTATGAATTGGCCGATTTAAAGATACAAGTAGGCAACGCCGATGGAGCACAGACCCATATCGAATACGGCATTGCAAATGCCAAAGACGATATGAAATACGCTTTCTATGAGCGTCAGCAGCCCTATGAAGTACCGTTAAAAGCCGCTTTTTTACATTTAAAGGGATTAATGCGGTACAACAAGGATAAGAACGATATCGATGGTGCGGTCGCTTTTATTGATGAAGCATTAAAAATGGACCCCAATTTTAATTTGGCCAGTTTGAGCAAGCAAGCCTTGGAATCGCGCAAAAACCCTCCAGCGGCGGCTGAGAAGAAAGAATAGTTTTATATTGCTCATGATTTAGTTGAAAAGCGGGCCTCAGAGGCCCGCTTTTTTTTTGAACCCTAACAAACCTCTTATTACGCAACTTTTTAGTTGCGTATTCAATATTATTGATTATATTCGCAACCATATAGTTGCTTATTAACCTTTAAATTGTATCATCATGAAAGATGTTATTTCAAAAGAACATGTTTTTTTCCATCCTATCGACAAGGTGTGGAACGCCATTTCCAAAGAGGAAGAAATCTCTACTTGGTTCATCAATGCCGACTTTAAGGCCGAACCCGGGTACGCATACACTTTTAACAGCAAAGGTGAAGACTGTGCCCAAATAACCGGGGTTGTGAAAAAGGCCCTCCCCTACACTTTAATCTATACCTGGATAGTACAGGACACCCACGTAGAAACCATTGTCACCTGGAAACTCGAGGAGACAGCGGGTGGCACAAAGCTGTATTTAGAACATTCGGGTATCGCCAACTACCCAGGAGAAACAGCGGTTAAAATGTTTAGCAGTTTCAAAGGAGGCTGGGACCGTTGTATTTCCGATCTTACCCAATACTTAAAACAGGAAGTACATGCAGGATAAAATAACGCGTATTCTAAAAGCCGTTGCCGACCCTACAAGGCGTGAAATTTTTCATGCCTTGGTAGTTGCGGCAGCGGCATTGCCTATTACTCAGATATCGAATCAATTCGATATTAGCCGGCAAGGCGTCACCAAACACATAAAAACCCTCGAAGAAGCCGGTTTGGTTCAAATTCAGAGCAAAGGAAGAGAGCGCTTCTGCATCGCAAATGCCCAACCGCTAAAGGAGATTAATAAATGGATCGGTTTCTACGAACAATTTTGGGATAATGTTATCGGTGACCTTGAAGGTTACTTGGACCAAAATGCATAAAACTTACATCGCTTTCTTTGGTTTTACTGAGACTAATTGTTCCAAATCGTTCAGGGCAATCTGCGTATTCTTTTTGAATATCCTCTTTATAAACAACGCAATCAGTGCTTTTTTAAGAGGTGAACGTGCCGTCCAATAGGTTTGTACTTGCAACCTGCACCGGTTCTCAGCAGTAGGTGTCAAGATATAAAATTGATAGAAGGCATCGACCGGGGGCGGTGTTGTCGTCATTTCACCGTATACCAATTGCCCTGGCCCAACCTCCTTGGTGACCGTTATAAAATCTAAATGTTTGCCATTTACTACACAGATATGTTCAGAGCCCAAGCGTGTCACTTCATTTTCGTTATATTCGAACTTATCGGCTCCTTTCACCCAAAGATGACGATAACCATAATTGGTAATGTACTCCAATAAAGAGGTTGCCGAAATCAAAAATTCCTTGTTATGGGACAAATTTGGCGGGGTATCAAAAAACACCTTCTTTCCTTCTGAAAAGACAGTAAGGCTTAACCGGTGCTGATCGATCAACGCATAGATATAAGCGACCTCCTTCCCATCATAGGTGTCTTGTCCTTCCTTGAAACGAAAAACTTTACTGTAGTAGTAAATCGGAAGCCCGATAATCTTTGCCAATTCCTTGCTTACGAGGGCATAATTCTCACTATCAATCGAGTTTTTGAGCAGGCGGTGTGCCTCGATCACCTCTTGTCCGAATGGTTTTCTATTGCCCTGTACTTCTAAATATTGCAGCTCCCCGCAATGGGCCACCAACTTTAGTTTTAGTTTGGGAGCGTTGGCGCAGGCATTACAGGGGCAAATCCGATTCTTCTCCAACATTTTCAAATGGCTGTAAAACGCAGTGAACATGGTTTCAATCTGCGCCAATAGCCGCTCTTGGGAAAGTATTTCTCCCTCTTTGTAAAAAAACAGGGCATCGCCCTCTATTTCGGCCAGTTTTAGTTCTTGGGTATTGGCGGCTATTAATACTTCCAACAATTCAGCTATGACATGCTGGCTATGCGCTACCTCGGTAGTTTGTACGAATTTTGTAAACCCTGATATATCCGGAATGAAGAGTAGTGATTTGGCCATATAAATTAGGTCAAGGCAATGGCAGAATACTTATTTTGAATGCGCCAGGAAACGAATTATTCTCCGTTTAGCTTTTTGAGCAACAAACTATCGCTCGCTTTTTTCAAGTTGATGAGCTCATTGACGTTATCGTTTGGTACCGCAATCGAAAGCACATAATGGGCAATTTTCCAATCACCATCTACTTCACGAAGTACTCCTGAGCCGCGGCAAAGTTTCATCTGGGTATCCAAAAGTTCATCAAACCAGGCAAACCGCGCTGTTTCGTCTAGATAGATATGTCGTTCAACCGGCTGAAAACTCCATGCCCTACCCCTGTCAAAATGCGGTTTTGCATAGGTTTTGAATTCTTCTAAATTCCAGTTCTCTGTCGCATCGGTTCCTATGAAAACGGCATCTGTAGTCATCAATCCGAAGTAAACGTCAAAATCAGCCTCCGAGGCTGCCTGATGCCATGCATTGATAACCGAATCGATTTGCTTTTTCTGCCCATGTGTAGTGCCAATGGTCAAAAATGCCCCCAAAAGAATGAGGTATCTATTCATCGAGTATCAATTTCATGTCCAAGGTATTGTTTATGATCACATTGAACTGGCTCCGAAAAGCATTATATGCTTTAATCATCTCCAAGACCGACTGCTCCGTATCTAACCGATAGAACAAATCGCCCTTCACTTTCAACACAAAGGTCTTGAATGTCTTCTGCCGGCCTTTTATTTGGGGCACATTGAATCTGACGGGATACTCCGATTTGGTTAATTCTTTCTCCTTTTCAATCAGTCCGTCTATGACCAAACTTAAATCCTCTCGATTTTCAACGGTATAAAGGGCGTCAAAACTGGTTTCCAGTGCCTTGTATTCGGTCCAATCCCCTAAAATTGCCTGCGCTTGCGAATTTACCTTTGACTTTTTAGGCCAATTTTCTGTTATTATTTCAAAAGATACAAGGTTGTTAGCAACTGTTTTCGGCTGCTCTTGTCTACAGGCTACGAGTGATACAAGCAATACCCACGAAAAGAAGAATCTTCGCATGGGACGAATGTACAAATTTTAATAAAAGCTATCTTTACGCGCCAATTCATTTAACGCGACTTTAATGAAGCATTCAATATTGATTATCGGTGCATGCGGACAGATCGGTACGGAACTCACCATGAACCTTCGACAAAAGTATGGAGTTGACAAAGTCATTGCCAGCGACATTCGTGAAGGCAGTGAAGACCTGATGCGTTCCGGGCCATTTGAAATTTTGGATGCCACCGATTATGATGCCCTGGAGGAAGTTGTTGCCTACTATGAAATAGGGGAAGTATATCTAATGGCGGCTATGCTCAGTGCCACGGCCGAGAAGTTTCCGGAACGTGCCTGGAACCTAAATATGAACTCTTTGTTCAATGTGCTGAACTTGGGCAAGGAAAAGAAAGTCGATAAAATATTCTGGCCCTCTAGCATTGCTGTTTTCGGGCCGAACACTCCCAAGAAAAACACCCCGCAGAATACTATTATGGAACCCAGTACCGTCTATGGTATCAGCAAGCAGTCTGGCGAACGTTGGTGTGAGTACTATCACCAAAAGTATGGTGTAGATGTACGCAGCATTCGCTACCCTGGATTGATCAGCTGGAAAACCATGCCTGGTGGAGGCACGACCGATTATGCCGTTGAAATTTACCACGAGGCAATAACGAATGGGGACTTTACCTGTTTTCTAAAAGCGGATACCAAGTTACCCATGATGTATATGGAAGATGCCATCCGTGCCACGTTGGAATTGATGGAAGCCGACGGCGAAAAAATCAAGATTCGCTCTTCCTATAACCTTGCCGCCATGAGTTTTACCCCAAATGATATCGCCAAGAGCATCGAACGGCAACTTCCAAATTTTAACATAACGTATGAGCCCGATTCTAGACAGGCCATCGCCGATTCTTGGCCCAATAGTATCGATGATTCCCAAGCGCAGCAAGATTGGGGTTGGAAACCCGAATACAATCTAGAAAAAACGACCCGGGAGATGTTAATGCATCTGGGTTCCGTAAAAAAGCCAAGCGCTGAATAGAGGATCTTAGATATAATGTAAGCCTCTTTGAAATCGTCTTCAGGTATTTTTGAAAAAGAGAACAAAGGTTTTTTGTATCTTACTATAGCTATTTCTTACTTCCCCTAGCTCAATGAGATGGGCTAAAATAGCTACGATCATGCTGTAAAATGAGACCTCCCTGCTTTTGGGTAGGGAAAAAAGCCTCACAACAAATTAATCTATAAATCGGCTCGAATGAAAACTACACCACTATCCAATCTTATTCTATTACTGTTGCTTGTTGTTTCATGGCGACTCACGGCCCAAATCACCTCGGGAGTGTATCATTTTGACCAAAAAAAAGAGGGACAAACGATACATCACGAACTTAAGCTAAATGGCGCGTACTTCATTCATTCCGTGTATGAAGAATCATCCGCTAAATTTTTAAAGACCTTGGGAGGATTTTACACAACTGAAGACAACCTGCTAAAGGTATCGCTCGAGTTCAACTCGAACTATGGGAATGATGGCATTACAGAGTTGATTATTCCATATTCACTTGCAGCTGGTCGGTTAATCCTCGACCAAGAGACCCAGATGATTTTTGTTCGTAACGAAGGTAAAGAACAGGATTTGGACGGCCCCTGGCTCTTTGCCACTAGAGGTCCCGACAAAGGGCAGGAACGAAGAGGGGAAACCAATACAAGAAAGACCTTGAAGTTCTTGCTCGACGGACATTTTCAATGGATTGCCTATGACACCAACGGTTTTCAATTCAAAGGAACCGGAGGAGGAAGCTATACTGCCGACGAGGGCATATACACGGAAACTATCGAATACTTCTCAAGAGACAATTCCCGCGTGGGGGCTACGTTGCAATTCAATTACGACCTACAAGGCGAGGACTGGCACCACAAAGGAAAAAATAGCAAGGGTGAACCTATGTATGAAATTTGGGAGAGACGGAGCAAAAAATGAGTAGTAGCGATGAGCTGTTGAAACAGGTATTTCGGCGTGGAAGGCAGCAGTAATTTGCTTCATTCTTCAATTCTATCCTCTTTTCTGCAAACTACTTAAGACAAGAGTATGGTAATTTCACAAAATAAATTAATTTTGGCATCCATTTTAACGGCCTCGTAGTTCAATGGATAGAATAGAAGTTTCCTAAACTTTAGATGCAAGTTCGATTCTTGCCGAGGCTACAAACTTTCACAGACCTTCATAATATTTTACCCAGTTGCCTTCCAATACGGAACGTTCCGCTCAAGAAGCGGCATTCTGAGGTTATTTCAATACTTCTCTTCATTTAATTCTAAGAAAGTATTCGACAAAGCGTCTTCGTACTATTTGAGATAGAGAACAACTCAAGACGAGTTCAAAAAATAATGTCATATATCTTCAAATAGAATCCCTAGAAATTAACCCCAAAAGTGAGTTCCAAACCAATATCCCTCTTGTAAATCTCAGAATTTTGAATCTGTTGAAAAAACTCTACCCCTATGACAATTCCGAATTCTTTCCAAGGTATGATCTTGACTCCTTGACTGGCCCCTACACCAACCAAGAACTTATAACGTTCGTCGCCCTCGATTACTTTTAAGGCTTCGACACCGATGGGAACGTTGATTCCCATGGCGGCGTAGACCCCCGGAACTATTTTTTTATAGCCGAACAATCCGGGACGCAATACATAGGAATCTACATACCCATAACCTTCATCAAAAGCAAAATCCTCCTTCACACGGTATTGTTCAAAATTTAACTCGTAGGGTACTATAAAACTTCGATCATTGTCTAAAAAGCCCGTATACCCCAATGCCCAACCTTCATGATATGTACTGGTAAGGATTTGTCGATAACTGATAATATTGTACCATTGGTTTAACGACTTGTTCTTCTTCTTTGCTGAACCCAGATTATCAAAGTGCCCGGGTATTGGTCCATTATGTCTTTTTTCGTTCTCAGCAAAGGCCAAGAGGCAGTATTCCATTGCTGCCCGTATCCGTTGTTCGTGGGTGTCAAATACCTGCTCGGCATTGGTGAACGAGAAAATCGATGCTTCAAAAATTTCGTCTTCCTGATGTTGAATTTGGTAAATTTCCTTCAAGTGGTTATCCTTTTTGATATAAAAAATGAGATGTATCGAAACTCTTGCGATCAGCTCGGCCTCATTTACCCTAGATTCTTGAATCTGCAGCTCTTTTATTTTAATTATGACAGCCTTTTTGGAATCAATAATAGGTATCGACTGTTTTACAAAAGACGTCAATGCGGCTTCGAAATCAGGAAATAAACGCAATTGGGTTTTATTACCATCTTTATCTTTATGAATGCCCAGATGCTTCTCAAACCGATCATCGACTATCCTTTCAATATAAAATGTCGGATTTTCGATTGCAAAGGAAACTGTATTCAGTTTTAGGGTGTTTTGACAAAAAATATTGTGCGCAATGAAGTATAAAAAAAGAAAAACATATTTCATTCGATTCTCATTGTTCGCATGCATGATAATGCACTTCGGTATATCTGTAATGTTCCATATCATAAGTAATTATGAGGGAGAAAGAAGTTAGAGACTGAATTCTTAATTTTTCCCGCTCTCCATCTACATATTTCAATTCTATATAAGCGCCATTCGTATTCAACATCCAGGTACCGGTAAAAGAAACCCCTTCTGTAATGGCCTCAAACCTCATGTCTTGTTTTAAATGCAAGAAATCATCGAGTTCCAACGTTTCGGGAGCGTAATACTCATTGGCCTCCCGGTACTTTTCCAACTTCCATTTTTGGTATAAATCTTCTTTCTCGATATACTGTGAGAGACCAATAGCCCAACTACTCAGACATAAAAAAACAAGCATTCCTTTTTGGGGCATAAAGTGAAAAATCCCGCTGCCTTTATATGTCATGGTATCAACATATTGAACACATCATGTGTAATGCCCGCACTATCGACCACCATTAACCGGGCCTGATCTTTTGCGTTTACAAAAAGCTTTATACGCTCCCTGCCCTTGGAGTCATAAAGAAACAGGCCTACATCTTTATCTTCTTCACGCCCAAGGAACATACGATAGGTATTAATTTCAGCATCTAAAAATGCCTTAAACTCCAAATATGCTTCCCGTTGCTCGGGTTCACTCAATTCTTTGGTTTCTTCTTTGAATTTTTTGAACAGCTCTTCAACCCTTACCGAATCGGAACGCTCCCTTAAAAACATTCCGTACCAACGTTTCCACTCATTGCCATCTTTGTATTCATCTTTCATGATAGCCAATATTTGATCGTTTTTCTGCTGATCGAAGGTGATGCCAGCATAACCCTCATCCTCAGCGCCGTCGTAATAAATCCCCCCAACCTCATCACCAACACGGTTAAAAAAAATTAATCCTGGCAAATCTCTATTTGTTATATCCGGATTCAGTACTTCACCATTTTGGGTAGCCAACGCCTGCTTTTCCGGGTTACTGATAGCTATGTATAAATGTCCGTCGGGGCCTACGACACTCAATCGTTGTGTTCTAATTTCTTTATACACATCGGTCTTATCCTTACAGGTGCTAAATAGGTAAATTATGATTCCTATAATCAATAGTGTGTTTAGCAGTGTCAACACTTTTTTTATTTTTTCCATAGACTTCTATTTCGTGTTTAAATAATTATTGGTTTCTACGCACTCAAAATCCGGTTACCGATTAGCCGCTAGTATATGAACTGAGAAAGTATACCCGTTTGCCCCACCAGGGGTTTCGAAAATGGCTTCTTTTATCCGGTACATCCCCGCAAACTCTTCAGGGTCGAGCGAATTGGATACAGCCATATTTTCTGTGATCGGCCCGTTCCTGTTTCTGTAGGATACAAATATCAAAAACGATAGTGTTTTGAATGTTAATTTCATAACTGTCGTAAAAATCGGTTGGCATCGTTTATTGGCTGAGCGCTATCTCTTCCCAGCCATAGTAAATGCCCCCATCTGTTGTTGTATAGTTTTAGTTCGGCATTTGCAATATGACCATGAGCATGATAGGCCATATCAACATTTACCGAGGCATCGTTCATACTATGCATAATAAGCGTGGGGCATTCGACGGCCTCTAACACCTTCGTATCCAATTCGTGACGAAGGTCGTTCAGAAAACCTCGCCCGGAACGTTGCAAGGAAATCATCTTTTTTAACGCTAGTATTTCCTTTTGGGTCATCTCCACAGAACTATTGGTCGAAAACTCATTAAAAAAGGTTTTGGCCATTGATCGTGGAAAAAGCCGAAAACAGGCATGGACCAATTTCCATGTGGTGCCTTCCATTATTGGATGAAACAGTAGTCTGCTTAGTAGAAACCTACCATCCATTTTTGTTAGCCACCTTTTAGAAACCGCAGAAATAAGAACTAATGCCCGCACCTTATCTTTCAGTAGGGCTACCAATGAAATTGCCGTGGGACCACCTGCGGAAATGCCAATAACAATAATCTTATCATCATTGAATAGTTCTAAAAATGAAGCAATAAGTCTCGCAGCATCCTCAGGTTTTTCGTGGCCGTTCAAAGGGGTGTGTCCGTACCCTGGCCTGGAAGGGGTTATAAGCCTAAACCGCTTTTTATCAAACCCCTTGTGGAACAGTTGAACACGACAATTCGAATGTCCGCCGTGCAGGAATACCATTGACGTGCCAGTTCCGATATCGGTATATTCAATTCTTCCCAATTGAGTATTCACTATGTTGCCCACAGATTCCGGATATTTCAAGCTTTTAATCGACTATTTCTTTTTTTCCCAACCACCAATTAAGTCGGGGGTCGACTTTAAAATTGGTCATTTTTGGTTTTGTTTCGGCTCTTTGAATAGTAAGCGTATTCAGGTTGGCAGCTACCGACCAGATAGTTGCGAATTTTTCTTTTTTCAAATCAAGGCACACGCAAGAATCAGAAAGAATTTCTTTGGCTTTCACCATATTTATTTCGTTGGCAGTAGCCAAATACCTGAGTAAGCCATGATAACGTTCCTCGCTTTTTGACCAAGCAATACCACCCCTATCAAAAGACCGCATTTGTTTTGAAACAAACTGATTGGTCATATGCAGGTAGCGCCTACCTTTTGAAGGATGTAATACATTTTTCTTCTCAGGTGTTGATTCTACCACTACAATATCACCTTGGCGGTCGGCCACTATAAAATTGTTCGAAGAAGAAACTTGGGCTTCTTTTATAAGTGCTACGGCTTCTCCCGTACTTTGAGCATTTTCAAGAACTTTTCTAATGACGAAATGAAAGCTAACTCCAGGACGCAGTGTTTTCCCATTTACAAACGACATGGCAATGAACAAGCCCTTTTCGTTGATCCCGTCTGAACGCCCTATAAAAACATCCGATTGGGCGATGTATGAAAACTTGTTCGTTGGGGCGATTAAACTGCTCTCTGTAAACTTTTTAAAGGCTATGGGCATGTCATAGTTTCTTCCTACCACCACACTCGCATCGTTCCTGAAGGCAAAAACGCTACATTGCGCGCTAAAACTAGTGTCGACCAGGCTTAAAAGGAATGCGGAAACATTGTTAGGGCATTCATTAATACCATCAGCAAAACCATTTATTTCATCCAGTATTTCAGGATAAAACCGTTTTAGTACAGGAATACTTGCCTTTCCGAATTCTTTGGCGTTATGGGAAATTTCGGGTAACTTAAAGTTCGCCTTGTTCCTGAGCAGGCTTCCGTATGTATGGCCCATATCATAAAAATCGCCGTATAACCTAGGGTGGTACATTCGTCAAAACTTTAGACGTTCAACTTTTTTTTAACGGCAATCATCATATGCGGACTTAGGGCCATTAGATCCTTGTTGTTTTCTGTAAGAGCAAGTAACTCGTTCAAGGTTCTTTTGGTTTTTATGTGAGACATACTCGTAAAATAATCCTTGTCTATCCAAGTGATCCCTTCGACCGCATAGGTGTTGATGTATTCAAAGTCTTCCTCTAAAAACGCCTGCCTCAATTCATCGGGTCTGTGATAAAATGCCTCGGCCAATAACCAGGGTAACGTGTGCGGCGGATTGTGCATTCCTGTTGTAAGTTCTTCTTTACACATTTTGAAAAAGTCATGATTATGAATGTGGCCATTTACCAAGCCAGCAATGGTCGATGCTGTATAGTTGATGGCGAAACCGAGTAAAATCCCTTCTTTTTTCAATACCCGTTTTGCTTCTTGAATCGCCTGTTTACATTCTTTTTTTTGCTGAAGATGGTACAACGGCCCGTGCATTATCACCAAGTCGGCAAAGTCATCGGGATATGCCAACCTTTGGGCATTACCTTGTTTGAGGAAAAAGGGATTTTTCAGTTGCTTTGCCCTGCTTTCTGCCTTTTTAATATGCTTCAAAATGGGGTCGACCAAATGTACCTCGTGATTTTGTAAAGCAAGCCATTCGGCATATTTGCCGGTTCCTCCACCGATATCCAAAATAGTGGAGGATTCTTTGAGAATATACTTTTGTATCAATTGCTTGACCCTTTCGAACTCATAACCACCCATAATGGTGTTTAATCGGCGTTCTTCCGAAGCTTGGTTATAAAAGTCACTAATTCTTTTACTCACAAAAAAATGTTCTCGCATGTCTAAGCCCCCTTAAATAAATGAGCTTCAAAATTAGTTTGGGACCTATAATATCGTTTGTCAAAAAATCACTTTTTTAGTCTTCGAGAAGATTCGTCAAAGATGATGTCGAGGAATAAATCAGTTAGAACGGATCCTTACTGATAACCCAAGTCTTCACATAAAACTTAGCAGGCACCAGCAAAAGGGAGTAACTCTTCCGTTGTGATAGCATATGAGTTACACGATTCGTACATCAACTTATTTATTTTAATACCACAGGTATTCGACTTAAAGATTTTCTCGCTGCGATGACCCACAATTGAGATATGTTTAAAACGGGTTGTGAACACATCTGATTTTCAAAAAGTGGGGCAATCGCGATGACCTTCACCAAGTAGTTCAGGGCAACAGAACGTTCTTATTTCATCTGTTTACCTCCAAATTTCAATTTCATTTTGGAATAAAAAAAGCAGAATTAGACTACGGATTAAACCTTTATCAAAGTTTCACATCTTAACAACACTTAACCTAAGACTACTTCATAATGAAACAACATATCCCATTTTTTTTACTGTCGGCTTTTACTTGGTTGTTATTGGCTTCGTGTTCAAATGATGACCTTATAATTTCCGATTCCGATAGTGATACGGAAATCGAAAACGACCCTGTGCCAGTAGACGTAACAGCAAAACCACCCAACATTCTTTTGATTATCGGAGACGATATCGGAAAAGATGCCTTTCCCGGTTACATCGAGGGAAGTGTGAAACCGAATACGCCCCATATCAACGCTTTGGCACAAAATGGGATTCTTTTTAATCAGTTTTATACCTACCCTACCTGTTCGCCCACCCGAGCGACGATACTGACAGGCAAATATGGTATACAAACGGGTGTAACCTATGCGAATCAAGTGCTGAATTCATCCGAAACCGTCTTGCAAGATTACATCAATAGTCGATTGGGCAATGCCTACAACACTGCTGTTATCGGCAAATGGCATTTGGCGGGGGATAACGATGTCTTTAATCCGGAAACTTTGGGAATAGACCATTATGCAGGCGGTGTTGGACTCGATTTGACCAATTATTACGATTGGACCTTCACCGAAGACGGGCAAGCATCAAAAAGTAGCGACTATTTGACAACCACGTTTACAGACCTGGGAATTGATTGGTTACAACAACAAAGGGCAGACCGGCCCTGGTTTTTATGGATGGCCCATTTTACGGCGCATACGCCTTTTCATTTGCCTCCAACTCAAATGCATGGTCAGGGAAACCTTCCTGCCGACAACAATGCAATAAGGCAAAATCCGCTTCCCTATTATATGGCCATGATCGAATCGTTGGATTATGAAATAGGAAGGTTATTGGCCGAAATTCCGGAGGACCAGCTAGAAAACACCGTAATTATATTCATTGGTGATAATGGTACCCCAGGCCAAGTGGCACAAGCGCCTTTTAGCAGAAATACGGCAAAACAGACCCTTTATCAAGGGGGTATCAATTGTCCCATGATCATATCGGGGAAGGGTATCGCGAAGGGCCTGCGTTCCGATGCCTTGATACAGGCCACCGATTTGTTCGCTACCATTGCCTCTATTGCAGGGGTGCCGACAGAGCGATATGAGCAAAGCTATAATTTTCACCAAGTGCTGGAAGGAAACGCCACTACCTCGCAAAGACCTTTTGTATACGTTGAAAATTTTTCCGAAAATTCTGAATGGGCCATCATCAAAAATGAATACAAACTTATTCAGGATAATTCGAACAACGAACTCCTATTTCATTTGACCAACGATCCGTTTGAAACACAAAACCTGTTGGAGATGGATGCAACCGACGAAATAGCCCTTGTGAAGGCAGATCTGGAAACTGAAATAGCCCGTATTAGGGAATAATAATACCATTATAACGATCGTTAAGACATTTGGTATATTGAAGATTAAACCATTTGCGGGTTTTGGAGTCATAGGAACACAAAAGCCTGTAGTGCTAACTTTAAAAAAATTACCGTGAAGAAAAATTGGAAATCAACTCTAATGATGCTCTTGGTATCGCTCCTAGGACTCTTACAGCTATACGCTCAAGACGATTCGAACGATGAAAAGAAAGTTTTTGAAAATCTTACTGAAGAACAACAGGAACTTTTGAAAACACAACGAGACGCGATCAAAGAGAATCGAGAATCTTTCAAGGCAACGTTAACAGATGAACAAAGAGCACTGTTGACCGATGTATCGCTCACAAAAGACGAGAGACGACAAGCACTGCTACAATCCCTTTCCGAGGAACAAAAAACAGTCCTGAGCAATAATAGGGAATTGATCAGGGGTAATCGGGCAGAAATCAGGAATACCATCACAACCGAGCAGCGACAACAGTTTCGAACTGCGGTTCGAAACGCTAGGAATACCGAGAATCGGCGAGAAATTAGACAGCGCATCCGTGAACGTAGAAGAGCACGTCGCAATCGAGGTAATTGACCAAAAACCCTTAAATGATTTAAAAGATCAAGAAGTGACCAAATTGTTGGTCACTTTTTCCTATTTAAAAAAAGATGAGAAACATCCTGACTTTTATAATCCTTGCATTACTGTTGAATAGCACAACCAGCGCACAGGACAAAGAAGATGAAGCAATCGACGAAGTACTTGACGAACTGTTTATGGAAAGTGATATTCTGATGGAGGAAATCATTGAATCCTTGAATGAGTTTAAACTATTGTATGTATCGTTGAACTATAATACCAACACTTACTTTGCCGGGCGCGATATTGGTATCGATCAATACAATCTGGCCACCCAGCTGGGATATGTCGACTCTAAGGGTTTCTCGGCGGGTATCGCAGGTATTTACTATGATCAATTCGACCCTGGTTGGGACGTGACCATTGCCTCTGTTGGCTACGGAAACTATATGGGCACTTTAAAAACCTTTCGATATCAATTTGGTTATACTAGGTTTTTTTATTCAGACCCCAATGCAAATCCGCTTAAGAACCTTCTAGATGCCGGAATCACAGCCTACAACAAAAAACGGAACTTCGGCAGCCAACTAACCTTTTCGCTGCTGTTTGGAGACACCACGTCCTATCAATTGACATCGAGAACGTTCCTGAACGTACCGCTGAAAAAAGGCGTTAAAAGTAGGCTTTCGCTACGACCACAATTAATTTTTAATGCCGGACAACAAACTATTGAACTTTCCCGTTTGCTCACCATAGACGGGGTGGAAACCGAGACACTGGTCGATGACGAGGTATTTGACCTCATCAATACCCAACTAATACTACCGATACAATACACCGTGGGAGATTTCGATATGGAAGCAGGTTATATCTTTAACATACCCAACAGTCTGGGAGATGAACCAAACTTGGATACAACCGGGTTATTTACGCTATCGCTTACTTATCTTATAGATTTGTAGATTTACTTTTGTTCCCAAAATCCGTAAGGGAATATTCGGTCTTATTGAATACCTTTCAAATAATCGATACTGCGTTGAAGGGCCACCTCGGGCTGTTGAACCAAGTCTTGCTCTACAAAATAGTGTTTTGCTCCATTTGCCTGGGCGGTTTTTACAATGGCGGCTAAATCGAGCTCGCCGTCACCTGCAGTCGTCATATGAGGAAAGAGCGCCATCCATTGAGCTGCATCGGAACCATCACCCGAAAAGTGGGTTTTGGGTTTCATATCTTTCAAATGCATCAGATGATACCGTCCCGCATACTTCTTCAAATAGTCCACCGGATTGGCCCTACCCGCAATGGTCCAAAAAATATCCATTTCCAGAAATACTAAATTCGGGTCGGTTGCATTGATCATGACCTCAAAAGGCACTTCTCCGTCGACTTCCTGCAAGCCGTAGCCATGATTGTGGTATGCAAACTTGAGTCCAATTTTCCGGGCATTCTCCCCTATTCGATTAAAGGTCTCGGCCATTCTCTTGTAATCATCCAGTTTCTTTCTTCGGTCGTCGGGAATGGCCGGGAGTGTTACATACTCAAACCCTAATACCATTTTGGCTGCGGCAAAGGCTTCCATATTGTTTTCTAGCGTATCCAGATCAGTATGTATAGAGGGTACGGTCATCTTGTTTTCCTTCAAAATAGCTTTTACCCGATCTGGGGAACGACCAAAAAAACCACTCCCTTTAAAACCCAGTAGGGGCGTAATGGCTTCCCAGTTGTTCTTGGCACTTTCGGCACTAAAGGTAAAAGGCCCGAAAAGCTCCAGTTCGGTATATCCCATTTTAGAAAGCATGGCAATACCACCTTCAAAATCTTCCTCAAGCAGTTTGGGGAGGGAAAAAAGTTGTATTCCCATGTTTTTCATAACGTCTGCAGCACTGTTTTCAAATAATTGGGCTACCACATGATCTATCCCTAACAGACCCATCGTACCTGCCATAGCTGTTTGCCTTAAAAAGTTTTTTCTTTTCATTGCGAATAATTTAGCTGTTTAAAGATAGTTAAAAGTGAGATGCGCCATCAAAAACCAGGGGAACACCGCCATCAAGACCAAAGTTTGCTTATCTTAGAAGTCCTATACGCCACACCGAATGAACCTTTCTTATTGGGACATTGCCATTGTACTCATCTATGTTATCGGCGTCTTGGCACTTGGATTTTATCTCTCTAAAAAATCCTCTAAAAACCTCGAATCTTATTTTCTTGGTGGCAACCAACTGCCATGGTATTATTTGGGTCTCAGTAATGCCTCTGGGATGTTCGACATTTCCGGTACCATGTGGACCGTAGGTATTTTATTTGTTTACGGACTCAAAAGTGCATGGCTCCCTTGGATTTGGCCTGTATGGAACCAAGTTTTCGTGTTCGTTTACCTTGCCATTTGGATGCGCCGTTCCAATGTGATGACGGGTGCTGAATGGATTAGCTTTCGTTTTGGCGACGGCAAGGGAGCCAAACTATCCCATATTATCATTGTTATTTTCGCAGTAATCAGCGTCCTTGGTTTTATCGCCTATTTCTTTGAAGGAATCGGAAAGTATTGTACCTCGATTCTTCCTTGGGACCTTGCATTTCATTTTTTGGGGTACGAGGTTTCCTCGGCACGTAGTTATGCCTTGATCGTATGTGGTCTCACCTCCCTGTATACCGTAAAAGGAGGTATGCATAGTGTAGTCGCCACCGAGGTAATGCAATTCATCATTATGACCATCGCCTGTTTTGGAGTGGGAATTGTGGCCTACAACATGGTAGGGGCCGGTCAAATTGAAGCGGCTGTACCCGGCGGCTGGAAACAACTGTTCTTCGGATGGCAGTTGGACCTTGATTGGAGCAATACTGCCTTTCCCCAAGTAACTAACAAAATAAAGAGTGATGGATTCGACCTCTTTGGAATCCTGTTCGTATTAATGGTCTTAAAAGGAATCTTTGCCTCGATTGCAGGTCCTGTTCCAAGCTACGACATGCAACGGGTTTTGGCGACACGCACTCCTGCCGAGGCGGCTAAAATGAGCTTTTTGACCATTTGCGTACTGTATATTCCCCGGTATTTTATGATTGTAGGGTTTGCGGTGCTCTCCCTCGTTTTTCTAGGACCTGAACTCACCGCAATGGGGTCACAAATCGATTTTGAACAAGTATTGCCATTGGCTATCAATAAGTTTCTACCAGTGGGTCTCAAAGGCCTAATGCTGGCCGGTTTCCTAGCAGCTTTCATGGGGACATTTGCGGCTTTCGTGAATTCGGCGCCGGCCTATATCGTTAATGATATTTACAAGAAATACATCAATCCTGGAGCTCCCGATAAAAAGCTGGTGCAATTGAGTATTCTCTCTTCCCTGGCCATGGTGGTAGTAGGTATCTTTTTTGGTTTCAATGCCAGCTCATTGAATACCTTAATTCTGTGGCTCAGCTCGGCCCTTTATGGTGGGTACGTAGCCGCAAACGTCTTAAAATGGATTTGGTGGCGATTTACCGGCAATGGATACTTCTGGGGAATGCTTTTTGGTTTGATCGCCTCGACCACCAAACTTTTCTTCTTTCCTGAGTATGTGGATATTTTTGTATTCCCTTTCATTTTTGGTTTTTCCATGCTGGGATGTATCGTGGGAACCTTCTTAGAGCCTTTGCCCAACAAGGAACAAGTCAAAGTATTTTATAAGCAAACCAAACCATGGGGGTTCTGGGGACCCATCAAAAAAGAAGTGATGGTAGAAGACCCCAACTTTATCCCCAATATGGATTTCAAAAGGGATAGCTTCAATATTGCAGTGGGAATCGTTTGGCAAATGGCCCAAGTGGTCATCCCTATCTATTTTATGCTGCGTGAAAATACCGAGATGGTCATTTGGTGCGGCATATTGCTCCTCACTAGTTACCTATTAAAAAAATATTGGTGGAACCATTTGGAAAAAACAGCATAGGCATATGCAGCTAACAGGAACTTTTTTAGATGAAATAAGTCATGACATTCCCCATCAAAATTGGGGCAGAAAAGAATGGGATGCCGATTTTGCGCACATGAAAAAAGTCGGAATCGACACGGTCATTTTGATTCGTTCCGGTTACCGGCGCTTTTTAACCTATACTTCGCCCTATTTGATCCAGGAACATAGTTGTTTTAAACCCCCAATGGATTTAGTAGAAATGTATCTAGAGCTATCTGAAAAATACGGTATGGATTTCTATTTCGGAACCTATGATAGTGGCATCTATTGGGATACGGGTGACATGCGCCATGAAATAGATCTTAACCTAAAGCTTATCGAAGAAGTTTACCAGCGATATGGGCGTTATAAAAGCTTCAAGGGATGGTACCTAAGCCTGGAACTAAGCCGAAAAACCAAAGGAGCTATTGAGGCCATCGCAAGCTTAGGCCAGCAATGCAAGAGTGTTAGCGATGGTTTACCCGTTTTAATCTCCCCATGGATCGATGGCAAAAAGGCGGTACTTGCCGCTTCTGCCGACATCACCAAATCGGATGTGGTTACCTTGACCGAACATGAAAAGGAGTGGGACGAGATTTTTGACGGCATCAAAGAAGCTGTAGATATTGTTGCCTTCCAAGACGGTCATGTGGCATTTGAAGAATTGGAAGATTATCTAAAAATAAACAAACAATTGGCGGATAAATACGGATTGCAATCTTGGACCAACTCGGAATCCTTTGATCGTGACATGCCCATCAAATTCATGCCTATCAAATTTGAAAAACTATTGCTAAAGCTAGAAGCGGCACAAAGAGCGGAATGTGAAAAAGCGATTACCTTTGAGTTTTCCCATTTTATGAGTCCGCAATCAGCCTATATACAGGCACATCACTTATACAACCGCTATCGAGAACATTTTAAACTATAACTCCTGTGAACCACTATGCAGATCTTTATAGAAACGAATTGCTGAACGAGATTGTTCCGTTTTGGGAAAAGCATTCGTTAGACAAGGATTATGGTGGTTATTTCACCTGTATCAAAGGAAATGGGACCGTATTTGATACCGATAAGTTTATTTGGCTTCAAGCGCGGCAGACATGGCTGTTCTCTGTAATATACCAAAAAGTACAAAAAAATGAAGCCTGGAAAAATATTGCCTTGCACGGCGCCCATTTTTTAGAACGGCACGGAAGAGATTCCGAGGGCAATTGGTACTTTTCACTAAATCGGGAAGGTAAACCGCTCGTACAACCTTACAACATTTTTTCAGACTGTTTTGCAGCCATGGCCTTTGGTACTCTTTACCAAATCGTACCTGAGCAACGGTATGCGGATATCACCTTGAATACCTTTCAAAATATTTTAAAGCGACAAGAAAATCCAAAAGGCGCCTACAACAAGTTGGTGCCAGGCAGCAGAGACCTCCAGAATTTTGCACTTCCCATGATTCTCTGTAATCTTTCCCTAGAATTGGAACATCTACTTGGAGTCGAAGAAGTACTAAAACTTACCGATCCGGTCATCGATTTAATTATGGACCGATTTTATGATACGGACAGCGGGCTTATTCTAGAGAACGTTTCGGTAACTGGGCAATCTGTAGATAGTTTTGAAGGCAGACTTTTGAATCCCGGGCATGCTATCGAGGCGATGTGGTTCATCATGAATCTGGGGCTTCGAAAAAATGACCAAAAATTGGTTGAAAAAGCCGAAAAAATCATGTATCGGCAATTAGAACATGGTTGGGATAATATCCATGGAGGTATTTTTTACTTTATGGATATAAAAGGGCACCCCCCGCAACAACTCGAATGGGACCAAAAGCTTTGGTGGGTACACCTTGAAACCTTGGTAGCATTGGCCAAAACATATGCGCGGAACCAAAGCCCCATGGCAAAAGAATGGTTTGAAAAGGTACACGACTACACATGGAATCATTTTAGGGATGCCAATAGAGGAGGTGAATGGTATGGTTATTTGAATCGTCGTGGAGAGGTATTGCTAGACCTAAAGGGCGGTAAGTGGAAGGGGTGCTTTCACGTACCCCGGGCACTACTTGAAATCGGAGAAGCCTTTTCAGCACCTAAGAATTCTTAAATGACTGTAGACCAATGAAAATACTCGCTCCCTTTTTCCTCTTGACCCTCATGTCCTTTCCCTGCTTATTAGTGGCACAAAACCAAGCAGATGTTATTATCATAGGTGGTGGAGCAGGTGGTACTTCGGCCGCCATACAGGCGGCCCGCATGGGCGCAAGGGTACAGTTGATAGAATCAACTTCTTGGTTAGGCGGTATGTTGACCTCGGCTGGTGTTTCGGCTATTGATGGAAATCACAAGCTGCCTTCCGGTATCTGGGGCGAGTTCAGAGAGGCCTTGTATGCCTACTATGGGGGGCCAGATTCGGTGGCCACAGGCTGGGTAAGCCATACCTTGTTCGAGCCTTCTGTCGGAAACAGAATTCTTCAACAGCTGGCAGCCATTCCCAATGTACAAATAGCTTTCAACGCCAAATTTCAAAAGGTAGAACGTAAATCGAGCGAATGGCTGATCACGTATCTTCAAAAAGGTAAAAAAAGAACAATAAGAGCCCCCATGTTGATCGATGCCACCGAAACGGGAGATCTACTTCCCCTTCTAAAGGCCGACTTCCGAGTCGGGATGGATGCAAAAGAAGATACAGGAGAGCAAGAAGCCCCTAAAATGGCCAACCAAATTGTACAAGATCTCACCTATACCGCTATTTTAAAGGATGTCTCAAAAGACACCAGATTGTCAAAGAGTAAAAAAGGGCTAGTCAAAAAACCCAAGAACTATAACCCCGGCGATTTTGCCTGTGCCTGCAAACGGGAGGCAAGCGATATGTTCGGTTCGGTCAGCGACTGCAAACAAATGCTCGATTATGCAAAACTTCCCAATGATAAATACTTGATCAACTGGCCCAATTGCGGGAACGACTTCTATTTAAATTGGCCCGAACTCAGCTTAAATGAACAACAAGAACAACTTCAAAAGGCAAAGGCGTTCACCCAAGGGTTTCTCTATTACATTCAGAATGAGCTCGGTTTTCAAAACCTTCGTCTAGCGGATGAATTCCCTACAAAAGATCGGTATCCCATGATTCCTTATCATCGGGAGGCACGACGGATGAAAGGAAAAGTATTTCTAACAGTGAATCATTTAGAAAGACCCTATGACTTTGACCTCTACAAGACGGGAGTAGCCGTCGGGGATTACCCTATTGACCATCATCATGATAAAAACCCAGAGGCTCCTGAAATTGAATTCATTAACATCAAAGTACCGAGTTACAATATTCCCCTTGGCACAATAGTTCCGGAAAACATCCCCAACTTCTTGGTTGCAGAAAAAAATATCAGTGTATCCAATATTGCAAACGGCACTACTCGTTTACAGCCTGTGGTCATGGGAATCGGCCAAGCGGCCGGAGCACTGGCCGCAATAGCAGTACATGAAAGCAAGACCCCTTCCGAAGTATCCATCCGAACCGTACAGCAATCACTTCTTAAAAACAATGCCTATCTCATGCCATTTATAGATGTAGCTGTTGACGATCCCGCTTTTTCCTCCATACAAAAAATAGGTGCAACGGGAATCTTACAAGGATTTGGTGTACCTTACAAGTGGGCCAATCAAACTTGGTTTTATCCGGAACGAATGGTCTCGGAATACGAATGGAAAATAGGGCTGCTTCCCTATTTTCCCGAAATTTCTGAACTACCCGCTTCGGGAGGTCATTTGCAACTTGATTTTCTTAAGAAGGTAGTCCAGAGGGTGAAACCTACCTACAACCTAGAAGCCATCGCAGATTCTTGGCAGTCTTGGAGTATCTTACAAACTTGTGATAAACGTACACCGCTCACGCGAAGAACGCTAAGTATACTGACCGATAAGATCCTCGAGCCGTTTGAAAGATCCATAAACTGGGAAGGTCACTTGTTAAAAGAATAGACCGAAGAGGACTTCTCCTTTTCAGTCGACATTTAGTATAAAACAGAAAAACACCAAATGCGAACAAAACATTGAATATCCATGAAAAAATTAGTACTCTTCTTATTGGCATTTGCTACTACGATTACTTTTTCCCAAACGGCCGAAGAATACTTCGAGCCTATGAAATTCCGAAATATTGGCCCGTTTCGTGGCGGGCGATCTGTTTGCGCTACCGGTGTCATCGGGAATCCTTTGACCTACTATATGGGTACCACGGGAGGCGGACTCTGGAAAACCACCGATGCCGGCCAACATTGGAACAATATCTCGGATGGTTTTTTTGAAATGGGCTCGGTCGGTGCGATTGCCGTTTCGGCTTCCGACCCGAACGTGGTCTACTGTGGCATGGGCGAACACGCCCCTCGTGGGGTTATGGCTTCCTATGGGGATGGCGTCTATAAGTCGACCAACGCTGGTAAGACCTGGCAAAAAATAGGACTGGAAAGAACCCAACATATCTCCCGTATCGTTATTCATCCTAAGAATCCGGATGTTGTTTATGTCGCGGCACAGGGAGCTTTGTACGGCCCTACACCCGATCGAGGCATCTATAAATCGGTTGATGGTGGACAAACATGGAAAAAAACCCTTTATAAAAATGAATTGAGCGGTGGGGTAGAATTGTCAATGGATGCGACCGACCCCAATGTGTTATATGCCGCCTTGTGGCAGCATGAACGCGACCCAAATATGATGATCAGTGGTGGAGAAGGCAGCGGCCTTTATAAATCGATCGATGCTGGGGAAACTTGGACCGAGTTGACCGAAGGTCTCCCAGTCGAAAAGGGAAAAATGGCGATTGCCGTGAGCCCGGCCAACCCAGACAAGGTATTTGCATTGATCGAAAGCGATAGCAATAAAGATAAGGGCGGACTTTTCGTCTCTGACGATGCCGGTAAAAGCTGGAATATGGTCAGTGGGGACAATCGGTTGGTGCAAAGAGCTTGGTATTATATTGAGTTGTTCCTTGACCCGAACAATGAAAATGTTGTTTATGTCATGAGCGCGCCTTTTCTACGCTCTATCGATGGGGGTAAAACATGGGAAGACCTGAATGTGGCCCATGGCGATTACCACGACCTATGGATCAATCCCGATAATTCCGATAACATGGTGTTGGCCGATGATGGTGGTGCTTCCATTAGTTTTGATTTTGGAAAACATTGGTCGACTCAGGATATCATGCCCACCGCGCAGTTTTATCGAATCAGTGTTGACAACCTCTTTCCATATCATATCTATGGAGGACAACAAGACAATTCCTCTGTCAAGATTGCGAGCCTGGCAGTAGGAAGTAACGGCATTACCGAGCACGACTGGAGTGCCTCTGCAGGGGGCGAAAGCGCCTTTTTAGCCTTTGACCCCGACGACCCACGCTATGTAATGGGCGGCAGTTATCTGGGCACGATCGAATTGTTGGATACCAAATCGAACGTTGGGACAAAAGTAATGGCCGCCCCGATTCAATACTTGGGAAGAGCAGCCAGGGATATGAAATATCTGTATAATTGGAATGCCCCTATCATCAAATCCCAACACGAACCCAATACCTTTTATCACTGCGCACAAGTCGTACTTCGTACTAGGGATATGGGGGTTACTTGGGAAGAAATTTCCCCCGACCTCACTAGGAATATCGATGCTAAACAGGGAAAAGGAGGCGGGCCGTATACCAACGAAGCCGTAGGTGCCGAAAACTACGGCACCATTTCCTATTTGATAGAATCCCCCCATGAAAGTGGTGTCTTCTATACCGGAAGTGATGATGGCCTGGTACATATATCTAGGGACAATGGGGAAACTTGGCAGAACATTACGCCCAAAAATCTTGGGGAAACCTTGGTCAATGCCATTGAAATATCTCCGCATGACCCGGCAACGGTCTATATCGCGACTACGAAGTACAAGTTTAACGACTTCACTCCGGCATTATACAAATCTACTAACTATGGTAACACTTGGACCCCGATCAGTACCGGTATTCCCGTTGGTGCCTATACCCGGGTAATTCGCGAAGATCAAAATAGCAAAGATCTAATGTATGCCGGAACCGAAAAGGGTCTTTACATCTCTTGGAATGGCGGAAAATCATGGACACTCTTCCAGTTGAACCTCCCTACGGCACCGATAACCGATTTGAAGGTACATCGTGGCGACCTGATTGTTGCTACTTCCGGCCGCTCGTTTTGGATATTGGATGATCTATCGGTTTTGGCACAATATCATACTTTAAAAACAACCCCTAATTCATCACAAGGAGACCCCAATTTTAAACTGTACAAACCGACTAACACCCTTAATGGCTCATGGCGTAGTCCCATGAACGGTGACATCTCTAAGTTCGATGGGGCTATGGACTTCCGTGGAGTGAACCCTGCCAACGGAATGGTATTGTACTATGAATTGCCAAAGGGATTGGATTCTATACCAATGACTATGGACATTGAAGATGCAAATGGAAACGTAATCCGTAGCTTTTCCTCCCAAAAAGATAAAAACTACCAACCTCATAACGGGGGCGGCCCACCACCGGCACCGACCTTATCCAAGAAGGAAGGCCTTAATCGATTTGTGTGGGATATGCGTACACCCCTGCTTCCGGGAATTCCAAATGTATATATAGAGGCCGGCTTTCGGGGCCATGTCGTTCCGCCGGGAGACTACACCATCACCCTAAGGCTCAATGGAAAATCCATCAGTACGGTAGGGACCATTACCGCAATGCCTACCTATGAAACCCAAGAAGGGCAGTACGAAGCGTACCACGTGTTTATGACCGAGCTGGAACAAAGGTTGATTACAATGCACCACACCGTAAACCAACTCTTCGAAGTACAACATCAATTGAAAGAGGTCTTGGCAACACTTCAGGACAGGGTACTCATTGCCGAGGGCCAAACCCTTCTACAAGAACTAATTACTTGGGACCAAGATATGGTTCAGCGTAAATCGCAGGCGTACGACGATGTGGAGAACTTCCCCAACAAGTTCACCGCAGAATATCTTTTTTTGATCGATGCCACCAACAGTGCCATTCCCAGGGTGAACACATCTTCTAGAGAACGGAAAAAGGAATTGGATGCCCAATGGGAAAAGCTGAATCAGAGGGCCAATGTACTCATGAAAACAGAAATTCCAAACTTCAACAAAAAGCTATGGGATGTGGGGATCGGGGCGATTCGATTCTAAAACAAAAAGTATACCCTACAAAGTTTCCGTTTTCTGTAACTTTGAAACTTTAACCTTGAACCTAGAAGTAGCGTGTATAACTATATCAAAGCCCTGCATCTGATTTTTGTCGTCACTTGGTTTGCCGGACTGTTCTATATTCCGCGTTTGTTTATTTATCACATTGAGGCTTCCAAAAAGCCATCTCCGGAAAAGGAGATATTGACAAAACAACTACAGTTGATGACCAAGCGACTCTGGTATATCATCACTTGGCCCTCTGCCATTTTATGTACCATTTTTGCTGTTTGGTTGCTTATCTTGATGCCGGCTTGGCTTCAACAACCATGGATGCATATAAAACTGGGATTTGTGGCGCTGCTCGTCGCCTATCACATTAAAAACCACTTGATTTTTAAACAACTACAACGCAATGAGGTTCGTTACACCAGCAATTATATGCGTATTTGGAACGAAGGGGCGACCCTGATCCTATTTGCAGTCGTTTTTTTAGTGATTCTTAGAACAACGATTAGTTGGGTTTTCGGCGTAGTGGGTATCTTAGGGTTGGGGGTATTCTTGATGCTCGGCATCAAATTGTATAAAAAAATAAGGGAGAAGAATCCAGAAGCGTAAGCAAGTGCAAGGATCAAGTTCAAATACAACTATTTTACTCAGATTCATAACAAGGATATTTTCCAAACCCTCCATATTCTAGTAGGAATATCAGCTAGGACTTGCTAACACGAAGTCCAAGGTTGGTTTTCTATTTTTTGGAGGTTCAACTTTTTGAACTTGCATTTGAACTTTTAAAGCCCTCTCTCTGCCTGAATGACTTCATAGGCCTTCTGTACCTCCTTGAACTTTTCCTCCGCTCCTTTCTTAATCGCTTCGTCTTGGGTATTGACTCGGTCGGGATGGTATTTTTTGGCCATGTTGCGATAGGCCTTTTTTACTTCATTGTCTGTCGCGGTCTTATCGATTTCCAAAATCTTGTAGGCATTGTTTGCTTCCTTTACGAACATTGCCTTGATGCTCTCAAAATCGCGTAACGACACCCTAAAATACCCGGCAATTTCTTGGATCTTACTAATTTCGGCCTTACTGACCGCGCCATCGGCCTGGGCGATTCCGAATAAGAAATGTAGTAGTTGCAACCGTACTTCGTAACGTGTTCGTTGATTGAGATAGGAACAGATTCGTTGGGCGGAAATCTCGTGCTTTTTGTTGATTTCGTTGAATGTTCTAAAAATGGCATTGGCCTTTTCTTTGCCATAGGTTTGAATAAAGTACTGGCGCACATAATCCATCTCTGTTTTGCTCACCGTACCATCGGCTTTGATAACCAAAGAGCAGAGCGACAATAGATTTAGCTCAAAATCGGCCGGGGAAACGGTCTGGCGGGTCATATCCCGCAAAATAGTTTGGGCTCCGCCGCCTTTACTGCTGGCATTGTCAATAAAACTTCCTACAAGGAATCCTAGAATAGCTCCGGGAATGCGAAATAAGTAGTAGCCGAGGAATGCGGCGACCCATTTAATCATATTGTGTTCGGTTTTTGCCAAAGATAGGGCTTTAGAGATAAAAAAGTTTATGCGAAAGAGCAAGTTTCAGGTTCAATTGGCAGGCAAGAATTCGATGAATAATCTCATTTTTGCATCGCTGAACCATATCTTGTTGCCCATAGCCTCCTTTTTTCAGAACGAAAGGTTAAGGGGTATTAAAAAAAACCGAAGAATTGGTATATTTGAAGCTTAATAAAAAAGATAGACTATGTATCCTGCAGAATTAGTGAAACCAATGAGAGATGACTTGGCCATGGCTGGGTTTGAAGAATTATATACGGCCGAAGCGGTCGAAAAAGCAATTAGCCAAGAAGGCACTACCCTTGTAGTAGTGAACTCCGTTTGTGGTTGTGCCGCTGCCAATGCAAGACCCGCCGCAAAGATGAGTTTGCAAAACACGAAAAAACCCGACCATATCGTAACAGTTTTCGCCGGGGTCGATACCGAAGCGGTAGATGCAGCGAGAAATATGATGATTCCCTTTCCTCCTTCTTCACCAAGCATGGCGTTGTTCAAAAATGGTGAGTTGGTTCACATGATCGAGCGTCATCACATCGAAGGAAGACCCGCCGAGATGATTGCGGAAAACCTAAAAGGTGCTTTCGACGAGTTCTGTTAAACTCCTTTTGCTTCTTTAAACAATAGAAGCCATAAGTTTTGAGACATCCAAAAAGCTTTGGAACATGTCATTGCAAGGAACGAAGTAATCTGCCTCAACTAATTACTTTACTGTGTTCGCAATGACGTAGCTCCACTTTTTGAATGTCTTTTTTGATATTCTCTTTGCTATATTTCATTCCTTAATTCCCGAATAAATCCGACAGAATAGTACTTTTGTTTCATGCAAAAACTACTGGCCTATCCATTGAGCGTTTTGTACCTATTCTTCTTTGGGCTATGCTTGTTGGTCTTTCATCCTATACAATGGCTTTGCTTTAATCTCTTTGGATATGGGCCTCACAGAGCCAGCGTAGCCGTGCTGAATCTTTTTTTAATGCGCTGTACCCATATACTGGGCACGCGATATACCTTCAACAATACCCATCAGATACCGACCGACCGACCGACAATAATGGTGTTGAACCATCAGAGCATGCACGATATCCCTCCCGTGATTTGGTACATGCGAAAGCAGCATCCAAAATTTGTCAGTAAAAAAGAGCTGGGAAAGGGCATTCCCAGCGTTTCCTATAATTTACGACATGGCGGCTCTGTATTGATCGATCGCAAGGATAGCAAACAAGCACTGGGGGAAATCATAAAATTGGGAAAGTATATCGAAACGTATCAAAGAGGTGCCGTCATTTTTCCGGAGGGTACCCGAAGTCGTACGGGCCATCCCAAACCTTTTAAGACCACCGGACTCAAATTATTGATGCGAAACGCTCCTTCTGCTTTGATAATCCCTATCAGTATTAACAATTCTTGGAAAATGCTACGGTACGGAAAGTTTCCAAATGGTATCGGGAACCACATTACATTTGATGTGCACGCCCCTATGGAAATAACGGGCAACCTAGATGAGCTCTTAACCAAAATTGAACAAAAAGTCGTCTCCGGTATAACTTCTTTTAAATGAGCAATCAGCAAATTATCGACAAGACCATCGAATTTGTAAAGGAAACCTTGAAAGGTGCCGAAGGCGGACATGATTGGTTCCACATACAGCGCGTCTTTAATAACACCAAAAAAATAGCTGAAACCGAAAAGGTCGATATCCTTGTGGTAACATTAGGTGCATTATTGCACGATATTGCCGATGCAAAATTTCATGATGGAGACGAAACTGTAGGGCCTCGGTTGGCAAAAGAATTCTTAGAATCGCTGCGAGTTACCGAAGAGGTAGTCACAGCTGTCATTCAAATTATCGAGAACATCTCTTTTAAAAACAGCCTGGAAAAAAAAGGAGACGCCCCTTTTAGTTCTGCCGAACTGCAGGTAGTGCAAGATGCCGACCGACTCGATGCGATCGGGGCCATCGGAATTGCCCGTGCTTTTAATTACGGTGGATTCAAAAACCGGGAGCTTTATAATCCATCGATTGCTCCTAACTTACAAATGAGTAAGGAAGCATACAAAAAATCTACTTCGCCTACTATCAACCATTTTTATGAAAAGCTATTGTTGCTAAAAGACACCATGAACACCGATACCGGAAAAAAGATGGCGGAGGAACGTCATCGGTTCATGGAGATTTTCCTAGAACAGTTTTATAAGGAATGGAACGGTCAAAGCTAGATGGGCGGCCTAAAGGTTGTTTGTAAAGAATACCGCATATATTTAATTAATTTTCTTAAAACCATTTAGGTTTGAGACACATTGGTCTTCATGAGGAGCGTACTTTTTTCGTATCTTCCAAATCGTAATTTTTATGGAATCCAATAAGATGCAAAGAAGAAAGTTTATCAAGAAAACAGCAGCGGCCTCGACCGTATTTTCGATCGTACCCAGTTTTGTAATGGGAAAGGCCCACATAGCTCCCAGCGATACCTTATATGTAGGTGCGTTCGGTGTTGGTGGGCGGGGAGCCGGAGTCATGCGCGGTATGGAGGAAACCAAAAAAGTAAAGTTCGTTACGCTCTGCGATGTCGATGACCGAAGGGCGGCCGACACCTACAAAAACTATCCAAAGGCCAAACGCTACAAAGATTTTAGAAAGGTTTATGACAAGCATCTCAGTGAAATCGATGCGGTAATGGTGGCAACGCCCGATCATACCCATGCACCGATCGCGCTGCCTTTTATGAAGGCCAAAAAACATGCCTATGTAGAAAAACCGTTAACGCACAATATCAATGAAGCTAGAATGATGACCCGTGTGGCACAAGAGAACGGTATAGTGACCCAAATGGGAAATCAGGGCGCTTCGAGCGACGGTAGCCGAGAAGCGAAAGAATGGATACAATCTGGTGTTATCGGAAAAGTATATAAGGTTGACTGTTGGACCAACCGCCCCGTGTGGCCCCAAGGGGTTCCCGTACCCCAAGGAAAAGATGCCGTTCCCAAGGGTTTGGATTGGGATTTGTGGCTTGGTCCTGCCGAAATGAGAGATTACAACAACTCGTACTTGCCTTTTAAATGGCGTGGATTTTGGGATTTTGGCACCGGGGCCTTGGGCGATATGGGCTGCCATATTATGGAAACGCCTTTTGGGGTGCTCGATTTAGGCTACCCGACCGAAGCGGAAGCGAGTTGCACGACCAATTGGGTGGGCGATTTTGTGGAAGCTGATTACAGTGCTTCCTGTCCCGCTTCCTCGATTGTACGTTTAAAATTCAACACAGAGGAACATGGCGATATCGCATTGAACTGGTACGATGGTGGATTACTGCCCGACTTACCAGACGAGTTAAAAGATGATGAAACCATCGGTGATAGTGGGGGTGGCTCCATTTTTTATGGTACCAGGGGTATTTTGGTGTGCGATACCTACTCTCGAAACGCTCGTTTATTACCTTCGGAAACCATGAAGCTATTGAATCCGCCAAAGCCGTATCTAAAACGTATCGAAGGGGACACGGGTGGGCATCAAAAAAACTTTGTCGACGGCTGTTTGAACGGTACCGGGACTTCATCCGATTTTAAACGATCGGGACCCTTGACCGAAGCGGTTTTAATGGGAAACTTGGCCATTAAGGCGTTCCAGTATAAAAAATTGAAGGCCGGTAAAAAAATAGGGGATTGGGATCCTTTTGAATATCCGGGTCGACGAAAGATTTTGTGGGACGGCGACAACATGAAGGTTACCAATTGGGAGCTGGCCAACGAATGGGTCAAAGGAACCTATCGCAAGGGTTGGGAAATCTCGTAGGACCATGAGCAATAAAGAAAATAAGAAGCTGGTTCTATACCGATGGGTATGGATAGGGATATTTTTGTCTTTTCAGGTGGTGCAACTGCAATCCCAAGAATTTAAAAAAGGCCAACCCAATTTTATAGTGATTTTCGCTGATGATCTGGGCTACGGGGATTTGGGTATCTTCGGACACCCGACCATTGAAACGCCCCATCTGGACCGAATGGCCAACGAGGGACAGAAGTGGACCAACTTTTATGTGGCGGCAAGCGTATGCACCCCGAGTAGGGCGGCACTTTTGACCGGTCGATTGCCCGTACGGAACGGGATGGCCAGCGATGTGCATCGGGTGTTGTTTCCTAATTCGGTCAATGGTATTCCGAAAGAGGAGATTACCTTGGCAGAACAGCTGAAGAAAGCAGATTATCAAACTGCATGCATCGGAAAGTGGCATCTGGGCCACAAGCCTGAATACCTGCCTACCCAAAATGGTTTCGACTATTACTTCGGGATTCCATATTCCAATGATATGGACTTCATCGGCCCAAAGCATTACAAAAAGCTGGTAGCAGATGGGGAGTCCATCCCTACAGAGGTTTTCAATGTGCCGTTAATGCGCAATACCGCGATTATTGAGCGACCGGCAGATCAAACCACGATTACCAAACGCTATAGTGAAGAGGCTATTTCGTTCATCAAGGAACATCGATCGGAACCTTTTTTCATTTATCTGGCGCACAACCTTCCACATATTCCTTTGTTCGCCTCTGATGGCTTTGCAGGGAAAAGTAAAAGAGGCATTTATGGAGACGTAGTATCCGAAATTGATGATGGGGTCGGTAAGATAATGGCTTTCCTCAAAGCAGAGGGTTTGGCGGACAATACCATTTTGGTATTCACTTCGGACAATGGGCCATGGTTATCTTTCGGAACCCATGGCGGAAGTGCAGGATTGTTAAGGGCTGGAAAAGGAAGTACTTGGGAAGGTGGCATGCGCGTTCCTACCCTTTTTTGGAATCCAGGACGTATTCAACCAGGGGTCATTACAGACTTAGGAAATACGATGGATTTCTTTGCCACTTTTAGCCGATTGGCAGATATTCCACTCCCAGAGGACCGAATGCTGGACAGTTACGACCTAGGTCCCACCCTCTTTCAAGGTGCCGACGGTCCGCGCAAGGAGGTCTTTTACTATCGAGGTACGGAATTGTACGCCGTACGTTACGGAGACTACAAACTTCATTATATTACCCAAGGAGCTTATGGTATGTTTGGAGAAAAGCAACGACACGATCCCCCACTCCTATATCATTTAGAAGAAGACCCTTCCGAACAGTTTAATATTGCCCAAGAGCATCCAGAAGTTTTGGCAAACATTGAGACCTTGGTCAAAACACACCAATCGAAAATGGTCATGGGAAAAGATCAACTGGCCGATAGGGAATAGCAGCTTCCACCTACCGGGAGCATCCTCTTAAAACAAGCGGAACTGACCATTTTTATAGGTGGCGTGCAGTTCTTTGTTCAAACTGGGAAAAACCTTCTCTTTAAAATACCGGTGTCGTGCCAGTCGCACCATATCGTGTATCTGCGTGGCAATTTTACCCTCACCTCGGCCACGAATGCCGAATCTACTGTCGTTCAACGTACCTCCATGACATTCCTCGATTTGATGCAATACCTTATCGGCCTTATCTGGTAAGGTTTTCCGTATCCAGTCGGTAAAAATTTGGCCGATAGCACCGTTGAGGCGTACCACGGTAAAGGCAAAGGAACGGGCCCCATGGTCGGAAACCGCCTTGGCCAAATTCATGATTTCATGACTGTTGATCCCTGGAATAATGGGTGCCAACATCGCATTTACCGGAATATTGTTTTCCGACAGGCGACGAACGGTCTCCAACCGTTTTTTAATAGATACGGTCCTAGGTTCCAAAATACGTCTTGTTTCCTCGGAGAGGGAAGTAATGGAAACATTCACCCCCACCAAACCATCTTTTGTCAATTCTTTTAAAAGATCCAAGTCTCTTAGAATCAATGCATTTTTGGTAATGATACCGACCGGATGCTTATATTTTAAGAATACTTCCAAACAAGCCCTTGTAATCTTAAATTTCTTTTCTGCCGGTTGATAACAGTCGGTATTTCCGGAAAGTACGATGGTCTCTGCCTGCCAGTTTTTACTTTTCAACTTGGCTTCGAGCAATCGGGGAGCCTGTTTTTTCACCAATATCCTTCGCTCAAAATCGAGCCCCGCACTATACCCCCAAAATTCATGGGTATTGCGGGCATAACAGTAAATACATCCGTGTTCACAACCTTGATATGGATTCATGGAATACTGCATTCCCACATCCGGACTTGTTACCTTGTTTACAATCGTTTTAGGAAAAATTTGAATGTATTGGGTCTTATTATTATCTGCCTCCTCGCCTTCGATACGACAGAACTCGAGAAAGTCATCTCGTGTTTCATAAATGTGTTGTAAAAACCGATTAGGAACGTTTTTCTGTGCCCCACGGCCCTTAATAAATTTATCTGAGGGCATTTCAAGTGTTTGGATTTAATCCAAAAATATGGAATATATCCAAATATCTATCATCGAAAACTGTTAATTCCGAAAGAATCAATTTGTTAACTTTGCGTGTGCTGTTTGTGGTTTAAACCATGCCGCCAAAAGGCGAATAAGCCTACTCTGGGTTTATACTATCCAAGGGTATTTGCGGAATGTTTAGTTGAGTTGAATCAACAGGCATGCTATCCAGCACTTGAATATTGCTTATATCGCTATCTCCCGTTTTATCAGGATAAAGGTCGGCATCGGTCAATCGTTCCGAAGCTTTCCATGTCTCTCCCAATTGATGCAGGATAGTGCTGGTCCATTGCGATGGATGTTTGGCATCGATCCAAATGACGTCGCGGTATTCGGCATCCACCAAAGCGAGATCCGGGGTGGCCGCCCCATCAAATTGTTTACTGCTATCCCGAACGGCTGCTACGGTTCCTAAAACGAACAGGCGTTTTTTACCCGCGATATGTTTCACAAAGGGTCGAAATTCAACAGGTTTATTCGCCGACCAATCGTACTCTTTTCGAGATTCGATGACCTTCAGAGGCATGGCGGATACGCCGGCAAAACCTTCTTTTTTAGCAGAATGATTGTAATAATAGAGCTTGTCGGAGCCATCGGCCGGTATGAGTACGCTAAAAGCCAAACTGGTACGCTCATCCCCAATCGGCTCTAGGCCGAACCAATGGTAAAGTCCGTCAAATGCATCGACTTTCATACCCTCAAAATTGAAATCGGTCACATAAGGCTGTTGATTCTGGTCTTCAGGCAGCTCTGGTATCTTTACCGCAGTTTTCATATTCCAAGGTAGTGGATCGGTAAAGCCTCCCAAAAATTGTAGGGACTGCGCCTGTATTCGGGATATTTTTTCAGCCAACGTATTTTGTCCTTTTAAATACGGATGGTTTTTAATCTCGGACTGCGGAATATAGGTACCTTTCCCGATGGTTACCCGTTCCAGATAATCCTTGAAGTCATGTTCCCCGGCATCTACGACCATCACGCCACCATAGGTCGGATACGGAAAGAAAAAGCCCTTCCATTTAATGAGATTTACGACCTGTACCCAGTCGCCTTTATCGTTCTTCATATAGAATACATCGCTGGGTTCCAAGGTGAACAATTGAAACAGATTAAATCGCTGCACCACCGCATTGTAGGTATTACGGCTAAACGCCAATGATTCTCCAATTGAAAAGGTAACCGGTATGCGATTTTCGTTCGAAAACCTGGGAAATGGGGAGGTACTTTCTACCGTAAATACTTCCTCCGTATTATCGTTAATGCGTTGCCAAGTATATTCTTTGGCAGGTTGTACGGCCATTGTCCATTGATTACTACTATCTAACCGAACCAACTGGGGTAAGGATACTTCCTGGGTTTCCCCAATAGATTCGTAGGCCATGGTTACGACGTTATTGAATGGCTGAATACGTTCATTCTGTGTGAGCGGCAATTCGTGAAGCTCTACCAAATCCAAATTTCGATACACATTATATGTCTGCATATATTGATACAGACTGAGTTTCCATCCAAAAAACCACAAGACGGAAAAGAATGCGACGATACCTACCAATATAAAAACGCGCTTTCCCGCACTTACCGAGCTTCTGAATTTTGAAAGGGTGAACCAAAGAAACCCGAGAGAAAGCAAAAGCACGAAGATGTATTTTCGTAAAAACAACAGCGCCGGTTGGTAGTCATCGCGAAGAAAAAACAACAACAATATCAAAATGATACCTGTAAGCACTACAATGCGTTTTTGTTTCTTCCCTTTTTGCCAGTATGTCTTTATCATGTTTTCTGGTAATATTTAGTAGTTAGTATGAAATACTATATACAAACCACTGATTACTCAATACTCATTACTGAGTACTGAACACTATTTTATCATCCCCTTATCCTTCAAACGATCTCGAGCCGATTTAGGTTGTTCTTGTTCAGGTGCCGTTTTTTCAGGCTCCGGGGTTTCTTCCTCTTTTTGCTCTACCGCTTTGGTTTCATCACCATCGGTTAAATCCTCGATAAGCTCTTTGCCTTTTTCAAAAGCTTTTTCCAAGTTTTCCTTACTTGTTTTGTCTTTGGCCAACAGAAAGCCTGAGGCTATATAGGTGCCGATCAAGGTGCCTACGATTGCAGAGGCAAAATACTGTACAAAAAATATGTTGATGGGAGTTACAAAAGTGACTACCGCCGCTACCAGTACGAACAATAAGGTTATATAGACCAATCGTAATAAGAATGCCTGTTGATGAACGAACCCTTTTTGATTATCGGGTTTCATTTGGAGTTCTTTGGAATGGGTTATTTTATTCGCCAAGCGATACAGTTTATTGCTTTTCGACTCCCTCCAGTACCAAACGATCCCAAAAAGGATGGCTAGGACAAATACAATGATTTCTAAGGTCATGACGGTTGATTGTTATTGTTCAATAAAATGTTCGAGATCACCCATTCTTGATAGGTCGATTCCCAAGTTTCATAGGCTGCGTAAAAAGCTTCTTTGTCGTACCAGTATAAATGTAACGGATCCTTCGGCATAATTTTGGACAAGAGCTTCCAGATCAGTTCTTTTTGTTCATCCATTAAAGAGGAATGGGGTTTGTGCAGTGCTTTTTGATACGATTTGTCTACAAAATCCTCCAACTTTAAAGTGCTATCGACCGTGAGCCGTTGAAAATAGATTTCGACTCCCGAGATTTTCTTTTTGGTCTCTAAGGGTAGCTGGTTCAAATACTTTTTAAAAAGCATGCTGTTATCCAGTATTTCCTTAAAAGAGTGCTCTTTCTTTTCGAGATGCTCCGTTAACAAATGCTTTTTGATTCGTTGGTATCGAGATGTGCGCACGGCATCTTTGAGGTTGCTTTCCAAAATAAGATGACGAACCAAAGCCGCTAACAGTTCATCGTGACCGAGGTGAAAAAGCATGACATCGTGTGCGGTATCTTCGGTAGCTTTCTTGAACCACTTTTTGTCCTCAAAGACCAAGATGGTCTTGATAAAATCCTTCAGAACAAAGACGCCGCCAAAGGCACGTGTATAAAAAGAATTGATGGGAAGGGTCATTGGTTCCAGGTCTAGCTTTCGCTTTCTCAAGTCTCCATACTTTTTAGCGGATTCCAATAATTTTTTATGTACTTCCCGGTCTATAAAATTGTTTTTACGGCGAAACCATTGGATCAAGGCACGCTGCTCCTGTTGTTTTTCATGTAATTTGTTCAACAAGGTAAAGCGAACGGTGATGTTGTCGTAACGCAGCAGGTCAAAAGGGTCAAAGAAGGTGTCGATGCGCTGATCCAAGTGAACCACCAAAGCAGCATCTTTGGTAATGTCTTTTATTTCCCGACCGTAGGCTGCAAAAACAGCTATCATCACATCCCGGTCAAAACTATGGGAAGGCATCTGTACAGGTTTGTCTTTCTGTGCCGGAGACAATATCAGGGCATTTACATTGGCTTCCCCCATGTTCAAATACCAATTATCTTTCTTTTCGGCCGCGATTTCCGGGCTCCAGCCCATACCATCGACAGAAAACTGTTTCAGTTTGGTCGGTTTAACCCCCAAAAGTGCCAAACATTCGTTGTAGCGTGTCACCAAAGAACCTGAGAGCTTTACCAAAGCCCCATCAATCAAACCCGCCTCCCGTAGTTTTTCCATAGCCTAGTCTCCTCCGTTTTCAAAAATACGATTGGCTTCCAGCTGTACGTTCAGCTCATGAACACGGCTATCGACCTTGCGTTTAAAGTCGGTATCTGCAATGGTCGCCACATTATCGAGATAGCGAACCACTTCCTGTCTTCTGATATCCGAAAAATTAAGCCCTTTCATGTTCTGCTTCATTAGGTCTTGCAACATGGCGAACTTGGTATCATAGTCTTTTTTAAAATAAAGGGATGCATCGGTGAACCAGTCTTCCGGTAAATCAAAATCGGTCAGCCGTAACGAAATGGCACTTTGTATGTTTCGAATATCCCGGGAAGAAAAGAACGGAAAGGCTTTTTGAATGTTCCTGTAGAGTTCCGCAAAAAACAAATGGGTGTCCGTTTTGTGCCTTGACTCGGTTCGGTCATAAATTTCAAGTACTTTCTCCTCAGTGGGTTTATCCGATTGGTTCAGAATTTCCCCTAGATTTTTCGCAAGACCTTGTTCGCTCAAGAATTTATACTCTTCGGGATTCTTCATATTTACAAAGTTGGGCATGCTCTCATTGAGCTTTCGCCACCATAGGTAATCCTGATCCACAAAATCGGGAATGGTACGGGCCCCGTCTATCTTGAATCTTCCCTGCACCCTTGATATGACCGCTTTGTCGAGCATCTCGGGCAAATTGGTAAAAAGACCGATAGAGCTATTCCCATAATTGATGGCATATGCCCCTTCGGTATAACGTAAAAATACCCCAATAACTTCCTTAACACCTGCCGATACCCCTTGCGCGGTACGTTCCTGCAGATTGTTTTCGGCATCATCGATAGGTGCAAAAATCAATTTGTTGGGATCTTGTAAAGGTTTCATCCACTGCACCATTTTTTCCGCGGACCCTCCTTGAAAGGTAGAAATCAAAGTATCTGGCATCGGGTGAAAAAGAAACGGGATTTCCAGCTCATCACAGTGTTCCTTTAAGCGGGTCGCAATGGCTGCGATCAACATACTCTTACCGGTCCCAGGAATACCGTAGCCCATAAATACGGGCATAAATCCTCCCAATTCTTGAAAGGGATTTTTTTTGGCCGTAAAGTCATAGCTCAACATACGCTCGGTCAATCGTCTGGCAAAGTGTTTCGCATCCCGGTTGCCCACAATTTCTTCGAATTGTATTTTGTTGAACTCCACACTTTTGGCGGTCCCTTCCAATATATTTTCCCATCCGGAAACGGCAAATTCACTTTTTTCGAGTTTGTAGGTGCGATCGATAATGGTCTCGGTATATTCAAGACTGTTGATACGCATCTGTATCTCTGCGATCAAGGCTTCAAAAAACACCACGGTGAAATTCAACACTTCTTCATCCGAGGTGATAATTTCTGGATGATCGAGGTACTTATCAAAATAGAAAAGCATACATGAAATACCTTTTAAAGGCGACATCAAGGATACCTCGGGTATACCGGCAAATTTGTTTTTCATGACACTAAGGTCATCGGACACCATCGGCTTTAAATCGAACAAAATACGATATGCGATGCCATAGAGCATAAAGGCCGTAGCTGTTTGCAATTTTGAATCATATTCCCGTCGTTGTGTGGTATCGAGCGTGCTTTTGCGTTCGTTTAGATGGGAAAGCCCAGAGGCATCGTAATAGCTATCTTTTAACCAAATACCCATAGTCAGGCCTTCTTGCAAAGAGAACAAGGCTTGGTTCAGGTATACAGGAATCGCCACAGAATCAGGGAGCAGTCTTTTTTTAAGGGAAAGAATGGTCTTGGAGACCGAGACGACCTCATTGGCGGCCGTACCATTCGCTTTGGACAGGTATAAAAGTATAGAACTATCAGGTTTGTCCTTATCACGGCTTTTGGCCTTGCCACCTTGTTCCCATTGTACGCCTTTCAGGTAGGAAGTCGCTTCGTTCCGAAGGGTTTCCAGCTCGTTCAATTTTATGGGAAAAGTACTGTTATGCTCCATGTTCAAGATTTAAAGAGGGAATTTCTATGGGTTCTTGTGTGAGTTGGTGAATGGTCTCTGGAATGTTGTCGTAAAATACCTGAATGACCCGGTGCGGCGCCAATACATAATTTTGCTTGGTTGTGGGTGCCCAAACCTGCAGTCGTTGCTTGCTAAAAAAACTACCTTCGGTAAAATTTCCGGTCGTATTGGTCTCATCCATTCGTAAGGATATTGCAAAAGCCGAGAGGTCCAAGGTTTTTTTTACAATAGCCTCGAGCACGGTATGGGTAACGACCAATTCATCTTTGGCAAAAACACTATGCAGTGGTCCCAAATCGATCTTGCGGATTCTTTTGGGCCATACCTTGGGCAATTTTTTATCAATAGCGTAGGCCATCATATCCAAATCCATGTTTCGGTCAGCGGTCTGTTCCAACACCTGATATATTTTTTGCCGGTACTCTTCCAATTTCTCCTTATGCAGGTCAAAGTACATAAAGCAAATAAATGGGCGATTGTGGGTAACGTCATAGAATGCCCAACTGACTAGGTATTGGGCATCGTTACTACCATCGGTCACCTCCAATATCTTCCCTTGTACAAATCGCTTAAAAATGTATTCTTGTTGCACCGAAGAATAGTAGATAATCGATGCCGCCTGCTGCAATCGCCGCTCTGCAATGGGTTGCTTTTTCCTTAAAAGGGTCTCCAAAAATTCGTCCTTAACTTCTTTGACCGTCGGTAGTTTGGCCATATGTTGCTGACGTAGTTCCAGATCATTAAAGAGGTAGCGGAATTCCAAATAGTTCGGGAAACCCGATTCGGTCAGATCAATACGCATTTTTTCCTCATCGTCGTAGAGGTATTTAATGCGAAAGGCTTCCAACGAATAGGTCATAAGTTCGCAATACTGCTTTACAAAAGTAGCTTCCAGATAACTACACAGCTTTTTCTCTGCGATGCTTTTGACCAGTTCGTCGAACGCATGGGTTACGATCTTAAAATACACCTTGTACTGTTCCTTGGTTTCAAGGACTGCACTATCTAAGGGTGTAACTATTTGATTGATCGACATGGGAACTTAGGGTATTTTAGAAATTTTGATTTTTAACTTGTATAAACAGATAAAATGCAAAGTCTTGTGTTATCATTTGCTTTATATAAAGCCACGGGACGTCTTTCGAAAGTAGGTGATCACCTCTTGGCCAAAAGATACCCTAAACGGGTTGCTTTGGCGATTCGTATCACATTTTTTCAAAGGCTATCTTATTGACTTGGGAGTCACTAAAGGGCTTAACTCAACAAATCATCTTCAACGGACGGCTTAGGTGGTACAGGCGTATCATCACCGCTTCCGTCTGAAGGGGCATTGCCATCACTTGCGTAGTATTCCTCAAAAATTTCTTTCATATCAATGCCGTAACGATCAGCGAAATTCTTCTGTATCTCCGCATCTTTGACCCGTATTTCTTGTAGCGATTCCGCATAGCTGGAATAGACCCCCTGCATCACTTTTTCATGTACGGGAATATTGTCCATCATGTCTTGCCGCGCTTTGGCACTGGCAGTGTGCATGGCCGCCAACGTCTGGCCGATATGTTCATCGGTCTTTACTCCCAAATGCTCCAAAATGGCTGCGAATTCTTGATCTGTTCGGGCTTTCAGTGCCACGATATAGCCATCGTAGTATTTTAACCGCTCATCGGTGTCACTTTTCAGCTTGGCCCGATGGGATTGTAAATTGCTACGTAAGGAGGTCAAAACCTTAATGGTCAAGTTATGCTTATGCACAAAACTATCCTTACTGGCAGCCAAGGTGGTATATGCATTTTTGAGTCCTTCGAGTTCCTCGACCTTTTGTTCGATCTCTGTTACTTTCCCAATAGCTTCGGAGTACTCGGTCGATTGTTTATCCGAGATTTCTTCCAATGCCTGTCGCGCCTGTTTCAGTAAGGCGTACTGTGCTTCTAACTTATCTTCGGTCTCTTTTTTCTTTTCAAGGGCCTTGGTATGGTTTTTACTGGCCTCGACAATGGCCACCTGCAACTTGTCTTCAACCTCTTTGATCTCTACTTCTCGATTCTTTAGACGGCCGACCGCGGCTTGGCTCTTGTAAGAGAGTTCGTTTAAGAGTGTTTGTACGTCTGCCGATTCGATGCGTTCCTGGAACATGGCTTTGGCCTTCATATCAGCACCATCTCTCACTTTTTGGGCAGCATCCAGTTCTGATTGTTTTCTTTTAATCTTTGCCTTGCGACCCCAAAGGTTGTTCCACCAATTGTCCTTAACACTCTCGGCATCTTCCAAAGCTAGTTTGGCACGGTCCAATGCTTTCTGTGCATCGTCGATTACTTTTTGCTCTGCCGCATTCAGCGTCGAGAATTTTTCAAAGATAATGCCGACTTCATCTTGATAGTCGGTTAAATCCTTAATGGCATCCAACAGGGTAGAACGGTCTTGTTCTGCCATGCCGACCACATCGTCCAGCGTGGCATTCAATATTTTCTGACGAACCTCGGGATCGTCTTCTTGGGCTAGTTTAGACTTCATTTGGTCGACCGCCTTTCCCCAATTAACATCAACTTTTTCTTGTTTGGAGTTGGATTCGGTCTCTAATAAATCAAAATCATCTGCCATAGTATGGTTTTTCGTTTTAGGTGTTAGTAAACTACCTCGAGGCAAGCCCATTAGACATTAAAAGAAAATTTAACATCCAATTTCAACGCAAGCGTAGAGGCATATAAATCCCGATTATCGAGTAAAATAGAACCAAGGTTCTTTAGGAGTTCCAATTTCGGCAAAAAAACCGAGGTGTAAAAACAGTTATCGGTGAACTGTTCGTTTTATGAGTATCAAAAAACCTGATTTTGTTACGAAGTATATTTTACACCCTTTCTTTTTACGTAAAACAGCCACTTGCAAATCATCGCCTCACCACAAAATTTAGTAGTTTTGAAATGAAATCGAATTTGTGATGAAATACATTCTACTGTTACTTGTTGGCTTGCTCTGCACCCCCATAAGTAGCGCTCAAGAGGTCGTTTGTTCTATGAAGGACAAACAAGCCTTCGAAGACAAAACCATCGAAATCGACGGTTTGCTCGAAGACGATTTTGGCACCACTATGGTTTCCGTGGGAAAAACCTTTTTAGGAACTCCGTATGTCGCCAAAACTTTGGAAGTGGGCGAAACCGAATCATTAGTAATTAATCTACACGGTTTGGATTGCACGACCTATGTCGAAAACGTATTGGTCTTTAGCACACTATTGAAAAATGGAAAGGCCGACTTCAATTCGTTCACCCAAACCTTAGAGCATATTCGATATAAAGATGGTAAATTGGATGGCTACCCATCCCGGTTACACTATTTTTCGGAATGGATTGCAAATAATGAGGCAAAAGGACTTTTAAGAGATATCACGGCGGAAATTGGCGGCACCCAGATCAAAAAGGAAATCAATTTCATGAGTACCCACCGAGAGCTGTATCCATTTTTGAAAGAGGATGACGAAAATTACCAACGCATACAGGCTTCAGAAAACTATTTGAATAATCAGATTCTTTGTGTCTTGCCCCAGGAGCACATCGAAGCCAACGAGCATTTGATTCAAACCGGTGATATTATTGCATTGACCACTTCGATAGACGGACTCGATGTGACCCATACCGGTATCGCCACTCGAGAAGCAGATGGGCGCATTCATCTATTACATGCCTCGACCGGTTCTATGCAAGTAGAGGTTTCCAAGCTTCCATTGGCCGACTATCTGAAAGGAATCAAAAAGAATACAGGTATTATGGTGGCAAGGCCCCTCTAAGGAAATCATCTAGTGAAAAGAAGGCCTCTTCTATTTGCTATCTAGACAATACTTGATGCCCCCTAACAGATGTTGTTTGAAATCGGCTTCATCATAAGATGCCTCTGTATGGCCGGCGGCCGTGTAGAAAGAGCGTCCGCCATCATATTCATGGTACCATGCAATCGGGTGGTTGTCTCCATTGGTGCCACCATTATAGCTACTTTCATCCAAATTGAGCAGTACGTTGATGTTCGGATTGATTTCCCTAAAATTGTACCATTCGTCTCTTCGTTCCCATACATTCGGTAAATGTGTAGTACTGGGATGATTATCTACCAGCACCTGAATGCGAGCCTCCTGTATATTGGGGTGACCGTTGAAATACGCTCCGACCAATTCGCCATACCAAGGCCACTCATATTCCGTATCGGTAGCGGAATGGATGCCCATAAAACTTCCGCCAGATTGTATATAGTCCTCAAAAGCGGTTTGCTGTTCTTCGTTAAGAACATTTCCGGTAGTATTCAAGAACACCACCAACTGATATTTCTTTAAATTTTCAGGATTGAAATCCGTCGAGTTCTCTGTTCGTTCCAGCTCAAAATGGTGGTCTTTTCCCAAATCTACCAAGGTTTCATAGGCTTTATCGATAGATCCATGTCTAAATCCTTCAGTCTTTGTAAAAACGAATACGCTGTCCATTCCTGATTCTTCATCCGCGGAATCATCATCGACCGCTTCCTCGTCGTCCTTGATCACTGTTGCTGTTTCTTCCGAACATCCGACATACAGTATGATGGCTATAAAAATCGGAATTCCTTTCTTAAGAATGTGCATGTGGCATGCTTTACGGTGCAATTAGCGCAACTATCCATAAGAATAACCCTAAAGCAGTCTGTTTTCGTATGCTGGCAACTTAAAATTATCCGTTCGAGAGGGCCATCAAATACTTTTTGGGAGTCGTTCCATATTTCTTTTTAAAGGCAGAAATGAAGTGGCTTGCGGTGCTATAGCCGATTTTATGACCTACCTCGTTCACATTGTACTGCCCAGACTCAAGCATACGGCGGGCATATTCCATCTTATACTCAAACAAAAAGGTAAAAACGGGCTCGCCATAGATTTGCTTAAAACCCTCTTTCAATTTTTTTAGCGAAAGCCCTATTTCTTCCGATAATTCGCTTAATGTAGGTGGTTCCGCCATACGGGCGATAATGATTTCCTTTGCCTGGCGTATGCGCCTTACATTGTCTTCATCGACCAAAAAAGGACACTGTTCCATGTCGGTTTCATCACCTTTGTTGAAATAAAGCGCAATTAATTCATACACCTTGCCTTTAATATAGAGCGGTTTAATCGACGGATGCAGGTTGTAATTCATCATCTGGCTTAGTATGACCGAAATTGCAGGACTAAACCCTTCTTGCGAATAGTATTTTTTATCCTTGTTTTCCGGGCTCAAAAATGGAATGTAATCGGCCTCTTTGGAAAACAGCGAATGAAATTTACGAATGGTCATTACGACGGAGACCAACCAAGAGTTAGGTGATAATTCCAGATTAAGGGGGAGGTCTACCTGCGTATTGTAGAGCAGTAATGAATTCTCTTCCTTGACTTCCAAGGCGTAGCGTCCCTCATTGAATATAAACTTGGAATGGCCTTTTGAGCAAAAATGAAACTGTATAAAAGAACTATCGATTTCTCGGGTAACCCGTTGAATATGAGGTGAATCATTTTGAATTTTTAAGACAAAAAAGCCATCCTCGATCAACACCTCCTGAAAGGAACCTGTAGCGACACTTTTTACATCCATAATGGGTTTGATTTTTTCTTTTTTATTTAGAATTGTTATAAATAGAGCGCTAAGAAAACCGCTTTCGTGCTATAAAAATAACCGATTTTCACTACTTTACGTCGAAATAGGGGCGAAAAAACCCGAAACGGCATTAAAAGTTCTTCTAGCGTTATTTTTTATCTTATGTTGCACTTATTTTTGCAATCGTTTGTTGGGTACATATGAAGGATTACCACATTTCGAGACATCACTCGTTCTACACGGTCGGGCTTAATTACAAAAAAGCCGATGCCGAAGTACGGGGAAAGTTCAGTTTGGACGATGCTTCTATGGATGTACTCTTACAGCAGGCCAATGAACAGGGCATCGATGGACTTTTAGTTACTTCTACCTGTAACCGTACCGAACTACACGGTTTTGCCCAACACCCCTTTCAATTAATAAAACTGCTTTGCGACAATACCTTGGGCACCGTGGAAGAGTTTCAAGAGGTCGCCTATGTATATAAAAACAACGACGCCATCAGCCATTTGTTCCGAGTGGGCACGGGGCTGGACAGCCAAATTTTAGGTGATTTTGAGATTATAAGTCAACTTAAGCGAAGTTTTAATCGTTCCAAAAGATTTGGTATTGCCAACCCCTTTATAGAGCGTTTGACCAATTCGGTCATTCAGGCAAGTAAACGTATTAAGAACGAGACTGAAATCTCATCTGGCGCCACATCGGTCGCGTTTGCTTCGGTACAATATATCCTGAAAAACACCCCCAACGTTTCGGACAAGAATATTCTACTCTTTGGAACCGGGAAGATAGGCCGAAATACCTGTGAAAACCTCATCAAGCATACGAAGAACAATCATATTACCCTTATCAACCGCACAAAGGATAAGGCGGAAAAAATCGCAGGCAAATTTAATCTTGTTGTAAAAGATTACGGTGATTTGCAAACCGAAATACGAACTACCGATGTGCTCATCGTGGCCACTGGGGCGCAATCCCCGACCATTTGCAAAGAATTGATCTATTCAAAAAAGCCTTTGTTGGTACTGGACCTTTCCATTCCGAAAAATGTTTCAGCCGATGTTTCGCAACTCGAAAATGTAACCGTAATCCATTTAGACCATCTATCCCAAATGACCGATGAGACCTTGGAACGAAGAAAAAAATTTATCCCAATGGCCGAGGAAATCATCGAAGAAGTGAAATCTGACTTCATTCAATGGCTCGAAACAAGAAAGTTTGCCCCGGTCATCAAGGCCTTGAAAAAGAAGTTGCGAACGATGAAAGATGAGGAGATGGACTACCAATCCAAAAAACAATCCGATTTCGATGCGCAACAGGCCGATATTATTTCCAATCGGATCATCCAAAAAATCACAAAACAGTTCGCCAATCATTTAAAGGGAGACGATGTTGATGCCGACAGTAGTTTGGAGCTGATCCAAAAAGTTTTTCAACTCGAAATCGACTCCCAATGAGCAAAGTCATACGAATAGGCACCCGCGATAGTGAGTTGGCGCTATGGCAGGCAAATACCGTAAAAGAACATCTAGAAGCATTGGGGCACCAAGCCCAGTTAGTGCCCGTTAAAGCGACCGGGGACTTGGTACTCGACAAGCCCCTATACGAACTGGGTATTACCGGTATCTTCACCAAAACCTTAGATATTGCCATGCTAAATGGGGATATCGATATTGCGGTGCACAGCATGAAGGATGTACCCACCGCCCTTCCCCAAGGTATTGTACAAGCCGCGGTTCTAAAGCGTGCGAATTACCTGGATATTCTTGCTTTTAAAAACAATCAGGAGTTTTTGGCACAGCGGGAAGCTGTTATTGCCACTGGGAGTCTTCGAAGAAAGGCCCAATGGCTGAACAGATACCCGACCCATAGTGTGGTAGACCTGCGGGGCAATGTGAACCGACGTTACGAAAAGCTACAAGAAAACAATTGGAACGGTGCCATTTTTGCGGCAGCGGGCCTCGAACGAATTGGGCTAGAGCCCGAACATACCATTGGGCTTACCTGGATGCTTCCAGCACCCGCTCAGGGAGCCATTATGGTCGTGGCAATGGAAAACGACGATTTTACAAGGGCCGCCTGCGCCGAACTCAACCATGAGCCTACTGAGATATGTGTTGGTCTGGAAAGGGAATTTTTACGCATACTCGAGGGAGGCTGCACAGCTCCCATCGGTGCCCTGGCCACTATCAATGAGGAAGAGCAAGTGACCTTAAAGGGGGTATTGCTTTCGATTAACGGTGAAAAGAAAATAGAGGCCGAGTACAAAGCACCCTTGGGTTCGCACACCGAATTGGGACAACTCTGTGCAAGTCATATCCTGAACCGTGGTGGAAAGCGAATTATGAACGAACTATTGGGTTCCGATGTAGCCGCGCAACTGTTCGCTACCAAAAAGCTGACCGAAGACCAATTGCAGCTTTTTAAGGAAGGTTTAAAAGTAAAATCGGAGGACTTCATAAAGGTGAGTCCATCGCGTATTGCCCCCTCGGTGGTAAAAACACCCCTTGAAAATGTAATCATTACCAGTCAAAACGCCGTGGAGTCGTTATTGACCAATTTTAGTCCCGATCAGCTGCGGTTCAAAAAAATCTACTGTGTAGGTCGAAAGACCAAGCGCTTGATCGAGAATCGCATCGGCAAGGTGACCCACGTAGCCCGCAATGCAAAAAAATTAGCCGACTATTTGGTGGAATATATGGAAGGCTTGGATATCACTTACTTCTGTAGCAACCTTAGAATGGACGATTTGCCCACCATCCTAAGCGACCATAATATCATGGTGAACGAGGTCGAGGCCTATAAAACAAAACATAGCCCGGTAAAAGTATCGAATAGCGTTAAAGGTGTGTTGTTCTTTAGCCCATCTGCCATTGCTAGCTACCTCTTGGAGAACCGACCCGATGAAATTGCCTATTGTATCGGGGAGACGACGGCCAAAGAGGCTCGAAAACATTTTTCCAAGGTGGAGGTAGCAAAGATTCCGACCACGGAAAGTTTGATCGATCTAGTGAATAAATCGTTCAAAAAATCAACAAAATAACATCCGCCTCAATCCACCGATAGGTATTTTCGCGGAAATAAAGTACAGTCAAAAATATAGAATTACAGAGTATGGTTTTCCATCCCTGTCCGCCAATGGGCAAGTTCAAAAAAATGATATACGATTTATGTTGAAAAACGACCTATTCCTGAAAGCCTTGAAAGGGGAAACCGTAGACAGACCCCCGGTATGGATGATGCGCCAAGCGGGCCGCTACCTCCCGGAGTTTATGGAAATTCGAAAGAAATACGACTTTTTTACCCGTTGCCAAACACCTGAATTGGCCTCTGAGATTACCGTACAGCCCATTCGTAGGTTCGGGATGGACGCCGCCATTCTCTTTTCCGATATTTTGGTCATTCCACAAGCTATGAACATCGAGGTGCAAATGAAACCGAATTTTGGGCCTTATCTGCCCAACCCGATACGTACGCTACAAGATTTAGACCGTGTTATCGTGCCCGATGTGAACGATACGTTGGGTTATGTGATGCAAGCCATTGCAGCTACCAAAGAAAAACTGAACAACGAGGTGCCCCTTATCGGTTTTGCCGGCTCTCCTTGGACGATTCTATGCTATTGCGTGCAGGGTCAAGGAAGTAAAAGTTTTGACAAGGCCAAGGAACTCTGTTTTACCCGGCCCGCCATTGCCCATGAATTACTTCAAAGGATTACGGACACGACCATCGCTTACCTCAAGGCGAAAGTAACCGCAGGCGTCGATGCCGTACAAGTCTTCGATTCTTGGGGCGGTATGCTATCTCCGGTTGATTATAAAGAGTTTTCATGGCAATACATTCAGCAAATCATCGATGCCCTAAAAGACGAGGCACCCGTTATCGTTTTTGGAAAAGGTTGTTGGTTCGCTTTAGATGATATGGCCAAATCAGGTGCGGCGGCTCTGGGGGTCGATTGGACCTGCTCTGCCCGAAATGCGCGCTATTTGACGGGGGGAAAGATTACGCTGCAAGGTAATTTTGATCCCGCTCGACTGCTGTCCCCTCCCGAGGATATCAAAAAAATGGTGAAGCAAATGATCAACGAATTTGGCAAAGACCAATATGTCGTGAATCTAGGACACGGAATCTTACCGAACATTCCGGTTGAAAATGCAAAGGCTTTTATTGATGCAGTCAAGGAATATGAGGTATAAAATATTCAGTAAGTAGAATTCTTACCGTGAACGACTTAATTTTGTATTAATCACTTATTGATGAATCGAATACGAACGACTCTTGATTCAAACGGAACATTTTGATATCGATGCGCTTCGGTTGGCCGATGCCCCCTCCCTTCAAAAACTAATGGTTTCAAACGCCTCACGTTTTCAAAGGTTCTTTCCCTTGACCCTCCGACAAAACAAAACCGTGTCCGATTCCTTGGCATTCATACAACGAAAACAACAGGAGCAAAATACCAAAAAGGAATTCACCTTTGTCTTAAGGGAAAAGGTTGGGACAAAGCCTATTGGGCTTCTCATCTTAAAAGATATCGATTGGGAAATAAAGATAGGTGAGCTCGCCTATTGTATTGATCAGGGTTTTGAAGGCCTAGGTCTTATGACAACAGCGGTACAGCTTTTTTCTGAATACGCCTCTAGTACATGGGGCTTTCAAACCCTTAAGATTATAGTGCATCATACAAACCAAGGCAGTATACGTGTGGCAGAAAAAAGCGGCTACAGCTGGCAAAAAGTTTTACCTGAGGCATATACGCCAACAGCGAAAAAACCGTTAGATATGGAGTTATATGAGCGATACTTCGTCACATAAGAGTCTTCGTATTATAGAAAGATACGACCGGCAATTCGAGTATGCCGGTATACTGATGAATCTCATCATTGCTTTTCGCCTTTACTCTCTTTGGCGAACACCTACGTTAGAGGATGCCAGTGCGATTTACACCCTCGGCACTCTAATGGCTTTTGAGTTTATCCTAGTGCATTCAGGTGTTTTTATGGCGGTGGTGCCCCGTAAAATATCCCTTTGGTTACTTTTTCCTTTTTATGGCACTTTTGCGCTCGCTTTTAACTACGCCCTTGAAGACAACACCATCCTCTGGGTATACCTTTTGGTCATTTTCAATCGCATGCGTTTTGCATTCTCCGATGTACCTCCCGGAATTAAGAAAAGGGCGATATTGGCATCTATTTTTTCGATACTCATCTATTTTTTTCTTATCATGATTGTTGCCATCGGATCGAACAGCATTCCCGAATGGGGGCTTCATCCCGAATTTTTACAATTCTCGGGATATGTTGAAATTAAGGGGGACTCCGGCGGAATCTTCATTGACACTCCGCATGTAGCCATCTGTTTTGGGGTAGTTTATTACGGGCTATTGGCACTTTTGGAAGCATTGCTATTACGAATGCCTGTAAGTAACAAATCGTATCCGGATCTTTTTTCCCATACCTCCCGACCTGCACAGTAGTTATGAATACCGAAAATAGGTTTTTAGATTTAGGGCTGTTTTAATAAGGAAGAAGCTTCTTAGCTTACACTTCAATGAATTTTATTCAATTTCGCAAATACCCGGTAAAGCACAGTTCTACTCTGTTTTTCAATTGTGAATCCATTCGTTTTTACGATTATTTTTGTACTATTGATAGTAGATTTAAGTACATTTTTCTAGTTAGGACAGACTAATAAAAAATCATGAAAATTCTACTACTAACATTCTCTTTATTAGTAATTGCATCCTGTACTGGCGTCCAGAAAAAAAGTGATACAGTTCAAGAAGCTTCGGTATCCGACACAGTTCAAAGAGATAAGAACTATAATCCCGAGGCTAATTTAACTAGTTTGGGCATTGAGCTTAAGACCCCTTCAACACCCGTTGCCAACTATGTACATGCAGTACGCTCTGGAAATTTATTGTTTTTGGCGGGAAAGGGGCCAAAAAAACCAGATGGAAAGAACATCGTGGGTAAATTAGGAGATGATTTGAGCCTTGAAGAAGGGTATGAAGCGGCACGAATGGCAGGAATCAATCAGTTAGCCGTACTGAAGGCCGAATTGGGCAACCTCAACAAAGTAAAAAGAATCGTAAAGGTGAAGGGTATGGTAAATGCCGTGCCCGACTTTGCAGATCACTCCAAAATCATAAATGGCTATTCCGATTTAATGGTTGCAGTTTTTGGAGAAAAAGGAAAACATGCCCGAGCGGCAGTAGGTATGGGTTCGCTTCCCGGCAATATGGCTGTTGAAGTCGAAATGGTGGTCGAAGTCTATTAGGGCCTATGGATCAAATACTACCATAGGTTTTTAGGATGATTTCATCCGTTTCCGTTTTCGTCTTGAAAACGTCAAATGTTCGCCCCTGTGTACGCAAGGCACCTAAGGTATTTGCGTATTTTGTGGCACGTACGTAATTCGTTGCGTCTCCCAAAAGTCCATACCCCAGGCCGCCTGCAAAAGAATCACCGCATCCGGTAGTATCAATAACATGATCCACCTTCACAGATGGTACAATTTCTTGCCGTAACACATCCTTCTCTTTAAAAAAGACAGCCCCACCATTGGAATCAAGGGTGACTATCAGCGATTTGACCCCATGATTCAGGGCATGGTCGGCGAAGGCTGGCAAATGTGAAGTGTCGTTTTCTGAAATATGGCCTAAATCTTCCAATCGATATTCTTTTTCGAACCAGCAGCATTTTGATTCTTCCAGATTCATTTTTAGTACATCGATATAGGGCAACCACTGATCACGGTCTATCCAAAACTTCGTTCGCCGGTCGCCAGAAGTGGTACAGGTATTCGTTGGCCCATGCGCATCAAAGACAATAAGGGCATCGCTATGCTCCTTTATGTACTTTAAGGTTTCCAAGGGAATTTCAAAATCTGTTATCGGCACACATACAAACACATCACAATCGAGCAACCCCTCAATATCCTCGGGAATAATCGGGTTCATAAACCCTGTCTGTTTTTCGAGCCTGTTGTTCTGGTCAATAAATTTCAGGCTAATGATATCTCCTTGGTCGGCATCTGACGTGATATGATCCAAATTGATATTCGTATAGTCGTTCAACAGCTCCTTTACCGATGCTTCGTCTTTCTTTCTCAAATGTGAAACGGGGTAAACCGTACCTTTATCCTCCAACAACTTTGCCAAACCAATGGCAGTATGTGTGGCACATCCATACTTTTCAATAACTTCTCCTCGGTGTGTTACGATATGGTCTCTTGGTATAGGTCCTAAGACCGCGACTTTATACTTTTGCATGGTTGGTGTTTATGGCTTAATTAAAATCGTTATTGTCTTGCGCGATACGATTTGAAAATCTTCTGAAAATACAAAAAATAAAGAATGGCCCATAGGAATTGTATAAATTAGCAGTAGGTTCTATGGAATGGTTTTCAGATATCTTTATGTAAACCGTACCGTTGCAGTAATACCTGAATAAAGAGCATAAAGATTACTTACATAAACAAAATGATAGACTTTCATCTTTTAGGGTTGGTTTTTATACTGATGCACGAAATGGATGCGATACGATGCAAAGAATGGAGGATTTTCCCTGGCCTGTCATTTCTCAATGACAAGTTCGGATTAATCGTATTTGTGTTTTTGCATATTCCCCTTTTCTATTGGGTATTGTATGAATTTCAATCGAACGGTGAAGGTTTCAGAATAGGATTCAACTATTTTCTGATCATACATCTGGTTCTTCACTTACTTTTTTTAATGCACAAAAAGAATGAGTTTAAGGACTGGATTTCGTGGACTATTATTTTAGGAGCTGGCTTTTTTGGATTGTTAGACCTTTTAACGACTTGAACCAAAGCACCATCCCCAAAATCTATATGACCATCTTGTTTTCGTCAAAATCATTATTTTTAGCTCGGTTGAGCACATTCCGAAAGGCCTTTCGGATTTTAACCATAACAGCATCATAGCCCACATATTATGAGAAACAAACACCTTATACTTTTGGCACACCTGTTTTTAACAACGGTGATTTTTGGGCAGGAAATTATCTATGAATTGGAAAAGGATATTCCCTATTACCCGGTAACAGACCAAAAACTGGATAGTTACCTTCGCGAACGCTGTAAGCTAGATGTCTATTTTCCAAAAGACACCACGGGAGTTTCAACGGTTGTTTGGTTTCATGGAGGGGGATTGGAATTCGGGGAAAAACACATTCCAGCGGGCTTAATGGAAAAAGGGATCATCGTGGTTAGTGTGAACTACCGATTGCACCCTAAAGTAAAACAACCGACCTATATCGAGGACGCCGCCGCCGCAGTGGCATGGACTTTCAAGAACATTAAGAAGTTCAACGGGACCGCGGGGAAAATATTCATCACGGGACATTCAGCCGGGGGGTATCTGGCAAGTATGGTGGGGCTCGACGCCAGCTATTTAAAGAAGTACGACATTGATGCAAATGACATTGCCGGCCTTATTCCTTTTAGTGGCCATACCATTACCCATTTCACGGTTCGCAAGGAAAGGGGCATTGCTGGCACCCAACCGATTGTTGACAAATACGCGCCCTTGTACCATGTTCGAAATGATGCTCCTCCAATGCTTTTGATTACCGGAAATCGAGAATTGGAATTGTTGGGGCGGTATGAGGAAAATGCTTATTTCTATCGTATGATGAAGGTTTTGGAACATCCCGATGTGGAGTTGATGGAGCTAGACGGTTATGGTCATGATATGGTGTACCCTGCCATTCCGCTACTGCTCGACTTTGTCTCAAAACATGAGTTATGAAAAAGTAAGGTTTAGCGTATCGGTGAGTTTGCCGCCATACTCTTTTTCATCTTTGCTACGCACCTTCCTTTCGACCAAAAATGTACAAGTAACCACTCTCGAGCTAACAAGTTGGTTTTTCGAGGTATTCGAAACAACGCTATCGATATAGCTTTTTTTGTAAATCTTCCAATGAAGTGCCCCGTGTTTCGGGCATAAGAAAAATGACGAATAGTAGCTGTAATACCATCATAAAGGAGAAAAAGGCAAAGACAGGACCAGGACCTATTTTGGAAAACAGCAAGGGCACCATCGATGGTATGATCCATGCCAAAACCCAATGAACAGAACACCCAAAAGCTTGACCGGAACCACGTAAATGATTTGGAAAAACCTCAGCGATAAATACCCATATAACCGCTCCTTGGCCAATAGAATGGGAAGCAACAAATAGGAAGAGAAAGATTGGAACTGCATAACCACTCCAGTTCAACAGAAAGGCTGCCGAAACCATTGAAAGGGAAAATATATACCCTGCAGATCCAAAGTACATGAGTTTTTTTCTTCCCCACCGATCGATCAGGGTCAAGGCCAACAATGTGAAAACGATATTGACCACACCGATGCCGATACTGCTTAAAAGAGCCGTACTAGAACCTAATCCTGCTGCCTCGAAAATACGGGGTGCGTAATACAGAAATGCATTTATGCCCGAAAACTGATTAAAAAAAGCCATCAAAAAAGCCAGCAGAAGTGGATAGCGATACCGTCTCAAAAAAATATGCTCTTTGGAGACTGTTGTTTTCTTCGCGGCAATTTGCGCAGCTTGGATGTCGGCCACCTGAATATCAGACTGAATACGCTCTAAAACTTGCTGGGCCTCAACCGTTTTCCCTTTAATGACCAACCAACGAGGGCTCTTAGGGATAAAGAACACCAGAAAAGTATATAGGATTGCAGGGAATGCCTCTACCCCGACCATCCAGCGCCAATCATTGTCCCCGATATCGCTTAAGAGGTAGTTGGAAATAAAAGCTATGAGGATACCGACAACAAGCATCAGCTGATACAACCCAACCAAGGTACCTCTATTCTTCGTTGGGGATATTTCAGAAATATACGTAGGTGCTGCCACCGTCGAAGCCCCGACCCCCAAACCTCCTATAAATCTAAAAATACCGAAGGAAATAGGGTCTGTGGCCAGAGCTGAACCGATAGCGGATACCGAATAAAGCACCCCTATCCACATCAGGGTGTTTTTTCTTCCCATCTTATTTGTTGGGATTCCGCCAAAAAGTGCGCCAAAAACGGTACCAAAAAGAGCCATCCCAATAACTACGGTACCATGAAAGGTATCGGAGGAATTCCATAAAACCTGTAATTTTTTTTCGGCTCCCGAGATAACAATGGTATCAAAACCGAATAGAAATCCGGCCAAGGCAGCAATTGCTGATACAAGTAGAATGCGTTGGTTCACTGGTTTGGTTCAGGTTGGTTGATACAAGGTAAATTCAAATTAATACGCGGTCAATAGCGGAAAAAACTTGCCTTCCAGTTTGTGTCCTTTCGGTATAACGGGAATCCCGGGTAAAAGCGGTTCATCGGTGTTGCTTTCCGTACCATCGGCAAACACATTTAATACAAAGGCACGACGACGCTGCTTAGACCTGTTTTCGTACGAACCATGTACCAATAACGGATGATGAAAGGTTGCATACCCTTTCTTGAGTTCAATCGGCACTGGTTTGAAAGCTGCTCGCTGCTCATCGGTTAAAAATTCCAAGAGGCCGTTCATTTCACCCGCTAGTTCCGGCTTTTTTAATAGTCCCCATTTATGACTCCCAGGAACATAGTGTATACATCCGTTTTCAACTGTCGCATCGTCTAGACCCGTCCAACAAGTAAGGTGCTGCATAGCCACGGTACGGGTCCAATATGAATAATCCTGATGCCACGCCACGACTCCGCCATGCTCGGCAGGCTTGCAGAATAACTGATCATGCCAGAAGCGTACAGATTGGTTGCCTAGTAGCTGAGATGCTGCCATAATAAAGGCAGGGTTCCATAACAGATCGTGAAAGGGTTTGGATATGCGCCAATGCCCCAATGAATGAAACAGTACAGAATCCGGATTACTACTCTCGTTACTATGAAATTCGTGAAATAGATGATTTCCCGGATGGGATGAATCCATAATCAGTGACAATTCCTTTGTAAGAATTTCGATTTGCCAGTGCTCCAACACTTTAATACCCGAAACATATCCAAATTCATGAAAATGTTCAATCTGCTCTGAGGTAAGCATATACTGTTCCCATTCTTCCACCGTTGTGGGCATTTTAAAAAGTGCCTCGATAGGTTGGTGAATTTCTGCAAGATCTAAAATTGACGACATAGGTAATCATAAGTTTTGCTCAAAACTAAATGTCCCATTTGGTTAAGGAATCGCTCATTTTGCTTTATTATTACCCTATATTGACCCTTTTAACGATTAAAAAATATTTTTGCGTTAAAATTGATTGTCATTTTGACGACAAACCCAAGAAGTTTAAAAATTTTTGTTTTAATGATATCCTAAGGAAGCATTTATGAAACCTAAGTTCGAGAAAGTCATTGCCTCTCCCAGAAGTTCTTTCAAGGCTTACACCTATCAAAAGAAAGAGTTTAATGCCCCTTGGCATTTTCATCCTGAATACGAGCTCACCTTTATTACCAAGAGCCATGGTATTCGGTATGTTGGAAACCGAATGGCTCGTTTTACACCAGGAGACCTGGTCTTATTATCGCCAAATTTGCCACATTGCTGGAAAAACACCAAGAACAATACCTCTGTTTCCGAGGCTATAGTCATTCAATGGAACAAGGCTCTTTTGGGAGAGCAATGGCAACAAAAGGTAGAATTTAAGGCAATCTCCCAATTATTGCACCTTTCCAAAGATGGTATTCAGTTCGGTCCGTCAGTTTCAAATGTAATCTTTCCAAAATTGAAACAATTACTTGAACTCCATGGCCTGGAACGTCTAATAGCGCTACTGCGAGTATTGGAGCAACTTGCAACTTCGCAAGAAAGGGTATACCTGTCAAACGATGGTTTTGTGCCCTCATTGAACGCCGAGACTAGCTCTCGCATAGAATGTATACAGAACTTTGTAAGGGAAAATTACTTGCGTAAGATAACCCTTGGAGAGATCGCTTCCCTTGTATGCATGACCGAAGAGGCTTTTTGCAGGTTTTTCAAACGTACCTACGAGAAAACTTTTTTTTCATTTCTCAACGAATATAAAATTAACTTGGCTTGCTCCCTTTTAATAGATAGCAAACTTCAAGTTGCTGAAGTCGCTTTCACGAGTGGCTATGAAAGTTTGCCATACTTTTATCGCCAGTTTCAAAAATTCACTGGTTCTAGCCCTTTGAAATATAGGCAGCAATATGCAACGGTGTCCTATAGGGATTTCGACTAGGGCAAAGAATATTGACCTGTATTCCTTATTGCTTCCCCAAAGATTAATTTAGAAACATTCCTGTCATCCCAGGTCATTCTATCTTTACATTCAAATACTTGATTTTTAGTTGATTGAATTCGCTATTAAACGCTTCGATTTCATTCGAAATCAATGCATCGAAAGTTTGTAATTGCTTATTGATTTGGGTGGTAAGCTCATTTCTAACAGCTATATCCTGATCCGTTGGGGGAAAATCGTCCAACGCGACCAAACTGTTCAGGTGTCCTAACTTGTTGGTCAACCGGATTGGAAAGTTCAACGGGTCTTGATTACTTCGATTTTTGGTTTGATAGAGTGCTTTTTCGACCTCCCCGAATTTTTCCTTCATTGTTTTTGCTTTTTCTACGAGTGCTTTTGTGGTTTCGTTGTCTTCGTATTGCTTAGTAAAAGCATCGAGCTGCGCATTTATTTTTCGTATTTTTTTGATGGATTGATGCGCTTTATCGACCGTGGCATTCACATCGCTTACAAAGTCGTACTGCTTTTGCATATCGGCCACGGAAACCTCGGCTCGTGGGTCAGGTATGATTTTAAAGGTTTGTGAGGTCGTTGTACCATTCACATTTAAGTGTACCTGGTACTCGCCTGGTACTGCTTTTGCTCCATCGAGATTTGCCCACCAGAGAATCATGCCATCGAGCTTCTCAGCTCCTCTACCCCGCGTATCCCATATATGGGTATTACCTCCGCTTTTTACTTTCAACTTTTTATCTTTCTTTTTGGAGGTATTGCTAAAAGTGGCCAGGGTATCGCCCATCGTGCTGGTATACGTTAGGTAAATGCTGTCTTTTTCGGCAACATTCTTTAGGTAAAAATGGGTAATAACCCCACTCGGGTGATTCTGCCCTTCAATCTTGCTTGGTTCTTTCCGCGCACCACCTTTTGTACGGTAACTATCTTTTGGTTTAAACAGTACGGCGTCCTTACCTTTCTTGCTATCCTCAAGTTGATGTAACACTGTTAAATCGTCAATAATCCAAAGACTTCGCCCTTGGGTGGCAACAATCAAGTTATTGTCTTTTATTGTCAGGTCGGTAATAGGCACGATAGGAAGGTTTAGTTGAAACGGATTCCAATTGGCCCCATCATCAAAGGAAATATACATTCCGGTCTCGGTACCTGCATAGAGTAATCCTTTTCGTTTAGGGTCTTCCCTTACGACCCTTGTAAAATGTTCGCCCGGGATACCGTCGGTTATCTTATTCCAGGTTTTACCATAGTCCGTGGTTTTGTAGAGATAAGGTCTAAAATCGCCCAACTTGTAGCGCGTCGCCGCCACATAGCAAGTACCCTCATCAAATGCTGAAGGTTCAATACTGTTGATCATACTCCATTCGGGCATGATACTTGGCGTCACATTTTCCCAAGTATTCCCACCGTCCTGGGTCACATGTATCAAACCATCGTCACTACCAACCCAAAGCAGCCCTTCCTTTAATGGGCTCTCATTAGCAGCAAAAATGGTACAATAATACTCGACTCCGGTATTGTCCTGAGTGATGGGGCCACCACTACTCACCAGTTTGTCAGGGTCGTTTCGGGTAAGGTCGTCGCTTAGCAGTTCCCAATGCTGCCCCTCATTGGTACTTAGGTGTACGTGGTTCGAGAAAGTATACAGTTTTTTAGGGTCGTGCTTGCTAAAAATAATGGGGAAGTTCCATTGAAAACGGTATTTCATACCTTCGGCTCCATACCCCATAGGGTTATCGGGCCAGACATTGATGCCACGTACCGTATTGGTCTTGTGATTTACCCGGGTAAGAAAACCACCATAACTTCCACCATAGACGATGTCATTATCGGTAGGATCTATGGCAATATGTGCCGATTCACCCCCTGCGGTGGGTTCCCAATCCTCCTCCGAAATTCCATTGCCATCACTACGGTGTTTTACGCGAATGGTAGAATTATCCTGTTGTGCTACATAAATACGGTAGGGAAAGGAATTATCGGTGGTCACCCGGTAGTATTGAGCGGTGGGCTGATTGTAATACGTGCTCCAAGTTTCACCTCCATCATAGGAAATTTGAGCACCTCCATCGTCTCCAATAATCATTCGCTGGCTATTTTCAGGGGAAATCCACAAATCGTGATGATCCCCATGGGGTGCATTGAATGTATTGAACGTCTTCCCTCCATCGGTACTTTTATGATAGCGTACGTTTAGCACATACACCACGTCTTCATCTTCCGTATCGGCATACACCCGCGTATAATACCATGCCCGCTGTCTCAATTTACGTTCCTCATTCACCCGGGTCCATTTTTTTCCTCCGTCATCACTGCGATACAATCCGCCTTTTTCTTTGTTTTCAACAATGGCCCAAACCCGGTCTGAATTCTTTGGGGAAACAGTTACTCCTATAATCCCTAGGGTATCTTTTGGAAAGCCTTCATTTTTAGAAATTTCCGTCCAAGTCTCTCCGCTATCAGTACTTTTCCAAAGGGCGGATCCATCTCCGCCGCTACTCAAACTGTAAGGGGTTCTTTTCGCACGCCAGGTAGATGCATAGAGAATACGCGGGTTGTTGGGGTCGAATGTAAGGTCGACCGCTCCAGCCTGATCATTCACAAACAGTACTTTGCGCCAATTTTTGCCACCGTCGGTACTTTTATAGACACCACGGTCTTGGGTAGGCTTATAAATATTGCCCAATACAGCGGCATATACCGTATTGTAATCGGTCGGATGAATACGTACCCGCGGTACATGACGGCTATTTTTTAATCCGGCAGAGGTCCAGGTTTTTCCGGCATCTTCGGTTTTCCAAATACCGTATCCGGAGGAAACATTGCCACGAAGGGTTTTTTCACCCCCACCAACATAGATAACATTGTTGTCGCTTTTGGCCACTTCGACCGCGCCGATGCTTCCGCCGAAGTACCCATCCGATATATTTTCCCAGGTGCGGCCACCATCGATGGTCTTCCAAACACCCCCGCCCGTAGCTCCAAAGTAAAAGAGATTGGGCTCTCCGGGCACACCGGTAACCGCAGCGGAACGCCCTCCACGATATGGCCCAATGGAACGATATTCCAAGCTGGAGTACAAAGCTGGCGGGTACTCGGTCTTGACGTCTTGTGATTTTTTTCTTCTTTGCGCATTAAGCGTAAGGGGTAACATGGCAATAACCAGCACCCAGAGGCTGATCTTGGAGTAGGAAATTTTCATTCTTTCTGTTTCTAATTAGTCGGTATTAAAAGTAATGAAAAACTAGTGATTAGAATGGTCTTTCCTTTTGGTATCGTCTGCCATATAAGATGAGACCCCAAAGGTTTTGGAAACCTTTGGGGTCTATAATCTGATCTTGTGTATTACTAAAAAAGAAATACACTTTACATACACATTCTTAAAACCCATAGTAGCCATAGCCCCCATAACCGTTCGGGCGGTATACTTCTGCACGTTGCCGGTCTTGTAGCGCGAACTCCTCGGTAATGTACCGCATTGCATCTTCATCGGTATCGGTGTCCTCGATCCGCAGCCCCTGCTTTTTGTAAACAGCCTTAATGGTAGGTTCTTTCGAAGGTTCAAAAACAATAAGGTTCATATTGAAGTTGCCATCGTATTGTTCATTATTTCGACTCTTGAAGTAATAGCCGTTCAGCACCTTCCCATTATACTGGATACTTCTCTTTTCCACAAACTGGAGGGAGTCTTTCTTGGCATCAAAATTACCCATTTCGAATAGTAGGGATTCAGCCAAGTAACGCTGATCAAGATACGCGGCCGGAAACATTTCGGTCTTGCCAATGCGCTTCAATTTTCCAAAAAGCATTGCCCTGCTATTGATGTCCGAAGCGAGTGATTGCAACATTCCCTCTGGTAAGGTTACCCCTTCACGAGCCATTAACATGGCATGGGTAGTACGTATTTTTCTGTCTTTTACCTGTAACAATCGGTCAAAGAACAACTTCACATCTTTTTCTTCCCTGAACGGGTATAGTAAAACGGCATAATCTTCTAAAACAGCACTTCCCGAAGTATGTAGATTAGGGAAGAAAGAATGCTCATTAGGCTCTATGGTGTTGCCCAACTCTCTTTTGAGCTGAATCTTGGCATCGTTCAAAATTTGCTTTCGGTACCTTTTATAGCTCTTGGGTTTGACCAGCCCCTTTGTCTGCAATCGAGCCAGTATTGAAAATATGGGCGATTTGTATTCTTGAATGGTGCTGTAATCGAGCAATTCGGGGTACAATTGGCGTGCCAAGGGCAAGCTGTCCCTATAAGGCATAAATATTCGCTGAATCTCAAAGGTATTTGATACCAGTGGGAGGTCTTTTGAAAGCAATTCCAATAACAGGGTGGTAGATTCGTCGTCCGATTTACAGCTGACCGATTGCAGTATTTTGGTCTGCGCATCGGAATTATCATAAGAGCGGTTGTAGAACGATTTCAAAAACGGCACCACATCAGGATGTTTTAATTTTCCTAATTGTTCGATCAAATAGGCCTGAATGTGTTTTTTATCATCCGGATAATCAAACTCAGCAATAAAGTACTTTAAAGAATCAACATGTTTTTCGCTGAAGTTGATAAATGCGTGCCCGTTCAGCACAATACTATCATTTTTTCGAAGCGCCTTGAAAAAATCCGGGGTCTTGTCATGCAATATGTCTGATCCTATAACCGTATCGAGCAAGGTAAAATTGTTATAAAATTCACTTACGAAACGACTGGGACGATGCACTGTATCGACCTGTGTCTTTATCTCGTACAACAATCCGTTTTTCAATACATTCTTTATCAATATACCTCTCGTACTGGCCGTATCGGTAAGGGTCAGTTCCAACTCATACCGCCCATCCGAATCCTTTCTAGTTTTTTCCTTTAAAATATTGAAGCGCTTATCTGCATAAAATTTCTTGCGCAAGGCCCAAACGGAATCAATGTCGGGAAACATCATAAAATCATGCGATTTGTTCAGTACCACGGAAATCGCCTCATTGTTATTATTTTGATAGATTGTTTTCTTATTAAAGGCATCATGAGGTTTAGGCCTATTGCGCCCTTTGAGGTACATTGAACTGTTTTCAACGAATTTAGGCGGCTTCACCGAGCTTACCGTTCGAAAGAACATGGCGGTATCGATTACCTGCTTGAACTCCTTGGTATAGACCGATTGTTTTATTTCGAAGGAATCGAAAAAGGATATCGCCAAGGATTCTTCGGCAGTTACGGTTCCCAGCAAATAATAATCACCCCCCTTGAAAGCTGTTTTTAAATGCAGTTGCTTCCCAGCAAGGGAATCAATAACCGCTTTTGATGTGAGTGAATTTCCCTCAAATTCATTATACGCTGGGGATAGCTTTAGGTCCTGATAAAAACGTTTCTGAATCTGTTTTAGTTCAAAAGTATCCTGTTCGATGAAGTTAAAGTCGTTCAAAGTCGCTTTTTGAAGAAAATAGTAACTATCGGAAATGGAATCGTAACCCTGTACCATACGGTCTCCTGCTCTGGTGCGGTTCGGAAAGCTATACAACCCGGGCATCTGAACTTCGAAATCATCAAATTCAGGAGCCAGCTTCACCAATTTTTTAGCACTGGACTTAAACTCAATGCTGTTAAAAATAGTATCGGAATGCTGCCGTACATAATCAGCATCGCCACCCATCTTAAAAATAACGATTTCAAGAGGCGTTACATAAACGTGATACCGTTGGTGATCTCCGTTTTTTAATCGATTTTTGATGTCTAACCCTGAGAAACCATTTCTCTTGATCCGACTTTTTTCCAAAATGGTTCCTGGGATGTTCTCAAAGAGCATCTGGTCCAAATCGTCCAGATCAAACACAGCATCCTGTTTTAAGTAGCTAAAAGTCGGTATGCGATTGACCATTACGTAACTACCGTTCGCCAAATCGGGCGAGATATAAGAAGTACTCGGTTTCTCTGAAGCGGGATATAGCTTATTGTGAAGTGAGATACTAAAAAATGCATCATCGACCGTTTGTGTGGTGTAGTCGTTTTCCCGAATTGTCTTTTCCAACTTTTCCTTGATACGTTTTCCCCTGCTGGTCGATTTAGAAACGAGTGGCTTTACAGTATACCCCATTTCCTTGAGCAAAGCGATGACCCCTTGCTCTCCCGGTAAATGGGCCGCACCGATACCAGTGAACGTTTTTGCGGTTTGCACCACGGAATCTAGCCGTTTCGCCATGTTCCTGTTGCGCTTAAAAAGCATATTTTCCAAATAGTGTTCGGTATACATGCCCTTGTCGATCGAGTCGAGAAGATTAATGTTACGAGCTCGGTATGCATCCTGCAAAAGCGTCATGAAATCTTGCTGTTGCATCTTTTTCTGTAACCATTCATCGGGTTTTTGCTTCATGGGATTCATACTGGCACGACCGACCAAAGTGGCAGACTCTTCCAGATCCTCCAACGCCAATACCGGTTTTCCGAATTTTTTCCCCGATTGGTAAATAAACATATCCAAATAGGTCTCTTCTTCAAAATCTTGGGAATAATTGTTACTTCGGTAAAGAATACCGTTCACCCGACTATCATCGAAGGCCAAATAAGCCGCCATTTCCTCTTTTCTGGGGTTTTCTATGGTAAAGGGCCGCATGTAAAAACCTTTGGCGTAAAAACCGTTTTGCATACCATACCCCCGAAGGCCCATTAAATCATCGTTTTCTAACCATGTTCCAGGATCGGATTCCAGGGCAATGACCTCACTTTGATCCAATGCTTCATAAAAAACATCGTCTAATCGAAAGGCAATACGCCTGCTAACGTGCATGGTTCCGTAGAGGTAGGAAGACTGTTCGAGTCCGTTTCCGGAAATCTCCCATAGTAGGCTGTTGGCTTCTTGTGCACTGACGCCACTGCCCAACATAAATAGAAGAAGGGGGATTAATTTTCGCATGGATCTGGTTCGGTTCCGCATACCTTAAAAGGTCTTTTGCAAAGAAAGAAACAAAATAGGGGCTGGAACTCCCTATTTTCCGTTAAAAAGGCATGTGGGTTTTTGGTATAACGAAATATTATCCGCCATATTTTTTCGGAAACGTTATTTTTTGTGAACAAGCAGAGATGTATAACGTTTTCGGTATACTCCTATTTGTTCGGGGCCCACTAATTATTCCCCTACCGCGTTCTTTATCTCTATAAATAAGTAAGAGGATTTCCCCAAGACCAAACGGTCCGGGGCGGCAGTAAATAATTTCATCCCCTAGTCATAACCGCCGACTGCGAAGTACCACTGCATACTTGTTTAAATTTGCAGCCCCGACCAATCGGACGAAGTTTTGCTTTAAAATACATATCTACCTACCGCAGGCCGGGTTTCAAGCAACGATTGTAATTAATGAAGCCTACAAGAATGCGCTCGAACCATAATGGTTAAACATTGATGCAAACTATACCTTCATTGAAAAGTAATTGTACAAAGTATGCGACAAACGACCATCAACCCTTATTTTTGCACCTGAAAAATTGCTGAACAAATGAAAGGAATTTTGCTTGTAAATCTCGGTTCACCAGATAGTCCAACGGCAAAAGATGTGAAACCCTACCTCGATGAGTTTTTGATGGATGAACGGGTCATCGATGTGCCATTGCTTTTACGAAACCTGCTGGTGCGCGGCATTATTTTACAGACACGCCCAAAAAAGTCGGCAAAAGCCTATGCCAAAATCTGGTGGAAAGAAGGTTCCCCCTTGGTCGTACTATCGGAACGTTTTTCCGAGAAACTGCGCAAACACACCGATATGCCGGTCGCCCTGGGCATGCGTTACGGAACCATGTCGATTCAAAAAGCCATGCAGGAACTTAAAGAACAGGGTGTCGACGATGTGCTTTTGGTGCCCTTGTATCCGCATTATGCAATGTCGAGCTATGAAACAGTGGTCGTAAAGGCAATGGAGGTACAACAAAAACATTTTCCGGGCCTGAAGCTCACTACCCTCCCCGCATTTTATAAAAGTTCCGACTACATCAAAGTACTTTCGGAAAGTATTGCAGAAGGATTAAAGGACTTTGAATACGACCATATTCTTTTTTCCTATCATGGAATCCCGGAGCGGCACATTCGCAAAAGCGACCCTACCAGCTACCATTGCAAAATTGACGGAAGCTGTTGCAAGGTGAATTCAGTTGCCCACCATACGTGTTACCGCCATCAAGTCTATGAGACCACCGAATTGGTAAAGGCCTATCTTGGTTTGCCCGAAGAAAAAGTCAGCACCTCGTTTCAATCGCGTTTGGCCGGTGACCCTTGGCTCAAACCCTATACCGATTATGAATTTGAACGTTTGGCCAAAGAAGGTAAAAAAAGACTAGCGGTGGTCACCGCCGCATTTGTAAGCGACTGCCTGGAAACCTTGGAAGAAATTGCCATGGAAGGAAAGGAACAATTCGAAGAGGCCGGAGGGGAACATTATAAGCACATTCCTTGTTTAAACGACAATGAAGCCTGGGTAGCGGTCATGGCAAAATGGGTGAACGAATGGCAGCAAAACGAGGTATTGCCTGTGTAATTCGTTACGACCTGGAAAAAAATAAAAGGTTCAACCAAAAAAATCATAAGGGCGACACGCAAAACTATTGCAACTACGCCCGTATACATATGGATTACTTCGCTTAACTAGCCCGTGGCCGTTAAGCTCGCAATGATGTAAAACAATGGCCAAAGTCACCGCAGAACAACTCGGCTCGGAACCCATCGGGCCACTTTTAGTGAAACAGGCCGTACCTGCTTCTATCGGAATTCTAGTGATGTCCCTCAATATTTTGGTCGACTCCATTTTTGTGGGAAATTGGATCGGTAGTATCGCCATAGCGGCCATCAATGTGGTGTTGCCGGTTTCTTTTTTCATTGGAGCATTGGGAATGGCCATCGGTATCGGCGGATCTAGCATCATTTCCCGGGCACTGGGGGCCGATAACCACGCGAAAGCGGTCAAGACCTTCGGCAACCAAATCACCCTGACACTTTTAGTCACCATTTCAATGGTTGCCCTAGGGCTTTATTTCGTTGATTCGCTCATACCGGCATTTGGTGGCAAGGGAGCCATCTTTGCCCCAGCTAAAATCTACTATGTTATCGTGCTTTATGGCATTCCGTTTTTAGCACTTTGTATGATGGGAAACACGGTCATTCGTGCCGAGGGGAAACCCAAGTTCGCTATGATCGCCATGATCATTCCTTCGGTGGGGAATTTATTAATGGATTATATCTTCATTTATATTCTTGACTGGGGTATGCATGGTGCGGCCTGGGCAACTACAATCGGGTATGTGCTTTGTTTTAGCTATATCCTCTATTTTTTTCGTTCCAAACATTCCGAACTGAAATTGACCCCCAACTGTTTTGTACTCGACTTCCCTATTATCAAAGAAATTGGTTCGTTGGGTTTCGTAACACTCTCCCGACAAGCGACTACAAGTGTGGTGTACCTTTTAATGAACAACATCTTATTTGGTCTTGGGGGCGAAGCCATGGTAGCGGTCTATGCTATCATCGGTCGTATGTTGATGTTCGCACTCTTTCCTGTATTTGGGGTTACTCAAGGATTTTTACCGATTGCCGGATACAACTACGGCGCCAAAAAATACCCTAGAGTGCGGGAAAGCATCAATACGGCCATTAAATATGCCGCAATTCTGGCAACCGTGGTGTTTGTCGGACTTTTTCTTTTTCCCGCTGAAATCGCATCCCTCTTTTTGAGTAGTAAGGAAGGTATGCCCGAAAGCGAACTAGCCATTAACACCTTTGTTTTGGAACACACCCCGACCGCCATGCGATTGGTTTTTGCGGCTACCCCGATCATTGCGTTGCAACTGATAGGAGCCGCTTATTTTCAGGCGATCGGCAAGGCAATTCCTGCCCTTTTGTTGACATTGACAAGGCAAGGTTTCTTTTTTATACCACTCATTTTAATCCTTCCAAACTTTCTAGGGGAATTAGGCGTATGGATGTCATTTCCCATTGCCGATGTGCTTGCTACCTTGGTCACTGGATTTTACCTGAGACGCGAAATTAGAATGACTCTTAGCCGTGTAAGCTCCTAGGTTACTGGTCCCGTTTTTTAAAAAATCTAACTTCTTCCCAAGTATAAAATTTCCTAATCTGTGTCGGGCATCAAAGTTGCCGCCTTGCTAATTATTTTCCATTCACCTTCCAACTTCTTTAGTAGAAACAGATCTATGAACCGAAGCTTCTTCTTCGCAATCAAAATTTCCACTTTTGCAGTAGCGATGTCGTGCTCTTGGTCAATATCCGAGATGGTTCCAACACGACCGTTAAACACCCCCTTTTCCCGTTTTTCGAACAATGCTGCGTATTCAGCTGGGGAGAGTATATAAATAGGCGCATCTTTTTTGGACAGGAACATACGGGCATCTTCATAAAATGGAGCTACGATTTTTTCAGGATTGTTATACGAACTACCATCAATATACTCCTGAAGTGCTGTTCGAATCGTTTCTTCTTCCGATTGGGCGTTCAAGAAGTTATAGGTCAATATTAAAAGAATGGTCAAAAATTGAAATTTCATGATATGTCATTTTTAGATTTTTATTCCGGCTTAATACGAACGATTTTCCCGTTTGTTCGATTTTGAAGGTCTTCGGTAAGGATATACAGTTTTCCATTGGGGCCCATTACTGCCTTTCGCGACCGCTCTCTATCATCGACAAAAAGTTCCTCCAGACTTTTCACCGTTTCCCCTTCTAACCGAATACGCCACAGACTTCCACGTGAGAGTCCGGGCACGATCAGATTGTTCTTCCAAAGGGGAAATTCATTGCCGGTATAAAAACAGAGTCCGGTCGGGGCAACCGTCTGTAGCCAATACCAAATCGGATCGGTGAATTCAGCTCCCTCAATCGTAGGAGGTTCGTATTCCATGCCGCGATACCCTCCTGTGGTTACCACTGGCCAGCCATAATTCGCGCCTGCCTGTAGTACGTTTATCTCATCGCCCTGTCGCGTACCGTGCTCACTGAACCAAAGTTGATCGGTTTCAGGTTCCAAGGTGATTCCTTGCGCTGCCCGTATTCCTATTGCAAAGACTCCGGGAACGGCATCCGGACCAAAATCGGGATTGTCATCTGGGATACCGCCGTCGGGGTTCAGTCTATAAATCTTTCCCCTTCGATCGGTCACATCTTGGGCAACCGGTAATACCGGTTCGTCGAGCTCGTTAAAAATTCGCTCGCCGACTGTGATATAGAGTTTGCCTTCGGGACCAAAAGCCATTCCGCCTCCATAATGGAACAAGCCTTCAGAAAAGGGGGTAGCTACTAATAGCGGTTGTATCTGTGTAAGAGAATCCTTTTGTAGTTTGGCACGTATTACTTTTGTTGTGGTCCCTCCTTCCCCTTTGGCCACATAGGATATATATACCTGTTGATTATTTTGAAAATCGGGATCCGTTAATACCTCTAAAATACCCGCATTATAAGTAACCTTTGTACTATCGGGCAAGCTAGCAGGAAAGGTACGGGGTTTCGAGAATGCCTTTCGAAACAGTAGCGTATCAAAACGATCTTGTGGAAATCCTCTGATGACCTTCTTTTGTCCCGTTCTTAAGTTGATACGCAACAAATCTCCATCCTTTTCGGAAAGCAATACCTCATCTTCGGATAAAAATACCATACTCCATGGGCGGGAAAGTCCGTCGATGATGGTTTCCTTGACTGGGTCGTGCGGCTGTTGGGCATTGCTTACAGATAGAGGTACGGGTGTTGGTTTACAACTGGCCAGTATCAAAAGGAAAAATACAATCATCGGTTTCATAACTCGCAAATTAGGTTACAAAAATCACCTGCCTTAACCAGAAGGGCTTTAATAATCATGATCTTTAAAACGAAAAGTGGGAGTAATCGCATTTACTTTCCCGTCCAGGATACTGTACCCGAATACATGTTAGAGATGGCTACCTTTATGAGACCGTTGCAAACTGGTTCCTATATTGGGAGGGAGTGAGACCGGTAGCTGTTTTGAAAGCTAGATTAAAAGAAGTAACATTTCCAAACCCACAATCATAGGCGATCGTTGCGATTTTTTCTTGGGCATAAACAGCGTCGATCAGCAGTTCCTTTGCTTTTTGAACACGATAACCATTGACAAACTCGGAAAAATTCTGTTGTTCATTTTCATTGATGGCTTGAGAAAGTTCCCTAGGGGCTACATCCAATCTTTGGGCCGCTTGCTTTAGATTCAAACGGCTATCAAGGTAAGTTTCTTCAGTTTCGAATACCTCTTTTAATCGGGTAATGTACCGCTGTGAAGTCATCTTGTCCATCGCCGAATTCGCATATTTTTCCATGGTAAAGGAAGCGCGTTTCAGCAGTAAAAAGGAAAAGACATAGATCAAGAGCGAAAAGAAAATCGCGCCACCAATATAATAGGGAATAATCCCTATCAAATTCCCCATATAAAACATCCAAATAAGGGCCACTCCCATGGCCAGGTTGCGATACCAGTTCCACACCACGGCATTGGAAATTTTACGATGACGTTTTAAATAAAAAAAAGCAGCTATCAGGTATACTGCCAAATGAATGAACACCGCTACGTAAAAAGCGTAGGACCAAAAACCAAAACTATTTGGTATCACGGTGCATAACAATACGAACAGAACAAAGGGAAGCAGGTGAAAATAGTCACTTTGGCCAAACTCTTTTTTCTTACCCAACAGTGTCTTACCATACATCCAGAGGAAAGGACCGGCTATCAAAATACCGGACAGGCCCAAATTGCGTTGCCACGGACCAAGGTCAAGATATACGTTCAACACGGACTTTCCGATACGAATCGTTAAACCCAATAACAGCAATGCCAAAAACCGGCTCGCCAAACGGTTTCCTTTTTGTAGTGTTAACAAGTAAAAGCAGAGGAATAGCGCCTGTACCAAACCCAAGCAACTCAATACCAAGATGACAGCTTCTTTGGTCATAAGATTAAAAGTAGCAAGAATGTATGAGAAATTGTAATGTACGACGTGGCCTTTCGGCAAACTCCAGTTCATGATATCAATAGGTTCGATGACCCGACCATTATACACAAACTGGCTCGGGGCCTTCGTCCACCGAAACGGCTGGGTGAAGCCATGACAGGCCCACAAGGCACAAAAGAAAATTCAGCGTTTAATTTTGAAGTAAAAGTCGCAGTATTTAAATTTCGATTATCGCGTAAAAACCTCCGGGTTTTTGCCAGAACTTCTCATGGGCATAAATGGTCATCCTCCTAAAATTCCATATCTTGAGCATCACGGATCAGTCAACAAACAAACAACATCATGAATCGACTTCAAAAACACCTTCAACTCTTTCTATTTTTATTTTTCACGGCCAGCACGATCGTTTCCGCCCAATCATCCCACCCTAAACCGAAGGTTACTTCCATGGAAACGTCTATTGACCAAATTTTTACAGATTTTGATGACATCAAAAAGCCGGGAGCTGCCATCGCGGTGGTTCAGAATGGGGAAATTGTCTTCAAAAAAGGCTATGGTAGTGCCAATATGGAATATGATATTCCAGTGACCTCTACGACAGTCTTTCATGTAGCCTCGGTCTCTAAACAATTTACTGTTTTCTCGTTGTTGTTGTTGGCGGATGAAGGCAAGCTTTCACTTGATGACGATATCCGAACCTATATCCCGGAGGTGCCCGATTTTGGCGAGCGCATTACCTTGCGGCATTTGGCGACCCATACAAGTGGCATGCGCGACCAATGGGACCTCCTGGCAATGGCCGGATGGCGGTTCGACGATGTGATTACGAAAGAGCACATTCTTAAATTGGTGTCCAAGCAAAAGGAACTTAACTTTAAACCAGGGGAAGAATATCTATACTGTAATACAGGCTTCACGCTTCTTGCGGAAGTGGTGGCCAGGGTCAGCGGAAAATCGTTCGCTGACTTTACCCAGCAAGAAATCTTTCAGCCACTAAAAATGGAGCATTCGCTTTTCTATGATGACCATGAAAGAATTGTAAAAAATAGGGCTTATTCGTACAGTGCTAACGCTGATGAATTTCAAAAGAGTGTACTGAGCTTCGCCAATGTGGGTGCCACCAGTCTTTTCACAACGGTTATTGATTTGAGCAAGTGGGCTATGAATTTTCAGGATATAAAAGTAGGGAGCAAAGCTATCATTGATCAAATGAACACCTTGGCAGTCTTGAACAGTGGTGAAACCTTTGGAGGCGCTTACGGACAGTTTGTAGGTTCTTATAAAGGTTTGCAACAAATACAGCATAGTGGTGCCGATGCAGGCTATCGCTCTTATTTGACCCGATTCCCAGAGCAAGATTTTGCGGTATCGGTATTTTCAAATCGAGGGAGTTCAAACCCAGTGTCTTTAGCCCATCAGGTAGCAGACCTGTATCTTGCCACCGACTTTAAAGAAGAAAGAACACAAGAGGAGCGTAAACCCGAAACTTTTATCAATTTGGCAACAGAACAATTAAAACAGTTTGAAAATGACTACTGGTGGGAAGAACAGCGAATCCCCAGAAAAATTGTTTTGAAGAATGATACCCTACGTTATGTTCGTGGAGCAGGAAACGAATCACCGCTGGCTCCTATTTCGAACACAAAATTCAGAATGCTACAAGTGCCGGTGAACGTGTATGTAGAATTCTTGAATGGTGAAAATGAACAACGTATGCGGGTATATCAGGAAAACAGTCCAACCATCACCCTGTCCCCTTATGAAGCTGTTGATCCGGAAAAGGTAGATTTAACAACCTATACAGGTACCTTTTATAGTCCGGAGCTCGACACCGCTTATCACTACAAGGTCATTGAGGGAAAGTTGACCGCCACCCACCGTCGAAATAGTGATCTTTCGATGGAAATAATCAAACAAGACCTTTTTAGGCACGGTAATATCGTCACTGAATTTATAAGGGACGCCACCAATACCATTATTGGTATCAAGGTCTCTACCGGTCGTGTGCGGAATCTGCGGTTCGAAAAAAAGGGGAGTTGAAGTCTGGACTTTCTCAGTCTGCGAGATACCGCAACACCTAATATTTTGCGTTTAAAATCATAGAACACTATTTTTTCTTTGCGGCTTTAGGTGAATTCTGCATCAGAGGACCGACATCATTCTCAGCACATTCCTCTCGTTACACGCGCTGGATACGGACAGGGTAGAATATTACTAAGCTCTTTCGAAGCATATTCATGTTGCACCTACCTTGAATTTAATTGGCTTTAAACAACCTCATAAGCGGTCTTCACCGTTTCTTCCCCGTACGTTCTTTCTAATCTTCTGATAGCAAAATGTGCCTGAGCCATACTTTGAAAATGGTGGATGAATGCCAGGTTTATGGTGGCCCCTCCTGCAGCCCCCAAAATAGGAATCGCCTGCGCCACAAATTTTTCGGATACCTGAACACTAAAACGGGCCGCTATCGAAGCTATAAATTGCAAAAGCGGATTGCTACTGCCGCGTAAAAGTCCCTCCAATGCTTTCGTCCCTCCCTTAACCGCCGATCCCATGGCAATGCGGGAAGCGTAGTAGCCAGTATCGAGGCCATCATCGTGTTTGGTATTGCCGCCAAGGGCAAAAACTTGCAAACATGCCAACTGTGTATCGAGTTCCGAAAGGTCTTCACCTTCGTTACGGGCGATGTCCATAATGGAACGCATCATCAATTTGGTTGCCAAAGTCAGATCCACGGCAAAGGCAGAGGCGCCAAGGGCCCCACCCACCAATCCAGAGGAGGCGACCAGTGCCTTATAGGTCTTGTTCCACGGATCCGATTTCACCTTGCCCTTCTTCATGGAAACCAGATTTGCCTTGACAACACTTTGCAAGGCCTTATAGCTAAGTTGCTGTAACCATCGCTGTTGTTTTTGAGGCAGCAGTGCAATACGGCTTTCAATAACATTCCCTACCTTATTGAGCCCTTGCATTGCCCAATGAACATTTTCCATTTTTTGTTTGGCAGATTTCAAGGTAGCTAGGTCGGAAGCGGTGAGTGACTGGGTCTGCGGCATCGGTAACAGCTATTAGGTTAAGGATTTATTTGATTAGTAGCCAAACTAGCGCATTTGTTACGACCTGAGGTTTAAAGACGACTTTATCTCATTTTTTCTTCCCTCCTGCTACTTTTTAATCGGTTTGACCATTACGCTAGGGACGCTTTAAATTTGAAATATTGTTTAACATTTAATGAAAAATATTAAACAATATGATTATATTACAGAAAAAACCAAGCAAATTGCCATGAAAAACTATAAAAATCTATTCTTGTCCGCGAGATGGCCCATTTCGGAGTGCATTTCGCTCTCTTATGTTTTAATAAGCACTGCGTTCTCAAAAAACACCACTAAACCAATCCAATGGAACCAAAAATGAAGAAACCCAAAAATGTACTGGGTGGTGAATTGCGTCCCTGCTGCTTTCAACCGATAACCGGTTTTTACAGAGACGGTTACTGCCGAACCGGGGAAGAAGATATTGGTACCCATGTAATCTGTGCCGTTATGACCGAAGAGTTTCTGCATTACACCAAATCAAAAGGTAACGACCTTAGCACACCTATACCGCATTTTAACTTTCCAGGCTTGAAACCCGGAGACCAATGGTGTCTTTGCGCCTCTCGTTGGAAACAGGCCTATCTTGCAGGTATGGCTCCCGAAGTCGTGCTTGAAGCGACTCATAAAAAGGTCTTGGAGTTTGTACAATTTGACTGGTTGTTGGAATATAAGCACACCGAGGTATAGATTTCAAATTCCAGGAACATTTAGAGTTAAACTTCATATGATGGAATACCGCTTCGAGGGTGTATGTTTTGTATTTTTTAAAATATTTGGATAGGGTCTTGTGCAACGCAAGACCTACCATTTTATGTATTATCCAATGAACAACCAAATATATACACCATACAAAATCAATAAAGTCAAGATAATCGTTACCACCCAGATTCTTCGTTCCTGTCGTTTGTGTTCAGCAATTTTCTTACGAATAATTCGCATGTCCTGCTCGGTAGACTGCTTTAGGTTCAGTTTGGTAACACCCTCCCGTCCGTACACATCTCCTTTGTTCTTTCGATTTCGCTTTTTTAATAGGTTGCGGTTATTCTTTAAGCTGGTAATCGCCCCTGCAATGCCTCCTCCTGCCATAACGCTACTGTGTTGGTTCAATTATGGGTAGGAAAAAAAGAGGTTTTGTTACAAAAGCATTGTTTTGGGTTCCTATCCGACACACTACTTCTTCAACTTGGCATCCCGAAGTATTTTTTTGATTTCGTTACCAATACTTTCTGTTTTTCATGACACTATCCTTTTGACCGCAATAGGCAAAATAGACCACTTCGTATCTATTCCAAACACGATCGCATGTATGCAGGGATTTTTTCGCACGTTCCATATCGCCAGACAACGCTAGCCAGTCCGGTAGGTAAGCGTCTTACGGGGTATTATAGTTATTCGTGTGTTTCCCATACGGTCTACAATTCTGGATCACCAAAGAATAGCCTAGCTTTATAAGGAGAACTATTATCATTCCCTTAAAATGTAAAGTATATAATATCATACCCCAACTTATCGTCACAAATAGAAGAACCAAACCAAAAAGTAGACCAACCCAATCGCTAGTAACAAGCATAACCCATATAGCTGCAACTCAAAACGAACTTGCAATCGGTGTTGTTCCCGGATGGTTTGTTTGATGCGTTGCAACTCTTCACTGCTGATATGTTTGAATTCAACTTGGGTCTTCCCAGCAGTTTCATAAACGAGTTCCTTGATGTCTTTATACTTGCGTCTTTTGAGCAAAACCCGGTTGCCCTTAAGTACGTTAGAAGCGTGAGATGCAAAACCTGCGCCAGACATGAAGTGGTTTTAGTCGTAAGATACTGAAAAGAAAAGGAACCTCTGCAAAGTGGCGTAGGGAGCTTATGTATACAAAAGCCAGTAAAGGAAAACTGCTACTGAAAAGACATAAACCAGATACATTAAGAGTTCAGTACGAGCATCCCTCTTCGCCTTGAGTCGAATAACCGCTTTAATACGCTGAAGTTCTTCCGAAGAGACTTTTTAAATTCCAATTTGGTCTTTCTTGAAGACTTGTAAAACTGTTTCTGTATGTCTTTAAAAGATGGTCTCTTTAACAAGGCGCGATTGTTCTTTAGAACATTGATTGTACGCTGTGAAAATACTTCGTCTTCCATAGTAGTTTTAGTTGTATGATGCTAAAAAAGGAATACTGCCGCAAAGCAGCCGTTCAATTTATGTGTAGAGCAACCAGTATAAAAATAAAGTGACCACCACTAAACAAGCGAGTAAAAGCGCTATTTGAAATTTGGCCTCTTTCCTAGCCTTATGACGAATCTCCGTTTTGATACGGGCCAATTCTATCGAAGAAACCTTTTTGAATTCTACTTCTGTCTTGCGCGAGGTCTCCATCAATAAGTCCTTAACCTCTTTGAGTTTTCTCTTTTTTAACAAAGCCCTATTGTACTTGACTACTAACATTGGCTGACTAGCGCTTCCCATCATCTTACTTTATTGATAGGTAGTAAAACCTTCAAAATTGTTACAGGATGTTCCGTTCGGAAAACCATAGCCAGTATAAAAGACCAACTTGTTCAATAGGGCAATCCTAGTTTTTACGAAACCAATTTCCAACGAGGTTAAGAAAATTTTGTTTTCGCATCACAAACACCTCACCAAGAAGTACCTCCTCCGACTCTATTAATTCAACATTCACCACCGTGGCTGTCTCATCTATTTTCCTCGTTTTGGTTTCAAAGCCGAAATATTGAAATACTAAGGTGTTGTGACGTTCCACTTCGGAAAAGTGAATGGTCAACTCATATTGCCCCTTCATATCGGCCTGAACGCTATAGGCTGTACCTTGAAGCTCCACATTAGCTCCAGGCAACGGTCCAGTAAGGTCACTGACCTGCCCTTTGATGGTCACTGAATCCTGCAAAGGTATTTCGGGAACTACTAGTCCTAAGATATAATCGCTCTCCACCTCATGAATTGGTACTGGTGGTGTTTCCTGCGCCAAAGCTGGACTCCCAAGGGCTAATAAAGAGGTAAATCCTAGCAGAGCGGCCCGCTTTCGAAACTGGCTTTGCGATACCGACGGTAAAGGCGTATTCAGTTGTTCCGGTTTAAATCGCCCGCATAGAGAGTCGCCCTTACGTATTTTTTGAGCCAACTCTCGCCTAGAAGTCGTCGTAAAATCGATGACCTCTTTGGCGCAGCTTTCGCAAAAGGCCCCTTTTTGGGTAGAGGTCATGTTCTGCCAGTCTTCATGACAGGGTTCCGGAATGGTGATTTTTACCGTCATCGCAGTTTTTCTTTGCTACGAAACTACGTTGGTCTAGTGAGCTAAAAAATCGGCAATGAGGGAAAGGGTAGGTCGGGTGAGGGAAGAAGCGATTACTTTCCGTTGTTGTATGATATTTTGTATGCTACGGAATAACCGTAACTAACAAACCCCAATGAGGAGGTTATACTATTCAGCCTCTTTCTTGGAATCTTATACCATACATTTAAAGACTGTTTTGAAATATATCACTTGAGCTTGAACTTCCCTAGTATCCCGCTGCCTGCCCATCCTTTCGGCTTTCAGAGGCGCCATGGTAGACCTTGTTTTTGGTATCCCATAGGATTGCTTGGTAGCCACCATAGGCTCCTCGGGTGAAACCGACACGGTGGCCTTTGTCCATCAGTCCTCGCACGGTGGTATAGGGAATGCCGGACTCTACGCGGATCTGACCGGTATCCTCTGTAATAGCACCTATGGGACTTGCCCCACCCGTATGGTCCCATCTGGGGGCATCGCCTGCCTCTTGTAGGTTCATACCAAAGTCGATCAGGTTCATGACGATTTGGGTATGGCCCATGGGTTGAAAATCACCCCCCATAACGCCAAAACTGAGAAAGGGTTTGCCATCTTTGGATACAAAAGCGGGAATAATGGTATGAAAAGGACGCTTACCAGGCTCATAGGTATTTGCCTGCCCACGTTGGAGGCTAAAGAGCTCACCCCGATCTTGTAACATAAAGCCTAATTTCGGTGGTGCCATGCCTGAACCCATACCCCGGTAATTGCTTTGAATTAGGGAGATCATGGTTCCCTCTTTATCGGCCACGGTCATATAAATAGTTTCGCCGGCACTAATTTCCCCTGCAAGGTATGTGCCCGCACGGGCTCCGATTTGCTGGCGGCGTTCGTCTGCATAGGCATCAGAAAGCAGCTGCTCTACCGGAGTGTCGAAAAAATTCATATCAGCATAGTATTTGGCACGGTCCTCGAAGGCCAATTTTTTGGCTTCGGTGAACAGATGCAGGTGTTCGGCACTGCCAAATGCTATTTTCGAAAAGTCATAGCCTTCCAAAATCTGCAACATTTGCAAGGCGGCAATGCCTTGTCCATTAGGGGGTAGTTCCCACACATCATATCCCCGGTAGTTGATAGATACAGGTTCTACCCATTCCGATTTGTGGGCCGCCAGGTCCTTTGCGGAGAGAAAACCACCTTGTTCCTTGATAAATTTCCCGATGGTTTTCGCAATATCGCCCTTGTAAAAGGCGTCGCGGCCACCCTTGGCAATTTTGCGATAGGTGTTCGCCAAATAGGGATTCTTATAGATTTCACCCTCTTTGGGCAAGCTACTACCGTTCTGCTGTTTATAGGTATCATCGATGTTGGGAAAGCCTTTTGCTTCAAAAAAAGGAACGGTACGCTGTAGATACCAAGCAATCAATTCTGTTAAAGGAAAGCCCTTTTCGGCGTATTCAATGGCGGGAGCGAGGAGTTCCTCCATCGGTGTAGCGCCAAATTTATCATGCAGTTCGAACCAGCCATCTACAGCTCCCGGTACGCTTACAGGTAAGGGTCCGTGGGAAGGGATTTTCTCCATGCCCTGTTTTTCAAAATAGTCCAATGTCAATTTTTGGGGTGAACGACCACTGGCATTGAGTCCGTATAGTTTTTGTGTTTTTCCGTCCCATACGATTGCAAATAGATCACCTCCGATACCGCAGCCGGTAGGCTCCATGAGACCGAGGGCGGCATTCGCCGCTATGGCCGCATCGATGGCATTGCCACCATTTTTGAGGATATCAAGTCCGATTTGGGTGGCCAGGGGGTGACTGGTCGCCACCATACCGTTTTGGGCCAATACTTCGGAACGGGTGGCAAACGCTTCACCGGTGACCCGGTCCTGGGCATTTAAAAATGATAGGGATAGTACAAAAAGGAATAGGAAGGTGTTGTTTTTCATCGTCATCTCGTTTAACCTTCCTAAAATACGAACTGTTTTTGAGATGGAGGTAGTGAGGCAGGTTCGCTTTGTGTCTCAAATAGCGAACCTATACCCAGAATATGTCATTGCAAAAAGTAGAACTGTAGGATTATTTGCTTTGAGGGGTGTTATGCAAAGTACCAAAGCCTACCTTCACCAACTGTTTTTTGCTGCCTCTTTTAGCGTAGAAGTACAACTGGTCCGATTTTTTATCGATCAAGGGTCTGGAGACCATAATAGGAAGGCGAACTTCCTTATCATCGATGAGTTTTTGATAATCCATCTCCCCTTGGCCATTGAGTCGAATAACAAACATATTGGGGTTTTTGCTGTACCCTTGTTTAAAGACTATCCGGTTTTTGCCCAACTTTTGGGGATGTTCGCCCGAGTTGATGAAAAAGTACATATCGTCGCCCTTTCCGAAAGCGGTATACGAGGCATAGGCTTCATCACCTTGGGTAACCTCTGTCTTATTAATATTTCGGGCCCAGGCCATGGTGCCGTTCGCATCGAGTTTGGCACAGACAATGTCGTTGTAGTGATAATTTTGGACCTTTCTGGTTTGACTACTTCCGATATCGCTTCCTGTAGTTACAAAATACTCTTCCGCGCTGAACAAAATATCCTTATTGGCCGTGATATGCACATCTTTGAAAATAAGGTTTTTGATTTCTGCATCGACCTCCCTTCCAAACTTATCCAACATAAACTGATTCGAAAAGGGGTTGTACTTCTTCGATTCTAGCCTTAGATCCGTTGGGTTCAATTTGAAGTACACCAAGCCGTTGTAACGCTTATCCTTTCTATCGGCATAAAATCCTACGGCGGTCAGTTCCCCATCGATCAGCAGGGGCTTCAATGCTTCTGGAAAACGACCGGCCTCATTAAATTCCTGGGTTTGGTGTCCTCCATTCGTTATGCGAACCAATTCATACTGAAAGCGACGTTCCTTGGCATCGAACCGGCGTTTTTTAAAAAAGGCTTTTCCCATGAAATAAAGGGTTTTCAAATCCTTGGAAACGGCTATATTTTCAAAGGCATAGTTCTTTTCGGTTATTTGATCAGAAAAATCGTATTGGATCTGCTGTCTTAAATCGGTGCCGTAGAGGTACATATGGTACTTTTCCTTTTTTCCTTCCCGATGATGTACGGTAATAGCAAAAGCGTTACGATCGTCGTTGAAAAAGGTAGCTGTGGAAAACCCATTTCCAAAATTGCGGTTGTATTTGTTGACCGCCAACGGATTTGGGACTTCCTTGGAAGGAATGGAGAGCAGGGTACGCTCAGAAAAATTAAACTCATGTAACGGACTCTGGTGCACGATATACTGATAGGCCTCGCTATCCCAATTATACTTCAACTCCAATAGGTACAGCTGTCCGTTTCGAACGAAACCGTCGACCATATGCCGTCCGGCATACTTGTAATTGTAATCGAGTTCTAGGTTCATCTCCTTGTCATAGACCTCAATGAAATGACCTTTGGGGCGCAGGGGCATTCCCCCATAATACGTGCGTACCAAAACCGTTTGTTCCTTGGCCGAAGCATTGACAGAAAGTACGGTCGAGAATTTATAGCGATCCGAATAGTTTTCGCCCAACTGATAATGTATGGGCATTTCTTGGGCCTTACAAAACGTAAAAGCGACCCAAAAAAGCAACAGGGACAGACTTTTTTGTAGTGTCATAAGTAGGTTTTTGGGACATACTAGGCGCCGGGAAAATCAGCTTTTCGCTTCTCCAAAAAGGCGGTGGTACCCTCCTTAAAATCAGCGGTACCGAAACAAGCTCCGAACGCTTCGATCTCGGCTGCATATCCGTTACTGGTATTTTTAAAACCAGCATTTACCGCTTTTATTGCATGGGAAATCGCAACAGTGGAATTATTCGATATCTTACCTGCCAATTTTTTACAGAAACCGATCAGTTCTTCTTGCGAAACTACGTGATTTACGAGACCGTAGTTCAATGCACGGTCTACATCTATCATACCGGCGGTCATGATCAGTTCCATCGCCCTGCCCTTGCCAATAAGCTGTGGTAAGCGTTGGGTACCCCCATAGCCAGGAATGACGCCTAGGGATACTTCTGGCAAACCCATACGTGCGTTGTGGCTGGCCACTCGAAAATGACAGGCCATAGCCAGTTCGAGCCCTCCTCCCAACGCAAAACCATTCACGGCAGCTACGACCGGTGTAGCAAGATTTTCTACAAAATCGAACAGCAGTTCTTGTCCTTTTGCGGCCAACTTTCCACCTTCCTCAACCGAAAAATCGGCAAATTCCGAGATATCGGCACCCGCAACAAATGCTTTGTCGCCACTACCGGTTAAAATAATCACCTTCACCTTTTTATCGGTTTCCAATAGGGTAAATGCCTCGTTCAGCTCTTGGATCGTATCTCGATTCAAAGCATTAAGCTTGTTGGGGCGGTTAATGGTCACTAAGGCAATTGGTTGCTGGGAATCGACCAAAATATTGTTGAATTGCATAGGTAGTATTGTTTAAAATGGTATTCCAAAAATAGGCATACTTTTTTTAAGCAACAGGGTACTTGGCGCAAGGGTTTTGATCATCTTTTTAAAAGTTACGGATACCAATATCCTTCCGCAATCGGTACTACCTGCCCTCCCACTTCCAAGATGTATGAATCGACCGATTGTTTTCCGTTTAGGTATAAAATCGATTTGCGCCCCATCTCAAAACCCTGCTCAACAACTGCAGAAACTACCCCAGAACCATGCTTCAGTAAATACGCCAAGAGACAGCCATTAGCGCTCCCAGTTGCCGCATCTTCCCATAGCTTGCCATTTTCAATAGCAAACATGCGTGCATGGTAATCGGTATGATCTAGAACCGTTTCAGAGGTCACGAAAAAGAGCGAGGTAGTTAGTTTTGTCGGACTGTTGTCTTTGTATAATTTATGCTGTTTTAAAAAGGAAATAATTTTGGCAGCATTGAGCGATAGCATTTCTATATGGCGTCTTTCTTTTAGAAAAACAATAAGATAGGGAAGCCCGGTACTTACTTCTTCGATAGGTTTCGAGGAATCCAATGCTTCTATAGGCAGACCGATAAGCGAACTGATTGTCTCCAACGGGAATACGGGCCCAAAACTGGGTGGGGCCTGTTGCATCGTAAAACGACTTTGCTCTAGCTGCGCCTGATGCTTTATGGAAATCGGAATGTCCCCTTTTTTCAGTCTTAAAACAAGGTTTTCAGAAGGGGAAGCCGCTATGTGTTTCGCGATTATATATGAACTTCCGAGGGACGGATGCCCGGCAAAGGGCACTTCATATTCCGGTGTAAAGATGCGTACTCCAAAAGCCCCATCTTCTTCAACAGTGCGAACAAAGGCGCTTTCCGCAAAATTAATTTCTCTGGTTATCGCTAACATTTCAGTAGTGGACAACTGTTGGTCGAGGTCTAAAAAAACGGCCAGCTGGTTGCCGGTATATTTCTGCTCGGCAAAGACATCTACAATAAAGTAGGGTAGTTTTTTCTTCATTTAGAGACTGTTCAGAAATGTGAGATTAGTATTTTACAGGTCATTTTTGAAACGATATGAGGCGAAAGTTTAGAGCATCGCCTTAGTTAAGGTTCAAAATTTTAACGAATTAACGCACAAAAAGGGGCACAAAAAATAATTGACCCATTCGTGAACAGTCACTTAGACCGCTTTCATCATATTTTCTTTGGGAAAATGAACCGTAAACACTGTTCCCTTACCTTCTTGGGAAGTGAAATCGATGCGCCCGTTATAGGTCTCCACAATATTTTTTACCATTCCCAGACCCAATCCCATTCCACTGGATTTAGTAGTAAACTTGGGTTCAAAAATTTTATCCTTGAAGGTATCCGCAATTCCGATACCGTTATCAGCCACCGAAATCTTTACGAAACTACCTTCGGAGGCCACCGAGACCAAAATACGCGGTGAATCTACGTCCGGCACTGCTTGAATGGCATTTTTGACCAAATTCGTTACCACTCTAATGAGTTGTGTGCGATCGAGCTTTACGATGATTTCTTCCTCGTCGGCAATAAAGTGTATGTAATCCTCGGTAAATATGTCCAAGGCCAAGCGTACAATCTTGACGATATTAAGGGTTTCGTTCTGCTGGGCCGGCATCTTCGCAAAATTGGAAAAGGCGGAGGCGATGCTGCTCATCGTATCGATTTGTTGGATCAGGGTATCCGAAAACTCGGCCATTTTCTTTTCGACATCCGGGTCATTGGGATCGAACTTGCGTTGAAAACTCTGTACGCTCAATCGCATGGGGGTCAGCGGATTTTTGATTTCATGGGCTACCTGTTTAGCCATTTCACGCCAAGCCTGCTCCCGTTCGCTCCGAGCTAATTTTGCGGCGCTTTGCTGCAACTCATCGATCATATTGTTATAGGAACCCACCAGCTTTCCGATTTCCTCGCCAGGTTCTGAAATGAAGATTTTTTCATTGCGCCCAGTGAGATCAGTTTTGTTGAGCATGTCGGAAATGGTCTGCAGGGATCTCGTAATATATTTTGATATGAAATAAGCGAGGGCGATCGCCAGTAACAACATGAGAAAATAAACCCCTCCAAGACGCATTAAAAACTCCCGAAGCTCCATGTCATTGAAAGTGTTGTCCTCAAAATAAGGCAAGTTCAATATACCGATTGGTTTAAATTTTGCATCGGTTATATAGGTGTAGGAAGCTTGGTATCGATCCCCTGCGGCAGAATTCTCTTCAACATACCTGTTTTTTGCACTTTCTGCCAGCCTGTTAAGTACTTCGGCATCCAAGCAGTTCGAGATGGAATCGTTTTCAAACTTTGGCCGGGAACTTTTGATAAGCTGCCCTTCCAGATCGTATATATTAAAATTTACGTTTTGTACATCGGCAATCTCATAGATCTCATCCTTAAAGATGAACGCTAAATTCTCGGTGGTCGGCGGGTACGTTGTTTTCTTCAGGGTGTAATTGACACTTTGTTTTATCTGGTCTTCCTTGCGCTCCAAACGATCATCGTGATAATCTCGATTCTGTTCATGGTATTGATAAACGGTAATCCCCGCAATCAGTACCGACGCGATCAGTACCAATAGAATCATGGAAATAAATATACGAGACCGTAATGATAATTGTTTTAACAAGCGCCTTGAATTTAAAGGATAAAGATACTAATCTTGTCTCTTAATTCGTTTGGGGCTATTTTCTCAAAAATCAGGCCAGTTCCCCGAGCGACGACCTATAATGACCTAATTTTTCAAAGTCTGCTTAATTTCCAAAACGATTTTCAATGTATCTTTGAATTATAACCTGAATGATCGTACCGTATGCAAGATTTCATTTTTTATGTAAAGCTGGGGTTACAGCATGTACTTGATTTTAGTGCCTATGATCATATTTTGTTCTTGACCGCCTTGGCGGTGCCCTTTACGTTCAAGCAATGGAAAGCGGTCTTGGTCCTTGCAACGCTTTTTACCATAGCACATTGCTCTTCCCTGGCCTTGTCGGTCTATGAAGTATTGGTTATGGATGTTGCCTGGATCGAGTTTCTGATTCCGGTGACCATTCTGCTTACAGCCCTGTTCAATCTTTCGTACGTTAAGGCCAAAAAGGAACACAAAAGTCTGTTTCTTCATGGTATTGCCACCGTTTTTTTCGGACTTATTCATGGTTTCGGATTTAGCAACTATTTTAAAATGCTCATGGCAGAAGAAACCGATAAGCTTTCTCCCCTTCTAGGTTTTGCCGGAGGTATTGAAATTTCACAAGTGTTGATCGTGGTATCTGTATTGTTGATCTCCTATGTATTTCTATCGATTTCTAAGGTAAAACAACCATTTTTTGTCGCTGTAGCTTCCATTTTGATTATCTTTTCGACCATACCCATGTTAATAGCGACCTACCCCGCCTAGAATTTCACGTAATATTAACCCATTTTGGTTGTAGGACTATGGCAAAGCAGGTATCTTAGTGGTTTGCTAATTTCTCAAAATTATCCGCGGTAATTCTATCTATGAAGGAGAGTAAGCAGGAAAAATACGATAAAGCCTATTTACGAATGGCCCTGGAATGGGGCAAGCTTTCGTATTGTACCCGAAAACAAGTGGGTGCGATTATCGTAAAGGACCGCATGATCATTTCTGATGGGTATAATGGAACCCCGACCGGTTTTGAGAACTATTGCGAAGATGAAGAAGGATACACCAAATGGTATGTATTACATGCCGAGGCGAATGCTATCAGCAAAGTAGCGGCCTCGACCCAATCTTGCGAAGGTGCAACCCTATATATAACACTGTCGCCCTGTAAAGAGTGTAGTAAGCTCATACACCAGTGTGGCATAAAACGTGTAGTGTACCAAACGGCATACAAAGACGAATCCGGATTGGACTTTTTGAGAAAGGCCGGAGTAGAACTGGTCGCGCTCCCTATAATTGAAAGTCTGGCATCGTAGCCATAAAACATGAAAAACACAGCTCGTTACATATGGCCCACTGTAATCGCTTCCGCGTTGGGAATCGGTATTTTTTTGGGCGGAAAACTTAATTTTAACGACTCCCCGGAAAAACTGTTCACGACCAATTCGAAAAAGGACAAATTAAATCGACTTATCGATTATATTGATTACGAATATGTAGATGACATCGATACCGATAGTATCGTAGATGTAACCGTAAATAATATCCTTGAAAAATTGGATCCCCATTCTGTTTACATTCCCGAACGGGAAATGAGCCGTATATCGGAAAATATGAAGGGCGACTTTGTTGGAATAGGGATCAACTTCTACCCCTACCGTGATACCATTTCGGTGATTCGGACCATCGACAAAGGACCCAGTTTTAAAAAGGGTATTTTACCGGGCGACCGTATTCTCATGGCAGATGCCGATACCTTGTATGGCAAACGAATGGGAAGCGAGTCGATTGTAAATAAATTAAAGGGCAAAAAAGGAAGCTCGGTAAAACTACAGGTATACCGAAAACAAGAGGACCGACTTTTTACCGTGAATGTAACCCGAGACGTAGTACCCATTAAAAGTGTATCGGCCTATTATATGCTCAACGAGGATATGGGGTATATTAAAGTAAATCGTTTTGCCGAATCGACCTATAAGGAATTCAAACAGGCCCTTCAGGAATTGCGGCGGAACGGAGCGCAAAAATTGACCCTCGACCTAAGGGATAATCCCGGCGGATATCTTGGGATTGCCGAACAAATGGCAGATGAATTCCTAAAGGATGGTAAACTCATCCTTTTCACCAAAAATAAAAAGGGCAAGATAGACAACGTATATGCCACCGCAAAAGGTAGTTTTGAAGATCAGCCTATTTATGTACTGATCAATGAACGTTCTGCCTCGGCCAGTGAAATTATCGCAGGTGCACTACAGGATAACGACATCGGTACCATTATTGGCCGCCGCTCGTTCGGCAAGGGATTGGTGCAACGCGAAATGGAGCTAGGCGATGGATCGGCCGTGCGGTTGACCGTTTCCCGATACTATACCCCAACAGGAAGGTCTATCCAAAAATCATATAAAAATGGCCATAAGGACTACTATCAAAAATTTACTGATCGCTATCATAACGGTGAATTGATTTCGGTAGATAGTATCAAAGTAGCCGATTCCCTAAAATTTACCACCCCCAAGGGCAAGATTGTCTATGGTGGCGGTGGAATCATCCCGGATGCCTTTGTTCCTATCGGAAGAAATGAGGAAGAAGTCATCAACGTACGGGAGGGCCAAGGCATTTTCTCTTACTTTATTTTCGGTCATCTAGACGAAGATCGGGCCCGTTATCAGGAATACAACAAAGAAACCTTTTTGTCCGATTTCCGAACTGATGATATTCTCTTTGAACAGTTTATCGATTTTTGCTTGCGCCAGGGGTATCAAATGGACTATTATGGTTTTGAAAACAAAATTAAGATGTATCTGAAAGCTTCTCTGGCAGAACAACTCTTCGATGCAAATCTATACGCTAAAATAAAGAGCGACGGAGATGCAATGCTCCAAAAAGTATTAGAGCTCGATAATCCACCTGTATCCCAGCAAGAAGCAGAAGCTATCGAAAGTGAAAATTAAGGACCATCAACGGTTGTTGTCCAATTTCTTTTGAATGCGCTTTGAGGTAATGAAAATCAGTAACAATACAATGGCACATAGCGAGGCTACGATACCGATCATTGCGATAACACTGTTACCCTCTAAAAGGTTTTCAAAATTAAGCAAGGTTACGTTGTAGGCAATCAAAGCAACGGCCAACACGATCAATACAATGGAAAGGGTCTTGTTCATCTTTGAAACACTTTAAATTTTCTTCTTACAATACGCTAGGCGATCAATAATCCGCTGATGTTCGATGTAAACAACTTCACGGCGATGGCCATCAAAATAACGCCAAATACTTTTCGGATCACACTGACGCCGTTCTTTCCCAGAAACTTCTCGATTCGGGTAGAAGATTTCAATACAAGGTATACAAAGATAATATTTAGAATAATCGCTACGATGATATTCTCTACATAATACTCGGCTCGTAATGAGAGTATAGAGGTCAGCGTGCCTGCCCCGGCAATCAAAGGAAAAGCAATCGGTACGACTGAGGCACTTTCGGGCTCATCGTCTTTATACAAGGATATTCCCAAAATCATTTCTATGGCCAAAAAGAAAATAACAAATGCCCCGGCAACCGCAAAGGAATTCACATCGATACCGATCAATTTCAAAATTTCTTCCCCCAAGAACAAAAAAGCGACCATAAGACAAGCAGCCACAATAGATGCTTTCTCAGATTGTATATGCCCGACCTTCTTTCGCAGACCGATGATGATCGGGATACTTCCCAAAATATCAATTACTGCAAATAGTACCATGGTCGCGGTTGTAATCTCCCGTAAATTGAAGTGAAATTCCATGCGTTCAAATTTTCGGCAAAACTACGCTTTCAATTGGTGTTTCTATTTCTTTTCAAAGAAAATTATTTCCGTTCAAAAAGCTCCAAAAAGGTATCTTTGCACCAAGTAAAAACCGTTATGTTCCAGTTAGGTAAAACTATTGTATCCGAAGAGCTTATAGAGACCGATTTTGTATGTAATCTTACCGCTTGTAAAGGAGCCTGCTGTGTTGACGGCAATGCAGGAGCTCCTCTTGAGGATTATGAAACCGAGATTTTGGTAGACCTCTTTGCCGCGGCAAGGCCCTTTCTAAGACCTGAGGGTATCGCAGCCATTGAAGAACAGGGGGCATTTGTCAAAGGGGAAGACGGGGAATGGGAAACTCCTCTGGTGAACAATAGCGAATGTGCTTACGTTACCTTTTCGGAAAACGGCACCGCCAAATGTGGTCTGGAAGAAGCCTATAACCAAGGGGCCACCGATTGGAAAAAACCGGTCTCTTGCCATCTGTATCCCGTTCGGGTTCGGGAGTATACCGAATTAACCGCTGTAAACTACCATAAATGGGAAATATGCGACCCCGCCTGTAGTTTGGGAACCGAATTAAAAGTGCCCATCTATAAATTTGTAAAAGAGGCCCTTATCCGAAAATTTGGCGAAACCTGGTATCAAGAGCTAGAACAAGTGGCCGAAGAACACCTTAGAGAATAGGGATACGAAGCACTACTTTGGTCCCTGCCGCCTGGTCTTCATCATCATATAAATCTACGATTGCGACTTCGAACGAGTTTTGAAAGTCTTTGGAAAAATTAGCAAGACGTTCTTTCGTAATATCGATTCCTACCGACTTTCTCTTTAATACACGACCCTCTTTTATCTTTGCGGCCGCCTCACGGCCAACTCCATTGTCTATAATCTCGATGGCGATGAACTCATCCCCATCCTGGCTTACATGAAGTGCTATATTCTTCTCGCCTTCTTTCGATGAGAGACCATGCCAAAGGGCATTTTCCAAGAAAGGCTGTAGAATAAGAGAGGGTATTTTCACCTGTTGGGTATCGATCCCATCCGCTATACTGATCTTGAAATCAATTTCATGTGAAAAACGAATGTTCTCTATATTCATATACAACTCAACAGTCTCTAGCTCCTCTGCTAGAGGAATTTCTTTTAAGGAAGACGCTTCCAAGATCTTTCGAACCAGTTTCGAGAATTTGTTGAGGTAATGTACAGCATTCTTCTGTTCATTATTAATAATGTAAAGCTTGATAGAATTCAACGAATTAAAGAGAAAATGGGGATTCATCTGACTCCGTAACATACTTTGCTCCAAGGTCAGTACCTTTTTTTCGTTCTTTAGTTGGTATTGACGGTATAGAATGTAAAAAATACCAGCCAATAAGGCCAAAGCAATACCACTGATCAAGATGAGCGTTTCATTCTTTCGTAGTTTCAGCTTCACATTTTCATTTTCCATGGCCAACACCTCTATCTGGTTGGTCTTTTTTTCTGCCTCATAACGAACGATCATATCGTTGACGTAGCGCATATTTCGCTCTTTCGAGGTTTCATTATCGAACCGCTGCGATAACTTGTGATAATCAAAGGCTTTTTTATAATCCCCCTGCTTCTCCCATAGATCCGATAAGAATTTGTATGCCTCCGAAACATTTCCCAGTAGATTGAACTCCTGGGCCACATCTTTCCCCTTCAAAAGATAGGCGTTTGCTTCCTTGTAGCGATCTAAAAACATGAGGGTCCACCCCAAATTGATATAAACCGAGGATATGATCGCTTGATCGCCCAAAGACTCCGCAATCGGCAGAACACGTTCCAAGATTGACAACGCCTCTGTTTCTCTACCCATATGCACATACACATGGGCCAAACTGTATTTGCAAATGACCCTTCCCCGGTCAGAATCTATTTTTTCGTTATAGGCCATCGAGGTCTCGAAACTCTCCAATGCCTCTTGCAGTTTCCCTTGTGCCTCATAACACTCCCCAATATTTTGATAATTGATGGCAAGGCCCAGATTGTTATCCAGTTCTTTGTCGAGGCGTACGGATTTTTGGAATTGGTTGATGGCCAGGTCATACTGTTCCAAAATCTGATAAATGTTCCCAATACTGTTAGAAGAGACATTCATACTCCGTTTGAGTCCGATGGAAGGGTTCTCGACCGTTTCGGCCAAAACCAGTGCTCTTTGACTATAATCCAAGGCCGATTTGATAACTTCAGTACGGCGAAAAATAACACTGATCATATTTAGGCTGTACACTTCGAACTCCAGATTTCCTGCTTCCTTAGCTACTTCCAGTGCCCTTTGATGCAAGGCCAGACTTTTTGAAAACTCGGAGATATCACGGTAACTTCTGCCCATTTGGTTCAAGGCATACGTATGCCCATCCAAATACTTTTTTTCAAGGGCTTTTGCCGAAAAAAAGGACATTAAAAAAGTATCTTTTCGAACCGGTCTTAAAACCGCGTCGATTTCTCGGTAGGTTTTTGGGGCCGCCTTGATTAAGCTATCAACGGTCTTTTGAAAGGCACCCGATACCTCTTGAGAAAAGCCATGCCCCGTTCCCAATTGCAACCAAACTATAAAAAACGGTAAGAAAACCTTTGGGGAACAGAAACGTATGTAGTTAATAGACCATTGCATAAAAGTATCTAGAGCAAATCTAAAAAGTCGGACTTTTTTTGCCTCGATACCGGTATTTTGTGGTTTGATTTTAAAATCACATACCCATCGGTTTTTAAAAACTCCTTGATTTTATGAAGATTGATAATATAAGAATTGTGAATTCTAAAAAAGGAATCTTGTGGAAGCAACTCATTCACTTCCTTTAACTTCTTTGTCAAGACAATTTTTTGTCCATCTGCCAAATAAAGCGTGCTGTAGTTACCATCAGATTCGGCATATAGGATTTCTTCGTTTTCCAAAAAAAGTAATTTACCATCTGTATTGATGGTAATCTTTTTGTGAATCGTATTGGCATTGAAATTCAAGAGTATTTTTTCCAAACGTTCCGCGGAAAAATTCTTTGAATTGTGTTTTTTGATTTTTACGATCGTATCCTTTAGGTCATCGGTATCGATAGGTTTCAGTAAATAGTCGATAGCCTCATGTTTTAGGGCCTTGATCGCATATTGGTTATAGGCCGTTGTTATGACAACAGGGAAATTCTTGTTCGTTAGTTTTTGAATAAATTGAAAGCCATCCATCGTAGGCATCTCAATATCTAGAAAGAGACAATCCGGCGTGTTTTGGGCTAAATATCCCAGTGCTTCGACCGGATCGGTAAAAGAGGCCCCGATATTGATCTCATCACTAAAATTGGTCAGCTCCCAAGAAAGGCTTTGCAAGGCCTTTATTTCATCATCAACTAATACGGCTTCTATCATTATTCTATATAAAACTTAATCCTTTAATGTAATCAAAAATAGTACTAAGTACGGTTTTTTTGTAAAAAGATGTATCAATGGAAGCATTTGAAGTATAATTGGTCAGAAAACGTTTAACAATCGATTTTGGACTCTTTTAACGCATTTCACTCTAGGAGCAAGTCTGGCACTATCACTTACAAACCCCCAAAAATCAAGGACTTTACCATCTACACATAAAAATGTACCATCTATACATAAGTTATTTTAGCAGCTAGTGGGTTGCGTTACTTTAGTAATGCATTTACACTAGTTGTTTGCGTTCCCCCAGTATGATTTGCAATAACCTAAATTGGGAACCTACAATGAAAAAGTGTTTTATTATGTTTATCGCTTTGGTTTGCACACTGCTAGTTGCTACCTTGATTGAGAAGTATGAAAAATCTCAAGATTTTGACGATTTCGCTAGCACAGAAAATAATGGAATACTAACAGACAGTATAGCCTTGGAGTAAGGCAACGCAAAAAAAGAAAAATAGACGTCTTTTGGGCGTTTTTTACCGTATATCATATAACAGGCCTAAACGAAAAATTAACATTGGCTTAACATAAACTTTTGATTTATAGGGTGTTTTGAGCGTAAATTATGTATTTTTACTGTCTGTTACCCCAAATCATATTAAGTGTGTAGTTCATTTACAACCATTGTTTTACAAGCGGCAATTAAAGCAATGGAACTTAAAAAATTTTGGGAATTCAACCACCCCAGAACATATTTATGAAACTGCCAACCGTTAGGTACGACTCTACGGTCATGTTTTAACAAAGAACGTGAAGTGTCGCAAGACAACCATCCGATGAGTTTGCCACTACTGGGCACCGGACCAACTTGTTGGTTTTGGTGATTTGCTCGATGATAGGTTTCGGGGGAACTACCTTGATCAGCACTCAAGTAAGGCAATATCGATTTAGATACTTCGGGAGGGTCGTACAGGTTTGGCGGTATCATAAAAAATTTATTGATTTTTGTACACCAGAAGATTATTCTGGTTTTTTTACGCGCAATTTTTACATACTTCTTCTGCCCAGAACACACCTCTTGCAGCACCGCTCATCATAACATCTTAGAAGTTAACTAAATAGATAAAAAAGTACTTTCACCTTTGCCTTCTACCATACCGACAGGAATTTTCTCCTACGAATCTAGCAAATAGCTATTCCAAAAAAGCACTGCCCGTTTCGACATACACAAGTTGAGGTTTTTGAAGTTTCCGTAGTCCATTTACACTCACCGTTCTTAAGATAACATACACAGCAAGCTATTCTCAGTTGGAAGGATATCAAAACCTATAGCAAAGGAACGATCGGCACAAAAAAAATCAGCATTCAAGGTTAACCTTTTAATTCGGTGTACATAAAAGGGAAATCAAAAATTTGAATGATGAGACTAGTACTCCTATTAAACCTCTTATGTATCGCGGCCATTGCCCGGTCACAATCATTAGATAAAACAGTGATTGCCAATGGAGGCAATGCGATGAGTAACGCACAGATTAACTTAAACTGTACTCTAGGGGAGCCCATAGTGGGGCAGATCAAAGAGGAATTGACCATTGACCAAGGCTTTTGGGCAAGTGGTCTTGCCGTAGAACCACTACAAACCAAAGACGAACAAGGCGGTATCGTGGTATATCCCAATCCTGTTGAAGAAGCGCTGAACGTATTTACCAATAACGAAAGAGTGGTAGGTATTACATTATTCTCTGTAAACGGAAAGAGGGTTTGGAAAGAACGGGTAGAAGCCTCTCAACGGGAACATCATATCAATGTTACGCATCTTTCCAAGGGAACGTACGTTTTACGCCTTTTTATAGAAGGAAATAGCACTGAAAAACTCTTTAAAATCATAAAGAAATAACACACTAAAAACGGGAAACCATGAAGAAAAAATACATCTACTTATTGTTGGCCATCTTGTGTTTTGGATGGTCTATAGCGCAAGAAACTCAGAAAAACCTTATCAATTACCAAGGTGTGGCACGCAATGCCAATAACGAATTAATGGTGAATGAACCGCTGTTAGTTGGCATCTCCTTGAAATTCGGTAGTGCCACTTCCGCAAGTTCTTATGAAGAAAACCATTCGATTACCACGGATACCAATGGGGTATTTAGTCTCCAAATAGGCTCCGGCGATGTTCGTAGCGGTGATTATAGTGCTTTACCATGGGGGGCTATGGCAACTTATATAACCGTATCTGTCGATGGTGCCCCGATCGGCACTACTGAAATGATGGCTGTGCCGTACGCAATCAGCTCGGGCGATGGTCGGCAATCGGCAGACCAGGTACCTTACGAGAATACCGTCTCCGGTCTTACCGCTACGAACACCCAAGAAGCAATCGACGAATTGGCCGTTGGCGGTACCATCGATACAGACAATCAATCCTTGGTACTGACCGGAGATGTTTTGACCATTGAGGATGGAGCAGGCTCCATTGATTTGAGCGCCTATATTGAAGATGCCGATGCGGATATCAATAACGAGCTACAGACCTTAAGCTTTGATCCGGCCACCAACGCATTGAGTTTATCGGATGGTAATACGGTCATCATTCCTAGTGGTGGTACCGATGCCGATGCCGACCCGACCAATGAAATTGACGTTACGCGTCGCCACGGTCTCTTGGTAGGGGACGACGGTATTGTGGATGGTCTGGTAGGTACCGCAGACGGACAGGTCGCTAAATGGGACGCGGCCCTCGGGAATTGGGTGGCCGGCACCGATGAGACGAGTGGCACGGGCGGAAGCTCGCTTTGGTCTCAAAATGGTGATGCGATATACTACTCGTTGGGAAATGTTGGTGTTGGCTTAACCGACCCGACTGCAATGCATCAAATTCATGGCACCTCATTTCAGGCCTATTCACTTTACACTACCAACGATACGGGAACATCACCCACCAATGGAATGTATGTTGGGATGGTCAATGATTTAGGTTTTGGTTTTACAGGAACGATTACCAATCAAGAAGACGGTCCGCTTCGCTTAGGAACAAACGGAGTTGATCATTTACATATTACCAAAGATGGAAATATTGGTCTAGGGGTAGTAAACCCTTCGACAAAACTTGAGGTAGACGGGGATATGAAGGTTACAGGCTTGGCCGGTTCTGGCGAAAGAAACGTCGTGGCCGATGCTGATGGCAATCTAGTAATCGGTTCGGGCAGCACCGGAACATCTGTTTGGGAACAAAATGGCTCCACCGCTTTTTATGACAACGGAAATATTGGTATCGGTACCAATGTGGCTGGAATGGAAACGGGGGCAAGCCAGTACTTAACTGTTTCTCCGGGAAGCTTCCCAGATGATGGCGCTTTTGGTTCCCTGGAGATTCAAGGCCGTCAACAGACCCTGGAACAACCAATCGGTAGAATTGACTTTTTATCAGAGGGCCTCGCCGGAAGCATCGGTTCCATTGCCCGTATCGAATCAAGGGTAACGAACGGAGCACAGTTTCGAGGTGACATCGGCTTTTTTACAAAAAATGGAACAGACATAGCGACCGCTGTTCTAGAAGAACGGATGACGATTAAAAATGATGGTGATGTAGGTATCGGGGTAACGGCTCCCGCCGCTAACCTACATGTGAACGGAAACATCCGTTCCAATGATCTGGCAGGCACCGGTACGCGAAACGTGGTGGCCGACGCAGATGGGAACCTTATTGTAGGAACCGGAGGCGGAGGTAGTTCAGTATGGACTGAAAACGGAAGCGATATTCATTATACATTGGGCAATGTGGGCATTGGAACCACTACTCCCAACGTAGCCCTTGACATTGCTACCGATCAATTATCGCCCCTGAGCCTTAGCTCTACACGTGAACAGAACTACGTGGCCTTCTCCAATAATGGTGGTTATCAAGGATATGCCGGTATATGGTCAGGGCTAAACGATATGGACTTTGGCACAGGGGCCGGCAATACCGTTGGAAAGGTGCATTTGACCACGGGTGCGAGTCCGAAACTAACCGTAGATGCCGATGGGGACGTAGGGATCGGCACCACTGATCCAACCGCCCAATTAGAGGTAATCGGTACCATTAGAACCTCAGGGGAATTAAACAGGCCGACTACCGGGAACGCCAATATGGTTCCAATAGCTTATGGAAGTATTGACCGGGACGGTCGCATCTTTTCGGGTAGCGGAAACTTTAGGGTCGAATTTGTTTCCATCGGTATATACCGAGTCTTTATAACCGATGAAGATTATGATTACCGAGAATATACGGCCTTGGTTTCCAGAAATATCAGCACTACCCCCGGTTTTATAGGTGCCAACTCGGCAGTTACGGCCGGAGAAAGCTACGTAGACATTCGATCGTACAATCTTAGCGGTACTCCGAGTAGTACGCCTTTTACATTTTTGGTTTTCAAGGAGTGATCGATAATGTAGGTATTACAAAACTCGGTACGATATCAGTTTTTTCAAACCAAAAAGTATATTCCAAAACATACTTTTTGGTTTAATTTTTATGTTCAACTTCTATGTAAATTTTACGTTAAATCCAATTCCTTGCCAAAGGCAGTGTACATCACCTGCGAGCCTAGATGTCAACATGCTATGTTAAAAACTTTGTGGTTTTAAATCTGAAACAGCCTTCAAAAAACGCCTCTTTTTTTGAATCTTTGTCAGTCCCAACACAGGGGTAATTTTCATCCCATTACACTAACTTTTTAAACTGTAAGAATATGTCCACAGCGCTCGAGCCTATTTTGGAACCTAACGACGACCGATTTGTTATTTTCCCTATTCAACACCATGACCTTTGGGAATGGTACAAAAAATGCGAGGCTTGTTTTTGGACTGCTGAGGAAATCGATTTAGGCGAAGACCTGAACGATTGGAACAATAAACTGAATGATGACGAGCGCTATTTCGTGAAACATATTTTGGCCTTCTTTGCCGCTTCGGACGGAATTGTAAATGAAAATCTTGCCGAGAATTTCGTAAGTGAGGTACAATATACAGAGGCAAAGTTTTTCTATGGATTTCAGATCATGATGGAGAACATTCATTCCGAAACATATTCGTTGTTGATCGACACTTATGTAAAGGATGAAAAGGAGAAAAATGTACTTTTTAAAGCTATCGAAAACTTCCCGGCCATCAAAAAGAAGGCGGACTGGGCCTTAAAATGGATTGATTCCCCAAGTTTTGCAGAACGCTTGATTGCTTTTGCGGCGGTGGAAGGTATTTTCTTCTCGGGTGCTTTCTGCTCTATCTTCTGGTTGAAAAAGAGAGGTTTAATGCCAGGGCTCACCTTTTCAAACGAATTGATTTCCAGAGATGAAGGAATGCACTGCGACTATGCAGTACACTTGCACAACAAACACCTTATGAACAAGGTTCCCAAGGAGCGCATTACGCAAATCTTGACCAATGCCTTGGATATCGAACGCGAATTTATTACAGAATCCTTACCGGTAAGCCTTATTGGAATGAATTCCAAGTTGATGACCCAGTACCTTGAGTTCGTTACCGACAGACTGTTAGTCGAACTGGAATGCGATAAGGTCTACAATGCGACCAATCCATTCGATTTTATGGATATGATTTCCCTGCAAGGAAAAACCAACTTCTTCGAGAAGCGGGTTTCCGAATATCAAAAAGCAGGAGTACTGAACAAAGAAAAAGACGAAGACGCACAGAAAATCAGTTTCGACGCGGATTTCTAGAAACCAGCACACCTTTATAACCCTTCGTATTCGGCATTTCGGAATATCATTGGGTGTATTAAAAATAACCAACTATTGCCGATCCCTTGAAGGACATCGGCCCAACCAACGTATCACCAAAATAAAAGTAGCCACATGTATGTAATCAAAAGAGATGGAAGAAAAGAGCAGGTCATGTTCGACAAAATTACTGCTCGCGTAAGAAAGTTATGTTACGGCCTTAATGGGCTGGTAGACCCCTTAAAAGTCGCAATGCGGGTTATCGAAGGCCTGTATGATGGTGTAACGACGTCGGAGCTGGACAATTTAGCGGCCGAAATCGCGGCGACCATGACCACCACTCACCCAGACTATGCGAAGTTGGCGGCACGTATTTCCGTCTCCAATCTGCATAAGAATACCAAAAAATCGTTTTCCGAAACGATGAAAGATCTCTATCAGTACGTAAACCCTAGAACAGGGAAAGAAGCGCCCCTACTATCGGATGAGGTATACAAAGTAATTTCTGAAAATGCTGAACGCCTTGATTCCACTATCATTTATAACCGTGATTTTGGCTACGACTATTTCGGTTTTAAGACCTTGGAACGCTCTTATCTATTAAAATTGAACGGGAAAATCGCAGAACGGCCACAGCACATGTTGATGCGCGTTTCGGTGGGTATCCACGTAGACGACCTCGATGCAGCGATCGAGACCTATGAGCTCATGTCCAAAAAGTATTTCACACACGCCACCCCGACCTTGTTCAATTCGGGCACCCCAAAACCTCAAATGTCTTCCTGCTTTTTACTGGCCATGAAAGAGGATAGCATCGATGGTATTTATGACACCTTAAAAAATACCGCCAAAATTTCCCAATCTGCGGGAGGCATAGGGCTATCTATTCATAATATACGCGCGACAGGATCTTACATTGGCGGCACCAACGGAACCTCGAATGGTGTGGTACCGATGCTACGCGTATTCAACGATACGGCTCGCTACGTAGATCAAGGAGGTGGGAAAAGAAAGGGAAGCTTTGCCATTTATATGGAGCCGTGGCATGCTGATATCTATGAGTTCTTGGATTTAAAAAAGAATCATGGCAAGGAAGAAATGCGCGCACGGGACCTTTTCTATGCAATGTGGATTCCAGATTTATTCATGAAAAGGGTAGAGGCCAATGAAAACTGGACATTGATGTGTCCTAACGAATGTCCGAATCTTTTCAGCTCGCACAGCGAGGAATTCGAGGCGTTATACCTAAAATACGAATCAGAAGGTAAGGGCCGAAAAACTGTAAAGGCCCGAGAGCTTTGGGAGAAAATACTCGAGTCACAAATTGAGACCGGAACCCCCTACATGTTATACAAAGATGCCGCAAACCGAAAGAGCAATCAAAAAAACCTAGGTACCATTCGTTCTTCGAACCTTTGTACCGAGATTATGGAGTATACCTCTCCAGATGAAATTGCCGTATGTAACCTGGCATCCATAGCCCTGCCCATGTTTGTCAAAAATGGGGCGTTCGATCATAAAGAACTGTTCAAGGTCACAAAACGTGTTACCAAAAACCTGAACAAGGTCATCGACCGAAACTATTATCCCGTCAAGGAGGCAGAAAATTCCAATATGCGCCACCGTCCCATAGGATTAGGTGTACAAGGTTTGGCCGATACCTTTATAATGCTTCGGTTACCCTTCACGAGCGATGAAGCCAAGCAACTGAACCAAGAAATATTTGAAACCCTTTACTTTGCTGCCGTAACCGCCTCTATGGAATTGGCCAAAACCGAAGGCACCTATTCCTCGTATGAAGGTTCTCCAATTTCACAGGGAGAGTTTCAACACAATCTTTGGAACATTAAGGATGAAGAACTCTCCGGACGATGGGATTGGGCCAAATTGCGAAAAGACATCAAGAAAAATGGTGTACGCAACTCCTTGTTAGTAGCCCCGATGCCTACCGCATCTACCTCTCAAATATTGGGCAACAACGAATGTTTTGAGCCATATACTTCCAACATTTACACGCGTCGCGTATTGTCGGGTGAGTTTATCGTTGTTAACAAACACTTATTGGAAGATTTAGTTGCCTTGGGCCTATGGAACGAAAATATGAAACAAGAATTGATGCGTGCCAACGGATCTATTCAGCATATCGAGACCATTCCACAAGACATTAGAGATCTATACAAAACGGTATGGGAGCTCAGCATGAAGGATATTATCGATATGTCGCGTCAGCGAGGTTACTTCATTGATCAAAGCCAATCATTGAATCTCTTTATGGAAAATGCCAACTATGCCAAATTGACTTCTATGCATTTCTATGCGTGGAAAAGCGGCTTAAAAACGGGCATGTACTACTTACGCACCAAAGCGGCTGTTGATGCTATCAAGTTCACCTTGGACAATACCAAGAAAAAGGAAATGCCTACCAGCGTAGCCGCCGAAGCAGAAGTTGCTGCCGCTACCCCTTCAGTCGCTGAGGCATCCGGGATGCAGGTACAGACTACACCGGTTGCACCACAGACAGAAGTGGATATACAACCGATGACACCAGAAGAGATGAAAGCGATGATCGCTAAGGCAAAGGAAGGACAAGCCGATGACGATTGTTTAATGTGTGGTTCCTAATAACACATTGCAAACCAAATTTTGTCTATATGATAAAAAACCCCGACCTAGGTCGGGGTTTTCTTTTTATTATAAATTGTATTCTAAAAGTTTGGTGTAAACCATAGGGACCCAGGGTACCTATCGACTGTAGCACCTGGGAGGAACGTTTTGCAAAAAAAGAAGTAAATCCTATTTATTAATGTAAGGCTTCAAGGCCAATGCAAAAGCGTATGCGGCAATATAAATCATCAATATGGCAAGATGTTTGTCCATGTGTATGCCCCTTTTTGTAAAATAATCTTTAGATAGATACGACAAAAACGTCAAAAAAGATTACGTACATAATAATTTGGTAACGTTAAAATTACGGAATACGTATAATTCTGCCATTTAATTATAAAATAATTAAGATATTGAAAGGTCACGGCTAATTCAAAAACAACCGGATCTTGGAAAATCTTTCTTCCACGACAGCTCGTTCTAAATGTTGAGGTCCAAAGACTATAATGCTTCGGAGTTTTCGATGCCTGTGAATTTTCTTTTATAAAAACGGTAAGAAGCTTTTGAAATCAAAAACAAGGTCAAATAGCCGATAAGTAAGTAGATATAGGGGGTCATATTATAGAAACGGGGCCTAAAAGCGATATCTTATTCCTGTAGTATGCAGTATATCGAAAAGTGTAAAAAAACTCGATGAAGCGCGCAGCATCTGAAAAAAATCCGATAAACGGCAATTTTCTTCGGCCAACGGAACATCAGAAGTACCAGTGCATTTCTTATATTTAACACTTATGTTAAAATACTAGCGATGCGACAGCGAAAATTCACCCTCGAAGAAAACGAAATTCCAGAAAATTGGTACAATATCATAGCTGATATGCCTAATAAACCATTGCCTCCCTTGCATCCGGGCACTTTAGAACCGATCGGACCTGAAGCGCTCACCCCTCTATTTCCCATGGCGCTAATAGAACAAGAGGTAAGTCTCGATAAATGGATCAGCATCCCCGATGAGGTTCGTAACATTTATTCACTCTGGCGCCCTACCCCATTGTATCGAGCTTATGGTTTGGAAAAAGCACTCGATACCCCTGCAAAAATCTATTATAAATATGAGGGGGTGAGTCCGTCTGGTTCGCATAAACCTAATACAGCGGTTCCTCAGGCATACTACAATAAACAGGAAGGAATCAAACGAATAACCACCGAAACCGGAGCCGGTCAATGGGGCAGCGCCCTAAGTTTTGCCTGCCAACACTTTGGCATTGACTGTGACGTATATATGGTAAAACTCTCTTACCACCACAAACCCTACCGCAAATCAATGATGAATGCTTGGGGCGCCAATGTCTATGCCTCCCCCACCGATTTGACCGAGGCAGGTAGAAAAATTCTGGCCCAGGATCCAGACAGCCCAGGATCTTTAGGTATTGCCATTTCGGAAGCGGTCGAGATGGCCGCACAAAGGGAAGATACCAAATATGCCCTTGGCAGTGTATTAAATCATGTAAAACTACACCAAACGGTCATTGGCCAAGAGGCCATTAAGCAAATGGAAAAGGCGGGAGATATGCCCGATATTGTTATTGCCCCCTTCGGAGGTGGTTCAAATTTTGCCGGCTTGGCATTTCCCTTTTTACGGCTAAATTTTGATGAAGGTCATAACATTCGCTGCATTGCAAGCGAGCCTACCTCATGCCCAAAGCTGACTCGTGGTGTATTTCGATACGATTTTGGGGATACCGGTGGCATGACACCCTTGCTACCCATGTATACATTGGGACATGATTTTGTACCTGCCCCTATCCACGCGGGCGGTTTACGCTATCACGGTGCCGGGGTCATCGTAAGCCAGTTGCTCAAAGACCAATTAATCGAAGCCATAGCCCATAACAATCTAGAGGTATTCGATGCGGGTATACTTTTTGCAAAAACCGAGGGCATTATTCCAGCGCCGGAAGCGACCCATGGGATTGCTACCGTCATCGCCGAAGCCAAAAAATGTAAGGAAGAAGGTATTTCTAAAACTATTCTATTTAACCTATGCGGTCATGGAAACTTTGATATGAAAGCCTACGATGATTACTTTGAAGGTACTATTGTTAAACATGAATTGTCGCAGGAAGAAATCAACGCCTCTATAGGCCGATTGAATACCCCGGAAATTCCTAGTCCGTAAAAACAACGAAGCATAACGCTCACGTTTAAAACATACTCACCTAGACAAGCGGTTGCCATAAACAACCGCTTTTTCAGTTCTTTTTGGCAAAAACGTGCATTTCATCGATCATTTCCGTTTTTAAACGTCTACATGCGGTTGTTTTTTCGTATCTAAAAAGCAGTGGTTGAAAGACAATTGCAAAAGACCACCTTTTTTGGCCCCAAGCCACCAACTTGATACATATTTTAACCTAAAATAGTGTATCGATTATGTACAGCACGTTATTGACCCCTGAACTACCTACTTTGCTTTCCCCTTATTCTCAAATGCGACTACCGATGGTTTACACCAATGGTAGGTCGTTTTTGATAGCCATCTATGAATTCGGCTAATTTCTTTTTTTAATTTCTCAAAAGGTACTATCGGCATAATGTACCGTTTCTCGAACCACTGGGAAGCTCCACCCTTCCAGATACAAAACATTTTCAGATTTCAAATCAAGTTTGGCATTCACCACATCCCATGGTCACGCTGATGATATAGGTATAACTCCAAAAATCGTATGTATGAGGCTTCATCCTTTTAGGAACTTCAATGAACGGTGGTTCTTCTTATTTTTTCGTTATGGCACCCTTGCATATCTAAAAGCCCAACGATGGCAGCCGCTGCATCTTAGGGCATTTAGCCAGGGAAAAGATGTTACAGGTAACCTCTGCGCGAAGAAGTTTCCGTGTCATGACGACACCATAGAAGCCAACCTACTCAATGCCCCCTCTAACAGGTTACATCTGCCATATAACACTTCATAATACCAAAGAATATATCTAAAAGCAACTTATCACTCATTAATTTCTTAAAGAATAATTACTAAAAACCCCATACACATGAAAACAACTACAATTCTAAGCACCTTTATCATCATATCAGTATTTATTCTTCTGGGTCATACCACCCCTTTTTTAGGCAATCATGAATTTCGTGCCACAAATGAATCGATTTCCCTGTATGATTCCATCGTCGGTTCCAACCAAGTGCGAATTATGAAAATCCAAGCGAATATGGTCGTTGACACGGCCGATGAACTCCTGGAACTGGTAGACAGGGCCAAGGCAAAGGGGGCGAATACGGTACTATACGGAGATTCCAAACTGAATCGGTTCGGAATCGGGCAAGACCCTGGAAATCGCTGGATGAACGAGACCCAAAAATTTGTAGATGGCGTTAAAGAACGTGATATGGATTTACTGTTCATGACCATTACTATGGGGTTTTGTGGTTCTGTAATTTCGGACGATGTTGATCTTACGACAGGATACCCTATCAAAAATCAGCCCTTACGAAGAATTAACGGCGAGCTTCAACCTGTGAGTACCGCTTCTGTGCCTAACGGGGGATTCGAGCGTTCTTCCGATAATGTTCCGGAAGGATGGACATTTCAGGATGCACCAGGAAGTCGAACCTTTGTAGATACGGCTATCAAACGATCGGGCAGTGCTTCTTTTCGTGCTGAAGCCAAGAATGGCGCCATGTCGCGTATCATAACAGACTTTGAAGTGAAACCTTTTCACCAATACACCCTACGCTTCTGGATCAAGACCGAAAATCTTACCGCACAAAACCTTTTGGCCATTGTGCGTGACGAAAACAATAAAGACCGTAATCTCACTAATTTGCGCTTATCTACTCCGAAAGCGGATGGTTCTCGCGTATATTTTAATCGTCCGAACAACTTGACCCTTGACTGGACAGAAATGCGAATAGCCTTTAACAGTCTCAACGCGACCCGTGTGAATTTAGGACTATCACTTTTTGGAGGCAGTAGCGGAAAAATCTGGTGGGATGACGTTACCATCCTAGATACCCCAGTATTGAACTGGCTTAATCGAGATGATCTTCCAACAACCATTAAAAGAGAAGATGGAAGCGCTTTGAGTTTTGGTAAGGACGCACAACGCCCCATAGATGGAAAACTAGGTCAATCTGGTTTTCCAGGCAAGTACGACACCCATCATCGAGCACCAAAGATCTTGATTGGGGAAGCAAGTAGTATCGAAGAGAACGAGGTCGTGACCATAAGTGGGTACCATGCCCTCCCCACCGCAAACGGACAAGTGTCCTGTTCTTGGAATCATCCCGAGATATATGCCCGTATGCGAATGATACATGAGCGTTTAAAAAACACTTATGAACCCGACGGATACTTGGTCAACTACTCTGAAATCAGAACAGGCGGTTGGGAACCCTCGGATACCCAGTTTGGGACTTCGGGAGCGGCCTTGGCCGCAAGCATACAACAGGCTTTCAAGGATTTGGAAGAGGTTGCCCCTGACGCACAATACTATTTCTGGAACGATATGGTAGACCCTAACCACAACGCAGAGGAGAATTACTATCAAGTAAACAACACCCTAGCGGAGTCATGGACAACTTTAGACCCCGAAAAAGTAATCATTGCAACCTGGTGGGAAGGTCAGAAAATTACCGATTTCGGGCCACTGTCCCTCAATTTTTTTGCCGACAAAGGTTTTGAGCAGGTACTGGGCGCCTTTTACGATGCAGATGTAAACGACAACTACAATCGTTGGCAAACGGCTGCAATAGGAGTAACGAGAATCGTTGGAAATATGTATGCTACCTGGCGTAAAGACTACTCCAAAATAGAAGCCTTCGGTGACCTTTGGTGGACCGATACAGAAGATGAAACGGGGCAAACCGTAAATAACGATTCTATATCGGTTGTCTCTGCTACCGAAGAGGTCTCCCCCGGAAATACCTATAATCTTGACATACGGTATCAGGCAAAACAAGAACGCGATATTGTCGTTATTTTTCAACAAAACAAAACCCCTTGGGCAAACTATGGCTCTGTTCGCGAAACAGTTTCAAAAGGGGACAGTATCGTCAGCATTGCAGTAGAGATTGATGAAACCACCCCTATAGAAGCAGCAGGCTATAAATGGACAGTTTTTATAGCGCCGAAAGGCAAAAATTGGAACGACCGTTTATATCTAGAAAGTATAGACCCCGTTAGTTGTGTTGCTATTACCAATAGCGATACAACGGCAACACCCAATGAAAATGAAGGTGAAAATACCGAGGCCCCTGCCGATCAAGGTGAGGCAGAGGGCTTATCCGCCGAAGGACCTCGAGTAATTAAAGAGGTGGTAGCCTACCCCAACCCTGCCCCTGCGGAAACAGTTACCCTTTCGTTTTCCGAAAGGCAGGATGAAATTAACGTGCAAGTATATAATCTTGAAGCAAAACTGGTAACTAAACAAAACGCACAGAAAACGGACGAACTGAACATACCCGTAGGTGCGCTCCCTGCTGGGAACTACCTACTTCGTGTGCGCTACGACGAGCAATTTAAAACTATTCGAATATTGGTAGAGTGAAGGCAGAGAAGTTTTAAAAGGAATCGACCTTCTTGTAGGCATCAATAACCGCTTGTTCCCCCCCTTTATCGGGTCTAGAATTGCCATGTTCCATTCCGAGGATGCCCTCATAGCCTTTTTCGTGAATGAACTTAAAAACATTGGTGTAATTGATTTCCCCTGTGGTCGGTTCCTTTCTCCCTGGATTATCCCCAATTTGTATATAGGCAATTTCATCCCAACAAGCCTTCATATTGGGTATTAAGTTCCCTTCTTGAATTTGTTGGTGGTAGATATCGAACAAGATTTTACAGGAGGGCGAATCAACTGCCTTGCAAATTTCATAGGCTTGGGGCGAGCGGGTCAAAAATAGCCCCGGATGGTTGAAAAAGTTCAAAGGTTCGAGCACCATGGTTAAATCGTGTGGCTCCAAGATAGCACTGGCCTGTTTTAGGGACTCCACTACGTGGGCCGTTTGATAGCCCATCGACTGTCTAGGGTCTACATGACCGGGTACGACGGTCATCCACCGAGCATTGACACGTTTAGCAACGTCGACCGCTTTTTTGATGTATTCCAAAAATTCGGTTCGTTTCTCTTGATTTCCCGAAGCGAGGTTCGGTTCTTTCCAATAAATCTCATGTGCAACAAAAACGCCCATTTCAAGACCGCGATCCTCCATCGTCTTGGCCATCTTTTCCTGTAAGGCTACCTCACGGGTTCGCATACCATTGTCCTCAAAAGCGGTAAAGCCTTGGTCAGCCATGAAGTTAAGCTGATCGATCGGGTCTTCCCCTGCATGATGCTTGAACATGCCCAAATGGGGGGCGTACTTCAACTTAAATTGAAAAGGCCCTTCTACTGGGTTATGCTTGGCATAAGACAAACTGCTACCAACTGAAAGCGCTCCGGTCGTCAATGCAGTCTTTTGTATAAAACTTCTTCTTTTCATGGATATATTCCTACATAGACCAGGCTTTGCCTCCGGTTAATTCTTGCACGTCGCCACATCCAACGTATTCCCCAGGTATCGGAAGGTATGCCAAAACCTCCTCGCCGACATATTCCGAGGTCTTATACCCCCAAATGGTCATATCCCTGAGCATATTGGCAAAGGAGAAACTAGCTACATCGTTATCTAGTACAGCATCTTCGTTTCCAGAAGCTACTTCTTCGTTATACGCCTCCAGCACCTCCATATTCTTTAACTGAGCTTCCTTTGAAATCTTCAATAATCCTCCCAAGGTCTTCTCTAACTGTTTGGTATCGATATCGGTAAGCTTTTCGGCACCGGCTTCTTTTAATGCCTTGCCCATAAACTTTTCCGTTACCATTTTAACGAAGTCTTTTCGTTCAGGTTCCATAGCCTGATCGGCAAAACGATCAATGAACAGGTGCACCTGCATTTCGGAGGCTGATGGGGTATCGGTTTTTGGCAAAATAATATCGACCAATTGTACTAGAACAGCCCCTTGCTCTTTCGTAAAGAAATCCGGTGTCCATTCCACCACATTTTCGGTCTTACAACCTTGCATTAAACTGACTAGTGTGGGGGTAGCCACAGTATACCCCATGGCGAGGCCCATATTTTTAAGTGCTTTTCTTCTATCCATTATATATTTCCTTTTTTTAGTTCGCTGACCGCATGGTTGGCGGCCCTGGCCGTAAAGGCCATATAAGTAAGTGATGGGTTTACACAACTGGCAGAGGTCATAAAAGACCCGTCTGTTACGTATACGTTAGGCACATCGTGCAATGCATTGTTCCCGTCTACGACCGAGGTTCTGCGATCTCTCCCCATTCGAGCCGTTCCCATTTCATGAATCCCAAGACCAAGTGCTCCAGGGTCATCAAAAGGCTTTACATCTCGAAGACCTGCCTTCTCGAGCATTTCAACGGCTGACTCTTTCATGTCTTTTCGCATATTCCATTCATTTTCATGGAACTCCGCGTCAAAAGTAACCGTAGGAAGACCCCATTGGTCTTTTTGATCATAATCCAAGGTGAAGCGATTGTCCTGATAAGGCAACACTTCCCCAAAACCTCCCATACCGAAACTCCAACCTCCCGGCTGTAAGACGGCGTCCTTTAAATCTTTTCCGAATGAAAGCTCCGCGATACTTTCTTGCCAATTACCTCGACCGGCACCTCCTTGATATCCGAAACCACGTTTGTACTCTTTTCGGTCACTAGCGCCCCCAAGATTCCTAAAACGGGGAATATAAATACCGTTCGGTTTTCTACCCTTGTAATATTTGTCCTCGAAACCGTCGAACTTACCTTCTGCACCCACCTTTAAATGATGGTCCATGATGTTTCTTCCTAACTGATCTGAATCGTTCCCCATTCCATTTGGGAAACGGTCCGATTTCGATTGCATCAGAATAGAGGTGGATGCAATAGCCGATGCACAAAGGAAAATGACTTTTGCCTTAAACTCAAAGGTTTCTTTGGTAACCCGGTCGATTACCTTTACTCCGGTGGCCTTTTTGGTGTTTGGATCATACATGATTTCGTGAACGATAGAATCGGGGCGTAAGGTCATGTTACCCGTGGCTTCAGCGGCTGGCAATGTAGAAGAAAGGCTGCTAAAGTAAGCTCCGAAGGGACATCCTCGAATGCAACGATTTCGAAATTGGCATCGTATACGACCGTCACCTTCAAACTTTTTATCACTGTTAATGTGGGCTACGCGACCTGCGGTCACCACCCTACCATCAAAATTCTCGGCTACTTTTTCCCGGACATGTTGTTCTACACAATTCAGCTCCATCATCGGCTCAAACTGTCCATCGGGCAGTTGGGCCAAACCAAGGTTCTCCCCGGAGACACCGATATAGGATTCCACCTTATCGTACCATGGTGCTATATCCTTATATCGAACGGGCCAATCCACCGCAATTCCTTCCCGAAGATTGGCGGTAAAATCAATATCGCTCCAACGATAACTATGACGGCCCCATTGCAAAGAGCGTCCCCCGACATGGTAGCCCCGCATCCAATCAAAACGCTTTGTTTCATTATATGGGTGCTCCAAATCATTGACAAACCACATATTATGTTGCGCCCTGGTCGTATAGCCCGTACGGGATTGCTTTAGTTGTTTCTTCTTTTCCTCATAAGGAAGCTCGCCATGTAATGGAAAATCCCAATCATCCTTATCCGCGGTTTCATAGTCTTCACGGTGCTTTACCATTCTGCCCCGTTCCAGAACCAAAGTTTTGAGTCCATTCTCGCAAAGTTCCTTTGCCGCCCAGCCACCACTGATTCCGGTACCTACAACTATAGCATCATAGGATTCTTGTTCTTCATTGTAATAAAATTTGCTCATGTACCTGATTGTTTAGTCGCTAAATTTATTAAATATTAATTTAATTTTCTACATTTAAACACTGTTCCTATTGCCTATAATGTAAGTTATGGCGGTAACTGATGGGTTTTTGCAAATTACCGTACCCGGCAGGTTGCTATCACGGAATGTTTAACCGATTGATAGATAAGCGTTAGCAGGCTGTCAAAAACGTTTTTAATCGAAACTAACAACGAAACTTGACCAAATGAAACGACGTGATTTTATAGAACGTGGCTCACAGGCCACCATAGCATTCAGTTTATTGGGTGTATATGCCTGCAAAGAGACCAAAAAAACTGAAAACGAAGCTACTGATACCACCAACGATATGGCCGAAAAAGTTGTAGACCCCTTCTTTAAACTTTCACTTGCACAATGGAGTATTCACAAAATGATACTGGAAGACGGGGTAGACCCATATACCTTTGCTGAAAAAGCAAAGAACTGGGGCTTTTCTGGATTGGAGTATGTGAGTCAGTTGTACAATCCGGAATTGGAAAGTGCAAATTACTCGCCAGAGGCGATGGCCAACTTTGTTGCAAAGTCGAACGCCGAGGCGAAGAAATATGGCTTGGAGAATGTATTGATTATGATCGATGGCCAGGGAAATCTAGCCGCTACCGATGATACGGAACGCAATGAAACGGTCGAAAAACATAAAAAATGGGTCGATGCGGCAGCTGCCATGGGCTGCCATGCCATTCGAGTAAATCTTAATGGAAGCTCGGAGCCCGAGGAGTGGAAAAAGAATTCTGTTGATGGGCTTACCAAATTGGCTACCTACGCAAAAGACAAAGACATCAATGTGATTGTTGAAAATCACGGAGGACTTTCTTCTAACGGGGCATTGCATGCAGAGGTAATGCGCATGGTCGATTTGGAGAATTGTGGAACCTTGCCCGATTTTGGTAATTTCTGTATTCGGCGTAACGATCCAGACGACTGGCGTGCCGGCTGTGCCGAAATGTACGACAAGTATAAAGGGGTGACCGAGTTAATGCCCCATGCGAAGGCGGTGAGTGCCAAATCCCATGATTTTGACGCAGATGGCAACGAGACCGATATCGACTATGTAAAAATGCTACAAATCGTAAAAGATGCCGGGTATACAGGCTATATAGGAGTCGAGTACGAAGGCAGTGAACTAAGCGAAGAAGAAGGTATCATCGCCACCAAGGAGCTGATGCTAAAAGCGGCGAAAGAAATGAGCTAAACCCAGCGACACATACTTAAACCTATGACCCTCTGTGAAAGTATTCTTTAACCAACTGTTCGATTACAATTTTCATTGCAACAAAAAACTGATCGATATGTGCAATGCCATGGAAACCGTTCCGGAAAAAGTCGTGGAGCGGTTCAGCCATATTCTAAACGCACACCATATCTGGAACGCCAGGGCCATTAAGAAAAATCCCGAGTATGCGGTTTTTCAGCTGCACGATATGCAAAACTGGGGTGATATCCATTATGAAAATCAACGTGCCTCCTTTGAAATAACGACAAATGCCGATGACTTTGAAGTACGAATCGACTACGAAACCAGCGAAGGAAGACTTTTTACAAACACCTTGCAGGACATCTTATTTCATATCATCAACCATTCAACACATCATCGAGGACAGATAGCCACTGATTTCAGGAACAACGGCATAGAGCCTTTGCCTTTAGATTATATCTTTTATAAAAGGTAAAACCCATGAACACCAAGGTACGCGTACAACTCTCGGTGATGATGTTTTTGGAATTTTTTATTTGGGGCAGTTGGTACGTGACCATGGGGAGTTATCTCCCCAACAGCTTAGAATCCGATGGTGCCGAAGTGGCCTTGGCTTATTCAACACAATCATGGGGCGCCATTATAGCTCCTTTTATTATCGGCTTGATTGCCGACCGCTATTTCAATGCGGAACGTATTTTAGGAGTTCTACACCTTTGCGGTGCCCTGCTGATGTATTTATTGTATATCGCCACCGACTTTTCGGGTTTCTATCCGTTTCTTTTCGGATACATGATTTTGTATATGTCGTCATTGGCTTTGGTCAATTCGGTCTCCTTTAATCAAATGAAAGACCCGGCAAAGGAGTTTTCCTTTGTGCGGGTATTTGGTACTGCCGGATGGATCATTGCAGGCGTATTGATCAGTTTTTTGGCATGGGATTCCAAAGATGGTATCGCTGAAGGCCTTCTTCGAAACACCTTTCTAATGGCCTCCCTATCCTCTGCCCTTTTGGGTATTTTTAGTTTTACCTTGCCCAAAACGCCTCCGGGGGCAGACCGCTCAAAAAAGGTTCATCTTTCAGAAATTATGGGGCTTCAGGCATTGGGTCTTTTGAAAGATCGTAACTTTCTTGTTTTCTTTGTTTCCTCTGTTTTAATCTGTATTCCCCTCGCGTTTTATTATCAATATGTAAGTCCGTTCTTAACCGAATCCCAAATAGATAATTCCACGGCCTGGGCCTCTCTGGGCCAGGTCTCAGAACTGCTTTTCTTACTGTTGTTACCCTATTTCTTTAAAAGGTTTGGTTTTAAGAAAACCATCTTAGCAGGGATGGCGGCCTGGGCCGTACGTTATTTGCTGTTTTCTTACGGAAATGCCGGGGAGCTCTTTTTTATGCTGGTTACGGGCATCGCCCTACACGGCATCTGTTATGATTTTTTCTTTGTTTCAGGACAGATCTACACAGATACAAAAGCGGGACCGGCCTACAAAAGTGCGGCCCAAGGACTTATTACCTTGGCAACTTACGGGGTGGGGATGCTTATCGGGTTCTGGTTTGCTGGAAAAATATTCGATTTATATGTTTTGACCAATGGCGCACATAATTGGCAAATCATTTGGTACTACCCTGCAGGTTTTGCACTTCTTGTGCTCATTTTGTTCGCACTTCTTTTCAAAAATGAAAAGATATCCTATAAATCTTAGCTATTTTTTATAAATTGAATTTCATTTTTCTTAAATCACAAAACACTAGAATACATGCCGAAAAAAATTAGATTAGGAATTTTAGGAGGTGGTGGAGACTCGCTTATTGGAGTATTACACCGTGTAGCTTCCCAGATTAATGATAATTATGAAATCGTCGGAGCGGTTTTCAATCCCGATTTTAAGGCCAATATGAAATTCGCCAAAGAAATCGATGTTCCCACAGATCGTATCTATGCCGATTTTGATACCATGGTCGAGGAAGAAATGAAACTTCCCGAAAACAAGCGCATTCAAGTATTTTCGGTATTGACCCCTAACTTTTTACATTTTCCCATGGCTCTTAAGCTATTGGAAAACGGTTTTCATGTCATTTGCGAAAAACCGATGACCACGACACTAGCGGAAGCCAAAACGCTACAAAAAGCGCATAAAAAAGCAGGAACCGTTTTTGCCCTGACCCATACCTATACAGGCTACCCAATGGTTCGACAAATGCGGGAAATGATCAAAAAAGGAGCCTTGGGAAAAATTCATAAGGTCGATGCCGTGTATTATCAAGGCTGGATCAATACGATTATCCATGACAAGAAAAAACGCTCTACGGTTTGGCGCTTAGATCCCAAAAAAGCAGGTATAAGTTCCTGTATTGGCGATATTGGCGTGCATGCATTCAATATGGTAGAATATACTACAGGATTGAAGGTGAAATCTATTTTAAGCGACTTTAACTATCTCTATAAAGATAATAAGATGGATATTGATGGTACCGTCTTGATTCGTATGAGTGATACGGTAAAAGGGGTGATTCGAAGCAGCCAGGTCGCAACGGGGGAAGAAAACGGACTCGCAATTGCTATCTACGGAGAAAAAGCGGCATTTAGATGGGAGCAGGAAAACCCCAATTTCCTGTATATGTTAAGCGATACAAAACCCACACAAGTATACAAGCCAGGCCATGCCTATAACACCAAACTGTCTTTGGACGGCACCAAACTACCTCCGGGACATCCCGAGGGCATCTTTGATTCCATGGCCAATATTTACCTAGGAGCCGCCAAGGCCATACGTGGCAAAAAGTATAACGATGGAGAATTTCCGACGATGACCGATGGGGTTCGCGGCATGAATTTTATCGAGGCCACTGTGGAATCGCACAAAGGCGGTAACATCTGGGTCAACCTTGAAAAGTAACTCTCCGGCTACCGTGGCGTGGCAACAAAAAAGACTCCAAAGGTTTTAGAAACCTTTGGAGTCTTTTCTTATCAACTTCCTATCGCTAAGTGCGATGATGTGAACCTGCCTGATGCGGTAGAACTGCCTAAAATACTTTTTCGAACTCCTGGCAAACAATGATCATACTCTCTCGTGGGACTCTTTCAAAAGGCTCCAGTTCTTTTTCATAATACTCCCAGTGGGTACGTTTCCAGTAATCGAGACTTTTATCCCCTTCTCCTTCCAACTGTGCATAGGCCTTGTCGATACTAAAAAAGGGCCTCATGGTTACCTTGGTAGTGCGAACAATACATTGTGCGGTACCTTCCCAGTCGGTCACCACCATAAAATCTCCAATTTTGGGTAATTTCTCTTTTCGATATTGAATGCCCAACAGCGATGGGGAGGTTGCCCTCTTGATTCCTTTTTTTACCAAAGTGGCACATTCGTTGGCGTCCAGTTCGTTATTACAAAAGTGAACAACCTTCGGGGCTTCGGCAAAGGCATCTTCCAGATGTTTGTCCAAATAATCTCCCCACATATTACGGGCTGATGCGTTTTCCATTTTTTAGGTCAGTGTTTTTGGATATAGCAATAATAGTACATCAGGAATAACTCCCTGCTTTGAATTCTTTTGCCGCATGGTTGGCAGCCCTTGCTGTAAAAGCCATGTAGGTCAATGATGGATTTACACAGCTCGATGAACTCATAAAAGCACCATCGGTCACATATACATTGGGCACCAGATGCAGCTGATTATGTTTATTCACAATAGAAGTTTTGGCACTGTGGCCCATACGCGCACCACCCATTTCGTGAATTCCCAATCCAGGCCCGGTTTCTTCTTCATAGGGCTGTACATCTACAAAACCAGCGGCCTTGAACATATCGACAATCTCTTTTTTGATATCTTCCCGCATACGGTATTCATTCTCTTTGAATTCCACATCAAAAGCGAGTTGCGGCAGACCCCATTTGTCTTTTTCCGTAGGGCTTAAAGTAACCCGATTATCGTCATAAGGCAAAAACTCCCCGAAACCGGTAACACCAATTTGCCACTGGCCTGGCTTTAAAACCGCTTCCTTCAAAGTTGCCCCATATCCCAACTCGGCCACGGAGGCCGACCAGTCTTCCCTACTTGCCGTACCCTGATATCCAAAACCACGTAAATAACCTTCACGTTTGGTCTTTTCGTCCAAATTCACAAAACGGGGTATGTAAAAGCCATTGGCACGTCTCCCCTTGTAATATTTATCTAAATGACCGGCTACTTTTGCCGATGCCCCTAATTTATAATGGTGATCCATAATTCCTCGGCCCAGTGCATCGGAATCGTTTCCCAACCCATTTGGAAAACGGGCTGATTTTGACTGCATCAAAATACCTACAGAGGCCATGGCCGAGGCACAAAGAAAAATAACCTTTGCCCTGAACTCTAATTTTTCATTGGTTTCGGCATCGATGACCTTTACCCCGATCGCTTTTTTGGTCGTATCGTCGTACATCACTTCATAAACGATGCTATGTGGCCGCAGGGTCATATTCCCGGTGCGCTCGGCCGCTGGAAGCGTTGACGAGTTGCTTGAAAAATAGCCTCCAAACGGGCACCCTCGCCAACAGCGATTTCTATGCTGACAAACACCCCTGCCTTCTATACCTGCATCTGGGTCGGTTATATGGGCTACGCGACCAATAGTCATGACCCGACCGTCATCAAACTTTTCAGAAATCGATTTTTGAAGTTCCTGTTCCACACAATTTAAATCCATGGGGGGTTGAAACTTACCATCGGGCAATTGCTTCAGTCCTAAATTCTCTCCGCTTACACCAATATATTCTTCCACCTTATTATACCAAGGGGCAATATCTTTATAACGTACCGGCCAGTCGACCCCATAACCATCTTTTCGATTTGCCTCAAAATCGATATCGCTCCAACGGTAGCTCTGTCTACCCCATGTAAGAGATCGCCCTCCTACTTGATACCCCCGAATCCAATCGAACCGCTTGGTCTCCACATAAGGATGCTCCAAATCGTTTACGAAAAAATGCTTTACATCTTCCTTGGGCGCCCATTGTACCCGAAGCTGTTTATGGTATTTTTTCTTGTCTTCCGCAGAAAGCTCCCCTTTTAAAGGATAGTCCCAAGTGTCGTCGTTCGCTGTGGGATAATCCTGAAGGTGTTTTACCATACGTCCTCTCTCCAGAACCAAGGTCTTTAGGCCGTTCTCTGTCAGTTCTTTTGCGGCCCATCCTCCACTAATTCCGGTACCCACGACAATAGCATCATATTCCACTTCCTGATTCATATATTTATTGTATTAATTCTGATGGTTTTCCTATATTTATAACTTCCCGAAGAATAAGGTAGGTGAGGAAATTTTTAAGAACTAAATATAGCGTTTATTCTTAAAACCCACATCACATAAGATTGATTACAAGAACCAATAGACGTAATACGATATGAAGACAATCAAAGGACCCGCTGTATTTTTGGCACAATTCGTAGATAGCAAAGCCCCATTCAACACCCTTGATGGTATGTGCAAGTGGGCAGCCGATTTGGGATACAAAGGCATTCAAATACCCACCTGGGAACACTTCTTGATCGATTTGGACCAAGCGGCGGAAAGCCAGACTTATTGTGATGAACTAAAAGGAAAGGTAAATTCCTATGGCCTTGAGATAACCGAACTATCTACCCATTTGCAGGGGCAGTTGGTAGCGGTGCATCCTGCCTATGATCTCATGTTCGATAATTTTGCTCCCGATGCGGTCAAGAACAACCCGAAGGCCCGCACCGAATGGGCTGTAGACGTAGTCAAAAAAGCAGCGACCGCCAGTCGTAGATTGGGCATCAAGGCCCATGCGACTTTTTCAGGTGCCTTACTTTGGCATACTTGGCATCCTTGGCCACAACGACCTGCCGGACTGGTAGAAATGGGGTTCGAGGAACTTGCTAAACGATGGATGCCTATCTTAAACCACTTTGACGAAGAAGGCGTTGATGTATGTTACGAAATACACCCCGGAGAAGATCTTCATGACGGGGACACCTTTGAACGCTTTTTGGAGGCGACCGGTAATCATAAACGCGTTAATATTCTTTATGATCCGAGTCATTTTGTACTACAACAATTGGACTATATCGAATACATAGACCACTATCATGAATTCATACGGTCTTTTCATGTGAAAGATTCGGAATTTAACCCTACCGGAAAAAAGGGAGCCTTTGGGGGCTATAACGATTGGGGAGACCGTGCCGGACGCTACCGTTCATTAGGCGACGGCCAAATCGACTTCAAGACTATTTTCTCCAAACTTACCCAATACGGTTGTGATGTTTGGGCGGTGATGGAATGGGAATGCTGTATCAAAAGCCCGGAACAAGGTGCGAGGGAAGGCGCTATTTTTATACAAGACCACATCATTGAAGCCACGGAAAAAACCTTTGATGATTTTGCCGGGGCAGCTGTCGATAAAGAGATGTTAAAGAAAATCTTGGGAACATAACCTACATGTTTTACTATTTTATAGAACGTGTTCAGTGAACCAATAACAACAAAGAGAATGAAGCAGATAGTAATAATCCTTTTTAGCACCTTTCTATGTATGGGTTGTAAAGAGAAAGTCAAGGAAGTCGAAACAAAGGTTGTTGCAGATGAAGTGGCCGAAGCGAATTCAGAGAATGCCAAGGAATCGGAATGGACCATTCTTTTCGATGGCACTTCGTTCGAAGGGTGGAAAGAGTATGCCAAGGATGGGGTTTCCGAACATTGGAAATTGGAAGACGGGGCCATGGTCTTCTATCCTCCGAAGGAGCGCGCCAAAGGGGAGAGCTATAACCTTGTTACAAAAGAACAATTCACCGATTTTGAGCTCTCCTTGGAATGGAAAATTGCGGAGGCAGGCAATAGTGGTATTTTTTGGGGCGTGATGGAAAAACCATCATTGAACCAGCCGTATGAGACCGGACCTGAAATACAGGTTCTCGATAATGAAAAGCATCCGGATGGTAAAAATGGCACCAGTCATCAAGCAGGGGCACTTTACGATATGGTTTCCCCATCAAAAGATGTTACCAAACCTATCGGGGAATGGAACGCTTGTTTGATTTCGATCAACCATAAGACAGCCACCGGTAGTGTAACCCTCAACGGAGAAATAATAGTGGAATTCCCACTTCATAACGAGGAATGGGACGCAATGGTCGCCAAATCGAAATTTGCTGACTGGGAACACTTTGGAAAATATACTACGGGTAGCATTGGGCTTCAAGACCATGGAGATGTAGTCGCCTTTCGAAACATTAAGATTAAGAAACTCTAACCCGGGCATTAAAATCCTTCTTAAAAAATATACATGAAACATTTATTCGCAAGTAGCCTTTTACTTTCGCTATGCTTGGCTTCATGCCAAGAAAAGGCAAAGGAAGAAGTAACCGAAACCAAAGAACCGGAGACTAGCAAGGTCATCGTTCATGAGGAATACACCGGCACTGAACCCACCAAGCCCGAAGAAACCGAATTTTATGAGCCTAAGGTTCCGGTGGTAGGTCCTGCGACCAGTGGTAAAATCCCCAATGATGCCATTGTGCTCTTCGATGGAAGCAGCTTAGACGCATGGGTCCATTCCCGAGACAGTACCTCGGCCAAGTGGCACCTGAACGGTGATGGCAGTATGACCGTGGCCGATAAGACCGGCAATATACAGACCAAACAAAATTTTGGCGATGTGCAGCTGCACATCGAATGGCGTTCGCCCGCTGAGGTACAACGCGATGGTCAGAATAGGGGCAATAGTGGTGTATTTCTAAACGGTCTTTATGAAGTACAGGTATTGGACAACAATGATAATGACACCTACGTAAACGGTCAAGTAGGTTCTATCTATAAGCAACGTGCCCCCTTGGCAATGGCCTCCGTGCCAACCGGTGAATGGAATTCGTATGATATTATCTATCATGCACCAGAATTCAACGAAGATGGTGGTAAAATAAAGTCTGGCACCATGACTGTAATACATAATGGTGTACTCATACATGATCATATTGAAATCAAAGGAACCACACCATATATTGGCTGGCCCAAGAACCCACCACACGGAAAAGGGCCTCTGTTGTTACAAGACCATGGCGACAATAGTAGGGTAAGTTATCGGAATATTTGGGTGAGGGAGCTATAGAACAGCACAAAAACGCCCTACCATACAATTTCTTTTTTAACGAGTATTCCTGCTGGCACTTCCTGTTTGTACGAGAAGAACCTTTGAAATTTACTTACCTTTGCCGCAATTCAAAAAGGAACCTATGATCCAATCCATGACGGGATTCGGGAAGCATGTAATTCAGCTTCCGACAAAAAAAATTACGGTAGAACTTAAATCGCTCAACAGCAAAAATCTTGATTTAAATGCCCGCATGCCTCCGTCTTATCGCGAAAAAGAATTAGAATTGCGAAAAATCATCGCTAGCTCACTAAAACGCGGCAAGGTCGATTTTGGATTGTATGTAGAACTTACCGGAGACGAGACCAGTGCTCAAGTGAACGAAGCAATGGTGCGGCAATACATGAACCAGCTAAAATCGATTGCAGATGGAGACGATTTGCGCTTTCTCGAAATGGCCCTGCGTATGCCCGATGCCATGAAGACCGAACGGGAAGATATTGATCCCGAAGAATACAAGAATATCCAAATCGCTTTAAAGGAGGCTCTGAACGAAATCAACAAATTCAGAACGGAAGAGGGTAAAGTACTCGAAACAGATTTTTTATCCCGCTTGAAGAACCTAAAACAATTGTTACAGCAAATACTTGATATGGATCCCGAACGTTTGGCCACCGTAAGGGAACGGCTAGATAAAGCAGTAGCCGATCTGAAAACAGAAGTCGATGCCAATCGGTTTGAACAAGAATTGATCTATTACTTGGAAAAATATGATATTACGGAAGAGAAAGTACGTTTGAGGAATCATTTAGACTATTTTACCGATACCCTTGGTTCGGATGATTCCAATGGCAAAAAGTTGGGTTTTATATCCCAAGAAATTGGGCGTGAAATCAATACAATAGGTTCCAAAGCCAATTACGCCCCGATGCAACAATTGGTCGTGCAAATGAAAGATGAACTCGAGAAAATAAAAGAGCAAATGCTCAACGTTCTTTAAAAGGGATAAGAGAGTAAAGACCAAAAAAATCTCTTTGGGTAATCTGCAGTGTCAAGCGTATTTCTTAAATCATCTTGTAAAACGCATCATCTGCAAAGGTCATGTAAACACCTTATTACCAACCATAATTTAAAACCAAACACAGCGTGGCAAAAGGCGGTAAATTAATCATCTTCTCGGCTCCTTCCGGTAGCGGAAAAACAACTATTGTCAGGTATTTACTCGAACAACCAGACTTGAATCTCGCATTTTCGGTTTCAGCGACCTCCCGGCCACAACGTGGAAAGGAAAAGCATGGAGAGCACTACTATTTTATGACCGTTTCGGAATTCAAAAAGCACATTAAAAACGATGATTTCTTGGAATGGGAAGAAGTGTATCGTGATAATTTTTATGGTACTTTAAAGAGCGAAGTAGAACGGCTTTGGGCAGATGGCAAGAACGTTATTTTTGATATTGATGTCGTAGGCGGACTGCGCATAAAAAAGAAATTCCCAGAAAAGACCTTGGCGGTATTTGTAAAACCCCCCAGTGTTGACGAGCTTAAAATAAGATTGAAAAAACGCAGTACCGAAAGCGAGGATAAAATTAACATGCGGGTTGCCAAGGCCTCGGTAGAACTCGCAACTGCACCTCAATTTGATAGAATTATTAAGAATTACGATTTGGATACCGCTTTAAAAGAAGCCCATTCCATGGTAAAGGAATATATTTCTACTCCTGAAACACCTTAAAATAGCTACACCTTGAAACGTATAGGTCTATACTTCGGAACTTTTAACCCGATTCACGTGGGGCACATGGTCATCGCCAATCACATGGTCGAATTCTCCGACTTGGATGAGGTCTGGTTCGTCGTGACGCCACAGAGCCCGTTCAAGGTTAAAAAAACTTTATTGGATAACCATCATCGTTATCAAATGGTTTTTGAAGCGACCAAAGAATACCCAAAGTTAAAACCGAGCAAGATCGAGTTTCAGCTACCTCAACCGAATTATACCATCAATACCTTGGTTCATCTGGAAGAACAGCAGGGCAATGACCATCAGTTTTGTTTGATCATGGGGGAAGACAACCTTAAAGGTTTTCATAAGTGGAAAAACTACGAGCTGATTTTAGAGCGCTATGACCTCTATGTATATCCGAGAATTTCCGATGAAAAAGTGGCACATCAATTCAACGACCATCCGAAAATTCATTGCGTAAAAGCCCCGATTATGGAAATATCATCGACCTTTATAAGAAGACAACATAAGGAGGGAAAAAATGTGCGGCCTATGCTGCCATATGAGGTTTGGGTATATTTGGATGAGATGAATTTTTACCGCTCTTAAGTTAAATACCTAATATCAAAGTTGATAACGCTCGTACAATTTTCTTTATGAAAAAGACGCCTCTCTGATCCCTAATCCTTGACAATTAGAGACTCTGCCCAGCTGATGGCTTCTTCCAAGCTTTGAAAGTTTTTGGAAGGTTTGGTCATAAAAGTTTGTTCCATCTCGGCGATATCGTGGTTTATGGCATCATAGGTGACGACGGCATATCCCTTTAAATTTGGAAACATCGGGGCTGTTTTAAAGTGCGCTGTTGGGTTAAAGGAGTAGGAGTTGATGCGATTGGTAATATAAACGAACGGCGTTGTGTTACCGTAATACCTTTTTGCCAACATCAGCATTTCCTTGGCATTTTCGTAGGCAACGGCGACACCCTCATTTACTTCCGCAATCATGTAATTCGCAAAAAAAGTGAACGTACCTACATCGAGCTTGTGCTTTGCAATATGTCCGTGGTTATGGGTATCCATCAATTTACCTCTTTCCAATACTAAAAGATACGAAATTGTTCGTTAACGATTACGATATCATGAACGGAAAAACCATTTCATACAAGGTAATACTTCTTAAAAACGTTGTTGAAGAAAACTAAAGGTCAGAGGTGTGGTATTCTTCCAACAGCTCCCCTGCCCATTCAAAAGCCTGGCCCAGTTCATAAAAGACCGCGGTTGGTTTTTTAATAAAAAGTTTTTCAAGAGAAACCAACATACGTCGGTATTTGTTCTCGGAAACGATGGCAAAACCAATAAAGTTGGGAAACAGCTGAACGGTCCTATGATAACCTACGGGATTCATAGAATAGGAATGAAGTCGGTGTGATACATATACAATCGGTTCGGAGTCACCATATAATTCTTTGGCAATTTGAATAGGTTTTACAGCATTCTCATGCGTTACATGCACCCCTTCAAAGAATTCCCCGACGACCATATTTGAATAGAATTGAAATTTTCCAATATTCAGAACATGCTCAACAATCAATTTCTGCTCTGTGCCCCTAGTAACCTGCATGCATACGAGTTCTCACTAAACAAGATACAATTTTTGCTGAAAGATGATTCAATTTTGGGGTATTAAAACTATCTAATTATTAAACAATCTGTATTTTTAGTTGAAAGACGATTCAAGATTTGGTTAAAAAATTGTCGTCCAAAACTAAAAGAAAGCGGACCACTACTAAGAAAAAAGATGGCAAAGACTTGAAAAATAGTTTACATCAAAAGACTTTTTAAAGTTTGCCATTCCCAAATGGGTTCCAATAGTACGTACAGCCTACCCTTAAGCTAAGCCCTAGGAAAATTGTTTAGGCTAACTTATCCTCCCAGCGGTCCTACACTAAAAATCTAAAATCTCTTTGAAGAGACCAAAAATGAATTGCAGCAGAAAACATAAAGACACCAAGGCTTTTAAGGAAACTCGGGCTCCTGAAAATAACCCCATAGACTAACAAGAATCAAAGAGTCGAACCTCCCCATGCGATTACGACTGTGGATAGTGCCAAAATACAAAGGCCGAATACCAATGCTCGAACAGTTTTAGGTGCTACCAGCTTCCATTCCTTAAAATAAAGCCCCCAGAGATTAGCGAATAGAATTATAAAAGACATATGTATGGTCCAACTTGCAAAATGGAAACGTTCGTCCAAAAGTGAAGACCCCATACCGTAGAACATAAACTGCAAATACCATATGCAGCCCGCTGAAGATGCTAAAATATAATTAAGGACTTGCTTCGAATCCTTTCTGAAGTAGTCATCGGAAGTACTATTTTTCCAGTTATTATAGATACAAAGTATAAAATTGCTACTAAGTCCTCCAAGCAGTAACACTAAAAGTACCGCATTATTTTGCCAAAGAGGGTCGGTACCTATCTCAATAGCTTCTTTCGCAATGGGTTTCCCAGCGGCAAGGCCGTAGGCAAAACAAGCACCCAACGGACCTGAAATAAACGTTATTAAAATTCCTTTGGTCGTATGAAACTCTTTATGACTCCCTTTTTTATTGGCTACAGCGCAATCACGTTGATGGCCCGCATAACCCGCAAAAGCGATTCCGACCAGACAGAGCAATACTCCCCCAAAAGTTATTTGACCCTGTGTAGTCTGTAGAAGCATCAAAAAGCTACCATCTACTATGGGGGGAATCAATGTACCAAATGCGGCTCCGCTACCCAAGGAAACAGTCATTCCTAAAGACACTCCTAGATATCTCATGGTTAAGTTAAAGATAGGCCCCCCAATACCCCACAAAAAGCCAAAAAGATAAGTCCACATCAATACGAAAAAAGGGGTTTCGGAAATTAGTTTCCACAAATCTACCGTAGTTATCCCTGCTACTACAACGGGCGCGATCAACCAGGCAAAGAAGCCCATGACCAGCCAACTGCTTTCCCAAGACCAGCTTGTAATCTTTTTAATAGGACTATAGAAACTCCCCGCACAGAGACCTCCTATCGCATGCATTACAACTCCCCAAATAGACCCCATAAACTATAAGTTTGTTTTTCTTGAAAACAACAATGGGTTCTGTAAATCCCTATCTAAGATATCCCCCTGCTTTAATGAGGAGTAGTAGGCTTCGGCAAGCACATTTCGCTGCCCGTTAAAAACAGCTCCTTCTGGCATATACGCACAGGTCATAGCCCGCCTAGGGTAAGGTGTCATGTTAGCATTGGCACCATGTATGGTAAGGCCACAATGAAAAGAACAGCTTCCGGCCTTCATTACCGCCGCTATCGGATCTATCCCTTTCAGTTCGGGGTAGATGTCGAATATTTCATCCATATTCACTGTAAAACCAGCTTGTCTAAAATTGGTATACTTATGAGTTCCCGGCAAAAAATAGAGGCATCCATTTTGAGTGTTGGCGTCGTCTAAGGCAATCCAAATCGAAAGAGCCGCCGGATGGTGAAAAGACCAGTAGGGAGTATCTGTATGCAAGGTACTTGGGTTGCCCCATGGCTGTTTGATCAACGCTTGATCATGCCATATGCGAATTCCTTCTACACCCGATAGTTGGGCCGCCATTTTACCAAGGCGTTGGTCTAGTATAAGGTCGCGTACGTTTTCATTATCTTGCCATAAATTTATCATTTGGTCAAATACTTTATTTACAAAGGTGCGATCCGCTCCTTCGATAACTTCTTCCCTATCTGGTAATGCTTTACCCTTCCTATTTTTGGTCGCTTCATCTACCGCAAGGCGCCATTGCTCAAGTTCCGCCTTGTTCAAAAAATCATCGATTACGATAAAACCGTTTTCCCGATAATATTGTACTTGTTCTGGTGTAATCAGTGTGTTCATAATAGTTTTAAGATTTTTGTCGGCTCCATTTCTCTATTAGCCTTTTTATTTTAAGAGCTTCGTCCCATCGGTTCATACTATCCATGGATTCTTGTCCGACATGTATCTTTCGACAGTAACCGATCTTATGGGATAAGAGTTCTATAACGAACGGGATTGACTGGCCTTTATGAGTGGAATGACGGAGTACTGCAAGCCATAGCTCTTTGAAATGCCGTATGTTTTCCTTGCTCAATTCTTCAATGGGCTGTTGAATACAACCATTGCTCGCAAAGCGACCATGAACGCAGTCGGTATGTTCAAATATCTTGGATAGGAAACCTACTTTTCGATTGAATCCGTTTCCTAACAATAAGCCTGTATACCAATGACTGAAATCCGCAGTAAAGCGTATTTCGCTATGCTTTTTTAAAAAATGTAAGGTGCGAAAACTATCTTGGGTAACCGTACCCCTATGTATTTCAAAGAGAACAGGTGTATCATGGGTTTTTGAAAGTTGTAAAATCGCCTCCATCCAAGTACCTATCTCTGTGTCTGTATTAAAACCGTCGCCTAGTAAAACCGTTATCGAGGAAACTCCCAGATCCACAGCCCTTTCTATTTGGTCCAAGCCCGTATAGAGCTGGTCAAACACAATTGTACAGGAATAGTCCAATTTAAGGGAGCGGAACAGTTCAGGAGCCATCTCCTTTAGCGTTCCATTCACCCCCTTAAAACCCTCGGAAACAATTTTCCTGAGTTTATCGATCATCTCTAAGCCCGATAGTTCACTTGCGGGGTGAAGGTCGTAGAGATTTCCTAAACTCATCCAGAAATCAAATTTTCTCATTATCGATTCATACTTATACAAATTGATATATTGGAATACAAGAATAGACCCTTTAAATCAATATATTACTGAATAATTTGATATATTTATTATACAATATGATATCTTCCTATGTTCATTAAAAACCTACCTGAAACCGTCCATTCCAAGATATGGGGTCTTACGCTTTTCAGTTTTGGCGAGGTATCCGTAAAAGCCGGCAGCAATTACCCTTCCTCTACCCATTTTAAGGAACATGGGCAATTTTGGGAACGGGGCAGGGTTTTGACCGACCTATTTTTGGTTTATATTGCCGCTGGGAGTGGGGAAGTACAATTCTTGGAAGACCCTGTACTTAACGTAAAAGAAGGAAGTTTCATCATACTGTATCCCGGGGAAAAACACCGGTATCGCCCGAAGGTAGAAACGGGGTGGACGGAATACTGGATGGGCATTCGAGGACACTATGTAGATATGCTCATAGAAAACTATCGAATGGCCGCATTACCGTCGTTGGTTCCCATAAAAGAGCCCTTACCGATTATCGCTTTACTAACAAAAATTAAATCCATACTGGAAACGGAACCTAGGGCCTTACAAGTAAACATCTTGGGACATTTAATCGAACTGCTCACCAAAGTATACCTAGCAGGGCAACAAGAAACCTGGATCGACTCCCGAGCCGAACAAACGATTCTCGAAGCGAGACATCGTATACAAATGCTACCGGCAAACACTCAATTTCGGCCAAAAAAACTTGCTCAAGATTTGGGAGTTGGTTATTCTTGGTTTCGAAAAGTATTCAAACAATATATGGGTTGCTCACCCTTGCAGTACCATATCTATTGTACCGTTCAAAAGGCATCGGAGCTTTTGCTGAGAACTTCATTAACAGTTAAAGAAGTTGCATATAAATCCGGTTTTTCATCAGAAGCCTATTTTTGTCGGCAATTCAAACAGAAACAGGGTATGAGCCCAACTGAATTTAGAATGCAAGTAATTACACAAAACGTTCCTCATTAATTATTCACATCAAAAAGCACGACCTCATATTCGAAATCTTTCATTTCTCCGGATACCTCTACATTGCTCAGACTTACTTTATACGTAACATCTTCGGTGCTGTTGGCGATGATACCCTCGGGAACCCATACAATGGTGGCATCCCCATAGGCAGGATCCAGATCTTCTATAGTGAGAGCCAGTGTATTTCCACTACTATCCTCCATACTAATTTGTGTCTCACTAAAATTAGCTCCCCTTATCGAGAATGACCATCTTGGATAAGCAAATTGTTTGGGAGTGTATCCTTCGGGAGGCCATGCGATAAACTCCGGGGCATCGGCAGGGGCGGTACCCGCGTTGCCGATTACCCAGATAGCGTTCGCACCTGAGGTGTTGCCAATTCCTATTTCTTGAAGTCTTGGCCAAAGTAGCCATCTTCTATGCCCAACAGGACCGTTGTTGCTACCTGCATCTCGCAGGTAAGAATCGATGGCCTCAGCGTTTCTAGCGGTGGTCAATAACGATTTTCCTGCCCCCTCTTTCCCTTCTGGGGTATAACATTTCCATGATTCCGGTGGAAAATGATCTAAGGTATTATTCGCATCCATCATTAAAGCCGCAGCTTGGGCCTTTGCGCTTTTTGTCGGATTCTCCGAAATCGTATTATGAAGACCCACGGCTTTTCTAAAATAAGCCAAACGCGAAAAAATCTTATCAATAGTTGCCTGCGGTACGTTACCTGCGTTGCATGAAGGTTCATCACCTGTCCATGCCTCATCACCAGTCTCGGTTCTTGAGCTTACATAAAAGTCTTCATACAGCTTTTTAGCGGCAGAACGCTCTGAATTACTTCCGGGTTCTTCTTCGCCACCTTCTTCTTCGGGTAGCTCACCTTCCTCTAAGGAAATAACCTCTTCTTCGATGGTAGCATCTTTTTCGCAGGCCGTTGTAAACAGTATCAGCAAAAAAGCTGAAAGACTCGCAATGGAAATAGACCACTTCTTGATTTTCATAGAAATACGATTTGGGTTTGTCCTTAAAACGATGACCTGCCCATAAAACTTGTATTTTTTCGACAAACGGTACGCAGTTCGTCGAAAACTACCAGTTCCATGGCTTTTCAAAACAAAGCAGGTGTCGGTTAGAGCCTTTTAGAGGCCGATACCCGACCATAACAGGCTTGTAGTATACCAGTACAGTTGTCCTTCTTCCCTTATGCTTATAAAATACACCCTATTTTTACCGATAATATCAATTGTTTTTCTGTGCCGGGCCTTTAGCTTTTTGATACTCCTCAACGAATTCCTGTATGGGTGTATCATCTATAAATACGTTGTCGAGAACCGCGGTACCATCTTTTACATAGACCAAACCATAACACGTTTTTGTTGTATCGACCTGTGCTTTTCGAACAGAAATTTCGGCATCATAGGCCTTATATTCATTCATATAGAATCGATTAAAAGGCACATCGAATTTAACCATCCCATTATAGTTATAGTTGCTTTTCGTCAGGAAGTAGTCGTCCGGAGTATCCAATTGGGTTTTACTAACGGTTTTTACCGCGGCGAAACCTTCAACATCTGTTTTCAGGTACACAAAAACAGTTCCTTTGTAGTCGTTCCAGCTTTCGTCATTTGTTTCGAAAGAATCCATTTCGTAATTCAATACAATGTATTTGCCTCGGAATGGATCACTGGGGTCTATAGGTCGTGTTTTGAACTTGTATGCCGAACCCATATCAAGGGCGTTTTCTTGTTGATATATCACTTGGGCGGGAACAAATAGTTGCACCGCAAACAAAAGAAACAGTACGATTATAGTTGCAGATTTATTCATGACTTTCTGTATTTGAAGTTGAACTGATAACGTTTTCGCCTTGCTTTTTTAATAGAAAATAGTTGGCAATAAAGAATCCGGCACCGACCGAAATGAATAGTACTCCCCGAAAAACAAAATCGAGGTTTGTATCGAAAAATCTACAAATGATTAAGGCCGTAATAATAAGCAAACCGTAATTTAGTATGCCAAAGCTATTCTTGTTGATGCCCATGCGAACAGCAGAAAGACCTAATGCCGCTACCAAAATATTCGTCAAAATAATACCGTAAATCGAGCCAAAATGTTTGGTTAGATATAGAAAGCCCATAACCAAAAAGGCATATTGGAACAGATTAAATCCTTTGAGATACTTTTTCAGATGTAAATATCCTAGGATCGCAATTCCCGCCAAAAATAAGATTGCGGTAAATACGAGGTCTGTACTATGATAGAATTCATTTATGGTGTCTTTCCAAAACCATTCGAAGGTGAGTATGATCAAAAGAAAAATGGTCCCTAACGAGCCGATGACAGTATACCCGTTTCTTCGTAGTTTTAGATTTTTAAAAAAGGGGATTTGACCCATATTATAGAATAATCCAAAGAGTGCTAGGTACATTAGCAGCACCAAAGTATCACCATTTGTAAAGGTGCCCAATACAGTCAAGCCACTTAATGGAATGAGCCAGTTGAGCAGACCCACAGTATTGCTTTCAGGGCGCTTTTTTAGTAGACCGATATAATATGGAATTACCCATGCCAACTGCAATAGATACCACCAAGGGATATCACCTCTATATGAATACCCCAAATAACCGGCGTACCACGTACAGAGAACAAGATGTATTACGACCGCAAGGGTTGAACGTACTATATATATGAGAGGAGCCGTAATCGCAATCCAAACAAATAGAAAATCGCTCAAATTACCGGGAATATTATATATCTGACTCACCAATGATATGGTCGCTCCAACTGATACTATCAAAAAGGTAGCCGAAGCTTCAACCCAAGTGGAACTTTTCTTTCTAAGGAAGCTATAAGCTGATGCAATTTGCCCAGTTACCAATGGCAGGAAGGCAATAATGGTTTTTAGATTTCGTGGCATATCATCCCAGTTATGGGCCATGATAAGAATGATACCCAAGCCACTTAACAAAGCGCCCAATACACCAAAAATGGTAAAAAGACGGTTCGGTTTGGACTGTTCCTTCGTGCTGTAAAAAGCCGTAATCTTTTGAGCCGTATCAGAATTGATGATGTCTGCCTCCAAAAGCTCGGCGAGCTGTCTTTCAAGTTTTGAGTTCATACTCGGCATGTATTGAATAAGGTGTTAAATGGTATAATTGCCTAATCTGCGGTTTCTAAGCAGTTGTAATCAACAAACCTGTTCGCCTGTTTGAACAGGTTTGTTGCAATAAATAACGCTATTTCTCCTCTAAAGAATCTTGATATTGAATGTCCCTCGTATTCTTTTGCACCGTAATTGCTGCAAACAGACTTAAGAGAAATGACATTGCATAGAACCCCTTCTCACTGAGTTCGAGGCCGGCATTCCATAATCCTATAATCAAAAGGGTAATTGATGCCAGAGTCGTAAACCAGCTAATACCGTAGTACATATCGCTTACTTTAATACCTTCTTGTCGGTCACGCACACTTTTTTGAACGGAGACTACAGAAAAGAGTCCGAACAGGAGAATGGTAAAATAATACCCTTTTTCGTTCAACCACATATCTGCGTTCCAAAGGCCAATACAATAAGAAACGATACCAATCAGCAAAGCGATCCATGAAGCCGACACAAAGGCATCCGTAGGCCTAAAATTGAAATCTTTTTTCTTTTTGATTTCCTTTTTTTCGTTTGGTACTGAATTTTCCATACTTGTTATTTTAAGTTTCAATTCAGCCACAAAATTGAGATGATGCCAACGAACGACATAATCGGAATAATTCAAAAACTTATGATTTAAAATTCTTATTTTAAACTTGCATTCAACTATATTTATATTTACCTGCATAAAAACTTATGATTAAATGAATCAAATTTTAGCATTATTCACAGTACTTTCGAAAGAAGAACACCATGAATTCATGCTGTACCTAAAGCGAAAAAACCGACGAGGCGACGCGAAGAACCTATTGCTCTATAAGTTGATTGCAGGCGGACATAGGGAAGCACTGGATATCGAAATTTACGGCAAACCATCCAAAAATGCCTACCACGCCCTTTGCAAAAGACTCCAAGACCGATTGATCGATTTTATTGCGGGAAAGAGTTTTGCGGGGGAAACCTCAGAAGAACTGGAAATACTGAAACTATTGCTTGCTTGTCGTATTTTTTTCGAAAAGAAGCAGTTTAAAATTGCCTTTAAAACCCTTGACAAAGCGGAAAGAGCCGCCAAAAATATTGAGGTATATTCAATCTTGAACGAAATCTATCATACCAAGATACAGTATGCGCACTTAAACCCAAACTGGCGTTTGACCGACGTAATAACCGCCTCGGAATCCAATTGGCGTTTTTTTCAACAAGAGTATCAATTGAACCTCGCCTACGCTCATATTAAGGGTGCTTTAAAAAACAGGGGCAAGAAAGCCATAAATGATATCATCATCGAGGCTTTTACAGAATTTCATATCGAAATTAGGGATACCCTCACTTATAAATCGCTGTATCAGCTAATGGAAATCACCTCGACCGCCGCCAAACTGCAGAGCGACTATTTCACCATCTCTCCTTTTATGGAAGAAATATATGGGATCATTCGAAAAAAGGGTGCTATTGCGGATAAACATCGGTACTACCATATTCATATCCTCCATTTAATGGCCATTACGTATTTTAGAAACAAGCAGTTTCAAAAGTCCATGCGATTTGTTCGGCACATGGAGGAAGAGATGAACAAAAATAACCGATCCAATTACAAGCGTTTTTTAGAAAAACTGACGGTCATAAAAGCATTGAACCTCAACTACACAGACCGACCAAAAAAAGCACTGTCAACACTGGAAACTTATCCTGGAGACTCCCTGAACGTAGAACTGGCACAAATGATGTGCCTTTTTCAACAAGAACGTTTTAAGGAAGCACATAGCCGATTAATTCAATTAAAACACAGTGATCATTGGTACGAGAAAAAGATGGGTTGGCAATGGGTACTAAAGAAAAACATTTTTGAGATACTGCTTTTGATAGAACTTGACAAGCTCGATATGGTACTGCTGCGTATGGAACGTTTTAAACGTACTTTTTCAAAACGACTGAAACATATCGGGGAAAAACGGGTACTTAAGTTTATTCATTTGGCCGGTCGGTACTACGAAGACCCAAAACTGGTGAAAACCCCAGCTTTTAAGGATAGGGTACAGCATTCTTTTACATGGGTCGGCAGAGAGCGAGAAGATGTATTTGTCATGAGCTTTTATGCCTGGTTAAAAGCAAAGATGCAGGGAGACAGTGTATATAGTACTACCTTGGAATTGGTGCGACAGGTAAAGAAATGATACAGCATACTAGTCGTCTACCAACAAGCCACCGCTGGTGAGCGAATCTGTCCCTAGATAGCCATTGTCCTTATTATAATGCCATGCGCGAATTTTCGGAATCTTCATTTGGGATACCTCTTGGATTCCTGAAAGCAAAATATACTCCCCATCATTTTTGGCCTCATCGGGAAAAAATTGATAGACCTGCATCGCATAGGATTCAGGGTCAAAATAGAAATACCAAATATCTCTACCAACCTCTTTTTCATACGTAGCTTTTAGCACCAGATACTCCTTCCCCTTAAAAGTCTTACGACGTACTTTTGAATCAATAATCGTACCTGGGTCTTTCAATTTCATAGGCAGTCCGTAGAGATAAGTGTAGTAATTCTTCATCATACGAGCTCTCCCACAGCTTAGGCGATTTTTCTTCGCCGCCTGTTCCGAAAAGGACCTATTCCCGTTTAAGGCCAAAGCACAGGAATCTTTTTTCAAGGTCATATCCAAGGTAGTGCCTTCTCTCACCGAGGTCAATTTGAAATATTCACGAGGTAAATCAAAAACAATGGTACTGATTCTTTCTTTCGCATCGGGCGTGGTCATTGTAACAGACAACGTTCCATGAAAAGAAGACCATTCTCCATTTGGATCGTGGTATTCGATAGCCTTATTCAGCAAGTCTTCACCAGTAAAGGTTTGGGCCAACAGCGATTCATTTAACATAATCACCGAAATCAGCACAACGTATTTAATAATCATAGGCTTGATCTTCTTTTAGGAGTAAACATCACTTTATCGGATAAGAAACAACATGGTGAAGAAGATGTTCAATCTTACTACTCTTCTGCGTACTCATTGTAAATCTCCAATAAATTCATTGTTGCTACGAGCAAATCCTTTGTCTCTAACAATAAACTAAAATACAAGGCAGTATTTTTAGGACTTGATTCATCTGATCGGGTACGCTCGACCTGTTTTTGGATTTTTTGGCCCACCTTCTCAAAAAGATTCTGATTATCGGTAATCAATTGAGTAAGTCCGGGAAATTCTTTTTGACCGAACAGTACTTCGATATCCCCAAAGAACTGCTCTATAAATCCATCGGTCTCTTTCAAGTCCTTTATCTGATTAAAACGAAGCTTTTTATGATTGTTATTTACATGTTTAAAACTAGCTTTGGAGATATATTCCAACGACTGGGTCATATCCTGTAAATAGCTTAGTACCGTTATATAGAAATTACTGGTACCTACGCTCGAATCATCGAGATTTTTAATAAAGTAGAAAATATTGTCTCTTAGCCCCTCTACCTCATTGTTCAATTTTTGAATGCCCCGCTTGCTTTTTTTCAATCGATCCACATCGTGTTTTGCGAGTCCGTCAATGGTTTGGGTATAAATTTTGTTGGCCCTTCTAATGGCCATGGAAATATTGGCCGAACTTTCTTCCATGACCCCTATTATTGAATTACTTTCGGCCTTTTGCAACTTTTCTTCGAGCTTGGTCTCCTTAACCTTCTTGTTATGGGATATGTAGTTTTTACCTATCAACAAAAAGGCTAAAAGCAATAGTACCACAATCGCTGCAAAGCCTCCAAGATGAATGATGTAAGCAATAATGGCCGCGGCTACAAAAGCACTAAGGGCGGTAAAAAACCATCCCCCTATAACATTTAAGACACCTGCCACTCGATATACCGCACTTTCAGGGCCCCAAGCCCTGTCAGCCAGTGAAGTACCCATTGCGACCATAAAGGTAACGTAGGTAGTAGAGAGCGGCAATTTCATACTGGTCGCCACGGAAATCAACACACTGGCCACCATTAAATTGACCGAGGCTCGAACCAAATCGAAAGCGGGCAAGTCCTGCGCCTTACTTTTGGGAACGTAGACATAGGGTTTTTCGAACTGTGCATCAATCTTTTTGGATATGGAAACCGGGACAATACCTGCAAGGTTCTCTGAAGCCCTGATCGAATACTTTACAATTTGACGCGACAAAAAATTAGGGCTAAAACGTTCGTCGCCTTCATCTTGTCTTGAAAGATCAACACTCGTTTTCACAACAGCCTTTGCTTTTGATGAAAACCACAGTGTCACAACCATAATGACTCCTGAGGCCAATAAGAGATAAGTAGGCGTGCGAACTGCCGATGTAAGACCTTCCATCGTAAAGTTTTCAGCCAATTCTCCCGAAACGCTCCAGGAATTAAAAGATTCCAGGGCCGCCAAGGGTACCCCAATGAAGTTCACCAAATCGTTCCCTGCAAACGCCATTGCAAGGGCAAAGGTTCCCAAAACAATGATTATCTTATAGATACTAACCTTGAAAAGTGCGGTCACCAACCAAGAAATCAATGTCCATACCACAAAGTTTCCGACTAGAAACAGCTCTTGGTGCTGTGCTATCCACTCAGTGGCACTACCACTTAAAATTGCGGCACTTTTGAGGCCCTTCACCAAAATAAAATAGATGATCGCCGTAATTGCAAACCCTCCAAAAACAGCTCCGACCCATTTGGGCTTCTCTTGAAATTTGAACGATATCAAAATACGGCTTATGAACTGTACCAGTGCCCCTACACTAAAGGCTACTACTACCGAAAGTAGGATTCCCAGAATTATTTGGGTCGCTTTCTCCGTATTAATAAATTGTGACAGTTCCTGAAAACCACCACCTAAATTAAAAATCTTTACCAGTGATATTGCGACGGCAGCGCCAAGCAACTCAAAAACAATCGACACGGTGGTTGAGGTGGGCATCCCCAATGTATTGAAGAAATCCAACAATAAAATATCGGTAATCATAACCGCCATGAAAATGATCATGATCTCCGAAAAGACAAACTGTTCCGGATTAAAGATACCTTTTCGGGCAACTTCCATCATACCACTTGAAGAGATAGCGCCGAAAGCAATACCGACACTGGCAACAATCATGATCGTACGAAAAGAAATAGCTTTTGAGCCAATTGCCGAATTGAGAAAATTCACCGCGTCATTACTAACACCCACTACCAAATCGGTAATCGCCAAGACCGCCAAAGCGACGATCATAAAGAAGTAAAGGTTTTCGCCCATTCAATTTCAAATAAGCACAAAAGTGCTACTATAATTTATGAACTATGTTAAATTAAGGTTATGAAAATTAGATGAAAGACCACTTGCATTATAGCCACATAAAGGGGTTATCTAAGTAATTTACAGCGATTGCAGTGTTTTTGAGCCAAAATCTATAAACCAAATAGGGTCTAACACCTATTCACACAGGTATTTGGGTAAAATAGATGCTGCTTAATACCGAAAATAAAGGGGTTGGGTACAATAAAAGGCCGATTTCAACGTTTCTAATGTAAATTTAATGTAAACAAATTGTTTTTTAAACGTAAAAATAACTACCTTTGGATGGGAATAAAATTTCTTACTATGAAAAATGTTGTGATGACACTCTTCTTTTTAGTAGCCGTAACCATGGGCTATGCACAGAAAGAGCGGGATGCAAAGTTGAATAAAGAAACTAATCTAATCGAGGTAACCTATTACCACGATAACGGAAAGATAAGTCAAGAAGGCACCTTTGATCTTGCGGGAAAACTGCATGGGGAATGGGCAAGCTATAACGAAGTAGGTGAAAAGATTTCCCTGGGCACCTATAATAAAGGTGTTCGAACGGGCACATGGTATTTTTGGGCCAACGGAAACCAAAAAGAAGTAGAGTTTAATAACAATACCATCGCAAGCGTGGTCGATTCGAAAACGAAATCCCCCGTCGTTACGAAAAACTAGGTTTTGCAGAACAAATGGTTCTAACGAAAAAACTCCGTAGCATTATATGCTACGGAGTTTTTTTTATACTAATTACTTCTATTACTTCTTGTTGTCGATACTGGAAACGTGCAGTTCGGTGGCAACCGAAACGATTTCGCCTATATCTGCCAGACTAATCGCCTTTGCTTTCATTCCCCTATCAACTCTTGTGATTTGGTTTTCAACAATTTCAACAGGAACTTCAAGTGGTTCATATCCTGCAAAGGAAACCTCTAACATATATTTTCCCGGGATAATTCCCGACAACTCAAAGTTGCCATTGAAATTGGTCTCTGTTTTGGTATCGCTATTCTTCAAATGAACAGTTGCAAACAACAATGGCTCCCCATTTGCTTGCAAATCGATGATATGCCCTTTAATCGTACCCCCGCTTTGTGCGAAAATAGCACCACAAAGAAACAACATCATTAAAAGAATTCCATTTTTCATAAACACCATCTCTTAAAGTGCAAATAAAAACAAGTAAGGTTAAGCTATGGTTAACTATAGATTAAACTAGCATGTTTTTTAATGTTATTTATGACATTGTTAGCATATCGGGTTCTTGAAAGCAGTGATATGCAAAAAATGTATCTTGCAACCTATTAAACGCAGCACATGAACTGGGAAACTTTACTCTCCTTAAAGCGACACGGCGATACCCATAAACGTCTTCGGAAGGAGCAAGACGAAACCCGTTTGGGTTTCGAGGTCGATTACGATCGCATCATCTTTTCGTCGGCCTTTCGAAGTTTACAGGATAAAACCCAAGTGATTCCGCTTTCAAAAACCGACTTCGTACATACTCGATTGACCCACAGTCTCGAAGTATCGGTGGTGGGCCGTAGTTTAGGTCGCAGGGCCGGCAAGAGACTTTTAGAAAAACACCCACATTTAGAAGCACTCCACGGTTATCGCTTTAATGATTTTGGAGCCATCGTGGCCGCCGCCGCCCTTGCACACGACATTGGCAACCCGCCTTTTGGGCATAGTGGGGAGAAAGCGATCGGTGAATATTTTAAAACGGGAAACGGGCAGCAGTATCGTGCTCTGTTATCAGAAAAAGAATATCAGGACATCATTGATTTCGAGGGCAACGCCAACGGTTTTAAACTCTTGACCGAACCAAGAGAAGGGGTCGAGGGCGGTCTGCGACTCAGTTACGCTACTTTGGGAGCCTTTATGAAATATCCGAAGGAATCATTGCCCAAAAAGCCTACTCAACATATTGCGGACAAAAAGTTCGGCTTTTTTCAATCTGAAAAGAATGCTTTTAAAACTATAGCAGATGAGCTGGGATTACGACCTACTAGAACAGAAAATGATATTTCGTTCGCACGACATCCTTTGACCTTTTTAGTCGAAGCCGCTGACGATATCTGCTATACCATTATCGACTTTGAAGATGGTATCAATCTTGGATTAATTTCGGAGGATTTTGCATTGGAGTATCTCATAAAACTGGTCAAAGACAGCATCAACACCCAAAAATATAATTCCCTTGCCTACAAAGCGGACAGATTGAGTTACCTCAGGGCGTTGGCCATCAACACCCTTATCAACGATGCTATCGATATCTTTCTTGCGAACGAAGAGGCTATTCTCCATGGCTCCTTTGAGGTTTCCCTATTGGATCAAAGCAAGTACAAGGCGCAGATAAAAGATATAATTTCATTGAGTGTTCGTGAAATCTATCAATCACAGGAGGTTATTGAAAAGGAAATCGCGGGATATAAAATCATTTCCGACATTTTAGAAGTGTATACCAATGCCTTGATCAAATCTAAGAATGGTGATGCATCGAACTACGATACCCTTATGATTCGAACACTACCCGAGTTTTATCAGAGGACCCAAGTATCCGACTATACTATTTTACTGAACACCTGTTGTTATGTCGCAAGCCTTTCCGATAGTGCCGCGGTACATATTCATAATAAAATAATGGGGAAACAATTGTAAGATCAAAGGACTTTGTACGATGCTGTTGTGATTTTTTACAAGTAAACTACCTCGGGGCAAGCTCACGAATAAAAATGAAATTAAAATTCTGAAGAACGTGGAAACCTGCCTTAACCTTACTAAAAAGCTAGAAATTGTAAGATACCCCAACCCCTAACACTTGTTTGAACTGCAATCGAGGTTCTCCGGGGTCGGTAATGGTTCCTTCCTCGTTCCTAACCTCATCAAATAAGATATCATCGTCGTAAATCAAGTGCGTCCCTATTTGGGTAACGATGTATTCGTTTACCCGAAGTTCTACGTTCAACTCCCAATCTACATCCACATTTCCAAAACTTTGCAGATAATCGGTATACAAGCTAAGTCGGTGCTTTACCCCCATATTCTTATACAGTTGGGATTCCCAGCTATTGGTAATCAGAAAACCAAGTTCCAGGAATACGTTTTCTCCTTCTTGCAAAACATTGCCATCAGCATCCAATATGGCTTTCTGCACACCAAAAGCTCCCTTATCGGCCAAGTTCTGATCAAGAACCAAAGTAGCTTTCTGCGTAATAGGAGAGATGTATAAGTTGAATCGACGTTCCTTGGAAATATAACTGGCTCCCGCACCCAAAAAGAAGTAACCGGGAGACAGCGGTCTTGAAACTGCATTTTCCCGATCCGGATATTTAAAACCGTCTGAAAATTGTGTGTTAAAATTGGCCTTTGCCGAATAGTACCAATTACTGATCGTATCGCGTCGATACCCGAAAGTAGAACTTATTCGAACAGCATCTTCTGTTTTTCGCAATTTTTGGCCTTCCTGAAGGTTAACACCATAGCGCATCTCCAAATAGTTCTCCCATGAAATATAACGGAACTTATAATTGCGTTCAAACCGTGCATTTGCCAAGGCTGTTATCGAAGTGGTACCCCCTGCATTCCAATTTACGAATGCAGCTTCACTAAAATTCAGCCCCAATAGGTTTATTTTCTGCCAAAATGAAGGCATTTGAAACTTCGAGTATCCCTCATCCAACGGTTTTGTTTTTTTGAACGAGATGACCGAAGTATTCAAGGCAACCCCTTTTTTAATATTTTTTATGCGTTCTTGACGCCTTCTGATAACCAAGGTATCTACAATCGTGGTATCGATCGCCAGGGTGTCGACCACCACAGTATCTGCTTTTCGCTTTGGCGGAATGCTAGGAACTATTACCGAATCGACCTTCTTCTTAGGAGGAATCGAGTCTTGGGCGAAGATGAAAGGTGTCGTTACAAGAATGAACACCAGAGCCACTGTAATTTTTCTAATCGTGTTTTTTGGCATTTAGTAAAAGCATTAGTTGTTTCTTGATCGCTGCTGGTCCAATATGGGCCATTTCCCTCAGTTCATGGGCCGTACCTTGCCCCAAGAACACATCATCGATTCCTAAAATTGTAATGTTGTTCGCGACTTTATTCTCATTGGCAAACTCTAATATAGCACTCCCGAACCCCCCCAACTTGCAACCATCCTCTATAGTAACTACGCGCTCATAGGTTCCAAAGATCTTCAAAAGAAGTTTTTTATCCAATGGTTTTACGAAGCGCATGTTGTAATGACCGATTTGTTTCAATTCATCAATTTCGTCGATGACATCCGCAACGATATTTCCAATATGTCCGATAGAAAGCACTGCAATTTTCGTACCCTTTCGCAACGCGGTGGAAACCCCGATAGGAATTTTCTCGAAAGGATCCTGCCATTGAAGTTGAACACCCCTACCTCTTGGGTATCGAATGGCAATAGGATGTTCGAGCCCCAATTGGGCAGTGTACATCATATTGCGCAGTTCCGTTTCATTGAGAGGTGCAAAAATGATCAAGTTTGGAATACACCGCAAGTAGGTGATGTCGAACACTCCGTGATGGGTCGCCCCATCTTCCCCGACGATTCCTGCGCGATCCAAACAGAAAATGACCGGGAGGTTTTGCAAGGCCACATCATGGATAACCTGATCATAGGCGCGTTGTAGAAAGGTTGAATAAATGGTACAAAAAGGAATCATGCCTTCTACAGCCAACCCGGCTGCCATGGTCACGGCATGTTGCTCGGCAATGCCCACATCAAAAGCACGATCGGGAATCTCTTGCATCATAAATTTAAGTGAACTCCCAGTGGGCATAGCCGGGGTAATCCCTACGATTTTTTGATTCTTTTTCGCAAGTTCTACGATTGTGTGCCCAAATACATCCTGATACTTGGGGGGTCGCTTCTCTTGTGGTTTTATAAACAATTCTCCTGTATGCTGATCGAACTTGCCAGGAGCATGGTACGTTACCTGTTGCTCCTCTGCTTGTCGAAGCCCTTTTCCCTTGGTGGTAATTACATGCAACAAACGCGGTCCGTTAATTGCCTTTACCCGTTGTAGCGCTTCGATCAATGCATTGAAATCGTGCCCATCTACCGGTCCGGAATAATCAAAATTCAAACATTCGAAGATATTCTCATCCTTGGCACTCCCCTTTTTCACATTGGTCAGGTACTTCTTAAGTGCCCCCACGCTCGGATCTATTCCGATGGCATTGTCGTTTAGGATAATCAGGATATTGGCATCGGTAACCCCGGCATGGTTGAGCCCTTCAAAGGCCATTCCGCTCGCGATAGAGGCATCGCCAATGACGGCAATATGTTGTCGGTCGGTTTCCCCTTGGAGATGTGAAGCAATAGCCATCCCTAAAATGGCCGATATAGAGGTAGAACTATGACCGGTTCCAAAAGCATCGTAGATGCTTTCAGATCTTTTTGGAAAACCGCTAATGCCCTGCAGTTGGCGGTTTGTATGAAATACATCTTTACGCCCTGTTAGGATTTTATGGCCGTAGGCTTGGTGGCCTACATCCCAAATCAGTCGGTCTTCAGGGGTGTCAAACAAATAATGCAGTACAATGGTCAATTCTACCACACCTAGACTGGCACCTAAGTGCCCCTCTTTGGTCGCTACGATCTCAACGATAAAGTTTCTAAGTTCTTGTGCAAGTTGAGGCAGTTCTGCCACAGCGAGTTTACGCAGGTCTTTTGGCGAATTGATCTGTGAAAGGATTGTTGCAGACACCTCGTGGAATTTGAAGATACAAAACTACGTTTTTTAAGGGTTTCGCGATGCTTTTTTATGGATTCACAACATCGGGCTATCAATTCGTATGATTTGGGAAAATAAGACGTTCCCTTCTGTACACACCTATTAAATAATCAAACATGAAAATCATTTTTAGATCGGCCCTAGTAGCGGCCTTATTGATTGCCACCTCTTGCGGAAAAGACGACGATGGAGGTAATTCATCACAACTGGAAGAACAGGCCGAGCAGTTAGAACAAACACCTTTAGAGGCGAATACCGTAGCCGATAACGTATTGATCGAAGGAGGTTCCAAGATGGAAGGGATGCCTCCCACCCCAAACGGAGCCATTTCCTTAGACATTTCAAAAGCAGGGGAAACCGCTTTTTTGAACGAGGGGTTTAACATTCCCTTAAGTTCAGATGGCGATATCGTTGGTGCCTATCTACAGTTCAAATCCAATGATGGCACTGTTGCCGATAGTTACTATGATATTGATATTTCATCGGATTTTTCCTTTAAAAAAGCCGCTAAGAGAAGCATCTTTAAAAAGAATATTGATCAACTAGTAGCCAAAGTGGACGAAGCGAACGTTGATGTAGACTTTAATGCCCAAATAGAGCCTGGCACTTTTTGCTATGTCATCTGTGTATATGACCAAGAAGGAAATATCAGTAATCCAAGCGAGGTCTGTGTAACAGTGGAAAGCTGGGGTGGTAGCGACGCCGTAGTTGGTAAATGGGAGCTGGTTAAAGAAGAATATACCTATGAAGGAGAAACAAATGTATACAACTTAGGCGATCCCGATTGTGATGAGTGGACATCTTCCTGTGAAAATGGAGAAGAAGTAGAAATGTCTGTTTGTTATACTCAGGAATACGGGATTTTGGAGTTGAAATCAGATGGGTCTTTTGTAATCGATTTTAAAGGTAGTGATCAAAATTACGATGAAGAGGCTTTTAATCAGTGTGAACTAGCTTATACGGACGATACTGTTTTCCGTTATCAAAGCAATGGCAACTGGGCATATGTAAGTTCAGAGGACCGCCTAACATTGGTAGAATATTCGTATTCTATAGACGAGGATGGGGAAACCGAAACGGGCACTGCGGAAAACGGAGATGCCGACCTTGTTTATGACGGTACGGCCCAAATCAATGGGAACAGTTTTATTCTCATTGAAGTGGATGATTATGACGGTGACGGAGTTACGGATAACACCTATAAGTACTACTTCGAAAAGTAATGGCCGAATTTCCTTTAAGGCAAACCCTGACAATACCCTGTCGGGGTTTTTTTGTGCCCAAAAATATTATTCACTACTATTGCGCTTTAAATGCAGATGATGGTCTTACCTTTTGATGATTCCTACTTTATGAAGAAGGCCTTACAGGAGGCCGAAACCGCTTATGAGAAGGGCGAGGTACCTATAGGAGCGGTGATTACGGTACAAGATCGTATTATTGCCAGGGCACACAACCTTACCGAACAACTCAACGACGTAACGGCCCATGCAGAAATGCAGGCGATAACGGCAGCGGCAAATTTTCTGGGCGGAAAGTACTTAAAAGGCTGTACCCTCTATGTTACCCTGGAACCTTGCCAAATGTGTGCCGGGGCCCTCTACTGGAGCCAAATTTCAAAAATTGTTTACGGAGCAGCAGATAGCCATCGGGGCTGCACCGTAATGGGGACAAAGCTGCACCCAAAAACCAAAATGATAGGAGGTATCATGGAAAACGAAGCAGCAGATCTGCTAAAGCGATTTTTTATCCAAAGAAGAAACTTGAACTAGTACCTTTCTGGCGCTCCCCAAAAGGGAAACGCTTTGTGCGGTATTAATCGGCACGAAACAACCGCCCTGCTACTGAGACCCCAAAGGTTTTTTTTCTCAATTTTTTCTCTCCCTTGCGTCCTCATTTGCTCTTAGAAAGGTTTGAAATTAAAAAACCCCAACACAACGGTCGGGGTTAGGTCATTCAAGAATACAATATGGTTATCCGACCACTTGCACTTGCGCGGCAACAATTCCTTTTCTTCCTTCTTCCTCTTCGTACTCCACTTTGTCGCCTTCGTTCAATTGGGTGCCGTTCAGTGCGGTCGCGTGAACAAAGATGTCTTTCCCGGTCTCGTCATTGGTAATGAAACCATATCCTTTGGATTCATTGAAAAATTTTACTGTTCCAGTCATGCCGATTAAAAATTAAGTAATAAAACGTTTGCCTTACTAATTTATAATTTTTTCCGATTGCCTGACCAAAATGAACTTGATTTTTGTTCAAAATTATTGATTATCAGTGTTTTCCTTTTCTTTAGCATTCATTTTTCGAATGTTTTCCTCCGTTAGCATGTAATCTTTCATTTTTTTTCCTTTGCTTTCCTTTATTAAAAAAAGAGGCATGGCAACGAGGAAAAGTCCGACCACTCCTCCTCCGATAAACTTATGGGAAAGGTCGACCTGTTCCTCTTTCAATGAAAAACCATAGATAATAGAGGCAAATGATGCGATTACGATAAGCACAATGATGTATTTCATGATATGATATGTTGGTAGAAAATAAAGAATATGCTAAGGCCTGTTAACACTAAGCCCAAAAGTGGTTTTTCGCCTTATTCCCCAATTTGGTTCATTCTTGGACCGTTTTGTTTTACTCGATAATCGAGATTAAAATACTCCGACGCCCGCGTAGAAATTAAATTTCTACGAATGCCTTGTGGGCTTGTCACGCCTTCACATGGCCGTTTCGGCGGACGAAGGCCCCGAGCTTATTTACTACTCCCTTATGCTACTTTCTTCTCCCTATTTTCCATCTTTCTTATTGTTCGGTAAAACTGACCAGCTCTTTTCGATAGGCCGTTAACATTTTGGATTTGGATACAAAACCGTAGTATGCGCCGTCTTTTACGACCGGTAAATTCCATGCGCCACTATCCTGAAACTTTTGCATCACCTTTTTCATATCATCTTTCCCATAAAAGATATGTTCAGGAGCATTGTGCATAAAAGTCTCTACTTTAGTACTTTCATAGAGGTTCGTATCGAACATGAACTCTCGAATATCATCTAGCAAAACAATACCCACCAGTGCATTTTTTTCATCGACCACCGGAAAAATATTTCGTGTAGATTTGGCGACGGACCCATGTAACATCTCGCCCAACGTCATTCCTGGGCTCACCGTTTTAAAATTATCCTCAATAACATCGTCTAACCGCATGAGGGTCAAAACGGATTGATCTTTATTATGGGTCAACAATGCTCCGCTCTCGGCCAGCTCTTTTGTATAAATGGTGTGGTCCATCGCATTTTTCATGATTAAATATGAAATCGTAGCGGTTATCATAAGCGGCACGAACAGCGCATACCCGCCGGTGATTTCGGCAATCAAAAAGATGGCCGTTAAGGGAGCGTGCAATACCCCGGCAATGAGCCCGGCCATTCCTATTAAGGTAAAATTACTTTCAGAGACCGCAAAACCCAGGCCAGCGTTGTTGATAATTTTAGCGACTACATTTCCCAGCGCACTCCCCATAACCATGGTGGGTATAAAGGTTCCCCCGGCACCCCCGGCTGCCAGGGTCGTTGTCATTGCGACCGCCTTAAAGACGGTGATACCGAACAATAGGGTAATAACCACCCAACTATTGTCTATATAGGAGTCAAAAGGTGTTTGCCCCAATGCAGCTACATGGTTCCCTTCGAGTAGGTTGTTGATAAACCCAAAACCTTCCCCATACAAGGGAGGAATAAAGTAAAGCATGGTCCCGATGGCCAATCCGCCTACCAAAAGCTTGTATTTTGGACTCTTTAAGGGTTTGAATAGGTTGGTAATACCAAAGTACATTTTGGTAAAATAAATCGAGGCAAAACCGGTGCCGACCCCCAACACGATATAAAACAATGTATCCTTTACCTCAAAATTTTCGGTAATCGTATAGCTGAAAAGCACTTCGTTTCCCAAGAAAAAATAGGAAGTGAGTACACCCGATATCGAGGCAAGCAACAAAGGAAGCACCGAAAGAAGGGTCAAATCCATACTAAACACTTCCACCGCAAAAATAATAGCGGCAATAGGCGACTGAAAAATTGAAGCTATGGCCCCTGCAGAAGCACATGCAATCAATAACGAACGTGTTTTTGCATTGATATGAAATAGTCTTCCCAAGTTGGAACTAATGGCAGAACCTGCCGCAACTGCCGGACCCAACAACCCCACCGAGCCTCCAAAACCAACAGTCAAGGGGGCAGCGATTATTTGTGTATAAATCTGTTTTGGGGCGATGACCGCTTTTTTCCGGGAGAGTGCGAACAAGATGGATGATATGGCGTGGTTCAGTTTTTCTTTGTGTACAAATTTTATGTACAAATAAACCAAGGTGAGGCCAATGATAGGAAGTACAAAATAGAGCCCGTTCGATATCAAGATACCCTTTTCCAAAAGGGATTCTATAAAGTAAGTGATATTTTTAAGGGTCACCGATGCCAAGCCTGCCAACAAGCCTACCCCGACACTCAAAATCTGGGTAAAGGTCTTGTTAGAGATATTTTTATACCTCCATTTTAAAAAACGTGCTAAAAGGGACTGTTGTTGGATTGGCATGCACTTTACTCCTTCTGTAGGGTAAAGGTATTTAATTCTACCGAAGAATGTTCTGTTTTAAAGTCTGCAAATGAACCGGATACAGTTGTCGTAATGTTTCTACATAGGCTCTGTTATTGTAAAAACCAGCGTTAAAATCGGCGATCGCCTCGTTGACCAAGGCTTCGGCCCCTTTGTTATCACCGTTTTCCAACAAAATCTTTGCTTTATAGTATTTGGCATCTGCCGACTGTTCGAAGTAATGGATCACCTTATTGAAATTCTCAAGGGCCTTTTCTTTATTTCCAGATTCATAGTAGGCAATTCCTCGATATAAAAACGCATTGATCTCTACCCAATCTTCCCCGGTTTCTTCAGTTTCTTTTTTGATGTGCTTATCCCAATACGCAATGGAATTTTTATAATCCTTAAGTCCCAAATAGGCAATACCCCGCCAATAATCAACACTGTGCCCCTGGGGTTGGTCTATGAAATTTGGGGTTAACGTATCTGACGCATTAAAATCGGCAATTGCCTTTTCATAGTCGCGATAGAACCAGAGATATAGATAACCGCGATAAGGTTGCCATGTTTTTGCATCGTGTTTAACGGCCCTATTGAAGATAGGTTTCCATTTGTGCGGCATCCCCCTTTTTAGATAGGCCACCGAAAGTTCCCTGATAGCCTCTGCATAGGTAGTATCTAACGCAATGGCTTTTTCGATGCGGGTCATGCTCTGGGGGGAGCCTTGAAGCAAATGCGACCCCTCTTCAAACGTTTTTACCGCCAGTTCTTTATCTTGAACAATTTCAGCTTCTGACTTTTTATCCGAACAGGAACAACTTAGCAGTAAAGAAATCGCACTAAGGTATAATTTCGACAACTTTCCCATTTTCGAGTTTAAAAAGTAGGTACATATACATATCACGAGGTTCTTTCTTTTTAAGCGATGCCCAATTCTCCGGTCGCATGGCAAGGGCGACCAAATCGTTGACCAATTCGTCGCTCAAGTCCGTAAGTTCCAAATCCGTATTGAGTTCATTCACTTCCAAATCGCCTAAATCTCCCTCACAGTCAATCAAAAATCGAAGGTTCAAATAGCCATTGTCGGAATAGGGTTCGTTCTCAAAATTGGCAAGAATGTATGCTTGAAAGGCAGGTTTTCCATTATTATATATATGGGGAGCGGTACTGTGGTAAAACCCGATCGGGAGTTCATCGCTACAACGTTCAAAGTCTTTTGAAAAGTCCGCGTTTTCCGGGGACAGATATCCAACATGATATGGATATTTTTCCTCATCGACCTCGAAACGACCCTGTACTTGGTAATATAGCAATCCAAAACCGGATGTCACCAAAAACCCCATTCCTAAGAGTAAAAAGAGGCCCCATTTTATAATTCCTTTTTTCATCGATCTAAAAATAAGGATAAAACGAGACCATATCCTCAAAGAAGCATCTTGAAATATGGAAAAATATACGAACGCCCGTTAAGGCTATTTCAACGGCACATCGAGCTTTAACCCTAGTTCTGTCAACTGCTCTGAATCGATAGGGGCGGGAGCATCGATCATAACATCACGACCACTATTGTTCTTGGGAAAGGCGATAAAGTCTCTAATGGTTTCCTGACCTCCTAAAATAGCCACCAAACGATCCAATCCAAAAGCAATACCACCGTGGGGAGGTGCTCCGTATTGAAAAGCATCCATTAAAAATCCGAACTGCGCCTTTGCTTCCTCAGGGGTAAAACCCAAATGCTTGAACATGGTTCCCTGTGTTTCTTTATCATGAATACGAATCGACCCACCGCCAATCTCGTTCCCGTTCAACACCAAATCATAGGCGTTGGCACGAACAGCACCTGGATCGGTTTCTAGAAGTTCTAACTGTCCAGGTTTAGGCGAGGTAAAGGGGTGGTGCATCGCATGGTAATGACCTGTTTCCTCGTCAAGCTCCAATAAGGGAAAGTCGATGACCCAGAGGGGTGCAAATTCTTCCGGTTTTCGAAGGCCCAGTCGTTCTGCCAACTCCATACGCAAGGCACTCAATTGCGTTCTTGTTTTAGTGGTTTCTCCTGAAAGCACACAAATAAGATCTCCTTTTTTGGCCCCAGTGGTTTCGGCCCATTTTCCTAGATCTTCTTGATCATAGAACTTATCGACCGAGGACTTGAAGCTTCCATCTTCGTTGCAGCGAACATATACCAATCCTTTCGCCCCGACCTGAGGTCTTCGAACCCAATCGATCAATTTATCGATATCTTTTCTGGTATAGGAGTTCGCCCCGGGAACTGCGATGCCAACCACCAGTTCTGCCGAGTTAAAAACGTTGAAGTCTTTGTGTTGCGCCACTTCGTTCAGTTCCCCGAACTCCATTCCAAAGCGGATGTCGGGTTTATCGTTCCCATATTTTTTCATCGCCTCATCGAAGGTCATTCGAGGAAACTTATCGATTTCGACCCCATTGATTTCTTTTAAAAGATGTTTGGTAAGGCCTTCAAAGGCATTTAGAATATCTTCTTGCTCTACAAAGGCCATTTCGCAATCGATCTGCGTAAACTCCGGTTGTCTATCGGCACGTAGGTCTTCGTCTCGAAAACATTTGACGATTTGAAAGTATTTGTCCAACCCTCCGACCATCAACAATTGCTTAAAAGTCTGCGGAGACTGGGGCAGGGCATAGAACTGACCTTCGTTCATACGGCTAGGGACCACAAAATCGCGCGCACCCTCCGGTGTTGATTTGATTAGGTATGGTGTCTCCACTTCGATGAAACCTTCATCGGAAAGGTATTTACGCACCTCCATGGCAACCTTGCTTCGGAAAATCAAATTGTTCTTCACCGGATTTCTTCGAATATCCAAATAGCGGTATTTCATCCGAAGATCCTCGCCACCATCGGTCTCGTCTTCAATCGTAAAGGGGGGTGTTTTTGAATTGTTCAAAATAACCAGCTCCTCTACCAATACCTCAATATTACCAGTGGGTATATTCGGGTTCTTCGAGGCTCTTTCAATAACGGTTCCTATGGCCTGTACCACAAATTCGCGTCCCAATTCACGAGCTTTTGCAATCAGATCGCTTGCGGTGCGGTCTTCATCAAATACCAATTGGGTGACACCGTACCGATCTCTTAAATCGACCCAGGTGACGAAACCTTTGTCCCTTGTTTTTTGCACCCATCCGCCTAACCTAACTTTCTGGTCGATATGTGTTTCCCGTAATTCCCCGCAATTGTGGCTTCTGTACATGGTAGGATATTTTTAAGCCGCAAATTTAAGAAGTATTCACCAGTACCTACTATTGAATGGGCATAGATTTTGATCAAGAAGCGAAAAAACCCCAACGGTATCGTCGGGGCCTTCATCTTCTATTCAATTAAATAAATTTGTGTTTTAAGCGGCCTTTTCCAAGAGTTTCTCCTCTTTCGCAGTTTCTTTTTTCGTACCCCGCAATCTTGTTTTTATTCTATATACAATATTAAATAGTACGGGTACAATGATCAAGGTTAAAAACGTTGCCACAATGAGTCCGAAAATAACCGTCCATGCCAGGGGACCCCAGAAGATTACATTATCCCCTCCAATGTAAATTTTTGGATTGAACTCCGAGAAGAGCGAAAAGAAATCGATATTTAGACCAATAGCCAGCGGAATCAAACCTAAGACCGTTGTAATCGCCGTCAAAATCACCGGCCGAAGACGGGCTTTTCCTCCTTGCGTAATAATCTTGGTGACTTCTTCCATGTTCAAAAGATCCTTATCATCCAATCCTAACGTTACTTTTCTCCGATCGATCAGAATTTGGGTATAATCGAGCAACACCACCCCATTGTTCACTACGATACCTGCCAGAGAAATAATACCCATCATGGTCATCAGGATAACGAACGACCAGCCAGTAATCATCAATCCGCCAAAAACACCAATAAAGCTTAAAAAGATAGCAATCATGATAATCAATGGTTTGGAGATGCCCCCAAATTGGAAAATTAGAATAAGCATGATAAGAAACAACCCTCCAAAAAAGGCCCCGACCAAAAACTGCATTTGTTTGTTCTGTTCCTCGATTTCTCCGGTATAATCTACTTTTACCGTATCGGGAATACCGTCGAAGTTTTCCATTTCGGCTCGTACTTGATCTACTACCTGGGCCGGATTACCTCCCGCTTTTAGGCCGGAATACACCGTAACGACCCGATTCCCGTCCCGATGCTTAATGGCACTAAAGCCTGAGGAATTGCGTTGTTTTGCTACTGCAGCGACCGGCACCTCCTTAATTTGCCCCGAAGCTTGGTCTCTAAAAATGATATTTTGGTTGAAAAGAGCATTTTTATCAAATCGAATGTCTTCCTTGAAGCGAACGTTGATATCGTAATCTTCCCCATCTAACTTGTAGACACCTGCTTTCTCTCCAAACAAGGAGCGCCGCAATTGGGTGCCTACTTGACCCACCGCCACACCGAGCTCTCCTGCTTTCTGACGATCTACGATGACCTGCATCCCAGGTTTGCTCTTGTTCACATCGATCTTCAGCTCTTCAATAAAGGCAATATTCTTCGAATTTAAGAAGCGTCGGATGTCTTCGGCGGTACTGATGAGCTCATCATAATCTTTTCCCTCTAACTCTATATTCACCGGATACCCTGCGGGCGGACCATCGGCATTCTTCTCAACAGAGATGGAAACCCCAGGATAAATACCTGTTAAATCTTGCTGTACCTCGGCCCTCAAATCCTCGGTATCGAGTCCGTTTCTGTATTTAAACTCCCGCATCGATACGGTCACCTTGCCCCGATGTGGCATTTCAGCTGCGGAACCGCCATCGGTCTGCGGATTCCCAGCACCTTCGCCTACTTGGGAAACAGCAGACTCTACTAAATAACTCTCTCCTTTAGAGTCTTTGTACTTGTCCTGATTTACCACCCCATATACCCGATCTTCGATAGCCTTGGTAAGCAAGTTGGTTTTTTCGATGGAGGTCCCTTCAGGATACTCGATATAAACATAGATTTCGTTCGGTGTATTATCTGGAAAAAATTCGATTTTAGTTCTACCGGCCCCTACCGACATTCCAAAAAGCATAAAGGTACCGACCAACAAAAGGGCAGTAAGGCCAAAATACCAATACACATTACCTCCCCTTAGGGCATGTTTGATGCGTTTTTCATACCAGTTTTCAAAACGAACCATGGTTTTCGTTTGAAAGCGGGTCGCCCATTTTTTAACGGCGTATTTGTATATCCAAAATAATAGGGCCGTGAAGACCATGACACTGCCCAACCCTCGCATTGGGCCTCCGAAAATAAGGATAAACAATCCCAATCCGCCCAAAATCGCACTGATTCGAATCAACTGCTTTAGCGTCAGTTCTTTTTCTTCGATATCCATAAACTGTGAAACCAGCATGGAGTTCATAAAGATGGCCACGAAGAGCGAAGAGCCCAATACAACCGATAGGGTTACAGGGAAAAATATCATAAACTGGCCAAATATACCAGGCCAAAAGGCCAAAGGGACGAAGGCAGCTACAGTTGTCACGGTCGAAATGATAATTGGGAAGGCGATTTCACCAATCCCCTTCTTTGCGGCTTCGGTTCTAGACATGCCCTCGCTCATTAGGCGATACACGTTTTCTACAACCACAATACCATTGTCGACCAGCATTCCCAAGCCCATAATCATTCCGAACAAGATCATGGTATTGAGCGTATACCCCAGTAGATTCAAGACGGCAAAAGAGATAAACATTGACATTGGAATTGCGAAACCTACAAACAGCGCGTTTCTAAACCCAAGGAAGAACATTAATACGGTCACCACCAGTAGGATTCCGAAAATAATGTTATTCACCAAATCGTCTACCTGGTTCAAGGTTCTCCCCGAAGAGTCATTTGCTATGGAAATATTCAAATCTGCCGGATAATAGTCGTTCTGAGCTTTTTTGACCAATTCGCGAATCTTACCTGCAGCCGCTATGGTATTTTTACCCGATCGTTTTTTGATGTCGAGCATCACTACGCTCTCTCCAAATTCCCGCGCATAGGTGGTCTTATCCTCCTCATCAAACGAAACTTTGGCTATATCTTTCAAATAAACGGCTCCGTTTTCTGATTTCACCACAAATTCATTCAGCTCTTCCGGTTTTTCTATTTCTCCCAATACCCGTATCGTGCGTCGTTGTTCGCTGGTTTTGATGTTCCCGGCCGACATGGTCATATTGCCGTTTGCAATGGCGTTTATGACGTCTTGGAAGCTTACTTTGGCAGCCATCATCTTATAGACATCCACAGCAACCTCTACCTCTCTTTCCTGTGCACCCCTGATATCTACCTCTTTGATTTCCTGAAGGTTTTCAATCTCATCCTCCATGTACTCCGCAAACTCCTTGAGCTTTTCCACAGGGTAGTCCCCGGTGAAATTGATATTCATGATGGGAAAGGATTCTGCCAAATTCAAATCGAAAATATTCGGTTCTACCTTTGCACCATTGAAGGTCGGCCAGTCTTCACTGGCTTTTTCGCCATCTACCTCGTCTTTCACTTTTTGTTCGGCTTGTTCTACCGTAATGTCCTCATCGAATTCGACGGTAATGATAGAGTAATCTTCCTGCGAAGTAGAGGTAATTTCTACCACGTTGCTCACATTCTTTAGCTGATCCTCTAATGGGTCGGTAATCAACCGTTCGATATCCTCTGCCGTATTACCTGGAAACAGGGTGCTTACATAAATTTTGGTTTCGACAATTTCGGGATAGTCTTCCCGAGGCATTGCTTGATATGCCTTAAAACCTACCCATAAGAACAGGGCAATCATCACATAGATGACCGACGGATTGTCGATCGCCCAAGAGGATAATCGAAACTCTTTGTTCACGTTTTTTTTCTGCTTACTCATCTTATAGAAATTAGTTGGTAGTCATTGGTCAATAGCTCTTGCATTCCTAGGTCCAAACTACTTTTTTGTTAGATATTTTTGAAGGCCAACTATCATTTTTGATAATTCGGCTAATTTTTCTCTTAGCTTCTTTTCATTCTCCTTGGTAATATAGTCTTGTCTTTGGGCAATTTTTGAGCACACAACACATTCCCTTATCGAGTTTGCCGCCATTGTCAAATACCTATTAAACTGAGCATTCGTATCTCCGGAGCCCTCTGCGATATTCAATGCAATGGAATTTGCTGCCCTTATAAACTGAGAAGTTAGCCGATATGTTTCTTCCTTTGGAAAAAGGCAGGTTATGTCGTAGACCATATCTATGAAATCAAGGCTCTTCTCATAAACCTTCAAGTCTTCAAAGGCGAATTTAATTTCTGACATCTTTTCCTTTTAAATGCTACTCCCCAGTGACTACTTACTGATTTAAAATTTGCACGGTTTGACCGTCTTTAACACTTCTTGCGCCCTCTTTGATCAGCAAATCGCCCGGTTCAATACCGGATAGGACCTCGACTCTTGTTCCCTGTGTTTTTCCTGTAGTGATGATCTGTCGTTGTGCAACAGCTTTATTATCTTCTGGATTTTCAGCCACATATAGGTATTGTTGGCCTTCGGCATTTTCAGAGATGATCCCCTGTGGGACCAAAATCGCTTTTTCGCTGCTATAATCATTAAGGCTCACTTTTGCAGTCAAATTCGGTTTGATGTTTCCTTCCTTATTGGGAACAGGAATTTCCACACTGAAGGCCCTATTGGTAGGGTTGATGAAGTTGCCAGTTTGTCTAATTTTGGAGACCACCGTATCTCCTAAGACCGGGAAATAAACTTTTGCTTGTTTTCCTTTGGTAATTCCTCCTAAATAGGTTTCCGGAACATCGACCGTGATATACATATCGGAAAGATTAACGATTCGAAATACTTCAGATCCAGCTCCTGGCGCCACTACGGTACCTTGGTCTTTGATTACATCGTCGATGATGCCTGAAAATGGTGCGCGGATGCTCGACTTACCTAGCTGGCTCTGTACTTGCTTCACGGTATTTTTGTTGGCTTCATAGGTCGCTTTGGCCTGAAGATATTGTATTTCGGACCCTATTTTTTGCTCCCATAACCTTTTTTGACGCTCATAAGTAGTTTTAGCCAATTCGGTCTGCGTTTTTAACTGCGCCAATTGACTGGACACTCCGCCATCGTCGATGGTGGCCAACAGTTGGCCCTTGCTTACCCTTTGTCCTTCCTTGACGTATACACGTTGTAGTGTGCCTTGCATCTCAGGATAGATCAAAACATTCTGCTTGGTTTCTACATCGCCTTGCAGCTCCAAAAAATGGTCGAACTGTTCGGTCTCGGTCTGTAAGGTCGAAACCAAGGGTAGATTCTCTTCCCCTGTTTTTGATGCGATTACAGAATCTAGCATTTCCAAATCCTTTTCAAACCCTTTTTGTTTTTCCGTTATTTCGGTTTTTTTGGCCCGCAAGGCTTCCAAATCGCCTTGTGCGATCAAATCGCTTACAGAAGACTCGGCACTTCCCCCACAAGAGGAAAGCAGAATGGCGGCAAAGGTGATTGTTAATATTTTTTTCATTGCTACGGTTTTATTTTTAAAATTGATGGGTTCCTTACTTAAAGTTTATTATTCATAACTGTTTCGAGTTCGGTCTTTCTATTGATTACATCGACCATAGACTGCAGATAACCTTGCTGCGCATCGTACAATTGTGTCTGCGCTTGTCGAAGTTCAAAACTGGTGGCAATGCCCTCGGTATATTTTAACTGGTTTTTGTTTTCGATTCGTTCCGCCAAGGCTAGATTATCCTTGGAAGTATTGTATTGCTCAATGGCCAAAATGTAATCGCTTTTGGCTCGCTCTACCTGAAGTCTGATCTGAGCTTCTGCCTCTTCTAGTTGTGTTTTGGCCTTTTCCAACGCTATTTTAGCGCGTTGTGTCGAAGCACTTCTTCCAAGGGAGCTAAAAATGGGTATGTTTAAATCAACCCCAAAAGTAGAGAAATCGAACCACTGTTGATCGCTGTTTAGAAAAGTGGACCGATCTCCAAAAGCGGAGCTACCATAGTTAATAAATGCGTCCAAACTAGGCAAGGCCCTACTCTTGGCTTGTTTCCATTCGTAGAAACGCTGCTCGTTTAAGTTAATGGCCAACTTATAATCCACGTTGTTCTCTATATTGAAAGGGTCATCAACCAATTCAAAAGCCATCTGTTTTTGTGTTAAATCATCGAGCTGCTCTTCTAATTGAGTGGGAGCGTCAATATCGATGCCCATCATCAGGTTTAACATTTGAAGGGTAATTTCCTCTAAACGTATCGCATTTTTCAACTGGTTGTCGACATTGGACAAGGTGATTTGCAATTGCTCAACACTTTCTTCGTCTCCCAGACCATTCTCGTAGATTTTGGTGGTCTCGAATAGATTTTTTTCCAAGTTGGCCTTGTTCTTTTCGAAGATGGCCACACTTTCCCTAGCCAATAACACATTGCCATAAGCTTCGGTAACCGCCTTACGGACATCTAGTTGTGTTTTCTCCTTAGTATTGGCACTATAACTCAAAAATGACTTGGTCGCCTGCACCCCGACGATGTAGGTGCCATCAAAAATCTTCTGCCGCAACGTAGCCGTAGCCGTGAGCGTTTGGGGCACCCCAAAAATGACCTCCTCAAAATCGCCTACCTCCCCTCCGAAAAATTCCGCGGGTATTAGCGATATAGGTAACTTCAATTGGTTTTGATAATTCACAGTACCCGATACCTGCGGTAAACCGGAAGCGATAACCTCCCATTTTTGTTTTTGCGCGTCGATAATATCGCGATCTGCATTGATGGCACTATAGTTATTCTCTAAGGCAAAGGCAACGGCTTCCTCTAACGTAAAGCTATACGTCTTCTCCTGGGAAAATCCCGTAGCAGTGACCACTAAAACTAAAATGAATAAAAAATAACTTCGCATTTATTCTTGATTTGAATTGATGATTTTGTTCAATATATTTTTTCCCTTAGGGGTAACGATACCCCTTAAATGATACTCCAAAAAATAATCTTCCAGCTCAGCAGCCGTAAATTCGCTTACAGGAAACAATTTATGGTCCTTAATCGCAAAAGCTCCTGAATAATAGATGCGCGACACAAAATCGATATCCAGGTTGTCCCTGTAGATACCCATTTCCATTCCTCGCTTGATATTATCGACCACAGAATCGAACATTACCTCGTATTCTTTGTTCCGAAGCGTATCATAGATCTTTGGATAATATTTTTGCAACTGGTATTGTGGTGATGACTTCTCGTCCTTTAGGTGGCACATTACGAACTTCTTGATTTCATACAACTCCTCAATCGGGTTCTTCGGTGATGCAATAATGTCATCAATGCCTGCTGAAATTTTCCAGAAAAGCGTCATCGTACTCTCATCGACCAAATGGGTCTTGTTCTCAAAATGGGCATAAATCGTTTTTTTGGATATCCCCATCTCGTTGGCAATGTCATCCATTGTAACGCTTTTAAACCCAAGGGTCAAAAACATATCGGTGGCTTTCTCCAGAATTTTCTCTTTCATAACGGGCGCAAATATAACGGCGGAAACTATAAAAACATTAAAAGTTTCCAAAGTTTTACATTTTTTTAACATTCTCTATAAACAAATGCCCGTCGAGACAACTGGAAACTAGTCCGAAAGTAGTTCTGGCAACTTGATACGGCAAGGTGAAATTCCTGAATTGTTTATTTCGGTAGTTGAAGTGTACCACCCAAAGCTGAACCGATTTTGAATCACTATTCTCCTATTTCTCCTGAACTTCTCCATCTGCTCCTCCATTTTGCTGTTGTATTTGTTGAACGTAGCTTTCAAAAGCCTTTTCCCCCTCTTCTTTCCAAAACTGATCATACAACTTCCATTTTGAGTAGTCGTCGCCACAACGGCCTTTCCAACTTTTTTTGAACCGCTCGCCCTTTCCTTTTTTTCGGCCATTCTTATGGCCACCTCCAAAACCGCCAAAGACCAACTTCGCCAAGACCAACAAACCGAAGGCCTGCCAATAGGTAATGGCTCCCAGATCAAAAATATCGGGCATCAGCCAATTCCATAATCGCATGAATACATAGGCGAACAACAGGATGAATATGACCGCTGCCAGCATAAAGAAAATAATTTTAAAAGCCTTCTTGATATACTTTTCGACCTTCCCTTTTACATGATGTTTTGCATAATTTTCCATATCTCTTGATTTATTTTTATCCGCTGTTTTTTGTTTCCAATTCTTTTAATAAAAATGACAGGGCCCGATGTCTTCTAGACATTAAGGTCCCGATCGGAATCCCGGTCGCCTTAGTCAGTTCCTTATAGCTATAGCCTTCAAAATCGATGGCAGTAATCACATTGCGATATACCGGTTTTAGATTTACGATTGCCCTTTTGAGCGCGATGTTCATCTCTTCTGAATAGGAGTTGTCCGATTCCCCATACAGTACTTCTGTAAAGGCGATCAATCGCTGTTCCATTTCGTCCTCGAAAGACACATGGGACCTTTTTACACGCATTAGGTCTATTACCTTGTTTCTAATCGCATTGTAGACATAGCCTGCAATATTATCTATGGGCGATAAGCTATCGGCACGCGAAAACAGTTTGAACGCCACATCCTGAATCACGTCTTCGGCATCCCGATCGGCAGCATCATCGATTCTTGAGGTCACATAGACCTTCAAGGAATGATATTCTTCCTTAAAGAATGAGTTCAGTTTATGATGATTCTCGTTTTCCGAAACCATGCGAACGATTTTATCAACGTCTTCATTAATAAAGACGACTCTTTTTTAATCTATTGCATTTTGAACCTAAAAAAATTCAAAAAGACGAAAATGTGTAGCGATAGAGAGGTATATGAAAATAGGATGTATTTTTGAAAAAAACCGCTTTAATGCATTCTATAGATTACTACCGAGATGCCTTCATCACGTATCTCAACTCGAAAATCCAAACCAAGGAACCTATAAACCTCTACGAGCCCATTATCTATATACTAGAATTGGGTGGAAAACGCCTTAGACCCGTATTGACCCTAATGGCAACGGAAGTATTTGGGACCGATTATCAAAAAGCGTTAGATGCGGCATTGGCGATCGAAGTGTTCCACAATTTTTCGCTGGTTCATGACGACATTATGGACGACGCCCCATTAAGACGGGGTAACCCCACCGTACATGAAAAATGGGATATAAACACGGGAATATTATCGGGAGACGCAATGCTGATCAATGCGTATCAGTTGTTCGAAAACTATGAAGGGACCTTATTTCGTAGTTTGGCACAATTGTTCAGCAAAACGGCTATTCAGGTGTGTGAAGGACAACAGTACGACGTCGATTTCGAAACACGGGATGATGTAACCATTCCCGAATACCTAAAAATGATCGAATACAAAACCGCAGTGTTGGTAGGTGCCGCATTAAAAATGGGAGCCATCATTGCAAAGGCCTCGCTTACCGATCAAGATGGTATCTATCAATTCGGACGCAACTTGGGAATCGCATTTCAGTTAAAAGATGATTATTTGGATGCTTTTGGAAACCCAGAGACCTTTGGAAAACAAGTGGGCGGTGATATTATCGAGAATAAAAAAACGTACCTCTATTTAAAATCCTTGGAATTGGGAACCCCGGAACAACAGCGAGAACTGGAGCATCTTTTTTCGATTCAACCCAGTAACCCGGCAGACAAAATTTATTCTATTAAGGAGATTTTTGAGGCCAGCGGTGCAGCCAAAAGCACCAAAGAGGCCATCGCCGATTACACGGAGCGGGCTTTTGAAGTTCTGAACCACCTAAAAATTTCCAAAGAAAAAAAGGCCTTACTGCAACTATTCGGAGAAAATTTAATGCGCCGGAAGGTCTAAGAGCCTGTTTAGGAATTTGTAGTGGAATTGCTAGCGGTTGTTTTTGATGCAGTTTGAGGCATAATTTTAAAGCATAGCCATCGCTAAGGTTTAAGATTATAACGAAAAAATGCGAAAAAAGAGACCTAACAAAACGATTGACAAATTCCTAAACAGGCTCTAAAACAGTCTCTTAAAAATAGCCTTTATGAATGGCATGCTCCGAGGGCCCGAAATGAAACGGAGATCTTCTAGAAAACTCGTTTGTTCATCCAAGAACTTGAATATCAATTGCGGAGAGCGATTCTTGAACAAACTCTCAAAAATTGCTTGCCCTAAATGATTATGACCGCTCAATATGTCTAATAAAAGTAGGTCATAATACCAAAATCTATTTTTGAATCGGAGTTTTCGAAAATCCTTTCCCGTCTTTATAAAATCGACCAGTCCAGGTATTTTTTTTGAAGTGCTCATAAATGTGTAGCCCGTACTGGGCTTTGCCCAGCCCCCTGCTGTACCAATGTAGCGGATATTGCGGCTATGGTGTTCTTGAAAATCATAGCAGGTCATGGGAATACTTCCCTTTTCCGTATCGGTTATTTCATAACTGCTACATCCCAGCTCATTTTTCAGGTATGCTTTTAACGCTATTTCATATTCCTCGGAGGGCAGCAAGTCTTTGCTGAACAAAGTATATTCGACCAAGGCCTCGGTTTCTGAGAATGGGAGCACGTACATAAAACGAGTATTTCCCTTTTGAGGGATCGAAAAGTCCATATAAGTAGCTTGATCCGGTTCAAAAACCGCTTTTGTTGTTTTCACGTACCATCCTACAAAATGCTGTTGTAATACAGGATAAGTCGTCTGCTTCGTCGCCATCCGATAATCAAAGATGCTGTTTAAAACCTTTTTTGCCGTGTAGTTATTTATGCTGGTTTCGACCGTAACCAAGGTGCCATCATCCAATACATTGACGACCTCTTCTTGGTTAAAATGAATATTGGGGTATAATGCTATACGATCTAAATACGTCTTGTAAAAATCAATACCGCGAACCATTTTGTACCGATAAGGAACAATATCAAACTTCTTGGAGAAGGCTTTCCCCCCAAAAAAAATATAGGGCCAGGTCGTATGAACGATATCGTCGAACATACCTTCCCCCTTTTCCCAAAAACACCAGGTACGATCGTTTGCTTTTTTGGCATCCCTATCTAAAAGCAGTATTTTCTTTTTTGAAAAAAAGACATCCTTCCTCATAGCATCGGCGAGCATGAGTCCTGCCGCACCAGCTCCTATGATGATATAATCGAAGTGTGTATTGATAGCTGTTGGTTTCAATATTGATCGTGGTCGACCGCAAAGATACGCATTGGTACTTCGTATTGTTTTTTAAGGCCAGTTAGCAATGGGCTTAAAGGTGATTTTCGGCCTAATTCAAACGATACCGCAATCCAAAAAACCCACGAATACCCTGATTGGGACCATATACATAAGAAGGGTCGAACGTTAGGGCAAAAGGATTATCAACTGTAGCCACGACATCGCCGCCGGCATCAAATACCACCTCTTTGTCGAATGGATCGTTCGCCCGGGCAATAATAAAATCGTTTCCACGGTTAGGGGTCCAGTCTAACAAGTTCTTGACACCTCCGTACAGTTCAAAATCCTTGATACCCTTGTACGTGAATTGTACATTTTGAATGCTCCAAACCGGAGAGAACTCCCTTCTGGGGTCTGTCTCCCCTAAAATGGGCAGCCGCATGGGCCCATATAGGTTTCCGGTATAGTCTACGCTGAGCTTCAGGCGTTTCAATGTATACCCAAAATTCCAAGTTCCCGTGTAGCTCTCGGTCAGAATCTGACGTTGTGAAATTCCATTTTCGGTTTGCCGCACATCTTGAAAGGTGGCTCCTACCAAGAACTTGAATCCGGAAGGGAAAACCACATCTAAATTGGCGCTAATGCCCTGAGAGACTGCAGTACCTTCCAAATTGTCATAGATAATTTGGTTGGGGTTGGTATCATAATCGGGCAAAATGGCGTTGCTAAAGTTGGTATAGAACAAAGAGGCATCGATACTGGCGAAGGTACCATTATCGGCATAGATTTTCTTTAAATAATTGAGATTCACATTTACCGAACGCTCAGGTTCTAACGCTTCGGCCACAATCACATCACGAGCCCCTGTTAACGCAGCATGCTCTTCGGTAAATAAATTAACCACACGAAAACCGGTGCCTGCGTTCAACCGTAGTATATCATTATCGGTCAATTTCCAGCGATAGGCAGTTCTTGGAGTATAAATAGCCCCATGACGTTGGTCGTAATCGTAGCGTAGCCCTAGTAAAAGGGAATGCTTTTCTGCCAAGCCGATTTCATCCTGGATGAATATACTGGGAATGACCACCTCATCGGCTGTCCCGGTTGCCGGTGTATTGTCGTTGTAAAAATTGTATCGAAGGGCGCTTCCCAGTAATAGGTCATGTTTTCCCCATCGTTTGTCCCAAGTGAGTTGTGAAAAACCGATTCGCTGGTCTGCTAAATAGGGGATATCCCCGTAAACGGAATTCTGACTATGATCGTTATATGAGAACGAAAACAACAGCTTTTCTTTTACCGGAAGTTGATAACTGCCCAATATTTCCCACCGCCGGGTGTAAATACTTTCACCATAAATCTCGTCACCTCCCCTAAATTCAGGAGTCCATTGTAGTTCTCCCCCCCAGCGATCTTCGTAAAAAAAGCGTCCGGCCAACGAAAAAATTCGATTGTCTTTTCGTTGAAAATTCCATTTTTGGAAAATGGAGATTCGATCCTGAAGTGTTAAATCGGTAAAGTTATCCCCATTATTATCGACCAGTTCATCGAAGTTGAAATAGTTTACTCCCAGAAGCATGTTGCTCTTTCTTCCGATATTTATTTTTGCTCCCACATCAACATTGTATTCACCCCACCCGGTCACAAAGGTATCTGCAAAAAGATCGGGGGCTTCTAAAGCATTCTTTGTAATGATATTGATCAAACCGCCCACTGCCTCGCTTCCATAGAGACTCGAAGCCGGTCCTTTTACAATTTCAATTTGTTCAATAAGCGAATTGGGAATCCCTGAAAGGCCGTAGACCGTACCTAAACCACTTACAATAGGCATCCCATCGATAAGTACCAAGGTATAAGGGCCTTCCAATCCGTTGATGTGTATGTCGCCCGTATTGCAAACATTACAGTTGATTTGCGGACGTACCCCATTCACGTTCTGTAAAGCCTCAAAAATATTGGCCGTAGGGTTTTGTTTCAAAAAAGTTGGACTATAGACTTCGACGGGAACGGGGCTTTCAGAACGACTTACCGCCTTTAAAGTGCCCGTTACAACCGTTTCTTCCAATTGCTCAGCAGCTTTCAACAAGGTAATCGAAATGGTCAGTTGCTCGTTTTTTCCAACTAAAACTTTCTTTCTAAAAGGTTGGTAACCCATGACAGAGGCAATCAATTCATAGCTGCCGGGCGGAATATTTTTTAAAACATAGGTTCCGTCATCCTCCGAAGAAGTCCCCCATGTAGTACCTTTCAAGTAAACATTGGCAAAAGGAACGGGAGCTTCGTCATCTATGACCAGACCTTGTATCCTACCATTTTGGGCATTACCAAAAAAACCCAAACAAACAAAAAACATCCAAACATAAGTCCCGGTGCTGAGGGTACCTTTCCTTTTTTTGGTCATTAAAAAATATATTTTAGACAAAACTAAATATTTGTTTTTATATATAAAAATGTATTTTTGCTTAAAGTAAATAACCTCGGGGCAAGCCCACGAGATATTCATAGGAAATTCAATTTTAATTTCGACGCAAGCGTCGGAGCATTTTAAATCTCGATTATCGAGTCAAATTACATGACGCTTTCCGAGGAAGATTATATTAAAGCCATTTATCATTTGGGCAAAGGCGAGAACATCGTGGTCTCGACCAATGCGGTTGCCGAGAAAATGGCTACCAAACCTTCATCGGTGACCGATATGGTCAAAAAGCTTTCGGAAAAAGGAGTAGCCAACTACAAGAGGTACAAGGGGGTGAGCCTTACGCAATACGGTCAAAAAATAGCACTTTCCCTAGTTCGCAAACATAGGCTTTGGGAGGTTTTTTTAGTAGATAAGTTGGATTTTTCCTGGGACGAAGTACATGAGGTCGCCGAACAGCTAGAACATATTAAAAGTGAAAAATTGGTAGACCGCTTGGACAAGTTGTTAGGCTACCCACAAGTTGATCCGCATGGTGATCCTATCCCTTCCAAAAAGGGAGAATTTAAAAAAGCTATTAAAAAAATATTGAATGATGTACCGATTGGTACTAGTGGTATTTGCGTTGGGGTCAAAGATTCTTCTCCTCCTTTTCTTAAGTTCTTGGACAAGAACAACATTGCCTTGGGAGATACCATTTTAGTCACTGACAAGGAAGAGTTCGATGGATCTCTATCTATTCGGATAAAAGGGAATGACCTCCATATTTCACAGCAAATCGCTACCAACCTCTACTTAAAAATCACGGAATAACCATGGAACAGATTATTGCCTATTTTGAATCGATCAACCCTATTTTGGCGGCATTTTATGCAACCCTTTTTACTTGGGGACTCACCGCAGCAGGTGCGGCCCTGGTATTTTTGTTCAAAGGAATGAACAGAGCTGTTCTCGATGGTATGCTGGGCTTTACAGGAGGCGTTATGGTCGCCGCCAGTTTTTGGAGCCTGTTGGCGCCTGGTATCGAAATGAGCAAAGGTGAGGGTTTTGTAAAGGTGATCCCAGCCGCGGTCGGCTTCTTGTTAGGTGCAGCGTTTATCTTCGGACTCGATAAGATATTACCCCATCTACATATTAATTTTAAGGAAAGTGAAAGCGAGGGAATCAAAACACCATGGCATCGTACCACGCTGTTGACCTTGGCCATTACATTGCACAACATTCCAGAAGGCCTCGCCGTAGGTGTGCTGTTCGGTGGGGTAGCCGCCGGATTCGAAGGGGCCAGTATCGGAGGGGCTGTCGCCCTCGCATTGGGCATCGGGCTACAAAATTTTCCCGAAGGATTTGCCGTGGCCATGCCCTTGCGCCGTCAAGGCCTTAGTCGTTGGAAGAGTTTTGTCTACGGACAGGCATCTGCCGCGGTAGAACCGATTGCCGCTGTGCTAGGCGCCTGGGCCGTATTGACCTTTGAGCCTATTCTCCCCTATGCCCTTTCTTTTGCGGCTGGTGCTATGATCTTTGTAGTCGTAGAGGAAGTCATTCCTGAAACGCAGCAAGACAAGTATACGGATATTGCGACGATGGGCTTTGTCGCCGGCTTTATTATTATGATGACCTTGGATGTAGGTTTAGGGTAGGTTATTCGACTTCATAGCTATAAAAGAACCAAAAAATGAAAAAAAGACTTCTCTTTTTACTATTAGTCTCCGTTTCTGGTATTCTTTTTTCACAAAAGAACGTGGCATATATTCAAAGTGAGATTGATAGCACGGTCTGGAAATCGTTTCAAAATGCTTTTGAGACCTTAGATGCGACCGCCTTGAACAACACTTATGGTCCCGAAGTCTTAAGGGTAACCCCAAAAGGAATCGATACCGAAAATTCCTTTAGGGAGGCCAATGAGGTACGTTTTAAAAAATACAGGGCAAAAGGAACCGAACTGGCCTTGGATTTCTGGTTCGACAGCCGACATACCAATCAAAACACCTCTTACGAGGTAGGCTTTTATCGAATAGCTGCAACAGATAAGAATGGTTCCACCACCTATTCCTATGGGCAATTTCACATCGTACTTCAAAAGTTGGATAACCGTTGGAAAATAGTTCAGGACTGGGACACCACAACCATTAACGGAACAGTCATTACCGAGAAGGATTTTGCAAAAAACAATCCTATCAAGTTTTGAGGGGCTTCCTCTCCTTGTAGAACAGCTCTTGCTAAACTTGCTTAAACCTCTAATCCATTACAAACTTCAATCCGACGGTAGCGATATTGGAACCAAAAGCAGTGTCCCGGTCGTATCGGTAGAATTTAAAATCCGCACTTTTAAAACCGATGTTCCAAAAATGTAATTTGGTGAAAATATCAGTGTATGAAATTCCAAAGCCAAATTGATTGGCTATGTATTTCGAAAGATCGAAGTCGGATGTATAAAAAGAATGGGTAGACAAATGGGTTTCGTAGGGTGCAAAATAGTCAGCCGCTGTTTGGTTGTAAAAACGATACGAAGGATATAGGGTGAAAGCGTCGGTCAACTTTATCGGAATTTCCAAGCTGGCGGTATGGGAGCTGATACCCCAATCATCGAAATAGTAGCGGTAATAGGTCCGTAGGGATATCGTTTCGTTCACAAACCAATTCAACCGCCCGCCAAGGGCTACCTTCAAACGATTATCTGGAAGCCGTTCGATATCATCGGCCAAGTGGAACCCTTCAATGAACGCATCTTCAATATCGGCAAAGTAGACCCGTTGGAAAGGGGTCGAAAGCAAGCCTTCTTGCCGTACAACATCCAAAGACAAAAGACCCTGAACGTTCTTATGTAGGATCTGTGAAAAGCCTATGCCCAGGGAATAGGAGTTACGACCCTCGCTATCGAATTCACTAAAATTTGGATTGTAATCGGTATTTCCAACAATCTCGCTCTGCCGAAAAGAGCCGATACCGTTGGTTCCAAAAGGCCGAAGTTCCGAGGGGTAAATGGCGTTCCATTGATCCAGAAAAACATTGACACTTACGCTCAGTTCCGTATTCTTTTGGTTGAACAGTTTTGTATAACTGCCACCAAAACCTATTGAAAAATAATCGTATTCGGAGGACACGGATAATTGTCCAGACCATATAGCATTACGATTGTCCGAACTATGGCTGTAGCTGCCGGTCAGGTTTACCCAGGTGTCGGCACTGGAAGCACCGGAACTGGCTACGAAAGGGTCGGCCCGATTGTTCCCGTCAAAAGGGTTTACATTGCTCGATGAGGCCGAGGTATAGGCCGAAACACCTGCATCTATGGTAAGTACATCGTCATCGTTCAAGGGAACTGAAATAATGAAGGTTCCGGTAGCATCGGTCAAATCTTCAGTGCCCAAACCACCTGTCACCGCGGCATTATCGCCATCTTGTGCATAGTAGCTCGACAAAAAATCGATTTCAGTTGTTTCCAGCACTCGCTTTTTATAGGCTTGCCGCGAATCGTTTTGTTGGTCTTGGGAGAAACCCAAAGCTTGTACCAGGAGAATACAAAGCCATAACAACCCTTTTTTCCTATACAAATACATGCTATCGATATTAATTGCAGCCACAACCACCTCCGGTTTTACCCCCGTTCGCACCCACTGCTCCTTCGCGATAAGAGTGGGCAACCAACACGTTCCGGTCACATTTCTTATCGATCAAGCCCATATCGGGGTCGTTTAGATTCACCTTTTCATATTCCTTGACCACCACACAGCTGTTTAAAAAACAGCAGAAACAGATGCCTAGCACAAAACGTTTGATCATAACGTATCTATTTTTATATGGTTCGACGTAAAAAGAGTTCCTTTTTCATCGATAATGACACATTCTACTTTTGGCAATTGATTGATCCGGCTCAACCCCACTTCCTTTCCCATTACAAAGACTGAAGTGGCCAAGGCATCGGCCAATTCCGCCTTTGGCGCAAAAACCGTTACGCTAATGAGACCACTGGCAGGATACCCGGTACGTGGGTCGATAATATGGGAATAGCGCTTATTATTGAGGGTAACAAACTTTTCGTAATTACCCGAGGTTACTACGGCTCCATCTGTAATAGGGAGCATTCCATACGCCTTGTTCTTATTCATTGGGTTGGTAATCGCCACTTTCCATGGCTCGCCGTTGGGTCTCACCCCCCAAGTATTCATATCACCGGAAGCGTTAATGATTCCCGAAGAGACCCCGTTCTTAATCAAAAGCAACTTCGCCTTATCGGCGGCATACCCTTTACCTATGGCGCCGAAGCCTATCTTCATCCCAGGCAACTTTAAAAAAACCGTTTGGTTTTTTTTGTTTAAAACAATGTTCTCATACCCTACTTTGGAGACCGATGCTTCAATGCTATCGGTTGTAGGCATCTGGGTCATGGAACCGTCGAAACGCCAAATTCGATCCATGGATGCATACGTAATATCAAAGGCCCCATCAGTTAGTTTAGAAATCCCGATGGCCCTTTCAACAAGGTCGTACAATTCCTTATCGACTTTGACCACCTTTATACCTGCATTTCGATTGATTTCAGAGGTCTGCGAAGTAGAATCCCAAGAGGAAATCAGTTTTTCGATTCGGCGAATTTCCGCAATCGCCCTATCAATTTGATTGTTGGCGGCTATTGAATCTTTAGCCACCACCGTAATTTCGAAATCACTTCCCATCAGCGAAAGCGCCTGCTTATAAGGCTGTTGGGAGCAACAAACAACAGTGAAAAAAAGTAGTGTTATGAATTGAAGGTATTTCAAGCTAGGGCAAAACTGTGTTAAAGATATGCATGTTTTTCGTTATTCTCCCAGCAAAGCAAAAGCTCCCCTTACCAAAAACTGATCGGAGGTTTTGAACCGGTCAACATTCTTAATAACGGTGAATTCTGCAAAAGTAATACCCGCATCTACCAGAATTTGTCGAAAATGTAGTTCATTATCATTCTTTTGAACCAATAAAAGGGCATAGGTAGTATCATCTACCGTAACCAAAGCCTCGGATGGCAAGGTCATGGCCGGGGTTATTTCAGTAATTATTTCGGCATTTACGAACATCCCGGTTAGGAAGTTGTTCTCGCTAGTACCCATCAGATGGCCATGCACTTTGATTGTTCTGTTTTCTCCTATCGAAGTGCCTACAAGATACACTTCGGCATCAAAACGTTTTTCGGATGCTTCAGGAATCTCAAATTGTATGGATTGCCCCTTTTTCACCTTCATAATGTCTTTCTCGAAAACGGAAAGCTCCAAATGAATGTGATCGTTATCAATGATCTCCAGAATTGAGGTAGCCGGTGATACATAGGTACCCTTCGTAACGCCCATTTTAGTAATACTACCGCTAATAGGGGCTAAAATAGTAGCTACAGAGCTGATATTCCCCTCGGCTACCCCATCGGGAGCAATGTTCAACATAGCCAGTTGTTTTTGCAATCCGATATATTTGGCATTGGCAGTCTTATAGGCACTCTCAGCTTTTAAAAGAGATTTCTGCGAGGTAATATTTTCTTCCATAAGCTGTTTTTGCCGATCGTATTCCGATTTTAAATAGGCTAGTTGTTCCTTTATCTCAAGATACGCTTGTTGCAACGCAATAAATTTCGGATTCTCGACGGTGACCAATACCTGCCCTTTTTTTACGATATCCCCAATGAGCAAAGGTGTCTTTTTGATATAACCGCCCATCGAGGCAGTCACTACCGCCTTGTTTTCGGGAGGCACATCGATTATCCCGTTGGTTGTGATGGTTGTAGGGACGTTCTTCTCTTCCAAATTTCCCAGAATCATTCCGCTACTTGCAAATTGTTCCTGTGATAGCTTAATGATATTGGTCGTATTTTTGGCGCTCTCCGGGAATGCTTCGGTCGTTTTTTTTCCCTCTTCTCCACAGCTTGAAAGCAGCGCGGCCATCGCGATAGTGCATAGGGATATGTATCTTTTTAGCATGATATAAATATATTTTTCTTCAAGATGGGCAATGCACCTATGGTCGATAGACAGGGCAATGCCTTTTATTGTTTGAGGTAGGGCAATGCCCTGTCAGTACTTGGAATATGCTATTCCAAGGATAAATAATTCAACTGGATCATCGTTTGATTATATTCATTTAGATTATCGAGCCAATCGAGTTGTATCTCATAAGCGTTTTCAATGCTTTGTATGTATTGGAAAAAATCAATCTCTCCATTTCGAAAGCTCCCCTCCGCCGTTTTAATGATTTCCCGGGAAAGCGTGTTGCCTTCCCCCTCATAATAATCCAGGGCCTTCCTGGACTTTTCCAACGCTGCTTGCAAGGTTGTATACCTGCCTGTTAACCGAATTTCATATTCCTCAAATTGTATCGCCGCTATTTCAGCCTCCATTTTGGCGGTTTTTACCTGTGCCGTATGTGCCCCAAAAAACAGTGGGATCTTTAATCCGGCCTGATACCCGTACAGGTTCCCATCGACCGTGCTGTTGGTCCCCTGAAAATAGCTGAAAGAAATATCGGGCAATAACCTTTGGCCGGCAAGTTTTCGCCTTGCATCGGCCAGACCAATCCTATTTTTATAATAATTAATCTCTGGACCTGCTGCGATATCAAAAGCATTAAAAGCTATTTTATCAAGAGTGGCATCCTTTATCTCAATGTCACTAGGTCCTTGAATATTGGTGATAAGGTCATTGTAGGCAATATAGGCATCTTGTTGAGCCTGTTCTAAAGAAATTTGTAACTGCCGTTGTTTGGAGAAAGCCGTAATTTTTTCTAGGTAATTGGTTTCACCCAGTTCAAAACGGCGTTGTGCACGATAGGCAAAATCTTGATAGAGACTATCCAAACGACGATATATGGTCTCTTTATCCTTGGCATAGCGATACTGGTAAAAAGCGATTGTAACTTGTCGTTTTATGATTTTTTCTTGAATTCGGTAATTGCTCGAAGCCAGTTGGTGACTTGCCTTATGCACTTTTTTCTGAGCGAAATATACCGTTGGGAACAAGAAGTCTTGTTGTACTCCCAATATATTAAGCGGTAAATTTCCAATCGTCAAATTATTTTGATCGTAGGAATAAAACAATTCAGTTTTATCCAAATCAAAAGCGGTTCCAATATGTGTTTCGGACTGGGCCATTTGAAGGTTAGCTGCCCTAAGGCCCTTATGGTTTTCCAGTGCCAAGGCAATCGTTTCCTCTAAACCCATTGGTTTCTCCTGTGCTCGGACTGTTGACATAAATGCTGTTACAACGCTTAGCAACACGATTATTATCGCTTTGTTGCTCTTGAATTTCACCATCGGTTTTTTATGGCTTTCAAAAAGGGCATATAGCACAGGAAGCACCAAAAGTGTCAGCACCGTGGCAGTAAAGAGTCCGCCAATTACTACGGTTGCCAGCGGACGTTGCACTTCGGCCCCTGCACTGGTGGAAATGGCCATCGGTAAAAAACCAAGGGCAGCCGCAGAAGCTGTTAGCAAAACAGCACGAAGACGGTTTTTTGTTCCCTGTACAATGAGTGTTTCCATAGTTGAAAAAGATTGTTTTTTAAGTTCCTTAAAATGTTCTATCAACACAATACCGTTGAGTACGGCAATCCCGAACAGCGCGATAAAGCCCACTCCGGCAGAGATGCTAAAAGGCATATTCCGTATCCAAAGAAATAACACGCCTCCCACTGCTGCCAAGGGTATCGCTGAGTATATCAACAGGGCCTCCCTTACCGATTTAAAAGCAAAATAAAGCAGTATGAAAATCAATAACAGTGCGATGGGCACCGCCAGCCACAACCGATTCTTTGCACTTTGCAAGTTTTCAAACTGCCCACCATATGTAATACTATAACCAACGGGTAGCTGTATGTGTTGATCGATCAGGCTTTGTGCATCGTCTACGACCGATTGTAAATCTCGATCACGCACATTGATGCCGACGACAATTCTACGCCGTGTATCATCACGTGAAATTTTTGCAGCCTCTTTTTGGTAATCGATATCGGCAAGTTCTGTTAAGGGAACCTTTCGGCCAGTGGGTATGTCAACATACAAGTTTCTAAGGTTTGAGATATCTTGGCGATTCCCTTCATGAAGCCGTACCACTAAATCAAAACGTTTTTCGCCTTCAAATACACTCCCTACAGTCCGCCCAGCAAAACCCATCGAGACCATTTCGTTTAAATCCTGTATATTAAGACCGTATCGGGCAATTTTTGCCCGATCGTACTTCACACTCATTTGCGGAAGCCCTATGATTTTCTCCACAGAAACATCTGCGGCACCTTCTACGCCTTCTACCAGTTTCTTGATTTCATTCCCTTTTTTGCTCAGGACATCTAGATTTTCACCGAAAACTTTGATGGCGATGTCTGCGCGAACCCCTGTAATGAGTTCATTGAAACGCATTTCTATAGGCTGGGTAAATTCTACCTCCATACCGGGTATAATCCCCAAGGCTTCCTTGAACTTGTTTGCCAGTTCGTCTTTATTCTCTGCAGACACCCATTTGTTTTTAGGTTCCAATACAATAATTACATCACTTTCTTCCATAGACATGGGATCGGTAGGCACCTCTGCCGCACCAATTCTGGTAACTACTTGCTTGACCTCCGGAAAATTATCTTGTAGAATCTTTTCTATTTGTGTCGTTGTTGCAATCGTTTTGCTCAGTGAAGTTCCCGTTTTCAAGACCGGTTGAATCACAAAATCACCCTCATCGAGCGTAGGCACAAACTCAGCCCCCATTCTTGAGAAAAGGAAAACAGCAAAAATTAAGATCAAAGCTGCCGCGGCAAGGACCATCCTCTTTTTCTTTAACGCCCATCGGATGATGGGTTCATAAATGGCATGTAACCAATGCATCAGCCGTACCGAAAGATTTTTATCGGATTGAGTAGATCGCTTCAAAATCAAGGAGGATACTACGGGTAAATAGGTAAAACATAAAACCATGGCACCGATCAAGGCAAAACTAAAGGTGAGCGCCATAGGCCTGAACATCTTTCCCTCAACACCGCTCAATGAAAGAATGGGGATAAAAACAATTAATATGATCAACTGTCCAAAAATGGCTGAATTCATCATTTTAGAAGTACTATCCAAGGTAATGGCATCCTTTTTTTGCTGTAACTTTGTTTTTGATATCGTAGCAAGTGTTGCGCTTTGCGAGGTCATCTGAAAGGCTGTAAACTCAACAATAATGACGGCCCCGTCTATGATAATCCCAAAATCGATCGCGCCCAAACTCATTAAATTGGCATCGACCCCAAATAGGTACATTAAACCTAAGGCGAATAGCAAACAAAGCGGAATTACAGAGGCGACTACAAGTCCTAATCTGAAATTTCCTAGTAAGAGCACCACCACAAAGATGACGATCAAAAAACCCAATATTAGGTTTTCGGATATGGTCCAAGTGGTTTTTGCAATCAATTCGCTTCGATCTAAAAAGGGGTTGATGTATACCCCTTCTGGCAAGGATTTCGAAATCTCGTCTACGCGTCGGTTTACGGCATCGATGACCTGCTTCGAATTGGCGTCTTTCAACATCATCACCTGCCCCAGCACCTTTTCCCCTTCACCATTCCCCGTAATTGCCCCAAACCGGACAGCACTACCGTAGCCCACCTTGGCGACGTCTTTTATATAAATCGGCAATCCGCCTACATTTTTTACGACGATGTTCCCGATATCCTCGAAACTATTGACCAAACCCTCGCCACGAATAAAATAGGCTTGATCTACCTTTTCGATATACCCTCCCCCGGCCACATTGTTATTCATTTCCAAAGCGGTAAAAATCTCGTGGGCGGTGACTTCCATCGCGTTCAATTGTTCGGTTTTGATGGCCACTTCGTACTGTTTCAGGTATCCTCCCCAGGTATTTACCTCAACGACCCCAGGGATTCCGGAAAGCTGTCTTTTTACGATCCAATCCTGAATAGTTCTAAGTTTGGTGGCATCATAACGATCTTCGTATCCTGGCTCAACGTCCAACACATATTGGTAAATCTCACCAAGCCCGGTGGTTACCGGACCCATGGAAGGTGTTCCGAAGTCTTTCGGAATTTTCTCCGAGGCCAACTTGATTTTTTCGGCAATCAACTGACGGGGCAAATAGGTTCCCATATCGTCTTTAAAAACGATGGTCACCACCGACAAACCGAATTTGGTTACCGACCGAATCTCTAAAACCCCTGGGAGATTCGCCATTTCGAGCTCTACTGGATAGGTGATAAACTGTTCCATGTCTTGCGTAGACAAGTTTCTCGAAGTCGTGATCACCTGTACTTGATTATTGGTCACATCGGGTACCGCCCCAATCGGAATTTGGGTCAAAGAATACAGACCGAACCCCCCTATAAACAAGGTTGACAAAAGAACAACAAGCTTGTTACGTATACTAAAATTAATGATGTACGAAAGCATAATCCATAAATGAAAGAATCATCAAACTATTGAAAAAACGTTTGGTTAAAAATGATTTTAGTCAAAGGAAATTATGCGAGCCGAGGTGGCTGAAACAGTCTTTCTTGGGCCAAAAAATGGTAAGAATCCTGATGAAAGAAGTTAGAAACCTTAGAGGTTACTGGTATAAAGGAGGTGGTGTATATGGCTGCCCTATTCAAAACAAATACCGATAACGAAGTAATTTGTGTTTGGTGCTGAAAAGGCAGCTGCTCGTGTTCTTCCTGATGCTGCTCGCTATGCTGCGCCTTCATGTCACCATAGTGTTTGGAGATAAAAACAAAAAAATTGTCCCCATATTCTTTCGCATGAAACTGTGCATGCTCAATAAGTTCGTCAAACTCGACCACATCATCGATATGGATTTGAAAACTTTGAAGGAGCAAAAGCAAAGAAAGTGCTATGCTTACCAGTTTTGCCATACTACAGATACTATCTAAAGATACATCTTTTTGACCGGTGTAAAAAACAAATGGAAGGTAGTCTTATCAAAAAAACACGGGTACCACGATTATAGACATATCTAATTGAATTGTTCGAATGCAAAAGAGCGATACATACAAAGAAATAAAACTTACTTTTTCAAGTGGCTCCTAAACACCTTGCAGAACTGTTGGGCAATGTGTAAGTTTAACTTATAAATCGACTTGAAAAATGAATTTAAAAAAATACATCCTTTTTTTGGTGCTTCTTGTGATTACATTTCATACTGAAGCACAAAAAACCAACTTCTCATATCTTGATGTCTTTGATCTTCAATATGTATCGGACCCCCAAATTTCGCCAAATGGGGAATGGATCGTATATCGAAGAATGGGTTTCGATATTATGAAAGATGCCGCCGTGGGCCATCTCTGGATGATTCGCTCCGATGGTTCCCAACATCAGAAATTAACCACAAGGGAAGTCTCGGAATCATATCCGAAATGGTCTCCCGACGGAAACCGTTTGGCATTTTCAAGCAGCACCGCCGAAGGCTCCGAAATTTTCATGTATTGGCTCAATTCGGGAAAGATCGCCAAGATTACCCAGCTACCTTTTAGCCCCAGCGCTATTACGTGGTCGCCCAAAGGGGACCAACTTGCTTTTTCGATGAATGTCGCAAAACCGGCACCGGTCTTTGCTAAAATGCCTAAAAAACCGAAAGGTGCCAAATGGGCCGATGCACCAAGAATTACAGATCGCCTTTACCACGAAGCGGATGGTAGGGGCTACATAAAACCTGGTTTTAATCATATCTTTACCGTTCCTGCGGAAGGAGGCGCTCCGAGACAAATTACTTCAGGTGATTACCACCATAGAGGCCCGCTCTCTTGGTCGCCCGATGGCCGAAAACTGTTTTTTTCTGGAAACAGGACCCCGGACTGGGAATACGACTTTCGAAACAGTGAGGTTTACGCCGTTGTTGTTTCTACTGGTGATATCGAGGCCCTTACCGATCGAAACGGACCTGACAGAAGTCCTTTGGTATCGCCCGATGGGAAAAAAATCGCCTATGTTGGTTTTGAAGATCAGGTGCAGGCTTACCAGGTACGCAAGTTGTACGTAATGAATATCGATGGAAGCAACCATAGGGTAATCTCCAAGGATTTAGACAGAAGCGTATCGAATGTGGTTTGGGATGCTAAAAGTGGTGGACTTTACTTCAGTTACGATGATAAAGGAAATAGCAAGATTGCCCATATTTCGCTGAATGGAAAAGTAAACAAACTGAGCGACCATATGGGAGGTACTTCTATAGGGCGCCCATATGCAGGGGGTTCCTTTAGCGTTTCAAAAAGCGGAATCATTGCCTTCACACAGACCAGACCGGCATATCCTTCAGAATTGGCTACGGTAAATGTGAAAACAAAAAAGGTATCCAAACTCACCGACTTGAACGGGGCGCTATTGAATTATAAAACGCTGGGGAAAGTTGAAGAAGTCTGGTATACATCGAGCGTTGATCAGCGTGATATTCAGGGGTGGGTGGTCTATCCTCCCAATTACGATGCCACCCAGAAATATCCATTTCTGGTCGAGAATCATGGTGGACCGATCCTTAATTATGGAGACCGATTTTCGGCTGAGATGCAACTCTATGCCGCTGCGGGCTATATTGTTTTTTATCCCAATGCCAGAGGAAGTACCAGCTACGGGGAAGAATTCGGGAATCTATTGTACAATAACTACCCTGGTGAAGATTACAACGATGTGATGGACGGGGTCGACCATTGTATCGCCCGGGGCATCGCACATGAAGACCAACTCTTTGTAACGGGTGGAAGTGCAGGGGGTATCATGACCGCTTGGATGATTGGCAAGAACAATCGCTTCGAGGCCGCGGTAGTCGCCAAACCTGTTATGAATTGGATCAGCAAGACCTTAGTGGCTGATAACTATTTCGGATATGCCAACAGTAGATACCCTGGCCAGCCCTGGGAAAACTTTGAAGGATATTGGAAATTCTCCCCTATCTCATTAGTCGGCAATGTGGAAACCCCCACGATGGTCATGGTAGGAATGAACGATCTGCGCACCCCGCCTAGTGAAGCCAAACAACTGTACCATGCGTTGAAACTCAGAAAAATTCCTACCGTGTTGGTCGAGATTCCGGGAGCTAGCCATGGTATTGCCAGCAGACCGAGCAACTTAATTGCCAAAATTGCAAACACCTTGGCTTGGTTCGAAACTTATGGCGGCGCTGTATTGGATAAGGAGTAAACCGCTTCGGGATAAACGCACAAACACCAAGAGGAAAAATAGGCAGATTTGAACCAAATCTTAAAATAATTTAAACCCGATAATCGGGGAATCAATAAATAGCCCCCACCAACGTTATTAAGGTTAGAGACCTGATATCGAACAAGAATTATGAAGCAAAAACGACACTGGTTTTGGAATCTACTCATCGTGTTGACCTTGATAGTATGTGTGCTTGCGTTTATGTCACATTTTAAGAATTGGACCAAAATCAAGGAGGACAAAATACAGTTGCTTTCCGGTTTTTATTATAAGGAACTTTCATTTTCAGAGCTCGATAGCGTGCAGTGGGTAGAACGGTTACCGCCTATGGAAAGGCTTACGGGTTTCTCAGCTTTTGACAAGGGAAAAGGAATCTACCGGGAGTTCAAAGATTCGCTTACCGATCAAAAAGTACATGTATATATCGATAATTTTTCCCAGCAAAAAATCAGGCTTGTTTACAAGGACTCTCTGCAACTCTTCATGAACATGAAAGATTCGACCGACACTCAGAATCTGTTTGAATTATTTCAAGCTAAATTAGATGTTGATGCGTCAAAGCAATGATGGCAAGCTTATTGCAACTATCGTTCAAAAAAATAATATGATAAAATGGTCGATCTTGTTGGTTCTTTGTCCATTTCTGGCCATTGCCCAGCACCAACTGACGATTTCTATAGAAGGGGTTGAATCCTCAAAAGGAACCATCAGTATAGGACTGTATAACTCGGCCGATGGCTTTCTAAAAGCTGAAAAAATCTACAAAGGCCTACTCGAAACAGCCAAAAAAGGTACTACGGTAGCTACATTTGAAGATGTACCGAACGGCACCTATGCCCTAGCGGTTTATCATGACGAAAACTCAAATGAAGAATTGGATAGCAACCTGTTAGGTATCCCCAAGGAACCACTTGGTTTTTCAAAAGGAAAGCTCAAAACCTTTGGGCCTCCAAATTTTGAGGAATGTGCTTTTAAAGTCGATTCCGATACAAAGATCAGTGTTCCGATCAAGTAAAAGGTTTCCAGAAATGATAGTTGCCTTTGTAAGACATTGTATGATCTTGTAAATTGTCGGTATAATCAATAAAAAACAACGAACATGGAAACGCAGGAAATTGCAAACAAACTAGTAGAATGGTGTAAAAAAGGAGACTATGAATCCCCTTATCAAGAGCTATATAGCCCAAAAATCGTAAGTATTGAAAATGACGGAAAAGGTGAAGGTGGCTATGCTGAAGGGTTTGAAGGAATTCAAAAAAAAGGAGAATGGTGGAAAGAAAATTTTGAAATGCACAGTAGTAGTGTATCCGAACCCATTGTTGCCGACAATTGGTTTTCTGTCAAATTTGAAATGGACACGACACACATACCGTCGGGCCATCGCTCCCAAATGTCTGAAATAGCCGTTTACGAGGTAAAAGATGGAAAAATAGTTAAAGAACAATTTTTCTACGACGAGCAAGGATAACCGCAATGGTCGCCCTAAAAGAATAGCATAAAAACATTATCTAAGGCTGTCTGAAAACTTTTTGGACGGCCTTTTTTGCAACCTACCTTCAACACGCACAATATAAATAAATGTTAATTATTTTTTGAAACGAATGTTTCAATATATATTTGATCCATAAATTAGACAATGCCAAGAATAGAGGAATTTGATAGGGAATTGGTGCTGCAAAATGCCATGAACGTTTTTTGGGAAAAAGGGTATAATGGCACCTCCATGCAAGATTTGGTCATGGCTACGGGCCTTAACCGTTCTAGTATTTATAATTCTTTTGGGTCCAAACTAAAACTATATCAAGATACGCTGGTCCACTATCAGAAAGAAACAGGAGGAATGTTTCAAAAAGCTTTGGTAAAAGCAAAAAATCCGCTAGAGGCAATACGGCTTATTTTCGAGGGTTTCCTGCCAGAGATTATTTCAGATCAAAAAAGCAAGGGATGTTTCTCTATGAACTGCAAAGCAGAAATGGGTAATCAAGACCAAGATATAAGGCAGTGGCTGCTGAACTCCCAAAACCAGACCTTGGAACTTTTTCAAAATTTGATAAAGGACGGACAGGAACAGGGAATTATCAACAAAAATCAAGATTATGAAAATCATGCCTATCAAGTGTTTAATAGTTTTCAAGGATTTAGAATGACCGGCATCTTAGTGAAAGACAGAAAAATATTAAAGGCAATTATAGATCAGACCATCAATACGTTAACATAATTTTTTTGAAATTAATTGGAATGTTCGTTTCAATATTACGTAGAATAAAATACGAATCGAAATGTGTAACCTCCCCTTAGCTGGGGTTTAAAATTTATAAAAATGAGTGATTTTAGTGGAAAGACAGTAGTAATAACTGGAGGAACCAGTGGTATTGGTCTAGCGACCGCAGAGGAATTCATAAAAAAGGGCGCCAAAGTGGTTATTACCAGCCGTAAACAGGAAAATATCAACGATGCCTTATCCAAACTGGGGCCGAACGCCAAAGGAATCGTCAGTGACGCGGGAAAAACCGGGGATTTATGGCAACTACGGAAAGAAGTTGAAAAACACACCGATTCAGTGGATGTTCTTTTCGTTAATGCGGGTTTTGGAAAGTTTAGTTCCCTGTCTGAAACCACTGAAGAAGTATTCGATAGTCAGTTCAATGCTTTGGTGAAAGGAGGTTATTTTACCGTACAACAATTGGCTCCTATCGTTAAAGAAGGGGGGGCAATAGTATTCAATACCAGCGTGGTGACAGATATGGCCATGCCAGGAGCGAGTGTATACGGTGCGGCCAAAAGTGCGGTACAGTACCTGAACAAAAGCTTTGCAAACGAGTTAAAAGATAGAAACATACGGGTAAACGCGGTAAGTCCGGGACCTATTGGAACCAACTTCTTCAACGAAGCGGGAGTTCCGGAGGAACAACAAGAGCAAATGGCGGGTGCTATCCTTTCTCAAGTTCCTATGAACCGTTTTGGGGAGCCCTCGGAAATAGCAAAGACCGTTGCTTTTCTGGCAAGTGACGATGCCAGTTTTATAACCGGTCATGAAATTCAAGTAGACGGTGGAATGGTACAGGTGTAATTATGACCACTATTCAAAAAGCCTTCGTAGTTTCGAAGGCTTTTTTGCTTCTTTCACATATCATTTTTCTCGGTAATCACTGAGTCACAATACCTCCTTTTTGGTATCATACTCCTCGACCAGATCAATTCAAGTTATCGGTGGGCTCTTATGCTATTCGGGCTTATATACTTCCCATTCAATCTCTATCATAAACTCGGGTATCACCAACTCTTTCACTCCAAGCCACGTACCTGCCGGAAATTGTTTCGTGTAAATTTCATTTCTGTAGGCTGCGTTCTCAAGAAACAAAGGCATGTTCGTGGTAAAAATATTTTCTACCACCACATCATCGAACGTACAATCGTAATGTTCCAATATCTTGGCCAAGTCGGCATAACAGTTTTTTATTTGCTGCCCCATATCCCCGACAGCGGTGGGATTTCCATCATCATCCATACTTACGGCACCTGCAATTCGGATCGTATTTCCAATTTTCACCGCATGGGTGTATCCTGCGGCCTTTTCTACTTCGGGGCGAAGTTGATAGAACTCGGGAGTTACAGATGTGGTTACCACTTCTTCTTTTTCAATCGGCACTGTTGATGCTTCTTTCTTTTGCACACAACTCTGTATCAATATAAACAATCCACAAAGTGTTATTATTTGGCTTAATCGCTTGGTGGTCTCAACTGTTTTTTTCATAATATTTATATGTATATAATCTTGATTCGCATTACTAAATTTAACGCTTTAAAACATGTTGTCTTTACAAGATCGCAAACAACTATCGCAAAAGTCCACTAGTAAAAGTAACAATGGATAATCGTTTACGGTTTATTGTTCTGAAGGAAACAACACCAGCGCGCAAGAACCAAAGAATACCTTTATATAAGGTCGTCTTCTAATAAATCGTTTGGTTTTGTATAAAGATAACCGTTTCCCGAAAAACCATATCTCTTAGTGCAGGAAACCGCCTTGAACCATATAGCTTTACTACCATCGGTTGAAGAAAAATGAGTCTTGATGCCGCGTTTATCACCCAACACCCTAAAAATACTTGGCGAACCGCATCAAATGAACCACGAGAACCATGGTTTTCAATTAAAAGAGTGGTTTGTTTGCCAAAATTCCACATTTAATCCTATGGTCAGGTGGTCCTAAGCAAGAAAACTATTGGGTATCTTTGAAACTCTAATGTTAGATATATGGTACTAATTGCCCAAGCTTCTGGAGCACTATACGGTCTATTAGCGATTCTATTGGGGGCGTTTGGGGCACACGCCCTTAAAAAGTCTTTTTCCGGGGAACAGCTTAAAAGTTTTGAAACCGGGATCAAATATCAGATGTATCATGCCATTTTATTGCTAGTCTTGGGATTCAACCTAAACTTGGACACTTCCTTAGAGCGTACGATGACCTATTGCCTTATCATTGGTACTTTTCTTTTTTCGTTCAGTATCTATGCATTAACATTCACTGCTTCAAAGGGGAAAAAAATACGCTTTTTGGGTCCGCTGACCCCTCTCGGCGGGCTCCTTTTGGTTATTGGGTGGTCCTTGCTATTTTACCATTTCGTTCAAAGCTTTGTATAGTCTTTCCCCTTTTACCTACTATTTGTTTTTTGAAGGTATGATGGTACCACACAAAAGCCCCCTTTTTGGCCTATAGCCGTAAGTACATATTTCCATTGATCGTGTTTAAGCGTAGGCTATTTGTTCCATTGGCAGTGCTCCCCGCTATTTTCTGACCTACATGTTTGTCGGTAGTTTCAAATTTTAGTTTTTCATCTGCATAAATATCTCCATGGATGGTTTCCGCTACAACACGGGCATCTATCATTCGTAAATCGATAGCACCGTTGATGGTAGATAGGTCTAGCGAACCTGCATATTTCCCTATTTCTATATCCCCATTGATCAAGTCGGCGGTGAAATCTCCTTCTATGATGTCCGATTTTAGGCTCCCATTGATACTGCTTAGCTTAAAACGTGCATTCTTTGGTACATAGAGGACATAATTAAATTCGGTTAAATCCCCTGTATTGTAACAATGCCTCTTGCTGGATGGTTTTTTTTCGAGACAATCTTTGCGATAGGCCTTAAAAACCGGTTCTGCTTCCGACTTAACAACGATTTTTGTGGGGTTTACGTCAAAAATCAATTTATATAATTCCTGAAACTTCGGATCTTCTGTGTAAATATCGGCTTTTAAATAGACTTGTTTTTTTTCCCAGGTCTTGACCTCTATCTCAGAGGCAAACTTTACATCGACCTCAATGTATTGGCCCTTATAATCTATGTTTTTCTCAATAATCTTCTGAGCGGAAAGTGTTAGACTGATGAGGCCTAACAAAAGTGTGATGATCGTTGTTTTCATGACTGTTCGTTTTTGTGTTGAATTGTTTTTAATTTTTCCTACTGCTTCCTTAGATAGATGTTTCCGTTGGTCGACTTCAATTTAATAGCAACGCCCCCTTTGCCCAACTGTCCTTTGAATTTTTTACTAGAAATCGATTTCAAACCATCTTTATCGGGTTTTTGCAAATCAAAATTGGTATAGATATCTCCGTTCCATGAACTCAGCTCCACATCGGCAGATGTCTCTTTGGGTAGCGTAACATCTATTTCCCCATTGGTCGTGGTCATAACGATCGGTGCCTCTTGACCCACCTTATCGAAAACGACACTGATTCCTTGGTTTAAAGCGTAGGCGGTTATGGGGCCGGATAAATTGGACATGACCAGACCGCCATTCAAGTTCGCATTTGCTTCTACCTCTCCTGAAAAACCGTCGATGTAAATGGTTCCACTCCAAGAATTGGTAACTCTTATATTTTGTGATTTTGGAAGAAGTATTTCGGCCTTTTGTGACTTTCGCAGGTTCTCAACAATCAAGTCGCTCCCCGATTGCACTACTTTAAAACCGATATCGGTATTGTCGGTACCAGCTGCACCTACCAGTTTAAGACCTTTAGCCCGTTCCGGGGTGGCTTTCTTTCCGGAGACCCGTATCAAAAGTTCGTTCTTATCATGCGTTTTTAAGACGATTTCGGACTTGGTTTTGATTTTTACCCATTCAACGCCATCCAACGGTTTACTAAAGTCTGACTGCGCTTTTAATACTTGGACACCCAGCATCATAAAGCTGATACATACAATGATTTTTTTCATGATTTTCGTTTTTTGATAATTATATGATTTGTGGTAGTACATTTTCGATTTCGTCCCTTACGAACGGTTGGGTCTCTTCCCGTTCCAATAATAGTTTCATAGGGGCGATTGCTCTTTTTTCTTGCACTTTCACCAAATTTTGGATCAATGCTATTTGTATACTCGGGTTTTCTTCTGTGGAAAGTGCCTTTATATAAGCCTCTTTTACCATTGGAGAGGTCGTAAATTTCGATAGTGCCTCTAGGGCGGTCAACCGTACATTCGCATTTTCATCTCGATGCATGCGATTTATGAGGGCAACTACAATCGCTTCATCGGGATCGGCAAAACCATCGATATAGGCTACCCCTTGAATTCGTTTGCTTGCCGATTGGTTTTCCATTAGGGATAGCATAGCGGTTTGCTTCGCACGGAGCTCTTCGTTCTTTAAGGCCGCAATCGTTCTATTCGACTTTTCTATTTGTTGGTATTGGCCCAGTAAAAAGGCGCCTACCAATGCTGCTATACTTGCAGCGATCTTGGATAGGCTCTTCCATGGAAAAGATGATGTAGAAGCCTTCGAGCTAATCGGAACTATTTGCGACTGTTCTTGTTTTTCCTGCGCTAACTGCTCCAGAAAATTACTGCGCATTTGGGACGAGGGTATCGCTTCCTCTTCCTGCGAAAACGCATCAAAAAGAACGTTATATTGTTCCAATTCTTCTGCACAAACGGTGCATATCTTTATATGTGCCTCAAATAAAGTGCGTTGATCATCTTCCAATACCTGATCCAAATAATCTGGAATTAAGTCGATGATATGTTCTTTTTCGGTCTTCATATTTCCTTAAAATAAATGGTCTTTAATTTTTTCAGGGCGCGGCTCACTTTTGTTTTGACTGCTCCTTCTGTACTGCCAATAATTTGGGCAATTTCGGCATACCGAATTTCCTGAAAGCGATTCAACACAATCAACTCCTTGTCGGAAGGTGCCAGCTGGGCAAGCGCCTGATGCAAATGAGAATACTCCTCCTCTTTTTCGGGTTGGGCCAATCGATGCGCGACCAATTCCATGCTATCATTCTTTCCCGCCGTACGTCTAAAATGGGTATGCAAACTATTTCTTGCTATGGTGAACATCCATGAAACAAAATTACCGTTGTTGTAAGAGCTTCTATATTTCATGAGTTTATAGAAAACATCCTGCGTTAAATCCTCGCTCAACATTTTATCGTTAGACATCTTGTACAAAAAATTGTACACATGTTTATGATGTCGCTCGAATAGTACTTTCAACATATCGAGATCACCATGGGCGACTTGCTGCATCACATATTCGTTCGAAGGCTCTTCCAAAGGGTTTCTAGTTGGTGTTCATGAGTATATAGTTCGGAATTTACAAAAGGTTACATCAAGAGGTAAGAAAAATTAAAGAACTGGAATACTTACATGCTTCAGCAACAAGTTTACGGTAGCGAAAAGTCGCTGTTTTTCCTATATATACGGAACGAAAAAGCTGGGAATATCAGGGCTTATTCGGAAACCTCTGTCTGAGAAGTAAACTCTTTAATAGCCTGATTCGGTTCAATAATATCATAACCGACCCAAAAATCGGGGTCATAGTTGGGCATATAGGTAGGAAGTACATTATTATGCTCTTTAAAAGCATCGTATTCTGTATTATTAATGGCCGCTTCGTCAAAAACTACCAACTCGTATCGGTTACGACTGCCAAAGGCGGCATCGATTTTCATGGAAAGCTCATTTTGTTTTCGCCGCCCCTTCACATTTTTATTTTTCTCAATAATCTTTAACGGTCTACGGAACCCGGCACGTATCCCCTTATTTATATCGTAGTAACTTAGATGGTATTTTTGGTCATCGCCCTTTGAAAAAATGATTCGTCCCTTTGCCAAATATTCCTTAAAAGAAACCCCCAAGAGACTGAAATCCCGTAAAGGCTTTACGTTTTCAAAATCCATTCGGATAAGTGCAAAATCATCGGAATTGATATAAAGCTTTCCCTGAAAATCTTCGGACCTTTTCGGGGTAAAGCCTATCACATAGACCGCAGCGTCCCCTAAATAGGTGAAATTCTCCAAGGCAAGTTCATACCTGCCCGGCTTAAAAAGCACATTGTAATCGGTATCGTCAAATACGGGAAGGTTTTCATATAAATTGCCCAAGGTTTCCCTCTTGTATTTGGCGAAGAATTTTTTACGTTCTTCCTTGTTTTTTTTCTCTTCTTCCAACTTTTTGTTCAAAGCGGCTACATCGGTAGAATCTACCTCGGTTTCGAACATTTCGTCGGCATCTACCTTGGTGCCGAACAAGCCAGATTTAATCTTGAAATAGGAATCTGTTTTCACGTTTTCCTTCATGATCTGGTTAAACTTCTCTTCAAGAACTTCAAAGTCTAGTTCCAGGCTTTTGTCATATAGTTCGGAAGCTTTAATGAGATCGAGTTTTTGTTTTTCAGCATCACTTCCTCCGTACAGATCGCCGAGCGATTCGTTGTACACGGTATTATTTTTTGGTATTTGACCGATAAGCTTATCGATGAATGCCTTATCCAACGCATCGATGGTCGATTTTTTTAGGGTGTAGTCCGATTTTAAGATTCGACTTCCGTACGTTTCCCTAAGAAAAATTCGCTTTTTGGTTAATCCAAGGTTGTAATTTTTCAGGATGTTCTCTTCTACCAATTCTACAATTTCCCTGGGAGAATAGTTTTTGTTTGTAACAATGACCGGATTCAAGTCGATCGCTTTGGAGGCCAGAACAATCTGCTTTTCTGTAAATTGATTGATAGGTTTGCCAATAGAGGCGTACCCGATACATGAAATAAAGAGCGAGTCTGTTGGTTTGACAGAACTGTTCAATTGAAATGTAAAGCGCCCTTCTTCGTTCGTAATGACTCCTTTGTTCTTAAGTTGAACGGTTACATAGGGAATGGGTTTCTGTGTAGCCGAGTCTATGATGACCGAGGTCAAGGTTTGTGAATGTCCGAAATAAGAAAGTAGGAAAATTGAAAAGAGAGGTACTAGCGATCCGATTTTCAACATAAGTTGTAGCTGTTGGTAGTTTCCAAACAAAAAAAACGATAGCAAATGAACTGCACACTTCTTTTTTGATTTCCTTAATACGCATTTATTCTTTTTTTAACGAAAAGCGCTGCCGATTGTACAGAATAGAAATGGCACAACATACAGTACTTTGAATCAAAAGAAATGTGACCCTTGTTTGTGATACGTATGGTCAATGGCATCCACATTGGTCTTGCCCACACGCTTTTGTACCCGACTTGACTTTCTTTGTGGAGAAGAGCGATTTCGGCAGAAGGAATTTTTTAACGAGATACGCGATGGCTATTGCCAAGGTGAAGTACATTAGTATGGGTTGTAGTAAGCTCATAATCCAATTCGAGTGCCTCAAAAATCTATGAAAGAAACTGATACGCCGTTAATGCTACAAGATACGCAAAAGCGCTCATAAAAACTAGTTGTGCCATAGGCCATTTCCAGGAATTCGTCTCTCGTTTCACGACCGCCAAGGTACTCATACATTGCATGGCAAAGGCGTAAAATAGCAATAATGAAACTCCTGAAGCAAGGTTAAAAATCGGCTTTTTGGTCTTTGGGTCGATCTCTGTAGCCATACGCTGCGTAATCGTATCGGTATTTTCCTCATCGCTGCCAACACTGTAGATAGTAGCCAAGGTACCTACAAAAACCTCTCTGGCGGCAAAAGAGGTCAGAACGGCAATCCCTATTTTCCAATCATAGCCCAGAGGTCGTACAACCGGCTCGATCACCTTTCCCATATAACCCATATAGGAATTCTCCAATTTATACCCTGCGATTTCTTGGTTGGTGGCTTGTTGTTCTAATCCTGTTTTTCTAAGTCGTAAAGAATCCCCTATTGCATTTTCGTCTATTTGGTATACTTCTTTTTTAACGCTATCCTGCAATGCTTTTCGATACACCTGTAGACTGTCGGAAATGACGGTTTTGTTAAAGTCTGAAAAGCCTTTGGAGGCAATGCGCCCCAAAACAATTTGTTCAGCGTTTTTAAATTTGTCCGAAATACCATTTGAACCCAAAAACCAAAGAATAATGGCAATCGCCAAAATTATTTTACCGGCCCCCACCACGAAGCTTTTAGTCTTCTCCCATACGGTATACGCTACATTCTTGAACAATGGTAACTTATAAGTGGGCATTTCTGCCACGAAGAACGATCTGCTTTTGATCTTTAACACCTTGTGCAATAACATGGCGGCAAAAATGGCTGCCCCGAAACCGATCAAGTATAGCAACATTAAGGTAAGTGCTTGATAGCTAAGACCCAAAAACCGCCCCTCCGGAATCACCAACGCTATGATGATCAAATACACCGGCAATCGGGCAGAGCAGGTGGTAAACGGGGTGACCAAAATGGTTATTAAACGCTCTTTCCAGCTTTCAATGGTACGCGTAGCCATCACCGCCGGTATGGCACAGGCGGTTCCCGAGATAAGGGGAACCACACTTTTTCCGCTAAGGCCAAAGGGCCGCATTAACTTATCCATCAAAAACACTACCCGACTCATGTAACCGGTCTCTTCCAATAAAGAGATGAACAGGAACAAAAATGCAATCTGCGGTACAAATACTACAATGCCGCTGATTCCCGCTAATATGCCCTCGGCGATCAAATCGGTAAACACGCCGTCCGGAAGGGTGTTTTTGATCCACGCACCGGTAATCGCAAAAAATGATTCTATCAATTCCTGTGGGTACTTGCTCCAACTGTAAATCGCCTGAAAAATAGCCAGTAGGATGAACATAAAAATCAGATACCCGAATACTTTATGGGTCAATACCCTGTCCAAGCTTGCCCGAAAGCCCTTAGCGGTATTTCTGTCTATCCTGTAGGTGTCTTTTAGAACGCCATTGATGAACTGATAACGTTGAATTATTTCTTTCTGTTGCAATCTTTTGAGTTCGGAGGTCGACTTGGTCGGAAAAGAAGAACTGTCTTGGATCAAGGTCTTCTCTATCGGCATGAAGTTGACATCCTGGGTAATCACCAACCAAAGTTTATACGGGTCTTGCGCGGGGAAAGTTTCTTTTAGGTTCTTAAAATATTCTGGGTCGATTACGGTCGTATCAACATTTGAATCGACCGACAGGGTTTTATAACCGGCAATTAGTTCCTTTAACTGGTCGATGCCGGTTCCTTTTCGGGTACTGACCAAAGCGATTTTCGTATCGAGCTTTTCTTCCAAAAGCGGAATATCCAATGAAATACCGGTACGCGACATGCGATCCGCCATATTGATGACCAATATGGTCGGAATCTTCAGGTCTTTGATTTGGGTGAAAAGTAAAAGATTCCTTTTTAAGTTTTCAACGTCGCTGATCACGACGGCTACATCGGGATGATTCTTATCGTTCTTATTGAGGAGTAATTCAACGGCCACACTCTCGTCTAAAGAGGTGGTATTAAGGCTATAAGTACCTGGGAGGTCAAGAATATGGGCCTTGATGCCTCTGGAAAGCTTACAGATCCCCTCTTTTTTTTCGACCGTGATACCAGGGTAGTTGCCTACCTTCTGTTTTAGGCCCGTAAGTTGATTAAAGACAGACGTTTTTCCGGTGTTCGGATTACCGATTAATGCTACATTGATCTGTTTGCTCATCGGATTATTTCATCTTCAATAATATCTAACTGAATCAATTCGGCCATGGAGCGTCTTATGGCAATATGCGATCCGTTTACGTTGATGTAAATAGGATCTTTTAAAGGGGCTACCTGTACCAATTGAACCTCATTTCCCGGAAGGCAGCCAAGCTCTAGTAGTTTTATGGGAAGTATGTCGTCGGCAAATTCCTTGATGATTCCTATTTGTCCTTTTTTCAAATTTGCGACCGTACTGCCCAACTCTTATTTAGATTGATTATAAGTAAGCGCAAATGTAACTCAAAAAACCCAAAATAATGGACAAAATCGAAAAAAGAAACTACTTCATATCGTATGGTCGGCAAGAAATAGAAGCCTTATTTCAATGATAGTCTTACACCATTCACGGTTGGTAAGACTGTTTCAAAACCTCCAAATCTTGTAGCAAACGCTCTATCTCCTTTGTATCGGTACCGTCATAGAAACCCCGAACCCGACGCTCTTTATCGACAAGGATAAAATTTTCGGTATGAATCATATCGAACGGACCCCCGTCACCATTCGTCTTCACGGCCATGTAGGATTTTCGGGCCAGTTCGTAGATGTGTTTTTTATCGCCGGTGACCAGGTTCCATTTGGTATCGTCGACCCCTTTTTCCAAAGCATATTTCTTTAGTTGGGCCACCGAGTCAATTTCAGGGGTAACCGAGTGCGACAATAGCATTACGTCACTTTCGTTCTTGATCTTCTCCTGAATATCCGCCATGTTTTTAGTCATGATCGGGCAGATGGTGGGGCAGGTCGTAAAAAAGAAGTCTGCAATGTACATCTTGTCTTTATAGTTTTCCTGGGTAATGGTCTCCCCATTTTGATTGATCAGTGAAAAATCGGCAATTCGATGGTACTTTTTTTTGTATTGCAAGGTGCTATCGACCAATTCAGGATTCACCATACTGGGTTGGTATACAAGTAACTTTTTTGGTGGCTGCAAGGCGTTGTAAAAAAGATAAACGATGATAGCGGAAAGGAAAAACAGTACGATCCCGAAAAATTTATACTTGCTAAAGAAAGATAGCATACTCTTTTTCACAAAGATACGTTATGGCAACAGGCCGTTCAAATAATCATAGCACCTAGGGATACTAAAAGTTTCTTAAATACCTAGACGCGGCACTACTTTCTTTTTTAAGAGTGGCTAAAGCCGTACTTTTGTGCGTTTTAATTTTAGAATGTATACATGGGATTACTGATTCAGATACTCACTTTTGTCCTAATTATTTCCATACTGGTGATTCTTCACGAGTTTGGCCATTACTTACCGGCAAAATGGTTCAAAACAAGGGTCGAAAAGTTTTATTTATTTTTTGATTGGAAGTTTTCGCTGTACAAAAAGAAAATCGGAGAAACCGAATGGGGTATTGGTTGGCTTCCGCTAGGTGGCTATGTGAAAATCGCAGGAATGATCGATGAGAGCATGGATACCGAGCAAATGAAGCAAGAGCCCCAACCTTGGGAATTTCGTAGCAAACCCGCTTGGCAACGTTTGATCATTATGTTGGGTGGCGTAACCGTGAACTTCCTGCTGGCATGGGTTATCTATTCTGGACTGCTCTTCTCCAATGGGGATACCTATATCCCTGCCGATAGCCTAAAATATGGGATTTTGGTCGATTCGGTCGGACAAAAATTGGGATTGGAAAATGGGGATAAAATCCTGTATATCGATGGGAAAAAGTCTACCAAGTTCAGTGATGCCTCCCTAGACATCTTATTGGGTGATGAAATCACTGTCGATCGTGATGGCAAGACACTGACCATCCCAATTGCCGATGAAGGGAAAAAAGACCTTTTAAGTCGTGGCAGGGGCTTTTTGTCCTATCGCATGCGGCCTTTCGTAGACCGCACCGAAAAGGGCTCTGGTGCGGAAGAAGCGGGAATTGAATCGGGAGATTTGATTACTGCCGTAAATGGCAAGAGCGTTACTTATTTTAGCGAATTTCTAAGGTTGATGGAAGAATTCGACGCCCGTGAAAAAATTGCTATTTCCGTGGATAGGAACGGCGCATCAAAAACCCTGGAGGTCGTACTTTCCGACGAAAAGAAAGCGGGCATCTATCCCAGTATTTCAGATTTAAGGGTTACGGATTCCTATAGTTTTTTAGCATCGATCCCGGCAGGGTTCAATAGAACGATCAAAGTACTTACCGATCAGGTTCGCCAGTTCAAGATTATTTTCAATAGAAAAACCGAGGGTTACAAACAGGTGAAAGGTCCCATCGGCATTGTAGAAATGATGCCCGCCAGCTGGGACTGGACATTTTTCTGGGGCTTCTTGGCCATGTTCTCGGTGTGGTTGGCCTTTGTAAATCTACTGCCTATTCCTGCGCTTGATGGGGGACACGTTATGTTCTTGCTCTATGAAATTATTTCGGGCAGACCACCTAGTGAAAAAGTGTTGGAACGGGGCCAGATTATCGGCTTTATCATCGTGGTAGGCTTAATGGCCGTAATTTTCGGCAATGACATCTGGAATATCATCAAACGTTTTATAGAATAGCAACGGGTTTTAAGTGTTATTTAATTCCTTCCAATTTGTTTGGGGTAATTGAAAAAACGATTATATTTGCACCCGCTAAATCGTTATTTAGCAGGTTATTTTCCTCCTTAGCTCAGTTGGTTAGAGCATCTGACTGTTAATCAGAGGGTCCTTGGTTCGAGCCCAAGAGGGGGAGCATTTAAACCCGGTTAAATACTATTTTAACTGGGTTTTTTCATTTCTAGAACATTTTTTATCCAACTTCGAACAATTTTAAGGATAAAATGTAATGCTTTCCAATAAAGCTAAATTCGTTTAAAATAAGTTACCCAAGCAATTAAGAATTATCCTCAACACTAGCATTAGGAGCATTGGATTTTACAGATGCAATTCCATTCTCCATAGCAGAGGAACTAGCGTACATTTCACTGGCCCGGATTCTCTAGTTATGACCGGCACCTAAATATGGGAGGAGGTCACTCATTTGAAAACTTGATTTTTTTAATTTCAAAATTTAATAACATGGAGATTAATCTTATACACTTCAAATTGGGGTGGAATAGGACAATTGGGAATTTGATTTTGAGACTATAGCGTTTGAAATACGGTTTGTGTCTAGAATAACATACATTTGTTATGTGAATTAATAACATGACAAATAAATGGAATCTTTTTTAGATCAATCGGCCGGATATCTCATCAATATGACCGCACTTCTTTTAAAGAGGCAAATGACAGCTGCTTTGAGCAAAAACAAAATAAATGTTACTCCTGAACAATGGGCCATTCTGAACAGGTTGAGTGAAAATTCAGGATTATCACAGAAAGAGGTTGCAAAACGTACGTTTAAGGACAATGCCAATATTACACGAATGTTAGACAAATTGGAGAAAAAAGAATTGATAAAACGTCAAATGGATACTAACGACCGAAGGGTATGGAAAATTCATATCACTAAAGAAGGCAAAAAAGTTCGCGATCAAATAGAACCCTTGGCAAAAGAGATCTTGAAAAAGGCAACACATGGTATTGACCCCAAGGATATTCAAACCTTTAATACTGCCGCCAAAAAAATGCTAGAAAACTTGGGGTAACAATTTTTTCTTATATATTTGTTATGACAAACATTGTTTATAACTATAATTGTTATAGCAATTTATATCGTTTTTTAAGGCTACTAACCAATAATTATAGCAGTTATGTTTTTGAAAAAAGCCATTACACTAATATTCACCACTGCAATACTGTTTTCATGCAAAGAGAAAGCCAAGGAGACTTTAAAATCAGATGAAGTTGAAGAACCGCAGGAGATGGAATCAGCTGATTTGAAAATCGGGAGACAGAATTACGCCATTGCATGGAAATGGACAACCGATAATAGAGAACTTGTTGAGGAGAACCTTGTCGTTATAGCAGACGAAGTAAACCGACTTTGGAAAGAGGATATTGTTGAGGACGCTTACTATAATTCCAACGCAACAATCGACAAATTTGAATACTTTCCGAACGTCTTTTTCTTTTTAAAAGCAAAATCAGAGAGAGAAGCTTCAACTATTCTGAATAAGCTAACTCTAGTAAAAAAAGGAATAGCTTCTTATAAAATATATCCTGTCGGACTTAAATGGATGGGGCGTGATCATGATAAAATTCGAGAAAAAGGAATAACCAGCTCGTATGCCGCCATCTGGACATCCGATAATTGGGAAAATACTACGGATAGTTTAACTAAGTCACAAGCAGATGCCATTCTGAATCTATGGAATGCTGGAAGCATTGAAAATATCTATTTTGACATAGAGGGCACTCAAAAGGCCAATGATAAGACTGATTTTGTGTTTTTCATCAATGCGAACACGGAAAAAGAAGCACAGGAACTATGTGAGAACTTACCCTTCGCCAAGAAACACATCGCCTCTTTTGAACTATACTCGGTCGGGGTTTTTTGGTTGGGTAATTATGAAGAGTTCAATCAGGATTTGGAATAAACATATGAAAGGAAAAATCCAGAATAATCTGAATCAAAAGTATGGCAAGGGAACCATTGCCATTCATTGGATAACGGCACTACTTATAATTGCTTTGTTCCCCTTGGGAAAATACTTGTCAGGACTTGAGCCTTCAGAGAAAATGGGGTTGTTGAAGATTCATGCTATCCTCGGGGTTACCGTTTTTTTTCTTACACTTTTACGAAGCTATTTCTTTTTTAAATCTAAACGCCCTGATGACCTAAAAACTGGCTCTAAATTCAACGATAAACTAGCTGTCTGGATTCATAACATATTTTATTTTTTATTGATTGGAATTTCCCTTGCAGGATTCGCAGTGATGTTTCTTGGGGGTTATATCGATGCCCTAAAATCTGGAAACTTTGATTTAATTGTATCCAAAGAAGACCTCATTCCGCTTAAGGCCCATGGATTATTGGCCACTATCATGATGGTATTGTTGGTTCTACATGTTTTTGGGGTGATAAAGCATTACCTATTAACAAAAGAAAATACTTTAAAAAGAATCTTCTAAAGAAATTAAATCATGAATGCAGCCATAAAAATTTCAAGAATAGCTTTTATTATACTCTTGCTCATTGTCGTAGGTTCCTGTAAAAATGAAGCAGCACAGAAGAGCAAATCGACTGCGAAAATGGATAAGACCGATCATATTATTCTTATAAACCCATTCGAAGTCCCAGAGGGAAAATTGGATGAATCTGTGAGCTATTGGGAGGCTTGTAGAGACTTTCTTAAAAAACAGCCTGGTTACATTTCAACTGAATTGCATGAAACAATAAAAGACGATGCCAAATTTGCGCTAATAAACGTAGCAGTATGGGTAAGTCCTGAAGCCTTTTCGGAAGCAAGTAAGAAAATGGCAAAGGAGTTAGGTATTGCACCTCCTGAAGGACTCAAAGCCAATCCTTCACTCTACACTGTAATAAGGGAATAAACGATCCCCCACATAAAACAGATATACAATTAGGTGTAAAGCACCTTGCACATCTACAGATTCTTTTCCGGGGAAATGAACAAAGCTTTTGTAATCCAAATTCTCAAATTCGATTGTTCAAGATAGTACTAAAATATATCGTCCATTTAAATTTTTTTATTGTTATATCTGCAGGTGATGTTGCAATTATGTAATTAATCGCTGTTTTCAGATAATCCTATCAAACCAATCTTGCACTGACTTTCTCAAATTGGCCATTGAATCTGGCGTATAATGAACAGATTCTTCGGTCAAGGCCAAAACGGCTAATGCATTGGCTTGATTCATTACGGAGGTAAAACCTTCGAATCCATTTGGGAAAGTGTTCCTTATTTCATTTTCTATAAAGCGTTTATCCTCAACCTCCGTAGTAGCCACAACCTCCCAACCATGGTAAATGGTACGTGACGGGGCGATGAAGCTCCTAAGCTTTTCACCATCATTCAATACACAAGCGCTATTAAATAGTGCTATTTCGTAGCAGCACCAAGCGCGCTCTAAGGGTGTTGAGCCCAACACGTAATGAACATCCACGTTATTCAGTAATTGGGGAAGTGCAGTAAGTTCCTCGGGAATGTCACGCGCACTTTGATCGATAAATAGAAAGTCTACCCATAGTCGAATTCCATCGGATATCAAAGGCTCTAAATCTGCATTCCTCAGATTAGGTCTACATTTCCGTAGCTCTTCAGCTGCAAAATCAAAGGCTTGCCAAGCAATTTGCTGAATATCGACAAAGTTCTGCCTTGAATCATAGGTAAAAAAAACGTCGGGAGGTTCTGGTGAACATAGGGGTGCCAAATCACGCGCAGGATAAACTCCTTTCTCTTTCAATTTCATTTGTAGCTCTCTGACCGACGACGACCCAAAGCCCGCTCGAAGCAGTTCGCCAACACATTGCGAAAGTCCCTTTGCCGTCACGGACCACATTCTTCTGTCCGTATTCATCCTTTATCTGCATTTTAACAACCTATCTCAAATAGGCTCTCCAAAAGTTAACAAATTATTGTCCGGGTCAAGAATGGAAAACTCCTTTTGTCCCCAAGGTTTTATTTGCAAACCTCCATTTGGATGGATACTTGTTCCATTGTCTACCAATAACTGGTGAAACTTTTCAATACCATCAACCCTTATATAAACTTGTCCATAGTTTTCCTTAGGATCAAGTGCTTTGAACTCAAAAAAGTGAATCTGGATATTGTCCTTTTCAAGCATTAGGTAACCATCATAGTCCGTACTTCCAAATTCTTGGAACTTTAACCTATTCAAATAAAAGTCCTTGGTTGTTGTCTTATTGCGCATTGGCAATTTTGGATTGATGTCTTTCAGCATTTTGATCCTTCATTTAAACCCTTAATCACTTCTATGTTCAAAGTCCAATGGAATCTCATAGTTTCTTAAAGTGAAATTAATATCAACGGATTCTTACAGCCAATTCACCTGTTTTGTCTTCGTATCCATCTTTGGATATCGTAAAGCTCATACCATATGATTTTGCACAGGGATTGCACACCCACCAGGCTGTAAAAACACCGGCATTATTTGTTTTCCCAGCAATCGAATAAGGGCCATGTTGCCTTGATTGGGGGTCATATTTTGTGTTTTCATCCTTCAAAAACTTCCCTCCGCCAGCTGATATAATTACCGTCGCATCTTCTATTACTTTTCTATTAGCGTCCGTTGCTTTAATATATATAGATGCCCTTTCTCCTTTCGCTACATCAGGTGCCGCCTGAGATACACGAATTTTTATTTTCTTAAGAGGTTCTGTATTACTCCCGTCATTACTGCTATTATTACTTAATATCCAAATGGAAGCGGTACTTACAAAAACTAGAAAAAACACTACAATTGCCTTCCATAATATTCTTTTTTTTCGTCCTATGGAAGCTTCGATACCTCTAATTAGTCGCTGAATGTGTCCTTCAAAAGAAGTTCCTGATCTTACTTCAAAGGCATTTCGATAACAAAAATCAATTAAGGTATCCGGCAGTTCATTTTCTGATGGCAGCTTGGCATTCCGCACCGGCACAGGAATAACGGGTATATTCCGATTTAGAGCGGTCTCTATTTCTATCCGAACAAAATCAGAAGTATCTTCGAGCCGTGATTTTCCATTCGTACCTGTTGCTAGCCATTTTTCGCCAATTATTACAACTAGAGCATCGCATTTCGACACAAAATTACTGATATAGATTCGGAAATCTACTCCTGGTGGAATGGAGTCAATATCGAAAAAGACATTGCTTTCCCCAAAGTGGGACTTAAGTCGATCGTAAATTCGACCTGCCGCATCCGGATTATCTTCCCTTCTATAAGAAATAAATATTGCGCTCATTGGATGTATCTGATCAGGCACGCCAATCGGTTAATGACTTGCCCGGAACCAATCATTGGTATTTGCTGTTTAAAAAGTTGCTAATCCATGGTTTTTTGACCGCTTAATTATACCAAATTCATCATTGTCCACATTTTATTCTTCTCTCAGTTTTGAAATAATGGTCGCTACATCGTGATCTTCAAATTTTCGAATCGTTTTAAGAATAAAACGCAGCAGTCTGGATTTAGGGGAAGAAATTCTTTCGCTTAACTTCCTTACGATCAAATCTATTCCTTTAATGGCATCATCTTTTTGATTGTCGCCCAAAGCCCAAAGTAAGTTTGCGTTGTTCCATGCCTGCTCCCTAGCTTTGCGCATACTAAAATCGATTGCTTTTTCATCTGAATTCTTTCCTATAAGGTCTAATAGAAACATCAGACGTGATACGCGACCAAGCCGGTCTTGAATTTCATTGACAATGTTGAAAAGAATATCGTTTACTTTATTAAAATCGTTTTCAATGTCGACCAACTTCTTGCCATGCATCGCAGAACTGGTAGCCACGGCCAGATCAAGGTTGATGTGTGCATTCATTCCCATGATAATATGCTGTAGAATCGTTAATGGTTTATTTTTATTGACAAAGGCAAACTCCCAAGATTTCGGTATTCTCATATTATTTTGATACTTGTTGTAGGCATCGAGATAGAGATTGGCAAAGATTACATCCATACGTGCCATTCGCTCGTTATCCTCAAAACTTTTCAACTGTATTTCTTTCAATATTTCAGCGGTCGTTCTGCGGTATACAAAGGCAAATAAACCTAACCGGTCATTAACCGTAACGGAATTTTCAATTATGATATCTAGCTGATCAAGAACTTCTTGAATGCTGGTTGGATTGCTCATTTCTAATCATTGGTTAATAAAAATAGCAGCAATATGCAATGCGTTGTTTAATCTCCTTCACCATCAATTTCGTTTTCCAGTTCAATTAATACTATCACGCCAACCCGATCATGTAACCCCTGCATATGCCATAATACTTGGCATCATGGCTATTTAATGCGTGCCACCCTCATTTTCACTATTATGCCTTCATCTCCTTTTATTAGCCTTATAAGCCTTGAATTTGATGTAAAAAATCATTGGGGCAAATGGAAAAACCTTTTCCGAGGGGTGAAATTTATTAGATAGGGGTACTATTTTGGCTAGCTCGGATTGTTCAATTTTGCTGAGATTTATTTTACTTTATATAGAATCTCAGTTTTTGTTTTTCTCGTTTGCAAACTACCTTTTATGTTTTTTCTTAGTTTTTTGCCCTTAATATTTAGATTTTGAGGGGGTACTACCCTACCATCTTTGTTGTGAACGAAATGAAATCTATAACAACTTTTAGCCACCACCTCAAATGACTAGTGATTCAGGGCATAAAAATTACTTAAGAAACAACTTTGTTCTAACATCCTATTTCAGCCTGTCGAAACTTTAAAGAAGTGGGGTTATAATGAACTCATCTTGAGTTGTTCTTTTACCTGCGAATTCGCATTTTGCACCCTAATTTTACCATTTTCCGCCTCCGTAGCATGGCTATGCAACCAAAAAATAACTTCATTAGGGCACAAAAGTCTTCATTCTCGGTTCCAAACAACAACTCAAGACGAATTCAATGTGAGGGAAAGAAGAAATTTAATATAAAATCATATATGAATGAAAAACATTAACATAATTGTTAAAATAAGCATGCTTTCGATTTTATATATTAAGTTAAGGGGCCTGAGTGAACGGTTTTCCATTGGAAAGCACCTCCCCCAAATCAAGGCTTAGCGATATACGCAGTTGGTTTCGTATCGGGTTCTCTGCTTCGGAAAGACCTACCAATACTGAAATATCCACATCGGCATAGCGCCCTCGAAAACCACCGCCAAGCGAAACAAAAGAATCTGTTGGTCGATCTATGCCGTATGAATAACCCGTTCGAGCGATTAGTTTTTCCCTATAAACCAACTCAAGTCCCAAGGCTGCAACGGAGCCCATTAGGCCAAAATCAAGTGGCTCCCCAGCAGCATTCGTCACATAGGAATCGAGTAACATTTTATACTCGGTACTTATACCAAGCGTTCTGTTATGGTCAAAAACAAAGTCGAAGCCTGTTCCGATCTTTAAAATTGAAGGAGCGTAAATCTCAATATCCCTATTATCTTCTGAAGACCTTCCTCTTAGATTTGACAAACTAAAGCCGGCCCGCCACCTGCCATTAAACTTTTTATAGGCTATTTCACTTCCGAAGAAAAAACCCGAAACGTCAATGCCATATAAACTGGAGGCAGCTTCACCATTGAAACCGTCTAAAAGAGGAGCTTTGCCCTTTAATGAAATAAAACGCCCTCCTACCGACATAGCGAATACTTCGTTTAACCTTAGTGTGTAAGAACCATCTATTGATACCTCATGGGTGGCCTGGACCGTTTCGAATTCGAAAAATTGGGTAATGGTATAGGCATAATTGCGAACGCTAAGGGCATAGGCACTACGGTCATCTGGTTTACCATAGAAAGTAGCATTGAGTTGTGAAAACTCGCTTAATTCTTGGCGGTTCACAAGAATCTGGGTAATCCCGATTTCAAACTTTTTATTGGAAAAAACATATTTCGAAGGGTTCCAAAACTGGGAAAAAACGTCGGGAGATGTCGCTACGCCAATGTCGCCTTGCCCGGCAGCCCTAGCGTCTGTCGCAATACCAATGAAACCATCCCTTACTGTAGTAACACTGTTTTGTTGGGCAAATGTGCCACTAGAACACAGTAAAACAATCAGTAGGACGTTATTTTTCATTATCACATTGGTTGGTCTCAATAGAACCGACCAAACTATAGTGGTTCTAATTCATTAAACTGGATTATCTTAGGTTTCGTATGTCACGTATGAACTGAAGGTAATTCCACGAGAAGAAAAAATGCTGTCAATCGGTTGCTACAGTTCATAATTTGTGAAGTAAATTAGAACAACGAATCAAGTGGGGCCGAAAAAAGAATTGGAGGAGTTTTAAAGGGTACTGGGTTAAAAGTAGCCCCGGCATCTTGGACTGGCTTTTTTCCCAAAAGAAGAATTGATGAACAAAGAAAGTTTATGTGAACGATGATATACCCATTTCACTATGATCTGTACCTCATTCAAAAACCTTTTCGTTTTAGTGTTTTTTTTGAACTGTTGCTATGTTGTTTCACAAGATACAGTTCAAATGCAACAGGTTTACATCGATAATGAATTGGTTTACAAGGTTTCTGACAAAGAAAGGTTTACAGGAGTTGCTCAATTCAAACGAAAAAATGGACATCTAGTTTACGAAGAAGAATATAAGGATGGTGTCATTTTATCATATAGCTCATACTTCAATGGAAAAGAGAAAATCATAGCACATAAGACCATTTTTAATCGATACAAGCTATGGACTATCTCGAAAGAATATGGGTACAATTTGAAAAGCGAGCTTACCAGTATTACCAGTTACAATGAAAATGGAATAAGAATTCTAGAAGAGGAATTTGAAAGCGGGCAATTGACATATAGTTGCCAATATCTTGGGAAAAAGAAACATGGAATAGCGTTTTGCTATTCTAAAGACGGAGAGAAATTGACTTTCGAATACGTTCATGGGAAAAAGAAGAAATAACTGAGGTTCAGATAACGGATAAAAGCCCAGCACCCTGCAAAAGTGTTATGGCTTAAAAAAAGTTTAGACTAAGTCGATGAAATCAAATAAAAAAATAAACAAGAAGGCAAACTGGTTGCAAAAGGCCCGTGAGAGCTGGGATTACAAAGGTGATAAAAGACCCCCGTTCGCAACGGAACCTAAAAAGGGACAAAGGTCCGTTTGGGACTTTCCGCGCCCACCGATTATTGAAAAAGTAGCCAAACGGTTAACGATCTACCATAAGGGCAACCCCATTGCCGATTCGTGTACCACTATAGCCGTACTCGAGACCGCCAGTCCCCCAACATATTACATCCCCGATAAAGATATCGACATGGGCATGTTAGTTAGAATACCTGAAAAGACCTCATTGTGTGAATGGAAAGGCAAGGCGACCTACTGGGCCCTGAAGACTATTGCCGACCGACCCGTGGCTTGGTCGTACCCGAATCCCTTTCCCGAATTTGAACAGTTAAAATATCATTTGGCCTTCTACCCGCAATATCTCGACTGCTTTGTCGAAGGGATGCAGGTCACGCCCCAGCCGGGTAGGTTTTATGCAGGATGGATAACACCCGACTTGGTCGGACCTTTCAAGGGGGCACCGGGAACCGAACATTGGTAAGGGTTGTTTTGGTTTGACTTATGTTTTTCAACACAAATCTCTGCAACCCTTACATTAGATCCAAAAAAAGTTTAAATCACTTCAATGGACGAAAAATATACCAACAAAACATTAAGAGCTTAAAAAAAATGTTGAAATGAAAGCGTGTTACAACAATTTGTATATTTCATATGCCGCCTTCGACAGGCAAACGCACCATAAAAGAGACGCTGGCAATAATTCTCCATATAAAGAAACTCTATTCATTTCTTTCGCCAACATCGCTGAAAAAGAATGAAAACTGTGTTTGTCGAGGGAATTAATTAGATTTTAAGTTACTGAATATCAACATAATAATTTAACATCATTCAGAATTAAAACACAAACCACTAAACAATAATGAACTTAGTTGAAAACAAGGAAAACGCCATCGCATTCTACAAAATGGCCTATGAGGGCAACCCGAAAAAAGCAGTGGAACTTTACGCAGGCGACCAGTACATACAGCACAACCCCGACGTGGCAGATGGAATTTCGGGCTTCATTGAATATTTTGAGCGCATGAAGACAGAATACCCAGAGAAATCTATTGAGTTTGTTAGATGCATTGCTGAAGATGATTTGGTTGCTTTACATACACACCAGATTTGGCCTGGTAACGACCAATACGTAACAATGGACTTTTTTCGATTTGATGAAAATGGAAAAATCTACGAACATTGGGACGCTATCCAACAGATACCAAAAGAATCAGCAAATCCGAATACGATGTACTAAAAAGAAAAATACTGCAACAAAACGTAAGAAGCACCGAGAGATAAGTGCATAAATATGGGCTCTGCGTAGTCAAGTGGCTTTTCGATGGCCATTGAATCACTCCGAAAAACCATGCGTTTCTTCTCCAAATCCTTAACCATAACAAATAATCCAATGAAAAAAAGAATTATCCTGTTTTTGATAGCCATACCATTTATTCAAGGAAATTTAATGGCTCAAGAAAAAATGAAGAAACCAACAATAAAATTTGGAGAAGCCTTTATGATATCGAGTAATGAAAGTTCAACTATTGGAAATCAAGATGACTACATAGAAATAGAAATAACCGATGTTATTGAAGAATGGGGATATGATGCGCCACCGGAAGATGAGAATCGCGATTATTTTGCTGATGTAGCGTATACGTTAAAAATGGAAGGGAAAGATATTGTAAAAACTTTCAGTTTTTATAGTTCCGAAATTAAAAACAAAGACAATTTCACCATTGACTTGGAACGCTATAAAATTCTTATTCTGTCTGATAAAAAAACAAAATCCTCCGCACAAATTGAAATGATCATTAGCAAAAATAAGAGCGACTAGATTGTGATGGCATGGCCAGTAAGGTGTGAAGAATAACCGTTTAAGTAATAAAACAACATTTAAACAAAGTATAATCGCTCATCCCAAAATGCCGTAGGTATTGTTAAGTAATACCTAACAAAATTATGAGAGGTTTAGATCTTTCACTGAAGGCTTCAGTTTTAGAAAGCTACAATTGAATTTCACGTTTGATAAAAGATAAAGATCGACAAATGGATTCGTTTTTCAATGAATACGCTACCATTTGCAAACGAATACTATTCGGATAAAATACTATTGAATACCCATAAAATCCCATATTTTTTGGGATTTGATTAAATTACCTATCTATAAGATGTATGATTAATAATCATATACAGTTGTTGGCTGTAATGTCACCAAACTAAAACTCATATATGATTGGACTTTTTCTAAGAGCAAAACATTGGCAACTATTCGTGCTAATGTTGGGGATTCCTTCGGTTTATCAGGCATACTTTATGTCTCAAATCTGGGGATTCCAAAGCCAGCCCGAGCCAGTAGTTGGAAAAGAGGGATTTACCCAAGTTCTAAATGAGGAGTTTATTCAATTGGACTTTTTCCCGTATGTAATGATTTTCTTTGTTCTTGTTTTTTTCGGTTGGTTCTGGTCAATTGCAATTGGACTTCAAAAGAACATTCCAAAAGAAATTAAAATGAAGGTCAAAAAATTTAAGGTCTTCTTCTTTATTCCATTTTTCTATATTCTTTTCCTACTGATTTACATGGGTGGACTTTTTTCTGGAATAACAACTCATGGCCTCTTAAATAGTGGTTGGATTATCGCAATTATTTTACCACTTCACCTACTTTCAATGTTTTGCATATTTTACTCAATGTATTTTGTTGCAAAGACAATTAAAACCGTGGAATTACAGAGAAAGGTTGGATTTGGAGATTTCGTAGGAGAATTTTTTCTTCTCTGGTTCTATTTTATTGGTATTTGGTTTATCCAACCGAAAGTGAACAAGCTCTATATAAAATAAAACACTATAGCCAACAATGCCTCCTATAAAAGTGATATGGAAATATTTACTAGGAAATAAATGACGGAAAGAAACCTCAAAATGAACCATTTCCCAACATTAAAGGAATATTGCAGAGGAATAAATATATCACCCCCAAAATGGGAGGAATTTGATATACGCAGCTTTGAGGAACACCGACCGAAGCATCAAAGAAATAGCTTTTCGACTTTATTACAATTACCCCAATCATTTTACGAACTTCTTCAAAAGCCGCACTAAAATCACCCCTTCGCAATTCAGAAAATCCGTGAAGTAAACTCATCAAGGGTCATTTATAGGTATTCTTTCAATTCTATACTTCTTGCTATGAATTCTGTAGTTCAATAGCCTGTCTGCCATTCTAAATTTACACTATCAAATTAAAAGTCAAATAGATATGAAAACGATAGTAAAAATTTCCGCAGCCCTTCTTCTATTCATCGGCTGCAAAACAGAAACAAATTCAGAAGAAAACAAAATAGATTTAACAATGGAACAAGCAACTGAAATCCCAAAAATGGAAACAGAAAGAGAGGCAATTAAAACTAGTATCCTTAAACTTTTTAGAGAGACCGACAACCGCAACTGGGACGCTGTAAAAGAAACTATGGCAGACTCCGTCTATGTAAACTACACCGCATTAGGTGGCGATGAAGGGTTCAAAACACCCAACGAAATTATTGATGGCTGGAGACAATTATTACCTGGCTTTGAAAGAACCATACACCAAGCACATAATTTTGCCATCTGGCCCGTCGGCAACAGGGCAACTGCAACTTTAGACGCTATCGCCACCCACTATTTAGAAGGAAGAGACTGGACGGTATTCGTTGGCTACGATACGGAGTACATCCAGGAAAATAATCAATGGAAATTGGCACGCATTGACCTTAGCCTTTATAACCAAACTGGCGACACCAATTTACCCAATGTAGCAATACAAAACGTCAAAGACGGCAATATTCCCAATTTCTTGCATATAGAATCTTCCAAAACCAAAGTCATAGAATCGTTTTTTACCGCTTTGGAAAATCGTAATCTGAAAAACTTAATGGCATCACTATCCGCAAATATGGTTCAGGAAATGCCTTTATCGCCAGAGAATTTTCCAAAAACTTTAGACGGAATAGATGCGATGCGAAAGCAGTACTCGGGCGTAATGGACTACAGCCAACGTTACGAACGGGAATACATGGCCACAAGCGACCCCAATGTAATCTTAGCCAAATATAATGGCATCATAACCACAGGAGAAGGCAAGCCCTACAACAACAGTTATGTTGGCATCTTTACACTCAACGATGCGGGTAAATTGTCCAACTTTGTGGAGTATTTTAATCCAAAAATACTATTGACCAGCTGGCCAGGATTGCAACCATCGCATTATTCAGTTCACGAAGCGGGAGCAGCAACAGATAGTGGTGTAAAGCTTGAAAAAGTAACTTTTAATTCTAGCGGAATTAATCTTGTAGGGCATTTGTTTTTTCCGCCCAATTTTGACCATACAAAAAAGTACCCTACTGCGATTGTTACAGGTAGCTGGACGAGTATTAAAGAACAGATGCCAGACGAGTATGCCAGTGTAATGGCCAAAGATGGCTTTATTACGTTTACATTTGATTTTACAGGTTTTGGTGAAAGCGAAGGGCAACCAAGACAGGTAGAGGATTACAATTTAAAGATAGCAGACATAAAAGCAGCTGTTGACTTTCTCACCGAGCACCCTAATGTGGATACGGACGAACTTTCTGGGTTGGGAGTGTGCGCCAGTTCTGGTTATATGGCTCATGCTACTGCAGAAGATAAGCGTATCAAAAAACTAATTCTTGTGGCACCCTGGTTGCATAATGCAGACGTTGCCCGATTACTATACGACAACAGACCCGGTGGCTATGACGGACTAATTGCTTCTGCGAGAGAAGCAAAAGAAAAATATGCCGAAACTGGCGAAATGGAATACGTTCTGGCAGCAAGTGAACTTGATCCATTAAGTGCAATGTACGTTCCACATGGTGCTTTTGACTACTACCTCAATCCAGCAAAGGGGGCAGGAAAAAAATATGACAATCGATTTGCGGTTAGCAGTTGGGAGCCTTGGTTGACCTTTGATGGCATCGGAGCGTCAAAAGACATTGATCAACCGGTATTTATAGTGCATAGCGAAAGAGGTGCCGTACCTCAAGGAGCCAAAGACTTTTACGTTCAACTTAAGGGACAGAAAGACATTGTATGGTTGAATCAATACAACCAACAACAATTATATTCTGAGGATGATGCCGTAAACGCTGCGATGAGCGAGGTAGTTAACTATCTGAAACAAAAAAAGCAATAACCACAGTGCACAATACGGGTATAAGCAATAGCGGTTTGGGTGCTAACTCGAACCGCTTTTTTTTATAATTAAAGTGTATGGCAATGTAAAGAGTAGCTGTATTAAGCTCGCCGCTGTCCATACACAATACCGTTTCCCATGCAAATACCCCCAAATGGAATATTGATCGTACACCGAATCGATTTACAGAGACCCATAATATGAAAGTACTTAAACCATGTGAAGTTGGTTTCCCGGTATAGGTAAGTTCATCATCCCCCTAACTTGGGGTTGGGATAATTATCGGACTGATCTTCCACCCGTTCGTCCATACAGATAAAATCTTTTTCCAATAGCAGCGAAATTTCGGTGTTGCTTTCGGTCTTATACATATGATGAAACCCTACCCGATTATTGTTATACCAATCGTTGCTCTTTGCCTTTTCCAAATACAAAATAATAGTATCGTCTATAAAATCGGCCTCCATTACCTCAATACCTTCCTTGGCCTTGAGCGCATAGGTGAACTTTCTATGGCCAAAATCGGTCGTTTCTTCAAAAGAACCGATTTCACAAAAGGTTTTTACCTCGGATTTCGTTAGCCGATACCGTATTGAATTTCCTTTGATCCTAATCTTCATCGCTTTTCCTTTTTGCTACCAACCCCTTGGTAAATTCGTTCAGGGTTTCTACTTTCTCTTCAAAATCGCCTTTAATGGTCTTTCGGTATTCGTTTAAGTTTTTCACCAAATCGTCAATATTCTCGGGTATGACTTCTTCAAAAAACTGCCGGAGCCTCTTTGCCATGGTCGGTGATTTTCCATTGGTCGAGATGGCTACTTTTACATTGCCCTTGGTAACGATACCGCCCATATAGAAATCGCAAAAAGGTGGGTTATCGGCTACGTTCACCAAAATGTGTCGTGCCCTACAATCGTGATACACCTGTTCGTTTACGGCTACTTGATCGGTCGTGGCGACGACCATGTGTTTTTCTTCCAAGTATTTCGGGTCATACACATCGGTATGCATGCGAACCCCAAATTTTTCGGCAAGGGCTATCGTAGCCTCTCGGAACATGGGCGACACCATGGTGACCTGTGCGTTCGGACTTGATTTTAATAGAAAGGTCAATTTTTCTTCCGCAACATTGCCCCCTCCCACAATTAAGACATTTAATCGTGAAACCTTTAGAAAAATAGGATATAGTTCATTTCGCTCCATAGCACTTTTTTGTTGAACTCAAGACTAGTTCATTTTATAGGTTTTGTAATTGATGGTCACCCGTGTTCCCTTGCCCAATTCAGAGTTGATGAACAAACGTCCGTTTATATAACTGATCCTTTCCTTCATAAAAAAGAGACCCATACCACCTTCACTACTGTTTTTTGGAACTTCGTTTAAAATCGACGCGTCGAATCCTTTCCCGTCATCATCGACCACAATACTTAAGATATCATCTTTAAAATTAATAGTAACCAAAATATAGTTGGCTTGGGCATATTTGATGGCATTGTTCACTGCTTCTTGGGTAACCCGATAGATATTGGTTTCAGCCAAGGTATCGAACCGAATGTTTTCATCGGCCCTGTTTTCGAACAGTATGTTTTTACCTGTGAGCTTTGATAGTTCAACGGTCATCTTGTGCAGTGCCGGGAAAATACCGTGATCCCCCAATTCCGGTGGGGTCAGATTAAAGGTTGCGGTGCGTACCCCTTTGATCAAATCGGCTGTCAACGCTTTTAAATAGGTAATCTTTTCGACTGTCTTTTCCTTATTGTCGATGTCGATAGATTCAATATTGAATTTTAGAGCAGTCAACATTTGACCAATACCATCATGAATGTCTTTTGCAATACGTTTTCGTTCTTCCTCCTGCCCCTCTACGATCTGGCTCGCTTGAATTTTCTTTTGAAGCATGCGTTCCTCGAAGTTCTCTTGGGTAAGTTGCTCTACCTTCAGGGCATTTTGCTTACGCTCTGTAATGTCGGAACACAAAATCAGAATACTTTGCTGCTTACTTGCCTGATGCATCGGCACAATGGAAATATCTAACCAGCTATGTTCTCCCGACCGGGTCGTAATTTCTATTTCTTCGCTACGAATATTGTTTTTGCGATTGCTCTTTAAAACTTCTTTCAAATACTGTTGTTGGCCCTCGTCGGTAGTCAGTATCTCGGACAAGGGCTTGGTAAGTTCGGTTCTTTCAAGTCCCAACAACTCCAAAAACTTTTTACTGATAAATACAATACTACCGTCTTTTCGGGCACTGGCAAAAAGTGCGGCATTGTCGATGACAAAGTTTAGCTCTTGTAGTTCCTTTAACGATTTTTCCTTTTCCAACAATAAGGTCTCAATTTCTTGGGCATTGGCTTCCGATTTCAACTGGCTTTGCATCAGACCCGCAATAGTATTGCGAATCTGAACTGACAAGGGTTTGAAAATGAATAGGATTTCCAGCAACAGGATCAGGAGCGAAAACGCCAATAGAAAATACTCTTTCTGTTTGAGGTTTTGAAGCTTCGCATTGCTTCGTTCATCATACTTGTTTACGATATTATCCATCAGGCGTAGAAAATGCCGCTCGTTTTCCAACAGAACGGTTTTCTGTTCCTTAAGAACATCGGTTCCATTACCGGCCTGTGATAAAACTATCTCGACAGCTTGGACCATTGCACTGTGATGCGTTTCCAAATTTTGAAAAAGCGATAGAATCTCAGAATCGTTTTCCCTGGGAAGGTTCATCGCTTGATTCCCGGATTGCAATCCGTGATGTGATGCTTTCCATACAGCCAAGGTCTGTGTTATCTCAGAAATGATTCGCTGCCTATTTTCCTGATCGCTGGCTTCTTCCAACAATAACACCTCTTTCACCAACTTTTGGCTAAATGCGCGTTGCCGACCTGCTACATTGATGACACGGGAATCGTTCAATTGGGTATTCAGGTGCATCTGGATCAGCACTTGCGCAACGATAATGGTCAAGGCAATACCTGCCAACGCCAGCAAATACCACTTCCTAATCCTCAGAAAAGTAGCGGTATCCAATGGTTTTTGATGGTTGCTTTCGGGCATTTTGTTGTCTGCTTGTTCGTATGGCGCAAAGGTACTACATCAAGCACTGATCGCTTTGCTCACCAGGGTCTTGGCGTCCTCGGACAGGGGTAATTTCAAAGCGCGCTCATGTCCCTTATCCGACATTTTTCGCCAGGTCTTCTGAAGAATATCGATGGTCTTATCTTCGGGATGCTTTGCGGCAAATGGCTCAAAGTAGTATGCAAGAAACACTAAGCAAATAACATCTTCCAACGTTTGCGTTTCTTCATTCTTTTTCAGCTGTTTCTTTTGGAGTAAAAACTTGACTTGTGCTATAAGTTCTTCCGAATAACCCACCTTCTCCAAAATAGCCGCTGCCTTTTCGGCATGGAACTTCTTTAGCTCTTGACGCCATCTTAAATAGCCTTCTCTATTCATCTCATAAGAACCTCTTGGAATTTCCCAACGGCAAATATGCTGACAGCGAGCCGTCAATTGCAAGGCTTCCGAGGCATTGGGTGCAAATGCATTTAATTGCTCGGTCATTCGAAGGGCGTACAGCAATTCTTTTGGATAGGTTTTTCCTTGAAAGGTCTCTACGTTCGGGTCTTCCTGATTGGCCGCGTCAAAAAGTTGAAATGCACGCTCTAATTTAGCAGAAGTACCCATAACGATGATTTTGACCCAAAGCTATTGAACTTATTTAAACCCTCAAAATTGGCTAAAAGTCCAAATCAGTTCATTCAGAAAAGCCTACATACACAAAGTCATTTTCCACTTTAACAGGGTAGGTGGCAATCGCACCCAAGTCACCATTTAAATGGTTTCCCGTTTTAAGCGAGAACGTGTTCTTGTGCAACGGGCAGGCCACCTTTGCCTCTAGCCGCTCTTCGCCGATCATTCCCCTGGACAATACCATCTCCATTTTATGCGGACATAAGTTTTGGCAGGCGTACCAGGTACCCTCACGGGAGAAATTAAAAACTGCAATTTGTTTGTCCTTGTATTTGATACAGGCACCGCCGTCTTTTGGAAATTTGGAGGCCGGAGCCGCCTTGAACCAGATTTTTACCTGGTTCAAGGCGACAGTTTCGTACGTATTCAATTTAAGTTCTGTCATTTTTTAGTCTTTTGTCCCAAGTCTAATAGCAAAGTGGTCTTTAATCTATTTAAGCCCATTCCTTTGGCATTTTCTGTTCCCGGAGTGAAACAAATTCAATGTTATCGTCGGTTTCATCCGAATTCACAAAATGGGTATAGCGTTCTCGTATTTCGGGGGTTTCTACCGCTTCTTTCCACTCACATGTATAGCTATCGACCAACGCTTGCATTTCCAGATCTAACTCGGCCGCGATTCCCAAAGAATCGTTGATAACTACATTCTGAAGGTAGGTAATACCTCCCTCCAGTTTTTCTAACCAAGGTGCGGTTCGCTGCAGGGGTTGCGCCGTTTTGATATAGTACATAATGAAACGATCTACATAGGTAAGCGCGGTCTTCTTATCTACTTTTTCAGCTAGCAATTCGGCGTGCCGAGGGTTGGCACCACCATTCCCGGCAACGTATACATTCCACCCGCCTTCAACAGCAATAAATCCGAAATCTTTGCAGCGTGCTTCGGCGCACTCTCGTATACAACCCGATACACCGCCCTTTAACTTGTGGGGAGATCGAATGCCTTTATACCGATGTTCTATTTCGACTGCGAAGCTCACACTTTCGTCCATCCCATAGCGACACCAAGTAGAACCCACACAGCTCTTTACAGTTCGCAACGATTTACCGTAGGCCTGACCGGTCTCAAAGCCTTCCTTGATCAATTCTTCCCAGATCAAAGGAAGCTCATGCAGCTTTGCCCCGAACATGTCAATACGTTGTCCGCCCGTAATTTTGGTGTATAAATCATATTTCTGGGCAATTCTGCCCATGGCCATTAACTGCTTTGGTGTAATCTCGCCTCCGGCCACCCGAGGCACTACGGAGTAGGTGCCGTTACGTTGTATATTGGCCAAGTAACGGTCATTCGTATCCTGAATGGTATTTTGTTTGTTGGCGGTTTCATTGTAAATACTGGCAAAAATGGCGGCTACGGCAGGTTTGCATACTTCACAGCCATGACCGTTGCCTACGGTATCGATCAATTCATCGTAATCCTGGATGCCCCGCAGTTTTACGATATCAAAAAGCTCTTGACGGGAATAGTCAAAATGCTCACAGATACGTTCCTTGACCGTTTTACCCAAGGTTTTTAAACTCTCTTTTACCAAATCGGCCACCATTGGTTTGCACCCCCCGCAACCTGTGGTTGCCTTAGTAGCCCTTGCAACAGCTTTTACAGTTTCATGACCATCTTCTAAAACAGAACAGCAAACGGCTCCTTTGGTTACCGCTTCGCAGGAGCAAATAATGGCGGTATCGGGTAAATCCATAGCGCTTCCAAAAGGGGAACCGCCCTCACCCCTAGCGCCCACGATCAATTCTTCCGCATTATCGGGCAATGGCATGTTATTCAAATACATTTGATGAAGAATACTGTAGTCTTCCGCATCGCCCACCATAATACCTCCGAGAAGCGTTTTTCCATCGTGACTTACATTTATACGTTTGTAAATACCTTTGGTCTTGTTTTCATATATAATAGACAGCCCTTTTTCGGCAGGCATATAGGGAATACCGAAACTGGCGACATCGACCCCTATCAATTTTAGCTTGGTCGACATATCGATTTCTTTCTGCATTCGTACCGTCCCGTTCTGTAGAATTTGATTCACTGCCACCTCGGCCATTTCATAACCGGGGGCCACAAGGCCATAAATCATTTGATTGTAGAGTGCTACCTCTCCGATGGCGTAAATGTGCGGGTCGGAAGTCTGCATTTGGTCGTTCACTACGATACCACCACGTACCCCCATTTCCAAATCGCAGGTTTTTCCGAGCTCATCACGCGGTCGTATCCCCGCGGAAACAACTAACATATCTACCTCCAAGGTATCATCTTCCCCAAAGTCCATTCCCGTAATCGAGCCATTTCCCAAGATGCGGTTGGTGGCCTTTCCGGAATGAATATGTATGCCCATGTTCTCCAAAGTCAGTTGCAATACATTACTACTTCTTGCATCTAATTGCCGGGGCATTAACTTTGGCGCATACTCGACCACATGTGGCTCCAATCCCATATCCATGACCGCCTTCCCGGCCTCTAAACCTAACAAGCCACCTCCTAAAATAGCCGCTTTTCCATTGGGTTTTACTTCTTTCACCTTTTCGGCATAGGCCAACATTCCCTCCAAGTCCTCAATGGTTCGGTATACAAAAACGCCCTCTTTCTCCACGCCTTGTATCGGCGGAACAAAAGGAACCGACCCCGTGGCCAAAACCAGGTAATCGTACTGGTATTCGGCATCACTGGCCGTGGTGATGCTTTTTGTTTTTCGATGAATGTCGGTTACACGCTCGTTTACTATCAACTCGATACCGTTATCGGCATACCAGTCGATAGGAGCCAGCTCTAATGCCTGCGCATCCTGGTTTTCGAAAAACTCGCTTAGGTGTACACGGTCATAGGCAGCTCGGGGCTCCTCTCCAAAGACCACCAACTTAAACCGGTCGCTTTCTTCCCGGGCTACAAATTTCTCACAGAATTTATACCCCACCATTCCGTTCCCTACCACTATAATAGTCTTCATGTGCTTCGTTTTCATTAAACTACGGAACAATAATACGTATTAATACGTATTTTTTTAGTGTTTATATGAAAATAAATACGTACTCTTGTTGTCGATTTGACAATCTTTGCTTAAAATTTTGATAAAATGAAGTGCTACAAACAACCTAAAGTGAGTTTGGTCGGGGCAGGCCCAGGCAGTGAAGACCTAATAACCATTAGGGGTCTCCGAACACTACAAAATGCAGATGTAGTGCTATATGATGCCCTTGTTAGCAAAGACCTCCTTTTACAAATCGATACCGCTATCCCAAAAATATACGTAGGGAAACGTTGCAGCCAGCATTCCTTTACACAAGATGATATCAACATGCTGATTGTCGAGAACGCCTTCGAATATGGGCATGTGGTGCGCCTTAAAGGAGGAGATCCTTTTGTCTTTGGGCGCGCCAATGAGGAAATAGAATATGTGGAGTCTTTTGGAATTCCTGTTTCGGTAGTGCCTGGCGTTTCGAGCGCTTTGGCAGTTCCCTCCGGTCAAGGAATTCCTATGACCCAACGGGGGATTAGCAGCAGTTTTTGGGTGATGACCGCCACCAAACAAGATGGTTCTTTTTCACAGGATTTAAAATTTGCCTCGCAATCCTCGGCGACCATGGTTATCTTGATGGGCGTTCGAAAACTCAAAGAAATTACTACGGAGGTCAGCAAGTATCGAGGTTCTATGACACCCATGGCTATCGTTCAAAATGGCACCATGTCAAATGAATCTTGTACTGTCACCACCTTGGGCAGCATCCATGAAGTACTTCCAGAGATAGATATCGTCCAACCTGGCGTCATTGTCATCGGTGAGGTCGTGGCCAACCACCCTTCTTTTTTCGAAGAGGCCATAGAACGCGTGCTACGGTGGTGATCCCTTTCTAACATATAAGTGGCACAAACAGAAAAAACCGTATGAATCTTTCGCTCTTTAGAAAAGCGCGTCATTCTTAAAATCCCAAAAGGAACAGGGATATTTTTTCAATTTCCCAAAGAAACCCTCCTTGTATTGCCCGAATCGAAAAAAAGAACAAACTACGTATTAATTTACAAGGTAAATAAGTATAAATACGTAGTTTTGATATAATCGAAGCCATATACCATGATGACAACTCCTTCTGAAAAAGCGACCACATTACAGTTGACCAATATCAAATCAATGCCGATCCGCACATTCTGGATTACCTCGATAGCTTTCTTTATATGTTTCTTTGCCTGGTTCGGTATTGTGCCTTTTATGCCCGATGTCGTTAAGGATTTGGGTTTAACACCTGACCAAAAGTGGAACTCGATTATTTTAGCGGTGACCGGTACCGTGTTTGCACGATTGGTTATTGGTAAGCTTTGCGATACATATGGGCCACGTTTGTGCTATACCTATCTGCTCATTTTAGGTGCAATTCCCGTTATTCTCATTGGTTTTGTGCAAACGCCCATACAATTTCTAATCTGCAGGCTCTTTATAGGTTTTATCGGAGCATCTTTTGTCATCACTCAATTTCATACCTCTATCATGTTCGCGCCCAACGTAGTAGGGACAGCAAACGCTACCTCTGCCGGATGGGGGAACCTAGGGGGCGGTGCCAATCGGTTGGGCATGCCTTTAATTGCAGCAGCCGTTGTAAGTTTTGGAGTTGCCGATGCCATTGCATGGCGCTATTCCATGGTCATCGCCGGAATCATTGCCATGCTTATGGGCCTCATCTACTACTTTTTTACCCAAGATACTCCCAAGGGAAACTTTGCCGATCTAAAAAAAGCAGGGCAAATGCCCCTATTGAAAAAGGATGAAGTCTCTTTTTTAACAGTATTGAAAGATTACCGGGTTTGGATTCTGTTCCTAGTCTATGCGGCCTGTTTTGGTATGGAACTGACCGTCTACGGAACTATGGACGATTATTTACAGAATACATTTGGCCTAAGCCGTTCTACCGCAGGCAATTTGGTATTATCGTTTGCCTTGATGAACATTTTTGCCCGCACACTGGGCGGATTCTTCGGCGATCGCTTCGGCAAACTACGTGGGCTACGTGGACGCGTCTTCTTCCTTGCCGCCATTTTGGCCATTGAAGGAACCGTCCTCTCTGTTTTTTCAACGGCGACGAGCTTAACTTGGGGAATCGTTTTCTTAGTAGCCTTCAGTCTTACTGTTCAAATGGCGGAAGGCGCCACCTTTTCTGTTGTTCCTTTTATCAATAAAAAAGCAATAGGTTCCATTTCCGGGATTGTCGGAGCCGGTGGCAATGTAGGCGCTTTTTTAGCGGCGTTACTGCTCAAATCAAAATCGGCCATGGCCGAGACCTCGGCAATTGCCGCCAATGAGACCATGGGAGTCGAAGCAGTGAAAATGGCCCAAGCAGCAGCCGCTTCCTCAGCTGTATCCGGTGGATATTTCATTATCGGAATCCTTGTAATCGTAGCCGCTGTTTCCTCACTGGCAATCAAATTTTCGACCGCTGATGAAGCAGCTGTTCAGGAAGATATACAACAGCCTCGGGAAACGAAGCCAGTCTATGCTTTCGATAAATAACCATACACTTCCAAACAACAATTTTTTTGCCACAAACGCTCACATATCAATCCATTTCAAGCCGCCACAGCGGAAATACCGTGTTAGACTGCGCACAGTGCGAAAACAAACGCTGCCTTATCAAGAAGCATCTTGCGGCCCCTTCCATAGCCAAGCTGGCAGCACAAAAAAACACGCTCCGTTGTAAAAAAGGACAGCAGTTCATTATGGAAGGAGCACCCGTAAACGGACTTTATTTTCTTCTCAAAGGAACCGCAAAGGTTTTTCGCACAGGGATCAATGGCCGTGAACAGATCGTTCGTTTTGCCAAGGAAGGAGAAATCATCGGACACCGGGGTTTCGGCACCGAAGAATACTACCCCATTGGCGCTATAGCCCTTGAAGAAAGTGCCCTCTGTTATATCTCTAAAGAGCTTCTTCAGGAAACGCTTCGAAAAGAGCCTCAACTGGCCTACGATTTTATGTTGTTCTACGCCAACGAGCTCAACCGTAGCGAAGCCAAGGTTAAATCACTTTCACAGATGACCGTTCGAGAGCGCGTTATCGATTCGCTACTTTACATTAATCGGAAGTTCGGACAGCAAGGAGGGTATTTACAACTCTCCCTAAGCCGAAAGGAATATGCCGACTATGCAGGCACTACTGAAGAACAGGTAATTCGTACCCTTTCGGCCCTGAAAAAGGAAAAGTTGATTGTAGCAAAGGCCAAACGCATCGGAATTCCGAATATCGACGCGCTAAAACAAGAAATCTCCGAACATAATTTTTACCTCGATAGTTAAGCGCAGCGCAGGCTATGCTTAAAATTTCACCCCATATCGGCTCAAACGCACCTGCCGCGGGAAGGAATGAGCCAGGACCCCGAAGTTTTGTGGTTCATCCCATATTTCCAAACAGCCCTTGAACACCTCCTCACCGTTTCGATTCAGATAGCATTTTTTGATGAAATACGTAGTAGTACGTAAATCAATTCATCGTTATTAATTCATTTAAAATCAACTATTTACTATTAGAAACTGCTTTTTCACAGGTTTTCTTATGATACAAAAAGAGTTTCGGCTATGGCACAATCCCATAAAATAGTATAAAGATTCCCGTTAGTTTTGTTCTTGTAAGTATAAATACGTATAAATCACCAAATAGTGTCAGTTATGAAAACTAGATTATTAAAGTTGATGGCCTTGTTCACCAGTCTATTTCTATTCGCTTGTGGCGGAAAGGATACGAAAAAAACAGCCTCTGAAACAGTTACTGAGGAAAGCGCCTCTAAAACCCAGCAATTGGGTATTGAAAAACCCCAACTCACTTTCGGTTTTATCAAACTAACCGATATGGCCCCCCTTGCCATTGCCAAGGAGAAAGGATTCTTCGAGGATGAAGGGCTGTTTGTATCGGTGGAAGCACAATCGAACTGGAAAAATGTGTTGGACCGTGTAATCGATGGACAGTTAGACGGTTCGCACATGTTGGCAGGCCAACCCATCGCTGCGGGAGCCGGTTTTGGCCGACAAGCTGCTTTGGTGACTCCGTTTTCCATGGATCTCAATGGGAATGGTATCACGGTATCCAATGACGTCTGGTCTAAAATGAAACCCAATGTCACCAAAGGGGAAGATGGAAAACCTGTTCATCCTATCAAAGCGGATGCATTGAAACCGGTGATCACGGAATATAAGAATAGTGGAAAGCCCTTTAAAATGGGAATGGTGTTCCCAGTATCTACGCATAATTATGAGATACGGTACTGGTTGGCAGCTGCAGGTATTCACCCTGGGATGTATACGGCCGACAATGTGCAAGGGCAGATAGATGCGGAGGTATTATTATCGGTTACCCCACCACCACAGATGCCTGCCACCTTGGAGTCAGGTACGATCTACGGTTATTGCGTGGGAGAACCTTGGAACCAACAGGCGGTCTTTAAAGGTATTGGCGTTCCGGTTACCACCAACTACGACATCTGGAAAAATAACCCGGAAAAAGTGTTTGTGATGACCAAAAAGTTCGTCGATGAAAATCCGAATACGGCCATTGCCGTGACCAAAGCGTTGATTCGTGCGGGAAAATGGTTAGACGAGCCTGCCAATCGGGCCGAGGCAGTGAAGATACTGTCCATGTCGCAATATGTGGGTGCTCCCGAGGAAGTGCTGGCAAACTCAATGACCGGGACCTTCGAATTCGAAAAAGGGGACAAGCGTTCGATGCCAGATTTCAATGTATTCTACAAGTACAATGCCACTTATCCTTTTTACTCTGATGGTATTTGGTTCTTGACGCAAATGCGCAGATGGGGACAGATTCCCGAGACCAAATCGGCCGAATGGTATGGGGAAACCATCAAGGATATCTACCGTCCCGATATCTGGGAAAAAGCAGCGGACCTATTGGTTGCAGAGGGGCAAATTCCGGCAGCGGATATTCCCGACACCGATGGCTATAAACCGGTAACCGCCGATTTCATCGATGGAACATCCTACGACGCCAAAGACCCCATTGGGTACATCAACAGTTTCGCTATCGGAAATAAGGATTAAAGAAAGTAGCCTTAAAGTTGGTATTCAGGCAATCTTACCAGCAATGTATGGAATTTAGAGTCGGTATAACACGGCTGACCAAAGGGCAAGGTAGTCAACTAGAGGCCGCACGCCATCGGTAGGGGTTGATTCGACCATCGAATTTCAAGGTTGCAATGAATTTTGAAACTCGGGGCTCAATAAATAAATCGAAGCAAAAATTAAAACATCATGGAGCAGGAAATCGTATTAAAAAAACAACGACAGGGCCTTTCATTTTTAAAGCCATTAATAATGAAACTAAGCCCAAAAATAAACAAGGGAAGTTTGGTCTCGTTCCTCAAGAAATCTGGGATTACCCTATTGTCGGTCTTGTTATTTATCGGATTATGGCACATGGGCGCCAAAGCATTATACGATGTAGAAGCTGAATACAAAATAGAAAAGGCGTTAGCGGAAAGAGGTCAAGAAGCGGCCGATGCCGAGCGTGCCTGTATCGCATCCGGTGATAGTAGTTGCCAACCAAATACACTACCCTCCCCTTCTCAGGTCTGGGCCTCCTTACAATCATTGATTGCCGACCATCAAGTCATTACGGCCGACAAAGCGGCCTTTGTGGAAAAAATGGCAGCCACCAATGCCAAACTGATCGCCCAAGGCAAGGACGCCATCGTATATACGGGCCGAGCCTCTTTTTTAGATATCATTTTCACGAGTATCAAAACGGTTTTCGCCGGATTCTTGCTGGCACTGCTGATTGCCGTACCTATCGGTATCATTATTGGCCTGAGTCCGTCGTTGCGAAGTGCTTTTAACTGGTTTATCCAAGTGTTTAAACCTGTTTCACCCGTGGTGTGGTACCTGCTTGTCTTTATGATCGTAAAAACCCTGTACATCGGGGACAGTTCGGACAATGCTTTTGTGATTTCCTTTATCAGTGTAGGTCTTTGTGCCATGTGGGCTACCTTGGTGAATACCGCCATGGGCGTTTCTTCGGTCGACAAGGACTATATCAATGTGGCCAAAGTATTGAAACTGGGTACTTTTCAAAAGGTCTTTAAGGTAATTCTTCCTTCCTCTTTGCCGCTGATTTTTACTGGACTCCGAATTACCCTCTCCGTTGCGTGGATGGTATTGATCGCCATTGAGCTTTTGGCCCAAAGTCAGGGACTTGGTTTGTTTGTTTGGGAAGAGTTTCAAAACGGGGCCAACGATTCGAACTCCAAGATTATTGTAGCCATGTTCGTTATCGGAATCATCGGCTTTCTATTAGATAGGTTCATGTTGACCGTACAGAATATGGTGTCATTCAATAAAAACGAAGCGGTTTAGTAGCTGTAATAATAAAAAAGCTTATAAGAAATGCCTCCCTCCAATATGGGAAGTGCCAGAGTAGGAAACAAGAACAAAGAACAGGAGTCAAGAACTTAAGACTCATAACTAAGAACTATGGCTTATTTAGAATTAAATAACGTATGCAAAACCTATGGTGAAGGGGAGGAAGCTACAGAAGTACTGTCGAACATCAACCTTACCATGGAAGAGGGGGAGTTTGTAGCCATTGTCGGCTTCACGGGGAGCGGTAAAACAACCTTAGTGAACTTGATCAACGGTCTCCTAATGCCCACTAGCGGCGAGGTGCTGTTCAAAGGGCAACCTGTTACGGATACCAGTCATGAACGAGGTGTTATTTTTCAAAACTACTCGCTATTGCCTTGGTTGACTGTCGGTCAGAATGTCTACATGGCCGTCAAAGAAGCCTATCCGAAAGAAAATAAATCTTTTTTAAAAAAACGCGTCGATGATTATGTGGCCATGGTAAATCTATCCCCCGCCATCAATAAACGCCCCAAAGAATTGTCAGGTGGTATGCGACAGAGAGTGGCGGTCGCTAGGGCCTTGGCAATGAATCCCGAGATGATCATCATGGACGAGCCTTTGGGCGCCTTGGACGCTCTGACCCGTGGAAATCTTCAAGATGAAATATTGAATATATGGAGTCAGGACAAGCGGACAGCTTTGTTGATAACGAATGATGTAGATGAGGGCATTTATATGGCCGATAGGATTATTCCCCTAAAACCGGGTCCGAACGCCACCTTAGGACCCGAGTTCAAAATCGATATTGAACGCCCAAGGGATAAAACCGCTTTGAACGACAACCCTAATTTTAAAAAGACCCGGAATGCCATCATCGAATATTTAATGGATATCGGAGAGGAACGAAAATCGGTTTCCCAAGAGGAATATGCCCTTCCGGAACTTGCTCCAAAAAGCTTTGTGGCCTAATCTTAAAAACCATCCTATGAGCACAGCAACACTATCTACTGAAACTGGCACAACGGAGAATGGAATTTTTTACCCCTCCAACGTAATGCTAGACCTATCGAAACTAAAAAAAGTATACCCCACGCCGAAGGGCGACTATGTGGTATTGGAAGATTTGGACCTTCAAATCATGAAAGAAGAGTTTGTGACCATCATAGGTCATTCTGGTTGTGGAAAGACCACGATGCTTTCTATGATTGCAGGCCTAAACCCAATTTCTGGTGGAAATATTGCCGTCTTGGGAAAACCCGTGAAAGGACCTGGGCCTGATCGAGGCGTTATTTTTCAATCTCCTAGCCTTATGCCATGGATGACCGCTTTGGAAAATGTGCTTTTGGGTGTCAACAAGGTGTTTCCACATGCTACCAAGACACAACGAAAAGATATCGCCAAGTATTACTTGCACAAAGTAGGCTTGGAAGGTGCCTTTAATAAAAAAGCCATGGAACTTTCACAAGGCATGCAGCAGCGGGTGGGCATTGCCAGAGCATTTGCGATCAAACCCAAGGTATTGTTGTTAGATGAGCCTTTCGGGATGTTAGACTCCCTAACGCGTGGCGAGTTACAGGATATCTTGATCGAGATATGGAACAAAGAAAAAATTACTGCAGTAATGATTACACATGATGTGGACGAGGCTATTTTCCTAGCAGATCGGGTGGTGATGATGACCAGTGGCCCGCGTGCAAAAATAGGCGACATTCTAAACATTGATTTTGAACGCCCCCGTAGTCGGAAGTCGGTTTTGGAACATCCCGACTACTACACCTACAGAAAACACCTGATTGACTTTTTGGAACACTAAACACTAACCATTTACTAACAGATTTTCCCATAAAACGAAGATTATGAAAAAGCAATACATATTTATTAGTCTATTATTCCTATCGATTCAATTTACTATGGCTCAATTTACCCTGGACGGGCAGTTTAGGCCTCGCGCAGAATATCGAAACGGATTTCAAACCTTGATACCGGATGGTGCTGACGCAGGTTTCGCCATCAATACCCGAACTCGTTTAAACGCAGGGTTCAAAGCAGAAACCTTTAAGGTATACATTAGCTTGCAAGATGTATCGGTTTGGGGAGAAAACCCACAGATCGTACCCGTAGATGACAACAATTCTTTTTCGTTGTTCGAAGCCTGGGCTTCTTTGAAACTAAGTGAAAAGTGGTCCACCAAGTTGGGGAGACAGGTACTTTCATATGATGACCAACGGTTTTTTGGGGGGTTAGACTGGGCCCAGCAAGGTCGTAACCACGATTTGGCACTGATTCAATACAAGGGTGGGAAGTTTGTATTGGATGTTGGCCTGGCCTTCAACCAAGATTTGGACGGTTTGGGCGGACCTTTGTTCGGTTTTCAAAACATAGGTACAGAGTACCCCGCCAACAACCCTTTTCAATACAAAACCATGCAGCACCTATATGCGAAGCACAGCTGGGAAGATTTTTCTGCCAGTCTTCTGGTAGTGAATTATGGGCATCAAAATTTTGATGAAGAAGAAAACGCCGACGGAGTGAACAGCCTGCTTACCCTGGGAACACATCTGAACTACAAAAAAGGAAAATTTGGTGCTGCGGCCAATGCATTTTTGCAGACCGGTGAATTTTTTAACGGTTCTACAGACGTAGGTGGGGCCTACTTATTAGGGTTAGATCTGAACTATCAGGCGTCTAGCGCAGTTGGGCTGGGAATTGGAGTAGAACTTATTAGCGGAGACGATGTGGATACCACCGATAAAACGGAGGCCTTCTTACCCACTTTTGGAACCAACCACAAATTCAATGGCTTTATGGATTATTTCTATGTAGGCAACCATGTCAACACTATTGGCCTTTTTGATATTCATGCCAGTGCCAATTTTAAACTAGGGGAAAAAGCAAGTTTGCTTGCCAAAGTATTGAATTTTAGTGGTGATCAAGATTTGCCTAGTGGTGAAAACGCGTTAGGGACCGAGATCGATTTGGTCTATACGCAAGGTTTTAAAGGGTTCTCGTTAAAAGTAGGGTATTCGCACCTTTTCCCGGCAGACGGAATGTATGAACTTAAAGGAATCACCGAAGATGCTGCCGCCGATACCCAGAATTGGGCATGGGCCATGCTGATCTTAAAACCTAAGTTTTTGAATACGGCAAAGAAAGACTAACCGTAGTACGATGCTTCGATAAGGGCCTCTATAACCTTTAGTGGTTGTGGGGGCTCTTTCTATAAGTTCAAGGACCAAGCGCAATCAAATATACGATCAATACTTAAGGGAGAAAGCCCGCATTCTACATGTGCCTCGACAAGCTCGGCATGACAGTGACACCATCGATTGACTTTTTTGGTACCAATTGATTTAGAGTTCGTATTTGAAATTGAGTTTGAGTTTGTATTTGATACTTGCTATCGAGAAACCTATATTTGTACGTATAACTACGCATATTTTGAACCAGACCACCATAGTGTTAGTAGACGACCATTCGTTGGTACGTGATGGTATTCGCGCGCTGTTGGAAAGTGAGCAAGACTTGAAAGTAATCGGAGAAGGCGCCAATGGCAACGAGGCCATTCAACTAGTAGAAGAGAAAAATCCGGATATCTTGATCATTGATATTCGCATGCCTTATAAAACAGGAATCGAAGCGGTAGAACAATTAAGTGCCGCAGCGTCGAATGTAAAATGTATTATTCTATCCATGCACGATTCTGAAGAATATATTTTACTGTCAGTTGCCGCCGGAGCCAAAGGCTATTTGCTTAAAGATACTGGAAAAACAGAATTTATCAAGGCCATTCACACCGTTCGTGATGGTGGTAAATATTACAGCGGTGATATTTCGGATGTGTTGGTCAACAATCTATTGAATCCCGTTAAAGCAAGTGAAAGTTCAACAAAAAATACGCGTACCGATAACCCTTTCGACCTGACGAATAAGGAAATACAGGTTTTGGAACTGGTCTTATCGGGGCTCACTAACAAACAAATTGCCGAAAAACTGCAAAATAGCAAGCGTACCGTAGAAACACATCGATTTAATCTCATGCGTAAAATGGAAGTTAAAAATTTGATGGACCTATCCAAAAAAGCACAAGAGTTTGGTTTGGTATAGGATACGCAGTTTTAAAAGGGTTTGACAGTATAGTATATCGCTTGGCGACTAGTCACATAATTATGCGTCTTTGGTAGTCAGACATCCTTATATCATCGACTGAAAATGATACAGTTTTTTAGAAAAATAAGACATCAGCTACTTTCGGAGAATAAGTTCGGCAAATATCTGATATATGCTTTGGGAGAAATTGTACTTGTGGTCATTGGGATTCTCATCGCACTTGGTATCAACAATATACAACAGAATAAAATTCTAAAGCAAAAAGAACAACTCTATTTAAAGGGCCTACAAACTGAATTCGAAACGAGTAGATTGAAATTGATCAACTTGATAGCGGTCAACGAACAAAACTACCAAGGAGCAGCACGGCTATTGGAATATACAGCAGATACTAACGAATCCCCGACAGAGAAAGACTTTTCGGAATTGCTCTTACAGTCTTTTTCTTTTGATATCAACTACAATCCCAGTAGTTCGCTCTTGGATGAAATGATCAACTCGGGAAGTTTGAAGGACATTTCGAACGATGAATTAAGAGTGCGACTGACCAACTGGACATCCATGCTGCAAGATATCTCAAAACAAGAAGAAGAACTCGGCACCCAGAGACGACACGTTTTGAATATGTTTTTGACAGAGAACTATAGCATACGAACCTTATTCGACCAAACCAATAACAATTCGGAGTTTCGTTTGTCCAAAAAACAAAACCAACGAAGTAACCTGAATTTATTGACCTCTACCAAATTCGAAAACAATGTGTTGCTGTTTCTGCTCGAAAGTCATTCCACCGAAACATCGCATTACAATCCGTTGTTGAAAGAATTGGATACCATCCTAGGTCTAATTGGCAAGGAACTCAAGTAGTTCTTTTCCTTAAAAAGCTTGCTTCCTCCAGACATTGGTTCTTCGTTTTTCCAAGTGTATTTCCGATGCGTCCATTCAACAAATCCCAATTCTAATCCCCAATAATTAACAATACCCCAAAATAAGCCCCAACTATTGCCAAATTTTCACTACGTATTAATACGTATTTTTCTAATTTGCTTATTCAAATTTGATGCTAGAAACCCGTCTAGGGTTGCTGTTTGGAACCGAGATTTTCGGCTTTTGTGCCCTAACGAAGGATTTTTTGAGCGCCATAGCCTTAGCTACGGTTCAAAAAAAGATAAAATTAGGGTGCATACGGTGGAAATCGAAGGTAAATAACCTAGGGGCCTTCGTCCGCCGAAACGGCTACGTGAAGGCGTGACAAGCCCACGAAGGCATTTCATAGGAAATTCAATTTTAATTTCGACGCAAGCGTCGGAGCATTTTAAATCTCGATTATCGAGTAAAGGAAGAACTCAAGACGGGTTCAGTACATCAAACCGAGTTGCGATGCTGAAAAAGAAAAAAGAAAAGACAATTTGTTCCTATTGTGGTGTGGGCTGTGGTATCTTGGTCGATGTAGACAACAAAGGTACCATCACGGTAGAAGGCGACCCAGACTACCCTGCCAACAAAGGCATGCTATGCTCCAAAGGTAGAAATCTGAACTATGTGGCCCAAGACACCAGCGATCGTATATTACACCCCGAAATGCGATGGAGTAGAAATCATCCCATGCAAAAAGTAAGTTGGGATACTGCTTTTGAACGCGCAGCAGCCGTGTTCAAAAGCATCATCTCAAAGCATGGCCCCGATAGTGTAGGGTTTTATGTATCTGGCCAATGCCTGACCGAAGAATACTATCTAGCCAATAAGATTACCAAGGGCTTTATCGGCACCAACAATATTGACACGAATTCCCGTTTGTGCATGAGTTCGGCAGTAGTAGGTTACAAGAAAACACTGGGAGAAGACTCCGTACCCATCTCCTATGAAGACATCGATATGGCCGACTGCTTTTTAATCGCAGGGGCGAATCCTGCTTGGTGTCACCCCATACTATATCGACGACTGGAACAGCGCAAAGCAGACCATCCCGAGGCAAAGGTAATCGTAGTTGATCCCAGAAAGACCCAAACCGCCGCCGAGGCCGATTTGCACCTTCAAATTCTACCCGGCACCGACGTTATTTTATTCAATGCAATTGCCCGTTGGTTGATCGAGAAACGAAAGACGAACAAGAACTTCATAAAAAAGCACACTGTAAACTATGAGGCGGTAAAAGAAAGCGCTTTTTCTCTTTCCATTCGGCAAGCAGCGGAAAAATGTGGTATCCCCGCATCTGAAATTCGTAAGGCCGCCCAATATATCGGGGAGGCCAGTAAGTTTTTGAGTATGTGGACAATGGGTCTAAATCAAAGTGTGATCGGGGTTTCCAAAAATGTAGCCTTACTGAACTTATCGCTTTTAACCGGTCAGATCGGGAAACCAGGTTGTGGCCCATTTTCATTAACAGGACAACCGAATGCAATGGGTGGGCGCGAAGTAGGTGGCATGGCCAATCTACTGGCGGCCCATAAAGATTTAGGCAATGCGGCCCATCGAAAAGAAGTAGCCGACTTTTGGGGTGGCGGAGCGATTATAAAAGGAGAACCGGGGTATACGGCTACAGAAATGTTCGATGCACTTGAAAAGGGAAGTTTGAAAGCCATTTGGATTATCTGCACCAACCCGGTAGTTAGCATGCCCAATGTGCACAAAGTCGAAAAAGCATTGAAAAATGCTGCTTTTGTAATCGTCCAGGATATTTCCCATAATTCGGAAACGACCCAATTTGCCGACCTGCTGCTCCCTGCGGCGGGATGGTTGGAGAAAGAGGGCACCATGACCAACTCTGAACGCCGTATTAGTTACCTGCCCAAAGTAATCGACCCCCCCGGGGAGGCACTGCCCGATGTGGAAATCTTGTGGCGCTTCGCACAGACAATGGGTTTTGCCGGTTTTGATTACAGCAATGCGAGCGAAGTATATGATGAACATTGTCTTTTGACAAAGGGCACCAACATCGATATCTCCGGACTGTCTTACGATCGCTTGAAGAACAATGGTAGTTTTCAATGGCCCGTTCCGCACGAAACACATCCGGGAACACCTCGCTTGTTCACAGATCTCAGATTTTACACCAACGATGCCAAAGCACATTTTAACGCTCCCCATAAAACAGCGAATCAATCGGAAGCGACCAATGTCGATTTTCCGTTGATTTTGAATACAGGCCGTGTTCGGGACCAATGGCATACCCGTACCAAAACAGGAAAGGTAAAACGCCTCTTGACCCATATTCCGCAGCCGTATTTGGAAATGAACAAGATTGATGCCCATCTTCGAAAATTGAAGGAAGGGGACATCGCAGTTGTAAAAAGCAGAAGGGGAACGGTACGGGTCAAGGTGAAGGTCAATTTTGACATCCGCGAAAAAGTAGTGTTCCTACCCATGCATTGGGGCAAAATACTGAACAATGATTTTGGACGGGCCAACAACCTCACCAACGATATCATAGACCCCGTATCAAAAGAACCCGATTTTAAATACTGTGCAGTCGAAGTTGAAAAATACATAAAACCAGCACAAAAAATAGTGGTCATCGGAGCCGGTGCGGCCGCATACCGATTTATACAATCGTATCGCGAAAAGAATAAAAAAGATGCCCTGCATGTCTTTTCCAAAGAAAAGGACCCCTTTTACAATCGTGTTCTATTACCTGAATATGTGAGCGATGAACTTTCTTGGGAGGCCTTGGAAAAGTTGAAAAAGGGCGAGCTGCAAAAACTAAATGTGCAACTACACCCTGGATTGGGAATCGTACAGGTAGATGTTGCTAAAAAACAGGTGTTAGATTCAACAGGCGACACCCATGATTACGATATGCTCGTCATGGCCACGGGTAGTCGTGCTTTTGTACCAAGCGAAGTTCAAATGAAACTTCCCGGCCGTTTTACGATGAGAGAACGGGGTGATGCCGATAAGTTAAAACAGTATTTAAAAGAGACGGGGCTACCCGCCGAATCGCAGCACGTAGTCATCGTAGGAGGGGGTCTTTTAGGGTTGGAACTGGCAGCAGCACTCAAAAAAATAAACATCAATATTAGTATTGTACAGCGTGCTCCCCGACTTATGGAACGACAACTGGATCGGGTGGCCAGTCGATTATTGGCGGAAGATGTGAGTGAACGCGGCATTCAAATTTATTTTGATAATGAAGTAAGCACTGTCTTTGAGGAACGTGAGCGCCCACATTCATTATTGGTAAATCTCAAAACAGGCCGAACCATTCAATGCAATGCCATTGTATATGCAATCGGTACTCGACCCAATATCGAGCTGGCGAAACAATCCGGTATAAAAACAAGAAGGGGTGTATTGGTCAACTCCTATTTACAGACCAGTGACCCGCATGTATTTGCCTTGGGTGAGATTGCAGAATTCAATAATTCCCTTTTTGGAATTACATCGGCCGCCGAACAACAGGCAGATAGCGCGGCTAATTATATCTTGGGAGATTTTAGCAGTATCTACAACGGCTCGGTTTTGATGAACATCCTAAAATTTGAGAACCTTGATCTTTGCAGTATCGGTATGGTCAATGCGCCTGCTGGGGACGACACCTATGAAGAGATTATTTTGATGGATGTAAGCAAGCGTTTTTACAAGAAATGCATCGTAAAAGATGATACGCTGAAAGGCGCTATACTAATGGGGGATAAAAACGAATTTCCAGAATTCAAACGGCTGATCGAAGAGGAAATAGAACTGTCCGAAAAGCGAAATGAGCTGTTGAGGGGAAGCTCGAACACAGTTCCATTGAAAGGAAAATTAGTGTGCTCTTGTAGCCAAGTCGGTGAAGGCAATGTATCGGATGCTATTGCTGGTGGGTGCTCCAATTTTAATGAACTCTGCTCGCAAACCGGTGCCGGATTGGGGTGTGGAAGCTGCAAGCCCGAGGTAAAAGCACTGTTAGACCAACATTTACTGGTAACATCATGAACCGAGTCAATTTCTACCAATACCACCTGTACAATAGCGTAAAGTGAAAATCGAATAGAATGAATGATGACTTACATAGGATACTGTTAAAAGGAGGTGTCACCTCTCCGGGTGAGCTAAAAGATATTATTTCCATGTTGGAAGCCGCTGGTCTCACCGAAGTCTACTTTGGCTCAAGACAAGATTTACTGTTCCCGCTGAATAACACCAAAGAAGAGCAACTAGAAAGTATTTCAAAATTCAATACGGATATTATCGGAAAGCGTAGTTACCAAAATATCGTGTGCTCCTATGTATCGGCCGATATTTTTGACATGACCTATTGGCTCAAAGGTTCTACGTACCTCTATATCCTGGAGGGGTTCGATTATTTGCCCGAGCTCAAAATCAATATCACTGATCCAAAGCAACGTTTAGTACCCATTTTTAACGGTAACCTGAACTATATCGCCTCCGAAAGCGAAGATTATTGGTACCTGAACGTGAAGCTACCACATTGGCAGCACGCTGCATTTTATCCTGTGCTGATCTACAGCTGGGACATCAATGCGATATCAAAGGCTATTGAAGCTATTCACGAAGACATTCAAGATATAGACGAATTATTTTTTATTCTGAACAAAAACCTCGATACCAACAATAAGAACATAGAAAAAGAGCTAAACGTGCCGTATACCACTTTTCCCTATTATGAGGGGATGAATCGGATGGGCCTTGATCAATTTTGGTTGGGACTCTATTGGCGTAACAATCGTTATGACATTGCCTTCTTAAAGGATTTCTGTGGGTTTTGTTTAGACAATAGTATCGGTAAAATATGCATTACTCCATGGAAATCCTTTATTGTCAAAGGCATTAAGCAAAATAGTCGGGCTGAACTGGAGCGCTTTTTAGGACAGTGGGGAATTAATGTACGGCATTCCCAATTAGAGATGAACTGGCATGTGCCTGTAGATGATTTAGAAGCTTTGGAACTTAAAAAGTTTCTAGTACGCAGTTTTGATCAAAACGACATTAGCACTTATGGGCTTACCTTTGGTATCAGTAACGATGTGGGCAAACGATCCCATTTTGCATCGATTATTATCGAAAAAAATAATGCCCCTACCATTGTAAAAGATTTTGAAGTACGACCAACCTATAATGTACTGCACTCGGAAAACTTTGACCCAAACACCGATAAATACCTGACACATGCGCAGGATGTGGACAAAATAGAACTTCCAGGGCTGCTCATGGAACTGAGTAAAATTTATTTTGGAAAACTGGGCCAGGTCAAAGTCCAGGAAAAACCGATAACCAAGGCTGATGAAAAAATACTGCAATCTGTGCATCAATGTACGGCCTGTTTAACGGTTTATGACCCATCTTACGGAGATTTAGGAGCAGGCATCCCAGCGGAAACAAAATTTCAAGACCTTCCTGAGAGTTATGTTTGCCCAGTTTGTGAATCCCCAAAAGCGACTTTTGAAAAAATTGAACTGGAACTTACTTAATGAGCAAGTCGGCAAAAGAAGATTTTTCATGTCATACGCCAAACGTCAGTTTCATTTGAGTTTATAACCGACGAATTTTAATGTTCTTATTTTTCGCTCTGCTTCAATTTGGCTACTTTTAGTGGCCACAAGTTCTGAAATTGAGCATGTTTACCACCACTTGTTTTATTATTGAAGATGACCCGATCACGTTGGATTGGCTTGTTCGTACTGTTAAAAAAGAATTTCCTTCCTTAAGAATTGTAGGTACTGCCACTAATGTTTCGGATGCAATAATCGGAATCAAGAATACCGGGCCTTCGCTATTATTGACCGATATAGAACTAGATCCAGGATCATCTTTCGAAGTATTGGAACAGCTAGATAATCTTGATTTCGGAATTATATTCATCACATCTTTTGAACAGTATGCGTTGCAAGCGATTAAGCTAAGTGCTATTGACTATATAAGCAAGCCAGTTGATTTGAACGAATTGAAAACAGCCATTTCAAAGTTTACAAAAAATCGGCAGCAGCAACTTCAAATACAGAATATGCTGGCGCATCTAAATCGGAACCAACAACCAAAAAAACTGGCTATTCCCTCAGAACACTATGTAGAGTTGGTAGAAGTAGAATCGATCTTATATTTTAAGGCCGAAATCAATTATTGTAGAATTTTTTTAGAGAACCAAAAACCAATTTTGGTCGCCAAAACTTTAAAAGAGTATGATTCGCTACTTTCCCATGACCCCAGTTTTATTCGAATCCATCAATCCCATTTGATCAATCGAAATAAGGTTAAAAAAATCATACGTTCCAAACTTCCTCAGGTCGTCATGTACAATGGAGACATACTAAATGTGGCAAGGGCAAAAAAAACAGAGTTCGAAATTCAAATGTTCGGAATCTAATTACCATTCACAGGATGCAGAAACATCCTTTTCTGTAAGAAATTTTCCTGATAGTACAGCAAATCGCATATAAAAGCACGGGCCATCGACATCTTTCGATGCGATGACCCTCCCAAGCACTAGGTCAAAAATGACCAAGCGCATATTTGCAATCCAGCACTCCACAGAACCGAATCGCAATGAATAATTAACAAGTTAAAGATGCGATATTATGGGCACGGTGAAAAGGTGTAAATAGCAGAGGCCCACTTTTTGTTATTATTTGGAGAGGTTGGTTTATTATTCGGTGAAACCCTCTAGAGAATAAAAGCAATATATTCCGCAGCGTACAATTGGTCCATTATGCGTTCCGATACCCTGTTTGACCACTACTATTTATAAAGTAAACTACCTCATCTGCCATAATGGCTATATAAAGGTATACGTTGGAGCATTTAAACCTTGATTATCGGGTAAGAGGCAATTCGTCTGGGGATTGAATTGAATTCCAAAAAATTCGAATCGGTCAATAGGAGGTTTCACCGGTAAACAGCAGTCGAGTGGCATACTTCTGATTCGACCGGATGAACTCGAACTTTATCTGCAAGCGTTCGCACAGGTTTTTGATAATTGTATTTCCCAAACCAAAACTGGGAATCGATTTTCGGCTTGAAGGCTGCTGAATGAGTTGACTTTGTAATTTTTCTGAAAAAGCATTTCGAATTTCCAATAGGACCCCCTCGTCTGTTTCCAGAGCACCAATGGCGATTACATCCTCTGACACCCCATACTTTTTAATATTTTCAAAAAGATTATCCAAAATAATAGATAAGGATTCGATGTTGTTTTCCACATAGAGCCGTTTGTTGACCTTAAAATCGAACCGTACGTTCAGTTGTTTAAAATGGGGCTCAAAAAATTTTAACCGATCTTGAATCAGTTGATAAAGATGAATTCGGGTGGTTGCTATTTCCCTTTGGTCTAAACTGTTCTTGATCAAAGTCAGAATCATCTTTACCCTGCTTGAAAGTTCGGCTGAGTGATCTGTAATCGTTGAAAGAATGAAATCAAGATGTGCATCATCTAAGGGTTTAGTACGCTCAATCAGTTCAGAAAGACTGTAATGAAGCTGATTGATAGGCTTTTTAACCTGATGGCTCAAAATCATCAGTAAATGCTCGTATTCCCTACCATAATGCTCCAATGATTTATTTTTGGCAAGAACGGCCTCGTTGAGCTTTCTAATCTTTCTGTGATCCAGAAAAATCTTTATGAGCAATGAACTGATGACCAGCAAAACGATTATCATCACCGCGATGACCCAGTAAAAAATAGTATTGGCTTTCTTTTCTTGCGCAATGATTCCTTCCTTTTCATGGATCAACTGCTTACTTTCATGCAATCGTTTTCCAAAGACTTTGTTGTTCACGTAAACGTAGGTTTCTACCATGGCCTGCTTTTCCGTCTTTTGTGTCTCATGAAACTGTTGCAAACGTTGCTCAAACGCCTCGTTGCGATAGGAAAGGTTTTTAGTATTTTCTTGCACTAACTCCCAAAGCAAACTCTTCACCGAAAGCAATGCTTCGGGATGCTTGTTTAAGAATGCAAAGGCATTATCAATTGCCTGTCTCTTTTCCACTCTTCCACTTTTATGACTTTGCAGAACAATATGGATAGCACAGGCTATATCGGTGCCTAGTACTTCCTGAACCAATACTCCGGAATCGACCATATCGGTCACATACCCCTTGTACCAATTCGCTTTGTCCAAAGGAAACATTTGAGTCAATATATTAATATGCAACGCTCTTTCCTTGTAAAGATGCAGTGCTTTTTTAAAGGATTCCAATGCCTTGGTAGAAAACCTTTGTTCCTTTTCCAATAGGCCCTGATACATGGTGTAATAGGCAATAATTTTGGGGTCGTATTTTTCGGGATGGTCCAAAACAATGGCAATGATTTCACGGGCCTTTTCATAGCTCCCCATTTTTATATGGGTTTCAATAACCCTGAACAGCGCGTACATGGTAACTTCACGCTCAAAGTGTTCATCTGCAAGTACCACTTCCCAAACGTCTTCCATGCCTTCCCGAAAACGCTGATTTCGAAAATAAAGATCGGCCCTTCTCATTCGAACCGAACTATTGGTAGAATCAATTCCAATGCCTATTGAAAGGTATTCCCTTGTTTTACCAAAATCTTTCTGGAGATCGTAAAGACGTGCAAGGCCCAATGCCGATTGTAACATCCAAAAGGTATCCTTGGCAATTTTAGCATACCTTAACGATTTCTCCATATACTCCTTATAGCGCTTATTGTCATTTTTATAATGATAGTAACGCGAAAGTCCAAAACAGGCAATCGCCTTATTTCCTGAATCATCGTTTTCGGTCAAAAGAAATGCTTGATCATAGTAGCTCTTGGAAACTTCCATATGCCGTAGTTTCTGAGCGAGTCCACCTTTGAAGAGGTAATATCGAATCTGCGTTTTTTTATTCCCAAAATCCTTGTAACGACCTAAGAGACTATCGATTTCAAGTAATTTCTCCGTACCATTTTTACTAAGGAGTTCCTCCCCTTTTTTAAGGAGCATCTCTATGTCCTCAATTTCAGGAACAGGTTCGGACCCAAGGGCGGTAAATGTACCTATGTAGAACAGTACACAAAAAAAGAAACCGTATCGTTTCCACATGCGCGCGACAGTTTGATTAAAATTCAAAAAACCTATTATAAGGATGGAAGTTAACAAAAAATCGGTACCATAAAACATTTTCAGGTATGAAGAGTTGCAGGAAACCACTTATAAGATAATGCTTTTTATCGAAATAAGAGATGCTGTATACTAGGACAAGCGAATCTTCGTTTAACTAACACCCAAGCATTGCGTACAGTAAATACTTTAAAAAGGATTCAAAATCCATGAAAAACTATTTGTATGCGTTGTTCCTTGGGCTTATCTGCCTAGGTACCGTTACCGCTCAGGAGAATGTTTTAATCATTTCCGTAAATGGCGCTGCTGCGGACAATCAGCATTTTGAGAATTTTCAAGATCTTTTTGGAGGCACCAATACCATTACCATTTGCGAAGTTTCCGGTGGATCGGGTACCAATATTGCTCCTACTGCCTGTATGGCCAACTTGGCGTCGTATGACCTGGTAATGGTACAGGGAATTTACTCCAGTTTTAATGCCGCTTTCATGATCGACCTGGTTGGTTTCCTTCAGGGCGGTGGAAATTTATTTTTTGAGATAGATCCGGCCACGGCCGGAAGCCCCGGCCTAGAGGGGCTACAGGAAAATAATGTTAATGAATTACTAGCGGCTATTAGCCAGCCCCCTATTACCTTAAATACTTACAACCAGACACTCACCGAGACGTCTCCCGCTATTTTGGTAGATGGAGCTTTATCTACCTGCATTCCGGAGCGGGTCAGTTTTGCTACCGGGGGTGCAATGACGGGTGCGGCATTAAACGACGCAGTGGCCCTGGCTATTGGCGTAGGCGTGTATCAAGCCTTTTGGGACACAGGTTTTGGTGGGAGACTGGGGATAGCGGCGGAGTATTACACAGCCGGCCACCCCTTGACTTCAGGAGAATCCAATACAGGTGCTGCTCAAATGCTTTGGGATTTTATGCAGGGTATTCCAAGCTGTATAGTGAACGAGTCCTGTCTTGGGACAGAGCTGGTTTCCAATGCGGATTTTGAAACTTTTAATCCTTGCCCGGACGATTCCGACCAACTTACCTATGCTACCGGGTGGAGACCGCCGTCGGCAATCCCTTCAGGAGGATCAAATATAGGAACTCCGGATTATTTTAATGGCTGCGCCCCTTTTACTTTTACAGGAGATTATGTGGGTTCTAATGCCAATTATAGAGGTGGGCGCTATGCCTTTTCTGGAGATGCTTTTGCTGGGATTCATACCTATACTTCCGGGAGCACAAGCAATAAAGAGTACTTGGTCACGGAACTGGCGGTACCCCTGGTTGCCGGACAGCAATACGAAGTTTCCTTTAAATATAGTTTATCCAACACTTCCGTTTATGCGTCGGATGCGCTGGGCTTACATTTAGGGGTTACCGAACCGGTAACTTATGCTGCGGGGCAGAACTACTTAAATGCAACACCACAGGTCGTGTCCCCAACCGGTAATTTTATTAACAACAAACAAAGTTGGGGTTTGGTATCAGAAACCTATACCGCATTGGGGGGGGAGCGTTTTATTACGGTCGGGGCTTTTCATAATAACGCCCCGGAAGATCTAATGTTTGGATTGCCTTCCGGACACGCATTTTACTTTATAGATGACGTTTCTATTAAAGAACTTCAAAGCACGGCAACCGTTGACGCCGGCATAGATGTAACCATAAATTCTGGAGAAACGACAACTTTGCAGGCTACTGCTACTGGAGGTACCCCGGTGAGCTTTAGCTGGAGCCCTGCCACCGGATTGGACGATGCTACGCTAGCCAACCCAACGGCCAGCCCTACGATAACGACCACCTATACGGTGACCGCCGATTTTGGTGGTGGGTGTACCGATACCGATATGGTAACGGTTAACGTGAATAGTCCCCCAGTGAACTGCTCCGGTACGAACCTGGTAATCAATCCCAGTTTTGAAAACTTAAGCGGGTGTCCTTTGGGGAGCTCTTTGGGACCGGGGTGCCATCCAACCGATCCAACATGGCAATACCACAACAATTTGTGTTTTGCGGAAGGATGGTTCAATGCAACACCGGCTACCCCGGATATCATTAGCGCTCCCTGTGCTGCGGCCTCAACATTGATGACTGCCGTAGGCGAGGAATATAGATTGGCCAATAGCGTACAGGCATCCCGCACAGGGACCAATCATGCCGGAATTTATACTTATTCTACCTTGACCTATGATCCGGGAATCGATAATTACGCCGAATACATTACCATACAATTGGCAAATCCGTTGAGTGCCAACATGGAATATACAGTACGTTTTTACGTTTCTTTGAGCGATATTTCTAGGGTAGCTACATCTCTGGGAGCCTATTTTTCTGATACTCAGGTTCAGGGAATAGGATTTTCTATGATCCAGGCCGTTCCCAATGTTGAGACAACCACCAATATTACCAATATGAGTGGTTGGGTCGAAGTAACAGGTACTTTTACGGCTTCAGGGGGCGAAGAGTTTTTAACGATCGGGCGTTTCAATGATGGAAGCATAGACGACACTCAACAGGTTGCCCAGCAAGAACCAGGAACCAACAATGATATTATTAGCTATTATTTTATAGACGATGTTTCGGTAACCGAAACCTTGGGTACGGTTACCCTGGATGCCGGCCCCGACGTCACCATCGATGCAGGGGAGAGCACGCAGTTGGAGGCCCTGCCCACGGGCGGAACCCCCATTAGTTATACTTGGACCCCGGCCACCGGCCTGGACGATGCTACCATCGCCGATCCCACGGCCAGCCCCGCCATGACCACCACCTATACCGTAACGGCCGATTTCGGCGGCGGGTGTACCGCCACCGATCAGGTAACGGTCACCGTGGTCGACCCCGCCTGTCCCTTGATGCTCTCGGGAGGGAACGTCACCGAGGCCACCTGTGGCCTGAACGATGGCAGCATCACCGGTATCCTGGTAAACGGCGCTACCGGCACGGAGGACTATCGCTGGACCGATACCAACGGAACGGTAGTCGGCACCCTGTTGGACTTAGCCAATGTAGGTCTGGGAAGCTATACCCTTACCGTTACGGAAAGTGCCGGTTGCGAGCGCACGCTCACCTTTGCCGTCAACGAATCGGGGCCGCCGGACCTCGACGATGCGGCCCTCGGACTCGCCGATACCACCTGTGGGGGCACCACCGGAAGCATTACCGGGATCACCTATATTGGAGAAGAAGTTGGAGCGGTCTTTCGCTGGAGCGATAGCGACGGCACCACCGTAGGGAACGCCCTGGACCTCGAGGGGGTCGCGGCGGGAACCTATACCCTGCAGGTCACCGATGCCCTGGGATGCAGGGCCATAGCGGGGCCTTATACCATTGGCGAACCGGCGGACTGTGAGGAGGAACTCCCGGAACAAGGCCCGGTGCGAATCGCCAATACCATGACCCCGAACGGCGACGGCTCCAACGATATGTTCCATATCCAGGGCATAGGGGCCTACCCTAACAGTCTCCTGCAGATCTATAACCGCTGGGGCAACAAAATATACGAACGAACGGGCTATTCCAACGATTGGTACGGCACCTACCAGGGAACCGATCTACCAGTGGCCACTTATTATTATGTGTTGTCCCTAGGGGATGAGGCACAGACCCTATATAAAGGCTATATCACCATTTTAAAATAATCGACCAAAGACCCTAAAGGCATTCCCATGCATTTTAAACGAACCTACTTTATGCGAATCGTATCATCCTTAACCTTGTTAGGTATCATTATGTTCTGTTCAACAATGAAAGGCCAACAGAACCCACAGTTCTCCCAATACCTACAAAACCCAATGGTGATCAACCCGGGAATGACCGGGGTCGAATCCTATCTGGAACTGACCGCTGCCTACCGAAACCAGTGGACGGGTTTTGAGGGAGCCCCCCGAACAGCTACCTTTAGTTTTAATACCCCTACCTATCTTTTGGCATCACGATCTTCGGTACGGGAAGGGGATACGCATCAAGGAATCGGTGCTTTTGTCTATACCGATGATACGGGACCGATCAAAAGAGGTGGTTTCTACGGTAGCTATGCCTACCACCTAAAGGTTTCCAACGAATGGATGGTCTCCTTGGGAACCTTCTTGGGAGCGACCCAGTTCAAATATGATTCCTCCCAGGCCGTTTTGGTCGAAAACCCGTTCGACCTGCTGGTACAGGATACCTCGAGCCTCAACTTCGATGCCAGTTTGGGCATCTATATCTATTCGGACTACTTTTTCGGTGGTATCGCAGGAAACCACCTACTGGAAAACGACATCCCATATGCCGTAGAGGATGGCGTGCTGAACACCTCGGGCACTTTTATACGGAACTACAACCTGCTGTTAGGGGGAAGAATTCCCGTGAACGATGTCTGGGAGGCCGTTCCTTCGGTTTTGGTCAAAAGCGTATCGGGGGCACCCGTACAATGGGACATGAGCACCAAACTGGTCTATGACAATAAATATTGGGGCGCGCTGTCCTATCGAAATCAGGATGCGATGGTCTTTATGGCCGGGGTACGGTTGGCGGAAAGCTTTTTGATCAGCTATTCCTATGACTGGGGCCTTTCCGATTTTAGCACCCAGCAATCCGGCACCCATGAAATCGTATTGGGATACCGTTTTGCCTTCGGGAACCAACAATGTGCCTGCCCTCAATACTCCATGTAATACCTTGAAAATGAAGCAAGCGGATTTTTTTACAGAAAAAATATGTTAAGACCTACGTTTATGAATTCATCGATACTGAAAAAGTACATATTCGTTACACTCTGCTTCTCATTTTTCTACATGCATCTATGGGGCCAAACCGGAAATTCAAACCGCATTTGGTATTTTGGCGATCAAGCCGGTTTGGATTTCAATACCACTCCCCCTACGGTGTTGAACAACAATGCTATGGAGTCCATTGAGGGAACCGTTTCCGTATCGGACAATAATGGTGATCTGTTGTTCTATTCCGATGGATTAACGGTCTGGAACAGAAACCATACGCCCATGCCAAACGGCACCGGGCTTCCGGGACACCCTTCCACTACACAGACCGTTTGTTTTGCGATGCCAGGAAATGCACAGCAATATTATCTTTTTTCAATCGATTATGCAGAGTACAATGCGAATCCTGTCGGTATCAATAAAGGCATTCACTATAGTGTAATAGACATGACCTTAAATGGGGGGCTGGGCGATATTGTGCCCAGCACCAAAAACACCTTTATGTATTCCAAAACGTCTGAAAAGGCCGCCTATACCGCACATGCCAATGGTACGGATATGTGGTTATTAACGCACGGATGGCAGAACAATCGTTTTTACGCCCATCAATGTGGCCCTAATAATACAGTGATGGCACCTGTAATTACCGATATCGGTTTCTCATATAGAAATACCGGGCCTACTGGTGCATCTGATCATGCGGGTTATATGCGCTTCTCGCCAGACGGTACTAAATTGGCTGTTGCTGTTCAAGGTAGGTCTATGTTGGAACTCTATGATTTTGATAAGTGTACAGGTGTTCTCTCCAATGTGGCTTCCATTAGTTTTGGCAATCTTAACTTCACCACCTACGGGGTGGAGTTTTCCCCGGATGGTAGCAAATTGTATACAACAACCCCTAGGGAAGTTCGACAATTCGACATGGGTGCAGGATCCAATACGGCCGTTTTAGCTACGGAAAGCATCGTTTTCTCCGATCCTTCTGGGTTGCGCATACAAGGACTTCAAAGAGGTCCGGATGGTAAAATCTATGTAGCCAGGCTTCTTGGAAAGTCGTTAGATATTATAGAGAATCCGAATGCTTTGGGAGTTGCCTGTAGCTATACGGCTGCCGGAATCACCATTGATACCGGCTCCACGTTTCCCGGAAAAGGAAGAAACGGGCTGCCTTTCTATAACTATACCGATCCGTTGACTTCTACAACAATCAATGTGGACCAAACCGGTGTATTAAACACTCCTGCGGATTGTGGCCTGTCAAATGGCAGTATAGAGGGGATCGTAGTAACTGGCATTAGCACTACTGCGACATTTAACTGGACTGATGAGAATGGGAACTTTGTTGATGCTTCCCTAGATATATTGAATCTTTTACCAGGAACTTATACGCTTGGTATTGAAGACGGCCCTTGCAATGTTGAGCAGGTTATCATAACCGTCGATGAGATTGGATGTACTTGTACCGCAACTATCGAGGCTGGTCCTGATGTCACTATCAATACAGGACAGAGTACTCAGTTGGAAGCGATTCCCACAGGGGGGACTCCTGCAAGCTATAGTTGGACTCCTGCCACCGGCTTAGATGATGCTACCACAGCGAACCCAACGGCCAGCCCAACAGTAACGACCACCTATACGGTTACTGCCGATTTTGGAGGCGGATGTACAGATACCGATACAGTTACGGTTAATGTGAATGCTCCAGTACCTTCATGCAATGATACCAATCTGATTCCAAATGCCAGTTTTGAGAACTATAAGAGCTGCCCAAAGCTAATCAAATATAACTCTGGTGATGAATTATCAGACTACGCTGAAGATTGGTTTCAAGCTACTGAGGGGACATCAGATTTTTTCAATAGATGCAATACAAATTTCTATGAAGGAAGTGTACCAAACCATGTCTTAGGCAATCAAGAGCCAAGAACTGGAGATGGTTATGCAGGCTTCTGGGCATATGACTACTTAAGCGGTAGTGCATATAGAGAATACCTTTCTGTTGAATTAGATCAAACTTTAGAAGCTGGCCAAGAATATGAAATATCATTTTATATTTCATTAGCCGAAGAATCACTCTTTCCGGGCGCTGTAGATCAATTGGGGGTATGGTTCTCTGACGCAAGCCCTAATTTTAGTACCACTAATTATTTGGAAAGTTTGGGAATTGTTCCTCAGCTTTTATCTCCAAAAGGAACGTTTTACGAAGATACTGATGCTTGGATGGAGGTAAATTTAACCTATACCGCCATGGGAAATGAAACCTTTTTGACAATAGGAAATTTCTTTCGAAGGTTAGATCAGGTTCAAGGAGCGAATGGGTTTTCTTTTACCAATTCAACAGACGGATATCCTAAGTTGAAAGCGTATTACTTCGTAGACGATATTTCTTTAAAGAAAACAAGTGTAGTATCTATTGACGCCGGTGCTGATGTTACGATAAATATGGGCGACAGCGCTTCATTAGCGGCCACTCCCACTGGGGGGACTCCGGTAAGTTACGCCTGGACTCCTACTACGGGCTTAGATGATGCTAACATTGCAAACCCCACAGCTAACCCAACAGTAACGACTACCTACACGGTCACTGCCGATTTTGGAGGCGGTTGTACAGACACAGATGAGGTAATTGTTACGGTATCAGGGAGTAATCCAGGAACGTTGCCCAGCTGCTCCTCCGTAAACAACAACTGGTATTTTGGGCGCAATGCAGGAATTACCTTTAACAACGGTGCCCCGGAAGCCTTAACAGATGGGCAGATTGCTACTGATGAAGGAACAGCTGCTATTAGCGATGCTGATGGAAACCTTCTTTTTTACACCGATGGGGTTCGTGTATATGATCGTAATGGCGATATCATGGCGAATGGCTCAAATTTACAAGGTGGTGGTAGCAGCGCACAAAGTGCGCTTATTATCCCAAAACCTGGGTCTAATAATCGATTTTACGTTTTTACATCCGAAGAGGCAGGCAATTTTAAAGGGTTGCAATATTCTGAGGTTGACATGACTTTAAATGGTGGTCTGGGTGATATTTCCAATGTTAAAAATGTGCAGCTGGTCGAAAAAATCACGGAAAAAATGATTGCGGTACCCCATAGCAATGGTTCCGACGCCTGGGTGCTGGTACATAAATGGCAATCCAATGAATTTCTATGCTTTCTGGTAGATGCCTCTGGCGTTAGCACTACCCCTGTAGTAAGTGCCCTAGGTGACAATTTAAGTATTCTGGGTAAATACGGTACCATGAAAGCAAATTTGGATGGAACACGTATTGCAAATACGATCATTGAAACTGGAAAAGTGCAACTTTTTGATTTTGATGCCGGTACGGGTGCGCTTTCTAATGTGGAAACCTTAACAGGGGTGTTTAAGCCCTATGGCGTTGAATTCTCGCCTAATGGAAGGTATTTGTATGTAGGTGAAGGTGGAAAACTGGCAGAGGGGAGTCGATTGTTTCAATTTGATTTGGCTGCGGGAGCTATTACCCAAATTCAAGCTTCGCAGGTAGAATTAATTAATTTACCCTTTTCCGGTGGAGCATTGCAACTAGGTCCTGACGGTAAAATTTACCATGCAATTTTTGGGGCTCCAGCCCTAGGTGTTATTGAAAACCCGGATATGGCAGGTTTGGGTGCAAGTTACGTGGAAAATGGTTTGGACTTAGCCGGAAACATGTCTAGACTGGGCTTGCCGGCAGCATCGCTCTGTATTCAAAGTTGTACCGATATTGTTTTTGATGATTCTGGACTCAGCATTACCTCCTCAGATTGCGAAACCGATACCGGAAGTATCACCGGATTAACTGTAACCGGAATAAACGGCAATGAAACCTACGAATGGATAGATTCTGATAATACGATTGTAGGAACAGGGCCAGATTTGGTAGATGTCGGTGAAGGCTCCTATACTTTAACAGTTACAGAAGAAGATTGTATAAATAGCATTGGCCCCTTTACCGTAGAAGGTTGCGAGAGCGAACTTCCAGACGAGGGCCCTGTGCGCGTCGCCAACACGATGACCCCAAATGGGGATGGTGCTAACGATATGTTTTATATAGAGGGTATAGAAGCCTACCCCAACAATCGATTGGTTATTTATAACCGTTGGGGCAACAAGGTATACGAATCCGTAGGATATGACAACGACTGGTATGGTACCTCGAACAGTAGTCCGTTACCCGTTGCGGTCTATTACTACCAACTCAACCTCGGAAATAACGAACAAACCACTTTAGAAGGCTATATCAGTATTTTAAGATGAGTCGATTAAAAAAGAATCCATGTTAACAACCAAAAAAATGAAACGACTACTTTTTGTACTTGCTATCACCTCACTTGGCAGCCTCTACATCAATGCGCAGCAGAACCCACAGTTCTCCCAATACCTACAAAACCCAATGGTGATCAACCCGGGAATGACCGGGGTCGAATCCTATCTGGAACTGACCGCTGCCTACCGAAACCAGTGGACGGGTTTTGAGGGAGCCCCCCGAACAGCTACCTTTAGTTTTAATACCCCTACCTATCTTTTGGCATCACGCTCTTCGGTACGGGAAGGGGATGCGCATCAAGGAATCGGTGCTTTTGTCTATACCGATGATACGGGACCGATCAAAAGAGGTGGTTTCTACGGTAGCTATGCCTACCACCTAAAGGTTTCCAACGAATGGATGGTCTCCTTGGGAACCTTCTTGGGAGCGACCCAGTTCAAATATGATTCCTCCCAGGCCGTTTTGGTCGAAAACCCGTTCGACCTGCTGGTACAGGATACCTCGAGCCTCAACTTCGATGCCAGTTTGGGCATCTATATCTATTCGGACTACTTTTTCGGTGGTATCGCAGGAAACCACCTACTGGAAAACGACATCCCATATGCCGTAGAGGATGGCGTGCTGAACACCTCGGGCACTTTTAGACGGAACTACAACCTGCTGTTAGGGGGAAGAATTCCCGTGAACGATGTCTGGGAGGCCGTTCCTTCGGTTTTGGTCAAAAGCGTATCGGGGGCACCCGTACAATGGGACCTGAGCACCAAACTGGTCTATGACAACAAATATTGGGGCGCGCTGTCCTATCGAAATCAGGATGCGATGGTCTTTATGGCCGGGGTACGGTTGGCGGAAAGCTTTTTGATCAGCTATTCCTATGACTGGGGCCTTTCCGATTTTAGCACCCAGCAATCCGGCACCCATGAAATCGTATTGGGATACCGTTTTGCCTTCGGGAACCAACAATGTGCCTGCCCTCAATACTCCATGTAGAATTAAGTTTTAAATGTAATCTTAGAAGTTTGGTTATGAAAATAATACGGTATAATAGATATTCTATTTTTGCTTGTTTTATGGTTGTCTTTTTCACAACCCTAAATACTTTTGGACAATGCAACCCCAATTTGGTCCCAAATCCAAAGTTTGAATTGGGAAATTGCAGTATTCCTAGTGGAACGGGGCTACTGAACGTCTATACGATACACAACATTAGTCAAACACCTACTACCATTGCCAATTGGTACAATCCCATAAATACTTCTCCAGATTGGTACCCTGGTTGTGCTACCAATGCTACACTTAGACCGCCAAGAACCGTCTATGCAGATGCCAATAATTATCAAGAGCCTCTTGCAGGTAGTACCTCCTATGTTGGTTTTTATAGCTATGGAGATAACAATCTGTTAAACAACATAGATTCCAATTATGCCGAATATGTTCAAGTACGATTGACGAGTCCATTGGTGGCCGGTAGAACGTATAATGTAAGTTTCTATGTAAACCTGGCCGGTTTTGAGCCCTATGAAGTTATATATTCTGGAAATACGGCCTATTGGAACTATGAAAAGCGTATTTATGGCACGGACAAGATTGGTGCCCATTTTTCAAATACTCCAGAAACGAACTACGGCACCCTAACAGAAACGACGGCCTACCTTGATCTTGAGCCGCAAATAGAATATGTAGGGGCACCCATTGTGGATACTGAAAACTGGACGTTGATCAGCGGTTCTTTTGTTGCCACAGGTGGGGAAGAATATATGACCATTGGAAACTTTAGGACAAAGGCAGAGACCAATTTGCAATTGGTTCGCGAGCAGAGTACAGATTTTACTAAATATCCAGATCCCGATGCCGATCCTTTACGTCAAATACAAGATTATGGATACTACCTTTTGAGTGATGTTTCGGTGATCGAAGAACCTACGATTAATACTGTCACCGCTAGCCCCGATGTTACCATTAATGAAGGAGATAGTACGCCGCTATCGGTTACAACCACAGGGCTTCCTGCAGTGAGTTATCAGTGGACCCCCGCTATTGGACTAAGTGATGCTACGGTACAAAACCCAGTCGCTTCACCTACCGTAACTACAATATATACGGTTGCTGTAGATTTCGGCGATGGTTGCCTGGTTACAGACCAGGTCCAAGTTACCGTAAACCCTTGTTCACTAAATATTGATATGTCGGGGGCAAGTAGTGGATTTATTGATTGTAATTTGGCGGCAACCGATATTACAGGCATTTCTGTGACCGGAGCTAGTGCTTCTGCTACCTACCAATGGAAAGATATTTATGGAAATATACTGCCAGATAACGATGCAGTACTGAACAATGTGGGTATTGGAGTGTATTATTTAACGGTAAATGACGGGCCCAATTGTATTGAGAATGCGCAATGGTCAGTAGACGGCGACCCTGAAATTACCCTATTTTCGATAGGGAATATAACCTGCCCCCTTTCTGGAAATAATGGAGCCGTAAGTGGCGCGCTGTTTTTTCCGGTTGGTGGTACATACGAATGGGTGAATAATGCAAACCCTAGTACGGTTCTTGGAAATAATGGCTCCATAGGGGGCTTAGCTCCAGGAGTCTATACCCTAACGTATACTTTTGGTGCCTGTACATTGAGCCAGGAATACGATTTGACTCCTACAGGACCTATCTGCGTAGATAATTGCCCTGGCGCTATTGAAATAAATCCTTATGTCCTTAGACTAAACGGCACCACGATTCCTGTAACTGACAGAACCAACCCTTATTACATTAACCTTGGTGAAAACGTAAGTCTTTTCCCCGGGATCACCGGAAGTTCACCAAATTCTATTTCATGGAGTGCTCCTGGAAATCCTGATTTTGCAAGTTTTTCCTCCCCAACGGTAACCCCCACCGTTACCACCACCTATACGCTTGAAGCAGATTTTGGCAACGGTTGTATTCGATCAGGTTCCATTACCATTAATGTTTTTGACCCAAGCTGCCCTCTGGAAATTACTGACGGTTTTGCCTTTGATGCCAGCTGTGGTGCTAGCAATGGTAGGGTGGAAAATATTACCATTATAAACGGTGTAGCCGGTGAAACCTATACCTGGACAGATAGTGGTGGAACTGTAGTCGGTAATACATTGGTTCTTTCCAATGTACCGCAAGGAGCGTATACCCTTACGGTTGATCAGGGAGGGGGCTGCCAGCGTTCACGCACTTGGACTGTTGGAAATACTAGTGGTTTTTCAATTGATGCCAGTACAGATATAACCATTAATTCTGGTGACAGCACGCCACTAACGGCAACCCCTATAGGAAGTACTCCGATAAGTTATAATTGGAGTCCTGCCACCGGATTAGACGATGCTACGATAGCCAATCCTACAGCCAGCCCTACGGTAACAACGACCTATACGGTCACTGCCGATTTTGGTGGTGGATGTACCGATACCGATATGGTGACGGTAACAGTGAACACTCCAGGATGTACCGCAACTATTGATGCGGGCGCAGATGTAACCATTAATACCGGTGACAGCACGCCACTAACGGCAACCCCTACAGGAAGTACCCCGGTAAGTTATAATTGGAGCCCTGCCACCGGATTGGACGATGCTACGATAGCCAACCCAACGGCCAGCCCTACGGTAACGACTACCTATACGGTCACTGCCGATTTTAGTGGTGGATGTACAGATACCGATATGGTGACGGTAACGGTGAACACTCCAGGATGTACCGCAACTATTGATACGGGCGCAGATGTAACCATTAATACCGGTGACAGCACACCATTAGCGGCCGCTCCTACCGGAGGTACCCCGGTGAGCTATAGCTGGAGCCCTGCCACCGGATTGGACGATGCTGCGCTAGCCAACCCAACGGCCAGTCCTACGGTAACAACGACCTATACGGTCACTGCCGATTTTGGTGGTGGATGTACCGATACCGATATGGTGACGGTAACGGTTCTTGATGCTCCTTCTTCTTGTGGGAGTCCAAACTTGGTACCCAACCCTAGTTTTGAGGAATATGTTACCTGCCCTACGAAGGCAATAAATACCTATTCTTCCAATGAGGACATTCAAGACTTCCTATTGGATTGGGAAATGCCTACCAACGGTTCATCAGACTATTATCACCGATGTGGTACCGGGGGGCAAATAAATATCCCCACCAATACAAGTGGGACCCAAGAACCGCCCTCACCAGATCAGGACGCCTATGTTGGCTTTTTTGCACTTGATCTTGCACATCCGGACAATATTGAATATAGGGAATACTTACAGGCCCGCTTGGACCAACCAATGGTCGCTGGTACATCATATACTGTGAGTATAAAGCTCAACCTGGCGGATTACTCAAAGTATTCCATTGATGAGATGGGTGTGTATTTTGGACAGAATCGAATTTCCATGCCCAGCTATAACGGCCCGCTGAATGTAACGCCCCAACTTACTACTCCGGCGAGCAATATGTTGGACGATAAGGATAATTGGATGATTTTCAATTGGGAATACATGGCCACAGGGGGGGAGCAATTTATTGTAATCGGTAATTTTAAAGATGATGCCAATACCGATATTAAAGATGAAAACCCGGTACTTTTTCCAAACTTAAGAAGAAGTGTTTACTTGCTAGACGATGTCTCGGTAACCGAAACCTTGGGTACGGTTACCCTGGATGCCGGCCCCGACGTCACCATCGATGCAGGGGAGGGCACGCAGTTAGGGGCCCTGCCCACGGGCGGAACCCCCATTAGTTATACTTGGACCCCGGCCACCGGCCTGGACGATGCTACCATCGCCGATCCCACGGCCAGCCCCGCTATGACCACCACCTATACCGTAACGGCCGATTTCGGCGGCGGGTGTACCGCCACCGATCAGGTAACGGTCACCGTGGTCGACCCAGCCTGTCCCTTGATGCTCTCGGGAGGGAACGTCACCGAGGCCACCTGTGGCCTGAACGATGGCAGCATCACCGGTATCCTGGTAAACGGCGCTACCGGCACGGAGGACTATCGCTGGACCGATACCAACGGAACGGTAGTCGGCACCCTGTTGGACTTAGCCAATGTAGGTCTGGGAAGCTATACCCTTACCGTTACGGAAAGTGCCGGTTGCGAGCGCACGCTCACCTTTGCCGTCAACGAAGCAGGGCCGCCGGACCTCGACGATGCGGCCCTCGGACTCACCGATACCACCTGTGGGGGCACCACCGGAAGCATTACCGGGATCGCCTATATCGGAGATGGGGCCGGAGCGGTCTTTCAATGGAGCGATAGCGACGGCACCACCGTAGGGAACGCCCTGGACCTCGAGGGGGTCGCGGCGGGAACCTATACCCTGCAGGTCACCGATGCCATGGGATGCAGGGCCATAGCGGGGCCTTATACCATTGGCGAACCGGCGGACTGTGAGGAGGAACTCCCGGAACAAGGCCCGGTGCGAATCGCCAATACCATGACCCCGAACGGCGACGGCTCCAACGATATGTTCCATATCCAGGGCATAGAGGCCTACCCTAACAGTGTGCTGCAGGTCTACAACCGTTGGGGCAACAAGGTATTCGAACAAAGGGGCTACCGCAACGATTGGTACGGCACCTACCAGGGAACCGATCTACCAGTGGCCACCTATTACTATGTACTATCCCTAGGGGATGAGGCACAGACCCTACGTAAAGGCTATATCACCATTTTAAGATAATCATTTGATGAACCGATCTATCCATTAATAACGTACATCTTATAGTCCCAAAATTCAGATTCCATGAAAAAGATTTTGCAAATCGTCTTTGCATTGCTTCTTCCTTCCCTATCCCTACAACAAATATCGGCACAGTCATGGGAACTTCCCATCGAAGTATTTCGCATCAAGACCAGTGATAATCCCGTTGTATGGGACAATACCGCTGAGAGAACCTTGAAACTAGGGAATTTTAATGAAAATAATTTGTGGCTTTTTTTACAGGTGAACAACTTGAATGCAGCCGAGTCGATGCAATATCGAATCAAACCCGGCAATGGCACTTATGGTCCCTGGCAAACTTGCAGTCCCAACTGGACACCCTTTCCTAAAGACAAGGCGTACGGTGGGCTAGGCGGAGGATTTGGCACTACCTCTTTTAGTACCCCGATTACCGGTGCCGTTCCCAATGACCAAAACACCATCATGTTTCGGTTCATTCCCCAAGAAGACGATGAAACCTCCGGATACCGTATTGTAGAGATGGCCATTCGGGACACGAACAACAAAAATGCACCAGACCTTATTACGACATCTCGAAATTATGTGTCGGGCGCCAATTTTGAAGGCCCCTTCGCCGGAAGTCCACAACGGGCCGCTATGGCCCAAGCCGGAAAAGAATTATGGGAGGGCACTAGAGGAAATGACCTACTAAACCGCTTTGGAAATACCATACAGGCCAAGTGCACACATTGTCATACCCAAAATGGTAGTGACCTGAAATACTTCAATTACTCCGATAAATCGATTATTGCCCGAGCCAATTTTCATGGCCTTTCTAAAGAAGAAGGAGAACAAATTGCCCAGTATGTACGTGACTTAATTACCGATAGATCCGAAAATGGCCGGCCTTGGGAGCCCCCTTACCAACCTGGTCCCGATGCAGAGAACGACCCATCGGAATGGGCGGCGGGTCAAGGATTACGATCCGTACTTGAAGAGGATTCCGATATGCTCGAAGAATTGTTCGGTACAGCCGATCCAAGCGAGGAAGACATCCGAAACACGATTGCGGACTTTAATTTGAACACCAACTTACGTACCATGAAGCTTTCCGTGCAGTTTCCGGATTGGAATATGTGGTTGCCAGAAATACACCCGATAGACCAACCCGATGTTGCCACTTCCTGGAACGACTTGGAACAAGCTTACTTGACCCTCCGAAACAAACTGGACACCACAGGGGAAGTAGGCCTTAATTCGAAAAATGGCGTAGGTCCCCAATACATGCAAAACGGTATTGTGGAGGCGTTTGGAGTCTTCGCTTCCGAAGTACAGCGGGTGGTCGCAAATTTGCCCGGTTCTTCTTGGTCGGGCACGACTTATTTTCCCAATTCACCGGTCTGGGCCGAAAATGTAAATAATAATTTTAGCCAAATCGCTATCAGACGAGAACAGGCCAAACGTAGTATTTCAGCTTGGTTTTCGGTAAAATTGTTCGAAATTATCGAAGCATATCAGTTGTACGATTTAAATCTTGCGAACATTCCGGATACCGATGAAGAGTTTTTGGAATGGCCTATTCGGGAATGGGCCGTATTCCAAAACGCGGCACATATCACTGGAGCCAACAGAAACCTCTCATATTTTTATACGGATGATGGAAACGAGGAAACCGAAACCCGCGGTATCTATTTATCTTCTATCTGGTACCAAGTACAACTGACCTTAACTCCTGGGAACCGTCGAGGCGGACAGATAGAACCCAACGACTATGCCTATAATTTACAACATATTCACCGTTTGGGAGCCAAATCCGGAGTTTATGAACCGGTACGATTCTTTCAAAACTATCTGAAAACCGGGGAACAGCGCAACACCGGAAAGCTCCCGAAGGATTCTCCTTGGAATGGTTCTGGATATCCTGGATGGAACATGCGCGAATTGAGTCCGTGGCGGCTATATAGTACCGGACGCGGAGATAAATCTACGTTTACGGCACTTCCAAACACAACACGTCTGCGATTACAAGAGGTTTTTATGGATGAGGTGATGGAGGTGTTGGAAGGCTTCGGAGATGACTGGCGTCGTGTAGCGGTACAATCAAGTGCCCGCACCGATTACGAGTTGGAGCAGCGGGGCGTGGTTCCACTCGATGGATCGGACAATTCGGATAATTGCCTGTTTCTCGATCGGCGAGGGGATTGTAACGATTCAAATGATGCTGTTGAAATTGATGCTTTCTTTACCCTATTGAGCAAATTAAGCCAGGATGCCGAAATTTCCTGCGATGTTTTCAATCGCATACGGGATTGGGCTACGGCCCGGTGGGACTACCCTGCTTCCAACTGGCCTACTTGTAAGACTACGGATGCCATGACTTATGAACTTACAGTCAACAACGGGAGCGGTAACGGAAACTACGCAGAGGGCAGCGAAATCAACATTGCCGCCAATATCCCTGACGGACAAGTTTTTGATATATGGACGGGTGATACCCAACATCTGGCGAACCTGACACTTGCAAACACCCAGTTGACAATGCCGAATCGTAACGTTTCCGTTACTGCTACTTTCAAGGACCCTGAACCCGAGGTCTACACATTAACCGTGGAGAATGGGAACGGAAGCGGAAGCTTTACAGAAGGTATTGTGGTCAATATTATGGCCAATATCCCCGACGGAAAGGTATTTGATACATGGACAGGGGATACACAATACCTAACAAACCCCCTGCTTGCCAATACCCAGCTGACCATGCCTACCACGAACGTCAGTGTAACGGCGACCTTCAGGGACCCCGATCTTGAAAACTATATCCTCGCCGTCAACAACGGAAACGGAAACGGAGCTTATGCCGAGGGTACTTTAATCGATGTAGCGGCGAACATACCCGACGGAAAGGTATTTGATACTTGGACAGGGGATACACAATACCTAACAAACCCCCTGCTTGCCAATACCCAGCTGACCATGCCGGGAACCAATGCGACGATAACGGCCAATTTCAAAAATCCCGAACCGAACACCTACACACTTACCGTCAACAATGGAAATGGCGGGGGAACCTATTCCGAGGGCCAAGTAGTGGACCTCTCTGCCAATGTCCCAGAAGGACAGGTCTTCGATGGGTGGACAGGGGATACCCAATTTTTGACAAACGCTTTGCTCGCAAGTACCCAACTTACCATGCCAGCGACCAACATTGTTATTACCGCCAGTTTTAGAGACCCGAAACCAAACACATACACACTTACAGTCGAAAACGGGAATGGCTCAGGTTCCTATAATGCAGGAATGGCTATAGGTATTGCCGCCGAAATCCCCGAGGGTACGGTTTTTGACACTTGGATCGGGGATTCGGAATTTATAGTGGATACTACGCTGCCAGTGGCAACCCTCATCATGCCCGAAGAGGATGTCTTCATCGAAGCTACGTTCAAAGAGAACATACCTATACCCTATGAGCTGGAACTGATCAACGGAAAAGGGGCCGGAATGTATTTGGCCGGAACCCAAGTAGAAATAGTTGCCCTATTGGAGGAAGGCTCCGAATTTGTAGAGTGGATAGGGGATATAGAATACATAGAAGATCCCTATTCTACCGCGACCAGCCTATTGATGCCCTCCGCATCTATTCGTTTGGAAGCAATTGTACAAAGAATGGATTTAAATGACCTTAAGATATACCCCAATCCTGCTTCCCAAAATATTCAGATAGCCCTAGAAGCAAATCAAGAGATTCCAGTTTTTATTAACCTTTGGAACCTCGATGGTAAGTTAATCCGTTCGCAGAAAATACCCGAGCAACAGGAAAGTATTATCATTTCGGTTGCCGATCTTCAAGAAGCAGTTTACGTATTGGAATTCATATCGCCCACTCGAACTACAAAGAAAAAAATTGCGGTACAACGTTAGCGTTTAGTGCCGATTTACCACTGTCTTTACTCACATGGCCGCATTCATTGCGCAAAAAGATGGGTAACGTATTTCATTGGTCACAATCGTTAGTTGAAATTATGGACTTTAGTGCAAGACTTTAAATTTTTACAAATTTTCAAAAAGTAGGCAGTGGCACAGGCCGGTCGGTAGTTCTAAAAGGTTTCAAGCTGTTTACTGTGCACTGCTTACCGCTACTTTGGCATAATGTTCAAAAAGAATTTCATTCTTTTCTCAAAACCTATGTATTTTAAACACATAGTGGTTTAGTTTTATTGAATAAAAGTGTTTAAATTTTATTGATATTTCCTAAACAATTGAATTAGAGAAACTTACATTGTTTGTTAGGCAGAAACTATTTTGTCATTCTTTTCTTTTAAAATATATATTTATCAAAAAAAGAGTTTCAAAAAAGTGAAAATGACAAAATACTACGTATGTTTATAACAAATAATTAACACTTCTTGTAGCTTAATTCTTGCTACACACCTTCCCAAGCATCATAGGTCTTCCAGGCAACTCCCAAGATTGAAATCGGATAGGATCCGATTTTAGAAGTCTTGGTATCGATTTGTATAACCCTAATTAATACATGATTATGAAAAAATTATTACTTGGCCTATCAGGCTTATTATGTTATGTCGGCTTTGCACAAACCGGAACACTACAAAAATACATTGTAGTAGACCAGTTTGGTTACAGGCCCGGGGACGATAAAGTGGCCATCATTGCCGACCCCCAACAGGGCTTTAATGCCAGCGATTCCTTTACACCAGGAAACACCTATGAGGTACGAAGGCTTTCGGATGATGCCGTCATGCTCTCCGGCAGTCCGGTTCAATGGAACAACGGGGCGACCGATCCCGATAACGGAGATCGTGGTTGGTGGTTCGACTTTTCCCTACTTGACCAAAATGGGGACTATTATATTTACGACGTGCAGCGCAATCGCCATTCTCATGTGTTTCATGTTGGTGACAACGTGTATGAAGACGTATTAAAGGCCGCCATGCGCACTTATTACTACCAGCGGCTGTCTAATACTGGCAACAACATTACCAAATCGTTTGGAGACGATCCCTGGAAGTTCAGTGGCATCTTCAGAAAACAGGATAACAATGCCATCGACGTAAATAATCAAGTGGCCAGTACCGCGCGTGACATGAGTGGTGGATGGATGGATGCTGGGGACAGTAACAAATATGTAACCTTCGCCACTGTGACCGTACATCAGTTGCTAACCTCCTACATGGAGAATCAAAGCATGTGGAACAATCTGGATTTGGACATTCCCGAAAGTAACAATAGTACCCCAGACATTTTAGACGAAGTAAAATGGGAACTGGATTGGCTATTGAAAATGCAGGATAGTGATGGTGGGGTTTTTATCAAAATAGGGCAGGTCGGTTTTCCGGGTGGTGATATCACCAACGATAACTCCGGAGCATTTTACGAAAAAAAATGCTCCTCCTCAAGCTTGGCCGCAGCAAGTATGTATGCCCATGGTTCCATGGTCTTTCAAAGTATAGGTATGAACTCTTACGCCAGTACTCTGAAACAAGCCGCCATTGATGCGTGGGACTGGTTTGCCAACAGTAGCAAGAACAATAGGGCTTTCAATACGGAATGCGACCCTAAGGCCGTTCGGTCCGGAGATGCCGACCGGGGTTTGGCTACTCAAAAAGGTTATGCCGCTTCTGCAGCTATATACCTCTGGCAGATAACGGGTAACAATAATTACCATAATGAATTTTTAAACTACTACGACGAGAGTATTTACACCAATGAAAAACAAACCGAATGGGGTATGTACGACGCCTCTGTTTCAGATGCCTTCGAGTACTATCTTACCCTTAACAATACAGACAGTGGAGCGGTTTCCAATATCTTATCGGCTCGAAATATGGCGGTGAACGATGCCAAATTTGTCATAACCTCGAACGAACATCTCTACAGGGCCGATAACACCCAGGACCACTGGGGAAATACTAAACCCCGTGCCAACATCGGAAACTCGGCACTTAAGTTCAGGGAAACGAACGCAAATAGTTCCAAAAATAACTTGTTCAAAAAAAGGGCATTGAACATACTTCACGGTTTTCATGGGGTCAATGCCCTACAGATGGCTTATTTGAGCAACATGAAGAGTTCTTCCAGACTACGCTGGGGAGCGGAAAATTCGGTTAATGCTATTTTCCATACCATGTTCAAGGATGGATCTAATTTTGATAATGCAGCCGAGAACAATGGGCCAGCTCCCGGTTATGTCACCGGTGGCCCCAACCGACAATGGGTTTCCTTGGTGAACAATCCTGATCCCTACAAGGTAAAACTGGGCGCCGTGACCTACGATGCATTATTAAAGGACCAGCCCAAGGACAAATTGTATTCCGATAATGTCGATGCCTGGGACGATGCCTTGAGCCAATTAATCTATCCGTATGCATTGAATGAAAACTCGATTACCTACCAAAGTGCCTATATAAAATTGTTGGCCAATTTTGTTGGCAAAAATTCAGGTTCCCCCTCCCCTGACGATGATCTTGGTGAATCTGACCAGATTACCACCTCCCTTCCAGCAACCATTGAAAGGGGTAAGAGCACGTCGATCAGCATCAACTATAGTGCTACCGAAAATGGGAACATCTTTATGAGCCTGTTGGATAGCAGTACCGATCCGTACTCCGATGTGGGCGAGGGAGTAAGTGCTTCGGCCAACGTCAGCGCAGGAGGCGGTGTCGTAACCCTTCAACTAGACGTTCCCGAAAACACACCCCTGGGAACCAACTATGCGGTGTACCTAAACATGTTCAACAGTGATTATAGCAGAACCTTGGCTGCGTTCCCTACCACCGATATTGAAGTGGTTGAAAATACAGGAGGGGAGAATCCAACAGATAATTCAATCAGTGCAACAATTCCTTCAGAGGTAAACCCAGGACAAACCGTTACCCTAAGTGTAAGTTACACAGCGGCAGCCAATGCCAACATTTTTGCACAGCTGTTCGATACCAGTGGTTCGGAATGGGTCAGTTATGGGGACGGCTCTTCACAAGCTGTGAGCCCAGGATCGGGAACGGCAACACTTGCTGTGGAAATACCAGCCAATACCCCGCTAGGGAATGATTATATTTTGTATCTCAATATGTTCAACGAAGACTGGAGTAGTACCCTTGCATCCTTTCCGAATACTTCGGTAAGTGTTATAGATGGTAATCCAGGACCTGGTGATGGAGATGTAGTAATCAGGGCTCGGGGCACCTGCGGTTCTGAAACCATGGAACTAAGGGTAGACGGTACGGTCGTTCAAACTTGGAACAATATCGGCACCAGCTTCGCAAACTATACCTACTCCGGTTTCTCAGGTGGTGCGATCAGGGTAAACTTTACCAACGATGGCAATGTCAACGGCTGTGATCGAAACCTGGACATAGATAAAATCACAGTTTGCGATGAGGTCTATGAAACCGAAGACACAGCGGTTAAAGGTCCTGGTTGTGGTGATGGAGATAGTCTTTGGTGTACTGGGTACTTCGACTTTGGAAATATTTCTTGTGAAGGAGAGGAGCCACCAAGTTCTGGTACTACCTATTATTATATCAAAAATAAAGAACTTGGGGATTACCTAAGACCTGCCAGCGCTGACAATAATGCTCAAATTTTGGTAGAGAGCAACGATAATTCTGATTGGTTTCAATGGGAAAAGGTGGCCACCAGCGATGGTTATTTTTACCTTAAGAACAAAGAGAGCGGTAAATACTTTAGACCAGCAGACAATGTTGATGTTAAGACAAATGGCTCGGTAATGCAACAAAAACCAACTGGTTGGGATGGGAGCTATACGCAATGGACTGAGGTTGATAGCGGCGATGGTACGTATGTACACCTAGCTAACAGGCAGACAGGACTTTATTTTAGAGCATTAGACGAAGATGATAGATACCTGGTGGCAAGGCCAACTGGTTGGAGCGGAAGCTGGACACGTTGGGTCTTTGAACCGGTCACAACCTCCTTCAAGGCAAAATTGCCGGCACAAGAAAATATTGAAATGTTGCTCTATCCAAATCCGGCTAAAAACCAACTCAATATCACGGGTAACGTCCAGGGTGCCTATACCATTTACGATATTTCAGGTAAATCGGTAAAAACCGGGATATTATCCGAAAAAACAGCACATCAAATCGATATCACTCCACTTGGTTCGGGCATGTATCTGCTCAGTACCCCACAAAAAGCATTCAAATTTATTAAAGAATAGATTCTTTGTTTGTTGTTAGCAAAGATTACCCCTCACCAATAGTGTGAGGGGTAATTTTCCAGACCATTAATATGGGCCATCCCATAAAGAAACTTAGGTAGAAAACGTATCGGTCTTACTCGTGGTCTTAGAACAAAAACATCCTGATAGAAAATAGCATTCGAAAGGGTGCCGACAAAAACAATTTAACCTCACACATAAAAGTACCACAATGAAAAAAACAAGAATTCTTCTTTCTTTCCTATTAATCGCGCTCTTTTCAGCACATGCCCAACAGGGCGAGGTTCAAAAATACATTACCGTCGATCAATTCGGTTATCGCCTTGGTGATATGAAATTTGCAGTAATCGTAGATCCACAAATAGGCTTTAATGCAGATGATTCCTTTGTACCGGGAAATGCATATGAGGTACGTAGATGGGGAACGAATGAAACGGTATTCTCCGGAAGTCCGGAAATATGGAAGGATGGTGCCATACACGAGAATTCAGGAGACCGTGGTTGGCACTTTAACTTTACAAATGTTCAAGAAGAGGGAGATTATTACGTGTATGACGTTGAAAACGATATGCGTTCCTATAAATTTCACATTGGCGACGATGTCTATGAAGATGTGTTGAAAGCAGCCATGCGGATGTTTTATTACAACAGATCGGGTATTGCTAAAGAAGCGCCTTACGCAGAAAGTAATTGGGTAGTTAACGAGGTATTCAATGAAAATGAGGAGCATAGTTATTTTGTAGATGACATGGATAATGAAGCTCTGGTAAAAGACATGAGCAAGGGATGGATGGATGCCGGTGATTCAAACAAATATGTCACTTTTACTTCCTCCCCAATGCATCAATTATTAACCTCTTACCAGGAGAATACAAGCATGTGGAATACATTAGACCTCAACATTCCAGAATCGGGAAATGGTGTTCCAGACATTTTAGATGAATTAAAGTGGGAATTGGATTGGTTAATGAAAATGCAGGATATGGATGATGGTGGCGTCTTTCTTAAAATTGGAGTGCGTGGATTCGGCGAGGTTCCTTGGGAAGACGAAAGAAAACGTTTTTACGAGCAAAAATGTTCTTCTTCTACCATCGCTGCTGCCGGAATGTTCGCACATGCCTATTTAGTGTATAAAAACATTCCAGGAATGGCCGATTATGCGGAAGAGCTAAAGATGAGAGCCGAATTAGCATGGTCAAATTTCAAGGATCTAAATGAAGGTATTTTTGAAACCAATTGTGACCCGCAATATGACCCCAACAAACCCTATGTCGTTGATGGCGACGGAAGCGGGGTCTGCTGTGGTGATGCAGACCGCGAGGTAAGCCCACAAAAAGGAGAGGCCTCTGTTGCGGCTGCCTATTTACTAGGCGCAACAGGTGAACAGAAATACCAAGATGCGTTTTTAGAATACTATGAAAGTAACGCCAACTATGTAGGGTATACTACCTGGGGGCAGTACAGAACATTTATGGGCGACGCATTAACTTATTATACCAGCTTGCCCAATGCCGATCAATCTGCAAAGGCAAACATTATCAATAATAAAACATCCGGTAGTAATAATGCAGGTTTGTTTATGTTTGAGCAAAACGATGACCTGTACAATGCCGCTTTTAATTCTTTCCATTGGGGAAGTGCTCAGGTTCGTAGCAATCTGGGTAATGCTGCTTTTGATTTTGTCAGATATGGGGTAAATACAGGTAATAATGACAAATACATTCAAAGAGCCAAAAACCTTTTGCACCACTTTCATGGGGTGAATCCGCTTTCTATGGCTTATTTAACCAACATGAAAGAATCTAGTATGATCAAGTACGGAGCCGAATTTTCGGTTTCTGAAATTTTCCATACCTGGTTTGAAGAAGGTACTGAATATGATAATTCCATAGCAAATACTTTTGGCCCGGCGCCTGGTTTCCTGCCTGGAGGACCAAATTCAAGATATGACAACAGCCTGCCCTATAGAGTAAAGCTGGGGAATACATTGTATGACGGGGAAATCAGAAATCAACCCAATGAAAAAGCTTTTACAGTTGAAAATCTTGGGTGGGATGAAGAATTGCAGCAAATAACAAATAGTTGGCAACTAAATGAGCCGGGCATCTACTATCAAGCAGCCTACATTAAACTATTGGCGAATTTTGTAGGTAAAGATTCAAAAGACGGTACAATAGATGTGGGTGACCCTTCTAATTTTGTTGCTGCCACTCTGTTAAAAGAAGTAGAGCAAGGCGATACTTTCAATGCCGGTGTGAACTACACCTCTGACCGCGAAGCTACGATTATTCTCCGTTTGTTAAATACTTCAACAGAAACTCCAACAGAAGTTATAACCATTTCGGAAAACGTTACTGCAGGAACCGATGAAGCGACCTTGAGTTTTGATATTCCCACAGATTTACCAGCAGGTGATTTTTACACGGTAGACATCTCCTTAATGTCTACAGATTTACAAACAGAACTGGCTTTCTATCCCGGGCAGCCATTAACGGTGTATTTACCTGGGGAAAAACCGGTAAGACATTCCTTAAATACTGAAATCCCAGCGTTTATAGAGCCAGGCACAGAACTAACTTTTGATTTGAACTACTACACAGAGGATGATGGTAATCTTTTTGTCAATATTTTTGAAACTTCAACTGGAGAGTGGGTTCCTGTATTTGACGGATCTTCAAATCCTATATTGGCAAATACCTCGGGTACTGAAACTTTTAGTTTTACGATTCCAGAAGATATTGATGTGGAAGGAAGTTACTTCGTTTGGCTGACCATCTTTGACGCTGGTTGGTCTAATATACTGGCAAGGGAACAAGTAAATATTTCATTTAAGGAAGATACCTCGACTCCTGCAACGGAAAACAGTCTTAGCGCTGAGATTCCTACTTCTTTTGAACCAGGAACAACAACAGGTATAGAAATTACCTATAGCGCTTTAGAAGACGCTAATATCTTTATCAATATTTTCGATGATTCCTCGGGAGAATGGGTCGCACTTGGTGATGGTTCATCACAATCTGTGGTCGCAGGTTCAACAGGTATCGCAACCCTTGATGTTACGGTGCCAGAAGATGCCAGAGAAGGAGGGAACTATATAGTTTTCTTGAATATGTTCAATGCGGATTATAGTGCTACATTGGCCACCTTTCCCAACTCTAGTGTAACTGTAGGAGAAGGTGCTACACCGCCAACGGAGAATAGTATCTCGGCTAGTATTCCCGATATTTTTGCTCCCGGTAGTGTAACCCCAATAGATATTGAGTATAGCGCTCTTGAAGATGCCAACGTCTTCATTAACATTTTTGACACCTCATCGGGAGAGTGGGTCTCCTTGAACGATGGTGCTTCGCAGCCTGTTTCGGGTAATACCTCAGGTACGATTACACTCGATGTTACCGTACCGGATGATGCGCGAGAAGGTGATGGTTACATCGTATTCCTCAACCTTTTCAACGCCGACTATAGTGGAAATCTTGCCAGTTTTCCCAATACTGAGGTCAGCGTAGGGCAGGTCATTACACCACCTACCGAGAACAGTATCTCGGCGGTTATTCCCGATACCTTCGCCCCCGGCAGTACAACACCGATAGACATAGCATACACCGCCTTGGAAGATGCCAACATTTTCATCAATATTTTCGACACCTCTTCCGGGGAATGGGTAGAACTCAATAGTGGCGCCTCTACCCCAGTTATAGGCAATACAAGTGGTACGGTTACCTTGGACATTACCATTCCTGATGATGCCCGCGAGGGAGACGATTATTTGGTATTTCTCAATCTATTCAGTGGGGATTACAGTGCTACGCTGGCCACCTTTCCCAATTCTAGTGTAAGTGTAGGAGAAGGTGCTACACCGCCAACGGAGAATAGTATCTCGGCTAGTATTCCCGATATTTTTGCTCCCGGTAGCGTAACCCCAATAGATATTGAGTATAGCGCTCTTGAAGATGCCAACATCTTCATTAACATTTTTGACACCTCATCGGGAGAGTGGGTCTCCTTGAACGATGGTGCTTCGCAGCCTGTGGCGGGTAATACCTCAGGTACGATTACACTCGATGTTACCGTACCGGATGATGCGCGAGAAGGTGATGGTTACATCGTATTCCTCAACCTTTTCAATGCCGACTATAGTGGCAATCTCGCCGGTTTCCCCAATACCAATGTAAGCGTGGGACAACCCGTGCAACCCCCAACGGAGAACAGCATCTCGGCGGTCATCCCGGACACATTTGCCCCAGGGACCGCCACCCCGATCGACATCGAGTATACAGCCATCGAGGACGGCAACATCTTCCTTAGGATATACGATGCATCATCCGGGGAATGGGTCGCACTCAACGGAGGTGCCTCACAGCCCGTGGCCGCCAATACGGCCGGGACCGTGACACTCGATGTGGAGGTGCCCGAAGGTGTGCGTGAAGGGGACGGCTATATCATATTCCTGAGACTCTTCAACGGTGATTGGAGCGGCGAACTCGCCTCATTTCCCAATACCGATGTTAGTGTACAATCCGAAAGTATTCCTGTACAAAACCTATTGCTTACCTCAATGTGTTCCAACGACCCGGAGACTAGCAGAAGATGGAGGGTTCGAAACTCGAACGATTTTGATGTTGCCGTTCGATGGGAGGTTTATGGTACCGATCAGGAAGGTCTTTTGACCGCCGTTCCCGGAGATACCTTTTTTGAAACAGAAACGATAGATGGTGCCAATACGACCAAAATCTTCTGGTTCAACGAAAATGGGGAAGAACAGTCTACCGTAAAGGCGTCGGGAGGTGCTACTTGCGAAAATCCCACTATAGAAAATCTGCTGCTAACCTCGCTGTGTTCCGACAGTCCCGATATAAGCAGAAGGTGGAGGGTCCGCAATTCGAACGATTTTGATCTAGAAGTACGATGGGAAGTGGTAGGAACCGACCAAAGCGGCACATTGATGGCAGCAACTGGTGATAACTTCTTTGAAACCGAAACCATAGACGGCGCCAACACGACCAAGATATTCTGGTCCGATGAAAACGGAACAGAGCAATCTACGGTAAAGGCTTCATCAGGAAGTATATGCCCAACCAATGTGAATTATGTATTGATCAGTAACAAACAGACCGGAACCTATCTGCGACCCAACGGGGAAGGAACGGACGCCCAGATTATCGTGGCCGAAAACGACGGCACCGATTGGTTCTTATGGGAAAAAGTGCCTGCAGAAAACGGATATTACTTTTTGAAAAACAAAAAGACAAATGCATACTTCAGGCCAATGAACGGAAACAACGGTTCGTCTTTACTCCAAAAGCCTGTTTCTTGGAATGGAAACTGGACCCAGTGGAGCGAATCTTTGTCCGATGACGGAACCCATTCTTATTTGATCAATAAGGCGACCGGAAAGCATATCAGACCTGCAAACGCAGCAAACAACGCGGTACAGTTACAGCCCAGTTCATGGCGTGGCAGTTGGACTCGATGGTCTTTTGAACCGGCAACGGCTGCTGGCCTTGTTTCAAAACTACCGAGCGCAAGTTTGACGATTGGGGTGTTCCCGAATCCCGCCTCAAGCTATCTTCAAATAGAAGGGAACGTTTCCGCCTCGTCTTATACCATATATGACATAGTAGGCCGTGCCGTTAAATTGGGCAATCTTTCAAAGTCCACATCGCAGCGAATCGATATTGGTGCGTTGGAAACTGGGCTGTATCTTTTAAAAATAGGTGAACATACCATCAAGGTCGTTAAGAAATAACTTCTTGTTCCATTTACTGTTAAAACCCCGGTACTTAAAGTGCCGGGGTTTTTAATGAAGTAATTTAAACTTTCTGCATTGAAGCGAAAGTTCAATACATAGTAGTGATTCCGTATTTTTGCGTTAAAATCAAAGAATTCCAAATTTCCGATGAAAGACCCATTCTACCGTTACATCCAAGATCTTCAGGACAGGATATGTTCAACACTTGAAGAAGTAGATGGTACCGCTACCTTCCGAGAAGATCTTTGGGAACGACAGGAAGGAGGCGGAGGTCGCTCCAGGGTTATTGAAAACGGTGCTGTCTTTGAAAAAGGCGGGGTAAACATTTCTGCCGTACACGGTGAACTACCACCTAGTATGCAAAGCTATTTCGGAGTTGAAGATGCAGATTTCTTCGCTTGCGGCCTCAGCCTTGTACTACATCCCAAAAATCCTATGGTACCCACCGTACATGCTAACTGGCGGTATTTTGAAATGTACGACCAAAAAGGCAACATCGTAGACCAGTGGTTCGGAGGCGGACAAGATTTGACGCCCTATTATTTGTTCGATGAAGATGCAAAACACTTTCACAGTGTTTGCAAAAGAGCCTGCGATGCCCATCATCCTGATTTCTATGCTACCTACAAAAAGAAATGCGATGCCTATTTTTGGAATGCACACCGCAAGGAAGCAAGGGGTGTAGGTGGACTCTTCTTTGACTATTGCAAGGTATCGGAAGAAACGACCATGCAAAACTGGTATGATTTCGTGACCGAGGTAGGCAATAGTTTTTTAGACGCTTATATACCAATTGTTATAAAAAGGAAAAACCTTCCCTATACCCAACAGCAAAGAGATTGGCAAGAGATACGAAGGGGGCGCTACGTGGAGTTCAATCTAGTACACGACAAAGGCACCTTGTTCGGTCTAAAAACCAACGGACGCATCGAAAGCATTTTAATGAGCCTGCCTCCACACGTTCAGTGGCGCTATGACCATCATCCGGAAGAAGGAACCGAAGAGGAAAAGTTAGTAACGATACTTCAACATCCCATCGATTGGGTTTAGGCATTATTTGGTTATCTTTTCAGTAAAATTCATATGATGTACCATCTTGCATCTTACCTAAAACAAATCATACTCTTTAGAAGCGCCCTACGTTCTGTTTGGGTTTTGCTCTTTTTGGGGATCTGTGTATTCTTGTTAGGCGCCTGCAAAAATGAAAAAAAGAGTATTTCGACCGCCCAAGTTGAAATATCAATTTGGTATGGAGACGAGCAAACTTTTGGAGCAGTAGGCCACCCCCAAAAACAAATCAATATTTTGGGAAACATCCATTCCAACAATCAATTGGTCAACGCCTATTTTATCTTGAATGGCTCAGGGCAGCTGTATCCATTAACCCTTGGTCCCGACCTTCATCGGCTTCATAAGACAGGAGACTTCAATATAGAAATTGATCGTAATCAACTTAAAAAGGGTGCCAATACGGTAGAAATACAAGTCGAGAAAAACAGCCGTTTATTGCAATCAAGGAAAATTGTAGTGCATTACCAACCAGAAACCAACTGGCCCCTACCTTATAAAATAGATTGGGCCAAAGTCCGGAATATTCAGGGTGCGGTACAGGTAGTCGACGGGCATTGGGAACTAACCTCCGAAGGAATCCGTACCAAAGATGTATTCTACGACCGGGTATTGGCGTTCGGAGATGCTACATGGCGCAATTATGAGGTGACGACCACCGTGACCTTCCATGGTTACAATCCACCCAAAGAAGGGCCGCCGACCTACAATGTGTCCCATGTAGCAATCGCTTCTAGATGGCCCGGACATGATCAGGACAGCCTACAGCCGAATCGTAAATGGTTTCCGCTAGGGGCAACCTCGGAGTTCAGAATTACCGATGGTTACAAAGACTGTCGGTGGCGTATATTTGATGGCGAAAATTTCTATGAGGAGCAACCGAAGTCGGAGTATCGTAATTTAATCGAGGGTAAAGTATACAGTATAAAACACCGCGTGGAAGATTTATCGGATACAGAAACAAAATATTCGGTAAAGCTCTGGGAAGCCGATACCACCGAACCGGAACAATGGGATTTTAGTGCCATTGAAGTTTCCAAAAAACCACAACTAGCAGGTTCCTGTTTATTACTCGCACACCATACCGATGTCACTTTTGGAACTATTTATGCCAACCCGATCCATGATACAAAATAACGACGCAAGGTGTTTTTTAAAAACGCAGGCTATTTTTATCGTGATGGCGTTGTTCCTTTCTTCCTGCGAAATCGGTAAAAAGGCCAAGAGCGATATCCACGTTGAATTCACTCAAGATACCCTGAACGTCGGCTACACCTATTGGTGGCCCGAATCGGGTCCGTTTATAGGTCTGTGTGGTGAGGAACTTTCCCTAGTCCTCATAGGCACCCTTACAGAACTGAAAAACCCAAACGACAATCCTGGTCCCTTGTACACTTCCCAAAAAGGCGTCATCAAAATTGAAAAAGTTTTTAAAATCAAGGCGTTGGGCACACAAACATATGCGTCTCAACAATACATTACCACTGATTGCTTCTACGAATCGGGACTTACCACCGGAGATCAAGTTTTAATAAGCTGTTACGATTACGAAGGGGGTTATACCGTTCCTGGAGGGCAATCTATTTTGAAGATTAATGGCTTTGAAGACCCATTGATCAACTCGATCAAAACCTATATTGATCATGGTGAAAATCCATTGACTATTGAGGGTGATTTGCATTTGTGGGCCGATAAAAATTTAGGGATTGCATTAAAAAACAGCATCGAATGTCGAAAAGAGCTATCCACAACGCACTGAGAGCTATCCTACATCTGTGCAATGAACAACAAACAATATCCAAATAGGCTATTACTTCCAGGTAATCGCCTTTTTGGAGACTTCTTTGAACTGGTAAACGACATGGGAAAGTCGGGCTTTTAATAATTCTTTTCTTCCGATGACCGTTCTGGTGTACAACAGCCTTGAATTATTTACATGTTTCTTCCAATAGCGGTGAAACAACTGGGCATCTTTCTTTCGTTTGCCAAAAATTGCAGGTACCACGTAATAATTTCGCATGCCCCAATACCGCTTTATCCAATGTCGGTATACCAGTAAATAACGTGGATTTTCAATAGGGGCCAATACTTCTGCCAGAAGGTTTACGAATAGACTGCTTTCCGCATTCGTAGCTCCCTGTAAATAACATACAAAAGCACCATTAAATTCTTGTTCCGAGACAATCGACACCTCTGAAATAGGTGTGTGAACCAGTTTCTTTTCGTAAAGCATTGCTAACAAGGCCGCTGCAATCTTTTTGGTTTTTTTATAGGTATCACCAAAAGTTAGGTAGAGCTTCAAGGCTTTATACGTTTTCGGCGCGAAGCCGATCAATACCGCTACTAAAAATAAGTATATGAACTGAAAAACACCTTTACCTAAAAGAGTACCTATATGCTTTGCCAAAAACTCGGGAAAAAGCAGTCCAACACCGGTCACCACTTCTAAAATTAAGAATCTAGAAGCATTGCCCCAGCGAAGTTTTTTAGCTTCTTGATAGGGTACCTTACCGAAATAGGGCAATTTAACTTCCCGAATGAGAACACTCCCTTTTGAAATAGCATCGAGCCAACGTGCTTTTAATTGTTCCCGTTCGGCGGCCAATAATAGCGTCTGGTGGTTCATTGCCCCTAAATCGGTATTTACATCATATATTGTAGGCAACTGAAGTCGTTCCAGTCCGTTTTCGATATAGGTAGTTCCCCTTGCCGAGACTCCGGAAAAAGCTTCGAAACGTCGTTTTAGTTTTTCCAAATCCTTACCGCCATCTTTCACCGTTGGATCCATACAGGCCAAATGCCAAATGTTTCCTGTTTTCCCCGCTGTTTTGCTATCGATTCGAATGGCTCTTCCCCGCATTTGGTTCGAGGAGACGAACGATCCTACATAAGAAGCTAAGATCAAGGTATTCATGGCCGGTGCGTCCCAGCCTTCTCCCAATAAAGATTTTGTACCAATAAGTATTTTAATTGCCCCTTGTTCGAAAAGCGCCGTCATGGCAGCTACAACCCGGTTCTTCAGGGAACCGAAGGAGTTTAATATAACATATTCTGGGTCTGACGTCAGTGGAGTGGAACTAAACGAAGCTTCCGATAATTGCCGTTCAAACTCAGATAAGGCGCTGTTATGCAATAGCACCAGCGAACCGGTAAGTACCGCGATATCTTGCTTGAAATCGGTTTGCGTTCGAACATACTGAAAAATGGAGACCACCCCTAATTTATTCAGTGGCTCCGTATCCGTTCCTGAAAATTCCAAAAACTCTTTTCGAATGAAATCCGTTAGCACTACCGCCTTTAATTCATTGCCCAGATGCTCACGCTCTCCTTTTAAAATTTCGGTAATGCTTTGAAGCTTCGAAGGGCTATTCGCCAACGAGCGGTAAAGTTGTTCATCACCTATAAAATTCACTCGTTTTCTTTCATAAACGCCGATTCGGGCCAGCTCCTTTTCGATTGCCTTCAATTTAGTTTCATAAGCTGTCAAAGCAAGTCTTTGTGCTACCAGAAGTTCCTGTAACAAGATTTCGAGCCAGTCGTAGGTGAGACTTGGGAACACAATATCGCTTCCGCTAAAACCTAAAAACCGTAGTTTTTTCTTATCCACCGGATAATCGGCTGACTTTAAAAAAATCAAAATAGCAGAGAAGAAACTCGGGTTTTGATACAGTGCTTCCAACGATTCCTCGGTATGGGCGTAAACAGGATGTTTTAACAACACATCCAGAAAATCAGCGTCTTTCTGAAGTGCGGACGTAAAGGCCATTATCTGTTCCCGGTAGGTAACAATATACCTGATTTGGGCTTCGGCAGGTTTGGAAAAATAAACAAAGTCTTGATGCGGGCATAGGTCCCCGTTCTTCACCAAATCAGGTACCGCAATTTCGTCGTCTATTGCACCACAGAGTTCAAAATACTTCTTCAATTCCTGGGTAGTGCTATCATACGGTGGGGTGGCGGTCAGGGCAATGACCATGACATCATCGATTTGTTTCAACGCAAAAAGACTTTTCCACCATTCATTTTTTAAGTGGTGCGCCTCGTCCAATACGAGGGTGCGTATGCCATGTTCTTGAATGTAGTCGACCAGCGTTTTTTGTGTTTCAGAGAGCGCCTTATCCAAGGCATGTAAGGATTGATAGGTCGAAAAAGTGAGCACCCGCGGGCTTTTAATATCCAATGTATACCCTTCAAAACTAGTATGCTCCAAGAAAAAACTTTGTAGTCTACTTTGCCATTGGTTTCGAATGGTTAAGGTCGGTGACAGTATCAAGGTCGGTTTGTTCACGCGACGCACCATTTCCAGGCCCAAAATAGTCTTGCCCGATCCGGGAGGCGCCACTACATGTAAGTGGTTATCCCGTATGTGCTCCTGAAAATGATCAAGAAAACGCTGTTGGTAATCGCGCCAGCTGAATTTAAAGGCAAGATGTTCTTTTAGTTCGTTCAAGAGCTGATCGGATTTCAGTATTTTAGACAGATTATTATACCATTTTAATTTTGAAATGGTATAAGTACCTTTAGCATCTCAAAAATAGGCCCATCTTATGTACCCTTTACGAAGAAACCGCAGACTTAGAACTAACGATGCTATTCGTCATTTAGTGCGTGAAACCATTGTAACACCAAGCGACTTTCTGGTACCTTTATTCGTTGTAGAAGGAAAAGGGGTCAAAGAAGAAATCCCCTCGATGCCCGATTACTATCGGCTGAGTTTGGATTATTTGGAAACAGAGGTCAAGGAGCTTTGGAATATGGGACTTTGTGCGGTGCTCTTATTCGTAAAAGTACCGGATGCGTTAAAGGATAACAAGGGTACGGAAGCTTTGAACGATAACGGATTGATGCAACGTGCCGTACAAACCATTAAAAATACCTGTCCGGAAATGCTGGTGATGACCGACGTAGCTCTAGACCCCTATTCTTCGTACGGCCATGACGGTATTGTACACGATGGAGAAATACTGAACGACGAAACGGCCGAGCTATTGGCGGAGGTGAGTATATCACATGCTAAGGCCGGGGCCGATTTTGTAGCCCCCAGTGATATGATGGACGGACGTATTCTTACCATTCGGGAAGCCTTGGAAGATGAAGGCTTCACAAATACCGGTATCATGAGCTACAGTGCCAAATATGCCAGTGCCTTCTACGGTCCGTTTCGGGATGCCTTGGATTCGGCACCTGTAGATATGAAAAATGTACCCAAGGATAAAAAAACCTATCAAATGGACTCGGCCAACCGCTTTGAGGCGCTAACCGAAACGCAGGCCGATATTGATGAGGGGGCAGATATTGTGATGGTAAAACCAGGCTTGTGCTATCTAGACATCGTTCGGGAAATAAGAAATGAAGTAGAAGTCCCTGTTGCCGTATATCAGGTAAGTGGCGAGTATGCCATGCTAAAGGCGGCAGCAGAAAAAGGATGGCTCGATCATGACTCAGTTATGATGGAACAGCTCATTGCTATTAAAAGGGCCGGTGCCAATATCATTGCCAGTTACTTTGCAAAAGATGCAGTAAAACTCATGGGATAATTCCATTATGTATCATTACGAACGTAATAGGAAGTGTTTAAGTTGCCATTTCTAACTACCTTAAGAATGACCGTATCGTAACGTGCAGTTTATGAAAAAACTTCGCTTCATACTATTAGCCTTTTTCATTAGTGCTTCTATTGCCGCACAAAAGCATATTGAAAAAGAACCGTCCATTCTTTTTACCAAGGAGCTTTCCTATGCCCCACCTTCCGCCGCAAACCTCGACTCCACGTACCTTCACACCAAAGTGGACAATATTATAACAAACGGTATAAAGAAAGAGGCTTTCCCTGGAGCCCAGATATTAGTAGCGAAAGAAGGGAATATAATATTTCACAAAGCATACGGTTTTCATACCTATGACAGTCTGCAACCCGTTGGTTTGAATGATCTTTACGATATGGCTTCGGTCACCAAAATTGTGGGTGCCTTACCCGCTTTGATGAAATTGGTAGACCAAGGGCGCATAGATTTGGACAAGCCCTTTAGCAGTTATTGGACCCGTTGGAAAGGTAGAAAAGACAAGGAAAATCTCACTTTAAGAGAGATACTCGCCCACCAAGCGGGTTTGGTACCTTATATCGTTTTTTTGAACAAGGTCATCAAGAAAAACGGAAAAGTCAAAAAGCGCTATGTGCGAACACGACAAAGCCCCCGATTCAACTTACAGGCCTACGATGGTCTCTTTGTTAACCGTCGGTTTCAGCGAAAGATGTTCCGCATCATCGATAAATCACCGGTCTCCTCCGAAAAAAAATACAGGTATTCAGGCCTCACCTTTTTACTATATCCTCAACTCGTTGAGAAACTCACCCAAGTCCCTTATGAAACCTACCTTGAACGGCATTTTTACGAGCCATTGGGTATGACCACCACCGGGTTTCGACCTAAAACGAAGCAGCTACAAAATCGAATTGTACCTACCGAACAAGATACCTTGTTTCGCCATAGCCTTACCCAAGGGTGGGTACACGATGAAAATGCATCGCTTCTTGGTGGCGTTTCAGGGAACGCAGGGCTCTTTTCGACCGCTACCGATTTGGCTAAACTCATGCAGTTGTACATGCAATACGGTGCGTATGGGGGGCAACGTTACCTTTCGGAAGCGACCGTAAAAGAATTTATCAAAGTTCAGTACCCCGAAAACGAAAACCGTCGTGGACTTGGGTTTGACAAACCCTCGTTAATGAACAAGGATTTACCTTTTTCGGAGGCCTATCCTGCACCCGAGGTAGGTGCGCAAAGCTTTGGCCATAGCGGTTTCACCGGAACTTTTGTTTGGGCAGACCCAGAAAACCAATTGGTATATGTTTTTCTGTCCAACCGGGTATACCCCACTAGGGAACGTCGAAATCTTTACACCCTTAAAATTCGAGAGGCCGTACAACAAGTATTTTATCAGGCACCTCTTATGGCGGAATAAGGTTCTTGGGGTTTCTATTTTATTGGTATCTTCGTTCTATAAAATTTGAATATGGGCCTGCTTATTTTCTATGCCATCATCTCCATTTTCTTCTCGTTTCTCTGTTCCATTTTAGAGGCTGTTCTCTTAAGTATCAACCCAACCTTTATCAACCTTAAGAAAAAAGAAGGGAAAGGATACGCCGATACATTGGAACTCTTGAAAAAAGATGTGGACAAACCACTTATTGCCATCCTTACCCTCAACACCATTGCGCATACCGTTGGGGCCATTTTGGTGGGTGTACAGGCGAAAGTAGCTTATGCAGAGCTTTACGGAACTACCCAAAGAAGTCTGTTTGGAATATCTTTTACCGAGGATTTAATGGTAGGGGTCGTCTCGACCATCATGACCATTTTGATTTTGGTAGCCTCTGAGATTATTCCCAAGACCATCGGCGCGACCTACTGGAGGCAATTGGCAAATTTTACTGCCAAGGCGCTAAAAATCATGGTACTTGCATTGAAATGGACGGGCCTCTTATGGCTATTGCAGCTTTTTACAAAATTAGTCGGTGGCAAAGGTCATCATGGCAGTGTCCTAAGCCGAGAAGACTTTACGGCCATGGCCGATATTGCTCGGGAGGAGGGAGTATTCGAAAAATCGGAATCTACCATCATCAAAAACCTACTACGCTTCGACGAGGTCTTGGTCAAGGATATTATGACGCCCAGGGCCGTAGTTAAAATTGCGTCGGAAGAACAAAGTATCGCCGATTTTTTTAAAGAGAACCCAAAAATGCGCTTTTCGAGGATTCCGGTTTATGCCGATAAAGTCGATAACATTACCGGATTTGTATTGAAGGATACCATTTTGGAAGAAATGGTGAACGATAATGGGTCTATTCCCTTGTCCGAAATTAAACGGGAACTTTCAATAACCAAGCGAAATACACCCATTCCCCAGCTGTTCGACACCATGATCAGCAAGCGAAAACACATTGCCTTAGTCGTAGACGAATATGGTTCGGTAAGTGGACTCGTTACCATGGAGGATATTATCGAAACCTTGCTCGGACTGGAAATCATGGACGAAAGCGATAACATCGCCGACCTACAAGAATTTGCCCGTAAAAACTGGGAACAACGCGCTAAAAAGGCCGGGGTCATTGAGAAAATTGAAAAGCCCGATGCCTAATGGAAACTGCTTTTGTTAAAACTCCTTTGGGAATCGCCCGTTTAGAGGGGGATGCGGAAGGTTTGTCGGCCATTACCGTATTGGAGACCAACGAAACACCCACGATCATACTTCCTGAAATATTAGAGGAGGCCGCTTACCAATTACAGGAATATTTCGAGGGAAAAAGAACAGTTTTTGATCTGGAACTGAACCCAAAGGGCACCGACTTTCAAAAAAGGGTCTGGGAAGCCCTGATACAAATTCCTTATGGGAAAACCGTTTCCTATCTGGACCTTTCCAAAACCTTGGGCGATGTAAAAGCTATTAGGGCTGTTGCCGCTGCCAACGGAAAAAACCCGCTATGGATCGTAGTTCCTTGTCATCGTGTTATTGGAAGCGATGGTTCCTTAACCGGTTACGCCGGCGGATTACACCGCAAAAAGTGGTTGCTAGACCATGAAAATCCCGTAAAACAACAAAGTTTGTTCTGACCATTACCGACCTCTTGGTCGGTTCATTTTAATTTGGGGAAACGATCTTGACCCTAAAGGCTTTTTATCGAAGATTTTGTTCTGAACGACCCTACTTTGCCAGATGCGACGTGTGGCTATTAAACCTTATTTCCGACCAATCGGTCGGTTCACAGGAATCGCACACGAAGTAGGCTACCCAATACTTCCGACCACATACTTGCAGGTTATTTTGGGAAAAACTGTTTTGTTTTAATCACAAGAAATAGCACTGAACGGTCTTGCCTCGTCAATAGCCTCATTTTTAGTGTAAGGCTCCTTGAAAAGTACAAATTGATCAATGCCATGACCAGCAGATCGGGCCGATATTTCCATGATATAAATTCCGGGCTCATCGAAGGTTACGAAAACGTCGTGCGCATTATTATCGAACGTACTTGCTTGCCATTTAAAATCGAGATCGTTACCGCTTCGGTAAATTTTAAACCATCCATCTTTTGAGGCTCCTTCCGGATTGGGTGTTTTGCCACTGTCTTTCGGGTAAACAATACTCTCCCCTTTTTGGGCATAAAAGTCCGCAGCATCTGCAAAACGAAGCCATGTGTCGTTGTGATCGGTACCGTTATCCCCCATTTTTACCGCCGATTTCCACAAGAACTGATATACTCCGGCATTTTCGATTTTAATTTTAAAAGAGGTTGCCCCCTGTCCGGGCGTACTCAAAGATTGGGAGCCGGTCCAGACCATATACCCTTTTCCTGAAAACTCATCGCCATCACCGTTTAATTTCCATAACGCATCAAAGATTGCTTCCTCGAATTGTACTTTTACCAGTCCGTCTTTCTCTGAGAAGATGTAATCTGCCACATTCGTACATTCAGCAGGTGGATCAGCACTTTGTTCATCTTGAACAGGCGTTTCGGTGCTTTCCTGGGAACAAGAAGCCACGGCCATAACCATAGCGAACAACGTTAGAAAAGGAAATCGAGCAAAAGAATTTCGATGGGTGTGAGTAGCAATCATAATCGGTAAGATTTAGGGTGTATCCCTTAAACGTGGTATCGACTCTAAAATTGAATATACCCCCAGCATTTCGATGAACTACAAGCTATTGCCCATACAATAGTTTCACATTATACCCGTTTTCAGGGTACTCTCGATAATCCCTTATTGGTAGTTTTACCTTCTATAAACCCTAATTTGTGTCGCCATGAGTCTTTTTTCCCTAACGGAAATCACCGACAAAGCCCAAAATGCCTTTAAACGGTTTCCTATAACCCTATTGTGGTCCATTTTGGGCACGCTTTTCTGTATTGTGGTATGTGATGACACGACCAACGATCTTTTCGAAGACCAATTAGATACCTTGTTGACCCTTATTTTAGGTATCAGTTGGTTGATCGGGACACAGTTTTTTATAGAGCAACAAAAAAAGCCTCAGAAATGGTGGTTTCTCAAACCACTAGTTGTAGTCTTGCTGCTTCTATTCTGGTGGATGTTTCCCAATGCCGAACACGACCCATCTCCTGAACATTTCATACGTTTTTTTCTATTCTTGATCGCAGGGCATCTTTTCGTATTTTTTGCCCCCTTTATAAATGAATGGAACAAAGCAGCTTATTGGAACTATCTTAAAACCATTGGGGCGGCCATTATACGAAGTGGTTTTTTCTCAGGGGTACTTTACATCGGCTTGGTCATCGCTTTGGTGGCTATTGATGCACTGTTCGATGTCTATATCAAGGAAAGACGTTATCTACAATTGTTCTTTTTGTGCTTGGGAATCGTAAATACCTGGATATACTTATCCGATTTTCCTCGGAACATATTGAACACGTCCGATATTCGTTTTCAAAAAGCGTTGGAAGTCTTCGTGAAATATATTTTGATTCCACTGGTGCTTTTGTATCTGCTCATCTTATATGCCTACGGCTTTAAAATTCTTATTGAATGGGAACTTCCAAAGGGATGGGTTTCCTATCTGGTCACCATCTTGGCACTCTTGGGTTTCATGGTACAGGTCATTATTAATCCGATAGAAAAAAGTATCAAGGCGTGGACCATAAATCGATTCTACCCCTGGTTTTATTGGTTACTACTCCCCCTGCTTGTGTTGCTATTTGTGGCAATATTGCGTCGAGTGTTCGATTACGGTATTACCGAGAACCGGTATTTTGTGCTGTTGATCGCCTGTTGGATTACGGCAATAAGCTGTTACCTGCTTTTAACAAAGAACCGAAAATTGATTGTGCTACCCATTTCACTTTTTATTTTGGCACTATTGTCCTCATTTGGATTTTGGGGAGCGTTTCAGGTCTCAGAAAACAGTCAAATACAACAATTCCAAAAAGTATATGATACCGTTTTATCGAACAATAAGGTAGCCAGTAGAAAACAATTAAAACAAATCAAGTCTATCCTCAATTATCTAGATGACCGGGAAAAACTTTCTGAACTAGACCCGATTACAGGTATCGCTATGGTGACCGCCTTTAAAGATACTATAGACGATGATGCGTCCTATCGGTACAATTATCACTGGCTCGATACACAACGAGTAATCGATTCAATGGGAATTACGTTACACCCCGATGAATTCAGGAATAATACAGATTATGGTGACCGCTATGATTTTTACGGAAATTTTTTCGAAGGCCGGTCACAATTTATTAAGCCATATGATTATTTTTCTCCTATACAATTAAACGGTTATGATCAAAAACCATATGAAATAGGCGATTTCTATGTATCCTTCGAAAAAGATGAAATAGCCCTTTGTTTCGTTTCCAAAACGGATAGCACCGAACAATACCAAGTCTCCCTTAAAGAAAAACTGTTGTATTTACGACAGTATCGTTCATCCCTTCCGGAAAATCAAATGGATGAAATGACGCTAGATTTTGAAAACGAACGTATTTTAGGGAAATTGATTTTTACAAGTCTAGGGTATGAAGTATTGGAGAATGATACGATTCAATTAAACCACTCCAATGCCTATCTCTTTTTAAAACAATAGCATGTTACAAAAGTTGAACCTTGAGCATATCTTATTCCTCGATATCGAAACTGTTCCTGAAAAAAGAAGCTTTGATGAACTCGATGATGAAAAGAAATTGTTATGGGAACAAAAAACGCAATACCAGCGTAAAGATGAATATACCCCAGAGGCGTTTTATGACCGGGCCGGTATTTGGGCAGAATTCGGAAAAATCATTTGTATCTCTGTCGGATACTTCAATTTTAAGGGCGATATTCGAACTTTTCGAACCACAACCTTTCACGGCGAAGAAACAAAGCTCCTGAAGGAGCTTAAAAACCTCATCATTACACATTTCAGTAGTACCAAGCACCTACTTTGTGGTCATAATGCAAAGGAGTTTGATTTTCCGTACATCGCAAGACGCATGATCATTCACGGTATTGAGTTGCCCTACAAACTGAACCTTTTCGGCAAAAAACCATGGGAAATACCGCATTTGGATACTATGGAGCTATGGAAATTTGGAGACTACAAACACTATACTTCCTTAAAACTGCTTACCAACATTCTTGGAATCCCCTCTCCGAAACAAGATATCGACGGTAGTATGGTGTACCAAGTCTACTACGAAGAAAACAATCTGGATCGGATTATTACCTATTGCGAACTCGATGTGGTTGCGACAGCCCAGGTATTTCTTAAGTTGCGAAACGAAGAACTCTTAGCGGATAGTGAACTTATGCATCTGTAAACACAAGGCGGTGAAGGTATTGGCCTATTCAGAGGTGTGTTTTCCTAATCGTTGTACTTCAATTGAATATAGACCGGAAAGTGATCGCTATACCCGCCAATATATTTTCGCCCTGCATACGTACGATAGGGTGTTCCTTTATATTTCCCCTTAAATTCGGTCAAAAAGGCCTCGTCAAAGATGTTTGCATGGGCAAAGCTATGGGTGCCTTTTTCATAATTTAAAAAGTTATGCGAAAAAATAATCTGATCAAACATGCTCCATTGTCTTCTATAATTGGCCGTACCGCGATACGCAGTGACCAATTTTTCGGATGGGTTGTACAAATTCTCCATTTGCATTAACGTTTTAATGCTCTCAGAGTCAGGGCCATCATTAAAATCCCCCATAATGATATAATTGGAATCAGGCTGTTTTTCTTCGATTCCCTTGATAAAGTTCACCAAGGTCACAGCTGCTTTGATGCGTTTGTAGTCGGTCTGTGTCTCTCCATCGCGGCGAGAGGGCCAATGGTTCACGAACACATGCACCACTTCGCCGTTGAGTACACCATGTACATAGAGAATATCGCGTGTGGTATCCCTAGTGCCATCCGGATTATTTACGTATAAGGTAATAGGTTCGGAATGCAGTACCTTAAACTCCTTCTTACGATAAATCAATGCCGCGTCGATACCGCGCTCGTCGGGAGAATCATAATGTACATACCCATAATCTATTTCCCGTAATGGCTCTGCATTGATAAGGTCCCGTACCACCGTTTCATTTTCTACCTCGGCCACCCCCACCAATACCGGAGTGGTGTGAGCGGTATTGATTCCTATTTCAGAAATGGTCTTGGCCAATTTGTACAGCTTACGCTTGTACCGCTTCATAGACCACTTTTTATCGCCTTCCGGGGTAAACTCATCATCGAGCGTATCTGGGTCGTCAATCGTATCGAAAAGATTTTCGAGATTGTAGAAGGCAATGCTAAAAAGTTTTCCTTTCGGTTTTTTCTTTAAAAACGATACGGACATGGTACTTTTTTTTGGGGGTGTTAAAATTACGAAAATAGCTTGGGAAGTATTGATTAGATTTGCACTTTAAACGGGTTATGTTAGAAAAGAAGTCGATAGAATACGAAAGAACGGTATTGATAGGGGTCATCAACCAAGAACAGAACGAGGAAAAGGTTACGGAATATCTCGACGAACTCGAATTTCTAACCTATACTGCGGGTGGTGAAGTTTATAAACGCTTCGTGCAGCGCATGAACGTGCCCAATCCCAAAACCTTGATCGGCAGTGGCAAGATGCAAGAGGTCGAGAATTACGTTGATGAGCATAAAATAGGTTCGGTGATTTTCGACGATGAACTGAGCCCGGCCCAACAACGAAATATAGAAAAACAGTTGCGCTGTAAGATTTTAGATCGTACCGGTCTCATCCTCGATATTTTTGCCCAGCGCGCACAAACCAGTTATTCCCGTACACAAGTAGAACTCGCTCAATATGAATATTTGTTACCTCGGCTAACAGGATTATGGACACACTTGGAACGGCAAAAAGGGGGTATCGGTATGCGCGGACCAGGAGAGACCGAGATTGAGACCGACAGGCGAATCGTTCGAGACCGTATTACATTGCTCAAGAAAAAGCTTCAAAAAATAGACCGCCAGATGGAAACGCAGCGTGGCAATCGGGGCGCTTTGGTACGGGTGGCCCTCGTCGGGTACACCAACGTGGGTAAGTCTACCTTAATGAATGTGGTCAGTAAAAGCCGTGTTTTTGCCGAAAATAAACTGTTCGCGACCTTGGATACCACCGTACGAAAAGTGGTTATCGGCAACCTACCGTTTCTTTTGAGCGATACTGTTGGGTTTATCAGAAAACTACCTACCCAATTGGTCGAGAGTTTTAAAAGCACCTTGGATGAAGTACGTGAAGCGGATCTGCTTCTACATGTCGTTGATATCTCTCATCCCCAATTCGAAGAACACATCGATTCGGTCAATAAGATTCTTGATGAAATAAACAGTGCCGATAAAAGCACCATCATGGTGTTTAATAAAATAGACCAGTACCGGCATGAGGTCATCGAAGAGGACGACCTTACCACTGAAAAGACCGAAAAACACTTTACCATAGAAGAGTGGAAAAACACTTGGATGCAACGCGTAGGGAACAACGCTTTGTTCATTTCTGCCCTGAACAAGGAAAACCTCGACGAATTTAGAAAACGTGTCTATGATGAGGTACGTAGCATACATGTTACCCGCTTCCCCTATAATAACTTTCTATACCCTGAGCATCTAGACGAGTATTAGTTGCCCATATACAAAGTCTTTTCGAGGCCCGACCACACAAGGGTGTGGTCGGGCTTTCCGTTATATTTTTTTCTGAACCAAAAGGAGTCCAGAAAAGATATCACTTCAATCCCTTGTGCAAAAACAACAACAGCTATCAATACGATGAGCAACTTCACTTCATCGAACAAATAAGACCGTTCATATCTTTCACAACAGAATGCGATAGGTTCACAACATAAATTCGGTGATCGAGGAATAGCAATGTAGATTTACGTTGTAATTAATCATTAGGGCTTATCCCAAATTAGCACTGTGAACTTAACCGAAAAACAAAAGAGAAAAACACCAATTAACCTACTTACATAACCATTTAAAAGTACTACATGTAACAAACCTACTTTACAAAAATGCCCCGACTCCCCGTCGGGGTTTTTTTATGCCTATCGGTGAGCTGTCATTTCCGACCGTATCCTGAATTTGAAATAGTACATAGGTCGTTCATCGAAGAAAACGCACCTTTAATGTGGCACACAACACCACAAAGCCACTTTACAACAATTATCGTGCGAATTACAAAGACCTGTCTTACATTTACTTCATGATTAAAGAATAGTGTTTACCCCAAACAACACTAAGACTTGACCAAAACAACTATTCGGTTTCCCCAAAGACCTTTGGTTGGCCTATAACAGCTTTCCCGATAAATTTCGGGCCAAATTTTACTAAAAGACCTACTTTACTAAAAAATTGCCCCGGCTTTTCAGTCGGGGCTTTTTTTATCGTGTACCTTTTTTACGTTTCGCTTCGCGCTTTATTCTTTCGGCCTCTCTCTGTAATTGTTCGGCCTCCCTTATTTTTTGCTCGGCCTCTCGTTGTAACTGTTCTGCCTCTCTCTTCTTTTGTTCCGCTTCTCGCTGAACTTGTTCTGCTTCTCGCTCTGCTTGTTCCAAAGCGTATTTTTCTTGAGATTTTCCAGAGGTATATGCTTTGATGTTCTGGGTAATGATCTTGAATTTGTTGACCATACCACTGGATAAAAGTTCCTTGTCCAAACGGATCTTTAGGGTTCCGTTATCCAATCGCACTTCATAGCCAACATCACCGCCATAGGTGCGAATCCATTTTTGTCTGTTTCCCGATGTGGTTAAATATTCCTTTCCTAGTTCTTCCAGTAAATAGGTTCGAATTTTTTTCGTTTTAGTGGTATGAAATTCTGCTCGTACCTTATAAGTGTCGTCAGAATCACTTATTGAAAAATAAGTGCGGCCGTTTTCGGTAAAACCGATGTCCCCATCGGTAGAAATAGAAACCGAAGTGGTGGTGTTACTCGTAGTTGTTTTGCTCTCCTGCGCCTTTGCAGTAAATAGTCCAATAAACATGCTTAATAGTAAATAGACAATAATTCTCATGATTTCTGTTTTTTTGACTGTTGTTTATTAATTTCTTTCCTATAAATAACAGGTTTATACTTTTTGATCGACCAATTGTTTCATGTACGAACGTATGGCATTCCAGCAAGCCTGTACCTGCTTAGAAGCAACCGGATTATCGATTACATTGGTGTTCGTGAAAAACACCGCTCCCATTTCTATATCCTTGTAATAATACATAAGGGTCAGGATACCTGGATCACCCCCATTGTGGCCAATAATGGTTTCCCGGTTGTACTCCCAAAAAAAGCCATAGTTATCAGTATCCTCACCATCTTCGAGCTGCGATGGGGCCAACTGTGCCTTCATCATTTCCTGACACGATTCAGGCTTTAAAATGATATCTTCTCCCTGGTAACATCGAACCATGGTCTGTAGGTATCTGGTAATGCTGGCTACGCTGGTTCGCAAACCTCCGTCTGGATATGTTACCAAGGAATACTTTGGTAAAGCCTTTAGATCGTTTGAATATGTTTTGGCATGTGCCGTTTGATCGATCGAGTCATAGGACCATCCCGTATCGTGCATCCCGACCTTTTTGAAAATATGTTCTTGTGTAAACTCAGGAAAAGACTTTCCTGTAACAACCTCAATACAATACGCGGCAAGCGCAGAAGCAATATTAGAATACACATAGCGCTTGCCAGGGGCAAACTTTGAAAAATTCTTCTTGCTATGGAATTCTTCTCCGGGCACCAAATACCCTTTTAAATACTTCTTTAAGGGCATTTTACCGTTACTTCTGACCTTGTTTAGGTATTTTTCCATGTCCTTCTCGTAATTCTCCGGAACTACGCTACTGGGATTTTCTAACACATAGCTTCTGTCATAGCCTTTTTCAAAGTCAACAATTCCCGAAGTATGGGTAGCTAGATGTCGTACACTAATGACAGCCTCAGGATACTTGGGGTGTACGACCCTAAAAGGCAAGATATCATTGATCGGGGTATCCAAATTAAACTTTCCCATTTCTATGGTCTTCATTAAGGCGACCCCGATAAAGGTCTTTGAAATAGACCCTATATTTTGGATTGTGTTCGTTGTGTAGGTCTTTTTGTTTTCAAGATCAGCATAGCCATATCCGTTTTCAAAATAGAGCGAATCGGTCGAAAAAACCGCTACTCCAAAACCTGCAAGTCCTGTTAGTCGGCTAATGCTATCTAACTGTTGTCGCAAAAGTACCTCGGGTGTCTGCGCCTTTGAATGTTGTACTACTGTGATGAAGAGTAGTAAAATGGTTCCTAACTGTTTCATGATGTTTGTTTTAATGATGAAATAAACTCCTTTTATGCGTCTACTTTAAAAGTTAAGCCTACACCGCGAACACTTTCAATGGCTATTGAAGTGTCTTGCTTAAAGTATTTTCGCAGGCGGCTTATAAATACGTCCATACTTCTTCCCGAGAAAAAATCGTCGTTGCCCCAAACGTCTTTGAGGAGGTCGTCGCGCTTGATCATGGTATTCTTATGTTTGTACAGATACTGTATGAGTACTGTTTCTTTTTCGGTCAATCGTTGCTCGGTATCCTGAAATACTAATTTGTGATTAATGGCATCGAAATCGTAATTGCCGATACGATGCAATTGTTCCTTTTTGGGTCGTATGCGTTGGGTACGTTTTAAAATATTGTGCAACCGCAACACCAAAATATCAGCTTCGAAAGGTTTTACGATGTAATCATCGGCACCAAGCTTTAATCCTTTGATCCGGTCTTCCTTTAACTTTTTGGCAGTTAGAAAAACAAAAGGGACCTCAGGGTCTAGGTTCACTACTTTTTCAGCCAATGTGAAACCGTCCATTTTAGGCATCATCACATCGAAAACACAGATGTCAAAATTGTTTTGGGAAAACAGATCCAAGGCTTCTTTTCCATCTTTGGCCCAGCTAACCTTATACTCGTGAATCTCCAAGTATTGTTTTAAGATGCTGCCAAAATCAAAATCATCTTCTGCCAATAGTACGTTTGCCATCTTTTTCAATTTAGAGGTATGGTAATGGTAAATTCAGTTCCTTTTCCAAGTTCACTTTCTACGGCCAAAGCACCGTTATGGGCATTGACCACTTGTTTTGTATAGTACAATCCAAGGCCAAGGCCTTTTACATTATGTACATTCCCTGATTCGACCCGGTAAAACTTGTCGAAAAGAAATTTTAGATTTCTCTCTTTAATACCTATACCGTTATCGCGAATCACGATTTCGTACCGATTGTTCTTCAGATAGGTCTTCAATACAATCTCAACGGACTCTTTTCCATATTTTACGGCATTCTCGAGAATATTGAAGAGTGCCGTGGTAAATAAGAAAGTATCGATTCGGAAAACCACTTCCTTCACCTCGATATTGCGGACAATAGTCAAGTCTTTGCTTTGAACCGAGAGTTCAAAATCATCTAGTAGGTTTTTAAAGTAAGCATCGTCTATCACCTGCTCTTTATGTAAGACCAATTCTTCGGATCCCAAACTATTGGTCATCACTTGATCGATCAATTTTTGAAGCCGATCGTTTTGCCGCTCCAGAATACCCAACGTATTCTGAAAAGCCTCCGGGTTTTTAAGGATTTCTTTTTTCTTTAAGCTTTTTGAAGCGATTCCCAAGGTTGCCAATGGGGTTTTAAGTTCATGGGTAATATTGTTAATGAAATCGGTTTTAACATCGGCTACCTTTTTCTGCTTGATCAAATTTTTGATGGAGTAATAAAAGAGCCCTACTACAAAAACCAATAACAGTACAGATCCGGTGAGAAGCGCCGCCATTCTTCCCAATACAATACGTTTCCAGTCAGAAATGCTCATCCTATCCCGGGTTAGCACCCTAAATTCGATCATCTTCTCATCTCCGTCTACTATTTTTGTATAGTCGGTCTGCCATCGTGCAGTGCTTACATCGTATCCCTCTTTTTCCTCAAAATCCTCACCAAGCATTAATAAGTGGTTTTTATTGCCGAATGGGAACACCGTATCGTTGGATACAGAATCAAGAATGATGATAGAATAAATGTTCTTTTTAAACTTAATATCGTACTCCAAAGCAGTTTTTCTCAATTCTTCCTTATAGAGTCTATTATATCTTTCGGTGAGTGAATCGGTATTTTTGGTAAGTCCGGCAACAAACTTTTCCTTCTCAAGATTTTCAAAACGATACCTCCAAAGCAAATCCATAAACTCCTGCGACCATAGTTCATTCGTAGCCACGACCATTTCAGATTCATCATCGATACGCCCAATGGCTTTCTTGGTCTCGCTCAAAAAAGCATCTTTTTTGAGTTCATAGGTATTGTAAATAAGGTAGGTCTGTATACTAATAAGGGCTAGAAGGGTAGCGATGGCCGTAACGATCAGTATGTTTATTTTTTTTTGCATAGTGCTATCGTACTTATTTAGCAACACTCCAAAAGTAGCATAAAGGCCTACTGCTGCCCAAGAATTGAACATCGTTAACCCTCCATTAACGTTAACGGGGCGCTGAACACCTGTCTTTATTACGATTACCCATTATAGGTTAACAATGTAGCATCTTCAACATAACATCATTAACCTGTCTTTAACCGCTGTTTAACCTGCTTATTGGTAAATGCAATGCATATTTGATTCAGAATCAGACAATAATATAAAACAGCGATACCATGAAAACACAATTTAAAAAACCATTGGGACTTCCTTTAAGCACCATACGAACGAAAAAAAGTGGCTACGTCCCATACGATCGAAACTTGAGTAACCTTTGCCCAACCTGCGTGAAAATATTACTTATTATTGCATTCGTTTGTACCTCCTGTACACCATCTATTGATTCGCGAATTGTGGAAATCGATGGTATTTTAGACTCATTACATCTTGAGGAGCGATTCAACGGTACTATTTTGATTGCCGAAAAGGGGGCGGTTATCTATGAAAAATCTTTCGGGTTTTCAGATTATAGGAACCGTGTTCCATTGAATTCACATAGCATGTTCAATGTGGCCTCCGTTTCCAAGACCTTTACTGGTGTGGCGCTATTGCAATTGGTAGAAAAGGGGAAATTGCAGCTGAACGATGACATTACCAGGTACTTTCCCCAAATACCTTATGAAAATATCACCATACGTAATTTACTGACCCATACTTCGGGGCTACCAAGAATACAGAGTCAGCCTTTTTTAAGTAAAATCGAAGGTAGGGGCCTTAGTAACGAAGAAATAAAAGATGTGATCATCAGGACAGCTCCCAAGCTTCGCTTTGCCCCCGGCAAAAACTTTTTCTATGCCAATACCAATTACGTACTTCTGGCGCTTATCATTGAAAGGGTTTCCGGAAAGGACTTTAATCAGTATTTGACCCAGCATATTTTTGAAAAATGTGGTATGCAACATACGTTTCTCAAAAAGCAGCGTGTTCCCGATTCGCTACAAAGCAATATCGTACGTTATTACAGAAAACCAATCTGGCTTTCGGACCGTTTTCAGTGGGCGGATTCTTTACCTGAAAATATTGCGGAGGCGCAAACCTTTGAAAAGAGCTATGGCCCCAGCGACATACATACCACAGCTCGAGATCTTTTAAAATTTCACAACGCACTACAGAACGAAACCTTGCTGAAAAGGGCTTCTTTAAACGCGATGTATACGCCTCACCTTTTAGAGGATCGTACTGCCTATAAGGTAAATGCCAAATCAAACTATCCTGCACTATCCGGGTTGACGTGGCGTATTGCGATGGATAGTACCATGGGGAAAATTGTATTTCATACGGGCGGTCTTCGAGGTGGCAGAAGCCTTTTTATGCGAAATATCACCAAAAATCAATGTGTTATCATGCTAACCAATAATGAAGAAAACGATAGGCATACCTTTACCTTTCCCATGAGGGTCCTAAACAATGCATCCTACACACTCGATAAAATTTCCCTGGCCAGGACCATCTCCACTGAATATTTGAAAAATGGTATGGAAGTCGCCTTAGAGAAATACGCTCGCTATGAGAACGATGACCGATACATTCCAATGATCGATTTTGACTTTGAGGAAATTGGGGAAGAACTTGTAGCCGCACAAGACTACGAGGCAGCCATTGCATTTTACAAACTGTATACCTCTAAATTCTCGGATGAGTATTCTTGGACGGCTCTTGGGGGTGCCCATGTTTTGAACGGAACGAAACAAGAAGCCATTTCTTGCTTCGAAAAGGCGCTTGAAATCAATTCTGAATACCACCCTGCCAAGAACGCCCTGCAACAATTAGTGTATGAAAGCGGAAGTTAGGCGTGTAGTTCATCGATGATTTTGGCAACTGGTATTTTTCACAACACTTTTGTCTTGGCACACAACAATAATTTACGGACTGCAGAAAAGGAATGTAGATTTACATTGTAATTAAGTGCTAGTACAAGAAGAGTAACCCAATACTTGACTTAAAAAATACCAAGCCAAATTAGACCAAACCTACTTTAACAAAAGCCCTGGTTCATTCCGGGGCTTTTTAATTCAAGTCTTTCCTATTTGATGTATTTCGTCGATGAAACCACGTATTTTAACTAGTTACACAACATCTTTTACCCTGTTCACAACAAAAATTTACTCCCTTGTACATTTGCCTATACATTCGTTATGTATTTAAGATTTAGTGTTTAATGTTCCAAATCAAGTATTTGGATTCTCCCAAATCTGCATCTGACTTTACAAGTTCGATTTTATTGACTGTGCAACCAAATGTAACGAATCCTACTTAACAAAAAAACGCCTCGAGACTGTCGGGGCGTTTTGTTTTTAGCTCTATAGCTAACTTGATTTTTCTTCTAGAAGGCATAGTTGAGACCAAGCAACCAATAGCTCTGGGTCTCATTGTCTATATTATCAAAGTCAGGTGTTGGTGTCAATGGTGGGTCTTGTGCCAAGGCATTGGCCAACGTCTCTTGCTTATTGCCCCTTAATCCAAATTCAAACCCTACACCTATTCCTTTCCACAAGGTATAACCAAATGAATTGATCCATGTCCAGTTGCTTAGATCACCGCTCTCATAACTTTGAAAGGTAGAGAAATTGGTTTTAAAGTTCACGGCCCCTAATTGCTTGGTATAATCTACCACGATTTTAGCCCCTGCAGAAGATTCGTATACTGCATCGTTGTCTGCGAAAACAAAGTTATAGTTCAACGGGTGTATCACTACTACCATGTCAGTAATCGGTGTCCAAGTAGCACCAACCCCGAAATCCAAATAGCCGGGATCGTTAAAGTTGTTGATAATCGATGAACGATATTCGGCCAACGCCGAGATAGCGAATTTATCGCTCAACTTATAACCGTATAAAGAGGTAATATTGAAGACATCGGTAGTTCCGTCGAAGCTATCACTATCATCAGGATTGTCTTTATCATCTAACTTTACCCACTGCAGATTAACGTTGGCCGAGTTTCTCCAGAAAAATTTCTCTTTATCCAGATTAGCGAAACCGTTCACTGTAATCCCAATATTTCCCGAATTGTTGTTCGGGGTTCCTTGCAAATACCAGTTGTTAAAACTAGAAATATTCGCCCCAATGGTTCCAAAAGCACCCGTTTTCCACCCGGGAAAAGCATCTATTTGTCCTTGAAGTGCATCTACCCTTCCCTGAATGGCCGCTATAGAGTCTTTTTTGGCCGCTTGCTCGGCTTTTAACTCATCGATAGTTTGCGCAAAAGTGGTAGTAAAAACAAAAATAGATAGAAGTGATAATACTACTTTTTTCATAATGTTTTAGTGTTTAATGAAGTGTTTATGCGGCAAATGTAAGAATTGCTAACATAAAATGAACAGACTTGTCAACAATTATTTTTTCTTGAACAAAGGCACAGAAGAGCATGCCTCGCCGTACATAAGGGACTTTACAACAGGTTGAAGTTTGGCAGTTATCCACAAAAACGCATTGGGTGGTACCGGTCTTTTACTACATCCTTTAATGATAACAGGTTTCCCTTCAAATTCAGAAACTTCTAATGAAGCAATCAAATCTTGGTATAAGCTGGTCTCTAACTGCTCAAGGGTTCCCTGCACGATTTTTTTAGCGAAAGGCTGCAATTTAGTAGTCAATAACATATAGGCCCAGCCAGGCACAATAGCATCGGAAGAACAGTCAATAGCTACATAGGCATCTTGATAGTTCTCCCAAGCGTGTTCGTTCACGGTGGCACGGAATTCTTTTTCCCTGAGAATAAGCCCTTCGTACAACCAGTCCTTGATATCGAGTTGTACTCTTCTTCCCTCGGGATAGTACTCCTCAAGGTCAAAAGTAACCAATTTGCTCTGGGCAACTCTATTGATAATTTCTTTCTCCATGGTAGTAGGTTATCAGAAGCTTCCGCACTGGCGGAAATGACCTTAAAGAAGCCCGAGTTCCAGTTTGGCCTCTTCACTCATTAGATCCTGGGTCCACGGCGGGTCGAAGGTGATTTCAACTTCCGCATCTTTGACCAGGTCCAACGACTTCACCTTTTCCTCTACCTCTACTGGCAAAGTTTCCGCTACCGGACAGTTGGGTGAGGTAAGGGTCATTAGAATTTTTACTTCATTATCCTCGTTCACGAACACGTCGTAAATAAGACCTAACTCGTAGATGTCGACCGGAATTTCCGGGTCATAAATCGTCTTTAGTACTTTGACAATTTTTTCCCCAAGTTCTTGGGTATCTATGGTGGTGATTTCCTCGCTCATTTCGTTCGTTCTATTTCGTTGTACATAGTTTAGGGAATTATAGACAACCCCTAGTTCAACTGTGTTTGATATGCTACGGCATACAGTTTTAACTGTTTGATCATACTTACCAAACCATTGGCCCTGGTAGGGCTCAAATGTTCTTTTAATCCAATTTCGTCTATAAACTGCGTATCCGCATTTATGATATCCTGAGGCGTTTGGTTACTAAAGGCCCGTATCAGAATAGCGATAATTCCTTTGGTAATGATGGCATCGCTATCTGCAGTAAAAGCAAGCTTATTACCTTTCATTTCGGCATGTACCCAAACCTTGCTCTGGCAACCTTTGATAATATTGTCTTCGGTCTTGTATCGCTCATTGATCAAGGGCAGGGATTTTCCCAACTCGATCATGTATTCATACCGCTGCATCCAATCATCGAACATCGAAAACTCGTCTACGATCTCTTCTTGTATTTCTTGTATGCCCATTCCCTAATTTTACACAAAAATACGACAAGTTAGGGTCGTTTTCAATCCTTTATAAGGAATGCTTAACAACTGATACTAAAGTAGCATGTTCCTAGCTCTCTGAACTGCAGTAACCAAGGTATCAACTTCTTCCTTGGTGTTGTAAAAACTAAAGCTTGCCCGCACCGTTCCAGGTATCTTGTAAAAATCCATGATCGGTTGGGCGCAGTGATGCCCTGTTCGAACAGCGATTCCCAGTTTATCCAGTATCGTTCCTATATCATAAGGATGTATCCCTTCGATATTAAAAGAAATAACAGAGGTCTTATCCGAGGCGGTCCCGTAGATTTTGAGACCGTCTATTTGCAACAATTGCTCGGTGGCATATTTCAACAACGCTGTTTCATAGGTAGCTATGGCCTCCAATCCAATCGAATTCAAATAATCCAATGCAGCACCAAAAGCAATTCCACCGCAGATATTCGGGGTTCCCGCCTCGAACTTATGGGGCAAATCGGCATAGGTCGTCTTTTCGAAGGTAACCTCGGCAATCATCTCGCCACCACCTTGATAGGGGGGTAGTTTTGCCAACCATTCTGACTTTCCATAGAGCATCCCTACCCCAGTAGGGCCGCATAATTTATGGGCAGAGACCGTGTAGAAGTCTACATCCAAGGCTTGCATATCGGCTTTAATGTGAGGGGCTGCCTGCGCGCCATCGATTAAAACTGCCGCACCTACCTTATGGGCCGCCGATATCATTTCTTCAATAGGATTGATGGTTCCCAGGGCATTGGAGATGTGGTTACAGAATACCAGTTTGGTTTTTTCGGATAATAAATTGTGATAAACTTCCATTAAAAGCTCCCCATCTTCATTCATTGGGATTACTTTCAAAATGGCGCCGGTACGCTCGCAAAGCATTTGCCATGGTACAATATTGGAATGATGTTCCATAGCCGAGACGAGTAATTCGTCACCTTCCCTTAAAAGGGATGTGTATCCGTTTGCCACCAAGTTAATGCTATGGGTAGTACCGGAAGTGAAAATGACCTCATGGGCCTCTGCGATATTAAAGTGTTTTTGGATTTTCTGCCGTGCCTGTTCATACCTATCCGTTGCTTCTTGGGACAAAGTGTGTACTCCACGGTGGATGTTCGCGTTATATTGGGAATAATAGTCGACAATGACATCAATGACCTGCTGAGGTGTCTGTGACGTAGCCGCATTATCTAAATAAACGAGTGGCTTCCCATTCACTTCCCGGTTAAGGATGGGAAAATCGGAGCGTATTTTGGTAACATCGAGCATGGCGATAGGTATGAAAAACAAAGATACCGACTAAGCACTAATTTTAAGAGAGAATCACGAGGAAATCAGTTATGAAAAAGCCTTACAAAAACAGATAATTCAAGGAAAGCTGAAAAACCGTATTGAAATTTTGTATGTCGCCACCACCGTTGTTCAGCCGATTTCGAATTCCCTGGTATACCCTTCCCGACAGTGCCCAATGATAGTTGAGCTCATAGCGTACCCCGGCGGCTACGCCATAGTCCAATTGAAAACGGCCATCTACCGTTTGTTTATCGTCAATGGCATCTTCATCGACCCCTTCGAAATTCTTTAGCTTGGTGACCTCATTGACCAAAAACCCAAATTGCGGACCAAACTGAATGGCGAAACGTTCGTTCAAAGAAAAGCTGGCCAATATGGGAATTGTGATATAGTTAAGTTGAACGGCCGTTTTGAAATCATTTCCATCTCCGAAAGGGTCGCCTTCTATAACGGCCAAATCGGTATTGAACTGAAAGCCTTGTGAAGAATACAACAGCTCGGGCTGTAAGGCAAAATGGTCAGAATACCGAATTTCCGCAAAACCGCCGAAATGGCCTGATAATCTCGGATTGATCCCCTGGGTCAAATCCCCAACAATGGTACTATAATTGAATCCGCCTTTGAGACCAAAACGGGTTTCTTGGGCTACGGTCATAAGACAGCAGCAACAAATTAATACCCCTAACAAATAGCATTTTCCCATTTATTCTATATGAATGGGAGACCCCTACAAATCAAACCCTAAGCGCACGCCCAGTTTAGTGGCAATTAACTTATTGATACGGGTTTTTAGTTCTGGAATTCGTACACTTTCCAACACGTTATTGGCAAAAGCATACATGAGTAGGGCTCTTGCCTCTTTTTTCGGAATTCCACGAGACTGTAGGTAAAACAAGGCATCCTCGTCTAATTGACCAATGGTACAACCGTGGGAACACTTTACATCGTCGGCGAATATCTCTAACTGAGGTTTGGTATTAATGGTAGCCTTATCACTAATCAATATATTATTGTTCTGTTGAAAGGCATTCGTTTTTTGTGCGATTTTATCAACGATGATCTTGCCGTTAAAAACACCGGTGGAATTCTCCCCATAAATTCCTTTATAGTCTTGATGGCTTTCACAATTTGGCTCAATGTGATGTACCAAAGTATGATGATCTACATGCTGTTTTTCACCCAGAATCGTGACCCCCTTCATGGTCGAATCAATATGCTGCCCATTTTGATAGAAGTTGAGGTTATTTCTAGTAAGCTTACCGCCGAAAGAAAAAGTGTGCACCTTTACGACGCTGGTATCTTTTTGGTCGATGTACGTATTATCTATCAAGGATGCCGTGGAAACATCATTTTGTACCTTGTAATAATCTACAATGGCATTTTTAGCCGCAAAAATCTCAGTGACCGAATTGGTCAGTACCTCATTGGATGTTAAGCTCTGATGCCGTTCAATAACCTGTAACTCGGCATTCTCTTCTGCAATAATAAGATTCCGGGGCTGTACCAATAAGGACGCTTCATTACCAGTGGAAAAGTGTATGATCTCAACCGGTTTTTTGGGCATCTTGTTTTTGGGAATATAGATATAGGCGCCCTCTCTGCTAAATGCCGTATTCAAGGTCGTCAACGATTCCTCTTTAGATGCCACCTTGTTGAAATAGACATCGATGACCTGTTTGTACATGGGCTTGGTCAAGGCCGAACTCATTAAACAAATATCGACCCCATCGTGCGTGGTCTCGGAAAGGAAAGAACTATAGATACCATCAATAAAAACAATCTTATACGTATCGATTTCATGTAAGAAATACTTCTTGACGTCTTTATATTCAAGGGCATTTTCTTCCTTAGGGAAGATACTGAAATCTATTTTCTGAAGTTTGTTGAGCGAGGTATATTTCCACGCCTCTTCTTTCTTGGAGGGAAAGCCTTTGGTTTCAAAATTCTTCATCGCTTCGCTACGTACATCATGTACGGGATGATCGATATCGACGTTATTTTCGAACGCCATGAAGGAAGCTATTAATTTGTCTTTCAGGTCCATTTGTTATTCTTTACTTTCATTTCCGTGAAGACGGAAATCCATTGATTTAACACCAACAATATTTCGATGGATTCCCACATTCGCGAGAATGACGCACTCTAGTTATACTACCGCCTCATTTTTAATCCAATCGTATCCTTTTTCTTCTAGCTCCAAAGCGAGCTCCTTGCCGCCAGACTTTACGATTTTACCATCGTGCAATACATGCACAAAATCGGGCACAATATATTCTAGCAATCGTTGGTAGTGGGTAATAACGATAACCGCATTCTCTTTACTTTTCAGTTTGTTGACGCCGTTGGCAACAATCCGCAGGGCATCAATATCCAAGCCGGAGTCGGTTTCGTCCAAAATCGCCAATTTGGGTTCTAGCATGGCCATTTGAAAGATTTCATTCCGCTTTTTTTCACCTCCCGAAAACCCTTCGTTCAAGGATCGGGAAAGAAACTTTCGGTCGATTTCGAGCATTTCCGATTTTTCACGTATCAATTTGAGCATTTCATTGGCAGGCATGTCCTCCAAGCCTCTTGCTTTTCTAGATTCGTTGATAGCGGTTTTCATAAAATTCGTTACCGATACCCCTGGAATCTCTACCGGATATTGAAAAGACAGAAAAACCCCCTTATGTGCCCTTTCCTCTGGCGCTGCGTCTTCCAAATCCTCCCCGTCCAAAACAACAGAACCTTGGGTAACCTCAAATTCTTCCTTGCCGGCAATAACAGCAGCAAGTGTACTCTTTCCCGAGCCGTTGGGGCCCATGATGGCGTGTACTTCCCCAGCGTTCACTTCAAGGTTGATACCTTTTAAAATATCCTTATCTTCTACCTTTGCATGTAGATCATTAATTTTCAACATGGTATTTAATTTAAATAGTTCGGTGCCTTCGGCATTTTTTCAAAATCTTCTGTGGAATGTTGTAAATAAACAGTTGCTTTCTTTTCTTCGGCAAATGCTTCAAAAGCACTCATGCTCTTTCTAGTCTCGGCAACGTCGTGATTGAAAATAGGAATTCTACGAAATTCCCTATTATCGGAAAAATGATATAAATCCCCTGAGAGCAACAAGGCCCCGTGATTTACCAAATCTAGGTACAAAGCTTGATGCCCGGGAGTATGTCCCGGTGTGTATTTAAGCACGACGGTACCATCGCCAAACACATCAAAATCTCCTTGGACCTTCTCAATATTTTCCAACTCCTTAATGGCATTGTAAACGGCAACATTCGATTGTTGCGTTTCCTCGCTGGTCACAAAATCATATTCGGTCTCTTGCACCAGCCATGTTGCATTTTTGAACACATTCGCATGACCGCTATGGTCGAAATGCGTATGGGAAAGCGATATGTATTCAAAATCTTCGGGTGTCATCCCTATTTGTTTCAATTGGTTGAGCACCGAATCTTTTCTAGAAACTGTAAAAGCGCCGCTTTCATCGGTATAAGGTTCGGGAAGGCCCACCAAGCTTTCGGGGAGGCCAGCATCCCACATCAAATCTCCTTTGGGGTGCCGAATCACATAAAACGCATCGGCAAACTCTTTGCTCTGACCCCTGTAAGTGGTGTCTTGAGAAAACAACTCCAACTGATTCACAATCACGGTACCACCATCAAACGTGTATAGCTTTACCTCGGATTTTTGCGTGTCGCCTACTACTTCCGCAATATCTTTATTTTCCTTTTTGATTTCTTTACAGGAACATATCAACACAAAAAGTATAATGGGAAGTGAAAACTTTTTCATTTCTATACCAATGATTTATCCGACGGAACCTTCGAGACTTATTTCCAATAATTTTTGTGCTTCCACGGCAAACTCCATCGGCAACTTATTCAAGACTTCTTTACTAAAACCATTGACAATCAGGGCAATGGCCTTCTCCGTATCGATTCCCCGCTGGTTACAATAAAATATTTGGTCTTCGCCAATTTTACTCGTTGTAGCTTCATGCTCTATTTGAGCCGACTTGTTTTTCGCCTCGATATAGGGAAAGGTATGTGCCCCGCACTCATTGCCCATCAACAGCGAATCGCATTGGGAAAAGTTACGGGCATTTTCAGCTCTGCTGTTGACCTGTACCAGTCCGCGATAGCTATTCTGCGATTTTCCTGCAGAAATTCCCTTTGAAATAATCGTACTACGGGTATTCTTCCCAAGATGCACCATCTTGGTGCCCGTATCTGCTTGTTGGTAATTGTTGGTGACCGCTATGGAATAAAACTCCCCGATAGAGTTATCCCCTTTCAATACACAGGAAGGATATTTCCATGTGACCGCAGAGCCGGTTTCAACTTGAGTCCAAGATATTTTGGCATTTTTCTCGCAAAGACCTCTTTTGGTCACAAAATTAAAAACCCCTCCAACTCCGTCTTTTCCTCCAGGAAACCAATTTTGTACCGTTGAGTATTTTATCTCGGCATCATCTAACGCTATCAACTCTACCACCGCTGCATGCAATTGATTCTCATCTCTAGAAGGCGCGGTACAACCCTCCAAGTAACTTACATAACTACCTTCGTCTGCAATTACCAGGGTTCTTTCGAATTGTCCTGTACCGGCCTGATTGATTCTGAAATAGGTTGATAATTCCATGGGACAACGCACTCCTTTGGGAATGTAGCAAAAACTACCATCGGAAAAGACCGCTGAATTCAAAGCGGCGTAGAAGTTATCCTTTTGTGGTACTACGGAACCGATGTACTTTTTTACTAGTTCGGGATGTTCCTGAATAGCCTCGGAAATAGAGCAAAAGATAATTCCTTTCTCTGCAAGGGTCTTTTTGAACGTAGTGGCAACCGAAACTGAATCCATCACAATATCAACTGCGACACCGGCTAGTTTTTTCTGTTCGTCGATAGAAATTCCTAATTTCTTGAAAGTATCCAACAATTCAGGATCTACTTCGTCCAAACTTTCATATTTGGGTTTGCTATTCGGTGCGGAATAGTAAGAGATTGCCTGGAAATCGGGTTTTGTATAGGTAACATTCGCCCATTCAGGTTCTTCCATCTCCTTCCAGTATCGAAACGACTCTAAACGCCACTCGGTCATCCATTCAGGCTCGTTTTTCTTTTTTGAAATAGCAATAACAATATCCTCGTTCAATCCTACCGGCAGCGTATCAGACTCAATATCGGTATAGAAACCATACTCATACTCTTTGGTTTCCAGTTCTTTTTTTAACTCTTCTTCTGTGTATGCCATTTTTCTAATGTATCAATTCTACAATATACCGAATCGTTTCTTACTGTTCACCTGTGCTTACAGCGAAAAACTTTCCCCACAGCCACAGGTGCGCTGTGCATTGGGATTATTGAAAACAAACCCTTTTCCGTTTAGCCCCCCCGAATACTCCAACACGGTACCTACCAGATATAAAAAACTCTTCTTGTCAACTATGATACGGACGTCATTATCTTCAAACATCTTATCTGATTCGTCTATTTTGTCATCGAACTTCAATTCATACGACAACCCGCTACAACCTCCGCTCTTAACGCCAACGCGCACATAGTCCTGGCCTGCATCAAAGCCTTCTTCGGTCATCAAATCGATAACTTTCTTTTTAGCCGTTTCCGATACTTGAATCATGGGTATTTGGATTTATTCTAAATAGTTAGCAAATATACGGTATGGTTAGGATTTCAACCTAATTCCTAACATTATTATAACATATATTCCAATAGGTGTTTTCTATACGGATATACAAGAGGCAATATTTTTTAACTATCTAATTTTCAGGACAATAATATCAGTCATTCCCTTGTTAGAAACCGAAGGCATGTCTTCACTGCCCATTTCTCCGACCAAAATGATGCTTTTATCCTCATTTTCGATAGTATCGAACCCAAAATCAAGACCCGACCCCCCAAAAGATTTTTGCCAGACTAAATCTCCCTTTGAACTGGTCTTTATTAACCAAAGGTCGTTTTCACCATTATTGAAAGTAGCATCCTTATCGGCACTTTTTGAGTTTCCAGTTATAATAAAACCCCCATCGGTACTTAATTTAATGCTTCTGGCGGCATCGAATCCGCTACCTCCAAAGGTTTTTTCCCAAAGCAGTTTTCCGTTGTCATCAACTTTTATCAACCACATATCGGACTCTCCCTTGTTTTTAGAAACATCGGCATCGGTACTGAACGTATTTCCCACAATAGCATAGGCGTTATCAGTCGTTTTTACAATATCGTACGATATTTCGATTCCTGAACCCCCAAAGGAACTTTCCCAGAGCAGCTGACCCTTCGCATCGATTTTTAGCACCCAAAAATCATAGCTCCCCCTGCTGTTGGAGATATCGAAATCGCCACTCTCGCTAAAACCTGTCATTACAAAGCCCCCATCTTTTGACTGCACCACAGCATGGGCCCGATCGTTATTAGTGCCGCCAAAATACCTACGCCATTCAATATTTCCCTTGGCATCCAGTTTGGTGCCCCAAAACTCTCCTACTCCATGGCGGGTCAATGAATTTCCCTTTTCGGTAAAACCATCGGCCCTGGCAGCGGTAACATCTAAAAATCCAGTGAAAAAGTAACCCCCGTCATTGGTTTGCAAAACGTCGTACGAATGATCATGTCCTGAAAAACCAAAACTTTTTTCCCATTCTATATTCCCTGAAGCGTCTAGTTTTATGATCCAGTTATCATGAAAGCCTTCATTATTAGTTCCGTCGCCATCATCGCTCATGGCGTAGCCGGTAAGGATATAACCCCCATCTGCTGTTTCTGCCAGACTTTGGCCTCGGTCGTCTTTACTGCCCCCATAAGTTGTTGACCATTGCAACTCTCCATCAGGACTCAACTTTAGCAACCAATAATCGTTTACCGCTAGGGTTTTGCCAGACAAATCACCATCCGTACTATTCGAAAAACCCAAAACGGCATAACCGCCATCGGAAGTTTGAATAATCGCTCGCGCCGTCTCTTCCCCTGAGCCGCCAAAACTTTTAACCCAATCGACCTCTCCTAAAAACTGGGACTCGGGTATTGATACTTCCACAAAATCATCGGCAGTATCACTACAGGAAAAGAGTATTGCCATTCCCGATAGTGCGGCAGTTAACCTGAAAATCTTCTGATTCATTCCTAATTTGATTTTCTTAGTATGAAAAGTCCACGGTCTATATCGCTGACGACTATTTTACCGCTCTCAAAATAGGGATACACGCTCCACACACCACTAAACCGGGCCACATCGGTTTCGGGATGGGTGTCAAAGAAGGCTTTTTCAGTAATATCCCTATCATCGATTCCCGAAATATCCAACACTCTCAGTCCGGCCGTATAGTTGGCCAAAAAGAACTCATCGCCTAGTACATAGCCGTTGTGATCAATGGCGCTGGTAGTGCCCAGATAGGTATGATGTAGTTGGGGGCTGTCTAAATCAGCAAAGTCGAAAATCAGGGTTCTGGATTGAAAACCCAGGTTTTGCTCGTCTAATTCATCCCCTAAAATGAAATAACGCTGATCTTCGGTGAACCACCCTTGATGGGTATAACCAATATTTGGGTAGGTAATGGTCGAAATCTCGGCGGGGTTGTCCTTATCGGTTACATCGACGATCGCTACCTGATTTTCATTCGCCCCTATATAAATTTCGCTAGTTGTATAGTCGTTGTCTGGCCCGATGTAGGTAATGACCTGGGCATCGTGGGTATAGGCGTTGGCCGAGTGGCCTCCGGCAGCAACCGGATTTTTAGGGTCTCGAACATCAATAAAATGGCCTCCTCCACTAAAAGTAGTCGTTCCCACCGCATAGGCAAACCCCGTTTGCTCATTGATAACAATGTTATGCGCATTACCAAACTCGTCATATCGAAAATCTGCCGAAAAAGTTACGGGGGGGTTCGACAGGTCTCGCAATCTGGTCAAATCGAACACCTGCATACCATGCCCCGACGCTTCGGAAACGATAAAAGCGTGATCTTGGTATACTTTTATATCACGCCATGAGCTAGACCCCGTCGCAGTCGGCAGTTTCCCCAAATAGACCAGATTGTCCTCATCGGAAATGTCGACAAAAGCGGTACCATTATCCAATCCCATAATAGCATATTCCTTTCCACTGTCCGGGTCGGTCCATCCCCAACTATCGTTGCCTTCTACTGCATCGAAATTAGTAATTGGAATCTGCCCTATTAAATCATAGCCATCACAAGGGTAATCACCGGCCATACCATTCTCACAGGGGATGACCCCGGTGGTCGAGCCATTATCACCCCCTGGGGTAGGAGGTTCTGTTACTGGATCGTCATCATTGCTCGAGCAACTGAAAACAAAAAAAATCAGGAGCAAGGCGGCAAACATCTTTTTCATAAATAGCAATTTTCAAACTCTTTATGAAGTGATTTAACCTTCTTTAATTGGATAAAAAAGAGGCTTTTTCACGCTTTTTTCGACTTTTTTCCTTCGGTAGCTCTACTATGGAATTCAAAAAAGGCTTCAAAAGGGCAAAAAATCAAGAATTTTCGCTTCAATCTAAAAAGCTTAAATCACTTCTATAAGATAAAGATAGTATTTCTTGGATATCGGAGACTATTTTTCATCTTTTCAGGGGTTCACTTATCGATTCAAAAACCCTGCCAGAGAATCGCTGTCGTTGCCAAAAATACATTTACTTTTGTCCTATGTTAGAAGATAAAAAACAAGAACGTACCTCTTTGGAACAGTTGGGCGAGTTCGGTCTGATCGAGCATTTGACCCAACACTTCACTTTAAAACAACCATCGACCTTGTTGGGAATAGGCGATGATGCGGCCGTATTGAATTTTGAAGGAAAAAAGACGGTCGTGACCACCGATTTGCTTATCGAGGGAGTACATTTCGACCTTAGCTACATGCCCCTAAAACATTTAGGTTACAAAGCGGTGATGGTGAACCTATCGGATGTATACGCGATGAACGCCACTCCCAGCCAATTAACGGTTTCCATTGCAGTTTCAAATCGTTTTCCATTAGAGGCATTGGAAGAATTGTATGCGGGCATTCAATTGGCGGCTACCAGCTACGGGGTAGATGTAATCGGTGGGGACACCACCTCATCACAAACCGGAATGTTGATCAGTATTACGGCCCTAGGGACCGTTATCGAGGAGGATATTACCTATAGAAGTGGTGCCAAACCCAATGACCTTCTTGTAGTATCGGGAGATGTAGGCGGTGCCTATATGGGATTACAGGTGTTGGAGCGGGAAAAAGAAGTTTTTAAGGTGAATCCCAACAACCAACCCGATTTAGAACCCTACTCTTATATTGTTGAACGGCAGTTAAAGCCCGAAGCTCGAAAAGATATCATTGAATTGCTAAAACAACTCAAAGTACAACCTACTTCGATGATCGATATTAGCGACGGACTATCGTCTGAAATTCTACATCTATGCAAGCACGGTAAAACTGGTTGTAATCTATTCGAGGATAAGATTCCCCTAGACCCGACCGTTATTTCGGCCTGCGAAGAGTTCAAAATCGACAGTACTTTGGTTGCCCTCAGTGGCGGGGAGGACTACGAATTGTTGTTCACGATTTCACAGGGCGATTTTCCGAAAATAAAGGGCAATCCCCATCTAACGGTTATCGGGCACATGACCGAAGCCTCGGAAGGTGCACATTTGGTAACCCGCGGTGATAGCAAGATTCCATTGACAGCCCAGGGGTGGAATTCTTTTGCTTCGGAATAGTTTCATTACCGTTACGGATTAATGCGTAGTTTGTAGTCGCAATCAACATTCGATTACATGGAAATTATCTTGAACGCGGGTTTAGGCATCGGGATTCTCATGTTTTTACTCCTGCTTTTCAAGCAGCATAAAAAACAAGGCGATTACTTCTTTTTAGGTTGGATCTTGGTAACCTTGGGTCAAATTGCCTTTTATGAAATTACTATCTATCGCTTTCCGCTCCAAGGATTTGGCGCCATCTTGGGTTTCGGTCTACCCTTGCTAGGCGCACCCCTTTTGTTTCTCTACATTTTGTCGTTAACCTGCCATACGGTTTCCTGGAAAACCATAGTTCCCCACTTGGGCGTCTATGTCATTTACGTTCTGGTACTTTTGTCTTTTCAGCGTTATGACGAAGCTACGCTCATCGCATCTAACGGGTACTTTCGTCCACCAAACAAGGCTTCGTTATGGATGCAATACTATGCCGTTCCTTTGGCGATTTCAGGCTTGATTTATTGCCTTTGGGATTTGTTGCTTTTGAGGAAACACCGCCAAAATATAGTTGAACTCTTCTCGTTCGATGAAAAAATCGACCTGAAATGGGTCGGGTATATCGTCTATTCGTATTTAATACTATTCATTCTAGCCTCTTTTTTGATTTTTGGGGCCGTTCAATTTCAATTGTTTCCTGTGGAAAATGCTTTTGCCCTAGTAGGGATATGTTTGAGCCTCATGTTGATAGCCTTTGGTTTTTATGGGTTTCGACAAACGGCTATTTTTTCCAACCTGGAACCTCGGAATTTGGTCGAAGAAACGAGCTTTTCCGGAACTGCTTCTTATGCCAAATCGGGATTGACCGTTGATAAAATCAGCGATCTGGCAAATCGGTTGACCACCCAAATGGAAATCGAAAAACCCTTTTTGAACGAAGACCTGAGCTTATCTATCCTCGCGGAACAAAGTCAAATCTCGCAGTCACATCTTTCACAGATCATCAACCAACATTTTCAGAGGAACTTTTATGACTTTGTCAACCAATATCGCGTCGAGGAAGCAAAGAAAAAGCTGTCGTCTCCCGAGTTCGACCATTTGTCAATACTGGGTATCGCTTTCGAATGCGGTTTTAAATCAAAATCTTCCTTTAATCGCTACTTCAAAAAATATACAGGTAGTTCCCCTTCCGAATTCAAAAATAAATAACACCAGGCCTGTTGGCACTCAGTAAAAATTATGGTTTTTTGACAATCTTTTCAGATGTGAGGGCTTTTTCGATTATCGTAGCTGACTACTTATCTAAAAAAATAACAAAGACATATGGGAAAAGAGCGAAGGATTCGGGTTCATAGGCCCTGATAGGTTTCAGCCCTTGGGTTGGGTCGTCGTCTATCCCTTTTTTGGTGAGCTTCGTTCAAAACTTTGTAAATGAGCGATTATACTTTCTTTCATCAGACCAACATTATTATTCATGTCGGCTCAGGCGTACTGGCATTGCTACTTGGGCTTGTGGCATTATCTACAAAAAAAGGCGGCAGGGCGCATAGAAAAAGTGGACTCCTATTCCTTTTATTCCTTGCAATTGTAGTAACTACGGGCCTACTTGGAGTTTTGGTATTTAATGTAAATCAATTTCTTCTAGTACTCACAATATTGAGTGGTTACAATGGTTATTCAGGTTATCGAGTCATTAAAAACAAATCGAATATTCCGAAGACCCAGGACATTTTGGTTGCTTTTCTCAGCCTAGGTTCAGGAATCTACTTTTTGCATTATATGGAATCGATTGGAATGATATGGTCACCCGTCATCATCTATGCTACACTTGGATTTTTATTTTTCATTATCAGCTATGACCTGTTGCGATATCTGATACCTCCTAAAAAATATGGAAAACTTTGGCTGTATGAACACATTTACAAGATGATTGCCGCTTTCACAGCTTTAGCGGCGGCGGCCAGCGGGACCTTGCTACCCAATTACAAGCCTTACAGTCAATTTTTGCCATCCCTACTGGGTACCTTATTAACTGTTGTTTTTATCGTGTACTTTTATAGGAAATCCCGTGTAGGCCAAAATGAAATTACCAAACGGCAGTCTTAAATTGACCAACAAACCTATCGTGGTGCTGTTATGTGGGTTGTGGTTGCTAGGCTGCGCCGCCATCCCCAAACTATCAAAACAGGACAAAGAAACGATTAAATATGTGACAAAACACTCGCTCCCAGAGGTGATTATTGGTGAAACGGGTTTTGCTAGTTCCCAAGGCCATCAAATTTGGTTTGAACGCCAAAAACCTTCCGAGAATATCAAAGGTTCCGTGGTACTTATAATGGGAAATGGAAATGATGCGTTGACCTGGCCACAAAGCTTCATTTCTCCTCTGGTGAACCAGGGGTATGAAGTTATTCGATTTGATCATCGAGGTACGGGTTTATCTATTTCTGAGGAAAAATGGAACCGAAAAAAGCCCTACACATTGAACGATATGGCCAATGATGTAGTGGCTATATTGGATGCACTCGGTCTTCAGAAAGCACATATCGTAGGGGTTTCTATGGGTGGAATGATTGCACAAATCGTCGCTATCGAACATCCGGAAAGAACAATAAGCCTTACTTCGATCATGTCGTCGGGCGATGTAATGGATCCCGACCTATCGCCCATGTCCGATGCGGTTTTTCCTCAAATGGTAAGTGCCGTTTTGCGTCATGGTCTTTTCGGAGGCAAAAAAGGACAAATCAAACGACAAATTGTACATAGAAGAATACTGATGGGACGGGCCACCGGGGAAATCGATGTGAGGACCATGGCAGAAACATCATTGTATAATCTTAAAAGAAGAAATGGATATAACATCATGGCCGCCAGACATCACTATACCGCAATTCAACTGGCCGGTTCCAGGTATTCTGCATTGGGTGAGTTAACCATTCCGACCTTGATTATCCATGGAGCGGAGGACCCGGTTATGCCTATTTCCCATGGCAAAAAACTTGTTTCCGTACTTCCCAATGCAGATAGCCTATGGGTCAAAAATATGGGACACGACCTACCGGATGCGGCCATGAAAACAATCACCGATAAAATGGTTTTACATTTTGGGAAGGGTTCAAAATAAAATCGCCCGAGGGGAGCATTCGAAATGCTGTAGTTGTGGTTCAACGGCCCTATTCGACGTTGCATTTCATGCTTTCCTAAAGCACAAAACCAGTTGTTCCAAACAAAAGGTGGTCGTAAGGGATAAAAAAGACCCCTACGCTATTGGTCGGGGTTCGTTCGGCGATCCGATTTGACCACGCATTTCATGCTTGTCAAAACAGTGCCTCACTAAAAAGAAAATTCCCAAAAACCAAGGGCGTTCCGGCTTAACTGTTGTGGGGCATACGACAGTGAAGAATGCGGGCGCTTACTTAATTTCCAGGAAATTTTCTTAAATCCTATCCTATGATTAGAATAGAATTCGATTGCCAAAGCATAGTTAGGCTACTTGTTGTGCAGCTCTATGTCTTTTCTGATAAATATCTTCTAGGGTATTATTGATATCCTGAAGTTCCGGAGTAAGAGCAGAAAGGTTTCCGCTTACATCGGTGGTAACTTCTTTTCCACAGTGAATGCATTTATACTCCTTGATGTGCAAGGTCACTTTTTTAGACACTGCGTAGTGGTGTCCGAACAGGTTGCAAAATACTTTTTTCATGCCAGTAGGTTTTAAAAAACATTCAACATTCTTTGGGAAAAATCTTGAACGTCGGGTAACATTTGGGTCAATCTCAAAGCCCTTTTTCAGCAGCTTCTTCATTTAACGCACGTGGTTAACTTTTTATTGGAACCTTTCTATCTTTTTGACAATTTTTTCGATGAACGGTTACATTTTCGATGAATATTTTCAAAATAATCGACGAACTACTCAAAAGATTCAGTGCTTCGTACTGCTCCCAAGGTAAGTGCATCATCCTAAAGGCTGTTTTTTTCGAAATACCTATCTTTCGCCGCGAATGAAGCGCCATATTTTAATTTCCTAAAACTCCGTCGATAGATGAACAATACCAAAGATACACTGGTAACCGCCTTTGCTCTATTCTCTTTGTTCTTTGGAGCAGGTAATCTTATTCTTCCTTCTTTGTTGGGGTTTCAATCGGGCTCTCTATGGTGGCTGGTAACTTTTGGGTTTTGTGTTTCGGCAGTACTCATTCCTATTTGTGGGATCCTGGCACATGCCAAATTACAGGGAACCATTTTTGATTTTGGAAAAAAAGTGTCCCCTACTTTTAGCTTGGTGTATTCTTTTTTGATCTATGCTATTTCAATCGGCCTGCCTTCGCCACGCACGGCAGCGGTTACCCATGAAATGGCCATTGCCCCTCTTTTTGGAAGTTCACCCTTGCTCACCAGTGTCGTCTATTTTCTGTTGGTGTTTGTATTTGTTATGAATCGCTCCAAAATCTTAAATATTATCGGAAAGCTATTGACTCCTGCCATCATTGTTATTCTTTTGTTGGTCATCGGTAGCGCCCTGTTTTCATATGAACACGCTTTTGGCACTTCGCTGTTTCAAAGTCCCTTTACAGACGGTATCTTGGAAGGATACCAAACTTTTGATGCCATTGGTGCCGTGGTGGTAGGTGGGGTAATCATTATTTCGATCAATCTTAAAAACAAAACAGCTTCTTATGAAGCAAAGAAAGTATTGATCCGCCGGGCCGGATGGTTGGCCGGACTCGGATTGTTTTTAATCTACGCAGGACTCATCATCACAGGCGCATTAATGCATGGTGAGTTTGAAACTGATATCTCACGTACCGCATTGTTGAGTGGAATCAGTCTGAAAACATTGGGGAATACGGCAAACCTATTCTTGAGTATCTTGGTAAGTTTAGCTTGCTTTACTACGGCGGTCGGTATCATAACCGGGACAGCAGACTTTGTAAAATATCGTTTTAAGGAATCGAAACGGGTCTATCTGATCACAGCGGTCGTTGGCTGTGTGTTGGGGGTGGTGATGGGGCAATTTGATGTGGGATATATCATCGCAGTGGCCCTTCCCGCCTTGATGTTCATCTATCCAATTACGATTGTTTTGATTCTATTGAATGTGGTTCCTGAAAAATATGCACCGGCCCAAGTGTTCAAGGCAGTGGTACTGACAACCATCATCTTCAGTATTCCTGATTTTTTGGGGAGTATCGGATTGGGGGATAGTTTGGTCGGACTGAAAACATATATACCCTTAAGTCAATTCCGTATGGGGTGGGTGCTACCGGCCCTACTCGCTTTTATTGCCGTAAATCTTACATTTCAATTAAAAAGTGACTTTAAGCAAACATAGCTGTACCCAAGAACCCTAATTATTTGGGACGTTTTCTTATATAATGATTCTGAACGATAGCATTCAGGAAGTGTTTGGTAGCGACACATTTAAACTGAAGTGTATCAGGAAGTTTTCCAAAAAGTGGGGATCCCTCCCCTAATAGGATAGGAATAACCGTAATAATCATTTCGTCTATTAAATCCTCTCTCAAAAAACTCTGAATGAGCCCTCCCCCATCGATATAAAGATTCTGATAACCCTTTGCATGAATTTGTTCAAGTACTTGGTTCAATGTTCCTTTTACAAGTTGAACCTTACTTTTTATTTCAGCCGGAATCTCTTTGATAGAGGTACTCACCACAAAAACCGGTTTTTGATAAGGCCAGTCGATATCAAATCCAACCACCGTTTCAAAGGTCTTACGGCCCATAACCAGTGCATCGATATCGTTCATAAATGCATGATAGCCCGAATCGATCGTATTAATTTCCGGTATGGTATCTAACCAATCAATGCCGCCTTCTTTGTCAGCAATATAGCCATCTATGCTGGTAGCAATAAATACCTTGTTTTTCATTTAAATTCATTTATAGGCAACTGAAGAAGCTATAAGCGCTATGCGTTCATCAACTCCTGGATCTCTTCAACCTCAATAGGAATATCCGCCATCAAATTAAACGGTTCTCCTTTTTCCTGAATCACCACATCATCCTCTAAACGAATCCCCATTTCCTCTTCAGGAATATAAATCCCTGGCTCTACCGTAAAAACCATATTCGCCTTCATCGGCGTTTTGAGAGCCCCATAGTCATGGGTATCGAGACCGATATGGTGGCTTGTACCGTGCATGAAGTATTTTTTATAAGCGGGCCAATCGGGATTTTCGTTCTGCACATCGGCCTGATCCAATAATCCAAGCCCTAGTAACTCGGAAGTCATGATCTTACCGACTTCTTTATGGTATTCGGCCCAAATAGTCCCAGGAACCAGTATTTTGGTCGCTTCCTTTTTTACACGAAGCACAGCTTCATAGACTTCTTTCTGACGCTTTGTAAACTTGCCGTTCACAGGAACCGTTCTCGTGAGGTCGCTGGAATAATTGGCATATTCTGCTGCAACGTCCATTAAGATCAGGTCGCCTTCCTTACATTGCTGGTTGTTTTCGATATAGTGAAGCACATTGGCATTGGCACCGGAGGCAATGATGGGGGTATAGGCAAACCCCTTGGATCGGTTGCGTACAAATTCGTGCAATAGTTCCGCCTCAATTTCATATTCCCAGACACCCGGTCGAATAAAGTTCAATAATCGACGAAACCCTTTTTCAGTAATATTGCAAGCTTTTTGCATCAGGTCGATTTCCTCGGGTTCCTTGACACCCCGCAGATCCTGAAGAATGGGATTACTCTTGGCAACTTGATGGGCGGGAAATTTTTGTTTGCAATCCAAGATAAAACGATCTTCCCTAGTTTGGGTCTGCACCGCCTGGCGGTAATGCTCGTTGGTATTGAAATAAATGGTTTCTGCCTCGGTCATTACGTCAAAAAAGACCTTATCAAAATCCGAAAGCCAATACACCGTTTCAATACCCGATACCTCGGTCGCCTTTTCTTTGGTCAACTTCGCTCCTTCCCAAATGGCGATATGCTCATTGGTTTCTCGAACAAACAGTACTTCACGATGCTTTTTGTTACCGGAATCGGGGAAAAGGAGCAATTTGGTCTCTTCCTGGTCCGCTCCACTTAAATAGAAAATATCGCGATGCTGTTCAAAAGGCATGGTGCTATCGGCACTAATGGGATAGATATCATTGGAGTTAAAAACCGCAACACTTTTAGGCTTCATCCGGGCCATAAACTTTTGGCGATTTTTGATGAAAAGTTGATTGGAAATAGGTTTGTATTTCATGTTCGGAATGGATTTCTTCAAAAATAGGAAAAGTATGCCGCAATCCTTGTCGGTCAAAATACTTTAAGAAGAAGTGATTTGGGTTGAAAGTCCACTACGCCCGATTCGTAAATAGCTTTCATAAAACAATAAGCTACAAGTAGCTTGCTCGAAAGAAACGGCCGGTTCTGGTCTGTGTATGGAAGCCATGCCCAGCTTTTGAAATAAAGATGTTTCCAAACAGTCTCTAAGGTCTTGCCTTCCGCAATAGGTTTTCTTACCTTGACCCTGCCAATCTAAATGAATGCCTTATGATAAAATGGTTACGCTTATCTATCTTTTTTCTTTCCCTTCCCCTGTATTCGCAAACCACGCCTACAAGCGCCTTGTCAGTACAAACAGCCCTTGAACAAAAAAAACAATTGGCAGCTAGTTCCTTGGTTCAAAATGTTCCTTTAAAAAATATTGGTCCCACCGTTATGAGCGGCCGGGTGGTCGATGTGGACGTCAACCCTGGAAATCCTATCGAGTTTTATGTGGGCTATGCTTCGGGCGGACTCTGGTATACCAATAACAATGGTACTAGTTTCACACCGGTCCTCGATACTTCGGGCACCCAAAATGTAGGCGACATCGCGGTACATTGGCCTAGCGGTACTATATGGGTAGGTACCGGGGAGAACAACTCCTCGCGTTCTTCGTACGCCGGTATCGGTATGCTCAAGTCTACCGATAAAGGAGCAACGTGGCACCACATGGGACTTACAGATTCGCATCATATCGGCCGTATCATCATCAACCCTACAAATCCGGATGAAGTAGTGGTCGGTGTTACGGGACATCTGTACTCCCCCAATGAAGAACGAGGTGTCTATAAAACGACCGATGGGGGAAAAACATGGGGGAAAACGCTGTTTGTGGCAGCAAACACCGGAATCATCGATGTGGCTTTTGCCCCCGATAATTTCAACATTCAATACGCTGCCGCTTGGCAAAAAGACCGAAAGGCATGGGACTTTGTTGGCAACGGCAATGCTTCGGGCATCTATAAAAGTACCGATGGTGGTAGTTCGTGGAACAAGATTTCTACCCCTGAAAGTGGTTTCCCGACCGGAGAAGGTGTAGGACGCATTGGATTGGCGGTTTTTGATCAAAACACGGTCTATGCCGTTCATGACAACCAGTTCCGAAGGGAAAAGTCAAAAGAAACCAAAAAAAAATCGGAAGTCCTTACCAAAGAGGATTTCAAATCGATATCGGTGGATGATTTCCTCAGGTTAGAAGACAAAAAACTCAACGATTTTTTAAAGACCAACGGTTTTCAGGAAAAATACCGCGCTGAAAACGTCAAACAATTAGTGCGTACGGGCACCGCAAAACCTATCGATTTGGCCAAGTATTTGGAGAATGCCAATTCAATGCTATTCGATACTCCGGTCATCGGGGCCGAGGTCTACCGCAGTAATGACGGCGGAAAAACCTGGAACAAACAGAACGAAAAATACATCGACGACCTTTTTTATAGTTATGGCTACTATTTTGCGCAAATCGGGGTAGACCCCAGCGATGTGAACAAGATTTACTTGTCTGGCGTTCCCATTGTTAAATCCGACGACGGTGGAAAAACCTATACCTCTATCAATGGGGAGAATGTACATGCGGATCACCATGCCCTCTGGATCAATCCTAAAATGCCGGGTCATCTGATCAATGGAAATGACGGTGGTATCAATATTACGTATGACGATGGGCAACATTGGATTAAAAATAACTCCCCACAAGTCGGGCAGTTCTATGCCATCAACGTTGACAATCAAGAGCCCTATCATGTGTATGGCGGCCTACAGGACAACGGTGTATGGGAAGGGCCACACAACGCAAAAGAAAGCAGTCGTTGGCACCAAACAGGACAGTATCCTTGGAAATCGATAATGGGGGGTGACGGCATGCAAGTCCAAATCGATAGTAGAAACCATAATGTGGTCTACACCGGTTATCAGTTTGGAAACTACTTCCGTATTCATAAAGAGCGAAAAAAACAGGTGTATATTCAACCAAAGCACGAGCTGGGCGAAACACCCTATCGTTTTAATTGGCAAACCCCTATTTTATTATCGCCACACAATCAGGACATTCTTTATCTAGGGGGCAATAAACTACACCGTTCACTCAACCAAGGCGATGACTGGGAAACCATTTCTCCAGACTTGACCCAAGGTGGAAAAAAGGGAAACGTTGCTTATGGCACCTTGACAACCCTTTCAGAATCACCTTTTAAATTCGGTTTGATTTATACCGGAAGTGATGATGGCCTTGTTCAAATTACCCAAAACGCGGGTGGGAGCTGGGAGAACATTTCCGACTCCTTTCCAAAAGACTTATGGGTAAGTCGAGTTATTGCTTCCAAACATAAAAAAGAGCGTGTGTATGTGACCTTAAACGGCTACCGATGGGACGATTTTACCCCCTACATCTATGTTAGCGATGACTATGGCAATACATGGAAGAATATCGGAACTACTATTCCAGATTCTCCGGTAAACGTGATTTTGGAGGATCCCGAAAACGAAAACCTGCTTTTCCTGGGAACGGACAATGGCCTTTATGTATCTTTCGATAGGGGAATGTCTTGGGAAGTCTTTCAAAATGGTATGCCCAATGTAGCGGTACATGATTTGGTCATTCAACCGGAAGCGAAACACTTGTTGGTGGGCACCCATGGCAGAAGTATTTATAAGGCCAATATAACAACCCTCCAACAAATGAATTCAGACATCCTGGGGAAAAAACTATATGCATTTCCTATCGAGAACATTAAATATTCCGAACGATGGGGCAATTCGTGGAGTTCCTGGTCAAAACCGCAAACACCAGGCTTGGATATCACTTTTTACTGCTCTGAGGCCGATAGGTATACCGCTAGCATTCAAACTGCCAATGGCACCGAGGTTAGCGCAACAGAAATGGAAGCGGATAAGGGCTTGAATATCCTTTCCTATGATTTGGCTTTTACCAAAGCGGGTAAATCGGCCTACTTGAAAAAGAATAAAAAGGTACTAAAAGCCGCGAAAAACGGAAAAACCTATCTACCCAAAGGAAACTATACGGTAATCCTGAAAGGTAATGGAACCAAAGAAGAACTAACCTTCGAAATAGAATAAAACCGATGGAACCACGCATAGAAAAAGTTACACCTATAAAGCTAATCGGGGAATCCGTCCAAATGTCCTTGGTCAATAATAGAACATTACAGTTATGGAAGGGATTCATGACCAACCTGATGCAAAGCAATGCGAGTGTAGGGTATCCTCGTTATTCCATTCAGGTGTACGAAGCAGGCTATTTCCAAAATTTCAATCCACAAACAACCTTTACAAAATGGGCTTGTATCAAAACCGATCAGCTACATAATATACCGAAAGGTTTTTCTGAATTCTTGTTAGATGGTGGGCAGTATGCCGTTTTTGATTACAAGGGAACCTCCACTGATTTTTCAAAAATGGCCCAATGGATCTATGGACAATGGCTCCCCAACTCGCGATATGAATTAGACCATCGGCCCCACTTTGAATTGTTGGGAGAGAAGTATCGAAACAACCATCCGGAATCGGAAGAAGAGGTCTGGATTCCCATAAAACATAAAAGAAAGAACTGATGAAAAAAATATCCTTCGTACTTGGCATCCTATTTTCGACCGCTTTTGGTGCTGCGACCGCCCAACAAGAACAATTGAAAATCAAAACCTTGATCGTAGACGGGCAAAACAACCACGCGCAATGGCCTAAAATCACCTACATGCTCAAAAAAGAAATGGAAGCGAGCGGACTATTCAGTGTTGATGTCGTGCGTTCGGCCTTTACCTGGGAGGGAGTGGAATTTCTTTCTGATTATTCCATCGAAGATATGCCAGAGACCCAGGCCTTGGACAAGCCCCGAACCGATCCGAACTTTGGTCCCGATTTTTCTAAATACGATTTGGTCATTTCCAATTTTGGCTGGAATGCGGCCCCTTGGCCCGAAGCAACTCAAAAAGCGTTCGAAACCTATATAGAAAATGGTGGGGGACTCATTGTATTCCATGCAGCCGACAATTCGTTTCCACAATGGGAAGCCTACAACAAAATGATTGGCTTGGGCGGATGGGGCGATCGTACCGAAAAAGATGGCCCGTACGTTTATTTTAATGATGAGGGTGAAGAGATTAGGGATGCCTCCCCGGGACCTGCCGGTGCCCATGGGCCGCAAAGTGAATATCAAATTCAGATAAGAAATACCGAACATCCCATTACCAAAGGTATGCCAGCACTGTGGATGCATACCAAAGACGAGTTATACAATAGCCTTCGCGGCCCAGCAGAAAACATGGAAATACTGGCAACGGCCTATGCCGACCCCGAAAACAAGGGCACTGGAAGACACGAACCTGCCTTAATGGTCCTAAATTATGGTAAAGGCCGAATTTTTCATAATATTATGGGACATGCCGATTACTCCGTATCCTGTGTCGGTTTCATGACCACGATGTTAAGAGGCGCAGAATGGGCAGCAACAGGCGAAGTAACCCAAAAAGTTCCCGAAAACTTTCCTTCGGCCGAACAAAGTAGTTCCATTACTACCAAATACTAACATATGGGTAGAAGTACTTATCTAACGGCATTTGTCTCTGTGTATTTTCTAATACTGATAGGCTGCTCCGAAAAACAGGAGAACGCAACTATTTCTTTTATGCCAATTGCCGAGTTCCCCAAAATCCAGGAGGTCGTACAGGAAAAAAGCACGCAACGGCCCAAAGCATTTTTAAACACGGCCAATGACCAAGAAGCCTTTGTGATACATTCGTTGGATAACACGGCTTTTCATCTTTATAACGCCGCAGCTTTTGACAATGAGAAAAAAGGTGTGATTGTGGGAGGTACGGGACTGCGCATCCGATCTACGGTCGACGGAGGGAAAAACTGGAAAGAAAACCGTTTATCGCCATTTGCAGACGCCTTTCACAGTGCCGCTTTCTCCCATGGAGAGGTCTATGTGGTCGGTGAAGCTTCTTATATTGTTAAAGGTGATAGCACACTTTCTAATTGGTCGGTTCTGGATATTTCCTCTATGTCAGGTATTCTGGGAGATGGTCAAGAATTCTTTAAAATAAAATTTAACGGAGATTTAGGGTACGTCATGGGTGTTGACAGTAAAATTGGGATGATCAAACCCTGTATCCTAAAAACAGAAGACGGTGGGGGCAGCTGGAACGTGGTATCTTTTAGCGGCCTGGAAAACGAAGACTCCGGAATTACCGATTTCGATATCATTTCCGACTCCATTTTGTACATCGTTACCTCGTCCGGTAGTGCATACCAAAGTAATAATGGTGGGGTTAGTTGGGAACCCTTCTTTGAACCTGTCGAAGAACACACCTCACTTAACTCCATAGATTTTAAGAGCGAAGATGTAGGGTATATTGGCGGACTCAATGGCCTGTTGTATTTTACAAACAACAGTGGAAGTTCCTGGGCACCTGTACGGTTTTTGGACCATCAAAAGGATTTTAATATGTCAGATATTGAGTATCTGACCAATGATGTATGGGCCGTTACCACCGCCAAGTCGTTTGCTGATTCGGAACGACCTATTTTTTCGTATTTATTGGATGGCAACGGCGGGGAACGTTCGAAACCCCTACTTGCAAAAAAAGACAGCACTATTTATTCCCAAGGAGACTCGTACCATTTGTATTCTTTGAATGATAGCACGCTATTTATTACAGATCGCAACAACTTGTACAAAATTCGTTTAAACAAGCTTCAATGGGATTAAACCTTTAAAGACCTAATCACTCATGGAACTTACCCTTAGCATTCCGGCCTTACTCTTTCCGGCCATCTCCTTAACCATGTTGGCCTATAATGCCCGATATTTGGCCATCGCAGCCTTGATTCGACAACTACATCAAAAATACCAGGAAACCGAATCGACTTCGGTAGGACTACAGGTTCAACAACTGCGAAAGCGTTTGGGGATTATCAAAAACATGCAAGCGACGGCTATTATTAGCTTTTTGCTATCCGCTGTTACAATGTTCTTGATTTACGTAGAAATGAGGGTATTTGCCAATATCGTTTTCGGAATCAGCCTTGTTTTCCTGATGGTATCCTTATTGCTCTCCCTTATTGAAGTGCAATTATCGACCAAGGCCCTTTCGATACAGTTAGGGAATATGGAAAAAAAATAACTGCCATCGGCACGTCAAACAAGCCCCCGTTTTCAGGGGTCTCTCTTTCCCTTTTGCACGGGTTTACGGCTTTTGTTTTTTTAAGGAATTTTGAATTCCAATTAAACAAAACACTACTATCACTCTTTTTGCGTTTGTTAGAATAATCGTAGTACTATAAAAACGACACATGACCCTTCAACAAGCATTACAGTCAGAAGATTTTGACACTGCAAAGACACTTCTTATAAACGGGAAAACCTTACCAGATGATATAAAAGAGTACCAACGAACCTCCATTTTCGACAAAATCATTCGTGAAAAAGCCTTTGAAATCGTAGATCTGTTCATTGAAAATGGTACAATCGAAACCGATATCTATGAATATGACAGCTTTAATAGAAGCTTTTTCGACAGTATGGTAAAAAACCTGCCTAACGACGCTGATTCCATATCATTTTTGGAGGCCTTTCTACCTAAGATTGAGAGTCTCAACGATGAACTCGAAGGCCAGTCGCTATTGAGTATGGCCATTGAGAAAGAAATGGATATTGAGCTTATCAAAGCACTGGTTACCGGCGGTTGCGACCTAAACATTATTAACCGATCCGAAGAAAACCTTATCCATCAAATTGTTAAAAAATACGTGCGAGCGTATGACAAAGGTTTGCTGTACCTTCAATTCTTCTATGAGGAAGGCTTGGATATCGACAAACCCAATATTGCGCGAAAGACCCCTTTACATCTAGCTGTGGAGTCCCATAAGAACGAATACATTAAATGGTTGATGGAAAACGGGGCCGATGCCAATGCACAGGACAAAGACGGCAATTCGCCCTTTTTCTTAGCTACCTCCCAAGGTGGCGGAGCCGATAAGTACGAAATAATGCGTGCATACGGTACACCCCAATTCGATCAATTAAATAGTAGTGGGGAATCTCTGTTGTACGAAGCCGTTCGAATGATGTCTGGCAACAACGATGGAGATTCAAAGCTATTACAACTAATTTTAGAGGATGGGGCCGACCTCTATCAAACAAGTACCAATCGTCAACAAGAGGTAACGACTATTGATGTGTTGGCCGAAAAACCAGCTGAACTCTTACAAGTCGTCATCGATTCGGGGCAGCTCGATATGAATCGCCAAGACAATCTGGGCAATACCCTTTTACATAAAGTTTGCAACAGGTATACCTTGCATGAAGAAAAGCGTGCCAAAGAAATATATCGTATGGTGAAGCTGTTGTTGAAATCGGGGGCAGATCCCAGTATTACCAACAATGAGGAGAAAACACCCATGATGCTTGCCGCCGATGATAATCTGAAAACAAAAACAGTTGAGCTTTTGCTTTCCCATCAATAATCTTAAAAAACACCAACTATGTCCATGTCTTTTATTACTGCCTGTGAGGGTGGCAAACGAAAAATAGCTGAGATACTGCTCAAGAACAAAGAAGTAGAGGTTGCCTATACCGATGAAAAAGGAAGAACTGCCCTACATTATGCAGCTCATCGGGGCTACTTGGATATTTGTAAGATCTTAATCGAAGAAGGAGCCGAACTGGATTATGAAGACCATGCTGGGGAAACCCCCTTTTATTTTGCGTGCCTGCAAAAACAAAAACAAACCGCCCTTTACCTTCTTGAACAAGGCGCTCGAACCGATATCAGGGATTATAAAGGAAACAGCCTTCTACATCTCTGTGCGGTAAACGGTCAAACCGAAGTTGCCAAAAAATTATTGGTGCAGGGTATGGAGGTCGATAACGAGAACAACGAGGCGTTAACGCCTTTGTTGGTTGCATCTGGCTATCGAAACAAGGCCTTGGTACAACTACTGCTCGAGAACGAGGCTGATATCACTGCTACGGATAAACAGGGTAATACCCCATTACTGTATGCCGTGCGTTCCAAAAATATCCCAATGGTGGAACTGTTGTTGGAACATGGCTCAGATATCAATTATGCAAACCACGCAGGAGAAACGGCATTACTGCTGGCCTGTTACAGTGGTCATAAAATGCTTATAAAACTATTGGCTGACAAAGGTGCCGACATGTTGGTGTCAAGTCAAAATGGGCTCTCTCCCATCTGGTACGCTTGTTCTGCCAACCAAAAGGATATCGTACAACTATTTTTAGACCATGGCGTCGATGTAAACTACGGGAAACCTGTAAGTGGGAACGAAAGCAGTATGAGTTCGTATTTAGATTGGGTAGAGAGCGCCAACGATATCTCGGTAACAGCAGGGTATACATTGAATGTTTCCAATAACCTCGGAGGGGAAAGCTTGCTACATGTAGCTACAAAAAGTGGGCATATGAGCATGGTAAAGTTACTTTTAGAGCAAGGAGCGGAAATCAATGTACAAGATGAAAGTGGCAATACGCCATTGCACTACGCAGCTGCCAACGGTAAAAAGGATGTCGTAAAACACCTGTTGGAACAGGGCGCTGACGTAGCGGTAGTAAATGCCAAAGAACAGTTGGCAGTCGATTATTCGAACATAAAAGGATTCAATGAGATAACGGAACTGATCGTTGCAACAAAGGGTGGCTCCTCACCAACATCGAAACCAAGACCCTCAAAACAAACATCGACAAAAACTGAAGGTACCATAGTCGACAAGAAAAAGGCATTGCTCGATCTAAAGGAACTTTTAGATGCCGGAATCTTAACCGCAGAAGAATTCAATAACGAAAAAACCAAGATTCTAAACGGATGACTATTAGGTAATTGATTCTTAAAAACCTACAGAAACTATGACAGTTGCAAGTTCAATTTACTTACACTAAAAAATCAAGAATACACAGTATATTTAAGGTCTAAAACTCCACATACCAATTAACATGAAACGTGTAAAGGACTTGAACTTCTTTAAAAATATAAAGGAAGCTTGGGAATTTGAATTCGGTGTTTTCTATTATTTTGATGGCCTTGTCATTTCAGAAATGAAAGAGGGGGTCGTATTTGATTGGAGTATGGCCGAAAAGGCGGTGCGCGTTGCTCATCAAATTTTTGGGAAAGACCGACCGATTGCCTACATCTCTAATCGAATTAACAATTACTATGTAGTACCCACCGATTGGATCAAGTTTTACAAAAATAGACACCAGCTTGGCTTCTATTCTGTTGTGGGAAATACCAAAGGTAGTTTTGCAAGCCTTGTGATGGAGCGTATGTTTTTTAAAAACTCCATTCGCCAATTTACCGATTTGGAAGAAGCCATTGCCTGGAGTATAGAAAAAATCAAAGGCGAAAAGCAACTTGCTTAGAATTACACGATTTATGAAGATGCCGTTTTTTCTTCATTGAAGCTGTGGAGCGTCGCTCCTTGTCAGTTTTCACGTCATAATTTGAACCTTTGAGGTGTTTTTTAATAGACTCCCGCTTCATATCAAAACCGACGCTTTGGTCGGTTTTGATATTCGCTACTATACCCTTCTTAAAGATAAGCGTCGTTTTAATGACCTAAAATATCGTCGAAAACCCGCTTTCGTTACTCAAAACCAACTATTTGCACACGAACAAACCAATCGGTCGGTTACTTGATGCCGTTTTGTCATATTAATCCATATAATGTAAGTTCATTTGAATCGTTATATACCATAAAAAAGCGGCCCATAGCCATAAAATAAGAGCATAAATGATACGCAGCACTATTGTAGAGGCTATTTGTCTTTTCAGATAATGCCAGGTGAGTCCGCCAAAGATAAATCCAAGCGGAAACACAAAACTTACGAGCAACATCGCGGGCCATACCCAATCGCCATGCCATGTATCAAAATGAGGGTGTTCACCAAGCGCGAAGAAAACAACGAAATATAGTAGTGCCCCTGTAATACCCATTCCCAAAAAGCTTAAAGCGAACATGATACTACTCGCAACAATTGAGAATCGAGTGGTATAGCTAAGTAACTTCCAACGGTCTAACATTCTGTATGGGTTTAACTGATAACGCCCTTAGTGCTAATTACGTATAGGCGTTTCATCGTAACTAGGTAACCATCTTATTGGGCACCTACATGAAACAGTGCTTCGCCTTGATTCACCACCGCTTGATGGTTGATGCAGAAGACATGACCATCGAAAGGAGCCTTAATTGTTTTACTGCGTTTGGCGTATGTATCTGCAATAAGGCCCATTTGCTGTCCTTTTCGAATCTCGCTACCGTTGGTCACTTTCGGGATGAACATTCCCGCAGTTGGTGCCCTTAACCATTTTCGTTGCGAAAGATGAATCGTATTGAAGCGCTCTAAATACATGGGTTCAACGCTCGCAATCATGCCCAAATGTTTCATAACGTTCAGAACCCCTTGCATGCCTTCCAAGATGGCATAGTCGTCAAAACGCATGCTTTCGCCAGCCTCAAAAACAATCGTGGGCTTTCTCATTTTAAAGGCGGCGTTGCGAAAAGAACCTTTGATCAGCCTGGAGGAAAATGAAAAAGGTGCGTTGAAAACTTCTGCTAGCTTTTTGCTTTCTATATCTTCTTCGGTATATCTTATTTGCGGGAAATTATGCCGTTGACCTCCTCCAGTGTGTAAATCAATACCATAATCGACCTGGTGCATGATTTCCGATACGTAGTGGTAAGCGATCCGGCTTGCCATGGAGCCCGACCTAGTTCCCGGGAAACTGCGGTTTACATCCTTTCCATCGGGAACATCCCGTGAAAAGTGAATAAACCCAAAAATATTTAGTATCGGCACTGCGATTAAAGCGCCCTTATTGACCTGAAAACGCTTTTCCTGTAACATACGCCGTACAATTTCGATACCATTGATCTCGTCACCATGGAGCCCAGCCTGTACCAATAAGGTTGGTCCAGGTCTTTTAGCATTGAATACATAGACAGGAATATCGATCAAAGTACCTGTGGGCAAACGATCAATACTTATTTTCAGTAATTGATCTTCGCCCGGCGCTACGGTCTCGCCACCGATGATAATATTTTTGTTTTGCTCCATTTAAATGCAAAATAACACTGAACTCATTTATTCTGAACTTGTACTTTCATCGTCTCCTTCGTCTTTTCCCATTGCGTTCCACAAATAGGACAATTTCCTTTGCCACATTGATCCCTGTGGCCGCTTCAATACCTTGCAAGCCCGGGGAGGCGTTGACCTCTAACAACAAAGGGCCTTTTTTGGAGCGTATCAAATCTACACCTGCAACTCCCAATCCCAAATGTTTTGCCGCATTCAGAGCGATGTATTGCTCCTTTGCGGAAGGTTTGATGGCTTCGGTGGTTCCTCCCCTATGCACATTGGAACGGAACTCTTCGACATCACTGGTTCGTTTCATACTGGCCACAACCTTATTGCCCACTACGATGATACGTATATCCTCACCGTTACTTTCGGCAATGTATTCTTGCATTAGAATACTCGTATCCATTTTATAGAAGGTATCTATGATCGATTTCGCCGACTTTTTGGTTTCTGCCAAAATAACCCCTAAACCTTGCGTACCTTCCTGTATTTTAATGATGACCGGAGCTCCTCCAAGAATTTCAATTTGCTGTTTTATGTTGTCGGGATTGATAGAAAATAAGGTTTCCGGAATGGGAATACCTTTTCTAGCCATGATCTGGAGCGTTCTGACCTTGTTGCGTGCTCGGGCAATGCTTAACGATCGTGCAGTACTGAATACGCCGTTCATTTCAAATTGCTTTACTATGGCAACACCATGTCGGGTTACTTTTGCCCCGATACGTGGAATCACGGCATCAAATTCATCTGTAATATCTTCTTCCCTTAAGAAAATACGCGGGGTATCAGATCCCAGTTTCACAGAACATTTTGTGTGGTCGATCAATTCGATATAGTGGCCTAGTTTTTCTGCCTCTTCCGCGATTCTCTTTGTAGAATACACATTCATACTAACCGAAAGGAGGCCTATATCCACTTGTAAATTGGTTCGTTATTGATTAACACCATGAATATCGGTCAAAAAATGGAATCTTGGCCGTAACGCGTCAGTTTTTGACCTAAAAATGTATTTGTCACAACCGAAAAGTGCCATCGATACGATCTTCGGTACCATTTATAAGAAAAAGATTCACTTAAAAGGGATGATCCGTATCTTTTGTATTGCCAAAATGAATTTTCTCGGCGAATAGAAACGGTACTATGTCATTTTTTGAAGCTTTCGACATAGTTTGATTCGGCTCGTCCCTTGAAAAGAACGCAGCGTATGAGGTCTACGATTTGCTTAGTTATTACTTTTTTGTATGCTTCTTTTTGTCTTTCCCAAGAACAGCAAGTACGTCTTAACGCCATAGAAATGGGACTGTCGAACGAATGGATATCCGCCATTGTTCAAGACCCAAAGGGATTTATTTGGATAGGCACCCAAGATGGGCTGTATCGTTATGACGGCTATGAATATCAACTATTCAGAAACTCCCCGGAGAATCCTAAATCGATAGCGGCCAATTGGATCAAGGACATCGCCACGATTCCGATCAAAACTATTGGTTGGCCACTTATGGTGGGGGTATTACCAAGTTTTCGCCCAGAAATATGGAGTTCGTTAATTTTTCAACGGACGCTACCAATTCATATAAGGGCAATCATGTTTCCAATATTAAGCCGGTTAATGAAAATCATGTTATAAGTGTTTCCGATGAGGGATATACTCTTTTCAACATCCACACCAATGCTGCTAGGAATCTGGGCCTTGGAGGGTTCAATAGTCATTTAGCGGTAAATAATGGTATTGTTTGGCTGGTAAAAGCAAAAAGGGAATTGTACTCTTATCACCTCAGAGAGGAGCGACTGCAACATCAATTTACCTTTGATTCGCAAATAGGGCTCCTAGAATACATTCCAAACAAAGGATTACTGGTCGGTCTTGAGAACACTCTGGTCTTATATGAAAATGGGGCTGTTCAGAAAGAACTTCCTGTTCAGAAGACTTTTACACGTATAACTAGCGATAGCCAAGGAAATTATTATCTTGGAAATAAGGCTTCCATCTACCGTTTCGGGCCGGATCATATGAACCTTACCCCAATCGAAATTGATTCTGTATTATTGGATAAGGGCATTGAAAGCTTTTTTGTAGACCAACAACAAAACCTTTGGATTGGCACTCCCAAGGGACTTTTCAAAGAAAAGAAATATCACAGCGCCTTTGGTTCAGGAAATTTGGACATACATGCCCGACGTATTACCAAACGTAACGGCACGCTCTATGTCGGAGGTGTCGAGGGTCTTTTTGAGGTACGGCATCAGGACTCCATTCAACGGCTCATCGACAACCCTGTGATGTCTATTCTTGCCGAAGAGAATGTCATCTATGTAGGTTCTGACGGGCCTGTCATATACAAGCTGACCGGGGAAACGGTCAAGGAAATTCCTATCCCTCTTGAGAATGGGCGCCTTACCGCCCTGGGCATGGTGCGCGATCGGAACAAGCGGCTATGGGTAGGTACCTGGAAGGGTATCGCCGTGTATGATGAAAACGACCAACTTTTAAAATATATCAAACTAAAAAATGAATCGGAAAATGGGGAAGCCAAGACAACAAAGATACACATCGATGCAAAAGATCGTCTTTGGATTATAACCGCAGCCTATGGTATCTATCGAATCGACGGGATATCTTCCATGGAATTGGATGCCATAAGTTCTCAAATAAAAAATTATAGGTGCCAAAAAGAAAACCGTCGGTCGCTATCTAGTAATATTTTGGTGACCTTAGAGGAAGATATGGAGGGTAATTTATGGTTTGGCTCAGACATTGGTATCGTCAAATACCAAGAAAGTACCGACGATTTTGAACGATTGTACTACCAAGGAGCGCTTTTCGATAAAAAAATCATGACGCTTAGATCCGATGACCAGCACAACTTATGGATAACCACCATTAACAATGGAATTTATGTATACCGTTCAGGGGAAAACTGTCTGCAGCACTTTACCGAAAGTGACGGTCTAATATCCAATGCCTTTCTGTATGGCTCAGGGTTTTTCGATGGTCCCGAACGTAAATTGTACTTTGGTACCGATGAGGGCGTTCAACAAATCGACCTTGACAAATACACTACCAAAAAAGCGAGCAACACCCCTATTATCACAGGGTTTAATGTGCAATCAGAAACCGGGGAGGAAATCTATCATGCAAGCCAAATACCCTTTACAGAAGAAGTGTCCCTTAAAGCGAATCAGAACGACTTTTCGGTACGTTTTTCTGCTCTGGATTTTTTGCATCCGGAGAAAGTACAGTATAGCTACGCTCTGGACAACGATATCTGGAAAACCACCGATCTACAGACTGCCTATTTCACCAATATTCCATACGGAAATCATTTTTTAAAGGTCCGGGCGCTGTACGATGGGCGTTCAACAGACAGCGCTATTTCCCAATTAAAAATTTACATCGCTCCCCCTTGGTATCTAAGTACTTTGGCCAAATCGGTATATGCATTGTTATTGTTCATGGCATGCTATGGAATTTATCGGTATTTAAAATGGAGGTGGACCATGGAACTAAACCTTCAGTTAAAAGAGGACGAAACGGTTCGACTTCAAAAACTACATGATTTCCGATCCAAGTTATACACTAATATCGCCCATGAGTTTAAAACCCCCCTAAGTCTTATATCGGGCCCCATTGACCAACAGCTCACTAATGGCAATTTATCGGACATGGCGTACACGAACCTTAGCATGGTAAAACGAAATGCCCATCGGATGACATCTTTGGTCAATCAACTGCTACAGCTATCGAAACTGGAAGAAGGCAAACTAAAAAAGACCCTTCAAAAAGCTGATTTAGGGCTGTTTTTACATATGCTCTCAAAATCGTTCGAATATCAAGCCTTGTTAAAACAAATGCATTATGATATTCGCATCGACCCAACAGGCAGGGTCTGGTATGATGAAGATATATTAGAAAAAATTGTGACCAACCTCTTATCAAATGCATTTAAGCATTCCCCGGAGAAAGGTTTTTGCGGTTTTTATCTAAAAGCTTGGGAAGACACTGTTTTGATCAAGGTCGAAAATACGGTTCATAAAAATAGTTTGGAAAATCCCGAAAAGCTTTTTGAACGATTTTATCAAAGAGATGAATTTACGGAAGGTATCGGGGTAGGGCTTTCCCTGGTCAAGGAATTGGTGGCTTTCTATGAAGGCAACATCGAAGTCTCTTTTGAGGAAAAAGACAAAATCTCTTTCAAGATCATCCTTCCAATTCAGCGGGATGCTTTGGCAGAAACAGATAGCTCCGATCATCACTGTTCCCAAACAATAGCGGCAGCACGAGATCATCAGCCCATTGCCTTGGAAAAAACTACAGTAAACAAAGGGGAAACCCCCATTTTGTTAGTGGTAGAAGATCATGCCGAAATACGTGCGTTCATCGAGCAATCGTTCCGAACAAGTTATCAAGTGTTGGAAGCCGAAAACGGTCAGGTAGGTCTGGACATTGCTTTGGAACAAGTACCCGATATTGTTGTTTCCGACATTCGAATGCCCATCATGAACGGCATTCAACTTTGCAACCGGTTACGGGCCGATGAAAGAACCTCGCATATCCCCATTATACTTCTAACAGCCAATGACTCCCAAGAAATGGAACTTAAAGGACTTGATTCGGGCGCCGATGATTTTGTCGCCAAGCCCTTTCAAATTCAGCTTCTTGAAAAACGAATGGAAAACCTGATTTCGTTACGCAGGGCCTTACGTACGCGTTATAGTCAGGAATTGGTACTTAAACCTAAGAATATCGTTGTTAGCTCGGCCGACGAGCTTTTTTTCAAAAAGGTACAGCAAATCTTGGACGATCATCTTTACGATCCCTCCTTCAATGCCTCTACATTCAGCAATAAAGCGAATATGAGTCGTATGCAATTGCATCGTAAGTTAATGGCTTATACGGGACTCTCTACATCTGCCTTCATCCGCTCTCAACGCCTACGACAGGCTAGGCGATTGCTCGAAGATTCCGATATCACCATCAGTGAAATAGCCTATTCAGTAGGCTTTTCGACTCCCACCTATTTTATGAAAAGTTTTAAGGAAACTTTTGGGAAAACACCTTCCGATTATCAGGCAGCCATTAAAAACAAGGCTTTCACCTCCAATGTTACAAGATCTTAGAAGTATGTTACATTAGTGCAGTACTCACAAGGGCGTATATCATAGCTTTGAGTTAAAACAAAGCGCATGAAAATCAATGGTATAGGGGGTGTTCTTGACGAAATTCGGGCCATAAGTTATTTTTCGACCTCCCTCAATGAAAAAGAGTCGATAGAGGAGGTCCTCTGGGACGTTACCAATAGCGTCATCCATAGGTTGGGCTTTGTCGATTGCGTGGTATATGCCTTTGATAAAAAAAGAAACGTACTTGTTCAAAAAGCCGCCTATGGGCAAAAAAATCCGTCTGGGGCCGTTATCTATAATCAAATTGAGATTCCCTTGGGGAAAGGTATTGTCGGCCATGTTGCCTTGAATAAAAAAGCCGAAATAATACCAAACACTCTCGAGGACCCTCGTTACATCGTCGATGACGAAGCACGGTACTCTGAACTATGCGTGCCTATCTTTATAAACGACCAACTTTTCGGAATTATCGATTCAGAACATCCCGAAAAGAGTTTCTTTACTGAAAAGCACTTACATCTACTTACAATCGTTGCTGCACTCTGTTCCCAAAAAATCAAAGAACTACGGGCCAAAAACAGAAAAATCCTGACGACCGCGAGCAAATATTTCAAAAAACTAGAGACGTTGATGCGAACTAATAAAATTTATCGCAATCCTAACCTCAGCCTATTGGCAACCGCCAATCTTTTAGGAATATCGGCCTGTTATCTATCGAGTATGATCAATACCACCATTAAAGTGAGTTTCATCGATTATATCAATCAATACCGCATATCGGAAGTCAAAAGAAACCTGCTTTCCAGTCAGTATTCACATTATACCATTGTCTCGGTAGGCTTGGAAGCTGGGTTTAACTCCAAATCTGCGTTTTATACAGCTTTTAAAAAACATACTGGAATAACACCTTCCTTTTATAAGCAACATACTGCCCCATCATCAAAGCTATCGGTTCAAAAATTCGAAGAATTGGTACGCTTGTAAGACAATTCCCTTGCAAAGGTCGTACCCAATATTAATATCCTTTTGAACAAGGTACAAGAAACCAGAACGTGTAGTGCACTTACACTTGTTATCGAGTACGCCGTTCTTCCTGCAAGAAACTCTCCAACGCTTCAAAATATTTCAGGTTACCCTGCCCTCCTCCACATTTTTGTATGAATAGTAGAAAATGGATGATGGGTTGCACACATTTGATTATAATCTGTAAAAAAGAACCTATATACCTGTATTTCAATAGGTTAAATAAACACTTCAATATGTCCTGATTCTTTCGATCTTAAATATTTGGGACATGACAAGCACCTATCGCCCATAGGTTTGTACCAGTATTAATCCATAAAAAATAGTCATGAAAACAATGATGATGATTACCAGAAGATTTTTCAGTATGCTTTTTATAACAAGCTTACTAATCGCCTGCTCCGCCGACGACGGGGATGATGGCGCCATCGGACCACAAGGGCCTCAAGGGGAACAAGGCCCTCCAGGCGCACAGGGCGAACCAGGTGAAGATGGCCAAGATGGGGAACAAGGGGAACAGGGCGAGACCGGTAGTGCCAATGTTATTTACTCGGATTGGATATTAGCGGATTACTTGAACCCGAATGCGGTATCAACCAATGTAATGGGTCTGGCAACATTATCGGAAAGCGAATTCGACATCGTCAACGATTTAGTTCTCGTATACGCTGGCAACAACATATTTAGTGCTAGTTATGAGATATTTCAATTGCCCTACACCCATAACGGAAACTTGGTATTCGGATTTGGCATTTTCGGGGATGGTGACGGAAACAGCTCTTTACAGGTACGTGTTCGCACTATAGACGGTTCCAATAGCAACTTCACCTTTATAGATTATTACCGATACATTATCATTCCAGGAGGGGTTCCGGTAAGTGGAAAGTCATCTTCCTTGGATTATTCCAAAATGACTTACGAAGAAATTTTGGACCATTTTAATATTCCCGAATAGGCATTTACGAGAAAAAGGTTCCATCGAATAAGTATTTAGACTTAGAAAATGAAAAGAGTTATTCTTTTGGCGGTATGTACTATTGTACTATTGGGCTGCAATAAAAATGACGATTCAGCAATGCCAGAAACCGCCTCGTTGGGCGCACCGCCTTTGGGCTTTGATTTAATCGATGTGCCAAATGGTGCAACGGAGGTCGATGTCAATCCGATTTTAAGCTGGGAGTCTGCCAAAAACCCTGAGGGGGGTGAGGTCATGTATGATGTTTACTTGGGGCAGGAAACAAACCCCAATACGATCTATGCGAGTGATATTGGGGAAACTTCATTGGAAATAAAAGATAGGCTAAACCTAACTACGACGTACTTTTGGAAAGTAGTCGCTAAAGATGCCGGCCAGCAGACCTCACAAAGCAATATCAGTTCATTTACGACCCGAGACCTGAATCTTCCGGATAGCCCACTGACCGCTTCCGCTGAATTTCCGCAAAGGGATCGACATTCCGCTGTAGTTTTTGATGACAAGATGTGGGTCATAGGAGGTTTTTTTAACGGGGAAAGCAAGAATGATGTTTGGCACAGTAGCAATGGGGAAATATGGGCCATGGCCACGGCCAACGGCCAGTTTTCGAAAAGAATCTCCAACAGCATAGTGGTCTTCGATAACAAAATCTGGATCATTGGCGGATTTGATGGTGCATACAAAAACGATGTCTGGCATACAAACAACGGTAAAGATTGGACCATGGCCACTTCTGAAGCAGACTTTCCCCCAAGAGCTGGCCACACCAGTGTAGTTTTCGATGGAAAGATGTGGATCATTGGTGGGGCGGAAAGCGAATTTCAGCAGAATAAGGACATTTGGTACAGCAGTGATGGTATTAATTGGACGGAAGCTACAGAAGATGCAGGGTTCCCACCTAGAATTGGACATACATCCACTGTCTTTGACAACAAAATATGGGTTATCGGCGGGGCCGCCCCCTTTACCGACAGATTCAATGACATCTGGTATAGTGAAGATGGAATTATATGGAATCAGGCAACACCAGATGAAGTCTTCTCCGGTCGATCGGGCCATACTGCCACGGTCTTTGCAAACAATTTATGGGTAATTGGCGGGAGAACTGACGATGGGAGAAAAAGCGATCTATGGTACAGCAATAATGGGATCGATTGGATGAAAGATACTGAAACAGGTCCTTTTTCGGTTCGTTACAACCATACCTCTTTGTCTTTTGATGACAGATTATGGGTCATTGCGGGCTCATCAACAAACGGATTTGAACAAGATGTTTGGGCAATGGATTAAAAAAAGCTATGAAAACAAAATGCATATTTCAAATCATGTTTCTTACAGTGGCCTTAATTAGTTGCGGCAAAAATGATGACAGTACGGTAATCGAATTGCCCGAACTACAAAACGAACCGCCCCTAAATTTCAAATTGATCGATGTGGTCAATGAGGCCACCGATGTTGATGTATTGCCCACCTTCAACTGGGAGTCCGCAAAGAACCCCAAGGGCGGCAATGTTACCTATAACCTATATCTAGACAAGGAAACAAATCCCACAACGCTATACAAAAGTGATATTTCCGAGACGTTGTTCCAAGTTGAAGAAAGATTGAACGTCCTCAGCGATTATTATTGGAAAGTGGTCGCCAAGGATGCGGATGGACGTACCTCTCAAAGTCCGACAAATAAGTTTACGACAAGAAGTCTTAGTATTCCCGAAGAACCAATCGTTATGAATGCCAAATTCTGGGGGAGGGCCTATCATACTAGCTTATCCTTTGATGGGAAATTATGGGTTTTAGGAGGTGCTTCATACGAAGGAGGCGGACATGATGATGTGTGGAAAAGCTCTGATGGCATTAGCTGGACGGAATTGGGAGATGGTATTTTGAAAAGGGAGAAATATGGGCATACCTCGATTACATATGATGGCAAAATGTGGATTTTGGGAGGTTCGGCAAGAAATGATGAAATTGACCTAGACGTCACACATGATTTTTGGTCAAGTACCGATGGCCTTACTTGGAACAACCTTACCTCCTATACCGATTTCTTCCCTGCACGCTTAGGGCACAGTACAGTGGTAAAGGACAATAAAATTTACGTCATCGGTGGTTACGACGGTGATAGCCACTTATATGATGTATGGCAATATGATAACAATTGGACCGAGGTGGCGCTCTATGGGCCTTCTTTTAACGGTAGAAGCTTTCATGGTTCAGTAGTACACGACAATAAAATATGGGTCATAGGAGGGTACTCGAACACCGGGGCCAAAAACGATGTTTGGTATAGTGAAAATGGCTCTAATTGGTCACCTGCTACAACCAATGCATCCTTCTCTCCAAGAAGGGGCCATTCGACCGTTGTATTCGATGACAAATTGTGGGTCATAGGCGGTATTACCGATAATGGACTTTCGAACGAAATCTGGTATAGCGATGACGGAATAAAATGGTCGCAAGTAGCTACCTCTGAATCATTTCCAGAAAAAACAGGTCTTACCGCAACTGTTCATAATGAACAACTATGGCTTATCGGTGGGATAGTCCCGGCAGCGATTGAAAATGGTATTCCCCAATATGCCAATGATGTTTGGGTATTGGAATAGCAGCTACGAAAAAAGTGATTATGAAAAATAGAAACAAAATTTATGCAATCTTGGCAGTGTGCCTATTATGGGCATGCTCAAACTCGGATGAAGACATAATCGCGATTCCACAGATAAGCTATGGAAAAGAATTAAAGGCAACCTTCTACACGACCGGAAAAAGCAATCTCCCAGAAACAAATTGGAACGGCCATGTGGGAAAGTTTGGCATGCAACAAACCATTCAAGGATTGTCAATAAATGAAAGTACCGGCGTGCTTTCATGGAATAAATCGTTGCCTCCCGGAAATCACACGATTAATGTAATTGCTTATAATAACGCCGGCATGACAATGACACCGGTTACCTTAGAAAATCCTTTGATCGGAACTTTTTCTGGAGAACTTTTACATAATGTGGTACTACAAGGATCAACAGATTTTGTTATAGAATTTGATTTTAAGGAAAATGGAACACTTAACGGGTTCACTCAAAATAAAAATGAGGAAGGCGAAATTATAGGCCCCTTCCCTTTTTTCGGTAGTTGGTCTTTGAACGGAAAGGAAGTCAGGGGGGAATTCCAATATGAAGAAGTGGCGGACCCTATACCATTTGCTGGACAAATAAATCAAAACGAGCAGAAAGCTGTATTATCGGGAAGATATCACCCTGATAACCCCTGCGATTTCTGTACTACCTTTGAATTGGATTTGATAAACGATTAAAAACAAACATAGATTCTTTTCACTTATTTGATGCAAGCTCCAAACGGGAGCTTTTTTGTTTAAATATAGTCCCCTAAATTCTATAAAAACATACCAAAGTTTTGAACAATAATTTAGAATCTCCCTAAATGAAATACTAAACCATTATTAAACTTGTTAATAACTCGATGGTACCGTAAATTTGTTAAGCTAAATAAACAACTAATGAGCGGATTGGTAAAATCTTCGGTGGCCCGAAAAGTAGTGATGGCACTTTCAGGCCTTTTCCTTGTGCTGTTTCTCGTATTGCATGTATCCTTAAACCTTGCTTCGGTGATTTCGCCGGATTTTTTTAATGAAGCCTCCCATTTTATGGGATATAACCCTTTGGTACAATTTGTAATGCAGCCCATTTTGATTATTGGCGTGGTCGTACATTTTGTTATGGGTTTTATTCTTGAAGCCCAGAACAGGGCCGCCCGTGGGGTAGGCTACGTAAAATATAAGGGTAGCGCCAATGCTCCCTGGGTATCTAGAAACATGATTTATTCCGGACTGGTGGTATTGGCTTTTTTAGGACTCCATTTTTATGATTTCTGGATCCATGAAATGGCTTACAAATATATCGAGGCCAACCCAGAGGATCCTACTAGGTATTACGCAGAGACCGTTGAAAAATTTGAACCGATTTGGAGAACGGTCATTTACGTCGTCGCATTTGTTCTGTTGGCGTTACATCTATTGCATGGTTTTGCATCTTCCTTTCAGACCATGGGGGTCAACAATAAATACACACCGGCCATCAAATCGTTCACAAAAATATTTTCGGTAGTGGTTCCGTTATTGTTCGCGTTTATCGCAATATACCATCACCTTAACCCAATAACACATTAAAAATATGGGCATATTGGATTCTAAAGTACCATCAGGGTCATTGGCCGATAAATGGACCAATCATAAAAACCACATCGAACTGGTCAACCCGGCCAACAAACGAAACATCGATATCATCGTGGTGGGCACCGGACTTGCTGGAGGTTCCGCTGCAGCCACCTTGGCAGAACTTGGGTACAATGTAAAGACCTTTTGCTATCAAGACTCCCCAAGAAGGGCACACTCTATCGCCGCACAAGGAGGCGTGAACGCCGCTAAAAATTATCAGGGCGATGGTGACAGTGTATACCGTCTTTTTTATGATACGGTGAAAGGTGGTGACTATCGTTCCCGGGAGGCCAACGTATATCGATTGGCAGAAGTCTCGACCAATATCATAGACCAATGTGTGGCACAAGGAGTGCCATTTGCCAGGGAATATGGAGGGTTGTTGGATAACCGCTCATTCGGTGGGGTTTTGGTGTCAAGAACGTTTTATGCAAAAGGTCAGACCGGGCAGCAATTGCTCCTAGGTGCCTATGCGGCTATGAACCGGCAGATTCAGCGTGGTAAAATCCAGTCCCATACACGGCATGAAATGCTAGACATAGTTTTGGTCGATGGCAAGGCACGTGGTATCATCGCACGTAATTTGGTGACCGGCGAAATAGAACGCCATTCGGCCCATGCGGTCGTCTTGGCGACGGGGGGGTATGGAAATCTCTTTTTCCTTTCCACCTATTGTATGGGGGCCAATGTGATGGCCGCCTGGAAGGCACATAAGAGAGGTGCCTTTTTTGCCAACCCTTGCTTTACCCAAATTCACCCGACCTGTATTCCGGTTTCTGGGGACCATCAATCAAAACTGACCTTGATGTCGGAATCACTCCGAAACGATGGTCGTATCTGGGTTCCTAAAAGATTGGAAGACGCACAGGCCATTCGTGAGGGCAAGTTAAAACCGACCCAGCTAAAAGAAGAAGACCGTGACTATTATCTAGAACGAAGATATCCCGCATTCGGAAACTTGGTTCCAAGGGATGTTGCCTCACGGGCCGCCAAAGAGCGTTGCGATGCCGGATTTGGTGTCAATAAAACCGGAGAAGCGGTCTACCTCGATTTTGATGCGGCTATTATGCGTTATGGAAAAGAAAAGGCATTGACCTCGGGAATGAAAAATCCTGATAATAAGACCGTTCGAAAATTGGGTGAAGAAATAGTCGAGGCCAAATACGGGAACCTTTTCCAAATGTATGAGAAAATCGTAGACCAGAATCCCTATAAAACTCCAATGATGATTTATCCAGCGGTACACTATACAATGGGTGGCCTTTGGGTAGATTATAACTTGCAAACGACCATTCCGGGCTGCTATGCTGCCGGGGAAGCGAATTTTAGCGACCATGGAGCAAATCGCCTGGGAGCATCGGCTTTGATGCAAGGCCTGGCGGATGGCTATTTTGTATTGCCTTACACCATCGGAGACTATTTGTCGAATGATATTCGTACCGGAAAAATCCCGACCGATTCCCCTGAGTTTGATGCGGCTGAAACCAACGTTACCGATCGATTGAAAAAGCTGATGTCGGGCAAAGGAGAACATTCCGTTGACTATTACCATAAAAAATTGGGGAAAATCATGTGGAATAAATGTGGTATGAGCCGTAATGCCAAGGAATTACAAGAGGCTATCGATGAGATTGCCGAATTACGGGCAGACTTCTGGGAGAACGTAAAGGTACCAGGTACCATAGATAGTAAGAACCAAGAGCTGGAGAAAGCGGGCCGTGTGGCCGATTTCTTGGAACTGGGGGAACTGTTTGCCAAAGACGCTCTAACTCGAAACGAGTCGTGTGGAGGTCATTTTCGTGAAGAATATCAAACCCCTGAAGGAGAAGCCCTGCGGGACGATGAAAACTTTAAATTTGTCTCTTCATGGGAATACAAGGGAGAGCCCAAAGACGCTGTTCTTCATAAAGAAGAATTGGTCTATGAGAATATTGAATTAAAGACACGGTCTTATAAATAAATTATTGGGTTACTAGGTTATTATGTTATTTGATGGCAGGCTTTAAATCTTTTGAGGAATTAGCATGTTAGAAGGAAGCGCGAATTCTAAGAAATTTTGTTAAAAACAACATCATAACTAAATTACCCTCAAAAGAAATGTATGTACTGGAAAGTCAAATAAGAAGGCCTTCTAGGTCCGTTGGGAATAATATAGCCGAGGGGTTTGGAAGATTTCATTATCAAGAAAACATCCAGTTTTGCAGAGTAGCGCGAGGTTCGTTAACAGAGACGCTCGATTACGTCATCGTTGCGTTTGATGAACATTATGTATCAAAGACTGATATAGATGATTATAGAGTTATTCACGAAAAAACGTTAAAAATACTTAATGGTTATATCAGGTATCTAAAAGATTCAAAATTTAAAGAAGACTGAAATAACTTATTAACGTAGTAACTTAATTACAAAATTTGCTATGAAATTACATTTAAAAATCTGGCGTCAGAAAGATGCCAATTCGAAAGGACAAATGGTCGATTATCCCTTAAACGGGATCGAGGAGGATATGTCTTTTTTAGAGATGTTGGATGTGCTCAACGAACAGTTGATCAACAAAGGCGAGGAACCGGTAGAATTCGATCACGATTGTAGAGAAGGTATTTGTGGTACTTGTTCATTAATGATCAATGGCAGGGCACATGGGCCCGATACCAGAATCACCGTTTGTCAGTTGCACATGCGAAGCTTCAAAGATGGTGATGAAATCGTTATTGAGCCATGGCGTGCCAAGGCCTTTCCAGTTATCAAGGATTTAATTGTTGATAGAAGTGCTTTCGAAAGAATACAACAAGCCGGAGGGTATATCTCGGTCAACACTTCAGGAAATCCCGTGGATGCCAACGCCATCCCGATTGAAAAGGATATAGCTGACAAAGCTTTTAACGCCGCTACCTGTATCGGTTGCGGTGCTTGTGTAGCCGCTTGTAAAAATGCCAGTGCCATGCTATTCACTTCTGCCAAAGTATCGCAGTTTGCCTTACTGCCCCAAGGACAGGTAGAAGCGACCCAACGCGTTCAAAACATGGTGCGACAAATGGATTTGGAAGGTTTTGGCAACTGTACCAATACAGGTGCCTGCGAAGTAGAATGTCCTAAAGGAATTTCTTTAGAGAATATTGCACTAATGAACAGTGAGTATTTGGCTGCTTCGGTAAAAGCATAAGAATACCTAACTCGAAAAGAGCTAAAGACACTACATATGTGGTGATAAGTTAGACCCCAAAGGTTTTGAAAACCATCGGGGTCTACTTATTTTTGGATATGCCTAAAGACTATTCACAGGAACGGATCAAAGTACCTCGCTTTAATGAGGAATCCGGTTTTTATACCACTCCGGAGCGGTCAAAGATCATGGGCAAGATACGAGGTAAGAACACCAAGCCCGAGTTGGCCTTTAGAAAGGCGCTATACGCTGCCGGTTACCGCTACCGTATTGACTACAAAAAGCTAATAGGAAAACCCGATATCGCCCTTAAAAAATACAAGACCGTAATTTTTATCGATGGTGAATATTGGCATGGTTATAACTGGGAAGAACGAAAGCCTAAAATAAAGACGAACAGAGACTTCTGGATTGCCAAAATAGAGCGTAATATACAACGCGACCAAGAAGTGAATCGGGAATTAAAACAAATAGGCTTTACCGTATTTCGCTTTTGGGAAAGCGAAGTAAAGAAAGAATTAACCCATTGTTTACAGAAAGTAATTGCACATCTGCAAAGTGTAGCCGTTAACGACTAACTATTTACCTGTTTCTTAACAACTGCAAAAAGCTGTCCAACATCTTTCATAGGAATAGTGAAATCGGCATACTCTGGAGATGTGTTAAAACTATGACAGCTTATCGTATCTTCCTCATCGTTGATTTTTACGATCTCCTTACACAAAATACCACCCTTGTAAACAATAATGAAAATTCGTTGTTTCCCTACCAATTTTGCTAGGTCACTCTTAGAAACCAATCTCCCTAATACTACTGAATTCAAGGGGATTCCATCCATATTTCCATTGTCCATCGCTTTATTGCCAATCTCAAAAGCAACACATTCCTCTTCCACCCGGTAGGCTAATAGAAAACTGATACGTGGGCGTTTCAGTACAAAATCATCATTTTCAAAATTGGCGATATATGTACTCTGGGTATCTTCGGTAATCAAGGGAACCGTTGTCAAATATTTGCCATTGGCCAGTGCTTTCAACTCCGTATTGCCACCAGTAGCGCCGTTAACGTCATACAGTCCTTCACTTTCCTCTAACTCGAGTTTGTAAAGCTCGGAAAGTGTCATTTCAAAGTATTGCGCAATTTTTGTAAGTCTTTTAATAGGAATATTAGCGTCTTTCTTCTCATAAAGCTGAATTGTACGTAAACTCACACCAATAGCTACGGCCAAATCGGTCTGATTTATATTTTTTTTGCGCCTTAGTTGCTTTAGTATGAACATAAAATCATAATATTGTGTAATAATCTTACATATATTGAATACAATAGCACATATTATTGCATGTATCTGTAATCCGATTACAGACAAATATAGCAAAATATGAAACCCTATTGAGTATTGAGATGACTTTGGTATCGCAATCCATAACACGAAAACAATAACCTTAAATACCCACTAACATGAAATTCAATGAAGATGATTTCGGAAAACCCCTAGATGAACGGCTGTCGATTACCCTACGAAGAAATACCAGCAAGGACGACTACGCTAATGTCGCCAGTCGCACCAGCGTAAGCTTCTCCACTATCAGGGATGTTATCTACCGAACCAACAGTTTAACCAAAGGAAACTCCAAGGCCATTCAGGCCCTCATCAGAGTTGCTTTTGATAATTCATTGGCCAAGCAACTACAGGCCGAAGGGGATAAAAAATACCTGAACCGACTACTGTAATAGTAAATTGAACTGTCTTTGAATCGAATCAATGGCTTATTTACTTATTTTTGAGTGTATCGGAACGCATGTATGATTATCTCAAAAAACAATTTTGATTCAAAACTTCCCCATGTAAAAACCACCATTTTTACAAGAGTTGGAAATCTCGCTAGACAGCATGGCGCGCTCAATCTTTCGCAAGGATTTCCCAATTTCCCGGTCGACAACATCCTGATCGAACTCGTGGCAAAAGCCATGAGGGAAGGTTACAATCAATACGCCCCAATGCAAGGCTACTACGGGTTGCGGGAAGCGATTGTTCAAAAAATAGAACGACTACATCAGCGAACGTACGACCCAGAAAAAGAAATTACCGTGACAGTGGGGGCAACACAGGCCATCTTTACGGCCATTACGGCTTTTGTTCATCCCGGCGATGAAGTTATAGTGTTAAAACCTGCCTACGATTGTTATGAGCCCTCAATCGAGATAAATGGTGGCATTCCTGTGCTGTTGCAGTTGAACAACAAAGATTTTAAGGTAGATTGGAGCGAGTTTAAACGCAAAATAACTTCCAAGACCCGATTGGTCATCATCAATACACCCCATAACCCAAGTGGCACCATTTTCTCCAAGGAAGATATGCTACAATTACAAGAAATATTGAGGCCTACCAATGTTATCTTGGTAAGTGACGAAGCGTACGAGCATATTGTTTTTGATCGTCGGCAACATGAAAGTGCCTCACGATTCGATGACTTGGCCTCAAGAAGCTTTGTCTGTGCCTCCTTCGGAAAAACGTTTCATGTGACCGGTTGGAAAATGGGTTATTGTGTTGCTCCGGAAGCTTTGATGAAAGAGTTTTTAAAGACCCATCAGTTTGCCGTTTTTTCAGTTGACCATCCCGTGCAACGCGCGATGGCCCAGTACCTCAAAAATGAGGAAATCTACACAGGCCTATCCCTTTTCTATCAGGAAAAAAGGGATTTCTTTCTAAACCGTCTAAACAACCCTAAATTCAAGTTCACACCTTCCCAAGGTACTTATTTTCAATTATTAGACTACTCTGGATGGAGCAACGAATCAGACGAGGCCCTGGCAGAAAGGCTTATAAAAAATCATAAGTTGGCTTGTATTCCCATTTCTTCGTTCAATCAAAACAACGAAGATCATGGGCTACTGCGTTTTTGTTTTGCCAAAACGGAAGAAACACTGGAAAAAGCAACCCACATCCTGAATAGTATTTAATTAATCCATAGGAACCAATCGCACCTTGTTGTAATTGGGTGTATAATTCTTTCCGGTTACTATGGCCTGTATATCTTTCTCCAAGGAAATCACCGGAGATTCTATAATTCGATTGATCTCCTTCCCATCTTTGTAAAAGATAAAGGTAGGTACCTTCACGATATTAAGCCCTTTTTCCTCGCCCCCAGGACTCTTCTTGTAGTTGGGCTTCACATAGTCTACAGCCACCATAGCCAGTTGATCCATCGGAAAGGAGGCGGCTTCCAGAATTTTATAAAAACGGGGTGTTTCCCGTTTGCTATCTCCGCACCAAGTACCCATGAATACCTTGATCTGCAAACTACCAATATCGTCCTTAAAGGTTTTTATCGTAGTAGAATCTAACTCGTACCCTGAATACCCGGGCTCGAACCAACGAACAAATGAATCCTCTAGAAAAGCACTTTTATCGACCTTCCCCAGCAACTTTTCCTTCCCATTTGCTTCTATGACCTTCTGATTTATATCTTGGCCATGACAGTTCAAGTACATCATAAAAAAAAGTAAGGTAACAACTCTCATAATATGCTGGTTTTAAGTTTTCCCAAACCTATCGAAGTCATTCTAACGCAACCAAATTTTTGGATAGAGAGCCAGAAAGGCTATCTAACCGACCGGAAAGACAATATGATGCGCATGATGAGGAATAACCGGTCGTTCATATGGTCAAAATGGGGTTTTGCATAGCATATTTGAACAGTCTATACTTTTTAGCTACTTTACGCCCATGACCGTTTCAAGCCATCGTATCTATGAAGCACTCATACATCTGTTGTTCTGGGCGTTGTTCGTTTTCGTGTCGCTTTTTGTTTTTTCGAACTACTATTGGAGTGAAAACCCATTTCTACAGTATTTTTTTATACTGGTAGGAATTGTTTATCTCAATAATGGGATACTACTTCCTTACTTTATAAGTAAGCGCTACTATTTTCTGTATACACTGATTATCGGAACCATCGCTTTTTTGGGAACTCAGGCCTATTGCAACTATTTTGCCCAATGCGGCTGTAGTGTTATGAAATGCTTATCTGACTATCTTTGGCAGACTTTGGTCCCTATCGTCTTTTTTTCTTTTTTGTGGATGTTATACCGCTACCTGAAAAAGCAAGATGAACTAGAGGTCATAAAGAAGGAAAGCGTTGAAATGGAGCTTCATTATTTGAAATCACAAATCAATCCGCATGTGCTTTTTAATAATTTGAATACCATTTACTCCTATTCCTTGGAAAAACCCGCCGAAGTCCCCGGAATGATTTTGATGCTTTCCGACAACCTTAAGCATGTACTATATGAAAGCAATGCCCACAAAATCTCCCTACAAAAAGAATTGGATTACATTGAGAACTACATTGCATTCCAAAAAATACGCACCGAAAACTTAAAACGAATCGATTATCACGTTGAAACTGACACCAAGGACCATCAAATTGCCCCCCTGTTACTCATTACCCTAATTGAAAATGCTTTTAAACATAGCACTGCCAAAAGCAATATTAGCATTAAAATTACTGTGAAAGAAGGCATGCTAATCTGCGAATGCGGCAACAGGGCATTACCAAAGGAGACAAAGCTGTCCAAATCAACAATTGGGCTGAACAACCTACAAAAACGGCTTGCAATATTGTATAGGAACAAGCACGAATTAACCATTACAGAAGGAGAAAACTATAAGGTAAGGTTACTATTGAACCTTCGATAAGAAAATTTGAAGTAGCAATCCATGAAATGTATCATTATTGAAGATGAACTACCGGCACAAAGGGTGCTAAAGAACTATATCGCCAAATTGCCAGACCTACAATTGGTCGCTTGTTTTCAGTCGGCACTTGAGGCAAATACTACCTTACAACACCAACTAATAGATGCTATTTTTCTAGATATTAATCTGCCCGACATTTCAGGAATACAATATATCAAAACCCTAAGTACGCCTCCGGCCATTGTTATGACAACGGCCTATCATGAACATGCGGTCGAGAGTTTTGAACTCGATACCATTTGTGATTATCTGGTAAAGCCTTTTTCATTTGAACGTTTTCTAAAAGCCGTCAATAAAATAAGAAAGTATTGGAAGCCCAGCGAGTTTCGAAAAGAACCACCAAAAAACAATGCCGAGGTACTTTTTTTAAACGTAGATAAGACCTTGCACAAAATCGATATCAACTCAATCCTATACATTGAATCAGATAAAAACTATGTTACCGTCGCGACTCGGGGCGGAAAATTCTCATATCTAGAATCTCTCAAAAATTGGTTAGAGAAATTACCGGAATCCCGATTTGCCCAGGTACATAAATCTTACATCGTCAATTATCGGGAAATCGACAAAATCGTTGGGAACATTCTTTTTATGGGAACGACCAAAATACCAGTGGGCAGAGTCTATAAGAGTTCTTTGAAGAAAAAATTAAAGGTATAAAAGATACCTAATCCAAAGCGGCACGAACCTTCCTCACCAACTCCGCTATTTTCGCTACCACTTCTCTTTTTCCCTTGGAAAACTAGGTTACTATTTGTTTTTTTAACATTTGTGTGTTTCTAAAAATAAAATAAAAACGACGAAATGCTTCATAAAATCGTTGTTTAAAACTTTTTTTTCACATCTCTAAACTTTTTTACGAATTCTTACGTATTAATATTATTGCATCATCAATGTAGTATTGCCCCTTGCTACATCTGAGATGTTTTTGTTTTAGTAGTAATTAGTAACCTTAAAATCCCCCACAATGAAAAAAAACCTACTTCTAGGGTACCTTTGTATTGTATTTATTTTGACATTTATTTTTGATTTGAAAGCTCAGCAACTGGGTTATACAAATGCTTATCCAAATCTTACCTTTGATACCCCACTGGAAATTGTGCCTAGTAATGATGGCTCCAATAGATTGTTTATCGTAGAGAAAACAGGGTATATCTATCAAATAGCGGAGTCTACTGGTGTTAAATCCCTAATTGTTAATATCTCAAGCATTGTCAATTCTGGAAAAGATGGAACCGAAATAGGTTTGTTAGGCATGGCCTTGCACCCAGATTTTAAAAACAACAACCTGTTCTATCTATACTATATGACAGGTTCTGCGCCTTATAAAGTAAACTTAGCCCAATTTACGCTTACAGAAGGAAATCCTTCGGCCACGTCCAGCTCCAGAAAAATAGTCTTTACCGCAACCAAACCTACCACCCACCATACACATAATGGCGGACACATGGAGTTTGGCCCGGATGGATATTTGTATATGGGTATTGGTGATGGTGGCGATTCTACCGGTAGTGGAAACCAACGAGCTCAAGATCTGTCGCACATTTTTGGAAGTATTCTTAGAATTGGCATCAACACCGACGGCACCTATTATATCCCTCCAACTAATCCTTTTGCTTCTTCAGATGATATCGATACCAGGAAAATTTGGGTCTATGGCCTTCGAAACCCTTGGAAATTTAGTTTTCATGGCAACGAACTTTGGGTCGGCGATGTTGGTGCCAGTCAACAAGATGAGATAAATAGGATTCAACCATCGCATGCCGGAAGTAATTACGGATGGGGTAGATGGGAAGGCACTTATAGGGATACCTCCGTACCACTTAGAGGTTCTGGAACTTTGAGACCGCCTTATTTTGCAAAATCTGCTACTTCACTCACCGGAGGTTTTGTGTATGAAGGATCGCTATCGAATTCTGAAATCCAAGGAAAGTACGTATTCGCCGATTATATCAGTGGAGATGTTTGGGCTATTGATGCCAACGAAGGTACTGATAGTAACGACCCTACACGCGCCACTAATACAGAGAGTTTATCCCAAGCAAAACTTTTCACGACTTCTCCCGATGATGCGGCTATTGTATCTTTTGGTCGAAATGAAAGTGGTACCGAGCTATACTTTTTAAGATATGGGCAGAATTATGACGTAGATTCAAATTCGCCAAATGCCTATAATTTTGACAATAATTCCGGGGCAATCTTTAAGATTACCGGAAACCAATCGAATCAGCCTATTGCTGTCAACGGCATAGGAAAATTTGATCCATGTTCCAACAACTTGAATGGGCGTGTAAACACTGTAGCAGAAGTAAATGGCACTGTATGGTTAGGAGGCAACTTTACAGATGCGGAAGGCTTTGAAGTTTCCAAATTGGTAGCATACGATCGAGAGTCAGGTTTTAGCGCTTCCTACTACGTTTCAGGGGAAGTTGAAGACATTCATGCAACTGCCACTGGAGATGTTTGGATCGGGGGTAACTTTACCAATATCAACGGAATCCCAACGAAAAATCTGGCTCAAATTTCGAATGGCCAAATCATAGATCATGATTCCTCCGGTGTGGTCTTTGAAATCGATAGTGACACTGATGGAGCCGTTTATTTTGTGGGTGCTAGCACCCGGGTTTCGGGTGTCTCGATTTCCAAATTTGCAAAATTCAACGGAAGTTCTTGGACAAACATGAACACCTTTCCCAATAATGAGGTCAGGGCAATCGAAGTTGCTTCGAACGGCGATGTTTTTATAGGCGGCAATTTCACTGCTATCGGAGGTACAGCTGCCAATCGTATTGCCCGCTTCGATGGCAGTAAATGGAACTCTTACGACGGTGCCAATTCTTTGTTCATAAAAGAAATTGAGGAAATTAACGGTTCGCTCTATGTAGGAGGTCAAAACTATGTAGGTCGTTACAATCTCTCCAATGGCAGTCATACAGTGTTAGGCAATAATATTGCTGGGGGCGAGGTTCGTGCTATTACCTCTGATGGGACGCATATTTATTTGGGGGGAACTTTTGGCACCGCTTCTAATGGCGGTAGTACAAACTTGGTAATGAACCGTTTGGCCCAATGGAGCTCTTCGAACAATCAATTTAAGGCTTTGGGCCCCGGAACAGATGTTGGAACAAATTCAAATATTGATGATTTGGTATGGATGGATGGAAATCTTTATATAGGCGGGGAATTTACCGATGTGGGACGCTATTTTGCATTCTGGTCAACTAACGATATTTCCTGTGAAAATACAGGGCTTGCTTGTCCGTCGGTTCTTGCTAACAATAATACGGCACTCCCGTTGCCCGACCGGTCATCCTTTGGCGGGATCGACAGCAGGGCCGAGACCTCGGACACAAACGGTGCGCCGTGCGCCGTGGAACTCTCCGGGCCCACGGGACAGCCATGGGCAAGGCACATGGTACAGATAGACCTCGAGGAAAAGGGAATCCTGCCAGGACAGCGAATCAACATCAGCATCGACGGAAAGAACATGACGGGAAAGGCCCAGCTACAGGTGGTACGGGACAATAGGGCCAACACCAGCCTGCTCACAAGGAACTTCGCGAGCGCATGGTCGACACAGGGCGGGACGATCACCGTGCCCTCTGGCACCAGCACGCTCGATATTTGGCTGTTCCCCAACTTCAACCAATGGGACAAGGCCGGTGCCGCAAGATTTGCAAACCTGGTCGTATCGGTGGAGGGGGCGGGACAGGGATGTTCAGACACCATCCCCAACGGCAA
>CANLQD010000003.1 GCA_947493175.1 uncultured Flavobacteriaceae bacterium | reverse complement strand
CCCCGACCTCATCAGAGCGTCGGGGTTTTTTTTATGCGATCAAAACCAACGACCGGGGACTATAGGTCGGAGTTTCTTCCCAACGAGACATCTTAGAAATGAGAATGTTTACTCGAGAATCGAAATTAAATGCCGAATCTCCTTTCAATGTTTAGTGGGCTTATCCCGAGGTAGTTTACTATATAAAATACAAGGGCGGAAAGTAGTGCAAAGCCGATGATACGGTGAAAATTTGAGTGCTTGGGATGTACAATGATCACTACCACCATTATACCGACTATCGAACCGTATAAAGATAGACTTGATCAATTCAGAGTGGTACCACATATAACTAAAAAAAGCCGTCCAATGAGGTAGACGGCTTTTCCAGACTAATTCAAAAAAAAGGGAACTTCTTGTTATACTCTAGGTAAATCACCCTCACCTTTTAACGGTAAATACGATTTTCCCATTAAATAGGAGTCGATATGATGCGCTGCTTGTCTTCCTTCAGAAATGGCCCAAACAATAAGCGACTGTCCCCTTCGTTGGTCGCCCGCAACAAACACACTAGGTATATTCGTTTGGTAATTGTTTTCAGATGCCTTGATATTGGTTCGGGTATCGACGGCTAACCCAAGTTGCTCGGCAATCGTCATCTCAGAACCTGTAAAACCAAGGGCTAGCAGTGCTAGCTCACATTTCCATTCCTTTTCAGTGCCCGCTACTTCTTTTAAAATAGGACGTTTACCCGGCTGCTTTATCCATTCTACTTCAGCTGTTATGAGTCCGGTAAGGTTTCCTTCCTTATCTCCGACAAATTTCTTGGTCGATATACTGAAAAAACGTTCGGCTCCTTCTTTGTGAGATGAGCTAGTGCGCAAACGCATGGGCCAATAGGGCCATGGTTGCCCTTCGGGTCGTTCCGCGGTCGCCATTGGCATGATTTCGAAATTAGAGACCGATTTTGCCCCTTGACGAAAGGAGGTTCCAATACAGTCAGAGCCTGTATCTCCACCCCCAATAACGATGACGTCTTTATCGTTTGCTAAAATTTCATTTTCAAATTTCTTTACGCCATCGACCCTCCGATTGTTCTGTGGAAGAAAATCCATGGCTTGTACTACTCCTTTCAAATCGGCGCCCTCAATAGGTAGATTTCTTCGAACGGTCGCCCCTCCGCATAATACAATGGCGTCATACTCGTTTTTTAAGTCTTCTGACTTCATATCGACCCCGACATGCACACCACATTGGAATTCGATACCTTCTTCTTCCAAAACCTTCAGCCTACGATCTATAATATGCTTTTCCATTTTAAAATCAGGAATCCCGTAACGTAGAAGTCCGCCCGGTTTTTCATCCCGCTCAAAAACGGTCACCAAATGGCCTGCGCGATTTAACTGCTGAGCAGCTGCGAGTCCTGCCGGACCTGAACCAATAACGGCAACCCTTTTTCCAGTTCGGGTCTCTGGAGGTAGGGGTTGAATCCACCCCTTTTCAAATGCCTTTTCTACGATGTTTTTCTCAATATTCTCAATAGATACCGGGTCTTCGTTGATACCAAGAACGCAAGCCTCCTCACAGGGGGCTGGACATAAGCGACCGGTAAACTCAGGGAAATTATTGGTAGAATGTAGGATGTTCGCCGCCTTTTCCCATTTGCCACGGTAAACCGCATCATTGAAGTCGGGAATTAAATTTCCCAATGGGCACCCACTATGACAAAAGGGAATACCGCAATCCATACATCTGGCACCTTGATTTTTAAGCTCGGTTTCCTTCAAGGGAACTGTAAACTCCTTATAATGTTTTACACGCTCCTCGGCCGGAGCGTAATCTTCTACTTTTCTATCGAATTCCAAAAATCCTGTTATCTTGCCCATGTTTCGATTTATATGGTTTGTAATTTTTCATTTTCCAAGCGGATCAATGCTTGGCGATATTCTTCTGGGAATACCTTCACAAAGTCTTTTAAGCAACTTTCCCAGTTTTCGAGAATACGTTGCGCTAAAGGGCTCATTGTATAGTTGTAATGGCTTTCGATCAGGTCTTTGAGCTGCTCAATGTCTTGATCTTCTTCCACCGCCAATAGATTCAATGCTTCTTTGTTGCATTTATTCTCAAAGGTTTTGTTCGGGTCATAGACATAGGCGATACCACCACTCATTCCCGCACCAAAGTTTCTGCCTACTTCTCCTAGAATTACGGCAACGCCTCCGGTCATGTATTCACAGCCATGATCGCCAATGCCCTCTACCACTGTCTTGGCACCTGAATTACGAACACAGAACCGTTCTCCTGCCTTTCCATTGATGTAGGCACGGCCTGCTGTTGCACCATAGAGGGTAACATTTCCGGTGATAACATTTTCTTCGGGTACAATGGTCGACCCATCGGGTACTTTTATGACCAATTTGGCACCTGACAGTCCTTTTCCCAGATAGTCATTGGTATTCCCGTTCACTGTTAGGGTCAATCCTCTTGTTGCGAAGGCTCCGAAACTTTGTCCCGCGGATCCGGTGAAATTGACCTTGAGGGTGTTTATGGGTAAGCCCTGAGCTCCGTAAATTTTTGAAATCTCATTACTAATGATTGCTCCTACCGCACGATCCGTATTGCGAATAGGAAAATCAAGGGCTAGTTTTTCTTTCCTAAACAATGACGGATTGGCCTTCTCAATGATATCGAACTCAATAGATCGATCGATATCGTGCTGTTGTTTTTGTGTGTTGTAAAATTTGGTGCCAGCGGGAACATCGACCTCGTGCAAAATAGGGGTCAAATCAATTCCGGCCGATTTGTAATGGTCAATGGCTTTGTTGCGGTCTAACTTTTGCACTTGCCCCACCATTTCGTTCACTGTACGGAAACCAAGTTGTGCCATTATTTCCCGTAACTCTTGGGCAACGAAATACATATAATTGACAACATGCTCGGGTTTGCCTTCAAACTTTTTGCGCAATTCTGGATTTTGAGTAGCAATCCCGACCGGGCAGGTGTTCAGATGACAAACGCGCATCATGATACAGCCTGAAGCAACCAAGGGGGCGGTTGCAAATCCGAATTCCTCGGCACCCAATAAACAGGCTACCGCTACATCGCGTCCGGTTTTTAACTGTCCGTCGCATTCCAGTACGATTCTGTTCCGCAAATCGTTCATGACCAGCGTTTGCTGTGCTTCGGCAATTCCAAGTTCCCAAGGAAGTCCGGCATGTTTTAGGGAAGTCAACGGGGAAGCCCCGGTACCTCCGTCAAATCCTGAAATTAAGACCACGTCCGCTTTCGCTTTTGAAACGCCCGCGGCGACGGTTCCTACGCCCACTTCGGAAACTAACTTAACATTGATACGCGCTTCGCGGTTCGCCGACTTTAAATCAAAAATCAATTGCGAAAGATCTTCAATAGAATAGATGTCGTGATGGGGAGGAGGAGAAATCAACCCTACGTATGGAGTCGAATTTCTTGTTTTGGCAATTGCAGGATTTACCTTGGGCCCTGGTAATTGCCCGCCCTCTCCCGGCTTTGCCCCTTGGGCCATTTTGATTTGAATTTCCTGAGCATTGGTGAGGTAGTTGGAAGTAACGCCAAATCTCCCGGATGCTACTTGTTTAATGGCGCTATTTCGCCAGTCTCCCGAGGCGTTCTTGTAAAAACGTTCCACATCTTCACCACCCTCGCCCGAGTTGCTCTTGCCGCCGATACGGTTCATGGCAATGGCAAGGTTCTCATGTGCCTCTTGGCTAATGGATCCATAGGACATCGCCCCCGTCTTAAAGCGTTTCACGATTTCGGTCCAGGGCTCAACCTCTTCTATGGGAATAGGATCGAAGTTCGAAAATTCAAAGAGGCCCCTTATGGTCATCAAGTTTTTGGATTGTTCGTTCACCATTTGGGAAAACTCCTTATAGGTGTTCGGCTCGTTGTTACGTACCGCTTTCTGAAGAGTTGCAATCGATAGGGGATTAAACATATGTTTTTCTCCATCTCTTCTCCATCGATACTCCCCACCCATTTCTAGGTCTAGATTGGCCGCAACTTCTTTCTCGGCAAAGGCTTTCGCATGTCTCTTGGCGATTTCCTTCTCAATCTGGTAAAGCCCAATACCTTCAATACGTGTTGGGGTATTTGGGAAATATTTATCTACTACCTTAGTGTTGATTCCAATACATTCGAACAGTTGTGAACCCCTGTAAGAATTCAAGGTCGATATTCCGATTTTGTTCATCACCTTAAGGATACCCTTTCCGATTGCTTTGTTGTAGTTTTTAACGGCTTCTTCAAAACTAACATCGGTAATATCGTTTTCTTCTATCTGCTCTGCAATGATCTCATTCACCAAATAGGGATTGATGGCACTTGCACCAAAACCGAACAACAAGGCAAAATGGTGCACCTCTCTAGGTTCGGCAGATTCAATAATGACGCTCAGTTTGGAGCGTTTGCCCAACCTTTGCAAACCACTGTTCACATAAGAACAGGCCAGAAGGGCCGGAATCGGAGCCATTGTCTCGCTCACATTTCTGTCGGAAAGAATAATGATGTTGGTGCCAAGGTCGATTTCCTTCTCAGCTTTTTCGAGAATGGCTTCCAGCGCATTTTCCAAGCCATTGTAGCCTTTTTGTATTTCATAAAGTATAGGAAGTGAAGTCACTCTATAATCCGGACTGGCGTCGTAATTTTTGATCTTATCCAAATCCTCTTTTGAAATTACCGGATTTTGGATTTTCAATTTACGGCAGTGCAGCTCATTGAAATCAAAGATGTTTTGGTCACTACCCAAGGTGAGGCTTATATCGGTTATGAGTTCCTCACGGATGCCGTCTAACGGTGGGTTGGTTACCTGTGCGAACAACTGTTTAAAATAGTTGTAAATCAATTGAGGTCGTTGGGACAGAACCGCAATAGGTGTGTCCGACCCCATTGACCCGATAGGTTCTTTAGCATTTTTTCCCATCGGTAAGATAATGGTATTGATGTCTTCCAAGGTGTAACCAAAGGCCGATTTCCTTTTTTCAAGGGAGGCTTCGCCAAGAAATAATGGGCAATCATTATAGGGAATGTCCCTCAGGTGTACCAAATTGTCATCTAGCCATTTTTTATACGGATGGCGATTCGCTATCTCTTCCTTGATTTCCTCGTCATTAACGATACGGCCTTCCTGCATGTTTACCAAAAACATTTTCCCAGGCTCTAAACGGCCATGGAATTCAACATTTTCAGGGGCAATATCGACCACGCCGGTTTCGGAAGACATGATCACGTAACCGTCTTTGGTTACTGAATATCTCGACGGCCGTAATCCGTTTCTATCCAATACGGCCCCGATGTAGTTGCCATCGGTAAAGGGAATGGAGGCAGGTCCGTCCCACGGCTCCATCATGCAAGAGTTGTATTCATAAAAGGCCCTTTTGGCCTCTGACATATCGGTATTCTTTTCCCATGCTTCAGGTACCAAAATCATCATTACTTCGGGTAAGGAACGGCCCGTCATCAGCAATAATTCTACCACCATATCCATAGTAGCGGAATCGGATTTGCCCGGCAGAATAATCGGAAGAACATTTTTTATCTCTTCGCCAAACCAATCGCTTTGCAGCAACTCTTCGCGAGAACGCATTCGGGTAACATTGCCCCTCAAGGTATTTATTTCGCCATTGTGACACATGTAGCGAAATGGTTGTGCCAAATCCCAGGTAGGAAAAGTGTTGGTAGAAAACCGCTGGTGTACGAGAGATAGTCGGGTAACGACCCTGGGGTCCATCAAGTCTTTGTAATAAAGACTTATATCTTTTGGCATCAACAGGCCCTTGAAAATGATGATTTTTGTGGAGAGGCTGGGAACGTAAAAGAACTTGCTCTCCGATAGTTTTGAATTGAGAATCGAATGTTCCGTTACCTTTCGGGCAACGAATAGTTTTAAATTGAAATTAAATTCGTCTTGTTCGCTACTTTCTTTAGCGATAAAGACTTGCTTCACAAAAGGTTCGGTTTCCATGGCGATTCGACCTGGTACGGACCGATTGACCGGAACATCGCGCCAACCCAATAATCGAAGCCCTTGCTTTTTAATGTTTTCTTCGAACAGTGCAATACAAAAGTTTCGTTGATTTTCTTTTTGGGGAAGAAATATGTTGCTTACGGCATAGGCACCCGGTGCTGGTAAATCAAAGTCACAAACCGCTTGGAAAAAATCATGGGGAATGTCGATTAAAATTCCGGCACCATCCCCTGTTTTCCCATCTGCACTCACTGCGCCACGATGCTCCAGCTTATCCAGAATTTCAAGTGCCTTATGAATAATATCATTTGACTTCTTTCCTTTTAAACTACAAATAAAACCCGCTCCGCAATTATCGTGTTCAAATTCCGGAAGGTATAACCCTTGCTTCTTCAACGTCATAAATTATGGTATTTCTTCAAAAATATAGTTTTGTCTGAATTATAATCAACGATTTTTTTTAAATCAAACAAAAAAATCATGGTTTCAATTAAAACCTTGAAAAATATTCAAATTAAGATTTTATTAAGGGTAATTTTGAGATTCTATCAAAATTGGACTTAAAAAGAAAATAACAGGCAGTTTTAGGGGGTGTAATTGTTCAAGAGGATACGGGGATTGGGATATGCCCCTTGAAAATACATGATATTTTAGGGTATATAGATTTATTTTGAGCATATACCCTCAAAAAAAGGGGGTTGTTCGCTAGTTGCTAAATTTGTGTCCGGAAAGGATTATAGATAGGAAAAAGCGATGCCCCATTGGAGGCCGCTTTGAAATGTGTGTTTACCCCCTAAGCTTCGAAGATGTAAGCCATTGTTGCTGGTTAGAGATGAGTTTTACAACCTGTACGATAAAAATCTTCGGGTGTGGCTATAGCGGCGGTATATCCAGAATCCTCGGGCTTCTTAGCAAAGCGGGCGCAAAAAGGAACATAGGAAAACAATCGATGTATTTTTGTACAGTTTTTTAATCCCTTAAAATACCTCTCGAGATAACGATTTTTTGTATTTCCGAAGTGCCTTCATAAATCTGGGTGATTTTGGCATCGCGCATCAGCCGTTCTACATGATAGTCTTTTACAAAACCATTGCCACCATGAATCTGTACGGCCTCGACGGTGGTTTCCATTGCGACCTGGGAAGCATATAATTTGGCCATAGCTCCTGAAAGGTCATAGTTGTGGCCATTATCCTTATCCCAAGCAGCTTTGTACACCAGGTGCCGGGCAGCGGCTATTTGTGTATGCATGTCGGCCAATTTGAAGGCGATTGCCTGATGATTGCTGATTTCCGTCCCAAAGGCTTTGCGTTCCTTTGAATATTTAAGGGCCAGTTCATAGGCTCCCGCTGCGATTCCCAAGGCCTGTGCTGCGATACCGATACGTCCTCCCGAAAGGGTTTTCATGGCAAATTTAAATCCAAAACCATCCTCTCCGATTCGGTTTTCCTTAGGAACCTTTACATCATTGAAGTTGAGCGAATGTGTGTCGCTACCTCGAATGCCCAGTTTATTTTCTTTGGGTCCTATCTCAAATCCAGGTGTTCCTTTCTCAACTATTAATGCATTAATGCCCTTATGGCCTTTTTCCTTATCGGTTTGGGCAATTACGAGATACACCTCGGCACTATTTCCATTGGTGATCCAGTTTTTGGTTCCATTCAAGATATAGTGGTCCCCATTGTCGATCGCCGTTGTTTTTTGCGAGGTGGCATCGCTACCTGCTTCGGGTTCCGACAAACAAAAGGCTCCGATGATTTCACCGGAAGCGAGTCGTGTCAAGTATTTTTGCTTTTGTGCCTCCGTACCATAGGCTTCCAATCCGTAGCACACTAGGGAGTTGTTCACAGATACGACTACAGAGGCCGATGCATCTATTTTTGAAAGTTCCTCCATGGCAATGACATAGGATAGGGAGTCCATACCGCTACCATTGTAAGTCGGATCCACCATCATCCCCATAAAGCCTAATTCCCCTAATTTTTTAACCTGCTCCAAGGGGAATTTTTGTGCTTCGTCTCTTTCGATAACTCCAGGAAGTAATTCGTTCTGCGCAAAATCCCTAGCTGCCTGTTGTATCATTAAGTGTTCTTCCGATAGTGAAAAATCCATATAAGAAAATTTTATTAGTGAAACCCTAAATTCAAAAGCCTTGAACATACCGCTATGCATTGGTCGAATCCACCCAAGTCAGTTTTGGGTCGATGTTGGTATTGATACCGGGACTTGTCCTGAAGTTTATGGTCAGGGTTTGTCTGCAGGTCTCTTTGCCAGTGCTTTTGACTTCGTGCAAAGATAGTGGTATGTTCCAAAAGTTCGAATATACGAAGCAGTTTTAGGCTATAAAAAAATGGAGTTTTAAAGCGGTTTTAAAATCGTTGAATCCCACATCAAATTTTTATATTTGTTTTTCGTCAATTTTTTTCAAATTGATTTAAATGGTAAGATTATGGATCAGCAGTAACCCCCATTCGGGGGAAATAAGAAAGTTGGAAATAGAAGGAGACTTAACGAAAAATGATCACATAGTATATTGAACTCAATAGGAGTTCATTAAATCAATTTGGAATGAAAGAATTACTTAAGGCATATGAAGAAAAACAACCCGAAATCGTTTTTAATTGGAAAGACTCCGAGACAGAAGCGGAAGGTTGGACGGTTATTAATTCGCTCCGGGGTGGAGCTGCAGGTGGTGGTACCCGAATGCGGGAAGGTCTTGATATGAACGAGGTACTTTCCCTTGCAAAAACCATGGAAGTAAAATTCACCGTTTCCGGTCCTCCGATCGGCGGTGCAAAGTCGGGGATTAATTTTAATCCGCACGATCCCAGAAAAAAAGGGGTGTTGGAACGTTGGTACAATGCCGTGGCACCCTTATTAAAAAGCTATTATGGTACGGGAGGTGATTTGAATGTCGATGAAATCCATGAGGTAATACCTATTACCGAAGATGCAGGGGTGTGGCACCCGCAGGAAGGGGTCTTTAATGGACATTTTAAACCCACCGAAGCCGATAAGATCAATCGTATCGGACAGCTGCGTTTGGGTGTTATTAAACCTTTGGAAAATGTGAAATACACTCCGGATATCACCAGAAAATACACTGTGGCCGATATGATTACCGGCTTTGGCGTAGCGGAAGCAGTGCGCCATTATTATGATATCTATGGAGGTAATGTCATGGGAAAGAGAGCCGTGATCCAAGGTTTTGGCAATGTCGGATCGGCCGCTGCTTACTATTTGGCGCAAATGGGGGCTAAGGTAGTAGGTATCATCGACCGGGCCGGAGGGGTTATAAATGAAGATGGATTTTCGTTTGAGGAAATACAACACTTTTTCTTGAACAAAAAAGGAAACAGTTTAATGGCAGATGCCGATACGATGATTCCGTTTGAAGAAATCAATGAACGTATCTGGACGTTGCCAACCGAAATTTTTATGCCTTGCGCCGCTTCTCGCTTAGTGACTAAGGAGCAGATTACAAAAATGATCGATACCGGACTCGAGGTGATATCCTCTGGTGCCAATGTGCCTTTTGCCGACAAGGAAATCTTTTTTGGGCCGATCATGGAGTATACCGATGGGAGGGTAAGTTTGCTGCCAGACTTTGTGAGCAACTGTGGTATGGCCCGTGTTTTCGCCTATTTTATGGAAAAAAGGGTCGGGATGGATGATGATTTAATATTTAAAGACACTTCCGATACCATTCGAAAAGCAATTTTGAATATCTTTAAGCAAAATCCGTCGAAAACGAACATCTGCGAAACCGGATTTGAAATAGCACTAAAACAACTAATATAAAAACCGACCTGATATGGAGACCATTATCATCATTGTCTTTTTAGCGGGGTATCTGGCGATTACCCTGGAGCATAATTTGAAAATCGATAAGCTGATTCCCGCTTTGGCCATGATGGCCATTTTATGGGCGATCATCGCATTATCACATATGGATGTTTTTGAGGTGAACGCTGAACTGAGAGAGCTCGAACCCACCCACATCGATGAAATTTTGCTCCATCATCTGGGAAAAACAGCGGAGATACTGGTCTTCTTACTGGGTGCTATGACCATTGTAGAGATCATCGACTATTTTGATGGTTTTGCCACAATAAAGGGCTTTATACGTACAAAAAGTAAGCGAAAGTTACTTTGGTTGTTTTCGATTTTGGCCTTCATTCTATCGGCGATTATCGATAACCTTACCGCTACTATCGTATTGATCACTATTTTGCAGAAAGTGATCAGTGATAGGGAAACCCGTCTTTGGTTCGCAGGAATCATCATTATTGCTGCGAATGCAGGTGGTGCTTGGTCACCTATTGGCGATGTCACGACAACCATGTTATGGATTGCCAATAAGGTTTCGGCCTTACAGCTCATAGAACATGTATTGGTGCCGTCGATCGTCTGTATGGTAGTTCCTGTTTTTCTGGCAAGTCGCTTCAAAGCATTTAAAGGGAATATCGATAGTGATATTGATGAATTGGAAGAGCCTAAATCAAAACACGGGGCCTTGATGTTGTACCTAGGATTGGGTGCCATTGTTTTTGTTCCTTTTTTTAAGACTGTGACCCATTTACCCCCGTACGTAGGTATGATGTTGTCCTTGGCGATCGTTGCCACTTTTGCGGAAATCTATAGTAGCTCCAAGTTCAGTATTTCGTCGATCGATGGAGAGGGACATGACACGACAGGGCATCATAGCCCGGTGCATCATTCCCTTTCAAAAATTGAGCTTCCCAGTATCTTGTTTTTCTTAGGGATTTTGCTTGCGGTCGCAGCCTTGGAATCGTTGGGTATGTTGTTCCATTATGCCGAAAGTCTAAATACGGCGATTCCCAATACCGATATCGTGGTTATGTTGTTCGGCGTAGGCTCCGCAATTATTGATAATGTACCCCTAGTTGCTGCCAGTATGGGAATGTTCGCCCAATTGATGGATGACCCCTTATGGCACTTTATCGCCTATTCTGCGGGAACCGGCGGAAGCATGCTCATCATAGGCTCTGCAGCGGGTGTTGTGGCCATGGGTATGGAGAAAATCGATTTCTTTTGGTACCTCAAAAAAATTAGTTGGTTGGCTTTGGTAGGTTTCGTAGCTGGTGCCGGCACGTTTATACTTATTAGAGATTTTGTCTTGAACGCATAATTTAATCGACAAAATACCGTTATTAAGGCAACCTTAAGAAGAGAATGTATATGTTATTGTTTCAAGACATGGCACAAGACCCCGAAGTAGGGGAATTGGTTTCGGAAGAAAAGACACTATCGGTCATCGATTTAATTTTTAATGGAGGTACGGGCAGTATTCTCATTATTTCAGTACTTTTTGTAATGCTGGGAGTAGCACTTTACATTTATTTCGAGCGAATTTTAGCGATCAAGGCAGCTTCTAAAATAGACAAGAACTTTATGAATCAGATACGGGACTATGTATCCAATGGCAAGCTTGATGCTGCTAAGATGTTATGCGCCCAGACCGATTCGCCAGTAGCCAGATTAACGGAGAAAGGAGTTTCCAGAATCGGAAAACCCCTCGACGACATCAATACCGCTATTGAAAATGCAGGTACTTTGGAAGTCTATAAATTAGAGAAAAATGTCAGTGTTCTTGCAACAGTGGCGGGAGCCGCCCCGATGATCGGGTTTTTAGGAACCGTTATTGGTATGATTTTGGCTTTTCACCAAATGGCGACCAGCGGCGGACAGGCCGAAATGGGGTCTTTGGCTTCTGGTATTTATACGGCCATGACGACTACCGTGGCAGGATTGATTGTTGGTATTATTGCCTATATGGGTTACAATCATTTGGTAAACAGAACCGATAAGGTAGTTCATAAAATGGAGGCCAACGCAGTTGAATTCTTGGATTTGTTGAACGAACCGCTTTAAAAAGAACAAAGAGAAAGGACAAAAGAAAAAGATTGAAAATTAGCAGTCTATTTCTTGAAATTTGAAACCTTCGCTCTGTATTCTGAGCTCTTTTTTCTCTTTTCTAAAGATAGGAGTGAGTTGTATTAATAAAGTTCAGAAATAGATAAGGTTCTTAAAATCACATAGAACGTGAAACTAAAAGGAAGAAATAAGGTAAGTCCAGATTTTAGTATGTCGTCGATGACAGATATTGTTTTTCTGTTATTGATATTCTTTATGCTTACGGCCAATTCCCCCAATGCGTTGGATTTACTACTTCCAAAGGCAAAGGGAAAGTCTACCAATACACAAAATGTTTCAGTAAGTATCGACAAGAACTTACAGTATTTTGTGAACAACGAGAGAATCAACGGAGAATACATAGAAATTGAATTAAAAAAGGCACTGGAAGGACAAGAAAAGCCAACGATTATACTTAGGGCAGAAGAGAGCGTTGCCATAAAAGAAGCGGTCAACGTCATGGATATCGCCAATAGGAATAATTACAAAGTTATCTTGGCCGTGCGACCCAACTAATGTCGTTGCTAGATACGAGACACAAAAAACAATCGTTCACACTTACGACTTTGCTGCTGAGTGTGCTGCTACTTATATTATTCTATATAGGGCTCAACTATATGGACCCTCCCATCGAAAACGGAATCTCAGTGAATTTTGGAACCACTAATTTTGGTAGTGGACAAGTACAACCAAAAGAGCGTGTACGTTCCGAACCGCTTGACACACCTCCTGTAGAACCGACCAAACAGGAACAAGCAGTGGCAGAGGAAGTAGTTGAAGAAGTAGAGGAAACCCCAGAAGAAGTTGTTGCCAAAGAAGCCCCATCCGAAAAAGTACTTACCAGTGAGGACGAGGAAGCCATTAAAGTAAAACAGGCAAAAGAGAAGAAACGTAGGGCCGATGAAGCGGCTAAGGCGGCGAAGAAAAAGGCCGAAGATGCCGAGAAGCGCAAAAAGGCCGAAGCAGCCCGAATTGCACAACAAAAACAAGAGGCTGAAGAAAAAGCAAGACGCGAACAAGAAGCCAAAAAGAAAAAACTCGATGAGCTAATGGGTGGACTCAACAAATCGGATGGCACTGCCTCAGGTTCTGAGGGAGATGACAACCGTTCTGGGGATAAAGGAAGTACCGATGGTGACCCCTATGCTACTAGTTATTATGGTAGTCCCGGTTCGGGCAGTGGTACTGGAGGATACGGGTTGAACGGACGTTCCTTGGTCAGTAAAGGAAAAGTACAGCAAGAATGTAACCAAGAGGGGCGTGTGGTCGTAAAGATTGTAGTCGATAGAAATGGAAAAGTAATTAGCGCTACACCCGGGGTCAAGGGTACGACCAATAATGCTGCTTGTCTGCTAGAACCTGCCAAGAAAACTGCCTTTATGCACAAATGGAACCTGGATTCCAAGGCTCCCAACCAACAAGTGGGGTTCGTTGTTGTCAACTTCAAATTGGGAGAGTAAGTGACTTACAAAGAAACGCTCGATTGGATGTTCGCCCAACTTCCAATGTACCAACAACAAGGAAAATCGGCCCTCAATCACAAATTAGATAAAATTCAGGCACTGTCTAAACATTTGGGCCATCCCGAAAAAGAATTCAAAAGTATTCATGTTGCGGGAACCAATGGCAAAGGATCTAGTAGCCATATGTTGGCATCTGTTCTTCAGGAAGCAGGTTATCAGGTAGGCTTGTACACTTCGCCCCACTTGAAAGACTTTAGAGAACGAATACGCATCAACGGAAATCCGGTGAGCGAGCAATTCGTTGTTGATTTTATTCAAGAACACAAATCTTTTCTCGAAGCGAATCGGTTGTCGTTTTTTGAAATGACGGTAGGCATGGCTTTCCAATATTTTGCCGAACAGGAATTGGATATCGTTGTTGTTGAAGTAGGCTTGGGAGGCCGTTTGGATTCTACCAATATTATTGTTCCAGAAGTGTCGTTGATTACCAATATTGGTTTTGACCACACCGACATGCTAGGTAATACATTGGATAAAATCGCCTTTGAAAAGGGTGGAATTATCAAGCCCGGTGTTCCAGTGGTCGTTAGTGAGTATCAACACGAGACTGCCGAGGTATTCAAATCGATCGCTATAGATCGCAGATCGAAGCTGGTGTTTGCCGATCGAAAAAAGATGCCCGATTATGAAACGTCCCTGTTAGGCAACTATCAGCAAAAAAATATAAAGGGTGTAGTGACAGTTTTTCAGGAATTGGAAGAATTTCAAGTGACCGAAGCACAGTTGAGAACAGGTCTAAATCGCGTGGTGGAGAATACGGGAATGATGGGTCGCTGGCAAGTATTGAACCGGCATCCTACAATTGTTTGCGATACTGCCCATAATTCGGAAGGTCTTCAATTGGTGCTGGCTCAATTGCAAAGAGAACGGTACGATACGTTGCACATGGTGCTGGGTTTTGTAAAGGACAAGGACTTGGAGGCAATACTACCGCTTTTCCCGAGTGATGCGCATTATTACTTTTGCAGACCTGATATTCCAAGAGGATTGGATGTAAGCATATTAGAGGATAAAGCAGCTAAGTTCGAGCTTCGGGGAAAATCATATTCCTCTGTAAAGAGTGCCTTAATGGCGGCTAAGGAACAGGCTGCAAAGACCGATTTTATCTTTATTGGAGGGAGTAATTTCACAGTAGCAGAGGTCGTCTGATTTTTTACTCTTTTTTCTTTTGGCGTTCCTAAAAACATTCTATATTTGCACACCTTTACGGGCAATTAGCTCAGTTGGTTTAGAGCACCTCGTTTACACCGAGGGGGTCGGGGGTTCGAATCCCTCATTGCCCACCAAAGTCATCCATATCGGGTGACTTTTTTAGTTATGTGCCATTTCTATATCCTGTACTCCCAACTCCTTGACCGTTATTACATAGGCTATACCTGTGACTCGGTTGATGGCCGTTTACATCAACATCTCTTGGAACATGCGGGGTTTACCGGCAAGGCCAAGGATTGGAAGTTGGTATATTCGGAAGCCTATGCTACCAAGGCTGAGGCCCATGCAAGGGAGCGGCAGGTGAAAAAATGGAAGAGCAGGAGGTTGATCGAAAAGTTGATCGGGGTCTAGGCCGCGGGGTTTGGGGCATCCCGACTTCACGTCGGGAGGGTCGGGGGTTCGAATCCCTCATTGCCCACCAAAGTCATCCATATCGGGTGACTTTTTTAGTTATGTGCCATTTCCATATCCTGTACTCCCAACTCCTTGACCGTTATTACATAGGCTATACCTGTGACTCGGTTGATGGCCGTTTACATCAACATCTCTTGGAACATACGGGGTTTACCGGCAAGGCCAAGGATTGGAAGTTGGTATAGGCGGAAGCCTATGCTACCAAGGCGGAGGCCTATGCGAGGGAGCGGCGGGTGAAAAAATGGAAGAGCAAGAGGTTGATCGAAAAGTTGATCGGGGTCTAGGCCGCGGGGTTTGGGGCATCCCGACTTCACGTCGGGAGGGTCGGGGGTTCGAATCCCTCATTGCCTACCAAAGTCATTCATAGCGGGTGACTTTTTCTGTTTCCTAGTACTTCGATTTTTTATCCTTTACCAAATCAATGTAACATAATCTGTGTAAGCTTGGGTAGGACCTATGTTTCCATTTCATATGTTCTATTATTCTTTCCTGAACCGGCCGAAGAGCGCATAAGAGCAGTTCGACCTAGCTATTCGTACCATCTGTTGACGTTTCATGGAACAAATGATAGGTCAGCGTTAAAGTATTGTTATTTTGTTTAATTCATTTTAAAAATAATTAAACAATTGTATATTTTTGGTTGCTAATGTTGAGGTCATCGACACAAACCAACAAGAATTATGTTCGGATTATTTAAGAAGAAATCGGAGATTGACATATTGAATGAAAGTTATAAAAAACTAATGCAGCAGGCGCATCAATTATCTACCTCCAATCGAAAGCTAAGCGATGAAAAAGTGTTCGAAGCAGAGGAAATTATGAAACAAATTGTAAAGCTTGAGAAATAGTCATATACTTGATGGATAATTTATTAAAGGAATAGTATGGATTTAATGGAAAGGGTTCAGGAGTTCGAATCTAGAAAGAAATCTGGAATGAGTACAAGTGACCGGGTGTCAGCATCCCGAGAGGCTAAAGCACTCATATTGGAGCTAAACGAGATATACAAGGAGAACAAGGATAGTGCGATTATGGATATCATGAAACGACTAACCGCAATGAAGCAAAAAATCGATAAGCGATTAAAAGGTAACCTGAACGTATAGTATATGGGCAAAACGAGCATTTTAGAAACTGAAAAAAATGTCGAAGATTCAAAAGTGCTCGCCACCGGTACTAAAAATCAATTAACCGAACGCCAAATAAACCGAATCATTGAAATGGCTTGGGAAGACCGTACCCCGTTTGAAGCTATTTTGTATCAGTTTGGGTTAAAGGAAAAAGAAGTGATTCGGTTAATGCGTTCCGAATTAAAATTAGGTAGTTTTAAGCTATGGAGAAAGCGCGTGAATTCGGGGGTAAGTCAGAAACACCTTAAGAAAAGAGATTCCGAAATCAACCGCTTTAAGTGTTCCAGACAACGCGCTATCAGCGGTAACAAAATAAGCAAACGGTAATGCCGGTTTGGTTGCATGGTAAGCTACCGACCTTTCCCACTTCCTATTCGGAGATTTTAGCAAGAATAGAGCAAATCGACCCCATTAAGTATGGTTGTACCCGAAATTTCATAGATGGAGCGGTAACCTATTTATCACCTTATATATCACGAGGTGTCATTTCTACCAGTTTCGTTTTTGAACGACTCCTAAATCGCGGATTTCATCCTTCCCCTATAGAAAAAATGATTCAGGAGTTAGCCTGGCGCGATTATTGGCAACAGTTGTGGATTGCAAAGGGCGATGAAATCAATACCGACTTCAAAAACACTCAAAAGGAGGTGTTTCATCACCAAATGCCTATTGCGGTATTGGAGGCTAAAACAGGTATCGGCGCTATAGACGAAGCCATTTTAAATTTCTATGAAACGGGCTACTTACATAACCATCTACGAATGTACATCGCATCTATTGCCTGCAACATCGGCAAGAGCCATTGGAGAGTTCCTGCCCAATGGATGTACTACCACCTACTCGATGGGGATTGGGCTAGCAATGCCCTAAGTTGGCAATGGGTGGCCGGTTCTAACAGTAACAAGAAATATTATGCCAATCAAGAAAACATCAATAAATATTGTTACACCGATCAACGAGATACCTTCTTGGATGTAGAATACGATGCTTTTGAGGAGATAAACCTTCCGGAAGTGCTTTTGAATACGTCTATGCCTGAACTAAAAACACCGCTGCCTGAAAATAAGGAAATAAGCTTTAATGAAAACCTTCCGGTTGTGTTATACAATTATTACAACTTGGATCCTAATTGGAAGACAGGTATGAAAGCGAATCGAATTGTGCTTTTAGAACCCTCTCATTTCCAAAAATATCCCGTTGGCCAAAATGGTATCGATTTTATGTTGAATCTGGCCAAAAACTTAGAAAATGCCCAAATTTTTGTGGGTGAATTTGATGAATTGATGTCTGAACACAAGACGTCCCAAGTGTATTTCAAGGAACATCCTACAAATAACCATTATAAAGGAATTGAAGAAGCAAGGGACTGGATGTTCGACGTGCAAGGCTATTTCCCATCGTTTTTCGGATTCTGGAAAAAGTGTAAAAAACAGCTGAAATACTAAAAATCAGGACCTATGCATTATACCAAAAAAGATATCGCAAAGTTGGATCGCATAGAGCGGTTAAAAATAATCAATGCCATTTCAGGTGTAAAGTCCGCCAATTTGATTGGAAGTATTTCTGACACAGGAATCACCAATCTAGGAATCTTTAACTCCGTATTTCATTTGGGAAGTAATCCGCCCTTACAAGGCTTCGTTATGCGGCCCATTGGTGAGGTGCCCCGCCATACATACGAAAACATATCACAGAGCGGTATTTACACCATTAACCATGTGAACAGTAGTATTATAAAAAGGGCCCATTATACCTCTGCAAAGTTCGATGCGAGCATCTCCGAATTTAAAACATGTGGTCTTACCGAGGAGTATCTCCCGGGCTTTGAAGCACCTTTCGTAAAAGAAAGCCATATAAAAATGGGCATGCGCTTCCAGCAAGCCATCCCAATACCGCTCAACGATACGCTCATGATTATTGGGGAAATAGAGTGCTTGTTCGTTCCTAAAGTAGCGTTCGGGCAAGATGATGATCTTGATTTGGAGGCAATCGATACGGTCGGTATCTCCGGATTGAATACGTATTACGGTCTTAAAAAGTTAGCTCGTTTTCCGTACGCGAGGGTGTCTGAAGTACCCGATTTCATTTCTGGAGAATGAAAAAACAACGGTTGCCTGAAAAGACATGTCCCGTTTGTAAGCGTCCGTTCAGCTGGCGAAAAAAATGGAAAAAAGATTGGGAGTTCGTTAAATACTGTAGTGAAAAATGCCGAAAAAACAAGAAAACGACACAAGGGTAAACCTGATATTTCCACATCAGTTGTTTAAAAATCACCCCTTACATGGGAATGATGGTGTTATATACCTGGTAGAAGAGTATTTGTTTTTTAGGCAATATCCGTTCCACAAGCAGAAAATAGCCTACCACCGTGCTACTATGAAGTTTTTTGAGGATTACTTGAAAAATCAGGGTGAAGCAGTGGAATATGTGGAATCTGATCAACAGGAGTCCGATGTAAAAAGGTTGATTCCGATCCTTAAGGAAAAAGGGGTTTCTCAAATACACTATGTAGACCCAGCTGATTACTGGTTGGAGAAGCGTCTTCTCGAAGGGTGTGCTGCCTTGGATATGAATACGGTTCGGTACGATTCCCCAATGTGGCTCAATACATGGAACGAATTGGAGAACTTTTTCAAAGTGGATAAAAAGAAATACTTTCAAACTAGTTTTTACAAAGACCAACGTACCCGAAGAAACATTTTGGTCGATTCGAATGGGAATCCGGAAGGAGGCAAATGGACTTATGATACCGAGAATAGAAAAAAGTATCCCGCTAAAAAAACACCGCCTTCGATTCAATATCCCGATGAGAATGATTACTACAAAGAAGCCCGGTCTTATGTAAGGGATAATTTTTCGGAGCATTATGGCGATTTAACGGATCAGTTACTGTACCCTACCGATTATAAGGGCTCACAGACATGGGTCAATAACTTTTTGGAAACGCGTTTTATGGAGTTTGGAATTTATGAAGATGCGATTGTTGCCGAAGAAGTGGTTTTGAACCACAGCGTGTTGACACCCATGTTGAATGTAGGGCTCATTACACCAGAAGAAATCGTATCCAAAAGCTTGCGCTTTGCGCATGAAAACAATATTCCTATCAATTCCACAGAGGGGTTTGTTAGACAAATAATAGGTTGGAGAGAATTTATTCGTGGTGTATATGTCGCAAGGGGCAGAGACGAGCGCCTCAAGAATTTCTGGGGTTTTAAACGGCAAATTCCAAAATCGTTTTACGAGGGTACTACGGGTATTTATCCGATTGACCGGACTATCAAGAAAGTACTCAGAACAGGATATTGCCACCATATTGAACGTTTAATGGTTTTGGGTAACTTCATGGTGCTTTGCGAATTCGATCCAGATGCGGTGTATCAATGGTTTATGGAATTGTTCATAGATGCCTATGATTGGGTTATGGTACCCAATATATATGGAATGAGCCAATATGCAGATGGTGGTCTCATGTCTACCAAACCCTATATCAGTGGTAGCAACTATTTAATGAAAATGAGTAATTACAAAAAAGGCGAGTGGCAAGAAGTTTGGGATGGGCTCTTTTGGCGTTTTATGCACACCCACCGGGAGTTTTTCCTGAGTAATCCCCGTTTGGGGATGTTGGTACGCACCTACGATAAAATGTCCGACGAAAAGAAACAAGCACATTTAAAGGCTGCGGAAACCTATTTGAAAAGCTTAGATACATAGGATGTTGCCCTTTACAGAACATATCGGTTGCATAAGACTACTATTCGATTTTGGCTTGGTGGTGTTGATATGGATGGTACAATTAATCATCTATCCCAGTTTTATGTACTTTCGGAAAACGGATTTACTATCATGGCACGATATATATACGAAACGGATTTCGATAGTCGTAATTCCATTAATGTTCGGGCAGCTTTTTTTGGGCATTTTTCAACTGGTACAGGCGCTTAATTTCTATACATTGGTCAGTATGGTACTAATTACCGCTGTGTGGGTTTCTACCTTTGCCCAGTTTGTGCCCATGCACCATGCCATTTCTAAGGGAAATACAGACGGTCTTGTGTTGAAACGGTTGGTGCAACGCAATCGCTTACGGACTTTTATTTGGAGTGCGATTTTTATTCTAAACGCTATGGCGTTGTTCTCATAAGCGATGAAGCTCACCCTTAGTATACATTTTTTTGTACCAACGTTTCATAAAGAGTATCTTAATTAGGTTAAAATTAGCCAGATGAACCCACCACTGCTTGTATTTAACGAAAAAGGCATCTACTGCGCGCAAGCCGATGTATACCTTGATCCCTGGAAGCCGGTAGACAAAGCCATTATTACCCATGGCCATGCCGATCATTCCCGGTGGGGCCATCAAAGGTATATTACCCATCATACGAACGTTCCCATAATCAAACACCGTTTAGGCCAAATCAATGTGACGGGAAAGGAGTGGGGCGATACTTTTAAGGTGAATGGAGTTACTTTTTCATTACATCCGGCCGGTCATATTATCGGTTCGTCCCAAGTTCGGGTCGAGTACCAAGGAGAGGTCTGGGTGTTTACAGGAGATTATAAAACAGAGGATGACTCGCTCGCTGTGCCCTATGAACCTATTAAGTGTCATACTTTTATAACGGAATGCACCTTTGGACTACCTGCTTTTAAATGGACACCCCAGCAACAGGTAATGGCTAACATAAACGAATGGTGGGCCGAGAACAAGTCGGAAGGCCGTTGCTCTATTTTGTTTGGATATTCTTTGGGCAAAGCACAGCGATTGTTAAAACATTTGGACCCATCAATCGGACAAATCTTTACCCACGGCGCCATCGAAAATATAACCCAGGTAATACGGCCAATGGCAAATATGCCAAGTACGACCTTGGTGACCAAAGAGACCAAAAAAGAAGATTTTAAAGGTGCCATCGTATTGGCACCACCCTCTGCCCATGGTAGTACATGGATTCGGAAAATGGTACCCTACGTAACCGCCTCTGCCAGTGGTTGGATGACTTTTCGGGGAGCACGTCGGCGCAGAGCCATTGATAAGGGATTTGTCTTATCCGATCATTGTGATTGGAACGGATTGCTACAAAGTATCGAAGCCACAGGTGCCGAAAAGGTGATTGCTACGCACGGGTATACGGATATCTTTTCGCGTTACCTCGGGGAGCTGGGATATGACGCCCGGACCGAAAAAACGCAGTTTGAAGGCGAACAGGCCGAAATAGAAACCGCAAAGGAAACAACTGCCACCGAATGAAAAAGTTTGCCGCACTTATAAAAACCCTCGATAGCACTAATAAGACGAATACCAAAGTGCAGGCATTGGCCGATTACTTTGATACCGCCAATGATGAAGATAAATTATGGACCATTGCAATTCTTTCCCATCGGCGGCCGCCCAGACCGGTGAACACCACCCTGCTGCGAGAGTGGGCCACCGAACTGGCAGGAATTCCGTTATGGTTATTCGAGGAATCGTATCATATTGTTGGGGACTTGGCCGAAACGATTGCCTTGATCATACCCGATGGTAAGGAACCTTCCGAAAAGTCGCTCTCCGAGTTTCTTGATGATATGATTCATCTAAAATCAAAAGATGATGTTGAAAAGAAAGCCTACCTACATAAGAATTGGCGTGTACTGGATTATTATGAGCGTTTTGTTTTCAACAAATTAATGACGGGCGGTTTTCGAATTGGGGTCAGTCAAAAACTCATGACAAGGGCCCTATCCAAATCCACTAGTATTGATGAGGATATTCTCGCTTATAAGCTGATGGGTAATTGGAGCCCAAAGAAAACAACTTTTGAAGCGTTGATTTTGAAAGAAAACCCGTCGGACTATATCTCGAAACCCTATCCTTTTTATTTGGCCTATGCCATAGAAGGGGAGGTGAAAAATTTAGGCGCGGTGACTGACTGGTATGCCGAACATAAGTGGGATGGTATCCGTTCACAGGTGATCATCCGACAAGACGAGTTGTTCGTATGGAGTAGAGGCGAAGAATTGGTGACCGATAAATATCCCGAGTTTCAGAAGTTGATAGGAGTCGTTCCCAACGGCACAGTAATCGACGGCGAAATACTGCCCTTTCCAGATGGAAAAATCGGGACCTTCAATGACTTACAGACCAGGATAGGAAGAAAAACGGTTTCTAAAAGTCTGCTGGCAAAAAAACCGGTAATTCTAAAGGCGTATGATATATTGGAATGGGAAGGAGAAGATATTCGAACAAAATCATTTTCGGAACGAAGAAAGATATTAGGGGCCCTGTACGATAGGGTAAAAAAGGATATTGCGGTTATGCACTTATCGGAAACAATGACTTTTGATAGTTGGGAGTCGATGGCAAAGGAACGGGAACGGTCGAGGGAGGTGCATAGCGAAGGCTTGATGCTTAAGCGAAAAGATTCCCCCTATCTAGTAGGAAGAAAAAAAGGGGACTGGTGGAAATGGAAGGTGGATCCCCTGACCATCGATGCAGTATTGACGTATGCGATGCGGGGCCATGGTCGTCGTAGCAATCTCTTTACCGATTATACATTTGCCCTTTGGGATGAAAAGGAATTCGGTGAAAAAGAACTGGTAACCTTTGCAAAGGCTTATTCTGGATTGACCGATGCTGAGTTTCGTGAGGTCGATAAATTCATAAAAGCGAATACCTTAGAACGTTTTGGTCCCGTAAGAAGCGTAACCCCAGAGCTCGTATTTGAAATTGCCTTTGAGGGCATTGCATTGTCCAAAAGACATAAAAGTGGTGTGGCGACACGGTTTCCGAGGATTTTGCGGTGGCGGAAGGATAAAAAAATCGCAGAAGCCAATTCCTTGGATGATTTGAAACAGATGATTGTATAATACCATTTCCCATTTGGAAATCAGCCGATAAATAGTTTCTTTTTACGACCTGTTTCAAAATAAAAATCGGCCGTAGCGAATGCTATGCCCTATTTTTCTTTTTCACAAGGCAAAAAAATAATTCAATTTCTTTAGCTGATTTCCAAATGGGAAATGGTATAAACGACTTAAGTACGGATATTTTGAAGAGGTTAAGGATTATTGATCATTAAAACTTACTTTTGAGAGGGTCTGTTGCCTTATGTGCCACTGCCCAACCATTTATCATGAAGTTAGAAGTATTGATCACTCGTTTTCAGCAAAAAGACGTCTCGGCCTTTGAGAGGCTCTATGGCATGTATGCTGAAAACATTTGTGGTGTCATCAATACCATTGTTCGTAATGAGACCTTGGCACAAGAAATATGTCAAGACGTGTTCGTGAAAATTTGGCACAATGCAGCCAGTTATAATAGTTCCAAGGGACGGTTTTTTACATGGATATTGAATATTGCGAGAAATGCCGCAATCGATGAAATGCGTTCAAAATCGTATAAAAATCAAAAAAAGAACCTTTCTGCAGACTCTTTCGTAGGTATCCTTGAACCTGAAGGCAGTCATAACGAAGCCGCTATAGACGCAGAAGGAATTCGTAGATTAATAAACCGCTTAAAACAGAAGTGTGTAGAAATCATTGACTTGCTTTATTTTAAGGGATATACGCAAAAGGAAGTCGCGGAAGAGCTAGAAATCCCGTTAGGAACAGTAAAAACCAGGAATAGGAATTGTATTTCCCAACTGAGGGAAAACATGAAAAAGTAATATGGATGTAAAGGAATACATAGCATCAGGTATCTTGGAGCTTTATGTAGCTGGCCAACTTTCGGGGGAAGAAAACCTGAAAGTAGCCGAATATGCCGAAATGTATCCCGAAATTCAACAAGAGATAGAAGAAATAGAAGCTTCAATATTAGCTTTGTCAAAGACCTTGTCCCCAAAATCGTCCATGCAATTCGATGACATCAAGCAACGAATAGCTAGTGACGGTACATCCAAGGTTGTTAAGCTGCCAAACAGGAAGGTCAATTGGTTATGGTATGTTGGTTGGGCGGCCTCCTTAATACTAGCTGTTGGTGCGGCCTACCTCTACCTGCAAAATGAAGAACTTAAATCGGAAATTAAGGTGGTCAAGGACCAACGCATTGATTTTGAAAAACAAATCGAAGAGGCCCAAAACTCCCTTGCCGAATCGGAATCGCTTCTTGAAACGCTTCGCGACCGTAACATCAAGGTCGTACCTTTAGGTGGTCAGGAGGTGTCACCTGCATCCTATGCCAAGGTATACTGGAACAAAGAACAACAAAAAGTATTTATAGATGCCCAAGGTTTACCTGAACCACCTGAGGGCATGGTCTATCAGGTATGGTCTTTGACCTTGAACCCGCTTACACCAACAAGTGTGGGATTGTTAGAAGACTTCATTTCAGACGAAAATCGCATATTCGCATTGGAAAATCCCAATTATTCTGAAGCGTTCGGAATTACCTTGGAGCCTGCCGGTGGCAGTGCATCTCCTAATTTGGAGCAGCTGTATGCCCTAGGAACCGTCTCCGGCTAAGATATATCTCGTATTCCTGTTTCTATTTTCCTCACATTCATTAATCCTGTCATGGTAGTTGTCTGGCAGTACAAGTTTCATCGGTCAAAATCGTTCTTTGCAACAATACCCTTTAGGGCAAGACTTTCCTCCGGATGGTCGGGGCTACAAATCTTCAATGAGAGTAGGCGTCGGCACTTCGCAGTCGGTATTTATGAGGAGACGTTAAACTGTTTGGCCAACTGTCGAAATATGCGGACTACAATGAGGTAGCTTATTACTAGTTATTCGATATGAACTGGGGAGAGAAATAATATCCAAAGGAACGAAGGCCTTCGTAAAGGAGTTCATATTAATTACAGGTGTTTGCAAATCGCCTATTCGCTAAAATGTATAACGCAGATTTGCTTTTACAAAAAATGGAGTGCCTGGGGTAAAGTGTATCTCATTTACGGGAGCTGGCTCATTTTGAAGCCTTGAGGTGGTTGCAAACTGTGTCTCGTTCCATTCGGTATCGAAAAGGTTTTCAACTGAGACACCAATTGAGACATTTTTGTTCCACTGGTAGTTGAGATTTGCATCGAAAACGAGATAACCTTCCGCCACGATAGAATTATCCTCGTTAGCCGCGCGATCATCAAGGTAGCGATAGCGCAATCCGCCCGAAAATTTCCCTAGCTGGGTTAGGCTAACTCCACCCGTAAGAGTGAAATCTGGAGCAAGGGGAATAAAGTCGTTTCCTTTTGCTTCCTCGATTGCCCTTGCTTTGGTATAGGTAAAATCTGTGTCAAAGAAAAGCCAATCTGCAAACTGATATCGTATTCCGAAGTCTAGTCCGTAACGGCGTGATTTTCCACTGGGTTCTACAATGCCGGCATCTCCGACGTATACAAACTCTTGTTCGGAGAACAAATGCCAAATAGCAGTATTGATCAATAGATTGGGGTGGGGGCGAAAAATGGTTCCGATATCGGCTCCATAGGCTTTGGGCAGAATTGTTTCCTCACTTCGGACTACAGATACCCTGGAATCGTTCGAATGAAAACCCATACCCGATTTGAAGAAGAATTGAACATCCTTATTTACCTGATGGATTATATTTAGTTTGGGCGAGATAAGGGTTTTTTCGGCAGTCTGGTTTTCATAGTTTGCACCAAGCGAATTAATATAACCAAAAGAAAAATGGTCGATTCGAATCCCAGGAACCAACTTAAATTTTCCGAAGGGGATTTTTGCATCCACAAAGGCGAATAGGTTTGTTTCGTTAACATCTCCCAATTGTATATTTTCTAAAGTGGTCCGTCGATTGGCGGTTCGGGAAAGCTCATTGTTGTCGATGTCGTCTACTCTGAAGCCCATCCCATACTGAAGGCTTATATCTTTTTGTTCAAGGTTGATTTTTTGATCAATGCTTACATTCATCCCGAATAAGCTTCGGGATTCCCATTGCTTGATCTGGTCTCCGTTTTCGAAGTCTTCCAAGAAAAAAGTAAAGTTCGAAAATAGCTCAAAATCGTATTGGCTGAGATAGGTGTTCACCTTAATACCTGTATAGTCGTTCAGAAACTTTCGAAAATTCAGGTTGAAATTGCTTCGAGATGTTTGGCCACCTTCTGTATCATCGATAGCCCCGAAACGAGAGATAGCACCATTTTCAACGGCCCTTTGTGGAATTTGCCCTGAGGCGTCCCAAGTACTTGTAAAATGGGAAACTGTGGCCGATAGGCTACCTTGGTTTTTGAAACGGGCGGTGTACTTTCCGAAAAGGTTCCACCTTGAAAAATTTTGCGGGCTCTCGAAGGGTCCATCAAAACGTACCAGCTCCGTAGCAAGATAGGCCTTGTTCGTTTGTGTGTTCAACAGATTGAATAACCCTAGGGTTCTATTAAAGCCAAAGTCACCGTACCCCAGTTGTACGGTATTATTGCTTAAGATTTCCTTGGTTTTAAATCCGACATAACCGGCAGTAGCGAAATTCCCTTGATTGGCTTCATAAGGACCTTTTCCAAAATGGATGTCTGCAATAGTTTCTGGAATAACAAAATGCAGGTCGGCATAACCTTGTCCGTGGGCATGTGATACAAGATTTACGGGGAGTCCGTCAACCGAAATAGCGATGTCGGTTCCATGGTCGATATCGAATCCGCGTAGGAACAATTGTTCCGCTTTACCGCCGCCAGCATGCTGACCGATGATGAGACCCGGTACTTTTTGCAATATCTCTTGTGAGGATCGTACCGGTTGTGTTTGTAAATCTATTTCGGTCATCATTTGCAAAGCATTGACTTTTGGTCGTATGACCACTTCGCTGAGTTCAAAAGGAGCCTCATGGAAAACCCAGATAACTCTTTCCAAACGATGTTGCTCGGTAATTTGGACCACTATTTTTTCAAAGCCAAGGGCCCCCATCCGCAAGGTGTCTCCTGGGACGGTTTTGGTGATTTTGAAAAATCCGTTTTCATCACTGTGTGAATGGGTTTGCGAACGACTGTTCAAGATATAGGCCCCTTCAATGGGAGTTCCCATGGTATCGACCAACGCTCCGTCAATGTCTTGGGCATCAATTTTAACCAAAGAAAAAAGGAGGCAAAAGAGCAGGAAAAAACGCATAACAGATAGTGCTATTAAGTGGATTTGATTGTTGTAATTCAAGATTCTCTTAGAGTGAAGCAATCCTTTTGGTTGTGGTAGGCCCCAACTCATAACTTGCTTCCTTGAGTGCGTCTTTTAGAAGGGCTACTTTGGTATTGTTACCGGCTATCTTGTATATTTCGGCCGCACGTAGCAAGATGGCAGGTTCAAAAGTTTTTCCGTCAATGTGTTCCTTGACCAAGGACACTGCACGTTTTTGTTCTCCTTTTTTGAAATAGGTGTATGCCAAAAAACTGTAACTCTCAGGAGTAGGTCTATTGTTTACTTCTTGCTGGGCCAGGAGCAGCGCTTTTTCGTATTGCTTCGATTCATTTAGATGAAAGTCAATGGTATGCGCATTGTACATTTGACCGTAAAAAGGATGAGCCACTTCTTTCTTGTATTTTGTCAATTCTGAACGATGTAGAGGTGCATCACCCAAGTATTCCGCTATTTCTGCTTTGAGTAGGTGATAGTCTGGACTTTTATAGGTCGCCATCACCGAATTTAAAATACGGAGTGCCTCTTTGGGTTTTTTTTCGTGTGCGTATAGTATCCAAGCAATTCCTTTTTTTGCATAAGCATTACCCGGATCGAGCTGTAACGATTTAAGGTAGTGTTCATACGCTGTTTTAATATGACCTGCATGGCCATAATAGTCGGCCAAATTGGTATACGACCAAAGCATCAAATCTTTGTTTTTTGAAAGTTCTGATAGGGAAGAGGCTTGTTCCATTAATTGAATTGTCTGATCTAGATCACCTTGATGGTCTTTCCATTTGGCCAAGCGAATCAGAAAGTCAAAACCGTTAAAATCGGTAATATCATCTAAATAGGTACGTGCCGTTTCATAGTTTCCAAGTTCCATATGTACATCGAACAACAGGGCTTTGCTTTTATCCAAGCCATTGCCAATGCTATGTGCTTTTTCCGCTAGCGCCAAGGCTTCCTTAAAGCGATGCTGTGAAATGTAGTTTCTTGCCAAGGCACGGTAGTAACCCGCTCTACCAATGGCTGCAATGTCGGTTGCTTTTTTCAAGGCCTGTTCCGCTTTTTTTAGAAACTGAATATTCCCCGTGTTTTGAAAGTAACGGTTGTACTCGGCCCCAACGATACCAAAACTCAGCAATTGAATGCTGTCGGACTTGATTTTTGAATTCCATAATTTGAAATATTTGGATGTGGTATCAGCTGCTGAGGTTATGAGATAGCGGTTGTAATCCTGTGGATTTGTGATGTTATTTTGCTTAGAGTTGGTGCAGGATACCATACAACTCATCAGAAGAAAAAGGCTAATGTATTTCATGATAGTCAATTTTTGGTTGTACTGTTTCTAAAGGGAGGTGGTGTGCCTCCCTTGAAACACTCTTTTTCATAGTAATTAAGTTATTCTGGAGCTCCTAGATACGGGAAGGTATCAGTGGGCATTGCCGTAAGGCTCACCCCGTCGGATGTTAATCTCGGCAGGTCGGCCGTGCCGTCCATATCGGTATCTTGCCCGCTAAAACGATCTCCCGTCTCACCTCCGAACAACAAAATCAATGAGACATCAATGATATCGTCCTGTAGGGTTCTTCCCGTTAGGGCTACTTCATCCCCATCAGGTACTAGGATGCTTCCGTCCATATTGGCATCGGTACCCGGATTAAAATAAGTAGTAGGCAAGTCTGGCGCAATCTCCAAAACATCTGCGGCTAAATAACCGGTAAGCGTTGCCGCATCGAGACCAAGAATGTTATTCTCATAGTTTACATCCATTGGGTCTAATCCCAATAGTTCTGCGTATACATCGTGATAGGCTTCCAATCTTGCTTCAAAACTAGCTTGAAAAGTAGCTGCCATTTCAGAGGGTATGGCCCTGTTGTGGGCATCTTTGGTAGCATCATCTGCGCTCAACACTGTATTGATGCCCGGGCGTCCCATAAAATCTACTTGAGTATAGGTGCCCGAAAAATCAGGTTCCATCTCCATACCCTCTTCACATGGGGTACAACTACCACCGCAATCGACACCGGTTTCGGAACCGTTCATGATACCATCGTTACAGGTAGCCATTGCTATTGGCATGGCATCATCATCGTTGCTACAGGCCACTAGTACGGTAAGTGCTGCGAGCGTTAGAGAGAAATATAAAATACATTGTTTCATTGTTGCTATTTTTAGAAAGTTCATCATTGTTTTTGATTGGTGGTAACCCATGCTTTGTAAACATTGAGCCCTAGAGCGTTTGTTCCCGAGGTACTACCTAAAAGGTTGTTCGGAACTTCCACGACAATCGACATGGTATTGGCCCCGTCGAAGGTGTCTTCCGCTTCATCGGCAGTCTTAAAACCGCCGGGAGCCATTCCCCCAATAACTGCATTGAATTGAAAAAAGTCGAAGTAAAAAGCGTCTTGGCGCGGACCTGCAAATAGTTGAATACCATCGGAGGTGGTCTCGGTAATGGCGGTGGCTCCCGAGATGTCTACCATGCCAATAGGAGCGTCGACCAATACGGTGCCATCCAGGCCCGTTTGTGATGGGGCTTGTAATCCGAAAAAGTACATTTTTCCATTTCTTGGAATCGCTTGGATGACCAAATCTTCGACTAAATCGTTATTGGTGTCGATATTGATTTCGGTGAGAATGTTTTCATCAAAAGTCCCATAGGCCAAATCAGGTAATACGTTTGATTGTAGATCGACGACAAATACGGTATTATCCGAACCTTCACTGGGCTCAAATCCGTAAAAGTCTGCTATATCGGCCGTGGTTCCTCTGGAGGAGGGTGCGTCAATATGGTCGGCCGCAACCATAATCCCCCCAATAAGGGCCAATACTCCCAGGCCCGATAACAGTTTTGTTTTTTTCATTTGATACTTTTTTAGATTAATAATTTGCCCTTACCTACGAAGACTGATTCGGGAGGTTTGGTTTTAATTGTTAAAATAATGTTAAATGGAAAAAGGCTGTTTTTGTCGTACGTAAACTTTTACGAAAAGCGATTAACGAACTTGCGCATATTGGACGAATGGAATAGTTGATGCCACTACTTCAATAAGGGGAGTTTTTAATACGCAGGTGGAAAATGCGATGCTTGCCATGGATGGCAAGGAGTAAGTATGCCGACAATAAAACGGATTTTAGGGCCAATTAAAAACGCCAGTGACCACAATTGATCGGTTTCCGGAAAGTTTCACTTTTATAAGAAGTACAGTAGGGGAGTAAATACTATTTCCAAACAGCTATGGCCTCTTCCTTTAAAAGTTGTTGCATGTTGAACTCCGTATACCGTTTCTGTCTATCGGAACCATAAAACATATCCGAATAGATATACCCGTGTTCTTTGGCATCTTCTGCAGAGGCTCCAAAAAAAATCTTTTGGAATCCCGCCCAATAGCAACCTCCCAAGCACATCATGCAGGGTTCGCAACTGGTATACAGCGTACAGTCGGAAAGATCTTTGCTGTTGAGATGCTGGCAAGCGGTCTGAATTGCCCTAATTTCGGCATGTTGTGTGCAGTCTTGACTACCTCTTACTAAATTATGAACGGCTGCAACAACGGTATTGTCTTTTACGATGACGGCTCCGAAAGTGCCGCCATCTATGCTCTCTTTTCCCTTTTTTGCCAATGCAATGGCCTGCCGCATAAATTGAATGTGGGTGTCGTTCATCCTCCTATTTCGATGGTAATTTTACTTTCGTTCTATTCTGATTTAAAAGCTCTCCCCTATAACTACTTCCAAGCCCTCTTTTTGTTCTTCCAACCCTTTGGCAGTTTCCACAGAGACCTGCGTATTCCAAAGATACACCCGTTTAAGTCCCTTCATGTTTTGTAGGTAGGGTATGCAGGCATCTGTTACTTCCGTGCCATATAAGTTCAGTGCCTCTAAATGTTCCAAGCCTGCCAAGTGTTGTATCCCAGCATCTGAAATAGTGGTTTTCTCCAATTGTATCCGGGTAAGATTGGGAAACTTTGCCACTATCGAGAGCCATTCATTCTGGACATTGGTTCGAGCCAACGAAAGCCATGTAACATATTCCTTTACCTCGTCAAGTGCTTTTAATTGTTCTTGGTTTAGGGTGTTTCCCGAATATTTGATATCTAAAAGTGGATTTTCAGCACCCAATGACTTTACCACGAAGCCTTCACCTTCCAAAGAGTGGATTTGGATACTATCCAATGGAGGTAGTTGCACCGTTTCGTACCATGGTCTAGGATTGGTGTCGAGTCCGTAACGACGTAATAAGACCGGTTTAATGGTTTCTGTTACTTCTACGTTTCCGATGGGATCTTCAAAAGAACCACCTTGCTCGATCCACCATTCAACAATTTTGATCTCATCGTAGGTCAGTACATCTCCGGTGGGGGGCATAAATTTTACATTGCGCTGTGGAAGGGTAATTCTACGGAAAAGTTCACTTTCCCCGGGATTTCCTTCGGCAAGAATCGGTCCATTGTCACCACCCTCCCGAAAGGCATCTACCGTGGCCATGTTCAGGCCTCCTCGCTGCACCTCATTGTTATGGCAGGTGTAACACTTGGTTTCGAACACTGGGAGCATCAGCTCTTGATAAATACGAACCGAATCGGGTGTTCCGAAATTGGGTAAGGAATCTGCTTCATTAGCAGTGCCCAGAATTTTTTGAAGCGAAGCGGGCGCATATTCCGTAAGGTACGTATCTCCGTGGGTCATGTTTCCACCCTTATGTCCTTCCACAAAAAGCATTACCAAAAGCAAAACGTTAAGACCGTTTTGCAGCAGTTTGGAACGACCTTCCGGTCGTCGCTTTATCCACCATCCGATAAATGCCACAGCGACCAGTGCAATGCCCAACCAACGATGTGCAAAGAGGTCTTTTTCTTCGTACAATCCGGTTTCACCTAAGTGCCAACCACTAAGTGCGGCCCCGGCGGCACTGAGCGCACCTAAAAACCATGCATAGTGAATTAGCTTGCTTTTGGGTTCTGCCTTTTTATAAGTTTCATACCATTCCAATAAGATGGCCAAAACTAAAAAACCAATAGGTAAATGCACTAAGAGTGGATGAAAACGCCCTATGAAAGTGGTGAATTCCAATGCAATCATGAATCGGTGGGGATTTGAGAGTTACACTCTGTTCAGTTTAATAGGATACGTTTTCCCGGAAGCCCATTGCGGTACATACAGGTTGCCATCGTTATCAACCAAAACATCATGGGGATTACGAAATGTTTTGCCATCGTAAGTCGGTGCCAGCAAACTACCATCGGTGTAGGTGGGTTTGCTTCCGCCTGGTAGGGATACCACTTGGTTGTCCTTGTCCAATATGGCCAACATCCCGTCCCAGTTATCCCAGGTTTCGGTGACGATTACGGCAAAATAGATATGCTCCCCATGAATGACAGGTCGGCATACCGAGCAGCCTGGAAGTTGAACGGTTTCTAAATGCTTTCCATCTAGGGAAAAACGCTTAAATCGTTGATTGGCCCGCGATGTAATCAATAAGGTAGGGTTGACTTCGTCCCGGGTGTCCAAGGTGATGCCATGACAGCAATTGAACTGATCGTCTTCCTCACCCGTGCCTCCAAAGTGTCCCAGGTATTCCCCTTTTGCATTGTAATGAATAATATAGTTTTGCCCATAACCATCTGCCACATAAAAATCGCCATTGGGTAGAATAGTCGTTTCTGTCGGTTTGAACTGATCATCACTTGTATATCCGTCCACTTCCTTTGGTCGCTCCAACGTCATGATGATTTGGCCGTCCAAAGTCGTTTTCCAAACTTTATGGGTGTCCGGATCCGTAATGAATAAAAACTGGTCGCTTCCTTCTCCTGCAATCGATAGCCCATGGGCTCCAGGGAATTCGGTGCCCCAAGAGTCCAATACTTTTCCGGATTTGTCATAAACGATAATATTGTTGTTGTTTTCTCCGGTGGTTGTCATTAGGATGCGTCCTTGACTGTCGAGAACCATTTCATGGCAGTCGTTTACAGGTATTTTGGAAGGATCTTGTACGCCCCATTCCTTATCTACGCTGTATGTAAAATCTCCATGACCTATAATTTCTTTCATATGTTTGTTTGAATGTGTGATGCCAAAAGTGAAACTTGGCGCTACGAGCCCTGCTCCTGCGGCTAAGGCAGATTTTTTAATAAAGGCCCTTCTTTGTTGGTTTTTTTTCTTCATTTTTTAGTTCGTTTAATTGATTAGGCAAGGATATCCTTGACTACATGGCCATGAACATCGGTAAGGCGGTAGCGTCTTCCTTGAAACTTAAAGGTAAGGCGTTCGTGATCTACGCCCAACAAATGCATGAGCGTCGCCTGAAAGTCGTGCACATGCACCGGATTCTGTGCCACGTTATATCCAAAATCATCGGTAGCACCGAACGTGAAGCCCTTTTTTATACCCGCCCCGGCCATGAATATCGTAAAACATTTGGGGTGATGATCTCTTCCGAAATTATCTGGCGTCAACTGTCCTTGGGAGTAGTTGGTTCGTCCGAATTCCCCACCCCAAATCACCAAAGTGTCCTCTAACATGCCCCGTTGCTTTAAATCGGTTATCAATGCGGCGGTAGCTTGGTCGGTTTCCTTACATTGCACTTTTATGGCATTCGGAAGATTGCCATGTTGGTCCCACCCTTGATGGTATAGTTGAATGAATTTAACATCACGTTCGGCCAAACGGCGTGCCAAGATACAATTGGCGGCAAACGTGCCCGGTTTTCGACTGTCATCCCCGTACATATCATAGATATAGTCAGCTTCATCGCTGGTATCCATAATTTCTGGAACGGAGGTCTGCATGCGAAAGGCCATTTCGTATTGTGCCATTCGGGCTAAAATTTCGGGATCGCCCACATCTTGATGATTGATTTTTTCCAATCGCTGTAGATGGTCTAGTTGTTCACGTCTGGTATCCCCATCAATTCCGGGCGGATTCGTCAAATAGAGTACCGGGTCCTTGCCCGATCGGAATTGGACCCCTTGGTGCTGGGATGGTAAAAAGCCATTGCCCCAAGCTCTTGAATACAGGGGTTGTCCAAATTTATCCTTGGTGACCAATACCACGAATTCGGGTAAATTTTTATTGTCGGTACCCAACCCGTAACTTACCCAAGAGCCGATAGAGGGGCGGCCCGGAAGCTGGGAGCCGGTTTGTAAGAAGGTAACCGCCGGGTCGTGGTTGATGGCTTCGGTATACATCGATTTAATGAAACAGAGCTCATCAACGATTTTCGAGGTATGAGGCATTAGATCACTCATCCAAGCTCCGCTATCGCCATGTTGTTTAAAATCGAAAATACTACCGGCTATGGGAAGGCTCGCCTGGCCTGAAGACATCCCCGTAAGCCGCTGTCCTTGTTGAACGCTTTCAGGCAGGTCCTGGCCATTCATTTTATTCAACAGCGGTTTATAATCGAACAGATCCAGTTGCGAAGGTGCTCCACTTTGAAATAGGTAAATGACCCGTTTCACCTTGGCAGGAAAATGTGGTTTTCCTAACACACCCCCTCCATCTTTAAGGGAATGTACTAGGGACTTGTCTTTGGCAAACAGTCCCATAGGGTCTAACATCGATGCCATTGACAATGCACCCATGCCAAGGGAGGTTTTCGTTAGAAAATCCCTGCGGGTGTAATTTTTATTATGGTTATGCGTACACATTGTTAAAATTCAAGTACAAGTTCAAAAATCAAATTCAACGTATTGTGTTTGGATTTGACTCTTGAGTTTGTGTTTTTTAGCGTTTCATATAGGTTTCATCATGGTTCAAGATGGTATTGGCGACCAAAGTCAGGGCGGCCGTCTTTGACCTGTCTAACGCCTTATCTATAGGCTTTTTGCCAACTTTCAGTAACTCGACTGCTTCTTTCGGATCAGCTTCAAAACGTTCTGACTGGGTTCGATACAGTTCTTTTAAAACATTGGTTTCCTCTTCTTTTGGATTTCGGCTGATCGCCAATCGAAAGCCATATGCGATTTGATCTTCCAACGTGCCCCCACCTTCTTTTTGCATTCGTTCGGCCAGTACCCGCGAGGCTTCCACAAACTGTGTGTCGTTCATTAAAACCAAAGCTTGTAAGGGAGTGTTCGTATTCTCTCTTTTGACCGTACACACTTCTCGGGACGGGGTATCGAAAGCGGTCATTGCCGGATGGGGCGATGTGCGCCGGATAAAGGTATAGAGGCCTCGGCGATACAGGCTGTCACCTTCCGATTCTTTGTATTTTAATAACTTATGCGAGAAGCTATTTTTCTCGATCCATAGGTTTCCAGGCTGGTAGGGCCGTACACTTTTTCCGCCAACATGCTGAACCAACAATCCACTTGCTGCCAAGGCATTGTCCCGTATCATCTCGGCGGGTAATCGATAGCTATTGCTGCGGGCAAGGTGCTGATTGTTAGGGTCTTCTTCCTGAAGCTTTGGTGAAATCTGCGATGACTGGCGATAGGTGTGCGACATCACCATTGTTTTTAGAAGGGCTTTTACGTCCCAACCGCTTTTCACAAAAGAAGTCGCCAACCAGTCTATTAATTGCGGATGCGATGGCAAGGCACCTTGAACCCCAAAATCTTGAGGGGTGTCTACAAGACCCTTGCCAAAAAGCATTTGCCAGTAACGATTTACGGTAACCCTTGCGGTCAGAGGGTTTTCTTCGGAGAAAATCCATTGGGAAAGCCCCAGCCTATTTTGGGGGTAGTTTTCCAAAAAAGCAGGTAATACTTTGGGAGTATTGGCATCCACTTCATAAATGGGTTGTGTATAGTCGCCACGATCATAGGCAAAGGCGGGCCTTTTAGTGGGCATTTCTTCCATCACCATAACCTCCATTACTGGAGTCATGTGTGCCATCCATTTGCTTCTTAAGCGTTTTAATTCTTTTTCAAGGACCTGTACCTCCGGGGACTGGCTTACCCAATAATCCGATGCCCAACTGTCATCTGGATTTTCCGGGTAATCATCTTCTTTGGCCAAATAAAGTATTTCTAAGGGAGTCAGGGTTCGGGAGTAGAGGTAGATTTCATCCAGCTTTCCGAGGAAAATGCCATTTTCACCCGTAAAGGCCCTATAACTCTTGCCTACTGCCACTGGTGTATTAGTCAATTCATGGGTTCCCGGAGTAATAGTCTGTATCGATTTGTAGAGACGATCGTATTTTACTTCGGTCGCACACTCCCTTCCGTTGATATAAAGGGTAAGGCCGCTAGCCTTCCCGGAGCCATCGTAGGTAAAGGCGACATGGCGCCATTGTCCTGTCGGAATAGAGTCTTTGGATTGCAACTGTATGTAGTTATGCGGTAATGAATGGATCAATCGGGCATTCAAACGATTCAAACTATCCAGATAAAAGTCCCAACCCCTCCAAAAGTTGTTTTTATTTCCCGAAGTTCCCAACAAGGTCTGTGTCTTTCCTGCTTCTCGTTTGGTAGTTTGCATCCAAAGGCCCGCAGAGAACTGGTCGGTCCATTCAAAATTCGGAACCTTTTTTAGGTAAATTTCATCATATTCACCGGTAAGTTGAAGGGCTCTTCCCTTTTTACCGTCAACTATTAACGGGGATTCCTTGGTGGTGACAGAGGTTTTGCCATCTACCACATATCCTTTTTCCTTACCGCCTCTAGAAGTCAATTTTTCCAAGGGATAATGTCCTAGGAGTCCCTTTTTTTTGACATTTCCGGGCAACTTTTTAATATAAGTGTCGAGGTCTTTTAGCTCCTTTTTGGTCAGCTGTAGCTGTGCCGATTTCTGTTGTATGGTTTGATCAAGGGTCTGTAATTTCTCCTCGGTTTCGGGGTCGGGCAGCGCAAGCATCGGGCCATAATTGCCATCATCGCCGGTCATTCCCAATTCCTTCACATTGTTGAAAAAGGCGGTCATTTGATAGTAATCTTTTTGGGAAATGGGGTCGAATTTATGATCATGGCATCGGGCGCAGGCAATAGTGAGTCCTAAGAGTGCGGTACCGACGGTCTCGGTACGGTCCCAAACATAGTTCAGGCGAAATTCCTCTTCGATAGCACCTCCTTCCGCGGTCATGGGGTGATTGCGATTAAAAGCGGTAGCCAATTTTTGCTCTTTGGTTGCATTGGGAAGCAGGTCTCCGGCCAATTGCCATGTCACGAATTGGTCATAGGACATGTTTTGCTTAAAGGCGTTGATGACCCAATCGCGCCAAGGCCACATCAATCGCCATCCATCGGCATGGAGCCCGTGCGAATCCGCATAGCGCGAAATGTCCATCCAGTCCAATGCGAGTCGTTCGGCATGGGCATCAGTGGCCAATAGCCGGTCTACGATTTTTTCATAGGCGTCGGAATTTGAGTCCTTCAGAAAAGCGTCGATTTGTTCCAAGGTGGGGGGTAGACCGGTCAAATCCATCGATACCCTTCGCAGCAAACGCTCTTTAGAAGCTTCCGGGGATGGTTGAAACCCCTGTTGCTTTAACTGTTGTTGTACGTATAAGTCTATCTCATTTTGAACAGGCCATTCGTTGTTTGCCGGCTCTGGAACAATTGGTTTTTCAGGTTTTGCAAAGGCCCAATGTGCTTTCCACTCGGCGCCTTGCTCTATCCATTTGATGATTGTAGCCTTTTCTTTTGCCGTCAAGGTCAAGTTCGATTCTGGAGGCGGCATTACTTGTTCGGGGTCATCGCTTAAAATACGATTGATACTTTCGCTTTTTCCAGGTTTGCCGGCTACAAAGGCATGGTTGCCATTGGAAAGTCGTTTAAAGGCCTCCGCTTCCAAATCGAGTCGCAAATTGGCCTTTCTGGTATTGGCATCAGGTCCGTGGCAGTTGTAACAGCGATCAGATAAAATCGGCTTTACATGAAAGTTGAAATCAACGGTTTCCGGTAGTTCTTGATAGGCAAGCATTACCTCTTCCGGAGCGTTCAACGAACAGGAGGCAAAAAAGGTTCCGATACAAACAAACAGATAGACCTTGAGTCGCATAGAAGTTGGTAGTTTGTTCTTTTAAAGATACATTTTTTTGAGTTTTAATGGCAGAGGTTCTATAGGATTGAAGATTTATGTTCTAATTTTGAGAATATACAGGAAGGGTAATGGCGCTTCTGTTTCCTTGGATACTATTGGTTGTTGGCCCACTTAAAAGAAATGATGTACAGAAAACGTATTTGCTGTTTAGTTGCGCTCTTGGCAACAATTGTTTTAAACGCCCAAACCGAGGAAGTCCCTAAGACGGATTTTAGCAAAATGTATGCACCGGTCTGGAGAGAAGCCGGCGAACACTGCATTGCGGTCGCCGAGGCCATGCCAGAAGATTTATATTCCTACCGGCCTACCGAGATCAGTAAGAGTTTTGCGGAACAAATGGTACATATTGCCGCGGCGTCTGAATTGCTTACCAAACGCTACGTACTAGGCATGAAAGTTGAACCGAGTACCCCCAAAGCTTCTGAAATGCGAAAGGATGAAATCATAGCAATGCTTAAAAATAGCTTTGAGTATACGGCCAAAGTCATCGAAACAATCGAACAGGAGCAATTGGATGAGTTGTGCGTTATGTATCATAGCGGTAATGAAGTGAGTAGGGCTTTCGCTCTTTTTTATGTACAAGACCATATAACGAACCATAGGGCCAAGGCAAATCTTTATTTGCGAATGAATGGGATACAACCTCCAGAGTATACTTGGTAAAATGGGGCATTTAAGGGGCAATATTTTGCTAAGTCTCAAACTTCTAAACAGGTTCTAGGAAGCAAAGTAGGGCTACAGAAGGAAAAAGACAAAACCGTGCTGAAAATCGTCATTTTTTAGCAAATCGAAAAAGTTTAAATAGGTTCATAGGGTAAATACAATCTTTTGGTTATTTTTGCCCTCGATTTAAGGGTCATTAGCTCAGTTGGTTTAGAGCGCTGCCTTGACAGGGCAGAGGTCATTGGTTCGAATCCAATATGACCCACTTGACATTAAGGTAATTGACTCCTCCAATTCTTCGGAGCCTTTTATTTCACAGGTGTTCTCGGGAATAGATTCCTAGTATCAGTGGTTATAGATAAGGTAGCTTCTTGAAAAGCATAGCAATGACTTCTGTCATCCGATTGTGTCAAATTCTATCTTACCTTTGCCGATACAAAAATAGTTCTGTTCGACCTACAATCATTTAGTACTTTTGAGCGTTAGGATTTACGGGAGTTTATCGATGAACGGTAACGACTTTTTTAAAGCGATCTATGCTGAATAGGAGCATTAAATTTTTAATTGAAAATAAGTTGGTGGCATTCGTGTTGCTGGTGCTCTTTTTAGCATGGGGAAGCCTTCATTCCCCGTTTGATTTGGGAGGGGGGCTTTTACCCCGAAACCCCATTGCTGTTGATGCGATCCCTGATATAGGAGAGAACCAACAAATTGTATACACGCAGTGGGATGGGCAGTCTCCCCAAGATGTAGAAGACCAGATTACATATCCTCTAAGCTCTAATTTATTGGGTGTTCCCGGAATCAAGACCGTACGCAGCGCATCTATGTTCGGTTTTTCGAGTATTTACGTCATTTTTGAAGAAGAAGTTGATTTCTACTGGGCACGTAGTCGTTTGTTGGAAAGGTTAAGCGCACTTCCTACTGATTTGCTGCCCGATGACGTGCGACCTACCCTTGGCCCCGACGCCACTGCCTTGGGGCAATTGTTTTGGTACACCTTGGAAGGAAGGGATGCAGAAGGTAAGGTAACCGGAGGATGGGATTTGCACGAAATACGAAGCGTACAGGATTTTTATGTAAAAAATGCCCTCGCTTCGGCCAAAGGGGTTTCTGAAGTGGCTTCTATTGGGGGGTATGTGCAGGAATACCAAATCGATGTAGATCCCGAGTTAATGCGCCAATATGCCGTAACGCTTCCCCAGGTCGTGCAAGCGGTTCGTGAAAGCAATAAGGATGTAGGGGCAAAAACCTTGGAAATCAACCAAGCCGAGTACTTTGTTCGAGGCTTGGGGTATGTCAAGAATATCGAGGATATTGAAAATGCCGAGGTGCGAACCGAAAACTTTACCCCGATACGTGTAAGCGATATTGCCAATGTGTCTTTGGGCCCTGCTGAAAGACGGGGTATCCTAGACAAAGAAGGAGCCGAAGTGGTCGGTGGGGTGGTCGTATCACGATTCGGAGCCAATCCTATGCAGACCATCGAAAGTGTCAAGGAAAAAATAAGGGAAGTGACACCTGCATTGCCATCCAAATTATTAAAAGATGGCCGAACGTCCCAACTTACTATCGTGCCCTTTTATGATCGATCAACATTGATTAAGGAGACTTTGGGCACCTTGGGTGATGCGCTCACTTTTGAACTGTTGATAACCATTTTGGTGGTAATCGTACTGTTGTTTAATCTTCGTATTTCGTTCTTGATCTCCAGTTTAATGCCAATCGCTATCTTAATGGTTTTCATCGCAATGAAGCTATTCAGGGTCGATGCCAATATTGTGGCCTTGTCCGGTATCGCCATTGCTATAGGAACGATGGTCGATATGGGAATTATTCTTTCCGAGAATATCATTCGTCACCTGGATTCCAATAGTGCTAAAAGGCCTATTAACGAAGTGGTCTATGAGGCCACCACCGAGGTCTCCGGTGCTATTTTAACTGCGGGATTAACAACGATTATCAGCTTTATTCCCGTTTTCACCTTGACAGGGGCCGAGGGCAAGTTGTTCACCCCTTTGGCCTTTACCAAAACTGCAGCTCTGACCGCTTCTATGATAGTAGCCTTGTTTTTGATTCCCCCATTGGCAGCACAGTTGTTTCAAAAAAGTACGATCAAGCGAACTTTTAAAAGCATCATAAAGGGCCTCTTGGTACTAATTGGTGGGGCCATACTCTTTTCCGGAAATTTTTTAGGCTTGGTGCTCGTAGGATATGGGGTTATAGGTATCCTGGGAACATTCGGGATCATTTCAAAGATATTCGAGAACCGTTTTCAATTATATTGGAGCGTACTTTCCATCGTACTGTTGTTAGGGTACTATTGGCGACCTCTTGGTTATGGAAATGGGGTATTCGTAAACCTTTTATTCGTAGCATTTGTCTGTTTTCTTGTGCTGGGGCTCATCCTTCTATTTAAAAACCACTATGAAAGTATGTTGGTATGGGCTTTGGAGCATAAAATTCGTTTTTTAAGTATCCCGATAGCCCTGATGCTCTTTGGGTTTGTAATCATGTTGAATATGGGAAAAGAGTTCATGCCATCTCTTGATGAAGGCTCCTATTTATTGATGCCCAGTTCAATGCCACATGCAGGAACCAGTGAGAACAAACGTGTTTTGGCCCAATTGGATATGGCCGTAGCACAAATCCCTGAAATAGAGACCGTAGTAGGTAAAGCGGGTAGGGTGGCTTCCGCTTTGGATCCCGCCCCATTATCGATGTACGAGAATGTAATTATCTATAAACCCGAATACATTCTTGACGAAACGGGAAAGCCCAAAGAGTTCAAAGCGAACAAAGACGGACAGTTTGAGACGAACACCGGGGAATTCGTTTCTTCGGGTAGTGGCGCTAATTCCGATGACCTTATCGAAGAGAAGGGAGGAGAGTATTATAGAAATTGGCGCCCCCAGATAAACAACAAAGAAGACATCTGGGAAGCAGTAGCTTTTGCCACTCGTTTGCCGGGGGTAACTTCTGCCCCAAAACTACAACCCATAGAGACGCGATTGGTAATGCTGCAGACCGGAATGCGCGCACCAATGGGTGTTAAGGTCAAAGGACAGAATTTAAAGGAGATCGAAGCTTTCGGATTGCAGTTGGAAGCGCTTTTAAAGGGGGTAGATGGGGTTAAAAAGGAGGCTGTATTTGCTGATCGTATTATTGGTAAACCCTATCTTTTGATGGATATCGACCGTAGCAAAATCGCCCGTTATGGAATCTCCATTACCGATGTTCAGGAAGTGCTTGAAGTGGCTGTGGGCGGTAAGGTGCTGACCGAGACCGTAGAAGGGAGGGAACGCTATGGGGTGCGTGTGCGATACCCTAGGGAGCTTCGGGGAACACCCGAGGACTTGGATCAAATATATCTGCAGTCTCAAGATGAAGTGGCTATCCCCATTAGTGAGTTGGTATCCATAAGATATGAAAAGGGGCCGCAAGCGATTAAAAGTGAGGACAGTTTTTTGGTTGGTTATGTGTTGTTCGATAAGGCCCCTGGATTCGCTGAGGTCGAAGTGGTTGAAAATGCGAAAGCCGCTATAGAGGAAAGTCTTCAAAATGGTACGTTGAAAGTACCGAATGGAATTAGTTATTCGTTTGCGGGAACCTATGAAAACCAATTGCATGCCGAGAAGACATTGACTTTTGTGGTACCTTTAGTGTTATTGGTAATTCTGCTGATCTTGTATTTGCAGTTTCGCTCGCTATCCATATCCCTCATGGTGTTTTCTGGAGTGGTGGTTGCCTTTGCGGGAGGGTTTATACTGTTGTGGTTGTACGGGCAGGAATGGTTTATGAATTTCGGTGTAGGGGGAATCAATTTTAGGGACCTCTTCAATATGGGGACGGTAAACCTAAGTGTGGCGGTCTGGGTCGGTTTTATTGCGCTCTTTGGAATTGCTACAGATGACGGTGTGGTAATGGCTACTTATTTGAAACAACGTTTTGATACGAATGCTGCTTCAAATGTAAAGGATGTGCGCACCGCCGTGTTGGATGCTGGTAAGAAACGAATTCGACCCTGCCTCATGACTACGGCAACTACGATTTTGGCGTTATTTCCCATACTTACATCAACCGGTCGCGGAAGCGATATTATGATACCAATGGCCATTCCCGCTTTCGGGGGTATGTTGGTTGCTTTGGTTTCACTCTTCGTGGTTCCGGTACTGTATAGTTGGAGGCGGGAATACCTTTTGAAAAAATGAAAAGCAAAAGAAATTAGGATGGACTTGGTAAAAAAATATGGAGGATATATAGGGGTGCTGATCATAGGACTGTTCGTTGGATATCTTTTTTCAGGTGGAAACGAGGAGGCTACTTCCCATGCGGCCGATGCCCATCTAGAACATGCCGCAATATATACCTGTGCAATGCACCCAAGCATACAGCAAAAGGAAATGGGCAATTGCCCGCTCTGTGGAATGGATTTGACCAAAATGGAGGCAGAAGGGGGTATAATGGCCGATCATCAGTTTAAGATGACCGATAATGCGATGGCGCTGGCCAATATTGAAACCACAACGATAGGAGTGGGTGATTTGGAAGGGAATACCCTGGTGCTCTCCGGTAAAATTACCTCGAATGAACAGACAGATGCTGTACAGACGAGTATTTTTGATGGGAGAATTGAACAGTTAGATATCAATTATGTAGGGCAGTACATCAAAAAGGGTAAAAAATTGGGCGTAATCTATGCCCCGGATATGTACTTGGCGCAAGATAAGTTGTTGACCGCGTTGTCCTATAAGGATACCCACGAAAAATTGTTCGCTTCCTCAAGAAATACCTTGGGTCTTTGGAAGCTGACGGATGCCCAGATCGATCAAGTATTAAAGACTGGCAAACCCATCTTAAATTTTCCCATCATGGCAGATGTGTCGGGTACGGTCACTGAGGTAATGGCAGCAGAGGGAAATTTCTATGAACAAGGAGATCCCTTATTCAAGGTATCGAATCTCTACACGGTTTGGGCAGTATTCGATGCCTATGAAAATCAATTGCCATTGCTAAAGGTAGGGGAAGAAATCAAAATCACATCCAACGCTTTTAACGGGAAGGAATATACGGCTAAAATTGCCTTTATAGACCCTGTACTTGATCCTTCCAAGAGAACGGTTTCGGTACGTGCAACGCTAATCAATAAAGAGGGCCTCCTTAAACCGGGGATGTTCGTGAAAGGAGCTGCTGAGGTGACCCTCTCGGATCAGGTGCTTACGGTGCCGAAATCGGCAGTGCTATGGACAGGAAAGCGTTCATTGGTCTATGTAAAGCCAGATCCTACGAAACCAATTTTTGAAATGGTCGAGGTTCGTTTGGGGAATGCTATCGGAAACGCTTATTCTGTGGTCGATGGTCTCGTTGCTGGTGATGAAGTGGTATCCAACGGCACATTTACGGTCGATGCGGCTGCACAGTTGCAAGGAAAGAAATCGATGATGTCGCCAAAAGAAGGGGGTGAAATGCTCGAAGGAAATAGAATGGTCATGAATCTTACTGACGGTGTCAAGGCGAAGTTTAAATTGATATTACAAGAATATGACAAAGTAAAGCAAGCTTTGGTAAGATCCGATGCCAAAAAATCTGGATACAATGCCGGACAACTTTTGGAACAGTTGAATAGTCTTCAAGGTCTTGAGTTGAATGCGATGACCCAAACCCACATCGAAAAGATGAAAGATGCCTCAAACACCATGTTCGGTACAGAAGACCTGGAACAACAACGAAAAGCATTTAAACTATTATCGGAACATATGGTAGCCGTAGCTTCGAATTTTACCGATGTAGACCAACCTATCTATGTGCAGTTTTGTCCCATGGCCGATGGTAACAAAGGGGCCAGTTGGCTCAGCTTCCAAGAACAGATTCGTAATCCTTATTACGGTGATGCGATGCTTACCTGTGGCAGCGTTACCAAGACCATACAATAGTTGGTCGTTTCATTAACGGTTGGTAGTTCGCTTCTTCTCATTCCAAGAACTCTAGCACTCGCTCTAATGCCATGCCGCGAGATCCTTTGATCAAGATGGCACTTTTTTGCAATTGATTTTGACTTAGGTATTCGGATAGCGCGTCGAACGTCGCAAATTTCATCAAGTCGGTAGAGGTGTCGTAAAAATTGGTTCCTACCAAAAAAACATTTTCAAATGATAGTCCAGAAACAAAATCCGCCATATGCTGATGTTCTAGCGCGGCAGTGTCCCCTAGTTCGAACATATCTCCCAAAAAAGCGATTTTATACTTTCCTTCCATCCTGTTAAAACTCTCTAAAGCTGCCTTCATACTAGTAGGATTGGCGTTATAGGCATCCAAAATAATATGATGCCCATTTTTTTTAAGAATTTGGGAACGGTTATTTGTAGGGGTGTACGCTTCCAGGGCGTTTTTAATATCGGAGAGGGGAACACTAAAATATTTGCCTATCAGAACCGCTGCAGCACAATTGCTGAAGTTATAGCTTCCGATTAGCTGGGTACGTACGACCATATCTTCGAACTTCAATTGAACAAATGGGTCTGCCCCCAAGAATTCAACTTTATAGTAGGTCGATTTTTGTGTGCTAAAACCAAACTTTTTAATGTAATTGCTTAGCTTTTCCAGTTGAACAGAGTCATCGGCATTCATAAACACTGACCGATTATTTGCTAATAGGTAATCATAGAGTTCACTTTTGCCCTTTATAACTCCCTCGACGCCCCCGAACCCCTCTAAATGGGCTTTTCCGAAGTTGGTGATGTACCCAAAGTCGGGCTGGGCGATGCTAGCCAAAAATTCAATTTCCTTTTGGTGGTTGGCTCCCATTTCAATGACGGCGATTTCCGTATCCTCGGCAATGGAGAGCAAGCTTAGTGGCACCCCGATATGGTTGTTGAGATTTCCCTTGGTCGCAATGGTTTTATAGGCCGTTGAAAGCACTGCATAAATTAGCTCTTTGGTCGTGGTCTTACCATTACTGCCCGTCAAAGCAATGACCTTGGCGTTTGATTGGTTCCTATGAAAAGTTGCGAGCGCTTGAAGCGTTTTCAACACATCATCGACGAGAATTGTGCGGTCTTCGACAACGAATTCCTCTTCATCTATAACAGCATAGGCGGCACCTTTTTCCAACGCTTCCTTTGCATAACGGTTTCCATTAAAATTAGCACCCTTAAGTGCAAAAAAGATACTTTGTTCTTCTATGTTCCGGGAATCGGTAGTAACTCGGGGGTGGGCTAAAAATAGGGCGTGCAGTTGTTTTATATTCATAGGGTAAAAATAAAAAAAAGTCCCGACGATTAAGTCGGGACTTTTTCACTCAAAAATAGTTTGCTATTTATTTTGCTTTCTTTCCTCTAGGGGTCTTGTTCTTGGTCTTGGACTTGGAACCTACTCTAGACATTGCACATCTGAAACCGATGTAATCCGTAGCCATATACTGAGGCAGATACCTTCGTTGTGCCGGGTCTAACCAATAGGCTCGGTCTCTCCATGAACCTCCTTTGAAAACCCGAACTTCATCGTTGATCAAAGTTGTTCTGTTGTTCGATTTATCATATTGTCGAATGAGGTTGCCAGTAGAATCACGCTCCACTTTGTGCTTTGGTGAATCGTACATTTTACGTTGGTCTTCTTCCTCTTCGTCGCTGAATTTGTCAAAGAATCTGGAAGAACCTGGATCACCGTCTCTATATCCCCTGTTATCACTGGAGTCAAAGTTGGTTCTCAAATAGGTTTCGTTTTCATCTACAGGTACCATTTTAATTTCTCCTGGTAAATTAACAGCTACAATTTTTCCGTTCGGAAGCGTATCGTACATAATGCTATCCCTAAGAATGTTTACCTTGCCGTCTTCACCAATGGCCGTTTTCATGTAGATGTTTCCTCTGTAGTAGTTGAAATCACTGATTTCGTCGTCTACTATTGGTCGGTATACGTCGGCGACCCATTCGGCCACGTTACCTGCCATGTCATACAATCCAAGGTCATTTGGCTTATAGGACATTACCTCCGCTGTAATGTCGGCACCATCATCAGACCATCCGGCGATTCCGCCGTAATCTCCTTTACCTTGTTTGAAGTTGGCCAATTGGTCACCACGACCAACTCGTTGTCCGTTTCTAGTATAATCGCCTTCCCAAGGATATTTTTTTCTACCGCGGTAGTTGTTATACTCCCTGGTACCTTGATTGGCTTGTGCAGCATATTCCCACTCAGTCTCCGTTGGTAAACGGTATTCGGGAATAATGACCCCGCTACTTCGTTTTGCGAAGGTGCTCACACTATCTTTCTTTTTATTGCCTTGCAACGAATCAATTTGACCGTTGTATACCGATTCAGGTCTGTTTAGATAGGCCTCGGTGCTGAACGTTCCGCCTACCTCTCCGGTAGCAGCTTTGTACTTGGCATCTTTGGCCAAATAACCTTCGCGTTCCAACAATACCTCATTAACGCGATCGGTTCTCCATTCGGCAAATTGGGTCGCTTGTATCCAATTAACACCTACGACCGGATATTCTGCATATGCAGGATGTCTAAGGTAGTTGTTGGTCATGGTTTCGTTGAAACCCAAACGGTTTCTCCAAACCAATGTATCGGGTAACGCTCCTTTATAAATATTGGCATACATCGGATTTTCTGGAGGATATACACTTTTTAGGTAGTCCAGGTATTCCAAATACATGACATTGGTGACCTCGGTCTCATCCATATAAAAAGATTGAACGTGTTGTGAAGTGGGCGTGTTATCCCAATCGTGCATCACATCATCCTGTACCTTACCTTTGGTGAATGTACCACCCTCTACAAAAACAAGACCGGGAGCCGTTTCTTGCTCCTTGAAATCTGTATTGTATTGGAAACCTCCTTCTTTGGCATTGATTTTCCAACCGGTGGCCCTGGATACGTCTTTCGATCCAGAAGATTTTTTACAGCTGGTAACCGAAAAGCCGCCTGCGATTACCGCACAAGAAAGTACAACTTTGATAAACTGTTTTTTCATAATTAGGACTTGAGTTCAAATGTTTGAATTACGGGTTCAGGGCAATTCAAGTTTGTATTTTGATTAATTTTAAGGTCACTTTCGGCATGTAAAACGGCAATTTGGGTATAATATTTTATTCGCTAAGAAATTTTTCCCAAAATCAGAATACCAGCTATACAAGGCCGAAATGTAGGTTTAAAAGCATAACGGCATAAAACCTATAATATTATTTGACCGCGACTTTTCTTTAACGGCAAGGGCTTTTTATACAGGTGTACTAGCTGAAAAGGGAAGTTGTGCCCTTTTTTTGTTAACAACATTAAAGTCTAAACATTAAAAGAAGGGAATTATATCGAAAAAAAGCATTCCTTATATAAGATAATGATAAAATGGTCGTTTAAGCATGTAATACAACCATTTTGTGGGGTGATTCCCTATTGTTAAATAACTAAATCTTTAAATCGAACGAATGAAAAAATTAGCGATACTGACACTATTGGCTTTTGTATGTAAAATGTCTGCCCAAGAGAACAATCGGGTCATCACTACTGCGGTTCCTTTCCTAACGATAGCAGCCGATGCAAGATCAGCGGGTATGGCAGATATGGGAGTGGCTACCTCTACCGATGCCTATTCCCAGCAATGGAACCCTGCCAAGTTTGCTTTTGCCGATCGCAAGATGGGAATAAGTTTGGGTTATACACCCTATTTGGAGAGTGTCATTAAAGATATCGGATTGCTGAGCGGTAGCTATTTCAATAAAATCAACGATCAAAGTGCTTTTGCGGTTAGCTTACGATATTTTACTCTTGGTGAGATCGAGTTGAGACAAACGATCAACGAACCCGCCACCTTGGTGAAACCGAACGAACTCGCCCTGGATGGCTCGTATTCGCTGAAATTAAGTCCTACTTTTTCGATGGCCGTTGGAGGGAGATTTATCAGTTCCAACCTTCGATTGCCACAAACGGTTTCGGGAACCGACACCCAGGCTGCAAATGCTTTTGCAGTAGATGTGGCCGGATATTATCGTTCTAGGGAAATCGCCTATAACAGTTTTGATGGTCGTTGGCGGGGCGGATTCAATATCTCGAACTTGGGAGGAAAGATCCAGTATGATGAAGGTGGACAGGAAAATTTTTTACCGACCAATTTGGGACTCGGACTCGGTTTCGATATGATTTTGGACCAGGACAATGTAATCGCTTTTACTACCGAATTTAATAAATTATTGGTGCCGACCCCAAGAGACTTTGATGGGGATGGCGATATCGATGCCTCTGACAATGACGAGTACCAACAAATAGGATTCTTCAGTGGTGTCTTTGAATCGTTTGGCGATGCGCCCGATGGCTTCGGAGAGGAACTAAAGGAATTTACGTGGGCCTTAGGAGCTGAATATACCTATCAGGATTCCTTCATGGTGCGTACCGGATATTTCAATGAAAGCGAGGAAAAAGGAGCCCGTAAGTTTTTCACCCTAGGTGCAGGATTCCGGTTCAATGTGGTACAAATAGATCTTTCCTATTTATTTTCTACCTCACAGGTTAGAAATCCCCTGGAAAATTCGCTTCGTTTCTCCTTGGCTTTCAACTTGGGGGACGAGATGTTCAATGATTAAGATGTTTCAACTTATTGTTATCATACTAAAAGCCTGCAACCCTGCAGGCTTTTTTATTTCAGGAGTTTGAAAAACCAACGAGGAAAGCCTTACTTTTAATTAAGTATCTTGATGTTGCCGAAACCAACGAACATACCGAATCAAAATTACCCATATGCAAAAACAAAAAATTTCATTTGAACTTACCGTATTCGATTCCTTTGAAGCGCTATCGGCTTCAGATCAGGAATTAATGACTGCTGCCGTTACCGCTCGTGAGAATGCGTACGCACCTTATTCCAAATTTCAGGTTGGCGCGGCGGTTTTGATGAATAATGGAGCGGTCGTCATCGGAAGCAATCAAGAAAATGCCAGCTATCCATCGGGTCTTTGTGCAGAACGGGTCGCTGTTTTCCAAGCTGGAGCGTTATATCCTGGGGAAAAAATGAAGGTGGTGGCGATTACCGCAGCGTCTAAGAATTATACTGTTGATCGGGCAGCGGCCCCCTGCGGCAACTGTAGACAATCCATATCGGAATATGAGGTAAAACAGGGAAGTCCTATTCGTTTGTTATTGATGGGCGAGGTAGGTCGCGTGCTTCAATGCGATTCGATTGCGGATCTACTACCACTGGCATTTAATGGCACTTTTTTGGAGTAAGGACCGCCTATTTTTATAGATTATCACAAGTGCAGTTCGAATCGTTTTTTATATCACTTTTTTGTGCCGACCTTTTGACTTCGATTTTTTTTCACTAATGATTTAATATGTATTTTTGTTTCCCGCATTCCTGACCGAACCGAAGGATCGACTTTGCAGGAAGTATTTGAATTACGATAATAAATAATCAATGGAAAAGATTACCAAGGAAGTTTATTTAAAGTGGTATGAGGACATGCTGTTTTGGCGAAAGTTCGAAGATAAGCTGGCCGCTGTTTACATTCAGCAAAAAGTAAGAGGTTTTCTGCATCTGTATAATGGACAGGAAGCGGTTTTAGCAGGTGCGCTTCATGCAATGGACCTTACCAAAGACCGCATGATTACCGCCTATAGGAATCACGTGCAACCCATAGGTATGGGTGTTGATCCTAGAAAGGTGATGGCAGAATTGTATGGCAAGGTGACAGGTACTTCGATGGGTATGGGGGGATCCATGCACATCTTTTCTAAGGAACACCGTTTTCATGGCGGACATGGAATCGTTGGAGGACAGATTCCACTTGGGGCCGGTATGGCATTTGGAGACAAGTATTTTGGTCGCGACAATGTTACCCTATGTTATATGGGAGATGGTGCCGTGCGACAAGGTTCTCTTCATGAGACATTTAATTTGGCGATGCTATGGCAATTACCCGTGGTGTTCGTTTGTGAGAACAATGGGTATGCAATGGGTACCTCGGTAGCCAGAACTTCGTATTCTACCGAAATCTGGAAATTAGGGTTGGGATATGAAATGCCTTGTGGTCCTGTTGATGGTATGGACCCGGTAACAGTGGCACAAGAAATGAGCAAGGCCATTGAACGTGCCAGAAGCGGTGGCGGTCCTACCTTCTTAGAAATGAAGACCTATCGCTACCGTGGGCATTCGATGTCAGACGCCCAGCATTATAGAACCAAGCAAGAGGTCGAGGAATATAAGAAAATAGATCCGATTACCAAGGTTCTGGAAGTCATCAAAGAAAACGATTACGCGACCGAAGATGAGATCAAAACCATTGATAGCCGTGTGAAAGCCTTGGTATCGGAATGTGAAAAGTTTGCTGAAGAATCTGACTACCCACCAACGCAACAATTATATGATATGGTTTACGAACAGGAAGATTTTCCTTTTGTACCGCATAAACTTTAAGTAAATGGCAGAAGTAATCAATATGCCCCGGCTAAGCGATACCATGGAAGAAGGTACCGTTGCCAAATGGTTAAAACAAGTAGGTGATAAAATCGAGGAGGGCGATATCCTGGCCGAGATTGAAACCGACAAGGCTACCATGGAGTTCGAGTCTTTTCATGAAGGAACATTGTTACATATCGGAATCGCCGAAGGCGATGGTGCTCCCGTAGATTCATTGTTGGCCATTATCGGGGAAGAAGGCGAAGATATCTCTGGTCTTTTGAATGGGAATGCTTCTACTACCGTGAACGGGACAGCGGAGGCCGATTCCACTGCTTCCGAAGAGGAACAGGAGGCAACACCGGTTTCAGGAAACGGTGAGGCCGTGTCCAGTGAAATCCCCGAAGGTGTTGAAGTCGTTAAAATGCCCCGTTTAAGTGATACCATGGAAGAAGGTACCGTTGCCTCTTGGTTAAAACAAGTAGGCGATACGGTTGAGGAAGGCGATATTCTGGCCGAAATCGAAACCGATAAAGCCACCATGGAGTTCGAGTCGTTCTACTCCGGAACATTATTGTACATAGGAATCAAGGAAGGAGAGTCTTCTCCCGTAGATGCCGTGTTGGCCGTTATCGGGCCCGAAGGTACCGACGTTGACGCTGTATTGAAAGCAAAACCGGCCGCTGAAAAATCAAGTGCCGAAACCAAAGCGGTAAAAGAGGAGGCCCCGAAACAGGAGGCCGTCTCGACAACGAAAGCAACTGCTGACGGACAACGAATTTTTGCTTCTCCTTTGGCCAAGAAAATTGCTGCGGATAAAGGTATTGACTTATCGCAGGTTACGGGGTCCGGGGATAGTGGTCGTATCGTTAAAAAAGACGTGGAAAATTACCAACCTGCGGCCAAGGAAACCCCTGCGGCCGTTGCTACCAAAACAACAAGCGAATCAAATGCGCCAGCGCCTATTAACTTGCCGGTAGGGCAGGAAGGCAGCGAAGAGGTGAAAAACTCACAGATGCGCAAGACCATCGCGAAGCGTTTGTCGGAATCCAAGTTTACTGCCCCCCATTATTATTTGATGATAGAGGTAGATATGGACAATGCCATAGCTTCCCGTAAACAAATTAATAGTTTGCCAGAGACCAAAGTATCTTTTAACGATATGGTTGTCAAGGCAGCTGCAATGGCCTTGAAAAAACATCCACAGGTAAATACAACTTGGAATGGAGACACCACAAGATACAATCATCACATTCATATAGGTATTGCGGTTGCCGTTGATGAGGGTCTAATGGTTCCTGTATTGAAATTTACAGACCAGATGAGCCTTACGCAAATTGGAGCTTCGGTCAAAGATTTGGCGGGAAGGGCGCGAACGAAAAAAATAGCCCCGGCTGAAATGGATGGGAGTACGTTTACGGTGTCAAATCTGGGCATGTTCGGAATACTGGAGTTTACTTCTATTATCAATCAGCCGAACTCCGCTATCTTATCGGTAGGAGCCATTGTAGAGAAACCGGTAGTCAAAAATGGAGAAATCGTAGTGGGTAATACCATGACCGTTTCTTTGGCGTGTGACCATCGCACTGTTGACGGTGCCACGGGGGCACAGTTCCTTCAAACACTAAGGGCCTTTTTAGAGAATCCGGTCACTATGTTAGCGTAGCGGGAATATTCCAAAATTAGAAAAGAAGTCTAAGCATCCCAGTGATTCCGGGATGCTTTTTTTATCTTTAATAGCTTTTAAAAACGCCCCATGATGAATAAAAATATATCCTTTTTTTTGCTGGTAATGCTCCTGACCGCATGTAACTCGACCAAGGTGGATCAAACAGTCTCATTGAATGAAACTCAAAAGGTCGATTGGAATCGGTCGATTGTTGAAACGAAGTCAGCTCCTTCCACTGTTGCAATCGATAATACAAAGAAAACCTCGGGCAAAGGCAAGGCGTTTACCGACGCCGGCACGATCAAGTCCATAATGGACTTTTTGGCTTCGGATGATCTCCAAGGTCGCGATACCGGAAGTGAAGGAATCGCAAAAGCTGCCCAATTGATAGAAAATAGTTTTAAGACCAATGGAGTGTCCCCCTATTTTTCGAGTTATAAGGACACGCTTTCGAATTTGGAGACGACCGCCTATAATGTGGTGGGATACCTAGAGGGTCGAGATCCCAAGCTCAAAGACAAGTTTGTCGTTATTGGAGCGCATTATGATCATATCGGCATTGTAGATGGTTCCAACGGTGATGTAATCGCGAACGGAGCAAACGATAACGCCTCGGGAACCACTACTGTAATGGAATTGGCCCGTTATTTTGGTAGTAAGAAGAATAATAAGAGAAGTATCCTCTTTGCGCTGTTTTCTGCTGAGGAACAGGGACTTTTAGGTTCAAAGCATTTGGCGGAACGGTTGAAGGAACAAGACCTTGACTTATACGTTATGCTTAACTTTGAAATGGTAGGGGTGCCCATGGTAGACAAAGAGTACTTGCTTTATATGACCGGTTACGAACTATCCAATCTGGCCGATATCAGTAATGGTTATGCGAATATCAAATTTGCCGGATTCCTTCCAAAAGCAAAGGAATTCAACCTGTTTAAAAGATCCGACAACTATCCGTTTCACAACATTTTCAACGTTCCCTCCCAAACCTATAGCACCTTCGATTTTACCAATTTCGAGTATTATCATAAAGTAGGTGATGAAACTAAGGAAATGGATTTTGAGCATATGGCCCGTGTTGTCAACGAAGCCGTTCCAGTAATGGAAGGTATTATAAATGCACCGACCGGGGAAATACGATATAATTAATGGCAACGATTGTAATTACCGGTTCTAGCCGGGGCATTGGGTTTGAACTGGCCAAGCTTTTCGCCGATGAAGGGCATCAGGTTTTGGCACTCTCTAGAAATGATGCACCTATCAAGGCATTACAGCATAAAAATATTCATGCATTTCCTTTCGACCTTTCCAAAGAAACGGATTTAGAAAAGCTCAACGAGTTTTTACAGAAGAACTTTGAGACCATCGATATTCTTATCAACAATGCGGGGAGATTGTTGAACCGACCTTTTTTGGAAACTGATATGGATACTTTTGAAGAAGTGTATCGGGTAAACGTTTTTGGAGTTGCTTCAGTGACAAAAATAGCGCTTCCAAGAATGCCCAAGAATGGTCATGTGGTCACTATTAGTTCAATGGGAGGCGTTCAAGGGAGTGTGAAATTTCCGGGACTATCTGCATACAGCTCTAGCAAGGGAGCGGTCATTACGCTGACCGAGTTATGGGCTGAGGAATTTAAGGAAACTGGGCCATCTTTTAATGTGTTGGCGTTGGGTGCGGTGCAGACCGAAATGCTCGAAGAAGCATTTCCAGGATATGAAGCCCCTATCACAGCGCTCGAAATGGCTAGCTATATTAAAGAGTTCGCTTTAACGGGTAATAAATTATACAACGGTAAATTATTACAGGTGTCTAGTAGTACCCCTTAATCTTCCAGAAGATATACTTTATGAATCAGGTCGAGCTTTGAAAATTTCTCTAAGATTTTTTTCCGGTCGGCGTAGCCCGAGTAGAGCGACTCGACCACTTTCATGCCTTTTATAACCTCACCGAATGTCGGGAAACTTTTGACCCCTTCAAAAGTAATGATGTCTAGATAGCTATTGTTGTTAAGGTTGATAAAAGGTTGGTGGTGCGAGTTTCTTTACCGCTTCTATCGAAACTGAGTGTGCCTTTTTTATTGCCTTGTAGTACTTTTTCATCTGGGACTTATACCGCATCCCACCTTTGATGCTTTGTACTATCGCTTGTGCCGAACTGTGCCGCGAACCCAGGATTCACCCGATAGAAAATAGCATTGTCAAAATATCGGTGTTTAACTAGCTGGTAAAAACGGTCGGCTGCCTTTGGGGAAGGTTCTCGTGTTACTTTTAGGTCGAAATTCCCTTTGTTGGTCTCGAATCGGGCGGTATATTTTTTTGGTGCTATTTCTTTCTTTCTTTCTTCCATTTGGTTTTAAAAACCTTGATGCCGCAGTTGCCCATTATAAGTAGGATGAATAGGGTTACTATCTTTTTCATACGGGTAGGTCGGGTCTTGGTTGAAATCGAAGATAGTGTTTTCTGAAGAATAGGTATCACGAATCAGTCGTTGTAGATACGAGCTTGTTTTATATAGAGTATGCGTTCTTCTCCATCTAATTTAAATTCGACGTCGATGCCCAGGTTTATGTACGTTTTCGTGCGATATAGTTTTTTGTGAAAATAGTTCTTGACCGCCTGTAGTGAATTGGCCAAGTGTGCTATCTCTGTTGAGGTCATGGTCAGTTGACCATTGTTCAAATTGGAAGTTGTAATGATGTCGATCGTCTTTTTGTAGAGGTCGTCTGCGGTTTCCGGGTAACAGATGAACTGGTCGCTTATAATTCCGATATCGGGATTTACCACGTTTTCGTTTCCTAGTTGTGCGTTCACGACAAAACCCTGGCTTTCCTTTCGGTATAGGTTTTTGGTAACGGCCACTCCGTTTACCGCTTCAGATGGGAATGAGCGGTGCACAAGAATTCCCATATATACCGATTCATGGGGTATGTTAAAATAAGTGCGCTCCAAAAAGGCCTCATAAGACCACAAGCTTGCCCATACCTTTTTGATGGCCTTTTCAATGGTTTTCTTCGAGTGGTCTAATTCTCCTGTTTTAGAAGTATAAAGTCCTGCCCCGGAGAAACCCTTTGCATCTTCGGCGTTGGTAGAAGACCGAAATCGCATTCTTTTATAGGTTCCGTTGCTTCGTATGGTCGCTTCGACCGAACGAAGCAGTTCCTCGTCGACCGGAGTCTCTTTGATAACCTTCCGGATACGTTTTAAGTAGCGCCTTAATGAGTTCTTATCGGTGAATGGCCGATTATCTGTCAACAGTGTATCCAACAAGTCATACGCCCCGGAAGTTTGTGCGTGCTGATGGTAGAAATAAAAAGGAATGGCAAATGCACCTTCGGGTGTCTTAAAATCAGCATGCTGGCTGAGTTGATACAAAAGCCCAAAGTTGGAAGCTTTGTTCCCCACATATCGATAGCTCTTTTTGGTAAGATACGCTATCCCTATCAGTGAATCGACAGTGAGGTCATAAGGTAGTTTGATCAATTTTTTTCTTTTCTTTTTACGTAACCTCTTATGGGAAGTTTTTATAAGAAATGTATCGTTCTTTACTTCATAACGAACCGACTGACCCTCAAGTTTTTCTAGTCTCTTGTCCTTAAAAGCATTTTTGTAGGCGGCAATCGGTATTTTCCTATTTTGCCCCAAAAGGGTCAAGTGGCTTAAAGGTGTCTGAAATTCGGAAACTAAAATACCTGAAACTTCAGGAAGATATAAAGGGGTTTCGTTCAAAACAATAATATCATTTGGTCCGATTTGATCTTTTTCCCTCTCGAAATCCTCTATGAATCGTAGTGTGCCATATCCTTTATAAGAACTAATAGGTTGATACTGCTGCTTTTCGTAGACCTCTGCGGGTAACAAGACCGGTATATGCTCCGTAAGGAAGCCAGCCTCTTTCTGTAAGCGGTCACTGTTCAGAAAAAAAAGAAGCTTGTTGCTTATGAAGGTGCTTTCACGTACCAATTCGAATAGTTCTAGGATACTGGGGACTTCCATTTCATCAGAGGCACCAATCTCCAAGGCGTACCGTTTTTGTGTCTCGAAGTAGTTTAGATTGGCCAGCAGATAGCGGCGTTGCTTGCTATTGGTGTAATTGTGTTCGTTGAAATATGCAAGTTCCGGACGGTAGTTTAGGTATTCATTACAAAAAGAATAATGGTATAGATAGTTTTTACCATTTATGAAATAAAGCTTTTCGGAAGATAGATCGTACACGATTTTGACCGCGCCCACTTGCCCGTATTTTTGAACTAGTGGAGTGCCACTTAATTTTTCGAATTCTTCAGCACTTTTGAGTTCACTCAAAAATGATTGGGCGAATGTGCATTGGGCTACAATGAGTAGAAAAAACAGTATTTTTTTCGGTCGTATCAACTTCGTTCAGATTAGGATATCCTTATTAGGGGCAAAATTATAGGCAAGTTTGGCCATATCAAAAAGATAATTAGGGAACTGCGTCTTTTGGTTAGGGAATAGGCTTTTGCACTTTTAAACTCAGGAACTGCGATAAAATTGTACTGAAAATTCATTCCAAGGTGTAATTCAAAAAAGTACTTTTGCACTGATGGATGCTATACTCCAAAAATACCTCCCGGAACGATCCGTAGATGCCTGCCTGAGCTTAATCAAACAGACAGGAGTACACCTGAAAATCGTTAACGAGCGGGTTACGCGACATGGCGATTATCGCAGAATGCCCGATGGTAGACATCAAATTACGGTCAATGCCACGTTGAATAAATATCGTTTTTTGATTACGTTGGTTCATGAGATTGCGCATTTGGTAGCATTTGAAAAATATGGGAGAAACATAAAGCCACACGGCATGGAATGGAAACATACCTTTCAGCATTTGATGTTGCCCTTTATTCGTCCAGAGGTTTTTCCGTCAAAGTTGCTACCCCTCTTGGCAAAACATTTTAAGAACCCAAAGGCCAGTAGTAGTACCGATGCACAATTATCGATAGCGTTGAAACAATTCGATACACAACATACCGATAAATCCTACGTTTTTGAATTACCTTTAGGGAGTGTTTTTCGCATTTATAACGGAAAACGGTTTAAAAAAGGCCGCAAAAGGGTAAAGCGGTATGAATGTGTGGAAGTGTCGACCGGAAAAATGTATCTGTTTCAACCCAACGCGGAAGTAGAGTTGCTCAGCGATTGATTAGACCGGGGCATACGAAATTAATGAATTTAAAAAAAGCGATGAAGGAGCTTTCAAGCAACTTGATACGCAGGAAATAAACATACAATGAACAAAAATTATTATGCAGTATTAATGGCCGGTGGGGTCGGATCTCGATTTTGGCCAATAAGTACTACCGAAAACCCCAAACAATTTCATGATATGTTGGGAACGGGTAGTACTTTGATACAAAAAACCTTTCAGCGGCTGAATAAGTTCGTGCCGACCGAAAACATTTTGATTCTTACCAATGAGCGGTATAACGATTTGGTCTTGGAACAGCTACCTATGGTAAAACAAGATCAGGTAGTGCTGGAGCCCGCCATGCGCAATACGGCACCATGTATTCTTTATGCAGCTTTGAAGATTCAAAAAATGAATCCCGATGGAGTCATGATCGTGGCACCAAGTGACCATTGGATCGAGGATGAAGACGCTTTTGCCAAAGATGTCACCCTTTGTTTCGAAAAATGCGAGAAAGAAGAAGTGCTCTGTACGCTCGGGATAAAACCCACTTTTCCCAATACAGGTTTTGGATACATTGAATTTGAGAAAAACAGTGGAGAGGGGCTCAAAAAAGTAGATCAATTTCGGGAAAAACCCGATTATGAAACGGCAAAGGAGTTTTTAGCGCAGGGGAATTTTCTTTGGAACGCGGGGATCTTTATGTGGAGTGTAAAAACAATTGTAAATGCTTTTAAAAGCTATCAGCCTGCTCAATATTCCCTTTTTGAATCGGGGATGTCTTGTTACAATAATACCGAAGAAAAAGCCTTTATCCAGGAAAATTATCCGAAGGCAGAGAATATTTCGATTGACTATGCTATTTTGGAAAACTCCAAGTCGATTTTCGTGCTTCCGGCAACCTTTGATTGGAACGATTTGGGAACTTGGGGATCCTTATACGACAAGTTGGATAAAGATGCCGATAGCAATGCCGTGGTAAACGGAAAGGTGCTGAGTCAGGACGCGCACGGGAATATGATTCGTTCCCCTAAAGGAAAAGTCGTTGTGGTCGACGGGTTGGAAGACTATATTATCGTGGATAAAGAGGAAGTTCTACTGATTTATCCAAAAGCAAAAGAACAAGATATTAAACAAGTGCTATCCAAGGTTAAAGATGCCTTTGGTGACCAATATGCATAATCATGAGTAACGGTTTGGACCAAGATAACGGTATGCCCTTCCAAAAACCTTCTGGTAACCCGGAGGATGTAAAAAAGGATTTCAAAGGGCTATTGGGAAGTACCAAGGCTTTTTTGGCAGACCTTTTGGATATTCGTTCCAATACCGATCAGGAAGCTACCAAGGAGGCGATCATTGCGGATATTCCGTTCAAGGGCCATACATCCTGGATTTTGATTTGCTCCATTTTGGTGGCATCCTTGGGGCTGGCCAAAAACTCCCCGGCGGTGGTTATTGGTGCCATGTTGATATCTCCTTTAATGGGACCTATTTTAGGGGTGGGCATGTCACTGGCCATTAACGATATCGATACGCTAAGGCGTTCGCTCAAAAACTTCACCGTTATGGTGGTGTTGAGTGTGCTCACAGCCTATATTTTCTTTTTACTTCCGTTAGATGAAGAGACCTCGGAATTGATTGCCCGTACCGAACCTGATATTCTTGATGTACTGATTGCTTTCTTTGGCGGATCGGCGCTCGTTATCGCGCGGGCCAAAAAGGGTACCATCGCTTCCGTTATTTTTGGGGTGGCCATTGCTACCGCTCTGATGCCGCCGCTTTGTACCGTTGGTTTTGGACTTGCCATTGGTAATTTGGTCTATGCCGGTGCGGCCATGTTCCTGTTCCTTATCAATAGTATCTTCATTGCATTGGCCACCTTTTTGATTATAAAATTATTGCGCTTTCCCATGGTGCGTTATGCCAACTCGCAAAAGCGTAGGCTGATCGCACGTATGGCCTCTTTGTTAGCATTGGTGGTTATGGTGCCTGCGGGATATACTTTTTATCGCACCTTTCAAGAGTCGTTATTCAAAAGACAGGCAAACGATTTTATCGCTTCGGAAATCGCTACATATCAATTTATGGGAGAAGGGAGGTTCTTAGAAGATTTTACCGATATCGAATATAATGAAGGAGAAAATCCCGTTATTGAATTGGTCTTTATGGGCAACGAGACCATTCCTGAAGGTGTTATTGCTACCTGGAACAAGCAAAAGAACGACTACTATTCCAAATTACAGGATACTGAACTTCAAGTGATTCAAGGCGGTAAGAACGAAGCGATTGACCAATTTAAGTATGCCACCGAATTATATGAGTCCCAAAAGAGCATTCTGGTAGGGAAAGATGAAAAAATAAGATTATTGGAATCGGAATTAAGTCGGTTAAAAAGATTGGAATCGAAACAGATACCCTTTAAAGATATCAGTAACGAGGCTAGGGCCAACCATAAGAATTTGCTCTCGTTAGAATATAGTAGTGCCCTGAGAACAGATTTTAAGAAGACCGATACCCTTACGATCTTTGAGGCAAAGTGGAAAAGAGGTACTTCTCGAAGTCAAATGGCGAAAGACAATAAACAACTGCTGAACTGGCTGCGTGTTCGTTTAAAAGATACATTGGTGCAATTACGAAATTAAGAGCTTTTTTTAGTGATGGCAGAAGACGAACCGTGCTGATTTCTAATTCTTTTCTTCTATATACATTTGACGCACTTTTTTAAAAAGATCGGAAGAATAGACAAAACCGGTTACCGCTTCATTATCGGTCTTAAAAATTTCATGTTTGGTGCCTTCCCATTCTTTTAAACCGTTTTTTAAGAAAAGAATTTTTTCCCCTATTTGCATGACCGAGTTCATGTCATGTGTATTGATAATGGTAACGATATCGTATTCTTCGGTAATTTCCTTGATCAAATCATCGATAAGGATAGCTGTTTTGGGGTCAAGCCCCGAGTTGGGCTCATCACAAAAAAGATACTTGGGATTCATAACGATGGCTCTGGCAATGGCCACCCTTTTTTGCATACCACCCGAGATTTCAGAAGGAAACTTGTGATGTGCGTCAATCAGATTCACCCTTTTCAATACCGTATCGACCCGGTCTTGCATCTCGGATTTTGATTGCTTTGTAAACATTTCCAACGGAAATTGTACATTGCCGGCAACCGTCATGCTGTCAAAAAGGGCGCTTCCTTGAAAGACCATCCCCATTTCCTGTCGTAGATTCCGTCGCTCATCCACAGAAAGGTTGGAATAAATCTTGCCGTCATATATAATATCGCCCTCTTCAGGTGTAAAAAGGCCTAATAAACACTTGAGGAATACTGTTTTTCCAGAACCACTTTGGCCAATGACCAAGTTGGTCTTTCCCTTTTCAAAAGTGGTAGAAATGCCTTTGAGCACATGGGCATCCCCGAACGATTTGTGTATATCCCTTACCTCGATCATCAGCCTAGTAGCAATTGTGTTAATATGTAATTCAGAATAATAATGACCACACTCGTCCAGACAAAAGCCGTTGTACTGGCTTTGCCCACTTCCAAAGCGCCTCCTTTCATATAAAATCCATGAAAAGCGGGTACGGTTGCAATAATCAGGGCGAAGATGACCGTTTTGATAAAAGCATATGCGATATGAAACGGAATGAAATCCAAGGTGAGTCCGGTTACAAAATCGGCACTGGTCAGGAATCCGCCGAAGACCCCCGCCAACCATCCGCCGAAAATACCGACATACATTGATATGGCAATGGCAAAAGGGTAAAAGAGCATCGCAATGATTTTCGGAAATACCAAATAGTTAAGGGCGTTTACACCCATGACCTCGAGTGCATCTATTTGCTCGGTAACGCGCATGGTACCGATGCTGGAAGTAATATAAGAACCTACTTTACCGGCCATGATAATGGAAACGAATGTAGGGGCGAACTCCAGGATGACCGACTGTCGTGTGGCGAAACCGATCAGGTTTTTTGGAATGAGGGGGTTGTTCAAATTCAAAGCCGTCTGAATAGTCACAACCGCTCCGATAAAGAACGAAATGAAGATGATGATGCCCAGAGAACTGTAGACCAGTTCATCTATCTCCTTTAAAATCAAGGTCTTCATAATACGCCATTTGGTCGGCTTTTTGAAGACTTCGCGTATCATTAAGAAATAACTACCAATCTGAGCAAGGTGGTTCATGAAATAAAAATAGACTACTTCGGGTAAAAATAACAAATAAGCCCATCATTTAACCCTGATTTAAAATATAAAGGTTGAATTTATTTACTTTTACAGCCTCAATAAATGAAGAATGTTAAAGACTTATTTTTTAGCGCCGTTGCTACTGTTTTTACTGATATGCCTACCGTCTGATTCAATGGGGCAGAGAAAATCTAAAAACACCTCCAAAGAGTCCTTATCAACTGAGTTAAAGACCAATCCCAAGCTTGTTGTCGGTATCGTAGTCGATCAAATGCGCTATGATTATTTGACCCGTTTTTGGAATCATTATGGGGATGGAGGTTTTAAGCGATTGGTAAATAATGGTTTTAATTGTAAGAACAATCATTTTAACTACGCACCCACAAGCACTGGTCCGGGGCACGCATCGGTCTATACGGGAACTACACCAGCTACCCATGGTATCATTGGGAATGATTGGTACGATAAGGTCTCTGGGGAAGAGGTATATTGTGCTTCCGACAGTACCTATGCTTCTGTGGGCACTACTTCCGAAGCGGGTAAAATGTCGCCGCATCGTATGAAGGTCAGCACCATTACAGATGAACTTCGATTACATACTCAAATGCGTGGTAAAACTATTGCCATCGCCTTAAAAGATAGGGGGGCGGTGTTACCGGGAGGTCATACTGCAAACGCAGCCTATTGGTTTCAAGGTGACAACGAAGGTAAGTGGATTACAAGTACGTTTTACACGCCTACCCTGCCAAAATGGGTCGATGATTTTAATGCTTCAGGAGTGATCAAGAACTATAAAAAGCCTTGGACGACGCTCAAGAATATGACTACTTATATAGAAAGTGGCCTCGACAATAATCAGTATGAAGGACTCTTCGAAACAGAAGAGACACCTACTTTCCCCCATAAAACGCCGAATCTATTGAATAAAAATGCAGATTTCGAGATACTAAAATACACGCCCTACGGAAACAGTATCACGACTGATTTTGCATTGGCTGCATTGGATGGAGAACAGTTGGGTGCCGATTCAGTTACCGACTTTTTGGCCATTAGTTATTCGAGTACCGATTATATAGGTCACAAGTTTGGGGTGAACTCCAAAGAAGTACAAGATACGTATCTGCGTTTAGATGTAGATTTGGCGCGGCTGTTCAAAACATTGGACAAGAAAGTAGGGGAAAATGAGTATACCGTTTTTCTGACCGCCGACCACGGAGCTGTAGACGTTCCTGCATATCTTAAGAAGCAAAGGATTCCGGCAGGTTATATGGAATGGGATAGTATAAAAGCCCAATTTGCACCGTTTTTACAGTTCACTTTTGGTTCGACCGATATTATCAAAAACTTTTCCAATTATCAGTTTTTTCTGGACCATAAGATTATCAAGAATTTAGATTTGGATGTAGCCGATGTGCAGCAACGTATTGCAAACGAACTATTGAACTATCCAGGAATTGACCGTGTGTATACTGGGCAGCAGATGATGCACAACAATTATACCTCGGGCATACCCTATATTTTGCAAAATGGCTTTAACCAAAAACGCTCCGGAGACGTTTTGGTCGTTTTGCAACCGGGCACTGTCACCTATCCAAAAACAGGTTCAACCCATGGTTCGCCACAGATATATGATACCCACGTACCCTTGCTGTTTTATGGAAAAGGAATACAAAAGGGAAATACCGTGAAACGAACGGAGATTCCCGATATAGCTCCGACATTGGCAAGCCTTTTGGGTATTTCGTTTCCGAACGGTACTACGGGCAGCCCCATCTCGGAAGTGTTGGAATAATCGCATACAATGGATAAACGTCCCATAGGCATTTTTGATTCTGGAGTAGGGGGCACCTCCATCTGGAAGGAAATCCATAAACTGCTACCTAGAGAAAACACCATCTATTTAGCCGATAGTAAAAATGCTCCCTATGGTAGCAAATCTGCCAAAGACATCCTCAGGTTAAGCATCAAGAATACCGAATTGCTGCTCCGAAAAGAGTGCAAGCTTATCGTCGTGGCTTGCAATACCGCCACCACCAATGCCATTGACCATTTAAGGAATACGTATGACGTACCCTTTATAGGAATCGAGCCTGCTATAAAACCTGCGGCATTAGGATCAAAGTCAAAAACTGTAGGTGTCTTGGCGACCAAGGGAACCCTAAGCAGCCAACTCTTTCACAGTACTTCGGAAAACCATGCCCACGGAATCAGCGTTGTTGAACAGGAAGGTGTTGGGTTGGTCCCGCTCATTGAAGAGGGAAAAGCGGTATCTCCCGAAACGGAAGCACTGCTTACCCAATATCTCGAACCCATGTTGAATGCCGATATTGATCATTTGGTGTTGGGCTGTACGCACTACCCCTATTTAATACCGGTACTTCGTAAACTGTTGCCAGAGCATGTAAAAATCATTGATTCAGGGGAGGCGGTCGCTCGCCAAACAAAGGCCGTTTTAGATAAAAATGAGGCCTTGAATGATGCTTTGGAGAATGGAAAAGGCACTTTTTATACGAATGCCGACCTTACTGTCTTACAAAGCTTTTTATGGGATGTAAAAACCGCGGTAAAGGTTTCTTACCTAGATTTTTAAGAAGTATTGAAGGGCCTTCGTCAGGCGTCGGCTTATGAACCCCTATAGTTTATTTTTTAAATAAGTTTCCTTAAACCCTAAGAACTATTTCCGATAAAAGGTCAGATAGGTGAAAGCATGCGTATGCCGTTCATCTTTTGGATGATACTTTTTCGCCCCTAACCGCCAACGGGTTTCATCAATTTTTGGAAAGAAAGTGTCCGCTTCCTCAAAAGTGGCATGAATCCGGGTCAATTCAATGATGTCGGCATACGGTTCCCCCTGTCGGTAGATTTCGCCCCCTCCTATGATAAAAGCCTGTGTATCGTTTACAACTTCCTTTAAAGCCGCTTCTATAGAGTGTACGACCTGGCAAAGTTCATGCTCTACCTCATATTTTTTATCCCTCGTAATGATGATATGACGTCTCTCGGGCAAAGGTTTCGGAAAGCTCTCAAATGTTTTGCGCCCCATAATCATGGCATGGCCAGTGGTTTTGGTCTTAAAGTGTTTGAAATCGTCCGGTAAATGCCATATTAAATCGTTGTCTTTACCAATAGCATCGTTTTCGGCAGCGGCGGCAATCATGATAATTTTGGTCACAGTACTTTTTTAATCGGTTTTATACAATGGGTCTACCAAAAAACAGACCAATCGTTGTCTTAAAGCGGGTCTTGCTCTTTTTTATTAATATTCGACAACGGAAAATCGGTCTCGATTTCTTTTTGTAGTTCCCCAATACGTTTCTTCTGTTTGGCGACTAGTTTTTCCCGTTGGCTACGCTCCCAGTCCTTTCCCATAAATCTTTGGGTCACAAAAACATTGAAGGTATGTATGATGAACAAAAAGGCCCAAAAGGTAATGCCCCAAATAAACCAGTCGTAGGTTTCGCCATACTTTAAAATCTTATTGATTAGGACTAAAAAAACACTTCCGATCAGAAAGACGACAAAATGGGCAAAGAGTCTTTTTTTCTGTTTAATACGCGCTTGTGCATGCTCCAAAAGCTCGTGTTGCTCAAGGTCGAGGTTCGGGGTATTTTTGTTTTTGGAGAACATTCCTAAGCTGTATCTTTAACCACAAAGATACGGCAATCGCCGTTTTTCTGTTGATGCTATGAAAAACATTCGAAAACAGTTCCCCGTTTTGGGCCATTGTATTTATGCCAATACCGCAGCGTCAGGACTGCTCTATGATGCCTTGCTCGAATGGAGACAAGAGCACGACCTTGATTTTTTAATAGGAGGCAGTCGTATGAAGATGAATGCCATGATCCATCATATTCCCGAAGTTCGTGAGACAGTAGGTCGGTTTTTTAGTTGTAAAAAGGAAAACGTGGCCTTGGTGCCCAACTTTTCCATTGGTTTGAATCTTTTGTTGGAAGGGCTAGACAAAAGCCATAAGGTATTATTGCTAGAGAGTGACTACCCTTCGGTGAATTGGCCTTTTGAGGAACGTGGTTTTAAGGTATCCTATGTCAAGATCGATGTACATCTTGAAGCACATATTCTGGAGAAAGTAAAGTCTGAGGCAATTACGGTTTTGGCGCTGAGTGTCGTACAATGGGTGAATGGGATTCAAATAGATATCGATTTTCTTTCTAGATTGAAGAAAGAGTATCCCGACTTACTTATTATTGCCGATGGTACCCAATTCTGTGGTATGACCGATTTTAATTTTGAAAGCGCTCCTTTTGATGTCTTGGGTGCCAGTGCATATAAATGGTTGTTGGCAGGATACGGAAACGGATTTATGCTGATGAAAGACAGTGTTCAACACCGTATTGCCTTACAGTCTACCGGTTTCAATGCGGCCAACGGTAACGCGGATGGGAAAGAGCACATACGCTTTGCAAAACGATTGGAGCCTGGTCATTTGGACACCTTGAACTTTGGAAGTCTTAAATTTTCATTGGATTTTTTGAATGATTTCGGAATGTCGACGATCGAAAAACAACTTCGCGAGCTTTCGACAAAGGCGAAAGAGGAATTCGAGGCACTGAATCTATTAGAGGATGCTGTGGTCTCAAGAACAGTGCATAGCACCATTTTTAACATCAAGGGCGATGAAAATGTGTTTCATAAACTGACCGAAAGTGGTGTGGTCTGTTCGCAACGGGGAAACGGAATTCGACTCAGTTTTCACTTCTACAATACTGTGCAGGACATACAGGAAATTGTAAAAATCTTAAAAACAGGGGAATAGCATTTGTGTACTTGAAAAATTCAATGGTCATTTATTGATGAAGCCGTTTAAAAGTAAGTTGAATATTACTAAATTGATAAAACTGATTTAAGTCATTGTATACTAGGATATTTATACGCTAATTTTGCCAAAAATTTTAAAATTAAAAAACATGGCAATCGCTAAACAATATCTTAAGACAAAACCAGTATGCAAGGTAACCTTCACGGTTCCTGCTGAAGAAGCTAAAAAAGTAGCCGTAGTAGGTGACTTCAACAATTGGAACCCAAAAGGAAGTACATTGAAGAAACTAAAGAACGGTAATTTCAAGGGAACTTTTGAACTTCCAAAAGAAGGTACCTACGAATTCAAGTACATCATCGACGGTGATTACGTAAACGAGGCCGAAGCTGATCGTTACCAGTGGAACGATTATGCAGGTTCGGAGAATGCAGTTTTGGAATTGTAGTCGAGAATCGAACAAAGACTAAAGCCGGATAGTTTTTTACTATCCGGCTTTTTTTATGGTCTCTTTTTCAGTCCGTTACCTGTACTCCTTTCCAAAAGGCAACTCTTCCCTTAATGCCTCTTGCCAATTCGCTCACTTCGGGATAAAACCAAGCGGCATCTTCGTTCGTTTGTCCGTCTACCTCTAAGGTATAGTAGGAGGCAACTCCCTTCCAAGGGCAGGTGGTGTGGGTGCTACTAGGTTTAAAAAAGTCTTTTTTGATACTTTCCGCCGGGAAATAGTGGTTGTTTTCGACCACCACGGTTTCATCGCTCTCCGCGATTACGGTATTGTTCCAGATTGCTTTCATTTTTTAGTTTTTTTTCTTCGTAAACAGGTAATTTTTGAATTGGTCACCGGCATCGCTGAATTGGGCCATAACTTCCAATCCCGATTGTTCGGCCATCCAGGCTACAGTGGTATCATCGTATTTCTGGGAAATCTCGGTGTGAATGGTTTCCCACGGGGCAAAGGCTATTCGAAGCCCCAGTTTTTTAACGGATACGGTTTGTTCTTTCTTCGAGACTAAATAGCTTTTTGCAGTTCCCGATTCAGGGTCATATACTTCCCAATGTAAAAAGTCGTCAACATAAAAATCGGCTTCCAGCTCCCGATTAATTCTTGTAAGCACATTTTTATTAAAGGCAGATGTAATACCGGCCGGGTCATTGTAGGCATCTAAAATAACTTGCGGATGTTTCTTCTGGTCCAGACCTACAAAAAAGAGATCCCCGTCTTGCATCAATTCCTGCACATGTTTTAAAAAAGCAATCGCTTGCGGGTGCAACAGATTGCCCATATTCGAACCAAGGAACAAAATTACTTTTCGGGTGCCGTCGGAGGCGTTGATTTTTTCCAGTGCCTCGAAATAGGTGCCTTGCCAAGTTTCAACTTTTACCTTTGGCAACTCCTTTTGAAGGGAATTCTCGAGTCCATCGAGTACGTTTTGACTAATGTCGATCGGTTCATAAGTGAAGTCAATATCGTTTTCGGATAAATGCCTCAACAATATTTTAGTCTTTTTACCGTCACCTGCGCCCAATTCTATCAAGTTAAAAGGTTGCCCTCCACCGGCGAATGCGTTGCAGATGTCGTCCTTGTGATTTTCGAAAATTTGGAATTCAGCATCGGTAAGATAATATTCGGGCATATGCATAATCTCCTGAAAGAGTTTATCGCCGATTTCATCGTAAAAGTATTTGGAGGATAAGTGTTTCGGGAAAGCGGTAAGTCCTTGATAGACCTCTTCCTCGAATTGGTTCTCAAAAGTGGTTGCTGTTTCTTGTTGCATGTATATTTTGTCGTTAGTGGTACTAAAACCTTATTTTTATACAGGCCACCATGCCAAGAGTGAGCGTGATATGCCTGTCTGAACGTAGCTTGATGTTAAAAATGAGCTGCGGCCAATACATTCTTTATCTTGCCAACCGTAATCCGGTAAATTGCCATCGTAAGTTGGTCTGAAAAAAATTTCGATAGGTGTGGCGGGTGTGCTTCATAGGGGTTGCGACAGAACCGCCGCGCAGCACTTTTTGGTTCACCATGAACTTGCCGTTGTATTCGCCTAAGGCCCCAGGAGCTTTTTGGTAGTTCGGATAAGGGAGGTAGGCACTTTCGGTCCATTCCCATCGGCTGCCCCATTTAAAATACGCTTGTGCTGTTTCCCATTCAAATTCGGTGGGCAGTCTACAACCTTTCCATTGGGCATACGCAAATGCCTCGAAATAGGAAATGTGTGTCACCGGGGTGTCCGGTGTTACTTTGATGAGTCCCCCAAGGGTGTAGTGGTGCCATTCCCCGTCAATTTTATGCCAGTACAAGGGAGCTGTGATGCTGTTCTGTTGTACCCAATCCCAGCCTTCGGCATGCCAAAGGTCGAATTGTTGATAGCCTCCCGCATCGATAAAGTCGATAAACTCCCGATTGGTTACCAGTTTGTTGGAAATTTGATACGAGTGCAAATACACTTTATGCCGCCCCAATTCATTGTCATAGCAAAAGTCATCGCCCTGATGGCCAAGGTTGTAGACGCCTTCTTCCATCGAAACCCAATCTTGTTCGTGGGATTCTTTTAGGTGTTCTTGAAAGCTATCCGAATATACCGGCAGTAAAGGATTGTTTCCAAGAATATACTTGATATCGGTCAACAGTAATTCTTGGTGTTGTTTTTCATGATGAATACCGATTTCGAGCAAATCGAACAGCGTTTTTGGTTGCTCCTGCCCAAAGAGGTCTTGAATACCTTTGGTTACATAATTACGATATTCATACACTTTCTGCACCGATGGGCGAGACAGATTGCCGCGGTCCGAACGCACCACCCGCTTGCCAATGCTTTCATAATAGCTATTGAAGACAAACGAAAAGTCCTCGTTGAACAATTGGTAGTCCTTGGCATGGGGTTTTAAGATAAACTCCTCAAAGAACCAGGTCGTATGCCCCAAATGCCATTTGGGGGGCGAAACATCGATTACGGGTTGTACCACATAATCCTCAATTTCGAGCGGGGCGCAAATCGTTTCGGTGTGTTTTCGGGTTTCCAAGAAGAAATCCAACAGGGAATCGGTCAATACCATACATCATGTGTTCTTGCCCTAAAGATACGAATTACCGCACAGTGCCAACGGACTCTAAAAAGTCAAAAAATGGTTAAAAAGCATCATGAAGAAATCACCCTGTGGATGCCCTAAGTGATTTTGGACGATTTTAAATCGCTACTGCCGCTTTAATATGGGGGTGTGGATGATAATCGACCAAAGTGAAATCCTCAAATGCGAAATCAAAAATATCGGTGACCTCCGGATTTAGTATCATCTTCGGTAACGACCTTGGTTCCCGACTTAGTTGTAGTTGCACCTGATCCATATGATTGTCATAGATATGGGCATCGCCAAAGGTATGGATAAAATCTCCTGCTTCATAGCCGCATACCTGGGCCATCATCATAGTGAATAGGGCATAGGATGCAATATTAAATGGCACCCCCAAAAAGATATCGGCACTACGCTGATACAGTTGACAGGACAACTTGCCATCGGCCACATAAAACTGGAAGAAGGCATGGCAAGGAGGCAAAGCGGCCTTACCATTCGCTACATTTTCCGAAAAGGATTTGGAAGTGTCGGGCAGCACACTGGGGTTCCAGGCAGAGACCAATAAGCGTCGACTATTCGGATTGGTTTTTAGTGAATGCACTACCTCTTTGATTTGGTCTATTTCATCGCCGTTCCAATTGCGCCACTGATACCCGTACACCGGACCGAGATTGCCATTTTCATCGGCCCATTCGTTCCAGATGCGTACCCCGTTTTCTTGTAGGTAGCCAACATTGGTATCGCCTTTTAAAAACCATAATAGTTCGTAAATAATCGATTTCAAGTGCAATTTTTTGGTAGTGACCATCGGGAAACCCTCGCTCAGGTCGAACCGCATTTGGTATCCGAAGACACTTTTGGTGCCAGTGCCGGTACGGTCGCCTTTTTGATGGCCATTTTTCAAAACATGTTCGAGTAGGTCGTGGTATTGTTTCATTCGCGCTCTTCTATTTCCCCATTAAAGGTTTTGTCCAAATTTCTATGGTATGTAAAGATATGGGAACACAGGATGACCCCACCCTTGGGTAAATGGGTACTTATCAAAAATTATTAACCAAGTAAAAAAGATATGATCTTTCTGGAGAAAGGGAGGCTACCCCAAAATCATCCCGGCAATCGTAGCGGAAAGCAACGATGCCAAGGATCCGCCCAAGACGGCCTTCATGCCAAATTCGGATAAGGTTTTTCGCTGTCCCGGTGCCAAAGAACCGATACCGCCGATTTGGATACCAATGGAAGCAAAATTGGCAAAACCGCAAAGCATATAAGTAGCCATGATGACCGATTTGTTATAGGTAAGTCTGGGAAGACTGGCCATATCCTTCAATTCGGCTAATTGAATGTATCCTACAAATTCGCTAGCCGCCAATTTGATGCCCAATAACTGCCCCATCAACATAACGTCTTCCTTTGCAACGCCTATCAGCCACATCAAAGGGGCGAATACCGTTCCCAGGATGGCTTCCAGGGAGAATTTTTCATATGCGGTGTTGTCGGCAATCCATCCGTTCAGTGTTGTAAGGTCTCCCATCCATTCCAAAATACCATTCACCATGGCGATGATGGCTACAAACACTAAAAGCATCGCCCCAACATTGACGGCGAGTTTGAGTCCTTCTGTGGTTCCGTTTGCGATGGCATCCAATAAATTGGAACCTATTTTTTCAGTAGAAACGTGCACGTCGGTGTTGATGGTCTCTGTTTGCGGATAGAGCATTTTAGAAATAACGATGGCTCCGGGGGCCGCCATGACAGAGGCAGCTAACAAATGTTTGGCAAAAACAAGTTGTAAAGCTTTGTCCTCTCCTCCTAAAAATCCAATATAGGCCGCCAAAACAGCTCCGGCAACCGTGGCCATACCGCCAATCATTACTAGCAGTATTTCCGATTTGGTCATTTTTTCCAAATAGGCCTTAATCAGCAAGGGAGCCTCGGTTTGTCCTAAAAAAATGTTTCCAGCCACCGATAGACTTTCTGCACCAGAAATACCCAAGGTCTTGGAAAGGAGCCATGCCAAGGCACGGACCACTTTTTGAATGATACCCAGATAGAATAACAAAGAAGTTAAGGCAGAAAAGAAAATGATCGTGGGCAATACTTGAAAAGCAAAAATATAGCCAAAGGTATTCGTATCCACCACCAGTCCTTCGAACAAAAATTTACTCCCCGCCCGGGTGTACCCAAGAATATTGATAAAGATGCCACCAACGGCTTCAAAGGCTTTTTGTATAAAGGGAACTTTCAAAACCCCGATCGCTATCAGGAGCTGTAAGGATATGCCAATACCAACAGTTTTCCAATTGATCGCTTTTCTGTTCGAACTAAAAAGGAAGGCGATTACAAGCAATACCAACATCCCTAGAGCGCCACGTCCCAAACTCTTGATGGAAAAACCCTCATTGGGCAATGGGGAGACGGTAGTACCGGTTTGAAGGTCGTTCAATAGAACAGTATCGGCAACATCCGAAATGGAATCGACGGGTACTGTATTTTGTGAAAAAAGAGGAAGGGTAATCAAAAAAGCAAGCAACAATATCCCCAGTCTGGTTTGTGTCATGTACTTGCGGTGTTGGTCGGTAGATTAGTTTCGTTTCGAGATTTCGTCCCGTAGCTTGGCCGCTTTTTCATAATCTTCATTGGAGACGGCCTTTTCCAATTCTTTATTTAGTTCTTCGATGGTCAGTTCTGTATAACCATCGGTCGCACCCGATTCGATCTCGACGGTTTCACCTTCTTGTAAGATTTCATCGACCATGATGCTTTCATCGCTTTCATCTTTTTCCTTGTCTTTAGAGGAAAACTTTAAAAAGATTCCGGCTTTGTCCAAAATCGTTTTATAGGTGAAAATGGGTGCGCTAAAACGGAGTGCCAAAGCAATGGCATCGCTGGTTCTGGCATCGATAATCTCTTCGATCTTATCCCGTTCACAGATAATACTGGAATAAAAAACACCATCGACCAATTTATGAATGATCACCTGTTTGATTACAATATCGAACCGGTCGGCAAAATTCTTAAAAAGATCATGGGTCAAAGGCCTAGGGGGTTTTATTTCCTTCTCTAACGCGATGGCGATGGACTGTGCTTCAAAAGCACCAATAACGATGGGCAGTTTACGGTCGCCCTCCACTTCGTTCAAAATCAGGGCATAGGCGCCGTTCTGCGTTTGACTGTAGGAGATTCCCTTTATTTTTAATCTTACTAAGCTCATATACCCATTAAAAAAAGAAGGCTGTTCAAATAGCGGGCATACCAGTATTTAAACAGCCCTTTAAGCCGTGCAAAGTAACAAAAATTAAGCGTTCTGCGCTTTAAATTCCTTTAATTTTTCGGTGAGTTGCGGTACGATTTCAAAGGCATCTCCTACAATCCCGTAATCTGCCGCTTTAAAAAACGGGGCCTCGGGATCGGTATTGATGACCACTTTGGTCTTGGAAGAGCTTACCCCTGCCAAATGTTGAATGGCACCGGAGATACCAATGGCTATATATAGGTTGCTGGCCACAGGCTTCCCTGTTTGCCCTACATGCTCACCATGGGAACGCCAGCCCATATCGGATACCGGTTTGGAACAAGCGGTCGCTGCACCCAGTACGTCTGCCAATTCTTCGAGCATTCCCCAGTTTTCAGGACCTTTAAGACCTCGCCCGCCCGATACAACAATATCGGCATCGGCGATGGTCGCTTTTCCGACCACTTTGTCCACTTCGATCGATTTGGTACTAAAGTCGCTCTCGCTTAACGAAGGGCTAAATGCTTCCGTCGTGGCAGAAATAGTATGCTCTACACTTCCAAAGGCATTGTTCGATACGCCTATCATCTTAATGTCACTGTTGATTTGTGTATGGGCGAATCCCTTGTTACTAAAAGCAGTTCGTTTAACCGTAAACGGACTCGTGCTTTCAGGGGCGGCTACCACATTCGGAGCATAACCGGCCTTTAATTTTGCGGCAACGATAGGAGCTAAAAACTTAGTATCGGCACTAGAACCGACCACTACTACCTGGGCATTCTCGTTTTCAGCTGCGGCAACGATGGCATGTGCATAGGCCTTGGCATTAAAAGTTTTTAAACTGTCGTCGGAGATATTCAATACTTTGGATACCCCATTGCCTCCCAGACTTTCACTGTCATTGGCATTGATTGCCACGGCAGTGACCGTAGTGCCCAATTGTTGGGCAACTTCATAGGCATAGGAAGCTACCTCGAAGGCATTTTTTTTAAACGTTCCGTTTTCTGATTCTGTATATACTAAAACTGACATATGAATTCTGTTATCGTTATTTTTAATGGTAGTCTTCCAAAAGGAAGGAATGTATGGCTGTTAAATCGCCTTTGCTTCGTTATGTAGCAGATCGATCAATTCATCTACGGTATCGACCAATTTTACAGCACCTTTGGGCGCAGGTTTGTCAAATTTCACATCGGTAGTTCCGTTGGTGGCCGCAATGGGTTCTACAACGTTCAATTGCTTTTTTCGGGCCATCATAATGCCACGCATGTTGGGAATGCGAAGGTCGCTTTCTTCGACCAACCCTTTTTGTCCGCCAATCACTAAGGGAAGACTGGTCGAAATGGTTTCCTTGCCGCCATCGATTTCCCTAACTGCAGTTGCATTGGTCCCATCGATTTCGAGGCCGATGCAGGTATTCACAAAATTCATATCCAGCAGTGTTGCTAGGATACCAGGTACCATTCCTCCATTGTAATCGATAGATTCCCGACCGGCAATGATCAAATCGTATCCACCGTTTTTGGCCACTTCGGCCAACTGCTCCGCCACAAAAAATCCGTCGGTAGGTCTCGCATTGATGCGTATGCCCTCATCGGCGCCAATGGCCAAAGCCTTTCGCATGGTCGGCTCTACGGAGGCTTCTCCTACGGTAGCGATATGTACTGTGGCTCCTTGTTTCTCCTTGAGCCACATGGCGCGCGTAAGGCCGAATTCATCGTTTGGGTTGATAACGAATTGTACACCATTGGTGTCAAATTGGGTGTCGCCTTCGGTAAAGTTGATTTTAGAGGTGGTATCGGGTACGTTGCTGATACAAACTAATATTTTCATCCAAATCTTTTTTAGTCAGAAGCCGAAATGGCTTCTTATTTAAATTCTCGCGCTAAGATAGGGATTTTTGTCCAATTTACTATGCATGCATAGTAAATTTTGTGTCTATTTTTGATTCTTCAGGCACCCGAATAAACTTATTATTTGCTATTTTTGCGTGCCTTTTACTAAAAAATATGCCATAAACATATGAAGACACTACAATTTAGGCAAGCAATTGCCGAAGCCATGTCGGAAGAGATGCGCCGTGATGAAAGTATTTACTTGATGGGTGAGGAAGTTGCCGAATATAACGGTGCTTACAAAGCATCAAAGGGGATGCTCGATGAGTTCGGCGATAAACGTGTTATCGATACTCCTATTTCGGAACTTGGTTTTGCAGGTGTCGGTGTTGGGTCGACGATGACGGGTAACCGCCCGATCATCGAGTTTATGACGTTTAATTTCGCATTGGTCGGTATTGATCAAATTATCAATAACGCGGCAAAGATTCGACAAATGTCAGGTGGTCAGTTTGGCTGCCCTATTGTATTTCGAGGTCCGACCGCTTCTGCAGGGCAGTTGGCGGCAACGCATTCCCAGGCATTCGAAAGTTGGTATGCAAATTGTCCCGGCTTAAAGGTCGTCGTTCCGTCCAATCCGGCTGATGCGAAGGGACTTTTGAAATCCGCCATTCGTGATGATGATCCTGTTATCTTTATGGAATCGGAACAAATGTATGGCGATAAAGGTGAGGTGCCCGAAGGGGAATACACCATTCCGTTAGGGGTGGCAGACATCAGAAGGGAGGGAAGCGATGTAACGATTGTTTCTTTTGGAAAGATCATCAAAGAAGCCGATAAAGCGGCAGACGAGTTGGAAAAAGAAGGGATTAGCTGCGAGATCATCGATTTACGTACAGTAAAGCCATTGGATTATGATGCTGTTGTAAATTCCGTAAAGAAAACGAATCGTTTGGTGGTCTTGGAAGAGGCATGGCCTTTCGGTAACGTATCTACTGAAATCACGTATCATGTTCAGGAACATGCGTTCGATTATCTGGATGCCCCGATCCAAAGAATTAATACTGCCGATACACCGGCTCCTTACTCCCCGGTTCTTTTGGCAGAATGGCTTCCAAATCACACAGATGTAATCAAGGCTGTTAATAAAGTGTTATATCGATAAAATAAACCTTTTTGTAAGGTACATTTGCTTCGCCGACCAATCGTTGGCGAAGTTTTTTTTTGGTACGTTCTTTGATTAGGAGTGCCGGAACCGAATGAATTACATGAAAAACCTTCTTTTACCATTTTTCCTCTTACTTACCCTTACTACATTAAGTGCACAAACCAAAGTAGGCGGCATCGTTCTAGACGAGTTCGATAATCCGGTAGCCTTTGCCAATGTTATTTTTAAGAATTCCTATGAAGGTACTATCACCAACGACAATGGTCGGTTTTATATGGAATCTGATAACCCGCATGAAGCTTTGATCATTTCCTTTATTGGATATGAAGATTTGGAAATTCCTTTGACTTCCCGGGTTACCTATAATATGAAGATAACCCTAAAGGAATCTACAGAACAGCTTAAGGAAGTGGTCGTTATCTCGGGAAAGCAATCGAAGAAGAACAACCCAGCGGTCGAAATATTGAAAAAGATTTGGGCCAAAAAGCGTCAAAACGGTATTCGTAAGTTCAAACAATATTCCTACGATAAATATGAAAAGGTAGAGTTTGATTTGAATACCATTGACAGCGCCTTGATGCAACGAAAGATTTTCAAAGGACTCGAATTCGTGTTTCAAGATTTGGATACTTCGCGTATTACAGGAAAAACCTACCTCCCTATTTTTCTTAATGAAACCTTTAGCAAAGTCCATGGAGATAATCTGCTCAAAGAGGAAAAGGAACAGATATTGGGAAACAAAAACTCGGGCTTTGATAATAATCAGGCCATCATCGCTTTCGTAGACGATCTGTACCAAGACTACGATGTCTATGACAACTACCTTAAGTTCTTCGACAAAAGTTTTACGAGTCCCTTGTCCCGTACCGGTATCGATACCTATAATTATGCCTTGCGCGACAGTGCCTTTATCGATAACAAATGGTGTTATAACATTGTATACTATCCACGTCGAAAAAATGAGCTTACGTTCAAGGGCGATTTTTGGGTAAACGACTCCACCTACGCCATCAAGAACATCAATCTTGAGGTCACTAAAAGTGCTAATATCAATTGGGTAAAGGAAATCTATATAGAGCAGGAGTTCGAAGTGGTCAACGATTCGGTTTTTTTGTTAAAGCGCGATTACATGCTCAGTGATTTCAGTTTCCAGAAAAAGGAAGAATCCAGGGGCGTCTATGGAAAGCGGACCACGGTATACAACAACTATGTCTTTGATGCAGAAAAACCAAAAGAGTTCTATCGGGAAGATCGAAATCCTTTTGATCCCTCGGTCATGAATCAGGATAGTACGTTTTGGGCCCGCAATCGATTGGAAGCCTTGAACAAGGATGAAAAGGGAATCTATCAGTTGCTGGATACGTTAAAAACCGTACCCAAGTTTAAATCGTACTACAATCTGGTCAGTATTTTGGGCTCTGGCTATGTGGAAATTGATAAATGGAATATGGACATCGGCAGTGTATACGATGTTTTTGGTTTCAATGATGCGGAAGGTCCCCGTATTCGATTGGGGGCGCGTACCTATTTTGGGGAAAACGATCCTTGGCGGTTCGAAGGGTATATGGCTTATGGGTTTAGTGATAAAAAATTCAAACACGGGGTCTCCGGTAAGTTTTTACTGGATAAAAAGAGCCGTCTTATTGTGTCGGGAGGGCATCGGCGCGATATTGAGCAGCTGGGTGTAAGCCTCACGGCTACCAATGATGTGTTGGGCCGTAGTATCGCATCTTCTGCGGTGTTGACGGTCGGTGCCAACAACCGGCTTACGAATATAAATTTAAGTGCGTTTACAGTGGAGATGGAGCCGGTGACCAACCTTCGCTTTCGATTGGGGTCTACCTTTCGCACCCTTCGTTCGGCACTTCCCGAAGATTTTAGTTTGGACTATGTAGATCCTGATTCCGAAACCGGTATCTCTTCCGAGACCAAACAATTTGATGTCAATGCCGTGCTTATATATACACCGGGTAGACGAACTATCGGCTATGGTGTGGAACGTAGGAATATCAATGACAATTACAGTACCTTGTTATTAAACTATACAAGAGGCGTTGAAGGACCTTTGAACAGTGATTTCAACTACAACAAGCTACAATTCTCTTATAGCCAGCCATGGCAAGTAGGAGGTTTTGGGCGTTTGTTCAGTACCATCGAGATCGGGAAAACCTTTGGTGATGTACCCTTGGGACTGTTGAACGTAATTCCTGGAAACCAGACCTTGTTTACGACCTACGGTACATTTGCAAATATGGATTTCTATGAATTCGTGACCGATACCTATGCCGCTCTACACTTAGAGCATAATTTCAATGGAAGACTCTTTTCCAGGATTCCTTTTTTGCGCAAGCTCAATCTCAGAGAAATTGTAGGTTTACGAGGCGTTTGGGGAGATTTGTCCGATAGTAACATCGCCTTGAATGCGCCGACCAATATTCCGTTGATTTCTCCCGACGAAACTATTTATTATGAGTATTCGGTCGGGATTGGCAATATTTTCAAAATTTTTCGGATCGATTTTAATTTCAGGGGCAACTATCTAGACAGCCCGAATGCGCGCCCTTTCGCGGTAACAGGTACCTTTGGATTTAGTTTTTAAGAGCAATTTAGATTCATTTCCACGAAGGCGTAAATCGCTCTACCACTATGGAGTACTGTTAGTATGTCGTTATTGAAAATTATCACGCCTTTCAGGGCAATTTGTAAATTATTCGAACGTTTCGAGCATACAGCTTATCCGCTAACCATAAACAAATAAAAAACATGAGTAAAAGTAAAGAGGTTCTTTTCGATGTCCTCATTGAAATACCTAAGGGAAGTAGAAATAAGTATGAGTACGATTTTACACTCCACAAGATTCGTTTCGACAGAACTTTGTTTTCGTCGATGATGTATCCAGGTGACTATGGTTTTATACCCGAGACCCTGGCGTTGGACCAAGATCCTTTGGATGTTTTGGTCATGGGTACGGAGCCCACCTATCCTATGGTGGTTATGGAGGTGAAACCGATCGGGGTCTTTCACATGACCGATGAGAAGGGTCCTGATGAGAAAATTATTTGTGTGCCGGTATCCGATCCAATTTGGAGTAAACGAAACGATATTGCAGATATCAATCCGCATCGATTAAAAGAAATCGAACATTTTTTTCAAGTCTATAAAGATTTAGAGAAGAAAAAAGTAGATGTCGGGGGCTGGGGCGATGCTAAGGAAGCTATCAAAATTTACCACCAATGTGTACAGCGCTATGAGGAAAGCGAGCACAAGAAAAAGCGTACCTTTACCATATAAAAACACCTCGGATTGAAAGCCACTTTTACCTCAAAAAGTGGCTTTTTTTATTCTGTTCCTTTTTCTTACTTTAGCAGCCGTTAAAAAAATCGTAAAACAACTAAATAAAAATGGAATTAATCGTAAAATTTTTACCCGTTTTTGGTGTTTTGGCACTACTATTCGTATTCGTAAAGAATATGTGGGTCGCAAAGCAGGAAGTCGGTGATGATAAAATGGCAAGAATTGCCAAGAATATTGCTGACGGTGCCATGTCCTTTTTGAAAGCCGAGTATAAGATACTTTCTGTATTTGTAGTGGCTGTAGCCGTTTTGTTGTTCTTTAAGGGGAACAGTGAAGAAGGCTCCAACGGAATGGTAGCGGTATCCTTTATTGTAGGGGCTATCTGTTCTGCCTTAGCGGGTTTTATCGGTATGCGCGTAGCTACTAAGGCCAATGTGCGTACTACACAGGCCGCAAGAACGTCTTTGGGCAAAGCCTTGGAAGTGGCTTTTGCAGGAGGAGCGGTTATGGGCCTCGGAGTTGTAGGTCTTGGAGTCTTGGGGCTTAGCGGTCTATTCATGGTGTATAGCGGACAAGGATGGGGAATCGGTGAGGTATTGAATGTGCTATCGGGCTTCTCGTTGGGCGCTTCGTCAATTGCGCTTTTTGCCCGTGTGGGTGGTGGTATTTATACCAAAGCGGCCGATGTAGGCGCTGACTTGGTAGGTAAGGTCGAAGCAGGTATTCCTGAAGATCACCCTTTAAACCCTGCTACCATTGCTGATAACGTTGGAGATAATGTAGGAGATGTTGCCGGTATGGGAGCTGACCTTTTTGAATCGTATGTAGGTTCTATCATAGGTACCATGGTTTTAGGAGCTGCCTTTACTCAAATTCCTGCTTTTGCAGGCGCTTTCGATGGTTTGGGAGCGGTATACCTTCCATTGGTATTGGCTGCGGTCGGTATTATTATGTCCATCATCGGAACGTTCTTTGTAAAAGTAAAGGATGGAGGGAACCCTCAAACAGCTTTGAACATTGGTGAATTCGGTTCTGCCGGATTAATGTTGGTCGCCTCTTACTTTATTATTACCATGATGTTGCCCGAGAGCTGGTCTTTCGGAGGAACCGAATATTCCGCAATAGGTGTTTTTTATGCCGTTATTGCAGGCTTGGTGGCCGGTTTGGCTGTTGGAAAAGTTACGGAGTACTATACAGGTACCGGTACAAAACCGGTAAATTCCATCGTGCGTCAGTCTGAAACCGGTGCTGCTACAACGATTATCGCAGGTTTGGGAGTTGGAATGATGTCGACTATGATTCCTATTATCTTGATTGCCGCGGCGATTTTGGTTTCACACCATTTTGCAGGGTTATATGGTATCGCCATTGCGGCGGTAGGAATGTTGGCAAATACGGGAATACAGTTGGCCGTGGATGCTTATGGCCCTATTTCCGATAATGCCGGTGGTATCGCGGAAATGGCAGAATTGCCAAGCGAAGTTAGGGAACGTACCGATAAGTTGGATGCTGTAGGAAATACCACTGCAGCCATCGGAAAAGGATTTGCGATTGCTTCGGCAGCATTGACGGCTTTGGCGCTTTTTGCGGCCTTTATGCAAACCGCTAATGTAACCGCGATCGATGTTTCAAAACCTACGGTAATGGCCGGACTCTTAGTAGGAGGGATGCTTCCTTTTGTATTCTCGGCCTTGTCGATGAATGCGGTGGGCCGTGCTGCCATGACGATGATCGAGGAAGTGCGTAGACAGTTTAGGGATATTCCACAGCTGAAGGCGGCTCTGGAGGTGATGCGTGCAGTGGATTCAGATATGTCAAAAGCGACAGAGGCACAGCGTGCCACTTTCGACGCTGCTGACGGATACGCGGAATACGATAAATGCGTGGATATCTCAACAAAGGCCTCTATCAAGGAAATGGTATTGCCAGGTCTTTTGGCCATCGCAGTGCCGGTTGCTGTAGGATTTATTGGCGGTGCTGAAATGTTGGGCGGATTGTTGGCCGGTGTAACCACTTGTGGGGTATTGATGGCCATTTTCCAATCCAATGCAGGAGGAGCCTGGGACAACGCTAAGAAAATGATCGAAGAACAAGGACGTAAAGGAACAGAAGCGCACAAGGCGGCGGTGGTAGGTGATACCGTTGGTGATCCCTTTAAGGATACTTCGGGCCCTTCTTTGAACATTCTTTTGAAATTGATGTCGGTCGTAGCGTTGGTCATTGCCCCAAGTATCGCATTGAATGTAGAAGGCATGGCATTTGGTTCAGATGAAAAAGAAAACACCATTGAGATTACGATGACCAATCAAAATGATTTGGCAGAAGCTACCATCGCATACACAAGGGTAGTAAACGGTGAAGAAGTAACTGAAGAAAAAATCCTTACAGGTACCGAAGCAGAGGTAAAAGCACAACTGGAAGCTTTTGAAGATGCAACGGTAAAGACAAGGGAAAAAGAAACGGAAATTACTATTGAAACGGTTGATATCAGAAAGTAAACGTTTCTATGACCGTATAGTAAAAAGGCCGCAACACTTAGTGTTGCGGCCTTTTTTGTGGGATACTTTCTATTTAGGAATACTATTGCAATTTAAAGGTGATCGGGATGCTAAAGGGTACTTTTACCTCTTTGCCTCGTTGTTTACCAGGTGTCATTCTCGGTAGTTTTTTGATGATCCTACCAGCTTCTTTTTCTAGATTTTTGTTGGGACCTCTCATTCGGATATTTCCAATACTACCATCTTTTTGAATGACAAACAAGACACTTACCCTTCCTTGAATTCCTAGTTCTTGCTCTACCTCAGGGTATCGGAAGTTTTTTTTGATATGTTTTTTCATCATGGCTTTAAAGCAGGATTTTTTATCTGCAGCGTCCTCGCAACCTGGAAAGACAGGTACGTCTTCTATTACTTCAAAAGGTACTGGGACATCTTCCACTATGTCTTCTACGACGATATCTTCATACGAAACTTCTTCGTCTATATTGGTATCCGTATCATCAATGAGTGTTTCTATGATGTCGTCCTCATCATCAATGATTTCAATTTCATCTGGTATTATGGGGGCTGGTGGCGGTGGTGGCGGTGGTGCAATAGGCTGGATGAATGGTACTTCCTCGGTTAAATCATCCTGGGCATTAAGGGCTATGTCGATTTCCGTTTTATTTTCATAGGTTTTCCATTCCAAGGCCACATATGCCAAGGCCATGACCAGTACCAAACCGGTAATAAAGAAGAGTCCGCTACTGCGGTTCAGATCTGCTTTCGGGTTCTTTTTTTGTTCCATTTCTCTTTAAGTTAAACGCTTTTGACGGCGCGGTTATACATGAATTCGAAAAGTCGGCCATCTGTCTAGAATCGGTGACCTATTTTAGGCTTGGTGATTGTTGTTGCCGTAAATCTAGGTCATGATCGCCCCTTTTAAAACTGCGAATGAGGGAACAGGTCATTTGATTGAGGGAACCGGAAACATGAGATTCCAAAGGTGGGATATGAAGATTAAAACAGCGGCTCTTAATTAAGACGACCTTAGTTCTCGACTAGTAAATCGTTACAAATACTCGGTTCAGAAAATGTATCTTTATCCTATGGGAATCTTTGGTAAAAAAGACCAACTGCAGATCATCGCCTTTCAGACCTATGGTACCAAGGATCACCTGTACGCTAGAGGAAGAGCTTTGGAAGATGAAGAAATCGATCTGGTCGAAAAAGGCTGGTACGGGATTCTGCGAAATACGTACAAACGCTTCGAGACCGATGAGATTAAAAACACTCCGATAGACCTGACACTTTCCGATGGCCGATCAGTTGCTGGCCACACCGACAATCACGGCTACTTTTTAATAGACAATTCCCTATCGGGCCTGGATGTTTTGACAAATTCGGAGGGATGGCTTCCGTATGAAATATCGTATTCCGACCCTTTTCTCAAACGGACTATAAAAGCGGAAAACCGCTTCCCGGGTGAAATATTGATACCCCCAACGAATGCCGATTATGGGGTTATCAGTGATATCGATGATACCATTCTACATACTGGGGTGGCCTCGTTCTTAAAATGGAAAGCACTTTACAATACCTTCTTTAAGACCGCTTCGATTCGTGTTCCCTTAAAAGGGGCCGCGGAATTTTACCACCAACTGCATCGAGGAAGTTCAGGTAGCGGGGCAAATCCTATTTTTTACGTAAGTAACAGCCCATGGAATCTGTATCGCTATTTAGAGTTTTTCCTGACTAAAAACCGTTTTCCGAAAGGGCCGATTCTGTTACGAAGTATGGCCGCCACCTTGGGGAATCGCAAAACCGAAAAGCCGCACAAAACACACGAAATAGAAAACATCCTCAAAACCTACCCAAAATTGAAATTTGTTCTGATAGGGGATAGTGGGGAACATGACGCTGATATCTACAAAGCGATCAATGAACAGTATCCCAACCGCATTCTGGCAATCTATTTAAGGGATGTGGGCCACCGCAAGCGTATGAAAAGAATCAAGACGTTGTTTGCCGATTACCACACGCCTGTCTCATTTGTTGAAGATAGCGACCAAGCCGAAATACATGCAAAAGAATTAGGTCTTATTTAAGGAGAATAATGGAAGGGGATTTCTTCTTCTTTCCGCTAAAACAGTCCGTTGATTTCCGCATCGATTCTATTGATGACGGTTCCCAGATCTTCCGGATTGTCGACAAAATCAAGATTGTCGACATCAACGATCAAAAGGTTGCCCTTTTCGTAGGTGTGTACCCAAGCCTCATAACGTTCGTTGAGGCGGCTTAGATAGTCGATAGAGATAGAGTTTTCATATTCCCTTCCACGTTTATGAATCTGTTTTACCAGATTGGGAATCGAACTTCGAAGATAGATTAGAAGTTCGGGGGGTTGTACCAAACTTTCCATCAGCTCGAACAGGCTTTTATAGTTGGTGAAGTCCCGATTGGTCATCAAACCCATGGCATGTAGGTTGGGCGCAAAAATAAAGGCATCCTCATATATGGTTCGATCTTGAATTACGTTTTTGCCACTCTCCCGAATCGCTAAAATCTGTCGGTATCGATGGTTTAGGAAATAGATTTGCAGGTTAAAGCTCCATCGTTCCATCTGTGTATAGAAATCATCGAGATAGGGGTTGTCTACCACCTCTTCGAAATGGGCTTCCCACTTATAATGTTTAGCCAACAATTTGGTCAAAGTAGTCTTTCCGGCGCCAATATTTCCTGCAACTGCAATGTGCATTTCCGCTTTATTTAAAGGTTTGGTGGTTTGGTCAAAAAATAAACACAATATACGAAGTATATCGAGTTTGGGAAAAAATATACGCCGAAATACCCATGAAATTCAAGGAAGGTCAAATGACTATATTAGAAGACTACATGATGCAGGGATACTTGATCGTAGAGCGTGGGGCCGATCCATATTCGTTCATGGAAAGCAGCCAATTGTACTTTTTGACTTTTTGACAAATCTTATCGTGATATGTAAAGAAGACAAAACTATTTTATTATTTTTGCCCGCGTAATAACAGAGGAAGGATTTGACTGATTGCAACCTCTAAGTGCTGAACTGGTTTCAGTACCTGTTCCATCAAGAACAGATGCCGAGTTTTTTCGGTGTTGAAAAATGCTAAAGCAGTTGATATTGAGTCAAAGATATCATTCTTCTTTTAGCAAGTCTGTCAAATTCCTTTCCGATAAAAATGTTGTAGACTATGTCATATTTATTTACTTCTGAATCTGTAAGCGAAGGGCATCCCGATAAGGTGGCCGACCAAATTAGCGATGCCCTGTTAGACCACTTTTTGGCCTTTGACCCTGAAAGTAAGGTCGCGTGCGAAACCTTGGTCACTACCGGGCAGGTAGTGCTGGCGGGAGAGGTTAAAAGTAAGACCTATCTAGATGTTCAGAATATTGCCCGAGGGGTCATCAATAACATTGGATATACCGAAGGTGAATATCAGTTTAGTGGAGACTCGTGTGGTGTTATTTCTTTGATTCATGAGCAATCACAGGACATTAACCAGGGGGTAGATCGAGGCAATAAAGAAGAACAGGGAGCAGGTGATCAGGGAATGATGTTCGGTTATGCGACCAAGGAAACAGCCAATTATATGCCATTGGCACTCGATATTTCGCACCGGATTCTGCAAGTACTGGCCGATTTAAGGAAGGCCGACAAAGAAATCAAATACCTGAGACCTGATGCAAAAGCTCAGGTGACCATCGAGTATTCCGACGACAACGTGCCGCAGCGAATAGATACCATTGTAGTTTCCACACAGCATGATGAGTTTGACAAGAGCGATGAAAAAATGTTGGCAGCTATCAAGAAAGATATTATTGAAATCTTGATTCCTAAGGTAAAGGAGCAGCTTCCAGCTAAAATCCAGGAACTATTTGATGACCAGATTACCTATCATATCAATCCGACGGGCAAATTCGTTATCGGTGGTCCCCATGGCGATACGGGATTGACCGGTAGAAAGATTATTGTAGACACCTATGGTGGAAAAGGCGCGCACGGTGGTGGTGCCTTTAGCGGAAAAGACCCAAGTAAGGTCGACAGAAGTGCCGCCTATGCCTCTCGGCATATTGCAAAGAATTTGGTAGCGGCAGGTGTATCCGATGAGATTTTGGTGCAGGTCAGTTATGCTATCGGGGTGGTAGAACCCACATCTATTTTTGTGGATACCTATGGTACGGCCAATATAGACCTGACCGATGGCGAAATCGCCAGACAGGTCGAGGAATTATTTGACATGCGCCCATTTGCCATCGAAGAACGTTTAAAGCTTAGAAACCCGATTTATTTAGAGTCTGCCGCATATGGGCATATGGGGAAAGAACCAAAGGTAGTCACTAAGGTGTACGAATCACCGTATAATGGTCGTATCGAGAAAAAGGTAGAGCTTTTCACTTGGGAAAAGTTAGACATGGTCGATCAAGTGAAAAAAGCCTTTCAACTTTAATTTTTTTATAAAAAAGGGGGATTTTTAATTTCCCCCTTCTATATTTGTACTTCTTAAGTTCAAACACGTATTGAATAGTTATCAAGAAAGGTGGAGGGAATAGACCCTTTGAAGCCTTAGCAACCCTTTGTTTCGCCGATAGCTTATCGGCAATAGAGAAGGTGCTACATTCTATCACGTTTATAACGTGACAGATAACGCAAATAAATTACCCTCGTAATTTTTAGCTTTCTTATAACTCTTTGATTTTACTTTTCGCCGTTTATGGCCGGGAAGGTTTGGCTTTTTTAGTTTGATGTTTAATAATTAAAAAACAAAATCATGAGCGAACAAAAATTTTCAACAAGTGCATTGCATGCGGGACACGATGTAAATGCGAATGGCGGTACACGGGCGGTACCTATTTATCAGAGTACGGCCTATGTTTTCAACGATGCCGATCATGCGGCCAATCTGTTCAATCTATCTGAACCGGGTTTTATCTATACCCGTCTCAACAATCCCACCAATGACGTTCTGGAACAACGCCTGGCCGCCCTCGAAGGGGGAATTGCTGCGGTCGCGACCGCTTCCGGCACCGCTGCTATTTCAACCGCTTTATTGGTGCTCTTACGTGCCGGAGACCACATTGTAGCATCTAATAGCCTGTATGGAGGAACGTATAATCTGTTGGCTAATACCCTCCCGCGACTCGGTATTACCACCACTTTTGTAGACCCTACCGATCCCAAGAATTTTGGGAAGGCGGTAGTCGAGAATACACGCGTTATTTTTGCAGAATCGTTGGGGAACCCCAAATTGGATGTGTTGGATCTGAAAGCGATCGCCACGGAGGCGAAAGCCGCGAAGATTCCTTTTATGGTCGACAATACCGTGGCGACTCCGGCCCTATTGAATCCAATAGAGCACGGTGCCAATATTGTTATTCATTCTTTGACCAAATACATCAATGGCAATGGTACATCGTTGGGAGGGGTTATCATTGATGCCGGAACTTTTGATTACGGGAACGGCAAATTCCCTGAATTTACGGAGCCGTCGCCTGGATATCACGGTCTGGTATACCATGAGGTATTGGGAGCCGCAGCCTTTATCGCCAAAGTGCGAATTGAAGGTTTACGGGACTTCGGAGGTGCACCCAGCCCTTTCAATTCTTGGCAGATTATCCAAGGTTTGGAGACGTTGCCCATACGTATGAAAAAGCATAGTGAAAATGCCTTGGCTTTGGCCCAATGGTTGGAAACCCGTTCAGAGGTCGCTTGGGTCAATTATCCCGGTCTAAAGTCAAGCAAGTATGTTGCTCAGGCAGAAACGTATCTCCCAAAGGGGCAAAGTGGTATTCTTACATTCGGTGTAAAAGGCGGTTTTGAGTCGGCCAAAAAAATTGCTGATGAGACCAACATATTTTCTTTGCTAGCCAACATAGGGGATACCAAGTCTTTGATTATACATCCTGCGAGTACGACCCATCAACAATTGGATGATGCCGCCCAAGAGTCTACCGGAGTTACAAAAGATTTGATCCGCTTGTCGGTAGGTTTGGAAGATATCGAGGATTTAAAGGCCGATTTAGAAGCGGCTTTTGCAACTATCGACAAATCCGTTTTGGCATAACAAAAATAGAAAGACCCCAAAGGTTTTAAAAACCTTTGGGGTTATAGATATCCAAAGATTCTTGAGGTCTTAATACCCCAACCTGATGCTGTACCACCTTCGTTTTCCAGATTTTAAAACACGTAGCGGCGTGTCGCAGGAGATAGCGCTGTCCTATCAGCTATTTGGCAGAAAGCTGCATACAGCCCCAGTTGTCTTGGTAAATCATGCATTAACCGGAAACTCGAACGTGACGGGAAAAGACGGTTGGTGGGCCGCTTTGATAGGTCCGGGAAAATGTATAGACACCGATCGGTACACCATCCTTTCGTTCAACATTCCGGGCAATGGTTACGATAAGTTCGTAATTGATAATTATAAGGATTTTGTAGCCGGTGATATTGCCAAAATATTCTTGCTGGGATTGGCGCAACTAGAAATTGAGAAGCTCTTTGCTATTATCGGAGGCTCTTTGGGAGGAGGTATCGCTTGGGAAATGGCCGCTTTAAACCCACAAATTACGGAACATCTGATTCCTGTGGCCTCTGATTGGAAATCGACCGACTGGTTGATCGCAAACTGTCAAATACAGGAGCAGTTTTTGGTTAATTCCAAAAAACCGGTCCATGACGCCCGTATGCATGCCATGCTTTGCTATCGTACGCCGGAGTCTTTCAAAGAGCGATTTAAGCGCAGTACAAACGAAGAGTTACAGGTCTTTAATGTCGAGAGTTGGTTAATGCATCACGGCCAAAAACTGCAAGAGCGGTTTCAATTGTCGGCCTATAAGTTGATGAACCAGTTGCTCAAGACCATCGATATTACGCGAAATGGGGAAGAACGCTTTTTTGACCTTCAAAATAGCGATACCAATATTCACATTATTGGGGTCGATTCTGATTTGTTTTTTACTGCAAAAGAGAATAAAGAAACGTTTAAACAATTGGCTCAGGCCAATAGCAATGTCACCTATGGAGAGGTGCAGTCCTTACATGGTCACGATGCTTTTTTGATCGAGTTCGAGCAGATGCAAAAGTTATTGCACAATATCTTTAATGAGAACGGAAAATCAAAAAAGATAAAGATTCTCAAGTTCGGGGGCAAGTCGCTTAGCAATGGAGAGGGATTGGGCCGCATGCTCGATATTGTAGCAGCCAAGGTCGAAAGGGGTGAAAACATTGCCGTGGTCTTATCCGCTAGGGAAAAGGCGACTGATCAATTGGAAGCTATCTTGACCGAAGCGGTCAACGGAGGAAATTACAAAAATGCTTTTGAGGCGTTTGAAAAATACCAACAGCATACGTTTTCCAACATAAAGCTCGCGGAGGAGTTTAGCGCTTTGGCGAAGCTTTTTGAGGGAGTAGCCTTGCTAGGGGACGTCAGTGAAAAGGTAAAGGATGAGGTCTTGGCATATGGGGAGTTGATTTCTGCCAAGTTGATTACCAAATTGTTAATAGGCAGGGGCATAAAGGCCATACAGTTAGATTCCCGGGAGCTGATCAAGACCAATGACACTTTCGGCGATGCAAAACTGCTCGAAGAACCGTCTCAGGAAAATGTACTACGCCGTTTTTCACAACTAAATACCGATGAGGTGCCCGTTGTTACCGGTTTTATTGCTTCTACCTTAAATGGGGAAACGACAACACTTGGACGTAATGGCAGTAATTACACTGCAGCCCTGTTGGCTAATTTTTTAGATGCGGAAGAGTTACAGAATTTTACCCATGTCGATGGCATCTATACCGCCAACCCCGATTTAGTGCCCGAAGCAAAGCGAATCGCTCATCTTTCCTACAGTGAAGCAAACGAGCTGGCCAATTTTGGTGCTACCATATTGCATGCCAAAACTATTATTCCCTTAATCGAGAAAAATATCCCCCTTCGCATACTCAATACCTATAACGGTGATAATGAGGGTACGTTGATCAGTGCAAAATCAAGCAAGGAAGGAATAAAATCGTTGTCGGTCATTGAAGATTTGGCATTAGTGAATTTAGAGGGTAGGGGGTTGTTGGGTAAAGTAGGTATCGATGCTCGAATCTTTAGAACCTTGGAGACAAATAACATAAGTGTGAGCATTATATCCCAAGGCTCTTCCGAACGTGGTATCGGACTGGTGGTAAAACGGAATAGGGCCAAAGATGCCAAAAGGGCCTTGGAAAATGAATTCACGACCGATTTAAAATCTAGGGATATCAATACCATAACAGTGGTAGATGCCGTTTCGGTCATCTCTATCGTAGGTCAGGATTTGAGCACCTTTCATAAACCCTATAATGCGCTGATTAAAAATCAGGTCGTTCCCCTCTTGTTCAACAATACCATTTCAGGAAAGAATGTGAGTTTGGTTGTTAATAAAGAAGACTTACACAAGGCGCTGAATGTCATGCACGGCCAGATTTTTGGCATTAACAAGAAAGTGAATTTAGCCATTTTTGGTCATGGGAATGTGGGCGGGACCCTTATCGATCAAATCTTGAAGTCTACCAAAACGATCGAAAAGCGAAAAGGGATCGATCTAAATGTATTCGCTGTTGTGAATTCAAAAAAATTGGTGCTTAACAAAGATGGGGTAAAGAAAGGTTGGAAATCTACCTTGAAGAAGAATGGTATACCTTATAAGATAGGTGATATATTTAGGTACGCCAAACAGCATCATTTGGAAAACTTGATTGCAGTCGATAACACGGCCAACGTGGATTTTGTTGCCAATTATTTTGATTTTGTTGAGAATGGGTTCGATCTGGTCTCTTCAAACAAGATTGCAAACACCTTGGGTTTCGATTACTACCAGTTACTGAGAGAAGAATTGGCAAAGAATCAAAAACAGTACCTATATGAAACGAATGTTGGGGCGGGTCTCCCTTTAATCGATACCATCAAACTATTGCATTTGTCCGGTGAGAATATTACGCGTATCAAAGGCGTATTCTCTGGTTCACTGAGCTACATTTTTAATACCTTTTCGGAGGTTGATGCACCCTTTTCCAGTATTTTAAAAGATGCCATGCAAAAGGGATTTACAGAACCCGATCCACGTGAGGATCTATCTGGGAATGATGTGGGTCGAAAGTTGCTGATTTTGGCGAGGGAGTTAGACTTGCGAAACGAGTTTTCCGATATCAAGATTCAAAACCTGATACCGGATGCCTTGCGAACGGCGTCGGTAGACTTCTTTTTGAAAAACTTGGATGTATTGAATGATACTTTCAACGAGATCAAAAGAAATCAGCAAACGGGTCACGTACTTCGTTATATAGGGGACCTTCATGGAAACCTCCAAAAAGAAAAAGGGCTTCTCGATGTGCAATTGGTCTCCGTTCCTAAAGAAAGTGCTTTGGGGCAGGTAAAAGGGTCTGATTCGATTATTGAAATTTATACTGAATCGTATGGTGAACATCCGTTGGTGATCCAAGGTGCCGGTGCCGGTGCTGCTGTGACGGCCAGAGGGGTTTTTGGCGATATCTTGAGGATTGCCGAGAAAGGGTGACTTCAGCTCCGCTCAGTCACCGGAAGCGTAGAACGAAGTCGAGGAGCTTCTGAAGGATGTTCCTATATTTGGTGGCTGAGCGGAGGATTTATAGGAAAGATACTCCAGTGACGGTGGCTGAGCGAAGTCGAAGCCAAAAATGAACGAGCATAGATATTTTATAGCATATTTGGTATTGAATACCAGAAAATTGTACGAAACAACATCATGAACCATAAATTCGAAACCGACGCAATACGTACACAAATAGAACGAAGCCAATTTTTGGAGCATTCGTCGCCTATGTATCTGACCTCTAGTTTTGTGTTCGAGGATGCCGAGGATATGCGTGCCTCTTTTGCCGAAGAGAAAGAACGGAACATCTATTCACGCTATTCGAACCCGAATTCTTCCGAGTTGATAGAGAAAGTTTGCCAAATGGAAGGTGCCGAAGATGGTTTTGCTTTCGCTACGGGCATGGCTGCCGTGTTCTCAACTTTTGCTGCCCTATTGAACAGCGGAGATCACATTCTTTCGGCCCGGAGTATTTTTGGCTCTACCCACTCCTTGTTTACCAATTTCTTTCCGAAATGGAATATTGACCACTCCTATTTTCAAATCGATGCACTGGATAAGGTCGAAGGAATGATTACGCCAAAAACAAAAATCATCTATGCCGAATCACCTACGAATCCGGGTGTGGATATTTTAGACTTGGAAGTTTTGGGTGAAATCGCCCGGAAAAATGGACTCATATTAGTGGTCGACAACTGTTTTGCATCACCTTATTTACAACAACCCATTAAGTTTGGAGCTGATTTGGTCATACATTCGGGAACCAAATTAATGGACGGTCAAGGACGCGTGCTTGCTGGAATAACGGTGGGTAGGAAAGACCTTATTGAGACCATTTATCGATTTTCTCGGATTACCGGTCCCGCCTTATCGCCCTTTAACGCCTGGGTGCTTTCCAAAAGCTTGGAAACCTTGGCCGTTCGTGTAGATCGGCATTGTGAAAACGCATTGAAAGTGGCGGAATTTTTAGAGGGGCATGAGAAAATCAATTGGGTGCGTTATCCTTTCTTGAAGTCACATCCGAAATACGACATTGCTCAAAAACAGATGAAGGCAGGCGGTTGTGTGGTTGCTTTTGAAGTAAAAGGAGGTATCGAGGCCGGACAAAAATTTTTCAATGCGATTCGTTTGTTGTCCCTTTCCGCCAATTTAGGAGATTCACGAAGCATTATTACCCACCCGGCATCAACAACGCATAGTAAATTATCTTCCGAAGAAAGATCAACTGTGGGAATCACAGATGGTATGGTGCGTGTCTCCGTTGGTCTAGAACATGTCGATGATATTATTGGGGATATAGCACAGGCCTTAAAATAAAAAGGCCGATTACTTTAATAGTATTCGGCCTCCATTTATTTTTCCTGATTGTTTATCGCTCTAAAGTAATGGTAAGCTTTCCAGTGGTGGTTACGGTACCGCCATCTGCTTCCAAAACTTCATTATAATCCATAAGCATAATAAGTTTGGTTTCCGACATCTCGGTCACTTTTGCCCGTGTTTCTTTTCCGTTGGCCGTAAAGACAATATCCGAACCTTCTAACTGCCATTCGGACTCTTCGAACAAACTAAATGTAGGAACCTCCTGTGTGTATTTTTGCCCTAGTAAAGAATAGGTGAGTACAGAAATATAAGATCCGTTGCTAACGGCGGTTTGGGGGTTCTCATTGAAATCGATGGTCATATCATAGTCTTTGCCGTAGGAAGTATATTCCTGGGTAATGCTTTGACCTGCTGCTTCGGTAGTTGATTTTCCGTCTTCTACTTCATAACCGGTTACGTCCCAGGTACCGACCAAACTAGACTGTTCGACCATAACTTCCGGCGTTTCGGGTTCACTACTGTCCTTTTCACAAGATGCGAAAAATCCGCCAAGGGCTAGGAACAATAAAATAGGTAGTTTTTTCATGGTATTAAGATTTGGTGAGTTGTACAAACGGGATGGAGTATAAAAAGGTATTCAAATCTCTCTTTTTTCGACAAACTGCCCTGAAACCAGTCTCTTCGGTACCCTTTGTCCAAGAAATTTAGAATCATTCCGGGAATGCAGGGAGCCCCTAATCGACTGGTTTCAAGGAATGCATTATTTCGCTATCTTCGTTCCATGCTCTCGAAGAAAACCAAATATGGCCTAAAGGCACTCACGTATCTTGCCGCTCAGAAAGAAAGCAAGCCTGTGCAGATTTCTGAGATTGCCCAGCATGAGAATATTTCCCAAAAGTTCTTGGAAAGCATCTTATTATCTCTCCGAAAAACGGGATTTCTTGGATCCAAAAAAGGGAAAGGCGGTGGCTATTATTTGATCAAGAATCCAAAAGAGGTCTTGTTGACTGATGTGATGCGCGTATTGGAAGGCCCGATCGCCATGGTACCTTGTGTGAGCCTTAACTTTTATGAAAAATGTGATGATTGCCCGGACGAGGATGCCTGCTCGGTTCACAAGCTAATGCTTAAGGTTCGGGACAGTGCCTTAGAGGTGTATCGCAATAATACCTTGGCCGATTTGATCCTGTAATCGGCTCCTAACAGATGTATTATTCGCAATTTTTTCATTAAATCCTTAATAATCTATTAAATCTATAGGGTATAAGTAATTTTTGAAGATTTTTTGCGTACTACATAGAGGAATAAGTTTAGTTTTGTTTATCCTATTAAAAAGATAGGGTAATCAGATTAATAGATTTTCATGATTGTAGACCAACTCGTTTTAGATAAAAAACCTTCGAAAAGTAATTATGGTTCCGATAAGAACTCGGAGAAACCCATCCGCAGCGTGGCGAAGGCTATCAGCTGGCGTGTTATCGGAACGTTAGATACCTTGTTGATATCTTATATACTCACTGGGAAAGTCGTTCTGGCCGCCTCGATAGCCAGTATCGATTTTGTAACAAAAATGGTGCTTTACTTTTTTCATGAACGTATTTGGAATACCATCAACTGGGGAAAGCAAAATAAATAAGTATGCAGTTACAACAAGAACAGCTTCCAAACTTGAATGCTCAATTTAAGGGTATTCCTCCCGAAGAGATCATCTCTTGGGCTGTAAAAAGGGCAGAAAGGCCGGTGGTTACTACCAATTTCCGACCCTATGAAGTAGCTATTTTGAATGCGGTAACGGAAGTAAAAAAGGATATACCCGTGGTATGGTGCGATACGGGTTATAATACGCCCAATACCTACCGCCATGCCGAGGAATTGATCGATCGTCTTCAGCTCCATATCGACTTATATGTACCAAAGCAAACCGCGGCACATCGAGATGTAATGATGGGGGTTCCATCTATCGAAGACCCAAGACATCCAGCGTTCACCGAACAAGTGAAATTGGAACCTTTCCGGAGGGCTATGGAGGAACATCGACCCGATGTATGGTTTACGAATTTGAGAAAGGGCCAGACTGCCCTACGGGATTCTTTGGATATTCTTAGCCTAAGTAAAGACGGGGTATTGAAAGTGAGTCCGTTTTACTATTGGAGCGATACTCAGTTAGATGCCTATTTGAGAGAACGCAATTTGCCTAACGAACATCAATATTTCGATCCCACCAAGGTGTTGGGAAATCGAGAGTGCGGTTTACATACCTAAAAAACGCAAAAAGCATTAGACAGCAGATAATGACAATAAAAGCAAGAACTAAAAGCGAAAAAATCATTTTTGAACTTGAATCTTGCGCTTGAAACCTGAATTTTAACATGAAAGATACATCACATATCAACCCACTTGAGAACGAAGCTATCTATATCCTTCGGGAGGTGGCTGCACAATTCGAACGTCCGGTTCTCTTATTTTCAGGCGGGAAAGATTCCATTACCTTGGTGCGCTTGGCCCAAAAAGCCTTTTGGCCGGCCAAGATTCCTTTTCCTTTGATGCATATCGATACAGGGCATAATTTTCCGGAAACTATTGAGTTTCGCGATCGTTTGGTCGAAGAGTTGGGATTGGAATTGATTGTACGGAAAGTGCAGGATTCCATTGATCAAGGCAAAGTCAAGGAAGAGTCGGGAAGGTACTCCAGTAGAAATTCATTGCAGACCACGACCTTATTGGATGCAATTGAGGAATTCAAGTTCGATGCCTGTATCGGAGGTGCTCGTAGAGACGAAGAAAAGGCACGGGCCAAGGAGCGCATCTTCTCGGTGCGGGACGATTTCGGTCAGTGGGACGAAAAAAACCAACGCCCCGAGTTGTTCGATATGCTAAACGGACAAATTGAACTCGGACAGAACGTGCGGGTATTTCCCATATCTAACTGGACAGAGTTAGATGTTTGGTCGTATATCAAAGAAGAGGATATCGAGATTCCCTCTATTTACTTCGCACACAAAAGAAAGGTCTTTTTGCGCGATGGTTTGATTTGGTCACATTCCGATTATGTATATCAAGAAGAAGACGAAGAGGTGTTGGAGCGTATGGTTCGTTTCCGAACCGTTGGGGATATGAGTTGCACGGCTGCCGTTTTTTCCGATGCGAAAGATATTGCTTCGGTGGTGCAGGAAATAAGGGAGTCGACCATATCAGAAAGAGGTGCACGCATCGACGATAAACGCTCCGAAGCAGCCATGGAGAAAAGAAAACAACAAGGATATTTTTAAAAGTTGGCAGTCGTCAGTAACGGTTGGTAGTTTTCTTGCCAGCTACCGTTTACTACAAATGCCTAACGAACATTGAATAATATGGAAGTATTAAAAATAGCAACAGCGGGAAGTGTAGACGATGGTAAAAGCACCCTGATCGGTAGAATTTTGTACGATACAAAATCCTTGACGACCGATAAGCTTGAGGCAATCAAAAACACAAGTAAGAAGAATGGTTACGATTACCTTGATTTTTCGTTGGCTACTGACGGACTGGTAGCCGAAAGGGAACAGGGCATCACAATCGATGTGGCGCATATTTATTTTTCGACCAGTACGAAAAGCTATATCATCGCCGATACCCCAGGCCATGTTGAATATACTAGGAATATGGTGACGGGAGCATCTACTTCACAAGCGGCCGTTATTTTGATCGATGCCCGAAAAGGAGTTATAGAACAGACCAACCGTCATTTCTTTATCAATAATCTATTGCGGATCAAAGACGTAGTAGTGGCTATCAATAAAATGGATTTGGTAGATTATTCCGAAGCACGATACAATGAAATCAAGGCCGATTTTGAAAAGCTAATGGCCAAACGGGAGTATCAGGACCAGAAAATCACATTCATTCCGGTAAGTGCGCTGAAAGGGGACAATGTAGTACATCGCTCGGAACGGACCCCATGGTATACCGGTACCACATTACTTGAACATTTTGAAACATTGGATCGATCGGATGTTTACAACACTGGTACCCCAAGATTTCCGGTGCAATATGTAATTCGACCCAAAACCGATGCACATCATGATTTTCGGGGATTTGCCGGAAAGGTCTATGGGGGGCAACTAAGTGTAGGGGATGAGGTGGTGGCCCTACCGTCACAAACAAAATCCAGGATCAAGGAGATTTATTTTCATGATAAGAAGTATCAAACGGCGGCCCGACGCTCATCGGTAACCATTACACTTGAAGATGAGATCAACCTGAGTAGGGGCGATATGTTGGTAAAGGTGAACGATTTGCCCACCATTGAAAAACAGTTCACCGCAACGATTTCTTGGATGGATTCACAAACACTATCGGCAGGAAAAAAATACATCCTGCAACACGGTGTGAACAAGGTTTTGGCCAAGGTCGATGCAGTACATCACAGGATAGCACCCGATTATTCAGGTGTAGATGCCAAGAGTGATACCCTCGGAATGAATGATATTGCCGAAGTTAGTTTTAAACTTAACAGGCCCATCTATTTTGATTCATTCAAGGAGCATCGTACAAATGGATCGTTTATCCTAATCGATACCCAATCGAACAGTACGGTAGGGGCAGGGTTTATTAGTTAAGTATGGTCATATTCGCTTTCGCGGATATCCATTTGAACCTTAGGGAACCTACCGGGTATAGTATTTCGATTTTCAATACTAAACATTAATAACCTATAAAATCTATAGGTTATATAGAATAAAATATCGAATTTAAAAATTCAAAACAATGCAGAGCTTCAGAACAGAGATAGAGAATCCATTGGTCGAGAGAGACATTGTGGAGTTGGAGGCGAAAATAAGACAGTTTCGGGAAGGAACCATCGATGAGGAAAAGTTCAGAAGCCTTCGTTTGGCACGAGGTGTGTACGGACAGCGACAACAGGGAGTTCAAATGATTCGCATAAAGCTGCCTTATGGTAAGGTCACAAGCCGACAACTTCGGCGCATTTGCGACGTATCGGACGAGTACTCTACCGGACGTTTACACATCACTACAAGGCAGGATATTCAAATACATTATGTAGATCTGGACCGTACGCCTGAACTGTGGGCTGAGCTCGAAAAGGATGAAGTGACCCTGCGAGAAGCTTGTGGCAATACCGTACGAAATGTAACGGCAAGTGAAACAGCCGGTATCGACATCAATGAGCCTTTTGATGTTTCGCCCTACGCCGATGCTATTTTCAAGTATTTTCTTCGCAATCCGATTGGTCAGGAAATGGGGAGAAAGTTCAAAGTGTCCTTTTCGGCAAGTGACGCCGATACCGGCTTGTCGTACATGCACGATTTAGGGTTTATCGCTAAAATCCAAAATGGGGTCATAGGTTTTAAAGTAATGCTCGGAGGCGGGCTCGGTTCGCAGCCACGACATGCCGATGTTTTGTTCGAATTCTTGCCTTCAGATCAGATAATTCCACTGATGGAAGGGGTCATTCGAGTGTTCGACCGTTATGGGGAGCGTAAAAGCAGGGCGAAAGCAAGAATGAAGTTTTTGTTGAAAGATATAGGCTTGGAAGGTTTCAAAACACTTCTAGAGGAAGAACGGTTGGCGATTCCGCACGAATCTGTAGCAATTAACGTAGAAGGATATCCGACGGTCAAGAATAGTTTGGCAGAAATACCTAATGTCCAAATTACAGACGAAACTGCCTTTAAAGAATGGAAGGCGACCAATTTGGTGCCCCAAAAGCAAAAGGGTTATGTGGCCATAGGAATAAAAGTATTGTTGGGAGATTTTTATACCGATAAAGCACGCTTATTGGCAGATCTAGTGGAGAAATATGCTGCGGGAGAGCTTCGACTATCGTTACGACAAAATATCCTGATTCCTTTTGTACCGAAGGCATCGGTTCCTTTTTTCTATTCGGAATTGAAAAAATTAGGTTTTACGGAAGCTGGCTATAACAAGGCACTGGACATAACGGCTTGCCCCGGAACGGATACCTGTAATTTGGGTATTGCAAGCAGTACGGGTATCGCGGCAGAATTAGAGCGGGTCATTAAAACGGAATATCCGCAGTACATTCATAACTCCGATGTGGTCATTAAAATAAGCGGCTGTATGAACGCCTGCGGACAGCATACCATGGCGCATATCGGTTTTCAGGGAATGAGCATTCGTACAAAAGACAAATTGGTAGCTCCTGCCCTGCAAGTGCTTTTAGGAGGTGGCAACTTTGGAAATGGTCAAGGCAGGTTTGCCGACAAAGTAGTGAAAATTCCCAGTAAACGAGGTCCGCAGGCCTTGCGCCTTATTTTAGACGATTACCAACAACATAGCGATGAACTGGGCTATGCGGCCTATTACGCCGAAAAAGGGGAGCCCTATTTCTACGAATTGTTAAAACCATTGACCAGTACAGATAATCTAACACCGGAGGACTTCATCGACTGGGGTACTACCAAGAAATATGAAAAAGCGATCGGTGTTGGGGAATGTGCAGGCGTAGTTATTGACTTAGTAGCGACACTGTTGCTGGAGAGTGAGGAAAAAATGCAACGTGCCCAGGCCACTTTTGAAGAAGGAAAATGGGCGGCGAGCATCTATCATTCCTATGCTTCGATGGTCAATGCCGCCAAGGCTTTATTAACCGCCGAAAAGACAAAGACCAATACCCATGCAAGTATTATCAAGGATTTTGATGCCAAATTTATCAGCGCAGGAAAATTATCGCTACAAGGTTCCTTTGAAGATTTGGTACTGCAGTTGAATAAGAACGCTCCGACCGAACCTTTTGCAAAAGTGTATATGAATGATGCCCTAGATTTTTTGAAAGCCGCCGAGCAGTATCGAACCTTGGAACTTCAAGAAGTTTAAAATGACACATACCACAAATTATACTGGTTTAAACGCGACCACTTCCGGAGAAACAAGGAGGGTAGGAAAGCTAACGGTGGTTGGTGCGGGGCCAGGGGATATAGAACTCATTACACTCAAGGCTATAAGGGCATTGCAAACTGCCGATGTAGTATTGTATGACGCATTGATCGACCCCAAGTTGATGGAATATGCACCCCAGGCGGATCAGATCTTTGTGGGGAAACGCAAGGGGTGCTATTCCTACCAACAGCAGCAAATCAATGAGCTCATCGTGAATAGGGCGAATTCGCATGGTCATGTCGTACGTTTAAAGGGAGGTGATCCTTTTGTATTCGGTCGTGGTGCCGAGGAAATGGAGTATGCGGCGGCCCATGGTCTAGAGGTGGCGATGGTTCCCGGCATATCATCTTGTTTGGCAGTGCCTGCCTCACAACATATACCTGTAACCAAACGGGGTTTTACCGAAAGCTTTTGGGTCATTACGGGAACCACCAAGAATCACCGTTTATCATCCGATGTGCGATTAGCGGCAAAAAGCAACGCTACCGTCGTAATCTTGATGGGAATGAGCAAGCTCGCCGAAATCGTTTCATTGTTTGAAAAAGCAGGAAAGAAGCAAACCCCTATCGCCATCATTCAAAATGGCACCCTGGCGAACGAGAAGATAGCGGTCGGCACGATTGGATCGATTGCCGACGAAGTAAAAAAGAAACAGTTGTCGAATCCCGCAATTATTATCATAGGAGAGGTGGTGAGACATCGGCAGGCTGTGAGCGACTTGTCAAAAACGATTGCCAAAAACGAACCAATGACAGTCAACAGTTAAGATTTCAAATACAAATAGAACAAAATAGACAATAGCTTCCGGTGAAGCTGAAAAACACAAATATGATTCAAACAGATATTCTCATTATTGGTGCAGGACCGACCGGACTTTTTACGGTTTTCGAAGCCGGACTCCTAAAACTCAAATGCCATTTGATCGACGCGCTTCCCCAACCGGGCGGACAGTGTTCGGAAATTTATCCTAAAAAACCGATTTACGATATTCCCGCTTTTCCGGAAATATTGGCGGGAGATCTGGTCACCAATCTATTAGAGCAGATACGGCCTTTTGACCCAGGCTTTACGTTAGGGGAACGAGCGGAGACCTTGGACAGGTTAGAAGACGGGACATTTGTAGTGACCACGAATAAAGGAACCCAACACCAAGCACCTGTTGTGGTGATTGCTGGCGGACTTGGCTCTTTCGAACCACGCAAGCCTCCCATTGAGAATATCCTAGATTTTGAGGAACGAGGTGTGGCATACATCGTAAAAGATCCCGAAATCTATCGCAATAAAAAGGTGGTCATTGCAGGAGGTGGAGATTCTGCCTTAGATTGGTCTATTTTTCTTGCTGAGATAGCTTCTGAGGTTTCATTGGTACACCGAAGAAATGAATTTAGGGGAGCACTTGATTCGGTAGAAAAAGCTAGCGAATTGGCAAAATTGGGGAAAATTAAGTTGTATACCGAAGCAGAGGTGAAAAAGCTTTATGGAGACGAGCATCTAGAAGCAGTTGTTATTAAGCACAAAGATGCCAATAAGGGAGAGACTTATGTAGAAACCGATGCCTTTATTCCCTTGTTCGGGCTTTCTCCAAAGCTTGGACCCATTGGGGACTGGGGCCTTGAAATCGAAAAGAATGCCATTAAGGTCAACAATGCCAAGGACTACCAGACCAATATTCCGGGTGTATTTGCGATTGGGGATGTGAATACCTATGAAGGTAAATTAAAACTGATACTTTCAGGTTTTCACGAAGCGGCCGTAATGTGCCAGTATGCCTATCAAATCATCAACCCGGGAAAACGCTTCGTAATGAAGTATACTACTGTAGGAGGGGTCGAAGGTTTCGACGGTAGCAAAAAAGAAGCAAAGAAAGAGGTGGTGCAAAGTATTGCCTAAGAGACTGTTGTAAAACAGTTCCTAAGGTTGTTTCAATACTATCCATTTAGTGTCAAGGCCCTTGGTATTGGTAGATCCGAGGGTCTTGTTTTTTGAAAAGGATATTCGAAGAACTATCGGGCGTACCGTTCCCTGATCAGGTTCCTAATTAAAACTTCGTTAGGTCCTTTGTGGTACTGTCCCCCGCAGTTTTTGAAACGAAAACGGTATGTTCACCAAATAACTCTGCCCAAGGTCTAACCATGTATCGATGGTTGGCTGCCATTTGTCGCATTACCACTAAAAAGCGATCACTTTCCTTGTTTTTAAACAGCAGGTGACGTTACTTTGTAACCAGTTCATTAAAAACCTGAATTCAGTTATCAAGAAAGGTGGAGGGATTAGACCCTTTGAAGCCTTAGCAACCCTTTGGTTTATTCCGATGCCCGTCGGGACCTGAGAAGGTGCTACATTCTACCCGTTCCGGGTTTATCTCGGTAACTAGGCAGATAACATAAAGCGTTTCTTCGCTTCTTTCCTTACTTGGTATCATTCGGAAAATAACACAACACAAGCACATGTTGGGCAATAAAGGCAACGTGGGTATTTAGCAATTGATCAATGAACAAGATTCAAAACATCTTAAGAGAACGTATTCTTGTATTGGATGGTGCCATGGGTACCATGCTACAACGTTATAAATTTCAGGAGGCCGACTTTCGAGGCGAACGCTTTAAGAATTGGGAACATCCACTACAGGGAAACAACGATTTGCTATCGTTGACCCAACCCGATGCTATTGCGACCGTACACGCCAAGTATTTTGAAGCAGGAGCCGATATTGTGGAGACGAACACCTTTTCTGGAACCACCATTGCCATGGCGGATTATCATATGGAGGAACTCGTTTACGAGCTTAACTACGAATCGGCAAAAATAGCGCGAAAAGTAGCGGATGATTTCACGGCCAAGGAGCCCCATAAACCGCGTTTTGTGGCCGGCAGTATTGGGCCTACCAACAAGACGGCCAGCATGTCTCCCGATGTGAACGACCCGGGTTTTAGGGCCATTTCATTCAATGAACTTCGAATTGCTTATAAAGAACAGGTAGAAGCTTTATTAGATGGCGGGGTAGATATTCTTTTGGTGGAGACCATTTTTGATACGCTTAATGCAAAGGCTGCTTTGTTTGCGATAGAGGAGGTAAAGGAAGAACGTAACATTGACGTGCCCATCATGGTAAGTGGTACGATTACCGATGCTTCAGGAAGAACGTTGTCGGGACAGACAGCGGAGGCTTTTTTGATTTCGATTTCCCATATTCCGATGCTATCCGTAGGTTTCAATTGTGCCCTAGGCGCCAGTCAGTTAGTGCCTCATTTAGAGGTCCTATCGAACCGAACCGAATACGCTGTTTCTGCGCATCCGAATGCCGGTTTGCCGAACGCTTTTGGAGCTTATGACGAGACACCAGAACAAATGGCTGCCCAGATAGCCGAATATGTAGAAAAAAATCTGGTAAATATTGTCGGAGGGTGTTGTGGAACCACCCCCGAGCACATTACTGCAATCGCAGACTTGGTCAAGGATTACAAGCCACGGACGATAGGGCGCCAAAATGTTGTGGTATGATTCTGGAAGTAGCGGATTTGCACATAAAAACTGGACATTCCTTGGATTTTGAACAAAACTTTGAAAAGGCGACTTCCATTCTTTCCTCCATGAAAGGCTACGTTTCGCATAGCTTAAAAAGATGTATAGAGGAGGAAAATCGATATTTATTATTGGTCAATTGGAAAACCCTGGAAGATCATGAAATCGGATTTCGGCAATCGGAACAATATCGGGAATGGAAAAAACTACTGCATCATTTTTACGAACCTTTTCCTAACGTATTGCACTATCAATAATGAGTGAAGCAAAACCTAAATACCTAAAGTTATCAGGGCTTGAACCTTTGGTAGTGACCCCGGAAAGCAATTTCATCAACGTTGGGGAGCGCACCAATGTAGCAGGTTCAAAGAAATTTCTCCGATTGGTAAAGGAAGAAAAGTTCGAAGAGGCGCTTGATGTGGCCAGGGAACAAGTAGAAGGAGGTGCGCAGATCATCGATATTAATATGGACGATGGCCTGATCGACGGTAGGGAAGCGATGGTAAAATTCCTGAACCTTGTTATTGCCGAACCCGATATTGCTAGGGTGCCTATTATGATCGATAGCTCTAAATGGGATATCATCGAGGCCGGACTTCAGGTGGTACAGGGTAAATGCGTGGTCAATTCCATTAGTCTTAAGGAAGGGGAGGAACAATTTATACAACAGGCCAAACTTATTAAACGATATGGTGCCGCGGTAATCGTGATGGCATTTGATGAGGTAGGTCAGGCCGATAACTACGAGCGACGTTTAGAAATATCAAAACGGTCGTATGATGTTTTGGTCAACAAAGTGGGTTTTCCGCCAGAGGATATCATTTTTGACCTGAATATATTTCCGGTTGCAACCGGAATGGAAGAGCACAAACGCAACGCTCTTGATTTTATTGAAGCCACCAAATGGGTGCGCGAGAATTTGCCCCATTGTAGTGTGAGCGGCGGTGTTAGCAATGTTTCGTTCAGTTTCAGGGGCAACAATCCTGTGAGGGAAGCGATGCACTCGGTATTCCTATACCATGCCATAAAAGCAGGAATGAATATGGGTATCGTAAACCCTACCATGCTCGAGGTTTATGATGATATTCCGAAAGATTTGTTGGAGCATGTAGAAGATGTGATTCTCAATCGCCGAGACGATGCCACGGAGCGGCTCCTGGATTTTGCCGAATCGGTGGTCGGAAAAGCAAAGGAAAGCAGAGTGGACCTTTCTTGGAGGGAAGAATCGTTGCAAGAGCGGATTACTAGGGCATTGGTCAAAGGGATAGACCAATATATCGAGGAAGATGTTGAAGAGGCCCGAACCAGTGTAAATAAACCCATAGAAGTTATCGAGGGGCATCTAATGACCGGGATGAACGTGGTGGGCGATTTGTTCGGAAGTGGAAAAATGTTCTTGCCCCAGGTTGTGAAGTCCGCCCGAGTAATGAAAAAGGCGGTTGCGTATTTGCTTCCATACATCGAAGAAGAAAAATTGGCCAATCCCCAAGATGGGGAAGCGGAGGGCGCAGGAAAAATTTTGATGGCGACCGTTAAGGGAGACGTTCATGACATCGGAAAAAATATTGTAAGTGTGGTCCTAGCTTGCAACAATTATGATATTGTGGACTTAGGGGTGATGGTGCCTCCCGAAAAAATTATTGAAGCTGCCATTGAACACAAGGTAGATATCATCGGGTTAAGCGGATTGATTACGCCATCGCTCGATGAGATGGTACATTTGGCAAAGGAAATGCAACGGAAGAATTTCAAAATCCCATTGCTGATCGGTGGTGCTACTACCAGCAAGGCCCATACCGCGGTAAAGATCGATCCGCAATATGAGGCCTCGGTGGTTCATGTAAATGATGCTTCAAGGGCCGTTACGGTTGTAGGTGATCTGTTGCAAAAAGAGACTAGGGACGGTTATAAAAAAACGGTCAAAGACGACTACCAGGTATTCCGGGACAAGTTTTTAAAACGTTCCGTTCAAAAGGAATATAAAACCTTAGCGGCGGCAAGGGCCAATAAATTCAGAATCGATTGGGGAACTTCTGATATTGTAAAACCTAAACAATTAGGTATTCAGGTAATTGAAGAGCTTAACTTGGAGAAGTTGGTACCGTTTATTGATTGGACACCTTTTTTCAGAAGTTGGGACCTTCACGGCAAGTATCCGGATATCTTGACCGATACTGTGGTTGGTACACAGGCGACGGAATTGTTCGGGGATGCGCAAGAAATGTTAAAAACGGTACTTGCCGAGAAACAACTGACCGCCAAGGGTATTTTTGGGCTTTTTCCTGCCTACAGCGTCAATGACGACATCGAGGTCAATGTTGGTGAAAAAAAGGTCGTTTTTCGCACCTTACGCCAACAATTGCAAAGAAAGGAAGGTGTGCCAGATTATGCACTGTCCGATTTTATCGCTCCCAAAGAATCTGGAATTCAGGATTACATCGGCTGCTTTTGTGTAACCACAGGCTTTGGTACCGCAGAACTGGCAACAGCCTATGAGAAGCAATTGGATGATTATAGTTCGATCATGATCAAGGCCTTGGCCGATAGGTTGGCAGAAGCCTTTGCAGAATACCTTCATAAAGAGGTACGGACCACCCATTGGGGATATGCGATAAATGAAGACTTGAGCAACGAGGAATTGATCAAAGAGTCGTATAAGGGGATACGGCCCGCACCTGGCTACCCGGCCTGTCCGGATCATTTGGAAAAACTGACTATCTGGGAGGTGTTGCAGGTGGAGGAGCAAATTGGGGTACAACTAACGGAAAGTCTTGCCATGTGGCCGGCAGCTTCGGTCAGTGGGTACTATTTTGGAAACCCGGAAGCCCGTTATTTTGGATTGGGAAAAATAAAGGAAGATCAAGTTCGGGATTTCGCCGATCGAAAGGGAATCAGCATCGAGAAGGCCACCAAGTGGTTGGCGCCGAATATAGCCGATAACTAGTTCTAAATATAAAGACCTCGGAGGTTTTAGAAATTTTAGGGCCTTGCAGCATGCCTATTGAAAGGTGCGCGTTAGGGATAGAGGCATTGTTGAAGCTCTCCCGATGGGTCGGGAAGCGACTGCCGAAAGCTCGACCCTGACAAAGCAAAAGCTTTCGTCAGCGGTAACGCCCAAAACATGGGGCTGCAGATTTGAAGAGATACTGAAACAAGTTCAGCATATATGAAAGTAACAGACCATATAGAAAAAGCGAAGGGGAAGACATTGTTTTCCTTTGAAATTATACCACCCGTAAAGGGACGCAGTATCCGGGAGCTGTATAACAATATAGATCCCTTGATGGAATTTAAACCGCCCTTTATCGATGTAACTACCTCGCGCGAGGAGTACGTGTATATTGAACGGGGTGGACTCCTGGACAAAAAATTGACCCGTATGCGGCCCGGAACCTTGGGGATCTGTGCTTCGATAAAGCATAAATATGATGTAGACACGGTACCCCATGTGCTATGTGGCGGATTTACCAAGGAAGAGACCGAATACCTCTTGGTCGATTGTCATTACTTGGGGATCGATAATGTGATGGCCCTTCGCGGCGATGCGATGAAGGATGAAAAGTATTTTGTGCCAACCAAAGGAGGACACGAGTTTACGATAGATTTGGTACGGCAAATTCAGAAACTAAACTGCGGTCAGTATCTTCATGATGCAGTGGAAACCGATAATTGCGCCAATTTTTGTATTGGAGTTGGGGGCTATCCCGAAAAGCATCTCGAGGCCCCTTCCCTGAAGACCGATTTAATGCGTTTGAAAGAGAAGGTAGACGCAGGAGCCGACTATATCGTAACCCAGATGTTCTTTGATAACCATAAGTATTTAAAGTTTGTAGAGGCGGCCAAGGAAATAGGCATTGATGTGCCTATTATACCCGGAATCAAGCCGATTGCCGTGAAGCGTCATTTGCAACTGCTGCCCCAAGTATTCCGGATCGATCTTCCACAAGACCTGATCGATGCGGTGGAGTCGTGCAAAACTAATAAAGAGGTAAGGCAAGTGGGGGTCGAATGGGCCATTAACCAATCAAAAGAACTAAAAGAAGCAGGGGTTCCTGTATTGCACTATTACTCTATGGGAAAGTCGGACAATATCAAGGCCATTGCTTCGGCCTTGTTTTAGCAGTTACAACGCAATGAAGCTATTAAAGTGAATTCCTTTCAATCCGAATAATTCCCCATGGCTCTGCCTTGGGTTTCCGGTTCATCTCTCCAAAGGAGAGGTCAGAACTGCCATTTTCGGCAGTTCTGGGTGAGGTAAAATACAAAATTTTTGTTCCGTATGGCCGTTGGGATGAAACTGGCGAAATACCCCTTTGCCCGCCTGTACCGAATGGTAAGTTCGGGCAGGGCTTGACTCTGGTATAGTCGGTTTCAAGAAATTTTTTATTTCCGAATCGAACGGTTAGACGTTTTTACCAAAAAGGGTCTATAATTTTTAGGCTTTTGTGCACATTCCAAAGAGCCTTGGAACAGGTGTTATCAATAAAAGGCACCTTCTCAAATTATAGTGGTAATTGGTAAGGTCGGTAATTGTTTAAATGAACTCAAGATAAGTTCAATGCGTAAAACTTGCATTCCCACAGGTGTATGTAAGTAAACCAGTGATGGTGTTTTAAATGGAGGTTTTGTTTTCCGGATATGGATCGAGTAATTAGCACGACATATTGGCCCTGCCGTTAACCAAATTTCTGTTTTATACGTTTCCATCGCCAGTTTCTAATGAATTTACCCTCTTCCTCAGAGACCAAATAGGGTTCCTGTTCTCTTTCTGCCTGCAGATACCCTTCCATATTATCAAAGAAGGCGTTCATTTTTCGCTGTTTCCAGGCCATTTTTAGCGAAGCGATCATCGTAATCCAGTAACCGTATCGCATGCCGTACATAGCCTTGCCTTGTAGCAGCTTTGCCCTTTTATTATACGCTTTTCCAACAGGGCGTAAGTGTTTGGCCTTTAAGCTCTCATCTGTGTGTATTTCATAGCCGTGGAATCTTGCCAATAGTTCGTCGACCGTATCCCAGCCCATTGCCGATTTAAGGCCGCCAATAGTTTTGAAGCAGTTTTTGGAGTAGGCCTTGAAGGCGCCTCGCACGTGGTCGTCGTTCATAGGATGGTTGCGTTTCCATACGCCTTCTGCATCTTGTTCGTAGGCGAATCCGCCTGCTATGCCTACTTTGGGATTGCCGTTAAAAGCATAAGCGATCTTTTCCAAATAGTGATCAGGTAAAATAATATCCGCATCGAGCTTCACCAAAAAGTTATAATCATCGTCGAGTTGCTCCCTTCCCTTGTTAAAAGCATTCACTACTTTACTGCCCGGCATATGTATGGTCGAGGAAGTTGTGTTTATTTTTTGAAAAATGGAATGTCTTGTAGCATATTCATTAATAATAGCCTCGGTACCGTCGGTAGAATGGTCATTTACAATGACAACTTTTTTAGGTAATAGGGTCTGCCGGAGCACGGAATCCAAGGTATCGGCCAAAAAAGCTTCCTCATTATGGGCAGGTATGATAATATAGCAGCGCATGGTATGTAGGCGGTCAGTTCTATGTTTAAACTGAAAAAAATGGGTTTTAGTTTTGCTCCGTTACTTTTTTTCTGCGTAAACAATATAATAACGCGGTGTAAAACTCCGAAGGAATGGACGTATGCCTAGCTTTTTAACAGGATTGGTCCATTTCATACGATCCTTGATTTCCCAACCTGCTTTTTCCAAAAGCCAATCAAATTGCCAATCTTCGAACTCGTGGTAGTGCCGGTCCCACGGATCGGTCTTGCTACGATACGCAGGAGAAAACCATAACCTTAAAGGAATACTTGCTACTAATTTTTCGGCCTTTACTTCCCTTAATACATTGAATGGCGCTATTAGGTGTTCAAAAATTTCGAAAGCGGTGACGACTTTCGCTGTTGAATTCCGTACCGCATCAAACGTAATGTCTAAATCCTCACCCAAAGTGTTTTCTACCATATATCCTTGTTCGGTCATGATTTTTGAGAAGGGATTGGCGACTCCCAAATCCAAAATGGGGTCTTCTTTGGGAATATGTTTTTCTAGAAACGAAAGGGTATTTTGAAAGCGTTTGCTCGGATAGGTTTGTTCGTACATGACTTAGTTTCTAGTGCTAACCGTTATTCGGTCGAGGTCGAAATAGGAAACTTGTAACTAACGACTATACTTGATAGACAATGGCATTAATGTTCATTCCGGCCCCAACGCTGGCAAAGATAACAACATCTCCTTTTGTGACGGATTGATTTTCTAACTTTCCTTTCCTGACCATATCGAATAAGGTAGGGATGGTCGCTACCGAACTGTTCCCTAATTCGTAAATATTCATGGGCATCACACCCGATGGGGGCGAGCAATCGTAGAGCCCGTAGAAGCGTTGGAGGATAGCTGCATCCATTTTCTCGTTTGCCTGATGAATGAATATTTTTTTTACGGCCTGTATCCCTACACCACTATCGTCTAAGGCAGCCTTCATAGCTTGTGGTACATGCGTTACCGCAAACTCATAAATCTTTCGACCGTACATTTTTATGTATCGGGTCTCTTGATCGGTTGTTCTGGCATATGATTTTCCGAAAAACAGAAAAAAGGCTTCGTCTCGGGCATACGTGGCCGCTTTTTGTGCTAAAATGCAACCACCCTCGTTGGTCGCTTCGAGAATTGTGGCCCCGGCTCCATCGGAATAAATCATAGAATCGCGGTCATGGGGGTCTATTACACGGGAAAGTGTTTCGGCCCCTATGACCAAACATTTTTTGGCGATACCACTTTTGATGAAAGCGCTTGCCTGTATCATTCCCTGTATCCAGCCTGGACAACCAAATATCAGGTCGTATGCCACACAGGTGGGATTTTGAATTCGAAGTAGGTGCTTTACTCTTGAGGCCAGGCTAGGAAGTGTATCTGATTGATATTGCTCGCTAGTGACGTCACCGAAGTTATGGGCAACAATAATATGGTCGAGTTCTTCTTTGTCGAGATTGGCATCGTGAATGGCCTTTTCTGCTGCCAAAAAAGCGATATCCGAGGTTTTAAGGTGTTTTTCAGCGTAGCGTCTCTTCGAAATGCCAGTAATTGCCTCGAATTTTTCAATAATGAGTCCGTTCGAATGTTTAAAAGGGCTGCCGTCCGCATTCAGAAATTCATGTTCCGCAAAATTAGTGTTTGGAATAGACACCGCCGGAATGTAAGACCCTGTGCCGGTTATCGCTATTTTCATATTAGGGGATGTTTGTATCCCTCCAAGATAGTAAGTAGTCTATCAAATATTATGCATGCATAATAAATGAATACGATGCCCACCGGTACGTTTAACCATAGATCTAATATGAAAAAGGCCTTTGCATTAGTGTGCAAAGGCCCTTAAACGTTAGACTTTTTAAAATACTTAAGCTTCTGCGTAAGCCTCGATAGGAGCACAGGTGCAGATCAAATTACGGTCGCCATACGCATCGTCTACTCTTCTGACCGAGGGCCAGAATTTGTTGTCGGCGACATATGGCAACGGGAAGGCTGCTTTTTCACGCGTATACGGAAAGTTCCAAGTGTCACTTGTGGCCATTGCCAAAGTATGCGGTGCATTTTTTAGAACGTTATTGGCATCATCGGAGCTAACGGCATCTATTTCTGTTCGAATTGCGATCATCGCATCACAGAAACGATCAAGTTCGGCCAGATTTTCACTTTCTGTGGGTTCTATCATAATCGTACCCGCTACCGGGAACGAAACGGTAGGGGCATGGAACCCATAATCCATTAGCCGTTTGGCAATATCGGTCACTTCAATACCGTGTTGTTTAAAAGGTCGGCAATCCAGGATCATTTCATGTGCTGCCCTCCCTTTTTCCCCGGTATATAGTACCTTGTAGCTTCCGCTTAATCGATGTTTAATATAATTGGCGTTCAGGATGGCTATTTCGGTAGAGCTACGTAGTCCGTCCTCGCCCAACATTTTAATATATCCGTACGAAATCAAACAAGCAAGCGAGCTGCCCCAAGGTGCTGCGGAGATGGCGGTAATTGCTTTCTCTCCCCCTGTTTCAATTATAGGGTTCCCCGGTAAGAACGGGACCAATTGGGGTGCCACGCAGATAGGCCCCACTCCCGGGCCACCCCCGCCATGTGGAATGGCAAATGTTTTATGTAGATTCAAGTGGCACACATCGGCCCCAATGGTAGCTGGGTTGGTCAAGCCTACTTGAGCATTCATATTGGCTCCATCCATGTAAACCTGTCCGCCATGGTCGTGTATTAGCTGGGTAATCTTTTTTATCGAAGATTCAAAGACCCCGTGGGTAGAAGGGTAAGTAACCATTAAGGCTGCCAAATGATTGGAATGCGCGAGCACTTTCTCCTCTAAATCGACCAAATCTATATTTCCTTTATCATCTGTTTTGGTTACGACTACTTTCATGCCCGCCATGACTGCCGAAGCCGGATTGGTACCATGGGCAGAAGCAGGAATGATACAGATGTTGCGATGACCCTCATTTCGAGATTCATGGTAAGCGCGAATCGTCATAAGACCTGCATACTCCCCTTGCGCTCCAGAATTCGGTTGTAGGGAAGTGCCGGCAAAACCAGTTATCTCGTTGAGGTCTTTCTCTAATTCTTTCAGGACTATTTGGTATCCTTCGGCCTGATTTAGAGGTACAAAAGGATGAATGTTGCCCCACTGCGACCAACTTAACGGAAGCATCTCGGTAGCTGCATTCAGTTTCATGGTACAACTGCCCAGCGATATCATTGAATGGTTAAGTGCCAAATCTTTGCGCTCCAATTTTTTAATGTATCGCATCAGCTCGGTTTCGGAATGATACGAATTAAAGACTTCATTCTGCATGAAAGAAGTTGTTCGCTGTAGGCTTTTCGGAATCGCCGATTCTGAAAGTAGTTGCCCCGGTTGGGTGGTCTCTTTGCCTAACGCTTCCGAAAAAACGCTGATGATTTGATGAATATCGTTCAAGGATGTAGCTTCATTGACGGCGATGCCGACCGAAGTATCATCAATATACGAGAAGTTTAGCTCGTTTTTCTCAGCGACCGGGCGTACCTTCCCGGCTTCCGCTTTTACTACAATGGTATCAAAATAGGAGGTGTTGGTCTGATACAATCCCATTTTTTCCAAGGCGTCGGTAAGGGTATGGGCCGTTGCATGTACTTTATCTGCAATATAGCGAAGTCCTTTCGGGCCGTGATACACCGCATACATTCCCGCCATAACGGCCAAGAGTACTTGGGCGGTACAAATATTGGAAGTTGCTTTGTCTCTTTTAATATGTTGCTCCCTGGTCTGCAGTGCCATTCGAAGGGCCCGATTACCATCTGTATCTTTGGTAACTCCGATAATACGACCTGGAATATTTCGTTTATAGGCTTCTTTTGTAGCAAAAAAAGCTGCGTGAGGTCCGCCATATCCCAAGGGAATTCCAAAACGCTGTGTGGTACCTACGACCACATCGACTCCGAGCTCTCCCGGGGGCGTCAATACTACCAAGCTAAGGATATCTGCCGCAACAGCTACTTTGATGTCGCTTTCCTTTGCCTTGGATACAAACGTGCCATAGTCGTATACTTCACCATGCTTTCCGGGATATTGCAAAAGGGCCCCATAGAAATCAGTGCCAAACTCAAATTCTTGATGATTTCCCACTACCAACTCTATGCCTATTGGTTTGGAACGTGTTTGTAAAAGGGAAAGCGTCTGTGGTAAGATTTCCTCGGAAACGAAAAACTTTACGATACCACTTTTCTTTTGATCACGGCTGCGAACATCGTAGAGCATGGTCATGGCCTCCGCAGCGGCCGTACTTTCGTCTAACAGGGACGCATTGGCAAGTTCCATACCGGTTAAATCGGTGACTACGGTTTGAAAGTTTAGCAATGCCTCCAATCTACCTTGGGCAATTTCGGCTTGGTAGGGTGTATAGGCCGTATACCAACCCGGATTTTCCAAAATATTTCTTTTGATGACCGACGGAGTAATACACTCATGGTACCCTAGACCAATATAGGTCTTGAACACTTTGTTCTTTTCGGATAATTCCTGAATGTGTCCGAGGAAAGCATGTTCGCTCATCGGTGCATCCAGCTGTAAGCGTTGTTTTAGTCGTATTTCTTCAGGAATGGTTTCGTAAATAAGTTGTTCCAGATTTTCGACCTCTATGGTATCGAGCATGTGGCGGTGATCCTCTTCCCGGATGCCGATATGGCGCAATGCGAACACATTAGTCTTCATAAAGCGAATTTTGAATTAGTTGTGCAAAATTAGGCATTAATTGCCTTTAAATTATCGCTTTATCGACCAACGGCACTAAAGTTTTTAACTAAAATCAACGGTTATAAACAGTTTGGCTACTTTTGTTTAATGAAGTGGCTGCGGCGTATTTTTGATTTCTATCTAGATGCCAGTGTACACGTGGCTTTGGCCGTATTTTCACTTGTTGGATGTTCTGGTCTTATATTGAACATTTCTATTCCTGACCCCCTTGCTTTTTTCCTATTTTTTGCATCGATATCTTGCTATAATTTCGTGAAGTACGGAGTGGAAGCCGAAAAGTATATCAAGGTAGCCAATAGATATCATAAAAATATTCAATTTTTAAGCATCAGCTGTCTCCTAATCGCTACGTATTTCGCATTCTTTCTAAGAACAGAGACTTGGTTCGGTATTGCATTGTTACTAGCGCTAACGGGGCTTTATGCATTGCCGGTTTTACCGGGAACCAAAAATTTACGGAGTTGGGGTGGACTCAAAATAGTGCTTGTGGCCTTGGTCTGGGCCGGTGTGACGGTATTCCTACCGGTTGTTGAGGTGGGAAAAATGTTGTCATGGGATGTTTCTATAGAGTTTGTTCAGCGATTGCTGTTGGTGCTGGTGTTATTGGTGCCTTTTGAAATAAGGGATTTGACCTATGATGCTCCCGACTTAAAGACATTGCCGCAGCGATATGGAGTAGTAACAACGAAATGGTTGGCAGTTTTTACATTGGTTGTTTTGTTCCTATTAACTTTTATAAAAGACCGTGTTTCCCAAATGGAGCTGATCGGGAAATCGCTGCTATGCCTTGTGTTAGGGATGGCTTTACTATTCACCAATACAAAGCAATCTCGCTATTTTGCTTCTTTCTGGGTAGAGGCGATTCCTATTTTTTGGTATAGCATTTTATTGGGAATGGCTTATTGGTAGGTAAAGTTGCTCCTAGTCCTTTTTCTGTAGCGCGGTCTTCATTTGTTCTTTTTCGGAAGTCGAGAGACCGTTCAGGTTCGCTTTCTGACAAAGCGAGGTGAGTTCTGTATTCTTTTTGGAGAAGGAAGAACAGGTCTTGCACATGAAGAGGTGAAACTTAAGTTGAAGTTTTTCCAGAAAACTAGCCTCCCCATATTGGGTTTTATTGCAGAGAATGGTCGCTTTTTCGCAAGAAATCATCATATGTTGAACCAATTTTGGTTGAGGCATCCCATCAACGCAGTTCGTGCGCGATGGATCATTACCCACAAGTTGGACGGGTTAATCCCCAACTCCTTACAAATGTCTTCGGTACTTATGCCCTGTATCGTTTTCATATTAAATACCAGGGCTTGTTTCTTGGGTAATTTTCCGATACAATCATAAATGGCAGAACCGAGTTCTTCATTTTCGATGGCATCGTTTTCGAGCGTGCTAAACGGGTCGGCAACCTGCTCCTCGAGCCAATCTCCCTCCGAATCGCTACCATTGCTATAGTTCATGCGTACTTCGGCCTTTCCCTTTTTGGAATTGATCTTTCGGTAGTAGTCGATTACTTTTCTTTTTAGAATCGCAATGAGCCAGGTACGCTCCGCAGCATCCCCTTTGTAGTTTTTGGCCGAGTTGAGGCCCGCAAAAAAAGTTTCCTGTACTAAATCTTTGGCAATTTCACTATCGCTGACCCTTCCAACGGCATAATTGAAGAGGTAGTCGGCATAATTATCGACCCAGTTATCGGGATGTAGCTCGTGCTGCACCATGCTATTCTTTAGAAGTCTCAAATGTAATGGAATTTTAGTGAATATGATTAATTTTGGATAAAACCCGTTGGTGATGAAAGTACAGTATGTATTCCTTCTTTTTTTATTGACTAATTTCGCTTGTTCCCAAAAGTCGTCAAAACCTATCACAGAAGTTTCACAAAAAGAACTCGAAAGTGTTGTTTTAGTAGATGTCCGTACCCCGGAAGAGTTTTCGGCAGGCCATCTCGAAAATGCTATGAACATCAATTGGTTCGATGCAGATTTTGCACGGCAATTTGACGCAATCGATAAAACAAAGACCATCTATCTCTATTGTAAAATGGGAGGTCGTAGCGCCAAAGCCCAAGAAAAACTGAAGGCGATGGGATATCAAGATGTGGTGAATTTGGAAGGGGGGTATGAGGCTTACAAGGAACGTAAGGACCAAGGGTAATTACGAGGCTTCCAGGGCATCGGGTAGCGACCCATATTGAAATTTAAATCCGTATTCAATCAGCTTGGAAGGTACCACGTTCCTGCTTTTAAGCACCAATTCGGTCTCTGTTTGTATAATCCGGGCCCCTATTGCTAAAAGTGGTTTTGGCAACGGAATGCCAAATGGGATCCCCACTACCTTTCGAACCGTTTCCATGAGCTGGGCATTGGTGGTTGGCTTTGGGGCAACAAGATTTACAGGACCTTCGATTTTTGGGCTATCAATGATGAATTTGACGCTGCGTACAAAATCGTCTATATGAATCCAACTGAATTTTTGGTTTCCAGGCCCCTGTTTGCCCCCAAAACCAATTTTTGCCAAATGTTTGATGGGGGTAAGGGCGCCTCCGTTCTTTCCCAAAACGATACTGGTTCGGAGTGCTATTTTTCGGGTCGAGGGGGTTTCCTGTGAAAAAAAAGTGTCCTCCCAAGCTTTCGCTACATCGACCGAAAAACCGGTGCCGATTTCGCCGGAATGCTCATCCATTTTAGTATCCAATGAGTGACGATAAATGGTAGCTGTAGAGGAATTAAGCCATATTTTCGGTGGTATTTTCGCTTTTGCCACTGCTTTGCCCAAGACCAAGGTCGAATCGGTTCTAGAGTTTAGAATTGCTTTTTTATTGGTCTCGGTATATCGGCAATCTACTGAACGTCCCGTGAGATTAATAAGGGTATGGCAGTCATGCAAATGCCGGCTCCATTCACCAAGGGTCTTGGCATCCCATTGCGCATAGGTGATGTTGTTGATGGTTGAAGGCGTGTTACGGGTCAAAACCACGATTCGGTCATAGTTAGATTTAAAATAATCGACACAGGCCCGACCTAGAAAGCCGGTTCCTCCGGCAATGACAAGTTTTTTCATGGAATTTTATTTTTTACAGGTGATGAGGTAGTACCCAAAGCTTTTCATATGTAGTCCGGATAACAGTGCGTAAAAGGAACCCTTTAGGTTGTGCAGGCTTTCTTTTTTTAGGCTACCGGAGCCCAATAGCTTTTGGAGCATAAAGCCACATATGGCGAATGGTACATGCAATACCGAGGGTGCTACACGAAAGGAAATATCTTCAACAACCACTTCCAAGAAACCTATTTCTTTCAATTGTTCTTTAACGTTATCAATGGTTCCCAATTGTTCCAAACTCCAGTGATTACAGAGCTTTTTATAGGATAGCTTGCTGCCATAGCACAACTCTTGAGGTGATTTTTTAAGGAATGCGTCGGCAATGACCAGTTTACCTCCGGGTTTTAAAATCCGATAGGCTTCCTGGAAAGCTTTTTTATGATGACCTGAATGACAAAAGCTTTCCATGGCGACAGCTCCGTCAAACATATTGGAAGAAAAGCTGGTGTCATTGAAGTTCTCTTTCAATATGGTGCCTTTCAAATTGTTAAGAAGTCGATTGCCTTCCTTTTGCTGAAACTCGGATAATGTAACGCCGAATGCCGCAAGGTTCTTATGATCCTTAAGGGCATATCGCATGGTGCCGCCCATGCCACAACCAAGATCGGCCAAAAGTGCTTTTTGAACGGGCAATCCCAACCGCTTGAGTACTTGGCGGTTCATCTCGTTCAACATACTATCTCTTTTGAAGATATTAGTGCCCGAACCGGAGAAGTAACCAAAATGCATGTTGAAATCTTTGCTCCAGAACGCATAGTCCTCAGTTGCTTCGTTATAAAAATCAACGATGTTCAGGGTGTTTTGGGAATCCCTTTCCGATGTGTAATGTGTTGTGCTAAGTGGTATCGTTTTCATACAATTGGGCTTAAAAATTCAAATAAAGCTTGCAGTTGATTACAAAGAGCCAGGCATATACGACTGCGAACAGGGTAAACAAAGCGTTCATACAGTAACTGCCGATTTTGAAAATGGGCTCTTTCGGAATTTCGTACATGGGATAATAGGCGATTTGAGTAGCCACCTTTCCAATCCAGTAGGCAGCGACCAGGCCAGAGAGTGCAAGGGCCAGGCTGGTGCCGTTTTGTAGGTCTTTGGTGAGCAATAGGGCAATGAGACCAAATGAAAAGTTCAACCCTTGAATGTAACGACCATACGTTTTCGCAATCTCTTGGTTCAACGGTTTTAACTGTTTTACATCGGTATACCAATCAAACACTCGATGCCGAATATATGGGTAAATAAGCGCTGTAAAAATTTGGCCGATACCGCCTAGGATAATGAGCCAATGTGGGACGATATAATTCATTTTATATATATTTAAAACTTTCAGAAAATATTGAAAGATATAATTAAAATTTTTATTTGAACATTTTAAGGATAGACTTGGTCAGCCAATTTTGTTTTTGGTTGACGAGTTTCCCCAGCATACTGTCCGCTGTATCGGCCAAATCGTGCAAGGCCTTGGTTTGTTGAATAAATTCCTTGGTCGCTGCGGTTCCGTCATCTTTGATGCTACTTACTTCCTCCAAGGTTTTGATCACAGGTCGAATTTCTCTTCGACTTCGCTCCTTGGCGATGATACGAGCCAATTCTTGCACATCTTTTTCGGTCGAGAAATACTCCCTGCGCTCTCCTGGAATCAATTCCTTGGTAACAATTCCCCAGTCGATAAGCTGTCGCACATTCATGCTGGTATTACCTCTCGAAATCTTAAGTTCTTCCATAATTTGTTCAGTTGACAACGGTTTGGTCGATATAAAAAGTAACGCCTGTATCTGCGCCATGGCCTTATTGATTCCCCAAAGGGTACCGAGACTTCCCCAAGTACTGATGAACTTTTCTTTGGCTTCTAAATATTCCATAGAACAAATATACTATTATTTTTAAACTTTCAAAAATTATTGAAATTTAGTGTGGTTTATAGTCTTTTCAAATATTACCCGCCTACCGGAGAAACTACTTTACCTATGCGACAATATTTAGTACTTAAACCTGTTTTGTTAATGCTAGCGCATCCGATAAGCGATTAAAAGAAAACCCCTGAAAAATGGGATGGTATTTGGCAATCACAGTTGCTAACTTGCGTCTAACTTGAATATAAAAAATGGCGATACCATAGGATAATGTTTAACGAAGAAAAAGTTCTATCCGCACAAACCGATATTCGTATAAAATTAAAAGAATTGAAAGCTCTTTTTGAAGATGATTTAATATCCGAAGAAGAATTTAAAGCCAAGAAACAACAACTTTTAGACCAAATGTAAACAGTATGAAAACAGTGACCCTATTGACCATAGCCTTGATAGCGCAAATAGCAATTTCCCAAGTAGATTTTAAACCTATTGAAAAGGAAACATTGGACGAATGGATTTCCCAAGCGCGAGAGAAGAACGAGATAGCCACGCAACACCTGCCGAAATTTAGGGAAGAGCAGCAAGACGTGCTTGATGAACCTGAAGATTCGAACAGAAGATTCGATTATGGCCGTATTCTGACGATGTTGTTGCAACCGGCATTATCGACTGCCACGGAAAACCCCATGTCCAAAAGTGCAAATAAAATTGCCGAAGAGGCGGAACGGGCCTATTTAGGAGCAATAGAGAAATATGAAAAACACGGCCGTGCCAATATCATGCTCGGCTTGCTATACAATCAAAGGGGCAACTATATGCAATCTGAAATGTACCTTGAAGTCGGCCTACAGTTGGAGGAAGGCGGAGAAGATTGGATGGTAGCGGCAAATCAGTATTTATTAGCGGGCGCCTATACATATAGCACGGAAGAGGAAAAGTATCAAAATGTCTACAAAAAGTTCAAGGAATATGCAAATACGGATATAAAGGATGCCCCCTATTATAAAAAAATGGCCGTTTTGTATGTTTCCTATTACGAACGGTAATTCTTTAAAATCCTAGATGAGAAATACGTTTCTTTTTTTAGCTTTCTTTACGACTTTATGTAGCTTTTCTCAAAACCAAGCTATTGGCTTTTATCAAGTTGATGAAACGTCCGATGGAAAGTGGGTAAAGGGATTGGACGGCACTTCTGGTTTTTATGTAGTACACCAACCCATACTGGTTCTTGATGATGTTAAAAATGTACAAACGCAACCTGCAGTCTACGGTGGCGCCTACGACATCGCATTTGAATTGACCGATTCGGGTACTGAAAAATTCAAAAGTTTCACACAGCAGCAAGCTCCTACACAAATGGCCCTGCTTTTTGGCGATAAATTGATTACTACGCCCAACATAAGCATGCCCATCACCAACGGAATGTTTTTCGTTTCGGGTTTTGACTATAAAAAGGCTAGGGCCGTACGCAATGCCCTCTTGAGACAAATGGGGAAAAAACCATTGTATTCGAAAGATGATTTTGATATCTATAAGAGCAGGGCAACCTATAAAACGCTTGAGCTTTACAATACAGAAAAAGACCATGAAGTTTTTATGGATCGTGAGCTTGCTCCCGATTCGGATTGTAGGGTGTTCTTTGAGTCGTATTACAATCCGTTATCGTTGATCGGTACTTATTATAGTTATGAGTATGGGGAGGCTTCCGAATCGGCTTGTGGTCCAATGGGCAGCGGTTTGGGTGTGGTAACTGTAAACATAGAGACCGGAAGACAGGCTTCGCTATTAACCTTTTTCAATGAAAACGATTTGGTAAAAGCATTTAAAAATGATGGGTGGATAAAGCAACGGGAAAAAAATGGGCGGATTCAATTAGAGAAAATTCAAGACCTTGACGACATAATCGATTCATTTAAAAGTGATGTAGCCGATGTTGTTTTTACACCTTATAGTTTTTGTATCATAGGAATCGAAGACGGAGTGGCAAAAGTCCGTTTTGTAGGTCGGCAAGCTATGGGCTGGAATCACCATAGACATCTACAGTTAGGGTTTGAATTACCAGTAAAAAAGGAAGCATTAAGATTCTTCACAGAACCCAATAACTTCTTCTTGGGGAATTTTAAAAGCGGATTAGAAAAATAACAATATCGCATGAAACATACATTCCTACTACTTTTAACTTTTTTTGTTATGGACTCGAACGCTCAGACATTGACAGCATCGCAGCTTCAAGGAACATGGGAACTAGACTGGATCGAAGGTGGGTTTTTTCCGGAGGATACCCTAATTTTCAAAAAATCCACCAGAGTTTCAGGACAATACGTTTTCCATTTTGAAAATAATAATACATTGACCCAAAAACTATCGGATGAAGAAATTGGCGAGTGTCCGGTTGGTGCTTTCATACTAAAAAGAGGTACTTGGAACCTGAAAGAAGGGTATTTGACCCTGGCCCTGACCGGGGATAAAATAGCAGATTACCAATTTGATTATGAGATAGTTTATTTGCCTAAAATAAAAGGTGCAATTTTGGAATTGGAGGTGGTCAAAGTATCAAAACGTAAGGAGACGCAGTAAATGAGGTGGTCAAGAAGCATCTTTTTTACAATTTTTGGCGTACTGCTACTGTTTTCTAGCCTGTTGGTTTATGCCAAATTACTTTTGAAGGACCTGGAATTTTATAATGCCAAACCCCATCTTTATGCTCCTATCAGTATTGTATGCATTTTCTACGGTTTTTCGGCGTTTTTCACAGCCCGGTTTTTAAAAGCAAAACGACTATTGATGACGTTGGTATTGATAACGTTTTCAGTGATTTATCTTTTTATAGGGTTTCAAATTGCATATGAAGCTCGTGGCGAATTTGGCACAACTTGGTTGCCCTCCGAGGTTTTTTGGGAGCTGTTTGTTCGTGAAGGGAAGGGGTTGTGGGTGCTAGGTTCAGGTTTATTTGTTTATAGTACGGGTCTTTTGTTTTTGGGGTTTAAAAAAGTACCTAAGAATCCCTGAAATAAGGGATTTGTTTACTAGCGAGATTTAAGAACTTTACGTTTTAATAGTTTGTAATTAGATGAATAGGAATAGAAAAAATATAAACTCACCCTTGTTCGGCTTTGAGAAAGGCACATTTCCTATGCTGTTCAGAATTCCGGAAATTGAACTACAGGATTTAATAAACCAATATACTGTTTATACCCATAAAGAAACTAAAATGGTGCGAATGACATTCTTTGTTGTGGTTATAGTTGTTTGTTTTCATAATTTTTTTGTTGTCTCGGATATGTATAATGCAACGCTTCAACATATGATGATAGGAATCATGGTTTTATTTTTAATTCCTGCTTTTGCGTTTATAATTATTTTGATAAGGGGGCGTCTAAGAGTTGTTAATACGGTAAAAAAGGTCTGCCTGAAAAATAATTTGGACAGGGGAAAGACCAGAAAAGAGTTAAAGACATTTCTAGTTGGTAATTACGGAGGCTACGGAGTTTAAGATGGTAAAAAGGCATTAAACTTTGAAACGGGAAGAGAGATGCATGGTATTTTCATAAGTACGCTGGCAAACAACATAACATATAACATCAACACAACAAAATCCCTGAATTAAGGGATGCCATCTTTACATTGCAACAACAACTTTGTGGCACTATAAAAACGAAGCAATACATCGGTCTATGTCAATGCACGAAATAGAGGGTTTAATCGAAGATTCCGTTCATTTGGTAGCAAATTCCAATTTTACAGCTACTAATAAGCGTGATTTTCTCTATAACCTATACGATTTTCAGTGTCGGTTCGATACGGGGTATACCCATTTTAGGCTCATAGATACCTTGCTGGAACTAAAGTTTACCTATCGCGTACCGTTGGAAGAACATCCGGACTATGAAAAACATACCGACTATTTCCAAAGTTTGGATGTTAAAAAAACCTACTGGCTCCCTTCCGAAATAGGAAAAGAACACGATTCCGTATATGCTAGGGAAGAAAAAGGGGTTATTTTTTTATATGCCGATGCGGGAACCACCTTCTGGCGTAGACTCTGTGAGAAGAATGTACTGCCAGAAAAGGAATCTACCGCCCCCAGCACCTTCAAAGTGAGTTGTCTCATTTGGAAGTTGCTGGCGGAAGCCAAGCGACAAAATAGCAAGCCCTTGTTACAGGATTGGTATGCACTGCTCGTTAATTTGGTAGGATATGATTTAGGGCCCAAAGAAGGTTTTCCCGATGCTTTTTTAGAGTTTATAGAACAGAAAGAGGTCAACGAAATTCGTCGAATCGGAAAGAACAGCGAGTTGTTTTCAAATCCAGATGTCAATAATGATTGGGGGCAGTTGGCAACTCCGGTATTATCGGAAATAGCAGAAGAAGAACATCGAACGGAGCGGTTGTTCTGCATAAAATGGCTGCTCGATTTTGAAACGGACGAGCAAACATTGCGAAGAGCCTACACAGAAGCTGTTCGACCGGATCCCTTAAGAAATCAAAAACTACAACTCGTTCCAGAGGCAGTGGAGTGGCATCTTGGAGCGAAAACTTGGAAATTGGTCTGGAACGAATCCTATGAGTATGGGCATAAATGGCTGTACTATCATCAATTTCGCGGAGAAACCGGTATTGCTTTGGATACCGATCTGCATGTATACCTGTTGTTGGAGGCTAATACGGAAGATCTGAAAATACTATATCCCAAAATTGGCGTACAAATGGGCAAATTAAACAGATGGCAGGGAAGAACTGCGGTGCATAAACCCGAATGTGTTCATTTTTTTGAGACCTTGACCTCGGTTATGCCAGAGAAAGAAAATGACACCAACAAAAGCCTAGGCTACTTCGGAGGATGGAAATTGAATCTTAAAAACAGTGAAAAGACCCTAAAAAAGCACATTGATAATTTTTTTGAATGCTTCAAAAAACATGGGCATAAGCTATTGGCGGAGTTTGAAAAACCGCTGTTCAACAATTTCGAAATGTCGCTTCAAGAAGCGCTTGCATATCGGGAAGACATGCAGTACACCCATCGTTTTTTTTTGAATGAGATAGAAGTGTACTTGGTATACGCTATTCACGAGTGGGAACTAAATAATGTTGAACGCGCCAAAGAGTTGGCCAGGGAAGCTATGAAAAGAGTGGAGAACAAGAAGCACCCCGTAAAAGAAGCCTGGATGGCGACGGCGCAGAGTGTTTTAAACGATTGCCCTGTGTTAAATGAACTATTGAGCTTTGACCGTAGCTATTTTGATCAAAAATAGCACGTTTCATATCACCACAAGTAAACAATTGAAATGATGGATAAAAAGGCAACCGCTAATGAAAATCTTCGGTTATTACCGAAAATACCAAGACCTGAGATGGAACCGCTTATTGCCGGCTATGTAAATTATGCCGCAAAATTCAAATACTTCCGGTACATCATGTTAGGGGTATTGGCGGTTATAGTAGGATACAATTTTTTTGTTGCGGGAAAGCGTTTTCCAATAGATGAATTGAATACAATAAAAACCGTTATGGCTTCGATTATGGGGGCCTTTGTGGTTGCCCTGTTGGTATTGGCAGGGGTGTTTTTTTCCACCCTGAGAAAATTGAAAAAAGCGTTGAACACGAGTGCCGAAAAACACGGGCTGGATAAAAAGGAGTTTAGAAAAGAGTTTCATTCGTTCGTTAAAATGACCATTGGCGGACCAGGTTTAAGATAGTATTATGAAGAACTTTAAACATATTTCAGTAGCCATCATCCTTGGCCTTTTTTGGGCTGTAACTTCAATCAGTCCGTTAGCAAAGATTTGACGACAGGGCTTACCACCCGTGGCGACGGTCTTTCTGCAAAGGAGGTTTATATAGCCGATGGGGATGGGAAAGTAACCGATAATACTTTTCTATATGGACAGAAAATCTATACCAACTTTGTGAACATGGACGGTTTTGTGATCGAGAATAAACAGTTTTTTCCAGAGATGCAGGTGCTGGTGCTATCTAAAGCAGGCGATACGGTGTTGTGGAACGAAAACATGCTGGGCGGAAAAGGTCTTGATGCCTCTTTACGCACACTGAACGGTCATGTAATGCTAGCCACCCCTATACAATCTGGTACCGAGTATACCGTGGTCTATACAGTTTCGGACACCAAAAGTGAAGCAGTCTTTTATTCCGAGTTAGAATTGGAATTGAAAAAAGATCCGAACGTACGTATTAAAGAAGAGGGGCTGCTGGCAAAAGAGACCTATATTTTTAATCAGGACTCCCGTACAGTGGTCACCAATGGAGAAATTCCTTTTGAAACGAATATGTTGTTCGATTTGCAGGGCTTGGAGGGTTATGAAGTTGTAGAAGGTAGAACCAACCTAGGGATGTCGGCGATAGTGACCGATGCCGATGGCCAGATTATTTTGAACAGGCCCGATTTATTGGCTAATAGAACGCTCACCGATGCCGAAGTAAAAAAAGGGTTGGCCTCCACACTAAGAATTAAGAAAGGGAATGTGGCTAACCCCCTTAAATGGAAGGTCGAGGTTTGGGATAAAACCAATGATGACAAAATAACGGTCGAAGCCAATGTAAATACAGTAAATTAAGATGGTAAGACCTTCGACCAATAAAATACCAAGTTTACTGATGGTTTGTATGGTACTGCTCATAGCGCCTTTTGGTTTATGCGGCCAAACTACCGAAGTCATTCCGCGAACCATAGTGCTCAAAGAGCAGGGCATTCATGCCAAAGCAATCGTTGTTTCGAATGGGGAAGGCATTTTGTTCGATCCCATCTACCAATACGGGCAACAGATATACGTGGTATTTAGTGAACTGGATGGGCTAACTTCAGCAGATGAAAAATACTACCCCAATTTAGATGTTACACTGGTTTCCAAGAAAGGGGATTCCATTTTTTCACAACAAAACCTGTTTGGTTCCGATGATTTGGTTCCACCCATCTTGGAGTCGTCATTTAATTTCATGTTAGCGTTTGATGAGAAGGTAGCAATAGGGGAAACATACACTCTTTATTGTAGGGTTCGCGATACAAGGAGTGATCATGTGTTACAAACGGAAATGGATTTTAAAATCATAAACAACCCTTATATCGAAGTTGTCAAGGACGGTCTCGACTACTCGAGGGTATATCTGTTTTCGGAAGATCGGCAAACCGTTATTACCGATAACACGGTAGTCATGGGCGAAAGGGTGAGTTTGGTTTTCAAAGATGTAGCAGGTTTTACCCCTTCAGAAGAGGGCGTAAAACTGGAGTTAGATTATACGATTACCGATTCGTTGGGCAACAATGTCATAGACAATACCGGGTTTTTCATCAAGAAGGGAGAAGCCGATGAATTGAAAAGGGGGGATGTAACCATGACGTTTCAATTGATAGGTGATGAAGCATATGATTTTAATGCTTCGTTGGTGTTGACTATGAAAGTGTCTGACAAGCTTAGCGAAGTAAAATTAGAGGGTGCTACCAGATTATTTGTAGCCAAAGAATAATAGGAGGTTTGCAAAATAGAATTTAGACTAAAGGATAATTATCACACCCTAGCACAAGAAGTATGAAAATGAAACAGATAACACATTCACTTTTTAAGATTCAAATACCTGAAGCTTTTAAGGTGAGAGACCAATCCGACGTTGGGGTCTGGACGGAAGATCGCGATGCGATATATGAAAATCAATGGCCCTTGATTAGTGTGGTGATTTTAAGAAAGAACGACCTTGATGGCAAAATTTATGAGGGGGATACCTGGCAAGAGCGGTTTGAGGACTCCTGTCTTTCCATCTACTTTAAATCAGAAAAACTTAGTGGGGAAAATAGAAGTTTTAAAGGTTTTGATGCTTATATGATCAAAGCCCATACCGATACACCTTTTCAGAAGACGCATTTCAAGATCAACTATTTATTCGCGGCCATTATATTGGATGATGATCATTATCTGGAGTTCAGAGCGGTTCATGAAAAAACAACGGATGGGAATCTAGAAGCTTGGGCGATAGGCGCAATGGAATCTTTGGAAATCACGGGCGATACCCATACCCGCTTACAGGCTTGGCGAACCCATTTGATTGTGCTTGAGGAAGAAGAACGGGCCTATCAAGAAAAACTAGCCAGCATTACCAATATCGAGCCTGAAAAAAAAGTGTATACGACGGAAATTCCTGCCGATGGAAAGGAGATTTTTCAAGTAGGTGATTTTGATTTTGATATTCTAGAAGAGGAGACCCATATGCAGATTGGGTCTTTTTCTGGAGAGTTGGTCGTTACTATACAAGCCCGGACAAAACAGGCTAAGCAGGCTGAGAAGGCCGAGGTCCTGGACGATTATCCAGGGAATGGTCTGGTTCGTATGGTGATTCCGGCGAAGGGTATCCACCACAATGGAGTGCCTACTGGGAAGTTGCATTTCGAGGAAGGGAAGACCAATGCGCCCTTGTTTTTGCACAGCAGGACAGAAGGCTTCGATTATCGATTGGATTTTAATGGCGTAGCCCAATTCGAGGATGGCTGGGTACTGTTGAAGGGGGAAATGACCAAAAGCTATCACAACAAGAGTTTCCCGATAACGGTCTATAAAAAATTCGATACCGATACGTTACATTGGAAAGACTACCGTTTCACCACTATGGAAGAAACCGAAACGGCCAGCCCCGAGGAAGTACGTTTTCTGTACATCGAAAATCCAACGTTCCAAAAACTTCCCCGAGCTATTTTCACTTTTAACAACCTAGAAAATTTAAGTATTTCAAAACGTTCTAACTATTTGGATACGGAAAAAATGCCCTTGATAGAAATATCCGATGAAATTGGGCAGTTACAAAAACTGACCAGCTTTCATTTGAACGGGGCAGCAGTAGAAGCACTTCCGGAAGCTTTGGGAACGTTAAAAGAACTCGAGCAGCTATCGATTAATGGTTGCTTGCTAAAAACGGTTCCCAATAGTATTTGGACCCTTCCTAAACTCAAGTACCTATGGCTATCCTCAAACCTCTTGACAACTGTGCCGCAGACAATAGAATTACCTGCGTTGCAAAGCATATCGTTAGACAAAAACCAATTGAAAACCCTTCCAGAGGCATTGGCGGCCCAGCCTAATTTAAAGAAAATCGACTTGGAACAGAACCCGTTGGAAACCTTGCCTGAGGCGTTTAATAAGATAGAAGAGATAAAGCTGTCCATAGAAGATAAATCGCGGTTGCTGAATTTTGATTATGAAGGTGCCGATGGCACCGGTCTCTTAACATGGGACGATGCGGTTTTCTGGGCGGAGAACGATAAGGAACTGATACCGGAACTAGATACCGTTATAGCAGCCAACAAATTGGAGGAACATGCAGCAGCACTTAAATCAATGGTCAAGAAAAGTATTGGTTTTAAGCACACGGTTGAAGAAGACTATACAGCTATCGGTAACCATCGCTTCGGTGGTATGCCCGATTTGCCCGAAACGATTTCCTACCCACGGTTTGGAGAGAATTGGCGTGATGATAAGGAAGATTATGTATATGAATTTCTTGGGCAGATTAATTGTGGGGCTATTGCCCATTTGCAAGACTACCTGCCACGTACCGGTGTACTGTTCTTTTTTTTGGAAACCATTCACAGCATCTATGGCGGCACCAATAGGCCCGGTAAGGTTCTCTATGTGAAAGATACAAGTAAACTATTGTCTGGAAAAAGATTCGAGTTTACAGAAGACGATTATTCCGAAATGATCGGTGGCGGCTATCAAGGCTATCAAGCATCCGCTCAAAAAATGAATAGTGCCCCCTCTTTTTACGCCAGCTATGTCAATACCCATTTGTTTTTGGGAGCCGCAGAAAAGCTGAAGGATGACGAAGACCTATTGGAAGAACTATACGACCGTTTCGAAACCCCGATCAACCAACAAAATCTTTTTGAATACGCTGTCAACAATTATGGGTTTACCCAGCACGAATCCCCTGAATTACAGGCTTCACTTGGATTAAAGGGGAATCCACAAGATTGGGTCGTATTGCTTACTGTTACCTCTGCGGGGGATATGCAATGGAGTGATGCCGGTGATTTGTTCTTCGTCATCCATAAGAGCGATTTGGCAAAACAGGACTTCAGTAATGTATATGTGACCCTAGAGAGCAGTTAAAAAACAATAACAATGACAGAACAAACAAATAAACGGCAAAATACCATCGTAACCGTGTTGGTAATCTTGGTGATTCTAGGAATAGGTTTGTTAACGGTAGTAATTATTGATTATAACAATACCAAAGAAAAGGAGCGTTTGGCCGAGGAACAAAGAAAGGAAGCCGTAGGTTACATTTATAGTGATGTGAAACGCGAATATGAATTACTAAAATCCATTGCGCCTTGGTGGAACGAACAATTTGCCAAGCTCACGTTGAACCACACCCGGGATACGGTTGAACATCGAGAATATACCGTAGCCGAGTTCGTGCAATTTCATCGTGCCCTCAGTAGTAATGTGAACAGTATAGGCAGGGACGATAGATTTTTAAACGGGTTTCATATATCCCAGTTAACCGGTATTTTTTCTCCCGAATACCAATCACAAAACCTCATAGGCACCTGTAGGACTAAAGAGCAGTTCTTTGAGGATATGCAGGAGTTAGACAGGTTATATTACTATATTTTGAGCAAAACAAAGGGAACGGATATGGTGAAAGTATCATACAGCGATGTACATTCCCTTTTTCTACCCTATTTTGAACTTTTGAGAATCATGGACAGAACACTTTATGATATGCTGGAGTACAGATACCCGACAGATTTGAAGTTTTTGGTAAATACCTATCCGGATTTTATGGAAGCCGCCAAGAAACAACTGTTCGGAGAGCAAACAATAAGGGTCATCAACGCCTTTTATGCGCTGAAACTAGATAGCATACGGCCTGAAAAAGATATCAGGATAATGCCCGGTAAAAACGCGGCAGATACTACCACTACGTTGTATAGTGTTTATACGAACCATGATAAAACGTTAATAGCCTCTTATACAGACAAGGAAATCTATCCGATGACAGACGACCAACGATTGTCCTTTTTGAGCGAATTAGATGCTTTGGTACCCCCAGGTGAAATAGAAAAACAACGCTACTATCATGTCGGATGCGATACCGGATATTATTACGCAAGTGATGTCAACAAGGTATTGTATCCCCATGTGTTGGAAGGGGACGATGCCGAAATACTTCAATTTTATAATGATGATTTGAAACGGTATTACGTAACCGGGAATTACAAGGTGTTTGATGTGTATTACCCACGATATGAAGAAGAAAAAGAAAAGTGAGGATATGGAAAAAACGACAAAATCCGAAAAATACCTCAGGGTATCTATTGTTTTATTAAGCCTTATACTGGCCCTAAGTGTTGGGATAGGCACCTATTTTTTCAAAGACCGTTACGATCTGAAAAAACAAACGTCGCAGCAGCAAAAGGAAAGCGTAAAATGGCTGGCATACCACATGAGAAATACCTATGAACTCCTTCGGGACAATGCCTATTGGTACAACAAGCATTATGCCCGGCTCACCTTGAACCATACACGGGATACCGTAGTACACCCTAGATATACCGTGGCTGAATTCTACAAACTGCATGATGGGCTCATACGTACCATGAATGTTTTTGATAGGGACGTTGAAAATAAGAACAGATTCTACGGTTACCAGTTGCAAGATATTCTTCCAGTAAGCTACCAGTTCCAACAAGTGTTTGGTACTTTTAGGGTACGAGATGACCTATATACCAAACTTGAGGTGTTGGAAGATGCTTTTACCGATATCGCAAACCATACACCTTTGACAGACTCTGTTCCGAATTACACATCGTATCGAACGCCAAGGTTTAATAGGTATTTCAAAGTCTTGGAAGAAATTGATAAAGCCTACTACGAATTGTTGGCGTACCGGTATCCGGATGATTTGGCTTTTCTTACAAAGATGTATCCTGAATTTATAGCCGCGGCAAAAGATAGAATGTTTGCAGAGCAACGTTTTGAATTGATTAATACGCATTATGAGTTAAAACACAATATCGATTTGAATTCGCCTTTTTACAGGCTATCGGAAAAAGCAGGTCGTTGCGAAACCTTCGGCATCGATAGTCTCACCACCTATATGTTACAGACCAATAACCAAGCACAGCTTTTAATGGTACAGACAGAAAAGTCTCTTTCCAATCTCCCACCGAAGGAACAACTTCAATTTCTAGAGGATATGTTGGGTTGCGCAAGAGCTGATCTAAAAACGATGCGAGCACCTTTAGTCTATATCATTTGCCAAAATGGAAATGAATTTTTCACCGATGATTCCTATCGGGCACTTCAACCCCTCGAAAACGGAGACAAGGAAAAACTGCTTTCTTTTTACAACGACGGACTGGGTAATTATTATATAAAAGGATCCTACGACCCTTATAATCTCTTCTTTCCGAAAAAAGAAAGACTCGAACACTAAACGATGCTTTAAAAAGTGTTAACGGCCCATTATACTCGGGAGGGTAGGCTCAAAAGCGAAAAAAATGAATAATTCAATACCATGAAGTGGGGGGTGACTTTCGTGGTTTTTAGGGATATTAGATGATTCTTTTACCGGTACTTTTATAGTAGCATAGTTTAATATGAAATCTGAAGGAAAATAACCAATATGAAAAGTTTAAAGTTTATAGTGCTAACACTTCTAGTATTTTCGACCACCAATTGTAATCAAGTACGGGATAATTTCGATTGGGGCCTTGTGGAAGAAGGGGTCTACATTAATAAATTCTTCGGAATGGAATGGCCTATGCCCAAAGGTTGGCACTACGACGATACCTTTGCCGAGCAATGGGCCAAAGTGAATAGGGAAGAATTTGTTCGGTTGGCCCAAAGCGCTTACGAAAGCAAACAGCGTATAGCACAACCTCATGAGGGTGTTCAAGAATCGTTCTTGTTTATGCTGAATAAGAAGGATATCGAAAATGGCCAGCAAGACAACCCGACTATTTTCCTTTATGCCGAGAACCTCGCCTATATAGAAGGTGCCCAGATCGACGATTTGGAGGACTATATGGCACAAACAGTAAAAGAATCGAAGGCCAACCCGAGCGTTACCCTTGATTCGGAAGATTATGAAAAGGAACGCGTTGGAGGCACTACTTTTTATAAATTGACCGGAGTTCGAACCGACGGGGGCGCTTCTTATAAAGAGCATTATTATCTTACCTTACTAAACGGTTTTGGGTTCGGTATGCTTTTACGTGCCGATGATGACGCAGGTATTGCTAAGCTCGAGGAAGTGATGGGGGGAATTTCTTTTTAATCTATTTGTCCTACTATAAAGTTACTAGGTATGGTCTTAGAAAATAAAATCTTGGATACGGTCATACAGGATCATAAAAAGCGAACCGTCCTCGGACATACGCCGTTTGGGGATATCTTCTTTAAAGAGAATGATGGGTATGGCCAGGAATTGTACTCCGTCTGTCAAATAATTCCCCCGACCCGACCTTCTCATGACCCTGCGCAGAAAGGGGAGTTCATGTTCGAAATACGGTTGGTCGCCTTAAGTAAAAAAGAGTTTAGGGGGTTTTTGGGAACAGGTCTTGGTGGGCTCTTGAAGTTGAGTACTTCACATCAGTTTCGAGAATTGTATGACGACATCGTCTTGCGCAGGGGTTTGCGCAGCACCCTAAAAGAACGATTGGGAAGATTGGGTAATAGCGAAGTCTACGGCTACTGTACCGATGACGATTACAACAGTACCAACCCGTATGCGGCAAAAGTGGACAAGAACCGCTATCTCGAAGAAGTACTCGCTTATGCAAAAAAGCATCCTAGAGCTTATTATTCAGATATCTATAACCTCGCAAGCTCTAGTGAGTTCGGGCCGTTTGTCTTAAAACAATACATAGGTTATGGTTTTGAAATACCGCAAGAACTATTTCGTTGTACCAATCTGAAATCACTTGCCATTTACAAACAATCGGTCAAGGATTTAAGTCCGGAAAAACTAGTGCAATTCAAAAACCTGAAGGCCCTTTCATTGGATAATGTAGGCGGGCTTTCGAATGAGCTTCTCAATGCCGTACCTCAATTACCATATATAGTCGATCTGAGTATATCGATTACCGATGGGTATCCCGACAGGAAAGTCTTTCATCAAATACCTTTAGAACTGTATACCCTAAAAAGTCTTCGCTATTTTAGTTTTACTGGTCATGCAATATCCGATTGGAGTGAAATCGTACAGTTGAAAAGCCTCAAGACATTGGATGTATCCAATTGTAATTTCTTTGATATTCCCGAAGAAATTGGTCTGCTACAGCAATTAGAAGAGTTGAATTTGGAGCACAATCAAGTGAAGGTTTTACCCGAGGCACTATTAAAATTGAAGCATCTTAGAATACTGCGGTTAAATGGGAATCCGTTACAGGCGCTCCCGGAATGGATTGGGAAACTGCCGCATCTTGAAATATTGGATGTTACTCAAACAGGGCTTACTTCCCTACCAGATTCGATAGCTACCCTATCAGACCTCCAGGAACTGCGCCTTCAAAAGAATCCGTTTACAAGTCTTCCGGGGGGTCTCTTGAAACTGCCTAAAAAAGTAGTGAAAGTAGAAATGCGCAATCAGGCACTCTATGACCCAAAGGCAAAAGCGAAATTAGAAACCTATCCCAAAGGTAATTTTAAGTTCGAGAACGATTTTAATTTCAAATTAATGGTTGTTAACAGGCTCATGTATATCGATCAGGTATTGGTGCCCAAATTTGATATCTGGGGCTTCGTAAAATCCTATAAAAAACGCAAAATTGATATAGAGAAAGAGGGCTACGATCGTATCCCCGAGGCAGAGGTCTATTTTCGGGAGTTGGAAATCCCAATGGAACTGCTCATCGATATTAAGGAATTAAAACCGGATGGTGGAGATGAAATCTACCGTCAGATCATTCCATTCTGGGATGGGGAGGATGAGCAGTTTGATGTAAAGTCTATCGAAGATATTCAATATCTGCCCAACTTAAAGGCTACCAACAAAATGAACTTTTCTAAGGAACTGGTCAACGAACTGAGAACTCGGAAAATCAAAGTCGCCAATTATTGATTGAACAAGTTTATTGAATGATTCTTGTAAATAAAAAACTGAGCCCCGAAGCTTTGCTCCGATTTTTTGAAAACAACTTTTCGGAAAAAGACTGGTTCTATATCAATATGTATTCCGATGATGAGAATAGTATGCATCCAAAACCTAATGGTATGGGGTTTTATCTGGTGACCGATTTTTCTAATGCCTACCCTTTGGAAATAGTTTTGACCGAAACCAACGAAGCAGTGGTGAAATACTATCAGCAAAAGATAGCGAAAGTTCTATCCGAGACACTTCGATTGAAAATAGTGATTGATTTTGTGCATCCCGAAAAACCAGATGATCCTTATTACAGTTTACTATATGATCAAGGTAATTGTTTTCTTGTTGATGATAGCGAATGGGAACAAAAAGAAGCGTTTATCATCCTAGGGCCTTGGCCATGAAATGAGGGTTTTATAAGGAGCGAACGAATCGAAAAGGCTATTGCTTTGAATCAAAAAGGTATAGGTGCCAAGGGTAATTAAGCCTAAACAATAGCGAAAGATACAATTAACCTTGCATTCGAAGCGTTGATTATCAAAGCATATTAGATTAAACCAACCATAACCCAAAGTAAAAGAAATGGAGAGTCATACAAAACGCATGCGCGTCGGCGAAGGTAAAATCAGCGGAGCAGTATCCATATTCCTCGGTGCGCTGTCACTAGCGGGTATCCTGTGCTTTAAGTTTCCGGAGCAATTGACCACTCCGGAGTTTCGTGAGCTATATACCCCTTCAATGGTGGAGAATCTTATGCTGGGGGCCATTATTGCGACCTTCCTTTTTGCCTTGGTAAGTATATTGCTTGCCAAAAATAAAAAACTGGCAGTGGTCGGAGTGGCCTTGGGCACTATGGCCGTGCTGCTAGGAGGTTTGACCGTAGAGGGACGCGCCGTCGAAAAGATGAATTGGAGCCTTGGATTGGACTGGTTGATTCTGGATCTTTTGGTCATGGTCTTGATTTTCGTACCTATAGAATTGGCCTTTCCCAAAAACAAGTTGCAGTCAAAGTTTCATGAAGAATGGCGCACAGATCTTATTTATTTTGGTATCAGTCATTTGGCCATTCAATTGTTCGGGGTGCTGACCAAAAAACCGGCCGTGGCCTTTTTTGGCTGGATGAACTTGGAAAGTGTGCACACATGGGTAAACGGACTTCCCTTTGTAGTAGAGCTCTTGTTGGCATTGGTCGTGACCGACCTGTTTCAATACTGGGCACATCGTATTTTTCACTCCCATTATTTTCTATGGCGATTTCACTCCATTCACCATTCTACGGAGAACATGGATTGGCTGGCGGGCTCCCGTACCCATTTTATCGACATATTTTTTACCAGGAGCATGTCGTATATTCCGTTATACGTCCTTGGCTTCTCGACCCTTACTTTTAATGTTTATATCGTTTTTATAGCTGTTCATGCGGTGTTGATCCATGCCAATACGAATATCAACTTTGGATTCTTGAAGTATATCATTACCACACCACAGTACCACCACTGGCATCACTGTAAAGAACCGGAGCACTACGGTAAAAACTTTGCTGTTGTATTTCCGTTTATTGATAAAATTTTCGGAACCTATTACCTGCCCGGCAACGAATGGCCCAGTGGAACCGGTTTGGTCGATGCTTCCTTTCCAAAGGGATTTTTAAAACAATTTGCATTTCCATTTGTCAAAAATCCGTTCAAGAACGATTTACTGCCCGAAGAACGAAGCGAGCGTTGAACAAAAGGATGTGAAACTAGTTCTTCTAGAACCGTCAAAGTCGGCAGTATACTTTTGGAGCTCATGAAGGATATAAAAAAGTCACCTATGCTGATAGCCTACATGTCGATTTGGAGAGAGCAATACTAAGAACGCTTTGATGATACTTAAAAACATCAGGTTATGTTACAAAAAACCATAGAGTATGCTACCGACCGTCATTTACAAGTAAATCATGAATATGATGAGAAACCTTATACTTTCCATTTGAATATGGTCTATGAAGTGGCTCAAATGTTCATTCATTTGGTAGAAGAGTCCGAGAGGGAGAATGTGTATTGCGGTTGTTGGGTACATGATATTATTGAAGATGCCAGGGAAACGTATAACGACGTTCTGGAACACACCAATGCAACAGTGGCAGAGCTCGCCTATGCGCTCACGAACGAAAAGGGTAGAACTAGAAGTGAGCGTGCCAATGACAAATACTATCAGGGAATTAGAGATACACCTAATGCCACCTTCATAAAACTGTGCGATCGAATAGCGAATATTACGTACTCCAAAGCGCGCGGTTCTTCCATGTTGGAAAAATATAGGAAAGAGAACCCTCATTTTATTGGCAAACTCTACCAGCCCGAGCTACAGGATATGGTACATCATATTGAAACCTTATTGAAATAACCCTTCCTAGCATCTATTTTCCCTGAAAACAGGGTGCTTCAAAATACGTTATTACGCTAATTTTAGGTCGTGCCTTGTTTCTGAAGTAATAGGAAAGATTGCACCACACCATTAAAGCCACAACCTTGACCAAAACCCAACTAATCGGAGAAATTTATAAAGCGTTCGAAGGTGTTACATTGGAAGATGGTGTGGGTCTTTGGGAAGGTCGGGCATTGGACGACAGAATTCAGGACATGACTGAATACAATCGGTTAAAAACAAAAGATGAACGTGAAGATTGGCAAAAAATTCCAATAGTAGATCTCTATAAGTGCAATAGCTCCCTATCTTTTTTTGATGCTAAGGGAATGCGTTTTCACTTGGGACTTCTTTTGTTGTTCGATTTAGAGGTTTTTTTGGCCGAGGAAGATGAATTACATGAGGATAAAACCTTCAAACATTTTCCGCCAGAAGTGCGGTTCGCCCTAACATATCAACTCGAATCGGACTATTCGAGAGACCGATTCTCGTTACTGAATACCCCACAAATAACATGTGTTGTACATTTTTTGGAATATGCCCTTCAGGAAAAGGAGCAATACATGCAGCAGTATGCCGTAACACCTAATGCAAGGTTCGATAAGCATTACAAAGAGTTGGTACATGCCATCACCCATTGGAAAGTAAAAGCATTGATACAATAGATCAAAGTGAAAAACTAAAAGAAAAGTTACCGTCGATGATTTCAAAAGAACAGGTAGAAACCATTTTAAAGAACAAAAGGAAATTCGATTTTAAAAACGAGTCGTTTGGCAGTTTTTCAAAACCATATCAAACCCTGGGGAAGTTACTTACCAACAAAATTCCTAACAGGTCCGATAACACAACGGTTATACAACTGTATATCGATGCCTTTGGGAAAGATTTATCTTTAAATCCTTGGGACTCCAAAGAAGGTGAAAAAATGGCTCGATTACTTTACGGTGATTTGCGGGCCCCGTACATTTCCAAGATTTGGAAACTTTCAATGACGCTCCCTTATCAATCGGGACATCATAGGCGGCCTTTTCGTATGGCGCCAAATACAAACCACATGCAACAAGCCATCGTGCGTTTGCGAACCCTTTGCAACACCTCTTCATACGGTTTCGCCGATTGTAGCTTTACAGAGCAAGCACAGTTGAACGGGTATTATCGCAATATGGCCAATGCCTATCTGTTTGCGGTAGTACTACAAGAAGGGCATACAGAATTACAACAGGTCGTCACCGACATTGTTCAGGGCGAAGATGAAGTGGGCACCGTTTCAAGAGACATCATAAAAGCACTCTTGCTCACTGATAAGAAAGAGAATTGGAAATTGGTGGAAAGTTTGTTGTTGGCCGCACAACGGCAAGAAGGGTTGCGACAGACCATCTTGGAAACCTTGGACGAAACGCATCTGGGAGCATTGCGCTATTTGATCAATACGATTTTAGAACAGGATTTGGTTCGGTTTAGCAGTGTGGTCCGCGCTGTAGACACCTGGTTCGGTTTTGGCTGGGACGCTCCTAAAAAGGCAACAATCAAGCGAACGTTAGCGTTGGCGGCGAGCTTTATGGATGAGCCTGAAAAGGCCACAGAGGCACTTAAAAGCAAGGATCATCTAGAAGTATATATCGCTCTTTGGTCAAAAGCCTTGACCAATGTGACAACAACCAATTCCCAAGCTTTTGAACTGGTTTTTGATGCAGGGATACCCAAAGAGAAGAAGTTGTTGGCACTGTTTTTTATATATGAAACGGTACGTACCAAACATGAACTGGTGCCCTACATGCAAGCCAATTGGGGGCGAGATATAGAGCTCGACTATTGGATGCTGGTGAATGCTCCCGCCTTTGAATGGACGAATGAGTTTTTCGAAAAAGTAAAGCAGACTGCCGATCAGCTACCGGCAGATGGTAAGTGGTTCGGCGGTACGGTTTTCGAATGGAAGAAGTATCAGATTACACCCTATTACTTTTATAACTATTTGATTCGTTATGGCAAAGAAGCGCAAATGATTTTATTGGCCCAAGATTTGGCAAAACTGCCAAGTCGGGCTAGAGAAGCCTTTATGCGAAAAGTTTTTCCAAAACACTATACCTATTCACTTTCAAGACACTATTACCAAGGAAATCGGAAAGAAATCCCCAGGTTGGAACTCAAAAAAGACGCTTGGCAACGCCTATTGCTACAACAGGCCGTCAAAGACCGTAACGGGGCCGTTATGGCCACTGGTATACAAGGTTTTCGCCATATGGATTTGGAACGGGAAGAACTGGCGCTGCTTGAGGAATTGCTTGCCAGAAAAGGGAAAGACCTGCGAAAGCATACCATTGAATTGCTTGTACAACAACCTGAGGGGAAATTAAAAACTACCACCAAAAGTTTAGTGGCATCCCCTAAAATAGAACAACGTTTGGCCGGTTTGGAAATATTGACCGTTCTCGAAGACGAGGACCGTTATCCAAAATTCGTATCAGAACTAGTTACCGACTATCAAGAACGAAAAAACCTTAACAAGAACGAGGAAGTATTTCTGGCTAAGTTCTCTAAGGGGCCGACCAGTGAATTTTGCTTTGCAAATGGCTTCGGGGCCATCGATTACGATAACATTACCCCTTTGATCAAGCCACTCCCAAAGTTCGAGGAGAAAAAACAACTGTTTGGTCTCATGAAATCGAAATCACGATTTCGTATGAAAGGGTTGGTCGACGAAAAAAAGACCATTTCCCAAATAAATGAGCTGATAGAAATCTTTGAGGCGAACCGAAATCATGAATACGAATACGAGGGGTATCAAGGTGCTGTGGAAACAGTTTTGTTGAACGAGGTTGTACAGCCTAAAACCCGGAATCAAAAAGGTTTTACGGCACAGGACTATCTAAACGATTTGCCCCTGGCCACAGTTTGGAAAGACTGGTATGCCCAAAGCAACTTGAACGATTTTGAAATGTTTTATGCATTGTTCTATTTGAATGCCTACAGAGAACCTTTTGTTCGGTACTATGAAATGGCCGATTTCATTAAGTCGTACTATCCGGACTTGGAAGGTTTAAAAATTGATAAGAAAGGTGCATATAATAGTATCAATCGAAAAATAGCAACCATTGTATCGGCATTACACCAAGCAAACAAGGATGAGCTAACACTTATCAAATACAAGATAGATGTTTTGGAAGATATGATCGCTCGGTGTCCCGAAGTGTTTAAAACAAGAAATATAAAAATACCTCGATACCAACACAGTAGTGCTATTTTATGGACAAATTTGGTATCTCAGGCGGGATTTTGGCTCTCCGATAATGAATTGAACACTTTAATGGCAGTCGATACCAAGCTAGTGAAACGATACTATGATCTACATTTTTATCTTTTTGCACAACGGCTTGGGTTCCCAAAGATCGTTACCGATGTAAAAATGGTGACCGATAAAAAAAATCAAGACCGACAGATAAATCCACCTCATATACATTTGGTATTGGGCCTTTACGAAAAAGGAATTTTGCCAGAGGACAATTTACTTTTTCAGGCATTGTATCAACCAGACCTGTTCCGCTTGTTGGATGGTGGTGTGAACTATCGCACAAAAAGATACAAAGACCAGCTATTGACGGTTACCAAAATGGCTCGTTTAAAAAAGAATCTGCTTCAGGTAGAGTTAGAACGGGGCGACTTATCCACAGAAGCTTCCGAATTCATTTCGAGTTTCGTAGAGGTAGAAGGAGCATCATATGTGTTTCAAATTTTAGAGCGTTTAGGGAAAGAAAACCTAGATCGGGGATACAGCTACCACAGAGATAGTAAGAAGGCGAACTTTAGTACCATTTTAGGTTTAAGTATACCCGCTGCAACCGATACCTATGAATCGTTCGCCAAGGGGATCCAAGGAGCTAAGATCCCTAAAAAACGTTTGATGGAAGTAGCCTGTTATGCGACCCAATGGGCAGCATGGATAGGCCGCTATTTAGATATTGATGGCTTAGAGGGAGCAATTTGGTGGTTTCACGCACATGCATCCGATTATATGAGCGCCCAGAAAGAAACCATTGTTTCTCGTTATTCCAATATTCCTAAAAACGACTTGGCAAAAGGTGCGATTGATATCGATTGGTTCAACCGAGTATATCAAAATTTGGGAAAAGCCAATTGGAAAATTCTGCACGATGCGGCAAAATACATTTCGCATGGCAATGGGCACCGGCAGGTGAAATTGTATTCCAGCGTCATGTTGGGGGAAGTAAAAATCACCGCTACCCTCAAGAAAATAAAGGAAAAGCGCGATAAAGACTATTTAAGGGCTTTGGGTCTTATCCCGCTAAGCAAGGCGAATGCTGAAAAAGATCTATTGAGCCGCTATAACCTGATTCAAAATTTTATAAAGGAAAGCAAACAGTTTGGGGCACAACGTCAAGAAAGTGAACGAAATGCCGCTGAGATTGCCTTGGACAACCTGTCAAGAAATGCAGGCTTTGAAGACCGCATACGTTTTGGTTGGGCCATGGAGGGCAAAGCCACTGAAAAAATCATGGAGAACGATACGGTCACCTTTGATGATGTAACGATAAAGCTGGTGGTAAATGAACAGGGCAAGGCCGATATCGTTGTGTACAAGGGGGAGAAAGCACAAAAGACCATTCCGGCCAAGTACAAAAAAGATAAAAAAGTGGCACTGCTTAAAGAAGGTAAGAGTTACTTGGCCAAACAGTATTCGAGAACACGTTTGTCGTTGGAAAATGCGATGATTCGTGAAGATGCCTTTGATGCTATAGAAATAGAAAAGATCATGCGGCATCCGGTGGTGAAAGCGATGTTGGGTAAACTGGTGTTGATTAATCCGAATACTAACGTATCGGGATTTTATAGAGAAGGTATATTGGTCGGTACCGATGGAAAGCAGCATACTTTACAAGCTACCGACCATCTTGTTATTGCCCATGCCTCCCATCTGTACGAAGCGGTTCAGTGGGATAGCTATCAAAAATACCTCTTCGAAAACCGTATCGTACAACCCTTTAAACAAGTTTTTAGGGAGTTGTACGTGATGACCGAAGATGAGCGCGAGCGCAGTTACCGTTCCGAACGATACCAAGGGCATCAAATTCAGCCTAAAAAGACCGTTGCGTTATTGCGAACCCGAGGGTGGACGGTGAATCGGGAAGACGGACTCCAAAAAGTGTATCACAAACATGGGTTTATCGCTACCATGTACGCCATGGCCGATTGGTTTTCCCCTGCCGATGTAGAAGCACCAACTTTGGAGTACGTATGTTTCCATTCCTTAAAAGATTACAAACCCTTACCGATGGAAGAAATTCCGCCGGTTGTGTTTAGTGAGGTCATGCGCGATGTAGATTTGGTAGTTAGTGTTGCACACGTTGGAGGCGTAGACCCCGAGGCAAGTCACAGTACCATGGAAATGCGAGGGGTACTGGCCAAAGAATCGGCCCGTCTGTTCAAGCTCGACAATGTTGATGTGAAAGAACGTCATATTGTTATTACAGGTACGTTAGGTGAATATAGCATTCATCTGGGGAGTGCCAATGTGAGTAAAAAAGGGCTGGCCCTGAATATTATTCCCGTACATAGCCAACATCGTGGCCGTATGTTCTTACCCTTTGTAGATGACGACCCCAAAACAGCGGAGTTGATTTCAAAAATGAAGTTATTTGCCGAAGACCATAAGATTCAAGACCCTACGGTATTGGCTCAAATTAACAAGGGATAGTACCGGGAAAATGATGAAAAAAATATGCCGTAGAATAGGTGAAATTTTGATGATGGCAATTCTAATGAACTTAGGAGGAAATGTATATGGTCAGAACGTCGACTCGGATACCTTGGAGTTGACCACGGCCAAGGTGGCCCTCGTAGAAGAAGGTGGAACACCATGTCATGTGGCAACAAGTTATTTTATATTCAAGGTCTTGAAACATATGAGTGGACCCATGGTAGCAAAAGGAGCTTTGATCTCAACAATGAACCTAACCGGATATATCAATGGCGACGCAAATAAGATTAGACAGGAGTTAAGGCGGGGTGAAAATACAGACGAAGTAACCGATACGGAGCTGATCATCAATTTCAGCTACAATCCAGAACCTACGTTTTCGCCTTCTGAGTATCCACGTCTCTGTGGAAATAGCAAGGACTATTTTGATTATGGTATTTCATACCTACGTTGGGCCGTTGAGGAAACCAGATATTATGACATGCTTAGCCTGGACGCTTTTTTGGAATCGAAATTCAAGACAAGGTTTCACCTGATGGCAGAGCGTGACGGAAAGTTCGTCTTTGAGCATGAAGGGAAAAAGATGATAGCTTTTAAAATGTACCAAGAATGGGAGTTGGCAGAGATTCGATAATGCCTATTCCCACTTCAAAATGAGCCAAAGAATGCGAAATATTTTTGAGGTGCCAAAAAGAGAATCTAGGTATACCCGAAGCTATGAACATATTTTTTATAGGTGAACGGAAAAGACTGCTTACTTATTTTTAATCCTCAGAAAGGAAGACAAAGAACTACCGTATTGTTTAGTTTTAAGAGAGATGACCATGGAAGTATACGAAGAAATTTTACAAGCGTCTAACGATTTCAAAGTTGATGGTAAATGAAAAAGCACATATTTTTAGCGGCAGTACTATTATTGGTATCCTGTGCTCCAAAATGGAGTCACTACTATTCGGGTATTGTGGTCGACGAATTGGGCAGGACGGTACCATCGGTCCGAGTGCGTTCAGGTGAGGTGGGCAACCCATCGGTGCTGACCGATAAAAATGGTTTTTTTAAAATAGTACGGGAAAAGCCTGGTAAAAAAGGATACATACTGGAATTACACTTAGAAAAGCCCGGCTATATATCGGACTCTTTGGTGATGGAGTGGTACATGGGTGGGAAACGCATGTTTTCACCTATTCTTAGACAAGACTCAAGCTCCGTGGTACTAAAGGGGCATGTTAACCGCGAGTTGGTCTTGCAAGCACAAAAGCCTATGAAAGGTCAACAGTACGATACAATTATTGATTGTAAGTTTACAAAAGAGGATTTACAAGGCGCTTGGCTCAAAAACGGAACGGAGGATTTGAACGGTTTAAGATTCAATCATTACGGGTTGTATGTTTTTGGGGTGGAAGGAAACCGCTATATCAGTTATACCATTGTAAAAGATACCATTACACTCTTCGTAAAACATGGTCAAGTAACCAAAGGGGTCATCAAGAAATTGGACCCGCAAGAAATGCAGGTGGCATGGTCAGAAGGTGTGACCACCTATCAAAAATATAAACCAAGTCAATAATACCCTATGAACCAATTGACCCTACAATTCAAACGTCTCGGCAAAAAAAAGATAAAACAGTTGCAAATCACTCTCGATAGCAAGCCTGAAACATTAAAGGAGCTGATCGAAGCATGTGTGCGCCACGAAGTAAGACGGTACAACGAAAAACACGAGGGGGTTACCATACTCCCTTTTTTAAGTCCGGCTGAAATACAGGACCAGGGAGAGACGGGAAAAATAGTTTTTGGCGATACGGTCAACAAGACGTTGGCTCACGAGGAAACCGCTATTGAAAATGCGCTACTAGCACATAAAGATGGCCTTTACCTGGTTTTTATCAATGATGATGAGGTCAACGATTTGGAAGCCCCTTTGAAATTAACCGAAGAGAGTATCGTTAGCTTTCTACGGATGACCTTTTTGTCGGGTGCCTATTGGTAGATTAAGTATAGAGGTCAATAATTCCCTGTTTGCAGGGATGTAGAATATTGGTTTTCCCGTTAATACGATATAATACAGCATATCGATCAGACAAAATCTGAAAATTGATGAACGAGTTTTTTTATAACCTTATTTTCTTTTTGATTCCCGTTGTAACCATCGGATTACCGATACTATTGTCGATATGGATATATCGAAAAATGAAGAGAAAAAAAGTTAAAAAAGTGTGGTATATTTTGGCCGTTGTACCCATTCTAATTGTTGTATATTTTTTGTTGATGCCCGGAGCGCCCTAAAAATTTCCGTAGTATGTTTCACGTTTAACTTGTAGAAACATAAAGAGAAAATGGCAAAAGCCCTCCGATTACCATATTGATACGTTTTGTGTTATAGTTTGTTTTTTTGCAAGTAGGTTAGAAAAGGCAGGTATAATAGGATATTTAATAGGCCAACTAGTTGTGTTAAACCGTTCGGTAGCCATTGTATTTTGGTTTTGTCATCGCAATAAGATCCAGTAAAATCACGTTTTAACAACCACGATTCTAACAACACCAAGTCTTCTAATTCAACGGTTCTTTTTCTTGTAGTAGCAACATAAATCTAAATGAGAAACCTTAAAACACCCCTCGGAATTATCGGATTACTTTACCTAATCGCTGGATTGGTGATGAGTGTTTTGATGTTCGCAGGCCAATGGTACCCGACATTACTGTACTTCTATACCATAGGAATCGGAATTTTCTTTTTATTGATTTCCGGTATCACGAAAAGACTACCAAGATTTAAACTTTGGCAAACGCTCATCGGAATGAGTCCGATAATGGCCTTCTGTGCTTTCATTTATATCAACGAACCTTCAGATGATGTTTTTATCATCCCAAATAACTACAGAGGTTACATCAAAGTCATTTATGGTCAGGAAGATGGGGTAGCAAAAGAATTTGAAGACGATAAGCGTATTTATAGAATTCCGGGTGACGGTGTTTTAAGAACACAGTTCAGGATTAAAGGAAATAGCCTCTCTTTGGGGACGTATTATTATGAAAACAATCAAAAAGAACGTACTAAACTTAAGACCTACACAAGTGTAAAACCTTTTCCGGATAGCACGGCTATCTATGTACACGACATGATTTTAGGAGTACGAACCGACGAAGCTGGCAATAGATATGAATACCATGAAGCAGCCATCGGCACACAAACCGATTCCTTTTAGTTGAGAGGGGGCATGCAACAATAAATAACCGCAACAATATTAGTCCAACGGTTGTATCAGATAGTTCTAAACGTGAAGTGACAGGCGTTTTAATATTCCCTGTTTTCTGGGATAAATCCACATATGGCAAGCCCTAAATTTGTTCGGTATGTAATACGAATAAATCCAGAAGTGAAATACCTTGTTATCCCATATATCGCATGAGGCCTTACCTTGCCTTTACAAGTTTAAACATTGCTCTATAGTCTGTCTGTATGAACAATTGTTTTAAAAAGGAATTAAATTACTGGCACATTGATACGGACAAAAAGGCAAATGAGTGGCGAATGAAATGCAAGAGGCATTTGATACAGTTTAGATCATCATAGTAATCAGAACTTTTTGGATACCCCTAAGAACAAAAAATGCAATTTCATAAAAGAAGTAATCTTAAATATTATATAGTTGGTATTTTTTGGTTTGTCGGTTTTCGTTACAAGTGCCTGCTCATGCAGGCCGGTGGGGATACTTGAAAATCAAAAAAATGCAGACGTGGTCTTCCTCGGAAAAGTAGTTGAAAAGAGAGACGTTACCGATAAGAGTGCTTATAAATTCGCGGGTTCAAATGCAAAGTTTGCATATATTTTTGAAGTGAAACAGATCCATAAGGGTAGAAAGACACTTATTTCAAAAAAGCACATAATCATTGAAGAAACCAGATTATGTGATGTAGTGTTTGAGCTTAATAAAAGCTATTTGGTATATGCCCATCGTTCTGAAGATATGTCGAATGAAGAACCGCTGCATGCTGACAACTGCGATAGAACCAGAAAACGCGGTTTTTTTACTTTTCTAGAACAACTAGTATTGGAATTTACATAGGAGTTTAATTTTGGGAGGGTAAACTACCCTAATGCTACTTAACAGACGATGAAAAAAAGAATAAGCGAAAAAAAGTACCAACAACTCGAAAACAAGATTTGGGAAGATTTCTTGGCAATCGCTTCTGCAGAGGAGACTTATTACGCGTTAATTACCTCCAACTGGGACTCCAATACGCATTTATTAAATAGGATTAAAAACAATCCAGAAACGGATAAAGCTATTGTATTGGCAGCTTATTGGATGTCGGAACCATACTTTTACAAGCAATTCCGCAATCGTGAAGATTGCCTGAAAGAGCATGCTTGGGCTATTGAAATGTTTGACTACATAGCGGAAATAGAGGCAAAGTACTGCAATGGTTTTTATCTTAAAAACACACTGGCATTCGATTCTAAGAATATAGAGATAAATCAAGAAACCGATTGGACGGCCAAACGAACAGATATGCAAATGGTTCGAGAAGTTCCCTCTGTGATGTATGAAAAATTAAAAGGAAAAACGATTCCGGCACCTGATTATTATGCCTATACCGAAGGTTTGCCCAATGTATTTTATAGTAGGGTTGAACAACTTTTCGATACGTATGAAATCGTATACTAGGAAGTAGTAAGGTTAACTGATAGCTAAACACAGCGATGATGAATAAAGAGTTTTAGGGAAAAAGACTTTTGGAAATGGTTATACGGTTGCGGGCAGCACGCACTGGGCAGAGAGACCCTTGCCTTGCTAAAAGGTGAATTTATATATCGCAAAGAACCTAAAGAATCGGTTTGGGAAGGAGAGAAACATTCGTGGAATTTCGAGACCGTTCGAATCGATTTGCCGGTGACCAACAATTATACGGTACAGACCTTTTGATGAAGATTAAGACAATAAAAACACTAAAATCCCTTTTGAGTTATACGATTAATGAAAGTATCTCTTGGACAACACAGGAAAATGGGCGCCTCCAATTAAAGGGATTTGGAGCACATTCAATGCGGAACGGATTTTTTTACAAAGGCTTGAAAACTCCCATCGACATCTATGATGTGCACGATGGACCTGATAAATACAGTTTTCCCTATGAAATTTGGACCCAATTTTTAGACAATCTCTAAGATGCATGGACCACTGCAAGCAGGCAGAAAAAAAATGAAACCATACATGTTCTGGAAGAAAAAACCAAAGTTGCCGATTACCCCTGAAGACCAAGTTTGGGTAGAAGAATCGCTCTCGTTCTTAAGGGAAAGTTTGGGGGAGGAAACGTTGTTGTCCGTGACAACAGTGGAACCTACCGCAGCTTTTTTTGATCGGGAATTCGATGGTTCAGAAACAGATGCCGAATTCATCCTAAAACGCTGTATGGCATCAATGCAAATTCCCCAAGGGAAAGTGCAACTGGAGTTTTATTCCGAGGATACCCAGACCTTGGACGATGGCACTATTGTGACCACTTCCGCCGATATTTTCGGGAAGTCTTCCGGAGCTGCTGGCACCTACCAAAAACAAGCAGGCAAGACGCTCATAAGAATAGAGCGAGGGCAACTTAAACATCCTGAGAGTTTAATTGCGACCATAAGCCATGAGTTGGCCCATGAAAAATTGTTAGGGGAGCACCGAATCATTGAAAATAACGAGTACCTTACAGATCTTACGGCAATCGTTTATGGCTTCGGTATATTTATTGCCAACGCAAAATTTCAATTTGCATCCGGTCTCAATAGCGGTTTTGGCTGGCAAATGCAAAGCCAAGGGTATTTGCCCGAACAGGTCAGCGCTTATGCCATGGCCTCTTTATCGTTGAAAAAGAAAGAGGGGGAACAGCCTTATACAAAACATCTAGATGCTTCTGTTCGGAAATATTTCGAACGTAGTTTGGCATACCTACAATCGAACAACAACAAAAAGGATGCTACCGTATTCTGGAAAAAGACCATTAATACATCGGTGCAGGAAACTTTGGAACGTACCGTTGAAAAGAAGACCGTTAAAGACACTGACCTTTCGGCAAACACCTTGAAAGAATTACGAAAAGATTTGGTACAGGCCTGTTATCAGGTCGATTTGGATACTGTCGAAACCCTTTTGGAACGTGGGGTATCTCCCAATTTTGTGGATATTGGCGGTACCCCCCTCAGCATAGCGGTACTACGCGGCAGTGTTGATTTAATCGAATTGCTACTGCGCTACAATGCGGATATCGATTACTCCGAACCAGGAGAATTAATGGACTGCTTGCCCTTGATGGAAGCCTGTAAAAAAGAAAATATCGCCCTAATCACATACCTCCTCAAATTAGGTGCGACCTTAGATCGTGTAGCCGGGAATGGAAAAAGCATTTTGGAGGTTGCTGTGGAAACCGGGAACATCGAGGTCGTGGATTTTTTGATAAAAGCTGGAGCCAATACCGAAATCAAATCGGGGCTATACCTGAAATTCGATAAAACCCCCATCTGCGCGGCTGTGATGAACAACGACACCCAGATGGTCACTTTTCTTGTAAAAAATGGGGCCAAAACAAAGCCGATTCGCAAAATGACCCGGCACGAAATACATCCGAAAATGGTCAAGTTTCTAAAGGCTAGGAGATACCTGTAATATGCGGAATATCAAGATTTTTGATAAAACCGAGGACATTACCAAAAGAAATGTCGACATCATCGTGGCTCCGGTAGGCCGAGGGCTAGAAACCTCCGGTGTCCATAGATCATTGGACTATGTCATCTATAACCATCGCTATCAACTACGAGCAGAACGAAGCATCATCCCGGATAAAAGCAAGGTAGCGTATGGTGATGTTTACATCATACCAGAGGAAAACGGCCAACAAGCAAGTTTAATGTATGCCGTTTTAGAAGCGTCACAGGAAGAAAATGACCAGAAACAACTAGAAAATTTTTACCATAGTATCTTCTCCAAGGCGATTGAATTTGGAGCATTTACCGTGCGCATTCCAAGTTTAAGCCACGGTGTTTTCGGTTATCCCGTTTCGGAGGTTATTCGCATAGGGATCGATAGCGCTCTTTCCTGCGATAAGTTGAGAGAAATACAGTTCTACTGTTACAATGAGGCCTATTTTGAAGGATTTACCACCCAATTGGAATTAAAAAAGAACGCATGGAAGAAATAAAGATTTTAGTCTTTGCACTGGTTTCATTCTTATCTACAGAAGACATCCCTATTGGCGCAAAATCTGCGGAGATTGAAATAAACACACAGACCAAACAGATCGTACTCCGCCAACAGGATATCTATAGTCTAGAGCAATATCGAAATGAAGCCAAATCCGGTCTTGATTCACTATTGCGTACCCAAATGCTCAACGCGGATCTAGGGTCACTTGCGATGACCTCCAAACATTTCTTTGAAGAAGATGGCAAGCTTAATGCCATTCTCTATCTACAGTATAAAGACATCAAGGATTTACGTAAAATCTCTTTTTATGCGGATGGGGAGGGGAATTTAAGTTATCCGTACATGAAAGACTATCAGTATGACCTGCAAACAGGAAGAATCGATGGGCGTTACCTTCGGTTCGATGCAGGACAAGAGGTGAAATTTCAAATGAAACGAAAGGAGTATCCGTTTCAAGGGATGTACAGTTTGTTGGAAGATTGGAAAGAACTGGAAGCTGAGAAGTTTGTAGATATTTCTACAACTTTTTCAAAGAAAGATTTTGAAAAAGTAAGGAAGTTCATCTTCAAGAATGGAGATCGCCAAACCTATCGAAACTTAGATAGCAATAACCCACATTATAAGTTTGAAGATTTTGATGTGTATCTCGGTACTTGGGGACAATCTCGGTTTTTTGAACGGGATGCCCCCAGAATGAAAGACTATTCAGAGCTAGTAATACATGCCGAGGGGTACCATACCTTATATTTGACTACGGATGAAACACCGGACCATCTATCAAAAGGAACGGTATACTGGCATAACCAAAACTATCAGGATGTAGAGGGATTCATACCCTATTTGCAGGATATGAAAAAACAGGTAGAAAAGTAAAAAAAATGAAACTCAGGACAATTCTAATACTGCTTGTTGTAGCACTGACCCTCTTTCTATTAGTAAGGGCCTGTGTGTCTTATGTTAAAAATGGGATTGTCGATTCTTTCGAAAAAATCACGGGTTCAAAAGAGGGTGATTTTTTTGAAAATATGGACTTGTCCTCTGGAAAGTACGCCATTGTAATAGATGACCAAACACCCCCGGTTTTAATCGATGACACCGCTGTGCTGTCGGAAAATATATGTAAAATAGAAACAGATGTTAGCTGGATGAACTATCTGCCAGGTGAGGGTGGGAGTGTCCATGGAATACGCGTTTTTGAAAATAATACTTTAGTGCATACAAGACTGGCTAGAAAATTCAAAACCTTTAAAGTCGGTAATTTGAGGGCGTATGGGCGCCCATTGGAGTATAAGTCTATTTACGAACCAAGAACCGCATTCTTAAAACAAAAAGACTCTTTGGAAAGAATGGCGAACATATTTATCGCTCGTGAGACCGAAGTAGATGCTGACGGGTATGACTATCATTTTACACTGTATTGCCCACCTTTATTGGTTTCCGAAAAAGACACAATTTTCAATGCCCATGAGTATGGAAAGGGGTTTGCCCAAAGAATTGCCAACGGGCTATCCGATTTTAGAGGTTTTCGAATGAACGACAACGCCGCCAATAGTACGGAGCCATCACCCTTATTGGTTCTTAAAGAAAGTGGGTCTACCTATTATCTGCGCGATGCGAAAGTAAATAGCACACTCCCACTTACAGGATATACCCGCTACGGGGGACAACTTATCTTCTTCTGTACGAAGGAGTTTTATGAACAACTACAGTCCCATGATTTTACCCCTTACTTTAAAAGAGAAGGACTTTCGGAAAGGGAAATCAAGAATTTGATTCAGGAGAAAATAGGACCTGATAATGACACTGTTCAATTAGATCGTGTTTTCGCATCCATGTTCAGTACTGGTTTTAAAATAGGAAAGGCTTACGAAAATAAGTATGAACTCGGATACTTTCAACTTGTGAGTAGTTCTGATTAAATTCCTTGGTGCAGACCAATATGCCGGTTTAACTGAATTCAGTGATGTACGAACACCGTTAAGTTGGTAATTTTGCTTCGTAACAAACAAAAAATTGTTTTATGAATACTTCCTCCACAATGCCTATCAAACACGTATGGGGATTTTTACGAAAAATCAGCCTTGTTTTCTTGTTTTGCGTGTTTCATTTCGCAGGCATTGCCCAGCAAGATACCCTCTATTATGATGCAAAATGGAAACCTACCGTTAAGGATAGTGCCGCTTTTTATAGGCCACCAATTCAAGAAGAGGGCAATTTGTTCCGGGTACAAGATTACTATATTTCCGGCCAACTACAGATGAATGCATGGTCAAAGAATAAAACGAAAGATATATGGGAGGGTACGGTAACATGGTATAATGAAGACGGTAGTCTGTTTCAGAAGGCAAATTATCGGGACAATCGCCTTGAAGGAGAGTTTATTTCATTTCTTGGGGAGGAAAAACTAGTTTCGAACTATGCCAACGGCTACATTGTTTCCGGCGAAAGAAACACTCCGACCGGAAGCCTACGAATGTATTTGAACAAAAAGGGAGATTCCTTGAAAGAAATCTTTTATGACGAGCATATCAATGGAATTCGATATGAATACTACAGTACCAAGAAAAATCCGCGTTACCTATCAAAGTACTACGATACCCAAGGCAAGCTTATAGGTGAGCGTACCATACTGCCAAATGGTAGTTATCAAGGCGTTGAGGTATTCTATTATTATCAACCCATGCGAGTCAAAGAAATACTGTATTCCCCCTTTGGTCGACAGTTGCTCACGGCTACATACTATGCAAACGGTCAGATACGGGAAGAAGTGAAAAAGGATTCCACTTGGATCAAAACGTTCTATGCAAAAGATGGAAAAGAAATAGGGGAAGTAACCTATGAATTGGATAGAGATCGTTTAAAACCGATAAGCGGAACCGAAATGTTTTTTGTGTATGGCAAAAGAAGCGAAAAAACAGACTTGATCCAAACCTCCAGGTCCTATGAAAATGGTACTATGACCCGGGAAACCTTGCATCACGACAATGGAAAACTAAAAAGCGAGACCACTTACAAAAATGGTTCAAGGGAATTGCAAATAAGTTATGATGAAGCTGGTAAGGAAATAGCACGTATGGTCTACAAAGACTATCGGCCTTTTGAGGGAACCGAGACGCGACGAGATGGGAAGGCTACGTATCGCCAAGGTGAATTGGTAGAAGAAATTCAGTACTATCCCAAAAGTACACTTCCGCAAGTAAGAAAGACAACGGTTCTCGAAACTTATTATGACAAAGATGCGAATGTCTTGGGCGAATTACAGTTACAAGATAAAGACGGCTATCCCACACCTTTCGAAGGGGAACGGTATAGTATGAGTTATTCCGATGGCAGTATCACCAGTATTGATAGGTATGTACAGGGAGTACTGGCAGAACGCACTGGTTATCGAAAACGTTTGGTGGGGAAAGACAAGCACAAAACTTTTAAGTTGATAGAACAATTCGCTGCGGATGGTTACGAAAAGGTAAAGGAAATTCGTTTTTATAGCAACGGGAAAAAGCAATCAGAGGTTTTGTTTAAAAAGTATGCGGAAACCGTTGGCACTTTCTATGATATGGAAGGGAACCAAATAGGAACCTATGACTACGAAAAGAAAGAAGGAACCTTGTACAAGTTTTTTGGTGACTCGGATCAAATTGAGCAAATGGAAGAGCGGAAATCGGGCCAAACCATCCGTTTAAAGCGCTATACTTATGGAAAAGAAAAAGAATACGGTCAAATAAACCCAGTTTTGTTGGAAGAAATCGATGCAAACTGCTGTGCTACTTTTTATTCAGAGGATGGAGAAGTACTGGGGAAACTTACCTTTAAAGACCAAAAGCCTTGGGAGGGTATGGCCTACGATTATCAAAAGCGAAGCTCATACACATTCAAAGAAGGAAAACGAAATGGCCCCTATAAGAAATTAGACTATAATGGAACGGTTTTAGAAGAAGGACAATATGTAGCTGATAAGGAAGAAGGCGATTTCAACTATTACAGTTACAAAGGGGTTTTGAAACGAACCGAACGATTTTCGAAAGGGGTGTTGAATGGTGTGGCCACCTACTATGATGAGAATGGGGCCAGATTAGGAACCATGACGTATGATATGGGCGCACCAAAGAACGGCGATCGCATCACCACAGGCTATGGTGGTTTTATGAACAAGGAAACTTTTGTAGATGGTGCAATGACCAGAAAAGAAACGGTCGACGAAGATGGAAAAACGGTCACATCCTATGATCATGGGCAAATCCTAAAGAGTACAACGACTGTTTACAACGCCGAGACAGCCCTAAAACAACTTTCGTATACTACCGCTAATGGCAATTTGGACGGATTGGTAATCGCCTTTAACAAAACGGGCAAGGAAACGAGAAGGGCGGTCTTCAAAAAAGGAAAGTTGATTTCTGGAACCATCCGTTTGCTTCCTAGTTACCAAGACAATACAATAGCCTATGTGGAGCTAACGAGAAAAGCGAATAAGCTTCATGTGCAATTCATAAGTTTGGAGGGTGCAGTGGTACTAACCGCCGAAGAAGTGCTAACTCCCGGTTCGGTCGTGGTATATATCAACAAACTTAATGTTGATTGGGAGTATATTAGACCCTCTATCCTATATCGAAAATGAAACGACTTCAGGGAGTTTTCTTGATTAATAGGGCGCATACGTTTTTCATCCTTTTTTTATTTGTAGGGTGTTTCGGTGTTGCGTCACAAGTGCTAAAGAATGAAAAGATCGTCATTGGTTTTAAGACCAAAAACGAAAAAATCCTGACGGTAGCGAAGGATACTGCCGACACCTACTTGGTATACCGCTATGGAAGTGCCCAAAAAGTAGCATTGGAATTTCCGAAGGAGAAAACCGAGAGCTGGGAACGTTTCTTCTTTTCGAACTACCTACGAGGCGGAGGGAAAACAAATGAAGGAATGCACATCGGTTATCTCTATTTTGAAAACGAGGGCTATACTTATGTAGTCTACCAAGAGTACCTCGCTGCCCTCGAAAAGACGCGTTATGGTATCAAAGTCATTGAAGATAAAACGGGGAAAACTACAAATATTGAAGCCTTGGAAAGCTCCGTAAAAGGAAGCCTCTACGAACTTGGGAGCGAAAAAAGAATAAAAAAGGGAGACCGTCTATTCATGTGATAATCGGTCTCCCATACAGTTTCTAAGATCTTTTGCTATTCTAAAATAAGTTGGTTGGCTAGGAATAGTTCGATTTCCGATGCAGACGATCCCGCTGAAAACTCATTATCATAGGCGTATTGGATAATGCTTTTTTCAACTTCCAAAAAGTCATGTTCCGGGTCTATATTCGAACACATAAAACTGTTTTCCATATCGCATTTATCCGAATGACCGAACCCAAGGGCATGACCCAATTCATGTTTAAAAAGTATGGCGAGCGGATTGGAAACCCATATCCTACTATTGCTTAACACGGAGTTGTTGTTAGCGGTTATGGCATAGCCTGAAAAGGTTTTTCCATCGATGATTTCAAACACATCGGCCCATAGCTCCTCTATATCGGCCGCTTCCCCAAAGTAGAGGTGTGCGTTCGATTCCTCAAGTGTTTGCACCAAGCTGATGTTGAAATCACTATTCTCAAAAAGTACATTGTATTCTTCTAGAACCGTTTCGACATTGGCCCTAAATTGGGTAGATATTTGTCCGTCTAAATAAAGTTTCATAGGTTCTTCCCAACGACTGGTAAAGTTCAATGGCGTACTACTAGGTCCTTGCCACAGAGTTAAGTATTGAAAATATTCGATCAATTCACGCTGCTCGTCAGAGAGGGCTTCATATTCGTTAATGTCCGTTAGATTAATGGTGATGGTACCGTCTACCAATTGTTTTCCATCAAAAACGGTAACTTCGGCCGACAAACTGTTCGTGGTTTCAAAATCTAAAAGTAAATCTTCCCCTGTTGTAAGTGCTCCTGTAGTTTCGTCAATGCTAACATCTAGGTCGGTATCCAGACTGAAGATCAAATCATCGTTTTCCGCATCGGTCGCGTTTACGTTTCCAATGGCCGTACCGGCTTCACTATGTTCGGGAATTTCGAAGACAAGCGAGCCAAAGATGGGGGCTGTGTTTTCAATTTCATCGTTTGCGTTGTCATTGTCCTCACTACAAGAAAAGACAATAAATACAGATACAAGAAGGTAGATTTTTTTCATGGTCGGATTTTAGCTGAATAGTTCCCTAACAAGGGAAAAAGTTGAGCAAACTAAAATAAGCCCTTTATAGGGGGTGGGAAATTAGTTGTTGTGAATTGGGCCGAACTTGTTGTGAACCCTACTGCTTTTATGATCGGCCTACCAGGGAATGGTCATTTAGATGGGGCTAGGTGCCTATACTGGAAATATCCGGTTATTGACCTGTTCCTGACTTTAATCATCTTTTTTATACATGTAATCCTATACCTTTCCAACTTAGTTCGGTATGGGTTTTTGAACATAGATGCAATAGTCATGAACAGTGTTATTTCTTCACTTGCCACAAATAGCGATCAGATGGATTTTTTTCAAGATGATCCCACTGAAATAATTCGAGCGCTTTGTAATATTACCGAATTACATAAGGAACTACTCGAAAAAGACAAGAACGCATGTGAAGCTGCAATACATTGGTTACAAACACCGTTGATGTTCATGCCATGGCAAGAGGGAGATCTATTTGTGGGGCGGGCCAAATTGCCACCATTGGGGTTTACACCGCAGGTGTATTCAAAGAAAGGTGGCTTCGGCTACTACTGCGATACCGAACAACTTGATGAATTGTCCAAAGGTGTCTCTCAAAAAGACAAGCATCGTATCGAAAACATAAAGCACTATTGGGAGCATCATGACTCCAATGATTTAACTAGGGCGAAATACCCCGATTGGCTTTCTGAACTTTTGCCAAGTGATGATTGGATCGGGCAATCGGGAATTGCATTTCCCTTGTACCGCATGTCTGGCGCGCAACTGGATTTTAAAAAATTGATGATAAAAGGTATCGGCGGCTTGCAAAAAGAGGTAAAAGAAGCTGGTTCGGTCGCCCGCGATGACTCAAAATTGCTTTTTGAGGCCATGTATTCGGCTTTGGAAGTCTTAAGTATCGTATGCCTGCAGTATGCAGATTATCTAAAACGGTTGCCCGTTTCTCCAAAAGGGGCAGCAGCTGGTACAGTAGCTCTTTTGATAGGAACGCTTGAACATATTGCTTCTAAACCGCCTGATAATCTTCATCAGGCTTGTCAGCTCAGTTACTTGTATACTGTTATTTCGGGAGCCCAGAATTATGGCAGAATGGATTTGTATCTGGGGGATTTTTATATGAATGACCTGGCCAATGGTACTTTGAACGAAGAAACCGCAATTGGTTATTTGCAATCGCTATGGCGACTTATGGATGCCCGCAAAACGGTGTACGACGGCCGTGTAATTGTCGGCGGTCGGGGAAGAACCAACGAAGCAGCCGCCGATTCTTTTGCGTTGATCGCAATGGAGGCCTCTAAAAGGGAGCGAAGCGTGCTACCCCAACTTACGCTGCGGCTTTATAAAGGGATGAATCCGATTTTACGGGAAAAGGCCATGGATGTGCTTGCGACCGGTTATGTATATCCCATGTTGTACAACGACGATGTGAACATACCTTCGGTACAAAAGGCATTTCAGGTTCCAATGGAAGACGCAAAGGATTATGTACCCTTTGGTTGTGGTGAGTATATACTGAACCATAAAAGTTTTGGGACCCCGAGCGGAGTCATCAACCTTGCCAAGGCATTGGAAGTAACCTTGTATAAAGGCATAGATCTCATTACCGGTAAAGGAGCCGGAGTTAGGACCATCGCCAAAAAACCATTTAGAACCTTTGAAAGTCTTTTGGCGGCTTATAAGAAACAGGTAGAAAGGCATGTGGAGGCATTGGCTTTGCAAGAAAAATTGGAATACGAATATGCGGCTGAAATGGCACCTTTTTTATACTATTCGATACTATATGATGACTGTATCGAAAGGGGAAAGCCCATTTTTGAAGGTGGAGTCCGCTATTTAGGAGGTACTTTGGAGGCCTACGGCAATGTAAATGCAGCAGATAGCCTTACGGCAATCAAACAACTTGTTTACGAAGAGGAAAAACTTACAATAGCTGAACTGTTGCAACTGTTGCAAGCCGATTTTGATGGATATGAATTGCAACGGAAATGGTTGTTGAATGCACCTAAGTATGGAAATGATGATGATCGGGCCGACGCAATGATGACCAAACTCCACGAACATTTGTGTTTGACCACTCAAAAGCAAGCTTCGTTAGTTGGGTTGGACAACTACCTAATTGTGGTGATTAACAACGACGCTAATACCGATTTGGGAAAACATACGCTTGCCACGGCAGATGGTCGCAAAGCATATGAAAGTTTGAATAACGGGAATGCAGCGTATCATGGAGCCGACAAAAACGGAATAACCGCTTTGTTGAATTCGCTTCTAAAACCCCGGACCGATATTCATGCAGGAGCAGTACAAAACATAAAGTTTTCGAAAGACTGGTTTGTCAGATATCGGAAGAAGTTAAATGTCTTGTTGAATGGATATTTTGATAACGGTGGGGCACAGGCCATGCTCACCGTTGTCGATAGAAACGATTTGGAACAGGCTATGATAACGCCGGAGAAATATACCAATTTGGTGGTTCGGGTAGGCGGGTTTAGTGCTCGTTTTGTTGAACTGAGAAAGGAAACCCAGCTAGAAATACTGGCTCGAACCTTGTATTGAACTTAGGCTATAAAGGTCTCTAAAAAGAAGAAAATGAAAGGTTTGGTCTTTGATGTTCAAAGAGGGGCGCTTACCAATGGTCCCGGTATTCGAACAACGGTTTTTTTAAAGGGATGTCCATTGAACTGTGCCTGGTGCCATAATCCCGAATCAAAATCGTTTCGGGTACAAATAATTTCCAAGATAGGGGAGGGGCCCGAGCAACTTACCCAAAGACTGCGCAGGATAACAAAGGAAAAAGGTGTTAGGGTCAACCAGAATTATGAGTTCAGCGGTCCTGAGGGAAAAGAAACGGTTCAAGAGGCCTTTACTGTTTGTGAAGAAGAGCAATTTACAGTACTTGGAAAATGGGTGGGAGTTGAAGAAATAATGACAGTGGTAGAACGTGATCAGAAGTTTTATGGAAAAGAGGGCGGTCTTACAATTTCAGGCGGCGAACCGCTCGCTCAACCCCAATTTACGTTGGCATTGCTGAAAGAAGCAAAAAATAAGGGGATCCATACCTGTGTCGATACCTCTGGCTATTGTAGTAAACGTCATTTAAAGGCGTCATTGCCGGTTACGGACTTATATCTTTTTGATATGAAACTGTTCAATGCCTCGGAACATAAGAAGTACACGGGGAAAGACAACCATAGAATTTTAAAAAATCTTCAGTTTTTATTGTCCCAAGGTGCCTTGGTAAGGGTACGTTTCCCTATGGTGCCTGGAATCAACGATACTGATGATTTTTTAGAATCCATTGGTGATTTTTACCATCGGCATCCGTCGGTTTCGGCCATTGAGCTCATGCCGTATGAGAACTACTGGTTAGGCAAGTACCCCCAGCTAGTACAAAATAATGGTTTCCAAGATACCAAGAGTTTACATACCGAAAAGCTTGGAACGATGGTCGAAAAACTAAAGAAACTTAAAGTCCCGGTAATCAATTAACGCTTTAACGTAAAGTGGCCTTTGACGTCTCGTCCGGTTTCCGGATCTGTATAGCGATACCAATAGTCGCTGGAGGGCAGCTCGGTTCCCTGATATCGACCGTCCCATCCTTGCACCACATTTGGGTCTAGCTGTTCCAAAAGCTGTCCATAGCGATTGAAGATCGTTATTTGTGTATCGCTTCCCGCTAAAGAGGAGATATCCCAAAGGTCGTTAGAGCCATCATTATTTGGGGTGAAAAAAGTAGGAAGTGAGGTCAAATCAATATTTTCACAACTCGAGGGATCTACGGTCACCGTAAAACTACTTTGGTTGGAACAAACGATACCGTCCCCTCGAGTTTCGGCATAGATATAGATGGTTTGGGAGGAAGTGATTTCGGAACCCTCAATTAACATGGCCCCCTGCCCATCGGGTTCTGTGAAATAAAGGGCATCGTTATCCAAGGGGGGCAAGGAATAACTGCATTCCAAAACATCTGGAAGTTCGATAACGGTCGGCCCAGGAATTGTCACCAGTCTGAAAGTTGTCTCGTCAAAACACCCACTAGCATCCCCGACCCGTACCGTAATCACCTGCTCCCCTTCTGTACTGTTCGTGTAAGGGTTAGTCAGGGCAATAGGGCTCCCTGCTTCATCAAAATAAGACACGGGCAGCCCTGTTTGGTCTCCGAGTACTTGTTCGTCAATACTCGCCAAGTTGATCTGAAAGTCGGTGAAGCCATCTGCATCGGGATCACATGCTTGGATGTCATCAACGGGATTGGCGAGTGGAGTTCCCGCGGATCCCACGCTAAGTGCAATGGGATTCCTTTCCAGTGTAAGTCCGGTTACGATGGTACTTGTAATACGACAGGTATAATTACCTGTATCGCCATTTTGTACATCTGTTAGGAATAAATCGGGGGTATTCGAGTTTGGGATGGGTACCCCGTTCTGCAACCATTCGTATACGTTGGCGGTTCCACGAACAGTGGTTGACAAGGTAACCGATTGCCCTGCACAGGCGTTTATGGTTTCGACCTCGTTGACGGTATCCTGAATGTTATAGTCATAGTTGATCGTGCCGTTGTTATAATCAGGAAAATCAGCTTCAAAATCCCCAAAATGAAAGTTGTTGAAGCGCATATCAAAATAGGGTGTGATCGTTCCGGAGGTATCGAAGGTAAAACGGGGGAGTAGTCCTTCAAAATTGTTTTGACCGATCCGAAGGTCTACCAGATCTGTCAACTGGCTCAAGGAGGCGGGAAGTGTCCCCGACAAGTTGGCCGCATCGATGTTGAATGTCCGTACGTTGATGAGGTTTCCCAAGGCCTCCGGGACCGTTCCCGATAAATCATTGATGCCGACATTGAATTCTTCCAAATTGATTAGATTTCCCAATTCAGGAGGTATTTGTCCCGTGAACTGGTTGCTCGATATGATCAGCGACCTTAAATTGATTAAACTCCCCAAAAAAACAGGTATTTCACCGCTCAGTTCATTCGTATACAAAAGAAAATCTTCTAGGTTGACTAAATTGGCCAGAGAAGCGGGAATCGGACCGTTTAATCTATTGTTGTTGATCCGCAACGTAAGTAGGTTTATAAGATTGCCTATTTCATCAGGTATAGGGCCGCTGAGGTCATTGACATCTAGATTTAAACTCTGTAGGTTCGATAGGTTACCGATGGTGTTCGGAATGTCTCCTGTGAGATTGTTTGAGCCAAGTGTAAGATTTGTGAGGTTGATCAAGTTACCAATGACAGGGGGGATGGGTCCGTTAAGGGCATTGTTACGAAACGAAAGAAAATTCAGGTTGTTCAGATTTCCTATAGTAGCTGGTAAAGGCCCTGTCAAATTAGGGTTGTCGGTAATGATAAGGAAAGTTAAAAAAGGGAGGTCGCCCAATTCATCCGGAAGAGTCCCATTCAAATTGTTTCCAACAAATCCGGGATTGCTTAAATTAAGGGTTACCACATTCCCTAAGGCATCGGTTGTGACCCCAAACCAGGTGTTCAGGGGCTGTGCTGAACCCCAATTGGTGTTATTGGTCCAGTTCGGGCCATCGGTTGCATTATAAAGTGCCATCAGGGCATCCCTATCCGTTTGGGCAAAAAGGTTACCGCACACGATCAAACAAAGGACCAAGATAGATTTTATCTTGTACATTTTTATCAATTTAGCAAAATGTGGTCAAGATGGTTTGGTAACGGGAAAGCGTTTAAAAATACAGATTTTTTCAGAACGTAGCACATCGTTGCGGGCCAAATCGACGAACCGCTACTGCATGCTAAGCGGTAATTTGCATAAAATAACACCTTGGCAGCTTAGAAATAGAGCCTAGTTGACACTAAAATATTTTTCTAAAGGCGCTCCACCGAAATCATCTCATTCGGTGATCAAGAGTCCAGCCCTTTCTAGCAGTGCCTCTACCTTGGGCTCGGCTCCACGAAAACGCTTGTACAAAACCATCGGATTTTCGGTACCTCCTTTTGAAAGTACATGCTCCTTAAATTTAGTTGCTACCTCTTGATCAAAAATTCCTTTTTCCTTAAAGTAGGCAAAGGCATCCGCATCAAGTACTTCGGCCCATTTGTAGCTGTAGTAGCCTGAGGAATAACCACCTTGAAAAATGTGGCTAAAAGCCGTGCTCATGCAGGTTTCGGGAGTGTCGGGATAAAGGTTGGTACCCTCGAATGCTTTACTTTCGCGGGCTTTAACATCAGTGATTCCTGTAGGATTTGTTCCGTGCCAAGACATGTCCAACAATCCAAAGCTCAGTTGTCGTAAGGTGGCCATGCCTTCTTGGAAAGTAGCGGAATCCTTTATTTTTTGTATCAATTCCATAGGAATGATCTCTCCTGTTTCATAATGTTTGGCAAATAGTTCCAATGCGTCTTTTTCGTAGCACCAGTTCTCCATCACCTGTGAAGGAAGTTCCACAAAATCCCAATAGACCGATGTTCCGGATAGGCTAGGATAGATAGTGTTGGCCAACATGCCATGTAGCCCATGGCCGAATTCATGAAAAAGGGTGGTGACTTCATTAAAGGTTAAAAGTGAGGGCTTGCTGGGAGTCGATGGTGTAAAATTACATACATTCGAAATATGGGGGCGTATGTTCTCCCCATCTTTTTTCCATTGCGATTTAAAGGAGGTCATCCAAGCACCACCTCTTTTACCGGGCCTAGGGTGAAAATCGGCGTAAAAAACGGCAACGAAATTCTTTTCCTTATCGTATATCCGATAGGTTTTGACCTCCTCGTGGTAGGTATCAATATCAAAAACCTGTTCAAACTGAATTCCAAAAAGCCTTTCCGCTACCGCAAACACCCCATCGATGACGTTTTCCAATTTAAAATAGGGTTTTAATTGTTCATCATCGAGACTGAATAGTTGCTGTTTCAACTTTTCGGAGTAATAGCTACCGTCCCATTTTTCAAGTTGGTCGATGCCATCAGCATCCTTTGCGAAACTTTCTAATTGCCGAAACTCGCGTTCGGCCGCTGGTTTGGCCTTTTCTAAAAGTTCGCTTAGAAAGCCATGTACTTTTTCAGGGGTTTCTGCCATGCGTTCTTCCAATACAAAATGGGCATGGGTCTTGTAGCCCAGCAGTTGCGCCCTTTCATACCGTAATTGGGCAATTTGTAATACGTTTTTCTGGTTGTCGAATTCATCGTTGTGAAATCCTTTGCTTCCAAATGCAAGTGACAGCTCTTTTCGAAGCGTTCTGTTTTTTGCATATTTCATAAAAGGCACGTAGCTAGGATAGTCTAAGGTGATCATCCAACCATTTTCTTTCCCTTTTGCTTTGGCGCGTTGGGCTGCTGCTTCCTTTTCGCCTTCCGGAAGTCCTTCAACATCAGACGCTTCCGTAAGATGCATTTCGTATTTGTTGGTTTCGGCCAATACATTTTCACCAAATTTTAACTTCAGTTTGGATAGTTCGGCATCTATCTCCCGTAAACGCTTTTTTTTCTCCTCTGGTAAGTTGGCGCCATTTCGGCTGAAGCTCTTATACTTTTTATCAAGCAAGGTTTGTTGCTCGGTGTTTAGTTGTAAAGTATCTTTTTGCTGATGAACCGATTTAATTCTAGCGAACAATTCGGTATTCAGTGTAATATCGTTGCTGAATTCTGATAGCAGGGGAGATACTTCTTGCGCTATTTTTTGTATTTCATCATTGGTTTCAGCAGAGTTTAGGTTGAAAAATACACTGGAAATCCGATCCAGTTGATGCCCCGCAAATTCCAACGCCTCGACCGTGTTTGCAAAAGATGGCGCTTCCTGGTTTGCGGTAATGGCATTGATTTCTACCCTTGCATCTTCCATTGCCCTTAAAAAGGCTGGTTTAAAATGTTCGTTTTTTATCTTAGAAAATGGGGCTAGGTCAAAAGATTCAAGAAGTGGGTTTTGCATTTATTTTTTTTCTTTAGTTGTTTTCAGTAAGATACGCTAGCATGGAAATGGCATCTTTCTCTACAAAGTTTTTGCCATCAAAATAAATATAACGCCATTTAACATCGGTGGTGTCCATATTAATTTGCCATTGCTGTCCCCCGCCAATGAGTTTTAGATGCTGGGTGTCCGTTGTAATTTGATCCATAGCCAAACTGTCTACATGTATCATAAGTTCGCTGTGGTGCCACATAACATCATCAATGATGACCTGGAAATCTTCATCTCCCCATTTGTGGTTCAACTGTTCAATGGCGCGGCTGTCGGGCTCGATATGGACCATCGTAGGGCTGGTGAGCGTTATTTCTTCAAAATGTTGGGTTTTACAGGACGCTAACAGGGCACATAACAGAATAATAAAGCTTCTCATGGTTATTCATTTATTTTTTTGGCACCTTCTATTACTTTTTGTTTAAGACCTTCTTTGTACAATAGGATTTTATCGAGAACACACTTGTCCGATGCACCGATGATCTGTGCTGCCAGGATACCGGCATTTTTGGCGCCGTTCAAAGCTACCGTAGCCACGGGAACCCCACCAGGCATTTGAAGAATAGAGAGTACGGAATCCCACCCGTCAATAGAATTACTGCTTTTAACCGGTACCCCTATAACCGGTAATGGCGACATCGATGCTACCATGCCGGGTAAGTGTGCGGCACCACCAGCTCCTGCGATAATAACGGAATATCCGCTCGTATGGGCATTTTTGCTAAAATCGAATAGTTTTTCCGGGGTTCGATGCGCCGAAACAATATCGACATCGACTTCAATATCAAACCCTTTTAAAATATCAATGGCGTCCTGCATAACGGGCAGATCGCTGGTACTTCCCATGACTACGGCTACTTTGCTCATATTCTTATTTGCTGATAACTTTTATTTTTTCCTTGACCTGTTGGGCAATCTCACGGGCCCGTTCTATATTTTCATTCACAATGGTAACATGGCCCATTTTACGAAATGGTCGGGTCTGTTTTTTTCCGTAGATATGGGGTGTTACCCCTTGTTTGCCTAAAATGTCCTCGATATGTTCGTAGACGACATTCCCCGTATGGCCTTCGGCACCAACGAGATTGACCATAATCCCCGCAAGTTTGCTATCGGTACTTCCCAACGGTAAGTCTAAAATGGCACGAAGATGCTGCTCAAATTGGTTGGTATAACTTGCTTCAATGCTATAATGACCACTGTTATGAGGTCTTGGGGCTACCTCATTTACCAATATTTTATCTTCTTGCGTTTGGAACATCTCTACCGCTAAAAGCCCTACATGCTGAATTTTTTCGGAAACCTTTAAAGCAACTTTCTTTGCTTTTTCAGCTACGTGGTCGTTGATTCGTGCAGGACAAATTACATATTCCACTTGATTGGCCTCGGGGTGGAATTCCATCTCTACCACAGGATAGGTTTTTACGGCGCCACTAGGGTTCCTTGCTACGATAACAGCCAGTTCATTTTTAAAGGGAATCATTTCCTCAACGATGCATTCGCCGGCGGGTAATTCATTTAAGTCTTCTAGCTTTCGAACAATTTTTACACCCTGACCATCATAACCGAACTGGGCCGCTTTCCAAATAAATGGGAACTCCAATGCCTCGTTGTGAACACTGTCTGCAATCTCACTTTTGTAAGCGAAGCGTTGAAATGCAGCTGTCGGTATATCGTGATCTACATAAAACAATTTTTGTTTGGCCTTGTTCTGGATAATCCGCAAAGCCTTGGTGGGGGGGTATACGCTAAGTCCTTCTGATTCTAGTTTCTCTAGGGCATCGATATTCACATTCTCGATTTCAATAGTAAGGAGGTCTACGTTCTTTCCAAACTGGTATACCGCTTCGAAATCCATCAAATCACCTTCAAAGAATTCATTACATGCAAGCTTACAGGGTGCTTCCGGGGAGGGGTCTATCACATGGGTATGAATATCCCACTTTCGGGTCTCGTACAAAAGCATTTTTCCCAATTGGCCTCCTCCAAGGATTCCCAGTTTAAAGTCGGAAGAAAAGTAGTTCATAAGTGCCGGTTTCGAAAGCTGTTCTAAGCTTCTCGACAAAAATACATCGAATTCTTAAAACGACTGCCCAAGCGACCAAAAAGAGAAATCAAAATACTATATTTACCGTCCTAAAAAATAGGACTCCGTATGCAGTTGCAAGACAAAACATTTGTTCCTTATTTATCCGAGGCCGAAATCCTGGCCGCGGTGGAAAAAGTGGCCCATGCGATAGCGAAAGACTATAAGGATGAAATACCTGTTTTTGTAGGGGTTCTTAATGGTGCTTTTATGTTCGTGGCCGATTTTCTGAAGCGCTATCCACATCCGTGCGAAGTTTCGTTTGTGAAGTTAAGTTCATATCAAGGACTCACTTCTACCGGTATCGTGGAAACACTTTTAGATCCACCTGATAATATTGAAGGTCGAAGCGTAATAATCTTGGAAGATATCATCGATTCGGGTCGCACGCTCAAAGAATTGGTACATCTTTTTTCAACTACCAAGGTAAAAGAATTTAAAATCGCCAGTCTTTTTTATAAATCCGAGGTCTATAACGGTGAGTATACCATCGATTATGTCGGGATTGATATTCCTGATAAGTTTATTGTCGGCTATGGACTTGATTACAAGGAGTTAGGAAGAAATTTAAGGGAAGTATACCAACTAAACCAAAAACATATGATCAATCTTGTTCTGTTCGGAAAACCAGGTGCCGGAAAAGGTACGCAGGCCGAATTCTTAAAGGAAAAGTACAATTTAAAGCATATTTCTACGGGAGATTTGTTCCGTTATAATATGAAAAATGAAACCGAATTGGGTAAGTTGGCGAAGTCTTATATCGATCGTGGCGATTTGGTGCCCGATGAGGTCACCATTCAAATGTTACAGGATGATGTGGAGAAAAATCCAGACGCCAGTGGCTTTATTTTTGACGGATTTCCACGGACGACCGCGCAAGCAAAGGCGTTGGATGCTTTTCTGGCAACAAAAGGCATGAAAATCAACGCAACGATTGCGTTGGATGCGAATGATGAAGTATTGATCCAGCGATTATTGGAACGCGGTAAGGTCAGTGGTCGCAGCGATGATCAAGATGAAAACAAGATACGGAACCGTTTTGATGAGTACAATCAAAAAACGGCACCTTTAAAAGAGTACTACGAAGAACAGGGAAAGTTTCACAGCGTTAATGGTATTGGTGCGATCGATGAGATTACGCAACGCTTGGCGAAGGTTATCGAGGAGCTTTAAAAGGTACTTTTTTCAGGCTTGTTCAGGGTAAGGAGCTTACAATATATCAAATCTTAAAACGATGGGAATGCGATGTATACTACTGTTGGTGATTTTGGCGGGCCCCCATCTCTCCATGGCACAGGACGACTATCCCTATCCTTCCCTCAGTCCTAAAGGTACGATTACCCAGGCCGTAGGAAACACCGAAATTTCGGTTGTTTATGAGCGTCCATCGGTTCGGGGTCGCAAGATTTATGGTGGGTTGGTGCCCTGGAACAAGGTATGGAGAACCGGTGCAGGGCATTGCACTACGGTTAGTTTTGACCGGCCGGTTATTGTCGGGGGACAGCCGATTGCCTCAGGAACCTATTCGCTTTTCACTATCCCCGATCCAGATGAATGGGTCGTTATTTTTAATGCGGATACTACGCTTTATGGGAGCGGCAAATACAACCCTATCAAGGATGTGGCCCGGTTTTCCGTTCAACCTACAAAAACAGGACGTTTTTATGAAGCCTTGACCATAGATATTGACTTGGTGCCCAATAATGCTGAAATGTATGTGTCTTGGGCGAATACCCAAATCGGGTTTCCCATACAGACAACCACCGATGCGGAAATTGATCGTTTTATCGAAACCGAATTGATAAGCGGTAAGAGCAAAGTGTCCGATAGTTATGCCGGTGCAGCTTCATACCTCTATTTTCAAAGAACGGATTACCAATTGGCGTTGACACTTTCGAGAAAGGCCCTGGCCCTAGATCCAAATAATACGTGGACATACAATACCGAAATAGCTATTTATAAGGAGCTGAAATTGTATGATAAGGCGCTATTAGCTTTAGAGGAACTTTTGGAAAGAGTAAAGAAAAGGCCGTATGAAAAAGAAGCGTATCGGGAAGAGGATATCAAGCAAATTAAAGAACGATACACACAAATTGAAAAGCAGATGCAGTAATCTTCTGCGATTTGTTAAACAACCTATCTCATAATGACCGAAGGTAATTTTGTCGATTACGTAAAGATCTATGCTGTCTCAGGAAAAGGTGGCAAGGGGTCTGTGCACTTACACCGAGAAAAATATATTACCAAAGGGGGTCCCGATGGTGGGGATGGTGGAAGGGGAGGTCATGTGATCATTCAGGGAAACAAGAATTTATGGACACTCGTCGGCTTTAAGTTCAAAAAGCACTTCAAGGCGGGTCACGGAGAACATGGGAGTAAAAATCGAAGTACCGGCGCCGACGGCGAAGATGTTTATATGCAGGTACCTTTAGGAACGGTAATCAAGGATTCGGAAACGCAGGAAGTATTGTTCGAGATTACCGAAGATGGCGAAGAAAAGATACTGGCAGAAGGCGGTATGGGGGGGCGTGGTAACTGGCATTTTAAGACAGCTACAAATCAAACGCCCCGATACGCGCAACCTGGTGTAGCCGGACAAGAAGTGTCTGTTATACTCGAGTTAAAGGTACTCGCCGATGTTGGTCTCGTAGGCTTTCCGAATGCGGGTAAATCTACCCTACTATCGGTAATTACTTCGGCCAAACCCAAGATAGGGGATTATGAGTTTACCACGCTAAAACCAAATTTAGGCATTGTTGAATACCGTGACTTTCAAAGTTTTGTCATGGCAGATATCCCTGGAATTATCGAAGGGGCCGCAGAAGGCAAAGGACTGGGCCATTATTTTCTTCGACATATTGAACGGAACGCGACCTTGCTTTTTTTGATTCCGGCAGATAGCAACGATATCAGCAAGGAATATGAAATTTTATTGGACGAACTCAAGCGGTATAACCCTGAATTATTAGATAAAGATCGCCTGGTCGCCATTTCTAAAAGCGACATGCTCGATGATGAGTTGATGGCCGAGATGAAAGAGGAACTCGACAAGGATTTTCAAGAAACACCTTATATTTTTATTTCCTCGGTGGCACAACAAGGCATTTCCGAATTAAAGGATCGGCTGTGGTCGATGTTGAACCGAGAATACTAGCTTTTTGGTACTGCCAATATGCGAACATCGGTTACCAATGGCCAACGATATCCCGTTTTCTGAAAGACGCTTCCCACTGGAGGAGGTTTTTTTACCGCTGATCATAATTCGGAACTCCAGGGCATTCGCTTGTTTTATCTTTGGTAAAACAAAAAGATGTACTTTCAATTGTAACAAATACTTCAAAGAATATACAAACGAAAGAAAACACATTTCGAGACTATTAAAAACCATAAAATGGAGATTATGAAGAAAATGAAACCATTACTATTACTAGCCTTTGTAGTTTTAGGCTTACAGACCTATGCCCAGGAGGTTGTAGGTTCCTGGAAGGGGACTTTGTCCGTGCAGGGTACTGAGATGCCTCTGGTATTCAATGTAAACGAAACCGAGGGGGAGTTAAACAGTACAATGGATAGCCCTTCACAAGGGGCTACTGATATTCCGATGGATGTTACGACCTTTGAAAACAATGCCCTTACCATCGAGTATAAGCAAGCAGGTATTAAGTATGTAGGAACCCTTAATGGTGAAAAAGTGGAGGGAACCTTTTACCAAGGTGGTATGGAATTGCCTTTGGTATTGGAAAAAACGGTAAAAACAATTCCCGGTAATCCTAAACTGCCCAGTTCCGATGAAGAGTTGACTCAGCTGGCAGCGATGGCAGGTGGCAACTTTAAATACACTGTTGAAGACTATTTTGCCAGGCCCAAAGCATCTACCTTTCGATTTTCCCCAGATGGGAAATACATGTCTTACCGGGAAAAAGACGAAAATGGCAAAAGACACATTTATGTAAAGAATATCGCTTCGGGAGAGGTGAAAAGAGCTATTGAGGAAAAAGAGGAATTGGTGCGTGGTTATGGTTGGATCAACAATGAACGTTTGGTGTTTGTCATGGATCAAGGCGGGGATGAAAATTATCATGTCTATGCCGTAAATCTCGATGGTAGCGACCAAAAAGACCTTACTCCCTTCGAAGGGGTACGGGCAGAATTTAGCGAACTTCTAAAGGAAGACAAAGACCATATCATCGTACAGATGAATAAAAATAACCCACAAGTTTTTGAACCTTACAAGGTGAATGTAGTAAGTGGCGAAATGGAACAGTTATATAAAAACGAAGATGCCGCTAACCCAATTATGGGGTATGATTTTGACAAGGATGGAAACTTAAAAGGTTTCACAAGGATCAGGGACGGTGTTGAGCAAGATATTTATTATGCCAAAGACGGTGAAAATTTCACGGTACTAAAGAGTTTAAATTGGAAAGATGCCTTTATGATCGCCCAGTTCGATTACGCAACTGAATACCCACACGATGCTTATGTGGTTTCCAATCTGGAAAGTGATAAGGCCGAAGTGCTTCTATACGACTTGAAAGAAGATAAGGTTATTAAAAAGATATTCTCCAATGACAAATACGATGTTTCCGATTTGGCGATTTCCAGGGAAAGAAACTATCAGCTCGACTACATTAGTTATGAAGGTGAAAAAGATGTGACCGTTCCTGTAAGCGATTATTATAAGAAGCTTCATTCAAAGTTTCAATCACGCTTTGGCGACAAACAGTACAGCATTGCTGATTATACAGACGACGAAAACAATCTTCTCATTTATGTGACAAGCGATAAATTATACGGAAAATACTTTTCGTATAATGTAGCAAAAGATGAATTCAAGGAACTGTTTAATTTAATGCCACAGCTACGGGAAGAAGACATGGCCGAGATGCGTCCTATCACATTTAAAAGTAGGGACGGGCTTACCCTTCACGGATACATTACCCTGCCAAAAGCGGCCCAGGAAGGTCAAAAAGTTCCGGTAATCGTAAACCCTCACGGAGGGCCACAGGGCATTCGTGACTCTTGGGGCTTTAATCCCGAGGCACAACTTTTTGCGAGTAGGGGCTATGCGACCTTGCAGGTAAATTTCAGAATCTCCGGTGGTTATGGTAAAGAATTCCTAAAAGCTGGTTTTAAAGAGGTAGGTAGAAAAGCGATGGACGATGTAGAAGACGGCCTGCAATATGTAATCGATCAAGGTTGGGTAGACAAAGATAAGGCAGCCATATATGGCGGAAGTCATGGTGGGTATGCGGTCTTGAGAGGATTGACAAAAACACCTGACCTATATGCTTGCGGGGTCGATTATGTGGGGGTGTCGAACCTCTTCACCTTTATGCAGACGATACCTCCTTATTGGAAACCTTACCTTAAGATTATAAAGGAAATCTGGTACGATGAGGATGTTCCAGCAGAAAAGGTTATTATGGAAGAAGTGTCCCCCGTATACCAAATCGATAAGATCAAAAAACCCTTGTTTGTAGTACAGGGTGCCAATGATCCAAGGGTCAATATTGACGAATCGGATCAGATTGTGAGCGCCCTAAGGGCAAAAGGGTTCGATGTGCCTTACATGGTCAAATACGACGAGGGTCATGGGTTTGGGAAGGAAGAAAACCGCATAGCCCTGTATAAATCAATGATGGGCTTCTATGCGAAACACCTGGGAGTACAAGAAATGACAAAACCAATTAAAGACTAGATCGGGTAGTTGTTTTTTGAAACTGCGGAATAGACGAAAAAGAGTGCTGAAAAGCACTCTTTTTTTGTTTAAAAACCTATAAATAGTTGATTGTTAATGGACAGTAAATTTTTGCCGTTCGATAAATGAAATTTACCGCTGGTCATACTGTTGTTTGTTGCCCTCTTATTTAGAGGTATTTTTAACTAAAATAGCACAACATAAAGCGGTGGCATCATGAAAACAATAAGAAAAAAGGAACTGATCAAAAAACGGAAGTCATCAAGGCGATTCTTATTTTCTCCGCAGTCGGAACGGTACTGCTGTTCAAAGCAGGTTCGGTATTGGGAGCTTCGCTCTATCACTGGCTAAACTGATATATTCGGTTTACTGTCCCATATAGTCGAAGGAATGATTTCTTGTAAAGCACACCGATCATACCTGAACCATTCACTGGCAGAATTTTACCGTTAGTCATAATATCAATGAACAATAAACATGCGCCTCGTACATTTGAGCAACAACCGATTTAGGGGACTTTGAAAATGACAAGAAGACTTCCTATACAAACAACCATTTAATCGAATCCAAAAAAACTCAATGATGATTACAATCCTAAAACTTATAGTAATACTGATTTTTACCGCTATTCTGTAATCTTGAAAAAAGAATGGTTTGAACACTTATTCATAAAGGTGTTTGAAATATCTGTGAATGCTAGTAAGGTCGTTCAACGATTTTCTCATTGGAATACTATTTTGAATAGATAAATGATAAGAGCTACAAGGGGGTTCAGTTACTTTTGAAATGCACCAACTACTGTGATGAAACCATTTTTGTCGAAATATATTTTTTGGGTACTGCAATGCTTGGGATGGGGAGGATTGGGCTTTTTTGTAATACTCGTAAACAAGCTGGCCAAGAATACCACAGGTCTCCTTATTTCCGTTTTTGGTTTTACCTTGGTGGGTGTATTGATGACTTCGGTGATGCGGTGGTTCTTGAAACGTTATGTAAACCTCAATGATTTCAAGGTCAAGGATTTTCTTAAGCTGAGCTTGATAGTTGTTCTAACTATCATTTTATTTCCGCATGTCTCCTATTGGTTTGGTTATGGGTTTGGTAAACTTATAAGACTATTTGTAAATGATAGGGCAGAACTTTTTAATGAGTCTACCAATTCATATAGTCTTACCGATATCAAAAAGTATATTGCATACTTTTTTATCGTAGGCGGGTGGACCGTTTTTTACTTTGTTATTAAAGTATTACGACGTTCGAACAACAAGCGATTAGAACGTTTGGAACTTCGAAAAAAAGTAAAGCAAGCCCAGCTGAACACGCTTAAGGGACATATTAACCCGCAATTTATCTTTAATACCATGACCAATATTAAAGGATTGATGTTGGAAGATATTACAGCGTCAAGAGCTATGCTTACCAAGCTTTCCGAAATGTTGCGATATTCCTTGACCAACAATAGCGTAAACATGGTGCTATTGGAAGAAGAATTAGAAATGGTGCGGAACTACGTATCCTTAATGCAGATTCAATATGGAGAGCGATTTAAAATTGCCTATCGTATTCCCGATGAGGCCTTAAAGGTCGAAATCCCTCCAATGCTATTGCATAATCTTGTTGAGCATGCTTCCAAAAATGGAATCTTGCTTCAAAAAGAGGGGGGTGAAATTAATCTTGAGGTTCAAATCAAAGAGCGTATGTTTCACATTTCAATTGAGCATTCGGGAAGAAGTGCTGGGGCCAGGGAGAATGATTTTACAAAACGAACGATTGAACAGCGCCTTAGACTTATGTATGACCAAAGAGTCGATTTTCAGGAAAAAATGGAAAGCGAAAAGACCACCTATCTGGTTCAACTACCGATACAAACTATCGAAAGTAGTACACTGCAACCTAGCTTGAACACATAATTATGCAGATCGAGAAGAAAAGAAAGATGCGCCTATTTTGGTTGCTACAGCTGGTAGGTTGGTGTGTTGCTAGTTCCCCTTTGTTTATCGTGCCTTATAATTTAAGCACCTACTATATGGTCTATTCCTTTCTTACGGGAGTGTTTATAGGCATGCTCAGCACCTCTATATATCGATATGTTGTTCTAAAGGAGGTGGCTCATATCTTAACTCAAAAAAATCTCATCAAAGTAGCAATAGGTTTTGTCATATGCTGTGTTCTCTATTTATCTTTATATTATTTATCTGAATGGGGCTATGGAGCTATTTGGGAGCGAACACAGGACGAGATAAAATTTCATAAAGAACATTCTAGCTGGCTGTCCAGTATGCTGGGAACATTGATGCTTTTGCTTACCTGGACGGCGATTTACTTTGCCATTAAGTTTCTATTCCGTTCGAACCAGAATCGATTGGAAGAGTTAGAGCTCAATAGCATTTTAAAAGAAGCACAACTCAATACCCTTAAGGGACAGGTAAATCCGCATTTTATGTTCAATAGCCTAAACAATATTAGGGGTCTTATGCTGGAAGATGTGCATAAATCAAGGGATATGATTACCAAACTTTCGGAGATGCTACAGTACGCGTTGGTAAAGAACACCGTAGATGCCATTCCTTTAGAGGAAGAGCTGGAAATGGTAGACAACTATATAGCCCTGTCAAAAATTCAGATGGAAGACCGTTTAAAATTTGAGAAAAACGTCGATTTCGAAACACTGGGAATTTCAATTCCCCCAATGATTATTCAATTGCTAGTGGAAAATGCGGCAAAGCATGGTATCTCAAATCTAAAAGAGGGGGGCACCATTGCTTTAACGACCTGGAAAAAAAGAAACAACTTGCACATAACCGTTGTGAATACGGGAAAATTGCAAATTTCAAAAGATTCTACCCAATTGGGTCTTAAAAACATTAGACAACGCTTGCGCTTGTTATATGGGAACAAGGCTTCTTTTTCGCTACGGGAAGCCCATAACGAAGTGGTTGCAAACGTTCAAATACCATTATCATGAATTCAATAAAAACAGTAATCGTAGAAGACTCCCGTTTAGCACGGAACGAATTAAAGGAACTGCTAAAGGGTCATACGGAAATTGAATTGTTGGGGGAGGCCGCTAATGTAGATGACGGGGTAGTTCTCATTCAGGATACCCGTCCCGATTTGTTGTTGTTGGACATCAACATGCCCGAAAAAGATGGGTTTGAACTTTTGGAAATACTCGATGAGGTGCCTATTACGGTTTTTACTACCGCGTACGACGAATTTGCTATAAAATCGTTCGAGTACAATGCGTTGGACTACCTGTTAAAACCCATTAACGAAAAACGATTTGCCCTAGCGATGGAAAAGGTAAAAGCTACTTTGGATACCAACCAAAATGATACAGCGGTCGTCAATGAACGATTAACCGAGCGTAGTCAGATCTTTATCAAGGAGGGAGAGAAATGTTGGCTGGTACGTATCGGTGAAATTTCACATTTCGAAATCGTTGGCAACTATACCCGTGTATTTTTTAGCGGTCATAAACCAATGCTCTATAAATCGCTCAACCAAGTAGAGGAAAAATTGCCGGAACAAAACTTTTTCCGTGCCAATCGGCAACAAATTATCAACACGAATTTTATCAAAAGTGTAGTGCCATGGTTCAACGGCACCTTAAAGTTGGTCATGGAAAACGATGCGGAGATTGAAGTCTCTCGTAGACAATCGTACCTGTTCAAAGACCGTATGAGCTTGTAAATTAAATTGATAAGGTCGGGAAATTCTAATAAAACCCCCACCTGTTTACAAACTCGGATCTACTTATAATTTTCAGCTTTTGTAAGAATACTTCGATTGTTAAAAACTTTTGTTTCGGGTTATTTTAACTTTGCCTATTTTCGTTTCAACGTATTCGAATAAATACTTTTGTTCATGCGTTACGCAGATTCCTGAGAACAATCTGCATGAGTACTTCAGCTATATGAAAGCCTTGTGTTCCCCCACAGGATTTATAAATTAAAAAGCTCGTTAATACGTACCCTTGCATGAAGTGCGCAGAATACTATTTGGATAATCATAAGATAGAAATACACTATTCATTTTTTGGAAACGAAAGAATTTTCATTAACGGGGATAAAATCTCTGAAAGGCCATTGTCGGTTAAAAAGCCACATCGTTTCGTACTGGGGGGCAATAAATACGATATTTTTTCAAAGTTGGATATTGCGGGTCCTTCCGGCAGAGATTACGAGATTTATAAAAACGGAATGGTTCTTTCGCTTGTCAATTTCAAATCGAACAACTCAAAAGCTTTGTTGTTTCTGATTGTGGTACTCGGCCTGGCGACCGGATATGCCTTGGGGCTATTTCTGTATCAAAGGTATCCGGTCGATTTTGAGAAGTTACAACTACTCATTTCGAATTGGTTTTAAACTAGTTTAATCAGTTTTTTCGATTGCCACTCGTATCCCCTCGCTATGACTACTGAATTCTGGGGCATACATGCTTTGGATGGTGGTGATGCCATTGCTGAAATCCCCGGCATTATTGGCCCGAAGATCATATTCAAAGACATAAACCCCCTTTCGCAATACATCAAAAAAGAAATTGGTACTGGCATCTTTAGTGCTTTCATAGTATCCAAGACCATCTTGCCATTTGTATCTGGAAATCACGTTTACCGGTTCAAAACCAGCAGCCCTTAAGTCTTTCATATGAACGAATTCCATATCCCTGTCAGCTCGTAGTTCAATACGAACCCGTACCAAATCCCCCACCATTACCTTCGTTTTATCGGTAATTTCAGATAGCTGTTCACCGGTGTCGGTGTTTTTCTTTAAGAACAGTTTCTTTGTTAATTGAAGGGGTGTTTTTGCAAAGGTTATCTTATCTAAATCTTCGAAATATTGCCAGTACAATGCTCCCCAGGCGATGCCTGCTTGTTTTTTGCTAATTTGCACCTCTGCCATTTTCGATTGTACTTCGGAACCTTGCCATGCAGTTTTAAAGTAGCCCGTTCCGGCTTCAACTTTTACGCTTTCGAGCTTTTGGGGGTCAAGCTTTTCACCGGCAATTAAAATTTCAACGGCATCGGTAACAGAAAGCCAATCACTTCCCTGTAGTAACAATGCATAAACCGCATCGGTTGTCGCCTTGGTCGTTTTCCACTGGTTCGTCTGTTTGTTCTTTAGCAACCAGATTTTTAGATTGTCGATCGTAGCGGTATCATTTTGTATTTCGGAGAAAGCTTCTATGAGCAAAGCTTGTGTTTCGATTGGTGCCCGATACCAATACCAAGAGGCCGTGTTTTCTTTCCAATACATCCCCAGTTCTTCCGAGTTAATACTGTTTTCTTCCAAGGCCCTGATGATTTTGTCCGAGGTTGTACTATCATTCATACGATGCAGTACCAAGGCCAACATTCCTTTGGAATAGAGACCACGGTTCATCCAGTACTTTTGTGCCTGTCCCTTGTAATACGAAATAATACTATTGACCTTTTTTGGAGTTTTTATGTGGGGAAAAAAACTTCGCATATAGAGGTAATGTAGCTGCATTTGGCTCAAATGGTCATCGGTAAGGTCGGTGGCATATTTTTTCATTTGCTCATATTCCCTCACAAACTCTGCATCTAAGTAGCTAACGGCTTTTTTGATCATCTCGTCATGACCGTCAAGCATAGAAGATGTAGTTGTGTTATTTGCGGTGAGCTTGCGCAAATGCCCCAAACCAGTCAATATATGCTGCGTAATAAATCGACTGTCGGGTCCACCATTGAACCAAGCCCATGCACCATTCGATTTTTGGTTGGTCGTCAGTTTTCGGAGCGAATTCATTTGTTCCCGTTTCATTTTATCCAAATTGAATAAAAGGGCAATGCGCTTTTTTTGTTCGGTTTCTGACTGGGCATCGCGGAGCCATGGAGTTTCTTGGATCAATAGGGATTTCAGTTCCTGATTCTTTTCTAGATTGCTCAACAGGGCTTCGGAGTTTCGCCATTGATCGAACACAGCTTGTATGCGCGGGTTGCTATTTGCGATATAACTTGCCAAGCTATTGGCATAATACCGTGCAAAGGTCTGCTCGTTGCATTCGTATGGATACTCCATTAGATATGGCAGTGCCTGAACCGCATACCAAGCAGGGTTGGAAGTCACCTCCAAACTTAATCTATGGTGGCGCAAGGTGGTCGAAGTATGGTCTCTTAGTTTGTTCAACACGAATGTTTTGGTCTGTTTGCCACGCACCCACATAGGCAAGGTTTCGGTCACCAACATGCGATTCGTCAACACAGGAAGCATGTTTTGTTCCCCGTCGCTAAAATCACCGGCTTTGGCAATAACTTTATATTGTATGGCTTGCATACCTTCGGGGATGTCTAGTTTCCAAGAGACTTGGGTATTGCCCAGGGAGTCGACGGTAAAGTTTTTGGTAGCATCCATCGTGGTAGCTGATGTTAACAGCCTCTGCGTAATGACATTGCCGGAAACGGCATCGGTCAATTCCAATTGAGCCCGCCCGGTCAGTTCCTTATCTGTAAGGTTGGCGATTTTGGTACTGATAGTGATTGCATCACCTTCTCTCAAAAAGCGGGGTGCATTGGGAACCACCATCAATTCTTTTTGGGTAACGGTCTGCAGGGTAGTAAAGGCACTTTGTAACGTCTTGGTATGTGCCAAGAGCTGCAGTTTCCATTGGGTCAAGGCCTCTGGCGTTGTAAAACTAAAAGAAACGTTTCCTTCCCTGTCCGTTTGTAATTGTGGTAGGAAGAAAGCAGTCTCTTGAAGATTCTTGCGTACGGGAACACCGTCCAAGTTCGCATCTTCTTGCTCAGGACTTTTTTCCTGTTTCTGCTCTGGTTTGTTTACTCCTGCTACATTTCCGAGTAAAGCGCTATCTTCCTCAACTCCTGCATCCATTTCCATTTCAGAGCGCTCTTCCGCAGGCGCCATATCCATGGCATCGATAGTGGAAGCCACCGGGGCAGCCATTTTTCGTGCGATTCGGTTTCTAGTACTATAACCACCCCCGTAGCCAAAATAAAACCCGAACCAATTGAATGAATCAAAATATTGTTCATTATAGCTATACCCCTTACCAGCTCCTCGATAGACCTGAAACGAATCAATGCCATAACTTTGATAACCGCGCGTATTGATCCTGGAATAATAGTAGGGGCGGTATATCGGATTAAAGCTCCAATAATGCCCTCTGAAAGCATCTAGGGATGCGTCGTACATACTAGCTAAAAGCTCGGCGGACACCCGATCTCCCTTGGGCCCATTTATTTTAAAGGTCCAGCTTTCATCGGTGCCTGGTTGTAGTTTATCGCGAAAGGTGACTGTTTCGATTTGTAAGTCGGTAACCGGGTAGGGAACCGATATGGGAACATTACCTGTTCGCAGCGAATTGAAGGTCGAAAAACTATAGGAAATGCCGAACCCGCCCAAATCATCTTCCAATACGGGCACAGTGAACGATTTTGAACCGTTTTGAAGTTTAATGATCCGTGTATCCGTTATTTTTCCGTCCTTTTCCACAAAAACGGTTACATGAAGGTCTTTGGCACTACTTGCCAAAGTAACTTCTACCTTATCTCCAACAGTATAGGTGCTTTTGTCAGCCTTGATTCGAAATAGTTGATTGTCCGCGAGCGTTTTGTCCTTATGGCTGAACAAGGTAGTCTCTGCAATATCCTTGACCAACTGGCCAAAGGGATCTTTAGAAGCTAGTTCAATGCGATAACGGCCCGATAGCCATTTTTTGATGTCTTTCAACACGATTTTTGTACTTTCCCCGGTATCGAAATCAACTTTCCAAACAAGTTCGCCCTTTTCCCATTGGCTTGGCTGATGCTCGTTTTTGTAGGCATCATGAGGGTATCTCTCTTTGAATTCTTCTTTGGTAAAACCCGCATAATCCGGAGCTGGCCAAGGTCTTGGTCGTAACACCGATTCCGGAGCCTGTAGCTTGTACACTTTAAGGGTGCCCTGTGCTGGAACAAACTGTCCGTTTAGATTTGCGGTCGATATCGTAAAGGAATTGTCATTTTGGTCCTTGTCGATACCATTGGGCACATACAGGGTGGCGGTCATGGTATGATACCCTACCCGTACGATTGTGGTAGTGCTATGGGTTTCCCCGTTTAAGTCGGTGACATCGGCGGTAACCTCATAGCTAAAAGTGGGTAGGTTGGTCCTTGAAATACTGTTATCCGGAATAGCCTCGAAATCGATTTGATAGCGGCCGGAAGCATCGGTAATGGTCTCCCCATGTGCAATTTCTTGGGGATTGCTTGGGAAATAGGGACGGTACCAGGAATACCATCTCGGGAAAGAAACCACTCTACTTACCGAATAAACCACTTTTGCGTCGGTAATAGCACTTCCGGCATAGGCCATTGCTTTTCCAAAGACATTAATAGTATCATTGACTTTGAAGGTTTCGGTAACCGGTTCAAAAGAAGTTTCAAATTTAGGACGTTTGTATTCTTCTACGGAGAATGAAGAGCTACCATTTAGCGAAAGTTTTTTAGAGGTGACCGCTAAAGTGAACACCCCGGTAAGTCCATCACTGGGAAGTATGAACTCCCCTGTGAACGAACCATATTCATTCGTTTTAAATTCCTGTTTGCTGACTTCCTGTGCGTTCACATCCCTAAGGGTCACGGTCACTACCGTATTTTCGAGTACGGTTGACGTCTCTTGAATTCTTTTAATGGCAATACCTTTAAAATAAAGAGGTTGTCCCGGACGGTAGATGCTACGATCGGTAAATAGGAAGGCCGAGTAATCGGTATCGGGCGTTTCGTAACCGTACTTTTGGTTGACGTAAAATTCCCCGAAAAAAGCTACCTCCTTAGAGTGGGTTACCTTAATCATCACATTGTTCCAATAGTGATCGGTCAACGGTATTCTTATAAAACCATTGGCATCTGTGGTCATCGTTTTTTTACGGTAGGGGCCGTCATAATCTTGTTGATACTCGATTTGTATCAAAGCCCCTGAAAGTGGTTTTCCATTTTTCCTATCAACAGCCTGAAAGGTATGATGGGTCGATGTTTGGGTCTCTAAAAGCGCAATGTTGGCCGCTTGCACCGTACTATATGCAAAAGTGCTTTCCTCCGAAGACTCCGTATCCTGGGCTGTTATGGCCAGTATCAAATACCTTCCATTTTCTAATGGCGGTATTGGAATTTCAGTGGAATGGTTTTGAAAGTCGTTCTCATTCCGAAGTACGGTGTCCCACTGTTTGGCAACAGCCAGTTTTTGTATAAAAGCCAGCTTTTTTTCCTGAGGATATAGCTGTTCTAACTGCTTAAGCTGACTTTTGGTAATCTTGCGGGCGGTGAGCTGTAATGCCTCGTGATTTTTATAGTTGACCAGTAGACGTGCAGGGGTCCCGGTAGGGATGTACCGTTCCGTAGTCAATTGCAGATTTTTCGCGAGTAGTTGCAATTTTAGGGCTTTGCAACGATCGCTTCCCCGGGAATCGGGAAGTATATTGATTACTTGATCACAAACTTCCAGCGCTTCTTTCAATTTCCAACGAACAGGCTCATTGGTTTCGGGAACATACCTATTGCCCTGTTGCTGCAATACAGTCGCAATTTCATGAAGATAGAGTCCGCTCGCCTGAGTGCCTTTCTGGGCAGATACGATATTCCTTAGTACCTCTAGATATTGTTCGTCCTTCGTATCGAATACTGCATTCGTATAGATGAATTTTAGTCGCTCCAAGTCTATCTCGGCCAAGGTGTAGGGCTTTGTTGATGATAAATGAGATTGTACCAGTTTTTGAAATAGTTGTAACGCTTTGGCCTGTAATGACGTACTATCCGTAGTGGTTATCTGTTGTTTTGTAAATGCAGTGGCATCGCATAGTAGTTCCGGGTCGTCGATTTCAAACTTATCGGCCGGTCGGGTGATGTTGTTTTCACTTGACTTATAAAAGTCTAGCGCGGTATGCGCCAACAAGTCAAAAAGGGTAGGGCGATATTCTTTTGAATTTTTTTGTTTGAGCAGAATGGAATCAAACTCACCTACTGGTGTCTTTTTCAATCGATCTTCGTTTTGTAGGGAGCGATCAAAATGAAGGGCTACTTCTTGAAATAAGGTGGTTAGGTCCCAAGTTCGAAAATCTGTGTCCGTTTGCTCTGAACCTGTCGAAGCTTCTATTTTAGTTTCCGTATTTGTTCTGTTGTAAAACCGATAGCGGTTTTGTTGAAAGTATTGCCAATACAGATTGGCCAAGTAACTTTCCAAAACATTTTTAGTCGGGTAGGACGCTTTTTTTATTTCCGATTTAAAATCGTTCACGATGTTCAACTGCGCATCCTCTTCCAATGTCATGGCGTACTTGGATGCATACAGAAGAGCTTTGACGATTTGGGCTGCATTTTCTTCTTTCTTGGCTTTCTCTGAAATGGTATTGACCACTGCCAATGCAGATTTGGTCAAGGATTCCGCTTCGAGCTTTTCGACCTTTTTCCAAAGCACTTCATACGGCTCGCTACTTTTTTGTGCGTGTATCATTTGAGAAAATAAGAGTATTATAATCAGGGTTGCAATATGTTTCATTACCAAACTATTAAGCGATACCTTCAATTAGGACTATACGATTCTAAAGAAGATAAAGCATTTCAAAACTATATACAAAGATGTGACCAAAACTCCCTGAAAACAATGAAAATTGAGTAAAGTGGTCTTTTCGATGAGGAAACAGGACTACAAGCTTTTTAGCAGTCCGCCATCAATAGGAATTTGAGTACCGGTAATATAGGCAGCTTGCTCAGAAGCCAAGAAGCTTGCTAGATAGCCATATTCCTTGGGGTCGCCAATTCGTTTGATAGGAACCTTCGATTCCATGTCCGAACGGACTTCGTTTTGGGAAATGCCTAATTGTTCCGCTTTTTTAGCATTCAATTGTTCAATGCGTTCGGTGTCGAAATAGCCAGTGAGGATACTGTTTACCGTAATCTGGTCGATACCCACATCAGTGGCAAGGCTCTTGGCCCAGGTGACGACTGCCGCCCGTATGCTATTCGAAAGAGCCAAGTAGGAGAGTGGCTCTTTCACTGAGACCGATGCTACATTGATAATACGTCCCCATCGGTTGCGGCGCATGTAATCCAAGGCCAATTCGGTAGTCAGTACAACGGTTTTAAAAAGGAGGTCAAAGGCCTCTTGATAATCATCAACCGTTTTTTCCAATGTATTGCCGGCCGAAGGTCCTTGGGTATTGTTCACCAAAATATCTACTTGGTTATTTTTAAAATAAAAGGAGATATTGTCTTTATAACGCTCGAAATTGCTAAAATCAACTACTAAATATTGATGTGTTTGTCCTTCCGTAGTAGGGAGTTCGGAAAGTACTTTTCTCAATTTCTCCTTATTCCGGGCCATGATCGTTACGCTAGCACCGCTCGCCGCCAATTGTAGTGCAATGGCTTTGCCGATACCGCCACTGCTGCCACCCACTAAGGCTTTTTTTCCATGTAAAGTAATGTTCATCCCGTTGTTTTAAGTGTTTACTTGTACTCTTCCCTTGTTGGGCTAAAAACATCCATAAGTCTACATGGGGTCAGTGCCTTACCACTGTGTTTTTTCCATGGAGAAATGACCACGATATCACCAGGATGATAAATTTTTGTTACGCCATCCAAAGTAAATTCAAATTCCCCTTCCAATACTTGCATGAGTTGCTCGTTCATGTGACTGTGCTCGGGTACTTCAGCGCCTTTCTCTACGGTCCAAAAAGCAACGCTTATGTTTTCTGAATGCACCAGTTTGCCATGATAACCGGGCATGATCTCTTTTGATGGAATAGCATCTAAACTATAGTTCATGTTTTTATATGCTAAGATAAAGGAATACTTTTTCAGGGACTGTTTTAAAGTATATCAATATTTTGGAATGGTCCCCTAAATTGAAAAGGCCCGATGGATTTTAAACCATCGGGCCTTTTCAGCTTATTGTGATCGCATCGTCAGTTATTATTCATAAGGATTGAAAATGTTATCCGTTGTATGTGTGAGCAACCTTAAAACTCAACGATTTCAAACTGGCTTCTTCGATTCTTTTGATAATCTTCCTTGGTGCATTCTCCTTTACAATCTACTAAAGGTTGTGATTCTCCATATCCTTTAAAACTGATACGATTAGCATCGATCCCACCATTTTTTACAAGATAATCGCGTGTAGATTGGGCTCTTTTTTCCGATAATACCTGATTGTAACGATCTGTACCGCGGCTATCGGTATGCGAGTTGATGCGTATTTTAAGGCTCGGGTACTCCTTCAATTTAAGAACTAGGTTGTTCAACAACATTCTGGAATCTTCCCGTATTTGCCATCTATCGAAGTCAAAATAAATAAAGGGAACATCAAAGTATAATTTTCCGTTCTCATTTCGTACCCGCGGAGGTATTTTATCATTAAAAAGATCGGCGATCACCTGTCTGGATTCCTCGGAATCGTTTTTGGCGATTTCGTTTATGTCATACAGCTTTTTCACCGAAACGATATGTTCGTCATTATTCTCCTCTGTGATTACCAGCTTATGGGTCGTAGTGCCGAAGCCTAGGGACTCGATTTCAAGCTCATAGTCGCCCGGTATTAAATTGGCACTAAAAGTACCTTCCTCATCCAAGGTGTTTTCATACACCACTTCCCCTGCTTCGTTCCGTAATACCACCCGAGCATTGGGTAGGGGGGTTCCGCTGATTGAATCCTTTATCTCAAAGAAGTTTACATACTCCCTCGTAAATATTTCACCAATTTGGGTGAAAGCAAAAATATCGTCATTGGCCGCATCCCTATTGGAACTAAAAAAACCGCTATCGGTAGCGCTATAGGCCAAAGCAATGTCATCGTATCTAGAGTTCACTGGAGCCCCTAGGTTAATCGGTTCTTCAAATGCTCCATCTTTGTATGGAGAAACAAAAAGATCTAATAACCCAAGACCCAAATGACCGTTAGAGGCAAAAAACAAATGCCCGTCTTCCGAGATATAAGGGTATTGCTCCCTTTCAGGTGTATTAATGATATTACCCAAGTTGGTCGGGGTGCCAAAACTCCCATCTGCTGTAACGCTAACCCTGTATATATCATAACTGCCAACAGTACCTTTTTCATCGGTTGTGTAAAACAAAGTTTTCCCGTCGCTACTTATTGATGGGTGTTGGTAGTTGTAATCATCTGAACAAAATGGTAGCTTTTTCGGTTCAGACCACTGGCCGGCAACCTTTTTGGAAACATATAATTGTACCTGATTTTTATCATCTTCATTGAAAACCTTTTTCCCGTTCACGAGATTACTTCTTGAAAAGTACATGGTATTGCCATCTGTACTAAAACACAAAGAACCTTCGTGTAGAACCGAATTGATATTTTCGGGTAGTGGTACTGCCTCGCCCAAAGGGTTGTTTTCGGCATCGGTAGCCAAAACATATAGATCTAAGAAAGGACGATGGGTCCATTTATACTCTTTCCCCGAGGTGCCGCCCCTACGATCCGATGAAAAATAGACCGAATCGTTCTGCTTGATGGCGCCATAGTCGGAAGCATCTGAATTGAAAGCGACTTTCTTTATTTCAAAGTCGGCTTTTTTCAGGCGAAAGGTTTCGACTCTTTCTTTTGATTCTGCCACATTTGGGGCTTCCATGCCCATTTTGTTCTTATAGGCGACCAATTGGTCAATGGCTTTTTCGTAATCACCTGTGGCCGACAAAAACTGATAGTACATAAAATGGTACTTGGCATCCAAAGTTCCCTCAGGATTTACGTAGTCCCTGTTCACCAATGCTTTCATGGTTTCAAGACCCTGCTCATACTGATAGGTGTTGTAATAGCAATCTGAAAGCTGCTCCAAGACATGTTGTGACCTATTCTTGGTCAGTGCTTTCTCGTACAACGATGCTGCTTTGATGAAATCTCCTTTCTTAAATAAACGGTCGGCTTTCGAAACTTGAGCGTACCCGATAATCGTTATGAAAAAGAGAATATGTAGTAGTATATTTTTTCTTGACATGATTAAAAGAATCTAGGTGAGGAATAGCGTTTGGCTCCTGAAAAGCGGAAATTGTACAGTAACATGATTTCGTGGGTTCCCGAATTGAAGTTGCCCAAATTACTAGTCGTATAATCGTAGGCATACCCGACTCGAAGGTCTGGGGTTATTCCGATATTGAACATGCCACTGATCGCATCGTCAAGTCTATAGGAGACTCCGACTTCAAAGTTTCCGTTGATTCGTACGTTCGCGTTGAAATCGGCGGAAATCGGTGCTCCCTGAACACTTCGAAGCATAAAAGAAGGTTTAAGGTCCAAGTTTTCATTGATTTTAAAAACATAGCCTCCAGTAAGGAACAAATGAAGGTTTTCATTACCGAGTGCGGCAACGCCATTGCGTTCTTCAAGATGCTTGCTGCCCAAGAAATTCGGGGCCGAGAGACCAACATAGTAGTTATCGCTAAATAGATAGAGACCCGAGCCGATATTCAAAAAGGTTTCGTTTACATTTTCTGAAAACGCGGGGTCGGTGGTAAAGTCACCGCTATTGAGTTGAAAATCGTTAAATCGTGTATCGAAAAGGGTCACACCGGCCTTTAAGCCGAACGATAAACGTACCTTTTGGCTCAGTTGTACAACATAGGCCACATCGGCATAAATGTTGTTCTCGTTTAATGCGCCATCACCGATTTCATCATTGATAAATGAAATACCGGCTTCGATCCGTTCGTTAATGGGCGTTCGTAAAAAAGCCGTTCCCGTTTTAGGTGCGCCAACAGCTCCTACCCATTGTGATCGGTAGAGTAGTCCTACATTGGCTACACCGACATCGGAAGTGGCGTAAGCCGGATTGATAACGCTCATATTATACATGTACTGAGTGTACTCTGGATCTTGCTGTGCCTTCAAATACATACTTTGTATGAGGCCGAGAAAAAGTAATAGGGTTACTTTTTTCATGAGTTTGGTTTTAGGGTTGCGAATACTCATTTTCATGGGGTTTATCGATTTAGGTATATGCGACCCTGTTGTGGTGGTAGGTTGTCACGATTAAAGTTGAAAATATAGAAGTATACGCCGTTGGGTACTAAGTTGTCTCCGGGAGCACCTGGTTGATTCGAGGTTCCGTCCCATGGTGCTATGGAATTGTTCCCCCTGAACACCAAGGTACCATACCGATTGTAAATCTCAATGGTGTAATCCTCGAATAGGAACTCTACATCCCTTAGATCATAGATATCATTGATACCATCTCCGTTGGGTGAAAACCCATCTGGGATTAGTAAGGTGTATACGCTGAGGTCACAGGCGGTAAGATCTACTTCTATTTCAAGACGTTCATTACTTTCACATCCCGTAACCGCATTAAAGGTAGCGGCATAATAGCTGGTATTGTCCAATAGGAGATCGGTAGTGTTTAGGACGGCTCCACCTTCTTGTGCGTCATACCAAACCACGGAGAGCCCGGTTTCGACGGTTAGGTTGGCTTCCAGCTCTGCCAGCGTAGGCCTTTCAACACCACACAATTCATTCCCCATTGGATTAAGGGTCGGAGGTGGGTTGTCGTTGATTGTCACGTTAATGCCGTTTGAAGCCAAACTTCTACATCCATTTACATCCTCCTCAACGGCATAATAGTCTCCGGACACCAGTGCATCGGTATCGTTCAGTTGGTTGCCGTTGACCGGTGCGTCGAACCAAATGATATTGTTCCCTGATACGATAAAGGCATTTAAATCTCCTACCGTTGGTGCATCGATCAAACAAAATTCTGTTGTGGTATCCGATAACTGAGGAATGGCCGGATCGTTGATTTGTACCGTAACCTCTAAACGATTTGTTCCTTCACAACCCGAAGGCACATCCGTTTCGGTAAGAAAGTAAGTAGTACCGTTTACCAAGGCATCATTACCGTTCAATGGGGTCGTGCCCGTTGCGGTTGGGTATACTTGAATAGTTCCTCCCATTTCTGGAATACTGTTAGCAATCAAGTCATTGATCGTAGGGCTGTCGATTGTGCAGAAAATATTTCCATCGACAACCAGTCCGGGAATCGGATCAATGACCGTCACTACGACATTTGAACTTACATCTTCACAAGCCCCTGTTCCCAATAGTGTATAGGTGTAGGTGCCCGATCCGTTAGTGGCGGGATCAAAAGTACCTGTATCTCCATTGGTAAGTGTACTAGGACCTGTCCAGGTTCCACCTGCATTTGCTGTTGCTCCGAGCAATGGGAATAAATCAAAAACTACGTCACTACCACAAACGGTAATGGTCGCGTTATTGCCCGCTATGCGTTCGATGCTTACGTCTACCGTAACGGTAGCACTATCGCTTGGACATGCGCCCGTACCTCCTACGGTGTAGGTGTAAATACCTGCTAGGTCGACTCCAGGGTCAAAGACACCGCTGCCACTTGCTAAGGCCGGCGTCCACGTTCCTCCCGCATCAGGATTGTTGCCCAAGGCCGCAAAAAGATCGGCAGATGGGTCGTTTCTACAAAATTCCACAGCAGCGTCATCACCAGCAAATAATTGTTCCGCAACCGTTACGGTTACGATCGACTCATCTCCTGGGCAAGTGGCTGAAGGAGCCAAGGTATAGGTGTACGCACCTGCCGAGTCGACCCCAGGGTCGAAGACGCCAGTACCGCTGGCCAGGGCGGGCGTCCATGTCCCTCCCGGGTCTGCCGAAGCGCCCAAAAGCGTAAATAGGTCCAAGGAAGGATCATTTTCGCAGAAAGCCCTGTTGGCATCGTTCCCCGCATCGGGTGCTGGAGTTACGGTAACCGTAATGGTCGCAGTATCGTCAACGGTACACGGAGCGGTAGCTGCTACGGTATAGGTATAGACACCGGAACCATCGACTGCCGGATTAAAGCTGCCAGTTCCACTTGCAAGGACTGGGGACCAGCTACCACCAGCGTCTGGAGTACCTCCTAATAGAGTGAATAGGTCTACGGCAGGTTCATTGCTGCATATTTCCAAGAGACCGTCTTCACCTGCTTCCGGTTCTTCTTGAATCGTAATTGTTACGGTTGCACTGACATCCGGACATGCATTGACACCCGGAATTGTATAAGTGAATACAAATGTGCCGGGGCTCAAGAGTGAGGTGTCCAACGTACCCTGATCACCGTTCGAGGTGGTCTCGGGTCCTGTCCATGTACCTCCATTATCAGGAGTCCCGGATAATTCAGTAAACAGATCGATACTGGCCGTACTAGAATCACAAAGACTCAAAGTAGCGTCGGTTCCCGGGTCGGGTAAAGTATCAATACGAACAATGGTAGCATATCGCCCCGTACTTTCACAAGGAAAGGTAGTTTGCGTGGCGTAATAGGTAGCATTGTTGATCAATGGGGTAGAAGGGTCTAAGGGCGACGTGGAAGTGGCGCTATCATACCAGTTGATATCGGTTCCTGTAGCGGTAAGGTCTCCTACCAAAAAGGTAATAGGTGCTGAGGGGTCGGTGCAAAAGAACTGCTCGGCAGGGCCGGTAGGTTCTCCCGGGTCGATAATTGTTACCGTAGTCGGTAATCGTATACTGGTACAAATCCCCTCGGTTTGTTGTACCCAATATGTTTCGCCATCCACCAAGGGATCCGTCGAAGCGAGTAAGGTTCCGCCGTTCCGCTCTGTATACCATTGAATACTAGTGCCATCGGCACTTAGTTGGGATATGGTATTGATATCGGAAGAACAACGCGATATGGCTACATCCACGTTCGTAGGGGGTTCCCCGGATATGCTTACCGTAACACTAGGTCTCACGGCGCAGCTCCCAGAACTGTTATCGGCATAGTAGGTTGTACCATCTAGTAGCACAATATTATCGGTCAGTACCGTACCTCCTACCGGATCGCTATACCAAACGACTCCGTCTCCGGCATCGTTGATGGCTAGGTCAATGATCCTAGGATTGTCACTGTCGCAAAAGGCTTGGTTGTCGTCGCCCGGATCAAGGGTGGGGCATTGTGCAACTAATACCTGGGAGGTAATGCTGAACATGATAAAATAGAACAGCCGTCGAAGAAAGATGTTCCTAACTTTTATGTTGGGCATTGGTTGGTTTTTAGGTTAAACAGTTAATTATTACAAGCGATAAAAGTATTTTTGAATTTTAACTGTGGGAAAATAATGTTGTGAAATTGGCAAAATGAAGTGTGTAGGGGCCAATTTTTGCTAAAAAAGGTGCATTTCATCGATCGTTTTTTGTGCATTTAATCGATGAACGGCTCATTTTCAGCGGCTCAGGGCACTACCGAAATTGACCAGATAAAGCAGCTTTATTTGCAACATTAAGTATCTTTAATCCCTAATCTGATTTAATGCAAGTACATTTTATTGCCATTGGAGGGAGTGCCATGCACAATCTGGCGCTAGCCTTACACCATAAAGGATACGCGATTACAGGAAGTGACGATGTCATTTTTGAACCCTCAGCGGGTAGATTGGCCGATAAAGGTCTTCTACCTCCCGAGTTTGGATGGTTTCCGGATAAGATTCACCAAGGTTTGGATGCCATTATTCTGGGCATGCACGCAAAAGCTGATAATCCCGAATTGCTCAGGGCACAAGAATTGGGTATTACTATTTACTCCTATCCAGAGTTTCTTTACGAACAATCCAAGGATAAGACTCGGGTGGTTATAGGAGGCAGTCATGGGAAGACAACCATTACTTCGATGATCTTACATGTACTCAATTACCATCACCGGGAAGTTGACTATATGGTAGGGGCGCAGTTAGAGGGCTTTGATCGTATGGTACATCTTACCGAGGAGAACGATTTTATGGTGTTGGAGGGAGATGAGTACTTGTCGTCTCCTATTGACCGAAGACCTAAGTTTCATCTGTACCGTCCGAATATTGCATTGTTGAGCGGTATCGCCTGGGACCATATCAATGTCTTCCCAACGTACGATACTTATGTAGAGCAGTTTCGCATTTTTGTAGACAGCATTGTAAAAGGCGGAAGCATTACCTATAACGAAGACGACGAGGAGGTTCAAAAAGTGGTGGAAGCATCGGAGAATACGATTCGTAAATTACCTTATCGCACTCCGGAGTACACTTTGCAAAATGGTCAGACCTTACTTGAGACTCCTGAAGGTCCCATGCCTATTGAAGTGTTTGGCAAGCACAACTTGAATAATTTGGCCGGAGCTAAATGGATATGCCAACATATGGGCATCGATGAGGACGACTTCTATGAAGCGATCGCCACCTTCAAAGGCGCCTCCAAAAGGTTGGAGAAGATAGCCGAGTCGGGGTCTACGGTCATTTACAAAGATTTTGCCCATTCGCCGAGTAAAGTAGCTGCAACAACACAAGCGGTCAGGGAACAATATCCCGATAGAAAGGTCATTGCCTGCCTCGAGTTGCACACCTACAGTAGTTTTAATGCTGATTTTTTGAAAGAATATAAAGGTGCCCTGAATGGGGCCGATGAAGCGATTGTATTTTACCTGCCAGAATCTGTGCAAATCAAAAAGCTTGCTCCCGTAAGCCCGCAACAGATTTCTGACGCTTTTGAGCGCGACGATTTGCAGATTTTTACTGCGGCTGTGGCCTTTAGGGATTTTGTTTTTGGACAAGATCTTGATAACACCGCCCTGCTACTCATGAGTTCCGGAAATTATGGGGGACTTGATTTGGAAGAACTGAAAACGAGGGCAACTCGGTAGTATTTTTTGACCAACTGCATATTTGTCATCAAAGCCGACTTAGGAACGTGTTTTGAATACGTATGACTATGTTATCTTCAGGCTTCCTTAGTTCATTAAAGTCGGCCAGAACCTATTTTAGACAAAAGGTTTCAATGTGTTTAATTGCAGGCATGTTGGGGATGTCGAATGTGTTGCTGGAAGAAACAAGAATGGTCAATGATACACGAAAAAAAATAGAGCATATAGAAGTGACGCCCGATGACGACGCTTCAGAAATGGCGTTCTATGAAGACTTCTTTTGAGCATTCTTGTGATTTCGAAAAATGCGGTCTATAAATAGGGAGACATCCTTTTGCTGACTTTTAATAAGTGCCTGTTTGGCCAATTCTTGATCTTTTTTCAATTTATCCTGGGAAAATTTGAACTTACCTTCCCAATGAGCGATGGTGATTTCAAAACCAACGATATAGTCCACAAGGCGTTCCATACGAGGATCATCATGATTTAGTTTATATTTCGCATGGTCCCCCTCAAGAAAGGCGGTCATTCGTACCATAGTATCCTTGACTGCAGTTTTGTCCGTGAGAATTGTTACGGTACCCTGAACATGGGCGAAAACATAGTTCCAAGTAGGTAGTTGTCGCGTGCTATATACCGATGGGGAAATGTAGCAATCCGGACCTTTAAAAACTACAGTAACATTGGCTCCATCGGTAAGGCTGGCCACATGCGGATTATACTTGTCTATATGGGCTACCAGTTTTCCGAATTCGGTTCCATCGTTTTCATAGACCAAAGGAATATGGGTAATATAAGGTTGATTGTCTCGAATACTGACCAGGGTGGCGAACGGGTAGTTTTTCATCAAGTCGATAATATTGTCAAAATTGGCTTCTTGATGATAACTCGGTGGATAGTTCATAAGGTACCTAGATAAGTTAAAACGTTTTAAACACCAAATTGCGTAAGGTGATGGTTCAGATGTTTGTATTCCATTTGGCCCCATTGCTCGGGAGTAAAGCTTCCGAATAATGGATGCGGGTTCCATTCTTTTCGGGTTTTTGTTTGGTAGAATTCTATAACCAGTTGTTTAAGTTTCGCCCGTTCTTGTTGAAAATCCTTTTCCTCCCGGGCCTTTAGCGCCGGTGAGGTAGGCAAGTTTTTTCGCCATGGTTTATCGTTGTATAGCGATTTCTTGAAAAACAGTCTTGCGAATAAATTTCCATTGCCTTTCGGTTTTTTGTTTTTTACGGCGATTACAAAAGGAAATTGGCAATGCCAGACCATTTGACCTACGGTCATCTTTCCCCATTTTCTTTGCGATTTTTCATCTAGCGCATCGATTCTTGCGAGGGTTTCTTGATAAACCGATTCGTTAAAAAGTGACTTCATCCCTTAGAACTTTTTCTTGGTCTAAATTTACAATAATACCAAATGAATGCTATGCGTACATTAAAAATACGAACTTGCCTTTTTCTTTTTCGAAGCGGTAAGATTCTTGCAGGCCTTGGGTGCCAAAACTTTTTACAATGAAGAAAAAAAGAATAAGCAAGTATTTAAAAGTGTAGGATGTATTTTGGTATAAATAGCTACAACATATTTTTAAAGCTTTCTGCAAATAACTACTTTTAGTGGATGCAAAAAAAGCTTACGTCCTTTTCCATAAAGAACTGGTCAGATGATGACAGGCCTAGGGAGAAAATGGTTCAAAAGGGGAAGTCGGTACTTTCCGATGCCGAATTGGTAGCTATTCTAATTGGATCTGGAAGTAAGAGCGAGAGTGCCGTAGAGCTTGCAAAACGTATTCTTTTGTCAGTCGGCCATAACTTGAATGAGCTTGGCAAACTTTCAATCAAGCAGCTAATGCAATTTAAGGGCATAGGGGAAGCGAAGGCAGTTACGATAGCGGCTGCTTTGGAAATCGGAAGGCGAAGAAGGGAAGAGGGTCTGGCAAAGATAACCAAGATAAACAGTAGCAGGGATGCCTTTGAGCTATTGCATCCCACATTGGGAGATTTGCAACACGAAGAGTTTTGGATTCTTTACCTTAACAATGCCAATAAGGTATTGCTCTCATCGCAGTTGAGCAAAGGGGGGCTTACTGGTACGTTGGTCGATGTGCGTGTAGTAATGAAACAGGCTTTGGAGCTGGGCGCCGTAGCACTGATTTTGGCACATAACCATCCTTCAGGGACCTTACGGCCCAGTAGAGCCGATAAGGAGGTGACACAGAAACTGAAAGCAGGGGCAAAGGCTCTGGATATAAAAATATTGGACCATTTGATAATCACCCAAAAAGATTACTTTAGTTTCGCCGACGGCAGTTTGTTGTAGTGGGCAATGAAGTTTCAGGGTCCTATAAAATCGACTGTACAAAAGGTAGGACACGAATATATTTTTACCTAACACCTTAAGACCGTTATTCAAGAGAGGAATGTTACTGATCTATACCCATAAAATCACATCCCGTTTCAGTTATGTAATGCGGCAGCTGTTTACGAGAATTTTAGGAATAGAAGTAATTTTCACGACCACTGTAGAAGATTTCATAAAGCATACAGGAGCTAAGATTACCTATACGAAACAGCCCCTGCAGAATGAGTTTTTCATCCGCAGTAATGATCTTCTGTTTGAACAGGGCATCAATGATATTCAGATTACCATGGGCGACTGGGAGGGGGTTCCCTGTTTCTTTACCGCAGGTGATCGCAGTAGTATTCCTTTCGATATTTTTTCTGCAAGCTTTTATTTGTTGAGTAGGTATGAAGAGTATCTTCCCCATGTAAAGGATATGCATGGGCGATTTCCTCCTAGGGAAAGTATCGCCTACAAAGAAACATTTTTAAAACGTCCGGTGGTAGATGTATGGGCTTTTAAACTCTTGGAAAAACTGCAACTTCGTTTTCCTGATATTGCGTATCGACCAAGGGAATATCGTTATACTTCGGTAATCGATGTAACCACTTCCCATTGCTTCGCCTATCGGGGTTTTACCAGGGGTATGGCCGGGTTTCTAATGGATTTCTTTACCTTAAAATGGAGGCGGGTTTCACAGCGTATAGCGGTCTGGTTCAATCCCCGAAAAGACCCTTATGACAATTTCTCGGAGATGGTGGCACTTCATAAAAAGTATGGTATACGGAGCATGTTCTTTTTTCAATTTGCGGCCTACTCGACCTACGATAAAAATGTATCCCCCAATAGCAATCGATTCAAATACCTGATCAAATCTATTGCAGATTATAGCATTGTATCCTTATCGGCTTCCTACAGCTCCTTTGATGATGTTGATTTGTTGCGGAAGGAGAAAAAAAGACTATCGGATGTCATTCATCGACCGGTCAATTTTTCAAGATTGCGCTACAATAGGGTCGATGTTCCCGAAACTTATAGAAACTTAATAGATGCCGAGTTCACCGATGACTATACCATGGGCTATTCCCATGAGACAGGTTTCAGGGCCGGTACTTGTACCCCATTTTTCTTTTATGACATTAATTTGGAAATACAGCAACCTATACGGGTACATCCTTTTGCGGTACACGATTATGCCCTTACCAATAATATTGGGAAAGAAAACATTCTTGCCGGGATGTCGGCCCTTTATCAGGAAGTAAAGGCGGTAAACGGGAACTTTATCACGGTATTTTCCAACGAGCTTCTGGGTGGAACGGAAAAAATCGACTGGATGGAACTATACCGCACTATCATTGATAAATACCATGTATAACGAACAAATTACAGATGTTTTTTTCGATTTAGACCATACTTTATGGGATTTTGAAAAAAATTCGGCGCTTACCTTTGACAAAATCCTGGACAAAAATCAGGTTGGCGTTGACCTACAGGATTTTCTAGAAGTGTACGTACCTACAAATCTGGCATTTTGGAAGTTGTACCGGGAAGAAAAAATCAGTAAGTCGGAATTGCGGTACCAACGCTTGAAATCCGTTTTCGATACCTTGGGGCACACCGTTTCGGATGATATGATCAATCATCTGGCCGAGGAGTATATAGCCCATTTGTCTTCGGAAAACCACCTCTTTCCGAATACCATTGAAGTTTTGGACTATTTGAAGCCGAAATATCATTTACATATAATTACCAATGGTTTTCAGGAGATTCAGGAGAAAAAATTAAAAAACGCCAACATTCATGGTTATTTTCAACAAGTTGTCAATTCTGAAATGGCCGGGGTTAAAAAGCCAAATCCTATTATTTTTGAGATGGCCCTAAAATTGGCGAAAACCGATAGTAGAAAAGCTATCATGATCGGGGATAGTTTGGAGGCCGATATTCAGGGTGCCCTGGCGGTTGGTTTTCATGCACTTCATTTCAACTCCGATAATGGACCGATGCACGATTTCTGTCACATGATTCACGATTTACATGAAATAAAAACCTATTTGTAGAGTTATTATAGCGAAAGCGCAAGTGCGTTTTTAAGATACAAAAGGTTAATTCATGAAAGCATTCGGATTTGTAGCTTCCTGCTGTTTGGTATGTATTGCCTTCCTGTCATCCTGTGTGGAAGAGCAAGACTTCGATCAGTACGATGATTTAGCGATAGAACCGGTTTGGGAAGCAAGTATTCTATACGTTGAAGCACCCGAAGGTCTTATCAATTTGACGAGCGGAACTAACTTCTATTCGCAAGATTTTAATTTTGATGCATTCAGTAGCGATGTCTTTGCAGATAGGGTCATTGACGGTTCTATTACCTACATAGTCGAGAATACTACCAGCAAAGAGTTAGAGGTTTCAATCCAGTTTTTGGACGATGCCAATAATGTGTTGGATACGGAGACTTTCTCATTACAACCCGCACCTACCGCCCTCCTACAACGTGAAATTGCCTATGGCGGTACGGGAAGAAGCATCGATATCATCAGGAATACTTCAAGTATAAGGGTCAATGCGGTGAATCTGGGTGATAATACCAGTACTTCTGACCTACCGGATCCGTTAATTACGCTTCAATCTAGTGGCAAATTTAGAGTTCGTTTAAAATGAGAAAGAACAAGCTCTTTTTAGTGGCCCTTTTAGGGATGGGTTGGTGTGCGCTAGGACAAAACAAGCAGCTGCTATACGATTTCAGTGAAATACCACAATCGCTTATGGTAAATCCTGGTGTAGAGACCGATTTTAACTGGTATGGCGGGATTCCGACGCTGTCCGGGATTTCTTTTCAAGCAGGATCAAGTGGTATTTCGGTCAATGATATTTTTGCAGATGATGGTATCGACATCAATACGAAAGTAAGGGAACGAGCAATTTTTGGGATGAACCCAAGAGATGAGTTGAGTGGTACCTATCAGTTAGAATTGCTTAATATAGGTTTCAGGGGTAAAAATGAAGATAACTTTTATTCTTTCGGAATTTACAATGAAGGCGATGCTATCGGCTATTGGTTCCAAGATTATGCCATTTTGGCTTTTGAGGGCAACGCAGATCGCCTAAACCAAGCTTTTGACTTGGGGCATTTAAAAACGCGCGGCGAAATGATGAACGTCTTTCATTTCGGCGTCAATAAGAAAGTAGATAACGAATTGACCATTGGAGCCCGAGCCAAGATCTACTCGAGTATTTTTGATTTCAACTCTACGGGAAACAGGGGCTCCTTTGTAACCACCGAAGGGCAAAACAATATTTTTGCTAGTACCATAGATGCAGATATGCGGATGCGAACTTCCGGAATTGAGGCACTAAGGGAAGCACAGGATGAGGAAAATCTTGCTGGAACGATTTTAAAAAGAGGCTTTTTTGGAGGAAATCTAGGTTTAGGTGTCGATTTGGGGTTTACCTATCACCTAAACGAACAAACCGTATTTACCGGGAGTCTTCTAGACCTTGGGTTTATTTATCATACCAACGATGTGAAGACCTATGCCCTAAAGGGCAATGCAACTGTGGAAGGAGTTGAAATTATCTTACCAGACGCACTAGTTGATCCAGATGCGGATTTTTGGCAGGACTTGGTCGATGAAATCGAAGAATTTGTTCCCTTCGAGGACAATGATAAAAGTTATATTAGTTTTCGGCCCACTAAATTGAATGCTTCGGTTCGTTATAATTTTGGTGAGCAGCTTGCTTCTAGGGTCAATTGTGACTGTGGTACGGCGGTACGTGGTGGAGGTTTCCGGTCGAAGTATGCAAATAGCGTGGGCGGACAACTTTATGCAATAAATAGGCCCCGTGGACCTCAGACCGCGCTTTCTGCCTTTTACCTAAGACGTTTCGGGAATGTTATGGCCCTGAAAGCTACGTATACGGTCGACAAGTTTTCTTTGACGAATATCGGTTTGGGCCTCAATATACAGGCAGGACCGGTAAATATGTATGTATTGGCCGATAATTTGCTTGCCTATCAAAACATTGCGGCTAGCCGATACACCTCTTTCCAGTTCGGATTAAATATTATATCTTGGCGCAAGAACTGACAATGCCTAGTTTTGACCATCTTTTTGAATAACAATTCTCTTTGGCACGTTTTTTTCATAGACAGTTCTATAAACCAAAAATAATACATGGTAATGCGAACGATACTGTCCATTTTTATACTGACTATTTTTGTTGGTAAAGTACAAGCTCAGTTGAATGATTATAAATATATCGTTGTACCTACTAGATTTGATAGTTTTAAACAACAAAATCAGCATTCAACGAGTACCTTGGTCAAATATTTGTTTGTTAAAAAAGGATTTAATGTAGTATATGATGATGCTCTTCCCGACGAATTGTATGCGAATCGTTGTTTAGGACTTACGGTTCGTCTTGATGATAATTCCACTATGTTCAGTACCAAATGTACCCTTGTGTTGGTTGATTGTAGGGGAACTGAGGTGTTTGTGACCCAAGAAGGGAAAAGTAAGCTAAAGGTTTTTAAAGAGGCCTATACCGAATCGATTACTAAAGCATTTTCTTCATTTGATACGGTAGCTTATAACTATAATGGCAGAGGAGAGACACAGGAGCCGGTAACGGTGAGTTTTAAGAACGATGTGAAAACTCTGAAAGATTCCTATACAGGGCAAAACCCGGTAGTACAACAGAAGGCTACAATAGACGAACAGTCTTATAAGAATTTGGAACCCGTCGCATCGGACTATACCAAAAAAGAAACCAGTAAAGTAACCGAGCAGGTGGCCACAACGGAGGAACAATTGTACAAAAGTAAGGAGCCAGAAGAGTCCGATATGGTCAAGGAGACGGCGGCTACAGTGGAAGCAGTCGATGCAACGGAAATTTCTTCTTCTCAGGTTCTATATGCCCAAGAAATATCAAACGGCTATCAGCTTGTAGATAGCACACCGAAAATTGTACTTAAGATTTTTAATACAGCCGTTCCTGATGTTTACACTGCCAAGGTAGAAAAAGGTAATGGGGTCGTTTATAAAAAGGATGGTAAGTGGTTTTTCGAGTACTATGTAGGCGAGGAGCAGACTGTAAAAGAGCTCAATATTAAATTCTAGAGTTTATATTTATCCTTCCATCGATTCTTCAAAAACTCTTTTATTGCCATTTCTCGTTGATTGGTTCCGGGCTCATAAAAAGTAGTGCCTGAAATCTCATCCGGAAGAAATTCTGTTTCAACAAAATTGTTTTGGTAGTCATGTGCGTACTTGTATTCTTCACCATATCCTAAGTCTTTCATCAGTTTTGTCGGAGCATTTCGCAAGGGGAGTGGTACCGAAAGGTCTCCTGTTTCACGTACTTTTTGCTGTGCTTTTTTTATAGCAACGTAACTAGCGTTACTTTTTGGGGAAGTTGCTAGATAAACAGCGCATTGGCTAAGAATTATACGTGCTTCGGGATAGCCGATGGTGGTAACCGCTTGGAAGGTGTTATTGGCTATGACTAGAGCGGTAGGGTTCGCTAGCCCAATGTCTTCCGAGGCCGAGATAAGCATCCTACGTGCAATGAATTTTACATCTTCCCCACCCTCGATCATTCGGGCGAGCCAGTAAACCGCTGCGTTTGGGTCACTACCTCGAATCGATTTAATGAAGGCCGAAATAATGTCGTAATGTTGTTCCCCAGTTTTATCGTACAGGACGGTGTTCTTTTGAACTTTACCCATTACAAGGGCATCTGTAATGGTTATCGTATCTTGTACCTCTGAGTTGATAACCAACTCAAAAATATTCAAGAGTTTGCGACCGTCGCCTCCTGATAACCTTAAGAGCGCCTCCGTTTCGTTCAAGGTAATTTTTTTGGATCGGAGTATGGGGTCATTTTCCATGGCCCGTTTCAAGAGGGCCTCCAGATCTTCTTTTCCGAACGCGTTTAAAATATACACTTGGCAACGTGATAAGAGTGCGGGAATTACTTCAAAACTTGGATTTTCGGTCGTGGCGCCGACCAATGTTACCCAACCTTTTTCGACTGCGGCCAACAATGAATCTTGTTGTGATTTGCTGAAACGATGTATTTCATCGATAAACAAAATCGGGTTCTTAGCAGTAAAGAGGCCCCCGCTCTGTTTTGCTTTTTCAATCACTTCCCGAATGTCTTTTACACCACTGTTGATAGCACTTAAGGTATAAAAGGGCCGACCACTTTCGTTGGCGATGATGTTCGCCAAGGTAGTTTTTCCCGTCCCTGGAGGTCCCCAAAGAATTAGGGAAGGAATAACCCCTTTTTTTATTTGATTTGTTAGCGAACCCTGTTCACCGACCAAATGTCGTTGACTCACATAGTCTTCCAAGGTTTTTGGGCGTATTCGTTCTGCGAGCGGTTCATTCATGGTGTAAAAGTAAAATAAAGTTGGTACAACGGCCATGGAATAGCCATTGAACCGAAATCTTTTTGGGAATTGTCTGTTACTTGGAGCAATGACAATATTTCAGGTAAAACGCCCATGGCCGGTTTATTGCTAACTTTATGGCATGTTCGAAAATCAGTATTTTAAGTTTACCAATGCGGTATTGTTTGCGCCGTTAGCGGCGGTATTGGCTATCTGGACAGTTTTTTTGCTAGAGCTTCGATTGCACACAAACTTTAATGAATACGGTATCATACCCCAAAAACTAATGGGGCTTCGGGGAATCTTCCTGAGCCCGTTTATCCATGGTTCTTTGGAACATTTGTATAATAATACCATACCCTTGGCGATTCTAACGGCAGCGCTTTTTTACTTCTATCGAAGCAGCGCAATAAAGGTCTTGGTGCTCGGTATGCTCATATCGGGTTTTATTACTTGGGCTATCGGCCGACCTTCATATCATATTGGAGCGAGCGGCATTATTTACCTGTTGGCCAGTTTTATCTTTTTCAAAGGAATTTTTACTAAATATTACCGTTTAATTGCGCTATCATTGGTGGTCGTGTTTATTTATGGGAGTATGCTTTGGTACATTTTTCCTATAAAGGAAGGTATTTCGTGGGAAGGTCATCTGGGTGGTTTTATAGCTGGTTTGGCCTTATCGGTCTTTATACGTTCAAAAATGCCATCCCCTAAAAAGTACGATTGGGAACAAGATGATTACAACGAGGAAGATGACGAGTTTCTAAGGCATTTCGATGAAGACGGAAATTTTATCGAAATGAAGCAAGAAGAGGAAAGTGCTACTTCGGCCAGCGTGAAAATCACTTATCACTATAAGCAAGAGGCCAAGAAGAAGGTAGATTAGTACTTGACCAAACTACAAACTGTATCTTACAGGGAGTTTGTTCAATAGCCTATAAATATCAGTTCAGAGAACCATTTCGTTGCCGCACAACCTCGTAGAGGAAGACGGCACATGCTACCGATACATTTAGTGATGCTATTTCTCCTAATAATGGTAATTTGGCAGTATGATCCACAATTTTTAAAACGGAGGGAGATATACCCCGATCTTCAGAACCCATGACGATTGCACAGGCGTTTGCGAAAGAGACGTCATAGACAACGGTGTCTGTCTTTTCAGTAGCACCGACTACGCTGATTCCGCTCGCCTGTAAGTAAAAAATAGCGTCTTTTATATGATCTACTTTTGCAATGGGGACCATAAAAGCTGCTCCCGCCGAAGTTTTAATGGTATCGGCAGTTACCGGTGCAGCACCTTTTTTTTGTATGATAATACCATCGACTCCCGTGCATTCCGCGGTACGTATAATGGCTCCAAAATTGCGAACATCCGATAACTGGTCTAATAAAAGAAACAGCGGTGCTTTTTTCTGGTCCATGACAGTATCGACCAATTCCTCTAAGGTGTAAAAGGATATTGGGGAGATATTGGCGATGACCCCTTGATGATTGTTTCTGGAAAGTCGATTTAACTTTTCGACCGGTACGTATGATACGTTGATGCCTTTTTTGCGAACCAAACTTTCTAGCTCTCGTGATAAATCACCTCTAAGTCCCCTTTGAATAAAAACCTTGTCGATGGGTTCATTGGTGTTGATAGCTTCAATGACGGCTCGTACACCGTAGATTTGGGTAGATTGCTTCATCGTGATAAAGGTAGTTAAATATGGTATGATAGTAAGAGGCTATTCCATTATTTTGGCGCAGCATCAAAGATGATTTTTTTAAATAGCAATACACTTATTAAACTGTCGTTGCTAATTTTTGTGTGATTTTGGATATTCGAAGAAACTACTCTACCACAAAGAACAATCTTTCGGAAATTGGGATTCCCATTTCGGTATAGCCCTCAAGGGCGACTTCGAATTTTCCCCTAACATCTGAGGTAACAAAATTGATGTTTGTCTCATGGGGCATTAACATGAGATTCCCTTCCCAAAATAGCTGGTATCTGTAATCCGGAATATGGTCTAAAAGCGAAGTGTCCCCATATTCATATTTTGGGGAATAATAGCGTTTTTTCGGTTGAAACGCAGGTAAGGATAAGGCATATCTTGAGACTTCGACAACCTTGTCTTTATTGGAAGCTGTTGATAGCATAATACTTCCCTGGTATCGTCGGTTACCAAGAAAAATATTGAAGGGAGAAACGGAAATCTGCTCAATATCAATAGCGGATTGCATTAAAAGGGTGCTGTGATTTTGGATTAAGAGACCATCAAGCAGTACCAGTGCATCCCAGTTTTCGAATAAAGCGGAAGGAGGTGTCCGCACGCTCAATCGCTTGCCGGTTTTGCGATTCCTAATCCTTACTTCGGATAGTATTTCACGGAAGGTTTCCTCTAGGGTTGGGAAGCGAGTAAACTCATCTAAGCGATATGTTTTAAGCTGATTTGTCCCAAAAAGAGGGGTTATTTTCTCTGGGAATATACTATCTGGTTTAACCGAGAAATATGCAGTTTCGATTTGATTGTGTATGCTTTTTTCTAAGATAGCGGTCTCGAATTCCGGGAGTAGTGATAATTCAGGAAATGTTAGGCTCTCATACGAGACAGGTGGGTATTCTTTTATGGCTATTTGAAGGTCGGACCTGTCCAAAACTTCAAGAAAAGCAGTTTTGTTCGTTGCCCCATACGGTACACTGAATGTAAAAGTACCGTCTTTGTCAGTGGTGGCAATATTGAAAAGTTCGGGTTGTCCTACTACCGATAAGGCTACTTGAGCAGATACATCGCTTTTTGTATTCTTAGTATTGGATAGCTTTCCAGAGATAATTTTTCCACGTAATTCTGGCAAAAACAGAACCGGAACATCTTTCTCGTTTTCTTTTTTAAGCGGTCTCTGCATCGTTGCGGTAGGGAGGTCGTTCACGGGAATGTCAAGAATTTTTCGAATCGATAAAGAATAACGCCCACCTTGCATATTCTGATTTTCCGATAGAATGCGTAAACTCGCTTTTTCCCGACTGCCCAGATTTGCTCGTTCCATAGACAGCGTTATGAAACCAGTATTGGTAGATGCATTCATCTGTCTAGAAGTTGCGCTTTGTACTTCCTTTGCTTTGGAGAAACCGGAATTCCCGGATAAAAAGGTATTATTAGCAAGTGTATTTTGTTCCATATATGGATTGATGATCGTAATATCACTACTGAAAAATGGAGCGGTCGATTGGTTGCGCATCCAGTTCGTATAGGCGATAAGCTTATAATTCCCGGTGGGGATTTCGGTATTGATGAAGATATCGCTAGATGCTTTCCCTTCCCTTAGAAAAAGTGATTTTTTTAGAAGCACTTTTCTATTTTGGTCTACTAGTTCTATATATACGAGTTTACTGGCCGTACTAGGTCGTAACGATTCTCGATCAAGAATGTAGCAGCTATAGAATAGATAATCACCTGGGAACAGTAAGTTTGTGCTAAGATGTAGGTAGGCCGATTCCGGATGCAAATCTGAAAGCTCTTGTTTTACTTGCGCATCTGAAATCCCAAGTCCGTAGATGAGAAATAAAAAAAAGAGTAGTGGTCTAATTGTTGACTGCATGCGTTTTATATGGTTTAGTCTACCCAGAATTCTGGTACTACATTTGTTCCGATAATATTACAATCCCCACAAATAGTAGGCACCATCACAAACGGACCTTGATTATTGGGGCGAGGCGGCGGATTATCGTTAAAAAATTCCAAGTTTTCATTTTCTATGGCAACGACAAGGGGAGAATTGCCAAATTGATCTTCTGCGACAAGCGGATACAAGAACACATCACAGCCCACCGCATAGTTAGGCTCGGTGATGTCATCAAAAAAATCATCGTAATTGAAAAAAATACGTTCGGTGCCTACAGCGGCAATATCAAAATATCCCGTTACTTTGGTATTGTTTTGGTCAGCAGTAATATTTCCAAGTACAAAACCAGGTTGATTTTGTGATAGTAGGTTCTCCTGGCTCGACAGTCTTTGAAGTGTATTGTAATATTCAAAGGCTTCCCGAGTTTGTACGAACTGTTTTACCAGAATACTATAACGATGCGCAATGATATAGTCTGACCGTTCAATGAATCGAATCGGTAAGGAGGCCACTCTATCTTCTGCTTGGTTGGTAGTCTCGAACAAAAGACTTTTGGAAGAATTCAGGGTTCTAAAACAGACTTGTTCCTCACGTGGTCGCAGACGAATATCGACTACCACTGGATCTTCGGAAACTACATAGGTTTCGAATCGCGACCATCTTGGGGCCACTATCTTATAGGTCTCTTCGAATGAATACCGGTAATACCGACTTTCGCCGGTCGGGTCAAAACTATTTACCGTAATATTCATGCCCTCTATACCATCTTCATTGATAATTTTATCGGCAATAACCGAACCGATGCTACTTTCAGTCGATAAACGCACCTTCTCAGAAGTCAGGGTAACACCGCTATCAGTTTGAATAAATAACTGGTAATCCGCATTTGGGACTGCTTGGAAGGCGATTTCAGAACGGTATTCTCCAGGACTGGTTTCGCTGAACGATAACATACGGTCATCTTCCATGACCCATACCGTTGCGTTCTCTACCGCCACCGTTCCGCTAGATCCAAGAACACTGGTGGTACTGATTTTGACCGTATGGTTGTCGGTACTATTGGTAATGGTAGCTTCTACGATAAGCACTTCTTCAAAATTGTCTACAGACAACTCAAAGGGTTCAACACAGGCCATGAGCAACAATGCCATCAACATTGATGGACAAAAGCGGATAATGCGAGCGTAGAGAAGTCCGAATTTTTTGTTCAAAATTTCAAGTTATAGGTTATCGATGGTATAGGAATGTTAAAAATGGAACTTTGAAAAGCTCTCACCTCGCCATTGTTCGTTACAAAAAAGACCGAATATGGGTTATTTCTTCCCAATACGTTATAAACTGAAAAGTTCCAAAAACTGTGAGCCAATTTTTCCTTTTTATGATTTCCTTCTAGATTAAAACCAACATCCAATCGGTAGTAATCGGGAATCCTAAATTGATTCCTAGTGCTATATAACACTTGTGGCTGCCCGTCAAAAGTAAAGGAACCGGTTGGTATGGTTACTGGCCGCCCGGTTTGATAAATAAAATTCATGGAAAAGCTTACACGTCTGTCAAGTTCGTAGTTCGCTACAATACTTACATCGTGCGGTTTATCGAAGTTCGCGGGAAAATAGTCTCCAGAGTTGACGGTTTCTTCGGGAAATTCACTTTGAAAACGGTAGAATGCCCTGCTATAGGTATATCCAAGCCAGCCATTTAGCTTGCCATAGTTTTTTCTTAGCAATAACTCCCCTCCATATGATTTTCCATCTCCTTGTAAGGTCTCTGTCTCTACATTCTCGTTTAAGATTAATTGTGCCCCTACCTTAAAATCCAAGGCATTGGAAATACGCTTATAAAAGCCTTCAAGACTTACGGTGTATTGGTCTTCGGCAAAATTTTTGAAGATACCTGCTGTGCCGAACAGTGCTTGTTGTGGCCTTATGTTAGTATCGGATAGTTTATAGGTATCGATGGGGGATACCGTGGTATTATTTGAAAGAGAATGTAGGTATTGTACGGTGTTGTTAAGACTGGCCTTGATCGAAAGATCTTCTCTTAGGCTGTATCTGGTCCCGATGCGAAACTCGGGGTAGAGATACGTTTTGAAAAAGTCTCCAGAACCATATACCTCCGTTCGTTCAACAGTAGTGTCAGATTTTGGGGTATCAGCATTGTATACTCGTTGTTCAGAAGGCCCGATAGCATTGAACATTGATAACCTTATTCCCAGATTGACTTCAAAAGCCTCTGAAAATGAAACGGCATCCGAAATAAATAGTGCGGATTCCAAGCCATATTCTTTGGGCAAATTCAGCGACTCTATCTCACTTTCGGGGCTTCTACCACGAATACCTCCTGGTTCCAAGGTATAAAGTCTACTTTCCAGGCCATATGAAAGCATATGTTTTGTATTCAAATCATAGTCCATCTTCAGTTTTAACTGTGTTTCTCGGATGGCATAGTCAAAGGCAAAATCAACTTCAGGTCTCCCCTCGAAATCGATTCCAAAACTATAGTCGTTATAGGATATTTTAATAGAACCTCGGTGTTTATCATTAAAGATGTGATTCCATTTGGCCGTGGCAATTTTATTTTGATAACCATAAAGAGAATCTTGCGTAATACTGAAGGCGTCCTCACTGAAATATACAGTAGCTTCCACTGAATTATTTTCATTGATGCTGTGGTTGTATTTCCCTACTATATCATAGAAGTAGGCATTTCTTCCTTGCAAAGATGGTTCATCGATGGCATTTAAAATCCAATCGGAGTAGGTGCCACGGGCACCAACAAGCAAACCACCTGTCTGATTCCAGATAGGTAGCTGAACCATCATATTGCCCGTAACGGGACCAATGGAAGCTTCACCCCTTATCTTATCGGTTTTGGCATCCTTGGTCTTGATGTTGAAAACAGAGGAGAGCCTTCCGCCATATTCAGATGGAATATTTCCTTTGTAGATGTCTACAGATTCGATTACAAAAGGATTCAGGGCCGAGAAGATGCCAAAAAAGTGTGAAGGGTTATAGAGGGTAGATTGGTCGAGAAGAATCAGGTTTTGATCGGTTCTGCCACCGCGTACGTTATAGCCTGCCGATCCTTCGCCCGCAGAGGTGATACCGGGCAGGGTGGTAGCTATTTTCAAAAGGTCTCGCTCCCCTAAGACAACCGGAATGGTTTTGGATTCCTCGGAACCAATATTACTACTGCCTATTTCGGAATCGGTGATGTTGGCATTGTTGTTGGCAAGTAATATAACTTCTTCAAGTTGCTCCACTTTTTCTGATAGGTCAAAATCCAAAGAACCGTCTCCATACATACGAATCGGTTGTGAGATTCGTTCAAGACCGATGGCATCGGCCAAAATGACCGTAGCACCATAAGGCAGCGCTATTTCATAATACCCATTCTTGTTCGATAGGGTGTTTTTGCCTTTCTCGGTTCGGATAACCACGTTGGGAATAGGTTGGGACGTTTCCGCAGTTCGTACGAAGCCCGATAATTTATAAATTTCATTCTCGGAGCCCCTTCGTTGTTTGCCAATACTAATAGAAGGTTTGGTGCTTCGTTGATTTTTAGGGGAATTGAAGCTTACGGCTACAGGAGTGTTGGCAGTGCCTTCTTCGTTGGAAAGTACACTATCTTTTATCTGGGATATGGGAAAGAAACCTTCAGGCAGATAATCATATATCAATCGACCTTTGGTCAGTACTACCTTGTTATCTTTATCAATAAAAAAGTTCAAATCCGTTCTGCTGAATAGTTGTTCTAAGATGCTTTGTAAAGATTGGTCGGTATAGCTACTTTGCAAGGGAACATTAGAAAACCAGCTCTCGATGTAATAGAACTTAAGATCTTCTGTTTCCTGGAGTAATTGAATTGCCTCCAGCCTTGTTTTGCCGGTAAAGTCGACCGATAATTTCTTATCGCCGATTTGTGCATACAACGCGAGTGGGCCGATGATAAGCCAGATTAAAACAACATATGTTTTCATTGGACCCTGTTTTTTTGCTGTTGTAGGTGCCATTCATTTAGCACTTTTAGGCAAGTGTTCAATTTACCTTTTCTTTTACGAGGTTGTTTGGCAAATAACTCCTTTAATGTGTCTTGATATTCAGGAAATAGACGTGTCACATCTTTTTCTGATTTAATTTCATGCAAATTTGAATTGAGTAGTATATAACAAGTTTGCGAATATGAAAAGGAATAGGAGCCTTCGCCTCCTCCCGAACTAGATTCTCGGGCGATTTTTCGATGCGAAAAAAGTACCTGAAACAAGGTGTTTGCCATATAATTCTCATAAAAAGAGATTTGACCATCATCTTCCATCCTTTTTAGAAAATGCCGTTCATTAATGTCAAAAGAATCGATTAGTTCACTGAACAGCGTAATGGGAAGAAGGTCTTCTGAAACAGGAGGTTTCATTTGGATTTCCTGTTTTACCGTATCAAATCGCAGTAAAACACCATGATATGGCTGCCCTCTATATACCACATTTCCCAATTGGTATTCCCTTGTCGTAAAAAAGGGATGGTTGTCTACTTCGGTTTTTAAATAGAGCGAGGTCGGTTTTCCAAAATAAATACCTGAATTTACGTAGGGAGATAAGCTATCATAGGCTTGGTAAGGATATGTTTTAGCGGTGACACTTTGGGCTTGGCTGACGGTACTAATAAAAAAGAAATAAATGAGGATGTAGTGTGGTTTCACGTAAAGTTGGCAGGTTATTTAGTAAGATATCAAAATACAAAAAATCGGGGTTAGTAAAACGGATTAGGCCAAAAAATAGGTCAGATATATGTTTCTTTTAATAAGCCCCCTTTTTTCTTATGGTTTTAGGAAAACAACGGGCTTGCAAATACCGCAAAGTTCGTATTAATCAATATTCAATAAGATGATTCAAAAACTGGTATTATTGGCTTGAAGTGCCTATGTATTGCACCAAGTTTACGGAGCTGAACAAATAATCAGGGTAGGGGCTCTATTTTAGCCGTGTATCCCTCGCTATTGCAGATCAATATTTGTTCTTCATCTGTTCTACTAATTTTGAGAATGCCTGTAGTAATTAATTCGGGCCCGTTGAGAATTGTATAGTTTCCGGAAGCCTTTAATTTTCGCGCAAGCGCCCTGGCTAGGTCTATTTTGTTCGATTTTGAGGTTATTTGTTTGGTACCGGTATCAAAATGGATCATGACACGGGTAGGCAGCAGGTGGTTTGCAGAAAGACTATCATATTGTTTGGTATGTCTGAATACCAAATCATCGATATAGAGACTATCGGTTGCATCTAATTCTAAGGAAGTGTTGTATTCAATGGATACGACTTTTGACCGTATACAGTTTTTTTTGACCTTCTGCTGGTTACAGCCTATCAATAAAAGTGCTAACAGTACGATGTACGATATGGTTTTCATAATCAAAAAATAATACCTTGTGAAATATCACGATAAATATAGACAGCTTTCGCCTTACATGATTCAAATAAACAAAAAAGCCTGTGAAAAACTTCACAGGCTTTTTTTATAAAGTGTCGCCTATCATTTCCAATGTCTATAATTACAAAGACAAAGTTGTTGAATAGAACTATACTAATACACTAAATTGATATTTCTCCAATCATTTGCACCGGAAGCGGTACCTTCTTCTCCGGCCGCAGCAGGTCCTCCATAGGTGTAAATATCATCTTGCGAGATTTCAAGTTCTGAAGCAGGTACTGGATACATGGTCGGAGACCCAGCCTGCAACATGTCATGTCTTCTCATAAACCACCATTCAACTCCCATCCCTGAGGATAAATCCAATTCGATAGAAACCTCATAAAGTAGCGCGTTCAAAACGTTAGGACCGGCAGCTGTGGTGCTTAAACCGGCAACGGTAGCACGTGGAGAATCATCCAAGGCAGCCACTGCCGCTGCGAAATTACCCAAACGATAGTAGCATTCTGCTCTGATGTAATCCATTTCGGCAGCATTCATGATGTTAGTGGGCAATCCTGTTTGGTTCTGATCGTTTCCATTAAAGAACTTACGTGTACGGTAACTAGAGAAAAGCTGTCTTCCCCGTGAAGCTCTTAAAAATCCAAAATTTTCAGCTACATACTCGTAATTTTCCTCAAATCTAGGATCACCATTACTCACAACGGGATCCAAAATAATCGTTTCATCCGTAGGGTAATCGGTGGGGTAGGTAGGATCGACCAAACGCATTAGTTTTTGATCAGTAGGCATGTATCCAGCGCCATCACCAAGCAAAAACAACGACCAATCTTGAAGGTTGTTAAAGAATACAGCCTCAGTAGCTTCCGGGCTGAAATCTGTGGTAATGCCATTCTCCGCATATGCTAGGATGCTATTATAATCTAACCCTTGTGCTTCCGCATCCGTTCTTGGCAAAGCGATGCTTATACGCGCCAAATAACTGTTTGCAAGCTGTGTAAACAAAGCTGCATCCAAAACCTGACCACCAGGATATACAGCATAAGAGAATTCCCCTGAGCCGCCCGCTAAATCCAGAGCGGTCTCTATGTTGGTGACAGCTGCCGCATACACTTCCTGATAGGTTGAAAATTCCAAGGCGTTTGGATCCGTATCAGCATTTACAATATACGCTTGATTGTATATCATAGCAAGATATCCTTGGGCCACTCCCTTATCAAAATAAGCTCCTGCAAGCTCTTGTTGCGTCAAATCAGTACCATCTAACTCTACACTACCTCCATCAATCTCAATATTGCCTATAACAATATTGGCGTTGTTGATGACAGAGTTGAATGCATTCCAAGGCCCTGCAGCTTGAAATGCCAAGTCGTCGTTCGCAGTTGAGTTGATAATCTGACGTCTTGGTTGATCACAAAAATCCCAAAACCCGCTAAATGCGTTGGTTGTTGAAAATTGATCTGACAGACCTCTGAAATAGATTCCGGTAAACTCAATCTGTCCATCGAACAATGCGGAGTGATTCGAAATATTAAAATTCTGAAAATCGGCCGCATTCGCTAATACCCTTTCGGCATCAGCTTCATTGGGATTACCAATGTTAAATTCCTCTTGTGAGCATGACACTATGGTCAATGCAATCACCAAATAAAATAGTTTTTTCATGCTTTTTTTTTAAAATGTTATTTGAACAGAACCCGCAAAAGTTCTGAAGTTTGGAAAAGAGAACTCATCCAATCTAAAGATAGGGCTTCCACTTAAGGCCACTTCAGGATCGTAACCAGAATAGCTAGTCCAAGTATACAAGTTTCTACCTGAAAGCGTTAATTGTATTGCTTCAATTGGGATTTTTGGTCCAAGGATGTCGCTATCTATGGTATAAGATAAGGAAACCTCCCTCAATTTAGCAAAACTTCCATCTTCTACAAAATAATCGATAGGAGCTGCACCGTTATATATGGTTGAACTTGCGTTCGCATAGGAAGACTGCTGTCCTGCTGCACCAAACGTATCTAGGTCGGCATGTCGGTCGTTGAAATACAAGAATTGACGTGTGTAGTTATACACATCACCCCCTATTTGCATATCTACCAATGCGTATAGTCTAAAGTTTTTATAGGTTAACGTGTTTCGGAAACCCATATTAAAATCAGGGTTGGTATCCCCGATTAGACCAACAGCCAATTGGTTGGTGTTAGCATCCCATCTGCGAATCGCTTGCTCCCCACCGGCGTTGACCAATCCTGGTTGGTTCTCATTTGCCGTAACGATTACATGGCCGAACTCATTTACAGAGAAGGCAGATAACGGTAGATTTAAACCTTCATTGATAACCACACCATCCTGTACGGTCAACTCATCCAAGGATTTTACCAATTGATTCCCGAACATGGCGCCAAAAGGCTGTCCTGGTTCTACGCGGAATACGTTCACCGCAGGATCATTATCAACCTGTACGTCACTACCTCCGGCAGCAAAACCTTGAATAACACGGTTAAATGGCGCTACATTACCTAAACTTTCAATAGTATTCTCAAAAGTGGCGAAGGTAACTCCAAAATCCCAAGTCACATTTTCCGTTTCGATAGGTGTTCCCGTGAAGGAAACTTCAAAGCCTTCGTAGGCGGTTTCGGCGACATTTTGCACCTGCTGTACACCTGGTACCGCACCGGACAATGGAACGGTCAAGAGACCATCTTTTGTAGTCGAGTTTGCATAGGTAGCGGCCAATGTAAGTTTGCCCAAGATTTGCATATCAAAACCAACTTCTAGCTCGCTGATAGTAGGTGACTGCAAGTCTGGGTTTCCGATTTGAAGTGGCGTAATTCCCGTCTGGCTTACATTAAAGGTTTCAAAAATATCCCCAAAATCAGGTCGAAGACCGGCGGTACCGTAGGAACCTCTGAACTTCAATTCGTCTAACCAGTCTACATTTAAATCTTCGCCCAAGCGATATGCTAAAGACCCTCGGTAAAAAATTTGGTCCCTGTTGTCTTCACCAAATAATGAACTTCTATCCGATCTTATAAAACCTCCTAAAATCAACTTGTCTTTCCAATCAAAATCGGCGGTAAGAAAAACATTTTGGGTTTTCTCACGAAATGCTCCCGAACCGATTTGAATGTTTTCGGTTCCCTGTTGTAGGTTGTTAACCCCTTCAGTTAAAAAATTTGAACTTTGCGCTCGCTTGAACGACCGGGTAATGTCTTCATGAAGATAACGTAAAGAACTACGCAAATTAAAATCTCCAAAACTCGTATTGTAGTTCAGCTGTGCATACGAGTTGACGCGTGCAAAATCGCTGTCAATGTCAAAGATAAAACCGTTGTCGGTATTGGCGTTGAATTGCGAACCTGATACATAACCCTTTGGAAAAAAGTTAACGAACCGGTTACGACCACGATCAGTTGATAAATGACCTTCCAGTACCAAATTATCTGTAAGATTATATTTGAGGGTACCTGAGGAAACCAAACGAGTGTTTTCATTATCGAATCTTTGGTTGGTAGCCACATATAATGGGTTCTGGTATTCATTGATGAATCCGTTCCCATCAAAAAATGGAATAAAGTTACCGGATTCGTCCCTTTGGTCAAGTCGTACCGTGGGGTTTGCAGTAAGCAAGTTAAAGAATACATTGTCTCCCTGACCTGCTTGTGTTACTTCAGTACCGGTCTGTCTAACTATATAATTGGTCAATTCTAGTTTCAGGCGGCTGTTAAAGTTGATATCCAAATTTAAACGCGCATTTTGTCTTTTAAAAGGGTCTAAGCCGTTCAAGATACCTTGTACCTCTGTTTGTTCCGTAGAAAAGTAATAATTTACTTTTTCCAAGTTTTGAGATACACTAAAACTAATCTGGTTGTAAGGTTGAGATGAGATAAACTCCTCAACGTTGTTAATCAATTGACCTGGCCAGGGATTGTCAAAAATCCCATCTGGATCAGCCACGATAGCACCACTACTTAAGTCAAAGTTTCCGTTCGCATCTAACAAACGGTCATGGTTTTTAGCCAACGGGTAGTCGTTTTGTGTTTCAGAAAAACCATTCTCAAAACGTAATTTAACGCGAGGCTTGTCGGTCGTACCTCTCTTAGTAATGATTTGTACAACCCCGTTACCTGCCAAAGAACCATAAAGTGAAGAGGCTGCAGCACCTTTAACCACTTCGATGGATTCGATGTCTTGCGTACTGAACTGATTCAGCCCACCTTCAGTGATGATACCGTCTACAATAATCAAAGGATTGGTTGGTCCTTCAATAGAACTAGCACCCCTAAGGATAATGGCTGACTGTCTTAAGGGGTTACCACCACCTTGTATAATCTGGGCACCTGCAACCTTACCTATTAATGCAGATGCGGCATCAGGAGTAGGTACAGTTTGAACTCCAGTAGGGCTTACGGTCTCAACCTTGAAAGCCAACTTCTTTTGGGAAGTACCTTGGGCAACCCCAGTTAAGATAATCTCGTCCAAAGCTTGTGCGCTTTGTTCGAGTTGAACATTGATGGCGTTACTAGATCCGACTGTACGTTGAGCAGTTTTTTGACCTAAATACGAATAGACCAAAACATCTCCTTCGCTTGCCGAAATAGAGTAGTTTCCATCAAAATCGGTTTGGGTACCTGACGTGGTTCCTTTCAAAATAACGGCCGCACCGGCCAAAGGCAAACCGTCTTGGTCAGTGACCGTACCGGTAATGGTTTTGCTCTGCGCGAATGTTACTTGAGCAACAAGCGCTAACAGTAGCGTTAAAATTCCTTTAAAATTTGTTCTCATTTTTTAATTATTTGAATTAGCTGCTGCAAAAGTCTTAATAATACGTTAAATATGCAAATGTTTTTAATGATTGGATTATTTGCACCTAACTAGTTAATTATAAGTGGTTTTAATCTGTTTTTATCAAAATTTATTACGTATTTATTAAAGAAAATCTTAAAATTCTAAGGCCATTGTTTGGGTTTTTTGTTAACCAAAACAAAAGACTACAATTTAGTCGTTGCTCTAAAAGTGTGATTCCAAATCGTATATTAAGAAATGGCAGCTAGATGTTTTGATATATACGGTTAAAAGGTAATGGCATCTATTTTGATCTTTTGTTGAAGGTTTTCAATGTTCCTGGAAGCCGTTTCTTTGTAATTAGAGGCTTTTACAAAAAAGGTGGCAAGTAAGGTGCTATGTTTCTGTTTTCTTGGTATAAGAAAGTATCATCGGTTACGGGATACAAAAGACGTTTTAAGCAATCGTAATTACGTTTGGTTGTAAGGTTTTCTTGGTCTTTTTTCATTTCTGGAAAATTGAGCGGGTCCACTATATGAAAAGAACTAGACCGCTTTTAGTGAGAGGTTCTTTTTTAGATGCTGAATATAAATAGTATAATGGGTTACATTAAGTGAGGATTAACAACAACTATTGAGATAATTTTACTGTCGTGTTTAGGGTAATAGTCCTATATTTAACCATGCCTTTTAAAAAGTTTCCTTTTTACAAACAGTTGGATCAAATGGATTGTGGGCCTACCTGTCTGCGGATGGTAGCCAAGCACCATGGCAAGTCGTATTCCTTGGATTTCCTAAGAAGAAAGGCAAACATTACCCGTGAAGGGGTATCGATGGGCGGCATAGCAGAGGCGGCCGAAGAAATAGGGTATCATACCCTAGCGGTAAGCTTGGACTATACGACCATGATCGAAGAGGTGCCTTTTCCTTGCATAGCACATTGGCGCCAAAGGCATTTTGTGGTGGTCTATGAAATCAAAAAAGATACCGTCTATGTTGCGGATCCTGCTCATGGCTTGGTACAGTATTCAAAAAAAGACTTTTTAAACGGATGGATAGGGAAAAACGCTGATGAAGACTCGGAAGGTTATTTGCTTTTATTGGAACCGACCCCAAGATTCTATGAAAATGACCTAGAGGAGAAAAGCGATTATGGTTTCAAGTTTTTGTTTTGGTATTTTAAACCTTTCAAAAAATACATAGCCCAATTGATGCTGGGCCTTTTGGTAGGAAGTCTACTTCAACTGATATTCCCTTTTTTGACACAGGCCGTTGTCGACTATGGCATCAACTACCAAAACCTCCATTTTATCTACCTGATTTTAATTGCACAGTTGATGCTCTTCGTTTCGCAGACCACGGTAGATTTGATAAGAGGATGGATCTTACTGCATATGACCAGTAGGATCAACATTAATTTGATCTCTGACTTTCTCATTAAACTCATGCGCCTGCCGATTTCCTTTTTTGACTCTAAAAATACGGGGGATATCATACAGCGGATCTATGATCATGATCGTATACAGGATTTTTTATCGAGTACCACCTTGAACACGCTTTTCTCTGCTTTTAACCTAGTGATATTCGGTATTGTTCTAGCGTATTACGACTGGGGAATCTTTGCGACATTCTTTATCGGGTCTTTTATTTATATCGGTTGGACACTTCTTTTTCTTAAAAAGAGAGAAGAGTTGGATTACAAACGCTTTGACCAAGCAGCGGATAACCAAAGTAGCATCTATCAGCTTATTTCCGGGATGCAAGAAATAAAGCTCAACGGCTCCGAGCGAAGAAGAAGATGGGAATGGGAGGCAATACAGGTAAAACTGTTCAAGGTGTCCATCAAAAGTTTGGCGCTTTCGCAAACACAGAACACCGGCGGGCAATTTTTTAATGAACTTAAGAATATCTTGATCACCTTTATCGCTGCCAAATCGGTAATCGATGGTAGTCTCACTTTGGGTATGATGTTATCGGTACAATACATCATAGGCCAGTTGAACCTTCCTATTAACAACTTTATCACTTTTATTCAAACGGGACAGGATGCAAAGATAAGCTTGGAACGCTTGGCCGAGATTCACTCAAAACAGGACGAAGAGCTTTCCGATGAAGATATGGTAAAAGAGTTGCCCGAAACCAAAAGTCTACAGTTAAAGAATCTTAGCTTTCGCTATGGTGGAAAAGGCTCCCCCTTGGTATTGGATGATTTAAACTTTACCATTCCTGAAGGAAAAGTTACAGCTATTGTAGGTGCCAGTGGTAGCGGGAAAACGACCTTGATTAAATTGCTTTTGAGATTCTACGAGCCTACAACGGGAGAAATTCTCGTGGGGAATACCCGATTAAGGAATTTCGGTGTTTCTTTTTGGAGAAAAAACTGTGGAAGTGTTATGCAAGATGGTTTTCTGTTTGGCGACACCATTGTTAGAAATATAACGGAATCGGACTCTGAAGGAGTGGTTGACAAGAAGCGCCTTTTAAGCGCTGTGGATATTGCCAACATTGAAGATTTTATTGTTCAATTGCCATCTGGTTTCAATTCTAAAGTTGGTAGTAGTGGTACAAATGTAAGCGGTGGCCAGAAGCAACGTATTTTGATTGCCAGGTCGGTTTATAAAAACCCGAACTACATATTCTTTGATGAGGCGACCAGTGCACTGGATGCCAATAATGAAAAGGAGATTATGAATAAACTGGAGAGATTTTACGAAGGAAAAACAGTCGTTGTCGTAGCACATCGGCTGAGTACCGTAAAGAATGCCGATCAAATAGTTGTTTTGGATAAGGGAAGGGCCATCGAGATAGGCAACCATACGGAGCTGACCGTAAAAAGGGGAATGTATTATGCCTTGGTGAAGAATCAATTGGAATTGGGGAACTAACATATGCAAAAAGAAGAAGAGGACATACATCATAAAATTGGTTTACTCGATGAACGTTCCGATCAGGTGAAGGAAATCTTGGGTCGTGCTCCCAATTGGGTCGTGCGTTCGGGTATTTCCGTAGTTTTTGTAATCGTGGTGATGGTAATTCTTGGAGCCGCCCTCATCAGTTATAACGATGTGATTTCTGCCCAGATCGTTATTACCAGTAAGAACCCTCCGGTATATTTAAAGGCTAATATGACAGGAAGGCTAACCCATATTTTTGTTGAAGCGAATCAAGAGATTGCGCAAGAAGAGGTGCTGGCAGAGATTGAAAATACGGCCAATCTGAAAGACGTCCTATATCTACGCGACAAGCTTACAACTTTTAAGGCAACCGTACTATCGCTAGATTCACTTAGAGCGCTATACCCTCCTTATTTGGATCTCGGTTCTATACAACTGTCGTATGGGGAGTTTTTGACGCAGTATCAGAATTACATTTTGTTCAATGCGCTCTCTCCCAACGAAAAGGAATCAGCGATGATTGCGAAGCAATTATCGGAACAAAAAAAGTTTTTGAGCAAACAGCAGCGACAACTGATCATTTTTAAAGAAGATTTGGATCTTTCTAAAAGTAGTTATGAACGCAATCAAAAACTCTTTGAAAAAGGGGTAATTTCCCAAGCCGAATTCGAAAGTGCTTCTAGGGAATATTTGGCGGATAAGCAACAATATGAAGGTTTCCTGACCGCAATGTCCAATACTCAAATAGCCATTGCCAATTTTAACAACTTATTGACCAAATCCAATATTCAGGGAACCGAATTTGAAAATACGTATAAACAGCAATTGGACAAGGCATATCAGACCTTGAGTAACGATCTTTTACAATGGGAACAGCAGTACTTGTTGAAAAGCCCCATAGCCGGAAAAGTAACCGTTTTTGACATTTGGAATCAATATCAAAATGTAACCATTGGGGAAACTCTTTTTACGGTGGTGCCCCATGATTTGGAAGGTATCGTCGGAAGGGTGGCCTTGCCGATTCGAAATTCAGGAAAGGTCAAAGTAGGTCAGACCGTAATCATCAAATTGGCGAATTATCCTTTTGAAGAGTGGGGAAGTCTAACTGGTGAAATAAAATCCATATCCGAGGTCCCCAAACAGGGCGAAGAGGCCTTGTACACGTTGTTTGTTGAACTTGATAGTCTTACCACTTCCTTTGGAAAGCAAATCGACTTTAAACAAGAGATGCAAGGAACCGCAGAAATCGTTACCGAGGAGTTGACCATTCTTCAGCGTGTTTTTTATCAACTGCGAAAAGTTTTTGATAGGCAATAAAGAAAATGTGGTAAGAAGTAGAACAATTCGATTAATACGGAGTTAGAAACAAATAGTAGTACGATAGCTTTGTAGTTATGCTGATTTACAAAATACAAACCTAATGGCTTTTATCGAATTTGAGACTAACGGATTGAGAAAGGTTTTTATCAGTTCAACATCTTACCACGATGTTTAAAAAAAGACCCTATTAATCAGCACAATCCCTAGTATCACCTGGTGCTTGGCAACCCGCAATACAGGTATTCCAAATTTGGGTAGTACGAGGGACGGAACCACCATTTATATCTTCAAGGCTTTTAGAGTTTAGGTTGGAAATGGTTTTTTTGTTCAATAAAAGGCTTAATCTTTTTCTTTTTTTCATGATTAGAAATTTTATAGGATTACATAGTAAATATATAGATACTACACTTTTTTGTATAAAAATTATTGTTAAAATTATTAATCTTTGATAAATGAAAAGTGTTGAATATTAGTTCTCATTATGTTTTGTTCACTATTTAGTTGAAGGGATAGGTGGTAGAAGTGTATTGAGTATGTGTAGGGCTAAAAGTAGAATGATCTGGTTTTTGTGATTTGTTCCAGAATATGTAAATCCACTCAGGCTAATTAGTAAGTGTTAAAAGAGAATCTTTGAAGGAGGATTAGCTATGCATAATGCATTTTAGAAAGGTAAAAGTTTTTATCAGGTATAAAAAAACCGCTATTATAGCGGTTTTCTTACTAATCGAAGCAGTCTAAGCTTTTTCACGAACTGTATGTTGAATCAATGATTGAAAAAAATTACTAGAGAAAATTTCTTTCCCATAACTTCCGTTAAGCAACATATTTAACTAACGACAGTCAACTTTTAAAAAGGGTTTCCCAAAAAACCTGAGACCAACATCTCCATTAACCGGAAACGTATGCACATGCCTTAACCGTTAAGGCACATATACACTAGTTTCACTAGTTCACTTGCAGTTTTTGGATTCTTTTGGTTGTTCAACACTTCCGCTACACGGGTCTTGGGAAGCGGGGTGAGGCACGGTTGTAGGCGCATGGCTGCTACCACCTCTCAACTGTATGGTTTTGAAATTTGAAATTGTTCTTTTTCTAAGCTTAAGACCGATTTTCTTACTTTTTCTCATGGTTCACATTTTTAAGAATTCTACTTTATAATGATAATTGTATAGATGCAAGAATTTATAAGTTACATAATGTGAAAGGATAATAAGACGTTTGTTTAGTATTTAACGGTATGATAACATATGTTTATTCAATCACTTTTAGAAGATATATACTATGCGAAACACTAGTTTTTGTAAACAAATCGTGCCATAAGTTTTCTCAGATCAAGAATCGTGCTATCTCCATCTCCCTATAGAAAACCAGTGTAAGGCGAATGCCATTTAAAGGAAAGACCATCGTGTTCGTGCGATGGAGATAATGTACTACGGGAACGAACAAAGCCGCCCAGAGGGCGGCTTTAGTTGATTACTTGCACTTGCACCACGAGCCTTGGGTGTGGTCTCCTCCACCGCCCCCTCCTGGACTTGGCCCTGGAGCTGGTCCACATCCTGCCTGTGCCATGGTGCACATACAGCTTGTCGCTATTTCTGAGTGACAGCTATCATTGGTGTGCTGTGAAGAACCTCCTGAAAGATAGTTTGCCGTAAACTTGGAAATTGTTTTTTTGTTGAGACTCAACCCAATTGTCTTCCCTTTTTTCATGTTTATAGTTTTTTTAATTAGCTGTAAGAAAAGTAATAATAATTATTAATTTTAATACTACTTTTAGCTAAAGATTAACCATTTGTTTTGTTAATAAGTATTATAAGAAATATTTATAAAAGAGCGAAAAGCCATCTCTTATCAGCAATGCATATTGGAAGTCTGTGCAGTGGTTCGTAAACAGCTATGTGAAAAACGTGCTCTAGGTATCAAACTATTTTTGATGCTTTTTTCGAATCGCGAGCGTGGTTCGATAGTATCGATATAAAAAATCATAACAGACCATCTCATTGAGGCGGTTCTTCGATTTGAACAAGCGATTCATCAGCATGTGTATATAACTTCCCATGAAGTTGTTGAGTTCCAAGGAGAGACGATTTTCTTTTTTAAGAAGAAGTATAGATTGTATGGTGGGGGAAAGCTGTCTTTTCTTTTTCTCCAAGACCGTTAATATGGGTTCATAATCAGGGTCACTTTCCTCTGTGAATACCATAAAGCTTTCGATGTTTTTTCGCTCTTTCCTATATTTGTCGTCTAATTGTTTTTTTAGCGGTCGCGACATGCCAAACTCCAATCCAAAACCTGTTTTTAGGTTGTTCATTAGAGATAGTTTTTGCTCCAGGGTGTATTCAAAAGAGTCTAAAAGGTGATCTATGGAACGCAACCCAAACAACCAACGTAGCTGTTCTCCTTCGTCACCTTCTATTAAATCTAAGAATTGAACAGTAGCTACACTATCGTGATAGAACAAGCTTTCGGAAAGTGCCATCGTGTTTTTTCCATACCGTTCAAGTTCTCTTTGATACGTATCAAGTTGTACCTTCCAGACGAGGTCTTCTTTTAACAGTTGGTTAAGCGGTTCGTAGAGGGTTGAAATGATTGCGCCTAAGTTTCGGATGTCAGGACATAGGAAACGCAATCTAACGTGATGTTTTGGGTCTGAATACCGGATAAAGAACCATTTGTCAATTAGGTTCGATTTTATCAATTTTTCCGATATGGGTTTGACAACCTGCGTCAAAAGGAGGTCTGCCGTTTTGTGGCCCGTATATATTTTATAATACAACCATTCGCTACCAATACTGAAATTTCGCTTTATTGTTTCTTTCATCTTTGGCTTTTCTTTTGCGATTCCAGCTTTTCCTTATGATAAAAAGAGACTATTATCTGATTTGTATAATGTCCTTTTTCAGACTTTACGATACCGTCATCGGCGAATAGAAACTCTGAGAGTAAAAACTCTGATCTATTTTTTACAGTGTCCAACAACATTTGAACCGAAGTTATATTCTTTAAATCAACAAGCAACTCATTGTCCCCTTCCGCGAGCAAGACATATTGAGGAAGCTTTAGCGCTTGACGCCATAAATCAACTTCTTTTGACAGCTCTGTAAGATTTTCGCTTTTTTTTATCAATGGCTGTAGCTGCTCTTTCTGAATCTTCCATTTGGCTTCATGAAGAATTAGGTTCCCGTATTCTACCCGGGGTAAAAAATCGCGATGTTCTAAAAACCCAAAATTAAAATAGAGTCCGGCACGTTTGTTTTGAGATTGCATATCGCACAAAAAGTGATAAATTGGTAGTGAATTGAACGAAAAATTGTGCGCATTTGTCAAACAGGGAACGACTTCTTTACCGAGTTTTTTGGAACGTAAAACGATGCGATCGTTTCTTATGGAAAGATACAGGTCGTGGACGGGGATTTGCTTTTCAGATTCTAGTCCTGATTTTGCTAAATAAGGAATTTCGTATTCTCGAAATGATGGACGCATTAAGATATTGCCCACCCTCGCTTCAGGTAGATGAACGATTTCGGCTAATACCCTCTCGGAGTTCATCTGTTTTTCTACGTCTGTAATAGTCTGCGTATAGGAGTTTAAACGGTCATCTCCGTGACAAAATCGGCCTAAAAGATTGGCCGCACTAGAACCACCGACACCGGAAAATCGTATTTTCTCTGCACCATCTTCCAGGATTAGATTTACCATTGCCGAAAGCGTATCAGGTAAATCGTCCCAATTTACGGGCAAATCTTTAAAATCATTATCATTAAGAGTGATTTTAGTATCTCCTTTTCTATCACATTGAATTAGTTTTTTCTCTAAGATTTTTAGGGTTTTGTTCCAATTTACCGAAGTCTTATCAAATGGATCTTCCTGTGCAGGAAGTACTATATCGTCTACGAGGGGATTAATGTCGCCACTCCCTCTATTTTGAATATACCCTATGCCGGTCTCAATATCGAGTACCTTGGCCAACGGCATCTCTCTCTCCTCATAGCGCTCATAAAAGGCCTCTTTGAATTTCGAAAGATTGGTTTCTTTGTTTGGCGGGGTCATCTTGTTAAAAAGTACCATGCCTTTTTTGATACTTTCGACGATGTTTATAGATAATTCATTTTTTTTAGGTCTTATCTCCATGTCGGTTTGAAACAGGTATTTTAGCTCGAACGAAGTTTCATATTCTTTGAGAAATTCGCTTAATCCGAGATACGATTTTGGAGAATTACCTAAATGTCCATCAAGATCGGAGAGCCTTTTTTGTGCGATATTTAGGAAGTTTATTTCTTTTTTGGTGTCTGGTAAAGTCTCTAAAAGGTTCTGGATCTGGAGCATGAATTCAAGCCCGGAAACGGAGGGCTCCAGTTCGCTGACCAGTAACTGACTTTCTACCAGTTCGTCTATAAAACTTTTGGCTTCATCTTTGCTTATGTCTTCTTTTACCAACGCATCGATCAAATTCGTGAGATAGGCACCCGATGAAGCTCGGTCCAATACCTTTCTTAAATAATCAGAATGCTCGACCTCAACGATATGATGATGTCTCCTGCTATCCACATAGTAATATTCAATATATCTTAAGGTTTCTCCACTGTTATAAACGCTTGAGTTAGGATAGTACCGTAGTTGCCTTTGAATATCCTTTCTTTTGGATAAATCTTGGGAAAGAGCCACAAGGTAATTCATATCTAAGCGCGTGTGTCTGGTGTTCTGTCCCGGCCCGCTGTTTATAATGGTGGTATTCTCTTGAAAACTACCTAGGCCACATCCTGCAAAAAGACCAAAGGGCGTACATCGGGTAGACATTCGTGTCAAATACTTCAATAATGAAAATCGTAGCTTTTTTTCTTTTTTTGAACGGGAAGGTTCATCACACCATTTTTCAATTTCGAAATAAAGTGTAGGAGATGCCAAAAAACAAGATTCCTTTATAAGAGGATCGTTAAAAATTTCCTGAAAGGACTTATTTTGAATAGGGGTTTCTTTAGTTAGGGCCCTAAAAAATTCGAAATCAAAAACAGGGGTCCTGAGCACAAATTGGGGAAAATGGTCATAAGGGTTTTTCATCTACAATTATTTATTATCAAGATTGTTAACCGATCATTAAACATTCATCCCAGGAATTAGGCTCATCAGACAGTTTGTCTATAATAGCTAGTCCGATCCCGGCAATACCCTCCAGTAACGATAATTCCGTTTCCCAGCGATTTTCAAGGGGATTCCACTTTTTGTAACCTGCATACCCGTCTTTGTGTATCGCTTTTTGAATGCCATCCGCTATCCAAAAATCGGATACGTGCTCAAACGATGACTTTTCGGCTTGCTTGGATAGGCTTCTATAGATTTGTGCATTACCATAAGATCCGTGACAAATTCCGGCATCGGTTACCGATGTTTCTTCAGTTGTTTTTCTTTGCGTCGTATGCTCCAATATTTGATGGGCCTGTTGCTGTAACCTGGAATCTTCAAGAGATACTCCTGCCTCCATTAAAGAAATTCCGATTCCTAAATCCCCGTAGCACCAGGCAAGCCTACTGTTGTATTCAGCGACGGTTCCTTTTTCTACCCAACTTGGGTACAATGAAAGGTTTGTAAGGTCTTTTGTTTCATTGCTTAGCATATAATTTGAGGCACCTCTGATAAGGTTTGCGGTAGCTGCCTTAAAATCACGGAATCTATGTAAGCGGGATAAAAAGCTTAGAATGCTTGAGATACCATGGGATAGACTGAGGTTATATGCCTTCGTGCCTTTTTCAAAGTCTACTGTCGATTCCCATTTTAAGGTATTTCCAGCAGTTATTGCCAGATTGTTCAGTTGTTCAATAAAATCCAAAATGTAGGACTTATAACGCTCTTTTGGTCCAGAACCTTCTGAAGCACGGTAACGGCTGAAAAAGTAAAAAGCGTAGCCCATGCCGCCATGTAAAAAATCATAGTCTCCACTTCTCAAATGAAACATCATTTGTTGGTATAAATAGTCATCAAAAGGTGAAAGCAGTTCATCGCAATCGATATCTATGAATTCTTCGTTTTTAAGATGTTGAATGGCCCACCCCAACCCAGCTATCCCATTAGAATAAGTGGGGAAAGAGTAGCCATTGTTGATTTTTTCGACACAATGGGCAATCATATCCACCCCTATTTCCGAATAGGTATCTACATTTAAATACTTTGAATAGTAAAACTGAAAAAGTGCCATGCCAGATATGCCCGCTATAACTCCTACATTTTGGGAATCGGTATATTTTTGGGAGAGAATATCGGCGATTTCTTTTAATTGTTGTTCAAGTTCTGTTCTTTGTTCCATGCAATGGTTATAACGAGTTTTAAAAGTAAACATCCTTGAGTGGCAATTACTTCAAGTGAAGTAGGAATAATATGAAGATACTACATCGTAACCTATTGCAAAAGAATATTAGGTTTTTCTTCACCTGTCCTTAGGTGTTGTACCACTTAGAAAGGTTTTTGGATTAATTGTCCAAAGTATGATCATGGTGAAATTCAAGGACATGCGACAAACGACTATCTCGCTAAGTTGCCTTTACCGTGTTGACAGTTGTAGGGGAATTCAATTTTATAACACTTTTTATGGGTCAGAAAAGGTAGTGTTGAATTCTTGAAATGCGGTATTTTTTATGACCGAGATTTAATACTTATGACTTTACCTACTAACTTCTTATTGTTATATTTACTTGATTGCTAATCGTAAAATTACGGGTATGAAGAATGCTGTTCTGTTAGTGGCGCTTTTTTGTTTGAATTTCTTTCCGGGGGCCGCACAGGTTCCTGCAAATTACAATGCGGATAACGAGTCTATTGGGAGGCAACCGTTAGCGCAATTTGTGTTTCAACAGAATAATAGTAACAGAAAAGCCGTGCCGGAAACACAAACTATCAAAGGGTCTCCTTTTGTTGTGGAGGCATTCTTAAAAGGAGCGATTTACAGCTCTGACGGATTTGAGGGTGACGGTTATTTTCGGTACGATGGGTATAATGATGAGGTACAGTTTAAAATTCAAATTTCGGATACGACCATAGTTAAACTGATAAAGCAGCAAGATATTTATTGTAAGATAGGGAATGATAGGGTTGATTTTAGGGAGTTCTTCAATAAAAAGAAGGAATTGGTAAAAGGACATTTATTTAGACTGGTAGAAACCGAGGATGCCATTCTATATGAACGGCGATTAAAAAAGTATAAGGAAGGGAAAGAGGCCGTTACCTCCTTTGAGCTTCCCGTACCTAGTAGGTTTGTGGCACAAAAAGAATACTATTATTTTGATAAGGATGAAAAACAAATCTCTTATTTAAGCCCTACTAAAAAAGGGATAATGGCTTTGTTTAAAAATGATGATAAGGCAAAACAAAAAAAAATGAAAAGTTTTGTTTCGAATAGCAGATTGGATCTCAAACAATCAAAAGATATGGTTCAGGTCTTTTATTATTATAATAATTTGTAGCTGCCGGAAACATGTGGATAAATACAAATCGTTAAACACTTCCGATTCAGCGACGTAGATACAAAGTAGTATAATTATCAGTGTAAGATGGTGCTCTCCGATTAGGGGCAAGATATGCCAGAGTGTTTCCTGCTTGTTACATGCTTTGCCAGGCCAAGAGACATCCAACGGTTTTTTTGTAAAAGCTTATGATATTGCTATGGAGGTCCGCTAGGCAACTAAAACATCGTTCTTGGTGATTTGATTTTGGAGACGTTGACGAGTCGTACAACGCTGCCTCCATGGTCTCTGCTAAAGTAGTACTAAAACATATCGGTCATCAACTACCGATCATGCCTAATACACACCATAAGCTTAACGAAAGTATTGATGTATGTTCCATAGGGCATGGATATTCGTTTCTCTATTTCACCATTGCCTACAGAGCGTAAGTTTTCTATATTGAATCGAATGTAAATGTAGCGTTTTGGCATAGCCAGAAGTTAAAAAACGGATGCCACGGTAACTTGGCACTCATAATTTGAACTCCCGAAAGAGGTGCTTTTACCAAAATACGGGTTTAAAAGTGGTTTGCATAGGCTTTTATGGTCGGCGAACATTCGAAAACAAAACAAAAAAGAGCGGAGGCTGGCCTCCGCTCTTTTTTGTTTTGTTTCATATTAGTATGTTTTGATACTAATATGATATAATAATAGTAAGCGTATGTATTAGTTGTTCGCCGTAAAAATTACCGGCCAATCTACTCCGCCTTCCCTGGTCAATACAACGGTTCCCCGATCCCCTGCAGAATTGGCGAACTCAATCGTCATTTCGGGTCCACTCACATTGGTGATGGAGTAGTTGTACGTAATTTCCTCATCTTCATCGTCATCATCCGGAATTACAACTCCGTCTTTTAGATAAACCTCCCCATCTGGCGCTAGATTTGTACAGTCCCATTCAATGGTGATGTCCTCTCCGGTTGCTGCACCCCTACCATCATAGCAATCGTCGAACTGTCCAAAACTCATATCGGAAGAAGCATATACACCTTCGTCGTCTGTTTCGGACCATGTTACAGTACCTGCTAGGTCACCACCCGAACAATCACCTCCGCCACCAGGTGCGGGAATAATATTAGTCGCCACATAACTATGGGTACCTGCCAAACTTTCTGTAATGGAACAAGCAATTACCGGGAAGTATTCGAAAGGTGCCGAAAAATATGAACCACCGCTAACTGGCCCCCCAACATCGGTATTTGTGTATACCTCGCCATTGGTAAGGGTCAAAACCATTCTAAATTCAAATCTATCCTTACCAATAACCAACGATTCATCGATGCCTGTTGCTGCAATGAGCTCGTCGGAGGTATAAGAAACCGTAGTCTGTGGAAGACCACGATCTCCCTGGCTAAAATCAGCTGCACTCAACGTTTGTAGCGGTACCTCTGAGGTAGATATTAATAAGGTATCCGTGCCGGATATAACCGGTGAGTTATCATCAAAGTTCACAAAGATATCAACTGATTGTAAAAGAGCTCCGCCTTCGGCATCTTGCTCTTCCAATATGATCGTATAGGCCGATCCGGCATCAAAAGAATCCGTTTCGTCGTTAAACACCAGGTCGTTGTCTTCATCAATGGTTCTAAGGACGGCTCCGGTTCCTACTTCTTCCAGAATCTGGTCTACTACCTTTTCATCGTCGTCACAGGAACAGATGACTCCCAACGCTAGGCTGAGAACTGCTATTTTGTTTATATATTTTTTCATAATACGTATGAATTTTATAATTATTGATTAGTTGGCCGCAGGAAAGGTCGGTGAGGCGGCATTTGTATCCCAAAAAACCTGAACAGTCTGATCTGCCTTTGGATTTACCGACGAATTATTGTTCACAAAATCGGCAGGGTAGTTCAGGGATCTAATGAAAGCTCCGGGCTCGGGTTCCAGGTTTGGCTGCAAAGTGGTAGGAAGACCGGTTCTACGGTAAAAATTGTAACCATCGATTCCGTTCCCGAATAAGGAGACAAAATATTGCTCCGCTAATAAATCCCATTTACCACTATCACTGGCCGCATCAAAGGCAGCATCTACATTATTGATGAAGTTTGTAACATTACCATCCGTAGGGGCAAAAGACTGGTTGGCGCCACTATCCAAAGATCCAAAGGTTCTCACTTTAGCGACTGATTTCGTGATTCCGTCCAATAACAATTGCTTGCCTGCAGCAGGGCTGGTCAGCATGGCTACTTCCGCTTTCATGAAATCTACCCAAGATGCCAAAAGTATTGGGGTAATTCCTGCGCCTCCGGCACCAGAACCTACCGACAATCCATCAAAACTACTATCATCGAATTTACCGCCGGAAGGATACACACCGTAAATAGTTCTTGTGAAACCATCTGGCGGAATACCTGCATTTTGTCCGTGGTCTCTACCCCAATATCCGTTCGGTAGGGTACAAAAGGTAAAGCCGCCATCTATATAGTGTGCGGGAGTCGGTTCAAGAGAACACGCAATTGTTTCCTCGTTAGGTGCAATTTCTTGTCCCGGAACAGCGTTTACCTGTCTGTAAAAATAGTAGCGTATTCTTGGGTCTTCGTTAATACTCATGTAATTCATCAACCAGTTGGGAAGATAGTCTGCTCCTCCCGACGGGGTGTAGTTGTCGGCATATCTTGGATGCCTAACATCTGGTTGAACCGGATTGGTGCCCCACTGAAATTGAAAATCTTCCGATGTGTCGTCAATGTATTCCTCTGATGAAACAATGGCATTAAAGCTATCAATAGCGGATGGGTCAACCAGTCTTCTTTGCAAGTAAATCTTCATTTTTAGGGTATTGGCCGCTTTTATCCAATTGCCCCAGTTGCCATCGTAATAAAAATCATTGGCAGGTTCTACCAAGGGTTCTCTTTCAAAGTTGGCGATAGCATCGTCAAGAAGCATTAGTGCAGCGTCATAAATACTAGCGCCGGAATCTACATTTGGATTCAAAATCGGTGTCTCGCCCTCTCCTTGAATAGCTTCAGAGTAGGGTACGTCTCCAAAAAAGTCTACCAAGGTGACAATGGTATAAGCCTCAATGACCTGTGCCATCCCTGAATGATAAAAAAGTTCACTCTCTTCCGCTTCCGGAGCCATAGCACGAATGTCCGCTAAAATACCGTTCACTTCCAAGCCACTGGCCAACGCTTGGCCGTCATCAGCTTGGTAGGCTAATTGCCATTCTAAATTCAACTGGGCGGGTGCATAGTTCGCTATGTTTTGATAATTACGGCCATTTAGATAGCTAATTCTAACTAAATCTCCTCCATTCCAGCTCATCAATTCGGTGAAAGTAGCAAAATCTACTTGCATTGAATTTAGGAACAAGTCCGCGCTAGATTGATCAGGTCTTAACTGATTGGGGTTTTCTGTTAGATCTAGTTCAACGCTTTCGCAGGAGTTCATCAAGAAAAACCCTGACAACAAGACTAAACCTAAATATTTATGGATATTTTTCATTGTTATATTTTTTACAATTTATAGTTTAAAAGGTAGCCTTAACGCTAAATCCGTATCTTCTTCCACTTGGTCCTGCCAAGTAGTCGAACCCTCTACCATTACCTACACCAAGACCAGCTTGGTTCGGGTCAAAATTAGTACCGTCAGGAACATTTAACGCTTTGTAATACAAGTTTTGACCTGACAATGTAAAGGTTAAAGATCCGAAAGGAGTTTTATCCAAGAATTTTGAAGGTAATGAATACCCTAGGGCAACTTCTTGTAAACGGATGACCGTTCCATCAAAAACACCTAACTCATCGGGTCCGAACAAAACGTTGTTAAAATAAAACGTAGAGTTGTTGATCTGTTTCGTATTCGGGCTTCCATCTTCCTGCTGTACTCCTGGGAGGATGAAGGTGTTGATCCTATCGACGGTATCGGTTGTTAAACCTCTACCGAGAAGTGTAGAAACGGTTCTAGAGTAAATATCTCCGCCCTGCGTGTAATTTAACAGAAATGAGAAGTTGAAGTTCCTAAATGAAAAATTATTGTTGACATTCAATATCCAATCCGGGTTTGGATCACCTATTACAAATTGTCCTTGCTCTTCAACATAATCACCAGCACTGTCCACTAAGAACTCCCCAGCGTCATTCGTCGCTATTTTACTACCGACAATTACACCGAGTTGTTCTCCCTCGATAGCGGCGTTGCCCAAATTGCCATTCGCACCGGCAAAGACGATGAGGTCGGTATCCTGTCCTAAATCTACTACCTCTGAATTATTGGTGGTAAAGTTACCATTGAGCGACCAATTTACACCTTCGGGATTTTCACTTTTGAAAATATCAATTCCCAAATCTATTTCTAGACCATCACCTTGGATTTCTCCAACGTTTGTCTGCTGAGCGGTGAAACCGGTAGTCGGATCTAAAGGACGATCTACGATCAAATCGGTAGTTGTTCTGCTATAGTAAGAGGCGTCGAGTGTAACGCGATTATTAAATAACCGAGACTCAATACCTACTTCAAATTCTGAAAGTAGTTCTGGTTTCAAGTTTGGGTTTCCCAAACGATTGCCAACAGAGTTGGTAACTACATCTACACCTTCATCCTGAAAGAATTGGGTGTTGATATTCAATACGGATACCGTAGGGAATCCGGTTGGAAAGTTTGCAGAAGTTCCATAACCGGCTCTGATCTTTAGATAGTTGATTCCGTTCTGGCTTTTTAAACCATCAATGATAGTCGTTGGAATAAAGGAAACACTGGCACTCGGATAAAAGGCAGAGCGGTTCTCTATATCTAAATTAGATACCCAGTCATTCCTTGCGGCCAAGGTTAAGTAAGCCCAGCGATCGTAATCAAAATCTGTTTGGGCAAATACTCCGGCAATATTTCGTTCCTGAAGAAACTGTATTTCGTTCTGGTTGGCAAAGTTTACGTGTCTAAAGACGTCAAATACTTGCTGGCCGTTACTTGCAACTCCGTTTCTGTCGAAAACCTCTCTTCTGGAAGTGGCTCCAAAGTTGAAGGTCATACCCACCCTTTCGGAAAGATCATAATCACCGTTGACAATAATATCATGATTTTGGATCGTGTTGGTGTTGTTCCAGGTCTGGTAGATACCACTGACCAAAGCAGCATCAGACTGACCGCGCCCACCTTTGTTTTGGAAGTTGGTGTTGTTTTCGCTAAATACGTCTAGTCCAAAACGATACAAGATATTAAGGTTGTCGTTAATGCTGTAATTAAGGGAAGACTGCCCGAATACTCTATTGGTGACTTGGCGGAACCCAGAATTATTCACGGTCCATAAGGGGTGTTGAATACTGTTATTTTGACGATAATATACACTTGATCCGTCAATCGGGTTTTGGTAGGGTAAGTCCTGAATGCTTACACTCCTCGGTGTAAAAAAGAGTTCTCCAAAAATAGAGGAACCGGTACCAAATGCTCCGTTACCGGTACTTGCTGCTACAGGAGGTGTTTCAAAATCGGTATTTGAAAAGTTGAGTGTTCCCGATACGGTAAACTTATTCGATAAAATGGCTCTACCACCAACACCAAGGGTATATCGTTGAAGTTGGTTCCCTGGTGTAAAGCCTTTGTCGTCCAGGTGTCCAAAATTTGCATTGTAGCTGACTTTGCCATCATCTGAAGAGCCACGAACGTTTAGGGAATTGGAAGTGACCACGCCCGTCCTAAAAAACTTTTCTACACTATCATAAGGTCTCCACTCATACCTTGCTCCTTCAAACTCAGGAAAGGCCTGTGGAATTCCCGTTGCACTGGAAGCTGTAGAATAGGGGTGGGCTAAAGTGCCATTTTCATCAAAACCTACATTAGGTCTGGAATCGATACCGTTTCCCCAGCCGGCAACGCCATCTCTGTCAAACCCTGGTCCCCAGTTGCTAAAAAACCATCCGAAGGCTTGATCAAATCCGTTCCCGAACTCATCTTGATAATCAGGTAAAGAAGCTATTTCATTGAAAAAGACCGATGAATTAACGGTAATTTCTGTTTTTTTAACAGCTCCTGCAGAAGAACCGTTTTTTGTTGTTATTAAAATAACCCCGTTACGTCCTTGAGTACCATATAAGGTTGCAGCCGCAAGACCTTTCAAGACATTTACACTTTCAATATTATTCGGGTCTAGGTCTAAAAACCTACTAGACCCGGAGTTTCCGTTAATGAAGTCATCGTTTGCATTGCCTGTGGCAGCGCCTGAAGAGTTGGTTTCACTAGAGAAAGGTACGCCATCCACGATGAATAAAGGTTGGTTACTTCCACTAAATGAACTGAACCCCCTGATTACAATATTGGTTCCCGATCCTGAAAGACCACTTTGTTGTGTAATGTTAAGACCAGATGCTTTTCCCGTAAGCACTCTACCAACATCACCTTCAGGTCGTTGTTCCAATTGTTCGCTGCCGACCTCCGATACGGCATAACCAAGCGCCTGTTTCTCTCGTTTGATCCCTTGCGCTGTAACAATAACCTCCTCTAAGGCTTGTGCGTCTTCTTCCATTTGTACGTTAATGGTGTTGCCAGCGCCGACTACCACCCTTACGTCCTTTTCCCCTATATAGGTGAAAAGTAGCGTCTGTCCTTGACTGGCGTTGATGGAGTAGTTGCCATCGAAGTCAGTTTGAGTGCCCGTAGTTGTGCCCTCAACCACAATGTTGACCCCCGGCAGCGGCAGGCCATCTTGGTCTGTCACCGTACCAGTGATCGTTTTTTCCTGTGCAAACGAAATATGCACAACAAACGCCAGCAATAGCGTTAAGAATCCATTTAGTTTTGTTCTCATCTTTCAGATATTTGAATTAGCTAGAAGTAAAAATCATAAAAGCATCCTAATAATCCAAGCCTTTATTAATAAAACTTTAAGAATCATCCTACTAATTGCCAGTAACCCGAAAAAGGGCCGGATGAAATAGGTATCTGGTAGATAAGCACAGGTAATTTTGAAAATTCCTTAATGACCGTTGTGTTTAACTGGTTGGAGGTCTCATAATGCTATTCATAATTGGCAATCAGGTATTTGGTTAAAGGTTTTTTCCATTCTTAACAAAAGTGGTTGGTAGTGATTATTTGGAGAGAATTTTGCTCAAAGAAAAAAAACCTTAAAATTTAATGGGTGGCTGTTTGAATTATTGGTAAATATTACTACATTTGCCGACCCTTAAACAAGGGGTAGTTTTATACAATAATATAGTATGCCAACAATTTCACAATTAGTACGAAAAGGAAGAACCACGATTACTAAGAAGAGTAAATCGGCTGCTTTGGATTCATGCCCTCAGCGAAGAGGGGTTTGTACCCGTGTTTACACTACCACTCCTAAAAAACCAAACTCTGCCATGAGAAAAGTGGCGAGGGTGCGTTTGACGAATGGTAAAGAGGTTAACGCTTACATCCCTGGTGAAGGACATAACTTGCAAGAGCACTCGATAGTATTAGTAAGGGGAGGAAGGGTGAAAGATTTGCCGGGAGTTAGATATCATATCGTTAGAGGGGCGCTCGACACCGCCGGTGTAGCGGGTAGAACCCAACGAAGGTCTAAGTACGGAGCAAAACGCCCAAAGAAGTAAAATTAAGATTGTAGTTGCGCATCCTTGATATGTTAGGTGTCGGGTTGAGCGGCGTAATCTAAAACTTTAGAAAGAAGTAATGAGAAAAAGACAGGCAAAGAAAAGACCTTTATTACCAGATCCGAGATTCAACGATCAGTTGGTAACCCGTTTCGTCAATATGATGATGTGGGATGGTAAAAAATCGGTTGCATTCAGTGTTTTCTATGATGCAATGGATATCGTAGAGGAAAAAAAGACGGATGAGGAAAAGACCTCACTGGAGCTTTGGAAGGATGCATTGTCCAACGTAATGCCCCATGTAGAGGTCAGAAGTAGACGTGTCGGGGGTGCTACCTTTCAAATTCCAATGCAGATCAGACCAGACCGTAAAATATCGACCGCGATGAAATGGTTGATCAGTTACGCTAGAAAAAGAAATGAAAAAGGGATGGCCAGAAAACTGGCTGCAGAGGTTCTGGCTGCTTCCAAAGAGGAAGGTGCCGCGGTCAAGAAAAGAATCGATACCCATAAAATGGCAGAAGCCAATAAAGCATTCTCACACTTTAGATTTTAATCATAATGGCAAGGGATTTAAAATATACAAGAAATATAGGGATTGCTGCGCATATTGATGCCGGTAAGACTACCACTACTGAACGAATTTTATTTTACACAGGTGTAAGTCATAAAATAGGAGAGGTGCACGACGGTGCCGCTACAATGGATTGGATGGAGCAGGAGCAGGAGCGTGGAATCACCATTACCTCTGCCGCAACTACCTGTGAGTGGCATTTTCCCACGGAAAATGGAAAGCCGACAGCCGATGCCAAGGGGTATCACTTTAATATTATAGACACTCCCGGTCACGTTGATTTTACGGTCGAGGTGAATCGGTCTTTGCGAGTGTTGGATGGTTTGGTCTTTCTTTTTAGTGCGGTTGACGGTGTTGAGCCTCAATCGGAGACGAACTGGAGGCTTGCCGACAACTATAAAGTACCTAGGATTGGGTTTGTAAATAAAATGGACCGGCAAGGAGCAAATTTCTTGAACGTGTGTAAGCAGGTGAAAGAAATGTTGGGCTCTAATGCGGTGCCTATCGTTTTGCCTATTGGCGATGAGGCCGATTTTAGAGGTATTGTTGACTTGGCAAAGAACAGGGCTATCGTATGGCACGACGAAAACTTCGGTTCTACCTTCGATGTTATCGAGATTCCCGAGGAGATGAAGGCGGAAGTGAAGGAATATCGGGCAGCTTTGATCGAGGCGGTCGCCGAATATGACGAGGCCTTGATGGAAAAGTTCTTCGAAGATGAAGATTCTATCACGGAGGAAGAAGTGCATGCCGCGCTACGTGCAGCGGTAATGGATCGAGCTATTATTCCAATGGTTTGTGGTTCTTCATTTAAAAACAAAGGTGTTCAGTTTCTTTTGGATGCCGTATGTAGATACTTGCCTTCACCGGTAGATAAAGACGCCATTGTAGGTGTAAATCCGGATAACGGGGAGGAAATTAGTAGAAAGCCAGACGTAAAAGAGCCTTTTTCTGCACTCGCGTTTAAAATTGCTACGGATCCTTTTGTTGGTCGATTGGCATTTTTTAGGACGTATTCGGGAAGATTGGACGCTGGTTCGTACATCTTGAATAACCGTTCCGGTAAGAAAGAGCGTATTTCACGTATTTACCAAATGCATTCCAATAAGCAAAATGCCATTCCTCATATTGAGGCTGGCGATATTGGTGCTGCGGTAGGTTTCAAGGATATTAAGACGGGTGACACCATGTCCGATGAGAAGCATCCTATCGTTTTGGAAAGTATGGATTTCCCGGATCCGGTAATTGGTATAGCAGTTGAGCCGAAAACAAAGGCAGATGTTGACAAATTAGGAATGTCCCTTGCTAAATTGGCGGAGGAAGATCCTACATTTCAGGTAAAGACCGATGAGGCCTCCGGACAAACGATTATCTCAGGAATGGGAGAGCTGCACTTAGATATTATTGTGGATCGTTTGAGAAGGGAGTTCAAGGTTGAAGTAAACCAAGGTCAGCCGCAGGTTGAATACAAGGAGGCTTTAACGGCAGTGGCCGATCATAGGGAGACCTATAAGAAACAAACAGGTGGTCGTGGTAAGTTTGCAGATATCGTTTTCACAATGGAGCCGGCTTCTGAAGAAACCAAGACCGGTTTGGAGTTTGTAAATGTCATTAAAGGGGGTAATATCCCAAAAGAGTATATTCCATCTGTTGAGAAGGGGTTCAAAGAGGCCATGAAGAATGGTCCTTTGGCCGGCTTTGAAATGGATAGTATGAAGGTTACCCTTAAAGATGGATCGTTTCACCCGGTAGACTCGGATTCACTATCGTTCGAATTGGCCGCCAAATTGGGTTACAAAGAGGCTGCCAAGGCTGCTAGGGCGGTGTTAATGGAGCCGATTATGAAACTAGAGGTGTTGACTCCGGAGGAGAATATGGGTGATATTGTAGGTGATTTGAACCGTCGTAGAGGGCAGGTCAATGACATGTCCGATAGGGCAGGGTCAAAAGTAATACGGGCCGAAGTGCCATTATCGGAAATGTTCGGTTATGTTACTTCCCTAAGAACCTTGTCGTCTGGTAGGGCTACTTCTACCATGGAATTCTCTCACTATGCGGAGACACCATCTAACATCGCAGAAGAGGTCATTAAGGCAACGAAAGGGGTAACCGCTTAATTTTTAGAAGATGAGTCAAAAAATTAGAATAAAATTAAAGTCTTACGATCACAATTTGGTAGATAAGTCTGCCGAGAAAATCGTAAAAACGGTCAAGACAACAGGAGCGGTGGTTACAGGGCCAATTCCCCTGCCAACGCATAAGAAGATATTTACCGTGTTGCGTTCGCCACACGTAAATAAAAAGTCTAGGGAGCAGTTTCAGTTGAGTTCCTACAAAAGACTGTTGGATATTTATAGCTCTTCTTCCAAGACCATTGATGCGCTTATGAAGTTGGAGCTTCCCAGTGGAGTAGAAGTAGAGATAAAGGTATAGTTATAGTTTCTGTGAAGACAGGGAAATCTTATTGGGTTGACCAATAGGTAATAATAGGATTCCAGCCTTCGCTGGGATGTACATGTCCTGAGCTGCGTGCGAGGGAAAAACGGTAAAAGAACACATTCAGGGCTGGATGATTTCTTTGCCCTGTTTTTTTGCAATAAATTTTAGAGTAAGGCGCAACAGCGTCATTAATAATTAATAATCAATAATAGTATGTCTGGGTTAATAGGAAAAAAAGTAGGCATGACCAGCATTTTTGACGAAAATGGGAAGAACATTCCCTGTACCGTCATTCAAGCAGGGCCATGTGTGGTTACCCAAGTCAGAACCGAAGAGGTAGACGGGTACAGTGCCCTTCAGCTTGGTTTCGATGACAAGGCAGAAAAGCGTGCGAACAAGGCCGAATTAGGCCATAGTAAAAAAGCAGGCACTTCTCCCAAGAAAAAAGTCGTCGAGTTCAAAGAGTTTGAAGGAGAATACAAATTGGGAGATACCGTAGGTGTCGACATTTTTACGGAAGGTGAATTTGTAGATGTTGTCGGAGTATCCAAGGGAAAAGGTTTTCAAGGAGTGGTTAAAAGACATGGTTTTGCCGGTGTCGGACAATCTACTCATGGGCAGCATAACAGATTAAGAGCACCAGGTTCCATTGGTGCGGGATCTGACCCTTCAAGAGTTTTCAAGGGAATGCGTATGGCTGGCCGAATGGGAGGCGAGCGTGTTACTGTGCAAAACCTAAGGGTTTTAAAAGTAGTGCCCGAAAAAAACCTAATCGTTGTGAAGGGATGTGTTCCCGGACATAAAAACGCTTACATAACTGTTGAGAAGTAATGAAAGTAGCAGTATTAGATATCAAAGGAAAAGAAACAGGTCGTAAAGTAGAGCTTTCAGATGCTGTTTTCGCAATAGAGCCGAACAATCATGCCGTTTATTTGGATGTAAAACAGTACTTGGCCCATCAGCGTCAAGGTACACATAAGTCCAAAGAAAGAGGAGAGATTGCTGGTAGTACCAGAAAGATTAAAAAGCAAAAGGGAACCGGTACGGCCCGAGCAGGTAGTATTAAATCCCCGGTTTTTCGTGGAGGCGGTAGAATTTTTGGTCCGAGACCAAAAGACTATACCCAAAAATTGAACAAGAACGTAAAACGTTTGGCCCGAAAATCCGCGTTGAGCATCAAGTCTAAAGAGCAGTCTATTTTTGTTCTGGAAGACTTTAATTTTGATACGCCAAAGACCAAGGATTTTGTTCAAATTTTGAAGTCTTTGGGCCTTGAAAACAAAAAATCATTGTTTGTGTTGGGCGATTCAAATAATAGCGTATATTTGGCTTCGCGTAATTTGAGCCGTTCTGAAGTTGTAAAAAGCTCAGAATTAAGCACTTACAAAATTTTGAATGCAAACAGTGTTGTGCTTCTTGAAGGTTCTCTAGAAGGACTGGAATCGAACCTAACAAAATAGAGAGATTATGAGTGTGTTGATAAAACCAATTATTACCGAAAAAATGACTTCTCAAGGGGAGTTGTACAATCGTTATGGTTTTGTAGTCGATACGGCTGCTAATAAGCTTCAAATTAAGGAAGCGGTAGAGGCTGCTTACGGAGTCTCTGTAAAAAAGGTTCGAACCATGAATTATGGTCCGGAAAGAAAGACCCGTTTTACAAAAACAGGGGTGCAGCACGGAAAGACAAATGCCATTAAAAAGGCGATTGTCGATGTTGCTGAAGGAGATATTATTGATTTTTACAGTAATCTATAAAGACAACAAATGTCAGTTAGAAAATTAAAACCAGTAACTCCAGGACAGCGTTTTAGGGTAGTAAACGGATTTGACGCGATTACTACCGATAAGCCGGAGAAAAGCTTGCTTGCTCCGTTAAAAAAGTCTGGAGGTAGAAACAGTCAAGGTAAGATGACGGTCCGCCAAAAAGGGGGAGGTCATAAAAGGCGCTATCGTATTATCGATTTCAAAAGAGATAAGAAAGATGTGGCCGCCACAGTAGTGTCCATCCAGTATGATCCGAACAGAACTGCGTTTATCGCATTGGTTCAGTATACTGATGGTGAAAAGCGCTATATCATCGCCCAAAACGGTTTGCAGGTTGGGCAACAGGTCGTAGCTGGTAGTACGGCAGCTCCAGAAATAGGAAATGCACTGCCATTGTCGGAGATTCCTTTGGGTACCATTATCTCATGTATAGAATTGCGCCCAGGACAGGGGGCGGTAATGGCGCGAAGTGCGGGAACTTTTGCTCAGTTAATGGCGAAAGATGGCAAGTTTGTTACTGTAAAAATGCCTTCTGGTGAGACACGGCTTATTCTTTCGGGTTGTTTGGCAACGATTGGGGCAGTTTCCAACTCAGATCACCAATTGTTGGTTTCCGGCAAAGCCGGTAGGAGCAGATGGTTGGGTCGACGACCTAGAACAAGACCAGTAGCGATGAACCCTGTCGATCACCCAATGGGTGGTGGTGAAGGTAGAGCTTCTGGAGGTCACCCAAGATCTAGAAACGGAATTCCTGCAAAAGGCTTTAGAACCCGTTCTAAAACCAAGAACACGAATAGATATATAATAGAACGTAGAAAGAAATAAAATTAGAAAGCAATGGCACGTTCATTAAAAAAAGGACCTTACGTTCATTATAGCTTGGAGAAGAAAATCCAGCAAGGAGCTTCGTCCGGAAAGAAAACGGTGATCAAGACTTGGTCGAGAGCATCAATGATTACACCAGATTTTGTAGGCTTTACAATTGCCGTGCATAACGGTAGGCAGTTTGTGCCTGTGTATATTACCGAGAATATGGTAGGTCATAAATTAGGTGAATTTTCGCCAACGCGTTCCTTTAGAGGGCATGCCGGTGCGAAAAATAAAGGTAAAAAGTAAGCTATGGGAGTTCGAAAAAGACAGATGGCCGAAAGAATAAAGGCGGAGAAAAAGCAGATTGCTTTTGCTAAATTGAATAATTGTCCTACTTCCCCTAGAAAAATGCGCATCGTAGCAGATTTGATACGCGGTGTTCAAGTGGAGAAGGCGTTGGCGATTTTGAAGTTTAACTCTAAAGAAGCTTCCAGAAGGTTGGAAAAGCTATTGCTTTCCGCTATCGCTAATTGGCAAGCAAAAAACGAGGATGCCAACATCGAGGATGCGGATCTTTTTGTCAAAGAAATACGGGTAGATGGTGGTACAATGCTAAAGCGTCTACGACCTGCACCCCAGGGAAGGGCGCACAGAATTCGAAAACGTTCAAATCATGTTACCTTGGTTTTGGGGTCTAACAATAATATAGAGAGCTAGAATGGGACAGAAAACAAATCCAATAGGAAATCGTCTAGGAATCATCAGAGGATGGGAGTCTAACTGGTATGGCGGTAATGATTATGGTGATAAGCTCGCTGAAGACGATAAGATAAGAAAGTATATTCATGCGCGTTTGGCAAAGGCCAGTGTGTCAAGAATAATTATAGAACGTACTTTAAAGTTGATTACCGTTACCGTGACCACGGCAAGGCCTGGTATTATCATTGGTAAAGGTGGGCAAGAGGTCGATAAATTGAAAGAGGAGCTCAAAAAGATTACCAATAAAGAAGTTCAGATCAACATTCATGAAATCAAACGACCAGAGGTAGAGGCCAATTTGGTAGCTGCCAGTATCGCAAGACAGATTGAAAGTAGAATTTCCTTCAGACGTGCCATAAAAATGGCTATTGCAGCGGCAATGAGGATGAATGCAGAAGGAATCAAGGTGCAAATATCAGGGCGTTTGAACGGTGCTGAAATGGCACGTTCAGAATCCTATAAAGATGGTCGTATTCCGCTTTCTACGTTTAGGGCGGATATAGATTATGCTTTGCATGAGGCACATACCACCTATGGTCGATTGGGCATCAAGGTGTGGATTATGAAGGGCGAGGTATACGGAAAAAGAGAGCTTTCCCCTCTAGTGGGTATGTCTACCGGATCTGGTGGAAAAGGAAAGCAAGACGGACCAAGAAAGCGTCGTAGAAAGTAATATTTAAAGAGACAGTAACATGTTACAGCCAAAAAGAACCAAGTTTCGCAAAATGCAAAAGGGCCGTATGAAAGGCCTATCTGGAAGAGGGCATCAGCTTTCGAACGGAATGTTTGGCATAAAATCCTTGGATTCGAAGTTCATTACCTCTAGACAAATTGAGGCAGCCCGTATCGCGGCAACAAGATATATGAAAAGGGAAGGTCAGCTTTGGATAAAGATATTTCCGGACAAGCCCATTACAAAAAAGCCTCTTGAGGTACGTATGGGTAAAGGTAAGGGTGCACCGGAATATTTTGTAGCCGTTGTGAAACCGGGAAGGGTGATGTTCGAGGTAGCAGGTGTTCCCATGGAAGTTGCGAAGGAAGCTTTGCGATTAGCGGCTCAGAAATTGCCCGTTAAGACCAAGTTTATTGTCGCAAGGGATTATGAAGAACAAAATTAATCGATAGGAAGCATGAAAAAACAAGAAGTAAAAGAACTGTCTATCGAAGAGCTTAGAGAAAAGCTTGCAGAGTATAGAAAGCAGCATGCAGATTTGAAAATGGCACATTTTGTAACGCCATTGGAGAATCCTCTTCAGATTCGCAAGGTGAGAAGAACTGCTGCGAGATTGGCAACGGAATTAACTAAAAGGGAAAACCAATAATTGGTTCTGCTTTATGGAAAAAAGAAACTTAAGAAAAGAGAGAATCGGTGTTGTGACCAGTAACAAAATGGAGAAATCCATAGTGGTTTCCGAGGTTAAAAGAGTAAAACACCCTATGTACGGTAAGTTCGTATTGAAGACTAAGAAGTATGTCGCCCACGACGAAAAGAACGACTGTAGGGAAGGTGATACCGTAAAGATTATGGAGACCCGTCCGATGAGTAAGACAAAGTGTTGGAGGTTAGTAGAAATCTTAGAAAGAGCTAAATAATTATGTTACAGCAAGAATCTAGACTTAAGGTAGCGGACAATACTGGAGCAAAAGAAGTATTGACCATTCGTGTCCTGGGAGGAACGAAAAGGAGGTATGCTTCGATTGGTGATAAAATCGTCGTAACCGTTAAGGAAGCTACCCCTAATGGAGGTATTAAAAAGGGTGCTGTATCAACGGCGGTAGTTGTGCGAACAAAAAAGGAGGTAAGAAGACCGGACGGTTCTTACATTCGTTTCGACGACAATGCATGTGTGTTATTGAATCCGACAGGTGAAATGAGGGGTACGCGTGTATTTGGCCCGGTAGCAAGGGAACTACGTGATAAGCAGTTCATGAAGATTGTATCATTGGCCCCTGAGGTACTATAAGCATTTTTAGAATGAAAAAGTTAAGAATAAGAACAGGAGATACCGTAAGGGTTATAGCTGGGGACCACAAAGGTTCGGAAGGCAAGGTTATGAATGTTGATAAGACGAGTGATCGTGCCATTGTTGAAGGTGTCAATATGGTATCGAAACATGAAAAACCTAGCGCAAACAATCCACAAGGAGGTATTGTAAAAAAAGAAGCACCGATACATATCTCGAACCTCTCATTGATAGATGCCAAATCTGGCGAAACAACGCGGGTCGGTTTTGAGGTAAGGGACGGAAAGAAAGTTCGGTTTTCTAAAAAATCCAACGAAGTAATTTAGTTATGGCATACGTAGCAAGATTGAAACAAGAATATAAGGACCGTGTCGTCGATACGCTCAAACAGGAGTTCGGTTACAAAAACGTAATGCAGGTTCCTAAATTGGAAAAAATTGTGGTAAGTAGAGGCGTGGGTGCCGCTGTTGCCGATAAAAAGCTAATCGACCATGCTGTGGAGGAGCTGACCAATATCACAGGACAAAGGGCCGTTGCCACTATGTCTAAAAAAGATGTAGCTGCCTTCAAATTGAGGAAGGGCATGCCGATAGGAGCCAAGGTAACCTTGCGTGGAGAACGCATGTATGAGTTCCTTGATCGGTTAGTGACCAGTTCACTACCACGTGTCCGGGATTTTCAAGGAATACGGGCAACCGGTTTTGATGGTCGTGGAAACTATAGTCTTGGTGTTACCGAGCAAATTATCTTTCCAGAGATAAATATTGACAAGATTAACAAAATCAGTGGAATGGATATCACTTTCGTTACTTCCGCTGAAACCGATAAAGAAGCAAAATCATTATTAACAGCATTGGGATTACCCTTTAAAAAGAACTAGTATGGCTAAGGAATCAATGAAAGCCCGTGAGCGAAAAAGGGCAAAAACAGTTGCTAAATATGCTGAAAAACGCAAAGCTCTGAAAGAAGCAGGCGACTATGAGGCGTTACAGAAGCTTCCAAAGAATGCTTCCCCTATTCGCATGCACAATCGTTGCAAATTAACCGGTAGGCCAAGAGGGTATATGAGAACCTTCGGTATCTCAAGGGTAAAATTCAGAGAGATGGCCAATCAAGGATTGATTCCTGGAGTAAAAAAAGCCAGCTGGTAGTAAATTTAGAAGTTATCCCCCTGTTTGGGATGTTATAATAAGAGAAAAATGGTAACAGATACTATTGCAGATTACTTAACAAGGATTAGAAACGCCAGTAGGGCGGGTCACAGGGTCGTAGAGATTCCTGCTTCCAATCTCAAAAAAGAGATTACAAAGATTTTGTTCGATCAAGGCTACATTTTAAGCTACAGGTTCGAAGAAGATAAGGTACAGGGAACCATCAAGATCGCTTTAAAATATGATAAGGTAACCAAAGAGCCAGTCATCAGAAAAATTCAGCGGGTCAGTAAGCCGGGGCTCCGAAAATATACAGGTTCTGACACTTTGCCTAGAGTATTGAACGGATTAGGTATAGCCATTGTCTCTACGTCTCATGGTGTAATGACCAGCAAGCAGGCCAAAAGGGATAAAGTCGGTGGTGAGGTATTGTGTTACGTATACTAATTGAAAGAAAGTAGTAGAAAATGTCTAGAATAGGTAATAATCCGATCGCGATTCCTGAAGGTGTTTCGATTGATGTTAAAGATAATGTAGTCACGGTCAAGGGGAAGCTTGGTGAGCTCACTCAGGAGTACTCCGGAGTGTCTATCAAAGTCGAAGATGGCCAGGCTTGGGTAACAAGACCGTCCGATTCGAAAGAACATAAAGCCAAGCATGGTCTATACCGCTCGTTGGTATTGAACATGGTAGAGGGAGTGTCCAAAGGATGGTCAAAGGAATTGGAGTTGGTAGGGGTAGGATACCGGGCCAGTCACCAAGGGCAGAAGTTAGATTTGGCGCTAGGTTTTTCCCATAATATCGTTTTCGAGCTTGCTCCTGAAGTCAAGGTAGAGACAGTATCCGAAAAGGGAAAAAACCCAATCGTAAAATTAACCTCGCACGACAAGCAATTGGTAGGTCAGATAGCGGCCAAAATACGTTCGTTCCGTAAGCCTGAGCCATATAAAGGAAAAGGTATCAAGTTTGTTGGCGAGCAATTGAGAAGAAAAGCAGGTAAATCAGCTTAATAACAGTAGTATGGGATTGTCAAAGATTCAAAGAAAATCTAGAATTAGAAAAAGGATAAGAAAAGTTTCCTTTGGTACCGAAGCGCGTCCAAGGTTGTCCATTTTCCGAAGCAATAGCGAAATCTATGCCCAGATCATCAATGACACCGAGGGCAAGACCCTGATAGCGGTTTCATCTAGGGACAAGGAGTTGGCCAAGGAAAAAGGAACAAAGACCGAAATCGCTACTTTGGTAGGGAAAGCGGTTGCCGAGAAGGCCAAAAAGGCCGGAATCGGGAAAGTCGCATTTGACAGGGGTGGTAATCTTTACCATGGTCGGGTGAAGGCTTTGGCCGATGGAGCTAGGGAAGCAGGACTTGAATTCTAAATAATACTTATGTACCAGAAATATAAAAACGTAGAGACTGTAAAACCGGGTGGTTTAGAGTTAAAGGACAAATTGGTCGGTGTACAGCGTGTGACCAAAGTAACAAAGGGGGGTAGAGCTTTTGGTTTTTCCGCCATTGTTGTCGTGGGTGATGAGCATGGTGTAGTAGGTCATGGTCTCGGTAAATCGAAAGAGGTGGCGACCGCTATCGCGAAGGCGATTGAAGATGCCAAAAAGAACCTTATTCGAATTCCTTTGAACAAACATACGCTTCCGCATGAGCAAAAAGGAAAATTTGGTGGCGCCCGCGTGTACATTCAACCTGCATCGCATGGTACGGGAGTTATCGCAGGAGGTGCTGTAAGAGCGGTATTGGAAGCTGTTGGTGTTCACGATGTATTGTCGAAGTCTCAAGGGTCTTCCAATCCACACAACGTTGTAAAGGCTACTTTTGATGCTCTTTTGCAGCTAAGGGACGCTGGGACGGTCGCCCGTCAAAGAGGTGTTTCTTTAGAAAAAGTTTTTAAAGGATAAAGTAATAGTATAAAGTAAAAAGTAGGTAGTATTCAGTTAAATGCTACCTGCTAAATACTAAGGAAAAATGGCAAAGATCAGAGTAAAGCAAGTCCGTAGTAGTATCAAAAAGCTGCAGAACCAGAAGAGAACCTTGCAGGCACTGGGTTTAAAAAGAATAGGACAGGTGGTAGAGCACGATGCTACCCCCAATATTCTTGGAATGATAGATAGAGTTAAACATTTAGTTTCTACTGAAGAAGCTTAATATCAGAAGGTAATGGATTTAAGTAGTTTAAAACCAGCAAAAGGCGCTGTTAACAGAGCAGGAAAAATAGTAGGTAGAGGACAAGGGTCCGGAAAAGGTGGTACCGCGACACGCGGACACAAAGGGGCCAAGTCAAGATCTGGATATTCCAAGAAGATTGGTTTTGAAGGGGGGCAAATGCCGTTACAAAGACGAGTTCCCAAGTTTGGTTTCACGAATATTAATCGTAAGGATTACCAAGGGATCAATTTGGACAAACTTCAGGAGTTGGTCGATAAAAAATTGGTAAAGGATACGGTTACCTTTGAGGATTTGGTAGTAAACAGATTAGCGCGCAAAAATGACCTTGTTAAGATTTTGGGTGGTGGCGAGTTAAAGGCATCCTTAAAAGTTACAGTACATAAATTTACTGCAACTGCTAAAGCGGCCATCGAAGCAGCTGGCGGAGAAGCAATAAGTTTATAAGCAAAAATTACCATGAAGAAATTTTTTGAGACCATATCCAATATTTGGAAAATCGAGGAGCTTAGAAATAGGATCCTCATCACATTGGGATTGTTGTTGGTATACCGTTTCGGGTGTCAGATAGTGCTTCCAGGTATCGATTCCAATCAGTTGGGCTCATTGGTCGACGGAACCGATCAGGGTATCTTTGGTCTTTTGAATGCGTTTACCGGCGGGGCTTTTTCAAATGCCTCCGTTTTCGCATTGGGGATAATGCCGTATATATCCGCTTCTATTGTAGTGCAGTTGATGGGTATTGCAATTCCTTATCTTCAGAAATTACAGAAAGAAGGTGAGAGTGGTAGAAAAACCATTAATCAAATAACCCGTTGGCTCACTATCGGAATCTGTATCGTTCAGGCACCGGCCTATCTTTATGGTCTTGAGGCATTTGGAGTTCCGAATAGTGCCTTTGTATTGGGTAAAGGACTTGATTTCATGGTGCCGGCCGTCATTATCTTGGTTACCGGTTGTGTTTTTGCCATGTGGTTGGGAGAAAAGATTACCGATAAGGGAATCGGAAACGGTATCTCTCTTTTGATTATGATCGGTATCATAGCGACCATGCCGCAATCTTTTGTTCAGGAGTTTGTTTCCAGAACGGCCAATAACACCGGAGGGTTGATGTTCATCTTGATAGAGGTTATTTTGTGGTTCTTGGTAATCTTGGCAAGTGTGCTGTTGGTAATGGCGACAAGACAAGTGCCTGTTCAGTACGCTAGGAGAACCGCATCAGGAGGTTATGAAAAGAATGTAATGGGATCTAGACAATACATCCCGCTAAAATTGAATGCATCCGGGGTAATGCCGATTATCTTTGCGCAGGCAATTATGTTCGTACCCGGCTTAATCGGTAGTGCGTTTGACGATACGTCTGCAGGACAATGGATACAGGTGCAGTTTAGCGATATATTTGGATGGGCCTATAACTTGTTGTTCGCCTTCCTGATTATCATTTTTACGTATTTCTATACAGCGATTACCGTACCTACCAATAAAATGGCCGATGATTTGAAGCGGAGCGGTGGTTTTATCCCCGGGATACGACCTGGTAAGGAAACAGGTGATTTTTTAGATAAAATCATGTCGCTGATTACATTGCCGGGATCTATATTCTTGGCGTTGTTGGCAGTTTTGCCCGCGGTTGTAGTAAAGTTGATGGACGTGCAAGCAGGATGGGCACTATTCTTTGGAGGTACTTCCTTACTGATTATGGTCGGTGTCGCCATCGATACGGTTCAGCAGGTAAATGCCTATTTATTGAATAGACATTATGACGGTCTTATGAAGACAGGAAAAAATAGAAAAGTAGCATAATTTATGGCTAAACAGGCAGCAATAGAACAAGATGGTAGTATAATCGAGGCATTGTCCAACGCAATGTTTCGCGTTGAATTGGAGAATGGTCACGTAGTTACGGCCCACATCTCGGGAAAAATGCGAATGCATTATATCAAATTGCTTCCCGGAGACAAGGTAAAGTTAGAGATGAGTCCTTATGATTTGTCAAAGGCTAGAATTACTTATAGATATTAAGATACAAAGACGTGAAAGTAAGAGCATCAGTAAAGAAAAGAAGTGCCGACTGCAAGATAGTGCGCAGAAAGGGCAGGTTGTACGTAATCAACAAAAAGAATCCTAGATTTAAACAAAGACAAGGATAATTATGGCAAGAATTGCAGGTATTGACATACCAAAACAGAAAAGAGGTGTCATCGCTTTGACCTACATCTTCGGTATCGGTAAGAGCAGGGCGAAAGAGATATTGGGAACCGCCAAGGTGAGCGAGGATACAAAGGTGTCAGATTGGAACGATGATGAAATTGGGCGTATTCGAGAAGCAGTAGCTTCTTACACCATCGAGGGAGAACTTCGTTCGGAGACACAATTGAATATTAAGCGCCTAATGGATATCGGATGTTACCGTGGAATTCGTCACAGATCTGGTTTGCCATTAAGAGGTCAGCGTACTAAGAATAATTCCCGAACACGAAAAGGAAAAAGAAAAACCGTCGCCAACAAGAAGAAGGCGACAAAATAAAGTAGTCATTAGTATTTAGACGTTAGAAGAATCTGTTTGAAATGTAAAAGTCTAGGATTCCAATAACTAAGAGCTAACACTAGAAACTAAAATTATATGGCAAAGTCAAACGCAAAAACAGCTAAGAAACGAAAGGTGATCATCGAATCCGTTGGTGAAGCACACGTTACGGCATCATTCAATAATATTATCATCTCTCTTACCAATAAAAAGGGTGATGTGATTTCTTGGTCTTCTGCCGGGAAAATGGGATTCCGAGGTTCTAAAAAGAATACGCCCTACGCTGCTCAAATAGCTGCTGAGGATTGTGCGAAAGTGGCACACGAAGCAGGTTTGAGAAAAGTGAAAGTATATGTAAAAGGGCCTGGAAACGGAAGAGAGTCCGCAATACGTTCTATTCATAATTCGGGTATCGAAGTAACCGAAATCATTGATGTGACCCCAATGCCACACAATGGATGTAGACCTCCAAAAAGAAGAAGAGTTTAATTACTAATTTATATTTCAATCGAAGTGTCGTGAACGATTATCGAAGGATAAGCCTTAATTCATAATCACACTTCAAACTATAAGAAAATGGCAAGATACACAGGACCAACTAGTAAGATCGCCCGTAAATTTGGCGAAGCGATTTATGGGGATGACAAGGCCTTTGAAAAGAAGAGCTACCCACCAGGACAACACGGCCAAAACAGACGGCGTGGAAAACAGTCCGAATATGCTGTCCAGTTAATGGAGAAGCAAAAGGCAAAATACACCTATGGTATTTTGGAAAAACAATTTAGAAACTTATTTGCAAAGGCAAATCGTAGCAAAGGTGTTACCGGTGAGGTGCTTTTACAATTATGTGAGTCTAGATTGGACAATGTCGTATTCCGAATGGGTATCTCCACTTCACGAAGAGGAGCACGCCAATTGGTTTCCCACAGACATATTACCGTAAATGGAGAGTTGGTCAATATTCCTTCTTATTCCTTAAAGGCAGGTGATGTTGTAGGGGTACGTGAAAAATCCAAGTCGTTGCAGGCTATTGGCGATGCATTAGCTGCCAATAGTAAAGTATATGAATGGATTACCTGGAATGCTGAAAAAATGGAAGGCACCTATGTTTCTGTGCCCGAGCGAATGCAGATTCCCGAGAACATCAAAGAACAATTAATCGTCGAGTTATACTCAAAATAAATCAACACGGATCCAGATTATGGCATTATTTAATTTTCAGAAACCCGATAAAGTAATAATGATCGATTCCTCAGATTTCAAAGGGAAGTTTGAATTCCGCCCTTTGGAGCCTGGTTATGGATTAACTGTTGGGAACGCATTACGACGGGTATTGCTTTCGGCCTTGGAAGGCCACGCGATTACATCTGTGCGGATAGACACCGTGGAACACGAATTTTCGGTGATTCCTGGAGTCGTAGAAGACGTTACCGAGATGATTTTGAACTTAAAGCAAGTTCGTTTTAAAAAACAGATAGACGATTCTGAGGCAGAAACAGTTTCGATATCGGTAAGCGGTAAACAACAAATGACCGCTGGTGATTTTCAAAAGTTTATATCGGGCTATCAGGTACTAAATCCAGACTTGGTTATCTGTAATATGGATCCCAAGGTGAACATTAATATGGAAATTACCTTGGATAAAGGTCGAGGATATGTTCCTGCCGAAGAGAATAAAAAATCCGGTATGCCTTTGGGTACGATTGCCGTAGATTCCATTTTTACCCCGGTAAAAAATGTAAAGTATAGCATTGAGAACTTCAGGGTAGAGCAAAAGACCGATTATGAAAAATTGGTTTTTGAAATTGAGACCGATGGTTCTATTCATCCAAAAGATGCGTTGACCGAGGCTGCGAAGGTGTTGATACATCACTTTATGTTATTCTCCGATGAGCGTATTACTTTGGAAGCCGATGAAATCGCCCAGACAGAAACGTATGACGAGGAGTCGTTGCACATGCGACAGTTATTAAAGACCAAATTGGTCGATATGGATCTTTCGGTACGTGCGCTGAACTGCTTAAAAGCAGCTGAAGTTGATACGTTGGGAGATTTGGTTTCTTTCAATAAAAACGATTTGATGAAATTCAGAAACTTCGGTAAAAAATCGTTGACCGAGTTAGAAGAGTTGGTCATCAACAAAGGTTTAAGCTTTGGCATGGACCTTTCAAAATACAAATTGGATAAAGATTAATTTTTACTTCTATTAGAAGGGAGGGTCCCGGACAAGGAAGTCAATATAGATAAAAATGAGACACGGTAAAAAAGTCAATCATTTAGGAAGAAAATCTGCCCATAGAAAGGCGATGTTGGCCAATATGGCCTGTTCCTTAATAGAACACAAGAGAATAAATACCACCGTTGCCAAGGCAAAAGCGTTGAAACAGTTTGTAGAACCTTTGATTACGAAATCAAAGGCCGAAAACAACTTGACCACCGAAAAAGGAACGCATAACCGTCGTATTGTATTTAAATACTTACGCGACAAACATGCAGTTACAGAGCTGTTCAGTGTAGTATCTGAAAAAGTAGGTGACCGACCAGGCGGATATACCCGAATCATTAAATTGGGTAACCGTTTAGGGGATAACGCCGATATGGCAATGGTCGAGTTGGTCGATTTCAACGAATTGTACAACGCCGACAAGCCTAAGAAGAAAACGACCAGAAGAAGTAGAAGAGGAAAAGGCGGAGCGAAGGAGCAAACAGCTCCGGTAGCTGTTCCGGAGGCTACTACTGAGGCACAAAACAATCTCGAAGCGAAGGCCGATGACTCAGAGGAATAAGATGTCAATAAATAGTAATAATTTAAAAGGATAAGCTTAATAGCTTATCCTTTTTTTATGTTTTTTTGTGAAATGTAAAAACAAAAAAGTTGCTTGATAATGACCTAAGAGGTTTTTTCATCAGCTTATTGAGTAAATAAGCTCGGGGCAAGCCCACGCAGGCATTCATAGGAAATCAATTTTAATTTCGACGCAAGCATCGGAGCATTTTAAATCTCGATTATCGAGTAAAGAGCGCAACCACTATGTGGTACATATTATAAGAACTAACGAAAATAGGTGAAACAAAAATGAAGTATCAGTCAAGAAAAAGAGCTTTAATATTATTGGCAGATGGCACCATCTTTTATGGGAAGTCAGTAGGCGATAAAGACGGAACCGCTTTTGGAGAGGTTTGTTTTAATACAGGAATGACCGGATATCAGGAGATTTTTACAGATCCCTCTTATTTTGGACAGCTCATGGTCACTACCAATGCCCATATCGGAAATTATGGTACCAATTCCGATGAGGTAGAATCGGAGTCGATAAAAATCGCAGGGCTCATTTGCCGAAATTTTAGTTATGAGTATTCAAGGCCTGCAGCAGATGCAAGCTTGGAAGACTTCTTGGATAAAAATAGCCTTTTTGCCATCTCGGATGTAGACACAAGGGCGTTGGTCAGTTATATTAGGGACCACGGTGCTATGAACGCTGTTATCTCAACAGAGATTGATAATATCGATGGGTTAAAAAAACAACTCTCCGAAATTCCCAGTATGGAAGGGTTGGAACTAGCATCCAAGGTGTCGACAGAAGAGCCTTATTATTTTGGTGAGGAAGATGCCACCTATAAGATTGCCGCATTGGATATTGGTATCAAAAAGAACATACTTCGCAACCTTGCTAAAAGAGATGCTTACATCAAAGTATTCCCGTACAATACGTCTTTTGATGAAATGGCCGCTTGGAATCCTGATGGCTACTTTATTTCAAATGGTCCCGGAGACCCTGAACCGTTATCTGATGCTATTGAAACGGCAAAAGGAATGATTGCGACCGATAAACCTGTTTTCGGAATTTGTCTAGGTCATCAGGTAATCGCTTTGGCCAATGGTATTTCTACCTATAAAATGCATAATGGGCATCGTGGTATCAACCACCCTATTATGAACTTATTAACGGGCAAAGGGGAGATTACTTCCCAAAACCACGGGTTTGCGATCAATAGGAAAGAAACCGAGGCGAATCCTAATTTGGAAATTACGCATGTACATTTGAACGACCAGACCGTTGCCGGTATCCGGGTAAAGGATAAGAATATTTTTTCGGTACAGTATCATCCTGAAGCAAGTCCAGGACCTCATGATGCCGAATATCTATTCGATCAGTTTTTCGATTTGATCAAGTTGACAGTGCCAGCGTCGGTATCTTAGTTTAAGTTAGTGTTATATCATAGAATATCACGTTTTCACAAGCTAATGTGAAACAGTGGTTTTGTATCTTTGAAATAGAAAAGCCAATCATAAAAAATTAGATTAAATGAGTATCATATTAAGTGTTCATGCAAGACAAATTTTGGATTCTAGAGGTAATCCGACCGTAGAGGTCGATGTGATTACCGAAAACGGAATAATGGGTAGAGCGGCCGTTCCATCTGGGGCCTCTACCGGGGAACACGAAGCCGTAGAACTACGTGATGGGGGTAATACCTTCATGGGAAAGGGTGTTGGTAAGGCCGTAGACAATGTAAATACGGCGATTGCAGAAGAAATTTTAGGAATGTCGGTTTTTGAACAAAACCTTATCGACCAGGTAATGATAGACCTCGACGGAACCCCGAATAAATCAAAATTGGGTGCCAATGCCATTTTAGGGGTTTCTCTGGCCGTGGCCAAAGCTGCCGCAAACGAATTGGGTATGTCGTTGTATCGCTATGTTGGTGGCGTCAGTGCCAACACCTTACCTGTGCCGATGATGAACATCATCAATGGCGGTTCCCATTCCGATGCACCTATTGCCTTTCAGGAGTTTATGGTTATGCCGGTAAAGGCAAAGAGTTTCTCCCATGCGATGCAGATGGGTACAGAGATATTTCACAACCTTAAGAAAGTGTTGCACGATAGGGGATTGAGCACTGCGGTAGGGGATGAGGGAGGTTTTGCCCCTAACTTGGCAGGTGGAACCGAAGATGCCCTGGATACCATTGCAAAGGCGGTCGATAAGGCAGGGTACAAGCTGGGAGACGAGATCATGATTGCATTGGATTGTGCTTCGGCAGAATTCTATGTAGACGGAAAATACGATTATACCAAATTTGAAGGTGATAAGGGAGTGGTGCGTACTTCAGAAGAGCAGGCGCAGTATTTGGCAGAACTTTCTGCGAAATATCCTATCATTTCCATTGAAGACGGTATGGATGAAAATGATTGGGACGGTTGGAAGGCCTTGACCGAAAAAATTGGTGATAAAGTACAGTTGGTAGGTGATGACCTATTTGTTACCAATGTGGAAAGACTCTCTAAGGGTATCGAGAATGGTATTGCCAATTCTATCTTGATCAAGGTAAACCAAATCGGAACGCTGACAGAAACGATTTCTGCCGTAAACATGGCAAAAAATGCTGGTTATACTTCTGTAATGTCACATCGTTCCGGGGAAACCGAGGATAATACCATTGCCGATTTGGCGGTTGCTTTGAACACTGGTCAAATAAAAACGGGTTCCGCCTCTCGCTCCGATAGGATGGCAAAATACAACCAATTATTGCGTATCGAGGAAGAGCTGGGTGAAGTAGCCTATTACCCCCAGGCGAAAGCGTTCAAGATACAGTAGGCCACGTATAGATTTCAAGGGAAAACCTCTTTGATTCCTTGACGGAATCGGAGAGGTTTTTTTTACAATACGGGAATCGTTCTAAGATTAAATTAAATATATTGTAGCACACGAATTCTTTTTAACGACGATGAACAACTTTCTTTTTGTAGCGGCCGAGAATGATGCGATACCTGATTGTAAGGCCGGTGGTATGGGCGATGTGGTTCGCGATGTACCAAGACAGATTTCCGAAATGGGGGATAAGGTACATGTAGTGGTCCCCTCATATTCCAGATTGCATCAAAATGGTAATTTTAAGGCACAACTCAATTTTCATCTAAGGGGAATTGATTATACCGCAGAACTGTACGAGGTTGCTCCTAAAAAGGAATTTAAGAATATCCATCACTATGTCATACACCATCCTGAAATCGAAGAAGGTGATATAGCCCATATTTACCATAACGATCCTACGGAGCCTTTTTATACAGATGCCATCAAATACATCATTTTTTGCACGGCAGTGGCAGAAGCCCTTAAAAAGGAAGCTTTTGGGAAAATCAATGTGGTGCATATGCATGACTGGCATGCAAGTTTGGTGCTGTTTTTAAAGAAGTATCACAGCTCCTATACCTCATTGCGAAAAATGCGCTTTGTATATAGCATTCATAATCTGGCGATACAGGGGATTCGACCTTTTGAGGATAATTATTCATCGCTTAAAACCTGGTTTCCCGACATTGAGTTGGATTACAAAGGGCTTATGGACTATCGGTATCAAGATTGCGTAAACCTAATGGCCGTAGGCATCCGTTTGGCCGATGCTGTACATACGGTCTCCCCGTCTTATAAGGAAGATGTGCTACAGCCTAGTTCGCCACCTGAATTTATTGGTGGTGAAGGGTTAGAGGAAGATCTTTTAAAAGCAGATAACGAAGGTAGGTTATACGGCATTTTAAATGGTTGTAATTACAACAATATTCGAGTGGCCGATAAAGGAAAGTTATACCGAAATACGGTAAAGGCGCTCTTTAGGTGGTTACAGGAAGAGTCCAAGAAGTACAAGGCCGATTTCTTGGCCCATACAGGGGAGAAGGTAATGCGGTACGTACAGAACCATCCAAGGTTTATAGTCTCGAGTGTAGCACGATTGACCGAACAGAAATTTTACTTTTTCAAACGCTCTCCGGAGGCTTTTGTCGAAATATTGAAAAAGCTTCAAAAGGTAGATGGGATTTTTATGCTATTGGGTACCGGTGCACCGGAATATGAGGAGCTCTTCAGGCAAATGAGTTATGATCACGAAAACTTCATTTTTACCAATGGGCAGTCGGAAGACCTGATCGATTCAATTTACCTCGAATCCAATCTTTATTTCATGCCGAGTCTCTTCGAACCCTGTGGAATTAGCCAAATGTTGGCCATGCGTAACGGAAATCCTTGCTTGGTTCACCACACAGGCGGGCTAAAAGATACCGTGGAGCATCTGAAGACCGGTTTTGCCTTTGATGGGGATACCTATGACGAAAAAATAAAGAATATGCTTTCTTGTTTCGACCTAGCGTTGGACGTGTATGCGAATGACCAGCCCAAATGGAAGCGAATAAAGGCAAATGCAAAAAAAATGCGTTTTACCTGGGAAAAATCCATAACCGAATACTACCGTTCCCTATATCTGCTGCCTTCGAAATAATTTCTGGATTATTCCTGTTGGAATGTGTTTCTTAACCAGCTTACAAACACACTGTTTGCCTCAAAAATAAGGTGTTCCGAGCAATGTTAATAAAACTCTAAATGGAATTGCTAAATTGTTAACATGGTCGGTTTTTCTTAAATTTACATTTCACCCTAATACAAAGTAAATACAACAAATGTCAGATAAAGCAATATTGGAATACAACGGCCAGAAATACGAGTTTCCGGTCATTAAAGGCTCTGAAGATGAGCTTGCCATCGATGTCAAAACGCTACGTTCAGCAACAGGCGGAATCATTACCATAGATCCGGGTTATAAAAACACGGGTTCTTGCCAAAGTGCCATTACTTTTTTGGATGGCGAGCAAGGTATTTTAAGATATCGTGGGTATTCCATAGAAGAATTGGCCGAAAAAGCGGATTTTTTGGAAGTCGCTTATTTGTTGATATTCGGTGAGTTGCCCAATAAGGAACAACTATCGAAATTTCACGACGACATTAAGGAGGAGTCTACCGTTGACGAAGAAATGAAGAAAATATTGGATAGCTTTCCAAAGTCTGCCCATCCTATGGGGGTGCTCTCTTCATTGACCAGCGCATTGATTGCCTTCAACCCATCAACGGTCGATGTTTCTTCGGAAGATGCGATGTACCACGCCATTGTGCGTATTTTGGCGAAGTTTCCAGTTCTGGTGGCATGGACACTCAGAAAGAAAAAGGGACTTCCGTTAGACTACGGTGATGATACATTAGGGTATGTAGAGAACATTCATAAAATGATGTTCAAAAGACCTAATAAAACGTACGTAAAGAATCAGATTGTGATAGAGGCGTTGGATAAGTTATTGATCCTACATGCCGATCACGAGCAAAATTGCTCTACCTCTACCGTACGTATCGTAGGTTCTTCCCATGCCGGACTCTTCGCATCACTTTCAGCAGGGATTTCCGCACTTTGGGGCCCCCTTCATGGCGGAGCTAACCAAGCCGTGCTAGAGATGCTCCAGGCCATTGATGACGATGGTGGTGATACTAAAAAGTACATGGCAAAGGCCAAGGACAAGAGCGACCCGTTCAGGCTTATGGGCTTTGGACACAGGGTCTACAAGAATTTTGACCCAAGGGCCAGGATCATCAAAAAAGCGGCCGATGAGGTGCTTGGCGATTTAGGAATTGAAGATCCTATACTTGACATTGCCAAAGGTTTGGAGAAAGAAGCATTGGAAGACCCCTATTTTGTGGATCGAAAGCTGTATCCCAATGTTGATTTTTATTCCGGAATTATTTATAGAGCTTTGGGGATTCCAACAGATATGTTCACCGTAATGTTCGCGTTGGGACGACTTCCCGGGTGGATTGCCCAATGGAGGGAAATGCGCTTGAATAACGAACCCATTGGTCGTCCAAGACAGGTATATATCGGCGAGAACAGCCGTCCTTTTGTTGATTTAGATCTGCGGTAGGTGAAGGGCATTGCCCTGTCTCTGCTCTATGATATAAAATGCTTTCCAAGTTTCTTGGAAGGCATTTTTTTTACCCACCTGAACAATGGTATATTTGCGCAAAAAATAGCGAGATGCTCCATTTAAACATCAAAGATGAAATCGCTCCCTTAAAAGCGGTGGTATTAGGAACGGCTAAGAGCTGTGGGCCGGTTCCCAAACCCGAGGATGCTTACGATCCCAAGTCGTTGGAGCATATTTTGGCTGGCACCTATCCGAAGGAAGCCGATATGGTCAAAGAGATGGAAGCTTTCTCGCAAGTATTACAGAAACACGGGGTACAGGTGTTTCGTCCCGAGGTACTTGATGACTGTAATCAGATTTTTTCAAGGGATATTGCCTTCGTTATCGAAGATAAGCTGATCGAAGCCAACATCTTGCCCGAACGGGAAAAAGAATTCGAGGCCATTCTACATGTACTGGAGTATATCGATCCCAAGTGTATTCTTCGCGCACCCGAAGAAGTTCATGTGGAAGGGGGCGATGTCATGCCTTGGCACGATTATATTTTCGTAGGCACCTATACAGCAGCTGATTATCCGAACCAGATTACGGCGAGAACCAATCAAGCGGCAGTACACTTTTTAGCAGAACAATTTCCACATAAGACCGTGAAGTCCTTTGAGCTTCGAAAATCGAAAAATGCAAGGGAAAATGCACTACACCTAGACTGCTGTTTTCAACCCCTGGGGAAGGGTAAGGCCATACTTCACAAAAATGGGTTTTTGGTGGAGGAGGAGTATCAATGGCTGGTCGATTTTTTCGGAAAAGAAAATATTTTTGAGATAACGGCCGATGAAATGTATCACATGTACAGCAACGTATTTTCCATTTCGCCCGAAGTAGTCGTTTCCGAGCAAAGCTTTGAACGGCTGAACACGTGGCTTCGGGAACAGGGTTTTACGGTAGAGGAGGTTCCCTACGCCGAAATTGCCAAACAGGAGGGCTTGCTGCGCTGTAGTACACTTCCGCTAGTGAGGAAATAAGACTGACTAAAAAACGACGCTAACGTGTTTATTGCCGATCTGTCTGTTTTGATAACCGCTTTAAGATGCTTATAGCTTTCTGGGCGTCGTTATGGGGCACAAAAAGATGGTCGTGGTAATATGCTGCGACTACATTGCAACTGATATCGTGTTTGGCCAAAGCGGTAGCCACGGCGGCGGTAAGTCCCGTAGCGGCTAAGGAAGAATGAACGCTAAGGGTAATCCAAGCGGCAACGTACGTATAAGGTATTTTTAAAGTGTCTGCCTTTTGCCGTGAAAGAATAATTGTCGTTCCTTCTTTCTCCTTGAATTCACCTACAATATCGTTTCGGTCGATACCATGGGAATTCGGAAGGGTACAAAATATGTACTCCCCATTGTTTAACACGGGTCGCATGTTTTGAATCAACTTCTCTATGTGTATTTCACCGTTCATCTACTGTTTTTTACGGCTACCCTTTGCGAGAGATATTGTTTGTGACAAAGGGGCTCTTTTTTGTTGAATTCTGATAAATGACCCCTATAAAAAGCATAATTTAGCCACTTCAAAATAACGATAAAAAGAACTCATACCAATTCACAACTCAAAATAGACCAAAGCAAAGGAACGATGCAGATTACCAATACCATCTTAATGATTCGTCCAGTCAATTTTCGAATGAACGAACAAACGGCCGTGAATAATTATTTTCAGGAAGACCTTTCGCTGAAAAATAAGGAAATCAATAAAAAGGCACAAGCGGAGTTCGATGCCTTTGTGAAAGTTTTGAGGGCACATGGGGTAAAGGTTATGGTGGTCGATGATACGGAAGAGCCAGATACTCCTGATGCTATTTTTCCCAATAACTGGATTTCGTTTCATGCCAATGGCACCGTAGTGGTATATCCAATGTTTGCAGAGAATCGAAGAAATGAACGTCGGGACGATATCCTTGATATCTTGGAAAAAGAAGGGTTTCGTATTGATACCGTAATAGACTATACGGCAGCCGAGGAAGAAGGGGTTTTTCTGGAAGGTACCGGTAGTATTTTAAAGGATAGGGTACATCAGAAGGCTTATTGTGCCCTGTCTGAGAGGGCTCATGAAGAATTGTTCATTGAGTTTTGCGAAGATTTTGATTGCTTTCCCGTTATTTTCACGGCCAACCAGACCGTAAATGGGGAGCGACTTCCCATTTATCATACCAATGTTATGATGGCAATGGCCGAGGATTTTGCCATCATCAACCTCGATGCCATCGACGATAAAAAAGAGCGTACGCAGGTGGTGAATCACTTAAAAAAGGACGGGAAGGAGGTTATCCCTATTACCGATGAACAAATGCATCATTTTGCGGGAAATATGCTACAGGTGATAGGCGCCAATGAGCAACGTTTTATGGTGATGAGTACGGCCGCCTATACCAGTTTAAGACCGGACCAAATAGCTGCTATCGAAAAGTATTGCGGCATTATTCACAGCCCCTTGGATACTATTGAAACCTGTGGGGGCGGAAGTGCCCGTTGCATGATGGCCGAGGTGTTTTTACCCACTAGTATGTAAGAAGTTGGGGTTGCCGTTATTGCTTGCCCTTACGCCAAGCGTCATAGGTTTTTTGCAACTCAATTACTTTGTCCGGGTGTTCTTGAATCATATTCACCAGTTCACCGGGGTCCGTTTTAATGTTTACCAAATACAAAGAATCCTTTTCGGTCAAAACCGTTTTTTTGGAAGGGTCTATCGGATTTTTCAATAATTTCCAATCTCCTTTCCGAACGGCCCAACGGTCTTCTTCGGAATACCACCAAAAGGCCTCGTGCGGACTTGGAGTGTTCTTCATGATCACATCTTTCAAACTTTCTCCCTCGAACATCCCTTTATCAAAGGCAATATCACAGAAGTCTAAAATCGTGGGAAACCAATCGACATTCACGGCCATTTGATTTCTGGATTCTGATCGTGGGATTTGGTCTGGCCAGCTGATAATCGCCGGTACTCGAATACCCCCTTCGAACAATGAAAATTTCGCACCGCGATAGGGTCCCGAATCGCCGCCGCCTCCAAAAGTGCGCTCTTCCATCGAATGCCCATGATCGGACTGAAGGATGATCAAGGTGTTTTTCCGTAAATTCAATTCGTCGAGCTTCGATAAAAGCTTACCAATGTTTTCGTCCATCGTAGACACGGCGGCGGCGTATTTATTTCTGGGACTTTCCAAGTCTTTGTAATGTTCTCTCCATTTATCAGTGCCTTGCAAGGGATAATGGGGTAGGTTAATGGCATAATATAGAAAGAAGGGGCGATTTTGGTGCTCTTCTAAAAACAAGTCGGTTTTTTGAGCCATTAGATCTTGGAAATACGCACCATCCCTCCATATCTCGGTACCGTTTTCCCATAAATCGTGTCGGTTGGGGCCATGCCAGTAAAAGAAGTGGGAATAGTTGTCGATGCAACCGCCCAAATGCCCAAAAGAATAGTCGAACCCCTGTGCGTTTGGCACGGTAGTCTTGGTCATCCCCAAATGCCATTTTCCTACCAGTCCGGTCGCATATCCATGTTCCTTCAATTTTTCTGAAAGGGTCAGCTGGTCGCCGGCCAATCCTTCTTTTCCTGCATTTTTGGGCAATCCAACATCCAAAGGGGTGCGACCCGTCAACAGCGCGGCTCGTGAAGGGGAACAGATGGGTGCCGCAGCATAAAACTGTATGAACTTTACACCCGTTTCGGCCAGCTTGTCCATATGAGGGGTGTAGAGGTCGTTCGCTCCAAACGAATTGATATCGATAGTACCCTGGTCATCTGTGTAGATGATGATTACATTGGGCTTATGATCTGTCTTTTTTTGCGCATTCGACCATGCTGAAAGGAAGATGCATACTAATAGAGCTAGAAGTTTTTCAATCGATGTTTTCATGTATGTAAATTATAAAATATGGCTTACATAGATCAGTCTGGTTTCTTCAATAAAAGTGCAATAATTGTCAGAGCCTAGCTCAGGGTGTTCACATCAGCTTTTAATCCGCACGGATTGTAAAAATATGAGGGTCATGACCATCATGAACAGCGCAAAGGGAAGGGAGGTGATGACCAACAGTTTTTGAACTGCCGTAAGTACATCAATATCAGGTTTTACATTTCCTAACACCAAAAGGGCCATAGTTGCCAACAGAATAAACACCGACCATAACAACCGATGTTTTTTATTGGGTTCCTTTTTGCCGTTATCGGTGAACATGCTCAAAACAAATACGGCCGAATCTACCGAAGTAACGAGGAAACTGATAAGCAAAAGAATGGTAACGGCATTCCATACCGCTGCCAAGGGATATTGTTCAAAGAACACGAAAATGGAAGAAAATACATCGCTAAATTCCCCTTGATAACTCCCCCAACTTTCAATCAGCTGAAAGGCCGAGGTGCCAAAGACCGAAAACCAGAAAAAGGTTCCAAGGGAAGGAATCAACAATACGCCCAAAAGCAATTGCCGGAGTGTTCTTCCTTTCGATATTCGAGCGATAAAGATCCCGGTAAAGGGTGCCCAAGCCAGCCAGAAAGCCCAGTAGTAGAAGGTCCAATCAGTTAAAAACTCCATACCGGGGTCGTAATCGCCCCAAGCTACACTCAATGGAATAAAATCGATAATGTAGTGGTAGGTAGCGTTAAGAAAAGAAACCAGAATGGCGATGATATCACTTGTGAGAAAAACGAATGACAGGATGATCAGTGTTATGATAATATTGAATTTAGAGATGATTTTAATTCCTTTGTTCACTCCTTGCCAAGCGGAGTAAAAGGCAATTCCCGAAATCAGGGTAGCGAGGAGCAGGGTCATGCCCAATCCGAACTGTTGTTCAAACAAATGATTGAGGCCACCATTGATCTGTGCCGTGCCCAAACCTATGGCCGCTATGAGACCGAAAACGGTGGTAATGATGGTCATAATGTCGATGCCCTTTCTGGCCAGTTTATTGGTAATGGTCGTATCGATTGTTGAACTTACCAACACTTTTTTCTTCTTTACAAAGAGGGCGTAACCCACCACCATGGCAAAGAGTCCATAAAAAGCCCAGGCAGTAAACCCCCATTGATAGAAGGTAAACTCCAATGCCAAGGTTTCCGGTGCAAGATCGGAAGCGTACGGTGGATGCTGTTGCATAAACACAGGCTCTTGTACCGCACGTAGCAGAATTCCCGCTCCCATACCGGCGCTATAGAGCATTGATGTCCATGCCCAGAGTGAATGTTCAGGTCGCGAACCTACCTTCCCCAATCGAATACGGCCTATGGGGGAAAGTGCAATTCCCAAAAGAAACAGCACACAACCCAGTCCTAGGTAAAGGTAAAAATATCCAAAATAGTTCCGAACCCATACCGATAGCTGTTCAATAGCGGAATAACTTGTTTCGGTTGCAAAAAAGACCACCAATGTGAATAGGAATATGATGCCTACGGAAAAGAGCAGTAGTGGATTCTTGAAGGGGGTCTTTACGGGCAAAATAGTTCGTTTAAAGTGTTTTGTGCTATTTATCGGAATTGTAAAAAACGGTGAAGTATTCGCTATGGCCCAAGTCCGATTCCAAGTATGGCCGCATACTCCTTTGAGTCGCCTTTTATGATGATGGCAGCGGTGTTGGGAGACACTTCGCCTAAGTTTTCGGCATGTAAGGTAATGGTATTGGCACCTGGTCGCAATGGTACCTCAAAAAAATACCTTTGTCGCTTTAGTCTTAAATTTTCGATAACGATTTTATCATTTACATAGATGGTCACTACATCTTTGTCGATATTTCGGTGATCATACAGGCCAATAGAAATATGGGGTTGGCCAACGATATATTTTTTCTTGCTATCGATCAAGATGCGTTCTGCTATTCTTTCCGATACTGTGTTGGCAATTATTTCGTTATCCTGTTCCTGCGCTTCGGAAGCAATTGGTTTAACGTAGACCCCGGTTACCGTCACATCTTGTCTAAAGTCAATGGGGTACGAATACCCTCGGTCTTGGAGTTGCTTTCCAATAATCCAGAAACCTATTTCATAGGCCATTTCCGGTTGCAAGGGATGGTTAAGCTCAAAAGTTTGTGCCGATTCATACCCATCAGGTGCCGAAATGGGAATACCCAGGGCAGTTAATCGAAACCCATAGTCGTTCGTGGTCGATTTCAGTTGCTGACCGATGCCCTGAAATACCAACAGGTAGGGCAGTTGAATAGCAAGGATCAAATATTTGGATTTCAAGGACATTAGGCGTTGGCGATGTTGCGGATCATTCCACCAAAGATAAAATAATGAAAGGGAACGATGCTATACCAATACAACCTGCCGCGAAGACCTCTTGGCCTAAAAGTGGCCGTTTGGTGAAGAATGTTCGCGTCGTCGATTCTGAATTCTAGCCAAGCTTCTCCGGGAAGGCGCATTTCGGCGAAAAGTAAGAGTCGCTTTTCTTCTTTGTCTGCCAGTAGTACCCTCCAGAAATCCAATGCGTCCCCGGGATACAACTTATCGGGATGGGTACGGCCCCTACGAAGCCCAACACCTCCGAATAGCTTATCGAGCAATCCGCGTATTTTCCATAGCCAATTACCATAGTACCAACCATGGTCACCACCAATTTTCCAAATATTTCGTAATACCTGATCGGGGTCGGCTACCTTCAACTTTTGTTCATCTTTAAGGATTCCGTATTTCGGTACCTGTATGTGCTTGCCCAAATCTTGTTGAAACCGACCGCTGACCATACTATCTTTCCAGCTGCTTACTACTTGGTTCTGTTCAATTTTTTTGAATGCCATATCGATGGCCTCCGCATAGGTATGTGTCTCGATTCTCAAAAGATGTTGTAAACGGGCGTCTTTGGCAACCACCTCCACTTTCATACTATCGACTAGGTTCATTGCCAGTTTATAAGATGTGGAGGTTACAAAATAAAGCCAATAGGAAGACAGTTTGGGAGTCATGACCGGTACGGTCACGATCCAGTTTTTAAAATCTCGGGCCTTCGCATACTGCTGCATCATTTCCTTGTAGCTTAATACGTCCGGGCCGGCGATATCAAAAGAACCCCCATAGGTCTTTTCATTTCCTAAAACACCGGTCAGGAAGGCCATCACATCCCGAATGGCAATGGGCTGTGTCTTGGTCAATACCCATCTCGGGGTAATCATAAAAGGGAGTTTTTCGCAAAGGTCCCGAATGATCTCAAAAGAAGAACTGCCAGAGCCTACAATAATGCCCGCTTTTAGTACGGTAAGCCGATAGCTGCCCTTCGCCAAAATGTCTTCTACATTTTTCCGGGACCAAAGGTGTTTCGATAGGTTTTCCTCATTCGAAATACCGCTGAGGTAAACAACTTGTTTGGTATTGGTGTCGGCAAGGTATTTATTAAAATTTCGTGCGGTGGTAGCTTCCATTTCATCGAACTCTTTGGTAGAGGAACGCATGGAGTGAATTAAAAAATAGGCCGCTTCGATATCCTTGGGTATTTTTCCCCTTTCGACCTCCTGTAAAAAATCGATTTCAACAATCTCGATTCGGGAACGCATTTCTGAATCGACCGAAAGTCGTTCGGCATCACGCACCGCGCAAACTACCTCATGACCTTTTTCGAGCAACAACGGTAGTAGTCGCATGCCGATATATCCGTTAGCACCTGTGAGCAGTATTTTCATGTTTTTGAAATCGCTGTGAGCCGAACCCCAAAATAGAGGATAATGCCAAGTAAAACAGTTGAAAAGACCGGTAAAAACCAAGATAAGGTTTGGGTTCCTGAGATAGCTGTGTACATCATACGGAACAACAATAGCGACAGTAGGCCCGCCAGTGCCAGATTTAAGACCACGATCATTCGAATGCCCAAGGCATACACTTTAGGGGCGTTTTCCGAGCTTACCCTGATCGGATAGTTAAAGTTCCAGGGTTTTACCTTGGTCGCCAGTAGGTATAATCCGAGATAACTTATTGCGTTGAAGACAACGATTCCCCAAAGTGCCGATTTATGGCTAAAATCATCTGCGCGGCTCTTATGGTCAAAATGGGTCGCTATGGTATCTGGAATTGAATGGTAAAAGTAACCCAGTACAAGGGCGGAGAGTACAACAATCGACCACCCTATCACAAGCAATCTGCGATCGGTGGTGGTCGGTTCTACGACTATTTTTGGTTGCTTTTCCGACATTTTATAGATCTTCTATGGATGTAGGCGCATTGTCTGCCTTATAATCCAACATTTTTCGGAAGAATTTTTGAACCGCTTTTGTGTCCGCCTGTACCTTAACAAAGTATTGGTCCCGATATACCGAATAAACGGCCAGGTCGCCCTTATAGACCGTGAGTTTGTAGTAGGGAATGATCAAGGCAAAGGTTTCTAGTAGTGAACGAAACCGTAAGATGATGCCTTTGGGCCGTAATTCAATATTGCACGAATCCCTGTTGTTGTCTAACAACAATAGATTTCTGATTTCGATACTTGTCTCCGTAATGAACAATTTGGGCGAACCGATACCGCCCATGGCCCAACGCTCTTTCAGGGTGAAGGGTTGGCCCACCGCTTCATCAATTTTTCGTGTAATTTCTTTGTTGGTATAGGATACGTTTACAAGCATTTTCTATTCCTGCGCTATTTTGTATAAAGTTAACCCAATGAAGTCATTTACACTTTTTCAATTCGCTAAAAAATAGCCCTTTTTTGATCATTCTTCGCCTTTTTCTCGTTCCGTAGCCCACTACGCATCTCTAAAAAGTCTTCTAACGACCAAAAAATTGCTGATTTTCGCTTGAATCCAAAAAAGTTTAAATCACTTCAATAATTGGGATTTATAGGTGCCTACGTTTGGGTACTGCCATTATGCTACAGTTCTTTTCAATATCTTTTGGGCTTTCTTTTATATAGTTCGTCGAAACGACGGTGATTAACTGGACGGTTCTCCTGTAAAGCACAAAAAATGATTAATTTTGCAGGCTTATAAGTGTAGCACATATGAACATCCAGCACGTTTTGGAAGCAAAGATAAAGGAAGCGGTCCATGCTATTTTTAAGGTAACGTTACCGTCTATTGAGTTTCAACCGACCCGAAAGGATTTTGAGGGAGATATCACGGTAGTCGTATTTCCCATGTTGCGTTTTGTGAAGGGAAATCCGGAACAAATAGGGAATCAAATAGGACAGTTCCTGGTAGATTCGGTACCCGAAGTGGCGAGCTTCAATACCATCAAGGGTTTTCTGAATTTGGTGATCAGCGATTCCTTTTATCTCTCTTTTTTCGATGCCATCAAAGAAGAAACCGACTATGGGTTTGTGCCACAGGCCGAAACCGATGCGGTTATGGTCGAGTACAGTTCACCCAATACGAACAAACCCCTGCACCTAGGACATATACGAAACAACCTGTTGGGGTATTCGGTCGCTGAAATACTCAAGGCCTCTGGAAAAAAAGTCTACAAAACCCAAATCATTAACGACCGGGGCATCCACATTTGTAAAAGTATGGTGGCCTGGAAGAAATTTGGTCAAGGCGCTACACCCGAGCGTACCGGGTTAAAAGGGGACAAATTGGTAGGAAACTATTATGTGGCCTTCGACAAGGCGTATAAAGAAGAGGTCGAGGCATTGGTTTTAGACGGTGTGGATAGGAAGGCTGCAGAAAAAGAGGCGCCTCTTTTATCCGAGGCGCAACAAATGCTGCAAAAATGGGAAGCCGGTGATGATGAGGTCGTGGCCCTATGGAAAAAAATGAACGGCTGGGTATATGAAGGTTTTACCGAAACCTATAAAAATTTAGGAGTCGATTTTGACAAGCTCTATTACGAGAGCCAAACCTACCTCTTGGGAAAGGAGTTTGTACAGGAGGGGTTGGACAAAGGCGTTTTTGAAAAAGATGCCGATGGCTCGGTCTGGTGTGATTTGACCGATGAAGGTTTGGATCGAAAAATTGTCTTACGGTCCGACGGTACGGCGGTCTATATGACCCAAGATATCGGTACCGCGATACAGCGGGTCAAGGACTATCCCGATATCGGTGGTATGGTTTACACGGTAGGCAACGAGCAGGACTATCATTTTAAAGTACTGTTTCTGATCCTGAAAAAGCTTGGATTTTCTTGGGCCGAAAAATTGTATCATCTTAGTTACGGAATGGTCGATTTACCCAGTGGAAAGATGAAAAGTCGTGAGGGAACCGTTGTAGATGCCGATGACCTCATGGCCGATATGACCCAAACGGCTGCCGATATTTCACAGGAATTGGGAAAGTTGGACGATTACGCTGACAGCGAAAAGCAGCAGTTATATAAGATGATCGGTTTGGGTGCCTTAAAATATTACATCCTAAAGGTGGATCCGAAAAAACGCATTCTTTTCGATCCTGAAGAGTCGGTCGATTTTCAAGGGAATACCGGGCCTTTTATCCAATACACCTACGCTCGAATACAGTCGATACTCCGTAAAGCAACGGAAACAGAGGTTCCCGTCTTGAAAGAGCTCGATTTGGAAATGGAGCTACACCCAAAAGAAAAAGAGCTAATAAAACAGCTACAGTTTTTTCCCGAAACGGTTCAATTGGCGGCGACGAATTTTAGTCCGGCATTGATTGCCAATTATACCTATGATCTGGTCAAAGAGTTTAATTCGTTTTACCAACAGGTCTCTATTCTTGGAGAAGTCGATGAAAAAAAGAAGTCTTTTAGGGTAGCCTTGTCCAAGAAAGTAGCAAATGTGATTCAATCGGCATTTCTGCTTTTGGGGATCGATGTACCGGAAAGAATGTAGTTGATCGATTACACATACTTTAATCAAGTTTTCCCAGTTGTAAAGGGTAACACCCTTAGCCCATGTTTACACCAAAGAACTTTGCCATTCTGGCCGTTATTTATATCCTGGGCTATCTGCTCTATATTTTTTATTATGCAATAGGGTTGTATCAATTGAACCCTTTTGTGAAGGTGCGCCCACTTTCACCATCGGAGAAGGCGCTTTTGGCCGAGGCTTTTCCGGTTTATGGTGAGTTGCCAGAACGACTTCGCTTAAAATGTGAGGAGCGTATAAGTTGGTTTCGAAGTCGTAAGAAGTTCGTGTTTTATGGCCAGGTGCCCCGACAAGAAGACCTGCGGTTGATTTTAAGTGCCGCTGCTGTGTTCATGACATTGGGTCTTAGCAACTATAAAATGATGCGTTCGCTACTGCGAATCGTGGTGTATCCTTCGAAATACTATTCCCGAATCAATCGAAGACATCACTTTGGGGAGTACAATCCGCGATTTAAAACCGTTATCTTTTCGGCCGAGAAGATATGGGAAGGATTTCAAATTCCCGATGACAATGTAAACTTGGCGATGCATGAATTTGCCCATGCCCTAACTTTTGAAATGATGCATAGGCATTCTTGGGAAGCAAGAAGGTTTCGAGTAGGGCTCAAGCGTATAAAAGAACTATTTCTGTTGGAAGGGTTTGTGCATAAATTGGAACATACCCAGTATTTTAGAGAATACGGGTTGACCAATTTACAGGAGTTCTTTTCCGTAGCGGTCGAAAACTATGTGGAAACACCCAAAGATTTTGAAAAGGATTTCCCTCAGTTGTACAAGGTCGTAAAAAGCATGCTAAAGTTTGAATTTCGCTAAGATTCCCTTTTCGCAGGTCCTCATCATTGGTAGCGATTAAAACCGTACTCGAAAACTAATGTTCGGTGTAAGTCCCAAGGATACGTTTTCCACTTTTTCGATCTCATCATCGGTAGTGAGGCGGTAAAAGGTGTTGAACACATTTCTTCGGTCGGTGAAGTTTAAGACCGAGGCACCAACGGTCGCATCGATACCAGAACCGAGTTCAAAATCATAAATGGCAGAAAAATCGGCTCGCACGTACTCGGGCAATCTGCTGCTGTTCGCATCGGCAAAATTGATCCTGCTGGGAAAAAAAGTGGTATCTACGGGGTCGTTGGCTACCGGTTCGGTGAAGGGTTTGCCCGTACGGTAGTTCAAACCTAGTGCCAATTTGAGGTTCCCGATGTTATAGGTGCCGGCAAGGGTCACCACATGACGAACATCAAGATTATGCGGAAACTCCGGTGGAATCACGGTCGGAAAAAAATAGTTGTTCATGTTGTAGGTATAACTGCCCCAGATGCTGTAGTCATCTGTTTTTTTGTTCACCAGAAATTCTATCCCACGCACATCGTATTGTCCAACCTCCCCATTGAATTGGTCTTGATTCTGAAAACCTTGGGTGGCGGTGCTGATGCCTTTGACTTCCTTAAAGAAAGCTTCTAGACCTACATAAAGGTTTTGTTCGTCATAGTTGACTCCGAAGGATCCTTGTTTGCTGGTAGTAACGGGCAAATCGATGCCGTCTGAGATAATCCATCGTCGTTTTTCGATACCCAAAAAGTTTTGCTCCAAATCTACAATCTGATTGGTTACCTGGCTTTTAAACTCTCCCAGTGCTATGAGTTTCCAAGATGGTGCGATCGCATAGTTGAGGTTCACGCGAGGTTCCACTCTAATGTCTTCAAAAGTATCCGGGTTTTGATAGTAGTTTAGCCGCACCCCAGCTTTGGCGAAAAGTTTGCGGTCTTCGGACCTATAGGCGATTTCCGAAAAGAGTGCATGAGCGCGCATAATGCGTTTAATATCACTATCAAATGGAGGTTGGGTCACCAAAGCGCGGTTGGTAATGCCCGTTTCGGTAAATTGATAGCCGTTGAGCCAATCTAGCCCTCGTTCAAGCTTCAAATGTGTGTGCAGTCTGGCACCGGTTTCTTCCACTTCGTTTACTTGAAGTAGTTGTTGTTGGGGGTCAGGAAAGGTGCTTTGGGCGCCCAATTCATACTGGGTGTGGTATACGTTCAGATCCGTCGAAAAAGTACCGCTCCATTCACTGCGGAAGTTTCCACCGAAAGATAGGTTGGTCTGATTGAGTTCACTTTCAGTGCTTTCCCCCGTATCGGTTTCCAATCGCGAATAATCAAGCTGATTGTTGATATTGATAAAGTTCAATCGCATTTGGTGTTTTGGACTAATATCGTACAACCATTTTCCGGTGAAATCATAGAAATAAAAATCGGCTCGTTGTTCCAACACCTGACTATCTTGAAAGGCCCTGCTCGAAAACTCGGTGTAAGTAGGGGTATCAAAAAAATCGGTCAGGGAACGTCGAGCAGAAAGTTGTATGGCCATTTTTTTCCCAATGGGCACCTGTCCGAATACATCGCCACTGATCAGATTGAAACCAGCGCCCCCGAAGAATTGATTTTGAAGGTCGTCTTTGGTGCGCATATCGATGATGCCGCTCACGCCATCGCCGTACCTCGCACTGGAACCATTTTTAACGAGTGAGACTTCGTCGGTGAGGTAGGGATTAAAAGCCGAGATGAGTCCAAAAAAATGTCCGGATTGATACATTTTAATACCGTCCCAAAGCAGCAGGTTCTGATCATTACTGCCACCGCGTATGTTGATGTCCGATACGGTCTCATCAATACTTTTTACCCCTGGGAGGGCTTGAACGGTTTGTAGTACATCGGGTTCGATAGACCCGGGCAAGATTCCAAATTCTGCGGTATTCAATAAGATACTCGCATCGGTCTGCTTCGTAAGGCCCGTGGTTAGAAATTTATATACCACCACTTCTTCCAGCTGATTGTAAAAAGGAATTAATAGGAGGTTTGCGCATGGATTTTTTTCCAGTAAATCTTCTGCTTCTACAAAGAGCGTTTTATAGCCTAGGTATTTAATCTGAAGAAGGGCCTTTCGTGGAATACGTTGTAATGAAAACCGTCCGTCGATATCCGTAACAAGGGCAATATCGGTCTCCAATACCTGTACGGTCGCCCCTGGGACCGTATTTTCCTCAAAGTTGTCGAGTACAGTGGCACAAATATCGATGGTGGTACTTTTGGCAAGTGCATAGTAACGTTCGTTCAGTTGTTCTATGCGTATTTGGGTCTGGACTTCGATGGCGGCCAAGATCTCATCTAATTTATTGCTTTTTGGAACAACGATCTCCAAGTTGCGGATATCCTCATCTACATAAGAGAATTTAACATCGTATTCCCTTTCGAGTTTTTGAATCAATGAGATGAAGGAACTACGACTGCCGACTTCCTGTGCCTTTCCCGCAAGGAAGGCAAAAAAAAGCAGTAAGCACACTAAAACCAGGGATGGTCTAGGGAGTGTCTTCGGCATAAAACAGCACTTTATTCCCCTCAAATTTAAACTTTATTCGGGAAGGAACACTGATGCTCTTTAAGGCCAGTTCTGTATCGGTGTTGCTAAAGGTTCCGGTGTATAGCTGATTTACGTCTATATCCTTCACAGAAACGGTTACATTGTGTTGGCGCTCAAATTCGCTTAGCACGTAGCGTAAGGGTATGCTTTGAAACGAGCTTTCCTTGCTGATCCAAGAGGGTGTGGTCGTTTCCGGCGATGGTATGGCTGTTAGGACTCCGTCGATAGCCACCAACGATTCGCCTGCTGGTAACCGTGTTTCTTTGCCATTAAAGACCACGCTAACAAGACCTTCGTAGCAGGTTACCTCAAAAAAACCATCCCTTTGCTCTACATTGAACTGAGTTCCCAGTACGGCAACGGTACCCGTTTCGGTGGTTACGGTAAAGCGTTTTCCCTTGGCTACTTTAAAGAAAGCCTCCCCGGATAGCACAATAGATCGTTCGTTGTCCCAATTTTTTTTGTCGTAAACAATTTCGGAATCGGCGTTCAGTACAATTTTAGAGTTATCGGGCAGCACCACTTCCTTACTTTCGGCATATTGGGTCGAAACCTTTTCATCCAAGGAATTCAAATAAAAATAGGAGCCGGTAATCAGCACGGCCACCGCGGCGGCCACTTTCAAGAACTTTTTAAACGGATGCAACTGAACCACCTTGGTTTCTTTCAAGGCCTGTCTGTTCTTAACGGCCATAAGTGCTTGTTCCGTGTCAAAATCAGGAGCTTCCAGACGACCCGATACCTCCTTGATTCGTTGATAGGTAGCGTACTCGTCAGAATTCTTGAATTCCTCGAGTTCTACTTCCGTCAACTCGTTATTAAGCCACTTCGCCAAATAATTCTCTTGCATGATTTCTAGCTTTACTCGATAATCGAGATTAAAATGTTCCAAGGCTACCCCGAAACCAAAATAATCTGCTAATGAATACCTCATGAGCTCGCCAAGAGGTAGTTTACTCCTTATATAACAACTCGTTCTTTTAAAACCCTACTTTTTAGTCTTCGGTATGCAGTTGCAGTAGACAGTATAAGGTTCTGAGTCGGTTGAAACCTGTTTTTCAGATCGAACTACTTTTTGCATGACTAAAACCCATAACTAACTGAAAAATGGTTCCTACTACTTCAAAAATGAAGTGGACCAGTACAGGTTGTTTTTTATTCACTTTATCGTTACATCATCGTCGTTTACTGCCAACTGCCACTATTTACGGCTTACTACCTTAGATCCCATCGATTTTTCCCCGAAGGGTTTTCAATGCGAGATGCATTCGTTTTTCGATGGCTTTCACCGTAACACCTTCCATTTCGGCAATTTCGGCATACTTCTTTCCGTCGATTCTATTCAATAAAAAAACAGTACGTTGATTGTCGGGCAAACTGTTGAGTGCATGGTCCAGTTTTTCCTTGAATTGCTTTTCCTCCATGATATACTCAGGGGACTCGTTGGTGCTTTTTAAGGTTTTGTCGGCATATTTTAATCGCACCTTTTCTGCCTTGATAACGTTTAAGTACAAGTTATTGGCAACGGTATATACAAACGATTTCGCTTTTGAAGGACTCACTTTGCCACAGTTCTCCCATAATTTTACAAAGGCTTCCTGTACCGCGTCATGTGCCTTCTCCTCATTGCCGAACTTATAATAAATATAGTTGAAAACCGTTCTGGAATGAGTGTTGAAGATGGTTCCAAAGACCGATTCTTCACAAACATTATCTTGCTTTTTGGTTTCCAAACTAGCGTGGTTTTTCGGTTATACGAGAAAAAGACCCTGTTGAAAGGGTGTTAATTTTTACTTTTATTAAACAAAGGTGCACCTTCGATATAATCAGGGACACCGCTCATTCGATAACGCTCGTTTGACCAAAGATATTTTAAAAAAGTTAAAGAATCCGGGTAGGGTGTTTTTTAAATGGGTTGTTTTAGGACTGAAGTAACAATAAATTCCAAATCATTATGAAAACGTATTTTAAATCTGCGATGTATGTTGGCCTACTTGCTATCGCGCTATTCTTTTCCGCTTGTCAGAGCGACTCCGACGATGATGGTGTTATTGACAATGATACCACCCTGGCAGCCAATTCTGCTACGGCAAAATTAATAGAACAAACTGCTTCGAACGATGGTTCTTTTGACAACATCGTCGATGGGTCTAGTTGTTTCGATATCCGTTTTCCGTATACCGTTTCGATCAATGAAATTGAAATTACCATCAATTCGGAAAAAGATCTACGGTTTATCGAACAACTGTTCGACGCCGTTGATGGTGATGACGATATTTTGGATATCATCTTTCCTATCACGGTGATCCTTGCAGATTATTCCGAAGTAACCCTGAACGGAATCGATGACCTACGAGAGTTGGCCGCCCAATGTGTAGAAGGCGGAGACGACGACGATATCGAATGTATTGATTTTGTATACCCTATTACACTTTTTACGTTTGATACGAATTCGCAACAGACGGGAAGCATTACCGTGGACAGTGATAGGGAATTAAGACGCTTTTTTGCAGGTTTGGGTCCGAACGATTTGATCGGAATCGATTTTCCGATAGCGTTCGAGCTGTATGATGGTACCAAAGTAACCGTCGATAGCTATACCGAATTGGCCGATGCTATCGAAAGAGTTAAAAATGCCTGTGATGAGGATGACGATGATGACTATAACGATGATGACTTCACCAAAGAACGATTGGATAAGCTACTGGTCGAATGCCCTTGGTGGATAGAAGGTATTTGGAGGGGCAATCTTGATTTTATATCCGATTATGAGCAGAATTTGATTCAGTTCAATGAAGACGGTTCCGTAACCATACAGCATGCCGGTACTAGCTTTTCAGGAACCTGGGAGACAAAGATTACCGATTGGCGAGTTGCGTTGACCTTGGAGTTTGAAAACTTGGTCGACTTGAACCTGGAATGGTTCGTTTACGAAATAGAGGAAGGAAAAATAAAACTCTTTAAGGACGGCGCCAATAGAATTATTTTGGAAAGCGCCTGTGATTATGAGGAAGAATCTTGTACAGATGAAGATATCGTAAATAATTTATCGGAATGTCGATGGATCGTCGCCAATGCCGAACAAGGAAATTTCCTTTCCGTTTTGACCTTGGATTTCTCGAATATGAACATTCACGTTTACAACCCGAACGAGACCGTGGTCGACGAGGGTAACTGGGAAGTGGATAATGGCGTACTCTTCTTTAACGATTTGAGTATGGAATTGGCCAACTATATCGGGGAATGGGTAGTAACCGACTGTAGTAGCGAACGTTTCGAGATAAAACGAGGAGACGAAGTTTTAGTGCTCGAAAGAGTATGTGACTGATCACTATATAGAAATACCCCACTTTTTTTGCCCCACAATTTGGGTAGCGCCCGTCGAAAGACGGGCGTTTTTTTGTTCCCTCCCCAACCCTCCCAGGGGGAGGGAACAATTTTCCGTCTAACAGGGTCCCTCGATCAGAAATACTCGCCCCTCTTTTGGAAGGGGCCGAGGGTAGGACACTTTTTTTAAACACTTTCCCCTTCGTTCCCTAGGTTATTCTTAAATTTGCTTTTCTTCAAAATCAAGCAAGAACATGTTCGATAATTTAAGTGAAAAGCTCGATAAAGCCCTCCACGTTCTAAAGGGGCACGGACAAATAACCGAAATCAATGTAGCGGAAACTACAAAAGAGGTTCGTAGGGCACTGTTAGATGCCGATGTCAACTTCAAAATAGCCAAGGAGTTTACGAATCGTGTCAAGGAAAAGGCCTTGGGGCAAAATGTACTGACGACCCTGCAGCCGGGCCAATTGATGGTCAAGATCGTCAAGGATGAGCTTACCGAATTGATGGGTGGTGAAAGTGAAGGTATCAACCTCTCTGGGAATCCTTCCGTGATATTAATGTCAGGGTTGCAAGGTTCCGGTAAGACGACTTTTTCAGGGAAACTGGCTAACTTTTTAAAGAGCAAAAAATCTAAAAAACCATTGTTGGTGGCTTGTGATGTCTACCGTCCCGCGGCCATCGATCAGTTACATGTGGTGGGGGATCAGATTGGGGTCGAGGTATACTCTGATCGTGATACCAAGGATCCCGTAGCAATTGCAAAAGCAGGGATAGCCCATGGCAAGGCGCAAGGGTGTAATGTTGTCATTATCGATACGGCAGGGCGTTTGGCGGTAGATGAAAAGATGATGAACGAGATTTCGAACATCCATACCGCGATACAGCCTCAGGAAACCCTTTTCGTAGTTGATTCCATGACCGGGCAAGATGCCGTGAATACGGCCAAGGCCTTTAACGACATTCTGAATTTCGACGGGGTGATTTTGACCAAATTGGATGGGGATACCCGCGGGGGTGCTGCCATTTCCATCAAATCGGTCGTCGATAAGCCGATCAAGTTTATCGGAACCGGGGAAAAGATGGAAGCCATTGATGTGTTCCATCCCTCACGAATGGCAGATCGTATTTTGGGAATGGGCGATGTGATTTCCTTGGTGGAACGGGCCCAAGAACAGTTTGATGAAGAAGAGGCCCGAAAGATCCAGAAGAAGATTGCCAAAAATAAGTTTGGTTTCGATGACTTCTTAAGTCAAATCCAGCAAATCAAAAAGATGGGGAACATCAAGGACCTCATGGGCATGATCCCCGGTGCGGGAAAAGCCTTAAAGGGTTTGGACATCGATGATGATGCCTTTAAGCATATCGAGGCCATTATCCATTCCATGACCCCTGATGAACGCTCCAATCCCTCAAAATTGAATGCCAGCCGTAAAAAGCGAATCGCCAAAGGTAGCGGCCGTACCATTCAGGAAGTAAACCAACTCTTAAAACAGTTCGACCAGATGGGCAAGATGATGAAGATGATGCAAGGTGGCGGTGGTAAAAAGATGATGCAGATGATGGGCGGTATGAAGGGGATGCGATAATAGTTGGCAGTGGCAGTTGGCAGTAAAGCCTTAACAGTAATGCTATCGTAAAATGAGTTTTCAGAAACTATTGGCTTATCAAAAAGGATTCGATTTAGCAATGCGTGTTTTTGAAATCTCAAAAAAATTTCAAAGGAAGAAACCTATTCTTTAACAGACCAGATTCGCAGATCGTCTCGTTCTGTTTGTTCCAATTTAGCCGAGGCGTATCGGAAAAGGCGCTACGAAAAGCATTTTAAGAGTAAGTTAACCGATTCTGATGGGGAAAACTCGGACACACAGGTTTGGCTGCAATTTGCTGAAGCATGCAACTATATTTCAGATGAGGAAAGGAAAGAGCTCACAGAAGCCAGTGAGGAAATAGGAAGACTAATACAATATATGATTAACAACCCTGGCAAGTTTGGTGTTTAGATTACTGCCAACTGCCACTGCCAACTGAATACTATTATGGAATTGCTAGACGGAAAAAAAGTATCAAACCAGATAAAAGAGGAAATAGCTACCGAGGTGGTGAAGATAAAGGAGCGCGGAGAAAAAGTGCCCCACTTAGCTGCTGTTTTGGTCGGAAACGACGGGGCTAGCCTCACCTATGTGGGAAGCAAGGTACGATCCTGCAAAAAAATCGGTTTCGAATCTACGTTGATTCAAATGCCGAGTACCACTTCGGAATTGGAATTGCTAAGAAAAATTGACGAGCTGAATCAAGACAACGATATCGATGGCTTCATCGTACAGCTCCCCTTGCCCGATCAGATCGATACCCAAAAAGTGATCATGGCCATTGATCCCGATAAGGATGTAGATGGATTTCACCCGACCAATTTCGGAAAAATGGCGTTGGACATGAGCACCTTTATTCCCGCTACGCCATTCGGCATTTTAGAGCTATTGGAACGCTATAAGGTCGATACCAAAGGAAAACATACGGTGGTGATTGGTCGAAGTCACATTGTGGGCCGTCCCATGAGCATTCTCATGAGCCGTAAAGGGTGGCCCGGAAATTCGACCGTTACCTTGACCCATAGTCATACCCAAAATATCGAGCAGATCGTTTCTCAGGCAGATATTGTCATATCCGCTTTGGGAGTCCCCAACTTTTTAAAGGCTGAAATGGTCAAAGAAGGGGCGGTGGTAATCGACGTAGGAATTACCCGTGTTCCTGACGATTCTAGGGAACGGGGCTATTACATCACCGGGGATGTCGATTTCGAAAATGTGAGCAAAAAAGCTTCTTTCATCACTCCCGTGCCCGGCGGAGTCGGGCCTATGACCATTGCCATGCTATTGAAGAATACCCTTTTGGCGCGTGAGCGGCATAGAAGTAGGGGGTGATTTTCAGTTTGCAGTAGACAGTAGACAGTGGGCAGTGGCGGTAGGCAGTTTGGGGTTCAAGGTTTAAAGTTCAAGATTCAAGGTGTTGGACTATTGTTGTGTTTGATATTTATTTTGGGTTTGAAATAGTAGGCAGTAGGCAGTAGGCAGTAGGCAGTAGGCAGTTTGGGATTTGGGGTTCAAGGCTCACCGTTCAATGTTCGAGGTGTCTGGTGGTGGTGTTTGATCTTTGTATTTGAGTTTGAATTTGAAAGAGTGGGCAGTACGGTTCTAGGACTTCACGCTTCGATCTCCGGTCCTCGGTTCTTCATTTGAATTTAATATTTGCACTTGCACTTGACACTTGAACTTTTCAAGAGGACAGCAGTGGATGCAATGTTCACAGTTTTCCCGATCGGATGGCCGTCATCCGAAATCGACTATCCTTCTTTAGTTACCCTTGCTTTATTGGAGCTTGATTTTGAATTTTGAGTGGGTAGTTGAACTTTGCGTGCTATCGGTGGGAGAGATCAGGTCAAATTCGGTATCCTCTTCATCATTGATACAACTCGCCATCGCAATGACCGAGGCCAGGAGGAATAGGGTGCTAAGTAGTTTTTTCATCACAAAAACGTTAAAGTAGGTGAAACCAATGGTAGTTTTTCCATAACGTAGGAATTTGTTGTTTGTTATCTTATGATTGAAGTATTCGGTAGGCGGTGGGTAGTAGGCAGTGGCAGTTGGCAGTTTGGGGTTCAGGGTTCAAGGTTTAATGTTCAAGGTGTTGGGTGGTTGCTGTGTTTGATATTTAAGTTTGAAAGTGTAGGCAGTTGCAGTCCTCCGTCACCAGTCTTTCGTTTGTATTTGAATTTGACATTTGAGTTTGCGTTTGAATTTGAATTTGACGTTTGCGTTTGAGTTTGAATTTGAATTTGAATTTGACGTTTGCGTTTGAGTTTGAATTTGAATTTGAAAGAGTAAGCAGTATCGCTAGGATATTCTTTAACTTCGGTCTCCCGTCACCAGTCTTCAGTTTGAATTTGAATTTTACGTTTGCGTTTGAGTTTGAATTTGTATTTGAAAGAGTAAGCAGTTCGCAGTGCCAGTGGGCAGTATGGTTCTAGGACTTCACGCTTCGGTCTCCCGTCACCAGTCTTCAGTTTGAATTTGAATTTGAATTTGACGTTTGCGTTTGAATTTGACATTTGAGTTTGCGTTTGAGTTTGAATTTGTATTTGAAAGAGTAAACAGTTCGCAGTGCCAGTGGGCAGTATGGTTCTAGGACTTCACGCTTCGGTCTCCCGTCACCAGTCTTCAGTTTGAATTTGAATTTGACGTTTGCGTTTGAATTTGACATTTGAGTTTGCGTTTGAGTTTGAATTTGTATTTGAACGAGTAAGCAGTTCGCAGTGCCAGTGGGCAGTATGGTTCTAGGACTTCATGCTTCGGTCTCCCGTCACCGGTCTTCAGTTTGAATTTGACGTTTGAGTTTGAGTTTGTATTTGAACTTGACGCTTGAACTTGAACTTTCCAATCAAAAGCCCTACCTTTTCTACAAACATCCATAGCATGAAAAAATACGTACCTCTTTGCATACTTCTTTTAGTGGTTTTAATAGGATGCCAACCCAAAAACAACAGGAAACCGGACTTTGCTATCCAAGTTTCTTTTTCCGAAACGGTAAGTGCCGACGCCAAAGATGGGCGCTTGCTCTTAATGCTCTCCAACAACGATGAAAAAGAACCGCGTTTCCAAATCAATGACGGTCTTCATACACAGTTGATTTTTGGAATGAACGTTGACGGAATGGCCTCTGGAGCCCAGATTACTTTTGACGATACGGTCTTTGGGTTTCCTTATTCCAGTCTGGCGGAAGTACCTCCCGGCGAATACCAGGTACAGGCCTTGTTGCATGTGTACGAGACCTTCGACCTATCTACTGGGCATACGGTGAAACTTCCGATGGATAACGGGGAAGGCCAACAATGGAATCGCTCTCCGGGCAACCTCTATAGCAAGCCTTTTAAAATAACCGTATCGGAAAATGGCATGCAAAATGTGAAGGTGGTGATGGATCAGGTAATTCCCCCCATCCCCGAGCCTGAGGATACCGAATGGATCAAGCATATCAAGATCAAGTCAGAACGATTATCAAAATTTTGGGGAAAGGATATGTATTTGGGCGCCCATGTGTTAGTACCAAAAGGCTTTGAAGAACACCCGGAGGCGAAATATCCGCTCATGGTTTTTCACGGTCATTTTCCGTCAGACTTCGGGGGCTTTCGCACTACACCGCCCGATTCGAATTTGGAACCCGAGTACTCCGAACGCTTTCAGTTAGAGGGGTACAACATCATTCAGCAGCAAGAAGCGTATGACTTTTACAAACGGTGGAACGAACCCGACTTCCCACGCTTTTTAATTATCGAAATACAACACCCTACGCCCTATTATGATGACAGTTATGCGGTGAATTCTGCCAGTCAGGGTCCGTACGGCGATGCGATCACCTATGAACTTATTCCCCATATCGAGAAGGAGTTCCGGGGAATGGGGGAGGGTTGGTCCCGTTTTCTGTATGGCGGCTCTACCGGTGGTTGGGAAGCCTTGGCGGTACAGGTGAAATATCCGGAGGAGTACAACGGTTGTTTTGCTGCCTGCCCAGACCCGATCGATTTTAGGGCCTATTGCCTTACCAATATTTACGAGGATCAAAATGCCTACTACTATGAAAGCGACCACAAACAATTGGAAGTGCCCAGTCACCGCGATTATCTGGGCCACGTACAGTCTACCCTCAGGGAAGGCAATCACCTAGAGCTGGTGTTGGGCGATAAAAGCCGCTCCGGACAACAATGGGATATTTGGGAGGCCACCTATTCCCCACAAGGTGATGATGGCTATCCGGTGCGCATCTGGGATAAGATAACAGGGGATATCGATCATCAGGTGGCCGCGTACTGGAAGGAAAATTATGACCTGAGGCACATCCTCGAAAGGGATTGGGACCAACTAGGGAAGCATCTGAAGGGAAAGATCCATATCTATTGCGGCGATATGGACAATTACTATTTGAACAACGCCGTGTATCTGATGGAAGATTTTTTAGAGAACACCACAGACCCTTACTACGAGGGGGAGGTGCTATACGGCGATCGGGCCGAACACTGCTGGAACGGCGATCCAGAACTACCCAATGCGATCAGCCGATTGCGCTACAACAGCATGTACGTGCCCAAGATTATGAAGCGTATTGCCGAAAGTGCCCCCAAAGGGGCCGACTTGACCAGTTGGCGGTATCGGTAGCTGGGCAATGCATTTGTTTTAAGCGAACGGAAAAGTCGTATGCCGGCCTATGCTATGGGCCGAACCTGCTGGAAATAGCCATGTAGGTTTTGACCTGGTATCATCACCGCTACCAGCACGCTTACTAGTATAAGCTCAAAAAAGCGTACATTCACCAAAACACTTTTTACTCGATAATCGAGATGTATATGCTACTGTGCTTACCTGCCTTCATATAGCATTTTGGCGGACGAAGTTCCAGAGGTAGTTTACATATAGAAACCAATCAAATCTGAATGAATAAATCGATTCTAGCCCTCTTCCTTTTGATGCTTGCAGTATCCTGTCAAACCCATGAAAAACAACCTCTTGAAAAGGAAGCCATTAGTCTCAATGGCAACTGGGAATATCTCGGTTTTGGGAGGGGCATGACCTTTGGTGATACAATTATCAAACGTTACCATATGACTTCTGTGGGCCATGTGCCCTTATCCGATAATACGCCCAAGGAATTTTTCGATTACTATACCGTAGACACCTTAGCGGCAGATACCATCCTAATCAGGGATGGGGTCAAAGCGTTTAAACTTTTTAGGACCGATACCGATTTTGCCAAAGACGTGCATGCAAATAGGGCCGAAGACCCGCGCTACAATTTTGAGGTGTTGTGGCATACCTTTAATGAACAGTATTGCTATTTTACGGAACGCAACATCGATTGGGACGCGATGTACCAAACCTACCAACCCCAGGTCAATTCAGATACAACTCCCTTGGAACTTTATTTGTTGTTCGAGAAAATGCTAGGTGAAATAGGGGACGGACATATCTCTATGGATGTCCCGAACGAATTGGAAGAAGACTATGAAAAACAGCTAACGGCCACGGAGGGCACTATGGAAGAGGAGGTTCCCGCAGAGTTGGAAAAGCAGGTGAAACGGCAAATGATCGATCGTTATGTAGAAGAAGTAAAAGAGTTCAATCGCGGGGATTTTAAATGGGGGCGCATCAACGAAGATATTGGGTACTTGCAGTTTTCGAACATGATCGGTTTTGCCCATTACGACATCTCCGATAGTCTGTCGACCAAAGAATTTTGGAACGAATGGTGGCAAAAACTGGGCGAAGCCAAAAACTACCACGACGATACCTGGAAAGGAACACGCTACCTGATGGACTCCATCGTCAAAACGCTGGGCGATGCCGAGGCGATTATCGTAGACCTGCGCTTCAATGGGGGCGGTTTTGATGAGGTGTCTGTAGAAACCCTGAACCATTTTGCGCAAGAACGAACGGACTTCTGCACTAAAAAAGCCCGCTTGGGAGATGGCTATACCGAAAAACAGACCATGACCCTCTTGCCCGCTGAGCAACTTTTTAAAGGAAAACTCTATGTATTGATCAGCCATGAAACGGCCAGTGCCGCCGAGCTATTGACTTTGGGCAGTAAGGCCATTCCCAACACCACCCTCATTGGATCTACTACCGAGGGGGTCTTTTCCGATGTCTTGCATAAAAAATTGCCCAACGGGTGGACGTATGGCCTATCGAACCTCGTGTATGAATCTATGGAGGGGATCAGTTATGAAAATGTGGGCATTGCGCCCGATGTGGCTATGGCGTATCCCAAGGCGTCCAAAGACTTTTACGAATATTTGCTCACCGATTTAAAAGATGGCGATGATGCCATAGAATATGTAATCGCTCAAACGAAAAAGTAACGAATGTTCTTTCTCTTGCGATTTTGATCCATGTTGTGGAGTTACGCATTCACATAGGTACCTATGAAATATTTTTGAAAAGGATAAGTAGCAGGCCGAATTTCGTGTTGAAACGAACCCCTGCAGCACCCATTAAAAAAAAATGACAGCAAAGGAAAATTTAGAACGTTTCGGATATGAGCTGCCCAGCGTTTCGAAACCGGGCGGTAGTTACATTTCGGTAAATGTGAGGGCGAACATCGCGTATGTTGCCATACAATTTCCGATATGCAATGAAGCGTATTTGTACCAAGGTCGATTGGGAAACGAAATTTCAACCGAAGAGGGGTGTCGGGCCATGGAGTTATGTGCCTTGAATGTGTTGGCACAGATCAACAAACATGTAGGTTTTGACAACATTGTGGGGCTCAACCACCTAGATGTGTACTTTCAATCGGGAACCGCTTGGGACGAATCACCGATTGTTGCCGATGGTGCGTCGGATCTATTTGTGAAAATATTGGAAGACAAAGGCCGGCATTCACGGGCCATCTTCGGTGTAGAAAAGCTCCCCCGAAATTTCAGTGTGGGGCTAACCGCCTCGTTTACTATCATGGCAATATAAAGACTACTGGCAACCCACCGCTATACTGGTTTTAAGGAAGCGCCTATAACCGAATAAAACCCAAATTCACTAACTTTAGGTCAAGACATATGATACAGACCAAAGGTGCTCCTGTAATTATGGGGTGCCTGGTCTGCGATGGGAGTTTAGTGCGTCTTATACGGCCAATGAGCCATAACGAATAAGGAACAACCCAAGAACGAACAACCATGAATACCACCAACAAAGTTGCCTGGATTGTCTTTGCCCTATTGGCGATTGCCATCGGACTGTATCCCTTGACCTATTTTTTCATTGATCGGGAGTTTGGGTTGCTTGCCTCCAAAAGTGATGTGGTGTTGTCCAATGTGTTATGGAATGTCGGCTTTTATGGCCATATCCTTTTTGGCGGACTGGCGCTGCTCATTGGGTGGACGCAGTTTCATAAAAACTGGCGAAAAAAGTACCTGCAACGCCATCGGAACATCGGTAAGGTCTACACAGCCGCGGCCCTGATAAGTGGTGGCTGTGGGGTGTATGTTGCCTTCTATGCAACGGGGGGCATTATAAGTATGTTGGGCTTTTTGTGCCTGGGTATTTTTTGGGTGTTTACAACGGTAAAAGCCTATACAGCCATTCGCAAGAAAGATACCTTAGTACACCAAGCCTTTATGATCTATAGCTATGCGGCTTGTTTTGCGGCGGTAACCCTGCGCATTTGGCTGCCCTTGTTAAGCATCGCTTTTGGCGAGTTTATCACCGCCTATCGCATCGTGGCCTGGCTGTGTTGGGTACCCAATGTCGTCTTTGCCTATTTTTGGATACGCCGAAAAGGACTTATTTTGGGATAAGACCTTCCCGAACCCTTACAAAAATTAATGTTGATTTCCCTGTGGAAACCCGTAAGAAAGCATGGGTTATTTTTTAGTATCTTGGGGGCGCCTTTCATCTCTTACCTTGTTATCACCTTTCTGTTTGGAGTGCTTTTTGGCCGTTACTGGTATATAAGGAATATAGTAACTTGTTACTATATTCAATTGTTAGCAAATATTTTAACAAAGCATCTAGAGTATTATCCCATTATGTATGATTTATGTCGTCTACCAATGTATTTCTGAAATATTGCAAAGAAATTTTTATAGGCAATTGGTCTATAATCGATTGGGAATCTAAGTTTATTCTTTCCAAGCATGATGTTTTATTGTTGAACAAAGACATTCCGATTTATGACGGAAGAGATGGTGGATTAGTATTAGGAAATCTACATGTTAATGGAGGCATCCATTTATTACAACCCGATAGTGAAAACTCTAAATTCACATATGTGGGAGAAATGGAGGGATGGGAATACTTATCATCTCCAATTAAAAACAAAGAGCACCAAGAGAAATTTTCAGAAATCAATAATAGAATTGAGGGTTTTGAAAGCTCAATCTCTACAGAGTTTGAAATACCTGAAAACTGTAAAAAAATAGAAGTGAAAAATGAAGGTTTAAATATTATTTTAGTGAGCTTTTATTCTCAATGCATAGTAAATCGTCAATCGACAAAAGAATATATAGATGAGATAATTCAACTGGAAAAAATATTTGCTAACAAAGCCTAAACGCAATGCGGACTTTAGGGCTAAAACGAGAGGTCTGCGTATATTTATGGTGTCGCTAAATCTTATGGATTTAGCTTTGGACAAGAAAAAATAAAACTAAACAATAAGCTTTAGCTTCGTGCGTGGACGGAAACGAAAAGTTTCCTTGCCTCCGCACTACGCTTAGCCGAACCGTTACCCACAATATGAAAAAAGCAACTATGACACAAACTTTACTTTTTATTTTGGTAATCGGAATTGGACTATTTTATGCTTTCAAGTACGGAAATAACGCAAAAAAAGACATTGCAGAATTTGAAAGTAAAAAAGAATCAAATGAGACAACTCAAGAAATAATTGAATTAAAATATTTTGGAAAAATTGACTTAAATAAAACGGAAGAGTATATTGATATTTTGATTGAAATAAACGAAAATGAAGTATCGATTGACCTAAACATTATTGAGGAAAAAATTTCTGAAGAAACTATTCAACCCACGATTAAATTCTTGGATAATCTGTCTGGAATTGAAAAGATTGCTCATAAACAAGTGTTATTGGATTTCCAAAACGGAAATATTGTTAAAGACTACATAGAACATCACATTGGAGAATTTAATGATGAGGAATTAAAATCTCTCGGAATTGAATCAACTGACAGTTCTGAAAACAAGAAACAAAAATTCCTTAATAAAATTCACTTAAAGAGAATTGGGATTTATCCTGAGGAATGGGACAGTTTAGCAATCTTCGATTATACAATAAATGATGATTTAACTCAATATTTAATTGTTTTAAAGTTTGACAGCAATGGAAAATTCGTTGATATTTATACTGAAAGTTAAAAAACTCTGTGGGTAAAACTATATAGCAAATAGGGCATTCGGTAATTAACAAAAGTTCAGTGCTATTTACCAACACCGCCAAATTTTTAATTTGGCTTTTAAAATGAATAAGTTAAAAACAAAATATAAAAATGTGGCTTAGTGCAAACCCGAAAGTTTATCCCCCCGCTACCGCCAGTTTGCAACTGGTGGTCATTCGAGTAAGCAGGGGGATGCTTAATTCATATACTCATGCTATTGTATTGTCCTAAAACGGGTAAGGCTACATTTTTAGGTAAGGCTACAGAATTCAATGAAACTATTAATATATTAGGATATGAATGGTTAGAAGATAAAGCGAATCCAGAAACGGCAATAAAAGTTTTTCAATATGGAATTAGTTCAATGCCAAACGATTATGACTTTTACGACAGTTTGGGAGAAACCTATCTCGAGAATAAAGATTGGAATAATTCGATATTAAACTATGCCAAATCTTTGACGTTGAATCTAGAAAATACTAATGCAATTGAAAAAACATTGAAATGCAAAGAAAACAGAGATAAATCGCTCATTGATAATCACTGAAAATACTGTTGCCAATAATGTGGTAACCGTTGTACAAGCTAATTACCGATAACTTCAATATGGGGATAGGAAGACGAAAGTTTCTAAGACTAACAAGTACTGCATTGGCAGGGCTTGCTATAGACCCTTTAAAAGCAGTTGCTATTAATGACAATATCTATGTCAACAAAAAACTCGGAATACTATTTCATAAACCCAAGAATTGGGGATTTGTAGCCATCAAAGACTTTGGTAAAATCAAAAGTGAACAAATAATCGGAGAAGGACTTGAAGATACAGAAGAAGAAATATGGGAAGAATTAGGAGATCCAATTTGCATTGCTACAAAATACTATCAGGACAAGCCTGATTATAAAGGTATTTTCTCACCGACGATTACACTCAACATTACACCGAAAGAAGAACTTGAAGATTTAGGTTACAAAACATTCGAAGAACTTGTGGAAATGTCTTCCTACGGAACTTCAATGATCTTAAAAGATTTTCAGGTAACAAAAAAATACGACCCGTATTTGATTAGCAATTGTATATTCCATGAATATGATGCGGAGTATTTGTTCGAACATAAAGAAATAAGTGAACCGCTTTTAGTGGAACTTAAAGTTTTGAAAGCCGAAAACAACGGCTTCTATTACGACTTTAACTGTCATCAATCAACCACCCAAAAGCAAATTGCGGACAAAGAATTTGAAGAATTTAAAAAGACAATAAAATTAATATAGCTGCCCCCGCTACCGCCAGTTTGCAACTGGTGGCTACTCGAGTAAGCGGGGTACGCTTATTTCATATGTGCTCGCTATTGTATTGTCCTAAAATGGGTAGGTAGCCTTCCCTGAAAATGCCGCCTGCGACAGGCAAACGTAACTTACGAGGAACGTTGGCATCAATAACTCCGAATTTGAATAATGGAACTTTAATGAAAGATGTAACGGGAGCGAATCGAATATGAAAGCAAAAGAAAACGGATAGTTGTATGCACACATATAAACATACCGGCCTCAAGGCATATTGAAAAGCCTTGCCCGACCGACGGTAAGGTGTAGGAATCATCTCTAGCAAGCAACAGACCGAGCTCAAAGATTGGATTGCTTCCGAGCCCTTCTGTTTCTACTACTCCTGAAGTCCCTACTGTCTTTTGTCAAATAACCGACCAAAGATACTGCCCCGGCGAGAGCGATAATTGAAACCATCATGTATAAAACCTCATTCGGTACATCCATACCTCTAAAATACGAAAAATATCCAAATTGATCGAAGACGATTGTTTACCTTATATACCTGGCTTAAAACTGTTTAGGGTAATATAAAGGGAATTACTATGTTGACCTGAATTGGCCACTACCGACAGTTTGCAACTGGTGGCCATCTCAGTAAGCAGGGTTTGCCTAATTTATATGCCCGTGCTTTTGTATTTTTAGCGGATATGTGATCGTATGCCGTCATTGTTTATGCGAATACGAGATGTGTGAACTAGCTTACATTTTTAAATGAGCAACCCATTTATGACAAATAGTGAGATTATTGACCAGCTAAGAACCTCGACCTTTATAGATGAGGATGGAGAAACCTATGAGCTAGACTTCCAAGAAGGACTCACTGCCGAGGAGCTTACGGCACTTTCAAAATTATTTCCAAATCATACCATCGATAAAGAATTAATCGAATTGTTATCCCTAACAAGAGGTTGGGAAGGGTATGGATTGGAGCAAGTAGATTTTTCATCCATAGGCCAGTTTGGATTTTTGGAACTGGCACCCCACTCGGTCACCTTGGGCCATGACGGATTCGGTAATTTCTGGATACTCGACATTTTAGACGATGGCTCATTGGGTCATGTGTATTATGCATGTCATGACCCCGCTGTTTTGGTGAAGTATGCAGATGACCTCAATAGCTACTTACAAAGTCTGTTGGCATTTTACAGATCACCGGGAGCGAACTATCTGAACGAGGTGCACGACCAAGTAGTCTTTGATATTTGGTCTAGTGGTGGAAAGATACTTGAAAAAAGGGTCTTCCGGGAAGAAAACAAAGCATTTGATCTATTTCTAAATGAATTTGAAGGTGATGACTGGATGGTGGCAGATTTAAGGGAGGCAAAGGACAAAGAGGGGTTTGCCTGGGGCAAGTTTGGTCCGAACAACCTCACAAGACGCCATCCGGATGAATTGATATGGATCATCAAGAAAAAGAAAAAAGGCTTTTTTGCAAGACTGTTCGGGAACTAAGTTTATGGTTCCCAGCTAGCCAGAGAGCGTTATACCTGTGCCGTACAGAGTACTTGTTATACATACAAACCAGACCAGAAGAGCGGTCTTATGGTTCTTTTACTTCCAAAAGGGCCCCGCACCGCTGTAACACTTTTAAAACCCCGTTGTCTTTATTGAAAACAACCCAATGGCCAAGCCTATACTCATTGCCTTCCTCTTCGTACTCGTGCTAAGTTGCGGGAGTAAAAAGGACCATTCCGAATCCACTGAAAAAAAGCATCAAGATCCATTTGAAAAACTGGCGGAGAATATTCCGCTATGGATGGAATTTCACGATGTTCCCAGTATCTCGGTTTCGGTCATCGAAGAGGGGAAACTGGTGTGGTCGGGCGTTTTTGGGCAACAAGATGCAACTACCCAAGCCACCGATAGCACGCTCTACCTAAGCGCTTCCATCGCAAAGCCCTTGACCGCCGAGATATTCTTGCGTCTGGCATCGATGGGAGAGGTTTCCCTCGACGAGCCCATGGCGCCGTATTGGCTCGATCCAGATATAGCCGACGATCCCCGTTCACAGCTGCTGACCCCTCGCCATGTGCTCACCCATCAAACAGGCTTTAAAAACTGGCGAAGAATGACGGGCGGCGTCCTCCGATTTGAGCGCCAACCGGGGGTAAAAATGGGGTATTCGGGCGAAGGACTCCGCTACCTGGTCAGATTCGTCGAAAAAAAGTTGGGGCGCCCCTTCAACGATTTGGCGAGTGAAGTGTTATTTGCGCCTGAGAAAATGAATCATACCGCCTTGCAAGATCAGGATTGGTACCAAGGGCGTCTGGCCTGGCCTTATTTTCCGGAGGGAAGATGGATGGAACCCGTACCGGTAGAAAAGGCATTTGGCGCCGGGGGCTTGCGCACCACCACGGCCGATTATGCCAAATTTATCTTGAGTGTTATGAACGGCACAAGCGTCAATGAGGAGCTTCGAAAAGAACAGTTCCAAATCTCCCTGAACCAGAACGAACACTGTTTGGAGTCGGCCACAGTCCCGGAAGCATGCCCAGAACAACTTGGGTTTGGACTTGGTTGGTACGTGTATGCTTTCGAGGACGATACCATCATTGGCCATACGGGAGCCAATATGGGTGAACGGACTTTGGCCGTTTTTAGCCCAGCAAAACAATCGGGATTGGTAGCTATGTCAAACGGTTCGAACGGAAACCATGTTATTTACAAAGTAGCGGAAGCGGTCGGAGTACATAGGGGATTTATCGACATTGAAAAACCAAAAAATTAGAAATAACCCTGACTATGCCTCCCTGGTGTCCGAGAGCCCTCGGAAACATATAGACAAACCGAACAACGGTCGCAAGAGGTAGTTGTTTTTGTAATCCACATGAGGAGCAAACAACTACTACCATTACACGTATTTTTTATCCTGTTCTACAATCCGTAGCAACGATATCCGTACCTTATGGCATCGTTAAAAGTTAGATGAAATACAGCACACTGATATTGGATTTTGACGGCACCTTGGCCGATACCAGCGATCGTATTTTACAATCAATGAAGTTTGTGGCAGATGCGCTACAGATCAAAGACATTGATGAAGAACAAATAAAGAGTCTCATAGGCTTACCACTGAAAACGACTTTCAAGAAAGCCTTTTTGCTAGAGGAAGAAGTAATGCAAGAGGCCACTTTGATGTATCGTACCCATTACAAGGAACATGGTATCGACACCATTTCGCTTTTTGAGGGCGTCAAAGATACCTTGTTCGATTTTTATCGGAATGGAATTCGTTTAACCGTTGCCTCTAGTAAGGGAAGAGCGGCCCTGATCAAGACTTTAAAAAAGCAGAACGTCTATGATCTATTTTCATTTGTGGGCGGGGAAGAAGATGCAAAAAACAAAAAACCCGCTCCCGACATGGTGCATCTCATTATGGACGCTTATAAGGATCCACCAGATCAGTGTTTGGTGGTGGGGGATACCGTTTTCGATATTGAAATGGGACAAAGAGCCCGGGTAGCTACCTGTGGTGTTACCTATGGGAACAGCATAAAAGAAGTATTGGAAAAACTGAGACCCACCTACCTAGTCGATAGTTTTAAAAACCTAAAGGAAATTGTTTGGTCGTGATGCGGTGTCATCATAAAGGGGACCGTTTCACCGGCCATGGATTTTCTATTCCGTGAAGCCCTGGGCCGCAGGCAAATTCTCTTTCAGGTGTGTACCACCAACCTCTTTTCTTGTACCCTTCCGATGTTAATTTGTATCCAGATGACCTAGGTCATTACCTACTATGGATCATCGCACTAGTTTTACCGTTTCAAAACAGCGAGAAATGGTACCGAACAACATAAGGGCGATGCTGCTCTGCCTATCCATATCCCTGTTGCTTCAAAATTGTACAATGGTAAAAATAACGGTAAGCGAAAAAAGGAGTCCGACCCCACAGCAAATCGATATAGGGGAACATGCGACACTGACCACATGGGGTGCGATCAAGGTGAATAAGTCCGATTTCTTTCCCTCCAGCTTTCAACTCAAAACGGGAGACAACGTCCTATACATCGACCCGGTGGAAATCGGGACCGACGAAAAAGCAGATTACATTCTCATAACCCATTCCCACCCCGACCATCTTTCTATAAAGGACATAGAAAAGGTTCTAAAACCGGAAACCATGGTCATTTGTTCCAAAGGGGTTGCAAAAAAGCTAAAAGAACATGACCTTGTCATACAGGTGATGAGGCCAAATGAGACCCTAGCCTTTGAAGATATCAACATAGAAGCAACGGCTGCCTACAACACAAAATCGGTTTTTATGTGGATCAAAGCGCATCCTAAATCCAAGGAAAATGTTGGCTTTGTAGTTGGCCTGGGCCAAAAGCTACGTATTTATCACGCAGGAGATACCGATTATATTCCCGAAATGAATACGATTAGAAATATTCAAGTGGCCCTCATACCCATTGGTGGCGACAATTTAACGATGAATGCCGAGGAAGCCGCACGCATCGTAAACGAGATACGACCGGAAAAGGTCGTTCCTATGCATTACGAAATAAAAAGTCGTGCAGCACTGGATCGCTTTCAACGTTTGGTAGATTCCCGAACCGAGGTGATGGTGTTGGAGTAAAAGTGCTTGTTAAGGCATTTCTAAGACCCTTTTTGTGCAACACCCAGCTTAGCAAGGGTTCTTCGTATTTTGGAAAACCAAGTGTGTCTATACGGCGTTTTATTCCAATAATCGGTCAAATCGAGCGAAATGGGAATGGTCTGATAGATAGTCGGATGATAGGTTACTTCTTTCATTGGGGGCAATTTTTGTTTTACGATGCAAAGTTGAAACAAGCTTTTAGTTAGAAATGCAACGGAATTTTCCAATTTATGTGCTATTTTACCCTTTAGGGTGTTCAAAAGTCGATTTGTGGGTAAGATAGAACCTTTTCTCCCGTCGGTTTGAGCAAATTGGCGAATGCCATAGTTAAGGTAAGCCGGGTAAAAAGAAGCATATAATAGGGCTTTTGTATTTTTAGGGATGATTGAACAGCTTATTTGTTATGAAGGAAAAGCAGCTATATCAGGAACGACTCAAAGCCTATGATGCCTTGGTGGCCAAATGCACTCGGTTTGAACGCAAGGGCAAGACGATGCCCTATACCTCGGCCAACGGATATATGTTCTCGCTTTTTAACAAGGCCGGCGAAATCGGGATTCGGTTTTCCAAGGAACGGCAGGAACAGTTGTTCGAAGAATGGAACAGTACCCTTTATACATCGTACGGGGCAGTGATGAAAGGCTATGTGTTGGTCCCCGAATCGATGCGCAACGATTTGGATGTGCTGGCGACCTACCTAGATGAAAGTTATGACTACGTAATGACCCTGGAACCCAAATAACCCATAGACCATAACCATGTTTCAATGAGATATATCGCTTTTTTGTGTATGAGTGTTCTTTTGGTCTGTGGCTGTAAAGAGGGGACAAAAAAGGAATCGGTGCCCGATAGTTCTAAAACGAAGCTTGCAACCGCTGGGAACCCTATTTTCAATGGCTGGTATGCCGATCCGGAGGGAGTGGTTTTTGATAACGAATATTGGGTATACCCCACCTATTCCGACGATTTTGAAAAACAGGTCTTCCTCGATGCCTTTTCATCCAAAGACCTCGTTCATTGGCAAAAACATGCTCGCATCTTGGATACCACTAAGGTCAAATGGCTCCGACAGGCTTTGTGGGCACCCGCTATTATCGAAAAAGAAGGGCAGTATTTTCTCTTTTTCGGTGCCAACGATATACAACGACCCGGACGACCATCGTATGACCCGAAAAACGACATCAATCATTTTGGGGGCATTGGGGTAGCGGTAGCCGATAGTCCGGGCGGACCTTTTACCGATTATTTGGGCAAACCCTTGATTTCCGAATTTTACAACGACGCCCAACCCATTGATCAATTCGTTTTTAAAGACGTCGATGGTACCCACTATCTTTTTTACGGTGGGTGGGGCCATTGTAATTTGGGTAGGTTGAACGGTGATTTTACAGGGTTCATTCCTTGGGAAGATGGTTCCCTTTTCAAGGAAATTACTCCGGATGGCTATAAGGAAGGGCCCTTTCTATTCCTGCGTAACGGTGTCTACTACTTTATGTGGTCTGAAGGCAATTGGGCCGATGGTAGTTACAAAGCGGCCTATGCGATGGCGAACAAGGCAACGGGACCGTATACCCGTATCGGTACAATTTTGGAATCCGACCCCGTGATTGCCACCGGGGCGGGGCACCATTCCGTTATCAACATCCCCACTACCGATGAGTGGATCATGGTATACCATCGAAGGCCTATTCCCAATGAAGACAGAGATCATCGGGTGACCTGTATGGACCGAATGGAATTCAATCCCGATGGGACCATCAAACCGGTACAGATGACATTTGAGGGGGTTTCGACTGCTGCCAGTATGCAAAACTGAGTCTTTATAAGTCCTAAAATTAGTATCTTGTTAGTACCTAATCCAGTACAATTCCATGATGAAAAATAATTACTGCCTATTGCTTTGCCTTACCCTTTCCGTTGCGGCCTTTGCACAGACCGGAAAGGTTTACGACAACCTATCCCTGACCAGCAATATCTTAAAGATGGAGCGTAATTATGCGGTGTACCTACCGCCCGATTACGAGACCTCGGAACGCAGCTATCCGGTTTTGTACCTGTTGCACGGTGCCACCGACGACCATACCGGCTGGGTGCAGTTTGGGGAAGTGCTGCATATTGCCGATAAGGCCATTAAGGCGGGTACCGCAACGCCCATGATCATCGTTATGCCCGATGCCGATACGGGGCAGATGGGATACTTTAATCAGGGGGATTGGAAGTACGAGGATTTTTTCTTTCAGGAATTTATGCCCTATGTCGAGAAGACCTATCGCATCAAGGCCGAAAAAAGATACCGGGCCGTAGCGGGCCTATCGATGGGTGGGGGAGGCTCCTTTATGTATGCCCTGCACCATCCGGAACTGTTTTCGGCGGCCTGCCCCTTGAGTGCCTATGTAGGGCCTTTGACCGTCGAGAACCTGAAAGAGCGGTTGAAACGAAGCGATAGGAAGTTTACCAATGCCGAGGTCGAGGCGTACTTCAAGGAGCACAATGCATTGGAGCTGCTTAAGACCGTACCGGTGAAGGATATCAAATCGATACGCTGGTATATTGATTGTGGGGATGATGATTTTCTATTTGAAGGCAATAGCTTGGTACACATAGCAATGAAGAAAAAAGAGATTCCCCATGAATACCGCGTGCGTGATGGCGGCCATAGCTGGACGTACTGGCGGGAGTCGCTCCCGACGGTATTGGCCTTTGTATCCGATGGGTTTCACCAATACTAAGAAAATGATGAATAAAAAGCTTTTGATCCAAGTGTTGGCCGCAATGGTGCTCTTTGTAATCATCTCGGTTGTTTTGGAAAAACAGTACACTATGGAGGTCATCTTGCAAAAGTCCCAGACGGCGGTCCTTTTTGGAATTGTGTACGGACTCATCCTATGGGCGGGTCAAAAATTTAGAAACAAGAAAGAGTAGTATGAGGTATAGAAGATTCGGTAGAACCGATTGGCAGGTGAGTGAAATAGGTTATGGTATGTGGGGCATGGCCGGCTGGACAGAGTCTGACGATACCCAATCGGCAAAGTCGTTGGATTTGGCCGTCGAGAACGGGGTTACTTTTTTTGACACTGCCTGGGGCTATGGTGAAGGGCATAGTGAGGAGTTGCTAGGGCAGTTGGTACGCCGACACCCTTCCCAAAAACTGTATACGGCCAGTAAAATACCACCAAAGAACTTTCAATGGCCCGCACTACCCGAATATTCGTTTGAAGAATCGTATCCGGTTTCCCATATCATGGAATATACCGAGAGGACGCTCCGAAATTTGGGATTGGAACAGATTGATTTAATGCAGTTCCACACCTGGGATGAAGGATGGTCGCATCGCGAGGAATGGCAACGGGCCGTGGAGGACTTAAAGGCTTCCGGAAAGATTGCTGCCATGGGTATTAGTATGAACCGTTGGGAACCGGAGAACGGTATCGAAGCCTTAAAAACGGGGCAGATCGATGCGGTACAGGTCATCTACAACATTTTTGATCAAGCACCCGAAGACAACTTGTTCCCATTTTGTAAGGAGAACGATATTGCCGTGATTGCACGTGTTCCTTTTGATGAGGGCACCCTCACCGGAAACCTCACCAAAGAAACTACGTTTCCCGAAGGAGACTGGCGCGGCACCTATTTCGTACCTGAAAACCTGCGTTCAAGCGTCGCACATGCCGATGCGCTAGGGCCCTTGATTCCCGATGGGATGACGATGGCCGAAATGGCACTCCGTTTTATTTTGATGAACGATACCGTGGGTACCGTAATCCCGGGCATGCGAAAGGCACGCAATGTATTGGCCAATACCGCCACAAGCGATGGCAAGGGGCTGTCGAAAGATTTGCACCAAGCATTGCGAGCGCATCGCTGGGACCGCACACCGACTTCGTGGTCGCAATGATGCACAGTTAAAAAGTAAATCGTTTTTTGCTTTACGCTTAAAATCACTTTGCAAATAGCTGCCCCATATCTTTAAAGGCCTTGAACTCCAACGCATTCCCTGCGGGATCTTTAAAGAACATGGTGGCTTGTTCTCCGACCTGTCCCTCAAAACGCACATAGGGTTCAATGACAAAATCGATTTTCTTGCTTTTCAGCTCCTCGGAAAAAGACTGGAAGATATCCCAAGGTAGTACAACTCCGTAGTGAGGTACCGGAACATCGTGCCCATCGACCGCGTTGTGGTGTAGCTCTTCCTGCTCTGTTTTTGGTTTGTAATGAATAACCAATTGGTGACCGAACAAATTGAAATCGACCCAATGGTCGCTGCTTCGACCTTCTTCACAATTTAATATTTCACGATAAAAAGTGCGGCATTCCGAAAGGTTATGTACCGGAATGGCAATATGGAAAGGAGTTACATTTTTCATAGAAAAAGGATTGTGTCACATGCAATGTTTTGATATCCCAAAGGTGAAACAAAGATAAAGGAAAGCGAAGGCTTTTGGTTTCTACGATTTTAAAAATTCGACGATCTGGTTCCGTACTTTATCCTGATGCAGCGAATGGCCAAGTCCCTTCGTTCGGATCAGGGTACTGTTTTGCCAATTCGCATGTACCTGCTCGGAAGACCAAATCGGGGCAATGGCATCCATTTCGTCGTGAATCAACAAGCCAGGGACTGTTAGTTTTTGTGCAAATCTGGAAGTTGAGAATTCAGCAAAAGAAAAGCCGAAGTGTTTTATGAAGTAATCTTCCAAAGCGCCCATAAGCTTTTGGTTGAGCCCGAGGGTCGTTCTATATTGCCGCATGAAATCTGCCAGTTCAGAGGGCGCACCGAGCGCTACCAACTTTTTGATACTCGGGTTTTTATATCGGTATTGGTTATAAATCATGGTCATGCCGCCGATAGAATGTCCGATGATATAGTCGGGTTCATACATTTCGATGACCCGTTGGGCAAGTTCGGCGTATAAAGGAACGTTCAATAATTCCCCGGACGAATTGCCATGGGCAGGGGCGTCAAGTGCGATGATATTGTATTCTTCTTGTTGCAATTTTGGGATGAAATTTCGCCAACGGAAGGTATTGCTCTCCCATCCATGCATTAAGAGTAGGGTAGGGCCGTCACCTTGCCAACGATACGTCTGAATGTGTAAACCGTTCGTTTCCAATACGTCGTCCTTGGCACTCTCTAAAAACGATTTCTGCTCGGGCAATACACGCCCTTTTTGGGGAGTACAGAAAAGTTGAAAGGCTTTGGCGGCCGTCTTTTCCTCTTGGAAGAACGCCAATGAGTTAAAATAATGACCGTAGGCCAGCGGTAGGTATTTATTGAGAAGTTGTTTCATTGCGGTTGCGAAGATAACTTTCTTTGAACGATTCGTTTTTGTACATCAAATCTTGAACGTTTTGGCCGCCCAGCATCCAGTTTTGTGGAGCTTCTTCCTCGATCATCACCCAGACCAACTTGCGGAATAAGGGGTTTCCTTTTCCTTCGTATGCTACCATGAGATCGGTAATTTTTTCCTGAAGCGCTCTCTTTTCCTCGTTTGACAAAGCCCCAGTGTAGGTTCGTATGTTTACGAATGGCATAGCTGTTTTGTTTTGAAAATTATTAAGGTTACTTTTGGTTACCAACTCTTTATTAGATACTAAAATTACATTTTATTTTAGTAGGTTGGGATAGGTATAAAAAATGGCAGCAGGTATGGCAACAGAAACTATTACTGAGGATCAGCGGGTTAGGGTCGCAAAAAAATTAAAAAAAATGTTCGGCCATATGGATCGGCGGCAAATGGAATATTGCCCCATTCGGGATGTGATGGCCTTGGCTTCGGATAAATGGAGCATTTTGATCATATTGTATTTGGGCTATTACCCTGTGTTGCGCTTCAATCAATTGAAAAAAAAGGCATATGGTATCTCGAACAAGGTGTTGAGCGAACGTTTGAAGGTGTTGGAAGCCGATGGGTACCTCTTGCGTACCATGTATCCAGAGGTCCCTTTCGAGTGGAATACAAACTGACCGATTTTGGACATTCGTACCTGCAAAAATTACTGGATTTGAGTGAATGGGTCACCGCTTACAGCGATCAAATTATGGCAAACCGTAAAAGGGCGCGGGGGAAGAGGGCGTGAGTTAGGCAGTGGGCGGTTGGCTTGGGACGTTCCTTGGTTTCAGGTTCAAGGTTCAAAGTTCAGTGTTGAGGTTTGGTGCTTCGGTTTGTATTTGAATTGGCACTTTTTCAAGTTGGCAGTGGCAGTATGCAGTTGGCTTGGGACGTTCCTTGGTTCAAGGTTCAAGGATGAGGCTTTGTGTTTTGGTTTGTATTTGTATTTGTATTTGAATTTGACACTTGCGCTTGCACTTTTTCAAGTTGGCAGTGGCAGTATGCAGTTGGCTTGGAACGTTCATTGGTTTCAGGTTCAAGGTTCAGTGTTGAGGTTTCATGTTTAAGTTTGTATTTGAACTTGACACTTGAGCTTGAACTTGATCCTTACACTTGTTTCCTAATCCCACCCCAACATCATGTACTTGACCTTGGCTTTATCCGGAATCTGCACCGCTTCGATATTCACACTGGATGCGTAGCGTAAACTGCTGGGAAGCTCCTCTTTGCTTATAATGAAATACACCTTGCTTTCCTTGACCAAAACAAGCACATTGTTACGGGAAGTAATGACTTTCTTAAGGGTATAGGCCTTTTTAATATCCCCAAAAGTGCTTTCGACATTGATACCTTTTTCCGTTTTGTATCGGGGATCCTCAAAACGGACGTTTTCGATGGTAGGAATACTGTCGGCACTTGGGGTAAGGGTCAATAAATGTTTACCGCCCTTTTCATAAATTTTCACCTTTTTGGCCTTATTTCCCAAATTCAAGGCCATGGTATCTTTTACAACCGAATCTTGCGCATAAATCAATTCGATGTCGCGGGCCAAGCTTTCTTTTTCCAATACACCAACGTAGGCATCGGTAATCAAAAAAGTAGTATCAACTTCGTTTTTGCAACCAAAAACAAGGAGGCAAAGGAGAAAAAGGGTCGTTAGGAATTTCATAAGTCGTATCGTATGGTTTGCTTGTTGGTCATTGGGGGCAAGAAAACAGGGGTCATATAGGGGTCGTCTGCACTACCGCATTACTTTTTTCAGAATACCTAGGACACCTCTAATAAATGTGGCGCTGGTAAGTACTTTTACAACAGGGTTCATAGCGGTGCTTCTTCTTCGGGTACTTCTTCTTGGGGAAGCTTTTTCCCTTTCTTTTTCCTTTTCTGCCTCTTTCTCCGCTTTTTCAATTTTTTCATTAAGCATTTCGTAAGCACTTTCCCGATCTATTTCCTCGCTGTACTTTTTCACCAATTTCGAGGAAGAGATGACTTCTTTTAGTTCTGAAGGGGTCAACACATCCATACGGCTCATGGGGGCCCGTAATAAGGTTGCTGCCAGCGGGGTGGGCCGTCCTTTTTCATCGAGCGCGGAAATAAGGGCTTCCCCGATACCTAGAGATGTCAATACTTCCTTGGTGTCGTAATAGGGCGATTCCGGATAATTTTCCGAGGTAAGCTTGATCGCTTTCCGGTCACGGGCCGTAAAAGCTCTTAAGGCATGTTGTACCTTGAGCCCGAGCTGCGACAATACCTCATTGGGCACATCAGTCGGGTTTTGGGTCACAAAATAAAGACCAATGCCTTTGGAACGGATCAGCTTTACAATATTTTCTATTTGGTCTAGGAGCGCTTTCGAGGCTTCGTTAAAAATGAGGTGCGCCTCATCGATGAAAAGAATCAATTCTGGTTTATCACTATCCCCTTGTTCCGGAAAGGTATCATAAATTTCGGCCAATAAGCTTAACATAAAGGTCGAGAACAATTTGGGGCGGTCCTGGATATCGGTCAGGCGCAATATGTTGATATAGCCTCTCCCATTTTCATCCAATCGGGTGAGGTCGTCTACCTCAAATGATTTTTCACCAAAAAACAGATCGGCTCCCTGTTGTTCCAATTCGATGATCTTTCTCAAGATCGTACCGGTAGAGCTGGTACTGATACGGCCATAGGCTTCCGCAAATTCCTTTTTCCCTTCTCCCGTTGCATATTGAAGTACCTTTTTAAAGTCCTTTAAATCAAGAAGGGGTAATTTGTTGTCATCGCAATATTTGAAAACCACGGCGACGATACCTTCCTGTGTTTCACTAAGGTCTAAAATACGGGAAAGCAATACGGGTCCGAATTCCGAGATTGTTGCACGTAGCTTAACACCCTCTTGTTCCGAGAGGGAGAGGATCTCTACTGGGAAACTCTTGGCTTCGAAAGGAAATCCGATCTGTGCATGTCGTTCGTCTATCTTGGCGTGTCCCGGGCTAGGTTGGGCGATGCCGCTTAAATCTCCCTTTAAATCCATCAGCAATACAGGAATTCCCTTTTCCGACATGTTTTCGGCCAGTACCTGTAGTGTTTTGGTCTTTCCCGTTCCCGTAGCGCCCGCAATGAGTCCGTGGCGGTTCAAGGTTTTTAAAGGAATCTTTACCAGGGCATTCGTGACGGCCTCCCCGTCGAGCATGGCGGCACCCATACTTAAAAAATCCCCTTTGGTGGTATAGCCTTTCTCTATATGCGAGAAGAATTCTTCCTTATTGCTCATTTGGTTCGAATTTGGTATAAAAATAGGGCAAAAATGCAGAATCCAAAGCGTTTTGGATTTTGTGTTTTTGAATTTGTGTTTTGGTAGTCACAAGACCTATCTTTGCCGAATGGTTCAGAGTGAGGTTTTATCGTTGGTCGAAAAGGGACATATGTTGCCCTTGATGGAGGAGTTTTATACGATTCAAGGGGAGGGATTTCACAAGGGAACCGCCGCCTACTTTATTCGGGTCGGAGGTTGTGATGTGGGATGTCATTGGTGTGATGTGAAGGAAAGTTGGAATGCAGAAACACATCCCCCGACCGACATACAGACGATTGTGGAAAATGCAGCTAAGTATTCGGATACGATTGTAGTTACCGGGGGCGAACCCCTTACTTGGGATATGGGACCGTTAACGGATGCCTTAAAGGCCAAAGAGCTACAAACCCACATCGAAACATCGGGTGCATACACACTTACAGGTACCTGGGACTGGATCTGCCTTTCCCCGAAAAAGAACAAGCTGCCTGTGGCCCCTATTTATCAAAAGGCACATGAACTCAAAGTCATCGTTTACAATAAGCACGATTTTGTCTTTGCGGAGGAGCAAGCTGCGCAGGTAGGTGCCGACTGCATTTTGTACCTACAGCCCGAATGGAGCGTTCGGGACAAGGTGACTCCCTTGATCGTTGATTATGTAATGCAACACCCCAAGTGGAAGGTGTCTTTGCAAACACATAAGTACTTGAACATTCCTTAATGCATAGGGCCTTATGGTATCCTGGCTGTCCTTGTACGGTTATGGGTTGAATGGTAATCTGCATAAAGTAAAAAGTTTTCCATCCATCGCCCATCTTCCGTCACCCGTCATTTTTGAATTTAAGCTTGCACTTTTTCAAGTTGGCAGTGGCAGTATGCGGTTGGCAGCAGGGATGTCCCAGGTACATCCGTCCTGTTATTCAAAACATCGGGCTTCCGGCTCTTTTGATTTTTAGTTTGTATTTGAATTTGCGCTTGAACTTGACGCTTGCATTTGAACTTGCACCTGTTCCCAACATTCTTTGAACATTCCTTTCATGCTGTGGTAAATGAGGTAGTGTACGAAACGGGAAAACACATTTCGATTTTTTTTCTTTTTTTGGATGGCCGACACCAACCATTCCTCTTGAAAACCGCCCCAAACGCCGGCGACACTTAACAAATTTGAATACAATACCGGAAAAACCTCCGTTCGGTCTATTTCCTTTACTTCTTCCAGCGAAAAGGGACTTTCGTTTATCTTGCGGGCGATGTGTCGGTAGGTGTCATCCGTTAATTCGGTATCTAGATAAAAATCTGACAAGGCGATCCAGATGGGTATTCGTTCATCGATGGGCGAAGGTTTGTCCATATTCAAATAAAATACATTTTTTTTGCTTTATCTGTCCCTTATCTTTAAAGTTCTGTGTCTATAGGGTGAACCTTTAAATAACAACGTATGAAACAGTTTATGATTTTAATTCGGGAAGATGCATCTATTATGGCCAATATGACCGAGGCAGAGGCACAGGCCGAAATCAACGAGTACATGGCATGGGTAGAGGAAATGGCCAAAACGGATAACTATATTTCGGGAGATCCTTTGGAGTCTGAAGGTCGGTACCTTAAAAAGGACACGATTCATTCAGACGGACCTTTTATCGAATCGAAGGAAGCGGTTACCGGTTATGTGCTGATCCAAGCCAAGGATATGGATGAAGCGGTCAAATGGGCCAAGAAATGTCCCGTTTATAAAAACGATGGCGCCGTAGAACTGCGACCGGTGATGAAGCATTAAATTGGGTACTTCTAAAAACATCGAACAGGAGGTAGACCTTTTGTACCGACAGCTGTACGGGAAAATGGTCGCCTCCTTGCTTTCTTATTTTCAATTATCGAACATGTCGCTCGTAGAGGATATAGTTCAGGATAGCTTTTATGCCGCTTTGGATGATTGGCCAAAAAAGGGGGTGCCCGATAATCCGACCGCATGGCTCTTTCGGGTCTGTAAAAACAAAACGATCAATGCGCTTCGAAGAAAAGACATGCGGCATCCCGCATTTTACGATTTCTACGCAAAACAAAACGAGAAGGCAAAAATTGATCAGTTGTTTATGCCGCATCAGATCAAGGACAATCAGTTGCGGCTGTTATTTGCCACATGCCATCCTAGTTTGGCGCCAAAATCGCAAATCATCCTTACACTCAAAACCTGCGCGGGTTTTCGTATTGTGGAAATTGCTACCGCGTTGGACATGAAAGTCGAAGCCGTAAAAAAGAATCTTAGCAGGGCAAAACAACGGCTAACAGTACAAAACCTTCCTTTAAAGGTACCTTACGCCTTGCAGTCACGAGAGCGATTGCATACAGTACATCAGGTTTTATATTTGATTTTCAATGAGGGATACAGTGCTTCGCAGGGAGCCTTTTTAATTCGGACGGAATTGTGTTTGGAGGCCACGCGTCTGGTTCGCTCCTTATTGGAAGAGGATCGCATTCCCAATTCGGATACCTATGCCCTTTACGCATTGATGCTCTTTAATTGTGCGCGACTCGATGCCCGTACCAATGAAGATGGGATTGCCATAGAATTGGAACATCAAGATCGGTCACTATGGGATTATAAGATGATAGAGCTCGCTATTGCCTATTTTAATAAAGCCCGAAAAGCACCTGTGTGGTCGAACTATCATTTGGAGGCAGGCATTGCCTCGCTCCATTGCACGGCCCAGTCCTTTGAAGCGACTCCATGGCAACACATCGTTCGCCTCTATGACCGCCTTTTGAAGCGAAATAGGAGTCCGTTAGTTCAAATGAATCGCTACATTGCCCTATTTTACGAAGGAAAACAACAAGAAGCATTGTTGGGGGTACAACAATTGAACGGTCTTGGTGAAAATCATCTATACCATGCAACACTCGGCATGATGTTCGCGGTATTGCAGCAGCATCAGGCCGCGATAGATGCCTATTTGGATGCACTGGCCGTTACGAAGCTGGCCGTTGAAAAGGTGTTTATCGAAGCTAAGATAAGAGCCTTAAAGAAACGTCTTTAACGCCCCCCGTTGGCGCGTAGGTCCAAGAGGCATTCGGCATCAAGCTCTGGAGCAATGGATTGCCCTTTCGCTGTACTTTTTTCCAATAACCGAAGTACGGTTTCCCCGCTCAATGAACAGGCAGATTGTAAGTTGCCCGTTTCGGATTTGGAAGTGGTAGCTGCCCGTTGCGACGAACTGAATTGTAATTCTGCAAGCATTAAGCAGCCTTCTACATTACAATGATTTGGAGCTTGCGCATCTTCGTGGTCGTTTACCGGATCGCTTCCCAGATTCACCAATCCGAATAAATGACCGAATTCATGGTTCAGGGTGGCACTCTCTACATCGGCGTTTGAAATAAAAAAACTACGTGCGGCCAAGCGCTGTACCGTTATCTCATGTATGATCATCGATGTGTTGCGATACACCGCTCCCAGGGTCACCAAACCTTCTTCTTCATCGTCATCATCCGAAGGGGCGTCCGCAAAGTAGATATAAATGGCAAGGGTTTCCCCATTGTTGTAAGCGGTTCGGTTTTCTCGCTCCAAATCGGCGATTTCCTGTAAACTCAAATCTTCTTCGTTCGGAGAGGGTAATTCGTTATAGATCACCTCGATATCTTCTTTAAACGTATGTGTTCGTAAGTAATCGACGAACTCGTTCATAGCGGCAGAAGTGGGTCTAAAACCTTCTACATAGGCAATTTCTATCAATAGTTTGGTAAAATTGTCGTTCGATAGGATGTCATTGGCAGAATCCCCGGTTCCCAATAGATTGGCAGATCGGTCAACATTTTGTTCCGGTTCTACCGGATCCGGATCATCGTTGGAACACCCTATTAAAAAACATATGATCAATAGGTTCGCCAAAAAAATATTCTTTTTCATAACAAATTTCAATTTCGACTGTAGCAAGATAACGCAAAAAACGTGCCTACTAGTACTTCAGAGGTCGTAATATGGCTAAATAGTCGTAATGTTCGCCTCTGCTTACAAGTTCACAATTTAGATTGCAATGACTGGCCACCTCATAAAGTCGTGGGTATGAAATATACAACCAGGTAAAGTGGGTGCCCATATTTCCTTTATAGTGCATGGTAAATTTTACTTCCCCGTAGTACGGATCTAATTCGAAGGGCCTGTCCTCTTTATCGAACATATAAATGATATCGCTCGAATCGAGTATAATCTGTCCGTTGGGTTTCAGAAGGGTCTTTAAATGATGCAATACGACTGTAAGATTGTTTATGCTTCCTGCGATACCGATACCATTCATTAAAAGTAGGAGCGTATCGAATTGAGCTCTTTGGTAGTCTTTGATGTCGGTTTGTACAGTGTTGGCGATTCCTCGAAGTTTACAAGTTTCTATAGCTCCCGCAGACTGGTCGAGTGCCATTACTTCCAAACCCTTATTTTGAAGATAGAGACTATGGCTACCCGCACCACAACCGATATCCAATATTTTTCCCTTGCAAAGTTCCAATGCTTTCTTTTCAAGTAGTGGCATCTCATGAAACGCCCGAAAAAGGTACGGCAGGGGAATGGTGTCTTCTCCGCTCAAAGATGAAAAGGTAGTAATGTCTTCGGTATAGTTTCCGTTTTGATAATCAAGGAGGGCTTCGCCGAAAATATCATTCATACGTCTACTTAGCATCTTAAAAATAAGGTGTTCTTGTAATTCTTAGCTAGTTTTGGGGCAATAAGACATGCACATGAAAGAAATACTGGCACAACTTCTAACAAAGGCCAAGGAAAAACAGGCAGAGAATAAAAAGTTTTTTACAAAGCTACGAAAAAAACCGCCTAAGAATTTAGACTATATAATGCAGCAACTGCATGAGGAGGAGTTTGAAAAAACCGATTGCCTTGAATGTGCCAATTGCTGTAAAACTACGGGCCCGTTGTTTACCAACTCGGATATTGAACGTATTTCAAAATACCTAAGGTTAAAGCCTCAAAAGTTTATCGAAAACTATTTGAGGGTAGATGAGGATAACGATTATATACTGCAACAGGTGCCCTGTGCCTTTTTAGGCAGTGATAACTACTGTTCTATTTATGAGGTACGGCCCAAGGCGTGTCGGGAGTTTCCGCATACCGACCGTAAAAAATTCCATCAAATCAGTCATTTGACCATGAAGAACGTCGCTATTTGTCCGGCTGCCTACAACATTGTCGAGGCAATGAAAAAGCAGTTGAAAGGTAGGTAGGGATTTGTTAAGAATTGGGTTGTTAGACCAAAGGTCGTTCAAAGTTCGAGGTCCAAAGTTCAAAGCCTAAATAGGGAACTTGCCGTAGTATCGCTGGTCGCTTTTTGATTTTGGGTTTATGTTCATATCTCGACAGGCTCAACATGACATCTGTCTTCTCAGGGGTCTTCCCTCTTCACGTTTTTATCATCAAACATCCAATCCATACTTTTCTGAACTCGATCCTTGAGTTTGTATTTGAACCTGCACTTCTTGAGCGTGCCGAACGAAATTTGTAACTTTATCGCTATGGAAACGTTGATTGCTTATTTTGAAAATATTCCTTCTGCACACCGAAGTGCCTTATTGGTCGGTGGTATCACGTTCTTTTGGTTGTTGGAAGGTGCCGTGCCCCTTTTTCGGTTCAACTATAAGAAATGGCGGCACGCACTGCCTAATTTTTTCTTTACCCTAACGACGATTATTATCAATTTTGCATTGGCTTTTTTGTTGCTTAAAACAGCTGATTTTACGGCTGTCAATGATTTTGGGCTCATCAATTGGCTTCCTGAAATGCCCCTTTGGTTGTACGTATTGGTCGGACTACTTTTCCTCGATTTGATAGGGGCTTATTTGGCACACTTGGTAGAGCACAAGGTAAAACCTTTGTGGATGGTTCATTTGGTACACCATACCGATCATAATGTGGACACCACCACGGCGAATCGACATCATCCCTTGGAAAGTTTGATCCGGTTTACGTTCACGCTCATAGGTGTTTTTCTGGTAGGTACCCCCATTGGTATTGTTATGTTGTACCAATCGTTATCCCTGGTTTTGAGCCAGTTCAACCACGCAAATATTAAGTTGCCCAAAAAAGTGGATAGGGCGCTAAGTTGGATCATAGTCTCGCCCGATATGCATAAAGTACACCACCATTATGTATTGCCCTATACCGATAGCAACTATGGTAATATCTTTTCGATTTGGGACCGTTTGTTCGGTACCTATATGCAGTTTGATCGGGATGCCATCGTATACGGGGTCGACACCTTCCCCGATGAGGTCGAAAATGCGAGCATTAAAGGACTTCTAAAGCAACCTTTTCACAAGTATCGCAAGCCGACCACGATGCAGCTAGACAAATAGAAAGCCATGGGTATTCGTGTATCGGAAAGTTGTGGCTAGCGTTCTTTCAAACCAACGGTCCAAGAGTCGGTCCATTTTAAAGGTAGAATACTACCATCGGGCCGAAACTGCAATGGATTGCTCCAATACTGGTAGTCATGCCCCTTTATGTTGTCGGAAGCCGAACCCCAAAGATCGCCCATCCAGATATAGGTTGCGCCGCTCATGGTGTTCAGCTGCATCACATAGGTTTGTTGTGCCGGAATTATGGGTTTTTGAGGTATTTTACCTCCGGTAAGATAGCTGTCAAAAGCAACGGTCGCTTTGTCGTTAAGGTGTTGGTAGAGTTGCAGTTCATTGATATATATCCGATCATACGCATAATCTTCGGAAACGGCGATGCGTACGGCACTTGTTTTCGTCTTTGAAAATTGGATGATGACCGTCTCTTGTAAAGCGGATTGTTGCACTTTTATCGAATCTTGTTCCATCCGTTTCCACTCCCCTCGAGTCCGGTAGTCAATATGAAACTCCGGCGTGGTAATGGGTGGGTGCACCCTGGGATTGTCGACATCGCCACAATTTTCAGGCCTATTACCAGTAAATAAATAAATTCCGATGCCATCGATTTCACTGGGTTCCCCAAATACCATTTCTACCATTTCAAACCCCTTGGGGTGCCGGCTCACAGTGGCATAGGAAGTGCCTCGAAAGATACCATCGTTCACGACCGGAATCGGATTTCCGGGATAGCGATTAATGTTACCGGTCAAAGTATAGCCAGACATGGGGTCGTCCGAGATATAGACCCTTGCTCCCGAACCATAATTGCAAAAACAACAGGTATAGTCCGTTAAAAGATAATAACGCCCGTCTCGTTTGAACTGTGAACCTGCTTCCATATGTTCTCCGATAATACCTCCATTTTGCATGGTAGAGGACAGATAGTCACTACTCAATTTTTCAATGGAAACCTGATGGTTTTGTATGGTATTATAGCTAATATAGGCCGTTTGGTCATCATCGACGAACAGGCCGAAATCACCAAGACCCACATCGGAACGAAACATCTGAACATTGTCATTGATGATTTTAAAAGGGCCGCTAGGGGTGTCACTTGTTGCAACGCCGAAACGACCTTCCCAAAGTTTAGGGTACCAGTTGTACCAGAGTACATACTTTTGGTTTTTTTTATTAAAAATAACATGGGGGCGATAGTACACCCCGTTGGGTTGGTCGGCGAGCAACTTACCTTCTTTTTTCCATGTTTTTAAGTCCTTGGAACTATAGCAGACATAGCTGTTCTTGGGGGTGAATCCATTGGTGTTTCCATAGGCCGTACCGTACCAATAAAAAGTGTCCCCGAATTGAATGACCCTGCCGTCGTGCGCATCTACGATGGCACCCTGTTCATCTAATTTGGGTTGGGTGTTATCGATGAGAACGGTTTGTCCGTAAGCCGATATGACGAACATCCATAACATTGCCGTAAACGAATATATTTGTTTCATAAGTTCAGGTTTAGATTTGTTTTTTGGCTGGTGAATCGGTTAGTCATATAACAAATAGTTCTTCCGAAGTAGCTTAAATTCTTCTAAATCGTTTTTCCAGCTTGCCTTGATGACCATTTCCGAGAGCCCAGCTTCGATTTGCTCTTGTAGTTTTTCGGTTCCCGCATGCTTGGTGAATCCACTTTTGTTGAACACCTTGCTGGGATCAGGGGCGTTTTGGTACGCATCTATGAGCCATTGTAGGGATACTTTGTGCATCTTAGGACTATCTGCCAAGTTCTTTCCGTAGCAGGTTACGTCTTTGTGTTTTGGGTTCTTTGCACCAAAATTGGGAATCGGGGTATACTGAAAATCATAGGCTTTCGGGTCTAGAAACGGGGCGCCATACCGCTGAAATTGAAACTCGGTTCCCCGTCCGGCATTGATGTTGGTGCCTTCGAAAAGTCCTAGACTGGGATACAACGTAATCGACACGTCGTTCGGTAGGTTGGGAGAGGGGCGAATCGGAAGGCTGTATTCCGAGGAATGGTTCCAGTTTTCTAAAGTGATGATCGTTAAATCGGCTTTGTTGCCCTCTTCGAGCCATCCTTCTTCGTTGATCAGGGTCGCATACTCCCCAATGGTCATCCCATAGACCAATGGAATTTCCGTCATACCCAAAAATCCAGTATGTGCTTTTTCCATAATTGGTCCATCTACATAATGTCCATTGGGATTGGGGCGGTCCAATACGATGACCGGAATCCCCTCTTCAGCACAAGCTTCCATGACTAGTTGTAAAGTAGCGATATAGGTATAAAAACGAACACCTACATCTTGGATATCAAAGAGTACCACATCTACATCGGCCAACTGCCCGGCCGAGGGTTTGCGATTTTTTCCGTAAAGGGATACGATCGGAAGGCCCGTTTTCGTATCGACACCATCGGTTACTTTCTCCCCGGCATCTACGGTTCCTCGAAATCCGTGCTCCGGGGCGAAGACTTTTTGAATATCGATTCCTAGGGAAAGCAACGAATCGACCAAGTGGGTATGGTCTCTCGGTTCTTCCTTGGCGCTAATATTCTTAAAAATAACGCTTGTTTGGTTGGCCACAACACCTACTTTTTTTGCTTGTAACAAGGAAATGTACTCCGAGGTTCGATTTGCGGCGACGATGATTTCCGGGATAGGGTCGGGGGTTGTTTTCTCGAGAGAGGGTTCCGTAGCTACCTTCTTTTGCCTTGATGGGTTTCCGCAAGCAGAGGTCCATAAAACCCACAATAAAAATGTACTTTTGACAACGGAAATAAATGGCATAGATTGAATTTTGAATTTTACATCGCCAAGCGGCTCATAAAGGGAAAGGAACATAAAATTAGTATTTCCGCCCCAATAATAAAAATTGCTATTGCGGCAATCGCCATCGGCTTGGTGATGATGTTGATCGCGATTGCGACGAGTATTGGTTTGAAGCACAAAATACGGGAAAAAGTATCTGCTTTTAACGGACACATCCAAATTTCCAATTTCGATAATAATCGATCAGAGGTTTCGGTAACCCCAATATCACGTAATCAGGACTTTTATCCGGAATTCAAGGATGTTGATGGGGTTTCCCATTTACAGGCCGTTGCTACCAAAGCGGGGGTTATTCGAACCGAGGAAACCTTCGATACCTTTATCGCCAAGGGCGTGGGACAGGATTACCATTGGGATATATTCGCCGAGTATCTGGTACAGGGCCGTCTCCCGGAATACACTGGGGAGATAAGTGAAGAGGCCTTGGTATCGTCCTTAATGGCAAACCGTTTGCAGCTCAAGGTGGGAGACACTTTTTATGCGCTTTTTCCAAAACAGGAAGATGCGCTTAAATCACCCAATCAGCGTAAGTTTATGATGGTCGGTACGTTCGATAGTGGCTTTGAGGAACTGGACAACAAATATATCTTTATCGATCTTCGGCATGTTCAACGTATGAATCGCTGGGGACCTGATGAAATAGGAAATTTTGAGGTTTTCTTGAACGATTTTGATGATTTGGAGGAAAAAGGCAACGAAATTTACAGCAGAACGCTTTCCGGGCTCGATACGACCACGATCAAAGATAACTACTTCCAGATTTTTGAATGGATGGAACTCTTCGATTTTAATACGGCCCTGATTATTGGTATCATGATCATTGTTGGGGGAATCAATATGATTACGGCACTTTTGGTGCTTATTTTGGAGCGTACCCCTATGATAGGCATTTTGAAGGCCTTGGGAAGTACGAATTGGAGTATTCGAAAAATGTTTTTGTACAATGCTGCCTATTTGATCAGTATAGGTCTTTTTTGGGGAAACCTTCTAGGTTTGGGACTGCTATTTCTGCAGCAACAATTTCAGCTTTTCAAGTTTCCCAATCCGGAGGAGTACTATATTGATTATATACCGGTGCATTTAGATCTTTTGGCCATTGTACTTTTGAATATCGGGGTATTGGTATTGTGTTTGTTAATGCTTTTGATTCCCTCCTACATCATTACAAAAGTCACGCCGGTCAAGGCCATTACGTTCGAATGATCTATTTGAAAAGTTGCATACTGAATAACCCCTAAACTAAAAGTCAAGAATCTATAAAAACGAATGAATTACGCTAACAATATTTTGGAAACCATCGGGAAGACCCCGTTGGTAAAACTCAACAAACTTACGTCCGAGCTGCCATGTATGGTCTTGGCGAAGTACGAGACTTTTAATCCCGGGAATTCGGTTAAAGACCGTATGGCCTTGCAAATTGTCGAAGATGCCGAGGCTGCCGGTATCTTAAAACCTGGTTATACGATCATCGAGGGTACCTCTGGGAATACGGGGATGGGTTTGGCACTTGCCGCCACGGTCAAGGGCTATAAACTCATTTGCGTATTGAGTGACAAACAGTCGAAAGAAAAAATGGATGTGTTACGGGCCATGGGGAGCGAGGTACATGTATGCCCTACCGATGTAGCTCCCGAAGACCCACGCAGTTACTATTCGACTGCCAAACGCTTGGCTAAGGAAACCCCCAATTCTTGGTATGTGAACCAGTATGACAACCCATCGAACTGTAGAGCACATTTTTTAAGTACAGGTCCTGAGATTTGGGAACAGACCGAGGGAAAGGTCACCCATTTTGTTGTCGGTGTCGGCACAGGAGGTACCATTTCAGGGGTGGGGTCGTATTTGAAAATGAAAAATCCTGCGGTCAAAGTATGGGGGATCGATACCTATGGGTCCGTGTTTAAAAAATATCATGAAACAGGTATTTTTGATCAAAATGAAATCTACCCCTATATAACCGAAGGTATTGGAGAAGACATTCTTCCAAAAAATGTTCGCTTTGAAATTATCGATGGCTTTACCAAGGTAACCGATAAGGATGCGGCGGTCTATACGCAACGATTGGCCAAGGAAGAGGGCATGTTCTTGGGGAACTCTGCCGGTGCCGCTATCAAAGGGTTACTTCAATTAAAAGAACATTTTACGAAAGATGATGTGGTGGTGGTCTTGTTCCATGACCATGGTAGCCGCTATGTCGGGAAGATGTTCAATGACGATTGGATGCGGGAAAAAGGCTTTTTGGATTAGTTTTGTACCTTAGAAGTAAATTAACCAGCATGTCCCAAAGATATAATACCAAAGAATCTTTTTATAAATCATTGATCTTGTCCTTTTTTTTATTGGTCGTCGTATCCTGTAAAAAAGATGATACCCTTGAGATAAACGTACCTCCCGGAGGTGTGGAGAATCCAGAGATTCCTGAGACGAATGGTGACCTTCCATCCTTCACCATTACGACCAATGGCAATACCATTGTTGATGAGCCAAAGGTGCCTGGTCGAATGGCGATCGCCCAAAATGACCAGCTGCTTTTTGAAGGCCCCATTGGGATTGAATTTAGAGGGGCCTCCTCCCAAGGTTTTGAAAAGAAGTCGTACGGACTGGAGACTTGGGACGAAAGTGGGCAGGATATCGACGTTTCCCTCTTGGGTTTTCCAGAGGAAGAGGACTGGATTTTATACGGGCCCTACAGCGACAAGTCGCTTTTACGAAATCATTTGATCTATAACCTGGCCCGTGACATGGGGCGGTACGCAAGTCGCTCCGAATTGGTGGAATTAAATCTCAATGGTACCTATCGTGGGGTCTATGTATTCATGGAAAAATTAAAACGGGATGGCGACCGGATTAATATTTCGAAGCTGAATCCAGATGAGATTACGGGCGAAGACCTAACAGGAGGTTATATCCTTAAAATCGATAAATTATCGGGTAACAACGCAGGTGGGTCATCTTATAACGAAATCAATTCGTTCGAATCGTCCTTTGGTCCTCCTTCGGCCAGTACTGGGCAAACCATCAAATTTGTATACGAAGACCCGGAAGCAGATGTTATTACTTCGGAACAGAAGCAATATATACAAGACTATATGGCCGATTTCGAAGCGGCTTTGGCAGGTGATGATTTTGCAGACCCCCTATTGGGCTATGCCAATTATATGGATGTAGACAGTTTTATCGATTTCTTTATTCTCAACGAACTATCGAATAATGTAGACGGGTATCGCTTAAGCACTTATATGTACAAAAATAAGAACGAGAAATTGGCGATGGGCCCTATTTGGGATTTTAATCTGGCTTTTGGTAATGCAGACTATTGTGGTGGAAGGGAAACAAACCTTTGGGCCTATAAGTTCAACGAACGTTGTAGCCAAGACTTTTGGATGATTCCTTTTTGGTGGGAGCGGCTCCTACAAGACCCGGCCTTTGTAGAAAGACTCAAACAACGATGGTCGGCCCTACGCGGTAATACCTTGTCCAATGATGGTATCAAAGGACGCATCGATGGTTTTGTTGATCGTATGGGAGCAGCGGGCTCGATCGATCGTAATTTTCAAACTTGGAACATTCTAGGGGTCTATATATGGCCGAATGGCTTTGTGGGAGATACTTATGAGCAAGAATCCGATTATCTTAAAACCTGGGTCGATGACCGTTTGGCTTGGCTAGACGGAGCTATCGGCGAACTCTAAGCATTTATGAAACTAGTAAGCCTATCCTGTGCCTTTATTTTCATGATAACTGCCGTGCAGTCCCAAAAACTTTCCCGTACCGAAAAGAAAATAGTAACCGCCGTTGAGAAGAACAATACAGAGGCCATTGCCTTTCTGGAAAAGGTGGTGAATATCAACAGTGGCACTTTAAACGCTGATGGGGTAAAAGCGGTAGGAACCGTTTTCCGAGAGGCCTTTGATGCCATTGATTTTGAAACCTCTTGGATTGATATGCCGGTAGAAATGAACAGGGCGGGTCATTTGTTCGCCGAAACAACAGGGGGCAAAGGAAAAAAGTTGTTGCTCATAGGTCATCTCGATACCGTTTTTGAGGAAGATAGTCCATTTCAACTGTTCAAAATGGTGAACGACAGCATTGCCCACGCACCCGGGGGCAATGATATGAAAGGTGGCAATGTGATTATTCTTTACGCGTTGAAGGCGCTTTATGAGAATGGACTCTTGAACGATGCCCAGATCATTGCTGCCTTTACCGGTGATGAGGAAAGTACCGGCAAACCGTTGGATATTGGTAGAAAAGACTTGATAGAGGCGGCCAAACGCAGTGATATTGCCTTGGGTTTTGAGACCTCTACCGGGTTTAATTATGCTACCGTTGCCAGAAGAGGTGCCTCGGGGTGGGAATTGAAGGTGACCGGTAAGCGTGCTCATTCCTCGGGAGTCTTTAGCGAACGCACCGGTGCAGGAGCCATTTTTGAAATCGGACGTATACTGAACGAATTTTATAACGAGGTTCGCGGAGAAGAATATTTGACCTTTAACCCGGGCATCATTCTGGGAGGCACCTTTACCGATTATGATGCTAAAAGTGGGAAGGGGAATGCCTTTGGGAAAAGTAATGTGGTGGCCCAGACAGCGATGGTAAAGGGTGGACTCCGATTTATTTCCGAACAGCAGAAGGAGAACGCTCGGGCCAAGATGCGTGAAATCGTAGCAAGGAATCTGCCCCATACTTCTGCCGAAATTAGCTTTACCGATAGCTATCCCGCTATGGGACCTACCGAACGCAACAAGCAGCTTTTGGCCGAATTGAACGAGGTGAGTCTCGCCTTGGAACAGGGGGCTGTTTTGGCATACGACCCCGGAAAGCGCGGTGCGGCTGATACCTCGTTTGTAGCCGAATATGTCGCCTGCCTAGACGGTTTGGGTACCATGGGTACCGGAGCCCATACCCCAGAGGAAACCGTAAACCTTCATACGATAGAGGCCTTGACCAAACGCACGGCCATATTGATCTACCGACTTATCAATCAGTAATATGCATACCTTACAACTTCAGAATAAAACCGTACAGATCGATGCCGGCGAGTTAACAAGCTATCAGGTAAACGGTCACGAATACATACATCAAAAAGGAAGTCCGGGTTGGCGCAGTTCCGATACCGAAATGTTTCCGATCATCGGTCCTACCGCCGAAGCGCGTTTTCAGGTGCAGACACCAAAAGATATCGCCATTCAAGACCAACATGGACTCTTACGGGAGATGGACTACGAAGTAATTGCGCAGGGCGATACGGAAATTACATTTCGCAAGACCTATGTGGCAAGGACCCAAATACCCAATTCAAAGTATCCTGAAAAGTCGAAGAAGCAGTTTTTGTTCTGGCCTTACGATTTTCAGTTTGAAAAAAGGTTTTCACTATCTGCTTCCGGGTTGGAAATTTCGTTCGAGGTCTCCGGTGAACGCGACAGTCCGTTTATGCTCGGCTATCATCCTGCATTTAAGCTACACAGCGAGCACCCGACGGTCCTTGCCGGGGAAAAGACCATCTCCCTTGATGCTATTTTAGCCGTCGGAAGCCGTGCCTTAGAAGTCCCTGATTGTACAGAAATCGTACTTAAGGATGAAAATGAGCTACGAATAGAAACGGAAGGCTTCAAAAGTTTCATGCTGTGGACCGAGGTGCAAAATATGGTTTGTATCGAACCAATTACCTTTTACCCCTATGCAGTAGCGCAACAGCGGTTACACGAAGGGTTTGAATACCTGCTCGATAGCCCGAAAAAGTTCAAGATAACCTTGATTCCTTAGCACCATGGTTACCATCAGGGAGGCGAAAGGCAATGAGGCCAAATTACTTTTATCTTTGTACAAGAAGGTAGCGCAATTTCCCAATGGCATTATTCGAACGCCTGAGGAGATTACCGAAAACTATATCAACGATTTTATGTCTAAAAGCCATGCCAACGGATGTATGCTTATGGCATATCATGGAGAACAGTTGGTAGGCGAGATACATGCGTACACCCCACCGTTAAAAGCCTTTCGGCACCTATTGACCGACTTGACCATTGTTGTTGATACCCAATACCAAGGGAAAGGTATCGGAAAAGAGCTTTTTACAACATTCTTGAAAAAGGTAAGAATGGAATATCCCCATATTATGAGGGTAGAATTATTTACCAGGGAGCACAACCTCAAAAATGTGGCTTTCTACAAGAAGCTCGGTTTTGTGAACGAAGGGCGTCAGGATCGAAAGATCTATGTTTCGGAGCAAGCGTACCATACCCCCTTGCATATGGCATGGTTTAACCCTAATTTTCAATAGAATGAACGTTGAGTTACAGCAACATTATGGGTATCTTTTTGAGCCTGAGTTGTTACAGGAAATAGATAGCATAGGGGTATACCGAAAAATTCGACAGGGAGAACAGTTGATGGATATTGGTGAACCCATTACCCATATGCCTTTATTGCTGACGGGTGCTATCAAGATCTTAAGGGAAGATGAAAAAGGAGATGAGCTTTTGCTCTATTTTTTGGAAAAAGGGGACAGCTGTGCAATGACTTTTTCCTGTTGTATGGGAAAAAAGAAAAGTGAAATTAGGGCAGTGGCCGAAAGTGATGTGGAGTTATTGATGATTCCCGTGGAAAAAATGCAGTTATGGATGGGCCAATACACGACTTGGCAACACTATATATTGGATAGTTACCACACCCGTATGATGGAATTATTGGAAACGGTGGATACGCTGGCTTTTATGAAAATGGATGAGCGTTTGCTGAAGCACTTGCAGGACAAGGCCAAAGTAAATCACGACGATATGGTTCAAACGACCCATCAGGAAATAGCATTGGATATGCATACATCTAGGGTGGTGGTGTCGCGCTTGCTCAAAAAACTGGAAAACGAAGGAAAGATTCAAATGTATCGCAACCAAATTAGAGTAGTAGCACTATAACCTATGAATGCAACCTGCCAAGACCCGCTACACCAGCATGCCATGACAAAACCAATTGAAAAACAAAGAGCGGTATAGGTGTGGTTGAGGACCAAAACGATTGGGAAAGTATAGTGGTTAAAGAATATTCCGAAACGAAATAAAATTGATATGAAATTCATAACGGCCTTATTTTTAATGTTCATTTTTGCGAATGTGCAATGCCAAGAAACATCACTAGATTCTGTACCTTATGCTACGATTCCCAAGGCGCCCGCTACCTACACACCGGGTACAGTGGTTTCCCGAATGATCGACGGACTCGGGTTTCGTTATCGATGGGCAACAGAAGCCCTTACGATTAAAGATTTTGAATATAAGCCGGGCAATGAGGGCAGAACTATTGCCGAAACAATGGATCATGTGTATCATCTTTCGATGATCATTGTGCTTTCGGCAAAAAAGGAAGCAAGAGATTTTACGAAGGAAGGGCCTGAACTTACCGTTCTGGAAAAAAGAACCGCTACCTTGGCAAACCTTGAGATGGCCAGCAAGCTTTTTAAGGAAAGTCAAAGTTTGGAAGAACATCGACTGATTTTTAAACGTGCCAACGGCAGTTCTGAATTTCCTTTTTGGAATAACATCAACGGTCCTATAGAAGATGCCGTTTGGCATGCGGGTCAAATCGTGGTACTACGCCGTTCGGCAGGGAATCCCATCAATCCAAAAGTAAACGTGTTTTTGGGTAAGCTGAATGACTAAGGTACATGGCTTACTTTTTCCAAAACTTCTTGTCTTGTACACTGTGGGCATCTTTCAATACCCCTATTAAGATATCATTGTCGATTTCTTCGAGGCTTTTATATCGTAGAGATCGCATGATTTTACGGCCAGCGGTAGTCATATACTCCAGATGTTCGGTCAAATGGGCTGCGTTCCAAAAACCAAGATCAACGTAGTTTTTAGACTGGTTGAGATAGCAGAATGGTCTTCCATCAATATAATAAAACGGAATCTTGTACTTGAATTTTAAATCAACTTCTGGAATGGTACTCTCAATAATTGCCTGTAGATGGAGTAGTATACTTCGATAAGGTTCTTGTTTTTGCAGTATGTATTCTTCAGACGGATTCATATCTTTAAGGCAAATAGGATATAATGTTAAGAATATTATTTTTATTAGGAGTACTATTGATCAACTCTCCCTTAGCATCACAAAATTATACTTCCGTAGACCACAAGGTAAAAAACTATCCTGATTTTTCTGGAATCGAACATTTATCGATTCGTATTCAAAACGATTTTAAAAGTGATGGAGATCGGGTTCGTGCCGCATTTATATGGCTTACACATAATATTCAATACAAACAGACTATAGAAGATATTTTTGCCGCAAAGCCTACCCTGCTTTATTATTCAGAGTCTGGAAAGAAGTATCAGGTTAATCGATATCATATGGAGTTGATCGGCAAGGCCTTTGCAAAAAAAGAAGGTGTTTGTTACGACTATTCCCTTATGTTAGACTATCTCTGTAGGGATTTTGGTATCCCTTCCAAAGTTATTCTAGGTATAACGAAGACCGAAATAAAGGATTTTGAGGGCAAGCGTTTGGTAAAAAACCACAGCTGGAACGCGGTGCAGTTAGGGGAGAATTGGAAGCTAATGGACCCAACCTGGGCCGCTGGTCATTCTAGTTTGGGCTCTAACGGATTTGTGAAGAATTATTCCGAACATTTTTATTTTACCCCGCCCGAAGAGTTTGTAAAGCATCATTTTCCCAGCGAGTTGTACTGGCAATTGGTGGAAGAACCGATAACGCTTGATGTTTTTTTTAGCGCTCCTATTTTTTTTCCCGATTATTTTGAAGGCCACCTCAAGGTAGAGTCCGACACAAAAGGTACGGTCGTTATTTCTGATAAAAATCGCTCCTTTCTCGAGTTTAGTTCAGTGGCTACTAAACAAGACGTTTATTACTTTGTAAGTGGCGAAAGGCAAATGCGAAGAATGCGGTTTCGAAAAAAGAATAGGGGCTATATTTCTAAAATTAAGTTTCGAAAGGGGATGAGAGAAAAAGCATTTTTGACCATTTTTGTTGAAAATAAAGCGGTCTTGAACTTTAAGGTAGAGCAGGCTTCCGGCAAAAAGGTTTGGTAGTATCGTATCGGTTCGGGATCAAAAAGTAGCTTTCCGATAACCAAGTGGTGATTTTCGATATGGTTCAGGCTTTTCCAAAAAGCGATAGTTTTATAAAAATACGTTAAAAATGAAAAAGCATTTGTTACTTCTTTGGTACTGTGGCATGTCATTCTTGATGCATGCGCAAGAACACGATCATACAGGGGGCACTGCGTTGACCTATCCCGATATCGAAGGGTATCGCACCCTTAAAACCGATTTGCACATGCATTCTGTTTTCTCCGATGGAAATGTATGGCCCACCATACGTGTAATAGAGGCCCTGCGAGAAAATCTGGATGCTATCTCACTGACGGAACATTTGGAGTACCAGCCCCACGCAGCCGATATTCCGCATCCTGATCGTAATAGGGCACATGCCTTGGCGATGGAAGAGGCTAAGGAGCACGATTTACTGATTGTCCACGGTTCCGAGATTACCCGGTCAGAACCGGTGGGGCATAGCAATGCGGTCTTTATCAACGATGCGAACCGCTTGTTGACAGACAAGCCTGAAAACGCCTTTAAAGAGGCGAAGAAGCAAAATGCCTTTGTTTTTTGGAACCATCCGGCTTGGTATGATCAAAGCCCAACAGGAAATCCGATTCTCAGCGATTTTCAGAAAGAGCGTATCAAAAGAGGCGAACTGCAAGGTATCGAAGTCATCAATTATTTGGATTATGCAGAGGAATCGCTTGCCATTGCTTTGGAAAACAACCTGACGATTATGGGAACGAGCGATATTCACGGATTGATCGATTGGGATTATACGCAGAAAGGGAACCATAGGCCTATTACCTTGGTCTTCGCCAAGGAAAAGAGCTTGGAAAGCTTACAGGAAGCCCTGTTTGCAGGCAGAACCGTTGCCGTATATAATGATCTTTTGGTGGGTAGGCCGGAGTTTTTAGAACCCTTGTTAAAAGCCAGTATCGAAGTGGTGGAGGCCTTCTATATTGAAAAAACACAGGTGTTGGAAGTCATGTTGAAGAATACGAGCAGTAGTAATCTTTTGTTTGAAAATCAGATGCCGTTTACGTTCTATTCCAGCCCCCCGATTTTTGAGATTGAAGCGGAAAGCACAAAGACCTTGAGCATCAAGACCCTTGAACGTTTGCCTACGGTTAATTTGCAATTAAGGGCATTAGGGGCCTATACGGCGCCCAAGCAACATCCTGTTGTTTCGTGGCAAATATCCGTTGAATAGCATTTAAAGATATTTTTTAAAGGGGAATCTTGTAGGATTCATTTTTTCATTTAACTTTGTATTTCAAAGTACTTTTATATGGACTCTAAAAAATACTTGGAAGATATTTCCGAAATCAAAAATATGATGAGCCGTTCGTCCCGGTTCATCTCCTTGAGTGGCTTGTCAGGAATCATGGCGGGGGTGTACGCGTTGATAGGCGGCTACTTAGGCTATTTAATTCTCTACCCAAGTAGTTGGAAGTTTGATACGTACCAAGAGATTCAATTGACGCTCATAGCGGTGGCACTGGGGGTCGTGGTCATGGCGGTTGTTACTGCTGGCCTGCTAACTTTTAGAAAAGCGAAGCGAAGTGGTGAAAAGGTATGGAATGTTTCTTCTAAACGCCTCTTGCTGAATTTTCTGATTCCTTTGGTAACAGGGGGCATTTTTGTACTATTATTGATTAGATTGGAATATTGGGTGTTAATCGCCCCTTCTACTTTGATTTTTTATGGTATGGCATGTTTAAACGCTAGTAAATATACATTGGGAGATGTTCGCTACCTTGGTATTACGACCATCATCTTGGGATTGTTTTCCGCGTATTTTACAGGGTACGGACTTTTCTTTTGGTCCCTCGGATTTGGGGTATGCCATATTTTGTACGGGACCCTGATGTATTTTAAGTATGATAGGAAATGAAAGGATGTTAGACCGCTCCGCTTTAGTAAAAGAGAGGTAGAATATCTGGTTCATGTGAAAAATAGTAATGAGCTTAATAGACAACATCAACAAGGCCTTTGACCACCGTATTCGGTTGGGTATCATGAGCATTCTTATGGTGAACGATCATGCCGATTTTAAAACGCTCAAAGAGCTGTTGGAAGTTACGGATGGTAATCTGGCCAGCCATACCAAAGCGTTGGAGAAAGAAGCGTACATCAAAGTAGAAAAGCAGTTTATCGGTCGCAAGCCCAATACCAGGTACTCGGCAACTAAGGTCGGCAAGAGGGCTTTTCAAAAACATATTGAGGCACTGGAGAAGCTTATCGGGAAATAGGCGATTTTTTTTATTCATTTACTTTGAAATACAAAGTACTTTTAAATTAATTGACATGAGAGCATTGCTATTGGAAACCTTATATGAATGGAGCAAAGTACCCTATCAGAAGTATATCAAAAAAGACGGTGCGTGGAATCTGTCCATCACCGATTTGTTGCAGTATCCCGAAACGAGTCTAGGTTTTCACTTGGGATGTTTTCTGTTGAAACACAGTTTTGAAATACAACCGAAACTCGAAAGCCACGATGTGTACCATGTACTGACCGGTACGGGAATTTCAGTTCCTGAAGAAGTAAGTATGCAATACTATCTCTGGGGCAACGGCAAGCGAAGTTTGTATCTGTATGCCGTAGTAGTTATCGGGACACTATTGTATCCCGATGAACTCCGACGGTTTCAAAAAGCTTTTCAACGGGGTAGGAGGGCCCTTGCTTTTCATCAGCTGAACTTTTTAAAGCTCTTAGACCAGCCGATTCAAAAGCTAAAAACTACTTTTTTAATCCATTAAATCAGACCATATGAAAATAAATTTCAAACACACGATCAATCTAAATGCCTTGCGCATCGCCTTAGGCAGTTTTATCCTTGGTACGGTATGCCTCTTGCTTTTTAAAAGCAGTGGGGACACGGGCTTTGTAGGAATCGGTTTCTGGTATACAATGACGGCGGCCTTGGTAAACGTGATCGTATTGGTAGTTGTATTGATCAATGGCCTGCTCCATTTTACCGATTACAAAGAACATCTGACAACACTACTGGCGGTACTTACCAATATCCCCATAGCGCTTTTCTATATAAACCTACTTTAAATACACAATTCTTTAAAACATACCACTATGAATCATATCAAATCTATTGTAGCGGCCTTTGCTTTTAGCTGGTTGTTCTATAACAAAAGTTTTGGACTCAATCTCGTACTGCTTTCAATTATGGTCATCACCGTACTTTCAACGGTCAGAAACAAAAAGTCTTTTTCCTGGATGTATGCCATACCGTACTTTTTTACTGCGGTCATGGTATTTATCGACACCTCTAGCTTTCACATTTTTGTACACTTTTTGGCGCTAACGGTGTTCATTGGCAAATCTATGGCTTCCAAGACTTCGTTATATATGGCCAGCTTTACGGGAACCATCAACTTTTTTGTGGGTTTTTTGGTGAATTTGGTCGATGCTCAAAACGGACCCAAGCAGGAACGCAAAAACCTTTCCCCACAGGTAGCGAATTATATAAAGGGTGCCTTTTTAAGTGTCGGATTGATCGTCATCTTCGTATCCCTATATCGCAATGCCAATCCCATTTTTGAAAACCTGATAGCGAGCATAGATTTGAGTTTTGTCAGTATCCAATGGGTGTTCTTTACGCTCTTGGGATACCTGCTGTTCCTTAATCTATTGGAACCCTATCGACCTTCCGAATTATGGCAGTTCGACGCCACAAGGGGAAATACATTGCCGTCTCCAAAAATGCCTTTTTCAAAAGGAGATAGGAATCGGATGGAGAAAGAACATATTATGGGAAGTATGGTATTAGGGGCGTTGAATTTGCTCTTGGTCTTATTTTTGTCGACAGACATTCTCTATCTGTTCCAGTCAGATGTCGGCAACAATGCCGATTATTCGAATTCTGTGCACAGAGGTATTTATGCCTTGGTCCTTTCCATCCTAATTGCCATTGCCATTATTCTTTATTTTTTCCGCGGAAATCTAAATTTTTATGAGGGCAATAGAAGACTAAAGCAACTGACCTATGTTTGGATCGTATTGAACCTAGCGTTGGTGTTCAGTACCTTTTATAAAAATTGGGTCTATGTCGAGGCATTGGGGCTCACCTACAAACGTATCGGGGTATTCGCCTATCTGTTGTTAACGCTGGCCGGTTTAACAACTGCCTACTTCAAAGTATCCCAAATAAAGAACTTTATGTACCTCTTACGTACAAACTTCGCCATACTATTTGCCTTTTTGGTATTGGGTACTACCGTACCGTGGGACCGAACGATCACCTGGTACAATCTTAACTATCTAGATCGACCAGATATCGCCTATCTGCTTCGCCTAAGCGATAGCAACCTGCCACAGTTGATTGATTACAGTAAAACCCATAGGAGTCAATTGGTGCTGGAACAAGAGGTTGCTATCAATGACCGTTACCAGGAATTTTTAGAAGAAGAGGAGCAAAAAACGTGGCAAGAGCTTACGTTGTATCAGTTAGTTCAAAATGACACGCCATGAAAGAACTGTTCAGCCATCCGATCAACCGTTTCGCATCGTACGCGGCCATGGGTAATTTGGTCATTGGCAATCTCGTTTTCTTGTTACGGCTGATTTTTGAACCAGGATTCTTTTGGGTATTCGGCATCACCTATCTGGTTGTTGCGTCGGTGCTTATGGCATTTACCTCCTTTGCCCTTTTGGTAAACCTCTTGGGCAGTCCGATGGATATCAAGGAACACCTTGTACCCATTTTTCTGTGCTTGCTCAACGGCGTCGCTATTTTGTTATATATACAATTCTTAATCTGACGATCAATGAAACTATCTCGTATATCTCTAAATGCATCAATATTGAACCTTATCGGGTCTATCGGTTTTGCTGGCCTTTTGTTAGCGCTGCGAATCGGAATGACCCATAATTTCTTTTTTTCTTTTCTGGTATGGAATTTATTCTTGGCGGCCGTTCCTTTTATGGTTACCAGGTGTTTGCTGCTTTGGGGAAAAGAGCGTATTGCCAAAGGATGGCTGTTCCTGGGGCTTGGTCTATGGCTCCTGTTTTTTCCCAACAGTCCGTATATCATCACCGATTTGGTCCATTTACAAAATGAACGATCTATCTTGCCCTGGTATGATTTGTTCTTGGTATTTGTGTTTGCCTTTAACGGCCTGTTATTGGGGATGCTGTCGCTGTGGGATGTGTACCGTTTGCTCCAGACCAATTTTACCGAAAAGGTAGGCCGTACCGTACTGTTCGTTGCTTGCTTTTTAAGCGGATATGGAATTTATCTGGGCAGGTTTCTTCGTTTTAATTCGTGGGATGTGGTGACCAAGCCCCTTATACTTCTTGAGCAGATGGCGTATAGTTTTCAGGAACTAAAAACATGGTACATTACGCTGGCCTTTGGCGGTTTTTTGTGGATATTATTTTCCTTGGTCCGTTCGTTGGTTCCTCGCAACCTAACCGTATCTAGCAACAATTACGATTGATTTCCATCTCAAAATCGGCTTCTATTAGGCTAATATAACGCGTAGGCGTTTTAGGGGAAAGCGTGATACATCTGGAACCGAGGTCTACATCAAAATAAAAACAGGAGAAGTCACCACCACACTCCTTTTCTAATCGAGACATCAAGAAACGCATTATCTTTGGTCGTAGTTGGTATTCCAATTCTACACAGAATTTCTTTAATTTCTCGTCGGCCTGTTCGTCTAAAATCCAATTAAAGGTCATAGGGATATCTAAAATAGCCTTTCAATATACTCTTTTTTAGCACAGGTTGAAATCCCAAAAAAATCATTTTCGATGAATGATTCTTATATACGGATATTTGGCAAGAAGCCGTCTATGAAATGAAGTGCTGCATAAAGCATATGAAAGAGGAGAAAATACTGGACCACGCCTTATCTCTTCAGGCTGAAGTGTCCATCAAAACGAATAGTTTCGTTGGTTTCCAAGTCTTGGTAGTTGGCCTTGAACCAATAGTCGGTCGATGGCATTCGGGTTCCGTTGACCGTCCCGTCCCAACCAGGTCCACCAGGAAACAGTTGAACTAAGAGTTTTCCATAGCGATCAAAAATACTAATAGATACCTCGGCTACACTAGTAGGTTCGTTAAGACCTTGAATATTCCAAGTATCGTTGCTGCCATCGCCGTTCGGTGTGAAAAAAGCCGGATAATTGATTACCAAGAAGGGATCACTGGCCAATGTAGTGCCACATCCAAAACGATTACGAACATAAACTACATGGATACCTCCGGTAACATTTTCAAAAACATTGGAGTTCTGGTAGGGACCATCAATGTTGTCCAAGCTATACTCAAAACTATCGGTGTTTCCGTCACTTGAAGTGGCGATGACCGTTATCAAGTTCCCAGCGTTCAAAAAGCCATCGGCAGAAACATTCACCTGAATATCGGTAGGCTGCGCCGATTCCGTTATGGTCGCCTCATAGCGTTCACTGGGGCAGGCAGCGGTTGTAGTGTTCGAACTTATTTCCAAGGTGTAGGTTCCCGGTGATTCGACCATAAAAATGGCCTCCTCGATACCGTCTCCGTCGACATCGTTGTTAGGGGTCCAATCGTACGTAAATCCAGTTCCTAGATCCTCTCCTAAAAAAATGGGTGTCACACTACCGTCGAGGTTGACACATAGGGTCCCGGTTTCGGTAAAGTCGATAACGGGCCGCTCTAAAATCGTTACTTCATAACTGCTCTCATCGATGCAGTTGGGATTTTGGCTAGACCGGGCGAAAATATAAACCGTTTGGGAGTCGAAGAGCGTTTCCCCCGGTGGTATCGTCGCACCGATTCCTCCTGGCCCGTAATAATAGGCATTGTCGGCACTTAGTGGTGGTAAGGTATAGGATTCGCAAGCCTCTACATCGGGAAAGGTGTCGGCCACCGGTATTTCGGTAATTGAGATGGTCAATTCAATGCGTTCACTCGTACAACCATTAACCGCTTGTTGGGCCTCGGCGTAGTAATTATAAACTCCTATGGCTGTTTCTGGTGGTGTAAAGCTTAAGCCCGTTGCGACCGGGGTGCCTCCTGTAGGAGTATCGTACCAATTGACCATATCGCCCAGACCAGTTGCAGGAAGTTCTACTTCTAGGGAACTATTGGGTGTGCCTTCGCACATGGCCGCGTTCACTGGGTTAATGGGGGCTTCAATGATAGGACAGCTACAATCGGCTGCCGCCACCGGAACGATTACATTACATAGTCCGTTCGTAGCGGTTATGGAGATATCGGTACCTGCAGGGATATCAATAATGGTATTCCCTGCTACGGTTCCTGCGGTAGTCGTTATGGTTCCTATGTTGAGGTTGAAGGTCACCGTATAAGTCAATAAATCTGGTTCACAGATAGCTACTACGGTGTCGATAACAGGTTGCTCATCGATAGCGATTAAAAAGCTACTTTCGTCAAAACAATTGGGGTTTCCGGGTGCCGCGTTATAAATGTAGACTGTTTGCGTAGATGTGATGCTATCCCCTGCGTTTAGAATGGTTCCGCCACCGCTAGGTCCGCCAGGAGTGTCGTAATATTGGTTGCCTAGGCTCAGTGCTGGCAATGTATACGAGTCACAGGTATTCACATCTCCGCGCACCTCCGCTGTCGGTACCGCCGTTATTTCCAAAGCCACCGGTGTTCTTGTAGCACTGGTACAACTTGATACTGCCTGCTCTGATTCGGCGTAATAGGTATATGTGCCTACTGCCGTATCGGTAGGCGTATAGCTTAATCCTGTTGCAAGCGGAGTGCCTCCGGTAGGGGTACTATACCAATTGACCTGATCGCCCACTCCGGCAGCGGGCAAGCTTACCGACAGCGTGGGAGTAGGATCTCCAAGGCAGACGTTTGCATCCACGGGATTTACGGGTGCGTCGATTGTAGGACAACTACAGTCTATTGCTGTAAATGGGAAGGTACGGATACAACCGTTGTTGTCGACGGTAACGGTGATATCGGTACCGGCCGGTATGGCCGATACTGTTAAGCCACTAATGGTGCCGAAGTTGACCGATACGGTACCGGCGTTTACAGTGAAATCGACCGAATAGGTCAATAAATCTGCTGCACATGCTGGGTTGCTAAAGACTAAGACGGGCACTACATTCACTGTAACCGTAGCTGTTTCTGCTCCCGTACCATTGCCGATACAGCCAGTTACATCGTCTTCTACCGTTAGTACTTCCAAGGTGGTATCTACGGAAATGGCAGGTACCGTTACGGTAGCCGCACCCGTTCCGTCTAAGGTGATGCTATTGGTAGTGCTACCGCCATCGACAGTGTAGCCTATAATGTCATCGGCATCTCCGTTTAATGTGAAAACGGCATCATCTCCAGCACATATCGATGCATTCGTCACCGTCGGCGTAATGACCGTTGGTAAAGGTATGATGGTCACCGTTTCTGTTTCGGTAGAAGTATCGGAACAGCTTGTGACATCATCTTGAATAGAGATTACCTCCAAGGTAGTATCAGCGGTAATGCCCGCTACCGTAACGGTTGCTTCCCCTAAGGCATCCAAGGTGATGGTCGGGGTGGTAGCACTTCCGTCGGTGGTATAAGTGATGATGTCGTCGGGGTCTCCCGTAAGGGTAAACACAGCATCGGCACCTGAGCAAACCGCGCTGGCAGCAGCTGTTAAATCGGTTAAGGCCGGCGGTGTAAAGAAGGTCAATTCTCCGATGGATTCCTGTTCACACAAATAGTCATCTGCATATACTTCTACGCGATAAAAGTTTCCGTCATCGGCCGCTGCAGAGGTAAAAGTCAGCGTATTGCTGGTTTCTGCCAAAGGTGCTCCATAGGTAAGGCCGCCATCGGTGCTCACCGTCCATTCATAACGAAGTGTGGAACCGCTTCCACTGGTAGCACCTACGGTAAAGGTAACCGTATCCCCTTCGCAGACTTCCGTATCTGCCAACGGGGTGTCTATAGTAACGCTACCCGGTATTCTTACATTGGGGTCTACCGGGGTGGTGTATCCCGGTGTACCGGTAACCCGGCCATCGCCGTCGACCGGAGCAGGGGAATTGCCCAACTGGCCATCATCGTCGTCGTCGTCATATCCTTGCTCACGTACATCAGGACAGGCGTCATCATCAGAATCGAAATCCTTGCAATCGGCAAGGCCATCGAGATCGGTGTCGTAGTTGATCCGGATATGGTCATAGCTTCCCCTTTGTTGATTAAGCGCGGCGTTTATGGTGTGGTTGATGCGAATGATCATCCGTTCCCCAATCGATGCTGGAGTGGTTGCAAAAGAGAAACTGAAATCTTTCCACATACCGTTGGGAGTTTCCCAGGGTTGCACGGTCAATGATCCTAAAGGTGTAAACACCCCCCCGTTCATGTAACCGGCTTCGATCAAGGATACGCCATCATTCCGGAAGGCACTGTCATGGTCCACCCCGTCTCCAATCGCTACAGTCACTTGATAACCCGTATTATCGATTGTAACTAATTCGGTTACACTGGCATTTTGTATGATTGAAGCGGTACCGTTTATATATAAGTACGAATCATTTTTAAAATAGGCCGCCTCCGCATATCCCGCTGAGGGGTTGTCCGGTAAATGGGTAGCGTCGGTCTCAAAATCGGCAGGATAGGTCTCGGTGCCCCCGACCGTGGTAGGATAGTCATCTGCTGCGACCAAATGAACACCGGTGAGCGAAGGGGCGCTCGATGTCCAAAAATCTACGGCAATGGCCCCTCCGTTAAAAGGTTCATTGACACCAAAAGGTGGGGCATAGATAAAATTGTTAGCCGGGAATTCAAAATTGTAGGGTTGTCTAGCGATACCATTCATAGTAAGCCCACAGCCCTCGTCGTCGTCGTCAATGCCATCATTATCATTATCTTGATCAAAATCATCATAGATTTCGGTTCGGCTTGCGTTATAGGTAAGGCGGTCTCCATCCGGGTTGCCATCCCCATCGGTATCTTCCGGGATACAACCTGTAATGGTAGCATCGATTACAAGCGGTCTACTACCTTGGTACCCTCTGTACAACGGAAAACCGCTTACCCTGCCATCAGGGGTAACACCGGTACCCAATAAAACCCCGCTCGCATCAGCGGCATATCCCAATTCTTCGGCATCGAAACAGCCATCCCCGTCCGAATCGGTGTCAAGACAATTCGAAATACCATCACCATCCGAATCACGGGCAAGTCGAATATTATCGTAATTACCGGCATAGGCACGAGTTGGTCCGGCACCTTGCCCTTCGTGGGTAATGCGTATCAGAATTCCTTGTCCCAAGGCAGCACTTGCATCGGGTACCGTAAAGGAGATATCAAAATCTGTCCAAGTACCTGCGGGGGTTTCGGTAGCCCCATCAATGACACGGGTTGCCCCGGCAAGTGGTGTAAAGCTTGTCGCATCGTTTCCGTAACCAACTTCAATTGTTGAGATACCATCGTTGCGAAAAGGACTGTCTTGACTTCCATCACCAACTGCGATGGTCAAAATGTAAGAGTCGCGCTCAAAGGTAGAAATCGGTCGGTTTAGCGTAACGGTTCCTACGGGAGCTCCTGTCTGAGGCGTATTTATAAACAGAAACTGGCTGCCATCTGCGGCTGCAATATAGTTGTTATTGAAAATATCATGCGTTCCAGAGGAGTTACTACCAGCTGGGGTTAGCAACCATTGGTCTGCAGCTCCGTAGTAAGGGGGACCTTGAGGTGCTTCAAAACTAGCATTGTAAATGCCAATTTCGCAGTCGTAGGTATTTTTAATCCCATCGTTATCGGCATCGACATCGCAGACATCGCCGATACCATCGCTGTCGGCGTCTGCTTGCAACGGATTATAGTTCATAGGGCAGTTATCTACCCCGTCTAAAATACCGTCATTGTCACTATCGCCATCGGTTTCACAGGCATCGCCCGTTCCGTCGCCATCGGTATCAAGTTGATCCGGATTGGGAGTGGCTACACAGAGGTCGCATACGTCGGGAACACCGTCACCGTCACCGTCGGTGGCGGGCTCGAATGCGAAAAAGGGACAAGCGTCACAGACATCGCCGACACCATCACCATCACTATCTGTATTTAAGGGGTCTGCTGCGAATGGGCAAAGGTCTGTCGTATCATCCACACCATCGTTGTCATCATCGGGGTCACAATCATTGCCCAAGCCATCTCCATCATTATCTCCTTGACCAGGATTGGGGGTACCGACGCAGTTGTCACATAAATCACCTACACCGTCACCATCCGAATCGGCACTAGCGCCAACATCCAAAGGACAGTTATCTGCAATATCCGGTATACCGTCGCCGTCGTCATCAGTGTCGCAGGCGTTATCGGTACCATCGCCATCGGTATCAACGTTTTCGTTAACGACTCCCGGACAGCTATCGCAGAGGTCACCGACACCGTCGCCGTCAGCATCGGCCTGTGGCGCATTGAAAATGGAAGGGCAGTTGTCGCAAGCATCTCCAAGACCATCACCATCGACATCCGCTTGGCCGTTATTAAATGCAGAAGGGCAGTTGTCGAACCCATCCGGTAAACCATCGTTGTCGTTGTCGTTATCGCAAGCATCCCCGAAACCATCTCCGTCTGCATCATCCTGCGTGGGGTTGGCAATCGAAGGGCAATTGTCAAAAACATCGTTGATGCCATCTCCATCAGAGTCTTGTGCCGCTACCGTTATCGAAACCAATAGAAATACCAAGGTGAAGCATAACCGCTTTACAATCGTAGATTTAGCAATTTTTTGTTGAACAATTTGGTCAGAGGCCATATAACACCCTATAAATGGTGAACGAAATTATGATAAATTCATAATATAACAACAGAAACTCGTTGTACCCCACCGGTTTTGGACCATCCTATCGAAAAACACGATGATTTACATTTTTTGTCGGTAAATCGTACGGCGTATCATGAATTTCCATTGATATAATCCTGAAGATAAGCATACTTTGGTGTCAGTTTTCCGTTTTGGGTCATCCGGGCACGTTGTAAAATGCCATCTGCATCGCCATTGTAAAAGGCGGGAATCACATATTTAACAAAGGCCTCCCCAAAACCGATGCTGGCATCGCGCGGGAGTTCGCAGGGAAGATTGTCAACGGCCATGACGGCAATTGCCTCAGGGTTTTTAAAATCGGTCTCCGATTCGGTCATCGGGTCGTAACCATAATTGGGTTCGGCGATGGTCGAAGGGCGTAGGGTACTCGCGATCGGCCCGTCGATATCACAACTCACATCGGCCACTACGCTGATGTTGAAATCTGGCCGTTTGGCATCTTCACGGGTATAAAGATAGGGGGCACCTTGGCCGTAAAAATGGCCGGCGATGTAAAAGTCGGTGACCTGGGCGAAGCGGAAGAAGTTCGATTTGTACTCCTGCGGATTCGCAAAAAAATCGGCCTTGTTGCCGCGCACACCATCTTTGCGTTTGTTGTACTCCGAAGCATCGATTTGGCAGTAGACCGGTTCATCGAAGGTTTCTTCTAGGTACTCGCCTACATTCACGCGTCGTAAGTTCATGGCATCGAGCATTTCCCGTGCACCATTGCCGACACGCCCGCGTCCCGTGAGGAGGATTTTGATCGGGGGGAGGGTTATTTTTTGAAGTGCCGCGATGAGCCCCTGTTGGTCGGGCAAGGTCTCTGCCTTTGGTAGATCGAACAGCCCGTATTTGAGCCCGTACGTACGAAAACCGTTATAGGCGCCTACGATACCGGCATAGCGCCCAAAAGCTACCAGACGTACTCCCTTGGTATTGGTAATCACTTCATGATCATAGAGCTCGATTTTTTTTTCGAGAATGGCCCGTAGCAACGCCCGGTTGTAGTGTTGTTTTTTAATGGTATGGGAGAAGAAGAAGTATTTTTTATCGGGGATGAGGTTTTCAATGGGTACCTCTTTGACGCCCAATAGCACATCGCAATCTTCCATGTGCGAGGCGACTTCGAGTCCGGCCGCTTCGTATTCGGCATCGGTAAAGGTGCGTATGGGAGAGGGTTCAACAAGGATTTCGGCCTTTGGATAGGTGGAAAGGACTTTTTGGCAGGCTGTGGGAGAGAGCACGACACGGCGGTCTGGCGGGTTTTTGCGTTCGCGGATGAGTCCGAATTTCATAGAATGCTTATTGTTTGGTTGCTACTTCCTGGCTGTTCAAGGTTCAATGTCCAAGGTGCTTTTTGCGGTCATTGGTTGTAGACGACACTTTGAACGTACCAACGGCACTTTTAAGCCTTGAACCGTTTAAGAGACTGTTTCAAATGTAACAGATGCCATGGGCATGACAAAACTTTTTTTGGAATACTTTTTGGGGTATCTTTGGTGCTTGGTCTTTACGCATTTACGTCCGATGAATGAAGGGTGGTTTTTGCGGGAAGTCTAAAATCATAGCGCTATCGGTTTAAGTGCGAGAGGCCCGTTCTTTGAAAAAACAATGAGATTGATGATACCGCCCTTTGACGAAGTTTATGCTGAGCATAGCCGAAGTACTCAGGGCATAATTCGATTACGCGAATCGTAGATTTGCTATCTCATTATGGGGCCGACTGGTTTTGACAGCGAGACCAATGGCGATGTAAGCATGCCGAGCGCTGGGATACAGCTCGTTAATCTCATATTTCACACTTTTAATTGGCGATAATAACTACGCTCTTGCCGCTTAATCTGAATTATAGTAAGATTTAGCCTCGTCCTTACAAGGTAGGGAAGCGAGATGTTCCTGAATAGCCTCTGTCGACGGCGATTCAATACGGAGCACCATAAAGGTCGATATAAGGCTGTTAGGGCTTCGCTAACGGCACAAAAACTAAAGAAGCTAAGCGTTCGTTAGGCCGTTTCCGGTCAGGCGGGCGTCGAAAATGAATCGGAAACTAAGCATGTAGAAAGCATTGACGTTGCTTGTTTGGACGAGGGTTCGAATCCCTCCGGCTCCACTTTTTAGACACCATTTTGAATTAAAATCCTGTAAATATCTGATTTACAGGATTTTTTATTTTATTTGGTTTCGTTTGATATCAAATAATACCATTTAAAAAGTCACCAAATCGATACCTATTTTGGAAATGTAAAAGTGGTATCGATTTATTTGTAAGTAATTGTTTTTTAGTTAAATATAAAAATATATAATTTCTTTTTTATATCTTTAATTAGCTAAAATCGATACCCAAAAATGGCAAATACATTCTCAACTCTTTTTTATCTGAAAGATAAGCGACTCGACAAAAACGGAAAAGCGGGCTTATACCTAAGGATTACGGTCAATGGACAGCGTACGGTGCTTAGTTTGAATCGGAAAATTGATCCGTCCAAATGGGATTCGAGAATGAATAAATTGAAGGGAAAGGGTGTCGAAGCGGAAGAGCTGAACAAGTATATGACTACCATTAGGCACAAAGTCAACAAGATTCAACATCAGCTTATTGAAGCTGGTGAACCCTTTACGGTGCATGATGTAAAGGATAAATACTTGGGAAAGGATAAAAAATTCAAGATGCTTTTGGAACTTTTCGAAGAACACAATCAGCAAATGGAAAAGTTGGTCGGGATCGAATTCGCACTAGGCACTTGGAAACGCTACCATACCACCAAAAGTCATGTTTCCGAGTATGTTAAAACGGAGTACCGTAAAAATGATATCCCGGTCAAGGATGTGGATTTAAAGTTTATCAAAGGTCTTGAGTATTTTTTGAAGGTTACCAAGGCTTGCAATCACAACTCCGCTTTGAAATATGTCAACAACTTCAAAAAAATCGTTCGTATTGCGGTAGCCAACGATTGGCTGGCCAAAGACCCCTTCTATAACTACAAAGTGCAGTTTAAGACCGTGGAACGCGAGTTTTTGTCCAAAGAGGAACTACAGAAGTTGATTGACAAAGAAATCGAAGGAGAACGCCTGGGTATTGTCCGGGATATGTTTGTGCTCTGTTGCTTTACCGGTCTGGCCTATGTGGATATTCAAACCTTGACTCCTGATGAAATCTATCAAAACGAAGAAGGAGGCTATTATATTAAATCGAAACGCTCCAAAACGGATACGGGCTTTACCATTCCCTTATTGCCCACAGCGGTGGCTATCATTGAAAAGTATAAGAACCACCCTAGAGTAGTCGATAAAAATTGCGTGATTCCTGTATTGAGCAATCAAAAATCCAATGCCTACCTCAAAGAAATTGCCGACCGCTGCAATATCAAAAAGAACCTCACCACCCATTTAGCCCGGCATACCTTTGCCACTACGGTTACGCTAACCAATGGCGTACCAATTGAAACGGTAGGGAAAATGTTAGGGCATAAAAATTTGCGTACGACGCAGCACTATGCGAAGATTATTGATTCGAAGGTTGAGGAGGATATGAGGATTTTACGGGAGAAGTTGGCTGGGATAGACAATAAAGAACAGCGTAAAGAGGTTTAGTATAAATATGTCAAAAAGCAAATCTTGGCCACGCACCCTAATCGAGCTGATTGAACTTTTTTTCAACAGCTTTCAAAGCCGTAAACGGCGTCGAACTTGGCACCAACATGTAGTACCTCATGAGGAAGGTTGGGCCGTACGTCGCGAAGGGAACCAACGCATTACCAGCAAACATCGAAAACAGAGTACGGCCATACGCAAGGCGAAACGTTTGGCCAAAAAGTACCAAGCCGATGTGATTGTTCATCGCGCTAGTGGGGGTATTCGGGAGCGGATTAGCTATGGGGAGTAAACTTCGAAACGTTCTACAAACTAGTAACCATAAGTCCAACTGTTAATTTGAGTAATCAGATAAGGTATACTCTTTACAAAAGGTGCAATTTGTAAAGAGTCGTGTAAGAAATAGAATGTTAACTATTGTTATTTTATAAAAGTGTTTTCCTTATTGGAATGTATAGGCACATAATTTTCAATAATATAAGGAGTTATTTTCCGTAATGTTTCTCCATTGGTTGGATGTAAGCCCGGTGCTGTAAAATATTCGATTTCCTTACTACTTTTTTTATAATACCAAATTCGAGGTTTACCTGTAGCGGTGAAGAATGGATAAGCTGCATCTACTTCTACTTTACACATGTTTTTTAATTCCATCGGGTCTAATGGTTTGACCCGGGTTCCATATTTAGAAAAGGGAGCCTCGCCGCATGAAACCTCGACATAAAGTGAATCGGCCCAGGTCATGCAACCAACATCTTTAGGATTGTTTTTTGGAAAATATGAAGGCCATTTTTGAACTCCTAAAATCATCAAAGTCATTCCAAACGCTGCGCTGATAGAAATTGTAATAATTCGCCGGCGCCTCCTTCGTTCTTCCTCCAACCTCCTTTTTTCTTCCTCTTCTTCCTTTCTTTTGACCTCCTCAAGCCTTCTTTTTTCCTCCTCTTGTTTCTTCTTTTCTTCCTCATCATTGGGCTCATCTACAATTTCGGGTTCAGGCCTCTCTGGCTCTTCTTCAGAAATTGAATTATCAGGTTTTAAATACTCTTGTAACGGTCTTGGTTGAAAATCTATTAGCCAACTTATTAGCTCAATATTCTCGGGGCTTGTTCTCTGTACTTTTTCCTTCAAAAACTTAACAATCGGAACAAACTTATCTGCTTTAAAGTGTTGAATTTGAAGGATTTTATTTTTTCCTTCTTCAAATTGAAAAAATCTATTTAGTATACGCTCATCATGTTTTAGGTTTCTTTTACCCAATAAAGCAATACAAGCTTCTCTAATTTGCCTGCGTGTAGGTTCCGCAAGATACCCTCGCATATCTCCTCCTTTTTCTCTTTTGTATCTCGCTAGAATTTCTTTCTGATAGCTATCACTTGTCTTTATTCCCATGGTTTGGTTGGAATTATTGGAATTTCTCTGGAATTCTAAGGAACTATAGGAATTTCTGGAATCCCTTATTACTACTGCGATACAGCGGGGGTAAGTTTGTATCGCAAGCTAGTTCTTGTTATGCCTTGCGAACATAACAAATGTACAAAACTAGCTATTACACAAATCTGTAAAGCGGTAGGTTTTGGCCAATCGGAAAGTAGTTAAAACCTACCGCTTACCGATTTCACTTTCCACAAAGCAAGGAGTACTCCAACACTTACGGGTGGCTGGTAAAACAAAATATCTGGGAAAATCCCGGACAGCCACCCTCATTTCAAATTCTAAATACAAATTTTATGAAACGAATATTTATAGCCTTAATGGCACTAGTTTTTAATATGTTCTTATTTTCTTGTTCGGATGAAACCATCGCCGACACCGAAGCCCTTTATAAAACCCAAGCGACTGAGGGAGACGATGGTAATCCTCCTCCTCCTCCGCCAGACAAATAATAGGTATCAAGTAGGGATATTTTTTAATAATTTGAGCTATACCTCTGGTATAGCTCTTTTTTTAAATACTTTTAAAAAAAGTATCACCTTTGAAAAACTCTCTTTTTTTGATTTTTACAAGTTTATTCGTTTCCTGTGAAATAGGAAATGAAAAAAATAACGTGCCCACTGGCAAAGCAAAGGACAGTGTTTTATTTTACTACACTATTTCCAAAGATGAGAGTCTTCCATTGAGCAAAAGACGGGAAACCATAAATAAATCCCTTTTTCATGCAGATAAGGCTAACAAAGACACTCTTTATTGTAAAGTTCTATATCAAAAGAACCTGATTCATTTTTCTTTAAAAGAGTATGATAGTCTTCAAGTTTTTAATCAACTTCTCGTAAATACCGCTGAGCGGATTAAAGCTGAATTTACCTTAGGCAAACAATATTATTTAATGGGCTATTATTTCGGCGAAGTTGCCCATATTCCTGATAGTGCTTTCAATAATTACAATCGTTCGAAAAATTATTTTGAGCAAATAATGGATAGTAGCCGGATAGGAAGGAATCTACTGAACATGGGAACCATCCAGAAAGATCAAAACGATTTTTTTGGCAGTAAAGAAACCATTACAGAAGCATTACGGTTCTTAAACTTCGAGAGTGACCGGCAATACATAGCCTATTGTTATAATACGCTAGGAACAAACCATAGAAAACTACTGAACTATCAAGATGCCATCACCTATTACTTGAAATCGATTGAGGCCACTACTTCTGAAACAGATAGGCTTATTTATCAGAATAATTTGGCTGCTAGTTATGTAGATACCAAACAATATAATAAGGCTAGCAGCTTGTTGAGATCCATTTTGAATGACACTTCATCTGTAAAGAACCCACAGGAGCATGGAAGAGTGTTAGATAACATCGCATATGTTCAATGGCTTTCCGAAGGAAATGAAAAAGTCGAAACCTTTCTTATTCCCTTGCAACTACGAAAAGAGCATAATGACAAACGAGGACAAATAGCCAGCTATACGCACTTGGGCCAATTCTATAGTAAAACCAATCTGAGCAAAGCGACCTCCTATTTTGATTCAGTCATTCAATTGTCAAAGTCCTTAAAAATACCACGTGCTGAGAAGGACGCACTCAAGTTTCTTATGAAATTACAGCCCAATAATGTAACACTTCGTGACCGCTACGTCTTTTTACAAGACAGTTTGTATGCACAAGAACTTAAGGTCAAGACGCAATTTGCCAAATACAAATACGATGACAAACTAAAACAAGAATCGATTCTTCGATTGGAAAAAGAAAATGCTGAAAAAGAATTGGAAGCCAGTCAGCAACGAAATCAAAAGATTCTGTATTTGGGCGGTCTTCTTTTCATTACCTCTGTTTTAGGGCTTTCGCTGTATGGTTTTAGACAACGCACCAAACGATTAAAACAAAAAAGTAAAACTGAAACCTTAGCCGCTGTACATGAAACTGAAGCGGAACTCTCCCGAAAGTTGCATGATGACCACGGCGGTAAACTCAACCAGGCCATGTTAATGGTGCAGCGTGATACGGATAAATCGGCAATTTTAGATAAATTGGAATCGGTCTATAATCAGATTCGGAATTTCTCCCGTGAAATCAATGCTGTAGATACCGGTCCTGATTTTTGGAAAGGCCTTAAAGCGACTTTGGAATATACGAAACCAACCGAAGTCGACATGGTTCTAAATGGTGGCAAAGAACTAGATTGGTCATTGGTAGGTCATCAAACTAAAACGACACTTTTTAAGGTATTGCAAGAACTGGTTATCAATATGGCGCGGCATAGCAAAGCTAGCCAAACCGTGATTTTGTTCAGAAATCTAAACAAAGAACTCTTTATTTATTATGAAGATGATGGGATCGGAGCATCAAAAGAATCCTTGTTAAGAAAAAATGGACTTCAGAATACAGAAAAGCGTATTCAAGCCATTAATGGAAGCATTACTTTTGATTCAGAAGAAGGAAAGGGCTTTCGGGCTGAAATCCGAATCCCTAAGTAATATAGCTCACCATGTTCAAAAAAGTAATATTAGCCGAAGATTTTCAGGGTGAAAACCATGGTATCGCTGAAACTTTGTATGAAAAATTAACTATTGAAGAATTGCAAAATGAGTTCTATTGCGATAAGACATTTACGCGCTTAAAAGTGGCTCTAAAGAATAAGGAACCATACGAGTTATTGGTAACCGATTTATTTTTTGAACCAGACCATGTCGACCGAAAGTTAACTTCTGGCAGCGAACTCATTGAAGCGGCAAGAGTCTTGCAGCCCGGCTTAAAAATCATTGTCCACTCCATGGAAAACAATCCCATACACATCAACACCCTCTTTAAAGAGCATAAAATTAACGGATATGTATGTAAGGGCCGTAACGGTATGGTGGAGTTGGTCAATGCCATTAATGAAGTATTTCATAACAGAACCTATGTGTCACCACAACTGAATTTGACTGCCGCGAACAATGCTGTTGAACTAGATGAATTTGACCGTGCTATATTGAAAGAACTCGCTAACGGTCTTACCAAGAAAGAAGTCTCTGATAAGTTTAAAAAGGAAAATAGAACCCCTAATAGTGAAAGTACCATTGATAAAAGAATAAGCAGGCTTTATGATGAATACGAAGCCAAGAATACTACAAATCTGCTATTCAAACTAGCGAAGGAAGGTAAAATTTAACTTCTAGCCTTTTCTAAAAACTAAATAATTCAAACAAAATTAAGTCCCTTACACATATCTGTAAGGGATTGTCTTTTAATGGGTTTAGGTTTGTTTAGTAAAACTTAAATCAAAAAATTATGGCAGTAAAAAACACTGAGACAGGAGAAATTCATGTAGGAAATAAAGGCGGAGAGACAGGATGTGGACTTGACACTTCTGCTAGTCACTGGAAAAGGTCGACAGAGGCTATCACCTGTGATAGAAATGGATGTAAAAATTAAATCTTGAAGTATGACAGAAAAAAGAGATACCTATAAGTATTACTTCAAGGTTGGCAACCTAAGAGTCCATTGTGGAATTACAAATAACCTTTCGGTTAGAGAGGGTCAGCACAAAAATTCTGGCAGATACACTTTATATAACGAGGAAAGATATTATTGGAAAAATGGTCACATAGTTCAGGTTGGAAATATAACAACAAGAGTTGCAGCCATGGCATGGGAAAGAGTGAACAATTGTAATAAAAATTGGAATTAGTTTATAAAACTTCAAAAATGAAAGCAAGAATAATACTCTTCTTATTTTTTATGGCTACAAACTTTTCTATAGCACAGACTAGTCAAACTGAAGTGTTTGACGAATTCAAATCTTTATATCAGGAACTGAAAAATTTCAAAGACAATAATGACTTTAAAAAATATGGATTTGCAACTGGAGGGCCATATCATATTTGGTTGAAAAAAGTTCGAAACCTAAAGAGTAATCCAAATTCAAAATCATTAATCAAAAGAGGTTTTGTTGTTGGAGAATTAGAAGCTTTAGGATTGGAGTATGTTGCTTCAAAAGGAAAGGAAACAGAAGTCACGATTTTCTTCAATAAAATATTTAAAGAGGCAATTTCTACTAAAAATTAACCAAAATGAAAAAAATATTTAAAGCTGTTTTAATAATAATTGGGGTCATTGTTTTTATTGGATATTTCTATGGAAGTGGGCTGGAAAGCCATGCCGAAATAGAAATAAATAAAATTGAAGTTCAGGTAGCAGAAGATGCTATAAAGCAATATGAAATTGCCAAAAGAAGCGGTTCGGACCTAGATGCCTATACACAAGCAAGTTACGTCGCTGCTGCATTTTTACAAGCCAATGATGAAGCAAATTATAAAAAATGGAAAGAAATAGAAAAAGAGGAAGCTAATAAAATAGGTCTATAATCATGCAACTCCAACCGCAACTAAAAGCCCTAGCCGAAAAAATCGGGAAACTTAAAGACAAAATAGATACCGAAGAATCTACCAAGCATGCTTTTGTGCTTCCGTTTATAAATCTGTTAGGGTATGACACTTTTAATCCTACCGAAGTAGTACCAGAATTTACCGCCGACATTGGACTTAAAAAAGGTGAAAAAGTAGACTATGCCATCTTTCAAAACGAGCAACCAATCATCATTATTGAATGTAAGAACTGGAAAGAAAATCTCAATGCGCACAACTCCCAATTGTTCCGCTATTTTCATGCTTCAAAAACACGATTTGCCCTGTTGACAAACGGAATTGAATATCAATTTTATACCGATTTGGAAGCCGCTAACAAAATGGATGAAAAACCTTTTTTGGAGTTCGACATCACCAAACTAAAGGAAAGTACGGTTCATGAAATTACCAAATTTCACAAATCCAACTTTGATGTTGAAAAAATAGTAGATAATGCCAGCGCATTAAAATACACCAAAGAGATAAAAAAGCTGATTGCAGAGCAACTTCAGCAACCTTCGCCAGATTTTGTAAAGTTGTTTGCCAAGGAAGTACATTCAGGTATTCTCACCAAACGTGTAATGGAAGAATTCACCGATTTAGTGGGCAAAGCTTTTATACAAACCATTAGCGACAAAGTAAACGACCGTTTAAACTCCGCCTTAAATAAAGAGGCGGAACAGCAACAGGAAGAAGTACAAGAACCGGAAGAAATAAGCAAAATAGAAACCACGGAAGAGGAACTGGAAGGCTTTCGTATTGTGGTGGCCATATTACGAAGAAAACTAGCGATTAACCGCATTGTATATCGTGATACACAGTCCTATTTTGGAATTCTTTTGGACGATAACAATCGTAAACCACTTTGCCGACTGCATCTTAATGCCACTACAAAATACATAGGACTAATTGATGAAAATAAAAATGAACGTAGAGAGATTATTGAAACCATAGATGATGTATATGAGTTTGAAAATGAGTTGCTTAAGACAATAGATTATTATGAAGAAGACTAAATTTTTATTAGCATTTTTAGTTTTTATTCTAAATCTCGCATTCGGGTTCTCTCAACAATTCAAGACAAAGAGAGTTGAGAAAATCTTAATCCAGAATAGGTCACTTTATTTAAAAGGTGGGTTTAGAGCTTCGTTTAGCGGAGCATCTAGAACTTCGATTAAGGTTGACTTGCCCCCAAACACAGTAGAATGGTATTATAGCTTTTCTACGAGTAAAGGAAAAAGTGGAACGAAAAATCTAAAATTGGGTTTACAACTGGCAGCATTACTTACGGACGCAAGTACATTAACATCTACAATCGCATCGGGAATCAAAGTACCAACGGGAGAAGCAAATGTTGACATTTATTTATGCGATAATGCCAATATAAAAGGGTTCATGGAAAAATACGATAATTATGGTGGCTCATATTCTTTTTACCCCGAAGGTACAGTACAAAGTACTAAAGAGGCCGTAGTTCAAATTGATGACATAACATCTGGAACGTGGTACCTTGGTATTAAAAACCCTAGCACTTCCACCGGACTTAACATAAATATTGAGGTGGTAGCGATTGTTGAAGAGAGAACGATAATCGAAAAAACGGAAAACCAACAAAAAGCTGAATTGTATGGAAATTTAGCAATGTCACATTATAACAATAGAGAATATGAAAAATGTATTGAATACTGTGACAAAGCAATTTTAGAATATAAACTTGGGTACGTTTTGGTAAACAAAGGGCTGGCCTTATTGATGATTGGCAAGGAATCTGAAGCTACCGAATTATTTATCGATGCTATTACTGTAATAAAAAAGGAACCTAATTCTGACCAAACAATTGAATGGGCAATAAAATGTCTGGACAATGTTATTCTCTTCAATTGGAATTTGGAGTCCGCCAGAAATATTAGAAAACTATATCAGAGTCAAAGATGAAAACATTCGTAGCTTTAATTACTACTCTATTTTTATTTGCTCAAACTATAACTACCATTGAAACCAAGGTCTATATCTGCAAAGGAAAAGGCAGTAAACGATATCATTACACAAAAACATGCCGAGGGCTTTCGCGTTGCTCTACGAAAGTATACAAGGTTACGCTGAAAAAAGCAAAAGAAATGAAAAAAACACTTTGTGGCTGGGAAGATTAACTATTATTTAAACTATAAACACGCGAAAAGAACAGCTCAAAAGCTGTTCTTTTTTGCTTTACGGATATCTGTAAGGTATTGATGTTGATTGTCTTTAGGTTTGATGCAGAACCAAAATCAACTGAAAATGGAATACAAGGTAGTACCGTTAGAACCAAACTTAGATTTAAAGGCATCTTCCACAAAAGATGCATCCGATTATCTTGAAAAATTTATAAATCATTACGATGTTCAAGGCTGGAAGTTCATACGAGTCGAAGTCATTTCAGCCTATGTTTCTGGTGAAAGCGGTTGTTTTGGTTTGGGAGCAACCCCAGGTCATACAACCAACAAACAAATGGTCGTTTTTCAAAAAAAATGAGCATACTACTCTTATGGCTTATCAAAGGCTATTGGCTTTTAATTCCCCCTAAAAAAAGAAACAAATGCCTTTTTAAAAAAAGCTGCTCTCACTATGTGTTTGACATCACCAAAGAAGATGGACTGGTACAAGGTCTAAAGGCACTTCGCTACCGATTTAAACATTGCAGACCAGGCTACTATATCATAAATGGCAAGGAAGGCAAATTATTGATTTCTGCTCGAAACGAAGTATTTAAGTCTACAGAAATTAACCAACGAATTTTGAAAACGATTGAAATGTTAAGTGAAAAGGTAAAAAATAATAGATATAAAACGAATGTCAGATTGAGCATTGCGGTACTAAGTCTGTTTTTGCTTGGTTGTACTAAAAAACATCAATTTGAATTTGTTCCATATGCACCGCCTTCCGGTGTAAAACCCAAGTTGGAGAAAATAGATTTTTTCTTAGAAACTTCTGTTAGCATGAAAGGCTATGTAAATGTTAGTGAACTTGGTAATTACCCGTTAAAGGATGTCGTATCATATTTGATTACCGATTTGGATAACCGATATGATGACATAACCACAATATATACGGTAAGTGATTCTCCAAGGAAGTATGTGCAAAGCAAAGAACATTTTAATGGTCAACTACGTAATGGAAACTTACTAAATGGGAAGTCATCACAACTTCAAAATATATTCGGGCCTATTATAGATTCATTGCAGTCAAATGCGATTAGCATTCTGGTATCTGACTGTATTTTAGATTTGGGTAAAAGTAATACCATGGCTCAGGGGTCTTCGGTCACCACCAAAATATACGGCCATCTTATTAAGAAACCAGATGCAGCTGTTGCAGTATTTAAGTACCTGAGTGATTTTAATGGCACCTATTACTATGACCGAAAAAATACGGGAAGCTACAGCCATAGTGCAAGACCGTACTATAATACAATCTTAAAAAACAGGCCTTTTTATATCTGGGTATTAGGGGACAAACAATTAGTGGAGGAGCTCCTATCTCAGAATCTTTTTGAAGACTATGATAAAGCATACGCCTATAATATTTCAATGGATGATGTGCTTCATGCTATTTTAGGAAAACCCGCAAACGGTAAAATATCTCTTTACCCTGACAGTAATACCGTAATCATACATGAAGTGGAACCAGAACGTCCTGTTCAATTTACAATCGGAGTCAATTTAGAAAAACAGCCCTCCTTTTTTAAGAATCTGTTTATGAGTGTTGAGAACTATGAAATTTTACCTTCTCATTTAACCAATACAACTGCCTTAGAGACAAAAACTAAAAACGAACTAAAAGGTAGTGAAGGCAATGGCTTTACCCATTTTCTACAACCAACACTATTTGATATGGATGTGGCAACTACAGAAATTACCTTTTCTCTAAAAACCCCCCCGTCCACCTGGTTTAAAGCAACTCACCTAACAGACGATTATCAGGTACCCGCAGAAACTTTAGAACATAAAACTTTTGCCTTCCATTTTATCACGGATGCTTTTGACAAAGCATACCGAGATACCCCAGCTTTATTAGAATTCAAACTCCTAAGAACAAAACAAAATTAATTATGGAAAATTTTTACTTCTTATTCGACAGTACCAAACATTTTCAATTATGGTATGAAAAAGGATTTACCATAGGTTTTATGGTGCTGGCCTTCTCTACCCTGCTCTACCTTTCTATTTTCTACCTTCTTTTAGGAAGAAAAAGTATGCGATTCTCTAGCATGGGCAGCTGGTTTCTATTTGGAGTATATAACCTTATTACCATTTTTATTATTACGCTTCTATTAGAAGGTTTTCAGGTTTTCGAATTATCCGTTTTTGGGGAATTCTATTATGAAATATGGCTATTTACCATTATAAATGCCCTGTACGGTTTTGTGCTGTACTTTCTGTTCTCCCTTGTATTTAAGCGCTTTTCTATTTTTTCAAAATACTATCCCGTAAAATTTTAATACCATGTCAAAATCAAAATTATATCTATTCGCTATTGGCGGTACGGGTTCAAGAGTCCTTAATTCTTTGACCATGTTGCTTGCCACGGGCATGAAAATGAATACCGAGAAAATCATCCCTATGATTATTGATACCGATATCAATAACGGCGATGTAGAAAAGTGCAGAAACACTATAAAAACGTACAATAACATTCATAAGGCCATATTTGATGGTGTTCCTGAAGAGGAATCGCAGGGTCATTTTTTTAGAACCCAAATTATGCCGCCCAAAGAATTAAACATTAGCGGAACGGACTATGGAACGCTTCGAGAAATGATTGATTACAATGCTTTAAGCTCTAAAGGATTTGGAAAAACAAAAGGCCTATTTGACCTCCTCTATAGCAATAAGAACAAAGATATGCCCTTGGAAAAGGGGTTTTTAGGAAACCCAAATGTGGGAAGCGTTGTTCTAAAAAATGTGGTGGAATCTTCAGAATTCAAGGAGTTTACCCAAGATTTTAAAGAGAACGATAGAATCTTCGTCATCAGTTCTATTTTCGGGGGTACTGGTGCCGCCGGTTTTCCGTTGCTCATGAACGTATTTAGAGATGAAACCAGCGGCATGAATAATAAATCGTTTATCAACAATGCCATCATTGGTGGTGTATCGGTACTCCCCTATTTTCAGGTCGATGTTGAAAAATTCAATAATGGGGAAAGCGCCATTAATTCGAGCACTTTTATTACCAAAACCAAAGCGGCCTTATCGTATTACAACCGTAACTTAAAACAGTTGGTCAATGCCATGTTCTATGTAGGTGATACAAGGCAAAGTAATTATGAAAATTTTGATGGAGGCTTAGAGCAAAAGAATCCTGCCAATTTTATTGAGCTTACAGCGGCCTCTTCCATTGTTGAGTTTATGGATTACGAACCCAATGCCGGAACCATTGAAGACCTTGCCCAGTCCTCCAAATTTTTTGAATATGGCATTACCTCAGATACGGGCACATTACATCTAAAGCATCTTAGAAACGACGAGAATATCAAACGGTTTTTATGCTTTCACCATTATAATATCTACGTTTCAAATTTTATGGCTCATGCTTTAAAGAATGATAAGCTAGCCTGGAGAAACGAGTTGAAACTTGCCAATAATTATGAAAAACAGCGATTTTATGGCGATATGGCATCTTTTGCCAGTCGCTATTATTACAGGTGGTTGTATGAATTATCAGCAGATAGGCACGACCGAAAATTTCTTCCATTTGATTTATCCATAATTCGGAACAAAACAGACCTAGACAAAGATATAGGTGGTGCCCAAATGGCAAAACTGATAGTAGACGAGAAAAAACTATTCACATTGGTTACGGCAATTCCTGCAAAAGACAGCTCTAATTTTTTCTTTAAAGACCGAATTAAATACGATGAAGAATTTTCAAAAATAAGCAAAGACCTTATCGCGAATCAATACAGTAACAAAGAGCGTATGGTAAGTGAGCTATTGAATCTAGGTATCTCTAAAATAATCGATGAACGCTTTTCACTTTAGTATCAAAAACAACAAAACAAGCTATGCCACATAAGTTAAGTTTAATAAAAGAACAGACCATTAGTGAAACTGGGTGGGGGCAATTTGCAAATAACCCGTATGACGAAGGTAAAATTGCTGACATTACGGATAATATGGGGAAGTTGGAAGTGCCCGTAACTTCAATTCCTTCCCCTTTTGCCCAAATGCATTTATTTGAAACTTCTTTTTCATTCATTAATAAAGCATACACTAGCGAAAACAATAATGTATCAGCTTTATCTGGCAATACCACCTATCACAATTACATATCAAACTGTTTGGATATTTTTGAACTTCTATTCAGTTATGAAACCTTGAAATTAAGAGGCCGTATCGCAGTTGAAATTTGGAAGAAAGAAGAGTTAAACGAGTTGTTGAAAAGCCATAATCAGGGTATAAAAACATTTGCAGAAACCTTAAAAATATTCATCAACAACTACAACAACGCCAGTAGATTTAAAACAAACGGAATAGGGCATGCCTTTAACGAATTTGCACTAATTTACCTCGACAATACTATCATTGCAGGCACTTCTCCTTATACGGGCTTTTTTACCATCGGCGACGAACTGCCAAAGACCATAAAGAGCAACTACAACAATCGCTATTTTTTCTCCACTAACGAACCGTTATTTAAACGTGGTAAGGAATTTCAAGAATTCATCAATGCCTTTTTTGAATCTAATAGCGGTTTGTCCGGTTCGTTTAAGGAAGTTTACAATTACATTAAAATCAATCGAAAGCACGTTGAAAATCATGAAGTAAAGAACCTCATAAAAACTATTGAGCGTAATGGAGGTGAAGAATTTCTGAGAGGGTACGCCAATTTGGAAATAGACCGTAATGAGGTTTGCTTTTTAGGGGGAAGTGTCCCGTATATGTGCGATAAGTTTGATGCTCATGAGGAAGAAACTACCGTTAAAAAAAGTGATTATGTAATTCAGACCCGTAAAAACCTCCAACGATACCCTTTGGCATTGGCCAAGGGATTAAACAAAAAAAGATGGACCTATTACGGAAGTAATAAATTTACTCCCGAGCTCGAACTGCTTACCTCTTCTCCTATCGAGAAAAGAAAACTTCCGGGTTCGGTAATATCATATCCTTGGATTACCAGAAATGATTTGCTTTCCAAACATTTGATTCAATTAGATTATGTCGTCAATACTACAAAATTTTGGTTGCCGGATGGTGATGTACAGAACATTCTCCTTCCAGTTATGCCTGAGTATTTCAACTACTTTACCATTACCGATTTAAGAGAACAGCTTTCTATTGCTAAGCTAAAATTAGGTGCCATTGTTGTACGGTTAGAAATTCCGGTAGCTGCTGACAGCGGTCGAGGTGTTGTCACTTTTGAAAGAACATACGATTTGGTTAGTCCAGATGCAATCGATAACGATGATTACGGTGCTATTTTAAAATCGTCAATGGCCTTTGGTGTTTATCCCTTTTTTAAAGTTGCAGACTCGCGTTTTAATGACCGATACAAAGTGTTGTCTTATCATATGATGGGCGAAGAGATAGCCTATCAATTTTTCAGGGAAGATACTGCTGCACCCCAGCACACAAAAGTTACTTCAAGTTTAATTTCAAGAACCAGAAAAGAAGAAAGTTACCCCTGTGTTTCTAATTATTTAGAGTTGACCAATATTAAAACCAACAAGCAAGGTGAAGCCATAGCAGATACAGAAATTGACGTCACATTTGATGCCGTACAAGTTGTTGTCAAATTTTTAGACAAAATCGAAACATCAAAAGGTGTTTTAATTCCACTCATGGGTGAACCCATTCAACTAATGGATGGAAACCCTATAATTGCTTTTGATATTGGCACCAGTAATAGTTTTGTGGCCTTTAAAACAGGAAATACACCGGAGCATCTATCCACCTACAAAGGTAAAAAAAGTGTTGCCCTGCCAGATTTGGTAATGCTTAATGCGCCCAAAGAAAATTCGGAAGGAGTTAAAACATTTGATTTAGATATCATAAACCCTATTTATGGTAGAACCCAGGTAGCGGAATTTTTACCTACGCTGGTGGGGAAAGATTCCTTCTTTAAATTCCCTATACGTTCCATTATCAATATTGATAATGATACGAATCCGGAAATTACCAAGAGTGTCTCTTTGTTATCTAACGTAAACATCCCTTTTGGATTTGGCCAAAACTTACTGCGTAGAGATTTTGATTTTAGCCATTCCAATATTAAGTGGGGCGTTACTGATGGTACTAACGTAGCAGCACAGAACAAATTAACGACATTTATAGAGCAACTGATATGGTTAGGTCGCAACAAACTTTTGAGCGAAGGGGTTAACCCTGCAGCAGCAGATGTACTCTGGTTTAAACCTTTGAGTATGGGTAGTAACCAAACTTCTGTATTCAATGGTATTTGGGAGAAATTATATGATAATTATTACGGTAAATACAGCGGCACTAAAAAGCTTATGAGCATCACGGAATCTTGGGCTCCTTTCTATAGTTACGATAGAACTTTTGGCGCTGTAGAAGTATATATGAACTTAGATATTGGTGGTGGTACTACGGACTTGATACTCTTTCGTAATAACCAACCGGCATTAACTACTTCTTTTCGTTTCGCGGGGAACAGTTTATTTGAATCACGAAGCGGAAATAATCCCTTTGATAATGGATTTGTCTCTAAATACGAAGCCATCATGCGTTCAGAATTCGGAAAAGAATTTACTAAAACAGATATTATTGACTATATCAAAAATTCAAAGGGCTTACTTTCTACAGATTTAATCAGTTACTTTTTTTCATACAATTCATTCAGTAGAAAGTTAATGCTAGACAGCGAATTTAAATTACTCTTTCTGCTTCATAATAGTTCCATTTTTTATCACTCGTTTCAAGTTCTAAAAATGAGTGACATAGATAAACTCCCTAGTTATATCGGAATAAGTGGTAACGGAGCTAAGCTCTTAGAAATTACGAATGGCTTAACAGATTTAAATAAACCCAAAGGAGTAGCATCATTAGTTTCGTTGATTATCAAGAAAGTATTTGAGAAAGAAAAAGCTCCTAAAGTAGAATTACAAATTTTGGACAACCCCAAAGAATCTACAGCTGTTGGGGGAATAAAAGGTTTGGAATATATACGTAAAAACGCAACTGCAGATGTTGACAATTACTTTTTGTGTGTGGGAAATGATAAAGATTTGTTCCGTGAAACAGATACACAAGCAAGGAAAAAATTTAAGTATGGAAACTTCATCAAATCATCGGATACGACCATAAATGAAATTACAGAAAACGTAATTAGTTTCTTTGATTTCTTTTTTGATGAACTATGGCATAAAGCAGATTTTGTCAAAAATTTTGGACTAGAAAAGTCCTACAATCCAGAAAAGTTACGTGACTTTTTCGCTGATGCATCAAAAATTAGCGATACCATACGAGAAGTAATTAACCATAAGATTGAGGTAGAGCAAGAACCCGAGCTAAATGATTCCTTATTTTTTGATGCCATAAAGTCATACCTCTATGCCTTTTCAAGAATTATCGTTTCAGAGAAAATCAATGAATTTAAAGGCGTATAAACATGAAAGGTATTTTCAATTTTTTTATCGCTGTAGTAGGTGTATTATTCATCATTAGTTGTTCAAAGGAACCCGAAGTGACTAGTGTTCAGGTCAGACCTGGTTTCGAATCATTTAAAGATTCGCTTTATAAGAATTACAAAGCTGATGTCGTAAAGAAAAACAAGGCCTTGTTAAATACGCTCTTTGATAGCGTTGCGTATAGAAGTATTGATTTGGTTTTAAGAGATAGGGTTTACCCAACAAATCTGGAAAGAATTCCTCCTTTGAAAAATGTTTCTTTAAACAATATGGCAAGCAAACTAGTTGATAAAGGAAAAGATATTGATTCTGTAAAAAAATACATTATCAGGTTTATCAATTTACGAGAGACATCTTTCAACAAAGGTTTATCCTCAAGCATTGCATTTTCAAAAGCTGCTAATGACATTTTAGCAAGCGATGTTTTCAAAAAGAATATTGTCAAAGAGAAAGATACTGTTGCTGAATATCGAAACCTAAGCGAACAAATAAAGCTCGCTATTAAAACCGCTCAAAAACAATATGAACTACGTTTAACCAAAAGTAAATGGGCTGAAAAAGAAGGTGCATACATAGAAAATAAGCTTAAAAGTAATCAGCAAAGTAAAAATGAACTAGTAAAAGATTCTGATTCAATATTAGAAAACAACAACATCTGGCTACTCGTCTTACTGGGAGTCAGCTTGCTTGCAAATCTACTTCTAGGCACACTATGGTTTAGAAATAGAAAAAAAACTAGGAAAGCTAAAGTTGAAGAAAGTGATGTAATTCTTGAAGAAGAGCAAGAATCCGTTCCAATTACTTCACTTACCCCTTTAGAGGTATCTGATTATATTTCTCAAGCTTTTAAAAAACTACAAGCCCATTTAGCTGTAAAGTATTATCCAGATTGTGTAGCGACCCAAATTGATGAGCTCAAATCTTATGAATTGATAATTTCTGAAAAAAGTAAATCACAACAATTTAAAGAAATACATGAGCTGGAACAATTTGTGTCTCCCTTGATAAAAAAATATGAAGTCCAATTAGCTCAAAAGCTAGCGCAAATAGTGGATAAGCATTCTGCAAGGCAACAGTTTGAACTAAAATTAGACACCGATAATTTTGTACTCAAATATGCGTCATCTATTATTTCTGAAGAAGAAATACGGTCTAAAGTGATGACACTCAAAAAAAGGTTCTATGACGAAATGCCTAAAGTCATTTCTAAAAGTGACCTTGAAATAGAATCCCGAGGCCTAAGAGAATCTATTGTAATGGCAATTGAGAAAATGATTACGGAAAACAGTCAATTATACTTTCCCTATGCAGATACACAAGGCATACTTTATGACGACAAAAAATCAAAAGAGAAAGAACGTGATAGTGCCATCAAACTCACTTTAGACCCTAAAGACAAAACACGCGCTACTTTTCAATTACTGTATGAATATTCAGATATGATGTTAGCAGGAATACAGAGTTATGATATTCTGCTATTGCCGATTTGTGATTTAAAAAGTGAAGACTTTGACAGAAATGGCACTAAAATAGCACAAAACGGTAGGGATGGCGAAATGATTCTTGACGATGGAAAATGGATGTTAAAAACCAAATTGGCAATAATAATAACGCAATAGCAAAATGATTTATATCATCTTATTATTATTCATTACGCACCTCGTGGTTCTATATCTGCTAAAGAAGAATCTCGATTCCTATAAACAAAATAACCACAATTATATTTCGGGCGAACTACGTAAAATCAATTCCTCTTTTACCCATAGTATTCAATTGGTAGAAGCAAGTATGAATCTTCATTACGAAGAATCGAATACGATATTAAAAAAACTGGAACAGAAAGCGAGTGATTTTAATGAAGATAGTACCAAAAAATTCAATGAACTTATCACTTTCATAAGTACCGATTACCATTCGCTGACCCAGTTATTGAAAACCAATAACGATTTGCTGGAAAAGCTCATGGAGAAAACCAAACTCAATATCACCAAGAACAAAGAATTAAAACCGCTTTTAGAAAGCAGTAACGAGGAGCTGGAAAAAATTTACGGAAAAATAAAGATGCTAATCTCTAACTATGAAAAGAGCTTAAAGGATATTAAAGTTGAAATTGAAGATGCGCTGTCAGCCGTGGAGACGATAACAAACGGAAAAATAAAACAAATAGCCGCAGATGGCGAAAAAACGATTTCCAACACTTTGGAAGTAAGCAAAGAAGCCATGAACGATGTTACGGAAACGACGAATCAGCAATTAAAGAAAGTGCTTAAGGATAACCAAATAAAACTCTTGACAGATAAAATTCAACATATAGATGAAGAATTGAAACTGAACCTATCTGAAGTCAATAAATCAATATCAGGTTTAGACGCCACCTTTATATCTGAACTAAGAGCACTCAAAAAAGAAGGCAAGGACAAAAAGGGCTTTTTTGGATTTTGAGACACAAAATTGTAAAATGAAATTCTTGCGGTATTGGTTCCTTGATGTGGAAATAAATTTTATTACTCAATGAATTTCTCAATATCGGTAATCATAAATTTAAGCATATCCCATTCTTTCAATTTAGTATTTTTATTATACAAGTCTTTTCTAATACTCAATAGAAAGATTGCAAATTTTCTCATTGTTTCTTTAGGGTCATTTTCTGACTCTCCTTTATAAAAGGCTTGCATCATACTATTGTAGGCATTTACCATATTATCAGAACCAAAAGTGATTAGATTGAAGCCCGCTTTTCGATATTGTACTGAACCAATTTCAGAAATGGCCTTGTCTTTCATTTTTTGATTTGATTTATTTGCAAACATGGTAATTAGAGGATGAAGTATCGTATTGTAAGTTTCAATACGTCTCTCTAATGCTCTTTCTTCGATTGCTTGTAAATCCTCTTTTCTTGTTTTTAGAAACCATGAGATAAGTCCACCAATGAAAACAAGTAGGGGAGCTCCTAACGTTGCGGCTAAAGTTATTAATTCGGTTTGTTCCATTAAATTGGTTTTAGATTATTATTCTAAATAGAACTTCAAAAAAACGGGTAAATGGTCAGACAGGTTTCTAGCCTGCTCCAGTCGGTCACAAAGCCTTACAAAATCAATAACTCCACCATCAATCTTTTTAATGTTGTTTGAATAGAAAATATTATCTATTGGGTAATTCAAATACTTGCCTCGCTTACAAGTCTTTTTCAAGGTTGTTCTTTGGTTCGCAATAGTTGGGTTATAACCTTTGCTTTTTAAAAGGTCGAAAACAGGTTCCTTTTCGTCTACGTTAAAATCTCCTGCAATTATAAGCGGTGTTGGCAAGGAGTCTACAGCGAAGCTACTCAAAGCGTCAATCTCGCTTTCTGGGTTTTTATCATGAGGCCTGGAGTGAAAATTAATTACAGTGAATTTTTGCTTGTTTAAATAGAAGTCCAATAAAAATGGCTCTCTATCTACTTCGGCATCAAGTTCGTCAAGCAACCACCCCCTGTTTTTTATTTTAATATGTTTGGTTTTCCAGATAAAAGCATAACGCTCGGTGACATATTTACTACTATGGGTGGGGTCACTAACAGCATAATCCCATTTATTTCCTTTACGGTTTAAGATATCAGCTAATTTTGCTACCGCTTGTGCACCTCCGAAACCCGTGACCACTTCTTGTATTGCTATAATATCGGCGTCTCTAAGAATTTCAGCAATATCATCAAGTTCTTTGCTATTTTTTGTTTTACCAAAATCCCGAATATTCCATGAAACCAAGTTAATGGTATCAATTTGAGAATTAAGATTAAAATGACAAAGGATGAAAAACGAAAGAAGTAAACTTTTGAACATTTTGTACGGTAATTTAATATCAACGAAATTACTCAAATTGTTCTGTGTATTATATAGAAAAGCGTAAGGCGAATTACTTTCACAACTTGGTTCAATTCATCCATGATACTAGGTAAAGGCCAATAACAATAACGGACTATTTAAACTTTCCTTTTTAATAACTCTTTACGTTATGCTTTTAGTGCAAGGCTTCAAAACTGCAATTGAACACCCTAAAATCTAATTAAAAAACCAAAACTCTTTACAAAATCCGCTTTCTGTAAAGAGTTTAAATTAACTAGGAATCCTTTTCAGAAATAGTGTAAAAGTTAGATTGGATTTTTGTTTCTGTCTCATTGCTGTCAGGTTATATTATAACTTCAAATCTATGATAACTTACCTGTTCGTTGTATACGGGATTCCGTAAGTCTTCGAGAAGATAAGTGCTACAAAGAAATACGCTATAATGGCACTGTTACTTCCCGACATTCAAATTTGAAATGTTTGAAAATGTTCTAGCACTGGACTGATGATGAAGGAATATTTCCTCCTACAATGGCCAGCTTGGTCCGGGCATCACTCCTTTTATCCAAATAATAGTCCATAGAAGTGAAGAAATTTCGGATTTTTCAATAAGGACATATATTTGTGCGTTTAGTAAATGACCCAACTGGCAACCAGCAATCATGTTTACATCCCCCTTTTCATTTAAGGGCCGCATCCGACGACTTGAATATGGCCTAAGCTATTTATTTTACCTGACTTTAATAGTCTTGGTAGCCCTTTTGCAGGAGTATTTTCATTTTGAGGATATCTGGGCACTGATTCCGTATCTGATCTTTATGATTTTTATGTTGGCTCAAGGCGCCAAACGATGTCATGACTTGGATAGGAACGGTTTCTATCAGCTGATTCCTTTTTATATTGTTCTCTTATTATTGCAGGAAGGGCAGCATGGGGAAAACCAATATGGGAGGAATCCCAAAGAGAAATTGCTTGATACTGAGACGGAATCGGAAGCTATTCCAAGTTTTTCTTTTCGATATGGGTTGACTTACGCAATACCTTCTATACTATTGAATCTCCTTCTGGTGGTTATTGGAATAAGATATGCTGACGGGAATAGCCTATTGCTGCTGTTTGTGTTGGCAGCCCCTACCTTTTGCTGTAATTTTTTAATGTTTTTGGCAAAGGGTCTTGGTAGGGCCATGGAACCACAGATAAAACATGTTTTGCTGTTTAATTTGCTCTATGCTTTTATACTATATCTGCTCGTGCGCGGTTACTCAATCTACTTTATAGAAGCGGATTTCGACTTAAGTACACTTTATGCCGAATTCATATTAGTAATCTTATTTTATCTGATTACTTTGAGCTCGTTTATCGCGTACTATCTCATCTTTAGAAAGCGTACCCCAAGAATAGTAAAACCAAAATACCATGTGGCACTGTCTAGTATTTTGCTTGCATCTGTTTTTATTTTTGGATTTGCCAACAAAGGAAGCACAGGTAACAAAGCTCCCATTAGATGGGCGGAAAGGAAATTGAACTGGGAGGATTTTAAACTGGTAAGTAACATGGAGGAAGACTATGTTGCCAGTATTCAATCCGATATAATATGTCCTGACCTTATTACAGATACCAATTCGAAGGTGTACGCGTACATGGACCCAAACCTGTCTGAACGCTTGCGGGATCAGTATGACGGCTATAATGTGCTGGTACATGAACAATACCATTTCAACCTTACCGAATACTGTGCGCGATTATTGCGAAAAGATTTGGTGGATAGGGGTTTGGGCGGACTCTCCTTTAAGACCATTCAAACGCTAAAAGAACGATATTCCAAAAAGCTAGACAGTCTGCAGGACGTTTATGACAGTATCACCGATCACAATGGAGACGCCAAAATGCAGCGTTATTGGGAATTGAAAATCGATGATTGGTTGCGACAAACTGCCTACTATGAGGATGAGGACATCTATAGCTACTACCATTTTACGGAAAATAGGACACGTTTCTTCAAACGGGTTTATTTTACCGCTACCCACAAGGTTTTAACATCGTATCCAATCGGGGAAAAGGAGATGGCTTATGGAGAGACCTATGAAATTGTTTATACCAATCCGAGGGAAAAAGCAATTAAGTTCTACAAGGACGGCAAATTGACCAATGGCGGCTATTTTGACACCGCCATAACGAAAATCCTACAAACAAATGAAACCACTTTTGAGGTACATTACCTAAACCCCAATGGTACTTTCAATACGGCATTGCCCGGATATCGGCAAAAGAGTGTGATAGATGAAAACAAGCATCGAGTGGATTGTTATTTAAATCAGGATGGTGAACGAATCCATAAGAACGCAGTATTTGAAAGGCGATGGGAGTATCACCCAAAAGAGAATTTTTATTATACTTCTTACTTTGATGAGGAAGGGCAAAAAGTACCCAATTTGCATGGAATTTTTCACAAAAAAAGAAAGCTCGATAAAAAGGAACGAACCATCTTAGTAGAAAATTATGGACGAAACCAAAGCCTGAAAAATGATGAAGCATACATCGCTCGATATGAGTCGGAATTTAACGAACATCACAGTAGAACGCATTACCGGCTATATAACGAAAATGGCGATTTTGCCTTTCATCTGAACGATTACCATCTGGCTTACGAATACGACGAATTGGGCAATAAAATAAAGATTACCTCCCTTAATGAGAATGGGGAAAAAACCTATGATCATAATGGGGCTTCTATCTACGAATATACCTATGACCTTTACGGTCGGGAGACTAGTGAAAAACGGTTTAATAAGAATTACCGACCTATTGTTGCCAATGATGACTACTTCCAAAAAGTGAAGGACTATGATTCCTTGGGGCGGTTGCAGTTCGAGGCTTATTACTATCCCGGATATGTACTACGGTTTACCGATGATAAAGATGGCGGGACAAGGTACGAACGTAAAAATGATAGTATTACCATAGAACATAACATTGACGCTTTTAATGAGGTTATTGTAAATAATCAAAAGGTTGCAAGCGTACAATATCTCTTGAACCCCAAAGGAAAGATACTTCGTGAGACTTATTTGGATGCCTACGGGGATTTTGCGAAAACGGAAGATGGGGTCGTATCATACAGTTATCAATATGATAACAGTGGAAATAGTATTGCAACAACGGCCTATGACTCCTTGGGAAGCCCTACCGAATTTGAAGCAGATGTGGCAACAATCCGGTGGGCGTATGATGATCGTGGCAACAAAATAAAGACCACTTACTATACTAAGAACGATAAGTTGGCCCATGCGGCCGATAGTGTCACTTACAACACCTACGAGTACAATAAGAAAAATGAACTCATTGAACGTGGGTACTATGACATAAGCGGGAAGCCTGCAGAAATAGAAGGTGTCTTTAAAAAACGTTTTGTTTCAACAACATCTGGTCTGGATTCCTTGATTTTTGAATATGATGCTACAGACAAACTGAAGAAAGGTATTGCCATCACTAAATATTATTACAACAAATACGGGAAACGGACAAAAGTAGAGTACTATGATGCCAATTCCCGAAGGGTCAAGAATCAAGATGGGATTAGTGCTATCGTATACCGCTATAACAAACGACAGTTATGCAATCGCTACGAATATTATGACGAAAACGATAGGCTAACCCATAACCAACATGGCGTGGCTATCGAAAGCTGTGTTTTAAATGAATTGGGCCATTCCCTTTCTTATGAATATTTTGATAAACGAGGTAAACCGGTTCTAGGGGAGTACGGATACCATAAAATCGAATATGAGTGGGGAGACGTAGGCCAAACCACTAAGACGATTACCTATGGAACGGATATGAAACTGATGGCGGATGAACACGGAACGGCCATCTACAGCTACCAACTGGCATCCTCCGGATTGGCAAAGGTCATTGAGCGATATGACCAAAACGGGGTTCTTGCGGACAATAACAATCATGTGGCGATAACGCAATACGAATCGAGCTTAAATGGGTTGTACTATCTTGAAAAAGAATTGAATGCCCTTGGGGAAGTTGTGAGTGATTCTATAGCGGATTGACTTCATTTAAATTAGCTAGTCTAGCTTTGCGTGTGGTTTATTTTTGGTATCAACATCAAATAAGCCTCCAACGTAGCTAATATTCCAAGTACCAAACTGGCGATAAACCCACAAGCCGTGGGGTGTTTCCATTTCGTAGTTTTCCGGCACACAAATCGATTAAAATCAAAACCGAACAAGCACCCCGTTTCTAGTATTTATAAATCTGATTTACAGCGTGTGCACCACTTCTGAAAATTTTTTGCCTTTTCCTTTTGCTTAGCCTACTGTCATCACCGCCCCAATTCCCTTTTATTCGATAGCGAAATAACAAGATCCGGATTTGACCGACGGCATAAACCAGGCTCCTGTGTCGCTCTTTTTTATACGTCTTATCAAGCCCGGATCTTGTGGCCAGAACAGCATCAAAAAAAGGGAATCGCGACGGCGCTGTGGGAAGTAAATCGAACACGATGGAAATGACAATGTATAGCAAGCATCAAATGAAAAGCAAAGTAGAAAGAATCTTCTACACTTTTAAAAATCAAAAAAAAGGAAAAGCGCTCAAGGTGTAATAAGTAAATCGCTTTTAAAAATAGAACCCTAAAACCAGCTGCCTATGTAGAGAACAAAAAAAAAGAGTATGAACCTTTTAAAATTAAAGGAGGCTTCTCCCGCAAAAGATCAGCCCCCTTTTCATCATTAATCCGATAAAGAAAAAACAATGAAGCGCAAAGTTAATGAAATCAAGATTAGCTATCAGCAACGTATACCTGCCAAGCAATGGCAGTCTATCCATAGTTCCAAGGATGCCGCCCAGTATCTGTATCAACACTGGGACAAAGACACTTTGGAAATCCACGAAACCTTTAAAGTAGTGTTACTGAATAATGGCAACAAAGTAAAGGGAGTCTATGAACTCGCCAAAGGCGGATTGACGACCACACCCGTAGACTTACGAATCCTGTTTGCAGTGATTTTAAAGACACTTTCGGTAGCGATTATTCTGTCGCACAATCACCCCAGTGGAACCATGCGGCCTAGCGAGTCCGACAAAGAAATCACCCAAAAAATAAAGAAGGCCGCAATGCTATTCGACATTCGGGTATTGGATCATATCCTCATCGTACCCAATGGCGACTTTTACAGTTTTGCCGATAACGGACTGCTCTAAATTTAAAGCGAAAATGATGATTAAATTTAACTACAACCATCTCGATGCGGAAACCCAAGACCGTTTGATGGCATATTCGAAAGCCGAGGTAGAAAAACAGTTTGGGGAGTCTCTACGATCGTATGCATTCGAAAATGGAATAAAGTACGAACAGTTATTGGAAGAGGAGGCAATTAAGAACCTTTATCGATATACCTATCGGTTTCAAATTTGAATAGCAACGGGAAGTTTAACTCAAAATAAAGGGTGGCTTTTTAGCTGCCCTTATTGCGTTTAGGGATTCATAACGATTTTTCCAAAAAGCCAAATTATTCGCAAAAAACGGTTCCCAACCTTCTTAAAGTCCAATGGTTTTTACCCGTGATTTTCAAGAGTGCTTTAGTTTGAACTAAAGGACGATTTTTTGACCGCGCGCGGGAAAAAAGGAGTAGCAAGAGGGTGATGCGCATGCTGCGACATCGTAGACGGCTGGTCTGATTTAAGTAATTGAAAAACAATTACTTAAAGGCAGTTTTCTCCTTTTTAGTTTTTATGGGAAAAACATGTTTTACTGTAAATGGCCTTAGAAGTCCTGAAAACATTGAAATGAATTGATGCAAAAACGAAAATTATGGAAAAGAAAACAAAGAAGAAGTATGACTTCTCGGCCATCAGTATCAAGACCGAAGTGGCCGTTCAATTTAGACAATATAGCAAGCATTTTGCCAAGTCGAATACAGAGGTGCTACGACAGATGATGCTGTTTTTGAAATGGAATGATTTGAATCCGTTTACCACTCAAATCGATAAGATTATTTCGGAAATCAGATACAATCGCCAACGAATCGAATACCTGATTGCCATGCTCAAGAACATTGAAAAAAAACAAACCAAGCCAATGGCTGATATGGTGAAAATCCTCTTTGAAGCTTTTGCAAAAAATCAAAAACCAAAACGAGTCGAACGATTGCTATTGGCCAGGGAAGGAGACAAAAAACAAATCGATTTTATCGCGAACCAAAACCACAAGCGATTGAAGGAAGAGTTCAAAGAATATCGCAAAATGTGTCAACGCATTCTAAAAAATGTAGAGCAGGTACAACCTGCTTTTGGAAAGCCCTACTTGCGAATTAATATGTCGATGGGAGAGTTTCTCCAGAATCAATCTGCCCTTAATAAGAAGTAAGATGTACATCGCTATCTCCCCACAGAAAACAGGAACCGGTTACCAAAGTAGCGTGGCCAATTACGTTGCCTATTTGGAAAAAGAAAACGAAGCACGTTTGCCGGAAAATCAGGAACACTTCTTTAATCAGTTTGAAGATCAAGTAGCCCTGGAAAAAGTGATTTCCGAAATTGATGGGAATACGGCGAAGCTGAGACAAAAAGACGCAAAGTTTTATTCGTTGGTAGTGAGTCCGAGTCAGCGTGAACTAAAAGGCATTGCTAATAATCCAGAGAAGTTAAAGGAATATGTCCGTGAATTGATGAAGGATTATGCCAAGTCCTTTTATCGAAATCAAGAGGTTACGGTAAACGATATTAAGTATTATGCGAAAATCGAACACCAACGCGCCTATCGCGGATTTGAAAAACAGGTTTTGGAAAATGCTCCCTACCGAAAGGAAATTGCGAAACTCCAAAATGACATTCGGAAAGTTGCTAGGGGAGAGGAGGAAGGCAACATCCAAAAAATGGAAAGACGCATTCAACAATTGATCGATCGAGCTCCCCACAAACAAAACGGCAAATTGATTGCAGCCGGAATGCAAAAGGAAGGTTCGCAAACACATGTACATATTATTGTTAGCCGAAAGGATATGAGCAATACCTATACGCTTTCACCTATGGCCAAACACAAAGCCTCTGAAGTCATGCTCAACGGCAAACTCACCAAACGAGGCTTTGATAGAGACAAGTTTTTCGAAGCTTCTGAAAAGACCTTTGATCGAGTGACCGGATATCAACGGAATTATGTGGAAACCTATCGGGCTAAGAATATGTTCACAAAGAATCCGACCCAATTTTATACGAAGTTGATCGGATTGCCCACACAGGAAAAGGATGTTGCTTTTAAATTACTTGGAAAGACCGGTTTGCATATTCCTACAGTTCCTTTGAATAAGTATCAGCTAGCGATGAAAATTCTTAAAACGCTAGAGCGGGGTATAGGGAGGGCGTTACGAGCTGGGGAGATTGATGTGGGGTATTGAACGGTATTCAATTTTATTCAGCGTTACTAAATTCTGTAGTTATAAAGTTGGAGGGACCTATTCGGTGAGTCATAAAACGCTGAAGTCTGGTGAGGTCAATAAAAATGGTTATTAGGAATTTGGGTTCTGGTCTTTATACGAAAACATCAAACCAATAAACATCTTACAGGTTTGATGTTTCATTTTTTCTAAAAGAAGACTTTTAAGTAAGATTTTTCTTTCTAAAATCTGCATAAACGCCAAAAACTATCTAATCGATTCAAATTGATACTTCATAAAATCAACTTGAACAATTAGCAATTATTATTATAAAGACTATAATTGCTACTATCCATCCCCAACCACCATTGCTATTTCTCTCGTAAACTTTTCCTTCAAACCTTCCTTTTTCCTTATACCTTGCCATATAACAACTAATTTAAAATTTAACGTTTCTATTCTCTTTAGCTTATAGTCCTAGCTATCCTCTTCTTTACTGAAATTTCCCGAACCATCTCTATAGAACCCTGTGTAACTGTCCGGTTTTGTGGAGCACTTCTTCATTACTTTCCCTTTACTATCAAGGTAATAATCGGTAGGGGCGCCGGCGAGAGACCCGAATTTCTCTCTAACATTCCGTTGTCCGTCAGTGAAATATTCACCTTCTTTATTCATAAGTATTCTCATTATTGAATTAAGACTTTTTGACATAATCTAGAACCTTTCTGCCATTTGTAGTCCATATTTACGATAATCTTATAGATCAACCATAGGGTTATCCCTATTCAGAGATTTGCATTGGTTCTAGGGGTTCAGAATATTTCTCAATTAAGTTCGTTTATCCGACTTTGCGCTTTTACGAATAAGTTTCTATAACCTTTACACAATCAGTTTCATCTATTTCAAAATGTTCTGGTTCACAGTCAGTTCCAATTTCCGCCAATAGCATGCTCAAAGCTATAGCCAGCCAAAAGGCTATTTTCAAAACCAGTATCCAAGTGGGTAGCACTGTTTGATTTAAATACTTTCTTCCCATCGATATTTTTTCTCTTCTTGAAATCATCTCGTTATGTTTTTAAAATTTCCGTAATACTAGTCCCTCCCTAGTTTTCCCTTGTTTTTACATGAGATGGGTTCTTGAGGTTTTTAATGCTTAGGCGGTATCGAAGTTCAATTTTCTGAAACACGGCACATAGAATTGGGGCTCGTGCAACACGCTATTGGCGTTTATGATTTTTTGAAATATGCTCTAATCGCGGTTTCCAGTAACTTCAAATAGGGGCAAAACCCATGGGGTCTGCGCATGTATTAAAGGGTGGGTCCAAAACAAGTCTAGAACAGCAATACTTGGTCTGCATAGCCAAAAAAGGGAAGGCTAAAAAGACTTAAATTAGAAAAGGTTTAGTCAGGGAGGTCAAAAAAGTCCTTGATAAGACTCTCGATATTTGGTATATAGTGTTTTAATTCTAACTCCTCTGCTTGTTTGTAGTCGGAGCTACACACCAGACTCTCAATTGTAAAGTACCAGCTTGATTCTTTTCCCTTAGAGTTTGTATCTAAAAAAACACCTTCAATAACTGTTATCATATCCTGTATTGTCCATGATTTTACTTCAGCAGGAACGTCAAACCTTTGAGCTTGTTCTTGTTCTAAATCAAGATATTTTTCACAAAGATTAAACAGCTTGGTAGAATTATCCACCAAATATGTACTTGCGTAACCTTTTTTCTTTTCCTTTTCTAGCTCGGCAATGAGTTTAATCTCTTTTGGAAACAAGTTGATCTTTTCAATCTTATATTTTTCCACCAATCCATTACGCAAACCTTTATAATTGAAGCATATCCTATCTAAATACCCTCGATTTAGACAAATGTTATTTTCTTCAAGTGTATCAGCATAGATTTCATAATATTCATTGTCGCAGTAAAGTGTAAAATCATTTAAAGATGCCAAGTAAATTATTACATATCTATGGGCGAGTAAAGTAGAAAACTTTTTTGCGATAAACTCTGAATACTTGGCAATGGTTTTTTGTTTTGGAGAAATGAGCTCCTTGTTTTCATTGGGCCAATCCTTTGTAGTTAAGGTGCGCTTTTTAAAACATTCCAATACTTGCTTGGCATCTTTGAAAGATTTGCACACAAAATCGGGATCTAAATAGTATTCAGAGAAGATAGTCCTAAAACCTTCCCAATTAAAGTATGATTTTTTAGGCCCCACCTCTACTAAAATCTCCTTTTCGAGAATACTAAACTCCCTGACCATCCTTTTAAGTATGCCCTCTACTTCCTTGTCGGTGTCGTATTGATACAATTGCTTTTTAGATACAATCTTTTTAATGGGTATTTGTAACAACTCCTGAACACCCTTTCTTCCCAGGCCTGTAATAACTGTAAACGACGACATTTTTTTGTCGCGTATTTTTTTCAATATGTGCAACCCCTGAATGGGTTGATAGAAACTACCTTCCAGTAACTCCAAATCAATAAAAATCAAGTTGTAGTCCTTTGGATTTTCTTCATAGGCCGCAATGGCTTCTTGACCCTTTGAAAAACAGCGTATTCGATCTTCGGAAAAGTATTCACTTAATGATGCTTTAAGAATATCCCGATGTCGCTCGTTGTCCTCAACAATCATTACCTTCAGATTATTAGAAATTTTGGGACCATCAGATTTATGACTTCCGTAGACGAATATGCGTTCATCAATCAATTGTCTGAGTTTGATAGCAAAGGTTTTTAAATCAAGTTCAGATTCCTCAAAGATGGATAAATGATTCATGACCCTTTCACCAAGTAAATTGGATTGATTTTCCATTTGCGAGATGATTGTCGATAGCTCCCCTTTCTTTTCTTTTAAGGAAATAATTGTCGTCAAACGATGTGAAAAATCATCCAAGATGCCTGCGCCGGTAAGGGCATAGTTTTTATAAAAATTCCACTCATCTATGTCAGTATAAAATGTTTGAAACTTTTCATTATATGTATCAAATAGATCTAAATGATTAAAAACTTTTACCAAGTATTGTTCCTTACCAGATACATTATTGAAGAGGAGCTGCCGGGGCATCATTGAAACAAATTGTATTGTAGGAGGTTTTTGCCCCTTCCATTTTCTTAAAATCTCCAGGCCTATCTTATAACCTTTAAAAATATCCCTATCCCAGCCTAATTCGACAAGTATAAAGATGTTCTGTACCTTATTAATAGTGTTATTATGCTTCAACCAATCCTCTTCTGAACTCAATAAAAACTCTTCTTTTATACCAAAATCTTCTATTACATCGGAAAATTGCTTGGTGTGCGATAGTGATCTGATCAAAAAATCCTTACTGGTATCGTTCCATATGAATAGTGCTTTCATTTTCAGTTAGTTTGTTTTTCGTTTTGTCCTTTGGCAATCTGTAACATCATGAAAACACTTAAGCCATTGCCCTTTGTTTTCAAAATGTGTTAAAGTATAGTATCTGTCCGCATTCAATGCAAGAGTACCATTGGCACCAGACCTTCATTGATATTGATTACAAAATTTGCAATGAACAAGGCTCGGTTGTTCATGTATTCGAACATTGAAGCTTGTTCATTCTGGCTTTTGGCTTAAACTTCTGTACACTACCGGGCTTGCCTAGCAGAATAAATGATTACGGAGTTGTCTTAAACCTTCAAAGCTCTGATCGTATATAAAATCTTTACTTAGGAAATTTTCAATTCTTTCTCGACCCTCCTTTTCCAATATATAACCTTGACTTAGCATTTTATGTAGAAGTCCAACTTTGGTGCGGAGCGTGTTTCTTTCATTTATTTTTTGATCTGTTCCTAGAAATCTACATTGAATTTCTTCGAGTTTATTTTCAAAGGCATCCTGGGAATTGACATCAAATAAGGAAATGAGTTCTATGAAAGGCTCTCCCTTTTCATGTACAAATGTTTCATGTTCTGTGATCCAACGGCCAAATTGCGTTATCACCTCTTTTTCTATTGTTGTATTGCTTTGATGGAAATAACAGTATAAGGACTTCTCAGAAAAGTTTTCGAACAATGACTCCAACAATACATCGGTTTTTTTTCTATAACAGTTGTCACAGACTAAAAAAACTAGCGGATAGGATTGGGTCAAAACATTTTCAAAGGTTTTGAGGTATTGATAAGCAACTCTGCCTTCCGAGCAGTAGAGTTGAGATATTCTCGCATTCGAAGAATGGTTAAAACCCAATTTTTTGATGATAAGTTCTCCATCAACCGTCTTATTGTCAGATTCATTAAAAATATCTCTGGACCTAAGTTCATCCTCATAGGTATCATTCAATTTCGTAAAGAAAAAATAGACTTTATCCATTTTTAGTTGTTCGTTTTACGCAAGGCACTCAAGACACTAACTAAGTGCGCTTTGCTCCTGTTGTTTTTATCTAAAACCAAATTGCTTAGGCTACTGTAGGAGAGGAAATATTCATTGAGGCTAGCCACATCTTTAGTAAAACCGCGTCCTGAAGTAATCACCAGTTTACACTTATTTTTTTTACACAATTCCTTAACTTCATTCTTTACTTCAATGATACCTTTCTTCTCAATTCTTAGGCTTTCAATAATTCCAAAATGCATGATCAGATAATGACAAGTTTTTGTTTTTGAATCGATCCACCTCAATAGTTCCTCTCTTTTTGAGTTTAAGCCCGTTTGATTGAGATTGACCTCGTTCTCTTCCGGCACAACTATTTTTAGCCCTTTAAATATATCCCTGTAACTGTATTTAAACTCTCCACTTATACCTCTCTTGTTTTGAGCAATAAAGGCCTCATCGCTTAAAACACCTTGTACCCGTTCATCAACAATTGCTATAGAGGTATTGCAGCCCTTGGCCAAGAAATAATAGCTAGAATCCCTAATATTCAATAAGGCCCCTTTGTTGTTGGAATCTGCTACTTCCCCCACTTGTTTATCCAATGAAATGAGAAAAAAACCAATCCTTGAAGAGGATCCATATAATTCAACAAAGCCAGATCTTCCCAGTTTTTCAAAAAACTCAGTTTTTTCCAAACCATGGTGTTCATAATGTCCCTTGGCTGATTCTTTTACACCGGCCCGAATAAGGATATTTCTAAAATATAAATGATTAAAATTCTCCGTGCCAAGCCCGTCATAATTACCTATTTTAGGGTTGACAAATTCATCTACCGAGCAGTAATAAAGGTCATTAAAAACTTTTATAAGGTTTGTGGCTTCGTTGTTCTTCAAACAATATTCCAGACACGTTTTCAGCCCCATTTTACTTGCTGATCGCGTTTCTCCTTTGAAAAAGTCAAAATAACGGTATTCAGATAAAATCCTTTCCTTGTTCATTTTTACCGAATACTTTTCTTGTGGTAGATTATTCATATCCGTGAAATTGAGTAAATCGTCTTCGATGACCAGAAAGTGGTTATGCATATAAACCTTTTTTTTATCGATTTTTCTGCAGACCTCAATACCAATTTGCCGTAGGGCTTTTTCAATAGTTTCGTTGCCCGAATTACGCAAATTCAATCCTGAATTCACTAGGGTTTCCCCTAGAAAAGAATCCAAAACGCGGTCTTTGTCCAAAATCAAAACCTCTTTCGGCTTTTTTAGTAAGAAAGAGTAGCCAAAACCGCATGTATTATCTTCGCTACCGTCCATGGCTTGTAACAAGGGAAAGTAGCTCTTGCCGTTCTTTTTTCTTCGAAATTTATGCGGGTTTTCCATCCAAGCCTCGCGACCCAAAAAATCCTTTTTTGTATTCTTTACAAATTCAGAGTATTTTTCAGAATCGAAGATAATCCCGTCCTTCTCGATGTTTTCTGAAAGGTGTAACCCTAAGGGGGCATATTCCACATCATCGATACTCGTGCTTGGTACAAGGTTTAAGTAGCAGCAGGCTATTTTCATTTCTATGGTACCCCAACCATGAGCTCTGATTTCATTTGTCTCCACATCTAGTATGGGGCGAGCAATGTTATTATTGCGCTCGGCAATGAGTTTAAGAAGTTTGTTACGCCGTTCTCGATCCATTAGATTAGCGTTATTCCTATACTTCAACCGCTCCTCTTTTGTGAGCCCAAATTCTATATTATCGAAAACACTTACTTTAAAAAAGTCATCAAACTTATCTTCTACCCTGACCGTAAAGGTGATATGACCTTGTTTTTGAGGGGCGTGTTTAGCTGAATTGCGGATGATATTTTCTAATAATATGTAGAAAGCTTGATCTCCTAATACATCGTTTGGAATAGAAACGATAGGGTCGAAATTCTTTTTAGGGGCATTTGCTCCCTTGGCATAATACTCAAACTTAAAGGTAAAAGGGAATTCAACACCTTTTCCACTGATGTTGTGTAACAAAAGTAAATTGCGTTCAAAACTGCGGAACAAATCAGAAATTAAGAACTTCTTGTTGGCGAGGTCGAATTGGTGGCTTGTCGCAACATCCGCGACAAAATCCATACGTTGTTTAAGATAGTTATTAAATACCCTTGAAAGCTCGGCAGGGTCAAGCGCATTGTCATCGGGCTTTCGAGTAAGGATATAAACGGGTTTGTATCCCTCTTCCGTATTTTCGAAAGTTGCCAGATAAAAGTCTTCATTTATTTTTTTGTTCTTGGCTTCATTTAATATGAAGTTTTTGTCGTTCAAAAAAGCTTTTGAATGAAGGGCATCTTTTTTTATATCGAAATCTTGTAAAAAACATGATTTAGGGTTTTTATAAATATCAAAAAAGTCCTTGGCAACTTGGCTGGAAGACATTTTGTTGAGCACATGACTACCTATGTTATGACTTTGGTTACGAGCCATTACGGCCGCGAGCGAAGACTTAAGTGAAGAAGCTTTGATTTTTTCAATATTAATTTTATTTCGCTTAGTAAATACGGCTATGTTTAGGAGAGATTGTACTAACCCCCAATCACAAAATTCTTTTTCCTGTTCGCTGGAAAAACCAATTGTGAACCACAACGTGTCCGTTCTTTTTAAATATTCAGTTTTGTCATTTGCTTTAAATTTGACATTAATACATTTTGAGCGTTCGTAGTTAAGGTAACCGCGATCTTCATGATAGAATTTCCCCTCTTTAAATAAGAAATCATTTTCCAGTATTTTTTTTTGAATGATTGAAATTATCTTTTTAATTGGAATAGCTTCAATAGGGTTCTCAAAATTGGCGTACCACACCTTAAGCTGAGAAATCCTCTTTTGGTACTTCTTAGAGATATAGTTAATAGGGTGATATTGAAACCCATATCTTTCGTTCTCTCCTTCGATTGAAATCTGTTTTGGAAGGAACAATTCGAGAGGGAGCCCTTCTTGAGCTGCTAACGATTTATAGATAATCTGGTAAATCAATAAATCCGAGATAAAAGTTCTAATGACTGATTTCAATAGGTTTTTATTATCAAAAGTTTTGACATATATATTGTTAACCGGTTCTTCGGAATATTCTTTGAAGAACTTGGTCCATGCACTTAAATGAATATTTTCAGTCTCCATTTATTCCATTTTTGTTTTAAGTAGGAGCATAAAATCCCTTTTAGTGATTGTCAAATTCGATATTTCTTATCGGTTAGATATAAGGGTTCTACAAATGGGTTAAAACGATGAGTCAATTAGAATTCCTTGAGTAGAATCTTTTGTATGAATTACTTCCATGGCCAACTGTGTCCACCATGCATCCATAATTGTCATAACCTCCCTAAACCCATTTTCAAAGGCAAGCCAACCCTTTTTTTTCTGAATATGTCTGCCCACCATATCCAACAAACGATCCCTGTGGGCTATTTCAATGGCATTCACATGCCAATCAAAGAAATCTATCATCAATTCTGGGGCTTTTTTTTGTACATCTTGTAAGGTAAAAAGCGCCATTTTCTTGACCATAGAGAGTTCAGGTATGGCTGAAGATTCCAGTGCATACACCCCGCCGCAAACAAATTCGGGGTCACTATGGTTGAATACCTCCTTTACATTTTCAATAAACAACAAGGTACTAGCATTTGGATAAGCTAAATTTATATCCAGCTCAAAACACTCCATAAAGACTTTTCTTAAAATGGTATAATGGGGAAGCTGAAATTTTGCAATTTGCCCCTCGCCCAGGCCCATTTCCTCGCTAATGTTTTGAGTCAACTCCTCGACGACATTTTTCCACGAAAAGTAGCTCAAGGCATAAGTGGCACTCACGAGCATTGAGATAATGTTTTTAGGGAATATCGAATATTGAGAGAGCACTTCTAGTTTTTGTCGATAGGACAAAAGTTCAAGGTTTTTTGCAATCGGATTCTTGGATTCATTTACAGAAACAAAATCGTACTTTAGAGCATCTTGAATTCTCTTTGAAATCTTTTCTTTATTCATTTTGTAGTTTTTTAATTAAAATTCGAACGGCTTCAGGGCTAAAATTGCTACTTGTGTAGTTGATATTTTGATGTAGTACCATCCCTATAATTACTTCATGCCTATTTGATGATCTCAATAATTTTAGCAACACTTCAATCTGTTCTTTTTTGGGTAAATTTTTATATTGCCTGCGGCATTCATCCATCAAAAATGTATTACAGTAATCAAGGTCTTTGAGGCCTGAAAGATCTTTTGTCTTAAAAATTTTCTCAATGTGCTTGAGTCCTTCTAGACCCGCAAGCACGGACTCAATTTCAGAACGCAACTTTATAAATACTTTCTTGTACTTGATTTCGGCGGCATGTACTTCCCTAATTTCACGTGGTAAAACAATTTCCTTCGCAATGACCGCGGGGATTTTTGATAGAATGAAAATTCTATCCGACAGGTAAATTGCTTCTTCAATATCGTGTGTTACAAATACAATGGTCTTTCTGTAATTGTTGTTAATTTCCTTTAGCATTTTCTGTAGATTGGCCCTGGTCATATAATCGAGTGCACCAAAAGGCTCGTCCATTACCAAAAAGTCACTATTTTGGAGAATTGCTCTTCCCAAAGCCACGCGTTGTTGCATCCCTCCCGAAAGTTGATCACAGAAATAACGTTCAAATCCTTTTAATTCAATTTTATCGATGATATCATTGACCTTTTCTAAGCCCCTGTCTTTTCCTGTTACGTTTAGTCCCAATCGAATGTTTCCCTCAACAGTCATCCATGGATAGTTTCCATATTTCTGGGTAACCAAGGCCATTCGATCAGTCTTCAAAAATTCGTTTTGTGAGACTCCATTAACCTCTACCCTCCCTTTGTATTCAATATCTAAACCTGTTAAACAATTGAGTAAGGATGTTTTTCCAGAACCACTCGGTCCCAAAAAGGTCACAATTTCCCCCTTGCCCACCTCAAAGGAAACATCGCTGATAACCTTTAAATTGTCAAAAGACTTTTCAAGATTTTCAACTTTTATCATAGATTCTTAATTGATTTATACCTAAATATTTTTGGGTAAAAAAATCGCCAGAGGGTATCGCTGAAAAAGCCTATGACTCCCATAATGAAAATCCCAACATATATTTCCGGAGTTTTGGAAAAACGTTGTGCTTCCTTGATGACGTACCCAATGCCAGCTTTTGAAGCCACTAATTCGGCAATAACCAAATAGGTCCAGCACCAACCCATAGTAATTCTACAGTTATTCCATAGATTGGGAGCTATCGCCTTAAACTTCATAAGCTGAATTCGAAAAAAACTGAAGTTTAACGAAAATCCAATATTGTAATATTCTTTGGGGATGTCGTTCAGATCATCATGAATAAGCAAGACCAATTGGAAAAATGTTCCAATAAAAAGGAGGGCAATCTTGGCCGACTCTCCGATGCCAAAAAACAATATGATGAGTGGGATTAAAACCGGCACAGGAAGATATCTCAAAAAATCAACGTATGGACTTAATAATCGATTTGCCCAAATACTATTAGACATTAAAAATGCCACGGGTACGGCGAATATGAAAGACAAAGACCAAGCGAAGACTACGCGCCAGACTGAAATAAGTATGTCATATCCAAAATCTCTACTCAGAAACAACGAGGTAAAAGCCTCGAAAAATAAGGAGGGGCTGGGTAAGAACAATTCATCTATTAAATGAAAGTCAGTAACGGCCCACCAAATCAGTCCTATTAACAAAAGTGACAATAGGAACGTCTTGTTTTTATCGTAGAAAACCACCTTCGAAGACTTTTATTACCTCTTAATTTATTCTAAAGTGTCTATGATTTTGGAAGTAAGGTGATCTTCGGGTTTTAACCGTAAATCCGTCTCCAGGTTCTTTTCCAAAATATCCCCTACCTTTTTGAAAATAGCTTGGGCATTACTAGGATTTAGTTCATTGTGCATCTCTCGATTGTCTTCTAAATTGAGCCAAGTAATCCCTGTTTTAAACCCTTCCATCTCCTCCGCAGGCATTCCAAAGGCATCTCCCATAATTGCAAATGCTTCATCCGGGTTTGAATCAATAAATTGTAATGCCTTAAACCATCCTTTGCTAATGGTTTGTAATACCTCTGGTCTGTCTTTAACCAGTTCTGGATTAGCGAACAACCAATCTACAATTAAGCCAGAAGTATCTTTGCTTGAGTAAAGTATTTTTGCTCCATTTCGCTTTTCAGCGCTTATGGAGAGATATGGTTCATAGGTGCCTACAATATCAAACTGCTCTGCAACAAAGGCACTGCCAGCATCTTGAGAAGCGAGATCGTTAAAATTGATATCGTTCAGCGTTAGGCCTTTGTCATCAAGTAAATATTGTAGTATGAAATAAGGAGGGAAGCCAGGTTCCGCAGCAACTTTTTTCCCTTTAAAATCTTCGATTTTATTTATATCACCCGTTACAACTATACCATCTCCTCCATGTGATTCGTCTATTGCCAGAAAACCAACCCCTAGTGGTCTTACTCCTTTGGTTGCCTGGAAAATATCGTAGGTTGCAGCATAGATATCAATCTGACCGCTGTTCATTGCAGACCGTATCTGCCCGATATCCTCAATCCTAACCAATTCGATATCTACATCTTCAAAAAAGTCTTTTTCCATAGCTAAATACAATGGGGCGTAGCCAGGGAAGGTTACCATTGCGATCGTAATTTTCTCTTGTACAGATTTATCTTTTTTAGTATTTCTCTCTTTACAAGAGATACTAATTACCAAAAATGCCAAAAGGAGTGTTTTAAGTGTTTTCATAACTCAGATTTTATTGTGTAAGAATATTTTGTTAGCAGTTTTCCCCAGTTTTCCCTGAATATAAAAAGCTGTTGAATTGTTCTATCATCCCAGAAGATTCGAAGTTCAACAGCATTCAATAAGTCATTCAAATGTTCTCGGTATAAGAGTTTCATCAAATTGCATTTGGTCTTATAAGCGCCATAAAAATGTTGTTAGAGATCTTTTGCCGGTCCTATTCTCGGATCCTATTTACAGGGCAGTAGACTCTTGGACTTGAATAATAGAAATGGTAATCGACCCACTATACCTTCAAAACTATTGTATTCCCATCCCATTCTTTTAGGGGAAACCCTATCCAAAGGCCAAAAACCATAGAGCATTTGTAGAGGAAAACTACGGAAGAGTACTGCTCAAATATCATTGCTCCAGTATTAACCTAAAAAACTGAAAAATGAAAAAAGCAGTATTTTTTTTGATCACATTAGCCTCTGTATTAACTACCACATTTTCTTGTACCCCTGAGGAATTGGAAACAACACCAAACCACAAAGAGGAATCAACCGAGGGAGAAGAGGACAGAAAGGAAAGAGACCCCGACGCAATTAAGCTAAGGGAAATTATTCACAACTCTTCTGAACAATCTACAGAAGGTGAAGAAGACAGAAAAGCAAGAGATCCAGATGAAGCTTAATTTGCTTAGCCCCAGAAAGTTCTGGGGCTTTTATTTTACTCAAATAATTACTAGTTTGTAGAAAAATAACCTTTCTTGATTAACCAGCCATTTAGAACAAAACTGTTCTTACCAATCATTTTTTTTGCTTTAGCAGGAGCGACGTTAAATGCCCAATATTCTTCAGATTCTATCTCCGAGAGATTGAGGCTTGAATGTAAACATTACAGCCGTGAAGGCATGTATGACTCCGCTTATCACTCGGCATTAAAGTTAAAAACCCATGCCTTAAAGTTGCGAGATACTGCATTACTTCTTAACAGCTATTATAGACTAGGGTTTTATGCCAGTAAACAAGGGAAACCTGTTCATGCTCTAAGTCGGTTTGATCACGGTATGGATTTAAAGACTTCCTCAAAATTGGAAGAACACAAACTTCCATTGCTATTTCATAAATGCGGAATTCTCAATAAAATTGGAGATCATGGGGAAGCTCAAAAAAGTGCTCTGACAGGGATAGAAGTTTCGAAAAAATTTGACCATAAATCCTACATCCGTGACTTTTATAATGAATTTGCAATAGCTTCAGCGAATAATCAAGAATTTTCTGCGGCTAAAGACGCATATCAAAATGCACTGGATTATTCAGTGGACGATTCGGAAAGGGCCTCGATTCTCAACAACATTGGGGTAAATTATAAGCATCAAAAAAAGTACAAACAAGCGGTAAAAATCTATGACAGTATTTTGGAAAATCTGGAATTCAAATCTCCAAGGCTGCGGGCTAAAATAAAAAGCAATCTTGGCTTTGCACTATCAAAGTTGGGAGATAAAGACCGTTCCCTGGCCCTTTTAAAAAGTGCTTTGCATGAAAGAATAAAAGAAGGAGATTATAGTGAAATGTTTGCTTCCTACATCCATCTAACCGTTTACTATCTGCAATCCAATAAAACCAAAGCCACCTATTATGCGAGAAAAGCATACGAAATTGCCGTTGGTAAAACCAAAAGTCCAGATTCTCAAGAAGAAGCATTACTGAATATTATTGCTTTAAATGCAGCTTCTGATCAGGAGGCTAAGAGGTACGCTTTTCTCACAGATAGTATTCAACGTGCCGAAAGAAAAACAATAAATGAGTACACTGCGGCTAAATATCAAATCAAGGAACGAGAGATAGAAATTGCCAATCAAAAGGAGGAAATTGCTGTGGCTGGCGAACAGATCGCTAAAAAAGAAACCCAAAACAGTTACTATCTTTTAGGAATAATTACCATTTCGATAAGCCTTCTATCCTTCTTTATTTATGCATATCAGCGAAAAAAAATTCTCCATAAGAACCATAAAATTGCCACTTTAGAAGCTCGGGAAAATGAGCGTAATAACCTCTCTGGTAAAGTGCACGATTATGTAGTGGATAAGATTAGAGAGGTAATGTTGTTTGCGGATGACCGTGAAGTACAACATCCCAAAATCGGTTTCGCCTCTATCAGTGATAGAGTTGAAAAAGTGTATCATGAACTGCGTTTAGTTTCACAAGATTACATGCACCTCAATTTCAATAAAATTACTTTTCCCAATCGTTTACAAGGCCTTCTTGAAGAAAAGGAAAAACTGTATTCAATTTCAATGGACGCTGATGGTCTGGGAGAAGTAGACTGGACCAAGGTATCAGTTACTTCAAAAACAGAGCTATTTAGAAGTCTCCAGGAGCTACTAATCAATTCTTCGAAACACTCAAAAGCAACTCAAATTTTGGTTTCATTCAGAGAAGAAAACAATCAGATTCATATGGATGTTAAAGATAATGGTGTGGGCTGTGCTTTTTCTGAAAAGATGAAAAGTGTAGGATTAAATGATATTGAACGAAGAATCGCCAAACTGGACGGAAGCACTCACATATTTAGTGAACCCAATCAAGGTTTTCATGTACATATAGGTGTTCCCCTATCGTAACGAGAATGTATTACAATATATTCGTGCTAAATCAAAAGAATCCGTGTCAAAAACAAAGAAGGTACTTTTAGTGGAAGATTCAAGTGGAGAGGCAAAAGGTATTTGTACACGTCTTTCTGAAATTTCAGAATTTACTATCAATGCTACTTGGATCGATACTTGTGATAAAGCACTGAAGGTCTGTAAGAAAGAAGACCTAATTGACCTAATTATTGTTGACTTGCATTACAAAAAGGAAAGTCAACTTAGTCAGGAAATAGAAAATGGAGAAGACTTCATAATTCAAATTAGAAAATGCTTCAAATCCCCACCTCCCATAGTTGTTTATAGTATGATCAATCAGCCGGTTATTATTGATCTTCTGGTAAATTCTATCGGTGTTGATGGTTATATCATAAAGGGAAGAAAGAGTCTTGATGAACTTGCTTTTGCCCTAAATCTCATTTTTATAGGTGGCCAGTACATCAGCAAAGAGGTAAGGCAAATTATGGATGCCAACAAGGATGCCTTGGACATTTCAAGAATGGATCGCGCTATTCTTCGCAAACTGTTCAAAGGAGCCCAAATAAAACAACTTCCAGAGCTTTTAAAAAATGATGGATTCACTGCTTGTGGCCAGGCCACTATAGAAAATAGAATCAGAGACCTAAAAGACTATTTTAATGCGAAAACCACGTTACAACTGGTAGCAATAGCAAAGGAGAAAAAGATTTTTATCGTTTAGGCTATTTACTATGTTATTTCCAAAAATACTTGTTCAAAGCATATTTGAGAAATGATTATAAAAAGATAATAATTAGTTATCCGTTATTAAAAAATCTTGTTGATATGGTTTATTAGTAACTTTTTGTTCAATAAGAATCAACGCCATTAAAGAGCCTCTGGTAAGTACATTTTGATTTTAGGGAAGGTAAAACTCTAAATATAGTAATACCAAGTAAAAGTGTATTGCGCAAAAACCTTAGTTTTTTTAAGGTTTTCATGCAATTGAATTAACGAATAAAATTATATATTTCGAGCACTTATCCCCTTTTTACTGCCCTATATTTCTATTTGATTGGACAAGGTTAAGCCTGCATGCGTTAGATAATTTTTAAATTATTTTGGATATAATTCGCTTTTTAATTTTTGAAGTATTGCAAGTTTTTCCTACTGAAAACAGATTTAATCAACAATATCTAATTAGATGAAACAGTTAAAATGGATTTTGATATTTTTTTTAACCCTAAACTTCAAGGGATTATCTCAACAAGAATTATTTACAACAGAATTTTTGGATTTCGAAGAAGCTTATATTCAAAAATCTTTAGGTGATTTAGCATTTGTAAAAGGGGATAGAGAATTCTCACAAGAATATTATACTGAGGCATTAAAATATTTTAAAAATTTTAAGGAATCAACGCCAATATTTCAAACTATTCAGAATTCAGAACACTATTCGAACAAATATTTACCCAAATATTTAAAACTAGATCTTGATTATAAACTGAAATTACTTGAATACGGTGCTGATTACTATGGATTGAAGTATCACAATCGTGTTCTTCCAATAAAAGAAAGGTATGAGAGATTTAAGGCACGTTATGACTCTTATCAAGTTACAGTAGATGAGGTTATAGAGATGATTGCTAATTATGATAGTACAAATTCTGAATTAACAAAAATTAAAATCCGAGAACTTGATAATATTCAGGCTATTAATTTGAGTGATATTAAAGAATTCTATTCTGAAAGAATTGGTGACAGGTATGAAAGGCTAATAAAGAGTCATAACTCAAGTATAAAAGAATTAAATACGAAAAATCAAAAATTAGCTGATGAAACTTCTGGATTAATGAAATCATTAAATCAGAATGAAAAAGCAATTTCTTCCGCTGTACAAGGATACGTTCAAAGCCAAGTAACAGGTGCAATAATTGATACTGAAAATTTTAAATCAATAAATGAATTTACTTCGTTAGCAAATCCCGAATCAATTAAAAATAATTTAGGTCAAGTCTTGATAGAAAAAGTTGCTTTGGGCAATAACGAGTTTTCCGAATTCATGATGCAAGTTGAGGATGCAAAGAACATATACACTGAAGCCAAGAAAAACTATGAAACAATCAGTTCTATAGACTTTGACGAAATCCTTGAAAATCCAAGTGTTGTAAGTATAACTGAAAATGGACTAAAGTTAACCAGTGTTTTGAGTAAGTATGAATCAACAAGGGAATTTGCCAAAGAAGCAGAATCACAGATCATAGAATTTGAAAAGTCATATTCCCAGTTGAAACAAGCAGTACAAAATGGAATTGATATTGGAAATAATAGAATGTCTAGGATTAAAAATTGTATTGAAAATCCTTCTTGTGAGTGTATCAATTATATTTTAGATAGAGATTGGTTTCCAAGGAAATTCGGAGAAATTAGGGGGTTAAACGAAGCTGATTTATTGAACAGTATAAACTGTCCACAGTATGAAACTCTTGCTAATGAAATAAAGAATTTAAAGGACAAGGATGTCAATTTTGATGATCTCATTAGTTTATCTGACAAATTAGTTGAATTTGGACCTGATTCGGTCAAACAGCAATGGGAATTAGTAAAAACCAGGGCAGATTCGATTTCAAATCTTATTAACAAAGATTCTTTAAAATATAAGTTTGAAGAAATAGGTGAAATAATAATTAAAGAACTTCCAGAAAATTATAAAAAACAATGGGAGACCTTAGTTAAATCAGGAAATTTCGATGTCACAACAATAATTCTTGAAGAATTTGGTCCAGATTCTGTAAAGTTCTATAATTTTTTAAATCAGTTAATTCAGAATGAAATAGACGATTCATGGTCGAATTTGGATGAGATAATATTCGGACTCATTAAGCAATTGATTCAGGATGAATTCAATAAAGAGGGGTCAAAAATAGTAATATCTGAAATAGTTAAATTATTTTACTATGAAATAACCCCATACTTAGATGAGGATTTTAGACAAGAGTTGAGACGGTATGCTAGAGTCCAAAATGGCAAGTTTGTTTTTAATTCGAATAGGTTTGCAAACAATATTGTTATTGTAAACGATCAAATTAAAATAAGAGATACGCATCAGGTTAGTATTTCGAATTTACTTCATTTACCAGTCCTGCAAACTATTGAATCGGCAAAAGTTAAAGCATTGAGGCAGATTTTTATTGAGTATCTGGGAACAATACAAAATCAAGCAACCGCTGACTTTAAAAACATAGATTTTGAAATCACCAAATTAGTTGAAGCGCTGCAATATACTAAAATAGACAGGGTTAATGTTTCAAAAGTATTAGTCGAAAAAAAGGTTGTTAGTTTAGAAAAAACGGTAAACCAGGCTGTGGGAAGTCATTACTTTTTCAATAATACCAAAGCAATCAATGATAGAAAAGATGAAACTCAAAAAATCTTATCCAATATTCCAACCTTTGTCAAAAATAATAAGTCTATTAAACAAAGTAATGATGATATTTCTTCTGGTGTACAAGATCAAATAGCTACAATGGCTCTCAATTATGCTTTCCCCGGAGCTTCGGTTGGCATAGGGGTAGCAACTAAAGTATTTGATTCTTACGATCTAATAGATCAAATAAATTCCAATACAAAGGAAATGAAGCTTAATCAAACTAAAATTTTCGAATTATATACTGACATTGATAAAAGTAGAATCGAAAAGGAAATATGGGAAATGGAAGAAGAAATTGCGTCATATACAAAGGAAATATCTAAACTTAAAGAAAAGCAATATGAAGACCTAAAAAGAAATTTACTAAGAAAGCAAAATGTTACAATTGAACTTTTAAAGAAATTTGCTTTAAAGCGATTGTTTTATGAATCTGAAATTTTAAAAACAGAATATTTTTTATTGGATAAATCTGTACAATTCTGGGCCAGCAAATCAATTAAAGATTTAGTCATATCTGATCCTAGAAATTACATCTATGTATACGATCCAGAAATACAATTAATTTCATGGTTCGATAGGACTGGCGTTCGTGATAGAACGGACATAGAATATACTAGAGAATACTGGAAAAACATATATTCTGTATTGAGTCAAAATATAGAACAATACTTTTCTGAGTCAGATCAAAATTTTGCGCCTGATGCAAGTCATTTAATATCCATTAATGAAATCAAAGAGTCTGAAATAAGTGAAGTTAAAGACCTTCCTGATGGTGAAGAAATTACGTTTAATCTAATTGACGCTTTTATGGTCAATGCTCCTGAAGCGTTTAGAAATAATCCTCCTGAAAATTTTAGAATTATAGATTTTAAAATTGCTGGTATTGATAATAATAATGATACCAAAAGAGGTCTAGACATCTCACATGTTGATATTGAGAATTTAGGACGAGGAAGAGTAAGAAGAAATGGTATAACAGAGACTCAACTACTTGTAGGTAAAAAGGCCAGTATTTCCAGTTTGAATCCCGATGAACTAAATAACCAATTGAATTACACTCAATCAGTTATTGATAAATACAAGGACAATTGGTACATGAATGATAGCTGCGAATTCCTTGGTTATGCAGTTGATTCTAGTTTTAAGTTTACCCTTCATTCCGCTTTTTTTGAAGAATTTAAAGACTTGGTTTTCAGATTTTATTTTATCTCTACTAATTCGCCAAATTTTGATGAGTTCGAATTTAGATCAGATCAATCTTTAATTTATGAAATTAAACGATCTGCAACGGCAGAATCTCAGGATCCAGAAAATCCAATAAAGGATATTCCTATTTACTATAATAGTTATGAACTAGGGTTTCTGGGGTTTCCTTCTGTAGAGGAATTAAACTCTATGCTTCTCCGCAATCAAGAATATTTTAATGATGATGATATTAAACAAAAATATTTTACTGACTATGAAGTTGAAGCGGTATATGATGGCACATTGGCCAAAAACAATAGTAATGGAGAGGTCGTGACATATTATATTGACAATAGTAACGATGATAATACTGCAGAAAGCAATGAAAACTAATATTAATTTTGTCATTCTTACTATTCTATTTACCCATTTTACGTTTGGGCAAGAATCTGGCAGTTTTGAAATCAAGATCAACAGGGATAATCAAAATTTTGAATTATTTCCTGGAGAGACCTTTACAATTACATCAATTTCAGGTACAGTGAACAAATGCCCATATGTGAGAAAGAAAAAAAAGGGTGGAGTGCTGGGAATTGGAAGGAGAACCGTTAAGATCCAAGTTAATAATCCTCATAATCCTAATAACTTGCCACCATCTTTTATATTGGGAAATATAAGAGCATCCGGGAAGATAAAATTGCCTGAAAATAACATTATTTCTTATTCATTAAGAAATAGTGAATTAAGAAATTTAATAAGTAGTAAATCGACACTAAAATTTGAATTCAATAATGAAGATGGAGTTGTTTGCCCGCCTGGAACTGGACCGAGTAATGGTGGTTACATGGTGGCATACAAAATAGATTCATCTCAAAGATTTGACTTACTAGAAGATTACTTGGATGTCTCGTTAAACTCTAAACCGATTACCATAGAAGATATTCAAAATTTGGATTCTCAATTATTTAACAGGCGACTTAAAAAATTCAACCCTACTGGTTTAGCGCGATTGATTTTTAATCATGTACAAAAGAATAAAAATTACACCGATATTGAGAAACTTGATCTGTACGAAAAAACCGTGGATCATATAAGTTCTAATTATATACCCATGTTGTCTGAATTGTCAAAATTGGCGAGTAAATACGGTAGATTTGATTTGAGCAAAAAGGCAGCAGATAAGGTAATTGCGGCAATGGATGATTTTAACCCAAAGACATACTACACTAAAGATATCGTTGCTAAAGCCTTTCATTTTAAGGCCCGAAGTTTATTTGAAGAAAATTTTGGGTTGTTTTCGGATGATTTAGTCGCTGCAAATGTGGCCTATTTAAACGCCGCTGTTAATTACATAGATATAGGGGAAAAATCTAAAGCTATCGATTGTATTCTTAAATCGAGTAAAGCACTTCAGAAATTAAAGGATGAGACAAGTCTTAATCTCGCAATGGAAAATGTCGTTAAATTCAGGGATTCCATTAAAGTCTTGGAAAATAGGGGTTGGTACTTTACTGATTTGGAAAAAGACGAATCCTTAATTGTTGAAGAAGATTTACTCATTACTCCACTAGATATAACTGATAATTTTGAGCTAAAGGATGGCACCTTAATTGGTAAATTCGAAGAGTTTATAATTTTACCTGGAATCTCTCTTACATTTGAAGACACAGATGATTATCATTCAATCCAAATAACTGCAATAAGATCTGCTTTTGGCAAGAATTCAAAAATTTTAGCAAAGGGCAATGATTATCCTCAAGACGAAAACAACAAGGCTAACGATGGAGCTAGTTTTGACGACCAAAGAGGTCCTCGTCAGGAAAAATCCGGTGATCCTGGAAATGATGGTATTAAGGGTAGGAATGGTAAAAACCTTGAATTAAAGACTGGTATTGTATTTTTAGAATCATTAGAAATAAATACTTCAGGTGGTCAAGGCCAAGCTGGTGGAAATGGTGGAAATGGCTCTCTTTTTTTTAGAACTGGGCAAAATAACTCTAATGAGCATCCCCCTGGAGAGCCCGGACAGCCAGGAATTGGTGGTGTAGGCGGTGATCCTGGACTTATTTCCTTCTCATTATATCCAATAGACACAGCAATCTCACAAAAGCAGAAGGTAGATTTTGAAAATTCAATTATTAGTAAGTGTAAATCCGGTAAGCTTGGAAAAATTGGCCTGTTTGGTTTTAAAGGTAAATCTGATAGAGCTGAACTTGAAGATACTCGAAGACCTAATTCAATGGAGAATCTTTCTCAAAAAAGAAGAGATTTTCATACTTCAAGATTTAACTTAAGTAGCCAACCGATTGATACTTCAAAAGTGAATATTAAGTGGATAGAAAACGATTTAGAATTTTCAAATCTGTTCAGTGAATTGCGTTTTAAATATGATGTTAAAAGAATGAAAGATAATCCACGGGAAAAATAAATCTATAGTTTATGGAAAACAAATTCATTGTAGTAATGGTAATATTAGTATTCTGTAGTGCCTTTGAGTCAATAGGGACAAATGCTAAAACTAAAATTTTGGATGTTCCTTATAAGGTACAACCTAATAATAAAACTTGCCAATCAACTTGCCTTAAAATGTTATCGATGTATTTTGATGTTCCTGGCAAAAGTGAAAATATAGGTGATATCTATAAATCAATTAATGAGAATCCAAATAGGCCAAACAAAATGGTAACAAACAGTTGGGAAAACATAGTTTGGTGGTGGAATGCAAAAGCTATTGTAAATTCGAGTCAGGCTAAAATGAAAAATTCTATAACCACCTCCCCTATTCAAACAATAGAGAAAATTGTATCAAATATAGATTCAGATAGGCCGCTGATGATGAGTGTAACAAATGATAATGCTAAAGCTGGTCATTTTGTTTTAGTCATAGGTTACAGGGAGTATACTCCAAATCAGTCTAACCCAAATTTCAAAATAATATGTCATGATCCTTTTGGACGTTTCTTCCCTGAACTAACTTCTAAAATTTATGGAGAATATAGACACGAGGGCGGATATTCAAACATGGATGGTAGTGAGTTTGGTCCTGGTGCTGGGGTTGAAATATCCATTGAGAGCCTAAAGAAAATTAATAAAGATCAAGAAGGCAATGATTATTATGCTCTTTTTAGTTTAAATTAAAATGTGTGATTCACATACATAGTTTCAATTAATTGCATTATTAATTAAGAGCAAAAGAAACGTTTAAAGCGGATTAGACATTTTGAAAAATTGGGTGATGCTGGAAAGGTCTGCTCGAAATGTGGAATTTCAAGACCTCCTTTGGGAAAATGGCCAAAGAGAAATAGTGAAGATGAGATTAATGGTCTGAAGGACCAGAGTAGAAAACCAATGTATTCTCCAAAAACAAAAGTTAATTTCTCTACTAAGTAGTCCATCCTGAACTATCATGACAAACGTGAGCTTGAGACTAGAAGACTCCAGATTGAGCTGAAAGAAATGAAGGTGTCAAACTCTCTCCTCGGCAACCATTCACAAGGTCTTGAAAAGGAACATTCTTGGGTAAAATCTTATTAAAAATACGTGGCAATACTAAAATTTTTACTTATTTGAGATATGTTGGGAATCGAACCCAGCTTTCTTGGACGGAGTTACCTATTCGGTGAGCATAATTATTCAACTTGGCTAAAGACCTCTATTTATAAGGGTTTTGAAAGGTAGGTTCTAGTCCCTCCGGTACTTACTTGCTTTGTTTGCCTAGGGAACCTGTGATATAAATGGTAACAGTTGACGAAATCGGTTATCCTTTGACAGTGAATTTTACAAAGTAGGTGACTACATATCTGAAAATCGCCTATTCATTGGCTATTATGCTTCCGAAAAGGATTAAGAGTTTGAATGGGTGGTATGGTAAAACCTATGGAATTATTTGGTGTGAAGATATGTGGATCAAGTAAACTAGTTCGACTTTTATCATTATTAAAACGAAGGGATGTTTATCTTTAACAATTAGAAATGATATAAATGGCAGAAACAAGTGAAATCAAGATTCAATGGCTCAAAGATTTTTATGGTTGGGAAAAAATAGAAGGTGACACTGTTTTAACGACAGAAGATTTTGTGAAAATCAATCAGGATGTACAACTGTTAAAATTTAATCCGAAGACAGCAACCAAGAGTCTTTGGAAGGCAAGGAATATACAGCTGTTTCAAACACAGGATTTTGGGTTTACTCTCTACCAATGTGATGCCCCATCTGATATTAGAAAGGGTATCCCTTTAAGGTTTTTTTACTGTAATAAATATGGAAAAGCTTTTATACTGGATGGTACCAATACGCCGTTTTATGATCTTTTCAAGTTTATCAATACGTCCGGTATAGGGAATGGCACGAAGATTTCTTCTTCAGATTGGATAAAGGATAGTAAAAAAGTGATTACCTATTCTCGGCTGTTTTTTGATAATGTGGCTGGAAGGTGGGGGCGTTTTGAGATTATCGAACCTTATTTATTGTCGAACGATAAGATTTCGGATTCATATGAATTGCTTTTGAATCGTATTGAGACCTATCACGAAAGAATGAGACGAACGAGTCCAGAGGGCGCGGAAGTTCAGCAAGAAGTTAAAGAGAAGAACTTTGAATTTCACAAAAATTTGAAAAGGTATTTTGAAAGAAAATACGGTGAAGATCATAAAGTTAATGTAAGCGTGGAAGAGGAAACGGCCGTCTGGAAAGATTGCCATATGTTGTTTAAGGATAGTCTATTTACTGCGCAAATTATTGTTGAGTCATCTGCTAATATAAGCATGGATGAAGAAAAAATTCTAAGCCACTATGATATTCTTGAAGAAACCGAACAAAAGAAAAAAAACGATTTAGAAGCAAAGAAACTAAAGGAAGAGAAAACCTTATATGCGCTATCTGAAAGCAATAAAAAAAAGCTGGGAGTCAATTCCGCTAACTAACTACTGCCTTTTCGAGTGCGAGCTATGTTTACGATCAGTAGTGATATTAAAATAAGGCCAACCATAGAGTGAACATCATAATATAATTTGTGGAACCATGGTGTAGCAACTTCAAAATAGAAGTTCCAATCCGGGCCGATGTTGACAATCGGTAGTATACGATCTAGAGATAATTGAAAGCCATCAATTGGCAAATAATGCGGTCTATCTTTAATCTTTAAATACCCTTGATTGTACATCCATTCAAAGTAAACCGAACCAATTGCTAACAAAATACTGATTGAGATAAGGGCTATTTGGAGTCTTTTACCCAAAAGATAAAAACCTTTTACAGTTATTCGAGCGGCCCATTCCGCCCGACTGCTCCAAGGCCTGTGAAAAACTAAAACATCCCGCGCTTTGCCATCCTCCCCTGCCTGCATAAGGGCTTTGGCAAACTGCTCGTAAGGCTGTCGAAAATTGTCTCGATGTGATTGTTTCTTGATCCATTTGGCCTGATAAAATCTTTTAGTGTCATTTGCGGTAGTTGTATTGCACTCGATGTAATCGTATTTGGACCCGATGAGTTTTAGAGGAGAATCTTCTCCCATCTTATCGGGCAGCTTTATGAATAGATTTCCTATGTAGGAATTTCCCAAATCGATTTCCCCTTCAGGAGCAATAATTTCGTTAATGAACAAGGAGTTTTCGATTTTTGCAAATTGCAGGTCTAAAGCCTTATCACCACGGTCTGTTATAATATAGGTCTCCCTTAAATCGAACGATCCGTTGATACTTGAATGTCGAAAGTTTATTTCTCCAAAAAATAGGTTGGTAATAGGTCTCCCGGATTCCAATACCGAAAGGATGACTTCATGTTTATCGAAGTGATTTTCTCGAATTTCTTTGAAAACAAAACTTATCGATCTGTTATAGGATTGTTGTTTATGTAAATAACTCTTAGTTTTAGTATGAAGTTTTATAAAATCGATGTATTCAGGCACGTACGAAGCCTTAAATTCTTCAATCTTTTTTTTGATTTTATTATGAAACTGTAAATAGGACATTCTTGGTGATGGCAGGTCTCTTTTAAAATCAATCATATTATTTACCCTAAGATTGATGGCGCGAATGGCCATATGTCTTTGGTCGATATGAGCACCTAGAATCATGGTGTCACCTAATGAGAGTTTATTCTTAATAGTACAGTTTCTAAGGTCTAATATACCCGAAAATAGTACGGAACCTTCTCCGAGTATCAGGTTTTGTATGTTTGAAGAGCTAATGCAGAGTGCAATACCTCCCGTGTCACCTGATGCCCCTATAAAAGAACCACTGCACTCCAAATCAAGATGTACTATCGATTTATGAAAGAAGGCCCCTTGTTCTATAAGGGTTCCCCCTCTAATAAAGAGCGTATTGCAAACAATGCCCCCCCCTGATACCGATTTCAATCTAGAGCCGTGGATGGATAGACCTTGAAACCTTGCATTGGTCAGTTCAAGTTCATTTTTTATTGAAATATCTTGAAGTGCTATTTGCTTTACTTGTAAACCATTGAGATTCAAAACACCTTTAACAATAATTGATGTTTGAAAGTCCCTTGTGTTTCTATAACCCTCAATTTCTAGAAATCCCGAGATAGTTGAATGTGACAAATCGATATGACCCTCCAAAACTGTCCATGCTTGTGTATTTGGATCAGGCAAGTTATTGGCAGGGACCGTTATAGTTAAACTACCATTAATATGGGCGTCTGATGCTAAAAGGCTCTCCCCTGAATAAACCTTGCCGAACCAACATTGGTCAAAAATGAGGTTTTTGACAGATGTATTGCTAAGGCTAACACCGGAAAAAAATTTACACTGTCTAAATTTTAAATTTACCGATACCTTTTGGTTCTCTAGATTCAGTGAAAACTTGTTGCTATGATTTAATAATGTAATTCGGTCATATAACCCCATATCTTCGGATGCTATAAAATCAACCCCTTTAACCTCCAATGACCCTGTTTTAAATAAGACCTCAGTAACTTTGGGGTTGAGTACCCACTCTATAATTTCGGACCGGATCACAAACGGATTGGAAAAGTTGTCCTTTAAAAGGTTTTCATATTCAACATAGGGCGGAATGACGCAATCTGCCACGCCCAGTTGACTGCCTTCCACCAACAATACCTGTTCGGCAAAGGTCAGTTGAAAGTCTTCCAAAGAAGAAGAAACAAAATTGAATAGTTGGTTTTCTTCGTTGACGATTCGTTGCGCATCAGACCCTGGGTCGCTTAATTCTTTTATTAATTCGGTGAACATTTTCATTTTTAGAACTTATTTTTTGGCATGGGGACAAGTGCTTTCTTTTGGGCGCGTTAGGAGGTGTTCTCTATGAATAAAACTTTAAAAAATACTTGGACGATAGCTTATATCGGTTCAAAAAGCCCATTTCAAGGATAAACACTTAAAGAATAAAGTGGGAAGAGGAAAAACTTGGGGCGTTTTTCAAGGAGCCCAATATAAGAAATATACTGTTAAGGTCTATCTATTCATTTCTTATATGCCCTATTAAATAGCGTTCACGCAATTTAGGAGCTATAAATTGATTGATGCGTTTTAAAGATTTTTTCCTAGTCTGCCACAATGTTATTAATATAAAGATTTCGTAGCATAACACTTATTATTTACGAAGTCATATGAACCAAGCAGGCAAAAGGTAGGATTGTGTTAATTAGGATTTGGTACGGTTAAGTTATATCAATAGTCTTTCTTAAATCCCTAAGGAGCATTATTTCATCATGTTGGGGTGAATCCATCTTTAATCTATCAATAAATGTTACTACGTTTTTTACTAAGGGAAAATCTCCTGGGAATTTTCACGTAAGGATATATTTCTTTCAAAAGAGATAAATTCTTATTAAGTTGCTGGTATTTAAAAACCAAGTTACAACCGACCAAAACCAATGAACCATTTTTCCGACAAAGAATACCAAAATTTAAAGGCCGATACGGCCGAAGTACGCAGCTGTATCACCCGATACATAGGATATATTATCACCGTAACCGGGTTTTCCGGTTTTGTCAAATTTTATTTTAATCAGGACATAAGCCCTTCAGGTACCTTGACCCTTTTCTTTATAGCAATGACCATTCTAACATTTCTATTCGAGGTGGTATGGTACAAGTTTAAATCGCACAATCGACTGATAGGGTATATGCAATTATTAATGCAGGAGATACATGCGATTCCTTATAAGAACATTACACTCAAAAAACATTGGAAGGATAAGGAGTACATTAAAAAATACCAAGAATACGAAGTGACGGCAGAGGATAAAGGTATTCAACACTATTTTGGTTGGGAGTTTGTGATGTCTCGATTAAATGGCAACCAAGTGAACAAGTTTCGCTCCGATGAGGATGAACGAAAGGCCTACACAAAGGCATTGGATAAAAGCAATTTTATCTTTAGTCTGCCAACGCAGTTGATACCGTTTACCGAAACTTTGGATTGTGTCGAAGAAGATGGGAAAAAGGTTGATAGGGATGTTGACTTCTTCAATAAAATTATTTACCCGTTATACAAGCAAGATAATTCAATTCCCTTAGGATCAAACCTGTTCAAGTATTTTCAATTCATGTACCGGAAAAAGGAAAAGAGCCCCATGTTGGAGAGCCCGCCTATCGAAAAAAGGTATTATGTGTACGGATGGGAATATCCTCGGAAGATTACCCAAATAGCTTTCGCTTCTTTTGGTCTTATTTACCTGTTTTCACTTTATTTTCTAATCAAACAATTTGGCCCGGCCGATTTTACCCGGTTTTCAAATTTGGCCTGGGGAGATTGGATCGGTTATGGAATGGAAATTGTCTTACCCGTTGTACTGTTGCTAGCTAGTAGTTCCTTTTTGGTATTTTGGATAAGAAGGTATGTAAAGGAACTACCAGAACTGATTTACGGTAAGTTTTCAATCGATTACTACTGCTGGATGTTTTTTCTGTACCGAATACAGATGATGAACAGCAAAAAGTTGGTTCCAATCTTCTATTCCAGGTCCTATATACGCTATTTTAAAGGGAGACTCTATTATCTTTTGGCCGAAACGAATAAGGAAGAACTAAAGAAACTCTTTCCCGATACAAATGCTGCTTACCTGCTCTCAACATACCAATCCAAGTTGAATGCGCATTCCGATTTCGAAAAAGGGAATGTCAAGAACTTGCATAAAGCCTTCAAGAAAGCTTTCAAGAAAATGAACAAAAACCCGAAAGAGCATCCCAATTATGAGATTTCCGATACCCTACTTAAGAAGGTGTTTCAAGATGTGTTTGAGAAAGTGGATAAGCAGCAGCCCAAAATGTAAATTTGCCAACTTTTTGGTACGGTGCTGAATGACTTGCAAGGGCAACAGTTTTAACTACGATGAAGAATTATTGTAACCCTCAATGAATGTAAACAGCGATAAGCCACTCTGATGAATAGCGACTTTGAATAAATGTTTAACTAATCTTATTTAAAATGATTGAAGATACTGCAAAGGAACCTGACAACTATGCATGGGTCTATGAAATTGGTGTAGGCCTCGTGGGAACAATTTTTGGTCTGGTATTGCCCTATTTTTTCAATGATTTTATGAGACCATATCTTTCTTCCGTTAGAACAATAAGAGATAGATTGCAAAATAATCTTCCCATAAATCGTACGGAAGAAAAAAGAATCGAAAAGTTTGCGAATGAGGTACTAAATAATTGGATAAAGAGGTTCAAATCTCCCAATACATCCAAAAAACCATTTGAGTCCGGGTCAAAATTCATCCCTTTAGAATTTGATGCCCATAATGAAGACACGCTATGCCCGTCTTCGGACTACTATCTCTATTTTGATATGTCACTATTCCTAAACCAGGACATTCATGAGGTAACCAACGAAGATGTGGTCAATGCTTTTAAAGCCAATTTAAGGAACAGCGATACTGAAAACGGAATTTCAAAAAAGCTTTTCAACATTTTGGGTCATCACGCTGAGCTTCGAATTTGGATACGAATGCCTAACTATATTGTCAAATCCAAGGAAAAGTTAATCGATTTGTATGACAAGTTAAAAGTAGTATCCACCGACTGGTTTCCAGAATCTAAACTTCTGTTGGAGCTATTTTTACCTCACCTGTTCTTTCCGGAATATGAGAATGCCAAACAAGAAAGATTGTACGAACAGCAGGAGTTTTATTATGAAGTAGGGAAAATCGTTTCCCTACAGAATTTGGCCAAATCACGGTTTTTGGAAAAGAATGTTTTCGGGCATCTAGATTTTGGCAATAGTAAAAGAATACCGGTTCAGTTATTGGAAAATAGGGTAAAAGGCTATGATTCAATTAATGAGAGTAGATTAATTCAAATTGAGGGCCAACCGGGTTCGGGCAAGACCGAATTACTCGATTACCTTATACGGAATGTAATTCATAGCAATACACTGATCATATGCTTTAATTCCCATGATGATATATCGGATATCAAAGAGTACATAGGAAAATACGATGCTTTCGTAAACAGGATATTGGATTATATCGATTTGAACGAAATCTTCGATGTTTCACAAAGTGAGTCCCATATCGTAAAAGATGTGCTATGGGTGCTACTTAACAGGAGAAGTATCGAATTATTGCTGGTTATCGATAACTTGGAATATTCCGAGAACCTATACAAAGATATTTTATCTTTTCTATCATCGAAATCTGCCTATAACATAAAATTTGTGCTTGCTGCACGGGTATTTCAACCTCTTGATAAATCTAGAATATATAATCTCGAAATAAAGAGTAGGCTATGGAGCTACGAAGAGGCTTTACAGATAGTAAAAGATTGGAATGAAAGCGCCGCAACGATAACTTCCAAACCTTGGTTGAAATCTATCCACTCCTTTTCAACATATCTGTTGAGAATACTGTCGGTTTCGAACCAAGGGGTTGAGCTAGACGAGCTGGTCAGAAACGAAATAGAAAAGATTCTTAAACCTGTACTGAACAGTATCACCAAAACCGCTTATAGCGCGGATGATCAGATAAGTAAAATTAAAAGCTTGCCAAAAGAAGGTTTTACAAAAGAGGCCGTGGATACGATTTTACTAGAAGAAAGAGACATTGATATTATCAAAGTATTGGGAAATATTACAATGAATAGAATATACAATTATAGAAGAGATTCCTCTGAGGAGACTCGGGCTTCTATAAAAAACATAATTCCTGAACGGATAATTCCTTGGTCTAACAATATGATTTCGGATATTAAAACGGCCAAAATTTTTATTAAATCTTGTGAGGCCTCCGGAATCTTAAATGAACATTCTAGTCTGCCTGATAAATTCATGCAAGATGGAGCGGCAGCAATAACCATACAAGAAGACTACATATCCGATTATATCAGAAATACAGCCAAAAAAAACCCGGATAAGGATAAACAAGCAAGAGTTGAAGGGGTAGTTCATAATCTAATTAGTTCTTTGGCAAAGAAAAATTCCTTGGAAATTTTTAAACTGAGTTTTCGTGTAGATGACCTTATTGTGGTTTTGAAATCAATTATCAATTCAGAAAGGGATAAAGGCGTGTTGAAAGAAATTCTATCCGAAGACTACATTTTGTTCCTCAATAGAAAGGCTGAAAACCTTCAAATCCTAGCGGATGATTTGATGAGAACATTTGAAAGGGAAACTCTTTCGAAACATGATAAGATCATATTGGCGAACTGTCTTGCTAGAGTTCTTAAGATAGACAAAAACCTACAAATCCTTTTCAAAGAGTTTATATCGGGAAATAATAGAACAGAATTGGTGTCATCTGTTTATGCGTATCATAAACTTGATTCCCCTGAAGTATTTATTCTTTTTCATAATACAAAGGATAAAATAGTATTGTTTGAATATTGTTGTCGCACATGGTCTTCGAATGCCGGTAATTTGCTGATGGGAGAATTCTTAAACATTGCGAACATGGAAAGCTCTTTGTTTGATGAAATATTGAATCATTTTACACTATGGGTCAAACGACAGGAGGCAGGTCAACTACTTATAACTATTGATCAAATTTTAGACACAATCCCTAAAAAAGATGAGTCTGATAGACAGTTTCTTACCGCTATCTCCTTGCGTATATTTAATGAACTTTATGACAACGGTTTGCTAAAAACTTATGAAGATCGATTTGGCTTGAAAAGTTATTTGAAAAAGTGGAAAAACCTTTTGAAAGAGTATACTTTCAACAGAGTAATGAAGACCAACGAACTTATTAAGATGTTGGCCTATGGTTTTGATCAAGAGTTGTGTGATAGAAGTGTTGATTATAAGCTGGTGGGTTATAGGGATAAGAATATTATTTATGCAATTCCACGGAAACAGTTTAACAAAGAAGGTATTCAAACCGTATTCAGTAGGTTTACTGATGTTGAAAACTTTGACTTGCCATCAAAGGATTTACTTTCCCGCGTTTATCAAAAGTCTGATGACGCCAAGGAGTTGATTAATGATTATATCGTTGCAAACGATAAAAGTTATGTGCCATTCCCAACCATGTTTCCGAATGAACACAAATACTTCGACGGTGATGTCATTAAGGGTATGACCAATGAAGATATCAATTCCACAAGGTTTGGTTGGCGCCCCGTTTTTAAATTATAATTTTCGAAAATTCTTGGTAAAATAGGTTTTGAAATGGTAGACTAGATTCATTTGTTCCTTAGCTTATACGGAAATTGAACATGGAATTTCATTCACTGCTTTATGAATTAGTGAAGCCTTTAGTTCATCATATCGAGTTAAATTATGCTTCTGGTTTGTAAGAATGTATCTTTTAGACCATGGTTTTTTACTCAAGGATCTAAACAGACATAGATTTAGGACTTAAGTTTAGTTTTTTGAAAGGTAATTCGTTCTTTTTTAGTTTGATTTATGCTCGACAGACTAAATTTTGCTACATTGTAAAAGTAGTTTTGTTCGTTTTTGTCCCGAACAATACAATAACCAACCAAAGAGTGTGATACCATGCCAAAAAAACTAAAAATCTGCCTCGCCATGGGCGGTGGGGTCTCCTTGGGCTCCTTTTCCGGTGCTTCTTTGACCGAAGCCATTAAACTATTGCTCCTCTTTGGTCACGACAAAAAAGGTGTAAAATACACTGATGTGGTAATCGATGGCATGAGCGGTGCCAGCGCTGGCGCTATCGCCTTGGTTATCTTGTTGAAATCACTTATCGATTATAAAAAGATGATGGAAATTTTCAATGGGGAGATAGCCGAATCTAAATCGAAGGTTTCCTATGATTCCCTTTTAAAAGAAATTGTTGATGACTATTACAATGGGGATGTCAGTAAGTTAACAGAATCCCTGAAGGTTAGGAATCAACTGGTAGCCTTGCAACTCGCACAAAAAGTGCAAAGGCAGATATGGGTCGAGCAACTGAACAGTACAAAGCTTTTTGGTGATAAGGTCAAGAGAAAGTATGCTATAAATCCTCATGCATCGTTTAGTCTTTTGGACCGCAGCCTTTTAGTACAATTGGCCAAGGCATACGTTGTGTCCGATTTCAAAGACAACTGGGACTTGGAAAACAGGCAATTGCTTGACCCTGACAGGGTAATTTTAGCTTGCTCTCTAACCAATATGCTACCTATAGAACTTCAGGTAGACCAAGATCCGCCACCACGACGCTTACAGGAAAATGTTCTCAAATCTATCGGGTCACAAAATCATACCGAACTGCGCGTTATCGACTTTGTTTTCAACGAAAAAATCCAAAAAACAAAGGCCAGCGATGCCAGTTGGTTTAAACTGTCAAAATCGGGTGAGGACCATAAAATGGATTTACATATCGATGGGAAAAAAGCATGGGCTGTAGTTACCGCAACGGCCTTGGCATGTGGAGCTTTTCCCGTAGCCTTTGAACCAGTTTTGCTTAAGCGTTATAAAGAAGAATTTCCCAATAATGCATGGCCCAAAGTGTTTGGTGAAATCCAGGATGAGTTGGCGGGTATTCCCCAAAACAAGTTGAGGAAAAAGAGCTTTTTCAACGAGGCGGGCGACAATTATGTTGACTACGATTCTTTTAATTTCCCTTATATCGATGGGGGTACTTTTAATAACGAACCTATTCGCGAAGCGTTTCGGATAGGCAGCTTTCAGGATTTTGGGAATCACGATGAAGATTTTGATCGCTTAATTCTGTTCGTAGATCCCGCCGTCAGGGAAGAAAAGCATCATTCGTTCAATGTAAACTCGTTTGCTTCGGTAGTTACAAAGAATCGCAATACAAAGTTTAAAAAAGAAGCTGCCAAATTGTTCGATAATATTACCGGTACCGTGGGTGTACTTGCCAATCAAGGAAGCATAAAAGAAGAGCATCGTATCGACGACATGCGCGAGAATTTACTGTTTAGAGACGAACTATTCGATTTTATCGGTACCAGCACCTTTAGAAATTTAACCGTCCCCTTAGTAAAAACCGCCTTTGATAAGATCCATAAAAACTTACAGAAAGAACTAATATCTATCGGCACAAGGGATGTTTTGGTATATTTTCAGAATGAATTGATACGAAATTGTCTCATGCTGGGAAAACCGCCTATTCAGCTATCTAGAATCGTTTTAGAAAAAATTCACAGCGCTATTGCTAAAAACAGTTTATCTATTGATCAGATATTTGATTTGTTGAACGAGGAGGTTTCCGAAGAAGGTATCAGAGCAGAACGAAACAATGTATTTGCACAGACCGTATTTCGTATGATGGCCGATTTTTCGTTAAAAACAGTTGGTAAAAACGAAAGGGCAGAACAACTGTCTATATTGCCCGTCGCCCCTGAGGTGTTATACACGGTTAAGTTACCCGGGAGTGAGGTAGCGGCATTTGCCGGGTTTGCCTCTTTGGAGTCCAGAAAATACGCCTTTGAATATGGTAGATTAAGTACCCTGTTGTCACTTAGCGAAGCCGATGAAAAAAAGGGTTTTAGAGGCCCGAATGAGTGTCCAATTTTAAGAAGCGATACATTAAATTCGACCGAGTCGCGGCTTACCAGAGTTTTATTGGAACTTGCCTTTTACAAAAAGTCGTATCGTTTTTCCAAAGATCTGTACAATAACCTATATGCTCCAGGAGTAGACCGTGTTGTAAATTTATTAGCTAGGAAGGGGGTTTCCCGGTGGACAGTCGGTAAAGTACCTTCGTTGGTCATCGGTAGTTTTGCCGGAATTTTAGCAGTGGTCGCTCCTTTTTATTTTTTTAAATTCAGGGCGTTTGCCTCTTTGACAAAAGGAGTTAAAAAGTATACCATGTCCATCGCTGACGAGATTAATTACAAGAGGCTCATTCCCATTACCATTTCGGTTCTTAGCCAAGGCAGAATACGAAGGAAGACGAAACTTACTTTTCGCAGTTCAATATATGCAGAGCATATGGTGCCAATGAAGGAATATCGCAAATCCGATGGTACCTATCAATACCTTTTTCAATTATATTATCTGGAGTACTTGGAACAAACCAAATCTTCAATGAGCGAGATGCCAGAATCTATTACGACACATAAAACCGACTCGAAATTTGTGAAACGTCTTGGTCTCACGCTAAAAGATAAAGTTACAAACCCCAGTATAGACAGTAGTTTGAATGGATTTAAATGGCGTGCTCAAACTGAGAAGGAATCAAGGGAAATTGAATTAAAAAAAATAGAAATAAAGGGAGTCGACTTGGGCGATATTATTGCGGATATCAATAACAGGTATTTTTCGCTGTTTTATTCTTTGAAAAATCTAAACTATCATGTGAACCCTATATTGGAGTTTGATTTAAGAAATAATACGAAACCAGAAAAAAGAAGCTGGTACTTTAAGGAAAACACCAAGGCCTTTTACATGGAGCTCTTATGAATTTTTATCGTACCATTTTGTATAACCTTTTTCGACGTTCAGACTCATAAAGGTTGTATGTAATACCTCTATTCAATAGTTTGATCCAGTAAAGGTCCAATACTTTTACGTAAACTCGTATGTGTTCCCAGTAGCTATAATCGTTTTTACCTACGAAATGACGTACCCTTAGCCAATGACCTCTGCTACCGTATTATTAGTTTTCAAAACCGGCTCCAACCCCCGTACCAAATCCACCGCCTTGGCCAACAAATCCCGGTTTTGAAACAACAGGTCATCTTTGGTAAGGTGGCAGATATCATCGGGTACAATGCCCAAATCTTCCAAAGGGACCCCTTGGTTGACACCGTTTCGCAGCGTTCGGCGAACGGCTACCCGTATGTCGGCCCCATACTCCAAGGGTTGGAAAAAACGGGATTGTCCGGTCTCGTCTTTGGTCAGGTGGTGCAACAACGAATGCGTCCATACATTGGCACCTCCCGCACCGGTATTCCCGTGAACGCCCAGGATTTTCCCTATATGTTCATCTTGAAAGCCGGCAGCAAAAATATCACTGGCGCTGTAGCAGAGCGCATCGGTGATCAAGACCGCTTGATAATCGCGATCGGCCCTAAGTTCATGGAGTGCTGAAACGGGGGTTACCGGATAGCCGCCCGAATAGGTATTGCCCGTATGCCGTATATTCCGAAGCGTTTTGTTCCAATCGGTCAGGTCAAGTTCCTTTAAGAGGGGGGAAGGAGAATGCACACGACAGATGGTCTCGGTCAACTCTGAGTTGACGAACTGTGCATTTTGAGGGGTGATCAGGTCTTTTTTAAGGGCCTGTAATACAAATTCCGAGGCCCAGATATGCCCGCCGCCGTTATTGCGAATGTCCAGTACCACCTTATCGGTATCAAAGGATGCTAACAGCTTTTTAAAGTACAGGGCGAAATCTTTTGGGCGCCTTGTGTTGAAGGTATAGATGCGTATATACCCTATATCATCTGCCAATTTTGCGGTCTTAAAGCAGGCCGAAAATTCAGCCTGGTCCAATACCTCTTGATTGTTTGGTTCTATGCGGCTAGCGTTCAGGGCATTCCGTGCAACCTGGGGCGCAAAAAAGTGCAGCTTGGTTTTGTGCAATAGCTCCGTACTGTAGTCGTACCCGGCACAGGAACTGAGTTTTGAGATGCCCTGTTCATTTTCCAGATGGTCCCAAAGGGTAGAGTGAATAGACCCCACGTACCAGGTAAACCTCCGGTTATGGGCGCGCCCATCCCGGTCTAGGTAGCGTACCGAGACCCATTCTTCCTCAGGGGGCAGCATCGTGGCCAAGGGGCGAAAGGTAAGGCTGTCCAAACCTCGGGCGAATCGTGCCTCTTCGTTGCTTCCCGCATATTTTTTAGCATTGTTCAAAATTGCTTTCTCGATCAAAACGCCGTTCCAGTGGGTTATGTGTACGCCCGCCTCGAAGGGAGGTTCCGATTTCCCTAAAATTTTAGACGCAATAAATCGGGCTCCGTTTACATCATGGTACTGTTCCACGAAAAAGGGCAAAAAGGCTACTTTATCCTTATAGGGCATGGGCAGTTGATACATGGTATGAAGGTCGCGTACCGAATTGAACACTCGGATAACGCATTCATGAAAATGTAGTTCGTTCTGATCCTCGTACGCTCCCGATATCAATTCCTGTTTGATGACTTGCAGTTGCCTTACGGGGTTGGCCGCATAGAGTGCGGTTTTTTGCGCTAGGTGCACATAGGCCATTTCGAATACCTTGATCGCCTCGTCTATAACAGCCATCTTATCGCTCAGGTTCATATACCCCAATGTGTTTCGAAAGTTTGCCAAGGTCACTACGTAATTGAACTGCGCCGCCGTATCGAAGCCCGGTTTCGCCTTTTCCCGTACCGCATCGCTTAAATGGATTGTTTGTCCATAGTAGGCCGGTAGCCCCGTTTTAATGTATTCGGGCAGGTTACGTTGCAATGCCAAGCGTTTAAAATGATGGGTATCCTCTAAAACTGTTGCCTTATCCAAGGAACGTCGCTCGGTAATCAATTCGGACAAGGGCGTTGCTGCCTCGAAGATGGTTCCTGCCGAATCTTCCCCTTCGAACGGAATGTGATGGCGATGGCCGTGGTCTTCGTGTTCCGATTCGATAAACCAGAAAGCACCGCTACCATCCGTGGCGGCGGCCCCGTTAAAGATGCCCAGGGTACCGTTGTCTTCTAACTGTCTGGTCAGGTCAGGGAGGTTGCGCATGCCTTCTTCCAATAATTGTCGGGCCTTCCCATAGGCAAGGTTTACTTGAATCGGATTGTCATCGAAGGTTTCCTCTAGATTGAGATAGCGCGTTACCCGTCGTAAGCGGACTTTTTCAAGGGAAATTGCAAACTTGCCCATCAACCGTTTTTGACCACAGCGTGGCACCCCGCCAATTACTGTCCATATGACGGTCGATTCCCGGGCGGCAATCAGTCGTTTGTACTCATCGTCGTCCTTTCCCGATAAAACGATAAAATCGGCTTTTTTTCCTGGGCCCAATGTTCCTAAATGGTCTTCCCATTTCAATAACCGTGCAGCATTGGTATTCGTCATACGGCATAGCTCCTCGTCGGTGAAAATACCTCCTTTTTGGTCGTTTACGAGTTTGGCCACTTTCAATTCCTCGAGCATGTTCTTGCTGCCGCTTGGGGTCCAGTCGGATCCGAGCCCGATCAATATGCCGTGTTCACGGGCAGCGGCAATATCGGCGGTAACACCATACAACAAAAGGTTCGATAGGGGCGACCATACCATTCCTCCGTGGTGTTGCCCTAGAATTCTGAAATCCTCGGGAAAGAGCCCAACGGAATGGATGCCCACTAGCGAGTCGGTGATGGCGTATTCCATTGAATTAGGTAACTGTAAGGCCCTAAAATGTTTGTTGGCCTTCTCTTGGGTGCCTTCGGCAAGGTGCAATAGGTAACAGCTGCTTTTGTCCAGAATGTTGAGCAACTTTTGGGCATCGTCGATATCGGCTATTTTGGTTTTTGCCGAGGGCAGGTCTTCGTCAACGGTACGTTCCACATTGCGAATGAGACCTTTGTAGAGTTTGGTAATGCCCCCATGACTGGCCAAGGTAATTCCTTGCGAGGCGGTAATCCCCGAAAAAAGCAACCTGCATTCTACATATCGCACGATGGCTTGTAAGTAACCATCAATATGCCCCAGTACTTTCAAAGGCCCGGTTACGGTCTTTCGATACAGATTTCCCTTGCCCCATTGGCCCCGATGGCCATAGGCCTTGGGAATATCCCACAAAGGAATAATATTATAGCTGAGGTGGTTGTGCAGTTCGATCATTCCCGGGTACAGGGTACCGCCGCAAGAAATAGCATCGGATTTGTTGAAGCTGTCCGGCGCGTCATCTTTATAGGGCTTCACATCAACGATGGTGTTCCCATGGATGTACAGGACGCCATCGTCCAAAATATCCGAATGATCATTGAACGTTACAATCTTGCCGCGCACGGCATAACGTGCGTCGGGACCTAGTTGAATTTTTGTTGGCATGGTTAATCGGGTAATTGGGTTACTAATTGCTTTTCTTCTTCGGACAAACTTCGCGGCTTGCTTTTGAATACCCAGCCGGGAGCAAACCACTTGTAGTAATAGGGCGACCATTCGCCGTTCTCTTTTTTGGCCCTTTTCACGCGATTGCCACTAGTGCCTTGCCATCGCAAAAAGCCATAAGGAAGGTCGTGTCTGGGAATTTGGGAGCGGTGGCCGTCATAGGCAAAACTAGCGGTAGCTTCTTTCGGATAATTGATGGTGGATAACTGACGCAATGCTTCTTTCCAACTTGGTAGCCATTGACGTTGTGAGCGGTTTTTTAATGACACCACAGGAAGTTCCGTGTCGATGCCCGCCAATCGCCAATGTTCTTGGGCCAAAGGTCCCATCAATAAAATGGCGGAAGCATCGTCGTAATCCAACACTTTGTCCAAAAGGGCCCGGTACATTTTCTGTACTTGTGGCTGTCGTACCAATCGCATCCGATGCCGCAACGATAGTCCGGTAACATCTACAGGAAGGCTTCTGAGAATACAGTAGCGGGTGCTGATTCCGGCTGCCTGCAAAAATGCCTGAAAATGTTGTCCGCTATTTCCGCAGAGTGCTCGCATGCAGAACAGGTCGTCTACCGATTGTGGGTCGGCCAATACCAGGAGTGTTGTTTTGTCGGGCCGCCCACGAAATAGGGGCATGCCGCCCAAGGAAGGATGTGCGGTAACCCCCAGCGATTGAAAATCGGGCCATTCCTTTCCGGGGTATCCGCCCATGATCAATTTGAGAAAGGCCTCTGGCGGACCCATATCATAGGCCTCGTAATCGAAGACTGGCGGTTCGTAAGGTACGTCTCCTATCTCCTCCTGGTAGCCTTCCGGGCTGCCTTGGGCCAATCCACGATAGAAGGTGTCGTGCCGTTCCCCTCGCGGTATGGCCGCCGAGAGCTGAATCGTACGTTGGTCATCTAATCGCCTCCCTGCCGAAGTGCCATTTCCCAATCGCCAGCTAATTCCCACGGGCAAGTCGCGAAAGGGAATCGGCTTTTTAAGAATTTCGAAAGGAACCGAAAAATCACGTTGCATACCCGGGTCGGTCGGTAGCCAGTCTGCATCTTGGGCCACCCATTCCGCTATTTGGTTCATGGCCCTTTTATAATCTTCCTGCACCTTCACTTTCATATCGGCCTGATGTAGCGCTCCGGGATGAATGATACCGATAGCCTGGGCCTTGGGAGAAATCAAGTGGGCGTCAGCAGTGCTCAGGTCGGCGATACCGTCCGGACATTGCCCTCCCAGTTGGGTAATCCAGGTGCAAACGGTTTCCTTAGCGGCAGTGCCCACCGCAATAATCAAACGCAGGTCATTTTTCTCCCGCACATATTCAAGGATCTCGCACCGTTGCCGTAGAATGGGAGAAGCCTCGTGCTGTGCCAGCACCTTGATTTTTCGTTCGGAATACTGCCCGTTAATGGGATATACAAAGGTGTTCAGGAAAAGGTAACTGTAATCGATACCGATGTAATCGAGCAGGTGTTGCATACGTCCGCCACTACTTCCTACAAACGCACGATGGGCAAGGCTTTCGTCCATGGCCCCTTCTTGCCCGATGACCAGTACACGCACGTTGTTTTTTTTCAACCGACCACGATAGTACATGGGGCCGAAATGCCATCGGAACTTGCCCCTTCCCATATATGCTTCTGCAAGGGCTCGGTAGTTGGGTGTTTCTGAAAAAAGCCTGGCCCAACTCATGTTCTTTGGCGGACCTGGATCGTGCTCCCAGGGAAACCCTCTTCTTTCCCAGTATTCTTGATGTGCCATATTGCGGTTTTTGAACTGACGTATCAATCAAAGGGGGAAGCGTTTAGTGGAAGCTAAGAATGCTGTATTTCAGGTCTGGTGTTGACACCCTAACTCCACAACAATAATAGTAGGGCTATTTTGACAAAGGTACAAGAACCGATGTGTAGGTTGCGCCAAATGATGTATAGATGGTCCGCCGGTCGGCTCATCTGGTAATTTTCGTCTAGAATCGATTTTTCATTACAAAATCAGCGATTTGCCCATTCATACTATTTCTTCTACCATCCATACATTTTTCGGTAGTAGGTAGGCTTCTTTCGACTATCTTGTACTTGTTGGCTTAGGATGAATTTTTATGCTCCTAAGGAAGACATGAAATCTGAAAGACTTCCCCCTAAACCGTTTCTGACGGAAACCCATACAGGAAAACTCCCCCCGATACGTAACACAACATATCAAAACCATATTTGTTATCTAAATAAGGTGCCATGAACATCCAAAAACAAGGGATTGTATTCCTTCTTGTGCTGATCTTATCGACTACATCCTCTTGTGTGAGTACTCGGGTCGAAGCGAGTCCGTATCAGGATACCGCAGTGAATCTCGAGTGTCAGGAAGCATCGAGCTGGAGCTATTTCTGGGGCCTGAGCCAAAAACGAGTGGATGTGAATCCCGAGATTGCAGGCAATAGCTGCGCTTGTGACGAAGGTGCGCTTAGTTGGGTGGTCGTGAAGTCATCTTTTACAGACGTACTGCTTGGCTTGGTCACCTTGGGCACTGTGAATCACCGGACCGTTACCTACGGTTGTGCCAGACCTTCAGACGGAGACGGACCCATGTAGAACCTTAAAACAAGACCTATGCTTCCCAACGGTATATCCCGACTCCCTATTCAAGAATGGAGTAACAAGCACGAGAATTTTACCCACCAACTGGTGCCCCATACCTCCTTCAAAATTCGAAACCCCAAGGAGGGTACGCGAAGGGAACGCTATTTGGCGACCACTAAAAACTTTCAGTGGTTGATCAAGGAGGCGGCTACCAAGAATTTTAAGCTTAGGGCCATGGGTAGCGGCTGGTCGTTTACCAAGGTCGGGGTGACGGAAGGCGGACTTGTCGATACGGCCTCGCTTAATTTTTCCTTTCCGATCATTCAAAAATATGTGAGTCCCGACTATGCCAAAAAACCGGAAGACCTGTACTTTCTACAGTGTGGTACGATTATTCACGAGGTCAATACAAGATTGGCGGCCAAGATTCCACAGCGATCTATCAAAGCATCGGGAGCCAGTAACGGGCAAACGATTGCAGGCGCCCTGTCTACCGGTACCCACGGTGCCGCTTTTAAGGTAGGGGCCATTCCCGATTTTGTGGTCGGACTGCATTTGATAACGGGATCTGATAAACACGTTTGGTTAGAGCGAGCCTCTTATCCGGTGGCTTCTCCGGAACTCATTGATTGGCTAGACGCCGATTTCATACAAGACGATGCCCTATTTAATGCAGCCTTGGTCAGTTTTGGTAGTTTTGGGTTTATACACGGTGTCATGATCGAGACCGAGCCACAGTTTCTCTTGACAGAACATCGCCTGGGAAACGTTCCGTATGCAGCTCCTTTGAAAAAAGCGATGCAAACGCTAGACTTTTCGGACCTGAACTTGGATGGGGTAGGGGTAAATGGCGAGATATACCACTTTGAAGTGCTTTTCAATATGCACAAATTTGAACCCAACAATCCGGATAAGGGGGCTTTTATAAAATACATGTTCAAAAAACCGTTCGAATCGTCCCATATACCCTTGCAGCGTAGCAATGAATTTACGTATGGTGATGATCTTTTGGGAATTATCTCAACCGTATTAGATAAGCTTCCGGGCTCTGGAAAAGTGATTCCCACGATGGTAAACCTGATGTTCGGAATGGCCTTTAAACCAGAGCCGCCCCGGACCGGGACCATTCGGGAATTGTTTCATTATACCAAATTTAGGGGAAAGGTAGCCAGTGCGGCCATTGCGATCGATAGCAAGAACTCCCCAAAGGCGGTAGCACTTGCCATGGAAGTGAACAAGCAGAAGCCTTTTCCAGGCGGACTTTCCCTACGCTATGTCAAAGGGACAGAGGCCACCCTTGGGTTTACCAAATTTCCCAATACCTGTGTGTTAGAGATGGACGGCGCCGACGGACAAGCCGCAAGGGCGTATTTTGAAGCGGTCTGGAATAAATTGGAACAGGCCCAAATTCCATATACCCTACATTGGGGTAAAATTAATTTTAATTTGAACAAAACCCGGCTAAAGCAAATGTATGGGGCAGCGGCGGTACAATCTTGGATCGATGCTAGAAATCAACTGCTAAGTAAGCCTGCATTGACCATATTCAATAGCGCATTTCTTGAAAAGTGTGGTTTGGACCAAGTACAAGAAGCTGTTGTATAAAAAGATCAATGACGAATAACATCAAAGCTTTTTAATCAATAGAAATATGGCATGTTCGAATATCATGGAGGCTGCCCTTCATAAGGGGGATATAGGGAAGGTCCTTTTCAAGGGGTCGCCACACAAAGAAACGATTACCGATTTGCAACGGGTGTTGTTCGAGCTGGGTTTTCAAAAAGAACTGAATTGGGACCAGTATCAGGCCGATGGTGATTATGGCACTGCCACCACGCAAGCTGTAGCCGCTTTCGCGAAAAGGAACAACCATCAAAGTAACGGTGCCAAGGTTTCGAATGCCCTTGCTAAATTGATTTTGCAACGTCATGATTTTCTTCCGGACATGTACGTTTTGTGGTCGATTCATACATCCGATCTGCGCACCAGAAAGTACATTTCCAAAGGCACCAGAATGAGCATTCGCGCCGTTCAGGTTTTGTTGAATGAACTGGGATATGGAGGCTTGTTGAATTTTCCCAAGTACGGTGCCGACGGGCTATATGGGGAAAGTACCCGAAATGCCATGATCGCTTATGCCAGAGACCACGGAATCGAATCGGACGGTGACTGGTTGACCCGACCCTTGATCAATATCATGTTAGAGGACATCAACTCTTTTTACGGGGGCCGTTGGAGCGACTTGGCCGAGAAAAACCTGCCAAGCAAAAAATCTCCCTTGATACTGTTCGAGGCATCCCGATTTCGAGGTAAACCCTGTCGTGCCGATGTGAAGTTCGCTCCCATGCTCGAACAGATTAATGCATATGCCGCGACTGCCAACGTATTTGTTCATGTAACAAGCTCTTTTCGTACAACTACCAATGTGGCGGGCGCTATTGTAAAACCAGCGATTTTTTCAAATCATTTGGCAGGCCATGCCATTGATATGAATGTCATTTATGGCAATAACCAGTGGGCCAATTCGAAAGTGTTGGCCAACTATCCCGATGTACCCGAGCCGGTTCGTCTTTTTATCAAATCGATTATCGATGACCCCCGTTTGCGTTGGGGAGGAACCTTTACCGTCAAGGATGTAGTGCATATCGATGATCACTTGAATAAGGATCGCAGTAAATGGGAAGCCCGTTATAAAGCCATGCAGCTAGCGGTACAGTTGGGAAAATGAGTCGTGTTTTAGTTCCTAACGTTCATCTTTTGCCATTTATACACTATTCAATACGGTCTATACAAGATTGTAGTGGTCTTTAAGCCAGAAATAATATCTTATATATCAATGTTTTACATGGCTATTTCGAAAAACTTTTATCGAATGATCCGGTACATTTATAGTTGATGATGAATTTGACTTCCATATTAGGAGCCAAAGCCAGGCCCAAAATCTTTATCTGTTACCGAAGAACTGGCGAGGGGGCCGGTTTTGGGGGCCGTATCGCCGACAAATTGGTCGAACATTTTGGTGCCCGGCAATGCTTCCGTGACATCGAAAATATTGAAAAGGGAACCGATTTTGTGAAGAGTATTGCGCATGCTACAAGTATTTGTGAGCTTTTACTGGTCATTATCGGCCCGGATTGGCTTACCCTGAAAGATAAGGACGGACAAGTAAAAATTCAGGATAAGAATGACTTCGTTAGATTGGAAGTAGCTACCGCTCTTTCTCGTGATATTCGTGTCATCCCGGTCTTGGTTGGGGGAGCAAAAGTACCGAAGGAGGATGAGCTTCCAAAAGACCTGAAATTGCTATCTAGGAGACAATCGCATGAACTCGCCGATACGCGCTGGGAATATGATTCGAACCAACTGATCAAATCGATCGAGGCCATGGGTATCCGCGGGAGTACCCGAGAGGCACGGGAAGCCCAAAAGAGAAAACAAAAGGTAGTGGTTTCGGTCATATTAACGATTGCAGTCATTGCATCGGTATTCCTGATAGGACGTAATTTTATCGGGAATTCGAATAAAAATACCAATAACAAGTTCGAAACCCTGACGAACAGACCGGCCAAGGTTGAAAAAACGAACGCTGTTGACCTTCGCGATAACAAGGTAGAATCGGTAAGCCCAACAGGTTTGCAACCCGTTGCCAATGAGGTTAAAAAGCCCAACTATTCAAGAGAAAGGGGAAGCATTAAAAGTGCCATTTCCCTTGCTTCCAATTTGGAGATACGAGCGTTTTTAACCTTGAATGAAAAGCCTTTGCGAAAAGTGTTGAAAGGAGATGCCCTTCGAATGATAGAAACGGTTTTGGAGGAGTATCGACTTCTTGGGTTTTATGATATCAATATTTTGGAAAGTCAATCGTTCGGTGAGTTGAACATCTATCCCCAGGGACGCAAATTGTTAGCTGAGGTCGAATTGTTCGAAACTTGGTCGGGACATACCCATAGCTCGTACGACAATGCCTGCCTAACGCATAGGGCCTCTCGGGAAAATCCGCAAACCGTTTATCTGGAGAAAGACGGCGATAGCTGGTTTATTACCTCAATTATCCAACACAATACCGCTCCGGTAATCCCTACTACTTGTGGACAATACAACTGCCCGCTTCTTTAATAAGGATGGTTCAAGGGATATACGCAAACTCTTTTTAAGTCTGATGAAAGAATGCGATTGCAAGTAATTATAAATAATAAATAAAGGGGTCAAGAACCTTTGAAAAGGTCTTATCGGCATCCTATGCGGTGAGTAGTATATGGAATAGCCGGGTCAAGTTTTGGCGATGCTCCAACCCGTTCGTGCCGCCATTGATTTTTTTGGTCACCCTACGAATGCTGTCATCCGAAACATCTGTGGTAAGCGGCCATACCTTCCTAGCATCAAAAAACCAAAGTGCCGCTTCCCAATAATAGGTTCTGGCTACTACATCGGGATTTGTATCTTTGGGAAGGTCCAGCCATTTAAAAAGTGCTTCGTAATTATTCCTGCCCGTTATCTGGATGGCCCCACGACCTCTAAAGCGCCAACCGTCTCCCGGGTGTACATTGCCCAATCTGTTTCTTGGACTCCGATTAACATCTGCATATACCGTATTGGCGATGGCCTGTTGATTCGCCTTTTGCCCTGATTTTCGTCCGTGTTTTTCTGCTAGATCCGGATTCTTTCGGTAGAACGAAAAGGTGTTGATCAATCCTTTGACCGAGTAGTTCAAACTTTCTACACGCGCCTTAAAATTGTTGGTCTCATGGGCCAGCTGTCCAGCAAAATGGGCGGTACCGTTGATCGAAGGTAAATGGAACACTTCCTTCATTTTGGTCAAGGTTATTTTTCCTAAAATACCATCGGCAACCAACTGGTGTGTTCGTTGAAATTTTCTTAACTGGCTCATGATGTCAGATTTTGAAGGTGTTGATTTACGCTTAGGGTAATATACCGAATGATCGGTGAAATCACGCTAATAAACAGTTTCTTTTTCTCACCTATTCTTTATTAAAAGTACAGTAGCTTGTGCCTCCGTGAAAGCTACGGTGACACGCCGAAGGCTATGTTTCGATTTTTTGCATTAGTCAAGTAAACTACCTCGGGGCCTTCGTCCGCCATAGGGGTTAGATGAAGGCGGGCAGGCGCCCGAGCATATAAATCTCGATAATCCAGTAAAAAGGAATTCAATTTTCATACACCTGTTTTCAACATTCAAATAGTATTTCGATAAAAAGACTCCCCGGGGTTTATGGTACAGGGATTCCTTCGCCCATATAGCTCCCCCAATCACCATTTTCGCTGCTGATGATAGATTCTACCCTCTTGACCAACAGATCGAAGCCTTCCATATGCTGGGCGTAAGGCCCGGTTTTAGTGGCCCAAAAAAGCCTCTCTTTCTTTAAACGTTCCGATGCAGTCCGATAGTTGATCCACTTTTCCTTAAATTTCATAAGACCCGATATTGCGGTCAAAACAGCGACCAATGACCCTAAGATTGCCAGTAGCAACAAAATGGGAGCTTCCTCCGGTAACTGTTTTTCCAATCCCGAGATGAACGGAATCAGAACTGACAGTACAATGGTTGAAATCTTCAGTTGGGTGTGGTATTTTTTATTCAAACTACTTTTGGCACTGTACCATTGCTGTTGTCCGTTCAGTCTTTCTTCAATATAGGTGCTAGCATCCATTTTTAATTTGTTTTAGGTCCATAACTCTTAACAACCCTTTTGCATGGTAATGGGGTCTGTTGTAAGCCTCGATTCCCCATGCCCGTGTATCTTTTTGATCTATCATCAAGATTCAAATGCCCGGTGCGAAAGCCCAGAGGTTGTTTACTTGGGTTTTAGTACGATACTTTTGGCACCCCGTTTTTCTACTTCTTCCAACAAATGCTTTGTACCCCCTGGACCATCTCCCTGTTTTCCGTTCCAGAGTGCTAAAAAGGTTAGATTTTTTCTGCCAAGGGCAAGGGCGGCGTGGAGCATCCACAAGTTATTTCGTTCCCAGAAAGAGTATCCAAAATTATTGGTTTTGAGCCAGTTCGGAAGTTCTTTTTTATCGCTCATTACGACGAAATGGTTGCCTTCATCCTGGATTAGAGCATTAAAACGGTCTACCCATTCGTTCCCCGCAAAGCGTACCGATTGCCCAATGAACGCCTCTCGTGGTAAGGCCAAATACATTTTGGAAATTATTCCCAACTCTTTGCAACTCTCATGAAAAAGGATATCTCCCCCGCAAGCGCCACCGGCTATCGCAGTGAATTTCCTGGCTTTTTCGACCAGTGTCGCATTTCCCGGAAGCTGTGCTACTGTCTGCATTAGTTTTGACTTGATTTTCTTTTTAACCTTGGCCTCCTTTTCTTTGGGAAATCTTGGTTTGGCTCGGTCGGCACGATCGATCATATGCCCAGTAAACAGGATGACATGAGCCTCCTCGTCTGGTGTATCACTCTTGTTATCAGAGCCAAATTCTGCCAACGCCACCGTTACATTCTCGGGCGCTATGTTCAACCGTTGGTAAATGAGCAATTGTCGTTTTGCAGCATCAAATTTGAGCCGACCCCCTGCTTCCAAAGCCTCTGCATATAGGTTGCGAACCCGCTGAGGACTAGCACCGGTCAAGAGGGCCAAATCGGCCCTGGTAATGGCCACCCATGCATTTTGGCGGTCTTCGCGTTCTAGCTTTTTTATTTTGGAAAAAATGGCTTTTCGCACTACAATCGCAAGATCTGAGAATTCTTTCTTGTAATCCGATAGGGCTTTTTTGGCATCGATGGTACTTTCGAACTTGGCATTCCAGAGTTCGGTTTCCCTATCGGCCAATTCAAGCATTACTTTTAACATGCCCAATGCGTTTACGCCAGAGTAAAAATGGTTCAGGTCTTCGTAATATCCATTTGCATAGTTGGTATAGGCGCTTTTCAATAGGTTCGACCTGATGGCTGCCACAGTAGCTTTAGCGGGTTCTTCAGAAGTCCATCTGGCGAGCCATTTAGATTTTTCGTTCCTAGCCTTTAGTGCGTAGGCTTCTGCAATGCCTTGGGAATCAAGTTCAGATGATTTGCTGAATAGGAAGGTAATGGCCTCTTCCGATTTGGCCAACAACTGATTTCCTAAATCGGGATTCAATACCATTTGTTGCTCGCCCAGTCGATGGTAAATGGTGGCCAAACGCTCGTTGGCCTGAAGATCATTAGGGTTTACTTTTTTTATTCTTTCCCATGTTTCCCTAGCCCCTTCATAGTTGCAGGTTGCGTACTGTATTTCTGCGATGGCCCTTAATGCGGGAATGGCCCATGGAAAATGCCCCGCTTCATAGGCCAATAAACCGAGTTTTCCTTGATTGTTTGCCCCACGTGCAATTTCGAGTTCACGGAAAAAATCGCTTGGAATCGCCAAAAATTCCTCCGGATTTTGGGCTTTGAGCTTCGGCAACATCATAAAAACCGGACTGTCTACCTTACGCTGCACCATAGTAGCCCGTATACTCTCATACAATGGATCAATTCCAGACGCTAGATCGGTCGGTACATAGGCCAAATAGCGATCGGTCTTTAAATCGAAGGGTACTTCGTCTTGCCTACTTCGTATTAAAATAGTGCTGGCTTCCCGGAGAGCATGTCGAATGCCCAACTCATAAAAGACATTGGCATTATGGATTGAAATATCGGCAATGACCAAATCAGCGGTGAGCAGTAGTTGAAACATATCTTGCCGTATGTTACCTGCTTCAGCGATAACTTCGGTGGTATGGCCTTTTATTCTGGCTTTTTTCAAGGCCGGAAGAATCAATTTTTTATGAACCTTTTCAAAATCCACCCCGTTCTTTTTTCCAAAAGGTCGTACGATAAAGGCTCTCATATGGGGATGTTATTCGAAACAAAAGATCCAAAATGTGCCAGGTCTACCTGTGCAGATGCCGTTTTACTACCCACCAATTGTAGGTCGCCTATGTGTTTTACCGAATCCATCTGGCGTACCTTATCGGCGTCTAAATGACCTATTCCCAGTGATTCCAACCCCTCTTCACTTAAATCGGCGTTGTAACGTACGTATAAAAAGTCGCGGTCCGTTTTTTTCTCTGAAGGAATCATGGTACCAAGTTCTCGATCAATTTCGTTACCGTAAGCGCATCTTCCAAAAGTTCTGCAGTTAATGTCTTGATCTACTTGGATGGCGTACATAAGATTGGTGGGCAATTGCATGAGTGTGTTTCCCAGGTTCTTGTAGCCGCCTTCCGAAACGGCACTACCGGTGCCCACCGAAACGATTAAAAGCTGGTCTTCCCCCTTCTGCCAATTTAGTGAATAAGAGGGGTGGGTGGCCATGCGATAAAGTAAGAAGGCCGGGTTGTTATAGGGTGTAACGCCCCCGTCTACGAACACAAAGGTCTTGGAGGGGTCTTTTTTATCCCATTCCAGTGTCTCGGGCGGAAAGTAAGCAGGGGCGGCGGTACTGGCACGAATCAATTGATACAATTTGATGAATTGATTGTTGTCAGGTCTTTTTTTGTTATTGTATCTGGCGAGGGGATTATTGCTGATAGGCCACGGGGAATCGGTACTCCTATTCATGGTTACCACGGTCAGAAGCGATTTGAATTTTCCGTTGGCAATATCCATATCGGTATCTTTTCCAAAGGTTTGCTGTAGCATGTTGAGCAGGGGACCTGATTCATAGAGCGATTTCCATTTCTTCAGCAAAGACGATTTATCGAACATTTCCTTTCCCCTCTTGGTGTAGAAATCCAGTAACTGGGAAACGGACATCCCAATGGAGAGTCCGGCTGCGATAATGGCGCCGGTACTGGTACCTCCAAAATAGTCGAAATAGTCGCATAGTCTAAAATGGTCTCCCTTTTGGAACCTTTTTTTTAGGTCGCTCTCTAATTTTTGGAGAATCTCAAGGGTAATGACCCCTCTGATTCCCCCGCCATCCAAAGACAGAATTTTACGGGGTTTTGCCGTTTTGTAACGGGGTGCCAAATTTCCCCAAAGTGATGTAAGTTCAGATGTCATGGTATCTTGGTTTAATTTCCGCTACCATCGAAATGGTATGGAAATAATGGGTTGTGTCATAATTCGGTATAGGATAATCGATCGAGCACCATATCGGCATCGTAAATACCATAAAAAAAGGAGATAAGTTCATTCTCTTTTTCTTCGGCTTCATAATCAAGATCCATTTGGTAGTAGCTCGCGGTAATCAGTTTGTAGACCCGGAATACCATTTCTGGATTTTCTCTTTGATAGTAATTGCGATAGTTTTGATTGAAATCTCGCACGCAGTACCCCAGTAAGCTCGGTATCACATCGAATTTCCCTTTGTAGTAATAGTCACGGGCCTGATAATAGGCATCGCCACAACTTTGTGCTTTGACATGCTCCGGAAAAAAGGACAATACCATGAATAAGGTTATAAAAAATACGGATGATTTGATGGTAATGTACATGAGTTTATCTTTTGACGTTGGGCGGTCTATCCCGTTTAGAACTTCCCTTTTTTATGTTTTTTGGTCAAGGATCTTTTTCGTGCCTTGTATTTGTCTGCCAAATCGTCTTCCGCCTCATCCATATAGTGATCCGAAAGCTTGTCCAAAGACGTTTCCAAGGTAGCGATCTGCGCATTTCTAAGTTTTTGTAGTTCCCGTATCTTGTTTTCGAGGTCGGTTAATCCTGCCTCCACCTTGTCGACGCAATCTGTGTAATCATCCACTAGGCCAGAGGGGAAGGTGCTTTTCTTGTTCCATTCGTTCAATTTCTTATCACAGTCTTGGGCACTTAAACAGGATATCGATAAAAAGATAATGGCTAAAAAACAGGTTTTAGGTAACGTTTGTATGCGATGGTTCATAATGTACTTTTATTTTAAGGTTATCGATCGGTACCACAGGTGTACTCTTTTGCATTGACATCGAGATTTTCTGCCGCCAGTATTTCAATGAGTTCCTGTTCGTATTGGAGCAACTCATCACTGGTCAGTTTTTCGGTAACTCTTTCACAGATCATATGGTCCAGGATTTCCATGCTTGTGGGCCATTTAAGAATATCCCCTGAATCATAGCTGGCATAGATATATTGCCCTTTCTCCTTGAACGAAATATCGTTGACAGGGCCCATATTTCGATTGTACACCAAGGTGCTCAAAGGCAAGGCACTCCAGTTTTCCTCTTTGTAATCGTTCCATAGTACAACGGTGCCGTCAGAACTGGAAGTTGCAAGGAGGCTACCTTCTGTATTAAAGGCAATGTCCGTTATTTTATTGGTGTGCGACTGATAGGTGTCTATAGTATGGGCGTTGTCTAGCGACATACTAAAAACGGCTCCTTTTCTATTCCCCATAATTAATTTATTTCCGGCTGGATCAAACTTCATGACCGTAATAATGCCGATTTTTTTCTTACTGAATTGTAGTTCGGTATAGGTGTTGTCGGTTACCAATATGATTCCGTTTTCAATGGCAATGGCGATAGTGCTATCGTCTTTCGATATGGAAAAACAACTGATCGATTTATCGGATCCAGGTATTTGAAGTGCTGTTTGTCCCCAAGGTACAGACCTATTTCTGGTTGTGGTACGTTGGGTAGAATCGTTCCAGATGCGTTCCTCTCTCGGGCTCCAAATGATTGCTTCCTCATAGGTGTTGTCCCACCCGACCAGCGTTTTTCCTTGAAAGAGAATTAATCGGCCATCACCGGTAAACTGCAATGATTTTCCTTTCTTTCCCGGGTTGTTGGGTACCGAAATTTTCCGGTAGGTACTGTCTGCTTCGATATCGTATAGAATAATAGAATCCATAGTACCGGCCATGGCAAGCAGTGCTATCCCATTTTTTTCATAGGTATCCATAGAGGTAACCCTGGTACGATTTGCGTTGAAATCGTATAATGTATCTTTTTTTTGTGCTGTCTCCGCTGTTTGGTCGGTTCGCATACGCTGAACCGTATAATCGTTCAACGCAAAAAAGGCACGTTGATAGGTGTCATTGTACACCGCTGCTTTTACACCGCCGCGTTTTCGGGAATCCTTGTTATCCTTTTTAAGATGGAAATCGGTAACCAAAAATTGCATTCCCAGGTCTTGAAGGGAAACCAGCATGGAGTTGTAAAAGTTGTCCCGGTACATGTTTTCCCCGGCTTGCTCTGATTTAAATTCGTTGTAGATCAGATAGGCGCTTCGCGAGAGTATGGCGGCTTTTTCGTTTTTGGCATCGTAGGAACTGGTACTTTGTGCCGTAAAGAGCAGTGTTCGTGCCAGGGCCATTTTATCGTTTCGTTGCTCGATCTCCAGTTTTTGATTGTGGCTGGTATAGGCGACGGTCATCGCGGCTATCAATACCGCTGCCGCGATCATACCTACTTTGATCAACCTGGCTCGATTTTTATCCTTGGCGGCCGCAATCGCGGCCTCCCGTTTTGCCTCCACCTCCTTTTGCCGTTCCGCCTCCAGTTCGTTTTTGACCCTTTTATCCCGTTTTTCCTTGATGACCGGCGCAAGTACATCATGAATGAGTTCTACATACTCTACCCCATCTCTAAGCTCTTTTCGCAGGATTCTTGCTGCGACCAGTTCGCTGATGACTTGGTCTTGAATATCATAGAGGTTTTGAAATTCTTCTAGGGCCTGTAATTTTCGGAACCCGCCATCGGTCAAAAGTCGTTCTTCTACGGCACGCTCCACATTGTCTCCATAAGGGATGATGGTTTCGTTGTAAAAAGAACTAATAACATCATTGACGTTAAATTCGGAAACAAGGTCTACGGTAATGGTGGGAATGCCTTTTTTGATTCTTTTTTCATTGATACGGTCGCAGATGAGACTTAGTAAAAAAGGTTCTACTTTGAGCCGCTGCCGTTCGCCCTTGTTCTGTTCGAGGATATCAAAGTCGCTTTGTGAAACACCGGGTAGCTTTTTGATGATTTCTTTTGCCACCGTCTCGTCTAACAGTCCTTTTCCGGGCTTTACAGCTGCTTTTAGGGCTTGCTTAATGGTCATTTGAACCACACGGAATCGATTGTCCATAATCGACGGTATGTAGGCTTTTCCTTCTTCCAAACGGGCGAGATAATCTTCCCGTAGGCTCAATACTACCCGGTATGGCTGCTTGCCGTAATACGAGGGTATCGTATCATTTCGTTCCTTGTAATCTTTTTGTACACTCAGCGGTATCTGGTTTTCTGCCAGATCTGCCAGTTCAATGATCAATTCCCGAACATTTTGGATATTCGCTTCCCCAAGGGTAAAAGTTTCTTCAAATTGATCGAGCAGCAGCACGGGGGTAACGAGGTCATCCATAAAGTTGACATCGTGAAAATACTCCCATAGGGTACGCCCGCCAAATTCGGGAATACTGGGGTCTTTTTTCCGCATTTGACGAAACGCCCTTTCCTTAAGCTGTTGTAATGCGGGAGTTTTGGACGAATAGTCGATTCTGGCATAGATGGGGAAGTAAAAATTACGTCTTAATTCTGGCATCAAGCCCGCCTTGATCAATGATGTTTTTCCAATCCCCGATTTACCAAAGACTACCGTAAGGCCAAAATTGTCGATGAGTTTGTACAGTTCCTTTATTTCGCGGTCGCGTCCTCCGAACTGTGATTTGTTCTTTTCCTCATACGACCGTAGGCCAAGAAATGGCCGATCATTTTCAAGAATCTCTTTTTCCGCTATCCTATTTTCAGTGGTCATCTTAGACGCTTAACGAGGTTAGGTTGTTCTCGCGGATAAACTTGCGCACGGTGGCTGCGAACTGATCTTTTTCATCGACTTTTTCGATATTTATATCCCTGATTTGTCGCGGAATTCGATCATCGGTCGGGTTGGTATCATCAATGATATAGGGTCTAATGAAAGACTCATCTTTGTTTTCGTCGATATAGATAGCTCTTCGCCACTCCTCGTCATACACGTAACGGTCTTTATTGCCAATGGCGTTCTGGGAGATAATAGGTAAGAAATAATCACACTCCTTTATATATTTTTTAATGACTTCGTGATAGCGATCACCGGTCTTTAGTTTGTCGTCGTCGAAGAAAACACGGATTCCATTTTTTTCAAATTCATTTTTCAAACGTTCTACGACCGCTTTATCGTCCCAACTATAACTTAGAAACAACCGCTCTTTATAAAGTGTCTGGTTTCTGGTTGTCTCGGTATGCTTAAGCCATTCGTTATACATCTCGTCTATAAAGTCGATTGATGTGTTGTATAAAATGGTATCGTCCCCATCAGGTCCTGCGGCGGCACCAATTCGAATGATCTTTGCCGCATTGTGCTCGAGAAAATAGGAGAGCTCAATGTCTTGTAAGGTGCGATCACAAGCCACATATTTGGTCTTAACCCCATTTTTGAAGCGTTCTTTTGATATGATTCGTATGAAGAAGCGCATAAACCAATCGGGAAAACTACAACCGAGCAGTAGAATGGCCCTGTCCTTAATCGAATCGAAAAGATCGTTTGCTACGCGGTCTTTACCGCTTTGCAGTTTGTAAAGGTATTCGAGAGATTGCTCTTCGGTCAATGAAAAATTAATCCCGTTGATGTTTCCCATAAGGTTATGAATGCTGACCAAGGCACTGTCGGGTCTATTGTTTTGATCAACAGAGGGTTGGGGAATGGAGTAGTTGATCGAGTCATTAATGGCCATTTCCTCTGCCTCGAACGCCCGCTCCATAAAATTGTCTAAATTGGTGGTAAGAATGGTATCAAATCCGGGTATTTTGGCTAGTTTTTGAAAAGGATTTAAGTAAATCTGATCATTGGTGAGTTCGGAGACGTAGGTTTTTATCTCGCGGTTGATTTCATTTTCCCCCACGTTCATTTTTTGCAGTTGTAATACTACCTTGTTCAACGTATATGCCGGTAGTTGTTTCTCGTAGCCATGGTCGTCCCATAACTTAATAGCCAGGTAGTCATATAAATTGATGTTGAGAAAGTCACCTTCAATCGTTCCCGATTCAAGGTACAAGGAGGCCATATCGGATTGTGAAAAGGTATTTTTAGGAAAACGCAACATCGAAAGATCCTTTCCTATTACCAATACAATACCGTTATTATTGATGATCTTGATAAAAGATTTCCAATTGAACGTATGTGCCATGTAGCATTTGGTTTTGGTTCGTCTTTAAGGGGGAAGAATTTTTTCGTGCTGGATACCGCCAATTAGGTAGTGTACAATGTTGCACCTAAGGGCAATTGTATTCGGTATTAGCTACAAAAGGGTAGGGGAATTCTTAAAGATACATAATTTTCGTGAAATTAGGGTTTATTTGACCGAAAATAGACAGGTAAATTTGCGGTTCTTCCTTTCGGAAGCATTTGATTTTCAGACCTTACGAATTATTGAGGCCACTCCTGTTGCAGCAGGCATGGTGAAACAAAGCAGCTTCATACCGTGGTACGCTCAAAATACGAAAGAGCTTGTTGTTTGTAAGGGGTTGTTTGTTGAATGCAAAACCTTCAATAATCAATAAAAGCTCCCAGTAGTATTGTGGTAGAAAGGTTGTAAATCGTTTGGGAAGCAAGACTGATTTTTCCGTGAAATACTTTTTTGCCGATACATGTATTTGGCATGATTTAGCGTGACGAAAAATGCGGGATTGTTAGAATCTTATTCTCGCTCCAACAATCTATCCAATAGGTGGGTTTTGTGTAAAAGCCATAAATACGTTGCTCGGGTCAGCTGTTCCTGGGGCCCGTTGGGTTGCCTGCGGAAGTTTTGACCGATAAGAAATTCGGCCGCTCGAACGACATGATCATCCGGGATAGAGTCTAAAGAACGGTGCACATGCTCTTCATAGGTTATATTTTCATCTGTAATGGTGGCCCTCCAAGTATCGGGACCATCATCTGCAATGAAAATAGCGGCGTACATTCTCTGGAAAGACATTCGTTCACTAAGTGATAGCTGAACAGATTGTGGAAGCCCCTGCGCATTTCGAACAAAAGTACGTTGGGTATCTTCCATATATTGATTGCGTTCATTGTATTCCGTGGCGTCCGAGATATTGATGATGCCCCGTCTAAAATAGCTGCCGAACTGTTGATCCGAGGGTTCAAAAACCCGATCGTTCTGTGGTTCTATGAATAGGTAGGAGTTGATATCGCTCGGATTTGGCCCAATCCGGATTACGTTGAAGGCATGCCCGGGAACTGTGGCGATTTGAATCGGAATCCGGTACCGTGTTTCAATGGCCTGGAAATAGATTCGTGCATGGGTTTGCAAACGGTTAATCTCTTCCTGTTCCGGGGCTGCCGCTTGTGACCTGAAGCGAAGGTGCAACTGGGTGGCAAAACCCTGGCATACGTTATTGAAGGTCTCCTGATTACGCGAAAAGTTTTCGCAGCCTGCTTCTTGCCCGGGCATCGAGGCACTATAAGGTCTACAATTGGTAAAGTCTGTACTCAGCAAAAATCGGATGAATTCAATTCGAGCCTCGCGCGTTCTTAACCTTGGCCAAATGGGTGAATCTACGGGCCAATTCTGTACCGTTCGCTGGTATGCCTCATTGTTACTGCCAAGGGTATTCAGCATATTCGCTTCCCTGGTTTGAAGCCAAGTAGCATATCCTTCCGAATATTGGGCTCCGGCTTGCGCAGGCATTCCCGTTTCCTCGGCATATTGTTCCACAAGATCCTGATGCATGCTGGCGGTATCGCTCTGTAAGGGATGGTCGGGGGCTCGTTGGATCACTTCCGATTCAATACTTTTCATCTGCCATTGCTCTTCCTCCTCTTGGGGGTGTTTTTGAACAATAGGTGTCATTGGCATTTCCAATGGTTTCATCTGTAATTCCTCTTCCTCGCAGTCTGTACATTTGCGCTGTACAGTCGGAATCTGTGAAGCAGGTATACGCATCACTTCATGGGTAACGGCATCGGCTTCCTGCTCGTATCTATCATTGGGATGCCCGATGACGGATTTTGGTTGAAGGGGATGTATCGTTGCTAGATCAAACATCGTACGGGTATTTTCTTTTTCTTGATATCTAAGCTTCTGGCCAGAACAGCTTGTTGGGACTATTATGCTACAGTGAATGGGTTAGGAAACTCAGCAGTATCTCTCACCAGGTTTACGATTAGCCTTACCACTTCCACATGTCTGTTTTTAAGTTCCTTGCTAGACCAGTGACTACCCATCATTCCACCAACATCGGTGCCGCCCCTATTACCGCTCGGAGCTTCCCCGGTTAATCGGGTATAGTCTGCAGCTGTTAGATTGTATTCATCAGGATTGCCAATAACATGACCGAATTCATGGGCTACCGTTTCATCGTCCAAGCCATCACCATCTGTACCCTTTAAATATAATTTCATACTACCTCCCCTAAGCCCAACCGAAGACCTACCAATGCCATCTTCCAACAATATGGTCCTATCCGGTGATGATAACCCAATGGCCATATAATTTGCAAACACCAGCCTTAGCCTTTTACTCCCACTTTTAAAGACGAATCTGTTGTTCCAATGTTCATCGATTACCCTGATCCAATCTTCAAGTGTGGAACTCTTGAACTTATAATCCGAGGGAAGGTTGGAAACATCTATATTAAACCGTATTGGAATACGGATTTCGGTTGAAGTAAAATGAACGGGTAACGATAATGTACGATCAATTACCGAAGCTGGAGGGCGCGTGCGATGCGTGCCTTCGGCCCCCGCTGTCTGCCAGGAAACGTCATGGGAGCGAATGGCGGCAAGCAGTAGATTTCTATCGCTTCTGGCCAGCCCCGAATTGATGAGCAGTAGGTAGATTCCAGGCTCGTTTATAATTGCCCGTTGTTCGGCGGCACTTAGTCCCCTGAGAAAGGTATCGATATCACTTACGTTTATTTCGGTTGCTTGAAATTTTTGAAGTAGACTCGCAACATGTGCCGGCATGGCGGTACTGCCGTACTTTAACAAGAGCACGGTCTCAGCCATTTTAACGCCGCTTAGTTCGTCTCCGATTTCCGCAATGATTTTTGGGTCGTTCTGTAAGAGTCGAAGCTGGGCGATGCTTAAGGTATGGTCTGTCAGAATCGTTCGTATCTGGTCCATTTTTCCCCTGCGAATGGCCTTAAGTAGCTCTTTTTGCTTGCCGGAAGGGACGAATTCGCCCACCCCAATGGCGGAAAGGGCGGTATCAAGATCGTTGCCTGAAAGCTCTTCATCCAACATGGGTACGAACCAGGGATCACCGACCAGGATAGTTCTGGCAGTAGCGTCTGCATTGACAATACCAAGCTCGGCGATCAGTTCTTCCTCCTTGGTTCCCAAACCTTTTACATATTTCCAAATGTTTTTTATGTAAGGATCTGGTTGCCCTGTAATCTTTTGAAATTTTTCCTTTCCCTTGTGTTTGGCGACCATTCTGAGATACCAGACTTCCTCCGGATCGTATTCGTCGGCAATAAGTGCCCAAAGGGCAAAATCGTTCAGAATATGTATCCCATCGGCACCCCCCTCGTAGTACGATGCCTCCCTGACCATAGTAGCCACATCGTCGAAGTCCATTCCTGTAAATCCGCTGCGTGCCACCCTGTTCAGGTCATTTCGCTCGCCACTTTCTAAAACAGCGTAGCTTGCGACCCCGGCAGAATCAACTCCCGTATCCGAGGCATCAACATTGGTATATAGTAAGGTAGTGGAGGTATCTAGCTCGTCACCCGATAATTCGTCTTCGAGCACCTCGATAAGACCGGGCATATTTTGTAACTCTTCCCGCTCGGTCTGGTTTACACCTCTCAAAACTGAATTGATACGTGCTTCATGGGTGCCCCAACGATCCGTGGAATCAACAATCTCCCGAAAATGAGCGGGATAATTACTTTCGAGCTGATAAGTCAGTAATAGATACGTTTTCAGCAATTTCATGTCGGAGGACTTCCTTCGTACCTGTCGTTCTATGATTTGATCATTCTTAATAGTGTCGCGTGCGGCTTGGCTGTTTTCATTCCTAATGGCGGGCCAAACATTTTTAACATTGACAAAAACGTCATCCAGCTCATCTTCGAAAGCAGCTCTTAAGCTTGCTTCGGACTTTTGTATGGCGGGCGGGCGATTCCTAATAGGGCTTTCCTGCTGCTGTACGACATGCGTCAATTCATGGGCCAGCAGGTGTTTGCCCTCAGAAGATTGTGGATTGTACTGGCCTTGATTGAAATAAATATCCGGTCCATTCGTGAAAGCCCTAGCATTCAATTGCCTATTCATTTGAACTGCGCTACTATCGGTATGAATTTTTACATCGGAAAAATCAGTACCTATAGATTGGCTCATAAAAGAATTGATGTCCGGGGAGAGGTTTTGTCCTCCTCCTTTGCTTTGTTGAAGTGATGCCTGTAATTCCCCTGAAGAACCTTCCTCTTTGCCAAGGCCTTTCATTTGTAGGTATTCTTCTTCCTCTTCTTCAGGTTGTTTCTGGACAATAGGGGTCATGGGCATTTCCAAAGGCTTCATCTGCAGTTCCTCTTCCTCGCAGTCCGTACATTTGCGCTGTACCGGGGCAATTTGTGAAGCTGGCATTCTTACTACCTGGTCTGCGACCGCATCGGCTTCTTGCTCATAGTGGTCATTGGGTTGGCCAATGGTCAATTTTGTTTGTACGGCAGACGATTTCTGCTTTGCTGAAAACATGGAAGAGCTCATGGTGTCTATACTTTATTAGAATGGGGTATGGATTTTATTATGCATACTCTTGTTTTTTTAGCCGGTAAGTCTTACTCAATGGTAATAATGTAATCCATATCAAGGAGATAAGGAATGTTCAGACGATTTTCTATTTCCGAAGGGGAGTTTTTCCAATAAATAATGCCTCTTGCCTGAATCTTTTTACCGAAAAAGGACTTAATCGTGTCTGTCAGGTTGGCCTGTAATTCCTCCGATGCGATAAAAGCCACGTTCGTTCCATCATTTAGGTGTATTGTAGGAGGGAATCTTTTTGATGTAGGTCTTGTTAAAGTGCCCTGTAACCTTACAACCTTGCCCTCCAATTTTTTAATTTGATTTAAGCTCCTACAAAGTGAACCTTCTTCTCGTTGATTACAACTATACATGATTAACAAACTAATGATGGTTATATTGATTAATTTTAGAATAGCCATTTGGAAACCTGACTTACACTTAAACATCTGTAAAATATTTATTTAATATCCATCCTTTTTTTCCTGAATTGCCTCCTGAAGTCACTTCGACCTTCATCCAATTCATTCCTTTTCGGATAATTTTTAACCCGGTTCCTGATCCAAGTCGCGCAACCACCCCTGAGCCATCCTTGTTAAACTTTTCTGGTGAAACTACGAGAAATACGTTGTTCGCATTGATTTCTCCCGTTAGTGTTTCCGGATGCTGAACAACCATGGCCGTATGTTTGTTACCGAAACCTGCACCTTTTTGTTCATCATACCATGACTGATTTTTAGTATGAGGTCCAAACATTGAAAAGTAATAGTCATGACTAGATCCGGTAAAATTTTCTGCTGTTGTATAATCTTGGCCACTTGTAATGACCGGGGTTCCGAAATGAAAATTCCAAGTACTGTTGGCTCTTCCCATTTGATGGTCGTCTTTGAATCCGGGCATATCGAATTCGGTTCCCATCGTAATTGCCTGGCCCACCCTCGGAACAGCAAACTCATTAATTCCATATGACTTACTATACAGTTCTCTTTTGGTTGCCGACAACTTGTTCCAGGCATCCAACGCCTGGTCCCTGGTCAGGTTTTTACCTTCTTTTTCGAAGAAAATCTTTTGATATATCTCTGTGCTGAGTTCTTCAGTAGTAGATAATATTCCTCCGGGTGATTGATCATCACCATGATACCCTATAGTTTTCGTAAACTCTTGGGTTGTTCCTTTATTGGTGACTCCCACGTATTCCCTTTCTCCTGTAGTGTTATGCCCTAACATCTGTAGTGCCGCCCGGCCACAGTTTTTTTTCAAATTGGGAACATCAATTTCGTATTTGACCAGCTCATGTTCCGTGGTGCCTCCAGGGACTTTGACTTTTCTTTTGGACGGGGTTTTCTTAAGGCTTCTTTGTGAACTTATATTAGAAAAAATGGCATTGCTCTTATCGATATCGCTTTCTAACGCCCATGCATTTTTCGTATGGTCCTCTACTACCATCTTACCGTCGTCGGATACTCGCTCTCCTGCCACATCGGTGTATCGCTGAATACTATTGGAAATACCTTTCTGCTGTACTACATGGGTCAATTCATGCGCCAATAAATGTTTCCCGGCCGTACTTTGCGGGTTGTATTGTCCCTGATTAAAGTAAATATCCGAACCGTTAGTAAAGGCCTTGGCGTTCAGTTGCCGGTTCATTTGTACGGCCCGGTTGTCTGTATGGATTTTTACATGTGAAAAGTCGGTTCCAAAACCGTTTCCCATAAATTGTTGCGTGGCTGTTGGCATGGGTTGCCCGGAACCCTTGCTCCCCGATAAGGGCTGTGACAAGTTTGAAGGTGCGTTACCACCAACAGCATTTGATCGCTTTTGAACGATTGGGCGAATGGGTGGGCCTAAGGGCTTCATCTGTAGTTCTTCCTCTTCACATTTTGCACATTTTCGTTGGATGCCCGATGTACTATTAGAGGGCATTTTCATCACCTGGTCCGCTACTGCGTCCGCTTCCTGTTCATAGGTGTCATTTGGCTCGCCAATGGTTAACTTCGCCTGGACAAAGGGTGATGTGTGCTCTCTTAAAGGTGATGCAAAAGCCATGGTTATATTATTATCTATTAATGAAGTGGTTTGAACTTTTTCAATTGGCTAAAAAATGATACTTTTTTACTCTTTTTTCGACTTTTTTTCCTTTCGTAGCCCTGCTATGCAACTCAAAAAAGGCTTCAGAAGAGCAAAAAATCATGAATTTTCGCTTCAATCCAAAAAGTTCAAACCACTTCGCTACTAAACTGTTCTTCCATTTTTATGGTATTCCCTCTTTACGCCTTGTACGACATCTGCCATTAAAATTTTGGTGCCTGCCCTATCCAGGGCCATTAGGGAGGCATATTGCACCGCATTGATGATCGATCCCCCTGCCAGCTCATAATCGTTGGCAATCTGGTATAGGTCTACGTTTTTTCCGAGCTCGCAAGCATCGGAAAATGCTTTTTGCCACAATCGATAGCGTTCCTTGGCAGAGGGTATCGGAAAACGGATGACCGTTTGGAACCGTCTCAAAAACGCATCGTCGATATTGCTTTTCAGATTGGAGGCCAGTATCACCAATCCGTTGTATTCCTCGATTCGCTGCAACAGATAAGATACTTGTTGGTTGGCGTACCGGTCGTGGGCATCCTTGGTCGCCGTTCGTGTCCCGAAAAGGGCATCGGCCTCGTCAAAGAATAAGATCCAATTTTTACTATCTGCCTTATCAAACACCTTGGCGAGATTTTTTTCGGTCTCCCCTATGAATTTTGATACGGTTTGGGATAGATCGATCCTATAGACATCATGCCCTAGTTTTTTCCCGATAAGACTAGCTGTTAATGATTTCCCGGTGCCCGGGGGGCCATGAAAAAGGGCTTTGTAACCGGGCTTTAATTTTTTGTGCATTTTCCATTCTACCATTAAGCACTCATGGTGCTTCAACCATATTTCTATTTCCTTGAGTTGGTTTTGGGTACTTTGCTCCAAGATGAGATCGTCCCATTCCATTTTTGTTTCTAAGAGTCGGGCCGGGAAGACACTGCTGAAGGTCGGTTTTTTAACTTCTCCCGTAGTGATCATATCCAGGATTTCGGGTGAGAGACATACTTGTCCGTTCAGAAAACTGCTATTTCCTGAAACTTCCGATAACCATATGAGTTGTTTTTTGGCAAAAACATGATCTCCCTCAAATGGTTTGAGCAGCGCAAACCTTCTTGCCAGATCATTGGCCGCCAGAATGAACATCACCGTTTCTCCGGTAGGTAAAAATCCTGAATGCTGGTCACTGACCTTCCCGCCAAACTCGGTATACAGTTGATTGGTAACCTTGTTTTTTTGGATGAATACATCTAGCAATTCGGGTTTTATATATGGTACTGCTGCGAGGATGATGATAAAGCGTTCCACGAAACCAAAATTGTTTTCCCCGACCAATTGGGCGTAGCCCGAACTACATTGGGACAGGTCGGGGGGCGTAATATCAAAAACATCTGTATACACGGCATTCTCACCGGCGTTTAAGGCCGATCTTGTTTTTAAAATCTGCCGTAACCAATTGAGTTCTTCGCCAATGTCAATGGCATTCGCCTGTATTTTTTCTGTTACCATTCTGTAGTGATTAAGTAATCGTTCCAAGGCATTTTAACAACGGAAATGGCCCAGGTCAACCGGTCTAATAAAATGTCAAAGGGTTGGCGCTCTATTTTTAAGATCCATCCATGATCGTAAGGTGCTAGAATACCTTCCCTTTGTAAAAAGGTTTGCCTTAAGCTATCGGGGCTTGTATTTTTCAAAGCGGGCCAATTGGTAATGACAGCGGTTAAAAGGTGTTCGCATTCTTCTTTTTGGGACGGCTCTAAATCAAATGTATCGGGAATAAATGCTGTGGGCTCAAGACCACATAAAAGCTTGTTTAATAACCAAGAGGTTTCATCACCTTCCGCATCCTTGAAGACTAGGTAATGCAATAAGTGAACGGCTTTGATACTGGCCGACTTATCGGTAAAGGATCGATCCTCCATAAGACCAAGCCCTGTAAAAAAAGCCTCTAAATAGGGCCATGCCAAAATTAATCCAGCATTTTCTATGGTAAGGTCACCTTGTAATTCCAATTTCTTATCTAGATCGAATTTGGTGGCTACTTTATTCTTTTGTGGAACATTTTCCATCTTGGTTGGTTGCTCAGAAGCCTTTTTAGTAGGCGTAGTCAGCGTTTCGAGCAGCAAGGTTTCGTCCTTTGTAAGCACTTTGGCCTCTTTCCATTGAATATTCCGTAAAAGTTGTTGCATGCGGGACCTGAATTCTATGGGAAGTAGCTGAGGCAACCGTTTCACTTTTTTTTGGGTTGGGACGAGCACCCATTGGTTTATGAGTTGTTCTATGACGAAACGATTGGCTTCCCCTTCGGGTTTTAGGCTTTGCATGAGTACTCTTATCATTTGGGATTCCTTGGCGTCGAAAACTTTTGTTTTTGTTGCCAATTTGTCTAGACAATGCCGGAGTGTCTTTAATTGGTATATCGGGATTCTTTTCTCCCTGGGGAGTTCTTGTAATAGCAATTCGAACCATACCTCTTCCTTAAAAAAATCGAACGCTCTTTTTCTGCTCTCTGCATTTTTTATAGCGGTGCGCAAGGCACCTGTGCGAATACTCCTTTTGGTTGCGTGTTCCTGTCTTAGTTGATGCAGATAGCCTTCATAGTACCAGGGCAATAAACCGGTCTTCAAATAGTATAGCAGGGCCTCTTCCTTTGTTTTTTTGGCAGCCTTCCCTGATGATACCGGGCTAATCTCCCTGTCTCGAATTTTTCTAAAAAGGGACTCCCTAATCGCATTTTTTACTGCTATTGGGAAGGTTGTTCCCAACTGTTCCAGTTGCAAATGGCCAAGGTCTACGGTCAAGGAGTCTATGCGGACCATCTTATTTGCAGGGATAAGACCATCACAGCTATTTTCCAAAATTTCTTCGATGTTTTCTCTATAAACTTTGGAAAGGGCAGTGGTTATTTCTTCATGGTCATCCGCATTCAAAATGCAGACATCAAGAATTTGTTGCTTAATGATATGTTTTGATACCATATTCATGGATCAGGTTTTAAAATTCTCGGTAACGTTGTTTGTAATGGTTTTGCCCAAAACACGTGTTTTACTTTTAGACCATTCCTTCATTTCGGTATCCATATCGACCCCTGCCTTTTTGATTTGGTTGGAGGACTCTTTTAAGGTTTTTACGCTATCTGCACTTAAATTTTTGCCTTCATTAACAATAAGGCGGTCCATATAACTGTTTGTAAGGGCTTTGATTGCGTCGGCCCTGTTCGCTTTGGTGGTCTTATCGGTCGCCTCTTCTAGCTCTTTGAGTAGTATATCCCTGTTTTCTGCATAGGTTTTGTTCAGCTCTTCGGTAGGTATGACTGCTTCATCATTGAATTTTGTAATCACTTTTTCAGTGGCTATCAGGGTATGCACATTTTCCTTTTCCTTTTCGATCGCATTGGCGATGACATTGCGATACAGTCGGCTGCTGTTGTCATATTCTTCTGCGAGCAAAATGGCCTCTTTGGAATTCTCGACCAAGCCTATATTACCGAGAAGGTCTTTTATTCCGTCATTGAATTTCAAACGTGGAATGAGCTCTATATCCTGTTTGGTCATTCCATTCTTAATGACCACCTTGGAAACTTTGTTTTGATAAAACCCACTGGCGATGATACGCAGGTCATAGGTGCCGTTAACGAGTGCTTCATTCGTGAGGCTGTAAATACCTTTGCCATCCGTCGTATCGGAAATGTCCAATTTATTCACCGTAGTCCAAACCTGGGCTCCGGGAATCGAAATTTCCCTTTCTTTGGCATCTTTGTAGAACACCTTACCTTCGATGCCAATGGTGGCTTCTCCCTTAGGTATGATCGGAATAATAACGGTAATCTCGGCAGCGTCAATTAGGACGGTTTCGTTTTGCCGCGTTTTATCGCTAGTATCCAGACGGTCTATTTCATATTCAAAAGTGTCTATAAGATAGGCACTCTGACTGTTGACCGAGGCGGCCAATACCTTCTTGGTATCTACGGTGTAAAAGAAGGTTTGAATCTCCTTTTTGTCATCAAAAGGAAATGGTCTTATATTTAGCTTTGCCTGTCCGTACTTACCTTCCGCATTTTTAAGGGCAATGCGATATCTTTCGGGTTCGTACATCGAATGCAATATTCGCTCCTCTAGGGCTTCGTATTCGATAAAGGCTTCCTTTTCCCCGATGACACGTGTGGGAACTATTTCGCAGATCGGTACGGCAAGGGGGTCTAAGGAAATATTGACGGTACCGGCATCACTACAGGGATCACAACACTTGTACGGAAGGGTGAAATCTGCCATCACCGTCCCGACTCCTTCCTTATTCAATCTAAAAAAATCATCGATATCCAAAGCGATTTTCCCGGTTTCCTTCAACCATGCTTCAGCGGCTAATTTTAATTTTTCTTGGGCCAGATCGCTATAGGCTCCTTGGTATAGCAGCACAAAAGTTTGGCCTTGTTCTACCCCAGCCTGGTGTTCCAATCCAGGGTGATTTTTTAGAAAATTAAAGAAATTATGCTGTTCGTGATAGTGTTCGGATCTACTCGCAAGGGTGTTCCAGATAACCCGAATATCTATATAGGGGTATATAAACAGATTTCTGACCAATTCCTGTAGGGCGGCAATTAATCGGATCATTACATTGACCTTGGTCAAGTTGGTATTGTTCGGAATTTTTCCGGCCTGCAACTTTACATATTCCACAAACAAGATCAACGGGCACTTATAGGCTTCTAACCAGGGTCCCATTCGAAACGATGCTAGATTTTCTGGGGTTCTATTTCTTATCGCAATCAAGCAATCGGTAATGGCGGCGTGAAGATCGTCTACGCTTGCTTTATCGGTATTGATCCCAATGGCCGTCGCCGCTTCTCTTTCTTTCTTGATCCATTCGGCCTTATTGTCTTCTTTGGTTTTAAAATGCACCTCGTCTACCACCCGCATCCAATTGTCCCTGGTAAGGCTGCGGTTCAAAGTATTGATATCGTTTAATTCCTCATACAATGCGGAAGTATCTTTGACAGAGGTGAAATTGCTCACATTTTTTGAGGTATCCTTGCGTTGAAGAAAGCGCGAGCCGGTAATCAGTCTTGAGAAACTTCCCAGGAAATAGAGAAGTTTACTTCTCCAGGAAGCATAATCGACCTGCAGATCCTTGTAAAGACATTCAGGAAGATTGGCTTTTTTGTCATTTTGCGAGGGCAGGTCCCCGAAGTAAATGGTTCTAATATCGAAATCTAAATTCGCTTTTGCCTTTAGTGCTGTCAAGCCCGTTAGCGTTTCCTGTATACCCTTTCCCTGATGACCTTCCAATCGTAGGAAATTAAGGTGGTCCATATTGTAATGTAAGGGTGTGGTTAAAATAGACGTTGCCTCGGCCGACATGGCATTGTTCTCATAGGAAAGATTGAGTGCATTCTGTTCTTTCTCGAATAATTGACACTGTCTGTGCTTTCTGAAAAAGTTCCATTCGAGCTCCAGGTTTTCTAATTGGGCAAAGCTACTTTCACTTTTAGAGTCGTAATAGAATGGAATACTGCGAACGGATAGGCTCGATTTTTTCTCACAACTTGGCGTTGCTTTTGGTTGTAGTTCCTTAAGGTTTTCCAAATTCTCAAAAGAGAATTTTTCCAATAACAACAGTATTCTTTTGTGCAGGGATATGGTCTTCTCGAGCAAGAGCGCTTGCTTGTTGTAGATGGGAGGTTGCGTGAATCGATGTCTGTACTTGTTTATTTCGCATGGCCCCCTTTGGTCGTCAATGACCCTACCTAGCATTAAATGCTTTGGAAATCTTGTCATATCTGGGCAACATTGTACCATAAGATGGTAAGCACATTCCCGGAATTCTTCATAAGCCAGGATGAGGTCTCTAAAAAAGTCGTATACATATTGTATTCCACGCCATGGACTTTTCAGGAGTCCTCCACTTAAGTACTCCTCTAGCTGATCATAGACATTTTGGATGGTGGTCGTCTCAAAAGGATTCTCGCCATAAACCTTCTGTAAAATTGGTGTATAGATACTGTAAGTAGCGGTCAGCTGCTTTTTTAGGTTCTCGTAAACTTGGCTGATAGCTACTGCATATTGAAAAGCGAAAGGGAAATAATGCGCCGTATGAATGTTTTCGAAAAACACCCGGGGCAGGGAGATACTTGCCAGATCGAATTTTTTTGTAAAAAGATCGTCTTGCCTGCCTCCGTTAGATCTTAAATTAACCTTGTTGAGGTCGTCTACACTGATCAGGAGTTTTCTCAGGTTAAAAATACGGTCAACCCCAAGTTCGTCACAACTTTTCCCCAGACAGGATTTGAGGTCGTTATCAAGACATTCCAAGAATAGCAAGACGACTTTGTTTTCCAATCCCTCCGGAATATCGGCCAAGGGGCGAATCGCTTCGTCTTCGTCCACTTCCGCTTCGTTGGTGAGTAACTCATAAAGCGTGATGTCTTGCTTGAACTCCTCATCTTGGAAAGGGGTATAAACAACCCCCTCGGGCAGGTTGTAATTACGGTATTGAACTGTGGTGCATGATCCGCTTGGCGGACATAGTTTTATGAGGTACCCTTCCGAACTAACGCCTATCCCCTCTATGATGGTAATAGTGGGTTCGCTTTCGGTCGTTACCGCTATTTCCAGACCGCAGGCAATCCCCATTCCTATGAGACAAGAGCGGGTTAATCTCGTCTGCTGGTCTAGATAGTTGTGTAATTGATTGAGCTGCCCACTGGTGAGTACCTGATTGTCTTCGAAAATGGGATGATTGTTTATTAAAATGCTCATGACGTAACTTTTTAGGTTCCTAAAACGGAATTATTCAATATGATGGCACCTTCTAACGATTCTTCTTCATCGCAGCTGTGCAAGGTACCCGTAGGGTATATGTTTCTACTCGCGGTCAAGGCCGCGATAAAATTGTTGAGCGCTTTGGAAAGCTCGGGCTTGTTCCAAATGGGCTTGTTGATCTCTAGGAGCCATGTTTTATAGGCTTGCTCAAAGTCCTGCATTTGTTCACAGTTTACCCAGCAAATATTCAAGAGGACATGAGCAGGGGTTTCCAGGCGAATGGTTTTTTCGACAAACTTTCTAAAGTCTATATTGATGAAGCGATGTGCCCAATAGGGTAAGATGACCGTGGCAATACAGGAATACACATCACTTATCTGGCAGGCTTCGCAATCCTGATCTAAATAGATGGGGAGCAGTTGATCCCGTACCCATTGCAATTTTGACATCAGTTTAATTTCATAGGTAGATCCCACTTTTTTTACATTTTGAACCCGGTACTGGCCTTCGTTCCTCGACTTCTCCGGGTTGATAAGGGTTACCATGTCATCTACCAGGATATCCTTTACGGCGTCATCACCAATCACTAGGGTATTGGAAGTAGGCTTGGTCTTGGTGATTTCTACCTGTGTTGTATATTGGATCGCTCCATTTTCAAAGGCAGGTAGCGGTACATCGAATTTCAGGTTCTCGTCTATGGTCAACCTTGATTTGCCTGCCTGTGTGTTGATCTTAACTACACTGAATTCATTACCATCATAGGGCCCCCCGGCTATATGGATGGTATTCCCTTTCATTTCCGCCTTGATATTATCTTCAATAAGTACGGTATTGGTTTGCACATCTACTTTTAGAATGTTGCTTCTTTTCGGAAAGATCAGTTGTGCACTACTGCCGCCCAAAGACACCAAAGACTTAGGTGCTAAGGAAGCAAATAGTTCTTCATTGATACGGGGTCTTAAAAGGGTATGTTCTATAAGGTGCATACCCTCATGGCGCAGGAAGGCGGTAGTAACGAAATCGACTAACTTCTGAATGTTTTTTTCATCTTCCCCACCTTTTACCGTAACGGTGTTCCCATTGACACCGACCATTTCAAACGAATGACGATCTACAATCGCACCATCGGGCACATCGGTTGGGATAGGCTCCCAAAACTTTAATAGGGTTTTACCACCTTGTTTTGTGATTTCCCGTATGGAATAAACACCGTTATTACTCGAAGATCCCCGTATTTCAAAAGTGTCGCCCACCAAAAAGTTTGCGCTAACATCCGTGGTGGTCTTGAGATAGCGCTCGTCTAAATTAATTTCCTGAATCTCAAAGCTTTCTTCCCAAATCGCCTTTCCATCAAAAATAGCAGCGGGAAGTGTCTCGTCCAATTCGATTTCTATGTTAGGACCTTTTGCGATGGCATCGCTGATGGTGTAATGCCCATCGTTTGCAGTAGATTCTATAATTTGAAGGGTGTTGCTGGTACTGTTTTTGATCTGGTCTGCCAATGAGGCGTTGAAGTCCTTGCCGGGGCTATTTCCCAGTAACACTCCTTTTTTGTTATGAAGTTGAAAACGGTAGGGGGTTATGGCCGCATCCAAGTGGTAGTAGCGTCTATCGCTTGCGCTAAATACGACTTCCCAGAGTAACTTTGGTATTCTGGCTTCTCCTTTTCTAAGGACTTGGGCTTCTGTAAGGGGTAGGGTTTCCGTATCCTCTAATTGTACCTCCTCGACGATTTCACCTTGAAGAATTTTAAAGGCATTTGTGAATTCAAAGGCCTTGGAATATAGCGTGTAACTCAAGGAAAAAGTGGGCAGGTCAGGTGCTGTGGGAGTTAGGTCGGCGGTCAGGGAATAAGTAAAATAATTCTCGAACGCGCAGGTCAGGTTTTTTCTATTGGCCTCATGATTGTTGAGGTGCTCCCTTTTTAAAACTTCGATTAGCTGTTGTATGGCGGTCTCGGCATCACCTCCCTCGGCTTCCGAGGTAAAATCATTTTTAATACTGATACCCAGCGGTCGTCCGTCACAAAGAAGTTGAAAGGAAAATTGCCCACCTTCCTCGGCCATAATGGTGTAGTTGCTACGGCATAGCCCCACTTGAATAAGTCGCTCCAATAATTCCTTCACGGCCTGCTCATTTTCCAAATCTTCGTTTTGCCGAAGTAGGGGCGTTGCAGCGTCGTCTGAAATGATGAAACCTGCGGCGGAAGGGTCTATGGTAAAATTCGGACTAAAATTTAAATTTTGGACTTCTTTCTTGTCAATCCCTAAAAGGAACGAAGCCCGCTGTTCCACACCCGAAATGGTATCGATATGCCATTGATAGCACTGTTGCAAATAATTAAATCCTTTGCCTCTTTCTGCACTTATGGCGGGATAGCGGTCTAAAAACTGTAACTTATCCTCTATGAGGTCTAAACCTGCCTTTTCCTTATCAATTTTATGGGCCAGTATCGCATAATCTGTAAAGGTCTCGGCAAATCTCCCCAGCAGATGATCTAAGAATTTGTTTCGTCTTTCAATATAAAGATCTTCACTTTCAACCATGCTTCCAAGACTTGCTAAATGACCGGCCTTGTCCCTATATAAGGGAGTTCCGTTGGGAATAACATCATACAGGGGTTTGGAAAAATAGGTGTGGTCTATTTGGTACTCTCCAAACTCATTTTTCTCCCCGTTCATGGAGAACAGGTCTTTTACACCATTGAGCTGAGCCAACTCATTGGCGATTAACTGATCAAAAAAGGTCAAAAACCCTTTCAACTGTTTTACTTTTCCTAGTCGCTCGGCCTTTTTAAATCCTTCCAGGGAAGATAGATCGGGGATGCCCGAACTCCCCACCCCATAGATATCGGGAAACTCTTCTTGTAACGATACATAGTTTTCAATATCCTTGAACGCTCCCAATGGCGGATCGATATCCATTTTGGGGTAACGTATTTTTTGAGGCCGGTCAGCGGCTTCGAGCGCTGCTAACAGCGTGCGTACCACCTCGTCATTGGCCAAAAAAGGCAATTGATCTTTGTAATAGGTGATCTTGGATTTGTCTAGGCTCAACCTAGGTACATATTTATGTTCCCAAGCTAGTTCCAGACACCATTTGACACTTTTTTCGCTTATTCCATCGTCATTGTCCTGGGGCTTGTTCGCTATCTGTATATTTCGTACTGCCTTTATACCGGGAATGTCCATGATAATTCGAATCAAATCGGAAACATGGATTACCTTGGACAACTGGGCGGCTTCCAGTTCTTTTTCATCAATGAAGCCATGGGTTAGCTTTGGACCCTCAAAAATTTCATCGACCGTCTTACAGAGATTTTCGTCTATTTTTCCGACGAAAAGAACGGTTTCTTCCGCATAGGTGTCGGCCTTGATTTCTTCTTCTACGTAGATATCGGTAAAAGCAGGATTTAGCTCATTTTTCTTGATACAGTTCACGGTATATTCACCGGCAATGACTTCATCGCCTGCAATAGATACGATATCTTCACTGCCAACATCTTCGGTAAGCTGGGTGTTGATTGTGACTTTTTTTTCTCCGGTATGAATGGCCTCAATGATATACTTATTTTTTATGGCACATTGGTTCAGCATTTCCTCTAGGGTATAGAAATATACGGTCGGAGAGAGAAAATTGGAGATGGCATAAAATAGGGCGGCTTCGGTCTCCTCAACGTCGGCCAGATTGTCTAGTTCAATGTCTGCGCAGACCAGGATTTCTTCAACCTTTAATGCATTGACCCTAAAGAAATCGTCACATAGATTTCGGTTTTGATGCAAGCGGATCTTCACCTCTTCCACAATGTTGTGAATGATGGCTATTTTTTCCACATATTTTACGATCAAACCATCTGTAGGGTCATATAGAAAATCATTCACTTGGGTCATCAGGTTCCCGAGGGCAGGTATGGGTTTGGAATTAACAGTTGTTGACAGCACTACTCTTTTATCATCGGCTACTGCATAGGTAAGGTCATAGCCATCGGCCACGTTCAAAAAGTTAAGACTCACGGTTATGACGCCATTACGTACGGCATCATAGTTAGACCAATCAATTTCATCATCCCATGTGGGAAACGTAATCTTTGCGACAATCTTTAGTCCCTGCAGCAGTTCCAAGGCCGGGAATTCATAGAGCACAAAATCTCCTTCAATGTTATTTTCATTCAAGTCCCCATACTTGGTATTCTTATCGAATTCGAGCAATATGTCATAAAGGGTTTTCACATAAAACTGCTCTTGCTTGGCTTGCCCTGGGACGGGGGAAAGACTCAGCTTGCTTTTTTTCTTATCTACAAAAATTGCGTGCTCAGCATCGGGAGATTTGTCGATCCATGCATTTTTGACGCCATAGTATTGAGGTTCGGACCCACTATCGTCGACCACTTCGACATCGATCATGATTTCCCTGAAATCATTAAAAGTCACTGGGCAGACCGGGAGTATTTCACAGGCGGTATAGAAGTTTTTTATGTCGTAATAGTCCGGATTGCCTAATTTCTGTGCAAGAATGTCCTTGATGCTGTAATTGATACGGTATCCAATATCGGTAAGTACATAGCCAAGCACTTCTAAGATGGTAATGCCAGGATCATGGGTGTTGTAATCTGTCCATAATTTACCCGCTAGTTGCTGAATATGTTGTATGCCCAGTTCGCGAAGCGTCTCGTAGTGCATGCTTTTTAAGGCAGGTAATTGTTTTGATATGGTTTGCGATTCGCTCATTCTGACTTTTTATTTAGCAATTATCCACTACCGTTAGTTCTTTGGTACTTTGAATCATATTGTCTTCACATTGACACTGATCACTGGCATTGGCGGCAATCTCCTTGATCGCATGCTCATCTGCAGACCCAATAATGGAAACCGAGGTCAGGGCAATAGCTTCATCTACATCCTTGGTAGGATTGTTATCGGGGTCTTCGGCTATGATATGGTACATTTTAAAGCAGGTCACATAATCTACATAGGACCGTTCTTCTACAAAATTTAGGATGACGGATTTATGGATTTTTCCACCAAAAACAATGTCGGTAGCACAATTGGAGGCCCAGGGTGATAGAAAATACTTGATATCTTCCTGTAATTTTGATAAATGGTACCCTACATCGACCCCTTGATGAAACTTCACTTGAAAGTCTACTTTGATTTCTTCATACAGCGGATTTTTTACATGAAGCATGGCGCAGGGCGGCTTTATAGCCTCGATAAAGGAGCCTATTTCACTTAATTGGTCCAAGCTGGCCCTGGGTCGTAAGGGGTCTACGGCGTTTTTGTTCTGAACATTGGCTATGATTACTAGGGAAACATGCCCGGGTGCGGTTTCGCTATAGTTGGTGATGGTTCCGTCAAAAAGGGTATGGTTAATACATTTTACCTTGTAGACTTTTGGGAATTTCTCCAAGATCAAATGTTCATAGTCCCATATGGTAATCGCCCTGTTCTTATGCCGTAGTCTTTCACTGACCCTGGTGTAAAAGGCCTTTTCCTTTTCTGGTGCCTTACCATCGGATGAGGCATAAGGCTGTTCAAGTTTTTTAATGGCTGCGTCGGCATTGAGCAATTTGGAAATCGTCTTTTTAGGCAAGGCATTCTCCAAAAATTTCGGATCGTTTCCGACATCATGGAAAGAGGCACTGATTGCCTGTGCCCGTATAGCGATGATGTCACAAACGGCATCGGACTGTTTTCTAACACTGGCCTTTAACCAATAATAATCGGGAGATAACCTGGAGTTTCCTTTTGAAATGGTTCTCGCAACATCAAATTTCACGATTCCAGAGGTGAGCAGACCATTGGTGCCATCGCTTAACAGCGTATATTGGTCAAAGGGTTTCCATTGCTCTTCGGAAAGATAGCTCCATTGCACCTCTTGCTTCTCCCTTTCAGGGTTGGCACTGCCTTCGGCCACTTGTATTAACAGGGCCAAGGTTTGTGGTGGGTTTAAATGTTCAATGCCTATAAAGAGACTGCCCTCATCGGCCATTACCGGGAACAAGGTGTTAGACGTTTTGTTAAGGTCTACCTCATAGTTGCCAAAGGGTTCTAAATGAAAAAACTGCTCAACAATATGGGCATCCTCTTCTTCTGTAGTCAAGGTGTCCATATTAAATGAGACCGTAGATCGGTAGTAAAGGGAAAGCTCCTCTATAGTGGGGGTATAAGGTGGGTTGGGCAAGGTCCATTCGTCGTTATTTTTGACCGTTAAATCTGCCTTCGTTTTGGAGAAAATGTTGGATTTAAAAGTATTGATAGGTTCGCTAGTACCGCTGGTATCGGCTTCATTGGCCATATTGATGGCATGGTAGGCATAAGCATTTTGAAATTCCTTATGACCAAAATCCATTCCCTTAAGGGAGAGCCGCATGAAACCCTTGGAGAGACCGGTATCGTATTCCTCGAAATCCCCTAGTTCAACATTTCTCTTAATACTTTTTAAGGCACTGCTTGAATTGTTGATCGTACTTCCCTCTTCGGAAGAGGGGAGCCGCACATTGTCGGCAATATCATTTCCAGAGGAATTGGTAAAAAGCTGTGTGCTATCCGTAATACTTTCCCACTCTTTTTTACTGAGCACTTCGATTTTTGTTTTAAATTCCGAGTTGTTCCGGTCGTCTGTGGTACCTTCGACATGGTAGTGCTTATAGTGGCCGTTAAATCCCAAAGAATTCTGTGGTAGATCTACCCATTGAAATCGTAAGGTCAGATGATCTAACTTCTTTTGAAATACTTCCTTGGAACCTATTAATAATTTACTCCCCAAATGAGGCTGGCTACCAAACATCGACATCGGTTTCGTAGGGTCCAAGGTGCCGTTGTCATTTTGAACCACTAGATTCCTAATTCCGGGAATGTCGTTTTCCGACCCATCGATTTCAACAGCGAGTTCGGTGTTTCGTATGGCCGCTTTTTTAAGGGTTTTATAAAGCGAATCTTTATTGGTTTCAGTGGTATTGATCTGCACTTTTAAAACGGGCCATTTGGTATGGATGTGTTCTTGGAATACCTCATTGTCATAGGCCACTACGGCAGGTTGATCCGGGTTCAGATGGGCGGTAATCTTTATCTTCCAGCCCGGCTCTTTCGCTACGCCCAAGGTAGGCTCCTTTAAGCGTTTTGTTCCTAGTCGGTTGCTGAATATCGGTTTTTTTCTGGATCGGGGGTTGTGATAAAACAGTACCGCTTCGATAGCATCTAGGTCATTTACGGTCAACCATTCTTCCGCTCCTGAAAAGAATAGGGATAACTGATTCTTTATGTCTATGGTGTTTTTTGAAGTATCCCTTTTTTTTAGGAATGTTGGATTTTTAAAAAAAGATGTCTTATCCGGTTTTCGAGAAGGAAGGTCAACGGATAACAAGAGCTCAATTTTCCGTTTGCCTTCGGCCAAAAAAAGCAATGGGCTTGCGATCGCAAATCCAATTTGGCCTTCTGGTCTGTCCGGAATTTTGCTGCCCGATGGGTCTTTTTCATCCGTTACAAATGCGGGACGTCCAAAAACACGCCAATCCTGTTCTTCTGTTTCTATTTTTTCTCCCAGACCGTCGGCTGAGTTGGCTATTGGGGAACTGTAGATGCTATGATCTGTTTTTGGGTAGCCGGCCTGTCCGCCCCATACATTGAAGATATTGGCAAAAAGCGCTTTGATCTCCACCACTTGTGCTTTGTTGATTACCGTATCCTCGTTCAGTTTATAGGTAACTTCGACACCTGTATTGTCTTTACCGGCTTTCAGTGCCGTTCCGGCTTTTAATAAATGGCTGTCAACGTGTTTGGCCAATTCAAAGATGACGGAGACCTTGTCCGGTTCTGCGGGCTTTTCCTTGAGCTGTAAGACATCTTTGTAGTAGAAATCAAGGTGTCTGCCGGTAATGGTATTGATATCTTCCTGTACCACTTTGAACATGTAGAGAAAACCAAAGAACAAGGCCTCATGTGGCCTGGTAAATTGATCGATCTTTAGTTTGGCCAAATAGCTCTCCAAAGAAAAGGACTCCCATTCCTCATTGGTTATCGCGAAAAAATCTGCCCAATGGGAATCAATTTCATTCTTCTCATTATAAAAGTGGATTTCTTCCCCAAAAAGTTGCACGAAGGCCAGCAGGTCTTTCATGCTTCTTTCATCTACGGCCACATAGGATGGCAACAGGGTATTCAATGTACGCTGCTGTTGGCTAGTGCCATCCCTTCTTAAGGGATTGTTATGAAAACAATTCTCGCTCATTCCAAAATATTTGTTCCTTCGTTCAGATAGAAGGGGAATACCAGATTCGACCGGGTATTGCTAGAAATAATGGTATAATCTATAGTCACTTGTAGCGTACCGTTCAAAGATTCTTGCAGTGCCGCTACCTTGTCTACAAAAACCCTTGGTTCGTGTACAAGGATGGCTTTCTTGATCTCTTCGGAGATATAGGTCGCCGTATTGGCATCTAGCGGTTCGAATATGAGCGTTCGCACACTGGTACCATAGTTGGGGCGCAGCAATCTACTCCCTCGAATGGTGGTGAGTAGTATGATCAGACTTTCCCTCACGTCTTCTTCGTGTTGTACCAGCGCCACCCCATTATTTCCACGGGCAAATGCTACAGGAAACTTCCATCCTCTTCCAAGAAACCCCTTATTGTCTATCGTATGATCGTCTTTAATGGCCATGCTTTATCCTATTAAAACTGTAAATTCCCCTAAGATGATCGTGCCTCCATGGGCGGTTGAATCACCTAACCTAGCTGCCGGCATTCCTCCGATCATCACGGTGCCGGAACCGGCAATAATGGTATCTGGAGGTCCTGTGCAGGTGGCCATATCACCAACTCTGGCCGCTGGCATTCCTCCAATAAGTACCGTAGGCTCCCCCGCAGGTAAAATGGGTCCCCCAACATGTGGTACCGTTCCCGTTACCATCGGACATACATGCATATCATTTATTCTTGCAGCTGGTGCTCCCATATGCTTTTTTTAATTTATTTGTACTAAAGATCCCTTTATGGTCGCCGTGCCACTGGATGACACTTCCGCACCTGAGGAACCGGTTGCCTTAAAGGCCGATTGTGCTTTTACATTGATATTGGCCCCTTCAATATTCACATCGCCCGAGGCTTTGATGTTTACATCTCCCGTACTGTCCAATAAAATTCCATCGCCGTTCAGGGTCACTTGATTTCCGTTTTCATCCTCAATTTGAATGGCCCCTTCCTCTTCGGACAAGAGTACCTTATTGCCATTGGGTGTTTCAAAAAGGATGTGGTTTTTACCATCATCGAAGACCAATTTCATCTCGCTCCTCGTTACAAAGCCCTTCTCGTCGTTTTCTTGTGTCGCCTCAAAGGGTGCCGGACTTGCACTGCTGTGCACCATTCCGATGACGATAGGGTTCCTCGGGTCATCGTTCAGGAATCCGACGATTACCTCATCATCTATTTCAGGCATAAAGAAACTACCTCTGTTGTTCCCGGCGTCCAAGGTGGTTATTCGTGCCCAGGTTCCTTCCTCTTCGGTACTGATCAAGGGTAGTTTTACCTTTATTCTGTTTTCTCCCAGCGGATCGTCGTGAATGGCGGTTACCTTTGCTACGTGCAAACCACTGATGGCAGGTAATAGGGCCGATGAGGGAATGGCCTGTACATTATCGTAACTTTCGGTGAGGAACTTCGCATCCAGCCCTATTTGCAAGTGGGTATTCCAGTTAGCCGCATAGGAATGGCTCACCCCGGATACGAAAGCGGTTCCGTTAAAGCGATCTCCCATGCCCTCAATATTGATAAGATCTCCTGGCTTGATCTCGTTGTTGCCCAAAATTTTGATTCTTCCGACGATTTTGGACAATTGACTTCTTAGCATTCTTGCGTTGGTCCAGGATTGCAGTTCCTCTTGGTTTAAAGACCCCGTATGTTGATAGCCAAGCGGATCTACCCCTATGATATCAGAGAGCTCGGTAGAAGACAGGTTTCCCAGTTCGGTAACCTCCTGAGGTTGATTGCTGCTCGTTATTACTTCTTGATTTGCAGTATCCCAAGCGCTGGTCTCAATGGCTGCAAATTGGTTTCTGGCATCCATCTCAAAATCAAATTCCAGGATATTTTGTCCATATGTCAGATTGGCCACAGGTTCCTGTGCAAAATCGGGTGCCGCTGTTTTGATAGTGGCGTCATTTGCTGTGACCAGTTGTCCATTGGTTTCGGCACGAGCCACCAAGAAATCCCAATCGGTACAGTAATATTGCACCATTTGGGCATGTAAGGTATTTGTAGCCTCAATTTCTGGGGTAATATCGCTATATGCTCCCAAGATGACCTGTAATACATCGCTATCGGTACTATCGGAAAAGTACCTGTTTTTTCTCCCTATCGTTAATTTCACGGCAGCATCCTTTGCTTCAATGAGGAGCAGGGAATTTGAATCGGTTCCCATGGTCTTGATACCATGTTTTACTATGATGCCCTTAAAGACGGTTTCTTCCTCCCCGAGATAGCCAAATTTTATTTCTATCTCATTCCCGGGAATAAGGGTATCTTCATTGCTAGAGACAAAATCTGCTTCGGCCACATTGCCGTCGACCAATTCAATACGGGCGGTCGGAATCTTGTTGACCGCTTTGGTCACGGCCATATTGCTTACGGTGAAAGCACCATCCAATTCAGTGCCATCGACCAGTATTCGATAGGAAGGCCTTTCGGTCCCCGTGGGGATATTTAAATTGGCTAATAGCATTTAGGTTCGCTGTTTTTCTACCGGGGGCAGTACTATTTCCTGTCCCGGCCTGATGTTTCTAAAATTTGACAAATTGTTGGCTTTGGCTATTTCAACATAGTAGGTGGGATTACCGTATACGTTATTGGCGATCAAGGGAAGTGTCTCCCCTGCCTTTACAATATGAACCTTGGTCAGGTCGGAGGAAAACAATTTGTTCAGTGCCGCCTGGATCACCCTGAATTCGTGTCCCACAAAAGTTGCGGTAACGGTAGCCCTCAGGGGTCTGCCAATTCCGCTGAACATAGTGTAATCGACCTTAGCGCTTTTGAGCTTACAATTGAAGATGAAGGTTCCCCATACCAGGGTAAGGCTTCTGGGCTTATGTTCTTCGGGATCTACATCTCCCGTAAGTTTTAGAAATAGTTCTATTTCAAGGTCTACCCCGCCTATAGCACTGGCCACATCCCCATTGATAGAATTTACGGAAGTTCCGGTAGCATCGAAGAGAAATTCAAAGGTGACTTCCCCACTTTGCACACTGTGAAAGCTTTGCTCTTGGCTATTGTCGCCCGGGACGCATTGTGCTTGGTAGTTTACCGCAATGTTTTTGGATAATTTTTCAGGGTTGTACATTACCGGATAGGGGATAGGTAGGCCTTTCGGCATGCCATTTTCATCGGCGTGGTACGAAAAGATCATCATCTTTAACAAAATGCCATCCAATAGTCCCATTATCGTTCGTTTTGATTCTTGATCATTTTCAAGACTTCATTTGCTTGTACTTGACCGGTCTCTGTTGGTGAGGGCGTGGAACAGTCCTCACCAGATGAACCGGTGTTCGATGTTTTGTTCTGCTTATCAACCGTAGTGCGAATGATAAATTCTCTGATTTCGACTGGCATATTGTTTTTTTAGCTTACTTCCAATCTTCGGAAATATTGAAAACTCAATTCGATTGTTTCGATTACAATTTCGTTCTGTTGTGCCCCAAAATTTGAAATGGACCATTTTACGGGGTACGCTTTCACGAAGCTCCAAGATTCCAATGGTTCATGGTCTGCATTCAGTAGGGTTACGATAACATCTTTGGGGTCGAATTTGAAGGACTCCACAGCATCTTTAAACCATGCGATCAATTTTGATCCAATTAATAGTCCTCTTTTTAGCACCAATTTTTCATAGGTAACCCTGTCCGCTAGTCTATGAACAAATCGATTCTCACCCCCTTCGTTATAGGTGTATTCCCCTACGCTGGCATTCAAACCGGACACTTCCTGAAAACGAATGTCATTCCCGTCCGAAGTGATTCCCTCAATGTCTACACGAAAATGAAAACCGACAGGTGGATAGTAATTGGCCATCGTGTTTAGACAAATTCTATGTTAAGTCCCTCATGACATAACTCGATGGTTTCTACAGCCACTTCGTTGCCGGTAGAATTGAGGGATGGACCTTCTACCTTGCATGGCCAAGCCGATTTTACCTTCCAAACCGTTACAGGTTCGTGTTCCTCGTTCAATAAGCTTATGGTGATGTCCCTTCGGTCAATTTCGTTCAAGGAAACCGTATTGAGCCATTGGAAAAACTCATTGTCGGCCCTAAACATGCCTCTTTTTAACGTAATGTTCGAGTACTGTGGAATACCTGGCATTTTGGTAACATGGTATTCAGCTGCATTTCCTTCTCTGTAATCTATGGATTGAAGTTCTACCGACAAACCGGAAACTTCTGTAAATCCAATACGTGTTCCGCCCCATTCTACTTGAAAATGAAATACCGAAACGGGATAGTTGATAGCCATAATGTATTGTTTTAATTATTGTTTATTTATCGATTTTTAATCTTTGCGGGTTTAATTCCCCGATGCTTTCATTCTGTGTTCCAAGTTTGGAATTTGATACCTGAAATGCCTATATCAAGCCAGTTCATTGGTCACCATCATTAGTTGAAACGATGCACTTTAGTGCAAGACTTTCCCTCGAAATTTCGGGGTTATAAATCTTCAACAAGTTGGCAGTGGCACTAGGCAGTTCTATAGCGTGCCAAGCTGTTTACTGTCCACTGCCCACACCTACTATTGCACAATGTTCAAAAAGACTTTCATTCTTTTCCCAAAACCTATTCATCTTAAATGTATAGTGGATTGGTTAAGACTCCTGTAGCTTGTGAGAGAACTTAAGAATGATAAACTCTGCCGGTCTCACGGCGGCCAGACCAATTTCTACATTCATTCTCCCTTCCAAAATGTCTTGTGCGGTCATCGTTTCGCCAAGTCCCACCTTTACAAAAAAAGCATCTTCGGGTTTTGCCCCGGCCAATGCCCCTTCCCTCCAAAGTCCGATCAGGAAGTTTTCGATCATCGCCTTTGTCCTTACCCAAGTGAGTTTGCTATTGGGTTCAAAGACCACGAATTCTGTTGCTTTTTTTACCGATTCCTCAATAAAAATGTATAACCTTCTTACGGGGACATAGCGCCATTCGTTGTCATTACCGGCCAAGGTTCTGGCACCCCAAATCAAGATACCTTTTCCGGAAAACGCTCGAATGATATTAATTGATTTTCCGGTGGAGGGATCCACGTTCAGGTTGTCCTGCATCTCATTGGTTACTAAAACCATTGGGGCCAAAACAGAATTAAGTCCCACATTGGCAGGTGCCTTCCATACCCCCCTATCGGCATCTACCCGGGCATAAGCCCCTACGATGGCGGGAGATGGGGGAAGCACTACATATAACTTGCCAATTTCGGCAATGACCGAGCGGTAGATACTAGGATTTGCCGCTTCAAGGCCGGTCAGGGCGCCACTAAAATCTTCTGCACCTCCCGGTAAAGGACTTCCGGTGCCGCCATCTTCTTGCAGATGACTTATGGTTACCGAGGTATCCGCGTATCCGTGGTTTAAGGTTGTTTTTAGATCGGGACCGTAGCTCGCCCCGTATTTCAAGTAGTTCATTCCTAGTGCGGTCCGGTAACTTTCTGTCTGTGTGGTGTCGGTAATGTCGCCCTTAAAATCTGCCACTGTAAATCTATCTTGTACTTTATTGCAGAGCGTCAGTGCTGCGACTACGACCAAACCGTATTCCCCTTGTGTGGCCAATCTGGTAGCCTCCGGAAATACCAAAAGGGTAGGTTCGTCTACTTTTTCAATAGCGCTCAGTCCCCCGGTGAGCCCACCGGCCAGACCGGTAGTGGAACCATCACCTACGATAATGGGGTCGCTGTAGCCACCGACGGAAACTACATGGCATGGCCCACCGCCATTTGCAAAATACAGGCTCATACAATGATACAGTATGTAATCGGAGGCCGTTCCGCTTAGCACCGATGAGAAGGTGCGCTCCAGCACGTTGTCGGAAGCGTCAAAAGTATCTCGAATGTTCACTGTAATACTTTCATCGACTGCACCTCCGAATAGTTCTATATATTCAAGCATGGAGGTAATTCTTTGCGGTTTGAATTTAATGTCGGCTCCATCTTCGTCCACAGTGATTGCCGTGTGCCCAATGAAGGCGGGTACGGCGGTTGCAACTGGCGCAATGGAGGCCGGTAAGGTCGAAATCTCTTCAATATATACTCCGGGTGTGTTATAGGTAGGCATAGTGTATAAGTTTAAAATTAGGTTACGATTCTTGTAATTTGTGAGAGAATTTAAGGATGATGAATTCTGCTGGTCGTACAGCGGCCACACCAATTTCGATATTCATTCTACCTTCCAGAATGTCCACAGCGGTCATCGTTTCCCCGAGACCGACCTTTACAAAAAAGGCATGCTCGGGTTTTGCTCCTGCCAATGCACCATCTCGCCATAGTTGTGTTAAGAAGTTTTCGATCATCGCCTTGGTCTTGACCCAAGTGGGTTTGCTGTTGGGTTCAAAAATGACAAACTCGGTTGCTTTCTTGATCGATTCTTCCATGAAGTTGTAGAAGCGACGCACGGGTACGTAACGCCATTCGTTATCATTGCCCGCGAGGGTTCTGGCTCCCCAAACAATGATTCCTTTCCCATTAAAAAACCGGATTGCATTAATTGATTTTCCTGTGGTGGCGTCTACATTTAGGTCTGCTTGTTCGGCCGACGTGACCTGTATGACAGGCTCTTTGACCAAGGCTACGCTTACGTTGGCAGGTGCCTTCCAAACACCTCGGTCCCTATCTACAGAAGCATAGATACCTGCCATGGCACCGCAGGGATATAATGCGACCTTGTTTTTCTGAATTTCTTTCTTGATCCGGTTGTAAAGTTCAGTATCGACAAATCGGTCCACGCCACCACTAAAAGTAGTGCCGGATAGGGTGGCGCCCATACCCGAAAATGGTGTGTATTCAATCTCCAAAGTATTGCCCGCCGCACCATTCGCACTGGCAGTTAGGGTAATCACGTTATTCGACCTTTGGGAAGTAGCACCGGTCGTAGGTAAATTGTTTATTGCCGAGTTTAGATTTTGTGCGGTTCCGTTCGGGCTCGCCCCAATCTCAAATTCATTCGCATTACCGGGCGCTGCGCCCACTCCGGTTAGGGTTTCTGTTCCAATGCGAACCGTATCGCCAACTACCATATTGGTGGGCTCAATGGTGATGATCGCAGTGGCGTTTAAGGGAATATCGGTTCCGGCTAATGTTTGCCCGCTGATGATGGCACTCAATCGTTGACCATCCCAAAGGGCGCCATTTCCTCCGGTGGTCGAATCAATGATACTAACGGTATCGTTGGAAAATGAATACTCGATTTGCGTCTCCAAGGAAGGATAATATGCAGCTCCGTACTTTAAATAATCTGGACCTATGTGATTATTTCTGAAAAAGTTTCCATCATTGAAAACAGTAGATGATTCGCTTGCCGCTACATCTAAGACTGCGAAACGATCTTGTAGCTTATCACATTGGATGAGCATATTGTCGTAAATCGTTTTTCTATTGCCATCATCGAGCATCATTGCCTCGGGAACGGTCAGTATGGTAATCTCATCAATTTCTTCACAGGCAGCTAGCCCTTCGTTGAGGGCGGTCCCATCTATATCCGTGGCAGCGGTAGGAATGTCTGCATCTACTGGAAATGTGGCAGGATCATCATCATTATTGTTATAGGTTCCTACCGATACGATATAACAGGTTCCCCCGCCGTTCGCGTAGAACATCCTAACTTGGTAGTAAAGTATGTAGGGAGATTCGACCGGCGTGGTGCCCACACTCGTCACGGCTATTTGAGTTTCAGTTTCTCCTGCTGCAGGGTCTGTCAGGGTCACCCGGTAGTACTCTTGAAAAGGCCCTCCGAAGTGCTCGATAAATTCGAGCATAGACGTAATTCGAACAGCGGTCCTTGTCGTTGCCGGGTCGATCGCCACATTATCCACTATCGCTTTTTCGGTGTAACCAACAAAAGCAGGAACGGCTGTAGCTACGGGAGCTACCGATGCTGGGAGCGTACTGATTTCCTCAATGTATACGCCCGGTGTTTTGTAATCTGCCATAATTTTTTTCTCTTTTTAGATGAATACAAATATTTCTTTTTCCAGATCTCCACCATTTTCCTTTTCTACTGTGTTGACCGGCGGGTTCGATAGGTGTTCTACCACTACTTTGTCCGATGGCTTTAAGACAAGCTTTACGTTTAGTTTGGGTTCTTCATAGCTTGGAATCGCGTCGCTGGATTTAAAGACAACGGTATCAAAACCTTTTACCTTGATGTCGGGGTGTGGCTCTGTACCTTCGAGATCAAAGTTTACGTTTATGTAGGGAGGTCCCCCGCCAGTAGGAGAATCCTCAATGCTTAAATTGGTTGCTGGATCGGATAGATCGATCGATTGTGTTTTATTGACCACTAAGTATTTCCAGAAGGCCATTTTTCTTTCGAACTTTAACTGGTAATATTCGGTAGCTCCGTACATATGACCGGTCGGGGTATTGTATTTGATATCTACTATTCCCAAGACCCCCTGCTGTATTGCCCCATCATCGATCAATACCGTTTCTTCCTTTAAGGTAATAGCGTCAGCGTCGTTCGTAATAGTAATTGTATAAATGCCGGTGGCCTTGTTCCTTATATCTACCTGTTGCTGAAATTGTTTGCTGTCGTCCCGGGTGAGGTTTAAGGTCGTGGGCAGGTCGTTTCCGTCTGCGTCCTTACCTACAGAAACCAAGTTACCTTCACTATCGGTCATTTTGAATTTGGTCTTGGTATGGGTCGTGTTCAGGGAGAAGGTATAGGTGAACAATCTGGCAAAGGCTTTATCTATCAGGTTGTGTGTCAATACCTCGGGTGTCCCCGGGTCGCTGCTGGCATTACCCGGGTCATTGGTGAAATAGAGTTTGTTGCCAACAACATACTTCTCGGTAGTATCCAACTTGGTCGTGTTAAAGAATTCATCACTTCTTTCAGAAGTGAGGTAGAACCTAAGGCCTACGTCCTCGCCTAGATCTATGAAAGGAGAAGTTTTATCACTGTCTGCTTTAAAAAGTACAATGGCATTGTTGCCCAATGTCTTGAATAGCATTTGCCCGTTGCGTAACAACGTTCTTGTACGGTTATCAGGTTTTAGGACAAGCGTCTTGTTAACACCGTTCTTGAAATACTCGTGCATGATCGATAATGAAAACAGTCTGTTGTATTTGGTGGTCACGTTTCTTTATTTTTAGCCAGGATATCAATTTCTTCGATGGGCAGTGCATCACTGATCAATTCTTCTTCCTGAATAGTGATCAATCGTACTTTGTACAGGACGGAAGGAAGATACTTAGTGCCCAGTACGCTCCAGAAGTTGTACATCTGTTCAAAGGAATACGAGTAGAGTTCCAAAATCAATTTTTTGATTTTTGGTTCCTCAGCTGCCAGCACTGGGGTATTGTCATGGGTGAAAACGTTTTTAGACTGGAAAAAGGAAATCACGTAAGACAGTTGCTTTAGTCCTTCATAATAGTCGTCCGAAGGATCGTTCAGGTTTTGGTTCTGGTAGTTAGCAGAAATTAGGATGTAGAGGTTTAGTTTTAACTCTGGATTTCGATACTCTACGGTGCCATTGCCGTTAATAAAAGCTGCACTCTGTTCCTTGAAAACTTTTTCTTCTTCGATATTGACCAATGACAAGCCTAGGGCTTTGTCGGGAATGGCCAAGCCCGCCTCGCCAGAAACATGGGTCAGGAAAACCTTATCCTCATCAAGGCTATTCTTGATCTTTAGATAGTCATTGATTGACCTGGTGAGGAATCGTAAGGTCGAATGAATCATAGTACATACGATTAAGTTCAAATAACAGATCGGGGGGATTTATCTTGGGGGAAAGGGTAGGGGAGGTTGGTAATTAGTGGATGGGGGAGGTTCATCCATTATTACCTGCAAGTTTTAAAGAAATGACCTTCAAAGCAATCCCCATTTTTGGGGATTTTTAGTTTGGCATGGTTGAATTTGAGCTGGTTGAATGGCTACAGGTTAATAAACTCGGCTGCTGTTTTGACTAAATGGGCCGTATTTTTTACTTGAAATTTTTCAATTAAATTTTTCCGGTGCGAGATGGCGGTATGGTTGCTAATAAACAGTATATCGGCAATTTCCTTGGAGGAAAACCCATTGGCAATGAGACGAAGTACCTCCTTTTCCCTAGTGGATATATGCAGGGATGGCTCCTTTGAAAATCGGGAACTATCGACCTTGTCCGAAAGTTGAAAATATTGCTCTATCCGTTCCTTGTCCGTAACATCGAAAAAGTAGTTAAGGGCAATGGTTTGTCGTTCCATTTTGTGCAATCGTATTTCATGCCTGATGCAAACCTGTTTAGACTCACCATTGGTGATATGATATCTAAGGGTGAGTGGATCCTGAGTATGGGGAAGGGTAAAAAAGTCGAATATCTTGTTCCGTATCCACAAAGACTCCTTTGAATCGATTTTGGAAAGCCAAAAGCGCCAACCTTCGGCTATTAGTTTATTAAAGTCTGTTCCAATTAGATTCTTAAAATGAATATTGCCATATAGAAAGTGATCTTTCTCGATTTGGTAAACACAGATCATCAAATTTTTCGAATATTGACAACTTTTAAGGACTTCGGAAATCCTAGGGCCGAGGGAACTGTGACAGGAGGTCCGGAGGTTTGGACAATCGGTTGTTTCTGCTAAGTTCATTGTTATGGGGCATTTATATAAATGTACCAAAGAACTTAAATAGGTTTTTATACAATTGTATGATTGGTTACAATTAGTATATGAATAGTAAGTAATTCTTTATTTGAAGTAATCCAACCCCGATAGTTTTTTTGAGTATTGGTTTCATTAATCACAACTGTTAATGAAACTATGCACTTTAGTGCAAGACTTTCAGTCTCTGTAAATTTCCAATAAGTAGGCAACTGCGCTTCACAGTCGGCAGTTATAAAGGGGCACCAAGCTGTTTACTACCAACTGTCAACTGCTACTTTGGCGCAATGTTCAGAAAGAATTCCGTTCTTTTCTTAAAACCTATGTATTTTAAAGGTAGTGGATTAGTTTTCATCCTAAATCGTACCGACGATGGTTTCTTTATTAGTGAAACCCCATTTTGAGAAGTCGTATGTACGACGCTGTCAAAATGGATGGTTGAACGAACCCCGACCGATAGCGTCGGGGTCTGGTCCAATACCTCGGACCCTTGGGTCGATTCCTGTTATGGGCCCAGGGCTTGTCGCACTTTCATATAGCCATTTCGGTAGGCGAAGGCCCTGGGTTACTTCCTATTACTCCCTACTCAAAAGCATCGAAGGATAGTCTACCCTTCGTCCCGTAGTCTTATGGACGGGCATTTGTGCATCGACCGATTTTAAATGGTCGGTAAGGTTCTTCGCGAGTTCGACCACTTTCTCCGGATTGGTTTCGAACAAGTTGTTCGTTTCCCCAATATCATCTTTTAAATTGTAAAGTTCCATATGTTGGTCGGCGTGAAAGTAGATCAATTTCCAATCACCTTTTCGTACCGCACTCGCTGCCCCGATACCGGGTCCTTCCGGTCCCCATTCGTTCGGATAATGCCAGTACAACGGTCGTATGCCCGGATATGTAGTTCCCTCCAAAACCGATACAAAACTTTCCCCGTCTACTTTTTGAACGGTCTGCAGGCTATCGATACCGGCTATTTCAAGAATGGTGGGATAGAAGTCTTCAATGATTACCTGAAAGTCGGTCTTGGTATTCGGTTCAATATGGTCGGGCCATTTCACTAACATAGGCTCTCGAATACCACCTTCGTACATAGAACCTTTCCCACTGGCCAGTGGCTTGTTATGGGTGTGTGGTTCCCCGCCCCGGGCATGTGCACTCAACCCACCATTGTCTGACATAAAGAGAATTACAGTATTATCGGCAATATTCTTTGCTTCCAAATAATCCATGACATCTCCAAGACTTTTATCCATGCCTTCTATCATAGAGGCGTATTTGGCTTCTATGGAATCTAACCCTTTTGCCAAATATTTTTTTACAAAATGCTCATCGCCCATAATCGGCGTATGCACGGCGTAATGGGAAAGGTAGAGGAAGAAAGGTTGTGCCGTGGTGACAGCGGTGTCAATGGCCTTCAGGGCTTCTTGCGTAATAGCCTCCGTAAGGAAAATGTCTTTCCCATGATAGTCCTCTAGACCGGGCACGGCCCATGTGGCCCTTTTGGGGTTATTGTTTCCAAAATCTTCGGTGCCCAGGTAACTCCCTGGAGCCCCGGCAGCATGACCCGCAATATTGACATCGAACCCTAAATTTTTGGGTTCCGCCCCAGGAGTGCCAATGGATCCTAAATGGGCCTTTCCCACATGTGCTGTATAATAACCGACATCGTGGAGTGCCTGGGGAAGTGGTAGGGCGTGAACGGCCAAGGAATCTCCCGCATACGGACTCATACCATTTACATTCCAAAATGGGAAGTAGAGTGTTTCATGGCGCTTTTCCATGGGCTGTATACTATCTTTCCGTAAGGTCCAGTTGGTGACCCGATGTCGCGCGGCGTTCATCCCGGTCATGAGACTTATTCGCGTAGGAGAACAAACTGGAGTGGCATAGGCCTGGGTAAACTTGATGCCTTCTGCGGCGAGGCGGTTCATATTAGGGGTATGGTAACGATCGTTAAAAGGGGTGCGTTCCTCCCAAAAGGGGACAGAAGTATCTTGCCAGCCCATATCATCTACCAAAAACAATACGATGTTAGGTGGCCTTTCTTCGATTTCTTCGGATTGACAAGAGGAGACCAACAATACAAGCCCGACCAAAAATAGTTTCAAATTTATCATGTTATTATCCATTAGAAGGAAACAATAGGTTTTATTTGATGCCATTCCGCTCCATTCAAATGTAAGGGTGCGTTCGCTTGATTTACTCCAGAGGTACTACGCCCATTTTCAATATATAACTTCATCAGAGTTGCCAATTCGTTTACTTTTTCGGGACAGGATGTGAAAAGATTTTTTTTCTCGGAAGCGTCCTCATCCAGATCATACAATTGAAATTGTGGTAAATCTGCAATTGCATCACTTCCCGGTTTTGGATAACTCCATCCTCCCGAACCGGGACAAAAAATTAGTTTGTATTTGCCTTTACGAATGGCAAAGCTTCCATTTATAGAATGATGAACGGTAGCTTCCCGTTCGTAGTCGGAATTCTTTCCCGTATCAAATAATGGAACTAATGAGAAACTATCCTCTCCTTCATTTTCCAACATATCCAGTCCTATGATGTCGGCACAAGTGGCCATTAGATCTGTTTGGCAAATAGTTTGATCTACAATTGAATTGGGTTGTATTTTCTTCGGCCATCTCGCAATAAAGGGAACACGATGGCCTCCTTCATAAATATCTGCCTTATGACCTCGATATAGGCCGCTGGGTTTATGTCCCTTTTCTCCCAAAACATCAAAATCGGCCTCTGGGGAACAACCATTATCACTGGTAAAGATGACTAAGGTGTTTTCAACCAACCCTTCTTCTTTCAGAGTCTTTGTCAGTTGCCCCACGTAATGATCGATCATCACTACAAAGTCTGCATAAGGATTCAATCCACTTTTACCTTTCCAATTCTTGGACGGAAGAATTGGTGTGTGTGGTGAAGGTAAGGCCAGATACAAAAAGAATGGCTTATCCTCTTTTGATTTCGCTCTTATATAATCCATAGACCTTCTAAAAAAATTAGACGTCACATCATCGTGAACGAAATCAGAAGCTGTGGGGCCTTTACGCCACCAGGTATATTTTCCGGTATTTTCGGTGTTGTGATTCACTTCGGCGGTTATTTTCCCATCTTCTACGTACACATAGGGCGCCATATCCAAGGAACCTGAATGTCCGTAGGCATATTCAAATCCCAAATCGTTTGGGGTATTGGTAACGGGTTTGGTAAAATCGAGGTTATCAAAATCCTGCGCATCCCAGCCTTCTCCACCAAAATTAGCCGTGTCGATTTGAGCCCAATCCCAACCCAGATGCCATTTACCTATAAATGCAGTATGGTATTTGGCCTTTTGCAAAAGGGAAGCTACCGTGGTGCTGCCTTTCGGAATCAGTGCTTTCGACTTTCCGGTCAATACGCCATTTTTTAGTGGACTTCGCCAGCTATATCTACCCGTTAAAATTCCGTAGCGTGTCGGTGTGCAAACTGCCGACGGACTATGCGCATCGGTGAACTTCATGCCCTCTTCGGCCAGTTTGTCGATATGGGGCGTTTTTATTTTTCCATTAGGATTAAAGGAACTGATATCACCATATCCCAAATCATCCGCCAGGATATAGATAATATTCGGAAGTTCTTTCTCAATTTCAGATGCCACCTTTTCATCGCTGCTGGAAATACATAACAGACCAGAAGCAATAAGAATTCCAATATAAGATACTTTTGTTCCCATGAAACGAGATTGCTTTTAAAAACTAAAAGATAAGCAATTTGAAACACTACTTGACTGTAGTTTAGAAAAGAAGCTATCTTTAACCTCGACAGCTATTAACGACGCCTTTGTACACCATTGTTGACATAGAGACCACCGGAAACGGCATCAAAGGAAACCGAATTACGGAGATTTCTATTTTTAAGTTCGATGGGTATGAGGTTGTCAAGGAATTCACTTCGTTGGTCGATCCCGAATGTGAAATTCCTTATTTCATTACAGGCCTCACCGGTATCGATAATGAAACGGTTCGAGGGGCCCCAAAACTAGAAGACATCGCCGCAAAGATTTTAGAGATTACGCAAGACACCATTTTTGTAGCCCATAGCGTTAATTTCGACTACAATGTCATAAAGAACGAGCTTAAGCATATTGGTATCGATTTTATACGCAAAAAGCTCTGTACTGTTCGACTGTCGCGTAAGTTGATACCAGGGTACCGATCGTACAGCCTTGGTAAGCTTTGTTCGGCCTTGGGCATTCCGCTTGAAAATCGGCATCGGGCCAGGGGAGATGCCCATGCTACGATGCTATTATTTAAAAAACTACTTCGTATCGAAGGAGCTGATACCGTCTTCAAATCTTTTTTGAACGCCCGTTCGCAGGAGGCCACATTACCCCCGGCCTTACCGCGTGAAACGTTTATGAAATTGCCTTCGAGACCGGGAATCTATTATTTCAAGAATTCGAAAGGAACTATCATTTATGTAGGCAAGGCCATTAACATAAAAAAAAGAGTGCTGGGGCATTTTTATGACAAATCTTCCAAAGAAGTACGACTTTGCCGAGAAACTGCGGATATTGATTTTGAACTTTCCGGTAGCGAATTGGTCGCCTTGTTGATGGAATCGGCTGCTATCAAAAAACATTACCCCCTTTATAACAGGGCACAAAAGAAAGTAGTACCGGCTTACGGTATTTTTATGTATGAGGATAGAAAAGGTATTCTACATCTTGCTTACAACAAAATGAAACTAGTGCCCAAACCATTGGCTACTTTTTACAGCCCTACAGCCTGTAGGTCATACCTGGAAGAAGTTTGTAAATCCTTTACACTTTGTCCCAAATTCTGTCATCTACAGGAAGGCAATGGTGGTTGTTCTCATTATAGTATCACCGATTGCAAGGGAATTTGTCGAGATAAGGAAACCATTATCAATTATAACCAACGGGTACGCAGCGCAATAGCCGAAATAGACGTTGAAGTCGGCGATGTATGGATTAAGGAGAAAGGGAGAACTACTGAGGAAGAAGCGGTTGTAATGCTTAAGAATGGTACCTATTGTGGTTATGGATTTATTGATAAATCGATACAAATAAATAGTGAGGCCGATATTCAGGGGTATGTAACACCACAAAAGAACACTTTGGAAACGCAAAGTATTGTTCAGTCATATCTCAACAAGAATAAGGGGAATATCTTCGTGCTGGCCGAAAAGGTCGTTTAATTACTAGTCTTTCAACTTTCTATACATACGTATTACAAAAAGCATCCAGACCGTAAAAATGATGGCTACAAAAATGGAATATAACAAAATGAAATCCATTATTTTTTGTACTTAAAATAGTTCATAAAACCAAGTATGGTCGGTGCCCAAAATGCAATAAAAATAGCATCTAGTTTGTCCCCCGCAAGGAACTTGTATTCCGAGACGATGATAATGGATATTACCACCAAGAGCATGATAACGTTCATGACTCCCACTCTCTCAATAAAATCTTTGATCATCCGGAGTAAAGTAATTCTTATTAAAGATAGTTAATTTTAAGGCTTTTATGCTAAAAATATTATGAATTTCTTAACATTTGTGGAATTCGGAAAGATTACATCTTTTTTTTGATACAATCGCATCAACTAGTGCCTTATTGACCCAAACTTGGTAGTAGGAGCATCTCAAAAGACTGCCGCTAACCTAGATGAGAACTGCCTTTTAAGACTTTTTGCCACTGTTCATCAAACTTGTCAATACTACGATAAGCAAGACGACCACTAGTACAAAAACACCGATCATGAGGATACCGTTACTCCAATTTACGAGGGGAAGAAAGTAAGTAGTCATTTTTTTGAATTCATTGATTTACAATCGTAAAAATAGATGTGGTTTCCCGGAGTATCTATGACATTTATCAGTATCGTGCAGGTATGATTTCTTGCAGTGCCCGGCGATGGCGCACACATAGACTTTCTTAAAACTCCTTTTAAGGTATCGGGTTGAGAGTAATGCGACCGATAATCGATTTTAAACAGGTCAAATTGTTTCAAAAAGCCCTTTCCAAAATCTTCGAGGAGCTCATTGGAATGCATTAAAAGGCTTTTGGAACGTCTTTGAAACATAGTGGTTTCTCGCACCAAATTAGTGTTATTCTTTCTGTTTTACTTTGCAGGTGTTTAAACCAAAAACCGCATAAAGTGGACAAAAACTCACCAAGCTTGTCAGTACAAAAATTGCGGCCACGGCCAAAAGAATGTAGGCCAAGGTTCCCGATATGATATTAAAATAAATCAATACCCCAGCTGCGATTGCCACTAGGATTCGAATGAGCCTATCGGCTTTTCCCATATTTGTTTTCATCTGTTTATTTTTAGTTGTTTTTCATAGGTCGGACCAGCCTGTTCGCCGGCAGTTGTAATGCACCCATAAACATTCTCGTGTGTATCAAGATTTTTTATGGCTCATTTATTACGATAGTTAGTTGTTAAGGTATTCCACTAAAAGTACGATTATGGAAATCAGCGCCAGACAGATACCACAAATTAGCACTAGTTTGGCTGCTTTGTTTCCTTTCATATTTAAATGTAGCGGCCATTTCGTTCATATTCAATGACCGGAATCAGTTATAGGGTGGTCGGGCACACATAATCAGTGACTGGTGCGCCTGCATTTTTCATAGCTCCGAAGCCGCCCTCGACATTAACAAGGTTGTGAATTCCCCTACTTTTTAGAATAGCTGCTGCGATTACCGAACGGTAACCACCTGCGCAATGAACAAAAAAGGTTTTGTCTTTTGGGAATTCGGTCAAATAATCATTGATAGCGCTCAACGGTGTATTCTCGGCACCGACCATGTGTTCGGATAGATATTCACTTTCCTTGCGAACATCGAAGACGGCTGCTTTCGATTCCTCCATCTTATCATTTGCTTCCTCCGCGGAAAACGACATGATGGTATCATAGTCTTTACCGGTCTTTTTCCAGTGCTCGAAGCCACCCTTTAGGTAGCCAATAGTACCATCGAATCCTACGCGGGATAAGCGGGTAATGGTCTCTTCTTCCTTTCCTATGGGAGTTACAAGTAATAAGGGTTGTTCCGTATCGGCGATCAGAGCACCTACCCAAGGGGCAAAGTCTCCATTGAGTCCAATAAAGATAGACCTTGGGATGTGACCCTTTACAAATTCGTCTTGGTGGCGCACATCCAACACCACGGCACCGGTTTCGTTCGCAGCAATCTCAAAAGCATCGGGCTCGAGTGCCGTGCTTCCTCTTTCGAGTACTTCTCCAATGTCTTCATAGCCTTCTCTATTCATTTTTACGTTCAACGGAAAGTATTTAGGAGGAGGCAACAGTCCTTCCGTAACTTCCCTGATAAATTCTTCTTTGGTCATATCGGCCCGCAGCGCATAATTCATTTTTTTCTGGTTGCCCAAGCTGTCTACCGTTTCCTTCATCATATTCTTTCCACAGGCCGACCCGGCCCCATGTGCCGGGTATACTACGACATCATCTGCCAAGGGCATTATCTTTGTACGCAAACTGTCGAACAGAATGCCCGCGAGATCTTCTTGTGTCATGTCAGCGGCTTTTTGTGCCAGGTCAGGCCGGCCTACATCCCCTAAAAACAAGGTGTCGCCCGAAAAGATGGCATGATCCTTACCGTTGTTATCCTTTAAAAGATAGGTGGTACTTTCCATGGTATGCCCAGGAGTATGCAGTGCCTTTATGGTCAGTTTCCCCAATGCAAATTCTTGTCCGTCCTCGGCAATAATGGCTTCAAAAGACGGATTCGCATTGGGTCCATAAACAATGGGTGCCCCTGTTATTTTTGAGAGTGTTACGTGCCCACTGACAAAATCGGCATGAAAATGGGTCTCAAAAATATACTTGATCGTAGCGTTGTCGTTCTCGGCCCTTTTCAAATATGGGGTCACTTCACGAAGCGGGTCGATGATCGCTACCTCTCCTTGACTCTCAATATAGTATGCCCCTTGTGCGAGGCATCCGGTATATATTTGTTCTATCTTCATTTTATGTCTTTTACTTTCATTTTCGCGTATGCGGAAATCTTTTTATGATACCTTATCGACGCTATCTTTTCTTTTCCAACCAAATGCAAAAGTACGTCGTATTTCCTTTTCATTTGGTAACCCCGGTTACCTTGGCCCGATTTTCACGCGCTACCTTATCCTGAACCTCGGAACCAGATTGGGGGTCGTCAAAATGGGCTACAGCCTCCTTTATTTTTACAAAAAGGCATTCTTCTTTTAAGCAGTCGATGATGCCGCTTCGGTAGAAAATATCCCGGATGGGCCCGATTGCACCTGCCATATAAAACTGCAATCCCCGACGATGCAATTCATCAATAACGCCTATCAATGTTTGTGCCCCTGTAGCGTCGATATAATTAATGGCCTCGGCATTCAAGATAACCGCCTTTAAATCCAAGCCTTTCGCCGTTACATGTTCCAATAGTTGTTTTTTGAAATAGTTCGAGTTACCAAAATACAATTGGGCATCGAAACGAACGATTAACAGGTCTTTTCTTAAAATAGCTTCGTCTCCAAAACGCTTTACGTTCTTGTAATAATCCGAATTTTTGATATTCCCCAGAACGGCAAAATGGGGTTTGGAGGTGCGATATACCATTACCAATAACGACAGCAACACCCCGAGTAATATGCCCTCCGGTATTCCAACAAATAATGTAATCAATAAGGTGACACACCATACGATGAATTCATCCTTTCGATGTTTCCACAGCCTTTTGGGATATGAAATATTGATCAAACCTACCACGGAAACCATGATGATACTAGCTAATATAGCATTGGGTAAATAATAGAACAAAGGGGTCAAAAATAACAGTGTGCCTACCACTAGCAATACGCTAAAGATAGCTGATAGCTGTGTCTGTGCTCCACTTTCATTATTTATCGCCGACCTTGAAAAGCTAGCCGTGGAGACATAGGACTGGAAAAACGAACCCAGTATATTGGCGCTTCCCAATGCTACCAATTCCTGATTGGCATTAATATGATCGGTATTGTTCTTTTCCTCAATGGCCTTGCCGATCGATATGGTCTCGAGATAGCCTACCATGGCAAGGACGAGTGCAATTGGCCAAAGACCCCATATAGTGTCTAGACGAACATCAGGTAGCTTAAATGCCGGTAACCCTGAAGGAACTGCACCAACGATTTGTACTCCATACTGTTGTAAATCGAAAAAATAGGTCCCAAGAATTCCGAACAGCACTACGATTAAGATTGCCGGAATGCGTTTATCCCATTTCTTTAAAAAAAGAATAATCACGATACCTACTAGTCCCACCGAAAAATCGTAGCTATTGGTATCCCCAAGTTTTTGGAATGCATTCATCGCCAATTGATGAAACTGATTGCTTTTTTCGATATCGACCCCCAATAAATGTCGTAATTGACTAAAAATGATAATGAAGGCGGCGCCTGAGGTAAAGCCACTAATAACGGGTTTTGACAAAAAATTGACCAAGAAGCCCATTCTGAAAATTCCCAGCATCAGTTGAATGGCCCCCACCAAAAAACCAAGAACGATCGCCATGGCAATGTAGTCTTCGATACCTGTGATTGATAAGGTGCCTAGACCAGCGGCCACTAAAAGGGAATCCATCGCGACAGGTCCCATACCCGCCTGCCTGGAGGTGCCGAGAAGTGCATATACGAAGACAGGGAATAAGGCGGCGTAAAGTCCGTAAACCGGTGGTAGGCCGGCAATCATAGCATAGGCCATCCCCTGGGGTATCAAGACAATACCCACGGTAAGACCAGCTATCAGGTCTTTAGGGAAATCACTTTTTTTATAGTTGGGTAACCATGCTAGGAAGGGAAGCAGTCTTTGCATAGGTCAAAGGTAGGGTAAAAACTAAGATTGCTAGGTAACCAAGGTAACATTGCGTTGAGTAGCGAAGCAAATCGGACGCCGTTTCCATGGAACTGAATCACCCTATTTTTATTGGCTATAGTTTTTTAAGTACGATCAAGCTGTTCTTTTGGGTATTGGTTACTTTTTTAAAGATATCTTTTAAAGTTTCATAGTTCTCAGGTAAAAAGTAGGTGCTATTCAAAGCTAGGTCAAACGACACTATTACGTTGTTGGTATTTTGTTTGTGGTCAAAATGATAAACCACCCGTTTATCTTCTCCCAAGGCGATGGCTTCTTTTTCTGGAAGCTCGTGTATTTGATAGCCCTCGGGTATCTGAATATTAATTTGGTACTTGAACTTCACGGGGTATCCAAAGTCTATGGGGTAGTTGCGTTCCTCCATCTGAAAGGGGTTTTCTTCGAAGAATCTAATAAGAAAGGGGTTAAAGTAGACCATATCCGAGCCAAGCACTTCTGACAGTTCAAACGAAAAACGTTCCGATACGCGCTCTTCATCACTTCGCTCCTCAATTTTTTGGTATTCGGTGATGCTAAAATCGTCTCCTAGCCCGTCTTCCAAGTCATCCAAATATTCCTCTTCCTTTAATCGATTTAGTCGTTTTCGTTTTTTAATAGCCTCATAACCATAGGTCATCATGTCGAGCACACCAATGGCATTTTGCTTCTTGGCATCAAATCGAATACTAGCTCGGATCTGGTATTTGTTTTTGCTTTGCGGAACGATGTTGTGCCAGTAGCTTTCATTTTTGAAATCCATGACTCTTCCGTAGTGGTTTAAGGTACGATATGGGAGATAACCAAAAGGGTGATAGGGGTCGGTGGCATCCAAAAAATAGTCCTGACCATCAATGGTGGTCTTCGCAATTACATAATTGAAGTCGGTCAACACCGGATGGGATCTTTTGGGCAAGCCTCGTTGGCGGGTAGAAAGCATCATAAGATGGGTCTTGATACCCGCTGCGTTTAAAAGGTTGATCAACGACATATTGATTTCCCAAGCATTGCCTTTTTTGGTTTCGAAAGCATCCTTCACACGGGCATTCCCATAAGTAGAGTAGCGTTCGTTCCAAGTAAAGTGTCCTTGTACGAACTTGTAAATGTTTTTGGCACGTGTCATTGCGTCTCCTTCGACAAGTAATTGTTGAGGTACATTCCGTTCAAAGAAGCCTTTTTTGGTCAACTGCCGACCAATGTCCTTATCAGTACGAAATTTTCTATCGACATCTTTCCATGTTTCCGTGTATTTGTTGGTGGTGCCATCGAACCCTTTAAACTCGGATAATTCAAAAGAGATTTGGGAGATGTAATTTTTTGATGAAAGTGAATATTCATTCTCCACTTTGAAGGCGGGAATGTTTTCCATAGTATATTTCAAGACTTCACAGTCGGCACTATTGGGATACCCCTCTACATGAAAACAGTTCTTTTTGAGATGGGCATCGTTGGTTTTGAGCTCTAAACTACCGGTAAGGACACGATTGTAGACATAGTTGCCTGGGATGCTGGCATTGAATTCGCTATATAGTTTGGGTATGTCCGATTGAAATTTCCAACCTTGAAAGTTGAAGTCATAAGGTGATGTAACGGTATACTTATATTCAAGAATGCTCCCTTTTTGTATTTTAGGAAAGGTGAATTTGGTGTTACGCCAGCGTTCAGTTTCGTCTGTGGTAAAGATTTCACTGGCTAAGACATTGTATTGGGAAGTCCCGTTATGGGTCACTGCCTTTAACTCGGTCACTTTTTCAGAGGAACTGCCCTTGTGATAGAGGGGTATTTCAATGGTGCCATAATCAAATCCCTTTTCGTCCAATATTTTTATTCTGGTATGATACTCTTTTACCAGCAGTATGTGCCTGTCGATTACTTTAAAATAGTTGTCTCCACGCTCATAGAGGACAACGGCAGTCGCTTCGGGGTCTTTTTCATAGGTTGAAAACTCTTTTTCGGAAAGGCTCAGTTTTCCGAAGGTATTCTCAGACATTTGTGCGGTACAAAAAGATAATACACAAAAAAACAGGGGTGTTAAAAATGCTCTGGGGAACATGGTCAAATGGTTTGGTTACAATGGATCGTTTAAATAAAATTTTTATAAAGTTCAGGCCGGTCAACTGGGTATTAACGCAACTAACGTACAATTATTTTTTTTCCAATACTAAAAAGGAATTTCTTTGAATGCTAGTAACGCTGCTAAACAACTCACGTAAGACAGGATAATCCTTAGTTTTGAAATAGGTATGATTAACTTTGAAATTGAAGTTTAGCGTTACCTTGTTCGCATCATGGAAGTAATCATAACTCATGGAAGCCATATTGTCTCCTAATTTTACGACATCTTTTTTTGGAAGCTCCTTAACCTTGTAGTCTTCGGGTATAGAAATGATTATTTGATACTTGTAGTGTCTTGGATATCCAAAGTCTATTGGATGTCTTCTATCCCTCTCAAGAAAGGGATTGTTTTTGAAAAATCTTAGCAAGAAGATATTCAGGTATATAGTTTCTTCATTCAGCGTAATGTCTTTCTTAAACTCAAACCTCTCATAAATACTAAGATTTGTTGTTCTTTCTTTGATTTGCTCATAGGATTCGATTTCCGTGTCGTTAGCAATGTTTCTGGAAGTGAATCCCACATATCCTAAATCATCATATTCACCTTTCCCTTGTTTTAAAGCTATTGCTTCGTATCCTTCACTTAGCATGTAGATGGTACCTTGAGCAGTTTGAGATTTAAGATTAAAGTCCAGATAAGCCCTTATTTGTTGTTTGTTTTTTGAATGGGGTTTAATGTCATGCCAATAACTTTCCCCATCCAAATCCATCACTCTTCCATAGTGATTCAGAGTATGAAGAGGAAGTACCCCAAAAGGATGATACTTACTGGTGGCGTCTAGCAAATAGTCTTCTCCATTTATTTTGGCTTTCGCAATTATATAATTAAAGTCTGATATGTTTGGATAAGCTTTCTTTGGCAGCCCTCTATCTCTTGAAGATATCATCATAAGATTAGTTTTAATTCCGGCTGAGTTCAAAATATTAATAAGCGACATATTTATTTCTGCAAGACTTCCCTTTTTTTGGCTAAATGCCTCTTTTAATCTTACTTCACCATAGATACTGGATTTTCCATTCCATGTGTAGTGGTTTCGAACAAACTCATAGATGTTTCTCGCCTTTAACAACTCATCATTTCCGGTTCTAAGACTATCTGGAACTTTTCTTCTAAAAAAACCTTTATAATGTAGTTGTTCACCAAGATTTTTATCATCTCTGAATTCACTATCTATATCTTCCCATGTTGTACTGAATTTTGTTCCTCCATTATATCCATTAATTTTGGAAAGTTCAAAATCCAAGCGGGCGATGTAATTAGAAGGTCCTAGCATAAATTCTTCACCACCCGTAAAAGCGGGAACATTTTTCATTACATATACTAATTGTTCACAACTCAGGACGGCGGTTCCACCAGGAGGCACAAAACAACTACTTATCTTTTTTACTTGATTTTTAGAAAGTTTAAGGCTTCCTACCAACGTTCTGTTGTAAACATATTTCAGGGGGATTAACGCTGTGAATTCGGTATATAATTTAGGAATAGAACCCTGAAACTCCCATGAATCAAGCTTGAAAAAGAATGGAGAAAGAATGGTGTATTTGTATTCTAATATACTACCCTTTTTAAGATTGGGGAAGGCAAAACTCACTTCAATAATCCCTGGTAGTGAGTTTGAAAAGTAAATTTCTTCCTGTTGTAGGTACATTTTAGAATCGTCGTTATGGGTGATTGCCGCAATCTCAACAATGTCTTCATGAAGATTTTTGGTGGCAACGATAGGAATAGATACTTTTCCGTAGTTAAATCCTTTTGGGCTTAGTATTTTTATTTTCCTATGGTAGTTTTTAACCAAATAGATTCTATTGCCCTTTACCACAAAAGAAACGTCACCCTTTTCATATAACATTACGGCAGATGCTTCAGGGTCTTCATCAAAGGTAGTAAAAGACTTATCCAGGTTACTAAGCTCTCCAAATACAGGGGGATTTTGTGCGTTAATGGCTATATTGAACATAATAGACACTATTGCAAAAAGGGTAATACGAAACATCTTTGGTTTTTTAACCAATTAAGTGGCGACCTTTCAATGGTTGGACTATCATAAAGAATTCACGGTTTTGCGAAGTAAGGTCAAATTGGTCAAAAGCTTTTTTAAATAGTCTAAGTGAAGCATATTGGCGCCATCACTCTTCGCAATGGACGGATCAAAATGGGTTTCCATGAAGAGACCATCCACTCCGGTTGCGATACCTGCACGGGCAATGGTTTCGATCATATCGGGCCTCCCTCCCGTTACCCCGGAGGATTGGTTGGGCTGCTGCAGGGAATGGGTCACATCGAGCACTACGGGTGCATATTGTTTCATGGTAGGAATACCTCTGAAGTCCACCACCATATCCTGATAACCGAACATCGTTCCCCGGTCCGTGATCATGGCTTGTTGGTTGCCCGAATCGGTCACTTTGGTTACGGCATGTTTCATGCTTTCCGGACTCATGAACTGCCCTTTTTTTAAGTTGACGGTTTTGCCTGTCTTGGCCGCTGCCACTACCAAATCGGTCTGTCGTACCAAAAAAGCGGGAATTTGCAGTACATCTACATATGGTGCGGCGCGTTCGGCATCGGCTTCTGTATGAATATCGGTAATGGTAGGTACCTCAAAAGTCTCGGATACTTTTCGAAGGATTTTCAAAGCTTTTTCATCACCAATGCCCGTGAAAGAATCGATTCTGCTTCGATTGGCCTTTTTAAAACTCCCCTTGAACACATAGGGTATTTGAAGGGCATCGGTTACAGCAACAATTTTTTCGGCGATGCGAAGCGCCATTTCCTCTCCTTCGATTGCGCAGGGACCTGAAAGGAGAAAAAAATTATCGCTATCGGTATGCTTGATTTGGGGAATTTGGCTTAAGTCCATTTCTTAAAATTTCCACAAAGATAGCGTTTCCGTCGGTTTTCCTTGTTAGATTTATTCTCGACTAATCCGATACCATATGATTCAAAAAGTACGTTTAATAAGTTGTTTTGTAGGGATGTTTCACATCGTAGGGGCAAGTGCCCAGGTCCGGGAAAAGGTGCCTGTTTTCGGGCTGGTGAACTTGGAGAGACACCATGTGAATTTTAATCTGTTAAGTCCGGGAATCAGCTATGAATTGGGATTATTTCGCAATCAGAGTGTGTCTACTTCGATGGGATTAGGGCTTGCCACCTATGAGGAAGGGTATGCCCTTGGCCTTGCTTGGAACAACCGCTATCGCTACTATCATAATTTTGAAAGGCGCAAAGACCTAGGAAAGAGTGTGGCAGGTAATTCGGGAAATTATATTGCGGCGGCGCAAGCGATTTTTTTCTCGCAACTGCGTTTGGCTACCAATATCGAAGGTCCCAAAGATTTCAATGTGGGTTTTTATGGAATGGTCTACGGGGTGCAACGCACCTATGAGACGGGCCTTAACTTTACGGCCGAATTGGGAGCCGGGTATTATCGTGGTGATGGGGTACTCGATGGTTATGGGCCCTTGTTTCATTTTACGATAGGTTTTACGCCCAAAAAGAAGAAGAACCGGCCTTACTAGACGCTTCCATATGACTTCTGCTTACCCTTACCACATCACTGTTTGCATCGGAACATCGTAGGATGTGTCATTTTCAAATAGCGATTAAGCTTTTAGATTCGTTACCTAAAAACTCTAAATCTAAGTATAAAGCAGAATTATCTTAACATAAGACTATCTATTTTTGAAATTTTCAATCATGAAGAAAAAATTCACAGAAGCCACCGGACTGCCTAAATTTATCTTGGCCATATTCATTATTCAGTTTGTAGTATTTCTTGTATACTCTTTAAATAAGCCAGAGGATAAGTCTCTTATATATTTTTCAGTAGGTATTTTAATAATCGGAATTTTCCTAACTCTAACAAGATTGAAAATTGAGATTGACAAAAAGATGGTCAGCTATAAATTTTCGCCCTTCTCCTCAAGGAAAATCAATTGGTCAGATATTGATACCTTTGAGATCATCAGCTTATCTGCCATCGGGGATTTTCTTGGATGGGGAATTCGCTATTCTAAAAAGTATGGTTGGGGATACATAACAGAATCTAATAGTGCAATCTTTATCACCAAAAAGAATGGAAAAAAGGTTACTTTATCCATAAAAGATAAAGAGGGCCTGTCTAATTATTTGCGAACTAATAATTTTGTGCAGGGTAATCCTCAATTTGAATGAGTCATTGATAGATTAGTGGTATGGCATCTACACTTCCAAATTTTTTAATCGATTGATTTAATTTGCATCAAGGCTTTTTCAGCCTTGATGCTTCAAACAACTCCTTTCCTCTTCGTTCCAAATCCAACCATAAGGTATCTTGCACGGGGATCCTGTCCGGTTTTTGTAGTGTTCCGGTAGATAAACGTAAAGCAAAAACGGGATTTGAGGATGAGAAAAAACGAATAGGAAGTAAGGGTGTTCTATTTTGGCCTGGTCTTTGATAAAGTGTTTTTGTATAACAAAACACCAACCACCAATGCGAAAATGTCTGCTCTATTTCCTCCTGCTCTGCGTTGCACTGATGTGTGCTTAAACCGATCAAAACGTAGCGAACCAACTTTTTAAAGTGAATCTGCTGGTACCAGGAGTCTCTTTCGAGGTGGGTTTGAGTCGAAACACTACCATAAATTTAGAGGTCCTTGTTGGTTTTGCCCTGGTCGGCGGTTCTGATCGCGATACGAAATTTGGTTTGTTTTTCCGGTTTACAGGCCGATTTTCGTTACTTTATCAATATGAAACGAAGAAAAAGGAAAGGCAAGAATATTTCAGGAAATAGTGGAAATTACCTTTCGTTTTCAAATGAACTAGTATCAGGCGATCCGCTAGTTGGTGACCTTAGCTACAACAGTTCCTATTTTTACAATACAGCGATTTTATACGGTATTCAGCGTACCCGGCCTAAAGGTTTCTACTGTGGTGTTTCGTTTGGTCCCGCTCTTTTAAACGATGAAATAGACACTGATTTTGGTATCTGGGCCGATGTTCGTTTGGGTTGGGTCATCGGTAAAAAACAATAAAAATAACTTCCTCAAAATCAACAACATAAAAATAACATAAGTTTGTGTTGTTGCCCAAAAAATACCGCTATCTTTGCACGCTCAAAATGGCAGGCGACTGCTGTGAAATAAACGAATATGTCAATTACTAAGAACATCGCTATTATTGCCCACGTAGACCACGGGAAAACGACCTTGGTCGATAAGATCATGTACCACTGTCAGTTGTTTCGTGATAATGAGAATACGGGAGACTTAATTTTGGATAATAATGATTTGGAACGGGAACGGGGTATTACGATTACTTCAAAGAATGTGTCGGTTGTATATAAAGACACCAAGATCAATATTATCGATACTCCCGGTCACGCCGACTTTGGTGGGGAAGTGGAACGGGTGCTCAATATGGCAGACGGCGTGTTGTTGTTGGTAGATGCGTTTGAAGGCCCAATGCCACAGACGCGTTTTGTATTGCAAAAAGCGATAGACTTGGGATTAAAACCTTGCGTAGTAATCAACAAAGTAGACAAGGAAAACTGTACCCCTGAAGAGGTGCATGAAAAAGTATTTGATCTAATGTTCGAATTGGGAGCTGAAGAGTGGCAACTCGATTTTCCGGTGGTTTACGGTTCAGCCAAGAATAACTGGATGAGTGAAGATTGGCAGAAAGAGACTGATAGTATAGAACCTCTATTGGATATGGTGGTGGAGCATATTCCCACTTTTGAGCCAGAAGAAGGTACCACCCAAATGTTGATAACATCCTTGGATTTTTCATCTTTTACAGGAAGAATAGCCATCGGAAGATTACAACGTGGTGTTTTAAAGGAAGGGCAGCAAGTTTCCTTGGTCAAACGAGATGGCAGCATTGCCAAATCGAAAGTGAAGGAGCTTTTTACGTTTGAAGGCTTAGGGCGCAAAAAGGTAAAAGAGGTCGCAACAGGCGATATTTGTGCGATCGTTGGGCTCGAAGGTTTTGAAATCGGAGACACCATTGCCGATTTGGAAAATCCGGAAGGGCTAAAGACTATTGCCATCGACGAGCCTACGATGAGTATGCTTTTTACAATTAACGATAGTCCGTTTTTTGGTCAGGATGGTAAGTTCGTGACCTCTCGGCATATCAAAGAGCGGCTAGAACGGGAACTCGAAAAAAACCTCGCTTTGCGGGTTAACGAAACCGATAGTGCCGATAAGTTTTTGGTATTTGGCCGTGGCGTTTTACACCTCTCGGTCTTGATCGAGACCATGCGTCGCGAAGGGTATGAACTTCAGATTGGGCAACCCCAGGTCATTATTAAAGAAATCGATGGCGTCAAATGCGAGCCAGTAGAATCCTTGACCATTGATTTACCAGAGGCAGTTTCGGGTAAGGCCGTTGAGATGGTTTCTATCAGAAAAGGGGAGATGACCAGTATGGAAGCCAAGGGAGATCGCATGGTCTGCGAATTCCTGATTCCATCTAGGGGCATTATCGGCTTAAGGAATCAATTGTTGACCGCTACCGCTGGAGAGGCCATTATGGCTCACCGCTTTTTGGAATATCAACCTATGAAAGGAGATATCCCACAAAGACAAAATGGTTCTTTGGTATCGATGGAGAATGGAAAAGCAATTCCTTATTCCATTGATAAATTGCAAGACCGTGGAAAGTTTTTTGTAGACCCAGGAGAGGATATCTATGAAGGCCAGGTAATAGGGGAGAACTCTCGCGGCGATGATATGACCATCAACATTACCAAGACCAAAAAACTTTCGAATGTACGTTCCGCTGGTGCCGATGATAAGGCCAAGATTGTACCGGCTATCAAGTTTTCGTTAGAGGAAGCATTGGAATATATCCAGAAAGATGAATATGTAGAGGTAACTCCCAAGCACCTTCGCTTGCGCAAAATATTTCTAAAGGAAGTAGAGCGCAAACGGAATAAAATTGCTTAGTGCGAATTAAGTTCTCCTTTGGTTAAGGATTCGGTTTTTTACACGACCTAAAGTACGTATCGGATAAATATACTTTGATGAAAATATACTTAAAGTCGGTTGGTATCGGTGTATTGTTGCTCGTGCTTGCTTGTAAAGAACAACCAAAGGAGAAACAAGGTACTTCGCAAGAGCAACAGGAGAGGAGTGCCACGACTGCAACGGTTTCTGAGGCATGGGTCGAAAATCGAGTTGAAAAAGCCAAAACCCGCTTACAGCGATCGGAAGCGGGAAAAGTAGTCTGGAAAGCAATGGAGGCCCATGGCGGACTGAAGAAATGGTATGGGAACGGCGCTTTGTCCTTCCGTTTTGACTATCAACCTTTAGATGGCAGTACAAGAAGAAATAGTTATCAAACTATTGATACTTGGAGCAACAAGGCAAGACATACCAGTATTACCGATAGTACCGCACATTTTGGATGGACCGGAAAAGTTGCTTGGGTCCTGGCCAAGGATTCAACGGCATTTGCCTACGACACCAAGTTCTGGGCGCTGACACCTTATTATTTTTTGGGACAGCCTTTTGTATTGGACGGGGAAGGGGTTAACTTGGAATTACTCCCACAGGAAACCTATAAAGACCGATTGAACAACGTAGTAAGAGTTACTTTTGACCCTGGTACGGGAGATGCTCCCGATGATTATTACATTCTTTATTTTGATGCCGAATCGCACCTGCTAAGCGTAATCCGATATATTGTATCGTATCCCGCCTATTTTAAGGATGGCGGACACCTTCCCGAAAAGTTCATGGATGTTATCGGAAGCCAGACAGTCGAAGGAATTGTCTTCCCAACTGGGTATAAAACCCATTGGTTGGTCGAAAAGAACCTTCCAGGAGCGTATATTACAAAAATAGACGTGAGCGATGTTTCTTTCGACCCTGAACTAAAGTCGGACTATTTTGAAACACCCGAAGAAGCCGTCGTTATCGAATGAAGGCAACAACTATATAGCGGGGGGCGAAGAAAAATTCCGAAAGTACTCGTAGTGGATTTCCCTACTTTGTTCGGAATGGCAAAGAGGGTATTCCTTATAGCTAATTTAGTCTTTTGGTCCTTCGTGTAGGGCGGCAGCGGCTGCGCCTACAATGCCAGCACTGTTTCGAAGTTCTGCGGGGATAACACGGGTTTCAATGGTAATACAATCCTTATACTCTTCAAAATCCTTGGAGGCGCCTCCTCCAAGAATAATCAAATCAGGTGAGACCAATAGTTCGACCAGTTTTAGAAATTTATTGAATCGTTTGCCCCACTGTTTATAAGTTAGCCCTTCCCGCTCTTTGGCTGAATCGGCTGCCCACAATTCTATTTTGTGGTATTTTTTATAAGGAATCTGTCCAAGTTCAAAGTTTGGGAGTAATTCACCGTCCCAAAACGCGCCGCTCCCCAGACCGGTACCGATCGTAATCATAAGTACCAGACCCTTTTCGCCTTTTCCTATGCCATAATTCATCGTAGCATAACCGGCAGCATCGGCATCATTGACAACGGTAACAGGTAACCCGGTATACTCACAGAATAATTCCTTCACATTGCATCCCAACCATTTCTTGTGAAGATTCCCTGGAGATTTACAGATACCATGTTTAATGACAGTCGGAAAACCAACTCCTACTGGCCCGTTGTGGTCAAAGTGCTTAACGATCTGGGCCACTACCTTGGCCATGTCTTTGGGTTTTCTCGAGGCTGGTGTAGGAATGCGATAACGTTTGGTCAACATTTCCCCTGTCAACGAATTTACCAAGGCTCCTTTTATGCCAGAACCTCCAATATCTATACCCAAGACTTCCATTAATCGATTTTAAAAATTACGGGGCAAAAGTAACAAAAAACTTTTGGCATCAAACCTACTATTTCTTCTTCGAGTATCGCCAAGGCTAGTCGGAATTATATAGCCCTGTATTTCCCTGCTCTAAAATAGGAAGTAGTTTTTGTAAAAGTTCGGGATGGGTCGCAGCTCGATTTTTTGTTTCCAAAGGGTCTATTTCATAATCGTACAATTCAATGGTGGGGGTCGCTTCCCTAAAATACTTTGTAAACCGATATCGCGCATTTCGCGCCGAGATCCCGTTTTTAAAATAGCTGTAGGCCACTCCCTCTTTTTTCACCTTCTTTTTTTGCATGAGTTCCACCAGACTTTCTCCGTCTATGGGGTGTTTTATACCTACATCACAAAGTTCTAACAAAGTGGGATACACATCTACCGTCTCCACAACGGCCGCTATTTTTTTGGCGGTGTGGTGTTCATATGTAGGTTTAATGATAAGTGGGCTTTTTAAGGCGTTTTCAAACAAGGTGTGTTTGCCCCATATTCGCTGGTCTCCAAGATGCCACCCATGGTCTCCCCAAATAACAATGATCGTATTCTCATAGAGACCTAAGTTTTTTAGCTGCTGGCATAGCATCCCGATTTGGGCATCGATGTAGCTGACAGCCGCTAGGTATGCGTGTCTTAGTTTCCTTGCATAGGGATCTGAAATAGGTCGGGTTAAGCTTGCCTGTTCATCCCCCAAGGCATATTGGTTGAATTCCCCGCTTTCGTGGAGGCTTGCTAGGTGTATGTTTTCGGGTATAGTTGGGTTGGGGGAGATGGGAATGCTATCGGGATCGTATAGGTCCCAGTACTTTTTTGGGGCGTTGAAGGGTAGATGGGGTTTAAAAAAACCGACACCCATAAAAAAAGGTTGTTTCTTTTCTTTCAGTAGTTGTAATTTCTTTAGTGCCAGCTGGGTCGTCAATCCGTCTGGATAGTCGATGTCCGTGACTTCGGCCACTTCATACGGTTTTACCTGTTTTTTTAAGCTTTGTCTGTTTTCGCCATTTGCGTACGCGAAAAAAGCGTTCCAACCGGTCTGCCATTTGCCGGGGTCGAAAAGCAGTTCGGACCAACTATGGGGCAGTTCCCTTTTTCGGGAAGCTTGTTCTTCATAGCCATATACATAACCGTCGGCAGAATGGCTTATTTTTCCAATTCCGACCGTGTAATATCCTGCTCTCTTTAAACGGTGAATAAAGGTTTCGGGGACTTCGCTTTCCAGCCTGTTCGAGAGCTCCATTTCGATGGCTTTATTGGTTAAATGTACCCGTTTGTAGGGCCTCATTCCCGTTAATAGCGCATGTCGCGAAGCTCCACAGGTAGGTACCTGAACATAGTGATGGTTAAAGACACTGCTTTCAGCTGCCAGAGCATCGATGTTGGGAGAGATGGCGATAGTGCTCCCATAACTACCAAGTTCGTTCTTGAGATCGTCCACAGCGATAAATAGGATATTTGGTCGTTGACGCTCTTTTTCCGAGTTACGGCCCATTCCTGTAAAGATGAGAAGTATAAAGGAAGCTAGTAATAGCATTAGGAACGGTCGTGTTTTTTTCATTGTCTTTTCTTATTTGCTTTCGTAGATATTAATCATCATAGTAGCTGTCCTTTGTCCTTGAGGTAATCAAAAATTAGCTCGTCTACTTTTGAAATCTTATCCTTGTCTGCGTAGCTGAGCCAGCGTATTTCATCAATTTCGGAGTCTGCTTGTAGCGTACCCGTGTAATCACCCGAATAACAGGTCATTCGTACCAAGATACCTGGGGAATGTCCGTCGGCCTGCGCTTCGAAGATGCCTATAAATTGTAAGGTAGCTACTTGGAGGTCTACGCTCAATTCTTCTTTTATTTCCCGGTACAGGGCCTGTGCATCGTTCTCGCCCTTTTCCCGTTTTCCGCCGGGAATGTAGTAGCGGGTCTTACCCTTGCTTCGGGTACTGAGAATTTTCCCATCTACCAGATGTATCCATGCCAATTTATCGATAATCTGTTCGGAAGGCTCCACATAATAATCGATTGAATCCAGGGAATGATCGGGATCGATGATATCGAGCACTTTGTCAATAAACCGACCGAAACCGGTCAAGGTTCCCAGTTGTTTGTTACGGCCCAAGGCACTGGAGATCGTCTCATCGCGATTCCCGAAGCGATAGCCTCCTTTTTTGATCCAAAGGGTATTCAAAAGGTGCATCATCATTACATTGCCCAATTGGTCAATTGAAACGGCAATTTTCAAAAGGTATTCCCCTAGGCCCTTAAACCCACGGGTAAACAGTGTATATAGAACACCGTACACAAAACCTAATGGTCCCGTAAGTACCAATAGTACAATTGATATCAGGAATAATAACAACCCGATAAAAGGATGTACTTTTTTATCGCTTTGATAAACTTGTTTTTTAAATATCATAGTAAGGGTTCAAAAGGGGTCTCGTACGCTACATTCGTTTTGTTCTTCAACAACAAGTGGTACAGGGAACCGGCTCCTTCAAAGTGTATTTGCAAACCGACAATTTTCTTGATGTCTTTGGGCACTTTAAAAGTGTATGCCACTTGTTCGTTGATAGTAATTTGAAGTTTCCCATCTTTTGAAACACATCGCACGCTTGCTTTCTCATCGAAGTCTACGCCAAATCTCGAAAGGTCAGTTTTCTTTCCGTCTACACTTTGACCGAAGGCCATCAACGAAAGTTCGGAGGTACAACCTTTATCGGATAGCGGAAAAATAATGGCGCCCCCGTCATATAAAATGGTGATTTGGACCCCTTGGCAGGCGTTGATGCCTTGGTCGTAATCATTTTTTAATAGTGCAGAAAGTTCAAAATCATTTGTGTAGAGCTCACCAAAATCCTGTACCCGATAAAGACCCACTACGGTTCTGGAAGTGCTGGGATCAATGGAATGTGCATCCAATATGGAGGAGGAGATGGCCAATCGGTCTTTGTTTAAAATATCTTTTGGTTTAAGATAAATCGGTAGTGTATCCCTTTCGATAACACCCAACCAATCTTGGGTGGGAATAAAAATATCATGTTCCTTTACCACGGTCCCATCAACCACTAACTTGGCTTTAAAAAAACCCGGGTGATAATAGATACAGGTCGCAATACTGTCTTTTTGGTTCACCCTGAATCTCTTGCGCTGATCCCAACTCTGCTGAATCTCGATAGAGGCATCCTCTTCGGCGGCTGATGCATCATACTCAAAAACGACCGAATTGGGAATGTCGTTGCTAACGGGCCGACTGGTGAATAAAAAATCTTCTGAGGAATAGGGGACAACGGGTTCTTCCGTGCTGGAAGTGGTACGCCAAATGAAGCCGAACAAAAGTCCCACGGTCAGAATTCCTAGAATCGCGTATACTATGTTAGACCGCAAAAAGAAAGGTGATTTCTTTTTTTGATATATAGCACCCCCATTTTGTTTCACAAAGCCCCTCCAGTTGGTATGGCCTAGGAATTCGGAGAGAATATCAAGGGTTGCTGTGCTAGGGTTGGCAATTAATTCGGCCCTGCCCCAAATTCGTTTTAGTGTGGTAACGCTCAGCCGTTTTTGGGTGTTTTTGAATATAAGAGTGCTGAGTTCCTCAAAATCCCTGTTCGTCCATTGTTGACCCGTTCCCCAATCGAGTTTCTTTTCAATGGCCGCTACTAGCTGTTCTCTCATATGTAAGCTCGGTTTGTTCATAAATGTAGCGCAGGTATTTGGGTCATCTCCCTTTGAACAGGATTAAACAAGATTGAACAAAACAAAATTCTAGGTGATCGGTACAGGAAGTTAATTTTGCTCTTCATCAAAGTTAATTTTAAAATACAAATAGAACAAAAAGCGAACGTTATGATTAAAAATGTAAGTATAGCTGTGTGCCTACTATTAATGTGCACTATGGTAAGCGCACAAAGATCTGGTAAAAAGAATAAAAAAGAACTGAAGATACCGATGACCGCGGCTTACTGGAATCCTACGACCGATAATGTGTCGTTCACGACCCACAAATCGGTATCGGCCGTACGAAGCAGCAACGAACAGGGCTTCGGAATTTCGTTAAAAGATGTAGAATTTGCCGATGGTACCATCGAATTCGATGTGGAACTGTTGGGAATGGGTTTCCCAGGAATTATGTTCAGAATGGACAAAGATACCCTGAACGGCGAAATCTACTACCTCCGGTATTTTGGAAAACCGGATAATTTTAAACGAACAACAATGCAATATGCATCGGTACAGGACCGAGTGAATATGTGGGATATGACAGACGATTATCAGGCTGCCGCCAACATCAAGGAAAAAGGGTGGAACCATATAAAATTAGTGGTTCATGGTAAACAAATGAAGGTCTATGTGAACGATATGCAAAAAGTGGCCTTACACGTACCCGCCTTGGAAGGGATGAGAGATGCTGGTAGTATTGAACTTACCGGAAATGTAATTTACGCCAATTTTATAGTCCGCCCAGATGCAACCGAAGATTTGAACCCTGAACCCGGATACGATGCTACCGTAAATGATTCTCGCTATCTGCGTAATTGGTCCGTTACGGAACCTGTTGATTTTCCTTTTGGCCGCGATATGATGCTGGGGATTCCCAGAAGTCCGGGTGTGACCATCGATCCGGTTTTGTTCGACAGTACCGCTGTATGGAAACCATTGAAAGCCGAACGTCGTGCTTTGGTGAACCTCACTCGTTTGTACGGTGAAACCGAACAGGGGAAAAGAAGATTAACATGGGTCAAGACAACGATTTCTTCCGAAAAAGAACAATTGCGCAAGCTGCGTTTGGGTTTTAGTGATGAGGTCTGGGTCTTCATCAACGGCCAGCCATTACATATCGATAAGAACTACTACGGTTCCCCGGGTATGAAAGAACCCCGGGGGCGATGTAGTATTGAGAACACTTCCTTTCAATTGCCCTTACAAGAGGGCGAGAACGAACTGTTGATAGGTGTTACGAACTATTTTTACGGATGGGGCGTCATTGCCCGTTTAGATAATGCGGAAGGCTTGGTCTTGCAGTGATTTTGGTATATGGTCCTTTCAAGGAAAAACCCGGAGGTTGTTATTTTTCATCATATGGAATATAACCGCCCCATTCCCAAGGGGTAAACTCATCCTTGATGGCTAGGCTTAAGACCTCTTTATAGATGCTTTCGCCGTTATCGCTATTGGTCATTAGCATCATTCCTTTTTTCGCCTCTGGAAAAACGATGGAGTAGTGCTGAAACCCATTGCCATGGCACTCTTTAAAGGCGCCTCTACCGAAAGGAGTCCGTATGAGTCCCCACCCCAATCCATAGCTCAGTTGAATGTCATCGTTCAACGTGGAGTCTTTATGGGAAAGCGGACCGAATTGTTTAATGGAACGAATGCGTATCTGAGGTGTGAACAGTTCGTTCCATGAACTTTCGGAGAGTATCTTTTTTTGTAAAACACCTTTTAGGAATTTATGGTAATCTTGGGGTGTAGTTTCCAAAGTACTACCGCCTCTTGGTTCATTGTCCTTGTCCTTTTTCCATAGTTCACCCTCACTATTGTGACCATAGGCAAAATTGGCCTCGAATTTTGGCAACCACTGGTAGCTGGAGTTTTTCATCCCTAAAGGTTCGAAAATCATTTCTTGTGCCAATGCCTCTAGGTCTCTGCCCAAAAGTTTCTCAAGCACCACTTGAAGATAAATAAAGCCCTCCCCGGAATACCAATATCGGGTTCCCGGCTCGTGGTGTACACGAAGTTGGTGGTCGGCCTCAAGCCATCTCGAGTTTGCAAATCCCGTTGTATGGGATAAACACATTCGGGCGGTTATTTTATGGTATAAAGTATCATTCTTTAATGCTGAAAAATCATCATGCCAACGGGTTTGTGGTTGGTACTCATAAATCTTTTTGGGTAGGTAGCTTTCCAAAGGTGTATCCAGATCAATAGTCCCTTGTTCAACCAATTTCATTACAAGTACCCCGAAAACAGCCTTGCTGAAAGAGCCACCGTATATGTTGGTAGAATCAGTCAATGGGAGTTGCTCCTTGTAATTCTTGTATCCAAAAGTATTTTCATAAACAACCTCGTTTTCGTTGAAGATGGTTACTGCCAATCCCTGAACTTTAGCCACTTCGGTCAGTTTTTGAATACGGCCCGTTAGGGAGTCAGCTGAAATTGAAGTGCCATCTAGCCGTTGCACCAAGGTTTTTTCTTTCGCTGGTGTGGTACAGTTTGAGAACACAATCCCCAAAACCAAAAAGAGCATAGTCTTTAACACCTTCGTTTTTTGTCTTCTCAGGAAGGGTAGTGCCAGCGGGTAGTAAGTTTCCCGGGAATTGACTACTCGAACAATGTTGAATAACATGGTAATGATACTAAAGGGAAGTACGGATATAAAGAGAAAAAACCCCCATTTTCGTATGGTCACCAAGGCCACTAAAGAGAGCAGATATAGAAGGCTCATACTAATTTGAAAATTGATGATTTTGATACCGTCCGTATCATATGTCTTGTTGTCTTCCCGTTTGTGTACCCATAGAAATAAAGGGAAGAGTATATTGGCCAAGGGGATAATAAACCCTAAAAAAGGAGTGCTATGCAAAAGAATCAACCATTTTTTTTGAATGGTTTCTTCCTTGGGGTCCTCCAAGGGCAGCAGCATTTCCAGTTCGATTTCCAATGCATTCGCCAGCATTTTTATAGTTTGTAAGTGCGGTTGTACATCGCCCTTTTCGATTCGTTGTATGGTGCGCACCGTAACTTGGGTCTTGTTGGACAACTCCTCTTGAGTATATCCTTTGAGTTTACGTTGATACACTAAATTCTTTGCAATCGTAGATACTTCCATAGTCGCTTGTTTCGTTTGCTACAAAGCTATTGCACGGGCTTGGTCTTTAACACGACATTTGGGTGTCACCTATATGTCATTTGCCTTTTTTCAATACTTTTAAAGCGCTTTGGTAAGATAAGGAAGTTGAATTGCTTTGCGAATAAAAAAGATTTTCTGCGTGGATTTAAATGGATTTACCTGCCTTGATCATCATAGTTCGCCGAAAAAGGCCTCGATCCTATCGATTAGTTCTTGATTTTGGTTTACAATATTGGAATGATCTCTTCCTTGGTAAACAAAAAGTTCGAACATACTGTTTTGTCCTAGCCGCTGAATGCTGTCAGCCAACTGATTTCCTTGGGAAAGGGGAACAATACGATCATTTTGGGCCATATGTAATTGTGTCTTGGGGAGGTCTTCGGCAAAAAAAACAGGAGAGCTTGCGATCATCTTAAGTCTTGCTTTTTGTATGGTTGTAAACCCATTGACCAAATCTTCAAGAAATTGACATTGGTAGATGGCATCATTTTCGTTCTTGGAGGTCAGTTCTAGCATATTCGTAGGCCCTGCAATACCTGCAACGCGGCGTATCCTTTCATCACGTATACCCATTAACATGGCAACTGTTCCTCCGCGACTTCCGCCCCTAATCGAAACCTTGTTCATATTGGCATTTTCCAGCGTACTTTCCACAATATTCAGAAAAGCGATCGCATCATCGGTTGCGCGATCAAAGGCCTCACATTTATTGCCTTCTGAAATAGGGGAAGTGTAGGCAACACCTTCCAATACCAACTTTAGGGGTTGCCCCCTTAATGCCGGTACAGCAAATATGTAAGGGATGTCAAAAGCACCGTCGTTGGAAGATAAGGCAAAACTGGTTTCATTTTTTTCGGGATTGAACGAAAACCCTTTGAGCCACATCCTCACCGGTACGGGAGAATCGGTTTTTGGAACGACCAGCGCTCCGTATTGCTTGTAACCATCTACCCTAAAGGAAACCATTTTTAAGACCGTCCCTGCCGTTCCGATCGGTATTTCTTCTTCCACGGTATATCCTTGTGGTGATAGGTCCCGCAAGGCCCAATCAGCTCTAATTGTGCTGAGCTCTTCTTGGGTTGGCTGGGCAAATAGTGCTTGCTTGTCAAGGTCTTCCAGAAAATCATCCGAGCTACAGGATAGGCAGGTGAAAAGAGTAAATAAGACTAACAGATTCTTTGAAAATGAGTAGGTGTTCATAGTATACTTGTTATGGCTATTTTACCCTTTTTGCTTCTTCAACGATGTTTCCATTTTCCCTTACCACAAATTTGAGAACAGTCTCGTTTTCATCTGTTATAAATTCTATGGTTATCGGAGCTTCTTTCATAAAGAAGAGGGTTTCCGTTTCGGGGTGGAGCTTTGATTGCATTTTCCCCGCCTTTAGTTGTAGCACCTTGTCTTCTCCCAACATAATGTTTACAGATCCGGTATTTGGGGCTTCATATTGTCCAACAAAACGAGAGATTTTTTCTACAGGTACAAGAAGTTGTGTTTTAAAACTATTTTCAGATACGGGTTGGTGGTCGTAGCTTACTACGCGTGCCATTTTCCATTGTCCATTGGTTTCCCGCCATATGTGGGTGAATTTTGCCTTTTCCACCACACGTTCCGGCTGTCCGTTCTCAGTTAAATAAAAGAGATGTTCTCCGGTAAGGATGGCCCCATAATTGTTCAAAGGGAAGAGTTGTACGGTACCCTCGACCGCCTCTCTCCTTAGATGACTGTTGGCATTACCACATACCCCTTCCTTGATCAAGGCGAGCATTTCTTCCAGACCAACAGTTAAACCGCCTTTGTCATGGTAGAACTCCAAATCTTTCGTCAGGTATGCTCTAAAATCATCGATATTGCAGTTGTTGTAGGTCTCCCAAAAATCAGAATCCAAGGCAAGAAGCATTTTGCGAATCGCTACATCGGCTTCAGACGGCTTTGAGTATTGCCCATTGAGTTGAGTAGTATTGGTCAAGAATAGAATTGAGAAAAAAAAGAAAGTTGGTCTAAGGAGTTTTGATAACATGTGTTCGTTTTAGATGAATGATCGATGAAAGGTAAAAGTGCACTTTTTTCGTTTGTACACTTACGTTCTGAGGCTAAAATAAAGTTAGCAAACAAATAAAAGGTGCCATTGGGTACAAGGACACCCCATTTCTTTCTTGCCGACATTTTTTAACCACCTGTGTAGATCTATAGGCTGTCTTTAAGTAGCGCAGTACGATGATGGAAATAGGAAAAAAATGCTATACAGCCCTTTGCACAACTTCAAAGACCTTTCCGCCGTCGCACTTGAGGGTTTTGGAAGGAAATTTTAGAATCAAGGCATAATCATGGGTCGCCATCAAAATTGTACGGCCCGATTTGTTGATATCCTGTAGTACTTTCATCACCTCGACACTGGTTTGGGGATCCAGATTTCCTGTCGGCTCATCGGCGATAATAAGTTCCGGGTCGTTTAATAGCGCTCTTGCGATGGCGATACGTTGCTGTTCTCCTCCCGAAATTTCATGTGGGAACTTGAAGCCCTTGGTCTTCATGCCTACTTTATCGAGCACGTTCTCGATTTGGGTATTCATTTTTGCGGTGTCTTTCCAACCGGTCGCCTTGAGCACAAACTTTAGATTGTTGTTGATATTGCGGTCGGGAAGCAATTTGAAGTCTTGAAAAACAATGCCCAGTTTCCGCCGAAGGTATGGAATATCTTTTTCTCGCAGTTTCTTTAAATCGAAATCTACGATGCTGCCGGCTCCCTTTTTCAAAGGAATATCACCATAGAGTGTTTTCATGAAACTGCTCTTGCCGCTTCCGGTCTTACCGATGAGGTATACAAATTCTCCTGAATTTATTTTCAGGGTTACGTCTTTGAGAACCAAACTTTCTTTTTGGAAAATAGACGCATCTGTTAATTGTAAAATGGTTTCCGACATCGATTTTCAGGATTTTTGATTCTTTTGGCCGACTAAGAAATGTGCAGTGATAAGCCCTTACCCATTTTAACATGCTATTCGCAATACTCCTTTGCTCAGGTTCATCAGCTTCTTTGTTGATATAAAAGTAATAAGTTCCCCGAGATTTGAAAGGGGCGTTTTAGGAAAATCTTTTCCTTTGAAATTAAGTTAAACCCGGATTATGCATTGAAACTTTGTAATGAAGTCTTTAGATACAATAAAATAGGATATTTTTTAAGTTTCACCATAGCGCCCCTATGATGAACTCTAAAATGACTTCATTGGCATGTAAAACCTGCCTAAGAGCCGACATGCAGGTGCGAAATTCGTAGGGAAACTAACAACTCGAGAAGAAATCATATACTTAGGCATCATATTTGCCGTTATATACTCTAGTAAATAGTTAGAACACTATGCATCAAAAAACGACCGTTTTGCTCCCCTTGTTCTTGGGGATGCTGTTTTTGGGGATTTCCCAAGAAACCAAAATCTACACCCACAACGATAAAGACTACCAAGATGCCTTGGCGCTCTATAACAATGAGCAGTACCAAGCGGCACAAACCATCTTTGCCAAGGTAAAAAATAGCACCGATAATTTGGAGACCAAGGCTAACAGTGCTTACTACGAGGCCAATGCAGCGGTTCGCCTAAACCAGTTGGGTGCCGATCGATTGATGGAGGATTTTGTGGAAAAATACCCCACTTCCACCAAGCGGAACTCGGCCTTTGCCGATGTGGCCGAGTACTATTTTGGTACGGGAAAATATCCCTACGCCTTAAAGTGGTACAACAAGGTAGACCAAAATGCCCTTTCTAGAAAAGAGATGGATAAGTTCAATTTTAACTATGGGTATTCCCTATTTACCTCGGGAAAACAGAAAGAGGCAAAACGCTATTTGGACAAAGTGAGCGATTCTCCCCTTTATGGTTCCCAGGCAAAATACTATATGGGATATATTGCCTATCAGCAAGACGATTACGAAGAGGCAAACCAGCGCTTTGATCAAATCAACGACCCCGAACTGCTCGAGGAGAAACTCAGCTACTATCAGGCCGATATGAACTTTAAACTTGGTAAGTTCGAAGAGGCGATCGCTTTGGCTAAACAGCAGCTTCCAAAGTCGGATCGGAGCGAAAAGTCAGAACTTAACAAGATCATCGGAGAAAGTTATTTTAATCTAAAACAATACGCCGATGCCATTCCGTACTTGGAACAATATCGAGGTAAAAGGGGTAAATGGAGCAATACGGATTTTTATCTATTGGGATACAGTTATTTCAAACAAGGGGACTTTGCCAATGCCATTCAGCAATTCAACAAGATTATCGGGGGTACCAACAGCGTTTCCCAGAATGCCTATTACCATTTGGCAGAGTGCTATTTGAAACTCGATAAAAAACAAGAGGCCCTGAACGCTTTTCGGAATGCTTCGCAAATGGATTTTTCGGCCGAAATACAGAAAGATGCGTATCTCAATTATGCCAGGCTTAGTTACGAAGTGGGCAATGCGTATGAACCGGTTCCACAGGTAATCCTCAATTATTTAGAAAAGTATCCGAATGATACCCATCAACAGGAAATGCAAGAGTTACTGGTCGATTCGTACATCACCTCCAAAAATTTCGCAGGTGCTATGGAATTGTTAGAGAACAATCGTGGTTTTGCCAGCAAGGCTACGTATCAGAAAGTTGCTTACTATCGAGGTATCGAACTCTTTATCGATGGTGACCATAGCGGAGCTTCCGCGGCCTTTGCAAAATCGTTGGGAAGTGCCGAGGACAGACTTTTCGAGGCCAGGGCCCATTATTGGAAAGCCGAGGCCGATTACCTATTGAACCGATTCGATGAAGCACTGAGCGGTTTTTTGGCATTTCAGCAGAATTCCATGGCCTCGTCGACAGAAGAATATAAGGAACTAGGGTATAACTTGGCCTATGCTTATTTTAAACTACGCGATTATCCAAAAGCCATCTCCAATTTTACCGATTTCACGAATTCCGGTACCGACAATACCCAAAAATTATACGACGGATATTTGAGGTTGGGAGATAGCTACTTTGTAAGCAGAAAGTACTGGCCCGCGATCGAGACCTATAACAAAGCCTTGGCGTTATCGGGTCCACAAAAAGACTACGCGGCTTACCAAAAAGCGATGAGTTATGGCTTTGTAGATAAGAGGGATACCAAGATCGAGGAACTCGATCGTTTTGTGTCTGCCTATCCCAAATCGACCTTAAAAGATGATGCGCTTTTTGAACTGGGCAATACCTATGTCAGTTCCGGAAACGAACAAAAAGGGCTTCAGACCTACGACCGTTTGGTTAGCGAGTACCGTGGTAGTTCCTTGGTGCCACAGGCAATGATGCGTCAAGGTCTGGTACACTATAATGCGAGCCGTAATGAACAGGCCTTGGGCAAATTCAAAAGTGTGGTCAGGGATTTTCCGAATACACAAGAAGCGGTACAGGCCGTTGCGACCGCTAAATTGATCTATGTAGATATGGGTCGTGTCGATGAGTATGCCGCCTGGGTAAGGGACCTTGATTTTGTTGAAGTTACAGACTCCGAATTGGACAATGCCACCTTTGAATCTGCCGACAAGCAGAACTTGGAGGGTAAAAAAGATGCAGCCATTAGAGGCTATGAAAAATACATTCGGCAATTCCCGAACGGCTTACATTCCGTTAAGGCCAATTTTAACCTGGCACAGCTCTATTTTGCGAAGGGACAGAAAGAGAAGGCGCTGCCCAACTATCAATTCGTGGCCGATAAGGGCGGTAGTGAATATGCCGAGCAGGCGCTCACCCGGGTATGTGAAATTTTCATCGGAAAGAACGACTATAATAGTGCCTTGCCATATTTGGAACGACTGGAAAATACGGCCGATATTCAGCAAAACCGCACGTTTGCCCAATCAAATTTGATGAAGGGCTATTACCAACAAAAAAATTATGATCAGACATTGGCCTATGCCGAAAAGGTTTTGGCGACCCCCAGTATCGACAATCGAATCAAAAGCGATGCCCAAATAATGATTGCCCGTTCCGCTATAGCAACGGGCGATGAAGCAAAAGCGGAAACCGCTTATAAAGGGGTACTCAAAATCGCTTCCGGCGCTACGGCGGCCGAAGCACTTTATTACAATGCATATTTTATGCAGAAGTCAGGTGATTTTGAAAACTCGAATATAGCTGTACAGAAGTTGGCCAAAGACTACGCGGCCTACAAAGAATGGGGTGGAAAAGGGCTAATCGTGATGGCTAAAAACTTTTATGCCTTGGGCGATGCCTATCAAGCGACCTATATTTTGGAGAGTGTTAGTGACAACTTTAGTCAGTTCCCCGAGATTGTCTCCGATGCAAGAGCAGAGTTGGCAATTATCAAATCAAAAGAAGCAAAAAGCAATTCATCCGTTGACCCCGGAAACCGATAAAAATAGAACACGGTATGCAAAAGCACATTTATCTCATTATGGTCTTGCTGTTGGGCATGACGGTAACCACAAACGCCCAAGAAGACGAAAAAGACCTGGGAACCGAAACGGTTACCGTTACCAAGGCGTACTCACCCACCATTTCCGATGCCTTTAAGATAAAGTCGATGCCGAATTTCAATGATTCCATCGTGCTACAAAAAAAGAAAATCGAATACAACATTTTTTCAGTTCCCGTCGCTTCGACCTTTACTCCGGCAAAGGGAAAAGCCACAAGGGTCAAAAAAGTGCCACCCCCAGAATTATTCAACTCTTATGCTTCGGCAGGAGGGGGCAACCCTGCGAATTTGATGGCCAAATTCTATACGAGTAGGGCTATCGATCGGGAATCGGGCTATACGGTGGGTCTCAATCATAACTCGTCTCGGGGAGATATTGCGGGAGTCGAACTCGATAACATATTCAGTAGTACAGAGTTGGAAGGCGCCTTTAAAAAGAGGGATCGCGACTTCGATTGGGGTTTCGATGTCGGCGCGCAGCACCAACTGTACAATTGGTACGGACTGCCATCTGACACCTTCGATGCGGCGACTGTTGATGCCATCGATGAACGTCAGAACTACTTCATGGTTGAAGCGGGCGGGCACATCAACCTAGAGGATGCTTATTTCAAAAGCGCCCAATTGCAATACCGTCGATTTTGGGATACGGTAGAATCGGGAGAGAATCGTGTGGTGTTCGAACCTACATTTGAGTTCCCGGTGCAAGAAGAGCTTTTTACCGTAGCGCTAAAGGTAGATTATGTAAATGGTAGCTTTGAAAACGCACCTCTTAATTTACCAACGAACGATTTTGGTATCGACTACAGCAATCTACAAGTCGGGATCAATCCAAGCCTTACCATGTTGCGCGATGACCTGTCCCTGAACTTGGGTGTGAATCTCGTTTATGGGCTCGATGGTGAACGCAGTGATAGTAATTTTTACATTTATCCCGCAGTAACAGCATCTTATCGACTGCTAGATGAATTTGCCATTGCCTATGGAGGTATAGAAGGAGAATTAAGGCAAAATTCATATTATGGGTTCGTGGAAGACAATCCGTTTGTATCCCCAACCTTGAATATTGTGCCTACCGACCAGCAATATGATGGCTATCTAGGTCTTCGCGGACAGCTGTTGCCCAATCTTAGTTACAACATCAAAGGAAGCTACAAAGCGGAAAATAGAAGACCGTTGTTTTTGCTGAATCCACAAAATACGGGAAGGACCGATGAAAAAGGATATAATTTCGGCAATTCGTTCGATGTATTTTACGACGACATTCGAACAGTGGGCATTTTTGGGGAGTTGAACGTCGATTTCAACCGAAATTTTACGATGAGCATCAACGCGGAATACTTTAATTACAATACGGAGACCGACCGCCCAGCGTGGAATTTACCCGAGGTAAAGGCGAACTTGTTCTTGGACTATCAAATCGGTGAAAAATGGTTTATGGGAGCGAATCTTTTCTTTGTTGGTGAACGGCAAGATGTAGCTACTGTAGCCACTGCAAGTGGTATTTTTTCAGAGTTTCCGGCAACCATTTTAACCTTGGATAGTTTTTTCGATGCCAATGCCCATATAGGATATCGTTTGAGTAGTCAATTATCGATTTTCTTGAATGGGGCCAACCTGGCCAATAACAACTACCAACGTTGGGCCAATTTTCCAGTGCAAGGGCTACAGGTTTTGGGCGGTGCTACCTATAAGTTCGATTTTTAGGATGATTGGTCAGGAGCAATAGCGTACTTTCATATGCGTTAAATAGGAATTACCACTCCATTTTTAATAATTGATTCGTTTTTACGTTATCATACAGAAATAGCAAGTTCTGTATGCGTACAAACCATTATACCACATACGGTCTTCTTTTGGTCTACCTTCTTTTGGTCGGCTGTGAAAACAGTGGGACCTCAGAGGCTATTGAAGCTGAAATCTCCGGTGGATGCGGTCAAGAATCCCTCTTGGAGTCCTTTACGGACCCCAACGGGAATACACTTTTTATTTATGAAAATGGAGAGGCGTACATAGAAGAGGGGGATACCTGCGAATTTGCACTTCAGTATTTTGAACCCAATTTTTTGTCAAATAACTATGAAACTAGTGAATCAGGTACATTCTTAAAATCGGATGGTGATTTAGTGCCCGTTAAGAATAATTTTGAGGAGGATTTCGAGATGCTTCAAAATTTTACCGATCTGTTTATTTCAGATTTGGAAAGTGAACGTCTTTTCTGGACCAATTTCACTTTACAAAGTCCAATGGCGAAGGAAGTATCTGATTATGTGCTTTTGAGCCAATGCATATTACAGGGATCCTGTGACTTTCTGGATAACCGTATGGAAATCGTTCCCGATTCTCAAGACGCTGAAAACAACGTGATACGATTTGTAGCGGTGGCACCGACAGCGGATATGGTGACTTCCAAAACCAGTATAACTTCGACTTTGGGGTACTTCGTGAAGGGATCCGACATCTGGTTCGAGGCCGATTATTATATTGAATCCGGAATGCCTTATAGTTTGGTCGATTTTGAAAGTTCTTATTTCGAAGGATCTCCCGGACCCCGGGTCATTATTACCGGAGGTAAACTAGCCTTCAATAACAAGTTTGGGGCAAAACTTCAATTCGAAAGTGCTTCTGAAACAACGGTACCCATAGGGGAGTGGTTTAAGGTAAAGGTGCATCTTAGCTTGAGTAATACCGACAATGGAGTATTGGAACTTTGGCAAAATGGGGAACAACTTATCGGTGTAAGGGATATCAACCTTCAAACTTCGAACGGACTCCAGAATAGTTTAGAATTGGGGGTTTCTGCTACCGATGGGGCTACCTCGGTTTTGATGGATAACATTCGGCTGTCAGATAGCGCATTCTAAGGCAGGGAACATCACACCCCAAAATACGTTCGTTTATCGAAGGAACCGTTCCGCTTGACCATTATTTGCTAATTTAGACTGGTAAAAATGCCCTAAGTAATGGCCTCTGCAAGTTTTAAATGGTATAGTAGCTTTCTTTGCCTTGTCTTTACGGGTTTGGTGAACGGGCAAAACTTGGTCAAAAACCCCAGTTTTGAGCAATATGTTACCTGCCCCGAACGCTTGGGCCTTTTCGATACCAATGTTGCTTTTTGGTCCTGTCCCACCTCAGGAACTACCGATTATTTTAATGCCTGTAGCACCGCCATGGGGACTCCTGAAAATTTTAAGGGGCGGCAACCTGCCGATTTTGGGGATGGCTACACGGGTTTGTATGTATATGCACCGGACGATTACAGGGAATACCTCCAGGTAGAACTGTCAGGACCCTTGCAAAAAGGAAAAAAGTACCAAGTGTCGTTCTACGTAAGTTTGGCTGAAAAGTCCGATTCGGCTATCAAGGAATTTGGTGTGCTGTTTTCGAATTACGAATTAAAGATACAGACACAAAAAGACCTTTCGAAAAGACGCCGATATCAGTTGCAGGGTCATACCTATAACTATATGGAAATCGGTTATACCAATTTTTATTCCGACACAAAGGATTGGATTTTGGTAAGCACCCAGTTCACCGCTAAAGGTAGCGAACGTTTTATGAGTATTGGTAATTTTAAGACCAACGCCCGTACCAGACTATTCAAAACCAAGAAGAATACCAAACAGGGGGCCTACTACTATCTGGATATGGTATCGGTTACCACCGCCAAAAAACAGCCGGAACCAGCAGAGTTGGTGGCGATTGCCGATGGTAAGGAGACAAGGAATATAGAGTTGGATCGCAACTATATCTTCAAAAATGTGCTTTTTGAGTTCGATAGGTCCGAGTTGTTGGCCGTTTCCAAGACCGAGTTGCAGAAAGTGTATGCACTCTTACATTCCAACGCCAATCTACGAATTACCATCAACGGTCATACCGATAATGTGGGTACGCCCTTATATAACCAGCGTTTGTCGCAGGAAAGGGCAGAAGCGGTCGCCAGTTACCTTCAGAAACTGGGAGTGCCTAAAGATCGTATTGTTTGGAAGGGGCATGGTGGTACCTTTCCTATCACCGACAATGCCACAGACGAGGGCCGCCAACAAAACCGAAGGGTCGAGTTCGTAATCAGTAAAAACCTGAACAAGGAAGCGGCCCTAAAATAGTAAGTACATACCCGTGCTATCTTTCTAGATTAGTGATTAGGGAACACAATCAACATTATTCCACTTTCCACAATTGTTAAAAAAATTGAACTACCTTTAGGTATAATTGATGACTATGGGATATCTCATAACCGGCAATCTCAGTGGCTCCCTGCCACGAAGTTTTTTCGAATTCCTGGGTAATGTGACTGTCAGGATGTACCTTCCCGAAAAAGAAAACGGCGACACGAAAAGGAATGATAATGAGACTCAGGATGACATGGTCGTGTTAGATGAAAAAGAGATTGCCCTTAAAAAGAAATTGCTCCTTGGAGAAGGAATTACAGATGCAGACGGATATTATTCAATAATGTTGGCCGATTCGTACAACCGAGGTCCTATAAGCATCTGTGTCGAGGTCACCGAGGTACCCTATCAAAAACAGAAAAAGGATAAAAGCATACATTGTTTTTTAAAAACGCTGCAACCCTTTTGGCGAAAACAATCCGAGTACCATCATTTTAGTTTTAACTACCGCTTCGCTTATGAATTTTGGAGTGGTCTTCGAGCACAGTTTGATGCTTGGATGATTTTTGGTCATATAAAACCCGCCATGGGCGTTTCAAAAGCTGAGGGTTTAACGGTCACTGCGTATGATGTAGACTGGATAACGGATGATCTTTTGGGGACCACCCGGACCGATGCTTCCGGGTATTTCCGCATCGATTATACGAGTACCGACTTTAAGAAGACCTTTCTGAGCCCTCTAGTAAATGTTGAAACGCCTTTGACAGCACTTCAGGGCCCAGGAGTTTATTTTAAGATTACTTCTGACAAGGGTGAAATACTTTATGCGGAGCATAGTGCCATAGGAAAGACCGCTGAAAGAAAAAACGTTCCGCACTGTTTTTATGTAGAGCTGACCATGGTTCCTAAAAGGTCTATATAATGGTTGTTCTCCCAATTAACCGAAATGATTCTTCCATCCAAGCTCAAAACCCCGTAACTTGCAAAATCCATAACGAACAACTTGGAAACAAAACAGATGGAACTAAACCTAGCAGTACTCATTGATGGTGATAACATCCCTTCGGCCTATGTCAAGGAAATGATGGAAGAGATCGCCAAATACGGCAACCCGACCATTAAACGAATCTATGGGGATTGGACAAACCCTCGTTTGGGCAAATGGAAAAATCTATTGTTGGAAAATGCGATAACACCCATTCAACAATACGGTTATACACAAGGAAAGAACGCCACTGATTCGGCCATGATCATCGATGCGATGGATATTCTTTATTCCGGCAAAGTCAATGGTTTTTGCATTGTGAGCAGTGATAGCGATTTTACACGACTGGCAACGCGCCTTCGAGAGGCCGGGATGCAGGTTTTTGGCATTGGGGAAAAGAAAACACCCAACCCTTTCATTGTTGCCTGCGATAAGTTTATCTACATAGAGATCTTAAAAAATCAGTCAGACGACGACACCTTGGATGCCAAAAGTACAGCTACCGCAAAAAGTAGTGTTGACAAGATGACGGCCAAAGAGATTCGTTGGATTTCGAATACCATCAATGACCTAGCAGATGACGATGGCTGGGCATTTTTGGGAGATGTAGGCAGTTTGCTTCAAAAGAAGCAACCCAATTTTGACTCTCGCAACTACGGGTTTCAAAAACTAACACCCTTGATCAGCTCCATTCCCAACTTCGAAGTAGAGCGACGGGAAGATTCTAGAGGTCGGAAAAAGCTGATTTACGTCAAGATCAAGGAAAAACGGCAACCCAAACGACGCGCTAAAAAGTCCTGAATGCTATTTTGAAACTGCTGGTTTCATGGGCCATGGTGTAGGAGGTACCGAAAAAGTGTTTGTCAAAAATTCGGTATTTTTGACTCAAATGTGAAATAGGTAGCATAGAATATTTCTATATATTTATTAGATTATCCAACAAAGAAATAAAAGACATGAAGCATATAACAAAGTTTACCGTGTTGGCAATTTTATTTTCAATGACGTCGATTGGGGCAACCGCCTTCACTTCTATGACCAACGATAGCGAATTAAAGTGTCTCCCAGTGATTAAGGACAGTTTTCTAGGGGGGTGGGCCTATACGGTGCAAGGAGCCCCGGAAGGGTACGAAAAAGGCTTTTTGTTGATTTTAAAAGAAGATAAGACCTACAAAGCGCAAATACAGGTTGGGGGCAGTACCTTTTTGGCCGAAAATATAATGGTCAAGAAAAATACGATGACATTCGATGTGATGATCGAAGGTCAAAAAGTTGCGGTGCAGCTCATGGTGAAGGGCAGTAAGTTGACTGGTACTACTACCTCCAATGAGGGAGTATTTCAGATTACTGGTGAAAAAACCCTCTCCGCAGGATAACATAAATTATTCTTCCCTCCAACGACTATAATAGATGCCGAATCTACTAAGAAAAATTCTTCCTTAAAGAAATTCGAATAAAAAACCCAAGGTCATTATCACCTTGGGTCTTTTACTCGATAATCGAGATTAAAATGCTCCGACGCTTGCGTCGAAATCAAAATTTATTTCCTATAAATGCCTCCTGGGAGTGCCCCGAGGTTATTAACTGCCTATGGATTTTACATTGTGATCGGCACTGCCACCCGGGTAGTGTCCCATCCCATGACCATATGCACGCCACCATCAACTTCTTTAAAGGCGATGGAAAAAGCTTCCAACGATTTTCCATCGGTCGAAGCGGCGGCACTGACACGTGCTACGTCATTTCCTTCCTTATAAAAATAGGAACCCCATTGGTTCAACTGGTTGTGCAGAATAATGGTCCATTCGTTTTCTCCTGGAATCGTCAAAAGTGCATACGTTCCGGCTTTGATGGCAGTTCCCCCAAAATTCACGTCTTTGTAAAAGGTGATTTCGGGTGCTTCGTTGGCACCGGTTCTCCAGACTTCGCCGGGTTTGGCAAGTTCGGCTAGCGAGCGGCCTTTTAATTGTGGACGGCCATAAAGAATTCGCACCACTTTGTCCGACACTTTGTAGTCGGAAGGATAGGCGGCGGCATCCATTGGGCTTTTGTCCATTCCGCTAAAATCTTGTGCGGTGGCTTCCGTTGCGAAAACCATCGTCAATGCCATTACGGCAAGGATAAGTACTTTTTTCATAAAGGTGTTTGTTTTTTGTCCTGAAGTTATTTCCAGATTGCGGGTTAAAACTAGTTAACTGGTTTATTAAAATCTTTTAAAAAGTCGTTAAAATTCCACGAACTTACAGAATGAACGATTTTTAGTGGAAAATACATGGAGGTATTATTAATTTGTGTTTAATGTCAGTAATATGTGTTAATTAATAACCAAATAGCATATATATGTTTGATAAATGAAACGATAATCACATCTTTGAATCATAATTGATATAGATTACAAGTTATGTGTGGAATCGTTTGCGCCTTTGATGTAAAGGAAAGTACCGAGGTTTTAAGACCTCAGTTATTGGAAATGTCCAAGAAAGTGAGACATCGTGGTCCGGATTGGAGCGGCATATATGCCGATAAAAAAGCTATTTTGGCCCATGAGCGTTTGGCCATTGTGGACCCTGCCTCAGGGAAGCAACCACTTTTGAGCCCAGATGGCAAGTTGATATTGGCGGCGAACGGTGAGATTTATAATCATCGGGAATTGCGCAAACAATTTGAAGGAACCTATGACTTTCAGACCGAATCGGACTGTGAGGTGATCTTGGCACTCTATCGTGAAAAGGGTGCCGGTTTTATAGATGAAATGAACGGAATTTTTGGTTTCGCTATTTATGATGCCGAAAAGGATGAGTATTTTATTGCCAGAGACCATATGGGAATCATACCACTATATATTGGATGGGATCGTCATGGCACCTTTTATGTGGCTTCCGAGTTAAAAGCATTGGAAGGTACGTGCACCAAAATCGAACTCTTTCCTCCAGGTCATTATTTGCACAGTAAAGATGGAGAATTCAAAAAATGGTATTCGAGGGATTGGATGGATTACGAAGCGGTAAAGGAAAACGAAACCAGCATCCAAGCGATCAAGGAAGCGTTAGAGGCGGCCGTTCATCGCCAGTTAATGTCCGACGTTCCCTATGGCGTGCTGCTATCGGGTGGATTGGATTCCTCGGTTACCTCGGCTATCGCCAAAAAATATGCACAAAAACGAGTCGAGTCAGATGATACCACCGATGCTTGGTGGCCCCAGTTACACTCCTTTTCAGTTGGTTTGGAAGGTTCGCCCGATTTGGCTGCAGCTCAAAAAGTTGCCGATCATATTGGTACCGTACACCACGAAATTAAGTTCACCATACAGGAAGGTTTAGATGCCATTAAAGATGTTATCTACAATTTGGAGACCTATGATATTACAACGATTCGCGCATCGACCCCCATGTACTTAATGGCGCGGGTAATCAAATCAATGGGCATTAAAATGGTGCTTTCCGGTGAAGGTGCCGACGAACTCTTTGGGGGGTACCTATACTTTCACAAAGCACCAAGTCCAAAAGATTTTCATGAAGAAACGGTACGAAAATTAGATAAATTGCACATGTACGATTGCCTTCGTGCAAACAAATCTTTGGCAGCATGGGGTATTGAAGGTCGGGTTCCCTTTTTAGATAAAGAGTTTATGGATGTGGCCATGCGCATCAATCCAAAAGATAAGATGATCAATGGGGAACGAATGGAAAAATGGGTGGTACGAAAAGCTTTTGAGGACTTGTTGCCCGAAAGTGTGGCCTGGCGCCAAAAAGAGCAATTTTCCGATGGTGTGGGCTATAGTTGGATCGATACGTTAAAGGAGTTGGTAGATAGGGAAGTCAGCGACGAACAATTGGCAAATGCACGATTTCGCTTTCCGTTGCAGACACCGACCAACAAAGAGGAGTTTTATTACCGGTCTATATTCGAATCACATTTCCCGAGCGATGCGGCGGCACTGAGCGTTCCTCAAGAACCTTCGGTGGCCTGTAGTACCAAAATTGCGTTGGAATGGGACGAGGCCTTTAAAAATATGAACGACCCCTCGGGCAGGGCCGTTGCACAAGTGCATGAAGACGCGTATGCAAAATAGTGGAAAAGGTCCGTTCCTAAAATCCGGTAGACCGGACCAGTTTGTACCTTGCCTGATTAAATAAAAAATAGCCGAAAAGGCAACCGGAAAATTCTGTTTCATTCAGTTTTTGTTTTTATTAGTCAATCGGCCCCTGGCATTAACAACCAGGGGTCTTTTTTTGCCTTCCTTTGAGGGGAATCGATATTGAAATTACCTGTTGTTTTTTGGAATTAAACTTTTGTTTTTCCCAAGGCTTTTTCAACATATTTTTTCCACATTCCCTGTTGATAACTTCGAATTCAAAAAGTGGTCAAAACACTACATTTCATGGGGTTTTCCGTATATTTGTAAGATTGCAAAATTTGAAGTGGGGCGCTTCCTGTTTTTAATGTGGGAACGCCTTCATAAACAACCTTAAATTTATGAGCGAAGAAGTAGGCAAAAAGAAAAATTATTCCGCGGATAGTATTCAGGCGCTGGAGGGAATGGAACATGTGCGTATGCGTCCGTCTATGTATATCGGTGATGTAGGTCCTCGAGGATTGCATCATTTGGTATATGAGGTCGTAGACAACTCCATCGATGAAGCGATGGGAGGGCATTGCGATACCATCAGCGTTATTATTAATGAAGATAATTCCATCACCACCAAAGATAACGGGAGGGGTATCCCAGTCGATATACACAAGAAAGAAGGCGTTTCCGCCTTACAGGTGGTAATGACCAAAATCGGGGCCGGTGGTAAGTTCGACAAAGATTCCTATAAAGTATCCGGAGGACTTCACGGGGTCGGGGTATCCTGTGTGAATGCCCTCTCGAACCATTTGAGGGCGACGGTCTACCGGGACGGTAAAATCTGGGAGCAGGAATATGAACGGGGAAAGGCCTTGTATCCCGTAAAAACAATTGGGGAGACCACAGAAAGGGGGACCGTTGTTACGTTCAAACCCGATGATACGATTTTTACCCAAACGATCGAATACAGTTACGAGACCCTCGCCAACCGAATGCGGGAACTCTCTTTCCTTAACAAAGGAGTTACCATCAGCATCATGGATAAACGCCAGAAAGATGCTGAAAGTGAGACAGGGTATGTGGGTGAGACATTCTACTCTGACCAAGGATTAAAGGAATTCGTTACTTTTTTGGATGGTAACCGGGAGCAATTGATCCAGAACATTATTTCTATCGAAGGTGAAAAGAATGGTATTCCGGTCGAAGTGGCAATGGTTTATAATACCTCCTATACCGAGAATCTACATTCGTATGTGAACAATATCAACACCCATGAGGGCGGAACACATTTATCCGGTTTCCGAAGAGGTCTTACCACTACGCTGAAGAAATACGCCGATACTTCCGGAATGTTGGATAAGTTGAAGTTTGAGATTCAGGGAGATGATTTTAGGGAGGGTCTCACGGCCATTGTCTCCGTAAAAGTAGCGGAACCCCAATTCGAGGGGCAGACCAAGACAAAATTGGGGAACCGAGAGGTGTCTTCGGCAGTCTCCCAAGCGGTCTCAGAGATGTTGACGGATTATTTGGAAGAACACCCCGATGATGCCAAAACTATCGTGCAAAAGGTCATTCTAGCAGCTCAGGCGAGGCATGCTGCCAGCAAAGCGCGAGAGATGGTGCAACGAAAGACCGTAATGAGCATCGGAGGATTGCCGGGAAAATTGTCGGATTGCTCCGAACAAGATCCTACGCTTTGTGAGGTGTTCCTTGTAGAGGGAGACTCGGCAGGCGGAACGGCCAAGCAGGGTAGGGACCGAAATTTTCAGGCTATTTTACCGCTAAGGGGAAAAATATTGAACGTCGAAAAGGCAATGCCACATCGCGTGTTCGAAAATGAAGAGATTAAGAACATCTATACGGCACTAGGGGTTACCATAGGAACCGAAGACGATAGCAAAGCCTTGAATATCGAAAAATTACGCTATCATAAAGTCGTAATCATGTGTGATGCCGATGTCGATGGCAGCCATATCGAAACCCTGATCCTAACGTTCTTTTATCGATACATGCGCGAATTGATCGAAGGTGGGCACGTTTACATTGCCACCCCACCCTTATATTTGGTGAAAAAGGGTACTAAAAAACAGTATGCCTGGGACGAGAAGGAGCGCGATGCCATTGCCGATACTTATAGTGGCGGGGTAAGCATACAACGCTACAAAGGTCTTGGTGAAATGAATGCGGAACAGCTATGGGATACGACCATGAATCCGGAATTTAGAACACTACGACAAGTCACCATCGAAAACGCTACCGAAGCGGATCGTATTTTTTCTATGTTGATGGGTGATGAAGTACCCCCGCGAAGGGAGTTCATAGAGAAGAATGCCGTCTATGCGAACATTGACGCATAAGAAATACCACTTTCACAACAAAAATTCGTCCGCCACCTGGCGGACGAACTATTTTAGGGGCAAATTTATTTACAACCCTAAACCTATTTATGATGAAAGTAAAATTAGTATCAATGTTATTATTCGTGTCCTCCATGGTCTGTTTTGGGCAGGAAGATTTAAAAGAGCGTGAAAAACAGGCTGCCTTTGACCCTACCTACACTTCGTATTCAAGGAAGAAAACGGCATATGTTACTTTGAAAGACGGTTCAAAGCTAGAAGGCCTTATTAAAGATGTCGATTATAAAAAAGGGCAGATAAAACGATTAAAGATTCAAGAGGAAGGAAAGAAAAAGGTGGAAATCGTTGCTGCGGATATTGCTGATCTTTATATGGCGCCTTCCGGACTAGACAAGCTTGGAAAGCAGAGTGCTTATTTCAATGATGCCACCAAATGGGGTAGGAGCGATGCTTCCAAACATTTGAACAAAGGATATACCATGTACACGAATCAAACCGTTTCCCTCAAAAACAAAAAGGATCCCGCTGAGTACTTAATGCAGGTGGTAAACCCAAAATACGGTCAGGTGATTCAAGTATTTGCCGATCCATTTGCAAAGGAAACCGCCAGTATTGGGATTGGAGGCTTAAAATTGGCCGGTGGTATCGCCAAGTCGTATTATGTAAAGAAAGGTGATTCGATTGTTTGGTTGACCAAGAAAAACTTTGACGAGCATTACGATCGTTTGTTTATGGACAATGATACCTTCAAGGCAAAGTATGCCGATCACAAATACAAATGGAGCCTTCTCGGGGTGTACGTTTTAGATTATACCGAGTTCACCATGGAAGCGGAAAGCGGTAATACCAAATAAGATAAGAGTTTATTGAAAGTAAAAAACCCTGACATTGTTGTCAGGGTTTTTTGGTTGTATTTAAGAGTGTTTAAAAGATTAACGTCTAATGGCGATAACAACGCCTTTGGTATCCTTCAGGATTTCTCCCTCTTCCGATTGTTCCATATTCACTTCATGGCTCAGCAGGTCGGTTCCGGGATACGAGATGGTATATGTGCCATCTTTTTCCTCCCATTTAAAATCGGTTCGAATGGTTTCTTTATAATTAATTTCGTGGTTATATCTTCCTAAATAGGCATCATTGAAGGTCCATTTCTGCAAAACGGTCTGTTTACCGGTCTGGTCCGAAGTCTGTACGTCGACTTTTTCCCAGTACCCTATAATGGGGTCGTTGTTCTCGGGAATACGGGAACAATTGCTCGCTAGAATAATGCCAATAATGGCAAAGAGCGAAAATAACTTTTTCATAACGTAGGTTAATTTAAGATTCGGGGTCTCTTGTATCTATTAACGGGAGCAGATCGTTCGGTATTGTCAAAATTCGACGTACGACTCCTTATTCTGATTTTCTTCGTTGAACGGTTATTTTTTTTAAGATTTAATGTATTTCATCGAGTAAAAAACCCGATTAATGACATTGAAGTGGTTGATACTATTTAGATTAAAGCGAAAATTCAGTGCCCTTCCCTTTTGAAACCACTGCTCAAATAGAACGGGCAGGCCTTTTTGAGTTGAATCTTTCTTATGTAAGGATAGATCGTATGGCCTTGAAAGGAAAAAAAGTCCCAAAAAGGCTAAAAAAATATTATTTCTTTACCAATTGAAAAAGTTTAAACTACACTGCCATTAAAGTCGAGTTCCCCTTCACGTTTTACCGGAAGATTGCGTAATTTTAACAACTGAAAAACAGGAAAGTCAACTATCAATAATAAAACATAACATATGAAAGTTACCGTAGTAGGTGCAGGGGCCGTAGGGGCAAGCTGCGCAGAGTATATCGCCATCAAGAATTTCGCATCCGAAGTGGTTTTGCTCGATATTAAAGAGGGTTATGCCGAAGGAAAAGCAATGGATTTAATGCAATGTGCTTCGCTCAATGGTTTCGATACCAAAATTACAGGGGTTACCAACGATTATTCCAAGACTGCTGGTAGTGATATAGCTGTAATTACCTCTGGTATTCCACGTAAACCTGGAATGACCCGAGAAGAACTGATTGGAATCAATGCAGGTATCGTGAAGACTGTTTCAGCCAGTTTGATCGAGCATTCTCCGAATGTCATCATGATCGTTGTGAGCAACCCGATGGATACTATGACATACTTGGTGCACAAGACCACCAGTTTACCGAAGAACAAAATTATAGGAATGGGTGGGGCGTTGGATAGTGCCCGCTTTAAATACAGACTGGCAGAGGCAATGGAAGCGCCTATCTCGGATATTGATGGTATGGTCATAGGTGGTCATAGCGATAAGGGCATGGTGCCTTTGTCATCACATGCGACCCGTAATAGTATCAATGTTTCAGAATACTTGTCGGAAGACCGATTGCAACAAGTAGTCGAAGCTACCAAGGTTGGGGGTGCTACTTTGACAAAATTACTTGGTACCAGTGCTTGGTATGCTCCTGGGGCGGCAGTTTCAGGACTCGTGCAGGCCATTGCCTGTGATCAAAAGAAAATGTTTCCCTGTTCTACCTATTTAGAAGGTGAATACGGCCTGAACGATATCTGCATTGGAGTTCCGGTTATTTTGGGAAAAAATGGTATCGAGAAAATTGTGGATGTTCCTTTGAGTGATGCCGAGAAGGCAAAAATGCAAGAAAGTGCCACTGGTGTAAGCAAGACCAACGGGCTGCTAGACCTATAGTAACTGGTTTTGGCAAACTGAAAGGCCAGGGAATACTTATTTTGAAGAGGCGTTGCATATTTAAGCAACGCCTTTTTTGGTAGTTTTTTTGTCAATATCCCGCAGCAAACGAGCCATTTATATTTCAGCGAATCAACCATCTATCTTTGGGTCGGGCTTGGAATAACTCCTAAATATGTTGTCAAATCCTACGGGAAAATCATATATTTGCAGGCTGTTAGAAAATGCATCCAACTAATAATCGTAACTAATGCAAAATAAAGGACTTATAAAGCTTTTTGCCTTTTTGTTCGGGCTCGTAAGCATCTATCAATTATCCTACACCTTTATCACGAACAATGTAGAGGGGAAGGCCGAAACCTTTGCGAAGGTCAGCATCCCGGAAGGAGAGGAAGACTACCTGACCAAGCGTGAAGCGTTGGAAGCTAAATATTTAGACTCTATTGGTGATCAAAGTGTATTGGGATATACGACCTACAACGAAGCCAAGAAAAAGGAATTGAACAAGGGGCTTGATTTAAAAGGTGGAATCAACGTAACCCTTCAAATATCGGTTAAGGATATCTTGAAAGGACTCGCGAACGATACCAAAAATCCGGTATTCAACAAAGCATTGGCCGATGCCGATGCCGCCTCTAAGAACAGCGACGACACGTATATTGAGCTTTTCTTCGAGGCATTCGACAATATCAAAGGGGATACCGAACTTGCTTCTCCCGATATTTTTTATACTCGTGGATTGGAAGGTGAGATCAACGCGAATATGACCGATGATGAAGTAAAACCCGTCATCCGTAGAAAGATTGATGAGTCCATCGAATCTGCTTTCGAAGTATTGAGAGAGCGTATCGATGGTTTTGGGGTTACCCAACCAAATATTCAAAGAGAAGGTACTTCTGGCCGTATCTTGGTCGAATTGCCAGGTGCAAGAGATATTACCAGGGCCCAGACGCTACTTTCCAGTACTGCACAATTGGAATTCTGGGAAACGTATCGACCTAATAATCAGGCTTTACAGGGGTTCTTTTTTCAAGCGAACGAAGCCCTTAAGTCGTTGGTAGATACCGAAGAGGAGCCTGAAGTAAAGCAAGAGTCTGAAATAGACTCCTTGTTATCCGATGTTTCACAAGACTCCTTGGATTTGGCCACGCAGCGGAACCCACTTTTTGAGAAGTTCCAGATTGGCGCCCCAAGTTATGCGGTCGGTGTAGTAGCTGTGAAAGATACTGCCGAAGTAGGCAGTTATCTGCGAATGAAAGAAATTAGAAGGTTGTTACCTCCAGAACTTCAGTTTGTAAAGTTCCTTTGGGAACGTCCAAGCGAAAACTCCGAGGTGGTAGAACTGTATGCCTTGAAATCGAATCGCGAAGGTGTTCCAAGAATTAGCGGTGATGTTGTAAGCGACGCAAGGGCCGATTTTGATATCGGTGGTAAGCCGGCCGTATCCATGAGTATGAATACCAAGGGTGCTAAAGAATGGGAGAAGCTTACAGGCGATGCCTATAACAATCAAACGGGTATTGCCATCGTGTTGGATAATAAGGTATATACCGCTCCAGGTGTTTCGACCGGACCCATTTCAGGGGGTAATTCAGAAATCACCGGAAAATTTACGGTCAATGAGACCAAAGATATTGCCAATGTATTGCGTGCGGGTAAGCTACCGGCCTCTGCAGAGATTATACAGTCTGAAATCGTTGGCCCTTCGTTGGGACAGGAAGCCATTGATAGTGGTTTAATGTCTTTCTTGATCGCGATGGCCATCGTACTGGTATGGATGGTATTCTATTATGGGAAGGTGGGTATCTTCGCCGATATCGCCTTGTTGTTGAACATTTTGTTAATTTTCGGTGTATTGACCAGTTTGGGAGCGGTATTGACACTTCCTGGAATCGCCGGTATTGTATTGACCATTGGTATGTCGGTCGATGCGAACGTACTTATCTTTGAACGGGTCAAAGAGGAATTGGCCAAGGGCAAAGGAAAATCGCAAGCGGTAGCAGATGGTTTTAGCAATGCACTGTCTTCTATTTTGGATGCGAATATCACTACTGGGCTTACGGCTATTATTCTTTTCGTTTTTGGTTCTGGACCCATTAAAGGTTTCGCGACCACCTTATTGATCGGTATTGTTACCTCATTGTTCACTGCTATCTTTATCACACGATTGTTGGTCGACTGGTATATCAGTGGAAAAGACCGTAGATTGGACTTTTCTACACCATTGACCAAAAACTTGTTCAAAAATATTGATATTCACTTCTTGGGAAAACGCAAAATCGCTTATGTTATATCCCTTATTTTGGTGGGAGTGGGTATTTTTTCCTTGTTCACCACAGGATTGCAACAAGGGGTCGATTTCATAGGAGGGCGCACCTATCAGATTCGATTTGAGAATGTGGTCAATCCTTCCGAAATCGCATCTGAATTGAACACAGTGTTCGGTAGTGGTACCCAGGTAAAAACTTATGGAGAGGCAAATCAAATCAAGGTAACCACCCCATATAAAGTAGATGTAGAAGGTATAGAGGTAGATAATGAAATACAGGACAAGTTATTTGCTTCCCTTCAAAAACACCTGCCAGATGGCATGGCAAAAACAGACTTTATAACCGGTAGTGGAGAGGAATCCCTTGGTATTTTGCAATCGATCAAAGTAGGGCCTACCATTGCAGATGATATTAAGAAGAACGCGTTTTTGGCAATTATCGGTTCTTTGGCCGTTGTTTTCCTTTACATCCTGTTGCGTTTTCGTAGGTGGCAGTTCTCTTTGGGTGCCGTTGCCGCGGTGTTCCATGATGTGATGATCGTATTGGGTATCTTCTCTTTATTGGGTACCGTGATGCCGTTTAATATGGAAATCGATCAAGCGTTTATAGCTGCTATTCTAACGGTTATTGGATACTCTTTGAATGATACCGTGGTCGTATTCGACCGCATACGTGAGATTATAAGCGAGAAGGGATGGAAAGCAGGGGAGAACATAAATCTCGCTTTGAACAGTACCTTAAGTAGAACCTTGAACACCTCTTTGACGACCTTGGTGGTGTTATTGGCAATTTTCACTTTTGGTGGAGAATCGTTAAGAGGATTTATGTTCGCAATGATTATCGGTATCATTGTGGGTACCTATTCTTCCTTGTTTATAGCAACGCCTGTGATGTACGATACTTTAAAGAAGAAGGTTACTTCCCCAATTAAGGAAAAAACAAAAGAGAAGGAAAAAAAGAAGGCTACGGCCTAGACTTTCCAAGATTATTATATAACCGCTGATAACTTAGGTTGTTGGCGGTTTTTTGTTTACCGAAAAGCCTAAAGGTCTCAAAAACCTTTGGGATTCCCCGATGCGTTAAATTAGTAGCGTGAATACAAATCCGTTAGTGTACAACTTCACCGGTGGCCCCCTCCGCTCCCATAGTCAACTCATAAATGTGTTCCGGGGCTAAGCCAGGTTCTTCTCTATGGGATACAAATAGGAGGGTAGCATCACTCTCTTTGGCAAACTTATTCACCAATTGTACAAAAAGACGGGCACTGGCATCGTCGAGTCCTGCGGTAGGTTCATCCAATATGAGTAGGATAGGATGTTTGATCATCGCGCGAATACACATGACCAGTCTTTTTTGCCCCATACTCAGATCATGGTATAGGGTATCTTTCAAATGCCACATTGCCACGAGTTGCAGCCATTCTTTGGCCAGTCGTAGTTGTGCCTGCGTGGGTCTTATATAGAGTCCGATGGAGTCGGTGAGTCCACTGATAACCATATGCGCTACGGAATGATAACCGGTAAATTTATCGGTCATAGATGGCGTAAAATAGCCGATTCGCTTTTTAATGTCCCAAACACTTTCTCCACTTCCTTTTTTACGACCGAAGATATAGAGTTCTTGGCCATACCCCTTTGGATTCTCTCCCGTTATCATGGAAAGAATAGTCGTTTTACCTGCCCCATTTTTTCCTCGAAGTTCCCAAAAAGTGCCTTTATGAATACGCCAGTTGATGTCTTTTAAAACAGGCTTGTTTCCGTAAGACACACAAACGTTTCTCAACTCAACAAGCACCTCTCCCTTAAAGTGAATAGGTGCCAAAGGAGATGGTACTACACCCTTAAAAACAATTGATTGGTTTTCTATGGAGTCGATTTCGTTACCTTCTGAAAATAGCAAGCGATTTAGTCGAAGGTGGGCAAAATTCCGGATGAACGGTAGCACGTCTGTTTTTCTGCTGGCAAGTTGTATAAGTGAAATCCGCTCTGCCGCCGTTCGCAATCTTGCTTTCAGTTCAGTTCGTGTTTCCCGGTCTAAATGATCAAACGGATTATCGAGAATGATAAAAGCAGGTGATTGCCTTAATATATGTGCGAGTAAGGCTTTTTTTTGTTCGCCGCTCGACATTGTTTTTAAAGACTGTTCGGTATGGGTGTTGATAACCTTCGTGCCGTGACGTTCTTCCTCTTGCATATAGTATGCTACCATAAGTTTTGAGAACAAGGCTCCGTGTTGTGCTTGAAAGCTTTCGAATCCTTTGGGAGCATTTCCCGCTAAAAGCAAGTCGATCAGATATTCCTTTTGGGACGTGTTGTCAATGAAAATAGCCCAATGATCGATCATAGTGAAACGCGATAAATATGAACCGGGTTCTCACTATAAATGGTGGTCTTATCAATGGTCATACCATTGTTCAATGCCACTTTTTGAGAAGGAATGTTGTTTACCTGGATAATGGATATGAGTGATTTCGCCAAACGGTTTTTATGGGCGAACTCTTTGCATTTGAGAGCGGCTTCGGTAGCGAAACCCCGATGCCAGAATTGTGGTAAGAGGGAATAGGCTATTTCAAGCTCTTGCCGGTCATCGACTTGCTGTACCAACAAACCGGCCAGGCCTAACAACTCATGCGTCTCTTTGTGTAGCAACGCCTGTTTTCCCCCAAGTTCATTTTCATAGCGATAAAATGTGCGCTCAAAGTCTTTTTCACATGCGATTCGAGGGTCTTGTGGTAAGCCCGACCAGAACTCCGAGGTTCGTGGGTCTTGGTGAAAAGGCAACCATGCCTCAAAATCGGAGGGCTCTAATTTTCGGAATACGAGGCGCTCGGTTTGCTCACCCGCTAACAGCAGCTTCATACAAATTAGGACTTTTTGAATTCGATACGGTCCCCTACCTGAAGTCCCCATTGCTGTACCAATCCCGCATTGATTTCAAATACATATTTTACGGGAACTTTTGAAGAAAGACTTGCCTCGTTAAAAGGCTGGGCGTTTTCTTGAAAACTGGCGATTGTCAAATCTTCTTTGATGAAAAGAAGGTCTAAAGGAAACTCGGTATTCTTCATATAAAAGGCATGCATGGCCTCGCTTTCAAAAACAAAGAGCATTCCTTGGTGCTCTTCCATACCGCTCCTATACATGAGACCTGTCTGGGTTTCATAATCATTGTCGGCAATCTCGATATCCAAGGTGGTGATGAGGCTGCCGGTTTGCTGTCGAAAGATGGAAAGTTCGCCTTCTTTTTGAAATACGACTTTTTCGGTCTTGATTGCTTTTTTAGGTTCGTCTTTACAGGACGATAGAATCATCAAGCAAACAACAAGACTTGCAAGTAATCTTAAAGATTTCATCATTATTTATGCTTAAAATCAAACATTGTCTGTTTCCTTCTTGGGATTCCAATGTATGGAGAATCCTTTTGAATCGTCTACCTATGAGACAACCGCTATTCATATCGAAATAAGTATGCTTTTGAACAGAACTACATTCGTTGGCCGATTTCCTATCAACCGCCATTGCTACTGCTTGCTGGCAACTGGTCTAAACATAAAATACAGTCCGATCAAAATGAACGGGATACTTAACCATTGGCCTGTTGAGAGTAGTCCCAGACTTTCTTCAAAACCACCTTGACTTTTCTTAACAAACTCGACAAAGAAACGTATCGTCCATAATAAGATTAAAAACAATCCGAACAAGTACCCTAATTTATTCTTCTTATCCGTTTTCCAGTAGAGATAGTACAACAGGATAAATACAAAGATATAGCAGACCCCTTCGTACAACTGGGCGGGGTGGCGATACGGTATTTGAGCCAAATATTCCGAAAAAGCGGGGTTGTTCTCAATCGCATCATAGGCGGCATTAACCGTTTTTTCCTTGGTGATGCCCAATGCTTTGGACGGATGCATATCATCGGAGTCACGGATAAAACGAGTGGCGAACAAGGTAGATTCATCCGTTATTTTTCCATTGATTTCCGAATTGAAAAAATTCCCCAAGCGCACAAAAAAAGCACCTATGGCAAAGGGAATTACCATGCGGTCTAGAATCCACAACAGGCTGAATCCAGGGTGTTTTCGAATATACAGGTACATACCTACGATAACACCGATAGTTGCCCCATGACTTGCTAAACCTGTGAAACCGGTAAACTCGTACCCTTTTATAAAACCGAGAATAGACCCGTCGGAACTTTCTCGAATAGGCAGCAAAATTTCTAAAAGATGATTGGAATAGTAGGCCCAATCATAAAAGAATACATGTCCCAAACGAGCACCCAACATGGTGGCGATCAAGGTGTATATAAAAAGTGAATCGAGTTGTTCTACGGTTTTGTTCTCATTTTTAAAAATACGCTTCATGAGTACCCAACCTACCGCAAACGCAGTTACCCAAAGCAAGTTGTAGTATTTAATCTGTAGGGGGCCGATGTTGAACAAAGTTTCATTCGGATTCCAGGTAATGCCCAAAAAGTACATATAGGTTGTTTTGAGTGGCTAATATAAGAAAATAGACCTAAGACCGCTGTGCTTTTAGAGAATAGAAAAAGGTAAATAATTGCGGTATGTTACTATTCTGAAGTACTATGTTTAGGAGTTTAAACTTAAATAAGGGCTTTCGTTTTCCCGAATGGGCAGTTTTCATAGGCACTAGACAGCACTTCTGAAGTTCAAGTGTTAAGTCGAAGCTTCAAGGTTTCATATTTTTCGTAACACGTACCTCCCGTTATTTAGCTATGGGTTAAGCTTGAGTTTGAAAGAGTTGGCAGTGTTGGTCGGCAGTAGGCAGTAGGGAGTTTCTGTTCTATAGTTTATGATTCAAAGTTTAAAGTTCAAAGCCCAAGGTATCGGACGGTTGTTGTGCTTGATATTTGTATTTGAGTTTGAGTTTGAGTTTGAGTTTGAAAGAGTTGGCAGTTGTCAGTGGCGGTAGGCAGTTTTAGGTTTTCGGGTTCAAAGGCTAGGGTGTCGGACGGTTGTTGTGTTTGATATTTGTGTTTGAAAGAGTAGGCAGTGTCGGTAGGCAGTAGGCAGTAGGGAGTTTCTGTTCTATAGTTTATGATTCAAAGTTCAAAGCCCAAGGTGTCGAACGGTTGTTGTATTTGAATTTGTATTTGAGTTTGAAAGAGTTGACCGTGGCGATAGGCAGTTTTAGGTTTTCGAGTTCAAAGTTTAAAGTTCAAAGCCCAAGGTGTCGAACGGTTGTTGTGTTTGATATTTGAGTTTGAATTTGTATTTGAGTTTGAACATGTCCTTAGTCAGGAACCGGATCATACCCCTTCCCTCCCCAGGGATTACAGCTGAAAATGCGTTTTAGGGAAAGCCAGCCTCCTTTGAACAATCCATATTTTTTTAAAGCCTCCAATGTATATTGGGAGCAGGTAGGGGAGTAGCGACAAGTAGCCGGTGTATAGGGAGATATGGCCAATTGATAGAATCGGACTAGTAGTACAAAAGGAGCTATCAAGATTTTTTTCACTGAAATGGTTAATTCTATTCAAGGTGTATGTCTGTTTGCTTGGTCCGGAGTCAACTTGGGGATAAGAGATTAGGAAACTGTAAAAGTGGTTCCTTCTTTTCCATCTTTTAATTGAATGCCCAAAGCTGCCAATTGATCTCGAATCTTATCCGAAGTGGCAAAATCTTTATTCGCACGAGCCTCCATACGTAGTTGAATCAATAATTCCACCACTCCTGAAAGCATATTGGAATCGTCGGTACCGTCTCCCTTTCGTTCCAGTCCTAAAACATCGAATACGAATGCTTCCATAGTATCTTTGAGCAGTTCTTTGTCCGTTGCACTGATGCCTTCCGAGCCCTCTTTGATCAAGTTGATGTGTTTGACGGCTTCAAACAAATGGGCGATTAGGATAGGGGTATTGAAATCATCGTTCATGGCATCGTAGCACTGCTGTTTCCAGACAGTTACATCGAAATCACTTTTTGAGGCCGTTTCTAAGCTGCCCAGTGTATCTACCGCTTCCATCAATCGGTTATAGCCTTTCTCAGAAGCCAAGAGCGCATCGTTGCTTAAATCCAATATGCTTGTATAATGCGCCTGCATCATAAAAAATCGAACGACCGAAGGCGCAAAGGCTTTGCTTAAAATGGAATTCTCACCGGTAAAAATTTCACCTGGGAGTATATTGTTACCGGTCGATTTTGCCATTTTTTTTCCGTTCATCGTAAGCATGTTCGCATGCATCCAATAACGAACGGGGGAATGACCGTAGCTGGCTTCCGCTTGCGCAATCTCACATTCATGGTGTGGAAATTTCAGGTCCATTCCTCCTCCATGGATATCAAAGGTCTCACCAAGATACTTCGTGCTCATCGCGGTACATTCCAAATGCCATCCCGGAAAACCATCTCCCCAGGGTGAAGGCCAACGCATAATGTGTTGTGGTTCCGCTTTTTTCCAAAGTGCAAAATCTTGTGGGCTTTTCTTTTCGTCCTGGGCGTTAAGCTCCCGAGTGTTGGCGATCATGTCTTCCAACTTTCGTCCACTTAGCTTTCCGTACGAATGATGCTCGTTGAACTTTGCTACATCAAAATAGACTGAACCATTGATTTCATAGGCCAATCCTTTTTCAAGGATGACCTTAATGATCTCAATTTGTTCTATAATATGTCCCGTTGCAGTGGGTTCGATACTCGGGGGCAAGAAGTTGAATTTTTCCAAGATTGTATGAAAATCCACCGTGTAGCGTTGTACTACTTCCATCGGTTCCAACTTTTCCAAACGGGCCTTTTTGGCAATTTTGTCCTCTCCGTCCTCTGCATCATCTACCAGATGCCCAGCATCGGTGATATTACGAACGTATCGCACTTTATAACCTAGATGCCTTAGGTACCTAAAGATCATATCGAATGACATGAACGTACGGCAATTGCCCAAATGTACATTGCTATAAACCGTTGGGCCACAGACATACATGCCTACATAGCCCTCGTTCAAAGGTTCGAAAGGTTCTTTTTTACCAGAAAGTGAATTATAAATTTGAAGCGATTGACTTTGGTACAATGGCATTGTAACGGAATACGGTTAGAAATTGGTATCTAGGTTGATGTAGTCTAAAAATTCGCGACGCACCGACTCGTTTTGAAACTTTCCCCCATACTCGGCAGTTACTGTGCTGCTTTCAATATCCCGAATTCCCCTGGAGTTGACGCAAAGGTGTTTGGCATCGATGACACAAGCAACATCTTCGGTACCCAGTACTTTTTGAAGTTCCCTTACTATTTGAATGTTTAAACGTTCCTGTACTTGTGGCCTTTTAGCAAAATAATCGACAATTCGGTTCATTTTGGAGAGTCCGACCACAGTGCCATTCGAAATATAGGCGACATGCGCCTTGCCTACGATGGGTAGTAAATGGTGCTCACAAGTAGAATATAAAGTGATATTCTTCTCCACCAACATCTCCCCATATTTATACTTGTTTTCAAAGGTGGAAGCTTTCGGCCTCCGATCTGGGTGTAGACCGCCAAAAATCTCTTTAACGAACATTTTGGCAACTCTGTGGGGAGTGCCTTTTAAACTGTCGTCATCAAGATCAAGCCCTAAGGTCAGCATCACTTCCCGGATATTTTCCCCTATTCGCTTTATTTTTTCCTCATCTGTCAAGATAAAGGCATCTTCCCTTAAGGGGGTGTCTTCCGCTGAAGAAACATGATCGTTTCCAACTTCCTCGAAATGCTCTTCCAATGTACCTTTTATTTTCATTGCTGTAGAACCAAAAGAATCGCAAAGATATACATAATATGGCACTTTACGCCCCATTTACCTTGTTACACAACATAAATTAGTGTTAAGGCGGCTACCAGTTTATTTTTACATCTTACCAAATTATACCTACTGATGAACCGCCTGGGAGTTCTTATGGCTTTCCTATTTTTTCTATGGGGACCTGTAGCAAAGGCACAGGTTGCCCCAGACTGTGGTACTGCCATTCCCATTTGCAACAATACTCCTGTCAATGGTGGTACGAATGGTTTTGGAATCGATGATTTCAATAATGCGGGAACGAGTGGCTGTTTGGAGCGAACTACATCCGGGGCTATCGAATCAAATGCAGCTTGGTACCGGTTTAGAACGGGGGCTTCCGGTCAGTTGGGTTTCAATATAGGATTTAGTGCTTCGGAAGATTGGGATTTTGCCCTGTATCGTTCGGATGACTGCAGCAACCTGGAAGCGCCAATTCGTTGTAACTTTTTTGATAACACCGACGCAAACAGTTTTGCCGGGGTAGGGGAAGATCCTAGTGGTGATGCCGAAAATTTTCAGTACGAAGATTGGCTACAGGTGTCTCCAGGGGAAGAATACTATCTGTTGATCAATAATTTCAGCAATACGAACTCTGGGTTTTCCATACAGTTTTCTGGACAGATTTTCGTTACCAACCCAAACGATGCCTTGGACTGCACGATTGTTACCAACCTATTGGGGCCACCGATAACCGCTTGCGAGGGGCAAACGATTACGTTGGATGCCACGACCACTGGTGCCACGGCCTATTCTTGGTACCTCGATTCCGGTACTGGTTTTCAGCAATTGATAGGTGATACGGCACCTACACTCGTTGCTACCGCTTCAGGAAACTATCAGGTGCAGATCAGCAGTGCGCTAACTACTGATGTAACGATCAGCGAGGTTCAGGTGGTGTTTTCAACAGTACCTATTGCCTACAGTGCAGGTGATGCAGCTTCCTGTTCGGGATTGGAAACGTATGATCTTTCCCAAAAGGATAATGAGATTTTAGGAGGGCAAGACCCGAATAGGTTCACGGTGAGTTATTATACCAGTCTGGGAGATGCCAATAATGGGGCCAATGTATTGTCTAAACAGCACCTTACCCAAGCAGGAGCCGAAACGATTTATGTAAGGGTTGCCTCGGTCGATAATCCCAATTGCTTTGATGTATCGGAGCAATTTCAACTGATCAATCTGGAAACCCCGGTACTGGATTTTCCGACAGAAGGGTATCTCTGTGCTGAAAACGGAAGTGCTTTCATAGGGGACCAGGTGCCGTTGCCGAATTACACTTACCGTTGGGATTCGGGGGAAAACACGGCAGGAATCACTGTTTCCCAAGTGGGCAGTTACACTTTGACCGCTACCAATGTTTTAGGAGCACTAAGCTGTGAAAGTGTCAGAACCGTGGTCGTGACCACCTCGAGCCCTCCTCAAATTTTAGATATTCAGATCGAAGACCTACAGCAGAACAATATGGTAACCGTTTTTGCGAATACGGATGGTGCATGGGAATACCGTTTGGATGAAGGAGTATTTCAAAATGAAAATGTTTTTTCAAACGTATCTCCGGGAATGCATACGGTAACCGTGAACGATCCCGGGGGGTGTGGTGCCGTTACGGAAACAATCATTGTTGTCGGTTTTCCCAAATATTTTACACCCAATGCAGACGGTCTGAACGATTCATGGAGCATCTCAGGCCTCAATATGCTGGAAAATCCGGAAATTTATATTTTTGATCGCTACGGAAAATTGCTATCCCATTTGGCGGGCAATACCAATTTTGGTTGGGACGGTACGTACAACGGAAAACAGGTTCCTGCGTCGGACTATTGGTTCAAACTCACTTATATGGATGCCAACGGTCAGCGAACAACCGCCAAATATGTTAATAATCACTTTTCATTGAAGCGTTAATGCCGCTGCCAAGCGACATAAATGCTGCATTTCATCGATTAACTGCATAAAATTTCGGTTTAATATACTAAAACCAATAGTACACCAGTTATTAGCATAGCCCTCGGTATGTTAATTAGCCCCAAGTACCTATGCGATACCTACTCATCTTCGGATGCCTTTTGTTCAGCTTTTTTTCAATAAATGCCCAGAACTCTGCGGATTGTAGAACTGCGATTCCCGTCTGTGCCGATGCACCTATAATGGGTTTTTCGGACGGAAGGGGCGATATCGATGATTTCGACCCTGAGCAGATTCTACAAACGGGTTGTCTTGAGAAAGGGAGTGTAAGCAATGCGAATATTGAAAACAATACTTCTTGGTTTGTCTTTCGTGCCGGTACCGGTGGCCAGGTAGGATTCGATATCGAGGCACTGCCTAGTGTTGGCAACACGGTGACCGCTGAATTCGATTTTGCGGTTTATGGTCCCGATGTGAACTGTGCGGATATCAGCAATGGCACCGCGCAACCGATTCGTTGCAACTATGAAGTCAATGAAACCAATTTTACTGGAATAGGTGTCAACCCTGAAAATGGGCAGGTAGGACAGCCTTCCTTGACACAAAACCTGAACACCTATGACGAATGGCTCGATGTACAGCCTGGTGAAATCTATTACATTCTCATAAACAACTTCAATACCAATTTTGATGGCAATCCGGAGCCGTTTATGCTCACTTTTACGGGAAATTCCGTAGATGCCGATCAAAATACAGCACTCGATTGTACGTTGCGGGACGAGTTTTTAGGATTGGATATTATTGCCTGCGAAGGCGATCCTGATATTCCGCTAAGTGCGTTGAATTCACCGGCAGGTCCAGATATTTTGAATGTTACATGGTCTGTTGATTATGACGATGATGGTACAATCGATGATGCCAACCTTTTAAGTGGCCCTGCTGAGACAGAATACATAGTTACCAGTCCCAATTCAGGAAGGTATTTCGTAAATATTGAAACTAGCTTCGGAAATGTTACAGATGACATCCTTATTACCTTTTTCGGGGAACCGGTACTTGATAGGGTAGAAATTCTGGAGGATATTTTGGATGATGATACCCGTACGAACAATGTTGAAATTTTTGTAGCTGGAGATAGCAGCTATGAATTCTCGGTTAATGGGGGTCCGTTTCAGGACGACCCCGTTTTTAATAATATTCCAGTGGGTATAAATACCGTGGTTATCAATGATAAAAATGGCTGTGGAACTACCGAACCGCTGGAGTTTTTGGTGGCTGGTTATCCGAAGTTTTTCACTCCCAATAATGATGGGGTAAACGATGAATGGCTCGTATACGGAGTTGAGACCTTGACCGATTCGACCATCTTCATTTTCGACCGGTACGGAAAACTCCTGAAACAATTGGCGCCTAACGACTCATGGGATGGTACCTATAACGGTAGGCCCTTACCATCATCAGACTATTGGTTTAAACTCGATTTCTCTAGAATGGAAGATGATGTAATCGTTGCCAGAACCATTCAGTCTCACTTTACTTTAAAGCGATAAAAAAAAGCCAGATTGTTCTCCGGCCTCTCTTTTTCTTTTCTTGAATGGTTTAAAAATGGTAGGTGTAGCCGATGCTAACATTGGTGTTGACCCGGTCTATCATTGCGGGTGTTGTGACGCCCACATCGAACAACTGCAACCCCACTTCTTGCTCTGTTCTGTTTACGGCAAGGTCTAGTCTACTGCCGCCAAAATCATAGCCGATTCCACCAGAAAACCCGGTTAGGTCCCCGATAAGATCCCCATTTTCATACGGACTTTGTTCAAAACGGTAGCCACCACGCAGACTGAAGCGCTGAATGCGGTATTCTCCTCCGACGCGAACAGAGGATACCCCTGTGAGCTGGCTTGCGATATCGGAGTTGACAACGGCAAAGTTGGGGTCGTCACTAGGACGAAGACGGGCTTGTGACATATCCTGATAACCGTAGTCGACACTTAAAAGTCCGTGCTTTCCAAAAATCAGTGCCATACTTCCCATTAGTTTTCCAGGTGTTTTAAGGGTGTAGGTTTCAAATAGATTAACAACATCAAAATTGATAAATTGAATGTCGTCATCTGCCAGATCGGAATTGATCCGCTGTGAAAAGTCATCGGTCAAACGATACCAGGTAGGAGATTGGTAACTGGCTCCTATACGTACGGTTTCGTTTAGTTTTATAATACTACCAAGACTAAAAGAAAACCCAGAACCCTCGGTGCGCAGATAATTGTCAAAAGTGGTAAATTGTATTTCGGAATCCGTATCATAACCATCTTCGGTAAAAATATCGAGCTGGTCATAGAAAACACTGTGAACATTGATAGATGCCCCAAAGCTGATACTTTCACGGTATTGTGCGCCTAGGTTAAAGGTGTATTTACCGTTATACCCGTTGGTTCTTCTTTGAAATTGTTGGTTTACTTCCGAATAACTGGCATTTCTATTGTAAACAGTATTGTCGTCTTCCATGGCTGCAGGATCGATGACGCCTCCAAAGTATCCTAAAAAGGCTTGTTGGTCGGCAAAACCCTGTTGTGCACCAATATCGAGATAAGCATCCTCCAAAAACTCACCTTCCCTCAATAAAATATTTCCAAGAGGAAGTCCGTCTGCGAAGGCGAGAAAATAGGAATCGATTCCTTGATTGCTGCGACCCTCTACCGATAGCCTATTTTCAAAATTCTGAACAAGGTCATAATTAAAGGCCACTGCGATACGGTTCCAATCCGAGGTGTCATCATTGTTGTTAAAGACCAGTACGCCCCCTATTTGATTAAGATCTACCTCATTGAAATTTACATTTCTGTTACTGCCGAAATAGTTCGCCGTATTGTCTCGATTATAATTGGTTCCGGTTACGGTAAAGACGCCGTGATTAAAAATAGCAGACCCTGCCGGATTATTGTTCAATGCCGATAGGTCGCCTCCGAGAGCTCCGAAAGCTCCGCCCATTGCCTGATAACGAGGGGTGCCCTGTAGCTCCTCATTGGCAAATCGTAGCACGTCGTTTATATTTTGGGAACTGGCATAAGCACATACCAATAACATGATGAAAATCGATGTCTTTTTCATTTCTCCTGTATTAAGTTCTTGAATGATTAAGGGCGATTAACCTCTACTGCGACCGCCACCACGACTACCGCCACTACTTCTACCACCTCCTGAAGATCTCGAAGAGCCTCCTGAGCTACGATAACTTCCTCCACTGCTTCTAGAGCTACCGCCAGAGCTTCTGTAGCTTCCTCCACTGCTTCTGGAGCTTCTGCCTGAGCTGCGATAGCTTCCGCTACTGCCCCTGGATCGGCTTCCCGAGCTTCGATACGATTGGTTGGTTCTAGAGCTGGAACCTCGATAGCTACCGCTGCTACGGGTGCGGCTACCGGAACTTCGGTACGAAGAACTCCTGTTGACCCCTGTTGAAGAGCCTCTTTGATAACCACTACTACGTGGTGTGGTACTTCGATAAGAACGATTGCTTCTTGTGGCGCTATTATAGCGAGAAGAGGTATTGTTTCTTGGCAGCGCCCGAGTGCTTCTGCTGCTTCGGTACGAACGGTTTCGGTCTACACCAACAGTTCTTCCCGTACCGTTTCTATAATTTCTGGAACTTCTGCCAACACTATTGCGGTTGCTAGCGAGAGAGTTACTTCGATATCTGCTCGATGTGCTATTGGCACGACCAAGGTTTCTATTGGAGCGTCCTAAAATAGAGCTTCTTGAGCTATTGGAAGCAAGAGCTCTGGTATTGTAGTAACCCCTGCGACCACTGTTGACCGCAAAACTTCGTTGACCGTAACCGAAATTGTTCCATCCGTTGTAATATCCGTAAGGAGGACACCAGGTGTTGAAGCCTCCCCAGCCCCAGCCGGCACCCCAGCCCCAGCCGCCGCCCCAACCGAAGCCGCCCCAGCCCCAGTTGTTCCAACGATTCCATCGGTTCCAGCCCCAGCCCCAGCCGCCGCCCCAGCCCCAGTTGTTCCAGCCCCAGCCGCCGCCCCAGAGCCATGGGGAACCAAAACCGAAGCCTCCCCAGCCCCAGTTATTGTCATAAATATTAATGGTGACGTTTTCGCCATTGTCGCCCCAGGCGGGCTGACCGGTGTAATCGTTCTCACTTTGGTAATAATCGGTCAATTGACCTTCGTTGATACTATCGTTTGCAACCCCACTGTTATAAGAATCTACATCGACAAAGATTTCACTGTCCAAGATTTCCCCATATTCATTGGCTTGCTGCGCAAAATAATCCTCGTACACATTGTTCTTGTCTGTTTTACTTTGTTGCCGCTGCGTTTGAACGGGCCTATTGGTTGGTCTTTCAACACCTACCTGTCTATTTCCGCTAGAATAAATACCGTCGTTATCGTAATAAGAAGCCTGTTGGTACGAACCACAGGATATTGCGAAAACGCCCATCACAGCCAAAAGCAATGTTGTGCGAAATCGTTGGAGGGGTACGGATTGTATCATGGTTTCAATTTTATATTGTTGAACATACTAAAAATAGTTAGTTTTACCCAATTATTACTACAACCTAGGCACAAGTTTTGTGCCAAACTAGATACTATGGGTAAAAATTTGACGAAAAGAAGTGCTGATTATTCCAAATGGTACAATGAACTGGTGGTCAAGGCCGATTTGGCCGAAAACTCCGGAGTTCGAGGCTGTATGGTTATCAAACCGTATGGATTTGCCATATGGGAGAAAATGCAGGCTGGTTTGGATAAGATGTTTAAGGATACAGGGCATCAAAACGCCTATTTTCCGTTGTTCATCCCCAAGTCGTATTTAAGCAAGGAAGCCAGCCACGTTGAAGGGTTTGCCAAGGAATGTGCCGTAGTAACACATTACCGGCTAAAAAATGCGGAAGACGGCAGCGGCATTATCGTGGACCCCGATGCCCAGTTAGAAGAAGAATTAATCGTTAGGCCAACTTCGGAAACCATTATCTGGGATACCTATCGAAGGTGGATTCAGTCGTATCGCGATCTTCCCTTGCTCATTAACCAATGGGCCAATGTGGTTCGTTGGGAAATGCGAACCCGACTATTCTTGCGCACCGCGGAGTTTTTGTGGCAAGAAGGGCATACAGCACATGCGACGGAAAAAGAAGCTATTGCAGAAGCGGAACTGATATTGGACATCTATGCTGATTTTGCGGAGAACCATATGGCTGTACCAGTCATTAAGGGTACTAAAACGGAAAGCGAACGTTTCGCAGGGGCTTTGGATACCTACTGTATCGAGGCCTTAATGCAAGACGGGAAGGCACTGCAAGCCGGTACTTCGCACTTTCTTGGCCAGAACTTTGCCAAGGCCTTCGATGTGAAGTTTGCGAACAAAGAAGGAAAACAAGAACATGTTTGGGCCACTTCTTGGGGCGTATCGACGCGATTAATGGGTGCCTTGATCATGACCCATAGCGATGATAACGGATTGGTGTTGCCGCCGAAGTTGGCTCCCATTCAGGTGGTTATCGTGCCTATCTATAAAGGGTTGGATCAGCTAGAGACCATTTCCGAAAAGGTAAGGCCGCTGGTGAGGGAATTACAGAAAAAGGGCATTTCGGTTAAATACGATGACCGGGATACTCAAAAACCGGGCTTTAAATTCAATGAATATGAGTTAAAAGGAGTGCCGGTGCGTTTGGCTATCGGACAACGCGATTTGGAGAACGGTACGTTCGAAGTAGCACGTAGGGATACATTGCAGAAAGAAACCGTGCAGGCCGATGAGGTGCTTTCAAAGATTGAGTTTTTGATGGAGGATATCCAAGCCAATATTTACCAAAAAGCGACGGACTTCCGAACGGCCCATATTACGGAAGTAGCTGATTACGAAAAGTTTAAAGAAGTGTTGGAAAGTAAAGGCGGATTCATTTCTGCCCATTGGGACGGCACCAATGAGACCGAGGAAAAAATTAAGAACGAAACCAAGGCCACCATTCGTTGTATTCCTATTGAGGCATCATTGGAGGAAGGAACATGCATGGTTACGGGAAAGCCCTCGAAGCAGCGGGTGCTTTTCGCAAAGGCGTATTAAACCTATGATCGTTTGGCGTGTGGGGTTACTAACACCGAGTAGGTTCATTAGCATTCGGCAATACCTCACAGGAAGGTTCACAGGTGCCGTTTAATACAAAGAATTTGGTAAGATTTGGTCTTCTTATGGGGGTTTCGTTAAAAAAAAATAGCTTGCGGTTGTACTAGTTAAAAATAATTGTATTTTTGCATCCGCATTTATGTGCAGTATGGCCCGTTCGTCTAGGGGTTAGGACGCCAGGTTTTCATCCTGGTAACAGGGGTTCGATTCCCCTACGGGCTACGAAAAATACAAATTTGGTAACACGGAATTAGAAGCGTTTTTTCGTATTTTGTGTTTCTTGGTTTCGTATTTAAATTTTGGCCCGTTCGTCTAGGGGTTAGGACGCCAGGTTTTCATCCTGGTAACAGGGGTTCGATTCCCCTACGGGCTACAACAGTTTCTAGAACGCAATGGCTAGGGCAAGTAAAATAATTTAAGAAAGAAGATGGCAAATCACAAGTCGGCATTAAAGAGAATCAGAAGAAACGAGGCAGTACGTCTTCGTAACCGTTATCAGCACAAAACCACCCGTAATGCTATTAAAAAATTACGTGGCCTAGAAGATAAAAAAGAAGCGGAGGCTTTGTTCCCAAGTGTGGTGAGCATGATCGATCGTTTGGCAAAACGGAATATCGTTCACAATAACAAAGCGGCCAATCTAAAAAGTAAGTTGGCGAAACACGTAGCTTCTCTCTAGATAGAAGTGCTTTTTAAAATAGTAAAATGCCCTCGCAGCAATAGTGAGGGCATTTTTTTATAAAAGTTAGTTCTGTAATCTATAAAGTCACTCGCCTTTTGGTCATAAAAAAGCCATAACAAAAGCAGCTATACATTATTGCTATTAAAACATGTTGTACTTTTCTGAATTTCATTTTCTGATATATCTCATAATCCAGAAAACCGGTTAAGAGAATCACAGGGTACAATAGATAAAATGCTAATAGTCCTAAGCTTATCCAGAATAACAGATTTCTTCGTCCTGACCAGGATTTTTGAAGATATTGAATACTACAATAAACAAGTACAAGGCATCCTATGATGTGGCTTTGCCAAAGAGGAAGTATTGCCGGATTTTGGAAAAAGCAATTAACCAAACTGAAGAAGATGTACGACAGAGTACCATATTTAATAATTTTATCGGCATCCAAAGTTTTCCAAAACACATAGTAAAAATATAGGAAGAATATAAAATAGTAAATGTTGAAAACAATCTGATTATAATGGTTATATCCTTCCATGTATACCAATTGGAAACCCTCATAATCTCGTATTAGCACCCCCAAGACTTCGGAAAGTAACGTATAACCAATAATTATTGGTAAGAATTTTAATAGGGTGTCATAATACCACCTATACTTCAGAAATGATAAAATCATAGCCAAAGCATAGAAAGCTAAGTAGAAATCACTTTTAAGAAGTTCCAACTTTGTTTAAATCAAAAATGATATTATTTGGCTCTTTTTTAAATATTATTCGTTGTGAGGGGGCGGTACGCCTGACCCGCTATTCAAAGTAAGACTCTGCCCATTGTAATAAGGAGCGGTCGATGCGCTGGTGTTAGGCATATTTGGAACAAAAGACGCAAAGTTTTGATCGCTTTGGGATGGTGCAACACCTACGCCATCTTTGGTCGGGCCGAAATTATCCCCTAACAATACAGCGGTTGGGTTTTTGGGATCCGAGTCATCGATATAGAACAGGTATTCTCGATCCCCCTTTTTAAGGGCCGGCGAAATCATAATGGAGTTTTGTCGTGGGTGTATGAATTTCTCATCGTTGGGATAGTTCGAAAAATAAAAGCGCAAGGTAGAAATGTCAACTTTTGCGGCGGTTGCCTGCTGTTCTATAAAGGTCATATAATCCTTTATGGTCTGGTAGTCGTAATACACATATCGGGCCACATCGAACTTCGCAGGGCCTTGCATCCCCTCTGCACTCTTCTCATTGTTTTCTTTTTGATCTTGTTGCATTTTTTCATCAACAGGGTCCATATTTCGGCGGTTGATAGAGTCTTCATAACGTTGGATGAGGGGTACCCTACGTTTCGAGTAATTGTCATAGTAACCTTTGGCCTCATCAATGGTGACAATCTGCTGTGGGGGTTTTACAGGTTCTTTTGGCTCTTCTCCTTTAGGTTGGCACGCTACAAACCCTAATAAGAGTCCCATCATAATGATAAAAGGTGCTGACTTTTTTCCATAGTTTTTCATGGTTCTGGTTTTTAGAAATTAGAAAGATAGTACGCTCTTGCAATGTAGGGGGAGTGATTTACCATTGCGGTATAAAGATATTTAATTTAAGGATAATCGTACCCAAAAAGTCAATTATTCCCAAAAACAAGAAATCCCAGACTCCACGGTCTTGCACCATGGGAATCTGGGACTTCCTTTAAAGAATTTTCAGTATAACAGGAATCTATTGACTCATGGTCATCAAAAACTCTTCGTTATTACGTGTTTGTTTGATACGCTGTTCAATGAACTCCATGGCTTCCACAGGGTTCATGTCTGCCAGGTACTTGCGCATGATCCACATGCGCTGAATCGTATTTTCGTCTAACAATAAGTCGTCCCTCCTGGTACTCGAAGACGTAAGGTCAATGGCCGGAAAGATTCTACGGTTCGATATTTTGCGATCAAGCTGTAGTTCCATATTGCCGGTTCCCTTGAATTCTTCAAATATGACCTCGTCCATTTTAGAACCGGTCTCTGTCAAGGCCGTAGCAATAATCGAAAGCGATCCACCATTTTCGATGTTACGCGCAGCTCCGAAAAACCGTTTGGGTTTGTGCAGGGCATTTGCATCCACACCACCACTCAATACTTTTCCCGATGCCGGTTGCACAGTATTGTAAGCTCTTGCCAATCGCGTAATGGAGTCCAGTAAAATGACCACATCATGGCCACATTCTACCAGTCGTTTTGCTTTCTCTAAAACAATGTTGGCGACCCGAACATGCTCAACGGCTTCCTTGTCAAAGGTGGAGGCAACGACTTCACCACGTACGTTTCGCTGCATATCGGTCACCTCTTCCGGGCGTTCATCGATCAGCAAAATAATTTGATAGACCTCGGGATGGTTGGCCGCAATCGCATTCGCAATATCCTTTAACAGCATGGTCTTACCGGTCTTCGGTTGGGAAACGATCATACCGCGTTGTCCTTTCCCGATGGGTGAGAAAAGGTCCATGACCCGTGTCGAGATGCTGCTTTGCCGCTCTGCAATATTGAATTTTTCTTGTGGGAAAAGGGGTGTCAAATGCTCAAATGACACGCGATCTCGCACCACCTGTGGGTCGATACCGTTAATTTTGTTCACTTTGATCAAAGGGAAATATTTTTCACCCTCTTTGGGGGGGCGAACGTTTCCTAGAACGGTATCCCCGGTTTTGAGTCCGAACAAACGAATTTGTGATTGGGACACATAAATATCATCTGGGGAAGAAAGATAATTGTAATCGGAAGAACGCAAAAACCCGTATCCATCTTGCATGATGTCGAGTACCCCTTCGCTCTCGATAATACTATCGAACTCGAATTCAGGTTCCTTGTACCTATTCTTTAAGTCTTTGTCAAAATTACTTTTGTCGTAATTCTGCTGCTTTTGCTGGCGTTGCGGTCTGTTACTTTGTTTGTGTTGGCCTTGAGGCTTATGCTGCTCTCTGCGAGGGTTGTTTTGCTCTATTTTTTTCTCCGGTTCGGACTCGGTTTTTGCTTTTACCGGTTCCTTTTCTACTCTCGGTTTGGGGTTGGGTCGATTTTTATCGATGCGCTCCCGTTTCTGTTTCGGTTTGGGCTTGTCCTTTTCGGTAGCCTTTGCGGGGGCCACTTCCGCCACTTTTTTAGGGTCTGCGGCCTGTAGGTCAAGAATCTGATAAACGAGGTCCAGTTTTTTGAGGGATTTGTATTTGGGGACATTCAATCCCGAGGCAATTTCCTGAAGCTCAGGTAGCTTTTTAGCTTTTAAATCTGAAATTTCAAACATTAAGATATGTGTAAATTATACTTGTATTGAAAATTGTTGAAGTATTTTGTTATTCGGGTATTACTCGGGACTGATATCCCTGCGGGTAAGTGCTTATCTAATAACGCAACAATAATACAAATTATTTTCAACTTTAAATGCATATTTTTAAAAAGACATGTACTTTTGCTATCCGAAAAACGTTTTAAGGCAATGTTGCAAAGAATACAGACGGTTTATTTGCTCTTGGTTGTGCTAATTGCTGGAGTTTTACCATTTTGGGTCTATCTTTGGTCAGATGGGGAAGGGACCCAAGTGTATGCGCAAAGCGAGTTATTGACATCGATTGCGTTTTATGCCTCGGCCTTACTGGCGCTAATTGCCATAGGGTTGTTTAAAAATAGAAAAAATCAATTTGTACTTAACAGATTGAACATGATATTGAATCTTTTTTTACTGGGATTTTTCGTTTACCGATCACTAAATTTATCTGGAGAGACAGCCATCTCTGAGAAGGGTATTGGGATGCTGATTCCTATTATTTCTATCGTTTTTTTAGTCCTGGCCAACAGGGCTATCAAGAAGGATGAGGATCTTGTAAAATCTGTAGATCGTTTACGTTGAACCTAACATCTTAGTAGTATTAGTGCGTGAGCCCAGGGGTAGTTCCCTGGGCTTTTTTTAGCAATGGGATATAGAAATGACAAGGCCTCTTATTCCTGTATAAAAGTCCCAGTTCTTAATTTTGGTAACCAAACGTCATCGGCACGTGCATGATATGCATCTTGTGAACCACCCTTCGATTGATGTTCCGATTTAGGCAACAATAAAATTTCCTTGTGAGTTTTCAGCTGGTTTATACCTGCGTAAATGCCTTCGGGCGGACAGGTTTGATCTAAGAGGCCCACACCTACCAGAACGGGGCATTCGATCCTAGGAACAAAATTGGCAACGTCAAAATATTTACTGGTCAAATGTACTTTTTCGGGATTTTTATTTTCGGTATTCGTGTACCAATGGGGCCATCCATCTTTTCTGCCAACTGTTGGGCCCATCGTGTCGAAACCGGCGGGTACCAAGGCCAAGGCAGCGGTAATTTTTGGATGGAGACCGGCCGTTACCAAAGACTGTAAACCTCCTTGGCTTGCACCCATGACGACCAGTGTTTCCCCGTCCCAATCGGGTCGTTCCGCGAGGTACTGTGCAGCCCGATAGCAAGAGAGGTACATGCGTAAAAAGTAGCTTTGTTCCCGGTCTTCGTTGTTGATGGATGGATAGTTTTTTAAAAGACCTTCTTTTTGGGAAGTGTAAAAGTTGAGTTCTCGGTCTATGGGAAGGTCATGTGGGTTGATGTTCAATACCAACCACCCCTGCTTTGCCTTGTCGATCACCCATTCTGGTTGTAGCGGATACACACCCGCCCATTGTACAATGAGCAAAGCGGGTAGCTTTTCCCCTTTGGCAGGTTTGGCCAATTGCCCTCGTATGTGGCTACGGTCTATGTTTTTCATTTGGGTATGATAGTACTCGATATCGGGTGATTCGGGCAATTGAATAGTTTGTAATTGGGTGGCTTTCGGGATGGTTTTCAATCTTTCGATTTGCCCGTTCCAAAAAATATCAAAGTCATCGGGTCGTTCGCTCGACAGCACAATATCTTCTGGGTTGGCAATGGCACCATCGACCATCTTTTGCGTTTCTCCATTATCGGATTTCCATTGCAATTCCAGTAATAGGGCACCAGGACTTTCAAAGGTATGCTCGAGTTTTGCCTTGTTCCCCTTTTTAGGCAATGGTCCTTCCGAAACAATCGTAAGTCCACCTTTTTTTAGCGAGTAGGTCAGGGAATCCACCGAGGCACCTTTTTCAAATGCAATGTCCCACCTAACGGTGTCCCCTACTTCGAAAACGCCTTCCGGTCTGCTAGAACTAATGGTAATTTGTGCATCTAAAAGCGAGAGGTTAAAGAGAATGAAAAGTGGGGCAAGGGCTCGGGATAAGTTTCTGAAAGTCATGGGTTATATTTGGTATCTACTAATAATCGTTATAGTTTGAACTAAAATAAACAGAAAAGTCGATGTCCGTTCCGATTTATCTTTTTCCCAATTCAATGACCTCCAAGTCTTTGATGTCCTTATCATGAATTGTAAACCGCAACATGGTGCGTACGTGATGAAAACCATGTTTGCCACAGGCTCCCGGGTTCATATGTAATACACCCAGTTTTTTGTCCATCATTACTTTTAAGATATGGGAATGCCCACAAATAAAAAGTTTAGGCGGATTCTTTTTGATAAGGTCGCGGGTTCTGCCATTGTATTTGGGCGGATAGCCTCCGATATGGGTCATCAGCACATCTACCTCTTCACATTTAAACCGGTTGTTCAGGGGGAATTCCTGTTGTATGACCGCATCATCGATATTGCCATAAACGGCCCGGATTGGTTTAATCCGTGCCAAGGTGTCCGTAACGGCAAGGCTTCCGATATCACCGGCATGCCAAATTTCATCCGCCTGATCCGCATATTTCAAAATCGAATTATCTATGTGGGAATGGGTATCGGAGAGCAACAGAATTCTTGTCATTGTACAAATTAGAAAACCAAAGTACAAAATACCAAAGAAAAGAGTGAAACACGAAATGAAAATAAAAAGGATATGGTCGTGGTAGACGTGTTTTGTTGATCAATTCCCCAAGGAATCTTGGAAAAAACAAGGTTACTCCGCGTTTCTCTCTTTATGCTTTTTCACTCCTTTCCTTTCATAGGCTTCACTTCAGACTTCGTATTTCGCACCTTGTATTTCATACGTACTACTTCCTTATCTTTGCAACCTACCAAACGAACAGTTTCATTTGAGGTATTTTGTCCAGTTTTCCTATGTGGGTACCAACTACCATGGTTGGCAAAAACAGCCGAATGCAGTTACGATTCAGTCGGTAATGGAGAATGCTTTTTCCAAGTTATTGGGAGAGGCTGTGGTATTGGTAGGGGCAGGGCGCACCGATACCGGTGTGCATGCAAGGCAGTTGTTCGCCCATTTTGATTTTCATGGTATCGATGATGTATCTAACTTGGTGTATCGTTTGAATGCCTTTCTTCCTGACGATATTGCAGTGCAGGGAATCATGGCGGTTCCCGATGATGCCCATGCTCGGTTTCATGCAATCGAACGTACTTATGAATACTGGGTCGTACAGGAGAAAAATCCGTTTCTTTCGAACAGTGCCTACTATGTAAAATATCCGTTGGGTCTTGCCCACATGAACGAGGCGGCTGCGGTGTTGACCGAGTATACCGATTTCGAGTGTTTTTCCAAATCAAATACCGACGTAAAGACTTTTCGATGCGATGTGCGCTCCGCCCTTTGGAAATGGGAGAATGACCGTTTGGTCTTTACGATTACCGCTGATCGGTTTCTTCGAAATATGGTGCGAGCCGTAGTCGGTACGTTGATCGAGGTAGGAAAAGGAAATATGGAACCAGCGGACATCCGAAAAGTGATCACGAGTAAGAATCGATCGGAGGCCGGACCTTCGGTGCCTGCAAAAGGATTATATTTGACAAGGGTAACATATCCCGATGAGATTTTAAAATAGATGGAGAAGAGTTCAGGAAAAGCGTTTGACTACAATTTATTTAAACGTCTTATAGCGCATACCAAGCCCTATAAACTTACTTTTTACGGTGTGGCCTTGGCGGCGATACTTCTATCGGTTTTTGCGGTGTTGACCGCTTCCTTCGCCGGTAGGATCGTAAATGAAGCTATTAAGGTGAATGATGCAGACAAGCTTTTGACGCTTACGTTGACGATGTTGGCGGTGTTGGTCGGTCAGGTCATTAGTCAACTTTGCTTTAACTATTACGCAAACTGGTTAGGAGAATCGGTCATTAAGGATGTTCGAGTGGCACTCTTCAAAAAAATGATCGGCTTTCGAATGCAGTATTTCGACAATTCTTCTATTGGGGTGTTGGTTACACGTGCGGTAGCGGATATGCAACGGATCGGGGAGATTTTTAGCCAGGGCTTTTTTGTCATCGTGGCCGATTTGTTGAAAATGTTGACCGCAGCAGTGTTTATGACCTATCTGAACTGGAAATTGGCCTTGTTGGTTTTTGGCCTCTTACCCATTATTCTATACGCCACGCGTTTGTTTCAAAAGGCCATGAAAGTTGCGTTTATCGAAGTCCGTGCAGAAGTGTCGAACTTGAATTCGTTCGTGCAGGAACGTATTACCGGAATGAAGATAGTTCAACTGTTCACGAGGGAGGAAATTGAAAAGGAAAATTTTAGAAAAATAAACGAAAAGCATCAGAATGCTTGGTTGAAAACCGTTTGGTACAACTCCATTTTCTTTCCGGTTGCTGAAATCGTTACGGCCATTGCGATTGGGTTGGTGGTATACTTCGGAGTCTTGCAGGATTTGAACAGTATCAATCAAGATAATATAGGTACCATCGTTTCTTTTTTATTTTTGATAGAGTTGCTTTTTAGACCCTTGAGGCAGATCGCCGATAAGTTCAATACACTTCAGATGGGCATGGTGGCGGCAAATCGGGTTTTTACGATTTTGGATACCGATAGTCGTATACTTGATTCAGGGGCTTTGATAAAGAATGATGTAAAAGGGGATATTGCATTTGAGGATGTCCGTTTTGGTTATGTAGAAGGGGAAGAAGTATTGCACGGTATCTCGTTCAGTGTAAAAGCAGGGGAAACAGTGGCCATCGTAGGTGCTACGGGTGCTGGAAAATCTACGATTATCAACTTGTTAAACCGTTTTTACGAAATAAATTCAGGTACCATTTTGGTAGATGGGGTCGATATCAAGGAATATACATTGGCCTCTTTACGGTCCCATATTGCGGTTGTTTTACAAGATGTGTTTCTTTTTGCAGATACCATCGCCAACAATATTTCCCTGCAGGACAAAACCGTTTCGGTAACCGAGATAGAAGCTGCAGCCAAGCAAATAGGAGTACATGATTTTATTAGTAGTTTACCAGGAGCCTATAGCTATAATGTGAAGGAAAGAGGTACTATGCTTTCCAGCGGCCAGCGACAGCTCATAGCCTTCTTGAGAGCCTATGTGAGCAACCCTAGTATTTTAGTACTCGACGAGGCTACCTCTTCGGTGGATACGTATTCGGAACAGTTGATTCAAAAAGCTACGGAAAAGATTACCGAGGGACGAACTTCTATCATCATTGCCCACCGTTTGGCAACCATTAAGAAGGCCGATAAGATATTGGTCATGGATGCAGGTAAAATTGTTGAGACCGGCAATCATAAAGAACTGCTCAAAAAAGGTGGTTATTACAGTAATTTATATGAGGCGCAGTTTTTGGCCGAGGAACTTGCCTAATTATTTTTTAGGAGCAAAATCTTCTAGTGTAAGGGTACCCGTCACAAGCATCATTATGGCCTGCACTATACCTAAAAACACAAAACCCATGCTGAAAAGAGACAGGAAACCTACCGCTTTCACAATGGCTTCTCCTTTTTTAACAGGTGCCAACCGATGTAACACATACATCGCATAACTGACCATCAGGACTATGCCAATGAAGGAATAGGTCATGTAGGCCTCTGGGAGAAGAAATAAAACCAAGATGGTAATTGGAATGGAGAACAAACTGTATTGTGCCTGTAAGTAGATAAAGGCAACGATGTATTCAGTGAAGTTCAACTTTCTTGAATTATACAAAAGCCAGCCACAAAATGCGAGGATTGGAATATACATTAGAAAATTGAGTGAGTAGAAAGTCAACGAGAAATCGGTGAGTCTTTTAGAAGTTTCCCTATTGTATACCCCGGTATTAAAAATATCAAAGTCAATACCATCGGGAAAGGTCTTTCTAATAAAAATGATTAGAAATCCGGTCAAGGTAAGGGCAATGGTAATATAACTTACAGGGTTCAAGTACTTTTTGCGAACTCCGTCAATATAGCCTCCTATGACAACTTCAGGTTTTGAAAATAGATGAGTGAAGGTTTTGAAAAACGTATTATCGACATTCAAAAACCGTTCGGTAACATCATACCAAAGACTTTTAAGGGTAATCCTATTTTGAATTACTTTCGCGCCGCAAAAAGAACAATAGTTATAGTCCGTTCTTAGAAGGTTTTCGCAATTTTTGCATTCCATTTACTTGGTAACGGTTGGTTTAGATCAAATCCTCTTTCATCTTAGAGGCTAGTTCCATGGTATCTTTGAACAATTCGAATTCCCCGTTTTTAATATAGGACATATCACCCGTCTCCTCGCTGACGACCAACGCAATCGCATCGGTTTTTTCGGTAATTCCCACAGCTGCCCGGTGCCGAAGACCAAAGCGAAGGGGAATTGTTCGCTCGTTAGATACTGGAAGTATGACCCGAGTCGCCACAATATAGTTGTTTTCTATAATGACCGCACCGTCGTGCAACGGACTGTTTTTATAAAAGATACTTTCAATAATAGGTTGATTAATCTCGGCATACATAGTATCACCGGATGTTTTTACGAAATCAAGGGAGTTGCTTCGGGCAAAAACGAGCAAAGCCCCTGTTTTAGAACCGGCCATATTTTCACATGCCGCTAAAATCGCATCTACATCGATGCTTGTGGTGAGCCCCTCCTGTCTTAAAAACTTAAAATGCCGTATAAAATTTCGCTTGTTGGCAAAATTCGTGGACCCTATCATCAGTAGAAATTTTCGGATTTCCTGCTGAAATACAATGATCAAAGCGATAAGACCTACCTGCATAAAAGCACCTACCATGCTGCTGATCATCTCCATACCTAGCAGTTCCGTAAGCTTCCAAAATGCCCAAACGATAACAATACCAATAAAAATATTGATGGCAACCGAGCCACGAACCAGTTTGTAAATGTAATAGAGGAGAATGGCTACCAGGATAATGTCAAGGACATCTGTAATTTTAAATTCGATAAAATTCAAAAAATCCAATCCCTTTGCCGTTTTGGTAAAATTATGAAAAATAGGTGAACAAAATCAGGATGCCCTTCCTGCATTTATAAATCCTCTCGTTTGTCGTTTTTTTCTTGACCGAATTTCTGGCAGGATACCGCTCGGTCGAGCAACAAAAATATCCTTAGGAACGGGAGCCTAGCGCTTGAGGAGTTGCATAAGCTGAATGGTTTCAACGGCTTCCTTGACATCGTGCGCCCTTAGAATATGTGCTCCTTTTTGCAGTGCGTAGGAATGTAAAACGGTAGTGCCGTTCAGTGCACCTTGTGCTTCGGTCTTCAAAGCTTTGTAAATCATTGACTTTCTGCTGACACCTACTAGTAGTGGGTGTTTCAGGGTCTTGAACGCATCGAGCCCCTGCAGCAGTTCATAGTTTTGTTCCAAGGTTTTTGCAAAGCCAAACCCCGGGTCGATAATCAGATCATGGAGCCCCATTGCATTGGCGGCAGCCTTTCGTTCTGCGAAATAAGACAATACATCAGCTACTAAATTAGTGTAAGCGGTATGCTGTTGCATCGTTTTGGAATCGCCCCTCATATGCATCATTACATAGGGCACCTTATACTTAGCGATTGTGGCCAACATGTGCTCATCCCTTTTGCCTGCCGATATATCATTGATCATGGTGGCTCCAGCTTCTAAGCAGTTTGCGGCTACGTTGCTGCGAAAGGTATCTATCGATAATAGTACATCGGGGAATTGTTTTAGCAGCAAGTCGACCACAGGAACTATTCTATTCAGCTCCTCGGTTTCAGATACGATATCGGCTCCCGGTCGAGAGCTGTACGCTCCCACATCGATGAAGGCGGCTCCTTCATTTAACATTCTTTCTACCTGCGAAAGAATTTGTTTTTCATCCTTATAGGCACCTCCATCATAAAAAGAGTCCGGAGTTATGTTGAGGATGCCCATTACTCTGGGAACATCCAGGTCAATAAGGGTGCCTTTACAGTTCAGTGTCATATTCGAGCAAAGATGGTTTGATAAACCAAGTATAAAACACGAGATTTGCCCACGAAAGCATCGAATGGGATGCCTTTACTTTTAGCAATTCACTATTTTAGGCGAAATTTACGCAAATTAGACCGATTACGATGCAGCACACTTCTGAACAATACGATGCGGTAGTAAGAACCTGTCGAAATCTTTATGAGAAAAAGATGAGCGATTATGGCAGTGCCTGGCGTATTTTGAGGCTTCCGTCTTTGACCGACCAGATTTTTATAAAGGCGCAACGCATCCGTAGCCTTCAGGAAAATGAAGTGCGTAAGATCGATGAGGACGAACGTTCCGAATTTATTGGAATAATCAATTATTCGATTATGGCGCTTATTCAACTTGAAAGGGGAGTCGTGGATCAACCCGACCTTTCATTGGAAGAGGCATTGTCTCTTTTTGATACACATGCGGCCACCACCAAAAAACTGATGGAGGATAAAAACCACGATTATGGGGAAGCATGGCGCGATATGCGGGTAAGTTCATTGACCGATTTGATTCTTCAAAAGCTGTTGCGCGTAAAACAAATTGAAGATAACAAAGGAAAGACCTTGGTGAGCGAGGGAATTGACGCTAATTATCAGGATATGGTCAACTATGCGGTCTTTGCCTTGATTCACCTGAACGAGCAAAACAAAAAAGGGATTTCAAGTTCAAAAGCTTGATCTTAGTGGATAGAAAGCGTTGAATTTGACACAGATTGCCCCGCAGATACAATTAAAATGATTATGAAGTATATCGTCGCGATAAGCAGAATTTTAGTTGGCATATTGTTCATTATCAGTGGCTTCATCAAGCTGAACGACCCCGTAGGTTTTTCGTTTAAATTAGAGGAATATTTTAGTGCCGGTGTGCTAGACCTTCCCTTTTTTGTGCCTTATGCCCTGTATATTTCGGTTTTGGTGGTGATTTTAGAGGTGCTCTTAGGAGTCATGCTCTTAGTAGGTTTTCGTGTGAAGTTTACGGTTTGGAGTTTGTTGCTGATGATTATTGGGTTCACCTTTTTAACCTTTTATTCGGCCTACTTCAATAAGGTAACCGATTGTGGCTGTTTTGGCGATGCGTTGAAGCTTACCCCATGGCAATCTTTCACAAAGGATATAGTATTATTGGTTTTGATTCTGATTTTGTTCAAGGGACAAAAACACATTCGGCCCATCGTTGGTTCCAATACCAAACGCATTATCACCTTTACAGCTTTGCTATTGTGTGCCCTTTATGCAAGGCATGTCCTTAAGCATCTACCGGTCATCGATTTTCGACCTTATGAGATCGGGGCCAACATCGAAGAAGGTATGAACGTTCCCGAAGGTGCGCCGCAACCCATTTATGATTATGCTTGGAAGTTCAAGGTAAACGGGGAAGAGCAGATTATTGTTACCAGAGGGGACTATCCTGCTGTCGATGGTGAGTTTATCGATGTAGAGACTACTGAAATCCAAAAGGGATACGAGCCCCCTGTTCATGACTTTACCATAGAACAGAACGGAGCGGATTATGCCGCTTCCTTATTGCGGGAGCCCAAACTGGTCATGGTCATTGCATATGATCTTGCAAAGACCAATCGTAATGTGTATTCCGAAGTAAAGGAAGTAACGGATCAAGCACTTGAAAATGGCTATAAGGTCATCGGAATGTCCGCTTCGAATACCGAACAGAGTTCACAGTTGGTGCAGGATTATCAACTTGGTTTTGAATTTTACTTTACCGACGAGACCACCTTGAAAACCATCGTACGTTCGAACCCTGGAGTATTGGTGCTGAAAAAAGGAACCATTGAACAAAAAGTACATTACAACGATTTGGACGAATTAGAGTTTGATTAGGCCTTTTTTAAGCTTCAAGTTCGACCACAAAAAAAATAAACATAGAATATGAGAAGTAAAATTGTAGCAGGAAACTGGAAAATGAATAAGAATATGACCGAAACAGAAGCCTTGTTGGCAGAGCTTTCGGCTAAACTGCCTGATTCAGATGCTGAGGTCATGGTAGCCCCAACTTTCGTCAATTTAGCGGTCTCGGTGCGAAACTTGGAACATTCGACCATAGAGGTGATAGCGCAGAACATGCATTTTGCCGAAAGTGGTGCATACACCGGTGAAATTTCGGCTGATATGTTGTTGGACATCGGGGTCGATACAGCCATCATAGGCCATTCTGAAAGAAGGGCTTATTTCGGGGAGACCGATGAAATACTGGCAAAAAAAGTGACTACGGCCTTAGGGAAAAATATTCGCGTGATCTTCTGTTTTGGAGAAGAGTTGGAAGATCGGAAATCGGACCAACACTTTTCGGTCGTTGAGAGCCAATTAAAAAACGCCCTATTTTCGTTAGAGGCTTCTGCTTGGAATCATATCGTATTGGCTTACGAGCCTGTGTGGGCCATAGGAACAGGAGAAACAGCCTCTCCAGAGCAGGCGCAAGAAATGCATGCTTTTATTCGTAAGACGATTACAGAGGCCTATGATGCCGCAACGGCCAATAAAGTCTCTATTCTCTATGGTGGAAGTGTAAAACCGGGTAATGCCGAAGAGATTTTCTCAAAGCCCGATGTTGACGGCGGACTCATAGGGGGAGCTTCTCTAGTGGCCGATGATTTTGTGGCTATTATCAAATCGATTTAAGAAACGTTGCCAGTGGGGCCGGGTGTTTTTCTCATTACAATAATATGTCGAACCTAGTATATGTCGAATATGCGTTCAAGGTGAAACCCTTGCAACCGACTACCGATATTCTCATTGCCGAATTGGGGGAAGTTGGCTTTGAGAGTTTTGTAGAGGAGCCACATGGGGTATTGGCGTACATTCAGAAAAGCGAATGGTCTCCTCGGTTATTGGATTCCATCGCTATTTTGGAAAATGACGACTTTCAGATCGGCTATACGGTTAAGGAAATTGAACAACAGAATTGGAATGCCACTTGGGAGCAAGGTTTTGAACCGATTCAAGTAGACCACCGATGCGTAGTCCGAGCCCCGTTTCATGAAGCTGCCCAAGTAGATTTTGATATTGTCATCATGCCAAAAATGAGTTTTGGAACCGGGCATCATGAGACAACATATATGATGTTACAACATATTTTGGACCATGACTTTAAAGACACATCGGTCTTGGATATGGGCAGTGGTACCGCTGTACTTGCCATCTTAGCGGCGATGAAAGGGGCGTGTACTATCGATGCCATAGATATTGATCATTGGTGCTATCTGAACGCTAAGGAGAATGTTGTGCGTAACAACTGTTCCCATATAAATGTGTATGAGGGAGACGTTGCACTGCTAGTCGATAAAAAATATGATATTGTACTGGCCAATATCAACCGGAATATACTGATGAAAGATATACCCGCCTATGCGAAAACCTTGCCGCAAGGCGGTATGCTTTTTTTAAGTGGATTTTACCACAACGATTTATCCTTGATTTCTGATTGCTGTAGGGGGGTTGGACTCCAATATGTTGCAAATCATCAGAAAAATGACTGGATAGCTGCACAATACATCAAAGCCGAATAGCCCGTTAGCGTTTGCTTTGATATCTAAAATTCGGTATTCTCAAAAAAAAGACATTTTGAAAGGTTCCCCTGATAAACAGACTGTTAAAAGTGCTTAAGAAAGCACTTTTTTCATTTCATAGGATTATATTTAGTCAATAGAAAGCTATTCATATCCTAAAGTGATTGCCATGGGTTCTAAAGAAAAATTTCAGGAAGACCTGCTTCTGGAAGAAGAAACCGTAAAACAAAACGAGATTGTGCTCTTTAATGATGAGGTCAACACCTTCGACCATGTGATAGAGACGTTGATCGCAGTCTGTGAGCATTCTCCGGAACAAGCGGAACAATGTTCCCTGATTGTTCATTATAACGGTAAGTGCACTGTCAAAACTGGGGAATACGATGACCTAAAGCCACGTTGCAGCCGGCTGTTACAGGCAGGGTTAAGTGCTGAAATCGTTTAGGTGGTTACCTGCCCCCACAAACCGATGTTTCTATTGCATCGATACGAATCCCTGCTCAATTTTGAAACTTTCGGTATACAACTGTACTGCTTACATCACCTGTCAATCTTTCATAAATCTCAGGGATAGGTATCCAAAAAAAGGCTTATAGGTCATTGATAGATTCTCTTATCTTTTATAAACCAGTTTGGATAATTCGGCACCTCCCGATGCGGAAAGCCGCAAAGCATACAGACCGGGCCTTAAGGTTTCCAATAGAACGAATTCCTGTTCCTCGGTGATGGTTTTTTTGAATATTCGTTTTCCGTCAACACTAAAAATTTCTAACTGTACTTCTTGATCGGAGAAGTCGGCAGTATAAACGGTGATTCCATTATCTATGGGATTAGGTAGGGTAATAAAAGGAGTGGAGCTAAGAAATACGAGATCGGTCTCTTCCGAAGTGTAGGAACGACCATCGTTTAGTACCACCCGTACCCGATACTGATTAAGGCCTTGCTCGGGTTGCGTGTCTAGAAAAGTAGGGGATAGGGAATTGATGTCGGTAAGTTCTCCGACGGCTGTAAAAGCGGTACCATTTTTCCGCTCAACAACTACGAAGGCGACTTCGTGAATACTTGATAGGGAAATTGATAACAGTCCTCCTTGCTGATCTTCCGAAGGGGTAGCGATAACTACCGCTTCATAGCATCCGGCGTTAAAAGTTCTATAGTCGATCGTTTCGCCTCGAACGCCAGGGGAGCCATTTTTTAACAGGGGTTCTACTGCAAAATAAGGAGAGGTCATGGTTGATTTACTGGTGACAAAAGTGGTGTCGGCGGTTATTGCGATACGTTGCATGTTCGCATCCTCTAGATTGTACACCGCATACTCCTCGACCCCTTCTTGGGGGTTCCAATTAAGCTCAATGGTGTCTTCACAGTCGAGTGATGTCTTTACTACGGAATTCTGGGAAATCGTAAACGGCTCCGATAAGAATTCTGTTCCTTCGATGCCCATTTTTAGAATTCCGGTCCCGGTACTATCCTCAGGAGGCGGCCATAAGTAAAAGCCATCGGTCAAGGAAGCACTTTCTGTAATGAGCTCCCAAGTTTCTCCAAGGTCATAGCTGATAGAAAGTGTTCCCGTTTCTTGCCTAAAACTGCTTTCCCATCGAAAATAGCTGGCTGTTTCCCCGTCATATGGAAAGTTATCACCTGCAAGAGGATAATTCCATCGGAAGCTATCATTGATGTCCCAATGGTATGCGATGGAAAACTCTTGTGGGCCAGAAGGAATGTCAAAACCGTTGACTTGAAGTAACAACTCACCTTCTGACGGATTTTCAATCAACACCTGTTCAACATTGTTCAGGCGATCAATCCCTTGCTGTGCGGCCGATTCCAAGGCACTGCTGTTCGGGGTGGTATCTAAAATCCAAGGCGGGTACGAACCGTTTGCAGCATCGATGACCTGCAAGTCTAAATCGTTTACCAGCGCACGATTGCTGTTAATTTCTGCCGGTGGGTCTGTCCATACCAGGGTCGCTTTGAAGTTCTTCGCGTTCGGCGGTATTGAAACGGCAAATGACCTGGTTTGGGCCTGTGCTATTGTTTCTGTAATGAATTGATTGTTGTTTAAACTTTCCATGGCCTTAAACGCGTTCATAGAACCATACCCGGAGCGATGATCCGGGCCTTTACTATGAACGTCATCGGCCGTATTGATCAAAAGCGCTTTTAAGAGAGCGGCGGTGGCATTGGTTTCGTTCGCTTCTCGGTGGCTTTGAAGCAATAAGGCGGCGACTCCAGAGGTCAAGGCGGTAGCATTGGAAGTGCCCGTGATGCTATAACCTATTAATTCAGGTTTTATTCTTCCGTCATAGGTGGGGCCTCTTGAGGAAAATGCCAAGACCTGCTTTTCTTCATCCATCGCTCCGACCAGCAATGTATTTTTGGCCATTTTAAAGTTTCCCGTAAGATTGCTATAGGCTCCGATATCGGCGTAGGGCCCGTCAGTCGGAACCTCTTCCCCGGCATTGCCCGACGAAAAAATATGCAACTCTTCAGGATGGTCGGTAATATGGGCATCGTAAGCAGCAGCAAGGGAACCATAAAAATTTTCACTGATAGTACCATACGAATGGTTTTGTATGAATACATCCGCATTGGATAGATTCGATTCGGAATCGGGAGACAGGTTCAAAAAATCGGAGGTTTGCAATTTGGCGGCATGGGCAATACCTTTTCCTTTGATAGAAGAATTACCGAGTCCCGCAATGATAGTAGCCATATCGGTCGCATGGTCGTCTTCCAATTCGGATGCCAGTGGAGAGGTAATTAGCTTGTTCAGCAAATCAATATCGGTTTCGCGGAATTTGTTGTCCTTAATGGAGATATTGATACCACTACCATCGATTTGGGGGTATTGCCGATACATATTGTTGATGTTATTGATGGCCGGGTTTAAGTCGAGCACAATACTTTCCTGAACCGGTGTCATCGATTCTTGGCCTAGGTAATGCACTTCGGGTTGCCCTAGCAATTGGCTTTCGAGTATTGATAATTTGCCCGTAAAATAGATATCATTTTTTACCTGCCTTATAAAGGTTATACCGGGTAGTGTATCCAAAAGCATTCGTGTTCGCTGGGGGTCGGAAGAACGAACCACGAACGGAACCTTGCCCCTAAGAGTACCCGATAGTAGTTTTTCGGAAAGTTTCCAACGATTATTTGCCGGAACGGTCGTTGTGCCAATCGATTTCTTGCCTACATCGGAACCTATAGATACAATGGCGTGATAAGGATCTAGGAGTCGAAGCAGTTCGATGCGATTTTTTTCAAGGTCAACACGTTTGATAGGTTCATTAAAACGGACTAGAAAGATGCGGGGACTATTTTTGTCTTGGATCGGTTGATACTTTTGGGATGGTGCCCGTACATAAATCTGCCATTTTTTATCGATTGCATCCTGTCCTATCAACAGTTGTACAAACAATAAAAAAAATAAGGGGGCAAACTTTCGCATAGCGGAGGAATTACCATTAAAATTATCATATTTCAATAAAAAAACGAGTGTTTTTATTCTTTTTTCGACCAAAAACATCTCGTTTTTTTGTAGGAAATATAGTTAAAATTAGGTTTTTTTTAACTTTTCTGAAAAGTAAGTAAAAATGCATGTATTTCATCGAATTTTTCCTTCATAGATGTAGTTTATCGATAAAAGTTGATATTTTAACGAGGATGAAACTTGGTGCACAAAGTTTCAGACTAAATAATTTATTAACATTAACAGGATTGAAAAATGAAAAATTTTAAAAACTTTATGAAAATTTTTATGGTCTCTTCACTGTTTCTGATCGCCTCTTGTGAGACAGAGGATATTGGAACAGAAACAGCTTCCCCCGAGGCCGTGAGTGACGAATTAAAAGCAAAACTGGATGGCTTTTACCTGAATGGAAAAGCTGCACAACCTTTTGTGAACGAATATCCCGATGGCAGTTCCGCAGAGGGCGTTATGGTAGAGGATTTATTCTTTAGCAATGAGCAAATTCTGGCCATGGAAAATTTAAAGGATGGCGACGTTGAAATTTGGAGTGAGCAGTACCGTACCACTAATTTGGTCAGCCAACCCAGGGTCATCAGCGTTATCGGCTATACCGGTGGGCAGTTTGCATTGAGCAGCGCTGGTAGAACCGGATTGCAATGGGCTGTGAATAATTACAATCGGTTGAATTTAGGGATACAATTTTCCCTTCGCTTCGCGGCTTCCACCAATGCCGATATGGTCATTTATGACAACTCGGTAAATAATCCAGGTGTTGCTGGCGGGTCTGCTGGTTTTCCTTCTGGTGGAAACCCTAACAAATTCATCCAGATTTATGGCTTGGCGGGAAGTTCTAATAACGTGAACGAACATGTGATCTGCCACGAGATGGGGCATTCAATAGGTTTTCGCCATACCGACTATTTCAGCCGTGAAAGTTGTGGGGAGAACATAAATGAGGGTTCTGCCGGTGTAGGTGCCATTCAGATTCCGGGAACGCCCGCTGGTTTTGATCCCAATTCTATTATGTTGGCCTGTTTCAACAGTAGTGTTAACGGAGAATTTAACAACAACGATATTACGGCCTTGGAATTTTTATACTAATTGACAATTTTGAAATATGTCAATTATTTTTTTATGCCCCTTTTTAGATGCTATTACGTTAAAATTTTGAACCGTAGCGAATGCTATGCTTAAAAATTACGCCTTATATCGCCCTAAAAATGACCTATAAAAATTCTAATCACATATTTCAAAACAGTCTCTAAAAACCTAAGGCTTATCTCTTTTAGATCGGGGCTATTCATATAGCCCCTTTTTAATGCGGTAATTTATGTCGCAAGAGTCCATAGGCAAAAGTCCCAAGAGTAGCCGCGGCTATCACGATGAGCATACTGAAGACCCCGGTCCCCAATAATATGTACATAGGTCCTGGACAGGCCCCTGCCAAGGCCCAACCCAATCCGAAAATAATTCCTCCGAAGAGGTAGCGCGCAACCGATCTGTTTTTTGGCGGAAGCTGAATATCCCTGCCCTCAATACTTTTTACCTTCCTTTTTTTAATGAACCATACACCCAGGGCACCTAGCAGCACGGCAGATCCTATGATACCGTACATGTGGAACGATTGGAATTTGAACATTTCGAAAATGCGGTACCAAGAAACTGCTTCCGATTTCACCAAAACAATACCAAAAAAGATACCGACGAATAAGAATTTTAGAAACTTCATATTAGAAAATTAGGGGGAGTAAAAAATGGGTCATCACCAAACCGCCGATAAAGAAACCGATAACGGCAATGAGTGACGGGAGCTGCAGATTACTGAGGCCTGTGATGGCGTGGCCAGAGGTACATCCGCCGGCATAGCGGGTACCGAACCCTACCAAAAAGCCAGCTATTATTAAAATGGCCATACCCTTGACACTTAAAACAGTATCCCAACTATAAATTTCTGGTGGTAACAAGGTTTGCCCTACCTGTTTGAATCCAAGTTCCGATAAATCTGTAACAGTTTGTGGGTTCAGATCGATCGGAGTTTGGTCCGACAGAAAAAAGACGGCTATAAACCCACCAATAATTGCTCCTAGTACCACAGTAAGGTTCCAACGTTGGGCTTTCCAATCGAATCTAAAAAAGTCGGCATATTTTCCCGCTCCCCCAATAGAACATAACGTTCGTAGGTTCGACGACATGCCAAAGGTTTTTCCAAAATAGATCAGTAGCAACATCACCGTAGTGATAAGCGGTCCCGAAACATACCAAGGCCAGGGTTGAAGTATACAATCCATGTTCAATTTTTGGCGAAGATAACCAGAATCAGATTAGTGGTCTGTAATGAAAGTTACAGTCAATTTCGGTCAGGGTTGATCAATTCTTAGAAGATGACTTTTCAACGGATTTGTTACCACCAGTTTTTCGATGTTATCCTTTGATTAAGTGCCAGTACACTTATAAATACATGCTTGTATCCAATAGTTTATGATCCGCGAAGCAGCGTGTTGGTATAAAAATGCATTCTTTTAAGTAGAAATTAGCAGTTAATGCATTAGAAATAAAAAAATGTAAATATGAAAAGGAAAACGCAACTTATGGTACTATTTCTGGGATTGCTTTTTGTTCCGTTATTTGGCATTGGTAGCCATAGCATAGATCCTCCCAAAACGAAAACGGCCATTTTACATGTGTACCGACCATTAAAATTTGCCGGCTTTGGTTGGGTGTTCAAGCTTCAGGCCAACGGGGAAAAGATAGCCAGCGTAAAAAACGGGGAACACCTGACCCTGGAGTTAGCGCCTGGAATGACCAAATTCAATATTAAAAAGCGTACCATTGAAATCAACCTTGAAGCGGGTAAAAGCTACTACCTACGAACTTATCTTATACGGGATGGTTTTGTCGGAAATATTGAGCTTATTGAGGTTACCGAATCTTTCGCAAGATCTGAACTTGAAATTGAATAGGGTAATGTGCAACAATGCTCCAATCATTTAATAATAAGTAGTAATCTGATTTCTTTTGATTAGTAAAGGTATAGTAATACAATGTAGGAAGGGCAATAGGAATGCACAAAAAGCGCTTTACAAAGCCTTTGCGCAGAAAATGTTCATGCATTGTTATCGGTACGTGAAGCAAAAAGAGGATGCCGAGGAGATTCTGTCGGAAGGCTTTATAAAAGTTTTTGCAAACCTTTCAAAAATGGAATATCGAGACTCAAAAAGTTTTGAAGGTTGGATAAAGCAGATTATGGTCAACGAATGCTTGATGTTTTTACGAAAACAGAAAATTAAGTTTTCAGATCATAAAGTCACTTTTCAAGTTGAAATCGACCATTCCGTTGAAGATGATCTGATGGCTGAAGATATTTACAAATTAATTCGCTCCTTGCCGGTTGGCTACCGTACGGTTTTCAATTTATATGCAGTAGAAGGATATTCTCATAGGGAAATAGGTCAAAGATTGAATATTTCGGAAAGTACCTCAAGATCTCAACTGACCAAGGCTCGAAAAAAGTTACAAGAACTAATGGGCAAAAGGAAATGAAAGAAGAAGCGTTTGACCATATGGTAAAAAGTAAACTGGAAACATTGAATATGGTACCTGAAATCATTTTCGATGAGGAAGTTTTATGGAAAAGAATTGAGCCAAGAATCAAAAGGGGCTTTGGCAATAATTGGTATCTAAGTGTGGGCATTTTGGTATGCATTGCGATTGGTTTATTCTACTATTTTGATATCGTAGAACCCGATCAATCCACGGAACCAATTGAACGCACCGTAATACCCTTTCAAGTTGATACGGCAAGAAATAACAGGGAACCGGCCAACACGAAACCGATTAAACCTACCGCTTTACCTTTTCAGGTTGATACAACAAGAAATAATGGGAAACCGGCCGACACGATAGTCGTTGAAAAAATGGAATCATCCATTCCAAATAAAAACATGATAAAACAAGATACAACAAACCCTTCGATTGAATTTAGGGAAACGCCGAAAGTAGCATCAGAGGTAGTAACACCCTCAATCGTACATTCAAGGAAACATCTTGAACTTGATGTACCTTCAGGAAATAATAATAGCAAAACCCTTTTTCGGTATGTGGAAAAAAAGGTAGCGAGAGTACATGTGTACAGACCAAAAAAAATAATAGGTTTTGGTTGGGTCTTCAATCTAAAGGGAAACGGAAAAACTATTGCAAAGGTTAAGAACGGAGGATATGAAGTATTGGAACTGAGTCCGGGCAAGATTCGATTCAGTATCAAGCAGAAAACGGTAGACATCAACTTGGAAGCAGGAAAAACGTATTATTTACGGGCTTCTCTAATCAATGGTATCCCAATCGGAAAGCCTCATTTAGAAGAAGTTTCCGAAACTTATGTAGAAGAGGAACTTTCAAAGGACTAGCTTTCTTTACTTGGTATAAAGTGAGCTTTGTGTGATCAGTCATTTTAAATGAAAGTTCTATGAGACTTTTTAGATTTACTTTTTTGTAAACGATTCCACTCTTGATGATACGTTTTAAAGGAATGCTCACTGATTTCCGGACAGTCACTTGGTATAATTTTAAGGTTCCCTTAGTATTCTGAAGATGCAAGATTTTAAAGAAATTGCGTTTTTATGAACGATGCCGGTTAACATACCAATGGCCGAGGTACACCGCTTTTTAGAGATGCTACTTCAAATCAGGAGTGAATTAATCAAGAAACGGAGTATCGACAACGATTATATAACCGAGAGCTCTCTAGCTGATTTTATAATCCACAAGAAAAAGTAGAAACGCATTCAACCCTTTGATACTGCCAATCTTACGAATGTTAATTTGTAAGAATTGATGTACTTTAATCGATTTTTCTGCGTTAGTTTCCCATAGGCTTTTAGATTCCCAAATCTGGCCTAAACTGTAACCTACTATTGTTTTGAAAAGAGTAATCACTTTACTGCTGCTACTGTTGTTCGTACCGGTGTGTCAGGCCCAACGAGAGTCGGCTATCTGGTATTTTGGTAAGAACGCCGGTTTGGATTTTAATAGCGGTGTTCCGGTGGTGATAGAGGATGGGTCTCTGAGTACCGCGGAAGGTTGCGCAACGATGGCAGATGAAAACGGAAATCTACTTTTTTATACCGATGGGGTTACCGTATGGAATCGAAGTCATCTTCCGATGCCAAACGGTTCTGATCTCAAAGGTCACTCGTCCAGTACCCAGTCGGGCATTATTATACCAAAGCCCGATCACCCGAACCGATACTATATTTTTACTACCTACTTTCAGTTACGGGGAGGGCTTCATTTTTCGGAGGTAGACCTTGATGCAGCCAATGGTTTAGGAGATGTCATTCAAAAAAATATTCCTCTAAGAGATTTGGTGACCGAAAAGCTAACGGCGGTAAAACATCGAAATGGAACCGATTTTTGGGTGTTGGCACACGATTGGGGCAGCGATGCCTATATAGCCTATCTGGTGACCGCCAATGGAATATCGACCCAACCAGTGGTGAGCAATGTCGGGTTTAACTTGGACTATCCAAGCACTGGAAACGACGTTTTCAAGAGTAGGGGCTATCTAAAGACGTCGCCAGATGGAAGCAAGATAGCCGCATGCCACTCCTTTGTGGGGCTCGAATTGCTAGATTTTGATACTACCACTGGAATCATCTCGAACCCTCTGGTGCTTCTGCAATCTGAAACAAAAGACTTTTACGGAGTGGAGTTTTCGACTTACGGAGATCGATTGTACGCATCGATCATCAATGATGACATTTATCAATTTAATTTACGGGAACGGGACATTGCCACGACCAAACTGCCCTTAAATGTCCCCACTCAAATGACAGGTGCGCTCCAGTTGGCCCTAGACGGAAAAATTTACGTGGCCGGGGCCAAAAAGTTAGCCGTTATCGAGTATCCTGAGGAGCATGGAGCTGCTTGCGGCTTTAGAGCCAATGCGATTGATTTAGGGGTGGGTGAAAGTACCTATGGGTTGCCACCCTTTATTACTTCTTATTTTGATCTGGGCATACAGGCCGAAGGTTTCTGTTATGGGGATGCGACCCACTTTTCGGTAACGACCCTTGAACCGATAGATGCCATTACCTGGGACTTTGGCGATGGACATACTTCTACTTTAGAGAGTCCGTCGCACTTATTTGAAGCAGTAGGAACCTATACGGTAAGTGTTACCATGGAAATAGGAACACGGATAAAAACCGAGACACGTCAGATTACCATTTATGAAAGTCCGACTGCCCATGATGCCAACCATGCCCAATGCGATATAGATGAAACCGGACAATACTTTATTGATTTGGAAGAATGGGATGAAAAAGTTTTGGGAGGGCAGGATTCCCAAACGTTCGAAGTGTCTTATTTTCAAAATGAGGTCGATGCGCACCAGGGGGAAAATGAAATAGCAAAAGACGAGTATTCCACTACCTCAATGATCGAAACGTTGCATGCGCGGGTCGAGCATATTGATTTAAAGGATTGTTATGCAGTATCACAAGTACAAATTGCCATTGTAGCACTTCCAAAACCTGTTTTGGAGGAGTCCTATGTGGTCTGCCCCAGTAATCCGTTTTTGACATTGAACGGGGGAGCATTCGATAGCTGGTCTTGGCAGAATGCAGCGGGAGAAGAGATTGGAAATTTACCGCAGATAAACCTTACCGAATTGGGAACCTATAGTTTAACGGTCACTAACTTGGAGGAGGGGCAACAATGTGAAAATACCATTTACTTTGATTTACTACCGGCAGCAGTTCCGGATGATTTTAGGACTACTGTAAATCACTTTGCCGAAGATCTTCAAATTCAGATTGCTATTGATAGGCCGGGAAGTTTTCAATACTCGCTCGATGGTGAAACATTTCAAGACGAGCCACGCTTTAAAGTCTTGCCCGGTAAGTATGTGGTCTTTGTTCGTGGAAAAAATGGTTGTGCAACTATATCCAAAGAGGTAGTTGCCCTTGGATATCAAAAGTTCTTTACGCCCAATGGGGATGGTATCAATGATTATTGGAAAATAGAGGGTAGTACCTTTTTTCCAGAATCTATCGTTTATATTTTTGATCGATATGGGAAATTGGTTCAGCAGTTACTACCCAACGATCAAGGGTGGGATGGTTCTTATCAAGGGCTACCCTTGCCCTCTTCCGATTATTGGTTTCGTTTCGAAAACAGTGATGGCGAAATTTTCAAAAGTCACTTTACGCTGAAGCGGTAGTATTTACGTACTTAGGGAAACCACCCAATCAATCATTGCCTATGGCGCTAGGACCTTCTGCTACAGGCTTGTGAAGACGAATTGTTGTTATATGATCACTTGTCATAGTACGGTTTCCGCACGTAGTGGCTTTTAGAGTATCTTGTATCAATCAATTTTTCTGAATTGTAGTCCGTTTAGCTCCGCCATGACTGTATGGAATCCGGTAATGTTTTCTTGGGCATCTTTGTCAAAAACAATACTTCGTATGAACCATTGGTTCCCATTGAACAATTCCTTTTTGATCCGGATGAATTCAATATCGGGCGTGTGGATATTTCTGAGTACAAGCTTACCGTTGGTATAGACCATGTCATAACCTACCTGGAGTACATCGCAATAATAGGTTCCCACATACGGTTCTTCCCAGTGATCATTCTCTTTTCTAAACTTGAAATTTTCAAATAGGATAGGACTTCCTTCCCCACCTTGGTACCACATTTTCTTCTGTGTACCAGAGCTTTCGAACTGTAAAAAGATTTTATCATCAAAACCTGTGAGCATCTGAAACTTATTGTTGCCCAAATGAAAGAGGGGAGTGGCACGACCGCTGTTTCTGACATACTTTAGGGTATCATTTTCAAGGGCGATGGTCCTGTAGAGGCCACCCCGTTGATCCCAATAATCCCCTATAAGTTCGGTGAGTTTTTCTCTGGTAATCGGTTGTACATCCAAGGAATTGACATCTAAAACCGCAGGCTCCCTATAATCATCCTTTAATACAATATGCGATGCTATGACCCCATAATACCCATTGTATGCTTCCCCGTTATTACTTAGAACGATGGCAGCATAGCCTTGTTCCGGAAATTTGAACATAGAACTCGCATACCCCCCATAGTTTCCGGTATAATAGGTGGAAAAAAGATCCCTTTCATAATGATGGTACTGTTGCCCCAAAGTTAAACGCCCTTGAATGGCTTGAAATTCTTTCCCGTTTTTCAAGCTTACAACCGAATTCAGTTTTTTGAATAAGCGCTGGTCACCGATTTTAGGATTCATCATGTGCATTTCCCATTTGACCAAATCTTCAATGGTAGAGAACATATTGGAGGCACCATACATATTATCGAAGCTATCGCCCGATACGAATTCACCCTCGACCTGTAGATATGGCCTTGCCAAATTTTCGAGGAAACCATATTGGGATTCCACTACAACAGTGTTCGTCATGCCGATCGGGTCAAAAATTTCCTCCTTCATATAGGAGGCAAAGCTTTGATCACTGACCTTGCTTACAATCTCTGCCAACAATAGCATGCTGGTGTCGGTAGTAGTATCGACAAAATCGGTCCCTGGTTCAAAATTCTGATGTTTTTGTCTACCTACTAATCGGATCACGTCTTCATTGGATAGTTTAAAGTTCCCCGGTCTACCTAACAGCAGTCTTAGGTTGCTATAATCATAAAGTGCATCGGCTTGATGTAAGAGGTCTATGATTTTTACAGGTTTTTCAAGGGAATTTAATTGCGGAAGATATTGTCTTGCATCCGTTTTCAACGAAAGCTTATTTTGATGCTCTAATAGAAGAATTGCAAAGGCCGTGAAATGTCTGGCCATGGTTCCTATCTGAAATTTGGTGTCTTTCAAAATGGGGTTTTTATTTTCCATATCGGCGGCGCCAAAAGATTTTAAATAGGCCAGTTTGTTATCATTTATAATGGCCATGATTACCCCTGGTTTTGATAGGTCTCTCCCATCTGAAAGAAGACTATCTACCTGTTTTTCCCATGGCTTAGCGGCATCACTTACAAAGTTTTCCTGAGCTTGGGAAATGGATAATGCACAAAATAAATATGATATGAAACCAAGTTTTAGACGTTTTTTCATAGTTGTATAATTCTTGCTTACAAGAATAGGATGAATAATCCGGTGGCCGGGTAATTCCAATTATTTCGGAGTTCTAAATAATTATTCTGGAACTTCAGGATATGCCGTTTTCTTCCCTGAATTTCGAGGGTGTAGTGCCCGTCTGTTTTTTGAAAGCGTTGTAGAAAGTAGATTTGGAATTGAATCCGCAATCCATGGCGATGGCTTCGAGCGTGAACGTATGTTCTTTTTCGATCATCTTTTTGGCGGCTTCGATGCGATACGAGTTGATGTAATCGTTAAAATTGGTATTCAAATGTTCGTTCAATGTCTGGGAAATCTTAACAGAGGAAATTTGCAAAAGTCCCGCTACCTTACTAATGGATAAATTGGCATCTAAGAACAAGCGGTCTGTAGTAATTAGTTGCTGCAAGCGTGTTTGAATTAACCGAACTTCGCTAGCATCGATTTTATTCCGCTTATATTTTTCTGTTTCAAGAAAGAGCAACTGGTCCCGTTTTTTGTAAAAAAGCAATAACAAGATCAGGGCGTAAAAGACAAAGGAAAAGCTTAGGGCACCAACGATATACGAGGTATAATTACCGGTGTTGAAGGCAATGCAGATCATCAGATTGCCGACATAGATACTTGAGATCCAAATTTTAAATGGTTTGTTTTTACTTTGATAAAATACTTCAAGACGGTTTTTGTATAGCATCATCCCAGTGAAAAACACGAAGAGTAGCCATTGTATATAGATTACTCGGATTAAGATTCCCCAAAGTGTTGGATATTCAGACCACGGATATAGGAACATCGTGACCACTCCTACTGCTGCCAGAGGTATCAGGGTCCACAATGCACTTTTTTTAATAGCAGGTTTATTTTTTATCGCACTATGAACATAGAAAAACAAAAACGGCCCAATTAGCCAGCAGGCAAAAAGCCCAAATTGAATGTAGGCATCCGCAATGGTATCATAGAAATAAAAGAATACCGATTTCCCTACCCGGATGCTAAGGGCTAGGAACAGACTTCCCAAGAATAAATTGGAAAGTTGTTTGGGTCTTGCGAAAAACAAAAAATACAAACCGACTACAATTCCGTTAAAAGCTCCTACGGCACTAAAAAAGAAAAGCAGCTGCTGGCTCATTTCGTTTCGATTGTTTGGACTACAATTTACAAATCAAATTGAAAGTTGCACAAAAAGAAACAATTCGTATAAGAGGTCTCGAAAAATCAGTTTGGTCGCTTCCCTAATTTTTCGATTGCCGTAAGAATATCCTTTTTATCTTTTTCCAAATCGTGGGCAACCGCCCTGAAAAAAGCTTGTCTTTCCCGGGGGTAGTTCAATTCATAATCTACCGGAACCCCCTTGTTTTCATAAATATTTCCTTGTGTGTCCATATAAATTTCATTAGAAATCGAAAATCCCCAACCGTTGGGTAAGGTTTTCTCCAAAGCGGTAGACATGGCACCCGAAGTGGCCGATCCGATCCGTTTTACGTGGGGCATGGCCATAGTCGCGATAGCGAAAGATTCTGCGGCACTACCCGTCTGGGGAGAGGTAAGTACATATACCGGTTTAATGTAGGCGTTGGGACTTCCCTCTACATACAACGGTAAAAGAGGAGAAAACTGCTTTTGGTAATACAACTTCTGATTGGCGATATGAAGTTGGTCTTGGGTAAAACGATTCAGGATTTCAAAACTTACCGCATCTTGACCGCCACCATTGAACCGAACGTCTATTACGATAGCGTCCATAGCTGACAAGTCGTCCATCGCTTGATCCATGATACTGGCAATGGCTTCCACTTCCTTTTTGATATAATCTCCTTCATACATTTGATGAAAGGCATCGACATATGCATCCAGGTATCCCTTCTCGTCAATCAAGGTTTGTGGAATGTCCAAATCGGCATGCAGCCACATGGTCATGATTTGGATGTAACCTATGGAATCGGTAAGCGCCCCCCATTGGATCAATTTGGAATCTTGGGTCATTTCTTGGCGAAGGTGGTGGTTTTTGACCATTCCAGCCACCTGTAGATCGCCATATTCGGGTAGGTTTTCTGATGTTGCCTCTTCTTCGGCCTCTTGCTTCTCGATTTGCTCCAACGCTTCATATACTTCGTCGGTCGCTTCCAGATAGGCATGGTTGTCGTTCAGTATTTCCAATGTCTCCTCCAATAGCCGATACAGATTCACATCGCTGGGTTCGGTCTTTAGTTTCCTTTTCTGGACTTGATAGATCGAATCCCAATCGATTTCGTTCAGTTGCATAAAGGCATAGTGTTCTTGAACAGTTTCTGCGAATACCTCAAAATTATAAAGGGGATCTTGCTTCTTTTTTTCGGTCATGCCAAGGGAACATACTTCCGGTATGGTATGTATTCTAGTGAATTGGTACGTGATCACCCCTTTTAAAAGTGATAGGGTGTCATTTTTTAGTGAAAGGTCATCTTGAAGCTCCGATATCTTGCCTTTTCGATTTATAAGGCAAGAAATAGGGGTTACATCATAGAATTCGTATTCCGTACTATCCTTGATATCGAGTATCCACCCGGAACCGATGGATTGCCAAGTGCCTATCATGGTCTTTGGTCGTTTTTGCTGCTGCTGCTGCTGACAGGATAGGAGCAGTAGTAGAACCGCTGAAATTATGCTCATTTTTCTCATACTAGATAATCAAAATTTAAATACTCCAACGACAGCCCAACAGCTGTTCTGGGAGCTGGCGTCGAAATCAATGTTAATTTTTCTTTAAACGCCCCATGGCCTTGCCCCGGGTCGTTTACCATAAGCTATTCGACTTTTTTAAAGTTCACTCCGCTTACTCTTGCATCTCCAATGGTAAATCCTTCAACACGTCCTTTCTTATCGAAATCAAATTTCATTTCCGCGAAGCCAATCCATACCATTTTTTTTCCATTCCAAACAATTTCATCCTGCTTGGGTACCGGAAACAATTGTTTTGGTTTGTTGTCATTGATTGTAAGGAGCAATTTCCCCTTCTCCATAAAGATGCGGTAGGTACTCTTTAGTTCCTGGCTTTCGTAAATGCCCGAGTAATATGTTATTTCTTGAAGTTTTAAAGGAGGTTCCGGGTCGAACTTTCTAAAAGTCCGTTTCGTGCCATTCCCAAAACGGATTACCATATGATCTTGTGGTTCGAAGCTCAAATGCATCGATGGTTTGCCCGAATCTGCTATAAATTCATTCGGGGAGACGGGGGATAAGTAGTGTCCGTTTTTGCGATTACCGCTGTCTATAAAAAGACTATCATTCTGTATTGAAATTCGCCTCCAATAATTTGCTTCATCGGTCCAGTAGGTGCCGGCAATTTCTTGAGAGAAAGGTATTTGTGAATTTTTCCCCGAAAGACTGTTCTTGTTTTTTTTGATGCCCGTTTGCTTGAAAGATTCGGATAATAGAATTTCTGCTATTTGAAGTGCGTCGCCTGTTGGATCCAAGCCTGCGGAATTTCCTAAAAGGATGAAGGTGGTGGCCAAATCCGGAAATCGGACCATGTCTACTCTAAACCCTAACATACCGCCGTTGTGTTGCACCACTCGTTGTCCTTTGTGGTTCCAAATATTCAGAGCTCGGGCATAATTGATGGTGTCGCCTTTGTCAAGCGTTGTTTTTTGATACATTTTTGCCGCGAAATCCGGAACGTGGAGTACATCTTGATAGAATGCTTTGTCCCATTTTGCCAAATCTTTTATGGTGGTAATGATACCACCGTCTCCATAGGCATCGAAAACCTGACTTCTTCGTTCGAATTCATTATCTGAAACGGGCCAATAGCTTACCGCCCTGTTGCTTACCACTTCGTTATGGTCGTCACAAACAAAGGTATTCTCCATTTGAAGAGGTTTAAAGACCCGATGGTCTAGAAAGTCACGTAAAGATTGTCCACTCAATTTTTCAACAATCTTAGCTAACAGTGCATACCCACCACTGCTGTAGCGAAATTCTCGACCAGGAGAAAAGTTCAGTTCTTTTTGCTGTTGAACAAGTTGAACCAGATCGTTTGTGTCGAACGGTTCTTCGAATTTTCTATCGATTCCTTGAAATAGCTGTAACGAATTGGTTTCCCGTATACCGCTGGTATGATGTATCAGATGGTTGATTGTAATTTCTTTTTGGTAGTCGGGAAATTCTGGGAGGTACTCCCTTACCGGTTTGTTGAAATCTAGTTTGCCATCCGATTCCAATAAGAGCAATGCCGCCGCCGTAAATTGTTTGGCCATGCTCCCGATGTAAAAAGCAGTACTATCGGTTATGGGGATCCGATAGTCCAAATTGGCATACCCATATCCGTTGGAATAAACCAGTTGGCCACCTCTTACTATGCCAAATGCATACCCTGGGCCGTTTCCTTGGTATTTTTTCAATAACTGGTCTACTTGCTCCAATTTTGAAGCGGAGAAAGATTCCGTTTTTGAACAGCCCATAAGGCCGAAAATTACCAGAAAGAAAAAAACAACTTTCAGTTGGTTGAATGTCAATACAAAATCCATCGAATAGTTTAATTATGCGTTGCCAGCCATTGCTTGGCCTCACTCACATACCAGTTATTAGAGAAATTTTCAGCGTTCACAATGGCTTGAAAATGCATTCTAGCCAGTACCTTATTTCCTTCTTTATCGTAAAAACTACCAAGGTAGTAATGTGCATACGGATTGTTCGCATCTTGTTTCAATAGGTGTTCTCCAATTTTCACAAACTCCTCGTCAAAATCATTGAAAGGCCCTAATTCTTTATACAATGCAACGTCTTTCAAAAAAGAAAGGTTGTGAAGTAGTGAAAGATCCGCATAGGCCAAGTATGAAGGATATTTAGCGAATAGTCGATGTAGCAGCTTTTTGCTGACATCCATTTCAGCGGTATTGAACTGTGCCATAAACGAGGCAGCCAATGCACCTGCCCTTAACTGCTCGCGATAAAGAATTTCGTCGCCCTTGGTACCGGTACCGTTTGCATTGAGGACAAAATGTTTCAAAAAACCCAACACAAACAAAGAGGAAGTCGCATTCCCATAGATTAGGCGGGCCGGATCGCTCATTAGGTTATTATTGGCCAATAAGATCAGGGTGAGGTTTTTGGAGGGTACCTTAAGCCAAAGACTGGAATAACAGTCGTATTGGCCATAGGCCCATATCAATTGGTTGTCCAAAAAGGTTTCGCTGAAAATACCATAACCGTAGGGCAGTTCGGGTTTAAAAGGAGTAAACATGCTCTTTTTACCCGCTTCGGAGATGATGGTATGCGCATCCAATGCATCATCTAACTTCATTAAATCCCTTGCAGTGGTGACAATTCCCGCAGAGGCGGAAAACCCGTAATCTACAAATCCCTTTTGAACGCTATCTTGAAACAGGTATGGTTGTGCAAAGATTTCATCCCTATTTTTTAAAACGGTCGAATCTTTCAGTAAAAAGGTATGCGTTAACTGCAGTGGTTCGATGATCAGACTATCAAGAATGTTCTCAAAGGGTTGTCCGGAAGCTGTTTCCATCACTTTGGTGAGTGCACCAAACCTGCTACTGTAATAAAAATGTTTTCCAGGGACCGCACCCTGAGAGGTGTGCGACGCGATATGCTTTAGCTGAATGTCATCGCTGAAAGGGGCACTTTCGAAATAGGTGTTTGCGGGCTCCTCCAAAGAGATTTTCTTGTTTTCCGCAAGGGACATCATTGTGATTCCAGAGAAAACCTTGGTCAACGAGGCAATGGGGAAAAGGGTGGTACTGTCTACCTTTGTTTTCTTCTCCAAATTACTGAAGCCTACATAGTCTTCATAAACGATTTCATCATCTTTCTTTACCAGTATCGCCATGCCCGGTATTTGAAAATACGCTTGCAAGGAGTCTATTTCGTTTTCAAAATGGACTTTTGTCGTTGTTTTTGAAGGCTGTTCCGTTTCAGCACACGATGCTATTAAAAGGAATATACCCGAGAATGTTATAACTGCTCGTTTCATTTTTTCATATTTAACAGATGGTCGCTTGGTACCACTTTAAAAGGTTGTGACTCGCTTTTTCCATCTTATGCACTTGGCTAAAGTGAAAAGTACCCAAAATAGCGACTTCCACTTTGGAATTTGATTGGGAGTGGGTACTTCCGTGCCAGAGGAGCATCGTACAAAAAATGATTCCTTGTATGCTCTTATAAGTGCGCAGTTTAATCAAAAGCTATTTTTTAAAGGTTCAAATCGCGCGGGTCGTATTTAATGAAACCCGTTTCGGTCGGCAACTGCCTTTTTAACAACCAGTATTTACAGGCATCTTTTAAGGTCATGCCCAGGTTGTCTTCTAGAAAATCCCTGGTATACTGGGCATACATATTATGGTCGGCAATTTCTCTTTTGAAATCGGGGTCTTGCTTTCTTTTTTCCAGAACAATCCATTGATCTGCTGCATCTTGGAGTGTTTTGCCGGTATTGCTTTTTACCCAGTCCATAAAATCGCTGTGGCATGAAAACCTATTTCCTATCTCCTTTTTCATGAAATTGCGGAAGTTGGGACCAAAAGTGATATTGTCCGTTATGACCGTTTCCGGACCGAGAATGGCTTTGGCCCAATTGAAGTTGGAGGTTTTTGTCTGTTTTTGTTTCTTCAATAGTTGCCCGTCGTTGTCCAGTGCATAACTAATGCGGTCGCGCAACTCAAATTTACCTCCGCCATAGGGCAGTCCGGATTGTTTACAGATGTCTATCAACTCTTCTTTGAGCCAATACCAGCGGTTGAATTCGCTTCCTGACTTGATTTCCTCAAAAGTAGGGCGTTGTACCTTTTTGCTCATTGCACTACCATGTTTAACCAGTTAAAATATCTGTTGTTGGTTGCCTCATCAGGATATTCATGGCCGTTGGTGGCCACAATACAAAGGGTAACATCGATGTTCATTTCTTTCATTTTTTTAGCCATCTCCTTGATCAATCGCACCGGAAGCGAGCCGTCTTTTTCACCGTGATAGATAAATACTTTTTTCCCTTTGAAAGGTTCTAAATAATTCCTTTTCATAAAGTTTGGGAATCCGTTTCCCAGCCAATAGTTGGCAAGGTTTGGATGTCCTGCATGCACAGCGACTCCCTTATACAGTGATGGGTTTTCGTAAAAAGTTCGCAGTGCACCGTAACCTCCCATAGAAAAGCCACCGATTATGATGTTTTCGGTATCTACAGAGAAGTGTTTGCTTACATCATCAATGGCTTCGGTAATATCTTTTTGTGACTTGGGTGATGCATAGGTATCGTATGTATCGCGGCCATAGGGTGCAATTTCGATAAAGTTGCCTCCACTTCGGGCCGCGTTCAGCAAACCTTCATCGGTACTGCCGCTACCATGTAGAAAAACGAGCAAGGGATACTTGTTTTTCGGATTGTAGTCTATGGGCAATTTAATGGAGTATGGCTGATAGGTACTATCTTGCTTGGATAAAAATGCCCTTCGGTAAACACCCTCTTTTTCTGCATATGGGTCGATACCGTTCATAAATTGATTGAACTCGGCACTTCCCGTTTCATACTGCTTTAATAAACTTTCTGCGGTTTCATAATCTTTCAATGAATCAATGCCTTTTTCATATTGTTGAATCTTGTACATGAGCGTATGCTGAGCTCCTGGGCCTACCCCTTGCGGATTGGTTTTTACCGACTCATAGACCTGGTTTAGGTCTATATCGGGCAGTACGGTGAATTCGGAGGAATACACGGCCGTACCTTTATGATCTACTAAAAGCTCGTAGGCACCTTCGCTTAGTTTTTCCGTATGCAGTGATAGTTTCTCCTTCTGAAACACCTTTGACGTTTCAATGGTAAAAGATTGCTCTTGCAGCAGCTGTCCTTTTTCCTTTATTTGAACCGTCAATGATAGTGTTTCTTTCATAGGACTTATGGCAACGGTCTCTATTTCTAGCCTTTGGCCCACGATACTATTCCGTTGTTTTAATTGAAATTGTAACTGCTGGCCGACTACTTTTTGAGGTATTTCAAAGTTCAATTGGGTATGATTTCTTTTTGGAACTTCCTCATTCCATATCCCGTCGTCGGATACGACTGCATACCCATTGGTAATGGTATCGCCCAGCGCTTTGGCAAAGTAAAGGTTATATCCCATTTTCTCCATGAACCATGGATGGTACGGTGGCACCTCTTCCCAGGCAATCAATGCTTCAAAACCGGTTATGCCGTTCTTACTTGCCGCTTCAAACATACTGGCATCGTTCAACGACCGATTATAGGATTGGTCGTGATTGTATTCCCATATGCGTTTTCTGGCCCAATACTTCTTATTCTGCGAGGCTGAAAATACAAGGTCGTAATATTCATCGGTCAAGGAATCTTGCTGAGGTTTCGCTAATAATAGTTTAAAACCGTCACCATTGATAAACCCCCTTCTACGATAATTGATACTGTCGGTTTCTGCCTCTATACACAGATATAAATGAGTGGGGGTATAGGCCATGCGGTAGGTAACGGGTACGGTGTCGGTCACCGGATTATCGAACTGCCATATGTGGTTGAACTCCCTTTTTGGAAGATAGGTTAAATTAGCGTCGAGCTGACCATCGATAATAGGTGTTTCATGGAGAAAGGGAACCGTGTCCTTTCCAGTCTCCGAACAACCCACTATCAGGGCCAAAAATAGGGTTGTGACAAAAAGATTTTTAATAGCCATTACTGCTCGCATATTTTAAAGATTCGCAATACTACTACTTGTGTACCATAATGGATGCTCAAAAAGCGTTGTTAGATACCCCGAAACGGTAAAATAGGTCAGGATGATCTGTGGTACTCTGAAGGTAGAAACCCGTGTACCTTTTTAAAAGCTTTTGCAAAATGGCTCATGTTACTGTAACCCACCACATGCCCAATTTCCGATATGGAATACTTTTTTGTGGCAAGCAGTTCCAACGCTTTGATCATACGTCGTAGCCGTATTTCCTTGGAAACACTTTTGCCAAGTACCGCCTTGAACAGTTTCTGTAGCTTGCTTTCGCTATAACCAATATGTTGGGACAACTTTTTTATATTTAAATCTTCCCCGAGCGAATCATCAATAATAGGTCATCAAATCGAACAAGCGCAAAATGTCTTTGTAATTCGAGACCCCAAAACCTAAATTTTCTCCTCTCTGTTCCAATTTTTGAAAAAACAACGATAGTATTTCCAAGGTTTTGCCATGTAGAAAAGACTTTCTGAATTTTATCTTTCTATCTGACTTGAACACCGATAGCAAAAGGGCCGTAAGCTTTGCGTTCATGCGTTCGAACATAAAGAATGGTGTGGCTATCTCAATTTTATCCAATACTGGATCTATGTCTTCCGAAAAGAACCGACGCATCCAGTTTTTGTCGATAATAATATGAAACTGCTCGTTGTTGGACCCAGAAGGAAAAGTGGCATACGATTGTACACTGCTCGATGCAAAATAAGCACCATGTGTGAGTCCGTCATGACGGTCGTTGTCAACTCGCTGGTCGGTTACATTCAGTTTGGCGATTCCGTTTAAGTGAAAATCAAGTACCAGTAAATTGGGGTCTTGGGTGCCCATTCGTTTTACGATCAATGGTTGATGCTGTTCGAACCTGCTGATCTGTATCGATAAGCCATTTGTAAGCTTATAGAATTCTACATTGGCTTTCATACGCGCATCGGAAATTTCATAATAGTTCTGTCCCCGTGTGGTTTGCAAAGCTCTTGTAACGGCGATAGCCATTTGGTCGGTATGGTTTATTTGGTAAGCTACTTCAAGCATAAAGCGTTCCTTTCTTTAATCTTGAACTCATATTGAAGGTTCATTTACCCGCGAATTTAGTACCTGCCTGTATGCCGGTTTATTCATTTTTGACCTTCACAACTACGACTGTGCAACCGACAAATAGCCATGTTATGGCACAAAGTCTTTATTCTTGTTCAGCTGGCAGGCGGGCCCGGTTCGAAACTACAACTACATACAAGTTCAGTATATAGATGCAAAAAAATAGATTTTGTTACTAAAAAACTCAAATAGGATATTCATTTATACGATAATCAAGATTCGAATACTCCTAGGATTACCTCGAAATCAGCATTCTTTCTTCTTTAAATAGGTGTTGGGCCTGTTACAACTTCAGGTAGCCGTTTTAGCGAACGAAGGCCCATAGGAATGCATATTGATACTGTTTTGAAGGCTATTATTTTAAATACGTAAGGCTTTCTCCGGATTTATCGAAATGCACAATTGGTCGGGCAAATTGTACTTTGTAAAATGAAATGGGTATGAGCCAATGGTATTCGGTCAAGTTGCCGAGTACCGTGCCAATACAGAGAAAAATCCATAGAAAAGAGATAGCATCATCTTTGACTCAGATGATTCATGATCTCAGAAAACGGAGCGACCCAAAGTTCTGAGGAATGCTCAGAGAGGTACTTCAACAATCCCTCATGCGTCTGTTCGGAAATTTTAATCCATTCACCACCAACACCATGAAACTGAAAAACGGCGAGGCCTCGAAGCTTTCTGGCTTTTTCTGCAAATGCGATCAGTTCCGGTAGCTCGGTACCCTCGGGAACGGCCCAGGAATACACATGCATAATATTGAGATTGGAAAAGTCGGTAATTACAGTTGGTTGGTCACCCCCACCTCTTGCATAGGCAACTAGCTTCGATTTTTGCAAGGCATCAATATAGGTGGTATCGCCCACCTTGGTGTTGTTGCAAGGATACGCATAACTAGTGATAACCTTGTCTTTGTCAAGATTTGCAAGTATGTGGTTGACAGCTTCAATTTCTTTAAGCATTTGTTTTACTGTGTAGTGATCGGTGGCCAGTTCTTCTTGCCATCCGAAAGAGCTGGGGCAAGGGTGAAACAAGCTGTGATTACCTAGCTCATGACCATTTTTTGCTGCAACCTTCCAGCGAATAATATTTTCCCTCCCCTGTACGGTGTTGATATAAAAAGTTCCTTTGAGGTCATATAGATTCAATTGAGGTATTGCTTGGTCAAGATGGGTTTGCATGCCATCGTCGTACGTAAGGCAAATAGCTGCCTCTGCATCATTTTTCCACTGTTGTGCAACCTGCTTTTTTACGGCACAGCCACCCAATAAAAGCAACACTGTTAAAAGTTGAAAGTGTCTAGTCATTTAAGAATGTTAGGTTTGTATCGAAAATTCTTTTATCACACCGTAAAGTAGTTTTTTTGCGCCAGTAGTGAAAGTCACAACCCCACTAATTATTCATTCTGCCATACAAATCGTTAGCGGTAGGCAAATTTTACGAAGAACGCGTTCGTTTGTATACATTCGGACGTAAAGCAACTAGTAAAACATTAGTTTTAAAAAGTTTAAAAGACATTTTCGGCGCTTGGGTCCGATACTCAAAAAAAAGCCCCATGATGTCATGGGGCCTTTTTTGATAGTAGGATTTGCATTTCATGGTATCTGCTCTTCAATAAGCCATTTCCACAATTTCAGCGGCCACATGAGGCGTAATGTCTTGATGTTCCCCAAGAGCCGTCATACCATGTTCGGTAAGGCTATCGGCTACCTTTTGAGAAAATCCTTCATAGGAATCGGTATAGTCGCGTAAACGTGTTTTGATTCCGAGCGATTGATAAAACGCTTCTGTTTTTTGGATGGCCATTTTCGCCCTTTCCTCCAGGTTACCCTCTGTTATCCCAAAAACACGTGCGGCGTATTGGGCCAACTTCTCCTTTTTCTGTTCGAACTTCTTCGTGTAGGCACTGGGAAGTATGATGGCCAACGTACGGGCATGGTCTATTCCATAAAAGGCGGTAAGTTCATGGGCGATCATATGAACACTCCAATCTGTGGGGACTCCCTTTTGGATATACCCATTGAGCGCCATGGTACAGCACCACATAAAATTGGAAGCGGCTTTATAATCACTGGGGTCTTTTAGTATCGCCGGGGCAATTTCGATCAAGGTCTGTAAAATCGATTCTGAGAATCGGTCTTGCAAGGGTGCGTCGGCAGGGTAGGTCATGTACTGCTCTAAAACATGGGTATATGCATCCGCGATACCATTTGCTAGCTGCCTTTCCGGTATACTTCTTACCACAGTGGGATCACAGATCGAAAACTCGGGGAACAATCCTGGTCCGCCCATCACCAATTTTTGGTTGGTTTCAGACCGGCTGACCACAGCACCACTGTTCATTTCGCTTCCTGTTGCAGGTAAGGTCAAAACGGTGCCAAATGGTAGGCCTTTGTAGGTTCTTATCTTCTTTGAAAGAATATCCCAGGGTGTATCCCCTTCGTAAAGAGCCGCCGATGCTAAAAACTTGGTGCCATCGATTACGGAGCCTCCGCCCACGGCCAACATATATCCGATATGCTCTTTTTTGATAATTTCCAGCGCTTTTAGCAGGGTAGTATATTCAGGATTGGCCTCGATACCTGAAAATTCAATGAAATCATGGTCTTTCAGGGCTGTGGTCACCTGATCATAAATACCATTTTTTTTGATACTCCCACCTCCATAAAGCAATAGTATCTTTTTATCCTTAGGTACTTCATTGGCTAACTTTTTGATTTCACCCTCACCAAAAATCATCTTTGTCGGTACGTATAATTCGAAATTTCTCATGACGTATGTTTAACTAAATTATAGATTTTAATTCAAAATAACTCTACTGAAAATTAAGGCATCTGAGACAAGTTTGGTATGGTAGCGAATGATAATTATAACTATCCATTCTTTTCTTTCCATTGGAGCGTTACCGGTCTATTACGAACATCTCTTTTTCTCCATGCATTGATAACCGTCTACTTTATTTTATAAGCTGTCAATTTGCCTTCGAGCATTTGAGGAATTAAGAGCGTTTTTTGGTTTTCCAGGAGATTTAAATCAGCGGATCCCGGCTTTAATTCCAGCACAACTTGCCGCTTATCACTTTCATCAACAATCATTATTTTCCCGGAAATCCAATCGGATACCAAGAATCCGTCGTTGAATAACGCCAATCCGTCCAGGTTGCCGAAAGATGGGGTTACTTTTCGTATGTTTTTATCCTTAAGCCCTACGGCCAATAGCATACCTGGAATCTCTGTTTCGAATGTTTCCGGATTTGTGACCACTCCCCAAGAAGCTACAAAAAGTTCATCCCCCTTTATTTTTAATCCATTGGGATAGTTCAATAGTTCATCTTTTAGCCATAAGGAGATCTTGTCGTCCTTTATCCGATAAATGGCATTTCCGCCAAACGTATCGGTTATGTAGACTACACCCTCTGAAGTCACTTCGATATCGTTTAAAAAGGTCGCTCCCTCCGCTTGAAACCTTTTTGTAATTTTACCAGTGGTAAGATCCACCACGGCTACCACATCAATATCGGCTACGTAAAGATTTTCGCCAAAAATGCCCAGCCCTTTTGGTGCGTTAAAGCCCGTAGCCCACTTTTTAGTAATTACTTGTCCGTTTTTACCTAAAAGCGATACATAACCAAGTCCGTTTTTCTCCGCTGGTTGTCCGGCTACATTAGACACCAAATAGGAATCTTTATATGCTATGACTGATTCCGGTGCATCAAGGCCGTTTATTTCCCATACCTTTTCCAATTGTTGCCCTTTCGTTACTCCAAATGATAATGAAGTAAAAACTATTAATATCAATTTTTTCATCATTCTTATTTTTGATTACGGCACAAAATTAAGATGCGGGCTATATATAAAAATTGATGTATGGTAAGAAATTGCCCCCGCTCTTAGAGTTATCGAGCAGTCATCCTCATTTTTCTTAAACGACTGAGGCTTTCAGGAGTAATTCCCAGGTATGAAGCTATCTGATAGTTCTTTACCCGTTGTTCCAAGTCCGGATAGTTTTTGACAAAGAGTTCATAACGCTCTTCCGCCGTTTGATGAAGACTTGATAATATTCTTGTCTGAAAGGCGACGAATGCATTCTCTAACTGTTTTCGAAAAAAGCGTTCAACCACCGGGAGTTTGTCAAAAAGCGTATTTAAATCATTACTGTTTACTTTTAGCAACGAACAGTTTTCAAGACATTCTACTATCAATTGCGCATTGGTGCCTTTGTAGTAAGAAATATAGTCGCTTACCCACCAGTTTTCGATAGCGAATTGAATGGTGTGTTCTTTACCGTCGGGGTCTACCATAAAGGTCCTTAGGCATCCACTGACCACAAAATATTGGTGCTTTACAATAGTCCCCTGATCAATCAACCGATGGCCTTTTTTTAATTCTATGACCTCAAAAAGGCTTAGTAATTCTTGAAAATCGGTGTCCGATAGGGCTACTTTCCTACGAATGTGTTGTTGTAGTGGATGCATTTAGGCAATAGGGTATTTATACCCATCAAGAAGCGGTGTTTCTTCAAAGGGCTGTCAGATTAAAAATAACCAATTTGATTTAATTCATTGCTCTTCGATGAAGCGTAGGGAGCGACTTCCTCTTATGTAGCCATTTTTAAAAAGGTATAAAACTCTTCATCCTGCCGCATTCTATGTTTTTACGTTCCTGTTTGGGCATTATTGCTTACATTGTAGTCATGATAAAGGCCATCCTATTTGACCTGGACGGAACGCTGGTACAGACCGAAGTACTAAAGGCATCGTCTTATGCAAAAGCTATTAACCTACTTACGAATGCTATAGTCAAAGAAGAACGGGTCATGGCCGTTTTCGAGAATTACGTGGGACTGTCCCGATTGGAAGTTGTTGCCGGGATGTATAAGGAATTTTCAGCCGAACTGCAGGTCGCTATAAAGTCTACCAATTCTGATATTATTCAGAAGCGCATCATTCAGAAGAGGCTTTCCATCTATCATTCGATGTTGGCCGACGAAGTGCTGTTGTCAAAACATTTTTGCCCATACAATTTAAAACTTCTGCATACGGCACATCGTAAAGGTCTCAAGGTGGTTCTGGCAACCATGTCGCATAGAGCTCAGGTAGATCAGGTTTTGGAGCTGCTGAACATATCGGATAAGTTGGAATTCGTACTCACAAGAGACGATGTTCAGCATGGAAAACCACATCCCGAAATCTATCTAAAAGCAAAGGAGCTGCTCCATTTACATGCTAAGGAATGTTTGGTGATCGAGGACTCCGTGAATGGTATTAAAGCCGGACTTGATAGTGGAATGCACGTCTTGGCGGTCACCAATCAGGTAACCAAGGAGTCGGTTCACGCATCGAATCTACTAGAGCCCGCCTTCATCGTTGATGAGTTGGAACAATTGGAGCATTATGCTGACAGCATTTTTGAGGCTGAAAAGTCGCGTTAAATCGATACTCACAATTTACTCGATAATCGAGATTTAAAATGCTCCGATCCCGAATTCTCGGGACGTCGAAATCAAAATTGAATTTCCCATGAATGGCTCGTGGGCTTGTCACGCCTTCACGTAGCCGTTTCGGCGGACGAAGGCCCCGAGGTTATTTACTGCATTTTGAACCCACTTAAACCCAAAAGGTTTAAATGGGTTTTCAAAGTATTCGCAATCGGTTCAAATGTCTCGTTCCAAATAGAAGCGGAGGGTCACTTATTTAAGATAAATTGATTTACGTTCTTTAGGCTACTGGTATCCATTTTCAGGCTTTCCTCTAGAAACGCATCAAAATCATCTTTGCGCTCCCATTGTGAGATAACCAGGTAATCCGGGTTGTAGTAATAGCCATAAGGGGAATAACCATTTACTAATTCTACCTTTAAGGTGCCTCCGGTTTTTTCTACAATGCTTTTCCACTTGGCCATAAAACCGTCAAACCCGGATTGCTCATCGGCTTTTTTCCAGTATGCGGTTGCGACGACTACTTTATTGAAATCGAGTTCAAAGGAAGTCGCTTCTTGCATTTCATAGTAAGTCAAATCGAATAGCGACCAAATCTTCTTGCGCATTTGGCGAAAATTGGGTACCCGCGTGTCGATTACATTTAGGAATTCTTCCCTTTTTGGAAGGCTCTCCCATGTACCCAGAATTAATCCTTTGGGTTGATAGTTGCCTTGGGTCGTTTCGATGATATTAAATCCGGGCAAGGGCGAATACCCCATTTCAGTCGCGACCGGGAAGGCTTTTTCACGATATTCTTTCATGGTTTCTTTGGTATCGGGTTTTGTCGTCAACAGGAGAATATCCAAAACCTGCCCTTTTTTTAAGTCGTAGGTTGCTATATGGTCCTGTCCGAAAGAAAAGAGTGAATAACTTAGTAGTAGCAAGAATGAAAAACGCATGCGAAATGATTTCATAGAATTGGAATTAAAATGATTAAAAAATTATAAAAAACGGTCTGTTTTGATATGGGTCTTTCGTTTCGTTCGCGAGCGAGCTGCCAACTTGCCCCCTATACGATAGTTCAACCCAATGAAAATTTGTTGGGTATCCCTCAAAAACCGACCTTCTTGAAAGACGGTTCTGAATGTTCTGAAGGCAAAGCGTTGGGTGCCGAAAACATCGTTGGCATTTAGGCTAATGCTTCCATTGCTATTGGGGAAATTGTACCGCAGGCCCATATTGAAATAATAGTTGGGTTTCAGTTCGTATTGTAAAATTTCCTGAGGACCGCTGTAAAATCCGAACAAAGAGGCTGTGAACTGTTTGTCGATAGTGAAATTATGGGTCCATTTTACGTTGGCCAATGTATTTTGCACGGTTACTTCCTCCTCCTCAATGGTACCGCGTTGTTGTCTTGTGTAAAGTTCAATGTTCATATTGGTACGCCACCAATTGGTAAGGCTTAAATTGCTTCCCAACTCTATCCCATAGGCATTGTTGCTATCAAAATTATCATAGCTCAGTCTCAGAAGGTTAGGGTCTTCTTGGTCGAAGATGCCGATGCGGTTAATTTCATCCTCGATTCTTCTATAGAAAACTCCTGAACTAAAAGAACCTGTACTAAAACGATACAGGTAGTTGGCCTCTATGGTGTTACTGAATTGGGGTACTAGGCGTAAGTTCCCGGTTGCCAAAATTTGGGGGGTGGTCGCCTGCCGTATAGGGTTTACTTGGTTAAATGAAGGCCGCTCGATTCTACGGCCATAGCTTAGCTGATATTGGTGTGGACTTTCCTTCGAAGATTGGTAGCTCAAAAAGGCCGATGGAAAAATATTGAACAGCTCTTGATCGAATAGTTCCATGCCAGATAGGGCTTGATCAAACTGCGCATTCACTAAATAGTATTCAAAACGTGAACCTAAGTTGATCTTGAATTTCCCTAACAAGGAGGAATAGATAAGGTAGGAAGAATAAATATCACGGTCATACGCAAAGACTGCGTTTTGCAGTTCGGCATTGGTAGAAACATAGTTGTTTTCGATATCGTTGATGCGACTCTCCCCACCTATTTCTAGTTTGGCTTTCTCGCCCAATGGCAGACTATAGTCAAGATTAAAAGTGAGTACCGATCGCCGGTCGTCAACCGTTTCTAGATAGGATGGCACGGTGGTATTTCCAAAGAAATCAAAATCATTGATCACCTCACTATCGAAAAGATTATAGTTGACTTCGAACTCCAAGAAATGCGCATCCCCGTTCACTAGCCATTTATAATCCGCATTGTAGGTCTGGGTGTGGTTGTCCCTGGTCAGCAGGTCGTTCAATGAAAAATTGTTCTCCGTTGCTTCCTCGAAGATTACGTCCTTTGCACCATCAAAGGCGGCATTGTAGAAATTCTGATTGGTAAAAATAGAAAGAAGGGTATTTTTAGAGGGATAAAAGTCGGCTCCTAACTTCACGACATTCGATTTTCTATTATTGACATTTCTGGTGAGTTGATTCGAGTTTAAATCGAAACGATTGACAACGCCATCGGTGATTTGGTCCCCAAAACCATTGCTATATTCCATATAGAAGTTGGTTTTTCGTGGCTTAAAGTTCAGTGATAGACTGCTATTGTAACGTTCTCTCTGGGCGATGATGGAGTTGGCACCAAAGGCAACATTCCAACCCTCTTGGGATGTTTTCTTCAGTACTATATTGATGATGCCGTTGAGGCCATCGGGATTGTATTTGGCCGAGGGGTTGGTAATCAGCTCGATTTTTTTGATGGAGTTCGAAGGAATTTGTTGAAGTACGTTGGCCGGGTTTTCCAGATTACTCAGTTTGCCATCGACTAGAATCCGAACATTTTCACTTCCACGAAACGATATGTTCCCATCTGAATTGATATTTACAGACGGCAAGTTGTTCATTAAATCGATGGCCGAAGGTCCTTGCGATATCAGGTCTTTGCCTACATTCACGACCTTTCGGTCTAATCGTTGTTCTATGGTCGACTTATCGGCTGTTATCGTAACCCCATCGAGAACTTCGGCACTTTCGGAAAGAAATAATGTTGGGAGGTTCAAAGTTTGATCTGCTCGTAGTTGAATGGTGGTTTTCTGTGGGGCAAACCCTATAAATTCGATTTCCAGAAAATAGGTCCCTTTGTTCAATTCATTGAATCGAAAAGTTCCCTTGTCGTCGGTGATGGTTCCCGAAAGTAAGGTCTCTTCCTGTGTTTTGAGTACAACACTGGCAAATGCTAATGGCTGGCCGCTGTTCTTTTCCAGGATGGTACCGGAAATAGCGCCGGTATTTTGTCCGAATAGAAGGTTGCCGAAGAACAGTAAAGCATAAAAAATGATGTTTCGCACGATGAACTGTTTTTTTGGTTTTTGCCAAATCTAGATGGTAACAGCTTGTAAAAATTAAGAGGGAGATAAAGCAATTGGTTTTGCGTACCATGGCTTGTTTTTAGATGACCATTTCACTTTGGGGACAAAGAATGGTTATTTGTATGCTGAAACTGCCTTTTCGTCTTCTACGCCATCATTTTCCAAACAATTACGATTATCTTGGCAGTATGTTGGGATAACAACAGCCGCTATGGAATACTTCAAAACCAAACGTGATATGTTGCTTCATTTTCTTTTTTGGAGTTGTGTCTTTGTGTTTTCGACAGCAAGCGCAAGTTGGTATTATGCAGATACTCAAGAGCTCTTAGAAGTATATGGCTTTCGGGTATTATTGCAGATGGTGGTAGCGTATACCATCATTGGTTTTCTGGTCCCCAAGGTACTCAATAGGGGTGGGGGACTGGTCTTTTCCTTTGCCGTGATTGCACTTTTTGCCATCATACATGCTTTTTGTACGTTTTATCTGGTTGCCTATCTGATTCCGCATTACCCATCGACTTACGAAGTATTCCTTACCCGGTTTGAAGCACCTACTTTTCAAAGTATCTATATCAACTTCAACCAATTTTTTTCGAAATCTTTGTACTATGCCTACCCATGTGTGATCCTAATAGCAATTTCTTTTTATCGGGAAAGACAGCAGCTTCTTGAGTTGCACGAAAAGAAACGGGAAGCTGAGTTAAATGCATTGAAGAATCAACTGAACCCACATTTTTTGTTCAATACGTTGAATAGTCTGTACCTATTGGCACTTAAGAAATCGGACAAGACGGTTCGGGTCATCGAAAACCTTTCCCATATCTTGGATTATATGCTCTATCGTTGTGATAAAAAGTATGTATTGCTGAAAGATGAGCTTTTGCTGATCAATAAGTACATTGAACTGGAACAGATCCGATACGGAAAACGGGTGAAAGTCGCTTTTGACGAATCGATTACCGGAGAAGAAAAAATAGCTCCTTTGTTGTTGCTTACTTTTGTTGAAAATGCCTTCAAGCATGGGGTTTCGGAAGCGATAGATACGGCATCGATTCAGATTTGTGTCGAAAACAAGGATAATAGTTTGTTATTCAAGCTGAACAATACCAAGCCAAAGGGTGTTGAAAAAACATCGGAACGAAAAAATCTGGGCTTGTCCAACGTTAAAAAGCAGTTAGAACTATTATATCCCAATAAATACCGGTTAAATGTAGAGAATGGGTCTACGGCCTATACCACCGAATTGGAACTATGTCTATAACCTATACCTGTTTAATTATCGATGATGAACCCTTGGCGCAGGAGCTTATCGAGGAGCATGTTTCCAAAATACCCGAACTGAAGGTTTTAGGCCGTTGCAATAATGCTTTGGAAGCATCTTCCATTCTTGCTAAAGAGCGGGTAGACCTCCTCTTTTTGGATATCAATATGCCCGTGATGAAGGGCATCGATTTTTTTAGGAACCTGGTCACCAAACCCCAAGTCATTTTTACGACGGCCTATCGCGAATATGCTTTAGAGGGTTTTGAGGTGAGCGCATTGGACTATCTACTAAAACCCATTGTTTTTGACCGCTTTTTCTTGGCTATCCAGAAATTCTTTAAGGAGATGGAAAAGAGTTCTCAGCCCGGTTTGGACAAACGGAAGGAACTCCCGGAAAGGAAAACAGTTTTCGTTCATCAAGGCCATAAGAAAATTAAGGTGTATTTAGACGAAGTAATCTACGTAGAGAGCTTTAAGGATTACATTGAAATTCATACCGTATCACGGCATATTCGGGTCAAGGAGAACATCGGGGTATTTGAAAAACGGCTCGGAATTGGTTTTCTAAGGATCCACCGATCGTATGTTATCGATCCCGTACGGATTACCGGCTATTCCAAAAACGAGGTCGAGATCGATGAAATTGAACTCCCCATAGGTTCGAGTTACCGAACAAAGGTTTTTGATTTTTTGGAGGGTAAGATTCTTTAGTTTTTTGTTCATGCCAAAAGAGATTTAGAGCAGGGTTTTTTGCACCCTAGAAAATTACAGCATGTTCATATACCAGGCCAGTTTTGCATGAAATAGGACGTTTTATTGTCTTGTAGGAAATTACCTGTTATATTCTTTTGCAGGGCCTGCAATTCATCGAAAAACTGCACTAAGATTGTGCTGTTAATCGATGAATTCATACATTTCATCATAATTAAACCCCAAATAATTATGAAGAACTTAAAATACGTAGCACTAGGCTGCATGGCCTTTCTATGGTCGTGCAGTGATGAAATTGAACCTTATGAAACTACCGAAACTTTATCGGTCGATGGTAGTATTCCCTTTGAATTTACAAGCTCTCCCGAAATAGAACAGGCCATAGCCGAGGGAGAGGCAATTTTTAATAAACCCGGACAGATTTTAGGAGGAGCGGCCTGCGCCAATTGTCATGCCCCCGACGCCTTTGATCTTGCCTTTTTTGACTTCGCCGAAGAAGATATCCGAAGAAGGGCCGCTCCTCATGTTTCAGAAGAGGACGCCGATGCCATAGTACGTTATGTAGACGCTATACGAGAACGATATAACCTTACACAATTGGCATCTTCCAGAGAACACCGGCTCTTTCAGCCTGGAGGTTCCGTTCTGAATGGATCCAAGTCCATCGAGAGGGATTTTGAATTCCTAAAAACCGAACTGCCCAAATGGGTCCCCTCCCTTTTTACTACTTCTGATGTAGACGAAGCTTTGGCGCTTCAAATAAGAGATGAGCTTGCCGATATAAATCTGCAGGAAATGCGAATAGGGATTGAGTTTCCGCTTTGGGCCAGTGATCATTTTCACGGCGATGCTTTCGGCACTGTCAATGAGTGGATGCCCAACCTGCCCTGTCTTGATAGCAATCCCCGGATACAGGAGATTCGAAGCAACTATAGTGCATATCCTTCCCGGGCCAATCTTCGAAAATTGATAGATGCTGTGGAAAACTATTCGGAATGCTCGGACCAAAATCTGCCCTTGGAAAGAGGAAATATTGGGAGAATAGTGGCTAAGAAAAAGTATATATCAGGGCTTATGGCCATGCATTTGATGCGAGAAAAAGCGTTTGGTATGGATATGCCCAAAGACGGAGATTTTGTTTTTGGCTGGTGGGATGAACGTGTAGCGACCAGCGCACGCTATAGAGGTTCCAGTCCTTCCAATAGGATATGGGAAATTGGAGATCACTTTAGAAAACCCTTGCCCGACCAGGGCTTGAAAACGGGCACATTTCCTTTAAACAGTGCCCAAGAACTTTTAGAGGTTGCCGGTTTTGACCTAGCTACTATTGAGGGGCAAACCAGTAGCCAAAATTCCTTTTTGATGAAGAATGAGATTCAGAGCAGTTGGTTTTGGCTTAATGGAACCTTTGACAGCCATCGTCATACCGGTTATTCCCGGGAGGCTATGGAGCGTGCTGGCTTTGCGGCCCATGCCATGATAAAAGCGAATTTTGACTTCTATAAGTTGAATTTTGGCAATTTTAGCTATTCGGACTATCTAGCATTTCACCCAATGGCACACGTTAAAATAAAAGGCTTGGATAAATATGCGGAAGCATATGCTGCACCTTCAGGCTATCTGGAATTGTATGATGAGCTGCAGGTTAAACTGGCTTGGACCATGCTCTATGTGACCAAAAACTGGATCGATGACCCCGATAAAAAAGGAGTCGGCAAGAATGATGACTTGAAGAACATGGCCCTCATTACAAATTTCTTATGGCGTGTTAAAAAAGAGGAAGCTGCTTTGGAATGGTATTATGAGTACGGTGGCAAAGTGGTAAAAAACCTGAACAATCCCGATGTAGAAAAGTATGGGGAAACTGGGTTTTTAGAGCGGGTTTTGGACAGTCGATTTACAGGCGGTCCTGGCGAACTGGGAGATCATCATGGGGTTGAAAACATGCATTTGTTGGATGGAGAAGACGGAGAGGATCACGAGTATTATGACATGGAATTCTCATGGTTGAATGCTAGGTAATGATTGGAATATACTACTCTGCAAATCATTTAGTTTAAAGAGTACAACTTAAATGTAATTAAAAGAGGGGCATCTTGAAAGATGCCCCTCTTTTAATTACAAAAATTCAGGTCTAATAAAGGGTTCTCAATGCTTTTTTATCAAAACGGCTAAGTCTTCCGTCGGTTCGATTTCTGTCCAAACATGCAAGCATAATGGAATTAAGATCTGTTTCTTCCGGTGTCGAATCAATGGATACCCCGTTTGCCGGATTAGGATTTCCCACGTTGATATCCCTGCCCTCACAGCTCTCAAGGGTATAATAATCGGTATGTTGCAAACCGATCGTATGTCCTAATTCATGGGTGAAAACAGCTTCTAAAAGCCCATCGTTTAGATCGTCTAAATTGAAGATTTTAATCGCCTCTCCCGGGTTCCCGTTTCTTTTAGGAAATCTTGCGTTGGCACCAGAGGTATTGGCCGGTTTTAATGGGTCGTTCAGCACCCAAATATCCGCATTTTCCAGGTCTACCGGATCGTTGGAAAACTTTAGCCTAAAAGTGATATCCAAGTTGTTCAAGTTATTGTACCTCCCTATGGCAGATCTTAAAGCCTTCCGTTCTCTAGACGAAAGTCCCAATTGACCTTCCGGGATTGAAAAATTTCTAAAAGCAAATACCTTTAGTTCCCTTTTTCCATCGGCATCCAAGTCTACGAGAAATCTACTTCGATAGTGTCTGTTCGTTAACCCTTCGCCTTTTTTACGATTATTGGCCTGGGCCTCATACATTTCAACTATTTCGGATTTTGTGAGAAATAAATCCTTTTCAACCAAGTAGCCTTTCTCTTTTGTGCCATCTATTTTTGGGTTGTACGCTATAGAAACCTGTTGGGTATTCAAATACATGGCGTCTAGCATGTCTACTATTTCTTGCTCAACTCCAAGCTCCTGACTTTCCAAAATGGTAGACTCCCCATCCTGAACAGGCTCTATTATTTCTTCGGAGCACGAAGTAATAAGACCACATACAATCAACATTTTTAAAAAACCTTTTCTTTTCATAGTGTTACTATTTATTTGGATTCATATACAATTCAGTAGTGTCGGGATGGTAAACGCACAGCGATTCCATACCAAAATTCAAATAGATGCTTCTTGCCTTGGCACAATAGGGTGTTAACCAATCTGCCCTATTGTGGTAGTTGGCATATGAACTAAATGATGCTATGCGTTTTTGGATTGAGTGGGTTTGGTACTGGTAATTGTAAATACTTTCCCTAGCTTTTTATAACTAGGGAAAGTGTATTCGTTTGGTTTGGAAGGAATTGCTGGTTATTCAATTATAATTTTTAAGATACGGTCGACCTGCTTATCAAAGTCTGCTTTCACGATATAAATTCCGGTAGGCAGTTTGCTTACATCCATCTGATCAACATGTTGTCCCTTGCTAAGTTCTGTAAGTTCTTTGAAAGCCACTTGCCTTCCCATAAGGTCATAGATGACTATTTTCGTGCTCTGATCTTGGTTTAAATCATATGCAAAACTCAGCGTCGTCGCTACAGGGTTTTGTCCCAGTTTAAAAAATCCGCCTTCCATATCGCCGTTTTGTATTAACTGGCTTTTCAAAGCAACCGCCTGATCCATATTCAAAGATATCCCCTCTAGGTTTCCGGGAGCTCCAAAAACAACATATCCTATCCGTTCATCGGCATCACGCAGAAAACCATCACCAGTAGAGTTTTCTTCCTCCACTTTAATCTCGACAGCACTAGAAGACTTATTAATAAACCGTAGCCCGGCAGGATCCAAATCATTATCCGTTTGGATTGCTGCTACCACAACTGGTTCATTGCTGTACGATTGTATGAAGTTTACGCTTCTGAACTGCTGATCAAAACCCTGATCTAAAAGTGTCACTTCAAAGTTGGTCGAAGCTTCCGAGTCTATTCCAGTCTCTATGGCAATCCAGTCCATATCTTCCCTGACATGCTTACCGTCGTTTTTCTTTTCTTCAAAAACGCGAACTCCAAAGTCAGTGCTGGTGATGTCACGTTGCCGAGTAACAACAGCTTGATTGCCTTTGTAACTCGATATTTGCGTAAGCACCACCGGAGTCTCTGAAAGGGCCGTGCCGAAGTCTACGGTTCGCCATTTTTGATTAATAGCTGCCACTTCTTTGCCGGCCACTATCTTTTTTCCATTGGTCAATTCATGTACTCCAGCCTCTACTACCAAATACGAAATAGTTTCAGGAATATGTGAGCCGTCTAAATAATCCCATTCATCTATTTGATAGTTAAAACTGTTATTGGTGATAGAGTCTATTCGAATGGTTACTGGCTGTGCACCTTTGCGTTCTACGGGGCCCATTACTACGATGGGGTTTTCATATACATTGTTTAAGTTTACGGTATACCAGGTTTTTTTGCCTTCCTGTCGTGTAGTTACATTTCCCATTTCACCGATAATTTCGGTTTCAGGAGCAACAGGGGTAAACTCAAAAGCACCCAGATCTGGGGCATCCCCTATAAATGGGATACCCATTTCCACTCCTTTATCGACTACAAAGCTAGCAGCGCTAAGAGGTGCAAAAAATGGTGCGGGCTGTTCGCCCTGCAATGTCAAGCCGGGGTCTTCATCATAGAAATTGTTTGCAACATTGTCCTGGACGTTTACGAACAGGTTGTTGGTCATGTCTATGGTACTACATTTGGTACATCCTGCATTGTAGATCAATCGGGGTCGTGCCTCATCGGCCACAAAGATGTTATTCTTTACCTCCCAGCCGTTAAATTCTCTTAGATTATCAAAATTAAAAATAGGTTCCGTTCTATTGGCAGCATCTGCCAGGTACACAGTATTGTTGTAAATCTTCACATTGTCAAGGCGGCCAAAGGGGTCACCATTTTGATCAAAATTTCCGGTACCGCTCGCATTAGGGACTTTCCAAAAGAATCCACGATCCACATTTACAAGGGTGTTGTTATAGAATTCAACAGGCCCGGGATTGTTCCCCCCAAATTGACTGTAAATTCTGCCACCCGTGGACTGTACATCAAAGAAATTATTGTTAATTCTCAAATAATCCTTGGGCCCCTCAAAAGAATAGGAAGAAGTGAACATATTGTCGTGTATCCATATGGAGTAATCAAACCCTTTCTCATTCGGGTCTCCTTGGCCACCACTTTGGGGAAACGAAATGGCTGCATCAAACTTGTTGTTGAACATTTCTACACCGCTATCACGGCTAAAGGCAAATTCAATATCAAAGCCTCCCCCATCTTGGGTAAAGTCACAATTAAATATTTTTAGATTGGTATGAAATTGTCCCTTAATACTGTTGCCCTGACTTTGGGTGCCACTTTCATCTAAAAACAAGATATCATGGAAAGAACCGTTCGTAATCACATTTGTTTGAATATTACCTCCCCATTCATTGGATTGCTTTAAAAAACTGGCATCCTTAAAAACCGCATCGCTTACTTCAACATCCGCTACGGCAATTAATCGAATACCTGTCCAAATAAAATTCTCAAAAACAACATCCTTAAAGGTCACATTGGTAACATCCCTTAATAAAACGCCCCCTTCAATAAGCTCCTCGGGATCCAAGGAATTGGACATAAATTTGATATCACTAATTGATAGATTACTGGCTACTTGTCCCAAGTTCGTGCTTTTGGGATTTAGAATGGCGAGATAGTTGGCAATGTTCAAAGAATTGACTTGATTGGTCCTAGGCTCGGGCAAACCATCGATTGTCTTCCAGTCAGGCGCAGCTTTGATGACTGTAGCATCTGGCCCTTCAGCACCATTTCCAACAAGGGTGTAGTCGCTCTTCAGTACCGCTGCTCGAGTGGCCTCGAACTCACCCGGGCCCATGAGTATGGTACTCCCTGCTGCTGTTCTGTCGCAAGCATAGGCAAGGCTCTTAAAAGCGGTTTCAGGTGTTAGCCCGTCCCTATCCAAGGTGTCTGCTCCATCCGTACGAACATATACCGTGGCTACCACAGGTTCCGGGGGAAGTGCTAAATCGGTTGTACTTATTGCTACTTCATAAAATTCCGAACGTATTTCAAAAACCCCTTCCCTTCCATTTAGTTGGGCAGTGGAAGCAAGACCAATAAAGAAGTCACCCGATAAGGCAGGCATATCTCGCTGGCCAATAATCTGAAAGGTTTCCCCATTAAAAGATGTCAGCGCCGTAATAGTGGTGCCTTGTTTTATCAATTTTAAATAATAAGGTATACCAGTAAGAAGACCACTCTGATTACCATCGACTGCACCTCCGTTATCATCGCGCCATTGATCAAAAAATTTATTCGGAGCCACACGTTCTATCATATAATGAGCTGCATCGGCCTCCAAACTACTTCGAATCATAAGACCGTGCTTACCAATAAACTCAGCATTTAAACGCGCTGTTATGGAAATATCACCACTTCTGGGTTGATAGATATATTGAAAATCATCTGCTCCTAGATTAATCTCACCCTTTGTCGCAAGTATTGAAAAAACATCGTTTCTAAAACCTCCTATTCCCGGGGGCTCTGGGTTTCCAATATTGGCAAATTCCCAGGGAGTAGGTAAATCATCTGGAGAAAGTGGAAAGGTTTCCAAATTTATAGGTTCAAAGTCTACTCTGGTACCGGGTGATGAGCTTAGTGCAGTAGCTGCAAAACCAATAAAAAGATCCTCCGGTAGTGCCGTAAACTCTCTTGTTCCAAGTAGCTCAAAGTCAACTCCATCGGTAGAGCTGAAAGCGGAGATCACATCACCTGCTCTAGTGATTTTAAAAAATACGGGTCCAGATAGGTTAGGCCCTTCAATAGCTTTGGAACCACCGCCCACACCACTACGCCACTGAAAAAACTGGCGATTTCTATTTACCCGTTCAACCATAGCATTTCTGGCATTGGCTTCCAGATTTTCCCGAATCATTAGGCCGTATTTTCCAGATTCTTCAGCCGTTATCTTTGCTACAAAAGAAAGATCCCCACTCACTTGTTGGTATACGTACTGTAAAGTGTCCCGTTCTTTGAAAATTTCACCATTGGTCATTTCTATTTGAAATTTTCCATCGAGAAAACCAGCATTCCCCGGGTCTTCGGGATTCCCAATGTTTGAAAAAGCCCAGGGTTCAGGCAAGGCATCAGGATCCAAGGTGATGTTCTTGATACTGACTTCTTCAAACCTCGCTTCCATGGTCGTTGCCGTAAGGGCGGTCGCAGCAAAGCCAATGTAGAAGTTGTCTGTAAAATCAGCAATAGTAATGGAGCCGATCTGGTTGAAATCTATGCCATCTATAGAACTAAACCCGCTTATTCGGTCACCTATCTTGACTATTTTTAAAAAGGTAGGGCCACTAATATTGGGGCCTGCTACGGCCGGAAAACCGGTAACGTTGTCTCGCCACTGAAAGAACTGACGATCCGCATCTACCCGCTCCATCATGGCATTGCGTGAACTTGCTTCGAGGGTTTCACGAATCATGAGACCATATTTTCCACGAACTTCGGCCGGAATTTTGGCGACAAATTCAATATCCCCACTAAAAGGTTGGTATATAAAATGAAACTTGTCGGCAGTATTAAAAATCTCTCCGGAAGTACCTTGAATGGTAAAGACATCATTTTCAAAGTCCGCATTTCCAGGCACGGGATCTCCAATATCGGTAAATTGCCAGGGTGATGGTAGCGTTTCAGTATTTGACCCATCGTCTTGGGCCGTTGAAAATTGTACACATAGGAGTAAGGAGCATAGGCTCCATAGGGTAATATTTTTCATAGCTTAATCAATTTGAGGTACGTTAAAAGTGTTAAAAGATTTTTAAGTACTCAAGTTTATCCTAAAAAAATCTCTTCTAAATTATAAGTTCGAAGAGAAAAAGTTAATCAAGTATGTCTTTCAATTACACTACATTATTGACTCTTGTGATTCCCTTTGGACGGAAACGATATTGGAAGTGTCTGATAGCTAGATATCTTTAATTTGGGGCTTTTTTTGCTATTCAGCTATGGTACTACCACATAGTTTTACACCGATTTTTGTTGGCATAATATGGAAAGGAAATTCAAGTTTTGACTATGGGCTTGATTTAAACAGAAAACAGAAATAAGATCAAGAAATCCCCTAAACATGATTCATTGGTTTTTCCGAAACTTGAATTTCCTTCTCAATTTGCATTCCGTTATGGGTAATTGCCATTGTGAGTTTGGTCGTATTTTGGAGAAAATAGAAGCACTCTTGATTTGGCCTTTAAAAGGTAGATAATAGATATTTTGCCGATTGTTTTACGTACGCATGCTAAAGTTCAGCAAGTAACTTTGAAATAGAAGTCTAATGATGATTTCTGCAGACAAGATTATTCTAGCGTACCTGTAAACTGTACATCCCATTTGAAGCGTTTTTAGGTCTATTTTTTTCTATGCGAAAATCGACTTTGGAAGTTATAGACGTTGGCACTGTCTTTTTACTTGCTTAAAAAAACCTTTATATTGTCAACTATAATAAAGAACAGATTTAACCTTATTCGCTTGACGGAAATTTGATTTTTGACCATTTAAAGACCTTTTAGAGACCCATAGCTAGGCCTTGGAAGTATTGAAAATGATTGGGAAGCAAATCGAAAAAGTCTGAGAGACTGTTCAAAATTGATTTCATATGTTTTTTAAACCCGAAGATTCGTTCATTGCTCAAAACACCTACACTAATTTCGAGACTAAGGTGTATCAGAATATTGAACTTCCGACTTTTGGTACTATTGCCGAAAGTAAAAAGCTTCGTGTATTCTGTTTGATAGACGGCAATCTCAAAGTTGATTTTATTGAATCTGGAAAGAAACCAACTCATCTGATAGCAGAGCAAGGAGATTTATTTATTCTACCTGCAGGTTTTAAATCCTTTGATTTGAAATGGAGTAATGCGGGTTTTCAAAAATCAAGGTTGGTCGAGTTTACCGTAGATCATACGAATATCTTGCAACTTGTAGGACAAATGGGTTTAAATTCAAATCATCTTGAAATTGTTAACCATGATGGGATAAAGAATAAAGTTCTCTCCAGATTTTTTCTAAACTTCCTAGACTCCAAAGAACGTAACCCGCTTGACCTTCAATTATTTGAGTCATCGTATTTTCACATGATCATGCTTGAATTACTATCAAATTATAATGCCTGGGACTTACATGCTATTGATAGTGCAAATACACTTAGCAATTACAAATTTAACTTGGTCAGAGAGTATATCATGTCTCGCATACATCAGGAAATTACACTTGGGGCGATGGCGCATTTGGTTGGTTTAAGTGCATCCCATTTTTCTACATTATTCAAGAACAAAACAGGCCAGAGTCCTTATAAATATGTACAGGGCATCAAAATAGATCTTGCAAAAGACTTATTGCTAGACACGCAATTACCGATTTCCGATATAGCACAGCAGCTAGGTTTTTCCAGTACAAGTCACTTTTCAAGTGCATTCAAACGTACTACCGGCATCTCACCATCTCAAATAAGAAATTAAAAGAAGATTTTGATACCGCAGTAATTTTTTGAAATAAGAACCTCTATAACTTGAATATTTTTACTCCGAATTTTTAGACTAAAAGAATGGAGGAAAAAATTATGATTGATGGTATCGAAATAGCTCAAAAGTATTATGATTTTTTTGAGTTGTGCGTACTAGATGACCAGTGGGAACGATTGGAAAGCCTATTTGATGAACATGCGGTATATGAAATCAAGGGTAAAACACCTATTAAAACGGTTATCAAGGGAAGGGACAAAATTTTAAAGGGCTTTAAAAAATCCTTGGACAATTTTGACCGTAAATTAGATTCGAGACATGTAGTGTATGGTACACAACCTATTCAAAAAGGTTGTGTCGTGAGCTATCGGTTAGACGCGCATTATACCATGAAGAATTATCCTGACCTGTCTTTCCCGGCATGGTCCAAGCTTACCATTCAAAACGGTAAAATAGTCAAGGAAGTAGATATTTACAAGATTTATGATCTTAAAACCATCAAAGCACTCCAATGGTATGGGAAGTATGCAAAGAAACTGAATTTGGATGCAAGTTATAATTAGCGTCATGTGTAAGCCTGTGGTCGAAAAAAGAAGAAAACACTATGGGGTTTTTGGCTCTACAAGCCCCAATATATATCGTGGATTATCTTAAAATGGTGATATAGCCTTTATATAGGGTCTGTGCCCGATCCCCTAGGGACAACACATAATAATAAGTGGCCACTGGCAGATCGGTTCCCTGGTAGGTGCCGTACCAATCGTTGGAATAGCCCGTTCGTTCGTATATTTTGTTGCCCCAGCGGTTATAGATCTGCAGGAGACTGTTGGGGTAGGCCCCTATGCCCTGGATATGGAACATATCGTTGGAGCCGTCGCCGTTCGGGGTCATGGTATTGGCGATTCGCACCGGGCCTTGTTCCGGGAGTTCCTCCTCACAGTCCGCCGGTTCGCCAATGGTATAAGGCCCCGCTATGGCCCTGCATCCCAGGGCATCGGTGACCTGCAGGGTATAGGTGCCCGCCGCGACCCCCTCGAGGTCCATGGCGTTCCCTACCGAGGTCCCTTCCGAATCCGTCCATTGAAAGACCGCTCCGGCCCCATCTCCGATATAGGCGATCCCGGTAATGCTTCCGGTGGTGCCCCCACAGGTGGTATCGGCGAGTCCGAGGGCCGCATCGTCGAGGTCCGGCGGCCCTGCTTCGTTGACGGCAAAGGTGAGCGTGCGCTCGCAACCGGCACTTTCCGTAACGGTAAGGGTATAGCTTCCCAGACCTACATTGGCTAAGTCCAACAGGGTGCCGACTACCGTTCCGTTGGTATCGGTCCAGCGATAGTCCTCCGTGCCGGTAGCGCCGTTTACCAGGATACCGGTGATGCTGCCATCGTTCAGGCCACAGGTGGCCTCGGTGACGTTCCCTCCCGAGAGCATCAAGGGACAGGCTGGGTCGACCACGGTGACCGTTACCTGATCGGTGGCGGTACACCCGCCGCCGAAATCGGCCGTTACGGTATAGGTGGTGGTCATGGCGGGGCTGGCCGTGGGATCGGCGATGGTAGCATCGTCCAGGCCGGAGTCCGGAGTCCAGCTATAGCCTACGGGGACGCCTCCGGTGGGCAGGGCCTCCAATTGGGTGCTCTCACCGGCATTAACGGTAACATCGGGGCCCGCATCCAGGGTATTGCCAGTGGCCGTATCCTGAAAAAGCTTAAAATCATCCAAAAAATAATAACGTTCTGTGGGGGAATCTATAGGGGCACAAATACCTCCCAGTACAATAGCCTCCACATCAAATGGGGGAACCAGTGCTATGGTTGCCTTTACCCAACTCCCTTCGTTACCGCTTACTTCAACCCTTCCCAATTCCACGAAGTTTGGATTATTCCCGAAGGGGCAGGGTTCAAAACTATTTTGATTATAGGGAATATTGTTGCAATCCGAGGTTCCATACAACACAAAAGTATTGGGGGAAGGAGACCGTGCACCGGCCACCGTGGCCTCCGTTCCAAAACCTACGAAAAATTCCAGTTCATAGAAAGTACCCGCTACCAAATTGCTGTTCAGGCAAACCCCTGCAGACTCCTTGTATTCCGGATTTATTTTTCCGCCAATATACATCCCTATAAAACCATTACCATCCGGAATGGGAAATGAGGGGGAAGGCTGGAAACTCTCCCCGACAAAACCACAAGTATTTAGATAATCTGTAGATCCAAAAGAGGGGGGTATCCAATTTGCTACACGATCCATCTGAAACTGTGCATCAGGGCAGGTGTTATAGGTTTCAAAGGAAGGGTTTGGAATGACATTCATAAGTTCCGTTCTACAGCTATCGTTGTCAACCACGGTAACAGTCACCTGATCGGTCGTGGTACACCCCCCTCCGAAATCGGCCATCACGGTATAGGTCGTTGTCACCGTGGGATTGGCTACAGGGTCGGCTACGGAGGCATCGTCCAGACCGGTGGTGGGACTCCAGCTATAGCTTACGGGCGTACCGCCCGTGGGCAAGGTTTCTAACTGCGTGCTCTCCCCTGTATTGATGGTGACATTAGTGCCTGCATTGACGGTATTTGGGCAAATACCTACCTGTACGGTTAAAGTAGTAGTGACAATGATGCAGCCTAAATCTACAGATAACGTATAAGTGGTAGTCGCTGAAGGCGATACTGTTGGGTTTCGCTCATTTGGTATTACCTCCCCGCTCGAAGCCGACCAATTATAAGGTCCGGGACCAAATGCTTCTAATGCGACCGTATCACCAGCGTTGATGGTAATGGTTGTATCATAATTAGTATTCTGCACCCATGCAGCAAGTGGTTCTACAGCAACATTGTCAACAAAATAATACGCAGGGCTTGATGAGGGATTATTATCCCTATCAGTAAATTGCACATCGCCATTAGCTGCAAAAACCCCTACTAACAGATGTGAGTAGGAACGATCTGCTACAAAAACATCAGAAACCAATGTCCAGGAATCACCAATTAGTTCAGGAGCCGCCACATGGGCGGGCGAAAAGGCAGAAGCACCCGGACCACATTGAGAGGTCCCATTGGGCCCTGAGCTACTTCCACTGGACAATGTGGGGTTGTTGTCAAAACGAAATCCCAATTTATTTATAGTGAAACGATTAGTCGGACTTTTTTTAAAATACCCGCTAACCCTATAAGGAACATTTTCCACCAAAGGACAACTCAGCCGCGTTCCTGCAAACTCTCTAGTGGTATAAAGATCGGGATCAAAGGTGCTCGGTGTTGCATATGGCCTATACGCTTGAATTCCAGCATAAAGTTGTCCTTCTTGCGGAGGTCCGAAACTGTCGAAAAAACCGGTACCGCCCCATCCAGGAATGTTGCCGGTAGCGGAAGGGAAATACAGGTCCGCCGAATAATTATAAGAGTCCCATTCATCAGCACGAAAAAGTGCTTCCGTCCCAAACGCACAACCCTGTGATAAGCGGGTGTTGATGTTTCCTTGGATTTGTTCAAAACTTGGATTAGCAACCAAATTTTGCGCATTGGCGGCGTTAAATGAAAGTAGGCTGAGCATTAAGATCAATGTATAAAACAGTGGAGTACCTTTGACTTTGTCCGATGTAGGTAGTTGTGTCATTTGGATTTTATAAAAAATTTACTTGAATATCAAGCATAACGGAACCTAAGAACCACATCATATAATTTTACGCTTACAATCACACTACATGCTGTTTACAAATGTAGATTGAGAATGTAACGCTAGTTTAGTGTATCGGGCTTAGGGTGTTCCTGAAGGAAATCCGAAGTGCTGACCTCTTTAGGAAGGTGAAGCTTCTTTTTAAGCCGGAAGAGGGCCACATTGATAGTGTTATGATTTACGCCTAAAATACGTGCTATCTCTTTATGGGAAAGATTCATTTTGATAAAGGCACATAATCGCAATTCGTGTTGGGTAAGGTGATATTTAGATTTTAAGGTGCCCAAAAATTGGGGATGCACCTGATCAAAGTGCCTGAAAAAATCCTCCCAAAGAGAATCTACGGCCAGTAGCGATTGAATTTCTTGATGTGTTTTTTTAAGTTCTCCCTTAAAAGGCAACTCATTCTTTTGTTCCCTGATTTTGTGCAATAATTCATTCACTTTTTTCAAGGTATCGTTCTGCAGTGCGGCATTTGCCTTGGCCGAAGCCAATTTTCTACTGTTCAGTTCCTTGGTATGAACCTCATCTTCAATACGCTGGCTTAGTTGCTCTTTTGTGCGTTGTTCCCTCTTTAGTCGTTTTCTATTTCTTACTAACAGGTAAATGACCAATAGACAAACTAGTAAAGCGACAAGCAAGATATATCCAAGCAAATCGTTCTTACTGCTTAATTGCTTTTCAATAAGGTGTTGCCTTTTGGTAGCCAGTTCATCTCTCGCGCTCAATAGTAGGGAAGTTGTCTCCGGAATTTTTTTCAAGGCCTCTAAACTATCGGACAATACGTTGGCTTTCTTAAAAAAAGATAGCGCTTTTTGAGGCTGGTTTCCCCTTTCTAATATTTCTCCATAGTACTTATACAACTTTAGTGGCTGTTCCAGGTTCGCCAAGGAATCAATAGCAAGGAGCCCTTGGTTTAAATGATATAAGGTGCTGTCTGTCTGCTGAAGGGTTTCATAGGTTTGAGCTAAAAAATAGTGCGCATCTAAGAATTCTCCCCAATACTTCTCTTGTTTCGATGTTTTAACTACGTCTTGAAGGAGTTCTATTGATTGGATATATTCCTGTCTTTTAAAATGTACTCTAGCGATTCCAAGAGAGGCACTGGTGGTAATTTTACTAAAATTTTCTGTTTTACTTCCAATATATGCCCGACGAAAATTATCCAAGGCTTCCTGTAATAAATTGTGTGACAACTGTATTTCGGCCAAATTACTCAGTGTAATAAAACGCATGGGAGAATTTACTTTTTCTAGGTACTCGAAAGCTCTTTTGTAATTTAGGGTGGTAGAATCTAAGAGTTGTAATCCGCTATAAGCACGGGCTAAAGTGCCATACGCCAACCCTACATCCTTCATGGTATTTGATGCGCCACTGGCCTTATGGCTTTCCAAGCATAGATGTAAGGCTTCCTTCGCAAAGGAAATCGCTTTTGGAAATTCATTAAGCGTCATGTAGTTGTTGCTGAGGTTTATCAAACAACGCTGCACTCTTAACGAATCACCTACTTCCCGGAACATTGCTAAGGCAGAAAGGGTATGTTCATTGGAAAGCTTTATGTCCTTTGCAGCTGGTTTTAGGCTCAAGATGCCCCCAAGGATGGCATGGCTTTTTGCCTGCCAAAAGGGCCACTCATAGGTTTCTGAAAGCACTAACGCCTTTTGAGCTTTTAAGAGGGCCGTGTCCAAATGAGTAGACCTTGCCTTGACGGCGGAACTTAGGAGAGCAGGTATTTGAAGACTATCTTGTTGCTTTGAAAGTGATTGTGAATGCCCTCGGACACAACAACCTATAGCACATATAACAATGAAAAAATACCTGGTCATAAAGTGAAACTTCATACAGTGGGGAATTTAACCCATATAAATCTTTTAAGAATCGTTTACGGCTTTACTATTTTAAAAAAAAGGCAAATTGTTCGTTACAATGGCACTACATGCTTAATTTTTACAGTCCAATTCTCACAGGACTATGTCTTTTCCAAAGGCAGTCCAAGTGAAAAAATTACATTACTGGGTTGGGCAAGAAATCTTGTCTTAAAAAAAATCACTTTTTAAGCTCATGTAACCTCACCCAAAAAAACAAAACCACTCTTTATGAAGTTCAGATGGGTATCTGTTCTAGAACCCATTGCTCCATATCGGTATATGTAGCACATCGATTTTAAAGAAGAATAACTACCTACCCATAAAAGCATCTATATTACTGTACCGGGTACCGGTATTACCTTGCAATTACCCTAGTACCGCTATAGTATCGGAATCGGGCCACCTGCTATTAGGAGTCTGGGAGTTGCTTCGCCCTCATTTAGCAATTTCAATGATCGAAAGCTTTTAGGCGAATGCCTTTGGCCCTTAGAATACGATTGAGTAACCGATACTGACATTGAAGAAAAAAGGAGTATTTGCTATACCTATGTCTCTCGCTTCATGCGTCTCTATGATATTTGTGTTTCTACTGGTATATCTAAGTTCGTCATTCCTTAAAGATGAAGACAATCGTGGCCACCATCTTACATTCGGGGCAATCATAATTCCTTTTAAAAAATTATCTTGTTTTTTAAAGGGTTTTAGGTTTGCATAGAGACCCAGCCCTAAGGTGAAGGTTGTATAGTCCCCAATGAGGTTTTGGTCTATTTTTTCATCACCATCGAAGAATAATTCAAATCTGTGCCATTTGGGTTCGGCTCTCAGATTCAACCAATCATTAAAGCGGTATCCGATTCCAAACCCGGTTGTCCAAGGGATTTGTATTGCTAGACCTTGTTCTTTATCAGAACCGCTTTCCAAGCTTTCATTCGGTAGGTTAAGGGAAATTCCGTGAGAGTAGTCGAAGCTTACTCTTTTCCACATTACATTGAATTCTGCATTAAAACCGCTTTGCACCACTTGGCCAACTCCAAAAACTAAATTCAACTGATTTTCCAGTTCCCGACCAGATTTGTCTTGAGCGATGCTAAGGGATGCGAATAGAACAAAATACAATAAGGATAGAACACTTTTTTTCATTTGGGCTATAATTTTAATGAAGCCCAAAAATGAGAAGCAATACCTATGTAATCGCTTCAACTTGCAAATTGAGACGAATTCCTAGGTGGCAAAAGGTCTTATTTTTCAAAATAAGACCTTTGGAATTGTGTTGGAGTAGTGCCGGTTACTTCTTTGAATACCCTGTTTAACGATGCTTTCGAGTTGAACCCACATTCCAGGCCTAAGGCCAGAATAGTAAATTTATGGTTTTCGGGATTACGCAGTTTGTTTTTCAAGCATTCAACCCTATAACTCCCCACGAAGTCATAAAAGGGTTTGCCGTAGTAATAGTTGATTACTTGCGATAGTAAATAAGGTTGAACATTCATATTTTTTGCCACATCGGCAATTTTCAATTGGGGTTCGGTAAATATTTTGGACGTTTCAAAATACGCTTTAAGATTCACAAAAATCGCTTCGTCCAGATTGTCTCCCTGCTGCGATTGGCTGTTGACGGGCAGGGGCGTATCCGTAACCATAACAAGGTCTGAGATACCGGAAGAAGATGCCATAACTTCCGAAAGACTGTATTGCCTTATACCGTAAAAACTCATATATAAAAATGCCGCAATGATCCAAAAATTCAGGATTTGATAAGGAACTTCGATGCTCGTAATAACGTTCACATTATATAAGATGAACAGTAAGATGGAGAGGATGTTCACCGAAATTATTATTTTAAGAAAATTCTTCAACCAATGAAAACGCAAATTTTCCAAGCTTGATAAATTAAATTTCAATACGTTGAATTGGGTCTTGATTTTTTGCAGTAACCAAGCACATGTGATGATGGCATATAGCATATGCCCCTTGTAAAAAATATGATACGTGATCGTCGGATGATCGAATCTGGCCTTGACGATACTGGAAAAGTTTGGTGTAAGCAGTAAAACATCTGTTAAGATGAAAATGAAGAAAAGTATAGGGGGAAGTAAAAACCACCATTTTTTTTTAAACCAGTGACCGCTAAAATTCAGGATGATGGCAGCATAAACGAGTAACAGGGCATGCAAAATAAAAGGAAGGATGTTGTGCAGAACAAAGCTCAAAATCCCTATTTTTTCTAGATTTAGACTATTCAGGTATAAAATAGCCACCAAAAAAATATTGATCATAAGCAAAACGTAGTCATAACTCTTTTTTCTTTTCTTATGTAATATGAACAGGGAGAAAATCAATACGACCCCAATGGTCAATAAAATCAATGCCCGCATCTAATGTCAAGTTTTATTGGTTAAATCAGCATGTGTTTGCCAAATTTCTGGCACCCCATAACATCATCTTTGCAATAAATCATTACAGTTATCATCGAATCGATGCTGCTTCCTCTAATTTCAAAAATGTTACAACGGCGATAGGTGTGCATCTTTTAACGATTTCGGATACCTTTATTTTTCGTACTCAACCATCAAAAAATACCAGTTCAAAGATAATGGTCTACGAACGAATTTATAGCTTGGTTATACCGTGCATTCCAATATAAACTTATAATGTCATTTCAGCAAACAAGTCTTTCTGGTGAATTCTTAATGAGCGAGGCTCAGTAAATCGAATGCGACAACTGTATTCAGATTTTCGCTTTATGAATATAAACCGACCAAAAAAGGGCCTTGGAAGAAATGGCATAGTAGTAAGGCTTTTTCTTGTAAAACGGGCATGCGTAGAAACTTGTTCAAAACAACATAGTTGCTTTTGGAATCGAATTCTTTTGAAGTGGCGATGTGCCGAATACACCGTTAAGACCCTAATGACTATCAAATGGATTCTTTTACTCACTCTACTATATTTCCCTCCATGTATTTTGTTCAAAACGAAGTCTTTTAAGTATCTTGCTAGGCACCAGTATCGTATGAACCATGAATTTGAAAGTGTTGTTGGTAGACGATGAGCAAGAGGCATTGAATCGCCTGCAGCTGCATCTCAAAAAGTTTCCTGAACTGAGTACCATAGACACAGCACTAAATGGTCAAGAAGCCTTGAGCCTCATTGAAGAAGAAAGACCTGATATTGTCTTCATGGATATTGAAATGCCCGAAATGACCGGGATCGAAGTGCTTAGACGTTGTAAGGAACCTTATCCCTATTTTATATTTGTTACCGCTTATAACGAATATGCCATCGAAGCTTTTGCACAAAATGCTATAGACTATGTGCTAAAACCGTACGCTCCGGAAAGAATCGAGACAGCCCTGAAAAGGGCCGTGAAAATGACTGAAAAAGACGAGCTGGCAAAAGCGGCCGAAAAATACCGAAGTCTTGTGCGTTCTATTATTGATGGGGCAAATAATGATTCGGATAAAGCCTATATCAAAAGAATTGCAGCCAAATCTACTGGAATAACATCTTTCATTAATGTAGAAGATGTGATAGTCATTAAAGCCGCAGATCAATATGTCGAGGTACAGACCCTAGAAAAACAACATATCGTTCGAGAGTCTATTAACCAATTGGAAAAGGTACTCGACCCCAATCTTTTTTTCCGCACCCACAGGTCTTTTATTGTCAACATCGATCAAGTAACTGCTATCAAAAATGTTGATAAGCACACCAGTCTCATCGTTTTGAAAAATTCATATAAGGCAAAACTTTCCAATAGCAGAAAGTCGGAATTCAAAAAAAAGATGGAATCCTGATTCTGTAACCCCAACAGGTGCATTTTCATAAATCCCAAAAAAGTTTAACTCGAAAATTTCCCTTATTGGCAACTTGGATTCCCGCTTTGCCAACTTCCCTCTTTTCCAACAATACAGGTTCGCTTAGGTTAGCTCTAAATTAAAATTCTCAAAATTATGTTATTCAAAAAACTTACAAAGACTTTCCTTTTTATGGCCCTGACTTTTGGTATGGTGAACGCACAAGATCCAAAAACCGATATCAAAAAAGTTGCCACCCAATTTGTACAGGGTGCCGATGATCAAGATGCTGAACTTCTTAAGCGAGTGTTGGAGCCTAACTCGATTCAATATGCCCTTATAGGTGGAAAGTTTAACACCTTCTCGGCGGAGCAGTATATTAAAATGGTCGCGGACAAGAAATTAGGTGGAAAACCAAGAAAAATCACCTTCAAACATGCAGAATTGCTTAGCAATAATATGGCGGTGGTGGTCATCAATGCCGTGAGTTCGGAGCATGATTTTTTATATCACCTTTCCTTGGCTAGATCGGCTAATGGTAAATGGAAAATAGTTGGTATTACCGCTGAAATAGATAAGGTTTAAGGATGCTTCTGGGTAAGTCTCATATTGCAGTGGCACTTTGTTTCGCACAATTTACCGTGTTAGCTGCCCAAGGATCTATCTCAACTAGCGGAATTTCTTTTTCGTACCATATCGATGAAGATAAGTTGGTATGCAGGTTAGCGGCCAAAACAACCGGTTGGATCGGGGTCGGTTTTAACTCCCAAAATTCCATAGTCGGTAGCGACCTGTTGCTCTTCAATATTATTGATGGCAATGTTTCGAGTCGTGATCTATATGTAAAAGGTTTTGGAGATCCTAGAGAGGATATCGCATTGGGTGGATCGAGTACGGTTAAGATCTTAAGTTATGAAGAGGCCGGGAACACGACCACTGTGCAATTCTCAATTCCTTTGGATTCTAAAGACCCCTATGATTTTGTTCATAGGAAAAATGAAGAATTTTGGCTCATTCTGGCTTATTCGATTGCCGATGAATTTGAGCATCATTCCCGTGTAAGAAAGCATATTCGTATGCAACTCGAATGAGTATGGGAATGGGGCGATTTTTGTAATTTTCTTAGATGAAAGGTAAGCGATATAAAAAAAATAGTACGATTTATTTGGTTTGGGTACTCGCAGCACTGTTTACGAGTACCCAACTGTATTTAAAGACATTGGATGCCGGCGGTGATGAGAGTTGGTTAAAGCTTTTTCTGGTTCAATTTTTAGTTTGGAGTGTTTGGGGTATGCTAAGTCCAATGATTTTCTGGTTTGGGAAAAAGTATAGAATTGACAAACAAAGCAACCACATAGGGGTTCTGCTTCACCTCTCTTTTGCAGTGGTTTTGGTTTTATTTTATCTGGGAGTCTATTCTATGATCTGGAATTTCCTCGGTATAGGTTCTTTCAGTTGGGAAAGCTTTAAACTGTATTTCAAGATATTCTTTTTAAATCTGTTTCATTGGCACTTCTTCATATATATGGCCATCATTGGTATAGCCCATGCCATGCATTATCAAAATGAAATGGAAGAGCGTAGGAACAAGGCAAGTATGCTTGAGAAACAACTTTTGATCAGTGAGTTAAATACGTTGAAGGCGCAATTGTCTCCCCATTTTTTATTCAATACGATCAATAATGTGGTCAGCACGATCGAGCAGGGCAAAAACAGCATAGCTTCGGGAATGTTGTTACGATTGGGTTCGTTTTTGAGACATTCCCTTGAAGAATCGAAACACAGTTTAATCCCGTTGGAAAAAGAAATTGATTACTTGGAAGAGTATTTGGAAATCGAAAAGTTCAGAAATCGGGATTTGGAAGTCGTTATCGATAAAGAAGAAAGGCTATTGAGCCATTTGGTGCCGAATTTTATTTTACAGCCGTTGGTTGAAAATGCCATAAAGCATGGAATTACCAAAGCCGTGGATGCCAATCGTATCGAAATTGGAATGAAAAGGCTAGGGGATACCATCAGATTATGGGTCTATAATGAAGGTCCTCGTCTAGATGCCGATTCAAACTATAAAGACAGTGGTGTTGGTCTGAGAAGCGTGGTTTCAAGACTGGAATTCGTATATGGCGATTTAGCAAATTTAGAACTGGTTTCTATAAACGATGGTGTCATGGCAGAAATAATACTTCCGATTGAATTTCCTTAAAAATTGTTGTGGTGGCCTGTTCGTTTTATGGTATGCCTATTAAAGAGTGCATTGTTCTTAACAGATCATTGGTAGAAATGTTCCATGGCGGATTTATACTTGGACTATCGAACCCTTGATGTAAAACCGGAATTGACTACCGCCCGAGGATCATCTGCAACGGACCGAATATGAAAACGGTCAAGGCTACCACCAAAATACTTTTCTAAAAAAACCAAGTCCGTATCCTAAAGACTCGAGGGAACAACCCGGAGAAGGCCTTTTTTAATCTGTAAAAAGTGAAACTATCAATGGAATAAATCCACCTACAGTTCACTTAAATTGTTAGAGTTTTGGGAAAGGAAAACTGAAACCCTTTTCTCATGGTACAACACATCAAGCATTTATCTTTTAGTATTCTTTTGGTCGTTTTATTCGGATGCAAAAATACGGGTCAAAAAGACGGTTTAAAGAAGGCCGACATAGTGGTCAAAAATGCCAAAATTGCTGTTATGGATGAAACTAATGCCATCGCCGAGGCCATGGCCATAATAAATGGCAAGGTAATGGTTATCGGGACCAACAGTGAAGTTGAAAGTTATATTGGGGATAGCACTAACACGATAAACGCCAATGGGAGAACGCTTATACCCGGGCTCAACGATTCTCATTTACACCTTACACGAGGCGGACGGTTTTTCAATGCAGAGTTACGTTGGGATGGTGTGAAGTCATTAAAAAGGGCTTTGCAAATGTTAAAAGAGCAGGCCGAAAGAACACCGGAAGGGCAGTGGGTAAGGGTTATTGGTGGTTGGAGCCCTTTTCAGTTTGAAGAGAAACGTTTCCCCACGCCTGAAGAAATCAATAAAGCTACGGGTAACGTTCCTACGTACATACTTTTTCTTTACAGTCGAGCTTGGCTGAATCAAGCGGGTCTTGAGGTGCTGGGTATCGATGAAGCTACGAAAGCGCCACCGGGAAGTAGTTTTGAAAAAGGACCGAATGGTCAATTGACTGGAGTTTCACTTTGAGCCGTTTCCCCGTTTAGTTCTATCAAGAAATTACTCATGGTATGTTGTGTTTGCAAACCATCGGTACTAAATGTTTTTTTCATAAAACTCTTAAAGTCTTTTATAGTCATTTCGGACACTGGTACGCCCCACTTTGAAAAGTCTACCGTAAACGTTTTGTCAAAGACGCTATCTAGTTTTTCCCATTCTTGCTTGTCAAGTGCCTGGGCATACTTAAACTGAAGTTCTTTGATTTCCTGTTTGTCTTCAAGCATCTGCCTTTGATTTTTATCCTGTGAATTCATCGTCATACCTGTTACTAATGCTAATATTGTGATTAAAGTTTTCATGATTGTAAATTTTAGATTGTTTTTAATTCATACAGCAAAATTAAAGGTGAGACCACCCTTGCCGTTAACCAGAATACTTTCTAAAAAGACCAAAATCTAATGACCGCTTTTTTAGGGTAAGTACCTTTGTCCAAAACGGTATTAGGATATATACCATAGAGGGCACTAGAACAGAGGTAAGAACAAGTGTTCGTATCCATATCGGAAACTCATTCAAATGGTCTCCAAATAATGAGAGCATTGCGGTGATTGCAGGATAAATAGCTATCCAAACTATAAATGTTGACCTGAGTTTTTTCATAATTTTTCATTTAAATCTTTATAAATCTGAATGATATGTTGTTCTCCTTTTTTCCCAGCAACACTAGTTACATGTTCCATATCAATAAAACCAGTATAACCACTATAGTAAATATGTTTTAAGAGATTCTCAAAATTCATTTCCCCAGTTCCAGGTTCACTTCTTCCCGGGTTATCTGCCATATGGATATAAGCGATTTCATCAAAAGTCTGGTCAAAGTTGTTGATGATATTGCCATTTTCAATCTGTACGTGGTACATACCAAAAGTGAGTTTGATAGACGGGCTATTGACCGCTTTTACAATTTCATAGGCATCAGTGACTTTGGTGATAAACGTTCCAGGAAATTCTTTTCCGTTGATAGCTTCCAGACCTAGAATGAGTCCGGCTTTTTCAGCTTCTTCGGCAATCACCCTTAGGTTTTCGATAAAGTTTGCTTTTTGATATTGTCTTTCCATTGTGGGATGACTTTTACCAGAAAGCAGGGTCAGGTATTTTCCATCTACGCGCTTCGCGACTTCAATGGTCTCCCTTATTTCTTTTAGAATAATCTCCTGTACTTCTGAGGGTTTAGAAACCAAGGTCGCATCTTGCCAGGTTGTTGTATTATGAACAAAGGAGCCTAATTGCATCCCTTGTTTTTTTAACTCTCGGGCAATGGCAAGTTGCTGTTCTTTGGACCTTATTTTCATAAAGTTATCCTCAATGCCTTGGAAGCCTTGGGCCGCAATAAATTGAATCTGAGCAATAGGGTCCTTGCCCGCGTGATGTATAAACATCCCATCTTCTAAATTGGTTAGACCAATATGAGGTGCAAATTTTAGTTTGAATTGAGTTCTGTTTGTATTCGGATCGGGTTTCTGTGCGTTTGAATTGATAATTCCTACCAGTAGTAAGACAATAAATAGGTGTGTTTTCATTGCAATGAAGTTTAAATGTTATTGTTGATTTGATGTTAAGGGTCCTGCAAATTCGATTACATTGCCATTCAAGTCTTTGATGAACGCTACTCGCCGTGTAAAGGTATCAAGAGGGTAGGTGTCTGCTTTTACAAAGGTTTTTATCCCCTTATTGTTAAGTTGCCTCATTGCCAAATCAATATCGTCTACCTGAAAACAGATATGGGCAAAGCCTTGATGTGACAGATGGTCTGCAAAATCTGATACTTGCTTATTGTTTTGCAATGAAGACGTATCTCCTATAATTTCAATTCTAAAATCCCCATTATTCAAGTAAGCCAAATCCAAATTATCCAAACCATCAACTTTCCATTGTACCTCAAGCTCAAAACCTAAAATGTCTTGATACCATTTTATAGTTTCATCAAAGTTGCTTACACCTAACAACAGGTGGTCTGCCTGCATAGTAGCCAATCCTCTATCTTCTATGTTGGTTTCAGTTTTGGCAAAACTGTAAATCAGTACACTTGCTAAAGCCATTGCGAGTACCGTGATTGTTTTTTTCATGATTTCTAAATTTTTATGTGTTATTGTTTTTTATTTAAAATTTGATGTTTACATCGTAAGAAGCCAAGTTTTCCAATAAATGGTCTTCGGATGATGTCCCTGGTATGGAAATCACGTTGGGCGCGTAGTTTAGCAACCACGACAAGGACAATTGATTTGTGGAAATACCTTCTTCTTTTGCTTTCACGAAAGCGTTGTCATCCCAACTGTTAACAGCTATTGGTGTGTGCGCAATGAACACGACGTTTTCTTCGGTTGTTTTCCTTACAACTGCTTCATATCGTCTGTCTTTATAGCTAAAAGCATTTTGAACCGCATCAATTTTAGCAACCGATTGTGCTTTTTCAAGTTGTTCTACCGTAACATTGGAAATCCCAATATGCTTTATTTTACCTTCCTTTTGGAATCGGGCCAAAGCTCCTACAGATTCTTCAATAGGGATGTTAGGGTCTACGCGATGCAGGAAATACATATCGATGGTTTCTCGTTCCAATCGCTTTAGGCTTCCTTCAATGGCGGTACGCAAATAATAAGGATGCCCATTGGCCATTACAGCGCCTGGTTTATATTTTACGGCGCCACCTTTCGTGGCCAGCATTACTTTGTCACCGAATGGTCTTATTGCCTCTTGTACCAAAAGCTCTGAAGTATACGGTCCGTAAGAGTCTGCCGTATCAATAAAGTTGACACCATTTTCAATAGCCGTTCTAATAACTTTAATAGTGTTTTCTTTATTCAGGGTGTCCCCCCAAATACCGGCTCCTGTTGAAGCTCTCATAGTGCCAAAACCAATTCTATTAATTTCTAAATCTCCTAATTTGAATGTGTTATCTGTTTTCATTGTATCTGTGTTTTAAGTACGGTACAAAGGTGCGACAGATAGTAAGGTATTTTCTGGTGAAGAAATAAGTGAAGCTGGTGAAAATTCCAGTTATATGCTGAGATAAGTATCTATTTACGGTATTTTGATGGTGAAATACCTGTTTTTTGTTTGAAGAACTTAGTGAAGTTAGAGGCGTCCTGAAATTTTAGGAAGTAAGCAATCTCATTGATGGCCATATCGGTATTGTTTAAAAGCGAGCGTGCTTCGAGGATAATTCTATCGGAAAGAATCTCCTTTGGTGTTTTGCCTGTTACTTTTTTTAATACTTCGCCTAAATAGGTAGCGTTCACGTTTATTTGTTCGGCAACCTCGGATATATTGATCAGTCGTTCTACTTTGTTTGTTGTAATATCGTAGAGGTGTTCCTCAACGATTTCTTCAAAGCGTTTAACAATGCGATGCTGTTTGGTTTCTTTCTGATGCTGATATAATTCGTTATAATGTTCCCTACTTTGAAGCATAATAAGCTCCAGTAAAGATTTTGCTTTCTCAAAACGATGTACACTAGTTGAATAACTGATATCGTACAAGTGTTGAAACATTTGTTCGGTTTCAGATAAGACTTTATCATCTAGCTTAACCACCACTTTTGATGTTATTTTAAAGCCGTCAAATGCTGTTACCAATCTTTTTAGCGTGGGATGGTTTTCAAAAAAACCATCCATAAATACAATGACATAGCCTTGCCATTCCGATAGTCGATTATAGTAACGCAAGTGTTGTGGTGCCTGAAAGTACATGCTACCGGCAGTGATGTGATAATCGGACAAACCAATCTTATATTTGGCTTCGCCTTTGGTCAACAAAATGATAGAATAGGTATTGCTACGGAAAATACTGGTTTCTTTTATCCAGGTATTGGGTGTATCCGAAAATTGGTGAATATGAAAATCTTGACTTAAAGGTTGTACCGTTTTTAAGCCTTTGAGTAGCGCATAGATGTCTTTATAGTAGCTTGTTTTTAAATGCACTGTTATAATTTAAAAAATAAAAACCAACAACCTTTATACATTGCTGATTAGGCTAAATTAAAATATTGTAGACTTTAAGCTAAAAACAAACTAGAAATGGCCGAATTCTAAGTATTCCTCAACTGTACAGGTGTTTTTCCTGTTTTCTTTTTTACAAAGCGCACAAAATGTGTAGGGTTGTCAAAATGAAGGTCATAAGCTATTTCACTTACAGTTTTAGAAGTTTGTAGTAGTAATGATTTAGCCTCCAGTAATCTTCTACTATGAATTGTCTGTAATGCTGTTTTTCCAGTTAAACTTTTAACCACATAATTAAGGTGTGTGGGATGCACGGCCATTTCATTGGCAAACTCCTTAACAGATTTCAAAATACTATCTTTATTTGTACCGTATTGTTTTTCAATCAAATCATTGAATTGATTTAGAATACGCGTATCAGAATCTTCAGTAATGCTGTTGGTTCCAATCTTTTGTTCATAGAGGTTATATGATTCTAACAGTACAATATTGAGATACGATCGAAAGATATCATGCTTATTAGCTAAATCTTGTTTGGATAATTGAATAATATTTTCACAGGTACTCTTCAGATGTGCAGTTTCTTCAGGTGTAATTTTAATGCCCATTGAAGCATTCTGCGTAAAGAATGGAAAATCGGAATGTAGTTTGTTCTTTTTATGAACAACAGAATAAAAATCCGATGTAAAATATAGGATGAAGCCCGACAATGGTTTGATGCTTTCCCAAGACTGTATATGACCTTCTCCCGAGAAGAAAAGCATATTACTTTCCAAATGCTTCTCTTCCGAGTTGTTTTTCATATCTATTTTGCCACCCAAAATCAGCATTACTTTAAAAAACCGCTTGCGATAAGGTGGCATTACCTGAGGAAGGTTTACTGCGGAATCTTCCAATCTACCTATGGAAAACCCGTCAAATACCTTGCACTCAAAGTTTATAAAGCTATAGTAATCTTCAATTCTTGAGAACGTGTATATGTCATCAATTTTCACCGTATGATGCTAATTTTTATAGTGTAAGATATTAATTATTTCAGGAAAAGATGGCTTTAAATGCGCACTACAATTCTACCTACATTAATTCCGTCTAACATATTTTTGGCCAATTGAGGAACCTTTTCAATAGGCTCGACCTTTAAGGATTTTTCTAAAATTTCAAAATCCACAAGTTCAAAAAGTCTACTCCAAGCGTTTTCACGCTTTTCTTTAGGGGTGTATACTGAATTTATGCCAATCAATTTTATGCCTCGTATTACAAAAGGAGCAACCGAGATATCCAAATCCATTCCTGTCACGATGCCGGTAGAAACGCCTATTCCTTCATATTGTAATTGTTTTATGACTCTAGAAAGTGTATTCCCTCCAACCGAATCAATAAAAGCGGCATAGGTTTCATCTTCTAAAGGCTCCTTTGTTTTTTCATTAAAATTGTTCCGGTCAATCAATTCAGCAGCACCTATTTCCCTAAGATAATTACTGGATTCATTTATTTTTCCAGTACTTGCTACAATCTGATACCCTAACTCATGTAATAGTTGAATGCTTAAAGAACCTACACCACCTGTTGCGCCAGTAACGAGAACTTTTCCATCATCCGGAATTAAACCGTTTGCTTCTAACTCGTTTATCGCAAGCATCGCGGTAAGCCCCACGGTTCCAAGCCCCATTGCCTGTACATCTGAAACTTCACTCGGTACTTTAATAAGCCAATCTTCATTGGAAACCGCTTTTTGAGCCAGTCCACCAAAACGGTTATAACCCACGCCGTAACTCGTGTGAAGAACACGCTCTCCTTTAGTGAAGTTTTCACTGGAACTCGAGATGACTTCACCTATAAAATCAATCCCAGGAATATGTGGGTAGCTATCTACCGTATTCCATACATTGAACATGGTTGCGGCATCGGAATAATTCAAAGCTGAATAATTCACTTTTACCAAAACATCTCCTTTTGGAAGTGTGGATTCACTTATACTTTTAAATCTTGGTATAGCTTTATCTTTCTCCCTTTCAATGACAATTGCTTCCATACTACTTTTATTTTCTGTGATTAAGCCAATACAGCTTGATTACCTATTCTATACTTATTTTTTTGAATAAACTCTTTCCAAGAGGTAGGTTTACGACCAGTAATGTATTCGAAATTGTCAAATGTTTTTCCTGAAGGAATCTCACCAGAAGCGTTAAGAGCAAATTGATCAGACACACACTTCATATAGGCATCGGCATACACTGAATCTTTGGTGCCTTGATACGTCATATCCCTAAATTCATTTGGATGATGCTTCACAACCTCAAAGTCTTGTTGGGTAGCTTCGGCCATCAAACTTGAGATTTCGGTTATCGTTTTTGCATCATATCCCAATGGGATGGTTTCGTTATGATATTTTTCTGGGTAAATAAAAATATTTGCAATGACCTCTGCGATATCATCGGTATCAATCCAAGTCCAATTAGAGTTGCCTATAAAGTCATGCAGGGTATTTTCCTGAAGCCATCCAAAATTGAAGATATTCTGCATAAAAGATTCTGGCTGTAAGTGGGTATAGTCAAATCCTAATTTTTCGATATAGGCTTCAATAAACTGGTGCCATCCCCAATGCGACACTTCATTGGTTACTGTACTCGATGCACCTATATGAACAATGTGTTTTACACCTTCTTCTTTTGCGATGTCAAGAAAGCGTTTGCTTTGTCGCATCATATCCGCTGTATAGCTTGTCATTAGTAAGGCCCTATCCATTCCTTTTAAAGCAGGTCTAATGGATTCTTTGTCTTCAAGATCTAAATACACGCCTTTTACATTCGCCCGATCAAGTGTCGTTACTATTCCTTTGTTTCTTGATGTCCCAAAAAGTTGTACATCGTTTTTTGTACTAAGCAGTTCTATTACTTTACTACCTACTTGTCCTGTTGCTCCTACGATGAGGATGTTTTCTTTTTTATGATGTTTCATTTTTACTTATTTACATTTTGTTTGCGATTATGACCTTTAATTAGGTTTTACTATTTACTTGATTCTTCCACAGCTAGGTCAAAGACTTTATAGTTACCTTCATTCCAGCTTAATTCCTCAATAACTTTGTAAATTTTCCATACATCATCCGATTTACGCATCCAAAAGTTATGTGTACCTACCATGATCTGTACAGGACTTCCAAAATTGTTTTTCTTATAATGTTGAGCGTGTAACATCACGGAAACATAAGCTTCATCACCATCAACGACAATTTTGTAAGGCGTTAGATCGTGTTGTGTAGCATCTAAGGCATCAAAGAATTTGGCTGCGCCAGCAACCCAGTCATCAGCTTTTACTTCCATTATACCTTCATCTCCACCTATAGATACAGAGAAATCCATTTGTAAATCATCTACAAATAGTGCCCTATGCATTTCCCAATCTTTTTTGTCAAGACTATACGCGTAGGTACTTACTATTTGTGCGATCACTTCTCTATCGTATAGCAATTGTATTTTTTCTGAATCATTCAGTAATTTATTGGACAAACGTCCTGGAATGATTTTATGTTGATTTAAGTTTTTCATTTTAACCGTTTCTAGATTATTGAATAATTACAGTACAAATTTACCTTCGACAACAGCTTATTGTGTAACCATTTTACAAGACGAAATGACCAAAATGCAATAGAACTACCAACGGGACTCTTTCTTAAATATGAATGAAAGCATAGGTGTAAATTCCTATATGCTTTTAAAAGAAAAAAGCAGCTCTCATTCCTGAAAGACTGCTGTTATGTTTACTTATAGTGGTACTATTGAGTTATTTAGAAAATACATCTTTATCTAATGCTTCCCTAGTATCATTGAGATAAGACTTCATCCAGTCTACCCATACGTTTTCTACAAAGTCCTGTAATTGTGGCAATACGTCTTCGGATTTAGCTCTAAAATTATAGTACCATTTAATCTCTGTTCTTGGCCCTACGGGTCTGAATAAAAATTGAGCGACAGCTAAGTCTGCCGTATTTTTTAGGTCAGAGGTGAAATCGGTCAATTGATAATCAAACAAATATGGACGTTGTATATAATTGATTTCCTCACGTGCTTTGTCGTCTCCAAAATGTACCCACCGATAGGCTCCCTTTTGACCCCAAGGGCCTTGTTGTATGTCGTATCCTGTAACTTCAGGTTCTCCTTTTAGAAACTTGGTAATCACATCTTCGGCAACTGTAAAATCAAATACGGTTTCTACATTGTTTTCAACTGTTGCACTTACAGCTGCGGTCACTAATAAGTTTGTTCCTTTTTCTACTAATAAATGACTCATGCCATTGTTTTTTAGATTGTTATTATTCTTCGATTACGCCAAGCTGTTTCATTAAGCTCATATCATCTGTTAGTCCCCAGCGTTCTATTAATTTGCCGTCTTGTACTCTATATAGGTGAAAAACTTCAAACTTTACTTTTTTACCAGTGGCTGGTTTTCCCATCAATTTTCCATCATTGGTACCGCTTATAAAATCTCTAGCAACGATAAAATCACCTTCAGAGATTATGTGGGTGTAGTCTGCTTTTACATCTGAAAAAATATTGAAGAAAGCGGAGTATAATTCATTAAATACTTCTGGTCCTTTTTTAGCTTCTAGAGGAAAAACTTCTTGGTGGTTTACAAAATCTGGATGTAAAACCTCAGGAAGAATAGCTAAGTTCCTATTGTTAAAAGCTTCGTCAATAAGTCTTTTTAAAATCTCTTTGTTGTTTTCTACTGTAGTTTCCATTTCGTTTATTTCTATTGTTATTAAATGATTACAGTACAAATCTACCTTCAAAGCCCACCTATTCTCTAACCAATGTTCAAGTACAAATGACCATTTTCAAGTAATGATTGATTACATGGTATCAACCCTTTATTAAATTGGTCTTTAGACTCAAAAAGTGAAGTAGACTTTTCTTTAAACGAAACATAGGTAAAACAAAAACAGCGGCTCTCAATTTTGAAAGACCGCTGTTCCATCCAACACTAAAATTTGTTGCGACGTTTTGTTATTTTCCAGTTTCTGAAACCTTAATAACCTTAAATTTCTGATCAAGCTCTTCTTCTGAAACAATTTCCCATCCACCACCAAGCGCTTTATAAATTGCAATCAAAGAGGTAGCTGATGCTATTTCACTTGATGCCAATTGGTTTTCAGCTTGTAACAATGTATTGTCTGCACTTAAATAATCGATAAAACTGTCTAATCCCGCATTAAAACGTTTACGGGCAATATTTGCAGCTTTGGCACTGGCTAGAGAGGACTTTCTCAAAGTTTCCCTTCGTTCCAATTCATTTGTATAATTGGTCAGTGTGGTTCTGATTTCTTCCAGCGCTTCCAAAACCGTTTTTTCATAGTGTTGCAATAGTGACAAGGTTAAGGCATCTTCTTTTTTGATTTGTTGTTTCACCCTACCTAAGTTAAAGGCTGCCCAACTGATACTTGGAAAGATACTCCAAGTAATAGATTCGTTACTTCCAAAATTTGCAAAGTCCACTGCCGAAAACCCTATGGAACCTCCAAATCGAATATTTGGATATAATTCAGCCACGGTAATGTTATATTCAGCGATTTGAACTTGTAATTCAGCTTCAGCACGTTTAACATCTGGTCGTCTTCTCAATAAATCGGTCACATTTCCTATTGCAATGGATTCAGGAAGACTTGGTAGTGGTCTTTTACTAACAATATCGTCATCAAGATTCCCTGGCACTTCGCCTATTAAAACGCTAAGACTATTTTTTAAGGCTTCGATTCGCGCTTTTAAAGGCGGAAGGGTGGCTCTGGTATTTTCTAATTGTGCCAAAGCACGGGAAACATCAAGTTGGTTACTGGTGCCAGCTTCTGACAGTCTTACGGTTAAATCGTAGGTTTCTTGTTGTCCTTGAAGATTACGATTGGCAATATCCAGTTGATACTGAGCCCCTCGTAGTTCCATATAATTTTTAGCGACCTCGGCAAAAATAGTCACATAGGTTCCTTGCACATCGGTCATTGCCAATTGTTGGTTCGCATAAGTGCCTTTGATACGGTTAGATACACGCCCAAACAAATCCGTTTCCCAAAAGGCATCAAAGCCTGAGTTGTATGTTGTAAAGGTCGGGTTTGCTCCAGGCACAAAGATGTTTTCACCAAGTCGTGTTCTCGTTACATTTCCATTGGCTGTAATCGTTGGTAGTCTATCTAGCTTTGTTTCTTTAACCATTGCTCTCGACGCATATAGGTTGGCGATGGCTGCATTGATGTCTAGATTATGTAGCCTCGCTTTGTGAATTAAGGTATCGAGCATAGGGTCTTCAAATTCTGACCACCATTCGGTTGCTACCTGTCTTTGGGTTTCTTCGAAAGAAATAGGGTCGGTTACATTTTCTAGGTAGTTTTCATCAACATCAATTTTTGAGTTGACCTCGAAGTCCCTTTTGGTAATCCCACAGGAAACCAATAGTAAGGACAATGCTGTCATTAGTGTTAGATTTTTCATGATTTCTATTTTTTAATCGTTGTCAAAGTTCAGTCAGAATAGGTGCTTTCAGATAACCAAAAACACCCGTTCTATGACCAAAATCTAATGTGTTACAGGGCGGTTTGAATTTCATGATGGATTGCACCGGTCGCATCCACCTTTTCGGTTTTGGTTGTCCATTTTCTTCCCAGATAATAGAATACCGGGGTCAAGAAAATTCCGAATAAGGTAACTCCAAGCATTCCGCTGAAAACGGCGATACCCAATGCGTTCCTAAGCTCGGCACCGGCTCCCGTGGCGATGGCTAAAGGCATTACACCTAAAATGAAGGCCATTGCGGTCATCAAAATAGGGCGCAAGCGTAGTTTGGAAGCCTCTATAACGGCGGTTCTCAAGTCTTTTCCTTGGTCCTCCAATTGTTTTGCGAACTCCACAATTAAGATGGCATTTTTACTGGCAAGCCCTACGAGGACCACCAGCCCAATCTGCACCATGATGTTATTGTCCAATCCAGCCAGATCAATGCCCACCATGGCCGACAAGAGTACCATGGGTACAATAAAGATGACGGCCAAGGGAAGTACCAAACTTTCGAATTGGGCGGCCAAAAGCAAGAACACAAAGACTACTGCGAGCAAGAAAGCGATACCGGCCGTATTTCCCGTTTGTTTCTGTTGATAGGCCATTTCTGTCCATTCAAAGGAAATCCCTTGGGGCAGGATCTCGTCGGCCAATTCCTCCATTTTATCCAAAGCCTGTCCGGTACTGTAACCCGGAGCGATATCCCCTACCAGTGATGCCGATGGGTATAAGTTGAATCGTGGAATTCGATTGGATCCTGCGATATCTTTTTGGGTACTAATGGTTCCCAATGGTACCATGTCACCATTTTGGTTTCGCACCTTGATTCGCGAAATGTCGTCCGGTGTCAATCTGTTGGGAGCATCTGCTTGGGCCGTTACCTGATAGGTCCTGCCCAAATAATTGAATTCGTTTACAAAAGCAGACCCCAGATACACTTCTAAGGACTGAAAAACTTCAGCTACATCGATACCCAATTGCTCAGCTTTTACTCGGTCAATGTCAAGATACAATTGTGGGGTCTGGTTATTAAAGAACGTAAATACACTGTTTAGTTTCGGATCTTGATTTGCAGCGGCAGCTAGCTGATACGTGGCATTCAATAAGGCTTCCGAACCTAGATTGGCTCTATCTTGAACCATCATCCTAAACCCACCGGCGTTACCGATACCGCGTACGGATGGGGGAGGGATCACGACTACAAAGGCCTCATCTACTTCTGCCATTTTTGCTCGGAGGGTTCCCAACAAATCTTCATAGCCAATTCCTTTCTCGGTTCTTACATCAAAGTCTTCCAGTGTTACGAAAATCGCCGCAGCATTGGAAGCATTGGTAAAAGATGCGCCATCGAACCCGGTGAAAGATACCGTATTGGCTACACCATCAACTTCCAATAAGGTGTCTATGGCATCTTGCACCACTTTATCCGTTCTGCTTAATGATGCACCAGGGGGCAATTGAATGGCCGTAATGAAATACTGTTGGTCCATAGCAGGTACAAATCCGCTAGGTACCTTGTTAAACTCAAACCCAGTGAGGGCAATGAGCCCGCCATATATCAGTAGTACCATAGATCCGGTTCTTACCAGTTTGCCCACAGCCTTTCCGTACCGAATGGAAAGCCCATCAATAAACCCGTTAAAACCATCGCCCAAGAGTTTAAGAGGACGTAGTAGAAAGGGTGTTTTTTTTGTAGTGTTTTCTGTTTCACGTCGCATGAGTAAAGCTGCCAACGCAGGGCTTAGCGTTAGTGAGACAAATAGGGAAATTACAGTTGAAACCGCAATGGTCACTCCAAACTGCTTGTAGAATTCTCCAGATATTCCATCCATGAAGGTAGTCGGAAGGAAAACTGCGACGAGTACCAAACTGGCCGCTACCAATGCGCCGGTCACTTCACTCATCGTTTTTCGCGCCGCATCTTTAGGTGAAAGCCCTTTGGCCAAGTAACGTTCCATATTTTCAACTACGACGATAGCGTCATCCACCACGATGCCGATGGCAAGAACAAGTCCAAAAAGTGTCAGGTTGTTCAAGGAAAACCCGATAGCTTGCATTACTGCGAACGTTCCTATCAATGAAACGGGGATGGCCAAAATGGGAATTATCGCTGCTCGCCATGACTGTAAGAAAAGTAGAATTACAAATACCACTAGTAAGACAGCTTCAAAAATGGTATGATATACCTCGTCAACCGATTTTTGTACAAATTCTGTTGGGTTATAAGCGATTTTATATTCCAAATCCTCGGGAAAATACGCTGAAAGCTCTGCTACTTTATCTTGAATGGCGGCAGCAGTTTCTAGTGCATTTCCTCCAGGTTGTTGGTAAATTGGCATGGCAATCGCCGGGTCTTTTCCCAAATATCCTTTGGTGGCATAATTTTGGGCACCCAATTCCACACGGCCAACATCTTTAAGTTGAACAATGCGACCATTTTCCTCTGCTTTTATGATAATGTTTTCAAACTCCTCTTGGGTAACCAATTTTCCCTGGGTTTGGATATTTACTTCAAAAGCAGACTGGCCTCCAGAGGGCAAGGTGTTCAATGTACCGCTGGCAATTTGCACGTTTTGCGCCCGAAGGGCGGCGACCACTTCACCTGCGGTCATGTCTAGATTGGCAATTCTGTCGGGGTCGAGCCAAATGCGCATGGCATATTCTGCAGCACCAAAGATTTGAATGTCACCAACCCCTTTGATACGGGCGATTTGGTCAATCATTTGTAAAGTGGCATAGTTGCCAATGTAGGTCTGGTCATAGGTTTTGTTGGGCGAGTACATATTGACCACCAATAAAATATCGGGAGACACTTTGTTGGTGGTAATACCCAGCCTACGTACTGATTCTGGTAATCGTGGTTCGGCGATGGCCACTCGGTTTTGTACTTGCACCTGGGCACGATCCAAATCGGTTCCCAATTCAAAGGCTATTTGAAGGGTCACCACGCCATCGGCTGAAGATTGCGAGGTCATGTAGATCATTCCCTCGACACCGTTGATTTCCTGCTCCAAAGGAGTGGCAACGGTTTCTGAAAGGGTTTGGGCATTGGCTCCGGGATATGTTGCAATTACCTGAACGGTTGGCGGTGCAACATCTGGAAATTGTGATACTGGCAAGGAAACGTATGCCAATCCGCCCACAATGAGTATCAAGATACTGAGCACCGCTGCGAATATGGGTCTTTTGATAAAAATGTGACTGAATTTCATGATTTCTATTTTTAGTGTTGGAAAAGAGAATCCCTGTCACTGCCTGTTACTCACCCTAAAGGCTTGATAGACAGCGATTTTTTGGATTCGTTATGTTGCTGTGTCTATTTTACTTCACGCTGGGCCAAAGCATCTTGACTTGTGGTTGTTAATGAGGCTTCTAAAGGACGCACGACTACACCCGGACGTATCTTCTGGATGTTGTTGGTAATCAATTTATCTTGGGGTGAAAGGCCACTTCGTACAATTCGAAGTCCGTTTGTATGTAGAGAACCTAGTTCAATGTTTTTAGTGGTTACCGTATTGTCCTCACCTAGCACATATACAAAGCGTACGGACTGGTTGGTTCCAATGATTTCATCAGGAATCATTAGGGCTTCGTGTTCGGCACTACCTAATAATCGTGCTTTACCGAACATCCCCGGTTCAATTAAACCATCCTCATTTTCTAAGGTAGCCCTTCCTTCGATGGTTCCAGTGCTTCTGTCGATTTCGTTGTCTACGAAATCCATGACCGCTTTGTGTGTGTACCCATCTTCATCTTGAAGTTTTAAAAGCACCGGATTGGCCGTTGAACGGGATGAAGCTCTTTCTCCACTTTGGGCCATGCGAGAATACTTTAAGTAATCTGATTCACTTCCTTGAAAGTAAAAATGGATTGGACTTGTTGCCACGATGGTTGTCAATAGCGTCGATTGGGAAGAACCACCATCGATCAAGTTACCTTGGTTAACCAGATCACGACTTACGCGTCCTGAAATAGGGGCTTTTACTCGTGTGAACTCAAGATTTAACTTGGCATTATCGACAGATGCCTGCGCTAATTGTATCGAAGCCCTTGCTCCTGCCAATGCTTGTTTGCGACTATCATATTCTTCCGCAGAAACGGCACCGGATTCTCTTAAAGATTCAACACGATTAAAATTGACTTGTGCAGTTGTTAATCTCGCCCGAGCTTGACCATAACTGGCTCTTGCTTGGTTTAAGGCAATCTTAAATGGCCGTTGGTCAATGGTAAATAAAACATCTCCCTTCTTAACCGATTGACCATCTTTAAAGCTTACATTCTCCACATAGCCACTTACTCGTGCTCTTACTTCTACACGGTTACTGGCCTCAAAACGACCTGTGTATTCATCCCATTCGGTAATTTTTTCAAAAACCGGATTGGATACTTCAACTTGAAGTCCTTGCGGCTCATTTTGAACTGGTTCATTTTCTTCCGATTTGTCAAAAGCCGAAAAGGCAAGTAATGCCGTTGCGGCTAGCATCAGGGTAAAAATCAAGAAGATCCTTACACTTAAATTTCTGGTTTTTAGATCAATTGTTTTCATCGTACTGTATTTTAAATGTTGTCCTTGTTTTAATTTTACAGTACAAATGTATTTCCAGAATGGGCTTTAGGGTTAACCAAAATCACAGTGGAAATGACCAAAATTTAATATCGTGATATGAATGACTGGTCTGATAGCGTTTTTCAATCAGTTTCTTTGATTTTGCAACCCATGACATCTTAGTTCAGCAAAGGATGAAAAATGAGCTGTTCTCAGGTTTGTAAGCTAGTATGAAACGGCTGGTAGCCATTTGTGATTCATTAAAAAAAGGGTACGAATAAAGAAAGTGATATCGGCGCATCTAGAGTTTGTTGGTTTTGTTCATTAAATTGAGTGTCGATTTAATAACAGCCAATGCAAAACACTGGGGTCAGAAAGTTTAAAAGCGGAACTGAATAAGGTTTATTTTATAGATCAGTATACGTTGGTCCACATTCGTAACGGTATTGGCAGCATTCAAGTAGATTTCAAATATGGGGCAGGGGGGAGCCCAGGCAATAGAGGATGCCTACTATTTGGCAAATTGCATATGCAATAATTCAAAAGATGAGGTATATAGAAAGTTTCAGGCAATGCGAAAACAAAAGGTTGTTAAAATTGTTCGTTCATGGATTATGGGACAGGTAGGGCATTGGAAATACCTTTCGGGATTACGAAATCTTGTTCTAAAAATAACCCCTAAGCAAATTTTAAAGAAAGAATGGCGAGCTATATATGAATTGAGATAGAAAAGCCTATATCGATAACAAAACAACAATAATAAAGTACCGACTAAAAATGGATTCACTATTACAGGAAATTTCTAAATGTGCGGTTTGTCGCAAACAATTACCACTGGGTCCGAGACCGATCGTTTCTGCTGATTCGGAAAGTAAAATAGTAATTATTGGGCAAGCTCCAGGTTCCAAGGTGCACGAAACTGGTATTCCATGGGATGATAAAAGTGGCGAAAACCTTAGGGATTGGCTAGGTGTGGCCAAAGAAACCTTCTATAATCCAACTAAAATTGCATTGATTCCAATGGGGTTTTGTTATCCCGGCCTGGGTAAGTCCGGTGATTTACCCCCAACAAAAGAGTGTGCACCATTATGGCATAATCCCTTATTGGAAGAAATGAAAAAAGTAAAGCTTACCATACTAATCGGACAGTATGCCCAAAATTATTATTTAGGCAATAGGATGAAAAAAACACTTACGGAAACGGTTAAGAATTTTGAAACCTATCTCCCAGATTATTTTGTGCTCCCTCATCCATCTCCAAGAAATAATATTTGGCAGGCAAGGAACCCCTGGTTTAGGGAGCAAGTGCTCGTACGATTAAGACAAGAAATTAAAAATCAGGATTTGTGAGGGTTTACAACGACTGAAGGAGTTTCTGCTTTAAGCGACCTCGGGGGGATTCGCTTTGCGCATTCTGACAAAGCTCCTCTTTGAAAATCAAAAACCACCAAAATCAAAAAAAGCAAGCTTTATGATTTTGCTTGCTTTTCGATTTATTCGTGACCTCGACAGGGTCATAACTTACGATTTAATCCTTTGATATTCAAAAAGTTAAAATTATGTTTCTTTAAATACTCACCTAATCACTCACTCAATTATTGTTTAATATTTAAAGAACACAATTGACCCTAAAAGTAATTAAAAAATACTTTGATAGCCTTATTATTTTAGTGAAGGTTACAAAGTGTTATTTACATTTTAAAAAGCCAAGTTAAAGGTCAGATGAAATAAGTTAAGTTCAATTAATGGAAGTAGGTTTATTTATAAATGTAGTGCCAAAAACGTTCGTTTCATAGAACTATCGAAATCAACCTTTACACTAAATTTTATATCCTTCGTATCTCGCTGGAGATATTTAAAAATAAACTCGAAGTACTGCATTTGGAGTTATCCCTAACGAATTTTGTTCAACTTGCTCGGCCGCCCCTAGAGTATTTACCCTATAAAAAGTATTAATGTTGTTTTCCTTGTCCAAAAGATTCCAAACCGATACACCAAGGTTTACCTTACTGGTTCCTTTCAGTTTAAACTGGTAAATGGCAGATACATCAACACGCATGTAGCCATCAAGCCTTTCTTCGTTTACGGGTCCGTAGTTGATAGTGCCATCTTCCAATACTTCATTGCCTGCGACAGGTCTTGTCACGGGTTTACCGGAACGCCAATTCAAACCAGAGGAAAATAAGAAATGTGGTGTTGTATAGGTCACTCCAAAGGAGGCACTTTGTACCACTTCCAGATTATTCGAAAAGTTGGTGTCAGGTAAGGTCTCAAACGTATAATCGCTTGATAGATACGAATAACTCAACCAGGTATTCAAATTTTTGAATTGTTTTCTGATCAAAAGATCCACGCCCTTTGCTTCATAATTACCACTGGCCGCAACAAATTGGTATTGGTTCTGAAAACCTTGGCTTGAGGTGGTTATTCCATTCACGTTTTTATAATACCCGACCAGATTTACTAGCCAACCTTTGTTGCTATAGCTGAGTCCGGTTGAGATTTGCTTGCCGATGATAACAGGAATATCGCCATCGTTCGACAAACGCCATCTGCGCTTTTCTATTCCCAAAAAGTCGTTCTGGAAATTAATGATCTGTGAGGTGTACTGATGTTTGAACTCCCCTAGGATTTCCAGATTGAACCAATTTAAAAACCGTTGGTTAAAACTAAAACGCGGCTCCAATAGTTGTTTTTTGAACTTGTCCAGATAGTTGTATCGTAGTCCGACATTGAAGGTGGTCATCCTGTCACTCGAAATATAACCCAGTTGTGAAAATCCGGCCTGTGTTCGGAGTACTTCGCCCTCTAACCTTATGAAACGAGGATCATCGATATCATCCAAGTTGGTCACTTTTGTTTCTACATATTGGTAGCCTCCCTTTATTCGCCATTGTTCAGAAAGTTGGTACGACCCTTCTAATTTGGCACCTGTTTCCGAAACCGAATTTTTTTGTAAAAATCGTTGATTATCCAAAATATTGGCGTTGATGGCCTTTAAGGTATAATCAGTTTCATAAATATGTAAACTGGTGCTTAAACGGTCATTCCATGAGCGATGGTATTGCAATCCTCCCGCGATACTGTTTTGGGCGACGCTGCTCCTTCGAGATTCCTCCGTTCCGTTTAAGGTCGCATTTTCGTTGAAGACCAATTCATTATTGGCATTGATGAAGTTCAGTTGAATATCGTCCTTCTCTGAAAGCTTGTACAACCACCTTAGCGAATGGTCGTAAAAATCGGATTCAAAATCGGAATTGATTACGTCTGCCGTATTGGATTCCACCTCTGTGTCCTGCGAAATTCGCTCAAAATAGGCCGTATAGGTTGGCGATTCCACAAAATTGCCGATGCCTTTTCTAGCGGCGACCTGTACAGAGGATTTTCTACCCAACGGAACATCAACAAAGGCATTGGCATCCAAAAAATTAAGGGCAACGTTCCCTTGAAACTTAGAAGTGATCTCCTTATCGGTTTCCATGGATATTGTACCAGAAACCCCATCCGTGTAGCTAACCGGTGTCCCATTTTTACGTAGGCTTACTTTTTGGGTTATCTGAGGATTGTACATGGAGATAAGGCCAAAAAAATGTCCCGATTGATACATTTTTATCCCATCCCACAGAATCAGGTTCTGGTCGTTGGTACCGCCCCTAATATTGATATCGGATACCGTTTCGTTAATGCTTTGGATGCCTGGAAAGGCCTGAATGGATTGTAACACATCGGTCTCTATCAGCCCAGGTAATATACTGAACCTATCAAAATCTATTTTGAACGAACCGTCATTCAACTTATCGATTCCCCGAATCAAAAAATCCGATAGCACAACCTCGGCCAATTGCAAATCATCAGGCACTAAATAGATAGTTCCACAAGTATTTTCCTTGAAAAACTGATAGCTCCTGTCCAAGGTTTTATAGCCAATATGACGAATGCTTATGAGGTCGTTTTTGGTATTTGGTCTCAACTCAAAATATCCGTTTTCATCGGTAATCGTAGAACTTTTAGTTCCTTGAACCGTGGCATTCACAATGGGTTCTTGTGTATCCTTGTCCTTTAAGTATCCGCAGAGTTGTAATTCTGGTTTTTTAATGGAAACGAATTTATCGTCAAGAACAGAAAAAATCAGCTTAGTACTTTCCTGTAGACTACGAAGTGACTCGTCAAAGGTCAGCTCTTTTGATGGCGGTATTACTTGCACGCCATCCAAGGTTTCAGAGGCATAATTGAATTGATAGCCGAAACGTGTTTCAAGTTCCTTCAAAACCTCGATTAGGGGCTTGGTCTGCTTATCCTGCCCTAAAACTTTGGTAGAATTACAGAGTAGTAAAAGAAGGATTATATATGATAAAATACGGTTCACTTACAGAATGCCCGACTTGGCCTAATACTTTAATGGTTTAACGCGTTGTGCACTTTCTAGGTCAAGTTAAGGGTATTGTTTTTTAGGGCAAAAAACATGTCGAATAGCGTAATAAGTGGTTCCAGAAGGAAAATTTTAACTTTGGAAAAGACTAAATCAAGCTTTCTCATTTTTTGATGGAATAAATACTGACCCGTTTTCCAGACGCTATTCGATACCCCAAATTCAAAGGTTCACTGACCGATTTCAACGCATTATCCAAGTTATCGTGTACAAACCCCCCCGTGAAAAGCAGCTCGTCACTTATGTTTTCCATTTGGACCGTTATATCGTATTGGCGCTCCAATTCGGCAACGACCTCTGAAAAAGGCACGCGTTCAAAGCTACTGACGTTCTTGGTCCATTGGGGATTTTGATAGGTGGTTTTTCCAAGGGAAGCGGTACCGTTTGAAAAACGAAAGCGATTTCCTGCGGTAAGTTGTTCCGTGGCGTTCGGGGAGGTAACCTTCACAATGCCCTCAAAACATGCAACCTCAAAATAGCTCTCCCGCTGCTTGACATTGAATTGGGTTCCCACTACACTGACCGTTCCTTCGGAGGTAACTACATCGAATTTTGCACCTTTGGCAACCTTAAAATAGGCCTCTCCCTGTAGCTCAACTTCACGTTTATCGCTCCACTTACTTTTGGAATAACTTAGTTCGGATAGGGCATTTACCACAACGGCAGAGGCATCCGGAAGTTCTATGGTAGTCTTTTCGCCTGCAAGGGTATTAATCTCCACATCCCCATTGAAAAGAAAGAAATAGGAAAGTACCAGACCGATGACAAAGACACTTGCTATTCGTAAAAATGGCTTAAGCCAAGTTAGTTTTCTCACGGGCACGGTATCTTTATCAAGTCGCGTACTGAAGGTCTCAAAATCGGCCACAGTTGAGAATCTGGAGGCTTTGAAATACTCGGCATTCTCAATGATACCCGTAAGTTCAGGGTAATCGTCAAGTTCTTTGAAAGCCTTCATTTCTTGCTCTGAAAGCTCATCTGTTAACCATTTTTGTATCAAATATTCCTTATCCATCGATTCGGCTTCTGATTATATAACAACCAAGGTCTGTTTTTTCCTGATTATTTTAATTTAAAATTTTCCAATTCTTTTTTTAGGATGCCAAAAGCCGTATAAATACGGTACTCGACCACCTTACGGGTAACTCCCAACATTTCCGCAATTTCCTCATGTTTTTTGCCTTCTGCTTTATTCAGCATGAAAGCCACCCGTTGCTCCTCGGAAAGTTTTTCCAAGGTTTTTTGGTATTTCTGAAAATACTCCTCCTTTTCCATAAGGAATTCAGGAGTTTCATTACTATGTTGTGCGGGTAGTATTTTTTGATATTGTAAGACTACCTTTTGATGTTTGACCTCGTTCAGCATCATATTGTTGGCTACCGTGTATAGATAAGATTTGGCTTTGCCCAAAGTGACCTTTTTGCAATTTTCCCAAAGTTTGATAAATGCTTCCTGTGCCTTATCGTTCGGGTTCAGTCGTTCCCCATATTTGTAGTAGAGATAGTCATGTAGACTTTTGGCGTATTTGTTATAAACGCCCGAAAAGACGTGTTTTTGACAAATATCTTCATGTAGTTCCTTTGACAAGCCTCTGGATTTTGTGTCGCTAAATGTAGAAATAAAATATTTTAAAATTTTTCAGGAGTTTTCAGGAGTAGGTTGTTTTAGTAGCGGAACCCGTTAACCGAAATAGTTTTTTATCATGCAAAAGTCCTTTAAAATACTAACTTTCTTATTATCGATTGTCTTGCTCAACTTAAGCTGTAGACAAGAGGAATTCGAATATTTCCCTCCAATTGATGAGCCGAACCTCGCCAATTCAATGGTCGCCGATCTACTGGAAAGAACAGCTTTGAACGACGGCTCAATCGATAACATAATCGATAGATCAAATTGTTTTACCGTAAAATTACCCGTTGTCGTCACGGCAAACGGAACGGATATTTTAGTGGATACCGAAGATGACTATGCCAACATTGAAGCGATTTTTGATGCCTCTGACAATGATACGGATGTACTCGAGATTCAATTTCCCATTACGATTATCTTGAGTGATTTTACCGAAGTCGCAATTGCGGATCAAGCGGAATTCGATTCTTTTTCATCCGGTTGTAACGGAGAGAACGTGCCTGATGACGACATAGAATGTTTGGATATTCAATATCCGATAACGGCATCTATTTTTAATCAGACCACAGAGGTTTTTGACAATCTATCCATTACCAGCGATGCCCAACTATATAATTTTATTGATGACTTAGAGAATGATGATGTCGTGAACATTGCCTTTCCGATAAATGTTGTCCTTGCCGATGGTACCGAGACCAGTATCGGAAATCTTATTGCCTTGGAACAGGTAATTGATGAAGCCAAAGACAGTTGCGACGAAGACGATGATTACGACTTTAATGATGACGACTGCGATAACTGCACCACGAACCAGCTTGGAGATCTATTGACGGGATGCTCCAATTGGATGGTCGATAAACTGGAACGCAACGACCAGGACCTAGAAGATAACTATACGGCCTATCAATTTAATTTTCTTACCGATGGCACATTGACCGCTGTCGGGAACAACAATTCCTTTTCAGGAACTTGGGAAAGTACTGGGGCCGCAAATAATATTGCCTTTACGATCAATATCCCAAACTTGACCGACTTTAATGCCATTTGGAACCTACATGAAATAGAACAAGTCGGTGGCGAGAACGAAGTTGATTTTCGAATCGAGGACGACCGTTTACGATTCGAGAGTAATTGTACTGATGATGGAGATAATGGAAATGGAAATAACGGAACACTTGCAACTATTTTGACAGATGGTCTTTGGGTGGTCGGTTCTTACACCGAGGACGCAGATGACCAAACAAGTAATTACAATGGTTACACCTTCAACTTTAATAGTGATGGTACTGCGGTCGCTGATAATGGCAGCACCAATACCAATGGAACATGGACACCGCAAAATTCGGATAGTGAACTCGTCTTGAATTTTGGAAACACAGCACCTTTGGATGAGTTCGACGATACCTGGGAGGTGATTTCCGTTACCGATACCCAAGTAGAATTACGTGATGTCAGTGGTGGTAACGGAGGAACGGATACATTGATTCTTAATAAACAATAATACAATAACCTTTAAAACAATTGCTATGAAAAAGAACATTTTAATTTATGGATTAGGTATAATGACGTTACTCTTTACCGCATGTACCAAAGATGGCGATGACAGCAATAATTTTGCAAATCTACAAGCGGATATCGAGACGATTACCAACAATGTTTCTACAGGATCTTGGGTCATTACCAATTTCATCGATTCAGGAAAAAATGAAACCGGTGATTTCACAGGCTATGGTTTCTCCTTCAATTCGGACGGAAGCTTGGTGGCCGATAATGCAACTAATAATGCAACTGGGACATGGTCGATTACCATTGATGATGACTCCAATGACGATTCAAACGATGATAGCTCCAGCAGTAGTTCGAACGATGACAACTCTGACGACGACTGTAACAATTGCAGCGTATCCCAATTGACCAATGTATTGACTGCCTGTTCGGGCTGGTATGTGGACAAGCTTGAGCTGAACGACAATGACTTGGAAGATAATCTGAACGGTTACACTTTTGACTTCTCGGCTGATGGCACCATGAACGTATCCTGGAACAATAATGAATATTCGGGCACTTGGGAAGCATCCGGGAGCGGGAATAATATTCAAGTTGTGATAACGATCACCGACATAAGTGATTTGGAGGCCACCTGGACGCTTCATGAAATCGAATTGGAAAATGGCGAGTCAAAGGTAGATTTACGAATTGCTGGTGATGACCGTTTACGTTTTAAGAACGATTGTACGATTGGAAATTTTTCGGGAGGTTCTTCCTCTGGTGATATTGATTTCAATATTTTCTTCGCTTCCCCAGCGGACTTTGCAGATCTTTCGGAAGATTGGGATATCATTTCGCATTCGGCATCGAAAATTGAACTCAAACATGTAAGTGGAGGTGATGGAGGAACCGATCTCCTGACCTTTGAAAAGAACTAGACCTACCTAGTGGCTAAGCAAGACTCAAGAAAATGGCCAGTTTTCTGTGTTTTGGTGTTTGCAGCCTTTCCTATTGAAGTTCCCTATATGAAAAAGAAAGGTTTTTTATGAACTGCCCCAATTTGTCTTGGGGCAGTTTTAATTCTATCTATAGCTAAAGTCATCATATATAACGATTAGTTGAAAGAACCAATCTAGAAAATTGTTTTAGTCCCAAAAAACGTTCGTTTTACATCACAATCGAAACCAGAGGATTTACACTAGGAAACTGCTTTGTACTCCTTTTTATAAGCCATTGGGGTTCGCTTGGTAATCGTCTTGAACTGTTTGTTAAAGTTCGATAGCGTCTGAAAACCGCTGGCATAGCAAGCTTGGGAAGCGTTAATCTTCCTTTCAATGAGCAGTTTACAGGCATTACCGATGCGTATCTCGCTAACGAATTCAGAAAAGGTTTTGTTGGCATGCACCTTAAAATATCGGCTAAAAGAAGTTGGAGTCATACTGGTGAGCTCGGCAAGTTCTGAAACCGTTATTCTTCTTCTGAAATTTTGCATGACATAGGCATATACCTTATTCATGCGCTCCGTATCGCCTTCTTTGAGACTATTGGTGTACCCAGGGCTTGCCAGGGATTTCAAATCATTGGTATTCGATAGCATATTCAAGATTTTGAGCAATTCCAGAACACCATCGAATCCATTTAATTCGGGTAGTCCCGCAATCGTCTTGTGTACTGTTTCCCGTGTTCTTCCCGTAACATCCAATCCGCGTAGACTTTTTTTGAATAGTTGGCGTATTCGTATGGCTTCTTCAGTTTGTAATAGGCTTTTACCAAGCAATTTTTCGTTGAAATAGACCACGATTCCTTCACAATGCTCCTCTTCTTTTCCTAAATGCATTTCTTGATCGCTTCGCCACAGATGGGGTAAATCAGGTCCGGTGAAGGTAATATTTCCCGGTTTAAAAGGTGCTACATGGTCCCCGATAAACCGTGTTCCCTCGCCTTTTAAAACCATAAAAATTTGATATTCGGCATGAAAATGCCAATTAGGGTCAAAGTAGCGCTCTTTGAGATACCTTACCAAGAAAGCATGATTTTTAGGTATCGGTGATTTTTGCAATGCTGATTTCAAGTTGTCGAGATTAGATTACTAATATATCTTATATTTTTATTAATATAAATTTTAGGGATATAAAACAGTCAGTTATGGATACTTATCAGGATGTTTTTAGATTGACTTTTTAGTATTATTGACTAGTCCATTACACCTCTTATTATGAAAACCAAAACAATTTTTTTTGTACTAGTCCTATTGCTCACTCTTTTTATAGTAAGTTGTGAATCTAAGAAAAAACAGGCAAAAACAATTCCTGATGATCAACCCAGACGGATTGAACTCATGTTTCTTGGCCATGACGCAGAACACCATCCCTCTAGAGAATATATGTCCGTTTTGGCTTCCGCACTCACGAAAGACGGTATCAATATTACCTATACCGAAGATATCAACGATTTGAATGCCGATAATTTGGCCCAATTTGACGGTGTTATACTCTATGCGAACTACGAAGATCAAATGCCCGAACACGAGCAGGCCTTGATGGATTATGTTTCTAAAGGACATGCCTTCATCCCGCTTCATTGTGCCAGTTTCTGCTTTAAGGACAGCGATGCCTATATCGATATGGTCGGAGGTCGTTTTATGAGTCATGAAACCGATGTTTTTACTGCTGAAATCGTTAATAAGGAGCATCCTATCACGAAGGAGGTGACTACCTTCGAAACTTGGGACGAAACGTATGTCCATGACAAAGTAGCGGAAGATATTATCGTTTTGATGGAAAGGGTTGAAGGCGGACATCACGAACCTTATACTTGGGTAAAGAATTATGGAAAAGGTAAGGTGTTTTATACCGCCTATGGCCACGATGAACGTACTTGGAAGAACAAAGGTTTTCAAAATTTGGTAAAACAAGGTATTCTTTGGGCGATAGATTCGGTCGCTAAAAAGAACTGGGCCAATTTTATGGTCGATATACCGACATTGACCTATGAACCAAAGGATAATATTCCCAATTACGAGAAGCGGGATCCCCCACTACAATACCAAATGCCTTTGAGTCCCGATGCCTCTGCAAAATTGATTCAAGTGCCACCCGGATTCAAGTTGGAGCTCTTTGCTTGTGAACCTGATATTGTAAATCCAATCGCCATGAATTGGGACGAGCACGGTCGTCTTTGGGCGATCGAAACCGTAGATTATCCGAACACCGTTCGCGAAGACAAAAGTTCGGGTGACGACGTCATCAAAATTTTGGAAGATACTAATAAGGATGGTAAGGCGGATAAGGTAACCGTATTTGCCGAAGGACTAAACCTACCCACTAGCTTCGTATTTGTCAATGGCGGTATATTGGTATCCCAAGCACCCCATTTTCTATTTTTAAGGGATACGGATGGGGATGATAAGGCCGATGTTCGTGAAGTTATCATCAATGGATGGGGCACCTTCGATACCCACGCTGGACCATCAAATCTGCAATTAGGAATCGATAATAAAATATACGGAGTTTTGGGTTACTCCGGGTTTAAAGGCGAAATCTTTGGGAAGCCTTTCGAATTTGGCCAAGGTCTTTATCGGTTTGATACAGACTATACCGAATTCGAGTACCTGACCAAAACGAGCAACAATACCTGGGGACTTGGATTTACCGAAGACAACTCCATTTTTGCTTCCACCGCCAACAACACCCATAGCGTTTATTTGGGCATCAACAATTCATATTTCGAAAGGGTGGAGGGTATCAGTAATGCGGGCAGTAAGAAAATTGATGGTCATTACTTTATGCAGCCCATCACACCAAATGTGCGCCAAGTAGATGTTTTCGGGGGATTCACGGCCGCCGCAGGCCATCACTTCTATACCGCACGTGAATACCCTAAAAGCTATTGGAACAAAATGGCCTTTGTTTGTGAACCTACAGGTGGCCTCGTACATATTTCAAAAATAGTTGAAGATGGGGCGGGCTATATCGAACAGGACGGTGGCAATCTTTTCTCAAGTGCTGATGAGTGGGTATCTCCGGTCGAAGCCAAAGTTGGACCAGACGGGGTGGTCTGGGTGGCAGATTGGTATAATTTCATCGTACAGCATAACCCGACCCCAAATATGGAAAGAGGAGGGTACGATGCTGAAAACGGGAAGGGCAACGCCTACAAAAACCCTCTTCGGGACAAGTCAAGGGGACGTATTTGGCGTGTCGTCCCGAAAACTTACGAGGCAAGTGATTACCCTAAACTAACTACGGATGACCCAAGAACTTTAATAGCTGCCCTGAGTCATGATAACTTGTTTTGGCGGTTGACTGCGCAGCGCCTGCTCGTGGAGCGAAATAATGAAGATGTAGTTGAAGATCTACTTCCATTGGTAGCCAATCAACAAACCGATGCCGCAGGTTTAAATCCTATTGCAGTGCATGCGATTTGGGCTCTTGAAGGTTTAGTTACTTTAGAAGAAAGTTCAGAGGCCCGCAATGCGGTCGAAAAAGCGTTGGATCATTCTTCAGCTGAAGTTCGAAGAGCCGCCTTACAAATCCTTCCCAAAACGGATAGAACAGCCAGAGCAATTTCCAAGTCCAAATTACTTAACGATCAAGATTCCAAAGTTGTGCTGCAGGCCTTATTGGTACTTTCAGAATTGCAACCATCCGAAAGTCTAGGCAGCAACTTGTTCGCTATGAGTGAAACAGACCGTATCATGAATGATAATTGGTTGTCAAAAGCAGTTTATATCGCGGGCACAAAACATAGTACAGGATTCCTTACGGCATATAAGAAAGCACACCCTGAAGTTAGTGAAAATTTTGCGCAGGGAGTGCTGCCCTATGAGGTAGATTATAAAGATAGTAAGTGGAAGACCATGACACTGCCGCAAACCATTGAGGAGGCCGGAATGAATATCGACGGTGCGCTCTGGTTCCGTAAAACGATTGCATTGCCTGAAAGTGTATCAAGAAAATCGGCCATCCTGTCCCTGGCACAGATCAACGACAATGATATAACCTATGTCAACGGAAAACAGGTCGGGGCGACGAAAGGCTATCAAGAAACCAGAACCTATAATATCGAACATGGCATTTTAAAAGCCGGAGAAAATACAATTGCCGTTTGGATGGAGGACATTGGTGGTGGTGGCGGGATTTACGGAGATGTCCATCCTATGGAGTTAAAGGTCGGAGGGCAAAATTTCCCACTGGAAGGAGAATGGAAATATGATGTGGAAAAGGATTATTCAGGACAAACAAGTGAGTTTTCAAAAAAGAGCATCGCAGAATTGATTTATGAGAATTACGATGGCAAGCTTTCTTCGGAAGATGCTTTGGTCGAGGGAGATGTCGATCAGGTCATTACCATACGAACAATTAAGAATGAGATGAAATACGATATTGCTGAATTTACCGTAAAAGCAGGGGAGACAATAGAGTTGGTTTTTGAGAATAACGATTTTATGCAGCATAATTTGTTGGTATTGGCCAAGGGCAGTAAAGAATTGGTAGGCGCCGCGGCGGACAAAATGGCCCAAGACCCAAATGGTGCCGAGCGAGATTATATCCCGGATATGCCACAGGTCTTAGAGGCTACGCCCATGGTCGACCCTGAAAAGAAGGCCGTGTTGCGTTTTATGGTTCCTGACGAGCCAGGGGAGTACCCCTATATCTGCACATTTCCGGGTCACTGGAGTATCATGCAGGGCGTTATGAAAGTAGTGGCAAATCCAGCATGAGTATGAACAAACAGCTAAAATACGGTGTAAGTACCTGGCTGTGGCAATCACCGTTCACAACAGAGTCGATAGAACTTTTCCCCAAAATCAAGACGATGGGTTTTGATGTTGTTGAGATTCCGGTGGAAAATCCGGATTTGATCGATGCGAATACCGTCAAAGAGGCTTTAAGTGCCAATGGCCTAACACCGACGATTTGTATCGTTTTTGGCGATGATAAGGACTTGACCTCCGAAGATACTTCCTTATATCAAAATTGTTTCGAGCATGCTGAAAAGTGTTTTGAGCTTGCCACCTCGCTGGGCGTCGGATTTGTGGCCGGCCCTTTATATGCAGCAGTAGGCAAGGCTCGTTTGGCATCCAAAGAACAAAAGAAAATGGAATGGAACAGAGCTGTGAAAAATTTGAAAATGCTTTCAGGTATCGCTAAAAAAAATGGGCTGGATATCGCCCTGGAACCTTTAAACCGGTTTGAGTCCGACCTCATCAATACTGCCGAGGATGTGGTGCGCTTGCTTGATGAAATTAATGAATCCAACATGAAAATTGTTTTGGATGGATTCCATATGACCATAGAGGAACAGGATATTTGCAAGGCCATACAGGCGGCGGGCGATAGATTGATCCATGTTCAGGTTTCCGAAAACCATAGAGGTATTCCGGGTACGGGATTGACCCCATGGGACGAATTCGCAAAAGGCTTGACTGATGTGAACTATTCTGGAGCCATCGTCATCGAGAGTTTCACTCCCGAAATACCTGAACTGGCGGCTGCCGTAAATATTTGGAAAGAACTTGCCAATAGCCAAGATGAATTCGCTAAAGAAGGTCTAAAATTTTTAAAATCAACATTCAATACATTGTAAAATGATCAAAGATAAAATCAAAATAGCCATCGTGGGCTTAGGATTTGGGGCGGAATTTATTCCCATCTATAAGAAATATCCAAATGCGGAACTGGTTGCCGTATGTCAGCGCAACGAGGAAAAGTTAAATGAAATTGCCGATGCTTTCGAGGTGGGAAAAAGATATACCTCTTACGAGGAATTGCTGAAAGACCCAGATATCGATGCGGTACACATCAACACTCCAATACCCAATCACGGCGAGCAATCCATTCAGGCGTTGAAGGCAGGCAAGCATGTCGCCTGTACCGTACCCATGGCTACTACGGTTGAAGAATGTGAAGAGATTGTACGTCTGACCCAGGAAACCGGATTGACCTATATGATGATGGAAACGGTGGTGTATGCACGTGAATTTCTCTATATGAAAGAACTCTATGAAAATGGTGAGCTCGGCAAAGTGCAATTTTTAAAGGCCAGCCATCAACAGGACATGGACGGATGGCCCAACTATTGGCCGGGGCTTCCTCCAATGCATTATGCGACCCATTGCGTAGGGCCCGTATTGGCAATTACAAGAGGCGAAGCCGAATACGTGTCCTGTTTTGGTTCGGGAACGATTCGTGAAGAACTGATTAAGCAATACAATTCCCCCTATGCCGTGGAGACCACCCATATCAAATTCCGAAATTCAGATTTGAGTGCACAAGTATATCGTTCACTCTTCGATGTTGCACGCCAATATCGTGAAAGCTTTGAGGTCTACGGCTCAAAAAAATCGGTGGAGTGGCCCTTGATCGAAGGAAAACCTTTAGTGGTACACACCGCTAAGAAACCCGAACCGGACATACCTGAAGAAGTTGAGAGTCCCGATTTTGCGAAATTGCTTCCTGAAGAAATACGGCGGTTTACCACTCAAGGTGTATATGATACCGATGACAATACACATTTATCGTTTACCCAAGGTGCAGGCCATGGAGGTTCGCATCCCCATTTGGTACATGCCTTTATCGATGCATTGATTGAGGGTAAATCGCCCTATCCGAACGCGAAACAATCAGCCAACATAACCTGTGTGGGAATATTGGCACATGAATCTGCCATGAAGGACGGGGAAATTATTAGATTGCCTGATTTCACTTTTATGAGCTAGACAAATAAACAGTCTATTTCAGATGGTTTGGGTATAGTATTATCCGCTAATTTCAAAATAGTGATACTGTCTCTAAATGTCTTGACCGTTGTCTAAGACCTCGACGATAAAGTGCTTGTAACCGGTGACGTTTGTAGGAAGCCCAAATTCCATCTGCTGCCTACTTGGTCGTGTTTGCGCTTGTAGGGAATTGTTTCCCACCTCGGCATGAATCTAGTATTTGATATAATTTAACGCTTAAAGACGGCCAATTGAAAGAACGCAATTGAGAAAATTTATGAAGTTTCGAGAAACGTTCTTTTTTCAAGACCTTATTTTGAAAAATAAATCAGCTATTTAACTTAGTTATTCCGCCAATAAATGGTTGATTATAAAAACGCTTACCTGTTGCCTTATACATTGCATTTGCTAAAGCGGCAAAAACAGGTGGGAAAGTCGGCTCTCCCAACCCAGTTGGGTCAATATCATTTTTTACAAAGTGGACATCGATTTCCTTAGGCGATTCACTTATTCGAATCATTCGGTAGCTGTCAAAATTACTTTTTTGTGGAACGCCATCCTTAAAAGTTAATTCTCCATATAATGCATTTCCGATACCATCAACGATACCGCCTTCGCATAGGTTACTAGCTGCATCAGGATTGATAACAATACCACAATCTATTGCACAGGTCACTTTCTGAATTTTTGGTTGGTCATTTTCCCAAGTCATATCCACCACTTGAGCGGCATATGAATTATGACAGAAATAGGCTGCTACGCCTTGTTTGCTATTCGAATTGTTGTTGTTCCAATTTGATTTTTCTTTGACCAATTTTAATACTCCAGCATAGCGTTCGGCATCATAATCATTCTTTTCTCCTACCGGGTTTTTTGCCGCGCGGTCTAAAAGCTCCAGTCTAAAATCGATAGGGTCTTTTTCAACGGCTTCCGCAATTTCGTCTAGAAAAGACTGTTCGGCACTAGCCATAAAATTGGAGCGCGGTGCTCGAAATGAACCTATGGTAATATTGGTAGGTATCGTCCAACTTTCTGCTTGGTAGTTGTCTATTGCTCCAGCAGGAAAACGGTTTGCATATAGCGGACTTTCAGGAATTCCACCTGCATTTACCAAAAGTGCAGTTAAGTTATTTTTTGCATCTAAAGCAGCTTTATAACGCACTTGATACATAGGCCGGTATATGCCACCTGTCATATCATCTTCACGTGTGTACACCAATTTGACAGGAGCCTTCATTTTTTGGGAAATTACAGCTACCTCCAAGGCCCAATGGGCATAGGAGCGTCGGCCATAACCGCCACCAAGGCGGGTCAATTCGATATCTATTTTTTCTACGGGAATTCCCAATCGAGTTGAAACAGCCTTTTCAGTAAGTTCTGCTTTTTGAAGCGGACCTGATAGTTGGGCGCTGTCATTTTTTACGTCAGCAAAAAAGTTCATCGGCTCCATACAATTATGGGCTAAAAAAGGAGCGGTATAAGTGCGTTCAATTATTTTTGCAGCGTTTCGGAAAGCTTTTTCCGGATTACCATCTTTCCGAACTACGTCTGCTTTTTTAGATGCCATTTCCATCATCTTAGCCTTATGGTCTTCGGAACTTTCCAGTCCAGATGGTATTGACAGGGTCTGTTGAGGTCCACGGTAGGGTTGCCTTTCTTCGGCATAGGTTTCAAAAGGTTCCCATTCGACGGTAATTGCTTTTTTCGCGTTCATGACCTCCCAAGTAGAATTGCCTACTATGGCAACCACTTCAAGAAAAGTACAAGTGTCAAAATGCTGTCTTAGATAGTCGTCTTCTAAAACCTTTAACGTAAAAACATCGCGAATTCCAGGCATCGATATGAGCGTCGTGTTATCATATGATTTGAGCTTCATTCCAAACGCAGGTGGGTGCACAATCATGGCAGTTAACATGCCTTCACTGTAGGTGTCGATTCCGAATAGCGGTTTTCCTGTTACTATTTTGAGTCCGTCTACATTCTTCTTGGAAGCACCTATGATTTTAAAATCTGACCTTTCCTTTAATACTACTTCTTCAGGAACAGAAACTTTTGCCGCAGCTGATGCCATCGCGCCATAAGAAATCGATTTATCACTTGCTGTATGTTTTATTTTTCCTGATTCGGTGGTAATTTCTTCTAAAGGTACCTGCCATTCTTCAGCGGCAGCCATTAGTAGCATGTGTCTTGCTGATGCACCTGCCATACGTAAGCCTTCCCAACTGGTTCGAATGGCTTGACTACCACCGATAAATTGACGACTGTATAAATCGGTGTTTAAGGGAGCTTGTTCAACAATGACATCATTCCAGTCAACGTCTAATTCCTCAGCTACAATCATCGGCATGGCTGTCTTTACATTTTGACCACCTTCCGGATTTGGAGACATGATAGTCACTTGACCATTATCTGCAATCTTTAAATATCCGTTGATTTCAAACCATTCCTTAGGTAAATTTCTAACTTCTTCTGGCGTCATTTTACAAGATGCCAGCCAATTAAAACCGAGCATTAAACCACCACCAGCTAATGCCGAACTTTTTATGAAAGAACGTCTACCTATAGCTGTTTTGACAAGGGTCATGCTCTAATTCGTTTTATCGGTTAGCCAACAATTTGTTTTTCGGTAACAAACGGTTGTTGGTAATGCCGTTGCCCCGTTGCTTTGTATAATGCATTGGCAACAGCTCCAAAAATAGGAGGGAATGGAGGTTCACCCATTCCTGTAGGTGCGATTTCATTTTCAACAAAATGCACTTCTATTTCTTTAGGGGCATCGCTCATGCGTATCATCTGATATTCATGAAAATTCGTTTTCTGAGGCATCCCATCTTTAAAAGGAAGTTCTCCGAAAAAGGCATTTCCAATCCCATCCGTAATTGCTCCTTCGGCCATATTTACTGCAGCATCCGGATTCACTACAATACCGCAATCGATAGCACAAACAACTTTTTCAACCACAGGTTTTCCGTCATCCATTCGAATATCTAAAACATGTGCGGCATAAGAATTATGACAAAAATAGGCTGATATTCCTCGGTTTACATTCGCCGGAGTTGCGCTCCAACCTGATTTTTCACGAAGCAGTTCTAAAACTCCTGCATAGCGTTCTGCATCATAATCATTTCTTTCTCCCACAGGATTTTCCTTTGCACGTTTTAGCAAGTCCAATCGAAATTGAATAGGGTCTTTGCCTATAGTTTCAGCAATTTCATCTAAAAACGATTGCTCAGCACCCGCCATAAAATTAGAACGTGGTGCTCGAAAAGCTCCTATTGTAATATTGGAATCAATAGCCCATTCTTCCGCCATATAATTGTCGATAGCTCCCGCGGGAAAACGATTTGCGAATAAGGGACTCTCGGGTACACCACCTGCTTTCACATGCAAGGCAGTCATATTATTATTTTCATCTAGTGCAGCACGATAGGTGGCATGATAACTAGGGCGATAAATTCCATTGGTCATATCATCTTCACGAGTGTACACTAATTTTACTGGGGCATTTACTTTTTGCGAAATCATAGCAGCTTCCACTACAAAATGGGCATAAGCCTTGCGACCAAAACCGCCACCCATGCGAGGCATTTCCATCGCAATATTTTCTGCAGGAATGCCCAAACTTGAGGCCAACGTTGGGAGTATTAAACTCGGAATCTGAACAGGTGCTGCAATTTGCGCTTTATCACCTTCTACATGTGCAAAAGCATTTAGAGGCTCCATACAATTGTGCGCTAGAAAAGGAGCTGAATACGAACGCTCTATAATTTTTGCGGCATTTTTAAATGCTGCTTTTGGGTCACCGTCTGTTCGGACAATCTTTCCGGGTTTTGCAGCAAGTTCTGCCATTTTCGCGGCATGACTTGTAGACGATTCGAGTCCGGCAGGAACGTTTTTGGTTTGCGTACCTCTAAACCCATTGATGGTCTCTGTGTACGAATCAAAAGGTTGCCATTCTACTTTTAATTTCTTTTTGGCTTGTAATACCTCCCAAGTGGAATTTCCTACGACCGCAACTATTTCGGGGAATGCGTTGACATCAAAACCACCTTTCTCATAATCATCTTTAAAACTTTTAATCGCTACTACATCTTTAATACCGGACATGGCTTTGGCAGCTTCAGCATCCATAGATTTTAATGTCAATCCGAAAGCTGGCGGATGCACAATCATGGCAATCAACATACCTTCTTTTTGGTAATCTATACCAAACATGGGTTCTCCAGTAACGATACTTTTTGCGTCGACATTTTTATGAGATGTGCCAATGATTTTAAAGTCTTTGACTTCTTTTAGGCTAATATCTTCAGGAATGGTAATTTGAGTTGCTGCAGATGCCATTTCTCCGTAGCCAGCAGATTTTTCAGTTGCTTTATGATACAACATTCCATCTTCAGTAGTAATTTCATTTGCAGGAACTTGCCATGCTTGGGCAGCTGCTGCAATCAAAACATGACGTGCAGAAGCACCTGCCATTCGCAGCGGTTCCCAGCGTGTCATTATGCCGCGACTACCTCCTGTAAATTGCATACCGTATTTTTCAGCATGGTAAGGTGCTTGGTCAACGACAACATTTTTCCAATCAACACCCAATTCTTCTGCAACAATCATTGGCATTGAAGTTCGAATGTTTTGACCAAATTCAGGATTCGGTGTGGTAATCGTAACCATGCCATTATCTCCGATTTTTAAATATGAATTCATTTCAAACCATTCCTTAGGCATGGCTAAAATTTCTTCTTCTGTTTTGTTTTTGCAAGAGGCTAGCCAATTAAAGCCTAGCACTAATCCGCCACTTGCTAAAGTGGATGTTCGAATGAATGAGCGTCTACCTATTTTTGTTTTTATGAGTGTCATAGTATCAGGTTTTAGGAGTGCTCAGTACTTAAGCGTTGATTGAATTTGCTGCAATTTTAACCGCCTTTTTGATACGGGTATACGTTCCACAACGGCAGATGTTTCCATTCATAGCAGTCTCGATTTCTTCATCTGTAGGATTCGGATTTTTTTCTAACAAAGCGGAAGCTGTCATAATTTGCCCTGCTTGACAATAGCCGCATTGCGGAACATCAACTTCTAACCATGCTTGTTGAACCGGGTGGTCTCCTTTTTCAGATAAGCCTTCAATGGTTGTAATTTCTTTGTCACCAACTGAAGATATTGGTAGTTGACAAGAACGTACTGCAGTACCATCTAAGTGCACGGTGCATGCCCCACATTGGGCAATACCGCAACCATACTTTGTTCCCACTAGTTTGATTTGGTCTCTTAAAACCCATAACATTGGTGTTGTAGGGTCAACATCGATTTCACGTTCTTTTCCGTTGATATTCAGATTAAATTTCGCCATGATTATTGTATAAGTATATGAATGCTATGAAGTTAGGAAATTTTAAAACACGAATTTCCCTCTAGTTATTAAACTTTAGTGTGCAATCTCATGCGTGTCTCTTACTTTGCTAAAAGTTAGGTCTAATAATTTCCAATCTTCTCCTTCTTTATGGTAAAACTCGGTCACGGTAAATTCATTAGCCACATCATTACCACGAACATGAGCAGTTAGCGTAATTCTATTCCAAAGTAACACGGTGTCATCGGCAATAACTTCAACGACCACATCATGAACATCAGCTTTTTTATACCAAATGCTTCCTGATTTGATGATTTCTAATTCTCGGTCTTTTTTCCAAGAGCCGCTCATGTGTACAAATCTTGATTTGTCATGAAACAAGGTGCTAAGTTTATCAACATCCTTATCAGCCATCCATTCCCATTTTGCTTTAGAAAGCTCGGTAATTTCTTGTTTAAGTGTGGTGTCTTGTGCGAAGGAATTCGCACTAAATGCGATTAATAATAATGCGATGTATATTGTTTTCATGGTCATGTTTTTAGATATATGAAGTTAAATTAAACTATTTTGTTTTGCCGTTCACAATCAAGAGTTTTCTTTTGATTCAAAAATAGAGGTTAATAGGGCAGTTAGCCATACCTAAATTACGGTTGCTCATACCATTTTTACGGATATTGATATATAAGCTTGAAACCTTGGTAATCAATATCTTATCTTTAGTTCAAACTTAGTGTGGTAATGACAAATATCTATACAATCAATGCTGTAGGAGACTACTTGAATATGCGAATGCAAGAGGTGTTACATCCTTTGGTAGGTGTCGTTGATTTTGAGAAGGTTGATGAATCGGCAAAAACCATTTCTGACTATGACGCGCTGCAATTTAATTGCTATGCCATTTTCTTGAAAGATGCCAAGGGATGTAAATTGAAATACGGCGGTAAATCATACGATTATGATGAAGGAACCTTGGTGTTTGTTAGTCCTGAACAAGTCGTCGGCTTGACCTATAATGAACCCAATTTTCGCCCAAAGGGATATGCGCTCTTGTTTCACCCAGAATTACTGTTAGGAACGGATTTACTCAGAAAGATGAAGCGCTATAGTTTTTTCTCATATGCCACACATGAGGCTTTGCACTTATCAGCAAAAGAACGCAGGGTAATAATAAGTCTCTTAGAAAAGATTCAGTTTGAACTAGAACAGAATATCGATAAGCATAGCAGAAAGTTGATTCTTGCCAATATTGAATTGTTTTTAGATTATTCCTTGCGATTTTATGACCGTCAGTTCTTGACCCGTGAAACTGCGCATAAACATTCATTAGAGAAATTTGATGCATTGCTGAATGACTATTTTCTATCGGATAAGCCTAAAACTCTTGGAACACCTACTGTTGGATATTTTGCAAATGAATTGCATTTATCGTCTAATTACCTTGGCGACCTCGTCAAAAAAGAAACAGGAAAATCGGCTCAAGACTGCATTCAAGGTAAGCTTATCGAGGTGGCAAAAGAAAAAGTTTTTGACCTTAATAAATCTGTTAGCGAAATAGCCTATGAGCTAGGCTTTACCTATCCACAGCATTTTAGTCGTTTGTTTAAGAAAAAAGTTGGGCATTCGCCTAAGGAGTTTCGTATGTTGAATTGAATCTGCTAGTACTATCCCAGATTCTGACAGCGGTACCTTGGGTGCTAAAAAAAGGCCAGTTAATAGAATTAGATTAGTAGAAAGGGAAAGTTTCAGAAAAAGTTCGTTTTTTGGGAATATCTTTCAACTGGGCAATTCATTTGACTAAAGCACCCATTCTTAGCCGGGTAATATTTTAAAAAGTCTAAATAGGCTAATCTAAACTTTTATCGTCAAGTATATGCGTAGTTGACCCTCTTCAGGTAAATGATTTCTATGTGCTCTTTTCTATGTATAGCTAACCCTAAGTTTTAGTAGGGTCTTTGATACAAATAATGTCAATTATCGAAAATTATATTAAAAAACAGTCTCAATTCAATTTTTTAGTACATTTATTCTATAATGAGTTCGTAAGATGAACGCATTGCCATAACAACAATGAAATCTTTTTTCATGTTCGGGCTTAGGAAGATAAAGAAGTCTACACCAAAAGCTGCCCCAGGGATAGGGAACCGAATGCTCAGGCTGACTTCTGAAACACTTACTACTATACTTCGATTGGAGCACAATCTTTTTGTGCCCTCTACCATTTTTATATTCCGTATCTGATGCATTAGAAATTTAATCTCATCTGCTCTTTGGGGCTAATCTTACATTTTCTAATTTTTTACATCATACGAATGAAAACAAAATACGTCGACCTTATCGACCAAACTTTTGACTTTCCACAGGAAGAGTTCACGCTAAAAAACAACGAACTACATTTTCATGGAATAGACTTAATGGCCCTTATTGAGCAATATAGAGCGCCACTTAAATTCACTTACTTACCAAAAATATCGGACAATATCAACCGAGCTAAATCTTGGTTTGCAGAGGCAATAAAAAAACACAACTACGACGGCAGTTATAACTATTGCTATTGCACAAAGAGTTCTCACTTTAAACATGTATTAGATGAAGCGATAAAGAATGACATTCATATAGAAACTTCATCTGCCTTTGATATTGATATTATTGAAAACCTTAAAGCTCAGGGTAAAATTAGCGATGATATTTATGTCATCAGTAATGGTTTTAAACGTGACCAATACGTTCAAAATATTGCTAGACTTATCAATAATGGGCATAAAAACTGTATTACCATTATTGACAATTATGAAGAAATCAATCTGCTTAGCGAAGCTATCAATGATACCTATAACATCGGTATTCGCATCGCTTCTGAAGAGGAACCAAAGTTTGAATTTTATACCTCCAGATTAGGTATTGGATACAAAAACATCTTACCCTTTTATAACAAAGAGATTAAAGATAATTCGAAAGTTAATTTGAAGATGCTGCACTTCTTTATCAATACGGGTATCAATGACAATGCCTACTACTGGAATGAACTGCAAAAATGCATGAAGGTATATGTAGACTTAAAAAAAATATGCCCTAGTCTTGATAGCCTCAATATTGGCGGCGGTTTCCCCATAAAAAACTCTTTGGCTTTTGATTTCGACTATGCCTATATGATAGATGAAATCATACAGCTTATCAAGCAAACCTGCGATGATGCTGGCGTTGCGGTTCCAAATATTTTTACAGAATTCGGCAGCTTTACCGTAGGCGAAAGTGGTGGTAACATTTATGAAATCTTGTATCAGAAACAACAAAACGACCGTGAAAAATGGAACATGATTAATTCGTCTTTCATTACAACCATGCCAGATACATGGGCTATCAATAAACGTTTTGTAATGCTTGCCATAAACGGTTGGAACAAAGAATACGAACGTGTACTTCTTGGTGGACTCACTTGTGATAGTGATGACTATTATAACAGCGAGCAGCATATGAATGCTATTTACCTACCAAAATTTAATAAAGAGAAGCCATTATATATCGGATTTTTCAATACTGGAGCATATCAAGAAAGCATAGGAGGTTATGGCGGCTTACAGCATTGTTTAATTCCGGCTCCAAAACACATTATAATAGACCGAAATGAACATGGGGAATTAACAACCTCAGTATTTGCAGAACAACAAACCTCTGAAGAAATGCTATCTATTCTTGGATATGATTATAATATCAATAAGGCCATTGCGAACGTCACATCCAATAGCGAAGAAATTTCAAACGTAATAAAAGCATCTTATTAATTCTATTCAAAGTAGTATGAAAACCAATACGAATTACGCAGATATTCCAGATAATTATGCGGCATTGGACAGTTCAAAAATAGTTCTGATTCCTGTACCCTATGACGGAACGAGCACTTGGGGCAAAGGAGCCAATAAAGGACCCAAAGCCTTTTTAGAAGCTTCAGAAAATATGGAACTATACGACATCGAAACCGATTCGGAAGTTTACAAAAATGGTATTTATCTCGCAGATGCTGTTACGGTCAATGCAACACCCGAAGCCACGGTAGACGCTGTTCACCAAGAAACCAAAAGATTTATAAAAAAGAACAAGTTCGTTACCATTTTTGGAGGAGAACATTCCATATCTATTGGAACTATTAGAGCTTTTAACGAAATGTTTCCCAATCTAACGGTATTGCATATCGATGCGCATGCCGATTTGCGGAAAAGCTATGAAGGCAGTGCGTGCAATCATGCTTGTGCAGTTTATGAAGCTAGTCAAAACACCAATTTAATTCAGGTGGGAATTCGCTCTATGGATGCCAAAGAAAAATCGGTAATGGATTTAGATAAAACCTTTTTTGCTCACGAGATGGCAATAGACGATACTTGGATGGATGCTGTTATAGACCAAATGACGGAGAATGTATTTATAACATTCGATTTAGATGCTTTCGACCCTTCTATATTACCTAGTACTGGAACACCTGAACCAGGAGGTTTGTTTTGGTATGAAACCTTAGATTTCTTAAAACAAGTATTTGCAGAAAAGAATGTGGTTGGGTTTGATATTGTTGAATTATGCCCGAACAATGTAGATAAGTCCTCAGACTTTCTCGCCGCTAAGCTCTACTATAAAATGTTGAGTTATAAGTTCATGGGGCAAGATGCCGATGAGAATTATGAAAATACATACGATGTCATGTATAAACCGAGCTCAACAAGCTCAAAATTCGAAGAAGATGAATACTAAAGGAAGCATTTCTAATTTTATCGAGAAGTATTATTTGCATTTCAATGCTGCTGCTTTGGTAGACGCTGCGAAAGGTTACGAGGCGCAGCTTGACAATGGGGCCAAGATGCTGGTTTCCCTTGCAGGAGCTATGTCAACAGCAGAACTAGGTAAGATTTTTGCCGAAATGATACGGCAGGATAAGGTACACATCATTTCATGTACAGGGGCAAACTTAGAGGAAGACATAATGAATTTGGTAGCGCATTCTCATTATAAGCGTATTCCTGAATATAGAGACCTGACCCCAGATGAAGAATGGTCTTTATTAGAGCAAGGTCTAAATCGGGTTACGGATACCTGTATTCCCGAAGAAGAAGCTTTTAGGCGGTTGCAAGAACATATCTATAGAATTTGGCAAGAGGCAGAGGATAAAGGAGAGCGCTACTTACCTCATGAATACATGTATAAAATGCTATTATCAGGGGTTTTAGAAAAATACTACGAGATAGATTTAAAAGACTCTTGGATGTATGCAGCAGCAGAAAAGAATTTGCCCATAATCTGTCCAGGTTGGGAAGACAGTACCATGGGGAATATTTTTGCAAGCTATGTTCTTAAAGGACAGCTGCAAGCAAGCACTATGAAATCTGGAATAGAATATATGACCTTCCTTGCAGATTGGTATACTGATAATTCCGACAATGGCATCGGTTTCTTTCAAATAGGAGGTGGTATTGCAGGAGATTTTCCTATTTGTGTAGTACCTATGTTATATCAAGACATGGAACGTACAGATACACCTTTCTGGAGTTATTTCTGTCAAGTAAGTGATTCAACAACAAGTTATGGTTCCTATAGTGGGGCAGTACCTAATGAAAAAATTACATGGGGTAAATTAGACATCAGTACCCCAAAGTTTATCATTGAGAGTGATGCTACCATAGTAGCCCCATTAATATTTGCTTACCTATTAAATATGTAATTATGGACAAACACTCACATTTAAGAAAAGTCATTGTTGATTTTAAAAAGCTGACTCCTGAAGTGTTAAAACTTACGGTAGAGCGCTATCCCGATGGGTACGATGATCTCGACATCATTTCTTTTCGCAATGCTAATGGCGAACGTATTGAAGCTGTTGAAGTATTGACTGACGATACCAAATATTTAGTGAAGATTAGTGAAAAGTTGGAGTATACGATGGAGAATTATGACCAGACTGATTATGAAGACTATGATAAAGATGATCCAAATGCAGTTGTGGAGCCCGATCCAGAAGACATGGTTGATTAAAATGATGATTTAAACAAGATTGAATAATGATACAAATCATCAATAAAACTCGTTTGTTAGCTGTAAACCAAGGGTGTCTCCTAGTTATGGAAAAAAGGGCAGACCAACTACTTTACACCCTTCCGGGGGGCATTAAAAAGAAAAAAGAACGATTAGTTGAAAGCTTAAAACGAGAAACTAAGGAAGAGATAGGATTAAAATTGAAGGTCAAAAAATTATCTTTTTTATCAACGCAAAGCGTACAGAAAGAATTACAGCTTTTAGTAAAGCACTATTTTGTATTCAAAACGAAATCAAGTGATTTCCGTATTCTTGAACCAGAAAAATTTGTCAAGGTATTATGGATACCATGGAGAGAAGCTTTTCCATTTTTAGATAAAGAAGATAAAAAAGCCGTAAAAATGTATTTTAAAAAATGTCCAACCTTAACCAATATATTATGAAAGCACATTTTCATTTGGCATTACCTTGTGATAACATAAAAATAACCACAGCTTTTTATACCGATATTTTGGGAGCAACAATAGGCAGAAAAGCAGATAAATGGGCAGATATCAATTTATACAACCATCAATTAACGTTTACCGAAGCTGGCGATTTCAACTTTGACTTTAAAAGCTACAAGTTGGGGGAGACTATTTTACCATCTTTTCACTTTGGAGTTATCATACCGGTTGAAGAATGGGGTAAACTCTACAGCAAATTGTTTCAATCGAATCAAGAAGTGACTACAGAAGTAACTTTTATGGAAGATAAGATTGGCGAACATCTTTCCTTTTTTATCACCGACCCTAATGGCTATATGATTGAGTTTAAAAGTTTTAAGAACAATCATGAAGTTTTTGCGTCATGAGGTAACTAGATTCGTATTCGAAATTATCATAAAGAAGAGAAAAAGTACCGTTGGCCAGAGTATTCCATTTCAGGTATTTTTGGTGGTCTTCATAATTGATTTACAACACTGTTCTAGTGCATTTAGACTTTTATCTTATCCCCAAATCTTACCATAACTTGACCGCGCCGGAACCTGTTTCGATTTTATAGTGTCCCGATAGGTAAGCGTTAATTAAAATCGAAATAGGGCGCATCTACTTACTATTCTTGTATTTGTTAGAATCTACTTCAGATAATCCTAAGGATTCAAGTAAATCATTGGATTTTCTTCAAAACAATACCTCTTCCAAAGTTAAAATCAAAGTACTTCCTGCTCTTACTCTGCCTAACGGTTAATTTGAAGTTGAGCGGCAATTCAAGATGTGTCATTGTCATGACAATCTTGCTTTTTCTCCCGTAGGTCGCAAAAGAAAAAAAGAAAAAGGTGAAGCGAGATTTCATTCAGTTCCGGTGCAGTATCTATGAAAAGAAGATGCTTAAGCTAAAGGCCAAAAAGGCAGGGCTTTCCCTATCCGAATATTGCAGGAGTGCGGCTTTTGGAAACGACATCACAGAAAGGCTTACTTCGGAACAATTGGAGCATTATGCGATGCTGGTCAAGTACAAGAACAACTTTACAAGAATCGGCAATATGTTCAAAAAGAGGAATCCCAAATTGGAAAAGGAAGTGCGACAGCTCGCCAATGAAATACGACGGCATCTCTATAATTTCAAAAAATGATAGGAAAGGGAAAATCGATATCGCATACAGGAGCGTCCATGGGTTATGGATGGAACCAAGAGAAGAATGCAGAGGTTGTCTACAAGCAACATCTAGCAGGGGATAACCCAAGGGAGATTACCGATGAGTTCAAGATAATCCAAGAGCAGAACATAAGGACCAAGAACAATACATTGAGTTTTGTACTAAGTCCGACTATTGAAGATGGGAAGGATTTATCTAGCGAACGGGTCCGAGAACTTACTCAAAGATTCATTGCCGAAATGAAGCTCACGGAACATCAAGGAGTCGGTTTTGTACATAGGGACAAACAGCATACCCATGTACATGTTTATGTCAATAGGATCAATTTCGATGGTACGGCCTATAAGGACAACTTCATTGGTAAGAGAAGCCAATATGCTGCGGAGAAAATTTCCAAGGAAATGGGACTTACCACGGCAAGGGAAGTACAACAGGAAAAACTCAGTGAACTGAAAAGGATAAGGAGGGAAATCAAACAGACCCATGAAAAGGTAATGACGGAAAAGAGGCCCAAGGATTTTGACCAGTATATCAAATACATGAAACAAAACAAGATAAAGGTCATACCGAGTATCAATAGGCAAAACCGATTACAGGGCTTTCGCTTTGAATATAAAGGACAAAACCTAAAAGGAAGCGAAGTACACCGTTCGATGTCGGGCATCAGACTGACCATTGAAATAGCCGATAATTCCAAAATGGAGGTTCTCAAAAAAGGGAACACTATTACACTATCGGGAAGAACTTTAGGACTCAGTACGAACCTAGCTACGAGTATTGCAAAACGAGTATTGAAAAAGGTCATTAAAAGAACATTGGATCGAGGTATAGGAATATAAACGTAAAGAATAGAAGCATGAAAAAGATGGAAGAGATGATGGAACTTTTGACCGAGGAAATCGAAGGTTTCCATAAATCGATTAACAAGTTGGAAGCCTTGTCAAAGAATTTCAAGGACTTGAAAATAAAGGCGGACACTTCAAGTATCGAATACCAAATAAAAGACTTTACAAAAGAACAAAGGAAAGTGATTGAGATATTCGAAGAGAAAACAACGGGAATAGAGCAAAAGATGAAATCAGCCAGAATAACCCCGAATTGGCTTGCAACCTTGTTCTGTATTACAATAACAATTCAAGTTCTTTCAATGAGTTATTTTGGCTATCACTTCATCCATTGTGAGAATAGGAACAAAGCGGCTTTCAAAAGAGGTCAAAAACAAAGCAATGAAATTGCAAGACGATATTTTGAAGACCATCCTATTATTTATGAAGATTATAAAAAATGGACTAAGAAGAAAGACAATGTTCCAAATCAAAAGTAGGTATGCGCCCTATCCTGTTTTTGCTTAACGCTTATCTGCCGGAACGCTACAAAAACAGGACAGGAACCTTGCACAAAGTATTTAGGTAAGATTTGGGGTTTGGATTTTATACTTTAATTTCCACTTAATATTTACCCACTATCTGTTTCATATCATTCATTAATTTCCTGTCAATCACCTTGGCATAAATCTGAGTAGTCTTCAAAGACGAATGCCCGAGCATTTTACTCACCGATTCTATTGGCACTCCATTTGCCAAAGTCACGGTTGTCGCAAAAGTGTGCCTGGATAAATGAAATGTTAGCTTCTTGTCTATATTGCAAATTGTAGCTATTTCTTTTAAGTAAGTATTTAATTTTTGATTACTGATTACAGGAAGTAACTTGTTTTGATTGTTTTCTAAAATAGTACGATACTTTTTAAGTATTTTCTCCGCTACCGGAAGCAAAGGAACACTGCTTTTTGTATCGGTTTTCGAACGATTGATTTTTATCCATTTTTCACCGTTCATGTTGAGAACGATGTGGTTGCCGGATAGTTTTTCAACATCTATATAGGACAAACCGGTAAAACAACAGAATACAAAAATATCCCTGACCTGTTCTAATCTTTGTAATGGCATTTCGGTATCCATCAAAATTTTTAGTTCTCTTTCATTTAAAATATCACGCTCAACTTTCTTCCATTTTGCCTTCCAATGGTAAAAGGGATCCTTACTTATCCAATCGTTGGCATAGCAAATGCGCATGATTTTTTTCAAATTGGTGACATATTTAGTTACCGTATTCTGCCCGCAGGATTTTAAGGATGTTTTTAAATAGTGTTCAAAACGGTTGATGAACTTCAAATCAACTTCCTTGACATATATATCCTTGTAGCTATACTCCTTATAGATAAAAGCTTTTAGGTGTCTGAGTGTTCGGAGATGTCTTTGGTAAGCTCCTGATGAGAATTCCCTGCCCACCAACTCGGATATTTCCTTGTTATGCCCTTCATAGATGTTCAGTAGTGTTTTATGTCTAGAGCTTTTTCCTTGAAAAGAGTTTTTTATCATTTGGGATGTGTAGGGCCTACCGTCCGCTTCGTATTTTCCTTGAATTCGATATAATCGGGCACGCAGATCTTCCAAATACTTGTTCAATTCACGACTGGAAAACTTGGAGTTTTTGGCACGCCCGGAAGCACAGTTCCAGTCATCAACTTTCACTTTACGTTTTGCACTTATTTCGGAGCGTTTTCCGCTTACCGTAATCCTGAGATAGATGGGACACAGACCGTTTCTATCAGGCATATTTTTCCTGATATAGAATAAAATAGAGAAGGAATCATTCATTTTTTTAAGCTTTTAAGTTGTTCAATTTCAACTAACTTTTTGCTTAAAAAACTGACTATCAATTTTTTAACATATTATCATCGGTGTTTTTGCGAATATGTAAACTACTCACCGAATTACTCACCAGATAGGGTGATTTTATATGATATCAAACGATATTTGTTAAAATGAAAAAGTCCGTAAATCATTGATTTACAGACTTTTTGAATTTAATTGATAAATCTCAGTGACCTCGACAGGATTCAAACCTGTAACCTTCTGAGCCGTAATCAGATGCGCTATTCAGTTGCGCCACGAGGCCATTGTTCCCCTTAATAAGGGGTGCAAATATATTTCTTTTTACTTTTAAGGCAAAATAACTATTGATAAAAGAAATGGATTTCAATAACTACATCCGCGACATTCAAAACTTCCCGACCAAAGGAGTCACCTTTAAAGACATCACCCCGCTCTTGCAAGATAAGCTGGCCTTTAAAGAGGCGGCATCAGCCTTATTGAAGATGGTACGTAATCAGCCGATAGATAAAGTTATCGGTATGGAAAGCCGGGGGTTTTTTTATGGCCCCCTGTTAGCGTCAGCGTTAAATGCCGGATTCGTTCCCGTGCGCAAAACCGGGAAATTACCGGCAGCAAAGATAGCCCAGGCTTATAATTTGGAGTATGGCACCGATATCCTTGAAATACATGAAGACAGCATAGAAAATGGGGAGAGGGTGCTCATTCATGACGATGTGTTGGCGACTGGGGGTACCGCAGCTGCGGTCTGCGAATTGGTCAAAAAACTTGGCGGGGAAATTGTTCAGTGTAACTTTTTAATAGAACTTGAATTTTTAAGGGGAAGGGAAAAGCTCAATGGATATGCTGTGAGCTCATTGCTCCGCTATTAAGGCAATGCCTTGGTGGTTACATAATAACGCCAACCTATAATGGCCAATTGTACCTTTGAAGCCTTTGAGAGGTCCAAACGTTTTTTGGAATATGACGGAAGAAGCGTTTTGTTGATCTTGGCCAAAAATTGAAAGAACGCTTTTTTCATTAGGTTGTTTTTGCAAATATAAGTACTTCTAAAAAGAAAGAATAAGACCGCCTGCAGACGGTCTGTTTTTTATATAGGCCTATATGATGCTGCTTACAATAATGTTATGAACAAGGTAAGCAACAATAACATCAGAATCTTAGCAAGTGCAATCATATAATTGGGGGTTTTTAGGTTAGCCTGTCGAACATTTTTTTGATGCTGGCAGGGTGCGTAAATAGTACGCTATAATCGATTATCCAAATAAGATATATCAAAATAACAATGATATCCTAACAAATTCATTGAAATTAATGAAATTGAATGCGATATTGTAAGTGTAAAAATGATTTGTATTTCAATAATTGAGATGCGCTCTTGAAGTATGTGTCAAATTGATATATTTATTTCAAGTAATTATTACACTTTATAATAATTGAAGGGGGTTTTTGGAGCCTATTCTAATTTGTAAGGGAGATTTTAGGGAAAAAATTGGCTTTTCGAACAATTTCATTCTAAAAAATTAAGACCGGCTTCAAAAAAATCGGTCTTAAGAAATTCAATTTTGAGGGATAAAAACTTTTGCTAACGCTCTTTCGTGGTGATTTCCACGACACCCTGTTTTGCCTTTTCGCCATATTTTTGAATGGCTTTTTCTCCCTTCCATACATTGACCGATTTGATGGTGTCTTGGTCTAGTTCCTCCATTTGTCTTTTCGTTATTTCTTTGCCGTCAAGGATGTAAAGCGGAATTTCACCATCTATACTGCCTTTGACCTGTATGCCTGCGACTCCATTTTGGGGTTTGGAAGTGATTTGGATAACGCCATCCTTGGCTTTTGTACCGTACATTATGACGGCAGCTTCTCCCTTTAATACCGATATGTTCGCAATGTTTTGCGGATAAAACCTATCTAACTCGGTCTTGGAAATTATGTTTCCATCAAGAACGATCAAGGGCACTTTGCCGTTAACGCCTAATACGGTTTCTTCTTCCCCACCGTTCAAGTGAAGCCTAAGATTCGGACTTTGTACGGATATCGAATTGCTTTTGTACTTTCGTTTCCTGGGAGGTATACCTTTCGTCATCTCATCCAATCCGGTTTCATCGCTAGTAAAAAAGACACCGCCCTTTTCATTTAACCCAAAGAACATGGTTTGAATTCCGTCTTTGTTGGCCCCAGAACCGGTAACAAACTGATCTGGTAGCTGAAATTTGATGGCCAGACTCGTTATAAGACCTTCCTGATTTCGTTCCAGTTCCTCGATAATCAAAGTGCCTTTATCGGCATTGATTTTTTCTTTCAGAGCTTTGATTCCAGTATCCGTCGTCTGCTTTGAAATTGAATAGACCTTGCTATTGCCGATTTGAGGGTGGTTGTTTTGCGGGGGAACCGTGCCGAGGGATTGAATCTTGGCTTCGATTCTTGTATTGAACAGCAGCAAGAAAGCGGCCAAAAGGGGCACTACAAAACTATACTTGATTAAATTTCTTGAGGATGATTTCTTTTTGTTTATCATAACGATTCGTTTTTTGATTAATGAGTTAAAAAATGGATTGATGATCGATAGCAGATTTTTGTCAACAGCTTGTTTTAACAGTATATATTGATATTGCTTTTTATGTTTAACTACTGCCAAACTCTCAAGGTCTGCCAGGAATTCCAGATTTTGTTTAAGCGCTTTCTGGTAAAGCCAAGCAAAAGGATTGAACCATTGAAACGATGCAATGATTTCCGTACAGAGTATATCAAAGGAATGACCTTGTCTTGCGTGTACCGCTTCGTGGGCCATGATCATCTGGAGTTCTTGGGCATTGTATGTAAACGGATTGTAAACGATGTTTCGAAAAAAGGAAAAAGGTTTTACATCTTCTTTGGTCTTTAGATATGCCAGACTTCCAAGTTTTTCTTGTTTACTATTCCTGAAAATTTGATTCAGTGTCTTAAGCTGAAAGAATAGCCGAAAGACGCAAACAAGAACTCCTAGCAGGTAGACAAACATAAAAATTGATGTCCAGGCTATCGTAGTTGTTTGCGTAAGTTGCACAGTTTGTTCCCCTAGTGAACCCCCGATTCCGTTTTGATCCAGAGGAATGAAAACAGTTTTCGTAATGTATAGTAACGGAAATGTAAGGGTCATAAAAAGACCTAAAAGCAAAAACCATCTATTGAGCTTAAAGAATGTTTCTTTAGCTAAGAATAGATGATAGCAACTATAAAAAAGGAATAGAACTCCTGCAGATTTTAAAAGATACAGTAGAAAAGATTCCATCTAGCCTTTGTTTTCTATGAGGTTAATAATCTCTTTAAGCTCCTCAATAGATATCTTCTCTTCCTTCGCAAAGAACGATACCAGATTCTTATAGGAGTTGTCGTAATAATCGATGATGGTAGAATTGATAAATTTTTTTCGAAAAGCTTCTTTCGTAACCAATGGAAAATACCGGTGGGTGTTTCCGAATGCTTCGTACCCTACATATGCTTTGTCCTCTAAGTTTCGAACAATGGTGGACAGGGTGTTGTAGTGCGGCTTTTCACCCTCGATTTCAGCCATGATTTCCTTGACAAATGCCTTTTTTAGCCGCCAAAGAATCTTCATGACTTCCTCTTCTTTGTTAGTCAGTTTTTGCATATTCAACTATCTTTTAGGTAAACTTACTACTGTTTTTTTAGTTAAACAACTAATTTTATAGTTATTTAACTATTCTGGTAGTTTAAAAAGCTTGGCGGTGGGTGTAATTGCATCTGTCGAAGATCAATATCTTACCCTATATTTGTCTAAAGTTGCTATACACTTGCCAATGCTAAACCTTCTTTATATTGTTTCGGGCCTTGTTTTATTGATTGCAGGAGGTAATTGGTTGTTAAAATCGGCTGTTGCACTCTCTCTTCGGCTGAATATTCCCAAGATCGTCATTGGGATGACGGTGGTTTCCTTTGCGACTTCCGCTCCCGAACTTATTGTAAGTATCAAAGCTGCCTTGGAGGGTTTTCCGGATTTGGCCCTTGGTAATGTGGTAGGTTCCAATATTGCCAATTTGGGACTAGTGTTGGCCGTAACGGTCATACTAGGAGGTATCGATGTGAACAAAAGTTTTTACACGACCGATTGGCCGGTTATGATGGTAGCCTCCCTTTTGTTTTTTGGCTTTATTTATTTTGATGGGGAAATTCAGCAATATGAAGGTATTAGCATGGTGGTATTATTGTTTCTGTTTTTGGTGTACCTGTTGCGTTTTCAAAAAACCGCCGTTATCGATGAGTTGCCAGAAGATGATGTGCCCTTGCCACTCTATAAGACCGTGCTTTTTTTAGGGTTAGGCGGTACGGCACTCTGGGGCGGTTCCGAACTTTTGATCAACGGGGCGGTAGGTTTGGCCAAAACCTACGGGGTAAGCGAACGGGTCATCGGTATTACGGTGGTCTCTGTTGGAACCAGTATTCCAGAACTGGCAGCCTCTATCATCGCAGTAATTAAAAAGGAAAAAGCCATTTCCTTAGGAAACCTATTGGGTTCCAATATATTCAATATTCTGGCCGTTTTGGGCATCACCTCCATTATTACACCGATCCAGGTAATGGATCAGCGATTACTGGAAAACGATATCTTTTGGATGTTGGGTATTTCTTTCGTTATTCTTCCCTTGGTTTTTATTCCTAAAGGTTTGCGTTTAGGATGGCGAGATGGTATAATTCTTGTGGCCTTGTATGGTACTTTCGTGTACTTTACGATTACCTAAAAACAAACGCTTATGCCCACCCGCCATATCATTAACGCACTTTGCCTGTTTTGTTCCCTTTCACTGTTCGCGCAAGAGGGATTTTTAAATGGCGTCCTCTTGGATGTTAAGACCCAAGAGCCCATTCCCTTTGCGACGATCCGCATTCAAGGATATGCCTTAGGGGTCATATCGAACATGGATGGAGGTTTCAAGATTCCCGAAAAATTCCAAAGCTATGGGGATACGTTGGAGATCTCATGCATGGGGTATCACAAAAAAGAGGTTCTGGTTTCGGATCTTTACAAGGGAATGGTGAATCGTATTCGTCTCGTCCCAAAGGTGTTTGAGCTACAAGAAACGATTGTTACCGCCCCAAAAAGAAAAAAGCTATCGCCAAGGGCCATTGTTAGAAAAGCCATTAAGGCAATTCCGGAAAACTTTTCTTTGACTTCATTTTCCACTATCGGATATTATCGGGACTATCAGCTAAAGAACCAGCAGTATGTGAATCTAAACGAAGCTATTTTGAACGTTTTTGATCGTGGCTTTGACGAGTTCGATCAAGAAACTTCAAAGGTGAAAATCTATGAGTATCGACAGAATATGAGTTTTTTAAGAGATACAATCGCACAACAACCATACAACTATCTCTCTGGGCAAAAAATTATAGATACCAATACCTTCCTTTATGACTATGGTGGAAATGAGTTCACAATCTTAAGAATTCATGATGCCATCCGAAACCATAATACCAACACTTTTTCTTATGTAAATCGGTTGCGTTACGACCTGCTTGGAAACCATAACTTTTTGAGAACGAATGACGTTTATTTGGATGATGAAGTATTGTATCGAATTAATTTTAGTAAGCTTAGCTATCCCTATATAGCCTCTGGATCAATATTTATATCCAAAAGAGATTTTGCCATTCATAAAATGGAATATGCAGTGCATCGTAGGGTTGCAGAAAGCAATTCTACGGCAAAAGGACCGTCCGGGCAGGATCAAAGATTAATTTTTAGGGTCCTAAGCGAATATCAAAGGCATAATAATAATAATAAGATGTATCTTAATTATGTCTCATTTAATAATAGATTCGAAGTGCAACGACCATCCGAGTTTTTTGTTAAAGAAGTTGAAGTAAATAAGAATCAAAAAGCCTTTATAATAGATTTTTCCAAAGAGGTCGATGAAAAGGGTGTTTATAACGAGGGTAATTATAAATTTGTGTATAAAGGCAAAAAAGTTAAATTCAAAAAGGTAGTGTTAACGGGAAATAAACTGATGCTATTTCCAAAAGTAGAGAGTGCGAAGAATGCTCAAATTTTTCGGGAAATTTGTGCCATGTCCACCAAAGAGGGGATAGCCGACCCTGCATCACTTATGATAAAGATTGATGGTATCGTCGATGTAGACGGTCATCTATTAAATCAATTAAAAAAGGAAGAATATGACCAATTCCGAGAGTTTTTTGTGCAGCAGCTTCGTCCGAATATGGACGCTCCGGAAACTTCATTGTTCATGGATAAAAATAAACCCATTTTTACAGATCAACCTATTGATAAGCCTGCCAATTTTGACGATTATTGGATGAATACTCCTTTAAAAAAAGTAACGGCCGAGTTGAATAATACCACTATAATGACAAGTAATGCGGGAAACTAAGGGCTATTCATATAAAGCCAGAAAGGTTTTTTTTGCCCATTTTACTAATTTCTTCGTTTTTTAAACACCTGGCTTGCTTTTTAGGGTTAAGCGCTACGGTGCTTCGGGGTAGTTCCGAACTTTTGATCAACGGGGTGGTAGGTTTGGCCAAAACCTGCGGGTAAGCGAACGGGTCATCTTTTTTATGGTGGTCTCTGTATGGGGCGGTATCCCGAAACGAGCGACCTTGGTTATCGCGGTCATTAAAAAGAAAAAGCCATTTCCCTCGTTATTTTCCCTTGGTTTTTATTTCCAAAAGTTTGTGTTTAGTATGGCGAGATGGTATAATTCTTGTGGGATTTTTGGTACCTTGGTGTAATTCACGATTACCTTAAAACGAACGCCTATGCCTACCCGTCTCATCATTACCGCACTTTGCCTGTTTTGGTCGATTTCACTGTTCGCACAGGAAGAATTTTTAAATGGCGTCCTCCTAGATGCTAAGACCCGGGAGCCCATTCCCTTTGCTACGATTCGCATTAAAGGATATGCCTTGGGGGTCATATCGAATATGGATGGAGGTTTCAAGATTCCCGAAAAATTTCAAGGCTATGGGGATATTTTGGTAATCTCATGTATGGGCTACCAAAAGAAAGAGGTTCTTATTTCGGATTTGTATAAAGAAACCGTTAATCGCATTCGTTTGGTTCCAAAAGTATTTGAACTGAACGAAGCGGTAGTCATCGCTAAAAAGAAAAGAAAGCTATCGGCACGGGCCATCGTGCGTAGGGCCATTAGGGCTATCCCAGAAAATTATTCCGAACTCCCTTTTTCAACGGTGGGGTATTATCGGGATTATCAATTGAAAGAAGATCAATACGTGAACTTGAACGAAGCCATCTTCAATGTATTTGATCAGGGTTTCGATGAGATAGACCATTTCACTTCGAAAGTGAAGATATACGAGTACCGACAAAATGATGATTTTCCACGTGATAGCTTGGCTTTGCAACCATATAATTATCGTTCTATGGGTAAAATCATCGATCATAGCGCTTTTCTGTATGATTATGGGGGCAATGAGTTTGCCATATTAAGAATCCATGATGCGATCCGAAACCACAAAATTAATTCCTACTCCTTCGTGAATCGTTTGCGTTTTGACCTTCTAAACAATCATAGCTTCAAAAAAGGGGAAGATATTTACCTCGAAGATGAGGTATTGTATCAAATCGTTTTCCAAAAAAAGAGTTTACATCACGAGGCGCAAGGAACTCTCTATATTTCCAAACAGGATTTCGCAATTCATAAAATGGAATACGCGGTTTACCAGAAAACACCTCGGAAAGACCAAATGGAAGAATTGGCACCCCAGTCCCAACAGCAATTACTGTTTAAAGTGATTACCGAGTACCAGAGACAGTATGGTAACATGTTCTTAAACTATATTTCTTTCAATAATCGGTTCGAAGTTCGAAAACCTCCTACATTCGTCATAGACAATGTTCTAGTAAACCCGAATAGAAGAGTGTTTGTCGTGAAGTTCACCAAGGAGGTTAGTGAAAAGGGAGTCTTTAACGAACGCAACTATCGTATTAAATACAAAGGGCGAAGGGTAAAGTTTAAAAAAATAGTATTGTTCGAAAAAAAAGTATTTCTATACCCCGAATTGGAGAGTGACCTTGATGTTCAGACCTTCTCAGAAATATTTGAACTGTCAAAACGAATGACCTATAACTCGGAATTACTAGAGCCTGACTCCCAAATACTAAAAATCGAGATTGAAGGTTTGGTCGATACCGATGGTTTTAAGTTAAACCAAAAGATTTCGGAGGGCTATAACCAGTTTAGGGAGTTTTTTGTGCAACAAATACGACCCAATACAAGCCCACCACGAGACAGTTCGTACATGGACAAGAACAAGCCGATTTTTAAGGACCAGCCTATCAAAAGGCCTGCTAATTTTGACGAATACTGGATGAACACACCACTTAAGACCGTTACGACCGATCTTTTTGATTTAAATAGAATAACTAGTAATTCAGGTAATTGAATTGAAAGGGCTTTAGTTGATTATTTCTCTTATGAGCTATGGCTATCTACTATCGAAAAGCAGCGACTTTATCAATGGGCGTCTTTTTGACTTGTAGACCAGTTAATCCATAGCCTTTACTACCATTCGTATCAAGGATAAAGGTTATATTATTAAAACAGTATTCTTGTACAGTCCTTTGCAACCAATGGTTGGGGGAAATTGAAAGTGGAATCTATTGAGAGAACATCCCGTTTAGAGGTCCTCTTAACTAATGCGATAGCATTGATCGGGAATATTCGCTTTACAACGGCTAGAGCCAGGAACCGAAGGTGTAAATAAAAGATAGCACCTTTGGCTTCAAATTCATAGAATTGACTTATGGTTTCTATGACTTGATGTCTTCGCGGAAGCAAGCCAAGAAGCATTACAATTTTTCAAGTGCGATCTAGTCTTTATTATGAGTGGTAAATAGCCTCTTTTGATATATCTTTTTTTGTGGTATAAGCATGTAATAAAAAGTGGCTTTGGCAGCAGTCAACGTAGAAGTGCCAAGAATGGGATATTCGGGCACTGAGTCAATCAATAGCAGTCTTTTGTCCGTAGGCCCATTCCGCATTTTGCCTGTTCAATCCGGAGATTTGGATTACTTTCGTTTCCATAGGTATATTGTCAATGCCCCTTACCTCAAATAAAATTTCGTAGTATTCGGGAATATGGCCTAGCTGTTTTTGAACCGCCGCCATCAAATCGGAATAACCATGTTCGCTCGTAAAATGCTCCAGCACGGGTGAAACGCCGATTTCCCATAAACTACCGATAACGAGTGTAGCAGCCCCCGTCTCATTTCCGGGATACTTGCCTACCAAACAATAATCCTTAATAGTCTGATCGGTATTCCATTGCGGAATGTAATGTTCACTGGCATGTCCCAAACTATCTTTAAAAACAAGTTGTGGACCCCCATTGAACTCGTAGCGATAGTTCTTGAAGTAAGACACCGCGGTTCCGATTTCGTTCAATTGTCCTAAAATCAAAACATGGTGATTATTTGCGAGAAGCGGATCGAATTCCAGACAACCTTTGATTTCAAAATTCCTTCCGGCCTTTAAAAAAAGTTCCATCAACGTCTTGGTCCATTCGATGCTTCGAAAAGAAACTGATGGATGATTAAAAAGACTGTACTCGGCTTCCGGATCTCCGTATAACTTTACATAATGATTAAAGGTCTTTGGGTTCGTAATCTCGCCGTTTCTAACGAAGCGTATCGACGGATAACGGGGGTGTTCTTCGCGATACATAAAGTAATCGCCGAGGAATACATAAACACCCAGGTCACTTTCGGTAAATTCGCTAAGGCCATTTACACTCCTTAGGTCGGTCGAATCGTTCTTGAGAGAAAAAAATAAGAAAAGACCCGCGGAAACCACTCCTAAAATGACCAATGATGCCAATGTAAGATGCAGGGGTCTCTTTCCTTTTTTGATTGATACTTGGTTGTTATTCCGTAATTCTAGAGTGTAAGACCCCTTGGGAATGAACAATCGATTCTTACAGAGGCGCCCTTCTTTTTCATAAAACAAATCAAGTTTTTTACGAAGTCGATGGATGTAGACACGCACCTGCGTATCATCGGATGGATTGTAGTCTTTTTTTCCAAATATTTTTTTGGCAATCACTACCTCCTTTAAAGGAGTGCCTTCAATCGATGCCTCGGCAAGAAATCGAAGCAGGTTTGCATAGGTATTCGAACTTTTAAAAAGGTCGGTTTCCAAAATCACATCCACCTGGGAGCGTATATCCTTCAGTTCCATTATCAAAGAATCTCGTTAACAAAACGGCCGCTGTAACGTGCTTGTAACGCCTTGCCAGCACCTATTATTGCTTAATTGCAGTTTCGTCATTACGTGGAGTGTAAAGGTGAAGGTACAAAAATACCGGGAGTGCAGCACTTCCTAAGTACACCTTTGTTAACCTACTTCGTACTGGACGGTTCCCTAGGACGACTATTGTCATTGTATACAACCATTAACCCAATAAATAATCAAACATTTATGAGTATGAAACAATCGCTACATTTCAATTATCGGCCGTGGTTTTTATTCCTTGGCCTTTTTTTGGTACTTCAATCCATTTCTGCACAGGAAGTTGGTATGAATCTCGGTAGTCCCAACAGTGGTCTTGTTTTCGTAGACCTTGTAAAGGCGACACGCGGGTTCCAAGCTATTGATAGGGATTCCCAGACAGGCAGGGCTCTCGTAGCCGACCTTGATGAGAACAGTTGGCCTAGGGAAGATTTTCAATTGGTTTGTTTTGACCTATCAAATGCCCGGGGCAACGGTACGAACGGTTTTATACAACAAGACCCCGAGCCCCCTTTCATCGATGTGAATGGTCTTTACCTGGCTTCGTTCAAGGGTAAAGCCGGTACCATCACGGTCGAAGGTTCACGAAACCAGCCTACTAACATCCGGTACGATGCCGGCTCCAATACTACCTTCTTTGAATTGGAATACAGTTCCATCGTCGATGGCCAACCCCTATTGATATTTCAAATGACAGAAACAAAGCGGAATGCGTCTGCCCCTTTGAACAGTGGTATCACCGATTTAAAAATCATAAGGCCGGGCTATGATCTCGAGACCGAACAAGTCTTTACCGATGTTTGGTTAAACGCGATAGCACCCTTTAAGACCTTGCGGTATATGGACTGGGCCGTTACCAACAATTCAGCTACTTTCTCAAATCAATCGGTACAACAGGGACCTATAGAAATTGACTGGGACAATGAGCTCCGCAACACCCCTGAGGATGCAACCACCGGTTCTTTTCGTTTCAATGCACCGTTTGTAGGGGGCAACTGGGGGCTTCCTTGGGAAACCATCGTAGCGCACAGTAATGCGACCAATACCAACATGTGGATTTCGGTTCCCGTGAACGCATCGGACGATTACGTTCGTAACCTCGCCCAGTTACTTCGCAGTTCATTACCTAATACCACGAAGGTATACCTCGAATACAGCAATGAAATTTGGAACCTCGGCTTTTCACAATACCAATGGAATCTTCAAAAGGCTCAGCAAGAAGCGGCGAATGCCGATGTGCTTGATTTTGACGGTACCACCAATCAAGAGTTGATCGCAGCCCGAAGGGTGGCAAACCGAACGGTGGAAATTGAACAGATTTTTGTTTCCGAAGGTTTTACAAATGGAGTCAATGTATTCCCCGTACTGGGAGCCTATGCCAGTAGAGCTGGTCAAAATGCTGCGGGTACCAGTATAAACGCCACAAGGGAAATGCTCAATTTCATCGAAAGTACGTACGGACCTCCGGCCAACTACATTTATGCCATCATGGAAAACGGTTATTTCGGTGGTCGGGAAATCAATTCATTGCCAGAAGGGGCCTCGGTCTCCCAAATTCTAGATAAGGCAAAAGAAGGTCTTTCGCTGAACTATCCAGATTATCAGAACCTTGCCGACGACTTTGCCATCAAATTCGTATTGTATGAAGGAGCTCCTGGTTATGTAGTGAACTCCGCAAGGAATCTTCAAAATAGAATTACAGCGGAGCGTACCGAAACCATGTCGCAGTTATTGGCGCAGAATATAATTGATGGGTATGGCGGTGTTGCCGGGGAAGACGGTCTGTTCATGTATTTTGCAAGCCATAAGTTTTATGATGCAAGTGGTTTTTGGGGCTTTACCGATAATATCCAGAATTTGGACACCTTTAAATACCAAGCGCTGCAAAATGTCATCAATGGAACCAATCTAGACCCAAAACCGGTAATTTATGAACAGGCCTTGGGAGCGGCAGCGGTAGGACAGTTCTATAATCAGGAAATCTTGGTCGGCGGGGGCAACGCCCCTTTGACCCTACAATTAGAAGGAGGCATTCTTCCCGAGGGACTCGATTTCAATGGAAGCCGACTTACGGGAACACCCTCCGTAGGCGGTGTATACCGATTCACAGCCGGCGTTACCGATGTAGACGGCGACACTTATAGCAAAGACTTCATTTTAAACGTAACCTCACAAATTGATGTTCCTAAAACATCCTTAGCACCCATAATCGATGGAAACGTAGACCCCTTGTGGGAATCGGTGGTAGGCTATAACCTCCCGAATGTCATCCGAGGCAGTATCGTTCAGGCCAGCGATTTCTCCGCATTTTACAAGGTAGCGTGGGACGAACTGAACTTGTACACCCTTATCACCGTAAAAGATGAATCTTTGGTAAACGATTCCGAATTCCGCTTTGAGGACGATGGGGTTGAAATCTATATCGATGCCGGTAATGAGAAAGCCGAGCGCTACGATGACAACGATTATCAGACCGTTTATCGTTTCGACGATCCGGAAGTCGAAATCAATGGGAGTACGATAAATACACTTGAAATAGTCAGGGAGCAGGTCACTATCCCGGATGGCTATCAAGTCGAGGTGGCCATTCCTTGGGAAAAGTTGGGGAGGGTGCCTTCGGACGGATTGGTTTTTGGACTTGAAATACATGCTGCAGATGACGATGACGGCGGTAGCCGCGACACCAAGATTTCCTTCAACGCCCCCGAAGATATCTCCTTTAATACGCCCTCATCCTTTGGAGTCGCGAAATTGGTCGATGGACCGGTGACGGTAGAGGAGGCATGTTTGCCTTCGGGATTGAGCGCAAGCAATATCACCCAAAACGAGGCGGTGCTTAATTGGAATGTCATCCAAACGGTACGCACCTATTCCATACGTTTGAGGGAGCAGGGCGCTACCGTCTGGAACGAGTTGGGAGACTATGCCGTAAACCGTTTTGAGCTAGACGTACTCCGTTCCGATACAACCTATGAATGGAGCGTTCGGGCCACCTGTGAAACGGGTACTTCTGACTACGTGGAGACCCAAACCTTTCAAACCCTTGGAAATCCGGATATCCCGGATAGTAACTCCATCACTTTGGAAGCACCACTTGCAGGCTTTATTGGTAACGATCTTCCGATGTCGATACCTTACGGTCTGGTAGAACGGGGACAATTGCGCGTTGTCTTGACCAATACGGATACCGAGGCGACGGTCGTCGAATCCTTGCAGGATTTAGACCCCGGAACCAATGTAGAAGAGATTGTTTTGGCACTACCTGATGGGCTGACCCCTGGAACATTTTATAGCCTTACTGCTGAACTGTTGAATGAGTCGGGAACCGAGGTGTTGGTCGCCTTTGAAAAGAATAATTTCGAAATCCGGGAACCCTTGCCGTTGAATACAATTGAAGTAACACTTCCGCAATCCGCCAAACAGGGAGAAACGGTAGTATTGGATGTCTTTTACAATGCGGAGCAAGAAGGCCCGCTACGGGTTTTGCTGATTAGCGGAACCAGTGGAAATCAAGGTATCGATATTCAGAACGTAACACCAGGCGCCGGGGTGACCCGCTTAGAGGTCACCGTGCCGGAAACCGTTGCTCCCGGATTGGATTATACGCTTTTAGTGCAATTTTTTGGTCCCAATTTCCAGGGGGTGTTGGATGCCAAAGGAGTGGCAGATTTCGAGGTAATTTCGGTGGTCACCTTACCCCCGAATACCATCGATGTTGTCTTTCCAGCTTCCGCCGCCCAAGGGGATGCAATTAGCTTAAATGTCTCCTATAATTCCGAGGAGAGCGGTCCGTTGCGACTCTTGTTCATCGACGACGATACGGGCACCCGTCTGGGCGAGGCGATTGCCGAGGTACAGGGTGTAGGGGTAGCGAACCTTTCGGTGACCGTCCCTGAAGATGCAAGGGTCGGTGGCGACTATACGCTACTGGTACAGTTGTTCGGCCCGAACTTTCAGGGAGTCCTGGACGCCAAGGGGAAAAATGACTTCGAGGTCACCGAGGACATGAGCCTTCCGTTGAACACGATTGAAGTCGACTTCCCGGCCTCCTCAGTACAGGGAGATACCGTCACCTTGGACGTTTCCTATAACTCCGAGGAGAGCGGTCCGTTGCGACTCTTGTTCATCGACGACGATACGGGCACCCGTCTGGGCGAGGCGATTGCCGAGGTACAGGGTGTAGGGGTAGCGAACCTTTCGGTGACCGTCCCTGAAGATGCAAGGGTCGGTGGCGACTATACGCTGCTGGTACAGTTGTTCGGCCCGAACTTTCAGGGAGTCCTGGACGCCAAGGGGAAAAATGACTTCGAAGTAACCAAGGATACCTCGAATACCATCGATGCTACGCTTCCCGTTTCAGCGGTACAGGGCGACACCATTACGGTCTCGGTAACCTATAATTCCGATGAAATGGCACCTTTGCGTTTAACGTTGATAGACAATGCTACAGGTGACAAACTGGTAACCGAAATCGAAGAGGTTGTAGGGGAGGGAAGCACGGAGCTCACGGTTGTAGTGCCGGTAGAGGCTGCTCCGGGTAATGGTTATACCTTGCTGGTACAGTTGTTCGGTCCCGGTTTCGAAGGGGTGAACGACACCAGAGGTGTTCCGGATTTTGAGGTACTACCCAGAAGTGTTCTGGTTGCAAATTTGCTGCTGACCTCGCTCTGTTCCGAAAATCCAGATTTGACTAGAAGCTGGCGAGTAAGAAATCCGAATGATTTTGATGTACCGGTACGCTGGGAGGTTTTTGGGACCGATCAAACGGGGGAGTTGGTCGCCATTCCCGGGGATTCGTTTTTTGAAACGACCACCATCGAGGGAGCCAATACCACCAAGATTTTTTGGACCGATGAAAATGAGGTCGAACGTTCAACAGTGAAGGCTTCCGGTGGGGTCGAATGCGAAAAACCGACCGTTTATTTCCTCATAAAAAATAAGAAGCTCGGGGAATACTTGAGGCCCGAAACCGGCAACATAGAGGCCAGAATAATAGTAGCGGCCAATGATGGATCCGATTGGTTCCAGTGGGAAAAGGTAATGACCGATAATGACTATTTCATCCTTCGGAACAAAAAGACAGGGAAACCTTTCCGGCCCGAAACCAATTCCAACGGTTCCCGAGTGTTACAAAAATCCATCAACAGCACCGGGAGATGGGTGCAATGGAAGACGCTACCCACGGGAGCAGGTAACTTTGTATACCTTTTGAATCGGAGAACTGCAAAGTTCACAAGACCGTTGAACGCCACTCAAAAACGACTCGTACTTCGCCCCACAGGCTTCCGAGGAGATTGGACACAATATGTGTTCGAACCGGCCGAACCAACATCAGCAACTTCGCTCTTGTCCGATATTGACAGCAGTAGAATCGTTCCTAGCATCTATCCAAACCCTATAAAAGATGTGTTTATTCTTGAGAATAGGAACTATGAAGGTATTTTTTACATCTATGATATGGCAGGTCGTCTTGTAGTGCAAGGTGAGCTACGAAAAAACCAGGCAAGAGCCATCAACATCATGGAGCTGCCCAGCGGAATATATTCCTTGCGAATGGGAGAATATAATTTCAAGCTTTTAAAGGAATAAGAAAACTTGTTTGTTAGCTGACAAGGGTTGCTTGCCCTAGAGGGGTCCTCTCCGGTCTTATGCCGGCGGGGGTCATTTCTTTTGGCCATTTGGGCGTTAAAAGTGATAGCGTCATCCCATTTTCCGCTAAAGGATAAGGGCAATGCCTATTAATATTGATAGTATAAAGTCAATACGAAACAAATCGAATGAACACTGGTTTAACCATGGGTTTATTTGTGATGTACGGAATCTATGACTTAGGAAAGACAGACGACGCAACATCCCATAAAAAAACCGTCCTGACAGCTTCGTCAGGACGGTTTTTTAACAACAATTGATTTAGTAACTTATACGTCTGCCGATTTAACGGTTTTAATGATTCTACCGGCAATCTTATATGGATCTCCGTTAGAAGCAGGTCTTCTGTCTTCCAACCATCCTTTCCAACCACTTTCAACAGTGGCGATTGGTATTCTGATCGAGGCGCCCCTATCCGAAATGCCATAACTAAATTCATCGATAGATTGTGTTTCGTGCTCTCCTGTCAAACGCTGGTCGTTGAACTCACCGTACACGGCAATATGCTCCTTGACAACAGGTCTGAAAGCTTCACAAATCTTTTCGTACACCTCTTTTGAACCTGCCGTTCTTAATGTAGTGTTAGAAAAGTTAGCGTGCATCCCTGAACCGTTCCAGTCCAAATCCCTTCCAAGCGGTTTTGGATGGTAATCAATATAGTAACCGTGTTGCTCCGTTAATCGATCTAACAAATAACGGGCTACCCATAATTCGTCACCCGCTAATTTAGCTCCCTTGGCGAATAATTGAAACTCCCATTGTCCACAAGCTACTTCTTGGTTGATTCCCTCAAAGTTAAGTCCGGCTGCAATACACATATCGGCATGTTCCTCTACCAAATCCCTGCCGTGTGTATTTCTTCCGCCCACGGAACAATAGTATAGTCCTTGTGGGGCGGGATACCCGCCAATAGGAAAGCCCAATGGTAGTTGCGTATGAACGTCCATAATGAAATACTCCTGCTCAAAGCCAAACCAGAAATCATTGTCATCATCATCAATAGTTGCTCTTCCATTTGACTCATGCGGAGTACCATCGGCGTTCAAAACCTCCGTCATTACTAAATACCCATCCTTTCTTGCAGGATCTGGGAAGATAGCCACCGGTTTCAATAAGCAATCGGAAGAACCTCCTTCGGCTTGCCTTGTTGAACTTCCATCGAAAGACCACATAGGGCAATCTTCCAATTTGCCGCTAAAGTCATTTACCACTTTGGTCTTGCTTCGCATGTTCTGAGTTGGGAAATATCCATCCAACCAGATATACTCTAATTTTGATTTGCTCATAATATTCGGTAGTTAATTTTAAATTAAAAGACCTACAAAAATAATTTTTTTGATGAATCGAGCTTAAAATTTAGGGGGTAAATAGTTAACATTTTATACTTTTTTTGATTACCCCTAATTTTTTAGGGGTATTTTGTGAAATGTTTATTTTTTGATGGTAATTTTGTGAAGTTATCAACAAAATTTTTGAAATCATTCCAAGCACTATGTCAGAACAACGTTTTAAAGCCATTTCAGAAAGTCAAAAAAGACACCCGATAGCCATAAAGGAAGAGGGTAGAAGGTCCGATTTATTTGCTAAAAACGTCTTCAATGAAGAAAAAATGATTCAACATCTGACCAAGGATGCTTTGGAAAGTGTAAAAGGAGCTATTTTTTCCGGTTCTAAAATAGATCGGAAAATCGCCGATCAAGTAGCCGAGGCAATGAAGGCCTGGGCCATTTCGATAGGTGCTACCCATTACACCCATTGGTTTCAACCCTTAACAGGATCCACTGCTGAAAAACACGATGCCTTTTTTGATTTGTTGCCGAACGGAAGGGCTTTGGAGAAATTTGGGGGCGGACAACTGGTACAGCAAGAACCCGATGCTTCCAGTTTTCCCAGCGGCGGCATACGCAACACTTTTGAAGCGCGTGGTTATACGGCTTGGGATCCTACCTCACCCGCTTTTGTTTATGACACCACTTTGTGCATCCCCACCGTGTTTGTATCCTACACGGGGGAAGCACTGGACAATAAGGCACCCTTATTAAGGGCATTGCATTCGGTAGACGAAGCCGCCACCGCCGTCGCAAAGTACTTTGATAAAAATGTCTCCAAGGTGAATGCGACCCTAGGCTGGGAACAGGAATATTTTCTGATCGATAAGGCCCTGGCATACTCAAGACCCGATATTATAATGACCGGGCGTACCCTGATCGGTGGGGCCGCGGCCAAAGGGCAACAGCTAGATGATCATTATTTTGGCGTTATTCCACAGCGTGCCATTAGTTTTATGAAAGAGCTGGAAAAAGAGTGCACGAAACTGGGGATTCCCGTCAAGACAAGGCATAATGAAGTGGCCCCCAATCAATTTGAATTGGCACCCGTTTTTGAGGAAGCGAACCTCGCAGTAGATCACAATCTGTTATTGATGGATGTGATGGAGAAAATTGCGGACAAACACCATTTTAAAGTGCTTTTTCACGAGAAACCGTTTGAAGGGATCAACGGTTCCGGGAAGCATAACAATTGGTCTTTGCAGACAGATACCGGTGTAAACCTATTGAGTCCCGGTTCTACACCCATGAAAAACCTACAGTTTCTTACCTTCTTCATCAACACCATCAAGGCAGTCGATACGTATGAAGAATTGTTACGGTCTTCAATAGCGTCTGCAAGCAATGATCATCGATTAGGGGCCAACGAAGCTCCCCCGGCCATACTTTCTATTTTTATAGGGAAACAGTTAAGCCATGTCCTGGATGAATTGGAGGGCGTATCCCAAGGAAAGCTATCTCCTGAGGAAAAAACCGAACTAAAGTTGAACGTGGTTGGGAAAATTCCCGAAATACTGCTCGATAATACGGATCGCAATCGAACGTCTCCCTTCGCTTTTACCGGAAACAAGTTTGAAATGCGCGGCGTTGGCTCAAAAACCAATTGCGCCAAACCCATGACCATTCTCAATACGATCGTAGCAAAGCAACTACGGTCATTTAAAAAAGAGGTCGATACATTGATAGATACTAAAAATCTCAAAAAAGATGAGGCAGTTTTCAATATTCTTCGAGAGTACATAAAAACTTCAAAGCGAATACGTTTCGATGGGGACGGGTATAGCGATACATGGCAAAAAGAAGCAAAAAGGAGGAAACTAAGCAACAACAAAAATACCCCAAAAGCCCTTCAGGTGCTCACGGCCAAAAAAAGTTTGGACCTGTTCAAAACGATGAAGGTCATGAGCGAGACGGAGGTGCGTGCACGCCAAGAAGTAGAGTTGGAAGCTTATATTTTACACATTCAAATAGAGGGAAGAATCTACAACGAACTGGTTTATGGCCATATACTGCCCACGACCATAGCCTATCAGAACAAACTCATTAAAAACGTAACCGGTCTAAAAGAGATTTACGGGGCTGCTCACAGAACCTTGTCTGGTGGTCAATTGGCAATCATTGAACAGATAGCGGAACATATTGATGCATTAAAGAAGACCACCGATGCCATGACCGAAGCAAGGAAAAAGGCGAACAAGCTCGGTGATACCCATAAAAAAGCAATGGCATATTGTGAAAACATCCTACCGTATTTTACGGAAATCCGAATGCATTGTGACAAGCTGGAACGATTGGTCGATAATCAACTTTGGCCATTGACAAAGTATCGGGAGCTATTGTTTATTAAGTAGATCAAAAACCTGCTTGATAAATGGTCATATGTGTGAATCAAAAGTAAAATTCAACAAGAAATGTATGTAAGGCACTGTGTTTAAGCACACTTTTCTTTTATTTTCATAAATCGGACTTTCGGTTTCCAGAGGAAGAACAGGTAATTTACAAAGGCTTTTGTCTTATAAGTAGCTTGCAATGGTTGTTTTTTAGAACGATTGTCTATTTTTGCCAAAACAGGTTTCATGGGTTCCTCAACAAGCGAAAGATATCAGCAAAGGGGCGTTTCGGCTTCCAAAGAAGACGTTCACAACGCTATCAAAAATATTGACAAAGGACTGTTTCCCAGGGCGTTCTGTAAAATTGTTCCCGACTACTTAACGAATGATGATGACCACTGTCTGGTGATGCATGCAGATGGCGCCGGTACAAAGTCGTCCTTGGCCTATATGTACTGGAAAGAAACAGGGGATATCTCGGTCTGGAAAGGAATCGCGCAAGACGCATTGATCATGAACATCGATGATTTGATTTGCGTGGGCGCTACGAACAATATCATGCTTTCGTCTACGATCGGAAGGAATAAAAATTTGATTCCTGGAGCCGTTATTTCTGCCATTATCAATGGTACCGAAGAGCTGATCAACGATTTAGAAAAACACGGTATCACCATACATTCCACCGGAGGGGAAACGGCCGATGTTGGTGATTTGGTGCGTACGATCATTGTAGATTCAACGGTGACAGCAAGACTACCCCGCGCCGAAGTTATCGATAATGCCCGGATCAAGGCCGGTGATGTCATTGTAGGACTGGCATCTTTCGGTCAGGCAACCTACGAGAGCGAATACAATGGTGGAATGGGCAGTAACGGACTCACTTCTGCAAGACACGATGTTTTTTCAAAATACCTGGCTCAGAAGTATCCGGAGAGCTACGATGCGGCGGTTCCGGAGGAACTGGTATATTCCGGCGATATCAAGCTGACCGATGAGGTACCCGATACTCCAGTAGATGCAGGTAAGTTGGTGCTTTCCCCAACCCGTACCTATGCGCCCGTTATCAAAACGATTTTAGAAAAGGTTGGCTCTGGTCAAATTCATGGAATGGTTCATTGTAGCGGGGGTGCCCAAACAAAAATTCTTCATTTTATAGAGGGGCTGCATGTAATCAAAGATCAGCTTTTTGAGATTCCCCCATTGTTCAAATTGATACAATCGCAATCAGGGACCGACTGGAAAGAAATGTATCAAGTGTTTAACTGTGGCCATCGAATGGAACTGTACGTAGATCCAAAAATAGCACAGGAACTGATTCAAATTTCGGAAAGTTTCAACGTGCCTGCTCAAGTTATCGGTAGGGTTGCCGAGAGCGATTCAAAAAGACTGACCATTAAAAGTGAATACGGTACCTTCGAATACGAGTGATCCAGAGCTTCTTCGGGGCATTCGTTCAAAAGGTTTGTTTTATCTGGAAAACAGGCTGCTTTGTGGGGCGGTTCGGTCTTTTTTCACATTGTTTGGCGATACATCGAATTATAGCCCTTTGTCATACGATTTGCGTGATTCCTACGTTCTTTCAGTATAAAAAAGAGATATGGAAAGAAAACAGTTTTTAAGAAGCCTGGGAGCAGGTGCGGCATTTGCACTTTTGTTTCCCTGTACCCAAGGATGTTCAAAGGACGATGAGCCGAACGGAGATATAAAGGAAGTCCCAACAGGAGTGGATTTTACGGTTGATTTAACCTCTCCGGAATCGGCCCCACTTGCCGATAACGGTGGTTACATTTTAAAGAATGATGTGGTGGTAGCAAGGAACTTGCAAGGCGAGTTGATCGCTGCCAGCCAAATTTGTAGCCATCAAGGTTATGATCAAGTACGATTTATAGAGCAAGACGGCGGTATTTTCTATTGCGATGTGCACGGTTCCCGTTTTGAGCAAGATGGCGCCCCTTTGAACCAAGTAGACAATAATCCCGCCAAAGCCTTGAAAGTCTACAGAACAGAGTTGTCCGGAGATGTATTAAGGGTATTCGAGTAGAGAATGGCATTGATTTTGTTTTACCACACTTCATGATGAAACTTTTAACTTACTTTTTTATCATTGCGTGTACCGTTACAGTATCTGCCCAAGATTGGGAGCATAGTTATACGGAAGCCCTGGAATATGCCAAGGAAGAAGGCAAACCGCTTGTATTGGTGTTTGCTGGATCTGATTGGTGCGCCCCGTGTATAAAGTTGGATAGGGAAATTTGGCAGTCCGATGACTTTAAAAAATACGCTTCCGAAAACTATATCTTGTACAAGGCGGATTTCCCAAGAAAGAAAAGCAATAAATTATCTGAAAAAATGTCTTTGGTAAATGCTAAACTTGCGGATCAATTCAATCCGAACGGACATTTCCCCTTGGTGGTCGTTCTGAATGGTGAACAGCAAGTTCTGGGGGCTTTGGGCTACGAAAAAACCTCGCCCGAAGCGTATATTCAACGTTTAAATGCCCTGTTCAAGTGAGGGCGCTATTGCCCTTATTTTTTTGCTTTCTTGTCCTAAACCTATCAGGACAGGAGCGAAAGTACGTTACTGTCAATCGAACGGTGAAATTAATGGGTAGCCGTTTCGATATTACGGTAGTCGCTGCTAATGAGGAGTTAGGTTATATCAACATCGACGAGGCAGTTGCTGAGATTACCCGCATCGAAAAAATGATTTCAGCTTGGGACGCAGACTCGGAAACCTCCCTTATAAATAAAAATGCAGGGATTAGACCCATAAAAGTCAGCGAGGAACTTTTTAAGCTCATTGAACGGGCTAAGCAAATCTCCGAAATTACCGATGGTGCCTTCGATATTTCATATGCTTCCATGAACGAAATATGGAAGTTCGATGGTTCGATGAAACAAATGCCCACAGAATCTGAAATTAAAAAATCCATTTCCAAAGTTGGGTATCAAAAAATAATGCTCGATGCAGGAAAACGAACCGTGTTTTTAAAGCAAAAAGGGATGAAAATATCCTTCGGTGCCATCGGGAAAGGCTATGCTGCGGATAAGGCCAAAGAACTACTTGTTTCAAAACAGGTGGTTGCAGGTATCATCAACGCGGCAGGGGATTTAACCACTTGGGGAACCAAGGTCAGCGGGGAAAAATGGATGATCGGTATTGCGAACCCCAGAAGCAAGGACAAGATTTTTTCATGGTTGCCAATTGTGGAGTCATCCGTGGCCACCTCGGGAAGTGCCGAGAAATATGTAGTGTTCCAAGGAAAGAAGTATACCCATATCATTGATCCCCGCACTGGTGTTCCGGCATCAGGCATCAGCAGTGTATCCATTTTTGCAAAAAGTGCCGAACTGTGCGATGCGTTGGCAACCGCCGTGTTCATTATGGGCAAAGATGCGGGCATCGCATTGATCGATCAACTGGGGGGCACCGAAGTAATCCTGGTCGACGACCAAAATAAGGTGCACAAAAGCAGTGGCATCCTATTCGAGACCAATAAGGGATAGCCCTAATCCTAACCGATGATGTGTCTGTTAAGGGCTTAGGTTGGCTGTAAGATAGCCTTCATCTTCCAAGGCCGAGAGGGAATGTACTTGTTTGGAATGACCATTTTTTAGAAAGTATACGGTATCGCTAACTTCTATGATGTCTTTATAAAAGTGATCGGTGACGATTATGATGCTGTTCTTTTTGAAGACTGCGATCAACTCCCTGATTTTTTCAATATATATCGGAGCGATAAAGGAGAAAGGCTCATCCAAGAGTATGATGTCCTTTCCGGAGCTAAGGACTAAATAAGTTTCCAGCAAACGCAATTCACCGAAAGACAAATTAGCCGCTTTCTCGCCTCTATACTTTTCAAAAAAGCTGAAATGTTCGATAAATAAGGACCAGTCTGCGTTAAAAAGGTCGAATGTCTTTCGCAGCGATATATTCGATGGTAACAGCCGATGTTGAGGTAGTAAAATGGCTTTGTTCGATTTGAAAAGCTGCTTTTTTTGATGAATTCCGTCAATACGAACATGACTGTATTTAGCACGAAGGGTTCCAAATAAGATGTGTAGCAGGCATGTTTTGCCACACCCGTTACGACCTAGAATACCGGTAACCTTTCCAGTTTCAGCCTTCAGGTAAATGCCGTAAAGTATTTTCCTCAGGCCAAAGCTCAATTCGGTATTGTCAATCTCTAAAATCAAAATAGGCTTCGTATAAAAACAATTAGTACCGTACCAAGTAGGTCAAGGAGAAAACTAGAACAAAAGAGCCTTGTCTTTGTGATTCCAAAATTTTGATAGAATACGAGTCGCTGTCTACGTTTTGGGTCTAAGTAGAAAAAGAAAAGCAATCCTATTAAAAAAAGTTTTCCTAGAAGAATGAACCATAAGGGTAGCTTTCCTAGAAGGAGCAAAATAGTAAAGAAAAGACTGACCCATACGTAGGGTTTGTAAAACTGTATAATATGGCCCGTGTAGCGAACTCCTAACATGTAAACTTGCTCTAAGACGACGTTGGTTGGTTTTGACCAAGTTCGAAGTGCGGCCACAACAGGAATATGGGGCTTCAACTACCGCTAAAAACGTTTTTCAATCCTTTTCATTAACAGAGAAAAGACAAGCATCTATAACCAACCTGATCGATCGGTATAGGGTCAGTAATCTACAAACCCTGAATACCATAGGAACAAAGCTATCCTAAAAATGGTATTTTATCCTGTTTACAGGCAAATTTGAGAAAGGTTTAACGCAACTACCCTGCGTTCATAAAAAGCCCTGCTCGATATTGTGTTGCATGGCTGTTTCTTTATAGTACTTTTTTTGGTACTTAGTTGTCGAATTGCTCCTGCCTAAATGATAAAAACAATACGTATGAAAAGTTGTAGATTTGCAACCATAGCGAATTGCAGAAATGATAGATAAACTAAACATAGTAAAACAGCGCTTCGATGAGGTCGCCGATTTGATTATTCAGCCAGATATTATTGCAGATCAAAAGCGATATGTACAACTGACGAAAGAATATAAAGATTTGAAAGAATTGGTCGGTAAGCGTTCACAGTACCTGGAACTTACCAATAATATCAAAGAGGCCGAAGAAATTATTTCTGATGGTAGTGATGATGAAATGTTGGAAATGGCCAAAATGCAGTTAGAAGAAGCAAAGGCGCAATTTCCTGCGTTGGAAGAAGAAATAAAATTAATGTTGATTCCTAAAGATCCGGAAGATGCGAAAGATGTGGTGGTAGAAATCCGTGCAGGTACCGGTGGGGACGAAGCAAGTATTTTTGCGGGAGATTTGTTCCGTATGTATACCAAATATTGCGAATCAAAAGGGTGGCGAACGAACGTAATCGACTTGAGTGAGGGAACCAGCGGCGGATACAAGGAAATACAGTTTGAGGTTACCGGTGAGGATGTGTACGGTACCCTAAAGTTCGAGGCCGGGGTGCACCGCGTACAACGCGTTCCCCAGACAGAGACCCAAGGACGGGTGCATACCAGCGCCGCTACTGTTATGGTGCTGCCCGAAGCGGAGGATTTTGATGTGCAGATCGACCCGAAAGATGTTCGAATCGATTTTTTCTGTTCCTCGGGTCCTGGTGGTCAATCGGTCAATACCACCTATTCGGCAGTGCGTCTAACACATGTACCAACAGGTTTGGTAGCCCAATGTCAGGATCAGAAATCACAGCATAAGAACAAAGAAAAGGCATTCAGGGTATTGAGGTCTCGTTTGTACGATTTGGAATTGGCAAAAAAACAAGAAGAGGATGCCGCAAAGCGGAACTCTCAAGTGAGTAGTGGAGATCGATCGGCCAAAATACGTACTTATAATTATCCGCAGGGAAGGGTTACCGATCATCGGATCGGCCTTACGCTATACGATTTGCAAAATATAATCGATGGTGATATTCAAAAAATAATCGACGAGTTAAGCTTGGTAGAGAATACCGAGAAATTAAAGGAGGCCTCCGAAATTTTTTAGATAAGGTTTGTATGACCACCCAAGAACTCATTGCACAGATACATCGTAAGCAGTCTTTTTTATGCATCGGATTGGATACCGATCTGGAAAAAATCCCATCACATCTCTTATCGGAAGAGGACCCGATATTTGCTTTTAATAAGGCAATTATCGATGCGACCCACCAGCTGTGTGTTGCCTATAAGCCCAATATCGCTTTTTACGAAGCGTACGGGATAAAGGGGTGGCTGTCGTTAGAAAAAACCATTCGTTACCTGAATGAAAAGTATCCTGAGATATTTACCATTGCCGATGCCAAAAGAGGAGATATCGGAAATACTTCTGCGCGATATGCCAAAGCTTTTTTTGAGGATTTAGATTTCGATTCGATTACGATAGCACCTTATATGGGAAAGGATTCCGTAGAGCCTTTTCTAGCGTTCGAGAACAAGCACACTATAGTATTGGCCCTGACCTCAAACGAAGGAGCCTACGATTTCCAGACGCTGGAGGTTGAAGGTGAAGCTGTTTACAAACATGTATTGCGAACTTCTACAACCTACAAGGGCGCGCAAAATCTAATGTATGTGGTAGGGGCCACGAAGGCTACTTTTCTTACCGATATACGTAAAATAGTACCTAAAAGTTTTCTGCTGGTACCTGGAGTAGGGGCACAGGGGGGAAGTTTGAAAGAGGTTTGTAAATATGGTTTGAACGAAGATGTTGGTTTATTGGTCAACTCTTCAAGGGGTATTATCTACGCGTCAAACAAAGTAGATTTCGCCGAGATGGCGAAAGCGAAGGCAAAAGAGATGCAAGTACAGATGAGTGAAGAATTGGTTCAAAGAATTTGAATTCATTCTTAAACCAGGTTCTCTAACACCCGCTTAATTTTTTGTGCTTTTTGTTCGAAGAACTCCGCAAGCTTCGCATCGGTATATTCTCCGTTGGCAGCCTTATCCAAAAAATTTTGATATTGATATTCCAATAAGGCGATCGCCTTTCTTCCGGTCGTCATGGGGGTTACTGTTCCCACCCTACAATATTGCTTTTCCATAGTCTTATTCCTAGTTCTAACAAAGATACGTTGCAAACAGCTTTTTGGACTTGCCAAGTCGTTATATTCCATTAAAAATCAGTTCATTTGATATTTATTTAACTAAAAGACAACATATCGAATGCCAATGTTAAGATTTAAATGTTAAAAAAATGATTAAAATACTTTTTACCGTTAAAAGTTTAATACATTGTCGGTTGATTTGACAAAGATCAAATCACGAAGAACACTATGCTTAACTATACTACGTATTTACACCCGCACGCGACCCAGTGGGTCACTTTTGTTCACGGTGCCGGTGGTAGCTCTTCGATTTGGCACAAACAGCTTCGGGAATTCAAAAAACACTTTCACGTGTTACTGTTGGATTTAAGAGGACATGGAAATTCGAAACCGAATCTAAAAGATGCCTTTAACGATAGGTATACTTTCGATTCTATCACCGATGATATTATGGAGGTGATCGATTACGAGAAGATTCGGAAATCTCATTTTGTGGGGATATCCTTGGGTACCATACTTATTCGAAATCTGGCTGAAAAATATCCGGATAGAGTAGAGAGTATGGTCATGGGCGGCGCTATCATGAAATTGGATTTTCGCTCACAAGTGCTGATGAGACTTGGGGTCATCTGCAAGTCTATCGTACCCTATATTTGGCTCTATAAATTCTTCGCATTTGTTATTATGCCGAATCGCAACCATCGGGAATCACGATCTCTTTTTGTCCGAGAGGCCAAAAAGCTATATCAAAAAGAGTTTATTCGGTGGTTTAAGCTTACTTCAGAAATAAATCCACTCTTGCGTTTCTTTCGCGCCGCGGATATTAAAATCCCTACTCTTTATGTAATGGGAGGGGAAGACTATCTGTTTTTGCCCACTATTCAAAAAGTAGTTCAAAAACACCAAATGAGCAGTTTGGTGACCATTCAATATTGTGGTCATGTGGTGAATGTAGAACAACCCCAATTATTCAATGGGCTGGTCATTAACTACTTGAAAAATATATGATATAGTAGGTCATACCTACAATCTTAAACTCAGCTTTCCACCTTTTCAACTGAGATGATGCCGGCTTAAGTAAAGCCTTGGGGCTACTCCATGTTTAAAAGCCTTTATTATCATCGATGCAGACCTATGCATTTCCGATACAAAGTAGTTTGGTATGGTCTACAAGGTATTTTTTGTCGTGTTTTTTGAGTATCTACTTGAACTGACTTATTACCGTAACGAGTAAAGTGCAGCCCTGAAGTGTTGATGACTAATTCAAATAATACTCAAAATGAAACAGAGAATCTGTTTACCTAGAAGTAAGTTTCAGAGCTGCGTGACTTGACTTTGAATGATAAAACTACGGGACATAAGTTGTATGTCAGATATCCCGTAGTTTAAGGTTAGGTTAATGTAGCATTCAATTAGTTGATACAAGGTGCGGGATTTGGTCCAAAAGGTCCACGCACATCACCATCCGGTGTTTGTATCGTATATACGTGCTCTTCTTCGAACGCGCCGCTGGTATAGGAAATCACCAATTCCGACGTACCTGCAGGGACATCAACGTTAAATGTAGCTGCATCACCACTGGTAAAGGTATAGTCGGTGGTAACCCCATCGATTTCAAAAGTAACAAAGGCACCGTCCCAACCATCCCCGAAGAGATCTTGCATTTCAATGATCCAGGTACCTGCTACGGTCGCATCGGTTATGGGTGAACACTTTACCAAGACGATGAAATTAAAGGCTTGGCGCTGCTCGGGCTGCCCGGTGACGTTCGGACTAAAGTTGTCAAAAGTGAATACCGAACCGTCGGTCCCCGTTGAAGTTCCTAGAAAGCGGATAAAGTCTCCTCCCGATATTTCATCGGTGCTTATACCCAAAGAAGACGCAATATCGGTATATGGAATGGAGATATCGCTCGGAAAACTAGTAACTGTCGTCAAGGATATCGTGTCGCTCGCAACGCCACCTGATTCCCTACTAACAGCGAGTTCCCAAGATGCTACATTATTATCAAGGGCACTGACCGTAGCGTTTAAAGAGCTGGCTGCAATGTCTCCAGCGGCTACGATGGGTTCCTCAACAATAATCCGTACGAAGGGCGATTTTGAATTTTCAGGCTCTAATAGGTTGATCGGCTTTTTATCTTCATCTTCACAACCTACAAAGGCAATCGATACGAGCAGAAGACCTAAAAGTGTATTTATTGTTTTTTTCATTTTGTTATTTTTAAATTATCGGGTCGTATTACTTCACAAAACCTTCGGGGTTTGTATCCCAAAATACAGGGGTGTCGGGAGCCGCTTTTTGAGAAAAGTTGCTATTACTATCGGTAGCAGTCTGTGAATACCACATGGATCTCAGGAATGTACCTGAATCTGCCAAAACAAAACCAGGAGTTACGTTATCTGGTTGTCCCGTTCTTCTGTATGTATTGTAAGCCTCAATACCATTGCCCCATAAGGCGATGAAATATTGCTCTACGATCACGCGCAGTTTGTCGGTATCGTTGCCTCCATCGTAAGAAGCCAAAATCTCGTCGATATGCGCATCGATCACCGTCGTCGATGGTACAAAGTCGGTTCCTGAAGCCAAGGCGGCACCAAAATTGGTTACAGTAGCCATCGATTCTCGGATACCGCTCTCCAAATAGGCTCTTGCATCTCCTGTAGTACCCATGGTCAATGCGGCTTCCGCCAACATAAAATGAGTGTAAGAAGACAACAAGATAGGAGATATGCCGGCTCCTGCATACCCTTCTGTGATGGCTGCGGATCCAGATACATTTCGAAAGGAGTCATCATCAAAAGGACCACCAACTGGATATACACCATGAATAGTCCTGAAAGCATCATCGGGCGGAATACCGTCATCATCCAAGTGGTTTCTTCCCCAGTAACCGTTCAATCCATTAATGTTGGGAACGGTACAATAGGGTTCATCAGACGCCCACCAAGATGGCGAGGTAATTTGGGTCACACATTCTTTGGTGACCACATCGGCTCCTGAAAAGTCACTTACTTGGCGATAAAAATAATATCGTATTCTCGGATCGGGTTCCCCATATTGATTGGCCATCAGATCCATGAAATAGTTACAGGTGTAAAACAAGGAACTTGGCCCTTGACCATCATATAACCGATCAAAATACGGGTGTCTACTATCTGGAGCCGCATTCGATGTACCCCATTGAAATAGGAAATCGTCGTTTGAATCTAAAATTAGTTGATTACTGGCTATCAGGCCGTTGATTACGGAAGTAGACTCGGCCTCGTTTACCAATCGGGTCTGTAGATATAGTTTTAGGCGTAAGGTGTTGGCCAGCTTGATCCATTGACCTTCGTCACCGCCATAGAAAAGATCGTTGGTAGGTAATACCAGTTCATCTTTATTGAGGTTCGCGATGGCGTCTAGCAATAGTTGATCGGCTGCTTCGTAGATCGATGCTCCAGCATCTACTGAAGGATTCAGGATTCTTTCACCACCTCTGAGTGCCTCCGAGTAGGGTACATCGCCAAAAAAGTCGACCATCGACATCATGATGTATGCCTCAAGAATTTGTCCTATGGCCAAGTGGGTAAATTGCTCCGCTTCTTCGGCGAGTGGATTCATAGTTCTAATATCGATCAATGCTCTGGCATATACATTATCCCAAAGCCGATCAAAATCAACGGGATCGTACATTTCTCTATAAGTGGGCCCACCACCATGCTGCATTCGCACCGGTTCCATGCCCAATTGACTTAGTCCTCTTTCATTGCGACCTTCTTCACCTGAATGGATCTGTGCGGTCATGATTTGAATTTGATTCAGGAAAAAATCGACACTGGCCTGTTGCGGACTCAAATCGTTGGGGCTGTCAACAACGCCTAGTTCCGTGGTCTCGCAACCTGCCAAGAGGAGTAGCGAGCAAACCGCAGTGCCAAGTCCTGTTATTTTGAATATTTTTCTCATAATGGATATTATTTTTTTTCTTAACTAATTAGAACGAAGCTCTTACCGTGAATCCATAGCGTCTTGCCGATGGTCCTGTGATATAATCGATACCCTGCCCGTTACCTACACCGGCACTCGATGCGTTTGTGTCGTAGTTGATGTTATCGGGAAAATTAACGGCTTTGAACCATAGGTTTTGCCCTGATAGGGTGAACGACATACTGCCGAACGGTGTTTTCTCGAGTAGTTTTTGAGGAATGGAATAGCCCAAAGAAGCTTCCTGTAGTCGTATGGTAGTTCCGTCAAAAACACTTAATTCATTGATGTCACCGCCAAAGAAGGTGTTGAAACCAAACTCGGTAGAGCTAATGGCCACATTGTTGGGAGTACCATCGGCAAAAACACCGGGAAGTACGTAATTCGATTCCCGATCGATAGGATTGTCTGCATCTACCGTTCCACGTCCTATCAACGAGGCCGCGGTAATAGAATAAACATCCCCCCCGTGTCGATAGGTGAGGTTTGCCGAAAGTGTAATGTTCTTATAAGTGAATGTTGGAATCAAGGCAGTGGTCCAATCTGGGTTTGGATCGCCTATTTCCGAAATATTGTTATCGACCAAGTAGCGGCCGTTGCCGCCTACAATCCTATTTCCATTGTCATCCTTGAGAAAAGTAGACCCTAAGAATACCCCAAAAGGTCTTCCTTCAACAGCGTAGTTGGATGCTTCCCCTGCGACTCCAAAAGTCAATAAGATATTATCGGTACCATCGGCCAGCTCTGTCACCGTACTTTCAATAGCCGTAAAATTACCTGCTAGATTAAAACCGAACCGATCCGCGCCCCCTTTTAAAATATCGACGTCAAAATCAACCTCTACTCCTTGATTTTGAATTCCACCAATATTGACAAAGGTATCTGTAAATCCTGTTGAGCTATCCAAGGGTTGTTGCGTAATTAGATCTTTCGTCGTTTTTTCGAAGAGGCTAACATTTAGATTCATACTATTGAAGAAACGCATATCCAACCCTAATTCCCATTCTCGAATACTCTCAGGTTTTAGGTCCCGGTTCCCCAAGGTATTTGCAACCGTATTACCGGAAACAACATTCCCATTGATATCGACCAAGGCCCTTGCACCCAAGGTTAGTACGTCTCGTGTATTAAAAGGAGTTGGGAAACTGGCTGAAGAACCATAACCAAAACGCATTTTAAGATAATTTAGGCCATCTCCCTGTAAGGCGGGGAAGGCAGCTGTTGGAATAAAGGAAACACTCGCCCCGGGATATAAGAGCGAATTGTTTTCTCTTTCCAAGGTGGATGACCAGTCATTTCTGGCCACTGCATTCAGATATAGATAGTCTTTGTACCCCAAAGTGGCATCTAGATAAATACCCACAAGGTTTTCCTCAAAATCTCGATTGATATTGATTCCAGAGAACGAGTTGGTTGCCGATGGAGTGGTGAAATTGAAATGTTCCAAGACACCAAAAACCAGTTGGCCCTGGCTTTCAAGACCATCTCTTTGAAAAACGTCCCTCCTGCTGTTGGCCCCAAGGGTAACATTAAGGTTCATGTCTTCATTGAAGTTTTTATTGGCCGTTAAAATGAGGTCATGGTTACTAATACTGTTTCGAGCGGCGGAGGTTCTCAAAATACCCAATACCGGGCCATCGACCCCTCCTCTGTTCTGTCCATAGGAATTCAATTCCGTATAGGTATCCAAACCATATCTGTAAGTAAGGTTGAGCCAATCATTTAGTTCGTAGCTTAACGAGATATTGCCAAGAAAACGATCTGTGAATTGCGAGGTTTTCGCATTGGCGATCGTCCAATATGGGTTTTGGATATCGTTACCGGAACGATAGTAAACACTACGACCGTCTGCTGCTTGGAACGGAAGGTTGGTGAGATCTACACTACGTGGGGTGTAAAGGATATCCCCAAAAATAGCACCACCATCAAAGGCGGCACCACTTCCGGTACTAACGGCATTTGGCGGTGATCTGAACCCTGTGCGCACAAAATTGAAAACTCCTGCTACCGTAAATTTGTTCGAGAGTCGGGCATTACCCCCTAGGCTAAAGTTGTTACGTATTAGATCGTTTCCAGGAGTAAAACCAATGTCCTCGGTTCTGCCATAATTCGCATTAAAAGTTACCTTTTCGGAACCACCTCTTACGTTTACCGAGGTACTGTAGACATATCCTGTTCTAAAAAACTCCTCTACTCCATTATAGGGTTTATAAGGATACGGATCGTTTAGCAAATCTTCAAAACCTGCGATCAGCGTAGGGTCGGCTATAAAGTTGAAAGGATGCTGCAAGATCGCCACACCTCCAGGTCCGTCACCAACATATTGGGCGGCATTTGCGATACCATCGTCATCGGTACGGTCGAAACGAGGGCCCCAGTTGCTGAAGAAATAACCAAAACCTTGGTGAAAACCACCACCATAGTTATCCTGGTAATTTGGAAGTATGGCTTTCGATTGGAATACTGATTGGGTAATCGATACTTCTGTTTTACTCGGAGCCTCGCCCGTTCTGGAACCCTTTGTAGTTATAAGAATTACCCCGTTACTACCTCTATTACCGTAGAGTACCGTTGCACTCAAACCTTTTAGTACGCTTACACTCTCAATGTTGTTGGGATCTATATCCAGAAAACGGCTCGATTCAGTGTTTCCGTCCAAAAAGTTAGATTGGGTATTCGTACCACCATCAAAAGGAATACCATCTACAATAAATAGAGGTTGGTTCGATTGGGTGGCAGAGGAAAAACCTCTAATGATAATGTTTGTTCCGGATCCAGAGAGTCCGTTGTTCGCTGTGATGTTCACCCCTGCGACCTTTCCGTTCAATACCCTGGCAATATCTGCTTCCGGTCTTGCTTCGACCAAGCCAGATTCAACTGTAGTAACGGCGTATCCCAAGGATCTTTTTTCTCTTACAATACCCTGCGCCGTAACAACAACCTCCTCTAATGCTTGTGAATCTTCTTCCATTTGTAGATTCACCATGTCATCCGAGCCTACGGTAATTTCGACTGTTCTGAGGCCTAGATAAGAGAATACCAAAACTTGTCCTTCGGCTACCTGAATGGCATAGTTGCCGTCAAAATCGGTCTGCATCCCATTGGTGGTACCCTTTTCCAAAATGTTTACTCCCGGTAACGGCACACCATCTTGGTCCGTGACCGTACCAGAGACTGTTTTTTCCTGTGCAAATGCCATTGTAATTCCGAAGAGAAACAGCATACACAACCAATTGCATTTTTTTTTCATACGTTAGAATTTTATTAAGTTAGTCTTGAATCGACATCGTATGTATGGGAAAGCGCAAAACGACCTATTCAAGGAAGTAAGCTGCATACAGTAGTTGGGTGAAGGCTGATATGGTTAACTTAAATAAGAGTAAGTTATTTCGAGCTATCTTAACATTTAACTTAGTCAATCGGGCCAAAGTAACTGTCTCTTAACATGTTTTAAGGAAATCCCCATAAACGTTTACTTTTCCGATAAATACTTACCCCTACTTTACCTTTTTTCGCCGGATAAGGGTTTTAAACCTAGATGCAAGGCCGCATTTTATCTGGATTTTCTTTTATCTAAGGAGGTTCAAAGGTCAACTGCTGTTTACTATTGGGATTAAGGAAGGGAGGCAATCAGGTGTAAAGAATCTCTAATTTTTTGTTGGCTCTATAATCGATATTTAAAATGCTCCGACACCCGTATCGAAATCAGTATTGCATTTTTTTTAATCCCTCCTGGGCTTGTCCCGAGTTGGTTTACTTAGGTAGTCAAACAGTATGCTAGTTCTTGATTATCAAAGCCTGTCGACCAGAAGAATAGGGAACGGGGCTAAAGGTACTGGGGGGCACTAACCAAGTAAAACATCCGCTAATGATGAGGTTTTAAAAATATTACGATTGGTGTTAGATAGCTAAGCCGAAATTTTAGTACCTGATCGATTCAATGAAAATGGAATGATATACGTCAATTTGGAACGATTCCTCACAAAATCTGAATGATGATATTTTAAGGAGCTATCGTTAGTCTTAATACCAAGAGATTATATCGATGCGGAATTGGTGACGGAAAGAACCGTAAAATGCAGCCCTGAGTTGTTTTGATAGCTAATTCAAATAATTACTCTAAAAAATGAGACAGAAGAATACCTTTTAGTAGTAAGATCTCAGGGCTGCTGCCTTTACATATTGTTATACCACCAAATAAAGCATTAATCCCTTGCTTTAGGGCAAGCCCTATAAGCATTTACCGTTCCGAAGAAAGCTTACGTGTACTTTACGTGTATATCGTTGGCTTTGCTGCGTTGATATTGACTTGGTGTGAGTTGCGTATCCTTTTTAAATGCCTTGTTGAATGTTACTTTGTTGTTGAAGCCAACTTCGTAGGCAATATCTATAATGTTCAAGTTCTTATGGCGATCAGAATCAAGCAAGTGTTTCGCCTCCTGAATGCGGTATTTATTGATCAACTCGTGAAAGTTCATTCCAAAGTGTTCATTAATTACTTGAGATGCATTATGTCGTGTGGTGTTGAGACGATTGGCCAATGACTCTAGACTGATATCATTTTCCTTGTAGATTTTTTCCAAATCGAACAGTCTTTGCAGATTTTCTTTAAGTTCGTTTGAGAGACTCTGTGTTAAACCCGACTTTTCGTATTTAAAGAACAACTGGTTTTCAAAAGAATACAGTCCGCTGAATACGTTCGGTTGTACACTGGCAGAGAATCCGAGATACATCACCATCATTGACATGGCAACGATAGGGAGGTGATAAAAGAAACCTGATGCGATGTGATTAATGATCAAAACACCATAGAGCCCGTAGGTAACAATATATGCTGCGTGTATCCCAAATATGTTACGTTGCCATTTTTTGTTGGTTTCGCTTAATTCTTTATTGACTCTGGCCTGGCGATACAGTCTTTGAACGAAATACCCGTAAACAACAAGGGAAACGAATTTTAAGATGACAAGCAGCGTCATATAGGTAGAATCCCCAGGGTTCATTCCGCCTACAACCCTATTGAGCATAAGCCCTATTTTTTCCTCGGCCGACATGGCGTAAATAGGAACCAAATGCAGTAATAATAGTAAAGTGGGAACCAGATGTAAAAAGTCGCTTTTCTTAAAACAATATTGTTGGGTGATTCGTTTAAAGTACAAATACAAAAGAGGACCATAGAGAAAGGAAAAAGCAGTCGACATCAGATATGAATGCGGAAATTTATATTGATAGTTGGTGATGTTAAGGCAAATGTGTAGGATAAAAAATGAGTGAATGAAGATGAAACTGCTAATTAATGCTTTTGCCGTCGGGTCTATTTTTTTCTTAAAATGAAGAATTACAGCGATGTAAAAACCTATAAGCGCCACGTATAGGTACATGAATGACCAAATCGTAAACTTAGGGGTGTATTTTTCTTCCAGAGCCGCGAATTGGTTGCTGTTTCGAACGGGATCAAAACCGCTGTCTACCAACACATCGGTATTTAGTTCCGTAATAAGTGATTGTTCCAAAAAGAGGATACACTCATCCACTTGTTCAAGGGCGGCATAGCTTAAGGCCAACTTCTTATATACGGCTGCTTCACGCTCATTGGGCAAATTGGTTTTTAAGGCACTCTTATAGGAGTGTGTAGCCAAGAGGAATTCGCCCTGATTGTAAAAGGTCTCGGCTTCATGTAAGGGATCGGGTTCGGTGATTGCAACCGGGCGGATGGCCGAAAGATTCTCTCTAATATCTATGGGGGGAATAGGATAAAGATACGTAATAGAGAGCAGGGCCAATAACAGTATACTCCCTGTCTGTCTCATGATTAATGATTGATTGATGATTGATGATTGATTGATGATGAACTAGCATCCTTTAAATTAGTTAAAATATGAGAAGAAAACCTTAAAAGTTCCCTAAAATGGTAAGCCCCGATAAGATATTACCCCGTTTTAACATTTAAAAACCTTTTCATAGGGAAAGACGGTAAGAGGTCGGAAACAAAAAAAACCGGTGCTCCCACCGGTTTTAAACTAACTAACTCAAAAAATTACTAACTCAAATTCTTATGCTAATATCTTTTAAAAGAGGTAATTCCAAATGAAATCAATTTTAGCAAATGGTTACGATTCCCCTTTTTAACAGAAACGAAATCTTTTTCAAAATAGTATGGTTCTAACAGTTTTTTATTGGAAAGACTCGTATTTAAAAAACCATAGGTACACAGAAACTGCAGAGTTGTATCCCAACGTTTTGAGTTCAGTTTTGGTTCGATATCGCATGTCGGTTTCGTTCCGAAGCTAGCTTGGAGGGTATTATCTTTTACTCCAAGTACTCGAATAGGGAGTGCTGAAGGTTAACATTACTTACCGATCCTGAAGTACAAATACTTTTTTCAACAAGTCGGTTGTTCTCGACGCAACATTTGACCTTATTTCTTTTTCTTCGACAGCGATCATGGTATATACGCCTTCCAAAGCCTCCTGTGTTACATAGTCGGTAAGATCGGGGTTTACATTCTTCGTCAACGGTATTGCATTGTATCTGTTAATAAGATTGCTCCAGATTTGATCAGCGCCTACTTTATCGAAAGAGTTTTGTATAACGGGTTTAAACTTCGCATATAATGCTGTTCTGGTGCTGCTTTCAAGGTATTGCGTTGCAGCATTATCGGCCCCCATGAGAATAGTGCGTGCATCGTTAAAGGTAATTCCCTTTACGGCATCTACAAAAATTGGTGTGGCTTCACTAACGGCATCTTCGGCGGCCCGATTCAGTACTTTTAAACCTTCGTCGGCCAATTTCGAGAGTCCAATATCCCGCAAGGTCTTATCGACCTTTTGCAGTTCTTCGGGCAATACGATCTTCACCAGCTCGTTTTTGAAAAAACCATCAGTTTTGGTGAGCTGGCTCACCTGTTTGTCAATGCCTTTGTCCAACGCTTCACGCAAACCACTGGCTATTTCCAAGTTGCCGATTCCTTGCGTTCCTTGTGGTAATTGGTTCACCACTTGTTGTAGCTCTCCACAGCTTACCAGTTGAAAGAGAACGATGAAAATGAAAAATTTCTTTGTCATGGGATTTTCTTGAGTACTATTATCACGAAAAAATTACCGTTTTATTGTTGTACACCATCGTTTTACGTTCAATATGGAGTTTTACGGCCCTGGAAAGTACTATTTTTTCCAAGTCTCTACCCTTGGTAATAAAATCTTGCACGCTGTGGGTATGGGATACCGTTGTCACATCTTGTTCTATAATGGGGCCTGCATCGAGTTCTTCGGTTACATAGTGGCTGGTAGCACCAATGATTTTTACTCCTCTTTGGTAAGCGGCATGGTACGGTTTGGCCCCTGCAAAAGCAGGTAAAAAAGAGTGATGAATGTTTATGATTTTATGTGGGTAATGGTTAATTAGATGCTCGCTTACGATTTGCATGTACCGTGCCAAAACGATAAAATCTACCTTATGGGACCGCAATAGTTCCAATTGCTTTTTTTCCGCATCGGCCTTGGTATCTTTGCTTACCGGAATATGAAAAAATGGAATGCCAAATTGATTCGCAATGTGCTCAAGAGTGTTGTGGTTACTAATGATAAAAGGAATTTCAACAGGTAGTTCCCCTGCGTGAAACCTACTCAATAGGTCATACAAACAATGGTTGTACTTAGAAACAAAAAGGGCCATTTTTGGTCGGCCCTCATCAGAATACAGGTCCCAATGCATTTGATAAGGTTTGGCGACCTCTTGGGCAAATTGATCTTGCAAGTCGGCCAAGGCCAAAGTGTCGGAGGTGAATTCACTTTCCAATCGCATAAAAAAAACATCAGCTTGCTTATCTACATGCTGGTCAAGATAGATAATATTACCACCTTTGAATCGTACAAAGCCAGTGACGGCGTGAACGATTCCCGCTTTATCGCGACAATGAATGAGCATAATAGTTTTCAAACCCAAAAATCTTAGTTGCCAAAATTAATGGATTCACAACAGGCTCGATAACAAAAGTTGACTTTTTTCAATAAAACGAATGCAAAAGAAGAGAAGGGGCGGTCTTTATGAAAACCTTAGGAGAGCGACTTACGCCATTTTTTGAAGGAAGAACGAAAACTTTTGATTTCGGAGCGTAGCAAGTTAATGTATTCCTTTTCCTTTACACCGTCTTTTTCAAGCCCGATACAGTAAGAATTAATGTTTCGGATCATGATATTGATGAACGACGCACTTTTCATTCGTTCAGAATACGATTGTGACCGTTCAGCCTGGGCAATTTGTTGTGGAATCAAGATTGCATCGGTCAGCAAGGCATCTGCCATATGATCTCGCAAACTCTGGGACCGATAAAGTTGAAGCAAATCTTTGTTAAAAGTCACGTAAGAGACAATTTCTCTACTCATGTGACAAAGTTCCAACGCTTTTTTGTAAATCGGAACACTATGTAATTTTTTTCGGGACATTTTCTTTTTCAGCAAAAAATGGGAATTATAAAGTTACGTTCGATTTGAATTTTTTTCCTTTTTAATAATAAGTAAAAAGTATTATTTACTTTTGATTACAAAAAATAAAGTATTTAAAATTTTGAAAAGCAAGATTGATGATTTAAACTGGGCAATACTTACTTGTCTTCAGGAAAATGCGCGCGCCTCGTTCGCCGATATAGGTCGCAAAGTGGGCCTGACACCCCCGGCGGTAGCGGAACGTGTGAAAAAGATGGAAGACATGGGAATCATAGAAGGGTATAACACGATGGTGTCCCATGTATTGACAGGTCATCAACTGAGGGCCATAATTACGTTGCGGGCATTTATGGGAAAGTTAAAGCCTTTTTTAACCTTGGTCGGTACCTTAAACGAGGTTATTAATTGCTACCGAATAACCGGTAATGAGAATATCGTGATGGAAGTAGTTTTGAAAGATCAATTTCACCTAGAGCGATTTATTGACCAACTGATTCAATATGGGGAAACGCGTACACACATTATTTTGTCGAACGTAGTGCGAAATGCCCATATCCAAAGAGAAGCATAATATGCGAATAGACAGGTGAGGTGAATTTAGGGTGATTTATATTCAGGTGCTGTTACAAGCAGTTGTCAACACCCCATGGTTACACACTACTTAAGCATTGATAACAACTTCATTTTAGTAACTTTAAATTCCAAAAATCAATAGTTGTGACGCTGGAGTACGCCATTACGGCCATAGTCTGTTTGATAACGGCAGTGGTTATTCAACGCATTTATAAAAAGGAACGGCTAGGGGCAGTTGGTCCCAACGGGGTAAAAGGCATCCTATGGTTCGGATGGGCCATTTTTATCTGGGGATTGGGTGCCAGTATCAATTTGTTATCGGTTTCCCTTTTATCTTGGTCGTCCGATTATAAGGTACTGGTATATTCAGGCGTATTTGTTTCGCTCTTGAATTCAATGTTTATCTTATTGTCATTGCCCTCTATAGAGCATAACGGAAGACCGAATATGGTAGTTCGATTTGTTTCTAGGTTTTCCGAGAAAGAGTTTATCTCGATTTATTCAGTGATGATGGCGATGTTGATTTTCGTGTTTTTTACGGCGTCCTACACCAATGCCGCTATTAGTAGCTCACTGATATGGCTCATAGACATTCCTATTTCTATAGTGGTAGCATTTGCTCTATTGCACTCACTGAATAGGGCTTTCAGTAACAGAAAGATGCGTTTTATGTACCTCCCGAGCTTTGTGCTCTTTTTGTTGATCGTTACAGCGGTTACCCATCGTATTGTCCCGGCTGATCAAGTTCCCTTTTTTATGACCGCCGATACTTGGAAGTTGATAGGAGTCGTTACCGGCATTTCGTTTAAGTTTCTATTCATTCTCTTGTTTTCTATTTTATTATATAGCTGGAAATTCTTATCGGAAAAGGAAGAGAAACAGTCACGCCTAGAGGCGATAGTATCCGAGAAAAAACAATTAGAGAAAAACCAGGAACGATTGTTATTGGCCAATGAGAGTCATCTGTCGACCATCTCCAGACTAAAGAAAGAATTGAAAATGCTGACAGAAGCAAGCAAAATAGAACTTTCTGGTCGACAAAAAGAAGTCTTGGGCAATTTGGCCATTTTGGGCGATGAAAAATCATATACCGAAATAGCCGAGGCAATGCACATTAGCGTTGATGGCTTTCAGGCCCATATACATCAAATAAAAAAAGTGTTGAAAATTAGTGGAACCGCTGGCAAAAGCCAATTGATACAATACGCCCAAAAGAACAATCTGGTTCAATATGCTACGCTAAAGCCTTAACAGCGGAGAAATCTATTCCTATCATTGTAATACTTACTTAACCGCGCCACTTTTTTAAACAGTGCGTAACCTTTTGATTTTGGCAGGAAACCTTCAGTTTTACCGCCGATCAACAGACTTGGGTTATGAACTATGAAAGGGTATTAATACATATCATATCACAATTAGAATACGCTCTATCACTTGATGAGCGCATTAACGAACAATTCGAAAATGCTACCGGTTGGTTCGTAGAGGCTATTTTATGGCAGATTCCCCTGACCGATACTATAGGTGTGCCTTGGGTATTGGTCGTACTCATCATTGGAGCGAGTTATTTTACAATCTATTTCAAAGGGATCAACTTGCGCGGCTTTGGTACTTCCATTAAAATTGTCAGGGGTGCCTACGACAGTTTGGAAACGGTCCCAGTACCTGTGGAACCCTCTTCTTTAGGTGGTTCCAAAGCTTCGCAAACCGTAACCCAACATACATCGGAACACGCTGGCGAGGTCACCCATTTTCAAGCGCTGACCGCTGCTTTATCGGCTACGGTAGGACTTGGGAATATTGCCGGGGTTGCCATTGCGCTCTCTATTGGGGGGGCGGGAGCGACTTTTTGGATGGTTCTAGTAGGCTTTCTTGGAATGGCCTCCAAATTTGTAGAGTGTACTTTAGGGGTCAAGTACCGTGAAATAACTGCCGATGGAACAGTCTATGGTGGTCCCATGTATTACCTGGGACGCGGACTCCAAGAAAGGGGTTTGGGCCGACTCGGCAAACTATTGGCGGTCCTATTTGCGATTATGTGTATCGGAGGTTCCTTTGGTGGGGGCAATATGTTTCAAGTAAACCAGGCGTTTCAGCTCTTCGAGTATGTAACAGGTGGGGAAGAGAGCTTTATACATGGTAAAGGATGGTTATTTGGCCTGGTAATGGCAATTTTGGTTGCAGTTGTAATTATTGGGGGAATCAAGAAGATTGCCAAGGTCACCGATAAGATTGTTCCTGCAATGGTGGGTGTCTATGTACTCGCGGTAGTTTCAATTTTGATTATTAATTACGAGGCTTTGCCAACAGCCTTTAGGGCCATTTTCGAAGGCGCCTTTCGTCCCGAAGGGGTTACCGGTGGGTTTATAGGGGTGCTTATTCAAGGCTTTAAAAGGGCCGCTTTTTCCAATGAGGCGGGTATTGGTTCATCGGCCATTGCACATTCGGCGGTAAAAACATCATATGCGGCTAGTGAGGGCTTGGTTGCCTTGCTCGAACCATTTATAGATACAGTGGTCGTGTGTACCATGACCGCTTTGGTATTGATAGTAACCGGGCAGCTGGTGGTAGGGGTCGAAATTTCAGATGCACAAGGTGTGGTGCTTACTTCCAATGCGCTTAAAAGCGGAATTTCTTGGTTTCCGTACGTACTGTCCCTTGCTGTAATTCTTTTTGCGTTTTCCTCTATGATTTCTTGGTCGTATTATGGCTATCAAGCGTGGTCTTTTCTATTCGGGAGGGAGAAACGCATGGAGTACACCTATAAAACAATTTTTTGCATCTTCGTGGTCATTGGGGCCGCTGCAAGCCTCGGATCTGTAATTGATTTTTCAGACGCGATGATCTTTTCAATGTTGGTACCCAATATGATCGGGTTGTTCATTCTGCTCCCTCAGGTAAAGGAAGAGCTGAAGCGCTTTCAAAAAGCCGTTGCCAAAATAGATAGAGAGAAATAGGAAGTGTTTGCGGCCCGAGTTTCAGTCTTCATCAAAAAAATCGGAAGGATCGAACGGAATATCGTCATCTGGATCGGGATCGTTGTAATTGACTCCAGGCGGATTGAATAGTCCCCAACGATCAATAATATAGTTCCATTTATCAAAACCCTGTACCCATTCGGCAAACAACAATCGAAATGCCTCGATTTCGTTTCGCAATAATTCCAGGTAATCTTCTTCCCCGAAACCTACCATTTCCAATCCCGTGCAATTGGTCTGTATTTCTCGGGCGGCCTTTCGTATGATAGCCGCATTTTCCATTCGCATACCATAGAGGTCTCCGGCTTCGGCCCCCGCTATTTTTACCGGAATGACCATGGCATTTTCCGACATCCAACGAATGTATTCCTCCATCATGTCCTTTTCATATCCTTCTTTTGCCTGTATTGCCTTATCCGAAATGATTACGGTGATCTTATCGACCAACTGAAGTATTTCTTCCGCTTTTTTAAAAATGGGCATGGCCCTTACCTCGTCATGGCTTTTCCCTGGATCTTCATCTTCGAGCATAGATAGTCGGTTTTTTGTGCACAGGTCTTTTATGGAAAGTACTGCAATATAAAAACAAATTTAAACTTGTAGGAAAGGGATTTAATCGCTTATTTTAAAGTATGGAATGGGAAAAGATTAACGAGTATCTTCAAATAGCGATTGACAAGGCTGTATTTTATATACCCAAAATAGTTCTTGCTGGGGTTATCTTATGGGTTGGCTTTAAGCTGGTAAAAAAGTTGGTCGATTTAACGCGCACCGCACTTAAGAAAACTGGTTTCTCCGAAACGCTGCGCCCTTTTATCTCCTCTACCGTGGGTGTGTTGCTCAAAGGTGCTGTTTTGTTCGTCATTGCTTCTGTCTTAGGGGCGGATCTTACGGGCTTGTTCGCTATTCTGGCCGCTGCCGGTTTTGCGATCGGTATGGCATTGCAAGGCAGTTTGGGCAATTTTGCGTCGGGTATCTTGATCTTGACATTAAAGCCCTATAAAGTGGGTGATTGGATCCAAGTCGAGGAGAAATTTGGTAGGGTAGAGGAAATCGGTATTTTTAGCACCGATGTGTTGACTCCCGGGAACAAGATACTGATCATCCCAAACTCGATGATTACCGATTCTGTAGTAACCAACTATTCCGAAAGAGGGATGATCCGCTTGGAATTGGAGGTGACCATGCCCTATGAGGAAAGCTTTCCTCGGGTACAGCAAATTATTGAGACCGCTTTGGCTACCGTACCTAAGGTTCTGGACAACCCCAAACCTGAGATTGGGATACTGACTTTTGATTCGCATAGCATTACCTTAATTGTACGACCATATGTATTGCCCGATGATTTTTGGGAAGTTACTTTCAATTCAAATGCGGCAATCAAAAATGCGTTCCACGGTCATCAGGTAAAAGTTGCTTATTCTGAAGGAGTTGAAATCGGTTTGATCGGGGAATAGGTCCGTTTGTATGTAAACCTCCCTTAACCATACAGGCAAAATATTGCTTAATTTTAAGACGGGAACGGTTTGGCCTTATTTTTGATTAACAAATCGCAGTGAATGCCCGTTCTCCCATATAGGGTTCATTGACAAGAACAAAGCACAATATTGTAGGCAAATGAAACACTTCTTTTTGGTATTGACTCTGGGGGTCGCTTTCTCGGTAACGGCACAAAATCTGGCGCTAAAAAAGGGAACGGTAATAGATGCTATCCCCGTGAGCGATACTATTCCTGAAAGCTATGCCCTATATATTCCCAAAAGCTTCGATTCCTCTAAATTATGGCCCGTGGTCTTTGTATTCGATATGAAGGGTAGGGGAAGGCAATCGTTGAACATGTTTCGGGAAGCCGCAGAAAAACAAGGGTATATTCTAGCTTCTTCCAATAATGTACAAGACAGCCTTTCGATTACCGAAAATATACTTATTACGGGACGGTTGTTTTCAAATGTTGTCGATTTGTTTCCGATAAACGGTAATCGAATCTATACTGCCGGTTATGCCAGCGGAGGACGTTTTGCGTCTATGGTACCAACATTCATCAAAAAAGTTGAAGGGGTCATTTCCATAGGTTCACCAGTGGTCAATATGGAGCTTTTGACCAGTCGGAATCCATTTCACTTTATTGGCTTAGTGGGCACGGGCGACTTTAGCTACCCTGAAATGCTCTACATCGAGAAAGAATTGAACAAAAAAAGGTTTCCGAATCAGCTATTGGTATACGAAGCTGGAGCGGAATGGCCCCCAACGAGCTATCTTGAAAAAGCGCTGGAAATAGCTACACTCGCATCGATGGCTAAAAAGCATACGGCTACCGACAGCACGCTCATAAATGTTTCCTACAGTAAGAATCTAAATGAAGTCAATCGCCTTATGACGAATCAAAGAGCGCTTCTGGCGCACCACCTGATAGAGGAAATGATCGATATTTATCAACCACACCTCAGTACCGATTCCTTACGAAGTAATATCAAGACCATCAAACGAAGTAAGTTATACCGAAGTCAGAACCGAAGTCATAACAATGCGCTTTTCAAAGAATCTTTTGTAAAAGATGACTATGACTATTATTTAGAAGAAGACATACGCACCTACAACTATAATAATTTAGGGTGGTGGACCTATCAGATGGAAGAAATCGCCAAGTATGAGAAGAACGTCAATGTCTTTACCCAACAAATGGGCCAGCGTCTAAGAGGTTACCTAAACGCTTTGGTCGAAGACAATATAGACCTGATCAGTTCGCAAGAACCAGCTGATCTAGAAGCCCTGAATTTTTTATGGATGCTGAAAACGATTACGGCCCCCAAGGAATATGATAACTATCTAAAGGTCATTTCGAATAGCGCCTTGATCGATGACTACGGAACTGCTTTGTTTTATCTGGAGGAACTCCTAAAGAATGGGTATACCGACAAAGATGCCCTGTACACTTTGGAACATACGGCTTTGTTGCGTATTGCACCGGAGTATAACGAGCTCATTGCCAAATACCTTAAAGATGCCCGGTACGAACCTATTGAAGAGTAAGATGGGGCACACTATCCAGGTTCCAATCAATGACCAGCCCTTTGGCTAGCGATTCGGTAATTTCCTTTCCATAGAGTATTTCGCACAGGTACAGGGCCGCTTCGAAACTTTTGGCACCTCCTGCCGAGGTAATGTACTTGCCATCATGAACGAACAGCACGCTATCCTGTACTTTTAACTGCGGAAACATTTTTTGGTAGGCAGCAATATCACTGGGAAAGGTCGTGGAAGTCACAGCATCTAATATACCGGTCTTTGCCAAAACAAAGGCACCATCGCAATGACTGGTCATGTAAAGTGCATTTTTATCCACTTTTTTTACGAATTGTAGCATCCTAGCGTCCTCTAAATCGGAATCTAAATGGTGCTCGGCGCTTGGAACCACCAAAATATCGATCGTAGGCAATGCATCTTTCGTATAATCGAAATCCGGTAAGATGCGCACCCCTTCGAAAGTGGTAATGGGCTCTAGGGTATTGGCAACGGTAAAGGTATTCATTGCCTTGATATTTTTTCGGTATTGGGTGTGTTGAAAAATATCAAAAGGGGCAGTGAACTCGGTATTGTAGGTGCCGTTCATGACCAGGAAAGCGACATTATAGCGGTCCGGTTCCAGTGTTGGCAGAATTCTGGATGCCGTGGTTTTTGGCTCCGTTGGGTACTCTTGTTTGCAGGCGCCTATCAACAACGCAAGGGCTATAAGTACGGGTATTTTTCTCATTTGACTCAGATTTTCGGTTTAAAAGGTACAACCTATTTCATACATAGAGAACTTCTTAAAATCGTATTTTTGAATACAAAACTGAGGAGATGCGTTACTATTATCTTTTGGCAATGATACTGTTACTGGGATGTAAGGAAGGTAAAAAATACCACGACGAAGTTGAGAAGACGGCAGCAGTAAGCGAGAACTCCCGAACGGCCGATGTGCTGGAATTTCAAAAAAAGTTAAATGCTGAATTCAAGGACCCCGAAACCTCCCCTTTACCAGATCGCTATCGAAAAGATTTTGAATCACTCGATTTTTTTGAAATAGATACGACCTATCGGGTGCTTGCAAAACTGGTGTTGACCCCGGAAGCGCTCCCTTTTCTAATGCCAACTACTACAGAAAGAAAATCAAAAGAACGCGTATATGGTATAGCTCAATTTGAATTAAAGGGAAACCGGTTCGAATTGGAGATTTATCAAAATGAAGAGTTGATGCAGCAAGAAGGGTATGCAGATTATTTGTTTCTACCGTTCACGGATCGCACGAATGGGGAACAAACCTACGGTGGTGGGCGTTACATTGATCTACGAATTCCCCAAGGTGATAGCATCGTCATCGATTTCAATAGGGCCTATAATCCGTATTGTACTTATAATAAAAAATATTCCTGCCCTATAGTACCGGCAGTGAATGCATTGGATATTGCCATTTTGGCAGGGGTAAAGGCATTTAAAAAGGAATAAAAATCCCGGTCAGCTGACGACCGGGATTTCAATGTAAATCAAACTATAAACTACTAACCAATTAATTTCGGTTTAGAATGAGTAAACTGCGGCGAGTATAAAGGAGGCTAAACTACCTTCGGCTTCTAAATCGCTATTTTGAAAGACATCCTCGGATACACTATCAAAACGTAGTTCAGGTTTAATGGTCAAATCTCCTACTTCGAGGCTTCCGGTAAGGGTCGCAGCAAAGACGCTAATGTCTGGATCGGCTCCAGCTACAAAATAAACAGGCCCTCCCTCGTCCAATTGCTGAAAGTACTCTCCTCGTAACCCGATGGTGAACGTATCCGAAGTTTTAATTTGAGGATAAAGAGCTGCACCGTAAAATCCAAATCCGTCAGTGTCCTGATAGGTTGCGTTGATACCTAGATAAAAAGATTCTGATAAGTCAAACCCTCCGGTATAGTCTATCTGGAAAGTAGATTCAATATCGGTATCGACGATTGAACCGGTAGTATTTAATTGTTCACCGAATCCTTGAGGTCCGTAAAGTACATTTAGGTATTGACCTGAGTAGCCCAACTGAGCGCCTAAGGTATAATTGCCAAATACATTTACATCGGTAAAGTCAGTTGCATTCATAACGGCCAACATTAAGCTAACATCTTCCGAAAGTGCAAAATCGGCCTTTATACCAGCATGTGAGAAGGGTCCCCAAGAAAACATGTAAGAAGTGCTATAGTTGAAGTTTCCGGTAGGTGAAATCACTTCGTATCCTAAGAAAGTATTGAAATTACCCATGGTAAGAGTGACTTTTTCGCTTACGTTCCAATACACATATAATTGATTCACAATATTGGAAGATCCTATTGGGGAACCAAAAACAGCTTCTTCTCCACGTGGACCAAAAACCAAATCGGCGACAAAACCGACTTTTTCCCCTTCGTAACCCGCGATTAGGTTAGCCATTCCCAAGGCAAAACCTGGGCGATTGGCAAATGAGGTGCCAGGTACGGAAGGAGAGGCAATAACATCCCCGTTTTCGTCTGGGATAAACTTGTTTAATCCACCAAGGTTGGTTCGGTAGTATGCATCTACTGATCCACTAAAAGAGAATTTCTTCTTTTCCTCCTCCTCTTCCTGTGCAACCGAAAATGCGGTAACTAGCAACATAAGTGCTAGGGTAAAAGTATTTTTTACGAATTTTGTATTTATAATCGTTTTCATATATCAATAAGTTTAGAATGTCCTTTTGAGTTGATCAGGACGATTGTTTTAATGGTAAAAAGTGATTTCGGTTATAGAACGGAGCGTTCTGCAAAACGCTCCGTTCGTTGTTTTTTGATTGTTATTCGTTCATGAAGTCGGGGTAGGCGTCCATACCATGTTCGTGTAGATCCAATCCTTCGATCTCTTCTTCTTTGGAAACCCGTAGTCCGGCAACGGCTTTTACGGCTCCAAGGATAATGAGCGAGGTAATTACACAAAACGCTCCTACGATCAATACACCATAGAGTTGAACCAGAAATTGATCGAATCCTGCCATGCTGCCAAAAAGACCAACAGCCAATGTGCCCCATATACCACATATTAAGTGAACGGTAACGGCACCAACGGGATCGTCTAATTTCAACTTGTCGATCAAGGCGACACCTCCGACAATGATAAGACCGGCGATAAAGCCGATAGCCACAGCTTCATTGGGTGACATAAGATCCGCCCCAGCGGTAATACCGACCAATCCACCTAAGATACCATTAAGGAACATGGTGAGATCTAAATTCTTATATAATAAAGTAGAAAGCAAAAAGGCACCAAACCCACCAGCGGCAGCTGCCAAACTAGTAGTGACCAATACCAAGGAGGTCAATTCGGGGTCAGCTGAAAGTACGGAACCTCCGTTGAATCCGAACCAACCCAACCAAAGAATCAATACTCCGGCGGTAGCCATAGGAATGCTGTGGCCTGGAATTGCCTTGGGTTTTCCGTCCTCGCCAAATTTTCCTATTCTAGCGCCTAGTAAGGCAATGGCGACCAATGCGGCCCAACCACCTACCGAATGCACCAAAGTAGAACCGGCGAAATCATAGAAACCCCAGGAATCCAAGAAACCACCACCCCATTTCCAAGCACCTACGATAGGATAAACAAGACCTACGTAAAATAGTACAAAAATCATGAAGGAGCCTATCTTAATACGCTCTGCGACAGCACCCGATACGATAGTGGCTGCTGTAGCAGCAAACATTCCTTGAAAAAGAAAGTCCGTCCACCAAGTATATCCACCATCGGCATATCCGGGAGTCATTCCGCCCTCTGGGGCACCGATACCGAATCCGGCAAATTTTAGAAGACCTGCGTCCCCATCCTCAAAACCGGGATACATCAAATTGAATCCAAAGGCATAGTAGAGGAGAAGTCCACCCGTAATGATAAAAATATTCTTGAATAAAATGTTGATCGTGTTCTTTTGTCTGGTCAATCCGATTTCTAGAAAGGCAAAACCGGTATGCATGAAGAATACCAAAGCGGTACATACCATCATCCAAACATTGTTAGCTGTAAATAATCCTGCGTCCATAATAATAGTGTCGTTTGTTGGTTTAGTTTTAGTTGATTCCGGCGTGTCCGTTTTCCTTGGTACGAATGCGATAAGCTTCGATCACGTCCGATATGAATATTTTTCCGTCTCCCACATTTCCCGTGTAGGCCGATTCCAGAATGCTATCGACCGTTTTTTGTAAAAACTCATCCGATACTACAATGGATAGATACCTTCGTTGAATGTCCGTCGTGCTGTAGGTGATACCGCGATACACATGACCTTGTTTTTCATTTCCGACCCCGGTTACATCCCAGTAACTGAAGAAGTTCACCTCGATTTGATGAAGCGCTTTTTTGACATCATCAAACTTTGATTTTCTAATAATTGCCTCGATTTTTTTCATTTGTTTGATTTTAAATTATCGGGGTAAATATATTTTAAAAATATTAGTACCCTCTCTTTTTTAGGGAAGGTTAAGTCATTTTTATGTTTATAATAAATAAACCCCCTAAATTTTAGGGGTGTAATATTAAAAGAGGTGAAAAATTATAATATTAACGATTTCTTAACTTGAGGGTGTGACAAAAAATTAGGAATCTTTGTAAAAATCGAGTGTTTTTTGAAGTATTGTTAATTTTTTAGCGAAAGAAGTGAGTTATTTATAAAACTACTTAAAACTAGGTTAAGAAGTGATTTTTATAACAATTTGGCCAGCCAAAGACCAAATGCTACGGCAATGACCCCTACAATAATACTTGAGAGTGTGTAGAAAGAGAAGTGCATCAGTTCGCCAGAACGAAGTAAGGAGTGCTTTTCAAATGCAAATGTGGAAAAAGTGGTAAACCCACCACAAAAACCAGTCGTTAATAATAGAGTCTGGCTTTCCGTAAGTAGGTTTTCCTTTAATGAAATCCCTAGAATGAAACCGATCAATAAACAACCGACAATATTCACTAGGAAGGTTCCCAGGAAAAAATGCTGAAAATAATCATTCAACGTCTTACTTACCAAATAGCGTAACAGGCTTCCCAGGCCACCGCCAAGAAAAACAAGTAATAATGGTTTTATTCCATTCATTTTGAACGGTTCAAACTATAAAGGAAAAATGAAAAAGTAATGCTGATTCAAAAACAAATTAAGCATATACCTTAAAGCACAAGCATTAAAGGTATAAAACTAAACCGCTTTTTTGAACTTGGAAGCTATAAAATCTATAGGATAGATTTTAGCATCGGAGGACTTTGCGGAAGCCTTATCTGCTTTTCCCGCTTTTTCGGAAGTTCCGTTCAAGCTAAAAAACATAAATATGGCATTTGCCCCGATCAAAATAAAAAGTATTGCAAAAAAAGTCATCATTATCGCCCCTTTGTAAGATGAATAACGCAAAATTACGCTAATTGTTATGATTTACGCTAGAAATCAGGATATTGTTGTGAAAGCGGCGATTTTTGTGGTGAGCATAAGTTTTCTGTTAATTTTTGATAAAAAATTTAATGAAGAACAGAATAATTATGAAAATGACAAAGAAAATACCTACCCATTTTACGCCGGTATAGTTTTTGGAATGTAATTTTTTGTCTTTTCGATAGGTAAATATAATTGCAACGGTAAAAACGATGATAAACAAGACGGCGAAAATGAGTTGCCCAGTGGTGAACATATTCCTTATTTTTATGCAAAACTAACGTAAAAAGTAATCTGAATGAAAAGTAAAATACGTGCTGTAGAATTGTTTCATACTTCGTTCGGTCTGGGCGTCTCCGAAATCGTACGGGCAGATTTGGGTACCGCCAAGAACCAACTGCGTTTTAACTTAATGGACGAAGAAAACAGGGAATACCTTGAAGCTGCCAATAACAACGATTTGGTAGAGGTGGCCGATGCGTTGGGCGATATGCTTTATATTCTTTGTGGTACCATTCTTGAACATGGTATGCAGCATAAAATCGAAGAAGTGTTCGAAGAAATCCAAAGGAGTAATATGAGTAAGCTAGGGGCCGATGGGAAACCAATTTATCGGGAAGACGGTAAGGTTTTAAAGGGCCCCAATTATTTTAAACCGGATATTCAAGCCGTACTGGATAAATAAAAAAAGAGCCTCAGGAGGCTCTTTTTTTATCTTTAATGCGTCATATTGTCTAGCAGCTACGTTAGCTATGATATACTGTAGCGCCATCCAAACTTATCCTCGGCCCTGTTAAATTGTATGTCGGTAATTCTTTTCTTTAAGAGAGCGGCATAACTATTGGCAAGTTCTGGGAGTTCATAATCAACTCCTTGATAACCAAAACCTGAAATTGGGGATACGACCGCGGCCGTACCTGCACCGAACAACTCTTTCAGGGACCCGTTTTGAGCCGCTTCGACAATTTCACTTACCCTCATCTTGCGGACTTCCGTTTTGATACCCTCATCTTTTGCGATTTCCAAGATGCTTTTTCGTGTAACACCATCCAAAATTCGATCGCTGGTAGGTGCCGTAATCAGAGTGTCCCCGATACGTGCAAAAATATTCATGGCCCCGGCTTCTTCAATGTATTCGTGCGTGTTATCATCGGTCCATATCACCTGGCTGTACCCTTTTTCAATAGCTAACTGTGTCGGGTAAAACTGCCCTGCATAATTACCACCCGCTTTGGCATAGCCCACACCGCCGTTAGCGGCCCTTGAATATTGTTCCTCGATGAGAACGCGTACTTTTCCCGAGAAATAGGAACCGGAAGGCGCCAAACAGATGACAAATTTGTATTCGTCTGCAGGTGAGGCGTGGAAACCCTGGCCAGAGGCGAACATAAAAGGTCTTATGTACAAGGAGCTTCCTTCTTTTTGAGGTATCCATTCCGAGTCTAGTTGCACTAAGGTTTTAAGCCCCCCCATAAAGTACTCTTCGGGTAACTCGGGAATTGCCATGCGATGCGCCGAGATATTTAGGCGTTTAAAATTATCGGAAGGGCGAAAAAGCCAAACTTTTCCATCGACATCCTTGTAAGCTTTCATACCTTCAAAAATTGATTGGCCATAATGAAAAATTTTTGCAGAAGGCTCTAAACTAATGGCTTGGTAGGGAATAACGCGAGGGACCTCCCAAGCACCATTTCGGTAATCACAGACGAGCATATGATCGGTGAAGACCGAGCCAAAATTCAGATTATCGAAATCTACTTGATCAATTTTGGAGACTTTTGCTTTTTCAATGGGAATGTTCAATGTCGTCGTTTCCATGGGTATTGCATTTGAAAAATAAATTTATGAAATATACAAATAAGCCTTTCGTTTTTCTTTTAAAAATGACCAATTTTGTTGTGTGGATTTAATTTTTGAAGGATATGAAAAGAATTAACATATTACTTGTGTTTTTCTTGGTCTTATACAGTTGTAAAGGCCAAAATGGGGAACCTATAGCAAATGGGGAGACCACTCAGGCTGTTTCTTCTAACGGTTTTGGTGCTCATATCGATACGAATGGAAGTCTAAATGCTGCTGAAATGACCGAAAAATATAACACTTTGGCCGTATCTGATACATTGATGACCAAGTTTTCGGCACGGGTTGTCGAGGTTTGTCAGGCCAAGGGTTGCTGGATGAAACTTGAACTGACCGACGGGCAACAGGCCATGGTTCGTTTTAAGGATTACGGCTTTTTTATGCCAACTGATATTGCGGGTAAGGAAGTGGTGGTCAACGGAAAGGCTTTTGTGGAAGAAATGAGCTTGGAAGATCAGCGACACTACGCAAAGGACGCCGGCCGGTCCGAAGCCGAGATAGCAAAAATCACCGCACCTAAAAAGACACTGGGTTTTGAGGCGGATGGTGTGCTTCTAAGACAATAGTTTGAAACGTCGTATCATAACAACGGGAGATGGCTCAAAAACAATTCATATCGAGGATTGGGACGAGCAGTATCATTCCAAACACGGTGCAATTCAGGAAGCCTACCACGTTTTTATTAAAAATGGGTTGGATGCATGTTCAGGTTCCCAAATTTCAGTCCTTGAAATCGGTTTTGGAACAGGCCTGAATGCCTTTATAACCTTATTGGAAGCGGCAAAAAGGCAGTTGAGAATCCATTATACAGGGGTTGAGGCATATCCTATTGCTTCGGAAGAATGGAGTGAACTGGAATATGTTTCGCAGTTGCAGGTACCCTCGTTAAAACCGGTTTTTGAAAAACTGCACAAATGTTCCTGGGAAACACCGATACATGTTGATAACCGTTTTGTGCTTCACAAGCAACAGAAAGATTTTCGTTCGATCATTGACGAGGATTTGTTTAACCTAGTTTATTTTGATGCTTTTGGAGCACGGGTACAACCCGAGTTATGGACCGAGCAAATTTTCCAGAAGATGTTCGCGGCCTTGAAACCTGGCGGAATCCTCGTAACCTATTCCGCAAAAGGAAGTGTACGACGGGCAATGCAGTCGGTCGGCTTTCTCGTTGAGCGTTTGCCAGGTCCTCCAGGAAAAAGAGAAATGCTTCGAGCGACGAAATCCGGCCCTTTAAATCTTTGAAAAAGAAAGACTTGCTTTTCCCGTCCGTACTTTAAGATAACGTTAAACAACTCTGTTAAATCCAAATTAAACTTATTCGGCTTCGCTATGAAAACCCATACTTTTGTCATATGAAAGTATTGATAACCGGTGCAACAGGTCTTGTAGGTAGTGAGATTACAGCACTTTGTCATAGCAAAAATATAGCTGTCAATTATCTCACAACCAGGAGAGATAAAATTGTCGGCGACGAGAAATATCAGGGATTTTATTGGAATCCCGATACCCAAGAAATAGATATGAACTGTTTCAAAGGGGTCTCGGCAATTATTAACTTGGCGGGTGCCAGTATTTCGAAACGTTGGACTCCCGAATACAAGAAAAAAGTACTTTCGAGTCGAATAAATACACTTAGAACACTACACAAGGGGCTAAAGCAGATAGATGCCTCCCAAATACGTGCTTTCGTCTCGGCCTCTGCGATAGGGATCTATCCCAATTCCTTAACCGATTATTACGAGGAGACCGACCCAAGGGTGGATAACAGTTTTCTTGGTAAGGTCGTACAAAAATGGGAACAAGAAGCGGATACCTTAAATGGTTTTGGCTTTCCGATATCAAAAATACGTATCGGTTTGGTCATGTCGAATAAAGGAGGCGCCCTTCCGGAAATGGCAAAACCAATCAAATATTATTCCGGAGCAGCTTTTGGTTCGGGAAACCAATGGCAGTCTTGGATTCATATCAAAGATTTAGCCCGTATTTTTTTGTTTGCCTTAGAAAACGGCTTATCAGGGGTTTATAATGGTGTAGGCCCTAACCCGGTTACCAATAACAAACTGATAAAGGAAATCGCCAAAGTGCTTGACAAACCTTTGTTTTTACCGAATATTCCTAAGTTCGTAATGCAGACGATACTAGGGGAGATGTCTTATATACTCTTCGCAAGCCAACGGGTAAGCTCTAAAAAAATCGAACAGGAAGGTTTTGTTTTTGATCATCAGAATATTTGTAAGACGTTGGAAAATATCTATCTAACACCGAAAGCATCCGATACCGATGACGTGGTTTTTCGGAAAGAGTATGTTTAGCGGCCAACTATTGCATTCTAAGCCGGCTTTTAAACACCCTCAAAAAATATGGTCTTTAGGTTCACCGATTTTGGTGAAACCTGTCCATATGATATGAATAAACAATTGAGAATATCTTGGCGGTAGTTTCTTTCTTATCATTTTTTGCTACTCATCTGGTTCTTTCCCTGAAACTCGTCTTTTTCTCATGCGACCCGATTTAAAACCGGGTTTAATGAAAAAGCCCTTCCAAGAGATGAGAGCAGACTTCACCTATTGTATGGTCTTCAAAGAGTATCCTACTAACATCTGCTATTTACTTGATGACATTTTGACATTTTTAAAGAATTGGCAGTACTTTTGCCTGCCTTAGACAGATAATATAAATAGTTGCATTCACATGAGCGAAAAAGAGAGGGCCGAAGATTTAGAGGAGATCCTTGATGGGGATACCCCTGAAACAAAGGAGGCCGGTACTACCAACGAAGAAACCAAAACCACTGAAGAGAAAGAAGAATTATCCGTAGAAGACCAACTTCGGGAAGAAGTTGCCAAGGAAAAGGAAAAATTTTTACGTCTTTTCGCGGAATTCGAGAATTATAAAAAGCGAACTTCCAAGGAACGTATGGAGCTCTTCCGAACAGCCGGACAAGAAGTCATGGTTTCGTTGTTACCAGTGTTGGACGATTTTGATCGTGCCATGAAGGAGCTTTCCAAGTCAGATGATGCCGAAATGTTCAAAGGGGTAGAACTCATACAAAATAAGTTCAAGGAAACATTAAAGTCCAAAGGGCTGCAAGAAATTAGCATCAAGGCGGGCGACGCCTTCGATGCAGAAGTGCACGATGCGATTACCCAAATACCGGCACCCAGTAAAAAAATGAAAGGTAAGATTATCGATGTTGTTGAAAAAGGTTTCTCCTTGGGGGATAAAATCATTCGCCATCCAAAGGTGGTCGTCGGAAACTAGAAATATATGAAAGAGGATTATTACGATATATTGGGAGTTGGTAAAGGTGCTTCGGCGGCCGAGATTAAGAAGGCCTATCGCAAAAAGGCCATTGAGTACCACCCGGACAAAAACCCCGGTGATGCCAAAGCCGAAGAAATGTTCAAAAAAGCGGCAGAGGCCTATGAAGTGTTGAGCGATCCCGATAAAAAGGCCCGTTATGATCAGTTCGGTCATGCGGCCTTCGAAGGTGGAGGTGGTTTCGGCGGAGGTATGAATATGGACGATATCTTCAGCCAATTCGGTGATATTTTCGGAAGTGCATTCGGTGGCGGCGGTGGCTTTAGCGGCTTTGGTGGCTTTGGTGGAGGTCAACGAAGAACCAAAGGAAGCAATTTGCGCATTCGGGTAAAACTGAATTTGGAAGAGGTTGCCAACGGTGTTGAAAAAAAGGTGAAAGTACGTAGAAAAGTCCAGGCCGATGGGGTTACCTATAAGACTTGTAGTACGTGTGGAGGACGTGGTCAAGTAACCAAAATCACCAATACTATATTAGGTAGAATGCAAACAGCCGCTACCTGTAGCAATTGTGGCGGTAGTGGTCAGTTGTTAGACCGGAAACCCAGCGATGCCGATGCCCAAGGGCTAAAAGTCAAAGAAGAGACCGTTTCTATAAAAATACCTGCGGGCGTCGAGGAAGGCATGCAATTAAAGGTCGGGGGCAAAGGAAACGAGGCCCCGGGCAATGGAGTTCCTGGCGATTTGTTAGTGGCCATCGAAACCGAGGACCATAAGACTTTGAAACGTGAAGGGGATAACCTGCACTACGATCTGTATATCAGTATATCGGAAGCCGTTTTGGGTACTTCCAAGGAGATTGATTCCGTTGGGGGGAAAGTGCGTATTAAGCTAGAATCGGGTATTCAATCGGGTAAAATATTGCGCCTTCGGGGAAAAGGTATTTCTAGCTTAAATGGCTATGGCAGTGGTGACTTGCTGGTTCATGTAAACGTGTGGACACCGAAGGAATTGAACAAAGAGCAGAAAGAGTTTTTTGAACGTATGCAGAACAACGAGAATTTTGAGCCAAAGCCCGAAAAATCGGATAAATCTTTCTTTGAAAAGGTTAAAGATATGTTCTCTTAACATATTTTAATTTCATTTTTAAAATAAAAACGTATATTTGACTTGGTATTGGGAAACCAATACTAATTTTCTTTTTCATAGCAATTTTTTTCCCATCCTTAATCCAATTAAGGGTGGGTTTTGTTTTTTGACTCCTACCACTACTGCGAGCTTTCAAAACAAAATAAAACATTTGGCTATCTTTGATAAAATTTCTTGCATGAACAACATTTTGGTTACTAAGGAAGTCACCAAATATTTTGGAAAATACACCGCTCTCGATAAGGTCTCTTTAGAAATTCCCAAAAATAGTATCTACGGCTTGTTAGGACCCAATGGTGCAGGAAAAACCACCCTTCTTCGTATCATCAATCAAATTACCTACCCGGACCAAGGAACGGTTTGGTTTGATGGGGAGCCCTTGAAGACCGAGCATATTGCAATGATCGGTTATCTTCCCGAAGAACGTGGCCTCTATAAAAGTATGAAGGTAGGGGAGCAGGCCCTATATCTGGCTCGGTTAAAAGGACTGGAAAAGGACGAGGCAAAAAAACGACTTGCACATTGGTTCGAACGATTGGAAATAGGGGATTGGTGGAACAAAAAAGTGCAAGAGCTTTCGAAGGGCATGGCCCAAAAGATACAATTTATCGTGACCGTGTTGCATCGACCCAAACTGTTGATATTTGATGAACCATTCAGTGGCTTTGATCCTATTAACGCCAACTTGATCAAAGACGAGATATTGAATTTAAGAAATGAAGGTACCTCCATTATTTTTTCTACCCATCGGATGGAATCGGTCGAGGCATTATGTGAATACATTGCATTGATCCATCGATCGGAAAAAATATTGGATGGCAAACTCTCCGATATTAAAAAAGCCTATAAGAACAATACCTATCGAGTGCGGATGGCCATCGAGAATGGTCCACTTTTTTTGGAAGAAGTAGGGGTTAAATTCAATATGACCAATGCTGGCTATGACTCCGTTGAAAAACAGGTAGATTTTACCGTCCAACTACCTTCCGATGATTCCGGCGCATTATTGGGCTATCTTTCCGACAAAGGCAAGGTGAGCAGTTTTGAGGAGACCGTACCATCGGCAGATGAGATATTTATTAGAACCGTTCAAGAGAAAGGTATAGATGCGTAAATTACCGTTGATCATAAAAAGAGAGTATTTGGCGAAGGTCCGGAACAAATCGTTTGTTGTGATGACCTTTCTCAGTCCGATTCTGATGGTAGCCTTGGTCGTGTTGGTAGCATACCTTACAAAATTGAACGACGGCGATAAACGAATTATCGCCATTTTGAACGAGAGCGACTATTTCACCACTGATTTTCACACGACCGAAAGTGTATCCTATTTGCGTTTTTTCGACGTTGATTTGACTACCGCAAAGGATTCCACGGCACAAATGGGGTATAGTGGATTGTTGTATATTCCGAAAGAGGCAAATCTTGAAGCAGTAGCCAAAAATGCGTTCTTTTATTCTAAGGAAGCCCCTAATACCATATTGCTGGCAAAGATCGAATCTGTTTTTGAAGAGCGTTTACGGCAGCGAAGGCTCCAGGAGATGGGGGTTTCCCAAAAAGATTTTGCGACTATCGATACCGACTTTGAAATGAACATTGCCACCTTTAATGGGGAGCAAAATCTAAAACACATTAATGAGATCAAAGCGGCGATCGGTGGAGCTTTTGGATATTTGATCATGATGTTTATCATCATCTACGGCGGTTTTGTAATGCGAAGTGTTATTGAAGAAAAGACGAGCCGCATCATAGAGGTGATTATTTCTTCGGTAAAACCATTTCAGTTAATGCTCGGTAAGATTATTGGTACGTCTTTAGCGGGGGTTACCCAGTTCGCGATTTGGATCGTTTCTGCAAGCCTTTTGCTGTTTGTTGCAATGGCGTTGTTCAATATTGATGCCGGTACCCTCACCACGGGTAAGACCATGATGCCCGATGCGACAGGAAATTTGGCACCCTCGCTTCCCGGATCGAACGAGACCTTAGGACTTTATGCACAGGAGGTATTAAAGATTCCATTGTTCACATTGGTTTCGTTCTTCTTGGTGTACTTTGTATTGGGTTATTTGATATACAGTTCCATTTACGCGGCAATTGGTGCGGCGGTAGATAATGAGACCGATACACAACAGTTCATATTCCCCATTATTATTCCATTGGTACTGGCTATCTATGTAGGGTTCTTTTCTGTTTTCAATAACCCGCACGGACCTATCGCTGTTGGTTTTTCCCTTTTTCCATTGACCTCTCCAATTGTTATGTTGATGCGTTTGCCTTGGGGAGTCGGAGAGGGGGGTGTGCCTATTTGGCAACTGATTACCTCTATTGTGTTTTTAGTGGCTACCTTTGTCGGCATCGTATGGTTGGCTGCCAAGATTTATCGTGTCGGTATCCTCATGTATGGTAAAAAGCCAAGCTATAAAGAACTGTTCAAATGGTTGCGATATTGATGCAAGATACCACTAGCAAGGTAGAAGAAATCCTAAAAGACGATGTCTGGGGGTCCATAAAAGATTTTTTGAATTTGGGACTTCACCTCGGCGAAGGTGAAAACTCGATTCATATTACAATCGGACTTCTGCTATTGCTCACCATTTCTTTTTTGGCGACAAGTTTCGTGTTGAAGTGGCTTAGAACGCTTTTCACCCGTAAAATGGGAGCCGATGATAAGTTGAAGTTCATCAGTATCTTCAAATTTATCAAGTACTTTGTGTATATCCTGGTGGTGCTCATTACCGTAAGTGCGGCAGGTATTGATATTACACTCCTTATCACTGCTTCTGCAGCGCTTTTTGTGGGTCTGGGGTTGGCGCTACAGGAACTCTTTCAAGATATTATTGCGGGCATCTTCATTATTTTGGATAAATCATTGAATGTGGGGGATATCGTTGAGGTCGATGGTAAAGTAGGACGGGTCTTTGAAATTAAGCTGCGTACTACAAGGGCCATAACACGAGATGATAAAGTAGTAATCATTCCCAATCACAAGTTTATCAGTGAAACCATTTACAACTATACCCAAAATCACAAGACCACAAGGGAAAATGTAAAAGTTGGTGTTGCTTATGGGAGCGATGTCGCCTTGGTGACCAACATCTTGGAACAAGTGGCACAAGAACAACGAAGTGTCTTGAAAAGCCCCAAACCTTTTGTGCTTTTTGAGGATTTTGGAGACTCGGCCCTTTTGTTTTCCCTTCAGTTTTACACGAATGATAGTTTTGGAGATCCTAAAATAAAAAGCGCTATTCGGTACAGTATCGATGCCAAATTTAGGGAACATGGCGTTACCATTCCGTTCCCGCAAAGAGACGTTCATTTATTTCAGCAGAACCGCGTGAATGGGTAGACAACGGAAAGGGTGGTCCAGGGCCATCTTAAATTTTATTTTTTTGCTTGCTTGTTCCCTTGCGGGCTATGGCCAAACGACCGATCTCTTTCGGCTAGAATATACCGTAATACCTGAAAACGATTTTGGTATTAGAACCAATCGGTACCGGGCAGTGGCAAATGTGCCCTACAAGGTAGGAGAGGAAAAGTATTTGGTTACCGGAATTGAATACAATCGGTACGAGTTCGAATTCGATGTTCCGCTCCCTTTTGAAGTACAGACCTTGGAAAGACTTCATATTATTGATTTGAATTTAGGGTATATCTTCAAAATTAATCCCGATTGGCGTGTGGTGGGTATCGTTACCCCTCGTTTGGCCTCAAATTTTGAAATGGGCATTGATAATAATGACTTTTTGATCAACGGCTCTTTGCTCTTCTGGAAAGATATGGCAAAGGCCGAAAAACCGCAACGACTCATTCTCGGACTCAGTTTTAATAGTGCGACGGGACTTCCCTATCCGCTGCCGATTATCAATTACAATAAAAGGTTCCATCCAAACTGGTCATATACCTTAGGTATTCCTCGCATGGACTTTAAATACCACTTGAAGGAGAAACACGTTTTTCAATCGGTACTCTTTTTAGACGGATATTTTGTAAATATTCAGGAAGAGATTGCACTACCGGGTGACGATATAGGTACATCGCTTTCGCTTTCGGCTTTGGTTGCCGCGTTAGGGTATCAGTATAAGTTCAATAAGGTTATCTCTTTGTATGCCCTTGCAGGGTATTCGTTAATTCAAGAAGGGCTCATAAGGGATGGAAATAGGGACCGAGCATTTACCCTTAATGACGAAGGAAATTTTTATCTTCGAACTGGATTTAAAATATCAATTTTTTAAAAGCATAGGCATGTCAAAGATACTGGTCATAGAAGATGAAGCTGCGATTCGAAGAGTGTTGGTAAAGATTCTTTCCGAAGAAAACGATACCTATAAGGTGGATGAGGCGGAAGACGGACTCAAGGGGTTGGAGACAATAAAGAATAATGACTTTGATCTAGTGCTTTGCGATATAAAAATGCCAAAGATGGATGGTGTAGAGGTGCTTGAGGCCTCTAAAAAAATAAAACCTGAAATTCCGTTCATCATGATTTCGGGTCATGGCGATTTGGATACCGCGGTAAATACGATGCGGGCCGGAGCTTTCGATTACATCTCGAAACCGCCCGATCTGAACCGTTTATTGACCACGGTTCGTAATGCCTTGGACCGTAAGGAGTTGGTGGTCGAAAATAAAATCCTCAAGAAAAAAGTAAGCAAGAACTATGAAATGGTAGGCAATAGCGAGGAAATCAGCGCTATCAAGGATATGATAGAAAAAGTGGCGCCTACCGATGCCCGAGTGCTGATTACGGGTTCCAATGGCACCGGAAAGGAACTGGTTGCCCATTGGCTACATGAAAAAAGTCCCCGAAGCAGCGCCCCGTTTATTGAGGTCAACTGTGCCGCAATTCCCTCGGAATTGATCGAGAGCGAATTGTTCGGTCATGTAAAAGGCGCATTCACCTCGGCAGTTAAAGACCGGGCCGGTAAATTCGAGGCAGCGAACAAGGGTACGATTTTTTTAGATGAGATAGGCGATATGAGTCTATCTGCCCAAGCAAAAGTGTTACGGGCGTTGCAAGAGAGTAAAATATCACGGGTCGGTTCCGATAAAGATATCAAGGTCGATGTCAGGGTTATCGCAGCGACCAATAAAGATTTGAAAAAAGAGATTTCTGATGGTAAGTTCAGGGAAGATCTGTACCATCGATTAGCGGTCATTTTAATTAAGGTTCCGGCCTTAAACGACCGGCGTGATGATATTCCCTTGCTCATTGAACACTTTTCAAAAAAAATAACCTCTGAACAAGGCATGGCACCTAAAATCTTTTCGTCCGGTGCGATCAAGTTATTGCAGGGCTACGACTGGACCGGGAATATTCGAGAACTGCGAAATGTAGTGGAACGTTTAATCATACTAGGAGGTAAAGAAGTGAGCGAGGCAGATGTTACATTGTTTGCCAGCAAATAGTTCGTTGAAAGTGTGTTCATTTTGAAAATATGGATACGAAATGACGAAGTGACGGCACTTAAAACAATACCATCACATATAAGTTATTCGCTGGCGCAGGTTCCGATACGTTCTAGCGCCTCAGCGGTAATTTTTTGCGTTTGAAGGTTGTAGTATTTTTTTCCTTCAGAAAGATCGGGAACCAGTAACTCTTGTTCACATTGTTGGTATACCCTTTCTGCAAAGGCCTTCGCTTCCTTGCAATTCACGGTTTCTACCACCTTGTTCAAAGACTTTCGATACTTCTCCAAAGCAGTATCGATTCGTCGCTTCAATACGGTTTCCGGATCTTCTGGCAAACCGTCTTCATCGAGCGGGTCGCCTTGTGTATTGATGGCCAAAAGGTCTTTTGAAGTTTTGCTTTTATGTACGTCATGTGCCACGATGGCTCGCAAACTTTCCTCCGTATTGATGAGGGATCGCTTTAAAAGATTTTTTGTATCGTTTAGGGAATTGGCCTTGGTAGCCCGTTTCAACAAATACGAACTTTCTTCAATACCTATGGTAGCGTAGTCACAACCACATTCCTTTAGCTGTTTTTTCGATTTCTCAATAGCGTTCAGGGCTTTGTAGGCATGGTATCTACTTAGATTAAGGTCATCTTTAGAAAGTGCCTCCTCTGTTTGGGACTTGATAAAATTAATGTTGGATTCCGCGTATTCGCAAGCCTCAGTCGTCGTGAACGCAGTAAAAAAGATAAAAATAAGCGCGTAGCTAACTAGGTATAACGCTTTCATGGCTTGCGTGAATTGATGGTAAAATTTGGGCATTTTACAGCACAAAGGTAGGCACAAGAGGGCTTGAGGCCCATTTTTTTCGATGGATGGTACCGTCTTTTGGATATATTGGACAAAGCGAAGCTTTCAGTTGATAAACGGCTGTTTTTTTTAACAATTTATACCGTTCAACGATGAAAATATTTTATATTCCCACTATGATTGAAATAAATACGACTACCTACGAGGTAGATCAAACCATAAAGCTTTCAGATCGCCCTACTTTTGAGGATTTTGGGCTTTCCGACAAAGAGCTTAAAAAGGAACTACGACAGATTAGACGGCCATTGGGAGATTTTCAGAATACTTTATATGCCCATGGTAAGTACAGTGTGTTGATATGTATACAGGGAATGGATACTTCTGGGAAGGACAGTCTTATCCGGGAAGTTTTTAAAGATTTTAATGTACGGGGTGTCGAAGTACACAGCTTTAAGGTTCCGACAGAATTGGAATTGAAACACGATTATTTGTGGCGACATTATTTGGCATTGCCTCCCAAAGGCAAGTTTGGGGTATTTAACCGTACCCATTATGAGAATGTTTTGGTTACACGTGTACACCCATCGTATATATTGGGTGAGCATATACCGGGGGTTCATAAGGTTGAGGATATCGACCAAAGTTTTTGGGATGAGCGTTTTCGACAAATCAATGATTTTGAGCGGCACCTAGCTGAAAATGGCACAATAATCCTTAAATTCTATCTTCACCTTTCAAAGGAAGAGCAAAGGCGTCGGTTGCTTAGAAGACTGGATCTCAAAGAAAAAAATTGGAAATTTTCTCCCGGAGATTTAAAAGAAAGAAAGTTATGGGATACGTACATCGCATGCTATGAAGAAGCGATCAACAAAACCTCAAAGAAGCATGCGCCTTGGTACGTAATCCCTGCTGACAATAAAAGGGCGGCCAGAGTTACATTCGCATCTATTTTGGGGAACGTGCTTCACCGGTATTCCGATATCAAAGAACCTGAACTCGATGATAAGATCAGATTGAACCTAGAGGATTATAGAAAGCAGTTACAAAAGGAAACAGAATGAAGAAGATTATTCCCCTTATACTATTAATAGTTGGTCAAGCCTATGCCCAAACCAACGATGAAAAACAACTGAAGGCTTTGTTTGATACTGCCTTGACGAATGGGAAAGCATATAATTGGCTAAATTACCTTTCGAATCAAATCGGTGGCAGGCTCTCCGGCTCGATAGAGGCAGAACAGGCAGTAACATATACAAGAGCACAGTTAGACTCCCTAGGGCTAGACAAAGTATGGCTGCAACCTGTAAAGGTGCCCAAGTGGGTGAGGGGAAACCCAGAATTTGCCTACCTGGAAACCGAACCTGGGGTTACCACTAATTTACCGATTTGTGCCTTGGGCGGATCGGTCGCTACCCCTCTGGGCGGATTAAAGGCCCCAGTAGTCGAGGTACAGGGCATCGAAGAATTGAAGGAACTGGGAAAAGAAAAGATAACAGGGAAAATAGTGTTTTTTAATCGTCCCATGGATCCTACATTCATCAGTACGTTTCAAGCTTATTCAGGCTGTGTAGATCAGCGATACTCCGGTGCCGAGGAAGCCGGAAAATACGGTGCGGTCGGGGTCATCGTTCGTTCTATGAATTTACGGCTAGACGACTTTCCCCATACCGGATCAATGAGCTATGGGAAAACACCGGTTGCCGAAAGAATTCCTGCTGCGGCCATCAGCACCAAAGGGGCGCAATTTCTAAGTACCACCTTAAAGCTCAATCCTGCTACAAAATTCTATTTTAAACAAAGTTGCAAGCAACTGGAAGATGTCGACTCCTTTAACGTCATTGGTGAGATTACGGGTAGTACGTATCCCGATGAAATCATGATTGTTGGCGGACACTTGGATTCTTGGGATTTGGGAGATGGGTCCCATGATGATGGTGCAGGCTGCGTTCAGAGTATGGAAGTACTTCGACTTTTAAAGACCACAGGTTATCGTCCTCAACGTACGATTCGTGTGGTGCTTTTTATGAATGAGGAAAACGGACTAAGAGGTGGTCATAAATATGCAGAGATAGCAAAAGCGAAAGGAGAGAAGCACATTTTTGCCTTGGAAAGCGATTCTGGCGGTTTTACGCCTAGGGGTTTTTCGTTCGACTGCTCCGATGCCGATTTGCAAAAGGTCTTGCAATGGAAAAAACTGTTCGAGCCATACTTGATTCATTTTTTTAAGAAAGGTTACGGCGGCGCCGATATTAACCCATTGAAACAAGAAGGCTTGGTTTTGGCAGGTCTTAGACCAGACTCCCAACGATATTTTGACCATCACCATGCAGCGAACGATACCTTTGAACATGTCAACAAGCGCGAATTGGAATTGGGTGCCGCTGCAATGGCTAGTTTGGTTTATCTGTTCGATAGCTACGGAATCGCGGGAGATTGAACCCACCATATGGAATCATCTTGAATTGTTGTTTGGAACCAGGAATGAAGTCTTCATTAGAGTGCAAAATGCAAAATTCGCAGGTAAAAGAACAACTCGCGACGGGTTCTATAAAACCAAATCTTAATTCATAATAGGGCAAAGAAATTGGAATGTTTTTTTGTCGTACAAAGAACAGGCTTTTTACAGCGTTGTTTTGAATTGGAAATAGGCATAACTGTCATGATGTAAACTTTTAAACTCCGAACAAAAGAGGTACCTTTGCCGCTCATAAAATACGAACGATTTTATTTAGAAGAGCATTATGCAAGACGGTATCTACGCAAAATTCAATACTACCAAAGGAGAAATAGTTGTAAAACTAACACACGACAAAACCCCGGGAACGGTAGGTAATTTTGTGGCATTGGCAGAAGGGACTAGAAAAAACACCGCAAAATCGGAGGGTGAGCCCTATTACAACGGACTCAAGTTTCACCGGGTAATCCCAGATTTTATGATTCAAGGTGGGTGCCCCCTAGGTACAGGAACAGGGGATGCTGGATATAAGTTTGATGACGAGTTTCATCCAGATCTTACGCACAATGCCCCTGGGGTGCTCTCTATGGCCAATGCAGGACCCGGAACCAACGGCAGTCAGTTTTTCATTACCCATGTTGCAACCCCTTGGCTAGATAATAAGCACACTGTTTTTGGTCATGTATCTTCGGGCCAAGAAGCTGTAGATGCCATTGCGCAAGGCGATGTAATTGAAAGCCTTGAAATCGTAAGAGTAGGTGAGGAGGCTAAAAATTGGGACGCCATGGCAGCGTTTAATGGTTTGGCGGCGGCAAAAGCCAAGCGGGAAGCCGAAGAAAAGGCAAGACAGGCTACCGAAATGGATAAGATTGCGGCAGGTTTTGACGAGACTGAGAGCGGCCTTCGATATAAAATTATTCAAAAGGGGAATGGCGCGAAAGCACAAAGCGGCCAACAAGTTTCGGTGCATTACGAGGGTTCTTTGTTAGACGGTCGTGTTTTTGATTCTTCCTATAAACGCAATGAACCTATTGCTTTTCAACTCGGGATAGGTCAGGTCATCAGAGGTTGGGATGAAGGTATCGCATTATTACAAGTGGGCGATAAAGCTCGTTTCGTAATACCTTCTGACTTAGGTTATGGTGGTGCCGGGGCAGGTGGTGTAATACCGCCAAATGCGACCCTTATTTTTGATGTAGAATTAATGAAAGTAGGATAAAGCCCGAGATGCCTATTGCTTTATCAAATGGGATGTTGGCCCAAATAAGCTCACATTACACTTTGCGGTAGTGTTATGGTTCGGTGAACTACTCTTTATCCTTGGTAGCGTCAAATGGCGTTTCTACACTGACTACCAGTAGTACCAAGTTTAGCAGAATCAGTAGAACTAGAATGGCGAAGAAGGTAATCATCCAAGGGTTGTTTGCTGTCGTTAGATATGCTGTCTTACTCTAACTTAAAAACAACTCAACGAAGAAAAACCCTACTTTAGCGGAAAAATTTTAAAAATTTTCAACCTCCGTAGCACTATACTTCATCAGAACGATATTTAGAAGTATTAAGAATGCAAGTGTGCTGATTAGATAAATCATTTTTCAAAATTTTTAGGGTAGAGTTTGGTTATTGCTCAAAAATAACGGGTTTTTTTGCGAAATATTATTAAAATGTGAAGTAAAGTTAAACAAAATGTAACTTCTTGCCATTTTAGGGCAATATAAGTTTTCCCCAATTCCTAAATATACTTTTCTCGTCGATTTCGCTATTTTTCAGGATAAATGTTATGAATTGAGAAAACCTGTGGAATCCCTCAGGAGAAAAGGCTAAGCAAAAAATGTTCAACGATTTGTAGGGGAGGAGCAAGAGGTATTAGTTCTTTTGTTTATCGGTAGTTATTAACAACAATCCCACATTGATAACTATTAAAATGGAAAGAATAACAAAGAAAGCAACCATGTGGTACATCGGTTTTAAGGAAAAACAGTTTTTTTGTTTAAGTATAGACGATAAATAGGTCAAAGGTTGCGTTAAAAGTTAAACAAATTTCTGATTGCATACTTTTGAGGGCTCATAGTGACAAAAAAAACCCCGACGATATCGTCGGGGTATTATATAAAAAAAGTTTATGCGTGTCTTAGTCTACAACTTTCACATTTACCGCGTTTAGTCCTTTTTTTCCTTGTTGTAGTTCAAATTCTACAACGTCACCTTCGCGTATTTCGTCAATTAAACCAGAAATGTGTACAAAGTGATCTTCGCTCGAACCATCTTCAGTGATAAAGCCATAGCCTTTAGAATCATTGAAGAATTTTACTGTTCCTTTACCCATAATAAAAAATTAAAAAATTAAATTAAAGTGCGAATATAGGATTTAATTTTTTAACCCTGTGAGTTTTTGAAAGTTATATTCAGCACTACATAAAAAATGAATTTAAGCAAAAGCTAAGCGGTTGGATCTGGGGTCATACGTAAATAGGGTTTAACCTCCTCAACGCCTTTAGAAAATAGTTCACGGGCTTCAGGAGTCGGGATTGCCGGACTTACGACTACATCCTGACCGGATTCCCAGTTGGCCGGGGTGGCTACTTTATGATAAGCGGTTAATTGTAGGGAATCGATGACCCGTAACAGTTCATAAAAATTTCTTCCGGTAGAAGCGGGATAGGTAAGAATAAGTTTTACCGCTTTATCGGGGCCGATAATGAAAACTGAACGAACCGTTAAGTTGTTATCGGCATTGGGGTGGATCATATCATACAGATTCGATACCTTTTTATCCTCATCGGCAATGATAGGGAAATTCACCGTAGTATTTTGTACTTCGTTAATGTCTTTTATCCATTCGGCATGTGAAGCAGCGCCGTCGACACTCAAAGCCAGCATTTTTACATTCCGTTTATCAAATTCATCCTTAAACTTGGCTGCTGTTCCTAATTCAGTGGTGCAGACCGGAGTGAAATCCGCTGGATGCGAGAATAAAATACCCCATCCGTCTCCTAAATAATCATATAAATTAATTGTTCCCATAGAACTATCCGCTGTGAAATCAGGAGCTTTATCGCCCAATCGTATTGTTGCCATTGTCATATTTTTAAATTGATTTATTAAACCCTATAAAATTAGTAGATTAAGTTGTAATAGCGGATTTTTAAGGTTAAAAATGTATTAAAGTTCATTACTTTTAACCTATGGAAAATATACCCTTGGAAACCCTTCAATATCCCATCGGAAAATTCAAAGTACCGGTTGTGATTACCGAGCAACATATTGCAGAATGGATCGCAGTATTGGAGCACCTCCCGAACCGTTTACAGACCTTGGTCCAGGATTTAACAGAAGAGCAGCTTGAAACACCGTACCGCCCAGGCGGGTGGACCGTTCGGCAATTGGTACATCATATATCCGATAGCCATCATCATAGCTATATTCGATTTAAATGGGCTATGACTGAAAATACCCCGACAATCAAGGCCTATGATGAGAAAGCATGGTCCGATTTATTCGATACACGTACCGCACCCATTCAATTGTCACTAGACCACTTGAAAGCAGTGCATGCGAAGTTGGTCTATTTTTTAAAGGGGCTGTCCCGCCAAGATTTACAAAAAAGCTTTATACACCCTGAGGGAAACACAGAAACTACCTTGGATGAAAATATTGGTAGGTATGCATGGCATGGGAGTCATCATCTTGCGCATATTGAAAACCTTCTTTTAAGAAAAGGTTGGTAGTTGTTTAAAGGGATGTCGGTCGTTGGTGATGTTCAAACAATTTTGTAGGGCACATACATAGGTCGCTCTTTTTCGATGGTGGCAGGAAACTTCAAAGTGGTTTCAGAATGTATCTTAAAGCCATTTTTTAGGTAAAATTGCAGTGCAGGCCCTTTTTGCATCGTGTCTAGCCAAACGATTTTTTTTCGAAGTCGTTTTGCCGTAGTGCCTACGAAGTTGATTATCTGGGACCCCAAGCCGTGGCCAGCATATTCTTTGAGCATGTAGATCTTATCCAATAGTAAGGCCTGATCATCGGTAAAATTCCCCAACGCTTTATTTTTGGTGATTTTTAATATCCCCACTGGTGTATTCTTAAGGTGTATTACAAATAAGGCGGTGTTGTTATCGCCGTATTCTTTTGATAAGGTTTCATGGGTGAAACTCGTTTTTATGTAAGGCGATGGATCGTTATACTCCCAAAGATGTAGGTAATGTTGATTGTATGCCGTGGTGCCGACATCAATGTAGGTTTGATACAAACTTTCGGATAAGGGAACAACAGCAACATCCAAGGAGAGTTTCATTGGTCGCAATCTTTAGTTTAAACCCTGCCTACCGCGGTTAGTGAAAGAGTTTCAGTTTCTATAAATGTTCAACAAGCACGTAACGGCAACTTGCAGTCGACGGTTGTAATGGAGTACAAAACTTTTTACTGACATCTGCCCACTACTGTTTTGGAGCAATGTTCAAAAAGAATTCCGTTCTTTTTTTGAAACCCATGTGTTTTAGATGCATAGGATTGGTTTAGTTTAAACTCTTTGCCCTACTGAAACCATTTAATATTACAACCAATACTTGGTTTTTGGTTCGGAGAGATATCTTGTCCAAGCAAAAGTGCTTCCATGGCCTTTGTCAGATCAGATCCACTTAGCGGTATGCCATTACCGGGTCTGGAATCGTCTAACTGTCCGCGATATGCCAATTTCAACTGGGCGTCGAATAAATAAAAATCAGGGGTACAAGCCGCATCGTACGCCTTGGCCACTTCTTGGGTAGCATCATATAAATAGGGAAAGGTATACCCCTCTTTTTTAGCTGTTTCTTTCATCAAATGCGGTGCGTCTTGTGGATAGTTTTTGACATCATTACTTGAAATAGCCACAAAACCAATACCCTTTTCCTGAAACGATTTTGCCAAAGCACTGATCATTGGGTTTACATGGATAACGAACGGACAATGGTTACAGATAAACATGATTACTGTTCCTTTCACTCCTTTTACATCCGATAGCTGCATCTTTTTTTCCGATACCGTATCAACTAAACTGAATTCGGGAGCTTTTGTCCCTAAGGGTAGCATATTGCTAGGTGTCCTGGCCATATCTTTTTAGTTTTAGAGCTATAAAGTTAGTGGTATTTAGGGTATTCTGGTTGTTACCGACCTTATTTTAGAAACGAATATAGTATCTTGGGAACTGCAGCCGTTAGGCTGCCTACTGTCGTCTATTTCTATATAGGCATTGACCAACCGACCAAAAATCATGAAATAACTTGAACGAAAATCTACTCGATACCATCACTCTTAATTTTGATGCCGAGAACCAATGGGTTTTAAACGGTGCCTTGGCCTTTGTTATGTTCGGTATTGCACTTGACATCTCCCTTGGCGATTTTAAGACATTGTTTCAAAGGCCAAAACCGGTACTTGTTGGTGTGCTCGGTCAGTTCGTGCTACTTCCTGCCATCACTTTTCTATTGGTTTATATCGCTTCGCCAATGGCAAGTATGGCTTTAGGGATGTTTATGGTCGCTGCCTGCCCAGGGGGTAATGTATCTAATTTTATAACACATCTGGCAGGTGGGAATACGGCCCTCTCTATTAGTCTTACTGCCATCGCAACGATGTTAGCAGTAGTAATGACACCTTTGAACCTGCAATTTTGGGGTTCGCTTTATGCGCCATCCGCAGGAGTATTGAAACAGGTCGTTATTTCTCCTTGGGAGATGATACAACTAGTGTTCCTATTGCTGGGGCTTCCCTTACTCTTGGGAATAGGTTTAAACCAATGGTGGCCCCAAATAGCTCAAAAAATGGGCAAAATATTAAAGTTCGTCTCTTTATTGTTCTTTGTTTCGCTTATCTTTTTAGCGCTCTATCACAATCGGGATATTTTTATCGAATATGCTTTTTATGTCTTTTGGATTGTGTTGTTACATAATTTTCTGGCCTTTATGACCGGTTTTTCGATTTCGAAACTGTTTAAACTTTCATCAAAGGATACAAAATCGATTACGATTGAAACGGGCATCCAAAATTCTGGCTTGGGGCTATTGCTTATTTTCACCTTTTTTGATGGCTTGGGCGGAATGGCTTTGATCGCTGCTTTCTGGGGAATATGGCATTTGGTTTCAGGGCTTATTTTGGGGACTATTTGGGGTGTGAAGCCTTTTCGAAAAGAGAAATTGGCTTGAAAGATCTGGGGTATGCCATATTGAAGTTTTATATAAGAACAGCACTGTACCTTTACTATGGTAAGATTGAAGTAGCCGGACTCGAAAAGGTGCCTCGTGATAAACCCGTTCTATTTTTGCCCAATCATCAAAGTGCGCTGATCGATGTTTTGTTATTGGCTGTAAACTGCGGTAGAAAGCCTTATTTTCTTACCCGTTCCGATGTTTTTAAAAAGCCTTTGCTCAAACGTTTCTTTACCTATCTTCAAATGATACCGATCTATCGTATTCGAGATGGTCGAGAGTCCCTAAAAAACAATGATGCGGTCTTCGGGCAATGCGCCGATATTTTGGAACGTAAAGAAGCGATTTTAATGTTTCCGGAAGCCAATCACAATATTAAAAGAAGGGTGCGGCCCTTAAGTAAAGGATTTACCCGAATTCTATTCGGTACACTGGACAAGTTTCCGAATTTAGATATTCAAATAATCCCCATAGGACTGAATTACAAAAACAACTCCGGTTTTCCTGACGAAGTGGCCATTAATTTTGGAGAGCCCATTCCCGTAAGCCCCTTATATGACAAAGCGAATGTGTTCAAATCTACAAATGTCGTTAAGGAGACAGTTACTAAGCGGTTGAAGACCTTGACCACCCACATCGAAGATGCGGAAACATATGACCAGACCATCTCATATCTCAACCGTCTCGGTGTTAACTATCTTAAACCCTCCGAAGTAAATACCATCTTACGTAAATTGGAAAAACCGTCCTTGCAGTCATCGGTAAAATCCAATATTTATGGAATAAAACCATTGTTGAAATGGCTGTTTGTAGTCGCTAATTTTCCGGTTGTGCTTTTATGGCGCGGTGTTGTAAAACCCAAGATATGGGAACCTGAATTCACGGCCACATTGCGCTTTGGTTATGCACTTTTGTTTGCGCCTGTTTTCTATGCTATTTTATTCACGGGCATCTTTTGGTGGGTTGGTGGTTTGTGGGCGTTCTTTTCCGTGTTGTTACTTCTTATTTTCAACCTTTTTTATGTGAAGATCGCCTGATTGCCGTCTGTTGTGGAATGATATCATTTCTTATGTATCATTAGAAGTGCTATTACATCATCTCTCCGAAAAAGATGGCGTTCATTAGCAACTTATTGGTCCCATACCAAAACGCCCTAAAATTGGTGTTATCCGTAAAGGCAATGACACGGCCTTTGCCCATGCGTTGCACCTGAAAAGGAACACTATTCTTGAGCAATGCCGCGTTCTCTTCGGATATATACCCACTCAACAATGGGTTGCCCGTATACTGAATAGGATTGTTGTAGCTGTCCTCATCGGGTTCTATGTAGATATTCGTATTTCTGAAAAGGGAAAGACGATTATTTTTATATCCGAAATTAATAGGGTGGGAGCGGTCTTGTTTTGCCTCAAATATGGCGCCGCCAGTTACCTGAGCCCCGTTAAAATCCCCTTTTTCTTCGAATGAGATGTTCTTGGCGACCAGGGTGTCTTTCTTGAACTCTAGTTTCATCAGCTCGTTTTTATGGAACCATTCTACCACATTTCGGTACCCGATCAGGGTACCTCCTGCCTTTACCCAAGCTTTAAGTTTGCCGGTGTCCGAAGCTTTCAGGGCGCCATTTCCCCATGCACTTGGCATAATAATGTCCGTATAAGAACTCAGGTCAACGCTGCTAAAATAAGAGACATCTATCTTGGTAAGTTTCATGTTGTACCGCGTATCGAACAAGTGCCAAATCTCTCCTGCGTCATAAGAACGTACACCATTCCCTACGATGATGGCCACTTTTTGCTTTTTAATAGGGTCAAAATCATTACTTCCCAAATCAATTCCCTTGGTGAGTCCGGTACCGACTGCAGTGATTTGAATTTTGCTCTCCTCGGCTACTTTGTTCAAAAATTGATACAAGGCATCGGCATTCAACTTCTGATTTTGAACCGGCACCATAATCGTCCCGTAGTCGTATTGCTTGCCTTCAACGTTAAAGCGAGATTTTGCCACTTTGGCCCTTAAGCCTTTGTTCACAATGGTGTTCAAGGCTTTCGGGGTGTAATATTCATGCCATTCGAAAAGATAAGCGTAGTTGCTTTCTGCATTTACCTGGCCCTTCGGTTCCTTAAAATCGGTCACCTCGGGTCCTGCGTTGTTTAAATTGGAGAGTTCGATATAATCTACATTGAAGGCCAGAGGGAAGGTCCATGCAGAAACATCATAGAACAAACTGTCGGCAAAGGTGGTCCGTTTTTCGAACATGGCTTGGATCAAACGTGGGTTCTTCTGGTTTGTGGGCACCACATAACTCTTTCCTCTCTTAAAGGCTTTTCCGCCCAAGGTTACATCTTTTTCCAGTTCATGAAATTTAATGCCATGTCGATGCAGTACTTCGGCCAGATGCCAAGTTTTGGCAGCGTCCTTGCTATCTCCAAAAATGATTGCTTTTGTTTTGTTCTTTGATCCTTCATTACGAAGGCTGCTATAAAAATCGCGCTGGTACTTCAAGATTTTGGAGCGCATGTTCTTTGCAGCTTCTATCGTTGACAGCGCCGTGGTAAACTGGTTGCGAATCGTGAAGGGAAATGTCAATAGGCCGTTTTCACTTTCTTGTAGGTGCCCTCTGGAACTGCCTTGCTCGAATAAAATACCAATACACCCGTTGACATCCGGAAAAGTAGAGCCCTTGCCGTAGTAATAATCATCATACCCTTCTTCAGAATAATAGAGAGACCCTATTTCATCCAAGGCACGGGCATGGTAGGTTCCGATTTCTTGGGTAAGTTCTTGGTTGATTTTTGGGGTCAGGGGATGAACGCGAGTGGGTTCTCCGGGTTGAAAGAAAAAGGTAGAGTTGGTTCCCATTTCATGATGGTCGGTCAAAATATTGGGCAACCACTTATGAAAGGTATTGATGCGCGCCCTGCTTTCTGGAAGTTGTACCGGTAGCCAATCCCGGTTCATATCGAACCAGTAATGGTTTGTGCGGCCTCCCGGCCATACTTCATGGTACTCCCTATCATTGTTGTCTGCATTTAGCTGATAGATACTACGGTTGGTATTGGCCCAATAGGCGAAGCGCTGTAAGCCATCCGGATTAAAAGACGGGTCCATTAAAATTACCATGTCATCTAACATTGCATCAATTTCAGGACCTTGTGCCGCAGCTAGGTAGTAGGCATAAGCAAGACCGGCATTGGCGCCACTGGGTTCGTTTCCATGTATGGAGAATCCTTGATAGACCACTATGGGCATATCCTCTAAATTCATTGATCCAGCTCCGTTTTCGCTTAGCGCTAGATGTTCTTCCCTGATTTTATCAATGCTTTCATGATTCTTGGGGGAGGTAATCGTAAGTAATAAAATGGGTCGCCCTTCAAAAGTCTCCCCCCGGTTTTCTATCGTAATCCGATCACTTGCCGCTGCCAGCTGTTGCATATAAAACTGCAGTTTGTCATGTGTTACGTGCCATTCGCCCACCTCGTGTCCAATGACTTCTTTGGGAGTGGGAATGCTCGTGTCGTAAGTGATAGTTTGTGGTAAATAGTAGTTAAGATCTATCTTTTTTTGGGCGGTTATGGTAAGACTGGTAATCGCGAAGAAAAGCAGTGAGAGTTCTTTCATGTTTCAAGGGTTTAGTCAAGTGATAAATATAAAAAAACGACCTGTAAGAACAGGCCGTTTTTTAATAAGTTTTAAAAGGTATATTCCTTAGATATCATCAAAATCGATATCGGTAAAGCTATCGGTTGGGGCGACCTCTCCATTGCTTTGAGCGGTAATATCTTCCTCCTTTTTGTAATCTTTTTGGTGTCGTTCAGAAATGACCTCGGTACCTTTTTCATCGATAATGTAGTCCATCATTTCCGAAACATGTTCCCTAAAAGCTTCGAAGTCTTCCTTGTAAAGGTAAATCTTGTGTTTCTTATAATGAAAAGAACCATCATCGTGCGTGAATTTCTTACTTTCGGTTATGGTCAAATAGTAGTCTCCCGCCTTGGTGCTCCTAACGTCAAAAAAATAGGTTCTTCTTCCGGCTCTTAGGACTTTGGAATATATTTCTTCCTGATCCTCAATGTTTCTGTCGCTCATTTTGCTTAGTGTCTAGTTAATCAAATAGTGTTAATCTATCAAAAATGAAAAAAAAATGCGTATCGAACAACAATTTTCTAGTTTTCTTTCTCCGATAACTGGTTGCGATAGAGCTCCTTGTAGTAGCCCTCAACGGCATTCAATTCATCATGCGTTCCCTGTTGTATCAATTCGCCGTCTTCGAGCACCAAAATCTGGTCTGCATTCTTGGCAGAGGAGACCCTATGGCTTACGATTAAGGTGGTTCGATGTTCAGAGGCCTGTTTTAAATTATTGAGAATTTGCTCCTCGGTCTCAGTGTCTACAGCAGACAGGCAATCGTCAAACAGGTATATTCTTGGGGCTTTCAATAAGGCACGGGCAATCGATACGCGTTGCTTTTGTCCTCCACTTAAGGTGATACCCCGCTCCCCTAGAATGGTATCGTATTGTTTGGTGAATCCTGTTATATTTTCGTGTACTACGGCATTTTTTGCCACCTTGACTACCTCTTCGTCCGTGGCATCGTTCTTACCGAATTTAATGTTGTTGCGAATGGTATCGGAAAAGAGAAAGGCATCTTGGGGTACTGTGCCAATGGCCTCTCGTAAACTATTTAGGTTTAGTTCATGTATGGGAATACCATCAATCAGAATCGCACCCGAACTTACATCATACAGCCGGGCTATCAACTCTAGGATGGTAGATTTGCCGGAACCTGTTTTTCCGAGAATGGCTACCGTTTCTCCTTCACGAACGGTAAAGGATAAATTTTTAAGGGCCGTTATTTCGGTATCTTCATAAGTGAAGGTTACGTTTTTGAATTCGATCTTACCTTTAATGGGAGTGGTCTCGTTGACTTCGTTCTTAATGTCCGGTCGCTCTTTTAGGAATTCATTGATTCTTCTTTGGGAAGCTTCGGCCCTTTGAACGATAGAAGTAAGCCAACCCACGATGGCGACGGGCCATGTGAGCATATTAACGTAAAGGATGAATTCTGCAATGATTCCAATAGACGCTATTTCACCATTGATATATTGCTTGCCCCCTATGTAAATAACAAAAATATTGCTGACCCCGATCATTAGGATCATCAATGGAAAAAACCAAGCATCTACCTTGGCCAAATTCACACTTTTGTTTTTGCCTTCCGATGCCAAAACCTCAACATCTTCATGAATTTTAGGCTCTAGCCCATATGCCTTGATTACTGCAACACCTGAAAACGATTCTTGGGTAAAAGTCGATAACCTCGAAAGAAACTCCTGTACCTTGGTGCTTCTTTTATGTATGATCTTGCTGATTTTGTAGATAAGAAAAGATAATATCGGGAAGGGTGCTATGGTATACAGCGCAATGGTCGGCGCCTTAATGAACATCAAGGGGATAAGGCATGCGAATAGCGTTAAGGCATTCATACCGTACATAATGGCAGGCCCTGCGTACATACGCACCTGATTGATATCTTCGCTAATACGGTTCATTAAGTCGCCGGTTCGGTTTTTTTTATAAAATCCAAGATTCAGAAACTGATAATGATCGAATACCTCGTTTTTTAGGTCATACTCGATATAGCGAGACACATTAATAATGGTCTGCCGCATCAAAAAAGTAAAAAGCCCTGAGAGCAATGCGGTTGCGAGAATAATCAAAATATATTCCAGGAGTAGTTCCCTCGCCTCGGGTTCCAATATTTTATTGGCACTAAAATCTTCGATGACCTCGATCGACTTTTTTACATAGGAGGGCATAATCAGCGAGAAAACCCGGGCGATGATAGTAATAATAACCCCGAGAAGCAGCTTGAGCCAGTATTTTTTAAAGTATTTGTTGAGGTGTTTAAGTTCTTTCATTTAAATGTTTCCTCTAGCGCCGTACTTCGAAGGTTGTCAATTTCAGGTTTTTTTGAAGAATGGGGTAAAGATACTCTCGTTGGCGGTACCCTACAAGTTTACAGAGCAAAGAAAATGTAATATGATTTTGGATATCTGGCAAGCGTGGCGATATGCAGATGTTATCACAAAATTCTTTTTTTACCTACAAACGGAAACATAAGGGCTCGGTATTGAAAATAGATTCCTATTTTTGCTGCCGAAACAATGCAACCAAAGAAGTGATTTATGCTTTTTGTCTTTAAGTGAAAACTAAGGATTTTGTCCAGTTGAAGTCTTTTTTTAAGGTGTATGGCAATGCTACAGAGCGATCGAAAGGCAAAATTGGTACAAAAGACTGGTTTCAGTGAATGGGAAAAGTTTAAATGACTTCAACTCTAAAAAAAGTTCTTTAACATGCTCACAAGAAGGCATATTCGTGTAAAAGTAATGCAGTGCATTTATGCTTTGACCCAGTCCAAAGATGATTCTTTGGAAAAACAGGAGAAGTTCCTGAAAGCAAGCATCGAAAACATGTACACCCTGTATTTGTTGCTGTTGAGTTTGTTCATTGAACTACATATGAGGTCAAAAGACCAATTCGAACGTTCCTCTAAGAAGTACCTTTCAAATGACGAGGATCGGTATCCAAATCAGAAAAAGTTTATCGATAACCGTCTTTTGCGGCAGCTTTCGAGCAATCAGACTTTAAAAGAGGAGTTGGCCCATCGCAAACTGAAGAATTGGTACCTGAACGATGAATACGTTAAGCTTATTTATAAGGATATTGTAGAAAGTGACCTGTATGCAAACTACATGCTATCGGGCAAAAGTTCTTATGAAGAGGATAAAGATTTGATCATAGCCCTTTTCAAGGAGTTAATAGCCCCGAATGAAAAGATGTATGAATACTTCGAGGACGATAAACTTACATGGGTCGACGACTTTCCTATCGTAAACACCTTTTTGCTCAAGCAGTTGAGAAAAGTAACCGAAAACAAAAACGAATCTTTTTTTCTACCCTCTTTGTTGAAAGATCAGGAAGATATGGTATTTGCCAGAACGTTGTTGACAAAAACGTTATTAAAAAATACCGAGTGGGAAAAAGAAATTGAAGGCAAAACACCAAATTGGGACAAGGATCGTATTGCTGAAATCGATGCGGTCTTATTAAAAATGGCCATATGCGAATTGCTTAATTTTCCTTCCATTCCCGAGAAGGTAACCATTAATGAGTTTTTGGAAATTGCCAAGGAGTATTCCACTCCTAAAAGTAGCATCTTTATCAACGGTATTTTGGACAAATTAGTAAAGGAATACCGAGAGAATGGCAAACTTAACAAAATGGGTAGAGGGCTATTATAAATTATTTCTTTAATTTTGCATGCGCAAACGATAAAATAAAAGTAACGGTATAACGTTACCTAATAGTGCATGTTTACAGACGCTTATCGACAAACGGCACGAAACGCAATTAGTAATAAAAAACAAAAAAGATGAAAAGAATGATTTTGGCTTTAGGAGCCATCGCCATGGTAAGTTTTACTTCTTGTAAAGAAAACGCTGCCAGTAAGATCAATACGGCAAATGTGGCCGAGGCCGCCGAAAGGGACGAAGCTGCAAAGTTGGTTCCTGTTATGACTTTTGACAAACAAGAGCATGATTTTGGTACGATCGACCAAGGTACTCCGCAGGAAACAGTATTCAGTTTTACCAATACTGGTAACGGTCCGTTGATTATCACAGACGCAAAAAGTAGCTGTGGTTGTACAGTACCCGAATATCCAAAAAACAAGGCTATTGCTCCTGGTGAGAAAGGGGAAATGTTAGTAAAGTTCAACGGAGCTGGTCAAAATCAGGTTACAAAAACCATTACCGTAACCGCTAATACCGAAAAAGGTTCGGAATTAATTCGGATCAAAGCGTTCGTAAATCCGAAGAATGGTGGACCGCAGGCAGCAGGACCAACCGTTGTTCAATAGTAATAGTTAAAAAGAGCCAAATTTTATGGGAGAAGGTATAGGGCAGTTTGCCCCCATGATTTTAATTTTTGTAGTCGCGTATTTTTTTATGATTCGACCGCAGATGAAACGTCAAAAAGACGAACGGAAGTTCGCTGCGGAATTAAAAAAAGGAGATCGCGTCATCACCAAAAGCGGTCTGCATGGTAAGATTATGGAATTGAGCGATAAAGACTCATCCTGTGTTTTGGAGACCATGGCCGGCAAGTTGAAGTTTGATCGCTCGGCTATTTCGATGGAAATGAGTAAGAAACTGAATGCCCCCGCTACTGCAAAAAAGTAGCTTTCCCAACAGATATACGAAAGCATCGATCGTTAGGTCGATGCTTTTTTTGTTTCTATAGATTTGGAAAAATAAGTATCTTCTTTAATGAACCCGTCGTGCATTTTTGTTCGTTTTTTAAAGGGCTCCTAATCTAATCTTTCGGTACTCTGTAAACCGGGTATTGCATATGGTTTTTTTCGTAGTGCCCTGACCGTTTAAAAAGCCAATCGAGCTGGGCGTACCAGTTTGAAGCGAATTCGGTATCATCGCTCTTTTTTGCCATGAATTCGGCCTTCAAATCTTCGTTCTTGGCTAGCATATCGGCAGCTTCATCTTCGAATGCGTAGGGCGAGAACCCCTCTTTCTGTTGAAGAATGGGATCAAAGAAATTCCAGTTAAAGAATGAATCGGGTGCAGCTGGTTCTAAGGTTTCCAAGATGTAACGAATACCTGGTTGGTCGGTAGCAATAAAGTAATCCCCTTCAGAAAAGAGTACTTTTTCCATATGCTTTGACACCGTGGTGGCATAATGTGGATAATGCCCCTCATAGGCATTGGTGCGTGTTTCATAATTCTTAATACGATACGATTCTACCAAGAGCACGGTATCTTTTTGAAGCTGTTCTAATTGAATTTTATTTCGTTGCATTAAGTCAATAATACCCTCATATCCCTTTTTAATTATGTATGCTTTGGGAACTAGGACCGAGTCTACCGGCTTCATATAATTTTGATAGACTACCGGTTTGGTAAAAGGCCGTTCCCTATCATACTTTAAACGTGGAAAACCGGTGACTTCGCTGATCAACGTATCGGCTTCGTATCCTTTAAAGTTTAAAATGCTATTTCGGGTGGTATCTATTGCCCATTGCACCGGATAATACGTCCATGTCTTATGGCGGGTCATGGCAGCTTCTCTAAGCGATTTTATTTGTTGGCCATCGGTCTCCGCGATACCGATCATTTGTTTCAATAATTCGTACGTACCCTGCACTCTTTTATGATAAGGTTTCAGCATATGGGTTTCCACCATCATTCCCAAAGTATTCCATAAAGTTGTATATCCGGTAGAGTATCGGGGATGGTCGAGAAATTGTGAAAATCCATTTTCAGGAACTTGATTGAACACGTTCACATAGGGTGTAACATCCCAATTTTTGGCGGCCAATGAATCTTCCAAAACGGGCATGAGGTTCTTATGCAAGTAATTCCCAAGCGCTCCGCCCAATTTGTTGTGTTGGGTGAACAGGTGGGTCAGTGTATATTGATAGTCCGCACCATTGCTTACATGGTTATCGATAAAGATGTCGGGATTCACCAAATGAAAAATTTCCATAAACGATTTTGCATTTTTGGAATCGGCCTTTATGAAGTCCCTATTCAGGTCATAGTTCTTTGCGTTACCCCTGAACCCATAGGAAATGGGTCCGTTCTGGTTCGCTCTTGTTTGGGAGTTTCGGTTCAGGGCGCCCCCGATATTGTATATTGGAATAGAAACCAGTACGGTGTTTTTTGGAGAATCAAGCTTGCCCGTGGCGAAATCGCGGTATAACATCATCGTGGCATCGATGCCATCACTTTCACCCGGGTGAATGCCATTATTGATTAGGATAACAGTTTTCTCGGCTCCTATTTTATTGAAGTTAAAGTCACCTTCGGGATTGTAAGTGACAATATGTAGGGGATTACCGCTATCGGTTTCACCGATGGTCTGAAAATTGATTTCTGGAAACTCCTTTGCCAGACGAATGTAAAAATCTACCACTTGCAGGTAGGTGGCCGTCTCAGTGCCGCCAGAGCTCTCAAAATGGGTGGGAAAGTCGGCTACTTTGTCCTCAGTTTCAGTTTCACAGGCTATTAGGAAGCAGCAAAACCATATGGCTATAAAAACCCGCATGATGTTCCTTGAATTATTTTACAAGGTAAAATTAAGTAAAAAATGGCAGGGGCGTTCAGACTGCTTTTGTAATCTCCTGCATCTTTTCCCTTTTAACAGGCTTGTTGTTGTACGTAATCAGATGTTTTGAGTTGTTACGGTAGTGTTCCCACCTTTCTAAATCAGCGGGGTCAATGGAAGAGGTAATGATATTTACCCGTACTTTTTCATTTATGGAGAGCTGTATAAATTCTTCCAGAAACTGCCATCCGTCCATAATGGGCATATTAATATCTAGGAAGATGATATCAGGAAGCGACTTTTGATTCGAAAGCACTTCCTTGATGGCATCAATGGCCAACTTACCATTCCCATAACTTTCTACCCCATCACATTGGATTACATTACTCAGCAGTTTTTTAATTCCAAAAACTGTGATAGGGTCATCGTCTACGATATAAATCGAATTAATTGTTTTCATTAAAATACATTTTGAATGTGGAGCCTTTTCCTACCTCGCTACACACCATGACCTTACCGTTCATGGCTTCTATTTGGTTCTTGGTAATATAGAGTCCTATTCCTCGGGCATCTTTATTGTTGTGAAAGGTTTTGTACATGCCGAAAAGTTTGTCACCATATTTATTCATATCAATGCCAAGTCCGTTATCCGTTATTTCTACCTCTGTTTGGCCATTCGTACGTAGGGCATTCAAACAAATGATAGGTTCCCTTGAAGGATCTTTATATTTGACTGCATTAGTTATAAAATTCATCAAAATACTTTCTAGATATGCAGGGATTACGGGAAGCACGATATTATCATCGATATTGTTCAGAATCGTTGCATTGTGGGTCTTAAGGAATGCTTGTAGGTTTTGGGTCACCTTGTGGATCATCTCGTTAAGGACTATAGGCTTTTTATCGAGGTTGGTATTGGTGTTGATGGCAACCACTTCATTTAGGTTGTCAAGTGTTTCCAACAAATTATCGGATGCCTCTATCAACATCTTTACAATGTTTTCTTTTTCCTCGACGTTTTTTTCATTCACCAAAAAGTCTAACAGCATAGAGAAATTTGCCGAATGGGAACGTAGGTTGTGCGAAACGATATGGGCAAAATTTACCAACTTTTTGTTCTGTAGTGACGTAACGTTGATAAGGTCTCGGAGCTCTTCTTCCTTTTGTTTAATATTGGATATGTCCAAGCTGATTCCTACAAGTCCCTTCGCCGTGCCATCGATTGCTATCAAAGGTATTTTTGAGGTGAGAAAGGTAGTGATGCTCCCATCATGCTTCTCACAAGTGTTTTCTTTGCCCAAAATAGGTTTCAAAGAATTCATTACTTTTTGATCTTCCTCAAAGGAAAGTTCCGCTGTCTTTCGAGGAAGCAAATCGAAGTCGTCCTTACCTAACAAATCCCGCGGATGATCAAAACCCAAAAAATCGGATTCCGCTTTGTTCACAAGGATTTTTTTAGAGTTTACGTCCTTTATGAACACGTTTAAAGGCAAATGATCAATGAGTGTACGTAGTAAGCGTTCGCTTTCCTTGGTTTTTATTTCGGCACTTACCTGATCGTTGATATCCTGTAAGGTGCCGAAAATTGTTACGATCTGATTATTTTTATAGATAGGTTTTCCGGCAGCCATTACCCAACGTTCTTCTCCTTTGGTAGTGACAATCTGCAGTTTTTCGTTCCAAGGTATACCCTGGGAAATTGCCTTGTTCAAGGCCAGGGCTATCGTATTTCTACTATGTCCTTGTTTGTAAAAATCGATGGCGGTATCGATGTTAGGGACATAATCATCGGGTACTTGGTGAATTTTCTTTGTCATCTCACACCAAGACAGCTTTTGCTCGGCAAGGTCAAAGTACCAACTTCCAATTTTGGCAACTTTTGCCTTTTCGTTGTAGAGTACTTGTTGCCTATCCAACTTGGTTTCATTCTCTACCCTGCGAGTAACGTCTTCGGTTTGTAAAATTACTCCTATGACATTTTCGTTTTCGTCATGCCAAGGAATGTTGGTCCATTCAAACCATCGGTCTTTTTGGTCCAAATCAACAAAATGCTCGATTCCGGTACTGCTTTCTTTTCCCTTTAAGCAGTCTTTTAATGTCTTTTGCCAACTTTGGGTGGCATCTTTGAAAAGTTCAAAAATCTTCTTTCCAAAAACATTACGATCATCGAAGTTGAAATAATCGATCCAGTGATCAGATGCATATACCACTTCTAATTTACTGCTTAAAAAAGCAGTAGCAGTGGGCAACTGTTTCACCAAATAGTTCGCCGTCTGTAATTGGGGGTTCTTTAACACTTTGTTGTAATTTCTTACTAAATTAGAATGATTGCTCAACATACAAGTATGTTTGTTGTGAACAGTACAAATTTCGTTGTGTGTCTGCTAAATAAAGGAATTACAGACTAAAAAGGTATGGAAAATAAACTACAAATTGACTAGGTCAATGGAATTTTACAAAAAAAATAATCTATTAAAAAATAAATTCCTACAATTTAATATGTAGGAAAAAAGCTATTTAATTCGAACAGTATGAGGTACCAGCCCGGTATAGTCACCTCCGTTTCGAATTACATCTCGAACAATGGAAGAACTAATGTACGATTTGCCCGAAGAGGTGAGCAGAAATACCGTTTCTATATCCGATAGTTTCCGATTGGTATGGGCGATGGCCTTTTCGAACTCAAAATCCCCAGGATTTCGTAATCCCCTTAGAATGAAGCCCGCATCGATTTTTTTACAGAAATCCACCGTAAGTCCTTCGTAGGTCATCACCTTAATAGTAGGCGTTTCATCAAAGGCTTCCGAAATAAACCTTTGACGTTCTTCTAAGGAGAACATGTATTTTTTTTCAGCATTGATGCCGATAGCGATGATCAATTCGTCGAACAGTGTAATTCCACGCTGTATAATATCATAATGTCCTAGGGTCAAAGGGTCAAAGGAACCGGGAAATATGGCACGTTTCATGGATAGGACGTTTAAGATTTTCAGTTTAAATGTAACGATTTCTAGCGTAGTGACTCCTTAATGGCACTTCCGAAAAGTGCCGAGAGCGAAATTCCTGCAGTCATTGCCTGTTGAGGAAGAATACTTTCGGTAGTGAGCCCAGGTGTGGTGTTCATCTCCAACATATAGGGTTCATCACCTACAAATATGAATTCGCTTCTCGAGTATCCTTTCATTTTCAGTACTTCGTAGGCTTTTTTTGCTACTTCCGTTACATTTTTTTCTTGTATTTCGGTAATTCGCGCAGGGGTAATCTCCGTGGATTTTCCTTGATATTTGGCCTCATAGTCGAAAAAATCGTTTTCGCTCACAATTTCCGTTACCGGTAATACAGTCGTTTTTCCTTCATACTTGATGACCCCTACGGAAACTTCGGTCCCGTCTAGAAAAGCTTCGATGATGATTTCGTTATCTTCTTTATAAGCGTTTTCGATAGCCGCTGCCAAGTGCTCTTTCTTATATACTTTCGAAATTCCGAAACTGCTTCCCGCCTTATTTGCTTTCACAAAGCAGGGTAGGCCCACTTTTGAAATAATGGCTTCTTCGTCAATGACATCTCCCAAATTCAGATAGTAAGATGGGGCCGATTTAATACCGTAGGGCTTCAATACACTCAAAAGGTCCCGCTTGTTGAAGGTGAGTGCCGACTGATAGTATCCGCAGGAAGTTTGCGGAATACCCAACAGCTCAAAATAGGCCTGCATTAACCCATCCTCACCAGGAGAACCGTGAATGGCATTGAAGACACAATCAAAACGAATGGTCGTGCCGCTCAGTAATACGGTAAAATTACTTCTGTCTATGGGATACTCCTTTTCTTGTTCGTCTATATAGATCCATTTCGTCTTACGTATATGAACACGATATACATTGTACTCTTCCTTGTTGAGATATTGATAGACTACATTGCCACTTTTTATAGAGATTTCGAACTCACTGGAATGCCCGCCCATAATAACGGCTATGTTTTTTTTCATCGGTGCTTTGCTAAGACGTAAACAGTTTGGGTTCAAAGTAAAGAAAAAGCATGATTTTCATCGAGATTCAAATCATTTTTTTCTTGAAATGACGAATCCATGCGCTTCTTATTCGGACTCTCGAAGTTACGAATATGAATTTTTCGCAGGCCTCGTTTTAGGTTGTTATATGTCATTTCCTATCTTTGCGCATAAGTACGACAATCGATGCGAAATTTTTTTAACTTTTTGAGGAGCAAGACTTTTTTGATTCAGCTGGGTCTTGCCCTAGTGGTCGCCATAGTGCTCGTTTTTCTATCCTTGCAATGGCTCAAAAGCTCTACCAATCATGGAGAATTTGTAGAAGTTCCAGATTTTTCGAAGATGTCGGTTCCCGACATGCGCAGTGCCGTGGCCGACGCAGGTCTGCGTTACGAGGTGTTGGATTCGGCAAATTACAATCCTGATTATCCACGTTTTTCGATTATTGATCAGAATCCCCCTGCTGGGAATAAAGTAAAACAAAACCGGAAAATTTATTTTACCGTAAACCCTTCAGGGTATAAAAAAGTAACCGTTCCCAAGATCGAACAGGTGACCAAACGCAATGCCACCTCCATGTTGCGCGCAGTAGGTCTAGATGTGCAGCGCACAACCTATATAGATGAATTGGGAAAGGATATGGTGTATTACATCAAATTCAGGGGAAAACGTATCAAACCGGGGGACAAGTTGCCCAAAACTTCCAAGGTCGAATTGGTATGTGGCAACGGCAACCGCACCCAACGATCTGATATCAAGGCCGATTCGGAATAAACTATGGAGCCCCAAAACAATCCTGAATTAGAAGGGGACGACCTTTATGAACATCACAGGTTCGTAGCTGCTAAGGGGCAAGACCCTCTTCGCGTAGATAAGTTTTTGATGAACTTCATTGAGTACGCCACTCGAAATAAAATTCAACAAGCGGCAAAGAAAGGGCATATATGGGTGAACGGTAGCCTAGTGAAACAAAATTACAAGGTAAAGGCTGGCGATGAAGTAAAAGTAATGTTCGCGCATCCGCCTCATGAGTTTTTGTTGGTTCCTGAAGATATTCCTTTGAACATTGTATACGAAGATGAAGCGCTGTTGGTGGTAAATAAACCAGCGGGTATGGTGGTTCATCCAGGACATGGCAATTATTCCGGTACGCTGATTAACGCCTTGTTGTATCATATCAAAGATCTTCCTGTCAATAGCAATGAACGTCCTGGCCTGGTACATCGTATCGATAAGGATACCTCTGGACTTCTGGTCATCGCCAAGACCGAAACGGCTATGACACATTTGGCCAAGCAGTTTTTCGATAAGACCAGTGAGCGCGAGTACATTGCCTTGGTATGGGGCAATGTTGAAAACGATCATGGCACCATTGAGGGTGCTATTGCGCGGAATCCTAAAAATCGATTACAGATGCAAGTGTTTCCCGATGGGGATGAGGGTAAAGAGGCCGTTACACACTATGAAGTACTAGAGCGGTTAGGGTATGTTACCCTTATTTCCTGTAAACTCGAGACAGGGCGTACCCATCAGATTCGGGTACACATGAAGCACATAGGGCATACACTTTTTAACGATGAACGTTATGGTGGGGATAAAATTTTGAAGGGCACAACCTTTACGAAATACAAGCAGTTTGTAGAGAACGCCTTCAAAGTACTTCCAAGACAAGCGCTGCATGCCAAGACACTTGGGTTTAAACATCCCGTAACGGGAGCCCATATGCGTTTCGATTCGGAAATTCCCGAGGACATGATGAACTGTGTCGAAAAATGGCGAAACTACTCGAAACACAGCCACTAATATTCAAACATATGTCGACCTTTGAAATTCTCCTTAAGTATGGGATACCGATAGCGGTCTGTGTACTCTCCTGTCAAAATGCCGGTAAGGAGCCTGGGGATGTTAAAGTTCAGCAAACCGGTAAACCTTTGGATACGACTACCTTAAATGATACCTTCAAGGCTCAAAAGAACAATACCTTGAAGATAGCCAACAGCTTTGGCCTTCCGGTCGGAAAGCCAAGCGGTGAGGGCTATTACAATGCACAACCGTTCGGGGAGAACAACCATTTGGGGGACGACTGGAATGCAACAACGGGAGGGAACTCCGATCTGGGAGACCCCATTTATGCTATTGCCAATGGTATGGTGGTTTTTGCGGCGGATATCGGGGGCGGTTGGGGCAAGGTTATTCGTATGGTCCACAGGCTTCCGAATGAAAAAGAAGTAGAGTCGGTCTATGCACATTGTGAAGAAATAAAGGTCAAAGTAGGGGATCAAGTTCAAAAAGGATGCGAGATAGGAACCATTGGTACGGCAAATGGGCAGTATTTGGCTCATCTTCATTTCGAAATACGCAATTCGATTGCCATGCCGATAGGTGGTGGATACGGACTGGATCACACCGGTTACCTTAATCCCACGGAATTCATTCAAAAAAATTAATATGCTGCAAATTAAGGTGTTAGCCTATTTTGGATTTTGGAGTCCATTTTAAAAAGCATAACAGGTAATGCTATAATTTCCGTTGATGCCTCTATCGAAAACTACTGTTAAGGCATATAGGCTATCAAAAAAAAGCTTCTTACTTTTAGCTTACTAAAAAGAGCATATGAAAATAGTAATATCTCCGGCCAAGTCGTTGGATTTTGAAAAGGAGTATCCCAAGTTCGCGCAAACGCAACCGGTTTTTTTAGAAAAAGCGGTTCAACTCAATAAAGTGTTGGCAAAGAAAAAACCGAAAGCACTTTCCGATTTAATGAGTATTTCAGATAATTTGGCGCAGCTCAACTGGGAAAGAAACCAGGCTTTTTCGGTCCCTTTTACTACGGAAAACGCAAGACCGGCCATATATGCTTTTAACGGGGATGTGTATCAGGGATTGGATGCGTATACACTTCCCACCCAAAAAATGGGACAACTTCAGGAGACCTTACGTATTCTCTCGGGACTTTACGGTATTTTAAAGCCGTTGGATTTAATTCAGCCTTATCGCTTGGAAATGGGAACCCAATTAAAAGTCGGGCGAAAAAAGAACTTGTACGAGTATTGGAAAAAGAACCTGACCGACCACTTGAACAAGGAGCTGCAAGATGGGGAACTTTTTCTGAATCTGGCGAGTAACGAGTATTTCGGGGCTGTCGACGCTAAAAACTTAAAGGTACCCGTTGTCACCCCTATTTTTAAGGATTGGAAAGGTGAAAAACTAAAAGTGATTAGTTTTTTTGCCAAAAAGGCGAGAGGGTCTATGGTGCGTTACATTGTCGATACCGGGGCGAAGACGCTTGAGGATATCAAAGGGTTCAACTTAGATGAATACGAGTTTAGTCCCTCGCATACTGTAAAAGAAAACGAACCCGTTTTTGTTCGTTAGCATATGAACTCGATAATCAAGTTAATGCCTTCTGGGCTTGCCCAGGGGTTGTTTGCATACGGTTCGATTTTCTAATGAATTATGGCTATTTTTTGTTTTGGATGCTGATTTTTTCTTCGGTCGTAGGTCTTTTTTTAATTTTTCTTTTTCTTCTGGCACCGTACGTACCATTGATGATTTTGCCTCTTTTTGTTTTCTTATCGCCCTTGCCCATTCCTATAGATTTTGATGTTTCTTTAAAGTTACTAAATTGGGATGAAGAATTAAAAATCCCGAAGATCTAAAAAAGGTGATTTGATCTATGTTTTTGTCTAATTTGAACCCTTAAGACTTGTTTCAACACATCCATCCATATGAGCCCTTTTTGTTCGAAGAGGCTACCAAACTGATTGTTGGTACCTTACCACCGCCCCGATTTACCACAGGCGATTTAAGGAATGGCGATGTTGACTTTTGCTATGGCAGCAGAGACGGTCAGCTTTGGCCCATTTTGGATCGAATTTTTGATCTAAACCTATTATTCGAAACTACCTATGAGGCGGTGCGACAAAGAAAAGATTTTCTGAGGTCCCGAAAGATTGGAATATGTGATATCGTAGACCGCGCTGAACGTTCAAAGGTCGATGCCTCCGATTTGGGCATGCAACAGGTTCGATTGAGAAACCTGATAGGTTATCTGAAGCAATATCCGAAAATAGACACCTTACTTTTCACCGGGGGAAACAGCAAAAACGGACCCGAATATTTTTTTAGAAAACAGCTTAAAGAAAGCGGTCTGCCTCTAAAAGTGGTATCAGATGTCGTCCCGCGCATTCACGAATTTGAATTGCCTTACGGTACAAATGCCGATGAAATAACAAGAACAATCAAAACCGTATCACTGACCGCCCCTTCAGGAGCCGCCAATCGCGCTGTGGGAAGCTTATCGGCCTATAAAAAAATAAAGGAACAGCATCCCGAGTTTACGACCCTAGACTTTCGGGTACTGCAGTATACTCCATTTTTCTAGGGCTTTCACATTAAACGAAAAACGTTTTTTGATGTATGGCCAACAGCTCCTAAATTCACTTGACCTTGGACCTATATCTATTTTTAATCTTCATACGAGCTACGCTAGAAGCGCCCAAAACCAAAAAGAGTCCCGACTTTGAAGTCGGGACTCTTTTACGAGAACACTATATGAAAATGAAAAAAATTACTTATTGGTTGATTACATAGTAAAAGTACTTTCCTAGTGTGGACTTTTGAAATTATTGTTGTGAACCCTGTTGGTTTTGTGGTGTGCTTATTAAATTTTGTTATTTAGACCAAATTCGATGCGCAAAATATCCTATTTATGGCGATATTTAGCCTTCGAATTGGGTACGCCAAGATAAGTGTTAGAAAAAGCAAGAGATACAATTCCTATGCAACAATCAGAAAGATTAAAAGAATTTAGAAAATCGGTCAATAACAAGTTCAATGTGTACAATAGCTTGTTCTTAAATCTTCCTTACAGCGATATGGACAATGTGGGAATACTAATTCCGCTATTGTTAGACCTTTGTCAAAAAGGGTTGCGGTCAGGTGAAAATCCCCAACAAATATTAGAGGCATTTTTTGAGAACTATGTTGACATCAGCGAAGAGAAAGACCAGATCGATTTCATGTTTCGTATCATTCAATATGTAGAGCGACAGGTTGTACTTTATGATAGTGTGGAAGATGCGGCCTTTCCAAAATTGAATCAACACAGCAGTATGCTCTCCATCAAGGACTATTTTCAGCTGGTCCAGAAAAACAAAAGTTGGGACAAAGCTGCTAAAAAGTTATCTACGTTCAGTGCTCGAATCGTTTTAACGGCACATCCCACTCAATTCTACACACCTGCGATTCTCGATATAATCAGTGAATTGCGATCTTTGATACTCGACGATAAAATTGATGAGATCGATTCAACCCTTCAACAGCTAGGGCTTACTTCTTTGATCAATGCAAAGAAGCCAACACCGTTGGATGAAGCGCGGAACATCATCTACATCCTAAGACATGTGTATTATGATGCCGTTGGCGATTTGTACGCGTACATCAAGGAAAATATCCAGACCGATGATTTTGAGAACCATAACATTATGAAGCTCGGTTTTTGGCCGGGAGGAGATCGGGATGGGAATCCATACGTGACGGCCGATATTACCAGGGATGTTGCCGATGAATTGCGCATCAACCTCATGAAATGTTATTACAACGACCTCAAGGAACTTCAAAAGAAATTGTCGTTTAAAGCATTGCAAGAACCCTTACAAAAGTTGCGTAACAATCTTTATAAGGCCATGTTCGATACCACAAAGAATGTGGGGTACGCTGATATCATTGGGCCGTTGCTTACCATCAGGGAACTGTTGGTGGCGCATTATCACAGCCTTCATTTGGAGGAGCTGGATCATTTGATTCATAAGGTGAAAATTTTTAAGACGCATTTTGCGACGCTCGACATTCGCCAAGACCATAGTGTGCATAAAAAGGTGATAGAGACAATTCTTCAAAAGAAAAAATTGCTGAAGGGTGCGATTGAGGAAATGAAGGAAGAGAAATTGGTCGATTTGTTGCTTCATAAAAACTTACAACTGAATCCGGACGATTTTGAGGAGGATATTGTAAAAGATACTATTCAGAATGTACTTCAGTTAAAGGGCATACAGGACAAAAATGGGGAAGACGGGTGCAACCGCTATATCATCAGTAATTCGGAAGATATCTTCTCGGTATTATTTGTATTTGGCCTGTTTCGTTGGTGTGGTTGGAAATCTGCCGAAATATCATTTGATATCGTACCGCTTTTTGAGACGATGAAAGGCATGGATACTTCGGAGAATACCATGCAGGCCTTGTTCGAGCTTCCCGAATACCGTGTACATCTCGAACAACGAGACAATAAGCATACCATTATGTTGGGCTTTTCGGACGGCACCAAAGATGGCGGGTATTTAAAGGCGAATTGGTCTATTTTCAAGACCAAGGAAAAGCTCTCCAAGGTATGTCGCAAGAACGATGTCATGGCCATTTTCTTCGACGGTCGTGGAGGTCCGCCAGCCCGGGGTGGTGGAAAGACACATCGGTTCTATGCCGCGCAGACCAAAGATATTGCCAATCACGAGATCCAACTCACTATTCAAGGGCAAACCATTACCAGTACCTACGGTACTAAAGAACAGTTCATGTACAACAGCGAGCAATTGTTGACGGCTGGCCTCTCCAACAATTTGTTCGGGAAGGAAAATGTGATTTCCAGTGAATCTAGACAGCTATTGGAAGAATTATCGGAACTCAGTTTTGCCAAATACGATGCACTGAAACATCATGAGAAGTTTATGCCGTATTTGGAAGACATGAGTACGCTCAAATATTACACAAAAGCAAATATAGGCAGTAGGCCGGGGAAGAGGGGAAATAAGAAAAAATTGGAATTGACAGACCTTCGGGCGATTTCATTTGTAGGCTCTTGGAGCCAATTGAAGCAGAATGTTCCTGGATATTTTGGCATCGGAACGGCCATTAAAACCTTGAAGGACCAGGGGAGGTTACGCGAAATCAAAAAGCTATACAAGCAAGTACCCTTCTTCAGGGCATTGATGCACAATAGTATGATGTCACTGTCGAAATGTTACTTTGAACTTACTTCTTATATGAAAGAGAATGAGGAATACGGAGCGTTTTGGCACATTCTACACGAAGAATATCAGCTTTCGAAAAAAATGTTGCTCACCATTTCAGGGTCTAAGATTTTGATGGAAAACGAGGTTATTTCAAGAGAATCTATTAAGATTCGAGAAAACATCGTACTACCCTTATTGGTCATTCAGCAATATGCACTTCAAAAAATTGGGCAAAAAGCATCTTTCAGGGAAGAATACGAAAAAATCGTGACCCGTTCACTCTACGGAAATATCAATGCAAGCCGTAATTCTGCGTAGGGCGATGAAAGTTATCCGGTTTTTTAGGAATAGGTCGATTTAGTTCGTTCTGAAAGGAACTGATTAAGAGATTGTGCTATTTTTAGGGTATGTACTTTTATCTCATACTGGCCCTTCAAGGGTACTGTGTATATCACTGTTACACCAATAGAAACTCTTATTACTGGATACTGGCAACTTTGTTTCTCCCGCTGGTCCGTTGTTTGCTGTATCTCTTCATGAACGTGATACAAAAGCGAGATGTAGCCATAGTGCAGGAAGGACTCACAGCCGTTATCAACCCTGGTAAGAAAATCACGGATTTAGAGCGAAAACTACAGTTCTCCGATACGTTTGAGAACCGCTCTGCCTTGGCCGACGCTTATTTGGAGGCCCAAATGTACGACAAGGCCATTAGCGGGTATACCGAGTGTCTCACCGGAACCTTCCAAAATGATTTTTATGTTACTTCCAAGCTTTTGGAAGCTTACTATTTTTCTTCTGATTTTGAAAAGGGCATTGAACAGGCCGAAAGAATCAAGGAACATGCGAAATTCAATAAGTCGAAGGCGGCTTTTTTCTATGCCCTGGCTTTGGAAAGGAAAGGGGCGATCAAGGAAGCAGAAGCTTATTTATCCCGGTTCGATGCTCCTTACAGTCGCTATCCCGAACGATTGGAACTGGCCAAATTCTATATTAGAAACCAAAAGCCCGAAAAGGCACGGGAGTTGCTCCAAGAAATGGTACAGGAATCCCAGGGAATGTCAAAACCTTCCTATCGGGAAAACAAACTGTTGATCAACAGTGCTAAAGAGTTATTGGCAACCGTGTCCTAATACCATTTCCCATTTTATACTCTAATTTTCTCATTTTTAGCTTCCGTAGCTAGTGCCTCCGCTAAAGCTATGGCGACATAGGGGGCCATAACCGAAAAATAACTTCATTAGGGAACAAAAGCCTTCATTCTCGGTTCCAAACCACGACTCAAGACGAGTTCATAAAATGAAAGGCCCGCCACACCAAAGTGTAACGGGCTTAAGCACATTTTCTTTTTCAAATTTCATGAAACTACCTATTTGCTTATTTGACAAAATAGGTTTTACGCGATGTGCTTTTTCTAATTCATTGTGCGATTCACGGTAATGGAGTTCGAAAGGTCAAAACAGCCGTCCAGTTCATTGGCGTTCATGCCCATGGCCAAGCCCTGCAATCCTTCCTCATATCGTAAGTACCAAATCAAGCAGACACCGACCCCGGCGCCGTCAAAATCAACCCCTTCCAAATCACTTAAGGTGGGTGGCAGACCAAGAATATTGCCATCGGCATCAGTAACCACCCAAGTACTTAGGCTTCCGCTGGCGTTGGGATTATCTAATACAATACCACTTACGAAATCGGGAGTACCATCAATAACGAAATTAAAGGCATCACATATAATTTCTCCCGCTTCGGGCTGATTTCTGGTAACCGTAATCGGATTCGAGAGGGCAAAATCACCGGTGATGTCATTGGCGTTCAAGCCCATTTCGGCTCCTTCGATTTCTCCCTCGTAACGGGCGTACCAGATAAGGCATACACCGGCCCCGGCACCGTCAAAATCGACCCCTTTTACGGCATCTAGCGTGGGAGGTAACCCAAGAATGTTTCCGTCGGCATCGGTAATGACCCACGTACTGCTACTGCCGTACGCATTGGTAGAATCGAGGGTAATATCGGTCACAAAATCAGATGTACCATCTACACAGAAAGTATAAGGCCCACCTTCGATAGTCCCTGCGTTGGCTACTTGGTTTCTGGTAACCGTAATGGAGTTCGAAAGGTCGAAACAGCCTTCTAGATCGTTGGCGTTCATCCCCATTTCGGCACCTTGTAAGCCATCCTCGAAGCGTAAATACCAGATAAGGCAAACCCCGGCCCCGGCACCATCGAAATCAACACCTTCGACCGCTTCCAATGTGGGCGGCAAACCGAGAATGTTTCCATCGGCATCGGTAATGACCCAAGTACTGTTCGCACCTGCAGCATCGGGATTGTCCAATGTAATACCACTTACGAAATCGGGATTGCCATCTACATCAAACTCGAACGGACCTCCAGAAATGGTTCCGGCTTCCGTGGCGTTACGGTTCACCGTAATGGAATTGGAAAGGTCAAAAGTACCTCCTAGATCTCCTGCGTTCATTCCCATTTCGGCACCGGTTAAATCATCTTCAAAACGTAGGTACCAAATAAGACATACGCCCGCACCGGCATCGTCAAAATTGACTCCTTCCAACGCCTCTAAAGTAGGGGGGAGGCCTAAAATATTTAAGTCTTCATCGGTGACCACCCAAGTACTGTTCGTGCCAACCGACTCATCGCCGCTAACTGTTACACCACTTACCATATCGGGTGTTCCGTCTACACAAAAAGTAAAAGGCCCACCGGTAATGGTCCCCGCTACTGGGACAACGGGTACTGGCTCATTATCATCGTCGCTGCAAGCTACGAACAGCAGCGCTACCATCAGAGTTGCAAATACATGTAATTTCTTCATTTTTAGGAGTTTTAAATGTTTCCACAAATGAAGCTATACGACATAACAGGGAAATCACGAGGAGTTCAATTTTTTGTGATACTTCTGTAATAATAACTCGATAATCGAGATTTATATGCCCCTAGCCTTGCGTAGAAATTGAGTGTTGAATTTCCTTTTAATGCCTTATGGGGCTGGGCTGTCCGAGGTAGTTTACTCAAAAAAGCTTAAAAACCAGTACAAGGCGACAGGGAATCAAGATATTATTCTTCGTATACCTTGAATTCGGCCCCCATGCCATAGTTGCGATTTCCACGCTGGATCAAGGTCGAATTTTTATTGTAGGTTTTGTCGAAAACCTGCCATTTTTTGTTGTTGAAAAAAATACGGCGCACAAAGGTTCTTTGATGGGGAAGTCCTTTGATAAAAGGTAACAACGGCCGAAACGAAGTAGCTATTTTTTGAACGCCCCTTGCTGTTTTGATCTCCCGGTACTTTTTAGACTGAACCAGTTTACCTTGCGCGTTCGCATAGCCCAACACCTGTAACGACACATAAAGACCACCTTCGGGGATAAAAATAGATTTTTCACTCACATCGAGTTCGTAGACTTTGTCTTCTCTTTCATCCATAGCAAAAACCACCTCTTCATAGCCCAGTTGCCGCCCGGGAAGTCTGCCTTGGTCTTCATAGAACTGAATTCGAAAAATGGTAGCAAATTTTCCTTTGCCCTTAGATTTGTATTGTGCTTCGGCATTGATAGGCAGTAAGAGCTTCGCGATTTGGGTCGCCCTATTTTCGAACCGTTTAAAATAGACAGCTACCTCGCTCTCTACGGTTGGGAGCCAACACGCAAATACATCGTTATGGGTTACTGCTTTTTGCTTTTTCATTTTGAACTTCCCTTCCTTGGTAGCCGAAACAATAACTTCGCTCAATTGGGATACTTCCGGTCGTAGACGTATCATTTGCGGCAAGGCATTGGTCAACACTGCCTTTTCTGCATAACCCATGGCAGAGATAAAAAGCGTATCAACATCACTGTACTTCTTTTTGGTAAAAGAAAACCCTCCGTTGTCATCTGCGAATGTACCGAGTCCGTCCCCGAAGGAAATGGTGGCAAAGGGTACTGGTTCATGGGTAAGACTGTCTACAATAGCAACTCGTTGCCCAAAACAAGCCACCGATACTAAGAAAGAAAAAATTGATAGGTATCGTCTCATGTTGTTCGGGAGTCCCAAAACAAAAAGCCTCCATTAACAAAACGAAGCGATTGCCCAATTCGTATTATGGATTCATTTTAGTACTCAAAATACCATAAAAAGTCTGGATTCCGTAGGCGATTTGCCCAATTTTGAGATTTTCATTCGGACTATGCTGATTGTTATCCGGATTTACCATAGGAACAATAAAGGCTGGAATCTGAAGCTCATTGATAAATGGGGAGATCGGTACAGTGCCGCCCATAATTCGAATTTGCACAACATCCTCAGAAAAGGTGTCTTTTAACGTGTTCACCAAAAAGTTGCCATAGGGGTTGTCCAAATCGGTTCTGAACGCGTCGGTAACACTGCCTTCTTTTACGGTAATGATTTTATCATGTGCCATTCGCTCTTTGGTAGTGGGGGGGGTGTCAAGTACATGGAATCCTTGTGATTGAATGTACTTTTTGACCAAGCCTTTGAGGCGTGTACCGTCAGATTCAGGCACCAATCGCAGATCTAACTCTGCAGTAGCACTTTCGGGGACGATGGTACGCGCTTTTTTACCGACCCATCCCGAACCCAACCCACGAATATTCAACGAAGGGTATTGTAAGGCTTCCTGATAAAAACTACCTACTTTTTCCGGGGTCTTGAAGGCAAGGTTGGCGTGGATGGCGTTAGCATCGTCCGGGACGCTTTTTAGAATGCTCATCGTTGCTTCGTCTAGGACAATACCATCATAATAACCGGGGATGATGACCCGACCTCCGGTATCTTTCATCCCTGCCAGGAGTTGTGCCAGCTGAAACCCAGGATTGGGTGCGTAGTTGCCATAGTGCCCGCTGTGCTGTGGTTTTATGGGACCGTAGGTGGTGAGCGATAACGTGGTTATACCACGACAGCCATAGACTACAGTGGGTTTGCCCGATATGTGCACAGGGCCATCGTTAATGACCAGAAAATCGGCTTCCAGCAGTTCCCGATATTCTTTGACCGCCTTAGGCAATGGCTTGCTGCTCTTTTCTTCCTCACTATCCAATATGACCTTCACGTTAAAAGGAATTTCCATTCCGTTTTTTTTCAAAAGATCGATCGTGTTCAAGAACATGACAATCGGCCCTTTATCATCGGAGGTGGAGCGGCCGAACAAGCGCCAGTCATAATCGATGTCATCGGAGAGTTCATCAAACGATTGGGTCGCCCAGGAATCCCCTTCGGGTGATTTTAATACCATTTTATACGGGTCGGGTTGGTCCCATTTGGAAGGGTCGACAGATTGCCCATCAAAGTGCATATAGAACAAAATCGTTGGTTTGCTATCTTCCATAGGAAGCGCCGCAAAGAAGAGCGATTCCCCCTCGGTCGGGAGCACAGAGCTATTGAATCCCCTTTCGTTGAATTTTTTGGTCAGCCAGTTCAGGTTCAAATTAATATCGGCATGTTCCAACGCATCGTTCGGGATGGCTACAAACTCCCGAAGTTCGTCTATCGTATGGCGTACTTGTGATTTTAGTTGCGCCGAATCTTGTGCCATGTTTACATGAAGGGTGAAAATGGCGAGTGCAAACAGTATTTTTTTCATGCGGATTTCGCTTCTTGTTGAAGTTTTAAATGTAAGGATAATTCAGGGGAAAAAGGGGAATTGCGGCTATGGAAATAGCCTTAAAAAGTGCTTGCCGAACGTAGTCTTGATTTGTATTCCCAAGAAGCCGGTTTCGTACCTGACTTCATAGCTCGAACCATACGATTTTTAATAGCTACTTTTTGGGTTGGGGTAGGAGCCATCGCATCACCAGCCTTGCCAACAATAAGAAAGGAAATCCGTGTAGCAGCACATCAAACCAATCTATAAGTCGCATTCCGGTCGCTCCTCCTACAATCCATTTGAGTTTGCCCCAAATGTGCGGTTCGGGAAAGAAGGGAGCTAGGCCCAAGGTAAGGCATAACAAAACAATCAGTTTCCAGTTGTTAAAAAGCGTATCCACTATCGAATACTTTGAACGAAATCAGCAATACCGTCAACACCCTGTTTGGTAAGATGCTTAATGAATGCCGAGCCGATAATGGCTCCTTTTGCTGTTTTGGTGGCCGCTTCAAAGGTTTCGGAATTACTGATGCCAAAACCAACGATTTGCTGATTTTTTAACTGCATCGCCGCAATACGCTCAAAATAGTCGGTCTGGGTATTTCCAAAGCCCGATTGTGAACCGGTAACGCTAGCGGAACTGACCATATAGATAAACCCTTCTGAAGCGGCATCGATTTGTCGAATACGTTCCTTACTGGTCTGTGGGGTGATCAAGAACACATTGATGAGTCCGTTTTTTTTGAAAATGTCCTCATATTCCTCTTGGTAAACATCCAAAGGTAGGTCGGGCATGATAATGCCGTCGATTCCGATATCGTGACATTTTTTACAAAAAGCCTCGACCCCATATTGGAGCATGGGGTTAAAATACCCCATTACGATCAGTGGAATGGAGACGGTTTTTCGAATGTCTTTCAACTGTTCGAACAACAATTCGGTATGCATGCCATTTTGAAGGGCCGCGGTGGAACTCTCCTGAATGGTAGGCCCATCGGCCAAGGGATCGCTAAAGGGGAGCCCAATCTCGATCATGTCGACCCCATGTTTCTCTAAATCCTGAATGATGCGTACGGTATCGTTCAATGCAGGATACCCGGCTGTAAAGTAAATAGAGAGGAGTTTTTTATTCTCCTGTAGTTTTTGGTTGATGCGGTTCATGTTTTAGTAACGAGTAAAAAGTAGTTAGTAACTTGTAATCGGTAATGAATAGAATGCGTTATTGCGTACTCACAACCAAATACGATCCTTAGAGTTTGAAATAATCAATGTACGTATTCAAATCCTTATCGCCCCTTCCAGACAAATTAATCACCACTACATCGTCTTCCTTGAATTGTTTATGGTCAAAAATGGCAAATGCGTGGGAGGTTTCTATGGCGGGTATAATGCCTTCTAATTGTGATACTTCGAGACCTGCGGTCATGGCCTCGTCATCGGTAATGGAAATAAATTCGCCTCGGCCCGATTTGAACAAATGGGCGTGCATAGGACCCACTCCTGGGTAATCGAGTCCGGCCGAGATGGAATAAGGTTCCGTGATCTGCCCGTCTTGGGTCTGCATCAATAGGGTCTTGCTACCGTGTATGATACCGACCTTGCCCAGGGCCGAGGTGGCAGCACTTTCTCCCGTATCAATGCCTTTGCCAGCCGCTTCTACGGCAATGATGCCTACTTCAGGGGTGTCTAGATACTGGTAGTAAATACCTGCAGCATTGCTGCCACCGCCCACGCAGGCAACGACATAATCGGGTTGTTCCCGACCTTCTTTTTCCTTGAGCTGCCATTTCACCTCTTCGGAGATGACCGATTGAAATCGGGCCACCATATCGGGGTAGGGGTGTGGCCCGACCACGGATCCGATGATGTAATGCGTATTTACCGGATTGTTGATCCAATCGCGAATGGCTTCGTTGGTCGCATCTTTGAGCGTACGACTACCGGATAGGGCCGGACGCACTTCCGCACCCAGCATTTTCATGCGGGCGACGTTCGGAGCTTGGCGGGCAATGTCGATCTCGCCCATGTACACCACACATTCGATACCCATTAGGGCGCAGACGGTGGCGGTGGCCACCCCATGCTGCCCGGCACCGGTCTCGGCGATGATGCGGTTTTTCCCCAGTTTTTTGGCCATCAGGATCTGCCCGATGGTATTGTTCACCTTATGGGCGCCGGTATGGCAGAGGTCTTCCCGTTTGAGGTAAATTTTGGTCTTGTATTTGTTCGAGAGCCGCTCTGCGAAATAAAGCGGGGTAGGGCGGCCTACATAGTCCTTGAGCAATTGATCGAACTCCTTTTTAAAAGAAGGGTCTTGCATAATGCGAAGGTAGTTTTGCCGTAGCTCTTCGGTGTTGGGATAGAGCATTTCAGGGATAAAGGCACCCCCAAATTCGCCATAATACCCTTTTTCGTTTGCGTGGTAACTCATACTTTTCTTTTTATTTTTCTTCCTTAACACCTGTCGACAGATAACGGCAGAAATTTATCTTAATTTTTTCTTTTCCGAATAGTTTTTATTCTCACAGATGCTAGTGTAACACTTGCGCTAGCGAGGAGTGGCTTTTACTATTCCTTTGTCTTTTTGCTTGGTTTCTTGACTTATTTCATCATAATAATCCTCTACCCACTCGCCATTTTTATAGATGAACGATAGATATGAACTTACATACTGATTGTAATATTCATTACTACTCGGGTATAGTACCAAATTATCCTCTTCTTTTGGCTGGTAATCAAAATCAAAACAATTTCTATCGGCTAAATTCAATAAAAGCCACGCAGCATCCAAACCTTTTCCTATATCCGATGAAGGCCAACGAGCTTTGCCGACTGCTAATTCAGTTTTTTGTAAAGTCCTTAGTTCCCAAACGTATTCAGCCTTTTTGACACTCAGTTCACTTTTCCCATTTTTTTCCTTGCAACTGCAAAGAATAAATCCATTTTCAAAGTCGCACATAAATCATTCTAAATTACGCGCATCGGCAAAGTATATCCCAAGCAGGGCCGTAGAAAGCGATGAACCTTCAAGTTTGCGCTGAGCCAAATTGTTGTGTTTTATTTTTAGTTTATTCATTTTCAGCTTTCTTTTTTATCAAAATCGATTGTTTTCTTTATTTCGTCATAATGTGTTTTAAAATGACCTGGAATTTGTTGGGTGAATATTTCCAAAATTGTCAGTGTTCGATTATTTGGTTTTGGCAAAGTAGTACTCAATGTCCATTCATTGTTTTCTATTCCTTGAATTAATTTTTCCAACCGGTCATGAGCCTCGTCGTAATGTAGAATAAGGCTTTTTTTGGTTAATTTCCTAGCAACATATTCCGAATATTGGTAAGAGAAATAGTGTCCCAGTTTTGTTCCAAAAAAAGATGGCATTGGTTTAGATGACTTAGCTTTCTTCAATAACATGGGGTACGCCTTTTCAGTTGAGATTAAAATATGTGCAACAACTCCACTAATAGATCTTTTGGTAAATCGGGATTGCATTCTAGTTTCATCTTCATTTAAAGATTTAACTAGTTCATGAAATTTAGCTCGTGTATCATTTAGTGATTGAATTGATGACTGTTTGTTTTCTTTGAATTCAGACTTCATTTAGATCTCAAATTTTATCTATTAGTACCATATTATAGACAACGGACTTGTGTATGAAGCGTAGCGTGCAAAAAGACACTAACTTTTCGGATTAACACAGAGCCGAATTTTTATATTTTGTTTTTAACTTTTCTATTTTTAAAAACCAAATTAAAAATTTGGCGGTCTCTGTAAATAAGCACAAACCTTTTGGATTAGCACTTATCAGCTATGTTTTATACCCCGTGTTGGCAGTGGTTATTTTTTATCTCGTTATGAAAGTCCATCGAAGATTCCTCCAATAAACTCCCCAATTCCTTCAAATATTCCATCGAACATATTTCCAAAGTCGAGCCAAGAAGCGTCAATATCAATATCCGGTAAACTAAGCCAGTCAGTGTCCGCAGAAGCAGAAAATCCGCTCAACATTTCAGTTTTCATTTCCGCATAGTCACAAATCTCTCCTGTTTCTTCGTGATATCTGTCAAAATCCGAATGAGATGAAAAGGTACACATCGCCCAACAAGAGAAGTCAAGTACATCGTACCATTTACTTTTTTGATGAGCTTTTTTTACTTCTTCGGGTTTATAGTATTTCTTTTTACCGTTTTCCGTAACCAAAATTTTTCCAATATCAGTTATATATTCTTTTTTGTTAGTCGGTGCGGGTGCACAAGTTGTTCCCATTTCTATTTTTTTATTCAGTTATTCAGTACTGGTAATTACCGCCAACAATCGTATATGATTATTGATTATATTTCCCCTATAACTCCAACTCTCTTTTAAACTCAAGAAGTGCCTCCGCATCCTTTAAGCCCGGTTCCACTTCAAATCGGCTGTTGATATCAATGACCTGGCAATACCGAGCCTCTGGCCGTTTTAGAAATGCGTTGATCGAATCGATTTCCTCTGGCCCAATACCGCCGCTTAAAAAATAGGGTTTGGTCGATGGGTAGTTCTCCAGTACGGTCCAATCAAAGGCATAGCCGTTGCCCCCCGGGAGCTTTCCTTTGGTATCGAACAGGAAAAAATCACAAACGGATTCGAAAGGGGCCAAGACCGAAAAATCGAAATCGTCTTTGATAGCGAATACTTTGATAATTCCAAGCTTGGGAGCACGGTTCTTTAGGGTCTCGCAAAAAGCGGCACTTTCCTTCCCATGCAATTGCACTAGCGATAGGCCGTGGGTTGTTACTTTTTCAAGAATGTCCTCCAAGGGTGCATCTACAAAAACCCCTACTTTTCGGATCGTGTCGGGCAGCTTGGGAATCGTACCCTCAAAATAGCGCTTGGAGGGTTCCCAAAAGATAAAGCCTAGATAGTCCGGTTGTAAAGCCGCTACCTCTTCGGTATTGCTTTTCATACCGCAGACCTTCATCTCCACCCCGGCCCTCCCGGAAAGGGAGGGAGGTTGATTTTTATCCTTGTTTGTATTCTTGTGGACCATATCAGCGCAACTTTTTAATAAAGGTTTGGGCACTTTTCCCTGGATTCTCCGTTTTCATAAAATTCTCCCCTATCAAGAATCCTTGATAGCCATATGGCTGCAGGTCTTTGATGGCCTCAACGCTGCTAATGCCACTTTCGGAGACCTTTACAAATTCGTCCGGAATCAATTGAGACAGCGACTTGCTGGTTTCCAGACTTACTTCAAAGGTTTTTAGATTACGGTTGTTTACGCCCAATAGATCCAAACTTGGCATAAGCGATTTCTGAAGTTCTGTTTCGTTGTGTACTTCTAACAATACATTCAATTGCAGCTTTTTGGCGAGCTCTGAAAAAGCTTTGATTTCTTCCCGTGTTAAGATGGCTGCGATGAGCAAAATTACATCCGCCCCATATGCCTTGGCTTCCAGTAATTGGTATTCGTCGATGATAAACTCTTTGCGCAACAGGGGCATCTGTACGGCGGCCCGTGCCACTACCAAATCATCTAGCGATCCCCCAAAATATTTGCCATCTGTTAAAACGGACATTCCGCACACTCCCGCAGCTTCATACCCCCGGGCGACGTCTTGCACATTTAATCCTTGGTTGATCTCCGATTTGGAAGGCGACCTGCGTTTGTGTTCGGCAATGATGCCCGTATTGCTTTGGCGAAGGGTGTTGGCCAAGGAAACCGTTTTTCGTTCGAAAAGTACGGATCGTTCCAATTGGGATACTGGAATAAGCGATTTTTTTAAATCGACCTCCCTGCGCTTGTCCGCTACTATTTTATCTAGTATGTTCATTTATTACCGTCATTCCGAGCAAGGTGAAGGAATCTGTCATAGTCGCACCAAATTCCGATATACCTGCTCTGCTGATATTCGTTTTATTTTAAATAGCACTCAATTCTTGCAATTTCTGTAGCGCTGTTAATCCCTTTCCGTTCAGCAACGATTCTTTGGCGAGCTCGAACCCCTCTTTGGGACTTGTGTTCCTTACCGTGGCAATGGCCACCCCTGCATTGGCGCAGACCACGTTGTTCTGCGGTTCGGTACCCTTGCCTTCAAGCACGGTCATGAATATGTTGGCAGATTCCTCGATGCTATCTCCGCCCACAATATCCGATTGTGCAATGGCGGGCACGCCGAAATCCTTAGGACGTAACATGCCTTCCGATTCGTTGGAAATGGTCTTGGTGTTTCCTGTCAACGATATTTCGTCATAGCCGTCCAACGCATGTAAGACCGTAAACTTCTTATCGGTATTCTGATAGAGGTAGCCGTACATTCTGGCAAGTTCCAGATTAAACACCCCGACCATCTGGTTTTTGGGAAAAGCGGGATTCACCATAGGTCCCAACATATTGAAAAAGGTTTTTACCCCAAGTTCGCGCCGAATCGGGGCCACGTTCTTCATTGCCGGGTGGAACAAAGGCGCATGCAACACACAAATACCCGCCTCCTCAATGGATTTTTCCAAAAAATCGGCCTCATTGCTGAATTTGATACCGAGATATTCCATGACGTTGCTGCTTCCGCACTTTGAGGAAACGCCATAATTACCGTGTTTGGTAACTTTTACACCGGCCCCTGCGGTTACGAAAGAGGCCAGGGTAGAAATATTAAAGGTGTCCTTGCCATCGCCCCCGGTGCCACAAAGGTCAATAGGGTTGTAGGCAGAGAGGTCTACCGCCAAACAAAGTTCTAGTAAGGCATCGCGGAACCCTTCTAGCTCTTCAATGGTGACACTACGCATCATATAAACGGTCAGAAAGGCAGCGATCTGACTGGTATTGTAGTCACCCTTGGCGATGTTCACCAAGATTTGTTTTGCCTCTTCCTTCGATAAAAGGTCATGGTTGATCAGTTTGTTGAGTGTTTCTTTCATCAAAAAAGCTTTATAAGTTCATTCCCTTGAACCTGCCGGTCGGCAGGCAAGGGCACGGATTTTCCGCTATACTATTTTTACTCCCGCCTAAAAGGCGGGAATCTCCTATTTAAGACAGTTCCGGCCTGTGCTATTGTCAACTGCCCACTGCCTAATGCTTCCCCGGCCAGAGCAATGGTCAACTGCCCACTGCCTCTGCCTACTGTTTACTACTTCCCCAGCCAATTGGCCAATAGCTGTTTCCCATGTGGCGTTAAAACCGATTCCGGATGAAATTGTACCGCGCGCACATCGTATGTTTTGTGACGAAGTGACATAACTTGGCCGTTTTCGTCGAAAGAAGTGGCTTCCAATGCTTCCGGTAGTTCTGGGGCCACTACCCAAGAGTGGTATCTCCCAACGGCTATTTCCTTTGGGATCCCCTCAAACAGTACATCCTCTTTTACGATCTGAATGTTGGTGGCGATACCATGGTATACTTCATCTAGATTGATCAAGGAACCCCCGAACACCTCCCCAATGGCTTGTTGTCCTAAACACACTCCAAAAATACTTTTGGTAGGTGCATAGGCCGCAATGATCTCTTTGAGTAGGCCTGCCTCATCCGGGATACCAGGGCCTGGTGATAATACGATCTTATCAAAGGCATCGACCTCTTCCAGACTAAGTTGGTCATTTCGTTTTACAACTACCTCACAGCCAAGGTCCTCTAAATAATGGACTAGGTTATAGGTGAAGCTGTCGTAGTTATCGATAACAAGAATGTGCCTACCTTCATCTCTAGTAGCCGGTGCCTGTCCTTTTGTATGTTTCGTGTTTTCCATTTTTTACTCGATAATCGAGATTTTAAATGCTCCGACGCTTGTGTCGAAATCAATGTTGAATTTCCTTGAATGCCTCGTGGGCTTGCCCCAAGGTTATTTACTTTTATTCCCCTCCTTGGGAGGGGATAGGGGAGGACTTTATATAGTTTTAGCGATTTCCAAAGCCTTTGTCAAAGCCCCTAGTTTGTTATAGGTCTCCTGCAGTTCATCTTCCGGGTCGGAGGCCGCAACGAGTCCCGCCCCTGCCTGATAGTGCAGCTGGTGATTTTTGCTCAGAAACGTACGAATCATGATCGCGTGGTTGAAATTGCCTTTGAAATCCATGAATCCGATAGCGCCTCCATAGTAGGCACGACCCGTTTTTTCGTATTGTTCGATCAACTGCATGGCGCGGTGCTTGGGAGCTCCGCTCAAGGTGCCTGCAGGGAATGTATCTGCCACTACTTTCATAGTCGGGATATCGGCTTTTTTCTGCCCGGTGACTTTAGATACCAAATGTATCACATGGGAGAAGAACTGAACCTCCCGGTAGTTGGCCACTTCGACCATATTGCCGTTACGACTTAGATCGTTCCGTGCCAGGTCTACCAACATCACATGCTCACTATTTTCTTTGTCGTCTTCGGTCAGTTTTTTGGCCAGGATAGCGTCTTGTTCGTCATTTCCGGTTCTTTTAAAAGTCCCGGCAATAGGATGTATTTCTGCCTTTTCTTCTTTCACGATCAATTGCGCTTCGGGCGAGCTTCCGAAGATCTTGAAATCCCCATAGTCAAAGTAGAAAAGGTAGGGGGAAGGGTTTACCGAACGCAGGGCCCGGTATACATTGAATTCGTCTCCCTTAAAGCCTTGGGAGAAACGGCGGGATAGGACCAATTGAAATACATCGCCCCGTTGACAGTGCTTTTTGGCCAGACGAACATGTTCCTTATATTCCTCATCCTCTAAATTTGACTTCGCGGTACCTTCCAAGGAAAAGTTATAGGAAGCAAAATTCTTTACGTTTAGAAGCTGTTCCAGTTCGGGTAGATTGTTTTCGGCTTCATAGCAGTTGGCGAATAGGTAGGCCTCGTTCTTGAAATGGTTGATGGCGATGATGTTCTGATATACTGCGTAATAGATATCCGGAATCGCAACAGTACCTTCTTTTTTGCTGATTTCGATGTTCTCGAAATAGCGTACCGCATCATAGGCCATATAGCCAAAAAGTCCGTTGTCAATAAACTTAAAGCCATTATGCTCCGCACTGAATTTTTGACTGAATTGGTGAATGATATTGACTACGTCGGTCTCTGCACCGATTCGCAGTTCCTCCGAGGTGCCATCTGGAAACTGTTGGGTAATAAGTTCGTTGGCTACCTTGATCGATGCGATGGGGTTGCAGCAGATATAAGAAAAACTGTTATCGTTCGCATGGTAGTCGCTACTTTCGAGTAGAATGCTATTGGGAAAACGATCCCGAATTTTCAGGTATACGCTTACCGGGGTAATGGTATCCGCGAGGATTTTTTTGTAATGCGATGTTAGTTTAAATTTCATATGTACCTTAAAATAAGCAAGGCCTGTCGTGATGACAGGCCTTGTATAGTTGTACTATAATGATGCTCAGCTCACGATGTGCGTCGAGATTTGTTCCACCACCAAGTATTAGGATTGTTGTTTTTCATTGGTTCAAATATAGAAATGATTTTTAGAATTACAAATTGCCGCTTCATAAAATTCAAAAGCCCCGCAACAAAAATCGCTGCGGGGCTTTAGGCTGTGAGGTTAAGCCTATTAAATCATATAGTGTAAGGTACTAAAATTCCAAGTCTACCACTAAGTCAAACTCATCATAAATGGCCTTGTCTCCCAAATTGTCGAAGAAACTGCCTGAACCATACTTCACATCGTACACAGTACGATCTACTTTCAAAGTAGCCGTAGCTTTGCTGCCGTAAACCGATACATCAAAAGTCACTGGCTTGGTAATGCCCTTGATCGTCAAATCTCCGGTTACCTCATAAGAGTTTTTTCCTGTTGACTTTACCTTTGTGAACTTCAAAGATGAGCTGGTGTGATTGGCGGTGTCAAAGAAATCGGCGGAATTTAAGTGTCCGTCTAGTTTTCCTTTGGAATCACCTTCCAAATCCTCAGTACTGATGGTGGTCATATCCACTACAAATTCCCCACCGGTCAGTTTGTCGCCATCGAACATAAGTGCACCTTCTTTTAGGGCGATACTTCCATAATGCGATCCCGTTACCTTGTAGGCTTTCCAAGTGACCTTGCTGGCATCGGTCTTCACTTCTTTTTTCTCATCGGCCATGGGTTCGGTGGCGGTTGCTGCGAAACCGAAAACTAATGCAAATGCTAAACTAAATACTCCTTTTTTCATCGTTTTGAATTTAAATGTAATTATTAATTAGTGTTTATAATGATTATTGTTTTAAAACTTATCAAATAAGTTGTTCAACCTTTCAAGGTCTTCGTCGTTTAAATTTTTAAGAATTTCGTTTTCCGCGTCGCTCATAGCCTTATCCATCACGACCAACGCCTTTTTTCCCTTATCGGTCAGTGTAATCTCTACTTTTCTTCGGTTGGAGGTACACGTAACACGGTTTACATATCCTTTCAAGAGCAACTTGTCTACGAGCCTGGTGGTGTTACTCATCTTATTGACCATACGCTCGTTCAAGGTCGATAGATTTGCTGGTTTTCCTTCCTGCCCACGAAGAATGCGCAAAACATTAAACTGTTGCAACGACACATCGTATGGCTTAAGTACGGAAGAAATACGCTCATTGATTTTGTTGTTCACCAACATAAAATGAATAATCGTACGACTGCGTACAGGAATTCTTTTGTTGGTCTTTATAATTGCTTCTACATTCATGTCATTACAATAATTGTATATACAAATGTATGTGTCTTTTGAAAACCTACAAGCTATTGCATCGCTAAAATTTTGTTAAAAAAACCGAATGCCTTTGACTATCGTAGGTATAATAGGCTAAACCTTTTGTTTTTAACAGCATCTCATTATCTAGAACTCATCTCGAATTCATAATTACCATCGTTTTGGAAAAAGCACATATTCAACATTTATACCGAAGAGCTGGTTTTGATATCTTACCCAAGGAGCTCGAAATACTGTCGGGTAAAGATCGCAAATCGGTTGTTGCACAGCTGTTCGAGTCATCGAAAAAAATGGTTCCGTTAACCGTACCTACCCCTAAAATCGATGCCTACTTAGACTCGAATACACAAATCGACAGAAAAAGCAAGGCGTTTAAAGAACTGATTCGAACAAGTCGGCAAAAGCATGTCGTATTCAATAGGGCATGGGTGAACCGTATGGCGACTACCGGACAAGGACTACGGGAACGGATGACCCTATTTTGGGCGAATCATTTTGTGGTCAGGTCGAACAATATTCTGTTTTCCCAGCAATTCAATAACACGTTACGCACCCATGCGCTAGGTAATTTTAAAGAATTTGTCATTGCAGTCGCCAAAGAACCGGCCATGCTCGACTATCTGAACAATCAGCAAAATAGAAAAGGGGCTCCCAATGAGAATTTTGCCCGGGAATTGATGGAGCTTTTTACCCTGGGTGTTGGTCACTATACCGAAATGGATATCAAGGAGGCGGCAAGGGCATTTACTGGTTGGAGGCATGATTCACGTGGCACCTTTAAGCTTACGAATAGAATACACGATGATGGCGAAAAATCATTTTTGGGTAAAACGGGCCTCTGGAACGGGGAGGATATTGTTCGAATTATTCTAGAACAACCTGCTTGTGCCCATTTCATCGCCGAAAAAATCTATCGTCATTTCGTAAACGAGGAAACCAATAGCAATCATATCGAAGAACTGGCTATCGTGTTTCGAAAAGAATACCAGATAGCCGACGTTATGAAGTATCTATTTATGGCAGACTGGTTTTACGACCCGAAACATATGGGGCACAAGATAAAATCGCCCGTTGATTTATTGGTAGGCCTCATGAAGACGGTTCCCTTTACGTGGGATAAAGCCAAGGAGTTAAAATACATAGAACGTCTTTTGGGTCAAGTACTTTTAGAACCGCCAAATGTGGCCGGCTGGGCCGAAGGTAGAAGTTGGATCGATGCCAACACACTGATGATCCGCTTAAAGCTACCCTCGGTATTGCTAAACGATGGGGAAATCGCCTTTGATGTCAAGGGTGAGTTCGAAGATAGTTTTGAAGCGTTCGACCAAAAAAACAACTTCAGACGAAAGTTGGCCATCACCAAAAATTGGAACCGATTCAAAGCCAACTACGGTGCGCTAACATATGATGTTTTGGTATTTCATATCCTAGGGGCATCGGTATCAAAAGAAACCAATCATTTTCTGAAAACACTTGAGAAAGAAGATCAGCGCAATTTTTGTATACAGCTGATGTCCTTACCCGAATACCAACTGTGTTGAAACACTTTTGTTTGGACCGATTACAAAATAACACAAAATGAAAAGACGCACCTTTATTAAAAATAGTAGTCTCGCGAGTAGTACGCTATTGGTACCCGGTTTTTTGAAGGCTTGTGATGCATTGCCGCTTACTTCTGAAGGGCACAAAAAGTTGGTCATTATTCAACTGGCCGGTGGCAACGACGGGCTCAACACCTTGGTTCAATTCCGTAATGATATCTATTTAAAGAACCGTCCCGTTATTGCCCAGAAAAAAGAACAACTATTAAAGGTTTCAGATGAGTTGGGGTTCCACGAAAGCTTAAAAGCATTTACAGCTTTGTATGACCAGGGCCATATGTGCGTGTTGAACAGTGTAGGGTATCCAAACCCGAGCCGATCACATTTTAGGTCTACCGATATTTGGCAGACTGCTAGCGGGTCTGACCAATACTTACGTACCGGATGGGTGGGCAGGTACTTGGAGGAGGTGGTAAAGAACCCTTTGGGTGCCATTGAGGTAGACGATACCTTATCCTTATTAATGAAAGGGGAAACCATCAATGGTATAGCTACCAAAGATCCCCGTCTCTTCTACAAGACGACCCGAGACCCTTATTTTAGCAATGTACTCCGTACAAATACCGATATCCATTTAAGCGAGCACAACTTGGGGTATCTATATAAAACGGCCTTGGAAGCCAAATCGTCGGCAGCCTATATTTATGAAAAGACCAAGGTGTACGATTCGAAAGCTGTTTACCCTAAGAATGCTTTTGGCAAGCAACTTCGAACCATATCCGAAATGGTGAATTCTGGTTTGGAAACCCAGATATACTATGCAAGTTTGGGTGGTTTCGATACCCATGCCAACCAATTGAATGCCCAAAAAAGACTATTGAAAATTTATTCGGAAGGAATGCGTGCCTTTGTTGATGATCTCAAGGGAACGGGAGCTTTCAAGGATACCCTTGTGCTTACTTTTTCAGAATTTGGAAGGCGGTTAAAACAGAACACCGCAAATGGTACTGATCACGGAGCGGCCAACATGGTGTTTTTGATCGGGGAAGATTTAAAGCATAAAGGAATGTATAACACCCCTTCAAATTTAGCTAGTTTGGATGCAAACGGGGACATCGAATACGAAATTGATTTTAGGGATGTTTATGCTTCGTTATTGAAGGAATGGCTGGGAACAGAACCATCGAAAGTACTCGATGGAAGCTTTAAAACCTTAGGTTTGGTGTAATCATAAATATTGCCTTAATTTGATTTTTAAAACTACAATATGGCAGATTTATCCCAAGAGGAGTGGGCAAACCAATTAAAGGAAGACAGTAACGCCCTTATTTTAGATGTACGTACCCAAGACGAAGTGGCCGATGGCTACATTCCGAACGCAATGAATATAGATATACACTTGGGGCAGGGTTTTTTGGATGAATTGGAAAAATTGGACAAGTCCAAATCATACTATGTCTACTGCCGCTCCGGGGCAAGAAGTGGACAAGCCTGTGCTATAATGAACAGTATTGGGTTTGAAAAAGCCTATAATCTTGAAGGGGGCTTTATGAATTGGGAAGGTGAGGTTGCCGAATAGTATTATAGCCACCATACATGTGGGATGTATTATCCACACCTTCAGTGATAAGTAAAATCTTACTACTTATCGAAAATTTTTCTTGTAAATCGTTTTTTTGTTTTAGCTTCAATGCTCAACAAATGAGTTTTGCGGGAAGACCTTCTTCATTTTATCTGGAAATATAAAAAGTTACAGCTGGCCAAGTTGGCTACCACAAAAGGGGAGGCTGTTTCTGTCGTGGAAGTAGGTGCCCACAATTTGTTGGCCGGCCCCGACTTTTTTAATGCTAAGCTGTACATAGATGACCAATTGTGGGCGGGTAACGTCGAGATTCATTTAAAGTCATCTGACTGGTATGCACATCACCACGAAAAAGATGCCAACTACAACAATGTCATTTTACATGTGGTCTGGGAAGACGATTGTGCCGTATTCCGAAGTGATAACTCAGCGATTCCCACGTTGCAATTACGGGACTTTATTCATGAAGAATTACTTACGGCATACCAGAATCTGTTTGATAAAAGCCAAAAGACCTTTATTAATTGTCAGAACGATATCGCTCAAGTAGATGCCTTCTTGAAAAAAAGTTGGTTAGAACGACTTTATATTGAACGTCTTGAGCGAAAATCCATAGTGATATCCGAACTTTTGAAAACGACAAAGAACGATTGGGAACAGGTACTGTTTGTCTTGCTGGCAAAGAACTTTGGGCTCAAGGTAAACGGAGAGGCCTTTTATGGGTTGGCACATCGACTGAACTTTTCGATGGTGCGAAAATTAGATCAGCAGCAGTTAGAGAGTGTATTTTTTGGTATGGCACATCTGTTGGAGGGTACCGCTGTCCTAGATGTATACTACCAACAACTAAAAAAAGAATTCGGGTATTTGAAGAATAAGTTTCAATTGGTGAATGACGGAATACCCAAACCTGAATTTTTTAAACTTCGACCGCCCAACTTCCCGACCGTTCGACTTTCTCAACTTGCCGATGTGTACAGTACCCACCGAAACCTGTTCCATCAAGTCATGTCGGTAAAGAATGTGGATGGGTTATATGCACTTTTCGATGCCAAGGCAAGCGTATATTGGAATACCCATTTCACCTTTGGCAAAGAATCAAAAAAAAGCATAAAAAAACTCACAAAACGGTTTGTAGACCTTCTAATAATAAATACGATTCTGCCCTTGCGGTTTTGCTATGCAAGGCATCACGGTAAAGATGCAAATGATGTTATTTTGGAGATTGTCTCTTCCATCCCTTCGGAAAAGAATACGGTTATCGATAACTTTCATGTGCTGGGAGTATCTGCCGAAAGCGCCAGTGAAAGTCAAGCATTGTTACAATTGTATAACGAATACTGTACAAAAAACAAATGCCTCCAATGTGCCATAGGAAGTAGTTTGCTTCGGTAAAATTCAAAAGGCTGCAATAACTAAAGTCCTTCGCGTTCAAAAAGTAATACGGCATGCAGAAACATCTTTGGTACTTTGGTCTTTTTTGTAATTTTACCCGGATGAATTTGTTTTATACCATTCTTTACTACTTCCAGAAAAGGGGCTTTGAAGTTTGTAGGCGCATAGCGGAGCGATTGGGCATTCGTGCCAGAGTGGTACGTACCTCTTTTATTTATCTTACATTCGTTACCTTAGGTTTTGGTTTTGCTTTGTATTTGTTCCTGGCCTTTTGGCTGCGAATCAAGGATTTGATTTACACCAAACGAACCTCTGTTTTTGATTTATAAGGATGATTCGACTTTTCCGTTCCAAGATTTACTGGGCACTTACCTTGATTTTTGGCGTGGTGCTAATCGGTGTTCTAGGGTATCGCTTTATAGCAGACTACTCATGGATAGATGCATTGTATATGACCATCATCACCATGGCGACCGTTGGTTTTAAGGAAGTACAGCCTTTAGATAATGCCGCAAAGATTTTTACCGTATTTTTAATTTCGTCCAGCGTTTTTATTTTAGGTTTTGCCATATCGGTAATTACGGAATATGTACTTGGAAGAAATTCTTTACAACTTTTAAAAAAGAAAAAAGTGAAAAACAAGATCGACGCGCTTTCTGAACATGTAATTGTCTGCGGTTTTGGTCGCAACGGTATGCAGGCGGCAGAACGATTGACCGCTTATCAACGTGCCTTCGTTGTCATTGAGCGCGATAGGGAAGTCATTGAAAAGCATGAAGACGAAATTCTATTTTTGGAGGGCGACGCCAATGAAGATGAGGTACTACAAGCCGCCGGGGTCGAAAGGGCCAAGTACCTGATTACTGCATTGCCAGATGATGCAATGAATCTCTTCGTAGTTTTATCGGCACGTCAACTAAACCAAAAACTATTTATTATCAGTAGGGCTTCCCTAGCCACCTCTCAAAAGAAATTATTCTTGGCAGGGGCGAACAAGGTAATTATGCCCGACAAGATCGGGGGCGATCATATGGCCTCATTGGTGGTGATGCCCGATTTGATCACTTTTATGGACAAACTTTCTACCGAGGGAGGCCATACGACGAATTTAGAAGAGGTGGCCATCGAAGATTTCTCCGATCAAGTCGATTGCAATTCGCTACGGGATTTGGATCTAAGAAAAAAAACCGGTTGTACGATCATTGGCTATATCGCACCAGATGGGGAATACATCATCAATCCCGAAGCCGACCTACAGCTGCAGCCCAAGAGCAAGGTTATTGTCTTGGGTAGGCCAGAGCAAATTCGAAAGCTCAATGAAATGTTCCATATAGATTCCTAGTTTGCCGTTAATTCGACAATTATATTTGATTGCATTGAATATTTTTAGGATATTGCCGCTTTTGAATAGATAAACTAACTCAAACGCCAAGTTATGAAGCTTCGACTATGCATGCTTTTTTCTTTAATGTTACCATTTTTTAGTACGGCCCAGGAAACAGCGGAAAAAGGCCTCGATGAACAGGTGAATGATGCTTTTATGCCTTTTGCCGTTTGGTGGGAAAGCTTTGTTTTAACGACTGTTCCGATTGGAGAGTATAATATTCCAATTGTGTTGATTCTCTTGGTGTTTGGTGCAACTTTTTTTACTATTTACTTTAAATTTCCCAGCATATTTAAGTTTCCGTTGGCCATCAACACGGTACGGGGAAAGTACGATGATCTTGAACTTCCTGAGGGTCATGGTGTGGAAAAATCTGAGGTCAATATTGTTGATGGTGACTTGCCGGACACTATTCGTGATGAGAGTAAAGAGGGTGAGGTAAGCCACTTTCAAGCCTTGGCCACTGCAGTTTCCGGTACTGTGGGCTTAGGGAATATTGCAGGAGTGGCCGTTGCGATTGCCGTGGGTGGTCCCGGTGCAACGTTTTGGATGATCGTATGTGGGCTTATAGGAATGTCTACCAAGTTCGTAGAATGCACCCTTGGGGTCAAATATAGAGATGTAGGACCCGATGGAACGGTTTATGGAGGGCCTATGTATTACTTATCACGTGGGCTAGCGGAAAAAAATATGAAGGGATTTGGAAAGGTACTTGCCGTTTTGTTTGCAGTTCTTTGCGTTGGAGCTTCTTTCGGAGGTGGAAATGCCTTTCAATCGAATCAGGCAGCGGTTCAATTGAGTAGTATGTTGAACCTACAAGGTGGTGCCACCGGTGTCATCATTGGTGTGGTTTTGGCGATTCTTGTGGGTATCGTGATTATCGGTGGAATTAAAAAAATAGCTAGCGTTACTGAAAAAATAGTTCCCTTCATGGCGGGTGTCTATGTACTGGCATCGTTGGTAATCATATTTGCCAATATTAAGTATATCGGAGATGCTTTCGGGATGATTTTCACAGGTGCGTTCACTCCAGAAGCCGGTTTGGGAGGATTTTTAGGGGTAATTATTGTAGGATTTCAAAGAGCTGCCTTTTCCAATGAAGCAGGGGCTGGATCTGCAGCAATTGCACACTCGGCCGTAAAAACGAAATATCCCGCGAGTGAGGGTGTCGTAGCCCTTTTGGAGCCGTTTATCGACACGGTGGTTATTTGCACAATGACTGCCTTGGTAATCATTTTCTTTAATATGGATGCTGGGGCATTCGATTATGGTAACGCCGTAGGTAGCACTGTACTTCTAAATGATACGGGTGACTATGTCGGTGGTGTTGATTTGACATCAATGGCTTATGATTCTGTAATTCCTGGGTTTAGATATGTTTTAACGATAGCCATAATTTTATTTGCGTTTTCTACCATGATTTCATGGTCGTATTACGGTCTCCAGTCTTGGAAGTATCTTTTCGGTAGGGGTAAAACCGCCGATGTGGTTTATAAAGTATTGTTCTTGCTATTCGTGGTAATAGGTGCGGCGGCCACGCTCGATGCGGTAATTAAATTTTCCGATGCAATGATTTTGGCCCTAGTGTTCCCAAATATGATCGGTCTTTTGTTTTTATTCCCTAAGGTGCGCGAAGAATTGTCCAAGTACTTAAATGACATAAAGTCCTCTTTCTAATCCATGAAATTAAGAAAAAGAAAACCCCACTTCGAGTTCAGCAAACAAGAACGAAGTGGGATTTTCTTTTTATTATTGATTATCGTGCTGTTACAACTGGGATACGTAACATTCAAATCGTTTCCTGCGAACATCGATGGCGATGGGTTGTCTACAGATTCGATAATACAACTCCAAATAACCGCTTTAAAGAAGAAAGCCCTACGGAAGGGCGTCGATACGCTATACCCTTTCAATCCCAATTTTATTACTGACTATAAAGGATACAGGCTGGGCATGTCGGTAGCGGAAATCGATCGGCTACTCGCTTTTCGTTCAAAGAATGATTACGTAAGTTCATCCAAGGAATTTCAGGAAGTTACCGGCATATCGGATTCACTGCTAGGCATCATCGCACCTTACTTCAAATTTCCCGAGTGGACCAAAACTGACAAAGCTGTTTCGGATGCCGTCAGAAAAGGAACGACCGTCCGGACTGCCGTTGAAATTATAGACCTTAACAAGGCTACACTAGAAGAGTTGAAATCAGTTCAGGGTATCGGCGAAAAATTATCGGAACGGATCCTAAAGTTCAGGAATCGCCTGGGCGGATTTATGGTCGAAGAACAATTGTACGATGTATATGGTTTGGAAGCGCAAGTAGCCGAACGGGCCTTAAAGAGGTTTAAGGTACTGCAACGCCCCGATATTGAGAAGATCAATATCAATTCTGCTTCTGTGGCAGAACTGGTTAAACTGGTCTATATACGGTATGCAGTAGCACAAGAAATCGTGGCTTATAGGGAAACAAATGGAGGTATACGATCGTTCGACGAATTGGATTACATTCCCGATTTCCCCTTCGATAAGATTGATAGAATAGCGTTATATTTGTCACTATAAAATGATTGCTATGCACAGCATGTACTTCACTGAAGAACATCAACTTTTTAGAGAAAGCCTTAAAGATTTTTTACAGAAAGAAGTAGTCCCCCATATCGAAAAATGGGAGGCTACGGGAACCATTGACCGCTTTATTTGGGAAAAGTTCGGCGAAATGGGTTTTCTGGGGTTGGCAACACCGGAAGCGGATGGTGGCTTAGGTGTCGACCTTTTTTACACAGTTATTCTTTTAGAGGAATTACAAAAAATAAATTCGGGAGGATTCGCCGCCGCTGTTTGGGCCCATGTTTATCTTGCCATGACGCATTTAAATAAAAATGCAATGGGAGCGCTTCGAAAAGCCTATCTAGAACCTAGTGTTGAAGGCAAGAAAATAGGTTGTTTGGGTGTAAGCGAGCCTTTTGGTGGCAGTGATGTAGCAGGGATGCGTACCACGGCGATCAAAAAAGGAGATTGCTATGTATTAAATGGTTCAAAAACCTTCATTACCAATGGGGTGTATTGTGATTACATGGTCGTTGCCGCCAAAACAGACCCCACAGCCGGTAATAAAGGGATCAGTGTGCTAGTGGTAGACCGAAATAGTAAAGGCGTTACCGCCAATAAATTGAACAAGCTGGGCTGGAGAGCTTCTGATACGGCCGAATTGGCCTTCGACAATGTAGAAGTGCCAGCAGGTAATTTGTTGGGGGAGGAGGGAAAAGGTTTCTCGTACATTATGGAAGCGTTTGCCTTGGAACGACTTATAATGGGGGTCAATGCGCATGCAAGAGCCGAATATGCCATCGAATACGCCTTGCAATACATGTCGGAAAGAGAAACTTTCGGTAAAAAGATCAACCAATATCAGGCCCTTCGACATCGAATTGTAGACTTGTACGCAGATATGGAAATGTGCAAGTTGTACAATTATGCAGTAGCGCATAAATTGGATAGGGGGGAATATGTGGTCAAAGAGGCTACCATTTCAAAATTAAGGTCTACCAAGATGGCAGATGAAGTGGCTTATGAATGTCTACAGTTTCTTGGGGGCTATGGCTACATAGAGGATTATCCAATGGCACGTTTGCTAAGAGACAGTAGACTTGGACCGATTGGTGGGGGTACTTCGGAAATACTACGGGAAATCATTGCTAAGATCGTTATCGATAAAAAGGAATACAAGCCCGCTAAATCCGAGTAACCGATAGACCGGAAATAGGAATACATACATGCTTCAATAAGTTTCTTGCTGATAGTCTGTTTTGTTAGTGTTGCAAGATTTTTTTGATATTTTTTACACATGTGTTGGTTTTGGCAATATTTTTTTATGAATATCATAAAATATTTCTTGCTATTTAAAGAATTTGAAAACTTGTAAACATTCAAACGTTTTCATAGGGCCTTCTTACTTTTCTACTTAGATTCGAATCATATTTTTCTTACATTAAGATCGACAGTGATTAACCTATTAAATTCTATCGATCATGAAAAGCAAGTTAATATGGCTATCCGCAATAGTACTATTGTGGGGATGCCAGAAAGAAAATTTAGAGAGTCCAATAGAGCAAGAACTTCGTGAAAACACCCCGACCGAATCAGTAGCAGCGGTAGGGAACATCGGTTCAGGCGTGATGATGCAAGCTTTTTATTGGAACGTACCTTCGGGAGGTACTTGGTGGAACACCGTTAGATCAAAGGTTTCTTCATGGGGTAATGCAGGTTTTGATGCTATTTGGCTTCCTCCTGCCAATAAAGCGTTGAACGGGGCAATGTCTATGGGGTACGATCCCTATGACTACTATGATTTTGGGAACTTTGATCAAAAGGGATCGATAGAGACCCGCTTTGGCTCTAAATCAGAATTGAAATCCCTCATCAATACCGCACATACAAATGGTATCAGCGTTATTGCCGATATTGTTATAAATCACAACAGTGGAGGTGATGCTGAATACAACATTTTTACCAATACAAACACCTACACTGACTATAGTGGTGCTTCAGGACTTTTCAATAGAACTGCCTATGATTTTCACCCCAATGATTACCATAGTAACGATTCGGGAGTTTTTGGTGGGTTCGCAGATATGTGTCATCACAAACCTTACGTGCAAGATTGGCTGTGGAAAAGAAGTAATTCGGTTGCCAAGTACTATAAGAATGACCTAGGTTTTGATGGCTGGCGTTTTGATTACGTAAAAGGATTTGAACCGTGGGTGGTCAAAGAATGGAAAAAAGCCGTAGGTGGTTTCACGGTCGGTGAATATTGGGATGGCAATGCGGCAACACTCGATTGGTGGGCCGGGCAAGCCAACGCGTCTGCTTTCGACTTTGCCTGCTACTACCGTATGCGTGATGCTTTTGAAGGAAACGACCTTAATGCTTTGAACCAAGATATGCTATGGAAACGGGGAGGTTCCAAAGCAGTGACCTTTGTGGCGAACCATGATACCGATGAAATATTCAACGGTAAATTGTTGGCATATGCCTATATTTTGACCCATGAAGGGTATCCCACCGTTTTCTACAGGGACTATGAAGATTGGCTCGACAAGAACAAGTTGAACAACCTTATCTGGATCCACAATAACAAAGCCACCGGTAGTACGTCGATACTTCACGTTGATAACGACGAGTATATCGCACAGCGAAATGGCAGTCCTGGATTAGTGGTATTTATCAATAACAGCAATAGCTGGAAAGAACGTTGGGTGCCTGTGAAGTGGAATAGCGAAGTGATAAAGGATTTTACAGGAAATTCAAGCTGGGAACCAACAACGCAATCAAATGGTTGGGTCAAAATTCAGGCACCACCAAAAAGTTATTCGGTTTGGTCAAAAAAATAAATTGTAGTTCTTGAAAAAGGTATTATCTTTGCAGCCTTAATCATTAAAGAAAGGAGGTTGTAGCCAATGTTAATAATACCAATTAAAGAAGGAGAAAACATCGATAGGGCTTTAAAGCGATTTAAGCGAAAGTTCGACAAGACAGGCACCATGCGTCAATTGCGCAAACGCCAACAGTTCACTAAACCTTCTGTAGAGCGAAGAGCTCAAATACAAAAGGCACAATATATTCAAGGTCTTAAGGATAGAGAAGAAATCTAGGGTCCCTAACGAATCTATGATATAAAATCCCATCAATCGATGGGATTTTTTTGTTCGTGAGACCCAAATTTAAAAAATGATGGCTGTATTGAAATTCGATTGTGGAACTTTGATCAGAAACATTAGGGCTAGGTTTTATGCCTTTTGCTATTGCCTTTTGAAAATCCCTGCTTGATTTGTTGGTTCTAGATAAATCGGTTATTTCGAGAATGGTAAAGCATTGGCCAACGATGTGAGATGCATTTATACCTAAAATGAAGAGACTTCTTACAATAGTATTATTGCTCACATTACATTCCTGTGGTATGTTGAAGGAAGATGCAATTGAAATAAAAATTAAAAACGACTCCAACGAACCAATTGAACAACTGGAGTTTACAACCACGGAAGAAATAGAGATGATCCGAATTGAAAGAATGAAACCAAAAGAAGTGGTTAGCGAGTTTTTATCAATGCGGAAAAATCAAAGAGACGGTGCTTACCTTCTGTCCTTTATTCGTGCGAACGGGCAGAAAGAAATGATTCAAGGGGGATACTATTCAAATGGAACCCCGTTCTATCAAGAGGTCCACGTAATCGTGAAAAGTGATACGGTGCTCATGGAGTTTAACACAAACATAAGATAAGAGCAACCTACTTTCCCTGTCCAGAATACGTTTTCCAATCCTTTTCCTTATAGATATCATCTCCAAAATACTTGGCGATATCCAAGAAAGGTTTTGGTTTTTGATATCCAGGTACCGGAGATAGCATGTTCATCTCTTCGTCTAGAAAAACAGTGGTGGGGTAGCTTAACTTACCTTGTAGTAATGCAGCTGCAAACTCATGATATCCTTTTCTGCCCGAAGGAACGAATTTATACGTCTTACCTTTAAACTCGATGGGTTCCTTACCTTCCCCGTCCAATTTCACCATATAAAAGTTCTCCTTCATGTAGGCGGCTACTTCTTCGTTCTGAAATGTATCCTTGTCCATCTTTTTGCACCAACCACACCAGTCGGTATACACATCGACAAAAATTTTCTTTGGTTTTTCATCTGTTTCGGCCAATTGGGCCGCCTCGTCCCAAGTGAGCCATTCTACTTCCTGTGCTTGTACCACAAAGGGCAAAAGGCTGAGAAAGAGCAGAACAGTGGTTCTTCTAATATAGGGGGCAAATGACTTCATGGTGCGTTTTTCTATGATTAGTCCAACAACTATACCAAAACTAACGAAAATATTACAGCTTTATTTCAGCACTTTCAAATAACGATTTTCAGGGATGCTTATTCACGGAAAACGGTTAGTATTCGAAGAAGTACCCCACCTATCTTTGTTTTGATGACATACCTTAAAAAATTTGAAGGTAAGACAATGTATTAAAATGTATTGCGTTACAGTACAGTCTTCCCATTATCTGGAAAAATATACTATGATCATAACCCAACTAATACAGGAGCTTACTGTTGACAAACCGTCTGAAATCTTTAAAAAAGTGGTGAAATTCAATAGTAAGATAGCGGACCCTGCTGCGATGGCTAGGGTGCGTTTAGGATTGGTCTCGGGTTTTGTATTGGAAGGGATTCCTTTGAAGACCGACAGGGAAGGCCATGCCCTTTTTTTAGGCAGCAATGATAGTATAAGTTATGTGCGAACAGCTAGTATAGCGGGTATTGAATTATTGAACCCCGAACTTTTACTATCTGTATTAACAGAAGGGGGTTACTTTGAAGTCCCCGCTTCCAAGGTTCCGACGAATTTACAATTAAAGCGATTCGCAAAGACCGTTTCCGATAAACTGAAGAACAATCATAGTATAGGTATGGATGTAACTTCCTTGGTTGAAGCACAACAGACCGATGCTGGAAAGTATCAATTACGGCTGTTTTTGGAATTGCTGCTACAAACCATTGAAACTATTTCAACAGATGCACTTGGGAAAGAGGCGATAAATGCGCTCAAGATCATTACATTGACTGAAAAAGAAGGGGAACTAAATGTTCAAAAGACTGAAAGTATTTTAGAGGTCGGCATCGATTTAAACCACGAGTTGCCATCCACCATAAAAGAACAGCTTCAAGAAAAATTGGAAGCACAATTATAATCATAACCTAAAACAATAACTATGGGATTAGCAGAAAGAAGAATCGTCAAAGCATTTCAAGAATCGGCATATGAAAACTTCTTGACAGCGATGAAAAAAGTAATCGGTAAAGATGTAGAAATAGATGTAGCTTGGGACACACTTGCGGAAGATGGTATGAGTCATCTATACGAAGAAGCATGGCCACAGGTCTATTTTGAACCCTTGATCAAGGCGTTGGAAAGTATTTGCTCCGACGATATGGGAAAAGAAGCCATCTCTGAAAGCTTGGAAAAAGTAATTATCAAAAACGAGGAGGGCATTAGTTCACCAAGTAGTTGGTCTTCTTTCGAAAATGGTATTTTGAACTTAGATCACAAGCCTACCACCAATATTCATTACATAGACGATCGCGCCAAAGCGGTACAAACATTGTTGGAAAATAGTCTATAAACAAGAACAGTTTTTGATAGAGCATGTAAAGCCACCCTATTTAACGGTGGCTTTTTCCTTTTTGGGAGCGAACAAATCCTTGACATCTACTTGATTTTTGATGAGGTCATCAAAATTTTCGCGCTCCCGAATCAAAATAGACTTTCCATTATGCCATAGTACCTCTGGGGGGCGGAATCGGGAATTATAGTTGCTGGCCATGGTAAAGCAGTAGGCCCCCGCATTCTTAAAACAAAGGATGTCACCTTCAGAAATTTCATTGATACGGCGATTGCTAGCAAACGTATCCGTTTCACAGATGTAGCCTACTACCGAATAGAAACGCTCTCGCCCTTCCGGGTTCGAGATATTGTGTATTTGATGCGAAGCTCCGTAAAGCATAGGTCGAATTAAATGGTTAAAGCCCGAATCTACACTGGCGAATACCGTAGAGGTGGTTTGCTTTACGACATTTACTTTTGTTAAGAAGTAACCCGCTTCACTCACCAAAAACTTCCCGGGCTCAAAGGCCAGTGTCAGTTCCTTACCATATTCCTTACAAAACTCATTGAAGCGAGAACCTAGTTTTTTCCCTAATTCCTCAACATTGGTTTCAATATCACCTTCTTTGTAAGGGACTTTAAAGCCACTACCAAAGTCGATAAAATCTAAATTCTTAAAGTTTTTTGCGGTCTCGAACAAAATTTCCGAGGCATATAGAAATACATCAATGTCCAAGATATCGCTTCCTGTGTGCATATGAATACCATTGATATTCATATTCGTTAGGTTTACAATACGGAGTAAATGCGGAATTTGATGAATACTAATGCCGAATTTTGAATCGATATGGCCGACCGATATATTGGAATTACCACCTGCCATGACATGCGGATTGATACGGATGCATACCGGAATATCAGGATGTTTACCACCGAACTGCTCCAGTACGGAAAGATTATCGATATTGATGCGCACCCCCAATTTGGCCGCCTCCTCGATTTCCTCCAAGGAAACGCCATTCGGGGTAAATATGATCGACTCAGGTTTAAAACCGGCCAAAAGCCCCAATTGCACCTCTTGTATCGAAACGGTATCCAAACCACTGCCCAAACTGTTCATCAACTTTAAGATGCTAATATTGGAAAGCGCTTTGGCCGCGTAATTCAATTTCAGATTGGGAACACTGCTAAAAGCTGAGGTCAATCGGTTAAATTGAGAAACTATCTTTTCTGAATCATAAACATACACGGGGTCTCCGTAGGTTTTGGCTATCTTTAGCAAATCAGTATGCTTCATCATTAAATGTTTTATGCGAATGTAATGGCATTATTCGTTCTGTACAAAAAAATAGCAGCAAAAAATTACAAATAAAACAAAATGTTATATTTAAAACATTCTGCAGTTTCTTTTAAATTTGTACCAATTCGCTCGGAATCGTATTTTTAAAAAAAAAATCGCATGGTCTTACCCTTGTTTCCTTTACAATCTATCTTTTTTCCCGGTGAAACGGTACCGCTGCATATTTTTGAGGAACGGTACAAACAGCTCATTATGGATTGTAGGTCCGAGGCGATTACCTTTGGTATCCCCGTTTACATTAACGACGGTTTAGCCTATGGTACTGAAGTACAACTGGTAGAAGTGGTAACCACTTATGAAGGGGGTGAGATGGATGTAACCTGTGTAGCACGACAGGTGTTCAAGGTCCTTACTTTTGAAAATCAGCTCAACGATAAGTTGTATGCAGGTGGGCAGGTCCAATTTTTAGAAAATATCAACGACGCGGATGATGAGATGCGCAAAGAGGTATTACTAAAAATTGAGGAACTTTATGATTTGATGGATGTGCCCTTTACCCCAATTCCGGTAGAAAAATTTCACAGTTTTGTACTCGTTCATAAAATGGGACTTTCGATGGAGCAGGAGTATGAATTGTTGTTAATGACAAGAGAAAGTGAACGATTGGCCTATATACGAGGGCATTTATTGGCGACGATAGCTGTTTTGAAGGAGGTCAACCGTACAAAAAGGGCCATCACCCTAAATGGTCATTTTAAGAACTTCGATCCGTTGGATTTTGAAGGGTTGGAAATCGGGTAACCCACCTTTCGGCGAAGCTATGGTATGTGCGTTTGTTTTTTGTACCTGTACTTTGTACTAAAAAAGCTTTTACCGGCGACACTTGCAATCTACATTTTCAAAATTTGCGACGTACACCTGTATGATTCAAGAATACCCCTATAGCCTAACAACGGCATGACCCATAAAGAATTGTTCGGTAGACCATTTGTATTTGACATTTGATTCTGAGTACGGATTTGACCTTGAACTTGCTGATATCATTAGTGTAAATCCGATTCGTTTCCTATTTTTGCATCCGAACTTTAAGACACCTTATATATGAACCTTCACGAATACCAAGGAAAAGAGATTTTGGCCAGTTTTGGCGTACGCATTCAACGAGGCCTTGTTGCCAACAATGCCAAAGAAGCCGTTGACGCGGCCAAACAGTTGACCGCTGAGACCGGCACAGGTTGGCATGTAATCAAAGCTCAGGTTCATGCAGGCGGCCGGGGTAAAGGAGGAGGGGTCAAATTGGCCAAGAACTTGAAAGAGGTCGAAGAAATTGCAGGGCAGATCATTGGTATGAACCTGATCACACCGCAGACATCGGCAGAAGGTAAAAGAGTGCATAAGGTGCTGATTGCCGAAGACGTCTATTATCCTGGTGATAGTGAAACAAGTGAGTTCTATATGTCCGTTTTATTGAATAGGGGAACAGGACGAAATATGATTATGTATTCCCCTGAAGGCGGTATGGATATTGAAGAGGTAGCAGATAAGACACCTCATTTGATTTTTACCGAAGAAGTTTACCCGGCCACAGGTCTTTTACCTTTTCAAGCTCGAAAGATAGCCTTTAATTTAGGGCTTTCCGGAAATGCCTTTAAAGAAATGACCAAGTTTGTGGCTTCCCTTTACAAGGCTTATGTGGAGAGCGATTCCAATATGTTCGAAATCAACCCGGTCTTGAAAACTTCGGACGATAAGATCATGGCGGTAGATGCCAAGGTATCGATTGATGACAATGCGCTCTATCGTAGAAAAGCTTATGCAGAAATGCGCGACCTGAGAGAAGAGAACCCTATCGAGGTTGAGGCGCGTGAAGTAGGGCTTAACTACGTAGATTTAGATGGTAATGTGGGTTGTATGGTCAACGGTGCGGGCTTGGCCATGGCAACGATGGATTTGATTAAAATGGCTGGGGGAGAACCGGCCAATTTCTTGGATGTCGGAGGAACGGCAGATGCAAAAAGGGTAGAGGAGGCCTTCCGGATTATTTTGAAAGATCCTGCAGTAAAGGCGATATTGATCAATATCTTCGGAGGTATCGTACGCTGTGACCGCGTTGCCCAGGGAGTGGTCGACGCCTATAAGAATATGGGAGATGCTATCAAAGTACCCATTATTGTAAGGTTACAAGGTACCAATGCAGAGTTGGCCAAAGAGATTATAGATAATTCTGGACTCGCCGTGCATTCAGCAGTTCAGTTTCAAGAGGCTGCCGACAAAGTAAAGGAAGTCTTGAGGTAGTAGTAAAATCATTGCTATACAAAAAGGGGCGTACATACATTGTACGCCCCTTTTTTTGACTCGATAATCGAGATTTAAAGACTCGGACGCCTGCCCACTTTCATGTAGTTATTTTGGCGGATGAAGGCCTCGAGGTGGTTATACTGATTGTTTTAACAAAACCCTTTATATTACGGTCCTAGAAACTAAAAATTTGTTAATTGTGATTTTTCACTGTAACGATTTTCCTCCTGTTTCAGTCTTTTAGATAATTCATCAATCATCATCAATTAATAATCAGGTACTGTTTTTGTCTTCGGCTATTGAACGATGGCGAAGCGGAACAGCGCCAAAAAACGAACATCATGAGAAAAACAAGTGTCATGCTGGTGGCTGCAATGCTACTATCAAGTGGAAGTCTGTTTGCAAACGATTTCAAAAGAACCGATCCCGCAACCGTCATCCAAAACGAGGTCTATGAGCTTCTGGACGGTGGTTTTGTAAAATCGACCCACAAAACATTGGAAGCTTCCATCCTGTTGACTATTAACAAGCAAAATGAGATCGTGGTACTCTCTGTTGAAACAAAGAGCAAGCGACTGGAACTTTTTGTAAAACAGATGTTGAACTATCACAAGATAAATTCAGATCATATTGTTTGGGGCCGCAGGTATACGGTACCCTTAAAAGTCGAATCGTAATAGCTTCTAAAACAGTCATAGGTAGAATAGAGGGCAATGTTTTCTTAACATTGCTCTTTTTTGTTTTTACTACTGAAATCTGTCTGCTTGATACTTTTTCTGAAGTACTTATATCGTTTGCCCACAAAAAGATGACGTTTTAACACTTTTGAAAAAAAATCAATTCATCACCATTTTTTTGTCGCCTTTCTAGAAGCTGTTAAGTTACCGTTAGGCCCTTTAAATAAGGGTTAAACTTAGTAGTTTCTAGTAGGGCGGAACGACTTCATACATACTTTTGTAACGAATAAAAAAAGCGAGTGAACTTTATTAAAAAGATGTTAAAATTGGTTTTTCGATGTAACAATCGCAATCCTGACGCGTCTTTTTAGTAATTCATCAATTAATCATTAATCAAGCTTTGCAATCACCGACCATTATCGGACCAGAGCTAAAAAACGTAAAGTCATGAAAAAACTAAGTGTATTAGTGGTAGCTGCTATGCTATTGTCAACGGGAAGTCTATTTGCCAACAACGGCGGTAAAAAAGACAAAGCAAAAAAATCTACAAAGACCGAAACAAAGAGTCTATCAAGTCAAATCGGCTTAATGTTAAATCATGCCGACCTTACCCAAGATGAGGTAGGTGAATCCGCACAGGTTCTTTTTACACTAAATAGCAAAGGGGAAATAGTTGTATTATCAGTCGATACCGATGATGCTACGATGGAAACCTTTATCAAAAGTAGGTTGAACTATCAAGAAGTGAAACTAAATCGTATCGAGGAAGGTAAAAAGTATACCGTTTCTGTTTACATCGCTTCGTAAACCATATTTGAATTAGCGCAAATCCTGATTTAACCGGATATCACAACTGGTTTAGATCAGGATTTTTTTCTTTTTGTAGGTTTGGAGGGTTTGTTCTTATATTTCACGGAGGGCATTGCAGTATCGGCCTTTTTTTTCTGTTGTGCTTTATAGTTAGGTTTGTTAGTGCCTTTTACGCTTTGATTTTTCGCCTGAAGCGCTTTTTCCTTTGTTTTCAACACATCGCCGGGAAAAATCGGTTCCTCTTTGCTTCCTCGTAAATAGATTACCAGTCCGTTCAGGAAGTTCCTTAAGATTTGATCTCCACACGCAACATAGTTCGGGTGATCCTCTTTCCTGAAAAAAGCACTGAGTTCGCTTTTACCGATGTTAAAGTCTACCAACTTCAGAATTTCTAGAATATCATCGTCACGGAGCATAAGTGCCACCCGTAGCTTTTTTAAAACATCATTATTGGTCATTCCTTTAGTTTTTGGCAAGGTATCACAATTTGTGGATAGGATGCCTATGCGGTCAGCGGAATCCAATTTTTTATACGAAATCATGTTTTAAAGAGTTATATAAATAACATTTTGGGGCGAGAGGACCTAAAATTGACAACCCATGAGCACACACAAGGAAAAGCTTAGCATTTTGTCGGATATGATCGCGTTCGCGAAAATTGATAAAGTTGTGGGAGAGCCCGAATACAATTTTCTGTTAGGGGTAGCTGCTCATTTAGGTGTCAATAGGGATACTTTTGAGTCGCTCTTCGAAATGGAGGTCGAACGTATTATTCCAAAAACGGAAGCCGACCGTATCATTCACTTTCATCGGTTGGTATTATTGATGAACGTAGATCAAAAACAGCTAGAGGTCGAGGTGAGTCGTTTACACAATATTGGCCTAGGTTTGGGGCTTCCTCCGTCCGCTATTGAACAAGTGTTGAGTCTAATGCATCAATATCCCGACAAGATCGTACCACCCAATGTACTCATCAATATTTTCAAAGCACACTATAATTGATAGGAGGGAGGAGCTCAAAATCAAGATCGACTCCATTTCGAGATTTACAACTTCAAGGTTTGTACACCCTTAGGTAAACGTTTCGTCAGGCGAACGCCTGGAAATCAAAGTATTTTTTCTTTAAATGCTTCGTTGGTTTGACCTGAGATGGTTTACGTATGAAGTCATATACCTACATTAAAAGTTGTAATCAATTTACCTGATACCTGTTGGATACTTAGTGAGAGCTATCTTCTTCTGTTTTTCGTTCTTGTTCACCTCTATTCTCACTTTTATATCGAAAGAGGATGTGATAATAGTGATTTGAACGTCGCTTTAAAACTAAAAAAATGACAAAAAGACAGCTTTTTTATTAGTAAATATGCCATAAAGACAGTGTTTTGCAAATGGTATATCTTTTGACTTTTAGTTATCAGTTTTAAAAATGTGTAACTAAAAACAAAAGAATCATGTTAGTCAAAAGAAACAATATGTTGTTCCCTTCTTTAATGAATGAATTGTTCAAGCCCGATTGGTTTGGTGGAACAGAAAACTTTAATACTGATTTGCCTGCCGTAAATATCAAAGAGGGCGAAAAAGACTTTGAATTAGAGTTGTCGGTTCCAGGAAGGAAGAAAGAAGATTTTAATGTGGAGGTCGACAAAGATATCCTCACCGTATCCTATGAGGTCAAGCATGATGAAAAGACCGAAGAGGTGAATTATACCCGACGGGAGTTTTCCCACAGTGCTTTCAAAAGGTCTTTTACCTTACCTGAAACCATTGATGTCGATAAAATCGACGCCAAGTACGAAGATGGTATTTTAAGAGTGGTGTTGCCCAAAAAAGAGGAGGCTTTGCCAAAACCCAAAAGAATGATCGAACTGTCTTAATAGACTTTGGGAATATGTGCGGCCTTCATTTGAACGCAGGCAATCATTCCTTGGTTTTCTTGACAGGGCTTATGTAGTTGGTTGATTGAAAAAACGTTCCGTCCGTTTGGGGTGGGGCGTTTTTTTATGTGCCTTAAAATAACCTAGGTATGTTGCTTTTCGGTGCTGGATTTGAATAGGATAAATTGGGTTGAATCCACTTGGTGTCGTATTGAAAATTTCAGAATTCTGGGATTGGGAAAAAATCATGATAGCTTTTCGGTCGGGTCTATTTCAGAGCTGCCAGCATGACAAATTGCAATCCGTTTTTTGATTTAAACCATATCTTTTCTTGTGTCTTTTGGGGATGAAAAAAAGCTGATTTGAACGGTTAGGATTTGTGAAAATAACTATGTAAAAAACGATTACAAAAAGAAATTTTGTTCGGCTACACTTGCATTCTTTTTTGTAGTTTTTTGCTGGTGATTGTCTATCTTTGAAAGGAGGTGGAAGTACGGGAATACGTTTTAAAAAAAGCCTTTAAAGTAAGAAAAAAGACAATTTAGCCTTGTCTAAAAATTATATATAGTTGACTTTTTTTCAGATTTTTAAAGGATTTTATCTAAAGCTTTAAGTGTTATTTTTTGAAATCTCCGTTTTTCTGCTCTTTTACGCTTGATTTTGTAGCATTTTGATTTCGTCGCGCAATTTTGCGGCCTGCATAAAGTCCAATTCCTTTGCCGCTTTTTCCATGGATTTTCTTTTCTCCCGAATCAACTTTTCTATCTGTTCCTTGGTCATATATTCCAGCTCTGGTTCCGCGGCACGCAATTCTTCTTTTTCGAAATGATAGGTCGAAACGGAATTCTTTGCCAGTGCGCTGTCCAAACTTTTGTTCAGTGCCATGGGGGTAATATTGTGTTCTTGGTTATAGGCAATTTGTTTCTCCCTTCGATAGGTAGTTTCATCAATTGTTTTTCGCATGCTATCGGTTATAGTATCAGCATACATGATGGCCATACCATTTAGATGTCTTGCGGCCCTTCCTACGGTCTGGGTCAAAGATCGATTGCTTCGAAGAAAACCTTCTTTATCGGCATCGAGAATGGCAACTAGGGAAACTTCGGGGAGGTCTAGCCCTTCCCGTAATAGATTTACTCCGATCAATACATCAAAAATACCTTTCCGAAGATCCTGCATAATTTCTACGCGTTCCAGCGTATCCACATCACTATGAATGTAACGACACCGAATGTTGATACGGGCCAGATATTTGGCTAGCTCCTCTGCCATACGTTTTGTAAGTGTGGTGACCAATGTGCGTTCGTCTTTTTCCACACGTTGCTGAATCTCTTCCACAAGGTCGTCGATTTGGTTGAGGCTGGGTCGCACTTCAATAATGGGATCCAATAGTCCGGTAGGGCGTATGATCTGCTCGGCAAAAACCCCTTCACTCAACTGAAGTTCGTAGTCTGCCGGGGTGGCACTTACGTAAATGACCTGGTTTTGTAGGGCTTCGAACTCTTCGAACTTCAATGGGCGGTTATCCATGGCCGCCGGTAAGCGGAACCCGTAGTCGACCAAATTCACTTTTCTCGAACGATCACCACCATACATGGCATGTACTTGGGGTATGGTTACGTGGCTCTCATCGATGATCATTAAATAATCATCCGGAAAATAATCCAACAGGCAGAAAGGGCGCGTGCCAGGGGCTCTTCCATCCAAATAGCGGGAATAGTTTTCGATACCCGAGCAATAGCCAAGTTCCCGAATCATCTCTAAATCGAAATTGGTTCGTTCTTCTAGGCGCTTTGCTTCTAGCGGTTTACCAATTTCCTTGAAATAGGCTACCTGCTTTACCAGATCGTCCTGTATCTGATGTATGGCATTTTGCAATACATCCTGGGAAGTGACGAACATGTTGGCAGGATAGATGTTCAGGCTTTCGTATACCTCGATGATTGTATTGTTGAAAGGGTCGAAAGCCTCGATTTCTTCGATTTCGTCTCCAAAAAAATGAATTCGAAAAGCGTGATCGGCATATCCTGGGAATACATCTACCACATCACCTTTCACCCTAAAATTCCCATTCCGAAAGTCCGCAGTAGTCCGGGAATAGAGCCCCTGTACCAATTGGTGTAAAAACTTGGTCCGGGCGATGACCTGGTCCTTTTCGATTCGGATAACGTTTTTCTGGAATTCAATGGGGTTTCCGATACCGTATAAACAGGATACCGAAGCTACGACCAGCACATCCCTTCTACCAGAGAGAAGCGAAGAAGTGGTGCTCAATCTCAGTTTCTCGATATCCTCATTGATCGAAAGGTCTTTTTCAATATAAAGTCCGGAGGTGGGGATAAAGGCCTCTGGTTGGTAATAATCGTAGTAAGAAACGAAGTATTCTACCGCATTTTCCGGAAAAAATTGCTTGAACTCCGAATAAAGTTGGGCGGCCAGGGTTTTGTTGTGGGCCAAAACCAATGTTGGGCGTTGTGTTTGTTCCACCACGTTGGCTACGGTAAAGGTCTTTCCCGAACCGGTTACCCCTAACAATGTTTGGTACCGTTCACCCGACTTCATACCATTAACCAGCTGTTGAATGGCCTGGGGTTGATCGCCGGTTGGCTCAAATTCTGATACGACCTTAAATTTCATAAGAATGTTACTTTATCTAGGGATTATTTCTTTGGTCACTAAAAATACAAAAAGCTCCTTCCTTATATGAACTCTAGATAAAGATAAATGACACTGTTTTGTGTTGGTAAATTAATAGATATTGGATTTTTTTAAATTAAACCTTAACTTATACTCGAGACAGAAAAAGCACATTCTAAAATTAAGTTACTTACCAATTAGACGCTGTGATGATGAAAAACAGAAAAGCGTATTATGGGATGGTTCTGCTATGTCTCCTATTCGGATTACCGAACCAAACGCTACATTCCCAGGATTTATTAGATCGCCAAGCCGACCGTTTTCCTTATATACCGGGTCAAATCACGTCTTATACGGATACGGGTTACGAAGGAACGGTTTATATCGAGGAAGAAGTGCTTCCTGCCAAGTTGGGAAACCAGTCTAAACTGGATTTTCTGCGATATGATGCCTATGCCGATCGTATGGAAATCAAAAAAAACGGGCAAATGCATTATTTGGGTGATTTCTTAAATACCCCTATTCATTTTACAGGTATCGATAAGACCTATCAATACTTGAAATTTAAGGATAGAAATGAGTTGGAACAGGGCTATTTTGTGCATGTATATCAGGGAACCGGACAATCCTTATGGCTCAAGGAACGTATTACATTGGCACCCGAGGTAAAGCAGCGTACGACCTTTGATAAATACCAGCCACCTACTTTCAAACGTGTCAAAGACCAGTTGTACCTGAAAGGAGACGATGGTATCGCGCGACCCGTTCCTAGTAGAAAAAAACACTTTTTACGGCTGTTCGCAAAAGAGGACAAAGATGTGGAAGCCTTTATTAAGCAGGAAGCCCTGGATATTGGTAAGAAGGAAGATTTAATACGACTGATTCAATATTTGGAGGCATCATAAGCATGTTACCTTTTCAAGGTAAAGTGTCCCTTAATTTCCTTTCGGTTGAACGAAATTGCTTTGAACCAATAATCGGAAGACGGCAGGGGCTGTCCGTTCGCATCACCGTTCCATCCTTTGGAGCGAGGGTCCAATTGTGCCAGTAGTACCCCATATTTATCGAAGATGTAAATTTTTTCCACATTGATTTCCCCGTTTTCGGCAGAAGGTATAAACTGCCAAAAGTCGTTGATGCCATCACCGTTTGGGGTAAAAAATGGTGGAAAATTTTTAGCGGTCAAAGTGCTCTCGACCCTTCTTTGGGCAATACCACAACCATATTTATCCCTTACGAAAACGATTCGTTCCCCGATAGGCACGCCAGAGAAGATAGGACTGTCCTGATAAGGGCCGTTCTCATTGTCAAACGCATATTCATAATCTCCTGGGCCGCTGACATTCACCCTGATCTGAATACCATCCATTCGGCGCGAAATATCCACAGAATTGATAGTTGGAGGGTCTGAGAATATAACCCGAAACTCCCTGGAGGTCGCACACTCTACGATATTACCGAACTCATTGATGTTATTATAGGTTTCAAGGCGGTACAGGCCAATGGTCTCCAAGGCGGCTTCCCTACTTTCTGAAAGCAAGATTTCGCTACCATCATCTGCAATCTGAAACCATCTAAACCCACTGGCCCTAACTTCGCTTTCTACTGTTTTTGGCAGATTCCCGGCACAAATTCCGACAATGGCAGGGATATTATTATCAGGTGCATTTTGCGAGCAGTCTACCGTAGGGACCCCGGTAGTAAAACGCTGCGTACTGCAAGGTGCTGCAGAGCCATTTTCGTTATAAGGGATAATTTGTACAAAGATATCTTGATCTAGGGGCAGCTCATCTTGAGGGCGATATTCCAAAACATTCCCGACATCCAGGTTTGCTTCGATATCCCTTTCTCCTGGAGCGGTACCGATATTAATTCGATATCCGGTTGCGGTAGGTGCATAGTCCCATCGGATCATACTGTTGACGTTGATACTGGTCGCATTGTTCATGGGATCGTTCAGGCCGGTACATGGTGGTGGCGTTGTAACATCCTCAGTAGAAAAAACCTCTACCGGACAGACCTTTAATTGTTGATTTTCAAGGAACATGCTGATGGTTACGTAAATAGTGGTATCGTCGGGTAGACCTGTTTCCGGCGTAAACGAATTGGTGAGTCCGGCCGATCGTTGGTTCAGTATATCAACACCGCCTGGGGTAGTCCCCAACGAAATGAGATACCCAAAAATACCGTCTACAGAATTCCACGTTATTGTAGAGTTCACCGGGACCCCGGTTGCTTCATTAATGGGGAAAGTAAGTTGCGGACATTCTTGCGCTTGTGTAAACAAGGCTGTTAAAAGTAGTAGAATATGTAGTGTTCTTTTATCCATTTCATCTGAAAAACGGGCACTATCTTTTTAAGGTAAAATGTCCTTGTATTTCTTCGTCTTGTAGTCCTATTGCCTTGAACCAATAATCGGTCGAGGGCAATGGGAGGCCGTTCAAATTACCGTCCCATCCCCGGGATGTAGGATTGATTTGCCCCAAAAAATTTCCATAACGGTCGAATATAAAAATATCTCGCACATTAATTTCTCCTGTTGCTAGAGGAGGTATGTACTGCCAAAAATCATTGATTCCGTCCCCGTTGGGGGTGAAAAACTTTGGAAACCCATCCACCGTCAGATTTTGGTCAAACCGATCTTCGGCAATACCACAACCGTTTTTATCCCGCACATAGACCGAGTAGGAACCGAAGGCAACGTTCAGAAACATATTACTGTCCTGATAGGGACCGTTCCTATCGCCGATTGCATATTCATAATCCCCGGATCCTGTCGCTTGTACTGTAACTTGAATCGTACCATTTTGCCCACCTGCCACATCAACCGCGGTAATGGTAGCAATTTCAGAAGATACCAAAGTGAACTCTTGGGAACTCACACATTCTATGGTATTGGTCGATTGTGAGGTAGTATTATAGGCCTCGTACCGGTAGTCGCCATCCTGATCCAATGATACTTCCGAAGTATCCGAAATAAGTGTTTCAAAGCCACTTCCGTTTAATCGAAACCATCTAAAACCGACCGCGACATCTTCGGTCTGAACGACGAACGGAAGTTCGTTCTGACAAATAGAAATCGTCTCTGGAAAATCGATTGCTGGCGCAAGGTTCACTAATTCCCCGGTGTCTTGGTCAATAAAAGGGCCACAACCCAAAATGGTCGAGAAAGATTGTTGTGTACAACCGATGGCTTCCCCGGCATCATTATAGGGAATTATAGTGATATAAAAAGTTTTGTTAGGTTCAAAATCAATCACAAATGTGGAACTTTCGGAAAAGGGCAGGTTGTCTCCAACGTCATTCTCGGTCGGCGTACTTCCGATAGAAACGCGATACCCCGTGGCACCTGGGACGGGAGTCCATTCAAGAAGTGGGGTGAGCGGAACATTGATCGCTCCGTTTGCCGGACTTATAAGCGATGTGCAACCTGGAAGTTCTGCCAGTTCACCTGTTGTGAAGCTGAAAACAGGGCAAGTAGTAGGTGCCGCTCCATTTTCATTTCTTGGAATGATCTGCACAAAAATTTCGGTTTCTAACGGAAGGTCTCCCGGCGGATCGAACGACAATACATTCCCTAGGTCTTGAGTAGGAACAAGTTCCCCACCACCTTCAGAAGTTCCTATATTGATGGAATAACCAGTGGCTTTGGGTACGTAGCTCCAACTGACCACTGCACCCTGGTTCACATCAACGGCCTCATCGGCCGGAGTGTTAATAACAGCGCAGTCAGGAGCAATGGTCACATCTTCCGTACTGAATAGCTCACTCGGACAGCTTATATCTTCCCGGTCAAAAAAGAACAGCGTTATCGTTACATAGATATCCTCACTTTCGGGAAGGCCTGTCGGTGGAGCGTAGGTAGTGGCACTTCCAACGGCACGGTTATCAATAATATCCGTACCTCCCGGAGTAGTGCCCAAGGAGATAATATAGCCTGTAACCCCGGGAACAGCATCCCAACTGATGCTAGTTTCTACGGGAACATTGGTGTCCCCGTTCATCGGACTGGTAATGGTAGGGCATGTCTGTGACATACCTAACGTGCCCAGCAGCATTAGGGCGAAGGATAGTAGTTCTCTTTTCATGGCAAAATCCAGTGAAACAAGATACTAAAAGTCTACCTTTTTAAGGCAAAATGCCCCTTAAATTCCCTCTTATTATCGATGTTCGCTACGAACCAGTAATCAGAAGAGGGCATTGGACGATTATTAATCGTACCGTCCCAACCCTGACTGTTGGCGTCAAACTGTTTTAAGAACTTTCCATATCGGTCATACACACTGATGACCGCATTTTGTGTAAGTACAGGATCCACTCCTATAATCTGCCAAAAGTCATGCACGTTGTCCCCGTTGGGAGTAAAGAATTTTGGATACCCTAGAACTGTAATGGTTTCTTGGGCAATACCACAACCGTTTTTATCGCGCACGTATACGGTCAAGATGCCTGGCGCGATATTTTCAAATAGGTTGGCGTTTTGGTAAAGATCTCCATCGATACTGTATTCGTAGTCGCCGTCCCCACTAACGAAAATTTCGACCGTGTTGTTCTCCGATGCATCCTTTACGGGAATACCGGTGATGATGGCCACATTGGAAGGCAGTATCGTAAAATCAGCGCGATTTGTGCAAAAAATAGTCTGTCCGCTGTTTATAAAATTTTGACCGACTTCCAGGCTATAACTGCCCGGACTATCAAAGTCGGCGGTTTGAAAATTGGATACTTCTTGTTCGGTGCCTCCTTCTGTTTTTATCCAACGATAGCTGTCAAAACCTTCCGGCGCCGTAATGTTCAGTATGGGATTGTCGGTGCATAGGTAGTAGGGGCCATCCAGGCGTATTTCGGGCAAGGGATTTACTAAAAGCAGTAGCTCCTCTACGGTTTGGCATTGATTCCCGTTTTCAAAACGGATAAAAACCGAGGTTTCTTGAGATCGTAAGGTTTCTGAAAGTACATTCTGTTCCAAACGGGCATCTGAGATGGTCGAATAAAACTCTATTTCACTAGCTGGATAGTGTGTTTGTCGAAAACTATCTAGGTCAAAGACACCTTCTAGGGTACCGTCGGATGAATTTTGGTCACAGACAATTAACGGACTTTCAGCATTAAGGCCGATAGGGCTAGAGATCACCTGGAGTGCAACTTCCCCGAGAATTTCACAGGTATCGGTTATAACCTTGTAATAAATTGTCTGCGCAAAAGCAGTGCTATTAATGAACTCGGTGGTATTGACAATAGGATTGTTGAAATTCCTATCCTGTTGTGTTTCATAAAACAGATACTCAAAAGCGACGCCTTCGATTCGGTCGAACAACTGATCAAGGTTGAAAATGGTGAAACCGTCCGTAGCATTATCAATATCTATATCACATTGTACCAGTTCATCCGGTATACTTATCGGGCTTGCAATAACGGTTATGCCTATACCAAAGGTCGTATAGCAACTAGGATCCGTGTTCCAGGCGACCCGGGCAAAGAGCGTTCCCGTTCCGGATTCATAAGTAGCGGATCCGATTGCATTTAAATTCCCATTGGCTTCCGCTTCCGAAGGATGTATGGTGACGGCATAATTCAGTGGGTTGTTAATGGTCTCCTGTACATCGGCGATGATTTGACTTATTTGAAAGGTTTCGTTTCCATTGGCATCCTGATCGCAGGCGACATACTCCAAATTGGCCTGTACGGGATCATCGATGGTAATCTGTTGTTCCAAAATCTCGAAACAACTATTTCCGCTAGTAGCCTTAATATAGATGGTTGTCGAGTTGTTTACAATGTAGGATGAGGGGTCTACTATAGCATTGACACCATCAAAGGCATCGGCTCTTGACTCATAGTAATCAAAAAAAATCGCGGGGTCGCTTGAAATCTGGATTTCGTTCTGTTGCAGATCAAAAGCGTTGCCTCGGTCGGCAAAACAAGCTTCTATCGGATCGGGGTCTCCATTAACGATAGGTGGGTCAATAAAATCGGAAGTGCCACTCCAGTCAAGGCTAAAGCCTCCACTGCCCTCAGGTCGGTCGATTAGAAGGTAATAGGTTTCTCCGGCAGCTACGGGCAAGGAAGAAACAAAACCGTTCCCCAATTCCCCTGGGCCTTCAGAATCGTCGTTCTCGCTACTTCGTAAACCTGTAAGATTGTTGTTGAGTCCTGCTTGAGAAGGATTGGTAGTAGAACACCGAATCGGGTCGTTGGTACTTCCACAGCTAAAATTTGGGCCGAATACATAAAAATCATAGTCCACGGCAATATTGCTATTGTCTGGAGTGAGTGTAAAGGCCAGCTCTCCGGTTTGATCAATGTTCAGGCGTAACCATAAGCTGTTTACCTCTTCAAAGGCGCAGGGGTTCGACTCGTTGTCGAGCTCTTGGGTCCCAAAACCGGAAGCGTTCGACGTAATGGTACTATTACCACAAACGATTACGGCATTTGAACAGTCGTTGGCGCGTTGCGACCAGGATACAATGCCCATAAGAAGCATTACTATGCTCAATAAGCTTTTCATTCCATACAGTGTTCTACCCCACAATATAGCGTAAAACGGCCGTTCTAATAAGGTCGGCTCGACAAATAATAGATAATATGGATAAACTGTCTACTGGATTTCCAGTAGTTTCGACCATTTATTGTATGGGTGTTAAGCGAAATACCAACTATAAATCCCTTTTTCGTAGCAAGGCATAGGAAAGATAAATGAAGAGTGCCGTCCAGGCCAGTACCACTAAAACTTCATACCAATGTACATGATAATCAAGCGATAGTTTTTCGCCGATTTGGTCCGCTACGGTCTTTACGGCCCCTAAGCGGGTAAACGGTTCTTCGATTAAATTCGACATCGATTCCAACGGAAGTAGATCTTTGACCCGACCGGCATTTTCCCAAGACATTACTTTCCAGCCCAATAATCCAAAAATAAGCTGTTCTACGATAAGCCATAGAATCAAAAAGCCCAAAGCAAAGGCTGATCTTTTTACAAAGATGCCCAGGAACAGGCAGAACGAAAAGAAACCGACCAGCTTAACGAAAAAAGCAAGAATGAACTCTAAATCGGAAAAGATGATAGACACTTCGTTATAATCGGAGTACGCAAGCCCCAGTACCAATGATACAACAAAAACGAACACGGTAGAAATCAGGGCAAAGGAGATGACCGTTAAAAATTTGGAGAGAATAAACTCCTTTTTTGACAGACCGTCGATCAGGTTTTGTTTGATGGTTTTATTACTATACTCGTTGGCCATCATGGATACGATGACAATCGCCAGAAATAGTTTGAACAGAGCTGCAACGAAACTATTGAAATGCCAGATATACGGGAAATTAAAAATGCCCTGCTCGGCTAAATGAAATTTCACAGGGCCGATATCAAACTTGATGGCCGCTATCAGTGCTATAGAGGTGAGCAGCACAAAATAGGAGATGATCAGTATTTTACTTGCCCTGTTATTCCAAAGCTTTATAAACTCGATTTGTAGTAAACGTATCATGGGCTTAGTTGGTTTGGTTTTTGGTAAGGGTTAGGAACTGCTCTTCCAGACTTTCTTTTCTTTTGACCAAATGGGAAAGTAAGATTCCTTTTTCGAATAATTCTTTGTTCAAATCCTCTGCGTTCATCTCCTTGTTTAAGAAAGCAGTGACAAGTCCGTTTTCGGTTTTCACTTCCCCGAAATTGTTGTGGACATCCAAATACTTGATCAGTTCCGATGATTGGCTTGTTTTAAGTTCAAAAAAGCCATGGCTTGCCAGCATACCGTCTACCGTGCCGGAATACAGTTTTACACCTTTTCGGAGGATGACTACATGGCTGCATACCTTTTCTACTTCATCTAATAAGTGGGAGGCCAACAGAATGGTGGTACCCTGTGCCGCTATTTTTTTGATAATCTCCCGAATTTGATGAATACCCTGTGGATCGAGTCCGTTTGTGGGTTCATCCAAGATGAGAATTTCCGGATCGTTCAAAAGTGCCGATGCAATTGCCAAGCGTTGTTTCATTCCCAAGGAATACGTTTTGAACTTGCTGTTTTTTCGTTCCAATAGCCCAACCAGTTCTAACTTTTCTTCTACTTTATGGTTGGGTACCTCCTTGATTTTACAGACCAGCTTTAGGTTCTGAATAGCGGTCATATAGGGGTAAAAATTCGGCCTTTCTATAATGGCCCCTACTTTTTTAAGCGCGTTATGGGTTGATGTGTTGCCCTCGAACCAGGCAAAGTTTCCAGAAGTTCTGTTAACCACGTTCAGTACAATCCCTAGGGTAGTGGACTTACCACTGCCGTTCGGGCCCAAAATACCGTATACGTTTCCTTTTTCTATTTGGAACGATAGGTCTTTCACGGCCGTGAGCGCCCCAAATTTTTTAGTGAGATTGTTTACTGAAAGAATGGTTTCCAAAATTACATTGGTTTTAAGAGGTTGCTGTTTACTTGACGAAGAAACCTTAGTTTTGTTACAAGTAAAGCAATAATATGTCGGAGGAAAAATTAATGTCGAAGAAAAAACCGGCTTTCCCGGTCAATAAAAGCTTGGATGCGTATCTAGGACAATACAGTCGAAAGATCGAAATTCCCATCTTTTACGAAGATCTGTTACGCTTTTCCGGTTCGGTGGTCGTCTATGATGTCAACGATGAGGACACCCTCTGGGTACGGGTCTATTATTCAGAGACAGAGCGTTCTGAAATTGATAAGAGTTTAAAAGAGGTGTACTCCATTCTTCATTCCGACGGAAGCAATAGTATTAACCCCTATCTTAATGTAGATGCGGTCGATTATTGCACCTTTGGCAACTCCAAACCGTTTCGTATCAAGATCCGTAATATTCTCAATGATAACTTTACCTATTTCTACGTAAAGAAAGCAGATGCTTCAAGAGTGTATGGGCTGGAACTTGAACATATGTTGTCGCCTTATAATCTTAACTTTTTAGTGTATAAGGATACCTTGATAGAAGAGCATATAGCGGGTATTCCAGGAGATGTTTTTATCAAGGATTTTTTGCCCAAGTGCACCGAATCCGAGAAGTCGCAGCTTGCGAAAGAGTTCGTGAAGTTCAATGAGCGATGTATGATTCGGCTCCTTGGCGATATGCGCTCCTATAATTATGTTATCGTCCCGGTTCATGATTTCGATCATGTGGTATACCGTATTAGGGCCATTGATTTTGACCAACAGTGCTTTGAAGGCAAACTAAAGGTATACCGCCCGCAGTTTTTTAAGGAAAACTTTTTAATGGTCGAATTGGTACGAAGTAAACTTCAAAGACATTCTGTAGATCAATATAAGGTCGAGGAACGGTCGATAGTGGCCAAACGAATTCTAAGTTCGGGAAATAGGATTAAAAAACTTAGGGAAATCTGTAAACAAGATATCATATCGAATAATGAGAATATCAACTTGCTTAAAAACCAGATCTATGACCTCACCTTGGATGTCAACTTCAAAAAATGTGAGATGATGGGAGAAATCTTGGATTTGGCCTTGGATTTTGTAAAACGCAACTATGAGGATGTTAGCATGAAGCAGATCATAGAACGCAAGTTTTAAGACGTAAAAATTCATTTTTAAAGCACGTCCCTTGTTTGAAAGATACACCAAAGAATTCCGTTACAATACGAAGTTGGCGGTACCTGTGATCATGGGTATGCTTGGCCATACTTTTGTTGCCTTTGCCGACAATGTCATGGTCGGACAATTGGGGACAGCAGAGCTAGCCGCAGTATCATTGGGCAATAGTTTTGTATTTATAGCGATGTCGCTGGGAATTGGTTTTTCTACGGCAATTACCCCTTTAGTGGCCGAAGCCGATGGAGCGGGCAATCCTGTTGGGGCGAAAAGTGCCCTTAAACATGGTCTGGTCTTGTGTTCCCTTTTGGGAGTAACGCTTTTTGTTCTCATTCTTTTGAGTAAACCTTTTATGCACATTATGCAACAACCTCCTGAAGTAGTTGCATTGGCTATACCCTATTTGGATTTAGTTGCTTTTTCATTGGTGCCGTTGATCATCTTTCAGGCATTTAAACAGTTTTCAGAGGGTTTGTCGCAAACCAAGTATCCCATGTATGCGACCATTATCGCCAATGTGGTGAACGTGATTTTGAATTACCTGCTCATTTTTGGATCATTCGGCTTCCCCAAGATGGGAATCGTAGGTGCAGCGATCGGCACCTTGGTTTCTCGAATCCTAATGGTCGTCTATATTTGGTATCTTCTAAAAAGCAAAGAGAAGTTTCATAGCTATGTAACAAGCTTTAATTTCAAGAAAATTGAAAACCGGGTCATGAAAACCATTGTGGGCCTCGGTTTCCCTTCCGCATTGCAGATGTTTTTTGAGGTAGCCATCTTTACTGCGGCTATTTGGCTAAGTGGTGTCTTAGGGAAGAATGCACAAGCCGCCAACCAAATCGCCCTGAATCTAAGTAGTATGACCTTTATGTTTGGAATGGGGCTGGGTGTTGCGGCCATGATTCGGGTGGGCAATCAAAAGGGTTTGCAGAATTTTCCGGAATTGCGACGCATAGCGCAATCTATTTTTTTTCTAACACTTTTGATCGAAGTCGTTTTCGCCATACTCTTTCTTTTGGGGAGACATTGGTTCCCTACTTTATATCTCGATATAAACGACTTGGCCAATTTGGCCGATAACACAGAGGTTCTAGAGCTTTCTGCGCAGTTGCTCCTAGTTGCGGCTTTTTTTCAGATTAGTGATGGAATACAGGTAGTCGTGCTTGGGGCGTTACGGGGATTACAAGATGTAAAAATACCAACTGCTATCACTTTTGTGGCTTACTGGTTGATTGGTTTTCCGATTAGCTACTACTTGGGGCTTCATACAACGCTTAAGAGCACGGGTATCTGGATCGGGCTCTTGACAGGACTTACCGCATCGGCACTAATGTTGTATCTTCGATTCAATTATTTGACCAAGCAATTGATCGCCGATGGCGAGCAATCAATAAAGAAAACCAAAAATGACATTACCTAAATTTTTATTGGGCGATAATACCGATTATCCTACTGCGATATTCGTTGTACACACCGAGTACCCGCGCTTTATTATTAACTTGGAAAATGATGAGGTCGAATGGTTGGAAGATTTTACTCGGGAAGATGAGAACGAATTGGAAACCGAAGCGGAAAATTTGATCCAACTGGCGACCGATTTTTACGATCGGGAAGTGTCTCGTTATGAATCGTAACAAACTATGCTCGATCAATTGGTACAATACGACAAGGAACTCTTCTTATTCCTCAATAATCTTGGCAGTCCTACCTGGGATGGCTTCTGGATGGCCCTGACCAATAAGATTGGTCCCATCGCATTGCCTCTTTATATGCTGTTGTTGTTTTTGGCCTATCGCACGTTCGGCATTAAAAGACTGTTGGTCGTGCTTTTGGGGGTTGTGGTGATGATTTTGATGACAGATCAGCTTGCCAATTTTTTCAAGTTTGGATTTCAACGGCTACGGCCTTGTCATGATTTGGAAGTGAAAGAAGCCATGCGGTTGGTAAAATCCTATTGTGGTGGAAAGTTTGGCTATTTTTCAGCACATGCCTCCAATACCATGGCGGTAGCGATTTTCTTCGGAACCTTGTTGAGGTCGAAATCGCGCTACATAGGAATTTTCTTGGTACTCTGGGCGATTTTGGTAGCATATAGTCGCGTTTATATCGGAGTTCATTTTCCGTTAGATGTATTGACCGGTGCTGTCATTGGGTCAATTTTTGGATGGTTATGTGCAAAGTTGGTTATCTTTGCCCTACACAGAATCCCCTATGATTTCAAATAGTAGGTACTGGTTTTTATTGTTTTTGATTTTTTTGGTCTACGCAGCCGGAATGTTCGTTACCCTTTTTGAGAACGACTCCGCACAATTTGCCACTATGGCCTTGCGGATGGTCCAAGAGAACGATTTTCTGAGCCTTTTTAAGGGGCCGGAGGAATACCTTGACAAGCCACATATGCACTATTGGCTAGCGGCATTATCTTTTAAGATTTTTGGGGTTTTTGATTGGGCTTATAGGATACCGGCGATATTGGCCACTGCCTTGGGAGGTTTTAGTTGTTTTGGTTTGGGAAGATTGTTATACAACCAAGATACAGGTAAATTGGCCGCCCTGATATTCTTAACCTGCCAGACCATTGTACTTTCCGTAATCGATGTCCGTACCGACGCCGTATTGACAGGCTTTACCGTATTTTCAATTTGGCAATTGGCTTCCTATATCCAAAATGGAAACCTGCATCATATTGTTCTGGGGGCTTTCGGAGCTGGTATCGCTTTTTCTACCAAGGGTCAGATCGCCTTGGTAGTCATTGGGTTGCCTATTCTTTGCCATTTGGCCTATAATCGAAAATGGAACGCCTTGTTGAATTGGCGTGTGCTGTTAGCCTTGTTGGTCTTTGGAGTTACCATTTTTCCAATGCTGTATGCCTACTATCACCAGTTCGACCTTCACCCCGAGAAAATCATTAGGGGCAGGGGGGCTCGTAGCGGAATTTTCTTTATTTTCTGGGAGCAGAGTTTTGAGCGAATGAGCGGGGAAGGTCTTGGTAAAAACAGCAGTGATTATTTCTTCTTCTTTCATACGTTTCTTTGGGTATTTTTACCTTGGACGGTGGTCGGGATCATGGCCTTGGGAAGTAGGATCAAGACATTTATAAAGCTTCGTGGCGCGTATCTTAAAAAATATGAGTTTTTGACGTTGGGAGGTATCGTTCTTATTTTTATCCTGATCAGTTTCGCCCAATTCAAGTTGCCGCATTATCTGAATATTAGTATGCCTTTGTTTGCGGTACTATCTGCATCCTACCTTTATAGTTTATATAAATATGATAAGCAAAAGACGATAAAGTTCCTGTTGGGGGTGCAATATGTGGTTTTGAGTATCGTGTTCATCGTTACGGTGTTGATCTGCTTTTTTGTCTTTAAGTTTCAGCACCTGATGGCTTCGGTCGGTTTGGGTTTTTCCTTTTTGCTCATTGTTTATTTTTGTTTAAAGAGAGAGGCCTATTATTTTCGTATCATTACCATCGCGGCATTCAGTTCCTTGCTATTGAATATGGTATTGAATACACATTTTTATCCTTCTTTATTGAGATATCAAGCGGGAAGCGAGATGGCCCAAGTAGTGTCCGACGAAGCTATACCGGTAGATCATATTTACAAATTATCGGAGAGACATACTTGGGCGATGGATTTCTACAACCAACATCCGTTGATTATTTCCTCTGTTGAAGAGGTACTTACTAAAAAGAATATTTGGGTCTATGCCACCTCGGATGAGCTAAAGCAACTGAGTGAACAAGGTGTAGATTGGGACCGTCAGTTTACCAAAGACCATTTTAGGATTACCCGCTTACAGGCAAAGTTTTTAGACCCCGCAACGCGCAAGAAAGTGGTCGGTAAAATGCACTTGATCCATGTCTACTAAGAAAAAGGATATTCCCGCAAACCACTAGGATTTCTTTTTAATGGTAAGTTCTGGTTTTTTAAAATGGTAACGTATCCCGAAAAGTGAGACGAAAGCAGTTATCAGAAAGAAAACCATGCTAATACCCACTGAAGTATTTTCATCCAATCCGAACAGGTCGGCCCCGTAAAAGAACGTTACTTCTCGGCTTCCGATGCCCCCTATGGTTAAAGGAATGACCGATACGATAGAGGAAATCAAAAAAATAAAAAGATATGCCAAAGTACTTTTTGCGATCGAAAGCGACTGCAAAATAAACCAAACACTTGCCAATTGCGCCACCTGTACCAGGGCCGAGTATCCAAAAGATTTCCAAAAAATGGAAAGTGTATTTTTAAAAAATCGCTGGTTTATCCACCAAAAGACAAACACCGAAAGAAATGCCAAGATTCCGATGAGAAGCCGAAATCGGTTCAGGAGTTCATGCTTTAGCAACAATGCCAGAATACAGGCATAGATAAACAATAGTAGCAGACCGCTTAACCTATCTAGGAGTAATACGGCCACTACCTTTTTTGTTTTTACTTGAAATTTTTGTTTGATTACATAACCTTTGTATGCATCACCACCAATACCGCCGGGTAGAAAAAGGTTGTAAAACATACCCAAGAGATACAATTTTAAGTTGCTCCCATGGCTTAAAGCAACTTGAATCTGGTGGAAATACAGGTTCAATCGATAAGAAGCCAAAACTTTTGAAAGCAGGAAAAGCACCAGGGCCAATAGCAAATAAAGGGGTTGGGTTCTCTGAAGTACTTTGGTGACATCCCCAATAGTGATTTTGTTAAATATAAAATAGAGCAGGGCCCCGCTAATAATGATTTTGGCCGCGGTAAGCAGTTGTTTACGATACCTTGCCTCCAATAGTCACTTTTTTAATACGATACGGTCTTTTGTTTTGCGACTCGTAATAGGTGCGGATCAAAAGCTCCATTACAATACCGATGGTAAATAGTTGTATGCCTGCCAAAATGAACATTAGGCCAAAGATGAGCAATGGTCTGGTGCCGATATCCTGCCCTAAATAAAATTTGACGAATAATAGATATACATTGATCAAAATACCGATAAGGATCAGTAGAAATCCGAATATGCCAAAAAGGTGGATCGGGCGCTGAAAATATTTGCGGATAAACAGCAATAACATCATATCGGCGACTACCTTGAAAACTCGTTCCAGGCCGTATTTAGAGACCCCTGCGTGTCGCGCATGGTGTTTTACAGGAACTTGTTTGATCTGTGCACCTTCTAGATATGCTAATAAGTTGATGAATCGATGCATCTCTCCGTATAGGTTCAATTCTTTGGCAATGTCCTTGGTAAACACCTTAAGTGCACAACCGTTGTCCTTGATATCCATCTTGGTAACCCTTCTTACCAAGAAGTTGGCAATTTTTGAAGGAATTTTTTTGACAAAGGAATCTTTTCGCTTTTGACGTATGCCCGTTACTACGTCATAATCGTCGTTCACCGCAAACTCCAACATATCGGGAATATCACTTGGATCGTTCTGTAGGTCCCCGTCCATGGTAATGATATATTCTCCGTTGGCATAATCGATACCAGCTGCCAGTGCTAGACTTTGACCATAGTTCTTTTTGAGCTCGATCAGGTGCACCTTGGTATCATTCATGTCTTTCACCGTTTTTCGGGTACGATCTTTAGAAAAGTCGTCGATATAAATGATTTCGTATTCATAGCCTTCTAGGCTTTCATGAATTTTTTCGGTAAGCAAGACCACATTGTCTTCCTCATTGTATAGCGGAACTACGATAGACAAAAGGTCCTTGGTAACAAGACTCATGCAGTGTTTTTAGGTTGTCGACAAAGGTATGTTTTTTTGACTATTGATGTATTCGCTGTAAATACTTTCAAGAAGCTATTTGGTTTTTAGTTCCTTGAAAGTCTTTTTTATTGGAAAAACCTGCGGTTATCAAAGATCTATTATAACGTTGTTATTGAACTCGTTTTGCGTTCTGGTTTGCAACCGGGAATGAAGGCTTTTGTTCCCTAACGAAGTCATTTCTCGGTTGCATAGCCATAGCTACGGAAGCTAAAAATGGCAAAACTAGGGTGCAAAATTCGAAATTCATAGGTAAAAGAATAACTCAAGACGAGTTCATTATGTTATTTCGGTATGCTGAAGTTTTATGAGGGCATCAGCGGCCCTAAAAGGTGAAATCTCGTTTTGGGCGACTTTGGTGAGGTACTCCTTTAGTTTAACGCTTACTTTTTCGTTATGGTAGAAATCGAATTTTAACCGTTCTTCGATGGTTTGTAACAACCACTCTTTGTTCTGTAACTTTCTCTTTTTCAAAAAGTATCCCGATGAACGGGCTTGATGTACATAGGTAAGAAGCAGGTCCCAAACTTCCTTGATTCCCGTATTCTGTACCGCGGAACAGGATTGTACGGTCGGGATCCACCCATTTTCTTTTGGGGGATATAACTGTAGGGCCCTTTTAAAATCGACTTCTGCCAGTTTTGCCCTTTTTAGATTATCGCCATCTGCCTTATTGATGACAATGGCATCGGCCATTTCTATGATACCTCGTTTGATGCCCTGTAGCTCGTCACCCGCCCCGGCCAGTTTCAACAATAGAAAAAAATCGACCATGCCGTGTACCGCGGTTTCGCTCTGGCCTACCCCTACGGTCTCTACCAAAATAATATCATAGCCGGCCGCTTCGCATAGAATAATGGTTTCCCGGGTTTTTCGGGCCACCCCTCCAAGTGAATCACCCGAGGGGGAAGGCCGAACAAACGCCATGGGATCCCTACTGAGCTCGGGCATACGGGTCTTATCACCCATAATACTGCCCTTGTTTTGACTACTGGTCGGGTCAACGGCCAAGACAACGACCTTCTTCCCCTGCTGGGTCAAATTTTTGCCCAAGGTCTCCACAAAGGTGCTCTTGCCCACTCCGGGTACACCGGTAATACCAATACGAATCGACTCGCTTTTCTGGGCCAAACAATTTTCGATCAACGTATTGGCCCGTTCCCCATCGGTTTTCTTGGTGCTTTCTATCAACGTAATGGCCTGGGCCAACAAAGCTTTGTCTCCCTTTAGAATACCTCGGAACAGGGCATCGTTCGAAGGTAACTGTCTGCGTTTGTCCTTCAACTTCGAAACATTTCTTGGATTGGTATTACGTTCGCTCACCTCTAATAGTTAATGGGAACACTCACTTTTGTATCGTCCCAAGAAAGGGCCAGTTGTAAATTTGGGGTTTCTTCAAACTCCATCGTAAATTGTTCTACAGTATCCGATGTTGCATATCGTGGCACTACGACCTGTATGAGGTCGTTCTCAGGATCTCTAGTGGTTTCTTTCCCTCCACTCATCAGGGTTACTCCCCAATCCGGTATTTCTTTGTTGAAAATCACGGTCCATCGTTCACCGCCCGGAATCGTCCAAATCGAGTAGGTACCTTGTGGTAGTTTATTTCCGGCTATGGAAATAGCAGCGCTTGATGTGAAGGTCGTAGGTTCGTTGGCACCCGTACGCCAAACAACATCGTGGGGTACAAGACTTCCAAAAATTTTACGTCCCTTTTTAGACGGACTTGAATAGACAACTGAAAGCTTGAGCCCGTCCTTTGAGAAAGTCGCCGTTTTTTCAGGACTATATTTTTTGGTCTGTTCCTGTAAGTAGGGTAGTCCTACAAAATAGCCGAGTAATGCTAGGAAGAGCAAGATTGCCAATAACCATTTTAAAAACTTCATATGCGCCATTTTTGATTGTTCTAAGTTACTAAAACAGTTGTTACAAAGATACCATCTGGTTAAAGACATCTTAATAAAAAAGACAAACTCGGTTGACGTTAGATGATATCAAAAATGAACTGGGATCTGTTCTCATATACCTCGTTCGGCCTGAGGATACTACTGGGAAAATGTGAAAAGTTCGGTGCGTCGGGGAAGTTTTGTGTTTCGAAGCAAATGGCGGGCATATCGGTCGGTGTATAGACCACCATGCCTGGTTGATCCGTGATGACTTTCATACCAATTTTCGAAAGTCGTGATTGCAAACTGGCGGCGATGTTCGTTTCTTTGTCAATAACATACGGTGTATCCAAGTAAGTATCCTTAATGGTCTTGGGCTGGGTAAAATCGTACTGGGTATCCGTAACCGGGGCGATCTCACCAGTGGGAAGACTTTTTTTATCCGTTACGACATAGTTTGAACAATTCAACTGTAGTTCGTAATTTTCAATAGTGGGAGCATCATCCAACCGAAAGTAGGAATGGTTTGTTAAGTTGACCACCGTAGTGCGATCGGTCGTTGCCTTATGTATGATATGTAGCTTATTGTTCTCAAGACGGTAGGTGACGGTCACTTTTAGATTACCGGGATACCCTTCTTCCAAGTGTTTACTTAAATAAGACAATCGTACGTAGGGTGTATCCCCATAATCGACCTCTTCAAAGGTCCAATATTTTTTGCCAAAACCCTCTTTCCCTCCATGTAGGTGAACGCCGTCTTCTTGATGCAGAAGAAAAGTTTCCCTATCCAATTCAAAACCTCCTTTTGAGATACGCCCCGCGTACCGTCCTACGCAAGCTCCTTTGAACACATGGTCTTTCTTGTAATCGTTGGGAAAATCGTAGCCGATGACCGCGTTCATCATATTACCATTGGCGTCCTTTACCAAAAGCTTTTGAATAATGGCACCATAATCGAGTACTATCAGGGTAATAAAAGGGGTGTTAAGGGTTACTTGTTTCAAGGGCAGTGTATTATTTTGAGTAAAAATAATTGTTTTTTGCAACATCCCATTTTTTTAGTCGTCCTTTAGATAACAACAACCAATTTAAGCAACCGGCAAATGTTCCAGATCGATCTGGTATCGCGATGCAAACAAAATGATCGTAAGGCACAGCTAAAGCTGTACCGGCAATACTGTGATGGTATGTTCTGTGTAGCAATGCGCTTTTTAAAAAATGAGGACGATGCCGAGGATGTGTTGCAGGAATCGTTCATCAAGGCCTTTGAAAAGATTCATCAGTTCAAGGGCGAGGTTACGTTCGGAGCTTGGTTGAAAAGAATTGTGGTAAACCGTTGTTTGGATTTCTTAAAAGCTAAAAAGGAAAAACTGGTAACCTTGGAAGAGAGTTACATGCAAATATCGGAAGACGATGATTGGAGTGTAAGCGATAAGATTAGTTTGAAAGAGGTAAAGGACGCCATTGAAAAGCTACCGGAAAAATACCGGTTTGTCGTACAGCTTTATTTGATGGAGGGATATGATCACGAAGAGATTTCCGGAATTCTTGAAATTACGGGTAGCGCTTGCAGGACAAGGCTTTTAAGAGGAAAGGGGTTTCTAAAGAATATTTTAAAAGACAGCTATTATGGCACAGAATCTTAGAGAACTTTTTAAGAAAGATCGGGAGAAAGACACTAAGCGTTTCGTTCTGAAAGATGGGCACGAAAAGCGTTTTCAAGAACGATTGGAACAGCAATTACCAAACAAGAGGCGCAGTGGTTTTCCCTGGCTTCAAATAGCGGCCTCAGCCGTGATTTTAGTGACTATCGGATTCTATGTTATGAATCGAGGTCAAGAATCGAAAGTGTTGCCCACAACAGTGGTCGATACCGAGGATACACCAAAAAAGGAAAGCACACTCTCCTTGGGTTCGCTCTCCCCCGACCTTAAAAAGGTAGAGGACTATTACGTAGTCAATATCAACCTTACACTGGCCAAGTTAGAAGTCTCCGATGAGAATGAAGGCTTGGTAGGCAGTTTTATGGAAGAATTGGCAGCCCTGAATACCGAATATGAAAAATTGAACGAGGAATTGAACTCTGTTGGTCCCAATGACCAGACCATTAATGCCCTTATCAAAAATTTACAGCTACGATTGCAGTTATTACAAAAATTAAAAACAAAGTTAAACGAGTTAAATACATCAAAAAATGAACAGCTACAAACAAATGCCATTTAAGAACCTTGTAATGCTGCTGTGCCTCATCAACACGGCAGCCTTTGGGCAAAAACAGACAAAGACCTATAATGAATTGTTCAATGTAAATGCAGAAACCGTTTTGGACATTAGCACAAACAATGCCGATATCGAATTCGAAACATGGGACAAAAACCAGATAGCGATCGAAGCGGTTATTGAGTTGGAGGGTGCCTCCCAGGAAGAAGCCGAAGCATATTTTCAGAATGCGGCTATGAACATACAAGGGAACAGTAAGAGGGTTGAAATCAGTACAGGAACGGAAAACACTTGGCTATGGGATCGAGCTAGTGCCGGTCATGATAACATTAATTTTGATGGGAATTTCAGTTTTGAAATCGATTCGTTGTATACTGGACTACCCTCTGTAGATTTTGATCATATTATCTTCGATATGGACGCTATGGACGAATTACCGCCCATACCTCCAGTGCCTAGCCCATTTGATTATGAGGCATTTAAAGAGGATGGAGAAAAGTATTTAAAGGAATGGCAAGAAGAGTTTTCCAAAGGATTCGATAAGGAATATGAAGAGCGTTTGGCCGAGTGGGCCGAACGTGTGGCGGAGCGAGCCAAGGCGAAAAAGGACCGGCTTAAGGAGCGGGAAGCTCGGTTGAAAAAAAGAAATGCCCAACAGTTGAAACGAATGGAAGAACGGGAGAAATCACGGGCGAAAATGGAGAAAAAAAGATTGGAAGCGCTTGAGAAGAGGTTGGATGCAAGAGCGAAGGCCAGGGAAAGTCGAACCATGATTTTTCATGAAAGAAGGCAACACGAGGCACCTAATATATTTTACATCTCCTCGGATAACGGGCATAAGAATTATAAGGTGAAGAAAACTATCAAAATAAAGATGCCCAAGGGGAATAAGATTCAAATGAATGTGCGACATGGGGAGGTGAAGCTGGCAGAGAATACCAAGAACATCAATGCCAATTTATCATATTCCAATTTAAATGCCTTTACAATTGACGGGAAGGAGACTACCATTGTAGCCTCCTATTCCCCAATAGTGGTCATGAAATGGAACAACGGTCAATTGCAGGCCGACTACTCCGATAAGGTCGATTTACGGGAGGTTACCGATTTAAGATTACGAAGCACCTCTTCCGATGTAACCATAGACCGTTTATTGAAAAAGGCCCATATCACCAATAAGTTTGGCCCCTTACAAGTTAATTATGTCTCTAAAGACTTTGACGAGATCGACATTTCACTACAAAACGCGGAGCTTTTTTGTGAAACCCCCAAGGCTTCTTTCAGCATTTATGTCAAAGGTACTTCTTCTAAATTTACGGCTCCGGCAGATGTGAAGTTAGAACAGACAAAAAACGCCAACACTATCGTACATAAGGGGTATTCCATAAGTAAAAACAATGACAAGAGCATCATTATCAACTCGAAGTATAGCGACGTAGTATTTAATTGATCATTCCTTTAGTACCAATGTCCCAAAAATATCCGCATCGATCCAAGCTAGATTTTTATCCTCTCCCGGTATAAATACCGATCCTATAAAATTTTCCCGTTCCAAACTTCCATCATTGTCACAATAGGCCAATGCGAACCCCAGTTTTTTGTTTTTAGATAGCTTTTCGGGCTTGGTTCCCCCTTCTTTGGTATACGTTCCTGGATATATGTTTAAAGCGATTTCCCAGGTCATGGTGTTTCCTTCTGTAAGAGACGCCATGACCATATGGTCATTGAAAAGTTGTTCCGATTTATCCGGGGCAATATCCACCACATTTTGATCTAAGGCAATATGATAGGCAAATGCATTGTAACTGTATTGATGCAATCCTCCGGAATTATCACCATCTACGAAAATCTCAAGGCAGTCATCGTCCCAATACAATTTCAGGGGGTCTTTGGTCTTGTCGAAATAAACGTCATCCACTATTTCGACTAAAAGATAGAGCACATCGGAATCCCATGCGAGTTTATAACGTCCGTTAAAGTCTTCATGGGAATAGGCTTTACCCATCCAGTTTTGGTCCAAGGCATGCCAAGAAGCCTGTTCCCAGATACGGTCGTTGGCCTTCCCATCAATGGTAGGCGGTTGGTCTACTTTTGGCACCTCGATGATATGGTGGTCGGTTTTCTTTTTGGTTTCAGTGCAAGAGAAAAGCACTAGCAGAAAGCTAAGTAGTAGTAAAGTTCTCATAAGATATACGTCTTGGGGTTGACATTTATATAACTAAAGATAGTAATTTCTTACATGACCTGAAGAGGGAAACATTATATGGTAGCTCCATATTCTTTATTTTTATCTTAAGACATTCAGACGTTGCCAGACTCCTTTTATCGAATTGCGACGTATAACGGCTTGCCTGAAGTGAATACTATAGTGCTTGCTGATAGTTACTTATCCATTGTTATATTGTTCGTACGACTTTGGTGTTTCTTATTTCATGTTTAGGAAGCCGATTAAGTTCCTTTTTCATTTCGTACTTTAGCACCCTATGGCATTATTTAAAGAAAATCCTTTTGGACATGTTCTTTTTCTAAAGAAGTGGTTGATTCGAATTTTAGGACTCGTGACCCATGCCCGTTACAAGCAGTTCAACAAATTGGAGATCGAAGGTTCCCAGGTCATTCGTGAACTACCCGAAACCAATGTACTTTTTGTAAGCAACCACCAGACATATTTTGCCGATGTGGTAGCCATGTTTCATGTGTTCAATGCCAGTTTAAGTGGGAGGGAGGACAGCATTCGGAATCTAGGCTACCTATGGCGCCCCAAATTGAATCTATATTATGTGGCCGCCGCTGAGACGATGAAGAAAAGCCTTCTTACCAAAATATTGGCCTATGCCGGTTCGATTAGTGTGGAACGTACTTGGCGCTCCGAAGGTAAAGATGTGAAAAGACAGGTGAAGATGAGCGATATCTCGAACATCGGTACCGCACTCAATGATGGTTGGGTCATTACATTTCCGCAAGGAACCACTACTCCGTGGAAACCCCTCAGAAAAGGTACTGCACATATAATCAAGAAATATAAACCCGTAGTGGTGCCTGTTGTCATAGATGGGTTTCGGCGTTCTTTCGATAAAAAGGGCCTACGCATCAAAAAAAAGGGAATCCTACAATCGATGCATATCAAAGAACCCTTGAAAATAGACTATGAAAACGAATCTACAGAATCGATCATCGAGAAGTTAGAGTATGCCATTGAGCAACACCCTTCGTTTCTAAAGGTAATTCCCGAAGACGAACTCCTTGCCTATGAAGAGGAACACAAAATGCGTAAATGGCGAAAGCAGAGTTAGAGCCGTATCCCTTAGACCTCCAATCTCCGAAGTTCGGTATAGTTTCTTTTAAGTTTACGCAGAAGAAGCCCGTACAACAAAAAGTAAATACCGCCGATCAACAAGGTCAGTAAGACCCCTAAAATAGCAATGGCCAGGATAAGGCTTGCCTTGAACTTTTCGGGAGAAACCTGTTTTGAGTTTTTCCCCATTTCCTCGAAGAGCGATACAAAGTCGTTGTTAAAGTAAACTCCTAAAATCATTATCAATACGGTTACCAAGACCATCGACAGTGAAAAGATAATGTAGTATTTGACTGTTCTTCGGGTCTTGATTATTTTTCGCATCAAGTTTTTCGCATCGTCTAGGACGGTTATTTCACGATAACGTTTATAAAAAAGAAATACAAAGTATACCAGCACCAAATAATAAAAGGCAGAAACCCAGAGATAGTAGGTGTCAAAAGAAGTTTCCTCGTAAATGGCCATTTCTTCCCGCATAGACGGCAGTAAGTATAGCAAAAATGGCAAGGTCAATTCCAAAATACTGATAATCAATATCCATTTAACGATTGAAGAGGACTTCTTCCAAGTCATTTTATGAATTTCATCGTATGACAGTTTTGGAAGGTGTTCTTCTTTTTTCTGCCAGTCTTTCTTTAGTAATTCCAGTTCGTCCATCATCTCCTTAGGGATTCAGTATGGTTCGTAATTTTGTTTTGATACGGTTCATCTTTACCCTGGCATTTACTTCTGAAATACCCAAGGTTTCGGCGATTTCCCCGTAGTTTTTATCCTCTAAATACAGAAACACCAGGGCTTTGTCAATATCGCCCAATTGCTTCACCGCTTTGTACATGAGTTTTAATTGTTGCTCCTGTGTTTCATCATATTCGTCGGCCTTTATCTTAAAAATGACAGATTCATAGTCCTGAGTTCGAATCCTCTTTTTCGATTTTCGATATAAAGTGATAGCGGTGTTCAAAGCCACCCGGTACATCCAGGTACTAAATTTACTATCGCCCCTAAACTTGGGATAGGCTTTCCATAACTGGATCGTTATTTCCTGAAACAGATCGTTGTGGGAATCCCTGTCATTTGTATACAATGAACAGACTTTATGAACAATGTTTTGATTGCTCTCCAGCTCCGTCACAAATTGATGCTCCAGTTCTTTGTTCACTTACAGGTTGGGTGGGTTGTTTTTAAATTAGTAGAAGATAACTTCAATTCGTTACAGCAAAGTCGAAAAAAGTTCAAATTCGAACTTAAGTAGCACATACAAAAGACCCTGTTGGTCTTAATGTTTGGACTTGGTTTTTTTTGAATCATACTTATTTTCGATAGTCCAGTGCAGGTGCTCGGTCTCCCAAGAGGGGAATATACTGAAAATCAGTACCTCTTCGTTCTAAAAATTCAGCCTTGGCGGTATCTCTTAGTTTTTTGTCCTCGAAGAGTTCTATGGCTGTTAGGGTCAGTGTTTTTGCTGCGACCATCATACCTTTTTTTCCAATAGATGTGCCTCCTGCAGCAACAGCTTGCCAACTATGTGCCGGGGTGCCGGGCACCCAAGTGGCGGTTCCAAACCCTACCGTGGGTACTTTAAAGCTTACATCGCCCACATCGGTAGAACCATAGGCCTTTGCTTCGGTCTTATAGGGCGCTACATTTTTCGCCGTTGCTATATCCACTTCTTTTTGGCCTAGGCTCATGGCAATCTTATCGGCAAATGCCTTTTCTTCGGAGGAATAGGTTATGCCGCCTATTCTGGAAAGGTTTTTATGCATGCGTTCCTGTAAGGTTAGGTTGGGAAGTAGTTCGTGGGTGCCACCGATCATTTCATAGCCCATCGTAGTACCTGTACCAAGAGCAGCCCCTTCGGCCGCTTTTACGATGCGGTCAAAAATGTCTATGACAACATTTCGATTTTTATGGCGGGCGTAGTAATAGACTTCGGCGAAGTCGGGTACTACGTTCGGGGCTTTGCCACCACTGGTTATGACATAGTGGATCCGTGCCTTTTCAGGAACATGCTCTCGCATCATATTGACCATCATATTCATGGCCTCGACCCCGTCGAGTGCTGAACGCCCCTTTTCGGGAGAACCGGCAGCATGTGCCGAAACCCCATAAAACCGGAACTTGGCAGATTTATTGGCAAGGGCGGCACCGGCACTGGCAGCGTTTCTAGACCCCGGATGCCAATGCAAGGCAACATCGACATCGTCGAAAAGACCTTCCCGAACCATATATACCTTTCCAGAACCGCCTTCCTCTGCCGGGGTGCCATAGAATCGGATGGTTCCGCTGGTTTTATTGGCCGCCATCCAATCTTTTACGGCAATGGCGGCAGCGGTGGAAGCCGTACCGAATAAATGATGTCCACAAGCATGTCCGGCTGTCTTTCCTGCCGATTTCTTTTCGGCGACCGCCTGCTGCGATAGTCCGGGAAGCGCATCGTATTCGCCCATAATGGCAATGACGGGACTACCGCTGCCATATTCAGCAGTAAAGGCGGTAGGAATGCCCGCCACTCCTTGGTTGATGGTAAAACCGGCTTCTTTCAATGTTTTTTGTAACAGGGCGGCGCTTTGTTCCTCCTGATAGCCCATTTCTGCCAATTCCCAGATGCTTTGGGCAATGGAACCATAGGTTTCTGTTTGTTGATCCAATTTTTTTAAGACATCATCCACTTTTTTTTGGGCTTGTGTCAAATGGTTAGTTAGCAAACACAGGATGCCCAAGAAGAGTATTTTTTTCATTCGTATCGGTATCTGTTTAGTCTTACTTTTTGTATTCCTTTTTTCTTAATTTACTTTTTAAAGATAACAAAAACAAGAAGTTTTCTATGCTGATAGTACCCTTATCACTTATTTTTGTGACATATCTTTTTCGATGAACATTCCAAAATCAAGTTTTCCAAGAATTGTAATTATCGGGGGTGGCTTCGGGGGTATATCCCTAGCTAAAAAACTGGCACGCAAAGAGGTGCAGGTGGTACTTATCGATAAACACAACTACCATACGTTTCAGCCATTGCTATACCAGGTTTCCACGGGCGGTCTCGAACCCGATTCGATTGCCTATCCTATACGTAAGGTATTGAAAGATTATTCTAATTTCTATTTTCGTTTAGCAGAGGTACAGGCTATCGATCCGGCACAAAAGGCAATTGAAACCAACATAGGTCCGCTCTCCTATGACTATTTGGTTTTGGCGACTGGATCGGAAACCAATTTTTTCGGGAATACCGAAATAGCCGAAAATAGCATGTCTATGAAGTCTATTCCAGAGTCTTTGAACCTTCGAAGTTTAATTCTGGAGAATTTCGAACAGGCTTTATTGACCGATGATCTTCACGAAAGAGACGCCCTCATGAATTTTGTAATTGTTGGTGGCGGACCTACCGGTGTAGAGTTGGCGGGCGCCTTGGCAGAAATCAAAAAAGGGATTCTACCCAAAGACTACCCCGATTTAGATACACGAAGGGCGCAGATCAACCTGATACAGGCCAGTGATCGCATTTTAAAGGAGATGAGCGAGCAAGCTTCCAAGAAAGCGGAAGATTTCTTAGAGGAATTGGGGGTGCAGGTTTGGAAAAACACCCGTATCACCGGATACGATGGAAAAGTGGCCACCACCATGACCGATTTAACTTTTGAGACGGCAACCTTGGTTTGGGCAGCGGGGGTAAAGGGAGCTTTGATAAAAGGCTTGGATGCCGATGAGTTGCTTGCAGGCGGACGTGTTCGGGTAAACGAATACAACCAGGTTCAGGGATGGCCCGCCGTTTTCGCCATTGGTGATGTCGCCTGTGCCGTGAGCGAGGAATTTCCCAGAGGCTATCCCATGATGGCGCAGCCGGCCATGCAACAGGGGAAAAGCCTCGGCGAAAACCTGATTCGACTCATTGAGGATAAGCCCATGAAACCATTTGCATATTGGGACAAGGGAAGCATGGCGACCGTGGGTAGGAACAAAGCGGTGGTAGACCTCCCAAAATTTCGTTTTCAGGGAGTTTTCGCTTGGTTCGTATGGATGTTCGTGCACCTGTTTTTCCTGATCGGTTTTCGAAACCGAATGGTGGTTTTTGTCAATTGGGTCTATAACTATGTTAGATTCGACAGAGAGGCACGTTTGATCATTCGACCTTTTAACAAAGATTACACACGCTTCAAAGATTAACGATTGCTATCGCAAGCGTAGGAAAAAAAGGACCACGTGTTAGGCACTTTCGCTTTTATGACGACGGCTAGCATCACCTTCCTGTTCTCATCCCACTTTCCTAAGCCAAATCTTTAGTTGGGGTTTGATTTGATAGAAACTTTAAAGCTCCGTACCCGGTGCATACGATACCTGTGAAAATCCATAGAATCTTTTTTCATTGCAACGGGTAGTAAGTTTGCATTTTTGGATTGGCAACTAGTCCCATTCTTGCTTTGCTTTTTGAAAATCTAGCTGAAAGGTATCTGTATGCCACATTAGCAGCAGCATCCTATGTGCTAACTGTCTCGCCACTTCCTCATCACTTGGATAGTGAACCCCCATGATCTCTCTCGATTCTCCAATTTCATATGCCAAATCGACAAAAGCTTTTCTTTTATTTGGAATCAATTCTCCCAGCGTGTATGCCTGAATATATGCCCATAGTGTATGACCACTAGCAAAGGAAGGCGAACTTATTTTTTTTAGAGGTGCTAATTTTGGCTCCAGTTGATATGGCCTTGCCCGTAGCAAATGATATTTTACGGCAAATTCTATCAATCGCATATCGTTCATAACCCCTTGTAATAGTTTTGAGGTGTTCGGATACTTTTCAGCCGTACATTCGTCTCCGATCACTTCTTTTAATTCGAAAAATAAGTTTTCCAGGTTCCTTGCATAAGACCTGTGCGTAGGCACATGGTTGGCATCTGGCCAGTAGCCTATCTTTGCTAATTCCAAGACTCTTTCTATTTGTTTTTCCGTTCGATTATTTTGTAGTTCCAATAAGTAGTCTAATTCCGCTCTTGTTTGTTCGGAGCTATTGGCTGGAAATTGAACCGCATTGACCAAATAACCTACTTGAGAAGAAGTCAAATAATGTGGCTTAACCAAGGCAAAGAGAAGAGTATTGTTTTTATAAAGCTCCGGTGGGTAGGCGATGGTGTCCATCCACGCATATTGCTTTCGATCACTACTACTCAGAGCCTGAAGTGTAGAATAGTGATTTTTGGCATCTTCGATAGGATGAACAGAAACAATATCGGTTTTATGGTCCTGCATGTGTTTAGACTGTTTTTGACCAATGGCGTACTGTGCTGTTAGCACTATCAAGGAGGAATACAAAAAAAGTTTGAATGCGTCTTTCATGTCTTAGAAATTTAGTTACTATTCCCAAGACTGAATGATTAAAAAAAAGACGCAAAATTTTTCAATTTTTTTTCTTTTCCCAGTTTTTAAGGGATGTGCAGCTTTCTTTTAGGTCAAAGTCGGTTAAACCGGAATTTGAAGATTCTTTTGTATGGAAACAACTATGTATCTCTTCTTTGAGCAGCTTTCTTCCCCTTTGTATTCTGCTTTTTGTGGCCGAGAGACTAAGATTTAGTTTATCCGCTATTTCTTGTTGTTTTAAACCTTCAATATCTGCCATTCGTAGGGCAGCCCCATATTTTTCAGGTAAAAAGCCTATCAGTGGTTCAATATAGACAGATAATTCTTGATACATATCATTTTGATTATCCGTAATTTGACGTTTGATTAAGTTGGTCGCTTTTCTTTCACTTTTAAAAAAATCCATCATGGAGTTATAGGCTATTTGAAAAAGCCAGGACCTAATATTTTGTATTTCTTTATCCGAACAACATGATTTATGCACCTTGAGCAAGGTGTCTTGAACTATATCTTTGGTCACTTCTTCACTTTTGGCATATTTGAAAACATACTTTTTTAAAGCATCTTCATAATCTGCCCAAAGATTCCAAACTTGCTGATAGGTATCTATTTTCATTTTTTTCTTGTTTGCAAACACCGCCCACGCTGTAATTTATGTGACACTGTTCTATTTTGGAAGGGTAAAGGAACGAAAATGTCCTGAATGGGGCTTGTGGTTGACCTTTTCTTTGCGACACCAAAAGATAATGCAACCGTTGCCTGCATTATAACTTGTTTTTGTATTATTTTATTTTCTGGGCAATTAGATATGAATTGTCAGATGTTGAATGAAAAAACAACGTGTCATTTTGCATAGATAAGATCCATTCACTATCTGCATTCTCCCCTTCGCCGTCTAGAAATAGTCTTTTTTCTTTAAGTTGATACGTCCATTTACCGATTTCATTCTTTTTCAAATTTCCATCATAACTCTCGAAAGTTCCGTTGTTTTTTAAATAGATCCAATTTTCGGTTAAATCAATAGATTCGTTATTGGCAACATCACTTAGTATTTGCCATTTGCCAATAAAATATTCCGTAGACTTATTACAAGCATAGAGTCCGACAAAAACCAGAAGTACAATTTTGTGAATCTTCAGCTTCATATAAGTTGTAAGGCAGCGCTGTGCGGAGTTCTTGTAATTTCCTTAAAATATAGTAAAAAATAGGCAAAGGTGTTTTTGTTGTATGCTGAGTATAAATCTTCATTTTATCGCAAAGATATGATGGTTTAACCCTCCCTAAAAATGAAGACTGACCACTAGTTTGGCGAATGCTAAAAAGCAAGGCAGATAAGTGTGGAATAATGAATATCCTACTATTACAGATAATGAAGTATGGTCAGAGTCCCAAGATATATAATTGTTTAAAAGCTCTCTGCTGGTTTGGTATCTAAGTTCCAAATTATAGCGGTCATTTAGGTTATAACCGAGTCCAAATAATAGATTGTTCCTTGAAAAGTCTAAGTCCCTTCCGGATTCAAGGTCGATCATAGAATCATACGGCAAATCAAAAATATATCCACCATTCACTAAAATTTTGAAGTACTCATTAAAAAAGAAATAATGCCTCACACCCACAGGTATTTCAACTGATTTGTAATCCGCTCTGACAGTCTGTGTCCCAATTCTTTTTCAGATTTATAGTATTGAAATATTGGCTCCATAATCATGGCCCACTTATTTTTGTTAAATGGCATCACCAATTCGACCTCGATTCCGAATCTAAATGCTAGCTCATTATCAAAATCGACATCCCTGGTATTTAAAAACTATTATTTATTGAAAGGCCGGAGAGGTTCAATCCAGGACGAATACTCAAATTAAACAAATCCGTTTCGTCTTTTGTTGTATAATTAAAGTATTTACCCCTGCTACATTCGTTGTATGCTATAAAAAAATCAATCAATTCTTTTTTTCTATCATTTAAATTTTCATCCTCCATAATTTTGAAAGTTGGGGACTTTAATCCGCCCCATAATTGATCTCTGAATCCATTATTCTTGGCAATTTTATCGTTACGCGTCACATAGGATTTATAAACTAATTGCTCTATGTTACCATTACCTTCAAGTTGATAAAAGAACCTTGTTAAATTTCTATCCTCATAGTAAAAGAGACTCGCTTTACCCTCGATCAACACTTTAAAAAAAGTGACTCTTTTTTGAAGAACGGTTTTCTCTCAAAGCTAAGTTTCGTGATGTCCTAACTGGATCTGTCAATATCTACTGAACTTCTGACCTACTTCAGCTCGGTATCGATACCAAATTCCTGTACGTTTTCTATGGCCGTTTTTTTTTGATTCACCATTTTTAGTTACGCTGTATTCAAATTCAGTTGGGTTGTTTTTCCAATCAACATTTTTAATCAAACACTCAATTCTTAGATCTGCATTATCAATGTAATATCCTTGTTCAAATGAAATTTGGCCGGAACAGGTGAAACACCCAATTGAACTTATTAGCAATAGCAGTCTTTTTTTTATAAGTTTCTTATTCACTAATGTTTGTTGGGTTTGATAAGATCAAAAGTTTATAAGCAAAATCATTCGGTACTTCCTAATAAGTACTGTTCCAGCGCCCTGACAAACTCGTCCCCCAAATTGCTGTTTGTAAATACGATGTATCCATATTTTTTGTCCGGATTGTAGGCAAACTTGCAGTCGTAATCCCCATTGTTCCCACCGTGTGCTATGAGTTTGCCATGGGGTGTATCCTGCACAAAAAAGCCATGTGATATGTATTGGGGTGTCTCCGGGTCATAAATCTTTTGTTCGGGTTTCAATACGGTATACGGGGTATAGATTAATTCATAGCTACTCTTACGCATCTTTTTTTCGTTCATTAAATTCAAGACAAAGTTTTTGAATAAATGCGCATTGGTCGATAAGCTCGATGCGGGGCTTGCTATACGTTCCTTTTCCTTTATTTGGGGGTATTGATGCGTATGGCCCAGTGCGAACCGTTTTTCTTGCGCATCGGTGTAATAGAAATGGGAATTTTTGATGCCGAAGGGTTTTTCGATTTCTTCTTCATATAAGGCTTGCAGACTTTTACCGGTTATTTTTTCGACCACCCGTCCCAAGTAGTTGAAAGCTTCACCGGAATAACCGAACTGGGTTCCCGGCTCAAAGCCAAGCCGAATTTCACCTCCGCCTTTCCAACTACCAGGTCCGCCCCAGGCCCAGTTGGGGAGTCCCGACCGATGCCCAAGAACGATGCGGGCGGTCAGCAATTTTGAACGTTCATCTTTGTCAATGTTCGGAAAGGTCAAATATTGGTATAAGGGTTTGTCCAGGTCGAGGAGACCTTTCTCCGCCAACCGAAGTACGATTACCGCAAATACCGATTTGGTAATAGATGCGGCCTCAAAAAGCGTTGTATGGTCTACTTTTTCTGCCTTGAAATTGCTTTTGACCCCAATCGTTTTATCGAAAAAAACCTTGTTGTTCCGAATTAAAACAATCGATACGGCTGGGATTTGCCAATACTCTTTCCAATCGCTGACGAAAGCATCGATTTCATTCGTTGAAACAGATTCGATTGGGAGTCCTTCTGAGTGGATCGTTGGTATTTTGGGTTTTGAAATAATTTTTAGTTGAATGGAATCTAATACCGTTGTTTCCTGCGCATCGATACGAAAGGGTGTCATATTGCCGTATTCAAGTTTTCGGGTATTTTGATTAAAGCCAGAAGAATTGATAGGGGAAGTGTATCGTCGATTAGGTCGTAGTTCGTATTCCCCGACGGGTAAAAAGGCCTGAAAATATCCGGTAGTATCCAAGGTAGCTTGCAGCCAGATCTCCGGTTTCTCCCGAGAAACGATGTTCATGGAGTTGATGGTTTCTTTAGCTTCAATTGATTTCAGGTCCAATTTACCCTTTACCTTCCCGGCCTCGGCACCTTGATCCAGCAATAATACGTCTCCCAATTTTTGGGAGCCATAGCTTTTTCCAAAACCATCCTTCCATACTAAAACGGTTTCGTTATCGCTTCCGGTATCGTGATCGATCAGCATAAAGTCCAACCCTAAGGAAGTATCAGGCTTTATATGATCATCCATTGTAATTTTCCACTCATATTGGAGGGTGTTCCCCATGCGTTTGCGGGCTACTTGGGCCTTATCCTTCGTCAAGAAATGATTTCTCGTATCAAACGTTCCCGGTTTGTGGTGTACTTCCAATATACGGTCAGTTGCCACATAGAACATGGGAGTGCCTCCATCGATGGTATGCGCGGCATCCAAATATAGGAGCATATGGTCTTGTGTCGTATGACTTTCACCATTGGCTCCAACAAAGTCGTCATCCAATACTTTGATGGCGATAAAAAGCGTTTGGGTCGGCATGTTGTAGGCTACGGCAAATTGGGCGGCAAAGTCTTCATTCGATTCATCATCATTTTGATAGGTGTGGCGCATACGGTACCAGTTTACAGACGCTGGCCAATCGCTGAAATTTCCATCTATATTGATGGTCTCCACGGGATAGGCCAGGGCAACCTCCTGGGCTTGGACGGTCTTGCCCAGTAGAAAAAGAAGTATTGCAAAAGGGAATAGGGTTCGCATGGTGTATTAAAATTTTAAATGAATCGATTCTTGTGTTTTCGGATTAATGAATTTCAGTGTCATTTCCTGATGTTTCCTATAGGTGACGACAAACCGCAGGTAGGTTTCATTGTTTCGGATCGGTGCTTGCGCACAAATGCTTTCCAATGATATGGCAGGATCAAAGTTGGCTGTCTCTAAGAGGTTTACTTTCTTTTGGTCAAGGTAGTTATAGCGTTCACAGGCTGCCGGTCGATAGTCGGGGGATTTAAAATCAGTATTTCTAAGTGGAAAATTGGTATGATGGTAAAAACCGTCCCCTTTCGCACTTTCCCATTCTGTTTGGTTTTTCGAAATCTCGATGTTGCTGATTTCCGTAGGTGAGATGAGCAGTAAGTTTTGTGCTATGGCCAAAGGCACTTTCGCTATGTATTGTTGTACTTCCTCCATAGTGTTCAAGGTCAACAATTGTCTTATAAAGAACACCAAAGGCAATCCGTCTTTGTTCATACGGAGCATGGGCAAGGAATTGCAGCTTACCGCCAGTTTGTTCGAAACCCCACTGAGTGCGATACTGCCAGGCATTGTAAATACATAATGATCTTGATGGTCTAGGATTACAGGGCGGTTTTTACCATGTAAAAAGGTCGGCAGGTCCTGATTGTAGGCAAGTGTACGTATGTCGTTTCCTTGAAATGCGATATTGGAACAACTTTCAACGTTTGTGGTACAGAAGTTGAAAATTTCTTCCCCCAGATTAAAGTATAAGACCAAATCCCTATCCAATCCCGCACCATCGGCAATACCGTTCATTTCTTCCCTAAGTTCCGGGGCAAAGCGTTCAATGGCGGTCAAAAAATTGGTGTGCTTGTAGACAATGGCACACATGCTGTCCCGATCGATCTTTAAGATGGATGTGATGCCTTTTTCCCACCCTTCAATCTGTAGACGTACCTCATTCTTAAGTTGTAGACCATGATACTTGCCATTTTCATACGGTGTATTCGTCTGTGGAAGGTAGGTGATGGATTGTGGCGAAGGTATTTCTTTTCGATTCCCGACACATGCGGTCAATACAATTAGAATGATCAGGATACGATATCTTTTCATCAACTTGGAATGGTATGCGACAAAATAAACCTATCGAGAAACAACTAAATTGTATAATAGCGAAAAGGTTCTTTCCCATTGGTTACAAAAGTTTTGTACTCTGACATCTTCTTTGGCGAAAACCCCCAATATTGCTTAAAATCTTGATTGAGATGGGACTGGTCGTAGTACCCGTGTTTGTAGGCAAGATTCGTCAGAGTACCGTCAGCGTTCGCAAACTTCAGTTCCTCGGTGAAATTTCGAAACCGTATGCCTATGGCATATTGCTGCGGAGTAAGGCCGATGCTTTTGGCAAATTTGGTCTCTATGGTTCGCGAAGAACGGTTGAGGTCAGAGAGTAATTTGGCTTTCGCCGATTTAAAATCAGTGTAATGCCCATCTAGCAAAGTACAACCATACCGTACCAACTGCCAGTCATGTAAGTTTTTGGAACTATTATCGAGCGTGTTGTTGAGTATTTTTAGAATTTGATCTAGCTGGGCAACAGGATGGTATTGGGCAAGTGTATGATACAGGCTTTTGTTTATTTCCCGTAGGGGAACGGTTTCGTTCAGACCTTCCTTAAAGTGAAAATCAGATAGCAGGCTTGCGGCCCAAGGCTCTAGTTTTACAAAGGTAATATGGGTCTCTGGCAGCAATTCCAGATCCAGCGGTTTGTTCATCTGTCCGCCCAGATAGATGCCCCTTTTAAAGGTTGCTACTTTGTTGTTCCGGTAGGTACGGTATCCTTTCCCGATAACGAATGCCAGTTCAAAACGTCCGTCACCTACCAACATGCCCGTATTTCTTTTGAAAAGAAAAGAGGGATTGTCCAAAATCCATATTTTCTTGATGAACGGGTGAAGTCGGTTCGGTTGCCTCATAGTTTTTCAAAAGGAAACGATTGCTCACAGGTTAGGCCGGGATGCTATCATTTACGCCAATTAAAGTACTTAATTTTTTTAAATCTAAATAATTTCCCCGTGGTCTACCTCGGGCCCACCCCGAGGTAGGTCTAGGTGGGGTATGGGAATAAGTGCATAACCTTACCCTTCCATCTTTTGTACGACCCCGTAAATTTCTAAGCTACAAGTGCTCTGGGATACGATCATTTGCAATTTAACTAGAAAATTCGCGGCGGAGAGAAGTCTCTAGTTGTACCGCGTATTAAGACCGAAGTTCCCTATACCATGGGTGTAGTGGAATAGAACCTAATTAAAAAACAATAATAAAGCTCTTAAACGGTAGTAAGAACCGTACCACAAAACAAAACCCGTGACCTGAAATATTCAGGATCACATTTTTAGCAAGTGGCCGGTCCTATCATGACTTATGATCATACGGATGCCGGTGAACCCTGGGCACATGTGTATCACACATAGGAGTGGGGGCAAGTTATATAAAAGGAGAAAATGGTGGTTTAAGCCAAAAGAAAAATATTATTTAACTTTAGGGAACTGGACTAAAGCTTTTCATAGGAGGTTTTGTTGTGTTTAGTTTTTATTCACATAACGTCAGTTTCGCCTCCACCTGAAACCCTAACTTTTCCATAAGCTCCTCCAACACTAATTCTTCCAGCTGCCAATTTCATAGCCATATCTTGCATGAGTTGTCTACAATCAAGTACTGCATTCGAATTTGAAAGATTGATTTCATATTCCTCTAATATTAGACCTTCTATCGGATTGTTCGAATTCATTATTCGGTCAAGCTTATCGTCATGTCTCATTTTATCATTTCCTTTGTTTCCTCTTCTATCTCCGTTCATGTTATGAGCAAATACGTGCCTAATATGTTTAAAAGCGTAAAACCTTTCCTTTTCATTTGGTCTAAAATACTTCTCGACAACATCATTTTCGAAATAGGTATCCCACATCGAAAATAGTTGAACAATTAAAACACCATTCATTATGTTTTTTGATTCATCTTTTGTGACCTATGTTGGGATTATTGCTTTCATCTATAAATGAGTTTATTCCGTAAAGGAAAGTTGGGAATACTCCTTGCATTAGCTCTTGAAACTTCATAGAAGCCTCAATTGCTTTTTTAATCTCGTTTATATCTGGCATTTATACTTTTTAAATTAAACCCAACGGTTGGGCTAAGCGTAGTGCAGGGGCAAGGAAACCTTTCGTTTCCGTCTGCCGACCTAGCTAAAGCTTATTGTTTTGCTTTTCTTTTTTGTTCCAAAGCTAAATCCATAAGATTTAGCGACTTTTTAAATATATACAGACCTTTTAGTTTTAGCCTTAAAGTCCGCATTACGTTTAGGTTTTGTTGTACAAAGGCTTTTTTCAACCCAATACATCTGTCAGGTAAACAATCCCGAAAATCCACCCTAGATACAATGTGGTATAACCAAGAGAATAAACTGCTGATATTCCGATATTTCCTATAGTGTCTTTTGATTTAGAGAACACAAGTTTTAATACGCGGAAAAACACCCAATAGAGCATTGCCAAAATTATAAATATTGAAACCCAGAATACTGCTTCTACCAGAATGAGAAGAACAAAAAGAAGTATTGTCATTGCAATCCAAAGTAGAATTGATATTATAACTCCACCAATTCCATCTCCAACATCTATACTCGGTAAATCAGCCCCATTTCCTGAATTGGCAAGTAATTCACCACTCTTAAATTCTCTAAATTTTGGAAAGTTGTTCGTTAATCCAACTCCTTTATACAGTCCATAAGTCATAAACAAGAAAAGAACCGTTCCAATAACCGTCAAGGATAAATATAGATTTGAAGTTACAGTTCGATTATAGTTTTCGCTGGTTAGGAAAACCGTTAGAATTGTAATTCCGATTACGAATAATGAAACTTTAAAAACTGACTTTCCTTTTAGATATGTTTGTTTCGCTTTCAACAGGTTTATTCAGCTTGTGTACAACAATTGTATAAACATACCTTGGTACGTTTATTTCTATTTTGAACATATCCTTCAAACAGCCTTATTTGCTGTAGTGTAGTCGTAGTTTATAGATATATTATTCGTTTGTAAACGGTATAACAAGGCCATCTTCTTTCAAAGTCATATGTAGGTGAAGATACTGGACAACGACCATCAACCTTTGAGGCCCAAATGGTCCTTCCAAGAAACGATTTCCTCCCGATGCATCGCATCCAGCCCCATTTGTACGCAAATTGCCGCTTTTGCCCCGGATACGACATTTGAAATAGGCTCGGTATTGTTCGTAACACTTTCTTTAAAGTCCATCAAGGCCTGTTTGCTCGGATCTGCATGGTCGATATCTATGGGAATGCCTTTGCCCTTATCCCAGGCCATCGTGGCACCGGCTACACCGTCTACTTCTCCCATTTCTTTCTTATAACTGCCTTCTGGGTAGAACCAGGCGTGGTTATAGTCAAGAATAATACTTCCCTTATCGCCAAGGACTTTTATCTGATAGTCGTTCATGGCATTGCTCGTTAAACAAGTGAACTTTGCCTTGATCCCTTTGGGATAGGTGTAGATAAGATGAATGTTATCGTAGGTTTCCCGGCCGTCTTTCCAGTAGTCGATACCCCCTACGCCCATCACTTTTTCAGGAACAGCTTCTGTGACCCAGTTTACAAAATCAATTTGATGGGAGCAGAGTTCGGCGACCAATCCGCCGGAGAATTCTCGGTACATTCGCCAATTGATGAGTCGTTCTAGCTGTGGTTCCGGCACAGGGCGTCGCCAGTTACCGTTTCTGTTCCACTGGCATTCGAATGCACTGACGGCACCTATTTTCCCTTGTTTGATGAGGTCTACAACGTAGGTGTAGAGTCGGGAACTGTGGTATTGGTGCCCAGTCTGAAAAATCTTGTCGGTGGCCTGTGCCTTGGTCAGCAGTTGTTCGGTACCTATAAAACCTTTCGCCATGGTCTTTTCGCAATAAACGTGCTTCCCCGCATCCAAGGCATCGATCGCAATTTTGGCATGGGTGTTCAAGGGGGTAGCGATGAGTACGGCATCCAGGTCGGGCCGCTCTAACAGTTTTCTATAATCGTTATAGCCTTGGGCCTTTTTACCTGCTACTTTGTCCAGGGCTTTTTCCAAACGGAATGGTAACACATCGCAACAGGCCGTTACCTCAAAATTTTCAATTTTATTGATCAAGGGTATCAGACCGCCTCCTCGGTCCCCGGTGCCTATCACCCCAATACGCAAGGTTTCGTTCGGACTGTTTGTGAACGCCTTTCCCAAGGCGAGGGTAGAGGTACCCATAGCCGCTGTGGCCAAACTGCTTTTTACTACAAATTCCCTTCGTTTCATCACTATTGGTTCTTGTGTGTTATGGCCGTTTCAATCAAGCTCGGTGCCGACCTGCTGGGCGCAACATCCATTTTTTTATTCTTCAATCTACCTTTTACTGTGGCTTCTTGGATACAAATCCAAACTCAAAAGTCAAATGTAAACTTGCAAGTTGAACTTCACTATAACGGGCTTTGAACCTTAAGTTACACTATGAACCTTGAACATACAATCGCCCACTTACACCTTCGGCTCCCATCCCTTGGCATACTCCCGCTTCCAAGACTGCATGGCCTTTTCACTGTTCAGTACTTTCCCGGTGGTCGTATCTATTTTAAGGGTTTCCCCGACATCCTGGGCCATATTGCCCAAATGGCAGAGCATGGTCGAGATACTGGCATCTTTGATCTCGGCATTTAGCGAGACATCTTTTCGGATGGCGTCAAAGAAATTACCCACATGGTTCACATCTAATTGTCCTTCTCCTCGGGTATTGGTCGTGGCACTACTGCCTCGCTCAAATTCGAATTTGATGGGGTTGCCCTGCAAATCGTACAGTTTGTAAAAGTTACGGTCTAGCTGTATGGATCCCTTGCTACCGTAGATAGTGATGCCCCTACCAGGGCGCTCCGGTTTCATGATACCTCGGCTATGGCCGGTCCACGTAATGAACTTGTCGTCGGCGAATTTATACGTGACCTGTTGGTTGTCTACAAATTGCCAATCGTCGTCATAGGTGTATTTGCCCCCAAAAGAGGTTACGCTCTCTGGAAGCTCCACCCCCAATGCCCAGCGGCAGATGTCTATTTCATGCGTACCGTTGTTATGAATTTCTCCCGTACCCCAAGTTCTGAACCAATGCCAGTTGTAAGGGTGTACATTGTCGCGAAACGCTTCCCTCGGCGCCGGACCTTGCCATAGCTCCCAATCCAAGGTTTTTGGAACGTCAACGGTTTGCCCTTTGCCGATCGAGCCACGATTGTTCGAATAGTAGGCCTCTCCCTTGTAGACTTCCCCGATGATTCCGTCCTTGATATCCTTAATGGCCATGTTCGTCGTTTCTGCGGAACGCTGTTGGTTCCCCATTTGTACCTTAAGGCCATATTTTTTTTGTGCTTCTGTCAACAGCACGTTCTCGTGTGCATTGTGGCTGCATGGTTTCTCGACATATACGTGTTTCCCGGCTTGCATGGCCATGATGGCCATTGGGGCATGCCAGTGTTCCGGGGTGGCGATGAATACGGCATCGACTTCCTTATCCTCCAGAATTTTTCGGAAATCTTTTTCCACTTTTGGCACGTATCCGATGTTTTTTTGACACCAGGCATTATGCGCTTCGATAATCGTATCGTCTACATCGCAATTATAAAGAATCTTGGCATTGGGGTCTTTGTGTATGGCCAATACATGCGCTTTGGCACGACTACGTACGCCGATGACCGCACAATTGATCTGGTCGTTTGCCCCCAGCACCTGGGCCCTTCCCATTTGAGGGATAACGAGTCCGCCAAGGGTGAGTCCGGCAGTGGCGGCAGAAGTTTTTTTAATGAAATTACGTCTTGTAGTCATGGTTATTTTGTTTCGATGGGTTTTACTTTGACATTCCGGAAGGAGACGCGATCTCCATGATCCTGTAACAAGATATGACCTCTTTCAGATTCTCCGAAATTGGGCCATTTGGCATACTTGCTTTCCGCTACCAGTTTGCGATAGTCCGCGCTACTTCGTTCGTATTCCAATACTTTCGTCCCGTTGAGCCAATGTTCTACGTGACCGTCCTTGGAAACGATATGGGCCGTATTCCACGCTCCGATGGGATTCATATGTTTGTTCGTATCGGCTTGAATAAGGTCGTACAAAGAGGCGACGGTGCGGCTTCCGTCGTGATTGCCGAGTTTGGCATCGGGGTGGCGCGCATCGTCTAAAATTTGATACTCCAAACCAATGGAAGACCCGGGGCCTTTGTTCAAATCGGTATCTACATAGTACTTGATGCCGCTGTTGGCACCTTCCGTTATTTTAAAGTCGGCCTTGAGCTCAAAATCGCCATACAATTCTTTGGTTACAATATCACCACCAGCGGCAGATTCGGCACCACCTGAGGGCAGTACGGTCAATACACCGTCTTCGATGATCCAACCTTCCTCCGGAAATTCATCTAAACGGGCACCGCGCCAACCATTCGTGGTTTTTCCGTCCCAAAGAAGCTGCCAGCCCTCTTTCTTTTCTGAAACCGTCAATTGGTTTTTGGTAATGATGGGCGTTAAGGGCGATTTTCTGGAATAGTTGGAGAGGCTATCGGTCAAAATCTTAATATTTTTCCACATGACCTCAGTGCCTTCCTTTTGGTTTTCATAAATGGAATGTACCTGGAGTCCGATAAATCCGCTGGCGGTCTTATCATCGATGAGGTATGCTGCTGGTACGTCATTGATCCATGTTTTGAGCGTATCGCCGATTGCTTCGATGCGATAGTGGTTCCAATCGTTTTGCTTAAAGGCTTTTTGCGCCTCGGAATTATTTTCCAAGGTATTGAGCCAACCCCTGTTTGCCTCTTCGTAGATTCCTGCACTCCATGCCCGATCTGAAGGGTCGATTTCTATTTGGTATCCGTGAACGCGGCCCTCTCTATAATAAGGAAAGCTATTACTACGGATTTGAACGCCCGAATTCATGGTAGAATCTACGAGGTACTCAAATTCAAGAATGAAATCCCCATACATTTTATCGGTGGTCATAAAGGAATTCGGGGTATCGCGAACGGTGGTGCCAACGATCATTCCGTCTCGAATGTCGTACTGGGCCTCGCCTCCTTTTTGCGTCCAACCCGTAAGGGATTGTCCGTCAAAAAGCGATATCCATGGGGTGTCGTCTTTGGGAGCTTGTTCACAGCCCAAGCTTGCCAAAAGCATAAAAAGTCCGATGTATCGGACCGGAAAACTCATGTTGTTTGTTATCATCGGTGTTTGTTTTAATGAAACTACATTTTAAAAGCCGTACCTAAGGCTTTTAAAACGAAGGGTTGATACAATTCCGACCGATAGCGTCGGAGTTTGATCCTATAATTTTCCCGCTGTTTTGGGATTGGTTTTTTAATTCAGGGCTCTCCACTGACTTAAAAAAAGGTTTGACGTTTTAAAGATAGGATATCCTATGCGTAAATAAAAAAGCGACCCCTTTAAGGTCGCTTTTGGTTTATTATTTGGTAAAATATGTATACTCAGAGATGGTTTTGAAATAGGTGATTTGGATTTTTACCCGATCATCAAGATTTAGATGCCTCGACCCTTGCCGGTCTTTATGTAGCCATGATGGCGGACGAAGCCCCCGAGATAGTTTACTCTATAATTTTAGGTGTCATCTTAACATAGGTGGAAAAAAAGCGGCATAAAAATAGCAGTCCTATCTCAAAACTATTTCCTAATGCGCTTCTTCCTTTAAATAATCAGGGAAATTCTTTTTAAAACGGTTCAATCTCGGAATTGAAACATTTGTGATATAGGAATTATTCGGATGTTTTTTTTCGTAATCCTGATGGTAGTCCTCGGCATCATAGAACTTCGTAAAAGCGGTCACCTCTGTGGTAATAGCTTCCCCTTGATACACATTTTGGTCTTTTAACGCTTGTATGTATGCTTCGATAATTTTCTTCTCTTCCTCACTTTTATAAAAGGCGACAGAGCGGTATTGAGGTCCTCGATCTGGCCCTTGACGGTTCAAGGTGGTGGGGTCGTGTGATCCAAAAAACACCTGTACCAATGCTGTAAAGGAAATGATTTCCGGGTCGTAATAGACCTTTACGGCTTCGGCATGACTGGTTTGTCCCCGTGCTACCTGTTCATAGGTGGGGTTATCTTCGGTTCCGCCGGCATACCCCGATACGGCTTCCGCAACGCCTTTTACACTTTCAAAAACAGCTTCGACACACCAGAAACAGCCACTGGCGAAATAGGCCGTTTCGTACTTGCTCAAGTCTTGCGGACTTGCTTTTTCGGCTTTTACGGCCGCCATCGGCTTGGCATCTTCGATTTTTACTTTTTTGTTCTCTTTGTCATGGGATTGGCATCCGGTCGCCAGAAGCGTCAGTGATACCAGTAACATCGTTTGTAAGGTCTTCATGTAACTTTCTTTTTCAGCTTTGTATGGCAAAATACAAACTACTTACACGAAAAGGGGTTAAAAAGTGTTAAAGGAAAGGGTGAATGGGGGATACAGTGGGCCTTATTCAGTAATCAGTAAAAGTGAACAGTAAAAAAGTATTTAACGATGGGGAACGTTGTACTTCCTTCGAGCTTAGAGTTTCCAACTTCATGCTTCAAGCTTCCATCTTCGTCCTACGTCTTCTGTCACCGGTCTTTATCCATCCTACATCTACATCCTAATACATTCCATTTTTTTGAACCTGAACCTGACACTTGTGCTTGAACTTGCTCCTGAATTTTCCCTAGTTTTACCCCATGAAAACGATTGCCGAGCTGCTTTCATCTTTTTCAAACCAGCCAATTCCGATGTTGGATGCTGATATCCCTTTGGCCGATTATACGTCGCTAGACCTGTCTGACACCAATACCGATTTGGCATCCTTGGACATCACGGATCCCAATATTTGTCAAACATATATAGATGGGGTACTGATAAGGAATAACGCTCGGGTGGCTTACGGGGGTTATTTGGAAAAACGAAATCTGTATAGCGATAAAGCTAGCTTTTCAGGGGAAGAAGCCCGAAACATCCATTTGGGGACTGACTTTTGGGCAGAGGCGGGTACCAGGGTGCTCGTTCCTCTAACGGGAACCATACACAGTTTTCAAAACAATGCAATGGTGGGAGATTACGGACCGACCATTATCCTTGAACATCGGTTGGAGGACCAGATCTTCTTTTCGTTATACGGACACCTTTCACTCGACTCCCTACAAGGGTTGCACTTAGGGAAACGATTTTTGGCAGGGGAGGGGTTGGCCAGTTTGGGTACGCCGGATATTAATGTAAACTACGCACCGCACCTTCATTTTCAGCTCATACTCGATTTGCAGGGGAAAATGGGCGATTATCCCGGGGTCTGTAACGCAAACACGATGGATTTTTACGCAAACAACTGCCCCGATCCGAAACTGTTGTTGGGGTATTAGGGGATACCGGTCTTCTTCGTGGTAAATACAAATGCAAAGGTCAAATACAAATACAAAACGGAGTTGGGATGCCTAAGAACTGGCATATCTATACTTTGAACTTTGAACCCAGTTGTGGCACAAGACCAACTTGAACCTTGAATTTTTTAATCTATCTCCGATGAAGTGTTCACTTTCTCCGACCAAGTGTTCTTACAAGCTGTGATTTCTTCCTACAAATCAAGGTTGTTGGTCGAATCTTTTGCATTTGGTCGAAGAATTCTTACTGTTTATCGAGCTTTTCTTTTGAGATGGGTCGTGCGCCGCGTTTGCTAAAGACCAGACCAACAACCATGAAACCGATCTTTTTACTGTTGCTGTTGCTACTCGTCTTTAGCGGCGTTTCAGCCCAAGAACGCCCTGTACCTTTTAAAGCGCCCGTTATAAAGAAAACGGTAAAACTACATCGTATCGCGCTATCACCCTTGATCGAAACAGCACCATTGGTAACCTTCGTGTACCGAATCAAAGGGAAAAGGGTGCAACGTGCATTGTTGTTCGAGACCAAACGAAATCGAAAATGGGCGTAGGCCAACGAGCGAACTTTTCCAACAAATGAGGTTCCTATTGGTACTAGCAAGTAAAGTTCAAGTACAAGGGCAAACTCAAATACAAATTCAAATGTCAAACTCAAGCTCAAACCCAAACGCACATTGAATTTAAAAATTAATTACGAACCACTCGCCGCTCAACACTTATTGAACTCATTTAGACTTTTTCAATTTGCTAAAAACTGACTCTTTCGTACCAACTTTTTGTCTTTTTTTCCTTCCGTAGCTCTGCTATGCAACTTAAAAAAGCCTTCAATTTGATTCGAAATAGCTAATTTTCGCTTAAATCCAAAAAGTCTAAATGAGTTCATTACCAGTTGCTCACCAATCAATACTTTTTACCCACTACTTCATACTCCTTACTTAGTGCTGCCAACTGCCACTGAAGACTGCCTACTTGAAAAGCACAAGTGCCGGATTAAACTCAAATACAAATTCAAATGTCAAACTCAAGCTCAAACTCACATTAAATTTAAAAATCAACCGCTAACGGAACATTCTGAATACTTATTGCTTACTACGCCCTTCTCAACACTGCTTACTACCACTGAAAACCGCCAACTAAAAATAGCGCTGGGGCCCAACACAGGAATCATACCTTAATTTCACCACCTTGAACCTTGAACCTTGAACCTTGCTCGTCCTACCACCGCTGACCACCCGTTGTGTCGTATCAAACCAGAAGAAACACTAAAGATTTTTCGGTAACTTGCGAGGAACTATGAATTGCTACCCACGTCCTTTTTCACCTATGGACATTGGGGTGTGGATTAAGGGAACTACTGATTGTTTGTTCCATATCCCGTCGGTAGCTGCTTCCAAACCATGAAAAACAAGGAACAAATAGCGCTGTTTTTTGCAACCGATTTTCCTTTAAACAGAGAAGGGGTCAACGAACTCATCGCTTCCTTTACGGTACGGGAGGTTCCTAAGCATACTTTTTTGTTACGGGAAAGGACATATGAGAACAAGCTCATGTTCATCAACAAAGGAATTATAAGGGAGTTTTATAGAACGGAAAAAAAGGAAATCAATATAAACTTTTATACGGCACCCCAGTTTATTACCGATTTCTCCTCGTTCATCCAAGATGTAAAAACCAACAAAAATCAGGAAACCTTGTCAAGTGTTCAGGTTTTGGAACTTGGGAAAGAAAAATTTAACCGGTTATTGGAAAAATACAGCTGCGGCAAATCGTTCATCGACCAGACTTTTCAAAAGATACTTAAAGACAAAGAAGTATTTGAGTACAATAGGATGACCAAGGAGCCCGAAGCATTGTATAATGAACTTCGAATATACCGACCTGATTGGTTGCAAGAGATTCCCCAATATCATATCGCCTCCTATTTGGGCATTACCCCGGAAACTTTGAGTAGGATCAAAAAAAGACTTTCTTGATTTGAATCAATGACATGAAGGGAGAAACGCATTTTCTTTGAACTTCACAAAATTAAATCAGTGATGAGGATTCAACATTTTAGAAATGCAACTATGGTTATTGAGGCGGGTGATCAAGTAATCTTGGTAGACCCTATGATAGGCCCAAAAGGAACCATGCCTCCCTTTACGTTTTTCAGGTTCAAACCCCAAAAAAATCCAATCGTATCCTTGCCCGACCATTGCCGGCCCATATTGGAAAAGGTGACCCATTGCCTTATAACGCATAAGCATCCCGACCATATTGATAAGGAAGCAGAGAAGTATTTGATTCGGAACAATATTTCGGTCATCTGCAGCGTGCTCGACGAGAAGGTATTTCGAAAGAAGGGATTGAACGTGGTCCTAACGGTGGAGTATTGGAAAAAAGCTGATTTTTTAGGGGGCAAGATCGAAGGTATTCCCGCGCAACATGGCTACGGGTTTGTCGCCAAACCGGCCGGCAATGTTATGGGGTTTTATATACAACTACCGAATGAACCGTCTGTTTATTTGAGTTCCGACACCATCTATACTGATGCCGTGGACAAGGTATTGAACGACTTTAAACCCGATGTCAGTATAGTAGCTGCCGGGGTGGCCCAGTTCGATATTTTTAAGCCCCTCTTGATGACCGAGGAAGACATTGTCCGATTTATCCGGAACGCCCCCGGAAAGGTCATTGCGAATCATATGGAAGCCGTTAATCATTGTCCCATGACAAGAGAGGAACTCAAGAAAAGAGTAACGGATGAGGGCCTCTCGGAAAAAACGTTGATCCCCAACGACGGGGATTGGATAGCACTAAACTAAGGCTGACCCCGTATGATCATAATCGTAAAACCCGCGCTGAGGCCTGTTGAAGTATGGAATATACGCTTATCGGTGTATGCGACAAAAGCGCCAGCGCAAGTGTCAAGTTCAAGCTCAAGTTCAAGTTCCAAAACAAAGGTTAAAGACGAACTTTAATTGAATTTGAAAATCAACTACCAACGGAACATCACCGACAGTTATTACTAATTATTCTCTCCTCAATACCCCCTGCTACTACTGAAAACCGCCGACTTAAAAAGCGCTAGGATCAAACACAAATCCAATACCTTAATTTCACCACCTTAAACTTTGAACCTTGAACTTGAACAAAACACCTACTGCTAACGGTCACTATTCATAAACCCACCCCTCGGAAAAACTCTCATACTACCTTTACGAAAAACGATAAAAAATCAAAAAACAACGTAACATTTCGCTCTGATACAGTACACATATTTAAGGTTAACCAAAATTATAACCATTAAAGTATTTGAAAAAATTTAAACCAATTCTTACTATTGAGAAAATTGGAGTTCTGAGGTTTCATTGTGGAATCTTGCTCGGAATTGTATATGGTTTTTTGTTAAATCTATGGTTTAGGGTGTTAGATTATGGTTTTTTTATCCTGTTTGATTTGATCAATCGTTACAGCATTGCACTTGATGTTTTTTTAATTGGTTCTTATAATTCTTATCTGCTGGCATTAACTTCTTCCACACTCGGTTTTTGTTTTACAATGTACTTTTGGACGAGTAAGCCTATTTCGGTAAATCGAAAAATTACTTTTAAAAATAGATTTGCACATACAAATGCGATTTTTATGTTTATGCTGATTCTATTTGTATTCACAAAATTTTTGACTTTCAGCACTCCTTTAACATACGATGGCTTTGGAATTGACCTTAAAGCCAATTTTGGTTATCTACCTTTCCTTCTGCCCATTTTCATTTTTCTTTTCAGTTGGTCAACAATATCTCGAATTTTCAAATCTGGAAAATTTATGTTGTTTTCGTCCATTTTGGTTATTGCATATGGTATGATACTATCTAAAAATCAAAGAGCTAACGTTTGGATAACCGGATTTACTACTGAGGAAATGAAGGTTAGAATTGAACAAAAAGACAAAGAATTAAAATCGTTTTCTACAAAAGTGCTTGGTAAATGGACTGAAGAACTATGGATGGGTATTGATACTCTAAACATCTTTCCTCCACCGGCTCCAATTTCGGACCACGACTCAATTTGGCCTCCATATTATGAAATATCCGAAGACCAAATCAAACATTTCTCTTTGGGAATTGATTCAGCATCTTATGTTCTGGATAGTCGAAATAAACTAATGACATTGAAAAGTTTGAGAACAGACTTGATTGGTTATCAGAAAAAATGGCGGATATTAAGTGTATCCGACTCGACTATGTTGATAGAAAGAAGGTTTAGTAAAAGTTTTCCGAGTGCACAGAATTATATTGACGGAGTTGACACTACCCGACTAATAAAAAATGGAAGCTACTAGAAAACCTACCATGAAAACCTTTCTAGTTTCATAGAGTCTCTACAATTTTCTTTAAAACCTCTAAGAAGACTGCACAACCCCATAATCTGTATACCCCTCGGCATCGGCCGTATAGAAGGCATCAGGATTGGGGTTTTGGAGCGCTAGTGCTTCTTTCATTCTTTTGGGTAAATCGGGATTGGCGATAAAAGGTCTGCCAAAAGCGACCAGTTCGCCCTTACCGGCTTCCAAATCGGCTTCTGCACTTTCCTTGTCGTAGCCACCACTTAAGATATAGGTGCCTGAAAACGCTTTTCGGAGTCCGTCTTTGATGCTGTCCGGTACGGTGGGCGCGCCCATGGCCGAATGGTCCACTACATGCAGGTATACCAAGCCAAGTTTGTCCAAGGCTGCGGCCAAGCTGATAAAGGCATCGTTGACGCCATCAAATTCGCCCAAACCGTTAAAGGCACCGTAAGGGGAGATGCGGATGCCAGTTTTATCGGCTCCGATCGCTTGGGTAACACCAGAAGCTACTTCCAGGGCAAAGCGGTTGCGGTTTTCGACGCTTCCACCATAATTGTCGGTTCGTTTGTTGGTAATGGGATTTAGGAATTGATCAATAAGGTAGCCATTGGCCGCATGAATTTCGACCCCATCAAATCCGGCGCTGATGGCGTTCCGAGCTGCTTGTATATATTCCTCGATGGCCGTGGCGATATCTGTATCATCCATTTCCTTCGGTTGGGGATAGGGCTGCATGCCATTTTGATCGGTATACATCTGTTCGCCCTCCAAAGTAAGGGGCGAGGGTGCCAAAATGGTACTTCCGACAGGCATATTATCGGGATGGGACACTCGGCCCGTATGCATGATCTGCAAGAAAATTTTTCCGCCTTGCTCGTGAACCGCTTCGGTAACTTTTTTCCAGCCTTCGATTTGAGCTTCGCTATAGACTCCCGGAATACGGGCATAACCCAATCCGTTCGGAGATGGGGAGGTGCCTTCGGTGATGATAAGGCCGGCACCGGCCCGCTGGCCATAATAGGTAGCCATTAAGCCATTGGGGATATTATTGAGGGCCCTGGAGCGGGTCATGGGAGCCATCACAATTCTATTTTTTAAGTTGAATGGACCGAGGGGATAATTTTCAAATAATTTCATCGTCTTTTTTTTAGGTGCCTAAAAATAATAAAGTCCTTGTTTCCTTTTCTTCCTATTTATCATAAATGATTCTTAACATCAATCTGACATTGATCAAGGTTGTAGGTAGCCGTTACACAATCAAATGTTAGTGGTACAGGAGAAAAAGGATACCCCCTGTTCATTTCTTTTGCTTGTCCAAAAGAAACGAACCAAAGAAAAGGACACTTTTTCGAAGGGATTTTCCGGTCCGGGACCGAAAACCGTCTTGCAAACTCCGCGGCCTATCGGCCTGGATTTCGGAGCTTTGCCACGACTATCCTAACGAAAAAGAAAGCGATAAAAGGCTTTGGTTATTCCTTTTACATCGAATTCAGCTCATATCAACCCTCAAGGATATGCTTTTAGCCTCAAAGAAAGTGCATCAGGGATGGTTTTCTTGTTTCATTTGATAAAAAAATCAGCCGATTCGCTGTTTTCAGATTCATTCGGGGCGCTCTTTTTTCCGATAAAAAACCACTTCGCCCGATAAGTGGTAAAAAGGGTCAAATCCGTTAATCGAGCCTTTTTTACATTTTGTCCGAACTTTTGTCACTTACCGAAAAATAGGGGTTTTTGAACGATTTACCACCCTCCAAGATGCACTCGCGGGAGTTATTATTATAACAAAACGCAAGACATGAAAACTATCGCAACCTTTATCTTAGTTCTTTTTATCGGAGTCGCTGCACAAGCAAAAGAAACTACTCAAGAAGTAAAAGTAGCGACTGTTGAAATGGGAATCGTAACCGATATCGTTGTAAACCAAGAAGTGTCTTTCGAAAAGGCTACTGAAGTAGCTCGTTTGTACAGAAGAAGCAACGCCAAAGTAAAAAAGGCACTTTCTTTTACTACTAAGAGAAATCGTCCTAAAATGGCTTAATTAGCTGTTGATGAATCAGAGACTCCAACTGTCACCAGAATGACAAATAGGAAATCGAAACTTGAGAAAGGCAAGTTAAAAAGTCACCGCCCCTACAGTAAAACATTGCCAACTGCCACTGCAAACCACTTACTCTAAAAAGTTCATTCTTTCTTTTCCAGTGGGGTCGGCGGTAAATCATGATTCAAGATCTGGCGATACATTTTTAAGCTACCGTCCCGCATCTTTTTTCGTAGGTTCAGCCCCTTGCCGCGAATAAAAGAGGTAGTACCCTCATACGTCCATTTTACATAGTATTTGTTCAACTGCAATGAATAGTCTCCCATAGGAATAACCCGATAACGTGTATTTCCAAGGAATCGCGCACCACCTTCGGGTCGTAGTGGGAAGCAAAGTATTCCGTAATGGCTTGCTTTCCGTTGAAAGGCGCATCATAATAGGTCATGTAAATGGCATCTTCCAAATACCCTTCCGACAGTTTTTTGAAATCACCGGCTTTTACTGCTTTTGTTGTGGTGTTGATTTTCTTCGTTATCTGATGTTCCAATGGTGTTTTGGGGATCAGGGGCTTTCCGGGCTTGGTAGTTACCTGGAAAAAGCTCAATTGTTCTGGCTCGTACCAACGACTTCCTCCCCAGACATGGGCCAAGATTTTTAGTCCGTCATTTTCCGTTTTCTTCCACCAGGTCATGTATTTTCCTTCGTAGGTGAACCAGTCCTTATCTTTGATTTGATAGGTGTGTTCAAAAGTGCCCAGTTCTTGGAAATAGTCGCCGAACCGTAGTACTTCAAATGGCTCCTTTTGTATCTTTTGGGTTTCCGACAACTTGAAAAATTTGGAATAATACGCTTCAATTTCGGACGGACTTTCCAAAGCGCTATGGTATTCTGGCAAGACCATGGTATTGGAATCGATATACCCCAGTACCTTATCCATATCTTCTTGTTGAAGTGCCTGGGAAAATGCAGCGCTTTCTTTTTTAATGGTTTCGATAGTATTTGTTGCCCCAAACGGCGCGTCAACGCCGGTAATGGCGATCAAAAGTGAAATGATTGGAGTGAAAAAGGGAAACATAGCTGTATTTGTTTTATGGTTAATAGCAAGAATGAATCATTGTTGTTTTTAACTCGCATTGCCGGGGTGTCTGAACTATGCTTTTGCTCCCGGGCAATTGGGACATACCCTCCCGGAATTTCAGCATAGTCTTGATGCCGATTGGTTTTAAGAAATTTTCACTCGATAATCGAGATTTAAAATGCTCCGACGCTTGCCCGCCTTCATGTAACCATTATGGCGGGCGAAGGCCCCGGATTTGTTTACTCATGGATATGATGCCCTATATGACGGTGTATTTTTAGGGAGTTATCTTCTTGCCGGCGCCAGTAACTGATTCCCGCACCCTCGTTTTTTCCGGAGAAGTCAGGGACCGTCCATTCTACATAAAATTGGGAAATGCGCAGCACACCGTCGGGAACCGGGATAAAATCATAGGTGCCCGCCTCTATAGAGTCAATGATCACCGGGTTTTTGTGGTAGGCGTAATAGTGCTTGCTTAGGTTCGCAATGCCCGTTTTGGTGGTATCCACAAAAGGCGTATAAGAACCATCATCGGTATACAAAGAGATTACTTTTTCTGTATCCCGGTCTCGTACAATGTTTTCCATAAGTGCAGCGTAGGCATCAAATTCCAGGGGAATTTGGGTCCCTTTTCTAGGACCCAACCGCCAAACAGATCCGGGAACCGAATCTACTACGTTTATTGCCGGATTCGGTAACGGTTTAAAAAAACCGAAGGTTTCAACCTGCAGATGTAAGCTTCCGTCGGGCTGTAGTCTCCAAATATTCCAGTAGGGGCCTGAACGGTCGGGTTGATTGGCAAAGGTTTTCTCATAGGTCCCTATTTCCAGAATCGTGGTTTCGAAATTGAACACCTCTTCGGTTTTTTTCTGATAACCTGTTAGTTGTTCACGTTCGTATATTTCGGTGTAGTATTTCTTGATTCCTTCTTTTTCTTCGATGATGGGCATATATTCGGGCAACAACAACGCATCGTCAGCAAATAGCTCCATGCTTTTGGAAATCGCATCGTTTTCAGCGGCCCAAATCAGTTGATCGTTCAAAAGCTGGATTTTTTCTTTGACCGTACCCTCGGAAGCCAAAGGTCTTTCATTTTGATTGGAGGCTTCACCGCAGGAAATCAGTAGGCCGATAAGTAGTGCCGAGATGGTTGTTTTTTGAGTCATTATGTTATGGTCTATGTATTCTGATAAATGTTCCACCGTAATAGTGCCCGGTAGGTTTGCCCTTATCATCGTACTGTATGGATTTTAAAATGTATTCATCTTTATGCACCCAGGTATAGCTGTATTGACGGTAAGTGCCCTCCGGTTCGCCAGAGAAACGGGTTTTAAGAAACACATTGCCTTCAGCGTCCACGGTTCCCTCCCCGATACCGATACGATTCGGATAAAAGCTCGAAAGGTGGTGCAGGGTTCCGTTTGTTTCATCGTATGACCAAAGGGCATGTCCCGTTGCCGAGGTAGCCTTGACTGACCATAGTAGGGATGAATTCGTATTCAATGTTTTACATAGCGTATGGTGTCCTGGAATTTTCAGTATTTCGGTAGGTGTTCCATCTTCAGATTGTTCCCATTCATCATTTTTGAGCGTCCATTCGCCCATAAACTTTTGAAACGGATTTGGGGCAGGTTTCACATACCTAAAAACAGCTTTGATCTTGTCTTGGTGTGGGCCATTGATGGTAATCTTTCGCGCATCTCCCCCTTCCCACTCCAGATTATTTAAAACGTATTTAAAATATACCTCTTCGTTAGTAACGGAATCAAATATGACCGTTGCCTCATAGTTGCCATCGGAATTCATATCGGTCATCTGAACGCCCTTTACCCAGGAGAGAGGCGGTTGGCTTCCGCGCAATCCAATAGAAAGTATGCTGTCTTTTGAATAAAACGGGGTGTCTTGCAGGCTCACCTGAAAAGTTATTTCCCTTTGCTGCTGCCCCCACAAAAGGTTCCCGCAAATCATTATACAAAACCAAAGAAAACAAAGCTTGTTCATGTGTTGTCATTTTTCAATGATGACAAATGAACTATAAGACGAAAAGAACTGAAAAAATAAATGACCAATGCCTAATGCTACTTGACGACCCACATTATTAAGTGGAAAGCTTTCCCGATTTCAGGGTGATTTGTCCATTGGTACCTGTCGTCAATTTTTTAGTTCCTGTTGTCAATTTTAAGCCCCACCTTACAAGCTAAAAATAGGTGCAGTAGTCTTTTTGCTTAAATTTGAAGCTACCTCAGTTTTCGACAATGCTACAATGGTTCTATAAATACAAGATATACCACCTGCTGTTTTGGTTGTTGTATCATTTTGCATGGTGGAGTCTTGCCAGTGGGAGTGTTGTAGAGGCAGCCCATAATATTCTGTATTCACCATACAGCACCAAATTCGTTTTTTATGTGGTGCTACAGGCCTTCGGGGTATATTTTAGTCTGTATTTTTTAATGCCTCGTTTTTTGTACAAAGGGCGTTACATTGTTTTCGCCCTGTTGGTAGTGGCCACCATTATGGTGACAGCGGCACTGATTATTTCGGGCTATTACGTGACCGCCTTCTTGTCTGGCTCCTCTTTTGAGGGTCTGTTCGGTGATGCTACGTTCTTGGGATTGTTCGTATCGAATTCCTTTCCATCTACCGTGGCGAGCATGACGCTGGCCATGAGCATTAAACTGGGCAAGAATTATATTCAGGCGCAAAAAAGGCAGCAAGTTCTGGAAAAGGAAAAAATCGAAACGGAGCTTAAGTTTTTAAAATCCCAGTTTAATCCGCATTTCATGTTCAATACCATCAACTCCATTTTTGTATTGATTCATAAGAATCAGGATATGGCATCTGAATCTTTGGCCAAGTTTTCGGACTTATTGCGGTACCAGCTGTATGAATGCAATGAGAAAGAAATTGAAATAGATAAAGAGATACGGTATCTTTCGAACTTTATAGAATTAAGCCGACTGCGGTTAGATGATAGCGTCAACGTTGAAGTAGTTATGGAAATTTCTGACCATCCCGGAATAAAAATCGCCCCCTTTATACTGATGCCCTTTGTAGAGAACGCATTTAAGCATGTGTCCCAAACCACGGGTGCCAACAATTGGTTGAAAATCGCATTGAAACAGGAAGATGCCCACCTGATATTTCGTATTTCCAATACCTATAGGCCCGAAACCAACACGGTGGTGAAGGGGGTGTATGAAAGCAGCGGAATTGGTCTAAAGAATGTAAAACGACGACTTGAGCTGCTATACCCTAATTCGTATGCATTGAAAGTAAAGGAAACGAAAGGGACCTACAGTGCGGAACTAAAATTACAATTAGCACTTCCTGAAGTATCCCATAAAACACAAGAAATAGAATCCCCCGTTTTTCAAACTTAAAAGGCTGTTATGGAACTTAATTGTGCAATTATTGATGACGAGCCTTTGGCCAGGGAGTGTATCACCAACTATATCCGGGAGGTCGATTTTTTAAAATTGGTCGGTACGGGAAACAACCCGATGGAGTTTTCCGGCATTCAAGATAAGCACTCGGTAGACTTGCTTTTTCTGGACATACAAATGCCCAGAATGAACGGGATGGAATTTTTAAAGACCCTTAAAAACCCTCCTATGGTCATCTTGACCACGGCTTTTCCCAATTATGCGTTGGAAGGTTTTGAATTGGATGTGCAGGATTACCTGCTAAAACCCATTACGTTCAATCGCTTTTTTAAGGCTGTGATGAAGGTAAAGAGCTATTGGGACCTTTTGAAATCCGCCCCGCAAATTGAAGAACCGGACATTGAGGGCGATTACATTTTTATAAAAAGTGATCAGACCTATATCAAGATTTTTACGAACGACATTTTGTTCGTGGAGGCCATGCAGAACTACGTAGTTTTTCATGTAGAAGGAGGCAAAAAGCACCTGGCATTGATGCCACTAAAAAAAGTAATGCAGCAGCTGCGGGCCGATTCTTTTTTGCAAGTGCATAAATCCTATATTGTTGCCTTACAGAAGATAAATACCCTGGAACCGCATAAAGTGCAAATAGGGGACATTGGTATTCCTGTAAGCCGTAATTACAAGAATAGTTTGATGGAGACGGTGCTGAAGAATAAAATTTTGAAAAAGTAAAGGATTCCTACATCCTATTGGCAAGATGTTATAGGAAGGTGTGCCATCTCCGATTGCAATAATAGTTTATATTTAGAATGGATTGGTGCTTGAAACTTTTGTAGTTGAATAGCGTATTCTCGTGACGAACTAGTTCATAGGATTTATGTATTACTTTCTTGTGTCAATAGAAGCTACTATTTACGGATTGCTTGGGTTTAGCTAAGGAAATCCGTATGATCAGATTACTTCTTTAGTTCCTGTATTCCTTGTTCAAAATCGATCGCATTGGTATAGCCCAGCTCTCTTCTGGCCTTTGTGTCCGACACCGAAAATTCAGTTCCCATTAGGCGAATCATGAGCGGCATCACGGGAGGTCTTGATTTTAATCCAAGAAGTTTCCAGAGTCCGCCGAATATATGTGCCATGACCACAGCTATGCTTCTAGGTAATTCCTTATCTCCGGGTTCTAACCCCTCAGCTTTTAGAATCTCGGTGAACGTATGTCGCATGGATCGTCGATCGCCATCGGTTACAAAATAGGCCTCTCCACCTTTGTTCGAAACAAAAGCGGCCAATACGGCATTGGCCAGGTTTTTTACGTGAATCGTAGACAGTATTTGATGTCCACCGCCGATCCACCTCCATTTGCCGTTTTTTACATTCTTCATCAAATCCTCATAATGATGATTGTTGGGCCCCCAAATAGCGGGGGGTCTTAAGGCGAGGGTCTTAAAACTATCTGTATTCGCGGCCAGGACGAGTCTTTCGGCGATAGCTTTGGTTTTAGGGTACAATGCGGAAGGAAGATCGGTGCCTGCTTGAGCCTCCGTTTGGTTCACGATAGGGGAACCTGGTATAACGGGGGCGGCGCTGATATAAATGAATTTAGAGATGCCATTCTCTTCGGATATCCGAAGTAGTTCTTTGGTCGCCTCGACATTCATACGATAAAAAGGCTTTTTATCATATGTGAGGTCCATATGGGCGGCCGAGTGCAATACAAAATCACACTTGTTTAGTGCGTTCACGGTATTTTGGGAAAGGGCCGTCAGGTCATCTCGCACCGGAACGGCACCCAACGCCCTCAGCTTTTCCACCGACGCTTCGCTTCTGGCAAGTCCGTATACGTGATAGCCATTTTTTATCAATATGGGAATAATACTTTTTCCCACAAATCCGGTACCTCCTGTAATAAATAGTTTCATAAGGCAAATCTACGTGCCATTGCCCGGGCGCAGTTACCCTAGAAAGACGAACTATTTACCAAGGAAGACGATTTAGGTAGTGGCCGACGGCAGTTCCCCAAACTGCTTTTTGTAGGCCTCGGTAAATTTAGAGGGATGCGAATACCCTAATTCATAACTCAACTCTGAAGCTGTTTTTTGTTTTTTCAACAATTCTTGGCGCGCATATTCGAATTTGATTTTTTGATGGTACTGCATGGGAGGTTTTCCAAACACCTGTTTAAAAGTGATTTTGAATTTGGTGGTACCCATGCCCGCAATATTTGATAGTTCCTTGATCGAAGGGATTTTCTCGGCCAACGGATCTCTAAGGTGGGCAGCGGCCATAAAAAGCCCTTTTACATCATTTGGATGCAAATGCTCAAAGTGATGTTCCTTTTCCCGATTTTTTAATTTGGCTACGAAATCTCCAATAAACTGAAGAAGGGAGGCATGCATAGAGAGCATGTTGCCCATCGGTTCGAGTGCCTTTTTTAATTGGTTTTCCATCTTGCTATCCAAATCTTCATACACGATAGCATTCCCCGAATGCTGCAGGGTGTCGATTTCTTCATTTTCGTATATGGAAAAAAAGCTTTTATGGATTCGTACCAAGGCTATTTCGAAGTCTTCCCCCTTAGGACTTTTGCTATAGACCTTGGTGTTGGGGGTATATAATAGGATTCCCGAGGGAAGAAATTTTTGAATATTGATGGTGCTATCGTTAACGGTTTTTTTGACCGCTTTTTTGGAAAGATTAATGTTCAACAGTAGCCACTGGCTGTGGTCGGGGTTGAACGAATACATTTCTACCGTTCGTGACAGCCGAAATACAAAGTGATACAATTCTATCTGGCCGGGAAATTGTTTTAGCGTGATGCTTCCGTCGCCGAGTTCTTTTGGAAAAAATAGCTGAGAGCCATTATGGTGCCTATCCAATTGTGCAGCCAATTGGTCCATAAGGTTGTGATCAATGTCGAGTTCAAATTTCATTCGTTCAGTAAATCCCCCAAAACCGCCCATACATTATTCGTAACGATTTTTTGCCCTTCGGCAGTAGGGTGAATGCCATCAGGTAAATTTAATTCGGGCCGGCCGGCAACGCCATCCAACAAAAAGGGAATCAGGGCCAATTCGTTGTTTTCGGCCAAGTCGGGGAAAATGGTCCGAAATTCCTTGGTATATTCTTGCCCCATGTTAGGTGGGATCTGCATCCCCGCCAAGATAATCTCCGTCTCAGGATTTTTTTCCTTCACGGCATCGATAATGGCCTGAAGGTTGTTTCGTGTCTCCTTCAAGGGAATGCCCCGCAGTCCATCGTTGGCCCCGAGTTCCAGCACAAAAACATCGACCTTTTGGTTCAATACCCATTGCAGTCGGTTGAGTCCGCCTGTTGTCGTCTCCCCGCTTAATCCCGAATTGATGGCTGTATAGGGGAGGCCCAGTGAATCCAATCGGTCCTGTATCAACGCAGGGAACGACTCCTCGGTATCGAGTCCGTAACCAGCGGTCAAACTATTGCCGAAGAAGAGAATTACCTTGTTTTCTTTGCTAGCGACAGTTTCGTTGGGTACTGCCTCCTTTTTTGGTGCCGATTCGGCTTCTGGTTCTTTTTTTTGACTTTCTCCACAAGAAGCCAATACCAACAAAGCTAAAAAATAACGAAACTTTAAGAGGTTCTGCATGGGTATGGGATGTTAAAATCGGAATCATTTTATTATTTTTCCGTCTTACGGAAAATTGCGATAAGCGTTTGCTATGACAACAAAGATATTAAACGTTCACAAGCTTGGGAAAACCTATGATAGCGGGGCGAAAAAATTAACGGTATTGGATGATATTTCGTTCGATATCAAGCAAGGTGCCACCTTTTCGATCGTCGGGCCCTCGGGAAGTGGAAAAACCACCCTGTTAGGGCTCTGCGCAGGTTTGGATAGGCCCGATACGGGAACGGTAACCCTCTGTGGTACCGAAATTAATTCTTTGAATGAAGACGAGCGTGCCGCACTACGAAACAGTAAAGTAGGCTTTATTTTTCAAAATTTTCAGCTACTGCCGACCCTGACGGCCCTGGAAAATGTGGTCGTACCCCTAGAGTTACAGGGAGCTAAAAATGCTACCAAAGTGGGAAAGGAACTGTTGCAAAAGGTAGGTTTGGCCAATCGGTTCGATCATTACCCCTCGCAGTTATCGGGAGGGGAGCAACAACGCGTAGCTTTGGCACGGGCATTTTCGAACCGACCTGCAATTCTTTTTGCCGACGAGCCTACCGGTAATCTGGACGAGGAAACCGGGGAGAAGGTCATACAGTTGCTTTTTGAACTGAATGAAGCCGCCGGTACCACCTTGGTTATAGTGACGCACGATCTGGACTTGGCCAGAAGAACACAACGTATTTTACGATTAAAAGGCGGTAAGATCATTGAGAACCAATTGACCGAAGCGCTTTGAACGAATTACCGAAAACTTCAGCAGGTAGCCGATGGCTCTTTAAAATGGCATGGCGCGATGGGCGTGCGAGCCTTAAGAGGCTATTTCTCTTTATGGCTTCCATTATTTTGGGGATCGCCGCTTTGGTCTCCATACAATCGTTCGGTGGCAACCTAAAAGAGAATTTTACCCTGCAGTCGAAATCGCTCATGGGGTCTGACTACATCATTGTTAGCAGGCAACCCCCAACGGAACGGGTACAGCAATTGATCGATTCGTTGGGCGGCGCCAATGCCACCGAAATCAATTTTCCGTCGATGGTAGCTTTCCCCAAACGCAATGCGACCAAATTGGCCTTTGTTCGGGGTATTAACGGTGGCTATCCTTTTTATGGAAAGTTAGAGACCGTACCTTCTTCGGCGGCCATTGATTACCAGAGTAGGGGAGGGGCCTTGGTCGATGCTACCTTAATGCTGCAATACAGCTTACAGGTAGGCGATTCTATAAAGGTGGGGAATATTACCTTGCCTATTGCAGGTTCTATCACCTCCGGGCCGGGTAGTACGGGTATTTCGACCTCGGTTGCACCTCCTGTGTACATCCCATATCGCTATATCAACGATACCGGTCTGGTACAGACAGGGAGCCGTGTGGAATACAAGAATTATTTTGTGGCGAATCCAGAACCCGACTATGTGGCTTTGGCGAATCGACTAGACCCTATCCTCGATGCCGAAAACGCAGATTTAGACACTCATGAGTCTACCGGGCGTCGTTTGGGCCGTCGTTATAACAATTTTGGAAAGTTTCTGAACCTGGTCGCTTTTATCGCCTTATTATTGGGCTGTGTAGGCATTGCCAGTTCGGTGCACATTTACATCAAAGAGAAATTAGCTTCCCTTGCGGTACTCAAATGCTTGGGAGCAACCCGAAAACAGACCTTTTTGATCTATTTCATACAGATTGCGGGAATCGGTTTGTTAGGCGGGCTTGTTGGTACTGCGATTGGTCTGGGGTTGCAACAGTTGTTTCCATGGATACTCAAAGACTTTTTGCCAATTGAACTGGAAGTTTCCCTATCGGTGCAGCCCTTGGTCATTGGACCGTTACTGGGGTTGGCCATGTCGGTTCTGTTTGCCTTGTCTCCCTTGCTGGGCACTTGGTATGTATCACCTTTGCAGGCATTACGGATACAGGAAACCACCTCGCCCAATGCCCGAAAAGTTACTTTTTTGGTAATGACGGGTATTTTGCTTTTTCTCTTTGCCTTTTCTTTTTGGATTCTGCAGAATATTAGTTTTGCGTTAGCTTTTGTTTTTGGAATTTTAGTCGTATTTGCCGTTTTAAGCGGAATTGCTTTGCTTTTTATGAAATTGGTGAAAAAGTACTTTCCGGCTTCTTGGGGGTTTACGGCACGTCAAAGCTTGTTGAACCTCTATCGACCCAACAACCAGACCTTGGTATTGTTACTGGCCATTGGGGTGGGAAGTTTTTTGATCAGTACCCTCTATTTCACGAGAGATATTCTTCGGGAACGCACTTCTTTGGAAGCCACTGGCAAAACACCCAATCTTATTTTGATGGATGTACAGACAAATCAGACCGAAGCGGCTGCGGCCAGCATTCGAAACAACGGACTTCCCGTTATCGATAACTTTCCTATAGTGACCATGCGGATCCAGCGGATCAAAGGCCGTTCGGTGAACGACATTCGGGAAGATACTACCTCGACCATCAATCGATGGATTTTAAATCACGAATTTAGAACCACCTATCGCGATTCCCTGGTCGCATCGGAGACCTTGGCTTCCGGAGAATGGAATCCCGAATTTGCAGAGGGGGAAGCCATTCCTATTTCACTCTCCGATAATGTGGCACGTGATGCCCAGGTGGTCGAAGGGGACACCCTGGTTTTTAATGTGCAAGGGGTCTTGATGCATACGATCGTAGCCAACACGCGTGCTGTGGATTGGGGCCGTATGCAGATGAACTTTTCCGTGGTGTTTCCCAAAGGAGTTTTGGAAAATGCGCCGCAATTTCATGTATTGAGCACCAATGCGCCCGATGAAAAGTCATCGGCCAAACTACAACGGGAACTGGTGCGTAAGTTCCCAACGGTATCCATTATCGATATACGCCAGTTACTGGTCTTGGTGCAGGACATTTTGGATAAGATTGCCTGGGTCATCAACTTTATGGCTTTCTTTAGTATTCTCACCGGTATTATTGTCCTCATCGGATCCGTACGAAATAGCAAATACCAACGGATCAAAGAAAATGTGCTGTTGCGAACCCTAGGGGCCAAGAGCAAGCAAATACGACGTATTACCGCATTGGAATATTTTTACTTGGGCATACTGGGCAGTGGTATCGGTATTGTGCTCTCGTTCTTTGGTAGCCAATTGCTGGCAACTTTTGTTTTTAAGACCGAGTTCATCCCTTCATGGATTCCCTTTTTGATCGTTTTACCGGGCATTACCGTATTGGTATTGCTCATAGGGCTTTTCAATAGTCGTAGTGTATTGAACAGCCCCCCATTGGAGGTGTTGCGTAAGGAGGTTGCCTAATCGAAAACCAAAAGAAATCAGTTGAGAATGCTCTTAGACTGATTTTTTTAGCTAAAATGGGATGATTATTGTGCAGCTTCCTTTTTAAAACCGATTCCTACTAACAAGACTAAGGAGATAAGGGACAAAAAGGTCCTTGTGTAATGCCAAAGCTCCCAGTTTTTAAGTGTGTTCATTATACCAGTCCCTGAGCCCGAGGTCCCCATAAGCACCTTATTCGCTCCATCGAAAAAAAGGGGGTAGGTTATCGAACATAAAAAAATAATGACCAAGGTACCTAGCCACAAATTACCACTACCATTTTTTCTTTTGCGATGTTTTACATAGCCTACCGCAATGGAAACAAATGTCAGTAAATTTAGAGGTACCATGATGGTCGGAAACCTCCAGAAAAAGGAGCTGAACCAGTCTAGGATTTCAGGTTCCGAAAGCGATTTCCAAAAGGGCGCAATCACTATGGCGATGAACAGGAAAGCTCCTGAAAAAGCACTATTAAACACCAATGCCAAGGTGTGCATACTATTTTTAGATTTCATAATAATTGTTTTCAGTTTATCAGTTGGTCAAAAGTCTACACTAAGACTTTCGCACATCGCCCAGACGTCGTCCCGTAGGTAGGTGTCGAGCCCACCTAGTTTCCCATTCCATTTTTCTTTCATTTCCCGGGTGGCTACATCGACTACTTTTTCAAAATAGGTATTGTACATTTTCCATTTGTCCTCGTAACCTGTTTCCTGTGCACTTTTGCTGAAGTCGACCTTTCCAAAAGCCTGTTGCGCTGTTTCTTTTAGATCGGTAACGAAGGCTTTGGAGGTGGTTACATCGGCCCTAGTTCCTAAACGGGTTACATGCCCGGCAACAAAGGTTTCGAAATCATAGCCCAAAGCAATGTCGTGCGCTTTCATATAACCGGGCACATCTTCTGCAATTCCGAGGTTTTTAAAGGGAACCCATCCTGGAAAGACGATATCGACCAACATAAGCACCTTTTGTTCCGGGGCGTAGATAAAAATATTACCATCCATATGGTTTTTACCGTGATAATACAGTTGTAATCGTTGGTTGCCCAAGACCAGTTCGTGACTTTCAGCAAATACTTTGGTCGGTATGGGTCTTCTAGTATCTTTTCGTCTTTCAAGTATTTCCATGGTATCTTCGTGCGCAATGATTTCAAGCCCTTTTGGGAACAGTCCCGCACCTCCGATATGGTCGGTATGGGAATGACTGTATACCAAATGGGTTATTGGTTTGTCAGTGACTTCAGCTATGGCCTTTAAATAGTTTTCCCCGATAGTCGGCGGTGCATCTACCACTACCACCCCTTGGTCGTACACTAAGAACATGGCGTTGTAGAGCCCGTCGGTGACCCAATAAAGACCATCCTTGATTTCCTCTACCAAATAGCCTTTCTCATGAGGTATTTCTGGACCATAGGCGGTGTCGGGTAAATTATGTTGGTTGTTGTCTTGTGCGGTAACGGTAGTGGTGTTCCAAATGATACCAAGAATTAAAATTATATTTTTCATGAGTTTCTTTTTTTAAATAGGTTCATTGTTTTCTTTATTCATTAAACGCCACTATACATACCTTTTCGGGTATAGGTTGTATGGCGGTTTATTTCAAATAGGACCAGATCGGCATGATCCTTCGTACGGATATGTATTTTCTCATTTTCAAAAATGAGCATATCGCCTTGTTTCATTTCAACGGTGTCCGTTCGCAATTTGCCTTCAAACAAATAAAGTACATAAGATCTCCCTTTTTTTTCCGGGAGATCAATACTTGTATTCGTTAGGTGAGTATCATACACCGCGATATCCGAATTGATAGTCAATGGTGCTTCACTTTCTGCAGGGCCTGCGATCAAGCGCCATTGGTTCTTACTGAATGCTTCTGGAAAATCGTAGAACTGTACTGAGGGTTTTGAATCGATTTGAGAAGGCCTCATAAATATTTGGAGCATCTCCACAGCTTCCCCATCTTCGGGAATCGATTCTTGATGATAGATACCCTTTCCTGCATTCATCATCATCAGTTTTGTATTGTTGATGATTGTTTTTTCACCTTCCGTATCCTCATGGATAAGGTTTCCTTTGCGGAGGTATGAAAGTATCTCATCGTTTACATGTGGGTGCATTCCAACGAATACCCCGGGATGTAAACGACCGTGGTCAAACCTGCCTAATTGCCCGAAACCTCTTGGGTCACTTATATCGTTCACTGCAAGACCTGGAAAGTTAATATCGATATTGAAATCGCCACGTCTTATCTTTTGACTCTTTTCTGCGGTTATTATCTGTTTCATAATCTAGCTGTTTTAATCGATAATCGAGATGTATCATCTCCGAGGCTTACGCTTTCATGTAGCCACTTCGGCAGACGAAGGCCTCGAAATCAAACTATCTTTTCTTTTAAATATCTTTTGGGTTTTCCCTGAGATGATTTGTTGATGCAAAGTTGTTCATAAAACAAAGGCAGAAACAGTGCAAAAAAGGTGTTTAGCTAGTCAAAATTTCCGATTGGTAGCCCGAGGGGGTCTGGCCGGTGTATTTTTTGAAGTATTTCCCAAAGGTAGAAGGGTCGGGGAAATTCAATTCGTAAGCGACCTGGGTAATCGTAAGTCCAGGGTCTTGAAGCATAATTTTAGCTTCTAACACCAACATCCCATGGAGAAACTGGCCAGCAGTTTTTCCAGTAGCTTTTTTAATGGTTTCAGAAAGATGTTTAGAGGTAATGAACAGGCTTTCGGCATAAAATTTAACGTCACGATGTTTTTTTATGCTGTGCACCGCCAACTCTTTAAATTTCTCGAGTAAGGATGCCTCGGGGTTCGGGCCCCGTTCCCGAACGTTTCGCTTGTAAAACTCATCTAACATATAGTGCAAGATGGTAATCTGTTGTCTAACAAAATGGTCTTTGTTGATATAGTCAGAAGATAAGAAGGACTTAAGAGTGGCAAAGATGGTTTTAATACAGTTGTTATCAGTTTTATTTAAAGCGAAGACATGCAGGTCCGCTTGCTCGAAATAGGGGATATTACTCAACAGGGTGCTATTGGCGAAGGCACTGACCAAAAAATCCTTGGAGAAGAAAATGGTATCTTCTTCAATAGCCTTATAGGTCTTGATCCATTTACGAATTACATTGGGTCCCATGGCAATCAATGCAGGAGCATTGATTTCGTGATCGGTAACTCCCGTGGTAAGAAAAAGCTGCCCCTTTTTAAGATAGCCTACTCCAAAAGTTTGGGTACGATAGGGTTGTTCTGGATGTTGAATGTCATTTGTAAATTCTTTCAGAAAGTAGGTGTCCTTTTGCCCAGAAAGGCCAATTTCTTCCTTGAATTCCTTTATTCTGTGTCGTTTGATGTTCGACATATAATGATAAACCGCTTTTGAGATTGCGGAGCTAAGATAAAGGTAATCAAAGATTGAGGTAAAAGCTTTAGGATGTATGGACAAAGAAAGATATCTTTAGATAAGAGGAAGACATTCTTTAATTATTTCAATGTCGTAAAAGAAGGTTCTGTTAAGATGTCCAATGCGAAAGCGGCCGCCGCGGCGGTAAAGACCGAATAGTCCAATGGTCCTTTGATACCGGTGGTAAAGGTCATGGCCAAGGCAAAGACTAGTAATAAAAAGCCACTGGTTTTGGCAGCCCATTGTGTTTTATATCCCAGCAGTAGTAAAAGGGCCAGTACCACTTCCAAAATCGTTACGACCAAGGCAACAAAGTCTATAATGCTGTTCGGAAACCATGGGTTCAGGATACCCGTGTAGGCGATAAAGTTGTCCCAGGTTCCCCAGGCGGCCATCTCCGGGGGCCAAAAACCCAAACGGTCGGCAACGGCCGATAAGAAACCGATAGCCAATGAAAACCGTAAAAAATAGTGAATGATCCATTGTGTTTTCATCGACTGTTTTTAGTTTCCCACTTTGTAATTTCCGGCTTCAAAACGAAACGCTTTCATGAGTCGGTTCCAAGTATTGATTTGGGTAATGGCAAGACTCAAAACGGCCATCTCACCTTTATTGAAATACACTTCTAAGTTCTTAAAATAGGTATCGGATAGGGGACGATGATCAATGCGGGTCAGTGCTTCGGCATATGCCAAGACGGCCATTTCCCTTGCGTCGAAAAAATGACTCTCTTCCCATGCTGCGAGGATCGATAGGCGTAATTCAGTCTCTCCCAAATGTCTAAGTTCTTTGTAATGCATATCTAAACAGTAGGCACAACCATTGATTTGGGAGATGCGAAGTTTTACGAGTTCCAATAGTCCCATATCCAATGAAGATTGCTTAAGGTAGACTTCGATTTCGCGAAGATGTTGAAACAGGCCCTCGGGCAATTCTTGATAGCTAATACGTTCCATTCCTAGATTTCTTAATGAAGTGGTTTAAACTTTTTCAATTAGCTAAAAAATCTTGAATTTTCATTGCAATCCAAAAAGTTTAAACCACTTCGATAGTTGATATGGACAAAATTAGCTCTGGAAAACTTTAAAAAAATTAAGATTTCTTAAGAAATCAAGAGCCTGTGATATCGGTGAAACACCATTTCGAAACACCGTGTGTACGGTTTTCATAATTCAAGTTTTAATCCAGAGGTTTACAGTCGGGACAAACCTACCACGACCGATAAGGTCGAACGCTGGCCCGATGTCTTTCGATGGTTTCGGAAAGGGACGGATTTCTATTGTGGGTCCGAAGCTTGCCATGGGGCGCCTTTATTTTCTTAGGGCGCTCAGGTATTCCGGGGTAATGCCCAGATAGGAAGCCAACATGTATTGGGGAACGCGTTGTACAAATTTGGGGTTGGCGGTAATAAACGATTTATAGAGTTCCTCGCTGTTAAGGCTAAACATATATTCCATACGTCGCTGTATGGCGATATAGGTCCGCTCCATGATACTTCGAAAAAGGCGTTCCGTTTGTGGAACTTTCAGATATAGCTCGGATAGGGAATTCTCGCTGAGTTCCAACAGTTCAACAGGTTCAATGGCCTGAATGTTCATACGCGAAGGCCCCCCGTTTAAGAGACTGTCATAATCGGTAATCCACCAATTCTCGATACCGAAATGAATGATCTGTTCATGTCCCTTTGTGTCGATATAGTAAAGCCGTAAACAGCCTTTTGTGATGTAATATCGTCCTTTGCAGGTCTGTCCGGCCCGCAATAGATATTGCTTTTTACCTAACTTTTTTGGGGTCAAATAGGAATGGAAATGGGCCAATTGCTCCTCATCGATTTCAATATACCTTCGAATGTACGCTGCTAGATCGGAATTCATGAAGTGGATTAATTTGAATCGATAAAATAGAGCGATAAAGATACAAAGAAAGCTACTGCTCAAGCCAAGTTCTAAACTCCTTGGTTACCGATGAGCTAGTGATTACATGTTCCTTGCACCCCTTCATTTTTAGAGCGAGCCTGTTTTTGGAATACGGTTCTATTTTTTCGATATGTAGCATATGTACCAACTGGCTGCGGTTGATTCTAAAGAAGGTTTTTGGGTCGAGTTTGGGTACAAGCGTACCGATATTTTTTGAGATGCTGTGTAATTTTCCGTCCTGGTCCGTAATTTGACAAAAATCACCTTGGGCCTGAATCAATGAAATGACCACTGTTTCCAAGAGCTTAATACCTCCTTTCTTCTTAATGGCAAAACGTTTTTGAAAGCGTTGCTGATCGTTTTCCAATATATGCTTCAGCTCTTCAAACAGGTTTTTCTTAAACGATCGGGGTGCGAACAGGTCTTTGAACTTTTGGAGTGCCTGTTCAAAATCTTTTTCGGAATAAGGTTTCAAGACATAGGCGATACCGTTGGTCTGAAAGGCCTCCAACAAATGTTCGTCGTAGGCGGTACAGAAAATAATCGGTGATTTGGTCTCCACCTTTTGAAAAACTTCAAACGAAGCACCGTCCAATAGTTTGATATCGGACAAAATCAGGTCATAATTATTCCGGTTTTGGAGCAGGGCAACACTCTCCTTTACACTTCTAACATGATCATACGAAAATGAATCTCCAAAAAAATTGGTAAGGTGCGCAATCAGTTTCTGAAAGGCAGGTAGTTCATCTTCCAAAAGCAATATGTGTATTCTTTCAAAGCTTTTCATTCTACCAGTTGTAATAAGGGCAATTCCACACGAAATTCTTTGGGTTTGTTGTTAAAACGTAACTGTTGATCACTCAACAGGCGGTACCGTTTGTCCAGATTTTTGAGTCCCGTACCCAATGATTCCTTTGAGGGATTCCCAGAAGTCTTGGAATTGATGACGCAAACTGTGCTGCTATCTACCTCGATAGTCGTTTGCACGGTGGTATCCCCAAGGGCTTTATTGTGCTTAACAACATTTTCTAGCACGGTTAGTAAGGCGCCGTGGGGAAGGTATTTTTCTTCTATCTTGCCATCGGTTTTTATTTGAAAGCGATAGTCGCCACCAAAACGTGTCTCGATGAGATAGAAATAGTCCTTGGCCAGATCAAGCTCTTCCCTTAAGGAAGCTACTTCCTGGTCTTTTCGATGAATCAAATACCGATAGAGCGATGCGAGATGGGAAACATACGCCTTGACTTTTTCCTTGGGGGAATAATCGATCAGGGCATCGATGGTATTAAGGCTGTTGTACAAAAAATGCGGGTCGTATTGAGCGCGAAGCGCCTTGAGTTCCATTTCTTTTTGCGAGTTTTGAAGTTCGGTATACTCCAACCGATGTTCGTAATATTTTCTTCCCAATAGTAGGCCAACGGGCAATGCCCCGTCGGGGGTGGAGTGATAAAAACTTTCCACGATCATCTGTGAAAAAGATAGGTCCCACTCCCATCTGGGTTCCGAAGTGAAATAGTCCCGTAGCAAATCCAAAAACCCCACGAGGAATAGTATCAAAAAAATGACGACAAAGAAAAGTAGGTATTTTTTTTTGCTACTTAAAAATTTTTGGATAGACCAGACCATCAAATAGATCAACACGAGGGTCTTTAGGACAAAACCGACCAAACCGGTCCAAATTTCAAAAAAGGTATAATGCTGCACCGTGTAGCGATACGACAACCAAACGACCGCGATCATCAGGTAGGTGACGATCAGTCGATAATCAAATCGATTGAATTTAAAACTTTCCATGATTCGTGATTCCGAAGATAGCATAAGGGATCGGTAAACAATGAGTTCCGTAAGAGACCTTGTCAGTTACGCAACGTACCACCTATTCCTATCGGGTCATTAGGTATTGTAAGAGCGCCATGGGCAAGTTCGACTGATTGGCATTTGTGAAGATAACAAATCCCCATCGGGTTTCCTGTGAAAGGGCAAAAAGACTTGTGTAGCCAGGATTGTTTCCGCCATGGCCATAGAGGGTGCCCTGGGGCAGGGTTACCTTTGCGAATCCTAAGGTCCAGTCGGTGACGCCCGCGTTACTTTGCGGATGGTCTTTGGGTAATACGATCTGGCTTTCGAAAAGGGCCTTATGCCCGGCCGCTGTGAGTCCCTCTTTATCGATAAGCGTAATCATCCACTTTGAAAAATCCAAAGCTTCGGAATGAACGGAGAATGCGGCCCCGAATGTTCCCGGGTCGTCATCTTCACCAACCGTTTTCCCCTTGACGTATCCTTCTGCCTTATGGGCCATGTTGGCCTCGTCCTGCAGGAATTTGGTGTATGTCATTCCCAGGGGAATCGCTATGCGTTTCTGATAGACCTTCTCAAGCCCCGCGTCATTGGTTTGTAACAGGTGCATTAACACCTTGGCAAGGTATTGAAAGCCTTCTCCCGAATATTCGAATGCGGTTCCCGGGTCAAACTTTATGAACAACCGATCATTTTCATAGTCGGTACGCCAATTTGGAAATCCCGAACTGTGGGATAACACCATACGAGCGGTTATCTTTTTATAACGTTCGTCATAGGCGATATCTTCGTACGGTAGGTATCGGTAAAGGGGAGTATCCAGGTCTAAAAGCCCTTCTTCTACAAACCCCATAATGAAATAGGCGAACAAAGGTTTGGAAAGGGAGGCGCCCTCAAAAATTGTCTTGTCGGTCACAGCAATGCTTTCTTCCAGATCTGCGTAGCCTTTGGTACGATGGTAGACCACCTTTCCATCGTTGATGATAGCGATGGATAACCCTGGGACTTTCAGCTTTTTCATCTGACTTTCTAAAAAGGTATCCATGGAATCGACCGGGACTTCCTTTTTGAACATATTCTGAAACGTAACCACCGAAACCGGAACCTGGGCAGCCGACCGTTGTCCAAAAAAGGGGATGACCAGTGTAAGTAAAAAAGATAGAAGTAACTTTAAAAAGGTAGTCATAACTGTTCGTTTTTTGTGAATTTGATACGAAGATGGCGTAAACGGGGTTTCTGAAATAATAAAAAAAGATAAAGCGGGTCGGTCTTGGGACGAATCGGTTTAAAATTAAGATAGAAACGACCGGTTTAATAAGTAATCGAGATGCTTCTCAACTGATTACCGTAGTTTTGTCCTAACTTTTAATAAAGTGCCATGGCCTCTTTTAATGATTTTAAAATTGCTGTCAATCTCCGAAATGCAGTGGACGATTTAGGTTTTGCTAAACCGACCCCGGTTCAGGAAGCTGCTTTTCCGGTCATCATGTCCGGAAAAGATGTTGTCGGTATCGCCCAGACCGGAACGGGGAAAACAATGGCCTATGTATTGCCTTTGTTACAATCCCTTCCATTTTCCAAAGAAAAGGATCCTCGTATCCTAATTTTAGTGCCCACACGGGAATTGGTACTTCAAGTGGTCGAAGCTATTGAAAAATTGGGAAAATATTCCTCCATAAAGGTGACAGGTATCTACGGAGGTACGAACATCAATACGCAGAAGGCCGCCTTGGCATCAGGTACCGATGTTATCGTAGCCACTCCTGGCAGACTATACGATTTGGTTTTGAGCAGGGCCCTACGGCTCAAGACCATCAAGAAATTGGTGATTGATGAGGTCGATGTACTATTAGACTTGGGTTTCCGCTTTCAATTGGTCAATATTTTTGAGTTATTGCCCGAAAAGCGTCAGAATATCATGTTTTCTGCGACCATGACCGAAGATATCGATGCTCTGATACAAGATTTTTTTGTTGGTGTCCAGAAGATATCGATTGCGGTTAGCGGTACCCCGCTAGACAATATTTCCCAAGGTGCCTATGCGGTACCCAACTTTTACACTAAGGTAAATTTATTGTCGCATTTACTTCAAAATGCAGCCACCTATCAAAAGGTATTGGTTTTTGTATCGAACAAACGTAAGGCCGACTTGGTATTTGAACTCTTACAGGAATCATATGGGGAGGAGGCAGCGGTTATTCATTCCAACAAATCCCAGAATTATCGAGTTCGTTCCATAAAACAGTTCGATGAAGGAAAGAACCGCATTTTGGTCACGACCGATGTAATGGCTCGTGGATTGGACCTAACCGAAATTTCACATGTTATCAATTTTGATACCCCGACCTATCCCGAAAACTACATGCACCGTATCGGAAGAACGGGTAGGGCCGAGAAGGAAGGAACCAGCCTTTTGTTTTATACGGAAAAGGAAAAGGCTTTTAAGGAAGACATTGAGTCGCTCATGGAATATCAAATACCCCATTTGAACCTACCGGAAGCGATTGAAATCTCCAACCAACTCACCGCCGAAGAACGTCCTAAAGTTATAGAGCCAGACAATCCACACAAGACCAAGAGCGATGATGTACCAGGTCCCAGCTTTCATGAAAAGTCGGAAAAAAACAAAAAAACGAACCAAGGGGGTTCCTATAAAAGAAAGTTGAAGGCCAAATACAAAAAGCCCAAAAGTCGTGGTGACAAGAATTTTAATCGAAGGAAGCGGCGGTGAGAGTCAATGTTCAGTAAGGTTTTTTGTATCGTTGATTTTATTCTATGACCGGGCATCCCTTCAGGGATTGAGGACTTGGTCACAAAACCCCAACTACCATAAACCCCAAATAGGTTCCCAGTGCATTGCCAAGCGTGCCTACAAGAATCGCAGGTAGTACCAGTTCCTTGCGGTCAAAGGATTCAGCCAGGGCAATGGCCGTTGTTCCACCACCGATGTTGGCCTGGCTTATGATAGAGATCATTTCCCAATCCCTATAGGCCAAGCCTCCCAAAAGAACGGTAAAGATACCATGAAGTAAGACGGCCAGGCCAGTAAAAAGCAAAAGGGTGAACCCTACCTGTTGTAACTCGACCACTGCACTGATTTCACAATAAGCCCCAATAACAGCTAAGAAAAGATACACTAAATAGAGACCCAAGGTATGACTGCCACGCAATTTGGATATGAATGGAATTTGCGCCAATAGAATGCCAATGGTAGAAAGCGTTAGAATAAAGGGAATCTGGGGAAACAGCTGTTTCATCAGATCTGAAGCATAAAAAGCGGCTATTCCCAAAAAAGCCAACCACATGAACGCGTGCATATCCATAGCATTCTTTTCTTCGGGAATGATGGTTTTGTTGCTTGCTTTTACTTTTTTGTCTTTCCAAAAAGTACGTAAAAGAGGGGGCAAGGCAAGGGTCACCACGATCCAAAGAGTGGTTATCACATTGTCTACCGCGATAGTACCCGCATAAAGAACTCCTTTTTCTTGAAAGTTATATTCGAGTGCAATCGCATTAAAATTAACACTGCCACCGGTATATGTGCCTGTGAGCATGCCAGCAATGACCGTGCCATCGTCCCCAAGGGTTTGCTGTGGGGCCACTAGGAACCAAGCGATCAAAATACCCATGACGGTTGCCAAGGATCCAATTAGGAAGAGGATGATCATAGGCGCTCCTGCTTTTTTAATCGATTGCAGGTTGACCCCTAGCAAAAGATAAAAAATTGAGATGGGTGCGATATACGTAAAAATGCCCTTGTAGAGTGGAATGGTATTCGAAGCGGACGGAATCAATTTTAGATTGGCCAATACGGCGGTAAAAACAATGACCAATAAGGCAGCACCTACCTTACCGCCAACTTTGGTCTTTGCTGCATATACCGATACCACGACCATGAAGCAGAGCATTGCCAAAACATAGAGGGGGTGGTCGGTGAAGGTCATCATAGTAAAGATATTAAATAATTCATCTTTACTCGATAATTGATTTTAAATGCTTATCGACTAGAATGGTTTCTCATATAGCCATTGCGGTGAACGAACGCCCCAAGGTTGTTTTAAACAAAAGATGCGTTTGCTTTTGCAGCCATGGCGTTTCTATTTAAGCAATAGTTTTTCTTTAAGGGAATCGTTGATAAGGATGTACGATACAAATTCGTCTATCTTGAATTCAGTTTCTCCTTTTTTGTTGACTTCGGCTACCTTGTTTTCGATAGACAGGTAGTTTTGATTCTTACCAGAGGTATACAAGGTAAAAACACTGTGATCTTGTTCCAAGTTGGAAATCTTGCCCAAATTGTCAAAAGCGGTTTCGTTCATTTTGGCTATATCTTCGACCAGTTTTTGTGCGTTTTCTATCAGGTTGAAAGGAGTAAGTTGTTGTTCTGTAAACCATTGGTTTTCAATTTCACAAAATGGTTTTTGGGCCCCGCCGATTGGTATGAGCGTAGCAATCCCAACAACGATCAGCAGTTCCAGCACCCATATAACCGACAAGAAGGTGCCACTTACTGAGGAAGTGCGAATACCCCAGGTGCCAAATTCATTGATTTCCCCAATTAGGGAAAATAGTACTCCTGGCTGTGCTGCTAGGTTAAAAACTTCAAATGCATTGATATTACTAGTAGTTACACCAATTCTTGAATTTCCATAGCTTTCGCCCGCATTGATGACCAAATCTACCCATACGGCCCAATGAAAATAGAGGGCTGTCAGTCCACCTAAGAGACCAAGACCAATGGCCAAGGGGGTATTGCGCACTTTCCCCTTGCCGACTACTAAAAAATTGATAAGCCAACCAACCAGAAAACCGAAGCCACCGGCAATTAAAAAGTTGATATAAATAAAGGGAATATACCAGATGGCGTAAGCATAGATCAATCCCAATAATGGAAAAGCGGTAAGGCACAATCCGATAAACAGAATGAATGATGTAGGACTGAATTTTCCAGAAGGTCGGTAATAGGTTTCCATAGAATTGGTTTTAGGTTGAGGTGGTATAACGGGAATTTTGATCGGAATATTGGATGACTTCGCCAATTTAAACCGACCGGGATATGAACCAAATAGTTGGAAACACCAAGTTGAAAAACAGCCTTGCATTCTCGGTAACCAAATAATAGAACTATTCTTTTTTCCTACTTGTATTGCGGAAAACTGTTCGTATATCACTTTTTTTAACTTCCAAAACACCGATTAAAAGCCATTCCCATCGCCCAACGGTTTTTATACCCCCAACCACTTATCGAAGGTTTTTTACCCTTTATCCAATCTTTGGTCAACTACCGAAAAATAAGGCAGTTCAGCGAAACTAAACCACTCAGGGTGGGGGTTCACGGTTATCTTTATATAACCCAAATGTTCCTTATGAAAGCTGTTTTTACCTTACTATTAGTCTTAACCTTCGGAGCTACTGCTCTGGCAAATACTACTACCGATGCCAAAGTTGATACTTTTGAAATGGGCGTTGTTTTGGATACTGGCGCTTACCATCTTAACACTGCTCAGGAAATTACGACTGATACCAAAACAAGTATAGTTCGTTTGTACCGCCGCGAAAATACCAAGGTGTTAAAAGCGCTTTCTTTTACAACCAAACGCAACAGGGCTAAAATGGCCTAATTTCTATAAAGACTCCCCAAGTTAACCCTTAACCTATATTGACTATGATACTATTTTCCCTATTGACCATCGCTGCCCTTGTATTGACCTATGTGTCTGTGTTTCCTAAAACAAAAGGTGTCTTACGACCCTTGCAAGTGCCTGCAGATAAAAAGAAATAAAACAAGATACCAGAGGGACCCACACCCGCCCCGCCCGTCCAATAGGATAGGGCGGGATTTTTAATATATACCCGTTACATTTAGTCAAAGGAGCTTTCAGACGTGTAAGCCCGAATGTGAAAGTAACATCATTTCCGTACAGAAGTAAGGCAAGGCCATCTGATTCTGAAGTGTGTGAAATCTACGGATTAATGAAGAAAACACCCCTATATCTTGCAAAGAGTGGTCTAGTTTGAGAAGGGTAGTAATACCATGGTTAGGAAATACCGTGTATGAAATACCGCAACTCTAATTTTTCAAAAAAATCATATAAAATTTTGTGTAACCAAAAAGTTTCATATATTTGTGTAACCAAAAAGTTACTTAAATATGAAAACGAACGTAAAAAAACTTCTAATTGGTGCTCTAATAGGCACTGTCGTAGGGTTTGTGTGGGGAGCGACTGAATGGTTCAACCCATTGTTGCAACAGCCATACAAACAAGTAAAGAATCAAACTGAGGTCAATAGTACCCTAATCGACAATCTGGATGAAAACGGAATCTATGTATGGCACAAAGACACACAACTACATTTAGAGAATGCCACAAGTGTTGCAGAAAAAGATAGTAATGTGATGTACTTTATAGCCAAAAATGATGGAAAATACTATCAGCCGGGCAGATTTATGGGCATTGAGGTATTGACACAATTCCTTACTTGGTTACTGATTACCTACCTCTTTATAAGACTTGACATCCGAGGCCATTTCGACCGTATCAAGTTTGTAGGTCTACTAGCGCTTGTTGTAGGATTGGGCTATGTTCTCCCGATGTGGAACTGGTGGGGCTTCTCCACCGAGTTCGTTGCCATTCGATGGGGCAATCTTTTGGTAGGCTGGCTTTTGGCAGCAACGGCCGTATCATTTTATCTCAAAAAACAAATCTCTATTAACAACTAAAAAGATAACATTATGGCACTAGGACCAAAACAAATGCAAGAATCAATTATCCGAAATCTAAAGGATAAAACTGGAAAGGATTTGAGCGAATGGATTTCTATTTTGGAAGCAAAAGGGATTCAGGATAAAAAAGAGGCAATGGCCCATTTAAAAAGTGAGTACAAATTAGGACATTTTCAGGCCAAGATTATATGTGAACAGGCGCAAGGGATCGACCAATACAAAGATGCTGTTTCATTTGCCGACCAAATCTTCCACACCCAAGGCACAAAATCTCTTTTTCATTTTGTAAAAGAAAAGATATTACTTTTAGGGGGTGATGTTCGAGAACAACCTTGCCAAACCTATATTCCCTATTATCGAAAGAACCAATTTTCATTGATTACACAGAAAAAGGAAGGTGTGATACTGGGGTTGAATCTTCCCGATAATTTCATAGCTAACGGGATAGAACCGGCTAAGAATTTGGGGAGCGAACGAATAAATGGCCAAGTTTTTATTGGATCGAAAGAGGACTGGAACCCATTAATCGCGGCAGCTCTGGAAGTTGCCTACAAAAACAATTAGTATGGCAAAATCTATCAAACTTTCTAAGGAATATGATGCGCCCATTACGGATGTTTGGATGGCATTGACCCATAAAGAGGCTCTGAGTGAATGGTTGATGCCCTGCAACTTTGAACCCATTATCGGCTTTGAATTTGAGTTCAGGACAAAGGCATACCCCGGTTTTGATGGTATTACACATTGCAAGGTCTTAGAAATTAAGGACAAGGAGCTATTGTCTTTCAGTTGGAGCGGTGGTTCTCTCAAGGATACCAAGGTAACTTTCAAGATCAAGGAATTGCCCAATAACAGAACGTTGCTCGATTTTGAACATAGTGGCTTTGAAGGCTTCGTGAACAATGTAATTGTAAAGCGAATTCTTGCCAATGGATGGAAGAATAAAATATTGACAAAATACTTACCTAAATACTTGGCGAAATGAGTGATGTTTTCAAGGCGTTGGCAGACCCTACTAGAAGGGAAATACTTTTGATGATAACAAAACAACCGGAAAGTGTTAACACCTTGGCGGAACGTTTTAATATGTCTCGACCCGCAGTTTCAAAGCATATTAAAATTCTAGAGGAAAGTCAGTTGACCAAAATAGAGACAGATAAAAACGACGGAAGGCAACGCAACTGTTATGCACAGTTAGAGGCCCTTGCTGAGGTTAATGAGTATTTAAAAAAGTTGGAAGAGTTTTGGAAAGGACGCTTGGATGGATTGGAAAATTTCTTGAGAAAACTAAAAGAAAAGAAAAAATGATGTCCATAGGAAGTTTGGTTTTGAACTCGTCTTGAGTTGTTCTTTTATCTGCGAATTTCGAATTTTGCCCTGCTGGCGCTAGCATCTTTCTGCTCGTGCCATACCCGTTACTGTACGTCTGCCCTTGTATTTGATAGAAAAGGCCGACCGTTAATAGTTGGGAACACGAGCGCGACGCTCCCGCCAGTGGTACTTTTGATAACAACGAGGCAAAATTCCTGCTATACGCCGAATCTGGATGTATGACAAATTATTTTATTGACTTATAAACGAGTTGAGCGCAAGCTTCAAAAATTAAATCCCATGCAAATGGATAAAGACTACTACGCTGAAAAGGGACTATTCGTAGGAATAGCTTCAATTTGCATGGGATTTTATTTTTTTGCTTCAACTCTTTTTACACCTCAAAGCTCACTTACAGAAATAAGTGGGGAGATTGACAATGTACAGGTGTTCTACAATCAAGTGGAATCGAGGCGCGGTGGAAAAAGTATTAAATCGGAATTAAAACTTACCCTTGTGGATAATCAAAGTGTTTTCGTTTTAACGAAGAATATTGGAAATAAAGGAGATAACTATCTTTTTGAAGAGATAAAGAAAAAGTTAAACCAATCTAGGGAATCTACAATTTGGATAAAAAACAGTCAAAAGGGAGATTTTAAACCGCATGTTTTCCGAATTGTAGATGGAAATGGAACTATATTATACAATATTCAAGAGGCTAAAACTCACTCTAAATTTGGATTCTTGATTACAATGGGAGTTGGAATTTTTGGAATCGGATTGTATATCCGACATCAATACTTAAAACAAAAAAAGTATAAAAGCTAGCGCACAACAAGTGCTCTTATGAAAAGCCCCCACTGACCTGGGCATCTTTCTGATCGCGCCATACCCGTCCCTGTACGTCTGCCCTCATATTTGATAGAAAAGGCCGGGCGTTTATTGTTGGGGACACGAGCGCGACGCTCGCGCCAGCAGTGGCTGCGATGGCCAAGTACCAGCTGTTTTCTTATGCTTCAACACCCTTCGTAAAATCTGGTATCCACCCTGAGCCTTCGTTTCGACGTTTTTATGGCTCGCCCCTTCACCCATTTCCAAATACCAACCATCCCTTGCCCACTGCCACTGCCCACTGCCACTGCCTACTGTATACTGCCACTGCCTACTGTTACTGCCCACTGCCAACTAAATACCGTCTACTCCTTCACCCCGGGCTGCAAGATTTGATACCCCGCTTCTGCTTTGGCCTTGGCAACCTGTTCCTTTACTTCTTCCAACAGCTCTTTGGCATCATAAATGATTCCGTCTTTAATGGTGTATTTTACACCTCCGACACGAACTACCTCATTGTCTTCGGTTAGTTTGATGGCACCCGTGCCGTATAGCACTTTTAGGTTTTTAAGTGGATTCTCTTCAACCACTACAAAATCGGCCATTTTACCAATAGCGACACTACCGATTTTGTCGGCTGCCCCGAGGGCTTCCGCTCCGTTTAGGGTAGCTGCTCGAATCACTTCCAAAGGATGAAAACCCGCTTCCCGCAAAAGTTCAAGCTCGCGGACATAAGCAAAACCATATAACTGGAAAATAAAACCCGAATCGGATCCAGTAGTTACCCGCCCACCTCGGTTCTTATATTCGTTGATAAAGGTCATCCAGAGTTGATAGTTCTTTTTCCAGGCTACTTCTTGTTCGGTGCCCCAGTCATGCCAATAGCTACCGTGTGAGATCTTACTAGGTTGATAGAACTCCCATAAAGATGGCAAGGTATATTCCTCATGCCATTCGGCCCTTCTGGCTCGTTGTAAATCCCGGCTGGCCTCATAGATGTTAAAAGTGGGGTCCAAGGTGAAATCAAGTTCCAATAATTCGGTCATGACGTTTTCCCAATGTTCGGAGTAAGGTTTGGCCGCCTGGGCCCATAACTTGCCCGCATTTTCGAAACGGTGTTGTTCGTTTTGGTAGTTATAGTCCAACGGATAGTCTTGCACCGTACGTTCATCGAACAAGGCTTCCGGGAGTCCGTACCAGTGTTCCATACTGGTGAGTCCGGCTCGGGCCGAGTGCAATACGTTCCATCGCGCTACGCTTAATTGTGCGTGGTGGCAGGCAGACCCCAACCCTAGTTTCTTATTTTCATCCAACGCAGCAGCCATAATTTCGGGTTCGGCCCCAAAAAACTTTATACCGTCCGCACCTTTTTTGGCGTTCGCTCTGACCCATTCGCGTGCTTGCTCCGGAGTTGAAATGGGAATGTCGTTCAAAGGATTGAAACTCTTGCTTGTTTGTCCAAAACCGGTATAGGCATAAATTCGAGGTGCTACCATCTCATTCTTGGCACTTTTTCGTTTCAAATCCATGGTGAAATCCACACCACGACCGCTGGGCTCCCGTACCGTGGTAATACCATGGCCCATCCACAGTTTAAAAACATAGTCCGGTTCCGCTCCCTGCGCAGTACCCCCTATATGACCGTGCATATCGATGAAACCTGGCAACAGATACATGCCCGTGCAATCGAGTTCCTTACCTCCTGATCGAAGTTGAGGGCGTTTTGCCTCATTGATCGCAACGCCGGGATAGCCGACCACTTGTATGTCTTTGATGATGTTGTTTTCGACCACAATATCAATAGGACCTTGAGGGGGAGCACCGTTACCGTTGATTAGCATGACTCCACGAATGATCAGTTGTGAATGGGGGCCGTCGCCGTTAGCCGATTGGGCAGTGCATAGCATGGCACCCATAAAAAATACGATGAGAAGGGCGGAAAGGGAATTGTATTTTTTCATATGGTTGGATGTTCAACTTCAACTTCAACTTCAAGTTCAAGTTCAAGTATCAAGATATAAAAAGTTAGTTGGTATAGGACCGACTATTTTATTTTTACTACTGCCACTGCATACCGCTACTGCCCACTGATAACTAACCTTTTCGAATCGCTCTCATACACATAAAGGCCGGAAAGGCATTCAACTCCGTGTAATGCTTAGGGTCTAACTTTTCAAATTCCGGGACGGGCTTTGGTTCTAACAGGGTATCTAAATGAAAGCCATTTTGTATAAGAGGCATGATGCACGCTTCCAATGACCTGCGATAACTGTGAACTTCGACCGGCTCGCCAAAACCCTTCCAAATCGCCTTTACGGGTTCGACCTCAAAGTAGCGTTCAGAATTAAAATACGTATATTCGAAAAACGGATGTTCAATGGAGACCACCAATGTACCGCCGGGTTTCAACACGCGATAAAACTCTTGTAGGGTAGGGGTCCAATCGGCTACATAATGAAGTGCTAACGCACATACCACCACATCAAAATACCCTCCGTCGAGCATATACAGTGGAGTCGATAGGTCGTGTACAAAAAAACTTCCTTGATTTCCATTGCGTATTTTTGCCAATTTTACCATCCGCGGACTAATATCAAACCCCATGACTTCTGCTCCCTTTTCCAAGAGTATTTCGGCATATTTTCCTGGACCGCAGGCCGCATCCAGTACTTTTTTGCCTTTGACCTCTGGAATTAGGCTCAATGTATTTGGGCGGTCGTAGTAGGCATTATGAGGCTTGTGGTCAATTAGGGCGTTGTATGGTTCCGCCAGCGTTTCGTAAGCCGCAAGTATTTTTTCTTTGATCATTTTATGCAGGTATGACTATCGATTTCAATCTTGATGGCCCATAGTTGTAATGGGTCATTGATTGACCGAAGGAACGCGAATGTTATCCCCCAGAAAGAGTGCATTTAAAAAAAGTCGATTGGTACCGTACCAGCTTCCCCTAAAATTGGGATTGTCCGCAAAAAGCACCACGCGCCCACCACCCAGTTTGCTTACTAAAAGAGAAGCTGAGGGTCGCAGGTTTTCTTCTAGGTTCTTTTTGGTGATAAACCCATCTATCAGCGGGTTCTTACTATATTTTGCTACCGTTGCATATTCATTTTCACTGGGATGTAGCCAGACCGTGTTGTTTTTGTAAACAGGAATGGTCGTGTCGTGATATCCAAAGGCGAGGGGGTGGGTGGTGTCAAGATCAACCCTTAAGATGATACCGCCCACACTTTCTTTTCCAATATTCTCCTGGGCATCTACATAGGGCTTTCTGATGACTGGAGGGTTCTCTTTCGATTTAGTAGAGTCTTTTTCGGCATTGGTAAGGGCTTCTTTCACCAACTCTTTTTCAATGGCCCATTTCGAGGCGGCCCCAATGGTAATCAACGTATTGCCTTTGCTTACCCAGTCTTTGATTTTTTGCTGTTGTTTCTCAGTCAAACGGTAACGCCCCCCGACTAGGACCATGGTATTGTATCGGTCAAAATCGGCCCTGTTAAAATTACGCATCGGAATTTTGGTGATTGGCATCCCCACTCGGGTATCTAACAAATGCCAAACTTCGCCGGCTTCATAGGAACGCATGCCTTCCCCGATCAGCATCATCGCTTTCGGCTTTTTCAACGGACGTACAAACCTACTTCCCAAATCAACCCCTTGAAGGTTATAGCCAGAATCGACTCCGAACATCCCCACTTGATATTTTTGTTGCGCCTGCTGCAACAGTTCATAGATTTCATCGGATTCTTTCTTTTGAAGTGAAACCGGAATGACCAGTGTGCCGTATCCGAATTTTTTAGAACCGTCTTTCAGCTTTGCCGTGAAGGGTTTAAAGGCCGAGGACACCACAATACCTTTGTCTTGGAGGTAGTTCAAAACGGCAGGGGCATTGTAATCATCCCAATCGATGACGTAGGCATAGTTTGATTTTTGGACAGGGGCCACGGATACCAAACCATCGGTACTGGTGATTTGTTCTCCACGGTTGACCGAATTGACCGCTTTGTATTTCATGTTATAGAAATTGGCGACCGACCAGGCCGATGCATCGTAATACACACTGTCCCGGTATTTGTTATAGGTTTCGAACATCGTCTGTACCATGCGATATTGCGGTTGTTGGGTCGGTACCACATATTGGTTTCCCGATTTATATACATCGATTTTATGAAGCAATAGTTTATCGATAAAGGCCTTGGTGCGGTTGGGGTCGTGCGCGTCTCCAAATGAATACCCACGAATTTTGCTTTTACCGGCACGGGTCAACGCACTTTTAAAAAAGTTTTGTTGGTACTTTCGCATATAGGCCTTGTTCTTTACCGCAGTTTGTACCGTGGTGATGCTCGAAGTGTACTGATTGCGGATTGTGAAGGGAAAGGTTATTTTCCCAAAGGCAGTAGTCTGTTCGTGCCCTCGTGAACTCGCTTGTTCAAATAATAAACCGAGTCCGCCCTGTAAATCAGGATAGGAAGAACCATAGCCTGGATAGGTACCGTCAAACACCTCTTTTGTAAAATAAAAGGAACCAATACTATCCAATGCCTTGGCAAATGCCACTCCGAAGAGGTCGTTTAAATCTTCATAGTTTTCTCTGGGCATAATGGGATTGAGCGAACCGTTCGCTTTCATCGGCTCAAAAAAGTAGGTGCTTTGGGTTCCCATTTCGTGAAAGTCGGTCACCACATTGGGATACCATTGATGGTACCAAGTAAGTTTGCCACGACTTTCAGGATGAATACCTAACAACCAATCGCGATTGAGGTCGAACCAATAGTGATTGGTACGGCCACCTGGCCAATATTCATTGTGTTCGGCATCTTGCGGGTCGGTTACGTTGGGCGTGCCTTGATAGGTGTTGGCCCATTGGGTATGCCGGTCCCGTCCATCTGGGTTAATAGTAGGATCTATAAAGATAACGGCATTGTCGAGATACCTCAGTATTTCGGGATTTTCGGAAGCGACAAAGGTATAGGCGGTCAATAGGGCCGCTTCGGAGCTGGAAGGTTCATTGCCGTGCACATTATAGGCCAGATTGATAAAAATGGGCACCTCTGTATAATTGGTAGCGTTCTGCGCCGGATCGGTAAAGGCAAGATGTTGTTGTTTGATGGATTCCAGATTGGACAGATTCTCAGGGGCAGTTATGGTCAATAGTACCAGCTTTCGCCCCTCATGGGTTTTTCCGTAGTACTGTATGGATGCCCTATCGGATACTTCTGCTAATTTTTCCAAATAAGCTATGATCAAATCATGTCTGGTATGATGCTCCCCGATACCATACCCCAAAAAAGTTTCCGGGGAAGGAATCGCCGTATCAAAAGGACGGTATTTTTTAAAGAAATAATCCTGGGCGTTGCCAACAAATGTTCCACATAGCAGAACTAAAAAAAGGAATCGTCGAAGCATGGTGAGGTCTTTTATTAGTCGTTTTAAATATAGGGATAAATTGGGTAGTACGATCCAGATCGGATACTCCGTTTTTGGAAAACCTGATTCTGAAGATGATGATGGGGAATAAAAAAAGCGGCAAGGATATCCTTGCCGCTTTTGCAGTGCTATAAAGCAGTATGGTATTATTTCTTGATCACTTTTACTTCGGTGACCAAAGTTCCCGCACTGTCTTTTAGTTTTAAAATGTAAACGCCCGGTGATAGGGAGCTCATATCCAATGTTCCTGTTCCGGCATCATCAATTTGAAAATCAAAATCTCCAAATAGGTTGTAACCGGTAAGGTTGAACAAGCCACCTTTAAGCACTTGGCTGCCGCCGCCTTCCAATGTAAAGGTAGCTACATCGACTACCGGGTTCGGGAATACTTTTGTGCTAGACTCCGTGGTGTCCCCATTGGCAGTATCGATTACTTCAAATACAACGGTGAGCGATTGTCCCGCATCCCCTCTTCCATTTCGTTTGGAGTAGGGAGTAGCTGTGATGGTATTTGTTCCAAGAGCGAACTCCACTGGGTGAACCCTTCCATTGCGATCTCCGTCAAGAGCGTATGGTAAAAAGTTCTCGGTTTGGAACCGGTTATTTTCATTATAGTCAAAAACAACACTTTTCGCAGGAACCTCCCCGACCATGGCGATGACACTAAAGCTATTCGCATCATATTCCGCCAGATCGATGAAATTTCCATCACTTAAGATTCCAATCTCCTCGTTCGTTTGTGCATTGATCAAAACCAAGCTCACAATTTCAGGAGCATCACTATCGACCACGGTAAAGTTGACCGTAAGTGCTTCACCTGCATCACCACGACCATCTCTTCTGGAGTAAGGAGTAGCTGTAACGGTATTGCTTCCCAGCGGGAAGGCAACCGGATTCACATCACCGTCATTATCTCCCGCTAGTGCAAAGGGAATAAAGTTTTCCGTTTGTACACCGGCATTTCCGTTGAAGTCGAAAACAACGCTCCTAGGTCTGCGTTCTTCACCACCATTGGCCACAATGCTGAAACGATTACGGCGGTAGTCGGCAAGGTCGATTACATCACCCTCGTTCAACGGACCGATCTCTTCATTGGTATCGGCGTTGATCAACACAAAATCACTGATTAGCAAGGGTCTGCTATCGATGACCTCAAAGTTGACGGTCAATGGTTGACCTGCTTCCCCGTTCCCGTTTCTTTCTGAATAAGGGGTCGCTGTAATCGTATTCATCCGTTTTGGGAGAAATACTCTGTTAAAGTCCCCATTGTTATCACCTCCAAGGGAGTATGGAGCAAAATTCTCTGTTTGGAAACCGGTTTGGCCTTTAAAATCAAAAACCACACTTCCAACAGGAACATCGCCAATGTTTGCGACAACACTAAAACGATTTCTTCCATCGTAATCGGCAAGGTCGATCACGTCGCCCTCGTTCAACGGACCAATTTCTTCATTGGTACGCTGATTGATCAACGTAAAACTCGCTATTCGTGGGATGTCGGTAACGGTAAGCTCAATTAAAGATGTACCGGTAGACTTGTCAGGAGCATTACTCGAAATAGTAAGCTCATCGTAATACACATCTGGCTCCAGTTCGGTCGCATCCAAGGTAACCGTGATCGCACGGCTTCCACCTGCTGGTACGACACCTGAGATAGGAGTTACATCGCTAATAAAATTGGTCAATGGAATTTCGGGTCTAATAAAGCGCAACGATAATCCATCTTTAATATAAGGCGTGTTAAAGGCCACTTGGGCTCCATCGGTCGCATCTGAATTTTCAATACCCACCGTAGAAAAGTTTCTGAAAGGTGCAGTTTCTACGTCTGCGTAGTTCACGTCAATGGTACCATCACCGAATAGGACGATTTGGAAGGTTACCGTTTCATCTTCGGGTCCGAAGAACACGGAAACATTACTCCACTGAACTACAAACGCATCGGTAAAAGCTGCTATATAAACGGCTCCATCGAATTCTTGTGGTTCCAAATCGGCCCACAATCCTGCGATGATGTTATTAATGCCTTCATCCTCAGGAATCTGCCCGTTAAAGAACGTAAAGTTCTCTGGAAGCTGAAAGGCCAAGAACCCATTGGAATTCACGAAAATACTTTCATAGGTATTTTCATAGAAATCGAATGCGAATGGTAAGGCCACTTCTCCCGTACCATCTGCCCCAAGTACGTCTGTGGCATCAAAGCCAATAGCCGAGATATCAAAGAAGCTGAATACAGGTCCGCCTGGCTCATCGCTGTCGATCCATGAATAACCAAATTCATTGTCAACACCCATGCTGCTAGATACTCGGGCACCAACACGGGCATCCCTCATTCCTTTTTCAGGGGTCTCATATCCTGAGAAATCGATAATTTCAGCATTTCTTGCAATGTTGGCAGTAGGGTCTGCCAGTGCGGCAGCCATTGTCAATGCCGGGAAGGAGAAAGTCAGTGGAGAGCTTCCCTCATTACGAAGCGTAATTTCCGTATCTATCGTAGTGCCCGTCTCGGTACTTTCAAATACTTCAAAAGGATCAAGAATGGCAGTTGGGGGATCTACCCCGATGCCGTTTACAATCAACTCGAATGTATTACCGCCATCGGCATCGCTAGTAATTGTAATGATACCATTGATGCTTCCTACGGAGGAAGGCGAGAAGGTAACCGTAATCTCTTGTTCCTCACCACCGTTGATTACCGTGGAAGTTAGTTCGGGAACAAAATCCTCATTGTCAGAGCTGATATCCGTTACATTGAGCAAGGCCAGACCAGTATTGGTAATGGTAAAGGTCCGGGTACCACTATTGCCTATAAATACATCATTAAAGGTCAACAACTCATCGGATACTTCAATACCGGATACTTGTCCTGATACTTCAAAGGTGGTCGCAACGGGGGTCGTTGGTGTAACGGGATCGTTGCTATTGACCAAGATATCGGTCTCAAAAGTACCGTTAGCCAACTCAGACCCATCGAAACTTACTGAAACCTCTACCGAAGCGCCCGGTGCCACTGAGCCAGAAGAAGGCTCTAGTGTAATGTAATTTCCTTCGTCACCGCCACTCAAAGCACGAGTCAAGAAGGCAAATGAGTCCAAATTGGTATAGCTTGCGCCACCGTCTGAACTAAAGAAATAGGTGTCGGGGCGAACGCTTGTTGTTTCAAAAGATCCTTGTGGAAAATCGATTCCTGCCGGGTATTTGTGCACTACCCAGAACGATTCACCTGCGGTGAACGACTGAGAGGCGTTCAAGAACTCTTCTAAGAAGATTCCGTCGGCACTAGTAATCGTAATTACCTGACTGGTCAACAGTTCACCCGCATCAGGTGTAGCGCCCCCTCTAATGATTTCCAAAATGATGGATGCTTCTTCAAGTGCCTCGGTACGATATGCGTTGCGTACTGCCGTTAGTTCAAAATCAGATTCCACATCGAATTTCACTGCAATGGCTACCGCGGTTCCGTCATCTAATCCGACATAATCATCGGGAATGTTTACCCCGGTGTCGTAAAAAATGGAATCGGAGAATACCCGTGCATTTTCCAATTGCATACCCGCTCTGGAGACCAAACGAATTCCGTTCTTGGAGGCCTTGGCCGCGGAACTCGCCTTACCTGCCGCTTTTAAGGAATATGTTCCCGTATTACCTGCTCCATAATTACTAAGGTCTACCGAAGCACTGGTCAGTGCATCAGTGGTATCTGTTGTGGGAGGAGTAAATATCGTGGTTCCCAGCGAAAGATTGTAATCAAGCGTACTTTCACCAGAGTTTGTAATGGTAAAAGTCTCCGTTTTTACAGGAGGTGTATCTACCGTTACATCAACCGCAGCGCTGAGTGCATCCGGAGCCACCGAAATGGTAGGGGGTACACTAACATTCAACGTAACGGGAATGGTGATATTCGCATTGTTGGGATCATCCGTAGTAACATCAATACTTGCCGTATAGGTTCCCGGGGTCAAGGAACGTGCATCGAACTTCACTTGTGCAACCCTGGTAGTACCGAATGGTACTGTACCGGCGGTGGGCGACACTGTTAAGAAAAATGCATTTTCATCACCATCGGTAACTTCTACGTTATCGATATCTAAAGTGGCACCGGCCGTTTCCATAGGGGTCAAGAATACGACCTGCTCTATTTGGCTGGCAAAGGCCGTTCCTGAATAGACCAATTGGTCATCAAAATAGACGGTCATCGCCGCATCGTCTCTGTCAACGATGACTCGAAGGTCAAAATAGCCCTCGGGGATGGTAGCTTCTATGGGTACAAAGGCGGATGCGCCACCGTCCAAAACATCAATGCTACCATCGGCGTTGAAACGCACTCTAGTAACAACAGATTCTGCCGTAGGTGATTGTGGGATTACCTCCCATGTGGTACCGGTACCCTGTAAGTTTATTCGCGTGGAGGAAACCATAAAGGGCTGTGAACCTGGAACGATAGTAGGGGAGAAGGCCAAACGTGTTCCTCCCAGACCATCGGAGACACCGCGAAGATGCTGTGCTCCCTCAAATGCATTGGTCGTGGTTACTTCCCAATCATCGGCTTCGGTGGCAGCGGATATGAACCAACCGGCTTGCCCGTCTACGTTACCAAGTTCGAAATCTTCAAACCCCGTAGCGTACAGACTAGAGGCAACTGCATTATAGGTGTTTTGATTCGCACGTACCAAAGACGCTAAACCTGAAGCACTACTGCCAGAACCAAAATTTTTAACGGACAGTCCGCCAGAACGAATCGTTTCATTCGACCGATTGACTTTATCGGCAAAAGTAGCTTGGGCCTCACCGTTTGCATCATTGACCGTAATGGAATAGTTCAAGACCTCGTCCCCACTATTCTCGAAGCTAAGGTCTCTGGTAACTACTTGAAATTGATCGATGGTTTCGTTGTAAGATTCCGGATTTACAACAACAATAGGGACCTCCGTTCCATCGAGAACTCGAATACTCAAAGGAATGGTTACCGTACGATCAAAACCTTCGGTGACAAAAGTGACTTCCTCGTCATAAATACCTTTCGCTATCCCGGTCGCATTGAGCTGTACTTCTACAACAACCGCTTCAGACGGTTGAATGACGATGGAAGCTGGATCTACCAGCTCGACGACTGAAGCACTCAAATCTATACCTGCGTTTACTGTTACCGGTGCATCTGTAACATTGGTGATGGTCAACTCGCGTCGTACAATGTCACCCACGTTAATCTCTTGTGTAAGCGATGCCGGGGAAACCGCTATCGGCGCCGCTCCGGCAATGGTCCAACCCATATCGGCAAAATAGCCTCTGGTAATGTCTCCAATGTTGAAATTGGATTCCGCGGTACCTACTTGTGGACTCATTAATGAGTTAGGATCTCCAGCCGGAAAGGTTGCCTCATCCCAGTGCGCAATACTTGAACCTCCCTGAAATGGGTTGGGTGCAAATAGCTCGGGGATAACACCACCAAGTGCTGCTATCGCCTGCGGACTGTTGCAGAAAACATCACCACTTTGATAAAAATCAGCTAACTCAGCAGACGGATTTGGAATATCTAAAACCGAATTACCTTCACCATCTACATGAAATGTATCAAAAATACCGGGTGTACCGTCGACGAAGCCCAAAGAACCTACGCCGTTTGATACACTTCCGCCATCGAAGAAACCAAGTCCGTGCCCGGCTTCGTGTAGTGCGACCGTTACAAAATCGAATTGGCCGGCAGGCGTGTTTCCGTCAGTACCGTAGTACCATGGAATTCCATTGCCCAAGTTTACGACCAAATCAAATTCTTCCTCAGGATCTAAATCTTCCCCTGCCAATGCATCCGCCAAAGCAGCTGGATAGAAGATATTGGCAACGGGTGCTCCTGGAAAATCCCTGAAAATAGTGGTAGGGCCCGCCGAAGCGAGTACTCCTGGACCTAAATCAGCAAACTCTGCGAAAATGCGAATTGGTACAGAAGACACGATTTCTTCGGCCCAAATATCCAGTGCAAATTGGAAAGCTGCCCTGGCTTCATCGTTTGCTTGTGCACCAGGGCCATAGGTTACGATCAATTCGGCGGTAGCCGCCTTTTTCGTACCGGTAAAAGCCTTTTTGGCCGCCATCTGGTCTACACCCATTCGGGAGTGTTGATCCTCAAAATGTGCGGGGCACACAACAATGGGGCCTGGTAGTTTTTCCATTTTCTGTGCCTCGACCGATTGTAGGCCACCGATGGTGAGCAACAGAATCATCATAAATACATGTGAAAGTCCGAACCAATTAAAATACTTCGAACCCACACCAGTGGGGTAGTTTTTTTTCATATCAGAAATGTTTTTGTTAAGTTTCGGAAATTAGTTCATTTTTTTAACAACCCAAAATTTTTTCCAGATATAACCGAAGTAAAAGTCTTACCTTTTAAATAAGTATTTTTGTTAACAGACTATTATAGTTGGCAACACCTTATCATATGGGTTGATTTGAATCCTGAAATTTTTTAGGGATGTTATTTTAAAATCAGCTAGTTGCTGGAATTTGATCGCTGATTTCCTTAAAACGTATGGTGTAGTAGGTGCCATTTTTTGAAGCGGCCCGTTCAAAACTTCCCCTTAGTTGGCGAACAAGGTTGTTAATTAGTTTGAGTCCCATCGTTTTCGTGTTCTTATGGGTGACCTTTTCGGAGAAGCCTACACCATTGTCGCCAATTTCCAAAATGAATTCGTTGTTGGCTCCCTCCTGCATTCGGATTATGATTTCTCCTTTGCGGTCTTCCAGGATTCCGAATTTCAAAGCGTTGGTCACCACCTCGTTGACCAACAGCCCTAATGGGATGGCCGTATCAATATTGAATTTCATTTCTGGAATGTCGATATCAAGATCAATATTGGCGCTAGTGCCCTTCACGGACCGTATGAGGTGTTCCACAAGTTCTCTCACATACCAGCTGTAATCTATTTGCGTGGAGTCTTCATGCAAATAAAGCATTTGATGGATCATGGCCATGGCGATAACCCTGTTCTGGCTGCTCTTTAATAGCTTTTTGATATCACTATCCTCAATATTTCGGGATTGAAGACTTAAAAGGCTTGAAATCGTCTGTAAGTTATTCTTCACACGGTGGTGTACTTCTTTTAGCAAGTTTTCTTTCTCCTTGATTTTGCCCTCTACTTGCTGTTTGGTTTTCCGAAGTTTAAAATGAGCTTTTAACAAATTGGTTCCGAACACGCCTTCTAGGAGATAAATCGAAAATAGGAGGCTCAGCAGGCTAAATACATCTTGGGAGGTTTCTGGCACTACATTTTTGAACCCGTTGAAGTCGCTTACCGTCGCTATATAGATTAGCAGAATAATGGTCAAAATCGCATACAAATATATTTTTCCAAAAACGCTTGTTGAGATATACCCTGCCAATACAATAACGGGCAATACAAAAATAAAAGCACTTTGAATGCCACCGCTGTAGAGGGTAATTACCACTGTACTGACTAAAGATAGTACAGAAGTGATGATTGCCATAATCGTTAAATTCTGGTGTTTTTGATAACCAAGGACGTTCAACAAGTTCAGGATGCAATAACCAAAAAAAATAAAAGGAATGATTTTTAAAATTTGAAGACCATAGTAACAAATAAAACCAAGCAGAAGGCTCAATAGCGAAGAGGCGTAATTGAACTTTAGCAACAAAAGGGTTTTGTCGCCAATTCTAGATCGGTTTTGGGAGGTATTCTTCATATAACAACACTAGGCATAGAGGGCCAACATGACAGGCGAGGTAGTAAAAAAGGGGGCGAAAATATAGAATAAGAACTAATTTATATCAATGAAAACACTGAATATTTCTTTCATTTTAGTTTCAATTTTATTGTAAAACTACTTACGTTTTGCGGTAAAATCAAAAGGCTAGTTCAAAAAAATCGGCTTTCCGTATGTTTAATGACAGCATTGACTTTTTAGGCCATGGTAGGAATCTTGTCACTAATCTCTCGGAATTTGACGATATAATGAGTGCCTTTTTTTGAAAGGTCTCTCATAATGGAACCACGTAGTTGCCTCGCGAGATTATGGATAAGCTTCAACCCGAGCGATTTGGTAGTCTTGTGCGTGACCTCTTTTGCAAAACCAACACCATCGTCCCCAATGTTGAGCACATACTCATTATTTTCGTCTTTTCGCAGTTTAATAAAAATCTCCCCTTTATTATCGTCGAGAATACCATACTTTAAAGCGTTGGTAACCGCCTCATTGATCAAAAGACCTAAGGGAATCGCTGTATCGATATTGAGTTTTAGGTCTGGAATATCGATATCCAAAGTAATGTTGCTACTGGTTCCTTTTATAGACCTTATTAAATATTCGGCCAGTTCCTGCACATATGATTTGTATTCAATTTTTCCGATGTCCTCCCGCATATACAACATCTCGTGCACCATTGCCATAGAAATGACCCTGTTTTGGCTACTTTTTAGCAATTCTTTTACTTTTTGATCTTCGTTGTTTCGTGATTGCAGACTCAATAGACTTGACACGGTCTGAAGATTGTTTTTTACACGGTGGTGTACTTCCTTCAACAAGGTTTCTTTTTCGGTGATTTTTGCCTCAAGCTCATCCTTGGTTTTGTAAAGATTGTGGTGCGAACTCAATAGGTTCTTTCCAAACACCCCTCCTAGGAGATACACGGAGAAAAGAATACTTAATAGCGCAAAGAGGTTTTTGGACTGTTCCGGAACTACGTTCGTTACAAAGCTAAAATCGGCAATGCTCTGTGAATAAATCATTACAATAATCAACAAGTTCAGATTTAAATAGAGCGAACCATAAGATTTAGTGGTTACATAGCCTGCCACAACGATCAACGCCAATACAAAAATGAAGGGGCTGTTGATACCTCCACTAAAAAGCGTAATAATGATGGCGCCAGTGAGGGTCATTATGGATACTATATTGTATGTGAGTGTTAGATTTTGATGGTACTTATATAGAAGGGTATTGATCAAATTAAGAATACCAAAGCTCAGGAAGATAAAGGGAATAACCTTTGTAATGTCAAGAATAAAATAGCAAAGAACTGCAAAGACCAGCGAAAAAATCGAAGTAAAATAATTTACCTTAAGAACCAAACGCGCCTTGTCCCTAAGCCGACGTTCTAATTTTTTCTGTTTTTCTGCGGTAAGGGAATGAACCGTTGGGTTTTTTTTGTGGCCGATATTCAACGTTGGGTTTGGTTTATAATGTAAAGCTAACCATGTTTTGGCAAAAAATCCAATTTCTAGCCTTCATATTTCTATGGTTTTAATTAAATTCTGTTTCTATTTTCTTCTAAACCAACTATATATAAATAACCAAAACAACCACATTTTAAGGATTTGGAGCAGCGAAATCGTTTACATTGTAAAGAATTTTTAAGGTACCGTTTTTGACAATGACACTTCTCTTTCTTTGACGATCATTATTGTTTAGGGCTTTTGAAAAGTTTAAAGCAGCGGTTTCGGGTTCCCCAATTTTGGTAATGAACTTGTCTTAAGTTATTCTTTTACCTGCGAATTTCTAGCCTTTATTCTCGATTCCGAACAACAACTCACGATAAGGTCAATAAAACCGATACCTATTCATAACAATAAGGGGGTGATTTTTTTAGCCGATTGAAATACCTTAAACCCGTTCGTATGATAATTAGAAACGTTTTACTCTAGGTTGTAGGTCACTGAGTTCCGAAATCTTAATGGGGGTTCCCTTTTCGATACTGCGCCTGGCGGCAATACCGATGAGGCACGACATCGCCCCGTCTCGAATACCAGCAGTTCGTCCGAATTCGTCCGAGCTATTGGGCGTCTTAAAAATATGGTCTTGTAAACGCTTATCTCCTCCACCATGTCCTTTCTTTTCGGTTATTACATCAACGGTTTCAAAATCGTTCCATAATTTATGTACAATAATGGGTTCGATATCGAATATTTCTTGGTTCGATTGATCCATTTCCCTAGTATGTAGTTCTTTTTGGCTCAAGCCTTTGTCCTTGTTATAGGGAATGTCTAACCACGCCTCAATGCGCCCTTCGGTCCCATTAAAGGAAACCCGCCAACCTTCGAATGGGGAATAGGTGGTGAGGGAATAATTAACCACAGTGTTATCTGCATATTTTACTTGTGCCGACATCTTGTCGTAAATATCTATTTCTTCCCGAAAAAGACAATTGTCACGAATGTATCCATCTTCGTGTTCATGATCTACATATAATTTTTTAGACATTTCATCCTTCAGAATATCCCAATGAAAATCACATTTGTTCGTATGTTCGCAGGTTCTGCAATTTTTGCCCCGGAAAGGGCCATTTTTTCCGTAAAATTCCAAATCCCCATAGGCAAATACCTCCTCAGGTTCTGAATTGATCCACCAGTTCAACAGATCAAAATGATGTGTGGCTTTGTGTACCCAAAGCGAACCACCGCTGTTCATTTGTCCATGCCACCTTCGAAAGTAGGAGGCCCCATGGTAGGTGTTCAGATACCAGTGAAAATCGACCGATACCAGTTTTCCAATTGTTTTGCCGGATAGCAATTCTTTTATTTTGGTTGCATATGGACTCCATCGATAATTAAATCCGACAACGAGGTTTTTACTGGATTTTTTCTCGGCATCCAAGATGGCCTGGCATTTTATCTCATCGGTGGTCATAGGTTTTTCAGTGAGTACATCGCATCCCATTTCCAACCCTTTGATAATGAATTCATGGTGGGTAGAATCCTTGGTCGTAACAATGATCAAATCGGGTTTGGAGGTCGAAACCATGGTGGTGAAATCAGAAAACGTGGGACAAGTGGCACCGATATATTCTTTGCCAAATTGCAAGCGACTTGGATTGATGTCGCACAGTCCAACAAATTCCAGTATATCGGAATATTCTTTTACCAAACGCTGGCCCCAAAATGTAATGCCTCGGATACCGGTACCGATCAAGGCCACTTTTAACTTTTTGACAGGGCCGAAATCAAAGGCATGAACGGGAAGTGCGGCACCTGCTGCCAACATGCTAACGGAAGATAAAAATTTTCGTCTTGAGGATGTCATTTTTCTAATAGCTATTGTTCCTTTTAAAGATATTGATTTTTTGACTTTTAGCTACTTCGATGTATGCCAGGGTTGCATTTCTAATAGGTGGTTCATCAAATTAGATAAGTTATCTTATCGGTTGCGCCTTAAAAAGGGTCAAAAAAGGCGTATCAAATCAAAGCACCCTACTTTTCAGAGAGGTCGTTACCAGGGATAGCCAAGGGGTGTGGGAGGTTTCCAAGATGTCTGGGGAAATAGCTATACGCTCGTTGTTTTCAATCGGGTCGAAAGGTGTGCCTTATGCGTGTAGGTCTTAGTTTATAAAGGGTGTTTTCGGGTGATGGCAAAGAAAAAGGCCGAACCCTAATTGTTTAGAAGGTTCAGCCTTTTTTTCTTACTGTGATAGGTCTTTACTGTTCGGTCAGTACCCACTCCCCTTTTTCGATCAGAGGTTCTGCTTGTTTGTATTTGAGGGTCTTGCTCTCACCGGACATAATGTTCTTGATAGTGACCCGATCGTTGCGGCCAATTTTCGGTTGATCCCTTACGATGGTCTCGGTCACTTGGGGCCGCTGTCTTTGGGTTTGACCTGCAGCCCTATTCCTAGCTGCCAATTCGTCGCTATTCGGAATCTCTTCCTTAGAGGTCTTTAGGTTCTCTTTTGGGCGTTGTGTCTCTCTAGCGGCCGAAATCTCATTCGGATTGGCCGTCGGTAATTCTCCCTTGAACAAGAAGGAGACCACTTCCTTATTGACCTTGTCGATCATTCCTTTAAAAAGTTCAAAAGCCTCGAACTTATAAATTAGCAAAGGGTCTTTTTGTTCGTGAACTGCCAACTGTACCGATTGCTTTAGTTCGTCCATTTTTCTTAAATGGGTTTTCCATGAATCGTCGATGATGGCAAGGGTAATATTCTTTTCAAAATCGGTCACTAACTGCTTTCCGTTCGATTCATAGGCTTCCTTCAAATTGGTAACGACGTTCAAGGTTTTAATACCATCTGTAAAGGGTACTACAATACGTTCGAACTTATTGGCATTGTCTTCGTACACCTGTTTGATCACCGGGAAAGCGGTCTCGGCGTTTCGTTGTATTTTTTCTTGATAATGGTCATATGCCGTCTTGTAAATGGTTCCGGCAATTTCTTGTACGCCCATTTTACCAAAATCGGTTTCCGATATCGGGGAGGTGATCGAGAAGTACTTGATCAATTCGAACTCAAAGTTCTTGAAATCGTCTGCCGCCTTATTGGTATCTGCGATGACTTCGCAGGTATCATAGACCATATTGGCGATATCTACTTTGAGGCGTTCTCCTTGTAGTGCATGTCGCCTTCTTTTATAGACGACTTCACGCTGTGCGTTCATGACATCGTCATACTCCAACAATCGTTTACGTACCCCAAAGTTGTTTTCCTCTACTTTTTTCTGGGCACGCTCAATCGATTTGGTCATCATGGAATGTTGAATGACTTCGCCTTCTTCCAATCCCATTTTGTCCATCATTTTGGCCACACGGTCCGATCCGAACAGGCGCATGAGGTTGTCTTCCAAAGACACGTAGAACTGTGAGCTTCCAGGGTCTCCTTGACGCCCGGCACGACCACGCAACTGTCTATCGACCCTTCTTGAATCGTGTCGCTCGGTACCCACGATGGCGAGTCCGCCGGCAGCTTTTACCTCGTCAGACAGTTTAATATCGGTACCACGCCCCGCCATATTGGTAGCAATGGTAACGACGCCGGGATTACCGGCCTCGGCAACAACATCGGCCTCTTTTTTATGGAGTTTGGCGTTCAGTACATTGTGTGCTACTTTTCGAATGTGTAGCATTCTTGATAACAATTCGGAAATCTCGACCGAAGTAGTACCGATCAGTACGGGCCTTCCTTCTTTTGACAGTTTGGTGACTTCGTCGATGATCGCATTGTATTTTTCGCGCTTTGTTTTGTAGATTAAATCATTTCGGTCATCACGGGCGATAGGTCGGTTGGTGGGTATCTCCATCACATCCAACTTGTAAATTTCCCAGAATTCACCAGCTTCCGTAATAGCGGTACCTGTCATTCCCGCCAATTTCTTGTACATTCTAAAGTAATTCTGTAGTGTCACCGTGGCAAAGGTCTGGGTCAACGCCTCGATTTTTACATTTTCCTTTGCTTCGATCGCTTGGTGAAGTCCGTCGGAATATCGGCGCCCATCCATGATACGACCCGTTTGTTCATCTACGATCATCACTTTGTTGTCGATGACGACATACTCTACATCTTTTTCGAAAAGGGTATACGCTTTGAGCAACTGGCTCATGGTATGTATGCGTTCGCTTTTTACGGTAAAGTCTTTAAAGAGTTCCTCTTTGAGTTCGGCCTCTTTTTCGATTTCGAGATTTTGATTTTCAATTTTTGCGATTTCACCTCCGATGTCGGGCATTACAAAGAAGTCTTTCCCTTGTGCACCGGAGATGTACTCGACACCTTTGTCGGTGAGTTCGATCTGGTTGTTCTTTTCATCGATGACGAATAGTAGGTCTTCATCTACTTTGGGCATCTCCCTGTTATTGTCCTGCATGTAAAAGTTTTCGGTCTTCTGCAGCAGTTGTTTCACTCCTTCCTCACTCAAAAACTTGATCAGTGCCTTGTTCTTGGGAAGACCGCGATATACCCTTAATAATAGAAAACCACCTTCCTTTGTGTCTCCTGAAGCAATGAGCTTTTTAGCCTCTGCCAAAACGCCTGTAAGGTGTTGACGTTGTTTCTGTACAATATCGCCGATTTTGGGTTTGAGTTCATTGAATTCATGGCGATCACCTTCAGGTACGGGGCCAGAGATGATCAGGGGTGTACGGGCATCATCTATCAAAACGGAGTCTACCTCATCTACAATGGCATAATGATGTGGGCGTTGTACCAAATCTTTGGGAGTATGTGCCATATTGTCCCTTAGATAATCAAAGCCGAATTCGTTATTGGTACCATAGGTGATATCGGCATTGTAAGCAGCACGTCTTCCTTCTGAATTTGGTCGGTGGTGGTCGATACAGTCTACCGAAAGGCCATGGAACTGAAAAATAGGGGCCATCCACGCGCTATCCCTTTTTGCCAAGTAGTCGTTTACGGTTACCAAATGGGCACCATTTCCTGACAGGGCATTCAAATAAAGAGGCAGTGTTGCTACCAAGGTCTTTCCTTCCCCGGTTTGCATTTCAGCGATTTTTCCCTGATGTAAGGCAATACCGCCGATTAGCTGCACATCATAGTGCACCATATCCCATGTTACCTCTTTTCCTGCGGCATCCCAAGAATTTTTCCAAATGGCATTATCACCATCCAGGGTTACGTACTCTTTTGTGCCAGACAGTTGACGATCGTATTCAGAAGCGGTTACTTGCAAGGTCTCGTTTGCGGCGAAACGCTTTGCCGTTTCTTTGATCACGGCGAAGGCTTCCGGAAGAATGTCATTGAGGGTGTCTTCGGTAATCTTATATCCTTTGTCTTTCAGTTTATCGATTTCGTTATAGATATCCTCATTCTTATCGATATCGGTAGAGGCTTTTACTTCCTTTTCCAAAGCCGCTATCTGTTCATCGATATCTTTGCGGTTTTCGGCAATTTTTGTTTTAAAGGCTGTAGTTTTGGCTCGTAACGCGTCATGTTCCAGCGTTGTAAGCGCTTCTTCGAACGATTTTATTTTGTTGACCAGTGGTTGTAGTTCCTTGACATCTTTCTTTGATTTGTCTCCCACAAAGGTCTTTAGAATCGAATTTAAAAAACTCATAGTAATAATGCTATTTATAAGGTAAACCGGTGGTGCCCGGCGTGTAATCGGTTGTATGTATCTAGCAATGCCCTAAGCATGTCAAAAGGTGTTCCGTTTTTCGAAATACCTTTAATTGATTGCTAGAACTGCCAAAATTACAGAAAACCTGAGACAAGCGCATAAAAAAAGCCCCCCAAGGAGGCTTTTTATAAAAGATCAATGATTTGTATCAATATTCGTCCTCGTTCCAGAGGTAATCTTCTTCAGTAGGGTAGTCGGGCCAAATCTCTTCGATAGACTCATAGATTTCCCCGCCCTCTTCTTCCATAGATTGGAGGTTTTCGACCACCTCCAAGGGCGCACCGGTTCGAATTGAATAATCTATCAATTCATCTTTGGTGGCCGGCCAGGGCGCATCACTTAAATAGGATGCTAATTCTAATGTCCAGTACATAGTGATGGTTTGATTTTAAATTTTTGCAAAAGTAATTTTTAAAAGGAAATAGTCAAATATTTTTAAAACTATTTCACGTAACTTATCAACACAATTTTTGATTTAATATTGTACGGATTTAAAAAATGTGGATTTATCATTCCTTTTTTTCCGGAATCCACTTTATTTCCGTCGCTTGTAGATCATGGGACAACTTTCGTGCCAATACGAAAAGATAATCTGAAAGGCGGTTGAGATATATGAGAACCTCATCGTCAAATGGTTCTTGTTCGTATAAAAGGGTAGACATGCGTTCGGCTCTTCTGCATACGGTACGGGCAAGATGGCAATAGGATACCGTGGTATGGCCCCCGGGTAAGATGAAATGGGTCATAGGAGGCAAGTTTTCGTTCATTTCATCCATCTCGTGTTCTAATAGCGCAATGGTCGCCGTATCGATTTTAGGAATATTCAAACGTTCCTTTCCATTTTTCAAAAGTGCTTTTTGTGGTTCGGTCGCTAAAATTGCTCCGACGGTAAACAGCTTGTCCTGAATGTCTGTAAGTATTTCTTTGGAGTGTGTATCGATGTCTTGGTCCCGCACCAATCCCAACCAACTGTTCAGTTCATCGACAGTGCCATAGCTATTAATGCGAATGTGGTGTTTGGGAACCCTTGTTCCTCCAAATAGGGCAGTGGTGCCATTATCACCGGTTTTTGTATAAATCTTCATATAGGAAATTCAAGTTCGAGTTTAAATATCAAGTTCAAGAGTCAAGTTCAAATACAAATACAAGCTGACGCGGGGGATGTTAAACACGAGTTCAAGTAGGATTTTGCCTATCAAAGAATCACTCTAATGTTTATCCCAAATAGCAAATGAGGTTTAAAAAGGGGTTGTCAAACGCATTACCATCATTATGAAATGCTTTGGTTCCACCAACCACTATTGACTTATTGATTCCCATCCTCCTCTTTTCGTCGCTTATAGTCTTCCATGAATTTTCGGGACTTGCGACGTTTCGATTTGTTGCGCGTGGTAATGGTCACGATAAGATATAGCATAAAAACCGCTCCCAGTACAATATATAGTGTATTATCCATGGCCATTAAGGACTTAGACTGTTTAAGTTTTATACTGCTACAAAATTCGAACAGACTCTTGGCTAAAATTAGGCCTTTAAATCCGAATCTTAAAATGTTCTTTGGCCTGTTCCCTTCGAAAAAAAACCAGACCACAGTAATAAAGATCAATGGTAACCGTTACCTCGTTATTCTCCTTAATACCTTTCCAAATAAGAAGGTTGTTCCTATTTAAATGTATGTTATCTACGAGCACCATAGTGTCATTGTGTATAGTACTCTTCTTGGATGTGATGCTGGCCATTAGCAAAGGATCGGTGACGTCAATTGCTATAATATCATAAGGTTTTTGGTTATAGCTAACGGTCGGGAATTGTTTAGAGAGTAAATCGGTTCGTTGTTTGTAGGTTCCACATAACGCTAGACGTTCTGCTCCGAAATAGGGAATGCTCTTTTGTAAAATCTCCCAAGATTTGTTTTTTCCGATGTTGGTTCCTGCATACAGGCATTTGGTAATATAGTCATAAACGAAAGGGGAGTGCACCCCATGTTCATTGGTAGCCGAAAGTAGAAACTGTATTCGTTTGATGAAGTTCAGTATCAACATGATCATCCTTCAAGAATCGCCGATAACTCGAACCAGCGTTCCGTTTTCGACTCTATATCATCAGTAAGTTGCTTTAAATGCTTGGAAAGTTCGGCAATATCATTCCCCGTTAAATCCTCGGTAAGGAACCGTTGTTCCATTGCTTTCTTTTCACGCTCAAGCTTCTGAATATCTTTTTCGAGTTGCTTGTGTTCCTTTTGCTCCATATAAGAGAGTTTGGCGGAACGGTCATCTGATTTCCAATTTGTATTGGCTGTTTTGGAAGCGGTTTGATGTACTTTCTCTGCTCGTTGTTCAATCACCTTGCTATCTTCATATGTTCTGAAATCGGAATAATTTCCCGGAAAATCCTCAATGACTCCATTTCCTCTAAATACAAACAGGTGGTCTACGATTTTGTCCATAAAATAGCGGTCGTGCGAAACTACGATCAGGCATCCTGGAAAATCGAGTAAAAAGCTTTCTAGGACATTTAGTGTAACGATATCCAAATCGTTTGTGGGCTCATCGAGTATCAAGAAGTTCGGATTTTGTATCAGTACAGTACATAGGTACAGTCTTTTTCGTTCACCACCACTTAGTTTTTCTACGTAGTCATACTGTTTTTTACGATCGAACAGAAAACGTTCCAATAGTTGTTGAGCAGAAATTTGCCTTCCTTTCATTAGCGGAATAAAATCACCAAACTCACGAATTACCTCGATTACTTTTTGTCCCTCTTTGATGGGGATGCCCTTTTGGGTATAATAACCAAATTTGATGGTATCACCTACCACCACCTTTCCCCCGTCGGGCTGATCGGTACCGGTAATGATGTTTAGGAAGGTAGACTTGCCCGTACCATTTTTACCGATAATACCCACTCGCTCCCCTTTGGTGAAAGTATAATCGAACTTATCCAAAATGGGTTTTTCGGGATAGGATTTTACGAGCTTATGCAATTCCAGTATTTTGCTGCCCACTCGTTCCATATTGATTTCCAATTGTACTTGATGCGCTGTTCTACGCTTGCTGGCTTTTTCTTTGATTTCTTGAAAGTCATCGATGCGGGATTTTGATTTGGTCGTTCGTGCCTTGGGCTGACGGCGCATCCAATCGAGTTCCTTCTTAAAAAGCTGTTGGGATTTATGATGTTCGGTAGCTTCCTGCTCCAAACGGGCCTCTTTCTTTTCAAGATAATAAGAGTAATTGCCTTTGTAAGAATATAGCAAACCTTGATCTAACTCTAGGATTTCATTGCAGACGCGCTCTAGGAAATAGCGGTCGTGGGTAACCATGAAAAGGGTCATGTTTTCTTTGGCAAAATAGGCTTCGAGCCATTCGATCATTTCGAGGTCCAAATGGTTGGTGGGTTCGTCTAAGATCAACAGATCGGGCCGATTGATCAGGGCATTTGCCAACGCCAGTCTTTTTTTCTGTCCACCGGAAAGTAGTCCCACTTTTATGTGGAGGTCTTCGAGCTTCAATTTGGAGAGAATCTGCTTGTATTGTGTTTCGAAATCCCAGGCCCCAAAACGTTCCATGGCTTCGAATGCTCTTTGGTATGCATCTTCATCATCCGGGTTTTCCAGAGCATTTTCATAATTGGAAATGACTTTCAATACTTCATTATCCGAGGCAAAAATGGTTTCTTCAATGGTCATTTTTGGGTCAAGGTTCGGTTCTTGTTCCAAGAATGAGGTTCGAATTCCTTTGCGATAGTTGACCTTGCCTTGGTCAGGTGCATCGGCCCCCGACAACATATTGAGAATAGAAGTCTTTCCTGTACCGTTTTTTGCGATCAAGGCAATTTTTTGGTCTTTGTTAATACCGAAAGATAGCTTTTCGAAAAGCACGCGTTCCCCATAGGATTTCGCTATATCTTCTACCGTTAGTAAGTTCATGCTACAAATTCAAGTTCAAATATCAAATACAAATTCAAGGGCGTTGTATAAAGTAGAGGCAGTTTTTTGCCTTGAAACATTCACTAAAACGAATGGATACAAACCACAACAGTTTACATGCCAATAGGCGTTTTGTTCAAAGCTTCCCTTCATTCTAAAATATCCTTTAAATGATTGGTGCTTACTTATTACTTTTTAATTTCACTAATCAAACTCGGGTTCAAAAACAAGCGCCGGGTTGGTTTAATACTACGGGGCTATTTTGCCATTACGCTCTTTTTCATATATCGAATCAAAAATACATACCGAATTAAAAGGGCTCCCAAAAGGAACAAGATCAGTGGTGAGAAAACCTGAACCATAAACACCCAAAGCAACAGGGTCAACAGCAGTAATAGAATTACGATCCACAAGTAAGTCTTCACCCAAGCCGGAAGTTGTCTCTTTAAGATGACGAACGCCACCAAAAGATTGGGGGCAAAGGCCCACAGGGCATTAAAATTCATTTTGGTTGCCAAATGATCCGTGGCAAACCATAAAAAAAGAATAAGCATCCCGGCCAAGCCACTAACTAGAAACAACGAAAAGTCGAGCCACCTTGATCTTGCTTGCCTTTTGGTATCGCGATAGGTCATATACAATACGGCAAGAAGACAAAACGATAACCAGAATAGTGGTGATAGGAAAAAGTTTTCGCTCTTTTCAACCGGACGCTCCGCTAACAATCTGCTATGGCTGGTCACCAGCGCTTCCCCATCTATGACCGAATGGGGTAGTTGTTTAAAAAGGTATAGCGGTAAAAACAAATGTTCCCAAGGTGTTGCCTTTCGGTCGATGACCGAGCCTAATGCCAAATCGATTCCAAAATTAGACCAAGAATTGACCTCTAAATTTTGATGGATCAACTCCCGAAACGTATAAGCGGCTTTTAAATGATCATAATCGAGTTTCCAGTCGTCGCCCAGTACCGATTGCAAAGCCGCGGGTATTCTGGTAGAGCAATTATCAAATAGAAAGTCGTATTTGTAATAGCGGTTCTCTGGTCGGTAGTTGTTTTCCAGAAAGGCAAAAAGTTTGGTTCGTTGTTCTTCGTTCAGTCTTAAAACTTGTTCCTTTACCCATCGGTTTTCCAATTGGTAGTTGAACAAAAAATCCTTGAACTTTTGTCGGCCAAGTCGGTAATCGAGCTTTCCCCTTGTAAACTTCACATAAAAGCTAGGGTCGTCAAAATCAAATAACCCGTAATTGTAAACAATATCTAAATTAATACTAGGGTCTTGTAACCGAATAGCGGTATGTCCGAATTTCGAATGCAGTTCATCGGCGGTGCCCACGGTCAAAATACTTACTTTGGCCAGTGACGATAGTGTTGGTCGCTGGGAAAAACATAGTAGCCCATGGGCCAATAGGAGTAAAAAAAGGTATTTTTTTAATCGCATTTACAAGCAATTGATTGCGGTTACGCAAATATCCAAATAAAATAGAACACCCGACCTATAGATCAAAAATTGTGTTATTTTTATCGAAATATCTCTTTCATGAGACAACATATTCCCAATCTCATTACGCTTCTAAACGTGTTTTCTGGTTGTGTTGCGGTGGTGTTTGCCGTACTCAACCAACTAGATTTGGCGGCGCTGTTCGTATTTTTGGGAATCGTTTTTGATTGGTTCGACGGTTTGGCGGCACGTCTCTTGAACGTACAGAGCGAATTGGGGGTACAGCTCGATTCTTTGGCCGATATGATTACAAGCGGACTCGTACCCGGAATCGTCATGTTTCAATTATTAGGGATGTCGACTTCGGGAGGTTGGAATCTGGAATTCTCCGCTTCTGCTTCGGAATCTATTCTTTGGTTGGGAGGTAATTTTACCCCTTTGCCTTTTGTGGGGTTTCTGATTACCTTGGCCTCTGCCTACCGGTTGGCCAAATTTAATATCGATGAAAATCAAGCAACATCATTCATAGGACTGCCAACACCTGCCAATGCGCTTTTAATCGTTTCGCTACCTTTGATTCTGATTTACCAACAGAATGATGTGCTGAACGACTTGATCTTAAACCAATGGTTTTTGCTCGGTCTTACCTTGTTGAGTGCATTTTTATTGAATTCAAAGGTGGAGCTTTTTGCTTTAAAGTTTAAGAACTGGGGCTTCAAGGAAAATGCGTTTCGTTATATATTTATTATTGTAAGTCTCGTGTTGCTATTGACCATGAAGTTCTTGGCGGTACCCATGATCGTGCTTTTTTACCTGCTCGGTTCAATAATCGGCAATATAAGCAAGGCTTAACCATGGTAGAATCTTTTTTCTAAGCATGCATTGTAAAATGAAAACAACCTTACGAAAGATCCTCTTGCTGGGAATCCTGGTCTTATGCAGTTCCCATGAACTATTTTTAAAATCGGAAAGTCATTTTCTTAAATCCAATAGTGTCTACGAACTGTTCCTGGTAAATGGCACCTTTGACCAAAGCGAGAATGCCATTACGACCGACCGAATCGTTTTCCCCAAAATAGTAGGCCCCGATTTTGAGTTGGTCCCCAAAACGGATGCCTTTTCTTACAGAGACGATAAAACGTACCTTGAACTAGTTACCGGTGCCCCAGGAACTTATGTCGCTGGTATCTCAACACTGCCTCGGATACTGGAAATGACTGCCGAGGAATTCAATAATTACTTAGACCATGAAGGATTGAACGCAACTATTACGGAGCGTAAAGAACAGGGTGCTACAAAAATGCCCGCAAGGGAACGCTATTCCAAGCATGTAAAAGCCCTGTTGCAGGTGGATGCAAAACGTAGTGGTCATTTCAAGACCCGTTTGGGTTACCCTATTGAGTTTGTGCCTCTTGAGAACCCTTTTGATAAAAAGGTCGGGGAACCTATTTCGTTTTTACTATTGCGTGATGGCAAACCTTTGGCAGATCAAACGGTCCACTACAGTACTTCGGTTCCCGGAGCGGATGCCCATGCGGGAGAGAAATCGACCCAAACGAATGCCGAAGGTATGTGCACGATTATTCCAGACCAAGCGGGGCAATGGTACGTGGCTACGATTCATATGCTGAAAACTGAAGAATTGGAGGTTGATTACGAGTCGAATTGGGCGACCCTGACATTTGCAATTCGATAAAGGTCCAAGAACCCGTTTAGGAATTTTTGAATTGTTTTGTTAGGTCTCTTTTTGCGCATTTTTTCGTAATAATTTTAAATAGTAGCTATGGCTATGCTTAAAAATTATGTCTCAAACTGCATCAAAAACAACCGTTAACAATTCTAACTACAAATTCCTAAATAGACCCTAAAAATCCAGTTTCTTTTTACGAAGTTCAAAATTCTGTCCCAGGTATACTTTGCGTACCATCTCATCTGCCGCTAAATCCTCGGGATGTCCCGATTTTAAGATGCCGCCTTCGAACATTAGGTAAGATCGTTCGGTAATGGCCAATGTTTCCTGTACGTTGTGGTCGGTGATGAGAATACCGATATTCTTATTTTTGAGTTGTGCCACAATGCGTTGAATGTCTTCAACGGCCACCGGATCTACCCCCGCGAAAGGTTCGTCCAACAAAATAAACTTAGGGTCTGTTGCCAGTGCCCTTGCAATTTCCGTACGTCGTCGTTCACCACCCGACAAAAGATCCCCACGATTCTTTCGAATATGGCCAAGGCCGAATTCCTCGATGAGCGATTCCATTTTCATTAACTGCTCTTTTTTGCTCAGTTTGGTGAGTTGCAGAACACTTAATATATTTTTTTCAATACTTAATTTTCTAAAAACGGAAGCTTCTTGGGCCAAATATCCAATACCATTTTGAGCCCTTTTGTACATGGGGAATTTGGTAATTTCCATATCATCTAGAAAAATCTTTCCCCCATTGGGTTTCACAAGCCCTACGATCATGTAGAAAGAAGTGGTTTTTCCGGCACCGTTAGGTCCTAGCAGCCCGATGATTTCCCCTTGGTTTACCTCCAACGAAATACCTCGTACCACTTGACGGCCGCTGTAGGTTTTCATGATATTTTCTGCCCTCAGTTTCATTCTCAAATTCAAATGTCAAACACAATTTTCAACCATAAAAATGCTGTATTCGGTTGTATTGCAATCTTTTTCCTCTTACTTAACCATCCAAAACTAACCATTACCACTTTCAACCGAAAAGAATTACCCTTTTTTTAACCTTATATCCCTAGTTGCCTCATTTTGAGACGTCCGTTCCGGTCTTTTTTGTTTTTGCCGCTTTTTTAGCCTCATTTTTTAGTACTCGGCGCGAAACGAAGATGCTTACTTGATATAAAATCAAAATGGGAACAGCTACCACGATTTGGCTGGTTACATCCGGGGGCGTTATAACGGCTGCAAGAATTAGGACCACTACCAAAGATATTTTTCGATATTTCTTGAGTATTTCTGGTGTCACCAGGCCTACTTTTGTAAGGAAATACACAATGATGGGAAGTTCAAAAATGAGTCCACAGGCAATCACCGAAGTTCGTACAGCGGCGACATAGGAAGCCAAGTCGAATTCATTGGTAACTTCGGAACTTACTTGGTAGGAGCCTAAGAAACTAATAGACAAGGGAGCTACCACATAGTAACCAAAAAGGGCACCCATGAAAAAGAGTAAGGAGGCAATGACGATAAACCCTCTGGAATTTTTTCGTTCTTTTTCATAAAGACCGGGGCTTATGAACTTCCACATTTCGTAAAGCACATAGGGGAAACCAACGATGAAACCGGCCCAAATAGAGGTCCAGATATGGGCCGAAAACTGACCGGACATGAGACGACTTTGGATAGTGAATGGAAATTCATCGCCACAGAAGTCAGAATCGATCCCGAAAAGAGTAGCCATGGTGCAAAAAAAACGGTAGGTGGGAAAATCCATTTTTTTCGGACCGAACAACACCGTATCGAAAATGAAATCCTTCATCAAAAAAGCGACACTCCCTATAATTACAACAGCTGCTACGGAGCGAATCAAGTGCCAGCGTAATTCTTCCAAATGATCAAGGAACGACATTTCGTTCGGGTTCGCAGTCTTCGTCTTAGCCATTATAAGATACCTTCGTTGATTAGATTATGCAGGTGTACCACCCCTTCGTACCGATTTTCCTTTACCGCCAATAATTGTGAGATTCCCTTATCTTGCATCGATTCCAGGGCCTTAACGGCCAGTACGTCCATATCGATTGTCTTGGGATTTCGGGTCATGATGTCTTTTGCGGTAAGACCATTGATCGAATCATACTTGTTCAGCATCCTACGAATATCCCCATCGGTCACGACACCAACAATCCTATTGTTCTCCAGAACCGCTGCAACACCCAACATTTTTTCCGAAATCTCTACGATAACCTGTTTAATATCGGTATCAACGGTCACAAAGGGTTTTTGGTTGCCCCTCACGATATCTGCTACGGTTAAATAGAGTCTTTTACCCAAGGCACCTCCGGGGTGGTATTTTGCAAAATCCTTACTGCTAAAGCCACGTAATTCTAACAAGCAGATGGCCAAGGCATCTCCCATAACGAGTTGGGCGGTGGTACTTGTCGTGGGTGCCAGGTTATTGGGGCAAGCTTCCTTGGAAACAAAGGTGTTCAAAACAAAGTCTGCCTGTTGTGCCAAAAAAGAATCGGGATTACCGGTCATACCGATCAATTTGTTCTTTCCCCTTTTGATCAGTGGTACCAACATTTTGATTTCTGGGGTACTTCCACTTTTGGAGATGCATATAACCACATCGTTTTCCTGAATGGTTCCCAAATCACCGTGAATAGCGTCACCGGCGTGCATAAAAATAGCTGGGGTTCCCGTAGAGTTAAGGGTAGCGACGATTTTAGACGCAATAATGGCACTTTTTCCGATGCCCGAAACGACTACCCTGCCCTGTGAGGCAAAAATACAGTTTACGGCAGCTGAAAAATCATTATCGAGCAAGGTAGCCACATGTTGAATGGCTTCACTTTGCATTCCTATAGTTTTCTTTGCTATGTCAAGTATAGCCTGGGGTTGCTTCAACGTAATTATAAAATTATATGGTGGCGGTCTAAAAGAATGTCTTATATTTAGAATACAAAACTACACAATCTTAACGTATCGCAATTTTAAATCGGTATAAATTGATTTGGCGCGATTTCTGCTTTAAAAAGATTAAAAATTGGTATCTTAAGGAATTGATTAAACATACGATAGACTTAGTTCCCCCATGGAAAAGACTAGAACAGCTGTGAAAGCAATAGATTTACATGCTCCCCTCAAACAATATTTTGGTTTCTCCACCTTCAAGGGCCTCCAACAAGATGTGGTCCAGAATATCTTAAACCGTGCGAATACTTTTGTAATTATGCCCACTGGCGGGGGTAAATCGCTCTGCTACCAATTACCTGCACTTATGCAAGAAGGTACCGCCATTGTGGTTTCTCCTTTGATCGCCCTTATGAAAAATCAGGTCGATGCCATTCGAGGTATCTCCTCAGAAAACGGTATTGCCCATGTGTTAAATTCTTCCCTCACCAAATCAGAGGTAAAAACAGTAAAGGAAGACATTACCTCCGGGGTTACCAAACTCCTATATGTTGCTCCAGAGTCGTTGACCAAGGCCGAATATGTAGATTTTTTACAATCGGTGACCATTTCTTTTTTGGCTGTCGATGAGGCCCATTGCATCTCTGAATGGGGCCATGATTTTAGGCCAGAATATCGAAATCTACGAACCATCGTTAATCGTTTGGGAAGTGACATACCTATTATAGCATTAACTGCCACAGCCACTCCCAAGGTGCAAGAAGATATTATAAAAAACCTGGGAATTGGTGGTGCCAAAGTCTTCAAGGAATCCTTCAACAGACCCAATCTTTTTTATGAGGTACGGCCTAAAACGGCCAATGTAGATGCCGATATTATTCGATTTGTAAAAAAGAATGCCGGTAAATCCGGTATTGTGTATTGTTTGAGCCGAAAAAGGGTCGAAGAATTGGCCCAGGTATTGCAAGTGAACGGGGTCAGTGCGGTTCCGTATCATGCAGGTTTTGATGCCAAAACCCGTTCCAAGTACCAAGATATGTTCTTGATGCAAGATGTTGATGTGGTCGTGGCCACCATTGCCTTCGGGATGGGTATTGACAAACCGGATGTTCGCTTTGTAATTCATCACGATATCCCTAAAAGTATTGAGAGCTATTACCAAGAAACCGGTCGTGCCGGTAGGGATGGTGGTGAAGGGCATTGTTTGGCTTTTTACGCCTATAAGGATATCGAGAAACTAGAAAAGTTCATGTCTGGCAAACCGGTTGCGGAGCAAGAAATCGGGAATGCCCTATTGCAAGAAGTAGTTGCCTATGCGGAGACCTCCATGTCGCGTAGAAAATTTATACTCCATTATTTTGGCGAGGAATTCGACGAGGTAAACGGTGCGGGTGCCGATATGGATGATAACGTACGAAACCCCAAAGAGAAGGAAGAGGCCAAGGACGAGGTCGTAAAATTGATTCAAGTCGTTCAGGCGACCAACGAAAAATTCAAGTCAAAAGAAATCGTAAAGACCCTTGTAGGAAAGGTGAATGCCATGATGGCTTCCCACAAAACAAACGAGAAGGCCGTTTTTGGAATCGGTTCCCATAAAGACAAGGGTTATTGGATGGCCTTGATAAGACAAGTTCTGGTGGCCGGACTTTTGAATAAGGAAATAGAACAATACGGAGTGTTGCAGCTAACCGATAAAGGCAGGGAGTTCCTTAAATCCCCTAGTTCGTTTATGATGACCAAAGACCACTCTTACAGCGAACAACAGAACGACGCTATCGTTAGTGCCGCCAAAGGTGTGGGTATAAGTGACGAGCGTTTGCTGAAGCAATTAAAAAATTTACGAAAGGCCCAGGCCGATAAGCTGGAAGTACCCCCGTTTGTAGTATTTCAAGACCCGTCGTTGCAAGATATGGCACTGAAATATCCGATCAATCTGACAGAACTACAGAATATCTATGGAGTAGGGGAAGGAAAAGCAAAAAAGTACGGACAACCTTTTGTAGATTTCATCGCCAACTACGTACAGGAAAATGAGATTGTTCGCCCAGACGATTTGGTGGTAAAGTCAACAGGGGCCAATTCGGCCCTCAAACTCTATATCATACAGAATATTGATCGTAAATTACCGCTCGACGATATTGCCGCTGCCAAGGGTATTGAGCTTGATGAGCTAATCAAGGAAATGGAACAAATTGTTTTTAGCGGTACGAAGCTACATCTTGGATACTGGATCGATGAACTTTTCGATGAAGATCAACAGGAAGAAATACACGAGTATTTTTTGGAAGCCGAAACAGATGATATCGAAACCGCATTGGCCGAGTTCGATGGAGACTACGAGGATGAAGAACTGCGTTTGTACCGTCTGAAGTTTATCAGTGAGGTAGCCAACTAAACATTTCTCTCCTACAAACAAGGATATAGTTTACCTTAATACACTTTTGGATTTAATGAGCTGTAACGCGCAACAGCGTGAGCCTTCTCGTGTTTAAACGAAGAATCGTTCAACCCTGTTGCGTGCTACTGATAAACAAACTTATTTCGCTTGGAGTTCTGATCTATGCATCTTTGGATTCCATAGACATCTCGCATCCGTAGGTATCCATGAAAAAATTATCCAGATCATCGGCTTTTAACGCCAAATTTTTGATGTTGTCCTTGATGCTTTCTGCGTGATCGGTAAAGATATCCGACAGATGGGTGCGGTACGACAAGAAAATCTTGTTTTCATGGATGCCAAGTGTATACGGACTCACATTGTTTCCCAACAGATATTCCATCAACTCACTTAGATTGGTTTTAGGAAGCTTGTTCAAAGGTGAGGTAGCCACCAAATAATCGCGTTTAAAAACAAATATTCTAATCAACGCACTACCTTGATGGAATTCCCAAAAATCTTTCCCGGCTCTTCCGATTACAGGGTTCATTCCCAGTTCGGTAAGGGCCTCCTCTACAAAGTTGGCAAAATGGCTCTTTTCAAACTCCTCCCAAATAGAGATGTCCATATTGTTGCCACAATTATTACAGAATTCGCTTTGTTCTACCGTATAGGTATCGCACGAGTTGCATTTTACCCGGTAGGCGTTGTCAACATAGGTGAAATCCTTGATTTCCTTGATCAGGTCCGAATGTTTAATTCCAAAACCAACATTATCAGCATTGGTAAACTTGGAGGTAGTTACCCCGATAAGGTTGCCAGCCTCGTTTAGCATGGGTCCGCCCGAGTTTCCCGGGTTTACCGCAGCATCTGTCTGGATGAAATGTCTCGAGCCCATCGGTTGGTGGGTCGAAGAAATAATACCTTCCGTAATGGTATATGGCATCCCAAAAGGATAGCCATTGATATACACTTTATGGGTGTTCATGATAACCACATCTTCTTCTAGGGTGATGTCGGTTTCGGTATTCTCAAAGCCGTCAACATGCAAGAAGGCCAAATCTACTTCTGGGTTCACCATGACCACATTCGCCACAAAACGATCTTTCTTGTAGTCTTCGATAGCCACGGTTTTTTCACCGGCCACAACGTGATAGTTGGTGATGATGATATTTTTTCCACTTACGGTAAAACCACTGCCCGTCCCAGATGCCGTAATGATTTTAAAAACTGATTTTTTAATATTTTCCATTCGATTGTCTTTGTTAGGGTTGATTATCCAAAAAGTTTGGCGAAAAATCCTTTGCCTTTGGCCTTGTTTGCCGTAGTGTGGTTTTTACCATCTAAAAAGGCATAATAGGTTTTAAGTAATTTTGGCGCCGCTAGGTTGGGTTCTAGCCCCGAAACTTGCTCTAGCACATTGTAAATGGCATTTTTTTGGTGTTCCTCTACGTTAAAGTTGTAAAGCATGTATAAGAAGTTATACTGTAGGTAGTAGCATAGCGAAAAATTGTCTTGATTTTTTACATAAGAGTTTACCGTATTTTCAAAACGTTTTACTTCGTCCTGAAGAATCTGTACCGAACTACGCCATTTAAGCGAGATAAAAGCGTCTGCATGATACAGGTCTTTCAAGAAGTCCTCTTTCGATTTTCCACAAAGCTCTTGCATAAAATTGGTTCCACGGTCTATTCGATATTGAAAATCGATATTATTGTCGAACATGTTGGTCACATATTCCTGTAATTTGGTGCGTAAGGTACCATGGGTATAGGGCATGTTAACGATTTTAAGTATTGAGATAACGGTAATATCCCATTGGAAATCGTTCCATCTTTTTTCTTTGAAAAAAGCACTGTAGTTTTTATAGTCTTCGAGAATGTTCTGTATCTGTTGCCATGCCTGTTCCGCTTCTTCCCCGGTCAAAGGTTGTGTGTTGGGTTCTTTGTAAAATTCAGCTTTGTATTTTTCTGCGAAATCGTCGTCATAATCGTCTGCGAATACAGAGATTTCACGAAGCACATCATAAACCTTATAAGGTTGACATAGCGCAATTGGCATCGCATATTCGAACCAAAGTTCCTTGTCCGTAAGATGTATCTGTGCAAGTGTCAGTGGAGCAAAATTCACTTCGGCCACTTTGCGGTATAAGGCCACTTTGTTGGTAGACTCGGTTATTTTGAGGAAAGGTGCCTTTACTGAAAAGGTATTTTGATCAATGTTTACCTGTATTTCCGCTGAACCCTGATTATGAACGATGGCTATATCCCCACTGGTATCCTTCCTCGATAGAATTTCCGGGTTGATATAGTTGATGGTTTCAATAAGTGCGAGCCTATGATTTTTGGCGTCGTAAGCATCCATTGCTTTGTCCCAATACGAGACATCGGTTCTTGGTTCGTCGATTCCTTGTAAGGGTCTTTGGAATCTGGGTAATACGTTTTTCATGTGTGGAATTTTAATTGGTGTACGTATGAAAGTTAAAAAGTAAACGCTGATTTTTTTAATTTATTTGGTTTTGGGAGATGAGGTTTTCGGTTACAAATATGAAAGAACTTTGGTATAGCGATTACAAAGGTTTCAGTGAAATAGTACTCCCTGAAAACAGGGGCGTGTATTGGAGGCCTATAGATTTTTCGGTTATGGCGATTGCTATTTGTAAGGTGTCTGTGAAAAATGGTTAGTCTTGGTTGTTTCAAAATAGGGTTGCTCTTTTTCTTCAAACCGTTGAAATGAAAGGGATTATCCCTCTATGTAATATAAAAAAAGCCACTATCGAACCTATCCGATAGCGGCTTTTAGAGCTTGTTTGCGTAAGTGGTTATGGTGCCGACGTACCTCCTTGGTTTTTGGAACGTCTTAGTTGGCGCTGTATTTTTTTGATGGCCGATTCGATCGATTTTTCGGGTTCGATGATATTGTACTCTCCCCAGAAGTCAGGGTCGGCAAAGCCAACTGCCTCATCGTTTAGAATAATGGAAGATCGCATTCTATCCTTATATTTCGGCGTTGTTCCATCGATATTTTTTTCCCAGTCGGTGACCGCCATTTCACAGGTCATGCTATACACTGAATTAAATAGTTTCTTGTCCCAGTCGACTTTAAATTCCAAGAGTACGTTGCTGTATCCGTAATACCATTTGCCGTCTTTTTCCCTATAGTCTACACGATAGGCTACTTCCGTTGGCCAAACCGATGCTTTTGCAGGTTTTTTACGTACAAACAGCCTTGCAGCTTTTTCCTTGTCCGTAATATTCAGGGTGTAGATAGCACTGGTTAAAATTTTCCGATCGGCATCAATGAATAATTTTCCTTGGTAGAGTGGTTCCTGGATTCCCGCGCGCTGTTTAAAACTGACTACGTATAATAGCTTATTGTTCACACGGGTAGAACGATCAAAACTAAAGTCGTAATTGTCCAAAGAAGCCTCCGTAAAAATGTACTCTGGATATTTCATAATATCTACAAAAAGGGCATTAAAAGGACCGCCCTGTAATTTAAGGGCCACCGTATCCAATTTTGAATAATCGGTACTTTTCCGGGCTTTGTAGAGTTTTACCGCATCTTTACGATCAGAATTATATGGGGTCTTGTAAATATTGACCACTGCTTCGGAAAGCGAAATATTTTTTCTTCGCTTTTTAATGGTTTCCCTATAAAAAGCAGTCATTAACGTAGGGTCATCAAAATAGTTGTCTCCTTTTTTCTTCAATGTCTCTCGCACCAAGTTACCTGCATCTTTCGGTATGGTCAAATTTACCTCGGTCAACTCCAAGGCCGATACTTCCATAAAGATTTTGTTGTTCCCATTGGTCAAGTCTGTTAACGGGATGGTCCTTGTCTTGTAACCAAGGAATGATATCAATACATTCCCCTCCGAGATATTTGTTGGGATTTTTAAGGCGAATTCGCCTTCGGTATTGCTGATAGTACTAATATTGGTTCCCTCCAAAGATAGTGTGGCGAATACCAAGGGTTTTCTGCTGTCCTTATCAAGTACTTCCCCCTTGTATTGCTTAAAAGAAGTTTTTTGCAGGTCGTCTTGGAAATAAATGGCCGCAGTACTGTCGTAGTGTACCCCTATCATGAACATTAGGAACAGTCCCATGAAGAAGGATTTTTTGGATAATGATATTATTTGTTTCATACGTTTGTTATTTGATACTAAGCTTATTAAAGTTACTACAAATTTGTTGAATGACATGTTAATTTTTCTTAATAAAATGTGTCGTTTGTGTTGCTACCCAGTTGATTAGTAGTTGTTATTGGCTAAAACTAGAATGACGGTCATGTTCTTCATAACGAAGATTGATTTTTTGTGATACGTTTCAATAAAAAATTGGTTTCCCATTTTCCGGACCATTCTGGTTTGCTTCCGTCTGGGTAGGTCTCATCGTACATCGTAAGCCATAATCGGTCATTTTTCAACCGATATCGGTAAAACTGATGCCCACCTTCAAAGCCGGGTACTTTGGCAATTTGGGCAATAGTGGAAAAGGTACTATCAGTCGCTTTATATGTTCCCGCATTGAAGATAACCGAAGCGAATCCTGATTTGATTTCACTGTCGCTGGGTGCCGAAAGCCTCTCGAAAGAAACTCTAGGCCCATCGATTGGTGTCCACATAAGGCTGTATTTCGAAGATGTTACCAAGAGTATTCCCGGTTGTACATCCTTGATTGTAATCGTTGTATCCGAAGACCTCCATTGTATCCCTTCCATTTCCCAAGAACCCATTAAGGGCGTGGGTATGTTGTATGTGCTGTTTTCTGTTTCACAGTTGTAAGTGAGTAACAGGCACAAACCCCAAAAAAGTACAACTACATGTCTTTGCATAACGGGAGGTTCTTTGGTGTCGGCAAGGTAGTTACTCGGCGCTTCGCAGGTGTATCTTCCTGTATACCTTTACAAGTTTACAGTAATGATAAATGACTAAGAGGCGCTTGCTTGTTGCTTGTAGACCGTTGGGTTTACATCGGTGAATTTTTTAAAAGCTTTGTAGAAAGAAGCCCTGTTGTTGAAGCCAACATCATAGGCTATTTGGGTCATTGTGAGTCTGTTTTCCCCATTGCCCATCAATAAGTTCTTGGCTTCCTTGACGCGGTATTTGTTCACAAAGTCAAAAAACGAGAGATTAAAATGCTCATTGATGATTTGTGAAGTATGATTTCTGGACAAATTCATTAATCTGGAAAGGTCATCGAGACGAAGCTCGTTGTTGAAATAAGGCTTTTCGGTTTCCATAATGCGTATGAGCTTCTGTTTCATTTCCAACGAAAGGGCATCTGAAAGTCCCGTTTTTCGATATTTTACAAAGGGAAGCAGCTTTTCAATAGGCTTTCCCTCGAACACTTCGGGCTGAACAAAACCGAAAAACGCGAGTAACCCAATAAAGAAAACAATTACAATGTCTACGAAATAGTCGTATTTGGGATCCATAAGACCAAACCAAGTAAGTGTAATATAGAGCGCGAACATATAGGCAAAACCGAAGTAGGATCCCACAAACCATTTCATCCATTTATTTTCTCGATACCCCACTTTTTTATTTCGCCAAAAACTGAAATAGGTAAAAAAGGCGTAGAAGAATAGCACTGCGATTACTAACCAAATGCCATACCATGGCCAAGGAATAAATTGAAATTCGGCCCCTTGTTGTATTACCTGTAGCTTATCGGTTGTTCCTAATTTGTAAAAAGGGAATAGTACCGCAATGATGGTTATTGTGGGAATCAGGAACAAAAGATCTTTCCACTGCAGGCCTTTTCCGGTTACGACCCGGCGAATGTAAATATATAATAGGGGGCCATACACGGTCCACAGGGGAAAATGTGCCAGGTTGAAATGCACAAAGGTAGATTCCTTGATTGCTCCCGACCATCGCAGCGCATTGTTCAATAGCTCTGTTGAGAATAAAAAGGTGTAGAGCGAAAGAATGGTATTTGCAAAACGATCTCCTTTCTTTTTAAGTAGGAATAACACAGAGAGAACAACCCCTAAAAACACAAAACAGAGAAACAGAAGGATGATAAAATCCATGAATATTCTTTTGAATCAAATATACAGGTTGATCATAATTCGGCTGTCTCTTTAGGTAGGGAGATACCGTTCCTGTAGTTGATATATCGCTAGATTCATTTGTAAGCGTTACAATAACGATTAGGTATGCGTTTTGGAAGAGTCGGCTACCAAGCGATTTATTTCCCGTAGTTCTGCATCCGTTAAATAACGCCATTTGCCCACGGGAACATCTAGGCATACGTTCATAATCCGAACACGTTTTAATCGGGTAACCTTATAATCAAGGTATTCACACATACGGCGAATTTGACGGTTAAGTCCTTGCGTTAGAATGATTTTGAACTGTCGCGTATCTATTTGCGCTACCTCGCATTCCCGAGTAACTGTTCCTAAAATAGGTACACCTTTTCGCATACGTGCTAAAAAAGAGGGTGTTATGGGCTTGTTTACCCACACCACGTATTCTTTTTCATGGTGATTGCGCGCCCTTAATATCTTATTTACAATGTCGCCATCGTTTGTCAAGAAAATAAGCCCTTCACTCGGTTTGTCCAATCGGCCAATGGGAAAAATACGTTTGGGGTAGTTGATATAATCTATAATATTGTCTTTTTCGACACCGGTATCCGTAGTACAGACGATGCCGATTGGTTTGTTAAAGGCAATATAGACCGGTTTCTCTTTTGGTTCCGAAATGAGCTGGCCATCGACCCGAACCTCGTCTCCCCTGACAATTTTAGTGCCCATCTCGGGAACCTTTCCATTGATAGTGACCCTTCCCTGCTCGATAAGTTTATCGGCGGCACGTCGAGAACAATAACCGACCTCACTCAAGTATTTATTGATTCTTACCACTTTTGATTTCTACTTTTTTGACAATGAAGTCATTTAAACTTTCTCGATTCGCTATAAAATCGCCCTCTTTAGACCATTTTTCGCCTTTTTCTCGTTCCGTGGCCCTGCTATACATCTCAAAAAGGTCTTCAAATGGCCAAAAAAATGCTGATTTTCGCTTGAATCCAAAAAGTTTAAATAACTTCAATATGAGTCGATGGTATTTTGAGGATATGTCAACGTACACAATCTTTAGGCCCTATTTTTTTCGCTGCAGTTCATACGCATAAAGTTGCCTCCCAAGTTCCGCTAGAAAGGGAATTCCCACTTCGTCATATTCATATTGATCATCATTGAAAACACCGTCTTTATTGACCAATATCGTAGCGGTCAAAAAAAAGTCAATCTCATTTTTGCTATCGGTAATATAGGCGCAATCAGTCAAGGTGCCGTAGGCGAACCCAACTTTGTTGTAAATTTTAATTTGTTCCGGGATATTCTCTTTCGTATCCCCAAAAAGAAAAAACTTGCAGTAACCATCATAGTATTCTTCCGGGTCGTAGCCAACTTCTTTTGGAAGCGTATGCATGGCAGACAAAAGAAAATCCCGTTGTTTCGTGCTCAGGTCAAAACGCTCTTCCTCGTTAAACTGCTCCGGAAAAACAACTCTTTTTATCAGCCCATGCTGTGCTGAAACGGGATAGTAATTCTTAAGGCTAAAATCAAAAGGTTCGGTCATTAGGGAGTCATCGGCATAATAACCGATACCCTTTTGAATACGTTCGAGCGCTAGAGGTTTTGGCTCGGAATTGATAGTGGGTCGCGTGGTGGCGGTAGTGCTATCGTTCAAATAGATGATCAGCGGTTTGGTAGTAACATCATCTGTATGGTACCCGAGGCGATGTGATATGCGCACCGGGGTGATACCTTTTTTTAGGAGGCTTTCGTTAATGGCATTCTGACCCAAGAATTCTACCAACCGGTTGTTGGCGTTGTTGTCACTAACCGCAAAAATTTTGGAAACAGCGTTGGCAAACGTAGTTTCGACCGAATCACCTTCGACATAAAAACGAGTGTCTTGGTTTAATGTATCGATTTGGTTGAGCTTTTCCAGTGCGAGTACCGCGGTCGGGAATTTTACGGTACTGGCTGGATAAAAATAACGGTCATCGGATACTTGAAAATCGTAATCGGTAAAAAGAACACTATCGTTATGTCTGTCGATTTGGGTGTAACGGATTTGTACCTCGTACCGATCAATACTGTCCATGACCCTTTTGATGGTCGGTTTTTCGGAAGCAAGCACCATTTCTAGCGGATTTGAATCCTTAGTAGCGTCGCCACAAGAGATGCTAAGTATCAATGTTCCTAGGAGGGTGAGTAGGGCGTATTTTTTCATTGGTGCTGGTCGGTTTTACGGTTTCAATCCTCGAACACTTCGCCCCGATGGGGTTTTAGGGCATCACGTACGGTAATCATCTGCGACTCTTCAACAACCATGAACGCCACACTATGCATGTCATGTAGTTCTTGGTACCCTGTAATGTTCAATAACAGGCCCTCAATTGCGATAAACTCCTTTAAATGCTTTTCGTGATGTTCCGCCGTTTTCGCAGCAGCAGGGCCTTTAAAGTCCCATATGAGTTTTATTTTCCGGTTCAATTTGTGAGGTTCTAAGGAATATTCGATTTTGACAACACGAAAGTACTAAATTCTATACGGGCGATAAAAATCTGTTAAGGAATAAGACAACTTCTTGTCTACCAGCTCGTAATTATTATTTTTGCAAGATGCAGTTTTCAAAAACCCGGATTATATCCTTTTTAAATCTGGTTGCGGTCGTACCATTGGTCTTACTGTTGGGAGCCTGTAATGGTATGTTTACCAATGGTGGGGAAGAAAAACCACTGGCCAGGGTAGGGGAGGCCTACCTGTACCAGTCAGATGTTGCACCTTTGCTGCCGAATGCCATTTCGAAGGAGGACAGTGTTTCGTTCGTTACCGATTACATCAACAACTGGGCCTCCAAACAACTATTGTTGGCTAAGGCTAAAATTAATCTTCCAGAGGAAAAACTCGCGGAGTTCGATAATCTCGTTACGAACTACCAAAACGATTTGTATACCCGGGCCTACAAAGAAGCGCTTGTACAACAAGGTAGTGATTCGATCGTAAGCAAGAAACAGCTGAAAGACTTTTACAATTCGGAAAAAGAGAATTTTCGCCTAAAGGAAAAAGTGGTGCAACTACGTTACATACAGCTACCAAAACAATTTTTGAACAAAGATGAGGTCATCAAAAAATTGAAAAGGTTTAGTACCGAAGATGTGGTCTACCTCGACTCGATAGGGGTCCAGTTCAAGAAGCTGAACTTTAACGATTCTATATGGATTCGCGCCTCTCGGGTGATTAACGAGATTCCTCCCCTCACCTTTGACAACCAAGGGCGATACTTAAAAAAATCACAATTTTTTGAGTTAGAGGACGCAAAGGGGGTATATTTGAGCAAAATAACTGATGTTCGAGAGCCTAATGACATCGCACCACTCTCTTTTATAGAACCTACCATAAAACAGGTGCTTTTAAGTCGACGAAAACTGAATTACATACGAAAATTAGAAACAGAGATAATCGATGAGGCCATTAAGGATAAAGATTTTGAAGTTTATGTGGAAGAGTAATAGAGCCGTATTAAGCATTTTTTTGTTATCGTGGGCCGCTATGGTCGGTCAAGTGGGGGATAGTATTCCCGACACACAGGTGGCCCCTCAACAGATGGTGGTGGAAGCCGATGTTACACAAAAAGATACGGTGAATTCTTTTAAAAAAATCAAGTTAGACGGTATTGCAGCGGTTGTTGGAGACTATGTTATCTTGGAATCCGACATCGAAAAGACCCTAATTGACCTGAAGAGTCAGGGAGCGGCGACCGAGGATATTACCCAATGCGGCTTGTTGGGAAAGTTAATGGAGGATCGTTTGTATGCCCATCAGGCGGTTCAGGATAGTATTTTAGTTTCCGATGATGAGGTAAACGCCACGGGAGAACGACAATTACAATCCCTTGTACAGCAAATCGGTTCTATGGAAAAGGTATTGCGATACTACAAAAAACCGGATGAGACCAGTTTTAGGGAAGAGCTCTACAAAATCAATAAGTTGCGTATGCTGTCCGAAAAAATGCAGCAAGAAATAGTAAGCAAAGTAGAGGTCACTCCTGAAGAAGTGCGCCAGTTTTTCAATCGGATTTCAGAAGACGAAAGACCCGTTTTTGGTGCTGAATTGGAGATTGCCCAAATTGTAAAACAACCGAAGCCAACCGATGCGGAAATACAGGCGGTCATCGATAAGTTAAATAAGATAAAGGCAGATGTTGAGGATAACGACTCCAGTTTCAGCGTAAAGGCAATTTTGTACTCCCAGGGACCTACCAAGTCAAAAGGGGGGCTTATCGAAGCCATTACAAAACAATCTGGCTATGTGAAAGAGTTCAAAGATGTGGCCTTCAGCCTGCAAGAGGGCGAGGTATCCGATCCTTTTAAAACCATGTTCGGATATCACATTATGTACATTGAAAAGATTCGGGGTCAAGAACGTGATGTTCGTCATATTTTGATACAGCCCGAAATTTCCAAAAAAGCATTGGAAAACGCTCGAATAGAGCTTGATAGTATTCGACAACAAATTATGGACGGTAAATATACCTTCGCCCAAGCCGCTCTCAATTTTTCCGATGAGGAGGAAACCAAATTCGATGGTGGTGTACTGCGAAATCCGATCAACTTTGATTCGCGTTTTGAACTCACAAAAATGGACCCTACACTCTACAATCAGGTGAGAAACCTCAAGGATGATGAAATTTCGCGACCTATTTTGGAGCAAGACCAGCGTGGAGGAGGGCCATCGTATAAAATATTACAAGTAACCGATCGCTACGATGAACACGTGGCCGACTTTTCCAAGGATTATCTAAAGATTCAGCAACTGGCAAAAACAGAGAAGCAGTACAAAGCCATCAAAAAGTGGATGGACAAACACATCAAAGACACCTATATCAGTGTCAATGAGACCAGGAGAGACTGCGAGTTTGCCAATAATTGGATGAAGGAATAACATGTCGGACGTTACTGCTATCACCCAGCTTGTACAAAAACACCAAGCGCTCAAACAAGAAATTGCCAAGGCCATCGTAGGCCAGCATGAGGTCATCGATCAGATTTTATTATCGATTTATACAGGTGGCCACTCTTTGCTGATAGGGGTGCCCGGTTTGGCAAAAACGCTTATGGTGAACACCATAGCCCAAACTTTAGGACTTGACTTTAAGCGTATACAGTTTACGCCCGATTTGATGCCAAGTGACATCTTAGGAAGCGAAGTACTCGACCAAAATCGGAATTTTAAGTTCATCAAAGGCCCTATTTTCTCGAATATTATCCTGGCCGATGAGATTAACCGTACCCCTCCTAAGACACAGGCGGCTTTGCTTGAAGCCATGCAGGAACGGGCGGTGACCATCGCGGGTCAGCAACATCGATTGGAACGGCCCTATTTTGTGTTGGCCACACAAAACCCGATAGAACAGGAAGGTACCTATCCACTACCAGAAGCACAGTTAGATCGTTTTATGTTCGCCATTGAACTTAAATACCCGTCTATTGAGGAGGAAATACAAGTAGTAAAAACCACTACAGACGACGTTTCTCCCACCATTAACGCGTTGTTTAGTTCTAAAGAGATTTTGGAGGTGCAACATTTGGTAAGGCGAATTCCTGTCCCGGATAATGTGGTGGCCTATGCCGTACGGCTGGTAAATTCTACAAGGCCAAATCTGGAATCGGCAAGCGAATTTGTAAAGCAGTACATTGATTGGGGAGCCGGACCAAGAGCTTCTCAAAATTTGGTTTTAGGCGCAAAGGCCCATGCAGCCGTCAATGGCAAGTACTCGCCCGATATCGAGGATGTTCAGGCGGTATCTATGGGAATACTACGCCATAGGATTATAAAGAACTACAAAGCAGAGGCCGAAGGTATTTCAGAGGAAGATATTATTACCAAGCTGCTATAATTTTATGCTTAAAGGTCGATTCAAATGAAGAAACCATTGGATGTATTCTCAGCACAGTCCGATGGTTACAAGAAGTTTCGTCCCACCTATCCCTTAGCGCTCTACGATGCGATTTTGTCTCATGTGGAGAGCACCGATTGTTGTTGGGACTGTGGAACAGGTAACGGGCAGGTCGCTGTTTCATTGGCACCTCATTTTCGCAGGGTGTATGCAACGGATATCAGCGAGGCACAACTGGCCTTGGCAGAAAAAAAGGATGCGATCACCTATCGTGTCGAAAGAGGCGAAAAGACCACTTTTGACGAAAACACCTTTGATTTGATTACGGTGGCGCAAGCGTTGCACTGGTTTGATTTTGATGCTTTTTATCGGGAGGTAGTTCGGGTATCCAAAAATGGTGCCGTTATAGCTATTTGGGGCTATGGACTACTTCGAATAACAGAACCCTTAAACAGGCAGATAGACCGTTTCTACAGCGAAGTGATAGGGCCTTATTGGAACGCTGAGCGCAAACATATCGATAGTGCTTATGAAAGCATTCCTTTCCCTTTTACCGAGATACCGACTCCCTCAAAACACGTTATTCGTATAGAATGGGATTTGGCACATTTGGAAGGCTATTTCAATTCATGGTCAAGTGTACAGCACTATCGTAGGCAACATTCGGGAAGGGACCCGCTGAAAGCATTCATGTCTAAACTTCAGAATGTATGGGGGCCAGAAGAAAAAAAGAGTGTATGTTTTCCGATTTTTATGAAAATGGGCAGAGTCTTCAAATAAAATATGCACATCAGGTCTTGGCTTACTGCGTTGCATGAAAGCCTATTGGGAAAGGAAATACTATGCAATTAGCTTTTTTTGTTACAACAGAAAATAGGGTCTGTAGATAAAAAAAAGGGCCACGTTTTAAAGTGGCCCCTTGTAAGATATCAGAAGAAAGATTTCTTATTGCTTATAAAGTTTCGTTGTATAAGAGGCGTCTCCCGCATTGATCCGTACGATATAAAGTCCGTTAGGTAAGCTAGCTACATCTATGCTATCTTTATCTTCCGAAATCTGGGCTCGTAGCACTGTATTACCCGTCAGGTCCATGACGGTTAGCGTACCCTTGGCCAATACCATACCGGTCATCGCCACTTTAGCTTCGCCGAAAGTAGGGTTTGGGTATAACAGGATTTCACGTGGCACCTGGATTTCCAAGTTTTGACCTTGAGCACTATTGAGCGTGGTATTCCCGGCGATTAAGTCGCCTGTACTGCCGAAAACTGCAAAACCAACATTTTCTTTAACATGGCCGGTTTCCTGGTCTTTTGATTTTTCTTCTTGAAAAAAGAGGGTGATACCGTTTATAGCGAATGAATTGCTCTTGAAACGAAGAGTACCTGGATCGCCACCATTGGTCGTTTGTTCATGGGCTATAAATACCCTTTGGTCATTGGGGTAAGATTGCCCAAAGTTGAGCTGATAATTCTTATGATCTACCACGTTACCGGTATTGGCTACCTCTAAAAGCCCTGTGCCATCACCGGATGCCGTTCCTGCTTCAATGGCTACCCAACCGATGGTTTCAATGGCATGGGCCCTATTTCCAGAGCCATCTCCGCCATTTTCTTCCTCCTGTAGTTTCAATTGAAAAGAGGTCGCACAGATGTTTCGAATTCGAACATCTACAGGTTGTCCGCCGTTGACAGTGATTACCTGCGGTACTACTATGGGGGCATCATTAAAAATCGCGGGAAGGGAAACCGTTGTCCACGACGTTCCTACGTCGGCTTTTCCCGCAACGAGATTTGAACCGTTTTCCATTACATGGCTCCCAGTTTCTACCACCATGTAGCTGATACTTTCAACCAAATGGGGACCATCGAGATAGGCCCATTCATCTACTTGCCATTGAAAACCTGCCCCGGCAGTATTTTTTACCCGAACCGTAGCGGGCTGGTTGCCATTGGTGCTCAGCGGCCCCATGACCACCACAGGGTCGGTATATGTGTTGTTGTAGTTGACGGTATTCCAAATATGATTACCGGCGGTATTTCCTACCTCGCCGTAGGCGGTGTCGTTTCCCGGATCTGATGCATCTTTTAGGAAGATGTTTCCAAAGAGCGACGGGTCGCGATACGATTCATCGATTTGTGAAAACCATGATAACTTACCACTACGTGCACCACCTTCATCATCATCGATGATATGCACGTCCAATCCGATAAATTGCCCTGCAGTAGGGGTCAGACCCAGTGCACTCCAAGGAATGGAAACTTCTACATCGTACCCTTGATTTGTGTCTACCACAGCTACCGTTGAACCAGGTCCGATGTTATCCTTGGTGTCCTCTATGAGGTTTCCGTTGTTCCAACCAATAGTTAGTTGGTGGTCATCGCTGCCGTAGGTCGTATTTTTTGAATTATCGGAATCGATGTAAATTTCCACCCCGTCGTCTTCATACCAAGGGTCGCTATCATTTTGAAGGTCGTCGTCGGTAACAGAAATAAAGAAGTAAAGCGCATTTTCGTCCCATTGTGCTTTCCAGGTACCGGCCAGATCATCAGAATCGCTTACCTCACCTGACACATTGGTTTCAATTGAAATGGTATCGGGGGAATTCCAGGAAGTATCCTCGACTCCGTCTATTTCCACGGGAACTGCTGTTTTGGCAACGGCGGGAGGTGGGGGTAAGACCACTATAAGCCCCTCTCCAAGCCGTGAGGGAATCGTCGTATTGTCTTCCAAGAGGTCTTGCCAGGCTATTTTACTATCGCGTGCCCCACCGGTATCATCATCGTTTATTTGAATATCCAAAGCTATTTTAAGACTATCAGTGGGTGTAACCCCGATCTTAGTCCATGGAATCGCAATCTCGGCACTATAGCCCGTATCGGTATCGGTTACTTCGGCATCAACCCCGGAAACATCGTTCCGCAATAACTCTTGCAAGGTAGCTCCCGTTCCTGTTCCCAAAAGGAAAATATAGTCATCGTCGTTGTAGTTTTCCGCTTTGGAATTGTCACCATCGATATGTATCTCGATACTATCGTCATCAATGGTATCAGCTGAATCGTCGGTAATGGTCTCATCGGTCACGGCTATTTGAAGGTACAAGTTGGTTTCGTCCCAAAGGGCCGTCCAACTTGCGGAAAGATCATCGCGATCCGAAACGTCTTCAAGCGAAACCGATTGCTTCGTAATATCGTTTACTCCACCAATATAGGCACCGTCTTTGAGACCATCGATAACAATAGGCGTTTGTGTATTTTGAATAGTCGCGATCAAGGTTTCGTCGGGAGGTAATGGTGTATCGGAGTCCGTTGGCCCCTCATAAGCCCCAATGTCCGTTGCACTGCCTATGGGCCGATCTATTCCCTCCAAATCCTTAACGGCCCCTAAATCGGTATTACCGGCATCGATGGCCGGACTGATTTCTCGAAGGCCAAAGTAGTTTCTAAAATCGGATGCGCTGCTAAATTGTATATCGGTCGTGGCATTGGTAAAAGCCGGATAGGATTGCTGATTGACCGATACAAAGGTGTTGTCCTGTTCGATCGGGACGGCACCTTCAAAACTTCTGGACCCAACAACAATATTGTTCTCAAGGGCAACCGTTGCTTCATTTGTGGTTTGGATAAACAAACCATGTCCGTTTTCCTGTCCAAACTCTTCTACAGAAATGTTGTTGTAGATCTCAATAGCACCATTGACCGCTTGCACCCCGATATCTCCTAGTCCTCCCGAAAATTCTCGTAGTACATAATTATTGTGCCAAGCCGTATTGTTACGAATGGTCGCATTGGCGACCTCGTATATTTTTATTCCGGCACCTCCGTTATTAAAGGTAAGGTTGTTTTCTACCAAAGTGTTAGGAGTGTATGCAGGTATCCCTTCGCTTTGAGTATGGTTAAAATCATCTAGAATAATTCCGTTTCCATCTGTAGGAATCGTGAAACCCCTGGGAGAAAAGGGAAGTCTACACTCATTTTCAAAAGCCACGTTGTTGCGGATAATGATATGATATCCTGGTGCATCGTCTAGGGCGATGGGTTGGTAAATACTCATGCCGCTACAATTGTACGGGTTTGTTTTTGCGTTGTCTTGTAGCACATTGTTTTCAAAGGTGAAATAGTCGCCTTCGCGACCGCTGATACCGTTACAACCGCAATCGTGCGCATATACGTTCTTAATGGTCACGTGGTTGGATCCGGTGGCCTCTACGCCCGCGTTCCAATCTTCCAACTCGACATTATTGTTGTTGAAAACTTCGATTCCATCGATAACAATATAATCACTATTCACAATAGCAAAAAGTTCATCGTATTGCGACGTACCCTCGATTTTGGCACCCCATCTGTTAATAGACTTTACGGTAGTGACCAAATCGGGGTTTCCTTTGATATTTTCTAGTTCAAGGGAATTTTCTTGATACAGACCATCCGCTATCAATAAAGAATCTCCAGGGATTAGTTGTGACAATGCCTGGCCAATTGTCCTGAAAGCTCCTTCTGCTGTATTGGAAGTACCAGGATTGGTATCACTCCCTATTGGGTTTACGTAAAGGGTCGTCGGTTCTGTTCTAAGTTCGGCGGCCTCTACAATTTGAAAATTATCTATATAGATCGGAACATCACTCCCTCCCATAAAAAAAGCGGTATATATGGTCGATAGCACGGAGTCTGGAGCGGTCACCGTTATGGTCCGAATAAAGTCTTGGTACTCAGATGTAAAGTTGAGGAAGTTGCCGAAATAATCGGTGTCGTCAGTTCCGAAGGTGTCGTAAGGTCGCGATCGCAATCCAAACCAAACCTGTCTGTCAGAATCTGCACGGTAACGGAAAGAGACTCGATATCGTTTCCCCTCTTCTTCTACCACTCCTTCGTCTTGTAATATCTGGAAACCGGCATTGTACCACTCTTGATCGACCAAGGTCGTAGTGGAGTCTACAGAAACTTTGATGGCTTCTTGATTCACGGCACTAGCGTCTGTAACGATTTCGTGAACAAGGGTATTGGTCGGATAGGTATTCCATTTATCCACATCCTCGAAGGGTTCTTCCCCGGTTGGAGTACCATCATCTACCGTAATATCAAAATCATCTACGAAAAAACCGGTTTCGTCCCCACCGGCAAATAATTGCACATGAACCGAACCAGGCTCGGTATCGGTAGAGGCGAAGGTAAAACTAAAGTCTTGATAGGTGTTGGAAACATTTACAAACTCACTGTAATATTGATTGTCTTCAGGGCCATAGGTGTCCGTAGGCCTCCCCGCAATGACCACCCGTATTTGTCGGTCAGCTTCGGCCCTATGGCGAAAGCGTATGGTGTATTGATTGCCTTCGGCAAGCGCAGGGGTGTTCGATTGAAAAGTTTGTAACAACGCATCGTACCAGTTAACCGTGGTGACCTCGGTAGTAAACTTGATGGCCGAACCATTTATGGCATCGGCATCGGCCTCTTCGGTAATTGTAAAATTATCGATTGGAAAAGCGTCCCAGTCTGCCACGGTGTCGTAGTTTTCATCATCCGGGGGTGTGCCTACCTGTTCGGTAATTTTGAAGTCATCCAAGAAAAAGGGTGTCGCGTTGCCTCCTACAAAAAGTTGCGCATGAACGGTGCCTGCTTGGGTATCATTGGAGGTAAATGTATAGCTGAATTCTTGGTAGGTACCCGTGCTGTTGATGAATTCACTATAGTACTGATTGTCCTCCGGTCCGTACGTATCGGTCGGACGCCCGGCAATCACGACACGAACCTGACGGTCGGCTTCTGATTTGTATTGAAAACGAACCGTATATTCGTTTCCGTTAACGATAGATATTGCTTGATCTTGTTGTGTTTGTATCAATGCTTCCCACCAATTTGCCGTCTCTATATTGGTCATCACTTTAATAGCGTTGCCATTAAGTGCGTCAGTATCCGCCTCTTCCGTAAGTGTAAGATTATCGACCGGGAATACACTCCAATCACCGATTTCAGCATAGGTTTCGGGAATTTCGGGTTCGGTTACCGAGATGGTAACTTCATCTATAAAGAATGAGGTGTCGTCACCACCTGCGAATAGCTGTAGGTGCAAAGTACCTTCGACCAAGTCGTTGGAAACGAAGGTGAAAGAGAAATCCTGATACTCGGTCGTGGCATTTACGAACTCCTCATAGTATCGGTTGTCTTCCGGACCATAGGTATCGGTGGGTCTACCAGCGATGATTACACGTAGTTGACGATCACTTGCTGCACGATACTTAAGGCTTACGGTATACTCTTTTCCGTTTACCATGGCGGGCGTGTTGTTTTGAAACGTCTGTATCAATGCATCATACCAATTAACGGTACTAATAGCTGTGGTGATCTCAATGGCCGCCCCGTCTGTGGCCAAGGCATCGGAAACTTCTTGTACCGTTAGGTTGCCTACCGGAAAAACATCCCAATCGGCCGCGTTGTCATAAGTAGATGTCTGGGCCATTAAACTTCCCATAAAGAAGAGGCAACTCGCTATACATAGATAGCGAAATAGAACGGATAAGCCCCCCTCATCCATCCGTAGGTAATATTGTTTCATTTTCTGATCATTTATTAGGTTAAACGTTTAAGCAATGCGCAATATAGTATGTTTCTGACAACAAATGCTAATTTTTTAACAGAATTGATTGGAAATTCTTTAAGCTGCCGTTCATAATGTAAGGGGAAGAGCGATAGGGAACCTCCTTAATTTTCACTGAGGCGAGTACTGAGCTTTGCGAACCAATGTCTTTTAAACGAATTGAAGAGCGTCTTAAAAATGATGGAATTGTTCACTTTCAGAGAGGCAAGGTAGACTTCACTGATATTGTTTTGGCGCCGAAAAGGTAAAAACCTACAAAGTATGGGTTTTGGGTGATTTTTCAGAAGCCAAAAATTTCAAATGGGGTAAAGATTTCATTAACTTTGCGGAATTGCATAACCAAAAAATTAAGAACAATGGCATTTGATATCGATATGATCAAAGGGGTGTACGCCAATATGGCGGAACGCGTTAACAAGGCTAGGGAAATAGTTGGCAGGCCGCTAACACTTTCTGAAAAAATATTGTATTCCCACCTTTGGGATGGTATTCCTACCAAGGCCTTTGTTCGTGGTAAGGATTATGTTGATTTCGCTCCCGACCGTATCGCTTGTCAAGATGCCACGGCCCAAATGGCCTTATTGCAGTTCATGCAGGCTGGTAAACCTAAGGTAGCGGTACCTACGACCGTTCATTGCGATCACCTGATTCAAGCTAAAAGTGGTGCGGCGGCCGATTTAAAAATGGCCAATTCGACCAGTGCCGAAGTTTTCGATTTTTTGGAATCTGTATCCAACAAATATGGCATCGGCTTTTGGAAGCCCGGGGCCGGTATCATTCACCAAGTGGTGTTGGAAAATTATGCGTTCCCGGGAGGAATGATGATCGGAACCGATTCGCATACCGTGAATGCAGGTGGATTAGGAATGGTGGCGATTGGAGTAGGGGGTGCCGATGCGGTAGATGTGATGGCCGGGATGGCTTGGGAGTTGAAATTCCCGAAATTGATCGGTGTTCGTTTAACCGGAACCATTTCGGGTTGGACAGCGCCAAAGGATGTGATTTTGAAAGTTGCCGAAATTCTTACGGTAAAAGGAGGAACGGGTGCTATTGTAGAATACTTTGGACCTGGGGCCCTCTCATTATCTTGTACCGGTAAGGGAACTATTTGTAATATGGGGGCCGAAATAGGGGCAACTACCTCTACTTTCGGATACGATGAGGCTATGGAGCGTTACTTGCGTGCTACCGAAAGGGCCGATGTTGCCGATGCCGCCAATGCGGTAAAAGAGCATTTAACGGCCGATGCCGAGGTATATGCCAATCCAGAAGACTACTTTGATCAGGTCATCGATATTGACCTATCTAAATTAGGCCCTTTGTTGAATGGTCCCTTTACACCAGACCTATCGACCAACGTTGGATCTGAAATGACCGAGAAGGCCAAAGCCAACGATTGGCCGATGCAGGTAGAATGGAGCCTTATCGGTTCTTGTACCAACTCATCTTACGAAGATTTGACCCGAGCGGCTTCCATTGCGGAACAAGCGTTGGAAAAAGGACTTAAGATGAAAGCGGAACTCGGTATTAATCCTGGTTCGGAACAAGTACGTTATACCGCGGAACGCGATGGCATTTTGGACACCTTTGAAAAATTGGGTGCCAAGGTATTCACGAATGCCTGCGGACCGTGTATCGGTCAGTGGGCGCGTTACAGCGACCCTAAGAACGCTCCTAAAAACAGTATTGTACATTCATTTAATCGAAACTTTGCCAAGCGAGCCGATGGCAATCCGAATACCCATGCGTTTGTAGCTTCTCCCGAGATTACAGCGGCTATCGCTTTTTCGGGTCGATTGGATTTCAATCCCATCACCGATACGCTGATCAATGAAAATGGGGAAGAAGTAAAATTCGAGGAGCCTACTGGCTGGGAATTGCCTCCAAAAGGTTTTGAAGTGGAAGATGCCGGTTTTCTAGCTCCAGATGAAGATGGTTCCGGAGTTGCCGTAAAGGTCGCTTCCGATTCTGAAAGGCTACAGTTATTGGAACCATTTGTACCCATGACCAATGACCAGTTACAAGGTATGAAGCTGTTGATCAAAGCCTTTGGCAAATGTACCACCGATCATATCTCTATGGCAGGCCCATGGCTACGTTTTAGAGGCCATTTGGATAATATAGCCAATAATACCCTTATCGGGGCGGTGAATGCCTTCAACCAAAAAACAAATTTTGTCAAGAACCAATTGACCGGAGAATACGGAGGAGTACCGGATACCCAGAGGGCCTATAAAGCTGCCGGAATCAAATCGATCGTGGTCGGTGATCATAACTACGGCGAAGGTTCGTCCAGGGAGCATGCGGCTATGCAACCGAGACACTTGGGAGTCGCTGTGGTACTGGTCAAATCATTTGCCCGTATTCATGAGACAAACCTGAAGAAGCAAGGTATGCTGGGGCTGACCTTTGCCAACGAACAGGATTATGACTTGATCCAAGAAGATGATACGTTCAATTTGATCGATATCGCCGACTTTGCACCAGATACTCCTTTAACGATCGAGGTTGTACATGCCGATGGGAGCAAGGATATGATCAAAGCGAACCACACCTATAATGAAGCACAGATCGGATGGTTCCGGGAAGGTTCTGCATTGAATGTGATCAAAAGGGAAAATGCGGCGTAAAGCTGCAATCGAATAATAAAATGGGTATCCACCGAGTCAAAGTTACAACTCGTGGGATGCCCTTTTTTGGTTTTCAATAACGATATGAAAAAAAGCACGATACTTACTTTATTGGTCATTGCCTTGGTACTATCCTTGTTTTTAACACCTTTAGGGTACCACGGTAAAGTTTGGTTGAACCGGCTTTTCTCGTTCACTCCCAATATCGAGGCTTCCGAAGATCAAAAGACACTCGCCTCCTATGATTGGACCCTGAAAGATCCCAATTGGAATTTTTTCAATTTTGAAAAATCCAAAGGGAATGTCATCTTTATCAACTTTTGGGCTTCTTGGCGTTTGCCATGTGCTGCCGAACTACAGGACATTCAGGCTTTATATGATGATTATGGGGAGCAAATCGATTTTTATATCATTACGAATGAAGAAAGACCTCCTGTAGAGGCGTTTATGGCCGAAAAAAAGTTTACTTTTCCTGTTACTTATTTAATTATCGGGGAACCAGCACCGGTTATGACAGAACCCGTACCTTCTTCCTATATCATCGATAAGCAAGGAACTATTATAGTACGGGCCGATGACATTGCCGATTGGGACAATAGTAAGATTCGTAAGTTGCTTGATACCTTGATTGCCGAATGATTCGAGCTACGAAACGACAACTACTTTCAAACCTGCCTTGGGTTGTCTTTTTTGGCCTGTTTTTCTTTACCCCGATCGGCTTTCACGCCAAAGTGTTTTTTGCCCGTATCTTTTCGTCTAGTGCTGCCCCACTAGAGGCCACGGAGCAACGTACTTTCTCGGATTATAGCTGGCGACTGACTGCTATTGACGGCGAACAAGTAGATTTAGTGGATGCCAAGGACAAGGTTGTATTGATTAATTTTTGGGCAACTTGGTGTCCGCCCTGTATGGCCGAAATGCCCGGTTTTGAGAAGCTTTACGAAGACTATGGGGAAAGGGTTACTTTTGTTTTCGTAGCGCAGGATACCCGGGAGCGAGTTAAAAAGTACATGGAAACGAGCGCAACTCGGCTTCCCATATTTTTCGCTGCTGAAGACGTTCCGGGTATGATATACTCCAAATCGATTCCGGCTACCTATATCATCGATAAGAGCGGTACCTTGGTACTGTCCAAAATTGGGGTAGCCGATTGGAATAGTGAAAAAACAAGGGTATTTTTAGACCAGTTGTTAGGAGATAGTCTTTAAGAGAGTGATTTCAACCTTAAATCTTTGGAATGCCCCAGGTAACGACCCTTACTTTTTTTAGATACCCCGATTTTAGAGGTAAGCTGTGGGCTTTTTGGATGATGCAATTTGCCCATGCACCACTTTCAAGGACCAAAGGGCTCCAATTATATAAATTGATGGGAAGTGGAAAATCGGGATTCAACCCCTTTCCCGATTGGTCGGTCTACGCTTTGCTTCAGCTGTGGGATTCTGAAGAAGATGCCCATGCGTTTTTTGAAAAATCGAAATTAATGCGCAGGTACCGGAAGAGAAGCTCGGAACAGTGGACGCTCTTTATGAAAAATATTACGGCCAAAGGCGCTTGGGGCGGACAAAACCCCTTTGAAGTAACGGCAGGCCTAGATGAAGCCAACCCCATAATATCGGTAATCACAAGGGCCACCATAAAACCAGGTTTGTTATGGAAGTTTTGGCGGCATGTACCTTCGAGCCAACAGCCACTTGAAGGAAACAAAGGCTTGATCTTTACCAAAGGAATTGGGGAAGCGCCATTTATGCAAATGGCCACGTTTAGTATTTGGAAGGATAAAAAGGCGTTGATGGACTTCGCCTATCGCAGCAAAGGGCATCAAGAGGCCATTAAAAAAACAAGGGAGCTCAATTGGTACAAAGAAGAGCTCTTTTCCCGTTTCCAGCCTTATAAATCTATCGGAACATGGAATGGGCGGCAAGTTTTAGAGGAGTTATTATAGAACCCCAGAGGTGTTCATAGATAGAAAAAGAGAAATCCAAAGAAGACGAATTGTGCCAAATACAGCTGTAGGCTAAAACGAAAGTTTCCTTGAATTTTAAAAAAGTGAAGTATGGTCTGGAATAGTAGGGCCAAGGCAAACCAGCATACATAATTTTCCAATCCGGCCAATCCACCAGCGAAGGTCCAAAAATCAAAAATTGGCGCCGTATGCTCCATGAGGTAATCCAACAACAACATTAATAGACTGGCACCGACTATCTTTAATAGGGTAGACGTTACAAATCGTGAGACAATGGTGGCGGTAATAAAGGTCAACAATGCCCAGTTGACCCCGATCAGATAGGGAACCCCATCGAGTTTTGGCCCAAAATTATTCCCGTAGGCGTAGTCTCCGAACAAAATACCATAATTAACACCCAACCATTCGGCAAACATACCTCCGATAAAAAAAATAGAAAAGGCCACATATTTGTAGACTTTATCCAAAGGATACATACCGAGGAACAGCACCAAAATAATCATGAGATTCAAAGGCGTCTTGGTCATGAACCATTCTTGATGGCCCAAACTGATCCCGACCAAGGCAGAGAGATGAAACAACCAAATGATAAAGATTGCGAATTCGGTGTGATAAGGCCCTATCTTTTTAATCATAACGTTGCCGCTTTTGGAACAAGATCACCTACAATCTTAGCAGATAAGAGGCATAGGGGAATACCTCCGCCGGGATGCACCGAACCTCCGCAGAAGTAAAGGTTCTTGATTTTTCGACTAAAATTGGGGTGTCGTAAAAACGCGGCAAACTTATTGTTGCTGGCAGCTCCGTACAAAGCACCGCGATACGAGCTGGTATCGTTTTCTATACCAACGGGATCAAGAACGTGTTCCACGGTAATGAGTTTTTCAATATCTACCTGCAGTAGTTGATTGATCTTTTCTATAATCTGGATCCGCGCCTTGGCTTTTAGTTCTTCCCAATCCTGACCATAGTTCCCTGGTGCATTGATCATTACGAACCAGTTTTCATGTCCATCAGGCGCATCGGTTTTTTCTTCTTTACTGCTTATGTTAATATAGACAGTGGGGTCTTTGTACAGCGTTTTTTGCTCAAAAATTGCTTTAAATTCTTCCTGATAGTTTTCACTGAAGAGAATATTGTGAAGGTCCAATTCCGGGAATTCCCGTGATATACCCCAGTAAAAAATCAACGCAGAGCTAGACCTTTCCTGCTCCAATACTTTTTTGGGGTGTTCTTGGTCTTGAAGCAACCTTTTGTACGTAGGAAACACATCCATATTCGATACGATAACATCTCCTTGGTAGCGGTCTTTCTCAGAGACAAGGCCGATGGCTTTCCCGTTTTGGACCTCGATTTTTTCAACTTTTTCGTCAAACTTAAAATCCACACCCTTTAATTTCGCTAATTCATATAGGCTCTGGCTAATACGGTGCATACCTCCTTTTGGGTAAAAGGTGCCAAAGTGCATTTCTAAATGGGGTATCATAGACATGATACCTGGGGTTTGATAGGGCGATGAACCATTATACGTCGCATAACGATTAAAGAGCTGTACCAATTTAGGATTATCGAAGTAGTGCTCGTTCGTATCGTTTAGTGAACGAGCGATGTGTAAGCTACCCAATTGAAGAATTGCTTTAATAGTACTACTTGAAAGGTACGTGGCTGCTTTATGAAGCGATTTTTCCAAAAATAAGGAGGCAGTAAGGTCGAATTTTTTTTGATTATTGGAGATGTATTTTTTTAGTTTATCTGCAGGTTCTGTAAAGGTGGAAGCCGCATTCTGAATAAAGTCGGCCTTGTTAGCCAATGCCGCAAATGTGGTACCATCTTCCCAAAAGTAATTGCAAACCACCTCTTTCCGGTGATACTCGAAATAACCTGCCGCATTTAGACCGTAAAGCTCAAACAATTCGGTCACGTATTGGGGCATGGTGAAGAGCGATGGTCCGAGATCGAACCGATAACCCTTTAGGTCAATGGCATGTAATTTTCCACCTGCGTATTTGTTTGCCTCTAATACGGTTACGTCATAACCACGATGTCGTAATCGTAGTGCGGTGGCGATGCCTCCGATTCCGGCACCAATTATAAGGGCCTTCGGCATGCCTACTTCTTGAAGTATTTAAAGGGTACGAACAACATGCCAAAACATTCCCCATCTTCTTTACCCAAATGTTTGTGGTGGATCTTATGGGCCCTACGTACACCTTTGGCATACCAATGATCGGCGTTTCGAAAGAGTTTAAAACGCTGATGGATGAAGATGTCGTGAACAATGAAATAGGCGGCGCCATAGGCCATAATGCCAAAACCGATAGGCCATCCGTACCAAAAATCGGTGTTGGAGGCCAGCATGATGAACGACATGCTCACAACCGCATAAAAAATGAAAAAGACATCGTTTCTTTCAAACCAAGAACTGTGGTCTTTATGGTGATGGTCTTTATGAAGACTCCATAAGAAGCCATGCATGATATACTTGTGGGTGAACCATGCCATAAATTCCATAACCGAGAAAACTGCTAGAAAGACCAGTATCCAAAGTGCAACGTGCATCTAAACCAAATTCAATTTATAGTTTACATATGATTTTGCCAAAAGTCCGAATTTTTGGTAATTCGGCACCCGAATACGGGCATTTTTTATTTCTAAGGGTGGGGTGTTCTGTAACTTCTGAAGCAATTTGCTGTAGTACTTATAAGCGGTATACACTCCGAACTTGGCTTCGTTCGGTAGTTGTTCAATGCCCTCGTACCCCGAGGCAAAATCAGCTCTAATTTCATCGACAATCTGTTTTTTAGATCGCTCGTCGAGTTCTGTAAGGTTGGTATTAGGGAAATAAGTACGGTTCAAACCTTCGAAGTCGGCTTTTAAATCTCTTAGAAAATTTACTTTTTGAAATGCGGACCCTAACGACATGGCCGATTTTTTCAATTCGTCATATCGGGCTTCGTCCCCTTTTACAAACACCTTTAAACACATAAGGCCAACCACATCGGCAGACCCATAGATGTATTCTTTATATTCGGCCTCAGTACGATACACCGACTTATGCAAATCCATCTTCATACTTTTCATGAACGAATCGACCAAATGTCTGGGGATTTCATAGGTATGATAGGTATGTTGAAATGCATTTAGGATGGGATTCAAGCTTATTCGATCAGTCAATGCATCTTCCAAAGACTGTTCGAATTTGGCGAATAACGATTCTTTGTCGTAGTCATGAAAGGTATCCACGATTTCATCGGCAAATCGAACAAAACCATAAATATTATAGATATCGCTGCGGATAGATGTTCCCAACATCTTTGTAGCCAGTGCAAATGAGGTGCTGTACGATTCGGTAACAACCTTACTACACTGATACGATACGTTGTCAAAAATAGTTTTCATGAGCTTAGGGTTTATGCGTTATTAACTCCGATACCAATTTTCCCGATATCAGCGATGGGGGTACACCTGGGCCAGGAACGGTCAATTGTCCGGTGAAGAATAGATTCTTTACTTTTTTACTTTTTAATTTGGGTCTCAGGAATGCCGTTTGGGATAAGGTATTGGCCATACCGTAAGCATTTCCTTTATACGAATTGTATTCTTCGATAAAATCCTTTACACAAAAGGACTCTTTAAATATAATGCTATTTTTAACATGTTCCCCGGTACGTTTTTCAAATCGATCAATAATTACATCGAAATACTGATCTCGCAATTCGGGCGTATCTTCCAGATTTGGAGCAATAGGGACCAGAAAAAAACCTGTTTCACAGCCTTCAGGGGCCATAGATGCATCGGTGACCGAAGGAAAATTCACATAAAACAAGGGATCGGTGGGCCATTGCGGACTATCGTAGATTTCTTCTGCATGTCTTTCAAAATCGGTATCGAAAAACAAGTTATGGTGTTCTATACCCTTCAATTTTTTATCAAACCCTATATAAAATAGCAATGAAGAGGGAGCAAATGTTTTCTTATTCCAATACGATTCGGAGTACTGGCGATAGGCCTTATCCAAAAGGGTTTCCGAATGATGGTAATCGGCACCGCTAAGAACGTAGTCTGCGTTGATCTGCTTCCCGTTTGCGGTGATTCCTGTTACGGTACCTTGATCGACCCTAATTTTTTCAACGTTCGTTTCAGTATGGATATCAACCCCTAACTCTTCGGCCAGTGACTGCATGGCTTTTATAATTTCATACATACCTCCCCGTGGGTGCCATGTACCTAGGCCAAAGTCCGCATAATTCATAAAGCTGTAGAACGATGGGGTATTACTAGGTTTTGCCCCTAAGAACAATACTGGGAATTCCAAGGTAGAAACAAGCTTGGGATTCTTAAATTTCTTTCGTACTTGACCACTAATGGTCTTAAAAAATTGATCGACCCGGGCAACGGTTTCAGGAGTAACCAGTTCAAAAGGGGAGATGCCGGGTCGCAATACCACTTTGTTAATGGCAATATCATAGTTTTCCTGGGCCTGGCCAATGAACCTTCTGAGATGCGTAGAGCTTCCCGCCTCAATACGTTCGAACTCTTCGCAGATTTTGTCCATTGTATCCCCAATGGTAACAATATCGTCCGCAAAGAAAATTTTGTAGGCCGGACTTAACTTATCCAAGGTGTAGTAATCACTCCGTTGCTTTCCAAAATCTTCAAAGAACTTATCAAAAATATCAGGCATCCAGTACCAGCTTGGCCCTATGTCAAAAGTAAACCCCTCTTTTACAAACTGTCGGCATCGCCCACCGAGGGTGCTGTTCTTCTCGTATATGGTTACATCGTAACCTGCCTTTGCTAAATAACAAGAGGCAGAAAGCGAAGAGAAACCAGAGCCTATGATGGCTACTTTTGAGTTCATAATTGTATATTGGTTGGTAGTGGATTCTTATAATTCTTCAATGACCTGTTCAATAGAGGTAAAGGTCCGAACACAATCAGGTAGGATACTTCTATCCAAATACTGATTTTGGCGACCTAGCACCCATAATTTCGATGTGGTGTTATTTTCCTGTACTATTTTATAAAATTCCTGAATGTATTTGTTGATTTGATCTTTGGTCGGCACAACAGTGAAATAAGATAGAAAATGAAGGTTATCATAATATTTCATCACATCTTTCAAGTTTTCCAGCGGTATGGTCTGCCCTAAATAAATAGACTTATATCCTCGCAACACGATTTCATAGTTGAGATAAAGCAAGCCAATTTCATGTATTTCATTTTCAGGCAAAAAAGGAACGAACACTTTATCTGGCTTGGTAGGTTCCAAGTGTTGTAATTTTTCGGTATTTGTCTGAATTTTTTGTTTGATCAGTCCCGTAACAAAATGCTCGTGTGCAGGGCTTATTGTATCTGTTTGCCAAAGAAGGCCCAATTCATTTAGCAAGGGTATAAAAACCTCACTGAATATTTCTCTGAATGAGCGTTCGCCCAGCAAACCGTTGTATGTATTGATGAACAATGTTTGGTCAAAATTGATCATGGCCAATTTAAATGCGCTAATAGCATGGTTTTTTACACTATTTTTGGCCACTATTTCTTTGACCATCAATGGTATATCGTGCTCTTCAATTTTGGCTATCTTCGAAATTTTAAAGCCATTATTGTACAACATTGTCACATTCAACAATTTCTGAAGACTACCGAGACTGTAGGTCCGGATGTTCGTTTCGGTTCTTTCAGGAGATAAAAGATTGTAGCGTTTTTCCCATATTCGAATGGTATGGGCCTTTATGCCTGAAAGATTCTCTAAATCTCGGATACTAAAAAACTTTTTTACGTTGTTCATCTTTTTTAGCAATTTGTTGAACAAATTTACAATTTTCTCAAGCTAGTTGTTGGTATGCAACGTTAATTTTTTTAAAATTTCGGCCAAATGAGTCCGGAATAAGGGGGAAAGTGAAGCAATTCATCGGATTCATTGAAAAAATCGTAATGATTGGCTTTGGAGGGCATGATTGAATATTGTGGCAAGAAGAAAAAAACCGCCTTAGTAGGTGATTCTAAGTGCCAAACCCTGTGTTTGACCTTTGTAAAAACGGTAGAACTCTTCGGAGTAAAGAATATAGACGAAGTATTTCATAATGAAAAACCGCCCTAGTAGGCGGCTCTTAAAGTGCGCACGAGAAGATCAAGACGCTTGCGGTCTTGACCTAGACCAACTACGTTGCGTCTTGGCTCGAATATCTGGTAACTTGTTTTGAATATACTTTTGGCGTTTTATCAGATGGTTGTATTAGGAATGCTTTTTGATGAAAGCCCAGGTGCGCTCTTTGGAAAGGTTTTTCAACTTTGTCTCTAGCTTCATCGCCTCGGATCTTGAGGGTTTTTCGGTCTGTCAGATCAGCTTCCATGGTTTATAGGGTGCGGTAGCTTTTTCCATGCCCGAATTGTGGCGTGCGATCCTAAGCGCCAAATCCTGTGTTTGGCCTTTGTAAAAACGGTCGAACTCTTCAGAGTAAAGAATGTAGACGAAGTATTTCATAATGAAAAAACCGCCCTAGTAGGCGGTTCTTAAAGTGCGCACGAGAAGACTCGAACTTCCACGGCCTAATGGCCACTAGCCCCTCAAGCTAGCGCGTCTACCAATTCCGCCACGTGCGCATCCCTGATTTCCAGTGGGCAAATATAAGCCCTTTTTTGAAAGGGTAAAACATGTTGCAAGGTAAATAATTTCAAAGAGCCCTATCCGAAAATATTGGCTACCTACCCCTTAAAGTGTCGACCACCGTCGCCATGAAAACGCTTTACAAACTCTTTAACAGTTTCGTCGCGCCATTTTCGATAGTTTTGATAAAAAAATGTGATGAAAACTTCTGCAATGTTTTGGGTGGCAATGACCACCATGGTCTTAATTACTGTTACCATTATGGTCAGTATGGGCTTTTCGTTTAGTTGGGTATTTTATGTAACTATATTAGGGCAAACCATGGTCATTTATATGGTCTATCGGGTTTTGACCGATACCTATACGACCAACAAGACCTTTGAAGATTTTTATGAAGACCATCCCATCCGGGAACGGGTCAATTAGAAAACGATTCTTCGGGTTCTTTTTTATTTTTTGATGGGATGTTCATTCCCAACTCAGGGATAACCAATAATGGTATTTGTGTATGGAAAGCCATTCGTTTCACCACGGGTTCCCTTGTCATACGTTCCATATAGCTATGTTGATAATTGAGCATTGCTAACAAATGAATGTCGAGCTCTTCTGTAAACGCCTCCAAAGTTTTTGAAACTGAATTTAACTCTGAAACGGTGTGCACATAATGCTCTGCATTGCCCATGTATTTTCGCAACATGTTCAGGTTAAACTGTTGCAATTCAGATAGCGCCTTGATTTCATATTGTACATGAACAATACGAATAACGGCCTGAAAAGTGTCTGCCAAATCGATAATGGGCCGTAATTCGGATTCGGTGTAAAATCGGTTAAAATCCGTTGCGAAGGCGATCTCCGTAGGTCTTAAAAACGCAAATCGGTTCGGAATCGCCAATACCGGGCAATTCTTGACCGCCTTTATGATACGTACCGTATTACTACCCATGAACACCTCTTCCATACCGGATGCCCCTTTTGTTCCCGTAACGACCAGATCAATACCTTCCTCATCAACTATCTCCTTTATCTCATCGACCAACATACTGAACGATGAAATCGTTTTAAAACGATGTTTAGGATTGTTATAAGTTTCTTGGATACGTTGTAACAGCAGATCTAAACCTCTTTTAGAGTAGGTATGGGCACCATCCTCTATCGTGTTCGCTCCCATGGAAGCAGCCATAAAACGACTGCTGGCGATGGCCGGTGTATACGTATTCAGAAGGTGAAATGTACAGGGCTCATCTTGAAATAGCTCTATGGCATACCTAGTGGCATTCCAAGCATTTTCGGAAAAATCTGTAGGCAATAGGATATTCTTCATGGCACTTTTCTCTGAATGAAGTGTAAAAGTAGTTTTGAAGAAGTACTGAAACTATGACATAAGTCAGCTTTTGATTAATAAAAAAAAGCAATTTTTGATGTAAGGTCAGACCACTATTTCTAATTGGCTTACTACATAAAAACCTGAGGTCATGAACAAGCGATCTATCAAAGTTTCACTTATCGGAAAGAAAAAAAACAACGATCATCAAATCAAATTCCCCCAATTGGAAATCCCAGTTAATGTCAATGAGGAATTGTACCAAAAAATGTTACAAAGTGAAGACTACGATTTTGGTCAAAATAGGAATACGGTTTCCATATAGGTGAGTCAATATGTCTGAGTATGTACTATAAAAAAGGTCAATAATCGTTTGGATGATTATTGACTTTTTTGTTTCCAATTAGGTCGCCGCTAAAACCCATCCACTAAATCGGTCAATTTTCGTTCATCGACAATAGCTATTTTTTTTCCGGAAGTTTTGATGTATCCCTTCTTTTTAAATTCAGAAATAATCCGGATACATGACTCGGTGGCCGTGCCGACCACATTGGCAATATCTTCTCTGGGCAGGGTCAGGGTCAGAAACCCTTCTTTATCCTCTCCAAAATTATTTTTTAAATACAAAAAGGCTTCCGCTACCCGTTGTTTTACCGTTTTCTGGGAAATATTGACAATCACGTCATCTGCTTCCCGAAGGTCATGGGCCATGTGTCGTAATACCTCTACCGAGAAGGCTGGATTGCTGTTTAAAACATTTGTAATATTTTCTTTTGGAATAAAGCAAACCTCCATATCATTGACCGCAACCGCACTGAGATTGGTAGATTCTTCGGCAATGACCGATCGCTGTCCGATTACCTCGCCTTTCGTAGCCAGTTTTACTATTTGGTCCTTGCCATTGGAACTCAATTTAGAAAGCTTTGATACCCCATTTCGCACACAATAGACTCCGTTCAATTTTTCGCCTTCCTCAAAAAGAGCCTGTCCCTTTTTAAGTCGTTTGCTAACTTTGGAATCCGAGACCTTTTTAAGATCCTCTTTGCTCATGGCTCTAAGTGCATTGAACTGCCGAACAATGCAGTTTTCGCACCTACTTTCAAATTCTTCGCTCATAGTGAAAATATTAACCTGACCACCTAAAAATACAAGTTACAAAAAAAATGGAACCTATAATTTTTAGGTTATCCGGAAATTAGTGTTTCTAGTGTTTGTTTTGAAAGAACCTTCTTGTCCAAGCCCAATTAAACCTTCCTAATGACATGATGATGTGCCGCTTTCCCGGGTAAACTTACCATCTTTTGCCATAACTACCGCCCTTTCTATGAACGAAAGGCTTTTTACGTAATTAAACCGTTTCGGATTACCGAATTCGCAGCTGCCAATAACCTTAAAATGACCCGCAATGTGCAGTGTAAAGGTATTTGACAAAAACATTTGAAAAGCTGACAAATGTCATACTTTATGTAGAAGAGCAACTCCATCTTTGTGGCAGGTATTAGCAAATGTCATATGGAGGTTTATAACTGTTATCATTGTGGTGACGACTGTGGCGCAGCACCGATTGAAGTCGATGAAAAGCCATTCTGTTGCAACGGTTGCCGCATGGTTTATGAGATTTTTGCAGAAAACGATTTGTCGTACTACTACGATTTACAATCGGCTGCGGGTACTACCCCCAATTTGATTGAGGGGAAGTACGATTTTCTGGAAACACCGAAAATCATCGAAAGACTTACCGAGTTCAACGACGGCGACTTGCAGATTGTAAACCTGTATGTTCCCCATATTCATTGTAGTTCCTGTATTTGGGTGCTCGAAAATCTGAATAAGTTGAACCCCGCAGTGAGTGGTTCACAGGTAGACTTTCCCAAAAAAATGGTTCGTATCACTTACCATAGTGAGGAGCTTTCCCTAAAGCAGTTGGTGGTGTTGCTCGCCCGTATCGGGTATGAGCCGTATATTTCCTTAGATGATTTTGACAATAAAAAAAAGGCGGTCGACCGTAGCTTGATCTATAAATTAGGGGTTGCGGGTTTCGCCTTTGGCAATGTGATGTTCCTTTCATTCCCCGACTATTTTGACTTGTCTACAAACGAGGTCTCCGGAGGTGAATTTTGGCTAAACGAGTATGAGGCGGTTTTTAGGTGGTTGATGTTTACGTTTTCGTTGCCCGTCGTGTTTTATGCGGGTCGCGATTATTTTATTTCTGCTTACAAAGGACTTCGATCTCGCTTGTTGAATATAGACGTGCCTATCGCACTGGGTATTCTGGTCTTGTTTTTAAGAAGTACGTTGGAAATCATTTTTAATTGGGGCAGTGGTTTTTTCGATTCGCTAACGGGCTTGGTGTTTTTTTTACTCTTGGGGAAGTTTTTTCAACAGAAGACCTATTCCTTCCTGTCATTCGAACGTGACTATAAGTCTTATTTTCCGATTGCGATTACTAGGATCACTTCGAATGGAAAGGAAGAGAGTGTCCAGGTCCATGACATAAAAAAAGGAGATCGATTATTGATTCGGAACGAGGAATTGATTCCGGTAGATGGCATCCTCCTGAAAGGAAACGCACGTATCGACTACAGTTTTGTGACCGGGGAGTCAGAACCGGTCCGAAAAGTATCGGGCGATACCCTTTTTGCCGGAGGGAAGCAGCTACAGGGTGCCATGGAGATGGAAGCTTTGAAGTCTGTCTCACAAAGCTATCTCACCCAGCTTTGGAGCAATACGGTATTCCAGCGCGACCGCTCCAGCAAATTTCAAACCATCACCGATGGTATTGGCAAGCGTTTTACGGTTGGCGTTCTTTCCATCGCATTGGTGGCCACCTGTTTTTGGCTATTTGCCGATGCCAGTAAGGCTATGAATGTCTTTACGGCCGTGTTGATCATTGCCTGCCCATGTGCCATTGCGTTGGCGGCACCATTTACCTTGGGGAACATGCTCCGAATCTTCGGAAGAAGAAAATTTTATTTGAAAGATACCCTGACCATCGAGCAGTTGGCCCAGGTCGATACGGCCATTTTTGACAAAACCGGGACCATCACCACAGCCAAGAAAAGTACGGCTACCTATGAAGGCATGCCCTTGACTCCGGAAGAGGAATCCCTTTTAAAAAATACCTTGCGGGCTTCGAACCATCCCTTGAGTCGTAGCTTATACGAGATACTTTCCGAGCAGAATATCAGCACCCTCGACGAATATGAGGAACACTTGGGGAGGGGAATCGAGGGAAGCATAGGAGAAAACCATATCAAGGCAGGGTCTGCCGATTTTGTCGGAAAACAAACCACTACCGATGGTTTGAACACTACCGTGCATATTAGTAGTAACGATGACTACAAGGGAAGGTATATTTTTCATAACCAATACCGCGAAGGGGTTTCCGAAGTTTTTCGGGAGATGTCGTACCAACTAAGTCTTGCCATCTTATCGGGGGATAATGAAGGTGAAAAAAAACGGTTAGAGCGATTATTGCCCAAACTGACGCCTCTTTATTTCAATCAAAAACCAGCGGGTAAATTGGCCTTTATCGAGTCCTTACAGCAACAGGGTAAAAAGGTACTGATGGTCGGGGACGGACTCAATGATGCAGGGGCCTTGGCGCAAGCTGAGGTAGGTGTGGCCATTTCCGAGAACGTTAATGTCTTTTCTCCCGCTTGTGACGCCATTTTGGATGCTTCCAAATTTCAACAACTCTATCGGTATATCCTAGCGTCCAAAAAGGCGATGAAGATTATCAAATTCAGCTTTATCCTGTCTTTGCTATATAATGTAGTCGGACTTTATTTCGCGGTCACCGGACAGTTACAGCCAGTAATCGCAGCGATTTTAATGCCTTTAAGTTCTATAAGTGTAGTGGCGTTTACCACCGTCGCCACAAACCTGCTGGCAAATAAACTCAACTAAACCAAAATGATATTACAAAATCTTCAGAAGAACAATTTTTTGACCATCTCTATCGGTATCGTGTATCTGTGGTTCGGAACCTTAAAATTTTTTCCACACCTAAGTCCCGCAGAAGGGCTTGCAACCGATACCATACAAGAGCTCACCCTAGGGCTCATTTCGGGTAAGGTTTCCATTATGTTATTGGCCCTTTTGGAGGTAGCCATTGGTTGTTCTTTTCTGTTGAACCTATACAAAAGGCAGATGGCGATCATCGCTCTGGTCCATTTGGGATGCACTTTTGCCCCATTTTTCTTTTTCGGCGAAGTATCCTTTAATGGCAATCCCTTATTACTGACGTTGGTCGGACAATACATCATAAAAAATTTGGTGCTGATCGCGGCACTTTTTACCATCCTTAAAAAGGATCAAAAAGTAAGGCAATCCATCAAGGTAACAAAAAGTTTAAAAAAGTTACGAAGCTGATAAATGTCATGTTTATTAAGTTATTGGCTATGTAGTTTTACATCATAATTCAGGTAGGTATGAGTGTTATTTATGTGCTATTGACCATCAGTATTGTGGTGGCGGTTATCTTTTTCACAGCATTTATCGTTGCAGTAAGAAATGGGCAATACGACGATTCGTATACCCCTTCGGTTCGTATGTTGTTCGAAGATGAATTGGTACAGGATCCATCCTCAAAAAAACAAAAAAGAAAGTTGCCCCAACGCGAGGGGAAAAAGGAAAACATCCAACTGAAGTGAATTGAACTTTTTGGATTGAAGCGAAAATTCATGGGTTTTTGCCCTTTCGAAGCCTTTTTAGAGTTGCATAGCAAGGGCTACGAAAGGAAAAAAAGTCGAAGTAAGGGTGAAAAGAAATCATTTTTTAGCCAATTGAAAAAGTTGAATACACTTCATTAAATAAACAAGTATAATTATGGAAGTACAGCAGTTTTATTACGATAACAAAATCGTAAGGAATTTTATCTACGCGACCATGCTATGGGGTATTGTAGGATTTCTGGTAGGGCTTCTTTTGGCCCTTATGTTCCTGTTCCCAAATTTGACCGATGGTATTTCATGGTTGAGTTTTGGTCGTTTAAGGCCTTTGCATACCAATGCGGTCATCTTTGCATTCGTGGGGAATGCAATGTTCGCCGGGGTCTATTATTCCACACAACGTTTGCTAAAGGCACGTATGTTCAATGATACCCTGAGCAAGATTAATTTTTGGGGTTGGCAGCTCATCATCGTTGCGGCTGCCATTACCTTACCGCTTGGGTACACCACCTCTAAAGAATATGCTGAGCTCGAATGGCCCATTGATATAGCCATTACCTTGGTATGGGTCGTGTTCGCCATTAACTTCATCGGTACCATGCTCAAACGACGGCAACGCCATTTATATGTTGCGATATGGTTCTATTTGGCAACTATTGTAACGGTGGCAGTACTTCATATTTTTAATAGTTTGGAATTACCCGTGAACGCGCTTAAAAGTTACTCGGTGTACGCCGGGGTACAGGATGCGCTCGTGCAATGGTGGTATGGCCACAATGCGGTCGCCTTTTTCCTAACAACACCGTTCTTGGGACTCATGTACTACTTTGTACCCAAAGCGGCGAACCGTCCCGTGTATTCCTATCGCCTTTCTATTGTTCACTTTTGGTCATTGATTTTTATATACATCTGGGCAGGACCACACCACCTGCTGTATTCCTCATTGCCCGATTGGGCGCAGAATTTAGGAGTTGCCTTTTCGGTCATGTTGATCGCCCCATCTTGGGGAGGTATGATCAATGGTCTATTGACGCTAAGGGGTGCTTGGGACAAGGTGCGCACCGACCCCACCCTCAAATTTATGGTGGTAGCTATTACCGGGTATGGGATGGCCACTTTTGAGGGTCCCATGTTATCGCTCAAAAACGTAAACGCCATAGCCCATTTTAGTGATTGGATCATTGCCCACGTACATGTCGGGGCATTGGCTTGGAATGGTTTTTTGACTTTTGGAATGATCTACTGGTTAGTGCCCAAAATGTTCAAGACTCGTTTGGCCTCGACCGGACTGGCGAATTTTCATTTCTGGATCGGAACGTTGGGTATTATTCTATATGCACTCCCTATGTATGTTGCAGGGTTTACACAAGCATTGATGTGGAAAGAGTTTACACCGCTGGGAACTTTGGTCTATGCCAACTTTATTGAAACGGTGACACAAATCATGCCTATGTATTGGATGCGCGCCATTGGAGGCTCTATGTACATCATCGGAGCTTGTGTCATGGTCTATAATTTAGTGGTAACCATCAAGGCGGCCGGTAGTGTAGAAGATGAATTGGCCGAAGCGGCACCACTGACCAGAGTGTCCGCCAAGCGTACGGTAGGGGAGACCTTCCACACCTGGTTAGAGCGTAAACCCATTCAATTGACCATTTTAGCCACGGTAGCAATTTTAATTGGTGGTATCATACAAATTGTGCCGACACTGCTTGTAAAGTCGAACATACCAACGATTACGAGTGTTACGCCGTATACGCCCTTGGAGTTGGAAGGTAGGGACCTTTACATTCGTGAAGGTTGTGTCGGATGCCACTCGCAGATGGTACGCCCCTTTCGTAGTGAGGTAGCACGTTACGGTGAGTATGCCAAAGCAGGGGAATTTGTCTACGATCACCCATTCCTATGGGGTAGTAAACGCACGGGTCCCGATTTACTCCGTGTAGGGGGTAAGTATACCGACAGTTGGCATTTTAAACATATGTATGCACCGCAATCGATCGAAGAAAAATCTATTATGCCGGCCTATGCATGGTTAACACGAAATAAACACGACCGTAATGAAACGGAAAGTAAAATGAAGGCCATGGTAAGCTTGGGAGTACCCTATAGCGATGCCGATATCTCGGGCGCCCAGGAATCTATGGCGAAGCAAGCGGCGGAAATCGTGGAGCGCCTTAAGGAAGACTCCGATTTAAAACGATCGTTCGAAGAAAACGAAAAAGCAGCCGGTGCAGACTATTTGCCCATGGAAGATCGTGAAATCGTAGCACTGATCGCCTACCTACAACGCTTGGGTACCGATATTAAAGTGAAGGAAACCGAAGAATTGCTCTCGGAGAATAAATAAAAAGAACAAAGAAAAAGAGCATAGCGAATAGACGAAAACATAGTTCTATTTTCTTTTCTCTAAAAAAACAATGTCATGCTAAAATTTGTAAAAGGATACATGGAAACCATTGAGGGGGTCGCAACCTATCCGATGATTTCATTACTCATCTTCTTCGTGTTTTTTTCAGTGCTTTTTTGGTGGGTGTTTACCGCTTCTAAAGCCCATATAAAGGAGGTAAGTGAAATTCCTTTGGATGAAGACTGAATAAAAGAAAAAAGATAAAAGAGATTAGAAAAAAGATAAAAGAGCTAATGGTAAATTCTCCATTCTCTTTTCTATCATCTTTTCTCTGAATAGACAACCATAAAAATTGATAAAATGAAAAATAGCTCAACCTGGTGGATAAAGGTCCCTGTTCTCTTTTTTTTAATATGGGGAATCATGGAGTACTTTATCGACTCCGGCGACCAACCCGCCATTATCAAATATCCCGAGGCACAGTTGTTTATGCTTATGGCATTGCTATTGCTGATCGGGATTGCTCTGATTCTGCAATCCGTCGAGAATGTCATGTTCCAGACCCTGTCAGAAGAGGCCAAGGAACGCTACTTGGCTTCCAAAGCAAAAGCATGGGAATGGAAATGGGGCAAGGAAACCTATAAGAAGCTTCTAGGTTCCAAACCGATCGAGGCAGAAGGGGAAATTATCCTAGATCATAATTACGATGGTATTCGGGAACTCGATAACAAGCTACCCCCATGGTGGGTATACATGTTCTATGCGACTATCGTTTTCGGAGTTATTTATTTGGCGCGCTTTCATGTGTTCGGGGATTACGATCAGGATACCGAATTCGTGAATGAGATGACCGTTGCCGAAGCAGCAATTGCCGAATACAAGAAAAATGCAAAAGATTTGGTCGATGTCAGTACGGTAGAGCTGCTGACAGATGCATCTGACCTGAGTGCGGGAAAGGCCATTTTCGAAACGAACTGTGTTGCTTGTCACATGGCCGACGGGGGAGGAGGTATCGGCCCCAACCTAACGGACAAACACTGGATTTTAGGGGGAGGCATCAAAAATGTCTTTAATACGATTTCCGAGGGCGGACGAGCAGGAAAGGGGATGGTACCTTGGAAAAAATCCTTGAAACCGGCCGAAATGGCCCAAGTAGCAAGTTATGTGCTACAGTTTCAGGGAACCGTACCGGCCGATCCTAAACAAGCAGAAGGTGAGATTTGGATAGACCCGGATGCACCGGAAACTGAATTGGAAGAGCAACCAAATGATTCTACCACAGTGGTAATCGATTCTACCACAGTGGTCTTAAAATAATCGTATTTCAAAATAGTACACAACGTTTGCGAAACGCACCTTTGATCATAAGTGTTTCACTATAGCGGAAAAAGTAACCCATGGCGCAAGATCAGGACAATTTTAGGGATTCGATCGGTACCATCAATGAAGAGGGTAAGCGCGCGTGGGTATTTCCCAAGAAACCTAGCGGCAGGTATTACCAATATCGCAAGTATGTAAGTTATTTTTTACTTGCCTTTCTGTTTGCCGCTCCTTTTGTTAAGATCAATGGAAATCAATTTTTGATGTTCAACGTATTGGAACGTCGTTTCAATATCTTCGGATTTCCTTTTTGGCCACAGGATTTTCACTTGTTCGTGATTTCCATGATCATTGGGGTTATTTTTATCGCGCTGTTCACCGTTGCTTTTGGACGTATTTTCTGCGGATGGATGTGTCCACAGACCATTTTTATGGAAATGGTTTTTCGAAGGATCGAATATTGGATCGATGGGGACCGCGGGGCACAGATAAAACTAGATCGCCAGCCTTGGAATGCCGAAAAGATTCGGAAGCGAGTGCTTAAGTGGATCATCTTTTTTATCATCTCCTTTTTGATAGCCAATGTTTTTCTGGCCTATTTGATAGGAAGTGACCGATTGATACAGTATGTCATAGACGGACCCTTGCAGCATGTCAGCACCTTGGTTTCCCTATTGATATTCACGGCGGTCTTTTATTTTGTATTTGCTTGGTTCCGAGAGCAAGTTTGCATCATCGCTTGTCCGTATGGTAGAATGCAGGGTGTATTGTTGGATAACAAATCGATTGTGGTAGCCTATGACCACGAACGGGGAGAAGGGGAGAACGGACGCAAAAAATTTCGAAAGAACGAAGATCGGGAAGCATTGGGCCATGGCGATTGTATCGACTGTTTTCAATGCGTAAATGTGTGTCCTACCGGAATCGATATCCGAAACGGTACCCAGCTAGAGTGCGTCAACTGCACCGCCTGTATCGATGAGTGCGACACGATTATGGAAAAGGTGAATCTTCCAAAAGGGTTGATCCGATACGCCAGTGAAGACGAAATCACCAAAAAAGAGAAGTTTCGGTTTACCCCACGGCTTAAAGGCTACTCGGCGGTATTGACAATTCTGGTTGGTGTGTTGGTTGGAATGCTGTTTCTACGAAATGATTTGGAAGCAAATATTATACGGCTTTCAGGGCAGCTGTACCAGCAAAAAGAAGACAATGTTATTAGCAATGTGTATACCTATAAACTGGTCAATAAAACGACCAAGGATGTGACCAACGTTCATTTTGAACTACTATCGCATAAAGGAGATGTAAAGTTGGTTCGTAATGAGGATTTTGTAGTGCCAGCACAAGATTTGGCAGAAGGTACCCTGTTCATCGAAATCAACAACGCCTTGATCAGTGGGGGTAAAGAGAAATTAAAGATCGGAGTTTACAGCGGAGGTAAACTTATTGAGACCACCACTACCGCTTTTATGTCACCTAGAAGTTATAATTGATGTTCGAGGGGTGGTTGTAGCGGTAAAAAATTATGAGTTAAGAGTTATGAGTGAAACGTCTATTTTCTTTTTTCTCTTCTCTCTTAGTTATTATTTTAAAATATAAATCATGAAACTAAACTGGGGAACGTCCATCGTCATTGCATTTATTGCCTTCATCGGTTTTATTCTGTTTTTCGTCATTCGCATGGCTACCGAAAATCGAGCACAACACGATTTGGTCACCGAAGAGTATTACCGCGCTGAACTGGGCTACCAGAAGGAAATCGATGCCGAAAAGAATGCATTGGACGACGGATTGCAATTGCGGGTACAGAAATCTGCCGACGGACTCAAAATTACCTTCCCCACCACATTGAACATAGAAACAATAAAAGGAACAGTGTCCCTATACAGACCATCTAATAAACACCTGGATTTTGACTTACCCGTAAGCCTGTCCAGTGCACATTTGCTCGTACCTGACAAACGTTTGTTAGATGGTCGCTGGGACATTAAAATTGCCTGGGAATATGCAGGGAAACAATATTTGCATAAAGAAAGTCTAACGTATTAAAAGATAAAAAAGATAGAGAAGAGAAAAAAACGTGCTACCAGTTCCTGGTTGACCTGCTTTTGTAAAAAAGTCTTTACTCTTTGTTCTATTCTGTTAATTCTTAAAAGAAATGTTACTATCCGCCATCGTATTGGGTCTAATGGGCAGCTTGCATTGCGTAGGTATGTGCGGTCCTATTGCTTTTATGTTGCCGGTAGATAGAACAAACCATCTCAAAAAGTTCTCCCAGATTTTTATCTACCATATAGGTCGGCTATTGGCCTACGGTATTATGGGCTTGGTATTTGGACTTTTAGGTAAGGGATTGCAAATCTTTGGAATGCAACAACAACTCTCTTTTTTTATAGGAATTACTATGATTGTAGTGGTGCTTATTCCCTATAAGGCTTTCAATAAATACAACCTATCAAAACCTATTTACAAGCTTATTTCAAAGGTAAAGGGTCGCTTGGGACGAGAGCTGAAGAAGAAAACACCGGATACCTTCCTGACCATAGGTTTTTTAAATGGTTTTTTACCCTGTGGGCTGGTTTATATGGCTCTTTTTGCAGCGATTGCCATGGGGAATGCCGCACAAGGCGGTTTATATATGATTTTGTTCGGTCTAGGTACCATCCCATTGATGACCTCCGCAGTGTACCTAAGTAGTTTTTTAAAGGGTAGGGCGAGACAGCATATTCAAAGACTTATTCCCGTTTTTGTAGTGATCATCGGTGCACTTTTTGTACTACGGGGCCTAGGCCTTGGTATTCCCTACATCTCTCCCGAACCGGTAGCGGAACTTGTTTCCACCGAACTGGAATGCCATCGGTGACCTAATTCGTTAAAAGTATTAATATGGGAGTGCTTCCTAATGATATTGTTTTAAGGCCACGATTTCAGATGGAGCTTACCGGATTAAAAGAGCACTATCTCGAAGCTTTTGAGAAATCGAATCAGAAACCATTTGTGGTCACTAGGGTCGATGATCATGTATTCATTAAGTTCAACAAAAAAGAAGTTCATTTCTGGTCGCCACAATTGCATCTAGAGCTGGTTCAGCTAGATGAAAAGAATTGCCGTTTACACGGTCTGTTCGGGCCTAATCCTATGTTATGGACATTTTTTATGTTTCTTCATTTTGGGGTGGCTACCCTGTTTATCATACTGGCGATTTGGGCCTATTCAAGTGCAATCCTAGACCAACCCTATGGTATACAGGTGGGGCTTATGGTGCTTATGGTGGTTCTTTGGATAGCGTTTTATGTTTTCGGAAGATTGGGTAAGCGCCAGGGAAGACCACAGATGCAGCGGCTGTATGAATATATGATGAAGGTGCTTTTGTGAAAGATTGGTTCGCTACACCATCTTCTGGTATTGCTATGTAAAACATGAAACATATCATAGTTTATGGGTTTTTTCGGTCGGAAATTTGCGTCGTAATAACGTAATCATAGAACAACTCAAGATGAGTTCATAAACAGAAAAAAATGAAAATAGTTTCGAGGGAAGAGGCAGTGTCTATTGTAAAATCGGGAAATCGGGTCTTCTTACAGGGTGCGGCCATGACTCCCAACGAATTGGTCGATGCATTGTGCGAGCGACATGGTGAATTGAAAGATGTTGAACTTATTTCGATACATACTGAAGGGGAAGCCAAATACACCCAAGAACCCTACTGCAATGCATTTCGGCTGAATTCATGTTTCGTCGGTGGGAATGTGCGAAAGAGCGTTAATAGCCTAAAGGCCGACTATATTCCCATATTCCTCAGTGAAATCCCTCGATTGTTTCATCGAAACATTCTTCCCTTGGATGTTGCCATAGTTCAGGTTTCGCCACCGGACAAACATGGGTATTGTTCCTTAGGGGTATCGGTAGATGTGGCACTTCCTGCGGTACGTACGGCCAAAAAAATCATTGCACAAATCAATCCCTTCGTACCACGTACCCATGGTACCGGTATTGTTCATATCGATGAGGTTGAATTTGCAATCGAAGTGAACAGACCGTTACATGAATATAACCCTACCGAAATTTCGGAGTTGGAGCATCGGATCGGGGCGCACGTGGCTTCATTGATCGAAGATGGGGCGACGTTGCAAACGGGTATCGGAAACATTCCAAATGCAGTGCTATCGAACCTACAGAACCATAAAGACCTGGGTATTCATACCGAAATGTTTTCGGATGGGGTATTGCCTTTATTAAAAAGTGGTGTTATCACCGGAAAGGAAAAAATTATTAAAAAAGGCAAGATCGTAAGTTGTTTTGCTGCGGGTTCCAGGGCGTTGTACGACTTTATCGATGATAATCCTATCTGCGATTTTAGGGATTCTGGTTATACCAACGACACGGCGCGCATACGACAAAACCCAAAAGTGACCGCTATCAATAGCGCCATAGAGATTGATTTAACAGGTCAGGTCTGCGCAGATACCATCGGGAGCTTTCAGTTTTCAGGAGTCGGTGGTCAAATGGATTTTATTCGAGGTGCCTCGTTATCAGAAGGGGGTAAACCTATTTTTGCCATTTCTTCGGCCACGAACAAAGGGGTTTCCAAGATCGTACCGTTTTTAAAAGAAGGTGCGGGAGTCACGACTACAAGGGCCCACGTACATTATGTGGCCACTGAATACGGCGTGGTGAACCTGTACGGGAAAAATTTGAAACAACGTGCGAAGGCATTGATCTCCATAGCACACCCAGCGCACCAAGCTGCTTTGGAAAAAGCGGCCTATGTTCGTTTTAATGGGCAGGATTGATACATGCCATCGGGCAAAAACTATATGATGATTGCTTGGGGTACTTCCCATACGTACCTACCCCTATGGTTTTAGTGCTATTGATGCTGCTGTAGGCTGCAACTCCTACCTCTTTTTATAGTTTCATTGGTCACAATCATTAGTTGAGACGATACACCTTAGTGCAAGACTTTCCCCCGAATGGTCGGGGCTACAAGTTTTTAACAAATAGGTAGTGGCACTCGGCGATTCTAAAGGGGGCCAAGCTGTTTACTGCCAACTGCCCGCCGCTACTTTGGCGCAATGTTCAAAAAGAACGAAATTCTTTTCTCAAAATCGATGTATTTTAAATGCATAGTGGTTTAGTTTCACCCTGTGGGCACTTTAATATCAGGTACTTCGGGATGCTCTTATTTTTGCTGCAAGTTTCGGGAATTCATATACGGTTTCTTTAATCTTTCCGTTATGGATAGCATAGGTTTCATAAATGCCATCCATGAAAGAAATAATTAATCAGGTTTTTGAAATAGAACAAAAAGCAGCTACGCATCAAGCTGGGATATTTGATCGCAATCTGCGACGAATGTATCACGAGTTCGAGAAGGAAGGATATTTGGTCAAAAATCCGGTAGGGGAGAAATTCACTGAACAACGAACGGATATCGATGCGACGATCATCGGAGAACTCAACGCCCATTTAACGATTACGAAAGTGCTCAAACCCATCATCTTTAAAAAGGAATACACAGAAATGCTTTTGATTCAAAAGGGAGTAGTAATCGTGGAGGCTTAGTAACAGGCATTTATTTTTAGAACTCAAGACGAGTTCTTAAACAAAACGACAGAAGTACAATTTAAATAACGGTTGAATGAAAACAGTTAATTTCGGAATTGACCTTGGCACCACCAATAGTGCCATCGCCAAATATATGGAAGGTGATATCGAGATCTTCAAAAACCCTATAGGGCAAAAGCAAACACTCTCTTCTGCAGTGGCCTTTAGGGGCGAAAGGGTGCTGGTCGGTGATAAGGCAAGAAATCTACTGGAGAAAGATCCTATGAACGTATTTACCTGTTTTAAACGTAGAATGGGGACTACCGATGCCTTTTTTATCGAAAGCCTTCAGCAGAAGGTTACGCCGATCGAGCTTTCGACCTATGTACTGCAAGAGTTAAAAAACTTTGTTCATACTGGTGAAAAAGTCCAGGAAGTAGTTATTACGATACCTTCTTCTTTCGATACGATACAATCGAACGCTACAAAATCAGCCGGATTGAAGGCAGGTTTTCAAAAAGTGTATTTGTTACAGGAGCCGATTGCGGCTAGCCTTGCCTTTGCCAATAAAAACAATATCGATGTAACTAGCGAAAAAAAATGGTTGGTATACGACTATGGCGGAGGAACTTTTGACGTGGCCCTTTTGCAGATCAATGAACGTGAAATGAACGTGTTGGACAATGAAGGCGATAACTTTTTGGGAGGAATGGACTTTGATCAATTGATCATCGAAAAATTAGTAGTCCCACAACTGGAAGCGGCCTTGAAAGAGGATAAGTTATGGGAACAATTCAAGCAAAAAGGAAATACCTATCAGAAGACATACTACGAACTGCTGTTCAGGGCCGAGGAAGCGAAAAAAGAACTTTCCCGTTTTGAGGCCACTGAAATAGAAGTCGATATTCCGGAAAAGGATTTCTATACCTCGGTCACCATTACCCGGGATGATTTCAACAGCTTGATAACCCCTTCGGTCGAACGTACGATCGAACTGGCGAAAACAATGTTGACCCGCAACAACTTTGTAGCGTCGGATATTGAAAAAATAGTCATGGTAGGGGGGAGTACATTGATTCCGTTTGTCCGCGCCGAAGTAGAGAAACAACTCGCTATAGCAATAGACACTTCGGTAGAGCCTACGGTGGCTGTCGGTGTCGGTGCCGCTTACTATGCCGGTACTAAAATGTCGCAGGTTCAGGAAGTCGCGACTGAAAATAACGAACCATTAGCGGAAGGGGAGGAAGCATATGAAGTCTTTTATCCGCGAAACTCAAAGGATTTGGAAGAGTTGATTTCTGTGAAGTTACCTCAGAACAATGAGATATCGACCTATAGGATTATTCGTTCCGATGGTGGTTTCGATACGGGATTGGTATCGGTTTCCGATGGCATCAGCTGTTTTGTAGACCTGATAGCTGGTGAAAAAAATAGTTTTCAGTTGAAAATTTACGACAAGCAACAGCACGTACTATATGAACACGGCCCTATGGTCATTGTACAGGGCAAGTACAATGTAACAGGTCAATTGTTACCGAACGATGTCTGTCTCGAAATCGATGATGTTGAAAATGGGATTACCAGACTTGAGGCAATTTTTAATAAAAATGCGGTGTTACCGCTAAAACGAACCATATACAAAACTGCCAGTAAGAATATATTGGTAGGAAGCGACGAAAAATTGCAGATTAATATTGTGGAGGGAGATGATGGCGGTTTGCCTAGTTCAGGCCTTTCTATTGGGTATATCGAAATTACAGGGAACTCCTTGGAAAAAGACCTTATTAAAGGAACCGATATCGAAATAGAACTGTCTATTTCGGAATCTAGGGATTTGGATATCACCATCTTTCTAAATTCCTGTGACCAAGAATTTACCAACTCGTTTCGTTCTACCGAACGGTCGATCAGCATGTCTAAAATTGAGCAAGAAATCAATAAAGCATTGCATCAGGTAGAAATAGAGTTGAAGAAATCCCACGAAAACTACGAATTACTATCCAAGTTTCAGAAAATTAGGGAGGGACTTATTGAACTGCAAATAACCCTTGCGACCTGTGATGAAAAAGATAGTACCGATACTAAATTTAAGATCGATAATGAAAAACAGTTGTTAATCAAAAGTTTTGATCAGCTTACCAGGCATAAGGATTTGGACGAAAACATTTCGGAGTACCAGTTGAAAGTAGCCGAAATACGTGGCTCGTTGGCCGGGAATGAGAATGAATTCTTTACACAAAAGCTGGAACAAATTACCGCTAACCAGAGAGACTTTTTAAACTCGGGGAACAAATACCTGATCAAGTCAAAGATCAAGGAACTCGAAGCACTGGACAATCGTATCTTCAATGAGGATAGCAAGAATTTTGTCGGGCCGTTTATCCATTACAAAGGACTAATAGATCGCTATACCAATAGTAAACAGGCAGCTAGTTTAATTTCAGAAGGAGATAATGCCCTACAGAACAGGCAGTACGAGGTGGTAAAGCATGTCGTGTATCAACTTCATGCACTATTGCCCGATGCCGACAAACAAGAGGAAAAGGTCATCTTTAAGGATCAAGACCGCACCGGTCTTAATTAAAGAATAGGTTTTTAGGGGTACAAGTATTCTTTGAGAACCTGTTTTGATTGTCAGACCGATCATCACCTTGCTGTTCTACTTTAAGCTTGGAACACGGGTTGTTACATAATTGATCGGTAGTGTATATAACGTTAATAGGCCCTAGACGGAATAATGAATAAGGTGTTGACCTAGCGTACTTATAGGTATTTTATTACTTCATGAAATTGAAGGACTTTCTCCCTGGAATGTATTCAATAATCAGGACTTAAATGCTCCGACGCTTGTCTGCCTTTATATAGCCGTTTTGGCAGACGAAGGCCACTAGGTAGTTTTTTACTGCACCGTTTCTACCACAACTTCCTCGTCACCGGAAAGCTCTATGTGATGTGGTGTATGATGCAGTACGGGACCTTCTGGAGTTATTTCGATACGGGAGGATGCCGTTACACTATCGATGATAAAATAACTCATGAGCAGTTCTCTCTGCCTTGGATTGGTATATTTAAACAAGCGTGTTGGTCGTTTGTTCGCCAAGGAGGTCAGTTTCTGTCGGTCGGGCAGTTCACCAAAAAATTCACCGGTGTAAAAAACCAAGGAATCTCCTTTTGAAAGTGAAAGTGCTGTTTGGGAACCCCCTAAATAGTATCCGGCTCTATGTTGCCCTAAACCCTGATTGAGGGCGTATAGAATAGTGACATCTTCGCTCTTGTTTTCAAAGGGTACTAGTTGTGTTTTCAAGGAATCTTGCGAAAATCGATTGAAATAAAGCGGATGCGGATTGGAACCGTCGGTCATACCTAAAAAGTTCATGTCAAAAGGTACTTCATCCTTGTTTTGATCTATTAATCCTTGGAAAAAAGCATTTTTGCTACCTTCTCGGTTGTTAGTTTTCATTAAGTGTTTCAGCAGCACTTGAGACCCTTCAAATTGTTCAATCTTGTAATCGCTCTGATATGACGGTGTATAGCTGTTTGAAGATCTTGATGCAATCGAAATGACCCGAACAATCAGAATCACGGCTACCAAAATACCCCATACTGTTTTTGAAGAAGATCCGGAATTCGAGCTACTGGTTTCCGTATGCTCGCTGCCAACTGAGGTTATCTGGGCCGCCAATTTTTTAACGAAACGCTTCATCTCAAAATCATCAAAATACAGGTCCCGCATGTTCCCAAAAATCCTTTTAACCCTTGGAAACTCACGATATCTATTTTTGCCCTTGTTATAATAATCGACCATGGCATTGATGTAGTCGATTTTTTTACTCCGTATCAATCCCAACGGTACGGTATTCAACAAGCGAACAAAGGTTACATAGGTAATTTCTGGAAGTTTGTCGCACAGTTTTCCCGTTTGGGTCACGTTGATAGTTTCGATGATGATCGATAATTGGTTTATGACAAACCGGTAGTACGTGTCTAAAAAAGACTCGGTAAAAAGGGCTTTGTATTCCATGGCCCTAAGAATGGTATCGTACTTCTTCTTCCCAAAATCCCTTTTGACCAACTGCATCATGTAATCTTCGAGATAGGGCGCTAAAAATGTGTTTAGATTTGGGGTGTTGGCCAACAACTCGTTATCGATACTAAATGTTTTTATTGAATTGTCCTTACCGGTGCTGATGAACTCCTTTAAATTGGGATGTTTCTCAATAAAGTAGATGGCCTTCTTGGCCTCCTCATCCTTTAATTGGTTCAGGAGTATATCATTCTGCTGTGGATTGTATCCTTCCGAGTTATTTTGGACCTGCTGTGCCTTGAGCCTTTTTTCAAGCCGAATGATTCCCTTTTCATCCAAGTTCATTAGCTCTTCCAGGGAAATTTGCAATAGGTCTGCAGGAGATTTGTACATGATTACAATTTGAGAAAGTCCAATAGGTACACAACGTTGAATTAATGGGTTTATGATGTTGTAGCGCTCCAAAAGCTAAAAAATAACATCTGCTGCTGTAGAAAAGTATTGATGAATCGAAAATATGGGTGAAAATACGGCAAGCAGGTATCGGGAGGTAACGAAATCTTTTGATACCTTGTGGTTCAAAACGGTCTCCAATGAAAAAACCGACCATTCAAGATAGGGCAGATGTGCGAAGACTGGTAACGGTTTTCTATTCCAATATACGGCAAGATGCCGTATTGGGGCCAATTTTTAATGGTATCATTACCGATTGGGAAAGCCACTTCGACTTGCTGACCGACTTTTGGGAAACGCAGTTGTTCCTTAAAAGAAAATACCATGGCAACCCGGTGATCGTACATCAGGAAGTTGATGCACAAACGAATCATACCATAACCCCTGAACATTTTGGATTATGGCTCAATATATGGTTTGCAACGATCGACGCTCTTTTTGAAGGGGAAACAGCATGGATAGCCAAGAACAGGGCACAGAAAATGTCGACCATGTTATATATGAAGATATATGAAAATCGCCATAAAGGGTAAGCTCGTTCCAAAAGGATGCCAAGATACGATAGAACGCGGTTTATACCTTTAGAAATCTTTCTTCTTTGACTTGTAAAGCAGACGCCAAACGGGTAGAACGGTCCATAGCAATAACATGGATAGGGATACTATCAGCCCTTGATCCGTACCAAAAAACCTTCTGAAAATGGCCCCTGTATACCCCAGTAGCGCCGAAATATCCAATTTCAATAATATCAATGTTCGGGAAAGGTCAATGGGGTTGAGGAGGGTCGCACCCAATGAAAAGGTATCCAGTGGGTATTCCTCGAATAAGATCAAAGACATCAAAAAAAGGCCGTCATAGATTACCGCTAAAAAGAGCCATAACAATACGGCATACCCAAATCCTTTGATCTTGTTTTCGTTAGATAGGGCGATATTAAAAGAAAGGGCGGTAAATATGAGTGTTAGAAAAGCACCGGTAATCAATAAAAGCGTAAAATCGAAAATGGCATCGCTCCGAAAAAGGCCATACAAAATAAAAGGGATACCCAAACCCACTACCAAACTAAGACTTAGGGAGCCCGCAACACCCAGGTATTGCCCTAAAAAAATAGAAGAACGTTTTATAGGCTGTGCCAACAGAAGTTCGGTAAATTCTTTGGAATTGTAGTAGTACATCACCCCAAAAATAGTTCCGATCAAGGGCACCAAAACGATGATGATGTTCATGAGTGTGATGACCGCTTTTGAAACGTCGTTGTTAAGGAACAACAGTATGAAGCCCAATGACAGATAAAAAAGGAAGTATATATAGCTCCAACGACTGCGCATTAAATCGTAAAAACTGTATTTCAGAATCTTGAGCATTAGTTTTGGAGGTTTGTTATTGCGGCAATCGCATGTTCTACATTGGTTTGGTTGGTTTTTGTTTTTAGGGCCTCGATACTTCCTTTAAAATAAATCCTACCTTCTAAAAGATATACGATTTCATCGGCCACCTCTTCTACGAATTGCATGATATGGGAAGACACTAAAATAGTTTTTCCTTGTTTTTTTTCATCTTGTAATAGTTTTTTTAATCGAATCAAGGCAACCGGATCAAGACCCGTGGTGGGTTCATCAAGTATAATCAAGGTATTATCGAACATCAGGGTAAGAAGTAGGTTTACTTTCTGTTTGGTACCGCCCGATAGGGTAGCCAGTTTTTTGTCCAAGAAGGGTTCTAGTTCAAATAAGTCGATCAGTTTTTTTTCTTCACTAGGACGTTGACGAAGGTCTTTGATCATGCGAACAAGTTCCTTTACCTTTAGGTTGTTGGGAAAATTGGCGATTTGAGGAAGGTATTCGATTTCTCTGCGATATTTCCATTGGTTTTTGATAGAAACACCATCGATGGCAATGGTACCTTTGTTCGGAATAACCATGCCTAAGATGCTCTTGATCAAGGTGGTTTTGCCAGAACCATTCGGACCCAAAATGGCAAAGATACCTCCTTCGTCAATAGACAGGTCTACCCCGGTGAGCACTTCGTTTTTACCGAATCTTTTATGCAGATTTTCTATTTGTATCATGATGCTTTTTTCATCAGCGGATTGGCATCCATTAAGTTATCAGGCGTAAATACCGGGGATACCTTTTCCGAAAAATCAATAATATCCATAAACAGACTTCGCAGTAAAATAATAGTTTCCGGAGTTCGGTTAACAATGTACGAGAAAAGTTTTACCGGTCTATAGGGTACGTCCCCAATACCATTTTTGTCCAGGTCGTAGCCGGTATAGTTACTCCAATAATTTTGGTCGAATACATTATCGTTCAATTTGCTATTATACGATATATCAAAACTGTTATATAAAAAATTGTTATTTGTAAAGGTGTTGGTATAGCAGGCGCCTAAGACTTTTATGGCCCAACCATTGTTGATGAAGTCGTTATTCTTGTACGTAATCCGGTTCGAACCTTCGATGTTGATACCAATGGTGTTTTCCTCGAATGTGTTATTGCTAATTTCAGCATCATTGATTTCTTTTAGAAGCATACCAAAAGCTGCAGTACCCCAGTTTCGCATAAAAGTATTGCCGACCATTTTGATGCGTTTGGAAAACATAACTGCTACCCCGGCACCATTATTTTCAAAGGTATTGTCTGTATACACATCATCGTTCGAGAACATAAAATGGAGCCCATATCGCAGATTGTTGGTACTGCGGTTATTGTTAATCGTCACATTATCGGAAAACTCGAGATAAATTCCGTCTCGAACGCCTTGAACAATATTCCGGTCGACCGTGACATGATGTGAATACCAAAGCTGTATACCGTTACCGGAATTGTATTCGTCTACCGCATCTCCTATAATTTTGTTGTGGTATACCTTACCATGGTTCGATTTTTCTAGGTAGATGCCAAAGAAAAGTTTTTCCAATACAACGTTCTGAATGAGAAAGTTTTCACTTTTAACGACACGAATTGCTGCATAGTCCGTGGTGTAACTAGTGCCTACATTGATGATGAAGAGTCCGTCTATGGTTACATTGTCAGATACAATACGGATGATTTCCCCCTGATCTTCCCCATCGATTACTGGATAATTCTCTCCCAACAATGTCAAGGGTTTATCAATAAGGATGTTGAACTCTTTATAAGTGCCCTTTTTGATTAGTAGTGTATCGAAATCCGCTGCTGCCGCTACTCCTTCTGAAACTGATTTTATAGTACAGTCAATGCAAACAGGGATGGTTTTTGCGCATAGCGGTGATACCGAAAAAAGCAAGAAAAGAATAATACGCGTTGGTAGATTTCCCATTAGCGAATAATAAGGAATTTAGCATTCTCATGGGCCTTTACCCAATGTTTTTTCTCTTTTGGGAAACTGAAGTATTCGTGCTTCCCGAGAAGAAACGATGTTTCGTTTATATGGAAGACAATTGTCCCTTCAAGCATAACCAAATGTGCATCGGTCGGGGAACCATGTTCTGGGAATAGGGCGCCCTTTTCTAAACTAATACTTAGAATTTCAAGATTTTCGGTCTTTACCAATTTGTCTAATTGCAATTGGTCAAAGGGTTGTTTCGCTATGGTATTCTTGGGTTCGTACATTTTTCGTTTGATATATTACAAGATACTCTGGGTTATTGGACAATCGTTTCACGCGATCCTCGAGATTTAAATGTTCCGACGATTGCGTCAACATTAAATAATGAATTTCCTTTTCATACCTCCTGGACTTGTCACGCCTTCACATGGCCGTTTCGGCAGACGAAGGCCCCGGGGAAGTTTACTTTTTTGCTTTTAGTATCAGTTTCAATGCCCAATCGTAATGGCTCGAAGTGGCTGAGATTAAATAGGCCCCAAGCGAAGTGGTACCCGTCCATTTATATCGTTTCTTCTCGAACAACTCCTCATCGGTATGATTCATGATGAGCTTTCGAACTTGTTTATAGCTGTTTTTCAAAAGCTTCTTTGCATCTGCTAGCGACGTATTTTGATACTGTTCTAAAATGGTTCGGTTAAGTTCGGGAGTAGTTTTCCAGGTATAGCCCTTCGCAGGAATATCGGGCTTTTCTCCGGTCATTCCGATACGATACCATTCTGAAACCATCATATGCCAGTGATGAAGGTGTGTCAATACGTCCCGTATGTTTCGGTTCATCGTTCCCTTTGGGAATTCTTTCTCTTGTTCCGTCGTACTCAGTTTTTCGACAAACTCGTTCAGTTTTTCAAAGTTTTTGCTACTGAGGTCCAGTAGTTCGGGTTTTGTTTTCGGGCGTGCCATGGGAATGAATATAATTTTTTTGTTATAGAACTCAGGACGATTTTATACTTCGGTACCTCCCGGTATTAGGTTCTGTTCACTGTTTTTTGGTAAAACGATTGCTTAGTTCTGTCCATGAAAGCAATTCTCCCTGACTTTCTGTAAGAACCATTTTAGCTTCGTCCTCATTTTTGAAAGCGGACAGATATGCTCCCATAGGACTCGGGATGTTTCTGCTGATCAGATAGGTCGCTTCCGTGGCATCTACTAATTCCCCTGGAACGCTGAAATCATTCACCAAGAAAAGTACTATTTCTTCTTTATTTACCTCTTTTAATTGGTTCATCATACATTCTGTTGCATCAAAGGAATATGCTTTTCCCTTTTGAGTGACATACTGCGCTGCATGCTGTTTGTCAACAATGGTCATACTGCAGAAATGACAACCGTCGGAACCATAGGATATGGGTTTCGGACTTATTTGGCACGATGTGGCCACTATCAGGACGATACTTAAAAACAAGAGTTTATTTGTCATTGGTCTTTACTTTTATGGCGGTTACGACATGTTTTTTTACAGTTGCTTTTTTGGCACTCTTGCCTATGAAAAAGGCAATTATGGTTAACATCATGCCTGTGAACATCATCCAGGCGCCAGTAGCCGGCAAAGAGGTCACATCAAAATTGAGCATTTTAGCATGGCCAAAAAGGGGTGGTTTATAGCTCATGGGCGTCCCGTCAGGATTTGCTAATTTCATAATAGCGTTTGGGTCGAGATTGGTCCCGTAATCGACCATCCAAGCATTAAAGTCATACATGCCAAGTACCCCTAAAATACTCATGATCATGAACCACCCTATGAACCATTTATAATCAACTTTTCCGAGGAAGCCCAGTAGACCGACCAAAATGCCTAAAATAATCATCCCCCCAATAACCATCGGGAACACGCTGAATTCCCACATTTCTTCTGGTTTGGGTAGCTTGCGCATACCGATGTAATGGTTGAGACCATCTATGTTTTGCAGGTCAAACTCATTCATATCACGAATCCCATCGATATGAATATTCATTCCGAGAGGTTCGGGATATTGTGGAGCACCCAATACAATGTTCCATAAAGGGAAATTAAACAATCCCAAAAGAAACGATACTCCGATGATCATAAGGATACTGGCTTTTTTCATCAGTGAACACTTTAAGGTTTACCATCGGAAATAGTTCCGTTGGTCGTGCTAATTCGATGAAAGCGGGCAGGCTTTGCAACGCTGCCCGCTTTTCAGGTTTGAAAAAATCGAAAGGGTTTCGTTACTCACCCAAAGACCATGAAAGATCGATGTTGGAGTTGGCAGGGGATACCCTAACATACCCCTGCATTTCTTGATGCAAGGCCGAACAGAAATCGGTACAATAAAATGGCCAGACCCCTACCTGTTTAGGTTCCCAAACCGATGTTTTGGTTTGTCCGGGCATTACCAATAGCTCTGAGGTATTCTGTCCGATAATCGAGAAGCCGTGCGGCACATCAAAATCTTGTTCATGATTGGTAATGTGAAAATATACCTTGTCGCCCACCTTGACACCTTCGATGTTGTCCGGGGTAAAATGACTGCGGATGGTCGACATATAAATGTGCACTTCGTTGCCATCCCGTTCCACGCGTGCCTCCCCGGGGTTTGTCACTGCATATCTGTGCTTGTTCTCATTAAGCCGGTAGATTTTTTTCGACTTTGGAGCCAACAGTTCGGCAGGACAACCGGCTGCATAATGAGGTTCACCATGTGTAGGGAAATCGTAGATAAGTTCCATCTTCTCTCCTGAGATATCATAGATCTGTGCAGAATGTTCCATTTCGGGCCCGGTAGGTAAGTAGCGGTCTTTCGTGATTTTGTTCATAGCGACCACATATTTACCAAAAGGCTTTCTGGAATTTCCTCCCGGTATCATCAAGTGTCCTACCGAATAGAAAGTCGGTTTTCTGTCAATGACTTCCCAAGTACCCAATTTCCATTTTACAACTTCCGATGAAATAAAGAAGGTAGTATAGGCATTGCCTTTTGCATCGAATTCCGTATGAAGGGGGCCAAGGCCTCCACTTTTTACAGTTCCCGCCAATACGTCTTCAAACTTCAAAATAGGAATGCCATAAGCTTCTCCGTCAAATTTTTTTTCTTCTATTGCAGCTAACATTTTGTCAAAGGAATGAATGGTAAGGTCGGCCGAGAGTTTCCCGTTACCGATAATGTACTGTCCCGATGGGTCTACATCGCAACCATGGGGCGATTTTGGGGTCGGTAGAAAGAATACGGCACCCGGAACCTTGGTCGGGTCAACGGTCAGCACTTCTTTATTCATAGTGGAAGTGCCCGTGTGGGTAGTCTCGTCATATACATTATGTGCATAGTTTGCCGGTATTTTTGTACCGCCGCCGCCGTTAACATATTCTTCAATTTTTTTCCAATTGATGGCAGCTATAAAGTCCTTGTCGTTTTGTGAGGAGTTGACCTCCATCAGGGAGTTGGCCTCTTCTGTATTATAGGTGGTAAAGAAGAACCAGCCGTGCGATTCACCACGTCCAGGATGCGAAAGGTCGTAATTGAATCCCGGCATCAGTAGTTGGAATTTTATGTCCAAACGTCCGTGCTCGGGTTCTACGCTTATAAAGGTGAGCGCTCCCTTGAAATTTCCCTTGTACTCGTTGATGGGCATATCCCTTTGGGGAACGGGCACTGAAAATCGAGTCCCGGCCACCACATATTCGGTATTCTCCGTAATGAAAGAAGAGCTATGGTTTCCCGCACTGTTCGGAATCTCTATGATTTCCTCCGTTTCAAAAGTACTAAGATTTACTCGGCCGATACGGGGAGTATTGTTCCCGTTTACGAAAATCCATCGGCCATCGAGCTCCCCGTTGGTCTGAGAGATATCGGGATGGTGAAGATCATCCCAAGGTACGAAACCGTAAGAGGTATTTAGCATGGGCTTGGTTTCTTCGGAATACCCATACCCAGAGGTAGGGAATTGGGAAAAAACCGGAATTTCCTTGAACATACGTCCCGAAGGAAGTCCGTATACCGTTAAGTTGCCGCTATAGCCACCGGAAAGAAACGCATAAAATTCATCCTGTTCCCCAGGGGCCACGTATACTTTTTCGGCAGCACTGGAAGAAAGGGCTCCGTTACTGGATGCCTTCCCATTTTGATCACCACAACTAGCGACAACGAGTGCTAGTACCAGCAGGGTCGTTATTGAATATCGATACTTTTTCATTTTGATTTATTTTATAGTTCGTTTTGATAACCGGATTATTCGGAAGGAGGTAGCATTACTTTATCTACCACATGCACAATGCCATTACCTGCTGGAATACTGGCCACGATTTTGGCCCCTCCAACAAAAACATCGTCTCCTTTTACTTCGACTGTGGTGTTTTGATCGTTAGCTTGTCCTAACTTTTTGAACTTTTTCAAGAAGTCCTTGGAATAATTACCAGGGGTTACATGGTGCTTTAGAATATTGGCCAAAGCCTCTTTGTTTTCTGGTTTCAACAGGTCTTCTACTGTACCTTCGGGCAATGCGTCAAAAGCCGCATTGGTGGGGGCAAAGACCATTAAAGGTCCTGCGTTTACGAGTGCGTTCTCGAGTTCGGCCGCTTGTACTGCTGCTACCAAGGTGCTATGATCGGGAGAACCGATGGCAATCTGTAAAACATTGGGTGTAGACCCATCATCTGCGATAAAGGCTTGGCCTTGTTTCTTGGTGTCCGCTACGGCTTCTTTCGCCGTGTCGGTAGTGGTCGTTTCTTTTTTAGGATCTCCTTTACATCCGCAGATAAATAGCAGGAGTAAAAGCGAACCAAATACATATTTAAAATGGATGGTCTTCATATAACTAGGATTTATAAGGTTCTAAAATATTCAAGGATGGAACGTGTTTCTTCGACAGTCAAATTTTGATTGGCCATGGCCGCACCATTAAATTCTATTAGGAGGTCTTTCGCACAACGGTCTTCTTCGACCATGAGCTGTGGGTCTAAAATCATGTTCATGATCCATTCCGGACTTCTTCTTTCCAAAATTCCTTTGGGTGATGGCCCTATAAAGCGTTTGTCGATTTTGTGGCAGGCATTGCAATTGGTCTTGAAAAGTGCTTCTCCGGCAGCCGCCATTTCTGCGTCTATTTCAGGGTCAAGGGTAATCTCCTTTATTTGTCCTACCCCTTTTTCATCTAGGGTAACACGCTGGGAAGCGGGTACTTCGTTGGCTGCCTCAGGAGCTTCTGTCGGCTTTTCGGTAGACTTGGCACGATCTACGCTAAAGCCTTCTTTTTTTTCTTCTTTTCCTCCACAGCTTATCATTGCTATGGCGAGGATCATAACAAGGCTTCTGAATGCAGTTTTCATCTTTTGATTGTTTAGAATTAACGAATCAAAAGTAGGGGGCCTACAGAAGGTAAAACATGATATTCATCATATAAAAGATAAAAATATCTTTTAATCTTTATATTTGTAAGAAAATCTAACGGCGTGTTATCAAACTCTTCTAAATATGCTATAAAGGCGGTATTGTACTTAGCCGTCAATTCATCTCCGAAACAACGAATACTGGCCAAGGACATCAGTGTACCCACCAATATTCCCAAAGCATATCTTTCCAAAATACTTCAGGAGCTATCAAGGCATCATATTGTGTCTTCGTTACGTGGTCCCGGAGGCGGATTTTATTTATCCGATGAAAACAGGGCCATCTCCTTATTGGAAATCATTCGGGTAATCGATGGGGGGTATCGTTTAACTTCCTGTATGTTGAGTTTGAAAGATTGTGATGAAGAACATCCTTGCCCGATGCACGACTTGGTTGGGGGTACGAAGGCACAATTCGTTGAAAATTTAAGGCGAACTACTGTAAACGATTTGGTAGAGGATATTGCGGAGGGTAGGAGTTTTTTACCGCTTTAACCCCTTATACGTTTCAATTAAACTAATCATAAGATGTATCAAACGCTTCTTTTTTACCTCCTGTTCTGAAAGATAAAAAGAAAGGTTTTTCAGTGGCGACCGTTATGTTCCGGGGAAACATTATAAATTACCCGGGACCTTCGTTCGCCCTAATAACTATGTAAAGGCAGGCAAGCGTAGGAACAACTTGCTTGACAGCAGTCAGGTCCTAAATCTGGATGATGGAGCGAAAATTGCTTAGAAATATAAAACGAGTCACTTTACTACTAATTTATGAATAGACTATTTTCAGCTAAAAGAATTACCAATATAACAGAAGCTGTCCAAAAAGTATGACCCGATATGACGACTCTGCCAAAAGGGTTTTTTAGACAGCTTCTTTCGAAGGAAAAGAAAAACTCCTAAAATTCTATCTCGAAAAATAGACTGCTGCTTTCATTTTCTTCGGTGATATCTTCTCCTTTCAACACTACGCCTGAATCGTTCATCAGTTTCAAATTAATTTTCCAGTATCCCGTCATGGTCAAAGAAAGTTTTCCTTTGTACATTCCAGAACTGGAATCGTAACTTAGGTCTTCATTGTTGGGCGAACTGTGATTGCCCATACCCGGCATACGGGGATCTAATGAAATCATATAATCCGCTACCGAAGGAAAGGTCATCATGTTTTCCATTTTAAAGAGCATGGCTGAAAAATCGTTTACTTTTACCTCTGGTTGCATTGGCATCATCGCTAGTATATAACGGCTATCATCACTACCCATAAAAGTACTGACTCTTTGTTTGCCATCGGTCGGCAATTTTACTTCGATACGCTCCGTTGCATTATACGATTGTCCGGCAATGGTATAATCCAAAGACAGCTCCCAATACTCTTCTGCATTGCCCGGCATTTGAAAAATGGTGAACCCTTTGTATACCGCATTTAAATCGGTTTTGGAAACTGCTGATTTCGGACACGAATGCATCATCTCTGTCATATGCATCATGGGAGTCCAAGAGATATCGGCGTCGGCTACGTACGTATCGGACGCCACCTCTTTGATACGTATGAACAGTTCGTTATAACCTATGGTAAACTGCTGTTGTTCGGAATATATACCGATTTCATGACCGTTTGCATCTATAGTGGCAAGTATATTGAATGTTTCCAGTACATCTTCTTCCGGTAGTATGGGATCATCCGAGTCATCGTTGCATGAAGAAAAAGCGCTGATCAATAGTAATACGGCGATTATGTGTTTACTTGTTTTCATAATTATGGATTTTTACTCGATAATCGAGATTTAAAATGCTCCGACGCTTGCGTCGAAATTAAAATTGAATTTCTATGAATGCCTTCGTGGGCTTGTCACGCCTTCACGTAGCCGTTTTGGCGGACGAAGGCCCCAAGGTTATTTACTTTTAGTTAATGGCGTATGAAACCGTAGCGAAGAAATTACGACCGATCCTGGGAATGTTTCTCCAGTCGGTATAGGTCGAATAGAATTCATCGAATAGATTTTCAACACCGAATTTTAGATATAGCTTATCTTGGTTAAAAGAAAATTGTTTGCCTACCGTCAATGAAAAAACTGTATAAGCATCGGTCTGGTCTTCACCGAAAACCGGATTAAAGTTTACCTGCTTCCCTGCACCTTGCATCGCCAATGAACCAGTGATGGTTTTGTTGGAATACTGAAGGTTGGAACCATAGGCGACCGGACTTATAAATGGTAAATTGCGCCCTGTATTATCGGTACCCCGATGATACGAGACCACACCAGACCATTGTAGTTCGGGTAAAATGTTGTAGGTGGTCTCCAGAGAGATATTGTACAGATCGGCACTATCCAAATTTTGATAGGTCTTTACGCCTTCGGCCCCGATGGTCATAACACTGAGACCGGAATCTATTTCCCCAATAATGAAATCTGTGATGTGAAAGTAATTGCCCTCAAGCTCGAGTTTGAACCGTTTCTCCTTTAAAGAGAGTTTGGCATTCGCCTCCATTGCTTTTTCATTCTTTAGGTCGGGGTCACCGATGTAGTCGTGATTATCAAAGCTGTTGAAGAGATAGAATCCGAATCCTTCTGAGACAGACGGTGCCCTATCCCCATAAGAAAGTCCACCATTGAAGTGTATAGACTTAAAACTCCTATGGTATTGTGCCGCGATACTTTTTAGGAATCGGGTCTGTCGCCGTGTCATTTCAGGATAGAAGATTCGCAAGCTGTTCAGCCCGAAATCATCTGCCACATTGAAATTTTGAACGGCCAATCGGGTCGATAATTTCAGGGACCCCTCTTCGAGATCAAATACATCTTCTGCATAAAATCCTGAGTTCAACGTACGAACATCGGGCCAAGTGAGCATAAACATTTCCCGTTCATTGGGGTTATTGGGATACATGGTCATCTCGGCCAAAGAACGATTGTAGAAACCGTCAATTTTGATTAAAAACCGATGTTTTTTGGTCTTTAGTCTCATCTGTGAAAAAAGACCATAGGTATCGCTCCATCCAGGCATATCCATTCGAATGGGTACTTCAGGGCGTTGACTATCGTCCATGATATGTGTCACTTTATTCGCATACAGCTTCGTTTCCCAATCGGTAAAATCGCCTAGAAAAGTATCTTGATGCCAACTTACCGACCCTATGAAAGCTTGTGCTAAGGATACATCCATCGGTAAAGCGGGATACCCTACATCCCGCGCCTCGTCGAATATAAAAGTGGCCGATAGTTTTTGATCATCATTGATCTTAAAACCTGCATTGGTGGAGATATTATATTTCTCGAACTGTGAGAAGGCAATTTCGGTTCCACCCCCTGCGACGTAGTTTTCCGCTTTTCTATAGATGACATCGGTATCTATATAAAAATGTTCATCGGAATAGTTGAGTTCACCTCCTATGATTTGGGCGTTATTTCCAGATTCCCCTCCCATTTCAAGGGATCCCACCCAATCGGTTGTTTTGAAATTACTTTTTTCCAAACGAAGATCTAAGGCTCCCCCGATGGTAGCACCTTGTTCCGAGCCTTGTTGACCACTTGAAATATGGGCTTCGGAAAGGTTGGAGACATCGACATAGGAAGTGATAGGGTCCATTTTATCGGTACAGGCACCAAAGATGCGCATGCCGTCGATAGTTACCGAAAGTCGTTCAGACGACATATCGTTCAGCATTGGCTCCCAAGCGTACGCCCCTCGCTTGATCATCGTAACTTTTTTTGACGATTCCAAGTAAGCGTCCAAAGTGGCAAGGGGTTTATGCTGTAATCGATGTTCCAGAGCTGCCTTATAAGAGGAAATAACCACGACCTCTTTTAGATCGATCGGTATAATGGAATCTTGCACAAGGTGAAGTTCTGTTTCCTGGGCCTGACTCATCGTACTAAAAAAGAGATAGTAGACAAGCCCTAGTTGCAATGGTATTGTTTTCGGATTTGATAACCATCCGAACGACCGCTGAACGGCACATATGGTTTTCATCTGATTATTTTTAAAATCTGATTCAAAAAGTGAAAGGATACACGGGTCCCAGAGATAAAAACATCATCTATGAAAATCGCGTATAAAAAGAAGAATCAGCATAACTCTGGTGGTCGTGAAATATCTGAAGTGAATAATCGCGATATTAGAGTCTTATAGGAATTGAAGTTGTTAGGGGCACTATCGTAATCGTCTAGATTCAGATTAAACCTAAAAAGTGATTGGAAGTAAACAAGATGCTGTATCTCATTTTCCGATTGGTTTTTATTAAAAGGATTTTTGTCGTTTTGTTTTGTTTCTTTTGCCAACTGTTTGGCGAGGTAACATTTACCATCGCATTTCAATTCGGGTTTGTCTTTATTCTCACAAAGTACGTTCACGATATAGTCATAGTTCACGATATATTCTGCAACCGGCCAAAGAGGCCTTACCAACATTAAAAGGGCTACAGATAGAACTAGCAACTGTTTCATACGCCAAAGATAAAATCAACGATTCCTGAAAAAGATGATATTCATCAGGTTCTTTTTTAATAAGGGACATAAAAGGCTTATGGTATGTTATTGCACTTGGAAATCAACGAAAAAAGACCTTCTGTAAAGAAGGCCTTCTCTCACTAAAAACACTATTATAGACTCAGATTTTAAATGTAACTACCGGAATTTTAGAGTGGTTCGCGATATCTTCCCCAATACTTCCCATAAAGAAATGGGAGAGCCCCTTGCGACCATGGGTAGGAATTCCGATGATATCGGCAGCGATACTTTCACTGTAGTTCAGGATGCCCTTTTCAACGCTATAATCGTTGTAAATCTCGACCTGCCTACCAATATTTCCTTGACTTAGAAATTGGTTGATTCGTTCATAGGCATCTTTGTTGCTCAAGAAATCGTCTCCGGGGACATTGATGTATACCAACTCCATTTCTGCAGAAAGCATATCGGCAAAGTCTTTAGCCTTCTTAAATGCCTCTAGGTTCTCCTCCCTGAAATCACTGGCAAAGACAAAGCGTTCAATTTTAAAGTCGTCTAATTCTTCCTTGATTACCAGCACGGGAAGGGTTGCATTGCGAACTACCTTCTCGGCATTGGATCCTACGAATATTTCTTTGAGTCCGTCAGTTCCATGGGAACCCATAACAATCAAATCTGCCGCATGCTTTTCGGCGACTTCGTTTACTTCACTGAACACTTTAAAGTGTTTGATAATCGGAGTTACCGTTATTCCTTTTAGATATGGTTTGTCTAAAAACTCATTAAAACGTTTCTCGGCCAGTTTGAGTAAAAAAACGGTCTGTTCAGGATGAAATCCTTCGGAAGAAGTAATTATGGCCTGGTTTAGTTCTAGCATATGTAAGGCCAAGATTTCAGCGTCGTGTTTTTTAGCAAGTGCGGAGGCCACTTTTAAAGCATATTCCGATTGTTGCGAAAAATCGATAGGGACTATTATTTTTTTCATGTCTTTTTCGTTTTAGTCTATTTCCACCATGGTGGAAATTCGTTAATTAGGAGTATATGAAGCTTCTAAATTGTCATCGAAAATAGTCGGGTCTCCGGTGCCTTTTTTTGTAATCGCAGGTCAAAGGCCATACAAACATTGCGAATAAAGGCCTGTCCTTTTTCATTTACTTTTAACATGTTGTCACTGATTTCGACCAATCCGTCTTGTTCCATTTCCTTCAGTTTTTCCAAAGTTGATAGTAGTTCTGGAAAATAGCGTTCATCGGTGTCCCATGCCGTTTCAAAACGGCACATGAGATTCAGAATGTGTTTTCTAATGATTTGGTCTTCCTGGGTCAGTAAATGGCCGCGGTAAATGGGAATGATCCCATTTTCTACCAAATGCTGGTATTCCTCCAAACTTTTAACGTTTTGGGCGAAACTGTACCAACTATCACTAATGCTCGATGCACCGAGCCCCACCATTAATTGCGTCTTTGAGGCTGTATAACCCATAAAATTTCGATGTAGCCGACCCGATTGCATCGATGTATAAAGGCTATCGCTGGTCAGGGCGAAATGATCCATTCCGATTTCGTGATATCCGACCTTGGCCAGTAATTCCTTGCCTTTTTCGTATTGCCTTCGTTTTTCACCAGCTGTTGGTAAATCGGCGTCTTTATAACCTCTTTGCCCATTTCCTTTCATCCATGGCACATGGGCATAGCTGTAAAATGCGAGACGGTCGGGCAGTAGTTCCTTTGTTTTTAAGATGGTGTTTTCGACATCTTCCAACTGCTGAAATGGTAGCCCGAAAATGATATCGTGGCCTATCGAAGTATATCCTATTTGTCTGGCTTCTTCGGTAACGCGTTTCACATTTTCAAAGGATTGCACCCGATGTATCGCCTTTTGCACCGTTTCGTTGTAGTCCTGTACCCCATAGCTTACCCTTCGAAAGCCGACCTCGTACAAAGCTTGTAGATGTGCTTTGGTGGTATTGTTGGGGTGACCTTCAAAACTAAATTCATACCCTTCGGCTCGATCCGCTCTGCGAAAAATACCCTTCATCAATAATCTTAGATTTTCGGGGGTGAAAAAAGTGGGGGTGCCCCCTCCTAAATGCAATTCCTTGATAATCGGCCTTTCTTCAAATAGGTCGCAGTACAGCTTCCATTCATCAAGAAGGGAATGAATATAGGGCAATTCAACATCATGGCGTTTCGTAATTCGTTTATGACAACCGCAGAACTTACACATACTTTCGCAAAAAGGTAGGTGAATGTAAAGGCTGATCCCTTCCGTACGATTGCTTTCCTTAAAACTTTGCTGTAAGGTTGTTTTCCACTCTTTCCCGGAAAACGTTTCCATATCCCAATAAGGGACAGTCGGGTAGCTGGTATATCGAGGACCCGGAATGTTGTACTTCTGAACGAGATTGCACATAAATTATCGTTGATTTAGATACAAAACTAGCGACGGGCATTCTGATAGAATATGATAAATGTCATACATGTAATTGATTATTCGCTTTTATCCAAGCCCAAAACCTTCCGGCAGACAAGGGTGTTTACTCCTTAATCGAGATCTAAATACTCCGATGCTTGTCCGTCTTTACGTAGTCATTTCGGAGGACTGAGGCCCGCCGGAGGTAGTTTACTTTTTTCAATGCCTAATCGATTTTACTTTCTGTAAGGCCGGGGATACCGATTCTAGGACGCGTTCGTTCAATATCTTTTCAAAATGGGGATGTCGCTACTATTTCGTGCTATTGATTCGATGCCCTGAAGGCCCTGGGAAGTTTACTAAACTGATTTTTATCATATTATACGGGTGAGTGCTGGGGTAATTTAGCAGTGATAATATGAAGGCGATGGGTTCTTAATGTTTTGGGTTTGTATGCGAAAAACTAGAAGCTGAAGGTATTGCGAACGACTTTCAATCGTCAAATGTAGCTCTTGGAACCTATGGGAGAACAAAAAGTACACCGTATCGGTCAACACGAACAGCGCATGGACTTCATTCAGCATTTACTGAACGATGTCGAGGCGCTTGAACTGTTGTTGGAAAAAGGACTCATCGAAGATGACGTAGTACGTATAGGAGCCGAACAGGAGTTTTGCTTGGTCAGCGAAGACTGGCGCCCCTCCAAAAAAGCATTAACTGTTTTGGAAGCCATTAATGATCCTCATTTTACAACGGAACTCGCACTCTACAATTTGGAAATCAACTTGCCCCCCCTTGTATTACAGACCGACTGCTTTCAGAAAATGAAAAGACAGTTGATTTCTTTGTTAAGCCATGCCACACAGGTTGCTGAACAGGAAGACACCAAAATAGTACTTACCGGAATTTTACCGACCTTGAGTAAGAATGAACTGGAAAAGGAATACATGACCCCAAGTCCTAGGTTCGATGCGCTCAATGAGGTAATGCGAGAGTTTCGGGGGTCTGATTTTTCCTTGCATTTAAAGGGGGTAGACGAACTCTCGGTAAAACACGAGTCCGTGTTGTTCGAAGCCTGTAATACAAGTTTTCAATTACACCTGCAGATACCCTCACATGATTTTATTCAAAGTTATAATTGGGCCCAGGCAATTGCCGGTCCCGTATTGGGTATCAGTTGTAACTCGCCAATCTTGATGGGACGTGAGCTTTGGCATGAGACTAGGATCGCTCTTTTTCAACAAAGTTTGGATACCCGTAGTTCTTCCTATGCCTTAAAAGACCAACAACCTCGGGTAGCTTTTGGTACTCGCTGGGCTACGGGATCTGCTACTGCCATCTTTAAAGAAGATATCGCCTTGCATGAAGTTGCATTATCAAAACCCATAGAAACCGATGCGCTTGAAGAGTTGGAAAATGGTTGCATCCCCAACCTGGATGCGCTAAAATTGCATAATGGCACCGTGTATCGTTGGAACCGACCTTGTTATGGGGTAGGGGGTGGAAAGCCGCATTTAAGGATTGAAAACCGATATATCCCATCAGGACCTTCTGTTACCGATGAAATGGCAAACTTTGTTTTTTGGGTGGGATTAATGATAGGAAGACCTGCCGAGTTTGATGATATGCCCGGTTGCATGGATTTTCGCGATGCGAAGGCTAACTTTATCAAAGCGGCCCGTACCGGTAAGGAATCGGTCTTAAAATGGAAAAACAGGCCTTATTCGGTACGTAATTTAGTGCTAGAAGAGCTGTTGCCAATAGCCCGTAAGGGCCTTCAAAAAATGGCGATCGATGAGAACGATATTCGGTATTTTCTTGGAATCATAGAGAAAAGAGCTAAAGGTATTACCGGTGCCCAGTGGCAAATATGCAATTACAGAAGGTTAACAAAGGCAATGAAGCGAGACGATGCCTTGGTCATGTTAACCAAGCATATGTATGAAAATCAATATAAGGGTACGCCGGTAACCGATTGGTCCAAAGTACCCATTACCCAACCGAAAACAGCCACTTTGGCTACCCACATCATGTCTACCGCACTGTTCACGGTTCATGAAGATGATCTTGCCGACTTGGCGACCAGCATTATGGAGTGGCGTAATATTCATCGTATGCCGGTGGTAAGTAGAACAGGTGAGCTTGTTGGTTTGCTTACTTGGTCCCATATGAAGGAGTATCGTAAAACAAAAAAGGATAAAAAGGGAAGTCGGGTAGCAGATATTATGATCAAGAACATACATACTGTAGATCCCTTGTTTCCCATTAAGGATGCAATTAAGATCATGAAAAAACATCAAATCGGATGTCTTCCGGTAGTATCGAACGGAATTCTGGTCGGCATCATTAGTACGAACGATATAGCAACAGCATATAATGGCCAAGGCATACAGCAAAGCACTGAACAAATCCATTGAGATCCAACGAGTTTTAGGAAAAGTGCAGGGTGATGAAAATGGTCCTACGGTTATTTTCATTGCTGGTATGCATGGTAACGAACCCTCTGGGGTTTTTGCTTTGGATTTGGTGTTGAAAGCGCTTCGGGAAGAGTCGTTATCGGTAAAAGGTACCTTCTATGCCATTGTGGGTAACATAAAAGCACTTGATGAAGGGGTTCGTTTTCTTACGGAGGATCTAAACCGGATTTGGACTACCGAACGCCTCGCGAACTTATTGGGGAAGACGGCAACTAATATTGGCGAAGAGTTTCCGGAGCAGCTCGAAATTTACACCCTATTACGGGAGATTTTGGATGCTGGCAAAGGTCCTTTTTACTTTGTAGACCTCCATACGACCTCCAGTAAGACCACCCCTTTTGCCTTGGTAAACGACACTTTGTTAAACCGTAGATTTGTGTCGCAGTATCCCGTTCCGATGATATTGGGTATCGAAGAATATCTCGACGGACCGCTACTGAGCTATATCAACGAATTGGGATATATTGCCTTTGGATATGAGAGTGGACAACATGAGGAATTGTGTTCGATTGAATACCATGAAGCATTTATTTACCTAACCCTGGTATTTACGGGGTTCTTGGATAAGGATTCCGTAAGTTTTGACAGATACTATCGATTGTTGGCATCGACCTCGACACATACGCGTGATACCTATGAAATTTTTGCCACCCACAAGATTACCAAAAACGAGGTATTTAAGATGAATCCGGGTTTTGATAATTTCGAACGGGTACATAAAAACCAGCCGTTGGCCACAAGCGACCAACAACCTGTTTTTGCCGAGAATAATGGCCGTATCTTTATGCCATTATACCAATGCCATGGGGATGACGGATTTTTCATTATTCGAAGGATTCCACCCTTTTTTTTAGCGTTCTCCGTTGTTTTGCGAAAAGTGAAGTTAGATCGTTTGTTACCCTTACTACCAGGTATTTCCAGACATCCAGATAAGCGAGAGACGTTATTGGTCGATCGAAGGGTAGCACGGTTTTTTGCCAAGCAGTTTTTTCATTTGTTAGGGTATCGAAGCCAACAGCTAGATGCCGACCATCTGATCATTAGAAACAGGGAAACTCATTCGAGGAGAAAAGAGTACCCTTCGGTAGGCGCATTACGAAGATTATAAATAGAGTGATTAGCTCTTTTTGAGAATAGAAGACCGGACAGGTAGCCATTGGTTATGAACCATTCCCGCCTGACATTGGAACCTGTTTAAATTTTTAACGAAGAAGGACGCAAAAAACGACCTATAACAATTCTAATCACAAATTTAAACAGGCTCTAAGTTTTTGATAATGGATCGCACTAAGCCATTTCCGTTTCTCTTCCCTTGCTTTTGGCAAGTTTTTCGATGAGGTCGGGTACTTTTTCAAAGGCAGCGGCGAGACCATGGGTTTTACCGGCTTCTAAAAATGATATTTCGTCTCCTTTAGCGACTAAAAAACCAATAGGTTCAATACCGACTCCGGCTGCGGCACCACCACCCTGACCTTTTCCTTTTTTAGGCTCCATACCTTCACCACCTCCTGATCCAAAGCCCATTCCGACCTTGATGACCGGTACACATTTGAATTCCCCGAGGTCAAATTGCTCTCCTACCACGGTTTCGGTCTTTGCCTCCGATTTAATAAAGTCTGTTACTTTTCCTAATAATTCCTCAAAATGTAATTCCATAATATCCGTATTAAAAATTAATGAATGATTTAATTAAATGTATGGGTCTATTCTGCATACGAAGTATCAACCTATTTCTTCCTTCAAAATTGATATGGCACGCCACGCCATAATAATCCAACAAAGCAAAAGCAGGATACATTTTCGCATTTACCATATAGTTTCCGGTATCCAGATCTAACCAAAACTTTTTGATACGAAATGTTTTTAAAAGCCGTATGCCTTGTTGGTAGGATACCATTTTTTTAGGGCTCTTTTTGGGGCTTCCCCCCTTTTTTTTAGCAAGACTTCGATTTTTAAATGGGTCAAAGTAGGTTGTGAAAAATAGCACGTTTAGTTTTACTTTGAACAGCTTCTCGTCATCTGGTTCCAAACTTGCTTTTGCAAACCCGGGAACCTGTAACTCGTAACGATTGTAAGCGGTATCTATGGCGAGCGTAACGGGTATATACAATAAGAGTAGGAATACCAAAAAGCAGCAGAGTAAAATCCAAAACATAATTCATGCTTTGTACAAAGGAAGCACACTGATTTAGAGGATACAATGACTTGGGTCAGGCACTAGGGATATGACCAAGGGATGGAAGAAGTATGGAATGACCGTTTTTAGAAACCTAGTAATTGCCCGTCGTGTTGCAAAGTTTTTCGCCTTTGGTCCGGAGTCTCATACTTGCATTGTAAAATAGGATAACCAATGCGTTGTAGTTCTTTTTTTGCCTTCTCAAAGGCGGCAATGCTATCGTATACAAAAGAGAGGCTATGCCGTTCCAAGTCGATATCCAGAATTCGTATGTCCATAATACGACTTAGGTTCCGAATAATCGTGTTTTTACAGTGGGGCGTTCGAAGGTCATCGATTTTTGCTGTGGCTTTCATTTTCGTGGGGTTTTGGGTTCTGTATAAAGCTATGGGGTGATTCTTGAAAATGAAATGATTTAAATCATTTTGACCAGATTTTAGGAGAGATCTATCGGTGTTTTCTAGGTTATGGGAAGATGGTTCTATGGAAAGGAAAGTATGAAAGGCTAATCTTTCAGGATGCGTCCGTCGCCCATTTCAATGATTCGGTCGGTCTGGTCGGCAAAATCATGGTCATGCGTCACGACCAACAACGAGAGCTTTTTTTCGAGCACCAAATCCCTGAAAATCCGTAGAACGTTGTCTGAATTATGACTGTCTAGATTTCCGGTGGGTTCATCTCCCATGATAATTGCCGGGTCATTGATAAGTGCCCGGGCTATGGCCACCCGCTGCTTTTGTCCGCCTGAGATTTGGGAGGCTAGTTTGTGTGCCTGATCTTCGATATGTAACAGGCGTAATTTTTCGATAGCGTCGTGCTTAATTTCATCCAAGGATTTCATACCTAGTTTTTTAGCGGGCAACATCACATTTTCCAATACCGTAAACTCTGATAACAGATAATGAAACTGAAACACAAAACCGATATGTTGGTTTCGAATTCGGGCCAACTCTTCGTGCGGCTTTCCGGTGATTTTTTTGCCCATAAAGAATAGATTGCCCTCGTAATCGGTATCCATGGTGGATAAAATGTAGAGAAGGGTCGACTTGCCACAGCCCGACTTTCCCATGACGGATACAAACTCGCCATTATTGATCTTGAAATGAATATCCTTCAATACATGAAACAATACAGGTTCCCTGAAATATTTGTTGATATGTTGCGCCTCTAAAATCGTATCATTCCCCATAGTTATTGTCCTCTAATGATTTCTACAGGGTCAATTTTCCGGGCTTTTCGGGCGGGTAGGTAGCCTGCTAAAAAAGTAGAGACCATCGCAAAGCTGATACCGATAACATAATACCATGGATTGAAATTGACCGGATAGGTTTTAATTGTGGGCAAGGCATCGGTTTCGAAAGGGAGGTGGTCGATGACGACAGAGAGCCCGAAACCGATTAGAAGCCCTAGGATACCGCCGACCAACCCAATGAGAACTGCCTGGCTGATAAATATATATTGTACATCTTTACCTGAAAACCCGGTTGCCTTTAAAATGGCGATATCGTTCATTTTTTCATAAATCAGCATATTCAAAATATTGTAGATACCGAAACCTGCTACGACCAACAGGGTAATCGATACCGCATACGTAATAAGGTTTCGAATAGCGGTGCCTGTTTCGAATTGTGCGTTGGCCGTTTTAATATCCACGGCCGTTAATTGAAATTGTCTTTCTATTTGACGGGCCATTGGAACCGCTTGGTCTATGTCGTATAGTTTTACGTTGATGTCGGTAACATAATTCTTGGGCTGTCCTAGGATGCGTTGTACGGTCTTGAGACTGGCAAAACTCTGAATATTGTCGATATCTGCAAGTCCACTCTGATAGATTCCAACGATTTTCAAGGGAAAGAACTCCCCGCCCACGGTGCTGATCTGCACTGTATTGCCGACATTCAATGACATCTTTTCTGCTACCCCAGCTCCTAGAAGTATCCCATTTTCGGTCTGGTCAAGAGCTTCGGAACTTCCTTTTACGATATATTCCCCAAAATTAAAAAGCCGAACTTCTTCCAGTACTTCAAGACCAATTAAGTTCCCACCCAGTTCTATGGAACCCGAGATATAGAAAATCTGTGCACGAAGTTGGGGAATAGCTCCTTTTACTTCGGGATTTTTATTGAGATTTGATAAAAGCGGAAGGGCGTTGTGTATTTTGGTCTGCACAAATTTAGGTTTGATCGATCGTATTACTTTGAACCCGTCCTTGAGTATGCCATAACGGTCTATTGGTTGTGTTTTGGAAGGCTCTATTTCATTATATATATGTACATGGGGTGTTCGGTTCAGGATAAGACCGTCGAGAAGTCCGTTAAGACCGGTCATGAAACTCACGAGTATAATAAAGGTGCCTATTCCAAACGTAACTCCAAGGGCTGCAATGGCTGTTTGCTTCATTCTGGATAACAGATGCGTTTTTGAGATACTCAATATCACTTTCCAGTTGATCATTCCGATGGTTTATAAATGAGGGTTTGTTCGTCTATTCCCGATAGAATTTCTACCTCCTGAAGATTTTGGATTCCCGTGGTCACCGTTTTGACACCTTCATCCGTTACCACTTGATCGCCCGCTTGCAAATATGCTAGGGGAATGGTGAGTACGTTTTCCTTTTGAGAAATAAGAATATTGGCCTCACCGGCCAATCCCGGGTATAAAACGTTTGGCGGCCGGTCGAATTCGGCTTCTACTTTGAACGTTTGGGTTCGTTCATCTTTTTTGGGGTAAATTTTGATAATACGGCATTTGAATACCTCATTTGCGAAGGCGTCGAGGGTAAGCAATACTTCTTGTCTGGTTTTAATCAGCACGATGTCTACTTCATCTACCAAGAGCTCTACCACAAAAACGTTAGAAGATCCAACACTGGCTAATGGCTGCTGAGGTGTCACCAGCTCTCCTTCGTTCTTATAAATGGCATATATGCGGCCATTGATTTTGCAGTCAATACTGAAATCTTGTGTGTTCACCATCGCTGATCGGTAATTGTTTTCGGCCTGTTGCACCCGATTCAACAGTTCGTTTTTAGTTCGGTCGTAGTTGTTTCTAAGCAATTGTAATTGATTCGCAGCCGTTTCAAAGGCCAATTTGCGCTCGTCGAACTGCACTTGTGAACCAATCTTTTGTTCCCACAAGCGTTTTTGCCTCACATAATTGATCGAGTCGTTCCTAAACCGAAGCAAGGCAGTTTCGACTTCCCGTTCAAGTCCACTTAAAATATCGGCCCTACCGGTATAATCATCTTTTGCTTTTTGTAGGTTAAGTTTCGCATTTTCCTTGTTAAGGTCTGGCGTTCGGTTGAAGATCTGGAATAACGGTTGGTCTTTTGAAACTGAATCGCCTTCTTGAACGAACTGCGTCTCCAATATACCACTGACCGCAGCGTACACCTCGTATAGGCTATCGGGTTGAACCACTGCCGAAGCATATACCGATAGGCTAAGTGTTTTTTTTTGCGGACTTATAGGTTCATTTTTTGAATTACAGGAAAGAAAAACAATCGATAGAAAGAGAAAAATAATCTGTAATCTCATAGTTATCGGTTCTGAATAGGTAATGAAGTGATTTAAACCATTTCAATTATCTCGATATAAGAGCTTCCTCAAAAGTAGCGGTATGAAAGGCATGGCCAAATGATATTTATCAGCTGTTCCTAGCTTGATAATGACGAATAACAAGGTGTGATAGCAACATGTATTAAAGAGCGTGAAAACCGTTTTGTGATTTTTCAATAGACATGATGTTCGTCATAGGACGACCTATATATACCTTCTAATTTTATAACATTGACCTTATCATAATCAGTATGTTACGGATTCTTATACCCACAGATTTTTCAGAAAATGCATGGAACGCCATTCAATATGGCTTGGCATTATATCAAAATTCGAAATGTGAATTTCACTTGATCCACATTCACCCCATACCTCCTTATTCGGGGGCAGGATCTTCTGTACGTTCTAAGGCCAAAATCTACGAATCGTATCTTTTGCAGGAGAGCGAGGAAAAGCTTCAGGCGCTTTTAGAACGCATATCGGCGCTTCCCTTTAATACAGATCACAACTTTTTTGTAAAGGCACAGCACGATTTTTTTGTGGGAGCCATTAAAAGAGAATCCGAAGAACGTAAGATACACATGATCATCATGGGAACGAAAGGCGCTTCTGGGCTTAAAAAAGTGGCTTTGGGGAGTAATACGGGCGATGTGATTACAAAGGTGAAATGCCCGTTGCTGGCAGTACCGGAAGAAGCGGTTTACAAAGTACCGCGTGAAATAGTTTTCCCAACGGATTACCATATTTCGTACGACGTAAAAGTATTGGACACTTTAATTGCCATGGCGGTCATGAACGAATCGACCATACGAGTATTGCATATATCTAAAAAAGGGGAAGAATTAAATGGAGATCAACTCGAAAACCAAGATTTTTTAGATGATTATTTGGCAGACGTTGATCATACGTTTCATTCCCTGACCGGGACAAAACTAGAGGCGGCCGTTCAGTGTTTTACCGAAAGTAGGGATGTTGATATGATTGCCATGGTGGCCAAAAGTCTCAATTTTTTTCAACGAATTTTATTCAGACCTGCCGTAGAGGAGATTAGCTACCATACGAAAATTCCATTTTTGGTCTTGCATGAATAAGTGGACCCAAGACGAGTTCAATAAGCCAAAATGTAAGAACGAAGCGAGAAGACAAAAAAGTTTTTGAACCTCCTTGAGACTAGCAAAGCGCAATCCACGGGTAACAATCGGTAGTTGAAACCAGGACCGCTGCAGGCATGTACGTTTTAGTACAGGATTTTTAGTTTATCCGAATTTTCACAAAGAGGCAGTGATACCTCACAGGCTGTAGCTATAATGTGGGCATAGAACTGTTGACTGCCAACTGTCCGTTGCTACTTTTGTACAATGTTCAAAAAGAACGAAATTCTTTTTTTAAACCTATGTGCCTTAAACACACAATGGTTTAGTCGAAAGACGTTATGATATTGATAATATCATTCTTTTGAAGTACTCCTGATTGTCGCCACACCTGTTTTCCATCCTTGAACAACAGCATCGTGGGTACTCCTCTCACTTGATATCGCCGTGCAATGGATTGATTTTTGTCCACATCGATTTTTATGATTTTTACGGTTTCCCCCAATTCGTCTTTCACCTGTTTTAGAATGGGAGCCAGCATTTTGCAAGGTCCGCACCAATCTGCAAAGAAGTCTACCAAAACCGGAATTTCCGAATCTATGATGTTATCAAAACTACGTTTCATTGTTCCTTGTAATTTGGGCCAAGGTATAAAAATATCAAATATTTGAACTGATCAATATCATGGATTTTTGAACATGCAATATGTAGTTTTGAATCGTGTCATCCATCTTTTGTAAAAGGTACATACCATGAAGAAAGTATTAATTCCCACCGATTTTTCGAATAATGCATATAACGCTATCCGATATGCCGTTTCGCTATTCAAAAAGGTAAAGTGTACCTTTTATTTGGTACATACGTATACACCTGCCATCTACCAATCCGAATATATGCTCGAAGGTCCGGGCCAATTGGCCATAGGGGATGTTTATCATGAACAGGCCTCGGAACAGTTAGGGGAATTAATGAGTCGGCTACAAGAGGAATTCAAGAATCCCGACCACATTTTTGTGCCCCATGCGGCTTTTAATTTGCTTGTAGATGAGCTGAGACATTTGGTGACCACTGAAAAAGCGAATATGATCATTATGGGAACAAAAGGAGCTACGGGTGCCAAGGAAATATTATTGGGTACACATGCCGTACATGTCATAAAGAAAACGAATTGCCCGGTGATTGTTATTCCGCCTAATTTCGAGTATGAAAACCCAAAGGAAATTTTATTTCCTACTGATTTCGAGATTTCATACGATGAAGAGCGATTCGAGGAACTGTTGGCAATTGCAGACGACCATATTTCATGTGTCGAGGTGATGCACGTGTCTTCGGGCTATGACCTTACCGCCAGTGAACTGGATAAAAAGGCACAGTTAGCATTGTTGCTTGGTTCCAGGGCCCATTTGTTTCACGAAATGCCATCACAAAACTTAGTTTCGGCTATCAATAATTTTCAAATGAAAAAACGAATCAACCTTTTGGTAATGGTCCGTAATAAGCATACATTTTTTGAGCGTCTATTCTTAGAACCCATCATCAAGAAGATAGGATTGCATGTTACCGTACCTTTTATGGTGCTTCCTTAAAAAAGAATCCAGGTCACTAACAGTCGGTTCCTATAATTATTGAAATGGAAATAAATTGATTTACATATGAAAAATATTCTAGTCCCTACCGATTTTTCGAATAATGCGTACAATGCACTGTTTTATGCAACCTCTCTTTTTGAACACAACGATTGTACCTTTTTTATACTGAATACGTACAATGAGCTGACGCCATTAAAAAGTGTAAGTCTCTCAACTGAAAAACGAAAAGGCCTTATTGAGCAATTAAGCGATGAATCTGTTGAGGAATTACAACACGTTTTACACCGGATCAATTTGGATAATGACAATCCCAAACATCGTTTTGAGCTTCTCTCTAAAAAAGGGAGTTTTGCACCATCGCTACGAACCATGGTCGCCGAATATGAAATTGATTTGGTGGTTATGGGAACCAAAGGGGCTACCGGAAACACGTCGCTGTTTTTAGGGAGTAATACAACAAAGGCAATGGCAGCGGTAAAGGCATGCCCGGTCTTGGCAATTCCTTTGGAAAAAGACTTTTCAAAACCTTATGAAATTGCCTTTGCCAGTGATTACAAACGAACTTTCGATGCAAAAGTATTGGAGCCCTTACGTTTCATGTCCCGGTTGTGCAGTGCCGCCATTCGCATTGTACATATCAATGAAAAAGAGCGTTTGGACAAACTTCAGGAGGCGAATTTAAATACCTTATTGGCCTATATGGAACCCTTGCCACATTCAATTCATTGGATGCCGAATTTTGCCAGCAAGACAGAAAGTCTGCAAACTTTTTTGGACGAGTTGGGTATTGGTATGCTCGCCATGGTGCGTTATGAGCATAGTTTTGTAGAGAAGCTCCTTCGGGAACCGGTCATTAAAAAAATGGCATTTCATCTGAACATTCCTTTTTTGGTGATTCCGGCCGAAGAATGATTTTGGTCATAGGGTCTCAATTTGCCGTCCCCTATTTTTATTACACAATCTTAAAAGGATGACGATGAACAAACGAGTTTTAATACCCACCGATTTTTCAAGGAATGCCTTGAATGCGATTCGGTATGCCCTACATCTTTACAAAGCGCAAAACTGTGATTTTTATTTTTTGAACGCCTATCAGGTCAGCGGTTATTCGATTGATAGTATGTTGGTCCCCGAACCCGGGGAACGGGCCTTTGAGGCCGCAAAAAAGGGATCTGAAAGTGGGTTTGCCAAATTGCTTGAAGTCTTAAGGTTACACGACGACAACCCCAAGCATACCTATCATACGATTTCTACCTTCAACTCTCTTTTGTATGCCATCAAAACCACCATAGCCAAGAAAGATATCGATATCGTAATCATGGGAACCAAGGGTGCCACTGGTTCTGAAGATGTGTTTTTTGGGACCAACGCTGTAGATGCCATGGAAAAGGTGACCGAATGCCCGGTAATGGCAATTCCAGGTAATGTACGCTTTGAAGTACCAAAGGAGATTGTGTTCCCTACCGATTTCAAGATTAGTTTTAAACGCAGGGAACTAAACTATTTAATTGAAATAGCAAAAGAGCATGGGACCGTTATTAGAGTCTTGCATATCGCAAAGGCGCCTGAACTGAAACGGGAGCAGTTGACTAACAAAGAATTGCTCGATTCGATTTTGAGCGAGATCGATCATAGTTTTCATACGCTTAGAGATCTTGGAGTACAGGCTGGTATAAGTGCTTTTATAGAAAGTCGTGAGAGCGATATGATCGCCTTTGTAAATAGGAAACATAGTTTCTTTGGAAGCCTTCTATCACGCCCTTTAGTCAAGGAGATGGGCTATTATTCGAAAATACCGGTACTCACCCTCAACGATATTTCTTAAAAGAACGTTTATGAAAAATATTGGGATTTGGATGGATAAGGAAAAGGCACACATCGTAGTGCTTACCGAACAAGAGGAAAAAATGCACACGCTGTATTCCGAAATGGAATTCTTCAACCCCAAAGGCGGTTCGGGAACCCGGTTTAAGGGCGGACCGCAGGACGTAGTGCAGGACAGCAAGTACTTGGAACGGGAAAAACATCAGTACAGAAACTATTTTAAGAACTTAGCCAATGCGGTTAAAAGCGCAGATCATATCGCATTGTTCGGTCCGGCCGATACCGCGGAGAAGTTTCGAAAGGAGCTAAATGAGCGATATGAAACTATTGCTGTAAAAGTGCGAAAGGTAGTACGAACAGATTCTATGACCGACAATCAGATCAAGGCGTTGGTGCGGGACTTTTTCAGTTGATGGCATGACTTTCATTGGATTTCGAAAAAACTTGAAAAACCACTGTAAGCCGTTGCGTTGGCAACGCTGATTCGGTAATTCATTGTGTACTGACCAAGATCATTTCACAATCTTGACGAGGAATGTAGCTTTATGAAAAATCATTTTCGATGTCGGCAACGGATAAGCATATTAGAACGGAGCAAGTGCAAGAATTGCATAATGAACTACGGCAATGGCAATCCAGTTTTCAATTGATGCATGATGAGATGACCTTTATTGATCATTTGCTAAACTCTTATGCTTTTCAACCCAACACCCCAAACTTATTTGAAAGGTTGACCAATTACCTAGATCGGTTAATGACCTTTAAAAGTAAAGCCTCGGAAATTATGGAGGCCCTTCAAAAGCATGAATACGAGTTGGGAGGCATTATGGAATGTACAGAAGGGGAATGCGACGAGGATTGCCTCCTAAAACACGAGCAATTGAAGATGCATACAGATAGCTGTATAAAAGATTTTGGAAACTTAAAAGCTGAGATTTTCAACTATGCCGGCGGAATTCTGAAACGCAGAAAACCTGATTGATTAACTGTAAGGAAACCCTATGAAAAGGTGTTGGTTTTTATCTTTATTCTTGGTAATGGGTTGCTCCTCGGTTTCCTTGGTCGAGAATTGGAAAACTCCGGACAGGGAAGAATTTATGGCCCGTAAGGTTCTTATTGTAGGAATGACGCAAAGCGAAACGGCAAGGACCGATTTTGAGACAAAACTTAAAAAAGAGTTCTTGAAAAAGAATGTTCATGCCGAACGCAGTATGGATCTCTTTGAAGATGAGTTTACCCAATCGGAGAGGTCGGAAAAAGAACTTTCGGCATTTGAGGATTGGTTGGCAGACCAGGGGTTCGACGCCATTCTACTGACCAAAGTGGTAGGGTCGGAAACAAAGCGGTCTTTTCACAGAAACATATTGGAATTGGATGGGTACTACGGTAGATTTCATGAGGATTATAGGAACTATCAAGATATCTATTATGATAAGAATTACTATGATGAGTTTCAGGTATATCACGCAGAGACATCGCTCTATTGCATTTGCAAAGGGGAAGAACGTTCATTGATATGGAGAGGGGCCATTGATATAACCGATCCGGTCGATGTCGATACATCCATCAACCAATACGTAAAGCTAGTGGTCTTGGCATTGGAAGATCAAAATTTTATTTTTAAACAAGAAAATAGCGATGAAGTTACTGGTCTATAGTGCAAAAGACTATGAAATTCCTTATCTGGGTAAGGCGAATAAAGACCAGCATAAGGTCTCGTACACCAAAGAGGCGCTTGATACCCATACGGCAATTCAAGCCATGGGTTTTGAGGCGATATCCATTTTTTCGGGAGACGATGCTTCGCTTGTGGTTTTGGAGAAACTGTGGGATTTAGGGGTACGCTTTATTGCCCTGCGTGCGGCCGGTTACAATAACATTCATATCAAAGCGGCCAAACGTTTTGGTTTCAAGGTCGCCAATGCCCCGGAATATTCTCCCCATGCCATCGCAGAGCACGCAGTTGCCTTGTTGTTGGGCATCAACAGAAAAATAGTCAAGGCCGTAAATAGGGTACGAAACCATAACTTCTTACAGGATGGTCTCATGGGCACCAACATACATGGTAAGACAGTAGGAATTGTTGGTACGGGGCGTATTGGTAGTATCATGGTAAAGATCATGCATGGTTTTGGTTGTAAGCTGTTGGCCTTTGATCTTGCCCCGGATACGGATCTGGTAGAACTCTGTGATGTTACGTATACCGATTTGGAAGTGCTTTGCAAGAAATCCGATATTATCAGCTTGCACGTTCCTTTGACCTACGATACATATTCACTAATCAATCAAAAGATGTTTGCTTTTATGAAACCAGAGGTATTGTTGGTCAACACGGCCAGAGGGGCTGTGGTAGAAACCAAGGCTCTGATCAAAGCTCTGGAAAAACGTACGATCGGTGGTTATGCTTCCGATGTGTACGAAAAGGAGAAAGGATCCTTTTTTAAAGATCACTCGAAGAGGGGGTTAAGTGATGCGCAACTTCGAACTTTGTTGTCGTTCCCGAATGTTTTAATGACTCCACATCAGGCTTTTATGACCATTGAGGCACTTACCAACATTGCAGAGATTACTTTTTATAACATCGATTGCTGGGAAAAAGGCACAGCCAGTGAAAATGAGTTGGGTTATGAGACCATTGGATCTTCATAACACCCTATAAGAGCAACGGTCTATTTCGCTTTTTTAAGTAATAATGCCAAAGCGAAAAAGAGGCCAACGAACGTAATGGTTTCCATTTTTGGGAATATAGGATCATTTCGTCGCGGGTATTTGCCGGCGTGAGTTCTTTGACCGTATGAACAAGGGCGATATCCCCAATGGGAAAGATATCCTTTGATTCGAGGCAGAACATAAGATATACATCGGCTGTCCAGTCACCGATACCTTTGATTTTGGTCAGTTGTTTTCGGACTTCAGGTTCCCTGAGGCCCGAAAGTCTTTCGAGGTTCAGTGTCCCTCTTAGGATGGCCTCGGAGAGCGCTTTGAGATAGGATGCCTTTTGTTTGCTGATATGGCATTCGCGCATTTCAATATCGTTCAATTTCAAAATCTGGGTGGGCGTAAATTCAGATACGTAGGCGTTCAATCGTTCAAAATGGGCGCGGGCAGATGCCAAACTTACCTGTTGTTCCAAAATAATTTTACAGAGGGATGTAAACCCCGATGGACGTTTCATGTTGGGTGGTGGTCCAAAACGTTCGTAAATATCCTGAAATATCGGATCTAATTGGGAAAGCTTTTTGAGGTCTTTTGAGTTTAAGATTGATGCCATGCGGTTTTTTGAAGCCTTTTGCTGAATATCAAGAACAGTATACCGCAGGTGAGCCATGCAGGTAGGGTCACAAATGACAGAAATACATCGAACTGCAATGAAATAAAGTAGAAAACCCCAAAACTGATGGCCCAGGCAAAAAGCACCGCTTTGTTATAGGAAATATTAGCTACCTCTGCATAGTTTTGTACAATACCTGTCTTTTTCCAAAAGAAGTGCTCAAAAACGATAATGGCCCCAAAAGGAGCTAAAATGAAGCCATACAGTGCCACAAACCCCAACAGTTTCATCGCAAAGGCGGGGAAGAGTCCGGCTATGGTCGCTACCGTTCCCGCGATGATGGTCACCCAAAAGGTAGATGCCTTGGGAATAATGGCCTGAAATGCCAACCCGGCCCTATAAATGGTAGGGTTGGCGGTGGTCCACCCGGCCAATACCACTGCGATGATCCCAAAGACACCAATGGCATTATTCGCCAAAGGTCCTGGTGCTACTGGGGGAGCCTCGCCATTGGCCAAAAACGTCTGGGCTTCCGGTGATTTTAAGTAAACCGCATAGAGCAAGGCCGCGGCGATCCACGCCATGTAGTGACCCACATACATTCCGGCGGCGGTGGTCCAACCAGATTTCGGATTTTTAGCGAACCTAAAAACGGAGAGGTCCGACATACCTACATGCATGGCGGCATTCGCGAACCAAGACCAAATGACCACATGCCAAAAGGTATATTTTATTTGTCCAGGGAAGGGTTCCGAGCCCTCGCCCCAGATATTCCAAAAATCCGAAAAACTTTGTACCCCCAACTGGCCCAGGGCCACGAACCCACACGCCAAGAACGCCAGAACAATAGCAGGCGACATCCAGTTTGCAGCTTTTGAAACGGTATCATACCCTTTGGAGGCAATGAGCGAAATAACGGCACCGATCAAGATTACAATGATAATCCAAGTAGCCCCATTGGGAGTCGTATCGGTCAGTTTGGGCATTTCCATGTGAAAGGGAATGCCGACAGCGGTGGCCGAAACGGTGATCATGGCCCCGGCTAGAAAACAGAATAGGATGCCATTGGCCAAATTGTAACCGATGACCAACTTCTTCCCGCAAATTTTCTCAAGCTGGTAATAGAGCGTTAACCGATGCTTCACCGCTATTTCAGCAGTAAGGAATCGCCAACTTAGCACCGCAAGCAGATTACCCAACAATAGCCCTATGATCAAATCAAATGCGCTAACACCCGCTGTTAAAAACAAGGGGCCAATCATGAATTCCGTTCCAGCGGCATGCTCACCTGCATACATGCCCAAAAAGCTTTTCCAACTTTTTAACTTTGACGAAGGAACGGGTTCTCTTTCGAATTCTCCTCCTGCAATCTCTTCGATTTCCGCTTCAATGTCTTGTGTGCCCATTGGTTTTGTGTTGGTGGTTATTGAATTAAATGATCGGGCAGATTTTCGATCCGTTCACAGCAGAGTTGGTCCATTACCTGCTTGAACTGTCTTTTTAAAATAGAAATCGTGTGATCCCCACCTTTATTTCCCAAAGCGCCACAGCCATACATGAACGACCGCCCCATAAAGGTGAATTTGGCACCACTCGCTATGGCACGTGCGATATCGGGACCGGAACGCAGGCCGCTGTCCATCATTATTTCGATTTGATCGCTATACTTTTTGCTGATTTCCTGAAGGGAATGAATGGTCGATTGTGCCGCATCTAACTGTCTTCCTCCATGATTGGACACGATAATGCCGTCAAACCCCATCCGTATGGCATCTTCTGTGTCCTGAAGGGAAGCGACTCCTTTTAAGACCAGTTTTCCTTTCCATTTATCACGGATCGGCTTTATTTTCTCCTCATTCAACCGACCTGAAAAGGTCTTATCCATAAACTGTCCCAATTGTCTTAGATTCAACCCCTCCGGAGTATACGGTTTTAAGGTCTCAAAGGTAGGTTGCCCATATTTTAACGTATTGAACGCCCAACTGGGTTTCCCAAGAATCTGCAGCATATTTGTAAGGGACATTTTAGGCGGTAATGCCAACCCATTGCGAATGTCACGAGGCCGGTATCCAAAAGTAGGTACATCGCAAAGAAGTACCAAAACCGGACACTCTGCCGCTTGGGCACGGTTAAGGATATCATCACGGAGTGCGTCCTCGACCGGATTGTAGAGTTGAAACCAGGCCTTTCCCTCTGTGAGCTCACTGGCCCGTTCAATGTTCATGGTAGTGACCGTACTCAGAATAAATGGTATGTTGTGTTTGTGGGCGGCCTTTGCCAAGATTTCAGGGGAATTGGGCCACATTAATCCTTGGAGGCCCACAGGTGCTATTCCGAAAGGAGCATCGTATTCTATTCCGAAGAGCGTGGTTTTGGTAGCGCTATCACCATAATTTCGAAGGTATCTAGGTTGTAGTTGCACTTCTCGGATTTCCGAGGTGTTTCTCGAAATATTCACATCCTCATTGCAACCGCCATCAAGATATTCAAACGCAAATTTTGGGATGCGTTTTTGGGCCTTGTTTCGCAAATCGTCAACAGACGGATAGTTGGTATTTATTTCAGCAGCCATGATTCGTGTTTACTTTAATTGAAAGGGTATATGCTTTTTTAAGGCATACTCTTTTTTCAGAAATTTTGGTTTTAAGGCGGTGTCTGAGATGACCAAAGCGGCCCCCAAGGCAGATCCCAGGGATGCATCGGTGGTGCGTATCTTCATAGGGGCCATGTGATGAGCCAGTAGTTGTAGGTACACATCGTTACCACTGAACCCCCCATCTATGTAAATTCGTTCTATGGAAGTACCGCCTATTGCCGCGCGTATGCGCTGCTCCTGTAACAGCACCAGCTCATATAGTAATTGATGGTAGGCATGTTCAAAGGAATCGTAAGCAATCTTGGTTTCGGCCGGCATTCCCTCAAGGGGAATACTGAACCATCGGAACATTGGGGCAAAGTTATTTTGAATTTGCATAAAAATGTCCAAATCGAATTTTACATTTTTGTGATATGCTTTTGACACCTTAAAATGGTGGGCTAATACCGTTATTTGAAGCTTGTATTCGTTCCCAAGGAACAACCGGGATACTTTTACGGGGCTTCCGTTAATCCTCATATTAAAAAGACACTCTTGCTCGATTTCCGTTTTGGTCAACATTTGGTCGTTAAACGGATTGATGGCAATACTCCATGTACCGGTCGAGACCAGTGAAAATGGTTTGGAGATGCTACGAATATAGGGTATCAATGCTGCGGAACTATCATGAATGCCGGGACCTACTTCAACCGTTCTATCCCCAAAAGATACTGGAATTGTTTTTTTTGACGAAGTAATAGAAGGTAGTTTTTGATCAATACCTTCTTTGTATACCCACGAATGATAATCTTTTCTTTCATAGTCCCATAAAAGGGTATGACAACCGATGCTGGTATATTCACTAACAGCAACTCCGGTGAACAGGTAACTAAGATATTGGGGTAGGTGTAGTGAATATTTGATTTTTCGAAAAATATCGGGTTTCGATTTTTTGATCCAGTACAGCTGCATGCCCGAATTCAACATTCCCAATTTCGGCGACCCTGTAATTCTTGATAGCTCATTTTCTGGGCCGTAGGAACTATAAAAATCCTTGAAAATATCTTTTGGCAGGGGTTTCGTGTAGTTGTAAAGGGGTGTCAGTACACTTCCTTTATCGTTAAGATGTACTAAACTGGCCCCATAACTAGAGAAATTCAATGCCGTAATATCAAATTCCCGGGCATCTAACATTCTGTGAAACACCTCTTTTGACCAGGTTTCAAGTGCAGTGAGATCTTCAGTGGGATGGCCATCTTCATCGGTAATTTCATCGAAATTGGCGTATTCCCGGTATACCTCGCGATATTTTTGATCAAAAAGAAAGAATTTCTTGTTGGTCTTGCCAATATCAAAAACGGCTATTACCTTCTTTTTCATTTCGATACCCTTAAAGTCCGGTGGCAACCGAATCGGCACCTCTTTCCTGAATCAGTTGACGACGTACGTTCAGTTCACGATAGGCTTTCAACGGGTGCAAAGAACCGCCACCGTCTAATCTTGCCTGGCGCAACAAAGGCCGAACATCGGTTCGATAGGCGTCTTGCAGAAGTTCCTGACATAGGGTTACATCGTGTGCTTCCTGAGCCTGTCTCAATAGCCCCTGATCGATCAACAAGGCTTTTGCATAGGCCTCTTGAATGGCTTCCAAAGACTGTATAAGATCTTCCAGTGGGTCCTTGATGTTATGGCTGGCATCGATCATCCAAGCGGGGTAGGGGTTTTGTGGATTGTTTTCCATACCATAGACAAGCGCATTAAAAATCAGAAATAGGGCGTAAGGTTTCACACTGCCTACGGTCAAGTCGTCATCCCCGTATTTACTATCGTTAAAATGAAAGCCGCCCAATTTACCTTGGAGCATTAAGGTAGAAACAATTTGTTCAATGTTGGAATTGGGCAAATGATGTCCCAAATCTACCAAGGTATAGGCCTTTTCCCCACATGCCGTTGCCAGCATATAGGAGGTGCCCCAATCTTGGATGACGGTACTGTAGAAGTTCGGTTCGTAGGGCTTGTATTCGATAAACACCTTCCAATCGTTCGGAAGTGCCTTGTAGATTTGCTGTAGACTGTCTTGGGTATGCTGCAGGGCCGTTTGAAAGTTGCTTTGTCCCGGAAAGTTCGCCCCATCGGCCAACCATACCGTTAAGCTTTTAGAACCAAGTCGCTCTCCTATGGCAATAACCTCTTTATTGTGTGCTATGGCCTGTTCGCGAACCGACTTGTTGGTATTGCTCAACGAACCGAATTTATAACTTCCCTTGGCATTTTTTTGATCCTGAAAGGTATTGGAATTGACGGCATCGAAGAGAATACGATGAGCGGCGGCTCTTTCTTTGATGGCATTGTAATCTTTTGGTACATCCCAGGGAATATGTAATGATATGGCACCCGCGGTTTGGGTCAACGCATGTAGGATACCCACATCATCTATTTTTTGCTCCAAACTGGCCGGTTCCCCCTGAAATCCGAAACGACCGAATCGGGTGCCGCCGGCACCAAGGGCCCAACTGGGTATCGCCACTTGAAAATCCCCTAATTTTTTCAAGATCGATGGAATGTCGTGTCCCCTTGCTGCGAGCGAATTTGTTAAAAAATCAAAACCATCTTTATGGTCAGATAAATAACTATGGTTGATATCTTGAATGTGTTGTGGTGTTATTTTCATAAAATGCGATTAGTGGATAAAAACTTCCATAGGCATCATAAACCCATGGAAGTTAAAAAAACTAGCTCAAAAAAACTATCGTACAAAGGCGTTGGCCATACCACCATCGACGTTGATGATGTTTCCGGTAGTCTTATTTAGAATGGCCACACAGGCAAAGACGCCGTTGGCGATATCCTCTGGATAAATGATTTCGTTTAATAGATTGCGTTTGGCATAATGTGCAGGTAATTCTTCGACGCTGATACCGTACGCTTTGGCCCTACCTTCGGCCCAATCACCTTCCCATATTTTACTACCGACGATAACCCCATCGGGGTTCACCGTATTTACCCGAATCTTACTGCTCCCAAGTTCTGCTGCTAACAAACGCGCCATATGCTGCTGGGCTGCTTTTGAGGTCCCGTACCCGATATTGTTAGGCCCAGCTACCAATCCGTTTTTACTGGCAATACTAATGATATCGCCGCCCAAATCTTGTTGGCGCATAATGGCCACTGCTTGTTTGGCAAGTTCGAACTGGCCTTTGACCAATACATTTTGCAGTAAGTCCCAATCGGCTTCCGTAGTAGCTTCCAACGGTTTGGATATGGCCAATCCTGCACTGTGGACGACGATGTCTACCCCGCCGAAATCCAGACAAACCTTTTTGTAGGCCTCGGCGATGGATTCACTTTTCGTTACATCACATAGCGCATAACTAGCCGTATCGTTTTGATAGCTTTGTATGGCCTCTTGAAGTCGTTCCTCAACAATATCGGACAATACCACATTAGCCCCTTCCGCGGCTAATTTATCGGCAATAGCCTTGCCGATGCCTCCGCCCGCCCCCGTGACCAAGGCCACCTTTCGCGATAAGGGTTTTTCTTTGGGCATTCGTTGTAATTTGGCTTCTTCTAACAACCAATATTCAATGTCGAAAGCTTCCTGTCTTGGTAAGGAGGTATATTCCGTAATGGCTTCCGCACCCCGCATTACGTTAATGGCGTTGATATAAAATTCACTGGCCACCCTTGCGGTTTGTTTGTTTTTTGCAAAACTGAACATGCCGATGCCCGGATAGATAATAATTACCGGATTTGGGTCGCGCATGGCAGGACTGTTCGAACGTTTGCAAGTGTCATAATAGGCTTTGTACTCCGCACGGTAGTTTTCAAAGGCTGGCTCCAATTTTTTTAAGATGGAATCGGTATCGGTGATTTCTTCCGAAGTATCCAATTGAAGCACCAACGGTTGTATTTTAGTTCTTAAAAAGTGATCCGGGCAAGAGGTTCCCATGGGTGCCAGACGTTCCAAATCGTGGCTGTTGATGTATTCCAACACCACGTCGTTGTCTGTGAAATGGCCGATCATCCGATTTTCCGAAGAGCAAAGCCCTCGTAGTAAAGGCATTAATTGCGCAGCTTTTTCCTTACGATCTGCACTTGGGAGGCTTTGAACCTTTTGTCCGCCAAAAACAGCGTCGTTTTCCTTGATTTTAGTGTCGATATACTCAGAAGCCATTTCGATTACCTCCAAACTATTCATATAGCATTCATAGGAGGTATCTCCCCAGGTGAAAAGCCCATGACTCCCTAAAACGATGCCCCGGATTCCTGGATGGTCGTTAAGGCATTTTTCCAATTGCAGCCCCAAATCAAAACCGGGTCGTTGCCATGGTACCCAACCCATGGTATCTCCCCATATTTCCTTGGTAACCTTTTCACTATCCCTGGCAGCGGCAACTGCGATCAGTGCATCGGGGTGTAAGTGGTCTATATGTTTAAAAGGCAATAATCCATGAAGTGGGGTGTCTATAGAGGGAGCTTTGCTATCAAGATCGTAAATACAGTGGTTAAAAAGCCCCACCATGCGGTCTTCATCTTCCAAACCTCCATAGACATTTTTTAAGTCTCTGAGTCTTTCCGTGTAAAGTCCTGCAATGCCCGAACGGGTCAAAGTTCCAATATCCCCTCCCGAACCTTTGACCCACATTACCTCGACCTCTTGATTGGTCAATGGGTCTTTTTCAATGGTCTTGCAACTGGTGTTGCCCCCGCCGTAATTGGTAATGCGTAAATCTGCCCCTAGTATATTGGAACGATAAAGGAACAGTGCTACTTGGTCGTCACCCAAAGCAGCTACTTTAGCATCATCCCATAGGTAATCTACATGTTTGAATTTTTTTATTGAATTGGCCATAACGAAATACTTAATACATTTTGTTTGTACTAAGGTACTGTGGGTACTTCGGTTTTCCATCCTGTACTGTACTGGTATGGTCATAAAAAGATGGGCTATACCATGCAATAGGGCATCGTATGTTCAATGAGACCACCCCTGTTTTAGAATCCGATACTTCGCTATCAGCCCATCCATTTCGCCTTCGTACGCCTTGCATTCATTTCTGCAATGTTGGTTATTGGGATTCTCTCCGGACATTCGACTTCGCAAGCACCGGTGAACGTACAGCTTCCAAACCCTTCAAGTTCCATTTGAGCAGTCATTTCTATCGCTCTTTTATTGGCCTCTTGATGACCTTGCGGTAAGCTGTTCAAATGATTGATCTTTGCCGAGGTAAAAAGAGCGGCCGATGCATTCTTACAGGTGGCAACACAGGCACCGCATCCGATACAGGCTGCGGCATCCATCGCCTTGTCAGCTACCTTTTTCCCGATAAGAATCGAATTGGCTTCTGCTGCAGTACCTGTTTGTGCACTTATAAAACCACCTTGTTCAATGATTCTGTCGAAAGCTGAACGGTCGACTATAAGGTCTTTGATTACCGGAAATGCCTTTGCCCTCCATGGCTCTACGATGATGGTGTCCCCATTTTTAAAACTTCGCATATGCAGTTGACAAGTGGTCATATGAGGATGCGGCCCATGCGCCCTCCCATTGATGAACAGTCCGCATTGACCACAGATGCCCTCTCGGCAGTCGTATTCGTAGGCTATCACTTTTTCATTAGACCGCACCAAGTGTTCGTTCAAGTGATCCAAAGCCTCCAAAAATGACATGTCTTCGGTAAGCCCATTTACCTCGTATGGCTTAAATTCCCCTTTTGCATCGGAATGTGCTTGTCTCCAAATCTTGAACGTTACTTTCATCTTGTTATATGGTTTTTGTATAGGCGTTATACGAAGTAGTCATTCATTATTTATAGTTGCGAACGGCGGGTTGCACATGTTCAAATGTGAGTGCTTCCTTATGTAGTTCAAAGTTTCCTTTGTTGTATTCCCAAGCCGACACATAACTATAGGTATCATCCCTTCGCAATGCTTCGCCTTCCTTGGTTTGGTATTCCTCGCGAAAGTGGGCACCGCACGACTCTTCCCGTTGCAGGGCATCCGTACACATTAAAAGTCCCAGCTCTAAAAAATCGGCCAAACGCAGGGCTTTTTCCAGTTCGGGGTTCATCTCTTGGGCACTGCCGGTTATCTTGACATCTGTCCAAAAGGCTTCTCTAATTTCCTCAATGGAGGAAATTGCGCTTTCAAGCCCTTTTTTGTTTCGGCTCATGGCACATTCTTGCCACATAACCTTCCCTAGTTCTCGGTGAAAATGGTCTACTGTCTTACTTCCGTTTATGGTAAGTAATCTGTCAATGTGTTTTTTTACTTCGCTTTCAACTTTTTCAAATTCAGGGTGTTCGATGGTCGGTTGTTGCTCTTCGAGAATATTCACCAAATAATTGTTAATGGTGTTGGGCAATATGAAATAGCCGTCGATACTGGCTTGTAACAAAGAGTTTGCCCCTAAGCGGTTAGCCCCATGGTCTGAAAAGTTGCACTCTCCAATAGCGTATAAGCCAGGTAAAGAGGTCATCAGTTCATAATCGACCCAAAGGCCGCCCATAGAAAAATGGGCCGCAGGGGAAATCTGCATGGGTTCTTTGTAGGCATCTACCCCGGTGATCTTTTTGTACATTTTAAACAGGTTACCGTATCGGTCCTGAATGGTGTCTATGCCGAAACGTTCAATGGCATGTTTAAAATCCAAGTATACCGCATTCTTGAGCCTACCAACACCATAGCCCTTATCGATACGCTCTTTAGCGGCCCGGGAAGCAATGTCCCGTGGGGCCAAATTTCCAAAACTGGGATAACGTCGTTCCAAATAATAATCTCTTTCTTTTTCAGGAATCTCATTAGGGGCACGTGGCTCATCTTTTCTTTTGGGTACCCAAATGCGTCCGTCATTCCGAAGTGATTCGGACATTAAGGTCAGTTTAGACTGGGCTGCACTCGTTTGGGGCAATGCAGTCGGATGTATCTGCGTAAAACTCGGTGCGGCAAAAAAGGCCCCACGTTTAAAAGCTTTCCATATAGCGGTACAATTACAACCGATAGCCAGTGTCGAAAGTCTAAAAACCCGGGAGTACCCGCCGGTTGCCAGAACTACGGCATCGGCCGCAAAACGTTTTAATTTCCCGTTTACCAGGTCTCTTGTAATAATCCCTTTTGCTTTTCCATCGATCCTTACGATATCCAATAGTTCATGACGGGCGAATATGGTCACTTTTTTGGCACGTTTCATTTTATACAATTGCGAATAGGCAGCGACTAGTAACTGTTGGCCAGTTTGACCACGAGCGTAAAAAGTTCGTTGTACCTGTACGCCTCCAAAGCTGCGATTTACCAGTACCCCACCATATTCGCGGGCAAAAGGTACCCCCTGTTGTACATAATGGTCTATTAATGGGGACGAAAGTTCGGCCAACCGATATACATTCGCTTCACGAGATCTAAAGTCGCCCCCTTTTAAGGTATCGTAGAACATTCGCCATATACTATCACCATCATGTTGATAATTTTTAGCAGCATTGATACCTCCCTGTGCCGCCACCGAGTGTGCTCTTCTTGCAGAGTCTTGGTAGCAAAAACATTGTACATCATATCCTAATTCTGCCAAGGTAGCAGCTGCGCCGGCACCTGCAAGACCTGAACCGACCACAATAATATTCAGTTTTTTCTTGTTGGTAGGATTGATAAGCCGCGACTTGATCTGGTAATTACGCCATTTATTCTCTAAAGGACCGTCTGGAATTTTTGAATCGAGCTTTTGAATCATTTTAAGAATACGATCAAGGGTATGATACCGAATCCTATGGCCATAATTAAGGCATAGACCAACGAAATTTTGGCCACTATCCGTAGGCCTTTCCGGTGATAAAACCCCAAGGTTTTGAAGGCACTTTTTAATCCATGATTCAGGTGCAGACCTAAAGGGATCATTAGGATTGTGTAGAACAAAACGAAATAAATATTTTGAAAAAGATGATACGTAATTTCATAAACATCTTTTTGACCGCTGGCATCTAGACCCACTGTATCGCCTATACCCAATTTGATGCGCGCCCAGAAGTTAGCCAGATGCACAATTAGGAAAAGTAAGATCAACAAACCGATAAAGCCCATATTCTGCGATGTCCAACTGCTATTCTCGTTGGATTTATTTACTAGATAGGGTTGGGGTTTCGCCTTTCTATTTGCAAGGGTAATCCTCAGGGCATACATCATATGAAGCACAATAGACAGGTACAATACATAAGAAACTACCTTGATCAACGGACTTTCGCGTAAGGTGGTTGCATATGAATTATATAATCTGCGTGCTGTTTCCTCAGGAAGTAATAGAATACTGTTCGCCGATAGGTGCACAATCAAAAAAATGCATAGGAATAGGCCGGTAAGCGCAATCATTGTTTTTTTTAGAAACATGGTTTTGTCAAGGTTGGTTCACATGTGTCCTTTTCTTGTGGAATCTTCTCATTTATACCCTTTGCATATTTTGGCCTATGCATTTAGAATCAGTATAGGTACAGGACTATTAAAGGTCTGTTTTAGGGTAACACTATCGCTTAGCAAGCGCGCCATAAAGCCTTTTTTGGTTCGAATCATACACAAAAGACCTGCAAAATCTTTCATCAAATAGGCGTTTAAGTCCTTATTTGTATTCCCAGTACCAAAGGCGTAATCTATAGAAGGGTTTAAATCAGCTATATGATTCAATGGAATATCAAGATTGGAAGCCTTTTTCTCGGCTATGTGTAAAACCTTGACCTTACTTTGGTGTTTTTTTACAATAGATTTTAATGGAGCGACCGTCGTATCGGAAAATGAATCGTTACCCATGGCAAAGACAATCTCATCCAAAGCCCGGAAGCTATAACCGGTAGGAACCACGATTAAGGGGGTTGTGGACCTAGAAACAACACCACCGGCTACGCTACCCATAAAAACCTCCTTAAGTCCGCTGGCTCCTTTGGTGCCCATTACAATAAAATCAAATTCGCCACTATTGGCCATTAAAGCAATCTCGGAAACTGCATCACCTTTTAATAATTGTGGTTTGAATGTTACTTCGGGATATGCGGTTTGCATCCCTTGTATTAATTCATCCATCTTGTTGAGCGCATTTTTTTCGAGCACTCCGTCGATGCTTTTCATTAACAAAGCTGCTTTTGACCGGGTGTCGTACACATGTAGCACCCAAATTTTGAGTGATGTGGGTCCAAATAATTGAACGGCGTAAGACAATGCATTCGCCGAAGTTTCAGAGAAGTCAACGGGAACTAGAATCGTGTTCATGATGATATGTTTTAAACTTTACTGACATAAACATAATCACCAAATCTTTAGAGAAACTTTAGAAAGCAAAAACCTCGAGGTATTATTTGAATCGTTCCTAGTATCAATGAAACCGCTATCGGTACGACCCACATTTTTCGGGGCATTGAAACTGTCATCTTTTCGTACCGAAATTTCACTTTGTGTTCTTAAGTTTCTCTAAAGAATTAGGTGATAGTTTTAGGGTCGAAAGGAAAAACCGATTTAAAATGGTCTCCTGGAAAGAATACTTTTTCAACAAGGAATCAGCTACCTATGTAGCGGGTTTTAGCATGTAAAATAAAAAACAACAACATTTAATTCGTATATAAGTGAAACTACTAAAAAAAGTTCTGTGGGCGCACGACTTTAGTGCCGCTTCCAAACAGGTGGAAGAAACGGCTGTTAAGTTGGCAACAGTGTTTCATTCAACCATAATCCCTATACACGTGCTGCCAGACGATATCATTAACGACAATGTACGGGCCCATGTGATCAAGAAAGCTGAAGAAAAGTTAGAAGGTACGGTAAGCCGCCTTCAGGATACCGGAATAACCATCGGTGGTTCAATACTCGAATATGGGTCTCCCCATGAGTGTATTGTAAATGCAGCCGTTAAGGTCAATGCCAATTTGATTCTAGTTGGTTCGGGAGAAGGTTTACAGGGAGCCACCGTTCATTTGGGCACTACTACCGAACGCGTTATTCAAAAAAGTGGGAAGCCGGTATTTGTGGCCAAGGCGGGTATTCCCCTCAACGTACATCACATTCTTTGCCCGGTCGATTTTTCCCAGGCGTCGGAACGCGCCTTGAAGAATGCCATTACCATGACTCGGAGGTTTAGGGCAGAATTGACCATCCTCAGTGTCTGTGAAGTACGGGATTCAAATTGGTTGATTTCTAAGGAAGATTTGGAGAAAGAAAACGAAGTGCGGTTGGCACAGCATAGGGAACGATTTGATGCATTTCTCGACAAATTCAATCTTACCGATTTAAATTGGACCAAAGAAACTCCGAAAGGCAATCCCGCCAAAGAAATACGAAGTGCTATTTCCCGAAGAATGATCGACCTGCTGGTAATGGGTACGGTAGGAAGAACCGGTCTGAATCGATTGATCATTGGTAGCGTAACCGAAAAGGTCATACGGGAGGTACCCTGCTCTTTTATGACCTTAAAATCGGAGGATGTCTTCGATTTACAGCTAGATTCGGACATAAAGGACTTGGAAACTCTAGACAAAGCAGCAGGTGAACTAATGGAAAATGGCTTTTATGAGGAGGCTATTGGCCAATATGAACTTTCCCTAGGAATTAATAACATGCACTTGCCCGCTTATTTTGGTATCGCCCAGATATATGACAAATTGAATGATCCCGTAAAAGCCGAACAGTATCGAAAAAGAGCCCTTGAAATTAAAGACCGGATGTGGTACACCAAGGTAGAAGATGAGGTCCGAAAACTTAGAGGCAGCTGAAACCATTCAGGAAAATGAGCAAGAGCAAAGGAAAAGTAGTTAGTGTCAATGAGTCATTGGTAGGGGTCGAAACCACTGATGGCGCGGTCATCAATGGAGAAGTCGCCATGATTATGATAGCGGATGGAAAACGACTAAAATCAGAAGTGATCGATGTGAAAGAGGGGGGCGTTGTATACCTGCAGGTTTTTGAAGATACCGGGTGGATGAAGGTAGGGGACGAGGTAATGTTCACTGGACTACCGTTAGCCGTAAAATTGGGCCCCGGGATTTTAGGTTCCGTAACAGATGGCCTACAAAATCCTCTCTATGAATTGGCAGAAAAAGAATGGTTTCTAGAAAGGGGAATCGAAGTGAGTCCACTTGATACAACGACCAAATGGCATTTTACGCCAATCGTTAAAAAAGGGGATACGCTTACCGGTGGTATCGCTTTGGGCCATGTGCCGGAGAAGCTCTTTCAACACCATATTTTTGTGCCTTTTTCCATAAAAGGAGACCATACGATAACGCATATTGTTCCAGAGGGGGATTATACGATAGCGCAGACCATTGCTATTATCAAGGATGAACTGGGAAATATGCATGAGCTTCAAATGGCATTTGATTGGCCCGTAAAAAAAGCGATGCCCTTTAACGAGCGTTCCGTTCCCGAAAGTCCTATGCCTACCGGTATTCGTATTATCGATGCCCTTTTTCCAATAGCTTTCGGGGGCACTGCTTGTAATCCTGGCCCTTTTGGAGCGGGTAAGACAGTTCTTCAACATAGTTTGGCCCGACATTCGCAAGCAGATATAGTCATCATAGCCGCTTGTGGGGAGCGTGCCGGAGAAGCGGTTGAAGTGTTCAAGGATTTCCCCGAGCTCATAGATCCCCGAACCGGAAAATCCCTTATGGACCGCACCTTCATAGTGGGCAACACCTCTTCCATGCCCGTTGCCGCGAGAGAGGCATCGGTTTATATGGCTACCACAGTAGGGGAATACTATCGAAAGCAAGGTTTGAATGTGCTTATCCTGGCAGATTCCACATCGCGTTGGGCCCAGGCGCTACGTGAGACTTCCGGAAGAAAGGAAGAGATTCCGGGCCCCGAAGCATTTCCCATGTACATATCTACCTTAATTTCGGCATTTTACGATCGCGCCGGGGTGGAGATACTATCCGATGGGAATATAGGTTCCTTGAGCATTATCGGAACCGTCTCCCCGGCGGGGGGGAATTTTGATGAACCGGTCACCCAAGCCACTTTACTGAGTACCGGGGCGTTTTGGGGATTGTCAAGGGCCTTGTCAGACGCACGAAAATATCCTGCTATCGACCGTATCGACAGTACTTCTAAGTATCCTCCTATTTTGAAAAAAGAGGAAGCGGCCTACCTTTTAGAACTGCTGCGAGATGGTAAGTCGATTGCATCCAATATGCTTTTGATGGGTGAAAAAGGCATCACTGATGAGTCCTATATCCGTTACCAAAAAGCAGAATTGCTAGATGCCGTATTCCTGCAACAAAACAGTTTTGACAAAGTAGATGGTGTCACAGGTCCGGAACGGCTGCGTTTAATGTTTACCCTGGTAAAAGAGATCATCGATGCTCCCGTCTCCATTCAAGGGAAAGAGGCGATACGGTCTCATTTTAATTTTCTAAGACAGGCTTTTTTAGATTGGAATTATATGGCGCTGGATGATGAGAAATTCGAGAAACAAAAGTCAAAATTAACGACATTGGTAAAACAAATGGGCTATGTTGCTGAAAACATATGAGAACATAGATAGTATTGGTCGTGCCATTCTGGGTATAAAGGCCAGCGGGGTGCACAACAAAGAACTGGCCGAAATACACTATCCAAATGGAGAGAAAGCATTGGCCCAGGTCATCGCGCTAGATAGGGAACATGTGACCTTACAACTTTTTGGTGGCGGCTTTGGCGTATCTACCGATTGCAAAGTTCGTTTTTTGGGAAAGCCGATGCAGGTCGGTTTTTCGAATGACATGCTTGGAAGGGTATACTCGGGAAATGGTAAACCAATAGACGGTGGCCCAGAATTGATGGCGGACCTGGTTCGTGTGGCCGGCCCCTCTATTAATCCCGTAAAGAGGTTGATCCCTAAAGAAATGATCCGTACAGGCGTTCCCATGATCGATGTATTTAACACTTTGGTGCGTTCACAAAAGATACCCATTTTCGCCAAAGCGGGAGAGCCTTATAACCGATTATTGGCCAATATTGCTACGCAGACCGATGCAGATGTTATCATCATAGGCGGTGTAGGTCTTAAGTATGACGAGTACCATTATTTTAAACGACGTATCGAAGAAGCTGGTAGCAATAGCAAAACGATCATGTTCGTACATACCCACAGGGATTCTATTGTGGAAGGACTCATGGTTCCCGATTTAGCACTTGCCGTTGGCGAACGTTTTGCACTACAGGGAAAAAATGTATTTGTTTTGTTATCGGATATGACCCAATGGTCCGATTATCTTCGCCAAGTTGCCAATGCACAAGATCAAATTCCGGCCAATCAAGGCTATCCAGGGGATTTGTATTCCCAATTGGCCAGTCGTTATGAGAAAGCTGCCGATATTGACGGTGCCGGTAGTCTCACTATTCTTGGGGTTACCACAATGGACGATGTAACCCATCCTGTACCTGACAATACAGGCTATATCACAGAGGGACAGTTTTATATGAAAGATGGGTATCTAGAGCTGTTCGGTTCGTTAAGCCGGCTCAAACAGCAAGTGAATGAACGTACACGTCCTGACCACAGAAGTATTATGAATGCTATGGCCCGTTTGCTATCGGAATCCGAAGAACGGGTGAAGGCCCAAAAATTCGGGTCGGTAAAAGATGATTATTCCCTACGGCTTTTGGATTATCGAAAAACCTTTCAAAAAGAATTGATGGATCCCTTCCGTTTTTTGGAACTAGAGGAAGCCCTTGACCTATGCTGGGATATTTTGTCGAACCATTTTAAAAAAGAGGAGGTAGGCCTTTCCTCGGAATTGATAGCGACCTATTGGCCTCAGAAGAGAGATTTTCAAACTTTAGAAGGCAGTACCCATGAGTGAAAAAACATTGGATAACTTGATTACAACCCTTAAGGCAGAGGCCATAGATAAGGCTGAAAAAGAAGCAGCTGCTATCGTTAAAACCGCACAGGAAAAAGCGGAACGTATGTTGTACGATGCTCGGGAACAGCAAAAGCAACTGTTGGAAGATGCCGAGAAAAAGGTACAAGTGACCTTACAGAAAGGAGAAAGTGCCTTACGGCAAGCAGCAAGGGACGTGACCGTAACTTTGCGAAACGATATTATACAGCTTTTAAAAGCCATGTTGAATAAGGATATTGAAGTAAATTTCACTCCTGAACTACTGCGGTCTGCCATAGTCGAGGTCATAACGAACATTGGTGGTAATGTAGAGTTAAAGCTCGCTGCCAACTTTACCGAAGGCCTATCCGACTATGTTGTAAAACGTCTACAGGTTCCGGGCCAGCTCATTGCTATTTCGAAAGATGCTGATTTATCAAAGGGTTTTAGCATTATTGAAAGGGATCAAGGGTGGCGGTATGATATTTCACCAGAAACAGTTACAGAAGTTTTATATGAGCATTTGAGCGGCAGGTGGGTCAACATGCTAAAAACCGAGTTGAAAAAATGATCGCTGGTGACCTTGAATATGTTTTGGCAAGTCTGCCCCATTTGTCCTTTGAAGACGGTCCGGAGTTGCGTTCCAAGGTTTCCTCTATTTTAAAAAAATATGCATCCCCATCGGTTGGGAATAAAAACCTTGTGACCATTTTAGAGGATGAAGCCGACAAGTTTTTGGACGCCCATACCTCCAGATTGTTTCGGGAAATAAGTTTACATAAGATACACTCAATGCACTTTCAAGAAAGTAAAAACAAGCTGTTGGGGGCCTTTTCCAAATATGTCCACGATTTGAAACAGCAACTAATACCGCTTCGGATGGTTCGCCGTAACAAAGAAAAACTATCGGATGCCGAGAAACAACAGCTGCCAATTGATTTGGGAAGCCCATTGGAAGAAGAACTGCAGTTCATGAAATTGCAATGGAACAAGTTGGAGACACTAACCATAGGCCACCATACAGATTTTACCGCTTTGATCGGTTACAAGTTAAAACTAATGCTATTGCTGCGTTGGTGGAGTTTTGATACCGAACGCGGTTTTGAACTATTTGTACAAGCCTCAAAAGAAGACTAGAAATGGCCGATAAAATTTTAATGAACAAAAATACCTTGGCCTCTTTAAAATCAGAGTTAAAAGAGTACAATAGTGCGCTGCCTGTCTTTGAAATGAAGGAACAACAGTTAAAGGAAATAGTACAGCAAATTGAAAACAATATTTCCCGTTTAAGGGAAACAATCGCCCGGACCGATAGAGACACTAAAGAATGGGTCGCTGTCATGTCAGATAGAACCGCTACCATTTCAAATATCGTAGAGGTAGAGCATATAGGAACTACAAAGCGCGAGATTGCAGGTGTGACCATTGCATCGTTCGATACGATTGAGTTTAAAGAAACGGAAGTAGATTTTATAAACACGCCTTTGTGGATAGACGCGGCGATAGCGGTGGTAAAGGATCAGAAAACCAATCGTAACATTATGGCGATAGAGCAAAACAACTTGGAACTGTTACAAGTAGAACTGGCCGAAGCCAGGCGAATGAAAAATGCCTTAAAGGAAGTATTCATCCCCGAAGCGAAAGAGAACATACGTAAAATTGAAATCTACTTGGGTGACGTGGAACGATTGGCGATAGGGTGTGCCAAATTGGTTAAAAAGAAAAAACAGTACAAAAAACCGATGGTATGATCGTCCGAATGAAAGAACTATTCCTTTTTACCACTGCACGTTCTGTAGATGAAACCGTGCAACGACTCGGTGAGTTTGGGGTTGTAGACATCAAGGAGATAAATAGGCCTGGTAGCAAGATATTTCAAAAACGCAGCGAAGCAGTAAACAAAGTCGAAAAAGCCATTGCGATCCTTACCGATTTTCAGAACAGTAAAACCAAAGCTGTTCTTAAACCAAAATATACCATTGATGACCCAAAGCAGCTCGTAGACCGTGTGATACGAACAACTGAAATTAGGGAAAACTGCAAAAAGAAACTACATGAGTTTACAGAACAATTAGCGTTTTACAAAACTTGGGGAGCACATGTGGCCTTGGATGATATCGCTTATTTGAAAAAGAAAGGAATTTATCTGCGTCTTTACAGAGCAGAAAAATCCCTAGTGCAGTCATTGGCCAAGAAACATACATTGGTGGCCTTTCCCGAACAGAAAGGTAAAGTGCCAGTCGCCTTGATTACACGATCCCCGAACGAAAAAATAAAGCTAAAAGAAGAACCTATTCCCGATGTGGCTTTTGACGAACTTACCCAGCGAATTTCAAGAAAAGAACGGCAGCTCAAAGAGATCAACGTGTTTTTAAAGGATCAAGCTCGTACCATAGCTTATTTGCAATCGTATGGTCTTCATGTACGAGATCAACTGGGAACGCAGTGGACTTTGGAAAGTATGGGCGATGTGGAAGGGCTGTTGAAGTATCTGAAAGGGTATGTTCCCAAGAATGCCATTGAGGACTTTAAGATTGTTGCAAAACATCAAAATTGGGGTTATGCCATCTTGGAACCGGAAAACCCTCAAGAAGTACCGGTGTATATAAAAAACCCTAAATGGATATCGATCATCGACCCTGTCATGAAATTCATCGATATTGTTCCCGGGTACAAAGAGGTAGACGTCTCCATCTATTTTTTGATCGCCTTTGCACTGTTTTTCGCCATGTTGGTCGGTGATGCAGGTTATGGGGCTATTTTTCTACTGATGGCAATCGCATTGCGGAGGAGGATTCCTCGACAGCCGTGTATGCTGATTTACGTGCTAAGTGGGGCCACGATTGTCTGGGGAGTGCTCAGCGGAACGTATTTTGGATCGGAAAAAATAGCTGCTATCCCATTCATCAATCATCTTATAATTCCAGATATTGCCAGTTTTGGGTTCGACAATATTTCATTTATGATGCACCTATCGTTCCTTATAGGAAGCATTCATTTAACCGTAGCCCATGTGATTCGCTTTGTCAGATTTATCAATTCGATCAAGGCATTGAGCGAAATAGGCTGGATAGCGTTGGTATGGGGTCTCTTCTTGATTACAGAACACTTGGTACTAGGTAAGGCAATGCCGGGTTGGGCGCCTTGGCTCTTTGTATTGGGGGCTCTGTTAGTAGCACTATTTTCCGCTGCGCACAAAAACTTTTTTAGAAGCATGTTGGTCTCCATAGCCAACTTACCATTGAGCCTTATCAGTGGGTTCTCCGATATTGTTTCCTACGTTAGGCTTTTTGCTGTTGGAATGGCCACGGCTGCAGTGGCGGCAAGTTTTAATCATATGATACTTCCTAAAGGAATCGCAGATATGGGTTTTATAGAGCTACTGCTGGCAATAGTGGCTCTTTTCTTGGGTCATGTGCTCAATATTGCCTTGGCACTTATGGCGGTCATGGTTCATGGTATCAGATTGAACATGCTTGAATTTGCGGGTCATCTTGGTGTTCAGTTTTCGGGAGAGGCTTATAAACCTTTTAAACTATCATCGCCGGACGACACATTGAAAACAGGTGCATAAAACGTTGAAAATAAGATAAATTAAGAACTTAAAAAATACAACATTATGGTAGATATGGCAATTTTAGCAACGACGGTAAAGGGATTGGGCGATATGGGAATGTCTTTGGGGATTGCCGCTATTGGTTCCGCTATCGGAACCGGAATAGCCGGCATGGCTGCCATCGGAGCTTGGAAAAAGATGATTACCGGTGGGCAAAAAGCAGCGACCGCCCTCCTAATTTTTGTAGGGGCGCCCCTTTCACAGGTCATTTACGGAATGATTTTAAAAAACGCCATTAGTGATGCCGACCTAAGCCCAGATTCCTATGTTTGGCAAATTATCATAGGGCTCATTGCGGGGGCTGCAATGGCTTTTTCTGCTATTTTTCAAGGCAAAACGGGAGCTCGTGCCTGTGATGCCATTGCCTCCGGAGCGAATGACACCGCTAAGTACATCATGATTATCGGAATTGTTGAAACAGTGGCCTTGTTCGTCATGATATTTACGATGACCGGATTACCAACATGATAGGTCGTGCAAGGCAGGTGTTAATTTAACATATCATAGAGACCTATAATCTAATTTTTGATTCCCGCAAGGTATAATATCATATTTAGTCTAACAGTTGCGCACTACATTTATGGCATGATGTATTTGATCAAAGGCCCTGACTGTTATGAAAATATTAGTTATCGAAGACAATGCACAACTACTAGAAGACATCAAGAAGTTTTTAGAAGAAGAAGGAAATGTTTGTGAAGTGGCCTCTGACTTTCGATCGGCTTACATGAAAGTCGGAATCTTCCCGTACGATATTCTTGTAATCGATATTACCTTGCCCGATGGTACAGGGCTAGATATCATCAAAGAAGTCAAGAAAGAAGATATAGATGTAGGGATTATTATTATTTCGGCTAAAAATGCGGTTGGCGATAGGATACATGGATTGGAGATCGGTGCTGATGATTATTTGACAAAACCTTTCTACCTGGCTGAATTAAACGCTAGGATCAAAGCGCTCTATAGAAGAAAAGCATACAATGGCAGTAAAGAGGTTGTTTTTAATGAAATAAGCATCAAACCCGAACGGCATGAGGTGTTTGTAAATCAGAGGCCCCTTGTATTGACAAAGAAAGAATTTGACATCATTCATTTTTTTGTGGCCAATAAAAATCGCCTGCTAACCAAAGAAGCCATTGCCGAACATCTTTGGGGCGACGCGATCGAAATGGTAGATTCCTATAAATTCATATATACACATTTGGCGAATCTTAGAAAAAAAATTGCAGAATTAGGAGGGGATGATTACATCAAATCTATTTACAGCGTAGGATATAAATTCACTGACCAGGAATGAATCTCGTTCGAAAAACCAATCGGTACTACATTTTGTTTTTATTGCTTCTTTTTCCGATAATGGTAGCGGTCGATTATTATGCTATTCAATTCTTTGTCAACTTTGAGGTAAATGACGTTTTATTACATGAAAGCAGGCGCATTGAGTATCATCTAAGACAAAATGGTAGTTTGCCGGTTTCGACCTATGTTTACAACACTAAGCTGGAGTCTGAGCACAGTAACCTGGAAAATCGGTTTGGTGACACCCTTGTTTTCGAAGCTTATGCCGATAAACAGATTCCGTATCGCACCTACCAATTTACCGTGGCCGAAGGTCCTCAAAAAAAAAGGATTTCGCTTCGGCATGTTCTTTTGGAAATGAACGAATTAATTCTTTGGTTGTTCACCACCACCACCTTGATTTTGATTTTATTGGCCGCTGGTTTGTTCTTTATAAATCAACGTATTTACCAATGGGCATGGAAACCTTTTTTTCACAACCTGTCCCAGCTAAAAAATTATGACATCGCCAGTAAGGAGCCTGTACTCCTAAAACCCTCCAATATCAATGAATTTCAGTTGCTTGATGCTGTTGTCACGGCACTGATGGATCAAGTGAAAAAAGATTTTCAAAACTTGAAAGAGTTCAATGAAAATATAAGTCATGAAATACAGACACCTTTGGCCGTGATCCGTAATAAAATGGTGCTGTTGATGGAGAGCAAAAACTTAAATGATGAAGAATTGCAATGGACCAAAGCTGTCTACCAAGAAGCGAACAAACTCTCAAAAATAAGCAAGTCCTTAACCCTTATATCACGTATCGAGAACCAAGAGTTTAAAAGATTGGAATCCGTTGATATTCAAACGATGATCGACAATATTGTTCGGAATATGGAGGAAATTATCAATTTTAAGAACCTTGAAATCAGTTTTGAACTGAATCCTGTCACCGTTAAATGCGATCAGATACTGGCAAACATATTGTTTACAAATCTTATCAAAAATGCTGTCCAACATAATCAAGAAGGGGGGTATATAACAATGTTACTGACCCGGGACAAATTCGAAATCTCTAACACAGGAGATATTTCGGATGTAGCTACCACACAATTGTTCAATCGTTTTGAGAAAGGGAATCGGGGAACGGATTCCTTGGGGTTAGGCTTATCGATCAATCAAAAAATCTGCGATATTTACGGGTTTCGACTACACTATCACAGGAAAGACGGCACCCATACATTTACACTGTATTTTAATGGTTGAGATTCATACTGGAAGGAACATCAGGTGGTTTCAACTTCCAATAGGTGATGATTTGGCTGGGCTCTCTTCGGTAGCGTTCGGGACATGCTCCCGGTTTAAACTTAAAGTAATAAAAAAGCCCCCTGATGATATCAGAGGCTGTTTCAAAAAAAAAAGACTTAGTTAGGGCTTACCTTGGCAAGAACTTCTCGCCCCACCTGTATCCAGTCCTTAAATGAAAAAACCTTCAAAAACACAAGGAATTTGAAGGTCGTAAAGTGACCTGGCTGGGGCTCGAACCTTCTTTGCTCAGCTCAGTCAGACCCGAGTACTTGCTAAATTTACATTATGTGTAGACGATTTGTAAACTATTTTATGACACAATTTATTTTGAATTGACTTTTGTTGGGTAAATATAGTTCTTTGAAGTCTTGTTTAGGAAGGTTGTACATGTAATATCTCTAATTTGAAACTCGATTACATATTGCCAAATAGTTTGATGAAGAATTACTTTGATAAGTTTCGTTATCACGATATTGACTATAAATAATTGAATATCCTGTTCCTGCAATGTTGCTCTGACCTAAAAAGCTAATTCCACCTTCAATGGGTTTTTATACTTTTCGACGAACCAAAGTATATTTTGTTGAAAATGAATTTTATAAAATCCATATTCTTACTTCTAGTGGTATTAGCATGTAATTTTTCGATTGCTCAAACAGCTTCGGAAGCGGAAGATAAAGAGCAAAACCTGTCGTTGTTCACGGAAGAAGAATCCGAATACATAGCAAAATGGTTTTCAGATGTTGTGGGCGAGATGAATCTTCCCGGAGATGTTGCACTGAAATATCAACGTATTACGGAAACTTATTCTAGCAAAATGGACGCTTTGGGCATGGAAAATCCGCCTTTAGGCAAAGCTGAATTGATAGAACAATTTAATGACTTAATGGAAAGCCAACACCAAGAAGTTAAATCCATTTTAAACGATGAGCAATATGAAGTGTACTACGATACTATGAAAAAGGTAGCTTGGTCTATTAATCAACGGCTTAAACATTTTTAATAAAGCGCTATGAAAAGTAAAAGTTGCTATTTTCTTATCGGTCTCCTTTTTATACTCTTGAGTTGTTCTTCGACGAAGCTGATGGACTCTTGGAAGGCACATAGTTTTGATTCCCTCGCCAATTCAAAAATTCTAGTTGTTTCGAAATCACCTGAGTCCGAGGTACGAAAATCCTATGAAATCGCGATTGCCTCCAAACTACGCGCTCAAAAAATCAATGCTATTGAATCGCACATACAGTTTCCTTCATTAAAAGAAGCGAACACTTCTGAAGAAGTGGCCCAAGTAGTTAAAATATTTAAGGGTGCCGGGATTTCAGGAATCATCTTGACTTCTCTAAAACAGACCATAGAGACTCAAAATGGAAATATGGCGCCACAAACGGGTATTCCGTCCAGTTATGCTGATAAAGCAAGTTTTGGTCCAAATGCAGCCAGTTCTGATGTTCCTGTTGTGTCTACTTCTAAAACATACGTCTTAGAGGCTCTTACCTATGATTTAACACTTGAGAAAGACAAACAGTTGGTAAATGTTTGTCTTGTAGATGTCACCGATCCAGACGCACCTGATAAAATTCAAAAAACCTTTGCCAAGATAGTTGCTGATCAGTTTAAATAATCGCAGTTGCTCTTTGTAAACAACCCGTATTACATGTCTTTAACCCGAAAAATGTTTACAAATCGAATTGCAAAATGCTGTTCGGTTATGATAATTTCAATCATCTTTTCGGCATGTGGAAGTAAAAAAGCCATCGTTCACAAACCCACTTCTTTTGAGGTTGTTCCAAAAAAATTGGCTGTTTTTATGGATGGCACTACCAATAATGAGCGTAGTCACACCAATGTTTCCAAACTGTACAATCTGGTTTCCTTGCAAGATAATCCAAATGTGGGTGCTGCGTATTTAAGGGGAGTAGGTAACGGAGCTGATTTTGTGGGTGTACTTACGGGTTCCGGAATCCGTGCGGAAGTTTGTAATGGTTATCTATATCTAGCAGAACACTATGACCATGAGCGCAAGGACGAGATGTACCTTTTCGGATTTAGTAGAGGTGCCTATGCCGCCCGAATTCTTGCGGGATTGATTCATTCTGCTGGTATTGTTGATTTAAGTAAAATCCCAAAGGATAAAAGATTGAAATTCATAAAAAAAATATACAATGCCCACAAGGGGGATAAAACCCTTCAAGAAAGAAGGAACGCTGTTTTTGAGGTAACCCAACAGCGAATGGATTACGATAGCTATAAAATTGAATTCATGGGGTTGTGGGATACGGTTGCCTCTCTAGGTATTCCTGATTACAAAGACAATTACTATGTAGAGGAAACCAAGTACCACGACCAGCTCTGCAATATCAAAAGGGCATCACAGGCTTTATCATTAAATGATAATAGAGGTTCGGTTTTTACCCCGTCGATATTGACCGATGATTATTTGGTGCAGGATTGCAAAGATGTAAAGCCTGAAGAAATTGTCAATGAAGTTTGGTTTTTTGGAGCACATTCCGATATTGGCGGAGGGTCATTTAATACAAACATCAGTGGTGTTTCCCTAAACTGGATGATTGGGCAACTCAAGGAATTCGAATTGCTACCTCCTTCGGCTGCGGTTTACGAAAACCGGATGGATATTACGAATAACCCCAGAAAAGGCTTTATCAAGCTTTTTTATCCAAAAAAGGGACGAAAATTGGTGTTCTTTACTTCTAGAAGCGGATACAAAAAGGAAAAACTAAAACTGCATCAGTCCGTCCTAGACCGCTTGGAAGGCTCACTACAAACCTATGAGGTAAACTTGGTTAAACTTTTTGGAGAATGTTTTGCAAAGAATGACAAGGGGGGCTATGATTATTTGGAAACCTCAAAATGTTTTATAGTTGAAAATTAGAATCCCATATCTCTTTAAAATAAAAAGATTAGTATTATTTTCCTAGTTCTAAAAATTCAATAAATGAAAACTGCTTATCAATTCTGCCTACTTGCATTAGGGGCTCTAATTTTATCTGGATGTTCTGGAATGAAATTGGCAAATTCCTATAAATCGGATAATTTTGAGACACTTAGAAATAAAAAAATGTTGGTCATTGCGAGAACCCCTATTGAGGATGTTCGTAAAGCGTATGAACTTGATTTAGTAAGTAAATTAAAAGCTAAAGGTGTCAATGCGGTTGCTAGTCATGTGGCATTTCCTACTTTAGAACGTATCGACAACAAGACTGCCGAACGAATAGCAGATGTCATTGCAATGTTTAGAAAGGAAGGCTTTGATATTTTGACATTGACTTCCCTAAAAGATGTGCAAGAGATAGATGTGATGCGAAGAGAAGGGGGGTATAGTTCTTTATCGGATTATTACGGAAATCAATATGTAACACTAAAGGGATATTATGATGACCTTAATGCACCCCCTCGTTTGGGGCCAAAAGAAATGGATGAGGAGATCACCTATACCACCGAAACTACCTATGTATTAGAGGCGGTAACTTATAATTTAAGCCTTGAAGAAGAAAAAAGATTGTTGTCGGTTAGTACGGCAGAAATTACCAACCCAGAAACTGGTAAGGGTGTTCGAAAGGCATTTGCCAAAATTGTGGCAAACGAATTAAAATAAAAACGAATGCGTTATTTTTTTTAACCTTCTTTCTACTTCTATATATTTCTACAAAGGCACAAAACTTATCTGCCTTATATGAAAAGGTTAAGCCAGCCGTAGTGGTAATTTACACTGAGGAGCGAAAGTTGCAAAGGCTGGGAAATACCACGGCCATGGTAAGCTCTCAAGGATTGGGTTCAGGCTTTATGATTTCTGATACTGAAATCATCACTGCGGCCCATGTTTTTGACGTAGCGGAAAAACTTTATGTGCAGTTCTTGGATGGCGAAACTATAGAAGCAAAAGTGATTTCTACTTTTAACGAGGCCGATGTTGCACTAATTAGGTTTACAAAACCTAAAAAGAATGCCAAACGGGTCACTTTAGGAGACTCAGATAAGAGCAAAGTAGGTGAGCAAGTAGTAGTCATAGGTGCTCCGTTTGGACTTGCGCATTCCTTGTCTTCCGGATATATCAGTAGCAAAATCACTAATACGAAAGATCCCATCCCCTTTACAAATACAGAGTTTATTCAAACAGATGCTGCTATAAACACTGGAAATTCAGGCGGGCTTGCCTCGAAATAAAAATGTTTTTTCCTATAACCCCTCGTGGGCTTGTCACGTCTTCACGCAGCCGTTTGTGCCTCCGCTAAAGCTATGGCGACACGCGGACGGCGGACGAAGGCCCCAAGACGGTTTCTTAAAAAGAGTTCAAACCTAGATTTTTGAATGTTTTAGGGATTATAGACGCATCATAACTGCTCAATAGAAACTTCTTTGCCATCAAAAGAATATAATAACCTTTCAATCTCGTCAATAATAAATTTATCGCCCCTATCGCCAATTTCTTTCAAAAGCGCTTCGGCCCCTGTATTGATTTGGAAATTGATGATTTGTATTTGCCCGTCCTTTGGGATTGTGATGATCATGGCGTCATCATTTTTTCTGCTTTTTCGTATACGTTTAAAGACATACTCTAGGTTAGAACCTATATTTACATCGAAATCCGTCAAACTGTTTAAGCCTCGGGTATACGAATGATAGGTTCCGTAAATACCTGAAACCCCTGCTCCAAAAGCACCTAAATTATTGGATACAATGGTACTTCTGAGTACTCTATTTGCTTGGGTTGGTACAAAAAGTAGGGTGGCCGATGTTACTTGAAGGCTTCTTCTGAGCCAATAGAAGGAATCGCGGAAAGACCTACGAACAAAGGAACCGGATTTCGTGGCAGGATATTCTTTTTTGTAAACCAACTTTCCTGAAAAATCGAACAAATAGAAATTATTCCTCTCGAACAGAAAATAGGCATCATCCCTAATTTTTAGTTCTGGAAACTCTCTGCCGAAATCAAAAGTATGCAACGATTGCGGTGCTATGCTGTCTTGATCGTTAAAAAGATAGAAACTGTTTTCGCTATAAACCGGAAACTGCTTGGTTTCGGGATTGAACCATACCCGATGATAGGGCAATTCAAGTTTTAAGTTTCTGTTGATGAAATCTGCATCGAACAGGACAAGGTCTTCTTTCCATATTCTCCTTCCAGATTCAATTTCTATCCTATTCGCCCTTGAAGGGGTTATAAATAGTGCGTATGGATCATCGTCAAAAATATATACTGGATTTTCATCGTCGGAATACGTGATTTTCAATGGTGTGTCCCAAGCATTCTGGCCGAACTGATCAATTCGTGTTAATTGATTTTCTTGCACCACCAAATAGCTGTCTTTAGTGGGTACGATTTTTTTGATCAGTGGTAAGGGGGCGGATTTGTCCCATTTTTTCTTTCCATTTTCGGGGTTGATGATCGTAAAACCTTTGGAAGTAATCACGACCAACTGATTCTTATCCAAAGTCGTTTCGGTAATGTTTCCAACAACTCGAACAGGTGGCCTTGACCACAAACTATCCATTGTTTTAGGATCCAGTGCGTACATAGTGGTTTCTTGATTGAGTTTTTTGCTGCTTAAATAGTTAGAGGACACATAGAGTTTGTTTCCCTCGTCATTGAACAAAATACTGGTGATGCCCTTTTTATCAAATTGAATACGACCTGTTTTTATATCAATTTTTAGCAAACGCCGGTTCTTCAGCCAGAAAATATTTTCATCGGCATCTAATAAGACCTTCTCCTCGTTCAGGATAGCGCCTTTTGTTCTGGTAAAAAGATCACTGGTTACATTGGTCAGCCATAATCGCTTCCCTGTTTCGAAATCGAATAACCCAATTCCGAAACCTTCGTCTGTTCTGCCATCTACCAAAACCGCTTTTTGCTCAGGCAATAGCAACGTGTTGAAAACGGCCTGAAACCCCTGCTCGCTTGAATTAAAAATAATTTCCCCGGTAGTTACATCTACAATGGCCCGTGAAATACCTTTTGTATTTAGAGCCTTGGAAAGAATCTTAGAGTTGATTATGGGTTTATCCTCAAAAAAAACATAAGGTGTTAGCGGAATCTCGGAATATCCGCTAAAATTCAACTTCCCCATCCTCTCGTTCTCCCAAATAACAGCCTGTTTTTCAGGGTCAATTCCATAGATGCCCCCCGAAGTTTTAACCAGAACAATTCCAGTATTCGTGTTAAGGATTTTCTCTTGGACCCTATGTTTCAGTAAAATGTTTTGCTGGGTATATGCTGCCAATGAATATACTAGTGCAAAAAATAAAGTTAGGTTCCTCATAATTTCGTAAGACTGTAAATTTACTCGATAATCGAGATTTAAAATGTTCCGAGGCTTGCCTCGAAACTATTAAAGTGTTTTCTTTTAGAATGCCTCGTGGGCTTGTCCACGCCTTCACGTAGCCGTTTCGGCGGACGAAGGCCCCGAGGTTGTTTACTTTAGAATAGCTGTGAAATCTTAGATGTCATTATGAACTCGTCTTGAGTTTTTCTTTTACCTACTAACTTCGCATTTTGCGCCATAATTTCGACATTTTTAGCTTCCGTAACTATGGCTATGCAATCGAAAAATGGCTTCATCATGGCACAAAAGCCTTCATTCTCGGTTCCAAATAAAAACTCAAGACGAGTTCAATTTGAAAGGGGCATAAAACAAGCTCTCAGTCTATTTTTTTAAATACCAACAGTGCCTTTCCATCGGAGTCCATTAAAGTCAGGTTTAAGTCAACTATTGTATACTGTCTTGTTTCTCGAAGTTGACCTGGGAATGTGCTCGCCAGTTTCATTTCTTTACAGACCATTCTGGTTTCATTTATAGTAGCGAACTCTAACTCAGTATTTGTTAGTTCCTTTAGATGTCCCATAATTTGATTACAGCCATTATTACCAGAAAATGAATTTTTGGTACTATTAAATTCTAATTGTGGTCGTTTTTCTGTTTCCTTTGATATGGGGGCACCAAGCATTTCAGTCAAAGCCCAAATATCATTGATTGAAATTTTGTTTTCTACAGGAGGGTTTTCGTTTTTCGAATTATTCTTTGTCGTATTGTCATTACATCCGAACAGGAGTATGAATATGACTAGACTTAGTATTTTATGCATTTGGATGCTTCTTTAGGATTAAATTGATAGTGTTCATTTTAAGATTGTAGCTCAAGTATTTCTCAGTACTAATGCTACACTTATAAGCTTCTTCTAAGATAGCGAAATCCTATCTAAGACAGAATCTTATCAATGCTCAAAACCTGTACTTAAAAATTGTTCTCGCATAAACATGCTGCTCTTTCGGTACCACTTTGCCAAAGGTGAAATAATGTTCTATTCCTAGAGAAAATCGCCTGGAGGAAAAATAGACACTTTGCGTCAAAGTGGTACTAAATGTATTTAATTCGTCAACAGCATATTCAAAATTTCTATTGAACAGATTTCCCTGTGCCGTGGCGTCAAAAATATTTAGGGAACTGCTGATCGACGATTGCAAAAACCATTCTATACCCGAAGAATTCGATAAAATGTTGTTATCCATTCCTACGGACTCAGATAAGGTATTGAACTTCCCAAGTCGCAAGCCCAAAGTTGGGGTAGCATCAATGTAAAGGTTTCCCAAACGGGTATTCAACATTCCGAAGATATCCAGCCATTTTCGTTCTGGTATAAAGTCATGGGCATAGGTAATATCTATATTTGCCAACAGCTGATTCGGTACCTGAAACCGCCATTCTTCAAAAACCGGGTCATCTGTTACCTTATCATGAAACCAACCCTGAAAATCATCCGCTAAGGATGCAGGCCCCATAACGCCAAGTAATACCCCTCCTCTTACAAAAGAACGCTCAAAAGCGTAGGTTACGTTCAAGGTGCCAAATAACAAGCCGGCATAGGGACGGTCAAAAGAAATGGTATTTTGTTGTATTTCTGTGGGAGTAACCGTTTTATTTGTTGGGGTGTAGCCTTCTAAGCGCAGGCCTACTTCAAAAAAGTAAGCAGTCTTTTTAGGAAAGTACTTTTGTAACCCAAGCCACTTTTCCTTCTTGAACTTTAAGTTAAGACCAACACCGTAGCTATAAAAGCGGTCCGAGTTTTGCCAAATTACATAGGCATCATTTGCCGAAGAAAATGAAATTTCCTTATCAAAAGTGTCAGACCCTTGTGAATTCGCCCGAATGATAAGCAAAAGAAGAAAGCATAAAGGGCAACTACGTAACTTGGTTGAATTCATGTAACCTTTTTCGTTGGGAAATTCGTATTTAAAATAGTAACGAATACTATTTTAAATGGTAGTCTTAGAACGAATATCTCGGGCTTTAATTTGTTTCATTTGTCCAATCTTTTTATTCTATTTAGTTCCTAGAATACTGTTTTTCTATGAACAACTTTTGCAAAGTTTTGGGGTATCCCAAGTGAACCCGCCATCTAAATATTTATTTGCAGGGTTACTACTATTTTACTTTGCAAAATTGTCTCATAAGCTTATGGTAATTGCGAGGCCTCAATTTGAAACTGAAACCCGAATACTTGGTATTTCGGCCACGTTCATTTTAGCAACCTGTATTATGGGGCTGATCTTAATGACCTTGTTATTTTTAAACACCTTGGCCTGGCTTTTGTTCACTGAATTATTAGTCAGCAAAAAAAGCTGTTTATTTACAAAGAATTAAATCGATTTAATCAAAACGGAAAGTTTCATCTTTACCATTTAAACGGCTTAAAACCCAACCCAAATTCAATATAATCTGCCGCCCCTCCGTCAAGGGTCTTTAATCCTATTTGGGCGAATAGCGTGTTATTCATCTTGTAGCGAATGGCGGGTCGCATAAAAAAAGCACCTTTACCTAGATCGTCGGTTAGGTAAGTCCCTAGCTGTGCCTTAATGACCAAATTCCAAAAATGAAAATCGTATCCAGCGTGAATACCGATGGAAGTTCTGTTCGCCGCTTTGTCAAGCTCTTGCAACGAATTGTCATAAAAGAAATCAAAACCGCCTGTAATGCCGTGTATGGCATTGAAGCGATGTTCATAGTCCAGAACACCTGAGAAAACACCAAATTGTCTGTCGGTTCCACCGTCTTCATCGGTTTGTTTTCCTCCACCCGCAAGATATATCGATATTGCATTTTCGTTGATTTTTGTCAGTTTAGTTTTTTCGGGAGACTTAAATCTAGCTTGAAGTAAATTTTTGCTATAGGGATCTTTGTCAACCAACCGTTGAGCTGTATTGTAATGGTATTTTATACCCAAGTTGATTCCAAATAGATTCAGGCCTAAATTGGGCTGATAGCTACTGCCGTTACTAAAGTGTGTAAAATCGAACCCGTAGGTCAAATCCAATTCTCTTGTGAAACGGTATTCAAAGCCAATATCAAGCCCGAAGTAAACGGCTGCTCTAGCACCAAAAGCATCATTTATAGGGTTTTCTTCCGCATTGTATTCTTGCAGATTATAGGTTATTCCCAAAGCGGGTTCGATACTGAACTTATTCCGTCTATTCGGATTTCCTATTGGGAAGTCCATAAACCCATATACCGCACTTGGGTTTCCAAAAACTTCTGCATTGCCTAAAAATCCTGAATATAAACCAATTCCATAAGTAGGGTACTTATAATACCCGGCCCAGCTTTCCGTATTGCTCGATTGCCATCCTATTTTTACATTGATTGCTCCATAGCCCGCTTCTAGGAATCCCGCTTCGCTAAGAGCTGTTCCTGTATATAAATAACTTCCATAGTTGGATTTCACTTCAATGGAACGGAATTTATCCGAAGGAGATTGTGATTGACCAAAATAGTATATTAGTAACGCAAGAGGTAAGCAAATCTTTTTCATAGTGCGAATCATAGCAAATGATATTAATAACTACCCAAAAACACCCAATAAGAATTTAATGATCAAGGCATTCGAAAAATCGATAAAAAAAGCACCGACCAGCGGTACCACAATAAAGGCTTTAGGAGACCCGCCGAACTTCTTGGTAACTGCCGTCATATTGGCAATTGCAGTGGGGGTGGCTCCCAAGGCCAAACCGGCATATCCTGCACTCATGACTGCTGCGTCATAGTCTTTGCCCATCACCCTAAAAACGACCACGATGACGAAAATCGAAATGACGACCAGCTGTGCTATGACGATCAGCAACAAGGGTCCGGCCAAATCTGCCAGGGTCCACAATTGCAAGCTCATCAACGACATGGCCAGGAAAAGGCCTAAGGATAGATCGGAGGCCATGGCCAAGGCTTTTGAATTTTCAGGTTCCCAATGAAATTTTTTAGAAAAGACAGGAATCAGGTTGGTAATGAGGATCCCCGCAAACAAGGCCGTTACAAAAGACGGAAGCGCCAGCCCCAACCACACCAGAACCTCATTGATTCCGATGCCCAGACCTGCTGTGGAGAAGATGAAATAGATCATCTGTAAGACATTGTTGTAATTCATATCAACCTTGTCTCCTTTCCCATGGCGCACGCCTACAGAAATGGGCTTGTCTTCCTTGGGTTTTAAATCGTATTTGTTGATCAGAAATTTTGCTATGGGACCGCCTATAAAACCTCCCAGTACCAAACCAATGGTGGCACAGGCAATGCCCATTTCCATGGCATTCGATATTCCAAAATCATTTTGAAAGGTAGGCACCCAGGCAATGGTGGTCCCATGACCTCCACTAAAAGAAACGGAACCGCCTAAAATACCTGCTGCACTTGGCAAATCGGTCAGATAGGCAATACCGACACCGGTCAGGTTTTGAACGAAAAGGTAGCCCACTGCCAGCACTAAGAGTAGTAATAACGATTTACCCCCTTTCAATAAGGTTTTCAATCTTGAAGAAAGCCCAATGGTAATAAAAAAGATGATCAGCAAGGCATCGCGCAATTCAAGCGCAAAGCTGACCTCTATCCCTGTTGTGGCATATAAAATCCCAAAAAATATGGAAAAGATCACCCCTCCCGTTACGGGTTCAGGAATGTTGTATGCCCTAAAAACAACTACTTTTTTGTTCAAATACTTACCTAAGAATAAAACTAAACAGGCAACTACAATGGTATCTCTTATGCTTATCTCCATGGGGTTATTTTGGGGTTACGATTCCGTCGGCAATCAATTGATTTACCATCCTTTTGGTAAAACTTTCTGAAGCATTTTTTAAGGAAGATGGTTCTAAAAGCGTGGATTGCCCAGTCCAGACCATGGTTTCTTTTCCTTTGTGTAAATCACCTTTTACGTTGTAAAGGATAGCTTCTATGAGATATGATTTTTCGGTCGTATAATAGCCTGGGGTGTTAAAAGTTTGATATCCTCTAACGATATATTCGCCAACACGATAATAAGATGGCACATACAATGCTTCTCCCGGCTTATAGCGGTCCGCTTTTTTGGAATCTATCAAAGCCATCGTAATGACACCGTCCAAGTTATTCTCTTTAATGATTTTAATATAGTCGTCAGCGGTTCTGATTTCTTCAGTCCCACCGGGAGGAAACATTAAGATTCCTTCAACGGCGTTTATACCTTGTTCTTTTAGTAGGGCAACTGCATCGTTTTCAAAGGTGTTGCGGGCAGTAAGGTCCTTTCCGATGCCTATTACGGCTATTTTGGAATAGCCTCTATCCCCATAAGATTCTTTCGTCCAAGTCGAATCCATTTTTATGCTGCCGCATCCTTGAATAACATTAATGGATAAAACGAGAATTACAACCAACAGCTTTTTTGGAAATCGATACTTTCTATTTTTCATTGAGACAGTGTTTTTAAAATCCTTTATCGCAGCCTTAAATTTACTAGCTCCAAATAGGGTTGTTACTATCATTTAAGACCACTTGAAAAAAGTAATCCCGGATTACTTTTCCATTTAAGGAATAAATAAACTTTATAATATTATTTTTAACAGGGATTTGAAGTTCCCTGCCTCGAAGACTTATGAATAGCCAAATTAACACCAAGAAACTACTACTGTTGGCTTTTGGCCTTAGTTTTGCTATAAATTTTAGTGAAATACTATACTACTTAAACTCTCCTATAACCTTTTTTGAAACCCCGCGGCCAACATCCATTTTAAACATTTTCTATAGGGGTGTCGCCATTTTTTTGTTTTGTTTTAGTGTGCTTTACTTGAACATATTCAAAATAGACGCTTGGTTGAAAAACCTAACGGATAGAATGGCTTTCTTGGGATCATTGGTCATCAATGGACTACTATACGTCCTGACGCTAATTCCCTTTCTATATGTACTTGATAATTTCATTGTTGCGTTGCCTCTTGGAGAACTAAAGGGGCTCTCTTTTGTATGGATGGTATTATTGATCATTTGTGTTTTAACCGCAACCTTACTAAAGGTAAGAGCTCAATTGGCAGATAGATTGGTTGAACAAGAAGCTTTTGTTCGTTATAATAAAGATAGTAACAGTTTTGATCACGACCTTGAGGTACTTGAGAAGCACTATTTGACCAGTCTTTTACTGCCTAGAAAAAAGGTTTTGGAACCGGTAAAAATAAAGGATTTCGCTTTATTTTACATCGACAATGGCATTGTAAAAGGAAAGACCTTTGATTTAAAAATATACTTTTTAGATAAGAGTATTCAAGAACTGGAAGAGAAACTAAACCCGAATATCTTTTTCCGAACCAATCGACAATGTCTTATCAATCGTGATGCCGTGAAACATTTAGAACCGGATTCCTTTGGTAAAATAGGATTGACCTTAAAAGTTGAACATAAGGAAGCTATTGTAATAAGCAAGCTTAAAACCAAGGATTTCAAAGATTGGCTGGTCAAATTTTCGGCCTAGGATTCCTCCATTTCAACGACATATTTATCCACTTCACTTTATGAAATTTTTGAACAACTTTTTTTTGTTGCATACTTTCTTTTTTGAACACTAGAAAAGGTTGAATTCATTGGTTTTGTTGAACTAGTAACGAAAATGCAGGCCTTAATTGACAATACGTGGTTACACCATGGTTTAACCCCCTTCGATTCTTTTTTAGTAGATTGTTCAACAATTGTATTGCAAATCTTTTAAAAAGCAATTATGGGCCGGAAATATGAAATATGCCAAATAGCATTATTGAATCCGGTATTCAACGTTTTGGAAAGCTATGGTGTCGATTCGGAAAAATTGATCAAAAAAAGCAAGTTACAGCATTTTGATCTTGACCATAGGCAACAATACGTTCCACTTGAGGTGGTTTATGATTTCTTCGCCAGGATAAAGAACCACCTGCCCGATAAGTTTCTAAAATCATACAATTTGCAGCATTTTGAGCTATCCAATTTAGGAAGCTTCGGAAAATATTTGGCAAAACTTCCGACCCTATACAGTGTATTGCACCAGTTCGTAATCTACAAATCGGTTTTTCAGACGAATCTGAATTGTGGTCTAAGCATATATGATGATACGGTAAAGTTTGCTTTTTCATGTTTGGATGAGCCCACGGCAGGTCGGAAAATGAGCGAAAACATTTTTATGGCCATTTTTTTGCAATTATTTCGAACCTATACCGATAAAAATTGGATACCCAATGAAATACATATTCCTTATAATAACTGTGATGAAGTTAAAACGATGCTTCTTGGAAAAGACAGCAAGGTGATAACAAACCAAACCACACTCGCTTTTGTCTTTCCTCGTGAAATCTTAAAAAGGGCAACAAAAGTATGCATCCGGTTTTCGAAGCAAGTACTGCCCAAAGTTCCTGCCAAGAGCATTTCCGATATCATTGAAGAAGTCTTAAAAAGCTATACACCGGGGTATATTCCTTCCTTGAGCGATGTGGCACGGCATTTTAATGTTTCGGAAAGTAGTATCAAAAGAAGCCTCAAATCGGAAAATGCCAAATTCTCTAAAATTCTAGAGAAAATACTACATCAAAAAGCGATTGTCTTATTGACCGATTCCGATCTTAACATAACCCTTATCAGTGAATTTTTAGGGTATTCGGATAGTCCGAATTTTATACGCTCTTTTAAAAAATGGTCGGGCATTACACCGGGCCAATTTAGAATTTTGAATATGATGACCTATGATGATAATAAGGTTGCCTATGAAATGGCTTATTCTTGAAAAGAACTTGGGGCCGAGATCGAAGAAGTAGTCATAGACTTTAAAAACAACAGATAAGAAACCATCTGATGAAAATAAAATTTTTTGGAACTAGGGGTTCTATACCCGTTTGTGAAAAAGGATACCAAGAATTCGGCGGCAATACGACCTGCGTGGCAGTTTTTGGAGATACAAATAGCGACGTGCTGGTTTTTGACGCGGGAACGGGTATCCGAAAATTGGGCAAAGAGCTTATGCAGCAAGAATTCCTTCCCGGAAGAAAGATCGTCATCGCCTTTTCCCATTTTCATTGGGACCATATTCAGGGCTTTCCTTTTTTCGCCCCTGCCTACGACCCCTCCAAAGAAATACACATTATCGCACTTGGTAAAGACCTACATATCCCTGATTTAAAAAGTATTTTCGCCAAACAGATGGAAAGCACCTATTTCCCCGTAAACCTTGACAATATGGGTGCTAGTTTTTCATTTATCCTAAAAAATGCCAACGAAGAAACTTTTCCCGACGGTAGTATAAAAACGTATATGCATTCCCATCCTGGCGGGGCGCATAGTTATCGATTGGAAGCTGATGGTAACGTCCTGGTGTATGCTACGGATATTGAACACGGTCTTACATTAGATCCAATGCTGATAGAATTTGCAAAAAACGCCGATGTGTTGATTCATGATGCGCAATATACTCCGGAGGAGCTACCAAATTACAGGGGTTGGGGCCATAGCAGTTGGGAGCAGGCCATTCAGGTTGCCGAAAAAGCCAATGTAAAAAAACTTTTTCTAACCCATCACGACCCTGAGCATGACGATGACTTTCTAAGCGAGGTAGAACGGTTATGCCAAGAACGTTTTACAAATTGTTTCTTGGCCCGTGAGGGAGTTGAAATAGAACTCTAAACAAATCAGAATTTTTGGTAACTGCCTCCGGACATATCCATTAGGTATTTGTTAGGAAAAGATATATTGATTTCGAGGCCTTCGTCCGCCAAAATGGCTACATGAAGGCGAGCAAGTCTTGGAGCCTTAAATCTCGATTATCGAGTAAAAAGAGTTTAAGGCTGTTCCAAAGGTCTATTTTTTGCTCCTACAAGTAGGTATTTACCCTTTGCCCTATATAAATATGACCCAATATGATAATAGTTGTTGTACTTTACCAAGATAAATTTACTTAACTACCTCAATAAAATTACACCTAAGGATAACTAAGAGAGTCGTTCTACTTGAAAACACATTATGCCAGATTTTCGTTTTATAGCAAAGCAATTCATTTCGCTTTTATTGCTCTTTCTTTTTGCACAGGTCATATTCGCACAGAATATACCTGTAGACAGTCTTGACACTCCTTTTAGAAAAGGACGTTGGTTAACTGGCTTATCAGGAAGTATCAGTTCCAATACGAATAACGTTAGTTCAGTTGATGAAAAGACCATTACCAATGAATTTGGCTTGAACCTATCTACGGGAAAATTTATTAAGGACAGATGGCTTTTGGGAGGCAACCTAAATGCCGATAGGGCCAGTTCAGCAGGTAGCATAGACCGAACTACGGAATCTTTGTTTGTAGGCCCTTTTATCGCGCACTATTTATCTTCTAGTAGCAGAGGTTCATTATTTACCAAACTATCGGCAGGTTATGTCCGCTTTCGCGACGAAACGCAAGTGAATACGCAAGTGCCGACCGAACTGTTGTCGGAAGGTGGTGGTTTCGGAACCTTGGTCGGTCTGGGGTATTCGTACGTTATACACGACAAAATTGCTTTCGATATTGGCCTTAACCTCAACCTTTTTTGGATAGGGCTTGACCAAGAACAAAGGCCTTCAGGGGATGTAAGCAGTGAAAACTTAAGAATAAGTAATATCGCCTTTACTTTCGGATTTAATGTAATTCTTGATGATTTCTTTTTTTGATGAAAAAAATAATTCTTCTTTATATCGTAACTTTTTTAGTGCCAATTTTCCTTGTAGCACAAGGAAGGGATGAAGGCTTTGTTAAGACCGATACGATCGGGAAGCAAAAAAAAATAAAGCTCATTGCCATTCCGATCGCATTTTACACCCCGGAAACCGAGTTTGGCGTTGGCGGTGGCGGACAGCTTTTTCTTTTGAACAAGACCAATCAATACAATCAGCGGCTTTCCAATATTCTTTTCAGTGGTATCTATACGACCGCTGGGCAGATTATGTTCAGTGTCACCCCCCAAGTATATCTTGGCAAAGGGGATTACTTTATTGATGCGGATTACCTATTTGAAATATATCCGAATTCTTTTTGGGGCATTGGCCCGGAAACCCCAGAAGAGAATGAGGAACTATACGATCAAACCACGCATAAGCTCAAAGTAAGTTTCTTGAAACGATTGCCACCCGATTTGAATTTTGGCTTTACCTATAATTTTGCCAATCATCAGGTGACCGAGGTGGCAGAGGGTGGTTTGTTGGATTCGGGTACTATTTTAGGTGCGGACCGTACCGTAATAAGCGGAATAGGAGCTGAATTTAATTTAGATCGACGAAACAGTACTTCTTCTCCGACCGATGGGGAGTTGTTTGAAATTGGGGCGCATTTCTCCAGTGAGATTTTAGGAGCAACCCATAGTTTTAACAAGTTTACGCTCGATTTGCGTAACTATGAACCGCTTGGTGAGCGAAGTACTTTGGCAACCCAAATATATATTGAGAATAACTATGGCGACGTGCCTTTTCAGGGAATGGCCTTTTTTGGAGGTAGTAGCAGTGCAAGGGGGTATTTCTATGGTCGTTTTTTGGATAAGAATATGTTTGTTGTGCAGGCGGAATATCGGTATCGCTTAAAACCACGGTGGAATTTGGCAGCCTTTGGTCTTGTCGGAAGCGTCGCGGGAGACGCATCCGATCTTTTGAAATTTAACTCATTGAAATCAGGCTTTGGTGGCGGAGTACGATTCAAGGTATTACGAGAGCAGGACACCTGGCTTCGACTGGATATCGGTAGTGGCAAAGATGGCCAAAGCGGAATTTACTTCGGAGTGAACGAGGCTTTTTAAATTTTTTGACAGCTATTTTATTCCGCTTTTTTGATTAATAAACTTTCCAACCACCACTGCAGTAATGACAACTAAATAAAACTGACCAATTAAACCGATTAGAATTGATGCTTTTTGTGCTATAGGCGTCACTGGTAAAATATCGCCGTAACCAATGGTCATCATCGTAATAAAACTGAAGTACATGAGTTGTTCTGTAAGCGTATTCGCTAACGTTTCTTGCTGATGTAACAAGCCGCCTTGAAAAGATTCGGGATGGGCCAACTCAATGCTCATGCAAATAAAAAAGCCTATCAATCCCAGCGATACAAAACCACTGACCATCCCGTATATTACTTTTTTATCTACTGTAACAGATTGCCAAACCTGTTTAATGATTTCGTAGGTAACCGCTAAATAAAAAGCAAAGTAGATACCAAATTGCATATAACTGGTGAAGAGTGGCATTCCCCCATTTGCTTGGGCAAAAGCAAAAATGATACTACTAGCAATAAGCAAAACCAAGAAGAACCAGAAAAAATCCTTACGCTTTGAAATCAAAATGATTCCTGCTATTAGATTGAGTAAAAAGAAAATAGGGCCAATACTTTTTTCAAAAACTTCGCCCTGGATGAATAATGAACCAAACAATACGGCTATCTGTGTAATAAAGAAAAACTCAAAGCGATATGAATACAGTTTTTTGAACATTGAACTCATTTTAGACTGTTAGTTTGGAACCGAAAATTTCGGCTTTTGTGCCCTAATGAAGGGTTTTTTGAGCAGCATAGCATTAGCTACGGTGTAAAAAAAAGACAAGATTAGGGTGCAAAATGTGAAATTTGCAGGTAAAAGTAAAAGTCTAAATGAGTTCATATCTTAATCTAATAAAGCTTCGTTAAATTGATATCCTTTGTAATCGACTTTATACAGCACACTATAAAAAGCGGGAATAAACAATAAGGTAATCACCGTGCCGAATAAGAGACCGACCATAATAGTTACGGCCATAGGTTCCCACATTTCGCCTCCACCCAAATACAATGGAATTAAACCTAGTACCGTGGTAAAGGTCGCTAATAAAATTGGACGAAAACGTTGTAAGCAAGCCGCTATGATGGCATCTTGAGGTTTGCGTTTTATCTCGTTCTCCTCGATTTCTATTCTATCGACCAGTACAATGGCATTGTTAATTACAATTCCCGCGAGTGAAATTACCCCCAAGAAAGCCATGAATCCGAAAGGAACATTGAAAAGCAATAGCCCTAGTACCATACCAATGATTCCTAGAGGAATTGTGCAAACAATCATCACCGTTTTTCGGAAAGAATTAAACTGAATTATCAACAGCATCACAATAATGAAAGCAGATAAAGGCAGATAACTAGCTACCGCGCCCATATTTTCTGCGGTACTCTCCGCATCACCACCAAGTTTATAGCTGTAACCTTGACCCCAAGAAGCGGCTTGCTCCTCTAACCATGGACTTATTTCTGCTGTAATAGCGGAGGCATTTCCATCTGCATTTAACTCACTTGTAACGTTTACTGTGCGCGTCAAATTCAATCGCTTGATACGGGTATATTGCCATTGCGGAATTAGGGAGGCAACCTGTAATAAGGGTACACTCTTACCAGAATTCTGGGCATATATATTTAGGGTTTCCAAAGATGCTAAGGACTGTTGTTGGTTTTGGTCGCTTAGCATTACGATTGGAATGGATTTGTCATTCTCACGATATTCTCCTGTTCTAAAACCGTCTAGTACTGTTTGTAAAGAAGTGGCAATGTCTTGATTGGTTACTCCTGCCAGTTGTGCTTTATTTTGGTCAATGTCAATGATAAATTTCTTTCCTTTTGGCCCCCAGTCATCTTTGATATTCTTGGTTCCTGAAATTCCAAACAACTTAGCTTTTATAGTTTGGGATATTTCTGCCAATTTATCGGGGTCGTCCCCTGAAACTTTAATCTCAATCGGCGTTCCGCCGCCACCAGACCCCAAAAGCCCTACTTTGATATCGGCGTTAGGGAAGGATGCAAAACTGAAAGAATCCAGCTTTCTGACCATTTCATTGTTCACCAAAAAATTAGAGGTATTTATAAGGATGTGCGCATAATTGGAATTTGCTTCATCAGGATTATACCCTAAATCATATGCGGAAGGCCCTTCACCGATATAGGCTGACCAGTCCACAATTCCATCAGATGTATTTTCGGAAACCTGAAGCTCATTTTTCATAAAGGCCTCTATCGCAGCAACCATTTCCTGAGTGCGTTCAATTTTCGTTCCTTCCGGCAAATTAATATCAGCCGTAATCATATTACGATCACTGTCTGGGAAGAATACGAAGGCTAATAATCCAAACCCTAAAATTGACAAAACAAAGAGCCCTATAATGCCAAACAAAACACTACGCTTCCATGAAAGAGCTATAAGAATCAAGTCCTTGTATTTGGATTTTAATCCATTAATCATACGGTCAAGGAAACTTACTTTACCATCTTCTTGTTTCTTTACTTTCAGGAAGAACACACAGAATAATGTAATAATACTTAAGGCTATAATCCATGAGGATAATAAGGCTATGGTAATCACCACGAAAATGGGCCCCATAATATCACCCATTACAGATTCAGCCATATAAAAGGATAGAAACGCAGCTGAAGTTGTCAAAGTAGAAATCAATAGTGGTGTAAAGAGCTCAGAACACGAATCTATAGCCGCTTTTTTGACATCCGCACCATTTTCCATTTTCACCATGACGGACTCCGCCACTACAATACCATTATCGACCATCATACCTAAAGCCATAATAAGAGCAGCCAATGTAATTTGATTCAATCCCACATCAATTAAACCCATAATAAATAAGGTGGTAATGGTTACAATAGGAATCAAACTTGCAATAACCAAACCTGTTCTGAATCCAAGAAAGATGAGCATAACTGCCAAAACAATACCTATGGATTGCAGTAGATTGCCTATAAAATCACTAATCTTTACGTCAATGTAGGTGTCGATAGAGGCCAATCTGTTTACCTCTAAGCCTACAGGAAGCTTATCTCTCCATTCATTAAGTACGACATCGAGTTCTTCCCCTAATTTGATAATGTTAGCTCCGTTTTTCAACGAGACATGCAGCGACAATGCATCCATACCATTGATACTCACAATTTGGGTTGGTGGATTGATATACCCTTTGTGGACATTTGTAATATCCTTTAAAGGAAGAACCTGCCCGCCCTCTCCAACAGGAATTAACATTTCTTCTATGTCTGAAACATCATCGAAATTTCCGGTAGGTTCTAAGATAATCCGTTCATCCTCTACGTTAATTTGCCCCCCCGAACTTAAAATATTTGTATTGCTAATTAGACTTTGCAAACGATTTGAGGTAAGTCCATAGCTTTTCAATTTTGTATTGTCAAATTCTACGAATACCCGTTCTTCTTGGTCTCCGTTGATTTCAACCTTTGCGGCATCGGGCAGCTTTATTAAATCATCTCGCATATCATCCGCAAAGGTTTTCATGTCTGCAAAGGAATACCCATCGCTCGTTAGGCCTACAGCAATACCAAAAACCTCCCCAATACCATCATCTTTGAGCTGCGGTTGAACTCCATTAGGTAAGCCTTGTATACTGCCTAATTTTCTTCGTAGTCTATCCCAAACGGGCTGTAAATCTTGGGGCTCCACTTGCATCACTAATTCTACATTAACTACTGAAAGCCCAGTTCTAGAAGTACTTGTCACTTTTTTTAATTCGGGCAGTTCTTGGGCAACTTTTTCGATTTTATCCGTCACTAGCTCCTCAACACGCTCTGGACTAGCACCAGGGAACGAGGAAACGATAGAAGCTACACGAATAGTGTATGGCGGCATACTATCACGAGATAGACTTTGATAACCGACTAATCCCATGAGCATGACAACTCCAAGAATACTTAGAACAACACGATTATTATTAATTGAAAACTGCGTAAGATTCATAGTTGGTTGTGTTTAGTGTTGGTTACTGTAATCTTACTTTTTGACCATCAAGCAGTGTTTGTAGTCCAGCGGTAGCTATCTTTTCGCCACCGTTTAGACCACTCTTAATTTTAAAGCCATCACTGGTAAGTTCTCCAACTTCGATGGTCTGTTTTTTTGCAGTTCCGGTCTTGCCATCTTCAGATTCTATAATAAATACAAAATTCCCGTTTCCGTCTTCCCCAACAGCTTTTACAGGAACCACCAAGGTGTCATCGTTGGTTTCCTCACCTGTACTAAAATTAAAAGTTACATTAGCTGCCATACCAGGTTTGACCGCTGTCGTTGGGGTAACAATATCTATTTTTATCGGATAGGTAGATGAGTTGGGATCTACCACCGGAGATACTTCCAAAACACTTCCTTTGAACGTATCCTCTAAAGATGAAAGTGAAATATCCACTTCCATTCCCGTTTGTACCTTGTTGATGACATTCTCGGGTAGACCTACCATTATATTGATCTGCTCTCCGGCATTGAGCAAAGCAATTGCCTGCCCAGCACTGACATTGGCATTAAGGGTACCTGGCCTGCTGGCAATGGTTCCGTCTTTTGGCGCATAGATATAGCCATAACTGATTTGTGACTGCTGAATGCTTTTGTTCCGCTTTGCGGACTCATACTGGTCCAAAGCAGCTTGATAACTGTTTTTGGCAGCTTCATAATCACTGAGTGATTGACTTCCACTTTCATAGAGTGATTTCACTCTATCCATAGCGGATTTAGCTGTTTTCATTGCAGAATTGGCACTATTTAAAGCGGAAACCGATTGCTCGTAAGCCAAATTGGCCTGTACATTGTCAAGCTTGGCAATGAGATCTCCTTTTTTTACTTTTTGCCCCACCTTCGCATTTAATTCCGTAATGATACCATTACTTCGAAAACTCAGTTCTATTTCGTCGCCTGCTCTGGCAGCGCCACTAAAAGAGCGAATTTTTTGGGCGTCTGAAGTACCTACAATCTGATAGTTGACAGGGCGCAATACTTCGGCCTTCTTTTTCTCTTCCTCTTTACAAGAATTAAATGCTACTATTGTTAGAAGAATTAGCATAACGTGACGGAAATATTTCATGATGGGTATATCGTTTTTTAGTTTCTACTTAAAATAAAAGCTTGTGCTCTTTGGATAAATGCTTGATTTGTATCTTCTGAGTTCAACAAGAAAAAGTATCCAATGGCCCGTTCCAATTGCATTGACGCCAATAAATAGTTGTAGTTGGCGTTGGCACTTGCTATTTGTGATTGAAAATAATTGGTTTGTGCATCAATAAGTTGAATAAGGGGAACAGCACCTTCGCTATAGGCAATCTGAGTTAAATCCAGACTTTCTTTAGCGGCTTCTTCAGCTATCTTGGAAATTTGAATATTGGCAATCTCATTCGTCAAGTCCAAAACAAGTGCGTTGATATTGGTTTCTATACTCAAATCGATATTACTCTTTTGAATGTTTAGCTGGTCTTCTTGAATCTTCGCTGTTTGCTTATTAATGTTTCGTAGATTTTGATTAAAAATTGGAAGGGATACGTTTAATCCAAAATTGTAAGCTCCATCTGGAGCAATAGGAAAACCAGCGGGCGCTTCTGTGCCTACCCCTGACCGTGATAACTCTAAATCGTATTGACCTTGTAAAGCCACCGTTGGCACGAATCTTCCAGCGGCATTCAATCTATAACTCCGTTGGGTTGCAGCTAAGTTGTAGCCGATATTCTTTAGTTCGGGAGCATTGATTTTTGCTTCTTGAATCAGAAAATCAACAAGGTTAGGCCTTAATTTGGGATTATCTAGAATGTCATAAAAATCTTGGTAGTTATAATTGGAGAACAAACCTTCTGAGATGACTGCATCCTGCAAATCAATTTCCGTATCTATAGGATTGTTCATTAATTGGTTCACCGTAAAATAAGCTTGGTTCAATTGATTGCCCGCCTCGATCAAGGTCTGCATATTCTGCGCCAGTTGACTACGAAAACGCAAGACGTCCGATTTTCCAGAAGCGCCTGCTTGAAAATTTTGCTCTGAGATTTCAAGGTTCTTTTTGGTCACCTCTAAGTTTTGCGCTTGAATTTGGGCATTGGTTTTTAAGATCAACGCATTAAAATACGCTACGGATCCATTCAGAATTGCATCCAACTCTGCAGCGTTGTACGTTTCTTGTTGTGCTTTTTGTAAATTTTCCTGAATCGTAATACCTGCCGCCGCACCCTCCGAATAGATAAGTTGCTGTAACCCTACACTTCCCGAAGTCGAAAATTCTGGATTGGCGCCATTTGCTATTTCTGCCACCTTGGGGTCTAGATATATTCCTGTAGCCCCAGCAGATATATCCGGCAGAAAGTTACTTTTTGCCGTTTTTACATCTTGGGAACTCAAATCGATATTCTTACGTTCTGCTTCAAGCCCCAAATTGCGACCTATGACTCCGTTCATAATGTCTAAAAGCGAATAGGCATTTTCAGAGATGAAATTATTTTCGCCCCCCACAATATCAACGGTACCCAACATACTGTATCGCAATGGGAACTTGATTTCCTTTGCCGTGTTGAAGTTTAGCGAAAGTCTGTTTTTATATTCCAACAACATGGGCAATTCCGATGGATTGGTACCATTTACAATCGATTCTACATCCAAAGCGATACGTCTAAATAATTGGTCGATATTAGATTCTGGTTGGTTGGTGGCTAGAATGCCTTTCTCCACATCTTGTTTCCTATTGGCCGAAAAAGAAGGCAATTGATTTTCATTGATGGTTGAAACCAAGGTTTTAAAAGCTGCCTCGGACAAATCAAAGCCGCCTGCCAAATACACCGCGTCTACATCGCCAAGAAGACTAGATACATCTCCATTCTCAGGAAGGTTGATCAGGGCATATGTAGCATCCTTATCTGCAAAATAGGTATCAAAGAGTTGCTTTATAGGCAATGCTTCGGGAAGATAATCATCTACCAAAATTCCCACTTTTTTGTATTCATATATAGAATTAAACGCATCCAAATCCTCGGAATAGGAGAGTGGTGCGATGATATAAGTGATATTGTTGACTCCAGAAGTTTTTTGGCCCTCGGGCAATGGGATAAAATCACTATTTACCGAACCGAAGACGACCACCGGTTTTGCATAGGTCTTTTGTTGGTAGAGTGCGATGTTATTGATAACACCAAAAACAAGCATGAGATCGACGTCACTAGCTTCCAATTCAAGGTAGTTTGCCTTTGCCTTCTCCAAATCGAAGCTATTTTCGATGGGGTCCTTAAATACGACTTTGGCATCTTGCCCAACTACGGCAGTAATCTCGTTTTGTAGTTTTTCAAGCAATGGGGCATTTTCAACGGATGCCTCGTCGGCCAAAATGCCAATAGTCACGGTCTTTGTGCTTTGGGCCGAAACCATGGCAACCGCCATCAATAGAAAAACCAATACAACTTGTCTTCTCATAGTGTTCCTTATGGGTGTCTAATCATTCGCAATCGATCACTTAAGCCGAACTGCATTTTAAGGCAATCTTCAAGTCACAAGATATGAATTTAGCCTAATGAACACGATATTAGTACATCACTAAAGAAATTGTATTATCATTTTAGCGCAGGCCTTGGGAAATATTCATAAAGAAATATTGCTAAATGCACCCTATCCTTTTGATATCGAATTGCTAATGCCGATAGGTTGATGAATGGAAGCGGAATACCATTATCAATTTAGAACAGATATTAGTTGAAAATCATCTTTTCCTAGTAATGGAATTCTGTGATTACATTAAACTTATGTTCATTCTGCAGTCTTATGGTATCTAAAATATGGAAGAACCACAGTCAACATTTATGCAATAGGATTGATCAAACATCTAAATCGTGGATGTCAATTAATTCATTTAAAGCCACTCAGCACATTCCACCTTCGTTTCGCGAAAAACTGCATTCCGAAAAATGAGCTTCGCTACTACAGATTTTGAACAGTATCCCAAATTTTTCCTTTTCATTCAGTTTACCTGTTCCGCTGCTATGGCACGCAAGGCTTAATTCCCAATATAAAATTAGGGATATACCGTCCGCTTAATCTGAATTCCATGTTTGCATTTGTGCCACTTTCGGTTGTTTTTGAACTTCATATTTGCGTTTTAGACCTACGTTGAAGATTTGTGAACTTTTAAGACCAAATCATATCATTTGATATGACCTCCCTAAAAACAAAAAACCTTGCAAATCATATGATTAACAAGGTTTTGGTCTCGGATGGTGTTCTGATTAGTGACCTGGCTGGGGCTCGAACCCAGGACCCTCTCCTTAAAAGGGAGATGCTCTACCAACTGAGCTACCAGGTCATTATTTCGTCACCAAGTTTTTATCTTAGCGGCTGCAAATATAAGGGCATTAATTTATTTAACAAGTCGATTTTACGAGAAATTTATCTTTTCTTTGATTTTTGAAAAAATACCATCAATTTCTTAAAACAAAGCCTTTGAAAATCATTTTGTTGGGATATATGGGTAGCGGAAAGTCTACCGTAGGAAAAATAGTTGCCACGAGGGCTAATTGCGAGTTCATAGACTTGGATGCTTATATAGAAAAGCAAGAAGGGCAGTCTATTGCTGATATTTTTAGTTCTAAGGGAGAGGTTTATTTCCGGAAAAAAGAACTCGAATATTTAAATGAACTGCTGGTAGGAAAAAATCAATTTGTTTTGGCTACAGGGGGGGGCACGCCTTGCTATGGAAACAACCTGAAAACCATCTTGTCCGCTTCCAGCAACGTTTTTTACCTGAAACTATCCCTGAATGAATTGGTTAACAGATTGGCAAAGGAAAAAGAGCAGCGTCCTTTGATAAAAGATACTCCGGACGCGGACTTATTGGAGTTCATTGGTAAACACTTATTTGAAAGAAGTTTCTTTTATAACCAAGCACCCCATGTGGTAACCACTGACACCAAAACTCCTGATAATATTGCCGAGGAAGTGGTAACTCTTTTAGTCTAAATAGACCATGTCGTTTTTGGCCTGAAATTTCACGTGCACGTGCTCTTGCAAGGAGGTTGATAAGGAAATACCCTTATAATCGGCCTTTACGGGGTATTTTTTATGGTTTCTATTGACCAATACCGCTGTTTTGAGCTGTTTCAAGGGGGTTTTTAAAAAGTGATGTACTCCATATATCAATGTAGTGCCAGAGTTCAAAACATCATCTACCAAAACCACTGATTTGTTTTTGTAGTCTTGCTCTGCCATAGAAGTGGTGACCCCACTGGCCAACGGATTGCTCTTGTTCATATACACCTTGCAAAGTAAGATATCTGCCTCGGTAATTTTTCGCAGTATGTTTTGAATCTTTTTTGCAAAATGCAATCCACCACCTTCGATTCCTGCAATAACGATTTCTTTTTCGGCAACATTTGCCTCATAGATCTGATAGGCGATGCGACGGGTCTTATGCTGAATTTGTTGGTGCGATAAAATCTTATTGTCCATAGAAGCACAAATAGTTAGCTACCAAAGATAAAGAAGCTTTCGATACTTTCATTACCTTGTTTTAAAATGCTATTCTTCCTCATTCGAATCGCTTATGAAAAAATCATCATGGGTATCGATATAGCCTTCAATCTCCCTTCGGTCTTTTTTGGTAGGTCTACCAGTTCCTTTTTTGCGATAATAGTCTTTAGAAAGCTTTAGTAATTCGTTTTGGGCAAAAGCCTCTTTAGGCGTAGTGTCTTTTCGATACATGTCTACCAGTTTGGCACCCACACGACTCGGAGGAATATCCAAGACGGTTAGCTGATAATTGATCTGGTTCTTACGCACTAAAATAGAATCCATAGGGTATACGTCCCTTGAAGGTTTAACCACTTGATCATTGACCTTTATCTGACCTTTTTTACAGGCATTCGTAGCCAAGCTTCTGGTCTTGAAATAACGGGTGCTCCAGAGGTATTTGTCGATGCGCATCGTGTATCCAAATTCTTTGTTAAGACACCCACAAAAATAACTGAAAATTGTATCTTGCGCCCCTATATACAGTTAATTTCACATTAATGGGAATGAATCGGTTTTTTTTAGTAGTAATGGTGGTCGGCCTTGTTTGGTCGTGTGGAAACGACGATAACGACCCGGATTTGATTGTCGTGCCCCCTAGGCCTTTAAGCGAAGTTTCTACAGAAAATGAAGCGGATATCAAAGCGTATTTGCAAACGCACTTTTACAACTACGAGGAGTTTGAAAATCCTACCGAAGATTTCGATTTTAGAGTGCGAATTGACACGATAGCAGGGGAGAACGCTGATAAAACCTCTCTATTTGACCGTCCTGAGCTCATGAGTGAGGTCTTCAATTTGGATTCGGAGCAATTTCGACTCGATGATGAAGAAAATGACGTTCCCCACACATTGTATTATTTAGTAGTTCCTGATACTGGTGTAGGCCCCAGTCCTACCCAAGTCGATTCCGTTTATCTTAGATACGAGGGTTCACGACTAGATGGAACCGTGTTCGATAGTAATTTAGGTTCTCCGATTTGGTTAGACCTTCAAGGTACGTTAACACAATCGAATCCAGGAACGATACAAGGATTTAAGGAAGGCTTACCAAGATTTAGATCTGGAGACAACATCATCGTTAATGATGATGGTACTTTTGAGGTTGAGAACTTCGGTGCCGGTATTATTTTCATGCCCTCAGGTCTGGCCTATTTTAGTGGAACCCAACCAGGTGAGGCCTATGCGCCATTAGTATTTACCATAGAATTGTTGGTGACAAATACGGCCGATCACGATCGAGATACTGTCCCATCGTTTATGGAAGATTTAGACAACAACGGAAACCTATTCGACGATAATACAGATGAAGACGGTTTCCCCAATTATCTAGATAACGATGATGATGGAGATGGCATCGCCACTAGCGACGAAGTCGATATCGATGAAGACGGTAATATTTCCTTTCCAGATTCGGATGGGGATGGTACTCCTGATTATCTCGATCCTGACAGTTAAAGAAGAACCTGTTTTAACTCATATCCTCGCGTGAGCTGCTATAAACTATAACAATTAAAAAGGCCTTGCTAAACCTATTTAGCAGGGCCTTTTTTTACATCTTAAGGTGGTCGATTTACAATTTCAGGGAAACCGCAAAAATGACCTGTGAGGGTCTTGAATCTACCCGGCCAATAATTTCAGGTGTAATATTATCGCTTACAAAGTTGGCCTCATTCTCGGAGAAACCTCGTTCATAACGGACATCGAATCCTAACCTTCCAAGGTTAACACCCGCACCCAAATGGAGCCCTACACTAAAATCATTTTCAGCATCATTGATATTAAAACTTTCTAATTCATTTTCTAGGATGTACTGAAAGGCTGGTCCGGCAAATACGTGCAGCGGGCCGATCACCTTTACTCCTAAAAGAACCGGTACGTCTAACTTGTTGATGTCATAAGTGTTGGTTTCGCCATTCAGATTATAACTACTGGCGGTTTTGGTGTACATTAACTCGGGTCGAATATACAATTTGGCCAATTTTGCCTTGTAAAAAACACCAAAGTGATAACCGACTTTTCCGTCGGAACCTTCAACGATGTCTCCCGCAGCATCACCTACCGAGGCGATTAGATCTCCATTCTGGCTGTAGTTAAGTCCGGCCTTGATACCGAAACCGGAATCTGCTTGTGAAAATGCGGTGAAGCTCATAAAAGCGAAAACCGCGGATAGAAGTACCCTTTTTTTTAGTTTCATAATGTGTTCGTTTTTAATAGGTTCATGGTATCAAAAACGATACCATTATCATTTTCTTCTCAATACCCTATGAACGGCTTCCGAGATCGCTTTATTGTTTAAGCCATATTTCTCCATTAGCTGATCTGGAGTGCCACTTTCACCAAATGTATCCTGGGTGGCCACGAACTCTTGGGGCGTAGGGTGCTGAGTGGCAAGTATTCTGGAGATACTCTCACCGAGACCCCCTAAGTAATTGTGTTCTTCAGCCGTAACCACACAGCCCGTTTTTTTAACAGACTTTAACACCGCGGCATCATCTAAGGGTTTAATTGTGTGAATATTGATAACCTCTGCAGAAATACCTTCCTTCTCAAGGTTTTCTGCGGCGATCAATGCTTCCCAAACCAAATGACCGGTTGCAATGATAGTCACATCGGTACCTTCGCTTAATAGTAATGCTTTTCCGATTTCGAATTTTTGGTCAACAGGTGTAAAGTTGGCGACTTTGGGTCGGCCAAATCTAAGATACACAGGTCCTTCGTATTCGGCAATGGCAATAGTGGCCGCCTTGGTCTGGTTATAATCACAGGGGTTGATGACCGTCATGCCGGGGAGCATTTTCATAAGTCCGATATCTTCGAGAATTTGGTGTGTAGCACCGTCTTCGCCCAACGTAACGCCTGCATGGGACGCGCATATTTTTACGTTCTTACCGGAATAGGCGATCGATTGCCGTATTTGATCGTAAACCCTGCCTGTGGAAAAATTCGCAAAGGTACCCGTAAAAGGTATTTTGCCACCGATCGTCAATCCCGCTGCGATTCCCATCATATTCGCCTCGGCGATGCCTACTTGGAAGAAACGTTCAGGATTTTCATCGATAAAAGTTTGGATTTTTAGAGAACCTACCAAATCGGCACAAAGTGCCACTACATTGGGATTGGTTCTTCCCAATTCGGTCATCCCCGCCCCATATCCACTACGTGTATCGTTTTTTCCTTGGTCTACGTATTTTGTCATAAGTATCGTTTTATTTCCATTCCCGAGAAGTCGGGAATCAAACATATGGTAATCTAAATCTTTTAATAATCTCCAAGTGTCTCTGCGTTCTGTGATAACCCCACAGCTAGTTGCTCATCGTTCGGAGCTTTCCCATGCCAAGCATGGGTATGCATCATAAAATCGACACCATTTCCCATAATCGTATGCAACAAGACACAAACGGGCTTCCCTTTTCCGGTTCTGCTTTTTGCTTCATCCATTCCTTTGATAACAGCTTCTAAATCGTTTCCTTTCTCGATTTCCAGAACGTCCCAACCAAAAGCTTCAAATTTGGCTTTTAAGTCGCCCATAGGCAATACATCATCGGTCGCACCATCAATCTGCTGCCCGTTAAAATCAATAGTCGAAATCAAATTATCAACCTTGTTTCCGGCGGCATACATGATCGCTTCCCAGTTTTGTCCTTCCTGTAATTCACCATCACCATGCAAGCTGTACACCAAATGTTCGTCTTTGTTCAATTTTTTGGCCAAGGCAGCGCCGATCGCCACGGACATACCTTGCCCCAAGGAACCCGATGCGATACGCACCCCGGGGAGTCCTTCATGGGTAGTAGGATGCCCCTGTAAGCGGGAATTGATCAAACGAAAAGTGTTGAGCTCTTCAGTAGGGAAATAACCCTTTCTTGCCAAAACACTGTAGTAGACCGGAGAAATGTGGCCGTTCGAAAGGAAGAAAAGATCCTCTCCAATACCATCCATATCAAAGCCATCCTTTGTATGCATGATTTCATGATACAACGCAACAAAAAACTCGGTACAGCCCAAAGATCCGCCGGGATGACCCGAATTTACTTTGTGTACCATACGTAAAATATCACGCCGGGTTTGTAGTACTAAATCCTCTAACTGTTGTAATGTGGCCATGGCTTCTTTATTTCGATTTCCAAAAGTAATCGCAATCTTTCTGGTGAGCAAGCAGTAGTTATTATATTTTATCAACGAGTACGAATAAGGTTTCAACATTTTGGAAATGGTCGGGCATAAGCTCAAATCGAAACATCAAGTTCAAACATAAAGTAATCTGTAAGGAACTTTATTTTTTTGTTAAGTACCTACAAGAAGTCAGTTGACTATCTTTGCGCCCATAATCAATGATTTGAAATTTACCTTACATCATACCGACCCGCATAGCAAGGCACGTGCGGGGACCATGGTCACCGATCATGGGACCATTGACACACCGATTTTTATGCCCGTGGGGACTGTTGCTTCCGTGAAAGGAGTACATCAAAAGGAGTTAAGGGAAGAAATTGACCCTGACATCATTCTCGGGAACACCTACCACTTATTCTTGCGTCCGAAAACAGACATACTTAAAAAAGCCGGTGGATTGCACAAATTCATGGGGTGGGATCGCAATATTCTGACCGATAGCGGAGGGTATCAGGTTTATTCGCTATCAGCAAATCGAAAGATCAAGGAAGAGGGAGTGAAGTTTAAATCGCATATTGATGGCTCTATGCATTGGTTTACCCCAGAAAATGTCATGGAGATCCAAAGGGTTATCGGAGCTGATATTATTATGGCTTTCGACGAATGTACGCCGTATCCTTGTGATTACCAGTACGCCAAAAGATCTATGCACATGACCCATCGATGGTTAGAGCGCTGTATTGCCCATTTGGAAAAGACACCGTTCGAATATGATTATGCCCAGACCTTTTTTCCTATTGTACAGGGATCTACCTATAAAGACCTTCGAAAACAATCTGCAGAGTATATTGCAGGAGTAGGAGCAGAGGGCAATGCCATTGGTGGACTTTCGGTAGGGGAACCTGCCGAGGAAATGTACGCAATGACCGAGGTGGTATGTGAGGTGCTGCCATTAGACAAGCCCCGTTACCTGATGGGTGTGGGAACCCCGATCAATATTTTAGAGAATATCGCCCTTGGTATCGACATGTTCGATTGCGTTATGCCCACAAGAAACGCTCGAAACGGAATGCTCTTTACGGCACATGGCACCATCAACATCAAGAACAAGAAATGGGAAGATGATTTTTCACCTATCGATGAAATGGGTACTACCTTTGTAGATAAAGAATACTCCAAGGCCTACTTAAGACACTTGTTTGCGGCCAACGAGTATCTCGGAAAGCAGATAGCTACCATACATAATTTAGGGTTTTACCTATGGTTGGTGCGCGAAGCAAGAAAACATATTTTAGCAGGAGATTTTGCGAGCTGGAAATCAATAATGGTCAAACAAATGGATAAACGCCTGTAGCCTTGACAATTTTAGATAAGTACATCCTAAAACGCTACCTCGTTACGTTCATCGTAATGATTTTGTTGTTCGTACCCATTGGTATCATGGCCAATCTAGCGGAACAGATCGGGAAGATGATCGACAACGAAGCCCCCTTAAATGAAATTTTAATTTATTATGGCAACTTTACCTTATATATAGGAAGTCTGTTATTTCCCATTTTTTTGTTTTTATCCATCATTTTCTTTACCTCTAAACTCGCCAGTAATACCGAAATCGTAGCGATTTTAAGTTCAGGGGTCTCCTTTGGACGGTTTTTAAGACCCTATCTCATTGGAGCATCGATTATAGCAACCATGATGTTTCTCCTGGCCATGTTCATTGTGCCGAAAGCCAGTGCCGGCTTCAATGAGTTCAAGTACAAGTACCTAAAGAGAGGGCGACAAGACAGGGTCACCACCAATATTTTTACACAGTTGAACGAAACCGATTTTATCTATGTGAGCAGTTTTAACCCATCTAGACAGAGCGGTACCAACTTTACATTTGAGCGATTTAACAAGAACAACCAGCTCGACTTTAAAATTTCGGCCTCGATGATTCGATGGATCGAAAAAGATACTACCTACCGACTTACTTCGTACCAAAAAAGAAAAATACGGGACGATAAGGAGATTTTGGAAACAAAAAGAAGATTGGATACCCTGTTCAATTTTAAGATAGACGATCTAACCCCGGTATCCTATGTGGCCGAAACCAAAGATTTGTTCGAATTGAATCAATTCATTGAAGATCAAAAGAAAAAAGGGGCTTCAAATATCAATGCCTACCGGTTGGTAAAGTATAAACGCTGGGCTCTACCGGTGAGTGCTTTTATCCTCACTATTATCGCTGTGGCCGTATCTTCCATTAAACGCAGGGGCGGTATGGGAGTGAATCTGGCCTTCGGAATCTTTGTTGCCTTTATATTTATCTTTTTTGATAAGGTGTTTGGTACCTTGGCCGAGCAAGCTGGTTTTTCCCCGATACTTGCCGTGGTGATACCAAATGTAATTTTCGGAATCTTGGCTTTTTATCTGCTACAGAATGCCAAACGCTAGGCTAACAGACTACGTTCATTTACACGGAATCGTTTTTATATGGGGTTTTACCGCTGTATTGGGAAAGCTCATTACCATTGATGCCCTTCCGTTGGTCTGGTATCGAATGTTGATTGCGACCCTTTTGATTATTGGTTTCATGTTCATTCGAAAAGTGGTATTAAGGGTGCCGAAACGAACATTTTTGTGGTTGCTTTTTGCCGGATTGGCACTCGCCCTGCACTGGGTAACCTTTTTTATGGCCATCAAGGTTTCGACGGTATCGATTGCTTTGGCGACCATGGCCACAGGTGCCTTTTTTACCGCAATTTTAGAACCCCTCTGGTATGGTCGTAAAATGATTGTCTATGAGATTCTATTTGGAATAGTGGTCATGGGAGGTCTTGGAATTATTTTTGGGGTAGAGCCCCAGTACAAGTGGGGCATGCTGTTAGCGTTGGTTTCGGCTTTTTTGGCAGCGGTCTTTTCCCTGATCAATGGGCAATTGGTCAAAAGTGAAAAACCTTCGGTAATTTCAGTGTATGAGTTAGGAATAGGAACTGTTTTATTGTCGTTTTACTTACTGTTTACGGGCGGTTTTAGCCCCACATTTTTTCAGTTGACCACAAATGATTGGATATTCATTTTTGTGTTGGCCTCGGTCTGTACTGCATATGCTTTTATCGCATCGGTAAAGGTCATGCGCCATCTATCGCCTTACACGGTTATGTTGACTATTAACCTAGAGCCGGTATACGGAATCGCCCTGGCCTATTTTTTATTGGGTGATGAGGAAAAGATGAGCTTCCCTTTTTATCTGGGTGCAGGCTTGATTTTGGCAACGGTTTTGGCAAACGGATGGTTGAAGAACAAGGACGGGCTAAAAACGCGATGATTCCATAACCGTTGTTTATAAAGTTTTATATTTGCCGTTAGAACGAACGAAACCTATCATGAACTATGGAATATTTAGATTTTGAACTCCCCATCAAAGAACTTGAAGACCAGCTCGACAAGTGCATGATAATCGGTAAGGAGAGCGATGTTGATGTTACCGAAACCTGTAAACAAATAGAGCAAAAGCTTAGTGCGACCAGAAAAGAAATTTATAAGAACCTAACAGCTTGGCAACGCGTACAGCTTTCTAGGCACCCCAACAGACCTTATACCTTAGACTATATTCGGGCTATCTGCGGCGATACTTTTTTGGAGATGCACGGAGATCGCAACGTGAAAGACGATAAAGCGATGATCGGCGGATTGGGAAAGATAGGCGACCAGAGTTATATGTTCATAGGACAACAAAAAGGATATAATACTAAGACGAGACAATATCGAAACTTCGGAATGGCCAACCCGGAAGGATATCGAAAGGCGCTACGTCTGATGAAATCTGCAGAGAAATTTGGTGTTCCGGTCGTATGTTTGATCGATACACCCGGAGCGTATCCCGGAATCGAAGCAGAGGAACGTGGACAGGGAGAGGCCATCGCTAGAAATATTTTGGAGATGACCCGTTTAAAAGTTCCTATAATAGTAGTGATCATTGGTGAAGGAGCCTCTGGTGGAGCCTTGGGAATTGGCGTTGGGAACGTAGTTTTAATGTTAGAAAACACATGGTACTCCGTAATCTCACCTGAGTCATGCTCGTCGATCTTATGGAGAAGTTGGGAATATAAGGAAACTGCTGCAGATGCGTTGAAGCTAACGGCTTCCGATATGAAAAAACTGAAAATAATCGATGAGATTGTTAGGGAACCTGAAGGGGGAGCCCATGCGAATCGCGACAAGGCATTTCAAATCGTAAAAAACAAGATAACCGCCCATTTTGAAAAACTGGAAAAGTTATCACCAAAAGAATTGGTCAACGCCCGCATGGAAAAATATGCCGAGATGGGTGTTTTCAACGGCTAAATAGCCTTTTTATCAAGATGAGAAAAATCCGGGAATTTAAGTTTCCGGATTTTTTTCGTTATCAACACAAAATCGTAACTTATCAACAGGTGAATTGTGAATGAGCTGTTGATATCGCATCGGGGCATCCCGATGTTAACTTAAGGTTAATTACATACTTTCGTGACCATGGAGAGCACAGACCCAATTATAGCACGCAAAATCGATAAATCGACACTCATTAATCTTGAGCGCGGGAAAATTCCACCTCAAGCTGTTGATTTAGAGGAAGTTGTGTTAGGGGCGATGATGATTGACAAAAAAGGAGTCGATGAAGTAATAGATATCCTACATCCTGATGTATTCTATAAGGATGCCCATCGCTACATCTACGAGGGAATTTTCAAATTATTTGAAAGTTCGGAACCGGTGGATTTATTAACCGTTTCTTCCCAATTAAAGAAAGATGGACGTTTAGAGACCATCGGAGGGGATTTTTACCTGATTAAATTGACCCAAAAAGTGGCTTCTTCGGCCCATATCGAGTTTCATGCACGTATTATTCTCCAAAAATATATTCAGCGCAGTCTGATTAAAATATCCAACGAAATCATTGAAGAGGCCTACGATGAAGGTACCGATGTTTTCGATTTGCTCGACTCCGCCGAATCCAAATTATACGATGTTACCCAAGGGAATCTGAAACGTTCGGCGGAGACCGCGCAAAATTTGGTTATCCAAGCCAAAAAACGCATCGAAGAGATTGCCAACAAGGAAGGTTTGAGCGGTGTTCCTTCAGGATTTGATAAGTTAGACAAACTTACCTCGGGTTGGCAGCCCAGTGATTTGATCATTATTGCGGCCCGTCCCGGTATGGGTAAAACGGCCTTGACCTTATCGATGGCAAAAAATATGTCGGTCAATTCCGGTATACCCGTAGCCTTCTTTTCATGTGAGATGTCCTCCGTACAGTTGATCACCCGTTTAATTTCGTCCGAAACTGGCTTGTCTTCGGAAAAATTACGGACGGGAAAACTGGAGAAACATGAATGGGAACAATTGAACGTGAAGGTAAAGGCACTTGAGAAAGCACCCTTGTTCATTGATGATACCCCCTCGTTGTCCATTTTTGATCTAAGGGCAAAAGCAAGGCGTTTGGCGTCTCAGCACGGTATAAAAATGATCATCATCGATTATTTGCAACTAATGACGGCAGGCGGTACCCAAAAGGGCGGTAATAGGGAACAAGAGATTTCTACCATTTCCCGTAACCTAAAAGCATTGGCCAAGGAATTGAACGTACCCGTCATCGCGTTATCGCAGCTTTCCAGGGCGGTAGAGACCCGAGGAGGCAGTAAAAGACCATTGTTATCCGACTTGAGGGAATCGGGGGCGATTGAACAAGATGCTGATATTGTATCCTTCATTTATCGACCGGAATACTACAAAATCGATGAATGGGACGATGAAGAGCGAACGCCTACCCAAGGCCAGGGAGAGTTGATTGTGGCCAAACACCGTAATGGTGGTTTGGAGAATATTCGCCTGAAGTTTATCGGCAACCTCGGTAAATTTGATAATTTGGATGACTTTGATTCACCCTTCGAATTTCAGTCAAAGATGAACGCCGATGAGGAGAATCCCTTTAGTACCAAAGGCCTTCCAGATGCGAACGAAGCTTTTGGAAGTTCGATGAACGATGGTCTAGGACCGGAAGACGACAACGACGTGCCCTTCTAAACCGCAAAGTCCGAGTAAATGAGGAGCCTGCGCTTTTGTAAAAACCAGTAAGGATGTTCTTGTTGTTAGACCGCTTTGTTTATGACTTTTAGAAAGATCTGGTGCGTACAGTTCTAGTTCTTTTCTAAAATCTTTAACGCCTTCCCGAAATAGAAGCACTAATTTTTCCGTTATATTTGAGTAGTTGCTATCAAAGAAAACAACTCATGCGAAAACGTCTTTTCTCTTTTCTACTGGTTCTTTTTTCCTTTCCCATGTTCGCTTCCTCTATTCTCATTCCCATGGATGCCGAAGGGCAAAAAAATCACTTAAAAGCATATGGGATTACCTACTGGGTGCTGAGCAAGCAGCAAAAAGTGCAATGGTTGTTGAACTATCGTGGCGGTTCGTTTTTACTGCCCGATGGAGAGAACATTCGTAAGGAATGCCAGATACGGGGCGTGTCTTTTGAAATTTTATCAGATGGTCAGGCACAAGGTATTTTGGATGAAATCAGTAGCCCTTCCAAAAATCAAGAAGCGGTTATTTTGGAAAAGGCACCTAAGGTAGCGGTGTATTCTCCCAAGGGAAATCAACCTTGGGACGACGCGGTCACTATGGTGTTGACCTATGCCGAAATACCTTATGAAACCGTTTATGATGAAGAGGTGCTAGATGATAAATTAGCGTTGTTCGACTGGCTGCATCTACATCATGAAGATTTCACGGGACAATATGGTAAGTTTTATGGGGCCTATCGTGCCGCGCCTTGGTATATTGAACAGAAGCAGCAGGCAGAGGCCCTGGCAGCTAAGCTGGGTTTCAATAAGGTGTCCGAAGAAAAGCGAGCGGTAGCGCTAAAAATACGGAAATATGTAATCGGTGGGGGGTTCATGTTTGCCATGTGCTCTGCAACCGATAGTTTTGATATTGCACTTGCAGCCGATGAAGTCGATATTTGCGAGCCCATGTTCGATGGAGACCCATCTGACGCCAATTATCAATCCAAACTAAACTTTACTAAAACCTTCGCCTTCCAGGATTTCCTTTTAGAACGTAGTCCGCTACAGTATGAGTTTTCCTCTATTGACATGACCACCAAACGAGGCAATGTATCCAAAGAGTCCGATTATTTCTCCTTAATGGACTTTTCGGCCAAATGGGACCCTGTGCCGACTATGCTATGTCAAAACCATACGGCCTTGGTAAAAGGGTTTATGGGGCAGACAACCGCGTTTGAGAGAACCTCGGTAAAACCTACCGTAATGGTGCTAGGTGAAAACAAGATCAATGGGGAAGCGCGTTACATACATGGTATCAAGGGCAAAGGGTTCTTTACGTTCTACGGAGGGCATGACCCCGAGGATTACCAACATCGGGTAGGGGACCCCAAAACAGAACTGCAGCTACATCCCACTTCCCCAGGGTACCGGTTGATTTTAAACAACGTATTGTTTCCTGCCGCGCAGAAAAAGAAGCAGAAAACATGAATGTCTTCACTGATCGTATTTTGTCTAAATACGCCCTTTTATAAGTATCGGTTTTGTTTTATTCTCGTGGTTAAACGTTAAACATGATAACGGGGCCTCATAAAACTGGTATTGTCTTTTTGATAGGATATCTTCATTTGCTTATCATATTCCTATATTTTAATTTTTTTTTTGTGGATTTAACAAGGATGTAAGGTTTTTATTGCTAACTAATGGAAGAAGATTTTTGGTTTTCTTACCTATGGATGACTTACATGATAGGATTTTGTCATTCTTAATAGGGTTTGAAAAGAGCAGAATTTTCAGGAATAATTAACAATCTAAAACCTAATAAACATGAAAAAAATTACTCCACAATCATTACTGATGTGTCTATTTTGCCTCTATGGCAATTGGATAATGGCCCAGGGCAGTTTTGATTACAGCGATGTACTTGGGAAATCGATCGAGTTCTATGATGGGCAGATATGCGGGCCGCAACCCGCTTGGAGCCGAGCGACCTGGCGCAACGATTGCCATATGAATGATGGTTCCGATGTAGGAAAAAATTTGACTGGCGGTTGGCACGATGCCGGGGATCACACAAAGTTTAACTACGTTTCGGCACAGGCTACACGGGTGTTGGCGTGGTCTTATCTAGACTATCAAAACGCATTTGACAATACCGGAAATAAAACGCATTTGTTGAACCATTTGCGTCTCTCCGGGGATTTTATGATTAAGTTGCATCCATCTGCGAACGTGTTTCATGCACAGATCGGTCGAGCAAAAACAGGAAGCAATCCTGAGCATAACGAGTGGGTGGCGCCTAGTTTACAATCTCCCAGTATTGATAGAAGCACCATAACCATCAACACCAGTAATCCCGGGACACATATGGCAGCGAGCAATGCGGCGGCTTTCGCCAGCTTGAGTATGGTATTTGAAAATAACGATGCAAGTTATAGCGCGACACTATTGCAACATGCAAAAGATCTTTTTGACTTTGCAGATCAATACCGGGGAAGCCATTACGATTTGTTGGGTTCTCCCGAGCCCTATCCCATGAACGATTTTGATGACGACCTGTTCATAGCCGCCGTGTGGTTGTACAAGGCTACGAACGATAATCAATATTTGACCCGCGCCGAAACGGAATACAATAAGGTAAGCAATAACACCGGGTGGATGATGCATTATCGCGATCATGCGTATGAAGGCTATTTGTTAATGGCAGAGATCACAGGCGAGCAAAAGTATTACACTTCCGCGGAAAACTGGTTGGACAACGAAATCGACAATGCACCCAGATCCAATGGTGGGTTGTACTACCGAAGCGATTTTCTCCCTGCCTCCTTGGCACAATCCATGGCGTTTGCCGCATATTTTTATGCAGAGCTACGAGGCAGCGGATTTTCAAAGTACAATAAGTATCGCAATTTTGCCTTTGATCAAATTGATTATGTTTTGGGAGATAATCCCCGTAATAGTTCTTATGTAGTCGGCTATGGAAATAACCCGACGACCATTACACATCATCGTGGGGCCAGTGGTGTACCACAGAACAGTACAGCTCCCGATACCCACGTACACGTAGGGTCATTGGCGGGAGGTCCTCGGCAAGACGATAGCTTTAATGAAGTCCGTACCGATGTGAAATCTACGGAGCCCGCTATTAGCCAACAGGCATTTTTTGTTGGTATGGCGGCCATGATGGTCAAGGAAACAGGTGGAGCCAATCCTGGTACCGAAGGTAGCATCGAAATCGAAAACAGCTTTTCCGTGTTCAATGAGGCAGGGAGTAATAATACCGTCGCTCCCGACCCGAACAATCCTGGTGCGAGTAACGGACAGTATGTACGTCTTTTTGATACCAACGATGAACTATCGACGACCTTTACCGTAGGAGAGGCAGGAGATTATAAAATCGATTTACGAGTACGTACGGGAGAACAGTCTTCGAATAGCACCAATAACCTGGCGGGTCAGTACGAAGTACGAATCAATGGCACGGTAAGAAGTTTCAATTTTGTTAGTGGGTCGGCCTCGGCGCTTGATGGGGACACCTACTGGGGGTTAATTTCAAGAACCCAGAACCTTTCTGCTGGTACCCATACCATACGCATCAAGGCGAAGACCAACTGGCTAAAAGCCGACCGTTTGGATTTCGCGAAGGTGACCGCTCCCGGTTTTGAGGACCTAGTGATTGCAGTAAGCGCTCCAACCTCCATTACACAAGGCGAGACGGTGACCATTCAAGTAGAATATTCAGCGAGTACCGATAGGGATTTGGTGGTGCTATTACAACGCGATGGAAATCCTGATTTTCAGGGATTTGAAAGCGTCAAGACTGATGTCGGAGAAGGTACGGAGACCTTGAATATTAATCTTCAGGTTCCATCCGATTTGCCGGTGGGGAATGATTTGTATCAATTTCAAACCTATTTAACGACCAATGGGGGAGGCTTTGGCGACAAACTTTCCAATATCCGAAAATTTGATGTAGACGCCGTGGCAGCCTCCTCCGGTGGTACCATTAAAATTAGGGCAAAAGGTGATTGTGGAACCGAAACCATGCAATTGCGTGTAGATGGGACCACCGTGAAGACCTGGAACAATGTTAGTACCAGTTATGCTACGTATAACTATGACGGATTCACTTCGGGCGAAGTACGCGTTCATTTCACGAATGATGGGGGCGGCGGCTGTGATAGGAATTTAGAGGTCGATTGGATCGAGGTTTGTGGAAATAGGTTGCAGACCGAAACGGAAGCGACCGAAACATCGAACTGCTGTGCTTTTGACGCCGATAAACTGTATACCAACGGAAACTTCAACTTTGGAAATCAGGACTGTGGCGGCTCCAGCACGAATACCATCACAGTACGGGCAAGAGGTGTAAATGGCGAGGAGGTCTTTGAACTATTGCTCGATGATGTAAAGTATGGAGATCAAAAGCAAGTAACTACCAACTATGTAGATTACGTATTTGAGAATGTTCCAAGCGGCTCTACGAATATCAAGGTCGACTTTGTCAATGATGTGGCAGGACGTGATTTGCGCATCGATTACATTAAAATCAATAACAGCACCTTACAAGCCGAGAATATGGCAACAAATACCGGTGTTTGGCAGAACAATAGCTGTGGTGGAAGCAATTCAGAGTGGTTGCACTGCAGTGGCTACATCAATTTTGGCAATAGGAATATTGGAAGCACTTCCTTAACGACAAGTCTGGAACAAGAAACCTTGATTCCCGGTGCAGCCATCCAAGTATTCCCGAACCCGGTAAATAACGGATTCCTAAAAGTACAATCCAACAACGCTTCCGAACTACAATTGTTCGATTTGTTAGGTAGACAAGTATTTTTCAAAACTGGTTTAAAAGCAGGGATTAGTGAGATTAATCTTGAGTCTGTGAATGCCGGTCTTTATATTCTCAAAGTAACTGACGAGGTTACAAAAGATACCCACACTTCAAAACTCATTATAGAGTAAACGGAGTTAGCTTTGACCCGAAAAAGACTGGCGGTTTTCCGCTGGTCTTTTCGGGGTCATTATCAATCCATTATAAACTTCAAGAAAATGAAAACGATGAATTCTAATTGTATCAAAAAAACATGCCTATTGGGCTGTTTGTCTTTTTTGATATTCGGAACAGTTGGGTTGCTGGCACAAACTATCGACACCAAAAGAAACTACATTCGCGTCGATCAGTTTGGCTATCCGGTAACAGCGAAAAAGAAAGCCATCATTGCCAAAGCCGTTCAAGGGTTTAATGCAGGAGCGGGAATCGAATTAGATATAGAAGTACCGGTAACGCTTCGAAATGCTTCTGACGATACGATCGTGTTCGAAGACTTCGCAATGGTTTGGAACAATGGTGGTACCGATGAACTATCTGGCGACTCGGGTTGGTGGTTCGATTTTTCAAAACATTGTTCCAAGGGAACTTTTTATATAGAGCTTACTGAAGTAGGGGGCAATAAGGTGCGATCTAACCGCTTCAAAGTTAGTAATACGGTCTATGATGACTTACTGCGAATAGCGACGGAGACTTTCTATTATCAGAGAATGGCCCAAGATAAAACTGCAAGCTATGGGTCAGGGGCACGATGGACAGACGGACCTTGGTATCTAGGTCCAGGACAAGATACAGAGGCGTCCTATCTTTATGGGGAGGAAACCAAGGATGTCAGTGGAGGTTGGATCGATGCAGGTGACCCTAACAAATACATCACCTTTGCGACTCCTCCGGTTCATAATTTATTGACCACCTATCAGCAACATCCCGAATTATGGAGCAATTTGGAACTGCGTATCCCAGAAAACACAAATGATTTGCCAGATCTTTTAGACGAGATAAAATGGGAGCTCGACTGGGTCAAAAAAATGCAGAACGAAGATGGTACCGTTCACAGTAAGGCCGGTATTCGGGAAGATTTTAATTATATCTCCCCGCCAAGCACGGATAGCCGACAAAGGTGGTATGCGCAAACGTGCCCTGCGGCAGCGATCACGGCATCTGGAATGTTGGCACATGGCGCGATAGTGTTGGGCGATTTTCCGTCCGAAGAAAGCTATGCCGAAGAATTGCTCGTTCGTGCCGAACTTGCATGGCAAGCCTATATCGATGCCCCGGACAAAGCTGCGGTATGCGATAATGGGGAAATCGAGGCGGGTGATGCCGACGGTCCTGGCGACCATTATTTGATTGAAAATATAGCAGAAGCCGTTACGGCCGCAGTGTACCTTTTTGAGGCGACCGGGAAAGCGGAATACAATGATTTTATCATCGCGAATTTTAGACAGGCCCGTGCCTTTGTGTCGGGTGACTGGGGTATATATAGGCCTCATCAAAGTGAGGCAATCCTCTACTATACGACCTTGGAGCAAGCCGACCCGGCAACGGCAAATGCCATAAAGGACCACAAGGAAAGTGCTCGCTCCAGAGAGGCCAGAGGGTATGTACTAAACGATAATGCCGATTTCTATCAAGTAAACCCGTACTATCTCAATTGGGGTAGCAATAGCCTTTTGGCAAGACAAGCGACCGATAATTACGATTACCTTAATTATGGTATTGACGAAGCCAATCATGCCGATTACGAAAAGACCGCCGACGGAATTCTACATTATTTCCATGGGACCAATCCGCTTGGAATTGTTTTCTTATCAAATACCTACGAGTATGGGGCTGAATTTAGCTCAGATCAACTATGGCATACTTGGTTTACACCGGGTAGCCCTTATGATGGTGTGAAAAACGGGGTCGGTCCGGTTCCAGGACTTATCACCGGAGGTGTCAACCCACTGGCAAATGCAAATACTAAGATTTCCTTAGGAGGTATTACATACGATAATGCCATGTTGGGCGATCAACCGGGCCTAAAGGCATATAGCGACGAAAATAATTACATCGGTGGCGCCAATGAAAGTCCGTGGGCTTTGGTAGAACCGGCTATCTATTATCAAAGTAGCTATATAAAACTGTTGGCAAACTACGTAGCGCGCTATGGAGGGGATTCGGAAGTGCCCAGTAACGATGAACGTATAACTTCAGGTGTCCTTGAGATAGAAGATGTATTCGAAGTATACAAAGAAGTAGGTGAAAACAGTGCCGTAATCGTAGATGCGTCCAATGCGGGTGCGAGCGAAGGCGAATTCGTGAGGCTATATGATTGTGGAGATGCCTTGACTTTTGATTTTGAGGTAGGGGCAGCAGGCAGCTATGATTTAGCACTTCGACTCCGTGTCGGGGAGGCCTCTGAAAATAATAGCAGCCTTGCCGAAAACTATGAGATATCGATCGATGGCCAGCAGATAGAAGCGTTTACATTGGATGAAGAGTCAATTTCCGAATTAGACGATGACACCTATTGGGGGGAGCTGATTACTTCGAAATACCTGGAGGAAGGGACGCACAATGTAATTATATCCGTAAGCAAATATTGGTCAAAAGCGGACCGATTTGCATTTGCTTTGACCAAAGAAGAACCCGACTATGTAGATGATATCAGTGCAGTGACCGCTAGCGAAGAAGTAACCCCTGGCAGCCTTCAGGAGGTGGTAGTGGATTACACTGCCGGAATAGACCGTGAAATTGTAGTGGCTTTTCAACAAGCCATAGACCCGTATACCGTCTATGATGCCGTGGTAACCCCTGTAGCATCTGGCAATGGTCAAATTACTGTAGAGCTGAAGGTTCCGGAAGATGTCCCGATTGCCCAGGACGAATATCAGTTTCAAGTGTACATCGTTCCCGCAAATGGCGGTTTTGAAGATTTGTTGGATAACTTACCGCTAACAGGGGTAGATGTAACCGATGGCACCCCACCGCCCGGAACCACACAAGGTGTCTATGAAATAGAGGATATTTATGAGGTGGTCAGTGATGTCGGCAACAATAACTCGGTAAGTGTCGATAACTTTAACCCCCAGGCCAGCAACGGATTACACGTACGCCTCTTCGACGCCGGCGACGCTTTGAAATTCGATTTTAATGTATCGGAAGATGGGGAGTACAAACTTGCGGTACGACTTCGAGTAGGCGAGGCCAGTGGCACGGAGTCGAATCTGGTATCTGAATATCAGATCAGTGTTGACGGCGAGGTGGCAACTTTTGAGTTGGATGAAACCACTATTACCGAACTCGATATCGATTCCCATTGGGGAGAAATGGTGTTGACCACGACGCTTACAGCGGGTATCCATACCGTTGATATCACTGCCTTGCGCGATTGGCTCAAAGCTGACCGTTTCTCGTTCGAGCTAATAGGAGGCGGCAATTTTGAAGATGATATTGTGGCGGTCGATGGCCCACAAGTAGTGTCACCAGGTGGCAGCTATACCCTCACCGTCGATTATACGGCTAGTGAAGCTCGTGAAATCAACGTTGCTTTTCAATTGGGAATCGCACCCTATACGACTTTTGATGCCGAGACCGTGGCGGTAAATGCAGGAAGCGGTAGTTTGGAAGTGGTACTGGAGATTCCATCCGATGTAGAGGTCGCTGCCGATATTTACCAGTTCCAAACCATCATTGTACCTATTGGTGGTGGTTGGCCAGATCGCTTTGATAATCTGAGCATCGGTAGTGTTGATGTCAGCGATGAAGATTCAAATGGAAGCAGCAATGAAATCGAAATTGAAGATGTATACGAGGTAGTAGCAGATGTGGGCACAAATAATAGTGTGGCGCCCGATTCCTATAATCCTGGGGCCAATAATGGTCAGCATGTGCGGTTGTTCGATACAGGAGACGAACTAAAATTCGATTTTCAGGTAGATGAGGCGGGTACCTATGAGCTTGCTTTACGGTTGCGCGTAGGTGAAGCTACGGGAACCGACCGTAATCTAGTGTTGAGCTATCAATTGAGCTTGGATGGGGCGATAACCGATTTTTCCCTGGAAGAAAGTTCTATCAGTGATTTAGATCTAGACTCTTATTGGGGGTATGTGAAAACTGATGCGACATTAGCAGAGGGGTCACACACCATTAACATCAAAGCACTGGCAGATTGGCTAAAAGCCGATAGTTTTCGGTTTGAGTTGATCGATGGCGACGGTTCCGAGGATTTTCCTGATGATATTATTTCGGTAGATGGTCTATTGAGTGTCGAGCAGGGAAGCGAGGCGGTATTGTCCATTCAGTATTCAGCTAGTACGGATCGAGAGGTGTTAGGCTGGTGGCAGCTAGGAATTGCACCATACACGATTTTCGAAACCCGTAGTGCCCTCGTTTCCGCAGGTACGGGGACACTTGAATTTACGTTTCCCATAGCAGCGGATATAGCACCTTCGGCGACCGACTATCAATTTCAGATATTGATCGTACCCCCGGGAGGATCTTGGCCCGATCGGCTAGACAATTTGGCTTTGGTACCGGTTGAGGTGACTGCGTCGAGCAGTGGTTCTAAAACATCGTCATATGTGGTTTACCCAAATCCAGCTCCAGACGGAATCGTGCAAGTACAGACCCAAAACGAATTTTCATTTTTGGTCACCGATTTTTCTGGTAGAGTTGTTTCCGAAGGGAACAAGCGCAAAGGGGACAATATCATAGATGTAAGTAAGTTATCTCCCGGGATGTATCTATTAAAAACGAAAGACGGCGTAACACATAAAGCGAAGGTGGCTAAACTGATTGTTCAATAAATAACATTGTTCAGAATAGAACAGCCCTGACAACTATGTCAGGGCTTTTTTTATGACGGAGTCATGATAAGAGCTTCCTGGTCACGACCTTTTCTACTATGAACCTACTATTGGTTTGCGTTATCAAGTAGTTGCTGCAGTACCCGTTCCACTCCAAAGTCATCATTACTGGAGGTAGCGTAATGGGCAGCTTCCTTTACCATGGGATGCGCATTGGCCATGGCAAAACTGAAGTCGGCCAAAGCCAACATTTCTAAATCGTTGTTGTAGTCTCCAAAAACCATGGTTTCGGCAGGGGTTACCCTATGTAATTCCTGAACCTTTTGCAGGGCAAACCCCTTATGGGCATTCTGGCTTGATATGTCGACCCAATTGGTACCTGAGATTTTTACTTTTAGTTCGTTTTCCAAATGCTTTACAGCGGGGTAGATATACTTTTCGGAACTCTCAAAATGATAAATGGCAATTTTAAGGATTTCCCCTTGGTGTGCATGTAAGTCTTGTAAAAGTTCATATTCCGTGTAATACTCTTGCAACTTTGTGATGAAATCAGTGTCGTTCCCCAAGAGATAAGCGCTATGCTTACCGCATAACACCGGGTGAATGTGAGGTATGTTTTCCAAAACATTGAGCACGTGGTTTTTATGGATGTTGGGTAACGGAGTAGAAAGCAACTCATTTTCTCTTTCCATGGCAAAACCACCATTCTCCGCGATGACGATGATATCATTCTTGATCGGGCGTAATTTTTCCACGATACTATGGTACTGGCGACCACTGGCGGCAACGAATCGAATATTTCGTTCTTGTAGTTGTTGAAAAAGTTCAAAAAAGCGGTTGCTCACCTCGTGGTTCGAGTTGAGTAAGGTGCCGTCCATATCGCAAACGACCATTTTAATTTTAGAAAAATCCATAGATAAAAATTGACGCGAACAAAGGTATTTGTTCTCCCGTTCATATTACCTTAGTTTTAGCATCTTTTGTAAACTTATTTAGAAAATCGAAGAACATGCAAGTCTACCAAAAAGAGATACATTTAGCGGCACATAAAAGAGGTTTTCACCTCATTACATCTAAAATAACCAAAAGCCTTCCAGAAATTGGTAATATAAGTATTGGATTTCTTCAAGTATTCATCAAACATACTTCGGCCAGTCTTACGATCAACGAAAATGCGGACCCTACCGTGCGAACCGATTTCGAGAGTCATATGAACATTATGGTCCCGGAGAATGCTCCCTACTACATACATACGTATGAAGGCCCCGATGATATGCCCGCCCATATCAAAGCTTCGTTGATGGGTGCGTCGATTCAAATACCGATTACAGAGGGAAAGCTCAATCTAGGGATCTGGCAAGGTATTTACTTATGTGAACACCGAAATCACGCTTCTGGGAGAAGTTTGGTGATTACCGCATTTGGGAACTAACATATTTATTGAGTTCAGAAACCTTTGTGAACTCTTCTTTAGTTAATTTAAAATCATTGTTATATGCGTTCTTACATCCTATATGCCCTTTTTTGTTTTATAATCAGCTGTAAACAAGACACGGCAAAAGGAACTGAATTTAAAAAAGACAATTTCAAGGAACATTATATAGATATTGTGAAAGGAACTGTATTGCTTCCTGTGAAATACGAACAGGTTACAACGGAAAAATTGACATATCTTTTTTCGGAAAAAAATTACAGCAGCGGAGAATTTGAACTATTGAAAAGTGTTATTGAAGGATTGCAAGCAGATAGAGTTGATTTTTCAGTTTATATGAACGATAGTGATCTGGGTGATGTCATATTGTTTCGTGGTTCCGATCATATAAACTTTTCAAAGAAAGATGCCAATCAATACTTGGGTATGTTAGAAGCTCATCTAGCACAGCAGTGGAGCCATCTTACTTATGAAAGGTTACAAAGCAAGATAACGCGGACCGAAAGGTCTAAGTACATAAAGATCAAACATGAGATAAGTTTTCCTATGAAAAGTATTTTTCAGACCCAATACATCGTTACCTCTGCCGTTTCCACTTTTGAGATGCTCGAGATTCGTTCTCAAATTATTGATTATGAAGATTTGATGAAAAGGATCCACTATAAGATATAGCCAATTAAAGGTGTGTAAATAAGAAAGTCCGGCTTTTAAGCCGGACTTTCCGAAAAGTGAGATGTATTTCTAAAAATCTATTTGACCTTGTCGACAACGGCTTTGAACGCTTCCGGATGGTTCATGGCCAAATCGGCCAATACCTTTCGATTTAGTTCAATTCCGTTTGCTTTTACCCTACCCATAAACTGGGAGTACGACATTCCGTGCATACGGGCACCTGCATTGATACGGGTAATCCAAAGGGCACGAAAATTTCTCTTTTTGTTCTTTCTGTCGCGATAGGCGTATAGCATCGCTTTTTCGACCGCATTTTTAGCAACGGTCCAAACATTCTTACGTCTTCCAAAGTATCCTTTGGCTTGCTTCATCACCTTTTTTCTTCTGGCTCTAGAAGCTACTGCATTTACTGATCTTGGCATAATTTTTAATTTTTTGTAGTGGGCGGGCGACTGGCGCCTCTTGATGGTTCACTAACAATTTATATATTGCTTTTGTGATGTGCCCAACTCCATGGTTATGATTAAATTACCTGTAGAACGTTTACTTCAATCGAAGCTGTTCCTTAATATTGCTGACATCTGACTCATGTACCAACGTAGAATGGGTCAATGCGAGCTTACGCTTTTTAGATTTCTTCGTCAATATATGACTCTTGAAAGCGTGCTTTCTTTTAATTTTTCCAGTTCCGGTAAGCTTAAATCGCTTTTTGGCGCTGGACTTTGTTTTTTGCTTAGGCATTTTTTCCTATTTAAAAATTCAAGCGCTCTTTATATACGGTCACCCTGAGCACTTTAAAAGGGTCATCTCACTTACTTTCCAAAAAATAATCCTTAAACCGCTCATTTGCAGAACAGCTAAAGGATAAATCGAATTAAACCTATTAAGGGATTCCTCGATATTTTAATGCCGAATTTAATCGGGCACTTATTTCTTCGTTTTAGGGGCGATGAACATCGTCATTCGCTTTCCTTCCAATTTAGGCATTTGTTCTACTTTTCCAAGCTCTTCCAATTCGGAAGCCAGTCTTAACAGCAGAATTTCACCTTGGTCTTTGTAAACGATCGAACGTCCTTTAAAGAAAACATACGCTTTCAACTTGGCTCCATCTTTCAGAAACTTTTCGGCATGCTTCTTTTTAAATTCGTAATCATGGTCATCGGTATTCGGTCCGAACCGAATCTCTTTGACTACAACCTTCGACGCTTTCGCTTTTAGTATCTTTTCCCGTTTCTTTTGTTCGTAAAGAAACTTCTTATAGTCTATAATCTTACAAACGGGAGGGTCGGCTTTCGGTGAAATCTCTACCAAATCCAAACCTGCCTCCTCAGCTTTGTCTAGTGCCGTCCTTATCGGATAAACACCTACTTCTACATTATCACCCACCAAGCGAACTTGGGGTGCTAAAATTTTCTCATTGATTTTATGAGGGTTTTTATTTTCCCTCCTAGGTTGGGGCCTAAATCTTTTACGTATTGCTATGACTTATACTTTTTTTGGTTAAACTTTTTTAAAACGACTTTAAGGTACTATTTATTTCGTTATTCACCAAGTCCTCAAAATCGGCTATCCGTATGGATCCCAAATCTTCTCCTCCGTGCTTTCGAACAGAAATGGTTCCGTGGGCTTCCTCGTTCTCTCCGACGATGAGCATATATGGTATTTTGTTCATCTCGGCCTCCCGTATTTTTTTGCCTACGGTTTCGTTTCTATTATCAACGAGGGCGCGAATTTCGGCATTTTCCAAGTATTTTAAAACTTTTTCGGCATATTTTTCATGCTTCTCGCTCACAGAGAGAATAATGGCCTGGTCCGGAATCAGCCAAAGAGGGAAATTCCCCCCCGTATGCTCCAACAACAAAGCGATAAAACGTTCCATACTCCCAAAAGGTGCGCGATGGATCATTACCGGGCGGTGCATCTCGTTGTCACTGCCTTTGTAGGTGAGATCAAAGCGTTCGGGCAAGTTGTAATCTACCTGTATCGTACCAAGTTGCCAATTTCTGCCGAGGGCATCCTTGACCATAAAGTCTAGTTTTGGACCATAAAAAGCGGCTTCTCCGGTTTCTATAACATAATCAAGTCCTTTTTCCTTGGCGGCATTGATAATGGCATTTTCCGCTTTTTCCCAATTCGCTACCGAGCCGATATACTTTTCGGGAGTTTCCAAGTCACGTACCGAGACTTGGGCAGTAAAGTTTTCGAACCCCAAAGAACCCAGAACATATAATGATAGGTCTATCACATTTTTAAATTCTTCGTCCAATTGATCTGGGGTACAAAAAATATGGGCGTCGTCTTGGGTGAAACCACGAACCCGTGTCAAACCATGCAACTCGCCACTTTGTTCATAGCGATAAACGGTTCCGAACTCGGCGTATCGTTTGGGTAGTTCACGATAACTATAAGGTTTATGGTTGAAGATTTCACAATGATGGGGGCAATTCATGGGTTTTAAAAGAAACTCCTCGTCCTCTTTCGGGGTATGAATTGGCTGAAAGCTATCTGCACCATATTTTTCATAATGCCCAGAGGTAACGTAAAGTTCTTTCTGACCAATATGAGGGCTTACCACCATCTCGTAGCCTGCTTTCTTTTGGGCCTTTTTTAGAAACTGTTCCAAACGCTCCCGCAAAGCGGCTCCTTTAGGAAGCCAAAGAGGAAGTCCTTGGCCTACCTTTTGTGAGAACGTAAACAGTTCCAGTTCCTTGCCCAGTTTTCGATGGTCCCGTTTTTTGGCCTCCTCTAACATGGCCAGATATTCGGTAAGCTCTTTTTGTTTCGGAAAAGAAATTCCGTAAACGCGGGTCAACATTTTGTTATTCTCGTCTCCTTTATAATAAGCGCCTGCAACACTTAAAATTTTTACCGCTTTTACGATGCCGGTGTTCGGTATATGGCCACCTCTACAGAGATCGGTGAAAGTAGAATGGTCGCAGAACGTAATGGTGCCGTCTTCCAGATTTTCGATAAGGTCGACCTTGTACTCATTTTTATTTTGGTAGTACGAAAGAGCTTCCGATTTGGATACCTCGCGCATTTTAAAATCGTGTTTGCCTCGCGCAATTTCAAGCATTTTGTCCTCAATGGCCTTGAAATCCTTATCCGAGATGCTTTCCTCCCCCAAATCTACATCGTAATAGAATCCGTTTTCGATTGCGGGTCCCACCCAAAGTTTCACATGGGGATAGAGTTCTTCCAATGCTTGCGCCAAAATATGGGCCGAGGAGTGCCAAAAGGCAGTTTTTCCCTCAACGTCTCTCCAGGTGAAAAGCACCAAGGCACCGTCTTCCTCAAGTGGGGTGGTCGTCTCGATAATAGTATCATTGAACTTGGCAGAAATAACGTTTCTGGCCAAACCTTCACTAATATCCTTCGCGATGTCCATAGCAGTGCTTCCGGCAGCATGCTTTTTAACCGATCCATCTGGTAATGTAATGTTGATCATTTCCTCGTTTTGACGATAAGAGGGCAAAGATAACATCTACTAGCGATGCCTACAATATATATATACGGTTTTTAAGTCGGGCTGTGTATTGGAGGCGATTGTGTTTCAGAACTGCTTCAAAGGCATGTCATTGCACTGTATTTTAAGGCTTCATTACGGCGTACTGTACGATAAACTTTAAAATAGCGGATTCCATCAGTGAAAATCTTCCCGAATTTTAGGAGTCGGAAAGCTGTATTTTATGGCATGTTTAAAACAGATGGTTGAATCCCGATGCTCTAGGTCCGCGCAGGCCAACCTCGACTCATAGCTTCTTGGCTTGATCAAATATCTCACCCGATGGTCCTGCGCCGAGTCGATTCGGGTTTCTGGGAGCTTGGCCTGTGCTCGATGGTCATAGCTTGTGGTTATCCTTTTGACTGTCTGGTATGGGTTTAAGGGCGTTTCCAGCTTTTTTTAAAAGCTGGCCGGGCTTTCCGCTGTATCCCTGACGGTACTGTCAGGGGATGCCGCTGCAATCCCTAACGCAGCTTGTGCCGGTAAAAGATACTTTTATTTAATAGATGGGTTGATTGTGGCGAAGGTAGTGGTGTATTTAGATTCATTTTTTTAAACCTTTTCCTTGTCTAGCTATTTTTTTTAGGTTAAATTTAATGCCCTTTTGAAAAAAAATAAAGGGACTAAGAAGCTAATATTTAAGGTGTTAAAAAAGGGCGGTTAGATTATTTTAAAAAAGATTTGAATTTTTATTTTTTATTTAAAAAACCCTCTTATATTTGCACCCGCTTTGGCAGTGATGTGGATGATGGATGAGAGTTGAAGCCGTTGCGGTGGGC
>CANLQD010000002.1 GCA_947493175.1 uncultured Flavobacteriaceae bacterium | reverse complement strand
CCCCGACCTCATCAGAGCGTCGGGGTTTTTTTTATGCGATCAAAACCAACGACCGGGGACTATAGGTCGGAGTTTCTGCATCATAATAGTACCCCTGCTCAAGTTTTAAAAGAGAGATATACGTTTTTTAGAATAAAGGCGTATCCCTAAAAATACCTACTCAATTGTGATAGTTTCACTAAAACTTTCTACGATTGCAAAATATCCCAACGGAAAATCAAATGGTCGATCCGTGTTATCGACTACATTGATATTATCAAGGCCGGTAATATCAAATACGTTGCCACGGGCAGTAGCGGCGGGAGTCTCAAAAACACCTAGATTATTCTCGGTCTGCTCTATCAGTAAATCCATATAGTTATAAAACCCTTGATCAGCCCCTAAAATGCTTACCGTAATCTCTTCCCCCGGTGTTAATTCCCTATCATAGAAATAAGAAAACTCAAAAGACTCCCCCTGATAAAACTGATCTTCGGTCACAGAAAAGGCTCCAAGACCAAAATCGAATACATAAAAGTTGTCACGCGTTTCATCATCTGTAAAAGAAACGATCACTTCGGTGGTATCATCATCGAACAAGGTCTCCGTTCCCTGTACTATGCGATCGATAGGTGCTGCAGGAGCATATCTCGTTTGAGCGGCGTACCGCCGACCATTATAGGTAATTACCAAAGTGAATAAGGGATCAAGTGCCAATACTGCGGTAGAAATACGTTGATCTGTAGAAAACGACGGATCCGGGACATAGATGCCAGAACCTTCATCCAATTCCGTCAGGTTCGAGGTGCCGCTACCTATGGTAGCTCCCGTCTCATCAAAAGCTTCAATGAATATAGCGATGCTTTCCAAAGAGGCCACTGTCGTTTCACCGAAAAAATTATCGGTTTGCGAAACCCTTATTTCTACGGGTATAAAGGGCTCGTTTTCATCAACTCGCAGTATACCGTTCACAATCAACCGGGGAGGCTCGGTGGGGGTCTCAACTTCTATCACATCCTCACATCCGGAAAAAAAGACTATCACGACCAGAAGTATTCCTAGCCTTTTAAGCATTGTAATAATAGCAGCGGACAGATACGACAAGTTCATTGATCCGGAGTTTACAGATATGATTTTTAAGAGATTTAAATCTGTTTAAATTGTATAAAGCAAAGTATAAAAATTAAAGTTAACATTTTCAAAGGTTGGTAAGTTTTTGAATGCCCTCATTCATTTTTCGGTATATTTAACAAAGCCATTTCCATGAAAACTTTTTTACTTCATATATCCGTCCTATTCTTTGTAGCTAATGGATATTCCCAGGATTCAAGCCTTAAGGCTCTAGTAGGTGGTACATTGATTGATGGATTCGGATCAAACCCCATAAAAAATAGTGTAGTTATTATAGAGGGTGAAAAAATCAAGACTGTGGGTACCGTTGATACGACCCCTATTCCCCAAGGTGCTGAAGTAATTTCTACCGAGGGGATGACCGTACTTCCAGGTCTGTGGGATATGCATGTACATACGATGATAACCGGTCATGCCGATTATGCCTACTGGGACCAAACCTATCCGCCGCTTTTTAAGGATGTAATCATGCCCGCATCGGCCCATCAACTGTTAATGGCTGGTGTCACCAGCGCTCGTGACTTGGGAGGTCCTTTAGAGGAAAGCATTGCTGTTCGGGATGCTATAAATAAAGGGGATATTCCCGGTGCTACCTTATATGTGTCGGGTCCGTTTATTCAACACAAACCGTATCCGGGGACCGAGGATTTTCGTTGGGGAGTAAACGGTGCAGAGGATGGAAGAAAAAAGATAAGAAAATTAGCGAAAGCGGGGGTAGATGTCATTAAGCTCATTGATCAAGATCAAATGACCTTGGAAGAGGTACAGGCAGTCGTTGATGAGGCCCATAAATATAATTTGAAGGTAGTGGCTCACGGCCATAGACCAGAAGAAATACGTAGAGGTTTGCAAACAGGGGCCGATTGTTTTGAGCATACCGGATTGTCTTCGGCACCCCGCTATCCTGACGATGTTATGGAAATGATCAAGGAGCGAACAGCAGATATGAGTCAAGGTCCCTTATTTTGGTGCCCAACGGTAGAGGGGCTTTACAATTATGAATATGTACGTGACAACCCGGAGAAACTAGACAATGATTCTTGGCACCGTGGACTTCCCGATAGCGTTATCGTTGATATTAAAAAAAGCATTGCCCATCCCGATAGGTTGCCCTATTTTCAGTTGACCCCTTCTAGAAAACCAACACTTGAAACCAAAATAAATCAGTTGTTAGATGCTGGTGTAGTGCTTATGATAGGTACTGATAGTGGCATTCCGATGAAGTTTCATAGCCAGTCTACTTGGAACGAACTAGATGTATGGGTAAATGAGTTCGGTATCGACCCCATGTACGCTATTCGCGCAGCAACCTACTGGCCAGCTTTATGGATGGGCGTGGCCGAGGAAGTTGGGACCGTTACCCCAGGAAAATATGCCGATATTATCGCCGTAGATGGTGATGTGCTGCGGTATATAAGCTTGTTGCAAGATGTAGACATGGTCATTAAACACGGAAAACGGTACAAATAGCAACTACTTTTAATAATGAAAGAAACCCATTCTTATCTTGAAGAAAGACTGAATGCCTTTTCCCACGGTTTAGGAGTCTTGATGGGACTGATCGGCCTCTTTCTTCTGCTCGAAAAGAATACTGATAAAACACCTTATGCCGTAGCAAGTATCCTAATTTACAGTGCAAGTATCGTTATACTGTTTTTAGCCTCTACAATTTATCATTCGGTATCAAAAGCGCATCTTAGGAAGATATATCAGATAGTAGATCATATCAGTATTTATTTGCTGATTGCAGGTACTTATACTCCTGTTGCTTTGATCAGCCTTGAAAAGGGTAGTGGATGGACCCTTTTTTATACTGTTTGGGGGATTGCCGCTTTTGGTGCGATCATGAAATTGTTCTTTACTGGTAAATATGAATTCGTTTCGCTCTTATTGTATTTAATAATGGGGTGGCTGATCGTTATCGATTTTTCAAGTTTACGGGCCGCAACCACCGACTTGGGAATGAACTTATTGTTTGCAGGAGGCGCCTGTTATACATTGGGCATTTTGTTTTATGCGGTACGAAAAATACCCTTTAATCATTTTATCTGGCACGTATTTGTTTTAGGAGGTGCCTTTTTTCATTGGCTTTTTATCTACTTGGATGTCATTTGAACTTTAATACCGCCCGCTTTGAATCGTTGGGATTGAAAAGCGGTATTTGTGCCGTAGTCAAAATACCCGGTTGAATTCTGATTGTAACTATCAGGGAAGTGGTGGGTGCTCTACTCTTCTATTGGCGAATCGTCGCATTCCAAGACACCGACAGCGTATTGCAGGCCATCTACTAAAAATTGTAATAGTTGTGGATTTTCGTAACTATGCGCGTTATGGGATGGAGATGCGTAGAAAACCCGTCCGTCCCCATATGGTTTAATCCAAGCGATATATTTGATGTTATCGTTAACTGCCGCTTTTTTACCCTTTAATTCGTTTGCTTCCATATAAAGCAACGGTCTAAAATTGTAGTCGAAGTAGGCGTTGTTGAAGAAGTAGGGTTCATCTACATGTTCAAATCCGACTCCATCAAAAGCCTTGACCAGTGGATGGGAAGCATCGACCAGTTTTACCGAAATACGCTGTTGTTTGGGATGATAATCGAAGCTGCCTCCGACCATCTTTCCAAATTCTTCTGTATTGTTCTGCATGGTAATACCCCCGTGTAACACCATAAGCCCACCTCCATTCTTCACATATTCAAAAAGGTTTTGTTCTAGTTTTACCGCTTTTTCCTTTTGTTGTTGGTTATTCAAAGCATCATCTTTTTTTAGAATATCCCAAAAGATGTTTCGATGGTCGCGCATAGAGCAGTTATTGTTTAGTACAATAGCGTCGTACGTTGCCAGATTTTCAGATTCAAAAACCGAAATATCTTTTGAGGTCGTGACCTTAAAGGCCCCTGTTTTTTCAGCTACAAGTTGAACAACGGCCTCAGTGTGTGGAATGGTCCAATGTTCATATCCGGTATGTAATGAGAAGATCAAAATATTCTTGCTCCCCTCCATGGATACGGAAGTTTTCAACGGCGCCAATTCCTCGATATGCGATAACCAATCTTCGGTTAATTCAAAAGGTTCCAAGTCCTGCGCCAAAGAGCAGTGTACAAATGTCAAGAAGAGGAAAAAGCATAGTATTCGTTTCATAAAGGTGTTTGGTTAAAAGTCAATAGCGATGACGTGATTTCTATCTTGCCTTGTGAACATGGAGCAAACCAGCTGTAAAATAACACATTTTGTCGATATGATGCCGACCTCTACAAGATTTTAGCTTTCAAGGAACTCCTTGAAATCAAGAAAGAAAGCTTCCAAGCTTTGCATTTGGTTATTTAGAAAGACCATGGTTTCTTGCCAAGTATTTTTATTATGGATAGATACATCTGGTAAGGATACATAGATTCGTGAAATTTCTTTTTGGTTTGAGAGAACATAGCTATCATCGAAGATGGCATCAGGTAAATAATCGGATAACAAGATCGATCTTAAGGAGGTTGCTTTTTCCCATAATTTGATGCGTTGTTCCAGATCATCCGACTCAATATCCAATGATACCATGGCAAACTTCAGATGAAAATGAAATTTTAGTGAAAGTCCTTTGATGTTTGTATGATACCGTATCCATTTACGCGGAAAGGATTTTCCAAAAGCGATCCAGAAGTCTTGCCGTAAACGTTTTGATTCCTCTTTACTGAACATTAGAGTAGATAGGCGATTGCGATACCGAGCGTGATGACTACCAGTTTTCTAAGATTAAACTTATGGCCTTCGGAGCTTTCAAAAAGAATGACCGTTGAAATATGTAAAAATACCCCGATGACCAACGCATTGATTACCGTATAATAAGTAGTGACCCATACGGCTTTTGCTGCCACATAACTCCCCAATGGTGTCATCAAAGAAAATAGAACAATAAAGAAGACCGCCTTTGCTATTTTAATTTGAGAGCCCAATAGAAAGATACTCAAGATAATAGCTATGGGGATTTTATGGATTAGAATACCATACAGCATTAGTTGATGTTCTTCGATGGGAAATCCCTCTAAAAAAGAGTGTACCGATAAACTTATAAAAAGTGGCCATGGAAAAGTCGACTTTTTGGTATCTAGGTGAACATGGCCGTGTTCGGCACCTTTGGAAAAAAACTCCAAAAAAATCTGTAATAATATGCCCAACATCACAAAGAGCCCGACCATTTTGGCGTCTGCATTTTCATAGACTTCCGGAAAGAGTTCAAAAACTGTTAGCGCAAGTAAAAAGGCGCCACTAAAGGCTAGTAAAAGTTTAAAGTGTTCATTATTCTTAGGTTTGGCGATGAATACCAAAGCAAAACTTAAGACAACGGCGAGAATTGGTAAAATATAGGTCATTGGTCGTTGCTGTGGTCGATATACTATGAAATTGATCTTCGGATATGTTAAAAACGATGCACCAATAACTTCAACAGTATGATTGTAAGGGTCAAAATTAACCTATTTTTGCGATTGAAAGTGGTATGCACATGAACAATAATTTTAGGATGGTCGCCAAGACCCTTTTCGGTTTCGAAGAGATTTTGGCCAAAGAGTTGCGAAATCTTGGAGCGGGGAACGTGAAGATAGGTACACGGAATGTATCTTTCGAAGGTGATACGGGTTTTATGTACAAAGCAAATCTATGCCTACGAACCGCCATAAAAATCATAAAACCGATTCACTCGTTCACGGTTCGAAACGAAAATGAGCTGTATAAAAAAATATATGCAATGCCATGGGCCGAGTACCTATCGGTAGACACGTCTTTTGCTATTGATACCACCGTAAACTCTGACCATTTTTCACATTCGCTTTATGTATCCCAAAAAGCAAAGGATGCTATTGTAGATAAATTTAGGGATATGGATGGGAAACGGCCCAATGTTGATGTGAAGTTTCCCGATATGCGTATCAATATTCACATATACAAAGAGCACTGCAATGTATCATTGGACAGCTCAGGCCGTTCATTGCATCATCGTGGCTACCGTACTGCCACGAATATTGCCCCTATCAACGAAGTATTGGCCGCCGGGCTCTTGCTATTGAGTGGGTGGGAAGGACAATCCGATTTTTTGGACCCCATGTGCGGAAGTGGTACCTTTTTAACCGAGGCGGCCATGATTGCCTGTAATATACCGGCCAATATCAACCGCAAAGAATTCGCTTTTGAGAAATGGGAAGACTTTGATGAAGAACTGTTTGAAAAGATAGTAGCGGTCAGTTTGCGAAAGACCCGCGAGTTTCATCACCAAATCATTGGTTATGACAAGGCCCCGTCTGCCGTTAGAAAGGCAACCGAGAATATCGAAAATGCAAATCTCTCCGAATACATTACAGTTGAGCGAAAGAATTTTTTCGACTCTGAAAAGCCGATAGAAGGCCCCTTGCACATGGTTTTTAATCCGCCCTACGGCGAACGTTTAAATCTTGATATGGAAGATTTCTATGCAGCTATCGGAGACACCTTAAAACAATCGTATCCAGGCACAGATGCATGGTTCATTACCTCGAACATGCAGGCTTTGAAATTTGTAGGATTGCGGCCTTCGCGAAAAATCAAAGTATACAACAGTCATTTGGAATCGCGTTTGGTGAAATATGTGATGTACGAAGGAAGTAAGAAAGCAAAGTATCAGCGCAAGGAGTAAGGCGGGCATTATTGTGATTCTTCAACTGGTTCTTCTTCAGCTTTTTTCTTCTTTTTGTAGAGTGGAACCAAATAGGTGATCGAGTAGTTATAACCCACTCCAAAACGGCTATTTTCAGTGACTTTGTTGAACCCTGGGATAAACAAGTTGGTGAATTGGTCAGAGTCTTTCTCTTTATTGGTAATCAGAATCCCCAGTCGTATACTTCCTCCTAAGTATAGATTTTTGAACAGCTCCATCTTCACCCCGACCACTCCTTCGATCCAAGAAGCGGTTCTTCCTTTGAACTCACGCTCATCTTCTGCTCCAGGAGTGAATCCTGTTGGGTTCCAATATCGGTTCGATTCGTAAATGTTGTAATCGTTTACGGTTTGGCTAAAAGTAGAAAAAGCGTAGCGCCCCCCAATGGTGATCATATTTTGTTCGCCATACCAATTACCATAGGTGTTGTAATCGACCCCCAGTTTAATATAACTCCCAGATGCGGTAAAATTATATAGTTCCCCTTCCGCAGTTTCCTCCCCGTCCAAGCTTAGCAGTTCCCTTCTCGTTTTTTGCTCGTTCCCTAATTCGCCGGCGATATACAATTTTTGCGTAAGTCGATAGTCTCCCACAAACTCGATCCCTGTGTAATCCTCATCAAAAAAGGAGGTAATCGGACGGCTCAAATCAATTCCGACCCTTAGGCCATAAGGCTGTTTATAGACAACGGAATCTTTTCGATTCAAGTCGATGGTCTTGTTCTCTTCCTGGGCGCTAAGACCAACGAACACCAACAGAAAAAATAAGCTAGTGCAAAATTTTGACATGTGCCGAATTTGAATTTTCTATAAAAGTGGAATCAATACGAATTTCCCGGATCCATAAACTATCATCAGCAACGGTCGTGCCAGATAAACTATCATAATTTACCACAAAGCCACAGGCCCTTGAGATAAAGATTTCCTTAGTTTCGTAGTCAAAGGTAATTGTATCCGAATTCAAGGTGGTATCATCCTCTGTCGGATTCTGCGAAAGAAGAAAAGAGGTGCTGCCTTGGTCGACTCTTAAGGGAATAGCAATAGAATCGGATGAAGCATTTGCGATAACATCCAATTCGGAAGTACCGTCCAGACCTCGTACCACAAGGGAGGGTACGGCCTTGACCAAAGTAGTATCGTCCCGATCATAAAAACGGATAACCAGCAATGGGGTATCCCCGTCGATACAGATATCGTCTTTTTCGCATGCTGAAAAAAAAAGTATTCCCAGGCAAACGAGTAGCGCAATCTTTAAATGCTTCATGCAATCAAATCTTTTCCAAAAGTACAACATTTTCAACGTGATGGGTTTGTGGGAACATATCCACGGGTTGCACCTTTGTTACTCGGTAGCTTTCTTTCATCATGGCAAGATCTCTCGCCTGTGTAGCACTATTACAACTTACATAGACAATCTTTTGCGGTGCGATTTGCAATAGCTGTTGCACGACATCTTTATGCATTCCGTCGCGCGGAGGGTCGGTGATAATTACGTCGGGTGTACCATTCTCCGAAATAAACGCATCATTGAAAACGTTTTTCATGTCTCCCGTAAAAAAGTCCACATTGTTCAATTGGTTTCTTTGTGCATTCTCCTTGGCCGCGACAATAGCGTCTGGGACCGACTCGATTCCGACAACTTTCTTGGCTTTTTTTGCAACGAATTGTGCAATGGTACCCGTGCCGGTATAAAGGTCGTATACGAGTTCTTCACCAGTGAGTCCCGCAAAGTCGCGGGTAACCTTGTAGAGTTCGTATGCCTGTTCCGAATTGGTCTGATAAAAAGACTTGGCATTGATCTTGAACCGAAGGCCCTCCATCTCCTCAAAAATATGGTCCCTACCGTAAAAACAATGAACCTCCTGATCATAGATGGTATCGTTCTTTTTTGGGTTTATAACATAAAGGAGTGAGGTGATTTCAGGAAATTTTTCAGCCAAATGATTCAATAATAGGTCCCTTTTCTCCCTATCGTCTTCAAAAAATTGAAGCAATACCATGACTTCACCGGTAGATGAAGTGCGAATCATCAGGGTGCGCAACAAGCCTTCTTGCTTGCGTGGATTAAAAAATGAAAGGCCGTTTTTAAGGGCAAAATCTTTGATTTCCAATCGAATCTTATTCGAGGGCTCTCTTTGCAGGTGACATTTTTTAATATCGAGTATTTTATCCCACATTCCGGGAATATGAAAGCCCAAGGCATTTTTATCGGTAATTTCTTTGTCAGATTGAATCTCCTCCAAGGTCATCCATCGACTGCTCGAAAATGAAAATTCCATTTTGTTCCGATAGAAATATTGTTGTTTCGAACCAAGTATCGAATTGATCTCAGGGAGTTCTAAATGTCCGATTCTTCGCAAATTGTTTTCTACTTCGCGCTGCTTATAGGAAAGTTGGTGTTCATAACCCATATCTTGCCACTTACACCCCCCGCAAACACCAAAGTGCGCGCAATTGGGGGTTACGCGCTTCTCCGAGAAATGGTGAAACCGCGTAGCGACTCCCTCAAAATAGGCCTTCCGTTTTTTGGTCGTTTGTACGTCTACGATATCACCCGGTACCGTGTTGGTGAGAAAAATAACTCTCCCATCCGGGGCTTTGGCGATTGTTTTTCCTTTAGCTGCGGCGTCAACGACCTCGATATTTTCGAAAATGGGACGCGGTTTCTTTTTTCGCATGGGGCAAAAGTAACAATAGCCCGGCATTTATAACTCTTATCTTTATTCCTTTACTATTAAAAAAAGTTAAAAAAGTGAACCTTTTATTTCTTTTGAACTCTATAAGGTATACATCAGTTGAATGACTACCCAAAAAGTATTTGATGCCTTGTTGGTATTACAGTATCGCACAGGAAACGAGAAAGCATTTGGCTTATTGGTAAAAAGGCATCATGAAAAAATGTGCAGGCAGGCCTATTGGTATACGCATGACAGGGAGGTGGCGAAAGACCTTGTTCAAGATAGTTGGGTCATCATCGCAAAAAAAATAGACGGACTCCGGGACACCCATGCTTTTGAAAGTTGGGCCATGCGGATCGTTACCCGAAAAGCACTGAATTACTTAAAAGGAAACCGAAGAAAACGAAACGAGCCAAAGGAAATAAAGGTATTGGATGCATACGAGACGATTTCTGAACCGTCGGAATTACTGTTGCAACAATTAAGAACGGCGATTAAATCGTTGCCGGATAATCACCAAATAGTATTGCGGTTGTTTTATACGGAGCAATACACACTTAAGGAAATTGCCGAGATTCTAAATGTCTCCATGGGCACAGTGAAGTCAAGGCTGTTTCATGCAAGAGAGAAATTAAAAACAATCATTAAAAAATAAATAGATGAAAAAAGAGACTGAAAAAATAGATGCCTTGATCAAGGAAACGCTGGATACCGAAGAAGCCAAATTTTATGATGAATTAGAGGAGCAGGGTTTCTTGGGAAAACTTGGGCAGGCACACAAGGGAAAAACAGGATGGTTGGTAAGTATCATGACCGTTGTGCACGTACTTGTTTTCGTTGTTTTTGTGTATTGTTTGGTGCAACTTTTTAATACTGAGCAGCTAAAAGAACTTATTTTATGGACTGCGGCAGGCTTTCTTTGTATGCTTTTTATGGCAATGATGAAACTTTACATTTGGATGCAAATGGATAAGAACGATGTCTTGCGCGAACTAAAAAGGTTGGAACTTCAAGTAGCCGTGTTGGCACAAAAGTTGGAAAAATAAATAAGACCGGGCAGCCTCCTTTTTAGTATGGTATAACATCCAATTCAGACAAAATCACAAATGCAAGTACCAGATGGTACGAAATAAGATCATACTTTCAGGCACCAATTAGGAAGCATCGGTTTTCTATCAGAGATAACAAACTTCTGTCTTCTTTTTTGTAAATTAGCCGCTCTACATAAGGATGATTTCTCTCCTACGCTGAATTTTCGAGTCTTCGAAAGGAAAAAGGTATAGCAGGAATTGCTGAAGTTTTATTTAAAGTAATTTTTATCATGTCTGTTTTAGAAAGAATAACTTCTGAAGATGCGATTGCATTGGAGGAGAAATACGGTGCACAGAACTATCACCCCTTACCGGTTGTTTTGAGTCGTGGAGAAGGTGTTTATGTATGGGATGTAGAAGGAAAGAAGTACTACGATTTCCTATCGGCCTATTCGGCGGTCAATCAAGGACATTGTCATCCCAAGATTATCGGAGCCTTGCAGCAACAGGCCGAGAATTTAACGCTGACTTCAAGGGCGTTTTACAATGATATGCTTGGAAAATATGAAAAGTATGTGACCGAGTTTTTTGGGTTTGATAAGGTGCTGCCGATGAACACGGGTGCAGAGGCAGTTGAAACGGCTATTAAGCTTGCCAGAAAGTGGGGGTATGAGAAAAAAGGCATTCCTTCCAATCAGGCGAAGATCATTGTTTGTCAAAATAACTTTCACGGAAGAACGGTTACCATCATTTCCGCTTCGAACGACCCGGTCGCGACGGAAAATTTTGGTCCTTTTACCCCAGGAATCCTATCTATCCGATATAATGATATCGAGGCATTGCGGGAGGCCCTCAAAGATGAGCATGTTGCGGCTTTTTTGGTAGAGCCGATACAAGGAGAAGCCGGAGTCTATACGCCAGATGAGCATTATGTAAAAGAAGCTTTTGAGCTCTGTCGTTCCAAAAATGTGCTGTTCATTGCCGATGAAGTACAAACTGGAATCGCACGAACAGGAAGGTTGTTGGCCAGCTGTGGCAATTGTTCCTGCGTTGACAGGAATTGTAGTGGAACACCAGAGGTGAAACCCGATGTTCTCATCCTTGGAAAGGCTATATCTGGCGGTGTCTTTCCGGTATCTGCCGTTCTTGCCAACGATGCCGTTATGGAGGTCATACGCCCTGGTAACCACGGCTCTACTTTTGGCGGGAATCCCTTGGCCTGTGCCGTGGCTATGGCCGCTCTAGAAGTTGTCAAAGAAGAACGTTTGGCAGAAAATGCCGACCGATTGGGAAAAATCTTTAGAACGGAAATGCAGCGCTTGGTCGAGAATTCCAATTTGGTTCGTTTGGTACGAGGGAAAGGGTTGTTAAACGCCATCGTTATCAACGATTCGGAAGATAGTTCCACGGCCTGGGATATTTGCATGGCACTCAAGGAAAATGGGCTCCTTGCCAAACCTACACACGGGAATATCATTCGTTTTGCCCCTCCTTTGGTAATGACCGAGGAACAATTGCTCGATTGCGTTTCGATCATTGTGAAGACGCTGAAACAGTTTGAGAAATAATTTGGAAAGGCCAAGCAGGCCATACAAAAAAACCTCCGGTAACACCGGAGGTTTTTTTGTACTTCCCATTTTAAAAAGCTCCTTCTGCAGCTATGATGGCAACAATGGCCCCAAAGTAAAGAATAACGAACACCAGCCCAATAAGTGATAGCGCCAGTCCTATGTATGATAAAATACGTCCTGTCTTTACATTTTCATAGCCACTGTACTGTCCTGGATTTTCTAAATAGATTCGTTCCGCCTTTTTGGCGTTCGAGAGTCCTATAAAGCTAAAGATAGCGGCAAAAGGGCCACAGCAGACGAAGACCAACACAATGGAAAGAATTCCGAAGGTCAACGCATTGCTGGCACCGGGTAAGGATTCTTGGTTCATATGCGATTATTTTACTGACCCAACAGTTCTTCTATTTTTTCTCTCATTAACTCTTCATCTTGAAGAACGTCCATTCCAAAGTAAGAGATGATCCAGATGAAATATAGCAAGGTTAGAACACTTAGGACAATACCTATAATAGCCAATATTTTCCCAGTCTTTACGTTGCTGATATCGGTATACATTTCCGGATTCTCTAGATAAAGAGCGTTCGCTTTATTTGCCAATACCAAGGCAATGATACCGAAAAGCAGGCCGAAGATACCATAGCAGCAACAGGTCACGATTGACAGGATGCCAAAAACCAATATGAGTGTTGAATTGGGTAATTTTTGTTGTTCCATAATTTAGTGGATTAGGTGATTCATCTTAAGAATATAACTGGTGATAATGACAATTCCCGTAGTAACCGCCAATAGTATTTTGATGGTTAATTCATATTTTATTTTCACCGATAAATTGAGTAGGGAAAAAAGAATGAGAGCTGAAAGCGGAAAAATGGCGGGATACATCTCAAAGGCTGCGGCGAAATCGCCCTTTAAAAGAAAGGCTACCGATCTTTGAAGGCCACATCCCGGACAATCAAAACCAAAAATTTTTTTTGTCATACAAGGAAGCATGAAGTCTTCCAACCCTACTAAAAAAAACATAAATCGCATTTCGTACGAAATCTTAATTCGTAGTGAAAAATACTACTAATTTTGGGAATAAAACAAAAAGATGGGGGTTTTTGGAATAGGAGATCTTGTGGAAACAATAGATGATACTATTAGAGGTATCGTTGTTTCAGTGCAAAAAGGTGAAGTTACCATTGAAACCGAAGAAGGTTTTCTATTTAGGTATGCCCCCGGCGAACTGGTTAAAACATCCAAATCCGATACTATTCAGGTTACGAATTGGGAGGTGGCTAAAGTTAAAAAAGAGAAAGAACTACCAGCCAAAAAAAAGGCGCCATCAGTGCGACCAAAAGAGCGGAATGCCCCAAAAATGGAGGTAGATCTTCATATTAATCAGCTTGTTCGTTCAACCAGGGGACTTTCTAATTTTGAGATGCTTGATCTACAAATGGAAACAGCTAGGCGACAACTTGAATTTGCGATTCAAAAACGTATTCAAAAAGTTGTTTTTATACATGGGGTGGGTGAAGGAGTGCTGAAGGAGGAGTTGTATTCTCTTTTCAGGCGTTACGACAATATTACCTTCTATGATGCCGATTACCGTCAGTACGGCCTGGGGGCGACCGAAGTATATGTGTATCAGAACCCCTAGTTCGTGGTGTCCGTTTCTTCCGGTACAGTAGTGGTTACCGGTCCAAAGTCGTTGATGGTCAAATCGGTAATTCTATTATTTTCAGAAGTGATCAATGATATTTCACTAAAAGAGATATCGTGCGTGAACGTGATACTGTCCTGCGTTGAGGTTGCAATAAAAACCGTTCCACTTTCGGCCGGTATTTCTTCGACAACTTGCGGATTTATGGGGGGTATGGCATCACAAAAGTAATCGTTGGTAACATCATCGGAAAAAATGCGGTATGTAATCCTGGCGGGTCCCGAATCGCCAACATTAATCGTATCGATGTCTACTTCGTTTCTTAGGGTATTTGCATCAAGTTCTAAAATGAGGGTTTCATCCCCATTTATTTTAAAAAGAACATTTTCGATATCGATAGCGACATCCTCACAAGTCTGTATATCAAAGCTGTCAAAGTCCAAAGTCTCGATTTGAATATTGCCATCATCACAGCTAAAAAAGCAGCATAGCAAACTGCCGAACAAAAAACGTTTCATGGTTTCAAATTTAAACGAAATAACCGATTGGGGTATCTTTTATTGGTTAGAAATTAACTTTATTTAAGTTATTTTTGGGAAATCATAATTGGAGAACCATTGGAGCTTAAAAAAGTATATTTAGACAATGCGGCCACCACCAAGGTGCGTGAGGAGGTTATATCAAAAATGCAGTTGGCACTGGTCGATTGCTATGGAAACCCTTCTTCTACCCATAGCTTTGGTAGGTCGGCCAAAACTGCAGTGGAAACGGCAAGAAAGACGATTGCAAAATATTTAAACGCCCATCCCTCGGAAATTATTTTCACTTCTGGAGGTACCGAGGCAGACAATATGATCATGCGCTGTGCCGTTCGGGATTTAGGGGTAAAAACTATTATCACCACCAAGATAGAACACCATGCCGTTTTGCATACGGCCGAAGATTTAGTTAAAGAGCATGGCATTGATGTCCAATTTGTTTCGTTGGATGCCTTCGGCAATCCCGATCTTGCTCACCTAGAAAGATTACTTGAAGCCGATGACCAAAAAAAGTTGGTGAGTTTGATGCATGTAAACAATGAAATCGGAAACATTATCGACATGATGGCGGTATCCCATATATGTTCTCGGCACGGGGCGTTGCTGCATTCCGATACGGTACAATCGGTAGGTCACTTTGAGTGGGATCTACAGGAGACACCCGTAGATTTCTTGACAGCCGCCGCCCATAAGTTTCATGGCCCCAAGGGGATTGGCTTTGCGTATATCCGAAAAAATTCTGGCTTAAAACCATTCATCTCCGGCGGCTCCCAAGAGCGTGGATTTCGTGGAGGTACCGAAGCTTTCCATAACATCGTTGGTCTGGAGCAAGCCTTCATCGCCGCTTATGACCATTTGGAATCGGAGCGAGCCTATGTCACTGATTTAAAAAAGTATTTCATCGAACGCATCAAAAATGATATTCCCGATGCCGTCTTCAATGGCCACTCGGGAGATTTGGAAAAAAGTACATATACCTTGGTAAACGTGCGCTTACCGATCGATTCACAGAAAGCATTGATGCTACTTTTTCACTTAGATATCAAAGGTATTGCTTGTTCTAAGGGAAGTGCCTGTCAATCTGGTAGCGATAAAGGGTCGCATGTGTTGGTCGAGTTATTGAGCGAGGAAGAACTACAACGACCTTCCCTTCGATTTTCATTTTCAAAATACAATAGCAAGGAGGAGTTGGATTATGTCTTAGCCGTTTTAAAGGATTTTATAGCGGATTGAGAGATTATTTTAAACAGTCTTTAACTCCTTTGCTTTTTCCGTTCTTTTCGTTTTTCTCGATCATAGGGAAATTTACGGGCGGCCAATTTCATCATTCGATCAATAAGGTCATAGGTGTTTTTACCTGATTTTTTATTGATTTCCTTTTCGTATTTCCAGAGTAGTTTTCCAGTATCGCCATCGCTTATTTTAATACCGATGCGTCCGTAATTCGATTCGCCAAGAAAGTAGTCGATGATGCTGAACTCGGTCGCCACTCCTTTTGATAATAAAACGTTCAAATCCAGGGTGCCACTGATAACCCCGTCTACACCCAACAGTTTACTTATTTGTTCTGTCGTATATATATCGATATTCTCATAGGAAATATTGTTCTGGGCAAGCATGGCATTGGTATCCTCGGTATTTTGAAATTCGACCGAAAATTTCTTTTTTTTCTTTCTTTTCGAGAAATAAGTCTCCAATGCATTTTGAACGGCAAGCCCTTCTTTTTTTTCGAGTGCTCGCAATTCTTCGTTGGTCATATCATCCTTTAAGTCGAGGTGTGTTAAAAAGGGTAGTATGGCCAATACCCGATGCTCTTTACTGAGCTCGTCGAATTTATAGGCTTCGTAGATATTCTTTTGCGCCTGCAGCCCTGTACTGCATATCAGCCAAACGATCAGTAGTATCTTTCCTGTCTTATTCATTGGTGCCTTTTAAAATCGCATACCTAACCTAACATTAAAAACACGGCTTGTTAAGAAATTTGGGACGGCAAATTGTTGTTTACTGTCTACATCCCGTACCCACGTATTGGTAATGGAATTTTGGGTGTTGAATAGATTAAAAATTTCAAATCCCCCGCTTAAGGCCTGGAATCTGTAAAGCCAATGGCCTTTCGGGTATTTTTTATTACTGTCAACAAAAATATAGGAAATTCCTAAATCGGCCCTTCTATAGTCCCTTAATCTACTTTGAAATTCATAAGGGTCTGCGAAGTTGGGAGACCCCCCTGGAACTCCCGTATTGTAAACGAGATTCAAATACATTTTTAAATCCGGGATCCGAGGAACATAATCTTGGAAAAGAATACCCACTTTCAGACGCTGATCGGAGGGTCTCGAAATGTAGCCACGATTATCGATATTCTCTTCCGTCTTCAGGTATCCCAGACTGAACCAGGATTCGGTTCCGGGGACAAAAGCCCCGTTCATACGAAGCTCTGCTCCATAGGCATATGCTTCTGCGTTGTTATTGGCCGCATACCGGATACGAACATCTTCAAGCGTATACGGATTCACATCGCTAAGTGCCTTGTAATACGTTTCCCCAACGATCGTGAACGGTTTGTTTCCCCAGGTAAAACTATATTCACTTCCCAATACGAGATGAACGGATTTTTGTGCTTCTACTTCGGAATTTATAGTGCCTGTGCGGTCCCTAAGCTCCCTATAAAAGGGCGGCTGCTGATATACCCCTCCAGACACTCGGAAGAGCATATCTTGTTTCCAATTTGGTTTTAACGCAAATTGGGCCCTTGGGCTAAAGGCGAATTGCGATACTTGGTCAATTCCAACACCGCTCAATCGCCAGTATTGCGCCCTAACGCCGATATTGTAATAGATATCGTTACCCTTCCAATTGGTTTGATTGCTATATTGCAGAAAGCCACTAAATCGATTGGTTTTTATAAAGTTAATGGCATCCAGGCTTTCAAAAGCTTCGATGGGGGCATCAAAAGGTTCTTCGGGCTGATTGTTGACAAATTCGGGATCGGACGGACGGACGAAGAAACCGAGCGAGTCTATGAATTCCGATTCCTTGATACGGTCGCGAATATCCTCGTGGGAATATTTGACACCCCATTCAAATAGTTCACGATTCTTTGCATATTTTCCTTTGTGTTGTAGGTTGAAAATAAGTGCATCCAAGTCGTTGCGTGCCCGATTCAACTCGGTACCAATTCCTTTCGAATCGATGACCTCCCCAAGATTGTCGCTTCCTAGATTGGTATCGACCTCACCTAGCTCATATTGTGCGATTACATCTGAATATTCCTCTTCTGTGGTGTGGTAGATAGAGGAGATAAGTTTTAGGTTGACATGTTCGTTGAGGATATAGTTCGCTTTTACCGCCCCCAAGGCGGTATCAAAACGGTTGTTCTCTTGGCCCTCGTAAAAAACGGTCAGTCTTCTTGGTGCGTCTAACGTACCAAAAGTTGTTTCCCTGTTGATCGGTTCGTTTTGATAGTCGTTGACCGAAATAGTCCCTAAAAAATTTAAATGGAATTTACTTGAAAAACGATAGGTGAAATACCCTTGAAAGTCTATGAAGGTGGGGTTTAGATTCGATTGTGTTTCCAGACTGTTTACCAAAAGAGCGTTGTTGCGATAGCGTAAGCCCATGATACCACTGAAATTTTTGTTTTTCGATATGGTCTCTACGGAAGCGGCTGCCCCTATAAAGCTTAGGTCGAGGCTGGCACCAAAAGCAACCGGGTTTTTATAGGTAATATCAAGAACCGATGACAGCTTATCCCCATATTTGGCCTGAAAACCACCTGGGGAAAATTGTAGGTTTTGCACCAGATCACTGTTCACAAAACTTAGTCCTTCCTGTTGTGCCGAGCGCACTAAAAAAGGTCGATAGACTTCTATTTCGTTTACATAAACGAGGTTTTCGTCATAGTTGCCGCCACGCACCGCATATTGTGTGCTCAGTTCGTTATTGGAAGATACACCAGGTAATAACTTCAACACATTTTCGACCCCGGCGTTGGCTCCCGGTATTTTTCGTACGGTTTCCGGTGAGACCGTTACAACCCCCTCGGCCTTACGCTCCCCCGTAGGAGTTACGGTAACCCCCGCAATCTGAATGGCATCTGTTCGTAACACCGGATTGAACTCGTAAGTTTCGTTGGTGGTCAATATCAGATTTTCTAAAACCAAATTTTCATGACCAATATGTGAAAAAGTAATCGTCGTTGGGGTATCGGCTATTAGTTGAAGGATGTAGAACCCGTTCTCATCCGAGAAGCTGCCATTATTTTTGGTGCTGACATTTACTCCTTCCAAAGGAGAATTGTTCTCGTTGAGCACCACCCCGGTAATGGTGGCTGTTTGGGCAAAGACCTGAGCCGATTGGTAGAGGACTAACAACAAAAAAAGAAATCTAGTGCCCTTCAATTTTTTTATTTTCGATAAAACGTATAATCTTTTATTGTGGAGTTGCCTACATTGTCTGTCACGGTTATTTTAAGATTACACTGGGTCTTGTCCAATATGTTATCATCAAAATTATAGGTGAGCGTATTCGTTTTGGGTTCATATTCCATCAATATCCAATCACCGTTCAAAGTGGCTGAATACGTCTTGACACCACTGAGGTCGTCCGAAATACGAATGCTAAGATAACTATAGTTATTCAACCATTGCTTTTCTTTAAAGTTCTTGGGGCTTATCTTGGGTGCAATGGTATCCTTTACCAAGGTGTACCTTCCTAAATTACGCGTTCTGGTGGTAAACGTATTCCCTCTTTTATAGGTCGATGCATGGCTTGGCCTTCCTTTTTTATCCAGACGGGCAATGAATAGTTGTTTTCTTTCTTCCTTGCCATATTTGGTAACATCGAATGTGATGGTAAAGTTCCTATGGGCAGGCACCCGATTGTTATGTATGGCAACGGTATCGCTTCCTTTTTTTAAATCAATATAAAAATCCTCATAAAAGGTATTTGCCGGAAAATATACTTTTGCAGCTCCTAAATCATAGTTGTTATTCTTTTTGGCGATCAAGTACTCATCGGTCTTTGTGTTCGATTTAATATTTTTCAATTCCTCTTTTTTCCCTTGTATTGGGATGATAACCTTGGTTTCATTGCCGGCCAGATCTTTTAGTAGCAGGGTAGCACTGTAACTCATTCCCTCATTAATGACGATTCGACCATCATTGTATAGTTCATTGTAGATGCCTAATCGGTTCCCGGCGGTCTTGAAACATTTTTGAATACGCTGGCGGTACTTTCCAAAATGCTTATAATCGATCAAGGTGTTGATATAGCGGGTTTCGCCAAATGAAAAGGTTTCAAAGTCATAATCGGTATATACTTTTCCGTTTACACTTAACCTTACGGCGTAAATCCCGTTTTTGTTTGCGGCCATATCCTGTCGGTCATATCCTTTGAATCCTACCCCTATGGCACCTAGGGCCGATACTTTGTCGGCAAGATAACTTCCGTCTTTTTGTCTTTTCAATGTAAGTTCGACCTTATCGTTGCTTTGGTTTACCTGCGCATTTTTGGAAAGGGGATACACATACACTTTCTCAAGAATGGGGTTGGTTGCATCCCGAACCTCTAATCCATATAATAAAGGATTGGTAGGTTTCTCCGAAATACTGCTCCGAATCTCAAAATGTAAATGGGGCCCGGACGAGCCACCTGTATTTCCACTATAGGCAATTACCTTTCCTTTCTCGACGGAGATTTCACCAATATCGGGAAATACTTCGACCTGATATGATTTTTTTTGGTACTGTACGTTCTTGATATACGCTTCTATTTCCGGGGAGAACTTCTGCAAATGTCCGTATACCGAGGTATAGCCGTTCGGATGCGCCACATAGAGCGCTTTACCATAACCCCAATGGGATATTTTGATACGGGTAACACTGCCATCTCCTATGGCATAAATGGGAAGCCCCTGCCGTTGTTGGGTCTTGATATCGATGCCGGAGTGAAAATGGTTTGATCGTAACTCCCCGAAGGTGCCTGCGAGAATTAAAGGAATATCCATAGGAGAGCGAAACGCCTCTTGCGGATAATCTCCTTGGGCATTCAGGAATACGGAACAACAAAAAAATAAACCCAAATACAATTGGGTCGAGTAAAATTTAAGTTTAGTGGAGTGGGCCATAGTTATGGTTATGCCTTTTAATACAAATTGAAACGGAATTTTTTGCAAGGTATTGGGGTACATGTTAAAAAACGAGGTAAATTTAGTGAGATGTGCCTAATTTTCTGCTTCGAATTTGTAAAACATGTCGAGCAGGGTAAGTAAAAAAGACAAAAACAAGGCCAAAAAAGACCATTTTTTAGTAAATCGAAAAGTTTAAACCACTTCATTCAAAAAAGAATTGCTAAGTCGGTGGATGTATGTTAACTTTGTGTAAAGAGTATTGAATCTCGTTTATGAGTGAATTGGTCCAAATCGTTGATTCCTTGGAAAACAAAATCAGTAAGTTGCTGCACCGATTGGATGTGTTGCAGCAGGCCAACGAAAAGTTGGAGAAAGAACTGATTTCCATGAAGAACGAAAAGGAAACCGTGAACAGCTCTGTTTCAGAGTGGGAGGAAAAATACAATTCACTAAAATTGGCGAATTCAATGCTAGGCAGTAATACAAATAAAACAGAAGCGAAGCTTAAAATAAACACATTGATAAGGGAGTTGGACCATTGCATTGCCCAACTTGCAGAATAATCGATGATACCATAACATGGCCGAAAAGCTCAAGATAAAGCTTTCTATAGCAGATAGGGTATACCCGCTTACCATAGACCCAAGTCAAGAAGAGGGACTACGGAAGGCAGCTAAAAACATAGAACAACTGGCTAAAAAGTTCGAACAGAGCTATGCCGTGCGCGATAAGCAAGATGTGTTGGCTATGTGTGCCCTTCAATTTGCCTCGAAAATAGAACAGAAAGGCATTGATCAGTCAGAAGGTGCCCAAGAAGCTATGGAACGGTTAAAGGCACTGGATCATTTAGTGAATACGAAGCTTAGCATCAAATAATAGTAAAACGTTCTTTAAAATACATCAAAGTTACTGCCCACATTGGTACTATCTTTTGACAAACTCAACGTTAATTAAGTTTAAAAAGGGTGAGTTTAGGTCGTAAAAGCATGCCTTGCTTGTACAAGGATCCTTGATCGGTCTGTTAGCCCTAAACCTGTTTATAGGAGTTTGTACAAAACTTCTCCAATGTGGGCTTTTTTTTGCATTCGGTTGTTGGGCAGATGCTCCAAAAACACCATGCAGTACCAGACCAACAATAGGAAATAGGTAGGCAAAAGGCTTACCGCGAACCATTAAAATTCGTAATATGGACATCACATATGCGGTTATCGCAGCCATAGTAGGCCTAGTTATAGGCTTCGTCATAGCCAAGTTTTTAGAAAAAGGTAAAGCCTCGAAGACCATTGTCAATGCAAAAAAAGAGGCAGATAGCATCTTAAAAAATGCAAAGACCGAGGCCGAAAGCATCAAAAAGGATAAAATTTTTCAGGCGAAAGAGAAGTTTTTGGAGTTGAAAGCAGAGCACGAAAAAGTGATCATAGGGAAAGACAAGAAAATCAATGAAGCCCAAAAACGAACACGCGATAAAGAATCGCAAGTAAGCAATGAGCTGGCGAAAAGCAAAAAATTGAACCAGCAATTGGAATCCAAGATCAAAGATGTGGAACATCGTGGTGAAATCTTTGAAAAGAAACAGGCCGAGCTTGAAAAATTGCACAAACACCAAGTGCAGCAGCTTGAGGTCATTTCCGGGCTTTCGGCCGAGGACGCCAAGAGCCAGTTAATGGAGTCGCTTAAGGAAACGGCCCGAACAGATGCGATGACTTTTATACAGAATACGGTGGAAGAGGCAAAGCTGACTGCGGCCCAGGAAGCTAGAAAGATTGTCATCAATACAATTCAACGTATCGGTACGGAAGAGGCAGTAGAAAACTGTGTATCGGTCTTCAATTTAGAATCTGATGATGTAAAAGGTCGGATCATAGGACGGGAAGGTCGAAATATTAGGGCATTGGAAGCGGCCACAGGGGTAGAAATCATTGTAGACGATACGCCCGAGGCGATCATACTTTCCTGTTTCGATTCCGTAAGGCGGGAAGTAGCCCGTTTGTCCTTGCATAAACTGGTCACCGATGGAAGAATTCACCCTGCGCGTATTGAGGAAATTGTACGAAAAACCGAGAAACAAATTGAGCAGGAAATTGTGGAGGTAGGAAAGCGTACCGTTATTGATTTAGGGATACACGGACTACATCCTGAGCTGATTCGGGCGGTCGGCCGCATGAAATACCGTTCCTCTTACGGTCAAAACCTATTACAGCACTCTCGGGAAGTAGCAAAATTATGCGGGGTAATGGCAGCTGAACTTGGCCTTAATCCGAAGCTGGCAAAACGTGCCGGACTCCTACATGATATTGGTAAGGTCCCGAATACGGAAGCTGAGGTTGAAACGCCACATGCCATATTAGGTATGCAGTGGGCAGAAAAGTATGGTGAAAAACCGGATGTATGCAACGCCATCGGCGCCCACCATGATGAAATTGAAATGAAAACGCTCATTTCGCCCATAGTGCAGGTTTGTGATGCCATCAGTGGTGCCAGGCCCGGCGCTCGACGTCAAGTATTGGATTCCTATATACAACGATTGAAGGATTTGGAAGATATCGCCTTTGGGTTCAATGGGGTGCAAAAAGCATATGCAATACAGGCCGGTAGAGAGCTGAGGGTCATCGTTGAGAGCGAAAAGGTAAGTGACGACAAGGCGGCCGAACTCTCGTTCGAAATATCGCAAAAAATACAGACCGACATGACGTATCCCGGTCAGGTAAAGGTCACGGTGATTCGGGAGACCAGAGCGGTAAACGTTGCAAAATAGGCAGCATAATTTTTGTAAACTTTTTTAGACAGGAGCCATTTGGCTCCTGTTTTCGTTGATATCAATTGGTAAATGGCTTCAGAAGTTGAGGTGGTGCATTGCTCCAGTGAAAGCGTCTTGCCATATCGGAACACACTACCCACTTGATCTTATCCCTTGCTACATTCAATTTCTTGACTGATACAGGTCATTGTCCCCCTTTGAAAACCGCGATAATTTAGCTTTTGCAAACAAACACTTGATTGTTAATTAAAGACAAAAATCATGAAAAAGCTATTATTTTTTTTATTGGCAACAGGGTTCTCTGCCCAGTTGTTTTCCCAAATTGTAAAAACCGAACAGCTTTCCGAGGTTACGGTGTATGCAGTCAACTATAAGTATTTGAATGATGTGAACACCGGAGAAGTGGCTTCCTTGCCCGTAGAAATGCTAGAGCGTAAGGTGGCCGCGTTCGACTTAAAGAGTTCAGAGTATTATCAGGATGATTATGACCTTTACAAAATTAATTTCTTTATCCCTCAAGGAAAGATTTTAGCAGCCTATGATCGGGACGGAAAGTTATTACGTACTGCGGAACGGTTCGAAAACGTTAATCTTCCCGAGGCGGTCAAAAAATCGGTATTAGATCGTTTTCCGGAATGGACCATCACCAAGGATGTTTATTTAGTAAAATATCATGAAAGGAAGGGAGCTTCTAAAAAATACAAGCTTAAATTGGAAAACGGCGATAAGACCCTTAGGGTAAAAGTCGATGAAAAGGGGAATTTTCTTTGATTGTCCCTGATGGCAACTTGGTCGCAAAGGAGTTCTTACTACTAGGTAGCTATGAGTCTTGTCGAATCCTATGTTGTATCTGTTGGCATATCAGATTGGCTACCTCCGATCCAAAATGTATCAGTGATTCGGAGGTAGCCTTTATACGAGCTTTTTTTCGAAGCATACCAGGGCCTGTTGACACTCAACCTAAGCGAGTAGCCTTGGCACCCCTATTCCAACTATGTACACATGACAATAATCATTTTTGTTAACATCTTTCTCCGTTACTTTTAAGTGTACTAAAAAACTGTAGACCATGACTACAAAAAGTAACGATACCAACGATTTTCTTAAAAATGGCCCTTGGGATGAGCTATATGCACTTTCCACGCATTGGAAATCCGATTTAAAATTTTACAAGGACGATTTGCGCTTTCTTCACCATCTTATCGATAAATACATCATATGGATTACCAAAAAAGAGAATCTAGATTTGGTGAAAGAGGTGCAACATAGCTTGTTCGATATCAAGAGAAGCTGTGGAGATTTGTTGGAAAAGTTCGATAGACATATCGTACGGCTGGGTCGGTTGGTCGAGAATCCCAATCAATCCGATGCGGCAGTGGTTAAAATGGAGCATGAACATTTAGAAACGGAAATCGCCCGGTTCGTACAATTATTTCGATCAAATCGCAAGAAAGTGTTCAATATAACGGAGTACATTGTTGATAGTGAGGAATTGACCAACGTAATAGGTCGCTAAAACTGCTTATCCAAGGATATTTATAAGGGTACGGGTTAGTTGCCCCGATCGATTCTTTATTGAATAGGTCCACTCTGTTTATATTACGCTATGAATGATCAGGGATAGGGGACTATCGAAACAAACCGGAAAACCCATAAATCTGAATGACTGATGAAGCTGTTCAAAAAAATGGCCACTATTCTTATCACCATGTTGGTGGTATTTTTTGTTTTTCTTTTTTGGTATAAGCAGCGTTACTCGATGCATACAGTTGACCCATTTGAAATTAATAGTTCACGTCTTGAACAACGACTGTTGATCGCTACCCAAGGAAGTGAATTTAAAAATGCGATTACTAAAAGTGTCACGGATTATTTTGCAACCGATTCGGTATACATAAAGGTTATCGACGTATCTCTTTTGGAAAAGATAGATCCGTCAGATTTCAATGCCATTTTGGTAATGCATACTTGGGAAAATTGGAAGGCCCCTGATGCTGTAATAACTTTTGTCAATGATATGGGGAAACAACGACATAAGCTGGTGGTACTTACTACTTCTGGGCAAGGTTCCTATAAAATAGACGGTGTAGATGCCTTTACAGGAGAGTCGGAGATGAAGAACATCCCCGTTTTTTCCGACAGTATCATTACAAGGTTGGGTGTCTTGCTGAAATCAAACTATTGAAGATGTTCACGATCAAAGACTTCAACATAGCCGATTGGTTTTCTTTTTATCGCATTGTTGCGGTTCCGCTACTTCTGGCTCTTGTATGGTTTGGCGAACGTGAGTGGTTTACATGGTTCTTATTGATCAGTTATAGTACCGATGCCATCGATGGCTTTTTGGCACGCAAGCTTAAAATTTCAAGCGCCAGGGGATCTCAATTAGATTCCATAGGGGATCAGTTAACCCTTGTGATGGGGCTAATAGGCCTCTGGTTTTTCGAGAATGCGTTTATTCGTGAGAATCTATTTCTGATCGCTGTTGCCTTTGTTCCCTACTTGATTCAAATGGCCCTCGCTTTTAGTAAGTATGGAAGAACAACGGCCTTTCATACTTATTTGGCAAAGACATCGGCCGTGATCCAGAGCGTTTTCATTCTTTGGCTGTTATTTTTTGGTCCAGTATACTGGTTATTCTATGCCATGATTATCATTGGTGTACTGGAAACTATAGAGGAGATTACCCTGATTTTTATGTATGACACCTGGGTAAAGGATGTGAAAGGCATTTATTGGGCCTTAAGCGATGAAAGACGAATCATCAAAAAGAATAAAGATGAGTGAGCCGGTGATAAATTGGTATCGATTGGCATTTGAATATCCTAGTGGAATATGACGTCCAATAAGATCATCAACTGGTTGCTAAAAGGCGATATATCAATTCAATATCAGGTATATCGGGATTTGCTATTGACCGAGCGCCCAGATTTACAAGATAAGATTGCCCAAGAGGGATGGGGAGCCCGGTTCCTATCCAAAAGAAAAGACGACGGACATTGGGGCAGGGGATTTTATCAGCCGAAGTGGGTGTGTTCCCATTATACGCTATTAGATTTACGCAATCTGGCTATCTCTCCAAAGGTTTCTCCGGTTCGGGAATCGGTAGCGATGATCTTAAAGACGTGTAAAGCTAAAGATGGCGGTATCTATCCCATGGCTACTAAAAGCGATGTTTGCGTAAACGGTATGTTTCTCAACTACGCCTCGTATTTTGGTGCCGAGGGTACCAAACTACAATCTGTCATTGATATGTTGTTAAAGGAGCATATGCCCGACGGGGGGTTTAACTGCCGTTCTAATCGGTCTGGGGCGGTGCACAGTTCATTACATAGCACACTTTCGGTTGCAGAAGGAATGACCGAGTACCTCCGGAATGGATATAGTTATCGAAAAGAAGAGGTAGAAAAAGCCGTACAGGCATCCCAAGAGATGATGTTATTGCATCAGTTGTATATTTCGGACCGCAGCGGCGAAATTATTCATAAGGATTTTCTAAAGTTTTCCTATCCAAGACGCTGGAGATATGACGTATTAAGCGCCCTCGATTATTTTAGATATGCCCGGTTTTCTTGGGACAAGCGCCTGCGACCGGGGGTGGAGGTGCTATTGAAAAAACGCAACAAGGAAAACATATGGAAAGCACGTGCCAAGTATTCCGGGCAAACCCACTTTGATATGGAAAAAGCCGGAAAAGCCAGCCGTTGGAATACATTAAGGGCCTTACGGGTATTGCGTTTCTATGGCTTGGATGCATCTATAAAAACCTAAAAGTTACTCCCTTTTAAAAATCCCGTTACATTTTGGCTATGACCAATCCAAGAATTTGATAGCCGATGAAAGAATACATATGATGATACAGATCATTGCCAAAAAAGGATAGTCCATCTACTTTTGACCGGTTATTTTAAAGATAAAAATCATGAAACCATTCAGAGAAAGTATATGGTTAGGTGTTTGCCTCTTAGTGCTAAATACAGGAATTGCGCAGGATAAGTGGTCATTGGAACTGAGACCGGCGGTAAACTCCAGTGCCCAAGATATCGGGGATGCGCAACTAAAGACAGGTTTTGGCTTTGAGGCGGCCTTCGGCTACCGTTTTATGCCGCATCTGGGTGCTTATGCTGGTTGGGGATACAATACATTCGGATCTGACAATAGTTCTTTTGCGGGGAGCAATGCCGACTTTGACGAGACAGGCTATACGTTCGGTTTTCAGTTTATTCACCCTATTGAGGGTGCCGATAATTTTTCCTATTTAATTAGGGCCGGCGCAATATACAACCATATTGAAGTGGAAAATGGGGATGGCGATATTATTGCCGATTCGGGCCATGGGTTAGGTTGGGAAGCCGGTCTAGGCATCCAAATGGAGTTGGGTAAAAATTGGAATCTACGACCTCAGATCGGGTATCGGGCACTATCTCGTGATTTGCGAATAGGGGAGGTGGTAACCGAAGTAGATCTCAATTACATTGCGATTGGGGTAGGTATTGCCAAAACTTTTTAAAGCAACCCAATGAGGTACGTGATCGGTTTTATCTTTTTGGTTCATGGGCTTATTCATATAATGGGTTTTATGAAAGCCTTCAGTTTGGGTGATATAAGCCAACTGAGTCAAACTATTTCAAAACCGTTGGGAATACTGTGGTTGCTTACCGCTATACTGTTACTCGTATCTTGTTGCTTATTCCTTTTGGGGAAAACCTATTGGCCTATTGTTGCCATCTTGGGCGTTCTGCTCTCACAATTACTCATTATGCTGGTTTGGAAAGATGCGCGATTTGGCACAGTGGTCAACCTGCTCCTTATTGTGATATGCATTCCCGCTTACGGGAAATTTCGATTTGACAAGATGGTACGGTCGGAAACGTCCACATTGTTTCAGGGTAGCCCGGTCAACCATGACTATATACTACGTGAGCAAAATATAGAACATTTGCCCCCCATAGTACAACAGTGGATGCAGTACTCAGGCGTTGTGGGCCGAAAACCGGTTCGCTGGATACGGTTAAAGCAAAATGGAACCCTACGAAGGGAATCCGGGGGAAAGTGGATACCCTTTAGGGCAACCCAATATTTTGACGCGGTAGTCCCGGGTTTTGTCTGGTCTGCTGAAGCACATGCGCTACCTTTCATCGACATGACCGCACGAGACAAACTGTATGAAGGGAAAGGAGAAATGTTGATTAAATTGGCCTCGATCATTCCCATTGTTGATGAAAAGGATAACAAAAAAATCGATTCGGGGACAGCACTTCGATATTTGGCCGAGGTCTGTTGGTTTCCATCTGCGGCCCTAAACCCAACTATACGTTGGGAGCAAATAGAAGATAACTCGGTAAAAGCTTATTTCACCCAAAACGACCAAGAGGTTTTCGGAATATTCAAGTTTTCCCCGACAGGTAAAATAATCTCTTTTGAAGCTTTGCGCTATTATGGAGCGGGAAAAAATGCTGCATTGGAAACCTGGCTGATTGAAATCTTGGATTTTAGGAGTTTTAACGGATTTATACTTCCAAATCGATGTCAAGTCACTTGGCAGTTAGATGATAGGGACTTCACTTGGTTGCAGTTCGAGGTTACCGATTTGGACTATGATATTCCCGAATCTTTTTAGAGACTGTTTTGAAATTGGTCGATTTTTTAAGAACAGGAAATTGATGACACATGTCATTTAGTTTTCAAAATTGGATGGCTATTTTTATCATCAAAGAATAGTAGATGCAAACGACAGTTGAAATACAAAACCTGAAATGCGGTGGCTGCGCCACAACAATTTTGAATAAATTGAAAGCGCTGAAGCAGGTACGCCATGTCTTCGTTGATACCGATACTAGTGTAGTTTCCTTTGAGTACGATACCGAGGATGACCTACAACAAGTTACCGCAACGCTTGCTAAGTTGGGGTATCCGTTGGTAAATGAAAAGAATAGCTTGGGAAAAAAGGCAAAGTCCTTTGTAAGCTGTGCAATGGGAAGAATGGCTACTGACTAAGCCCTGATATCAAGGTAAATCGGTGGAACTAACAAGCATTTGCTTTTCACAGGATTTCTATGGCGCAAAAATTAGGGTTTCTTGTATCGTTCAAGTTGTTTTCTAAGTAAGTTTATCTCCGCTTGTAATGATATGTTTTTCTGTAATAAATGGTGAATGGCATCCAGACCTTCCACATTAATTTGGAGGTCTCTGTGCAATCGTACCATTTTCTCTAACCGTGGTAATTCTTCTTCGTGTATGAGTTTTTGTTCGTTATCAATTTTCAATGATATGAGCTCATATTCGAATAGCTCATAGATAAACGATTCCTCGATGTAGTGGTTTTTGCAAAAATCAGCGATGTGAATATAATGCCGTTCCATAACTTGAAGTTTATAAATTGGTTTCTGCCAACTTTTGAAAAAGCCTCTTCTGTGCTTCTGTAAGTTTGGAAGGCATCTTTACCTGATAGGTAATGAACAAATCTCCAAACTCACCTTCTTTCTTATATTTCGGAAGTCCCTTGCCTTTCAATTTCACCTTGGCTCCGTTAGCCGTTTCGGGCTTTACCTTTAGTTTCACTTTGCCGTTTAGGGTGTTAATGGTAAGCTCTCCTCCCAAAACTGCGGTTGTCAGCGGTATTTCTATTGTTTTATGGAGGTTCGCTCCATCTCGATGAAAAGAGGTGTTGTTTTTCACTTGAAAGGTGATGTACAAATCTCCAGCCGGACCGTTGTTGAAGCCCGGCCCTCCATGCCCGACTATTTTTATAGTCTGCCCATCTTCTACCCCGGCGGGAATGGTGATTCGTATATTTTTCTGGTTTACTGTGAGGGTTTGCTTGTGCGTTGAGAGGGTATCGGTCAAGTTTAAATGAAGTTCTGCTTGATAGTCCTGACCCCGAAATTGCCGCTGTCTCCTTGAAGAACGAAAACCGTCACCCCCGAACATACTCTCGAAAAAATCGGAAAAACCATCTGCCGACTGTCCGCCGGAATAGGTATATCCCCCAAAGCCGCTTTGGGATCGCTGTGCTTTCTTTTGTTTTTCAAATTCCTCCGCGTGCTGCCAGTCTTTTCCGTATTGATCGTATTTTTTGCGTTTTTCTGGATCGCTAAGTACTTCGTTTGCCTCGTTGATCTGTTTAAATTTTCGTTCGGCCTCCTTATTGTTGGGATTCAGGTCGGGATGGTACTTTCTCGCTAGCTTTCTATACGCTTTTTTGATATCCGCATCCGTGGCTTTTTTTTGAATACCCAATACCTTGTAGTAATCTATGAACTCCATTGCACTGCTGCCAGTTTAGTTGCCAGGCTATATTAGCTTTTCATTTTTACGAAGTTAATCTGTGCTTTTCTTTTTTTCAATTGCTGCAGTGTGTTCTCATAACCTATATGAAAAATATCATCTAGGTGCTTTGCATCAAAAAGGCTGTGATTTCCCAATTCATGCGGATAGATAAGTACATCACACAACGGGAATTTGTTCATGGTTATTTGATTCATCGGTAGTTGGAAAGCCCGGTCCAAAACGTTATAGGTGTGCTGAAAGTCGGTGTAGGTAAGTTGGGTTATGGGGCTGACATATACGCCATAGAGCACATCACATTTTTCTTGAATAGGATCTACCGGGAAATTATCCAGGATGCAGCCATCGATGTAAAGTGTGTCGTTCATTTTTACAGGTTTAAATAGTCCCGGAAATGAAATGGAGGCAAGCAAAACCTGTATCAGAGGGCCTTCTTCAAAAACCTTTATGCAACCATGAAGTAAATCTGTGGTGGTTACAAATAACCTTTTATGTAATGCTTCAAAACTATCGTCGGGCAGGTACTCTTTCAATAGATTACAGAAAAAATCAGTGTCGATGACATCCTGAAAATTTTGATCATGTCTCGCAAAGTTGAAGACCCCCACTTTTTTAAAGGCTGCCAGTATATCATCTGGAGAATGGTTTGCGGCGTATAAGGCGCCTACCAAAGCACCCGCTCCGGTACCTGAGATAATATCAGGGAAAATACCGTATTCACCCATAGCCTTTAGGACACCGACATGGGCCGCGGCACGATGGCCACCGCCCGAAAGTACCAGACCTCTTTTTTTTGTTTCCATAACTTTATCTATTTCACACAATAATCTAGATGTAATGCTCAGAGGCTTCCCAGCCTTTATGTAACCCTTTTAGCGAACGAAAGCCTCGAAACTGTAAGTCTTTCGCTTATCTGCCTCCTGGGCTTGCCCAAGATAGTTTGGGAGTATTGCCAAAATTTTCAAGGCAAATTATGCAGTATTACTTCCTTATGAAGCTTTCAGATACCATATGAACCAAGTGTAGTATCCGTTTTTATTTATGGTAGCTTCAAGATGGAATAGATTTTCTAGTACATAACCTGGGTATCAAGCAATCCAAGGTGACGTAAAGCTATGGGGATGGCGTTGATCTTGAAATGATTTTGGTCAGTATAGAAATAGGAAGATATTCTAAAAAAGTATTGCAAAGACGACATTGAACAGCTTCAAAGCCTAGGGAGCTGATTTTTGTCATATGATTAGCAAGGTATGATTTTTAGCTTTGATCATGTACAAATAGAGAGATGGATACATTTTGGAAAGTATTCTCCTTCTGGAATCTAAAAATACGAGCGATTTATGGGAACATTTCTAATACAAATCAAAGGGCTTGTGGAAACACAGACCAGTGAGGAAACCTATTTCCTTGGTGCCGTCTTGGTAGTGCTGACGATTATTGCGGCCATATTTTTCTTCATTTGGTCAAAAAAACCGGGGAGAAAATAAAGAGTAGCATGTTTCATCAGTTATTTACTCAGAGTGTTCATGGTAAGTAGGCAGTTCACATTAGCTTTTCTTTAAAAAAATCAATGGTTCTTTTCCATGCCAATTCCGCATCTTCACGGTCGTATCTGGGGGTGGTGTCGTTATGAAAACCATGGTTCGCTCCCTCATAAACATAAGCTTTGTATTCTTTAGCATGTTCTTTCAATGCGGCCTCATAGGCCGGCCAGCCCTCATTCACCCGTTTATCGAGTTCCCCAAAATGGAGAAGTAGGGGGGCATTGATTTTATCGATATCCTCTTTTGGTTGCCCGCCATAAAAAGGAACTGCCGCCCCTAAATCCGACACCTTAACGGCCATCATATTCGATACCCATCCACCAAAGCAAAAACCAACAACACCTACTTTGCCCGTACAATCGGGATGTGCTTTTAAATATTCGAAGGCGGCAATGAAATCATTGAGCATTTCATTTCGGTCCCGTTTGCGCTGCAATTCGCGACCTTCATCATCGGTACCCGGATAACCGCCTAAAGGGGTCAACGCATCGGGGGCCAAGGAAACAAACCCAGCCAGTGCCGCCCGTCTGCCTACATCTTCGATATGGGGGTTTAGGCCACGATTTTCATGTACCACTACGATTCCCGGCAGTTTTCCGGTAGTATCGGCCGGTTTGGATAATAGGCCTTTTATAGAACCCCCTCCTTCTGGGGATTCATAGGAGATGAACTCTGATTTCAATCGGGCATCATCCTGTTGTATTTGAATTTTCTTTACGTAATCGGGGGAGATAAAGCTTAGCAGGGAAGATACCGTGATGCCACCTACGGCGTAGACGGATAATTTGTCCAAGAACAATCGTCTACTGACCCGGTCATGTGCATAATCGTCGTAGAGGTCGAATACCTCCTGTTGAATATTTTCTTTGTTCAATTTTTTCATGCTAGTGCGCTTTTATTTCTGAAAAACATATGCTTATTGCAATACTAGTTTCATAAAACTTTCTTTATAAGCCCTTCCGATGGGAATTTTGGCATTGTTGATCATGTAGACCAAATTGCCCGAAATGCGGTCGATTTTTCCAGTATTCACAATAAAAGATTTATGAACGCGTGAAAAGGAGTGTTCCTTTAAAACCGTTTGCCAGTAGCGTAGCGGTTCGTTTGAAAGAAGTTTTTTCGACAAGGTCTGTATTCCGGTATAATCTGAATCGGAATGGAGGTATACCATTTCCTGAATAGCAATTTTTACCAACTCATGGCCTGTTTTTACATAAATCTCTTCACGTGGTGATTTCTCTTGATGTAAGGACACCGTTTCTTCCCTCATTGTTGGTATCTTGGAAATGGCCTGCAGAAAACGTTGGAATGAAAAGGGTTTTAGCAAATAGTCCACTACATTTAAGTCATATCCTTCCAGGGCGTATTCTGTAAAGGCCGTTGTTAAGATTATATGGGGCCTTTGGTTCATGGTACGTAAAAATTCGATTCCCGATATTTTTGGCAGATGAATATCCAGAAAAAGCAAATCTACAGGAGCGTTTTTCAGGTATTCCATGGCTTGAACAGCATCTGAAAAAATCCCCGTTAGTTCAAGTGTATCAACATCCTCGATAAACTTTTTAAGAATACGTTGCGCAGGTGGCTGGTCTTCAATGATAATACAGTTCATGTCGTTTCCGTTTTTTCAAGTTCCATGGTCAATTGTACTTCATAGCTATTGGGACCTTCTTCAATCTGTAATTTGTGGCGATCGGGATAGAGTAACTGCAACCTTTTTTGAACGTTTTGCAATCCAATTCCCTGTGCCACAACATCCAAGGTTTGGGAAGCCATGTGATTGTTTTTACAACCAAATATCAAGGTCGCTCCCGATTGCCGTATTCGAATATCGATCTTAATATCTCTAGACTGCCCAGATTGACTGTGTTTAAAGGCATTTTCAATGAAAACGATTAAAATCAAAGGTGCAATCCGGTAGTTCCCGTTTATATGATCAATGTCAAAATGGATCTTGCCACGATGTTCTATTTGTAATTTATTCAGCTTTATAAAGTTATGTAACTGTTCTATTTCTTTGGTAAGGGGTACGAACTTTTCTTTGCATTCGTAAAGCATATAGCGAAGGACTCCGCTCAATTCCAGAATAATCTCCGGGGTTTTTGAAGAACCCTCCAAGGCATAGGAATATAAATTGTTCATATTATTGAACAAAAAGTGCGGATTTATCTGTGATTTTAAGAATTGTAGTTCACTTTCTTGTACTGTGCTTTGAAGCGCATCGATTTGTTCTTGCTTTCGCAACGCGTCCCAACCGAACTTGAATCCCGACAAAATAGCAATGATGGGGAGTATATCGAACCAAATATAGTAAATGCCGGGTATGACGTTGGCTCTTCTCGTATTGGGATAAAAGATCTTTTCTAAAACCAGTTCTTCCAAAAGCACCATCCCAATAATTACTAAGGCCACCGCACCGAAAAATCGCCAATGCTTTTTTTGATATAGAAACTTGGGCATTAAATAGTAGGTGATGAAAGCAACCCCAAGGGCGTAAACAAGAAAAAATAGTACTTGTATCCATGTAATTCGGGGATTGTTCCTATCGAAGGAATAGAACAGAAACACCACGATATGCAACACGACCTGAAACAGTAATTCTTTCCTTGAAATCAATTGACTATCCTTAAATTATTGCTAAATCTAGGCGATTGTGTCAGATTTCGAAATAAGAATACACCCAACGACAGGGTTCGTCCCCTGAACAACAATCGTCGTTAATTTAAAGAAAACTATGTTGATGACCAGCTAGAGCTTGTCGTTCACAGTATTTTATTTTCGTTTATAGCTCAAATTGAGGAATTTTGAGGCAAATCATAGTGCTTTGATACGACTTGCCGGATTTAGAATTATTGCCTTATTCTTGTTCATTTCCTCTTATTGCCAAACCAGTATGGCTCAAGGTACCATCACGATTACGGGGACGGTAGTGGAAGAAGGTTCCGGGCTCCCCATTGCTTTTGCCACCGTTATGGTGGGTGATAATGAAACCGAAACTCCGATTTCAGGAACCACCACTACCGACGATGGGAGGTTCATACTAGAGACAACGGCTACCGATTTTTATATTGAAGTCAGCTTTATTGGTTTCTCCAGTAAAAGGTTTGGGCAACCTCCTACAGCTACCAAAACCATAGATTTAGGTACGATCACACTTTCAGAAGATGCCCAGCAGTTAGAGGAAGTAGTGGTGCAGGGAGAAATTTCCCGTACGGAGTTTAAACTAGACAAGCGCGTGTTCAATGTGGGCAAAGATTTGAGTAGTACCGGGGCCAGTGCCCTGGAAGTTTTGAATAATGTGCCTTCGGTAAACGTGAATATTGAAGGACAGATAAGTTTAAGGGGGAGCCAAGGAGTGCAGATACTTATCAATGGGAAACCCTCGGTAATCGCCAGTGAAGAGGGCAACACATTGGGAACGATTACGGCCGATATGATCGATCGGGTCGAGGTCATTACGAACCCGTCTGCCAAGTACGATGCTGAAGGTACCTCAGGTATCATTAATATCGTCATCAAAAAAGAGCAACGAAAAGGGCTTAATGGCTCGGTTTCCGTAAACACGGGAGCACCCGATGCCCACAGTATCGGAGTAAGTTTAAATCGTAGGGGAGAAAAATTTAATCTATTCAGTCAGCTGGGTTTCGGTATTCGCGAACTGCCCGATGATCGAATCAATCGAAATGTAGATCTGGTCAACAATACGACCATCTTGTCGACCGGCACCGAATTCAGGAATGAGACCTACTACAACTTTGTACTAGGCACCGATTACTACATCAATGAGAGCAATGTATTGACCCTTTCAGGAAATTTTGCTTTGGAACTGGAAGATCAACCTTCTACGACCAACTTCGGCTCGTTAGATGCTGCAAATACGGTCACCTCCGAGTGGCAAAGGGTCGAGGTGACCGAGGCCAATAATCCAAAACTCCAGTTTGAGCTGCAATACAAAAAAGATTTTGATGGCGATGAAGACCACAACTTGGTATTCAGTTCTTTGGGTAATTTTTTTGGAAAGGACCAGTCATCCGACTTTGTAAACACTACCATCAGTGGCGAACCGAACGATGAGGAGCAGAAGACCCGTACCGATTTTCAGGAATCGGTATTCACCTTTAAGCTAGATTATACGCGCCCGTTCAATGAGAAATGGACGCTAGAATCGGGTGCGCAATACGTAATAAACGATGTAAGCAACGACTTTGAAGTGGCCGACTTGGTTGATGGGGTATTTGTTGCCGATCCAGGACTCACCAATATTTTTGAGTTTGATCAAAATGTATTGGGTGTATATAGCACTGCGGCCTATGAAGGAAAAAAATGGGGTGTAAAAGGAGGGCTCCGTTTGGAGCAGACCGATTTAAATACGCTCCTTGCCACTACCAACGAGACCAACGATCAAAACTATACGAACCTTTTTCCGAGTTTTCATACTTCTTATAAATTCACGGATAAGATTTCGGTTCAGGCGGGCTACTCAAGACGTGTGTATCGACCGAGACTTTGGGATTTGAATCCTTTTTTCAACATTCGAAATAATTTTAGCATCCGTCAAGGAAATCCCGAATTACAACCAGAATTCACAGATTCCTATGAAATTACCAGTATTTATATTCTGGGGCGCGCCTCTTTAAACTTCGGGCTTTACCAGCGGTATACGACCGACGTCATAGAACGGGTATCTTTCTTTGAGGACAACGTAAACACGGTTCGGCCCGAAAACATTGGAACAAATAGTATTATCGGAATCGAGTTCAACGCAAAATACAGTCCGTTTAAATGGATGACACTCAATGGAGATTTCAACTATAACCAATTTCAACGGGAAGGTGTTTTTGAAAATACCGTATTTGACTTTAACGGAAATCAATGGTCTTCCAAGTTAATGGCGAAGTTAAAATTGCCTGCCGATTTTGAATTGGAAACGACGGGCAACTACCGATCTAGATACCAAACAGTGCAGGGCACGATCAGTGATATGTTGTTCATGGATCTTGGTTTACGCAAGAATATCATGAAAGGCAAGGCTGTTTTAAACCTGAGTGTACGTGATCTGTTTGCCTCGCGTATCAATGAAAATGAAATCTCTCAGACCAATTTTGAAATCTACAGTAGAAGACTGCGGGGAACCTTTGTAGCATTTGGTTTTAGCTATGGTTTTGGAAAAGGAGAGGCCATGCAGTATTCAGGTCAGCGGCGTAGAATGTGAGTTTTTGGCCAATTTTCGGAATTAAAAAGGGATTTCACAATGGTTTTACGAAAAGAGATTCCCTCAATATTGCTTCAAAAAGCGAAATGATTTTTATTCTAAAGAGTTTGGAAAACGTTATTTTCGCAAGCGTTTTTAATCATTGAAAATTCTTAAAACCATATTCTTATGAAGATGACGACGGCTATGTACATGCGCATAATTCATCGCTATTTGGGCTTTTTTTTGGCAGGCATTATGGCTATGTATGCCATAAGCGGGGTTGTTTTGATTTTTAGGAATACCGATTTTTTGAAGAAAGAAATCCAGATTGAAAAAAAGTTGTCTCCGAATATTACGGCCGAAAACCTCGGTACTGCGTTAAAGAAGAAACGGCTCAAAGTCGAAAAAGAAGCCGATGGGTTGCTGTACTTCAAAGATGGGACCTACAATAAGGAGACCGGTATGGCGATTTATACCGAAAAGAAACTACCCTATGTGATGGATAAGATGACAAAAATCCATAAAGCGACTTCTAGTCAACCGCTATTCCTTTTGAACGTCATCTTTGGTCTTTCACTTTTATTCTATGTGGTATCGGCTTTTTGGATGTTCAGTCCAAAGACACCTATTTTTAAAAAGGGAATGTATTTTACCCTTGGCGGTATGGCTCTTACATTGATATTACTTTTTGTTTAAGGGGCCGATTTTCATGGGTCACAATCATTGGTAGAACCCCTGCTTGTAGTAGGCAGGTATGCACCTTAGTAAAAGACGTTCTCTCGAATGGTAGGGGCTACCACTTTTCTACAAGAAGGGAACGGCACTTCGCAGCAGGTAGTTGCAACGAGAGCATGAAGTGGTTTACCATGAGTTGTACATTTTTTATTTGGAGCAATGTTCAAAAAGAATTCTGTGTTTTCTTAAAACCCATGTGTTTTAAAGGCATAGTGTTTCGGTTAGTAGCCTTGAATCATACTCCGGTGTTCAATTTTACATGGTGTGGGCAACTGATAACCGTAGCTGCAATCGGGGATTTGCTTGCTATACGCATTTTCGACAACGCGCTCGCCTCTTCGTTGCCATCCGGAAAGTAGTGAAAAATAGCTTATATTGGGCTTACGGTGCATATCAACTAAATCTTTTGACCATGAAAACTAAGATTCGAATTCTTCTGGTGGTATTCTGTACTTCCTTTATATTCCCAATATCCGCTACAAATACGAATGAAAGGTATATGAAAGAACCGGTCCAGGACAAAGGGAATGCCTACACATTGATTATAACTGGCTATGATTGGGGCCCAGGGGTCAATAAGGTCATCTTACATGAATCTAAAATTATTTCGCAAGTAAATGCATCAGATTATGAAGTAGTTGCCGAGCGTGGTTACGAAGGGGTCGAAATAACCCCTGACCAAGCCTCTGGCAAACGACATGTATTATATGCCTATGTATCAGATGAGAAAGGGAATCGTGTTGCCAAGGGCAAACACATTACCTTAGCGCTATTGGTCGGTCCGGAGGAGACGCTGGGAAACCCTATTCAGTATATTTTCCAAAACAATCAGGGCAGCAATCACTGGGTTGATTACAGCTTGTCAATTACTGAAAAAAGCACTGGCGAAATCTGGAATAGGGAAAAAGGGCGTATACAGCCCTTAGTGGATCGGTTTGATCTTTCAGGGTCCTATACCCATAAGGATGGCACTGCACTTACATATGCATCTTTTGAACCCACAGCAAAGGAAGAAAAACGACCTTTGATCATTTGGTTACACGGTGGAGGTGAAGGAGGAACCGACCCCAGTATACCTTTGGTAGCGAACAAGGCCACCAATTACGCTTCCAAAAAAATTCAGGGCATCTTTGGTGGAGCGTATGTTTTAGTGCCGCAGACCCCGACTTTTTGGATGCAAAGTGCCTCTGGGGCGTATACCCGTGGCAAGGAAAATGATATTTATAATGATGCCTTAATGGGCTTGATTAAAAAATATGTAACAGACCGTCCCAACATTGATGCCGATCGAGTGTATATAGGTGGATGTTCCAATGGGGGGTATATGAGCTTGAAGCTATTGTTGGAACATCCTAATTATTTTGCCGCAGCCTATATTAGCGCTTTGGCTTATCATGCAAAGTATATCAGCGATGTACAACTAGAAATCATTCAAAACAAACCTATTTGGTTCTTGCATTGTAAAGATGATCAGGTAACCGTTCCCGACGAAACCGTGGTGCCCTTGTACCGGCGTTTGAAAGCCACTGGCGCCCCTAATGTTCATTTTTCATATTACGATCATGCCGTTGACCTTACTGGTTTTTATGGAGGGGATGGTTATCGCTACAATGGACACTTCTCCTGGATTTACTCCCATGCGAACCATGCTGATTTTGATTTTGACGGGAGTCCCGTACGAGTAGATGGGAAACCGGTGAACTTAATGAATTGGATGGCGCTGCAGCGAAGATAAATCGCATGAACAGGTCCTAATTCACCTTTCGCTTCAAGAACCAGATATCCCGAAGGCTGAAGTTCACATTGAACGTATGAAATGTTTCCTGCACCAGAATGCCTTCGGCAGAACCGCTACCGCGATAGCCGTAGGAAAGGTTTAGGGTAGATCTCCCCAATGGGATACCGAGTCCACCGGTGATCGAATAACTATCAATAATTTCATCATTCACCCTAAGGTACCCGCTGTCGTAATTGAAACCTACCCGAAAACGCATCCGTTCCCAGAATCGGAAACTTTGATCATCTTTGAGATATTCTGCCCCGAAAGCGTAGATATCCTGATCCACAAAGGTTCCTATATTATCGTCCTGATCGGTAGCACTCCAATAGCTTTTGGTATAGTCGAGATTAAGGGTTATACTGGTAATAGGCTTAAAAACAAGGCCTGTGCCTATTTCCAAAGGAAGATCAAAGTCCGTAATCGTGGCATTACTGGTACTTTCTACGGGAATTTGGGCAAGAGATAAGCCTGTAGACTTTAGTACATTGCGATCTCTTCGCGCGTTGAGGCTGGTGGGTAGTTGCCATCTGGCCCCTAATACCAAACGATCGTTGAGCTTGCCTTGGGCACCAAAATCGATTCTAGCACCGAAATAACGGTTGGTCTCTTGTACCGTAAGCGAGCTTGTACCTGTGTTGATTTGCTCATTTTCATCAATATTGCCAAAAAGATAGGAAAGCCCCAATCCAAGGTTTAAGTAATCGTTTACGCGATACCCGTAGCTAAGCTTTAGGTCGTTTAAACCGCCAGATCCAAAAATGTTGCTATTAAAGGTATCGAAAGACCCTTCGATATTACCTTCGATACCGATAACGGCATACCCTACGTCGGAATAGGGATCTAGCGTAAGTCCGAAACCCGATTTTTTGTTAATACTTGAGGCGATGGCCAAACTGGAAAGATTGCCCGCCAACCTTCGTTCCTCATTCTGTTGATTGGCAACGGTGCTCAATTCTGCTAAAAAACCAATATCGTACATAAAGGACTTTTCATAAATGGCCGCGTAAGAGGCTGGGTTGTAGTTATTAATAAAACCGGTACCTTCCAAGCCATACCCACCTCTGCCCAAGGCACTGTTCTTACCGATGTTTGAATTGGTTCCGACCCCAAGCCCGAAAAGGGAATAGGGAGACCCTGTCAGATTGTTTGTTTGCCCTATTGTATTATGGGATTGTAAGAGCGCCATCAATAAAACGCACCACATGGTTCTATTCATCATAAATGGCATAGGTTAGAATGAGTTTCGCTCTAAATGAATTGTTTCCATCGCCCTGTAGCACGATACGATCTACGGTAGCGTTATAATTATTGGGATAAATAACCACCGCATCCTCAATTTCCGGAACTTGGGAAAGCTCTTGATCTAGATATGTCACTAACGGAATTTGATAAAACAGGTCGTTGAACTCCGCATTCTCCTGATTGATGAGTGCACGTACCGCTCCGTTCCCGTTGACAATCGTTTGGGTAATCACATTATTGGGATCTACGATCTGTACGTTCAAAGAATCCCGTATCGGCAGGTCGTCAGAGAAAGAACTGGTTGGTGGTCGTAGTTCCAATGCGGCTTCGAGCACCGTTCCAGTGCCTGGGATTTGCCCAATATCCTTTAAGGTAGGGAACTCGATTCTCGTGGCATAACCTGTTCCTGATTGGATAAAGCTAAGGTTTTGACTCAATGCCGACGGGAGATTTATTTCTTGGTCGGTCAAAGTATCCAGTGGCGTATTCAACACATCACTCTGAATGCGATTATAGGCTCTCGGCAACCCGACGTTCTGATTGATGAAGAGGTCAAAGACACCTTCATCATCTTCGAATTCTCCTGGAATTGAATAAAAGAAGCGTAGATAGGTGCTCTCGGGGTCCCTAGTGAAACCAACAACGGCTGCATTCCCTTCCGAAGCATTTCTAATGGTAAGGCCGTTAAATCGTTCGCGTACTTCTTGATCACTATTAATATCGTTGTCCTGTATCAAGTCGAACAATTCTTGACCAAAATCCAATGGAATTTGTATGTGGAGCGAATCCTCATCCACAGGTTCTGGAAAAAAACGTCGACTGGTCAGGGGAATGCTATCAAATTCAAGCTGGGTGGTATTGTAAAAAATATCGTCGCTTGCGTTCACATCCTCTAACAATCGATGTATATTGATTTCGGCTATTTGGGTGGTATCGTTATAGAAGTAGCGGTCGTACCCTAGTATCAAGGCAATACTATCAAGTTCGGCGTCTAATGGAATATCGTAATCAATGGCCGATAGTTCAAAATAAGGTTCGCTAAAGACCCTGCCGAAATATACATCCTGGTACCCGCCCACCAACAATCGGTTGCTTGCGGAGGTATTGATACTATCAAATTTAAAGGTTGAAAGCGCCACTGTAAAGGTATCAATGGTCACCACCCGAACGTTTGAGTCGGTAAAATCCTGCCCTACCTCTAAAGTCGGAATTTCGCGATTTTCTACAGAACAAGAACTAAATAAGATGGCACTATAAAGCATCCAAATCAGCAGTCGCATAAAATTTAATTTGCCACAAATAAAATTGAATGGGCGCCGGTTCCGAACTATTTTATACCAATTTAATCAATCTATAGACCAACCCTTTAAATCATCCGACAAAGCTCCAATACCTTAGTTGGTAGATAGAATATATGGCTGAGTATATAGATTTCGGCGACTGGTCTATTTTTTTTCTCCGTGGCATGTACCCCCAATACTTTTATTCAAAATCGATCAGTGAAAAATCATTTTTTAAGCGTTCTTCTCCTTTTTTTAATAATGATAAAGATGACGGCCCAAAAAGGAATCCATGACGATATTGCCCGGTTCGAGTATCGGATGGTGCCATCTGCAGGAGATATATCTTGGGGTAATTATGCCATAGCCCTTACTCCAAGGATTGCCTTCCCCAAAAACAATGTCTTAGGGGGGCAGTTTCTATATGAGAAAACAATGTTCAGTTTTTTCGATACTACGGTAGGCTTGCCTATAGATTCTTTTGAGGAAATACACCAGATTGCGGCAGGGGTTTTTTACCGTTCAAACTTTTCAAATGCTTGGGGTATGAAGGTATTTTTTTCCCCTGTCATTTCCTCAAATCTGTCACAAAGCCTCAGCTGGGATGATGTACAGTATGCAGGTTCCATAGCCTTCCTTAAAAAATGGATTGGCGAAAAAAATGATATTGGTTTTCGGTTCGGGCTCGGTTATGGGGCCTTGTTCGGGGAACCTGATTTCTACCCTATTCTTTCGGTAGGCGGTACTTTGGGAAACCATATGGGGTATCGTTTGGGTTTTCCCGAAACGCACGTATACCGAAACATCGGGGAGCGGCACCAGGTCAACTTATCCGTAGCGCCTGAAGGTTCTTTTACCAACCTCTCGGGAGCCCTAAATGACAATGGGCTGCCAAATCTGAACGATGCTAAACTGGAATACAAGGCACTAGACATTGGTCTGGAGCACACCTTTCGCATACAGCCTTACTTAAATACGCTGGTAAAGGTGGGGTATCTCACAGAAAATAGTTTGCAACTTTTAGACGAAGCAACGGTCATGTTGAATGATTTTGATACCAATGGTTCGGTATATATAACGATGGGATTAACAGTTAACTTAAACAAATACGTACATGAAAACAATGATTGAAAGGTTGTATACAAATCGAGCAGCCTTAAAGTTCGCCCCCCTTTTGATACTTTTATTGGCCGTAGCTAGCTGCAGTAACGATGATGACGATGACGATAACCTGGGAAACTGGGTAGATCGTTCCGTTCTTGATGGTACCCCCCGTAGCAGTGCTGCGGCTTTTACCATAGGAAATAAGGGATATATGGGCACTGGCTTCGATGGGGATGACTACCTGAAGGATTTTTGGGAATACGATATTGAAGGAGATTTTTGGCGGCAACTAGCCGATTACCCGGGGATAGAACGTAGTTCGGCCGTAGGATTCACTGCGAACGGGGACGGATTTGTTGGCCTTGGGTTCGATGGGGACGATGAACTGGACGATTTTTACAGGTACAATGTCGGAGCGAACCGATGGGATTCGATCGCCCCCTTTGGTGGTGCCCCAAGAAGAGGGGCGGCTGCTTTTAACTCGGCAACTGCCGGTTACGTCGGTACCGGATACGATGGGGACAATGATCGTAAGGATTTTTGGAAATACGACCCGGCGGCCGATCGTTGGACAGAATTGGTCGGTTTCGGAGGAACCAAAAGAAGGGATGCGACCAGTTTTACCATCGGTGACAAGGTTTACTTTGGCACCGGGGAATCCAATGGCTTGGACCAAACCGATTTTTGGGTGTTCGATACAAATGAGGAGCGCTGGACAGCCTTATTAGACCTAGACGATGACGATGATTACAGGGTGGCCAGAAGCAACGCGGTCGGCTTTAGTATCGGTGATAGAGGGTATATCGCTTGTGGTGAATCTGGACTTGGTTCCGTTTCCAGCGTATGGGAATATAATCCCTCGACCGATTTGTGGGACGAGAAGACCGCATACGAAGGTATTGCCAGAAGAGGTGCTATTGGCTTTTCTACCGGTGGTCGTGCATTCTTGGCCCTAGGCAGTAGTGCTACTTTGTATTTGGACGATAATCGCGAGTTTTTCCCATTTGAGGAAGAAGAAGAAGACGATTAACCAAATGAGTATCATGATTTTATGAAGACTTTAACCTGTGGAAAACCAACGAAAGCATATTTTAGTATTTATCTGTATCGGCCTTGTAGTTTTAGCGGTGGGCTTTTTTTTGGAATACGATAAAAGTATTCCGATTCAAGGGGCATCATACGAACTGCAAACCCATAAGGGAGATGGCCTTTGGTACTATGAGATTTATGAAGATGGGCAACTACTGATTCGCCAGGAACAAATACCAGCTGTCAGGGGTGCCCAATACTTCCGCTCAGAAAAAGATGCTCAAAGTACTGGGAGGCTGGTCGTAAAAAAGCTTAGAGAACGGCAAACTCCCTCGATAACCATCAGTGAATTAAACCAACATGGCATTACTTTTAAAGAATGAGGGTATTTCAGATTTAAAATCGCATACCTCTGGAGCAAAGCGTCCTAGAAGGATGAAGGAACTGTATATCCATATCATCGCGTGGGTATGTATCGCTTCTTTTCCGGTGTTCATTACCACCTTTAATTTTAGGACGCCACCCACCCCAATGCTTATCAAGGCTTTTTTTCCGCCTTTGTTGTTTTATGTTAATTATTCCTTTTTAGTGCCCAAATTGTTATTGAGAAAACAAATGGCAGTGTATGCGTTAACTTCCATCTGTTTTTTGGTTTGCTTCAATTTTCTGGTAGCACACTTACCAGTGGCTTTTCCCTATGAACGGTTTGAAGGGCTTACAGCATTTCCAGATGGACCTTCAATACAAAACCTGCAATACTTTACCATGGCCTTCACCTCCCTGGCCTTTTTCTTGCTGGGAGGTACCTTGCGATTGATAAAGGATTTCTATTATAGAGATCGTATTGCAAAGATTAATGAGGCACAAAGGGCCGAAACCGAATTGGAATTTTTAAAGGCACAATTGAACCCACATTTTTTATTCAATTCTTTGAACAGTGTCTATTCACTCGTAAGAAACCAGTCGAAGGAGGCTCCTGAAGCTGTGATTACCATTTCGGAACTGATGCGTTATATGCTGTATGAGGCCAATCAAGATCAGGTAGACCTTGAAAAGGAAATCGATTATATACAAAACTATGTGGCCTTGCAACGGTTGCGACTATCGAATAGTGAGAACGTAAAGGTTCAGGTCAAAGGAGATTATGAAGACAAAAAGATAGCACCTTTGTTATTGATCACATTTATTGAAAATGCTTTTAAATACGGTACTGATTTCAAGGGAATGACCAAAGTCGATATTAAAATTGAGATCGACGATGATCACCTCTATTTTCGAACGGTTAACCTAATAGGTGTTCAAAAGGTCGATGAAATGAATTCGGGTATCGGTTTGAAGAACGTAGAAAATCGACTTGATTTCCTGTATCCCAAGTTACATGCGTTACAAGTACAGAAAAAGGATGGGGATTTTGTCGTGGACCTTCATTTAACATTAAACGAATAATAGTATGAAATGAGCCATAATAATCTTTATACCCACCGAGATTTATTGGCGAATTACATCTGACCTATCGAAAACAATAAAAATGAACAGATGAAATGTATTATCGTAGATGACGAGCCACTGGCCCTGAATATTTTGAAGTCGTATTGTGAGGATGTAGGCTATTTAGAGGTCGTAGAAGTATTCATGAACCCGCTGGAAGCGATGGAGCTGTTGGTGAAGGAGAAAATAGATTTGGTTTTTTCTGATATTGAAATGCCCCAAATCAGCGGATTGGAGTTTATAAAAAGCCTCGATAACAAGCCTTTGTTCATTTTTACAACCGCCTATCAAAAGTATGCGATTGACGGATTTGAACTGAATGCGGTAGACTATTTGGTGAAACCTATTCCGTTTGCCCGTTTTGTAAAAGCGGTGAATCGCGCAAAGGAGATGCATACCTTAAAGCAAACCATCGCAGTGCCTATGAGGAACATTACTTCTGCTGGTAGTGCGATACCTGCCAAAGACGGTTTTGTATTCATAAAGTCGGAATACGGAAACATTAAGTTGGAGTTCGACAATATAAAGTATGTACAAGGACTAAAAGATTACTTGAAAATTCATGTAACGGGAGGTTCCAATAAACCGGTATTGACATTGATGAGTTTCAAGGAAATGGAAGGCAAACTGCCAAAGAACCAATTTTTTCGGGTACACCGGTCATTCATGGTCAATATTAACTACATCGCTTCGGTACAGCGGAGCAAAATCGTAATCGACGATATAAGAATTCCCATAGGGGATAGCTACAAGAACGATTTCATGAAACGTGTGGGCCTTTGATTTGTGTCTTTCAGTCAACCTCGACCGCTCGTTGTTTTTGTAAATATTCATAAATAGTTGTTTGGGAACGAATTATTTCCGTATCCGAATCGGTTTTCACAAAACGATTGCTACCTTCTTTATCGATAATCCGTGCTTTTTGGTTATCGGCAAACTGTATTTCCAGAATTTGCTTTAGTTCCTCAAAAATCCGTGGGTCTACTATGGGTACCAACACCTCTATTCTTTTATCGAGATTTCGGGTCATCCAGTCGGCACTTCCCATGAATAATTTTTCTGAACCATTGTTATGAAAAAGAAAAACTCGCGCATGTTCTAGAAAACGGTCTAAGATACTGACAACTTGAATGTTTTCGCTGAGTCCTTCAATCCCTGGTATCAAGCAGCAAAAACCCCTTACCAGCAAACGAATCTGTACCCCCGCCTGACTAGCTTCATAGAACCAATTGATCATTGTCTTATCTTCTAGGTTGTTCATTTTTATAGAAATCCGGGCTGGAAGCCCAAGCCGGGCATTTTCAATTTCATTTTTCAAAAGCTGTTCAAAACCTGTTCTTGTATTGAATGGGGATACAAACAGTGTGCTCAGTTTTGGTAATAACAGCTCGCGCTTTAGTACTTTAAAGACTTGTTTTAAATCCCCTGTAATTTTTTGATTTGCCGTAAAAAGTCCGTGGTCACTATATATTTTGGCCGTCTTGGCATTAAAGTTACCAGTGCCGATATAAGCATAGTGACGACTATTTTTTTCTTCGATACGTTCGATCAACAAAATCTTGGAGTGCACTTTTACATTCGGAAAACTATACAACACATTGCCCCCGTGTTCTTCGAAAATACGCCCCCATTTAAGATTATTGCCCTCATCAAAACGCGCCTTGGCCTCCACAAAAATGTTCACTTCTTTCTTCTGTTTCAGCGCAGTTAATAAAGCAGAGGTCAATTTAGAGTCACTGGCTACACGGTATAGCGAAATATGTATGGTCTGTACCCTTTCATCCATTGCTGCCTGTTCCAACCAGCGTTCTAGATAGTCGAAACGTTGATAAGGAAAATGTAACAGACGATCTGCTTCCGTGATCAACTTGAATATATCGTCCTGTGCTTCAAAATCTCGATGGGGTAGAGGCGGCATTGGTTCATAGGATAACTTCTCGGTTGCAACCTTTCTGGGAAAGGCGAAAAAATCACTGAAATTATGATGTTTTCCACCAAGTACCATATCTATTTTTCCAAGACCTAAGAGCTTTCTTAGCTGTTTTTGGAAAGGCTTTGGCATGCCCTCTTCATAAAGCAGGCGGGTAGGTTGCCCTTCTTGGCGCTGGGAGAGAGAATCATAAATTTGCTGCACCCATTCTCCCTCATAATCGTCGTCCAGGTACAATTCTGCATCCCTGGAAATTTTGATAACATATTTTTCAACTATTGCTTTATCGGGAAAAAGCTGCTGCACATGCAGTTTCAGGACATCTTCTAAAAAAGCATATGTTTTAAGTTCATCGGTGTCAGATAATGCTATAAACCTTCCAAAGGTAGCAGTGGGCACTTTTAAAAAAGCGAACTCAGCGGTGTCTTCGAAAGACATTACCAAATATAGGATTCCATCTTCAAAAGATTCTACCGTTGCGTTCGAACTAAAAAAAACGGGGAGTTGGTTTGCCATGTCTGGATTAAAAAGGACACGACTTTGTTCGATGTTTTTCTTCTTGAATGTGTCTGTTAGAAGTAGCTCGATACCTTCTTTGCGCATTTCCGGTATAAGTTCATCATAAAATAGCGCACCCAAAGATTCTTGTTGTTTTTGTATTTTCTCCAGAATCTCTTTAAGGGTTTTATTCGGTTTTAGCGCGAGGGGTTTTCGAACGGATTTCTTCAACTTTCCGATCTGTCGCAATTTGGATACCCGTACTTTGAAAAACTCATCTAAGTTAGAAGAGAAGATGGCCAAGAACTTTAGCCTTTCGTACAAGGGATTTTCGGGGTTAGTAGCTTCCTGAAGGACTCGTCCATTGAAACCAAGCCAATTGACGTCTCGATTGTTATATCGCTCTAAGGTATTTAGATTGGAGGTGTTCATAGTCTTCAAAATTACATATCATGGTAAGATGATGCATTACTATATGGTTAAGATATGGCATAAAACGGTCTCTTAATCAATTGCAAAAATCTGACTAAAACTTTGTTTGCCGCGTAATTGAACCGAATCCAATAGTTTTGGTGTAAAGGCCGAATGATTGTCGGGATAGGCGTCCAGATAGTCCTCGGTCACTAGGATCGATTTATTATATTTTTTACAGAACTGAAGTACCCTTGCCGCTGTATTGAGTACATCACCGTGGTAGGCGAACTCTTTTTGGCCTCTACCGATCAAGGTAGCTATCACCTTTCCAGTGTTAACGGCAGATTTAAATGCAGGAACAGTTCCGAATGTACCTTGGTAAAAATCAGTAAGCGAAACGTGCTTATCAGTGATAGATTGCTGCATTTTTAAAACATTGTTTTTTGCATTGTCTTTTGCCAACCATGTGAGTACGATTTCGTCTCCGACAAACTGATAAATATCGAATTCAAACCCCTGCAGTGCCTCCAAAATATCATCGAAAGCCTTGTTCAAAAACCGACTGTACTTTTGATGTCCCAAGTTTTCCGCAATAAAGGTCGAATTGTTGAGGTCTATGAACATAAAAGTTCGTTCTACCTCAAATGGGGTGGCATATTTTCCTGACAGATAGTTGAAAAAAATAGCTTCGCCAAAATTCAGGCGTAGTTGTCGAAGAAACCTAACGGCCATGCTGATAATCATAAAATAGACGAAAAAAGAGTAGAACACCCCAGAGTTTAAGAAGGCGATACCACTTTCCCAGGAAACTGCCCATGATTTTTTTTCGATGTTTACGTCATATGAAATCTGTGTGGTAAATACATGGAATACCAAAAGGGTCGAAATACTCAAAACCCAAATACCACGTTTGGTCCAAAGAGGCCACCTTTTTGGAATTTTTGGATAAAGATATATTTCGAACAGAATAATGCTCAGGCCCATTTTAAATCCTCCTATCGAAGTTTTTAAAATAGCTTCCGACATGGAAAACGGACGGGAAGATTCATCCAGAAAGAAGGTTTCGAGTCCGGCTGTTTTCAGGAAAACAAACAGGTTCGCTCCGAGTACAAAGAGCAGTAGTAGCAAAATATTTTCTACAACCGACTTATAGGTCATTTTAGTCTTTCCCATTCGAGTTAAGCTCCAAACTCTTAAATGTAGTCATTTTTACATCAAAAAAGCCGCCCAATTCAGGGCGGCCTTTGGGTAAAAAAACCTCACTGCTAACTTAAAAAATCACTATGAAACATTTTTAACTATAAGCACAATTGGTCGAATGGTTATAAAGGTTTATGGCAGTACTATTTTTGAAACCATCTATTTATGGGCGAAAGTATCGCGACTACTATAAACACGTTTCCGGATGACTTATGGAATTAGTTGCCATTTTTTGTTGAGCATATGAATTCATATTTACTGGTACCATATGTAACCAATTCGTTTAAACTTGGTTACTAAAATAGCTAGATCACCACTTTAAAAAAAAAGAGATATACAAGCACTGTTGATTTGTCTACCAGCGGGGAGATGGTCTCTATAAATCCTTTTAACCGCTTCTTCACTAAAACATACGCCAGAAGTCACTCGGTTGTATGGCCTAAATAGCATCCAAACCGGTAAAGACCTGTTGGTTTTGTGGTACGCATTGTAAAAAATCCTTAAAACGGACATATTGGTATAGACATAATACGGATTGGTCGATTTTACTTGATGTGGTAGTCTTCATCCGATAATTTTGGGATTGAGAATTCATAGGTTACTTCCAAAATCTTCTTCCAACTTTTTAAAGAATCTGAGGAACAGGGTCCATTGGATTTAGATTATCTATTAGTCAACCATTTGGTTAAACTACAAAAAGTTAAAAAATGAAGCTACAATCTCTTATCACAACACTGTTACTCATCATTGGTCAATTAGCATTTTCACAAGAAAACCTAAGCGCAGAGGAGATTGCGGATTATCAGAACAACTTAATGACCGAGGAGCTAGAGCTAACAGAAGTACAGCAAGAAAGGGTTTCGGAAATCAATAAAAGATATGCTATTGAACAAAAATCCTTAATAGAGCAGGAGGGTTCTATGTTCGGAAAGATGGGTGAAATGAAGAAGATAAAAAGGGAAAAGAATTCCGAACTCGAAACGGTGCTGACCAAAGAACAATTTGAAAAGTATGAAGACGATCTAGCACCTCAAATCAGGAACTATATGCGGAAAAATATGAGTATGTAAAGCATGAAAAAAAAATATAGCATCTTTCTGGGAGTAGCCATTGTCGCCGTAGGTATCTTGGCGTTCAATTTTTTAAACGGTCAAGGTGACCCTGTTGCCGAGATAACTAACGAACCTATTGCGGTCGAAATTATGGCCAGCCGGGTAACACTGACTAGTATTCCTTATATGATCGAGGCAACGGGTACGTTACAGGCTATGGAGAAAATAGAATTGTTCAGCGAGGTACAGGGAGTACTCCAAAGAACTAAAACTTCATTTAAAATAGGCAACCGATTTCGAAAGGGACAGACCTTGATTGCCATAGAGAGCAAAGAACACGAGGCACAAATTAAATCGAGCCGAAGCGACCTTATGAACCAGCTTGCGGCTATGCTGCCCGATATGGAAATCGATTATCCCGACCTCTATCAAAAATGGGAGGTGTACCTAGAAAACCTAAACGTAAACTCGACCACGCCTCCCTTGCCAGAATTCGGCTCCAACGAAGAAAAACTATTTATATCGGGCAAGAATGTTTACAGCACTTATTTCAATATAAAGAACTTGGAAGAACGTCTAAGCAAGTACTATATAGGGGCCCCTTTTAGCGGTATTGTTACGGAATCGAACGTGAATGTGGGTACGCTCGTTAGAAGCGGTCAGAAAATCGGGGAATTTGTAGATGATTCCAACTTTGAACTTCGACTCTCTGTGCCCGCAACAGATAATAAATTTCTTAAAAAGGGAATGAAGGTCGATTTGAAGACAATCGATAATGTGCAGTCTTTTCAAGGAACGATCATCCGGATCAATGGAAAAATAGATCAGGATACGCAGAGCATCGATATCATTGTTGAAGTTGACCACCAAGACCTGAGAGATGGGGGATATTTAAAAGCCCAGATAAAGGGCAATGCATTGGCCAATGTCTTTAAACTAGATAACTCGCTGATATTGGAAAACAATAAGGTCTACATTGTCAAAGACAATGTATTGGTGTTACATCCTGTAAAAATCATCAACTACCAGGGGAATATGGCCGTGGTCTCTGGCTTGGAAGACGGTATGCTCATCGCCGGTCAACGTATCGCCAATGCCTATCCCGGTATGCAGGTAAAGATAAAAGGTCAATGATTTTAAGCATCGGCCTTTGGCCAAAAATAGAGATGCCCTTTCAATGATTCCATTAGGCAACGACCTTGAAATTGCAGTTTATAGATGAAAAAATTCCTAGCTTATTTTATCAAATATCCGGTTGCAGTGAACATCTTCATTATCGGGTTCTTGATTTTTGGTTTTCTGGGGTATCGAAAAATGAATTCTTCTTTTTTTCCTTTGGCAGAGGCCAAAACCATCCAGATTACCGTTGCCTATCCCGGTGCTTCGCCCGAGGAAGTTGAGGAAGGCATCATTGAAAAGATAGAACGCAACCTAAAAGGGGTTATCGGTATCGATAGAGTGAGTTCCGTTTCTGAAGAAAACAGAGGAACGGTAACGGTCGAGACCTTATCCGGTTTTGACGTTAACCTAATCTTGGATGAGGTAAAGAACGAGATTGATAGAATTCCCTCTTTCCCGGTAAATATTGAACCGCCCGTTGTCGAGACCATTAAACCGACACGACCGGCCATTTCATTTATAGTTACCGGAGACGACATCCCCCTCCGCATATTAAAAGAGTACGCCCAAGATATCGAGGACGACCTATTGCGAATCGATGGGATTTCACAGATTTCGCTGACAGGTTTTCCCGAAGAAGAGATTGAGATCGCCATCTCGGAAACCAAGCTACGGAGCTATGACCTCTCTTTTGAAGATGTGGCCAGATCGGTGGCGGAAGCGAATATCATTATTTCAGGGGGGTCTATAAAAACGGTTGATGAAGAATTTTTGATTCGGGCCGACAACAAGGGATATTTTGCCAATAATCTTAAAAACATCGTCATCAAATCATCGGTCGATGGCTCTAAGGTATATCTCCGAGATATTGCGAAACTCAAGGATACTTTCAATGAAGATCCGGATCAACTCTTCTATAATGGTCAGCAAGCGGTTCAAATAGATCTTAACAATACCAACACCGAAGACTTGATTGGCAGTGTCGAAAGTGTCAAAGACTATATAAAGGAATTTAATGCTTCCCACGATAATATTCAATTGCAGGTCACCTTCAACACCGCAGATGCCATTCAGGACAGAATTTCGCTATTGCTCGAGAATGCCCTTGTAGGGATGATTTTGGTATTGATACTCTTATCGTTCTTTCTAAGGCCCAGTGTGGCCTTTTGGGTCGCTTTCGGCTTACCCATTTCATTCTTTGGCATGTTCATACTATTACCCCAATATGGGGTCACTTTGAACATGCTCTCGATGTTCGGTATGATCTTGGTCATAGGTATTTTGGTCGATGACGGCATCGTGATCGCGGAGAATATTTACAGTCGAAGGGAAAAAGGGGAATCACCCATAAAAGCAGCAGTCAACGGTACCCTTGAAGTACTTAAGCCGATTCTTTCGGCTATTGCAACCACCATTTTGGCATTTTCGGTATTTTTCTTTTTAGACGGTATGATAGGGGATTTCTTTGGCGATATTGCGATGGTAGTCACCCTTACCTTACTGGTGTCGTTGATCGAAGCCTTACTGATCCTTCCTGCACATTTGGCACATTCCAAAGATATCAAGAACATCGATAAAGTCAGCAGGTTCAATCGATACGGTGAACAACTAATGGACTTCTTAAGGGACAAGGTATATAGCCCCGTTTACAAAAAATGTTTACAACATAAGTTTCTGTCATTTTCCATTGTGCTTTTTTTATTCCTCATTACCATTGGTGCCTTTACCAGTGGTCTGATCAAACTGTCCTTTTTCCCTACAACGGCAAGTGACCAGATTGTGACCACCATTAACACTCCCCAAGGCACTAGTGAGCGGATAACGGATTCGATTGCCTCGCATATCGAAGATGTTATTTGGAAAATAAACGAAGAGCTGGGTCCTAACGAATTCAACGGTCCTCATATTATCGGTACCGTAAAGCGGGTTGGCCCTACCAGTTCATCCAGTAGCATTACAGTGAACCTTTCCCCCAGTGAAACACGTTCGATTTCATCGGTCGAAATCACGGATCAGATACGTTCGGAAGTAGGTGTTATTCCCATTTTAGAAAAACTATCTTTCAATTCTGGCGCCAATGTCGGTGGGGCACCTATTTCGGTTTCGCTACAAGGAAAGAATATAAATCAAATCAATGAGGCAAAAAAAATGGTATATGCCGAATTGAAGCAGAACCCGGACGTGAAGGATATTACCGATTCCAGTCCCAAGGGCATTAAGGAAATCAATCTGACTTTAAAGGAAAACGCGACCTTGTTGGGCCTTACCTATAACGGACTTATGACCCAGGTGCGAAATGCTTTCTTCGGGAACGAGGTGCAACGGGTGCAACGAGGTCAGGACGAGGTAAAGATATGGGTACGGTACGATAATCAGAACAGATCAAGTGTCAATAATATCAACACCATAGAAATCAGTACCGAGAACGGACGTGTTCCCCTGTCACAGGTAGCTTCTTATACCATAGAACGCGGAGAAGTGGCCATCAACCATTTGGATGGGATACGGGAAGTGACCGTGGATGCTGATATTGCCAACCCGCAAGTGAGTTCGGCTGAGATCATGCAGGATTTGGGCACTAGGGTCGCACAAATAATCGAGACGAAATATCCGGAAGTTACAGTATCGGCAGAGGGTCAGAATCGGGAAGCGGGCAAGATAGCCGATTCGGCCGCAGCAGTTTTTCCGGCCATTGTTTTTCTGATCTATGTGGTCATCGTATTTACGTTCCGTTCGTTCTCGCAACCTTTTATACTGTTGGCATTGATTCCATTTAGCATTATCGGTGTGGCATGGGGCCATTACTTACATGGGTTTCCTATGAGCGTATTGTCCTATTTGGGTATCGTGGGGCTCATTGGAATAGTGGTGAATGATGGCCTGGTATTTACCAACAAGTTCAATACCTATCTAAAGGAGGGGCTGCGGTTCGACGAGGCCTTGTATGAGACAGGGCGTGCCCGTTTCAGGGCCATTTTCCTTACTTCGATAACGACGATTGCCGGTCTGGCACCTTTGATGCTAGAGCGAAGTCTTCAGGCCCAGTTCCTCATTCCCATGGCGATTGCCATTTCATACGGGATTGCTATAGCAACCTTATTGACCTTGTTTTTGCTTCCTATTTTTCTATCGTTCTCTAATACGGTTAAAGTATATTTTAAATACCTAGTCACCGGAAAAAAACCGACACGTGAAGAAGTGGAACGTGCCATCAAAGAACAAAAAGTAGCACATGAGGAATTTTAATACCATAACGGTAATATTCTTGGGACTGGTTGGGCTCAAAACGGCTGCCCAAAAAACCCTTACAGTTCGGGAAGCCATTGAAATTGCCATCGAAAGCAATTACGACGTTCGTATCGCCAAGAACGATACCGAAATTTCGAAAATCGAGAAAGGTCTGTTGAACAGCGGCTACCTGCCAAGCGTTTCCGCATCGGGCAACGTTAACTATTCGGATGAGGTACAGAGTGTAGTATTTTCCGATGGCTCTCTTACCGAGGTAGACAATGCCATTACCGAATCGTACAGTGCTGGCATAACAGCAGACTATACAATTTTTGATGGCCTCGAACGAAAGTTCAATTCCAAGAAGAATACCGAAAACCTGAATTACACGAAATTACAGGAACGACAACTGATCGAGAATACGGTCATTTCCATTTATGAAACCTATTACAACGTGGCCTATCAGGCACAAGTAGTGGATAATCTATTGCTGACCATCGAAAATTCGATTGATCGTCTGGAGCGTACCAAACGGAAACTCAAATATGGGCAGGGTACCAAATTAGACCAGCTCAATGCACAGGTAGACCTGAACAATGACAGTATCTCGTATGCCTCTGCCTATAAGGACCTGAAGAACGCCAAACGCAACCTGAATCTTTTACTGGGCCGGGAGGTGACAGTCCCATTCAAAATCGATACGGTAGTGATCTTTTCCGAACCGTTTGATGAAAACGATATTCTTCAAAGTGCCGAAGAAAATAATGTATCGGCATTGTTGAACAAGCAGAACATATTGTTAAGCGAACTAGACATCAAAATCAATAAGGCGAAATACCTGCCAAAGATCAACGGTAGTGCCAGCTATGAATGGAACGAGAGTCTTAATCCGGTTACGTCGTTCGCGCTCGAAAATGAAACCTACGGATTAAACCTGGGATTGGGGCTATCCTGGAATCTTTTTGACAGTGGAAAGACCCAAACAAACATCAAAACCTCGAAAATCACCAAGGCGAACCGTGAAATTGAACTTTACCGGGCGAAGGAAGAACTAAAAACGGAAATTTACAACGCTTACGAGGACTATATGAACAAACAATTTACGTTAAAGGCTGAAGATAACAACGTACTCACGAATCGACTCAATTTTAGCCGTATTCAAAAACAGGCCAGTCTAGCACAGGTTTCCGCAGTGGAGTTCAGACAGGCACAGATAAACCTTTTTAATGCGCTCAATAACCTGGCAAAAGCAAAGTACGACTTGAAAATTGCCGAAATCAACTTATTACAACTGGCCGGAAAGCTCATCCAATAAACACTTTTCGACCGAACGCTTCGCACAACCGGGATTTTAGATTTTAAAAACTCCCTATCAACCCAATTCTCCCAATGCCAAACTGAACATTCCAGCTTATTTTTTTATCTTTTTGCAGGTATTTTTGTTGGTACTTGCGGTCTAGATAGCGATCAATCGATTCGACGGTAAAAATACTGATGGCGACTCCCAAGGCCACATCGGAGAACCAATGCTCGTTCTCCCACAGCCTGGATAATCCGGGAATCAATGCGATGGTATATATTCCTCCCTTAATCCATGGATTCTTGAATTGTTTGCCCAATGCATAACCGTTCGTGAACGCTACCATAGTGTGGCCTGAAGGAAACGAATGGTAATTACGATCAGGATTAAATGGATCAAAAGTATCTTTTGATTGACCGCTCAATGGTCGTGCCCTACCTACTACCGTCTTCAATACCTGCTGTAAAAGGCCCGCAGAGGTCGCTGAAGCGACCAAGAGTACGCCCGTACGTCTTAACTTTTCGTCTTTTGCGAATAAGCCGGTAAGATATACCGCACTGGTAAGGGTATAATTGATATTTGGACTTCCCACGTTTCTGCCGTAATCCCTGATGGCAATTGGAACATCACTTCCATGGTCTTCAAAAAAATGGGTCGTTTCTTCATCTACAAGATATAGCAGTCCCGTACCGGCAAGTACACTCCCGAAAGTACTCCATTGATCTCCGTTCCAGAACAGCGGGCGGGTATATGAATATCCAATTCCTTTAAAAATCGTACCGACATCATATGTTAAAAGCTGCCAAGTATTCTTGGAATCGGGACTAAGGGGTTTTTGGGAAAACAGGTTGAAGGAAAAGGCAAAATAGAGGAGTACGAATCGAAGAATTGATATTTTCAAAAAAGGTATTTTAGAGTGTCAGTAGTACTCGCAATATTAGTCATCAATTTGCGTATCATGTATCATAAAAAACTAAAAAGTATGCTAAAAAAGCTTAAAAGCAAATCCCAATTGTATGGACGAAAGGTTCTCATCCAAACCAATTAATCTGTAACCTGCATAAACTTGCAATTTTTTGACCATATAAGTAAGCCGTGGAGAGAGATAAAAACCCCCGTCATTTTCTTCATTGATCCCAATTGCGTAGCCGATGTCCGCACCACCCAAAAACGATTTAAAGGGAGAAAGCCGTAAACTAACCGCTACAGGAACGAATTGAATATCGTCAACATCATTGATGACGTTTCCGGTCCTTACAGAATCTTTTCCCAAATAGTTGGTCAACCCCACGGCACCACCGACATAGATCTTTTTTGATAAGCCATACAAATACGAAACATCCAAGCCCGTATTGATGCTGAAGCTATCCTCATAATCACCGATTACCAGACCTGAATGTATACCTACTGTCCAGATATTTTCTTTTTGTGCATGACCCGACATCAGTGTCCATACTACTATGATACAAGTTAAAACCTTCTTATGCATATTCTTTTGTTACATGGTTAAAATTTACTCGCTGATCGAGATTTATACGCCCAGACGCTTGCCCAACTGCATATAGCCATTATGGCGGAAAAAAGCCCTACGTGAGTTTACTTATTTGCTAAAACTGAGTTATAAACAAGCCAAATAAGACCGTCAATAAACTTGTTATCCTGTATATGACGGTGTCCCGGTTCATAAAAATGATAATCTTCCATAGTGCACAATAAGAATTGTACAAGTGCCCCGACCGACTGAAAACCTTCAAGTACTTTATCTTCAAAAGGTAAGAATGCATGTATTAAATGATATTCGAAAATGTCGGTACGAATGTCAAAGTATTTTTCCCAAAAAAGATGAGCGTAGCCAGATTTTGGACCTAACATAGAATCACTGAGCTTTGCAATGGTTTCATGAAGATGATATAGCGTCTGTACGACATGTTCTTTTAGGGCTTCCCCCTTTCCTACACTCTTACAAAAAGACGCTTCTATATCGATGAATTCGATATCCCATACCGCCTTGATGAGTTCGGTTTTGGAATCAAAATGTTTATACAGCGTTTTTTTGCTACACCCTAGATCAGACGCAAAATTATCCATGGTAAGCAACTTGGTCTTTGGTTTCATGATCCGCTGGGCCAGGTGTCGTACAATGCGCTCCCTTCTCATATAGTGCTTCTTTGGGAAACGATAGATTTCAAAGAATGTTCAATTTCCGTGAGGTCAAAAAAATGTGTTCTAAAAAGCACCTCGTTCACATGGTTGACAAACAGAAGTTCTGGATTGTTAGTGATATGCAACTTTTTGTATAATTCCTCGTCAACATCTAATATCACATTGCGTTCTTCAAGACCTTTTGGGATGAAGCGAAGCACCAGTGTAGGGCACAGAAGTTTCGAATAGGTAAAGGTGATGTTGTCATAAAACTTAAATAATCTTATATAGGTGGTTGAATCTGGTTTCCATCCGGAAAAGATAAAAAGATGCGTGTTTTGTTCTTCTACATACTCATGAAGATAGGAATGGGGTCCGTTACTGGAAATTCGTTCATTAGGAACCTTGGTCAAATCAAACGTATCTTCGGATTTACCCGCACTAAAAATATTTGCGACCATATTAAATGTGTTTAATAGATTAAAACTGTAATACATCTCAAGTTGCCTCTAGGACAAAACTTGGAATAGGAACTACCTGAAAGTATAAAAGCAAGAAATTTCATTTTATCCCTATTTCGCCAAAAGCGAAAAGGAGAGTCTCATATAAAAACGGGTCCGAACATTTACCAAATCCATTTACATTGTAGACGTTGGACCAGATGAACACATTCATTAATGTCCGACAGCCGAATACAACGAAAAACTTCCATTGAACCCCCAACGACCATAGGTATTGTATCGTTCATCAAATCTCTGGCATCATCTGGAACGGTGAAACACTTTCAGTTCAAAAGGAATTCGAGCAATTTCAAACTTTCAAAATTTGCAAAGTCAAGTCGCTACATGACCATGGTGGGCGGGCTTCAAAAAGGCTGCAAACTCCGTTCTATTCCAAGGTGATTCCAACTATTGAAAAAGCGCTTCTCCATTCGCAATTCAACCCTAAGCTATGTATGTCTTCAGTAACGCATTATCTGTAGGTTGACGCCATACATAGCTCAAGGGGGATACCCATGGTTTACACATATTTTAACTTACTTCGTCTTCGCCATCCTCCACATCATCGAGATCAATGGTGGTTTCGTTTCCGTCTTGATCGGTTTCAGTGGCAATACTGTCGCAAGCGCCATCACCATAATCGGTTGTTACCATATCGCTGTTCTCGGTCACTGTAATAACACCACTAACGATATACCGACAGTTGAAATTTGATCGCAAAGGCATGGTAATCTCATAGCTGTACACATCACCATTGCTGAACGTAGTGCCGCCCTCTCCGGTAGTAAGCCAATAGAATTGAAAATCGTTTTCTTCTTGATCTACTTCGAATATTGTTTCGGTCGAAGATTCGTCCGTGCTCGTAGCAGTGAGACCATCGGGCCATTCGAACGAATAATCACTTTCCGTTGAGAAAGTAAAGTTATCGATACCGTCATTACTGTCGGTGTTGTAGGTTGTAATGGCACTTCCGCTGACAGTGATATCATTGTACATAAAACTATCTACTGTGGTTTCGATAGCAACATCTTCCCCTTCGGTTATTTGGGTATTATAGGTGAGTATAATTCTTCCCGACACGGTGTTTTCGTCATCGATTTCACAGCCTGTACCATAGTCGATCGTTACCGTCATAACACCTTCCGATTCCTCGAATGTTACCTCGGCACATGATTTGTTGGCTGCCGCCGTACCGGCTTGTTTGGCGGTACCGGTATCCGTGATAAAAGTGTTCTCCGAAACTGACGTAATCGTTTCAATTGCTTCTTGGACAGTTTCAAATTCCGATGCTGTGACCACTGCTACCCCAGGAACATCGTTGGATTCGGTTCCATCTGTTACCGACCCATCATCATCTTCACAACTTACGACCAGAAGGCTGGTTGCGAACAAAAGACTTAAAAAATACTTCTTGTTTCTTTTCATGATAAAAGAGTTTAATTAGTAAAAGATTCAAGGTGATACAGGTTGGTTCTCCGGAAGTAGTTTTTACGATAGGCGATTTTTTTACGATTACTATTCTAAAATAAGTACTTTGTTTCGTGGATGAAAAAAAGATATACGAGGGCCATTCATCTGTCTACCAAGGCCGTTCTCGTATCTACGAATAGATAGGTTCAATTCGTTCCAAAATTTCCAAAAAGCTCTTTGAACGCGACACCGATGCGTAGCTTGCTTACACTATCTTGGTATTCAATCAGGTTTTCTGCTTGCCCAACATAGTATTGCACATAAAGAAACTGATTCGACTTTTTGAATGGTTTCCAACTAAGTGATACCTGAGCGTTCCCCCTCCAATCGGCTGTAAAGCTTTTACTGAAATCACCTTCAAAAATCAAATTCTTGGTCGGGCGATAGGCAAGACGCACCTGAAAATAACCTTTGTAATCCAAAATATCCGGATTGCTCGAAATATCACCGATAGGCACCCATCCTTTGGCCATAAACTGCCAATGATTTCCTATCGGTTTTGAATAGCGTAGTGAAAGAAAATTCCAACTACGGGAACTTATGCTGTCCCTTCCATTGGATTCGTGTTCAAATTGGAACCATAGGCCATAGTCGAGTTTATTGTCCTTGAACCAAAGTTTGGCGATTCCAATACCCGGATTGTAGTTAGTTTCCCTAAAAGGAAAAGAATCTTTATAAATATCCCAAAACGATTTTTGCCGATAGGTGAAAAACAAAAAAGTATCGTAGGGTAAAAGAACATCTGTCAGCAACTGCTTAAAACCCAATTGAAATTTCGCATCACTGGTATCAGAAGTGACAGGCCCTCGCAAATCGGTTCCTGTGATGAAATAATTGTCGCCATAAATGGAGAACATGGGTATTTTTGAGAGTAGTTCCCGATCGGTCAACTTTGAGGATTGGTCAAGAGCGTCTTGCTGAGCCCTGACCATTCCTGGCAGTACAGTTAGAAGCAAAAGAAAGTAAGTGAGGTTTCCGTATCGCCGTATCATTTTAAGACTGTTTTTTGTAGCTCCAAATGGCCAGGCTGTTGAACAGGATGGCCAAGATGAACGTATATAGAAACTCCATTTTGATATCTGCCAAACCACTGCCCTTCATCAATACTTTTCTTGAGACCGAGATAAAATGGGCCAAAGGGTTGGGAATCGTGAAGTATTGTGCCCATTTAGGCATACTATCTATTGGAGTGAACAGTCCGCACATCAACACAAAAATCAATATAAAGAAGAATGCTACGAAGATGGCCTGCTGCTGGGTGTTGGCGAAATTCGATATCAGAAGTCCCAACCCCAAGACAGCGATCAAATTCACGATGGCATACATAAATATGATTCCAATGTTCCCGAGCATTGGGATGTCAAAAATTAGCTTACTGGCAATGAGACCAACCGTCAAAAGTAGAAGGCCAACACATAAAAAGGGCACCAGTTTTCCCACGATGAATTGCCATTTTTTGATGGGTGTTACATTTATTTGCTCAATGGTCCCCATCTCCCGCTCCCTAACCACGTTCATAGCAGAAAGAATAATTGTCAATAAAGCGGTCAGTTCGGCCAATATCCCTGGCGCCATGAAGTGGGTATATTCGATTTCGGGGTTGTACCAGTTCCTAGAAGCGATTTGTATGTTGGCATTCTTACCGATGGCAGGTTGCCCAACTCGCGTTTGTAGTTCTTTGTTGAACGTACCGATGATACTATTAAGATACCCGACCCCTACAGTGGCTTGCTGCCCATTAATGGCGTTTACCAAAATCTGTAATTGTGGCCTTTCTCCCTTTAGAAAGGAACGTTCAAAATTTTGCGGAATTTCCAGAACAATATCCGCACCATTGGTCTGCATTGTTTCCATCGCATTTTCTTTGCTGTAGGGGGCACTAACAAGGGAAAAACGCTCGTTGGCCACTATTTTTCGAGTTAATAAGCGCGATTGTTCACTATGGTCTTTATCTACAACGACCAGGTTTACATTTTTTACTTCGTTGGAAGCGGCATTGCTCAAAACGATCAACTGCACGATCGGTAAAATGGTCATCATCGGCAACAAGGCCTTGTTGCGAAATATTTGAGTGAACTCTTTCTGTATTAAATAGGCAAGAATCTTCATTTTACTCAAGGCGTATTTTAAAATTACGATAGGTCATGAACAGCAAAAAAATGGTCATGCCGACTAAGATCAATACCTCCCAAACCACCAAATGGAAACCAACGCCACGTAGCATAACGCCTTTTAGAATTTCAATAAAGTAGGTTGCAGGTATAATAGCCCCCAATACCTGTAACACTTTGGGCATACTTGCTAAAGGAAAAATAAATCCTGAAAGGAGCATCGATGGCATCATAAGCCCCATTAGCGAACGCAGCATGGCATCTTGTTGGGTCTTTGAGACGGTAGATATAAGTGTTCCCAATGCCAGGGCGGCAACGACGTATAAAAAACATACGCCCAGTAACAGTGCCAAGTTGCCTACTATCGGAACGTCGAAAACAAAATAGCCCAGAATTAAAACCAGCAATGCATCTATAAAAGAGAGGGCGGCATAGGGCGTTACTTTCCCTAAAATAATTAGTAGGGGCGGAAGGGGAGAGACCAAAAGGATTTCCATGGTGCCTAGTTCTTTTTCCCGAGCAATGGTCAAAGAGGTCATCATCGCTGAGATGATCAGAAGGATCAGGGCAATGGTACCAGGTACAAAGTTATGGGCACTCTCTAGTTGTGGATTATACAGCATTCTGGTTTGAACATCAATTTGGTACGGATTTGTTGGTTGCGCCAACCGCTCTTGTTGAAAGCTACCGATCATGGTACTGGCATATTGTACCAAGGTATTTGCATTGTTCGGGTCCGAACCATCGGCGAGTAACTGCACGGTCACCGACGTACCCTCGGATAGTTCCGAGGCAAAATCTGACGGAATAACGATGGCCAATTTGGTCGTACCTGCCTTGAAACCATCTTCTAGCTGTTGTTCGGACCGAATCATTTGATTCACCTTAAAATGGCCGGAGCTTTGCAGGTGTTGCACCAGTTCCTGGCTTAGATAATCACCCGCCTGATCATAGACATCAAGATAGGCATCACGGAACTCATTGGTGACGGCATACCCAAAAATCAGTACTTGGGCAATGGGCATGCCGAATAGAATGAGTAAAGTACGCTTATCCCGAAGAATGTGGTACAGTTCTTTTTGAACGAATGCCTTAAAAACCTTGAACATGGATCAGTCGTTAATAAAGTCGAGAGCAATGGATTTTTCCGACTCGGTAAAATTGATTTTGCTCTTTTTAAAAGTAGGCCGTCCCATTCCGGTCATATTGGAGGCGGCAACATGTTCTTTGGGCATCCCCATAAAATTGGTGTCGATATCGCCATTTTCATTTTCATCATGAAAAACGCAGATAGCATAGTTTCCGTGGGGAATGTCTTTGAACGTATGGCTTACCTTTGATTGTGCCTGTTTTACTTCTGCGCGGAATTTCGCTTTTTCCACTTCCCTGGGAAAACCATCCTCCTTGTCGAATAGAAGAAAGATGACCTGTCCTTTTCCCTTGTTTTTGACCACATCGACTGAAATGATCAAATCGCCCGTCTCTTGGGCAAATACGGGGGTACTCAAAAAGAATAATGCCGCAATAAAAAAGATTCTCTTCATAATAGCTGTTTTAGTATTTTTGGATTAAACAAGATGTTGCTCATGTTGCATAGTTGATTTTTGATGTAATTATCTAGCCAGTTTTAAAAAGACATCATCCATTGTGGTCGAAGCAAATTGTTTCTTCAATTCTTTTGGGGTATCCAATGCTTCTATGCTTCCTGCAACCATAATCGATACGCGATCGCAATATTCGGCCTCATCCATATAATGTGTGGTAACGAAAATGGTGCGCCCTGCATCTGCCTGTTGGTAAATGGTTTCCCAAAACTGTCTGCGCACATACGGGTCCACACCGCCTGTAGGCTCATCTAAAAAAACGATATCCGGGTCGTGTACCATTGATACCGCGAACGACAGGCGTTGTTTCCAACCTAACGGAAGTGCTCCCACTGTTTTTTTTGCTACTTCCAAGAGATCCAATTCCTCTAGGATCTCGGCGGTTTTCTCAGCAATCTGTTTTTTGGATAGTCCATAGATTCCCCCGTAGAAACGAATATTTTCTTTAACGGTCAGGTCGTTGTACAAGCTGAATTTTTGTGACATATAGCCAATACCTTTTTTGATTTGTTCGGCCTCGGTGCGGATGTTGTATCCCGCAACAAAACCATCACCTTCGGTAGGTTTGCTTAATCCTATCAGCATGCGCATTGCCGTGGTCTTTCCCGCTCCGTTCGCGCCCAAGAACCCAAATATCTCCCCCTTGGAAACATGAAAACTGATGGCGTCTACAGCGGTAAAATCACCAAACCGTTTGGTGAGTCCCGTTACTTCGATGGCATGTTCGGTCATACTTTGGGGGTTTTGTTTTTTGATCGCTATCGTTCGGTCGTTGTTCTAGCTTCTTCGGTATCGCTAAGTTCAAGAAACACGTCCTCGACGGTAGCCTCGATTTCTTTAATTTCAATGGCCTCAAAACCCTTGGTCCTTAAATCGTTTTGAATCTGATCAAGCGCCATTTTCTCTTTGGTACTCAGATGTAAAAAATCACCGAAAGGCAATACAGTTCTGGTGTAAAAGGTTTCACGAAGACTTTTTAAAAGTTGGTAGGTGTTCCTAGATTTCACTGCATACAAAGGGTAGGGATAAGAGGCTCTCAAAGCCTCCGGAGTATCGGTCTGCAGAATACGACCATTTTGGATCAGTGCGATTCGATCACACAGTTCGGCCTCGTCCATATATGGGGTGCTAACTAAAATGGCGATCCCTTTTTCCTTTAATCGCTGTAGCATTTCCCAGAACTCTTTTCGACTAACGGCATCGACCCCCGTAGTCGGCTCATCGAGGAAAAGTACCTCAGGTTTGTGAATCAGGGCGCAACACAAAGCAAGTTTCTGTTTCATGCCGCCAGACAGCTGCCCTGCTAAGCGCTTCTTAAAGGGTTCGATTTGCACGTAGATATCTTTGATCAAATCATAATTGGCCTCAATGGTCGTCCCAAATATGGTTGCAAAAAAGCTCAGGTTTTCTTCAACCGACAGGTCTTGGTAAAGCGAAAACTTCCCGGGCATATAGCCTACTTTTTTACGAATTTCTTTATACTTCGATACGATGGGATGCCCTGCGACGGTGCCTTCCCCTTTATCGGCAAGTAAGAGCGTGGTCAAGATTCGAAAAAGAGTTGATTTGCCCGCGCCATCGGGACCAATGAGCCCAAAGAGTTCTCCATCTTCCACAGATAGTGATATGTCCTTAAGCGCTTGAACCGTTCCGAAACTTTTACTGATATGTGAGACCGTGATTGCTAGCATGAGGGTTTATTCACTTCCAAGGTTAAATTGAACTTCGCCCGGCATCCCTATTTTGAGACCTCCGTTATTTTGCACTTCCACATCAATGGCATAGACAAGATTCACCCGTTCCTCCTTGGTTTCGATGGTCTTTGGTGTGAACTCTGCTTCACTGGCAATGTACATAACACGACCTTTGAGTCGCTCGTATGCGTCATCACCATTATCGACTAACACGGTGACCGTATCGTTAAGTTGTATATTTTTCAATAGGGAGGCACTCGTGTAGGCCCGTAATTTTAGTGTACCCAAGTTCGCGATCTTGTAAAGGGGCGTGCCGGTATTGACAAATTCCGAGGCTTCTACGATTTTCGTAAGCACGGTACCGTTTATTGGATTGACGATACGATGGTCTTGCAATCTTTTATCAATAAGATTTATTTGTGCCTGAAGTGGTTTTCGTTCCGAAAGTACGCCTCTATTGGCAACCCCGATACGCCGTTTGGTAGAATTGATCTGTTGATCTAGGACATCTATTTGACCATTAAAATCATCGAGTTGTTTTTTAGTAGCCGCCTTTTGTTCGTAGAGTGTTTGGGTACGATCTCGTTCCCGAACGGCATTTTGTTTTTGTTCCAGTAAAATGGCGATGTCGGGAACCGCGTCCTGTAATTTTTCATCGAGAGCTTCCAATTTTGCCTGCAGTTGTAGTTTCTCTAAATACAATTGTGTTGTATCGATAAGACCTACCGGTTCCCCAGCTTTAAGTTTTGCGCCTTCCTCGAGGGCAAAGGATACCAATTTGCCTGTTCCTTCGGCGCTAACGGTAACCGAGACAGCCTCGAAATTACCGTAGGCATCGGACTTTTCGTTGTCTTTACAAGAAGCGGCCAAAGCCAAGGAGAGACTTATTAAAAGGATGGTGAAATTGCTGTTCTTCATGGTCTACAGTTTTCCAAAAAGGGTTAGATATTCAATTTGTATTTTTTGTTTTTGAATCAAGTGCAGTTCCAATTGCTGGCGTGCAGATAGTTCGGCATTCACTTGCAACACGTAATCGTTTGAATTGATCACGCCTTCTTGCAACTGTACGGCACTTTGTTTCAAGATCTCGGATTGCAAGGCCACTATCTGTTCATCTTTCTCGATTTGAGCCTCAATAGCATTTAATTTCTGAAGTGATTCCCGCTCATTTTGCTGGATGTCGAACTCGAAAACGGCTCGGTCGACCTCTATTTGTTGTTTCTGTACTTCAATTTTGTTTTTCTCCTTCCTTGCAATTCCCCAGTCCAAAATGTTCCAGTTGAGGCGTAATCCTCCGAGCCCGTACGTTGTGGTAGAGACATCGGCAAAGTTTAAGGGATTGGGATACCCGACCCCTCCTTGGGCGAAGAGTGCTATTTTGGGAAGACGATCAGCGTTGATCATCCCTTTCTGGGTTTCTAGCAATTCTGTTTGGTAATCAAACAGTGTCTGTTCCGGTCGGGTAATGGATAGTGTCATGTTTTTCTGGAACAGGGATGCTGGCAGGGCCAAAACCGTATCTTTGCCTACTGGAACGCCCAACAGTTTCCCGAGAACCTCCAAGAAAGCATCGATATCGCCTTGAAGGCTTATTTCTTCCGATTCGAGCTCAATTTTTCGCACTTTTAATTTGGCCAACTCGCTTTCCAGAATGGTGCCATTATCAAAACCCGCTTGCAACAAAGCGATGTTCGTGCTGATGTCCTCTTTTGAAATAGCAAGGAGATTTTTTTGCTGCTGCAGTAAAAGGATGTTAAGAAATAAAGAATTCACCTGATCCTTTAGATTTCGAAGGCTTACTTTCAAAGCCTGTTGATTTACCCTTAACTGGGAAGCTTCCGTTTTCTTACTGGCATCTATAAGTCCGCCGTCAAATAGATTGTAATTGATATCTAGATAGCTGCGGTAGCTTTCGAGCGGGACGTCTACACTGATCGGACTATTGGGGTCGTTCGTGCCAATTTGTACGTTTTCACTTTGAATCTGTCCCAAACCGACCAGGTCGATGGTAGGAAGTCGTTTGCGATTCAAGATTTGCAAATTAAGATCTGTTAGTTGCTGTAACAATGGCTCGTCCTTGATCAAAGGATAGTTCGCGTTGGCTAGGGTATAGGCATCTTCTAATTGAAGACTGGATCGTTGTGCATAGGTCAGCGTTGCCGTACCTATCCAAAACACGAGGAATGGCAGCAGGATCTTACCGATACTGGACTTGGCCGAAGACGTTTTTTTCGATTTCATAGAGGGTGCAAAAGAGATGAACGCTTACAAGTTTTAATATTAACCAATTAATTTAACCAAATGGTTAATACAAAAGTAAAAATTTTATTTTAAAAACGATTTTTTTATGATTTCCATAACAAGTTGTTTTCGCTCTTCCATCATTTGGGCATACATAAACTCGGGAATTTTCATTACCCCGGTAAAGATCGGTTTGGCAATGAACGGAAAGGCGATCAGCGACATAACGGTGAGCATGAGGTGATGCGGTCCGATAGGTCGCAAGACCCCAGCTTTTTGTTCTTTCATAATCTGCTTCATAAACTCTTCTACCGAGTCGTTCGTTGCCATTTTGGCCATAAGACTTTCTTGGAAATTTAAACGGTTTTGCGCTAACTCATTTAGCACAAACATCGGTATATAAGGGTTTTGTGTGATGGTGTCTATATAATTGGTCACCAGCAATTCTAGCTTTTCCATCACTGTGCCCTTAGCCTGTAAAGCAGGGAGGATCTGGCCCGACATCGTCGCTACTGCCGACTCCAAAATCTGGGTGAACAAGGCCTCCTTGCTCCTATAATAATAATGTAACATGGCCTTGTTGATCTGTGCTTCGTCGGCAATGGCTTGCATGCGCGCACCGGCGTATCCTTTTTCGATGAACACCTTTTTGGCCGCTTCAAGAATGAGTTGTTCTGTTTCTGATTTTTTTGTTTGTTTCATGAGTAGGTTGTAAAGATACGCGAATTGTCCCAGTAGGTTTTGATGAACTTTTTTAAAAAGAACTTATTGTTGATTAGAGTTTAAGTAATTGAAAATCAATTATATGTATTGATTTTTTGTTTTTTCAATATCAAATTTATTGCAACCAAATGGTTAAACCAAAAAATTAGTATCTATTTGGGGTTTGATGGAAGAAAACACGGGGTTGGTATATGAAAATTTTGGGTTGGTATAATATTCTGGCAATTCGTACATCACTACCCGAATTTCGCATTGTATTAATTCGTTCGTACGATTTAAAGATGCTACATGCGCTTACTATATTTCACGCTGATTTTCTTGCTGATGACCGGGTCATTACAGGCTCAACAAAAATTTACCATCAGTGGCACCGTTTCCGAAAACATCGGGAACGAAACACTCATAGGGGTTACGGTGGCCATTGCGGCCCTTGGTACTGGTGTGGTGACGAATGAATACGGGTTTTATTCGATTACCCTACCGGAAGGTGATTACAAGCTGGTACTAAGCTATATCGGTTTTAAATCAATAACAAGGGAATTGTCGCTAACCGACAACGTAACTCTTGATTTTACAATGGAGGAAGAAGCCGATCAGCTCGATGAAGTTGTGGTGACCAAAGATGTGGAACGAAACAACATCAGAAAACCCCAGATGAGCGTGAACACCTTGACGGCCAGCAGTATTAAGAGGATTCCGGCCGTGCTAGGCGAACCTGATGTAATCAAATCCATTCTATTATTGCCCGGGGTTAGCAATGCTGGTGAAGGTGCCTCTGGTTTTAACGTTCGTGGAGGGGCCGCAGACCAAAACCTGATACTTTTGGATGAGGCGATCGTCTTTAACTCTTCACACCTTTTCGGTTTCTTTTCGGTCTTTAACACAGATGCCATTAAGGATATAAAACTGTACAAGGGTGGTATCCCGGCACGCTATGGGGGAAGGCTTTCTTCGGTATTGGATATTTACCAACGCGAGGGTAACAAAAATGAATTTAAGATGAACGGAGGGATCGGTGCCATATCGAGCCGGCTTCTGGCCGAAGGGCCCATTGACAAGGGTAGAGGTTCCTTTTTGTTTGCCGGGAGGGCTTCCTATGCACATCTGTTCCTGGCACTCGCCGATAACGACAATACCGCTTCTTTTTACGATTTGAATACCAAATTAAGCTATAAGCTCAACGATAGCAACAATCTCTATCTGTCGGGTTACTTCGGAAGGGATAATTTTGGGATTGGGGATAGCTTCATAAATACATATGGTAATTCGGTGGCCAATTTCAGATGGAACCATTTGTTTTCCAAAAAGCTATTCTCAAATCTTTCCCTCATCTATTCGGATTATTTTTATGGTCTAGAACTAGATGTGAGGGGGTTTGAATGGGAATCGCACATCGTAAATTTCAACCTCAAATACGATTTGAAGCACTATCTGAGCAATAACCTTAAATTGGATTACGGCATCAATAACATCTATTACCATTTTAAACCAGGTGAGATCGTGCCGAACAGTGATGACTCTGGAATTATTCCGGAAGAACTTACCAATAAGTACGCCAATGAATTCGCTGCTTACATCGATGCTGAACACCAAATCTCCAAAGACCTATCGCTTCGATACGGTTTGCGTTGGAGTCATTTTACACGTTTTGGACAGGATGAACTAAACGTGTACGAAAACGATACCCCGGTCGTTTTTAACCAAGACTTTCAAATATACCAAGAAGCAGATCCCATTGGGGTGGCGACCTACAGTCGTAACGAAACCCTGGCGACCTTCAATAATTTTGAACCACGGGTCGCTCTTTCATACCTGTTGAACAATCATAGTTCCTTAAAGGCCAGTTACAATCGCATGTCCCAATACCTGCACCTGTTGTCGAATACCAATTCGCCGACTCCCCTGGATGTCTGGGCGCCCAGTGGCCCTTTTATAGAACCGCAGCTTTTAGATCAATACGCTTTGGGCTACTATCGAGACTTGGCAGACGATCGATTTTCATTGGAAACGGAGGTGTTTTACAAAGATATCGATAACCGAATCGACTATATAGATGGAGCCGACCTCATTGCCAACAATGCTATTGAACAGATTATTCTGCCCGGGGAGGCAAGGGCATATGGATGGGAGTTTATGCTACGCAAAAATACGGGGCGCTTACGGGGTTGGCTCGCTTATACCTGGTCGCGCTCCGAGCAACGTACCCCAGGAAGAAATACCAACGAGCCCGGTATCAATAATGGAGAGTGGTACTACACGCCTTTCGATAAAACCCATGATGTATCGATCAATGCTTCCTATAAACTCAATGATAAGTGGTCGTTCAACACCAATTTCATCTATCAAACAGGACAACCCACCAACTATCCCATCGGGCAGGTAGAACAGTTAGGGCTTACCATTCCTATCTATGGAGACCGAAACGTAGAACGTTTGCCAGACTACCATCGCCTGGATATCTCCGCTACACTGATCCCACGTAAAAACAAAGACCGCAAATGGAAAACGGAATGGAATTTTGGTTTTTACAATGTCTATAATCGCCAAAACGCTGCAAGCATAAGCTTTGAAGAAAATCGGGAGACCGGTGATAACGAAGCGTTGCGGACATCGATTTTTGGTATTATACCCTCCATCAGTTACAATTTTAAATTTTAAATCCATGAGAAACTATTGTACCATGGTCTTGGTTTTATTGTCAGTTGCTTCGTGTCAAGATGTTATCGATGTCGATACTCCGACCGGGGAGGTCAGGCTCAATATCGATGCACACTTCAGGGTGTTTTCCGAAGAAATACCAGTGCGGGTCACAGGGCAAGTTATCTTAACCGAAACCGCTAACTTTTTTGAAGAGCAGATACCGACTGTTTCCGGGGCAACGGTCTTCATGACAAACGAAACTACCGGAGATACCTTCGATTTTTTGGAAACGATACCGGGTTCTGGTGTTTACGAAGCTGCGGGATTACAGTTTTTAAATAATTTCGAGACTACATTTCTACTTACCGTTATTTCGGAATCCAACACCTACGAGGCTCGAGCCAATTTGATGGCTACGGTGCCTATCGATCGCATAGAGCAGGGAGACTTGGAAATTTTTAGTGATGAGGATTTGGAACTTGTCGTATACATCAGCGATACCCCAGGAGTCGAAAATTACTATTTGTTCGATTTTGGGTTTGATTTATACGAACCGATTGATGACCGGTTTTTTGATGGCAACACCTTCGAATTCTCATTTTTGTATACGGAAGATGATGAGGTTGATCTAGAACCCGGGGATGTGGTTACGATTATTAATGATGGAGTTGACAGCCAGTTTTACGATTATGTAGAACTCCTGCTGGAACAAACAGGAGGTGGAGGACCGTTTGCGACGGCACCGGCAACCGTAAGGGGCAATTTTATCAATACGACCGATATTGATAGGTACGCGCTGGGTTATTTTCGGGTTTCCGAGGCAACGACCTTCGATTTTACCATTTTGGAAGATTGATGCTCCAAGGCCGCAAAAAGGGAGGTAGCGCATTCGGTAGAAAACGTTCAGTTTCCATCAATTACAGCAGGTACAGCGCTACTTGACCGTTCAGAGAGGAGTGCGTGATACATGGCCAGCCTGCTACGATTATTTTGGTACTGCGTTAAAAAAGCATTTTGTTGTCTTCCTCGAAACCGTTATTCTAGAAGTAGGGATTGGTTCGGTTTTTCCACTTCTCAAATGTGGTCTTTATGTTTTCATCGGTCGGAGGATACAGTCCAATAATGGAAGCTCCTTTTTGAATCTGTTCCAGTACAAAGGTCTCAAAAAGGGTCATTTGTATGCATTCTTCTGCGACTTCGGGGGCAATGGCGGTCGGGATAACAATCACCCCGTCATCATCCCCAACAAGGATATCCCCCGGAAATACGGCCACGTCGCCACACCCGATCGGCTCATTGAGTGCGATGGCTTGGTGCAAGGTCAAATTGGTCGGTGCCGAAGGTCTTTGATGATAGGAGGAAAAATTCAGATCCGCGATTTCGGCGGTATCCCGAAAGCCACCATCGGTAACCATGCCGACAACACCGCGTACCATTAAGCGGGTAGCCAAAATAGAACCTGCCGAGGCGGCCCTGGCGTCTTTTCGACTGTCGAAGACAAGGATTGCACCGACGGGGCATTCTTCAACCGCAACCCGTTGCAAGTGTCTCGGGTTTTGGAAGACTTCTATGGGATTCAGATCTTCTCTGGCAGGAATATAACGCAACGTAAACGCTTCACCCACCATGGTCGGTCTTCCTGGTTTAACTGCTTGTACATCTTGAATGACCTGATTTTTCAATCCCCTTTTAAAAAGACAGGTAGCGATTGTAGCAGTGCTTACTTTTTGTAATTTTTCTTTGGTCAAGGTCAACGTTTTACTCATGATGGTTTTAAGGAATTTGTAAATCCGTGTTAGGAGCTTCATCATATGCTGAAAACCAGCCTCTAAATTTTTCTGGCCCGTAATCAAGATACACACCTGACCGCCGTTGCGCAGGTTGCCCTAAAGCCTGTTTGCCTGCGCCTTGCTGTATCCCGAGAGGACAGCCCCGCGCTAGATGGCTTCAGTAACCGATTCCTTTACAGGGTCGCAGTTTTTATGTTAAAAATTTGATAGTCTTACAAATATAGCTATTTTTGGTAAACCAAACTGGTAAACCAATTTTGAGGCTGTGGAAGTTTTCATTTATGGATAAAGTTGTTTTGATAACAACTGGGTTTCATTCTAAACCATCAATAATCAAATGGTCGTTGATACAGCTAGGCTTGGGATTGTTATTACGTGATAATGGGGCTTTAAATGCCCCCGATGCTGTCCGCCTTTATGTAGTAGTTTTGGCGAACGGAGGCTCCCAGCTTGTTTACCTTTATTGCAACCAACACAAGAAATATCATGGACATAAAAATCACTAAATCAATTTTTTCCCCTTATCCATTGCTTGCAGCCGCCTTCCTACTACTGAGTGGTTGTGGTGATATGAGCAAAAAGCAAAACGCCCGTACGGAGATTGGAGAATCGGCTTTGCGTATCAATGCGAACGACATCATCCCATTTTTTCAACATTGGAATTTGATTTTAGGCGATGGTTCCAACGTAGGTCAGGCAACCGATTACGAAAACAAGAATTTCTTTTATGCGAAAAGCGATGACAAAGAAGATTGGGTAGTGTTTAAAACACCCAATGCTGGAAATACCCATGGCACTTCGAATAATACAAGAACAGAACTGGCCCAATTAAAAAAGTGGTCCCCTATGGTCGAGGCCAACATGAAAGCTACCCTTAAGGTTACGAATGTGTCGGCTACAGGAGATGCACGGGTTGCAGCAAGCTACTCGGTGGTGGTCGGTCAAATTCATAGTGCCGACGGCCATGAGAACGAACCGCTAAAAATATTTTATAAAAAATTTCCCGGTCATACCAAAGGTTCGGTCTTTTGGAATTATGAAATCAATACCGCGGGTGATGATAATTCCAAAAGATGGGATTATTCCTATCCTGTTTGGGGCTATGATTTTTCGGTAGTCGGTACCGAAGAAAACACCTACCCGCCAGAACCGGAAGATGGGATTGCCCTGGGGGAGGAATTCAGTTATGAGGTACATATAAAGGATGGGGTCATGCATCTTAATTTCAGCAGTGAAGGGCATAAAACCAAAACATTTACAAAAAATCTTGTTTCCACTGAATATGACGAACGCTCGGACATACCCGAGCAAACCGAAAAATTATTCGTTTCAATAGGTCAAGATGGTATAGAGCGTAAAAATGCCTATGCCGATGAGGGGCTCTTTTTCAAGCTAGGTGCTTACAACCAAACCAACGGGAAAGACCCCAAAGTAAATAGGGTCTGGTGTTCTGGTGCGGAAACCCATGGCGGAAACCTCCAAAAGCAATATGCAGATGGTAATTTCGCTGAGGTTTGGTTTAAATCGGCAAGTATAACAATCAGTGATGACGCCATATCCAATGAAGGATATTTTCGGGCCAACGATGGCTTAAGTACAAAAACAGTGTATCCAAGTGAGGTAATTCCCTTTATGGATAAATTTAAAATGCTAATGGGCAATGGAACCACGGTGGATATACTCGTCAATTTTGAACACAAAGATTTTTTCTATACGGTAATAGACGGGACAAGACGATGGGTGGTGTACAAAACACCAAATTCTGGTGTCACCTCAAAAAATTCCAGCAATACGAGGACAGAGTTACACGAAAAAAGGGATTGGACGCCTGAAGAAGGAGGTAAATTGACCGGTACCTGTAAAGTGATGCAAGTATCCCTTTCCGGCGATGCCAGAGTAGCGGCCTCTTACTCCGTGGTGGTCGGTCAAATCCATAGCGGAGAAGGACATGAAAACGAACCGTTAAAAATATTCTACAAAAAATTTCCTGGGCATACCAAGGGATCCGTCTTCTGGAATTATGAGATAAATACGGCTGGTGATGATAATTCCGGAAGGTGGGATTTTTCTACTGCGGTATGGGGATATGATATGTCTGTCCTTGGAAAAGACAAAAACGAGTATCCCCCAGAACCTAGTGATGGAATCGCTCTTGGGGAAGAATTCAGTTACGAAGTGAACGTATATGATGGCATAATGTACCTTACATTCAAAAGCAATCACCATGAAACAAAAACATTCACCAAGAATCTTATCGCATCCGAATACGTAAAAAAGTCCGATCTACCTGCCCAAGTTCAACAACTTTTCGTGCCGTTGGGCCAAGATGGGACCGAACGTGCTACTGCCTACAGCGGAGAGCTTAATTATTTTAAACAGGGTGCTTATAACCAAACCAATGGTAAAAGTCGAGAAATAAATGGGATCTGGTGTGCAGGGGCGGAAACGTACGGCGGTGATATCGCCAAGCAGTATGAAAATGGCTGCTTTACCGAGGTATGGTTTAGGGAAGCAACAGTGGGTTTGGGAACATCACCCAAATAAAGGGAGTTGAAATAGCTGAAACCTAGAAGAATAATCGATATATTTTGAAACAGTTTCTAAGAACAAACGATATGAAAACATTTGGAGCAAGTAAAGAATTCATAAAGGGCGAAGACCTTGACTGGGAAGTGGTAGGAGAGGGTCTGAAAAGAAAGATAATGGGCTATGACGATAAGATCATGTTGGTCAAGGTCCATTTTGAGGTAGGGGCGATCGGGCAAATGCACGAGCACTACCACTCACAGGTAACATATGTTGAAAGTGGAAGTTTTGATGTTACCATTGATGGAGCCACCCAAACGTTAAAGGGAGGGGACTCGTTTTATATTCCACCACATGCCATGCACGGGGCGGTATGCACGGAGGCAGGGGTACTGATCGATGTGTTCAGTCCGATTAGGGAAGATTTCATGACATAATAGTATACTGTGAACTTAGAAGGAAAAGTAGCGATCGTAACGGGTGGAACCAGGGATATCGGGAAAGCCATTTCCTTGAGGTTGGCCAAGGAAGGCGCAAAGGTGGTTGTAAACTACCTGAACAATGAAAGGAATGCCCGATCGACCTTGGATGAAATAAAAAACAGGGGAGGCAGCGCCATTATAGTCAAGGGAGATATGACCCAAAAGCAAGATGTAGACAAGCTTATCGGGCATACTATTGAGGCTTTTGGGGAAACCGTTCACGTATTGATCAACAATGCAGGGGGCCTGGTGGCCCGAAAAACCATAGCCGAAATGGATGAGACCTTTTTTAACGAGGTCGTTCGGTTGAATTTGAATTCCACCTTTTTGACGTGCAAGGCTGTTTTGCCCTATATGGGTCCTGGAGCCGCCATCGTGAATATCGCTTCCCAGGCAGGAAGGGATGGCGGCGGGAAGGGGTCGCTGGCCTATGCAACGGCGAAAGGAGCTGTCATGACCTTCACAAGAAGTTTGGCAAAAGAGGTGGGCCCAAATGGTATTCGCGTCAATGCGCTCTGCCCCGGTATGATAGCGACTACCTTCCACGATACCTTCACAAAAGAGGAGGTGCGGACAAAAGTAGCGGGAATGACCCCATTGCGTAGACAAGGGACCTCGGAAGAAATAGCGAACATGGTCGCCTGCCTAGCTTCATCCGAAACGTCATTCATCACGGGAGCCAACATCGATATCAATGGCGGATTGGCTTTCTCATGACTCGAAACAATCGAATTTCGAATCTAATAATAAGTTGATGGTCCTGTTGGCGGAACGTCAAAAAATCAAATCACAAAATTTGAAATTAACTTTTATTTAACAAATCAATAACATATATTTGGTAAACCAAATTGGTTAACCAGTATGGAAAACCAATTATAAACAACAAACATGAACAAAATCTAAGCAAACAAAACACGATGAAACCTTAAACTTATTTCACAAAAAAAGGACAGGTGCACGCCCGTCCTTTTAAATGACATTACTTCATTCTGAAGGGAAGTAATACTCAAGACATGCACATATTGCTAGGTACACGCTTCTACAAAGCTAAGAAAATTCATTAAAAGCCACACGAGGCGTGTTCTAGTAAGTTGAAAAAACCGGTGCGGGTAGTCGCGCCAGGGATTTCGGTGTCATGACCGAATTAGTACGAACTTAATTAGATCACAAATGAACTTAAAAACGAAATTGACATTTTGGGTCGTATTGCTTGTCAATATGGCTATAATGGCTCAAGACAGTTATACCTTGACCGGTACGGTAACTGACGAAAGCGGCCAGCCAGTGCCTGCAGTAAACGTGGTGATTCAAAACACCACTAGAGGTACTTCCACGGATTTTGATGGGAACTACACCATTGAGGTCTCCAATGGCGATGTGGTAGAATTCTCTTCCTTGGGCTTTGCAACCCAAACCGTTGCCATCGACGGTCAGCAAAATTTGAACGTAAGCCTGTTGGAAGACTCTGCACTATTGGATGAGGTGGTGGTTATTGGGTACGGTACGAGAAAAAAATCCTCCTTGACCGGTGCCGTGGCCAAAGTAGAGGGGGGTGAAATAGCGGGCATTCAGGCACAACGTGTTGATGAAGCTCTGGGCGGTAAGTTGTCCGGGGTATTGATACAAAATCAGGATGGAGCGCCCGGCGCGGACCCTAAAATTCAAATAAGGGCAGCCTCTTCGATTAACGGTGATGCGAGTCCGCTTATTGTGGTAGACGGCTATCCCATCTCCGGAAGTCTGGCAACCGTTAACCCGAACGACATTGAAAGTTTGGAAGTATTGAAGGACGCTGCCTCTGCCGCTATTTATGGCTCCCGGGGAGCCAATGGTGTCATTTTGGTCACCACAAAAAAGGGAAGACAGGGTAAAACCACTTTCTCGTATAATACGTTCGTAAGTACATCGAGTAGGTATTTGGAGGATAACGAAATGCTCAAGACCTCTGGGGAATGGGCAGATATTTTGGAAAACGGTATAGCCAATGGTACCTATGATGTTTCTGAGTTAGACCCCTCTTTTGTCGACTATAAGATAAATGCCTACCGAAATTCGCCCAATGTAGAGGCAGTGGAAGATTGGCTTTTTCGAAATGGGCATTCCATGAATCACGACTTTAGCATGAGCGGAGGATCTGAAAGTGCAAATTATTTTGCATCGGTGGGTTACCAAAACACGGAAGGGGTTGTAATTACACAAGGGTTTGAACGCCTCAATGCACGCTTGAACGTAGATGCCAAATTGGGTGATAAATTAAATACAGGAATCAATTTCAACGGTTTTGCATCGAAAAGGGATATTGTGGGTCACGACATTCGGGACCTTCTAAGGGCATATAGTATTCATCCCATCTACCATACCGAGGAATCCATCGCATTCGTACAGCAATTGGACCAACAGGCGCAGGCTTTGGGGCTTGCTTCGTTCGACTCTGGTTATCGAGGTGGCGATGCGCCGTTTAACAATAGTATCTACACACTAGAGCCGGGCGATACGGCGCAAGACTGGCATTACGGTCGGGTTGGCAATGGTATCGGAGGGTCGGGAGACTCGGGTCCGGCGACCAAACTAGACAATACCGATGCTTGGCAAAAAACGTATTTTGCCAACGTATCGTCTTATCTACAGTTCAATATCTTGGATGGGTTGAACATCAAGACCGTACTGGGCGGTGATTACCGTGAGACCGAGGACTATGCTTATCGGGGGCTTGAGTTTGATTCAAGGGCTCGGGGTACGCAAACGTTCTTAGATCGCACCAAAGTGAGAAGGTCTTCTATATTGAGCGAAACCACGCTGAATTACGCCAAAGTAATAGGCAAACACGACATCTCTGCCGTGGCAGGACTCGAATATCAAAATTTTTTCATTACCGGTACTGCTTTGGACGGTACCAATGTGCCTTTTAGTGATATCATCAATTACAACTTGTTAGATCCAGCGGATATCACGGTGACCGAGCGAGATGAGACAATTGCGAGAAGAAGTATTTTTGGCCGAATTAACTATGCGTACGATGATCGTTATTTGCTGTCGGCGTCCATTCGAAGGGACGGTGACTCTCGTTTTGGGGCCAATAACAAGTATGCGACATTCCCTGCCCTTTCGGTAGGGTGGAATATACATAACGAATCTTTTTGGAATTCGGAATTTTTTAGCCTGTTCAAGCCAAGATTTAGTACAGGTTCCTTAGGCACCACATCCGATTTAGGGGCTTATAATTCGCTGAGCCTCCTAAACCCACAAGCAACGGTATTCGGGACCGGGTTTTTAATTCCTTCCGATATTCAGAACGATGATTTAACCTGGCAAACCAATACAGAAACTAATTATGGGGTAGACCTAGGGTTTGCAAAAAACCGTATTCGGATAAGTGCAGATTACTATACCTCCGATATTGAGGATATTTTGATCAATCAAAGCGTATCGGAAGTGCTGGGTACCACTTCCATTAGACTGAATGCAGGGGATGTACGAAGCTCGGGTTTTGAACTCGAGTTGGCAGCAGGGGTCGTACAGAACGAAAATTTCAATTGGGATTTGGCAGCCAATTTATCCACCGTAAATACTGAAATTACCGATTTACGCGATGTTGATGCCCTCCCCGATGTCATATATGGGCAAAGTGGTAGAGGTCCGGTGTTTCGAAACTATGTAGGTGGTGAGATTGGTGAAATGTGGGGACTGGAAACCGCGGGCCAAGTAGATGATGTACACATCGCAGATCCCACCCGTGCCGTTGGTATCAATAGTTCGGAATACTACGTGGTAGATCAAAACGGTGATGGTATCATCGATAGGACAAGATCGGTGGAAGACGGTGGGGATTTGGTCAAAATAGGACAGAATACACCCGATTTTTATTATGGTCTGAACAGTTCGATCAGTTATAAGGCCTTTGACATGTCGTTTCAATTTCAAGGGGCCCAAGGAGGGGATGTTTTCAATATCGACCCAATTTATTGGCAATCAGAATTCGGCGGAAGGCTACGGGATAGTTTTGATGCCAACGATGACGGAATAGAGGATGCTACCGGACTGTTTTATACACAGTCTAGAAATCAACTGGACGCACAGGTACAGGATGCTTCCTATCTGGCATTGAGAAATCTCACCATAGGGTATACGTTTAACGAAGATGTAACGAATAAAATGGGTTTGAGCTCCGCGAGGATCTATGTCGCATCTACCAACTTGTTATACCTATGGGGCGATGATTACACCTCCTTTAATCCCGAGGGGGTGGAAATTACAAACGGAGGCTACCTGGGCCCTACGACCTATGGGGTGCAAGTAGGGGCAAGTCCTATTGTAAGAAGTTTTACGCTGGGTCTAAATGTTAACTTTTAAAGAAGGAAAAATGAAAAAAGCATATAAAATACTGTTAGCATCATTTTTGTTGATTATGGCATGTGACAATGATTTGGACCAAGTTCCGCCAAACGTCGCAAGCTCTGATTCTTTGACGGATTTCGACGGTGTCGTGAATGCGGCCTATTACTACCAACTGGGTGCAGTAACCCCAATGGCCGTGATGGGGGACTTCCGAGCGGATAATGCCCTTATGGACGAGGAACCATTTCCGGAATTTGACAGATTCGGTGCCGATTTAACGGTAATGGAAGATCAATTTTTTGGTCCTTTCTACACGGCCCTGTACAAGTCTATTTTGAGTTCCAACAACGTAATTGAAAATTCTACGGATGCGACCGATATCGGGGAAGCGAAATTTTTAAGGGCTTTGTCGTACTTTAAGTTAGTACTGGTATTTGGCGATGTGCCGGTGAACTTGGTGGCCAACCCGAACACGACGGATTTATCCATTTTTGAACGTCAACCAGTTGCCGAAGTGTACGATAATGTGATCATACCCGATTTGATGGATGCCATAGCCGCTTTGGACAATAGTGCCATCGTCAGTGGGCGGGCATCCCAAATTGCGGCACAGGGATTACTGGGCAAGGTATATGTACATCGAGGTGATTTTGCCAATGCAGAGCCACTTTTGGCTTCGGTTGTCAACGGGGCTGCCAGTGCAGGGATTTCGTTGGTAGGGAACTTTGCTGATATTTTTGTGACCGACCTGAATGCTGAGGTCATATTCGTTACCCAGATATCCAGCTCGATAGTCGATGAGTATGGTTTTTCTGAATTTTGGTCATGGTCTGGTGGCCTCGATACCAAATCCTTGATGCCTTTGGACCCCGATCTAATTGCGGCTTTTGATGCTGTTGCCAATGATACGTTGGATGGAGGCGATGTCAGGAGGGCGGTAACCGTAAACGATACCTTAATGGCCTCTCCCAAATTCCCCCAAACCGGAGGGGAAGACCTCGACTGGATAGAGATGCGATTGGCCGATGCCATTTTGCTGTATGCGGAAACCTTGAACGAAAATGGCGCAACACCCTCGGAAGTTCTTGCGCTACTGGATCCGATTCGTACCAGGGCCGGATTGGTTCCCCTAGACCCGGCCGTTCTCAATACGCAGGCCTTGGTGAGACAGGCCATTCGAGACGAAAGGAGATTAGAGCTGGCCTTTGAAGGCCACAGATGGTTCGATTTGGTAAGAACAGGAACCGCAGAGGCAGAACTGGGCCTAACGATTGACAGTAATTATCTGCTGTTTCCAGTTCCGATTTCGGAAATTCTTGCGACCGATGGGGTCATCACGCAGAACCCCGGGTATTGAGGTACGTTGACCAATGAGAGAAGGTAAATAAACCAGGCCGTTCGACCCTACTCCCTTTAAATAAGGGTCAGGGTTCTAATAAGGACAAGAGGGGAGTGAAAAAATCCACCCCCTTACGGCATCGGTTAAGAAAGTTGAGTTAGTGAGTTGAGTTAGTTTTTATCGGCAGTTTACCGGCCGGTATCAGGGCCGGTAAAATTGCTGGAACATGTACAATAATACCCATTAAATGAACATATGTATACCGTATATCTTTTAATTGTTGAAGTTAATTTGGTAATTTTAACAGACCAATCTGGTTAACCAATTTAAAAGCATATGAGATTAGAGGTCCTTACGAAAAATGATAATCGTAAAATCCAAAACGGCATCATCGCCAAAATACGGGATTTGATGAACTACAAGAACCTGGAACCAGGCGATAAGCTTCCTTCGGAACGGATGCTTTCGGAAAAGTTCGGGGTCAGTAGGAGTAACGTTAGGGAGGCAATTCAAAAATTGGAGTTTTACGGTATCCTAAAATCAAAACCACAAAGCGGTACTTTCGTAGCCGATATTGGTCAAGTAGCCGTGAACGGTATGATGGAAGACATCTTACGGCTAGAAGACCCGGATTTTAAGTCCTTGGTTGAAACTAGAATCCTGTTGGAACTTAAAACCGTCAGATTGGCGGCGCAAAGAAGAACAGAGGAGGATTTGATCAGGATGAAGGAAGCATTGGAAGCCTATGGCAAAAAAGTGGAAAACGGTGAGGACGCAGTACAGGAAGACCTGCTCTTTCATTTGGCCATCGCCAAAGCGAGTGGTAATAGTACCATGAATACGTTGATGCTCATCATCACCCCAGAGATCATCACCAAGTTCGAGGAACACCACGTTTGTGATAAGGGGCTTGCCTTTATGGGAATAAAAGAGCATCAAGATATCTATGATGCCATAAAAGATCAAAACCCTCAATTGGCAAAGGAGAAAATGAAGGTTCACTTTAAAGCGCTGTATCAATATTGTTATAATATTTAAAAGAAACTAGCATTGATAAGACTGCACGGTTTTATCGCTCTAGTATGGGAAGAAGGGAATAATACTTAGAACCGGCCTATCAAATTCCGTCGTAGTACCACTTACAAGGTAATTACTACAAGAAGTTTTTAGCGATTATTTTAAGTATGAAATTGAGAGGAGCAAATCGCTCCCTGCTATGCTTTTGTCTATAAACAACCGTAAGGAAACCGTTTATGGTCATTATTTACAAGCTAAAACGGTGTTGCTACACCAAAATAGGAACAAAATGAAAATTAAAGGATTAAGATGGTGGGTCATAGCACTCATCGCTCTTGCTACGGTGATCAACTATATAGACCGGCAGTCATTGAACGTATTATGGCCGGAAATCGCAACACAACTATTTCCCGACAAATCGGCCTTGGAACGAAAAGAGATCTACGCGCTGATTTCGATCATCTTTGTTTTTTCCTATGCTTTTGGGCAAGCCATTTTTGGAAAAATATTCGACTGGATCGGCACCCGTTTGGGATTTGCCTTATCCATCGGGGTATGGTCGATTGCCACTGCGATGCATGCCTTGGCAAAATCGGTTTTGAGTTTCGGGATTTTTCGCTCCATATTAGGAGTGGCGGAGGCCGGGAATTGGCCGGGAGCGGCAAAAGCGAATGCCGAATGGTTCCCGACGAAAGAAAGGGCCTTTGCCCAAGGTTTGTTCAATTCGGGGGCTGCCATCGGAGGTATTATCTCCATTCCACTGATCGCATTTCTATCCATATACTTTAGTTGGCAAACCATCTTTATACTGGTGGGCGTTACCGGTTTGCTATGGCTCATACCATGGATGTTCTTGGTCAAATCGCCCCCAAAAGACCATCCTTGGATTTCGAAAGAAGAACGCGAATATATTTTAAGCGGACAGAAAAATGAAATTTCCGATGCTGAAAACGGTTCACAGTCTGCATATACTCCCGATACAACTACCTTGTTAAAGCATAAACAGAGTTGGGGTGTCATTCTGGCTTCGGCGGCAATCGATCCGATTTGGTGGTTGTTCGTCTTTTGGATTCCGATTTATCTCAACGAAGTATACGGTATGGACGTAAAGGCAATTGGTATTTACGGGTGGGTACCTTATGTAGGGGCCATGTTGGGAGCTTGGTTCGGGGGCTTATTGGCTCAGAATAGATTAAAGGGGGGATGGAGCATCGATAAGACCCGTAAAATGGTTATCACCCTTGGGTGTATGATCATGTTGCCGGCATTGTTGGCGATGGCGAACCCGGGAGCCCCCGTAACGGCTGTTTTGATTATGGCAGTCATTCTATTTGGCTTTCAAACCGCCATAGGCAATATACAGACACTGCCCAGTGATTTTTTCAGTGGTAAGACCGTCGGTACCTTGTCTGGTTTTGCAGGAATGGCCGCGAAGTTGGCCGCGGCGGGATTAACGTATCTGGTACCTTGGTTGACCATGGGAGGTAATTATACCCCCGCCTTTGTTATTGGTGCCGCCCTGGCGTTGATAGCATTGGCAAGTATTTGGTTTTTGTGCGGAACAATCGCACCCTTGAAACAAAAAAGGGGGTAATCCACATTCAAATTCCCTCGCAAGGGAAGAAATGGTAATGAGTTTTAGTAAAAAAAGAAATAGTAATTATTCACTAAGTAAATAAAGCGCGAAATGAGTTCAAATGAAAAAATAGCGATCATAACCGGAGCGACCGGCGGTATCGGATTTGCAGTAGCCAAACGATTGGGGAAGGATGGTTTTACCGTTATCCTAAACGGTATCGATGATGGGGCAGGAGCCGAAAGAGTGGCCGAGCTTACAGCCGAAGGTATCACAACGACATATTACGGTTTTGATGTCACCGATGAGGCTGCGGTCAACGAAAACATCAAAAAAATTGGAAAAAAATACGGCAAGATAGACGCACTCATCAACAATGCGGGGGGATTGGGAGGTCGTTCAAGATTTGAGGAGATGACGACGGAGTTTTACAGGTCTGTAATGGCCCTGAATCTCGATTCCACTTTTTTCTGCTCCAGGGCAGCGATTCCTTTTCTTAAAAAGGGAAGCAATCCCTCGATTATCAACTATACATCCATCGCCGGGTGGAATGCGGGAGGACCGGGAGCCGGTATTTACGGAACTTCGAAGGCAGGTGTACATGCGTTGACGCGCGCACTGGCAAAAGACCTTGCCGTTGACGGCATACGGGTCAATGCGGTATCGCCCGGTACCATCGATACGCCCTTCCATGCCCAAATAAAATCGACGAAACCCGAAGTATTCCAATCATGGAAAAATAACATTCTACTGGGAAGATTAGGTGAACCTGACGATGTAGCCGCGGTCGTTTCATTTTTGGTCAGTGATGGCGCGGCTTTCATGACGGCCGAAACCATTCAAGTGGGTGGTGGACAAGGTTTAGGAATTTAAAGGCAGTGGTTCGGATGAAAAAAGTAGTGACCTTTGGGGAAATCATGCTTCGCTTGGCGCCCCCGGGATTTTTAAGATTTTCACAAGCCAATAGCTTCGATGTGGTATACGGGGGTGGAGAATCCAATGTGGCCGTATCCTTGGCGAATTATGGGATAGCTGTCGATTTTGTGACACGTTTGCCAAAAAACGATATTGGGGAATGTGCACTCATGGAAATGCGGAAAAGAGGGGTAGGTACCGACAAGATCATCTTTGGCGGTGACCGTCTGGGGATTTATTTTTTGGAAACAGGAGCTGTTAGCAGGGGCAGTAAGGTCGTGTACGATCGAGCACATTCTTCCATTGCCGAAATCGAGAAAGGTATGATCGATTGGGATGCCGTTTTCGATGAAGTGGAATGGTTCCACTGGACGGGTATTACGCCGGCTATCTCGCAAGGCGCTGCAGATGTTTGTCTGGAGGCCGTTAAAGTGGCAAGCAGCAAAGGAATTGCTATTTCCACAGATTTGAATTACCGCGCCAAACTATGGAAATATGAAGGGGACCGGGAAACGATAATGACCGAACTTACCTCATATTGCGACATTATCCTAGGGAATGAAGAGGATGCCGAGAAGCATTTTGGGATACATCCCGAAGGCCTGGATGTTCACAAACGCGGACATGAGGTAAAGGCCGGCGCATTTTTGTCCGTTTGTAAGCAAATGATGAAAAAATTTCCTAAGGCCAAAAAAGTAATAACGACCTTAAGAGGTTCTATTTCCGCCTCGCACAATACCTGGGCCGGTGTTTTGTACGACGGAAAAAAAATGTATGAGACCCGTCAGTATCAAATTACCGACATCGTGGATCGTGTTGGTGGGGGCGATTCCTTTATGGGGGGATTGATTTACGGTTTGCTGACATATCCGGAAGACGATCAAAATGCGTTGGACTTTGCAGTAGCCGCCTCCTGCCTAAAGCATACCATTAAAGCCGATGCCAATTTGGTCACGGTCGCCGAGGTAGAAAAATTGATGGGTGGTGATGCCTCAGGACGCGTAGCGCGCTAATTTGCAAATGCACGGAGTCGGTATTTTAAAAGAACGAGACTTGTTTTGAAACAGGAAACCGAACCAAGCTACCTCCGGCATCGAGCTTGACATTTAGGACCAATGTTAAACCTTGACCTGGCACAATACACAAGATTGGAAGCTGCAGCGGCAATGAAGGAATCCGGAATGATTCCTTTGTTCTATCACCCAAATGCCGATTTGGGAAAAAAAGTCTTAAGAGCGTGCTACGAGGGTGGGGCGCGTTTGACGGAGTTTACCACTCGGGGCGATTTTGCTTTCGAAGTATTTCTAGCACTCAACAAATTTGCCGTCAAGGAATTACCCGGAATGATCATGGGAGTCGGTTCCATTACGGATGCCGCTGCAGCATCGTTGTTCATGCAGATGGGAGCGAACTTTATCGTGACCCCGTCGCTACGGGAAGATATCGCCCTTGTTTGTAACCGTAGAAAGATACTTTGGTCACCGGGTTGTGGCTCTTTGACCGAGATCAATGAAGCCGAGGAACTGGGTTGCGAAATCGTCAAATTGTTTCCCGGGGCTATCTACGGCCCAGCTTTTGTAAAAGCAATACGAGGACCACAACCATGGACCAATGTAATGCCCACCGGGGGGTAAGCACGGAAGAATCAAATTTACGGGCATGGTTCGATGCCGTGGTAACATGCGTAGGAATGGGGTCTCAACTAATTCGCAAGGAACTACTCGCCAAGGAAGATTTTGATACGCTGAAGCATGTCATAGCCACCACTTTAGCGATGATTCAAAAACTAAAAAGCTAGGATTGGGACCGTCGGATGGATGCGTACTTCGCATGAATATACCATTCCGGGTAATTTCCTGCCTTGGGTGATGACTTATATATCTATATACTAGACATGGGTTAATAAGCATTCGTTATTGGTGCACATATTCTGGGGGATGTAATCTTTGGTTGCCTTTAGGCGATTGAAGTCCATTGGTTTTTAAATGATGTTTGGTTAGTCAAATAACCGAAGTTGGTCGTCTTTCTTTTTTTTAAGGATGGTATGCGTTTCATCTTTCATACTCCTTGCACCATATTCTTGAGCCTTCGATTTCTCTTTTGCGACGACTTTTTCAAAATTGGCGTCCGGCACAAAACCGGCTTCGGCCTGCTGGGCAAGTTTTGAGAGTTTTTCGATAGCTTTTAGTTTATCACCGTTCCCAATTTTAGATACCTCGACGGCCTTTTTCAAAACAGTTATGGTCTCGTCATAGATTTTTGTGGGTACCGCGAACGGTTTCGCATTTTTTGCGCCATGGGCAAATGAAAATCGGGCAGGATCTGAAAACCGGGAAGGCGTACCATGAATAATTTCACTTATGAGCGTCAATGACTGTAGCGTTCTCGGACCTAACCCCTTTAACAACAATAATTCATCAAATTTTCGGGTCTCGTTTTCCTGTGCCAACCATAAAATGCTGCCAAGTCGTTTGAGATCTACATCTTTTGGTTTGATATCGCAGTAGGAGGGAACCAGCAAATGGGGCACTTCCTTGAGAATGCTATCAGGATGCTCCGAGGCGATTTTCAAAATACCGCTTTGTGTGTCCTGCGCCTTTTTATGTACGAGGTTCAGAATCGCTCCTTGATGGTCTCCGCAAACGGCCGTATGTGGCTCTTCAACGAATGATTTTAAGTTTTCCGAATGCCAATGATAGCGTCGGGCCTGGCCGTTTGAGTGATGCATGCCTTGTTGGATGACCGTCCATTTGCCGGTATCACAGACAACGAAATTATGGAGGTAAAGATGAAAACCGTCCTGGACGGCCGTATTGTCCACTTTTGCGCTGAGTTTGCTCGCCCGTGCCAACGCATGGCCATTTAAACCGGTACGGTCGCCTACGGTGAGCAGCTCAAGGGGTGTCTTTAACGATTCTTTTCCCTTTCCCCCACAGATGTGGAGTCCCAACTGCTTCGAATGGGGATTGATCGTTTGTTTTAGGGCGCGCATGACCGCGGTGGTAACGCCCGAAGAATTCCAATCCATTCCGATAACCGCGCCAAAACTTTGAAACCAAAATGGGTCCGATAAACGTTCCAAAAAATCATCTTTTCCATTTTGTGTGATAATGGCCTCGACTATCGGTAAGGTCAGTTCTTTCATTCGACGAAAGAGCCATGGCGGAATACCGCCTCCATACAATACCAAATCTGCCGTACCGGAACGTTTCATCTAAACCTATTATGACTACCCTGCCTTGCTTTTTAGTTTCCTTGAAATAACATGGGAAAGAATTTCCCCTCCATTTTTTTTCCTTTTGGAATCGGTGGTACCCCTTTGAGCAATTCCTCATTGGTATTGCTCACGGTGCCATCGGCAAAAACATTCAGTACAAAAGCCCTTCGACGCCTTTCGGACCTATTTTCATAGGAACCATGAACCAAAAGTGGATGGTGAAATGAAGCATACCCTTTTTTTAATTCGATAGCGACCGGTTTAAAGGCTGCTTTTTGTGCTTCGGTGAGATACTCCATGAGTCCGTTCATATCACCTGCTAGTTCCGGTGCATTTAACAAACCCCAGCGATGACTTCCAGGGATATAGTGCAGGCATCCGTTTTCGGTGGTGGCATCGTCAAGCCCTGTCCAACATGTTAAATGTTGCATGGCCACCGTTCGCGTCCAATATGAATAGTCTTGATGCCAAGCGACGACACCGCCATGTTTGGCAGGTTTACAGAAAAGCTGGTCGTGCCAGAATCGCACCGGTTTATGCTCCAATAGTTGGTGGGCGGCCATTACAAAAGCGGGGTTCCAGAGTACATCGTGAAAAGCTTCGGTCATACGCCAATGTCCCAAGGAATGGAACAAGACCGAATCGGAGTCTTCCGATTCATTGCTATGGAATTCATAAAACAAATGATGACCGGGATGCTTTGGATCCATCACCGCTTCCAAATCCTTACGTAGCACTTCAATTTGCTCTTCATTGAGTAGTTTTATACCCGAAACATACCCAAACTCGTGAAAATGGGCTACCTGTTTCTCACTAAGACGATACTGGTCCCATTCTTCTTTGGAGGAAGGCCAACTAAACAAGTCTGAACTTAATTCGTGATAATCGGCAAAGTCTTGTACCATAATGTTGTAATTCAAATACCAATAATAATATCAAAGTTGAAATAGCCAAATCAAAATGGGGAGTTAAAGCTTCCATGCCGGTTTTTTCAACCCTCTTAAAACACTCTGTTCTTCCGATGTCTTAAGGCATTCGCTTCTATATCGCCTTTGAAGTGTTGTTCCACGGGATCCCATTCCAGGGGACGTCCAAGTTGGTAAGCAATGTTCGCGATATTGCAAATACTTGCTGATCGGTGACCTGTCTCTACATCGCATAAAGGAGGTGTGTTATTCTTTATGGCATCCAACCAATCCTGGTAATGATTTCCGTTTGAGTTGTACAAACGGATGTCCGACGGTTTCAAACTTGTAGTCAATATGGTTTCAGGGGTAGCTTCCAAATAGCTACGGCTAATGTCCAAGGTGCCTTCGGACCCAATAAAACGTACACCCCATCCCCTATCAAAATCCTCATGGACCATTTCGATGCCGTTTTCATAGAACATTCGTAAGCCTCGCACGGCACTTCGGTCGGTGGGGGGAATGTATCTGATAGGGCCTGAACGATCCATTCCTAACGCCCATTGTGCGATATCGAACATATGGGCACCCCAATCGCATAGGATACCGCCGCCTGTTTCCCGATATTTTCTCCAATCGGGCCAAAAGTCTACATCGTTGCGCGAGGGTGCCAACCGGTGGTTATAATCCAGGAGTGGCGCTGGTCCGCACCATGCATTCCAATCGACTTCTTTAGGCATTTCTTCCGCCTTTAGATTATAGGGGATTGCGGGATCACCTACATTCACCAATATTTTGGAGATATCTCCGAGATAACCATTTCGCACCAATTCGCAAGCCCGGCGGAAGTTTTCACCAGATCGTTGCATACTACCTGTTTGTAGTGTCTTCCCCGTTTTTTTGACGGTCTTCACCAACTCAATACCCTCACTGATTCGATGGGTCAATGGCTTTTCTAAAAATACGTGTTTACCGGCATGTAGTGTATCGATGCCCATGACCGCATGCCAATGGTCGGGGGTGGCGATGACCACAGCATCTACCTCCTTGTTTTCTAGAAGTTGTTTGTAATCCCCATATAACTGTACACTATCGTATGTATCGAGCTTACGTTCCGTCGCATATAAGCTCGATATGTGGTTTTTGAACCAATCCATTTTAGTGGTCCATACGTCACTAGCAGCTATGATCTGCGCCTCGGTATTTGCAGTAAATCTTTTAGCAAGCCCGTTGCTTTGTTTGCCTAAGCCGATGAACCCCAAATTGATTTTATCGTTGGGCGCTATAAAGCCTCGCCCCAATACATGTCTTGGTACAATCGTAATCGCACCGGCGGCAAGTGCTGTTTTTTGGAGAAACCTTCTACGGGCTATTCCGGCCGACTTGTTGTTTTTTTGAGATGATGACATACCGGTAATTGTTGTTTATTACAAGGTACGTTTTTAGTCGTTTGTTTACAAGCTGTATTTGCTAAGGCAGGTATGGAGATGGTAAGGGACCAAGGAAGTCGATAAAGCGTTTATCTGTGAAAATAGCTATCTGGTATTTTACGCGATAATGGAGGTTTGAATGTTTTGAGGTTTGCTCCGAAATCAAAATGTATGTTCTTCTAAGTTTCTAACGAACTTGTTACGTCTTCACACATCCGTTTCGGCAAGCTAAGGACCTTGGATAGTTTACTTTTAAAGAGGTCGGTCGGGTAGGTTTACAAGATATCCGATATGTCTAAGGGATCCTTGAGGGCTGTCTGCTTTTTTACAAGGGCCTGGAAAAGCTCGTCCACTTTTTGGGAATACCCCGGATTTTTGGATAAATCGTTCATTTCCTCAGGGTCATTTTTCAAATCGAACAAGAGTACTTTACGCAATTTAGGATAAACGATCAACTTAAAACCGTCTTTGCGAATCATTCGTTGAAGGTTCATATACGCCCCATAAATGGCATCGTAAGCACTTTCCTTTTTACTTCCGTTCGCGAGGTCTAGCACACTGTTGAAAAAGACATAATCCGGTTTTTCTATACCGGCCAGGTCTAAAGAGGTGGCCATGGCATCTTGCAGATAAATATCGGCACCGATTTTTTTTCCCTTTGGAATGGTGGGCCCGGTGAGAATGAAAGGTGGTCGTATGCTATGGTCAAATTGTGATTGTTTTCCCATGAGCCCATGGCGTCCTAAGGCAAGTCCGTGATCCGCTGTAAAAATGATATAGGTATTATCCATTTTGCCAGTCGCTTTCAGTTGGTTCAGCAATGCCCCGATTTGGGCATCCAAATGCGAAATTAAAGCATAGTATTCCCTTTTATGTACTTTGACCGCATATTCGGTTCTTGGAAAGGGTGCCAACGCTTCGTCGCGTAGATCCCGGCCATTGCCGATACTATCCTTAAAAGGATATTCCGGGAGAAAACTCTCGGGAACTTTCATACGCTCCACGGGATAGAGGTTTAGATATTCTTGGGGGGCTTGTCTTGGGTCATGTGGCGCATTGAAGGCCAGATACATGAAAAAGGGATGATCGCTTTGCCCCGTTTTTTTGATAAAGGCCATTGCATCATCTTTCAACACCTCGCTCCAATGTTTCCCTCCCTCCCAGAAACCGCCAAACTTTTGATCTGTAGGCGACCAAACCGTATCATTTCGGCTTAAGGGACGATTATACCCAATAGGAAGGTCGCTACCGTCTTTCGATTCGAAATTTGCGCCTTTTCCTGAATTGATCCACGCATCACCAGGCATGCCCGGACGCACATGTACCACGGTTTGAAAAACGCTATCTGCTCGAGCATTTACATGCCATTTGCCGGTCATATAGGTGTCGTAGCCTGCTTGCCGCATCAATCTGCCCCAAGTATTGTTCAGTTGCCGTCCTTTTTTCCATTCATCTTTTATAGCATATGCATCCCAAACGCTTCTTCCAGAAATGATCATGGCCCTTGAAGCTACACAGACGGCTCCGTTCCAAGCACCCATGTTATAGGCATTTGTAAAGGTGGTGCCATTAGCGACCAACCTGTCGAGGTTTGGTGTTTTTATTTCCTCGTTGCCCAATGCATGAATTGCGGTATACGTCATGTCGTCGGCAAAAATGAAAACAATATTGGGTTTGGTAATTTCCTGTTTCTTGGTTTTTTGACACGAAACGAAAAGAACGAGGATACACAGAAACGGTAATTTTTTCATCGGCTATCTTTTGTACAACTTTAACAAAGACTTTTCAAAACGCCTCATTTGCAGGATGTTCCCATCCCTCCCGATAGGAGCGCTTTAAAAGTTTCGTTGCTTCGGGGTCGTCTACGATTATTTTTTCGGAAGGGTTATAGCATAAGGGTCTTTTAAGATCCATCGCCATATTGGCAAGAATACAACTTGCCGTAGAAATATGTCCCTCGTTGATATTCGCCACAGGAGGGGTATTTTGATCGATTGCTGCCAAAAAATCCAACATGTGCATACGGGTGGCCGGGGCGGTGTGCAATTCAATGTCCTTTTCGACTAGATCTTCGGGGTACTTTTCTTTTTCGTAGCCTACTTTTCGATGTATACTTTTGCCTTTTTCAACAGGGGTGAAATCGTATTTAAAAACACTTGCTGTCAGCGTACCTTTCTCCCCATAAATCTTAAAAGCCCAGGGGTAGTCGGGATTGTCCGGTGTTCCCCAACTTCGGTGCTGCCAAACACAATCGAGTTCTTCAAATTCAAAGACAGCGTTTTGGGTGTCGGTGGTATTGGCTTTCGCTTCTTTCTGAACATAAATACCTCCTGTAGAACTAACCCGTTTCGGCCATCCAAGACCTAACATCCATCGAACCGTATCTAGCATGTGCACGCACATATCGCCTACGATACCGTTGCTATATTCCATAAAGGCCCGCCAACGGCGATGGGGAATTCCATCAAATTCCCGCAAGGGGGCCGGCCCCGTCCATAAATCATAATCAAAATAATCGGGTATGGGTTTGGTAGGGCGGTTCTTTGTATCACGCATATGGTAATAGCACCACATTTCAACATGGGCGATTTTGCCCAGCAATCCAGTTTCTATAACACTTTTTTTTGCTTCTACTAAATGCGGGGTACTTCTTCTTTGTGTTCCGATTTGTACGGTTTTTCCATGCTTTTTTGAGGCGGCGACCAGTGCCTCCCCCTCTAGAATGTCTACACTTATAGGCTTTTGAAGGTATACATCGGCGCCAGACCTCATAGCTTCGATACCTTGGAGGGCATGCCAATGATCGGGTGAACCAATAAGTACGATATCCAAACCTTGATCCGCTAACATTTTACGATAATCCCCGTAGAGGGCAGGGGTCTTTTTGGATTGCTGCCGCTCGCTTACCAATTTACCCGCTGCCGCAAGCTCGTAGGTATCCACATCGCAAAGCGAAACAACATCAACATTCGCAACTTGCATTAACCGAAACAGATCACTTTTGCCATACCAACCGGTGCCGATCAATCCTACCCGCAGTTGTTTTTCCCGATGCATCAAATCCAAGCCATAGGCACCGAAGGAGGATAGGGCCATGGCAGCGGTAGCACTCTTTAAAAAATGGCGACGATTGATATAAAAGTTTTTGTTTTCCATCTTCCTATACTTTGCATAGTACCTAAAGATATTGAAAAATCGTATGGCATACTATTCTATCTAAATTACTATATTTAATCACATAGAAATCAAGTAAGCATGAAACTACGACCGCTATTTTTTGTGTTGATCGGTATTGCCGGTCTACAGACGGTTTTTGCCCATATTGAGTTACCGAACATCTTTTCAAATCATATGGTTCTTCAGCGTAACGCAGAGGTTCTGTTATGGGGTTGGGGTGCTCCCAATGAAACGGTAAAAGTGTATACGGGTTGGGATCGGCAAACCTATGAATTGAAAACCGGAGTAGACGCCAAGTGGTCGTTTACAGTGCGAACTTTGGAGGCGGGCGGCCCTTTTCAAATACGATTTTCGGGAGCTTCGAATGAAGTGGTTTTAGAAGATGTTTTGATAGGGGAGGTATGGCTTTGCTCTGGGCAATCGAATATGGAATGGAGTGCCAATAGCGGTATCGACAATGCGGATTCCGAAATAGCTATGGCCAACTACCCGAACATACGTTTGTTCACGGTCGCCAAGCGTACCTCGAAATCTGAACAAGAAGATGTGTCGGGTACCTGGGAAGCATGTACCCCGGAAACGATGGCCGATTTTAGCGCAGTAGCCTATTTTTTTTCAAGACGTTTACGAGGGGAGTTGAACGTACCTATCGGGATGGTCGACGCATCTTGGGGCGCCTCGAGCGCCGAGGTTTGGACACCGTCCCATGTTTTTAAAGATGAACCGGATTTGGCCAAGTCTGCCGAAAAGATACGGCCCAATAAATGGGTCAGTGTAGAGCCATCGAGCCTGTATAATGCCATGATTGCTCCCCTACATCCCTATAAAATTGCTGGTGCCTTGTGGTATCAGGGTGAATCGAATACTGCCAATGGGGAGAGGTACCAAAAACTCTTCACTACCATGATTACCAGTTGGCGAGCTGTCTGGGGCTATAATTTTCCTTTCTACTATGTGCAGATTGCACCCTATCAATATGGAGGTCCGGAGGAAGGTGTTGTGGTGCGAAATCAACAGCGGAAGTCACTGGAGCTTCCAGATACTGGAATGGTCGTCACGAGTGATATTGCCACGGTAGACGATATCCATCCACAAAACAAACAGGATGTGGGGCTTCGATTGGCGAATATCGCGCTAAAAGAACACTATAAAGTCGTCGATATGGAAGTGTACGGACCCTTGTTCAGGGAAATAAAAATTGAAGGGTCTAAAGTAGCGGTATATTTTGATCATGCCAATGGCTTAAAAAGCAAGACCAAAAAAATAACGCAGTTCGAAGTGGCCGCGGCAGACGGAGTCTTTTATCCGGCCAAGGCAAAAATTAAGGACGATATGGTGGTTGTATCGTCCAAGAAGGTGAAAGAACCTACACAGGTTCGTTTCGCATGGGGCAATACCAAGTTGGCAAGCCTATTCAATAGCGCCGGTCTTCCGGCGTCAAGTTTCGTTAGCGAGTAGGTCAACAGCTTTTCAACAAAATGGCTTGCTTCGGAAATTTGAATGTTTACGATTCATTGTAATGTTATGACGTCTTTACGTTCAGGTAGTTTTCAAATAGTATGGTCTGCTCTTATGTTGTTCTTATTTTCCTGTAAGGAAACGCCCAAAATGCAACAGCCAGAACAAACATCCCATAAGTTTACCAATGCGTTGGCAGGTGAAACCAGCCCTTATCTACTGCAGCATGCGCACAATCCTGTAAATTGGCAACCTTGGAGCCAAGGGGCTCTTGAACAGGCAAAACAAGAAAATAAATTGGTGTTGGTCAGTATAGGATATTCCTCTTGTCATTGGTGCCATGTGATGGAAGAAGAGACCTTTGAGGATGAAGGAGTCGCCAAAATCATGAACGCGAATTTCATAAGTATTAAGGTAGATCGCGAAGAACGGCCCGACATTGACCATATATATATGACTGCCTTGCAGCTTATGACGGGGAATGGTGGGTGGCCTTTAAACGTAATTACCTTGCCCAATGGGAAACCCTTGTATGGGGGAACGTATCACACCAAGGAACAATGGACCCAAGTATTGACTAAGATTGGTGAACTCTATATAAAGAATCCGGCCAAAGCAGAAGAATATGCCGCAATGGTCGCAGAAGGAATAGCGCAAGCAAATTTGGTGGAACCGGTTTCTGATTATGAGACTTTGACCAAAGAAAACCTACAATCGGGAGTTGCTAATTGGAGGCCCCTTTGGGATTTAGAAGCCGGTGGTGATCAGGGCCCCCAGAAATTTATGATTCCTACAAATCTTGATTTTTTATTGAATTATGCGCTGCTGACCAATAATCCCGAAGTGAAGGCCCATGTAAAACAAACCTTAGATCAAATTGTGATGGGAGGAGTTTACGACCAGGTTGCGGGAGGATTGTATCGGTATAGTACCGATGCGAAGTGGCACATACCGCATTTCGAAAAAATGCTATATGACAATGCACAAGCCATTGGTCTTTTTTCCAGGGCATATGCTGTTTTCAAGGAGCCAGCGTATAAAGAATTGGTCATGGAGACCCTGGCTTTTTTAGAAAGGGAGATGCAGCACGAACAAGGCGGGTTCTATGCAGCCATCGATGCGGATAGCGAGGGCGAAGAGGGGAAATTCTATCTCTGGAAAGAGTCGGAACTCCAAGCCATATTGGGAAAGGATTTTGAATTGTTTGCAACCTATTACGATATTGCTCCCGAGACCGTTTGGGAAAATGACAACTATGTGTTGCACCGTATAACGAATGACACAGACTTCGTAAAACGGAACGAAATAACGAAGGAGGCTTTGGTAAAGGCCAAGGTACGATGGAAAAAACAACTTTTAGAGGCCCGTAACAAACGCATACGCCCTAGGATCGACGATAAAATTATCACTTCCTGGAACGCCATGCTGATCAGTGGATTGGTAGAGGCGTATAAAGTATTTGGAGACGAGACTTTTCTAGAAAACGCGGAAACAATTTTTTCCTTCTTAATTAACACAAGTTATAATGGGGGGATCTTGGTGCATTCGTACAAAGAAGGGAGCAAAAGGAAGGAAGGTTTTTTAGAGGATTATGCTTTTTTGATACAGGCCTCATTGGATTTGTATACGGTTAGCATGAAGGTCGACTACCTTGATTTTTCCCAAAAATTAATAAAAAAGGTCCAGACACAGTTTGCCGACCCCTCTGGCATGTACCGTTATACGGATAGCGATGATTTAATCGCAAAGATTATTAAGACAGATGATGGTGTATTACCTTCACCAAATAGCGTTATGGCCCATAACCTCTTTCGATCCGGGCATTTGATGTATGATCTCAAAATGATAGAGAGTGCCAAGAAAATGCTTTCGGCCATGGTACCCTTTATTATGCGAAGTGCTCCCAGTTACGGGCATTGGGCAAAACTTTTAATGCATGAGAGTCATCCGTTTTTTGAGGTTGCCGTCGTGGGGTCTAACGCAGGGCAATTGACCAAGGAACTACATCAACAGCAGCCACCGAATACATTGATTGTAGGTAGTGACGTCGATAGCGGGTTACCCCTTTTTGAAGACCGCTATTTCGAAGATGGTACGTTTATCTACGTTTGTCAAAATAGCAGCTGTAAGCTTCCTGTTGAAACTGTGGAAAAAGCACTAAAACAAATAAAGGAATTTTAAGTAATAGAATCTCTTAAGGTTTTGACCCGTTCGTACCGTACAAACCCAAGACTTTCGGTTTCTGCAAATTTTCAGCAAGTAGGCAACGCTCTTCCCAGTCTGTAGTTGTAATGGGGTGCGAAGCGGTTTACCGCCAACTGTTCATTACTACTCTGGCGTTATTTTCAAAAAGAATTCCGTTCTGTTCCTAAAACCCACATATTTTAAATTGTATGGTGGTTTGGTTGAAATGCCGTCTACTGTATTTCTTATGTGCCTAGGTTAAAGGGGTATTTAAAATACAGCACCCCAACGGGGGATTTGAAGGTGCTGTGGTACAACTCAACTTCAACTACTAAGGACCGCAGTTATCAGTACAGTCCTGTATTTTTTTCTATCAGATCCAGTATGTTTTGTACCGAACCGTTCGTATGTAGCTTGTCTTTTGGGGTGTTCTTGCAGTAATCCAACAAGACTGGAATGGAAGAGGTTGCCACGTGCATACGGGTATCCGAGGAGGCATAATAGATAAATACCTTTCCATCATCGTCGGCGATCCAGCCGTTACTGAAAAGTACATTTCCGACATCGCCGACCATTTCCTCATCGATTGGCGCCATGAAGTAGCCTCCAGGCTGGTGAATTACTTTGGTAATATCATTCAAGTCGGTCATGAACATATATAGAACATAGCGGTATCCCGCAGCAGTATTGCGCACACCGTGGGCCAAATGCAACCAACCCTCCGAAGTTTTAATAGGGGAGGGGCCCTGTCCGTTTTTCAATTCGTAGACCGTATGATAGGCTTTTGGATTTAGTATAACTTCATCTTTTACCTCGGGATACGCCATGTCCTTAACGAATCCCAGACCGATACCACCACCTGAACCGGTCTCGATGAAACCATCTTGGGGTCTGGTATATATGGCATATTTGCCATCGACGAATTCAGGATGTATCGTTACATTGCGCTGTTGCTTCGAGTTGGAAATAAGATCAGGGAGACGTTCCCACTGTTTCATATCTTTCGAACGGATAATACCTGCATTGGCAATCGCTGCAGAAGTGTCACCGTCTGGAGAATCAGGGTCTTTTCTTTCGGTGCAGAAAATACCATATACATATCCGTCTTCATGCAAAGTTAAGCGCATGTCGTATGCATTGACATCGGGTTCGTTGGTCTGTGGAATCATTAACGGGGTATCCCAGAAACGAAAGTTATCTACTCCGTTATCGCTTTCGGCAAAGGCGAAATACGATTTTCGGTCCCAACCTTCGGTACGTACCACAAGTACGTATTTGTCGTTCCATTTAATGGCACCTGCATTGAATGCCGCATTGACACCAATGCGTTCCAGTCCATACGGATTGGTCTCTGGGTTCAGGTCGTAACGCCAGTGCAATGGAATATGGGCCGCCGTAATAATCGGGTGCTGATATCGTTGAAAAATACCATTGGAACTTTCCGTAGGGGGATTTTGTCGACGGATCAGTTCGTTGTGATTATCGAAAATCTTATCGTAGTTCTTTATACTTGTGGAGATCATAGATATTAGTTGCTATATAGTTTTACAATTGTTCGTCCAGGGTATCCCACCAGAATTTTTTAAGTAAGAAAGCACATACTGCAAAAATGCCTAAACAAATGAGTAACGGGGTGTATTCCCTTAAGACGAGATACAAGGGAATAATGACCAGTAACGTCTGTGCCGCCGTGCCAATAAAAATATTGAACATGTCCTTTTTGAATTTCTTGTTTTCTTTAAAGGAGGGATCTTCGGCGATTACCTTGTCTCGTATCGGTTTCCAAAAACCCCATGGACGGGTTTTTTTATAGAAATCCATTAATTTTCGTTCGTCGGTCGGTCCGGCCGTATAGGTTCCTATGATGCAACCCAAAGTAGTGATTAGGAGCAGTAATGGAAACAAGTGTAGTTCCAAGGTTTCTTTGAATACCAATGGAAACAGGACGGCTGGGACCAATCCTGAAAGCATACCCCAAAAATAGCCTTCCCCGTTAAAGCGCCACCAGTGCCATTTAAGGATATTCGAGACGATGTATCCGCCCCAAAGCGCCGATACGATCCATTGTGTAATAGAATTGACGTCTTGTACAAAGAAGCCCAAGATGATACTGACAATTACCACCACGATACCACTGGTGTAGTTCATGGCGCTGATCTGTTTTGGCTTTGCGTCTTTTTTATAGCGCAGAAAGATATCATTGACCAGATAGGCCTGTGCGGCATTCAGGGTACCTGCAAAAGTAGACATAAAGGCGGCCAACAGCCCGGCCAGCAAAAGTCCCATGAGTCCGACAGGTACAAACTGACTAATAGCGGAAGGTAATATCTGTTCAAAATCTATTTGTCCTGCACGTTGTAAATCGAGTTGATCATAAAACAAGAGTCCCAAGACCGCAAAACCACCAATCATTAAATAACGGGCAGGCATAAGGGCCAAGGATACAAAACCACTCATTTTTGCCGCTTCTTTGGGCGATTTAGTGGATAAGATTTTCTGCATGTCGTAGTTCGGTGCGGGCCCCGCAATACTCGATAGAAGACCTTTGAAGACACATAGCATAAAGAAAATTCCGAATAGGGAGAAGCCGTCCGAAGCGATTTTGTCATTGACTTCGGTGATAATGCCCGTCCAGTCAATATCCAGATTCCAACCAAAGAAAGGATCCATCCAGCCTTCGGGCAGGGTCAAGGTTTGTTCCCCCATAGCAGTCCACGCGATAATGGCAATGGCAAAGGCCGATACGGTCATGATGGTGAATTGCAACAAATCCGTCCATACGATACCCGACATTCCTCCTAATACTGAATAAAAAACGGCAAAGCAAGTGAACACCGTACCATAAAAATGAGGAACGAATTCTGGTGATATTTCAAAAGGAACATACGCTCCTACAATTTCCCAAGGAAGAAAGATTTCAACAAATTTTCCTAGACCTATAAAGCCATATGCCAAGAAACCAAGGCAACTTACGATAGCAAAAATAACGACCACTGTATGGGACCAACTACCACCCCTGCCTTCGCCAAAACGAAAGAAAATCCATTCGGCCCCGGTGGTAACATTGCTGCGTCGCAACCAGGCCGATAGGTATACCATCAGAAACACTTGATTGAATACAGGCCAAAGCCAAGGAATCCAGATACTTTTAAGTCCGTAGACAAACGTAATGGTTACCAACCACATCGTACCCGAGATGTCGAACATCCCGGAAGCATTGGAAAGCCCGAGCATATACCAGGGAATCGATTTGCCCCCAAGTAAATAATCGTCTTTACTGCGTTGTGCTCTTTTGCGAAGCACCAACCCGATTATGACCGTAGCGGCCAAGTATGTCAAAATAATTGCAATGTCTATAGTTTTAAGCATACGATTTTGTCCTTATAATAATTGGTTGATTTTAAAAGTTAAACAAAACAGTTGCTAAACTTTGTATTCTGACGGCTTTAAGTTCAATAATACTAAAATTATTGTTCAAATGTAAAATATTTGTTAATATTGTCCCAACTATATTTTGTCAAAACAAATACAAAAAAAAGCATATTTTATTCCTTAAAATGGATATTTTAAAAAAAATACATCGGGAGATTACACCATTATCCAATGAAGACAGTTTCCTCGTTTTTGATCGTACCAAGGATTTTTTCGATTTTCCTATACATTTTCATCCGGAAATGGAGCTTAACTTCATTATTAATGGGGAAGGAGTGCAGCGAATCGTTGGCGATAGTATCGAGGAAATCACCAATATAGAACTGGTGCTTGTAGGTCCCAGCCTTTATCACGGTTGGGAACAACATCAATGTACCAATAAGAATATTAGGGAGATTACCATCCAATTTCATAACGATCTTTTTGACGATACCTTTTTAAGAAGAAGTATCATGAAGCCATTGAAAGATCTTTTTGACAGGTCGGTTCACGGCATTCTGTTTTCGGAAGAAGTTGCATTACAGCTACAGCCACGTCTTTTCAAGGTATCGAAACTTGATGGAATCGATTATTTCATGGAATTGCTTTCCATTCTTTTTGATTTGGCCAATTCGCGCAATCAACGTTTGCTGTCGACATCTACCATTCATCTTGAGAATTTTGAGAATAGTGAAAAAATAAAAGTATTGTATGAATTCGTGCAGGAGAACTACGCCTCGAAGATTACGTTGGGACAGGTTTCCGATCTGCTGAATATGAGCAATGTGTCATTCAACCGTTTTATCAAAAAAAGAACGGGTAAAACTTTTGTGGAATATCTAAACGATGTGCGCATCGGATATGCCTCGCGTTGGCTGATTGAAAAAGACCTTAGTATTTCTGAGATCGCCTTTATGTGCGGATTTAATAGCATTGCCAATTTCAATCGTGTTTTTAGAAAAAGTAAAGGACGAACCCCAACGCGCTATCGAGAAGATTTTTCAGGTATAAAGCGAGTGCTGTAATCAAAGTGTATGAACCGGGAAGGATCCCTTTTTGAACTTCAAGGTTTTTTAGGGGACTCCGAGCACTATCACCTATCTAAAAACCGACTTTCCCAAAAGACCGATCTTGCATATCACCGGCATAACTATTTTGAACTTTTTTGGGTGATCGAAGGAAAGGGTACACATGTCCTGAACGGTCGTACCCGTATGTTATCGGTAGGAGATGCCGTATTCCTACGACCAAAAGACTCCCATACTTTTTCGTTTGCTACGTCCGATGCCTATGTACTTATATATAATCTGGCTTTTTTTCCGAAAGATTTTCAATTTTTCAAAGAACGTTATTTTGCGAAAACAGCATCTTTTTTTTGGTCGCAAACAGAAGATCCCTATCAGGTTCAGCTTACTGCTGACCAGTTGAGATCGCTCTCGCATAGGGCGAATGAACTGTTGGAAACCCCAAGGTTACTTTTTCATTTAGACCGGCTTTTGTTGTACCTCTTCAATCTGATTCACTTTTCAAAACCAGTGAACGATACGGCGCCTTATTGGTTGCAAAAGGCGATTGCCTCTTTTGTCTCGGGGGCATCCAATGATACTTACCAAGAAGGTGTGGGGGCGTTCTTAAGACTTTGTGAGCGGTCCAATGCCCATGTCAACCGTACATTGCGATCCCATTACGGTCAGAATCTCACCCATTTTATAAATCGACTTCGTTTGTCAAGGGCAAAGGAAGAGCTGGGAACCACCAACAAGGGGATTAAGGAAATCGCCTTTGATATGGGCTTTAACGATGTCAACTATTTTCACAAACTCTTCAAAGCGGCATACGGTGTAAGCCCTCATAAGTTTCGAAAGAAACACACCATCGTTTTTTAGTATACGAACCCGTCTAGGGTTTTATGTTGCCATAGACCTATAAATGTGCGAATCGCACTAGAGTTTGGGAATCATTTGTGGGGAAGTGTGCTTTATTTTTGGGGTCTATAATCTCAATACATTTTCTATGGCTATTACAAAAAAAATAAAAGGATTGTCCGAAGCGGAACAACAGTGTTATAAGGACAATGGCTACCTGTTAACGGGGCGCCCTTTGTTTGCAAAGGAAAAATTTGACCAGTTATATGGTATTTTCGAAGAGCACTTGGCCAACAAGGGCGAATTAGGTGCAGACCAACTAGATGTTCCCCATTTTAAAGATGCTCGACTGTTCGACTATTTAATGGCCGATGAGGTGTTAGATGTTGTCGAGGGTTTGATAGGACCGAATATTGGTCTTTGGAGCAGCCACTTTATCTGTAAGGAGCCAAGAGTAGGCAAACGTACCCCTTGGCATGAAGATAGTGCTTATTGGCAGGGTCGGTTCGATAGTTTTGACAAAGTCGTAACGGTATGGTTGGCCATCGATCCCTCTTTTAAGGAAAATGGTTGCATGGGCGTTGTGCCGGGTACCCACAAAAATGGTTTTTCCGAATATGCCGATATTGATGGAAGCAAGGCTACTTTTGATACCGAAATAAAGACAACGGTCAATGAAGAGGATGTGGTGTGGTTCGAATTGGAACAAGGGCATTACTCGCTACATGATTCCCGTATTATCCATGGAGCAAATGCCAACAATAGCGAACACCGCAGAACAGGTTATACAATGCGCTATTTTAGCAACGATCTTGTGTTGAACAAGGAACATCCTGGTAACCAAACCCATAAGATCTATCATTGTAGAGGAGAAAACAAGGGCAATAATCCCCTGATTTATCTGTAATCTTGTTTTAATCCCGAAAGGGTAAGAGTTCCCCCACAACCGGTCATAGACCGGTTTTTTTTTGTTTTAAATAGTACTTTGATCTGACAAAATTGTGTTCACTAGTTCCGCGAAAAACTGTAACTTATCCTCGCTTAACGAAAAAGAAAGAACGAAGAACTCGAAAGCGTTCTGTAAACCGATCAAACGAAAACTATGCAAATAAAAGAATCTCCCGAAGTGTATGATGTTATCATCGTAGGCTCGGGTGCTGGGGGCGGAATGGCCACTAAACAGTTGGCAGATGCCGGCTTAAAAGTAGCGGTGGTAGAAGCCGGACCTTTTTTCGACCCCGCAGACCCGAAAACAATGACCCAGCTGAAATGGCCTTATGAGTCCCCTAGAAGAGGGGCCGGTACAGACCGTGTTTTTGGGGAATGGGATATGGCCTATGGCGGATGGGAAGTAGAAGGCGAACCTTACACCCAAGCAGAAGGTACCGATTTTTGGTGGTACCGTTCTCGCATGCTGGGAGGGCGAACCAATCATTGGGGGCGCATATCATTACGATTCGGACCTAAGGATTTTAAGGGTAAAACCCGCGATGGACATGGGGAGGATTGGCCCATTGGATATGACGAGGTGAAACCTTATTACGATAAGGTCGATAAACTTATTGGGGTTTTCGGTACCAATGAAGGATTGGAAGATGACCCGGATGGGTTTTTTCTTCCTCCGCCCAAACCCAGATTGCATGAGCTTTTTTACATTGAAGGGGCAAAGAAATCCGGAATTCCGGTAATTCCAAGTCGCATGTCGATGTTGACCAAAAAAATCAACAATGATCGGGGTGTTTGTTTTTATTGTGGACAGTGCTCACGCTCCTGTTCGGTATACGCCGATTTTTCATCTGGCAGTTGCCTTATTTTCCCGGCGCAAAAAAATGGTGGTCAGGTGAAGCTATTCGTGAACTCCATGGTTCGCGAAGTAACTACAAATGAAGAAGGCAAAGCGACCGGAGTATCGTACATCAGTAAAGATGACCGCAAGGAATACAAACTTAAGGGGAAAGTTGTAGTGCTTGCCGCTTCTGCTTGTAGTTCGGCACGGATCCTCCTCAATTCAAAAAGCAAACAGCATCCGAACGGATTGGGAAATAGTAGTAATCTTGTCGGGAAATATCTACACGACTCCACAGGGTCCAGTGCTGCCGGATTCATCCCAGGCCTCATGAATCGCAAAATGTCCTATAACGAGGATGGGGTTGGCGGAATGCACGTTTATTCTCCTTGGTGGGGCGATAATAGCAAGCTCGACTTTCCTCGTGGTTATCACATAGAGGTTTGGGGCGGGGTTCGTCAACCAAACTATGGGTTTGGTTTCAATCCCAACGATTTCAATAAATTCTTTGGCCTCAAAACTGGCGGATATGGAGAAAGTCTTCGCGATGATGTCAAGAAATACTACGGCTCTGTCATCGGTTTTGGAGGCAGGGGAGAAGGGATTGCCAGAAAAGAGAATTATTGCGAGATCGATCCCACCACCGTTGACGAATTTGGGATTCCGGTTCTGAAGTTTCATTATCAATGGTCCGACTTGGAGTTAAACCAGGCGAAGCACATGCAAGATACCTTTGAGGAGCTGATCAACAACATGGGAGGGGAGCCGTTGGGTGAAAAGCCGGGAAGAGAACAGAATTATGGCCTACTACCCCCAGGGAAGATTATTCATGAAGTAGGAACCACACGCATGGGTAACGACCCTAAAACCTCGGTTACCAATAAGTTCAATCAATTACATGATGTCGATAATGTGTTCGTAGTAGATGCAGGACCATTTGTTTCACAGGCCGATAAAAACTGTACCTGGACAATTCTGGCATTGTCCTGGAGGGCATCGGACTACATCATAGAGCAGTTGAAACAACAAAATGTCTAGACAAGATGGATAGAAGAAAAAGTATACAAACTATTATATTGGGTGCAGGTGCCTCCGCTTTGGCATTTCACGGATGTAAAACCGACCAGGTAGAGGGCGATAAGGTAGTTTCCGATATGGAAGAGACCAAGTACTTTGGTCGCACGCCGAAGGAGTTGGAGCGGATTGAAAAGTTGAAAGCGGAACAGTTGTTCAACGAACATGAGATGGAAACGATCACCGTCTTGAGCACCGTCATACTACCACCTAAAGAACCTCATGGCGGTCCCATCGAAGCGGAAGTTCCTGAATTTATCGAATTTATGGGAAAAGATATTCCCGAGATGCAGACCACGCTTTTGGGCGGGCTCATGTGGCTCGATCATAAGAGTAATACCGAGTTTGGAACGGAATTCAAATCGGCTACCTTAGATCAGCAAAAACAGATTTGTGATGAAATCTGTTGGTACGATACCGAAACCTCCTTGGATGAACAGCCTTTGGAAATTCAATTTTTTTCCCTCATGCGTAACCTTACGTTGACGGGGTACTATACATCCAAGGTTGGGATAGCCGATTTGGGATACAAAGGCAATATGCCCAATGTCTGGGACGGGGTGCCTCAAGATGTCCTAGACCAACATGGGGTGGCCTATGACCCTGAGTGGATTGCAAAATGTGTGGATCAAAGCACTCGTGGGGTCATTGCGGAATGGGATGAAAATGGTAAGTTGCTTACTTAGTTTTGTCCTAACAATTATACAGTTTACAATGAACAATCAATACCGATAAAATAATGTTGAAAATGAAAAGAACTCTCTTTCTAGCCGTGATGATGATGGCCGTTCTCACTTGTTATTCCCAGGAAGTAGGATTACAGCTATATAGCCTTCGCGACCAGTTCAAAGAAGATGTACCAAGTACCTTAAAGCTCATCAATGACTGGGGAATCACTAAAATCGAAGGCGGAGGTACGTACGGATTACCGATGGAAGACTTTCAGAAAATGTTGTCCGATAATGAACTTGATGTAGTGAGTGTGGGAGCTGGGTTTGAGGATTTGGAAAATAACCCTCAAAAAGTTATCGATAATGCGAAAGTCTTCGGCGCCAAATACGTCATGTGCGCTTGGGTACCCCACGACGATAATAAATGGGATTTGGAAGAAACCCAGCATGCGACCGAAGTCTTCAACACAGCGGGAAAGCTGTTAAAGGAAAATGGATTGGTGTTGGCTTATCATCCGCACGGCTACGAGTTTCGGCCTTGGGAAGACGGAACGCTTTTCGATTATATGGCACAAAATGCCACTGATTTCACATTTGAACTCGATGTGTATTGGGCACATCATGGCGGGGCCGACCCCTTGGCTTTGATGAAAAAGTATCCTTCGAAATTCACGCTAATGCATTTAAAGGATATGGAACATGGTGTAGCGGGGAACAATACAGGTCATGAAGACGTAGAAACGAATGTGGTATTGGGACAAGGTCAAATAGATATTGCAGGAACCGTGGCGGAAGCAAAAAAACTGGGAATCGAATACCTATTTATTGAAGACGAGTCTTCGCGTGTTGTTGAACAGGTACCGCAGAGCCTTGACTATCTAAAAAGTTTGAACGAACCTCAAATAGGGATTCAATTATACAGTCTTCGAAACGAGTTTCCAAAAGATGTTCCGGGAACATTTGCAAAAATAAATGAGTGGGGTATACGGTACCTGGAAGATGGTAACGATGGTACGTATGGATATCCGATGGAGGAATACAAAGCGATGATGGCAAAGAACAACTTGACCATGGTGAGTGTGAGTGCCCCTTTCGAAGAGCTACAGGATAGCCCTGAAACGGTACTGGCCCGCGCAAAGAACTACGACGCCAAATATGTAGTCTGTTTTTGGATTCCCCATACGGGTACCGATTTCACCTTGGCAGACACCGAAAAAGCGATAGAAGTTTTCAATAAATCAGGAGAATTCTTGGCAAAAGAAGGGGTACAATTGATGTATCACCCCCATGGCTATGAATTTAGGCCTTACGAAGGAGCGACATTAATGGACCACATGATCAAACAATCCAAGCATTTTGATTTTGAGATGGACGTTTACTGGTTTGCGCTTCCTGGTGAAGACCCCGTGGCTTGGTTACAACGTTACCCACAAGAGTTTAAGTTAATGCATCTAAAAGACTGCGAAAAAGGAGTCGGTATTAGCCATACCGGTGAATCCGATGTAGAGAATAATGTTGTGTTGGGTACCGGTCAGGTCAATATCGCAGAAGTAGTAGAAGCGGCTAAAAAGATGGGATTGAAGTATTTGTTCATTGAAGACGAGTCGTCTCGGGTCGTAGACCAAGTGCCTAAAAGTCTTGAATACCTCAAGAGTTTGGAATAGCGTTTTAATCACAATTCCATTTCATAAAGGCGTTGTTCTTACAGTAGAGGGCAACGCTTTTAATTTTTAATACAAACTGCTACCTTTAAACAAATTACATTTCGAGAATGAAAAATCAAATTCTTTTATGGGCCGGTATGGCCATGTTGTTGGGCTGTACGGAGAAAAAGCAGGAAGACCCCATCGCTGAAAAAGACGCATTGCCGAACATTGTGTGGTTGGTGGCCGAGGACCAATCCCCTGAATGGTTTCCTATGTATGGAGATTCGACCATTGCGCTTCCGAACTTGGAAGCGCTGGCGAATGATGGTGTGGTGTTCGACAATGCCGTAGCGCCCGTTCCCGTTTGCGCCCCTGCCCGTAGCGCCATCATTACGGGTATGTATCCGACCACTTTGGGAACCCACAACATGCGAACCCATACCGCATGGCGTAAGATCAATGAGCCCTTGTTGGATAGCCTTCCCAGTTATTCTCCGGTAGCTCCCGATGGTGTTCGGATGTTCACCGAATATCTAAGAAAGAAAGGGTATTACACAGCCAATGGGCCGAAAGAGGATTATAATTTTGAGAAAACCGATGCTGCTTGGGATGAAAGTAGTGGTGTACGACATTGGAGAAAACGGAAGCAAGACCAACCTTTCTTTACCGTTTTCAATTTCAGCGTATGCCATGAATCGGGAATATGGAAAAAAGGAGACAGCACCCTGTACGTTTCGCCGGATGCCGTTGAGGTTCCTCCGTATTTTCCAGACACTAAGATTGTACGTCATGATTTGGCTGTAAATTATAGCAATTTGAAGCGATTGGACGATCAAATAGGGGAGGTGTTAGAAGATTTAAAGGAAGATGGGCTTTATGAAAATAGTATCATTTTCTTTTATGGTGATCACGGGGGGCCTTTTCCACGACATAAAAGGGCTTTGTATGACACAGGGCTGAAAGTGCCTTTGGTCATTAAGTTCCCGGAAAATAAAGATGCGGGCAACAGGGATGATCGGTTGATCAGTTTTATCGACTATGCGCCCACAATCCTATCGCTGGCGGGTATTGAGCCTCCAAAAGTAATGCAAGGAGTGGCCCAATTCGGAGAATACCAGGCATCCGATAAACCAGAGTATACCTATCATTCCTCGGATCGTTTTGATGAAATTTATGATAGACTTCGAGCCGTACGTTCCCCTCGTTATAAGTATCTAAAAAGTTTTAATCCAGAATTACCACACGCCATACCCGTTTCATATAGGGAGCAAATGCCTTTGATGCGAGAACTAAACCAGTTGCACACACAGGGAAAGCTGAATCAAGCACAATCCCGTTGGTTAGATGCCCCAAAACCGGAAGAAGAACTCTACGATTTGGCAAAAGACCCGTATGAGTTGCACAATATAGCTGCGAATCCTGAAATGAAGGATACCTTGGTATTCTATAGGAAACTACTTGAAAATTGGATAAAGGAAACCAATGACCTAGGTCGAATATCTGAACGGGAGCTTATAGCGCGCTGGCTTCCCAATGGGGAACAGGCCACACTTTCGGCACTTGAAATGGAGGAGAGGAATGATAGTATTCATCTGATTTCCCCAAGAGCAGATGCCACTATAGTTTGGAAACAGCCGAATGATTCTATCTGGAACATCTACGCCGTTCCGCTCCCAAAATCCGTTTCCTTTGAAGCAAAAGCGGAGCGTATTGGGTATATTGATAGTGATACGCTTTCCTATTCCAACGAATAACGCACCCCTATGTTGATGGTGAAAAGTATAGTAAAAGCTAAGATTCTTTAGATAACTACTAAAAAATTAGTAGTTATACTAATTTTTTAGTAGTATTGCATGGTAATACCTATTTCCATGCAGAAGTTAACCAAGAGGGAAGACCAGATCATGCAGGTTATCTGGCAACATGACAGACTGTTCATTCGCGATATTGTAGAACAGCTACCGAATCCCAAACCCCACTACAATACGGTCGCAACGATTGTCAAGATTTTAGTAAAAAAAGGCTTTTTGGCATCTGAAAAGGTCGGGAATATGGATCGTTACCATGCTGTTGTAAGTATGGAAGCCTATCGAAAAGAGGACATAAGCAATATCAAAAAGAAATATTTTGATAATTCCCTTTCAAAAATGATGGCCCATTTTGCAAAACAAGAACAACTGTCCGATGCCGAAATACAGGAATTGATCAAGATCATTAAATCCAAAAAAGCATAGATAATGGTATCCCTGTTGATCAAATCTTCCCTAATCATTGGTGCTCTTTGGGTGTTTTACAAACTCTTGCTCGAGAAAGAAAGTTTCTTCGCAATCAACCGTATCTATCTGTTGGGAGGGCTCCTGTTGGCTTTTATATTACCGTTCATTTCTCTTCCCGAGTTGATACCGAACCAAGGTATTGTTAATTCGGTGTTACAGGAGGCGGTAGAAGATGCCCCAACTATTTTGAGGGATACCAATGTTGAATCGTTGGAGAAACCCAAAGGGAACATAGCTGTTTCAGGTACTGCTAACGGTCAACCAGTTGCTAACGCTAAAGGACCTTTGTTTTGGTTATCCTTGGTATATGTATTTGGTTTTTTGGTATTGTCATTACGGCTTTTGGGACAGCTTCTTACTATGTTTCAAAGGATTCGAAAGGAGAATGAAAGGGTGGTAGATGGCAATACGATCATTATGAATACCCAAGGGCCTAGTGGTCCCTGCTCCTTTTTCAACCATATTTTCATAGACCCTAACAAATATGACCTTGATACCTACGAACAAGTACTGGAACATGAGAAAGTGCATGTACAAAAGAGACATTCCCTAGATTTACTGTTGGCAGAATTGGCAATTGTTGTTTTATGGTTCAACCCGTTTGCATGGTACTACAGAAAGGAGGTCGAAAAAAATATTGAATATCAAACAGATGATTTTTTACTGCAAGCCAACTTGGTAGAAGCCGAAAAATATCAGATAAGCTTATTAGAAATTGCCATCCAACAAAAACCGTTGACACTTGTGTCAAGTTATAATCAGTCATTAATCAAAAAACGAATCGTCATGATGAACACAAAAAAATCGAATCGAAACAATTATTTCAAGTATGCTTTTATCGCACCGATACTGTTTGGAGCAGTTTTGTTCCTGAACCAACCTTTTCTGGTCAATGCGCAAGAAAGTGCTACTCCGTACACGTATCACGAGGAGGGTGATTATGATAGGGATGAGTATCAGAATGGTCATTCCGAAGACCAAACCCCCTTAATGCGAGCGGCAGCAGATGGGGAATATGAAACCGTAAAAACCCTAGTTGCCCAAGGAGTCGATATCAATGAAATGTTCCGTGGGGAAGGTACTGCCCTACATATGGCACTACAGCACTCGCATCTAGAAATTGCCGAGTTTCTGCTACAAAATGGGGCCGATCCCAACTTGGGTTCCGCGTCGGATGGTTACCCTATAATGGCGGCCATAGCCAGTGGTGATGAAGATATGGTACGCTTGCTCATAAAACAAGGTGCCGATGTAAACAGGTCGTTTCCAGGAGATGGAAATGCCATGATACAAGCTGCTAAAGTTGGCTTCTTAGGAATTATGAAAATCTTGGTCGAAGCGGGTGCAGATCTAAACAAAGGCGTACAAGGGGATGGAAACCCTTTGATCATGGCCTCCAAAGGCGGTCAACTTCATATAGTAGAATACCTTGTGGGGCTGGGCGCTGACATTAATGCCGAAGTCGTTGATGATGAAACCCCGTTGATCAATGCAAGTGAACAAGGATACCTACCCGTGGTCAAGTTTCTGGTAGAGAATGGGGCCGATGTCAACAAGTCCTCAACGGATACCTCTGGCCGTTACCGCTCACCGCTTAAGATGGCAAAGGAAAAAGGACATACCGAAGTAACCGAATACCTGCAATCAAGGGGAGCCAAGGAATAATTGGTTCATTTTGTAACACCTAGCGACAACGCTCTTTTCAACTACGGAAAGAGCGTTTTCCTTTTGTTGGAAACATATGGTTTGTACTTGGGTAAAATGAAAGAAATAATTGCTGCGATTACGTATCTTGTTTGTTTCAAAGACACTATATGAAACAAGCAAGCTCTTTTGTATTCACCCTGTATGTACTTTTATTGGCATTCCAAAATTTGGTAGTGGCCCAAGAAAGAGGTTCTAGGCATCACTATCAGGAATTAATAACCCTTTTTAAAGAATGGCGCAACTTTGAAAATCCATCTTTGTTAAATGGTGCCCCCGATTATACCAGGGCTGCTTTTGAAAGAAGATGGCCTGCTTTTAAGACAATTCAATCCAAACTTACGACTATCGACACAGTCGGATGGTCGGTACCCCAAAAAGTAGATTGGATGGTCGTTTGGGCCGAGATGAACGGGTATGATTTTAACCATCGGATACTGAAGCCTTGGGAACGAGATCCCGCTTTTTACAAGTCTGTCTGGATGGCCCGGAGTGACGTACCTGCACATGAAGGCCCTACAAATCATGGGACTTTGGAAGTATGGACCTACGATTTTCCTTTGAAGAGGGACCAGCAGGAACGCTTTCTCAATCAAATAAGCAGTATACCTGCCTTAAATGATCAGGCGAAACAAAATCTTACCGGAAATGCCCGTGACCTTTGGATTGCAGGAATACGGGACATCAAAACCCAGAGTGAAGATCTGAAGGGGCTACTGGACTTACCGGGAGTCGCCAAGAAAAAAGTATTGGTGAGGGCTATCAAAACTGCGATTGAATCCACTCAGGATTTGGTCGCATGGTTGGAAACACAATCGGATTCGAAAACCGGTCCCTCTGGTATTGGAAAAGATAATTATACCTGGTACTTGCAAAATGTACATTTGGTTCCGCTGACCTGGGAAGAAGAAGTAACCATTTTAAAAGCAGAGCTGGCCAATGCTTGGTCTGGATTGAAGTTAGAGGAACATCGGAATCGAGACTTGCCCGAATTGGTTGCCGCCGATTCTCCGGAAAGCTACGATCAACTGGCAAAAGAGGCTGCCGAAAGCTTATTGTTTTTTTTAAAGGAAAAGGAAATTGTAACGGTGAAACCTTATTTTGAGACCGCATTGCAGGAACATTTGGGGCAGTTCGTACCGGAGGAAAAAAGAAACTTTTTCTGGATAACCGCCCACTATGACCCTCGACCGCTGTTTTCTCATTTTTATCACTGGTTCGAATTGGCACGGATGGATACGGAACCGCATACGAGCGAAATACGAAGAGGGCCATTATTGTACAATATTTTTGATTCCCGTAATGAAGGAACCGCAACCGCGGTAGAAGAATTGTTTATGCAGGCGGGATTGTACGATGAAAGCCCACGTTCCCGGGAAATTGTTTATATTATGATGGCCCAAAGAGCGGCTAGGGGGCTTGGCTCCCTTTATGCACATGCCAACGAGATGACGATGGCGGAGGCTGGAGGTATTCATTCCGAATACACGCCTCGAGGATGGATGAAAACCGAAAAAGAACTGTTGATTTTTGAACAGCATCTGTACTTGCGGCAACCGGGTTACGGTACCAGTTATATCACAGGGAAATATCTGCTGAAAGAGGCTATGGCCGAGTTTGCCAAAAAACGGGAAGCTGAAAACGTCCTTTTTAAGCTAAGGGATTTCTTCGATTCATTGAATGCTATAGGAAATATTCCGATATCCTTGGGACATTGGCAAATGACCGGGAGCGATGCACATCTTCACATGATCAAGAATTGAACTTGTCTTGAGTTGTTCTTCTACCTACGAATTTGGCATTTTGCACCCCGCAAGAGCCATCGTTCTCGGGTCCAAATAACAAATCAAGATGAGCTCATTGACCGTACAGTAACTATTTAGCTTTGTATTTCAGTTTTTTCACATCCTTTAAAAAAAGCACTTGGGGATTTTCTGCGTATGCTATGAAATCTTCGCAAATAGCATGGCCGGGATAAGGCGCATAATGATGATTGGGATGATCATTTCTCCAGACAAGTGCATAGGTGATTCCAGAATCGACAAGTAGGGGATGAAGCACGTTAGTAAACCACTTCTTTTTGCCAATTTTTTCAAGTCCTGTCTCGGTGAGTGCGAAGGGCTTGTTTTTGTCGGTGGCAATTTTTTTGAGCAGTGCAAGGTCTTTTTTTAAATGTCGTATAAAAAGTCTGGCCGTAAGATGCTGATATACATCAATGCCCAATACATCTACATGAGAATCTCCTGGATAGTATTTTAAATAGTCTTTCTTTCGTAATAGCAGATTGGGAGAGTAGCAATATAAAAGATTCCGTACTTTAAATTCTTCGGTGAGCAACTTAAGCGTTTCATGCCAGAGGCTGACAAAATCCTCGGGTTTGCAATGGCCTTTTCCCCACCAAAACCAGCTGCCGTTCATTTCGTGAAACGGACGGAAGATGACAGGAATACGCCTGCCCTTCTTATCCTTTAAACTCCGAAAGAAATGTCCAAGATTCCGCACCCATTCATAAAACTGACCATACAGGTCACCCTTAGGCAACAGGGTGTGGACCGCTTTGGTCGTATCCCAAGCATTCTTTCCAGATACCGGATTGTCGGGATGCCAACTGAAGGTAATGATCCCCCCTTTTTGATACGCTTTTTGAACGAGCTTTCGCATCACCTTGAAGTTTACACCATCGATACTATCAGGAAGCCCTTTCTCCAGATTTCCCAACTCAAAACCGAATACCGCGGGATGATCTCTGCAAACAAGTGCTACATCGCTTTTAAATTCGTTCCCGTTGTTTTTCCAATCGATGCCGTAGGCCAAGGCATCCTGATGGCCGAAGGCATACCCTTTCTTTGGTATTTCCCTTAGTTTTTGCAATAGTCTACGTGTGCGCTTGGTCATCGATAGGGTTGTTGTTTTTTCTATTTAGGGGTAGCTGGTGCTATCTAGTTTTAAACATCAAAAGAGATTATTCGATTCCTACGCGGGTTAAGACGTTTTTCCAAAATGTATTAAAGCTACTTTTGGGATTGGAACATAGGTACACTGTAGTTCCGTATTCCCTGGCGTGTATATTGGATACTTGGCCTACAACCTTTATTTCTTGAAAAAGTTCGGCAACATCTTCACCAAGTTCGTCATTTACGTAAATAAAATACACGATATCGGGATCGAACGTTTTTGGAACCCAATAGCTGAAACTCTCATTAAAGCTGAGAGGCTGTGGCAACCGGTACGCATTGCCGATTACTGCGACAGCGGCAGCCTGGCCATAATTCTCACAGTAAATAGCGCTTTTGTCTTTTTCCGGAATTTGCCGGTATGCGATATGCACGATATTCGCAAGTTCTTCCCAACCCAATTGGTCGGCATAGTCCTGAGGAAGGGAGTGAATACTTCCGTCTTCAAATCTGCGACCTAAAAGCAAACCGTGGTTTTCTTCCAAATTCTTGAAATATTCAATCATTCCGTCTTGACCATATATGGGAATGCCAAAAGGTACAATAGGAAGGGTAATCAGTACAAGAAGGATGGGGAATACCCAACGAAGCCATCGTTTTGAGATATATTCCTCAAAGGCGACTGCGCCGCCAGCAACCAGTAAAGGTATGACGCCAATGGTATAGTAGCTTTTTCCTCTTAAAACAAGAAGGGTCGTTACCACGACCAAAGTTACATAGGCAAATATTCGATATTCTTTCTTGCTTGCAAAATAAAGTAAGCCAATAACCATCAACGTACTTGCGGCAAAAGTCATGGTCAATTGATCGATGAGAAAAACAAAACGATCCACATTGACCAGTTGTGTGGCCTCCAGTTCCCTCATATGGTTGATAACCGGTAACCCCTTTGCTAATTGCCATATAAGGTTGGGTAGAAAAATCAGAAGTCCAAGAGCCAAACCCTTATAAAATGCCCCTTTACTGAAAACGATTCTGTGCTTTGTTAAAATGATGGATACCAGTAGCGCAAATACCAAAAGGGCGATGAGATATTTATTGAGCATCGCCAAACCCGACAGTCCTCCCAAGATAATGAGGTAGGTATCTTGCCTCGTATTTATATATCGTAGTACGTAATAGAAAATGAGGGTCCACAGTACCAAATCGATAGGAACGGGTTGAAAAAGATGAAATGCCCTTAACGACACCGGCATTACGATGATGCCGATTGCAGTAAGTAATTGTGCATATGATTTACCTCCCAATTCTTTGGCGATAAGGGCCGAAACCCATACCAAAACACCACTTAGCAAAGCTGGGAAAAGCTTTACGGCAAATACCGAGTAACCAAACAAGAACTGCATTAATGCTGCCAACCAACCAATTATGGGAGGAACGGTGGCGTAACCAAAATCGGGATGAAGGCCCAAAGAAAAGTAAAGTAGTTCATCTCGGTGGTAGCCTAAGGTATCTGAAAAAAGGAGATGAACGAGAATATTTAAAATAGCCAAGACCGTTATCGAAAGGGGAATGCCCAGAAATGGAAGCCTTCTCTTTGTCATCACCTAACCTTCTTGAACTGCAGCAAACGTATATCAATAGCCTCTTTCCCGGAAAAAGCCATCGCTTTTAGTGTCATCTGTGAACGCCCTTTTGTCAAAGGAATCGTTCCCATTTTAAACGCTTTAAAGTCTTTGACGTAAGATTCCATACGTGGTACACGATCATTTTCCATACCAGTCAGTGGGGGATCATGCGTTTCCCGTAATCGGGTTGCCAACAAGCTATGCCCATGACTAAGTATGAGTCCGACCCCATCATTATCTTCCTTGCATGTATAGTACAACCGTACTTCGAATTCCCCATCGGCCAACACTTCTACATCCCAAGTGATAGAATCTTTTTCACTTTTCCAATTGGTAAAAAAGGTATTGTTGGGATATTGATTACTTCTTTTGATATTTCCGTGCGGGATACCGTCACGAGCAGGCAATTGTGTATAAGTTGCCTGTAGATATCCCAAGGTAAAGGGGCGATTATCGGTTTCTTTGGTCAAGGGGTTGGTTTCTTTCAACCAGGCTGCTTTTGCATTTTTTAAAGAGTCGGTTACTTGGGGGAAGGTCTCCGAAATATCTGTCGATTGCCCTGGGTCTTTTTCCATATCGTATAAACGGTCTTGATGATCCAAACGGTATTGCTGTGTACGCACACTGGTATGCCCGTTCCAGTGGTTAAACACAAAGCGATCCTCCCAAGTGGCATCGGAACTGGTCAAAAGAGGCGTTACATCTTTACCATCAATTTTTAACCCGGCCCCGGCTTCGGTTCCGACAAGTTTCAGAAGTGTCGGTAACACATCGACCGAACTGGCGATTTGGGTTATTTTCTTTCCAGCAGGTAGTACGTTTTTCCATTGCATAAAAAACGGACTTCGAACGCCCCCGTCATCGGTGCTACCTTTTTTACCGCGCATACCACCATTATAGCGCCAACCGTTCGGGCCGTTATCGGATAGGTAAATGACAATGGTGTTCTCTTCTAAATCCAATTCTTTTAATTTGGCACTAACACGGCCGACGTTGTCATCGATATTTTCGACCATGGCCAAAGCGGCCTTTGTGAAATTCAAATCCTCGGTTTCTTCCCCATGATACCGTTGCTCCAAATCTTTGCCCTCAAAGCGGGCCCAGTAGCTGTCGGGTACCTGCATGGGACTATGTGGTGTATTGAACGGCAGGTATAGAAAGAAAGGTTCATTTTGGTGCTCGGTCATAAATTCCAATCCTTTGGTCGTGAGGTCATCCGTTAAAAACCCTTCTCCTTTGACTAGTTTGCCGTTTTGCTCTAAAAGGGGGGCAAAATAGTTGCCCCAGTGCCCCGAGGTAAAACCGTAGTAGCTGTCAAAACCCTGAGAGTTCGGATGATATGGGGGTTGCATTCCATTATGCCACTTCCCAAAGGCACCCGTTTTGTATCCACTTTCCTTTAAAATTTCGGCCAAGGTTCGTTCCTCGGGATTCATACGTTCCCCACCTTCTGAAACCCAATGTACACCTGTTCTTGGATAATGTCTTCCGGTAAGAAGTTCGGCGCGGGTAGGCGAGCATACAGGTTGCACAAAAAAATGTTCGAATGAAACCCCGTTTAGGGCCAAAGAGTCGATATTCGGGGTATTAAGATTGTTGTTGCCATGATAACTCAGGTCGCCCCATCCCTGATCATCGGCCATAATGATGACGATGTTCGGAGGTCTTTTTTGTTCGGACTCCGTTGTCGCATTGGTTTTGATTTCCTTGCACGCAAAGGTTACGACCAAGGTACTGATAAAGAAAACCCATTTTTTTTGCACTAGTCTATCCATTGATATCCGCATCCTTGTTTGAAATTTATGAACGTTATCCGGGGAATACGCTCTGATAAATAATCGTTTAATAACTTCATGGCCATTTCCTCTGCCGTACCATGGTCGATGATTACAAAGGGTTTACCGGTATCCGTGGCAAACTCCCCATGTATCCATGTTCGGAAGGTATCGTTGATCATAATACATAGGTCGGGTTTTAGTTCGGCATACAACTGATGATCACAGATGTAACCTGTGCCAAGGCCCACCCGTTCTACTTGGTAATCGGGATCACCGTAAAAACCTACTCCAGGTTGATTGAGCGCTTTTAAGGCTTTTGCGATGTCTCTTGCTACTTCCGAGGCTTTTTTCCTTTCTATTTCATAAACGTTGAAATATTTCTTGGATGATACAAGTTGTTCACGATCATACCCCAAAGCTTGTCCTAAACCGAAGGGTACCCCTATTTTTTGAAGTGCATCGGTAACATCATGGCACCTAATAACAACAAGGCCGTGTTTTTCGATGAATTCCTTTTTCTTCTTAATGGCATCTAGATATAATTGTTTTCCGGCCTCGGGTGCGGTATAAAAATCCCGGTCTTGTTGGTCTAGGTCCCAGTGGGTATAAAAAGTTGGTTCGTGCGCGACGATTACATTCACACCTTCTTCAACGGCCTTTTCAAGACTTTTTAAGTAGGGCGTCCACAAGGTGGCCACCTTTTTGATCTTGGTGCTGGGGTCCCCGATGATGATTCTGTCTACCGAGGGTTCGGGTACTTCGAGTATATTCCGTAAGTAATCTTGTAAATCTTGAGCCGTAATCACAGGCTTGGTAAACTTTGCTGTAGGCATCATGGAAAGTGATATGGAAGCAAGTGAAGTTTTATACATAAAATCCCTCCGATACATAGCTTGTTATTTAGTTGTTACCTAGAGAATACGGTTTATCTCCGCTTTCGGTTCCTCGTTGTTTGTTAGGGACATTGCCCATTTCAAATTCTAATTTTCCACCCTCCCGCAGGGTTGCGTGTTTTATGAAATTCTTACTGTAGTCGGTTCCGTTCAGGCTTGCCTTTTGAATGTACACATTTTGTGGAGTATTGTTCTCATTATGAATGGTGAACGATTTTCCATTTTCAAAATGTATGCTAATCTTATCGAATAGGGGTGAACCCAATACATATTCATTGCTCGCCGATGTAACGGGATATATTCCCATGGCCGAAAACACGTACCAAGCAGAAGTTTGTCCGTTATCCTCATCACCGCAAAGCCCGTCCGGGGTAGGAAGGTAAAGTTTGTTCATAACCTCGCGTACCCGTTGTTGTGCTTTCCATGGTTGACCCGAATAATTGTACAGATAGATCGCATGCTGTATGGGCTGGTTTCCATGTGCATACTGCCCCATACCGGCAATCAGCATCTCGGTAATTTCATGAATTTGAAAACCGTAATAACTAAAATCAAAATCCGGGGCGGTGGTAAAAACAGCATCCAATTTATCATTGAAAGCTTGGTTGCCTCCCATCAAGTTGATAAGGCCCTGTACATCTTGAAAAACCGACCAGGTATAGTGCCAGGCATTTCCTTCGGTAAATGCATCGCCCCACTTTACAGGGTTGAAAGGTGATTGAAAGGTACCATCTTTATTCTTGCCTCTCATAAAATTACTGCTGGCATCGAACAATTTTTGATAGTTATCGGCCCGTCGGCGAAACCGCTTGATTTCTTTTTTGGGCCTGTTAAGCAAGGAAGCCAGTCGGTAGATGCAAAAATCGTCAAAAGAATACTCAAGTGAACGCGCAGCATTTTCCCGAATATCAACATCGTATGGTACATAGCCCAAATCATTATAGTAGTCGACTCCCAGACGACCTACGGAGGCTAGCGGCCCTTCGTTCTCGGAGTTTTTGAGAATGGCTTCGTACAACGTATCAATATCGTACCCCCGTATGCCCTTTACGTAAGAATCCGCGATAATGGCGGCCGAGTTCGATCCCACCATGGCATTTCGGTGACCGGGACTGGCCCACTCGGGCAACCAACCACTTTCCTTGTAGGTATTCACGAGGCCCTGCATCATTTGTGCGTTCATATCGGGATATACCAAGGTGAAGAGTGGAAAAATGGCCCGAAAGGTATCCCAAAAACCATTATCGGTAAAGAGCACCCCTGCTTCTACATTTCCGTTAAACGGACTGTAGTGTACCGTGTTTCCGTCTGCATCGATTTCGTAGAACTTACGTGGGAATAATAAACAACGATAAAGCGAGGTATAAAAGTTCTGTCGTTCTTTCAGGGAACCTCCCTCTACTTGTATCCTTCCCATCCATTGATTCCAAGTATCCGTTCCCCTTTGTTTGATTTCTTCAAAACCAGCCGCTCCGATTTCGTTGGCCAGGTTCAGTTGCGCCTGCTCTAAGCTAATGAATGAGGATGCCGTTTTTACTTGAACAACCTCCCCTTTGCGGGTCTTGAACTTAATGACCGCTAAAATGTGCTCTCCTGTCGCCTCATTTGGATCATTGGGTAACAATTCATGCGCATCGTAGAGTTCAAAACTTTCAATTTCCTTATCTAGCTGTAGCACAAAATAGTTTCTAAAATTATCAGGAACACCACCGTGGTTGTATTGGCTATAACCGGTGATGGTCTTTCCATCGATCTTCAAATGCGATCCCATAGAAAAAGCATCGATCACCAAGTGCGCATCTGCAGCCTCGGGATAAGTAAACCGAAAACGGGCGGCTCTTTCCGTAGGGGTTACTTCGGCCCAAACGTCGTAATCGGCAGCATACACCTTATAATAATGTGGTTGGGATATTTCTATTTTATGACTAAAAAATGATTTTCGCTTTTCTTCGGTGGTCTCACTTTTTCCGGTTCGTGGCATAAGGGAGAAGGTGCCGTAATCATTCAACCAGGGAGAAGCTTGATGGGTTTGTTTAATGGCATTGAAGGTATGGGAGTCATAGGCATAGGCCCAACCATCTTTGTTCTCTGCCGTCTGTGGTGTCCAGAAATTCATACCCCAAGGCAACGCAATGGCCGGATACGTGTTGCCGTTAGAGAGGTCAAAAGACGAATCGGACCCTACCAATGGGTTTACGTAAGAGACAAGATCCTGGGCGGCTATAAAGGTCGGTCCTGTGATGAATAAAAGAAGTAACAAAAACTTTTTCATGGCAGTTTAAATCTTGGTATTGGTTTGAGTGAATTCGAATCCGCTGTTTTTTATGGCTTCTTTGTACCAAAGTGCGGAATTCTTGGGGGTACGTTCAAGGGTTTCGTAATCCACATAATGAATACCAAAGCGTTTTGAATACCCGAGGGCCCATTCAAAATTGTCTAGAAGCGACCACACAAAATAGCCTTGAAGGTTTACTCCATTTTCGATGGCCTTGTGACAGGCGGCCAAATAGCTTTCAATAAACTCCTTACGAACTGTATCCTGAATGGCTCCGTCTTTGATTTTGTCTTCCAGTGAACAGCCATTTTCTGTAATATAAATGGGCGGGTTGTCATATCGTTCGCTGATCCATTCAAGGAGTTTTCGACATCCCCAAGGCACGATTGCCCAGTTCATACTGGTCATTTTCCAATTAGGATCGGCGGTCAGCTGTACATATTGGTCTTCAAAAATGCCCCCATTGCCATAAACTTCGCTCTGGACCTCGGCATTTGGGTTAACGTCCGACGCATAAAGTGTTGTATAGTGGTTCAATCCAAAGAAATCTGAAGAACCCTTGAGGAGTGCTCGGTCTTCTTGAGTTAATTTTGGCAATCGATCGCCCACCCGATCCTTCATTACCTGTGGATAGTCCCCGAGGTAGATAGGGTCTGCGAACCAACCGAGAAAAAATTCCAATGAACGGGTAGCGGCGTCCTTATCTTTCTGTAAATCGGTCAAGGGTTCGCGCCAGTCGCAGTTGTTGCTGATTCCGATTTTGCCTTTTTGTTCGGGTTGATATTGCTTTCGATATAATTGCACCGCTTTCCCATGTGCCCTGAGTAACTGATGGGCGGCTTGGTACGGTTCGCTTTTCGACTTTCTACCCGGGGCAAAAACACCTTCCCCATGACCTAATATAGCAACAACCCAAGGTTCGTTTAAGGTTATCCAATGTTTTACACGATCTCCGAAGTGTTTAAAACAAATAGCGGCATAGGCGGCAAAATAATCGGCAATTTCAGGATTCAACCAGCCATCTTTTTCAGTTTGCAAAGCCAATGGCAAGTCCCAATGATATAAGGTAATCCATGGGGTAATATGATGTTTTAACAGTTCGTCTATCAAGTTGTTGTAGAAGGCGATACCCTTTGGGTTCACAGCTCCTTGCCCATCGGGTTGTATACGGCTCCAGGAAATCGAAAAACGATAAGCGGTAAGCCCTAAGTCGGCCATGAGTTGCACGTCTTCCTTGTAGCGATGATAGTGGTCACAAGCAACATCGGCATTTTCGTTGTTGGCAGTTCTCCCTGGTGTATGGGAATGGGCATCCCAGATACTCCAGCCTCGGCCATCTTCGGTAGCGGCACCTTCTATTTGATGGCTCGAGGTGGCAGAACCCCATAAAAAATCGGAAGGAAATTGTAACATGTATGCTTAAATTTAGAAAGTTTGATCGCCTCCAAAGCTCGAAAGGACCGATGTATAAAAGTGATGATAAATCGGGAAAAACGCTAGCAAGATACTGACAAATTCAAATACGAATTTGAAAAGATGCGGATTTTGGCAACGAAAAAATATCCCTATCTTGATGGCATTAAATCAAACTACCACCAATGAAAATTGTTCAGAGGCTGAAACCGATAGGTTTTGTCTATGCAGCGTTCCTTTGCCTTGCGGCCTGTACCAACAAAGAAAGGAATCAAAACCATATCATCGAGGGCAGCTTTATAAAATGGCAGCCTGTGACCATCACTTTTGACGGACCTGAAGTATCGGAGACCGATTCGATAAATCCGTTTTTGAGCTATAGCTTGATAACACGTTTTCACAATGGTAGGGATACCATTCCCGTACACGGCTATTTTGCAGCCGATGGAGATGCTGCCAACACCAGCGCCATATCGGGAAACAAATGGCAAGTGAAATTCGCACCGCCCGCAACCGGGGATTGGCAATTCGACGCTCAGCTACTTCGTGGAAACGATATTGCGGTAACGGCTTACAAAGCCCCGGAGGTAACCAATTCGCTATGGAAGACAAGCGGAAGTTTTAAGATTTCAGAGGCAGATTCTACGGCTTTGGGATTTTATAGAACCGGGAAACTGGCTTACGTCGGAAAGCATTATTTAGAGCAAACCGAATCGGGACAACCCTTTTTAAAAAATGGGGTCGGGAGTCCCGAAAACTTTTTGGCGTACCATGAGTTTGATGGCACTTTTGACAATGGAGGTGCCGATACCCCTACCTTGAATAATGGTTTGCATGCGTACCCGACACATATCGCCGATTGGAAAAACGGTGATCCTACTTGGGGAGATGGCAGGGGCAAGGCAATCATCGGGGCCCTTAATTACATGTCTGAAAAAGAAATGAACAGCCTCTACTTTTTAACGATGAACGAACATGGAGACGGAGATGATGTTTGGCCTTGGACCCAACCTGACCAACAGACCCGTTACGATGTGAGCAAGTTGGCGCAATGGGAAATGGTTTTTACCCATATGGATCAGTTGGGAATAGCGATGAACCTGTTTACCCAAGAAACGGAGAACGATACTATTTTGAACAAAGGAGAACTCGGATTGGAGCGTAAATTGTATTACAAGGAGCTGGTCGCACGGTTCGGACATCATTTAGGAGTTGTTTGGAATTTGGGAGAAGAGACGAATCGCAGTTCGGAGCAATTAAAAAGTTATGCCGCTTACATCAGAAATATAGATCCGTACGACCATCCGATAGCGGTACACAATCATATTCGAGTAACGGGCAAGTCGATGGAAGGTCGTCCCCTGGATCCCATTAAGGAAACATTGACGCCTATGTTGGGCTATCGGGATTTTGAAGTGCCGTCTTTACAAATGTTCGATACTACCGAAGTGCATAAAGAGGTGAAAAAATGGCGCGGTCTCTCTACAAAGCATAAAAAACCATGGGTTGTCTATTTAGACGAGATAGGCCATTGGGATATTGGGGTAACCACTGATACCGCGGCCAATAATAATTACGATATGGTGATGCGTACCAGTTTATGGGGCAGTTTGTTAAGTGGTGGCGCAGGAACTTCTTGGTATTTCGGAGGTATGGATATGCCCAATAATGATATGGCGGCCGAGGATTTCAGGGCCCGTGACCAATGGTGGACAATTAGTGGCCACGCCAAAAGGTTTTTTAATGATCATTTACCCTTTTGGGAAATGAAGGCCCATGATGAGTTGGTGAGCAATGAACGAGCCTATTGCTTTGCTAAAAAAGATGAAATTTATGTGGTGTACCTTCCTAAAAATGAGACTACCGACCTTGAAATAGGAGACGGTGCCTTTACCATTGCTTTTTTTGACCCGAAAGGAGGTGGTAAGTTGTATGATATGCAAAATGGCGGGTGGAAAATTACCAAACCCAATAGTGTTACCCTTTCGGCCCTTGATGGAAAAAGTGATATGGACTGGGTGGTCGTGATCAAAAGAAAATAGAAAGGATACATAGATATAATATCCTAGTATAAGAGTTTTAAAATGTCAGGTGAAATGAGATATCTATTTGTTTTACAGTTGCTTTTGTTGGTATCCTGTAATTCCGGGAAAGAACCATTGCCCATGGTTTTTCCGGCGGATACATGGGTCGAAAAGACCCCGGAAGAACTCGGGGTCGATGCAGGGAAAATGCAGGAAGCCCTTGAATATTTGGCTTCCGAATCGGGAGCAGATGGGCTGGAGGAGGTTTTTATCGTTCGTAATGGCTATAACATTTACAAGGGTGATAGCATTTACAAAAAGCACAATATCTATTCCTCTAGCAAGTCGTTTACCAGTTCGGTTTTGGGCATACTAACCGACCAAGGGGTGCTCAGCGAGGAAACCTTTGCCAAAGAAATCGATACGGCAGTCTCCGATTTATATCCAGAGTTACAATTAAAGCATTTTTCAAGCATGACCTCCGGTTACAGTGGCAAGGGCTCCACCCGATGGAACGAAGTCAGTGAGGACTGGTCCTGGACGCCCTATGCCATCGATTCAGCCTTGTTCGCCCCAGGTACCCAATACGCCTATTGGGATGAGGCGCAAATGATGTTTGGCCGGTTGTTGACCCTAAAAACCGGTAAAAGCCTCAAAGCCATTTTTGACGAACAAGTAGGGGAGATAATAGGTCTGGGAACTTACGAATGGGGTACCGAACAGGACCCATCCTTGCCTGGGTTAACGGTCAATAATGGCTGTACCGGTGTAAAGATCAATGCAGAACAATTAGCACGTTTCGGACATTTTTACCTGAATGAAGGAAATTGGAACGGCCAACAATTGTTGTCAAAAACATGGATCGAAAAAGCGACCAAAAATCAGGTTTTTACGAACAAAGTGGCCGATACGGACAGAAATAATGTAGATGGCCGTGGCTGTTACGGCTACAACTGGTGGGTGAATGGCAAGATGCCTACCGGGAAATGGCACATGCCCGACGCTCCCAAATCCTTGTATTATGCCAGTGGATTGCACAATAATATGTGTTTTGTGATTCCGGAATGGAATATGGTTTTTGTAAGAAGGGGCGAGGATGGAAACCCGGTTAAAGGGAAGCCCTTTGTTTACAATGAGTTTTTTAAACGGTTGGCATTGGCCATAAAAGAGTAGTTTTGAATATAGAAGTGGTTTAAATTTTTTCAATTGGCTAAGAAATGCTACTTTTTTTACACTCTTTTCGACTTTTTTCTTTCCGTAGCCCTGCTATGCAACTTAAAAAAGGCTTCAAGATGACAAAAAATGGTTCCTTTTCGCCTCAATCCAAAAAATCCAAACCACTTCATAAACTGATTTCATATTCCAAACTAAACCACTATGCATTTTAAAGGCATAGGTTTTGAGAAAAGAACGGAATTATTTTTGAACATTCCGCCAGAGTAGCGTTGGGCAGTTGACAATAAACAGCTTGGGTCCTTTTAGAACTACCGAGTGCCACTGCCGACTTGTTGAAAGTTTGTAGCCCCGACCATTCGGGGGAAAGTCTTGTACTAAGGTGTATACCTGCCGCAGGCAGGTAGAGTCTCAACTAATGATTGTGACCAATGAAGCATTTGAGTTGTTTATGGATTCTTTTTGTGATGACCATCTCTTGTAAAGAGAACCCGGCCCAAAAGAGCGTGCCGTTAGAAGATGCCGCTTCAACAGCAAAAGCATTGGATACCGTAGTTTCTGAATCAAAACCCACGGCAAAAGCGTTTCGGACTTTCGAAAATTTAGCCGATTCCACCTTTGTGCGATTGGCCGATTTTAGTGATGGGTTTGCCTATGATTTGCGGTATGCCACTACCAATAATTTTTTAAAGGAAAAGGTATATGACTGTGGTGAATGTTATATGCGGGTCAAAACAGTCAAGGCAATTTTGGAAGCGAACAAAGCCTTTGAAAAAGAAGGGGTCCGAATCAAATTTTTTGATTGTTACCGCCCTAACTCGGTGCAGTATAAGATGTGGGCCATAGTACCAAACCCGCAATATGTAGCGAATCCGAAAAAGGGATCGATTCATAATAAAGGCGGAGCAGTCGATATTACCCTTGAGACTTTGGAAGGGGAGGAGTTGGACATGGGAACCGACTTCGATTTTTTTGGAAAACGGGCCTATCATGATATGACCGATTTGCCACAAGAAATCCTTGATAATCGCAAATTATTGAAGGAGACCATGGAGGCCCATGGTTTTTGGTCTACCAGAACCGAATGGTGGCATTATAACCTGTCAGGTGCCCACAAAGATAAAGTAGCTAATTTTAAATGGGAATGTGAATGAAGAATTTTATGATTAAAGGATCAAAGGTCAACAATAGACCATTTAAATTCACTCTTGACTTGTATTCGACCAGCAATACCAGGGCTGGGGAAATACGCCAAAGTGAGAGTTTTTCAAGTCAGTTTGGGATTTCTTGTCCGAATGCTGCAGGCCGAACATTTTTACTGATGATGGGGGTCCTCTCCCTCTTGTTTCAATCTTGTTCGGAAGCCCCTAAACAGCAGAACGGTACGGAGCAAAAGCCCAATGTACTGTTCATTGCGGTCGATGACCTGAACGACTGGGTCGGTTGTTTGCAGGGCCATCCGCAGGTAAAGACCCCTAACATAGACCGTTTGGCCGCTATGGGGACCCTGTTTACGAACGCACACACCCAATCGCCCATATGCAATCCGTCTCGAACCAGTTTGCTCACAGGGTATCGACCATCGACTACAGGGGTCTATGGACTATCCCCATGGATACGGGACGTACCCGACTTGAAAGATGTAGTTACCCTACCTCAGTATTTCTCAAAACATGGGTATAAGACCTATGCGACAGGTAAAATCTATCACGGTGGATATGGAGATCGTAAAACAGATGCCGAATTCGATTCGTTGGGGCCAAAATCGGGAGTAAAGAAACGACCCGAACAGAAATTGGCGGGTGAAACTCCGGGGGGAAACAACCCTTGGGTAGACTGGGGAGATTTTGGTTTAAAGGACGAGGACATACAAGATTGGGAAGTGGCCAATTGGGCGGTCGATGTCTTGGAGAGCAAACCGGAAGGCCCTTATTTTTTGGGCGTCGGTTTTTTTCTGCCCCATGTGCCCCTTTTCGCACCGGAAGCGCAGTTTGGAATGTATCCCAAAGATGCTGTTCAGATGCCTCCTATGTTGGCCAATGATCGAGAAGATACACCACGGGCCTCTTGGTACAATCATTGGGACGTACCGGAGCCTCGTTGGAAATGGTTTCAAGAAAAACAACAAGATACCCTTTTTGTACAGGCCTATCTCGCCGCTATCAGTTTTATGGATAGTCAAGTGGGTCGCGTACTAGACGCACTTGAAAAAAATGGTCAAAAGGAAAATACGATCATTGTTTTGTGGTCTGACCATGGTTTTCATTTAGGGGAAAAGGAGATTTCAGGTAAAAACACCCTGTGGGAACGTTCTACCCGTGTTCCTTTAATATTTGCCGGAAAAAATGTGGGTACGGCACAGAAAACCGATGAACCTGTAGAGTTGCTCGATATCTATCCGACATTGAACGAGCTTTGCGGCCTACCGGTTAAAGAGGGGTTGGAGGGGCATAGTTTGGTACCACAATTAAAGGATGTCGATAACCCGCGTTCATGGCCAGCAATAACTACGAACAACTGGAACAACCATTCGGTTCGCACCAAAGATTGGCGGTATATTCGGTACGCCGATGGGAGCGAAGAACTATACAACATGAAAAAAGACCCGAACGAGTGGACCAACTTGATTGAACATCCTGAGTTTCGGTCGATGGCAGATAGTTTGGCGGTCTGGCTTCCAAAAGACAATCATTTACCGTATACCGGAAATTACCAGCGAGTGTTGGAATATAAAAACGGAGAAATAATCTGGCAGGGCAAGCCTATTGCTCCAGACGATCCGATTCCCGGGTTCTAATCAAAAAATTGAGAGCATATGAGAAGACAGGTATGGATAGTTGGGTTGCTATTTACGGCGATACTATCAAGCAAAGCACAGGATACTATAATGCCCCTTTGGCCAAAGGACAAAATACCCAATCGCATCGCTTCAGAAGAAAAAGAGGTAGAAATATTAAAGGGAGCGCTACTGATCGGTAAGGTACAGGAGCCTGCCGTTGAGGTGTACTTACCTGCAAAATCAAATGCTACCGGAGAAGCGGTACTCGTTTTTCCCGGTGGTGGCTACAGCATTCTCGCTTATGATAAAGAAGGTACGGATATTGCTAAATTTTTGAATGGAAAGGGCATTGCGGGCATCGTGGTCAAGTATCGACTTCCATCGGATACTTCGCAAAAAGAAAAACACAATGTGCCTTTAATAGACGCGCAAAGGGCATTGCGGCTCGTTCGATCAAAAGCGGCCGATTTTCGTATAAAATCCGATAAGATAGGGATCATTGGCTTCTCAGCAGGGGGCCATTTGGCTTCTACCTTGGGTACGCATTTCAATGATAAGGTCTACGACCCTATCGATACGGTCGATAGCCTTAGTGCACGCCCCGATTTTATGGCCTTGGGCTATCCCGTCATTACTTTTGGGGAAGCATCGACCCATAAAGGGTCTCAATATAATTTGTTGGGAGAGAATCCGTCAGCGGAAATGGTGAACTACTTTTCCAATGAGAAACAAGTGACAGAAGATACGCCACCTACCTTTTTATTTCACGCAATAGATGACGAAGGTGTTCCGGTAGAAAATAGTTTGGTTTTTTTGAAGGCACTTAAAGACAGAGGGGTCGCAGCGACCTTGCATGTGTATCCAAAAGGCGGCCATGGATTTTCCTTGGCCAGAACGGATCCCCATCTACGTGGTTGGACGGAACGAATGTTCGAGTGGATAAACAGTCTAGAGTAATTTTCGTTGACTCAGTGTTAAATTCTACGTTTCGGGACGTCGTTTCAAAAGGCGCTGTGTTTTTTCCGTAATTTTAAAGGATAAATCTGTTATTCATGGAAGCTTTGCGTACATTTTTGAACGATTCAAAAGAATTATCGGCCAAGGAAATGAGTTTTCTAGTCGACCATTTTGAGCAACGACAGATTAAAAGAGGGACGGTACTTTTTGAACAAGGTGCCATTGTAAATTCCATCTTTTTTGTTGCAAAGGGCGTATTGCACCATTTCAACTATAATGAACTCGGTGAGCGAAAAACAATAGATTTACATGATGGGCCTTGCTTTTGTACCGATTTAGAGAGTTTTTCGGAAAGCAAACGTTCAGAAGATGGTTGTATAGCCCTAACCAATTGCACAGTATACGTGTTGACCAAGGAAAAATACGATTCGTTAGTGAATACCAATGTGAAGTGGAGCAATTTTGCAAAACGCATCATCGAAAGAACACTCATCAAAATATTAGATCAGCTTAAAGCTATTTCCCACAAATCAATCGAGGAGCGCTATTTAGATTTGGTAAAAACGAAACCCGACATCATCCAAAACGCATCTATTGGTACCATAGCTTCCTATCTGGGTACTTCGAGGGAAACACTACACCGTATTCGCAAAAAACACCTGTTCTCTTAAACTTTTGTTAGTGTGTCATTTGACACAGTTGGTAGTTCTAGAATTCTAGAACTTTAGCATGCTAAAAGGCCACGGCCTTTCAACGTCTTTTCACTAAAACCAACATGATGAGAACATTGATTTTACTACTATCGTTAAGCTTTTCGACCTTTGTTTTTTCGCAGTCGAATGCATCAAAAAAAGAATTGATCAAAGATATTGAATCTACCGCAACAGTTGAAGAAGCTTGGCAATTGCTTACAGACGTAGCCACTTGGAAACAGTGGGACTCCCATGCGATCGATGCTAAAATCAAGAGCGATTTTAAAGAGAAAGGGCAAGGTAAACTGGTGACCCATAATGCCCATATCGTGGATTTCGCTATAATTGAATTCGAGCAGGACAAAACATACACCTTGCGACATAAATTGTCTTCCGGAACACTGTATATCAAACGAAGTGTGGTTCCCACAGATGTGGGAAGCAAGCTGACCGTTGAGGTATGGTACAAAGGTCTTTCACCCAAAAACTTCCGAAAATACATGGGGGAAGACTACGCTACCACCTTGGAAAATGAGTTGCAAGAAGTAAAGCAACTTTTGGAAAACTAAGGTGTTCCCTACCGAGTGGATGGACTTCCTAGCTATCCGATATTTGTGCAAAAAAAGTATTTGAACTTTTTTATGTAAAAAGTTGTTATATCATTGGCGAACTTTTTATTTTTGTCCTCTTTTTAATATCTGTCTGCTGTTTTAACCCGTTTGGAACGCCGTTGACTTTTATTGAATGTAGGGATGTGGCCCTTCGGCTTTACTCAGGATAAACGGCACACCACGGCAGTTTTTTCTGGTTGGTCTAAAACCACAAGGTACCTATGTAGAATAGGTTCCTATTTATAAATTTCGGGATGTGGCGCAGTCCGGTAGCGCACTCGGCTGGGGGCCGAGTGGTCGCAGGTTCAAATCCTGTCATCCCGACGAACCGCATGTTATTAGACATCGGCCAATAGCTAACTTTATGATTTTCAAAGATTTAATATTTTTTGATATCATTTGGTTAGCTTTTTTATTGGGAAAAAAGTGACCTATTCGGTTACCTAAAAATGTCCTTGATAATTCGTATCTTCAGTAGTGAGAGCGGAGCTTTTGACGTGATTTAGCATTTTTTGTTAACATAAAAAAGTGACCTAAACGAACGTATTATGAAGACTTCAAGAACATTTAAGATGCTATTTTGGCAAGTAATCGCCAAGAAAAAAGGCACCAATGCCCCTATCTACGCACGGGTGACCGTCAATGGCAAGAGAGCCGAAATCAGTTTGGATAGATCTTTTTCAATATCCCTTTGGGACAGTAAAATGAGCCGAGCGGTAGGCCGCTCTATCGAGGCACGGGAGCTCAACTATTTTCTGGACAATGTAAAGGTCGAGATAGCCGCCTCCCACGAATCCCTGTTAAAAGAGGGCAAGTACGTCACGGCCCAAGCGGTTAAGGCAAGATATCTCGGTACGGACAATCAAGATGCTACGTTGGTGGACATCATAAAGTACCATGAAGAAAAAATGCAGGGTACCTTGGAACAGGGAACCTTAAAGAACTACGGTACGACCGAGAAATATCTCCTTTCCTTCCTTTCAAAGAAATTAAGGACAACGAACATCTACCTGAAGCAACTGAATTATTCGTTCATAGTGGATTTTGAGAGCTTTCTAAACAAGAAAGAACATAGACTGAGCAAGCAGTCTTTGACCAACAACGGTATCATGAAACACCTTGAAAGGTTGAACAAGCTTATGAATCTGGCGGTCAAATTGGAATGGCTCGAAAAAAACCCGTTCATAAATTTTAGCTTAAAGTTCGAAAAATTCGATAGGCCGTACCTGACATCAAATGAGTTACGACGTTTTGAAGAAGTAGTGTTAAAAAGATATTCCCATCAGAAGGCCCGCGACCTTTTCATATTTGCCTGTTATACGGGGCTTTCCTATATCGATGTTAAAAACCTGACACGTTCTAACCTCGTTTACGGCATGGATGGGAAGCAATGGCTGTCATTGTACCGCGAAAAGAGCAAACAACCCGTAAAGCTGCCCTTATTGGCCAAAGCGGTCGTTATATTAGCTAAGTATGACAACAAACAAGACATATCGGATAGACTTTTACCGATGTACTCGAATCAAAAAGTAAACAAATATGTAAAAGAGATAGCGGCCATTTTGGGAATCAGGAAAAACTTGAGCTATCATGTGGCCAGGCATACCTTCGCGACCACGGTGACCCTATCCAACGGGGTGCCCATAGAAACAGTTTCAAAACTGCTGGGACATAAAAAACTTTCTACGACCCAAATCTACGCAAGGGTAGTGGAGGACAAGCTTAGCAATGATATGGCGAATTTGGAAAACAAATTGGGTGAGGTCGAAAGGAATGCGTCTTAACTCACGGGAGAATACGGACTAACTAACGGGTAAGGCTACGCTAGTTTTACATTATTGTCGAATTTTTTCTCTAAAACAACACTGTTTTCTATCTTGAATCTATTTAAATAATGCGCAGCAATTATTACAAAATTATTTACAGAGACCTTTTCACTTTTTATTTTGAGTATATCTTTTTTAAATAATGAATCATCAAATTTGATTTCATTACTTGAAAATATCAGTTTCTTTTGTTTGATTACTGAATCAATAAATGAGTTGATTTTTTTATTCATGATTTCAAGTCATTTCATTGTTCGAGGATTAGATTGAGAAAAAAGGAGAATTTTGACTTTGTTGGAATAAGATTTATTCTTTAATAATCTGTACAATAACACCTTCGTTCCCCTCGATGGAATCTTTAAAAAAATCTGAATCTCTTATTTGCCCTAAATCATAGATTAAAAAAATAAGATTTTTGAATTGAGTGCGATAAGCTAATATATCATCGTTTATTTGAGCAATCAGTGGTTTTTCTGAGTTTTTACAAAGCTTTATCTCGATAGCCAGACTTAATCTCTCAATACTGAAATCCGGAATATATTTTTTAGATGAATATTCTATACTCGGGAATTCTCGAGAATATTTGATATCGTTGGCAATCATTAGGTCCTCATATTTATTTTGGACCTCCATTTCGGTTTTAGGCGTTTTTCTTATTAACTTTCTCAATTTTTGCTCACCCAAATTAATTATTTGAATTAATTCACTAGCCTCAGGAGCTGTGTTGCTTCCCTCGTAAACTTCGTTAATTTCACTAGTCTCTAATTGGTCTTTTGCTGCAAGTAAAAGTCCTTTAGCTTGCTCCAATTGGCTATTAAAAGCTTTCGTGTGCCTATATTCGATTGCAGATTCAATGTCTACAGCTCGAAAAATCATTTGTCCATCTTCTCGCCAAGAAAAATTCCTAAATGTTTGATAATATGCTGAGTTCTCACCAAATATTTCTTGTAAAATTCTGTGTGCGTTTGTAACCCATCTTGCATGATGGGCTGATTTTCTTCCGCTTTCTTTAATAGAAGTTATTTCCAAAACCAAACCGTCAATTGCTTTTAGTGCTTCTTCTTTTTTCCAATTCTTCATTTTAGTTTCCTTATTTGTGGCAGCTGGTTTTGAGGGCGTAAAATACTTAATTATACTCCTACAATAGAGCAAAACTAAAAAAGAGATTATGAATTATTTAACTTACTTTTAAATTAGATAAAAACTACTAATTTTTGAATGAGTAAACAAGACGACTTAATAGGCAAGCATCCACGAAAGCCAAGCTCTTTTGGGATGAGGATAATTATAAAGTAAAGAGTTGAATGAATATATAAAACTAGATTTTATTTAGCCTTTGTCCCAATCTTACCCAAAAACTTTGCGCGTGGTTCCTGTCCAGATTTTATAGCGTCCGGGAAGGTAAGCGGAAAATAAAATCAGGAGAGGGCGCATCCTCTTATGCTTTTGGCAAAATTAATTTAATGGAAAAGTAATTATAGTGACTAGCCTCTAATTTAAAAAAGGGCACGAAGTTCAAGATGTGTCATTGTCATGACAATCTTGCTTTTGCGCCCCTTGGTTGCAAAAGAATAATGAAAACTTAAAGTATCTTTCCGATTTCATTTCGACCGTGGATTTTTATTATTTTTTCTAATGGAGATAACCAAGTCTCAAAAAAGTGATTTACCAAATGACCAGACAAGAAGTAGAGGAATTAGTAAAAAATCAAATAGGTGAAAGTTATACTTTAGAATTCAAACGGGCTGATGCCTTATATAATCTGGCGACTAAAACTGAGGAAGCGATCAATGATTTCACAAAGGACGTAACAGCAATGGCTAACTCTAGTGGGGGAACCTTGATATACGGAATCCAGGAATTTCCAAAAGGCAATAAGAAAAGTAAGGCAAAAAAGTTATCACCGATCAGTAAGGATAGAATATCCGTTGAGTGGATGGAGCAAATCATGAATACCCGGATTCAACCAAGAATCCAGAATTATAGAATACATGTTATTGATCTTAATGAGAACGAGTTTATTTTGGTCTTTGTTTTCAAAGAAAGTATAACGGTGCACCAAGCGAATGACAAAAGGTATTACAGAAGATTTGAATTTCAATCGGTCAGGATGGATGACTGGGAAATAAAGGCTTTGGTCAATCGTCAAAATAAACCGATTTTACAGGAAAAGATATTCATCCAAAAGAAACAGGACTTTTTGATTCGACCGCTTAATAGGCTTAGAGTTTATGATTACCAATTAGTTATCGCAGTGGAGAATATAGGAAACATAATGGCAAATTTTTTAAATTGTCATATTCGTTTTGAAAATGCAGCTCTCCACCATATGAATCCGGCAAATATACAGCGAACACAGTTCACGGACTACTTTGATATGTTTTTTACCAACAGGATTTCGCATTCGATCAATATCGGGAATAACAGTTATGAAGTTGGCTCCGAATACGAACCAATACTGGCAAATTCGTGGAGACAATTAGAACTTATCCCAATTACTAAGAACTTCTTTTTAAAAAAAACGAAGGTTACGTTGTTCATTTCAACGGAAAGCAATCACTTGACCAAAAATTATTTTACAACTGACTTGGAAGTAATTGATAACTAGAGCTTGGTTATAAAGAAAGCCGTGACGTAAAAGTGTATCTGCTATATTGTTTCTCGTTTTGATGCTTGCTTACTAGGTAACGTATAAAAAAGTACCGAACAGTGTTTGTTACAATTTTTTCGAATATTCCAAGGGCTTTTTAAGCTGATTGTTACAATTTTCAGCGAATACCTTATTTATCTCCAAGGTTTTGTCCCGACCGCTCAGACAACTATCGATAGGGTTTTCCAGACCCTCATATTCACCCAAATGGCCTTTTTTCCGTATACTTTTTCAATGATTATAGGGGTTACGGGTCGATTCTCAGTACATCTACAGCAATATAAATCGTATACGCTCAATAAAAATGGAATGGGCAGAGCGAATGTCGGGCATTACTTTGCTCCTCATAGGTTTACAGTAAATTTTTTCAGTTTTTATGGGGTTTGCCGGGCTTTTTACAGTAAACAAAGGTTTTTGAAAAGCCGGTGTAATGTCTTGGTGATAGCGCATTTCACAATTATCGATACTTGAGAAAGAAGTATCGACCAAGATAGTTTGCGGCAAAAAAATCTATGTTTCACGGGGTTTCCCAAAGCTTTTGCGCCAAACTTTACACAAAGTGTTCCTTGAACAAAATCCTCAAATCCCCTTTACTGAAAAGGATTAAGGGACAAAAACGGACTCTACAACGTCGCGTTAGCGCGTTGTCCTCTTGCTATCCCCCTTTTTTTCCACTCCGTTTCAAAAAACGTATACCCTTTCGGGCTAGCTTTTAATCGGCAAAAAGTAGTGTGCGCCCTATGTTCTTTTTGCTTGACGCTATTCTGCCGGAATCGCTACAAAAAGACCACAGGATCCATGCGCAGTTAAGATGATGGTAAGATTTGGGGAAAGTGGAAAAGAGTTGTCTCTGGTACCGAAGCGAAAAAGACTTTGGTAACGTTTAATATCAAGCTAGTCCATTTAGACCGTATTTGAACTTAAAAATAGAACCGTTTGTCGAAATTTGAATGTTTCGAAAAAAAACCCAGTTTTTTTAAGGTTTTTTCCTAATCAAAGAAAACCTAGAACCTTTATCTTGTAAACCATTTCTCGTTGAGAAGTTTTTTGAAAACTTTCTTGAGACAACCCAATTGGTTAGTCTTAGTAGTTTAATTTAAGGGAATTAACCTTAAATTATAGTTATCATGCGAAAGCTTCTTTCTTTAATCTTTTTGGTCTCATTGACCGTATTACTTAATTCATGTGAAGACGAGGATATAACCGAGACGGACACAATTTATGCCAGTGACAAAGACGAAGAACCGGACAGGGACGACAGGGACTCTTAATTTTAAAGCATCAACCGTATTGGCCATATGTCTGCTTGGAGCATTGTTAGTGTTTCTTTCTCCATTGTTTCATATGGCCTTTCCTGTAGATACTCCCGGACAGCTTAAATTCTCAAAGGAGTTCGATTCCAGATTGGATAAGTTCGAAAAGGAGTCGATAGTACTTAAAAAAAATTTGGATAAGGGAGAAATAAGCCCTTCGGTCTATATTGCGGAAAGCGAGAGAATATCTCTTGAAAAGACCAATTTCGAAAAAGCACATACTGCTAAATATAAACGGTATGTGGACGAGCGTCGTATTTTTGGCTGGAAGACCCCTAGAAAATTGCTCATTGCCCTAGGTATCCGTTTACCTTATTTGATTTTTGCCATTTTGGTTACCTTCTTAATAAGTCTTGTAAAAACCAAGGATAAATGGGCGACGAGAGGATTTACCCTTCTTCAAATAGGTATTTACGCCAGTGCTTTTTACCAACTGATATGGGTCTTTTGGAACCATCCAGATTATCCTTTAAAAGCCTATATCTGGTTCGGGATAAGCCTTTGTTTGGTTTCAGGGGTAATCGTCACTTATCTTTTTAAACATTTACGCTATCTGAATATTGATGACATCAAAGGCAAAATTAGATTCGTAATGAGTCTCATGATTGATCGTGCATTAGAGGATGGACACGTTAAAGATAAGGATAAGTATGAAGAGGAGATAATATATCCTGCCTTAAAGAAATTGGATGAGTGAGCGAAAGGAAATATTGAAAAGTCTCGATGAAAAAGGTCTACTGGAATCCAGTTCCATTAAAATCATGAGAAAACGCCTAAAGGAAAAATTGTTGAAGGACAACAGAGAACAGCAAAAAGAGCTGGAACGCATAAGAATCGAAATCAAGGAAATCAATGTCAGGCTGGACAATATCTAGCCGTCGGACATGTCGTCCAAACGCTGCTTGATTCGCTGTACCTCAAATTTCAATATTTCAACATCGTTATAACCACTTGCATTCTTGGCCATTAAGTTGAACTCTTCAAGCCCGAAAAATTCCGTTTTATTGTTCTGGATATAATCGATGATTTCAGTAGGATGAAAATGATCAAGTAAAAGTGTTACCACATACTGCCTTGGATTGGGTATTTTCTCGGCACCCTTCTTGATATTTTCGTTGAGCAAATTCAGGACAGTGTCTAGTTTATATTTTCTTTCCTCCTCCTCACCGAAGACCATTTGAAGAAGTTGGGTCTTTGAATCAGGTATGGATGTATTGCCCTTTTCGTAATTTATAATTGTTCCCTTACTGACACCGATACGTTGTGCCAGTTCAGGTTGTGTCAGACCTAACAACTTTCTTTTTGTCCTAAGTTCCTTACCCGTCATATACGACCGTTTAGCTAAAATTCTTACAAATACTTGCAGATATCCCAAAAAAAGATTAATCTTGGGTATAATTTTATTGATAAAAAGTACAAGATGTTTCCATCTGTTGTACCTAGCTAAACAAATATATAAAAATGAACGGATATTTCACCCAAGAAGACCTTTTATTGTTGAAGGGGAAATATGCAAGTCTCGCAAGGAAGTACAAAAGTACCACCACCTATGTACAAATGCTTGCCGAGGGTGAAAGACAGGTCAATACGCCCTTGGCAAGGAGCATATACGCCGACATAGAAAGGATTATAAATCTATTCAAGCCCCTGTCCGATGAAAAGCTCTCCCGTTTAAAGGGAAAAAACTGATTTTTTGAACAATGACGGCTGAAAGAAATAGTGGAGGTTTGGATTACTCGATCAGCTCGGATTTACATAGGATATATGCGTTGAAGGAATACGCAGTTGATTTTTATATGAACAATACTGGTTCGGTTTATTGGTCGATATCGGGTCAAGAACCAAAACTGCTGAAATTTTTACCGCGAAAATATCAAGCTCCTTTTTTGATGAAATTTATTAGAGACCATTCCATGTCCGAAAAGTTGAAGTTCATCGAGGACCCTATCGTCTCAATTGAAATATATATTAAAGCGGATTTTTTAAGAAGGACCTAAGGTATCGCCAATACAGGGTCACTATGACATATTAACAACAATATTTTCTTTCAACCTAAACCCAATACATATGAGAACACTAGTACTATCCTTATTGTCGATGGTCCTCTTCTTGCCTCCCCTATGGGCACAGGCACCGCAAGACTATCTAAAAGAGATCGCCCCGCAGGTCGAGGCCATCGTCCTTGAAGCTGCCCCGGACCAGAAACAGGCCAAGCAACTCTTCAGGACGGTGAAGGCCCATGCGGAGAACGGCGATGCCGATGCCGCCTGCGACCTGGGCATCCTGTACAAGGACGGTATCGGCTGCACCCTGAACTTCAACAAGGCCCGGAAATGGTTTAAAAAGGGTCAGGAGGGCGGTAGCCGAAAGGCCGCTTACAGTCTTGGCTACCTCTACCTGAAAGGCTTGGGCAACATACCGCAGGATTATAAAAGAGCAGTGGCCCAGTTCAAGATCACCGACTATCCCATGGCCATCCATTGGCTCGCGAAATGTTACTATCACGGTTTGGGGGTATCACAGGACAAGGCTAAAGCAATGGAACTGTTGCGGGGCAATTACCTCGATAACAGTAAGGTGCTCTTGGCCCAATGGGAATATGATCGGGATCATGAGCTTTTGCCACCGGCCCCATTGCAGGATGTTTCGACGGCATTCGTTACGGCTCCCAAAAAATTGGGGGAACACATTGAAGGTACTTGGTCCGGCACATGGCAGCTAATGGACTGGTCGGGCAAACGGGTCATGCGGGAGGTCCCCCTAAAAATTTCCATTAGCGGTAACGGAAAGGAATTGCACACGGCAACGGTCACCACCTCCGAGGCAAGCTTTACGGGGGAAGTGCTGGTCAACGGCGATGAACTGGTGTTCCCCGACATGACGGTAGACCTGCGGAAACGGTATACCGACCGGGTGGACGAGGTCATGCTCGGCCATCGGTTCACCTCGTTACGGTTCGACATCAAAGCAGATCATCGCGGGGTTTCCTTGACCGGTGATCTTGAATCCCAAATAGCCCAATGGTCGGAACCGGGCGCACCGTCCCGTTTCACCATGACAAAGGTCGAAGACGGCATTCCCAATAAGGCATACGATGCCTTCGCCGAACAGGGCGAACACTTTATCAAGGTCTACCCCAACCCCTTCGAGGAAGACCTCCTGTTGCACTATACCTTGGACTCCGATGCCGATGTAAGTATTCGCATATCGGACTACTACCGTCCGCAGCAACAACTTAAGAGCAAAGGTGCAAAACAGAAAAAGGGAAGGCGGACCGTATCCTTTGGTAGCCTTTCCGAGCTCAAAAGCGGGCTGTACCTCGTCCAGATGGACGTGAACGGCACCCTGTACTCACGCATCGTCATCAAGAAATAACCTAATACCGGACATAATGAAACATATATACAGATACACCGTCTTGCTACTGTTCCTGTGCCTTATGGGAACCGAACAGGCAATCGCCCAATACAACAAACACGCCGTACCCTGCAACGCGGTCAGATCGGACCAAGGTCCGGTACTGCTTGCCGGCCGCAGACCTATGAACATATCGATAGGGGATTGTGACTTCCCCGACCCACCGGGCGGAGGGGACGATGATGGCACGGGTAAGACCGAGGAACCGTTCGAATACGATATCAATTTTGGGAACATCAACGAACTTATATATCTGGAAAGTCTGCTATCGGCCCTGACCGATCGGATAGAATCGGAATGGCTGTCCGAACAGGAGGAAACCTTTCGCAAGGAGATCAACGATATGTTCAATAAGAACCATCTGAATTTTAAGGATGCGCAAAAGGATTTTTTCCAACGGTTCGAGAACGATGCATACAAATTCGATGAAGCCGTCAGGGCGGAACATGATCATTGGAAGGATGAGGCCTGGAGAAAGGACAATACCCAAAAGACATACACCACCGAGCTTTACCACGCCGGCGAATGGGAAGGGCTTTATGATTGGTGCAAGGATTGGGAAGGTGCGGACTGCAACAAATTCGGGTCGAAAAGGATACAGGGAAGGTATTTTCGGGACATCGTTACCAAGTCCCAATTGGATCATTACCAAGGATTGGCGGATGACGATTTTGCCGATATGGAGTTCAATGCAGCCTTGGAACGGTCCTGGGCCACAGGGATTACCCGAATGGAACAGGACGGCGGCTTTTTAGATGGGGTCATCAATGCCCGTATCGGTCACTACGGGGATATGGGCAGAAGGGAGCGCGTGTTTCTGATGACCAATTATATATTGACTTACAATCATACCCGGTATGCACCCATGGCGACCCCAAGTCCAAATTACAACATTCCCCCTTACTGGGACGACCGTACGATATTGGCCGAAGGAAAAAAGTTTGCCCCTGCCCCGAACATTGAAGCCTTGGTTTTTAGTGATGATTATATCCGAGATAGAAGAACTAATTGCGAGAGAGGAAATGCTTCGGTACCTCCAAGGTACGGGGGCGGTCAGGAGGATTGTGACGCTGTAGTCGATGATTTAATGGATATAAGAGAACGCGTCATCAATGGGCACATAGCCGAGGAGATAGACGATTTAAGTATTTTAAATCAAGTCGATAATCCATGTGTTTCGGATATGATAGAGCATTTGAAGGATGTAAATACACCTCTAAAAAATTCAATCAATGAAATCTTTGGTTCTGAAAATTCGGCATACAATTTGCGTTATGTAAACGTAGACAGCATAATTGTATTTGCGGATGGCTCCCGAGGTGCTGCTGAAACGGATTGGGAAGTAGATTACAGTGGGAAAATAACATCAGTCGAAATAAGGTTTGAAAATCAATATTTAGAGCAGGCAACCGATTTAGGTATATTTACGACAATTTTGCACGAAAATATGCATGCCATAATGATGTATCAGTTGGATAGAGCTGGTGTTTCATTTGGTCAGAATGGCGGCAACTACGAAACCCTTGCAGAAATTTGGAGTAGATATGTAGGGGAAATAAGAAGAGGTAAGGATGAAAACAGAAAATTGATAAACTATTATCAGCATGAAGTAATGTCTGAACTGGTTGAAGAAATGGCTCCAATAATATTAGAGTATGGACTGCTAAAAGGGTATGATATCGACTCATTCAAGGCTGAAGTTATCGCTTGGTCAGGTCTAACGGGAACTACCGCTTTTGAGGAATTTGAGGAAAACGATGCTGGTCAATATGAATTTTTGATAGATAGTGAAAACAATTACACAGAGGGTTGGTCAATCGGTACTAAATGTGAAAATTAGACAATATGATACGATTTATAATTATTGCGCTTTGGTTAAATTTTTCTGTTTTTTATGGTCAAGTTCCAAATGAATTGGGATACAAAGTAATTTCAGAAATAATTGGGAGAGATACCGTCCCGGATGAATTTCGGCATAGATTGATAGGGAATAAAGTTAAGACTGGTATAATGACATCTAAAGATAGTATTGAATACTTCAAAAAAATAGCACAGAAACCTTTGGTATTGTTAAGTAGAACCGCAGATAATCACGCAATCAATTTAATTAAATCCGATGTTCAGAAAGGAAACGAATTAAGTGATCACTTGGGCGCTGAACTTTTGAATAGGTTAGTTAACAAAGTAACTACTAAACAAGTGCATCCTAAAAACATTGTTTCGGATAGGATTCGCTTTGCTGTGGACGTACCCGAAAAGGGAGCTTATCATGCATTTTCAAGCCCTTTTCATATTGATGGCACCCGATTCTTGATTTATCATGAAAAGCGTTATGATAAAAAAAAGGTCGTAGTGAACGGGCTTGTTGAGTTTATTGTTTATAATACTAATTCGGATGGGGGCGTAACTATTGAGAAAGAGATAGTTATGTGGGAGCACTGACCTTTTTACAATTAATGCGATACTAAAATTGTGTATGAACCCGCCCTAACGGACGGGTTTATTTGTTAAATGACTTAACTGCGGTTCGATGTCAAAAGGAATTGACCCGTTTAACAAAATAATTGTAAATAAATGATTATGAAGAAGTCAATCTTAATTATACTTTTAGTCATTAATTTTTCGTGCCGCCAAGATGACTATCAGTTCGTTAATGATAGAATCCCTGGTCCACAATTGCAGAAGAATTGGTAAACTTTGCTAAGGGAATCAAAATATGATCTCACCGAGTCTTTTCTAAGAGAGCAATGGGAACCGATCAAGACGGAAGGATTGCCGGACATAGAACCATTTCTTAAAGCTGTATGCCTAAAACATTTGTCGCTATTCATAAAGCATTCTGATACTACTGACATCGATCAAAGTCTAATAGACGATTCCTTTAGTTTTGTGGATAACAAATCAGAACATATTGACAAAGGAAACAGCTATTGTCAAATATCACGACCATTTATAAATTGTTCCGGTGAATGGGGTATAGTTTATTTAAAGTGTGTGTCGAGACTAAGTGCAAGTGGAGGCGATTGGATGATTTATAGGAAGGTAAACGGTACTTGGAAGTTTTATCACAAGGTTACTATGTATTTATCATAATAATTTTGAAAAATTTTATTTTTTAATTCTTTAGTAAATTTCAAAACCTATTTCTAGTTATTTTGAAGTATATTTAATCAAAATAAAAGTTACCTATTCGGTTACCTAATTTGTGAAAAGTCAAACAAAGTCCCGTAAAAATTAGGATACAAGGGTTAGGGCAGCTTCCTGTCATCCCGACGAACCGCTTTTCAGCGGAACAAAAACCCTGCTAATCTATTGATTGGCAGGGTTTTTCATTTTCCTTGCATTCATTTGATATCATCTAAAACCACCCTTCTGGTGTGCAATACGGTGTACAAAGCGGTACGCATTTTGTTGTAATTTGAAGTAGCATTAAGGCCATTTCGATGTAGTCTTTAGTAAAGATTGTTTCACTAAAAAAAGACATGCAACATGCGAACGGACAGCACATTAGGAGTAAGCTTCTTCACAAGGAAAAAACGGAACGACCCGAGTAAATTGGATATTTATGTTCGGATAACCGTCAATAAGGAACGGGCGGATTTGAGCATTAAACGAGACATTTCGGTGTGCAATTGGGACATTTTCAGGTGTAGAGCCAAGGAAATCGACCAAAACCACATTTTATTGAATACTTATCTAGACGATGTATATGCCGAAGTCCTCAACGCCCACAAGCAATTACACTCCGAACGCAAGTTGATTACCGCCAAGGCGATCAAGCTACGATACCTCGGGGAGGACGAGGAGCGTATCACCTTGATGCATGCCGTTGCCTATCACAATAAAAATGTGAACCAAGCCCTGAAACCCGGTACCCTCAAAAACTATTTTTCCACGGAAAAATATCTAAAGGAATTTCTACGGGAAAAATTGAAAACGGACGATATCTATTTGGTGCAGCTAAATTATAAGTTTATCGTGAATTTCGAAGAATTCATACGAACTTACAAACCAAAAAAGGCAAGAAAGACCTGTTCCAACAACGGAACGATGAAGCATATGGAACGGTTGATGAAAATCATCAATTTGGCCGTGCGGATGGAATGGTTGGAAAAAGACCCTTTTCGAAATTACAAACTGCGTTTTGTAAGAAGCGAACGAAACTATCTTTCCGAACGAGAACTGGATTTGATAGAGGAAACAACTTTCCATGCAGAAGGCATAGAGCGGGTAAAAGATGTTTTCCTGTTCAGTTGCTATACTGGGTTATCGTATATAGACATTAAGGAGCTGAATCCAAATCAAATACTAATGGGGATAGATGGTAACCAATGGATACATACCAAAAGGGCCAAAACGAACGAACCTGTCAAAATACCCCTATTACCAAGGGCAATAGAGATTTTGGAGAAGTATGTACCCCAAAAAGAAGTTATAGGGAAACTCTTGCCCGTATACAGCAATCAAAAGACCAACCAGTACCTAAAAGAAATCGCTGCGGTCTGCGGTATTCATAAGAACATCACCTTTCATGTGGCACGACATACCTTCGCAACCACCATAACCCTCTCCAATGGCGTACCCATCGAAACAGTCTCCAAGTTGTTGGGACATACCAAACTGTCCACTACTCAAATCTATGCAAGGGTGTTACAACAAAAAGTAGGGGAAGATATGCAGCATCTAATGGCCCGGTACAAGGCGAAATCCGAGAAGGACAAACAACCGAAGGTTATTTGAACAAGAACATATCCGATAAAGAAACTTCCAAGGCTTTGGAAATTTCGAGCAAGGTATAAACGGTAGGGTTGACCCTGCCGTTTTCCAATTTCTCCAAGGCTTGTCGGTCTTTCCCGCAAGCGCGGGCCAAGTCCGATTGCGACCAACCCTTTAGGTTCCGCAACTCAACGATACGTTTACCTACTTCTTTTTTGAGTTGTTCCTTGGTCATACACAAATGTCATCTTATTGTACGACAATATTGTCATACAAAAGTTTGACAACTCAAAACGGTTTTGTAGGTTTGTCATATAGTTGTATGACGGATTAAAATAACGATATGAAGAAAGCAGTAAACAAATCAAGCCCGACTCTGGAGAAATTGGCAAAAGAGCATCTACAAAGTTTACTGCCGCATCCGACCTATAGGAACAGGTATGCTATCGCCCACCTATCGGTAGAGGGGTATCAAGACCTGTTGTTCAAGATTCGAGCGTTGTTGAATGTTAGCATTATGGCCTTGCAACATATCGATTATCTTAATGACGATACTATTGTAGAACCAACGGCACACGTAAAATCCGTTTTGGAACTCGTCAGTCGCATGATTCCCATAGAAGAAGGGGAATTGTTGGACGAACTTAGAAAGCAGGCCAAAACTGCTTGATTTCCGCTTAAGCTTCAATATCGTATCAAGGCTTTTTTAGCCTTGATACTGCAAAGACTACTCTTCCGCTTAGTCCCAAATCCAACCATAACTTACCTTGTGCATGGATCCTGTCCGGTTTTTGTAGTGTTCCGGTAGATAAACGTAAAGCAAAAACCGGATAGGGCACATACTACCGGTCAATTGGAACAACGGAATCCTTTTCTTTCCAAATTTTATAAGGTTCGTAAGCTCCGGGGTGTTCCGCGAAGTAGTCGCCAAAATGGTCGATGATATGCTGCTGTCCCTGCTCAAAGGCTTTTCGTTTTTGACCTTGAAGCCCATAGGCTTGATAGCCGAAATATCCGATGACGAACAAGGGCAGTAACATGCCGATGGCATAAAGGGTCAACAACCATTCGGGCAAGCCTCTTGAAGATTCGATTTTTGTTTGCTGCGCATCGATTTGTTTCTCCAACTGACTCATCCTTCCCTTCTGTTCCTTTAAAAACTGCTTGATATGATATTCGATGTTGGTACTGTCCGCTTTTACCTTAATGGTATCAAGCTTCTTGCAAAGGGCTTCCAGTTTTTTGACCGACCCGTCGAATCCGGCCAGTTCATCGGTGAGCAATTCCATAAATTCTTCCGTCTTTTTCATAGCGTTCTTTTTTAACGTTCGTTATATCTCGATGCCTGTTCCCAAACTTCGCTTTATTCCTTTCTTGATAAGATTCTTGGTAAAGGTCAAAGCGAAGTTGGCACTAACCTCTAAAGCTTTTCCAGATAACTTTACCAATTCGCCTTGACCTACAGAAAGTCCCTTAGTGCTGTTATTGGAAATGGCCAAGGCGATTTTACCTCCCGAAAGGGAGCGGTGTACGGCGCTGCCTTTGAGATGATGACCTTTGTATTCAAAATGAAAGCCCTGTAGCTTATTCGCCTTGTTGATAAAGGGAATGACCTTTACATCTTGTTTCTGCATCAGTTTGATATAGCTATCAAAGTCTTTGGGGTGTCCTTTAACTATAACAACATCATGGATCCGTTTTATCTCACTTCTGATATCCTTCATGCCTATAAGCTTTTCCCGTTGTACCTCTCTAGCCGTAGTCAGTTCCATTTCTTTGGCAACCTTCTCTGCGGCCAGTTGGCTCCGCTTTCCGATAAAGTTGTCCTTATATGCCTTTCCATCAAAACCGATACGGTTTGCGTATAAGTGTATGTGGGTATGTTGTTTGTCCCGATGGACAAAGGCGACCGCTTGATTGTTTTTTAAGTTCATTTCCGAAATAAAGTTCTTGACCAATTTCCCTAGTTCTTTGTTGGATAGTTTTTGTCCGTCCTCAACAGTGGGGCTAAGGACAAAGCTCAGGGTGTTGTTCTTGGTTCGGGTATTCATTTCCTGCACTAAACGGAACTCTTGTGTAATCTCTTGGGGATTGTCTCCGATCAAATGTTGGGTATGGATGATTTCGGCTCCCTTGTCTTGATTCCAACCATAGGAAATTGATGCCCCTGTATGCGCTATGGATTTTCCCTTGCCGATTATTTCTTGAAATTGTTTAGGTGATTACGTATTTCATTGGCCAGCTCTTCAACTTCGACGGCCAGACTCGGATTACGTTTTTTGAACATGTTGGCGATACGTTTAAAATTGTTTCCGTACTTGACAAGCATTGCATAATGTTGCAATTGATCTTCGGTCAAACGTTCGATAAGGGTATGATTAAAAGCCGAACTTCGGCAATATTCGGAAAGGGACAGCCCGGCCTTTTTGGCCTTTATCTTGAGAAGTTTCTTTTCGAAGACACTACACCGAAATTGTATCGTTTCCCGTTTCATTTTTTGTTTTTTTCTTTTGCGACCGTGGGGAGTAAAAGCAAGATTGTCATGACAATGACACATCTTGAACTTCGTACCCTTTTTCAAATTAGGGGGTACTACGTAGGCAAGGGAAAACCAAGAAAGTTTTAACAGGGAAATCGGTCGATTTTTAAACTTTGTTCAAAGAATCGGAAAAAAAGGTGAGGATATTAAAATGTCTAAGACCTAGAAAATGATTGAAGATATCGATGGGTCTTTGATGAAAAGAAATTTGCTCAAAGTTTTTAATTAGGATTTTTGAAAATATGGAGATAATGTAAAAGAAATCAATAATATAATCTTTCAATGAAAAAATTAATGATTTTGGGATTTATTCCTCAATATCAATCAGTTATAAAAACCAAATTTAAATTTTAAATAATTATGGACTAATTAATCCATAATTATTTATATTTGTGGACAGGTTAGTCCAAAAAAAATTAACAACTAAAAAAGTAAAGGATAAAAATGGAAAAATTAATAGATAAAGTTGCCTTGGTAACTGGAGCTACCAGCGGAATAGGTAAAGCAACTGCAAAAGACTTTATAAGGGAAGGCGCTACTGTAGTTTTTACGGGGCGATATCAAAAAACTGTTGATGAAACTGCAAAAGAATTGGGAGGCAATTCAAAAGGCATTGTTTCCGATGCAGCTAAACTTGAAGATATTCGCTCTCTTGCGCAAGACATTAAAAACCAATATGGTAAACTAGATGTGCTATTCGTAAATGCAGGGTATGGAAAATATGCGCCTCTTGAAATGATTGACGAACAACATTTTGACGAGCAGTTCAATGTTTTGGTGAAGGGTTCGCTTTTCACGGTCCAACAGATTTCCCCATTAATGCCCGAGGGAAGTTCAATTATTCTGAATACTTCCATTGTAACCGAAGTCGGTATGGAAACTGCAGCCATATATTCAGCAGCCAAAGCATCAGTGCAGTCCTTTGTAAAGACGTTTGCTGCCGAACTGGCCAAGAGAGAAATTCGAGTGAATGCTGTAAGCCCCGGACCAATTCAAACCAATTTTTTTGATAAGACAGGTTTGAGCGAAGAGCAGATACAAGGTTTTGCTGGTTCTATTTTGCCTCAAGTTCCATTAGCGCGTTTTGGTCTACCCTCAGAAGTAGCCAAGGCGGTTACATTTCTTGCCTCTGACGATGCCTCATTCATACATGGCACAGAAATTTATGTAGATGGAGGAATGGTACAATTTTAATATAAACATTAACTAAAAAACATTTATAATGAAAATTCGAATTGAATATATGTCCATAGGTATTGCAATGATTTTATTTGCTTGCAATGGCACCAAATCACCAACTGCCTTAATTGATGAAGAAGTAGCTTTGGTTCCGAATCCAAGTCTTTTGACCGTAATCAATATCATGAAGCCAGAGAGTGATGAACAAGATAGGACTATCTCTCTTTTACAAGATGGTATAGACACTACCATAAGTGAATTAAACGGATTCGTTTCAACCAGTTTGCACAAGAGTCAGGACAACAATTATGTCCTTAATTATGCACAGTGGGCGAGTGAGAAGGATTTACAAACTGCAGTAGATTTGATTACCAATGGTGGTGCGCCCCAAATGGCTGAGGCTTTCTCCATTTCGAACCCAGATTTTCACCCCTATGCGGTTACGGCACAGTTTTCTCCATCAGCCAATGTTTCAATTGATAGAAATGGTGATATTTTGACCGTAATCAATTTATTAAAGCCTAACGAAGGGATTACCCAACAGGAATTGGCACAGCTGTTGAAAGAAGCTATGAAAGAAGATATTTTGAATCGCCCAGGCTTTATTTCGGCTACCGTTCATGAAAGTCAGGATAATGACTACATCGTAAACTATGCCCAATGGAAAGACCAGAATAGTTTAGATGCAACCATAGAAATCATAAACTCTGGGGGAGCCCCTAAGCTGGGAGAAGTATTTTCAAAATCCAATGCAGACTTTCATGTATATACCGTGATGGCTACCAATATTAAATGATAAGAATTTATGGATTATTATATATCTTATATCGGCAGAATTTTGTTTTCCTTGATTTTCTTGATATCAGGGATTAATAAAATCATGAATTTTTCAGCTACTCAAAAGTATTTGGCTTCCAAAGGAATGCCGCTGACAGGCCTATTATTGGTTGGTGCGATACTACTTTTACTATTAGGCGCTTTTTCGATAGGACTTGGTTATAGGAGTAAAATTGGAACGATAGCACTAATCCTATTCTTGGTTCCCGCGACCTTAATCTTCCACACAAATTTTTCAGACCAAAATCAACTTATCCATTTTCTTAAGAACTTGTCATTGATTGGAGGGCTTTTAATCATCTACGCAAACAGTATGGATAGAGATAAATAAAAAAATACGGACTAATTAATCCATATTAAATAGTTTTGTGGGGTGGATATATTCATCCCACAATTCAATTTACTAGATATGGCAAGGAATAGAGAATTCGATGAAAACCATGTAATTAAGACCGCAACAGATCTTTTTTGGGAAAGAGGATATCATGCGGTTTCAACGCAAGATTTAATTGATGCATTCGGTATCAGTCGTTCAAGTATGTATGGTGCATACAAGGATAAGAAGAATCTTTTTGTTTTAGCATTGAACCACTACCGGAAATTTACTTCAAAAGCACTCAAGGAAAAATTAGAAAATAATAGCCCTTTCAAGGCAAAAATCGAAGATATCCTTAACTCTGTGACCGAGGAAAGTATTTCTGATAGCAAAAGTAAAGGTTGCTATGTCGTCAACACTGCGGTAGAGCTTGCTCCCCATGATATGGAAATTTCAGATATCGTTCAAAGGAATAGAAAAAACATTACTGAAATGTTCTCCAGAGCAATCTCAGCAGCAATCGAAAATGGAGAATTGACAAAGGACAATAACCCTAAAGCGCTTGCAAATTATTTTTACAACCTGATAAATGGACTTAGAGTCGATGCTAAATTTAATAAGGAGAAAGTTGATTATGAAGATACTATAAAACTTGCCTTAAGCGTACTATATTTCAATAAAAAGTCAATTATTTAATACTAAAATTTAAAATTTTTATGATAAGCCTTTTTTTGGAAACTAAGCTATTTTAGATATAGCTATTTAATTAGTTTTTGCTAAAAAGGTAGTTTTACTTAATATTGTAGTATAACAAGGTACATCATTTGGAGCTATTTGTAGTGGAAATTGCAAAACGGTGTACCGCTTTAAATAAGCAGGGTAAAGGTTTAAAAATCAGAATGTTACAGGTGAATTCTTAGGCCTGTCATCCCGACAAACCACTTTTCAGCGGAACACAAACACTGCCAATCTATTGATTGGCAGTGTTTTCATTTTCCTTATGTTCATTTCCAAGATTCGATAGAATAGAATAGTTAATCCATGTTGGCTTGCTAATTATTTTCCTATAGCTTTTGCGACTCCCGGGAGCAAAAGCAAGATTGTCATGACAATGACACATCTTGAGATTGAGATTGCTGCGCAATACCAAAGCAGGGTTTTCAAAAAGCGATGTCTTTAACATTCAAATGAAAATCTATAGTGGATGGCTAGTTTGTTTAATGTCGATAAAATTAAAATATTTCGACATCTATTTGTATTGTGTCGAAGTCATCGACGTCCTTGTATTCATATGTCGATACGATGTACAATCCAGAAGCACCCTATAACGATTTGCCATTATTACCACCCAAGGTAGAATTGGAAACCAAGAAGGTTTTAAAGCAAGCTATTGCGGCTACTAGAGTACTGGCGGAATTAAAAGGTCGAGTCGATGAAATTCCCAACCAATCTATGTTGGTGAATGCGATCATCTTGCAGGAAGCAAAAGACAGTTCCGAAATTGAGAACATTGTAACTACTGAAGATAATCTCTATCAAGCCTTTACTGCAAACACCAATACTACAGATGCCCAAACAAAGGAAGTTTTAAGATATCGACAAGCTTTGTGGGAGGGGTATAACTATTTAGATGAAAGACCTTTATCCACGAATACCTTCGTTTCTATTGTTCAGACCATTAAAGAAAACAATGCGGGTATTCGTAAGACTGCTGGTACTCGAATCAGCTGTAACGATAAAACGATCTATACCCCGCCGGAGGGCGAAAACATACTTCTAGACCTATTAAAAAACTTGGAAAACTTTATCCATGTAGAAAATGGCATTGACGGTTTGGTACGATTGGCGGTGATGCACTACCAATTCGGAGCAATACACCCTTTTCCTGATGGCAATTGAAGAACCGAACGGGTTTTAATATTTTATATCTAGTTGAAAAAGGGTTGCTAGACACTCCAATCCTATACCTAAGCAAATATATTATCGAAAATAAAAATCAGTATTATACAAAATTAAGAGCCGTTACTGAATAACAAGATTGGGAAGGGTGGGTTTTGTATATGCTTAAAGGTATTGAGGAAACAGCCAAATATACCCTTGAAAAAATAACACCATTAATACTTTGATGGACAATACTATTGCCTTCGCAAAAGAGAAATTACCATCTCGGGTTTATTCGAAATAATTAATAGAATTATTATTCGAACAACCCTATTGCAAAGTGAAGTTTTTGGTAGATAAAGGTATCGCCAAAAGGCAAACAGCAGCCGAATATTTACAAGAACTGGAAAAGATAGGAATTCTTAAATCTCAAAAAGTGGGGGTAGAGAATTTGTTTTTGAATGTTAAGCTTTTTAAAGTATTAAGTCTCTAGAGTTATAGGAGGTGGCTACCTGTCGCCCATCGTTATCAGCATCTATGAAAAAGCAGCCTGTCGAGTATCTTTAAGATTCACCAAAATCAAAAGATATAGAATCACAACAAACTGCACTACTTAAGTTATATATTGGCATTGACATATACAAGCGGAGCTGGAAGTTGCACTGTACCACGGACCTTTCTAGCGGCCAGACTTTCTCGATGCCCCGAATCCGGAAGGGCTAAGGGACAATGTCTTGCGGCACTATCTGGTACTAATCTAAGGGATTTTTAATGTCTCTAAAAGTGTTGGTCGCAACCCCTTTGTAATAACGCGACGTCAGACGGAACAAATGATGGCCCTAACATTCTTAAACTGTTCTTAGAAAAAAAGGATTTTTTGACAAACGACATTGTTTATCCGGCAATAACTTTATCGAATAAAATATGGAAGATCAACTCGTATGAATTTTATTTTTCGTAGAAATCTTTTGGTTTTAATCATGAAGAAAATACTATTGCACACTTTTATAACAGCAATTTTCATCGGGCTGTGCATTGGATGCATGTCCGATGACGAAATTGTTTGTGCAGAAGACTTTGAAGGAGAATTGGTGGAAAGTGAAAACATACTGGTTGGCCAATGGGTACTTTCCGCTATTTTTTCGGAGAAAGCAGTAGACCTTACCGATGACGACGAGAATAATCCCATACAGGATATCTATGCACAGTACTCGGATTGTAAAAATGATAGAGTCTATAGCTTTGGGGCTAATCGTAGATATACGTTTGTAAGAGGTGCAAACCAAGCGTTTGCTTGTAAAGATGAGTCGGAGTCTGAAGGTACTTGGAAACTAACCGGCGAGACGCTGAGCTTTGTTACGAGCTGTTCTACGTTTAAAATGACTATTGACTTTAACGAAGAGGAATCTCAATTTTCGCTAACTGATGATTATGATATCAGAGATGTTGAGGGAAACACAATAAGGGCCGAAGTTACTTTTACCTATTCACTTTTATAAGCGTTTTATCCGACAATATTTTTTCCTCCTTCCGTAACTCGTAACAACAACGCAGTCCTTACGTACATATACTCTGTACAACATGAAAAGCTTGGTATAAAAGCCCTAATGACCGCATATTCAAAAAATCATGTAATTCACCTTCTTTTCAATGTTTTCTTGTTCAATGGAAAAGGTCGCGATAGAAAATTATGGTCAAAAGTGATCCGGAGCTATGTTTATTTCGAAGATGGATTCCGCTTGCCGTGAATGGGCTTGCCCTCGAATGGATAGCTTCGTTGGCTTCCTTGAAAAATTAGCGTATTGGGTTAGCCGCTAGAACCGGATTGACCACTGTGCTTGCGATGGAAAACACGAAACTATTTTTAGTTGATTGCCCTTCACTATTGAATATGTCTAAAAAAAGCGATTTTTTATGTCCTAAAGATATGGTTCAAAGGCAACTGTTCGGTATTCGGGTCTCAACAATAGGCTGAGTTTATAAAGTTAATATTGAGTTATAATTATGTTAAACGGCGTAACTTTTTTCGTTACGGCATACCAATCTGCAAAGAGAAGGGAAATATGTCATTGAAGTACAAAGACAAATATTATGATCACTTTTCAAAACGGGAATTCGCAACGGCCCCCAATTTTGATAGGAATAGAAACTATATGATGCGCTTTTGCGCACCCCTTGAAAATTACAGATTCGATGACAACAATTTGACTTTTATTTTCTTTAAACGGGGAATTGGGGAATTACATTGGAAGAATAAAAGGGTAAAAATAAGCCACAATAAATTCATTGTTACCAATCCTAGCAATGGTTGGGAATATATCAATTACAAAAAAGAGTATATCGACGTATTGAGTCTTGTGATTTCAGCCGAGTTTAAAAGGCAATTCGACTATTTCAATATTGCTACGAAAGAACAGTTGTTAGATATGCCGTTTGGGCAGGTTGAAACCAATTCCTTTTTTATTGAAAACCCTTTAAATGCCAGTTATTATTCATCTGGTCGGCTATTGGAAAGAATTTACCGATCTAGTAAGCAATTGGAATTTGAGCTTTTTTGTCCTGAGGAATTAGCTATGGAGGTATTACAAATGGCCACCCAAGACCAGGTAAAAGCCTACTCTTTGGCCGGTAAAATCAAAGCGAAAAAAAAGTCTACCCAAATAGAAACCTTTAGAAGACTATTGATTGCTTACGAGTATATACATGATAATATTACGACGCCAATATCGCTACGCGAACTGTCTTTGGAATCTTCGCTGTCAAAATATCATCTTTATGAATCTTTTAGGACAATTTACGGAAGCACCCCATATCAATATGTCAATAGGGTCAAAATAGCAAAGGCGAAAGAATTACTTCAAAAAGGACAGTATTCAGTAAGCGAAGTATCGGACCTGTTCGGTTTTAGTAATCTTGCCGTGTTCAGCAAGGTTTTTAAAAAAGCCCACGGCTGCGCACCTTCTTATTTTCGAGCTTAGAAACGATTCCTATACCTTAGCCCATAGAGCGTCCATTCATTTTTCAATAGAAAATCGATTCCTGTAGATTTTTCTAATGTGAACTATGACAGTTGGTATTTGTTTTCCTCCTTCATACCCTTCTTTCAAAATTAATTTTTCGACAAATGCTTTTTGGTGGCCTATTTTGCTGTTTGATGGCACAGGTATTCTCTACTTGTAATAACAGACGTTTGATAGAACACTACTCGTATGTAAATCTAAAACCAAATTCATCCGATGAAGTTGAGTATTGGTATCCTGTGCTCTGTCTTCGAAGTACCCTTGTTTTTGACGCAAGTGAAACAATGGAGAATCCAAACGAGTGTATCACAGATGTTATGGAGAACCATGTGTTCATTAAGCGGTTCGAGTTGAATTTAACGGAAACAATTATAAAGAAGGCGCATCCAATCGATGGCGTATTGTCCCATATGGAGGTGATGATGTATGTTACTTTCCAGTTCAAGTGGACACTATTAGCTTTCTTGAAAAAAACGCTGTATCTTTTTCAAGGAAAGACCAAACTAGCTCAATTTGAAATATCTGTATTTCCTTTTCCTGATAGGGAGTTTTGGACTAACCGCCCAAGAACTTCCACCCATTCAAAACTTTTATCCCAAAGAGTATCATGGTGAAAACCAGAATTGGGCCATTTCCCAGTCTTCGGAAAAACTGATGTATGTAGCCAATAGTAAGGGTTTGTTGGAATTCAACGGTGCCAGTTGGAAATTGTACCCCTCTCCCAACGAAACTATCATGCGTTCTGTGAAAGTGGTAGACGACCGAATCTATACAGGCTGCTTTATGGAGTTTGGTTATTGGAAAAAAACTACGCTGGGAATTCTGGAATATACCTCACTCTCCAAGAACATAGGAATAGACCTCATTGAGGATGAAGAGTTTTGGACCATTATCAATGTTGACGATTACGTTGTTTTTCAATCCCTAAAACGCATTTATATCTACAGTGTCGATACCGGTGGGGTAACGACCATCGATTCTGACCGAAAAATCACCAAAATGTTCAAGGTAGATGATGACATCTACTTTCAAAGAATGGGGCAAGGGATATTTAAAATCGAATCGGGCAAGGATTTTTTGGTATTTGGGGATGATATCGTTAAGAATGATGAAGTCATCCAGATTTTTGGAAGCGAAAAAGCCCCGTTGATCCTTACTAAGAATAATGGTTTCTATAGGTTGGAAGATGGGTCATTGGTTAAATCCGAAGCGTTTCCGAACGAATTCTTATCAAATCTAAGTTTGTATACCGGTTTGCAGTTAAAAGACAACAGTTTTGTGCTTGGTTCTATATCGAACGGCCTATTGTACTTAAGCGAAACCGGGGAACTACGCTATGAGATCGATCAAGATAAGGGACTTTCGAACAACACGGTATTAGCACTATTCGAAGATGCCGATAATAACATTTGGTTAGGTCTGGATCATGGTATAAGCTATATGAATATAGATGCGCCTTATAAAGTTTTCAATGATACCAAAGGTATTCTAGGAAGTGTCTATGCATCTGCCATATTTGAGGGAAATTTATATCTCGGCACAAATCAAGGATTGTTTTACCAAGAATTGAATAGTTCAGATGGCTTTCGTTTTATACAGGGTACTCAGGGCCAAGTGTGGTATTTAAAGGAAATCGATAAGTCCTTGCTATGCGGACATCATTCCGGGACATTTAAAATAACCGACAATCGGGCTACCAAAATATCGGATATCCAGGGAACATGGAACATTGCGGAGCTGGCTGGTAAACCCAACATGCTCCTTCAGGGTAATTATGACGGCTTATATGTTTTAGAAAGGGCGAACGACTCCTGGAGACTTAAGAATAAGATAAAAGGCTTTAACAACTCATCTAGGTATTTTAAAACTTTGGACAACCAGATCTTTGTAAGCCATGAGTATAATGGGGTTTTTAAGTTAACTGTCGATGAGGCGTTCTTTGAGGTGAAAAATGTGACCATCGATACGTTGATCAAAGGTTCCAACTCCGGTATTGCCAAATACAACGGAGACATACTGTACGCCTATAAAGAAGGCATCCTTAAGTATGATAAGGAAAATGGGAGCTTCCTAAAAGACAGTATTTTAAGTGGTGTCTATGCAGAGGAGGAATATGAATCGGGCAAACTGATCGTTGATGTGGAAGACGGTAAACTCTGGATCTTTAATAAATCGAACATTAGTTTTTTGACTCCGGTCGGGTTGACAAACACTTCGAGAGTCAAAAGTATTCCCTTGACGAAAGAAGTAAGAGACGGCATTCTTGGATATGAGAATGTCACTAGACTCGATGACAATGGTACGTACTTACTCGGTAAAACCTCGGGATATCTCACCTTCAATATCAACGAGATAGAAGCCAAGGATTTTCAGGTGACCCTTGGTAGTATTCGCAATGGGGGCAACAACACAGAAGGCGCTTTACAGGATAAGAAGGTACGAGGTGATTTTGACAGTAAAGAAAATGATTTTCATTTTTCTTTTTATGCCCCGGAATATAACCGGTATCTAACGACCCGATATCAATATAGGCTCAAGGGAATGTATGATGCTTGGAGCGATTGGTCCGAGAACTCCGAAGTGTTTTATGAAAACATTCCTTTTGGTACATATACTTTCGAGGTAAGGGCCAAAATTGGGAATACCGTTTCCGATAATACTGCCTCATACCCTTTTAAGATTGCCAAACCTTGGTATATATCCAATATGATGATTGTTATTTACCTATTGGGTGTGCTATTGTTTTCCGTCTTCATGCATAACGTATACAGACAGTACTATAAAAAACAACGCCAAAAACTCATTGACAAGAATAAACAGGAACTGCAACTCGCCCAAGTTCAAAACGAACGGGAGATCATTAGGATCAAGAATGAACAATTGGAATTGGAAAATAAAAACAAAAGCAAGGAGCTGGCGGCTTCGACGATGAGTATCATCAAGAAAAACGAATTACTGACTACCATAAAAGAAGAACTCGATACCATAGGGGATAAGGAAGTGGTAAAACCGGTAATTAAAATTATCGATAAAAGTCTGCGGCAAAATGACGATTGGGAACTCTTTCAGGAGGCATTCAACAATGCAGATAGCGGGTTTTTAAAAAAGGTAAAGAAACTACACCCAAAACTATCTCCCAACGATCTCAAATTATGCGCGTACCTACGTCTTAACTTATCATCCAAAGAAATAGCACAACTACTACATATTTCTCCAAGAAGTGTGGAGATAAAACGCTATCGATTGCGTAAAAAACTAGATTTAAAACGTGAGGATAATCTCGTGAACTACATATTGGGGTTATAAGTAACTCAACATTTCGTTTTTTAACCACAACATTTCCACTTTGCACCTTAACATTACCTATACAAATTCGTTTTCTTGACTTTGGGCGCAACGACCATACTTTTTTTAACAATTCTTTATAATAGTAGGCACAACGGTCAATTGAACGGATTGTTTCTGTGAAATTCTCACAAATCACGTTCTTTTTTTGCAGTGTATATTTATTGTAGGGGTCAATTTTATGGCATTCGCAATTTTTGAACATAAGTTTAGCCAATCAAAAAATGCTATATGAATTCACTTCAGAAAAAACTACTCAAACTAACACTTCTCTTGATTACAACAATAAGTTTGGCCCAGACGAGCCAGGTAACGGTTGTAAACGATGAAAACGGAGCAACATTGATCGTAGATGGCGAAAAATTTATGATCAATGGTATGAACTGGGATTACATTCCTATAGGGACCAATACGGTGAACGCAGAATTTTGGAAAAAGTCAGATGATATTATCAAGGCCGGTCTTGATACTGAAATGTCCCTTCTAAAGAACATGAATGTCAATGTCATTCGTCAGTATACCGGAGTCCCGGCCCGGTGGATCAAATACATCTATGAGAATTACGGTATTTATACCATGTTGAATCATTCTTTTGGGAGGTACGGATTAACCTTGGATGGCGTTTGGGTAGAGATTACGGACTATTCGGACCCAAAAACCCAGGAATTCCTTTTAAACGAGATGGACCAATTGGTAAAGGATTACCAAAATACGCCAGGTCTTTTACTGTATTTGTTAGGGAATGAAAACAACTATGGTCTTTTCTGGGCAGGAGCTGAAACGGAAGACTTTCCGGATGATGAGGAAGAAAAGAAATTTATTGGCGAAAAACGGGGTCGTCCAATGTATAAGCTAATGAACGAGGCCGCAAAAAGAATGAAAGCTGTCGACAAATCGCATCCGGTGGCCATTTGTAATGGGGACGTTTTGTTCATAGACATCATTGCCGATGAATGTAAAGACGTCGACATCTATGGTACCAATACCTATCGGGGACTTTCTTTCGGCGATATGTTCCAAGTAGTAAAAGAAAAGCTGAACATGCCGGTAATGTTCACCGAGTTTGGTGCCGATGCCTTTAACGCGATCGAAAACAAGGAAGATCAGTTTTCACAGGCGTACTATATGGTCGGGAATTGGAAAGAAATATATGAAAATGCATCTGGTTTGGGCAAGGCAAATAATTCCATAGGCGGCTTTACATTTCAATTCAGTGATGGTTGGTGGAAATTTGGTTTTGACGACAGAAAAAATGCTGATGTACATGATAACAATGCATCATGGTCGAACGGTGGGTACGCACGCGATCTTGCCAAAGAAGGGGCGAACAACATGAATGAGGAGTGGTTTGGGATTACTGCCAAAGGGGCTACCAATCCCCGAGGTCTGTACGACTTATACCCGCGCGCGGCCTACTATGCGCTGAAAGAAGCACACCAGCTAAACCCATATGATGAAGGCGTAGACCTGGATTTTATAGCAAATCATTTTAACAATATAGAGTTGATGGACGCCGTCCTAAGAGCTCGCGGGGACAAAGCCGCTTTAAACGGGGAACAAAGCAAGTTACTTCGTATTAGCAACCTTCAAGCAAAGCTCGCAACCTACAGTACGGGGGGGAGTTTGATAACAACTCCGGACAACGCCGATCCCGACGACCCCAATACGTTTCCAAATCAATTGGGATTTGATCATATGCAATCCTATTTTGTCGGGGTAGAGGGCAATCCTGCTCCAAATATGCGGGCAGAGGTGAATTTAAATGTGGTGGGGAATGTAGCACAAAACCCGATCAATGAGATTTTTTATGAGAATAACTCTCGCCCAATAGAAGTGAACACCGATCAAGGAAATGTACTAGTTCAAGATGTGAATAGGGTACGGGTGTATCAGGCTGAGTTCGAGTGGAACGCAAAAGAATTTGATTTAAGAGGGTTCTACCGAACAGGTCATTACCATTGGGGATACGAAGGCGACTTCTTCGGTTTATATCCAGAAGCCAACTATGGTCCAAACTTGGATATCTATAATGGAGAAATATTAGGCGCAGAGATCGATGGTAAAGGGGTGTTAAAAGGTTTAAAAGCTGCCGTGGGGCCTCAATTATGGTGGGGAGCGAACCCTACTATGCTTTTTAAGTACAAGAAACATATCGGAAAATTTGATGTCACCGGTATTTACCACAGGGATTTTGAGACCGACATTACTTTTGATGAAAACGGACGTCGGGTACTTGACATCAATCAATTACGAAGTGGAGTGGTTCCACCATGGCCAACAGAAAGAGCCACCTTGGCAATAGAAAGGGAGTTTGGCAAATTTGGGGTGATGCTAGGAGGAATTTGGGCCGGAAGCCCATTGAACGGTACAGCATTTCAAGATGTAAGGGGTACGCCCGGAAACTACACTGTTTTTGAGGATAGGATTCAATCAAGTGATAACTGGGGCGGTAAAGTGAAGCTTACCTACGAAGGCGGAAAATTCAATTGGTACGGACAAGCAGCGGCCATGGGATTGATTGCCAATGGCGGTGCTGACCAAACATTAACCTTTACCGGTTGGAAATTACGTGATACGGGAAGCGGCAATCAAGTAAATGTATTGTCAGGATTTACGTTCGCTGCAGGAAATTTTCAAATCGCACCAAATTTCTTATGGCAAAAGCCCATCGTAGACGCGATGCCTAATGATGTGCCTGCCCCCGGTCGTTTAAGGAATATTATTGACGATCCCTTTTCCGTACGTTGGAACCGTGAGACCACGGCAGGTGAGATATTGCTAACCTTTGATCCAACACCTGGTACTTGGATGTACGAATGGGACAATGACCGCTCAGAAGATGCACCGTTCGCCATGAACCTGGGCTTTGTGTACCGTCATCTTCCGACAACCATGGATGCACATATCGGATTTTTAGCAAATCGTACTATTTTTTCTTTTCCTGGTTCGGCACCCGCCGAAGACTTATGGGAAATCCATTCCAGAATGGTATCTAAACTGGGGCCCGACTTAGGGCTTATCGGAAACTTCTACTATGGCAACGGACAGGGCAACGGGGATAGTGATCGGTTGATAAAGCGTTTTGGAGGGGATATCAGGGCCATTTACAAGAAAATGAGACTGCAAACGCACGTTAGGGTGAACGATTGGGGGCCTTTCGATTACCACCGTGATTTCAACCTTACCTTTCCTTTACAATTAATGTTGGATGTTTCTACCACGCTTGGCAAACCTGACTGGTTTATTTTACCCAGCACACAGATTGGGATACGCGGCACTTGGCGCTCATTGAATGAGTTTTCGCCTCGATACGCACCGAACGAAGCTCTTCCGCTTTCAAATGAACCTATCATTAGCCCGGTCGGATTCGGGAATGGTAGCGAGTGGGAGATCATGACGTATGTACACATTAATATTGGGCAATAACAAAAGACTGAAAAAATGAAAAATTACAATAACAGTGACTTAAGATTCATACTTCTTCTCTGCTTGGGTGTTGCCTTTTTGTCAAGTTGTGAAAGGGAATTTTCCGATGAGGTCCAATTTGCTACCCTTTCTTCAAATGGAGACGTCTTCATCGATACTTTTTCGGCAGGGTTGGATTATTTTCCGTTTGTGGATGACGGAGCAGATGCAGAGGCATTTAGTGTAGTAACCGAGGATGTGTTTTCGGGAACCGCTGCCATGCGATTCGATGTTCCCTCCTTTGGAAATGGATTTGTCGGTGCCACATTCAATACGACCGTAAATAGGGACCTTACCAGCTTTGATGCTCTTACATTTTATGCAAAAGCATCCCAGGCAGCCGACATAAACGAGATTGGTTACGGTACTGAAGGTAGTACAAATAACAGGTTCCAAGTAACCGTTCAGAATTTAAACCTTACCACGAATTGGAAAAAATATGTGATTCCGATACCGGATGCTTCAAAACTAAATAACCAGACAGGATTATTTTGGCTGGCCGAAGGAGCAGCGGACGAAGACGATGAAGGAGGATACGTTGTATGGTTCGATGAAATCAAATTTGAAAAATTAGGTACAATTGCACAATCCCGACCAGCTATTTTAAATGGAGTTGATGTGGAACGAGAGGCCTTCTTAGATATTCCCATAGAATTAACAGGCCTGTCACAAACCTTCAATATTGGTTCAGGCGAAAATGTCACCGTCATCGCCAAACCCGCCTATTTTGAGTTTGAATCTACAGATATAGAAGTGGCACGGACCAATGAATTGGGCATTGTGTCAGTTGTAGGGAGGGGAGAAGCGACCATAACTGCAAGTTTGGCAAATGTCGCAGCCACCGGTTCACTGAATCTCAGTGTTTCGCGTTCTTTCGATTTTGCCCCAACACCACCAGCACGGGACCCCGGGGATGTGATTTCTATATTCAGTGATGCATATGCGAATATAGCGGTAGATTATTTTAATGGATTTTTTATTCCCGATGGCCAAAATACACAAGGAGGAGCTCCCCCCTTGGATTTGAATGGCGATGGGGTCATTAACTATACAGAATTGAATTTTGTAGGAATCGGATTCTTTGAAGACGTTTCTCCGGTCAATGCTACCGAAATGACGACCCTGCATGTAGACATCAAAGTTAACGAAGCTATCGATCCCGGTGATTTCATTAGGCTGCAGTTGTTGAACGCTGTCGGGAATAATGAAACGTCTGGGGCGGTTACCTTAAATGCAGATGCATTAACAACCGATCAATGGGTCGGCTTTGACATACCACTTACCGATTTTGCAGGGCTTACCGATCGCTCACAAATAGGACTCTTATTCTTTATAACAGATGATACGATTTCAGATATTTTCGTCGATAACATCTATTTCTATAGATAAGAAAATGAATTTCAAAACAAAGAAAAAGAAGATGAACAATTCAATCGATTACAATAAAGAAAAAAAGGGAATATTGCACGTATTTCTGTTGGCGGTGTTGTTGGTGATTTCCGGTTGCGAGACAGATGATACACAGACTGTTACTACATTGACCAATCTTGTGTTGGCAGAAGAATTTGATACGGATGGTGCTCCCGACCCAACCGTTTGGGGCAACGATATCGGAAGAGGCCCAAATGGTGATGGTTGGGGAAATCAAGAGTTGCAATATTATACAGATCGTCCCGAGAACGTTACCATACAAAACGGAAACCTATTGATCACGGCTCGGCAAGAAAGTTTTCAAGGTTCGGGCTATACATCGGCAAGGCTATTGACAAAAGACTTATTCGAACAGCGGTACGGTCGTTTTGAAGCGCGAATCCGCTTGCCCTATGGCCAAGGAATTTGGCCGGCATTCTGGATGCTAGGAGCCGATATCGATGAAAACCCATGGCCGGCGGCAGGGGAAATCGATATCATGGAGTATCGTGGGCAAGAACCAACGGTACTGATTGGCAGCGTACACGGACCCGGGTATTCCGGCGGTAACGCAATATCAAAGGAATACACCTTACAAAATGACCGCTTTGATACCGGTTTCCACATATTTGGTATCGAATGGGCTCCCGAATACGTCAACTTTTATGTAGATGATGTGCTCTATAATCAAATTACACCTGAAGATGTCACTGGCCCTTGGGTCTTTGATAAGCCATTTTTTATGCTAATGAATGTGGCGGTCGGAGGTACTTTCGTAGGTGCACCCAATGCAGAAACGGTTTTTCCACAAACCATGTTGGTAGACTACGTACGGGTATATAAAAACTAAAACGCAAACTAAAACTAACTATGATGAAAGAAATGATAAAAAAATCGAAATTCGTTTTCATATTTCTATTGACATTGTCCTTTTTGGGATGTGAAGATGATGACGATGCCAATTTACCAGAAGTGATAGCCGCTTTTACCTTTACCCAAAACGCGGATACCGGTACAGTTACCTTCATTAACATCTCCGAAGAGGCAACTTCCTACAAATGGGACTTTGGCGATGGTGATACTTCAACAGAGATCAATCCGATAAAAACGTTTGCGAACGGTACCTTTACCGTAAAGTTAGAAGCGTCGAACGTTGCAGGTGCCTCAGCCAGTTTCGAGGATGATATTACCGTACAAGTAACTGCCCCCGACCCCGGTTTCGACTCGGGCCTATTGACCAACGGTGATTTTGAAAATGGCGTAGACCCTTGGATAGGCAATGGGGCAAACGTGGTCACCGAAGGTGGTAATAGCTTCAACTCGGTAAACGTAGAGGCTGCAGGAAATCCATTCGATGTGAACCTGAGCCAGGTAGTCGAGGTGACACAGGGTACAAACTATACATTAACCTTTGATGTTTCCTCCGACCGTGAGCGTACCATCCTGGCAGGTATCGGGTTGAACGAAGCACCTTTCACCAATACCGCACCGGCGGTAAACCTCACTACCGATACACAAACAATTACATTACAGCTTTCGGCGGCCGATTTTGGTGGAGCCAACAGTCGCGTACTTTTTGATATGGGGGCTGAAATAGGTACGGTGATCATCGATAACGTTTCCTTGGTCGAAGGGGGCGATGGTAGTGATAGTAATGGTGGGGGCGGTTTTGACGACGGCCTGCTGACCAACGGCGACTTTGAAAGTGGCGACGATCCATGGATCGGAGGCGGACGTAACATTGTGACCGACGGAGGTAATAGTTTCAATTCAGTGGATGTGATGACTGCAGGCAACCCGTTCGATGTGAACCTGAGCCAAGTAGTCGAGATTACGCAGGGCACGAACTATATTCTTTCTTTTGATGCCTCTTCTGATCGTACCCGTACCATGCTGGCAGGTATCGGGTTGAACGAGGCACCTTTCACCAATACCGCACCGGCGGTAAACCTCACTACCGATACACAAACAATTACATTACAGCTTTCGGCGGCCGATTTTGGTGGAGCCAATAGCCGTATCCTTTTTGATATGGGGGCTGAAATAGGTACGGTGATCATCGATAACGTTTCCTTGGTCGAAGGGGGCGATGGTAGTGATAGTAATGGTGGAGGCGGTTTTGACGACGGCCTGTTGACCAACGGCGACTTTGAAAGTGGCGACGATCCATGGATCGGAGGCGGACGTAACATTGTGACCGACGGAGGCAATAGTTTCAATTCAGTGGATGTGATGACTGCAGGCAACCCGTTCGATGTGAACCTGAGCCAAGTAGTCGAGATTACGCAGGGCACGAACTATATTCTTTCTTTTGATGCCTCTTCTGATCGTGCCCGTACCATGCTGGCAGGTATTGGGTTGAACGAGGCACCTTTCACCAATACCGCACCAGCTGTAAACTTGACCACCGATACCCAAACCTTTACCTTGCAACTGGCAGCGAACGATTTTGGTGGTGCCAATAGCCGTATTCTATTCGATATGGGCGCCGAGGTCGGTACGGTTGTCATCGACAATGTCTCTTTGGTAGAAGGAGGCGATGGTAGTGATACCAACGGAGGTGGCGGTAGTAGTGGCGGTGGTTGCACCGATACTGAAATAGCGGCTACAGCTCTTCCTTTAAACTTTGAAGGATGTGAAACCTTCTTGGCAAGTCAAAACTTTGGTGCAGGGTTGACATCCGAACTTGCGGCAAACCCATCTCAATCGGGAATCAATACGTCTGACTTTGTTTTAAGGGTGGACAAGCCTACCGGGTCGGAATTCTTTGCAGGCATCCAGAATGTCTTCCCATCAAATTTTGATTTAACAACAACAGATACTTTTAAGGTGAAAGTCTATTCGACAAAGGCAAACGTAGTTTTCCGGTTCGAGTTATTGGCCAATCCGAATGACGGTAGTATCGGGAATCCGGCCCCTGTTTTTGCTACGGTGGCAAACGCGAATGAATGGACAGAAGTTGCGTTTACATTCATTAACCTGCCTGCCTCACCAACATCGTACAGCCAGCTGGTCATAAAACCGGATAATGATCAATCAGATAGCGCCATTACCGATGGAGGTACCTACTATTTAGACGATTTAATTCTTGAATAACAATAGCTCCCCCGATGAATTAAGAAAAAGGCTGGTGTAAGAGTCATTTTTACCGGTCTTTTTCGAGAATTCATCCCCAGTATAAGTTAGAAATGTGAATGACCGATGAAGTATTTAAAATGAATAAGTCCTATACCGTTTTAATAAGTCTGATAGTTGCACTGGGAGGTTTTTTGCTCGGCTTTGACAGCGCCGTCATATCCGGTGCCGTTAAAGGTATTACCGTTTATTTTGAAATGACCGAATGGATGTTGGGCTTTTCGGTAGGATGTGTCATTTTTGGGGCGATGGCCGGAAATTTGATGGCCGGACCCTTAGCGGATAAATTTGGGCGTAAAAAGGTGCTCATTATGGTCGCGGCCCTGTTTACTGTGTCGGCCACTTGGTCGGCGATGGCTACCGGCTACACCGAATTTATCATAGCCAGAATTATTGGCGGCATCGGTATCGGTGGCGCCATCCTGATAGCTCCGGTATACATTGCTGAAATAGCCCCCCCGAAACTTCGTGGTAGTTTGGTTTCCTTCAATCAGTTGAATATTGTCATCGGGATTTCGGTGGCTTACTTTTCCAATTATTTTTTGGTCAATTTAGAAGGTGAAAGCTGGCGGTGGATGCTTGGCGTAGAAGCCATTCCTGCACTGATTTACTTTATGTCACTTTTTACGGTTCCCAGAAGTCCGAGATGGCTCATTCAAAAACTGAACAAAGTGCAGTTGGCCCGCAAAATTTTACAGAAAATCGGAGGGGAGGAATATGCTGAAATAACCATTTCCGAAATACAGAGGGGAATCGCAAAAAAAGAAAAGAAAGGTACGCTTTCCGATCTATTTCAAAACAAATATGCGACCATCATGATTATCGCCTTCGGTATTGCGTTCTTTCAGCAAATTACGGGAATCAATGCGATTTTTTATTATGCGCCAACCATTTTTGAACAGGCTGGTGGCACGACCGACTCCTCATTTCTTCAGGCAATTGTTGTGGGTCTAACCAATTTGATTTTTACCCTTGTCGCCATTTGGTTGATCGATAAGTTGGGTAGAAAGCCACTTTTGTTGATCGGCACCAGCTGTATGACCATTGCTTTGGTAATGGCTGCTGTAGCCTTTAACAATGCATCCTATGACTTTAATGAGAACACACTGAATAACATTGATGATCCGGAAATTAGGATGGCCCTATCCGATTTGGAGGGGCGTTCCTTCGAGGGGCAAGCAGCGCTGTTCCAGGAGGTAGCATCAAAGCTAAACGCAGATCAGTTTTTAGATTTTAAGCGAAACCAGATTACCAACTTTATCCAGATCAACGCCACCTTGGTTTTAATTGCGATTTTGCTGTATGTGGCTTCTTTTGCCATTTCCCTAGGCCCGGTGATGTGGACACTGATTTCCGAAATTTTTCCAAGTAAGATAAAGGGAATAGCAATATCCGTTGTTGGGTTTTTCAATTCACTCATCAGTTTTTCTGTCACTCAGGTATTCCCATGGGAACTGTCGAACCTGGGGCCCACGGCAACATTTGCGATATACGCAGTGCTCTCTCTTTGCGCGATGCTTTTTGTCCATAAGTTCGTCATAGAAACCAAGGGCAAGACCTTGGAAGAGGTAGAAGAATTATTGGTCAGGACATAGGAAAGTTATAGACCAAGTTGATTAAAGGTAAATACGAGTGCTTAAACAGCCTCTAAAAATGACTCCCGATTTGAGTGTAGTTACTAACGGTCGTAAAAAATAAGAATGATTGCAAACTCGATGTACATAGGAAATCAAAAAATGCTTCCAGAGGCCGCGAAAGTAGCAGGAGAACAGGTGGTTTTTGAAAAGGAAAATTATTATAAGATTTCGAACTACGACGCCATGCGTCCGTTTTTTATGAGCGTTGTAAGTGATTCGAACCACTGGATGTTTATAGCCAGCAACGGGGGATTATCAGCAGGAAGAAAAAACTCCGAATCTGCCTTGTTTCCTTATTATACCGATGATAAAATCACGGAATCTGCCGATATAACTGGTAGTAAAACCGTATTTCAGGTACATATGAAGGATAAAATATTCCTATGGGAACCCTTTTCCAATAAGTATTCGGGCCTGTATACAGTCCGCAAAAATCTTTACAAAAACAGCTATGGAAACAAAGTTGTTTTTGAAGAGATCAATAAAGACCTGGGACTCACCTTTCGGTACCATTGGAATTCCAGCAACGAGTATGGCTTTGTAAAAAGGGCGACCATTGTCAACAATAGCGATGAAGCCATTGAGATTACAGTGCTAGATGGCATTCAGAATATTATGCCCTATGGGGTCAATTCCGCTCTACAAAATGCCAGTAGTAATCTGGTCGATGCGTATAAAAAAAATGAGTTGGAGGCCGAAGTCGGTTTGGGTGTTTACGCTCTAAGCGCTATTATCGTAGACCGGGCTGAACCTAGTGAAGCCTTAAAAGCGACCACGGTTTGGTCGACCGGATTGGACAATGCCTTGTATCTGGTTTCCTCCTTGCAATTGGATGCGTTTCGAAAGGGAACGAAAATCACCCAAGAGGTTGATATTAAAGCTGAAAAGGGCGCCTATTTTGTATGTGCCGATATCTCCTTGAAAGCCAGGGATAAAAAGCAATGGATGATGATAGCCGAAGTGAGCCAATCTCGAGGAGATTTGGCAAAAATCATTGAAAAAATAAAGAACGAAAAAAACCTATCAGAAGCCGTTCTCGAAGATATTGAAAAAGGGTCCGGTAGGTTATTGACATTAAACGCAGCATCCGACGCCCTGCAGCTGACATCCGATACCTTACGAAACACCCGTCACTTTTCAAATACCCTCTTTAATATTATGCGTGGCGGTATTTTCGACAAGGATTATACCATCGAAAAGGCCGATTTCAACGGCTATATCGAAAAGGCAAACAGGGAAGTATATCGACAGAAAAAGACTGCCTTGGAAACGCTTCCAGATGTTTTCACCCTAAGCTTTTTAAGGCAATTGGCAGTGCACGACGACGACAGTAACTTCAAAAGACTTGCTTATGAATACATGCCGTTGAAGTTTAGTCGAAGGCATGGCGATCCCAGTCGTCCCTGGAACAAGTTCTCGATAAACACAGAGACTGATGATGGTAAAAAAGTGTTGGACTATGAGGGTAACTGGCGCGATATCTTTCAGAATTGGGAGGCCTTGGTACATTCCTATCCGGCCTTTATCGATAGTATGATCCATAAATTCTTGAACGCCACAACGTTCGATGGTTACAACCCGTACCGGGTCACGAAAGATGGTTTTGATTGGGAAGCCATTGAACCGGACGACCCTTGGTCATATATTGGATACTGGGGCGACCATCAGATTATTTACCTGTTGAAATTTTTAGAATTCATAGAACGGCATTACCCCAATAAGTTGGCGGCTTATTTTAGCCAAGATATTTTTGTGTATGCCCATGTGCCATATAAGATAAAGGGGTATGCCGATATCCTAAAAAACCCTAAGGATACCATTGTTTTTGATACGGAATTGGATAAGGAAATTAATAGGGAGCGATCGCAAGTTGGGGCAGACGCAGCCTTGTTAAAAGGCGCCGATCAATCTATCTATCAAGTAAACCTACTGGAAAAACTGTTGGCCACGGTGTTGGCAAAAGTATCCAACTTTATCCCTGAAGCAGGTATCTGGATGAATACCCAGCGACCTGAGTGGAACGATGCCAATAATGCCTTGGTAGGGAATGGTGTTTCCATGGTTACATTGTATTACCTAAGAAGATTTTTAGCCTTTTTCGAATCGTTGGTACAACGTACGTCGCAGGAAGACTATCACATCTCAAAAGAATTGATGATATTCTTCGATACTGTTAGCAAAACACTTCGAATCAATCTACCGATTCTTTCTTCCCAAATCTCGGATACCGATAGAAAAACCATCATGGACAGCTTGGGAAATGCCGGAAGCCAATATAGAAATACCATCTATGAAAGTAGTTTTAGTGGTGATACCGCTGTTATATCAAAGGAAGGGATATTAGAATTTCTTAGCGCAACGTTAAATCATCTTGATCATAGTATTGAAGCCAACAAACGTTCCGATCATCTTTATCATGCCTATAACTTAATGACGGTTGAAGGTGATTCAGAAGTCTCTATTTCATATCTCTCGGAGATGCTCGAAGGTCAAGTAGCGGTCCTAAGTGCCGGTTATCTTTCTGCAAAAGAGGCTTTGAGGGTTTTGGACGCCCTTAAAAATAGTGTGCTGTTCAGGCACGACCAGTACAGCTATATCCTGTATCCGAATAAAGACTTGCCGCGTTTTACAGAGAAGAATAACCTTCCAACGGAAAAGATAGAAAAATCATTCTTAGTTCAACAGCTCTTAAAGAATGGTAATTCCCAAATAGTGGAGAAAGACATAACGGGCAACTATCATTTTAACGGTTCCTTCAACAACGCCGAAAGTTTAAAAGAGGCCCTATCATTACTATCCAAAGAATATGATGAATTGGTTGCGAAAGATGAAGGGCTCCTGTTGAACATCTTTGAAGAAGTCTTTGATCATAAATCCTTCACCGGCCGCTCCGGAACCTTCTTTGGCTATGAAGGTCTGGGGTCCATTTATTGGCATATGGTTTCGAAGTTGTTGCTAGCCGTTCAAGAAACCTGCTTGAGAGCCATCGGGGAAAAAGAGAATGAAGAAACGATAGGGTATCTGTTAGAACATTATTACGAAATTAATGAAGGCATCGGGGTACACAAATCCCCTGAATTGTACGGGGCATTTCCAACGGATCCTTATTCCCACACGCCGGCCGGTAAAGGAGCACAGCAACCAGGTATGACAGGACAGGTAAAAGAAGATATTCTTAGCCGATTTGGGGAGTTGGGTGTTTTTGTAGAGGAAGGGCGATTAACCTTCAAACCACGATTGTTGCGAAAAAATGAGTTTTTACAAGAACCATCGATATTTGGGTATTACAAGCTGAATGGGACAATGACAAAGATACCATTGGAAAAAGGCTCCTTGTGCTTTACCTATTGCCAAACCCCGATCATCTATAGATCAGCCGACGAATTAGGCGTAAAAGTGTTCATGGCCGATGGCTCATCCTTTGATGTCAATGGCCTTCGACTCGATACACAGACGAGCCTAAAAGTGTTTGAAAGAACCGGTGAGATTGAAAAAATCATTGTGTCGATAAAAAAATAAATCAACCGTGCATGAAGAATAGAAAAAAGAGTATCCGTACCATCATTTTTACGCTGTTCGTAGCGCTGGCTTTTTCATGTAAAAACAATTCAAAAACAGAAAACAAAGCAGAGACTGTGATAAACGAATCGAGTATAAGTGCAAAGGACATTTTAGGAAATCCGGCATATTTAGCCATGTCTTATGGGGGGTATCGACAGGTGGATCATGACATTGAACCCACCTTGGATGAACTGAAGGAAGATATGAAGATCTTGGCCGCTATGGGTGTAAAAATCATACGCACCTATAAGGTACATCTACCACACGCTTCGAACGTATTACGGGCGATAAGTGATTTAAAGAAGGAAAATCCCGACTTTGAAATGTATGTGATGCTCGGTGCTTGGATCGATTGTAAAAATGCATGGACCGACCAAGAACCCGACCATCATCAGGAAAGTGAAAGAAACGCAGTCGAAATCGAAGAAGCGGTCAGATTGGCAAATCTATACCCCGACATTGTTAAGATACTTGCAGTGGGTAATGAGGCCATGGTAAAATGGGCGACCACGTACTACGTGCAGCCAGGTGTAATTTTAAAATGGGTAAATCATTTGCAAGACTTAAAGAAGTCGGGCAGTCTCTCTAAAGACCTCTGGATAACGAGTTCCGACAATTTTGCGTCTTGGGGTGGGGGAGATGCCGAGTATCATGTAGAAGACTTGAACAACTTGATCAAGGCGGTCGATTTTCTCTCGATGCATACCTACCCGATGCACGACACGCATTACAATCCGGCATTTTGGGGCGTACCGGAAGCAGAAAAAAACCTATCTGATTTGGAAAAAATAGATGCTGCTATGCTACGGGCAAAAAAATATGCCATGACCCAGTATAAAGGAGTGTATGATTATATGAAAAGCCTGGGCGTCGATAAGCCTATACACATCGGTGAAACTGGATGGGCAACGACCTCGAATGGTCAGTATGGAACCGATGGGTCGAAAGCAACGGATGAATACAAGGAAGCCATGTATTATCGACATATGCGCGAATGGACAAATGAGGCAGGTATCTCCTGTTTTTATTTCGAAGGATTTGATGAACAATGGAAAGATGCACAAAATCCGCAGGGCTCCGAGAACCATTTTGGATTGATCAATCTAAAAAGCCAGGCCAAGTTTGCCCTATGGGACTTGGTCGATAAGGGTGCCTTTGATGGGCTCACCCGAGACGGAAATCCGATTACAAAAACGTATCAGGGAGACAAAGAAGAATTGTTACAAGAAGTCTTAGCGCCCCCTATAGCCAAGGAGACGGCTACAAGTGATTAGTGTTATAAATGAGTTCAATAAGAACAAAATATGAAGAGCGTCGCGTATCACCTCATTATACTTATTGCCTTGTTTATGGTAAGCTGTAATCAAAAGATAACATCGTTGGAGGTAGAAGTGTATGAAACTTCGGCCAACGGTCATAAAATGAAAGAGCTGACCCATTTTGAAACTGTTGCGGAACCCATACTGGTAAAAATAGTTCCTGACGAAGAGTATCAGACGATTACGGGATTTGGTGGTTCCTTTACAGAAGCCTCGGCCTCATTACTGAATAAATTGAGTAGGGCAAACCGAAACAAAGTTTTGGAAGCGTATTTCGGGGAAAGTGGGGCAAAATATTCATTGACCCGTACCCATATGAACTCCTGTGATTTTTCGTTAAGCAATTATTCCTATGCACCGGTTGAAGGCGATGCTGCATTAGAGAGTTTCTCGATCAAGGAGGATCAAGACGACATCATTCCGATGATCCAAGACGCCATGGCGGTTTCAAAAGACGGATTTAAGATTGTATCCTCCCCATGGACGGCCCCACCATGGATGAAAGATAATAAAGATTGGAGAGGCGGAAAGTTGTTACCTGAATATAACGAGACATGGGCCTTATTCTTTTCTAAATACATCGAAGCATACAAAGCCGAAGGTATTGATATCTGGGGTTTTACCGTGGAGAATGAACCCTTGGGCAACGATAACAATTGGGAGAGTATGCATTTTACCGCTGAAGAAATGACCGATTTTGTTCAAAACCACTTAGGACCTAAACTGGAGGCCCATGGGCATGACGTGAAAATATTGGGTTACGATCAAAATCGTGAACACCTGAACGAATGGGTAGATGCGATGTATAAAGATGAGGTAACTTCAAAATACTATGACGGTACCGCTATACATTGGTATGCAAGTACCTATGAAGTTTTTCCCGAAGCACTTCAGTATGCACACCAAAAAGCACCTAATAAACATTTGATACAGACCGAAGCCTGCGTAGATGCCGAAATTCCGAAATGGAAAGACGATGCCTGGTATTGGACAAAGGAGGCGACCGACTGGGGTTGGGACTGGGCTCCTGAGAAAGACAAATACTTACACCCAAAGTATGCCCCGGTAACGAGGTACGCACGGGATATGATCGGTTGTTTAAATAATTGGGTAGACGGTTGGATCGATTGGAATATGGTTTTGGATAAGCAAGGTGGCCCGAACTGGTTCAAAAACTGGTGCGTGGCTCCGGTCATTGTTGACCCCGAAAATGATGAGGTGTACTTTACCCCCCTATACTACACCCTAAGCCATTTTAGCAGGTTCATTAGACCCGGCGCAAAACGAATCGGGTTTGAAAGCTCGGATACTGCATTGTTGGTAACGGCTGCCAAAAATTTGGACGGCTCCATTGCAGTTGTTCTTTTCAACGAAGGTAAAAATGCAAAAAATATAAGTCTTGTGCTTGGAGAGAAAAGAACTACCGTGCAAATGAACGCCCAGTCCATTCAAACAATAGTTATTCCCTAACTAACAAGAAAGGTAATAAAAACTAACTAAAAAGAAAGACATGTCAGATCGAACAACAGTAGCAACAAATAGAGTCTCATTTGGCCAAAAAGTGGCCTTTGGTGTCGGAATGTTTGCAAATCAGATGTTTCCGGCCATATTGGGCATATTTATGGTCGTCTTAGTACAAGATCTAGGCTTCCCTGGTTGGATGTGGGGCGTGTTGTTCTTCCTCCCCAGAATCTTTGATTCTATTACAGACCCGGTTATGGGCTTTATATCGGATAATACAAAATCAAAATGGGGAAGGCGTAGGCACTATGTTTTTTTAGGGGCTTTGATCATGGGTGTTTCGTTCGTGATTATGTGGCAATTGTATCGTGAAAATGGGGTAGATTACAATTTCACTTACTTTTTGCTTTGGTCTTTTGTTTTTTATTTGGGACTCACCATTTTCAGCGTACCCTATGTTGCCATGGGGTATGAAATGAGCAACGATTTTCATGAACGTACCGATATTATGGCTATCGCCCAATGGATAGGGCAATGGGCATGGGTCATTGCACCCTGGTTTTGGGTGTTTATGTACGATCAAAGCTGGTTTACGTCCGCAGACGTGGCGACAAGGGAATTAGCGATATATGTGGGTGTGGCCTGTATGGTTTTTGCCATGGTACCCGCAATCTTTATCAAAAGCGAGTCTACGGTAGACGCAGACTACGCACCCTTGAACCTAAATACGATAGGCGGTAGTTTGAGAAAAATTGTTGACGGTTTCAAAGAAGCCTTTCAATCAAGACCTTTTAGGCAACTGTGTATTGCGACCTTTTTAATCTACAATACCTTTTATACGATAGCCAGTTTTTCCTTTTTTATCGTGGTGTACTATTTGTTCAATGGCGACGCAGCGGCAGCGGGAATTTGGCCAACACTTTTTGGAAGTATAGGTGCTTTGGCTACGACATTTATTGTTATTCCGATTATTACCCAGATGTCTAAAAAGATGGGCAAAAAGAAGGCTTTTATCATCTCTCAAGCCATTTCTATTGTAGGTTATATCATGCTTTGGTTCCTTTTTATACCAGGTAAACCTTATATGTTCATATTTGCCTTGCCTTTTTTCTCATTTGGTATTGGGAGTCTGTTTACCTTAATGATGTCGATGACCGCAGATGTAATCGATTTGGATGAACTGAATACCGGAGAGCGAAGAGAAGGAGTCTTCGGTGCCATTTATTGGTGGATGGTCAAGTTTGGCTTTGCCATTGCCGGTCTATTGACCGGTACCATCATGTCGGTGGTCGGTTTTAATCCTGATGCGGCAACACAACCAGAGGGTGCTATTTTTGGTCTCAGGGCATTCTACTCCGGATTTCCGATAATAGGTACTTTGATTGCTATTTACGTAATGCGTAATTATGACATTACCGAAGAGAAGGCCAATGAAATCAGTAAGGAGCTAGAGAAGAGAAAGGGAATCAAGGGCTCTGGATATCGGCAAATCGGCCTGCTTTCAAATATGCGTTTTACTGCGGAATCAGAAACTGATTTCAAGGAAAAATATCCAGATTACTTTACTTCCAAGGTCGATTTCGAGACGATGTCGCCAAAAGCGCTAAAAACGGAATTCCATACTGTTTTTGATAAAGGAATGTCCGGTATCTGTTTTAGCGCCTATCAAACAGGGCAAGAACCGGGGGACCCCATTAGTGAAATACAGATAAGGAAACGCTTAGAGGTACTAAAACAACATACAAGATGGGTACGGGTTTTCTCCTGCACGAACGGGCATGAGAAAATTCCTAAAATAGCCAAGGAGATGGGACTCAATACCTTGGTAGGAGCCTGGTTGGATAATGATTTGGAAAGCAATAAAGAAGAAATAGAAGCACTTATCGCGCTCATGAAAGCGAACTTGGTCGATGTGGCCGCAGTAGGGAATGAAGTACTCTATCGTGGAGAATTGAATGAAGAAACCATTATTGAATACATACAAGAGGTGAAGAAGCACTCAAAGTACGTCCCGGTAGGGTATGTAGATGCTTATTATCAATTTATTGATAGGCCTCAATTAGCTTCGGAATGCGATATTATCCTTGCCAATTGCTATCCATTTTGGGAAGGGGCCAATATCCAAAGTGCCGGATGGTATTTGCAAGAAATGTATCTAAAAACACTGAAGGCGGTACAGGGCAAAAAAGTGATTATTACAGAAACAGGCTGGCCAAGTAGGGGGGAAGTTGTAGGTGGTGCGGTACCCTCGGAAGAAAACGTCCTGAATTATTTTATTAAGACACAGCAATGGGCAGAAAAGGAGAACATCGATATGTTTTACTTTTCCTCTTTCGATGAATCCTGGAAAATTCATTTTGAGGGTTGGGCCGGTACCTCATGGGGCTTATGGGATGCCGATGAGAACTTTAAGTATTGAAGTGGTTTAAACTTTCTGCATTAATAATACCAAGATGAAAGAGAAGAATGAAACAGTGTAAGTAAAGTAAAAAATCATGTCATATAGAAAAGGTCATCATTTTACACTCCCCGAAACTACGAGTAGCTTGACCAAGGGAGTCGATTTAAATAATTATACCAGAGAGCGTTTACAACAACTTTGGAGAAATACCTTGCAAAATGGCATGCATGGTATCTGCTTCAGTATGTATGAAGACGGGCAAGGACCTGGAGATATAATTACCGAGGAACAAGTAGAACGAAGAATCGGGATTTTAAAACCGTATACCAAATGGATACGTTCTTTTTCTTGTATCGAAGGAAATGAACACATACCTCGAATCGCCCATAAAAATGGACTCCAGACCATGGTTGGTGCGTGGTTGAGCGATGACTTGGAAACCAACGAAAAGGAATTGGAAGCTTTGATTCAGCTGGGGAAGAAAGGATATGTCAACATAGCTGCTGTCGGAAACGAGGTACTCTATAGAAACGAATTGAATGAAAGAGAGTTGCTTTCATATATAGAGCGGGTAAAAACAGCCTTGCCGGGAGTCCCGGTCGGTTATGTAGACGCCTATTATGAATTCACCAATCACCCTAAGATTACCGAAGCCTGTGACGTGATACTTTCGAATTGTTATCCCTATTGGGAAGGATGCCCCATTGCGTATTCATTAAACCATATGAAACAGATGTTCGGGCAAGCAACCGATGCGGCAAAGGGTAAAAAGGTAATCATTACCGAAACTGGTTGGCCGAGTGAAGGAGGTCGTCTAAAGGGAGCTGTTTCATCGGCGGAAAACGCCATGAAATACTTTATCGATACCCAAGTATGGTCTGTAACGGAAAACATCGACATATTTTATTTTTCTTCTTTCGATGAGTCATGGAAAACGGGAGATGAAGGCGATGTGGGGGCTTATTGGGGGTTATGGGATAAACATGAACGATTGAAGTTTTAGATTTCCGCAAATGTCGTTTTTCGGATAACCCTATAACACGGGAATCACTTTGGCGGAGAGAAGAACCAATTGATCATAAAAAGCTAAAAGCCCCTATTTCTTAAAAATAGGGGCTTTTAGAATTAATTGTTTGACTATTACTAAGCGGTAGCGACCTGAGCTTTTTTTCTGCTTTTCATCCAAAAGTAAAGTATCGTAAATAGCACGATTAGAACACCGGGAAAAGTAATCATCGTTTTCAATGTTTCTTGACCTGCAGCTAATTCCAAAGCGTCTCCTGTAAGTCCCATAGATGTTGCCCTTTCTCTAGCCGCATCAATCCAACCTCCAAATATCGGTTGCATATTCGCCGTCATGAACATACCAATTGCTCCGATAACAGACATCCCCAGCGCACCGCTTTTAGGTATTTTTTCAGCAACGAATCCAATCATATTAGGCCAAAAATAGCAAAGCCCCATTCCAAAAATCGCAGCAGCTAGATAGGTCATTAGGCCCGTTTGTGTGCTTAGTAAAAACATACCAATCGTGGCTAATACGGCAGATCCCAGTAGAACACCGGTTTGATCGAACCTATGAACGAAGTCACCCCCGAAATATCTGCCAATAGCCATTACACCTGATACTAGAGCTAAGATTATCATTGCGTCTGCCCCTGATTTATCTAAAATCAATTTTACCCATTGCCCTGGAACAAATTCCGTAATTGCGGTTAACGCCATACAGAAAGCTATGAAAATGAATAGTGGCGTTGCCATACCCTTTAAGTTCCCAGATAAGGTTTTGGCTTCTTTAACAGATGGCTCGGGAAAAGTTTGACCCAGAAATAGATACGCATATATCAAAGTTGGTATTAGAATAACCCAAATTTGAGCTTGCCATCCTAACTCTAAACTTGTCATTAAAGTTGAAATCAGACTACCCAATACAATACCACCAGGAAACCACATATGAAAACGGTTCAGCAAAGTGTTCATTTTTTTTCCAGTAGCACTGTCTGCAATCATAGGGTTACAGGCGGCTTCCGTACATCCATTACCCAAACCTATTAGAAAGGTAGATATCAAAAGACCAATGTACCCACCGGAGTAAATTGTTAAAATAATACCTATCAAATGAGAAAGAAATGCAAATTGCATGATTTTTTTTGGACCTACCGAATGGTAAATTAACCCACCAATAATCATTGCGAGAGGAAATCCATAGAACCACATAGAGTTGATTACCCCTAACTGCTGTCCTGAAAGACTAAATTCTTCACCCAATTGTGGTAGTACTCCAGCCCTTAAGCTGTATGAGAAGGCGGTAGTAATCAAGGCAAAACAACTTCCATAAAAGAGTCGATTTGTGTTTATAGCATGTTGTGTCGATGTGTTTTCCATATATGAAAAAAGTTTGGTTGTTTACGAATTTTGAAAATAGGCAACTAATACAACTGCCATGCGGAACATGACATTTTCAGCGAAAAGATAGTTTAAAATTATGATTTCCGTAAAAAAATAAGATGTGTTTTAAGATTTTAACTTCCCAAATAGAATTTGTTGTAAAAAGATACCATCTAGTGATAAGCAGCTTGATGGCCAAAATGACGATTAGCTTGAACCTTTTGGAATAAGGCATCTCACTTCCGTCTATAGCATCACCGACTTTATTTTGATGAAAAGTACGCCAATATGATCAGCTTGCTTCAACACGGTTAAACTTAACGTCCCTTTTTATATATTTAGGGCGAGAAAGTTTTCATGTAGCGGCTACATTGTTTTGATTAGGAGCTAAGATTGAAAATGGTTAATCGATTAAAAAAATACGGATGTATTATTTGGGATTGGATATCGGGAGTTCTTCTATCAAAGCGTCCTTGGTCGAGATTTCTTCAGGTAAAAGTGTCGGTGTGTTGCAGGAGCCAGAAACCGAGATGGGTATGTTGGCCGTTAAAAATGGATGGGCAGAACAAAACCCTGATGATTGGTGGGAGCATGTATGTAAGGCAATACAACGATTGAAAAGGGAATTGGATATTTCTTCGGAACACATCCTGGGTATTGGTATATCCTATCAAATGCATGGCCTTGTTGTGGTCGATAAACAAGGGAAACCGTTGCGTCCCTCGATTATCTGGTGCGATAGTAGGGCAGTAGAGATCGGAGATACGGCTTTTGAAGCCATCGGTCCTGAACAGTGTAAAAAACACCTTCTAAATTCCCCTGCCAATTTCACGGCTTCGAAATTGAAATGGGTCAAAGAGAATGAACCGGAGCTATACGATCAAATTCATAAGTTTATGTTGCCGGGCGACTATATCGCATACAAGTTGTCCGGCGTTATCAATACCACAATCTCTGGGCTTTCCGAAGGCATTCTATGGGATTTTAAAGAAGGTCGGGTGGCCGAGTTGGTTTTAGAACACTATGGTTTTGACCATGACCTGGTTCCTGATATCGTTGCTACTTTTGGGGAGCAATCCAAGGTAAATGAACAGGGTGCTATTGAATGTGGTCTTACCGCCGGAACACCTATTTACTATCGTGCCGGAGATCAGCCGAACAATGCATTGTCGTTAAATGTTTTTGAACCCGGCGAAGTTGCCGCGACGGGTGGCACTTCGGGAGTAGTATATGCGGTTACTGACAGTCTTTCGGTAAAGGAAAGTGAGCGGGTAAATAATTTTGCCCATGTGAATTATGTACAGGGAGCCGATCCACGAATCGGAAAACTTTTGTGTATCAATGGGGCCGGTATTCAATATCGCTGGTTGTTGAATAATTTATCGGTAAGTTCGTATCAAGAAATGAATGAGTTGGCGGCACAGGTACCCGTTGGCTCCGATGGGGTTTGTATGATTCCGTTCGGAAATGGGGCCGAACGCATGCTGAATAATCAGGAAATAGGGTCACGACTGTTGAACGTTAACTTGAACAACCACACCAAGGCCCATGTCTGCAGGGCGGCTTTGGAAGGTATCGCCTTTTCGTTCGTTTACGGTATGGATATCATGAAATCCGACGGTATCTCCATTAACGTAATGAGAGTGGGTAATGACAATCTCTTCCGCTCCGAAATTTTCGCAAATACGGTAGCCACCTTGGTCGGTTATGAAATAGAACTGTATAATACAACGGGTGCGATAGGTGCTGCAAGGGCCGCCGGATTACATCAAGGGGATTTTGAACAATTCGGATCGTATGTGATGAACAACGACTATGTAAGCACTTTTAAACCCTCGTTAGATCAGGAGCCTTATGTAAAAGCATATGAAGGCTGGAAAAAAGAACTGAAATCAATTAGTAATCAATAAGAATAATAGCATGGTAGTAGTAGGAGATAAAGAATATTTTAAGGGAATCGGCGAAATCAAGTTCGAAGGAAAAGAATCGGATAATCCGTTCGCATTCAAATACTATAACCCTGAGCAAGTAGTCGCAGGGAAAACGATGCGAGAGCATTTTAAGTTCGCGGTGGCGTATTGGCATACGTTCTGTGGCCAAGGTGCGGATCCCTTTGGTCCCGGTACGCAAAACTTCCCTTGGGATCAGGCTACTGACCCGGTACAAGCTGCCAAGGATAAAGCCGATGCTGCTTTTGAATTTATCGGAAAAATGGGGTTTGATTACTTCTGCTTTCATGATTTTGATTTGATACAGGAAGCTTCGACCTTTTCCGAATCCGAAAAGCGCTTATCGACCATTGTGGATTACATCAAGCAAAAGAAGGCGGCATCGGGGATTAAACTACTGTGGGGAACGGCGAATTGTTTCTCCAATCCGAGATATATGAACGGCGCCGCGACCAACCCCGATTTCAATGTGGTCGCCCGTGCAGGTGGCCAGATCAAGTTAGCCTTGGATGCGACGATAGCATTGGACGGGGAAAACTATGTATTTTGGGGAGGCCGTGAAGGTTATATGTCGCTTTTGAACACCGATTTAGGGCGTGAATTGGATCATATGGGCCAATTCTTGGCAATGGCCAGAGACTATGCCCGTTCACAAGGTTTCAAAGGAACGTTCTTTATTGAACCAAAACCAATGGAACCCATGAAACATCAGTACGATTTCGATTGTGCTACCGCCATTGGGTTTTTAAAAGACTACGGTTTGGAGAATGATTTCAAAATGAATATCGAAGTCAACCATGCTACTTTGGCGCAACATACTTTTCAACATGAGATTGCCGTGGCCGCGAAGGCAGGTATGCTCGGCAGCATGGATGCAAACCGTGGCGACTACCAAAACGGATGGGACACCGATCAGTTCCCGAATAACGTACTAGAACTGACCGAGGCGATGCTGGTATTCTTAGAGGCCGGTGGACTCCAGGGTGGCGGTATCAATTTTGACGCAAAGATTCGAAGAAATTCAACAGACATGGAAGATGTCTTTCATGCGCATATCGGTGGAGCCGATACGTTTGCCAGAGCGTTGATAGCGGCCGATAAAATCATCTCGGCCTCCTCCTACACCAAATTACGCAGCCAACGCTACGCGTCCTTCGATGCTGGAAAAGGAAAAGACTTTGAGAATGGCTCTTTAGAACTAAAAGACCTATACGAAATCGCGGTTGCCAACGGTGAACTCACCTTACAAAGTGGCAAGCAAGAGCTTTTCGAAAATATTATCAATCAGTATATCTAGCATTTGAACGCTTGTTTACTGAACTTTGAAAAGTTCAAAATGTTCAAAACTCCCCTGTATTCTACAGAGGAGTTTTTGCGTTTCAATATGTGCTGTATAAGATGCGCTGGTAAGGATGTTTTCAATTGTCAAATTCCAAATAATATGCTATCTTAACTGACCATCATATAGGCAAGCCAAAGCGCCTTCGAAGGTAAGACCATAAAAGCACTGAGACGAACCTTGGAGCCACTTACCTGATGGTAGCATGGTCTACCTCGATTATCGAATAAATTCAACGAAAACAAATGATATGAAAAATAAAGGGACAACCAACGAGTCGAACGGTAAGAACGAGAATTCTAGAAGGAGTTTTGTGAAAAATACAGCGCTATTTACAGGGGGTACGGTGCTATTGCCCAACCTCCGCATGGATGCGATGTACAATGTTTTCAATGATAAAAAATTGAAGATAGCCTTGGTTGGTTGCGGAGGGCGTGGCACGGGTGCCGCAATACAGGCGTTGAACGCAGACGATAATGTTGAATTGGTAGCAATGGCCGATGCCTTTGAAGATCGTTTGAAGAATAGCCTTATCAATATTACGAAAGAAATGGGCGAGACTAAAAAAGTAAAGGTTCCCAAAAAAAATCAATTTGTTGGTTTTGACGCTGCGGAAAAAGCAATGGACTTGGCCGATGTGGTCATTTTGGCCACCCCACCGGGATTTAGGCCCCAGCATTTTGAATATGCCGTGAACAATGGCAAACATGTTTTTATGGAAAAGCCCGTGGCGACGGATGTGCCGGGAGTTCGTAAAGTATTGGCAGCTGCCCAAAAGGCTAAAGAGAATAGATTAAACGTAGTCGTGGGCTTGCAACGTCATTACCAAGATAATTATTTAGCGGCCATAGCGAACCTTAAGCAAGATAAAATAGGCAAGATTGTATCAGGACAAGTCTATTGGAACAGCGGGGGAGTTTGGGTAAGAGAGCGAAAACCCGAGCAAAGTGAGCTTGAATATCAAATGCGAAATTGGTATTATTTTAATTGGCTATGTGGAGACCATATTTTGGAACAACATATTCATAATATCGATGTTGCCAATTGGTTTATAGGGGAATATCCAATTTCTGCACAAGGTATGGGCGGAAGACAAGTACGAAATGGCAAGGACCATGGCGAGATTTTTGATCACCATTTTGTAGAGTTCACCTATCCTAGCGGAGCCGTTATTGCCAGTCAATGTCGTCACCAACCTGAAACAATGAGTAGGGTATCCGAATTCTTTCAAGGAACCAAGGGAACCGTTTCTACAGAAGGGGATAGGGCAACCATGAAAGATTGGAACGGAAATACCGTTTTTGAGCATAGGGGTAAAGATGATCCGAATCCGTATGAAGTAGAACATATAAAACTGTTCGAATCTATTCGTAACGGAGGTGTCCTTGCAGATGCCGAGAACGGTGCCAAAAGTACCATGACCGCTATTATGGGAAGAATGGCTACCTATTCGGGGAAAGTCATCAAATGGGACGAGGCCATGCAATCCGAATTACAATTGGTACCGGATAGTATGAACTGGGAATCACCGGCACCTGTAAACCCCGATGCAGATGGATGGTATGCAATTCCCACCCCCGGGAAAACCACCGTTATGTAATCTCAATGGTCCATATCAAGACGAGTGGGCTTGGACCTGCCGGTTTGGGAGTTGTGTACAACCCACTTCTGAAGGATACGTTAATGCATTCATTTAAGGTTCAAGTCTAGAGCTTGCCCTGAACACTTCTATCATTGTCCTGTTAAAAGCAATCTTTAAGTTAAAACAAATCTGTTTATGATAAAGCATACGTATGCGAGCATACTATTATTCGTTGGGATGGTTTTCATGTCTTGTAAAAACGAACCTCAAAAAGAACCGGCAGCCGAAAAAAGTGTGCCGCCTAACATCATTTTTATCTTAGCAGATGACTTAGGGTATGCAGAAGTAGGTGCCTATGGGCAACAAAAAATAGAAACTCCGAATATAGATGCTTTGGCAAAGGAAGGAATGCTGTTCACCCAACATTATACAAGTGCTCCGGTATGTGCTCCGGCGCGACACATGTTATTGACCGGAAAACATGCCGGACATGCGTATATAAGGAGTAACAGCGAATGGAAAGAGCGCGGTGATGTTTGGGATTATCGGGCCATGGCAATGGATTCTACCTTAGAGGGGCAAGGCCCTATGCCCGAAAACACCATTACCTTGGCACATAAACTCAAAGAAGTCGGTTACAACACTGCCCTGGTCGGAAAATGGGGTTTGGGAGCTCCCCATACCAAGTCGGTTCCCAATGATATGGGTTTTGACCTGTTTTATGGTTTTAACTGTCAGCGCCAAGCACACACCTATTACCCATTACATTTATATAAAAATAGGGAGCGGGTGCATTTAAAGAATGATACGGTTGCCCCACATACACCTTTTCCCAAAGGCAAAGATCCCAAGGATTTGAAAAGTTACGCCGATTTTAATTTGAAAGAGTATGCTCCCGATTTAATGTTCAAGGAAATTACTTCCTTTGTCGCATCAAACCGCAAAAACCCCTTTTTTCTCTATTGGGCAACCCCGATACCTCATGTCGCACTGCAAGCACCGCAAAGATGGGTTGATTATTACAAGGATAAGTTCGGTGAGGAAGTTCCTTATTTGGCCGATGGAAAGAATAACGCCTACTTTCCACATAAAACGCCCCTTGCGGCATATGCGGCTATGGTATCTTATTTAGATGAAAATATCGGGAACTTGGTAATGCAACTAAAAGAGGAAGGCATCTATGAGAACACACTGATTATTTTCACCTCTGATAACGGTCCCAGTTATGCGGGCGGGGCAGATCCGGAGTTTTTCGAGAGTGCAAAACCGTTTAGGGGCGATTTCGGGCGGGGAAAAGGGTTTTTATACGAAGGCGGTATTCGTGTTCCTATGATTGCCACTTGGCCTGGACATATCAGTCCTGGTAGTAAAAGCGACCATATTTCGGCCCATTACGATATGCTGGCCACCTTTGCCGATGTAGCAGGCTATGAACCTTCGATAGATACCGATGGTATTAGTCTGTTGCCGACATTGCTATCGAAAGAAAACCAAGAACAGCACGATTTTTTGTATTGGGAGTTTCCCAGCTATGGCGGACAGGTGGCCCTACGAATGGGCGATTGGAAGTTGATTCGCCAAAATCTGAACAATGGGGAGCCGGCTACTGTTGAATTATACAACTTAAAGAACGACCCCGCCGAGACCTTTAATCTAGCGGAAAAACATCCCGAAATACTTCAAAAAGGAGCAAAATTCTTTGAAAAAGAGCGCCAACGCCCTGAGCTGGAAAATTTTCAAATTCCGTTGATTGATGATGGACTTTTAACCCAGAAGTGATTTAACTAAAGGAAAAAGTTTAAATGACTTCTCAAAAATAGAAGTAACTTTAGACGATAGTTATTTTATTTTTCCATGAATACTTTTTTCAAGTCTATTTCGTGTCTATTTTTTTGTTTGGTGTTATCTTCTTGCCAAGATGGACAGGGTAAAAATACGGTTGCCGAACCTGAGGCAGTTCCAGAAAAGATTTCCAAACCCGAATCGGAAGTAGTGATACTGCGGAAAAAGCCAAAAGACGTTAAAACCCCGGAGGGAATGGTCTGGATACCAGGAGGGGAATTTATACAGGGTGCTGTACCTGGAGATCATATGGCAATGGAACATGAAAAGCCAGCCCACAAGGTAAAGGTTGATGGATTTTTTATGGATATCTCAGAAGTGACCAATGCCCAATTCAAGGAATTCGTAGAGGAAACGGGGTACATAACCGTGGCAGAACGGGAAATTGATTGGGAAGAAATGAAGAAACAATTACCCGCAGGAACCCCCAAACCACATGATAGTATTATGCAACCCGGTTCATTAACGTTTAAAAAAACGCCTACATCGGTACCCAATCTATATGATTTTTCACAATGGTGGCGTTGGACGATAGGTGCCAATTGGAAACACCCCAATGGCCCCAATAGCGGTATTATCGGAAAAGACGAGGAGCCTGTGGTACATATATCTTTTGAAGATGCCTTGGCCTATTGTGATTGGGCAGGGCGCAGGCTCCCCACTGAATCGGAATGGGAACGGGCCGCAAGGGGTGATAGGGCAGGGGTACCTTTTACCTGGGGAGATGATATGAGCATGCTCGGTAAAATGGCGAATACTTGGGAAGGAGAATTTCCGGTAACGAACACCAAGGAAGATGGTTTCGAAAATAGAGCGGTGGTCAAATCGTATCGACCCAACGATTATGGGCTTTATGATATGGCCGGCAATGTCTGGGAATGGACGAGCGACTGGTACAACAGCAACTACTACAACGACATCTTAAAAAGTGGGGAAGTACCATTAAACCCGCAAGGAGCTGAAAAAGCCTATAATGAACGGGATCCATATGCACGGGAACAGGTGATTAAAGGAGGGTCGTTTTTATGTAGTGATTCCTACTGTGCTAGCTATCGAATCTCGGCCCGTATGGCCACCAGTCTGGATTCTGCTCAAGAACATTTGGGCTTTAGAACAGTCGCTACTGCAGACATGCTTCGCAACCAACAAGGGCAAGAATGAGATAACAATGCGTTTTTAGGTAAGTTTTCAAACGAGGCAAGAGACCTTGGAAGCGATGTTCAATACGAGAACAAGGGCATCAGTTCTGTAAATGGCGATATAATATTTTCACGTTCCTGCCAGTGCCTTTTCGAGTTCAGCTTTGCGCAATCGACTCATAGGTATTTTTTGATTTTCGATTTCCACAAAAGTGCTCGAGAATTTTTCAATCTTGTCTACGTTTACCGAATACGACTTGTGAATGCGTAAAAAATTGGAAGGTAATTTTTCTAAAAATGCTTTCATGGTCGACAGCACTAGAATCTTGTTATCTGCGGTAACAATTTTCACATAATCCCCCAAGGCTTCGATCCATTTGATTTGGTCCAGAATCACTTTTCTTTTTTGTAGATTGCTGTTAACGAATATGAAGTCATGCTGATTGTCTTCGCCGGTTTGGTGCAGATGGTTGTTTACGGCCCGTTGCACAGCGGTATTGAAACGCTCAAGGGTAATCGGTTTTTGAAGGTAATCGGTTACGTCATAGTCAAAAGCGCGAAGCGCATAATCCGGTTTCCCAGAAATAATGATGATTTGGGGTCGGTGCTCTAAGGCATCCAAAAAATCGAACCCATCAATGATGGGCATTTCTATATCTAATAGGATAAGGTCTATATTATTTTTCTGTATACCTTCCCGAGCTGCTACACCATTTTCATAAAGTGCTTCCAAGGCTAAATTCGGATGCTTGTCTACCAGTTTGGAGATGACTTTGAGTTGCATCCCTGAATCATCGATGATAACAGTCTTTAAAAGGGTATTCACAGTTACTATTTTTCAAGGTATTCAAAAATACTCAGGATTTACCGATAAAAAAATGATATGTGTCAGTGGTATTGGTGTATTTAATCAAAAATACATCATATTATTTCAATAATGGACTTTCTTTAGGAGGAATACGACCTTTTTTAGGTATCTAATATGCTGAAATACAATAGTTTTTGTTGGTGAAAGCTGCCTTGTGAAAGTATTTGTTATAAAAGTAGACTAAGAGGTGAAAAAGTATTAGAACATGCCAGGACCCGATTTCGTGGCTGTATTCTAATAACTTTTAATAAGTAAGAAGAAAGTTTTTTACAAAAAAACTACTTTTGTCAAAATAAATACAAACGAACTATGTCAGCTCCAATAGAACGAATAAAAACATTGATTATAGGATCAGGTCCTGCCGGTTACACGGCGGCTATATATGCAGCTCGGGCCGATTTGAAGCCTGTGGTGTATACCGGAATGGAACCGGGCGGACAATTGACGACCACGACCGAAGTTGACAATTTTCCTGGATATCCCGAAGGTATTGATGGGCCTACGATGATGGTGCAATTGCAGCAACAGGCCGAGCGTTTTGGTACGGAGGTCCGTATCGGCATGATTACTGGAATAGAATTGAGCGATGAAGTGGGAGGCATCCATACAGCCACGGTTGATAACGATAAAAAAATAGAAGCGGAAACGGTTATTATTTCTACCGGTGCCTCTGCCAAATATCTGAATATTCCAAGTGAACAGCGTTTGCGTGGTGGCGGGGTTTCTGCCTGTGCCGTGTGCGACGGATTCTTTTACAAAGGTCAAGACGTTGCCATTGTAGGCGGCGGGGATACTGCTGCGGAGGAAGCTTCGTATCTCGCCAATATCTGCAATAAGGTGACCATGCTGGTACGCAAAGACCACATGCGTGCTTCAAAGGCGATGCAGCATCGGGTTAACAGCCTGGAGAATATTGAAGTACGCTACAATACCGAGGTAGACGAGGTACTGGGAGATCAAGTGGTAGAGGGGCTTCGCATGGTCAATAACCAAACTGGCGAAAAAGACGATATTGCCATTACCGGACTTTTTATCGCTATAGGACATACACCTAACACAAGTATCTTTAAGGGTCAGTTAGACATGGATGAAACGGGCTACTTGATTACGAAAGGTAAATCTACCAAAACGAACAAACCCGGTGTTTTCGCTTGTGGGGATTCCCAAGACAAGGAATACAGGCAAGCGGTAACGGCTGCCGGTACCGGTTGTATGGCAGCGTTGGATGCAGAACGCTATCTGGCGACTATAGAAACCCCCGAAGAGGAGGTAGCATAACACCAATACCATCATTAAATTATATAAAAAAGGTCGTATGCCACTGGCATATGACCTTTTTTGTTGGGACGAATGGCGTTAATCGATACGTTTATAGTTTTCTGAAAAGGTACGATGACCTTCATCGTCCAATGTTATCTGGCTATAGGTATTCTCGTCGAGGATTAGTTCGAATTTAAAAACTTGTACGGTATCTACCACTTTCATCATAGCTTCCGAGCCGTATTCAAGACGTTCTTCTAACTCGTTTGTAGTATTGGTGTAAGAGCCGAAACCAAACCATTCGGCTTCATCGTCAGGGGAATACCGCGTCCACATAACTTTTCCCTTGCTATATATTTTTACCTGTCGGTACCCATTGGTGTTGGGAATGGTGTCCGAAACACCTTGTTCATCGTAATTAAAACGATTAATGAGCTCCCAAGTGCCCTCCAAAGAATTAGCGGTTTGTGATCTTGGGGAGGTGAGGGCAGTTGAACATACCATTATAACCAGTACCAAGACCGATCCCAGTAGTTTTTTCATGGTCGTGTCTTTTAAGTTAGTAACGTGGGGAACCCCAAAAAGATACGATATTTTTTGCCATATTCACAGAAATATCATCAAATATTTAGTAATGCTTCAATTAGGAAAATTGTAGGTTACCATACCATCAAGAGATTGATGAATTGATCGCATCTGTGAGTATTGAAATGTCATCTGCCGTATGTGCGGCACTTAGAATAATTCGATTCATCATCGAGGCCGCTTCGTTGGGATAGCTAAAGCTCGTTGTTATGATGTTCTTTTTTCTTAACTGGTCGGTCAATGTACTTCCCGCGTAGCTAAAGGCCGGATGACCTTCCATTTGCAAAAAGAAATCCGGATTTTTAAGTTGGCCCAAGAATTGATCAATATGTGCTCGAAGTTGCTTCCTTTTTTTTGCATATAAGGCATTGCTTTGCAATAAAGTGGCCATAGCGGCGGGGGAGGCGGGACTAGCTCCACCAAAGAAGTCCGAGTTTCGGAGTCGTTCTATTCGTTCCCGTAGACCAAAAACCGCTCCGGCCTGTAGGCTCAATCCCTTGCCCAGAGAACAGCACACCAACAACTCTTTGGGCTTCAATGCATTGACCGTCTTAAAAATACCTTCGCCATGGGTGCCTACAACACCGATTCCGTGTGAATCGTCGACCACAAGGATCAGTTGTTCCAAAGGAAGAGCCTTCAAGGCTTGGAACCCCGGATAGTTACTGCCCGAAAAATCGATGGAATCCAGAAAAACAACCGCAGTTTGCCTGTGATTAGAAGCAAGGTGTTCCCTAAGGGCAATGTTTAAGGTGGCAAAGGTCGTATACCGCTTGGTTTTAGAGGCAAAAAGGGCCGAATGGGTATTCGGGGCATAGAACAGACGATGCTTTGGACTACTAAAATGTTGTACGACAAACTGCCCCGCAAGGTAACCTGATGATAACGTAATAGCCGTTTCACAGCCTACCATTTTAGATAGATAGGCTTCTACTTCATCGAATATGGCGATTTGCACATTCGACTTTCGGGAGGCCCCATAACTCGTACCGTATTTTTTGATATTCTCAATGAATAGTCTTTGAAACTCTGGATCGGCCTGTAACCCTAAATACGAAGTGCCTCCAAAGTACAGGTACTTTTGATAATCAATCCGAATTTCACGACCGGGAAATGAATCTATATAATCTGCCATCATCGTAGGGTTATGCCACTTCCTCCCAAATCAGGAAATACCAATGCACCGTTTTCCGCAATTTGTATACCATCGGCTATATCCTCTTTCAGGAGCATGGCACCATCCATATCTACATAATCCAACTGAGGTGTTAACTGTGCGATGGCCGAAATACCGACCGTTGATTCTGTCATACATCCTACCATTACTTTGAGTCCCAGTTCTTTGGCCTTTTGAATCATACGTAGTGCCGGGGTTAAGCCACCACACTTGGTCAATTTAATATTAATACCATGAAAGTGCAGGCTACATTTTTCTACGTCTTCTTCGACGATACAGCTCTCATCGGCAATGACCGGAAGCACACTTTGGTGCGCTACCCGTTCCATACCTTCCCAATCGTCTGCTTTCAAAGGTTGCTCTAAAAACTCCACTCCCAATTCTTTTAATAAGAATGCGTTACGCACAGTTTCTTCGGCCGACCAGGAACAGTTGGCATCAATTCGAAATATGGCATCTGTGTGTGATCGAAGTTCTTTTACGATCGCTACATCATCGGGAGTGCCTAGTTTTATTTTATAAAGAGGCCAAGGGGTTTCCTTTAGCTTTGCGACCATTTTTTCCATGGTATCGATACCGATGGTATAATTTGTAATCGGGTACCGGTCGATTTTGGTCTTCCAAATCTGGTAGAGTGGTTTTCCCAACAGTTTTCCATAGAGGTCATGGGCGGCTAAATCCAAAGCGCAAAGAGCAAATTTGCTTAACTCCTTTGTCGATAAAAACTGATGTAACGCCAGGGGTGTTTTGAATTCAAAAGCATTCAAGGCTTTTTCTAGGTCCTTTATTTCGGCCATCATACTGGCTACTGTTACTCCGTAGTATGGGTTGGCCGTCGCTTCCCCATAACCGGTGCAACCGTTTAGATGAAGCCCCACCACCAAGGTATCTTGAAAATCATGTGATTCCCGGGAAATACTAAAGGTGTGTTTTAAGGAAAGGGTATACTTTCTAAGTAGTAGCTGCATGCCTAAAGCTTTATACGAATATAGATAAACGATACCTATTGCGCCAGCACATTGAAGAACAAAAAAAACCTCGATGATCAAGAGCTTTATCATCGAGGAATTGCTTTTTAAATATGGGAGGAAATATCTTAATCTCGATGCACGATGCTTCCGGATATGTTCTTTTTTCCTTCAAACGAGGCATCGCCCGAATAAGAGATATTGCCCCCGCTACTGGCATTGGCCACTAGCGATTCAGTAACATGAATTCGAAGGTTGCCACCGCTACTGGCCTCGGCATTGCAGAGAACGCTCTCCAATTCCTTTGCATTGACGTTGCCACCACTGCTGACATCAAAATCGGCTTCATCGGTAGTCCCTGCGATTTCTAGGTTCGCTCCGCTACTGGCATCGATTTCTACATCATCGGCATCCAATTCAATGGCTAAGATCGCTCCACTATTCCCATCTATTTCCAAACGGTCGCTCTTAATAGTGTTTTGGGTCTTAAGGTGCGATCCGCTTGTGGCTTTCAACGCGGTTACATCGGGGAGGGAAACATAGACATTTTTAGTAGCACGTCCGATATTCTTGATGGCATGGATCTTAAGTTTTCCGTTTTTGATATCGGTTCCGATAAGGTCAATGATGTTTTCATCGGCCTCGACCTCAATTTTAAACTCATCGGCTTGTGTTACATAGACCATTAGTCCTTCTGAGGCCGTAACCTCGGTAAAATCTTCCTTGACACTGCGGTCTTCGGTGGTGACTACTCCGTTTCCTTTTTTACCGCTTCCCCAGCTGTCTCCATCGATTCGGATGTCGAAACCACAGGATGATAGGAATAGGGTCAATAAGATTGCGATGGTAATTTTTACGATTGTTGTCATGATTGCTGTTTTATGCTGAAGTCGTTTTAGTTTTAGTATTTTCCTTCAGCTGTTGATTAATGTTGTTGTTTTTAAGATTGATGTAAAACTGCTAATTCTAAGCTTTTATATGCAACAATTACGACCGAATTGTCGAATATTGTACTTGAATTGTAGATCAGTCTTCTTTTGCTTGGATGCTGACTCCGTTTTCATTGATTTTCATTTGTACTGAATCGTTGTCATCGTCCAAATCGATATCCAGACCATCTTCATTGATGATGACCTTATCGATATCGTTACCGTCTTTGTCCTTGGCTTTAATATTCACGCCTTCTTCGTCGATTTTCATTTTAAACGATTCTCCATCCTCATCCTGAAAGTTGATATCAATCCCTTCTTCATTGATAATGATCCGACCATCATCTTCATTTTCATCTTCCAGGGAATCCTCGTCCTCCGGGCAGTTTTGACACTTGAGTTCACCATCTGCTTCCATCATCCATAAATGTTCTTCGATATCCCCGTCATTATCGGTATTGGCACGTATTTTCCAATGATTCCAATTTGAAGGTTTTGCAAACTGAACATACATACTTTCTGGAATATAAAGGTTGACGCGCACCTGCTGGTCTTTGAACCTGCTAGAGCCTTCAACAGTTAAAAAATCATTGAATTGAAGGGTGCGGCCCTGAACGGCATAATCGTAAGCAATGGTTTGGGCTGTATTTCTCGCTTCGGTAATCGATGGCCCGTTTGCTTCTCTCCGCACTTCGATACGCAAAACCGAATCGTTCGACTTTCGCAAACGAAAGCGCACATCGCTCGAAAGTAAAATGGCCTGTCCGTCGTCGTCGTAGGTCATTACCATATCATCCATGCGCATTTGGGCACGATTGTCCCATAGGTCGGTACTGACCAGTTGTAGGTTCAAGGTATCGGAGGCAGGAATGTAATATTCCTTTTCGGTTTTGACAGAACCGTCAAAAGCATGTGAAGCAGCTTCACGTACGCCAATAACTATCAGGGAAATGACCGAGATCAACCAAAGTCCCAAGAGCGAAAACTTCGCAATATTTCCTATTGATTTTAAGTTGGTGACTAAAATTTTGAGTCCTAGATAGAGCAGGAAAAAGAAAGGAATTCCAACTGCGAAGAAACCTAAGAGCGACATAAGCCATACCGGTGATTCGGTTACGTTGCTCATTAAACCGTCAAGGCCCGGTAAATGAATCCAATCCAAGGTACCGACCGTTAACATGCCAATGAACATGCCAATGATGACAACGGCTCCGGTAATAATGAGAATAATACCGATGAACTTTCCAAATATCTTGAACAAGAACATGATGATGTCTCCCAGGGTATCGAAAAAAGTCCTTCCACCTTCTTTTACCCTGTTGCCGACCTTGTCGTAATCGACACTTTTGATTTTTTCAGAAACATCATCAAAGCCTTCCTTTACTTTTCGCTCGATATTACTGATGTTTACGGCTTCACCTCGCATGTCTAATTTTTGAGAAGTAGTAACGGCTTCCGGAATCAAGATCCACAACAACCCATAAAGAAGAATAAAGCCTCCTCCTGAACCAACGGTCAAGATAATCCACAACAGACGTACCCATAAGGGATCAATGCCAAGGTAGTGGCCCAGTCCGGCAGATACACCTGCTACATATTTATGTTCCGTATCCCGGTATAGTTTTTTAACCCTTCTTTGTTCTTGTGAAGCACGGGATTTGGGTTCGTCATCAAAAATATCCTCGTCGACCATATAGTCTTCGGGCTGTCCCATAATGGCGATTACTTCGTCCACTTCCTTTTGGGTGATGACCTGGCGTTCGTTCTCTAGTTTTTCGTGAAAAAGTTCTGCGATTCGCGCTTCGATATCGGCCAATATCTCGTCACTTCCCGGGGTGTTGGCGAAGGAGCGTCGCACCGATTCCAGATAGCGCCTCATTTTGTTAAAAGCATCCTCGTCGATATGAAAGAGGACGTTGGCGAGATTTATATTTACTGTCTTGTTCATTTTTTGATTTTTTATACGCTGAGTCGATGTTCAGGGGGTAACCCAAGCTCGTTTCAGTACGTGTTTTTGTGACGGTTATTTGTTTTTTGTTACCAGATTTGTTGCATTTCGTAATTCGTCCCAAGTGGTATCGAGTTCTTTCAAGAACATTTTACCGGTCTCGGTCAAAGTATAGTATTTACGTGGGGGTCCGGAGGTCGATTCTTCCCAACGGTAGTTGAGCAATCCCGCATTTTTGAGTCTGGTAAGCAGTGGGTAAATGGTACCTTCTACTACCAGCATTTTGGCGTCCTTGAGGGTATTTAGGATTTCAGAAGCATATTTGTCCTTTCCGTTCAGGATGGAAAGAATGCAATACTCCAGCACTCCTTTTCGCATTTGCGCCTTTGTGTTTTCTACATTCATAATTTCTTTTTGCTTTTGAAGCAGTCCCGACTTCTTCGGTTGTTTCTTTGATTCACTTGAAAATGTCGTCTGCATGGGTTAACGGTTCGTTTTTTGATTGATGAATAAACTTCATACGAGTTGCTGATTGATGAATAAACGTTGCGATAGGGTGTGATGAGTACCCGTAATTACTCTGGTTTATATTGATGATCATAGCTTAGTTCTCTTTTTACTTTCCAATGGGTACCTTCCTTTATCCATACATGGGTAAATTTGGCAACATCCCCTTTCTCGTACTCGTTGTTTGTGTTGAGTGATTCGAATCGATGTACCCCATGTTGAATAGCGCCATATAACTCCCCGTTCTTATAGAGTGGGAATACCTTTAAACTACCCGGAAGTAATATTCTTTTTGACGGTTGTGGTCGATTGGTATCCCAACTGGCACAGCTCTCTTTAACAGGTCTCAGAAAGACATCCCTGCCTTCCGAGAAACCACCTTTATCGTGGTAGAACTCAAAATCAGCAGTGAAAATGGCCTCCAAGGTGGGTACATCGCAACGATTAAAGGCGGCATCGAACAAGATGCTGTCCTTTTGTTTCAAAGTTTGATATAGCTCTGAATCCTCGGCTAACTGCGCCTGCGCTGCAGTAATGAAAAGAAAGAGTCCTAAAAATAATATGTTGTTGTATGTTTTCATTATTTAATGAAATTTATAGTAATGGGGTATTTGAATGTTTCTCCTTCATTGGTTTTGATGGTGGCCAAAATGGTATATACTACATTGACGACAAAGAGGGCCCCTTGTAACAGACCAGTGATACCCACTGGTACTAACCATCTCCCAAATCTGAAATCATCACTATCGAAATGTAGGTTCAACGTGTTGAAATTACTAAGGCGATCAAACCCAAAATGACCAAAATCAAAAATATCAGGGAAAAAACCGATGAAAAACGGAATACTGATAATCCCTAACAGAATGGCATAGAGTAACAGGCTGATCTGAAAGTTAAGGGCTTGTTTACCATTGTAGTCTACGAACTCATATTCTTTCTTATTGGCGGTCCATAAAACCAGGGGAATAATAAAATTCCCAAAAGGAATAAAGAATTTTGAAAAGGTCGATGCATGAATGATCGCCGATAAATTCCGTTCATGTTTTGATATAGTATTAGTCATGGCATGTTATTTTCTTATGCAAATATATATCCAAACACAGGTACTATGCAACACATAGTACTAATATTTAACATATAATTAACAAATTGTAGATTGAACTATTTTCAATACTTTTAAAGCCAAATAGGAGCCAATGGCAGTATCTACGGGCAAATTCAACGCTTTTACTTTTTTAAAACTACCCTCGGCCTGGTGGTGTGGTGTACGGCTAAAAGCAATCGATAATCGAAAGGCTGTTGTAACCGTGCGGCATCGATGGTTCAATCAAAACCCATTTAATTCCCTGTTTTGGGCCGTGCAAGGAATGGCCGCAGAGCTTGCCACGGGTGCCATGGTCACCTTGCAAATTCGAGAAACGGGCAAAAAGATATCCATGTTGGTGGCGAATAACAATGCTAATTTCTCCAAGAAGGCTACCGGGAAGATTACGTTTACTTGTGAAGATGGGCATCTTATTAAAGAAGCATTGGATAAGACCATTGCGACGGGGGAGGGGCAAACCTTTTGGATGAAGTCCGTAGGGGTCAATGAAGAGGGCATCGTTGTTTCTACCTTTAATTTTGAATGGACGGTGAGGGTTAAAAGTTAGTTGTTATTACATTGATGATACATCCAAATCGACTGTGTTTATATATAGGACCAACTGCTGTTTTAAACTTCTTAATCAACTGATTTAAATTGCTTTTTAATTATAGAATTATAGGATGGTAACTTTTTTGTCATCAGTGGTATCTACTAGCGTGTCCAGATCTTCTACTTTGTGCATCATTAAATCACATATAGTTTTCTTGGTTTTTACGGTATTTGTTGGTTGTGCATCCCATAAAACTGCAAATAAGAAAGTATCCCGGTTGGATTGTGATAAAACTATCTGTTTTTCACTTGATTTCGATAGCAAATATGCAAAAATAGAATATAAAGGAGATCATTGGGGAGATTCACCATACCCAGATTATCGGCATTCGTTGCGAAAAGCTGTCGAAGAATTAGACAGGGTTTCATCCGCAAAATTAATCTATACCGACGCGCCCGGTTTTCCAAACGACTCCATCATACAGGTAGTGGTAGAAATTGAAAAGATCATTTGGGAGTTTAAGGGGACCAAAGTAAACATGGAGGCGGAATTGATTTACAAAATGCCAAATCGTTCGATAAACCTTATGGCTAACAATAGAGTTTACCTAGCCGGAACAAAAAAAGGAAATGTCTTCAAGACACTAAAACATGGCAATTCTATGTTATTGTCAATTCTGTGCGATGAGTCTGAATAAATGGTTTCTTTCTGTTTCAAGGTAAAACGTGATAGGCGATTAGGATGTTTCCTTCTACCAATATTCTAATTCTGATTGTTGCTTTGAATCGGTTGGGTTCAAACGGACTTTCAGGTTTTATCGATTTTATTTTTGTAACATTTTGCCGTGTTTTAAAACTAATGATCGAACAATAACAATAACTAAAAGCAAACAAGACTCCCGCCCTTGGGGGAAAAAAACTGAAATAAATATGAACGCACACGAAATAGATTACGAGATTTACGGGGAAGAAATGCAATATGTCGAAATTGAACTCGATCCACAAGAGGCCGTTGTCGCCGAAGCGGGAAGCTTCATGATGATGGACAACGGTATTCAAATGGATACCATTTTTGGGGATGGTTCCAATCAAGAGAAAGGGGTCTTGGGTAAGATATTCTCCGCTGGAAAGCGCATTCTTACGGGCGAAAGTCTTTTTATGACCGCATTTCTAAACGCGGGTCAGGGCAAAAAAAAGGTCAGTTTTGCCTCGCCCTACCCCGGTAAGATAGTACCCATAGACCTTTCGGAAAACAAGGGGAAGTTTATTTGCCAAAAGGATGCGTTCCTATGCGCGGCTAAGGGAGTTTCGGTAGGTATTGAGTTTTCCAAGAAATTGGGCAGGGGACTTTTTGGTGGGGAAGGGTTCATTATGCAGAAGTTGGAAGGTGATGGAATGGCTTTCGTGCATGCGGGCGGTACCCTGGCAAAAAAAGAACTGGCCATGGGCGAGACGCTAAAGGTAGATACCGGATGCATCGTCGGATTTACCCAAAATGTAGAGTACGATATTGAATTCATCGGCGGTATCAAAAACACCATTTTTGGTGGCGAAGGTTTGTTCTTTGCTACCTTGCGCGGACCCGGGACCGTGTATGTACAATCCCTTCCGTTCAGCCGTTTGGCCGGGCGTGTCTTGGCGGCACTTCCACGCGGGGGAAATAGCAAAGGAGAAGGCAGTATCCTTGGTGGCTTGGGCGATATTTTGGACGGGGATAATCGGTTTTAAGAAACAGGGGTAACAGGAACACGTCATAGCGAGGAGTTTACGACGAAGTGATCTTTTGATCAACCATTGCTGTTCATTGAACGGATCGCTTCGTGCCTCTTAATGACGTGTTTCACATACTCATATATCAACTAAAGAAAGCATATCAAAAAATGAACTTTCCCCATCTTATCAACTTCCTGAAAGAACTCCAAAAGCACAACAACAAAGAATGGATGGACGACCACCGCAAATGGTACAAGGACGTGCGCAACGGTTTTATAGCTTGGCTCGATGGAATGAACGCCCAATTGGCCGCTATCGATAATGAGTATTACGATACTCCTGGAAAGAAAGGCATCAATCGGATTAATAACAATTTGATGTTTCACCCGAACAAACCCATCTACAAAGATCATTTTGGTGCTGGTTTGGATAAAAGGCCCGGTACGGGAGATTTCTATGTAGAAATCGGAATCGAACGTTCCATGTTTGCCGGTGGCCTTTGGCGACCGGATTCAAAGACCTTGCGGAGTATACGGGACGCTATCGACTATGACGGGGAGGAACTTAAAAAAATACTTCAAAAATCCTCCTTCAAAAAAATGTATGGTGGACTTTATGAAGATGAAAAGTTGGTGAAAGCTCCCAAAGGGTTTTCGAACGACCATCCGCACATCGAACTGCTTCGGAACAAAACCTTTGCAGTCGCCACTGAGTTTTCCACACAGGAAGTCCTTCAAAAAGATTTTGATAAAAAAGTAATCAAGGCATATACCGAAATGCTTCCGTTTCGCAGGTATTTGAATAAGGCCGTAACGGTATAGCATATCTAGGTTGCCTTTTTATCAATTGCCTCATATGGGATACAGACATCGCTATAGGTGCCTTGCATGATAAAATAGTGCCAAACACCGATAAATAATGGTTTTGGGGCTCGGGTGAATAATCCTTATCTTGAAACCAACTAAAACGGATAACATGGCCAACTTTAATATTGATGCTAAAAAGGACATGACCTATGATGCCATCGTTATAGGGTCCGGTATCAGCGGAGGATGGGCGGCAAAAGAGCTTTGTGAAAAGGGTTTAAAAACCCTTGTATTGGAACGGGGGCGCATTGTGGAGCATGTAACCGATTATCCTACGATGCATATGGACCCTTGGGATACCGAGTTGCGGGGCGGGCTCACTCCTGAGCAGAAAAAAAAGCATTACAAAGCCATCCGATCCGGTTGGATCGGTACCGATACCGAACATTTTTGGGCAGATGATGAAGCGAACCCCTATACCGAGGTAAAACCTTTTCTTTGGTTAAGGGGGCACCAAATGGGTGGCCGTTCGTTGCTGTGGGGCAAACAGACGTATCGTTGGAGCGATCTTGATTTCGAGGCCAATGCCAAGGATGGCCATGGGGTCGATTGGCCCATTCGTTATAAGGACATAGAGCCATGGTACACCTATGTAGAGAAGTTTGCAGGTATCAGTGGAGCGCCTTTGGGACTACCACAACTGCCCGACAGTCATTTTCTGCCGCCCATGGAACTCAATTGTGTGGAAAAACACGTAAAAAACAAGATCGAAAAAAGCTTTCCAGGCAGGCATATGATTATTGGTAGGGTGGCGCATTTGACCGAACCTCTAAATGGTCGGGGAAAATGTCAATACCGGAACCGATGCAATCGTGGGTGTCCGTACGGAGCCTATTTTAGCAGCAACGCAGTAACGCTACCGGCGGCCAATGCTACGGGAAATCTAACAATTCGACCGAATTCCATTGTACAAGCCATTATCTATGACGATGCTAAAGGGAAGGCCACCGGGGTACGAATCATCGATGCCGAGAGTAATGAAGCACTGGAGTATACGGCAAAAGTCATTTTCTGCAATGCCTCTGCATTGAGTACCACACAGATTTTATTGAATTCCAAATCGAAGCGTTTCGAGAATGGATTTGGAAACGATAGTGGGGAACTGGGGCATAATCTCATGGACCATACCTATCGTGTGGGAGCATTGGGTAAGGTTGAAGGCTTTGATGACAAATATTATAAAGGAAGACGGCCTAATGGTATCTATATTCCCAGATACTGGAACATTAATGATGAAACGAAGTCCGATACATTTTTACGCGGATTTGGCTATCAAGGAGGAGGGGGACGAGGTGGGAATCCGGCAAATAGCGAAGATTTTGGCGCACATTTCAAAGACAGCATGTTAAAACCAGGACCTTGGGAATTTTTTATCACCGGTTTTGCCGAATGTTTGCCCTATCATGAAAATAAGGTGTCGTTGAATACCGATGTGTTGGACAAATGGGGGCAGCCGACCTTGGCTATCGATGCAGAGTTCAAAGCGAACGAAATGGCCTTGAACAAACAAATCCAGGAAGACGCTGTTGAAATGTTGGAGAAAGCAGGTTTGAGTAACGTTCAGGGTTTTGACAATGAACACGAAATGGGCAATGGCGTTCATGAAATGGGTACGGCCCGTATGGGGAAAGACCCTAAGACCTCGGTATTGAACGCCTTCAATCAGGTACATGCCGCAAAGAATGTTTTTGTAACCGATGGGGCATGTATGACTTCGTCTTCCTGTGTCAACCCTTCCCTTACCTATATGGCAATTACGGCCCGTGCCGCCAACCATGCCGTCTCGGAGTTAAAAAAATTAAATCTATAATGATGGATAGAAGACAAGCATTGAAAAAAACGGGACTATGGGCAGGAGCCGCCATGGCGACGCCATCCTTCTTGTCCTTATTGCAGTCCTGTAAAAATGAATCCCGATTGGAGTGGCAACCGGTATTTTTGATAGAGCAAGAGGCGCGTACGATTTCAACGATGGTAGACATGCTCTTGCCGCGCACCGAAACCCCTGGAGCGTTGGATGTGAAAGTAGATATTTTTCTAGATACCGTTTTTGCAAAGGCCTATGATAAAGAGGCTCAAGAGAACGTTCGAGCAGAAATCACTGCTTTTAACGATGACTGTAAGAAAACCTATGGAGATGTTTTCCATCAGCTAAGCGAAACGGATCGAATCGAAGTCCTAAAAACTTCGGAAAAGACCTCCGGAACCTTTAATAAAGGTGTCTGGGGCGTTGCTGTGGGAGAACAACAACCTGTCGGGTTTTATCGATCACTTAAATCAATGGCAATTTGGGCCTATTGTACCTCCGAAGAAATTGGGAAAAATGTGCTCAATTACGACCCGATACCGCAGGAATATGATGGCTGCGTGCCACTTTCAGAAGTAGGAAACCGTTGGACTTTTTAATCCGTGATCTCCCATGCGTTTTTTTACCCTATAATCGAGATTTAAAATGCTACGATCCCGAATTCTCGGGACGTCGAAATCAGAATTGAATTTCCCATAAATGCCTCGTGGGCTTGTCGCGCCTTCACCTAGCCGTTTCGGCGGACGAAGGCCCCGAGGTTCTTTACTCTTCGGAAGTACTTTATCATTTCATGGTGTAAACTACTTGCCCGTCAAAAATGGTCATAGCAATTTTGGTTTCTAAGAACTTCTCTTCTTCTACAGTCATGATGTCTTGATTGTAGACAGTGAAGTCAGCCAATTTACCGGGAGTGATCGATCCCTTAACGTTTTCTTCAAAAGCTCCGTAGGCAGCATCCAAAGTATAGCTTCGAAGCGCTTGTTCCCGGGTCATCTTTTGTTCGGGTTCATAACCACCTTCCGGGGTGCCCTTAAGGGTTTTTCGACTGATGCTGGCATACAAACTGGCAATTGGGTCGATGGGTTCTACAGGGACATCGGTTCCATTAACGATAGGAATACCACTTTGTAATAACGTTTGCCACATATAAGCACCCTCTTTGATACGTTTTTCGCCCAACCGGTCAATGGCCCATGGTCGATCCGAAGACATATGTACCGCCTGCATAGCCGGAATCACCTGTAGCTCGGCAAAACGGGGAATATCGTCAGGATGCAAATGTTGCGCATGCTCGATTCGAAAGCGGTGGTCGGTGGTAGCACTAGGTACGTCTTTAAAGGCTGCTTCGTAACGATCTAATATTTCCCGATTGGCTCGGTCACCAATAGCGTGGGAGCAGACCTGAAAACCATGTTTTAGTCCGTTGAGTGCCGTTGTCTTTACAAATGCCATCGGGAGGGTTTCATGACCAAAGTGTCCCGGACGATCAGTGTAAGATTCCAGCAACCAGGCCCCTCGTGACCCTAAAGCCCCATCGCAATTTAATTTTACCGAACGGATCGTAAACAAATTTTCGGGGTCTACCCTAGGTCCTTTTTCGTACCATTCGGTAAGCAGTTCTTTATCCCATCCGGTCAGCATGGCGTATATTCGAATGTCCATTTGATCCGTGTTCCTCATTTTTTCATAAAGGGCAATGGTTTCCCTGCCGATACCTGCATCATGAAACCCGGTAATTCCGTTACGATGACAGGCAGCCACCGCCAGTTCGAATGCCTTAACATCCTTTTCTGGAGTAGTTTCCGGAATGTGTTGGGTAATCAATGTCATGGCCCGTTCGTTAAAAATACCAGTGGGCCTTCCCAAGGCATCGCGCATTACTTCACCACCTTCGATTTCCAGTTTGTCGATTCCGTCTTTGGGCAACACTTGTATTCCGGCAACCTCCATCGCCTTGGCATTGGCAAAACCTGCATGTCCACTAGCATGTCGTAGATACACCGGATTATCGGGAGAAACGGCACTTAGCAAATCATGCGTTTGAAACCCGTTCACCGTTTCTTCGGGCATTTGGTCCCATTTGCTTTGGTGCCATCCGCGTCCGGTAATCCATTCCCCGGGCCCCACTTTTTTTACTTCTTCGGCGACGGCATCAATAATTTGTTGGTAACTGGTCGTGTTTAACAAGTCGAGATTCAATTCGTTATACCCCAGCCCCATAAAATGTCCATGCCCCTCGATCAAACCTGGAGTCATGGTCTTTCCTTGTAGATCGATTAGCTGCGTTTTTTCGGTCTTATACTGCTCGGCTTCGGCTAAACTGCCGGCAAAGAGAATGATACTGTCTTTGGTCGCCACGGCTTCTACCATCGTTTGTGTCGAATCAACCGTATAAATAGGTCCACCGTAAATGAGGAGCGTAGCGGATTCTTTTTGAGGGCTTGAACACGACGTTATGAACATAAAGACAAACACAAGCCTGTAAAATGTGGTGTAAATGTTTTGCATGGAGTTTATTTTATATCGAAATTATCCTGAGTTGTTCTTTTACCTGCGAATTTAGCACCCTAATTTTGCCATTTTTAACCTCCGTAGCTAGTGCCCCGCTAAAGCTATGGCGACACGTGGGTGGTTCTGCAACCGAAAAATAACCCCATTAGGGTACAAAAGCCTTCATTCTCGGTTCCAAATAACAACTCAAGACGGGTTCAGGAGGTGAATTTACAATTTTATAAAGTAAAAGAACAAGCATACGGATCAGGTATCATCAGATTTTTCAAAACCAGAATAAGATTGGTCAAACGACCTAATGGGAATCGGTTTCAGAATAGTTGAGCATGGCTTTTAGCTTTCATAAAAGCGACCAATATTCCATGCCTTTTGATAGCCTGTAATAAAAGAAGCGAATACAGACCATAGATAAGTTGTTCAAAGACTTTGTACCTTGCCGTGACAAAGCAAAACAACTTGGACAATACCGTATCAACAGACGATGAAAGCCTTATAAGGCTTCTTGCGAACATTCAAAAACACATTGTTCTTGATGCGAAGGATATGGAGTATCTACACAGGGTTTTTAAACATAGAACTGTTCAAAAAAAGGAGCTGTTATTACTGCAAGGGCGATTATGTAGAAAGCTGTTTTTTGTGGCGTCGGGAAGCGTTAGGGCTTTTAATGTAAGTGATGATGGAAAAGAATCAACTATCATGTTCGCAATAGATGATTGGTGGATTACCGATATGTACTGTTTCCTGAATCAGAAAAAAGCGTTGCTGTCCCTAGAGGTATTGGAAGACAGTGAGGTTTTTGAACTTAGTTATGAAGCATTCCAGAAGGGTTTCGAAAAGCTGCCACAATTAGAACGTTTTTTTAGAATTCTATTTCAAAACGCCTATGTACGCGAACAATTACGTGTTCTAGAAACCATATCGCTTACGACAGAAGAAAGGTATCGGAACTTTGTAATCAAGTATCCTCAAATAGTCGAAAAAGTTACGCAGAAACAAATAGCATCTTATTTGGGAGTAACTCCGGAGTTCTTGAGTACCATCAAGAAAAAATGAGTTTGTTTCTGAAATAGACTCTTAAACTATCTTAATTTTTAAGTATGTTTTATTTACTTTCTTTATCAGAAAAAATATGATGATGATCTTAATTGCGGGACCGTACCGTAGTGGAACAGGTAACAACCCAGAGTTGATCCAAAGGAATATGGATAGGTTACAAGCACCGGCACTATCGATTTTTTTAAAGGGTCATGTACCCATAGTAGGGGAGTGGGTGGCAAATCCCGTAATGAAATTAGCGGGTTCCAAAGAAGTTGGAGATAAGATTTTTGAAGAAATTCAATATCCTGTAGCGCATCGGTTATTGACCAAATGCGATGCGATACTTCGAATAGATGGGGCCTCGAAAGGTGCTGACCAAGACGTGCGTATCGCCAAAGAACTAGGGTTAAAGATTTTTTATGATGTAAATGACATTCCAGATGCCGAGTAATAAGCTACGAAATATTAAAAAGGAACTCCTTTCCGATAACTGGTACATACTCAATAAGTTCACTTTCGACTACCAAAAAGATGATGGTAGCTGGGAAACCCAAGAACGGGAAGCCTATGATCGAGGGAACGGAGCGGCGATTTTATTGTACAACTTGGAAAAGGGAACCATAGTGCTCACCCGTCAATTTCGAATGCCTACCTATGTCAACGGAAATGAAGATGGTATGATGATTGAGGTTTGTGCTGGTCTGTTAGATGGAGACCACCCGGAAGAATGCATCCGAAAGGAGGTTGAAGAAGAGACCGGTTATCACATAGATGATGTGGAAAAAGTGTTCGAGACCTATATGTCCCCTGGGTCTGTCACCGAAATCTTATACCTGTTCATCGGTGCCTATGAAGACCGAATGAAAATGAGTGAGGGAGGTGGGGCCCAACATGAAGCCGAAAATATCGAAGTATTGGAGATTTCCTTCAAAAAAGCGTTGCAAATGATAACCTCTGGCGAAATAAAGGATGCAAAGACCATTATGCTTTTGCAGTACGCTGCTTTGAACAAGCTGTTTTCATAGGTGACCTTGAACCTGGTGAAACTTGTATATACCCAGTTGTTATTTCAAGGTGGTAGTAACGACAAAGAACCAATGGGTATAATACGCAAAATAGCTTTCGGCGGCGGCTGCCATTGGTGTACCGAAGCAGTTTTTGAGTCTCTTAAAGGCGTCGAATCCGTTGAACAGGGTTTTGTAGCTTCCGAAGGTGCCAATGAATCTTTTTCCGAGGCGGTGATCGTTCATTACGATCCCAGTACGATTTCATTGAAAACACTGACCCTAATTCATTTGTTCACACACCGCAGTACTGCAAAACATACGATGCGAAACAAATATCGGTCGGCCATTTACATCATACATACCAACGATGAGGCGTATCTAAAAAGAAATTGGCGGGCATTACAAGCTGAATTCGAGAGTACTTTGATTACAGAAATACTTCCTTTCAAAAAATTTAAACCGTCTGACGAACAGTTTCATATGTACTACTATTCCAATCCTGAAAAGCCCTTTTGCAAAAGATACATCCATCCCAAACTGGAACTATTGCGGAAAAAGTTTTCAAAACACTTGGCGTAAAACAGTTCAGATGACCTTGTTGATATGGATGATAAGAGCATCTGAAAACAAGTGTTTTGATTCTTTTGAATACGTTCTGCATACCGCCACCGCCAACTACCGACTCTTTCAAATTCAAACTCAAATACAAATATCAAACACAACAACCATCCGAAACTTTGAACCTTAAACCTTGAACCTCCAACCTCAAACGAGCTGCCTCCCATATCCGTTGCTTCGTTCTTTACATCAATAGGTGTCTCGAATTTCTTTTAACAGCGCTTCCATTTCCTTTTTAACCTTTTTGCTGGGATGCATAAAATGATTGTTCATAAAACTGAAAATCAAGGTTTTGCCCGATTGGGTACGTAGGTATCCACTTAAGCAATAGTTATTGCCCAGGCTTCCAGATTTGGCAAATATGTATGGAGACGATTCCCCTGCATACCAATCTCCCAAGGTGCCCGAAACGCCGCCTACAGGGAATAAATTGAACAAGCGCTCCCTAGGCTGTTCTTGATACATATTGTACAGTATGTGCACCAATGATTGCGGACTAAAGAGATTGTAACGTGAAAGACCGGAACCATCGACCCAACGCGGTCTTTGTTTTAGACTCGATAATTTGTTTTTGAGCATGTACTGTTGTGCTTTTGCTCCGTTTAAGGTGTCAGATAGTATGGAAGAGGCCAACAGCAACAATTGCTCTGCCAAAAAATTATCACTTTCGACCATCATATGCTTATAGATCGAATCCGAGACCATACCGGGCAGTGTGTCTTTCTTTCCTGCTGGAAATGTTTTTGCGATTTGTATTCTTTTTCCCGTGGCTTGTTCCAACAATTTACGGGTCAAAGAGGTGTCCGTACGAAATGGGATATGCAAGGTATCGGTGCGATTACTACCATAAAAGAACAAGTTTCGATCTTCCATCCTATTGTTTTGGTAATTTAATTCGATTACACTGTCCTTGAAATAGTCGGGGGTGACCTGCAACGAATCCTTGTTAAAAATACGGGTGATATTACCATACATGGGAAAGGCACTTTTTTCTACCTGATAACCGTACTGATAATCGTCCCATGCCCAACCTGGACCAAATCGGCCGGTATTGAAATTATTTAGGTTCAATGAAATATAATCGTAATCACGTACAAAATGAACAGCGGTGCTGTCCTTAAAATAGGGATGGAGAAGGGTGGGGTCTCCAGTTCCCTGTATGAACAATGTATCGCCTACAAAGCGGTATTTGAGTGCTGGAAGCCGATTTGGTAATAGTTTCAGTGCTGTGTATAGGGTAACAATTTTGGTATTGCTGGCCGGTGTAAAATATTTATGGCTGTTGCGGTCGTAAAGGGTATCTTTCGTATCGGCATTGATTACGAGAAGTCCGGTAAACTGATTTTCAAAAGTGGAGGAATGGAGTGTACGGTCGATTTGTTTGTGTAGCCTACGATTTTTTGTTGAAGCGCAGCCCACTACAAGCATCAACGATAAGTATACAAAATAGGTTGGTTTCATTGGTCACAATCATTAGTTGAAACTATGCACTTTAGTGCAAGACTTTTAGTTTCTATAAATTTTAAACAAGTAGGCAGTGGCACTCGGCAGTTCTAAAGGGCTCCAAGCTGTTTACTGTCAACTGCTACTTTGGCGCAATGTTCAAAAAGAAGTTCATTCTTTTCTCTAAACCTATGCGTTTTAAATGCATAGCGGGTTATTTTCAATCGGTTCAGAGTGCAAACACTGGGATGGTCGATTTCTAGGGTGTTTAACACTAAATTAGATAATTTTTAACTAAGGTTCGACAATATAAAGTCAGTTTTTTTGTTAACTTGGGTGTACCAACTTAATTAAACATTTTGATATATGGCTAGAGCTATGCTGGAGTACACGAAGACAGTACTCAAAAAAGTTAGTTTTGACACGAAATTGTTTTATAAAGAAGTAAAAAAAGCAATTACTAGATTGTTACCCGACGAAGTTGAAGAATTAAAAGACTGGCTGAGGCATTTTTTAACCGACAAACCAGAACTACAAGAAAGTTTAATCTTATTAAAAGCATAACAAAAGGCCCCGGTATTTTCACCGGGGCCTTTCTGTTGTATATCTCCTGAAAATCCGGCCTGATCAATAAAGAAGCACTTCCTCTATTACCTTGCTTCAGGAAGCCGTTTAAAAAAGAGCACAGTCTTTGTGACATCTAAAATTCAAATGGTTGGTTTCATTTGAATTATGAGTGCTATGATTTGTTCAAAGGGCTAATGATTTTTACATCCTGAAAGGCAATCGCTCCACGTACTACCGAAGAAATGACATCGTGCAACGCCTGAATGATTTGGATCTTCAACTCATTTTTGTGATAGATCAGACTTACTTCCCTTGCCGGGCTAGGGTCATTGAAATAACGAAGATTCTTGCTTTTTTCGGTGTCCAGTTCCAAGGTGTTTAGAAAAGGTAGCAGCGTCATGCCCAAGCCTTCATTGGCCAAATTAATCAATGTTTCAAAACTTCCACTCTGCAATTGAAAATGGTCTTCCTTTACATTTCTAGGGGCTTGGCATAGATTGATGACCCCATCGCGAAAACAGTGTCCGTCCTGGAGTAGTAATACATCATTGACCTCCAAATCCGAGGGTTGTAGTTTTTTGGTACTTCCCAAACGATGATTCGCCGGCACATAGCCTACAAAGGGTTCGTAATAGAGTGGGCGCTCTTTGATAAATTCAATTTCCAAAGGGGTCGCGGCAATGGCGGCATCAAGATGTCCGTCTTGAATACTTTGAATCATCCTTTCGGTCCCCTGTTCTTTAATGATGAGGTTTACTTTTGGGTATCTGGTAATAAAAGTCTTTAAGAACATCGGTAAAAGGGTGGGCATCACCGTTGGGATGATACCTAGAGTGAAATCTCCCCCAATAAATCCTTTTTCCTGGTCCACAATATCCTTGATGCGCTCCGCTTCATTGACGATATTCTTGGCCTGCGCAATAATTTTTTTGCCTACTTCCGTAATAGCTATGGGCTTTTTGCTACGATCAAATATGAGTACATCAAGTTCATCTTCTAACTTTTGCACTTGCATACTTAATGTAGGCTGCGTTACAAAACTTTTTTGTGCGGCCAAGGTGAAATTTTGATATTCTGCAACCGCAAGCACATACTGTAATTGGGTGATAGTCATTCACTATAGTTCTAGAGGATAAAAATATGAAAAACCATCGATAAAACTTATAGTTAGAAGGGCGGATTTCATAATTTTGTGATTTAAAATCTAATCATATGAAACTAAATAGCATAGGCCTTGATGCCGAAAAATCGAAATTATTAGCCGTTGATCTTAATACCCTCTTGGCAAATTTTCAAAGATACTATCAAAACCTTCGAGGAATTCACTGGAATATTAAGGGAAAAAGGTTTTTTGACCTTCACCTTAAGTTCGAGGAATTATACGATGATGCCAATATCAAGGTAGATATGATTGCGGAACGGATCTTAACTTTAGGAGGGGTTCCCCAGCATACTTTTGAAGATTATATCGAGAATTCAAAGGTACCTGTAGGAAAGAATATCACTATGGATGAGAATGCAATACGCCTTATTGTAGATTCTATCAAGGAGCTTTTGATTATCGAACGCCGTATTTTAGATGCCTCGGATGCGGCAGGTGATGAAGGTACCAATAGCATGATGAGCGATTTTATTACCGAACAGGAAAAAACGGTTTGGATGATGAAAGCTTGGTTGGTAGAGGAAATCTAATCCCCCTAGCCCCCAAAGGGGGAATGCACCACGATGGTTAGTACCTATATAACAAAACCCATGGCAAGCCATGGGTTTATTCATTTTCCCTTTGTGGGCTAGGGGGATTAGAATCGTATTCTGAATTCCTGATTTTCCCCATTGACTTCAAACTTGGCACTTTCGAAGTTCGGAGGCCCCATGGTCATTTCATTTCCACTCATTCCATAACTTTCTTTGGGCATTCCGTTGGCTTCTCTATCCATACGTTTGTTGTCGTTTGCATCGTGCATTACCATAATGGCATAGGTGCCCGGTGGTACGTTTTCAAAGGTAAAGCTGACTTCTCCTTCTGTTGCCGGGACCGCTTTCTGCATAATTCCTCCACTTTTCATAAACGTTTCAGAGGTGTGCAATCCGCCTAGGATGGTACCCCCCTCTGACAATACATTTTCAATGACCACGGTCAAGGTGCTGCCTTTTTCTTCCTGGGCGGTTGCCGTGAATCCCATTACTACTGCTACAACGATAAGTGCTACTTTTTTCATTTTTTAAAGTTTTTGATGTTAATGATGCTCCAAAGATGCGGCCGTAGGTCTTTCCTCTAAAATTGAGCCTACCGAACCGTTGATTTCAATGACTGAGTCGTACTCGGATTTTCAAACTTCATTTCACTCCAAAAAAACAACAGTTCGGTCAACCTGTTTCGTACTTCCATCTTTTGCAGCCCAAATTTGTGTCATCAAAAAACGAATAGTCATGCTAAAACCACTCCTTGTTTTCTCCTTTCTTTTGCTTGCCAATACAATTGTCGCACAGACCCTTATCTCGGGAACGGTAACCGACGGTACAAAAGCCATAAGTGGCGCTAACGTTTATCTGGAAGGTACTTACGACGGGGCATCGACAGATGAGAATGGTAATTTTTCATTTGAGACTAGCGAGACGGGTACCCAACAGCTTGTGGTATCTATGATTTCTTATGAAACCTATACGTTGGCAGGGGATGTTGCCTATTTAAAGGCTCTTAAAGTAAGACTGAAAGAGGCCATTAATGAGTTAACGGGTGTAACACTTACCGCAGGTACGTTCGAGGCAGGTGATAACTCTAAGGTGTCGGTATTAAAACCGTTGGATATCGTTACCACGGCCGGAGCTGCTGGAGATTTTGTCGCGGCCTTGCAAACACTTCCGGGAACCACTACTGTAAATGAAGACGGCCGTTTGTTCGTGCGCGGAGGGTCGGCTTCGGAAACCCAGGTTTTTATTGATGGGTTACGGGTATTTCAACCCTTTAACGCAACGGCCAATAACATTCCGACACGGGGCCGCTTTTCACCTTTCCTGTTCAAAGGGATAACCTTTAGTACGGGAGGCTATTCGGCAGAATATGGTCAAGCCCTATCAAGCGTCTTGTTATTGAATACTACAGATATACCGGATCAGGAGAAGACCGATATCTCGATAATGTCGGTAGGCGGCGGTGTGGGCCATACAGAGATTTGGGGAGATGAATCGTTGAGCGTTAACACCTCCTATATCAATTTGGCACCCTATCAGAAACTGATTCCCAATGATCAAGGTGTACGCTGGAACAAACCATACGAATCAATTTCTGGTGAAGCTGTTTTTCGAAGCAAGAAAGAACGAAGTATCTTTAAGTTCTACACGGGCTTTAACCATGCCAATTTGGACATTGAACAGGAGGATATCAACTTTGATGAGTTGGTCAATTTTAGACTCACCAACAACAACCTTTACATGAATTCGTCCTTTAAGTATTTCTTCGAAAATGACTGGGTGGCGAATGCCGGCGCCAGCGTTTCCTCTGATAGAAATACCATAGGGCTTTTAACAGATGCGATCAAGACCAATGAAACAGCCTCCCATTTTAAAGTGAAGCTTGGGAAAAGTTTCTGCAACCGATTCAAATGGACTCTCGGAACCGAACATTTCATCATCGATTATGACGATAATTTAACGACGGCGGGAGGCTTTACATCCGAAACTAGCGCAAAGGACAACCTGACTGCCGCTTTCACCGAAGCTGATATTTTTTTTAGTAACAAGTTTGCCGTTAAACTGGGTGCTAGGGCGGAATACTCACAATTGTTAAGAGATTTTAATGTTGCTCCAAGAATATCACTTGCTTATAAAAGCGGTGATAAAGGACAGTTTTCCTTGGCTTATGGGGATTTTTACCAAAACCCTTTGACCGAATATACCCGATTCGATGCGAGTTTAACCCCCGAGAAAACAGCTCACTATATCCTTAACTATCAACTGCAGGGCAATGGCAAAACCTTTAGGGCAGAAGCATACTATAAGAATTATGATCAACTAGTGAAGTTCAATACCGAACGCGCCCAGTTCGATTCGGATTTTAACAACGCGGGAGATGGGTATGCCACCGGACTAGACCTGTTTTGGCGGGATAACAAGAGCATCAAAAATTTGGATTATTGGATTTCCTATTCTTTTTTGGATACCCAACGAGACTTCCAAAACTTTCAAGAACGCGCCACCCCGAATTTTGCACCAAAACATAACTTTTCTTTGGTGACCAAATACTTTATAGATGATTGGCGTTCTCAAGTGGGTTTTTCCTATAGTTTTGGTTCTGGGCGGCCTTATGACAATCCCAATACCGAAGCCTTTTTGGCCGAAAAGACGAAGTCTTTCAACAATTTAAGCGTCAATTGGGCCTATTTGATTTCACAACAAAAGATTCTGTATTTCTCGGTAAGTAATGTGGCCGGCTTTCGAAATGTAAACGATTATCAATACGCCAATACCCCCAATGCCAACGGAATCTTTGACCGCCAAGCCATTCGCCCAACGGCGGATACCTTTGTCTTCCTAGGGTTCTTTTGGACCATTAGCGATGATAAGAGCAGTAATCAGTTGGATAATCTTTAGACCCTGTTCTATTGAATCGCAATAGACGCAAAGAGTTTATAAGTTCTTAGCGAACCTTGCGAAACCCTTGCGCCGTTTGTACCTTCTTTGTGAACTTTAGGGTTAAAAATTACACCTCTAAAGGTTTTCCAAATTTGCTACCACAAACGAATTTAGGTATCTTAAGCCCTAAGGACAATTCGAATTGCTATGAAAGCCACTGAACTCTCCCAAATTAAAAAAATGCTCCAAGATCAGGGCTATATCGATGATGGCGCCATTGCCATGTCTGTCTTCCTTGCCATGAAGTTGGAAAAGCCCTTATTGATAGAAGGCCCGGCAGGGGTGGGTAAAACGGAGATTTCCAAAGTGATGGCCAAGGCTATGGGAACGGAACTGATCCGACTGCAGTGCTATGAAGGCTTGGATAGTACCCATGCCCTTTATGAGTGGAACTACCAACACCAACTCCTCCATTTAAAAATGCAAGAGGGAAAAGGCAAAAGTACTGAAACCCTTGAGGAAACCATTTTCTCCGATAGATTTCTTTTAAAGCGCCCCGTACTGAATGCGATTACACATCATGAAAAAACGGTTTTACTGTTGGATGAAATTGATCGAGCCGATGAGGAGTTTGAAAGTTTTCTCTTGGAAGTCCTCTCCGATTGGCAGGTGACCATCCCTGAAATAGGAACTATTGAAGCCAAGAACAAGCCACAGATTATTTTAACTGGAAACCGCACTAGAGAGTTATCGGAAGCCCTTCGCAGAAGATGTTTGTACCTATGGATCGACTATCCCACTTTTGAAAAAGAATTGGCGATCGTACAGTCGAAAGTCCCGGAAATTGACCAAAAACTAGGTACACAAATCTGTGCCTTTATGAAAGAATTACGCGAAATGAAACTCGAGAAGACTCCGGGGATATCGGAAACCATCGATTGGGCCAGAGCTCTGACCAGCATGCACTTAACACACTTAGATAAACAGATTGTTGAAGATACATTGGGTGTAGTCTTAAAAGATTGGCAAGACATGCGACATACACAAGACTCGCTTTCGGAGTTGTTGGAACGAACGGGTGTTTCTTCGCGGATTGTATGATGCCCTTGGGTTTAAACGCAAAGAGCGCTATGAAGGCGCAAGGGGCGCTAGGATTTTGTCACATCTAAACAATCGTTGCGAACCTTGCGAAAACTTTGCGTCCCTTGCGGTTAGGAAAAGAAGTTATATGAACGAAAATGAAATTTCAAAAGTAATTTTCGACTGTGCCTTAAGAGTGCATAAATCACTCGGTCCCGGTTTGTTGGAAAGTGCTTATGAAGAATGCTTGTTTTATGAGTTGAGGAAAGTAGGTTTACAGGTTGAAAAACAAAAAACCGCTACCATTAATCTATGAAGAAGTGAAATTAGAAGTCGGGTATCGGATTGACCTTATGGTTGAAAACAAAGTAGTCATTGAAGTAAAAGCTGTAGAAGCTTTAAATGACGTGCATTTGGCTCAGGTATTGACTTATCTAAAACTATCAAATTGCAAATTGGGCATGCTCATCAATTTCAATATTACGTTGATAAAAAACGGAATCAGAAGAGTGGCCAATAACATGTGAAAGTCTAACCGTAAAGCACACTAAGAACGCTCAAGGGACGCCAAGAATTTATTAAATAGAAATAGTCTTCACGAACATTGCGTAATCCTTGCGCCCCTTGCGTTTAAGTCAAAGTAAAGATATGCCGTCAACCAAAGGACATCAAACAGAACTCTCGGCAAACATCGTCTTGCTATGTCGTTTTCTTCGTAAAAAGGGCTTCAACATAGCTGCCACTGAAGAATCCGACGCCCTCAAGGCAATATCATTCCTTCCTATCAACTCAGAGAACCATTTCCGTGAAGCCTTAAAGGCCGTTCTATCGAAAAATGCCTTCCAACGAATTCATTTTGATAACTATTATTCCGAATTCAGAAAGCAGCTCGAAAAAGCCTCCGATTCCAAAATCAAGGAAGTTCCTCGGGAAAAACTGCAACCGGAAAAGAAAACCAGGGAGGCGCGGTTTGAGGCTTTAAAAGACTGGTTGAATTTGAGTGCATCAGAAGAAGAAAAGGAAGTAGCAACTTTTAGTGATTTGGAAGTGCTCACAAAAAAGAATTTCCTTGATTTAAAAGAAGACGAAGTGCGATTGATGATGCGGGTACTACAAAAGTTGGCCCGAAAGATGGCGCATCAAAAGAGTCGGTTGCGGAAGAAATCCAAACGACATCGGCAACCAGACTTAAAACAAACTATTCGTCAGAACATGCGAAAGGGTGGGGAGATACAAGAGTTGGTATTCTCCGAAAAGAAAGATCGCAAACTGAAATTGGTTTTGCTTTGCGATGTCAGCCGTTCGATGGATTTATACAGTCGATTTTTCATTCACTTGATGTACGCTTTTCAAAATGCCTATGATAAAATAGAAACCTTGGTGTTCAGTACGGCATTGCATCGTGTTAGTGAAATTTTGGATAACAATGAATTTGACAAGGCCTTTCGAACGATTTCCGAGCGCGTGCCCCACTGGTCCGGCGGAACAACGATTGGCTCGTGTTTACGAGACTTCACCCAAAATTACGGACATGGTATGTTGGACAAAAAAACCGTTGTTCTCATATTGTCTGACGGCTGGGATACGGGCGAACCCAACCTCATGAGGGCCGCTATGAAAGGTATTTTCAAAAAATCGAGAAAAGTGATTTGGTTGAATCCCTTGGCGGGTAATCCCGATTTTTCACCAAAATCCGTCGGAATGCAAACGGCACTACCTTATATTGATGTGTTGGCATCTGCCCATAATTTAGAAAGTCTGAAAAGGGTGTTGCAACAACTTCGAAGTAAACGAAAATTACTGAATCACTAGTTCTGTTGACCTGGACTTGAGAAAATATTAAACAGACTTGGTTTTAAGTGTCAAATACTTAAAATTCTTCCTAAAATAGTTGTAAAAAACCAATGCTTCTTTTTATCTTGAAGGAGATATGATTCATTTAGGCCAAAGTCGCCTTTTAGAATTTTCGAAAACAATTTAATTCAGTTACTATATGCAAATTTCAATGACAATTAATGGGAAGGAATATTCCCATGATGTTGAGCCGCGTATCAGTTTGGCGCAATATTTACGAGAGAATTTAGACCTTACCGGTACGCATATTGGTTGCGATACTAGCGGATGCGGAGCCTGTACCGTTCACGTTGACGGGGCGGCGGCAAAGGCCTGCACACTCTTGGCCGTTCAGGTCGACGGTTCCGAAATTACCACCATTGAAGGTATGGCCAACGGAAAAGAAATGCATCCGATTCAGGAGGCCTTCAAGGAAAATCATGGGTTACAATGTGGTTTTTGCACCCCGGGAATGGTCATGACAGCCGCCGACATCCTAAAAAACAATCCCAACGCATCCGAGGAAGAGATCAGACACGGGCTCGAAGGTAACTTCTGCCGGTGTACGGGCTATCATAATATTGTCAAATCGATACAGCATGCCGCTGAAAAAATGAACGCGTAGCTATGGAAACATTTATAGGACAACCCGTAAAGAGAAGAGAAGACGACCGGTTTTTAAAAGGGGCCGGTAAGTATACCGATGATATAAAACTACCCGGCATGACCCATTCGGCATTTGTTCGAAGTCCGTATGCGCATGCGAGGATTTTGAGTATAGATACTTCAAAGGCCAAAACCGCCGAAGGGGTGGTAGCCATCTATACCGCGGAAGATGGCTGTGGAGCCTTTGGTGTACCCTGCGGATGGCAGGTAGACTTTAAAAATGGGGAAACCATGCGGGAACCCCAGCACCCCTTACTGGCCAAAGATAAAATAAGGCATGTAGGTGAGGCCGTGGCGATCGTCATAGCCGAAACGCAGGAATTGGCCCGTGACGCTGCCGAATTGGTACAAGTAAGCTATGAAGGGTTGCCCGCCGTAACCTGCCCTAAAAAGGCAATGGAACCAGGGGCGCCCAAAGTACACGATGAGTGGGAAGACAATGCATCTTTCGATTGGTGTATCGGTAATGATAGAGCAGCCGTGGAAGCAGCGCTGGAAAAGGCGCATCACGTCACCGAAATGACGTACAAGAACCATCGTGTGGCACCAAATGCCATTGAACCACGTAGCTATATTGCCGATTATGATGTCAACGGTGATAAATGGACTTTGTATACCAGTACCCAGAATCCACATTTGATACGATTGTTATTATGCGCTTTTGCCTTGGGTATTCCCGAGCATAAAGTACGCGTTGTTTCCTATGATGTGGGTGGGGGATTCGGAAGTAAGATCTATCATTATACAGAAGAGGCGTTATTGACCTGGGCCTCCAAAGAAATCGGCAGACCGGTGAAATGGACGTCCGATAGAACGGAAGCCTTTTTGACCGATGCCCATGGGCGAGACCATATCGTACATTCCAAGATGGGCTTTGATAAAGACGGAAAAATCGTTGCTCACCTAACGGATGAGTACTGTGCGATGGGAGCCTATCTTTCCACCTTCGCACCCGCCGTACCGACTTATTTGCACGGAACCCTGTTTCAGGGGGTCTATACTACACCTTTGATTCATTTGAATGTGGTAGCGCCATTTACCCATACCGTGGCGGTGGATGCCTATCGCGGTGCCGGCAGGCCAGAAGCGACCTATCTTTTGGAGCGTATCATGTCTAAAGCGGCCAAGGAAATGGCTATTGATCCTGCGGAACTGCGTTTCAAGAATTTCATCCCGCCATTTGATGGGGTCAAAGAACCGGGCTACCAAACACAAGTGGCCCTGCAATATGATAGTGGTAATTATGAGGCAGTACTCAAACGCGGACTCGAAATGTTAGGGTATGAGGATTTTAGAATGGACCAGGCCGAAGCCCGAAAAAATGGAAAACTATTAGGTGTAGGTATCTCTACCTATATCGAAGGTTGTGGAATTGCACCGTCTGCCGTTGTGGGGGCATTAGGCGCCCGCGCCGGATTATACGAAGTAGGGCATGTGCGTGTACAACCTACCGGGAAGGTTTCGGTATTTACCGGAGCACATTCCCACGGGCAAGGCCATGAAACGGTCTTTGCCCAGTTTGTGGCCGATAAGTTGGGGATTTCCATGGATGATGTGGATATCGTTCATGGTGATACGGACCAAGTGGCTTTCGGAATGGGGACCTACGGCTCCCGAAGTTTATCGGTTGGCGGAAGTGCCATTATAAAGAGTATTGATAAGATTTTGGAAAAAGGGGCGAAAATCGCCGCGCATAAACTAGAAGCTGCCGAGGAAGATCTCGAATATGCCGAAGGCAAATGGAAGGTGAAAGGAACGGATAAATCCATTTCATTCGGGGATGTTTCCCTGACAGCTTATGTGCCGCATGATTATCCGGAAGGCCTCGAACCCGGACTCGATTTCTCCAGTTTCTACGACCCGACGAATTTTACCTATCCCTTTGGAACACATATCGCAGTGGTCGAGGTGTGTGCCGATACCGGAAAAGTAACCTTGCAACGATTTGTAGCCTGTGATGATGTGGGGAATGTGATGAATCCCATGATTGTCGACGGACAGATTCATGGTGGCGTTGTACAAGGAGTCGGACAAGCATTATTGGAAGAAGTGGTGTTCGATGGCGAGGGTCAAATGGCCACCGGTTCGTATATGGATTATGCTATGCCGCGTGCCGATGATGTGCCGATGATCGAAACGGATAGAACCACCACCCCTTGTCCCCATAATCCCTTGGGTGTCAAAGGAGCGGGGGAGGCCGGAGCCATTGGCTCAACTCCCGCGGTCGTCAATGCCGTAGTCGACGCGCTTTCACATTTAGGCGTAACCGATATTCAAATGCCGGTGACCCCGCAACGGGTTTGGAAGGCGATGCAATCGAAGAAATAAGATGTGAGAAGATAGAATCAAGACGGAAGACACTTGTTTAATTCTAAAGAATTTAGCCCTTCTAGTCTCTTCCTCTAAGCACCGGTCTTCTTAAATGCAATGCAGTAAACCTTAATTTAAGAATGAAGAATTAAAATAAAGACAGTAATGATACCAGCAAAATTTGAATATAAGAGAGCATCCTCCGTAAGTGAGGCCATCAGTATGCTTGGCGAACATGGCATGGATGCGAAATTGGTTTCCGGGGGGCATAGTTTAGTACCGGCTATGAAACTGCGTATGAGCCGCCCAGAAGTGTTAATTGATATCAAACGCATTCCCGGCCTAGACATTATTACAGAAGAGGGCAATGAAATTGTGATTGGTGCGAACTGTACCCACACCCAAGTAATGCGCTCCGAATTGGTGCAGAAAGATGTGAATATCGTGTATCAGGCGGTGAGTAGAATAGGGGATATCCAAATTCGAAATCGGGGTACGATCGGGGGCAGTTTGGCCCATGCGGATCCTTCATCGGATTACCCGGCGGTAGTCTTGGCCTGTGATGCCAAAATCGAAGTAGAGGGCGGTAATGGCAAACGTAGTATCGATGCAAAAGACTTTTTCCTTGGTATTTTTACAACGGCCTTGGAAGAAGATGAAATCATTACAGCGGTACGTTTCCCAAAAGTGGCGAACGGTACCTATTTTAAATTCTATCAGTCTGCCTCACGATTCGCGGTAGTGGGTGTTGCTGCCGTAAAAGAGGGCGATCATGTAAAAGTAGGTGTCACCGGCGTAGCAGGAACCCCCTACCGTGCCACGGCTGTCGAAAATGCCTATTCGGGCAATGGTGATGCCGCCGAACATGCCGTAGATGGTATTGACGATATCATGAGCGATCATTTTGCCGATGAGGAATACCGAGCGCATTTGGCCAAAGTGATGGTCAGAAAGGCCTTAGAGGCCGTAAACTAATTATGCTTCGACTGCCTCAATACAGGCGCTTCCAGCACTAATGGGCTTTAAACGCGAGCTAGTGAAAGAACCCTTGTTTTTTCAGGGTGTAGATGTGTTCCTTCCCCTAGCGGGGGAAGGTGTCCGACCCAAGGAGAACGGAAGGGGGTAGAGCCCCAACACTTGGCATTCAAGCGGTTACTTTAAGTCTGTACGTTTTGAACATGATCCGTGTCGGGTGCCAAGGCTTGCGTTTTGACCCCTTCTGTCTTGCTGGCTGCGCCGCAATCCACCTTCCTCGTTCTGGGGAAGGAGCTGTTTACGAATCAAAATGTGCTTCAATTTCCATTAAAACGGACTTAAGATTTTCAAAAACCATTTTATTTTCAAAACGTAAAACATTGAGGCTTAGACTTTCCAGATGTTTCGTTCTTTTACTATCGTATTCTTTGGCCGTAGCATTCATATGAACTTCACCATCCAATTCGATAACCAGATTTTCAGATGCACAGTAAAAATCGACAATGTAATTGTTGATTCCGTGTTGTCTTCTGAATTTTCGCCCTTTTAGCTGTTTGCTACTGAGATGTGACCATAAAAATGCTTCAGCAGAGGTGAGGTTGTTTCTTAGTGACTTTCTTTTGTCTTTTGATTCCGGTTTGTCATGACATTTTTTATTCATAATCTTTAGTCGATTCAAAAATGTGTTCCTTCCCCTAGCAGGGGAAGGTGTCCGACCCAAGGAGGACGGAAGGGGTTGAGCCCCAACCCTTAGGATGATACCCGGGCCTTGGTATTCAAGTAATTGTTTTTTTAGGTCCATGCGTTTTGAATATGGTCTGTGTTGGGTACGAAGGCTTGCGTTTTGAACCCTTCCGTCTTTCCGGGGAAAAAGCTTTTCCTTGTTTTTTATCTCCTCTTTTTCTTACTGCTCTTGGCTAAAGGATTAAAGTCTAAACACAACTGAAGCCAATAGCCCAGATCCTTGTCTAAGTCGAACCCGTCTTGTGAGATAAAAACATACCCTTTCATAATACGGCCCGTAAAATCCATTGGGCTACTGTAGGTTTTCGTTAACGCTTGATCATACGCATCGGGACCAACACGGCACATTAACCGAGGCGTATCGGTCTTTTTTTCGGTATCAAGGCCACAGCACATTTTGCCATTGACCATGAAGCAAAGCCCACCCATCATTTTCTTTTCTTCAAAGGCGATTGACCGTTGTTTTAAGAATTGCCGAATTCGGTCTGCCGAAAATTCATCATATGCCATTTTGTTCTGCCTTATTCAATTTATTTAAAATTAGTTTTTTTTCGTTTTCCGTTGTGACCAATTCCAACGCAGTGTTTAAATGCTGTATTCTTTTTTTGGTATCCATATCCGAATATAGTTCTGCCAACAACAGATGGTAAAGGTGATTCCCCTTTAAATCTATTTTTAAGGCTTCGCGCAGGGCAATCTTTTTTCCATTTGCCTTGTACAGTGCATACGTACGGTTTAGTGCTATGATGGGAGAGTACTTTAATTGGAGCAATTGATTGTACAACAGCAAAATTTGTTCCCACTTTTCCTTCGTGTCTTTTTCTTGGGTATGGTAAAAAGCGATAATGGCCTCCAAATGGTACTCGGTTACTTGAAGACCATCTCCAGAGCTGCTAAGGTATACCTGCCCCTTTGCTATTAGATCTTGATTCCATTGGGTCTTGTCCTGTTCCGCATAAACGATTTGATTTCCATCGACATCCGTTCTGGACTCGAATCTAGAGGCATGAAAGCAAAAAAGTGCCATAAGTGCATTGGTTTGAGGTCTTGCCGTTGGTTCATGATCCAGCAACAAATACGTGAGTCGCATGGCTTCAATGCAAAGCTCTTTACGAACTTTTTTTTCGAAGGAAGTGGAGTAATACCCCTCATTATAGAGTAAGTAGAGGATAGATAGCACATTGTTCAGCCTATTTTCCAATACCTTCGTATCAGGTATTTTCAAATCTATCTCCTCAGTTCGCAGTTTTTCTTTGGCTCGCTGTAGGCGTTTGTTAATGGTTTGTTTGTTACTTAGAAAAGCTCTTGCTATTTCATCGATTCCAAAACCACAAAGTACACGTAGTGCCAAGGCGATTTGCGCTTCTGACGATAGTATCGGATTACAGATCGCGAATAACATTTGTAACTGGCTGTCCTTGATGTTGTTCTCCGATAGATCAATATCGACTTCTTTATAAATGGTGTCGGCCCGTGCCAATGTCGGGCGCACTTTCTGCTGAAATACCTTTTCATGTCTAAAAACATCGAAAGCCTTGTTTTTAGCGACTTGATATAGCCAAGCCTTCGGACTTTTTGGCGTTCCTTTGAGTCCCCAAGTTTCCGCCGCTTTTAAAAAGGTGTCGCTCGCAATATCCTCTGCGTGTTCGATATGGGAAAATCCGAACGTTTTGCATAGCACCGAAACAATTTTGCTGTATTCGGTACGAAAAAGATGTGGTATGAGTTCCTCTTGTGACATAAGGTTGGTACTAGCGTAAATGTAGGCAAGCGAAGCGAGCTAATCCTATTTGTTAGGGAAAGGCTACCATCATAAGATCACATCGCTAGGCTATACCATTTGAGTTTTGAAATCACGCTAATAAATAGTTTTTTTTTCACCTGCTCTTCGTTAAAAAATAGTACCGTAGCTAAGGCTATGCTTCGATTTTTTGCCTTGACCAAGTAAAAATTATTCAATTTCTATGCACACGTTTTCAAAACTCAAATGGTATTGGTGCTTTTGGGATAGGCTTTGCAGCCATGGTGCTCGCTACATATCGAATACCATAACATCCCGTACCTCTACTTTTCCGCCGGGAATCGATAGGGTGGGGCAGCCTTCAGCCAGTTGAACCGCCTCATCCAAATTTTCGGCTTTTACAACAATATAACCCCCAACAATTTCCTTGATTTCGGCGTAAGGGCCGTCTGTTTCCGCTCCATCGGCATGAACCGTTTTTCCTTGATACCCTAAGGCATCGGTACTCACGAATTTCCCCTGTGCGGCGATTCCACCGATCCAGTCTTGCCAAGTTTTGACCATCGCCTGCATTTGCTCGGGAGAAGGTTTTGGAGCATCATTTTTCTCTGTTCTAAAAAGCATCATAAACTCTTTCATTTGATTTGAATTTAAAGGTTATATAGGTATGACGATCACCTTGCTACAAATAGGACATCCTTTTGAAGTTATCTATAAAATTTTTTTGGATCTACAACAATTGTTGTAAGCTCAACGGTATGTCCGTCGGGATCTTTAGTATAGATAGAATGAAAATAGTGATGGTCACTAATTGTATATTCCATTTCCAAATAATCATATCTTTTCTTCGCCTTATCAAAATTTTTGCGGGTCACCTGAAATGCAAAATGATCAATTTTTACATTTTTGGTATTAGGAACTATAGGTTCATCTTGATAAGCGGGAAAAAGAGCGATTCCCGTTTCCCCCGAGAGCATAAAAATGGGATAATCGCCCCATTTCGCTAATTGATATTTTTTTAGCCCCAATACCTGTTCATACCAAGCTATCGAAGCTTTTAGGTCCCTGACTCGAATCGCTACATGATCTAAACATTTTATTTCAAATGGGAACATATACGTGAAGTTTTCTATTTCTGAGACAAACAAGATAACAATTATAATTGCGAAATAGCGGTAGGAAGTGAAGGATATTGGCAGCTTTGGGTACTTCCTTTTGAAAGCTCAAAGGGTACGAAAGTAAAGAAGAAATGCTGGAAACCTTGGGTTACTAAAAAAGGGATACATTGATGAGGTGTATCCCTTTTTATATTCCATATAGGTATGGTGGCTATTGAAGGCTAAATGACCGTTCGGTGTTTCGGAACCGTTTGTTGTCCATTAACAGGTGAAGTGATACGGACTGTCTGGATTCCGTCGGATATTGATTGATGAAGGTTCTCATGATGTTTGTTTTTTTGATGGATGTTTTCTGTTCCCGACTAGCGGTTAAAGTTCCGGTACTGTGCCCACTGGGCCCTTTTGCTGTTGCTCAGGCTTGAAAAGTACTGTCCCGATCTTGATTCTGTTGCCGTTCTGTTTCTGTTCGCTTTCATGATATCTTGTTTTTAATGTTGCTGTTTCGTTGTTGTTTTTTTGATGGATGTTTTCTGTTCCCGACTAGCGGTTAAAGTTTCGGTACTGTGCCCATTGTGCCCTTTTGCTGTTGCTCAGGCTTGAAAAGTACTGTCCCGATCTTGATTCTGTTGCCGTTCTGTTTCTGTTCGCTTTCATAATGTCTTGTTTTTAATGTTGTTGTTTCGTTGTTGTTTTTAATTGATGGTGTAAAAGTAGGCCGGGGGTGCTTCGAAATGAAATCGCCTTGGCCGAACTGTCGTTTTTGGCGACCCAGTTGTGGCGACCGTGCCCTCCGACGTACATCTGTTATCGGTTAAAGTTGCGATACTGTGCCCATTGTGCTCTTTTGCTGCTGCCCAAGATGGAGAAGTACTGTCCCGTTTTCGATTCCGTTGCCGTTTTGTTGATTGCTGCTTTCATAATTTTTAGTTTTTATAAGATTGTTTTAATTGTTTTTTAATTGACTTACAACTAATAGACGACAGGGTTTCATTTTTGTTACAGTACTATGTATAAAAAGGTACTATTTTATATATTTTTTAACAGTTTGAAAATTCGTCGTTCAATTGATTTGAATTTAACTATCTAAAAATCAATATGTTAAAAGAACTTCTTATTTTTTTTCTTCACATTAAAGACTAGGTGTTTTTATAATAGTTACACTTTAGCGATATTTTTTTTCTACTTCATGGGTAAGTTCATAGCACCATCTATGCAAAAAGTTGTAGCGTATATTGATCTCCTTAACGCATGGCTTAACTACTGGATGATGAATAGAGTGGGAGGTCTTGATTACCAACAGAATTCGTTGTTATGTCTACCTGGTCCTGTAGAAAGCTTACTTTTACCACATGGGATTGCATCCTCGTTATCGGCGCTATTTAAAACAAATTGTTCCCTTTGGTGTTTTTTGGTTCGTTTTCGGGCTTGTGTATTCTTTGGTGGAATTTGGCATCTTGGGTAGGGAGCTGATATATCCCGCTACCGGAAATCAGTATAATTTTCAAAACAACTTAAAAGTAACCCTGCTCAGTAGTTTTATGGTCGGATTATTACAAGGTTGGATTGAGGTAGTGTGGTTTCGAAGATGGTTCGAACGAAGGGCCTTATGGGTGAAAATGGTATTGAAAACACTGTTTTACCTTACCTTTATTATCTTGTTTCTTAGTGGTGTAACATTGGTAAACACACTGCTTTCCGAAAGTGGAACTTTCTTAAAAGGGGTAGGGGATTTACAAAAGTTTATAAGCAGTTTTGCTTTTTGGAGTATTATTCTCTATGTAGGTGTTACTTTGGTCTTTACCTTGTTTTTCGCAGAAATAAGCCAGTACCTTGGGAACGGAGTGCTCTACAATTTCCTATTTGGGAAGTATCATGTGCCAAAAACCGAAATACGAATTTTCATGTTTCTTGACATGCGTTCTTCGACCACGATAGCTGAGAAAATTGGCCATGAGCAATATTTTAAACTACTTAAGGCGTACTATGCCGACATGGCGGATGCCATCCTCGATACTTCGGGAGAAATATACCAATACGTAGGAGACGAAATTGTGGTGTCATGGAAAGAAGATAATGGGTTGCGTACTAATAACTGCATTCGATGCTTCCATAAGATCGATCAGGTTTTCCAAAAGAAAGAGTCTAAATACATCGAACGATTTGGATTGGTTCCTGAATTTAAGGCAGGTTATCATATCGGTGAGGTGACCACAGGCGAAATAGGAACGATTAAAAAAGATATCATCTATACGGGTGATGTGCTCAATACCGCTGCACGGATACAGGACCAATGCAATAGTTACAATACCAATATTTTAGTTTCGGAAGACTTGCGAAAACAATTAAAGGAAGATAAAGGCACTACGTTTACGCAGATAGGGAAACTGACACTTCGTGGCAAACAGGAGCCTATTGAGTTGTTTAAGGTAGGACTTGATTAGAATTCCGTTGACTCTTTTTAAAAAGCTACTCCCCCCCGATTTTAATAAAAACTATCTCTACCTTAGGTAGCAAGGGTTATATCTTTGTGAAGAAATTTTTTCCCTATGGGATTGCTAACGGGTTATGATAGCTTCGACCGGTAAGTGGTCGGAGATATGCTTGCCATTCTCTAGGCGTTCGTCAAGATGAAGGTAGCGCGCTACTTCGAAACCTTCTAGGAAGATGTAGTCGATTCTTCTTGTCATTGGTTTTTTTATGTCAAAACCATTAAAAGTACCCTTCGGACCCTTCAGTTTGTTTTGGGATATAGTTAGGGCATCATCCATTTTTCGGGCTAACCATTGAATGGGCTTTTCAGCGGGAGTCAGGTTCAAGTCTCCCATTAAAATGACAGGCAACCTTTCAAGGTTAAGGTCACGTATTTTTTTTACCAATAAGCGCACTGACTTTTTTCGAGCTTTTACCCCAACATGGTCAAAGTGTGTGTTAAAGACCCACAGTCGTTCTCCGGTAACAATATTTTCAAAAAGACCGTACGTACAAATACGTTCCAAAGCCGCATCCCAACCTATAGAAATCTTTTCAGGGGTCTTGGAGAGCCAAAAAGTATTTGAATTGAGTAATCTAAAGTCTTCGGTATTGAATAAAATAGGCGTGAATTCCCCCTTTTGTTTACCATCTTCCCTACCAACCCCTAGGTATTCATAGTTTGTTAGTTCCTCAGTGAGATAGTTCAATTGATGCACTAACACCTCTTGCATCCCTATAAAGGAAGCTTGTTGTTCCTTTAGGAGTTTTACCATACCGTCTTTCCGGTCGTCCCAGTTATTTACCGTATCCTTTTCATTATCGTATTTAATATTGTAGGTTATCACTTTTAAGGCGGCATCTTGCGCAACAAGAATTGATGAAGTCAGCAAAAACGAAAAGAAAAGGCACCTGGCTGGCATATTCAACACGATTAAGAGGATTGACAATGTACTAATTAACCCTTACATTTAAGGCATGCAATCAAAGGGATTTTTACATCAAATTCATCCCGTACTACCCGTTAGCGATGTATTGGAGGCGCTTGATTTCTACGTAAATCGATTGGGTTTTAAAATTGCCTTTGCAGACGATTCCAAAAACCCCAAGTATGCCGGAGTGCTGAGGGATGCGGTCGAAATTCATTTGCAATGGCACGACTCGGCCGAGTGGGAGGTAGCAATGGACCGGCCCATGTTACGGATCGTAACCGAACATATTGACGCCTTGTATGAGGAGCTCGCCCAAAAAGATGTTTTTCATGCACATACCCTGTTAAGGGAAACTGCCTGGGGCACTAGGGAATTTGCTTTTTATGACCCGTTTAAAAACGGATTGACATTCTATCGAGATATATGAATTTGTAGATGCAAGTAAGAGGTGCATCTTGTTTTTTTCTCGATTTTTAAACGATAGGCACGAATACCACTAACAAGGACTGAATCAAAAAAAGCAAGAGGAAAGGAATCATTAAATAACCCATAACATCCCTTGCTTGAATTTGCACCCCTTTTGCCATAATCGGAATAACCAATAACAGGTAAAAAGGCTGCAGCATATTGCTCAAACTTTCACCGTAGGCAATAGCCATAGATGCTCTTGAGATCATGCCATTGATTTCATGCTCTGGAAGTCCCGCTCCGATTTCCTTGACCGCTTCGATAATACCGGGACCGACTACGGCAAATTCCCCACCCGCAGAAGGAATCGCAAAATTGACAATCCCTCCAGTGAGGTAGGCGAAAAAGGGATAAGAATCCATTGTCGCCACAGAAGCCAATAGCGCTGCCAATTGTTTCCCCAGTCCGGTATAAAGCATGACTCCCATAATACCTGCGTAGAAAGGATATTGGAACAAAACCCCAGAGATATTGCTACTGGCACGCTTCATTGCAACGACATATCGAATGGGAGTTTTGTGCAATGCCAGCCCTAATATCAAGAATAGGAAAATCATGATATTAAAATTGAGGTCTAGACCATTGGTACTAAAGTGATACACTATATAAGTGGCGCCCATTAGAACAATAATGGCTTGCAAAACAATACTATTGTTTAATCGATCCGATACAGACCTTTGTGGGAGTGCGATACTGGCTGCTTCTTCTTGAATACTTTGTTCGGTATTTTCGGAATCCCCCGATAAAAGAACGGTAAGTTCCTTTACGCTACCCTGTTTTGGTATAAGCAATATCATCAGAATGGGTGTGCCGATGACCATTAAAAAAATCATGACGATATTCAAGAGTGAGCCCAAGGTATAGGATGTAGGCAACACAGCTTGTAGAATAGTTGCTTCTATTAAAAAATTATGCTCCGTATTCAGTAATAGCGGAATGGAACTTGACAACCCCATGACCCAACTATTCATAGAGAGGTACACGCAGGCGATTAGAAAAGGATAATGCACTCCTCGAACCCTCATTGCCAGCTCTCGGGCTAAAACGGCCGTAATGACCAACCATCCAAAACTCACCAATGAGAATAACATGCCGATCATGACCACGAAAAAATATACTTGTCGCGGAGTCTTTATAAATCGGGTCAAATAATCGATTCCCTTATTGATAGTGGGGGAGAGGGCAATCGAAAAACCAGTGATAATAATCAAAACAATTTGCATACCGAAGGCCAAAAGATCAAAAAAGCCATCATACCATGCGATAATTACTTCAATTGGCGATGCGTCAACTACGAAAATGGCCCCCAGTGCTACGATCAGGGTTAGCAAAATGGCAAATACAAAAGCATCGGGCATGTATTTACGAAACAGCACTGTGACCTTTTCACCGACTTTTCCGATCATGAAGGCTATTCTTTATATTTCTCGAACCAGGCAAGTATACTGACCAATTTGGCAATGAGATTGCTGGGCCTATTGGCAATACCATGCGATGCACCCGGAATGCGGACCATGGCGGTTTCGACCCCTTCTAATTTTAAGGCGGTGTAAAACTGCTCGGATTCAGCAATGGGGGTTCGATAGTCTTCTTCCCCGGTGAGTAGCATCGTCGGGGTGGTTATATTACCGGCATAGGAAAGGGGAGAACGTCTAAAATAGTTTTCCGGATCTTCCCAAGGTTTTTTGCCGAACCAATATTTGGAGAAAAATGCCGGACTATCGGCATAGAGGACGAAACTTGTCCAGTTAATTACGGGCTTTGCGACTACTGCGGCCCTGAAACGGTTCGTTTTACCAACGATCCATGCCGTAAGTACTCCACCACCGCTACCTCCGGTGACAAAGAGATTCTCTTCATCCACGTAGCCTTTCTTAATAACAGCGTCAACACCCGATATCAAATCCTCATAGTCGTGGTTGGGATAATCGTGATGGATCAAATTCCCAAATTCTTGCCCGTAGCTAGCACTACCTCTAGGGTTGGCATATAGAACAACATAACCTGCAGCCGCCATTGCTTGAATTTCTGCAGTGAAAACCGAACCGTAACTTAAGAAGGGACCTCCATGTATTTCTAATATGAAAGGATACTTCTTCGTAGGGTCAAAACCCGGTGGTGTTACCACCCAGCCTTGAATTTTACGTTGGTCGAAAGATGATTCCCACCAGAGTTCCTCGACATTGCCCAATTCTCGAAAAGAAAACAGGTCGTCATTGACGAAGGTGAGCCTTTTCGAACCTTTTTTGTCTTGTACGGCCAAATCTGCAGGATGTTCAGTTCCTCCGAGCGTATATGCCAGGCGATTGTTTTTAGATACGGTAAAGCTGCCCGAGTTGTAAGGCCTTCCTAATGAAGTACCGCCCAAGCCCTTTGATACTTCGGTCATTGATCCATTAAGGGATAGATGGCCTATTTTAGTGTCCCCTTGATCATTATACTGAAAATAAAGTCCTTTGCCATCTCCTGCCCATTGTATATTTTGAATGTTGCGATCAAAATTACCGGATAATAGCCTGGGCCTTTTGTCGCCGGTATCCATTACATATAGTTCGTTCAATTGATAGCCCAGTAGTTGATCGTCTAGCCCTATGTATGCGATCATATTTCCATCGGGCGATAGTGTGGGGGAGTCGTCTGGTCCGTATCGATCGGTGAGGGGAGCGATACTGTTATCCGATAACTTGAGTTCGTACAGCTCGCTGTCATTTGGCTCGAAATCTTCATCGGTATGAAAGTTGGCCGAAAAATAAAGACTTGTATTGTTTTTGGCCCAAACGGGAGCCCCGTGGTCCGAAGCGGTGGTTGTCAACTGTTTTGGAGTGCCGCCATCGATCGAAAGGGTAAACAATTGCATATGGCCGCCTTTCAAATAACCTTGCCCATCCCCACGATAGTTTAATTGATCTATATAAGTCGGAGGGGTATTCCATTTGGCGCCTTCCGGTTTCTCCGGCATTTTTATAATGGACTTATTTTTTTGCGGTACGAACATATTAAAGGCAAGGTATCGGTCGTCATGAGACCAGCTCACTTGGGCAGGTACCTGAGGTGTGTTGGTCAACGGTAGCACTTCTCTCGTATCTATCCACATCAAGTAGAGCTTCATTTTGCCATCGGCCTTATTTGATTTAAAAACAATTTTTTTGCCATCATGCGACCATCTCGGATAAAAGTCATTTTGATTTCCAATGGTCAACGGGCGATTGTTCGACCCATCAAAATCTGCTATCCAAAGGTTCGATAGGTTTCTGTCGGTCATGATATCCTTGAAATTACGCACGTAGATAATTTTATTACCATCAGGAGAAATTTGTGGTTCGCTGATATACTCCATGGAGAAGATATCGGTCAGTTCCAAGTTCGATTTAACCTGACCCTGTAAAAAAGGTGCAGTCATCAATAGGACAATCAGTAGTTGTTTTTTCATATCCGTAACTTCAGTTAGGTGTTTTAAACGCGTATTCAAGATAAGGATTTCAGGGATACTTTCCGGGAGAAAGAGCAAGGTTTCAACAGTGCGATTAAATGTATCACGGTTGGAAAGCCTTGGATCAGGATTCTATTCTTTGTCTAGCTCAGGTTTCGGATTTAGTGGGGCCATGATTGTCCCGGATGATGTTTAGAGAACGGTCAGCGTTAGATACTGACCTTATAGGGATGTGTTTCTATATCAGTTCACTATCTAATCGCTGCTCCATTATTTTTCCGTTTTCGGCATAAACGTAGTAGGAGTTGCTGGCAGTATCGAGCGCTACTGCTTTTTGTACCTTTTCATTTACAAAATGAATTGCCGCACGATCGTCACAGGCATACCCCTCGGACAAAGCACCTTCGAGAATATTTTTATGGTACAAGGGCCGTCTCGATTTTTCCGAGTTGTAATGTGGGCAATGACTCTTGTCAATAAATTGCATTCCTTTTACAATACTCAATTCTTTTGGGCGTGAATCTGTAGTACCGGCATTGAACCAACAAAGGGAGCCGGCACTTCCGCCGCCCATTACCACTCCGCGGTCATATGCTTTTCGAAGCAAAAGGTCGATGCCTTGGGCTTTCCATATGGCCAACATGTTCAATGTGTTGCCACCACCCACGACGATGGCATCCATTTGATCGATGAGTTCTGCATACGTTTCTTGCTGACTATAAGAGCTTATCCAAACCCGTAATACGTACGGCTTTGCGTTTAGGTCGGCGCAGACTTGATAAAATGAATCTATATAATCTTGATCATCCCCACTGGCTGTGGGAATAAAACAAAAGTTAGGAGACTTTTTCCCGCTTAGTTTGGCCATATAGTTCAAGAACGGATGGGTATGCCTACCACTACCGTAAATGAATAACTGCTTTTGTGCCCCCATTACAATTCGTTATTGAAAAAGTTTAAACTGCTTTGTTGGTAATGCCTAGTCTTTTTTTTGCGATTCGCCGCCTTTTCTATCCCTGTTTCTGTTTTTGTGCTGCCCTCCGCGGTAGTTCGATTTTCCGTTCCTATTTCTATTCCTATTACGATTTCGATTCCTATTTCTTGTCGTATTGGGATTCTTTGGTTTTTGGGCGTTTTCTCGATTTGTAGTTTCGCTTTCTTCGTTTTCATCTACAAACTGATGTTCTGGCATTCTTGGTACGGTCTGCTTGATCAGTTTTTCAATATCGCGCAAATAGGGTCTTTCGTCTTTATCACAAAAAGAGAGGGCAATACCACTGGCGTGGGCGCGTCCCGTTCTTCCGATGCGATGCACGTAGGTTTCCGGAACATTGGGAAGGTCAAAGTTGATTACGAGTGAAAGTTCCTCCACATCGATGCCCCTGGCTGCAATGTCGGTGGCGATCAATACATTGAGTTTCCCGTCCTTAAAGTCGCCCAATGCTTTCTGACGGGCTGTTTGTGATTTATTCCCGTGAATGGCCGCAGCCCTAATATCGGCCTGAGCCAGCTTTTTCACGATTTTGTTTGCTCCGTGCTTAGTGCGTGAAAAGACCAAGATGGATTCCTTAGACCGCTCTCGAATTAAGTGCACCAGCAATTTTGGTTTATTCCTTTTACTAACAAAGTATACCCCTTGTTCCACTTTTTCTGCAGTAGCCTGTTCGGGTTTTATGGTAACCCGTTCAAAATCACCCAGTAATTTTCTGGAAAGATCTACGATGTCCTTGGGCATGGTTGCCGAAAAGAAAAGTGATTGTCGTTTTGGGGGTAATTTGGCGATTATTTTTTTAATGTCGTGTATGAAGCCCATATCCAACATTTGATCGGCTTCATCGAGTACTACATAATCCAAATCCCGAAACGAAATAAACCCTTGATTCATAAGGTCTAGCAATCTGCCGGGTGTAGCGATCAATACGTCGATTCCGTTTTTCAGGGCGGTCACCTGTTTCCCCTGTTTTACACCACCAAAAATAACAGTATTTCGAAGTCCGGTATGTTTCCCATACACGGTTAGGCTCTCCCCAATTTGAATCGCTAACTCTCTCGTAGGAGTTACGACCAGCGCTTTAATGCGACGTTTGCCTCCTTGTCCGTTGTGGAGCGCTGTTCTTTTCTTTGCATTGTACAAATGATGTAATATGGGAATCCCAAAGGCCGCTGTTTTTCCAGTGCCTGTTTGTGCCACTCCCAGTAGGTCCTTGCCTTTAAGAAGAATGGGAATCGCTTTTTCTTGAATGGGAGTGGGAGAAGCATAGCCTTCTGTTTCGACTGCTCTTAAAATTGGTTCGGCAATACCGAGTTCTTTAAACGTCATGTATGTTCAATAAGCGGCAAAGGTAGGGCAATAGATTGGGTTTTGGCCCTTTTCTTTTCATACGCAAGGGAATGGCTCATAAAATAAGCATCGAAGAATTGGTGCCCGCTCATTCAAAGATAACCTGCTCATCTTTTTTGAACCAAGAAGTGTAGAACGGTTGGTGGATTTTTTCAATACTGGTCCTTTTCACCTTTAAGGTAGGGGTAATGAGTCCGTTATCCACGGTCCAATCCTCTTTCATTACCACTATCTTTTCAATTTTCTCGTGTTTTTCCAAAGTGGGATTCAAGGCCGTAAGTGTTTCCGAGAGCCCGGTAGCCATCAAAGATTTTGGTTTTTTCCTTGCGAGCAACGATAGTGTTATTAAAGCGATAGGTTGCGGAATCCCCGTTCCAACAATACATACTTGGTCGATGTCGTTATTTTTTAATAGCGCTAATTCAATGGGCGCCGGTGAAATATATTTGCCTTTATCTGTTTTGAATTGATCTTTGACCCTTCCTGTGATGGTGAGATACCCGTCATGATCATATTCCCCGATGTCTCCTGTCTTTAAAAAACCATCATCGGTAAAGACCTTTTTAGTAACTTCTGGGGCCTCGAAATAACCTAACATCAGACAATCGTTCTTGATGCAGATTTCACCTTCGGGAGACAGTTTGGTCTGTACATTGGGAAGCGTTCTCCCCACCGTACCGATCTTATCCGCCCCGGGAAGATTTGTATGTGAAATGATACAATCCTCGGTCATCCCGTACATTTGGTTGATTTCGATTCCGATGCGATGATACCAGCGAATAAGACTACTGGCCATAGGGGCGGCACCGGAAACTATTATTTGAGCTTCTTTTAATCCTAATTTTTGTTGTAATTTATTTTTTATCAATTTATTTAGTAATGGCACCTTAAGTAAAAGATTTAGTCTTTTTTGAGGAAGATTTTCCAGTATCTTTTCTTGAAACTTGGTCATTATCCGGGGTACGGCTCCAAAAGAGTGGGGCTGGGTCGCTTCCAAATCTCGCGCAAACGTATCGAGTGATTCGGCAAAATAGATTTGGGCGCCCATCGTGATTCCGCGCATTTCCACTCCGGCCCGTTCTGCAATATGGGACAGGGGCAAATACGAAAAGAGTCTGGGGTGTTCCGGGAGGGTGACCAGGTCTATCAGTGCACGGGCACTGGTCATAAAATTTCCCGCGCTGTGCATGACACCTTTTGGAATTCCTGTGGTTCCAGACGTATAGATAATAGTGGTTAAGTCATCCGGATGTTGCTCATGGCATTTTTCAAGGGGCTGGTACTGTTCCAATAGATTTTCCCATACGTCGCCGCTGTTTTGTCCGTACAGTCCGATACTTATCGTGGGAATGTCTGGAATGCCGGCTTTTTGGGATCCGAAATCATCTAACTTCCCTATCAAAATGGCCCTTGCGTGGCTCAACGTCAGAATTTCCTTAATTGAATCGGCGTTTAAGGTGGGGTAGATCGGTACCGAAATATGCCCGGCCATCATGATGGCCAAATCTGCTATAAACCAATGGGCGCAGTTTTTGGAGAGTAAGGCTATTTGGCTTTTCGCAGGAAGGCTATATGCCGATAAGGCCGAGGCAATCTTTCGGGCTTCTAGGCCGGCCGTCCCATAGGTGTAATCTTTATAGGCCCCATTGATCGGTTGTCGAAGAAATATGCGCTCGGAATCCGTACGCTCCCAATAGAAAAAAGCCTCTAGCGGTGTGTTGAATGATTTCATAACTTTTAGTTATCGGTTTTCCTAAAGATAGCAATTTTGAATAGGGTCATCGGAATGGGGGTTGTGGACGCCTCGGATGGGAGTGTCAACAGAGGCACGGTTGGTTTTTTGGGTTTTGTACCATATTAAAAAATGCAAAAGGAATGCTACGATTCCCATAGCAGTCGATATGGGTCGGTCAACTATTTTTTCCATGTGGTGTTCCTTTTTTTGATTTGATGAAATGGGTTTCTTGGTGTATGTAAAAAACGTTCCTATTCGATGATGGGTTACCGAGATCTATTTTTCTGAAAAATAATCATATTAGACGAGCCCTGGTTCAGTAATAAACAGCATTGTACATGATTTTATTCAAATTTACATACAGTCTTTGATCGATAGTCTCGGATGAACTAGGGGACGGTTACGATCCATCCCAAAAAAATGACAACTCGGTATTTCTTCTTTCGCAACATCTGAATGTTATTGCAAGTTTGCCAGATACACCATAAAAAACAATATCATGAAGAAATCGGTCGCACTTGTACTATTTTTAACTTCGGCTGTTGCCTTTTCCCAGGACCAGTATGCTAAAAGTATGAAAAAGGCCTTCGCCCTTTGGGGAGAGGGAAAATCGGTGGAGGCTTCCAATTTATTTGAGCGTATCGCATCGGTAGAGGTAGACAATTGGTTGCCTTCTTATTATGTGGCGCAAATTAACACCATCGCTTCCTTCGGGGAAAAAGACGAGGCGACTCTGGGCCAGCAACTTGAAAAGGCGCAGGAGTTTATAGATTTGGCAAACACGATCTCTCCCGATAATCCGGAGATTTTGGTACAGCAGGCGATGCTGCATACCGCTTGGATAGCCTTCGATGCTACGTACGGGATGACACTTTCTGGTAAAGTTGCAAGTCTTTACGAGAAGGCATTACAACTGGCTCCCGACAATCCGCGTGTAGTGCTTTCAAAAGCCCAATGGGACATGGGTTCCGCCAAATACTTTGGACAAGACCCTGCTCCCTATTGCCGTGATGTAGAACGCGCCATTGAACTTTTTGCTACCTTTAAACCTGAAGACGAGTTCTACCCGAAGTGGGGTGTGGAACAAGCGGAGGCCACTTTGGAAAGTTGTGGTAAGTAGATATTCATGAAATTTTTAAAACAACATTTTAGAAATGCCGTAATCGTATCCCTCTCGGTGTATTTGGTGTTTATGGCCATCTACTATTTTACGGGAAGGTTTGTAAACGGTATTAGCTACGAGTTCCTGTGGAAGAATTTCTGGGAGACCTTTGTATTCTCCCTGATCATATACATGTCGAACGTTTATTGGTTTCGGTTTGTCGTTGAGCGTTTTCAAATGAACGTTTTTACCCTTAAGCGGTTTTCGCTGGCTATTTTAGGACATATCTTGTTTTCGTTCATAGGTGTTCTTGTCTCTAGAACGGTCTTATTGGTGGGAATCTACGGGAAGGATTTTTTTGAGTTTGTAGAAGAGGAAAGCTTTGAGCAATATCAGTTATCGTTACTTATTTCAGTAGTTGTAGCGCTTGTTTTTTATGTAGCCCTGTACTATAAGAATAGGCAGGAAAACAAAGTCAAGGAGCAGAAAATCATTGCAGGGACCGCTTCCGCCAAATTTGATGCCCTTAAAAATCAACTAGACCCCCATTTTCTGTTCAATAGCTTAAATGTGTTGACCAGTTTGATCGAGGAAGATCCCTATCAGGCACAAAAATTCACCACCTCTTTAAGCAAAGTATACCGCTATGTGTTGGAACAAAAAAATAAAGATTTGGTATCGGTAGATGAGGAACTTCAGTTTGCACGAACCTACGTACGTCTTTTAAAGATGCGGTTCGAAGACAGTATAGTGCTTGATATTCCAGAAAAAAGTAACGATCCAGAAGCGAAGATCGTTCCCTTGTCCTTGCAATTGCTGTTAGAGAACGCGGTGAAGCATAATGTCGTAACCAAATCGAAACCGCTACATATAAGAATTTTTGAAGAAGGGGGTGTCCTAACCGTACAAAACAACCTGCAAGAGAAGCAAGTGGTGAAGAAAAGCAGCGGTGTTGGATTGCAGAACATTCAACAACGCTATGGTCTATTGAGCAATCGTGAAATGGTTATCGAGAAATCCGCTACCGATTTCCAAGTGCACTTGCCTATGCTGCGTAAGCAAGTGTCGGTGGTAGAGACTCAGAAAGAGTTTATTGCCGATAAGCGCTATCAAAAAGCGAAAGAAAAGGTTGAGGCTATCAAGAGTTTTTATGGAAACCTGATCAGTTACTGTATTGTAATTCCTTTTTTGGCGTATTTAAACTATCATACGACCAGTTTCCCATGGATTATTTTTCCTGTTTTAGGATGGGGCTATGGCGTAATCAGTCATGGTATGGAAGCGTACGGGTACCATCCGTTATGGGGTAAGCGTTGGGAAGAGCGAAAGATGAGAAAGTATATGGAAGATGAAAATTTTTAACACTACGCTGAAGAAGTGGTGGCTTTGAACAATTCATCCTTTGAAAATGACAGTTCGGGCATTCACCTTTGAAAACCGACCTATTCTTTAAGAGATTTGTAGGGTACAATAAAACAAATACCGACATGAATTTTTTAGACAACGACGACAAATACTTAAGAGCTCAAGAAAGGGTATCAAGAATTAAGAAATTTTACTCTAGTCTAATTTCCTACGTACTGGTCATATCGTTTTTAGGGGCATTGAATTATTACACGAACGAATGGCGGCATCCCTGGTTTTTATGGGCAGCCTTCGGTTGGGGAATCGGACTCGTATTTCACGCATTAAAGGCTTTTGGATGGAATCCGCTTTTTGGAAAAGAATGGGAGGAGCGAAAAATAAGAGAGATCATGGAAGAGGAAGATCAAAAAGGACGTTGGCAATAAACTAAAAAAGCAGTAAGATGGAAAGAAATAGCAAAAGCAAAGAGGCAAGAGCCAAAGAACGCGTAGAAGAGTTGAAGGGGTTTTACGTACATCTGATTGTCTATATCATTGTGAATACGTTCATTACCAGCAGCAAGATTATCGGGAATTTAAATGACGGCGAAACCCTTACCGAGGCCTTCTGGAATGTAGGAACTTTTTTCGTTTGGTTCGCTTGGGGTATTGGACTGGCATTCCATGCCGCAAAGACTTTCGGATATAGTGTTTTTAGCAAGTCGTGGGAAGAACGACAGATTCAAAAATATATTGAGGAAGACCGCAAGGAAGCAGAAAAATATCGTTTTAGAATAGGCGATGGCAAAAGATAAAAAGTTATCGAAGTTTGAAAGGGCCAAAAAAAGAGTTGGCCAGTTAAGAAGGTTGTATCGTCATATTACCATTTACCTGGTTGTGAATAGTGCCTTGTTACTGCTTCAGGGCCGGGTGACCGTTATTCTGATAAGTAAAGAAGCGCTTGGAAACCCTGGTTTTTTGGGTTCAATTTTTTGGGATACTTATGGCACCTCTATAATCTGGGGGTTTTTCCTAGTGATTCATGCACTTAAAGTCTTTGCTTCCAGACCTTTATTTGGTCCAAAATGGGAAGAACGGCAGATTCGGAAATACATGGGGGAAGAAGCTCCAAAACAATAACGGCTAGGAATGGAAACAATGGAAAATAACTTATCGGAAAAATTTATTAGAGCTAAAAAGCGAGTAGCCCATATTAAGAATTTTTACAAGCATTTAAGGGTTTATATTGTGGGGAATCTGGGGCTACTGGTCTTAAAATATTGGGTGCTTAATCTCTTTCAAGAGAACGGGATCAACGACCCGGACGTTCTTAACTGGTTTAAATGGAATATTATTGGGACGCTGGTGGTATGGGGGATAGGCTTGGCCATTCATGCCCTGTATGTATTTAAATTTCAATCAAGGCCTTTGCGCTTAAAAGATTTAAAGCCCGGAGTGCTAAAAGAATGGGAAGACCGTCAGATCAAAAAGTACATGGACGAAGATATAGATAAGAAGGGAGACTAATAACCGTATTTTAAACCTAACACCTAAAACGCAAAAAGAAAAAATGACCACAATCGTTATCGAAGATGAAAAACCCGCCGCGCGGCGTTTGGTAAGACTTTTAGAGGAACTGAGCGTTCCGGTAGCCACAATGCTCCATTCCGTTGAAGAAGCCATTGAATGGTTTCAGAACAATACGCATCCCGATTTGATTTTTCTGGATATCCAATTGTCCGACGGACTTTCGTTTGAGATTTTTGAACAGGTCGATGTGCGAAGCGCGATTATTTTTACGACCGCTTACGATGAATATGCGCTACAGGCTTTTAAGCTCAATAGTATCGATTACCTCTTAAAACCTATTGACGACGAAGAACTGGAGTCGGCGGTCAAAAAGTATCGGGAACTCAAACCCGAGGCCCAAAAGTTGGCTTTGGATTTTGAAGACATAAAAAAATTACTTGTCAATCCTTTGGAAAGGGAATACAAAAAGAGGTTCACGACCAGGGTAGGGCAGCACCTGAAAATAATCAATGCCGATGAGGTAGAATGTTTTTATAGTGAAAACAAGGGAACCTATGCGGCTACTTCGGACGGAAGGAATTATTTGTTGGAAACAACTTTGGAGGGGTTGGAATCCGAGTTGGAGCCAAAAACATTCTTTCGGGTAAGTCGAAAATTCTATATCAATATCAACCATATCAAGGATATTGTTTCCTATACAAATTCACGCTTGCAAATTAAATTGAACCGCTTTTCGGAACAGGAAATCATCGTAAGTAGGGAGCGTGTTCGTGATTTTAAGTTTTGGTTGGAGTAGAGTAGGTTAAAATTCTGATTTAAAAACAATTAATAGCGGCAATAGATTTTTCTTATAGTGCAAATTTAATACGTAAAATCCTATTTTTCAACTCTATTGTCATCAAAAGAAGAGGGTAACAACTTAGGGATTAATTTAATGAAAATTGGTAACAAAACAGCTCCTCCAGGTAACATGAAAATGGCAAGAGAGGGGATGGTTTTAAAGATATCGAGTAATTGATTTTGCATCTTTTTTCTTTCTTCTTTACTAAGGTCCTTAACAGTAGATTTAGAAATCAGTGCGACAAGTTCCTTACTTTCCGAAAGTTCTTTTTGCAAACGTTTGCTATTTCTTAAAATGAGTTTGTTTACAATTTTAGACATGCTGTCATAAAATTGTATCGCTAAATTCTGGTTCTTCAGATAGGGAATGGTATGGGAATTCTTTTGAAAAAAAGAAGTGATTTCATTTAGGGCCGTAGAAATGATTTCGGTATTGAAACCAAGATCCTGTCCGATTCCGAAGATAAACTCCGATTCTCGGTATTCAAGAGAATGGTCTTCCCAGACGGTTAAACAAGCAATATCCAAAAAATATCGATTTTCCCAATGGGTACGGTTTTCTAACAATTGTTCTCGGTACGAACCATCAAAATGTTGTGAATCACTATCGATAAAAGTAAGTGATGCTGCAAAAAGCTGTGCCAGCTTCTCATCGTTCCTGTTCTTTTCCTTTGAATTAAGGGCATGATATGTAATATTGATGGCCAAATATTCCAATAACTGTGCATGCTCGTAGATACTGTTAGGTAGTTTGAGGTATCTTTTGAAAAGGAGTATATCAATGAATAACAGCGAATTGGTTATAATGCTATTAAAGGTTTTACTAATCAGATTATCTGCCAGATATACTCTAGAATCAATAAGTTTTTCCAGTTTTGACGAAGTGTTCTTTTCGGAAAAGAGACTGGCTAAAAATGATATTTGGTTAATTCTTAGGGCTTTGTAAAATTCAAATATCTCTTCTAGGAATACCGCGAACTTGGTCTCTTTTCTTTCTAAGCGGTAGGTGTAATACAGTGCGGCCAATAAATTGATTTTCGCTTTTTCATCTTCTGATAGGGTATGGGCCGTATGTATAAATTGTGGAATTTGTGTATTGATTCCGTACACAAAGCCGGTCTCCTTAAGATCTGTGTAAAGGTCTGCGAAGCTGGTGTAGTAGTCGAGTTGGTCTCTTATTTCAGATCCAAATTTATTGATCCATCCAGTGGCCGAAGGGTTCATTTCAGAAATGATTAAGGTCTAAAAATAGTATAAATATATTCATTGGGCTTGGTCTAATGGGTTATTTAATTGATAAATCAGTTAATAGTCACGTACCGGATATGAAAAGAAGCTGACAAGTAAAAAGTGTTATTTTTTTATTTTATGTAGGAATTTTCAATTTTATATTTTACATTTAGCATTCAACAAAATAGAAAAGTTCCAAAATGCCCCCCATTTTTTGGACTTGAATTTAACCGAACATTGTTCCACAAAATCCCCCAATTGTTATGGAATACACACTTTTTTTTGCTTGGTTCTTAATCATGTTTTTTATCGCTTATCGTTTGTTTGCTGCTCAAAAGGCACTCAACAAAACACTGAATACTAAAAAGAAAACGGAGTTTTCTTAAGTTTTTGGTAAAAGTCGATATGTGTTGATTTATTTTTAAAATCTACCATAAAAAAAGCTGCCCTTTCTTAGGCAGCTTTCTTTCTTTTTGGAAGGGTAAATTTATTGAATAATACCGGTACAACTTACTCTGGCACCAGCGGCACCACTGGGTTGTGAGACAAAATCGTCAATACCTTGGTGTACGATAACAGCCTTGCCTACGATGTTCTTATTTTCATCATCACAGCCGATACACCACTGATCAGTTGAAAATTCGACCTTAGCAGTTCCATCGGCACCGACCGTAAAATTTCCTATATCTCCTTTGTGATAACCTTCGGCGGCCAACCATTTTCCGTGCGGTTCGTTGGTTGGGTTCCAGTGACCGCCTGTTGATTTTCCATCAGCTGAAGAGCAATCGGCCTTTTCATGTATATGAATTGCATGCTCGCCTTCCGAAAGCCCCGTGAGCATCGCTATCATCTTTACTTCGCCATTTTCCTCTGTAAAGGTTACTTCGCCTTTTACATCACTATCGCTCTTGGGTTCCATCGAAAATTTAATACTTTCGACAACTACCTCTTCTTTCATCTCTTCTACAGCTGTGTCAACCTCTTCGCCGGCCTTTTCGGCTTCTTTTTTCACTTCCTTGCATTGATAAGAAAGTGCGACAACCAACCCCAATAGCAATACTTTTATTTTTTTCATTTGTTTTCTGTTTTTAAATCGTGCCATAAAGTTAAACAAAATAAAAGCCGATGTCAACGGTCACTCAAAATGATTTTAACAACTCGCGGTTGTCCCGAATGCCGTTTTTTAAGTTTTCACATAGCAAAAGTGACTTATCGATACGTGTTTGGGATCCCTTATACTTTGAAATCATGTAAATAATCCCCCTTTTTTTGCCATCTGTAAACGATTCGAAGATTTCAAAAGCATCATGATCGCTAAGTAGCACGGCCTCTAGTTCTTCGGATATTTCAACTCCATATTTAGAAGTATCTTCAAAGAACTGCAGTTGAAAGTAGTCGTTTGGAAAAACATTCAATGCTTTTTGATAGTTTTTCCCAAACATCATAAAATGAAAATCGCCCCTACGCTGTATAGCTCCATGAAACGTGATGGTTTTTCCATCAAAGGTCGCTTCGACCTTTACGCGCTTTTTACCTGATTCCAAAAAAGGAGCTATGATCTTTGGTGGCAATACGATACCGTAACCTCCCGTGAGACACACTTCAAAGGCTAGGCTTTTCATCATGGGATCAATTGGGTCAGGATTTGTGTATCACTGTGCAATGTTCTGTGTACCGGACATTTATCGGCTATTTCCAAAATACGTTTTATCTGCTCTTCGGTAAGGTCGCCGGTTAATTTTATATCGCGGTTAAAGGTATCTATCTTCGAATCGGGCGATTCGCAAGCTTCACAGTCGGCTGCATGCGACTTACTGTACGAGGTATGAACTTCGATATTCTCCAATGGCCATCCCTTTCTTCTAACGTACATTTGAACAGTCATCGCCGTACAGGCAGAAAGCCCTGCTGAGACCAATTCATAGGGTGACGGCCCAAAATCATTACCCCCTACCTCGATAGGCTCGTCAGCGGTCATGTAATGATTGCCCACTTTCATAGGGGTTGTAAATACATCTTCACCATCTAAACTGGCCACCACATGATGTTTTGATTTCAAAGGAGTCGTTTCCGGCACGTTTAGGTAACGCTGGGCCCAACCTGCGATGACCTTACCGGCGTACTGTGAATCGGCCTTGTTCATTAATAAATGGTCTGCCCCGTCTAAAGAAACAAAACTTTTCGGATGGTGGGCGGCCACGTAAATTTGCTCGGCATTTTTTATTCCTACTGTATCATCTTGGGGAGAATGCATAATGAGTAAGGGTTTGCGAAGCCTTTTTACTGTCTCAGGTAGGGATTTGGTCTTCAAGTCATCGAGAAATTGTTTTTTAATGGTAAAGTCCCTACCGCTAAGATTTACGGTTGCTTTTCCCTTCGCTTCTATTTCTTCCAATCCGCTTCGTAATAGATGCTGCACGTGGGTGGGGTCAGATGGGGCTCCAATGGTGGCCAGTGCACTGACCGATTTAATCTGTTCTGCAGCAAATATGACAGCAGCCCCGCCGAGGGAATGGCCTATTAATAAGGTAGGGGCTTCATAATGCTTTTCAAGGTAAGAGGCAGCGGCCACCAGATCTTCTACATTGCCCGAAAAATTGGTGTCGGCAAAATCGCCTTCACTTTCCCCTAAACCGGTAAAGTCGAACCGTAGGACCCCAAACCCATTGGAAGTCAATGCCTTTCCAATATTTTTAACCGCAATAAGGTTTTTGTTACAGGTAAAGCAATGTGCAAAAATAGCGAAGTTGTGGGGGCGGCTGTTCGCCGGTAGTTCCAATCGTCCTACCAAGGTCTGTCCTTCTTTGTTTTGAAATGTTACTTTTTGTAAGCTCATACTATTTTCTTTAGTGTTTGGAGCAATAGACCGATTTAAATCAACGGTACATGGCGCTTTTGTCGTTCGTAGCACGGGTTCATTGCAAACAATTGAAGATATCCCACTCTAGATTCCGGTTATATCATATCGCTATTTCCTAAGTTTCTTACTCTTTCTTCTTCCTGAAATCGGGATTGTAAAAAACAGCAACTTGTAAGCGATCAAAGTTGACCGAGTTAAAGTGGTTTTTCAGATACCCTGATTGTACGCTCAAATTATCCGTAACGTTCAGACCAATAGCCGCATAGAGTCGATTTTGTCCGAAAATGGTTCCTTGTAGGTTCAAAAAAACTTCATCATAAAAGTTCAAGAAAAAAATATCTGTCAAGGGTAGCATTATTTGTAAACGGTACCGAGCACGATGTTGTAGTTCGTTGTCCCCATTACCAAAATCTAAAAAACGTTGTTCCAAACGGTATCGATGTTCAAAACCAAGTTCCCACTCGTTGTTTTTTAGAATAAACTGCTCGAAAATACGATGCTCGATAATGTCCCGGTCCCCGGGAAATTCCTCAAAAGACGCATCGGTGTCAATAAAGGCATAACCGAACGTGCCAATGGCGTCTTTGTTGATATGATAATTGAGTCCGGTCCTAAGCAGCAACTGATTAAAGTTCTCTCCCGTTTCATAGTATCGCAACTGGCCTTCGGTATGGATACTCAGTTTGTCCGATATTCGGTTCATTCCAAAATACATATGCCAAGAACCCAATTCGTCTTCTCCCGTTTGCTGGGCGTTCATGATCATACTCGAAAAAAACAGCAGCGCAAAGAAGATTTTTGGCACGTAGACTAATATTATTGCATGAAACAAAAGTATGCATGCATGTTAAAAATGGATTCCCTAGGGTAAATATAACAGATTTAATCCTTTTAAAATGATGGATTTCTTAGCTCCCCAAAAAAGCTTAAGAAAATGGGTTTTACTCAATAATCGAAGACTCAATGTTATCTGGTCTGCCCTAAGCGATCTATTTCTTCCTCCAATCTGTTTTAAAAACCAGTCCGATTCGTATTCTATCGCAATGAATATCGGTAAAATGATTTTTTAAATACCCCAGCTCTAATTTCAAATTAGGTCGAACCCTATATCCGAGTCCGATATGCAGTCGATTTTGGTTAAAAAGGGGATCCTGAAACGAAACAAAGATTTCATTGAACAAATTTGCATATAGTTTTTTTCCTAACGGATATTGCAATCGTAACCGATAACGCATTCGATGTCTTAAAACCGTACCCTCGGTCTTTAATATCCACCGGCTCTCCAATCGATACCGATGTGAAAGGTCTAGCTTCCCTAATTTTGATTTTAAGGATAGTTGCTCGTACAGCCAATGCTGTTGGGCACCCTTGGCTTCGGGACTCACGATAAAGGGTTCTGAGTCTAGAAATGCATAGCCTACCGTACCGGATAATTTGGGATTAAAATGATAGGTAAGTCCGGTTCTTGCAAAGGCAAATTCATAATGACTGAAAATTTCATAGTGTCGCAGGACACCCACGGTAGGAATACTCCATCTGTCCGAAATTTGGTGGTTGCCGGCAATAACGGCCCAGGTGCCAAAACAGTCCTCTTTTTCTCTCTGTGCCGTGCTATGGAGACTTGTCATAACTAGTAGTAGAATGAAAAATCTTTTGAGGGACATGCGTACTATTTATGCTACAAAGGTACCGTCCGTTATGGGTGGGAAAACTGACAAAAGTCAATAAAAAAAGGGATTTAAGGCGATTTGAAAGAATTGGGAATATGACAAAACTCAATTACTTTTATTGTGATAGTGGTTATTTTTAATTGATTAACCTGATAGTATGGTAGTAAATATGAAACCCGTTGTGAAATACTTCAAAACGGGTTTCTTTTTCGGTTATAGTTACTTTTAAGTGCTGGGTTCGGGTTCCATCATTTTTCCGTCTTCAATAGGTTTCCCCACATCCCCTTTAAGATATGTTTCCAAAAATTTTAATATTTCACTATAGGCTTTGATTTGATTCTCTTTCTTCACGAAACCATGCCCTTCGTCCTCGAAAAGTACATATTCTACAGGAACACCGTTGGCCTTTACGCCCGCTACGATTTCATCGGACTCGACCTGCAGTACCCGTGGGTCTTTGGCTCCTTGTAATACGATCAAGGGCTTAACGACCTTGTCGGTGTGAAATAAGGGGGAAATCGCCTTTAATCTTACCGAATCGGCACTATTGGGGTCTCCCAACTCCAAATACAAGGCTTCTTTCTGGGCTTCCCACCACGGTGGAATACTACGCAGCGTACGAATCCAATTAGTAACTCCGAAAATGTTGACACCAACATCAAATTCTTCCGGTGTAAAAGCAAGGGCGGCCATGGTCATATAACCTCCATATGATCCACCGATAATACCGATTTTCTCTGCATTTATTTCCGGTTGCAGGGCTAGCCAGTCCTTCCCGGCGACGCAATCCTTTAGGTCTTTATCGCCATGGTTCAAATCATCCATTTTATAAAATGTTTTTCCGTAACCGCTGCTACCTCGGTTGTTAACGGCAAGCACCGCATACCCGTGATTCACCATATACTGAATTAATGAACTGAAGTTCTGGCGCGACTGTCCGCCGGGTCCACCATGCACCCAAACCAACGCAGGCACTTTGTTGTCTGCTGAAGCTTGATGGGGTTTGTAGTAGATTGCGGGTATTTCCAAGCCATCGAACGATTTATAGCGAATTACCTCGGCATTCACCAAATCCTGTGCTTGTATTTCGTTGTTCAAGACATCTGTCAATTTTTTCTGTTCTTTGGTTTCCAAGTTATAAACATACAGGTTCGAGGGCGTATGGGAACCGCCGGCGTAGAAACGCATCCACTTTTCATCATCGGAGAAACCGACATTGGTTATGTCCATATTTTCAAACGAAGGCAAATCGATATTTTCACCTGAGGCAACATCCATCACCTCAATGACATTTTTGGCGTCTTCATTTATATAGGTTACACGATATTTTCCATTTTCGGTAAAATAACTTCCCAAAATATCCCATTCGTGCTGCAATACTTCTTCACTACTTTTGTTTGCAATGTCATAGCGCATCAATCGGGCAAATTCTCCGCCATCATCAGTGGTATAGTATAAATAGTTGCCGTCTGGAGAAAAATCCTCGGGACTATTGGCACTTTGATTTTTATTGACCTGGACTAATTCCTTCGTGTCCATATGGTAGAGAAACAAGTCGGAATCATTGGTGTTGATGGGTTTGATTAATGGAAGATACTTTTCATCATTGGAAGGTCTGCCAAAAAAATAGCCTTCTTCATTTTTATAAATCTGTTTAGGAGCAAAGGTCTCCAAATCCATCTTGTACAGATCGTTGTAACGCTCGTCGCGTTTGTTAGAAGAAAAATACACTCCGGTCTTGTCCTTCGTCCACCCATAAAAACTGGCTCTTTTGCCATCATAGGGCGTTAAATCTTTATGACTTCCGTCGGTATCCCTGAGATAGATATGATATATTTCATCACCATTACCATCCATGCGAAATAACATTCGTTCATCCTTTGGGAAATAGGAGATGGCAAAGACCGAGGAACTATCTGACTGGGTTACCGGTACGAGCTCCCCTCCGCTGGTGGGCACGGTATACATATTGTAAATCCCTGAACGATTGCTCGATATCAAGAGTTTGGACTTATCCGGCGAAAAGCTACCGCCTCCAATGGCTTCGTTGTCCATCATCTGTTCAATGGTATAGGTCTTCATGGTCTCCGCAATGCTCGGGGCCTTTGGAGGTTCTTTTTCTTTACAGGCCCATATACAGGCTATTAGGAATACTACTGCAATTTGTTTCATAGTTGTTGTTTTTAATTGATGTTTACTCGATAATCGAGATTTAAAATGCTCCAACGTTTACGTCGAAATCAAAATTGAATTTCCTATGAATGCCTCCGTGGGCTTGCCCCGAGGTTATTTACCTTATAATAAAAGAATAAAGGCTAGGGGAATAGGCTTTGTCATGTGTTTCTCTCCCCATATTTGCATTTTCAGGATTTCTGTTCTTCTTTGCGCTTTATTTTGAATGGCGTTGGGATATCCAATTTTCTAAGGTCAATGACCTATGTGCTCTATAATCATATTTCTACCTTTTATTCCATACTGAAAGACTTTACCTCTTTAAAAGGAGAGACTTCCAATTTCTCAATTTCTTCCCGGTAGGCTTTCCATTTTTCTGTAAAAAAACTATTGGTTTTTTCCAAAGCCATTTGGAGCTCTTCTTCTGCATATTGTAGCAGTTTTTTCTCGGTCAAAGTAGTACCGTTCGGTCGCGTAGCACCATAGTACCCAGCATTGCGCAGCCGTTGCATAACGGTCATTTCAGGATTTCGCGTAATCCCCTGTCGTTTGTCTTCTTTACCGATATAGAGAGCCACCACGGAATCGATCTGTTTTACAATGTCTTTGGAGGCCTTTATTTGGTCTTTGTATTTCTCTTTGTCGAGCTCTTTCAGTTCTTTACTGTACTTTTTTGCGACATTCTTGTTTTCGACCAACTGTTTCACCGCATCTGCAGCGGTTTGGGTCATTTGCTGTATCTTTTTCGAAAACGAGTATGCATCGTCAATTGCTTCTTGGGGTATATTCAGACGAGGATCTGATTTGACCTCAATAGTAGTTTCGTCCGAAGCATTGCCGAAATGGACTTTTACGTTATAAGTTCCTGGTTTTACCGAACGGCCGCCTCTTTCTTCTTTTTTCTTACTGATTTTACGTGCCGGCCTATCCGGACCTTTTTCATCCATTTCCCAATAAATACGGTGAAAACCTGCTTTTTCGGGAGTTTTGTACTTCAAGGTTCGAATCAATCGGTCACCGTCATAAAAATCGAACTGAATGGAATCCTTTTTCTGTACCCCGCTCAATTTCTCTTTATCTTCTTGGTCGGTTTTGGTTGTCATCCCAGCGGAATCGGAAGCATCTTTCTTTTGGTCTTCATCCTTTCTGTCCGCCGTCTTTTCCTCTTTCTTCTTGCCTTCTTTGATAAAATAGGTAATCATCGCCCCATCTTTTCTATTTTCAGCATTGTACAAGGCATCGCCACCGAATCGACTCCCCGTGGGTTGCTGGTAGGCAGCTTGGTAGGCAATGGGTGTTTCGAACAACTTAATGTCTTTTTGGAGAATGCTTATATCGCTTGCCAACGCCCGTAGCGGACGAATATCGTCCAGGACCCATGCAGCCCTACCAAAAGTGCCGATGACCAAATCATGTTCCCTAGGCTGAATTATAAGGTCTTTGGTCGAAACGGTAGGGAAACCTTCGGTCCATTTTTGCCATTGTTCTCCCGCATCGAACGAAATATAAAGACCGTCATCGGTTCCTAAAAAGAGTAGGTTCGGGTTTTCAATATCCTCGACTATGGAAAGCGTATAACTTTTTACATCGGTACCATCAACGATACGCTCCCAGGTTTTTCCATAGTTTTTGGTGCGGTAGGCATAGGGCGTGTAGTTGAATCTGCGATAATCATTGGCCACTAGTAATGCTTCGCCCTTGTTTTTATTGGAGGCTTTTATTTGGGTAACCCAACTACCCGTTGGCAAGCCTTTGATGTTTTTCGTGACTTCTACCCAATCGTTGCCGCCTGTTGTGGTATAATGCACCCTGCCATCGTCAGAGGCGGTCCACATCATATCTTTTTCAATGGTCGACGGTTCAATGACCAACAGGGTACAGTGATTTTCGGCTCCGGTGGCATCCATGGTGAGTCCGCCACTTTCACTCTGTTTCTGTTTTTTGGGATCATTAGTGGTTAGGTCCGGAGAAATCACCTCCCAGGTAAGTCCCTTATCAGTGCTTTTGTGTACAAACTGGCTTCCAAAGTACACGGTGCTATTGTCGAACGGATCTTGACCAATAGCTGAATTCCAATTAAAACGCAATTTGGTCTTTGCATCCGGCGGGGTAGGACGAACGAGGTAATTGTTACCGGTTTTCCAATCATATCGGGACACAAAGCCCTGTTGGCTCATTGCATAACCGAATTGGGAATCATCGCGGTCGGGAACTACATCGAACCCATCACCGAAAGCGATTTCTTGCCAATAACTATTGCGAATACCTTGGGCACGCCATACATAAGCAGGGCCACGCCAAGAACCGTTATCTTGCATGCCACCGTATACATTATATGGATATTCATTGTCAATATTGATATGATAAAATTGCGCTACGGGAATATTGCCGACAAAACGCCAGGACTTGCCCCCATCTTTGGTGATATTCATGCCCCCGTCGTTTCCATCCATCATAAACTGTCCGTTTTCGGGATGAATCCACCAGGCATGGTGATCAGGGTGCACGCCATTATCAACACTGTATGCGGGCATCAGTTGGGAAAAATTCTTTCCCCCGTCCTCGGAAACATTCACATAGGTAAAGACAGAGTAAACCCGATTTTCATTCTGTGGATCCACATAAATTTCGGAGTAGTAGAAAGGTCGATTCCCAATATCGCTCTTATCATTGATTTTTTTCCACTTAAAGCCTCCATCTTCCGATTTGTAGAGTGCATTTTTTTTCGCTTCGACCAAAGCATAGACAATGTTAGGTTTTCCTGGGGCGATGGCCACTCCGATTCTCCCAAGTTCCCCTTTTGGAAGGCCGTCTTCCTCGGTCAGTTTTTTCCAATTTTCCCCACCGTCATGTGTCATATATAGCCCGCTTCCGGCACCTCCTGACTTAAAGAACCAAGGGTCTCGTTTGTGTTCCCAAAGGGCGGCGATTAATTTATTGGGATTGGTAGGGTCCATGACCAAATCGGCTACCCCGGTCTTGTTGTTCACGAAAAGAATTTTTTCCCAAGTTGCGCCACCATCAGTAGTTTTGAAGACACCTCGCTCGGGATGTTCGCCCCAAGGAGATCCGATGGCACCGACATAAACGGTGTTCGGATCCGTAGGGTCAATTTTAATTCGGTGGATATGCCGGGTTTTTTCCAACCCCATCGATTTCCAGCTCTTGCCACCGTCTAGCGATTTATAAATACCATAGCCCCCATTTAGGCTATTCCTTGGATTGCCTTCCCCGGTACCGACCCATATCACTGACGGATTACTCTGCTGTATGGCCACCGCACCTATAGAAGCGGTTACTTCTTTATCAAAAATGGGCTCCCATTTAATACCTCCGGAAGTTGATTTCCAAAGTCCGCCCGAAGCAGTCCCTACATACATGATATCGGGGTTTGTATGAACGGCATCAATGGCAGTAACCCGACCACTCATACCCCCAGGGCCAATATTTCTGGGTTTGAGATCTTGGACAAGGTCCATCTTAAAATCTTGTGCGAAAAAGGAGAGTGATGCGAGAAGCATCCACAGGCAACGTAGTCGTTTTTTCAAGTGCGTCAGTTTTTGGTTTAGTCAGAGGAAAATGTATAAAACCAAGAAAATAGAAGGTGGTAAAACTATTCGTGTTGTAACCTATATGTCTATTTCTTTTTTCTACACTTTTTTCCCTGTTTTTTAGATTTTATTAGTCTAGCTAAATATACCAAAAAGTTTAGCGGCATTTCTTAAAGAGGTGTTAATGAAACGAAGGTAGATAGGGCCTTAAGCAGGCCGGCAGACACAATAAAAAAAGAGTTGAAACGTTGGGCTGCCATACATCGAAAATATGGGATTTTAACTTTTTGCCCGTAAACTAATACCTACTTTCAGCTCATTATTAACCCCAAAATTTTTTAACATGAATGCTGAAAATGAAAAAAAGAAGCACAAAAATGCAATGAAATTGCTATTGGTTGGCGCCTTGGCAATGGGATTGGTATTTACATCCTGTGACAAGGATGAACCGGCCAATGAAGAAGTGGTCTCGGTAGACGAACCCCAGACCCAATTCATCACCAAGTATTTTCTTGGAGACCAGGTAAAGGTGAAAAAGGAAGACGATGGCACCTATAGTCTTGCCGGGAGCGATACCCGCCTATTCGAAGAACAACTATCAGATTTCCCAGACACCTACGAAGCGAATCCGGTTCCCGGTGCAGGTCAAACCGAATTGGCATTGGGCGGCGGTGTACGAAAGTGGACCAATAATACGGTCCCCTATGTTATTCAGGGATTGAGCTCATCGGTGAGGGCCGAACTACAACAGTCAATGGACGAGTGGACCAGCAAAACCAGTGTTCGTTTCGTTCAACGCACCAATGAGTCTAACTATGTTACAATCTCGAGCTCCGGTTCCAATAGTAATTCAGGAGTGGCTACTTTGGGAATGAACGGGTCTCGTGGTTTTATTAGATTGGGTACTAGAGCAACTGCGGTGGTCATTATTCATGAGCTGGGCCATACACTGGGTTATCTTCATGAACAGAACAGACCCGATAGGGATGATTTTATTATCATCAATTTCGAGAACATCCAGGACAATGCCGTGGATCAATTCTTTAAAAGCAATTCTGCCGTGTTGCTCACCAGTCAATTCGATATAAACTCCACGATGATGTACGGTAGTTATACTTTTAGTAAAAATGGAAGGCCTACTATTACCGATATCAACGGGAACCTACTTCCACAGCGGCAAGCACGGATTTCGGATTTAGATGTTGCGGGAACTAACCAGGCCTATCCTGGCGATGGTGGAGATCCGGGAACCGATACTTCCTGTGCCGATGCCGAAGAATGGTCCCCAAACGAGCGGTATTCGGTGGGTGACCGCGTCACGTATCGCGGTAATCTCTTTGAACGCGATTTCACGCGATGGGTCTTTATCAAGAGTTGTGGATAGCGTTTTGTAATTCATTGGTCGGAATCGTTGGTTGTAACTATGTATTTTAGTGCGAGGCTTTCAGTTTCTGCAAATTTTCAACAAGTATGCAGTGGCACTTTGCAGCCACCACTTATAAACAGGCGCGAAGCAGTTTGCTGCCAACTGTCCACTACTACTTTGGCACCACGTTTAAAAGAATTGCCCTCTTTTCTTAAAACCAATGTATTTTTAATGAGAAGTGGTTTAGTTACAATCCATATGAAAAACCTCCGAAAGGGGGTTTTTCTTTTCTAGATGGAAATCCTTGTTCTAATACCGGGCAACTATTTTAAAAACAAAAGCGTCTACTACTATAAAACCAGTATCTTATGAAGCTGACCAGACAATCCGGGCTAATTTTTACAAGCGTCGCTGCCTTCTTGATTTGGAGTCAGCTCCTATGGGATCATTTTCACGGAGGTGTTCCCACCCACTATCTGTTTCAGAATGGAAATCTCCCTGGAATCTCTAACTGGTGGGGAGCTCTATTACTTCCCATTTTCGTATGGTTTTTATTGCATTTGATTCAGAAAAGAATGGAATCACTACCATTGAACGAGCCATTCGATTTGGTCTTAAAGCGATTTTTAACCGCTCTCTGTATAGCCGTTATCATATCGTTTTTCTTTGTTCATGAGATTGATGTTATCAACTATATCATGCTGGCGATTCTTCTTATGGCTTTTGTTTTTCCGCTCTATGAGGCCGAATACCTACTTGGTTGGGTTCTTGGGAGTGCCTTCACATTCGGGGCGGTAATCCCGATTGTTTTTGGGAGCTTGTTGGCGCTGGTGTTTTTCTTGCTCTATGGTATACCACGTAGTATTGCCCAATGGGCACGAACAAAAAAGGACTAACAACTTTGAATGCTAGGTCGTTTTTTTTCGCAGAATTCCAAAGAGTTCATTACCCTGTCTTGGTGCAATCGAATTGTAACAACGTTCAAAGACAATGGTTGAAAAGAAGGGGGATAAATATCTTAGATACAATTCTTTATCTCCCCCAAAAGGACGTTTTTCCATATCTTGGGTCAACGGAAAATCGAACCAGACACCTACGAGTTTTCCGGTAGGTTTTAAAAGTCGTGCCATTTGTTTTGCATAGGCGGTCCGGTTCTCATCCGTTGGTACGAAAGAGCAGAAAAATGTCTGCTCTAAAATAAGGTCATATGTACCCTTATGTGTGAAAAAGTCGGTTTGCAGTAATTGTGATTTGGGAAAACTGGGATTCCGTTCTAGGAATTGTTGTAAGGGAAGCTTTGAAATATCCAAAATATAGACATTTTGGAATCCCTGTTTCCAGAGATATTCTGCCTCATAAGCATTACCGGCCCCGGGAATTAAAATTGTTATGGACTTATCCGTTAGTTGATCTACGTATTCCTTTAAAGGAGTCGATACATGGCCGATATCCCATCCTGTTCGTGCTTCTTGGTAACGCTTTGTCCAGTAGGTCTCTTCATTTTTATTTCTCATCATAGAAATATAGGCAACCTTTATTAAATAAATCCAAAATCTTTAAGTCTATTTTATGGCTTTCCCTATCTTGCTCTTGACTAATAAATTGTACTGTTTTTTATGAATACCAAGCCATTTTTTCTAACCCTATTTCTTTTTTCTTTTTTGACTTATGCACAAGTACATCCAAAATGGGCCCGTTATCCGGCTATTTCTCCAGATGGAGAGACACTCGTTTTTACCTATAAGGGGGATTTATATCGCGTTCCTGTAGAGGGTGGCGATGCTACCCAATTAACCTTTCATGAGGCTCATGATTATAGGGCAATATGGAGCAAGGATGGCGCCACCCTTGCATTTGCTTCCGATCGCTATGGAAACTTTGATATCTACACCATGGATGCGGCGGGCGGGCCTGCGACAAGGCTTACTTTTCACAGCAACGATGAACGGCCTTACTCTTTTTCAACCGATGATACGAAGGTGCTTTTTGGAGGCGTTCGGCAAGATAATGTGCTACATCGGCAATATCCTACGAGTAGACAACCTGAACTTTATAGCGTTCCGGTACAAGGTGGTAGGGTAACACAAGTACTTTCGGTTCCGGCCGAGGACGTACAAATAAACAACGACGGCACCCAGTTGGTATATCATGATTTAAAAGGCTATGAAGATGAGTTCAGAAAACACCATACCTCCTCGATTACCAGGGATGTATGGCGTTATGATATGAACAACGGTACCCATACCATGATTACCTCCTTTAATGGGGAAGACCGCAATCCCGTGTATTCCAAAGACGGAAGCGCAGTTTATTATTTGAGCGAGGAAAGCGGTTCCTATAATGTACATCGCTTGTTATTGGAAAACCCGTCGAACAATGAACAGATTACCGAATTCAAAACCCACCCGATACGTTCGTTGAGTTCCGGAAACGGTACCATGGCCTTTTCGTACGATGGGGAGTTGTATGTATTGAACGAGGGTGGTACCCCTAAAAAAGTGGCGATTACGATTCGTACACAGAATGGCAACAATACAGACAAATATGTCTCGATCAACGGCGGTGTACGGGAAATGGATATTTCCCCGGACGGTAAACAGATTGCGTTTATTTCTCGAGGCGAGGTCTTTGTTACTTCGGTAGAGGGCTCCCTGACCAAAAGACTGACCACAACACCTGAGCAGGAGCGTTTTGTGAAATTTACACATGACGGCAAAGCCTTGGCGTATGCTAGTGAACGGAATGGGAAATGGCGTATTTTTAAGACGACCAAGGTACGTAAGGAAGAACCTTTTTTCTTTGCGGCGACACTATTAAAAGAGGATACCCTGATCAGCGGAGACAAAGACAATTACCTTCCAGAGTTTTCGCCCGACGGTACATCGGTCGCTTACATCGAAGACCGAAGAACGTTAAAGGTGATGAACCTTAAGACAAAGGCCACTACGACCTTGTTGACTCCGAAAGACCTTTATCATTTTTCGGACGGGGACCAGTATTTTAAATGGAGTCCCGACAGCAAATGGTTGCTGGTCGATTGGGGGGCAACTTTAAGCAACAGCGAAGTCTTACTATTATCGGCCGACGGTAAAAAGCGAGTGAACCTGACCGAAAGTGGCTATTACGACATGTCGCCCAAATGGATGAATGGGGGAAAACAGATGTTGTGGTTTAGCAACCGAAACGGACTCAAAAGTTACGCCACCAGTGGTCGAAGCGAATTGGATGTCTATAGTATGTTCTTTACCAAAGATGCTTGGGACAAGTTCAATATGACAAAAGAGGAGTACGATCTCATGAAGCTTATTAAGGAAGGCGATAAAAAAGAGAAGGAAAGAAAGGAAGAAGACAAGAAAAAAGGAAAAAATAAAAAAGGCGATAAGGAGAAGAAAGATACCGTTAAGCCATTGACCTTCGACTGGGAAGACATGGATATCAGAAAAAGCCGCCTTACCATTCATTCCTCTTTTTTAGGTGATGCGGTACTTTCCAAAGATGGTGAGAAGCTATACTATTTGGCTCGGTTCGAGAAAGATTTGAATCTATGGGAAACGGAGCTACGGACCAAGGATACCAAAAAGCTTATTTCATTGGGTGCCAAATCTGGAAGCTTACAATGGGACGCAAAACAAGAGAATCTGTTCTTATTGAGCGATGGAAAAATTGCAAAGGTTGATGTGGAAGGCGCAAAAACCAAACCGGTGAAAATCAATGCTGAAATGATTTTAGATGTCGATGCGGAGCGACGCTATATGTTCGACCATATTTGGCTGCGTACCAATGGTATCTTTTACCATTCTAATTTTCATGGAATCGACTGGAAGGCCATGCGCACTGCGTATGAAAAATACCTTCCTCATATTGGTAATTCGGTAGAGTTTGCCGAAATGATTTCCGAGATGTTGGGAGAACTCAATGTTTCGCATGCCGGCGGGCGGTATAATGGGAATATACCTAACGGAGATGCAACTGCTTCCCTAGGGGTTTTTATGGATTATGCGTATGAAGGAAATGGTATCAAAATAGCTGAGGTGATCAAAGGCGGACCGTTAGATAAAGCGGATTTTAAACTACGGCCGGGAATGGTCATCGAAAAGATAGATGGGGAAACCCTAATGCCCTCTAGGGATGTAGCCAGTTATCTGAATCGAAGGGCAGGCCATTTTACGCTTCTAGATATCCTAGATACCAAAGGAAAACGGACACAGATTACCGTAAAACCTATTTCACTTAGAGAGGAAAATCGGCTGTTGTACAGACGATGGGTGAAACAAAACGAAAAAGAGGTAGCCGAAAAGAGCAAAGGCACGCTAGGATATGTTCATATTCCCGGGATGAGTGATGGCCCTTATCGCACCATTTACGAACGTATGATGGGGAAATTTTCGGATAAAAAAGGAGTGGTAGTCGATACCCGTTTCAATGGGGGTGGCGATTTGGTGGCCGACTTGGCCATGTTCTTCACCGGTGTTCCCTTTTTGTCATACGAGACCGAAGCCCGTAAGGTAGGAGGGGAGCCCACTTCGAGGTATACAAAGCCTACCTTGGCCCTGTTTAACGAATCGATGTATAGTGATGGTTCCTGCTTCGCAAGTGGCTATGTAGATTTAAAAATAGGGAAAACAGTGGGGATGCCGGTACCGGGTACCTGCAGTTTTGCCGGATGGGAACGCCTCCCCAATGGCGGAACATGGGGCGTAGTGCCTGTAAGTGCCAAGAACATGGCAGGGGAGTGGATGGAAAACAACGAGACCAATCCCGAAATTCAAGTCAAAAATATGCCTGGCGTTATCGATAAGGGCCGCGATGAACAATTGGAACGGGCTATCGAGGAATTGTTGAAAGAAGTGGAATAATACCCGCTTAGCTACTCGATTTAAAGTACTGAGCGGCCCATTGAGGCCGCTTTTTTTGTTGTGGTGCCTATAGCCGTCTCTATCTGGTTTTAAAAGGTGCTAGTTCTTTTTAACAATAGTTCCGGCCTGCATCACCAAACTAACCTGTCTCATGCTGTGAATATCTTTTGTGGGGTCTCCTTTAACAGTGATAATATCCGCTAGAAACCCTTTTTTTATACAGCCCAGTTTATCAAGGTGAAATACCTTGGCATTCAGGGAGGTGGCCGATATTAGTACATGGATGGGTTGCATGCCATATGCGACCATCAGTTCCATTTCGCGATAGTTTTCCCCATGGGCAAAAACCCCTACATCCCCACCAAAAACAATGTCGACACCAGTTTCCATCGCCAATTGGAATGATTTTTTCTTTTGTGAAATTCGTTCGGGCTCAGGTTCCTTTCCTTTTTGCCAACCTCGATATTGGGTAATGGCGTCTCCAGCGGCAAGGGTAGGGCAGAGGGCGATTCCTTTTTCTTTCATCAATTGAAAAATTGATTTGGTACCACCATCCCCATGTTCAATCGTTTCTACTCCTCCCATAATTGCCCTTCGCATTCCTTCAGGGGTACTTGCATGCGCCACTACATAGCGGCCGGCGCTCGTCGCCGCGGCCACCATTGCATCAATTTCCTGCTGTAGGAACGTGGGTTGCGAAGGTTCTCCTTTTCCCCAACGATAGTCTGCATAAATTTTGATAAAATCGGCCCCGTTTCCCAATTGTCTTCGTACGGTGGCAATGGCTTCGTTAACGCCACTAACAGGTTCTGCACCTAGTGGAACGGTTACCCCGTCATGAAAGCCTTTAGGGCCATAAGCACCAGTTGCCACAATGGCAGGGCCGGCCACCAACAGTCTAGGACCGGGAACAATACCGTCTTCAATGGTTTTCTTTAGATATACATCGGCATAACCCGCCCCTTCGGCACCAAGATCACGCATTGTAGTTACGCCGGCCAAAAGCGAATTTTTTGCATGTACGGTACCCCGTATGGCACGCTCTACGGGTGATTCTTTGAGTACCTGATCGTTCCAATCGGTTTCGTTGTACGGATGTAACAACAAGTGTGAGTGCCCTTCGATAATACCCGGCATCAGTGTCTCACCCTTAAGATCAACGATTTTTGTATTCTTTGGAAGTTGTAATTCGGTTGATTTACCGGCATAGCTGATGCTGTCACCATCTACTAACACGACCCATCCTTCATGTATGTTATTGCCGTCAAAAACACGATCTGGCCGCAAAAGGGTTTGTGATAAAAGAGGAACCGAGATCAATAGAAAATAAAGAGTAGTAAGTGACTTCATGGCCTACAGGGTTAAGTTCAAAGGTTAACAAATGGCAAACCGTGCGAAAAGGTAAAAAGAATTATGGATTCATAATTCTACGCAATGCGATATATATAAAAATGAAAAGAGAATACCCTATGAAAAAAGGAATGATGGCATGTTTCATGTCAAAAGCCAACATGAACCCTATGATCAGTAATTGAAAACCCAATCCGAATGTAGATACGACCGTCATAAACCAGTTTGGAAGATGTTTGCTCTCTACTGCACTACGATCTAAACGGTAAATAATACGATCGAAAATACCATATAATAAAGTGTACATGCCGAAAAGAATGTTCACATTCCTTTGTTTCTCCCCTTGCATGGCAGTGGGCGTTTCATCTTCAAAAATACGACTGGTCGTATCGCCATCGTACTTATTTCTTAGAATTACGTAATAGTAATTGTAAAGGGTACCTTGAAGTTGAATACCAAAAAAAGCTAGTAAAGTGTAAAGTAACGAGCCATCGGTAACATACCAAATAGTTATCAATAGTAGTAGGTTTAAAAGAATATCGGATATAGAGTCGAGATACCTCCCCGTATAACTTGGTGTTTTTTTTATACGTGCCAATTCCCCGTCGGCAGCATCTAAAATTGACTTGAGTACCAAAAAAAAGGCTGTCGCCCAATAGTATTGGTACAAAAGGCATACAATTGCCAACAAGCCGCTTATTACAAAGCCTAAGGTAACATGAATAGGGGTAAGTGATGTATTCTTCAGCAATTGGGCGATAACCCTTGCAGCAGGTCTCCCGTAATCTGATAAATCAAGGAATTGATTTTCCTTTGGTAATTTGGACATGGGTCGTTTCAAGCAGGAAATATAACTGGCAACGGAAACACGCTAGGCCAATAGAATCCTGCTTCGTTAACACAAAAGTAGTATTTAATTTACAATTTTCTAAAGCTTGCCATGGTTCTGTGGCACTGCAATGCACGGGCTATAGGGGTAATTCTGGGATGTTATTCCGGTTGAGAAGACTTTTGCCTGAAGCTATCGCTATTGCGAGTATGAACTTATCGGCCTCCCCTTGATTTGATGTTCTGTTCGCATAAACGGATAATTTCTGCAATCCTTTTTTGTCGTGTTTCCTCCCGTTTCGCCTGGTTGAGCCAATAGAGGTAGCTTTTCCGTTGACCACGGGTGAAATTTCGATAATTTTCAAAAGCTTTCTTATTCGAGTCAAGGGCTTTCTGTAAATCTTGGGGAACTACTCCGTTCTCAACATCGTCCAAAGATGTCCAAGAACCGTCCTTTTTGGCGGCTTCAATTTTTGAAAGGCCACTTTCATGCATGAGTCCGCCAGCAATCAATTGCCGAACATAGTCCTTATTGATTTTACTCCATACACTTTTGGGTTTTCTAGGGCAGAAATATTGTCTTCGTTTACCATTGCCAAGACTTTTTACCGTACTGTCGATCCACCCATAACAGAGGGCTACTTGAACCGCTTCTTCCCAACGCATGCTTTCATTTTCATGGGCGACCGTATAAAATATCAGATAAATACCTTCGATTTGAGCGTGGTTTTTGTGCAACCACTTTCTCCATTCCTTGGTATTTTTGAAATAGTGCATTGTGATATTGTTCATTCTAAGGACTCTGGATCATTTATTCCTAAAAATAGCACATTACAACTTGTCGATTTGGTAAAACTAGGTGGTAATCGTTATTTTTACAGCTATGCAAAAACAAAATTTAATGAAAAAATCGGTATTCGCCTTGGCATTGGCACTAGGAGTATTAGTTACGGCTTGTAACGATCAAAAAAGATCCGGAAAACCTAAGGTACTGGTGTTTTCCAAAACCATGGGCTTTAAACACAGTTCTATCCCGGCCGGGATGGCAGCTATTCAAAAATTAGGGGCAGCACACGGTTTCGAAGTTGATACTACTAAAACTTCCGATGCCTTCAATGAGGAGAACCTAGAACAATATTCCGCGATTGTTTTTTTAAGTACGACCGGAAATGTGCTCGACCACACCCAAGAAGCTGTTTTTGAGCGCTATATCCAAGCGGGTGGCGGTTATGTAGGTATTCACGCAGCCGCCGATACGGAATACGATTGGGGCTGGTATAACAAACTGGCCGGTGCCCAGTTTTTAAGCCACCCTTCCGGCACACCGGAGGCAGACTTTGTTATCACCGATAATAGCTTTATTGCCACAAAGCATTTTACCGATTCCATTTGGCATCGTAGTGACGAGATTTATAACTACAAAAACATCAATCCCGAGGTAAACGTGGTAATGACCGTCGATGAAACTACGTATGAGGGTGGAGCTAATGGTGAAGAACATCCCTTTGCCTGGTACCATGAATTTGATGGTGGTCGCGCCTTTTATACAGGAGCTGGCCATACCGATGAAAGTTATACCGAGGATGCGTTTTTGAAACATGTATTGGGCGGTATACAATATGCTATCGGGGATAATGCAAAGTTAGACTACGACAAGGCAACCACTCAACTACCTCCTGATATTGATCGCTTTTCGAAGGTAACTCTGATCGAGGGTGGGTTTTTTGAGCCCACAGAAATGACCGTACTTCCAAACAATGATGTGTTAATCTCTCAGCGAAGGGGGGAAATCATGTTGTACCAAGAAGCTACGAAGCAGTTGAAACAAATCGCTTTGTTGGACGTATACCATAAAACCCTGCAGACCCCGGGTGTGAATGCCGAGGAAGGTTTAATGGGAATACAGAAAGATCCCGATTATGAAACGAACCATTGGGTTTATGTATACTATGCCCCCACCGGTGACAAATGGGTGAACCGACTGTCTCGGTTCAAGTTTATGGACGATACCTTTGATATGGGTTCTGAACAGATAATCCTAGAAGTCGATTCACAAAGAGAGATTTGTTGTCATACGGGCGGATCGATTGCTTTTGGCCCGGACAACCTCTTGTACCTCTCTACTGGGGATAACTCAACTCCTTTCAATGAGAAAGGAGCTAAGTTCGTGAACAGTGGCTATGCTCCCTTGAACGATTTACCGGGAAAAGAGCAGTACGATGCGCGACGCTCTTCTGCGAATACCAATGACTTGAGGGGAAAGATACTTCGGATAAAAGTAAACGAAGACGGAAGTTACGATATACCCGAGGGCAATCTGTTTCCCGTAGGGATGGAAAAAACCCGTCCGGAGATTTATACCATGGGACATCGGAACCCTTACCGTATTTCGGTTGATGTGAAAAAGGGTTATGTATATTGGGGCGATGTCGGCCCCGACGCGCGTGCCGATAGTTTAGGTACCCGTGGGCCAAGAGGCTATGATGAAATGAACCAAGCCCGAAGCGCAGGTAATTTCGGATGGCCTTTATTCATTGGGGACAACAAGCCATATGTCGATTACGATTACGGCACAGGGGAAAGCGGACAGACCTTTGACCCGAACAAACCGATCAATGATTCTAGAAACAATACGGGGCTTCGTGAATTACCCCCGGCACAACCTGCCTATATGTTCTACCCCTATGCCGAAACAGGTGATTTTCCACAAGCAGGCACCGGAGGAAGAAACGCAATGGCCGGACCTACATACTATTCCGATTTGTATCCCAATGGAGGTGGTTTGCCTTCTTATTACGACGGAAAAGTGATTATTTATGAATGGATGCGTGGCTGGATGATGGCGGTTACCCTTTTTGAGGATGGTACGGTTAATAAAATGGAACCTTTTGCATCGGATATCAAAGTGAATAATTTGATCGATATGGAACTGGGTCCCGATGGTCGCATGTACTTATTGGAATACGGAAGCGGATGGTTCTCGCAAAATGATGATTCCGGTTTGGGATATGTTGAATTTAATGGGGGTAACCGGGCACCGTTGATCGATCATATGATTGTGGATCAAAACTCTGGTAAATTACCCTTATCTGTAAATATTACAGTGGAGGCCCTTGATCGAGAGGGCGATTCAGTAAGCTACTTATGGGATTTGGGCGACGGGGAGACCAAGGAGACTTCTGTACCGGAAATTAGTTATACCTATGAGAAAGCAGGCGATTATAAAGTTTCGGTAGCAGTAAAAGATGATAAGGGAGCAACTGCCAAGAGTATGATGACCTCCGTAGTGGCCGGAAATTCAAGACCAGAAATTTCCATCGATTTGAGTGGTGGCAATTCTTCTTTCTTTGTTGCGGGCACCCCCGTAAACTACAAGGTAACGGTCAATGACCCTGATGGAAACGATAAAATTGATTTGAATAACGTTTTTGTGTCTGTCGATTATATGGAAGGGATGGACGAGGTAAATAAATCCCTTGGTCACCAACAAGTATCCGCCGCAGTCACCGGAAAGGCGTTGACCCAGGGAATGGATTGTAAAACCTGTCATAAAGAGGCGGAAGCGTCGATAGGGCCTACCTATTTGGCAGTTGCTGAAAAGTATAAAGGACAATCGGATGCGGTATCATATTTACAAAAGAAAATTATTGCTGGTGGTTCTGGAGTTTGGGGAGAGGTAGTTATGCCCGCCCACCCGAATGTAACCAGTGACGAATCACGACAAATCGCTCTTTATATACAATCCTTGGTCGATACCGGGGAGAAGAAGAAATCGTTGCCTTTAGTGGGAACCATTTCACCAAAACCTTCGCCAACCGATAATGTAATGGTATTGACCGCCAGCTATACCGATGAGGGAGAAGAAGGCACGGTACCATTGACCGGAGTCAACTCGGTAACATTGAGGGGAAGCACGGTACCATTTACGGGAAACGATAAAACCGAAGGTTTTTCCCCAATTGAATTCGGTGGAATGAAGCTGTTGATGGTTCCTTCCGCAACCGGTTGGTTCGCACTGGAAGACATTGATTTAGAAGGAGTGAGTTCCGTGATGATCACCGCTGGTTGGCAAGAAGCCCCTAAGGTAGGATTGCATATGGAAATGCGCTTGAACGCACCTGATGGTGAGCTATTGGGGTCTGGAAGTATGCCCGTACCGGTAGCCGGACAGCCCGGTGGTATGGTAATGATCAACTTGGAGAAACCTGTGGATACCAAGGCCAAAGAAATCTACTTTATTCATAAACCCAAAGAAGGAGAGGAAGTGGGGCAAATGGCACTGTTGAATGTTCGGTTTAACGGAAGTTAGATTTTTGTCGCAATTAAAGATAAAAAATCAAAAGGCCATCCCATATGGGATGGCCTTTCTGTTTCTGAACCAATTCTACGCTACCTTGTCTGTCCATAGTCCTTAACTAATATTTTGACTAGTAATGAAGTAACGAGAAACACTAACAGTCAGGTTGAGCTTGTCGGGGTGTAATTTAGCTATTCAAAGTCTCCAACCGATATGCCTGGAAGAAAGCTTCGAGGTCCTTAGCCTGGCTCCTCCAATTTTTTAAATTCCCTGTAAATCAGCTGTTTTTCTTTTATGGAAAATTCCTTGGCTTCAAACCATTCGTAAGCGGCAATTTTTTCGTTTTCAATTTGTGCATTTCGAATGGCCTTTAATGACACCAGATGCCAATGGGTTCCTTTGTTTCTAGAAACAGAATAGCCAATATCTTCCACGATATAAGACAACTTTGGTTGGTTGAAGAGGCGCACCCCATTTTTAAGGACCGCCAAGGTTTTGGTAAGTGCCACCACCTCCGAAAAAGAGTAACGGGCAAAATCGGAGAACCCGTTTTGTTTTACGTTGTATACCTTGTCTCCAACTTCAAGTTTTCTCATATGCGTTAAAAGCGCATAAAAATAAAAGCGTTTTTCAGAGTATAAAAAAAAGTCATCGGGTAGTTATCAACAAAAAACTATGCGAGCCCTTTCATGCTCAGTAGTGTCATGACCCACACAAAAAGGGAAGAAAAAAAGATACCAATGGTATTTGCTATAAAAGCCTTTTGCTTTTCTATTTTGAACAGGTGGCCGGCGATACTTCCTGCATACACACCGGTACCTGGGATAGGGATCATCACAAAGAACATGAGTCCCCAAAAACCGTATTTCTCAATGTTTTGACCCGATCCCGTTTTTGCCCTTCGAGCGATAAAAATGGCGCTTTTTTTATAAAAATTCCATCGGAGAAAATACCGGTTGATCTTATCCAGAAAAAAGGACATCAACGGAAACACCAGTACGTTGGCCAAAAAGCAGATGGCGAAGACCCCATAAATATTAAGCCCTTTGAGCATACCGAACGGGATACCTACCTTGGCCTCACCAAAGGGGGAAATACTCCATAAGAAGGCTATAAAAAAGTCTTGGAACACAGCTAATTTTTAAGAAACAAAATTAACGTACAAAAAGGCGATTACATAGTTTGTATCCCTTAAAATAGTCTTAATGTTTGAAAGTATCGGTGAGGTGCTATTCCTGTAGGTCCTTTTCTATTAAGATTTCGGGTTGTCCGGGTATTTCAAATGGGAACAAATCATTCCGCGAATAATGCCCGTTCACATCAAAATCGAATTTACCCTGGGCAATTTTTTCCATATCCAAGGTTGCCGTCAAGACACCTGCTTCCCCTATTAAGGGCCCTGCGACTATTTTTCCCAGGGGCGATACGATGATACTACCACCCGGGCAAAGTTCTTCGGAGGCATCGGTTACGAATTGTTGGTATTTTTCCGGATACATCGATTTGGTGTAGAACTGGTTGCAACCAAGGACAAAACACCGACCTTCCAAAGCAATGTGTCGCATGGTGGCTGCCCACTCCGGTCTAGAATCGGCAGTAGGGGCTACATAGATTTGAACCCCTTTTTGGTACATTGCCATACGTGCCAAGGGCATGTAGTTTTCCCAGCAGATAAGCCCGCCCAATCGAGCGATTTTGGTCTTGAAAGTGACCAATGATTCTACCCCGGCCTCGGCCCAGACCACCCGTTCAGTGCCTGTAGGCTTTATTTTTCGATGAACGCCTAAAAGCCCGTCTGTCGGTGAGAGGTAGAGCATAGAACAATACAAACTGCCATTGTTCTCCTGTTTTTCTGTTACGCCGATAACCAAATAGACCCCTGAAGATTTTGCCAGTTTTTCCAGTCTTTTTAAATCGTTGCCAAGAAGGCATATGCTATTCTCGTAATAATCTGCGTACAAGGCCCTGCCTTCCTGGGTTCTATCTCCAATTTTTGCCCCAAAATCGAAGCCTCTGGGATAGCCAGGAATAAATGATTCCGGAAAGACCAATAACTCGCAACCTTCATTTGCATATTTGACGGTAAGTGCCTCTAATTTCTTGATTGTTTTTTCCTTATCGAAAAAAACAGGACTGTCTTGCACGAGGCCAACTTTTAATTTCATGGGTATGATTAACTTTATTGGTTCTAGATTTGGTCTTGAGGCAAATGCATGTTATTCTTTTGGTACTGCAACTTCTTCTTCCCAGAGATACTTCCCGAACCATTGCCAGTTATGCCATGTGGCCGCGAGCCGTTCTTTAGGCTTGTTGATACCGTGTCCGAATCCTTTATAGATGATTAGTTTGGTATCTACTCCTACATCTTGAAGGCCCTGAAACAACTCGTACGCATTGGCCGTTGGTACTCGTTTGTCGAACTCACCGTGTTGTATGAGTGTAGGGGTATACGCATTGTTGATATTGGTCATGGGAGATGTTTTTTCATAAATGGCCTTGTCTGACCAAGGGGTGGCTTTCAGGTATTGACGGGTAAAAGGATGTATGTCGGTATTGACATAGTAGGTCATCCAGTTCGAAATACCTGCGCCTACGGAAATCGCTTTGAAAAGCTTGGAATTGGTGGTCAAAAAAGCAGAGATGTACCCGCCTTGACTCCAACCCATCGAAGCGACTTTGTCACTGTCGACCATGCCTTTCTCTATCAAATGCTTTACACCAGATTCGACGTCCCAAGCATCGCCCACTCCTAGGTTTTTCACATTAAGAGATCGAAACGCCTCCCCATAACCTACAGAGCCCCGGTAATTAGGTTGCAATACCAATGCTCCTTTATTGAGCCATTGCAGCATGGGATACACTCCCGTTGGAACAGGTGATGGTGTTGAAATTCCGGTAGGGCCTCCGTGAATGACTACCATCAGCGGGTATTTCTTTTCCGCATCAAAGTCCTGTGGTTTGTGAAGTACCCCTTCTATAGTGGTCCCATCCTCACTTTTCCAACGAATCACCTCGCTGTTAGAAGTAGCCCACTGCCCAATCTGTTGGGTCGATTGCGTAATTTGTGTCAACCCTTTTAAAGGATAGGAAGCGGTATAAATTTCTGAAAGTTGTTTGTCTTTCACGCCATAGAGAGCCATTTTCTTTCCATCGTCGGAGAACGAATAACTCCAAACGCGCTCTAAATCCAAAGGAAGCAACGTAATTTTTCCGGTTTTCGGGTTTATCCGAACCATAAGCCTTTCGGTCTTTTGCCATGCGACGCCAAAAATACCTTGTTCATTCCAGTACAAGCCTGACAAGTCTTCATCGAAGTCCTTTGCCAATTGGGTATTGTTGCTGCCGTCTACATCGATCCGAAATAGCTTTCCATTTCGGTAATAGTTAGAGGTACTATCATTAAGACTGGTTTGGTAAAGAATGGATTTTCCATCGGGCGACCAACTTACCAAGCCATCATAGCTTTTGTTGTTCACCAAACTTTTTAAGTTGCCGGATTGAATATCATAAATAGAAATATCCGCTTTGAAAAACGAATTGCGCAGTGGGTCGGGCTGATGTTCTATGGCTATTTTCATCCCATCTGGCGACCAGTCATAGTCGTTAATGGAAAATGATACACTGTCTAATACCAAGTTGGCTTTTGTACGCGCTATGTAGACAGAATCTTTTAATTGCTCCGGTAGGGGAGTACTGTTCAAGCGACCGGGGTCGAAGTCTATAATCCATAATTGATTCAATTGATATTCGGCGTCTTCAACTTCGAACCCTCCCAATTTTTCCTTTCTTTTCTTTGCTTCCTCCTTTTTATCTTCCGATTGTAGAAAGGCAATCTGTTTGCCATTGGGCGACCATTCAAAATTGAATATGTTGTTTTTTGTTTGTGTCAGCTGAAACGATTCGCCCCCTTCAACACGAATGACCTGTAATTGGGTGTTTTCCGACTTTTTTGCTAAAAATGCGATCCATTGTCCGTCGGGTGACCATTTTGGACCAGTTGAACTATTTTTTAGATTGTTTGTCAATTGGAAAGGTGCCCTCCCGTTCTTGGAAAGCCAAAGCTCGGTATCATATCTGTTTTCTTCCCAATCGACCGATCGCGACTCGAAAACGATGTTTTTTCCATTTGGTGAAATGGTGGGGTTAAAAACTGCTCGAAGTGCAATGACCTCCTCAAACGAAGGCGTTTTGGTATTTTGGGATTTCAGTGTTATACCCCATATTACCAATAATACAAAAAAGATAGGTGCTTTCATTTTTTAAGGATTAGATCGGTTTTGAATCGGGGGTGGAAAACCTATTTCTTATTCTGTTCGTTTATTTGTGTTGATATAAAAATTTCTGTCTACTTCAAAAGTTGATAAATTCCCTCCGAGTTGTTCGGTTTTCCATTCAGAAGTCGGGAAAATCCAATGGGTCTTGTCTTCTATGACGATACGTATGGGCATATCAAAATCCTCAACAATGTCAACATATCTGAACTTTAGATTGTCACCATCGATTACATACTCTAAGGTTGGAATCTTTGTGGTTCGTAAGTATTGATTAAAGAAGGCGGATAAGTCTTTGGTGGTATGCTCACTAAGATAATCTTCAATTTGCTTTGTGGTCACGGTCTGATGATAAAACTCCCTGTTGAGCCCGCGCAGCGTTTCGCGCCATTTTTCATCATCCTCTACCAATTGTCTTAGGGTATGTAATAAATTGGCTCCTTTATAGTACATGTCACCACTGCCTTCGTGGTTCACATCATAGATACCGATGATCGGCCGGTCATTGCGAATGTTTTGTCGGGTACCGATAACATAATCTGCTGCTGCTTCCTTACCGTAATAATAATTAAGGAACAAGCTTTCCGAATAGGCCGTAAAGCCTTCATGTATCCACATATCGGCTGCATCCTTGTAGGTAATATTATTGGCGAACCATTCATGCCCGGCCTCATGAATAATAATAAAGTCAAATTTTAAACCCCAACCGGTACGGGAAAGGTCATTACCCAAATAGCCTTTTTTAAACTGATTCCCATAGGTGACCGAACTCTGATGCTCCATCCCTAAATAAGGCACTTGAACCAGTTTAAAACTATCCTCATAAAAAGGGTAGGGGCCAAACCAATGTTCAAAGGCCTTCATCATTTTCGGGGCATCTTTAAAATGTTCCTTGGCTTTTTCCAAATCGTCATGTAGCACGTAATAGTCCATATCCAGGGTACCTTTTTCCCCTTCGTATTTTTCTCCGAAGTGCACATAATCCCCAATGTTCACATTAACGCCATAATTGTTGATGGGATTCGAAACAAACCATTCATATAATTTGTAACCACCATATTCGTACTCATATTCTTCTCGAAGTCGTCCGTTTGCAACCGCTACCAAATCCTTGGGAACGTCAACTGCGATTCGCATGCTATCGACCTCGTCGTACATATGGTCTTTGTTCGGCCACCAGACACTGGCACCTAGGCCTTGACAAGAAGTAGCCACAAAGTGTTTTCCGTTCGCATCTTTTTTCCATGAAAACCCACCATCCCATGGGGCGTTCACCGCTTCTTTCGGATTTCCTGCATATTGTACGTAGAGCTCGTTGTAGGTGCCTGGGACCTGTTTCTTTTTAAGGTTGATGAAATAGGCCGGGCCGGTTTGACCGTAATCTAATTGCTCATTGTCTTGCGAAATACCGGTTATTTCAAGGGGTTCCTGAAGGTCTATTTGTATGACATTGTGCTCTTCCAATACTTTGTAACGAATGATGTTATAGCCGGCAATGTATTTTTTATCTGGTTGCACCTTAATGTTGAGGTCGTAATAGTTCAAATCCCACCAAGCGCGCTCAGGGGTAATGCTTCCGCGTAAGGTGTCGTGTTTAGTAAATTCTTGCCCGACAACCGATATTGCAGTGCTGAATAAAAGGATACATGCTAAAAACTTTATTTTCATAGTTGCAAGGATTCGTTTATAATTCCCCTAAGATTGAACCATATTTACTTGACCGGACAATCGAAGCGAAGTCGTTCGTGTTTAAAAGCTCGTATATTGCCCGACTTTTATTGTCATGGTTTTCATAATACGATTTAGATATCAAATAGCCCATCGTATAACCAAGGTCAAATGGGCGGTCATTGATTCCTCCGTTGTAAAGCCATCTGGAATAGTCTTCGGTGAACGCATCTGTTTTGAGGTCTTCCAATATTTTCGCCATGTTTTTTGGATTGTCCAAATAATCAAGATTGGGATTATCCAATGGCTCTCCAGATGCTAGTTCTACCATAAAATCACAAACTCCTTCGGCAATAATCGCACCAATAACGTTTTCTCCATTTTCGCTGTCATCATAACTTTGCTGAAAATGCATTAGTTCATGAATAGTGAGTTTTGGTAAATGATCGAACTCCATGATAGCTCCTTTTTGCCATTCAGAAAGATTTCTTATGGGCATATCATCTGATTTTCCATACATGTCCCCTCCAACGAACATGCCCATTTCGGTAGCCGTGCCCCCGCTGTTCAAAATGCCGGGAACAACAAAAACTTTCGGAAAGACAGCTTGGGGATACAGGTCTTTAAAATTTTTCATCCATCTGGTGGTCTTTGCCTTCATGGAATGCATACTGTCGGTATTAAAATGCTGCTTTAAGTATTCATAGTAATCCGGAGCGGCATTGATCATTTGTCCGTACATGTTGTCCGTACTTAAATAGCGGACTACATAAAAGTCCTTTAGTTCCCTTGGTCCATCGAATATAAATTCTTTTAAGATAGCTTTTGCGTTTGCGGGATTCTTTTTAGCACGTTCAAAATAGGGCCAGAAAAGGTTCATCGATTCCATTTCAAGGCTAAAATGTGAAACATCGCCCATTTTCTTTTGAATGGAATCCAAGCGGTATAGCAATCGCTTTCCCTCTTCTGTATGCAACGCCTCCCCAAGATCTTTATACTTTGATAGTATTTTTGGATTGGCCATCCCGTTATCGATTGCCCGATGTATTAATGCAACTACTTGCTCGCTTTCTTTTTCTTGATGAAATATAGCGGCAGCTTCCAGATACAATTGGGAAGACTGTAGGTCATGGTTGGCCGCTACCATTTTTTCGGCAAAGGCATGATAGGCTTTGGTACTATCGAGTGTTTCATATTGGCTAAATAGCACCTCGATATTCGGAAGGTATCTTTCACTTTTTCCACAGGAAGCCGCTAGAAATATCATCCCAAAACAAAACAACCCTTTTAATTGGGGGGCATTTTTCATAAGAACCAAATTAGTTTCTTAAAATCCCATTTGGAAATACCACAGGACTTTCAAACCCATCTTTTCCCACGGCAGCAACGCCGAAGAAATAGTTGTCGATTACGATGCCATCGAGAGTATGCTCAGTTACATTACCAACATACCGACTGTGGTCCCAGGTCGGTGAAGTAGTTGCTCTCCAATAAATCTTATACCCAACTGCCCCGGTTACCTCACTCCATAGAAGTTTTGCAGAGGGCTCTACGATTCCCCCAATTTTTACGTCGATGGGGGCCGAAGGTGCCCATGCCAAGGAAGCCAAATTAATGGCATTGACGGCGGTCAGCTTTCTTGCATAATCAAAATTTACATGTTCGAGCACGTCGCCGTACGCTATATCATCTTCTGCTCGGATATCTTGATGTTGCTGGGTATAATTTTCATGGGCCTCCATAATCCGAATACCCGCAAAGCCCGCATCGTTAAAAGGTCGGTGGTGTCCCCCTCTTCCAAAACGGTCAAGGCGATAGATCAGCATAGGGTTCATCTCGGGCATGTAGGTGCGTACATTTTTATGTACGTAACGAGCCAATTGTCTTGAAATACCATCGACCTCACCTCCATAGAAACGTCGGGCCTTACGTTCCTTTTCCGTTTCGGTGGGCGGTACCGGTTCCGAAAAAATGCGAAAGTCGGTATTACTTATAATACCGTCAACACCTGTAATGTTTCCGATCATGTCGTTATTGAAAATACCGATGATGTCCCATCCCTGTTCTTTGGCGTGCGCAGCAAGACCTTTGCCTCCGTACAGCCCCTGTTCTTCACCGGAAAGCCCCACGAAGAGGATACTGTTTTCAAAGTCATATTTTGAAAGTACACGGGCTGCCTCCAGCGTACCGGCCATTCCACTGGCATTGTCGTTTGCCCCCGGCGAATCAGAGGTGAAATTATTTGGGTCGCTGACCCGGGAATCAATATCACCGCTCATGATAATAAAGCGGTTAGGATATTTGGTGCCGCGTTTTATCGCCAATACATTCACTACCCAAACATCTTTGGTAATGCGTTTATTGTCGCCTTCTGGCACCAAATTCTTTTGGTAGGATACCTCCAAACAATTATTGCAAGCAGCAGCAGTTTTTTCAAATTCCGATTTGATCCACCTTCTTGCCGCACCGATACCCCGGGTTTCGGAAACCGTATCGCTTAGGGTGTGCCGGGTACCAAAACCAACGAGGGTGGCAACATCCGATTTTATTCTTTCCGAAGAGACCGCATCGATAATGTCGTAGATACGCTGATCGGTTTGCGCCATAGTGGTCATTGAGATAGTGATAAGAAACGGAAGTAGCAATAACAATTTTTTCATCCTCTATTTTAATGGGGTAATTTATAAAGAAGAAGCGCAATAAAACTTTACCGGTCTTCCTCTTTCATTTCTAGCTTACAATGTATTAAAAATTACTGGCTTTTTTGGGTCAACTGCCATAATCCGATTAACGGACCCAACCCCAAGATTACAAAGAGATAAGGTGTTGGAACATGTGCGGTCATACTTGCCAATAATTGAATGCTTACGATGCTTAGTGCAAAACCCAGACAGTTTACCAAGGTCAATGCAGTACCTTTTAGTTTCGCTGGTGCACTTGTTGCCACCAACGAAGAAAATTGAGGTGAATCGGCAGTTACCGCCATTCCCCAGAGGCACCAACTGCATAGGAAAATTATAGCGTTAAAACCAAACAGTACCGGCGATAAAAGACAGAAAGAACCTGAAACCGCCAAGCTAATAGTGGCCACTTTTTTACTTCCATACTTTTGTGAGAACAGCCCCCCTAACATACACGACACTCCACCAAGGGCAATGACCGTGAAAGTACCAAATGCAATAGGCAGTTCCGTCGAGGATAACGTATTAAAACCCTGTAGCGCCAAAGGGGTAAAGGCCCAAAATGCATATAACTCCCACATATGACCAAAATAACCGAAGGCCGCTTTTCGAAAACCGGGGATTTTAAACAGCGTAGGCCCGGCCTGCAGTTGTAATTGGGTACTGGCCTTTCGAAATGGGCCGTTGGCTACTAAAGACCATAGTATGAATCCTCCGGATATGGCGAGTATTGAGGTAATCTTTATAACAGTTGTATCATCAGCGCCCCATTCCAAACCTTTGATCAAATAGGGTAGCGAGCTTCCCAATACCAAGGCACCTACCAGATAGCCCAAGGCCCGACCCAATCCCTTTTCATAGTAGTCAGAGGCAATTTTCATCCCTACGGGATAGATGCCCGCCAAAAAAAAGCCCGTTCCATAACGGCTCAATACCAGTTCCCATTTAGAAAGTGTTTCTGCTAGTAAGAAAGCATTGCATAGTGCTCCCAATAATGCGCATAAAAGAAAAACCTTGGAAGGTGAAAAACGATCTACGATCATGAGCAAGGCAAAAATCAAGGTGCCGGAAATAAAACCTAGCTGTACAGATGAGAGTACATAACCTATGATTTCCGGACCCAGACCTGTTTTTAAGGCTAATTGGTCTACAATAGCATTCCCTGCGAACCAAAGGGAAGTGCAAGCAAATTGGGAAAGAATAATAACCGGTAGAATATGTGTTTTCGGTTTCAAGAAACGATCTTAACGAACAAAGGTAACCCTTGCAATTTTTCCATCAGCTACTTCGTATATGGCCACTGCGCTGAAATTGTTTCCGTTTGCCGTAATATACTCCTCATCGATAATGGTATTCCCGATTACAATACGTTGTTTTATTTCGCAATGTAAATCAGGGGTATTACTAAAGAATTCCCCATACCCTTTTCGCATTCGTTCCTGTCCTTCATAGCTTAACCGATCGGGGTAGTTGAATACCGATATATCTTCTGTGTACGTGGCTAAAAAAGCGTCGATATCCCTCGCATTGTAGGCATCTAATTGCTTATCAATAATTGCTTCGGCTTCTGAATTTGGTTTTTTTTCAAATAAAAAGGTCATGCTGTTTATAAGACCATTATTTATTTCATAGATCGCTATCTGCCGGTTCGTTTTACCCATATCGGTAGCCTCTTCCTCATCAATTACCTTATTACCAATACTAATTCGTTTTATGACTTTGACCGCCGTCTCGGGAGTATTTTCATAATAATCCCGATAGTTCGATTCCAAGGTCTGGTTGCCCACATACAAGGTGTCATTCGGAAAAATTTGAACCAATACGTTTTCTGAATAGCATGCGGCAAAGGCCTTAATATCTCTTTTGTTATAGGATTCGACTTGTTTTTGCACAATAATCTCGGGAGAAACCTCGGAGACCAATGCCATTTTTGAGGAGATAGAATTGGTAGCGACTCGGCTTATATTCCCTAAGTTTTCATCTTCGAACCGATGAAATTGTTTCCATTGGGGACTTGTTTTCGGATGAAATTGGTAGAGAACGGATTTCTTTCCCATTAACAAGGAACCGTTTAGCAACCAACATAGATCCTCGACTCCCGGAACGGTATTGACAATTTTTTCCGTAGCACCGGAAATAGGGTCAAGAGATTTAATTTCCCATATATCTTTCTCCTTGCTTACATAGCTGATCAACTTGCTGTTTGGTATTTTCTGCAATGATCGGCCCACGTTCTTTTGAAAAGTGTGCTGCGTATTATCTGTTAGATTCACTACGACCAAATCCATTCTGTTTTCGACAAGTACCGTACAGACTAAGATATCTGGACTGAACCAAACATGATACCCCACTTTCAGGCCATCTACCAGCAACTCTGGCTTTCCTGTTGCTATATCGTAGCGATAGAGCCTTTGAAGTCCATTGGTATCTAACCGTATCGCGGAAACCTTCTTCCCGTTTGGTATTTTCAGTGGTGAATATTCGCTTCCTCCCTTCGTATCGGTAAGCCAGGAAATTTGGGAATCCCTGATATTGTATCGGGCAATGTCGGTTTGTTGGTTTCTGGTCGCCGAAAAAAGAAGTTGATTGTCGTTGTAAAAAGAAGGCTGATTATCATACCCCTCATTGTTGGAAACATTTATGGGTTTTCCTAGAACAGGCTGCCCTTTATCATAATCAATTTCTAAAAGATATACTTCGGTGTTCGTTTGGGAAAGCAATACAGCGTACAAAAAGAATGCTAAAATGGATAGTTTGATCGTCATACTTTTAATTAATAGGAGGGGGATTGATTTTTAATTGTTCTTCGGTCAATGTATGAGCGTAAAATGTTTGCCATTCGCGGGTAAGATATCGAAATCTACCGATAAAAATATCCCCATTGGTCTTCCATTGATCCCAGGCAATCGAAACATTCTCCCAGTAATCAGCGCCCGCACTCATCATAAGCCGCGCTTCTTCACGATCGTCCGTGGCATCGGGGTCGTCCAAAATGAGTCGGGATTCGAGAGAGGTCCACACCCCGGCAATATCTTCCGGGTCTATCTCGGTACGGCCATCGTTGTTCCAAAAATGAAAATTATAGCCCGTAACCAGCGTAGAGGAAATACCCCCACCATTATCAGTCTCCGCTCGTATGTCTGCTTCGATATTGGTGTCGTTCTGAAAATTTTCCGCGTAATTGGCACCTGCAATGTTCGAGCTAATAGACCATTCTTTCCATCGGTTCTCTTTTTTACTAAGATACCATAGCTGCATATTTCTTATTTGAAAACGGGTATTTGTTGTACTATTCCCTTTTACATCTGTATAGACTTGCCCCCAAGGGAGTGCAGCGTTCCAACCGTCTGGTGGAATGTTCCCATAACCGATACGGGGTTTTTCTCCCCAACCATAACTATCGGGAACCCCGTTGGGTATTCCTTCATGTGGTTCGGTCATATCGTCCAATACCAACTGTAAAGCGGTTGATAAGGGTTGCGTCGGGTTTTCTGCCTCGGTAGGCTTGTTATTTACATATGAATTGTCCGAGTTTTGACAGGACCAAAATAATAGTAAGGCCGTTGCACCTACTACATATGGTTTTGACAGCATTCGTAATCTCATAGCAATACTATTTTAGAAAAGAACGAAGCAATTCCCTGACTTCGGCCGTGTTCTCCACAAAGTATTTGGCCTGGGTTTTTTGTCGGCCTACCTTAACGGTAGTGGCGCTTTCGGGTAATTCTTGGAACATGAACTCATCGGTCCAGTCATCACCGATAGCAAAAACAAAGTTGTAATTGGCTTCCCCTAATATACGTACAGAAGCTCTTCCTTTGTTGACATTACTACTTTTAATTTCCATGACCTTGTTCCCGTTTAGAACACTTAAATCATCGGTACCGATAAGACTGGTCAAAACCGTTGTCAACTCCGTTGCCCTTAAATTTCCAAAATCGGGGTCGGTCTTTCGGTAATGCCATGCAAGTGAGTAATTTTTCTCTTCAATGAAGCTGCCGGGTGTACGATCAACAAAAGATTCCAGTACCGGTCGTATTTTCTCCATCCAGTCGTTTTTTACATTTTCCAACAACCTGAAATCTTCCCCTCTTTTGGAAATCCACACACCATGTTCCACGATCATATTGTATTTCTTCGCTAAGAACCATCTAGTAAAGGTATCTTTATCGCGACCACTAATTAAATATAAATCGGTACCTTCCTGTTGATGAAGCGCATCTAAAAGTTCATAAAGCGCTTTGTCCGGGCTCGCTTTTTGGGGATCGTTATGAAAGCCTGCCAAGGTTCCGTCGTAATCCAGAAACAAAAGGCGTTTTTCCGCTTTCCCATAAACATCTAGTATGGTTTGTAGTCGATTATCGGTCAGCTTTCTTGAAACATGGGCTGCATCACGTTCTTTCTGGTCCAACAGCGAATTCATAAAGCTTTGGGCCCATTTTTCAACATTATACCGTTGTAGGCGTTTTTGCAATTGTTCGTTTCGCTGTTGCTGTTCTTCTTTTGGCATATTGATGGCCTCATAAATCGTATCGGCAATCTGCTCAAAGTTATTTGGGTTAATGAGCAAGGCCTCGTTCATTTCATTGGCAGAACCGGCCATTTCACTTAAGATCAATACACCTGTACGGTCGGTTCGTGTCGCAATATATTCTTTGGCCACTAAGTTCATCCCATCTCTGAGAGGTGTTAACCAGGCGATATCGCTAGAGGTATACAGGTCAATAAGGTCTTCAAAAGGCATGGATCGGTAGAAATACCAAATGGGAGTCCAGCTCACAGTAGAAAATTCACCATTGATGCGACCCACCAATTCGTCGATTTCCCTTTTTAGGAGCTGATACTGTGGTACATTGGACCTTGAAGGCACCGCAAGAATGATCAAACGTACTTTTTCTTTGTATTGCGGATATTTGTTCAAAAAGTATTCGAAGGCATACAGGCGTTTTGCAATTCCTTTGCTATAGTCTAACCGATCGATCGACAGTAGGAACTTCGCCTCGGGGTCGTTTGTTTTATGTTTGCCGAGCCGCAGTCGTAGTTCGGACTGCGCTTCTGGGTCTCGTTGTCCATGTTCCAAGGCGGCCTCACTAAATTTTTTGTAATCGATTCCCATAGGAAATGAATCCACTTTTATGATGCGGTTGTTTTGGTAGATGTCGTTGAAACTCACTTCCAATCCTAACAGCCTACGTACCGAACTCAAAAAATGCCGTTCGTAATCATAAATATGAAACCCGATCAAATCGGACCCCAAAAGACCTTCTAAAATTTCCTTTCGCCAAGGAAGGGTCCTAAATATTTCATAGGACGGAAATGGAATATGTAAAAAGAAACCAATAGCTACATTGGGCCGTTTTTCCCTCACCATCTGTGGCACTAGCATCAACTGGTAATCGTGTACCCAGATAACATCGTCTTCTGTGGCCTTCTCCAAAATCGCATCGGCGAACTTTTGGTTAACGGCCTTATACGTGTTCCAACTATCCAACTCAAATTCGGAATACTCCAAAAAGTAATGAAACAGCGGCCATATAGTTCTATTGCTGAAACCGAAGTAAAACCCCGCTACCTCGTCTTCGGTAAGACCCACTTTCGAGGAACCATGTTTTGCCAGGGCGTCATCGATTTCGCCTTCCAAATCTTCGGGTATTTCCTCCTCGGTAAGACCGCTCCAACCGATCCAAAGACTATCACCTCCTGAATGCACCGATTTCATGCCGGTCGCCAGGCCCCCCACACTGGGAATGGCGGTAATGCTTCCGTTGCTAATTTGCAATTGAACAGGGAGTCTGTTTGAGATTATGATAGTTTTACCCATAAATTGGTTTGTTTTATCAGCTGTTGTCAATAATTTCTCTAAATTTCGACAAAAACAGGGGCAAAACCAATTGTACGCCCGATTGAATCAATTTTTTTACTGAATGGATAATTTAGACTACGGAATTATAGGCAACTGTAGAAGTGCCGCATTGATATCAAAAACAGGAAACTTAGATTGGTGTTGCCTTCCCGAGTTCGACTCCTCTTCGGTCTTTGCCAAATTGTTGGACGAGGAGAAGGGCGGAAGTTTTGAAATACAAGTAGCTTCCGGCTACATTATTAAACAACGCTATAAAAAGCATACAGCGGTATTGATCACCCATTTTTCGAATGGTGAGGATGCTTTTGAGATACGGGATTTTATGCCTAGATACCGAAAAGAAGGGGGAGGCTATAACTCCCCACCCGAAGTAGTGCGTTATTTCAAACATATTTCCGGGAAACCGAAGTTTCGTTTAAAATACGATCCTAAACTGGAGTACGCTTTCGGAAAAACAGAGACCTATGTCAAAAAGAATTTTGTTGTGAGCCTTACTCGGAGCAAAAAGTATGATACGATTTTTTTATATACCTCTTTTAACAAGAACGCCTTGGTTGAAGGTCGTGATATTGAGATGACCCAAGATGGTTACGTATTGGTCGGCTATAACGAAAAAATGTTCAAGCCCACTGTTCGCAAAATATATACAGAGCTTGAACGAACAAAGGTCTACTGGCTGAACTGGAGCAGTAAAACACCAACTTACAAAAAATACAATTCGCAAATAAGCCGTAGTGCCATTACCTTAAAATTACTGAGCTACGATAAGACCGGGGCGGTTTTGGCCGCCGCGACTACTTCCCTGCCCGAAACTATCGGGGAGGTTAGAAACTGGGACTATCGCTTTTGTTGGATACGGGATGCGTCTATGGTCATCAAGGTCATTGGAGATCTGGGACATAAAAATGTGGCCCGCCGGTACCTGCAATTTATTGTGGATTTGATGCCAGACAAGGATGAAAAGCTTCAAATTATGTACGGTATCAATCGGGAGAAGAAGTTGACCGAGCAGACCCTCGAACATTTGGCCGGTTATAAAGGTTCTAAGCCAGTACGTATCGGTAATGCGGCATACAAACAAAAGCAGAATGATATTTATGGCATTTTAATGGATGTTATCTACGAACAGTTGGCCAAATACTCAAATGATATCGAGAACGGGGAAGAACTATGGGGGATAACCAAAGGAATCGTATGGATCGTATCGAATCACTGGAAGGAAGCCGATAAGGGTATTTGGGAATTTCGTACCGAAGATCGACATTTTACCTTTTCAAAGGTACTTTGTTGGGTAGCGATCGATCGGGCGATCAAGGTAGCCCGCATCCTCCGGAAGGCGGGTAAGTTGGAAAAATGGACCGCTTTGGAACAAGAAATTAAAAAAGACATACACGCCAATGCTTGGAACGAGAAGGTGAATGCATTTACCCAGTCATATGGTTCCAAAGATTTGGATGCTTCGGTTTTGTTAATGGAGTCGTATGGGTTTATTCACGCCAAAGAACCGAAGTTTGTTAGTACGGTGCAAGCAATCGAAAAGGAATTGAGCAACGACGGACTGCTATATCGTTATAAGAACGAGGACGATTTTGGGCTACCATCTTCTTCTTTTACGATATGTACTTTTTGGTTCATTAACAGCTTATATAAGATAGGGGAAGTAGAGAAGTCCAAAACCTATTTCGACCGTCTATTGGGTTATAGCAATCACTTAGGACTTTTCAGTGAAGACATTGATTTCAAGACCAAAAGACTCTTAGGGAACTTTCCCCAGGCGTATTCACATTTGGCTTTAATCGAATGCGCCATTAACTTTTCTAGAAAGGATAGCGAGGAGCAAGTTTTGGATGCGATGCGGGAATAGCAGTTTTCAATGGGTACAGGACGATGTTTTGTACATCGATCAAAAGGCGGACAATTACAAGGAGGGTGTTTTGAAATAACCTTTGGCAGCATTAATAATTGACTGGGTTTTTCACATCAAAATCCCAAACCACTTTATCACCCTGTATTTCGTTAATTCTTATAATTTTGGAATCAATACCCATTCGGTCATAACCGTTCGCTTCCAATAAAATTTCATAGTAGTCGGGAACATATCCAAATTCTTGGGTCATTCTATGCTCTAGAAACGTTCTGAGTTCGGGATTGGTGAAATTCTTAAGCCCCTCATCTGCACCTATATCCCAGAGACCTCCAAAAAGATAGATTTTGTTTGTGCCAGGTCCAGGGATTTTGGCAATGAACGTATAGTCTTTATGGCGTTCACTAGGATTACCAGAAGGGGTATAAGTCGTCTCCTTACCATTATTGGGATCTTTATAGACCAAATAATAGTTTTCATTGAGACTGTAGGCAGAATTGTCGAAATAGTTTTTAAACATTCCCAATGTCTTAAGCATACCGACTGCGATAATGTTGTGATCTTGTAGCTCTACCGGGTTAAATCGGGAAGCTGTTCTAAGGGAGAACGTACGCTCATGTTGTTCAAAAGTGTGTGATAGGTCTTTGACCCAAAAATTACTATAGAAGGGAAGCATGGAAAAGTTTACGGTATTGGTTTTCATACTGTCCCCTGTACGTTTTGTATAGGCTTGGTAGTCTTCCGTAGAATTTATTTCTGGATCTCTAATAAACCGGGAGTCCCTAGATTTTGGACTTTGTTCATTGAAAATATAAAAATCTCCTATCACCACCGTTAGGGGTACATGCGTTTCTATAAGGTCGTACCATAAATTCGTGGTCTTTATAGTTTTTTCCGAATTATCGGCATTAACAGGTCTTAGCAGAAGAAAAGTTAAGAGTCCAAGTACACATACCAAAGCGATCAAATAAGAGGGTTTTATAGGCTTCGATCTTAAGCTGCGATTCTTTTTTATTTCCAAAACCGTTTTGTAGTTCCCCTTTGGAATTAGCAAGCGTTGTGGGCTATGCAATCCTATAGTATCGTAATAGGTGTCAATTTTTTTTCGAAGATTGTAAATATATACTCGAATAAGGGTACTTTGTGAGGGATCAAAGTCTCGCCGACCAAAAATTTCAAGCGCTATGGTTGTTTCTTTGGGTATAGTACCTGCCACAGAAGACCTTGCTAAATACAATAGTAGGTTTTGGTAGGTAGAAGAACCTTTCATTACTTCAGAGGTTACAATGCGCTCTGCCTCTTCCAATAACGTCCTACTTGACATGGGTTAAAAATACATATTTTCCTACTTCATTAACAGTTAATAAACGGTTTTTAACTGTGATTTTATAATCAGAAGAACATATGTTTGCGAAATTGTTAGAAAAAAGGGTGATTACATGAGATATATGTAAAAAATCCTTTTAGCCTTATAAGGGTTTAAAAACTATTGGACCCTAATGTTTATTGTTTCTTAATCACTTTTTTAAACATTTCATTATGAAAAAAATTACAATTCGATGTTTACTGATCCTGTTAATTGGACCCTTGAGTTCTTTCGTCTCAAGGGCGCAGGAAGATATGGGAATGAATTTAGGGGATCCGCGTAGCGGACTTGTTTTCGTAGATATTATAAAGGATACTAGAGGGTTTCAAAGACTTGAAAAAGTGGATGGGAAAACCGTACCGACCAATACCGACACTGCCGGATGGCCTCAAGAAGACTTTGCGCTCACCTGTTTCGATCTAAGAAATGCCAGGGGCAATGGGAGTGACACCAGCCCCGCCCAAGACCCCAACCCGCCCAGACTCGACTTGGATGGAGTATACAAAGCTTCATTTAGGGGAACGGCAGGATCCATACGGGTGAAGTTTAACGGTACCATTGAGAATGTATTATACGATAGCACTCAAAACCTTACTACCTTCGATATCGTCTATGAATCACCGACTGAAGGCAGACCCTTCTTTTCGATTGAACTGCGTGACACCCAACGCAATGAAAATGCTCCATTAAATAGCGGAATTACGGACCTTAAGATTCTAAGGCCTGGTTACGAGCGAGGTACTTCCCAGGTATTTACCGATGTTTGGTTAAATGCGGTAGCCCCGTTTAGTATTTATCGCTATATGGATTGGTCGGAAACCAACGGGAATGCGGCTTTCCAAAATCCGGAAGCGGAAACCGGTCCCATAGAGTTGAGCTGGAACCAACGCAGGGTTGCTAGGGAAGGAGACGCTACTACGATTAGGAACGGGGCTTTTGAAGACCGGGGATTGGCGTGGGAGACCATTATAGACCATATTAATGTCACCGGAAAAGATGCTTGGATCAATATACCCGTTCACGCCAATGATAACTATGTAAGGGAATTGGCACGGCTTTTTAAAAACCGATTGACGGTTGACATTAAGTTATATGTCGAGTATACCAATGAGACCTGGAATTTTGGCTTTAATTTTTCGCAAGCGGATTGGAATTTTCAAAAGGCTGTGGAGGAGGCCAATGGGGGCGGTATCATTGCCAATGGGGCCAATGGAAACGATAATCTTTGGGCGGCACGAAGAATGGCCAAACGTACCGTTGAAATCGGGCAAATATTTGAGCAAGAAGGTGTAGGAACCATCGGTAATGACCTTCGACCTGTTTTACAATACTTTGCGTCTGCTCCAGGGAATGCCGCCGCCGGTAGCCCGTTTTTGGCGATGAAGGCCATGGTCGAGTTCATAGAGGATAATTATGGACCCGCAAATCAGTATATTTCGGCTATTTCCCGCACAGGATATTTTGGAGCAAGCACCATTGATGATTTGCCCGAAGGTGCTTCCGTAGCCGATATCCTCGCAGCTGCTGAAGCAGGAATACCTACCGATTATCAGGATTTCGGAGATTTAGCAACTGAAAAAGGCCTGGAATTTACGGTATACGAAGGAGCGCCGGGACATAAGGTTAATTCGCAAAAAAACCTTCAAAATCGCATACGGGCCGAACGTACTGCGGAAATGGGAGATTTAATCAAGCAAAATTTCTATGATGGCTTTCAGGCTAACAATGGAGGCACTTTTATGTACTTCGCCTCACATAAGTTTTACCAGCAGTCTGGTTTTTGGGGTACCACGGATATTATTACCGATTTGAACCGTGACTTTAAATACCGGGCACTTTTAGACATTATAAACGGCGTTCCCTTTGACCGCAAGCCTATTATCTCGACATCTAGTCTAGGCCCTGGACTTGTTGGTGAGACCTACTCGCAGGAGGTGCGTATATCAGGAGGTAATGCTCCTGTATCCATTACCAAATCAGCCGGGTCACTCCCAAATGGACTATCTCTTTCGGGAAATACTATTTCGGGTACCCCTACGCAAGTAGGTTCTTTTAATTTTACCCTTAGGGCGACCGACGCTGATGGAGATCAGGCCGCCAAAGACTTTTCGATTTTTGTTGGAGAGGTAGTCGATATTCAGGCAATTTCAAGTGCCCCGAATATTGACGGTAGTGTTGATTCCCAATGGAACACCCTTCCGGAATATACGCTCTCTAATGTAATACGCGGAAGTGCCGTGCCCAGTGCAGACTTTTCGGTGCGGTTCAAAACTGCGTGGGATACCAATGCACTTTACTATTTGATTACGGTTACCGACCAAACGTTGATAAATGATTCGGAGGACGTGTTCCAAGACGATGGTGCTGAGGTTTATCTTGATGTCGATAATGACAAGGCCGAAGTTTACGGAGCTAATGATTATCAAATACAATTAGGGTACAACGATGATGGGATAGAAATTGGCAAAGGCAGTCCTATAACCAATGTTCAAAAAGCACAAAGTACGACCGATGACGGATATAGAATAGAACTGGCCATTCCTTGGAGTTCATTGAATACCACCGTGAGCGAAGGAACCTTCATTGGTTTTGATGTACATGCGGCCGATGATGATGATGGTGGAAACCGCGATACTAAAATTTCTTTCAACGCCATCGAGGATACATCGTTCAACGATCCAACAAGTTTCGGAACGGGAAAACTGGTAGGCGACGGTAGTGAAGGACCCGGAGATGGAGATGATGTCTATTTTTATATAAAGCAAAAAGCTTCGGGCGACTGCCTCACCCCGGAAAATGCAAACATAAATGCAAAAATTAAAGTACTGCCCAAAGAAGAGGGGAACGCATTATTTTTATGGCGGAAGGTAAGTGTGCCCAACAACAGCGAATATTTTTATCTGGAAAACAAAGCCACAGGGTTACGATTTCGCCCAAAAAAGAACAGCGACGTAGCTCCCGTAAGAAGGTCCGGTGCTGTCATGGAAACAAAACCGGTATCGTTGGTAGGCAGTCTGGTGCAATGGAAATTACAGGATATCCCCAATGACAAGTTTGGTTATTTGGTAAATAGGGGGGCAGGTGATTTTTATGTACGCCCGGTAGACAATGAGAACAGGGATTTAGTGCTTCGGCCTACCAATTTTAGTTTCAGCCAAACGAGATGGATCTTTGAACCTGCGGAAGAGGACGACGGAACTCCATCGGAGGACCCCGATCCAGAAGACGAGGAAGGTAATGGAAGCTGTGACGCGACAAGCCCTGGTTCAAAACCTAACCCTCCTTGCCAAGTAAAGGTAGATGTACTGTCGAATTCCAGTGTACGTTTGTCCTGGAATGACAATTCCGATAACGAAACGTTTTTCGATATCCAAGGTAGGTTATCCGGGGATAATTTTAGAGGAGGTGGTTATCCAGACGCCCCTGCCAACACCACATCAATTGTCATTGATGGTCTACAGGCAAATGCTACTTATGAGTTCCGTATTAAAGCGAACGCAAATGGTATTGGTTCTTCCGCTTGGGTAGAAACCAACTCGGTAAACCTTGCTGCCTCCTCATCATTACAGGTGAACATGCCATCAATGGATTCAAAAACAGCATTTAACTTTTATCCTAATCCGGTTACATCTGAGTTGTACATTCTAGGTCTTGACCAAGATGGAACCTATTACATTTATGATCAATACGGAAAAGTTGTACTGTCTGATAAGATAAAAAGTAGGAACGCTTCGATTGACCTAAGTTCATTGGATAATGGAATCTATTTTGTTCAAATAAACAAAGCTACTTTTAAGGTAATCGTATCCCACTAATACTGCTATAGCGCTATATCTATAGATGCCGATAAACTAATTTAAAAGAACGAATAGCTTTTAATATGAATTACCTTTACAGAATATCGCCCAAAACCAATTGGGCGATATTTTTATAGTATTGTTTCAGATTTAAATATTACCGGCAGGGATATTGACACAGTTCATAGTGCTATCCGGTTTTTTCGATTAAAGCTTTTTCTATGTTTCGATACGGTATCTTACTGCTTCATTTTGTTATTCTTTTTCAGAGTACGATAATTAGGTCACAGGCTCAAAATGATAGTTTAAAAGGCATAGCCGCTTATCTTGAGAACGACACACTGATCTTAAAAAATAAAAGAATACGTTTTACATATGATTGGAATCGTGGAAACATTGTTCTATTAGGGGCAAAAAACCTGGAAACGGATAAGGAGTTGAACTTTTCAAAATCACGACTTCCGAGCCTGTTTCTATCTGGAGAGGGGAACGAATATTCCCAGACAAAGATTAAGATTGCCAATGTGCATAACGTTCCTAATTCCCCGATTCATAAACAGGTAAACATCTACTTCACAATCGATGAATTGCAGGTAAGGCATCAAATAAAAATCTTTCCTGGGGCGACCGCACTATCACATACCTATTTTTTCAAGGGTAAGGCGCGTTCCGAAAGTTGGCTACCCGCGGCAAGGTTTGATCGTCTTGAGATGATAGAAAAACTTCATAAGAATGAAACACCACGACCGTCACATATGGCGTTCCTATCATGGCCTCAAAGTCATTGGAAGGTGTGGTCAGTGTCTTTTCGCGAGGCAACGGATTATAATGACAACTTGGTTTTTGAGAAAGCGATAGTGCCTTACCGAAAGGCTTCTGTTTACTCTGGAAATGTTTTATTGGCCTCCCATGCTCAATCGAATATTGGACTTTTCTTTATAAAGGAAGCCCCCATAGGGTTTAGTCAACAAAGTTATCCCGGGTTCGATTTTCGGATCGATAACGAGAGTATCACTGTTCATGGTCTGGGTATAGCCCCAGCAGAATTGAATGACAATTGGATACAAGGTTATGGTTATGCCTTAGGCCTGGGAGATGCTAAAAAGAAAGATTTACAACGAGAATTGCTACACTACCAAAAGCAAATACGTCCTTACCTGCCCGAAAGAGACGGGATGATCTTAGCCAATACATGGGGGGACCGCAATAAGGACGGCCGCATGAACGAACAATTTATCCTAAAAGAAATCGATCGTGCCTCCCAGCTGGGAATTACGCATATACAACTGGATGATGGTTGGCAAAAAGGTCTCTCGAAAAACTCCGCTTTCGCCATAGGTGAGAAATGGGATGATTGGAGTGTTGATGACTGGAAACCACATCCGATGCGATTTCCGGATGGCTTTGATAACATCGTTCGAATCGCCGATCAAAAGGAGATTGACCTAGGTTTATGGTTCAATCCAAGTAAAACCGATGACTATGCCAAATGGGAGCAAGATGCCGATATACTGCTCGATCTTTATAGTACCTATCATATCAGGTTGTTTAAAATCGATGGACTTTCTTTCGCTAACAAGAAATCGGAGAACAACATTCGGAATATGTTGACCAAGGTCGTTCGGGAATCTCAAGGAAGAATAACGTTTAATATGGATGTAACTGCCGGTCAGAGGGCCGGCTATCATTTTTTCAACGAGTTTGGCAATGTGTTTCTGGAAAATAGGTATACCGATTGGGGTAATTACTATCCCCATCGTACCTTTCGTAATCTATGGCAACTTTGCGCCTATGTACCCGCCGACCGTTTACAAATCGAATTTTTGAACAATACTCGAAACATATCGCAATACCCTCCGGACGATTCCCTGCAACCATCTAGGATTCCCATAGATTATACCAGTGCCATTACGTTGCCTGCACAGCCTTTGGCCTGGATGGAACTAAGCAGCTTACCGGATGCACCCAAATTATCCGAGCAGCTGAAAACATATAGGAAAATTGCGGATGAACTTCATTCCATGGTCGCCTTGCCCATTGGTAAAGAACCCAATGGTTTTTCTTGGAGCGGTTACGCATTTTATAAAGAAAAAGTGTTGAAGTATATCTTTATTTTTCGTGAGCAAACTGCGGAATCTACCGGTGCCTTTACTGTTCCCAGCTTACCGAGCTTTCCAAGACTAAGGAGGGTGTTTGGTGATTTGCAACTTGACACAGAACGGAATAAGCACGGTAAAGTGTACTTTTCGGGCGATGCTACCTTTTCCTATGGTTTGTTCGCTCTTGAAAATTAAAGAACCTGTGTATGTTGATGTCTTCTACGAAATACAGTAAGTAGAAACTGATGATGTTCCGGATTTATGTACGGTTAGGTATCCGATTTCCACATAGGTTCCCCCTCCATGTGTTTGCTTGCTATTTAACTCAAGACAGGTTCATTTTAAAGGCGAGCGCCTTATTGTGAATAAGGTGTTAATTTTTGTGTTAAACTGCTTTTTCCAAGAACTCCTTTTCACTTTTTAGGGTCTATATAATAAAGACCCCATGTCTCGGTTCGAAACCTTTAAGCCTAAAAAGTGAAAATTATTCCCCTTTATAATGAGCGTATGCTAATTCATAAGGCCACGAAGGCAAGCAATACTGCCCAGCGAGCATTGTATGAAAAATACGCACCTAAGATGCTTGCTTTGTGTAGAAGGTATGTTCGGGACCTACAGTACGCTGAAGATACTATGCAACAGGGCTTTTTGAAAGTTTTTTTGCGTTTAGAAACTTTTAGGGGCGAAGGTAGTTTTGAAGGTTGGGTAAAGCGTATTATGGTGCGGGAATGTTTGTCTTTTCTTAAAAATCACCGACCGTTTTTGCTCGATACGGCGATGCAGAAATTAGAAGTTCCAGAAAAACAAGGTGTTTTGATGAAAACCGATGCGGACTACCTGCTACAACTTATTAACGAACTCCCAGAGCATTATAGGCTGGTTTTTATGTTGCATGCCATCGAAGGATATCGACATACCGAAATAGCCAAAACACTGGGTATTCCAAAGAATACTTCAAAAACAAAACTTTCTAAAGCGCGCAAGATCCTACAGCGAAAACTAGAAATCCATAGAAAAAAGTATGAAACGTTTTAATGTAGAGGTATATGCAAAAAACATCTTTAAAGATGATACTCTTTTACCAAAGAGCGATACTTGGCGGCACATTTCGAATGAACTCGACAAGGCGAACCGTAAAAAAAAGAAGAACAGCTTTCGCTTTCGGATGAGCATGTTATTGGTGATTCTAGTTGGCAGCATCCATTTTACCGGTGAAAATCCAGTTCCTCATTCCGTCCGGAGTGAAGACGACCATGTAAAAATTCCAAAAACACCCATCGCCAAAGACGTGTATAAGATTCAAAACCAACTACTCACGGCTCGACTGCAATCGATAAAACATACCAAGAGAGGTGCTATTACAAAACAGGGAACGGAGGAGGTAGGTGCCTCCATTGTTCAAAAAGAAAGGCCATCGGTAGCTGCTTTTCACCCAATGGAGCATAGTGTTTCCGAAGCGGAAGTGGTTTCAAATCAAAAATTAGCGACAAAACTGTCTAGTGACCCATCGGTAGGATCGGTAACCGACTCGGAAATAGAGTCATTATTAAAAAAGGCGAGAACCAATAGGGCAAGGGAGCACGCACTATCGATCATACGTAAAACCAATGCCCATGCAATGCTTATGGAAATAGAAAATGAAATTGAACGACCGCTTGAACGGCGGTTGTACCAAGACGCTAAACAACGCTATTTGAAACTTAAAAGTATCATAGCCAACTGAGTTGAACATGAATCAATTAGCTAAAAATAGGTAACAAGTCTTTGATACTTCTTGTTAGATAGGGTGTGAACAATAATAGGTAAATACTAAAGCATGTTATATGAAAAAGCTACTAGTCATTTTCTTGGCCATCCAATTTGGTTGTATGCCTTTGTTTGCCCAAGATATGGATGCTGATGTAAGAGAGACCATAGCATCGCTTCGTAAAAGAATTGAACAAATAGAAAAGGAGGAAAAAAACGCTTTAAGAAAGCAGGTAGAGGATATCAACAGTTTATTGGATAACGGAGTTATTGGAATAGCGGAAGCCAATAGATTAAAGCTGAAAGCTGCCGAAGGTCGTGCACAAAAAATTGATGAACGGCAGGCGGTATTACTGGAGACCATTGCTTATTTGGAGAAAAAGAAGGAAACCCAAGAAGTATTCGATGATGTTCCTATTTTTTTGGATATCGACGCTTATTTTAAGGAAAACGGTTCTCCGACCGAATTGGAGAAAACAAAGGAAAGACCTTTAAAGGTCGTAGCGTCCGAACCGGCGGATCTCGTATTGAACAAGAGCGAACTTAAAAGTCCGACAACCTTGGACCTGGTTTTCGCTTTAGGACTTAACAATACGGTGAAGGATGGTATCACCTGGTACGATATAGAGGATGAGAACGATTATTTGTTCTATAGCTCCCGTTTTTTGGAGTTTGGTTTCACCGCAAAGACACCCTTGGTAAAGAAAAATGGCCTTAGACTCAAATACGGATTGTCCTTACAGTTTAACGAATTGGAACCCAGTGGAAATAGGTTCTTTACCGAGATAGCCGGTCAAACGGTCTTGGAGGAATTTCCATCCTATCTGAATCGATCAAGTTTTGTGGTGAGTAATTTGGTACTCCCCGTACATTTGGAATTCGGTCCTACCAAAAAAAGATATAATTCCAATGGAAGCTACTATTCGGCCCGGAACAAATTTAAAATAGGGATTGGAGGATATGTTGGGTTGAATTTGGATGCCCGTCAAAAATTAGAATACCGTTCCTTACATAGAAGAAGATGGTGGTACAATGCAGAGGTAATCGATGGCTACGATATCAATAAACAGATCTATGGTGTAAGTGCCTATATTGGAGTTGGGGCTATCTCATTGTATGGAAAATATGACCTCAATACCATTTTTGGAAATGGAATATCGGATGAGCAGTTCGTATCTGCCGGATTACGGATCGATCTATGAGGGTTCTTTTGAAATCTAATTCCTAGCTGTTGCGAGATGGTTTGTAATTACTAATTTAAATTTTGAAAAATGAGGAATCTAATACTAATTATGGGATTGTTGTTTTGTTTCAACGGATTTTCCCAAGCAAATTCGAAGAATGATATTATCATGACAGTGAGTGGCGAGCTGCTCCAGGTGAAAGTTACAAAGGTTACTGAAGGGGCGATTAGTTTTAACTACCCTGGTGAAAGTGTGGTCAACGAAATTAGCACCAAGGGGGTAGAGAAGATTGTTTTCGCCAGTGGAAGAACGCAGAACTTTAAAGGAACAGCCACCGAAAACCCTTTGGCGGGGACCGTGGTTGAAGAAACTTCCGTTCCTAAAGATATCTTCATAGCTCCCAGTTTTGAGAAGAATAGTGTCGCTATCGTACCTGCGGATTTTAATAGAAATGGGGCTTATGATAAGGCCCTTTCCAGTAATGCGACAGCGTTTGTGGTCAACCTATTATCAGGAAAAACGAACACGACCGGAATTGATGTTTTACCAATGAGCGAAGCAGTGGAAAAGCTCATAGATGCGGGCGTAAATTACGGACAGTTAAGACAGTCGTCACCTGAGGCGCTGAGAAAGGTATTGGGAACAGAATACCTACTCTATGTTTCTATCAACGAAAACGAAACTGGAAGTGATGCAGCTTCCAATTCGGTGAATAATGTGGTTGCAGACAATGCCCAAATGGAGCGCCTTATCAGTATCCGACTTTTTAATGCCGATAGTCCGGAAGAGTGCTTTAAGATTGATTTCACGGAGGATTTGTTTATGAAAAAGACAGGTGTCAATAGCGGAACCCTGTTGGCAGGGGGTAAATGGAAATCTTCCTTGCGGTATTTATCCGAGCAGCTTTTTGCTTCCAAAACGTTTTCTGCGCAGTAAAGGGTTCCTACTTTTCTTAAAATGACCTGTGGGTAAGATTCAGTTGTGAGCTAACTTCTTCCGCGTACGTACGAATTTTTTTTAATAGCATTCTCAAGTGTTGGGAAGTAGTAAACGGATTCATGACCGTTACTCTCAGATAATGAACACCTCTTAATTTGGTCTGCACAATATAGAATTTCCCGTCTTCCAAAAGGTGTTGGCGCACCTTCGCATTGAGATTATTTAAGGCCTCGGTATCCAGTGAGCCTTTTACATAGCGAAAACAAACGATATTCGAGACAGGTGCTACTGCCAGTTCAAAGGCAGGTTCCTCTTTGACCATTTCCCCAAAAAACCTTCCCATATCGTACAAATGGGTCACATATTCATCAAAAACACCTTCCCCATAGGCCTTTATCAGCGTATACCAATGAATGCTCATCATGTTCTTGGTACATTCAAAGGTGCGTTTCCCGGAGTTATACCAATCTTCGTGATCGGCTTGGGTCAAAAGGTACTCCGCTTTTTGACTAAAGGTAGCATTGGCGTGTTTTCCTTCCCGCATCAATAAAGCCGTTGTAATGGTGGGCATCATCATCATTTTATGGCCGTCAATAACAAGGGAATCCGCTTTTTCTACTCCGGCCAACGTATGGCGGTATTTTTTTGAAAAAATAGCGGCCCCTCCATGAGCTCCGTCTACATGAAACCATAAGTGGTACTTTTGGGAAAATGCTGCAATAGCCTCTAAGTTATCGTATACCCCGGTGGCCGTAGAAGGGGCACTTCCGACAATGGCAAAAATTTGTATGCCTTTTTCAGTTGCTTCCCGGTAGTAGTTTTCCAACAGTGAAATATTCATTTCGTAGCCATCGGTAGCTGGAACTTTTATGATTCCCTTTTCACCCAACCCCATTATTTTGGCAGCTCGATCCACACAGTAGTGCGCTTCTTCACTAACTATAATGCCAAGACTTTCTGAATGTCCTTCATTCCATATGTCATAGGCTACTTTTGCTTTTCTGGCGGCCAAAAGTGCGGTAAGATTGGCTAAGGTACCTCCAGAGGTTAAAAATCCCCTGGAAGCGTCGCCGTACCCGACTTTTTTACAAAGGATATCGGTTACCACGCGTTCTATGGCAGATGGCGCCATTCCCATTTCGTACACCGCCATACCATTGTTTAAAAGCGAACTGATCATTCCGCTAAGTGCCGTAATGGGAGCGGCCGGACTCACTTGATGACCTATGTAATGTGGGTGATGCACATACGTGGTGCGTTCCGTGATTTTGGAAAACATTGCTTTTTCATCTCCGGTCGAAAGAAAGTCTTGCCAAAATTTCAATTCCTCTTCCGGCTCGTTCCAATAAATCGCATTTTTGGACTTCTCTTGCAATTTATCAGCAAGATGGTTGGCCAATTGATCAATTAGGATATGCCCTTTTTTTCGAAATTCTTCGGAATCGTAGACCGCCTTTAGAAGTTGTTTTTTCATGAGTTAAAAGTAGGGGGTATGCCTTTGTGATACAAGTTTTAAAAAGGCTGATTAAAAAAGTTCGGTATTTGGTGTTTTTAACCAACTTCTCTTTTAGGGTTCTGGTTATATTTAGCATCGAAATAGGAATAATGGATATAACGAGTAGTTAAACATGAAAGTGCATTGGTTTTTGATTTTTACAATGGCCTGTTATCAGGTATTCGCTCAACATCCCAATTTGGTTTGGGTCGATGAAGATGGTGGTGGCCGTAATGAGTACGCGTTCTTTCAAAAATCTATACAGATAAAAGACTCTTTACAATCTGCAGTTCTTCATCTCTATGCCGATTCCCGATATGCCCTATATGTAAATGGGGCGTATGTGAATTTTGGTCCGTCCCGTTCCTACCATGATCATCCCTATTATGACACGTACGATTTAGAGCCCCTACTTCATAAAGGACAAAACTGTTTGGTAGTCAAGGTACTGAGCAATGGCATGGAAACCTATCAGTTATTCGATTATCATGGAGCTTTTGCTGCTTGGGGTCGTATTGAAACAACCTCTGAGAATATTGATTTAAGCTCTTTGGAGTGGCAGTGCAAAGCATCTTTGGGATATGATGCGAGCATGCCTCGTTTTTCTTTCGCAACCGGAGCTATCGAAAGCTGGGATACCTCTAAAGATATAGGTTGGAATCATTGTAATGATAAGGATACTACCTGGCAGGTTCCCGCACTTCTAGTGTCAAAAAAATGGGGAGGCTTTCAACCTAGACCTATCCCGATGCTCACCCAAGAGGAAATTTTGGCGCAGCGCACAGGGGTGCCCAGTGCCTTATCGAACACGGAGCATCTTTATTCTTTTAGAATTCCGACGCATGACCGCAATATAAAGGAATACAACAGTTCCCAGAAGGCGATTGGGTATACCTATTTGTTCAGTGAGGAAGAACAAGAAGTTCCTATTGGGCTTTGGTGGGGCGATTATCATTTAAATGGAACACCTATTCAACCGGATCCATCCTTCCCAGAAACGAATTATCGCAGAAACTATCTCTGTACCCTTAAAAAGGGCTGGAATCTATTCGTGGTGAAGTACGGTATCATATGGGGTTCTTGGGAATTCTATATGGCCCTTCCAAAAAATGCCCGAGTTTTGGTGTCGTCTGAACGTTCGAAGACAGATATGGGCTGGTTTAGAACCTTCTTGCCGGTTTCCCCGGAAGATCAGGGTGTGTACGATTCAATTGACCTTTCAAAGACCAAACAACTTATAGATAGCCAATTTTCGGAGAGTTTTACGATCCACTCTAAAAAAGAGACGGCAAACCATCCTGTTCGGGACATGGTCTGGAAACCACCATATCCTAAAAAGGAGATACCGATGAAACCTTTTGACAATAATGGTATTGAATTTACCGTACCAACAGAGGGAGTGGCTTTGTATTATCAAATGGAAGAAACCCAACTAGGACGTTTTTTTGTAGAGGGAACTTTTCCAAAAGGTACCATCATCGATATTGGTTTTAGTGAGGAACCCCACCCACAGGGCGGACCTTGGCTATATAAGCGTTTCCAGGTTGCGGCCGGACTACGGTTTATCGCCGATGGTACCACAAAACGCTATGAATCCTTTAAACCTTATGGTGCAAAGTACCTACAACTTAATTTGTACAATGCGCAAGATAATATAAGAATAGAGAAGGTCGGTATGGTTCGGCAAGTGTATCCTTTTCACACATTGGGGAGTTTTCAAAGTAATGACATGCTCCTGAATAAAATCCATGAAGCGGGCTGGCGCACATTAAGACTATGTGCAGAGGATTCTTATACCGACACCCCTTTTCGGGAACGAGGATTGTATGCGGGAGATATGTTACCCGAAACAGCCATTACGATGGCGATGAGTGGTGATATGCGTTTGGCAGCATATTCTTTGGGGTTATTTCAAGACATGTATAAAGATGAAATGTATGCCGGTAAACAAAACAGACATAACGACTTTCCTTTGATCACATTGTTGACCGCAGATTATTTGCAAAAATACTTAGGCGGTGATCAGATTATCAAAAAATATTATAAGAACTATGCTGCACTTTTGCGGCACCATTTGAACCGAAAAAACGAATTGGGACTTATTCATGCCAACCGTGTTTTTATCGAGTGGACCGACCTGAATAAGGAAGATGCCTATATGACTGCTTTTCAGGCCCTTTTGGTCAAAAGTCTGCGCACGCTATCGGCTTGGGCGATTGCGATGGAAAAACCATCAGAAGCTGATTTCTTTCAAAAGCAAGCGGACCTTTTGACCGATGCTATCAACACATATTTATGGGATGCTAATAAAGGGATGTATATCGATGGAGTTAAACAGGAAAAAAAGGTTTTAAGCCATCATCTGACCAGTAGTATCTGGCCAGCGGTTTTCGAAGTGGCAGATTCCGTTAGGATTGAATCTATCATGAAAAATTTAAAAAAGGAGTTGGTGGATATCGGAAGCATCACAAGAAAACGAAAAATAACACCATATAGTTCTTTTTACCTCTTTTCCTTGCTATATCAACAGGGCGAAATCGAGACGGCAGAAAATTTTCTTAAGCGTTATTGGTCCCCTATGGCCCTACATTCGGAAACACCAACAACTTGGGAGAACTTTGATATTGATGGGGAACAAGGTACTTCGAGTCATGCGTGGAGTGGTCATCCCACATATTTTTTGGCGACCGCAGCCTTAGGAGTCAATCTTGGATGGTACCAGGAAATGAATTCAGAGGTCATTGAGATCAGTCCCCAGTCTTCCTATCTAGAATGGGCCAAAGGTACTGTACTACATCCGTCGGGGCCTGTTACGGTAGACTGGGTCGTTAAAGATGATGCACTCTATGTACGCTATAAAGCACCTAAAGGGAAAAAAGTGATTGTTGCCCCAAAAGGCCGCCTGGGAAAACTACCCTTAAAAGTAGCAGCTATCGAGAACTGAAAAAATGAACATGCTGCGCTTAATCTTAAATGTTGGGTGCCAGTATTATATAGTAGTAGCGGCTTTTGTTGCAAAGTCGAGCTGATCTACCATATCCAATAAAAGACATTTCTGTTCTTCTGTCTCGTAAAAAAGATCGACGAATAAAACAAAACCATAAAGTTCGGTTACATAAGTGATGATGTTTTTAGTACGCATGCCCATGATGAAATTCTGTTGTTGTTCGATGCCATGATATTCCCGAAAAGATATTCCATCTATGAGAGTTGTTTTTGCAGTACCGTAGTTTGGATGATGTAGATTTTCATACTTGGCGATGTGTTGTAACAAGCTTTCATTAGCTAGTCGATGGCAAGAAATTCGAAGCTGGTAGTCGGCTCCAAACAACTCGCGCTTGCTCTTTTCTTTTAAGTAGGCATTGAAGTTAGGTATCAAACTGCTGTCCTTAGAGAAACTATTTTTTTTAAGGAAATCCTGTACGTTATCTACGAATTCCGGTTCTATGTGTAAAAGGACCTCAGTGTCGACTTCGGTAGGAAGGGTAGGAGGTAAGGGAACCGTATCATACTTGATAAGGCTCTTTTGTACAAGATTATATGTTTGGTAGTAAATCTCATGTCCTTTGAACAGCTGTATTTTAAACTCAAAAAAGGAATTGCAATAGATGCTGTCGTAGACTACCCCATAATCGAAGAATTCGGGAATAATTTCCTCGACCACTTCTTGTTTTTTTACTACGGGGCTATTTAGAAACCAATATACCAAGGCACCTAAAACAAATAGCAATAATCCGCTTAGAATAATTTTTACGCTCGGGTCTGTTTCTTTTGAAATCATGATTTTTTGTCTTATCGTAGAAGTTGCGACTTTAGAACTAAAAAATCACCCCTGTTTTCCGTGAAATGCCTTTACTCCATAGTCAAGATTTAAATGCACCGAGGCGTGTCACGTCTTTATGTAGTCGTTTCGCTGAATGACCCAAGGTAGTGCAATTCGATTTTCGGATAGCGTGTAATGGCAATCAATACAAGTTGTTCCAACTATTGATAACCCTCACAACGGCTTTGGTCACTTTTACGTGACTTGATCGGGTAAATTGAATCCCATGCCTTCTACTAAGTATTGTATTTGTTTAAATAGTCTTGTTTTCCATCGATTTTTGAGATGGTTGTGGCCTAGTCTTGGTGGTATCCCTACAGGATGGAAAGGCACATAGCGCTATTAGGAGTGAAAAACTAACTTTGGATAATTTTCATAAGATGATGTTGATGTTTATTCCTTTTGCGAAGATAGGCGCCATCCAATTTTTAATGAGACCAGTCGAAGCCTAAATCACCTCTCTATAAACTGGAAATATACAGTAGCTTAAACACCATCATTGATCGCGGAAGTTTTCAAAAACAAAAAAACCGCCCTGACGCTATTGTCTGGGCGGCTCTTCCCTTCTGTCTCAAAAAAGGGCTTCATCTGAATTAGTCAAAGGTATAACCGTTGTCGGCAGCTACTTTGTCCGCAATTTGGTTGCGCAAAGCTACTACGTTTGGGTTATTGGTATATTTTGTAAAACGCTTGAGGCCCATAAGCATCATACGTTGCTCATCGCCTTCCGCAAAAGAAACGATAGCTTCTTTTCCTTTACGAATAACGGTTTCAGTTGCTTCGTACAAATATAACCTAGAAATTGCAATTTGTGTCTCCTGGGCTTCTTCACCAAAACGCTTCGCATTTTTCTCGGTTCTCAGAATGGTCGATTCCGCCATGTAGATCTCAATCAGGATATCGGAAGCGGCCATCATGAGTTGCTGGTGTTTTTCCAAGTCTGGACCAAACTTTTGAACAGCGCTACCTGCAACCATCAAAAATACTTTTTTCAATCTGGAGACCAGGTCTTTTTCTTCTGCAAAAAGTTCTGAAAAATCGGGAGTGTCAAATGATGGAATTCCCATCAACTCCTCTCCAACGGCCGTTGCGGGGCCTAGAAGGTCTACATGACCCTTCATCGCCTTTTTAACCAGCATGCCTACTGCCAACATACGGTTGATTTCGTTGGTTCCTTCATAGATACGGGCAATACGGGAATCTCTCCATGCCGATTCCATTGGGGTGTCGGCACTAAAGCCCATACCACCGAAAATTTGGATTCCTTCATCGGCCGTAACCTGACAGTCATCGGAAACAGCTACTTTGAGAATGGAACACTCAATGGCATATTCCTCGACTCCTTTGAGTTCCGCTTCCTGATGGGTGTTCCCTTCCGCCTCACGAATGGCGATACGGTCCTCGATGTTTTTTGCCGCCCGATAGCAAGCTGATTCACCTGCATAGGTATTCATGGCCATCGTAGCGATTTTCGCCTTGATAGCGCCAAAATTTACGATAGGTGTTTTAAACTGTACACGTTCATTGGCATATGTAACCGCCTCGGTAGTGACCCTTCTTTGTGCATCCAAACAGGCAGCGGCCAATTTAATTCGGCCTACGTTCAAGGCGTTCATTGCAATTTTAAAACCATTGCCACGCTCAGAAAGCATATTTTCAACTGGTACTTTGGTTTCGCTGAAGAATACTTGTCGGGTAGAAGAGGAGTGTATGCCTAGTTTCTTTTCCTCATCTCCTAGGGTGATCCCATTGTTCGGGTCGTTTTCTACGATGAATCCCGTAATATTTTTATCATCTTCGATACGTGCGAATACGATAAAAAGGTTACAGAACCCTGCATTGGAAATCCACATTTTTTGACCGGAGATGCTATAATGGGTACCATCATCCGATAAGACGGCTTTTGTTTTCCCCGAGTTGGCATCGGAGCCTGCCCCTGGTTCGGTTAGGCAGTAGGCACCGAACCATTCGCCAGAAGCCAATTTTGGTACATATTTTAATTTTTGTTCTTCAGTACCGTATAAGGTAATCGGCATGGTGCCGATTCCCGTATGAGCACCGAAAGCGGTGCTAAAAGAACCGGTAGCTCCTGATATATAATCGCAAACGAGCATGGTAGACACAAATCCCATTCCCATGCCACCATAAGCTTCAGGTACGGCAACGCTCAGAAGTCCAAGCTCACCCGCTTTTCGCATACATTCTGCGGTAAAAGCATAGTCTTTTTTTTCAAAACGCTCCCAATGTGCCCATAATTCGCGATCGACGAATTCCTTGGTACTTTCGCGCATCATTTGTTGTTCCTCCGAGAGGTCTTCCAAGGTAAATACCTCCTCACATAAGGTTTCCTTTACGAGGAATTGCCCGCCTCGTAGTATTTCTTTTTGTATTGTTTCTGTACTCATTTTTAGAAGTATTAAGTGTTTAGTAATTAGTATTGAGGTACATTTTTAAAAGTCTAGGTACTTAATACTAACATCTGGCATCTATTTAATTTAGGAACTCATAAATCCCTGCTGCTCCCTGTCCGGTTCCTACGCACATGGTGACCATACCGTATTTTCCCTGCATATCCCTTTTTCGCATTTCATCGAAAAGTTGTACCGACAGCTTGGCACCGGTACAGCCGAGGGGATGACCCAGGGCAATCGCTCCTCCGTTCACATTAACGATTTCTTGATTTAAGTCCAATTCGCGTATTACCGCCAACGATTGTGAAGCGAAGGCTTCATTTAGCTCTATGAGTTCTACATCCTCTTGTTTTAACCCAGCTTGTTTCAAGGCCTTTGGTACAGCGGCAACGGGGCCGATACCCATAATACGCGGCGGTACACCCGCTGCGGCATAATTGACCAAACGGGCAATGGGCTCTAGCTTCAGCTCTTTGACCATTTCTTCGCTCATTACCATGACAAAGGCGGCTCCATCACTCATTTGGGAGGAATTCCCGGCAGTAACACTACCCCCGGCCGCAAAAACAGGTCGCAACTTGTTCAGCACTTCGACCGAGGTACCTTTTCGAGGTCCTTCGTCTTTGGTGACGGTATATTTTTTGGTGGCCCTTTTCCCATTTTGATCAATGTAGGTCTGCTCCACGTCGATGGGTACGATTTGCTCTTGAAAACGATTCTCGGCTTGGGCTTTCAACGCCTTCATGTGGGAGTTGTAGGCAAATTCGTCCTGATCTTCCCTGGAAACCTTGTATTCATTGGCTACTGCTTCGGCCGTATTTCCCATGCCCCAGTAATAGTCTTCATGTCCTTCGCTGACCAAATCATAGTTTAATTCGGTTTTATAGCCGGTCATAGGTACTGCACTCATACTTTCCGCTCCGCCCGCAATGATACAATCGGCCATCCCGGCTTGAATTTTAGCCGTAGCAATCCCTATGGTTTCAATACCGGATGAGCAAAATCGGTTCACGGTAACGCCGGGTACATCAACAATGTCAAGTCCCATTAGGGAAATCAGCCGCGCCATGTTCAAACCTTGAGATCCTTCGGGCATCGCATTCCCAACAATGACGTCATCGATCCGCTTTTTATCCAGTTGCGGTAATTCTTTCATCATATGTTCGATGGTTTCCGCGGCAAGCTCATCGGTTCTTTTAAATCGGAATACCCCTTTTGGAGCTTTACCGACGGCGGTTCTGTATCCTTTTACTATGTATGCTGTTCTCATGTACTAGATTTTAGATGTTAGACGTGAGATATTGGATTTATGATATTTCACTTTGTAAATTTTTTAATTAAAGGAATAGTTATTTTTTGGACCTCGATTAAGCTTTTAAGAATAGGCGCTACCTTTTTCTCCGATACTAAATTTAATCTGTGCGAAAGGATAAGTTGTGTACATAATTCGTTTGAAGAACCGCTAGCAATGCCTAAGAAGTTTCTGAATTTACCATCAGTGTTTCGATCGGCACCTTCCGCGATGTTTGAAGGCACAGAGACGGCACTCCTCCTAATTTGACTTGTAAGCCCATATTTTTCTTCCTCTGGAAACTCAGCCGATAACTTATAAACATCCTCAGCTAAGTGTATGGCTTTTTTCCTGATAATTAACTCTTGAAAATTATGCATTTCTCATTTTTAAGTCTAGTATCTAACGTCTGAAGTCTAAAATCTAATTTCTAAGCGGTTTCCCCGTTTTCAACATATGCTGAATGCGCTCCAGTGTTTTCTTTTCGGTACAGAGCGATAGAAATGCTTCCCGTTCCAAATCCAATAGGTACTGTTCTGTAACCTTGGTCGGTTCGGATAAGTCCCCTCCGGCCATCACATAAGCCAACTTATTGGCTATTTTCTTGTCGTGTTCGCTGATGTAGTGACTTGCCTCCATAGAATCGGTCCCTACCAGGAACATCCCCAAGGCTTGTTTACCCAATACCTTAATATCTTTTCGTTTGGGAGGTTGGGTATAACCTGCTTCCGCTATTAGTTTAGCGTGCGCTTTTGCGGTAGCAATTTGCCGGTCTTTGTTGACTACGATGACATCTTTTCCTTTTTGAAGGATTCCCAGGTCAAAAGCTTCGTACGCAGAGGTAGAAACCTTGGCCATCCCAATGGTTAGAAAATATTCTTGCAAGACATTCAATTCAACGTCGTTCTTTTTAAAGGTGTCCTGTGCCCTTAAGGCCATTTCTTTGGAACCGCCCCCACCGGGGATAACGCCTACTCCAAATTCGACCAGCCCGATGTACGTTTCCGCCGCAGCGACTACCTTATCGGCATGCATGGAAAGCTCGCAGCCACCACCCAATGCCATACCATGAGGTGCAGCCACGGTAGGAATGGAAGAATACCGCATACGCATCATGCTATCCTGGAACATTTTTATGGCCATGTTCAGTTCATCATATTCCTGTTCCACGGCCATCATAAAAATCATTCCGATATTGGCACCTACAGAAAAATTGGCTGCTTGATTACCGACCACCAATCCTTGAAAATCTTTTTCGGCCATGTCGATCGCCTTGTTCAGGCCGGCAAGGACATCGCCACCGATCGTATTCATTTTAGATTGAAATTCTACATTTAGAATACCATCTCCTAAATCTTCGACAACAACACCGCTATTTTTAAATACTTCTTTAGACTTACGAATATTATCGAGAATAATAAAGGCATCCTGGCCAGGTATTTTTTCCATCGATTTTTTGGGGATGTCATAGAAGTACGTAGCCCCATCATTTACCGAATAAAACGATTTCTGACCGGTCGACAACATTTCATCTACCCAAGGAGCAGCAACGGCGTTTTCTGCCTTCATAATTTCCAAACCGGCTTCCAAACCAATAGCATCCCAAATCTGGAAGGGTCCGTGTTCCCAACCGAATCCTGCTTTCATTGCATCATCGATTTTATAGAGTTCATCGGTGATCTCGGGAATGCGGTGGGAAACATAAGCAAACAAGGCAACGAAACTTTTTCTATAAAATTCCCCTGCTTTGTCTTTTCCACCGACCAAGACCTTAAAACGATCTACTACATTATCAATGGTTTTGGTCAATTCAAGGGTAGCGAATTTGGCACTTTTTTTAGAACGATAGTCCATTGTATCCAAATCCAATGTCAGGATCTCACTTTTACCGTTAGCCCCTTTTGTCTTTTTATAAAAACCTTGCCTTGTTTTGCTTCCCAACCACTTATTCTCCATCATGGTCTTGATGAAATTGGGTAATTGGAAAAGGTCGTGTTGTTCGTCTTCCTTGCAGTTTTCCGCTATTCCGTTGGCAACGTGAACCAAAGTGTCCAATCCTACAACATCGACGGTTCTGAACGTAGCGGACTTTGGCCTACCGATCACAGGTCCGGTTAGTTTATCTACTTCTTCGACGGTCATCCCCAAATCTTTGACCATATGAAACAGACTTTGAATGCTGAAAATACCAATACGGTTTCCTATGAACGCGGGAGTATCCTTTGCAACCACCGATGTTTTTCCCAAAAACTGTTCGCCATAACCATTTAAAAAATCCAATACTTCGGATGAAGTCTTGGGGCCTGGAATTATTTCAAATAGTTTTAAATAGCGAGCAGGGTTAAAAAAGTGGGTGCCACAGAAATGTTTCTGGAAGTCGTCGCTTCGCCCTTCGCTCATAAATTTGATAGGGATGCCCGAGGTATTTGAAGTAATAAGGGTCCCGGGTGTACGGTGTTTCTCTAAATTTTCAAAAACGGTCTTTTTAATATCAAGACGCTCCACCACTACCTCGATGATCCAGTCGACCTTGGAGACCTTGGAGATATCATCTTCTAGGTTTCCGGTAACAATACGGTCGGCAAATTTTTGATGGTAAATAGGGGAGGGCTTTGATTTTAAGGCGGCGGCCAATGATTCATTGACCAATCGGTTCCTCACGACCTTGTCTTGTAAGCTAAGCCCTTTGGCTTTTTCTTTGTCGTTCAACTCCCTAGGTACAATATCCAACAATAATACTTCGACTCCGATATTGGCGAAATGACATGCAATGCCACTGCCCATAATTCCGGAACCGACCACAGCTACTTTTTTAATATGCTTGTTCATCTAATTCTGTAAGATTAATTTGTTGTCTGTATGTTGTAAATCTTTTTCTCTATGACTAAACTATTAATGATGTCCATTACTTCGAAGAAACAATCGAGTTTTTCCTTAGGCACATTTTCCCGAACCACCTCGTTAAATCGCAATACGACGTCTTTGGAGTCTTTGCGCTTTTCGAGACCGAAATCGGTAAGGTGAATTAAAACGCCTCTACCGTCATTGGGATTTGGTCGTCTTTCAATCATTCCTTTTTCTTCCATACTCTTGAGGATGCGCGAAAGGCTTGTAGCCTCCATACCCATTTTTGGGCCCAAAGCGGTTGAGGGTGTTCCGGTCTTTGGGTCGATGCTCAGCAAGGTAAAACCGACGGCCATAGTAGAACCAAAACCTTTGGCCTCTTCATTGTACATTCTGGCTACCGCTTGCCATACGGCACGCAAAGCATAATCAATAGTAACATCTTTCATGTTGGAATCTGTTGTGGGATCCCAAATATAGAAAAATTTATTATGCATGCATAATAAATTGTCAAAAAAGTTTAAGAGGTTCTTGCAATAGCTTCAAGATATTGAAACGTAAAAAAGCAAGATTTTGTGAAGATGCAAAACACTTATCCCTTTCCCGAAACCTGTTCACCTTCTACAACCAAAAAAGCCTTGAAGCGATATCGCTTCAAGGCTTATCCGTTAGCGTTTTTAGAAGGCCTTAATTCATCATTGTTGGACAGTTCCTGTATTTTTATGGCTTTTTTGGTCATGTAGGCGGAAAGGCGGTCCGCTTTCGATTACACTTGAAAAGAACTTTACAAAAAGTACTTTGAGACCTTTAAAAAGTCAAAATCTTAATGCACCTTTAAAAATTGAATGGACCGAGGTATTTCGTTAAGATGAAATATTACGCTTCCTGATGACCGTAAATGTCATTGTAGAGATCTACATACTTCCCTTTGATGATTTTACGTCTCAATTTCATAGTAGGGGTTAGGTGTCCCTCACTAATACTCCATACATCGGGCGTAAGCCGAAATTGTTTCACCTTTTCCCATTTGGCAAAATGTTCATTGGCAAGGTCTACCTCCTCTTGGAATTTAGCCAATACTTTTTCGTTGAGTACAATATCGGAATTTTCACTGATCGTGATGTTGTTTTCTTTAGCCCAAGTAAATAGAAACTCAAAGTCGGGTTGTATCAAAGCTGCAGGCATTTTTTCACCCTCGCCAACAACCATTAGCTGTTCAATGAACCGGGATTGCTTAAAACGATTTTCCAACAATTGAGGTGCCACATATTTTCCGCCAGAGGTTTTGAACATCTCTTTCTTTCTGTCCGTAATCCGCAGAAAACCATCGGTATCGATTTCCCCGATATCCCCGGTATGAAAATATCCATCGATCATCACTTCCGCAGTTTTTTCAGAATCTTTATAATAGCCCATCATTACCTGGGGCCCTTTTACACAGATTTCCCCATCGTCTGCAATCTTCACTTCGGTATCTCTTAACAACTTACCGACTGTACCTATCCGAAATCCTGCATTACGTACATCGTTTACCGATATTACAGGTGAGGTTTCGGTAAGCCCATATCCTTCCATTACCCCGAATTCCGCCGCATTGAAGATTCGGGCCAAGCGGGGCTGTAGCGCTGCGCTTCCTGATGAGATCAATGAAAGATTACCACCAAGTCCTTCTTTCCATTTACTGAAAATCAACTTTCGGGCTAGACCTAGCTTCTTTTCATACCACCATCCATTTTGTCCATAGGGTTCGTATTTTAAACCTAGGTTCACCGCCCAGAAAAAAAGTTTCTTTTTAATACCACTTAAATCGGTGCCTTTGGCGATGATCTTATCATATACTTTTTCCAATAACCTAGGCACCGCGGTCATTACATGTGGGGCGGTTTCCTTTAGATTATCGCTGATCTTTTCCATCGATTCCGCAAAGTAAATGGTAACCCCGGCATATTGATATAAATAGACCATCATACGTTCGTAGATGTGGCATACAGGCAAAAAGCTAAGACATTTGGTCTTGCCATAATCGATGGCAAGTCGTTCGGCACTTGCCAAAGCGTTGGATACTACATTACGATGTGATAACATAACTCCTTTAGGCCTCCCGGTGGTTCCCGACGTATAGATCAAGGTGGCCAAGTCGTCAGGTTTTACGGCTTTTTTTGAAGCTTCTACCGCTTCTTGGTTCCCAGTGTCTGCACCAAGCTCGAGTACTTCGCTCCAATTTTTAACACCATCAATGGTATCGAAAGAATAGACTTCCTTTAAAGAAGGTACCTGATCTTGTACCGCTTTTACCTTGTCATATACTTCCTTACAAGACACGAAGCAGTATTTGGATTCGGAATGATTGAGCACATACGCATAATCCTCCTCTGATATAGTCGGGTAAATAGGCACATTCTGTGCACCCAATTGTAATATGCCAATATCCATGATATTCCATTCCGTTCGGTTGGTCATCGATATCAAGGCGATTTTATCATTTGGTTGTACGCCCATTCTAAGTAGGGCCCGGCTTATGGTATTGGCCTTGTCAATATATTCTTGGTTCGAAGTGGCCACCCATTGGCCATCGTATTTGGTTACCAAAGCCTCACTAAGGTTATATTTCTCCAAAGCGTAATACGGAAAATCAAAAAGTCTGGTGATGTTTTGCATACTAGGTTTCTAAAAGGTAATTGCAAAATAGCAAAAGGAGGTTGATTATAAAGGCACATTCACAAAAAAATGACAGGAATACATATAATTCTTTAACAAAGCACCATTTTAAAAGGTTTGAAAGGAAAAAACCGATTTTTTTCAGTTCGTCTACAATAAATAGTCATTTATCGTGTTTTAGTTGCACCTTATGTTATTGTAGGAAAAAACCTTCATGTTTTATTCTATATTAGCTGTTTTAAATCCTAAATCTCGATTAAATGAAACAGACCTACACTAAATTTTTGTTTGGAAACCTGAAACGCAATAGCATCTTTTTCATGCTATTCTGTTGTTTTTGGCAGGGTAATGCCCAATCGGAACCTTTTCAATGCGATTACAATGCCTACTTATTTCAATACAATGATATCTATGCCTTGGATTTGGCTTCAGGAAGTTCCTATCTTGTGGCCGAGGATATTACCAGTGGTAACATTAATGCCGCGGCTTATAACAGTTCCGATGGTTATATCTGGGGCTATTTGTCCACTCCTTCAAGAACTATTGTACGTATTGGGAAGAACTTTCAGACTGAATCTTATAACATACCGGAATTGCCCGATTCAAACAATAAGTACGTTGGGGATATCAGTATTGACGGTATATATTACCTTAGGTCGGGCTCCTCGACCTATTATTCTATCGATCTAAATCCAGAATCAAACGAGTATTTACAGTTTTTGAACAGCCATGTACTTGACAAAAGCATCAATATTCATGACTGGGCGTTCAATGCGGTCGATGCTAAATTATATACGGTTGAAAAGGGTACAAATCACCTGTATCGAATTACCGCCGAAACGGGTATAGTCGAGGATTTAGGCGAAGTTCCTATTCTATCGGGCCTAAACTATACCTATGGCGCTGTTTATTTTGATGTGGATGGAAACTTCTACGTTTCTGCCAATCAAACAGGTTCGGTGTATATGATCAGTAACGTTCAAAATGCCGTCAATGACGGAATTATTTCAAATATTTTCGCTTTTGGCCCTTCAAGTTCACTGAACGATGGTGCCAGATGTCCAACGGCACCAGTACCACAAGAGGACTGTATCAACGGACTCGATGATGATGGTGACGGACTTATTGATTGTGACGACCCTGCCTGCTCTGGAATTAGTAGTTGTCCTGTCATTACTCCCACCTCTAGCGGAAACAATGGTGGTTTGGAGAGTAACGATCGTCTTTCCGGGGTCATCGGTAGAAGAAACTACCAACGGGCAAAGAAAGGTTATCGTTTTGACCAGGCTAAGGCTAAACAGATAAAAAAGGGCCCAAGCTATCAGAAAGCAGGCAGATTTTCAAAAACAAATATACCACTGTCTAAATTCGTTCCTCTTGGTGTAATCGGGGAAACATCTACCGTAGAATCAACACCTACAGACTTGTTAGATCTGACCAATGCTACCGATATCTACACGGTAGACTATTTGACGGATAATGAAACAATGGGTGCCCTAATGGTCCTGAAAACAGAGAATGGGGTCTATGAGCATAGTAAGTTCATATGCGACCGCTTTCTGGGAGCGGAATTGTTATCGGTTTCTACCATCGACATTCAAGGACATTCTTTTATTAAATCGATTATTAAACAGGCCGATGGTAGTATCGAATATGTTTTGATGCTCTCTGCCAGAATCGATCAAGGCGATGCGTTTGTTGTAGAATCACACTGGAATATAGATGCTTACCATAAAGGAGGAACCTATTATAATTTTCAGGTTTGGGCGAATTCTATTGATGACCTATCTAAACTCGGGGAAGAGTTATTGGTCCTATTACAAGTGCACGCACCCGTTGCCGATTACATATCTTCTTCGCCGCCACCTGTTTTTGTAAAATCGGCCCGTTATCGATCGGGAGCCATTGAAATGGAGCTCGTTAACACCAACAAGAGCGAACAGATACAGATGGTGGGGGGTATGAAAGCTACCGAAACGAGCGATTCGGAACAAATTACATTTGAAAAGAAACTGTTGGGTTATTTGGACTCGGTGCGGGTAGATACCGGTTCTATATTTGATTTCGGTTTCAGGATACAGAACGAGAAGGGCGATACACCCGATGATCTTTTTGTTGCCGATGCCCCATGGGGACTAGATGCATCGTGGAAAACGAGTACGGCTACCTTGTTCGAGGTCTTTTCGAACGAAGAACCCTATACGGGCGATGGCTACCTCGTTGAACGAAACATCCGTTTAGAAGGTATGACGAACGATTACATTGGAGTGTACCGAGCGTTGGATCCAAAATTTGCCCCGGTCGATCTATCACAGTATAACAATATGGTATTTGAAGCATCGGGTACTGGTCCTCTTCGCATAAAATTGTTGAAAGGCGATGGAGCAAGTTATACCGCAGTGGTCGAATTGAAAAAGGATAAAAATGTGTTCACATTATCTTCCAGTGACTTTTTGTCGGAAGGGAATGCCTCAAAGGATTTTAGCGATTTAAAGGTAATTTCATTTGAGTTGCATACAGGCTCAGGTGAGGACGAAGAGAAAGCGCTGGTCTTAGAAGATGTCGAGTTTGTCAATTTCGATGCTTCTCCTAGTTTTCTGGTACAGGACATACGCAAGGCTATTTTGATGCCGAACCCGATGAGTTTGTCGAGCGTGCTTTATTTCTATGAGGAAAACGCCGCCACCTTTACCTTTGAGTTGTATACCGTAAACGGTAAATTATTAACCTCACATCGAATTCAGGGTGAAAGCAAACCTGGTCAAAATCAGGTTACCATACAAAGGAATAAACTCGATTCAGGTATTTACCTCTACAAGTTGAAAAGCAGTAGCGATCGTATCTGGAGCGGAAAGCTAATGGTGCGGTAATACGCTTAAGAAATAGGATGAATCCATACACAAAAGCCTTTCGGCGGTCTCTTTTGAGGCTGTCGAAAGGCTTTTTTATTGGTCATCGTACGGCTTGGAATTGACGGGTGGGTATTTTGGCGCGAGACTTTTTTGAGAAGCTTAGGCGCTTATAGGTTCCATATCAAGTCGTTGGGATACTAATTACCCTCAAAAATTCGTTAATCTTTTGTTCCTCCAGTCCAATAGCGAACTTTTGATATCGTAGTATGAAATACATTTTAACCCTTTGTTTTGTGTTATTATTTTTCGTTGGTTGTTCAGAAGAGAATGACCCCGCGCCTTTTAAAGAGGAAGAGACACAGGAAGAAGCGACGGACAATTTGGTTCAGCCCACTTCTACGCTCGATTACAATGCCTTGGAGAACTGGGCCTTTCATCCCGAACAAAGCTTTAATTTTCTTGCGACCTATAGTCTGGATATTGGTATTGTAGATGAAGACCTACAACTCTCAGGTAGCATTTCCATTGCGAACAATGCCACGACCGATACCGGGGTTGACGTCTTTTTTGTACACCCCACGATTTTAGAGGCTAGTCCTAACGAGGCGACGGTCGTTGAGCTCAGCGAGCAGCCCACGACCAGAATCGATTTGACCATTGTTGCCCAAGGCGGACAATTGGCAAAGTACGGTCGAGTGTTTGCCCCTCGTTACAGACAGTCTACCGGTGCCACCTATTTGGACGATACCATCGGCAAAGAAACCCAGGCAAGTGTCATCATGCAATCGTATAGCGACGTAAAGGCCGCATTCATGAACTATTTACAGCATTACAATAACGGTAATAGCATTATTCTGGCCGGGCACTCCCAAGGTTCTTATCTGCTATCGATGTTGCTCAGTGATGTTTTTGACGACGATGCTTCCCTACGATCTCAATTGGTTACGGCCGCTTTGGGCGGTATGGGGCATATCTATGCCCTTGAAGGTGCGTATGTTGGCGGACAGTTTGAAAACATTCCACTTTGTCTGCAAATCGATGAATGTGGTTGTGTACAAGGCTGGAGAAGTTATGAGGATGGTCAAACCTACAATGATACGAGAACAGCTCTCCCCATGTTTAACGAAGAATTGGTTAGATATGGCGTTTTCCATCGAATTGTAAATGTGGAGGAAGACTGGTTTCTAATGGATGAAGCTTATATTTCTCAAAATCCGGATTATGTGCGATACATCGCTCTGTCGGCAAATGTTGATGAAGACTATGGCTATAATTATGTTGCGCATGACAATTTGTATTTGGCCCGAATGCGACGTGATTCGAACACCGCTATTGGTCTGAACGTTACCTATAACCCACAGGCCAGTGACCAAAGAACCAATGACTTGGCCTTAGAAGCACAGCATCCGCTTTTTGATTTTTGGGGGTACCACACCAAGGACTATGCAACCTATCTTTGGCCTTTGTTGGAACAAATCGATGCCAAACTGGCGAATTGTAATTAGGTTACTCGATAATCGAGATTTAAATACCCCAATATGTGCGTCGAAATTAAAGGTTGAACTTACTTTAATGCATTGAGAGCATGCCCCAAGTTAATTTGCTAAATGAAGTTTCATTCCTTCATGAGAGGCGCGAAAACCAAGATTTTCGTAAAATCGTAAGGCCTCTGGGCGTTTTTTATCTGTAGTGAGCTGTACTACGTGTGCTCCTTTTTCTTTTGCACGTTCAATGGCCCATTCGAAAAGTTGTTGTCCGATTCCCAGTCCCCGATAGGATTTCTGTACCCGTACGGCCTCAATTTGAGCTCTGATACCCCCTTGATAGGTTAGGTAGGGAATGAAACTGAGCTGTAGGGTCCCAATGACTTCTTTAAATTCGTTTAAGATAACGACCAGCTCTTGATTCACATCGGCTACGATTCGGTCAAAAGCGTCGTAGTATTTTTGTGGAAGGGGCTCTTGATAATCCTCCCGCAAGGCTCCCAGCGAATCATCGGCGAGCATTTCTACAATCAACGGTATGTCTTCCTTAATCGCAGGTCGAATGATTTTTGACATTGGTTTTTGAAACTATGAGTTAAATACTCCTACGCTTGTAGGGTCTTCATATAACCGTTTCGGCGGACGAAGCTCCCGAGGTGGTTTACTGCTTTTTGTTCATTTCTTCAATCCATTTTTTAGCATTGACGAAAGCTTCTAGCCATGGGGATACTTCATCTCTGCGGTCGGTAGGGTAGTGCCCCCAGTTCCAGGGAAATATGGAACGTTCTATATGCGGCATGGTCACCAAGTGCCTTCCCGTGCTATCACATAACATGGCGGTATTGTAATCACTACCGTTGGGATTGGCAGGATAGCCCTCATACCCATATTCGGCCACAATATCATACTGCTCTGCGGGCATCGGCAAATTGAACTTTCCTTCCCCATGCGATATCCACACTCCAAGTGTGGTTCCCGCCAATGAAGACAACATAACCGAGCCATTCTCCTTTACTTTCACCGAAGTAAAACTACTCTCGTGTTTATGGGAGTCGTTATAGGTCATTTTTCCATGGGTTTCATGCTCGGGATTGATCAGGTCAAGCTCCATAAACAATTGGCAACCATTGCAAATTCCGATAGAAAGGGTATCGGGCCTGGCGAAAAAGTTTTTCAAAGCGGTATTGGCTTTTTCATTGTACTTGAAGGCCCCCGCCCAACCTTTAGCGCTTCCCAAGACATCAGAATTTGAGAACCCGCCGACAGCTCCAATGAATTGAATATCTTCCAAGGTTTCCCTTCCCGAAATGAGGTCGGTCATGTGCACGTCTTTTACATCGAACCCGGCAAGATACATGGCATTGGCCATTTCGCGTTCCGAATTGCTTCCCTTTTCCCTAAGGATGGCTGCTTTAGGCCTTCCTACGGCTTTGCTCGAAGAGCGATCCGGGAGACTAAGTGGTGCCGAAGACGGAAATTTGTAGTGTAAAGGTTGTTCTTTGTAATTGTCGAACCTATTTTTTGCCAAGCCGCCAGCGGTTTGTTTTTCATCAAATAGGTAAGACGTTCGGTACCAGATATCCCGTAATGAAGCAATATTCAATCCCAGTTCCATGCCCCCGTTCCTGATAGTAAGCCGCGGTTCATCGATGACCCTCCCAATTCTCTTGTAATCGATATTGGCATTCGATAAGGTTTGTTCAATACTGTCATCTTTTGATTGGAAAACAATACCTGCGTTTTCTGCGAACAAAACCTTTATACTATCCGATTCGTGTAAACCCGATACGTCCAAGTCGGCACCTACATTGGTATCTGCAAAGCAAAGTTCCAACAAGGTAGTGATCAAACCACCAGAGGCAACATCGTGTCCCGCAAGGATTTGGTCCTTCTTAATGAGTTGCTGTATGGTATCAAAAGTATATTTAAAGTAATCGGCATCCCGAATAGTCGGAGCTTCGGTACCTATGGCGTTCAATACCTGCCCAAAAGAAGAGCCTCCTAGTTGGTAACTATCTTTGCTGAGGTTGATGTAATAAATACTTCCTCCATTTTTTTGCAATACCGGTTCGACCACGCGGTTGATATCCGAACAATTTCCTGCCGCTGAAATAATGACCGTTCCGGGGGAGATAACGTCTCCATCGGGATAGCGTTGTTTCATGGAGAGGGAGTCCTTACCGGTAGGAACATTGATACCTAAAGCGATGGAAAAGTTAGAGACTGCCTGTACCGCTTCGTACAAACGTGCATCTTCTCCTTCGTTTTTACAGGGCCACATCCAGTTGGCCGAAAGGGAAACGGATTTTAGTCCGTCTTTCAAAGGCGCCCAGACGATATTCGTCAAGGCTTCGGCAATACTGTTTTTGGCTCCTGCACCTGCATCTACCAACCCCGATATGGGCGAATGGCCGATACTGGTCGCGATTCCTTCGGTCCCCTTAAAGTCCAACGCCATAACTCCTACGTTGTTGAGAGGCAACTGTAGCGGGCCAACACATTGTTGTTTGGCGACACGTCCCCCCACACAGCGATCCACCTTATTGGTCAACCAATCTTTACAGGCTACGGCTTCAAGCTGCAATACCTGTTCCAGATAGTCATGAAAAAATTCGAGCGAATACGATGCATCCCCATACTTGCGTGCGACGCTTCTATCGTTCATAATGGTTTTTGGTGAACTCCCGAACATATCGGCCAAGTCCATATCCATAGGTTTATCTCCCGTTGATTTTGACTCAAATGTAAACTGATGGTCTCCGGTAACATCACCCACTTGGTACATCGGGGAACGTTCGCGTTCGGCGATACGTTGCAATAAGTCCACATGTTCCGGACTAATGACCAGCCCCATCCGCTCCTGTGATTCGTTGCCGATGATTTCTTTGGCCGATAGGGTAGGGTCCCCTATAGGAAGTTTGTCCAGGTCTATTTTTCCTCCCGTTTCCTCCACTAACTCGGAAAGACAGTTCAGATGTCCGCCAGCCCCGTGGTCGTGAATGGATACGATCGGGTTGTGTTCGCTTTCGACCATCCCGCGAATGGCGTTGGCGGCTCTTTTTTGCATTTCGGGGTTGGATCGTTGTACGGCATTCAATTCAATGGCAGAACTAAATGCTCCGGTATCGGCGCTAGAAACAGCTGCACCGCCCATTCCAATACGGTAGTTGTCTCCGCCCAGGATAACGATTTTATCACCAGATTCCGGTTTGTCCTTAAGCGCCTGCGGCGCTTTGCCATAACCGATGCCCCCTGCTTGCATAATGACCTTGTCGTAGGCGAGTCTTCTTGCTTCTGCTTCAGCCTCTGAAGAATTCTCGGCATACTCGAACGTGAGCACAGACCCGGAGATCAAGGGTTGTCCGAATTTGTTTCCGAAATCGGAGGCTCCGTTAGACGCTTTTATTAGGATATCCATAGGAGTTTGGTACAACCATTTGCGTTCAGACATTCCTTTTTCCCAGGGTCGTTCCCCTTCCAATCGGGAATAGGCAGTCATGTACACCGCAGTTCCTGCCAATGGGAGCGAACCCTTGCCACCTGCCAAGCGATCTCGGATTTCCCCACCGGAGCCTGTAGCGGCACCGTTAAATGGCTCAACGGTAGTTGGGAAGTTGTGTGTCTCGGCTTTGAGGGAAATGACGGACTCAAATGTTGTCTCTTCGTAAAAATCGGGTCGGTCGGCACTTTTGGGGGCGAACTGCACCAATTCGGGTCCTTTAACGAAGGCAACATTATCTTTATAGGCCGAAACGATATCGTTGGGATTTTCCTTGGAAGTCTTCTTAATGAGTTGAAAAAGTGAGTTCGGTTTTTCTTCCCCATCGATTACGAATGTGCCATTGAAGATTTTGTGACGACAGTGCTCAGAATTCACCTGACTAAAACCAAAAACTTCGGAATCTGTAAGCAATCGATCAAGTTTTTCCGAAAGTGCTTCCAAATAGGCAATTTCTTCTTCGCTTAAGGCCAGACCTTCTTTTTCATTGTACATCGCAATATCGGTAATCTCTAAAATAGGTTCCGGGACTACATCGATATCAAAAATGTTTTGGTCGAGTCGCTCAAATTTTTGAGAGAGCATAGGGTCAAAATCAGTAAAATCCTCCGAAACGTTCTTAAACTCTTCAATACGTACAATTCCTAAAATCCCCATATTTTGGGTGATTTCGGTGGCATTTGTACTCCACGGGGTAATCATCGCTGCGCGGGGACCAATAAAAAAGGCGTCGAGAGACGCCGTATCTATTTTAGGTTGGTTGCCGAACAACCATGTCAATTTTTGAATGTCATCGGAACTTAGGTCTTGTTGGGTTTGCAGGGCATACACATGGGTCGCTGCATTGCCAAAAAAGTGAATCATTTTCAGGCTGTTTTTAGAAGTTTCAAAGGTACATTTTTTGAGTGTATTTTTTAAAAGGGAAGAAGAGAGTTGTTAACGAGGATTGTTGATAGTTGGGAGCGGTAGGAAAATGGAGATTTCTTATAAATACGGGGTTTTCAATATACATCTTCCCTAATCCCCTTTTAGGAGGGGAACCAATGGGTAATGACCTTCCCCTGAAAAGGAGATACCGGGAAAGATGTTGAAAAGAGAAATATATTTCTATGATACCTAACTAAGCCCGCTCCAGCAACGCCATATAAAAACCGTCAAACCCACTTTTAGATGCGTAGATGTTCTTTTCCTCCACCATACCAAAGCCTTCCCCTTCTGGGGATGCCAAGAATTCCTTTACCTGATTACCATTTTCCTGAGGCAATATCGAGCAAGTGGCATAGACCATTTTTCCACCCGGCTTTACCATTTTACTGTAGCTGCGCAACAATTCTTGTTGGGTCTTGGTAATCTTATCCAAGAAATCAGGTTGTAATTTCCATTTGGTATCCGGGTTTCTTCGAATGACACCCAATCCCGTACAGGGTGCATCTATCAGGAGCCTATCGGCTTTTCCATGGAGTTTTTTGATTACTTTGGTCGAGTCGATTTCACGAGGTTCAATATTATGGATGCCATTTCTACGGGCTCGGCGTTTCAATTCCTTCAGTTTACTACCATAAATATCCATCGCAATCAATTGGCCTTTATTTTCCATTAAGGCCGCCAGGTGCAATGACTTCCCTCCGGCTCCGGCACATGCGTCTACAACACGCTGTCCGGGTTTTACATCCAACAGGGGAGCAACGAGTTGCGAGCTGGCGTCCTGTACCTCGAATAATCCCTTTTTAAAGGCTTGGGTCACAAAGACATTGGCACGTTCGGGCAGTCGCAGTGCAACAGCATATCCTCGTATAGGCTCGGTCACGATGTTTTCATCTAACAGTATGCGACGTAAACCTTCCTTTGTATTTTTTAGGGTGTTCGTTCGTAAGATTACTTCTGCCTGTTGATTAAGGGCAGCAATTTCCGCAGTCCATAACTTTTCTCCCAACGATTTTGCACAAAGTTCATCGATCCAGTTCGGCACTGCTTCCCGGAATTTTCGGATATTTGATAGCTCGTCGAACCTTCCTTTGATACGTCGTTCCGGGGTAGGTTCTATCTGTTTCCAATCAGGTAAGCGTATACCCTTTAAAACTGCCCATACCGCCCACATTCGAAAGAGATTTGGCCGACTGTAGGGTGCTTTGACCTCGGCAATTTCGGCATATAGTCTTTTGTAACGTACCATTTCATAAGTGGTCTCGGCAATAAAGCCTCGGTCTCTAGCCCCCCATCGCTTATCGTACTTTAATACTTTTTGTACGACTTTATCGGCGTATTCATTTTCATTAAAGATGAGGTTCAACGCATCAATGACTGCAAACACTAGATTTCTGTGTAATTTCATGTACTCAATTATTGAGATTCATATCTACTGATGCTTGGGTCAAAATCTAAATTTCTCTCCAAAGCCCTGTATGCCTACTCCAAGGTAGTTTGCTAAATTTGAAGGTGCAAAGGTATAGTATTCAATAGGATTCCATTTATTTTTGATCTTAAAATGGTAGAAGACCTGCCAAACAAAAGATAATTTACCAAACACTGTTCGTTTAAAATAGTACGGGATGATGAACCTATCTAAATTATGTGATTTTAAAGTGGCGGCCGCTAAAATGTTTTGTTGGGTTTTTGCCATGATCGTAGTTTTTATGGTTTCTTGTTCAAAAAATAGAAAACCCGCTCCGTTTTCTTCAGTGCAGGTCGAAATCCTGTTCGAAGACACTGTTAGTATTCGGGCCATTGAAATGATGGGGAACAGTTTGGCATTTGCAGGCAATAAAGGAATCTTTGGTAGTGTTGATTTAACAACCGAAAAAGTACGGGTCAATATTCAAACCTATGATTCTATTACACCGGAATTTCGGGCTGTGGCCCATACAACTTCGGATTTTTTTATGCTTGCTATCAATAATCCGGCATTGTTATACAAGACTGGAAATAATGGACAAATGGAGTTGGTTTATGTAGAAGAGGGGGAAGGTGTATTTTATGATGCTATGACCTTTTGGAATGATAAAGAAGGTATCGCGGTGGGCGATAGTGTAAACGGATGTCTAAGTATCATCATCACAAGAGACGGAGGAAGTTCTTGGAACAAGGTTTTGTGTGCCGACTTACCGGAACCCATTGAGGGAGAAGGAGCCTTCGCGGCAAGCGATACAAATATCAAAACTGTTGGAAACAAGGTATGGATCGCAACCACCAAAAGAATACTACATTCGCCGGATAAAGGCAAATCATGGCTTTCGATGCAAGTACCTATCGATACCTCGAGGCCTACCATGGGAATTTATTCCATTGATTTTTTCAATGAAGATGTGGGTATTGCTTTTGGCGGGGACTACACAAATCCTTTATATAACTTCAAAAACAAAGCAATGACAAGGGATGGTGGAAAAACATGGTCTCTGATAGCTGATGGCAATCCACCCGGCTATCGAAGTTGTGTGCAGTTTGTACCTAAAACCGCTGGAATGGGTATTGTGACTCTTGGGTTCGAGGGTATTGATTATTCCAAAGATGGGGGAATCTCATGGGAGCATCTTTCCGATGAATCTTTTTACACCTTCCGATTCCTGAATGATACGGTTGCGTATGCGGCAGGAAGAAATAGAATTGCCAAACTTACTTTTAAGTAAGGATTTTTGAAAATTAAGAGTCGAGATACCAACGGTTTACAGTATCTCGATTCTTAATTGTTAAATCGCAGTGGATTGTATTGTCATCTGCTTAGACGGTAACTACCACATATCCCCGCCCTTTCTTTTTGTACCAAATACCTTTGTATTTGTATAGCTTTCTTCCGTTCACATGAACAATTTTATTGCCTCTAGGTAGGTTTCTTACCTTGATTCCCAGCGGTGCCGCACAGACTACATAATTTTTTCCGCGGGCTCTGTACCAAACTCCATTGGCAAAATGGAATCGTACGTTTTTATGAACAATCACTTTAGGTCGAGATATCTTGGTGACCACTGTGCCATGTCTAGGATATACTTTCACAACGGTTCGTTGCGCGTTCATAGAGACCATAGCCCCTAAAAGTGTCATGACGATGAGTAACATTTGTAGCTTTTTCATAATAAGTAGATTTAAGGACCCGTCAATACTATCCGGATCGGTTACCTTATTTTGACGTACGGATAGCGATATGGTTTAATAAGAAAAGAGGCCGTTAGACCTCTTTTTATGAATTTTGTCGAAAAACTATTTGTAAGAGTTAGCCTCCTCTATTTTGCCGGTAGCGTTTGATTAGTTCCCTTTTAAAGTCTTCCTCTGCCTTTAAGAGTAGAATGGTTTTTTTTGCGGTAAGTACCTCCTTTAGTTTTTGAATGAACTTCTCATTTTCCGCTTGTTTTTCAGCTTCAAGTTTCAGATGTTGTTCCAAAAGTTTATTGGCTTCAGCGTCGGAAATCGCATCCAGATTTCTAAGCTTGGCCCTAATTTGTGTACGCTCGGTGATCCGAAACGTTTCCATGGTTTCTTCATGGTCGTTATAAATAGGCCAGAATTCCTGGGCCTCACCGCTGCTTAGGCTTAATCTCTCAGTAATAAATGCAACTTTTAATGCTTTGATTTTTTCCCTGCCCGGCCGGTCTTGTGCAAAAAATAACTGGCAGGTCAAGAGTAAGGCCATCAAGGCCATTATTTTAATAAACTTCATGGTCTTCTAAGTTTAGTTCTTCAAAGTCGTCTATGTTTTCTTCTAAATAGTCGACGATATTTTCTTCTTTGATTTGATTTTCCAATAAATCGTTGATTTCCAGATGGTCTACAGGTAATACTTCGGCTATCTCAAAAGGGCTCAGTCCTATTTCATGATTTTCAAAATAACTATCGATATCGGAGCTGGCTATATCTTGAAAAGTAATCGGTTCTTGGGTTTCACGGTTCAGGCCTATCCAGACAAGTACTATGGCCGCAATTGAGGCTGCCGCGAGGTAATACTTTCGATACGGATGTAACTGAACGATTTTTGGTTCTTCATCTTTCAGTTTTTGTTGTATGTTTTTATGAAGTTCATTAAAATAATTATCCGGAACGGTAAAACCATCATTTTCAGGTAGCTCATGTCCTTCAGTATCCAATCGGTCCAATAATCGCTCATGGAGGCTATCAAAATAACCCTCCGGAATTTTGAACCCATCTTCTTTATTTAATTTATTCAACTCTTTCATGATGTAGGGTCGATTTTTGATTCATCAAATACTTGATTCTGATTTTAAAAACGCTTCAATTTTCTTTGCTGCCAAATGATAGGAAGCTTTCAGGCCGCCTACCGAGGTTTCTAAAATTTCCGATATTTCCTCATATTTTAGTTCCTCAAAATACTTCATGTTAAATACCAATTTTTGTTTTTCCGGTAAGGTGGCAATTGCCCTTTGAAGCTTTAATTGAATTGCCTCCCCCTCGAAATAGACATCGGCCTGTAGGTTATCGATCATTCTATCTTGTAATTCTCCATCATTCATACCCAATTTTTTTGATGTACTTCTTAAAAAGCTCAACGCTTCATTGGTCGCTATGCGATACATCCAAGAGTATAATTTGCTTTCCCCTTTAAACCCCCCGATATTCTTATAGATTTTGATAAAGGTATTCTGTAGCACATCGTCGGTATCATCGTGGTTCAGCACGATTCTTCTGATGTGCCAATAGAGCCTTTGTTGGTAGGTGCCTACCAATGTCTCAAAAGCCTGCGATCGGGTCTTTTCGTCCTTTAATCGGTCTATTAACGTTTCCTCGGTCAGCAATGGGTATCTGCTTGAATTCGCTTCTTTGACGCTAAAGTTAGAAAAAGGTTTAAGCTCCTATCCCTTATAACGGAAATTTTTTAATGTCAGTAACTACTATGGTAGCCGTATGATCGCGAAAAAGAATGTGTCCTTTAAAATTAGGAGCCAAGAGACTGCATGTCGACCAATCTCTTGTAAACTCCTTTAGCGGCCAACAGTTTGGTATGGGACCCTTGTTCCACAATGTTACCTTTTTGAAGCACCACGATACTATCCGCATTTTGGATCGTAGATAAACGGTGTGCTATAACGATGGAAGTGCGGTTACGCATCATCTTCTCCAGGGCATCCTGTACCAAACGTTCGCTTTCGGTATCCAGGGCAGAGGTCGCTTCGTCTAAAATCATGATAGGCGGATTCTTTAATACCGCCCTGGCGATGGATAAACGTTGTTTTTGTCCGCCACTGAGTTTGTTGCCGTTATCCCCAATATTCGTATCGTATCCTTCGGGAAGTTCGGAGATAAAGTCATGTGCATTCGCTATTTTCGCCGCTTCGATGATTTCCGACTCGGAGGCATTTTCTTTACCAAGACTTATATTGTTCCGCACCGTGTCGTTGAATAGTATCGAATCCTGTGTCACCAGCCCCAGTAGACTTCGTAGCGATTTCTTGGTCATTTGCTTGATGTTGATGCCGTCAATTTCAATTTGGCCTTCATTTACGTCATAGAATCTGGTTACGAGGTTGGCAATGGTACTCTTACCGCTACCGGATTGCCCCACCAAAGCTACCGTTGACCCTTTAGGAACGGTCAATTCAAAGTTCCTTAAAACGTACTCTTCTTCATACTTAAACGAGATATCCTTTAATCGAATCTGCGTTTTGAAGTTGGTTTTATCGATGGCATCTTCCACTTCGGAGATAGGATTTTTAGTTTCCAATATTTCCAATACCCTTTCCGCGGCGGCATTTCCTTTTTTGACTCCGTAAGAAGCTTTACTAATGGCTTTGGCCGGGGTAAGAATGTTATAGGCCAAGCCCATGTACGCAATGAACGAAGAGGCGTCAAGGGTTTTGTCTACCAATACCATTTTTCCTCCAAACCATAACAATACGCCAATGACCAGTATACCTAAAAACTCTCCGGTGGGGGAAGCTAGGTTCTGTCGATTTAACAAGGTATTTGAAAAGTTAAAGAAGCGCTTTGTGGAGGTGGTAAAAGTGGTGAAAAAGCGAGACTCCGAATTGAATGCCTTTATGACCCGCAATCCGCCCAAAGTTTCTTCCACAATAGATAAAAACTGCCCTTGTTCGCGTTGCACATCATCGGATTTTTTCTTGAGTGATTTCCCGATCCAAGAAATAATGGTACCTGCAATGGGTATAAAAATGAATACGAAAAGTGTGAGTTTACCGCTAATTCCGAACATAATCAAAATAGTAAAAATAATGGTCAGCGGTTCGCGCACTATAAGTTCAAGAATGGAAAGAAATGAATGTTGAATTTCCAAAACATCCGAAGTAATCCTAGCTATAACATCACCTTTTCTCTTTTCGGAATAGTAAGAAATAGGCAGTTCCGTTATTTTTTGATACATCTGGTTCCGAACATCTTTTAACACACCATTTCTAAGGAAGGTGATGAAATACATCGCCAAATAGTTAAAAAAGTTCTTCAATAGAAATAGTATAAGAACGAGGCTAATGACCAATACCAAACCTTTCATATCGTCATCACCCGAGTACTGGGTCACCCGAAAGTTCATATAGTCTTGAACGTAGTCTTTGATATAACGAAAACCTCGATACACGGGTTCTTCCGCGACTTTTTTTGTTTTATCGAAAAGTACGTCCAGCATGGGTATCAGCGCGGCAAAAGACAGCGCACTGAATAGCGCATACAGGATGTTGAAGAATATATTCAGATAGCCGTAGGAGCGGTAGGGTTTCGCAAAGCGAAGGATTTTTTTGAAATAATCCATTAACCCAAATTGAGTTCGCTCAGTATCTGGCCTATTTTGGCCTCCATTTCCGTCGCTACCTGCCTAAAATCGGAGGCTTTTTCCAAAGGTGCGTTCGTACTAATATAAAACTTCACTTTTGGTTCGGTACCACTTGGTCTCGCCGCTATTCTTGTACCATCTTCGGTTTCGTAGATAAGCACGTTGCTTTTAGGAAGGTCAATGGTTTTTTCTTCGCCAGTAAGTACATTTTTCGCGATGGACGTATTATAGTCCTCAATCCATTTTACGGTAGAACCCGCTACGGACACCACCGGATTTTCTTTAAAATCCTTCAACATCTGTTTTATTTCTTCGGCACCGCTCATTCCTTTTTTTGTGAGGGAAATTAGCTTTTCCATATAAAACCCAAAATCGACATAACAATCGATCAGTTCTTTGTAAAATGAACTGCCGTTGGCTTTGGCCTGTGATGCAATTTCACAGGCGAGAAGGGTGGAGGTAACCGCATCCTTATCTCGTACAAAATCCCCGACCATATATCCGAAACTTTCCTCGCCCCCTCCTATAAAGTTCGATTCGGGAAAGTCCTTGATCATTTTGCCGATCCATTTAAAACCGGTCAATGCAGTCTTGAATTCAACCCCATACGACTTTGCCATTTCCTGCATCATGGGTGTTGAAACAATGGTAGTAGCCACAAACTCATTGCCTTTAAAACCTTTTTCTTTTTGTTTGTCTAACAAAAATCGGGTCATAAGTACCATGGTCTGGTTACCGTTTAGGATTTCCATCTTTCCTTCTAGGTTCCGAACGGCAATACCCAATCTGTCACTGTCAGGATCGGTTCCCACGACCATATCGGCTCCAATTTCTTCGGCCTTGGCAATGGCCATCGATAATGCTTCGGTTTCCTCAGGATTGGGCGATTCTACAGTAGGAAAGTTACCATCGGGCTTGGCCTGTTCTTCAATAATCGTGACATTTTCATAGCCTGCCCGCTTCAACACTTCCGGAATCGCGGTGATAGAGGTACCATGTAATGATGTAAAAACGATCTTAAAGTCTTCTTTGCCGGCAGCGTTAAAACTGCCTTTTGCCACAGAAGCAGATATAAACGCTTCGTCTACTTCTTTATCGATAAGTTCTATAAGGGTCTCATTTGCCTCGAACTGAACATCTTCATAGGATAAAGCGTTAATTTCAGCAATGATTTCACCATCCTGTGGAGGAACAATTTGTCCGCCATCCGTCCAATACACTTTATACCCATTGTATTCAGGCGGGTTATGCGAAGCGGTCAATACGATACCTGCATGGCATTTTAAATGACGTACCGCGAAAGACAGTTCGGGTGTCGTACGCAATTCGGAAAAGAGAAATACCTTAATTCCATTTGCCGAAAAAACTTCTGCCACGGTTCGAGCCAAGGTATCACTGTTATGGCGGCAATCATACGCGATAACCACCTTGAGTTCTTCCTCGGCGTAGATTTTCTTGAGGTAATTACTGAGCCCTTGCGTGCTTTTTCCCAAGGTATATTTGTTGATGCGATTGGTGCCGACTCCCATGACTCCTCGCATTCCCCCAGTTCCGAACTCCATGTTTTTATAGAATCGGTCTTGCAGTTCATCCGTATTGTTGGTGATGAGAAGTTCTATTTCTTTTTTAGTATCGGTATCGAAAAAGTCGGTTAGCCAGGTTTTAGCGGTCTTTAGAATAGCATCCATAAAAAATAAGCGTATTAGGTTTCAAAAATACGAAGAATATCAAAGCATGTTTTTGTGTCTTCCGATTTCTTCTGAAATGGTGTAGCGTGGTTCGTTTTTTCTGGAGCGAATCAAAATTTCACCCAAAAACCCGGCTAGAAATAATTGTGTCCCAATAATCATGGCTGTCAAAGCGATAAAAAATTGAGGTCTGTCGGTTATTAGTCTTCCTGTGGGGTTAATAAAAAGTTTATCGATCCCTAAATAAAGGGCAAATCCGAAACCGATTATAAACATTACCACCCCCAAAGCACCAAAAAGGTGCATAGGCTGTTTTCCGAACTTTGAGACGAACCAAATGGTGATTAAATCTAGAAAGCCATTGATAAATCGTTCCATGCCAAATTTTGTTTTTCCATATTTACGGGCTTGATGTTGTACTACTTTTTCGCCGATTTTTGAAAAACCGGCGCTTTTTGCCAAAACGGGAATGTAACGGTGCATTTCACCCGAAACCTCGATTGTTTTCACAACCTCATTTCGATATGCTTTTAATCCGCAGTTAAAGTCGTTCAACCTCACCCCAGAGGTGCGCCGGGCCGCCCAATTAAACAATTTGGAAGGCATGTTTTTAAACAAGATAGAGTCGTAGCGTTTCTTTTTCCAACCAGATACCAGGTCATAACCTTCTGCAATGATCATATGATACAACTGGGGAATTTCCTCCGGGTTGTCTTGGAGGTCTGCATCCATGGTAATGACAACATCCCCCCTGGTAGCCTTGAATCCGGCATGTAAGGCCTGTGATTTACCAAAATTCCTCAAAAATCGTATGCCGTTTACCGCACTGTTTTTTCGTGAAAGATTTGAAATGATATTCCAGGAACCATCGGTACTGCCATCATCTATAAAAATAAGCTCATAGGAATAGTCGTTGGCCTTCATGACACCAACGATCCAATCGTGAAGTTCTTTCAAGGATTCTTCCTCATTGAGCAAGGGAATTACAACAGAAAGGTTCATTCAGTATTTCTGAAATGTAAATCACCGTCAAATCAAACAGCGACTCTAGTTAAGGACAAATTTTAGCCATTTACACATTTGTAATGGCATCATTTCTTTTAATCAGCCCCAAAAATACAATTTTGAACTTAATATGTGTTATCCTGTCTTTTCATGATCAGGCCGGCAATCAAGGAAATAATGGAACCTAAGAACAAACTGACTACAATTCCCATAACGGCCATTACCGAAGGTTTTGTAAACATCTTGATCATTTCTTCCCCTTGTGTGATTTGTTCATCTGTCATGGTGGGATTTTGCTCGATCATTTCAGCTTTGCTCCGCTCAAAAACAACATCCATAAAATCTGGTTCAATGACATTGATAAAAAACGTTTGCCAAAGAACACCGATAATGCCGGCAATGACCGCCGTGGCAAGACCTACTTTCATTGCTTGACCCAAAGAGATGAACCCTCCGTTCGCTGCTCTGAATTGATAGATGGCCAGTGATATTACCCCGACCATGGATAAGAAACTTACCAGGTTAACGACCCAGCCTCGTTCGTAGTGCATATCCAACGAATATAAAATGAGGCCAAAGGCGATACCGATACCTGCCAATAACAGCCCGTAGGTAAGACCGAATTTTCCTGTTTTAGGTTGATTTTCTTCCATTTCATTAAGTATTTAGTTGTATGTCTGGTTAGTAGCTTATAACACACATTTGTTACATGGGAATATACTAAATTTTGAGGGATATTTTTATTAGTTTCAATTGTAGGTTTCTAAAAATTGATTAAATTTGCAGGCTTAAAATAGTGCCTGTCGGAATGGGTGCGATAAATTTTAAAAAGATGAAAAAAGGGATTCACCCAGAAAATTATAGATTGGTTGCCTTCAAAGACATGTCTAACGATGACGTGTTTATTACGAAATCAACTGCCGATACCAAAGAAACACTTACCGTTGATGGGGTAGAGTATCCGTTGGTAAAATTAGAGATATCGAGAACTTCTCACCCGTTCTATACCGGTAAAGCGAAATTTTTGGATACAGCGGGTCGTATCGATAAGTTTAAAAGCAAATACGACAAGTTTAAAAAGACTCCTGCCAAGGCGAAAGAGCAAGCTGAAAGCAAGGAAGAAAAATAACAGCAGGTTGTTTGTATCATAAATGGCGCCTTCGAAATTCGAAGGCGTTTTTGTTTGTAATCGTTTTCATGGGTTGTTGAACTCGTCTTGAGCCATTGTTTTTGGGATACAAATGACTGTTCACCGATTATAAAAAGTAGGACGTCTCTTTGGTTGCTTAGATTGTCTATTTTTGTTTCAAATTCCCGATGTTTATGAATTACATACTTTTCGATGGTCCGGTTAGAAACAATCTTCTACCCTTCACATTTACAAGGCCCGTAGCCGATATAAGAATCGGCATTATGACCATTCGGGAGAAATGGGAAAGGTTTCTGAACGGCCGCACTACAACGAAGACCGAAGAATATCTTTCAGAAAAGTATCCGATCAAAGTTGCTTCTGAAAATGTATTGATCAACGCCTCATTTTTACCTAAAAAGGCACTGGTAGACCTTGTACAAAACCTACAAGAAAATGAAGCTATTTTTAAAAACGGGGAGGTAATCGCTTTTTATGTAAAGAATCCTACAACGGAAACCGACTTCAAAGGTTACAAACGTATTGAATTTGAATGGGAGTTGTTACAGGTGGTGCACACTTGGGATATTTTTTCCAAAAATGGACAAGCGCTTCAAGAAGATTTTGATTTGATCACGGCCGGTCGCGAAAGCGCTCCAATTTCGAACACTAATCGATTGATCTGTCCGGAAAAGATCTTTTTAGAAGAAGGTGCCACTGTAGAACATAGTATTCTCAACGCAACCGATGGACCTATTTATCTAGGAAAGAATTCACAAGTTTGGGAGGGAAACTTAATTCGCGGTGCATTTGCCCTTTGCGATCATGGGGTTGTGAAGATGGGGGCAAAAATCTATGGCCCCACTACCATAGGTCCGTATGGAAAAGTCTGTGGTGAAATCAGTAACTCTGTTATCTTTGGTTACTCGAGCAAAGGCCATGAGGGCTATCTCGGGAATGCGGTATTAGGCGAATGGTGCAATATAGGGGCCGATAGTAATAATTCTAATCTTAAGAACAATTACGCCAAAGTACGATTATGGAATTATGCTACGGAACGTTTTGAGCAGACCGGCCTACAATTTTGTGGTTTAATGATGGGAGATCATAGCAAGACTGCCATTAATACAATGTTCAATACCGGAACCGTGATCGGGGTTAATTGTAATATTTATGTCCCGGGGTTTCCAAGAAACTTCGTTCCTAGTTTTAGTTGGGGTGGTGCTTCGGGCTTTTCCACATATCCTACGAACAAAGCCTTTGAGGCCGCTAAGGTGATGATGGCCAGACGGGGCGTAGCATTTGATGAGGTAGAAGCACGTATTTTGCAACACGTTTTTGAATTGACCAAGCAATGGCGAAAGTATTGATGGGCAATGGAGTTTGGGCGTTTTAATTTGAGATGCCTTTGAATAAGAGGCTGTTTTAGACTTTTATCCAATTGAAAAAATCTAAATGCATTCTAGGTTACACCGTAAAACCTCAGACAACTGTAGTATCTTTGCACTCTCGAAAAATTCGATAGTATATCAGAATGAAAAAGAAAGTCGCCTTTTATACACTGGGCTGTAAGCTCAACTTTTCAGAGACCTCTACTATTGCAAGAGGTTTCCAAAAAGAGGGTTTTGAGCGCGTCGATTTTTCCGATCAGGCCGACATGTATGTGATCAACACCTGCTCGGTAACCGAAAATGCCGATAAACGGTTCAAAACGATCGTAAGGCAGGCACAGAAGCTAAACTCAGATGCATTTATAGCAGCTATTGGTTGTTATGCGCAACTAAAACCAGAGGAGTTGGCCTCGGTAGATGGTGTAGATTTGGTACTTGGTGCTACCGAGAAGTTTAAAATCACCGACTATGTCAATGACCTGACCAAAAACGATTTCGGCGAAGTGCACTCATGTGAGATCCAAGATGCCGATTTCTATGTCGGCAGCTATGCAATCGGCGACCGTACAAGAGCTTTTTTAAAGGTTCAGGATGGGTGCGATTACAAATGTACCTATTGTACCATTCCTTTGGCACGTGGGATATCCCGAAGCGATACCTTGCAAAATGTATTGAAAAATGCAGCGGAAATTTCGGCTCAAGGTATCAAGGAGATTGTACTTACGGGCGTTAACATAGGCGATTATGGTAAAGGGGAGTTTGGCAATAAGAAACACGAACATACATTTTTAGATTTGGTCAAGGCCCTGGATACGGTAGCGGGGATCCGTCGATTACGTATCTCTTCTATAGAACCCAATCTATTGAAGAACGAGACAATCGATTTTGTTGCAGGTAGCAAATCGTTTGTGCCCCATTTTCACATTCCTTTACAAAGTGGTAGCGATACCATACTTAAGTTGATGAGAAGACGGTATCTAACCGATTTGTATGTAGATAGGGTGAGCCGTATTCGATCGATAATGCCAGATGCATGTATCGGGGTCGATGTAATTGTAGGTTTCCCTGGAGAAACCGATGAGCAGTTCTTGGAGACCTATCATTTTCTAAATGAACTCGATATTTCCTACCTACATGTTTTTACGTATTCGGAGCGGGACCATACGGTTGCGGCAGTCATGGAAAATATAGTGCCACAAGAAGTTAGAAAGAAACGAAGTAAGATGTTACGAGGTCTTTCAGTTAAAAAGAGAAGGGCTTTTTATGAAAGTCAGTTAGGAACGGCCCATACGGTTCTTTTTGAAGGGGAGAACAAAGAAGGGTATATTCATGGTTTCACAGAAAATTATGTGAAGGTAAAGGCACCTTGGAATCCTGAACTCGTAAATACGTTGAATTTAATACGCTTGACCGAAATCGATGAAGATGGTCTTGTTCGATTTGATTTTGCTTCAGAAGAAGTTAGCGCATAAGGAAACCACTTTGGTATCTTTCGATTTATCGTATAAAAAAACCTCCTATTTTTAGGAGGTTTCTTTTTTTGATACAGACTTATAAGCTTAGATACGGATGCCTACGGGAAGCATTTCTTTGTACTGTCTGTTTTTTCTTAGAAATCCTGCAATCTGTGGACTGGTAGGAACTACTCTTAAATTCTGTTCCTGAATGTGATGTAATACCGACTTGATGAAATCTTCCTTGAAGGCTTCTTGTTGAATTTCCTCAGGAATCACCAATTTGGTCAAAAAGACTTTGCGTTCTTGTGAAGAATACTCGATTTTGGCTAAATGTCCGTCAACCTTTGTTTCAAATTGGCGCAAGAAACTGTTGTCATTAATTTCTACTTCATTCATATAGTATGATTTTAATATTGGTCTTAGACAAAAAAATTACGATCATCCTTATCGTAATTCTCATAAAATTTATAAAAAGTTAAAAACTAGGGATAATTTAACTTTGAATGCAAAAGTACTTAAAAAAATGCTAAATTCCTAGCGAAAAATCAAGCTTTCCAGAATGTCAAGGGATAAGGTCCATGTTTATTTTATGCCGGGAATGGCGGCGAATCCATCCATATTTAAACATATTGCACTTCCTACGGAACAGTTTGAACAACATTTGTTGTCGTGGTTCGTCCCAGCCCATGGAATGTCCCTTTCGGAATACGCGAAAGAGATGGTGAAAAACGTTGTACATAAAAATGCGGTTTTGGTCGGTGTTTCTTTCGGCGGGTTGCTGGTTCAGGAAATGGCACGTTATTTGGAGCCAAAAAAAGTAATCGTAGTGTCTAGTGTAAAACACGAGTCGGAACTTCCCAAGCGCATGTTATTTGCGAAGTATACCAAAATACACAAACTGCTACCTACCGGTTTGGTCAATAATGTAGAACTATTGGCGAAATATGCCTTTGGAGAGACGGTAACTAAACGTTTGGAACTGTATGAAGAGTACCTTTCTATACGCGATAAATATTATATCGATTGGTCTATCGATCAAATAGTAAATTGGAAACAGACCTATTGCCCGGAGTGTTTGGTCCATATTCACGGGGAGAAGGATGCGGTGTTTCCCATCGGTAACATTAAAGATTGCATACGGGTGAAGAATGGGACCCATACTATGGTCATACATAGGGCCAAATGGTTTAATGCCCATTTGCCCACAATTATTTTAGAATAAAACAGTTGTACTACTATGGTAGTTCTATACCTTTGATTAACCAAAAAAAGTAACTATGAAATTTTTGAAGAATGTTTTAATGTTGTTGGGGGTCTTTTTTGTGATAAGCACACTTGTTTTTGCCGTTCAGGAAAGCCAGTCAGACGCGAAAGATGTGGTCGAAAATGATACTCCGGAGCGCGACGAGTTGAAAGGCTATCAAATTACAGCTATCGATATTCCGGAAGATTTAAATTTTGCAGGTGAAACCGTTCCGTTAGACGATCCAGAGGTCTTAGAACGGGTCGACAGGGAGTTTTTGGTCAATACGTATTGGCAATCGAATGCCGTTTTATTGATTAAAAGAGCCAATAAGTACTTTCCGATTATTGAACCGATTTTGGCGAAAAATGGTGTTCCAGACGATTTTAAGTATTTAGCGGTTGCCGAAAGCGGACTTCAAAATGTAGTGTCCCCGGCCGGTGCAACAGGTTTTTGGCAAATTATGAAAGCCACTGGAAGGGAATATGGCTTAGAAGTCAATAGTAACGTAGATGAACGTTATCATCTGGAAAAGGCCACCGAAGTAGCTTGCCGCTATTTAAAAAAGTCCAAGGAGAAGTTCGGCACATGGACCTTAGCTGCCGCATCGTACAATGCGGGTCCTGGATCGATCAATAAGTACTTGGGAATACAGAAAGCCGAAAGCTATTACGATTTGCTTTTAGGGCAGGAGACCGGACGTTATGTGTTCCGAATTATGGCCATCAAGGAAATTCTGAATAGTCCTGAAAAGTACGGTTTTCATATTGAGGAAAAAGATATGTACAATGCGGTGCCTACTTTTAAGGTCGAGGTTTCAGAACCGGTTTTAAGCTTTGCGGATTTTGCCAAGCAGTACGAAATCAATTACAAAATTTTGAAGCGTCACAACCCTTGGCTTCGTCAACCGCACCTTAACAACGCTTCCAAGAAGAAATATACCATCGATATTCCTAATAAAGGATATTATAAGTAAACAATCCCAAAAAAATAACAAATCCCAAATTCCGTGAATTATTCATGGAATTTGGGATTTGTTATTTGAAAATTGTCCTCTCCGATTTTAGATTTTCTTCATCTGATCTTTCATCATTTTTATTTGTTCGGTGAGCATGTTGTTCTTATCTAATTTTTTTGCTTCCTGTAGTAGGGTTGTGGCTTCCCTTTTACGGCGTTTTTGCATGGCAATGCCGGCAAGGCTAAGCTTGGCCATAGCCAGGTCGTAATCCATGGTAAGACCTAGTTTTAATGCTTTTTTAAAATATTTTTCGGCCTGGGTCAAGTTTTTTTGAGAGTGTATGATGCCGTGTAGATAGTTGTAATATCCTTGTTGCTTTACCGTTAGGGCTGCTTCGGGAGTATTTATTTTATCCAACCATTTTTGTGTACCTATGAGGTCTTGTTTCCGCATACGCAGAAACGCCAAAAGAATCATTTCGTTTCTAAAATAGAGAAATATGAAAATTGAGGATAGCAATAGTAGAAAGATACCATTGCCGATGTTTCCCTCAAAAAACTGATAGATGGCATAGCCGATAATCAAACCGGCAATCACCAGTTTTATATTTTTATTGAACATATTATTTGTTGATTAATTGGTAGGTAACTGTTGACTTTATAGTAGTCGGTATTTCCTGGTCTCCCAACTGTACCATGGTAGCCGTACCCTCGGCCATACCCTCTACTTTCATTGATTTTACAAAACCTGTAGCTATGTCGGTCGTAACGAGGGTTTGCTGTTCCCCGTTTAACTTCATGGTGGTCGTTGGCTCCGTAACTTCCATGAGTACCGCGGCCGACCCACTAATGGTTGCGTTCGCATCGGTTACTGACTTCAACGTCCATAGGTTTTTGGCGTTTAATTTACCGTAATATTCATTTTCCCAACTATCCCCGACCTGAACGCCCTCGGTAGGGTAAATAAAGGTCATTTGTTCGTAGCTGTTCGATAAGGCCTCGGAACCAAATTCAGTTTCCAATGATTTTCGCATCATGTTCAATGAAAACTCGTCTTCCAAACCTGAAGCCTCTACCATTTTCAATACCAAGCTGTCGCCTCCTTCTACTTGAAGTATGTCTCCTGTTTTTGATAGGGTCATTTTCACCGGGATGTCCAAAAGACTATGAAACATTTTCGATTGCATATCCCCCTCCTGTACATCCCTTGCTTTTACGTTCATTAATTCCCCCTGTATACTAGAGGTCATTTTCATATTCAAATCTTTGAAGCGAAGGGCTATTTCAAAGCTATTTGCATTAGTGCCTACCACCTTAAACTCCAACACCCCATTTACAGTGTTGGTGAGTTCATGCACCGCGCCGTTCATATTTTGGGTAATTACCTGTTCGGCATCCTGTTGTATGGTGAAAATTTCATCCTTTTTCAGGTGGTACCCCAAGGTGGTCTGTGAATAGCATAATGTTCCCAGGGCCAATGTAAAAAGGAAGTTGAAGATATAGTTCATGGTGCGCTCCTATGATTTTTTAAAATCACGGCAAAAGTAATAAAAAGTAATCGAAACCTAGGGCAGAAGATGGTGCGTTCTCTTTTGAAATTTAGTGATATCCAAAAGTAAAAAGTAGGCGTATTGAAGCATAATAAGAGGTTTAAAAGTCGATGATCTAAGAATAGTTCTTCGGATATTACTATAAAATGATCAATAGATGAAACATTTTTTAGAATGCATTTGTCAAAGCAAAAACTCTTTGTATATTTGCGCCCAGTTTTACAGCATGTCTGTATACCATTACACTAACACAACGATATAAAAAATGCCCGGAAGTAAAAGAACATATCAGCCATCAAAAAGAAAGAGACGGAATAAACATGGTTTTAGAGAGCGTATGGCATCTGTAAATGGAAGAAAAGTTCTTGCCAGAAGACGAGCCAAAGGGCGAAAAAAACTGACTGTATCCTCAGAACCGAGACACAAGAAATAAATGATTTTTCATTTTTAAAGATAATGATGGTGTTACTTTTTTTAAAGTAGCACCTTTTTTTTGCGATGTTGTTTCAACATGGTGGTCAATGCTAACTATAAAATACCGTACCTAAAATGCCCAAAAGAAAAGATTTAAATTCGATTTTAATTATTGGTTCCGGTCCGATTATTATTGGACAGGCGTGTGAGTTCGATTATGCTGGTTCACAATCGCTACGTTCATTAAGGGAAGATGGGATAGAGACCATCCTGATCAATAGCAACCCTGCTACCATCATGACCGATCCATCTATGGCGGATCATGTATACTTAAAACCACTGACCACAAAATCGATTGTTGAAATCCTAAAGGAACATCCTCAAATCGATGCTGTACTACCCACCATGGGGGGGCAAACTGCATTAAACCTATGTATCGAAGCTGATGAAAAAGGTATTTGGGAAGATTTTGGGGTAGAATTGATCGGTGTCGATATCGATGCTATCAATATTACCGAAGACCGGGAAAAGTTTAGGGAACTCATGATGAAGATCGGAGTTGGTATGGCGCCCCAAGCAACAGCGACCTCTTTTCTAAAAGGAAAAGAAATAGCACAAGAGTTTGGTTTTCCCTTGGTCATCCGAGCTTCCTATACCTTGGGAGGTGCCGGAGCATCGATTGTTTACAAGCCGGAGGATTTTGACGAATTACTAAGTCGTGGTCTTGAGATATCACCGATTCATGAGGTGATGATCGATAAGGCGCTTATGGGTTGGAAAGAATACGAGCTAGAGTTATTACGGGATAAAAACGATAACGTCGTTATCATATGTACCATAGAGAATATGGATCCAATGGGTATTCACACGGGGGATTCCATTACTGTGGCCCCGGCCATGACCCTTTCGGATCGAACGTTCCAGCGAATGAGGGATATGGCCATAAAAATGATGCGTAGCATCGGGGATTTTGAAGGGGGCTGTAACGTACAGTTTGCAGTGAGCCCCGATGAGGCAGAGGATATCATTGCAATTGAAATCAATCCGCGGGTTTCCCGATCTTCGGCACTGGCATCAAAAGCCACAGGATATCCCATCGCGAAAGTGGCGACCAAATTGGCGATCGGCTATTCGTTAGACGAGCTCGAAAATCAAATTACCAAGTCTACTTCGGCACTTTTTGAGCCTACATTGGACTATGTGATCGTAAAAATACCACGATGGAATTTTGACAAGTTCGCCGGTTCGGATAGGACCCTCGGTCTTCAAATGAAGTCTGTGGGGGAGGTCATGGGTATTGGCCGTTCTTTTCAAGAGGCATTGCACAAGGCTACCCAATCGTTAGAAATAAACCGAAATGGCCTAGGTGCAGACGGGAAGGGATACACCAAGTATGATCAGATTATCAGCAAGCTTACAATCCCTAGCTGGGACCGCGTATTTGTGATTTACGATGCTATTCAAATAGGAATACCTCTAAGTAGAATCCATGAAATAACAAAAATCGATATGTGGTTCCTTAAACAATATGAGGAACTGCACTTTCTTGAAAAGGAAATCTCCAAATATACCATCGCTACGATTTCAAAGGATTTACTGTTAGAGGCAAAACAAAAAGGATTTGCCGACCGTCAAATTGCCTATATGCTCGATTGTTACGAGAGTGAGGTCTATAAGAAGCGGGTACATCTGAAAATCAATAGGGTCTATAAGTTGGTAGACACCTGTGCTGCGGAATTCAAAGCGATGACTCCTTACTATTACTCCACCTTCGAGGCTGAAATAGAGACCGCTGATGGGGAACGCTATGTCGAGAACGATAGTGTGGTGAGCGATAGAAAGAAAATCGTGGTATTGGGATCGGGGCCGAACAGAATAGGGCAAGGTATCGAATTTGATTATTGTTGCGTTCATGGCGTACTGGCAGCGGCGGAGTGTGGTTATGAAACGGTCATGATCAATTGTAATCCCGAAACGGTTTCTACCGATTTTGATACAGCGGATAAACTGTATTTTGAACCTGTTTTCTGGGAACATATTTATGACATTATTCGGCATGAAAAACCAGAAGGTGTTATTGTGCAACTAGGAGGGCAAACGGCCTTGAAACTAGCGCAAAAATTGGATAAGTACGGTGTGAAAATCATCGGAACCAGTTATAAAGCGCTCGATTTGGCCGAAGATAGGGGCAGTTTTTCCGACCTATTAAAAGAAAATGACATTCCCTATCCTCAATTTGGAACCGCGGAAACTGCCGATGAAGCATTGGCACTTGCCGATGAATTGGGCTTTCCTTTGCTCGTACGGCCTTCTTATGTATTAGGAGGGCAAGGCATGAAAATTGTAATCAACAAAGAAGACCTGGAAGCCCATGTGGTAGATTTGCTACGAAAGATTCCAAACAATAAGTTATTGCTAGACCATTATCTTGATGGTGCCATAGAGGCCGAAGCCGATGCCATATGCGATGGTGAAGAAGTGCAGATTATTGGTATTATGGAGCATATAGAACCTTGTGGTATCCATTCAGGGGATTCCAATGCGACATTACCGCCGTTTAATCTGGGCGAATTTGTGTTACAGCAGATCAAAGACCACACAAAGAAAATTGCACTGGCTTTGAATACCGTCGGACTCATTAACATACAGTTTGCCATCAAGGACGACAAAGTATATATCATCGAGGCCAACCCACGTGCTTCACGTACTGTTCCTTTTATAGCGAAGGCCTATAAGCAACCCTATGTCAATTATGCCACTAAGGTAATGTTGGGGGAAAAGAAGGTAAAAGACTTCACCTTTAACCCACAGCTAGACGGTTTTGCCATTAAACAGCCTGTATTCTCGTTTAACAAGTTCCCGAATGTCAATAAAAATTTGGGGCCCGAGATGAAAAGTACCGGAGAGAGTATTCTGTTTATCGATAGTTTAAAGGATGACGAGTTTTACGAATTGTATCACCGTAGAAAAATGTATTTGTCGAAGTAACTTTTTGATAACCAAAACATAAGGAACTCCAAATTCCATGGTCTTTTTACCGTTGGAATTTGGGGTTTATTGTCTGACGGTAGCACATTTCTAATACCGATTCCCAATTCAAAATTCGATGTTAGGCCAATTTTCCCTCTGCATATAGTCTGCGAATTTCTTTTTTATCAAATTTACCGACACTTGTTCGGGGTACCTGGGCAATAAATACATAATGCTCCGGGATTTGGTATTTGACAAAATCCCTTGAAAGAAACTCCATCATTTCTTCTTTGGAAACTTTTTCATTTTCGTTTGTCAATACAATACAAGCCAAAGGTCGTTCGGACCATGTGTCATCTGGAATTGCAATTACCGCGGCTTCCCTGATCTTAGGATGCGACATCAAGGCAGATTCGAGTGCGACACTCGATATCCATTCCCCGCCACTTTTGATCAAGTCCTTGGTACGGTCAGTGATATGCATGTAACCATCCATATCAATGGTGCTTACATCCCCGGTTTTAAACCATCCGTCTTCGGTAAACTGCTCCTTGTTCATAGTCTTAAAATAAGAACGCAATACCCAAGCGCCTTTTACCTGCAATTCACCCATCGTTTTTCCGTCTCTTGGGGCTATCGTACCATCATCTTTTACGATTCGCATCTCAATTCCTGGAAATTCGATACCTTGTTTTGCCCGAATCGTTAGCTGTTCTTTTTGGTTCATTGAGGCATGTTTGGGCTGTATTCGGGCCACAGTCCCTAACGGAGAAGTTTCGGTCATGCCCCAAGCCTGTACCCCTCGTATGCCAAAATCTCTTTCAAACCCTTCTATTAGGCTAGCAGGTAGGGCGGAACCCCCTACAAGATACTCTTCGAGTGCCAACCTTTCTTTTGGGGGATTTTTCTTCATTGCTTCGTAAACGCCCAGCCAAATGGTAGGTACCCCATTTGCCTTGGTAACTTTCTCTTCTTGTAAGATTCGGATCAAGGCTTCCGGTTGTAGGTGCAGAGAAGGCATTACCATATCGGCACCCGCTAATACGCACATGTATGGGAACCCCCAGGCCATTACATGGAATTGAGGAACGATCAGGAGCATCACATCTTGATTGGAGCAGTTGGCCGCATTGGGCGAAAGAATGGTCGAGGCATGCAGGTATGTAGACCGATGTGAATACAATACCCCTTTGGGAAGCCCTGTAGTACCGCTGGTGTAGCACATGCCACAGGCCTCGTTTTCATCTAGTTGCGGCCAAGTGAAGTCTTCCGACTGGTTTTCTAACAACGCTTCGTAATGCATGGTGTTCGACAAGGTGGTTTGAAACCCGCTAGCAGCATTGACAATGATGTATTTTTCAACCGTTTCGAGTTGAGGGGCAATTTTTTCCAATAAAGGCACAAGCGTGGCATCGACAAAAATCACCTTATCCTCGGAATGATTAATGATAAACTCCGTTTGCTGCGGAGAAAGTCGAATGTTGATGGTATGGCAGACCGCACCGATCCCGGGAATGCCATAATAGAGCTCCAAATGTTGATAATGGTTCCATGCAAAGGTGCCGACCATATCTCCCGGTTCTATCCCTAGAGTATTTGCTAAGGCATTGGCAAGCTGTTTACAGCGTCTATATAAATCTCCAAAGGAGTATTCATGTCTTGTTCCATCAGGGAGATGACTAATGACCCTTTTATGGTGGAAAGCTCTATTACCGTATTCCAAAATAGTGGTGGTGGTCAATGGGTAATCCATCATCAATCCTTCCATAGTTTTTGATTTTTAGGTTAGATGGTACTTCTTAAAGTTAATAATTTTAAAAGGAAGTAAATCACATTTGTTCCAAAGCAAGTTTACAGCCAGTAGATGAGTTGATGTAATCCAAAAAGTGCCGGTTGCCAAATAACAAATTGGATGCGGAAATATCCCAAATCCGTACAAAGCTATCTTTGGTAGTCATGTATCTGGAGTTGATCTCTATTTATCTGTAAAATGAGCAATTCCGGCCTGTTCTTAGTTTTAACAGGCCCTGATTCAATTGAACCAAACCGCATAGCCTTTACGCCGCAATTCCAAGGCAAGAATCTCTTCCATTTTCAACGCTTTTGTACGAGTCGTTATGGGATGCATATGATTGTAAAGACTAGGGCGTAAATACATGCCATATTTTTGCACTAGGTTCGCGGAAAGCTTATGCCCCTTTTTATTGATATATCCCGTTTTATGCTGCTTGAAACGTTCTAGTGGAGTTTTACTGGTCATACCCACGTACAAACATTGTAAAACGCCGTTAAATTGAGGGTTGGCTTCTCGAAAGCGCCGGTTTTCAGTGAAAACCCGTTTAGAGAGTTCTATGACATAAATTTGATAGGTTATTTTGCCCATGTCGCTTTTTAGGTTAGGAGACTCTATATGTGCTACGACCTTTAAGGGGGGCAACAACACGAACCTCTAATTTGCGTTGTAAAGAGACTTCAGTTTTTCCAAAAGGCTTTGATACATCTCCCCACGTTTTGATTGGAGCGTACCTTTGGCATAATCTGCTATTTTATCATGTTGATTCCATGTCTGGCAGGGGTCGGCATAATTCCATTCCAAGTTCCCTTTGGAGTCGGTATAATAGTTAGGTTTCTTTTCTGGGAACGGTCTAAAGAATTTCCCCGCCCAACTACTTTCGGTTGGATCATCATGCGCATGCATCGTGTCGATAAGATATAGGACCGACGGGGTGTCACCCACTCGAAAGTATTGTGCCCACGGCTCATTTTTTACAACTGCGACCATATGCTTTCCTAAATTCCCAAATACGGAAAGTTGTTGAAAGAGCTGTTTTGGTTCTTCTCCAGAAAACATACCGGCATAGGTCCAGTTCATTTCAATCCACCAAAGATCTTGAAATTCGGTCGCATGGTAAATTTCGTTTCTGCCAAATCCATTCCAGTTGAGTTGTTTGCAAGGATTTGATTTTTCCCAATTAGGCGGCATATACGGAATGTCTTTTTCAAGCATCAGACCCGTGCCAATTGTAATCAGACGGATGTTATGTGCTAAATGCGGGTACTTCAATAGTATGCTGGCGACGTTCTTCATATTGCCCCAAACCAATACATATAATGGGGTATCTTTCTTAGAAGCGGCTTCCTTGAACAAGGTTTCCGCTTCCGTAAAATTTTTAGCTACCAGCCGGGTTAAAAAGTCCGCTTCGGGGTAGTCTTTTTTATTGAGCTGATAAGACGTATAATCCTTTTGATATGCTTCAATAACGAGCTCGCATGCTTTATAACCTTGGGCTTCCCATCTGTCTGGAACAATGCCCTCTATCCTAAGTTCATTGGAATACCAAAAAAGGTGTATTAGCGATTGCCGGTCATCGGGGTCTCCGGAGTCTATATTGATATCGGTAAAAATGAAAACCCTGGGTCCCATATCTTTCTGCCCATAGAGGAGTACGCTATGGGTAAAAACAAGGAGAAGGAATAATATCTTATTGACTTTCATGCGTTCAATGATTTATAATCGAGAGGATGCCCCAAAGTATACCTTACCATCATGATACAAAAGTAGAAAATCAAGACAACCTCCTATTGACTTGGTCGATTAGGTTCTGGACAGAAGATTTACACGATGGTTCTGATTTGATGGGATACTTGTCTGCCTTTTCTAATATGGGGTATATGATTGCTAATATTCTTTTTTGAGTCACACTGAATTGTCTCCCCTTCCCAAATAGGCTCTAATCGATACAATTTTTCCATTGGTGTCGAATGTAACAACGTCTACTACATAGAGTTCCTCCGAAGCGTCTACGGTTATTTTCAACTCTGCAGCAACGGTATTTTCATTTTCATATAACGAAAGCACCTCTATCGCTATTGAATCGGCCGATTCAAAGTTCTTACGTGTTTCGGCCAAGGCATTTTCCTTACCGGTCACCCGAATTTTCCAGTCGCGTAAAATAATATCGGTAGCGAACATTTCTTCGATGCCGGCCAGTTCTTTCGCTGCGTATTTCTCAAGGTACAAAATACAGCGTTCTTTATTTGATGTTGAAGACATGATTGGTGTTTAATAGATTATAGATTTGATTTCATAGGTCACCCTCCTTGGCCGTTTTCCAAACCAATTGAGAAGTAGTAGGATAACCCTGTGTATACCAAAACAGAAAATAAATAGATAATTAGAAGCGAATAGTTCTTACTTCCTTTGATCAACAACCATAAAAAACCAATTATGAAAATACTGTTGACCAAAAGAAAAGTTGGATAAACCACCGATTTTAAGTAGCCATCGTATGCTGTAAGGTGTCCATCGGGAAAACCAAGGAATCTATAGGAATTATAGGTGGCAAACTTTAGGAACAAGGCTAAAGACAATCCGATTAAGGCGGCCAGATTTTTTAATCTTCCTTTCAAGTTAATACAAATTCATCTTTCACAATTGTTCATTGAAGCTATGCACTTTGGTGCAAGACTTTCCCCGAATGGTCGGGGTTGTAAATTTTCAACAAGTAGGCAGTGGCATAATGTCCAAAAATAATTTCGATATTCAGTTATTTTCTACCGATATGATTATCAATCTCTTAATAGCCTCTTACCAAGATACAAAAGCTATTCTTCCCATTCTGTGTGAAAAATACCCTCGCGGTCCAACCGCTCATAGGTATGGCTTCCAAAATAGTCTCGTTGTGCTTGAATTAAATTCAATGGTAGCCGACTAGAGGTGTATGCATCAAAGTAAGTGAGGCAATTGGATAGGCCCGGTAAAGGAATTCCGTTTTTGGCACCGTACGCGACCAACTCCCTGGCGGAACCCACCGTTGCTTTCACCTTGTCGATAAAAGATGGGGACACCAGTAAATTAGGCAGGGAAGCATCGGCTCGGAAGGCCTCGGTAATATCGGCCAACAGACCGGCACGGATAATGCAACCTGCCCGCCAAATTTTAGCAATAGTGGCGATGTCCAAATCATAGCCATACTCCTTGGAGGCATCGGCCAATTGGTGCAGTCCCTGGGCATATGTGATGATAAACGAAAAGTACAAGGCCTCCTCTGCCATTTTTTCAAGACTGGTTTTGTCCATTCTGTTTACTTTGGGACGATCATACAACGTATCTGCCTTGATGCGTTCTTCTTTAAGGGCCGATAGCTCTCGCATGCTTACGGCAATATCGATAGAGGGTACAGGTATGCCCAAATCCATGGCATTTTGAGAGGTCCATTTTCCAGTACCTTTTTGTTTTGCTTTATCCAGTATTTGATCTACCAGACGGCCATTGCCGAATTCGTCTTCCTGTTCGAAAATTTCGGAAGTAATCTCTACCAAGAAAGAGGCAAGTCGTCCTTCGTTCCAATTTTTGAAGGTCTTATGCAATTCATCGTTATCGAACCCTCCTCCTTTTTTCAATACGTCGTACAGCTCGGAGGTAAGTTGCATTAACCCGTATTCAATGCCATTGTGGACCATTTTCACATAGTTTCCTGCAGATTTAGGGCCCAAATAGGCGACACAGGGTTCCCCTTCATATTTGGCCGAGACCGCCTCAAAAATAGGCTGTACAGCGGCATAGCCCGCTTGGGAACCTCCAGGCATAATACTCGGTCCTTTTCTGGCACCTTTGGCACCTCCGGAAACACCGGCCCCAAAGAAATGAATTCCTTTTTCCTGTAGGTATGTCTCCCTGCGGTCGGTATCCGTAAAAAAAGAATTTCCTCCATCAATTAGAATATCCCCTTCATCCAAGTGGGGCAGGAGGCCTTCGATAACCGAATCCACTATTTTTCCAGCGGGCACCAACATCATTATTTTTCTTGGCCGGGATAAGGACCCTACGAAGGTATCGACCTCGGTACTGGCATTCACTTTGGTAAGATCGCCGCCTTCTTCTTTTAGGGCATTTACCTTTTCGGGATCTAAATCGTTACCAAAAGCAGTGAAACCATTATCGGCTACGTTGAGTATAAAATTACGTCCCATGACCCCAAGGCCGATCAATCCAAAGTCGTATTGTTGCTCCATATTTTGTTAAAATGTTATGGTTAACTGTGATAAAATCAAAAATAGCTGAAAATATCGAGTTTTGATTTGCTTTGTCTTGGAAACTCCGATAGGATAGCTATATTTAGCATGGAACTGATACAGACTTCATGACAAAGACAGAAAATCAACTATTGATCATTTTCGGAGCTTCAGGCGATTTAACGGCTCGTAAATTAGTGCCTGCGCTCAACAATCTTTTTAAGAACGGCCATCTGCCCGATCATTTTGTGGTGCTTGGGGCCAGTAGGTCTAACTTAACCGATGAGGCCTTCCGCAAAAGAGTGGTGCACGAGAGTAAGTATCTCGAAGAGGAACGTGAAAATGGAGCTTCAGAACATCTTCGCGCCTTTGCGGAAAAAATATTTTATACCGATTTAGGAAAAGATTACGATACCGACTACACCAATTTGGCAGAGCGCATCTCGGAATTGAACAGTCGTTATCAAACCGATAATAACTATATTTTCTATTTGTCTACACCTCCTAGTTTATATGAAGCGATTGCCAAGAACATTTGTGAGCAGGGGTTGTCTTCCGAGAAAAATGGATGGAAACGTTTGATTGTTGAAAAGCCCTTTGGCTATAGTTTAGAAAGTGCCCGTCAGTTGAATGAGGGCTTGCATCAGTATTTTAGAGAATCACAGATTTATCGAATCGATCACTACTTAGGCAAGGAGACAGTTCAAAATTTGCTGGTAACCCGTTTTGCCAATAGCATTTTTGAACCATTATGGAACCGCAATTACATTCACCATGTTGAAATAACAAATGCAGAGAGTGGCGGGGTAGAGAAACGTGGAGGATACTACGATAAGTCTGGCGCGTTGCGTGATATGTTTCAAAACCACCTATTACAGATCGTATCATTGGTAGTCATGGAACCCCCGATAGGCGCCAATGCGGAAGAAATTAGAAATGAGAAGGTAAAGGCGTTGAAATCACTTCGGATCATGAAAGATGAAAAAACGCTGCATACCAATACGATTAGGGCGCAGTATGTGGGGTCGATTATCGATGGCGAGAAGGTGAACGGCTACCGGGAAGAAGAAGGTGTAGACGACGAATCGACCACTGAAACCTATGCGGCCATTAAATTTTTTGTGGACAATTGGCGTTGGGCCGATGTACCTTTTTATGTGCGTACCGCCAAACGGATGCCCACCAAGGTAACGGAGGTCGTAATTCATTTTAAAACACCCCATCATCAGATTTTCAGGGATGCTGGTATGAATGAAAAAGACAACAAATTGGTAATCCGCATTCAGCCAGATGAAGGAGTGCTGATCAAGTTTGGTGTAAAGGTGCCGGGACAAGGGTTCAAGGTCGAACGGGCCAATTTGGATTTCTACTATTCAAGCCTTTCCGAGACCCGGGTAATGGAAGCTTATGAGCGATTACTCCTAGATGCCATGCAGGGGGATGCCACTCTCTATGCCAGGGCAGATGAGGTGGAGGCCGCTTGGGAATTTGTAGACCCAATACTGGAGTATTGGAAAGATTCCGACGCCAAAGTCTATGGATATTCTGCTGGAGTCTGGGGACCTGAAAACGCAGATGATTTAATTGAAGGTTTAGGCATGTGGCGCAACCCAGGAAGAAATTTGGCCGATGACCCCGGATTTTGTGTAATCTGCTGATATGAAGCTTGGTTAAATGTTCATAACGTATCATCATTGAACGAGTCATATGTTGTCTAGAGAACAGTTTGAAAGCCCAAAAGTTAGGAGTCGGTGCCTAGTTCTAGGGCGGAGCCCAAGGCTAATGATGACCAAACTCATTTTCTCCCGACATTTTGTTGAGATTTAATCCCTTCTTTGTCTAAAGAGATAGCTTAAAAAGAACAGATGAAACTGAAAATAGCAAAGACCAAAAAAGATGTAGCGGTGGACTTTTGCCGCTATTTGGCCATCGTGATAGCCAATCGGGAAAAAGTACATATTGCCCTATCGGGAGGAAGTACTCCCAAAGTGGTATTCGATGAATTGGCAGCCAACTTTCAACCGGATATCGATTGGAAAAAGGTACACTTGTATTGGGGCGATGAGCGTTGTGTTCCCCCGACACATGATGAAAGTAATTTTAAAATGACAGCGGAACACCTGCTTTCTAAAATTGATATCCCGGCGGAGAACGTTCATCGAATAAATGGAGAAAACCCTCCAGGTCATGAAGCAGAACGTTACGGCACCTTGTTAGATGCCGAACTGCCCAAAGCCATGGGTTTGCCACAATTCGACCTAGTGATGCTGGGAATGGGCGATGATGGCCATACAGCTTCTATCTTTCCTCATGAGATTCAGCTATGGGAATCTCAAAAGTATTGCGAAGTAGCCGAGCATCCCGACTCCGGACAAAATAGAATTACGATTACAGGGCAGCTTATCAATAATGCTGCTATTGTCGCTTTTTTGGTAACAGGGAAGAGCAAAGCCGAGAAGGTGCGGCATATTATAAAAAAAGAATCGGGACACGGGGAGCTCCCCGCTAGCCTGGTACAGCCAGATTCTGGAAAGCTGCTGTGGTTTTTAGATGCCGAGGCGGCGAAGCTTCTTACTTGAACTCGATTTTGATATTTTCATTTTTTAAACTACCCAAATAGCTATCGACATCAAAGTGGTTTTCATCAAATTGCGTGTCTCTTTTAAAAGCGGCCTCCTTTCTAAACTTACTTCTTGCAAAGCGTCGTACACCAAGGGTATCTTGTACAAGTAGACCGGGGACCGTACTACTAGTGCCATCTTCATCTTTGGCGACCATTGTAAAATACGAAGAGTTGCAGTGTTTTTTCTTTCCAGAGGTAACATTTTGTGATTCTACACGTACCCCTACTACCATGGATGTCCTTCCAGTATAATTGATAGATGCCTTTAAAGTCAGCAATTCTCCCACCTCTACCGGATGCAAAAAATCCACACGGTTCACCGAGGCGGTCACACAGTATTTACTTGAATGTTTCGAAGCGCAAGCGAAAGCAATTTGATCCATTAAGCTTAAGATATGGCCTCCGTGAATTTTTCCTCCAAAATTGGAATGGGAGGGAAGCATCAATTGGGTAATCGATACCCTAGATTCCCGAGCGGTCTTGAATTCTTTTGTACCCATTTTATGCGTTTTAAATCCCTATTTCTCCAATTGACTGGTTCACGAAAAAGGGGTGGGGGGTTAGTTTCTGAAATGTGGTGATTTTTCTTCCTCTACCTTGGTGATGAAGTATTTCGTATCCCCTAGCCAAAAGAAAGTCCCAAAACGCTCCATATAATGTAATTTTACGTACCTCCCTTGATATTCCTGAAGTTTTTCGATGACCTCGGCATCTTTATCAAGCACCGAAAAGGCAAATATCTGAGCTCCTGAAATCCCTTGGCTGATCTCGCCTTCCCATGTTTTGACCAATACTCCCTTATTGCTGATTTTAATAAGTTCCCCAGAACGTACCCCTTCACTATAGGGTACAAAATAGATAAAAGCGTAGTAAAGCGCCAGAACCAAAAAAATTCCCGTAACGATGACCCCAATTATTTTTTTCATAAGATATGTTCAAAATACAAATACAAATACAAATACAAATGTCAAATTCAAGCATCTCTTTACCGAAAAGTATGTTGGTCTATCGAGGAAAGACTTGGGTATACTGCTGTTAATCACCGATACAGATTTGAAAAAGCACAAAGAAATAGTTGGCATTACCATGCAATGATTTTGTTTTATCGACTACTGTCCACTTTCAAAAGTGCAAACGCGGGTATCAAGTTGAAAAAGATATGTCATTCATCTGCTTTTACCGCTATCAACCACCACAGCTCACCATCCACCGATCCTATCTACTTCCCTCAATCTCCTCAAAATCATCTTCTTCGGCTCTTTTAATGATTGGTTCGGGAATCGACTTCTTGGCTTTCGCACCCATTTTTTTCAGTTTTTCAATGCTTATTACAATATTGCCACGACCTTCGACCAATTTGTTCATCGCACCTTTGTATTCCGATTTAGCCTCGTCCATTTTTTTGCCCACTTTGGTCAGATCGGTAACAAAACCTTCGAATTTATCATAAAGCGCTCCTGCCTGTCTTGCAATTTCAATGGCATTCCTTTGTTGTTTTTCGTTGTTCCACATACTATCAATGGTACGTAGGGTCGCCAAAAGGGTAGAAGGGGTTACAATAACGATGTTCCGCTCAAAAGCTTTGTTGTATAGACTGGTATCGTTATTAATGGCAATCGCAAAAGCGGGCTCAATGGGTACGAACATCAATACAAAGTCCGGACTTTCCATTTCATAGAGATCCTCATATTTTTTGGAGGACAGTTGGTCTACATGTTTGCGTAGCGAATTGATATGGTCTTTCAAATACCGATTTCTGATTTCTTCCTCCTCTTCGTTTACAAAACGTTCGTAGTCGGTGAGGGATACCTTGGAATCGACCACCATTTTTTTACCGTCGGGAAGGTGAATAATGACATCGGGCAATACCCGGGAACCATCGGCAAGGGTAAAACTTTGTTGTACGGTATATTCCCGATCCTTTTCAAGGCCCGATTTCTCCAACACCCGCTCCAATACCAGTTCGCCCCAGTTGCCCTGCATCTTGCTATCTCCCTTAAGGGCTTTCGTGAGATTTTCGGCCTCTTGGGTAATTTTCAGGTTCTGGGTCTGCAGGTTCAACAGCTGCTCTTTTAAGGCCGAATGAATGCTGATATTCTCTTTTTGGCTCTCTTCCACTTTCTTTTCGAACAACTGAATTTTTTCGTTAAGTGGTGTTAGAATGTCCTTGATGTTTTTTTCATTTCGTTCCGTGAATTTGAGACTTTTTTCCTCTAAAATCTTGTTGGCCAGGTTTTCAAACTCTTTTGTGAACTTTTCCTGTAGTTTTTCTACTTCTTCCCGTTGTTCCCGATTTTTTAAGCGAAGGTTCTCCATGTCTGCCTCGTACCGTACGAGTTGGTTTCCCAATTGTTCTTTTTCGTTTTGCAGTTCCTTTTTATGCTCTTCGGAATTCTCAAGACGGCTCTCCAAAGCCGTTAAGCTTGTACGTAGCTGTTGTTCCCTTTCCAATAGGGTACTTTCATTGGATTTGGTCTTTAGTTTTTGGATGTACATACCCAATAAATAACCCAATGCCAAGCATAAAAGTGAAACTAAAGTATATATCAAATAGTCGTTCATCTACTATATAGGTGTTTAGGTAAAGATACAAGATAGGTATGAAAACAAGATACCATGCACCCTTACTTTTTAATTCTAAAGGAAGCCGATTTGGTATCGAAGGAAACCGTATCCGAAGGGAATAACTTTCCGAATACACCTTGTTCAATAAGCTTCGAAGGGGTGCCGAACGGGTTGTTGTTACCGGTCAGAAGAAGAAGGGTATCACAAAGTTGTAGACACATTTCAATTTCGTGGCTGGTGAATAGAATGGTTTTTTTTGTCTTTTTAGCGATGGTCTTCAGCAGTTTCAGAATTTTCACCTTATGGTAGAGGTCTAAATGGGTGGTAGGCTCATCTAACAAAATTATGGAAGTGTCCTGCGCCAAGGCCCGTGCGATGAGTACGCGTTGCAACTGTCCGTCACTGAGCTCATAACATTTTTTTTCTTGTAGTTGTTCTAAATCGAGTAAATGTAGTGCATTCGTAACCTGCTCTTTATCTTGTTTGGAAAGGGTGCCGATCCAATTGGTATAAGGTTGCCTACCTAGGGCTACCAATTCGGCAACCGTTAAGTTCTTCGTCGCGATAGCCTCTGTAAGCACCAAACTGACCGTGGTGGCGAGTTGCTTAGGTTTGAAGGAAGGTAGGAGGCGTTCTTTAATCCTGATTTCCCCAGAAATAGGGGGTTGCATGTTTCCCAAGGTTCGCAATAGGGTAGATTTACCGATACCATTGATACCGATGATTGCGGCCAGGTCGCCCGTATGAAGTTCAAAATCAATTTGGGACACGACCGCGTTAAATCCATACCCAACGGACAAGTCCTTTACCTTTAATATGCTATTTGGAGTGATAGATTGAATACTTTCTACTTTTTTAGATACTGAACTCATTTAGACTTTTTCAATTTGCTAAAAAATGGCTCTTTCAAACCAACTCTTTGTCTTTTTTCGTTCCGTAGCGCTGCTATGCAACTTAAAAAACTTTCAATTTGGCTCGAAATAGCTAATTTTCGCTTAAATCCAAAAAGTCTAAATGAGTTCAATGTTATAAAATGTTTTAGAACGCCATTTTGCGCCGTCTTATTAGCAGCCAAATAACAACGGGGGCCCCAAGGATACTCGTAATCGCATTAATGGGCAATACCGAGGCCGAACCCGGTAGTTGCGCTACCACATCACAGAGTAGCATGAGTATGGCACCATAAATGATTACCGCTGGGAGCAAAACTTTGTGGTCGTTGGTGTCAAAAAGCTGCCGGGCAAGATGAGGAACCGCCAGACCCACAAACGCAATGGGGCCTGCAAATGCTGTAATACCACCTGCCAGTGCACCAGTGGCAATAATTACAAGATAGCGTGCTTTCTTAAGGTTTACCCCCAAACTTTGGGCATAGCTTTCCCCTAAAAGAAGTGCGTTCAATGCTTTGATCGATAGCACGCTCAAAGATGTCCCTATAAAGACGATTACCGTCAAAAGCGATAGTTGCAGCCAAGATAAGTTGCCGACACTGCCAAAAGACCAAAAAACGAATTGTTGCAGTTTTTCAGCGTCGGAGAAGTAAGACAGTATGCTTACAACGGCCCCAGTAATACTACCGAACATCAGCCCGATGATCAACAGTGCCATGGTGTCCTTTATTCGAATGGCTATGGCCATCACCGCCAATAATACCGAAAAGCTTCCCAAGCTTGCCGCTAGGGTAATCGTAACATCATTTACTAGCGCAAAACCAGTAATGCCTGCAAAAAAAGAGCTCCCCATGATCAACAGTGCGGCACCTAAACTGGCCCCGGAGCTAATACCCAAGACAAAAGGGCCTGCCAAGGGATTGCGGAACAAGGTCTGCATCAGAAGCCCACTCATTGCCAAACCACTGCCTACAAGTATAGCCGTTAAAGCTTTGGGGAGACGATAATTCCAAATAATATACGACCAGGATTCATTTGCAAGATTCCCTGAAAGAATACCAAGGGTATCTTTAAAGGGGATGGTTACCGATCCCAAGCTTATATTTAAAAGTAGACTTAGAAACAATACCAATAGTAGGAGCAAAAAAGTAAGACGATATGTTTTTAAACTGCCCAACTACTTCAATGGTTTAAAGAAATAAAGTTCGTGCCCCGGTAATAAAGCAGGATGAAAAATGTGAATCAAATCTTTTAAGACCAAATCAGGACGTTGTGGGGCCAGTTCATAAAACAACAAACCACCAGTAGGCCCTTTGTTGATTGAATTTGAAAATACGTTCCTTTGGGTAAAGGCATTGAACTGTCGGTAATGTTCATTGGTCTTTATCATAGCTTCATAGGTGGTGTGCATAGAAGGATTCAACCAAAATTCGGCATCTCTTCCTTTATCCAGAACACTTTCCAAGCTCAGGGAAAGACTACCGGTATCGTTGGTATGTTGCCATAGGTAATCGGTCTGGGAGTCTTTCAGGAATTGGGCCATCCAGCTTTTTCCACCCGCTACATACCAGATGTCTTTATAAAGTCCGCCAGTGAGTACCGTGGGTTTGTGCTGCGCCTTTGCGGCCAGTAGTTTTGCTTGGTTGTAGTTTTTGCTAATGTCTTGAAAAATACGATCTGCCTTTTTTTCCAAACCAAAGAAAGGAGCGAAAAATTTAATCCATTCTGCCTTGCCCAAAGGAGTCTCTTCTGTCCAGTCCCCGTTGTAAGCGACCGGTATTTTGGAACGAACCAAGGTTTCGTACGCTTTGTTTTGGTTGTTGATTCCAAACCCAATGACTACATCGGGCTTCAGAGCAATGGTCATTTCAGTATTTATGGCCTCATTGTTTCCTAGATCTTGGATTGACCCGCTATCGATTCGTTCACGTGCTTTTGTCGAAGAAACGAAGGAGGTATTGGGAAAACCTACCAAACTATTTAAAACCCCTAAAGCTTCCAAAGCCGGGATGTGGGTGGTTGAAGTAACTACTATTTTTTCAATTGGGGTAGGAATGACTGCATCATACTTCTCTGCCGGTATGGTAAGCCGATGCATTTTATCCTTTGGAACCAAAGCGTAGGTAAAGGCACTTTTGGCATTGGGCCAGGGATTGTTTACCTCAATAGTAGTGATTCCAGCCTTGTTTTTTTTTATTAAAAAACCTCTGGCATGGGTAAGTTCTTGTGTTTTGGAAACAGGTTGATTCAATTTTTCATCATTTTGTACTTGCTTACAGGACAAAAAAGATGTAAAAACAGCAATAAGAAGCAGGTTTTTCAAGCCATTCTATTTAAAACATATCAAAAGTAGTATTATTTCATCTTAGGTTCGAAAGATTAAACAAAATGTTTACTTTCGTACCTGAATGTTGGTTTCCATCTGTTTTTTGTGATGGAATTAAAAGGGAATTCGGTGCAAATCCGAAGCTGTTCCCGCAACTGTAAGCTTAGTTCGACTTTGGTCGAATGCTTGTTACCAGCTACAGAACCACTGTCTTTTTCAATAGATGGGAAGGTACGTAACAAGACGCGAGTCAGGAGACCTGCCAGATTCATAACTAAAATCGGTAGACCTTCGGGTAAAAGGTCTAAGGTGTATGAAAATAATACTCTCCATTTGGGTACTGCTAGTTGGCACGCCATTTCTTATGGCTCAAAGTGATTCTACCATTGTGTTGGAAGAAGTGGTTTTGACAGATGTGAAATTGCGTCAGTTTTCTGATGGTGTGAAAACCACTGTTTTGAACGATTCTGTTGCACGAAGAAATCAAGGTACGCTCACCGATAACTTACGATACAATGCTCCACTTTTTTTCAAGGAATATGGCTATGGTATGACTTCTACCGTTTCTTTTCGCGGTACCAGTGCTTCGCAGACTGCCGTTGTCTGGAATGGTATCAATATCAACTCCCCAATGAGTGGGCAGACCGATTTTAATACCCTGTTATCGCAAACCTCAAACGAGGTCACCATTCGAAGTGGTGGTGGAAGCACCCAATATGGAACGGGGGCCATTGGGGGTAGCATACATTTGAATACCATTCTTGAATTTAATGAACATACAACGCACGAGTTAAGCTTGGGTTATGGGGCGTTCGATTCACGTTCCTTGTTTTATACCGGTGCAATCGGCAAAAAACAAAATGCCCTTAAAATAGGAGTGGGGTACTACGCTTCGGAGAACGATTTTAAATATTTAGGTACCGATAGGAGAAATGAGAACGGGGCTTTTGAAAATTTAGGTTTGGATGTGTCCTATGGCCTCGTATTGGGTAAGTCGAATATTATCAAGGTCTATAATCAAACGTTTTTTGGTGATCGTAATTTCTCGGGCACCTTAACGGCCCCTTCGAACGATAATTATCGAGATGCAAATTCCCGTTCTTTGATCGAATGGGCCAATTTTAAAGGCAAAAGGGTACAACGTGTGAAGGCAGCTTACTTGTACGAACGCTATCGCTATTATCCCAATCTGTCAGCAGATGAATTTAGCTTCGGCACATCGGGCACGCTTTTCCTTAATTATGATTACAAATACCAGTTTAAGAATTTTTTGATCAATGGAATTACGGAGTTTCAGAATATTGATGCCGATGGTTCTTCTATTCTCTCCGAAAATCGACAGCTCTTTACGGGAATACTTTTAATCTCCCATGCCCCCTCTGAACAAATACGGTATGGTGCTAACATCAGAAAAGACTGGATCAGTAGTTATGAGAGTCCCTTTGTTTTTTCGGTAAACGGCGAATATAACGTTACGGACTTCCATACGATAAGTGTTCTTGGATCTAAGAACTTTAGGGCCCCCACTTTTAACGATTTGTATTGGGAAGGTGCAGGAGCCGCAGGAAACAATAGTTTGCAACCAGAGACTGCTTTACAGGGGGAAATCGGCCAGCGATTCTCCTTTAAAAACGTTCAAGTACAACTAAATGGGTACTACATCGCCTCTAGTGATTTGATTCAATGGCGGCCTGATATCACAGGAGTTTGGTCTCCAATAAACGTAAAGGATGCCATGCAACTAGGATTTGAGGCAGATGCCCGATGGAAAAAGGAGATAGGACCACATCATATTTCATTGAATGCGGTCTATAGCTATACGAAGTCTACCGATGTAGAGACGAGTAAGCAGCTGTTGTACGTACCGTTCCATACCATGCGTGCCAACATTGCTTACGCTAGGGGTAATTGGCGGGCCTATGTGCAATCTCTTTATAATGGGGAGCTCTACACTACAACAGATAATACCCAGGACCTACCAGGTTACTTTGTTGCCAACTTCGGACTTGAGTACCTATTTCCAAAGTTCTTCGGAATGGATACGACCGCCGCGGTGAACGTACGTAATTTAGGAAATACGAATTACCAGACTATAGCATTTAGACCCATGCCCAATAGGCACGTAAACTTTCAACTTAACTTTAAATTTTAATAAATGAACATTAAGAATGTAATAGTGGCCATGGCTACGGGATTTTTTTTCATAGCTTGTGAAAGTGATGATAATGTTGAGGTACTCTTACCATCGGGGGATTATGAGAATGGAATATTCGTTACCAATGAAGGCCCTTTTAATAATGGAACCGGAACGGTTTCTTTTGTATCAGAGGATTTTTCTTCATCTGAAAATAGTATCTACAATAAAGTGAACAATGCAGATTTGGGAAACATTGTGCAATCAATGGCATTTGTGGGGAATAGGGCATATATCATCGCCAATGTTTCCAATAAGATTACCGTGGTAAATAGAAACACCTTCGAAGAATTGGCCACGATAGAAAGCGGTCTGAGCAACCCTCGCTATTTTGTAGAAGCGAACGGTAAGGGATATGTTACCAATTGGGGCGATTCGGGAGATGATTCCGATGATTTTGTAGCAGTGATCAACTTGGAGATCAATAGTATCGATGCAACTATTTTTGTAGATTTTGGTCCAGAGGATATCCTAGCTCAGGGAAGTACGGTTTACGTGGCACATCAAGGAGCTTTTGGGTACAACAACAAGATCTCGGTAATCGATGCCGATACCGATACCGTCTCGGATACCATAGAGGTTGGTTTGGTTCCCAATTCAATGCAGTTCGATGCTGCTGGTGACCTTTGGGTACTTTCTGCTGGTAGACCTGCTTTCTCAGGAGAGGAAACGGCAGGAACCTTACAAAAAGTAGATCTGGAAACCAATTCGGTAACCACTAGGTTTGATTTTGAACTGACCGAGCATCCCAATTTCTTGAGCCTTGATGGCACTACACTTTACTATAGTCTGGACGGTGCTATCTTTGGATTGGATGTTACCGCTTCAGAGTTGCCTTCGGAGAGCGATTTTTCGGGTTTGAGTGTTTATGAGATGACGACTAAAGATGGTGTATTATATACCACCGATGCAAAAGATTTTGCTAGTAATGGTGATCTGAATGTATTTTCATTAAGTACAAAAACCGAACTACAGTCTTTGGAAGTAGGTATTATACCCGGGGGTATTTACTTTAATGAATAGTTAGGAATAGTATGTTATCAACATTTAAAATATGTTCAAGTAAGTACTGATTCTTATGATCAAGGTTTGTTCTTTTATGCCGGCAGTGACCCAAATGATCTATGACATGGGGTTACAGGCCCATCTAGAAGGGATTACCTTTGAATGCCCTGAGCTGGCCCTCAAAGAAAAAAAAGTAGTCGTACGTTGTATTCTGGAAGAGAAAAACTATAGTAGCCTTGAGATCAATGCTATTTTCTCTGAAAGCAAACGTTCGGGAAAAAGCCTTTACTATGTAGAGGAGCCTCTTTTACGGGAAATAGCCCCTGATATCATATTTACACAAGATGTATGTGATGTATGTCAAATAGATACTGCTTGTGCGGCGGCCGCTGTATCCCAGCTTGAAAAAAAGCCCCAATTGATATCGATTACTCCCAATACCTTGGAAGATGTTTTTGAAAATGCGCTTACCATAGCGAAAGCCATGGGAAAAGAAGAAGTAGGGCATGTATATATTACTATGCTGAGTACCCGTATGGCAAGAGTAAGTAGTTTGTTACAGCGTAAAAAAGCATCCACAAGACGTGTATCGTTGCTAGAGTGGATTTCTCCACTATTCAATTGTGGACACTGGATTCCAAATCAGATAGCAATTGCTGGCGGAATGGATATGTTGTCAAACCCTGCAGGAGATAGCTCAGTACTATCGTGGGAAAAGGTAGTTGCATATGACCCTGAAGTTTTGATAATCGCCCCATGCGGTTTTAGCATTGATCGATCCTTGGAAGAGATGTATCAATTGACAACCAAAGAAGATTGGGGACAGCTTTCCGCCGTTCGGTTCAATACCGTTTTTATTGTTGATTTTGACCTGTTTACCCAATCTTCGGCTAGCACATTGGTAGATGGTATTGAAGTATTGGCAGCCCTTTTTCATTCGAGCATCATGAAGTTGCCTAAGCGATTGCGGTCAAGAGTACATCGCTTTTCTGTAAATTCATCCTTATCGAAAGTATAGAAACTTTATATCTCGCAATGACATGTCTTTAGAGTACTTATATAATATCAATTGAGCGACATTATACTATCACTGTTTCTTGTATTCACCGTTAAATTGAATAGTAGGCTCTTGAAGCTTTAAAGACATTATTAAGTGAACAAGCTCCGATTTCAACAAAAAGGCTGAATCCACCTTTACAAAGGTGGATTCAGCCTTTTGCATTTTTTTAGGCGTAAAACCTATTCGTTGCCCATCATTGCTTTTGGTAACGTGGTGATAAACATGTTATCTTTCAAAGGAGCATTAAGTTTAGAAGTACTAAAATCATTAATAGGCATGTCGTTCTCGTAGCTAGCCTTTGCAGAAACGCCATTAATAGCGTCTAGTGCTGCCTTTAAGAGCGGTTCATTCTCGTCGCCCAAAATGCCTAGGTCATCTAGCTCTTCCTCTATGACGACATCGGGAATCAAACCATTGGTGTAATCAAAAAATCCGTCAGCGTTGGCACTTCTACCGATTAATGGCTGAATCGCCCACTGATTGTCGGGATTAATTTGGTTTTCGCGTTCCGGATTATAAATATATGGCCCAAAATTACTTTCTGGATCGTCGACCATAGTCGTAGAAAACTCGTTTTTTCCCCTGGTAGTATCACCTACGTGAATTACATCCATATATGGGGCCAAACTATTGATGACCAATTCGCTGGCAGAAGCGGAGCTTCGCAAGGCAATGACATAGACTTGACCAAGATTCAATGAGTTCAATGGTTGATTGTTAACGGTATTTTGAAAATAACGGTTCACATCTACATTTTCAGAAGCAAGAAATGCATTGTACTTGTCGTTATAAATAGAGCTAGAAAATACCTTTTCGGGATCCGCATCGTAAACCATACTTGAAAGGCGTTGGGAAGTAAGTACGCTTCCACCGGGATTGTAGCGCAAGTCAAGAACAAGGTCGGTTACCCCCTCGCTTTTAAAACGACCAAAGACCGCATTTAAGTCATCATCGAATTCATCTAAGAATTGGTTGTACACCAAATAGCCGATTTTACGACCATTTTGTTCAATGATTTTTTCCAATAGAATGGGCTGTGATTGAAAGCCTGCTTGTTTGGTCAACGTTACTTCTTCCCCGGTAGGAGATACCGTGCTGTCGGTTATCTCAGCCAAATTTAGGGTATAGGTCGCGTTTTCGCCGAACAATAGATCAATGTAATTATCAATGGTCAACGTTTGTCCGTCTACTCCTGTAAAAAGGTCACCACGCTCTATTTCCTTCGTAGCTGCATCTGAGTTGGGCTCAACATATTGTACATACCCAAAAAGATCATTACTTCCACTAAAACGAACCAAACCAAATTCGAGTCCGTTACTACTTGAGATTCCCGATAAACTTTGTGTCAATTCTTTGTAATTGCTGGCATAAAAAGTAAAACGATCTTCGCCAAATCGCAGCTGATTGTCGAAAAAAGCCCCCGGATCACTTTCCGATGCCAAGAATGCCGTATAATCTTCAGAGGTGGTGAATCGATCATCTGCCAAATTCGGAACATCTTGTTGCCAGAAATACCATAAGTTGGTCGCTTTCCAAATAAAATCTTGGGCAGTTACATCGACCGTGCCATCCGGATCTGGATCTGGGCCGCTAGGGTCTAAACCGTTGTCATCATCATTGCTACAACTTGTTAATAAAAATCCTGCTGCCAGGAGAAACGCTACGTACTTTTTCATTTAATACAATTTAATTTTTTGTTCATGTCGAGAGTCCACTATAGCTCTACATACGTGATTTTGAATCATCTGGACTACAGGACCTTCTTTGGATAACAACCTATTGGTCAAAAACCCTACCATTTTAAAGGATTTGTATTGGGCAATTGATTTTTAAGTCATTTAGGGTTGAGGTTTTAGTGGTAAAAGGCCTAAATTACTTACTTCAACAGGAATAAAAAATTTTTTGTAACAAAAATCGATGTACGTCGTCTTGCTTATGTAAACCACTTAAAACTGGTTTTCAAACAACCCAACCAAAATGCAACAGTCTGAATTTTTAAATGTGGTAATGCCGTTCAAGGACAAGTTGTACCGATTGGCGAAACGGCTGCTGGTCTCAACAGAAGAGGCAGAGGATGCCACTCAGGAAATACTGCTGAAGTTGTGGTCGAAGAAAAAGTTAATGGAGTCTTATAACAATGTAGAGGCGTTCGCCATGACCATGACAAAGAATTTTTGTTTAGACCGATTGAAGTCCAAACAAGCCGGTAATTTAAAGTTGGTACACAGTAACTATGCCGAGGATAACTCAGGGCTTCAGAAGCAATTGGAAGCCAAAGATAGTGTTGACTGGGTTCAAAAGATCATGGAGGAGTTGCCAGAGCAGCAAAAATTGGTATTACAGTTGCGAGATGTAGAAGAATACGATTATGATGAAATCGCACAAATGCTTGACATGCAACCTACGGCGGTTCGTGTAGCCCTATCGAGGGCAAGAAAAACAGTTAGAGAAAAATTAGTACAAAAACATCGATATGGAATCGGATAAAATCGAAAAATTATTGGAAAAGTATTTTGAGGCGACCGCAACGGTCGCCGAGGAAGAAACCTTACGAACGTATTTCTCACAAGAAAGTGTCGCAACACATCTGGAGCAATATGCCCCCATGTTTCAATATTTTTCCAATGCAAAAAAAGAACGGTTTACCAAACAGGTCCCACTAAAACCTAAAAGAAACTATTTCAAGTGGGCTTCCGTAGCAGCAGTGGCAGTTCTTTTGGTAGGGCTTTATATAAACAGACCGCCTATGGTCGATTCCAGCGATCCTTGGGAAGGCCAATATACAGAGGCGGAAATTGAATCTGCCAAAGAAGCCTTGGCCATGCTCGGAATGAATTTCCAAAAAGGTACCGAACAACTGTACCACTTGGAAGAGTTCCAAAAAACCACAAATAAATTTTTAATCAAAGAATAAAAAGTCATGAAAAAAATAGTAATCATTCTTATTTTGGCCGTTTCCCCAATACTTTCTTATGGTCAAGATATTTTCGATAAATACGAAGATAACGACAAAGTCACTTTTGTGGCGATGCAACCTAAGATGTTCCAAATGCTAGGTAAAATGAGCGTTAGCTCCGATGACCCCGAAGCGAAGGAATTCTTTCAGCTAGTAAACTCTATCACTAGCTTTAAAGTAATAACAACGGAAGACGCGACCATTTCAAAAGACGTAGGGAGTTGGGTGAACACCCGTTTAAAGAGTTCAACTTTCGAAGAGTTGATGCGGGTGCGCGATGGGGATTCTAATGTAAAGTTCTATGTGAAGGAAGGAAAAGATGACGATCATGTAAAAGAACTGTTGATGTTTGTGACTGGTATGAAAGACCAGAACATCGAAGTAAACGGGAGAAAACTTGAAACGGTTCTATTATCCCTTACCGGTGACATAGACCTTAGAAGTATTTCCAAATTAACCCAAAAAATGGATCTGCCAGGGGGAGATCAACTTGAAAAAGCGGGTGATAAAGGAGAAAAATAGAAGACCGGTCGTAGCAGGACCTTTAATGGAAAACCTGTTCTACGACCTCTAAGTATCATCATCAATATTCATCAATTATAATTTTAATCATCAATCATTGTTTCGGGAGTCCAATGGGTTTTCGTTCAATACAAAAACAACAGTCATGAAAAAATGTATTGCATTATTTTTAATCGCTCTTATTCCCTTATGGGGTACCTCACAATCTATGTTCGATAAATTCGAGGACATGGACCATGTTGCGGCCGTTACGATTAACAAAGGACTTATTAATATGCTTAGTTCTGTGGATATCGAAGGGGATCAGGATGCCAAGGATTTTGTGGAAATGGCAAAAGGCCTAAACGGAATCAAGGTTTTCGTTACTGAGGACAAAGACGTTTCCGCTGATATGAGATCTACAGTAAAAAAGTATTTGAAGTCATCAAGGTTAGAAGAATTGATGCGGGTCAAAGATGGCGATGTGAATGTGAAATTCTATGTAAAGGAAGGAAAAGATGATAATCATGTAACTGAATTGCTTATGTTCGTGTCAGGAATCAAGAATACTGATTTGGACATCAACGGGCGAAAGTTGGAAACGATTTTAGTTACCCTAACAGGAAATATCGATTTAAGGAAGATCGGTTCGTTGACCGAAAAAATGGATTTGCCTGAAGAATTAAGCAAAGCAAGGAAAGGAAAATAATCGGTGTCGATGAGATACCATTTAAAATAAGGATATGGGAAAATTAAAATCTATGGGGGTCATCTTACTTTTGATGAGTCTGTCCGCCTGTTCTTCCACGCAAAGTCTGCAGGAGTATTATGTGGATAATTCAGAAAACCCCAATTTCTTATCAGTAGATCTTCCGGTAAGTTTGCTGAATATAGAAGAGGCCAATTTAACCGCAGAAGAAAAAGAGGCACTACAGTCATTAAGTAAACTAAATGTGCTTGCTTTTAAGAAAAATGGCACTAATGAGGCTGAATACAAGGCGGAGAAAACCAAGGTGAAGACCATTTTAAAAAGCGATAAATTCAACGAATTGATGCGGATGAATACCGAATACGGAAAAGCTACTATAAAATATATGGGGGAAGACGATGCTGTAGATGAGGTAGTTATTTACGGAGATAATGCGGAAAAAGGCTTTTTACTGGTTCGCGTATTGGGAGATGATATGAACCCTGCTCATCTAATGCAGTTTATTAAGGCCGTACAAAAGTCAGACTATAAGGGAGAAGGCCTAGGAGAGCTAGGAGAGTTCATCCGAGGGTAATAAACCCACAAGATTGTATTATGTTGAATCCCGTTTCGGAAAATCCGAAACGGGATTTTAGTTTTGTGAAAGTATTAAAAGTATGCGCATATCCTAACTTTTGCCTACATTTTTAGTTTCTTATTCTTATCTTGGGTCGTTCTATAAACATAATTACTAACCTTAAAGATTACACGTATGGAAGACGCACAAGTTTGGATAAGCAAGGGCATTGATTTTGCCGTTGAATTTGGCCCAAAGGTTTTGGGAGCCATTCTGATTTACATTATTGGTTCATGGATTATTAAAAAGATCGTAGGGGTGCTTAAAAAGGTAATGTTGGCCAGACATTACGACGAGTCCTTGCAAAAATTTCTCTTAAATCTAGTTTTGTGGGCTCTTAAGATATTTCTGATTATAACGGTCATCTCTACACTTGGTGTCGAGACTACCAGTTTGGCCGCGGTAATAGCTGCAGCCGGTTTGGCAATCGGTCTTGCTTTGCAGGGTTCGCTGTCCAATTTTGCGGGAGGTGTATTGATTATTATTTTCAAGCCATATAAAATTGGGGATTTAATCGAAGCACAAGGCGTTTTAGGTGCAGTAAAGGAGATTGAAATTTTTACTACGAAACTGACTACTCCTGAGAACAAACTAGCCATTATACCCAATGGAGCAATGGCGAACGGAAACATCATTAATTATACCGCTGAAGGAAAGATGCGGGTCGATACCACTATTGGCATAGGTTATGGCGAAGATATTAAAAAAGCCAAAGAGGTCTTGCTCGAAGTCCTTACCTCAAATCCCAAGGTGCTTCAAGATCCTGCACCTTCTGTGAACGTTTCCGAATTGGCAGATAGTTCGGTCAACTTTGCCGTACGCCCTTTCTGTACACCCGAAGATTATTGGGACGTTTATTTTGGAACGCTCGAAGGATGCAAACTGGCATTGGATAGGGCGGGCATTGAGATTCCTTACCCACATCAAGTGGAGATCCAAAAGAAAGGATAATTGTAGCACAGGCTATAACGATAAAAAGACCGTGGAAACGGTCTTTTTTTATTCTCTATATAGGGTTAATACCTCGAGGCTTGCCTCGTCCGTAAACGATAAAGTTTAAAAACGGTAATTCCTGTTAGGAATGCCTCGGGGCTTGCCCCGGGGATTATTTACTTCTAACGAAATCGTACAGTTTTAGATACCCGTATAACTTCCAGGGGTAATCTGTTTCAATTCTTCCTTGATGGCATCGGTTACTTCCAAAGTATCGATAAAATTGGCGATGGAATTTCGGTTGATTTTTTCGTTGGTACGGGTCAACCCTTTTAGAGCTTCGTAGGGATTCGGATATCCTTCGCGGCGTAATATCGTCTGGATCGCTTCCGCTACCACGGCCCAATTATCCTCCAAATCTTGTTCAAACTTTTCTCTGTGAAGCAATAGCTTGTTCAAGCCTTTGAGGGTCGACTGAAAGGCGATCATGGTATGGGCGAACGGTACTCCCACATTCCGCAGTACGGTACTATCGGTTAAATCTCTTTGTAACCTAGATACCGGTAGTTTAGAAGATAAATGCTCGAACAAGGCATTGGCTATCCCCAAATTGCCTTCCGAATTCTCGAAATCGATGGGATTTACCTTATGGGGCATGGCGGAGGAACCAACTTCTCCTTTTTTAATCTTTTGTTTGAAATAATCCATGGAGACATAGGTCCAAAAATCCCTATCTAAATCCAATAAAATAGTGTTGATTCGTTTTAGGGTGTCGAACAATGCGGCCATGTGATCGTAATGCTCAATTTGTGTGGTCGGGAACGAATGGTGTAGCCCAAGTTTTCCTTGTACGAACTGTTGTCCAAAAGCTTTCCAGTCAATGTTGGGATAGGCAACCTTGTGGGCATTGTAGTTACCTGTGGCACCTCCGAACTTGGCGGCACTGGGAACGTCGTTTAAAAGATTGAACTGCTCTTTTAGGCGTTCCACGAACACGGCTATTTCTTTCCCTAAACGCGTAGGAGAAGCGGGTTGGCCATGGGTACGCGCCAGCATTGGAATATCGGCCCATTCAACTGCAAGCTCCTCCAAGGTGTTTAGGACCTCCATATAACCGGGCACATATATGTCGTTCATGGCCTCTTTAATAGAAAGGGGAATTGCCGTATTGTTGATGTCCTGGGAAGTGAGTCCAAAGTGGATAAATTCCTTGTATTCCTGCAGTCCTAAGGTATCAAACCGTTCCTTTATAAAGTATTCAACAGCTTTTACATCGTGATTTGTTGTCTTTTCTATTTCCTTGATAGCTTGGGCATCACTTGCATTAAACTCTAAGTAAATAGCACGTAGATCATTGAATTTGGTTGTATTCAAAGATGCCAGCTGGGGCAATGGAATTTCACAAAGCGCAATGAAGTACTCAATTTCGACTCGTACCCTATATTTTATCAGGGCCTCTTCCGAAAAATAAAGTGCCAATTGTTCAGATTTACTTCGGTATCTTCCGTCGATGGGGGAAATAGCATTCAAAGGGGTCAAGGACATACGATTATGATTGGTGGGTTTTTTGAAAGTGCCAAAGATACTTATATGCCAGATAGTTTAAAAGTTTAAGGTACCGATTGTTTCCTGTTGGAAAACTTACACTGATATCGGGTACAACAGGGTAACGATTATCCACAATGCACGGTTAAAGGGACTTTAATTTTGCCAAGACCATTCTGGCCCTGGCTTTGTAGGCTGCACTGCCTAAGGCATAATTTTGTTCTAGGACCATTTTGAGTTCCGGATGTATCCATTCAAATTTTTGACCTAGCAAAGAAAGGCAGGTCATCGAGTAGGCTTTTGCCGCTACTTTTTGATCGGTGATAAGCCAATCGAAACAGGCCGCTGCTATTTTCTCCAGATGTGATGATGTTAATACGTTTCTTGTATGGGTCGACGATTTTAAAAAGTAGGAGGTAATAAGATATTCACAGATCTTGGCCATAGGTCTTACCGAAGGGTCTAGATGTACTAGGCCCAGTTTTTCTACAAACCGGTCTACATACGGAAAAATAAATGGAAGATGCTCTTTGACCATAAACTCTAGGACCCAGCACGCTCGGCTTGAAATGGGGTCGTCCACATCAAAAGCGATGTCCAATAATAAACTGACCCAACTTGGGTTTTGTTGTACTAACTGTGCCATTTCCATTCGTTTTTCTCTGGAATGGTCAACGTAGTTAAGAGACTTGTATAACTCGCTTTTGTTCACACTATTTTGGTTTCCAAATACTTGAGATAGTAAAATACCTTCTCCATACTACCCAAAATATGATGTTTTATCGAAATACGAAATTAAAAACAGTCTGCACTATCTAACGAGGCAGGTCGAGGGTCATATGTACTAAATTTCGAATAGCGAAGGTCGTTAGCTAAGATATTTGAATTAGGTCGCATGACCGATCAATTCGGACACCAATGTCGGAACACCGCCTACAGCGGTTTTATCGATAACGGTCAAATTAGCATAGTCCTGTTTGGATACACTTGGTTTGGGATCCACAAAATAAATGGGAATATTATTGGGAGCATAATCGACCAAACCTGCCGCGGGGTATACCTGCATAGATGTCCCGATAATGATTACGACATCGGAATTTTGAACCAATGCCGCAGCATGTCCTAATAGGGGCACCATTTCGCCAAACCAAACAATATGAGGTCGAAGTTGATATCCTTGCGGGCAAAGGTTGCCAAGTATAAGGTCGGTTTTCCATTCGATGATTGTCTTTTCATTTTGAGTACTACGTACCTTTAAGAGTTCGCCGTGTAGGTGAACAACGTTCGTACTCCCTGCACGTTCGTGCAGATTATCTACATTTTGTGTTACAATGTGTACATCGTAAAAGTCCTCTAAATTTACCAAGGCCTTATGGGCCTCATTAGGTGCGACCGTAAGGAGCTGTCTTCTTCGTTGATTATAAAAATCAAGCACCAATTCTGGATTTTGGGCAAAACCCTGTGGTGAAGCTACCTCCATAACATCATGACCTTCCCAAAGACCACCCGCATCACGAAACGTGCTGATGCCACTTTCCGCACTTATTCCCGCGCCCGTAAGTACGACTACTTTTTTTCGCATTCCTGTAAATAAAATCTAAAAATAGCGTTTTTTGTATTTTAGGCCTATGGAAGATGCCAAGCTTTTAAGGTATTTAGAGCGTTTTATCACTCCAGAACGAAAACAGCGCTTTGAAGATGTATTGAAACGCCGCACCAAATTCGTCACGGTGGCGATCGAAGACGTGTATCAAATGCACAATACCAGTGCTGTGGTGCGTAGTTGTGAGGTATTCGGTGTTCAAGAAGCACATGTTATCGAAAATAGGTTTGGAAAGCGCTTAGACAAGAATATCGCCATGGGTGCTCAACAATGGGTCGATGTGCATCGACATGAGGATGCTCCAAGCTGTATTGAAAGCCTAAAAAAATCGGGCTATAGAATTGTTGCCACTACTCCTCATAATAATTCCTGTTTTTTAGATGATTTTGAAATAAATGAAAAAACAGCACTTTTTTTTGGTACCGAAAAAGAGGGATTGAGTCCGGAAGTTATGGAACGGGCCGATGGATTTTTGAAAATACCGATGGCAGGCTTTACGGAAAGTCTTAATATCTCCGTATCGGCTGCGATCATTCTTGAGCGCTTGACGTCCAGACTTCGGTTAACCGATCTACCGTGGGAACTATCAACACCCGAAAAGGCTGAAAAGCAGCTAGATTGGACTAAAAAGTCAATTAAAAGCATCGAAGATATTTTGGCCCGATATGATCCCATGAATTGATTTTTTAGTTATATTGTAAATACAACTAACTAATTGATAAACAAATGACTACACTTATCTACATTCTTGTGGGAATCGTCGGGTTAATTTTGCTTCTGGCTCTCATCGCCCCAAAATCGTATCACGTATCTCGTAGCACAGAAATTTCCAAGCCACCTTCGGAGGTTTTCGAATACGTGCGTTCCCTCAAAAAAATGGACAATTGGTCCCCATGGGCCAAAAAAGACCCCAATATGAATAAAAAGTTTACCGGAAACGACGGGGAAGTCGGTGCCATAAGCTACTGGAACGGTAACAAAGATGTGGGGGAAGGGGAACAAGAAATAACCAAGATTGTTGATGGAGAACGTATTGAGTCCGAACTACGGTTTTTCAAACCTTGGAAATCAACCTCGGACTGCTATTTTGATATCAAGGATATGGGCAATGGAAAGACCCAAGTGACTTGGGGTTTTTCTGGAAAAAACAAGTTTCCAATGAGTCTTTTTGGGCTTTTTGTGTCTATGGACAAAATGGTTGGAAAAGATTTCGAGGAGGGAATGGCAAGCTTGAAGACACTAATGGAAGCTTGACCCAAGCCCCCTTTTAAATTCATAAGGAAGAGAAGTAGATTATAGTAATGATGATACTGCTTCCTTCTTAAATAAGGATAGGCACTATGAAGATGGTCAATAAATAGTCGAGTATTATTTTCAAAAAAAGAAACATGGAAAGTAATAATATAGTCGGATGGTTCGAAATACCGGTTATCAATATGGATCGTGCCAAAAAATTCTATGATGCGGTCTTTGAACTAACCATAACCATACACCATGTAGATGGTTTTAAAATGGGCTGGTTCCCTATGCAACCTAACAAACCGGGCGCGACGGGCTCTTTGGTACAGCACGAATCCTATATTCCCAGTGATACGCACGGAGCGGTGGTCTATTTTTCATGCTCGGATGTGGCCAATGAACTTAGTCGGGTAACGGCAGCCGGTGGCACCATTATGAAAGAAAAGAGTCAAATCGGGGACGGTCATGGATTTATGGCTCTAATAAAGGATACCGAAGGTAATCGTATCGCGTTGCATTCTAACCAATAATATATTACTCCACTAGTTCCAAGAGGGCAATATCAAATTCGTTATCCAGCAAAACTTTACCGCTTTGTACCATAACTTCTGTTTCGGAATATGTGTCGTATAATTTGGTGCCATCACCAAAAAAACCTTTTACCCAAAGAGATTTTTTTCCTTTTGGCAGATCAAGCCCAACGACCACCTTGTCCTTAAAATCACCGTTTACATAAGTGCGACTAAAGACATATGGCTTTTTCGCCAAACGTTTGTGTTTGCCCGCCCCAATAGCCGGATGATTATTCCGAAATTGGCCTAACTTTTTCCAGTGGGCATTAATTTTTTGAATATGTGGTAGACTGTCAAGTGCCTCCCAATTCATGAAAGATCGAAGCGTTGCATCACCCTCCGCACCTTCGATGACCAAACTCCTAGCGGTTTCATCCCCATAATAGATTTGTGATGCGCCTGGGGTTAGTAACAATACGTTTGCCGCTTTTATAGGATTCTTTCGTTCCTTGTCATAAGGAGCACCATCGTCATGGGAACTGAGATAATTCAATATACTTTTGCCCTGGAGCTTTGTATGAAGTAAGGTGTTGTATTTACTAAAAATATCATCATAGGGTTTCACTGCATCGTACTTTAGTTCAAAGTTGATCAAGCTGTGAAAACCATGGTCGTAGAAATCTACTTTTTTATCCCCAAAATCAAATTCACGACCAGCCGATACCCCATAATTATAGACTTCGCCAACCATATAGAAATCATTGTCGTCCAATACACTTTTCGGATTTCTTTTTTTCCAGGTTTCGAATGCATGTGCCGCTTCCTTATACAATTCGGCCCAAGCACCTTCATCGGCATGCTTTACGGTATCGACCCGAAAGCCATCAATTCCCAAATCGTTCACGTAGTCGGCCAGCCATTTGATAATATAGAATCTTGGTGCCCTTGGATAGCCTGTACGCTCGAAAAATAACTGTAGTTCGTCGAGCTCGTTGCTTAGTCTGCCTTCTTCCTTCCATTTCGCAAGTAATGGATCGGGTAGTTCTACCGCTGCATCCGATTCTGTTAGAATATCGGGTAGGTTATCTACTAGTGTGCAGGCCGTCGTATTTTCATAGGTGGTGAATCCACAAGTAGGTTTGGTGCGAACCCATTCTTTTGGCCATACGGGATCCATCTCGGTTACAGGTCCGGTATGGTTCAAAACGACGTCCATTAGCACCCTAATGCCTTTTTTATGAGCAGTTTTGACAAGGGTTTCCAGCTCTTTTTTTGTGCCAAAATTGGGATCTAGGGCAGTCCAGTCCTTTGTCCAATAACCGTGATAACCATATGTATTTCCGGTGCCTTCATTTGTAGCACCATGAATTTGTTCCACGACTGGTGTAAACCAGATGGCATTGATTCCAAGTTCGGTAAAATAACCGTCGTTCAATTTTTTCGTAATTCCCGCAATATCGCCGCCCATAAACCCTCGTAAGGTTCCCGTGCTATCCTTTCTTTCAAAATTTAGGTCGTTCTCCGCATTTCCATTGTAAAAACGATCGGTAAGTAGAAAATAAATAGTGGCCGCGTCCCAAACAAAAGGTACTTCTTTCTTAGAAGTTTTTGTGCTATCAATAGCGGTTACCGTAGGTTCAAGGGGCGCTTTTTTTTGTTCTTTGCAAGCTATGAAAAGAAAAAGAAGGAAAATCGCAGTAAGGGTCTTCGTCATGGGTGCAGCTTTGTTCAGGTATAGGGGGAACATGCAATGGGCATGCGTTATTATTTTGCCTAAAGCTATAAAATGCTTGCTTAAATAGAAAATTTATTTTTTTCGGTTCAATACTTTGAATTCCTCGTAACAGCTGCTGATGGCGTCTAATATTTGCAGGTCGTTCGCCGTAGTGATAAACGATTTGGAATAGTTACAATTGGTAAGAATGTCTTGAATATCTATTTTTTCGATTTGAAGTAGTTCCATAAGTACCTCTCTATCAAACTTGGTGGCCAGTAAATCCCGAATCTCGTCTTCTTCTTTTATTTTACGAAGTTTTCGCATCTGGTTCGGTTGTTTTCCAAAAAGGTTTCGAAGTAAATCTGCCGGGTTTAGAATGGCCCCCAGAACCTTGGTAACCGCGCTAGGACTTTTACTTCCCGCCTCATAGCCCACCGAGAGTCCAGAAATACTGTATTGGTAGGAATCGTTCAATGGCAGGTTTTTCACATCTATTTCGAGATAACCGGTTAATTGGTACGGGGTTACGATGACTTCCTCAAGTGCGTAGGCCAATTCGGTAAGGGATATTTTGGTATCCTTGAATTTGAACATATCGTTGGTCACTCGAATTTTTTGGGATTTAAAACCCAAATAAGAGAAATAAAGTGTGTCGTTGACCGCTGCAGAGATAGTGAATTCTCCTTCTTCGTTCGTGATGGTACCCACCACTTCATTTAGGTTGATTACATGAACGCTTTCCAAAGGTTCATCGGTCTGGGCATTGATTACCAGGGCCTTAATTTCTTTAACTTCCGTTGTTTCCTGTGATTCCTGGCAATAAACTGCAAAGGGAAGAAACAGAAGGAACCATTTAATACGTTTTACCATTCGTTGTATATCGATGTTAAAAATACTAAACAAAACCAAAAAATACGCCTGAGCGTATTTTTTAGTGAAGAATTAACACTGCGTTTTGTTTATTTAGTGAAGGTCTGGAGCAAACAAGGCGTAATTAGAAAAAATCACTTCTTTTAGTGCTTCTGCGCTTTCCGGAATGGGAGGCACTGCCTCTATGCCCCTTTTTGTCATGGCGCTTTTTGCCATATCCTCCTTTATCCTTTCGTCGGCCACGGTCTCTTCCGCTTCCACCGCGCCTTCCGCCACCAGGGCTTTTGGAAACCTCTACATTTACGAATCTACCCTTTACTTTAAAATCAGTAAAGGTTTGCAATATCTGATCGGTAACTGCGGCCTCTGTATTGAAAAACGAAAAACTATCCTTTACATCTACTTTGAAAAGATCGTCCCTGCCAAGTCCAACGGTATCTCTGATAAAATCTTTCAACGACATCCAGTCATAACCGTCCTTCTCCCCAACATTGATGAAATAGCGAACGGACCCGTTATCGTTGGGACCTCTTTGTCCGCTACGGTCCCTATTTCCATCTTTGGAAACTGAAGAATTTAAATCTTTTGCCTTATTGTAATAATTGGAAAAACGCGTAAATTCTACGGATACCATTTTTTTGATGAGCTCATCCCGGTCTATACCTTGGAGAACATCATAGATGGCAGGCAGATAGTTCTCAACATCCTTGTCGATTTGGGTGTCCTTTATTTTACTTGCCAAATGATATAACTGTATTTCACAGATTTCTGGCCCAGTAGGTATTTTGTTATGAACGAATTTCTGCTGAATTTTCCTTTCAATTGCCTGAATCTTGCGCATTTCACTTCGTGTGACAATGACCATTGAAATACCTGATTTCCCAGCTCTTCCCGTACGACCGCTACGGTGGGTATACGTTTCTATTTCATCGGGCAATTGATAGTTGATTACGTGGGTAATGTCGTCAACATCAATACCACGGGCCGCAACGTCCGTAGCCACCAACATCTGAATTTGTTTTTTGCGAAACGAATTCATCACTAGATCGCGTTGGTTTTGGCTTAAATCGCCATGTAACGCACCGGCGTTGTAACCGTCTTCGATTAAGTTTTCAGCTACTTTTTGGGTATCCCTTTTTGTTCTACAGAAAACGACCGAGAAAATATCGGGATGCGCATCGGCCAATCTTTTAAGGGCGGGATAACGATCTCTACCGCCTACCACATAGTATTCATGCTGTACCGTGGAGGCTCCTGAATTCTTAGATCCTACGGTAATTTCTTGCGGACTGTGCATAAACTTTTTGGCGATGATGGATACCTCTTTTGGCATCGTCGCTGAAAATAGCCAAGTAGATTTTTCTTGTGGGGTGTTCGAAAGAATGTCCTTGATATCTTCATAAAAGCCCATGTTCAACATTTCATCGGCCTCATCGAGAATACAATAGTCGATTTTGGAAATGTTGACCAAACCACGCCCGATCATATCTTTCATACGGCCCGGGGTTGCGACTACTATTTGGGCCCCTCTTTTGATTTGCCTGGCCTGTTCGGTGATACTAGCTCCTCCGTAGATGGCCACAACATTAATATTCTTTTCGTATTTGGCGTACGATTGCAGTTCATTGGTGATTTGCAGGCAGAGCTCCCGGGTGGGGGATAGAATCAGCCCTTGGGTGGTTCTGCTGGCAGCATCTATTTTTTGGATAAGCGGAAAACCGAACGCTGCTGTCTTTCCAGTACCCGTTTGGGCTAGGGCGACCAAATCGGTCTCGTCTTCCAATAAAAGTGGGATTGCTTTTTCCTGTACTTCGGAAGGGGTTTCGAACCCCATATCGCTAACAGCATCCAATAGGGATTGCTGAAGTCCTAATGCTTCAAATTTTGTCATAATGTGTTTTACGTTAATCGCTAATAGGTGTGTTGCATAGAGCGATTATCGTATATAACCCATTGGACTCAGCGCAACACCTGCCATACCGGCGGCTTCATTTCAAGCGGCAAAGGTACTGCTAATTATTTACATGGCGGTGAAAGTCCACTGAATGGGACATTCTAGGGAGCTAAAAGGTACCCATATAGAGAAAGGCATGCCCCAATGATACCAAATAGAATCATGAGTATGATAAAGAGTTTCTGTAAAAAGGGATTGTCATATATGATAATACAGACAGCGCCCAATACAATACTTACTTGAAAAAATAAGAGCCCCAAGTCGAATTTTTTTGTAGCGATATCGTATGCCTCTGCCAATTGCTCCCATTCTTTGACACCTATTATTTTTCCTATTTCCCCATCTAAATCTTGGATCCATTGGGTTTTGGGAATGTTTGAAGAACCTATTAGCAACTCGGTCTTTTCGGCATTGTATTTTTTAATCTTGGCCTTTGTATTTTCAATTTTTGCGGCAACAATGGCCCGCCGGTCCTCTGGAATCATTCCAGTTTCGACTAGGGTTTGTAGGTAGTCGAGTTCGCTTTCTTTTAAACTTTCCTTGATGCTTTTAGACTGATACCAATTAGAATAGTTCACCACCTTGTTATGGGCGATCATCATCTCTTCCTCCAATTCACCATTGACCAATTGTGAGATAGCCATCAAGGCGGCAAAAACGGCGATGAGTACACCTCCTATCGCTTCGGCTCTTTCCGATGCGACGGAGACTTCCACCATTTCTTGATTTTTTTTAACGTTGTTCATTCTGGGCGTTTTTTAAAAAGGCAAGAAGTTCTTTAATGGCCTGTCCACGGTGGCCAATAGTATTTTTTACTTCTAGGGGAAGCGCTGCAAAGGTTTGGTCATATCCTTTTGGTTTAAATATGGGATCGTAGCCAAACCCTTCCGAACCACTTTTTTCGGTCGTTATCGTTCCTTCCACGGTTCCCATAAACATATGGGAGGCAGCACCTAGGTTCAGTACAATGATGGTTTTAAATCGGGCAGCCCTGTTGGCAACCCCTTTCAACTCCGTTAGCAACAGGTTCATATTGTCATTGGCGTTTTTTTGAGGCCCGGCATAACGCGCTGAGTAAACACCCGGGGCACCGTTGAGCGCATCGACAAGGAGTCCGCTATCATCAGAAAAGCAGGGTAGGGCATATTTTTTGGTAACGTAATCTGCTTTGAGTTTTGCGTTCTCTTCGAGCGTTTTTCCTGTTTCGGGAATTTCTGTAGCACAGCCAATATCGGTAAGCGATCGTAATTGAATGTGTGATGGGAGTATTTTTCGTACCTCCTCGAATTTATTTTGATTGTGGGTGGCGAAAACAAGTTGCATACGGTCAAAAATACTAATTTTATGCAATGAAGTTAAAAATACCTCCAATACTCATCTTCCTTATTTTTTTTGGATTGATGTACTTGCTCGCAACGTTTTTACCCTTTGGATATTTCGACTTTTTTGGGCGACGTTACTTGATGGTCGGGTTATCGGGATTGGCCTTTTTGATCGGTGCCATTGCTTTGCTTCACTTTTACAGGGCCAAGACTACGGTAGACCCCACACTGCCTTCCAAAGCCTCCTCTCTCGTTACCACCGGACTTTACAGCTATACCCGAAACCCTATGTATTTGGCTTTGTTACTGGTTTTATTGGCTTGGGGATTATGGTTGGGCAACGCCTTTAATACACTTGCGGCGGCGGGTTTTGTAGGGTATATGAATAAGTTTCAAATACTTCCGGAAGAAAAGGCGCTTACCACATTGTTCGGCAAGGAATATCAGCAGTATTGTGTGCAGGTCAGAAGATGGTTTTAAAAAATAAGCTGTTTCGCTTCTATAGCTTAGTTATAAGCATATTAACTTATAATATTAAAATATTAGCTAAATAGCTTATAATTTTCTATATTAGCATTTTGACTTATAAAATGATAGCAGTTATTACAGGAGATATTATAAACTCTGAAAACTATTCTTCTACTGAATGGTTGGGAATTTTGAAGAAATATTTTTCTGAATTAGGCGATTCCCCAGAAGACTGGGAGATTTACCGAGGCGATGAATTTCAACTAAGAGTACCCATAGATCAGGCTTTGAAGGTAGCAATACGGATCAAAGCTTTGATAAAGACCATAAAAGGACTCGATGTTCGTATGGGTATCGGTATTGGTGAGGAAACCTTTGTAGGGGTAGGGGTAAGCGAGTCGAATGGTTCGGCCTATCAGCGTTCCGGACGTACCTTTGAATCGTTAAAAGAAGATAAGATTAACCTCATCGTGGCAACGGGCAATGATTTCTATGACCGCACACTCAATTTACCTTTGAAGCTCGCCCTCGATTTTATGGATGACTGGAGTATTGTTTCTGCAGAAATCGTAGTACTCGTATTGGAAAACCCCCGAACTTCACAACAAGAAATCGCCCAACAATTGGGCATTCAACAATCAGCTGTGAGCCAGCGACAAAAAAGAGCACGTTTAGACTTGGTGTTGGAACTTCTAGACTACTATAACATTATTATTAAAGAAATGACCCCATGACCCTATTTGTAAAACTATTTCTCGCCCATCTTGTCGGAGACTTTTTACTACAGCCCAATTTGTGGGTACTTCATAAAGAAAAGCATAAAATAAAGTCAAAATATGTATACCTGCATGTGCTGATTCATTTTTTACTTATTCTTTTATTGTTATGGGATTTGTCGTATTGGGGAGTTGCCTTATTGATTGCAGTGTCGCACTATGTAATCGACCTGTTGAAACTCTATACGTCTCCTCTTTTCAAACACGGGAATATTCCGTTTTTCATTGATCAACTATTACATGTTTTGGTGCTGTATATCTGTGCTTATTACGGTAATTTTTGGGAGCATACCATAACGCTATCAGAACGTATTGATTGGCAGTTGGTCGCTGGAGCAGTTTTCGTGAGTTTTCCTACAGCGATTATTATGGGAAAGCTTTTGGAACGGATGTCGGCCCAAATTGAATTAGATCATGAATCATTACCAAATGCGGGAAAGTACATCGGTATCATCGAGCGTCTTTTTGTCTTTCTTTTTATACTTCTTGGAAAATGGGAGGCCATAGGGCTATTGATAACCGCTAAATCTGTTTTTCGTTTCAACGATTTAAAAGAGAGCAACAATCGAAAGCTAACGGAATACATCCTCATAGGAACCCTCACTAGTTTTGGTATTGCGATACTAACAGGTTTGGTCTGTACTGGTTTATAGAAAATGAAAAGCCTATTAGCACTCATATCGATTTTGATGCTGGCCCAGGATACCGAAGCCATCCTTTCCTATTTTACCTCTTTCGACAATACCAAAATTGCTTTTACCGACGAAGGTGATGGGGTACCGGTGTTGCTTTTACATGGTTTTATCAATACGCGAAAAAACTGGGATAGGACCGAATTAAAAAAAGACCTCATCGCTAAGGGCTATCGCGTAATTGTTCCTGACTTGAGGGGCAATGGTGATTCTGATAAGCCGCAAACCGATGATGCCTATGCCAACGACGCCGAAGTGGCCGATGTGATAGCGCTAATGGATTATTTGACGATAAAGGAATACCACGCTGTCGGGTATTCGCGAGGAACGATTGTGTTGGCAAAATTATTGACCAAGGACGAGCGGATCGGAAAAACCGTTTTAGGCGGTATGGGCATCGATTTTACAAACCCGAATTGGGAAAGACGTTTACTGTTTGCCGAAGCCTTTGCAGGAAACCCGAACGAGCTGACACAAGGTGCGGTCGACTATGCAGAATCGGTGAATGCTGACCTACGTTCCCTACATCTACAACAAAAACATCAACCTGTTACGGCCATGGAGGAACTCGCTCTAGTGGAGAAAGAGGTGCTGGTGATCGCCGGTGACGAAGATCTCGAGAACGGTACCCCTTCCGAATTACAAAGTGTATTTCCGAACGCGAGCCTTCAAATAGTGCAAGGAGATCATAACGGAACGTACAAGACCAAAGCCTTCTCTAAGGCCATTCTATTGTTCTTGAAAAACAAATAAACTACTATTCTTCATTCGAAGTCATTGAGGAATTCTCAATTTTAGCTCCAAAAAAAGTGAAATTCTTATCAAATGGGAGTCCATTGGTGATAGGGATAACTTTTCATAACATTCCTCCGAATCCCTAGGAATTAATTTTTACATTTATCCGATGTAATCGGGGGCAATTCATCTACTGGAACAAAAATGTTTTGCACTGATTTAAAACCAGATAACCTTAAAAAATCCGTTTAGGAATCAATTTTATAAAATGATAAGCGAAGTGGCACGAAAATATGTTTTCGATTTTGATAGTACGCTTACTAGGGTAGAGGCCTTGGATGTATTGGCGGAAATGACCCTACAGGGAAGATCCAACAGGGAAGAAGTTGTTCAAGAGATCCAACGAATTACGAATCTTGGAATCGACGGGGATATTTCGTTTACCGAATCCTTGGAGAAACGCATTCAATTGTTGAATGCACATAAATCGGATTTAACGACATTGGTTGCCGAACTTCGCCAAAAGATTTCAAAATCCATCGAATCGAACAAAGAGTTTTTCGAAAAGTATTCAGATGATATCTATGTAATCTCCTGTGGATTCAAGGAGTTTATAGACCCGATCGTGGAAGAATATAATATTCCCTCGGACAGGGTATACGCCAATACCTTCGAATTTGATGATGCCGGAAACATTATCGGTTTTGACGAGAAAAATCCGTTGGCATCCCACAATGGTAAAATAGAGTGCTTAAAGCAGCTAGACCTCAATGGAGAAGTACAGGTAATAGGGGATGGTTATAGTGATTACGTCATGAGAGAGGCCGGTATTGCTGATAAGTTCTTCGCTTATACCGAAAATGTGCATCGTGAAAAAGCAGCCAATAATGCAGATCACGTCGCCCCAAATTTGGATGAATTCTTATTTGTGAACGATCTTCCTAGAAATATTTCCTATCCAAAGAATCGAATCAAGATTTTATTGCTCGAGAATGTGCATCCGGTGGCCTTTGATAATTTGTCCGAAGATGGTTTCTCGGTAGAGTTGGTAACCCATAGTTTGACGGAAGACGAATTGATAAAAAAAATAAAAGGTGTACACGTATTGGGTATCCGTTCAAAGACGCAAGTGACCCAAAAAGTGTTGGATGCTGCCAACAAGTTATTGGTAGTCGGTGCTTTTTGTATCGGAACGACTCAAATAGATTTGGACTATTGTAAGCAAAAAGGGGTCGTTGTGTTTAATGCCCCTTATAGCAACACCCGTTCTGTAGTAGAATTGGCTATTGGCGAGATTATTATGCTCATGCGGAGCATATTTCCCCGTAGTACCGAAATACATGAAGGACAATGGCAAAAGACGGCTGCAGGTTCACGGGAAGTACGCGGTAAGAATATTGGCATCGTTGGGTATGGGAATATAGGAAAACAGCTATCCGTTTTGGCAGAATCTATCGGAATGCGGGTTTACTACTACGATGTCAATGATAAATTGGCCTTGGGAAATGCTACCAAGTGTAGTACGTTGGAAGACTTGTTAAATGTATCCGATGTGGTAACCCTGCATATCGATGATAATAAGGCGAACAAGAATTTTATCGGGGAACGCGAAATCAACCAAATGAAGAACGGTGCCTTTCTGGTAAACCTTTCCAGAGGTTTTGTAGTCGATATCGATGCCTTGGCGACGGCCTTGAAATCAGGTAAATTGGCTGGCGCGGCCATAGATGTGTACCCGGAGGAACCGAGGGCGAACGGTGAATTTTATACAAAACTACAAGGGTTACAGAACGTTATTCTCACACCCCATATTGGCGGAAGTACCGAGGAAGCCCAACGCGATATAGCAGACTTTGTCCCAAACAAGATTATGGGATACATTAATTCTGGTGATACGGTAGATGCCGTTAACTTTCCCAATATTCGATTGCCAAAACAATCGAACGCACACCGATTTTTACACATTCATAAGAATGTTCCGGGTGTAATGGCACATATTAATGAGGTATTGGCAACCTACGAAATGAATATTATAGGACAGTATCTTTCAACCGACAGTGAAGTAGGGTATGTGATAAGTGATATGGATAAAGAGTACAATAAAGAAGTGGTGAAAGCCTTGAAGAAGATTGAGCATACCATAAAGTTCAGGGTGCTTTATTAAAAGAGGGGCGCTTTCGATTTTCAAAATAAACTATTGGCACAACCGATAACAGTTGAATCTACCGATGATGATAGGGCTCATTTCTTAAAATGGTAAATGCGCGGTATAACTGCTCTACCACAAAAAGGCGCACCATCTGATGTGAAAATGTCATTTTAGACAGGCTTATCGTTTCCAGAGACTTTTCATAAACGACATCGCTGAACCCGTAAGGACCGCCAATAGCGAACACCAATCGCTTGTGCCCTGCGTTCATTTTCTTTTGTATATGAGCCGAAAAAGCAACGGAATCGTATTGTTTTCCATTTTCATCCAACAAAATCAGAATGTCGGTATTGCTCAAACTTTTTAGAATAAGGGAGCCTTCTTTTTCTTTCTGCTGTGTCTCGGATAAGTTTTTGGCATTTTTAATATCCGGGATAATTTCAAAGTCAAACTTCACATAGTGTTTTAGCCTTTGTTGGTACTCCAATATCAGGTGTTGCAATTGCTTGTTATCCGTTTTGCCGATGGCTAGGAGCTTGATAGTCATATCACAAATGTAATTTGCAAATTTAAAACCACAAGTATTCCCTGATAAAAAGAGGAATTTGGTTTTAATGTTTATCCTTGATCAAGAAAAGAAGCCCGAACATTTTAGTATTTTAGCAACCCTCAAAAGCCAGGAAATGATTTCGAAGGAGCAATTTCAAGAAGAAATAGATTTAATCATAAAAAATGCCATTAGGGAAGACGTCGGTGATGGAGACCATAGTTCTTTGGCATGTATTCCTCCCAACGCGCATGGGAAGGCAAAACTCTTGGTCAAAGATGAAGGTGTCATCGCGGGAATCGAATTTGCAAAACAGGTTTTTAACTTCGTAGATTCGGACATCTCGGTCGAGACCCTTATTAATGAGGGAGCTTCGGTCAAATATGGCGACATCGCTTTTTATGTAAGAGGTCGTTCTCAGAGCATATTAAAGGCAGAACGTTTGGTATTGAACGCTATGCAACGTATGAGTGCTATTGCTACCAAGACGAGGTCTTTTGTAAAGCTTTTAGAGGGTACCGACACCAAAATTCTGGATACACGTAAGACAACACCAGGTTTAAGGGCTTTGGAAAAATGGGCCGTAAAAATAGGAGGAGGGGAGAACCATAGATTTGCCTTATATGACATGATCATGCTCAAAGACAATCATATCGATTTTGCGGGGGGCATTTCAAGGGCTATTTCTAAAACGGAACGGTATTTAAAGGAGACCGGAAGAGAATTGAAAATTATTGTGGAAGCAAGAAATCTTGAGGAAGTTTCCGAAATTCTGAAATCGAATGGTGTGTATCGCATTTTGTTGGATAATTTTAATTATGAAGACACCCGCACTGCGGTTAAAATGATAGGAGACCAATGCCTAACGGAGTCTTCTGGCAACATCAATGAAAAAACGATAAGAAAGTATGCCGATTGTGGGGTAGACTATATCTCTTCGGGCGCATTGACCCATTCTGTCTATAACATGGACCTGAGCCTTAAAGCCGTTTAGATGTCGGTCCAAATAGAAAAAAGGCTTGAAAAAATTCCAGTGATCAATTGGCTCGTTGCCCTATTGAAGCGCATTCGATTGCCTGGTTTTGAAGGGTTGTCTATTTACGATCTTTCCGAAATGTATATTCGGGGTATTGTGCAGGGCGCTTTGTCGACACGAGCAAGTTCTATCGCGTTCAGTCTTTTTATGGCCCTGTTTCCGCTTTTGATATTTATGGTAACCTTGGTCCCCTTTCTGGTTTCGTACATCAGCTTTGAAAATGCGAATTTTGATGCTGAGTTCCTTACTTTCCTAGAATCTTTTCTCCCGACGGCCACCGGTGAATATTTTGGGGAGATTTACCAGCAGATCAAAGATCAAAAAAGAGGCGGCCTTTTATCTTCTTCCTTTTTAATATCCATATTTCTGATGGCAAATGGCGTCAATGCCATTTTTGGAGGTTTTGAAACATCGTACCACGTAAATCTGACCCGTAATTTTTTTAGGCAATACTTATACGCTCTTATGGTGGGACTCATCCTATCTATCTTAATTATTGTCGGTTTTGTGGCATTTGTTTATTTTGAGGTGTATGTATTGGGATATTTGAAAGAGTTTGCCGAACGTAATAGCGGTGGCGTATTGGGCGAGGAAGATGTTATTGGTGTTCAAATAGCCAAATTTTTGTTTTTTATCGTTTTATCATATTTAACTACCGCAACACTCTACTATTTTGGAACGGCAGAGGGCAAACAGGCCCGTTTCTTTTCAGCCGGTGCTTTGATGACCACCATATTGTTTTTGTTGACCTCGTACCTTTTTGGGGTATATGTAGAGAAATTTGCGCGATACAACGAACTCTACGGTGCATTGGGCGGTTTGTTAATATTAATGGTCTATATATGGTTAAATTCCAATATATTGCTGCTTGGCTTTGAACTGAACGCTTCGCTGAACTGGCTGCGAAAAAACTATGGAAAAGATGAAACTAAATAATGTACTTCTCTTATTGATCCTTTTTTTGTTTGGTTCAATGGGGTATGGTCAGAGTGTCTTTGGTAAATGGAAAACCATTGATGACCGTACCGGAAAACCGAAGGCCATTATAGACATCTACGAAAAAGACGGTCTCATGTACGGTCATGTCGTGGAGATTTTGGAAAAGGGGAAAGAAAACTCTCTTTGCACCAAATGTGATGGGGATCAAAAAGATAAACCCGTCGTGGGCATGACCATTATCGACGCGGCCAAAGAAAAAGAAAATGGGGTATACAAGGGCGATACGCTATTTGATCCCGAACAGGCGATGACTTTTCGTTGTAAGATTTGGTTGAACCCCGACAACCCCGATGAACTAAAGGTGCGAGGATACCTCGCCTTTATCTACCGTACCCAGACTTGGCTTCGCGTCGAGGGTTAGCACAGAACAGAAGGCTTATGCAGTATTTCATCAATGTAATCTTACCCATTCCATTAGAAAAGCTGTTTACGTATTCCGTATCTGCTGACGAAGCTTCTTTTTTACAGCCCGGAATGCGGGTTGCGGTCCCTTTTGGAAAATCCAAAATTTATACCGGACTGGTACATGAAGTACATACGGCCCCGCCTACTGTATACGAAGCCAAAGACCTTCACCAAATACTGGACGAACGGCCCATTATCAACCACATACAGATGAGGCATTGGCAATGGATTGCCGATTACTACATGTGCACGATAGGGGAAGTAATGCGCAGCGCTCTTCCCAGTGCTTTCTTATTAGAGAGCGAGACCTTGATTCTTAGGAACAAAGAAGCAACGGTAGATGAAAGTGGCTTGAAAGATGATGAATTTCTTGTATTCGAGGCTTTACGACATCAAGAAATCCTGAAAGTACAGGAGGTAAGCGACATCATTGATCGAAAGAATATCCTTCCTGTCCTCAATCGTTTGTTAGATAAGAACATCATCGTTTTAAAGGAGGAACTCTACGAGCAGTACAAACCAAAATTAGTTCGATACGTTCAGTTGGGGCAGCAATATCGTTCGGAGGAAAAGTTGGAAGCCTTGCTACAATCCCTTACCCGTGCACCCAAACAAAGTCAAGTGGTGCTTTCATTGTTTCAATTACAGGCGGTTGTTAAAAAACCGATTAAAGTAGCTGATCTGGAACGAGAAAGTGGCGCGTCAACGTCGGTTATTAAATCACTGATCGACAAGGCTATCTTTGAGGTGTATTTTATTCAGACCGATCGTGTTACCTACGATGGTGCGCCCAATGATGATTTAAAGACACTGAATAGCCATCAACAACTTGCCCTCGATGAAATTCAACAGCACTTTAATGCGAAGAAAGTGTGTCTATTACACGGGGTGACGGCTTCCGGGAAGACCGAAGTATACGTATCACTTATCGAAAAGTGTCTGAATGATGGTAGGCAGGCGCTGTATTTATTACCGGAAATCGCGCTGACCACACAATTGATCGTGCGTTTACAGAACTATTTTGGAGAAAAGGTCGCGGTCTACCATTCCAAATACAGCGTACAGGAACGTGTAGAGGTATGGAATAATGTGCTTCATGGTAAAACAAAGGCACGTGTGGTCATTGGGGCCAGATCTTCTCTGTTTCTTCCTTTTTCGGACTTGGGGCTCATTATCGTCGATGAGGAACACGAGGGATCCTTTAAACAATATGACCCCGCGCCTAGATACCACGCAAGAGACGCCGCCATTGTGTTGGGACACTTTCACAAGTCACAAATTTTGTTGGGTTCGGCCACGCCTAGTATCGAAACCTTCCAAAATGTGCAGACGGGCAAATACGGATATGCCCGTATCGACCGTCGTTTCGGGAACGTCTTAATGCCTGATATAGAATTGGTCGATTTAAAGGAACAGACTCGGAAACGACGAATGAAAGGGCATTTTTCGGAACGTCTTTTAGAAGAGATGCAGGAAGCGCTCGATGCCGAGGAACAAATTATCCTTTTTCAAAATAGACGTGGATACGCCCCGATTTTGGAATGTACTACTTGCGGACATTCCCCTCAATGTCCCAATTGTGATGTAAGTCTTACCTATCATCAATATAAGAAGCAATTACGATGTCATTATTGCGGACACCATATTGCCTTGCCGGAAAGTTGTGAGGCCTGTGGAAGTGCAACTTTAGATACAAAAGGTTTTGGGACCGAACAGGTAGAGTTGGAACTGCGCAGCCTGTTCCCGGAAATAAAGGTAAGCCGTATGGATTTGGATACCACTAGGGGAAAACATGCCTATGAAAAAATCATCACGGCCTTTGAGCAGCAAGAGATGGATGTTTTGGTCGGTACCCAAATGCTCACAAAAGGGCTTGACTTTAGAAACGTAAGCTTGGTGGGTATCATGAATGCCGACTCACTTTTGAATTTTCCGGATTACCGGGCACATGAACGTTGTTTTCAATTATTGACCCAAGTAGCGGGTAGGGCAGGACGCACCAAAAAACGAGGTAAGGTCATCATACAAACGTATAACCCGTATCATCAAATATTAAAGCAGGTCTCTACGAACGACTATCTGGGCATGTTCAAGGAACAGCTGTACGAACGGGAGCAGTATCATTATCCACCAGCCAACCGAATAGTTCGCATCACCTTTAAACACAAGGAATACAACCGTGTAAACGAAGCCTCTGAATGGTTTGCCCAAGCAATGCGAAACCTTTTTGGTAGTGGTGTTTTAGGGCCCGAGTTTCCACCCGTCGCACGTATTCGCAATCAGTACCTAAAACATGTGTTGGTTAAAATCCCACCCAATCAATCCTTGCCCAAGACCAAGGTCGGTATCAAGCGTATCGAAAAATCCTTTCATGCCATATCTCAATACCGCAGTGTAAGGGTCATCTACAATGTGGATCATATCTGACATATATCTGGTAGTTCGGTATCGACAAATAATTGGCACAAAAAAACCGTTACGGTCCTTAATAGGGCTATAACGGCTTCTTATTATTTGCAATACCTCTTTAGACGTTGCTCAAAGCTTCGGCCAATTCGGTCTTTTTATTTCTACTTAATGGAATCGAGCGTCCGCTTACTTCAACGTTCTTGCTGTTGAACTTTTCTATTTTCTCCAAATTAACAATATAAGATTTGTGAATTCGTAAGAACTTTTCCTCCGGTAATTGCTTTTCAAAGGATTTCATGGTCGATAAGATAACGATATTGGCCTCATCGGTCACCAATTTAATATAGTCTCCAAGAGCTTCGATCCATTTTATATCGTTTAAAATGACCTTTCTCTTTTTCAAGTTGCTTTTTACGAAGATATGTTCTTCGTCCTCGTTCACCTTGTTCATTTGCTCGTACTTGGCGATTGCCCGTCTCACCGAAGCATCAAACCGAGCCATCGTAATGGGTTTGTGCAGATAATCGGTAACATCATAATCAAAAGCTTTAAGAGCGTAATCGGGTTTCCCCGTAATTAAAATGACCTGTGGACTGTTTTCAAGCGATTCGAGTAGGTCAAATCCGCTGATGATGGGCATTTCTACATCAAGAAAAATTAGGTCGATTTCATTATTTCTGATACCATTTTTGGCCTCTATCGCGTTGCTGTACTCTGCCACCATAGCTAAGTTCGGGTGATTGTTCACCAGCTTCGCGACTGCCATCCGCTGCATCGACGAATCGTCTACGATAATACTTCTTAATTTCATAAATGGGTTGATTTGTGGGGTTAAATCATCGGTAAAGTACTAAAAAAACACGGTGAACTGCAACTTAAGTTGTTGACAATACACTTATTCTTCCGTACATAACCGTTGACCATAGGTTAAGATTTGGTTAAGTTCGATTTTATGATTCTATTGAAGGTATAACGAAGAAAATCTCGTTTTCTTGTGAATGCTGGTAAATATTCCTATTTTTGCACTCCTAAAAAATAAATATAATATGAACCATTACGAAACTGTTTTCATTTTGAATCCCGTTCTATCTGATGTTCAGATAGAGGAAACAGTTAAGAAATTTGAAGATTTCTTAATTAAGAATGGAGCCAAAATGGTCTCCAAAGAGAATTGGGGCCTAAAAAAGTTGGCCTATCCTATTCAGCACAAAAAAAGTGGCTTTTACCACTTGTTCGAATTTGCCGGTCCCGGCGAAGTTGTTGGTCCTTATGAGCAAGAATTTAGAAGGGATGAGCGCGTTATGCGTTTCTTAACGGTAAAGTTAGATAAGCACGCTATCGAGTGGGCAGAGAAAAGAAGAACAAGGTTAAAATCAAAAGCATAAGGATATGGCATCTATAGAGCAACAAGCAAAAGGAAAAAAAGATGGGGAAATCAGGTATTTGACCCCATTGAATATCGAAACCAATACCAAAAAGAAGTATTGCCGCTTTAAAAAATCAGGTATTAAATACATTGATTATAAGGATGCGGATTTCTTAATGAAATTGGTCAACGAGCAAGGGAAGCTTCTTCCAAGAAGACTTACCGGTACCTCTTTAAAATACCAAAGGAAAGTGGCTCAGGCTGTAAAAAGAGCCCGTCACATCGCATTAATGCCCTATGTTGGTGATTTATTAAAATAAAGAAAGAAATCCAATGGAATTAATATTAAAACAAGACGTAGAGCATCTAGGATTTAAGGACGACGTCGTAACGGTTAAGAACGGATACGGAAGAAATTACCTGATTCCTAACGGAATGGCTACCATGGCTACTCCTTCAGCGAAAAAAGTATTGGAAGAGAACCTAAGGCAACGTGCCCACAAGGAAAAGAAAGTAGTAGATGCCGCGACGAAAACAGCGGAGGCTATCAAAACACTTGAAATTAAGATTGCTTCCAAAGCGGGAGCGGGTGACAAGTTGTTCGGTTCGGTGACCTCCACTGATTTGGCGACAGCACTAGGGAAAGAGGGCCACGAAATCGATAAAAAATTCATCACCATTCAAGGTGGCAGCGTTAAAAGGGTAGGCCCTTATAATGCTAAAATAAGATTACACAGAGACGTGGTATTTGATATTGCTTTTGAGGTGGTTGCCGAGAAGTAAACAATACGACTCCAATTGTGGATAAATTGTAAAGAGCTATGCGTGCATAGCTCTTTTTTTATGGCTACATTGCGCAACTTTACAATCAATTTAAAGGGAACATTATGAAAAAACGAATACTGCTTATTATCACAGTAGTTATGGGGGTTATCGGGACCCATGCGCAAAACACTACTTCCAATATCAAAGGAAGTGTATTGGACGACCAATCACAACCACTATTAGGTGCTAACATTGTGGCGATACATACGCCGACGGGCACTAAATATGGGGCTATCGCCAATGAGGATGGTCGTTTTAATCTTTTAAATCTTCGGGTAGGAGGTCCTTACGAAGTCACTATTTCCTATATCGGATTTCAGACCTTGACCCGAAATGATATTTTCTTAAACCTCGGGCAGACTTTTAACTTGAACGCCCAACTGGTGGCAGAAAGTCAAGCCCTTGACGAAGTAGTGGTGGTCTCAGATCAGGGCGGTACTTTTGGAGGGGACCGAACTGGGGCCGAAACCAGTGTTGGACGAAGGGAGCTTACACGCTTACCCACCATTTCAAGATCTACCAACGATTTTACCAGATTAGAACCAACGGCAAGTGCCGGTTCGTTCGGGGGTAGAAACGACCAATACAATAACTTTTCGTTGGATGGTGCTATTTTCAACAACCCTTTTGGTCTAGATGCGGCACAACCGGGGGGGCAGACGAACGCCACTCCTATTTCTATTGATGCCATTGACCAAATTCAAGTAAGTACGGCACCCTATGATGTTACCCAAGCGGGTTTTACCGGGGCTTCGGTCAATGCAGTGACCAAAAGTGGTACCAATGAATTTTATGGTACCGTTTACGGATTCTTTAGAAATGACGATTTAACAGGTGGTAAAATCGATGGTGATGATGTTTTTAAAACGGGATTGGAACAGACCCAATACGGTGTAAGTATTGGAGGCCCGATTGTTAAGGATAAGCTGTTCTTCTTTATGAATTTTGAGCGTGATGAGCTCACCGAGCTGGGAACAGATGGTTTTATTCCCAATCGAGGTACAGGTACTATCAATGAATCAAGGGTCTCTGCTTCTGATTTTGAATTGGTCGATAACCTGCTGCGCCAAGTCGTAATCGGACAGGATGCACAAGGAAATGATATTTTCTATAATCCCGGAAGGTTCGAGAACTTCAATTTCGACCAAGAATCTACCAAAGGTATCTTTAAGCTCGATTGGAATATTAATGATAACAACCGTTTGGCACTCATCTATAATTTCCTAAGAGCATCCAAAGGAAAACCTGCCAACCGAAACGCACTTGCTTTTAGAGGGCCCAATACGCAGACATTGCAATTTGAAAACGCGGGTTATGAGATCAATAACAATATCAATTCCGTACAGTTAGAACTGAACTCTACTTTGTCGCCCGAGGCAACCAACAAGCTTCAAGTGGGTTATACCCATTTCGATGATTTTAGAAATCCATTTTCTACTCCAGCCCCCAGTATCGTCATATTGGATGAAACGGGCTCTTCTAACTATATTATCGCAGGGCATGAACCGTTTTCCATCAATAACCGTTTAGACCAAAAGGTATTTCAAATTACGGATAACCTGAATATCTTTAAAGGTAACCATACCTACACGATTGGCTTCTCTTTTGAGAAATTCCAATTTGATAACTCCTTTAATCTTGGGGCATATGGTGCGCAAGGGGTATTCTTTCCAACAACAACAATTACCGACTTTCCGGAATTTGCCAGTTCTGGGCAACTTCAAACGGCTTTTGATGATGCCATTGCGGCTAGCAATTCCCTTGAAGCAAACGGAACCGGGAATCCCGGTGGTTGGGCGTTGGCTGAAACCAACGTTGGTCAATTGTCTTTTTATGTTCAAGATGAATGGGATGCTACCGAAAACTTTAAGTTGACCTATGGGGTTCGTGTAGACCGCCCGTTGTATTTCGATACCCGGGAAAAGATCGCAGAGAATATTGCCCGAAAGGGAGGGGATTCTGGCACCTATATTCCTTCTATAGAATATTTCGACCCGGAAACGGACGAACCAATTCTCTTGGATTCCGAGCGACTCCCTTCCACGAAGTGGTTGGTTTCTCCAAGGCTTGGCTTTAACTGGGATATCAAAGGGGATAAAACCTTGCAGTTACGTGGTGGTTCCGGATTGTTTACAGGTCGTTTTCCGTTTGTGTGGTTGGGGAACCAAGTACAGGGTGTTGATTTCTTCTTTTACCAACTGGTCGATCCCGATTTTCAATGGCCGCAGGTATGGCGGACCAACTTAGGGCTAGACAAGAAGTTTGACAACGGTCTAATTTTGACCGGCGATATCTCCTATACCAAAGACCTCAATGCAGCGCATGTACAGAACTGGGGCTTGAATTCCCCTTCGGCCACCCTGAACGGAGTCGATAATCGAGCGGTCTATACCAATGATGATAAATCACAGATTTTTGGAGGACCTACAAATGCCTATGTGTTTACGAATTCCGATCAAGGACGTATTTTCAACGCGTCTGTGAAGGCACAAAAAACATGGGATAACGGGCTGTATGCCCAGTTGGCGTATAGCTACCTAAATGCCAAGGAAGTGAACTCGGTAGATGCCGAGATTACAGGAGACGCATTTGCCGCCAACGCCGTGGTCGGCAATGCCAATGAAGATGTACTGGCCTTTTCAAGATACGGGGATACGCACCGGTTCATCGGGGTGCTTTCAAAAGTTTTCCAAAAAACGGGAACAACAATTTCTACTTTTTTTGAATACGCCCAAGGCGGACGCTATAACTATGTCTATGGTGGTGATATCAATAATGACGGCTCTAGGATCAATGATTTACTCTACATACCGACCCAGAGCGAAGTACAGCAAATGAACTTTAGTGGGGCGGGACAGGCCGAAGCTTTTGAGGCCTTTATTCAACAAGATGACTACCTCAGTGATCGTAGGGGAGAGTATGCCGAGCGATACGGCGCTTTGGCACCCTGGAGGGGAAGATGGGATGTAAAGGTGTTGCAAGATATCAAGCTGAACGATAAGAACAAGTTTCAGTTAAGTTTGGATGTTTTGAACATAGGCAATTTAATCAGTTCAAAGTGGGGCTTGGTACAGGAGCCTGCGTTTGATCAGGTACTTGGAGTAACAGTCGATGATACCAATACACCGACCTATACCTTTGATGAAAACCGAAGAGAGACTTTCGCCTTTAATACCAGTGCTTTGTCTCGATGGACGGCCCAGGTAGGGGTGCGATATATTTTCAACTGATAAGGGTTTAAATTATCATCTAAAAGGCCTTGTGATCGCAAGGCCTTTTTTAATTTTGCGATATGAAATATACACGGCTTACCAAACAACAATTAGAAGAGCTACATCCTGAATTTATCAACTTTCTGGCGACCCAGTCGATAACAGCAGATGAGTGGGATACAATCAAAAAAGAAAAACCCGAAGTGGCCGAACAGGAATTGGATGTCTTTAGCGATTTAATTTGGGAAGGTGTTTTAGGAAAGGTCGGCTATCTCGAAAACGTATCTGCCCAACATATGCATCTTTTTGACTGTGCGGAAAAGGAAATGAAACTAATTTCAGTGAAGGTTATGAACCCCGATATAGACCTTACCACCAAAATAGGTTTCGACTGGTTCAAGAAAAACTGGCAATCCGATTTTGTTGAGTATTTGACTGCCTCAAAAGCCTATTCCGAAGATGTAAGTTTGGATAAGTTTCAATTGATACAACAAGGTGCCGTTATCACCAAAGGGGAGTTGTACCAATGGTTTGAAAATGTGATTGGATAAGTCGATATTTGCAAACAGTGATTAAAAAATCAAAATAACATCTAAATGTCATCCTGAGCGGAGTCGAAGGACTATTTTCACCATAAGCATATCAAATGGCACAGAAACCGAGCATTCCCAAAGGCACCCGGGATTTTTCCCCTTCCGAAGTACAGAAGCGTACCTATATTTTCGATATCGTTAAAAAACATTTTCAAACGTTCGGTTTCCAGCCTATTGAGACGCCTTCCTTCGAAAATTCGGAAACTTTGATGGGAAAGTACGGGGACGAAGGCGATCGCTTGATTTTTAAGATATTGAATTCGGGTGATTTTCTTAATAAAGTTGACGATGCGACCTATACGACCAAAAACGCATCCTTGCTTACACCAAAGATTTCTGAAAAAGCGCTCCGCTACGATTTAACGGTGCCTTTTGCCCGCTATGTGGTCATGCACCAAAACGACATCGATTTCCCGTTTAAGCGCTATCAAATACAGCCGGTCTGGAGGGCCGATCGCCCCCAAAAAGGTCGTTTTAGGGAGTTTTACCAGTGTGATGCCGACGTGGTGGGCTCCCAATCACTTTTACAGGAAGTGGAACTGGTACAGCTCTATGATGTGGTGTTCACCAGTTTGGGATTGACCGGTTCGACCATTAAACTGAACAATAGAAAAGTATTGGCGGGTATTGCCGAAGTAATCGGGGCGGGAGACCGTTTGGTCGATTTTACGGTCGCGTTGGACAAGCTTGATAAAATCGGGGAAGAAAAGGTGAAACAGGAAATGATGGCAAAAGGTATTTCCGAGGCCGCAATTGAGAAAGCAAGTCCGTTATTTTCGCTTTCCGGAAGCAATGCCGAACAATTACGGGCATTGCAGCACATGTTGTCTGCTTCCGAAACGGGTACCAAGGGAGTTGAGGAGCTGAGCTTTATCGTCAAGAGTATCGAAGCACTAGGTTTGCAATCGGCCCGATTGGCAATTGATGTTACCTTGGCCAGGGGGCTTAATTACTATACCGGTGCTATTTTTGAGGTATCTGCACCTGAGGGAGTTCGTATGGGTTCTATTGGCGGCGGCGGTCGGTACGATGATTTAACCGGTATCTTTGGCCTGAAAGACGTTAGTGGTGTTGGTATCTCTTTCGGGCTGGACCGCATCTATCTGGTAATGGAGGAATTAGGGCTCTTTCCCGAGGCTATCGACCGTTCTTTGGAAGTGCTTTGTATCAACTTTGGGGAAACGGAGGCCATGGCGGCACTTAAGTTGGTTACTTCACTTCGTGCTGCCGGTATCAAGGCAGATCTGTATCCTTCAGCTGCCAAAATGCAAAAGCAGATGAAATATGCCAACAACCGAAATGTGCCCTTTGTAATTCTCTTAGGGGAAAAAGAACTTGCCGACGGTAGTTGTGTACTGAAGAACATGGCCAACGGAGATCAAAAAATGATAAAGTTGAGCAAGGCGGATGTCATTGTTCAAGAGATAACATCTGCTTAGCATGAAACGGGCATATGGAATATTTTTTCTATTGCTACTGTTCACATCCATTGTGCTGCATACCGCCTTTCGTGCGAAATCTCCCCAAACCGACAGTCGATTTTTAACATATACGGTAGATACCAAGGCGCAATCTGTCTATTTTTTCTGGAAAGATGGGGACGGCAAGCAGTTTTACAACTTTCCTGCGGTAAAAGAAGCGGTGGAAAAAGAGGGGCATAAACTGGTTTTTGCCGTGAATGGTGGTATGTTCAAAAAGGACTTCTCTCCACAGGGGTTGTATATAGAGGAAGGCTTGGTGAAGAACCCCCTGGACACTATTACAAAGGCATTTGGGAATTTTTATTTACAGCCCAATGGTGTTTTTTATCTTTTAAAGGATGGGACACCGATCATTCGACAGACAACAGAATTCGCACAGGATACGGCTATTGCCTATGCCACCCAATCTGGCCCGATGTTGGTTATCGATGAAAAAATCCATCCGGTGTTCACGAAGGGTTCCAAGAACCTTAACATTCGTAATGGAGTAGGAGTTTTACCAAATGGAAAACTGCTCTTTGTGCAATCCAAAGAAAAGGTGAGCTTCTATGACTTTGCCTCATTTTTTAAGGAACGAGGTTGTAAAAACGCTCTTTATCTCGATGGTTTTGTATCCAGAACTTATTTACCGGAACAAGATTGGATTCAAATGGACGGTACTTTTGGAGTCATTATAGGGGTAATCGAATAAGCGATGTTTGCACCCCTAAATTCGCTGCTTTATTTCTTTGATAATCGTTTTGTAATAGTCCAAATCATGGGGCACATACTTCGAAGGGTTGGCCATGCCCCATGTTTCCTCTGAAAACAGGGTTAATGGAACCAACGCCAAAGCAGCGACTTCGCTTTCTTGCTTTTGCAGGTTTGTTAGTGGCACTTTCAGCTCGCAAAGGAAGGTATGATGAAATTCACGGTCTATCAGCTGCGCGTGATGGTGTTGAACTGATTTAAAGACCCCGATTTTTTCAAGTTCGTTAACTGTAATAGTTAGCCCTATTTCCTCGGCCACCTCCCTGGTCGCCGCAAGGGCAATATCTTCTCTGGCACCTATATGTCCAGCAACCGATACATCCCACAGTAAGGGATGCGTGTCTTTGTCCTTTCCTCTTTGTTGTAAAAGTACTTTTCCGTTTTTTGTATAGAACCAAACGTGCACAGTAGGGTGAAACAGGCCTTCTTGGTGTGCCACGGACTTCATGGCCGTTCTCCCGGTAGCCTGTCCATTTTCGTCCAGAATGTCGATTAATTCATCCATAAAAACAACATAGAAAGGAAAACCGACTACAATCCCGTTAGCATAAGCTTCGACACCTCGACTTTGCCCAATGCGGAGCTCGGCATTATTATGCTTGTTTCTAACAGGTCATACTACCAAATTAAAGCCGAACCATGCTGGGTACTACGTCTCCTACTGATATCTATTCAGATAGAACCTAATCAAAGTAACTAAACGTTTCACCCGATTCGATGGTCAACAAAGTCTCATAAATCAAACGAATTACGTTCTCTACATCACTTTTATGTACCATCTCAACGGTCGTATGCATATAACGCAACGGCAGAGATATCAAGGCCGATGCGACCCCACCATTGCTATAGGCAAAGGCATCGGTATCGGTACCGGTAGATCTTGAAGCGGCCATACGTTGAAAAGGAATCTTTTTTGCTTCTGCCGTTTCAATGATACGTTCCCTTAACTTGTTTTGTACGGCAGGGGCGTACGAGATTACAGGGCCCGTACCAATTTCGGTATGGCCTTGTACCTTTTTATCGATCATCGGGGTCGTGGTGTCGTGGCACACATCGGTCACTATGGCAACATTGGGTCGAATGCGCTCTGTAATCATTTCTGCACCCCTAAGGCCTATTTCCTCTTGTACCGAATTGGTAATATAGAGACCAAAAGGTAATTTCTTCTTATGCTCGTGAAGCAATCTGGCCACTTCTGCGACCATGAAACCGCCTGCGCGATTGTCAATGGCACGACAAACGAACTTGTCATTGTTCAAGACTTGAAATTCATCGGGGTATGTAATGACACAACCGACGTGTACACCCATCTTTTCAACTTCTTCCTTATCCTTGGCTCCGACATCGATAAATATATTATCTAACTTGGGGGGCTCTTCCTTGCCACTTTTTCGAGTGTGAATGGCAGGCCAACCAAATACACCTTTAACAAGGCCGTTTTTCGTATGAATATTCACCCATTTCGAAGGCGCTATTTGATGGTCGCTACCGCCATTTCTTATCACATACAGCAATCCGTTATCGGTAATGTAATTTACATACCAAGAAATCTCATCTGAATGTCCTTCAATAACTACTTTATACTCCGCTTCGGGATTAATGACCCCAACGGCCGTACCATAAGTATCGGTTATAAAGGTATCTACATAAGGGGTAAGATAATCCATCCACAATTTCTGACCTTCCCATTCGTAACCTGTGGGCGCAGCATTATTGAGGTATTTTTCGAAAAAATCCATTGATTTTTTGGTGAGTAGTTGCTTCTCTGCCATTGAATAAAGTTTTGTCACAAACTTACTAATATTCACGCTTCTTTAATAATAAGCCGTGGTATTAATCGTTACTTTTGGCAAGGCTTTTGCTTTTTAAAATAGGATGAAAAAACAACTTGTTTTTTGGATGACCTTTTTGGTCACTTTGGTTGGATGGTCACAGGTAAAGGAAGAACCGATGGACTCTATTGCCGAGAAAATGATCATAATCGAGGGGGATTCTATTCTGCGAAGCGCCATAGATATTGGTGAAGTATACGTTTTTGGAAAACTGAAGTTTGACGATTATAAGTCTAAACTTCGCTATTATGTTTTAAGGAGAAAGACATTGAAAGTGTACCCATATGCGAAGATGGCTGCTGAACGCCTCGTGGAATTGAACGATAGCATCGAAAAGATTACAAAAAAGCGGCACCGCAAGAAATACACCAAAAAAATCCAAAAATATATCGAAGAGGAGTTCTCTGCGGAACTTAAGAAGTTGACCCGAACAGAGGGACAAATTCTAGTGAAATTGATTCATAGACAAACGGGGAGCACCGCTTTTGATTTAGTGAAAGAGCTACGAAGTGGTTGGAGAGCCTTTTGGTACAATACCACGGCCAAAATGTTCAACATCAGTATTAAAGAAGAGTTTCATCCCGATCAGGTACATGAAGATTATTTGATCGAAGATATTCTACAACGTGCGTTTGCTGCCGATAGACTTGAACGGCAGGAGACCGTATTGGATTATGACTATGCGACGCTAACGGATAAATGGGGTAAAAAGAGTAAAAAGCAATAACAGATTATAGTATAAGGTATCCTATTCGCAAAAAAACCGGTTTCTTGTACATATGAGCTTGTATGGAAAGCGTATTTGACGAATTACGCCGATTTTTTTCCGAAAAAAGCATCGACAATGGTCTTGATTCCACGAAATCCCATTGCCACGGCAGCGATGGCCAAGATAAATCCTAGAATCAATACTGGATAATACAGCGGATGTCCCTCGTTCTTAAAGGCTTGGTAGATAGCAAATGGTGCGGTGAACATCAAGGCCACAGTGTATCCCAAAAATTTAATTCCTTTCAGCAGTAACTCCCTATTGGTCTTCATCGAATCTATCCCGTATTTTTTCAAAAGTAGCTATTAAGCCCTATATTTCTTCAAAGTATTTTGAACAAATGAAAAATTCGCCCTTGCGTATCTTGTTGGCCCCTGATAAATTCAAAGGTTCAATTTCTGCAGATGGTGTCGTATCCGCCCTGCAAAGAGGAATAAAAGCTGTTTACCCAGATGCCTTGACCCATTGTATTAGTGCTTCGGACGGGGGAGACGGATTTCTATCGGCCATTTCCACACAGCTTATTTGCGAAGAGATAAGTGTGGAAACACAAGACCCGTTGCAAAGGCCTATGTCGGCACCTTATCTTCTTGATAGGGTCAATGAGACCGCATATATAGAAATGGCCAAGGCCTCGGGCTTAGAACTTTTAAAGAGGAGCGAGCGAAGTGCTGTTCGAACTTCGACCGTTGGTACTGGGATACAAATTCGAGATGCGATTGATAAGGGTGCAAAAAAAGTATATATCGGACTGGGTGGTAGTGCTACGAATGATGCGGGAATGGGAATTGCGCATTGTTTTGGCTATCGCTTTTTACAATCGAACGGACAAGAACTGGCACCGATCGGCGGTAACCTAAGTCGAGTCGCCAAGATAGAAGCGCCAAAAGCGAGCTCTATTTTGTCAGAGGTTCAGGTATTTTCAGTAAACGATGTTGATAATCCTCTGTACGGGGAAAGTGGGGCTGCGTATACCTACGCCAAACAAAAAGGAGCGGACGATAAAGCGATTCAATCGTTAGATGAGGGCTTGCGGCACTTTAGTGCACTGGTGAAACACCGAATGAACATCGATTTCTCTCACAGTCCTGGCTCTGGAGCTGCAGGTGGCACCGCCTATGGTCTTCGGACGTTTTTGAATGCCCGGTCGATATCTGGGACTCAATTTGTACTTCAATTGACTGGAGCAAAGGCTTTGTTGAAAGAGCAATCCTTTGATTATATCATTACTGGGGAAGGGAAGTTCGATGCGCAGACCTTGCGCGGAAAATGGATCAAAGGAGTGGTAGAACTTGGTCAACAGTTTGATGTACCCGTGATAGCGGTATGTGGGGTATCCGATTTGAAGATAACTGATTGGAAAGCGATGGGATTACAACAGGTACTGCAAATAAAGACCCCTGCAGTAACGAATGAATATAGTATGCGGCATGCAGCAAAATTACTTGAGGAAACTATCAAAAACTATTTAGGTTCATAAAACTAAACCACGATGCATTTTAAATGCATGGGTTTTGAGAAAAGAACGGAATTCTTTTTGAACATTGCGCCAACGTAGCAGTTGGCAGTAAGCAGCTTGCCCGCTATAGAGTTGCCGAGTGCCACTGCCTACTTGTTGAAAATTTGTAGCAACTGAAAGACTCGGACTAAGGCATATAGTTTCAACTAATGATTGTGACCAATGAACCCGTCTTGAATGGTGCTTTTACTTGTGAATTTCCCATTTTGCACTCCAATGAAGTCCTAAAAAACTACTCAACTGTCAAGCTTTGGCTAAAGCTTTGGCTGATTGCAAAGTAGCCGAGGGCAAAGTTATTGGCATCTTCCACATTGTCTGCGGTATCGATATTGTCAATGTTGGTCACATTGATAATGTTTCCCCTTACGGTAGCCGAAGGGGTTTGAAATGGACCTTGGGCGCCCCCATCTGCCTGTACGATAACCTGATCCATATAGTTGTAAAAGGATGCATCTACTCCCAAGATTTCAACCTCTATTTCCATGCCGGGCTCAACGCCATCATCATAGAAATAGGAGAATTCGAAAGACTGCCCTTGATAGAATTCATCTTCAGTTACTAGATATTCATTAAAATCAAAGTCGAATAAATAAAAGTTGTCCCTATCTGGGTTGTCGGTAAACGAGATAATAATTTCTGTCTCGTCATCACCAAAGAGATTTCCATCACCCTGACTTATTTCATCAATCGGAGAAGCGGAAGCGAACGCTGTGGTGGCAAGGTAGCGTTGGCCCTCATGTGTTATGGACAAACTTACTTCTCCCTCTGTGAAGAAACGGGTAACTTTACTTCCTTCATAAATACCTGGCGCTACTTCCTGTAACTGTACAATGCCAGAATCCAAAGGCCCTGAAGGTACATAGTCCAAATTAGCGATGGAAATCGATTCCAAAGTCGCAGGGACCACCTCACCAAAGAACGAACTGGTCAAGGTAGCATTGACCCGTAAGGTTTGGGAAGACGCCGTTGTATCGGTAATCCGCATCAAGGCATCAATAGACAATCTAGGGGGCTCGCTAGGAGTGTCTATTTCCACAACATCTTCACAGGATGTCAACAATAAAATGAAGCCGAAAAATATAGACGCTATCTTCATCACTTAAAATTTAAAATTGTAGGTTACGGCCGGTACAACTCCAAAAATGGATGTTCTGATGGCCTCATTGGCACCGGTATCTTGGTTTCTTCTAAAATTGATAGATGCCGCATTTCTACGGTTGTATAAATTGTAAACACTAAATACCCATTCAGTCTTCCATTTTCGTCCTTCGTTCTTTTTTGGGGTAAGGGTAGCAGCGACATCGATTCGATGGTAGTCCGGAAGTCGTTCTTCATTTCGAAGTCCAAAATAAGGAACGGTAAGTCCTTGGAATTCAAACTGCCCTATGGGGTAATTGGTCGGCTGCCCTGTCTGGTATACAAAATTGGCGTTGAAGTTCCATTTTTTGTTCAGCTCGTAGTTCCCATAAAAAGAGATGTCGTGCGTCTTATCGAACGGGGTACTATACCATTCCCCAAAGTTGATACCAGTTTCCACATTGGACCTACCGTTGTCGAACGTAGGGGTTCTACCGGGCGTGCGTTGCTCTGAACGAGACAAGGTATACGCTAACCAGCCTTGAAACCTGCCTTCATTCTTGCGCAACAAAAGTTCCAGACCATATGCCCTTGCCTCCCCGTTAAGAATTACTTGCTCAATGGCATCGTTGGCGATGAGATTTGCCCCATCGATATAGTCGATACGGTTCTGGATGTCTTTGTAGAATGCCTCGGTCTCCAAACTGTATTCCCCGTTTTTAATATTTTGAAAATATCCTACCGCATATTGGTCGAGCAACTGTGGCTCTACATACGGACCACTGGGGGTCCATACATCGAGTGGAGTAGGGGAACTGGTATTCGATAACAGATGTAGGTACTGTGCCAATCGGGTATAACTGGCCTTCACGGAACTATTGGGGCCAAAGGTGTAGGAGAGCGAAAGTCTTGGTTCAAAATTCGAGAAAGTGGCCAAGCTTTCCGAACGACTCGAATTTAAAACCCCTGTGGGTTCTGCTTCCTGATACACCAAAAGGAAGGGGTCGAAGTCTACCGGGGTATCGTTCTCATAGGTGAAAATTTCGTCCTGTCCCAATCTGATAAAGTGACTGAACCGCAAACCGTATTGCACACTGAAGTTGTCGGTAATATCATGTTCCACATCAATGTATACAGCGGATTCATTGGCATATTTCTTTGTAAGCTGCTCCTCGAGAATACCTGAGTCGGCATTGCTGGGCTCTATTTTACCCGGATTGAAAGTGTAGTATACATTATTGAGTCCGTAGTTGATTTGAAGCTTGTCGCTCAAGTAGTGTTTTAAGTCGTATTTGAGATTGAAATTTCGTATCCCGGAGTTCCAATCAAATCCAACAAAATCTAGTTTTAAACCATAGTAATAGTCCGAATAGATCAATGATAGATTCGAGAACAACTTGTCGGAAAACAAATGGTTCCAGCGAAAATTACCGACCGAGTTGCCATACGTGTTTACAAAACTGTCGCTGATACCGAAAACGTCCCTGCCAAAATAACCCGACAAATAGATGCTATTTCGCTCATTGATATTATAATTCAGCTTGGTATTCACATCATAGAAATAAGCGGTATTGTCTTGATCGAATAATGGAAGGAATAAATGGGCGTAGGATCCTCTACCACCGACCAAAAAGGCCGCTTTATCTTTGATCAGGGGCCCTTCGATCAGCAAGCGACTCGCTACGGCCCCAATACCTCCGTTCATATGTAGTTCCTTGCTATTTCCCTCTTTTTGGAAGATGTCGAGCACTGAAGAGACACGTCCTCCGTACCTAGCGGGAATACCGCCTTTATAGAGTTTGATGTCCTTGATCGCATCTGGATTAAAAACAGAGAAAAAACCAAAGAGGTGCGATGAGTTGAAGATGATCGCCTCGTCTAATAAAATCAAATTTTGATCTACGGCACCTCCACGTACATTAAAACCCGAGGCGCCTTCCCCGGCATTGGTGACCCCGGGCAAAAGCAAAATAGATTTGATGACATCCGCTTCTCCTAGAATAACCGGTATTTTTTTTATGGTTTCTACCGAAAGGGTATTTACACTCATTTGCGGGGTCCTGATATCCATTTTCTCCACATCTTCGGTAACGACCACTTCTTCCAATTGTTCTGCCTCTTCAGACATTTGAAAGTTGATTTTTTTGTTTTCCTCCAGGATAATTTCACGGACTACGTCTTTAAAACCGAGATAGGTAACAACGACTTTGTACGTGCCTTTTGGCAACGTAATAGAATAGAATCCGTATTCATTGGTGGTAACACCGGTTCGTAGCTCGGGAATGGCGATGGTGACGCCAATCAAGGTTTCGTTACTGGCAGCTTCGGATACGGTACCACTGAGGGTATATTTTTGTTGCGAAAAAGAATAAAAGGCAAGATTTAATGCGAGAAGTAGTAGGATTTTTTTTGGTAGCGTCATTCAGCACAATTTTGGATAAAAATAAGTATGCAAATTGGATAGGAAGGAAGCTTAACAATTATTTGGCAAATTCTAGGGAATATCGGTCTCCTACCTAGGGACTAAACTGCACACCCCTAAAAGACAATCAAAATATAGAAGGGTTGCGTGGAAAGTAAAAATCTCATGGATACCCATAAAAAAAGCCCTTCACAATTTGATCCGGGCTTTTATTCGATTGCAGGGGCTTTAGAAAGATTCCAGAATTTGATTGAACGTTTTGCTTGGTCGCATTGCTTCTGCCATCAAGGTGATATCAGGTTTGTAGTAACCGCCAATTTCCTGTGGACTGCCTTGGGCATTGATTAGTTCGTTAACGATCATGGTTTCGTTTTCCTTCAATTTTTTCGCCAGTTCACTGAAAACGGACTTTAGTTCCATGTCTTTATCCTGTTCAGCCAATGCCTCTGCCCAGTAAAGAGCAAGGTAGAAATGGCTTCCACGGGTATCTAGTTCCTTCACTTTTCTTGAAGGGGATTTGTCGTTGATCAAAAACTTTTCTGTCGCACTGTCTAGGGCGTCGCCCAAAACCTTTGCCTTGTTGTTATCATATTTCTCACCAAAAAATTCCAGGGAAACGCCTAAAGCTAAAAATTCACCGAGAGAATCCCATCGTAAATGGCCCTCCTCTAGAAATTGCTCCACATGCTTAGGGGCCGAGCCACCAGCACCCGTTTCAAAAAGTCCCCCCCCGTTCATAAGAGGCACGATGGAAAGCATTTTAGCACTGGTGCCCACTTCCAAAATCGGAAATAGGTCTGTAAGGTAATCCCGAAGCACATTGCCGGATACCGAGATGGTATCCTTTCCTTCCTTAACGCGTTTTAAGGTGTATTTTGTCGCTTCTATCGGAGACAGGATATGTAGCTCCAACCCTGTCGTATCATAATCGGGTAAATAGCGGTTTACTTTTCTGATGAGTTCACGGTCATGGGCCCTATGTTCATCTAACCAAAAAACAGCAGGCACTTGGGTAGCTCTGGCCCTTGAAACCGCCAGCTTGATCCAGTCTTGGATGGGGGCATCTTTTACTTGGCACATACGCCATATATCGCCTTCCTCTACCGAATGTGCCAGCAAGGTGTCACCGGAGGCAAGGTCTACTACTTTTACCGTACCCTGTGTCTTTATTTCGAAGGTCTTGTCATGCGAACCGTACTCCTCTGCTTTTTGGGCCATGAGGCCTACATTGGGCACCGTACCCATAGTAACCGGATCAAAGGCGCCGTGCTCTTTACAAAAATCAATAGTGGCCGTATATATACCGGCATAACTACTGTCAGGAATGACCGCCTTCGTATCTTGAGGATTTCCTGCCGCATTCCACATTTGTCCTGAATTACGAATCATGGCTGGCATTGAAGCATCAATGATGATGTCGCTAGGTACGTGCAAGTTGGTTATCCCCTTATCCGAGTTGACCATAGCCAACGACGGGCCGTCTTTAATGGCTTTTTCAATATCGGCTTCAATCTGCGAACGCTCGCCGTTATCGAGTTCGGCTACTTTGGTGAGTAGGTTTTCAAGACCATCATTGGCATTGATTCCCGCTTTATGAAAGGTTTCCGCATATTTTTCAAAAACATCGCCAAAAAATGCTTTTACAGCGTGACCGAAGATGATCGGGTCGGACACCTTCATCATGGTGGCCTTCATATGAAGTGAAAACAGAACGCCTTTCGCTTTTGCATCGGCGACCTGCTCCGCCAAGAACGAAATCAAGGCTTTTTTACTCATAACCGTGGAATCGATGATCTCACCTGCCAACAAATCTATTTTTTCCTTTAGAACATCGCTAGTGCCATCCTTTTTTTCCAATTCGATCCGCACCGTGGTAGCGGCATCCAAGGTCAGGGATTTTTCATTCGATTTGAAATCCCCATGACTCATAGTCGATACATGGGTCTTGGAATCAGAGCTCCATGCACCCATTTTATGTGGGTTTTGTTTTGCATAATTTTTAACGGCCCTTGGTGCACGACGATCAGAATTGCCTTCGCGCAGCACAGGGTTCACGGCACTTCCTTTTATTTTATCGTATCGAGCTTTTATATCTTTTGATTGCGCATCGGAAGCATCTTCCGGGTAATCGGGTAGGGCGTAGCCTTTTGATTGAAGTTCGGCAATAGCCTCTTTTAGCTGAGGAATCGAAGCGCTAATGTTGGGTAATTTAATCATATTCGCCTCCGGACTTTTGGCCATATCACCCAAAACTGCCAGATCATTGGTGATTTGTTGGTCTTTCTCCAGAAAATCTGGGAATGCGGCAATAATTCTTCCGGCCAAAGAGATGTCTTTGGTTTCAATGGTTATTCCGGATGTTTTGATGTATGATTTTACGATGGGAAGGAAAGACTGTGTGGCCAGCGCAGGTGCTTCGTCGGTGCGAGTATAAAAAATCTTAGGCATTGATTTCTAAAGTTTTGATTTAAGCGGAGCAAATATACATTTAATGCACCAAAAAACGGCCAGAAAACCAAACTTTAAAGGCGTATACAAAGGTGTGTGGAAAACGAAGGGGTTTGATGACTATCCAAAAAAAATAAAAGCCATATCACCGTACGAGTACATTGACATGGCTTTTTGAAATAGCTATTGGACTATTTGTTCTGCATTGAAGCAAAACGGCAACCATTGATTGCATCCACATCACTATCTCCACGTTTGAAATACTTTTACACTTAATTTTATCATCAAGTCGTAAATTGTATTTCTTCCCGCTGATCCAACGTTTTGTCATCACTTGTAAAATCAAGATTTCACAAAAGACACGGTTTCGCTCACAAAGAGTTGGCAAAAACCGACGTTCTTGCTTCTTTGTTCATTCTTTCATACCGTTTGTTTCCAAACTTTCCGAAAAAACTAAATCAACAGTATAAATTACGTGAACTTTATAGTAGCCAAAACAGATTGCTATTTCCAGCTTTCATTTTAACTACGTTTTAAAAGTATTGGTAATCTTGGAGACCGCAAAATATTTAACAGATTTAAAATCAACAGCTTATGAACTATAGATATGAACAATTGTTCATAAAAAAGGCCCCAAAAGTAATTTGGGGCCTTTTTAATCTCTTCCGAGGAAGATTTAGGATCTGACTTCCTTGATTCTTGCTTTCTTCCCAGTGAGTCCTCTAAAGTAGAAGATACGTGCTCTACGAACCTTACCTCTCTTGTTGACTTCTATTTTTTGTAATGCGGGCATATTGATTGGGAAAATACGTTCAACCCCAACGGTTCCTGACATTTTTCGAATGGTAAATGTTTCGGTAGCTCCGCTACCTCTTCGCTGAATAACAACACCCTTGAAGAACTGGGTACGTGTTTTTTCGCCCTCCTTAATCTCGTAGTAAACGGTAATGGTATCTCCCGAGGAGAATTTTGGGAATTCTTTTTTGGTTACAAACTCGTTTTCTACAAAATTGATTAATGATTCCATGGTTCAATTTTACTGTTATAAGAAGACCAACATTCACGATTTTCGTCAGAGGTTGATTTTACAGGTTGCAAAAATACGCTATAATTGATAACCGGCAAGCGTTTTCAATGTTTTTTTGAACAGGAGGCTTTTATATTCGGTAGCTGGCTACTTTAGCAAATCGGGTCGTACCTTCTTAGTACGTTCCAACGCCTGCTCCTCACGCCATTCCTCTATTTTTGGAAAATTACCGCTTAACAATACTTCTGGGACCTTCATGCCCTTGTATTCCGAAGGACGGGTGTATACAGGGGGCGCCAAAAGACCGTCTTGAAAACTATCGGTCAGGGCAGAGGTTTCATTGTTCAATACCCCAGGAATCAGTCGTATGATGGTGTCGCATAAAATTGCGGCTCCCAATTCTCCTCCGGAGAGCACATAATCGCCCACCGAGATCTCTTTGGTAATATAGGCATCTCTCACCCGCTGATCGACCCCTTTGTAATGACCACAAAGAATGATGATGTTTTCCAAAAGCGAAAGGGTATTGGCCATTTTTTGATTTAAGGTAGCTCCATCCGGTGTCATGTAAATAACCTCGTCATAGGAACGCTCGCTTTTAAGATGGCTAATACAACGATCAATTGGCTCGATCATCATCACCATACCGGCACCACCACCAAACTGGTAGTCATCTACCTGATTATAACTATGGTCGGTGTAATCCCTTAAATTATGGAAATGTACTTCAACCAACCCCTTTTCGATGGCCCTTTTAAGGATAGAGGCTTCGAACGGACTTCGTAAAAGTTCTGGCAGAACGGTAATTATATCGATACGCATGTTGAAGAGGCGTTTTAGGCGGTCCAAAAGTAGTGAAAACAATGTACATCCTTTACCCAGCCCATTTGCTCATACAGTTGTTGTGCAGGATTGTCGATAGCGGTTTCCAGTGCCAATCCTTTGTAATTTTTCTCCTTACAAAACTGCTTTGCTTTATGCAAGAGTGCTTTGCCAATTCCTTTATTTCTGTATGAAGGGATTACAAAGAGATCGTTCAAAATAAATAGGGGCATCATGGAAACGGAGGAAAAGCTTGGGAATAACTGCGCAAAACCAATGGGTTCTTCCTCATTTAGTGCCAAAAAGAGTACAGATTCGTTATTTTTTATTCGGTCCGATAGAAAACTACGTGCTGCGGACAGGTCTGAAGCCTGTTGATAAAAGACTCTATACCCATCAAAAAGTGGGGCAATTTTATCCAGGTCTTCGGCAGTGGCTTTAACAATCTTGGTCATAGCAGTTCGAAAAAAAAAGCTCCCTTTTCGGAGCTTTCTGCTTTACTTCTGTTTTTTATACTTATTAATTTCATCTTGCAGTTGCCTACTTATTTTTTGTTCTCGCTCCAACGCGCGGCGGCGGTGGTCTTCATATTCGACTTCCAATTCGGAAAGATTGGTGCGCGCTTCTTGGGTGAGGATGTTGCTTTTCCTGAATTTGTAGATAAAAAATAATAAAGTCATCAGTAAAGCTCCGATGACCGTCCATAAGATAAAATTGTAAGTTGCCTTTGATACTTGAATCCCTAGAAAAGACATGCTGTCCTTTTCTTCGGTAACCGATGTAAGGTTGCCGGTAGTCTCTTCCAACTGGTTATTTAAATCGGCAATGGTTTTTTCGTTCTCGGTAATCGTTGATTTTAACTCTACCGTTTTTTTATTGATCGCATTGATCGTATCCAGAACGTTTTTTCTTATTTTAAAAAGGTTTACCTCCTTTACCACCTCGTATCGCACCCCGTCTGCTCTATAATTTCCAGATTTCTTGGCGATATAGTCAAACTGGCTACTAATAGGACCTTTGTCCAATGATAATTCTTGCTCTTCTGATTCTTGTGCAAATTGCAGGTTAAATGTCAACAAGGCGGTCAAAATAATAAGTATTCTAAAACCCTTCATGTCTTGTGTAGTTGCTAGGTATTAATAATTTGTGATTTAGAGGGGACTAAAGTAATCCAATAATATCAATTAAGAAAAAAAATTGATCATAAGCTACGTTTTGCATATTAAAACGAAAAACCGTGCGCTCTGGTGTAAATGCTATATGTACGGATAGTTTCAAAGAAAAGATTTTGGAACCATCCATTTTCTCTTTCCAGAGCTACCTTTTAATAATAAGTAAAGCGACGTACCTTGGCAATATACTTTGCCAAACGGATAACCTGATGTGAATATCCATATTCGTTATCATACCAAATGTAGAGCACAATGTTCTTTCCGTTAGCGGATACGATCGTTGCGGTGCTATCATAAATAGAAGGTGCCGAAGTACCCACAATATCGGAAGATACGACCTCTTTGCTTAGGGAATATTTGATTTGTTCCACCAAATCACCCTCCAAAGCATATTTTTTAATAATGGTATTGATACCATCTTTGGAGGTCTTGTTTTTTATCTCAAGATTCAGAACAGCTAATGACCCGTTGGGTACCGGTACCCGTATGGCATTGGAAGTCAGTTTTCCCTTTAACCCGGGCAACGCTGCCGTAACAGCCTTTCCAGCGCCTGTTTCGGTAATGACCATGTTGAGGGCGGCAGCGCGGCCTCTTCGGTATTTGCCGTGCATATTATCCATGAGATTCTGGTCATTGGTATACGCATGAATCGTTTCCAAATGACCTTTGGAAATCCCGAGGGAATCATCAATAACCTTTAATATCGGGGTAATGGCGTTGGTGGTGCAAGAAGCGGCGGAATAAATTTTGTTGCTATCGGGGCTGTATTTTAAATGGTTGACCCCATGAACAATATTGGGTACCGATGTACCCGGTGCGGTTAGAAGCACCTTGGACACCCCCTTCGATTTCAAATGTCTTGACAATTGTACCTTATCCCGATATACTCCAGTATTATCGATGACGAGTGCATCTTCAATGCCGTATTCGGTATAATCGAGCTCTTCGGGAGTTTGGGCACTTAGAAGGTATACGGTGGTTCCGTTAATAACCAGGGCTTTCTTTTGTATATCGATATTCACCGTTCCCATAAACTGACCGTGAATGGAATCGGCCCGTAAAAGATTGGCCCTTTTCTCTAAAATCTCTTCTGTAACGTCCCCTCGGATTACGACAGCCCGTAAACGAAGTTGATTGCCCTTACCCGTTTTTGCCATCAACTCCCTGGCAACAAGCCTCCCGATACGTCCAAAACCATACAAAACTACATCTTTCGCCCTTATTTCCTCTGCTTTGTTGGCTCCTTTCAACTTATCGATTACAAATCCTTTCACCTCTTCGAATCCGTTATCATCGGAGTGGTATTCATACGTTAATTTGCCGATGTCCAATTTTGAGGGGGGATAGGGAAGATCGTTGATGGCCCTTAAAATCTCTACCGAATCGAATATAGAGATAGGTTTTTGCACAAATTCTCCCGCGTATTCATGCAAATTGATAATATCACTTACATTTTTATCAATGACCTGGTTTTTGAATAAGACTACTTCAATGGCCTTGTCATACCATAGGTCGCTCGTAAGCTTTATAAACTCTGTAGTTGCCTTTCTACGGTCTGCCTGAAAGGCCAATTCTTTTTCGTACGAACTAATTTGTTCCATTATCAATGAATTCTTGTTTTGATTGTCGGTACAAAACTAGCTTTTTCAAACGTTTTCGTATAGGATTTTTGCATAAAAAAACGCTCCCGTTTAGAGAGCGTTTTTGTTTATGGTATTTCTTTGTTTATTGGAAAATAATACGTTCCCGTTCCCCATCTTCATTTAGGGTAGTAAGGCTGGTTCTACCGTATTTCGAAATTTGACTGAACAGTTCTTTTGCGTCTTCTTTGTCTTCGATGGCTTCGTCGTCTACAGCTAATAATATTTTACCTATTAGTCCATATCCCGATAGACGTTCGGGAACTCCGACAATTTTGACACCTTCTTTTATCTTGAATTTCTTTTGATCTTTTTTGGATACATCTTTTACCGTTAATCCAAGTACAGGGAGTAGAACGGTTTGCACTTCCTTAAGGGTCACCGTTGTTACCATTTCTTCTCCATCCCGTTCCAAGGTAACCTTTACTTTATCTCCGGGTCTTTTGGTAGTTAAATAGCCCGAAAGGTCTGGAAACTTCCGTACCCGTATATTGTCGACCCTTTTGATGATATCCCCCTTTTGTAGTTTAGCCTCCTCGGCTCCGGAATCTTCCTCTACTTTTTCAACATATACACCATCGATATCATTGATACCATTTTCAATTGCGTATGGACTGTCGTTCGATACAGAACTAATACCTAAGATTCCTTTTCTTACACTACCAAATTCGGTAATATCGTCGACCACTTTTCGCGCAATATTACTTGGCACCGCAAAGGAATATCCAACATAGGAGCCAGTACGTGAACTTATAGCTGTATTGATGCCTACTAGATCACCATTGGTGTTCACCAAGGCGCCACCACTATTTCCAGGATTTACGGCAGCATCGGTTTGAATAAAGGATTGGTTTCTTCCCAGATTTCTAGCTTTGGCACTAACGATACCGGCCGTTACGGTAGATGTCAGATTGAACGGATTCCCAACAGCGAGTACCCATTCCCCTATTTTGGTATTATCCGAATCTCCAAATGCCAAATAAGGCAGGGCGCGTTCTGGATCGATTTTTAACAATGCGATATCAGTATTGGCATCCGAACCTATTACTTCGGCTTCGTAGCTTTTGTTATTGTTAAGTGTTACCTGCAGCTTGCTAGCATTGGCAATGACATGATGGTTTGTTACGATATGGCCATCAGGTGTAATGATTACCCCGGAACCTGTTCCTATTTCGGTTCTTTCATTTCCCCCTGATCCATAGAAGAAGTCAAAAAGGTTCGTAGGTCCAGAACTGACCGACATATTCTTTACGTGGACTACCGCATTCACGGTTTTTTCAGCGGCAATAGTGAAATCAACTTCGTTAATGCCCGCACCTTTGGCCGATGTGGGCGTGTAACTCGTATCGAACGTAGTGGCCTGGTCAGAACCGTTGACAAATGTGTAATTTGGTTTCTCGAAAAAAAGCGTATAGGCCCCCAAGGTAATTGCTCCTGCAAAAACGGAAACCAATAGTAAGCTACCTATTCTTTTCATATGAACTCTTTGATTTTAAAATGTTTCTGATGTAAAATTAACAGAATTTTGAAACCCTCATTTTGAGTTTAACGACTTTTTAACGGCTAATGTTTCGTTAAATAAAGTTCTATCTTTGTAATTGAAAATAGAACATGTTACTTCCTTTTTATAAATATCAGGGCACCGGGAACGACTTCGTAATGGTCGATAATAGAACCTTGTTTTTCCCTAAAGAGAATACCAAGTTGGTTTCCTTTTTGTGCGATCGCCGTTTTGGTATCGGAGCCGATGGTCTAATATTGTTGGAATCCGATAGCCAAACCGATTTTAAAATGGTTTATTACAATTCGGATGGCAACCCTAGTAGTATGTGTGGTAATGGTGGTCGCTGTTTGGTGGCATTTGCCAAGCATTTAGGAATAATAACCGATACGACTACGTTTGATGCCGTCGATGGCAAGCATCGTGCGACCATTGATTCAAATGATAAAGTCAGCCTTCAGATGCAGGATGTTTCCGAAATCAGGCAAAAAGACAATTATACTTTTTTAAATACTGGTTCGCCCCACCATGTACAAATGGTCGATGAGCTGGATGCTTTTGATGTGAAAAAAGAAGGAGCCAAGTTACGATATGGATTGTACGGGCAAAGTGGCAGCAATATCAATTTTGTTGCGTCTAACGGCTCGGATGGTTATATGATCCGTACTTATGAAAGAGGGGTGGAAGATGAAACTTTGTCCTGTGGTACCGGTGTTACCGCGGTGGCGCTGGCCATGCACCATACGGGAAACTATAAAGACAACAAGGTGCAATTGCAGGCAGTAGGGGGAGACCTCGAAGTTACTTTCGACTTTGACACGGAAAACAGTGTTTACAAGAACGTTCAGCTTATCGGTGCTGCGAAAATGGTCTTTAAAGGGGAAATAAGATGCGAGTTTTAAAGGGAAAGCATATCTACTTGAGGGCATTGGAGCCAGATGACCTTTCGTTTCTTTATTTACTCGAAAACGACCCTGCCATTTGGGAAATCAGTGGAACGGTTACTCCGTATTCAAAACACGTACTGCGCGATTACTTGGATAATGCACATCGGGATATATATGATGTGAAACAGCTAAGGCTCGCTATTTGCTCAAATCAGAAAGCACTTTTAGGGCTTATTGACCTTTTCGACTTTGATCCCAAACACCATCGCGCCGGTCTTGGTATAGTGGTGCTTGAAACCGAGCAGCGCAATAATGGGATAGGATCGGAGGCGATTTCTTTGTTGATGGATTACGCGTTTTCGACCTTAGATCTGCGGCAACTTTTCGCCAATGTCGGTTCCGATAATCCGGCAAGTCTTCATTTGTTCAAAAAAATGGGTTTTGTTGAAGTAGGGGTGAAAAAGGATTGGCTTTTTTCTAACGGGACCTACAAAGATGAAGTACTATTTCAAAAAATAAACGACTAAATGTATATCAAAAAAATTTTATTGGCAGTAGTGTTCATAGGACTTATCGGTGGAGGTCTGTTCGCCTACAAAGTGTATGATGCCATATTCACCCCCAATACTAATTTTGAGGGCGGCCAACAGTTGATCTATGTAGCTTCCGACGCTGATTTTGGATCGGTACGTGATTCCTTGACGCCTTACCTAAAAGATATGGTCACTTTTGAACAATTGGCAAAAAGAAAAGCGTACACTTCGAACATTAAACCAGGAAGATATGCGATTAAAAATGGGATGAACAATAATGAGATTATTAATTCCCTACGAAGTGGTAATATTCCCGTAAAGGTTTCCTTCAACAATCAGGAGCGGGTTGAAAACTTGGCCGGGCGTATTGCGGAACAGATAGAAGCAGATAGCCTCTCACTTCTGAACGCTATGAGAGATACTGAATTTTTGAAAGCCAATGGTTTAGAGGAGGCTACCCAATTGGCCGTATATATACCTAATAGCTATGAGTTTTTTTGGAATACATCGGCGGAAGAATTTAGAGAGCGTATGCTGAAAGAATACCACCGCTTTTGGACGGAAGAGCGTATTGGAAAGGCCAAGGCCCAAGGACTTACACCCAATGAAGCTATTACCTTGGCTTCTATTGTACATAAAGAAACCGCTAAGATAGATGAACGCCCGCGGGTAGCTGGTCTGTATTTGAATCGTTTAAAGAAAAACAACGCGCTACAGGCCGACCCTACGGTCATTTATGCTTTAAAAAAACACCGAGACGATTTTGACCTGGTCATAAAAAGAGTATTATACAAAGATCTTGAAATAGACTCTCCCTATAACACCTACAAGTATGCCGGACTCCCTCCCGGGCCGATTACCATGCCTGATATTTCGGCAGTGGAAGCCGTTTTAAATCCAGAAAAACACGACTATTTCTACATGGTCGCCAATGTGGAAAATTTCGGATATCACAAGTTTGCCAAGTCTTTGGCGCAGCACAACCGAAATAAAGAACAGTACATCGGATGGATCAATTCACAACACATTAACAGGTAACTTTTCATCCCAAAATTTGATCATGTTAACTAAATTTGGCTTTTTTTAACGAATTCTTGCCAACCGTAGCCTCTTACCAAACGTATCTTTGTTGAATGAAAAAATTTAAGCGTGCACTCCTTTTTGAGTGTTGTGAGTCTTAAGAAAACGAGAATATGAGAAGATGTGTAATTTCTTTTTGCACGCTTTTATTGCTTTTGTTTTTAATGAGCTTTGATTTTGTAAAAACAGAAATGAAAGTTCCAGAGAACCTAAAAGTGGTATGTCCTACCGAGGCCATATATCCTAAAAGACAACCTGTTGTAAGTACTTTTATGGTAGCGCCTCCTTTTTTGGGGAGTTCCTACATCGGTTTTAAGGAGGCACTTGCCTTTAAAGAGTCGCAGGGGAACTATTTTACCATCAATACATTGGGATATTTGGGAAAGTATCAATTTGGTATTGGAACTTTGCAATTGATGGGCGTGTATAATGCGACACGATTTTTAAATGATCCGGTCTTACAGGAAAAGGCCTTTTATACCAATATGGCCCGTAACAAGTGGATACTTCGAAAAGATATAGATCGCTTTGTGGGTAAGTACATTGGTGGAGTAGAAATCACCGAATCGGGTGTATTGGCCGCTGCACATTTAGCGGGTCCTGGGAATGTGAAAAAGTACTTACGTTCATGGGGTAGTTATGATGTTACCGATAGTTATGGTACAAGCATTGCCAAGTACATTCGAAAGTTTTCAGGTTACGATTTGTCTTATGTAGCACCCAAAAGAAATCCAAAAGTTTAGAATGCTGCCTAAACAGTTCCCATAACACGAAATTGTTCCCCCTCGCAGGTGGAACCATATATGAAAATGGTGCAGTCCCCGACATTTTGATGTCGGGGTTTGTTTTTTAATCTTTCTTGATTGGACCAGCTATCCTTGAACAATAAAAATTGCCGGTCTTTTATGAAGGTCTATCGATGTTTTTCGCCATTGTTCAACCGTTTTGGTGGCAATGAACTCTGTAGACAAGGTAATGTCGCATGCCACACAAAGTCGGGTGTGTATCGATAGTGTTTTAGTAAGCTCTGCCAACAATTTGTCGTTTCTATAGGGTGTTTCGATAAATAATTGACTTTGTTGCAGTTCTCTTGATCGTTTTTCTAGTTGTTTGATAGCACTTTTGCGTTCACCCGAATCAATCGGTAAATATCCGTTAAAAGCAAAATTCTGACCGTTCATTCCGCTGGCCATCAATGCCAAAAGTATGGAAGACGGACCAACTAAGGGAATCACTTGAATTCCTTTTTCATGTGCGACCTTGACGACCGCTGCTCCCGGATCGGCAATCCCGGGGGCGCCGGCTTCCGAAAGAATACCTATGGAGTGGCCTTGGAAGCAGGGCTCCAAAAAGGTCGGGATACTTTCGGGTTCGGTATACTTGTTCAACAATGCGAGGTGAAGGCTTGGCTGCGATTTTCGAGGACTCAATTTCTTAATAAAACGTCTGGCCGATTTTTCGTTTTCTACGATGTAATGATCTATATTTTCAATGGCTTGTTTTACTGAAATAGGCAGCACTTCCAAGGGCGCGTTATCACCAAGGGTGGTGGGTATTAAGTATAGTTTCCCGTTTTCTCCTCGATTTTGGGTCATTTAGTCGTTGTCTTGTAGCTGCGCTGCAATTTTTTGGCAGGCGGCATCTATGAGTTTGTAAACATGTTCAAAACCGTCCTTACCGCCATAGTAGGGGTCTGGAACTTCAAGGCTTCCCGCATCTATGCTATCTAAAAGCAAATGGACTTTAGCCACTTCAGACGCTGTTTCTGCCAAACTGAGTATGTTTCTATAATTGTCCCGATCCATGGCATAGATGTAATCGAACTCTTTTAGGTCGTTGAAAGTTAGCTTTCTACAGCGTTGTTGACTAATATCCAATCCGTATTTGGCGGCCACCATGATGCTTCGCTCATCAGGTTTTTCCCCTACGTGGTATCCTCCTGTGCCCGCAGAATCCACAAAAAACCGAGTGGGGTCTATTTTGCTTTGTAATAGTCCCTCTGCCAATGGAGACCTACAAATATTGCCCAGGCACACCATCAAGATTTTGGTAACCATAAAAAGTTAAGAGAATTTTTTGGTAAGGTCCTCGATGTATTTTCTAAACTGTTTATCGGTCTCAGCGAGGTTGTCGACGGTTTTACAGGCATGTAGCACGGTAGCGTGGTCTCGTTTTCCAATTTGGGAGCCGATGCTGGCTAGAGAGGCCTTCGTGAATTTTTTGGCAAAGAACATGGCGAGTTGTCGAGCTTGTACGATGTGTCTCTTTCGTGTTTTAGACTGTAGGGTAGCCACATCCATTTCAAAATAATCGGAGACTACTTTCTGAATGTAATCAATTGAAACTTCCCTTTTGGTGTTCTTGACAAATTTTTCAACGACCTGTTGCGCCAATTCCAGTGTCACTTCTTTTTTATTGAAGGAAGATTGGGCAATCAAGGAAATAATAGCCCCTTCTAGTTCTCGTATATTCGTTTTAATATGTTTGGCCACATATTCGACAATGGCTTCCGGCATTTCGACACCGTCCCGGTACAATTTGTTCTTTAAAATTGAAATACGGGTTTCGTAATCGGGATTCTGCAGTTCCGCAGAAAGTCCCCACTTGAATCGCGACAACAAACGTTGCTCAATATCCTGCATATCTACGGGCGCCTTATCGGAAGTAAGGATTACCTGTTTCCCATTTTGATGTAGGTGATTGAAAATATGGAAAAATACATCTTGGGTTCCTGATTTTCCGGATAAAAACTGCACATCATCAATAATCAGGATATCGATTAATTGGTAGAAATGAATAAAATCATTTCTCGTGTTCTTCTTGACCGATTCAATATACTGCTGCGTGAATTTTTCGGCCGAGATATAAAGCACCGTGCGTTCCGGATATTTGTCTTTGATTTCTACCCCGATGGCATGTGCCAAATGTGTTTTCCCAAGACCAACACCACCAAAGACCAATAAGGGATTAAAAGAGGTCCCCCCTGGCTTATTGGCAACCGCCATACCTGCCGATCTTGCTAGTCGGTTCGAATCACCTTCCAAAAAATTGTCAAAATTATAATTCGGATTTAGCTGTGACTCGATCTTGATATTTCGAATACCAGGTATTACGAACGGATTCTTTAATTCCGGATTTTTAGACTTGATTGGAACATCCATTTCCTGCGGAGTCATATTTCCTCTGTTTACACTCGGTATTTTTTCGGTAAAAGGTTCCCGGTTACCGTAGGTGTTTTCCATTTTAATAACATATACCAATTTAGCGGTCTCCCCCAATTCTTTGGTCAATGCTACCTTCAGTAACTTAACATAGTGCTCTTCGAGCCACTCATAAAAAAATTTGCTGGGAACTTGAATGCTTAATGCATTGTCTGAAAGCTTGACCGGTTGAATAGGTTCGAACCATGTCTTGAATGCCTGCGGTTGGATATTATCTTGGATAAAGGCCAAACAATTGTTCCATACGGAATTTGCAGTAACACTCATTCTAAAGTTTTCTTATTTGTCGGTTAGTTATCTAGTATGTAGGTCTAAAATAGGTCGGAGCAAACCTTGGTTTCAAAGTGGGACAAATATGTGAACAAAAAATCTAAAAAAAAAATCAAAAGCTATTGAATTTCCGCTTTTTTTTTATCATGTTCAACCGCATCTTCGAACCTCTTTAAATATATACTTTTTAACTCAAAAAATATGGTTTTTAACGAAATTTCTTTTCGGGTAAGATATTCTGAAACAGACCAGATGGGAGTTGTCTATCATGGGAATTATGCGCAATATTTAGAGATGGGAAGAGTAGAATGGTTGCGTCAACTAGGGATCTCTTACAAGCACATGGAGGAAAGTGGAGTGATGCTCCCGGTAATATCCTTACATATCGATTTTAAAAAATCGGCAAAGTACGACGACCTGCTCCTAGTTCGTACCAGACTCAAAAAAGCACCCTTGGTCAAAATTGATTTCGACTATAAAATTTTTAACGAAAACAAGGAGCTTTTGATAGAGGCCAGCACGACCTTGGCCTTCATCGATATGAAGACCGATCGCCCGATAAAATGTCCGGATTACCTCATGAAAAAGATTCTAAAAGAATACCAGGATGGTTAACAGGCCGAAACGGCACGCACATTTCTTTTCAACAATCAAGAATATGCCGATTACAGGTTTAGATGTGACATTGAAATCGAATGCCAAGTTGCATAACACATCGAAGATCATATAAATTCAATTTCTTGAATGTCGATTCCGAATAGGGCATCGAATAGTGCGTAGATAGACTTGGCCCTATTTTTCCTTACATCAATGGTTATGCTACAATTCAAATTCAACTTTTGGGAAACCAGGTTTAGTTGTTGTTGTTTAATGAGTCGCATGACCAGGTCCATCTGCGGGTAGTCGAATGTAAGTTCAAATTTTGTGGTCACTACCTTCTCTATAATGTTCGCATTGCCCAAGGCCATATGGGCTGCCGTACGATAAGCCCCGATCAGGCCGCCTACTCCCAGTTTTGTGCCTCCAAAAATTCGCGCTACGGCCACCAACACATTAGTTACTTCAAAGGATTGTATTTGGCCATAAATAGGCATTCCGGCAGAATTGTTCGGCTCACCGTCATCATTTGTTCGATAGGTATACTGTTCAATTCCTATTCGCCAAGCATAACAAACATGGTTCGCGGTATGGTGTTTCTTTTTGAGCGATTCAATGATAGGCTTCGCATCGGATGCCGTTAGAAGCGGGAAGGCGTACCCATAAAACTTGCTCTTTTTTTCTTTAAAAAGAATCTCTTCCGACGGGGTAACCAAGGTTTTAAAGGTATCTGAATCCATATATTAACTGTCTGTTCAGTTTGTATCCTTCAGTTTTGTCACTGCCCTTTTTTCGTTGCTTTATCTTGATCAAAATACTCGTTTGATCCTACCAAATTCTATCCTTAGCAGTTTTTGACACTTCAATTGGCACTATAATTTCTGATAACAAATTCCAAAATAAAATTTAAACGTACCCTAAAAAAATGCTACTAGCACAATGCTTATGATAGCGAGTGCTATACCACCCCAGTTTTTGGTGCTGATAGATTCCTTAAACAATAGAATGCCCAAAAAGGTTGAAAACATTACAATGGCAACATTGTTAATAGTAAACACCGATGCGCTGTTCAACTGGTCGTTTTGCAAGGCTTTCAGCAAAAAATAGATGGAGAAATAGTTGGGGATGCCCAGGGCAACCCCTCCTATAACATTTTTAAGATTGCCCGTAAAGGAACCTTTAATGGCTTTAATAATTATAAGAAGGACACCGACCAAAGCGGCAGAACCAAAAACCGTAGCGGAAAATAAGGGAAATTCAGCCTCTTCGATATAGACCTCCTGAATGTACTTAAGGCTTGTATCGATACATCCCGAACCCAAAAAAACCAATATTGGAAGCCATAAGGAGTTGCTTTTTACTCCCGATCGCCCGTGTTTTATAGAAGCGAAATAGACCGCCGCCAAAGCCAAAAGAATTCCTACTACCTTTATGGTACCCAAGGTTTCTTGATAAACGAACACCCCGAAGATAACGGGTATCACAAGCGACATTTTGGTAGCCACCGAAGCGACGGAGACACCAACACGTTGGGCCGTGGCGGCCATAAGGTTAAAGACCGCTATGAATAAAAAACCCAGTAAAAAAGTTCCCCAAAACCAAGACTTTTGAGGTATTTGTGAAACGTTAACGGTTCCGTCATAAAACAAGAGACCAACAACACTCGCCACAAAATAGTTGGTGATGATTGCGTAGAGCGTTTCTATTTTATAGACCTGAAACAGTTTGAAGATAACAAAAATGAGACTTGAAAATAGTACGCTCAGCGCAAGATATAGCATGCTATAGTTTGTTTTTAAGTTCTGTAATATCTTCTTTTCCGACCTGTAAATGCCAGCATTTAATTCCTAGGGAGGTTGCGGCGTCTGTGTTTTCCTTTGTGTCATCTACAAAGAAAGTTTCAGTTGCCTTCAAATTGTTCTGATCCAATACAAACTCAAAAACCTCGAAGTCGGGTTTTCTTAAATGAATTTCATGGGAAAGGTAAAACTGCTCAAAACAGTTTTGAAAACGACGGTATGTATGGTGTCCCATAATTTTTTGCACGTGTGGGATGTGCAGGGCGTTCGTATTACTTAAGAGAAACAAGCGATAGTCGTCTTCTGTGGCCAGTGTTTCTATGAACTCTAACCGATAATCGGGAAAATCGAGGAGCATGGAATTCCAGATACGTATAATCTCGTTTGGGGATACGTTGGGAAAGAGCATGCCCAGCTGTACTACAAATTCCTCTGGAGAAATCTCACCGACCTCAAAACGATGGTTGACGGCTAATAGTTCTGGTGTTAATTCAGGATTGCCGCCGTTTTTTTCAATCTCTCGAAAAACCACCTCTTTATCTAAATCAATAAAGATGTCCCCAAAGTCAAATATAATGTTCTTAATCATGAATGTATACATTTAACAAATCATTGCCCCCTACTTCTTTCGAGTAAGAAGGCTCCATTTTTAGCACAGGGGCTTTTAACCCTTTCCCGAATCTATTTGCTCCGATAAATACCCTTGCTTCGTCCCACAAATCAGCCTCGAGGAACGTGTTTAATGTTTTGGCACCCCCTTCAATAAGTACACTGTTAATATTTCGTTGGTAGAGAACCGTACATATTTGTGATGCTAGATGTCGTGAAAAATCGACCCGGGCATAATCGATTCCTTTAAGGTAGCTGCTGGTATTCGACACTTCGGTAAGTACTAGTGTTGGGATACTACCATCTAACACGTGAAAGCCCCGGTCGATTTTTAAGGTTTTATCCAATATGATTCGCAAAGGAGATTGGCCAGACCATTGCCGCACATCCAACCTTGGATTATCCAGTAACACTGTATTAGTGCCGACCAAAATAGCCTGTTCCTCACTACGCCAGCGATGCACCAATTGCCTTGAAAGTTGATCAGTAATCCAAAAAGGTTGTGGTTCGGAAGCTCTTTTCATGGATTCCGGGGCGATGAAACCATCTTTTGTTTGAGCCCATTTTAGTATAACGTGGGGCCTTCGCCGTTCTTGAAACTTCAAAAAACGTTTGTGATGAAAGCGGCACTCCTTTTCTAGTAGACCAACGCTTACTTGGCACCCGGCATTCTTTAGTTTTTGTATTCCCTGTCCCGCCACCTTTTCATTGGGATCGACAAGTCCGATCACCACGCTGGGAATCCCTTTTTCAACAATTAGGTCCGCACATGGAGGGGTCTTTCCAAAATGGGAACAAGGTTCCAAGGTTACATATAGGGTGCTGTCTTTTAATTTACCGCTATCGGATACGGAGTTAATAGCATTGACTTCGGCATGGCGCCCTCCAAAAGAACTGGTGAATCCTTCTCCGATAATCTTTCCCTCATGAACGATAACAGCTCCCACCATTGGATTCGGTGCGGCAGTCCCCAATCCGTTTTTTGCGATTTCGATGCATCGTAGCATGTATTTTTCGTCAATGGTGTGCATTGTAATGCTAGCGGATTTCCGATTTTAGAATTGGTGGCATTTCCAGTATCTTCACATCGCAAAAATAGGATAATTAAAGCATTCGAAGCTATATGAAAACTAGCTATTCCACGGCACTCCTTGGTCAATTTTTTATGCACCCTATGTTCCCCTTACCATGCTTTTAAAAGATATCAAGGCTATTTATCATAAAGAACTCGATGCGCATTATGCAAAAGAGGAGGTAACTAGTTTTTTTTATTTACTGGTAGAACATTATTTGGGATGGGAGCGCTTTGTTCTTACCATACGACCCGATATTGTTGTTTCTAAGGAGCAGGAGCAACCTTTTTTTGAGGCTTTATCGGCATTGCGACTTCATCGGCCTATTCAGTATATCATCGGTTCTACGCAATTTATGGACTTGGATTTTTTTCTAAATGAAAACGTATTGATACCTAGACCTGAAACCGAGGAACTCGTTCGCTGGGTTTTGGAAGATGTAGCAAGCACTTCCCCGATCTTGGGGAATCAAGTAACCGACAAACTGGAAGTCGGACTTTCAGCAATCGACCTAAATCAAAATAGTAAGGCCGGTGAACTCCGGTTGTTGGATATTGGCACCGGTAGTGGTTGTATCGCCGTCTCCTTGGCCAAAAGCCTACCACGGGCAGAGTTACACGCCTTAGACGTGTCAATAGCAGCATTGGAACTTGCGGAGCGGAATGCCAAGGAGCATCGAGTGGACATTAAGTTCACCCAAGCCGATATTGCGCATCTAGAATCTCTGGGTCGCCCTTTCGATATCATTATCTCCAACCCCCCGTATGTGCGAGAACTGGAAAAGGCGGAAATGCATAAAAATGTACTGGACTACGAACCGGCTTTAGCCTTGTTTGTTTCCAATGAACATCCGTTGGTTTTTTACGAACATATTGTTCGGTTTTCTTGCAAAAATTTGATTCCCGGAGGAAGCTTGTATCTTGAAATAAACCAATATTTGGCAAAAGAAACCCGACTACTTTTAGAAAAACATAATTTTACAGATATTGAGCTTCGAAAAGACATGTTCGGAAATGATCGGATGCTAAAGGCCAAATTGTTCTGAATGAAAAGAGCAGGCAAGCAACCGATCAAACCTTTTTTACTATTGCGGCCTGGCTAGCCATTGAGGTGATAGGCCATTTAAAAATGATGAATTATGAAAAGTGTGGTGGTTTTTTGTGGCAGTAGTGAAGGAAACGACCCCAAGGTGCTTTCCGAAGCCACCCAACTTGGCGCTACCTTGGCCAAAAGAGGTATTGATTTGGTCTATGGCGCCGCCATCATAGGGGTAATGGGAAAGGTGGCACAAGGGGCTTTGGATCAGCAAGGAAAGGTCATCGGGGTCATCCCAGATTTTTTAATGATGAAAGAAGTGTACCATCCCGGGCTTTCGGAATTGATCATTACCGAGAACATACATGAGCGTAAATTGAAGATGCACGAATTATCCGATGCCATTATTACGTTGCCAGGGGGGTATGGTACGTTGGAAGAACTTTTCGAAATGATCACATGGGCGCAATTGGGCCTACACCAAAAACCGATAGGAATTTTGAATACGAACGGGTTTTATAATGATTTGCTGGCGATGCTCCGAAAAATGGTACGAGAAGGTTTCTTAAAGCAGGAGAATTATGAGATGCTTTTGGTAGGCGATTCGGTGGATGGTCTTTTACAAAAAATGGAGGAGTATCAACCGTTGCCATTACCAAAATGGATTCAAAAAGATCAAGTTTGATCTTTGATTACAACGATTGTTCTCTTATTAAGGAAATATAATGGTTCCAATAACAACTGTCAATACAACGAAAAACGACTGCCAAGCTCCAAAGGGGCTTTTAACATACTAGCATAAAATTAAACAATGACCACCCAACAACAAATTGAAGCATTGCGTTCAGAATTACGGGAACACAATTACAATTATTACGTACTGGATAACCCCACCATTACCGACTATGAGTTCGACATGAAATTGAAAGAGCTCCAGGAATTGGAGGCGAAGTATCCAGAGTATTATGATCAAGCCTCTCCAACGCTTCGGGTAGGGGGTATGGTGACCAAAAACTTTGAAACGGTGGTACATGACCACCGCATGTACTCCCTCGACAATTCCTATTCAAAGGAGGATTTGGAAGATTGGGAAAAGCGGATACAACGGGTACTGGGCGATGTGATGGTCGAATTCACCTGTGAACTAAAATACGACGGAGCTTCCATCAGCTTAACGTACGAAAACGGACAACTACTAAGGGCGATTACGCGGGGAGATGGTACCCAAGGCGATAATGTGACTACGAATGTAAAAACCATAAAATCGGTACCACTACGGTTGAAAGGCAATTATCCGGAGAAGTTCGATATTCGTGGGGAAATTGTACTGCCCTTTGAAGGCTTTGCCAAAATGAACGAGGTGCGTGTTGCCAATGGGGAAGACCCTTATATGAACCCTAGGAATACGGCTTCTGGTAGTCTAAAGCTGCAAGATAGTACACTGGTGGCCCAACGTCCGTTAGATTGTTTGTTGTACGGTATTGTTGGAGAGGGCACTGGGATTGCCACACAATGGGAAATGCTTCAAAAGGCAAGGGACTGGGGCTTTAAAGTGCCAACAGTCGCTAAATTATGTAAGACGACCCAAGAGGTAATCGACTTTGTGGACTACTGGGATGTACACCGCCATGACTTGCCTTATGAAACGGATGGGGTGGTCATTAAAGTAAACAGCTTGCAACAACAAGACGAGTTGGGGTTCACCTCCAAATCCCCAAGATGGGCTATGGCCTACAAATTCAAGGCAGAACAGGTATCTACCGTTTTACATGAGATTACCTACCAAGTAGGCCGTACCGGAGCTATTACACCCGTCGCCAACTTACAACCGGTCTTGTTGGCGGGTACTACGGTAAAGCGGGCATCGCTGCATAACGCAGACCAAATTGCGAAGTTCGATATTCGAGAAGGTGATACTGTTTTTGTGGAAAAGGGAGGTGAGATCATTCCTAAGATTATTGGGGTCGATTTTTCGAAAAGACCCGTTGATTCCAGCCCTACGGCGTACATCACACATTGTCCGGAATGCCATACCGAGCTGGTTCGCACAGAAGGAGATGCAAAACACTACTGTGTCAATTACTACGGATGTCCTCCCCAAATTACAGGGCGTATACAACATTACATTTCGCGTAAAGCCATGGACATAGAGGGAATGGGAAGTGAAACAGTAGAGTTGCTTTTTAAAGAAGGACTCATTACGAATTATGCGGACCTTTACGAGTTGACCAAAGAACAAATAATGCCGTTGGAACGAATGGCCGAGAAATCTGCTGAGAATCTGGTGCAAGGGGTGGCGGCTTCCGTACAAATTCCGTTTGAACGGGTGTTGTTTGCCCTGGGGATTCGATTTGTGGGTGAAACGGTCGCAAAGAAGTTGGCCAAGGCCTATAAAAACATCGATGCCCTAATGGCGGCTTCCGAAGCTGAATTGACAGCCGTGGACGAAATTGGTGAGCGCATCGCCCAATCGGTAGTGGAATTCTTTGAAAATGATGCTAATAGAACCATTATCGACCGTCTAAAGGGGTACGGTGTTCAATTCGCCATTTCAGAGGAACAGTTAGCGAACCAAACGGACAAATTGCAGGGACTTACCATAGTCGTCTCGGGTGTATTTGAAACATTTAGTCGAGATGCGCTTAAAAAATTGATAGAAGAAAATGGAGGCAAGGTAGGTTCCAGTATTTCCTCCAAAACATCCTATCTGGTAGCGGGAGATAAGATGGGGCCGAGCAAGCGTACGAAAGCTGAAAAATTGGGAGTACCTATTATTTCGGAGCAGGAGTTCTTACACTTGGTAGTATAGTTTTTACAACTCAATTACATTCCATCGAGTATCATTTAAATAAATCGAATTATAATTGACAGGATGGTACGTTTTCGAAACATCTTTTAGCTAGGGTTCGTATATTAGGTATGCTATACGTTTTTCAATGATCACCAACACCACCAGACGCTTTTGGTTTGTGCTATTGACCACTTTTGCCTTTATGGTTAGGAACAGGTCCGTTCGTAAATGGTTTTGGGTACCGTTCCTTATTTTGATTATGGGTTTTCTACTTCCGCAGCCAATGAATATCCCTGTACAGGGAGCTACGATTCAAAGCTGGGATAAAAAATCGTTTTGGGCCTATCCTTGGGGAACATCCATTACGCATAAGGGTATAGATATTTTTGCTGACAAGGGCACGGATGTGGTTGCCGCGACTTATGGTGTCGTTGTCTATACCCATGAGGGCGGAAAAGGGGGGAAGTCCGTTATGATATTAGGTCCAAAATGGCGCTTTCATTACTATGCGCATTTAGATGAGATACATACGGTTCCCTTAGAGCCAGTAGATCTTGGGGAAGTTATCGGCACGGTGGGCGATACCGGAAATGCCAAAGGCAAACCACCGCATTTGCACTATGCGATTACTTCACCTTTTCCTTACCCACATTTATACGACGAGGTCTCTGTACAGGGGTGGAAGCGTATGTTCTATTTGAATCCGGATATTTGGTTAAGGTAACTACTTTACGGTAAAATTGAAAACGGTTGATCTAGATCGATTGCCATTTTCGTCATTCGTCCAAACCTTCCAATAATAGATGGTTCCCGAATCAACTTCAACTTCAATACTTGTATCACTGATGATTCCTAGACTCTCTCTCGGGTCGTTTTGGGTATCAATGAATATTTCGTAGTTAACAATATCATTATCAACATCGGATGCAGACCATTGTAAGGTGATTTTTGAATTAGACGCTGTCACCTCTGTTTCACTTTCGGGGTAAATTGCATCAGCTGGAAATGGGACATGGTTTGAAATGCCCTCACCAGCATTGTAGAATTTCCAAATTTCACTTTGAGCAGTTTCCTCGCTAACCTCCGATTTTGATATTACATGCCACTGAAAGGCTTTTGCCCTATCTATAGTTATCTCAGCCATGTTACGATCAGATTCAACAAATGAAATTGTTTTATCATGGATGCTTTCGATAACTATCTGATATGTATCGGTGTTTTTAGAAACCTCCCATCTAAAGGTCACGGTACTTTCTGTATCGTTAACTATAATACCTTCATTACATTCAGAGTCTTGTTCGGGAAAGAGTAAGACAGCTCCTTCGGGACTTGATACGTCCTCTTCAGATGTCTCTTCTTCCGCCTCAATTTCTTGCTCCGTGGTTTCATTGGTTGCTTTTTCACAAGCAAATAACATTACAAAACAAACTATGGAAAAACAATATTTAATACGTCTCATTTTTTATTTCTTAATAATTCTTCTTGTATAGGAATTATCGGTCGTTTTGATAGTTAAAGTATAAACTCCCGGGGGAATATGATCCATGTTGAAATGCAGCTTGCCGGTATTGATTTCTTGACTTTTACGAGCTACTAACAAACCATTGTTTGAAAATAAGCTTAATTCCGCCTGTCCCTTGGAATCATTTTCGAGTTGAATGGTTACATCGCCTTTTTTGATGGGATTAGGATAAACAGACATCTTACTCGATAGTATTATAGTCTCCTTAAAAATGCCTTGACAGTTTTTATCCGTTTTCACTGATAGGGTGTTCTCTGCATGGGAAAGGGGCAAGGTTATTTCCGATTCAGAAGTTAGATACTCTGTTTCATTTAGGGTAATGGTATATACTTTTCCCCCGTTGAGTCGTAATGAAACCGACTTATTCGAGATGTTCGTTTTCGAAGCAACTTCTAAAGGTGCGGGAGCTGTTAGCGTAAAATCAAAACACTGTTTAAACCCTTCAATTTCATCCACTACGATACAAATCGTATACAGACCTGCGACCAAACTATTAAAAGTTACAGATTCCGTAAATTCTTGTGATGTAAAGGTATCTCCTCCCCCCCAAATGATTGCGTTGTAATTATAGGTCGTGTTTTTAGAGGTAATCGTGATACGACCATTTTTACTGTTGACACAAGATTCTCCAACGCCTTGGGCGAGAAAGTTGTCCAAGGGTAATGTTTCCAAAGCACATCCGTTCTCATCGACTGGCTGGCCCATGGGGGTCTCATTACAAAGGTCGATAGTATTGATTATTGAATCACCGTCAATATCCTCATCACACTGATTACCGATGCCATCATTGTCAAAATCTTCCGTGGGTTCGTCAATTATATAGGTTTCTGATATTGTTTCACTATCCGAATCGGTTACTATCAAGTTGTATGAGCCGGGCTCAAGGTTGGTGATGTCTTGTGTAGTTTCTGAAAATGAAGGTTCATCGATCTTTGTCCATTGATAGCTATAGGGCGAGTTTCCACCAAAAATTGTTATCGAAATTTCACCGTCGTTGGCTCCCTTACAGGTAACGTTAAGTACCAAGGCATCAAGTTGTAAGCCTCCTGGTTCTGTAATTCGAGCTGATAACTGCTTTTGACATCCAAAATAATCGGTAACCGTTATGGTATAGTCTCCCGCAGCTAGTTCGTTGAAATTCCCCTCTGTACCTTCACTGCTGTAAATGGTTTCTCCAATCCTAATCTCGAATGAATAAGGAGCCTTACCCCCCGTAGCAACTAATTGAATTGCACCATTGGCCCCTCCGGCAACGGAGTTCTCGGTTGTTGTTACGCTAACTTCAATGGGGGCGCTCTCCGGTATATTCGCATAGCGGCTAAAAACCCTACTATCAGAATCGTATATATTTACTTGATAATTGCCAGCGGTAAGACCGGTCACCCTGTTCTCGGTTCCGCTGTATATTTCTAATGCTTGTTCGTTTTTTATTACATAATTGTAGGGTGGGATTCCACCATTTGGCAGCATCTGTATGTATCCGGAATCATCCCCATGGCAAAGAATAAGCTCGGCAAAAATAGTTGCCGAAAGTTCTTGTGGGTCGGTATTGTCATATTCGATACCACAAGACTCCTTAAACCGTGTTATTGTACCGTCAATACCGTTAGATCCGTTAATCGTGTTGCCGAAATGAGCATATTTGATGGTTCTGTTGATAAAAAAACCAACGTTCATGCCTAGATAGAACTGATTATCCTCTCCCTTGAAAAAGCCAGGAATATTAGATTCATAAAATACGTCTTCATTAGCTCCGTTCACCACAATTCTCTTGAGGTTTCCCGAAGGATCGTGAACGGTCATAAACAGGTCACTTTGGCCCAAGGTCAAGTCTCGATTTTGCATATTGGTGCTATTGAACGTTACATTCATCTGAGTTCCTTGGTTATTATCCCCAACACTACCGATGGTGTATATCTCATTGTCTTCTTGAAGAACTTTGTATCCATATCCGTAATAAGAGTGGGCAGCTCCTCGAATCCATTCACAGATTCCATTTGTATTCACTTTGGCTACATAAAATTCACCGACACTTTCTGCGGTAACAGTATTATCGGTATTTTCAAAGGTATGTTTGTACGAAGGCTGTGTACAGTTGTTTTTTCCTGAGATATAACTGTTTCCAAAATCATCGGTGACCATGGAAAAGGGAGTGGTGGTGTCATTGATAGGCCCCTCGGTATGTGCACGCATACTCCATATATACTGACCATTCGTGTCAAACTTTGCAATAAAGGTTTTTCCGCCGTATCTGAAATTTCCGTCTTCTCTTCGAAAACCTTCCAAATGTCCAGATACTTCATTCTGGCCTGCAGAGTAAAAATCAGCGTCGTATTCATAGTGCCCCGTCGTGAAGATATTGTTTTGATTGTCAAAACCGATATCTGTTATTCCGTGGCCATTAGTACTTGTTAATGACATACCGGTCGACCATAGAATTGTTCCTTCCGGAGTATATTTCATAATGGCATGGCCTTTATTGTAGCCTGGTCCATTTATTCCAATAGTTTGCGTTAGTGCCCCATTAAGATAATAAGCATGATCTACGGCACCTCCCATCGTACCGACCGATATGAGGTCGTTGTTATGGTCTATATACAGTTTGCTAGGTCTGTGATAGCGAGACTGTAAAAGCCAAACAAGTGTTCCTTCTGAATTCAACTTTGCTAGAAAACCTGCTGTTTGACGGTAGTTATAAGCAGGGTCGCGAAGGTCGATCTCGTTGCCACTTGTGTCATAGAGGATGCCTCTGGAGAAACCTGAAATATAAATGTTCCCTTCTTTATCTTCGACGGCATAATCGATTTCATTTTTATCCTGATTATTGGCGATATGAACCATCCATTTTAGTGTGCCCTCCCTATCGTGTTTGGCAACATAACCTCCAATTTCTGTAGGTAAGCTAAACGACCTACCATATTGAGAGCCAAAAACATCGTCATTGTGGTGCCTACCGGTGGTCAAAAAACCGTTAGAAGTAGGGGTCATGGTTCGAATACCGTTGCTATAACCGGTTACATTCCAAGGAACGTCGGTACCCGTATAGCCGATAGTCCAACAAGATGGGGTTATTGCTGGCTCTTCGTATATATAAGGGCCATCTCCTTCTATTTGGTCATAACAATCATTATCGGACCAAGCGGTAAGTCCTGTACTTGTTTCCCCCAATGAAGAGAAGCTGATCGTATTGTAATCTCCGGTACCATTTTGGGTTGTGCCGTTCTGGCTGAATTCCCATGAGAAATTCTGGGCATCGGTACTTGTTTGATGGAATGCTACTGGCTCACTCATCTTAGCGTTTATGAGGTTATAGTGATAGTCCGCTTTGGTTTTTTCTACTTCAATAGTTATGATGTCTGTAAAATCTTCCTGGCAGGGAGCCAAGGAGCTTACAGCTCTCAGGTAAAATTCGCCTGGTTCACTTATTAGGCTTGAGGTCAGTGTTATTGTACCTCCATTGCCCACAGGGCTTATGCCGAAGTTTTTTAGTTGTGATAATTCGTCAACTCTTCTTAGCACATACTGAACATTTGGTTCCGAGTTTTGAATTTGAATGCTTATAGATTCCTCATGGCAAAGAATGGTATCGCTGACTGCAACGGGCTTATTAATTTGAGGGGTATCCACAATGTGCATTGTTTTGGATACCGTGGTCTCTTCACCATAATCGTTAGTAGCTACAAGGCGAATCTCATGTTCTCCCGTTTCATTATAGATCTTTCCCTTAGAATCACCACACTGACTTCCCTGCAGAACATCGTCTACATAAAATCTACAACTAGTTGATGAACCGGTAAAGTATTGGTTATAGGAAACATAGCTCCCGACACAGCCTCCGATTTCGTTGATTTTCACATAAGGCTTGGTCGATCCGCCGTCATTATCGGTTTTAAGCAGTAGGCCATTATCGCCAACTGCATAACTTGTCGTTTGGGAATTGTTCGAATAGTTATTAATAGACCAAATCTGATTTATGTTATCCGTTCCGGAGCTAGGTTGCCATTCCAAGTAAGAACGATTGGAGTCGCTCCGAAAAATACCGTGATCCGTACCGATTAAGAGAAGTCTATTTTTCTCAAATATGGTGTTGCCGTTCAACGGCCCAAAGTCATAATTGAAGTTCTCGGTGGTATTACCGAGACCTAAATAAATATAACCGGAATCCACTGAAAAACCAATATCAGAACTTGAACTCTTAAAAACTGCTTTATGGTTTATGCCAGTTGAAGGGTAGGTAGTAAAACGAATGGGGCCGTTATTTACGTTTGCGGTAATAATACGGTCTATAGTACCAAACCAACAGGTCCAACCGTAACAGTCTATAGCATTTAAATCATCATTAAAATCAGTTACCACCACCAAAGGGGCCGGATCGTCATCTTCAAAGGTTAGTAGTAGGCCATTAGTGCCCACGGCAAGAAAACCTCTATTGGTGGAATAATCCATCTTGTTCAATTCACTACCTTCAGGCCCAACATACATGAGTTCGTAGGTCATAGAAGGTATCGAAATTCTAAAAAGGACCGCTTTATCGGTTACATTGTCTTTTCCAATGGCATATACAAATCCCGAGTTGGCGGTATTTCGTGGTTTCGTAAAAACATGGTTAAAACTAGCGTTATTGTAGATAGTAGCGTTTTCGGTATTATCGGTAATTTCGAAACGACTCCAGCTTGTGGCTCCCTGTCCACCGTTAGTAGTGATGTATAATCCGTTCGATCCCGATACAATGCCATTTTCCTGTAAAAAAACAACACCTGTCAGATTATCGTTAATTCCAGTATTTAGATTTTCCCATTGTGCTGAAATCTGGTTGATGAAACAGATAAAAAAACAGAAATAGAAAATTTTTCTAACGAATAATCTAAGAAGGTCTTTGGAACAAAAGATATTTCTGGTGCCGTATGAGGGACTTTTGAAATTGGTCAAAATGTGAAGGTTAAGGTTAGGTCTACCCCTAACGAAAATGTTAAAAAAATATTTTAATTATAGGTCGTACCTTTATCCTGATTTATAGAAACAAAGCTTCTGAACTCATGGTACTACCGAAAGATTACAGTTGTTTTTCAAGAACCTTAGCCGAAGATTATCCCAATCCAAGTTGGCCCGAAGCCCTCAAGGCACTCTGGTACGATGCCAAGGGCAATTGGGAAGCATCCCATGATATCGCGCAGGAAATACACGATTATTTAGGCAGTTGGATCCACGCCTATCTTCACCGAAAGGAAGGTGATAGATTTAATGCGGGTTATTGGTATCGAAGAGCAGGTAAAACCTTTCCGAAAGTGAACTTGGAAGAGGAGCATTTACAACTTGTTGAGTTTGTACTAAACTCTAATTAAACCTCATTTCATTATTTTTTGAACCTATGTAGCACGATTATCAAGAAGATGAAAAAGGGAATCGAGAAAGCGAAAAGCACGCCAAAAACAGTTAATAATGCATAACTGACAAAAGCTAATACTATAAAAGAAAGGATATGCAGCATACCTTTTTTAAGGTCGTTTTCGAAGTGACCATCGATCAAGTAGAAAAAAAGAGGCGCTAGGGGGAGTAAGGAAATGTAAATCATCCATTTTCTAACGTCAAAATATATCATTTCTTATGCAGTTTCCCTCCGTTCGTTGTTTCAAATAGAGCAAGCTGTTCACACTTCGCTACTTTCGTATACCCTTTAACGCACCCCAACTATATATATCGGAAAGGGACTCCTAGCTAGTGCCCGTGTTTTTGTTATTCTGATGATTTGTGGTCTACATCAGATTGTGGGGGCATATCTTTTCGAAAACAAACACTGTTCTCGACACCTTCATAAGGAGCGTAATTGGGAATAATTTGGTAGTTGTTCTTTTTATAAAGAGCAATCGCTTCCGGTTGTCTTTTACCCGTTTCCAATACACAGTACCGATAGCCCAATTCCCTGGCCCATACCTCAAGTGCTGTAAGCATCTTGGTGGCAATACCTTTTCCCCGAAGGTTGGGCCGTACATACATTCGCTTAATCTCCATGGCGGTTTCATCAAACGATTTAATGGCGCCACAAGCTATTGGTTTTTCATCCAAATACACGACGATACAATGGTCTAGCAGGTCAATGCCATTAAATTGATGGTAAAAGGCATGGTCATCTCCATCGCGCTGAGCTAGATCCTTGTCGAGCAAAGCCACAAGGCTTATGAAATCCTCATTTTTAGAATCGGTTCGATAAAAATGAAACATATGTAAACAGGTTTATACTGTAATATGGGTTCCTTTGGAAGTGCTGTTCTTTAGAGCGTCAAAATAAAAATCTATCCGTCCCAGATGTACACCAAAGCATCCGACCTGGTTCACTAATACGTGGTCATCCGCATTGTTCTTGACCACGGTAGGTTTGTCCAAAAAGGTATGGGTGTGTCCACCAATAAACAGATTGGTATACTTGGTTTTAGAGGCCAGTTCAAGGTCATTGGGTCTATCTTCTTGTTGGTACTGGTATCCAAGGTGCGAGAGGCAGATGATCATATCGCACTGCTCTTGTTTTTTCAAGATGCGTTCACAATCATATGCAACATCATAGGGGTCTAGGTATTGTGTTTCTTTGTAAAGCTCTTGGGTGACCAAGCCTTTTAGTTGAATGCCGAGTCCGTAGACACCAATCTTGATACCGTCCAAGAGGTACGTGCGGTATGGCTTCACAAAGCCGTCCAAAACGGTATTGGTAAAATCGTAGTTGGCCGATAGCAATTCAAAGTTGGCATGGGGTAACTGGGCGTGAAGCCCGTCGATACCATTATCAAAATCGTGATTTCCAATGGTAGCCGCGTCGTACTTTAATTTCGACATTAACTTGAATTCCAATTCACCGCCATAAAAATTGAAATACGGGGTGCCCTGAAAGATGTCTCCTGCATCGAACAGCAATGTATTTGGGTTTTCGGAACGAATTTGTTCCACCAAAGTGGCCCTTCTTGCGAGTCCGCCCAATCCGGGAAACTGACTGTGGTCTTTTGGAAACGCATCAATATGACTATGCACATCATTTGTATGGAGGATGGTAATGTGCTTCCTGTAAGGATTGACACAGGATTCGAGCGAAAGCCCTCCCAAACCTGCCAAAGTGCCGGAGGCTGATAGATTTTTTAAAAACGTTCTTCTTTTCATATCAATATTTGCATCAACCTAAAATTCCAACTAACACAGAACAATTAGGTTCATACCTTTGCTGGCAAAAGTTATTCATAGGTACTTTAGTGTGCTTCCTACATACAAATTGATTACTCAAGACTGTAATAACGATCATCGATGATCGGGGCGATCGTGTCGACCTTTTTGAAATAATCGATTATGGCATTTCGTATCAAATAGTCGATAGGGGTTACGGTTAAGGCATCTTTAAAAAAAACCATGCTATCACCGCCGTTTACTAAATAATCGGTTGTGGCCACCCAGTAATTCCGATTTTTATTAAATTCCTTATTTCCGATTGTCAGGGTTTTCAGTTGGCCTTTTTGGTCAAGTACAATTTGCATACCGGCAATGGGGTGCGCCCTCTTGGAACTAATAAGATATGTAATAAGTTCAAGCACCGAGGGCCCTGATAGCTCCACAACGGCAATGTTGTTTTCGAAAGGCATTACCTCGTAGGCGGTTCTGGCAGTAACAGGTCCTTGAGAGATGACGGACCGTATACCGCCGTGATTCAATAATACAAAGTCGATCTGATTTCCGGTACGTAGTTTAAAAATCGGATTTGCCTGTTCCATTACAATATCGGCCATCAGGTTTCCTGCAGTGGTATTGTAGCGCCCGTCTTCTTTCGAGATGGTATTTGGAGCGAAGGCCAGAACACTATCGAGCACCTCATAGATACGATTCCGATAGGGGAGAACAAAGGTCTCGATCGATTCGGTTTTAGTGATGGTATCGGTTATCGATACTTGTGCGGCGGTTATTTCGATGAGTTCGGAGCGCTTTTCTTTGCAGGATGAAAGCATTATGATTGTTACAAATAAAACAAATTGTTGTATTTTTAAAAACATCATCCTTTTTATCTTTGCCTTAAGGTGAGTGGATATTCTTTACATTTGTATTACACCAATTTACAATCTTGTGCAACTAGAAATAGTAGGGTGTTCAAAATGTAAAAATACATGTTTAAAGGAATAAAAGATAAGCTCAAGTACAAATCTGGCGTAAAGTTTTTAAATGAAGCATTACAACAACCAGTAGTTCCTGCCGATAGAACCCACGGTATCACCTCGGTGGGATGTATCGTAGATATGGATCAGTTCGCCGATACCGATGTGTTCTATCAGTTTCAAGAAGAATATGCCTTACGGCCGAATGCGGTAAAAATAATAGGATACAAAAGTTATTATGATAAAAATTCCCCGTATTCAACACCCGTTTTTTCGGATAAGGATTTGGGATGGAACGGAAGTATCGAAAACAGTTACGCACTGGAGTTTTTGAGTAGGGAGTACGACTTATTGGTCAACTATTACAAAGAGGACAATTTGTTAATGAAATTAATGAGCGTAAAGACCAAAGCTCGTTTTCGAGTCGGTTTTAGGGAGATTGATAGCTATTTCAATGATTTGATATTAGACGTGGCTTTAGATGATTTTACGGTTTTTAAGAAAGAGTTAAAAAAATACTTGGGGGTATTGAATGAGATCGGACCCTAAGTATAAAGGAGAATGTGAAAAATAAACGTTCTCCCAATGCAAAGGAAAGGTTAAAAGAGATAAAGAAAAGGAATGAAGAAGTTAGTTGGAACAGGTGTGGCACTCGTAACCCCGTTTACCGAGGACTTACAGGTAGATGTTGCCGCTTTGTCGCGTATCGTAGATTTTTGTGTCGATGGAGGAGTCGACTATCTGGTAGTTTTGGGAACTACTGGGGAATCGGTTACCCTAAGCAAAAAAGAAAAGCAGTTGGTTGCTACTACCGTAGTTGCTGCCAATGCCGGTAGGCTTCCGCTGGTTCTCGGAATCGGAGGTAATAATACGGCGGCCGTTATCGAGGAGTTGCAACAACAAGATCTTTCCGATTTTGACGCTATTCTTTCAGTTTCCCCATACTATAATAAACCCACCCAAGAGGGTATTTATCAGCATTTCAAGGCGATTGCCGCCGCCACCGAAAAAGACATTATTCTTTACAATGTGCCCAGTAGAACAGGAAGCAATATGTTACCTGAAACGACTTTACGACTGGCGAACGATTGTGGCAATATCATTGCTATCAAAGAGGCTTCCGGTGATATGGGCCAAATAAGGCAAATACTGCATAACAAACCGGCAGAGTTTTATGTGCTTTCCGGAGACGATGTTACGGCATTGGATACCGTCTTGGCAGGCGGTTCTGGTGTTATCTCTGTTCTAGGCCAAGGGCTCCCTACTGAGTTTTCCAAAATGATACGACTCGGATTGCAGGGGGAATCAAGGGAAGCGAAAGCACTTCACCAATCACTAACAACAGGGATGGAGCTTATTTTCGAAGAGGGCAATCCCGCTGGTATCAAAGCCATTTTTGAACTTTTGGGACTCTGCAATGCAACCGTACGCCTCCCTTTGATTGAGGCCACCCAGTCTTTAAAGAACAAGTTGACTTTATTTATCGAGCAATTTGCAAAGCATACGGTGTAGTTCGTTAAATCTTACCTAAATAGGTCTAGATACACATGATTTCCCGTTATTTTAGCGGTTGATTTTTTGTTTTTTATATCCGACGATAATCCGTAATTTTGCAAAATGTTTTTAAAAATTAGAGGAATCCTTTCTTTTATCCTTCTCATAGGATTGCTGGGCTCTTGTAGCGAGTACCAGAAAGTGCTGAAAAATGAAGATGTAAAGGCGAAGTATGAATTGGCGCAAAAACTCTATGACGAGGGCGATTACAAAAGGTCCAATAGACTTTTTGAACAAATTGCCCCGAAATATGTGGGCAAACCCCAAGGAGAGCGGATCATGTTTTTTTTGGCAGATTCTTATTTTCAACGTAAAGACTTCAACATGGCGGGCTATCAGTTCGAACGGTTCGTAAAGTCTTACCCTAAAAGTGAAAAAGTGGCGCAGGCTTCATTTCTTGGTGCCAAATGCTATTATATGCTTAGTCCCGAACATTCATTGGATCAAGCGGATACTGATAAAGCCTTGGCGAAGTTACAGACTTTTATCAATGCGTATACCGATTCTGAATACTTTCCGGAAGCGAATCAGATGGCCAAGGAGTTGACTACAAAAAAGGAGCGAAAGGCTTATGAAATCGCTAAGCAATTCAACAAGTTGGGTAAATTTGACCTGTCTTTCTTGGTACCTGCTATAGCGGCATTTGATAATTTTGTCACGGACTATCCCGGTTCTGCCTACATGGAAAAAGCGCTCTTTTATCGTTTCGAATCAGCTACCGAATATGGTATGAATAGTACCAATCAAATGAAACCGATACGATTGAACGAGGCAAAATTGGCCTATGGACTGTTATTAAAGCAGTACCCCGAAACCGAGTTTTTGGAAAAGGCAGATAAATTAATGGAAAAAATCAATAAAGAATTACTAGGGCAACCGTCAGTGGAGGCCAAATAATAATCATAGTACCATGAATATGAATGACCTGAAAAATTCTAAGGCGCCGGTATCTACCGTAACTGTTAATAAGAACGAGTTCGACAAGGAAACAAACAATATCTATGAGGCGATTTCCATTACAGCGAAAAGGGCTGTGCAGATCAATTCGGAAATCAAGAAAGAGTTGTTGGAGAAATTAGAAGAATTCGCCACCTATAGTGACAGTTTGGAGGAAGTATTCGAAAACAAGGAACAAATCGAAGTATCCAAATTTTACGAAAAGCTTCCCAAGCCACATGCATTGGCAGTAGAGGAGTGGTTGAACGAAAAGATATATCACAGGAATACAGACAAAGACGTTTAGTAGCATGTTGGCCGGCAAACACATCCTCCTTGGTATTACCGGGGGCATAGCCGCTTACAAAACGACTTTTCTTGTTCGATTATTGATAAAAGCTGGTGCAGAGGTCCGCGTTTTGTTGACCGAGAGTGCCAGCTCTTTTGTTTCCCCCCTAACACTCGCCACTCTATCCAAACATCCGGCTCTTACCGACTTTGTGAAGCAAGAAGGGAATTCGACCGATTGGAACAATCATGTGGCGCTTGGTCTCTGGGCCGATATAATGCTAATTGCACCTGCAACGGCGCATACACTTTCGAAAATGGCCAGTGGTAACTGCGACAGTTTGTTGTTGGCCACCTATCTGTCTGCCAAATGTCCGGTTTATTTTGCCCCGGCTATGGATTTGGATATGTACAAACACCCCTCTACCCAGGCTTCCTTCGAAAAATTGAAAGCATATGGGAACGTAATGATTCCTGCTACTTCAGGGGAATTGGCGAGTGGACTTCACGGAGAAGGGCGCATGGCAGAGCCAGAAGATATTGTAGATTTTATCATCAATAACATTAGGGGAAGCCTACCTCTAAATGGAAAGAAAGTGTTGATTACGGCGGGACCTACTCATGAGGCCATTGATCCTGTTCGTTTTATAGGAAACCATTCAACCGGCCTAATGGGTTACGAATTGGCCGAGGCTGCAGCGCGATTAGGTGCCGAAGTAGTATTGGTTTCTGGACCTTCCCATTTAACCGTAAAGCACCCTTCGATTGAATGCATCAAAGTCGTATCTGCCGATGAAATGTACGAAGCGACACATAGGGCATATGACGATAGTGATATTGTTATCTGTGCCGCGGCGGTCGCCGATTACAAACCAAAAACGATTGCAAATCAAAAGCTAAAAAAATCGACTTCTGAATTATCGATTTCCTTAGTAAAGAATAAGGATATTCTATTATCGTTGGGAGAGAAGAAGAAAAATCAGTTTTTGGTAGGTTTTGCTTTAGAAACAGAAAACGAGATCGAAAATGCCAAAGGCAAATTAAAACGAAAACGATTGGATGCCATTGTATTGAACTCCCTCAACGATACAGGTGCTGGATTTGGCCATAAAACCAATAAAATAAGGTTCATAGACAAGAATTTGAATATACAGGCGTTTAAATTAAAGACCAAGGCAGCAGTGGCTTCGGATATTTTAAACGAAATTATTGGTAGAATATATGCGTAATCGTATTATCTTTTTGTTTTCCCTACTTTGTTCGCTGACAATGACAGCGCAGGAATTAACATGCAACATTACAGTTAATTCGGATCAAGTGTCTCAGACCAATCAGCAAATCTTTAGGACCTTGGAGCGTTCTTTAAATGATTTTGTAAACAAGAATAAGTGGACAAACCGGACCTATAAGGAGAACGAACGCGTAAATGCACAAATGTTTATTACCATAACGGAATTTGAATCGAATCGATTCAAGGGTAACATTCAAATTCAATCCTCCAGACCGGTTTACAACACTTCATACCAAACGCCGATTTTCAATTATAAGGACAATGATTTTGATTTCGAGTACATCGAATTTCAGCCCCTGGTTTTTAACCAGAACGTTTTTGAATCCAACTTGGTGAGTGTTGTCTCTTTTTACGTTTACATTATACTCGGTTTAGATGCGGATACCTTTTCGCTGGAAGGCGGCAATGATAACTTTCGCATAGCACAAGCAATCGTAACCCAGGCACAGGGTAGCAATGCCTCAGGGTGGGAGCAGTCTACCGATAGAAGTCGATTTGAATTGGTAGATAACCTTATGTCAAATACCTACCGCGAATATCGGGTAGCCATGTACAACTACCATAGAAAGGGAATGGATGTATTGGCCGATAACAATAGCACGGGCAAACAGGTAATCTCTGGTACCATGAAGTTGTTCGAATCAATGATCAAACGACGGCCAAATGCCTTCTTGATTCAAACTTTTTTTGATGCCAAGTCAGAGGAAATACTTAATATCTTTTCCGACGGACCCAAAACCGATATTGTCTCCTTAAAAGAGACACTAAACCGTATTGCACCACTTTATTCCAGTACTTGGAACGATATCAAGTATTAGCCAATAGACATCCGGACATTTTCTTCCATCCTTTTACTGCTACAATACACGGGGAAAAAATCGACATGTAATTCGATAAGGGGATTCAACAGGAATAAACATATCTTTGCACCTCAAGTATTTTAATCTGTGCTTACCAATTTATCCATTAAAAACTATGCATTGATCGACCTCCTCGAGGTATCGTTCTATAATGGTTTTACCGTCATTACAGGGGAGACCGGCGCGGGTAAGTCTATTCTGCTTGGCGGACTCTCGCTCGTATTGGGGAAACGCGCTGATCTAAGTTCGCTTAGAGACAAAGGGAAGAAGTGTATCATAGAAGCGGAATTTCAGGTGGCAAGGTATGGCCTGCGGTCGTTTTTTGATAAAAACGACTTGGATTACGAGCCGACAACCATCGTCAGGCGCGAGATATATCCTAGTGGAAAATCACGAGCCTTTATCAACGACTCCCCGGTAACACTCGATATACTCACAGAACTGGGCGGACGCTTGATCGATGTACATTCCCAACATCAAACCCTGCGACTTGCCGAGAACGAATTTCAGCTGAAAGTCATCGATGCACTGGCCGACAACAAAAATGATTTGTCCGAGTATCGTACGCTACTTGCTGCCTATCGAGAAACTAAAAAAGCACTGCAGGCACTGGTCGACTTTCAAAAAGAGGCACATAAGGAACATGACTACCATAGTTTTTTGTTACAGGAATTGGAGAGTGCTTCTCTAAGAGATGGAATGCAAGAGGAGCTTGAAGTGCAATACGAACAGTTGAACAACGTAGAAACTATTCTGGAACAGCTATCGAGAGGGTATCAGCTATTGAACGATGAGCAAGTCGGTATTTTACGGCTACTCACAGAACTGAAGCAACGCTCCGGTAAATTGGCAGACTATGGCCAACAATATGGTTCATTGAACGAACGTGTACAATCCGTTTTTATTGAAATAGACGATATCGCATCGGAATGGGAGACTTTTAGGGATACCACTGAGGCAAACCCTGAATTGCTCGAAGAGACGAATGCCAAATTACAACTTTTACATGATCTCTTGCGAAAACACGATGTACCTGATGTAAGTGCGTTGCTGTCTACACAAAAAGCATTGTCGGAAAGGGTGGGTGTCACCGAAAACCTAGAGACCGATGTTCAGGAGAAAGAAGAATTGCTGAAGACCCAACAGGCTGCATTGGAAAAAATAGCCCATACGATTACACATAAACGCCGAAAAGCCATACCGTTGTTGCAGAAGCAATTGAAAGATAACCTGGCCGTTTTGGGAATGCCAAGCGCCTCGTTCAAAATTGAACTGAGTGCGGCACCTGAGTTTAAAGACACGGGGAAAGACGACTTGACCTTTTTATTTTCTGCCAATAAGGGGACCGATTTTGGACCGCTTAAAAAAGTAGCCTCTGGCGGGGAATTATCTCGAATTATGTTGACCATTAAAGCCGTTTTAGCCCGGTACGAACAACTGCCAACAATGATGTTCGACGAAATTGATACCGGGGTCTCAGGGGAAATTTCAAACAAAATGGGCGATATTATGCAGGCTATGAGTAGTGCTATGCAGGTATTTTCTATTACCCATTTGCCACAAGTGGCCTCGAAGGGAGACCAACATTACAAGGTGTATAAAGAAGAAAACGGACAAACGACGCATACCAAAATGCGACAATTGAATCAAGAAGAACGGGTGGTCGAACTCGCTGAAATGCTAGGAGGAAAGTCATTAACAGATTCAGCACTCGCCCATGCTCGAGAGCTGCTTACTTAGCAGGTGTCTGCCGTCTACTATAAGCTTTATACCTATTGGTTCAGTATATTTGAAACCTGACTTTGATTTCACCGCCTTGCTTCAAAGCAAATAACTTTCTATTCACTGTCAACGGTTACTGCCAACTTTTTTAAATATCTTTGAGCGCAATTACAACTAAAGACAACGAGAACATGGCATACGACTTATTAAAGGGTAAAAAAGGAATTATTTTTGGTGCGTTGGACGAAAACTCCATCGCTTGGAAAACGGCGGAACGTGTACATGAAGAGGGGGGTACTTTTGTACTGACCAATGCGCCCATTGCCATGCGCATGGGGCAGATCAAGGAATTGGCCGAAAAAACAGGTTCTGAAATTATTCCGGCAGACGCTACCTTGGCCGAAGATTTAGATGCGTTGGTCTCTAAATCGATGGATATTTTGGGCGGAAAGCTCGATTTTGTGTTGCATTCCATTGGCATGTCCGTCAACGTTCGAAAAGGAAGGCATTATACCGATGAAAAATATGATTTCACTGCAAAGGGATGGGATGTTTCCGCCTTGTCTTTCCATAAGGTCATGCAAAGTTTGTATAAGGCCGATGCTATGAACGAGTGGGGAAGTATCGTTGCCCTTACGTATATGGCGGCGCAACGTGTTTTTCCCGATTACAATGACATGGCCGACAATAAAGCATACCTAGAGTCCGTAGCCCGGAGTTTTGGCTATTTCTTCGGTAAAGAAAAGAAGGTACGGGTCAATACCATTTCGCAATCACCTACACCTACTACTGCTGGTCAAGGAGTAAAGGGCTTTGATGGTTTTATCACATATGCCGATAAAATGTCTCCACTAGGAAATGCCACTGCGCAAGATTGTGCTGATTATACGGTATCCCTTTTTTCCGATTTAACACGAAAAGTAACGATGCAGAATTTATTTCATGATGGCGGCTTTTCCAACACAGGTGTCAGCCAAGAGGTAATCGAACATTTTTCGTAAGACAAAATTAACGAGTTGCCAAAGCCATTCGCCACGGCGAGTGGCTTTATTGTTTAACCAACATGGATCTATTTTTCTCCTTTATCATTCCTGTTTACAACAGACCCGATGAGATTCGGGAGTTGTTGCAGAGTTTTGCACTGCAAACTTACCAAAAGCCCTACGAGATTGTAATTATAGAAGACGGTTCTTCGTTAGATTCGAAAGAAGAGGTCGACAAGTTCAAAGATCAATTGTCTATCACCTACCTTCCGAAACCGAATTCAGGCCCGGGAGACTCACGTAATTATGGTATGGAACGGGCCAAAGGTACCTATTTCATTGTTTTAGATTCTGACTGTATTCTTCCTCCCCAATACTTGGAAGCGGCAGAGAATGCATTGAAACAGGACTTTGTACATTGTTACGGAGGTCCCGATGCGGCACATGCCTCTTTCACCTTGGTTCAAAAGGCGATCAATTACGCCATGACTTCTCTATTGACTACGGGCGGAATTCGAGGAAATAAAAAATCGGTGGGTAAATTTCAGCCTAGAAGTTTTAATATGGGTATTTCCAAAGAGGCTTTTGAGCAGGTCGGTGGGTATGGCAAAATACACCCCGGGGAAGACCCAGATCTTACGATTAGAATCTGGAACGCTGGTTATAGAACCAAGTTGATACCAGAAGCTTTTGTGTATCACAAAAGACGTATCGATTGGAAAAAGTTCTATGTTCAAGTGAACAAGTTTGGGATGGTTCGTCCGATCTTGAACAAATGGCACCCCGAAACGGCGAAGGCTACTTATTGGTTCCCCACCCTTTTTTGTTTGGGCTTTTTGTTCGCTCTAATTTTGTTTTTCATAGGAATTATTGTCCCAATTTGGTGTTATGCACTGTATATTTTGCTGATTTTCACCGATTCCTTGTTCAAAAATAGGAGTCTACCCATCGCTTTGCTTTCCATTTTTGCCGTGGGTATTCAATTTGTGGGTTATGGTTACGGTTTTTTGAAGTCGACCATCTTGATTAACTTTAGCAATAAGGTTCCCGAAGAAGTATTTCCAAAACTATTTTTTAAATGAAGTTGAAGTAGTGATACAAAAAGTCAAACATGTACTAAAAAAGCGAAAGGCGAAACTGTTCTTTCTTTTTTTGTTGTGTTCGGGATTGGCTTGGTTTGTGAGTAATCTATCTGACCGTTATGTGAGCAGAGGTTCCTTTTCCCTTGCTTATGTCAATCCTCCGGATAGCATGTTGTTGGTCGATGCCTCAAAGAAGCAGATGGAGCTAAAACTAGAAGCGGTAGGGTTTCAGTTTCTAGCCTTTAACCTGGGTAATCGAAACCTTCGGATTGACCTTTCAAACATAAAAAAGGACGGAGATGTCTATTTTATTCCTCCAACTGATTACAGCCGGCAGCTCGAAAAGCAACTGCCCGGATCGGTAAGACTGCTTGAGACAGAGGGAGATTCGTTGTTTTTTGAACTTTATCATGTAATTACGAAACGGGTACCCGTGGTTTCTCAGGTTGAGCTACAGTTTCCACAGAATTATTTGCTCGATGGTACTTTGCAACTGGTACCCGATAGCATTTCCTTAAAAGGGCCTCAAAATGAAATCGATACCATAGAATTTGTAAAGACTGAAAGATTGGAGCTCGTAGATTTAACCAGTGATTTTTCAGTCGTGGTCAAGCTACATCGAAACAATATTTTGGAGCACACTAGCTATAGTGATCCAGCGATTACCGTAAAAGGTACCGTATCACGATTTTCTGAAAAAGTTATTTCGGTTCCCGTTTCAGTTAAAAATATACCCCAGGAAGTAACGGTCGAATTGTTCCCGAGTGAGGTAAAAGTATTGGTCAAGGCGAGCTTAAATCGGTTAAAAACTATCAAAAGCGGTGATTTTGAAGTAATGGCCGACTATGATCGATTAGAGCGGACAAACGCAAATTCGATGGTCTTGCAGCTTTCGAAAAAACCAAAGACCATACACAGTGCACGTTTGTTGAAAGGAGAGGTAGATTTTATTTTGAAACGCGAATGAAGATAGTTGGGCTCACAGGAGGAATCGGAAGTGGAAAAACCACCGTAGCAAAAATGTTTTCAGAGCTTGGGGTGCCTGTTTACAACTCGGATAAAGAGGCTAAAAAATTGATGCAATCTTCAAAAAAGGTTAGAGAAGGAATAATTAACCTGTTTGGCCCAAATGCCTATCAAGGCAAGAAGTTAAACAAAACATACATTTCGAGCAAAGTATTCAAAGATACACAGTTACTCCAAAAATTGAATGCAATTGTACATCCTGCGGTTAGGGAAGATTTTTTGAACTGGGCTTCAGAGCTTAAAAACCCTTATGTTATTCAGGAGACCGCTTTGATTTTTGAGAATAGAATGCAAGATTTTTACGATGTCACTATTCTGGTGACAGCACCGCAAGCAATTCGTTTAGAGAGAGTTATGTTAAGAGACGACGCTTCTGAAGAAAAAATACAGGACCGAATGAAGCATCAACTAGACGATTCTGAAAAAATTGGGATGGCAGACTTCATCATCGAAAATCTGGATTTACAAAAAACGGCACAAAAAGTGGAAGCTATAAATCGCGCTCTGCTTGACAATAGCTAGGGATGCCGGATTTTAACATATTTGTTAAGGTTTGGTTAAACGTGGAATGGGGTAAATGTTAAATCTTTAATTTTGATAAAAGATGAACAAGAAGCTATTTGTTCTTTTAGTAATCCTTATGAGCCTATCCCTAATAGGGATTATTTTTGTTCAAGGTTTCTGGATTAAAAAGTCCGTTGAGGATAAGGAAGAACAGTTTTCAAATGCGGTTTCCCAAGTGCTGTCCAAGGTAACCGATAAGGTAGAGGAACGCGAGCGGAGAGATTATTATGACAGATATCTTTCACAGGATAGTTTAGGAGCTCCTTCGTCTACTAGGCTTAGAAATATTTTGTTCATCGACAGGGATATCAATTCGAATGAAGTGTTGTTTTATTCGCATGGTATCTTGGAGGAGAATTACAATATCGCCTCGACGTTCTTTGACAATGGCAATGGGGAAGACAGTACACTGATTTCCAACTATACCAGTACACGGCAAAAGACCATCTTTAAAGAGGATTATGACCTGGACGGAAAGGGTTTACAACTAAATCCAATTGAAAAATTGGAAAAAATCGGAACCTTATCAAGTATTGAAAAAGCCCAGTTCGACGATGTATTTAGTGAAAGTGCCAAAACGGTGCCCATTCATAAACGCGTATCCAAGCAAGAGTTAGAGCTTCTGCTAGACAGAGAACTAAAATCTAGAAGCTTGAACGTTAATTTTGAATACGGTATTTATAGCAAGGGGCTCCCTACCAAGGTAAAATCGAGAAAATTCAAATTTGCGAACAGTACACTGTACAAGGCGCCTATTTTTGAAGACCAAGACGGGGATACCGACTTTTCACTGCTGCTCACTTTTCCAAAAAAGAAAGGGTTTTTGATACAACAGATATTGGGTATGGCAGTTTTATCGTTGCTTTTCACCCTTGTAATCGTAGCCTCCTATTCCGGAGCTATTTATCAGCTTATCAAACAAAAGCAGATTTCGGAAATTAAAACGGACTTCATCAACAATATGACCCATGAGTTCAAAACGCCTATAGCGACCATTAATTTAGCGGTAGAGGCGATCAAGAACCCTAAAATCATTGAAAATCAGGATAAAGTGATGCGCTATTTGGGGATGATCCGGGACGAAAACAAGCGAATGCACGCTCAAGTGGAAAATGTACTGCGTATATCAAAATTGGAGAAAAACCAACTCGATATCAGCAAAGATCGAATCGATGTTCATGAAATCGTAGGTGATGCCATTGCACATGTTGAATTAATAGTACAAGACCGGGGAGGTTACATTGAAACACATTTGGACGCTCCTCGAACAGAAGTGTTGGCCAATGAAATGCACTTTACAAATGTAATCGTCAATATATTGGACAATGCCATTAAGTATTCCCCCGAGGCACCTAAAATTGATGTGTTTACAGAGGTGGCCAAAAATTTTATCATCATAAAAGTTCAGGATCAAGGTTCAGGAATGAGCAAAGCGGTCTTGAAACGAGTTTTTGAAAAGTTCTACCGGGAACATACGGGAGACTTGCATAATGTAAAAGGGCACGGACTGGGTCTGGCCTATGTAAAAAAAATCATAGACGATCACCAAGGTGAAGTCTACGCAGAAAGTGAAAAGGGAAAAGGAAGCGCTTTCTATGTAAAATTACCCTTAATCTAATACAAACTATGGAGACTGCAAACAAGAAAATACTTCTAGTAGAGGATGATCCGAACTTCGGGATTGTTCTAAAAGACTATCTTTCAATGAACGATTTCGATGTCACTTTGGCAAAGAATGGAATGGAAGGTTTTGAAAAATTTAAAAAAGACAATTTTGATGTCTGTATTCTGGATGTCATGATGCCTTACAAGGATGGTTTTACACTAGCGAAGGAAATACGGGAGAAAAATGAAAACGTGCCTATTGTATTTCTAACAGCCAAAACGATGAAGGAAGATGTCCTTAAAGGGTATAAGGCCGGCGCAGATGATTATTTGAACAAACCTTTTGACTCAGAGGTGCTTTTAATGAAGCTGAAAGCGATTATCCAAAGAAAGTCTTCTAACAGCCTTGCCGATAGTAAGAAATTCGAGTTTCAGATAGGCGGTTTTCATCTGAATTCGAAATTAAGATTTCTAAAATACAAAGACGAGGAAGCCATTAAGCTGTCTCCGAAAGAGAATGAGTTGTTACGACTTTTGGCACTACATGAAAATGATTTAATGCCCAGGGAACTGGCTTTGACAAAAATTTGGCGCGATGATAACTATTTTACTTCCCGTAGTATGGATGTATACATTGCAAAACTTAGAAAGTACTTGAAACGTGATGATACTGTCGAGATTCTGAATATTCATGGAGAAGGTTTTCGACTTGTAATTAAGACCGAGTAATCGATAAGCTTGACCTCTGACTTTTTACAAAGCATCTATGAAAATAGATGCTTTTTTTTGTAGTCTAACATCAAACTTTCGTTAAGCTGCGAAAACCGAAAATCCCGGTTTCAAACAAAAACTCAATATGAGTTCAATATTCAAAACTGTCCCTTAATTACATAGACTTTAGTTCATTGGTAATTTGTAGTACCATCTCTTCCGGGGATTTGGTAATAGAAATCGTAAGGGCATTCGATGGAATCTCCAGGGTTTCGAATTGGGACTTTAGAAGGTGAGCTGGCATGAAATGATTTTTTCTGGCCATCAACCTATTCGTTATTTGTTCGAAAGAACCTTCTAAATAAATGAAGATTGCTTTTTCTTTTAATCTGCCGACCAATAGCTTTCGGTATGCTTTTTTCAAAGCAGAGCAAGCAATGACCGCTCCAGTATCTTTTTGTCTGTAAGCAAGGTCGTTCAATATCTCTAGCCATCCTTTTCTGTCCTGGTCGTTCAAAGGTTTTCCGGCAGCCATTTTTTGTACATTTTCAATCGGATGGTAGTCATCACCATCAAAAAATGGGAGGTCAAGTTCTTTCGCAAGACGTTTTCCGATGGTAGATTTCCCACATCCAGAAACGCCCATCACGTACAAAATAGTTCTTTCATTCATCTGTAAGGGGCATAATTCGTTGTGCTATCTCGCCTAGTAACCGATGCTCATCATATGCATAGTCAGTCCACAAAATATTAGGACGCTTGCGGTACCATGTAAGCTGTCTTTTGGCAAACCTACGCGTATTTTTTTTGATTTCCGAAATGGCAAAATCCAAATCGTATGCACCATCCAAATAACGAAAAAGTTCTCTGTAGCCTACCGTTTGCAGGGCATTTAGATTCTTTTTGGGATAGAGTTGTTTCGCTTCCTTCAGTAGCCCTTGATGCATCATTAGGTCGACTCTTTTATTAATACGATCGTAAATGACTTCCCTGTCAGCGGTAATGCCAATCGTAAAATGTAGAAAAAACCGTTGTGGTTTTGGTCTGTTTAAGAACGAAGAGTAGGGGCGACCACTTGTTATGCAGACTTCTAACGCTCTAATAAGCCGGTGGGGATTGTCTAAATCTACCTGTTTGTAATAATCGGGGTCTAGTTCTTTTAGCTGTCGCCGTAGTTCTGGGAGGCCTTGAGTTCGAAAAATTTCATTTAATTGTGGCCGTATTTTTTTGTCAATTGGTGGAAATACATCTAACCCCTGTGTCACTGCATCTACATAAAGACCACTGCCACCTACCAATACCAAAATATCATGTTTTTCAAAGAGTTGATGTAGAAGGGCTATGGCGTCCCGTTCATAATCTCCCACAGAATAATCTTCTTCGATACTGCGATGTTGTATAAAATGATGGGGTACTTGACTCAATTCTGACTGGGAAGGTACCGCGGTACCAATGGTCATTTCCTTATAGAATTGTCGAGAATCGGCAGAGATAATTTCCGTTTTGAAGTGTTTTGCAACGGCGATGGCCAATCTGGTCTTGCCAATACCGGTGGGGCCAATAACGGAAAGTAGCACCTTCTTCATTATAGTTGACTTCCACAATTGTAGCAATGCGTCGCATCGTCACGATGGCCTTCAGCAGAACAACTAGGGCAGCACTGTGTATTTAGGTGTATTTTGTTTCTTTGTTCTTCCAGTCCCTGTTTGGTAATTTCGGAAGTGACGATTCCTGTCGGAACCGCTATAATTCCATAACCTAAAATCATTACCACTGTTGCAATCAATTGGCCTAATGGGGTTTGAGGGGCGATATCGCCGTAGCCAACCGTAGTCAAGGTTACGATGGCCCAATAGATGCTTCTCGGGATACTGGTAAAGCCCGAGGCATCGCTTTCGACCCAATACATAATGGTGCCCATAATGATGGAAAGGATCAACACGGTGTAAATGAACACGGCAATTTTATTGCGGCTGGCTTTCAACGCTTTTTTTAATTGGGAAGCTTCCCCAACATATTGAACCAGCTTTAGAATTCTAAAAATTCTTAACAAGCGAAGGGCCCTTACCGCAAGTAATACCTGAGACCCTGCAAAAAAGTATGAAATGTATAATGGAATGGTGGATATAAAATCAATAATGCCGTAAAAACTGAAAACATATTTCAAAGGCTTTTTAATGGAAATGACCCTGGCAATATATTCGATGGTAAAAAAAATGGTAACGATCCATTCAAAAGCCAGTAGTTGCCTATGATATTTGACGTCGATTGATGCTACACTTTCGAGCATGACTAAGATTACACTGATGATAATTAGTGCAAAGAGGACAATGTCAAATGCTTTGCCCATGGGAGTATCCGCTTCATAGATGATTTCATGAAGACGACTTCTCCAGTTAGTGCTTGGTCTGTGTTTTTTCACTCGATGATCGAGATTTATAAGCTCCGACACCTGCGCCGAAATCGAATGTTTAAATTCTTTTAAATACCTTTTGGGTTCGTCGCACCTCTACCTAGTCGTTTCGGCAGACGAAGGTCCTGAGGTACGTTACTACATTGCGTTCAGCTCCAAAATTTTGAGGCCTCTCTTTTTTCGAAGATACGATTCAATAAGGTGATGTGTGTTCACATCTGCCTGCATCGGTGTAATTATCGATTCTAAGATATGCAAATTATTTATTTGATGGTTCAAATTATAGAATCCCAAACCTTGAAATTGACCATCCTTGACTAAAATCGCGCTATATTCTCCGGTCTCTCGTCCTTTGTCTACAAGGACCATACTCTTTCTTTTAAGACTGTAGCCCCCTATTGCGTTTTTTACTTTGGAGTTATAGTCTTCGGGCATTTCTTTTTGAATACAGGCACCCATACACTTTTTGTCGTCAAATTTTGAACAGTGGTTTTTGGCCTTGGAGAGTCCTGAAAGCTTTAGGCAGAGTTCATGTTTTTCAACGAGTTTCGATAGAAAGTTTGCTGCAGAATGCCATCCATTAAAAGTCAATAATGGGTTTTCCCTCAAATCGATTTTGTCAATCTTTAGGTTTAAATAGCCATTTTCATCCATATATTCATATAGGGCATGTGAAAAAAGCAGCTTGTTATTCGATGAGGAAAAAACAGGTTTGTTGCGTTTCAGTTCCACATACTCTTTGAGAACAGCAACTAGCTCACTTCCGGTTTTTTCGAAACTGACCTTTTTGGTTTCTTTCTGTAATTTTCGAGCGTGCCCCCCCTCTTTTGTAAAATGCTGATTGACCCTTTTTTTAATATTCTTGCTCTTTCCCAAATATAGGATCTCCCCGTCTTTATTGTGCATGTAATACACGCCGGTAGCCGAAGGGAGCGATTCGACAATATCTAACTGCCGTTGTGAAAGTTCCCCCGTGCTTTCTTCCCGTATGATTCTCTGAATAATTGTTTTATCGGTATCCTTTGCAAGTAAAAGTTTAAATAACTGTAGCGTAGCGAGCGCATCCCCGTTAGCACGATGGCGGTCGCTTACCGCGATGCCCAAGGAGCGTACCAATTTTCCCAGGCTGTGCGATTCCGCTTCGGGAATGAGCTGCTTGGAAAGGTCTACCGTACAGATAGTCTTGCGCTCATAGTTGTAGCCCAACCTTCTAAATTCGGTGCGAAGAATACGGTAATCGAACTGGGCGTTATGTGCCACCAAGATGGCGTCTTGGGTAATTTCAACAATGCGTTTCGCTACCTCATGAAATTTGGGGGCTGTTCGTAGCATCTTGTTGTTGATGCCCGTGAGTTTCACTACGAAAGGTTGAATTTCTTTTTCAGGGTTGACCAAACTTATGAACTGGTCAACGACTTCATGACCATTGAATTTATGAATAGCAATTTCGGTAATACCTTCTTCATTGTATTTTCCCCCTGTGGTCTCAATATCCAGTATGGCGTACATAAATCTCCCCTTCGTTTTGATTGCTATTGGTTTCTTGCCCCAAAGATACTACTTCCGACGCGCACCATATTGCTGCCTTCTTCTATGGCTATCAAATAGTCACCACTCATTCCCATCGATAATACTTCAACAGTGGGGTGTGTTAATTTTATTTGGTCGTAAAGCGACTTCAACCGTTTGAATTCCCTTCGGATCTGTACACTGTCGTTTGTAAAAGTAGCCATTCCCATTAACCCCACGATTTGTGTATGGGCTAGTTGTTCTAAATCTTCTGAATGCATAATTTCTATCAATTCACTTTCATCCAGTCCGAATTTGGTGTCTTCCTCTGCGATGTGTACCTGTAAAAGACATTTGATAATTCTTTGATGCTTCTGTGCCTGTTTGTTGATTTCCCGTAAAAGCTTCAAACTATCCACACCGTGCACCAAGGTTACGTATGCTGCCATGTATTTGACCTTGTTGCGTTGCACATGGCCTATCATATGCCACTCTATATCTTTGGGCATTACGTGCCATTTTTGGGTCATTTCCTGGATTTTGTTCTCTCCAAAAACGCGCTGACCTGCTTCGTACGCCTCATGAAGGTTTTCCACAGGTTTGGTCTTAGACACTGCGACCAAGACAACATCGTCTGGAAGCGTACTTTTTATCTGCTTTAGATTTGCGGCTATTGACATATTGGTTGCATCTATTTTACAGTTCATAAATGGTAAGGCCACTGCGTAATTTTGGTTCGATGTAGGTGCTTTTCGGAGGCATGACCAAACCGGCATCTGCAATTGCCTTGATTTCCTCTATGCTAATGGGCACTAGACCAAAGCCTACGGTGAATCTGCCCTTATCGATCTCGTCCTTCATCTTTATGACGTTGTGTTTTCCGTGACCATATTGAATGCGTTTATCCTTGCGTAAATCATGAATGCCCAATATCGGCTCTAAAACTGTCTTGAATAGAATTTGAGTATCTAGTTGACTAAGCGCATCGCTAAACTTATAGACTTTTTTTCGAAGGTAAAGTGAGTAGAATTCACCGTCCAAATACATGCTGAAATGATGTTTCTTGGTAGGCTTATAAAGAACGTCTCCTTGATTTTCGATACGGTAAAAAGCATCTAGGCGTATCAAGAACGCTTCTTTCGACAAACCATTGAGACCTTTGACCATGCGATTGAACTCGAAAATACGAATCTCCGAATCAGGGATTAGGTAGCTCATAAAAAAATTATAGGGCTCCTTACCGGAATGGTTCGGGTTGTTCTTTGCCGAATTCTCGGCTAGGAGACTCGAAGAAGCACTGCGATGATGCCCATCCGCAATGTACAGGGATTTGATATCGCCAAAACCAGCTTGTATGGCCTTCACGGTGGCCTTATCCGATATGACCCAAAGACGATGGGTTATCTTATCGGTGGTCGTGAAAAAGTATTCAGGTGCTTTCTTTTTTTCTCTTTTCAATATCGCCGCTATCGTTTCGTTGTCCTCGTAGGTCATCAATACAGGTTCGGCATTGAACTTTACCGTGTCTAGATAGTTTGCAAATAATTCTTCTCGCCGCTGTAGCGTGTTTTCATGCTTTTTAATGACGTTACTGCGGTACTCGGCCACACTTGTGCTACAGAAAAGTCCGCAACAATCAAAATGCGCACTTTCGACTTGGTAGAGATAAAAGCTGTCTTTGGCATCTTTCAGGAAAACATTGTCTTCTAAAAATTCCAAATACCGATTGTGCACCAATCTGAATCGCTCTTGACCTTTTACATTCTTATGGTATTTGTAACCCGGGTTTATGATATGTAAAAATGAAAAAGGATTGTATGACAACACCGAATTTAGTTCCCGCCGTGTGTATCGCTGATAAGAACGGGATACCACATGGGCAACTTTATCCTTTGCCGGGCGTATTGCTTTAAAAGGTACTATCAAGGCCATTGTTTCCTATATATAATTGACACCCACGGGTATCGGTGGTAGTTTGCTTTCGCACGTATTGCATCTTTCAGATAGGGCTTTGATGAAATCATTGAAAGCTCGCTGCTACTTTTTCTGCCTTTCTTGATGCCGCGTAGTCATAAAAACCTTCCCCGGATTTCACACCCAGTTTCCCGGCACCGACCATATTCACAAGAAGGGGACAGGGGGCATACTTCGGATTTTTAAAGCCATCATACAATACGTTCAATATGGAAAGGCAAACATCGAGGCCTATAAAATCGGCCAGCTGCAACGGTCCCATTGGGTGGGCCATACCCAACTTCATCACCGTATCAATCTCAATAACACCGCCTACACCGTTGTATAGGGTCTCTATGGCCTCATTGATCATAGGCATTAAAATACGGTTGGCGACAAAACCGGGGTAGTCATGAACCGCTGTAGGGGTCTTTTCCAGCACCTCGGCGAGTTCCACAATGGTTTCTGTTGTAGCATCTGAGGTACTATAGCCTCTAATTATTTCTACTAATCGCATGATTGGTACAGGATTCATAAAGTGCATGCCGATCACTTTATCCGGTCTTTTGGTCACGGCAGCTATTTGAGTAATTGAAATGGAAGAGGTATTGGTTGCCAGAATGCAATTTTTCGGGCATATACCGTCTAGCTGTTTAAAGATATCGAATTTTAAACCTACATTTTCGGTTGCTGCTTCAACGACCAAGTCGGCATCGCGTACACCTTCTGGTATTTCGGTAAAAGTGCGAATATTTTCTAGAGTATTTGTTTTATCACTTGTAGAAATTTTTTCCTTTTCCACCATCCTATCCAGGTTTCGAGCTATGGTCGCCAACCCTTTTTCTAGCGATGTTTGTGAAATATCAATGAGGTGTACCGAAAATCCTTTTTGGGCAAATACATGGGCGATGCCGTTACCCATGGTACCGGCACCTATTACGGCGATATTCTTCATATAAAATGATATTAAAAAGATTCAATGATTTGAAGCGCTACCCTTAGGGCATTCGTTCCTTGCTCCAAGGATACGACCGGGGTGGTTTGCTGGGCAATGGCATCCGCAAAGGTTTCCAGTTCATCTAGAATGGCGTTGTTGTCAGCTACTTCCGGGTTTTCAAAATAAATTTGTTTTTTAACGCCTTCCGCATTTTGTAGAACCATATCAAAATCTCCCGGATTTTCAGGGGCTTCTTTCATCTTGACCACTTCTACCTTTTTCTCCAGAAAATCTACTGAGATATAGGCATCTTTTTGAAAAAACCTAGATTTCCGCATGCTTTTCAAAGAAATTCTACTGGCGGTAAGATTTGCGACACAACCATTTTTAAACTCGATTCTCGCATTGGCAATATCGGGGGAGTTGCTAATAACCGAGACACCGCTAGCATTGATTTTTTCGACTTCTGAATCGACCACACTGAGGATGGCGTCGATATCATGTATCATTAAATCTAGCACAACGGGAACATCGGTGCCTCTGGGGTTGAACTCCGCAAGCCGATGGGTTTCAATGAACATAGGCTCCTTAATGGCGTTCTTTACGGACGTAAAAGCAGGGTTAAAACGCTCTACATGCCCTACCTGCCCTTTTACACCTTGTCTTTTTGCCAATGCAATAAGTTCCTCGGCTTCTTCGAGCGTATGGGTTATCGGCTTTTCAATGAAAATATGTTTTCCTTTTTCGATTGCTTTCTTGGCACACTCGTAATGCGATAAGGTAGGGGTCACAATGTCTACGACATCAACGGCATCAATAAGTTTGTTGATGTTGTCAAAATATGTATATCCGAACTCGGCAGCTACCTTCTGCCCAATAATGGCATCTGCATCATAAAATCCAATGAGCTCATATTTTTTAGATTCGTTGAGTAAGCGCAGATGTATTTTTCCCAAATGGCCCGCGCCTAACACTCCTACTTTCAGCATAGCTACTTGTTTGCTTCAAAAATAAGGATAGTTTGGGAGTTATAAGACCTAGTTAAAAATTAAAATCCCTGTTGAAAAGATGCTTGTCCTAGTTGGTATAAATGGCATTGATGCAAAGTCAAGGGATAGACAATTCGATAGTACTGGGTTTAAGCAATATCATGGCAATTTCCGATTTGTTTAGTTCTTAAGGGTTTCACTAATAGATTAACTTCGCTAACTTTGACAAACAAAACCAAACCTTTTGAAAGATACCTTAAAACATCGTGGCATGCGCAACAAGTTGGCCGATGTTCTTGCCGAAAAAGGCATTGCAGACCCAGCGGTTCTTAGCGCCATTCGTGCTGTGCCTAGACATCTGTTTATGGACAGTAGTTTTGAGGGGCATGCCTATCAGGACAAGGCATTCCCGATAGCGGCCGACCAAACCATTTCGCAGCCTTATACGGTCGCTTTTCAGACAGCCTTGCTACAACTAAAGCCAGATCATAAAATATTGGAAATAGGAACAGGTAGTGGGTATCAGACAGCGGTATTGCTATACCTGAAGGCCAAGGTATACTCTATAGAACGGCAGTTGGAGCTATTTAAGAAGACATCAATATTCTTTAAAAAAATGGGGTATCGACCCAAAAAACTCATTTTTGGAGATGGGTATAAAGGACTGCCACAAGAAGGTCCCTTTGACGGTATTTTGGTTACAGCAGGTGCTCCTGAAGTCCCAAAAGCATTGATGTCGCAGCTAAAAATAGGAGGGAGGTTAGTGATTCCCGTAGGGATTAACAATCAAGTGATGACCTTATTTATAAGAAAGTCTGCAAAAGAGTTTGAGAAGAAAGAATTAGGCTCTTTCCGATTTGTACCGCTTTTGGAAAATAAAAATTGAACATCCTATCAATTATTAAAACTCTTTTTGATGCGATCTAGTTGTCGTTTATTGTCACGGTCTTTGATATGCTCTCTTTTATCATAGAGTTTCTTACCTCTTGCCAAAGCGACTTTGATTTTCGCCAGACCACGGTCGTTGATAAAAACATTTAGAGGTACAATGGTAAGCCCGGAGGTTTTTACCTCTTTGTGCAATTTGCGAAGTTCTTTTTTGTTCAATAATAGTTTTCGCGCTGCCTTCGGCTTATGGTTGTAGTGGGATCCGTGCGAGTACTCGTCTATTTGCATGTTTATGACGAATAGTTCTCCACGTTCGTTGAACTCACAGAAGCTTTCGGCAATCGAGGCTTTTCCCAGTCGAATCGATTTGATTTCGGTCCCGGATAAAACGAGACCCGCGATATAGGTGTCGAGGAGCTCATATTCGAAACGAGCTCTTTTATTCTTGATGTTGATATTTTGCTGCATGAGATGCAAAAATAACAACAAATATTAAGACCTTAAGCGGTACAAGAATTTTGCGCTAGGCATGGCCGACATGGGCATTACCATGCTAGTCCCGTTTCGGACAGTTACAGTTAAAGGAAAGCCGTTGGGAAGTTGCGGTACCATTCACGATCTGTATGATAAAAAGACTGCCGTTATCGGTTTCGTCCATCTGGTAGTATTTATCCTCGCCCAACAACTGATTCGCAAACTCCGGTGTTGAGTTGCTGTGGCCTACAACAAGCACATTTTTATTAAGGTTATCTTGTTTAAACTTTTCAATATCAATAGTTGATGGATCGTAATACTGTACATCGATATCATTTTTGACCGAGGTGGGCGAAGCGGTCATCGAGGTTCGGTTGTAGTCTGTGCTATAGACGGCATCTAACTCGGCGTCAGCCAAAATTTCGGCCCAGTGCATGGCCCTACCGAGTCCACTTTGTGTAAGCTCTGGGTCGGGATTTTCAGAATCGGAGCGGTCTTTTTCTGCATGTCGTATCAAATAAAAAGTGGAAACGCCTGTTTCTACCGGCAATGCCGGTTCTTCTACCTTTTTGTCTTCCTTACAAGAAGTCATCCCTGTAAAAAGTATGGACAGTATAAATAGTTTTACTAGTTTCATTGGTCTTTGGTTATTGGTCGACAACGACAAACATTCCCTATTTAGTTTCGTATTACAAGATATCTTCCTTGGACGAAATACGGTAATAGTTGTTGAAAACTTTTCTTCTTATGTAACTAAAATAACCGAAAAATAGTATGTGGAACGTACTGTTTTTTGTTTTTTTGCATATGACTAAACCTAGGGCTCTTTTTCTTTTCCTACTGTTTGTTTTCTCTACTGTAGCCCAAGAAGTTACGCTTCCGGAAGATTTTCGTCAACATAATATAACGGAGTACAACTCAAGCCTTTTCAACCCGGCTTTTTCCCTCATTAGAAATAATCCCGAGTCTGTTGCACTGTGGACCCGATGGCAATGGCAACAAATCGATGCCGACCCTACCACCTTGTTTTTGAATTATACAAGAAGATTGAATCCCGAATCTGCTATCTCTGGAGGCTTTTTTCAGCATAATACAGGTTTTTTTGTAAACACAGGGGGAGTTGTAAATTATGCCTATGCTTATGAGTTCAGCCCGAATGTGCGCTTTGGTGCTGGTGTCAACCTTTTTGGGTTTGTACAAGAGTTGGCCGACGACCGGTTTTTTATTGATCCGAACTCGCCGTTTCCGACGGGTGATGTATCAAGCGATTTTATTTTACAAATGGCGCCCGGTGTGTTTTTACAATGGAAAAGCCTGGTAGTCGGGTTCGCTTCTGAAAATTTATTTGATTACAATTTTTCAACACGGGAGCGCAATACAGGCCCCGATGAACGTATTTATCTTACTTCTGTCTCCTATGATTTTAAAATAGGCGCGAGTGATTCCAATATTTTACGTCCAACCTTCTACTACAAATCGGTTCCTCGGCAGGACGGTCAAATAGGCATTGGCGCACTGTACACGACGGATAAGTACTGGGGTCAGGCAGGATACAATAACTTCTATGGTATTTCTGTAGGCGCAGGCGGACGTTTTTTCAAGAAGGTATCGATCGGAGCTTTGGTAGAGTTTGCAACCGATTCTGACTTGGATGGTCGTGATACCACTTTTGAAGTGGCTTTGGCTTACCATATAAAGTCGCAATTCGAAAAACGACCTGAGCTCAAAAAGGAGGAAGCCATTGTAGAGAACAGGCAAGATGAAAAAATCAAAACGGAAGCCGAAATTCAGGAGGAGAAAAAACTGGATGCGGAAAGACAAAAAAGAATAGAAGAGGAACAAGCACAGGCGCTGGCCCAAGCAGAGGCTGAGAAACAAAGGCAACAGCAGTTGGAGGCCGAGCGAAAAGAGAAGCAACAAGAAGAAGATGACCTTAAAAAGAGGCAGGAAGAAGAGGCAGTCAGGAAACAGCAGGTACAGGATTCCTTAAAAACCCTTGCCCTTGAGAAGGAACGTCGCGCCAAAGTCGCGGAACAGGCTCAAAAACGCCAGGATTCTTTGGAAAAGGTCAAAGCGGAAAAATTATTGGCTGTTGCACGGCAACGAAAGAGAGATTCGATACAGCAGGCCAAGGAAGAAACGGCAAGGCAATTGGCCGAGGAAAGAGCACAAGCAGAGGCGACCAAAAAAGAGGAGGTGACACTCAATAAAAATGAAAAATATGAAGAGGTAATCAGCGAAGGTGAGCTATTGCCCGGCTTCTACTTGATAACCAATGTATTCGGTACTAAAAAGTATTATGATGCCTTTATGAAAGACCTCAAAAGCCGCGGGTTAGAACCGAAATCATTTCTTAGAAGTCTCAACAACTATAATTATGTTTACCTAAAAAGGTACGATACCATGTTGGAAGCACGAAAGGCCAGGGACAGTAAATTTGATGGTCGTTATACCGATAAAACTTGGATATTCAGGGTCGTAGGGGAGTAGTGTGCTTCTTCTTTCCAGCCTCTAAATTTGTGACCTTGATCGAGTAATGTAGGCCGTTATTTTCGAAGCTCTTTTTTAATTAACTGCTCCAAATATGCAATAGTATTGAGCAAGTATTTGCGATCACCGGTCATCGTAGCCATTGAAACGGCTCCTTGTATCATAGTGTATAATTGTTTCGCAAACTGCAGTGGTGTTACTGGCAAGCGTAATTCTCCTGTATTGACACCGTTTTCAAAGACCAGGGCTATTTTACCCTCTATGGTCTTTATGGTTTCCCGAGATGCTGAACCCAACATCTTATTATTGTGGTTGGCGTCTACTGCGACATTCAATACAGGGCACCCACCCATAGATGACGTAAATTTGTCGTAGTTGCGATAAAAATCAGTGAGACTAAAAACACGGTCCAAAGCGCTCCCCTCACCATTGAGCCTTTCATCAATCGCGGCAAGCAATCGTTTGCTATTGTATTCAAAAGCAGCTAATGCCAAAGCCTCTTTATTCTCAAAATTGCCATAAAGAGCACCCTTTGTAAGACCCGTGGCTTCTGTAAGATCACTCATGCTGGTACCTGCATAACCGTGTTTGTTAAAAACGGGAGCAACGGTTTCAATGATAAAAGCAGTAGTTCTTTCGGCTTTGGTCGACATTTGTTAGACAATTTCCTACGAAGATAAAAAAATTATATACTGTATGGTATATGGACATAAAAAAAGAGCAACCATCGTTGGCTGCTCTTCACATTTGATTCACTAGGGTGCATAATCATCTCTTTGGCAGTCACCTATTGTACCAATTCGTTCTGGTTTCTAAAGACCAATGCATCGTCGAAAGAGTCTATCAATACGATGCTGTCGGCTTTGATGGTACCGCTTAGCAACTCTTTTGATAGATTGTTCAGCACCTCTTTTTGGATGACTCTTTTGATAGGTCTCGCCCCGTATTGCGGGTCATATCCCTTCTTCGCCAAATATGCAATGGCTTCCTCAGTGGCATCTATCGTGATATGCTGTTTTGCCAACATCTTTTTCAATTGCGCCAATTGCAGTGAAACGATTTTAGCAATATGTTGCTCGCTCAATGGAGTGAACATGATGATATCATCTATGCGGTTCAGAAATTCCGGTCGAATGGTCTTTCTTAAAAGTCCCAATACTTCGACCCGAGCGGTTTCAGTGGCGCTGTAGATATCATTACTATTTTCGAACTGCTCCTGAATGATATGGCTGCCCATATTACTGGTCATAATAATGATGGTATTCTTGAAATCGGCCACACGACCTTTGTTATCGGTTAATCTACCTTCATCCAAGACTTGGAGCAAAATGTTAAAGGTGTCCGGGTGTGCTTTTTCAATTTCATCTAACAGCACGACCGAGTAGGGTCTTCGCCGTACCGCTTCGGTCAGCTGCCCGCCTTCTTCATATCCCACATATCCGGGAGGTGCCCCCACAAGTCTACTTACGGAATGACGTTCTTGATACTCGCTCATGTCAATTCGGGTCATGGCATTTTCATCATCGAACAGATAAGCAGCCAAGGTTTTGGCAAGTTCGGTCTTTCCTACTCCTGTGGTACCCAAAAATAAGAACGAACCAATAGGTCTTTTCACATCCTGCAATCCGGCCCTACTTCTGCGGATGGCATCCGAGACCGCCTGTATGGCCTCTTCTTGACCTACCACACGCTTATGGAGTACGTTTTCTAATTGCAACAGTTTTTCCCTTTCGCTTTGAAGCATTTTATTCACGGGAATCCCTGTCCATTTGGCCACTACTTCTGCGATATCTTCATTGGTGACTTCTTCCTTGATCAACACGCCCTTGTGTTGTTGTTCGGCCAATTCTTTTTGAAGCTTTTCCAACTTTTCTTGTGCTTCCTTGGTTTTCCCGTACCGGAGTTCGGCCACCTTTCCGTAATCGCCCTCTCTCTCGGCACGTTCTGCTTCTAGCTTAAAGTTTTCAATATCTTGTTTTGTTTGTTGAATATTGTCCACTACCGTTTTTTCACTTTCCCATTGGGCAAAAATCTGCTTTCGATCCTCCTTGAGATTGGCCAGGTCTACGTTGAGTAACTTCAGTTTCGCATGGTCGTCTTCCCTTTTGATCGCCTCGATTTCAATTTCCAATTGCATGATCTTACGGTCCAAAACGTCGAGCTCTTCTGGTTTTGAATTGATTTCCATGCGAAGTTTGGAAGCTGCTTCGTCTATCAAGTCGATGGCCTTGTCCGGTAAAAACCGGTTGGTAATATACCGTTGTGACAGCTCTACCGCTGCGATGACGGCCTCGTCCTTGATGCGTACCTTGTGGTGTGCTTCATATTTTTCTTTGATACCTCGTAGAATGGAAATGGCACTTTCGGTATCGGGTTCGTCGACCAATACTTTTTGAAACCGCCTTTCCAACGCTTTATCCTTCTCAAAATACTTTTGATATTCGTCTAAGGTAGTGGCGCCAATGGCCCGCAGTTCGCCTCTTGCCAAAGCAGGTTTCAATATGTTGGCAGCATCCATAGCGCCTTGCCCGCCACCTGCCCCGACCAAGGTATGTATTTCATCGATAAACAAAACAATGTTCCCGTCCGAAGAGACTACTTCTTTGATGACGGCCTTTAGGCGTTCTTCAAACTCTCCTTTATATTTGGCACCCGCAATCAGCGCTCCCATATCCAAGGAGTAGATTACTTTGTTCTTTAAGTTTTCCGGAATATCCCCTTGTACGATACGATGGGCCAAACCTTCGGCAATGGCCGTTTTACCCACCCCCGGCTCCCCAACTAACATAGGGTTGTTTTTTGTACGTCTTGACAATATCTGTAGAATACGCCGAATTTCCTCGTCTCGTCCAATAACCGGATCTAATTTGCCATTATCGGCCAATTGGTTTAGGTTTTTGGCATATTTATCCAAAGAATTATACGTTTCCTCTGCACTTTGAGAGGTAACCTTGCCCCCTTTGCGGAGCTCTTCGATAGCTGCTTTAAAGTCTTTTTCCGTTACCCCTTGGTCCTTGAGAATTTGTGCAATTTTACTTTTAGATTTAAAAATTGCTAGCGATAAATGTTCGATAGCAACAAATTCATCGCCCATTTTTTTTGCCAGAATACTTGCTTCGTTCACCGTTTTTCCCGCTTCGGTTGCAAACATCAAATTGCCTCCGGAAACTTTGGGAAAACTTTCAAGCTCTTTCTCTAAAATCTGTTGTACCAAAGAAACGTTTACATGTAGCTTTTTTAAGATAAAAGGTATGACGTTCTCATCTACTTGTAAAATTGCTTTGAACAGATGTTCGTTCTCTATTTGTTGATGCCCCATTTCTTGCGCAAGCTGTTGTGAAAGTTGCAGTGCTTCCTGGGACTTTATGGTATAATTATGAATGTTCATGATATTTCCTTTTGCTGTTATTGCCTATTTTTGAACAGATTAGGTCAACAATCTTACCAAGCTTGGGAAACCGACAAAATGGCGGTAATACCCCGTAAAAACAAGACATTTCGGCAGTCTGTAAGTATTGGGTATTAATACGACCTAGTTGAAGATACGAAAGAAAACGGTAGAAGAATCACTGATACCAAGGGGACCATCGTTAATTGGGAGCCTCAACCAAAAAAATGATTAAAGAGTCATAGCAAATGGGAGTATTCGATAGTTTGTTTGGAGGCAAAAAGGAAACAGATCATGTTGAAAAGAAATCAGTGCCTTGGATGCCCTTGGTTTCCCTTGATCAGCTTGAAGAGATTGCTGCCAAGTCGGAGTCAAAAACACAGGTGATTTTTAAACATTCCACTACTTGTGGTATTAGTCGAATGGTATTGAATATGTTCAATACCAGCTATGATTATAGCGAATCGCAGTTCGACTTATATTTTCTGGATTTACATGCCTATCGGGAGGTTTCGAACGAGGTGGGGTATCGTTTTCAGGTCATACATCAATCACCACAATTGTTGGTAATTCGTAATGGGGTGGTGGTTGCGCATGCAAGCCACGGTGCAATACCGGAGGTGGGTTTGGAAAAATATGTCTGACCGTCTTTCCATATTAAAAATTAAAAAACCGTCTAAAAAGCGAATGCTGCAAGCCGAATTGTTCGACCAGGACAGGTTTCACCTTCTAAACGGCCTTCCCCATGATTTAATTAAACCGTTGCCGGGTTAGAATGTTTTTCAATCTCGATTTTAAATCCTCCCCTGCATCATATACCATTTGCTCATTGGTCGGGAACGGTACCGCGGCCAAATCTAAAAGAGCGACCAGGTTATTTTCCAACGCACGTTTGTCCCCGTCGTAATTTGCATAAATATGCTCAAAGATAAACTCGCTCGATAAAGGGTACGAGCTTATTTCCTGTTTGGTGTTCAAATCTGTAAAACGGACCTTACCTACCACCTGTGCGGTCTTGAACTGCGTAAACTGGTAGAAATCACATCGAACGGTTTTAAACCTGTCTATTTTGATACGGTTTCCTAAACTATCACGAACAATATTGCCTTCGTTGTCACGGGCATAGGTATAACCGTCCTTGATCTGCTTTTCTTTGATAATCTGCTTTTCATTCACCTGTTCGGGCGATATATTAATTTCCCGTAGGGCCACTTGCATTTCATAGTCGTATTTGATGTTTCCCAAATGATTGGTGTGGTAGCGTGTCCACAATTCATCGAGACCATAAGTGTTGAAGTTCAACAACTCTTCCTGCAGTCTTACGGGAATGATCTGGTCAGTTTGGTTGACCATGGCCACCCGGATGTAATCCAACCCTTTGGCATGGGCCTCCTCAATACGCTGTTTGGTATCTTCGAAACCTGGATTGATTTCGTCCAGATAGGTGAAATCATCGTATGCTTTGCGATAATCCTGCTTGTTGGTGGCATTTTCAAGCAAATCGGAAGCGTTATCATATAAATATTCCGACAGTTGATCTTTGGAGTCCAACAAATCGTTTTCATAATTCTGAAAAGCAAATTTGGCATCCCTGTTTTCTTCCACAATGTAGAGGGGCAACAAAGGTCGAACCCGCTCTTGAATGGTATGCAGGTTGTTATAACCGTTGTAGATAGCCTCGTAATTGGCCGGATTCTCCTCTTTTTCCAAAAAGGCGATACGCTGTAACTCACGCTCCACATTTTTTGCATAGGCCTCCTCCAATAAGAGAATATAGGGCTGGTTGCCTTTTTTGGTCTTATTCTCGACCAGGTTGCGAAGCGATTTATCTATGGCATTCCCATAGTTACCGCTGTTAATGGCTTCCTGTGTTTTTTTAACACCTCCGCAAGCTAATACTAAGAACAAGCTAATTCCTAAAAGTAGTGCTTTTTTCATGACGATAGTTTTACGATTATCGAAACACCTTTTCAACAGCTGTGCCAAAAAGGTGTGGCTATAGAACGTAAAACGACGAACTATCGTATGTTTTCGGTGTAGAACCCGAATAACCCCAATTTTACGACTTGTTTTTAAAAGTGGGCAACAACTTGGTGCTTACTTCCCCAAAACCGATGCGAACACCCTCTTTTTGACAATAACCCTTCATAATCACGGTATCGTTGTCCTCTATAAAAACGCGTTTACTGCCGTCTTGCAATGCGACCGGTTTGGTACCTTGCCATGCAAGCTCTAGCATAGAGCCGTAGGATTCCGGTGTGGGACCCGAAATGGTACCGCTTCCCAACAGATCCCCACTATTAATTTTACAACCGTTAATGGTGTGGTGTGTTAGTTGTTGTGCCATGGTCCAATACATATACTTGAAATTGGAACGACTCACGGTGGTCGGGATAGTGTCTTCGGGAGCGATGGCTACCTCTAAATGAATATCAAAACTGTGTTGGCCGGTTTGCTGTAAATAGGGGAGGGGCGTAGGATCTTGTTTGGGACTATCGACCCGATAAGGTTCCAACGCATCCATAGTAACGATCCAAGGAGAAATGGTCGATGCAAAGTTCTTGGCCAAAAACGGTCCTAAAGGTACATACTCCCATTTTTGGATGTCCCTAGCGCTCCAATCATTGAAAAGCACCATGCCGAAAATATAGTCCTCTGCCTCTTCTATGGGTACCGGTTCTCCCAACACATTGGCATCGGTCGTGATAAAAGCCATTTCCAGTTCAAAATCGACCCGTTTTGATGGGCCGAAGACCGGAGTGTCCGCCCCTTTGGGCATGGTCTGGCCCATAGGTCTTCGAATAGGGGTGCCGCTGGGAACAATGGTAGAGCTACGACCGTGATATCCTACCGGAATGTGCAGCCAATTGGGAAGTAGGGCCTTGTCCGGATCCCGAAACATGCTACCCACATTGGTCGCATGTTCTTTACTTGAATAGAAGTCGGTATAATCTCCGATTTGCACCGGCAATTGCATCTCGATCTCTTCCAATGAAAAGAGTACGATTTTTTTGTGCTCCTCATTTTCTTGAAGATCTTTATTGTTGCTATCAAAGATGTCACTGATTCTGTTACGTACCAGACGCCATGTTTTTTTTCCGTCTGAAATAAAATCGTTCAGGCTGTCCTGCAAAAAAATATCATCGGTTAAAGGAATGCCTTCGAAATAACCTAGTTGGTGCAAGGCACCCAGATCAATAGCATAGTCACCGATACGGGTGCCGATCGTAATGATATCATCTCGGGTGAGAAAGACTCCGAAGGGAATATTTTGAATGGGAAAATCAGAGTTCTCCGGAACGGACAACCATGTTCTTTTAGCCGGATTATTGGTAGTATGGGGCATAGGTGAATTGTTAATTATTGTTTAATAAAATCCTTCTCAAATATATTATTTTATAGTAATTGACAGCGGTCAATTCGTATTTTTGCCATTCATTTAACACAAACAGTGATTATGCAACGCGACAATCAAATTTTTGACCTAATAGCGGCCGAAAAAGCACGCCAAACCAATGGTATAGAACTCATTGCTTCTGAGAATTTCACAAGCCCCCAAGTAATGGAGGCCGCCGGTTCGGTCTTAACCAATAAATATGCCGAAGGATATCCTGGAAAACGATATTACGGTGGGTGCGAGATTGTCGATCAAGTTGAGCAACTTGCTATTGATCGCGCAAAAGAACTGTTTGGTGCCGCTTATGCAAACGTACAGCCCCATTCGGGTTCCCAGGCCAATGCCTCGGTATATCATGCGTGTTTGCAACCCGGTGATACCATTTTAGGCTTCGATTTGGCCCATGGCGGACATTTGACACATGGCTCACCGGTTAATTTTTCCGGGCGGCTGTATCGTCCTGTCTTTTATGGGGTGGAAGAAAAGACCGGATTATTGAACTACGATACCATTCAGGAAATAGCAGAACGTGAGCAACCAAAGATGATCATTGCCGGTGCTTCTGCCTATTCAAGGGATATGAATTTTAAAAGATTCCGGGAAATAGCCGATAGTGTCGGTGCATTGTTGCTTGCCGATATTTCCCACCCTTCGGGTTTGATCGCAAAAGGTATCTTGAACGACCCCATACCGCATTGTCATATTGTGACCACTACGACTCACAAAACCCTGCGTGGACCAAGAGGCGGACTCATTTTAATGGGGGAGGACTTTGACAATCCATTTGGGATTACACTAAAAAATGGCAAATTGCGTAAAATGTCGGCACTTTTGAACCTAGCGGTCTTTCCAGGTAATCAAGGAGGGCCGTTGGAACATATCATTGCGGCCAAGGCCATTGCTTTTGGGGAGGCACTTTCCGATGATTTTCTGCATTACATGCTACAAGTAAAGAAAAATGCAGCTGCAATGGCTTCTGCATTTGTGGCAAAGGACTATCACATTATTTCTGGGGGTACCGATAACCATATGATGCTCATTGATCTTCGCAACAAGAACATTTCTGGTAAAGAAGCCGAGGCGGCTTTGGTAAAGGCAGATATTACGGCCAATAAAAATATGGTGCCATTTGATGACAAATCCCCATTTGTTACTTCGGGTATTCGTTTCGGTACGGCTGCCATTACCACACGAGGATTAAAGGAAGCCGATATGGCGACTATTGTGGATTTGGTAGACCGGGTATTGACCAACTTCAATGACGAAGAAAAAATAGCAGCGGTTAAATCGGAAGTAAATAGTTTAATGCAAGGCCGCGACCTATTCTACGCCTAGTCTGGCTAGTAAGGTTTAAAAAAAAATGAAAGGGGGAACTACTCGTTCAGCATATTGAGCTCGCCGGAGGAAATAGACTTGCTTTCTAGGGTATATATCAATCCGTCATCTTCGGAATAGAAGTAAAGACCCCAAAAATTAAAGTAATCTTTTCTAGTGAGTTGGTCTTTTTCCGAATTCATCGGTACGGTACTTTCAATATCCCCAGATTTCTTTTGTTCCTCGAAAATGGGTATAAAGACTTCGAAAGGAAGTTCTATTTCATCTTTGGCAAGGTGAACAAAATGGGCCGATAATTTGGTCAAAATAGCATCGAGTTGCTCAGGGATACTTCCATCATAAATTTTATTGACGATTACATTACAATCGTTAAAAACTATGGAGAACTCTTCCACATCGATCGCAAAATCGTTTTGCTCTCTTAAATCATTGACCAGATTGAAGAATTTGGAATCCCGAAAAACATGTTCCGCACTTTTCTTTGCTTGTGCCCAAATACCTTGGTCTAAATTGACAAGGCCTTCTGCCAAATCAAAATTACAGGAAATTTCAACGACCAGTTTTACGATCTGGCCATCGGTGGCACTGTTTCGTATGACTACTTTTGAGAAAAAAAGACGTTCTAACTTTCTTTTAAAATCGGACAGCCCAGCAATGTCCGTATCCTTGATAACGGTTATGGGGGGTTGGTTTCTGAAATTGTCTAAATGTAACGGCATCGTCGGTCGGAGTTTTAGGATTCTCTAACGTTCAAAGTTAGCCGTTAATTGTTTTGGCCTATTATAGAAAAACCTTAGAAAAATTAGGTTTTTTCCCCGATTTGACCTCTTTTGTCGAATTTTTTAGATAAAACCCCTAATACGGGCCTCTTCGATGAGTGCCAAGTCGTTTTTGTCCTGTACGCCGAAGTTATGTTTTAAGGCTCTTTTTCGGTTGTCAATGGTGGCTTGGGAAAGGGGTATCACCGATGTCATATCCTTTGTTTTTCTACCTATTGATAACTGATATAGAATAGCTTGGTCATATTCGTCTACCTTAAATGTCTGGGACATGTTCTTTCGTACCGCCACTAATGCCAAATGGGTATAATAGGGAGGTGCCGTAATGACCGTTTTAACCATATCGATTAAGGATAGTTCGTCTATTTCGGATTTTACCAGATACCCGTCGGGGTTTACTGCTTGGCAGATACTGTTGATACGAAAGCTATCGCTGAAAGAGGACATGAACACTACCTTACTTTCCGGAATCAGTTTTCTAGCCAATTTGCCAAGATCTTGCCCGGTTCTAGGATCCTTTGCTTCTGCCGGGAATAGTTGAATATCGAGTAAGACGATGTTATAACGCTTGGTGCCTTCGGCATCTTTGATTCTTTTCTCACCTTCTAAATAGCCATTGGCCACCTCGACCCGTACACTATAACCATCGAAGACAGCGTCTTCCAAGATATACTTGTAGCCCAAGGCGGTCATTTTATGGTCGTCTACCGATAAGACCGTTACTACGTCGTCCATATTCATTACGATTCTTGAAGTTCTTTTTCCGTATTTTCAGTTTGCTCTCCATCCGATAACGCTACAGGAATCGAAAAGTATACCGTGGTTCCCTTACCGACGGTACTTTCAATATCCCAATGCCCACCGATTTTTTCAATTCTTGAGGCGATGTTTCGGAGTCCGATTCCCTTTTTACCTTTTTTGATCTCAAAGCCTGCACCGTTATCGGCAATGGAGACTTTCAACAACTCTTGTGCTACATCAAAACGAACCGTTACATGATCTGCTTTGGCATGCTTTACACAATTTTGGAGACTCTCTTGAACCATGCGATATAAGTTGATCTTGATATCGCTCTTAAGTTCGTCCCACGGCACGTTTTCATCGTATTCAAAGGTGTATGCAAGCTTTGCACTTGCTTTGATGCCTTCGAGCAATTCGTTAATTGTGTTGATAAAGTTATGTATTTTTTGATAAGCAGCATGACTTAATTCGTGGGAAATTGCTCTCACTTCTTCCTGAATATCCTGTAACTCCTTTATAGCCTCTGAGCGCTCGGCAATGGCTTCGGGCGTGGTACGCTTGTTCAGGCCCAATAATACCATGCGCGCACCTTGTAGTCTGCCCTGCACCCCATCGTGCAATTCTTCGGAAATTCGTTTTTGGGCAATCTTTTTGCCTTCTTCCACTTTTTGCTTCTGGTCTAACATTAAATGGAATATTTTTTCATTGCTCGCTTGCTGTTCTTGTTGAAAACGCAGTTTCTGGTTTTTCGCCCGTTGGTCAAAAAATAGGAATGCGGCAATCGCCAACAGGCCCACAGCGATAGAAATACCGGTCCATAACTGTTTTTGGCGGGCTAACAACCGGTTTTGTTCCAAGGTCTCGTTGGTCTCGAAACGAATACGGGCAAATTTGTTTCGTGCCTTTCGTTCTTCTTGTTGTAGGCTGTCGTTGAGTTTTATATAGGCTTGGGTGTAGCTGACGGCATTAGCAGGGTCGAGCCGAGATAAAAATTCTAACGAAGATAAAATTCGTTTGTTGTTACTACTTTGTTCAGCAAGGCGTCTTGCTTTTTTGATGCTTTTAAGCGCTTCAGTTGTGTTATTTGTCAAATGATAAAACTCCCCTAAGCTGTAGTAACTTCTGGAGATTCCTGAAATATCTCCAATGCTGTCTTGAATTCTTATTGCCTTTTGAAACAAGCCAGGTAATCCATCCGACTTACCTAACTTGGCAAAGCTGTATGCCAGATTATTCATTGTTTTTGCATACAACCTTGGGTCTTTTACTTTTAGACTATCAAATTGTAAAACTTCTCGGAACTTTTCTATAGCTTCAAGATGATTTCCCTTTTCTTGGTAGACTACACCGATATTATTTTTTGTCGCTTGACTTAAAGTGTTTCTTTCATCTAGTCTTTCTAAATATTCAAGGGCTTTCTGATGATACTCAATAGCCTCATCATAGTTTTTCAAGTTATTTGTGACTACAGCTAGGTGATTGTAACATAAATAAAGCTGCCTATATTTTTTTAGAGGTTTAAGAAATTCAATAGCTTTAATGGTATTTATTTCGCTACCAGTGTAGTCATAAACATTAGCTTGCACAACCGCCATGTTATATATCATTCTTCCTACATAAAAATCATTTTTTAAGGAAGAGTATATTTTTTGTGCTTGCGCGTAGTTGTAGTAGGCACTATCCATGACAGAGGCAGTTTTGAAAAAAGAGCCTAAATCCCAATAGGTTTCAGCCAATGTAACAGAGTCATTTAAACTTATGGCAACTTCCCTTGAAGAAGAATTAGCCCTTCTAAAGTTAAAAGAGTCCTTCAATTTTAAATAAGCTAGGGACAACTCAGAGAGATAACGATTTTTGACTGAATCTTGTTTTAGTTCCAAGGTCAGGTTTAAAGCACGATTTAGTTCGATTTCACGCTGCTTTGCAGGTAAATCTTTACTTTGTTTTATTATTGCGCTGATACTATCATTAGCGGAACCTTCGAATGATGACTTATTCTCGGAATTCGTATTACACGATATTAGTATAGCAATTACTAAAAAGAAATAGAATTTGTTTGGTTTTTGCCTAATTTGCATGTATCCAAGATAAAAAAAAGCCCTAACATATCGTTAGGGCTTTTTTTATATTTTCCAAGATTTAATTGTTACCTCGGTCATCTGTATTGCTTTCTTCACCATCAGTCGCATCAACATCAAAGTTTTCGTATAGCGCTTGCGTATCTTCCACGGAGCTGTCTTTTTCACAAGAATAAACTCCAACACTCATCAAAACTACTGCTGCAATCAAAACTACTTTTTTCATAATAAATTAGGTTTTAGGGGATTGTTTTTTTATTCACTGCTAAAGTACTATGAAGGGCAGTTGTGAAAGAAAACTTAAAAAAATCAGCTGGTAAATGATGCAGTTTTGAGAGGATTCTAACAGAATCTGTTAGAATTTGATTAATTCATAGCAGAAATGCTGTTTTTTGACAAGGCTTTTTTGAGCCCATCTACATTCTCCTTATAGGTTTTGGAGAAGGGAAGTTGTAGCTTTTTACCTTTGAGGCTACAAATGGCTTTGCCATAATTAATACGGGCTACATACTTCGTATTCAGAATATAGCTCTGATGTACTCTAACGAAGTTTTTGGGTAATTGTTGTTCAAAACTCTTTAGGGTTTTGTAGGCATTGATTCGAGAACCGTCTACCATCACAAAATCCGTGGCATTATTATCTGCCTGTAGGTATAGAATATCGTTCGTATCTACATAATGGTAGTCTTTGTATGATTTAAGGCAAAGCGTATGGGGGGTATTGTCTTCTTTGGGGGTCTGTTTTTTTAAGCGCAGGAGCGATTTTCGAATATCGAACTCGTTATAGGGCATTAACCAATAGTCGAAAAAGTTGCACTTGATTGCCTGGTAGGCATACTCCTTACTTTTTGAAATACCCACCAATAGTGGAAGTTCAGTCACATATTGATGCAATTCCGTTACCATCTGAAAATAATCAGCGGCCATCCCGTTCAAATTAATAAATACCACATCGGGGGAATATTTTAGAATGGCATTGAGGCCTTCGCCGCTATTTTTAGAGAGCCCGATAAAATCAAAATCGCCATGCTCTTCCAAATGATGCATGAGCTGCAGCTTGGAGGTAGCGTCTGAATCGATGATGATATACCTGTATTCCACCAGTAGTGCTATTTACTTGATGCAAATTAGCGATAGTGGCCGAGAACGGACTATATAAATACCTTATAAAAACTATGGTTTTTTTTCGTAAATGACTGAAAACAAGGGCTTTTGAAGGAAAAATCTTTCATTTTAACTAATTTTAACATTTCGCCCCGTTTTGTTCATACTCAAATTACGGAAAAGCATCTAGCATATTGAGCACTAGTCAAATAACAGATTATGCGTTAACGTATTCTTGAAATAGGATTATTTATGGGAGGTCTTGAAATTGGTAAGCTCCTAAATCGGGGGCGTTGGTTCGATCCATACCCAAAATATCGAAAGGTACCCTTGTGGCCGCATCTAATTGTCCTTTTGCCCTGGCAGCAGAGGTGCTGCCCAATCTAAAATCATTGGCGGAAGGGGCTATGAAATCAGTGGTCTCATTCACAAAGATGTTATTATAAAATTGAGTATCCTCAAAGTCATAAAGCGGGTTTTCGGTAAGCATTCCCGATGTATCTTCGAATTGTATCAAGCAATGGTCAAAAGAGAAATTAAAGGCGTTATTATCGCTGCGAATCAATCCCAATTCAACAAAGCTGTTACCATCAATGATACAATTGGTAAAGTCGGCCCTGTTCAAATCCTCTGTAAAGACCTCACCGGAATTGACCTCTATGATATTATCGATGCGCAACGCCTCGCCTCCTCGAAAACTGCTCGACCAATAATTGGCGATGGTGCTATGCGTAAAACTATAACTACCTCCTAAATTGCAATACAGTGAAATATTACCGGCACTGCCGAGGACCAAATTCGCTGCATCGATCGAACTGGTCCTGGCCCACAGATTAACGCTGGATGAATTGTGAATTTGCGAATTATTGATGGTCAGGGTAGGGGTTTCTGCAGTGTTGCCACCTTCTACCAACAAGCCGATCGATGCATTCTTAAGAGTCAAATGGTCAATTTGATTGTTGATACTGCCTTCCGAAAGCCATACGGTACCCCATTGTCCGGGAACATTTTCGAATTCAGGTTCTAAACGGTCCCCTTCAAACACCACTTCGTTCTCTAATAGTAGGGTATCTGTACTTAGCTCCCCATTGATTTGAAGGCTGGCCCCAGGACGTACCCATATGCCGGAGTTCTGATGAAAATGCACCCTTGCTCCCGGATCCACCGTTAAAACACTGCTTTCAGGAACCGCGGCATACCCGTAAATGACATACGGTTTTTCGTTGGTAAAATTTAATTGGTCGGATTCAAGTTCTATACCCTCTACACGTATTTCGTTCCCATCGGTATCCAAGCCGAGTACAAGACTTTCCTTGGTGCCATCGCTATTTGTTCGGGGAAAGATAAAAATCGCATCCTTGATCAAGGTCACCAGTTGCACTTCTTGCCGGTTCGCCCCGTGATCAAATTCAATGATATCGGAGTAAAGGAAGGTAGGCGCTTCAACGGCGGCAATATCAAAGGTAGTTTCGATAAAGATGAAAAGACTATCGTTCGCCAATAACGGAATGTTGGTAAATTCTTTACCTGCGGCACCGTCTACATTGAGCCGGTATTGACTATTCTGGCCCTCTCCGAGGCGTATACTGGGGATCTCAATATCATTGTTCGAACGATTATATACTTTTAGCGTGTAGGTGCTGCTACCAATGTTGGTGAAAATAGTATCTAAGAATACGGTATCTTTTGAAAACTGCAAGTTGCCCGTACTAGCTTCATACTCAAAGTCTTTTCGGCACGAACTCCAGCATATGATCATAAAACCGATGCACCATACGATACAAAAGCGGAGTATTCCTGACATAACATACGACGATCGGTTCATCATTGGGCATTAACTTTGGTCAGGGCGAAAAAGTGTTGAGATTTCATCCGATATTCGCATTGGCTTAAAGGTCTTTGCATTGAGCAAACACCAATTGGTTTGTGAGCGCACCAATAATATGTTGGACTTTTGATCATAAATTTCGACGACCCTGATCGATGTAGCTCCCCTACTTTTTGCTATAAAAGTCTGTATTTCTAAAACATCGTGCAGTTGGGCCGCATTTTTATAGGTAATATCATGATGCATCACTACCCAAGCTACTGATTCTTGCAAGGTTTTCGGAGCCAATGTTTGCCAGTGTTCTTTGGAAATATCCTGTATCCACTGCACGTAACGCACATTGTTCACATGATTTAGGTCATCCAGATCGTCTTCCTTTACAACGATGGTTTTCTCAAAAACGGCCATTATTCTTTCTTCAGAATATTGACCTCGAACAGCTTGTCCCAATCTTTTCCGGTAACAAAAAAGGTTTTTCGATCGGGATGATAGGCAATACCGTTCAAAACATTGTCGGTAGGGTTCCAATTGGGCCCTTTCGTTACTTTTTTATCCAAGCCTCCAAAATTCACTACTCCCTCAATGGCCCCACTGGTAGCATCAATGATCATAATACTGGGTTTTTGGTATACATTGGCATATATTTTTCCGTCTACATATTCGAGTTCGTTCGCCTTGTTAAAGACCGATTTATTGGTAACCGTTTGTATATAGCTTTCCTCGATCAGTGTCTCCGGATTTAGAAACCATATTTTTTCGGTACCGTCGCTTTTAATCAGTTGTTCGCCATCGTTGGTGAGGCCCCAACCTTCCTTGCTTTCGCCGTACTGAAAATTATCCAGTTTTTGTAGGTCTTGTAAATTATAAATAAACCCTTTTTTACTCTGCCAGGTAAGCATGAATATCTTGTCGTTCAAAATCGTGATACCTTCTCCAAAAACAGTACCATCCATATCCACCTTTTGAAGTACCTTCCCTGTTTCAAAATTCACTTTACGCAAGGACGAACGGTCTCTTTTTCCCGTGCTTTCATATAGTATGCCATCATGAAATTCGAGCCCCTGCGTATACGCATTTGTATCATGGGGGTATTCGTTTACTATTTCATAGGTGTAGATATCGGGCGGGTAGGGTGCCAATACTCGAATTGACTTCGATAGGGTTGCCGAAGTATCGTCGTAGTTTACGGTAACTGTCAAGGTTTTATTCCCAAGCTGCTCTAAATCCATGGTGACCATACCATCGGCAAAAGGGAGTTTCTTGCCGTCGATAGCATAGCGAACACCAGTAATTTCCTTATTCTGTGGATTGGTAATCGATACGGCAACCCGCTCTTTCTGTTTAAACTCCTTGCCTGCCATCTTTATTTTGAAGGGAGTAGCTTTCTGTCGATCCATATCTCCACAACTTATTAGTAGTGAGAGTAGAAAAATAAAACTGATCAAAAAACGGGTATGATTCATGGATTTGAAAAAATTGAAGTCTTGTAAATATAATTAAGGCACCCAACGATAGGGAGCTGCAACTGTTTGGTTTTTTATAGTTGAACGATAATCGTCTTCAAAGATACCAAACCCTTTTAAATGTTATGGTTTTTACTCGATAATCGGGATTTAACCGCCCCTTGGTCGGCCTTGAAATTAAAATGCTATTTTCTTTAAAAGCCCTATGCCGTTAGCGCTACGATGGTTTTACCGAAAAACGATTGTACGTGTGCCAGAGCACTACGATACCTGTTATATATACCTTAAACAAATGGGGAACCCCGATGCAAGTATTTTCGATGCTATCTAAAATAATTCTCTCTATATATTTTAAAAAAATATGGAAAAGGTCGTATCTTTGTCCTTGGCAAGTCCTACACGACCAGCTCCTGTAGAATCCCCCAGGGTGGGAACGCAGCAAGGGTATATGGTTGTAGCGGTGCGATGTAGGTAGCTTGCCATTTTTTGTACCCAAAAGTTACGGGTTTGCTCCGCTATTTCTTCTTTTCCTTACCTAAAGTGTGTGAACACTAAGCCCAAAATTGGTTTTGGTCTTTCTTCCCTTCCAGTAGGAGGGTCTTCGTATTTCTTATTTCTTTTTTGAAAATACGGCCCACCAAGATTCCGTCAAAAAACCTGAAACCTAAAAAATTATCAAAAAGACCCTAATTTTTGCTTAGTGCTCACACACCCTAATTTTATTCGTTAATTTGCAGCCTTATGCAGCAACAAGTAGTTTTAATTACAGGTGGTTCTTCGGGTATTGGAAAATCAATAGGTACGTATTTGAAATCTGCAGGGCACACCGTTTATGGCACTACCCGTAAGGTTGAAAATTATCCTGATTTTAAGATTTTTCCTCTTTTGGAATTAGACGTCCGGGAAACAGATAGTATTTCCAAGGCCATACATCGGTTAATCGAAAAAGAAGGTAGGATCGACGTGCTCATCAACAATGCCGGGGTGGGTATCACAGGCCCTTTGGAAGAGACCCCCCATAAGGAAATCGCTAATGCCTTCGATATAAATTTTCATGGCCCCCTACATATGATCAAGGCGGTTTTGCCGCAGATGCGTACCCAAAAAAAAGGACTTATTATTAATATTACTTCTATCGCCGGCTATATGGGGTTGCCCTACCGAGGCGTCTATTCGGCCTCAAAGGGAGCATTAGAGATTATTACGGAGGCAATCCGTATGGAGACTAAGGACTTTGGAGTGCATATCACCAATTTGGCACCCGGGGCATTTGCTACCAATATTGCCGCCGGACGTTTTCATACGGCAGCAAAAGAAGGATCCCCCTATTTACAATATGCCCATACATTAGAAGCGATAAATGATAGTGTAGATGATGGGGAAGACCCTGTGGAGGTCGGTAAGATGGTACTTAAAATAATGAATACCCCAAGACCACGGATTCATTACAAAGTAGGGGCATTTTCGCAAAAAGTGTCTGTTTTATTGAAGAAATTATTACCAGAGAAAGTATTCGAGAAAATACTTTTAAAGCATTATAAATTGTAGCTTTACAGCACCGTGGCCGCCTCCTGATTTTTAAATGTTAAGTGGCGTCACCAATACAGTTCGAGAATCGTTTTATCAACATTAATAAATAAATCAGCATGAAGTTTTTTATAGATACGGCAAACTTAGATCAAATTCGCGAGGCGCAGGCTTTGGGCGTTCTGGACGGCGTTACTACCAACCCTTCGTTAATGGCCAAGGAAGGAATTACAGGTCGCGACAATATATTAAAGCATTATGTAGATATCTGTACCATTGTTGAAGGGGATGTTTCCGCGGAGGTCATCGCAACCGATTTTGATGCTATGGTAAAAGAAGGGGAGCAGTTGGCCGAGTTACATGATCAAATTGTTGTTAAGGTACCGATGATCAAGGATGGGGTCAAAGCCTTAAAATATTTTTCAGATAAGGGCATACGAACCAATTGTACCCTTGTTTTCTCGCCAGGACAAGCATTGTTGGCCGCCAAAGCCGGGGCAACCTATGTATCTCCATTCATTGGTAGGTTGGATGATATTTCTACAGACGGCCTCAACCTCATCGCCGAAATAAGACTCATTTATGATAATTATGCTTTCGAGACCGAGATACTCGCCGCATCTGTACGTCATACGATGCACGTAATCGATTGTGCCAAATTGGGAGCAGACGTCATGACAGGGCCGTTATCGGCCATCGAAGGACTGTTAAAACACCCTCTCACCGATAGTGGTCTGGAAAAATTCTTGGCAGATTACAAAAAAGGAAATTAAAACGACTACCTAGGTAGGTAAGCATGTTTTTTAATAGAAATATACTACCTCGAGGTTCACGCCTCGGGGTTTTTTTATAACACTACTTGCGGGATGATGATGTGAGATCTTAGAGTATGACCGTACTTGAATTGCATCTAAAAAGAAGCGTAGATATTGGAAAAGGCATCTACAATCTTTGCATCCTCGGTAATTACGCATTTGTTGGGCGGATAGATAATCAATGACTTGGTCAACTCCTCAAAATCATCGGCCCTGTATTGCAATGCCTCATCCAGATCGGAAGTTCGTATAAGCGCTTTCCAGGCCGCTTCGCTAGTGCGCATATTAATGCCGACATAACGATACGATGGTTTTTCCTTACTAAGCTTGGCAATACGCCTTTTTACATTTTCAAAATGACGTTTTTCCGCGTTTGACCAAAAATAAAAGACCGTTTTTCCGTCTTTGGCGATCTCTCGTAACGAAACCGTATCCCCATTGATATCGGATACATACAGATCGGGAACCATTTTATTTGGTTGAATGTTCTCGATGCTTTTATAAAGGTTGTCTATTTCTTCGAGGTGCTTATTGTTCTTTGATAGTTGGTGAAACTCATTAATAAATATCCTATTATTCTCTTCACTATCGTGCACCTTTAAAAGATAGTCGAACGCTACATAGCGATATAGGTTGTCTTTGAGTTCCTTAGCCGTCACCAAGCTGTCTATAAGCCGCATTTTATGCTGATTGAAATGAAGCTGGCTCCGAACTACTTCTTCTTTGACCTTGCAATTTTCTGCACAATCCATATAAGCCCTGTTCTGAATATGATGTTGCATAAAATTATAGTAGGGTCTTAGATACGTTAGGTCTTCATTACCAAAATCCAACTTTTCCCTGTAGTCGTAAAACCCTTTTGGCAACCCCTCCAAAACGCCGGAATGGGCCAGTCTTTTGTGACGAAAAGGATATTTTTCTTTATATGTATTGTAAGCGTATTCAATACTAGCGGTTGCAATGCTTTTCTCATCCTCCGTGATGTCACCCTCATCTATCAAATCTTCTAGCAACATTAATTTTTCTCTTTTTAGAGAATCTACTTTTTCAAGAAATTCATGCGCTTCTAATCGGTAATAAGAATTAACCACGGGAAGTTCATCTTCTCGCGCAAGAAACAACTCCAACATGAAACTGTTCATTTGGCTACCTCGTCCTGAAAACGCAAGAGACTCATCAAAGTCTATGGTATTTAAACGTACCATAACGCTATCACCAGCTTTCAAATAGACATATTGAAGCTCTGGAGAGTGGTTAAAATGATACAGGCCTTGTGGTAGGGAGTCAAAAGAAAAAGCAAACCTATTCTGTTTGTCCAGAGCGGCAGAATCTACCACTTGGTCTCCTTTGAATAAAACCACATGTTTGCTGGTGGGGTTTACAATTTCACCGGCAAAAAAGACTTTTGTGGAATGATTCATTACCTCCCCACACCCCACTAATAAAAAGAGTAATGGATAAAATAGTTTAGTCATCATAAAAGAAAAACTCTTTCGAGAGGTTAAAATTAAGGAAGCCCCATGCCCTTCGCTGTTAATAGCGCGTTAAAAATTAGGGGATTAGTAGCTAGTTTTCGTCCTACGTACTAGAATATCGGATTATTAGCCACAGGAAGTAATTTTGCGTATTTTTGCACGAAATTTTAAACTAAGAAGGTATGTTATCGGTTTCCAATTTATCGGTCCAGTTTGGGAAAAGAGTGTTGTTCGACGAAGTGAACGTTTCTTTTACCGAAGGTAATTGTTATGGTGTCATCGGTGCCAATGGTGCCGGTAAGTCTACCTTTTTAAAAGTTTTGTCAGGTAAAATAGACCCGACCTCTGGTCATGTTCATCTAGAACCTGGCAAGCGCATGTCGATACTGGAACAGGAGCACAATGCCTATGATGAGTCGACTGTTCTGGAGACGGTGGTCATGGGAAATAAGCCTTTATTTGCCATCAAAAAGGAAATCGATGCCCTGTATGCAGACTACTCCGATGAGAATGCCGACAAGATAGGGGAGTTACAGGTACAGTTCGAAGAAATGAACGGATGGAATGCGGATAGTGATGCTGCTGCATTGCTATCGAATCTTGGCATCTCCGAAAGTTTGCACTACACCACGATGGGGGATATGGATTCCAAGTTAAAAGTACGGGTCTTGTTGGCACAAGCTTTGTTCGGAAATCCGGATGTACTTATCATGGATGAACCTACGAATGACCTGGATTATGATACCATTAGCTGGTTAGAGCATTTTTTAGGGAACTATGAGAATACGGTCATCGTTGTCTCTCACGATAGGCATTTCCTAGACTCGGTCTGCACCCATATCGGAGACATCGATTTCGGTAAAATAAACCTATTCAGCGGTAACTACACTTTTTGGTACGAGAGTAGTCAATTGGCTGCGCGACAAAGAGCCCAACAAAATAAGAAAGCAGAGGAAAAGGCGAAGGAGCTGCAGGAGTTCATTATGCGTTTCAGCGCCAATGTCGCAAAGAGTAAGCAAGCTACCAGCCGAAAGAAGATGCTATCGAAACTAAAAGTAGAGGATATAAAACCTTCTAGCAGAAGGTATCCCGCGATTATTTTTGAAAGGGAACGGGAGGCAGGTGATCAGATACTAAACATCAATGATTTAGCTGCTTCTTCTGAAGATGGGGAATTGCTTTTCCAAAATTTGAGTATTAACCTTGCCAAAGGTGATAAAGTCGCCGTGATTTCCAAAGATTCCAGGGCAACCACAGCTTTCTATGAGATTATCAACGGCAATAAAAAGGCAGATAAGGGAGATTTTCAATGGGGTGTTACCACTTCCCAGTCCTATTTACCGGCCGATAACTCCACTTTCTTCCACCAGAATATCAACTTGGTCGATTGGTTACGGCAGTGGGCAAAGACCGAAGAGGAAAGGGAAGAAGTATATATTAGAGGGTTTTTAGGGAAAATGCTATTTAGTGGGGAAGAGGCCCTAAAAAAGTGCACAGTACTCTCCGGTGGGGAAAAAGTACGTTGTATGCTCAGTAGAATGATGATGATACGTGCCAATGTACTAATGCTCGACGAACCTACCAACCATTTAGATTTGGAAAGCATTACTGCTTTCAACAATTCTTTAAAGAACTTCAAGGGCACGGTACTTTTCACAACGCATGACCATGAATTCGCACAAACTGTGGCAGATAGAATCATCGAATTGACCCCTAAAGGCAATATTGACAGACATTTAACGTTCGATGAATATATGTCTGAGAAGACGATTAGGGAGCTGCGTGAGAAAATGTACGCGGTTCCGGCATAGTTTTAAGGAAACCCAAATTCTTACATCATGCGAACCTACAAGCTTTTTGGCCTGCTTACGGCATGTCTTATTATTTTTTCATGTAGCAAATCTGACGAAGAAGGTGGTGAAGGTGTTCCGAATCCCGGAGCAGACGCCGATTATACCCTATTACTTAATTCTGGCGGTTCCCTGAGCGGTCAATTATTGAACGCCAATGCCGACCTCATTACCTTAAACCCTGCGGAAGCTGGTTTTGAAACGATGGGACGTCCCGATTTATCTTATCGGGATGGGAATGCCATTTCTTTTTACGACAAAAAGGGAGACTGTTCAGGCATGTTTTCAAAGTACAACTTTGAAACGGACAGCCAGAAAGAGCAGCTACTTTTTGAAGATCTGGGAGATTGTGGCCTTACTGCATATGCCATTGCACATTCCGAAAACAAGATATATGTGGCCTATGGTGTGGCGGTCAATGCTACCAATACCGATTATTTTATTCGTATTGTTGATTTAGGAAGCGATGCATTGAGCTTTGAAGACATTAGCATAGACAAAAAGCCGCAGGAGTTGGTTTTTACCAATAACCGGTTGTTTATCCTTACGTTAGATGAAGCAGTTAGCAATGAGAACTTCCTGTCTGTAATGGACTCCGTTGCAAATGCATTGATTATTGAAATGAAACTAGGGTTCGACGCGAAACGATTGATTAAAAAAGACGACGGTAATTTGATAATCGCCTTTGATGAATTGCATGGCCTAATGGACAGTCAAACACTGTCGGTGACATACGTGAGCTATCAAGAGGATTTGCAGACGCGTTTTAGAGATTCGGAATTCCATAGTTTCGATCTTACAGGGAAGATGTATTACATAATGGATCCAGAGGATAGAGCCGATTATCCTTTATTGCCTGCAATCTATGATTTTACCGATAACCTTATCGTACTCTATGATTACGAGCAGTTTCTAACAGAACAAGAACGAAACTTTGAATACGAAATTGAAACAACCACGATGGTCGATTTTGACGATAAAAATGGTTATTTGCTTATCGGATATAAAAAGATAGGTGTCGAAAAAGGTGGTCTGCTCCGTGTTCGGACAGGGGCCAAACCGGCAGTTATTGATAACCTGGACCTAGAAGGAGTTCCCTACGCAATAGTCGTACAGTAAACTAATTTGGAAAAAGTATTTTGATCTCTGGTAGCTTATGATAAGTGTACAAAACGAGTGTTGATTGTAATGCTATGTATAAAAATAAAAAGGGACTAACAACACTTCTTGTTAGTCCCTTTTTCATTAAAAATAAGATTTATACATTAAAATATTTGCTGTTCCAAATAGCAGTATTGAAGTTTTTACCAAGTGCAAACCCGTAAAAAATCACTACGGAAGCAATACTCTTAAACATAAAGAAGTAAATAATCCAAAACTCGCTGGTAGAAGCCGTTTTTGAAAACAACCCTGAAGGTATCAAGGCAGTACAGAAATAACTGATCAGCAGAACTAACAAGGTTAGGTTTACAATACCCTTGAAAGGCCATGCGAACAACTTGCGAAGTGGGTGTAAATCATTGCCCCATTTATGAACAAGATAAAAATAATTATTCCCGATAGGCACAAATAGTAAGGGGTCGTCTTTGTCCTCTAATTTAAAGAGCTTGGACGGAGCAACGATCTTAAAACCCTTCAGGTCTATATTATGGGTTTTTTCCAATTCCTTAATTTTTGAAATTGCTTCTGGTGGAATCTCTCCTTTAAAATATTTGGAAGCCAAAAATCGAAGCCTGTAATCGATACAAATACGTTTTATTTGATCGATGTGATAAATTTTGTTGGTGTCCAACAAGTCAAAATCAAAGGCATTCCCAACTTGGGCATTACCTCCAGAAATGGTTTGTTGAATTCGGTCTTCGTTTTCAGTATCTTTTTGAAGAATACGATATACGGTGGCCAGTGTTTCGTCCGAATCGTTGCTTTTGGTCCTTAGATGATCGAGTTTTTCCTCGATATTGGTGTTTTTCAATAGCATTTCTTTTTCTTTAGCATCTCAAAGTTAACAAATTCTTTAGTCTTTGGAAATTTGTCAGAAACCCGATATGTTAACATGGTGTTAAATTACAGCAACTAAAATCACCTTTAACACTAAATATTCCAAGATGATCGTATATTGTCGATGAATTATGTAGTTCATCGATAGATTGTTCGGTGAATGTCCCAAATCTAGTAGACCTATGAAGCGCACGTCACTATTGGCATCTCTATGTTGTTTTGTTTTTTTTACAACTATCCATTCACAGGAAAAGAACGGAATGGATCCCAAGGAATCTATCATTACCAATACCGAGAATTCGGTTAATCATAAGACTTTGTTGTCGGCCGTAAAGGCTGCCGATTTGGAAAAAGTATTGGCCAGTGAGGGTCCGTTTACCGTATTTGCTCCTTCTGACCACGCTTTTGATAAACTTTCAAATGCCCGTATCAATGCGTTAATGAGACCGGAGAATAAAAAGGAACTTCATGCATTGTTAACGTATCACATCGTTGCAGGGAATTTCTCGGCCTCCCATATATTAAAGGCAATGTGCCGGGGTAATGGCAAAGCTACTTTCACGACCGTTCAGGGGGAAGAGCTAACCGCAACAATGCAGGGTATTGATATTGTACTTACCGACGGCAACGGGAATACCGCAAGAATAACAACGGCCGACGCCAATCAGCGAAACGGTGTTATTCATGAAATAGACAGTGTTATACTACCAGGTAAGATTTAAAGACTAGCGAAGCTCTGCGTTCAATTCTTTTTCATAACGAGCTTGTAGCTTGCCCATTATTTTATCGATTTGTTTATCGGTCAGTGTACCGCGTTCATCCTGTAACGTAAAGCTTACAGCATAGGATTTTTTGCCTTTTGGCAGTTTATTGCCGGTATATACATCAAAAAGGTTTACCTCTTTTAGAAATTTCTTTTCGGTCTGCAATGCCAATTGATGAACGTCTTTGAAAGCTACCGTGTCGTCTAGAAGCAAAGCAAAATCTCGTTTTACCGCAGGATATTTCGGAATATCCTTAAAGAATGTCATATTCTTGCCAACCAATTGTAGCACATTGTCCCAATTGAAATCGGCGAAGAGTACTTCTTGTTTGATATCGAACTTTTTTAGAATCTCTTTGTTCACCGTACCCATTTCTGCCAAATCTCTTTTGTTGGCGCGTAACAAAACACCTTCCGAAAAAAACGTATTTTCAATAGGGTGGGGAATAGGCGCATCTATTCCAAGCCTTTTTAGGATATTTTCGACAATCGTTCTGAGGTAGAAAAAGTCTGATTTTTTTGTGGCGCCAGTCCAACTATCCTCTTCACGCTTACCTGTTACAATGAGAGCGAGGTGTTTTGCTTCATGCCTTTTTGCCTCGTACTGGTGATATGTTTTACCGAACTCGAACAGTTTTAAATCCGGTTTTCTACGGTTGGTATTATAGGAAATGGTTTCCAGCGCATTAAAAAGCATTGACTGTCGCATTACCGAAAGATCGGAGCTCAAGGGGTTTAGCATCTTCACTGCCTCGTCGGCAGATTTGCTGTTAGCGTAAGTGTCATAGGTGGGACTGGTAAGACTGTTGGTCATGATCTCAAAAAATCCGTAAGAAGCTAACTGGCTTCCGATCGTCACCTGAAGTTTGTGATCCTCCAAATTGGATGTAGGGGCTATGGAGGCGTTCAGCTTTTCTTTAAAAGCAATATTGTTGTAACCATAAACTCGCAGTATTTCTTCGATTACATCAACTTCTCGTTGCACATCTACACGATACGAAGGTATGGAAAGCCCCAAGCCTGTTTCGGTTACGTTCTTTACCTGTATTTCCAAGGAGGCGAGAATAGATTTGATCGTATCCTTAGGAATTTCCTGTCCGATCAGATTGTGTACTTTTTCAAAGGATAGGAAGACTTGATGTTCGTCTTGTCGTTTGGGATATAGATCAACGATATCTGATGTAATAGAGCCCCCGGCGATTTCCTTGATCAACAAGGCAGCTCGTCTTAGGGCATACTCCACATTTTCAATATCGATTCCTCTTTCAAAACGAAAAGATGCATCGGTATTTAGGCCATGCCTTTTTGCCGTTTTTCGAATAGAGACTGGGTCAAAGTAAGCACTTTCCAAAAATATAGACGTAGTATCTTCGGTAACTCCTGTATTTATACCTCCGAAAACACCCGCAATACACATTGGTTTTTCGGCGTCACAAATCATTAAATCGTCTTCGTGCAGTTGTCGTTCCTCTCCATCCAACGTCATGAACTTGGTATTTGCAGCTACTCTTTTGACGATAATTTTATTGCCGAAAATTCGATCGGCATCGAAGGCATGAAGCGGCTGCCCCAGTTCGTGTAGCACATAATTCGTAGCGTCGACTACATTGTTTTTGGGGTTGATCCCAATAGCTCTTAATCGGTTTTTTAACCAGTCCGGGGAGGGTTGAACAATCAAATGTTTGAGCGTAACACCACAGTATCTTGGGGCTAGGGACGCATCCTCTACAACGACTTCTATTCGTAACGACCTATCGTCTATATTGAACTTACTTACCGAGGGCGTTATGAGTTCCTTGTTGATTTCGCGTTGCTTTAAACCTGCTCTTAAATCGCGTGCTACACCAAAATGGCTCATGGCATCGGCCCGGTTGGGCGTAAGTCCTATTTCGAAAACCTCATCGTTTTCTACCTCGAATAGTTCGGCACAGGGAGTGCCTACTTTTAGGGACTCGTTTAATACCAAGATACCATCATGGCCATCTCCTATGCCAAGCTCGTCCTCCGCACAGATCATACCATGACTTTCTTCTCCACGGATCTTACCTTTCTTGATTTTCCAGGCTTCTCCTTCTTTCGTGTAGAGCGTAGTGCCTATGGTCGCCACTGGCACTTTTTGTCCCTTGGCCACGTTTGGAGCTCCACAAACAATTTGAAGAGGAGTCTCCGCACCGATATCAACCGTAGTGAGTTTTAGCCTATCTGCATTTGGATGTTCCTCACAGCTCAGCACCTCACCGACTACCACGCCTTGTAAACCACCTTTGATCGATTCAAAAGGGGTAATGCCTTCGACTTCTAAACCAAGGTCGGTCAGTAGTTCTCCAGTTTTCTGGGAATCCCAATCTAATTCTAGAAACTGTTTGAGCCAGTTGTAGGAAATATTCATCGGTCGGTTTTAAAGGCGGTAAAGATAAAACAATGCCTTTAGACATTCAACTGCCGAACATCGGATTTGTTTTTAATTTTTTATTGTAAGTTTTTAGTTGTTATTTCGATGGCTATAGAAAAACTCAGGACCAGTTCGTATAGAACCAAAATGTTTTCTTATGAAAAAATCGGGTACACTACTGCTATTGACCCTACTACTTATGGGATGCCAACAGCCTACTACTAAGACCCCGTCTCTTGGCATATGGCGCGCAGAGTTACAGGTAATGGACGGACAACTACTGCCTTTTAATTTTAAATTAATGAAAACCGCCAAGGATAGCAGCTATCATATGGAGGTTTATAATGCCCAGGAGGTAATCACGGTCGATGAAGTAACCATAAGAAACGATTCCATTATTATTCGGACTCCTGTTTTTGAGGGATATTTGGCCGGAACCTTTAGTGAAGAACGTATAGAAGGCGTATTTGTCAAGGAAAGTTTAGATAGGGTTGTTCCGTTTACCGCTTTTTTTGGCGAGGCTACACGCTTTGATTTGGCCGCTCCTTCCAAAACCAATATTTCGGGGATTTGGGAAACCGAGTTCAGTCCCGACACCGAGGATCAATATATGGGAAAGGGGATTTTTTCACAAAAGGGAGATTTGATTACAGGGACTTTTCGAACCACTACGGGAGACTACCGATATTTGGAAGGGGTTGCCGATGGGGATTCAATTAAACTATCAGCTTTTGATGGTGCGCATGCGTTTTTGTTTGCTGCCAAAGTAACCGATAGCACATTGAACGGAACTTTCTACTCCGGAAACCATTTTAAAGAACCTTTTATTGGAAAACGAAATGGGAACTTTGAACTGCCCAGTGCGGATTCCTTGACCTTTTTAAAAGAGGGATATGACCGATTGGACTTTCGATTCCCCGATGCGACCGGTAACCAACTTTCCTTAGGCGATGCAAGATTCAAAGACAAAGTAGTGCTCGTCCAGATCATGGGCACCTGGTGTCCTAACTGCCTTGATGAGACCAAGTTCTATATCGATTATTTGAAGAACAAGCCATCAGACGATTTGGAGGTAATCGCTTTGGCATTTGAATACGCCAAAACCGAAGAGGCTGCCTTCAAAAGTATTCAGCGGTTACGAGATCGTATCGGCGTAAACTATCCTATTGTACTGGCACAATTCGGCACCTCGGACAAGCAAAAGGCTCAAGAGAAACTACCAATGCTCAATCACGTACTCTCGTATCCCACCACAATTTTTGTGGATAAAAAAGGAGAGGTCCGTAAGATTCATACCGGGTTTAACGGTCCGGCTACAGGTGAAAAATATTTAGAATTTCAGAACGAATTCGATTCATTCGTGCAAGCGCTGCTCACGGAGTAAGAAACTAGGGCCCTAAATAATAGTAGATTTTCCCAGACCGATGTTCTCATCGTTCATATTCATATCATCGTCGATGTCGGTAATATGATCCGCGATGAAATCGCCCACGTAATCGGTACCATACTTGCTACTGCCCAAAATGTCAGGTGTCACGATTTTTTTCTTAAACGATTTGCGTACCGATGCGATGACCGCTTTTGATTCTTCCTTAAGTCCAAAGTGCCCTAATAACAAAGCCGCACTAAAAATAGCGGCAACGGGATTGGCTTTATTCATTCCTTTTGCCTGAGGAAAGGAACCATGAACCGGTTCGAACATGCAATGATATTCCCCAATCGAAGCAGATGGGAGCAAGCCTTGGGAACCTATAATAACACTACCTTGATCAGATAACATATCCCCGAACATATTATCGGTCAGAATAATATCAAACGCCGACGGATTTAAGAGTAATTGTACCGCGGCATTGTCTATGTATAAACACTCCAATGTTACCTCGGGATAACTTTTCGCAATGGTACTCACCGTACGGCGCCATAGCCTGGAAGTTTCCAAGACATTCGCTTTGTCGACCAAAGTAAGCTTCTTTCTTCTTTTTTTGGCCGCTTTGAACGCCTTATGCGCTATCCGGCTTATTTCAATTTCGGAATAGGTGCATAGGTCGGTCGCAACGGTCTCATCTTCACTGATACTTTTTTCTCCATAGTAAATACCACCTGTGAGTTCCCGGTAAATTTCAAAATCGGTACCGGAAACAAGTTTTTTGCTAAGGGGGGAATTATCAATGATTTCTGGGAACATCTTTACCGGACGAATATTTGCATACAGTCCCAACTCTTTGCGCAATAGCAGCAAACCTTGCTCTGGCCGTACCTTGGCACTTGGGTCGTTATCGTATTCAGGAGTGCCTATCGTTCCAAACAACGTGGCATCGGCATTGGCGCAGATTTCAAGTGCCTGGTCGGGTAGGGGCGTATGGTGTTTCTCTATGGCCACCGCTCCAATAAGGGCCTTGGTATACGTAAACTGATGATTGAAAGTTTCGGCGACCGCCTGTAGGCATTTCACAGATTCGGCCAATACTTCCGGACCGATACCATCACCGCCTAAAAGAGCTATTTTCAATTGCATCTAAGAGACACTTTCAATGTTCAATTTGGTCGCATCGATTATAGCATGGATATCGTTATCAAGAATTTCTTTTTTACTGTCCGCGAATTTTAAAAACTCCTGATATACTTCGTCCAATTGCAGCTTTGTAAGCTCGTAACCTACCAATTTAGCACGATAGGCCAGAGCGGCACGACCGCTTCTGGCGGTCAGTACAATAGAGGATTCGTTGACCCCTACGTCTGCAGGGTCAATGATTTCGTAGGTTTCCCGGTTTTTGATGACCCCATCTTGATGTATTCCGGAACTATGTGCAAAGGCATTGGCCCCCACGATAGCCTTGTTCGGTTGAACAACCATTCCCATTTTTTGTGAAACCATCTGGCTGGTATCATACAATAGCTGGCTATTGATATTCGTATCAAGCCCGAGACTAGGGTGCTGTCTTAAAATCATCACCACCTCTTCCAACGAGGTGTTGCCCGCGCGTTCTCCGATACCATTAATGGTGCACTCTATCTGTCTGGCGCCGTTGACCACACCGGCAATGGAATTGGCGGTGGCCAAGCCCAAATCGTTATGACAATGGCATGAAAGGGTTGCTTTATGGATTCCCTTTACATTTTCTTTCAGATACTTCATTTTGGCACCGTATTCCTCCGGCAGGCAATAGCCCGTAGTATCCGGGATATTTAATACGGTTGCACCCGCTTTCACTACCGCTTCACACACTTTGGCCAAGAATTCATTGTCGGTACGGCCGGCATCTTCGGCATAGAATTCAACATCTTCCACAAAGGTCTTGGCATAGCTAACGGCCGCTACGGCACGTTCGATAATGTTTTCCCTTGTTGAGTTGAACTTGTGTTTGATATGGGAATCCGATGTGCCGATTCCTGTATGTATCCTTGGTCTTTTGGCAGGTTTTAAGGCATCGGCCGCGACCTCGATATCTTTTCGAACGGCCCTGGTAAGGCCACATACGGTGGCATTTTTGACTAGCTTGGCGATTTCCGTCACCGAATTAAAGTCTCCGGGGCTTGAAATAGGAAACCCCGCTTCGATAATGTCGACCCCCAAATGGTCGAGCCTTTCGGCAATTACCAGCTTTTGTTCCGCATCTAACTTACAGCCCGGCACCTGCTCGCCATCCCGCAACGTAGTATCAAAAATATCTACCTTATCTTTACTCATTATTTTTGTGTAGTTTTAGGTACCTTCTACGAATATAGAACTATCGGTTACAGCTATCGAAATTACGAAAAAATAGTTACAACGTTAAATATGTTGGGTCAGGATTTAACCAGCTGAAAAAGAAATATTTAAGCCTTATTTATTACGATGACAAATACCCATAAAGATACCCTTTTCGTGTTGGTGAAGTCGCTTTCAAAGTCCGAGAAGCGCCAGTTTAAGCTATATGTGGGGAGACTGGGGGTAAATGCGGATGCTAAATTTTTAGCTTTGTTCAATTTGCTCGACAAGGTTAAAAAATACGACGAAAAGGCTATTTTGGACAGTGGCATTGTAAAAAAGACCCAATTATCTAACCTAAAGGCACATTTGTACAAGCAGATTTTGGTGAGTTTGCGCTTGAATCCGGTGAATCAGAACATTCGGGTGCAAATAAGGGAGCAGCTCGATTTTGCTACCATCCTCTATCAGAAAGGATTATATAAGCAAAGTTTAAAAATTCTTGATAAGGCAAAAGCTACCGCCATCGAAAATGAGGAAAAAAATATTGCTTATGAAATCGTAGAACTTGAAAAAATAATCGAAACTCAATACATTACGCGAAGTATTCCCGATCGTGCCGATGAACTGGCCGTGCAGGCCAAAGACCTTTCGGCCATGAACGTTATGACGAGCAAGCTCTCCAATCTCTCCTTGCAACTTTACAGTATTATGCTCAAGGTTGGTTATGTACAGAACGATTCCGATTATCGAAGGGTAAAGGAGTATTTTGAAAGCCACCTGCCGAAATACGATTTGAAAAAACTGGGTTTTCGCGAAAAGTTATGGCTCTACAAGGCACATTTATGGTATAGTTTTTTGTTACAGGATTTTGTATCCTCCTATAAATACGCCAGTAAATGGGTAGACCTGTTTTATGAGCAGCAAGAACAGATTTATTTGAATCCCGTATTCTTTTTAAAGGGAAACCATTACTTGCTCGAGTCGCTGTTTTATGTTAAATATAGCTCACAGTTTCGACAGACCTTGGAAAAACTAGAGGAGGTCGTGGCAAGCAAGGACTTTCCCAAAAACGATAATATTTCGTCTCTTGCCTTTCTTTATATAAACGCCAATAAGCTTAATTTGCATTTTTTGGAAGGTACCTTTCATAAAGGGTTGTATTTGGTACAGATTATTGAATATGGTATTAACAAACATAAAGATCGGATCGATGCACACCACATTATGGTGTTGTATTATAAAATCGCCTGTCTCTATTTTGGTAACGGAGAACATAAAAATTGCATTGTCTATCTTAAAAAGATCATTCATAATAAAAATTTGAAAATGCGGGAAGACCTTATGTGTTTTGCCCGTGTCCTAAGCCTCTTTGCCCATTATGAAGCTGGTATGGACTACCACTTGGAGGTACAACTAAAAAGCACCTACAAGTTTTTGCTGAAAATGAACGATTTACATGATGTTCAGAAAGAAATGATCAAGTTCTTAAGAAATTTAGGGAATATTTACCCCCATGAGTTACAAGATGAATTTCAAAAGTTACATACCCAACTAAAGAAGTACGAAAACGACCCTTACGAAAAAAGGGCCTTTCTCTATCTTGATATCATCTCTTGGTTGGAAAGTCATCTAGAGAACAAACCCGTGGCGCAGATTATTCGGGAAAAAGCAATGGCCCAGACCCGCTAACTTTTGAGTACTTCCACTAATATTCATACCCGGAATTTTATTGAAATCAACATGGTCATGCTATTGTTGAGTACTTCCGGACCGTTTGGAAAGTATATAGAACTGCCGGTGCCCTTGACTATTGGTATACGCGCCTTGTTGGCACTATTTTTTTTGATTCTCTACTGCCGCTGGAAAAGTTTGTCATTCAGGTTGCGAAAGAAAGACATGGCACCTATTCTGATTACAGGTATATTGATGTGTCTACATTGGACCACTTATTTTCAGGCATTGCAATTATCAAATGTTGCCATCGGAATGCTGTCTTTGTTTACATACCCCGTTTTAACTGCCTTTTTAGAGCCGTTGTTTTTAAAGACCCGTTTTCAAAGACTTCATATATTGTTGGGTGTTTTGGTCTTGAGCGGTATTTACTTGTTGGTTCCCGAAGTAGATATACGTAATTCACATACTTTGGCAATCGGTTTTGGTGTCTTTTCGGCACTTTGTTATGCGATTCGCAATCTGATTTTGAAAACGAAGGTGGTCGACTATCAAGGTTCCATTTTAATGAGCTACCAGTTGATCGTAACAACGATTGTTTTGTTACCGGTCTATTTTATTTATGATCTTGGAACCATTGCCAACCAGTGGCAAGGCTTATTGGGTGTTGCCTTGATTACGACGGCAATGGGGCACACTATGTTCATTAACACCTTTAAGGATTTTTCGGTAACCACCATAAGCATTATTAGCAGTATACAGCCTGTGTATGGTATTCTCATTGGTGCTTTGTTGTTATCTGAAATCCCTTCTTGGTCTACCGTTCTGGGAGGGGTATTAATTTTGATCTCCGTAATGATCGAAAGTGTGCGGTCGTATCGTTGACTTCACTAGATAATCGGGATTTAATGCTCAGACGTTTACCGCCTTTCATATAGCCGTTATGGTAGACGAAAGGGGCGAAATAACACATTGATTTACCATAAAATGCCCGATGCGCTTGCTAAAGGATGGTTTACCCTTTATCGGTTTTCCCGGATGTGGAGCTTTCATCATCTGGGTTGATTTCCGGGGTACCCATATTCATTTGATTGATAAGACCACTGCCCAATTTTTGGAACTCCTCATTTTTGGCCATTTCACGCACTTTAGCAGGGTCAAAGTTTCCATTGAAGTATAAAAAAGATCCGTTAATGGTATTATTGTTATAAATAAGTATTTCTCGAACAGCATTTCTTTTCTCGCGTATAGAAACGACATTCCTTTTTAAATTATCGTTTTTACGGTACACCTCGATAAACGAGCTACCGGTAATACCGTTCATTTGTTTATTCAAAAATTCGGTCCGGGCCGGGGTTGCACTTGGAAACTGCATATAGCGCAAATCTTTCGTATTGCCGATAAGCGATTGCATTTCGGGAGAAATGCCACTTATGAGCGACAACATAAAACGGGGAACTCGGATGGCCGTAACTTGATTGTCGTTTTTATGGGCTTCATAAAAATTATCGATAGAATTATAACTTCCGCAGCTACTAAAGGCTAAAATGCCTATGGTGAAAACAAACTTTTTTAACATGGTATCGTGTTTATAACGAACTAATTTAGTGTTTTTGGGTTTAAGTGAAAACTAAACACACGCATCCCATACGGGATCCTTGGGCAAATCGGAAGTAATAAGAATCGGCTCCTTTTTTACGGGATGTATAAAAGACAACTTTCGTGCATGAAGGTGTATGCTGCCATCTTTGTTACTGCGATGAAAACCATATTTAAGATCCCCTTTGATCGGGCAGCCAATTGCTGCAAGTTGTGATCTAATTTGATGATGCCGCCCCGTCTTCAAGTCTATCTCTAGTAAAAAATAGGAATCCAACTTTTTTAGCATCTTGTATTCCAAGACCGCTTTCTTGCTTTCGGCAACCTCTTTTTCGTGTGCGTATGATTTGTTCCGTTTGGGATTTCTTTTGAGCCAATGGGTCAATTGTCCCTGATTTTCTGGCGGGGGATTCTTAACAACGGCCCAATAGGTTTTTTTTGCAACTTTCTCTGCGAACAGCTTGTTAAGTCTAGGGAGCGCTTTTGAGGTCTTCGCAAATACTACTACACCAGAGGTGGGTCTATCTAGGCGATGGGCAACTCCTAAATAAACATTGCCCGGTTTGTTATACTTTCGTTTTAAATACCCTTTGACCACTTCGCTCAAGGGGATGTCTCCGGTCTTGTCGCCCTGTACGATGTCTCCCGGTCGCTTATTGATAGCGATCAAATGATTATCCTCGTGTAGTACCTGGAGGGTTTTTATGGTAGAATGTGTATTCCGTTGCACTACAACTCCATTTTTTTGTTTTGTACCGACAAAAAGAGTAACAGCAATACACCTGTGGTCACCGAGACGTCGGCCATATTAAAGATGCCCGTTCGAAAGACCCCTAATTTAATTTGAAAGAAATCCGTCACCGATCCATAGGCGATCCGATCGATTAAATTTCCGATACCGCCCCCGATTACGAATGCAAAGGCAACAACGCTCCATTTGTTCAAATGTTTTTTCCGTAGAATGCGAAATAGTAAGATGACCAGTATTAAAACGGGCAAGATTTGCAACAAAATAATTTTTACCATTCTCGGAAACGTATCACCAAATCCCAGCATGGCCCCGGTATTTTCAACGTTGGTCAAAATAAAATAGTCATCTACGACTTGGATATAATCGCTTGGAGTCACATTTTTTCGCACCACATCTTTCGATATCTGATCACAGCCAATGTTGAGAAGTACCAAAAAAATAATTCCAAGCCTTTTCAGGGCGCCCACATTTTTCATAACACGTTTTTAGTACTGTTCTTCTTCACTGGGGAAATCCCTGTTTTTTACATCCGCCACATATTGTGAAATCGCATCGCCCATATCTTCGTACAAGTTCATGTACCTTCTGAGAAATCTGGGGTTGAACTCATGGGTCATTCCCAATAGATCATGAATCACAAGAACCTGCCCATCCGCATGTTTACCACCACCAATTCCAATAGTAGGTATCGTAATACTTTCGGATACTTTTTTGGTCAATTCGGCGGGAATTTTTTCGAGAACTATTCCAAAACATCCCATTTTTTCGAGTAATTTGGCATCGGCCATCAGCTTTTTCGCTTCCTTTTCTTCTTTGGCCCTGACCGTATAAGTACCAAATTTATAAATAGACTGTGGGGTCAAACCCAAATGTCCCATAACGGGGATGCCGGCATTCAAGATACGTTTTACCGATTCTTTAATTTCCTCTCCACCTTCCAACTTAACTGCATGGGCACCGCTTTCTTTCATGATGCGTATGGCTGAACGTAGCGCTTCCTTAGGATCACTTTGATAACTTCCAAAAGGAATATCGACTACTACCAAAGCTCGCTCAACTGCACGTATGACCGACGTAGCATGGTATATCATTTGGTCAAGGGTAATCGGCAGGGTAGTCTCGTGACCGGCCATTACGTTACTGGCAGAATCACCTACCAAAATAACATCGACTTTGGCAGAATCTACAATTTTAGCCATTGAATAATCATAGGCGGTCAACATAGAGATTTTCTCCCCGTTTTTTTTCATTTCGATCAATGATTTCACAGTGACTCTTTTGTACTCTTTTTTTGCGGTTGACATTTGGTTCCATTTTAATGGTCTAAAAGTAAGGAATTTGTTCAGGCTTTTTTTGGATTGTTTTTAGAAGGATAAAAATGTGTTCATCTCCATGAGGTGTTGGAATCTTTTCGTTTTAGATTTCTATGAAAAGTTAGGAAGAACCTTGCAATATGGTAAGAACAAGATACCCTTTTAGAAGTTTATACGACTTCTTAACGTATTTTTGAAAAAATACGTATTTATGAAAATTTTTCTATTTCTTTTATCAAGTTTGTTCCTAACAGGGCTGCGGGGGCAGGAAGTGCAAAGGCCAGCGGTACAGGAAACCATCGAGGCGTTTTTTGAAGGTTTTCATCAGCAGGATTCCACTCGTATGAGGCAAGCTGTTTCCGATGAGATCGTGTTACAGACCATAGCGGTAGATAGCACGGGAAATACCAAGGTACGGACCAGCGACTTCGGAGCATTTTTAAAATCGATTACCAGCATCCCCGAGAGCACTAAATTTGAGGAGATTATCAAATCGTTTTCAATTCAAATAGATGGTCACATGGCCAACGCATGGACACCCTACGAATTCCGTATAAATGATACTTTTCACCATTGTGGGGTCAACTCTTTTCAATTGGTACGCTACGGGGAAGAATGGAAAATTGTTTATTTGATAGACACGCGTCGTATCGAAGATTGTAAATAACCGAACAAAACTCCCTCATTATAAGATAAAATACGGAGAATCCCGGTAATACGAATGTGTAGCTAATCCTGCTAAATATTGTTGATACTGGGGCACCCGTCTACAGTTTCCAACCGGCTCGATAGGTGCGACCTACAAATTGGTTCGCCTCCTCTAAATTGGTGATTCGCATGTTTTCACCGTCCCATAGCAGTTTCTTACGTGCGTAGAACTCCATTTTTCCTTCGTCGTTCTCTTTCCGGAGCATATAGCTGCGTATGGCCAAATTACCCATAAGCACCGTTTCTGTCATGGGCCCCGCATAGTCGAATGAGGATGTCAACGCTTGGTGTTCAGGACTGTTAAAGCCCGCTTTGCAGGCATCTACCCACTTGCGTTGATGGCCGTACTCTGGCTCTTCATTCTCTTCGACCTCTGGGCCAAATTCAGTGGTACCATCATTTAAGTACAGCTTTGGCATTAGGGGCGAGCTATCATTGATATTGGTCGAGATAATCCCCTTTTCTCCAATGATTAAAACTCCATTGGCACTATTCTTTCCACCAATGTCGGCATCGGCAGGAATAATATCGGGGTGTGAAGGCCGAATGCCCCCATCGCTCCAGGTCATTTCAATGGGTGTCCCACTTTTTTCGGTAGCGTCAAAATGCAATGTAATAAAAGAAGAGGGTGGGCATCCCTCTGGATGATAATCTGCTGTCCACATTTGGGAAAATACTGATCCCACACTACATTCTGCGTCGGTAGGATATTTGAGTCCCAAGGTTCGGAAGGGAATATCGATTAAATGGCAGCCAACGTCCCCGAGAGCCCCCGTACCGTAATCCCACCAGCCACGCCAATTGAAAGGGTGCAAATTGGGCGTAAACGGTCTAGCTGGCGCGGGGCCTAACCAAAGATCCCAATTGAACGCTTCGGGCTTTAAACTAACATCGGGATCGGGCATGGCACCTCCTTGAGGCCACACAGGCCGGTTCGTCCATACTTGTACTTTTGATATGGGGCCGATAACACCGGAATCAACCCACTTTTGCACCATATTCAATAAGGGGTTCGACCCTCCTTGGTTGCCCATTTGGCTAACGATTTTGTTTTTACGGGCCATTTCGGTCAGCATTCTTGCTTCTCGAATATTATGGGTCATGGGTTTTTGTACGTAAACATGTATGCCTCGCTCCATGGCATAAGCCGCGGCGGGTCCGTGAACATGATCAGGAGTAGAAATGGTGACAGCATCTATTCCTTTTTCCTTATCTAGCATCTCCCGGAAATCGGCATACAACGCAGCTTTCGGAAAGTTTTCTACAGACTTCTTTGCCGAGCCCGAAAAATCAACGTCGCACAAGGCCGCCACTTTTTCCCTGCCGTTAACCGAGGCATTGAAAATATCGCTCGAACCCTTACCCCCGGCTCCTATGGCAGCTAAGTTCAAGCGGTCACTTGGCGCCACATATCCGACCCCGCCAAGTACATGTCTGGGAACAATGAAGATAGAGGAGGCGATGGCCCCTTTTTTGATAAACGATCTTCGGGAAGTTTTGGTAGACTTGTGGTATTTTTTTGACATAAGTACGGTCGGTTGCTAGTTGTTCCTATGCTCTAAAGTTAGTGAAATTTATAGATTCTTTGATACCGCTTAAAAGGGTTGTGAAGATATACTCAGCGTATTTACGAATATGGTAGGTATTGGCTATATTTACGACTATTAAATGAATTGGAATATGCGATCTAAAGCTACTTTGTTTACAATTTTAACTATAACGGTATTATCCCTAAACTTCTTAAAAACATATGCTCAGGAGGTTGGGAATATTGAGGGACGTTGGAACTTGACTATTTCCCAAGAAGGAAAAGAACTGCCCTCGTGGCTCGAAATTACCCATTCGGGCAATAGTACGTTGGTGGGGCGTTTCGTTTATGCCTTTGGGAGTGCTCGTCCTATATCCGAAGTAAAAATGGAGAACGGGGTGTTCAGCTTTGCCATTCCGCCGCAATGGGAACCCAAGGGTGTCGACATGCAGTTCAAGGGAACCTTGGAAAATGGTTCGCTGAAGGGCACCATGATTTATACCGATGGAAACAGTTATGAATGGGCGGGGGTAAGAGCCCCTAAGTTACCACATAATGCCGATCCGGTTTGGGGAGAATCGATTACTCTTTTTAACGGAAAGGACTTGGAGGGATGGTATGCCGAAGGAGAAAATCAGTGGGTAGTCGAAGATGGAATTTTGAAGAGCCCCAGATCCGGTTCGAATCTTATTTCGGACCAGAAGTTTACAAACTTTGGATTACAGGTCGAGTTTCGATACCCGGAAGGAAGCAATAGTGGATTATATCTCCGTGGTCGTTATGAGGTGCAGATAGCCGATAATGCCGGTTTAGAACCTTCCAGTGTATTATTTGGTGGTGTATATGGGTTTTTAACGCCAAACCAAATGGTAGCCAAAGCACCTGGCGAATGGCAAACCTATGACATTACATTAATAGGGCGAAGGATTACGGTTATCGCCAACGGTATAACCATTATCAGTGAACAAAACATCCCTGGTATGACGGGTGGTGCCCTTGATAATGACGAAGTTGCTCCCGGACCAATTTTTATTCAGGGCGACCACGGCCCGGTAGAATTTAAGAGTATGGTGCTTACCCCGGTAATAGAATAACGGGGAAATCCTACACGTGCTGATCGATCAGGATTGTATTTCCGTCCGGGTCGGCAATGACAATACTTGCAGGTCCTTCGGTCTTTGCGTCAGCCTCTGTGAGTATTGGAACTCCTTTACTTTTCAGTTCTTTTTGGATGTCTCTCACATCATCGTACGATTCCAAGGTATGGGCGTTTTCGTCCCATCCGGGATTAAAGGTCAAAATGTTGTTCTCGAACATTCCTTGAAATAGTCCAATAAGGGAATTGCCATTTTTCATGATGAGATAGTTCTTGTTCACATCACCCCCAAATACGTTGAAACCCAGGTCTTCGTAAAACTTTTTTGAAACTTGCAGGTCCTTGACACTCAAGCTTACAGAGAATGCTCCTAATTTCATATAGTTTGATATAGATTGAAGTTGTAGGTCGATACGACCGGCTGTTTTAAAAGTACCATTTTTTAGGGAATTCTTGTTTGGCAAGAGGTGGTGTTACATTTTTCTTTTCTTGCGGCCAAATGACATCCTGTCAGTTAAACTGACTTGGCATATTGTTTGACATTTACGTATCGACTTTAAAAAAAACAGGCACTAATATTTAAAACACATAAAATGAGCAAAATTATAGGTATAGATTTGGGTACTACCAACTCCTGCGTCTCCGTAATGGAAGGAAATGAGCCGGTGGTTATTCCAAATGCCGAAGGAAAGAGAACAACTCCCTCTGTTATCGCGTTTGTGGAAGGTGGAGAGATCAAGGTCGGTGATCCGGCCAAACGACAGGCGGTAACAAATCCGGGCAAAACCATTTATTCCATAAAGCGCTTTATGGGAAATAAGTATTCCGAATCTAGCAAAGAGGCGGATAGGGTTCCGTATAAGGTGGTAAAAGGCGACAATGATACACCAAGAGTCGATATCGATGGCCGTTTGTATACACCCCAGGAATTGTCGGCCATGATTCTTCAGAAAATGAAGAAAACAGCCGAGGATTATTTAGGACAAGATGTTTCGAGAGCTGTCATTACGGTCCCTGCATACTTCAACGATGCGCAGCGACAGGCTACAAAAGAAGCTGGTGAAATCGCTGGTCTTACGGTAGAACGTATTATCAATGAGCCCACGGCAGCTTCGTTGGCCTATGGAATGGATAAAAAGGATACCGACCAAAAAATTGTCGTTTTTGACTTCGGTGGGGGTACCCACGACGTATCTATTCTGGAACTGGGAGATGGTGTATTTGAAGTGTTATCGACCGATGGCGACACCCATTTGGGAGGTGATGATGTTGACCAAAAAATTATTGATTGGTTGGCCGAAGAGTTTAAGAAAGACGAAAGCATCGATTTGAGAGACGATGCCATGGCTTTGCAGCGTTTGAGGGAAGCTGCCGAAAAGGCGAAAATAGAATTGTCTTCTTCCGCGCAGACCGAAATAAACCTTCCATATGTAACTGCCACCTCTACCGGTCCTAAGCACTTGGTGCGTACCTTGACCAAAGCAAAGTTCGAGCAATTGATCGAGGACTTGGTGAAGCGTACGATCGAACCATGCCAGACAGCATTGAAAGCTGCTGGGCTTTCAAAAAGTGATATCGATGAAATTATCCTGGTAGGTGGTTCTACCCGAATTCCTGCCGTGCAGGATGCGGTAGAGAAGTTTTTTGGAAAGAAACCTTCTAAAGGGGTGAATCCCGATGAAGTGGTTGCCGTAGGAGCTGCCATTCAGGGAGGCGTACTCACGGGAGATGTAAAAGACGTATTGCTCTTAGATGTTACCCCCTTATCCTTGGGTATCGAAACCATGGGCAACGTGTTTACCAAATTGATCGAAGCGAACACGACCATCCCTACCAAAAAATCGCAGGTATTCTCGACAGCAGCGGACAATCAGCCATCTGTTGAAATACATGTATTGCAAGGGGAGCGAGCCATGGCGGCAGATAACAAGACCATTGGGCGTTTTCACTTAGATGGTATTCCGCCCGCACAACGGGGAACGCCACAGATTGAAGTAACGTTCGATATCGATGCAAACGGTATCATCAAAGTCTCCGCTACCGATAAGGCAACCGGTAAATCACAGGATATTCGTATAGAGGCCTCCTCTGGATTGACCGAAGAGGAAATCGAAAAGATGAAGGCAGAGGCAGAAGCGAATGCAGAAGCCGATCAAAAAGCGAAGGAAACTGCCGACAAGTTGAACGAGGCCGACGGAATGATTTTTCAGACCGAAAAACAATTGAAAGAATTCGGGGATAAATTATCCGATGATAAAAAGAAACCCATTGAAGAAGCTTTGGAGGAATTGCGAAAAGCATACGAAACCAAGGATTTGGCAGTAATCACCCCGGCATTGGATAAAATCAATGAAGCCTGGAAAGTAGCTTCCGAAGAAATGTATAAAGCGCAAGCAGAAGCGCAACAGAACGGTGCATCGCCCGAGGGAGATGCCGCATCTGCGGAAGGTACTACAGAAGGGGATAATGTTGAGGATGTAGATTTCGAAGAAGTGAAATAAACATCATACATTGTTTTCTTTATATTGAAAAGGGGCGGTTAATACCGTCCCTTTTTATTTTTGGTATTAATTTTGTTTTAGGTTGATCGAATAAAAGTAATTTTGCTCTATGGTAAAAAACTACTCCTGTCCCGTACTACTGCTCTTACTTTTTCTGCCCGGTGTATTAAGCTCCCAGGAAATCAGGATTTTCACTATGCAGGATTTTGACTTAAGAGGACGCGTAAAATCGTGTATGGTAAGTACTGATTACGGCAAGGAAGAATACGAGTTTAACGAAGACGGATTGCTTACTAAATCGGTCACCCGATATAACGATACCGATTACGATGTTACCCATTATACCTATAAGAATTCTGAACTATTAGAGAAACGATTTGAAAACTATCGGGACAATCAGTTCGATAATGCAACCAGTATCGCGAATTTTTACACGATCGATACCACAGGAAATCGAAAAATACTCGAGAAAATTATGTCATACGACAAGGTTTTCCTGGACCAATATGAATATCGCTACGATGCCAACGGGCGATTGATAAAGGTAATAAGAACCAATGATCAGGGAATCGATGAGACCCAAGTCGAATATAAGGAATATCGAGGTGAGCAAACGGTGAGTTACGTACTTAATGGGGAGCTTCAAAAATCAATTCGCACCTCGAGCAAGAAGCGTAAAAATGGTTCCTTGGAAAAGATAGTCTTAACCAAAAAATATCTGAACGGAACCCCCCATACGGCTTCGGAAGAGGTTTTTGATGAACAAGACATGCCCGTTTCGAAGATCAATTTCTTTTTCGACACCAAAACCAAGCAATTTAGCCCGGAAAGCGAAAAGGTTTATACCTATGATGATTTTTACAATCTTATTAAGTTGACCACCAATAGGGGAGAGGAAAAAGCAACCCAGGAGTACGTTTACCAGTTCGATGATAACGAATCTGCAAATTGGGTGAAGCAGATCACAACCCCCGAAAACGCCTATAAAACCAGAAAAATTAGCTATTACGAAGCTTTGGAAACAGACAATTAAGAGAAATAACTTTTGGTTTTTATTGCTGCCTAAAACCTATGAATTAAAAATCTGTTGAAGCTGCCCAGGGCCTGTAAACCCTAGTTTAATCACGGGAAGCGGGTTCTATTAAATCCCATAGGTTTCCATAGAGGTCTTCGAATACCGCCACCGTGCCGTAAACTTCTTTTTTGGGAGGTCTCGTAAATATAATTCCCTGTTCCACCATTCGGTGATAATCTTTCCAAAAATCATCGGTGTATAAAAATAAGAATACACGGCCACCTGTCTGGTTTCCAATAGCTTGCAATTGATTTTCATTTGCGGCCTTGGCAAGTAACAGGCAACAATTGTTTGGGCCCGATGGTCCAACAAGAACCCACCGCTTTGAATCACTGAGTTTTTCATCCTGCAATAACGTAAATGCTAGCTTTTGGGTATAAAATGCAATAGCCTCATCATAATCTTTGACTACTAGGGTGATATGTGCGATGTTGCGGTTCATATGAATTCACTAAAATATACTTCATTCTTCTTTGAATATTCCATAACAGCAGGAGCGACGCCTAAAATCACTTTTCATAATCACGTTTTTTCGAAGAATGCCTTCCGAATTCAATGTTGTTTATGATGTCTTTTTTGACTTCGTGTCTACCCTCAAAATAAAGCTGCTTTGCTTTTCCGTTAAATAATTCATGGATTTTTGTGGTTTCTATTTCTCTACGCTCCTTGGTCAAATATTCGTCTTGATTCCCCACTATTGTCAGTACTTCCGTTCCGTATTCGTTTAAAAAATCAAAATCCGAAGCAGTGAGCTCATTGGGGATGCTACCTGCATACAACACCAATTTTTGACATGGTATTCTTCGTTGGGCGACCCATCGGGAAGCTATAGAAACCCCTTGGGAAAAACCAAAAATGATCAATTCTTTATCTGAAGGCATCCCTTCTTTCTCTAAGACCGCGTCTAAATACGAAATGACATTTTTGGTTTCCTGCGCGGTTTGCTCCTTAGTCAACCAGCTGGCCCCAACGTGTTTATATTCCTCGTTCAAGTAATACTTTGAAGGGGCCTGTGGTGCAATGATGTAATGCTCCTCTTTGGGTAATGCATCAAAATACTTTAGGAAGTAGCGACTCAAATACCCGATACCATGAAGTACCACCCATACATATTTGGTATGGTCTGTTAATTCATTTAGGGTCGAATAGGTGTTAACGGTCGTATAACTCAGTTGTTTTTCGTCGGCTTTCATACGTCAGGTCAAATTCAAAACAAGGCTCTCTGGGATTTGAATATGTGGGTAGTGTTCTTTTAGACTGCTCAACATTTTTGCATATGGCAGGTCATCAAAACTACCATAGTCGTGTAGGTATTCCATAAAAGTGCTTCCATCCTCATTGAACTGTTGAAATACGGCATCGTTCTTCCCATCAAAAACAAGAACAGGGACACCGAGTTTTTTGCATAGTGCCGTATTGAAGGCAGGAGTCAATTTTATCCATCGATCTTCCAAAAAAACCTCTGTACAACCATGAAAAACCAAAACGTCGGTTTGGAGTATCTTTACGATTTTCTCCACTGCGATATGATTTTTGACGTTACCGAAGTTTAATCGAGCCGGAATTTGAGCAGCCCGTAACAGGGCGCATAACAATATGGCTTTTTCAATACAGTAGGCAGACCTGCGCGGTAAAATAGTACTAGCCTTCAAGGTCTGGGGCCGTAGGTCTAAATGGTAAGGATCGTAGTAGTAAGAATCTCGGACCACATCGAACAAAGCAATGCATTTCTGAGTGTCGGTCTGGCAACCGGTGATTATCTTATGCGTATATTCGATAATAGCCGGATGGTCGCTATCGATGAAATAGGTAGCTTTTAAAAATGAACGCTCCATAGAACTTATATTTTGAACCATTTTGGCACGATGGGCCAAAGTGACTCTTGGTGTTTTTTTCTAAAAAAATCGTTATGCCCTATTTTTAAAAGGCCAAATTCTTTGGGTACCAAATGCCGCCTTTCCACAGCTGCATTGACAAAAACCCGCTGTGCCAGCACATCGACCGCTTTTTTCGGGGCAAAGGTATCATCATCTATACTTAACATCAGTATGGGTTGTGTAATTTTTTTATAGTGATTCTCTCCATATTGCTCCGCTAGGGCCAACATAGAACGTTCATGTAACAATAAGGTAGCCCAATCTTTGGCCACTTGTTTGGGAAGCGGTTCGCCCAATCCCAACCAAGAAGAGGGAAAGTAACCCATGAACGATGTCAGTAAAGGTGTTAATACTCCAAAGCCCAGTAAAATAGTAAGTTGCATATGTAGGGGAAAGTTCCGAAAATATCCGAATTGAGAGCCCACAGTGAGGAATTTATCATAGCTGGCATGTGCTGAGCTCATACCAAGACTGTTACCTCCAAAACTATGACCAATGTGGTACAAGCGATCGTTCGGATGTGTTTTGCGCACATGATCGGTAAGCGATTTAAAATCATACTGGGTCCATTGCTTATAAGAAGCGTTCATTCCCTTCAAGCTTGCCGGGACGGAAAGGGCAATACCCCTGTAATCGAAAGTGTAGGCGTGGCACCCTTGTTCGGAAAGCCATTGGGCAAATTTAAAGAAAAAGCGTTGCGGCAAACCTACCCCTCCCGATATAACAAAAGTGGCACCCTTGGTTTTTTTGGGTTCAAAATGATGAGCGGTAATCTTATACCCATCTTGTGTGGTGATATGCTTTTTTTTCATTCTTGCGGCTTAGAAGTGTGAGAATCGAAGTAATCGACGATTAAACGAAAATAGGCCTCCCGATTCGATGATTTGGGAAGTTGTGCATGCTTGGCATTTGTATAGGTCACCAGTTGGGTGGGTAGGGGAGACGCCTCTTTAAATTTCAATCCGGCATCGTCTCGGATCACCTCGTCCTTGTCAATATAGATGAGTAATAAATTCTTTAAGCCCTTGGCATTTTTAATTCGATCGATCATCCGAATTCTTTTTCGGTATCGTGGCATGAAAAAATAAAGTAATTTCAAGGTTTTGAAAGCTATCGGATAGTGTACCCAAAAATCTTCCAAGGTATTGGCAGCACTTTCAACAACCGCAAATTCAAACGAATGGTTCTCAGCAAAGGCTATGGTAGCAAATTGTCCGCCCAACGATATTCCAAGATATCCCAAAGGCAGGGTAGGATAATAGGTTTTAGCGGTGTTTCCTGCTGCAATGATGTCCTCGAAGTAATCAAAATTGCCTACTTGACTCTCACCAAAACCGTTGATATCGAATACCAATACATGGTACCCGTTCTGACGAAGTAAATCGGTATACCCATTCTTTAAGAAATACCCTTTGGCTTCTTTTCCCATGGGGTGGCCCATTACTATGATACCTTTTGTTTGTGGTAGTTTCGATTCCGCTACCAGTCCACGCAGTAAGGCTCTGGAATTGCTTTTGAACGAAATTGGTTCCCATTCTTTTTGTTGTGCTTCCGATAACGGGTTGCGCCATGAAACCATAAAGTTCCCAAAGAAGGGTTTTTTAGCGAGCGTATATAATAATTGCATTTAGGGTAATATTAGATGAGACATTCGTTCAATGGCATTTGTTAGGTATTTACGGTCATTGTAGACACGCATTAGTAAAATGCCACCCTCAATATCCTGTACGATTTGTTCGGCCAAGTACTGAGATTGTTCTTCTGTATGTTTTTCCGATAGAAGCTGCTTTAGTCCCTTGATAAAATTTTCAAAAAAATAACGGATCTCTTCAAAATAGACAGGATTGGCATGGGCAGATTCAAGGGCGGTATTCGCCATAACGCAGCCCCCGTCGTATTGCAAAAAGAGCTTTTGAATCAATTGATGAATTTGTTTCAGTTTTTCGCTTGTGTCTAAAGATGCATCCTCCAAGGTCTTATTAAGATTATAGGTCATATAACTGTTGACCATGGCCAAGACTTCTTTGATCAAGCGCTCTTTATTCTCGAAGTAATAGTAAAAATGAGACTTTTGAATATTGCATTGTTTGGCCAAATCGTTCATACTGCTATTGGCAATACCCTTTTTTCGGATGGTCTCTACCACCTTTTGGAGCACTTCTTCCTTGGACGTTTTGATTTTCGGCATTTTATTGAACGTTCGTTAAAATAAAATCAAATATAAATATTTTATTTGGGGATGTTATTCCTAATTTTACAAAAAACAATGAATGGACGATTTAAAGCAGAAGATTTTGAAAGTGTGCAACGAGGCGACCAAGAATACCTTAATGGAGACGCTACAGATTGAATACATTGATGTGGGTGAAAATTATTTGGTAGGCAAAATGCCTGTAAACCCAAGAGTTCATCAGCCCGACGGTGTATTGCACGGTGGTGCCTCTGTGGCGTTGGCGGAAAGTATCGGAAGTACGGCCTCCTATATCTTTTTGGATGGACAGAATTTCTTTGTACGGGGTATCGAAATCGCGGCAAACCATGTCAAAAGCATTCGGGAAGGAGAGGTTTTTGCTCGTGCAACCATCATCCACAAGGGCCGCACCACCCAGTTGTGGGACATCAAAATTACCGATTCTGATGATCAACTCATATCATCTTGTAAGTTGACCACAATGTCTTTGCCTAAAAAGTAGTATGTTCTCGAATTTGACCGATAGGGCACAACGGCAGCTTTCGGACAGTTTGCCGTTTGTACTGTATAGCAAGCCCAAAGAGGCAATCGTACATGCTTTGTTTCAAAATGAAGATGGCGTACACCATATTTCGGACTTTACAGAAACTGGTTTTGTATTCGCTCCTTTTGATGCGGGCGAACCTGTTATCTTGCTGAAAGCGGATGAAAAACTACAAACGACCGAATATCCCAAATTAACTTCCACTGCTCGAAATGTACCCAAGTATCCGATGGAAGCCGCGCAACGGGATTTTCATCTGGGTCTGGTAGCAGAGGCAGTGAGGACAATTCGCGACAGTGAGTTGGAGAAAGTGGTAATTTCAAGATGTTTGGAAGTGCCTGCAAAAAAATCCACATTGCACTTATTCGAACAATTATTGGTCAACTATCCCGCTGCTTTTTGTTATTTATGGTATCATCCTAAAATAGGATGCTGGCTAGGCGCTACCCCTGAAATATTATTGCGCACCCATAACAATAGATTTACGACGATGTCGCTGGCCGGGACACAACCGTATATTGAAGGAAAAATGCCCATCTGGAGCGCCAAAGAGCTAGAAGAGCAGCTCTTGGTAACCCGATATATTGAGAAGGCACTGGATACCAAGGTGGTAGATCTTCAAATTAAGGATGTTGAAAGCATTCGAGCGGGAAACCTTTGGCATTTACGAACAAAAATTGAGGGGCGCATGCAGGGAGTATTGAAAGACCTGATAAATGCATTGCATCCGACACCGGCCGTTTGTGGCCTTCCCAGACAGAAGGCCCAAGACTTTATCCTGGCGAATGAAGGATACCCCAGAACATTCTACACCGGGTATTTGGGAGAACTAAACCTGAAAGTGGAACGCAATAGGGCATCTACCCGAAAGAATACCGAAAACACCATTTTTAGAAGCTTAAAATCGATAACGGAGCTTTTTGTGAATCTACGGTGTATGCAGTTGCAAGGTGATAAGGCCCGGATTTATGTGGGGGGCGGCATCACTGCTGCCTCAGACCCGGTGCAGGAATGGGAAGAAACTATAAGCAAAAGTATGACACTACTAAGGGTACTGCAATACACATAAAACTTGTCTTGAGTTCATAGTTTTCGACCTTATTTTGGGCCGTGAAGACATTGCTTTGTATTTTTGTCTCAATGAAATACCCTAGTATTCCCTCGGCCCAGACCGTAGTGCAACACTGCAAGGCAAAAGGTATCAAAAACATTGTTATTTCCCCGGGCTCCCGAAATGCGCCCTTAACCATCGGATTTTCAGAAGACCCCTTCTTTTCGTGTTATAGCATCGTCGATGAACGCTGTGCCGCTTTTTTTGCCTTGGGCATTGCACAGCAACTTCGAGAGCCTGTAGTGGTCAGTTGCACATCGGGCAGTGCGCTGCTGAACTATTATCCCGCTATTTCCGAAGCTTTCTACAGTCAGATTCCCTTGGTCGTCGTTTCTGCCGATAGACCCCCCTATAAAATTGATGTCGGTGATGGGCAGACCATTCGTCAGGATGATGTTTTTCTAAGGCACATAGGGTATTCGACACATTTATGGCAAGATGTGATACACGCTACAGACCGTATTGAAACCTATGTTCCACAGTGGTTGCACGAAAATGACCTTGGGGTGATACAGCAGTCTATTCAGGATTACAACGATGCTGAGCTAAACAAGGCATTGCATACGGCCATCACCGACCGTTTACCGGTACATATCAATATTCCATTTGAGGAGCCACTGTATAACAAGTTGCCAAAAGCATCTGTCGATGCTTCCGTAAGCTCGTTGGAATTTCAGGATACAAGAATAGATGCGGAGGTAATGCAACAATTTTCAAGCATATGGAATTCCACCAAAAGAAAGATGGTTTTGGTAGGGGTTAACCATCCCAATACGATAGAGCAGTCGTTTCTGGATTCACTGGCAAGCGACTCATCGGTAATCGTACTTACTGAGACTACATCGAATTTACATCATCAAAATTTCTTCCCTAGTATCGATAGTCTTATAGCCCCGATAGAAAAACTGTCCGATCAGGAGGACTGGTTCAAGCGCTTACAGCCCGAACTATTGCTAACCTTTGGTGGCTTGGTGGTATCTAAAAAGGTAAAGGCTTTTTTGCGAAAATACCGGCCAAAACACCATTGGCATGTAGACTCCCTAAAGGCTTATGACACTTTTTTTAGTCTTTCTCACCATATTAAGACACCGCCCAATCGTTTTTTTGAAAAACTGGTTCCTTTGCAAATACCGGTAGCGAGTGGTTACTTTGACTATTGGAACAGTATTCGGTCGGGTTATGAAAAAAGACGCATGCAATACTTGAAGGAAATTCCGTTTTCCGATATGGCCGCATTTGACATTTCGCTAAGGGCCGTCCCACAAGAATATCAATTGCAGTTGGCCAATAGTTCCACTGTGCGTTACGCACAATTATTTGATCTGGATCCTTCCCTGAAGGTGTTTTGTAATCGCGGTACCAGCGGCATTGATGGGAGTAGCTCCACTGCTATCGGAGCGGCATTAGTGGGTAAGACCCCGACGGTCCTTTTTACTGGAGATTTGAGTTTCTTTTACGATAGCAATGCCTTATGGAACGATTATATACGATCTGATTTTCGCATTGTGCTGTTCAATAATCAAGGAGGAGGTATTTTTAGAATTCTCCCGGGTATGGAAAATAGCCAAAACTTTGAACGTTTTTTTGAGACGAAACATACTCTAAATGCACAGTATCTGTGCCAGATGTACGGTCTTGATTATGTTTCGGTGAAGGATCGGGACACCCTCGAAAACGTTTTCGAAGATTTTTTCATTGAAAACAATCGGCCTAAGTTGTTGGAAATCAAAACTCCAAGATTATTGAATAATAAAATTTTGCTCGATTACTTCGATTTTATATCTTCGGTTTTTATTAACCATTAACATTTTAGAACACTAGCTATTATGAGTAAAAGAGACGAATTAATCGTGCAGTATGCTGCGGATATCAAAGACAAATTTGGAGAAACCCCTGACATGGATCTGTTGAAAAAAGTAACTGTAGGTCTAGGACCGGCTATTTACAATTTGGATGCCTCGAAGGTTTCAGGTTCTGATGAGAAAGAGTTGGAAACGGTCAAGAACAACTACTTGATTAAAAAGTTGGGTATGAAGGATAGTTCCGAACTGATGCCCGCAATCAAAAGTGTTGTTGAGAAATATGGCTCTTCGAACAGAAACAAACACAGGGCAGTTATCTATTATATGCTATGTAAGCACTTTGATAAATCGGCTGCCTACGACAAATAAAGATTTTAAAGTAATGTTTAAAAGGCCATTCGAAAATTTCGAGTGGCTTTTTTGTTGGGGCGATATGTTGCAATGCCGTTATGAATCTTAAGGCAATGAATCCTTAGGGGGCTTTTCAAACAACTGCTTTCCGGAAGACATACGGGACATGTAAAGAACCGTATTTTAATTTGGGGGCCATCCCACCAAAATGACTGCAGGAAGGCGGGCAAGCTGCCTTTGGCATTTAAATCTCGATTATCTAGTAAAGGTTATTTTTGCAATATGATAGAACTAGGAAATTACAATACCCTCGAAATTGTGAGGGATACCAGTGTCGGACTTTTTTTGGCAAGTGATACGGGCGTAGAGATTTTATTGCCCAACAAGTATGTGCCCTCTGAATATGAAATAGGGGACAAGCTCAATGTATTTTGTTATTTAGATCATGAGGAACGGCCCGTGGCCACGAGTTTAAAGCCCTTTGTAAAAAGAAACTGCTTTGGATTCTTAAAAGTGGCAGAGGTCAATAAGATAGGTGCTTTTATGGATTGGGGGCTTGAGAAACACTTATTGGTGCCCTTTAGGGAGCAACGAGATAAAATGAAGGAGGGACAATGGTATGTAGTTCATTGTTATATGGATGAACAATCGTTTCGGTTAGTGGCCTCGAATAAATTGGACAAGTTTTTGAACAATGAGGAACTTACGGTAAAAGAAGGAGAGGAAGTAGCCATTTTGGTAACCAGACTTACCGATTTGGGATGGGAAGTCATTATTAATGATAAACATAAGGGATTGGTTTTTCGAAACGATATATTCAAAAGAATGGCAGTCGGAAATTCCATGAAAGGCTACATCAAGAATATAAGGCCCGATCATAAAATCGATGTGGTACTACAGCCAATAGGAAGCAAAGTGCTGGAGCCAACAGCACAAAAGATATACAAGACTTTGAAACAACAAGGCGGTTTTTTACCACTTCATGACAAATCAGATCCAAAAGAAATCACAAAGATCCTGGAGATGAGCAAAAAAACATTCAAGAAGGGTATCGGATCCTTGTACAAGGCCCGAAAAATAGAAATAAAGGACGACGGTATCTATGCAATAGATTGAACCCGGATGATGCACTGGAAATCTATTACAACTTTCGGCTATTGCACATATGGTAGCTTGGTTATTTAGTTGAACCATGATGTTGCTATGACAAAACTAGTAAAACAAGGGTATTGATTATATGTCAAAACTTTCTGAACGAAGTTCCAATACATCATCTGCGTTCTATTTATTTTGGTAATACAATGTATATCAGAGGCATATCTTGCATTTAACAACGGTTTTTTGTTGCTTTACCACTAAAAATTCTATTTTTGCAACAATTGGTTGATAAATATTGTTTGGCTGAAATAGTTTTGGTTAACTTTATCGAGTCAAGTCCCCCTAAAACTCAATAACCCATGCCATTTATAGAAGAAAGCGATTTACTCGAATTGCATAAAGACATTGACAAGGCTCAGATTATCAACGAGCGTCTTTTAGATCAAATAAAGTTCAAGAACAAGGAACTCAAAAGAAGCAAGATTCAGCGCAATGTTCTCGCAGGTATTACAGCATTGTTTTTAATAGGTACTTTGGCCATTACTTCTTTTACTGCAGGTTTAAGTACTTCGAAAAGTTATGAGGCCCAAAACCATTATCTAGTATCTATCGACAGTCTTGATGCGGTCAGGTCAAGAATCAACAACCTTAAAATACAGAATGAGGAACTTAGTTTGGTAAAGGAGTTTTATCTGGCCAAAGAGTTTTTGGAGAAAGAGAAAATTTATTCGGTTCAAGTGAAGTCATTCGTTGAAAATAATATGACATTGGCTTCCGAAGCCCTCACCAATACCATGTTTGTTAAAACAAATCCGTTTTATTCCTATTCACTTGGAAATTTTGAAACCTTGGAAGAAGCACAGTTGTTTAGAAAACAACTAGTAGATCTTGGTTTCCAGGATGCCTTTGTAGCTTCTTACAAAGACGGTAAACGAGTTCAAATAGAAGACCCATATTAGTGTTAAAGATACGCGCTTGGCTCAATGCGGCTAGGTTAAGAACGCTACCCTTATCAATTTCAGGAGTTGTTATGGGCACGGCACTTGCAAATTTTTATGGAAAGAGTGATTCATTAATATTTTTTTTGGCATTGCTAACAACTGTAGGATTTCAGGTAATATCAAATTTCGCCAATGATTATGGCGATGGCATAAAAGGTACCGATAACGAAGACCGTATTGGACCAAAACGGGCCATGCAAAGTGGCTTGCTAAGCGGCAAAGAGTTAAAGTTGGGTATAGCCATCACGGCAGTAATCAGTTTTGTGTTGGTGGTACTCTTGGTATATAAATCGTTCGGTGCCCAAAATTTGGGACTGTTACTTTTGTTTTTGTTATTGGGTATAACCAGTATAGGGGCAGCCATTAAATATACGGTCGGGAAATCGGCTTATGGCTATAGCGGATGGGGCGATGTTTTCGTTTTTCTTTTTTTTGGCCTGTTGGCGGTATTAGGTTCTATGTTTTTGTATACCAAAGAATTGACGATCAGTGCGGTATTGCCGGCCATAGCCATCGGCGCCTTGAGTGCAGGAGTATTAAACTTGAATAATTTGAGGGATTTTGAGTCGGATGCAAAAGCCCAAAAGAATACGATTATTGTGAAAATGGGGTTTACGAATGGAAAGCGGTATCACTACGTACTATTAGGTGTCGCCTTGCTTTCGATGACACTGTTTATAGGATGGAATATGACGAATAGGATGCAGTTTTTACCGTTATTGGCCTTTGTTCCAATAGGCATACATGCTGCTACTATCTTCAAAATAAAAAAACCAAACGCAATTGACCCCGAGCTAAAGAAATTAGCACTTAGCACTTTTCTTTTGGCCGTACTGACCTACATCAGTTATAATAAATTTTTGTAATTTTGAAAACCACCAAAAACCTTACCTACATTGGAACAACCCATTAAAATACTTATTGTAGAGGATAATGTCATTATTGCAGATGACATGCAATCCATGCTTGAGGAAATCGGTTATGAAATCGTTGACAACGTAATCGTATACGAGCAAGCGGAAGAAGTATTAAAAACCCAACAAGTTGATCTTGTCCTAATAGATATTATATTGGCCTCTGATAAGACCGGTATTGATTTAGGCAAGCATATACGGGAACACTACGATATCCCGTTCATCTTCGTGACATCGAATTCAGACCGTGCTACGGTTGAAAATGCCAAGACGGTAAAACCAAATGGATATTTAGTAAAACCATTTGAGCAACAGGATTTGTACACTTCCATCGAAATCGCCCTGTCGAATTTTACGCGTTCTGATAAAGAAAGTGGAGGAAAATCAATGCAAGAAGAAGACATAGCAGTTTCCAACTCTGTTTTGAAGGATTCTATTTTTGTAAAAAAGCAACACCTTTATTACCGAATTCAGTTCGGTGATATACAGTTTATCAAAGCTGATAATGTGTATTTGGAAGTAAATACGGTAGACAAAAAGTTCTTGGTACGATCGCCTTTGAAGGATTATCTGGAAAAACTACCTAAAAACAAGTTTTACCGGGCTCATAAATCTTATATCGTGAACGTGGATCATATAGATGCAATTAATTCAAAGGATATTATGATCAACAATAATCTGATACCCATCTCCAAAGAGTTTAAGGAATTTATTATTTCGTCTATGAATTCATAAGTACCTTCTCTTCTTAAAAGTTTGTCAAATCCTGTTCTTGAGAACAGGATTTTTTTTTGACTTCTCTTTTGTGATGACTCACCACAACTTTTGAGAGCTTCACAACATTATTTTTCAGAATATGAAGATTCGAAATACATTCGAAGAGTAAAACTGTTAGCGGTTTTCAAGAAAGCGTAAATAATTTTTTCATTTTCATATAGTGTTCTCGTGAAGGAGTCCCAACAGTAATGTCGGGACTCCTTTTAGTTTAATTAGCTATTTTTGTGCATTTTACATTCGAATTACAATCGATTATGAGTTGAAAGGCAACTTTGACCAAAACAATTTATGAACGTGGTCATGAGAGCTTCTATGTTTAAACAATAGCGCTCTAGCTTCCATGTAGCTTTGACTAATGTTGCCCGGCTAACCACAAAAATGTGCCATTACACAACAATGATAAAAACTATTGCTACAAATACGATATTTTTGAAACTACGGAATGTTGCCCAAAACCAACAATGATACTAGCAGTTTTTAAAAAATCGACCATCGCCAATAAATTATGTAACCATGAAGAACGCACTGGGATGGCCTTTGGTACCAATATAAATAGCATGTTTTACCGCCTATTTGTCGTTTGGTGTTTCTTGATCATGAACATTCTGGCCGCGCAAGATGGTGGTATTGCTAATGATAATCTTTTTGATACTTTTAAAAAAGATCAAGAATCCCAAAGTCGCTTGAATTTCTTTTTTGGAGAGCCTAATCGGTATCGTGAGAATTCGGCCTATGATTGGTTAGATCAGGTAAACATTTACCTCTTGGACGCTGAGAAGAAAAAAGACTCTACCGACATTCTGGATTACCTTTTAATGCAGTCACAGGTTTATCACGACCTTGGGGATTACTATAGAAGCATTGCAATTTCAAAAGACCTTTATAAAGACATTGATAAATTAGACCTTTATAGAAAAGCGGTCTTACTCGACTTAATGGACGCAAGTTATGGTAAGCTGCAGTTTTATGCTGAACAGATCGATATACGAAAAGAGAAAAGAAAATTAGGGTTTACCGAGAATATATCTTTTTATGATATCTATGCCAATCTGGGTTTCTATTTAAAAGCGAGGGACGACTACTTCTTGGAGGAAAAAAAGAAGGTTGATGAATCTGACTATTACGGCCAAGCTGTTTTTTATAATAATGTAGGCAATTTTCTAAGACTCGATAAGTCTCCCACCGCAATTTCTCAGTATAATAAAGCAAAAGCGTTCATTGATTTGTTTTTGAACGATGTAACCGAGACCAGGACGGCCAAACAGCTTACAGAAGCCAACCTGTTGCGGGGAATTATCGAAGGAAATATTGGAAAGTCCCTAGTGATACAAGATGATTGTGAGACGGCACTTCCGAAGTTAGAGGAAAGTATCGCCCTAATAAAGGAATACAATGCGGGGAAATTTTCATCAGATTTAGTAGAGAACAATTTGGCTGTTGCCGAATGCTATTTACAAATAGGAGACTTCAAAAAAGCGACCGATTACCTTAGCGGGGATTTTACGCCGGTCAAGACCGAAAACATCCTTAAAAAAAATCAGCTCTATGCGACTTATTACGATAAGACAGGGGACCATAGGAGTTCGATAGCATATTTGAAACGAAATATTCGAATTACCGATTCTTTAAAAACAAATGAATCACAATTAAAGCAGCAACAATTGGCGACCATTGTCGGGGAGGACAAAAACAATGCGCTCTTGCTAATCGAGCAGCAACGATTGGAGATGGAACAGCAAAGAAGTGATATGATTGCCTTGGACGAGCGCAATGATATGGCATTTATACTGCTTGTACTTACGTTGTTGGCACTAGCCGGTTTGGTGTATGCCTATCTTCGTAGTATCAAAAACCAACGCCTGATCGCCGAGCAGAAACACATTATCGAAAATTCATTAGTGGAGAAAGATTCGCTCTTAAAAGAAATTCATCATCGGGTAAAGAACAACCTTCAAATGGTATCTAGTTTGCTGAGCCTTCAGACCAAAAATACCCGTAGCAAGGCCGCTATTGAGGCATTGGAGGAAGGTAAGAGCCGTGTAAAGGCGATGGCCTTGATACATCAAAAACTCTATCAGAACGAGGACCTTTCGGTCATTGAGATGCAGGGCTATATCGAAAGTCTTATCAACAGCGTTCAATCTGTTTACAAAAAGGGAGGCCACAACATCAATATTACTGTAGATGCGGAAGGTGTGGAGCTCGATATTGACCGGGCCATTCCCTTCGGGCTCATTCTTAATGAGCTGGTTTCGAATTCTTTTAAATATGCGTTTCCGATGGATGACGAAAATGGGAAGATTTACATCCATTTACGAAAAATTGGGGTCAAGGAAGGCTTTTTTGAATATACCGACAATGGTGTAGGGCTTCCCGATGATTCCGAGGAACGTGCAAACTCCTCTATGGGAATTCGACTCATGAACCGTCTTGCCAACCAATTACAGACCAAATTGAACGTCGATAACAATACCGAAGGCGTTCGCTTTTGGTTCAATTTCACATAGTATCATACCTATCTCACCGTGCTATGAAGCACTACCCGATGTAACAGTTTAGGAAAAAAACGCTTCAGGTAAACTCCCATTAATTCTTTTCTTCCAATGTATGCCTCGAACTTTTTTCGTTGTATTGCCTTGAGCATCTTTTTTACAAAAATGCTGACGGGAAGACCATTTGCAGTTGCACTATCTTCCTCTTCTTGGGGAGTGCCATTGGCGGTCAGTGCATTTTTAGCCACGTCGGTCTGTACAAAACCAGGGCAAATCAAGGTTACAAGAATTCCGTCTTTTTCATGTTCCATGCGTAGCACGTCAAAAAAACCGTGTAGGGCGTGTTTTGCCCCGCAGTATCCAGACCTATAAGGAGATCCGAACTTTCCCATTAGACTGCTCACGGTTACAAAATGTCCGCGTTGCCATTTTATAAAATAGGGCAATACCGCTTTGGTCAGGGCAACCGTGCCCAAATAGTTAATATCTATAAGCTTTTTAAAAACTTGAAAGTCGGTCTCTGCCAATAATGAACGTTGACTAATGCCCGCATTATTGATTAAAACGTCTATTTGTCCCACTTGTCCGATTGCTTCTGCCGTTTTCTCGGTCATACCTTCAAAATCTGAAAGGTCAAGTGCCAAAATGGTCACTTTGTCGGGGTTGGCGCAATTGCTTTTCACCCTCATAAGTGCCGATTCGTTTCTAGCGGAAAGGAGTAATCTGCAGTGTTGTTTTGAAAGTTCGTAAGCAAGCGCTTCCCCAATGCCGGAGGAAGCACCCGTTATCCATATTGTTTTTCCTTGAATAGTTTCCATTGGTTCATTTTAAAGTCCAAAATATAGCTAAATTTGATCCGGTACATGAAAGCATTCTACAAAAAATACATTCTCGATTTCAAACGTCCTAGTGGAACCTCACGGGGCATCATGGTTCAGAAAGAGACTTGGCTATTGGTTTTACAAGAAAAAAACCGCTTTGGCATCGGTGAATGTGGCCTGTTGAAAGGGTTGAGTATCGATGACCGGGCCGACTATGAAAAAACCCTTCTCTGGGTTTGTGGGCACATACATTTGGGGTCGGATGCGCTTTTGGAGCAATTGACAGAATTTCCCAGTATTCAATTTGGCCTGGAACAGGCTTTTAGATCTTTGACAGCTGCAAACCCCTTTAAACTTTTTCCTTCTGGTTTCACCGAAAAAGAAACACCTATTGCTATTAACGGACTTATTTGGATGGGTGAAAAAAGTTTTATGCACGAACAGATCGAGCAGAAGTTACGTGAGGGGTTTCATTGTATTAAAATGAAAATCGGTGCTATCGATTTTGAAACAGAGCTGGCATTGCTTGAATCTATTAGGGAAAAATATACTGAGGACCAGATCGAATTACGGGTAGATGCGAACGGGGCCTTTGCCCCGGAAGAAGCTTTAGGGAAGTTGCAACGGCTTTCGGAATTGCAGATACATTCCATAGAACAACCCATTAAGCAAGGTCAAGTTGAAGAAATGAAACGGTTGTGTGCCGCTACTCCCATACCCATTGCATTAGATGAGGAGCTCATCGGTGTTTTCGATGTAAAAAAGAAAGAAGCACTATTACAAAGTATGGCACCGCAGTTTATTATCTTAAAGCCTAGTTTGATAGGTGGCTTTAAAGGTAGTTCGCAATGGATCGAGCTTGCCGAGAAATACGAAATAGGTTGGTGGGTAACCAGTGCCCTTGAAAGTAATGTGGGGCTGAATGCGATAGCGCAGTGGACGTTTACATTAGCCAACAAAATGCCCCAAGGATTGGGTACGGGAAGCCTATACACTAATAATTTTGAGAGTCCACTCTTGGTGGCAGATGGTGCGTTACGTTATTTACAGGACAGACAATGGAAACCAAATTTGATTCAAGAATTATGTATATAGAACAGGCGTATAAAGGCAACAATGCTACTTGGAGAGTAATCCTTACCATTCTGGTGTCAACGGGGTTTCTTTTGATCAATTTTATTGCCTTTCTACTTACTTCACCAGAGGATATGGATAGAATTTATGAGATGATGAGGAATATGCCACCAATTTTGAACTTAATAGGCAACTTGACAATTTTTGTCTTCTTACTTCTTATCCTGGTTTTGCTTGTTGTGTTTTTACATGGAAGAAGTTTTGTTAGCCTCACGACGTCAAGAAAGAAAATAGATTTTTCCCGAGTGTTGTTTTCTACTTTGCTAATAGTGAGTATCACGTTACTTATGTTTGGGATATCCTATTATATGTCTCCAGCAGGAATCGAATGGAATTTTAATCCAGGCAAGTTTGCATTATTGTTGATTGTTAGTCTCATTTTATTCCCTTTTCAAATTGGTTATGAAGAATATCTTTTCAGGGGATATCTAATGCAGCAACTAGGGATTCTCGCCAACAATAGATGGTTTCCTCTCTTGTTGACTTCGGTGCTTTTTGGCTTAATGCATTCCGCAAATCCGGAAGTGGCCGAAATGGGCTATATAACCATGGTCTATTATATTGGTTTTGGACTTCTGATGGGGGTTATGACCCTAATGGATGAAGGTCTCGAGTTGGCATTAGGGTTTCATTTGGGCAATAATTTAATGGCGGCATTATTGATAACTTCTGATTGGTCAGCTATTCAAACGGATGCGCTATTTCGATATGTAGATGAAAGCGCTTCTTCGGAAGTCGTACAGGAAATGTTGTTATCTGTTGCAATAATATTCCCAGTTATACTTTTCGTGTTAGCCAAAAAATACAGTTGGACCAATTGGAAACAGCGTTTGACTGGAAAAGTACTTTCGAAAGAAACCTTTAGTGCCACCCATGAATGATTCGATTAGTTTTAAGGAAATCCATTTAGATTTTAAGCTCAACGGCACAAGCTACAACAGGGAAGAACTGAAAGAAGTGGCCTATAGTCTAATAAAAGAAGGAACTCCTTTTGAAATGAGTATCGGAGACTTTTTGATGGATTGGTTAAATGACCAAGAACAACTAGAAGTTCGCACCTCCGGTTCAACCGGAAATGCTAAAACCATTCCCTTAGAAAAGCGGAAAATGGTGCAATCGGCCTTGGCTACGGCAGCGTTTTTTAATATCAAATCGGGAGATACCGCCCTATTGTGTTTGCCTGTGGATTATATTGCCGGTAAGATGATGTTGGTCCGGGCGATGGTCCTTGGTTTGGAGTTGGATTATGTGCCCCCTTCTTCACAAGCCTTGCCAGCGCATAAAAAAGCATATGATTTTGTCGCTATGGTTCCTTTGCAGGTAGAAAAGTCGATAAAAGAGCTCAACCGTATCGGTACTTTGCTCATCGGTGGAGCCCCTATTTCATATGCTTTACGTCGCATATTATCACAAAAGACCTCTTCAGTTTTTGAGACCTACGGGATGACGGAGACGATTACCCATATCGCCGCACGTCGCATCGACCAGCAGGCAAAAGTGGGTAGCGGCTTTTTTAAAACCCTATCTGGAATTACCGTTTCTAAAGATTCCCGCGGATGTCTGGTGATTACGGCCCCAAGTATTACAGATAAGCCTGTGGTGACAAACGATATGGTCGATCTGCGGTCCGATACCGAATTTGAATGGTTGGGACGCTATGATAACATCATTAACTCGGGCGGTATAAAACTAAATCCAGAAAGCATTGAAGCGAAACTGGCTAAGGTTATCAATACCCCTTTTGTCATCGTTGGGCTTCCTGATGATAGTTTGGGAGAAAGTGTAACGCTCATCATTGAGGGGGAATTGAATACCGACGCTTTGCAGAAAGAACTTGCCCAATTACCCGGTTTGGAGAAACACGAGGTCCCGAAACGCGTTTTTAAGGTTCCAAATCTCGTAACTACGGACAATGGTAAAATTCAAAGAAACAAAACAGCACGCCTTGTGCAAGCTTAGGGTTTCCTAGACCATTTGATCGGTTTCCCCAATGATTATTTTCTGGCTATCTATCGTTTATTGGTTGATTGTAAACTTGATAGCAACCATGATGAAAAAAATGATGAAACCGCCCTCTTCCTAAAGTACTGTTAAAAAGATAGCTTATGAAAAGGTCATTTTCATTATTTCGTATTTTGAAGGGAAAACCAACGGTACCATGAAGAATTGTTATTTGCTTGCTTGCCTTTTTTTAGTATTTCACTTAGAAGCCCAGCAAGTGCTGCCTGAAAATGAAAGGGCGCGGGTGGTAGACGAAATTCTTGCTGAACGTTTCAATAAGCTGTTGCCCGAGTTGATGGATGCTTCTTCAATTGATATGTGGGTGGTCATTTCCAGGGAATATAACGAGGATCCCGTCTTGAGAACCATGCTGCCCGCTACATGGCTTAATGCACGTAGGAGAACGATTCTTTTGTTTTATCGAAATAAGAAAAAGAATACAATTGAAAAGCTTGCCGTTGCCCGTTACAATGTAGGAGATAACATTGTTTCGGCATGGGATAAAGAGAAAGAACCCGATCAATGGAAACGGTTGATGCAGTTGATAACCGAACGAAAACCAGAGAAAATCGGTTTGAATTTTTCGAAGGACCATAACATTGCAGATGGTCTCGATAAAACCGATTATGAGGAGTTTATGCAAAACCTGCCCAAGAAATATCATAAAAAGGTAGTGTCGGCAGAACAACTGGCCGTGCGGTGGATCGAAACCCGTACCGAACGGGAAATGATCATTTATAACCAATTGGTCGATGTTACCCATGATATCATCGCAGAAGCCTTTTCCGAAAATGTGATTACCCCTGGGGTAACGACCACCACCGAGGTAGAATGGTGGATGCGTCAAAAAGTAACCGATTTGGGTTTGGAAACCTGGTTTCATCCTACGGTCGATGTGCAGCGAACTAGCCAGGAATTGGTAGGGCACCTATATTCATTTTCCGGGAGGCCCGATGATATGGTTATTTTACCGGGAGACCTGCTTCATTGTGATTTTGGGATTACCTATCTCAGATTGAATACCGATTGTCAAGAACTGGCATATGTATTGAAACCAGGTGAAATCGAAGCGCCGGAATTTTTAGTAGAAGGCTTAAATGCGGGCAACCGGGTACAAGATTTTCTAACCAAAAATATGATTGTTGGTCGTACCGGGAACGAAATTTTGGCAGCATCTTTAAAAGAAGCCAGAGAAGCAGGTCTGCGCCCTGCTATTTATACGCATCCTTTGGGTTCTTATGGGCACTCGGCCGGAACTACCATAGGTATGTGGGATTCGCAAGGCGGGGTTATGAAGGATGATGGGGAAAATTATCCGCTGAATCCAAATACGGTCTATGCCATAGAATTAAATACCACCATAACAATTCCAGAATGGAAACGGGACATTCGGATCATGTTAGAGGAAGCTGGTTTTTTCGGAAATGATGGTTTTCGCTATGTAAACGGGCGGCAGACCGAGTTGTTATTGATTCCAAGAAAAAGGAAACATCTCGGGCAATAGTATGGGGTGTAAATCGGTAAAATGAAGATAAAGTCTGGATGGAATGTGAAGGGCATGGAATCTATATATTTATCCAATTTTTTGTTAAATGGGTATAAGTTAAAATCAAGATGTCCTATTTTTAAATAACAAGTAAAATCGTACGAATATGAAAAAATGGACACTTACAAATACATTGACTTTGTTGGGGGTCATTTTTGTATTGAACTATTCCCAAGGACAACGGAAGATTTTCGGAAAAGTATATAGCAATGAGGAATCTCTAGAAAATGTACAAGTTTCCGTTAAGGGAACTGATGTAGCAACTACTACGAACGCTGAGGGTGAATATGAGATTACTGCAGAAACCGAGGACGAGTTACGTTTTATGTATGAGGGAATGAGGCCTTTGCTTATAAAAGTTGAGGATGTTACTCGAGTATTAAACATAAGTATGATTCCGATAGTTATTGAATTGGAAAATGTATCGGTTGAAGGCGATAAGAATAGCAAGAGAGATTTAGAGAAAGAATACGGACAGAATGAAAATATCATCAATACCGCTTATGGATACATAGATGCCAAGGTTTCTGCAACTTCTGTAAATACAATTCGTAAACGAAGTATTAGAAATGCACCCTGTATATTGGATGTTTTGAGGTCTAGATTTGCGGGAATCGGAGTAACCGGTGACTGTGTTATGGGGGGTAGTATTACTGGTAGAGAAGGCCTTTATACAGATGGAACCGGTTCGAATGTGATTTTTGACATCGATGGAAGAATTACCAGCGAAGTACCAATTTGGCTGAACCCAAGCACTGTTGAACGAATGGCCGTGCTTAATGGCCGTGCCAGTGCCGGTTTCTACAGCAATCTCGGTGTAAGTGCCGTCGTAATCATAAATACATCATTATCAAATCCGGCTAACCAGAAGATTTCTGAAAATAATGCGAATGTCAGAGACTATATCGAAGGTCCTGTTTTAAGCAAGAGGGAGATTCGGGATAATTCTCCGACGTATCTGAATGACCTCTTCGCCAGTGTTTCCCTAGAGCAAGCGCAAGAGATTTTTGAAAAATACAGAGGGCGTTATTCCACTTCTCCCTATTTCTTTTTAGACGCCTATGAATATTTCTCCGAGCAAAGGGAAAATGTAATTTATGCCGATGAGATAGTCCAAAATGCGAATCGGATCATAGAGAACAGTATAGTCGCAATGAAAGCTTTGGCCTATTTGTACGAAGCGCAAGGGAGGTTTAAAAAGGCCCATGATATACATGCCTTGGTTTATAAGAAGCGCCCCAAGTATGCCCAAAGCTATTTCGACATGGCGAATAGCTACAGAAATATCGGGGATATTCAAAAATCTGTCGGGATTTATGCACGCTATAACGATTTGTTAGCGAAAGGTCTTTTAAAGATAGATACGGTGCGTTTTTCAAAAATAATAAGTAGGGAATACAATAATTTATTGACTTTGAATAAGTTAGGCGTGGAGAAAAATGAGTCTAATCAGCATTTACGTGAAAAGAAGCAACAAGGAAGGACCAGGCTTGTTTTTGAATGGAATGATAGTGAAGCTGAGTTTGAGCTAAGTTTCATCGATCCAGACCAAAATCTGTACGAATGGAAACATAGTCTTGCAACCAATGCAGAATCTGTAAAACGTTCAAAGGATTATGGTTATAACATAACAGAAAAGGCACTGGAACCTTCCCTAAGAGGCAATTACGAAGTTTTTACGAAGTATTTGGGAAATAAAAGCCTGACACCAACTTATCTAAAAGTTACGATTTATCATAATTATGGGAGTGCCAATCAAAAAAGGGAAATACGAGTTTGTAAAATGTCACTAAAAAATATTAATCAAGAGTTGGTTCAAATTAGTAACGACACCGATTTTGTTTCGCTGGTGCCTTGAGCAGCGAGGGTAAGGGAATATAACACGGGTTCCTATTGGGAGAAAGGGTAGACATTTGTATTATTTTAGGGGAAGTAAATTGATACGAGGAGGAGGTTTTCAATTTGTAAACGATCAACGGACTATGCCGTTATTGGTACCAAGAATCACAATGCAAAGAAGAGAAGCTTACTCGCTTAGAACCAAGGAGATATCATGAAAATCCTATAATTCCTTAAAACCAACCAGCAAACTAAACCTGTAGTACTCCCAAGTTAAAGTCTTTTTCTATGGGCGCATGGTTAGCAGCCTCAATACCCATCGAAATCCATTTTCGTGTTTCTAAAGGGTCGATAATGGCATCGGTCCATATACGAGATGCGGCGTAATATGGGGAAATCTGTTGGTCGTACCGTTCCTTAATTTTGTCGAATAGCTCCTTTTCCTTTTCATCCGTAATGGTTTCTCCCTTTTTTTTGAGTGATGACTTTTCTATCTGTAGTAATACTTTTGCTGCTGAATTTCCGCTCATGACCGCCAAGTTGGCGCTGGGCCAAGCAACAATAAGTCGAGGGTCGTACGCTTTGCCACACATGGCATAGTTGCCAGCTCCGTAGCTATTCCCGATAACCACAGTGAACTTGGGAACCACAGAATTGCTTACGGCATTGACCATTTTAGCCCCATCTTTGATAATACCTCCATGCTCACTTTTACTTCCGACCATAAAACCGGTAACATCTTGCAAGAACACCAAAGGAATCTTCTTCTGATTGCAATTGGCTATAAAGCGAGTTGCCTTATCGGCGGAATCCGAATAAATGACTCCTCCGAATTGCATTTCACCCTTGGTCGTTTTCACCACCTTCCGCTGATTGGCGACGATACCGACGGCCCACCCATCAATTCGTGCGTAACCGGTAAGAATGGTCTTGCCGTACCCTTCCTTATATTGCTCGAATTCCGATCCATCGACCAAACGTTCAATAATGGCCAACATATCATATTGGTCTGCTCTTGAAGCCGGCAATATACCGTAGATGTCGTCTGTCTTTTCTACGGGTTTTCTGGCTTTGATACGACTATACCCTGTCTTGTCGAAATCCCCAATCTTATCAACGATATTTTTTATAGTGTTCAGGGCGTGCTGATCATCCTTGGCTTTGTAATCGGTTACCCCACTTATTTCGCAATGGGTTGTAGCGCCCCCAAGTGTCTCATTGTCTATTTGCTCTCCAATGGCCGCTTTTACCAAATAGCTGCCCGCTAAAAAAATACTTCCGGTCTTATCCACGATTAGGGCCTCATCGCTCATTATAGGCAAGTAGGCGCCACCGGCCACGCAACTTCCCATAACAGCGGCAATTTGGGTGATGCCCATACTACTCATGACCGCATTATTTCGGAAAATACGTCCAAAGTGTTCCTTATCGGGAAAGATCTCATCTTGCATAGGCAGATACACCCCAGCACTATCCACTAAATAAATAATGGGCAAACGATTTTCGATGGCGATTTCTTGTGCTCTTAAATTTTTCTTTCCCGTAATAGGAAACCAAGCACCGGCCTTTACGGTAGCATCATTGGCTACTACGATGCATTGCTTACCCTGTATATAACCGATTTTGACCACAACTCCTCCCGAGGGGCAGCCGCCATGTTCTTCATACATACCTTCACCGGCCAAAGCCGCAATTTCAATAACATCTTTATCCGAATCTAACAGATAGTCAATTCGTTCTCGAGCAGTCATTTTTCCCTCACTACGTTGCTTTTCCAAACGTTTGGTACCACCTCCTAGTTTTACGTTCACCAAACGTCTGCGTAGTTCGGATAATAGCAACTTATTGTGGTCTTCGTTTTTGTTGAAATTGATATCCATGTATTACGGGCTTTCGATTTTCGTGTTAAAGATAAGCACTAAAATTTATTACATTTGAGAAATTTTGAAGCAGCATGAAAGATACCATACGATGGGGAATTTTAGGGCCTGGGAAGATAGCCCGCAGTTTTGCGAACGACCTGCAATTGACAGAAAAAGGGGGGTTAAGCGCAGTTGCTTCCAGAAGTAGGGAAAGGGCAGAAGCATTTGCGACTGAATACAACGTACCAAATTGCTTCAGTAGCTATGAAGGTATGTTGGCCTCCGATACTATTGACGTAGTGTATATCGCAACCCCCCATACCGGCCATGAACAATGGGCGGTGAAAGCTATGGAACATGGTAAACATGTGCTTTGCGAAAAACCGTTGGGCATCAATCTAGCGCAAGTGGAACGGATGATTGCAAGTGCCAAAAAAAATCAGGTATTTTTAATGGAGGCCTTGTGGAGTCGGTTCAATCCTTCCATCCAAAAAATTAAAAAATGGGTCGATGCCGGAAAAATAGGACCAATAGGATACGTACATGCCGATTTTGCTTTCTATGGTTTGGATAAGGATGAAAAAGGGAGATTACTTAATCCGGCGTTAGCGGGAGGTTCGCTTTTAGATATCGGTATCTATCCTATATTTTTATCGTATTTGTTATTGGGGTTGCCCAAAAGAATTCTATCTAGTTCCAATTTTCATCACACAGGTGCGGAAGTGCAGACTTCCATGATTTTCGAGTATGATAAAGCACAGGCCATACTCTATAGTGGGTTGACCACTAATTCCCAAATGAGAGCGGAGATACAGGGAAGAAAGGGTACCATATTCATAGACCCCAGATGGCACGAAACCCAAGGGTTTTCAATCGTTATTGATGGGAAGGAGGAAAAGCATCCGTTGCCCACAGTAGGTAAAGGCTATTCCTATGAGATCAAGGAGGTACAAAAGTGTTTGCAATCGGGGAAGCTAGAAAGTGAAGTGTGGACCCATCAAAACAGCAGAGACCTCATTTCGTTGATGGACGAAATACGAAGACAGACAGGAATCATTTTCCCTTCGGAAGTATAGAACTCATCTTGAGTTATTCTATTACCTGCGAATTTCGCATTTTGCGCCCTAATTTTGCAATTTTTAGTCTCCGTAGCTATGGCTATGCAACCTAAAAATAACTTCATTAGGGAACAAAAGCCTTCATTCTCGGTTCCAAAGAACAACTCAAGACGAGTACATAAAGTTTGGGATAAAGTATCGTATAGTTCCTTTAAAATTTACGATATTTGATTCTACTACCAAAACCAACAAAACCAACTCAAAAATGGGAATGAACAAAAACACGGTATTGGCATGGGCCACCTTTATAATGATACTTGTCGGTTGTGCCCTTATTGCCCTTGGGGCCTTTAGATATGATGATGTGGCAGGCTGGGGCTTTGCTTCGGTCGGCATCGGTTTTTTTGCTATTGCCTGGGTGTTCAATGCCTTGAAAGGTAGGGTCTAACCAACTGGAATAGTTCAGTTTCCTTGAAAAAATTTAAAAGATATCATTTGGAAAGTTGATTTACGATGTTATTCGTGATTCCCATTCCTTACGTATCCCAATTTCAAAGCGTAGAAAAAGTCATAGACTAAACAACCAGTATTTTACAATGAGCGACGATAAAAAAGTTATTTTTTCCATGTCTGGGGTCACCAAGACCTATAAGAATGCAAACACCCCGGTTCTCAAAAACATCTATCTCAGTTTTTTTTATGGTGCCAAAATTGGCATTTTAGGACTTAATGGCTCCGGAAAATCCACACTGCTACGAATTATAGCAGGTGAAGACAAAAACTATCAGGGAGATGTTGTTTTTTCTCCTGGATATAAGGTAGGGTACTTGGAACAGGAGCCACAGCTCGATCCCGATAAAACGGTTATAGAGATTGTAAAGGAGGGTGTTGCCGAAACCGTGGCCGTGCTCGACGAGTACAACAAGATCAACGACATGTTCGGGTTGCCGGAAGTGTATGAGGATGCCGATAAGATGCAAAAGTTGATGGACAAGCAGGCCGGGTTACAGGACAAGATCGATGCTATGAACGCCTGGGAACTCGATACTAAACTTGAAATTGCAATGGATGCATTGCGTACACCGGAACCTGATAAGAAAATATCGGTACTGTCGGGAGGAGAACGTCGTCGCGTGGCCCTCTGCCGATTGCTATTACAAGAACCTGAAATACTGTTATTGGATGAGCCTACCAACCATTTGGATGCAGAGTCGGTGCATTGGTTGGAACATCATTTGGCAAGTTATAAGGGAACGGTAATCGCCGTAACCCACGACCGTTATTTCCTGGATAATGTGGCCGGATGGATTTTGGAGTTGGATAGGGGAGAAGGCATTCCGTGGAAAGGGAACTATTCCAGTTGGTTAGATCAGAAAGCCAAAAGGCTTGCACAGGAAAGCAAAAGTGCCTCCAAACGGCAAAAGACCTTGGAACGTGAGTTGGATTGGGTGCGACAGGGAGCAAAAGGAAGGCAGACCAAACAAAAGGCACGATTAAAGAATTACGACAAGTTACTGAGCCAAGACCAAAAGCAACTTGATGAAAAGTTGGAAATCTATATTCCAAACGGACCCAGATTGGGGACCAATGTCATTGAAGCAAAAGGGGTAAGTAAAGCATATGGTGATAAGCTGTTATACGAAGATCTGAATTTTAAATTGCCCCAGGCGGGTATAGTAGGGGTCATAGGTCCGAACGGGGCTGGTAAGACGACCATTTTTCGAATGATTATGGGAGAGGAAAACCCAGATGGTGGTTCGTTCCAGGTCGGGGATACGGCAAAAATCGCTTACGTAGACCAAAGCCATTCGAATATTGATCCCGAAAAAACCATTTGGCAAAACTTTAGCGATGAACAAGAGCTGGTCATGATGGGCGGTCGCCAAGTAAATTCAAGGGCCTATCTAAGCCGTTTTAATTTTTCGGGCAGCGAGCAGAACAAAAAAGTAAACATGTTATCCGGTGGGGAACGCAATCGACTGCACTTGGCCATGACGCTAAAAGAAGAGGGGAATGTGCTATTATTAGATGAACCTACCAACGACTTGGATGTAAACACGCTTCGCGCTTTGGAAGAGGGTCTTGAAAATTTTGCAGGCTGTGCCGTGGTTATATCGCACGATCGTTGGTTCCTAGATCGAATATGTACCCACATCCTCGCTTTTGAAGGGGACTCCCAAGTATATTTCTTTGAAGGTTCGTTCTCCGATTATGAGGAAAACAAAAAGAAACGTTTAGGGGGAGACCTTATGCCAAAGCGAATCAAGTATAAGAAGTTAATACGCTAGGGTTCAGACTTGTGCTATTGTCGAACTCTAACAAGAGAATCGAATCCGCTAACGATTCGGCTTCAAAGGCCCTAATAGTCTTCTGTAGGATACCAATCTAGTTGAACAACTTCGATATTGGCGTTTTCCTTGTTGACGAGTTTTTTGAATTTGACCACATCGCTAACATCGGGCTTTCCCCGATAGTGGTAAGGATATACCTGCTTGGGTTGAAACTCCAATACGGCATCGGCGGCGCTTTCCTCTGTCATGGTATACGGGAGGTTCATGCAGATAAATGCCTTGTCAATGTTTTTTAATGATCGCATTTCGGGAATATCTTCCGTATCACCCGAAAAGTAAAGCCGTTGTCCGCCCATGTTCAGAACATAGCCATTTCCCCGCCCTTTCGTATGAAAATCTTTTGCTTCTTCGCGTAGGTTGTACATGGGAATTGCTTCTATTGTAATTCCATAACGTTCCTTGCTATCCCCATTATTGAGTAAATCGAGCTGTGGTGTGAATTCCGCCGGGATTTTATCGGCTACTGCCCGTGGTACGATGATTTTTGCTTTTTTCGTATTTAGCTGCTGCAGCGTTTCCAAGCTAAAATGGTCGCCATGAATATCGGTGATCAAGATAAGGTCTGGCTGTTTTTGGCTTTCAAAAGCGGTAGCACCCCCGACCGGGTCTATGTAGATGGTAATATCATTCCATTCCAATACAGCAGTTGCATGGGCAATAGGAATAATGTTGATAGCAGCTATTTTGATATCCGATAGTCCGCTTTTAGATGTTTCAGCTGTTTCCGGTTTCTCTTTCTGTTCCGTATTTCCCTTACACCCGGCAAAAAACAGGGAACAGCATAATACTGTAAATACCGTTTTTACAGAAAGTTTTTTTAGCGTCATCTTTTTAGTTCTAACTATTTTAAAATTAATTCCATTTTAATATCACTTCTAGTGTAGGGTAGCTCTTCTTCCAAAGGAATGTCCTTAAAACCGTACTTTCGGTATACATGTAGTGCGGTAGGCAGTCTGGTACTGGAATACAGAATTAGTTTTTTGTATCCTTTTTCCTTGGCAAGGTCTATGGCAAACTGTAACAGTTGTTGTCCTATTTTTAGTCCTTGATAATTAGGGTCCACCGCCATTTTTCCCAATTCAAGGGTACCATCGGATAAAGGTATCAAGGAAAAACACCCTGCAATCTTATGCTGATAGCGTGCAAAATAGATAAATCCGCCTTTGTCAATAATCGATTCTTGGCAATTTTCAAGTAATAGTTCATCCTTTGGCTCAACATAAAAATATTTTTTAAGCCAGGCAACATTCAATTTTTTGAAATGCGCTGCATAACGCGGTTCAAAGGGAATGATATGCAGAGGCGAACTTGTTCTTGATTTCATACCGCCAGAAAAAATACAAATAACCATTGATTTAATAGTACCCTTCTTTCAATTTTTTTCACCTAAAAAATCTAAAAAGAAAACCTGACCGTATATAGAGGGATACAAACAAACACATTCTTTAAAAAAGTAATTAATATTTAGGTTATGACTGAAACAAAAAGTAACAACGGATTGAAAGTTTTGGCGGGTCTGCTAGGGGTGGTACTGTTGGGTACCATTATCTATACAGTAAGCCTTTACCAAGATAAAAAGAAAACTACTGCAGCTCTTACTGATGAAAAGACGAAGGTTGTTGAAGATTTGAATAGTTTAAAGTCGGAATATGACAAAGCTATTTTGGAAAGCAACGTAACCAACGAAGAATTGGTTGCTGCAAGGGATAATATCGCAAAGTATATCGATTCTGTAAAGACAATGAAAGCCGATATCTCTTCCCTCTCACGTTATAGAAGACAAGTAAGCGTTTTGAAAGCGGAAAGAGAGCAGTTGTTAAAGCAGGTTGATTCTTTAAAGCAATCGAATACGTTGATCGCAATGCAACGTGACAGTACCTATGTTGAATTGGAAAAACAAACTGTTTTCAACGATTCTTTGGTAGTACAGAATACACAATTGGCCGATGTAGTTGAGAAAGGTTCGGCTTTGAACATTACCACTTTCACTGTAGATGCAGTAAAAGAGCGAAACAGCGGAAAATTGGTTTCTACCTCTAGAGCAAGTAGAACTGATAAGTTCAAAATATGCTTTACCGTTGCAAACAATGTAATTGCAGAGGCAGGCGACAGGGAGTTTTACATTGAGGTTTTAGATCCTCAAGGCAATGTTTTAGGAGAGAGCTATTCCAAAACAAACGACGGTGGTGCTTCGGTAACCTATAGTAAGGGCACCAACTTTTACTATGAAAATAAGACGTTGGATGTTTGTGATTACATCAATAAGCCATCAAGTGATTTCCAGAAAGGAAACTATATGGTGAATGTTTATGACAATGGCCTCAAATTGTTGGGAACTTCTAAGTTCGCACTAAAGTAAAAGAACACTATCCATTAGATAAAAAGGGGTCAGTCTTTATCGACTGCCCCTTTTTTTATTTGCAATGCCACCTTAAATAGAGGCACTGTGAACATCATTCATACAATGTAACTACTATTTCAAAGAACCGACCATATCTTTCGGTCTTACCCAGGCATCGTAGTCTTCGGCACTTACATAGCCCAAGTTTATGGCCTCTTCACGCAAAGTAGTCCCATTTTTGTGCGCGGTATTGGCGATTTCCGCTGCCTTGTAATAACCAATTTTGGTATTTAATGCAGTGACCAACATAAGGGAGTTATTCAACAATTGTTCAATGACCTCGTGATTGGGTTCAATACCTGAGGCACAATTTTCTTCAAAACTCACACAGGCGTCACCCAACAATTCGGCGGATTGTAAAATATTGGCGGCCATCATGGGTTTAAAAACATTGAGTTCGTAGTGACCTTGCGTTCCACCGACCGATACTGCTATGTCATTGCCCATTACCTGTGCACATACCATGGTCAAAGCCTCGCATTGGGTCGGATTCACTTTCCCCGGCATAATGGAACTTCCTGGTTCGTTCGCCGGAATAATGATTTCCCCGATACCGGATCTGGGTCCAGAGGCCATCATACGAATGTCATTGGCAATTTTATTCAACGATACGGCCAATTGCTTCAAAGCCCCATGGCTTTCAACAATGGCGTCATGTGATGCCAGAGCTTCAAATTTGTTATCGGCTGTTTTGAAAGGCATCCCGGTAAATTTGGCAATGTACTTTGCGACCAAAACGTCATACCCCTTAGGTGTATTCAATCCGGTTCCTACAGCAGTACCGCCTAATGCAAGTTCGCTCAAATGGTCTAGTGTATTTTTTAGGGCTTTGAGCCCGTGATCTAATTGAGACACATAACCCGAGAATTCTTGGCCAAGCGTTAGGGGAGTGGCATCCATTAAATGGGTACGACCAATTTTGACTACATTTTGAAAATCCTTGGATTTTTTAGCTAGTGTATTTCGTAATTGGGTAACCCCTGGAATGGTGTTCTCAACAATCTTTTTGTAGGCTGCGATATGCATTCCCGTTGGAAAGGTATCGTTCGAAGATTGTGACTTGTTTACATCATCGTTCGGTTGAATGGTTTTTTCACCTTCCCCAATTTTCTCGCCGGCCAGTTCATGGGCGCGATTGGCAATGACCTCATTAACGTTCATATTGCTTTGGGTGCCTGAACCGGTTTGCCAAATCACCAACGGAAACTGGTCATCATGTGTGCCCTCTAGAATCTCATCGCAGACTTTGGCAATTAAATCCCGTTTTTCTTCGGAAAGAACCCCCAATTCACAATTTGTATACGCAGCCGCTTTTTTAAGATAGGCAAATCCGTATACGACATCCAAGGGCATGGAGGCCGAGGGGCCTATTTTAAAATTGTTCCGGGATCGTTCGGTTTGTGCTCCCCAATATTTGTCGGCAGGTACCTGTACGGTACCCATAGTGTCTTTTTCTGTTCTAAACTGCATTGCTATAGGATTTATAAGGATAACAAAGGTATGGGTTTGGGCGATTATTTGCGAAAAGGGTGCCCTGAAAATAAAGCCTGGAACCATTTTTTTAATTATTTACTTTCAGAACGGTTTGGGAATACGATTATACAGCACTTTGAAAATCTTATCCCAATCTGGCAGCCATACTTTGTTACCTATCCCGGTTGAGTTTATACTTTTTAGGCTCCTGAAAAACAGTTCTGACATTTGGCTAGACGCAATTATAGAAAACTATCAGCCCTGCTAAAATGTTCTGGAATCTGAATTTTTTTAAGATATGATTTGTTACATTCCCCTTTTTCAAACTATCTTTGCAACAACAAACACGCTTATCATGTTCGAATTCGACCAGTATTTAGGATTTTTAGCATTTTTGACCATATTAACTATCGGTTTTTGGTTGATGATTTTTTTATTGACCTTTGTTGTTCCTTACTGGTTGTTCGGCAATCTTATGGAAATGTATAAAGAAAGACGCAAAGCCAAAATGGCGAAACGGGAAGCATAAAAAAAGGAGCCATTTGGCTCCTTTTTCTTTTTCTTCGTAATGTCCTATTCCTCTTGTTTGAAATCAATTTTGTTGGTATCCTGCGTCCATATTATTCATATGTATTTATGATATTTTTCGAAGGAAAAGGAACAGTCGGCTGATCAAAGCAGGTATCGTACGTTACTCCTTGCTTTTATTTTTCTTCTTTTTTCGTTTCTCTTTCTTTTTTAATCGTTTTGATTCCTGAATGCCTTTGCTTTGCATTTCAACGAAGGCCTCATATTTTTCAAGCGGTAAGCTTGCTTTCAATTCTTCATCTTGTCGTTCGGTAATCTTTTCGTACCCTTCCCTCATTTTATCGGGACTTAATTTCAAAATTTGCATTTCAATTCGTTCCTGGGTATACTTCTTTAAAATGGCACTTAACACGGCCACTTCAAAATCGTTGAGTTCTAGTACTTCAGTGATATTCGGCATGGCCTCATCGACCAGCTCATCCGCCGTTTTGGGTTTTGGCGGTTCTGGCTGGGATTGTGCTTGCGGTACCACACTACCTCCGGGGCGACCACCCCTGCCTCTACCAAATCCTTGACCATAGCCAAATTGGGCATTTATTTCAGGCATGAACGACCAAAGCGCCAGTATCAAAAAAACCCCTTTTAAACCTAGTTTCCCTTGTGTTCTCATTGTTTGTGCTTAAAATTAAATGTTGGTTGATAGTTAAGCGGCTAAATGATTTATTAAATACAAAAAAGATAAAACAAAATTATTTATTGGTGAAACCCCGTTTTGAGAAGTCGTAGGTACGACGCCGTCAAAATGGATGGTTGAACTAACCCCGACCGATAGCGTCTGGTCCAATACCTCGACCCTTGGGTCGATTCCTGTTACGGATCCAGGACTTGTCACGCTTTCATATAGCCATTTCGGCGGATGAAGGCCCTGTATTTAATGCCTATTACCGCCTTGTCAATCCGATGACAACCGATCAAAGATACTTATAACCAGTGATTTATAATCAATGTCATCATGATTTAACGTATGAACCGTCAATGCGACAGCACCTCATTGATTTTCTCCTTGGGTCTGCCGATGACCGCTCGATTACCATTTACGACAATCGGCCTTTCAATCAGTTTTGGATAATTGATCATGGCCTCTAGAACATCTTCATCGGACAACAAACGTCCCCTGTACTTCTCTTTCCAAATCGCTTCGTTCTTCCGTACCAAGTTTTCTGGTTTAATGTTCAAGCAATTGATTACGCTTCGTAACTCTTCTTTGGTGGGAATTTCTTCCAAATACTTCACTACTTCAAATTCCTTGCCAGACTTTTCCAAAAGCTCCAGCCCTTCCCTAGATTTTCTACAGCGAGGGTTGTGATATATTTTAATCATTTTTCAAATTCATTTTCAGTTTATTTACTAACTACTCTTCCTTCTGTCCCATCATCATAAGATATGCCTTAAGAAAGCGGTCGATGTCCCCATCCATTACGGCATCTACATTTCCCGTCTCCTCTCCCGTACGTACGTCTTTAACCAATTTATACGGATGCATTACGTAGTTGCGTATTTGGGACCCCCATTCGATTTTCATTTTAGATGATTCGATTTCTTGCCGGGCCTCCATCTTTTTACGCAATTCAATTTCGTACAATTGAGATTTTAGCATTTTAAGGGCGGTAGCACGATTATCGTGTTGTGAGCGGGAGTCCGAACAGGAAATTTGAATTCCGGTGGGCTTATGTACCAATTGTACCTTGGTTTCTACCTTGTTTACGTTTTGCCCCCCAGCACCACTAGAACGGGCGGTGGTAATCTCAATATCGGCCGGATTCACTTCTATTTCAATACTATCATCTACCAAGGGGTATACATATATAGATGCAAAAGAAGTATGTCGCTTGGCATTGCTGTCAAAAGGGGAGATGCGAACCAAGCGATGTACCCCATTTTCCCCCTTCAACCATCCGAAAGCATATTCGCCCTCGATTTCTAGCGTTACCGTCTTAATACCCGCCACATCACCTTCCTGATAATTGAGTTCTTTTACCTTATAACCATTCTTCTCGCTCCACATCATATACATGCGCATGAGCATCGATGCCCAGTCGCAGCTCTCTGTACCTCCTGCACCCGCTGTTATCTGTAATACAGCGGTAAGCTCATCACCCTCTTCTGACAGCATATTGCGGAACTCCATTTTTTCAATAAGGTCCAGGGCCTTTTCGTATTGTTTTTCTACTTCTGCTTCGGATACCTCACCTTCTTGCTGAAATTCCAACAAGACCTCTAAATCGGTCGCTAGCGTATTAGCAGCATTATAGTCATCTACCCATTTCTTTTTGGATTGAATAAAACGCATATGCGCTTGGGCTTCCTGGGGATTATCCCAAAAATCGGGAGCAAGTGTTTTTTCTTGTTCGTTTTCTATTTCAATAAGTTTCGCATCAATGTCAAAGATACCTCCTTAACGCACCAAGGCGATCTATAAGACCTTTGTAGAGGTCGATTGTTATGGTCATGCTTTTTTAAATTTGCTCAAAAATAAGATACTTTACCGAGTTACCCTTCAATAAAAGTCGAACAAAATTTGTGCTTGGCCGGATAACTGGTTACGAATTAAGGCTGGGCAAGATAGGTGGTATAAAAGATTTATTCAAAAAACGATGACCAAATACTGCTGCTATTAGTTATAAGCCGCAAGCAGAACTTAATATTCATTTGAAAAACTGGCAATCCGCTGAATTTTGACTTAATTTCTCTAATTTAGGCACAAAAGAAAACTTATGATAAAACGACTACCCTTCCTGATTTATTTTTTTGTAGTAAGTGTCTTAAACGCCCAGTTTTCAGAAAAAAAGAAAGACTTTCAGAAATTCAACGGCTTTTTTGATTTTTACCATGATACCAAGTCCGATAAGGTATATCTCGAGGTAGATGCCTTGGAAAAGGAATTTTTGTATGTCTACGCACTTAGCAGCGGAATTGGAAGCAATGATATCGGTTTGGATAGGGGGCAGCTGGGCAACGAACAGGTGGTTTTCTTCAGGCGTGCCGGGAACAAATTACTTTTAATACAACCCAATCTAAAGTTTCGGGCGTTGACCGAAAATGAACTCGAACGGAAATCGGTAGAGCAGGCTTTTGCCAAATCAGTACTCGGAGGTTTCAAGATAGAAGAAGAAAAGGATGGTAAGTATGTCATCGATATTACGGACTTTTTAATGCGAGATGCCCACGGGGTGTCACAGCGCTTGAAGAATGCAAAACAGGGTGCTTATAAATTGGAGAAGGATAAAAGCGCCATGGCTATGGATCGTACCAAGGCCTTTCCCAAAAATATTGAATTCGATGTTACCCTCACTTTTAAAGGAGAACCAAAAGGCGATTACATTCGATCGGTTACTCCCAACGCATCTTTAGTAACGGTTGCACAGCACCATTCGTTTATCGCATTGCCCGATGATGGTTTTAAAAAACGAGTATTCGACCCTCGTAGTGGTGCGTATCCTTTTATGTATTACGATTATTCGACTCCTGTTCAAGAACCTATTTTAAAGCGTTTTATTACACGTCATCGATTACAGAAGAAAGACCCGAAAGCTGCGGTTAGCGAGGCGGTCGAACCCATTGTCTATTATTTGGATAATGGTACTCCGGAACCGGTACGTTTGGCCTTGTTGGATGGAGGCAGGTGGTGGAATCAAGCATTTGAAGCTATCGGTTATAAAGATGCTTTTCAGCTAAAGATTCTTCCCGATGACGCCGACCCTTTAGATGTGCGCTATAATGTGATTCAGTGGGTACATCGTTCTACCCGAGGATGGAGCTACGGGAGTAGCATTACAGATCCACGTACCGGTGAAATCATAAAAGGGCATGTAAGCTTGGGCAGCCTTCGCATTCGTCAGGATTTTATGATTGCACAGGCCTTGATGAACAAGCCGTTTGCTGAGCGGGACGATAACTATCAGCCCATGTTAGCGATGGCATTGGCACGTATAAGACAGTTGTCTGCCCATGAAATTGGTCATACCCTCGGTTTTGCCCATAATTACGCCGCAAGTACGAATAACAGGGCATCGGTAATGGATTATCCACATCCACAGTTTTCGGTCAATAACGGTGAAGTAGACTTTTCGAACGCGTATGCTACCGGAATCGGCGATTGGGATAAGGTATCTGTTGCCTATTCCTATGTAGATGTACCAGAAGGAGAAAATGAAAAAGAGGTATTAAATACCATTTTGAATTCTGCCCAAGAGGACGGATTGCGTTATATTACCGATCAGGACGCCAGGCCTCAGGGAGGTGCCCATATACTGTCCCATTTATGGGATAATGGAAAAAGCATCAGTGATGAGCTCGATGCGATGTTGGCATTGAGAAAAACGGCCGTAACCAACTTTTCTATCGATAACATACGTAAAGGGGAGCCCTTAACCGTTTTAGAAGATGTGTTCGTGCCCTTGTATTTCTTTCATCGCTATCAAACCGAGGCTGTGGCAAAAGTGGTCGGCGGATTGGAATACAACTATGCCGTAAAAGGAGATGGGCAGACGGTAGTTGAAACGGTTGATAAGCGTACCCAAGAGGCGGCGTTAACAAGCATTTTAAAAACCCTTGACGCCAATGTCATTGCGATTCCAAAGGAGAAGCTGGCCCTATTCCCGCCCCGTGCCTTTGGTTATGGAAAGACAAGGGAGTCTATCAAAGGAAAAACAGGGGTTTCGTTCGATGCATTGTCCGCCCCGGAAACTGCCGCGGATATGACATTGGGGCTTTTGTTACATCCCGAAAGAGCTTCCCGCCTTATTCAGCAAAAAGCATTGGATCCAAAAAACCTTGGTTTGGAAGAGTTGCTCAATGAATTGATTGAAAATACGATGTATAAGTCACTCAAAGACCCTTATTTGAACCAAGTGCAGCAAAATATCAATTTCAGGGTATTGTTTCATTTAATGAGCTTGGCTTCGCACAGTTCGGTGCATCCGCAAGTAAATGCTATTGCTAACCAACAAATAAGGCAATTGCAAACCGTCATGATGACAAAAGGAAAAGACGCAACTGCCTTGGAAATGGTGCGTAGAATCAATAATTTTTACAAGCATCCTGAACAATTTAAGGTAATCGCAACTCCTAAAATACCAGATGGTTCCCCCATTGGAATGGATTGCTTTCACTAAAAAGTCCAAGTATCGACCATAAGTACTATTTAGAGTATGTCACAATTCCCTCGATTTAAAAAAGACACCTTGGAAATCAACCTAATAAGCGATACGGTCACCAAACCGACAGCTGGTATGCTCGATGCGATGATGAGCGCCAAAGTAGGGGACGATGTATTCAAAGCGGACCCCTCTATCAATGCACTTGAAGATAAAGTGGCCCAACTATTCGGGATGGAAGCGGCATTGTATTTCCCGTCGGGGACCATGACGAACCAAACTGCTATCAAATTGCATACGCAACCTGGAGAACAACTCATTTGCGATAAATACGCCCATGTCTATAACTATGAAGGGGGAGGCGTCAGCTTTAACAGTGGCGTTTCCTGCAAGCTGATCGACGGAGATCGGGGCATGATGACCGCCGAACAGGTCGAAGCGGCCATAAATCCGCCAGACTTTTATCATAGCCCGTTGACTTCCCTAGTCTGTGTAGAAAACACCACGAACAAGGGCGGTGGTGCTTGTTGGGAGCTAGAAGAGCTGAAACGAATCAAAGCGGTTTGTGAAAAACACGGATTGGCATACCACCTTGATGGTGCCCGTTTATGGAACGCTATGATAAAAAATGGGGAGTCTCCCCTTGAATATGGGGAGCTGTTCGATAGCATTAGTGTATGTTTGAGCAAGGGTTTGGGCTGTCCGGTTGGTTCTGTACTGGTCGGTAACAAAGAGTTGATAGATCGCGCGCTGCGCATTCGAAAAGTACTGGGTGGGGGTATGCGACAAGCGGGATTTTTGGCAGCCGCAGGAAGTTATGCCCTTGACCATCATGTAAATAGATTGGCAGAAGACCACCAACGAGCAAAAGAGATAGGGGCGGTTCTTCATAAACTATCCTATATTAAAAAGGTAGAACCCATTGAAACCAACATCATCATCTTTGAAATCGACGAAGCAAAAATGGCCGCCGATAGCTTTGTGCAAAAACTAGAGGACAGGCAAGTGCATTTAATTGGAATGGGGCAAGGGAAATTGCGTATCGTTACCCATTTAGACTATACCAAGGCGCATCATGAAGCCTTTTTGGCAATATTAGAAGCTGTCTAAACCTGAATTGTACATTAGCTCCGAACTTTCTGTATATCCTGAGGTTTTTAGGTACAGTAAATAGGGCGGTTTTCTTAATCAAAGAAGAACCCTGCGACGGTTACACTAAAAAATAAAGCGTTTGAAGTAGCTTAAAGATGAGCTCATAATAGATCTTTAGCGTATGATTTGGATTAAAATTCCAAATCGGTCCCCATTGCTACAATTCGGTTTTTTACATGTTTGATGCCGTTTTCCATACCCGCTTCCGATTCGTAGAGCTGGCTGTTTCCGATTATTTCTCCTTTACTATTCTTAAGATTGAAAAGAAATTTCCCGTTATAGTTTGTTTTTCGCTCAAAGACGGTCGTTTTCTTTACCAAGGGGTTCAGTTCGGATACGATTCGCTTGACCTCTTTTTTATCGGAAAAAGACACACTGCTTAAAATGGTGGCACCATCCAAATTCTTTAGTTGAAAACGGTAGCCTTTCTCATCGTCTTTTTCTATTTGTATCATAACCCTTTTCTTTTAGTAAAGCTATTTACTTTCTTTTTTGTTGTCAACTATAAATTGTTAACGTTTTGGTTATTTGACTTTTAAACAACCTTTTTTGTCGATTATTGTTGATTTTTTTCATAAAAACATCAATTTTAGCAAGAATAAGTAGGTCTGTTTGTGCTTGTTTGTTATATTCGTGACCATTGGTTTCGAGGGATTTGTTGTATCCCAAGAATTTTTAAGAGAAACTAACCAACCAAAAAAAGGCCTTCCATCGGAGGGCCTTTTTACTTCTAATCAAAGAACTTGTAGTACGTACACTTTTACCAGCTTCATAAACACAGGACGGCATTTTATACTATTTTTAAAACCAGCATCCCATACAATGACAATAGAAAAACGGTAACAATTAGCAGATAAGGCATGGCAAGCTTTTCTTTACCGGGATGCTATTTAAAGAATGAGTCCATTCCTGGAATATTGGGCATTCCTTCCTTTGCAACTGCGGCCAGTTCTGCCTCATTGACTTCTGTAGCTCGAGTAATCGCCTTGTTAATGGTCAGTATCAGATAATCTTCAAGTTGTTCTTTGTCCGCTAGTAGGCTATCATCAATTTTTATTTCCTTCAATTCTCTGTTGGCGGTGATGGTCACTTTTAAGAGCCCATCGGAAGACTGTTCCTGCAAGCTTACCGTATCTAACCGTTTCTTTGTTGCTGCCACTTTGGCTTGGGTTTCTTTCAACTTCCCCATCATACCCATCATATCTCCGAACATAGTCGTTTGTTTTAAATTACCGAGGATAAAAGTAGTAAATTGCTTTAAACCATTTACATTTTGAAATGTCGCCTATAGGAAAGGAAATCGTTTAACAACATTATTTCGGAGTTTAAAGGTATAAAACAGATTTTTATGAAACCTGCCATAAAAAGGATAGCGGTTCTTTTCGGATGCCTTACTTTTGCTGCTTCCTGTAAAAAAGAAGAAGAGCAAATGACCAAGATTCCTGCCCCGGTTGCCAAAAAACAGGCAAAAAAATTGGAAAAGCACGGCGATGTGCGAGTGGATGACTATTATTGGATGAACGACCGTGAAAATCCAGAAGTGATTTCTCACCTTAAGGCCGAGAACGCCTATTATGCCAAGATTACCGAGCATACTACGGATTTTCAGACAGCTCTATTCGAGGAGATGAAAGGTAGGATCAAGGAAGACGATGCCTCGGTACCCTATAAAAATAATGGTTACTGGTACATTACCCGATTTGAGACCGGTCAGCAATACCCTATATATTCACGCAAGAAGGAAACCTTGGAAGCAACCGAGGAAGTTATGTTCAACGGAAATAAGATGGCCAAAGGACATGAGTTTTTCAATTTAGGGGGTATTGCGGTGAGTCCGAATAACGAGCTGGCTATTTTTGGTGTCGATACTGTATCACGAAGGCAATATACATTACAGGTGAAAAATTTGATCACAGGGGAGGTTTTCGATGATAAAATAGAGAATACTACAGGAGGTGCTGTATGGGCCGATGATAACAAAACCTTTTTCTATACCAAAAAAGATGCTACGACCCTGCGTTCCGATAAAATATACAAGCACACTTTGGGTACGTCCGAAAGTGCCGACGAATTGGTTTTTCATGAAGAAGATGAAACATTTGGAACGTATGTCTACAAGACCAAATCAAAAAAGTACATCATAATAGGTTCCTATAGTACCCTTACATCGGAATTTCAGATTCTAAGGGCCAACGACCCGAATGGAAAGTTTCGAATGTTTTCCCCTAGACAAAGAGGGTTGGAGTACTCCATTGCACATTATGGCGATGACTTTTATGTGCTGACCAACAAGGATGGCGCCATTAACTTTAAATTGATGAAAACCAAGGAGGGTGCTACCGCATCTGATCATTGGGAAGAATTTATTGCCCACCGTGATGATGTCTTGTTAGAAGATATCGATATCTTCAAGGAGTATTATGTGTTGTCTGAGCGAAAGAACGGACTTAACAAGTTGAAAATTATTCGATGGGACGGGACCGACAGCTATTACCTGCCCTTTGAAAGTGAAACCTACACCGCCTATGTGAGCACCAATCCGGATTTTGATACCGAGATTTTGCGGTATGGTTACAACTCCATGACCACGCCCACCTCTACCATCGACTTCAATATGGCCACCAAGGAAAAGGAGGTGAAAAAAGAACAGGAGGTCATGGGCGGTTCGTTCGATAAAGAAAACTATCTGGAGCAACGGGTATGGGCAACAGCTCGTGACGGTGTAAAAATACCCATGTCGTTGGTGTATCATAAGAACACCGAATTGACCAAGAACACTCCAGTACTGCAATACGCCTATGGTTCGTACGGAGCTACGATAGACCCTTATTTTTCTACCATACGTTTAAGCCTATTGAATCGTGGTTTTGTTTTCGCTTTGGCCCATATTCGTGGCGGGCAGTACTTAGGAAGACCTTGGTACGAAAGTGGCAAGTTGCTTAAAAAGAAGAATACTTTTACCGACTTCATAGATTGTTCAAAGTTTTTAGTTTCGGAAAATTATACCAGTTCTGAACACCTATATGCAATGGGCGGATCTGCTGGTGGACTGTTGATGGGGGCCGTTGTGAACATGGCGCCGGAATTATATAACGGTGTAGTCGCCCAAGTTCCCTTTGTAGATGTGGTAACCACCATGTTGGATGATTCCATTCCCTTGACCACCGGCGAATACGACGAATGGGGTAACCCCAATGAAAAAGAGTATTATGAATATATGAAATCCTATTCGCCCTACGACAATGTATCGGCCCAAGAGTATCCGAATATGTTGGTGACCACTGGGCTGCACGACTCACAAGTACAGTATTTTGAACCGGCCAAATGGGTAGCCAAACTTAGGGAGCTTAAAACAGATACTAACTTTTTGTTGTTCGACATCAACATGGATGCCGGTCATGGCGGTGCCTCGGGACGGTTTGAATCGCTTAAAGAGGTAGCAAAAGAGTATGCGTTTCTATTAGATTTGGAAGGAAAAATCGACTAATCCAAAAAAAGTAGTAATTTTGCCTCTGAATTTTGTTGATTTTAACATTAACGAAAAACAACCTACATGCAGCATACAATAAAGGCCCTCGACAATATAATACAACTTGTGGGCAATACGCCACTTGTGAAGTTGAACAAAATTGTCGAAGGATTTCAAGGTGATTTCTACGCAAAAGTAGAAGCATTGAATCCTGGGCATTCCTCCAAGGACCGTATCGCTTTACATATTATAGAGGAAGCAGAAAGAAAAGGACTGCTTTCGAAGGGAGATACAATTATAGAGACTACATCGGGAAATACAGGCTTTAGCATTGCGATGGTCAGTATTATCAAAGGCTATGAGTGTATATTGGCGGTAAGTTCAAAGTCAAGTCCTGATAAAATAGATATGCTACGGGCCATGGGGGCAAAAGTATATGTTTGCCCTGCCCATGTAAGTGCCGATGACCCTCGTTCCTATTATCAGGTGGCCAAAAGGTTACATGAAGAGACGAAAGGCAGTATATACATCAACCAATATTTTAACGAACTCAACACCGAAGCCCACTATAAGTCCACAGGACCTGAAATTTGGGAACAGACTGCCGGTCAGATTACGCATTTGGTAGCGTGTAGCGGGACTGGCGGTACAATTTCAGGTACGGCTCGATACTTGAAGGAAATGAATCCCAAAATTCGAATTATTGGGGTGGATGCCTACGGAAGTGTTTTGAAAAAGTATCATGAGACGGGCGAGTTCGATACAAATGAAATATACCCGTATCGCATCGAAGGTTTGGGCAAGAACTTGATTCCCTCCGCTACCGATTTTGAAGTAATTGATGAGTTTATTAAGGTTAGTGATGAGGAAAGTGCACATACAGCGCGTGATATTTCTAAAACCGAGGGCATATTCGCAGGATATACCTGCGGGGCGGTAATGCAGGCGATTAAGCAGTTGAATAGCACTGGCGCTTTTCCAAAGAGTAGCAAGGTCGTTGCTATTTTTCCAGACCATGGTTCTCGATATATGAGTAAAATTTATAGCGATTCATGGATGGAAGCCCAAGGGTTTTTGAACAACAGCAAGGTAGAAGAAACACCAAAAGTGCAAGTGGTTCGATAATACCATCCTTTCAAAGACATAATAAAAAGCAGTGGCGGATAACGTCATTGCTTTTTTGCTGTTCACGGTAAACTGTTTAAAAAGAAGCGAATTGCAGTGCCAATGCTGCCAAAAAATATATATTTTTGCACCAAATAAAGCATCAGATGAGAGATTTATTCGATAGAATCATTGAAAATAAAGGGCCTTTGGGAAAATGGGCCTCACAAGCCGAAGGTTATTTCGTTTTTCCCCAACTAGAAGGACCCATCTCTAATCGAATGAAGTTCCAAGGCAAGGATGTGATCACTTGGAGTATCAACGATTACCTCGGAATGGCCAATCTTCCTGAAATTAAGAAAATCGATAGTGAAGCGGCTGCCGAATATGGCGCTGCCTATCCTATGGGCGCCCGTATGATGAGCGGTCATACCAAGTACCACGAACAATTGGAACAAGAACTTGCCGATTTCGTGGATAAAGAATCTGCCTATCTATTAAACTTTGGATATCAAGGAATTATGTCTGCGGTAGATGCGTTGGTTTCTAAAGACGATATCATCGTTTATGATGTTGATTCCCATGCTTGTATTATTGATGGGGTACGCTTGCACATGGGCAAACGTTTCACTTTTAAGCACAACGATATACAAAGTCTTGAGAAGAACCTGGAGCGTGCCACTAAAATGGCTGAGTCTACTGGCGGAGGTATCCTGGTAATTTCGGAAGGCGTTTTCGGAATGCGGGGAGAGCAAGGAAAACTTAAGGAAATCGTAGCGCTAAAGAAAAAATACAACTTCCGCTTATTGGTCGATGATGCCCATGGCTTTGGTACATTGGGAAAAACAGGTGCAGGAGCAGGCGAGGAGCAAGGAGTACAAGGAGATATTGACGTGTATTTCGCAACCTTTGCAAAATCTATGGCCAGTATCGGGGCTTTTCTTGCTGCCGATAAGGAGATTATCGATTATCTCAAATACAATTTACGTTCGCAGATGTTCGCGAAATCGCTTCCTATGATTTATGTAAAAGGGGCGTTGAAACGTTTGGATATGATGCGCAACAAGCCAGAGATGAAAGCAAAACTTTGGGAAAACGTGAATGCGTTGCAAAATGGCTTAAAGGAACGTGGTTTTGATATAGGAACTACAACAAGCTGTGTTACCCCGGTGTATTTGAACGGTAGCATTCCGGAGGCGATGGCCTTAGTGAAAGATCTTCGTGAAAACTATGGAATATTCTGTTCTATAGTGGTTTACCCTGTTATACCTAAAGGGTTAATTCTATTGCGGATGATTCCTACGGCAACCCATACCTTGGACGATATCAATGAAACTTTGGAGGCCTTTTCGGCCATTCGGGAACGACTGGAAAACGGAACCTACAAAAGACTTTCAGCGGCAGTGGCGGCAGCTATGGGGGAGTGACCAAATCAGTTGAACGACTTTTTATAGTAAATCCAGAGGCGTACTGTAATAACGTTCCGGAGCTTTGTAACTACGCCATCATGAATTCACATAGATAATTCGAACTACCGTATTTCCTTTTTAAAAGTTACTCGGCGTTTGTAGATTTTGGGGTCGAAATGTTTCCACATTTGCCGTATGGCTACATTGTCCTCTAACTCAGGGGTACGGTAGCACATGTGAATGTTTTTAGCGGAAAAGGTTTTGTAATATTCGTTGAAGATAATCGCGGTAACCCCTTTATTCTGATACTCCGGATGTATGCCAATTAGATAGAAATAGACATCTTTATTACGTCTTTTGGCTTTCAGGAGGTGATAGAAACCGAAAGGAAAAAGTTTTCCTTTTGCTTTTTGCAGCGCTTTCGAAAACGAAGGCATTACAATGGCAAAGGCAATGAGCTTATCATCTTCGTCTACAATGAACTTGATGTACTCCGGATTGATAAAACTGATGTACTTATTCTTAAAATATTCCTTTTGCTCTTCGGATATTGGTACAAAAGAGGATAGTTTCGAGTATGTTTCATTGAAGAGGTCGAACATTTGATCGGCCAGAGGCAGCACCTCTTTGGTTTTGGTAAAATTGATTTCCCTTAGCTTGTAACGCTTTTTGATCAAGCCATTCAACTTAGTGAATAAAGCAGGGTCTGCATTGCTGGTAGGAAACTTGTTTTCAACATATCCCTTTTCCTTTTGAAATCCCAAACGGGTATAATGGTCAATGTAGTAAGCATGGTTGTACCATGTGACCATACTTCCAATATGGTCAAAACCCTCGGTCAAAACCCCTACCTTGTCTAAGTTTGAAAAGCCCACGGGACCTTCGGCGAACTGTAGTTGATGTTGCTTTCCTATTTCGATGACCCTGTTCAAAAGTGCTTCGGAAACCTCGGTATCATCAATAAAATCGAACCATCCAAAACGCATTTTTGATATTTTCTGTTGCTTGATCTCCACCCAATTGATAATGGCAACGATTCTCCCTGCCAATACCCCATTTTTATAGGCAAGAAAAAATCGAGCTTCGGCATTTTTAAATGCCGGATTGGTCTCTTTATCAAAAGTCTGTAGTTCATCAGAAATTATGGGCGGCACCCAATAGGGAGAGTCTTTGTAAAGCCAAAATGGAAACTTGATGAAGGTTTTTAAATCCGTTTTGGTAACGGCTTCTTTAAGGGTGACCATTGAATCGTTTTTCTTAGGTCAATATTAGGGATAATTGGCAAGAGCAAGAAATTAGGGCGGTCAATTTTGGCAGAAGTTTTTGAATAACTGAATTCGTCTTAAGCTGTTAGGAACCAAGTCGCCTTCCAGACGTGTAGAAATGGAGATTTTTGTAACGTAAATGAAGTAGTTTTTGTTTGGCTTAACCACCCATATATCATCACGGCATGGGCGAAGTTACTACCCGCGGAAGTCACTAATATCGAAATCTGGGTGCAAACCTGACTGTAGGTTGACAGGAGCGAAATTCATAGGTAAAGAGTGTCAAAAACGAGTTTCCTAGATATATTGGTCAGAAGTCAATGGCTTCGCTGTCTTCCTTTTTGTTTTTTTTCTTCTTTTTTTCGGCTTTCCTTTGTTTTCTAAGTTGTTTTTTAGTCGGGCCCAATTCAATATCTTCGGCACCGCTGCCACCTTCCTTCGCCTTTTTTCTATTCTCCTTCTTCTTTTTCTTCATGGCGTTCTTTTTAATGGGGCCGCCATTTTCACCTGCCTTTTGCTCATCGATGGGTATCGGTTTGTCCTTGTGAAAGTCTAAACGGTACGAGGCGCCCGCCGAAATAAAAATTCGAGAAGGCGTATTCTTGAAACTGGCCCCCATGTTTATATCGGCCTGTAAATCATCATTGAACAAATGTGCCACCCCCCCTCGAACAAGCACATCTGAATAACGGTCGCTTTGTATTCCTTGATTCTCGACAAAAATGCTCCATTTCGGATTTCTGAACGCATGGGAAAGAGATACTAAATAGCTAAGCTCTGGAAAGTCTGTACTGATCCGGTCATAGGCAATATTCGATATCAATACGAATCGAGGGGTCAATCTACTTTGTGTAGCGACCATAGCACGATAAGATACGGTGGGGTCACCCACATAAAAAGGATTATCCCCCAGGTTAAAGGTCGCACCGCCGTAAATGGATACTGAAGGAATCAAATTTTTCCATTTGAACCCGTAATTGGCCTTCCAACTGTAGAGATTCGGTTTGTTACGTTCTGGATTTTTATAGCGGTCGTATATCAAAAACTTTAGTCCAAGCCTGTTTCTAGAGAAATCGGTAAGGTTCTCACTGAAGCCTAAATTACTATAAGTAATGTTTTGGTTTTGAAAAGTACCTTCCCAGTTAATTTCGAGTTGTTCGAATAAAAGTCCATAGCGTAACGAAAAGTCACTTCCCCAAATATTACTTTGAGTATTGAGGAGCGAATGGTCTCGCTGTTCAAAAAGCAGTCCGGCCTCAAGTTGTAGCACATTTCTACCTACCGCATAGGCACTAACCGAAAGTCCGGGCCTATTCGAATTGATAACATCTGTATATTGGCAACATACGGTAATGGGAATAATAAAAAGAAATAGGAGCAATAGGTTTTTCATCCTTTTTTAAATTGCCAACAGAAACATGATGGGCTGGTGAAAACCTAGTGAGCACTACCGCCAACTGCCCGTTCTATTGGGTTTTATTATATTTTTAAGACTTTTGCCTCATGTTTAAAACGTGAGAATTGTACTTTTGATATATCAAAGTGAAAATATTATGGCTTTTTTAAAAACGTTATTGGTCATCTTGCTGGTGTATTACCTGTTCAAGTTTCTGGTTCGAATGTTCGCACCTAGAATTTTTGGGTACGCTGCCAAAAAGACCGAACAACATTTTCGGGAACGTTTTGGAGAGTTTTCCGATTTTAACCATACAACACAAGAACAGCAAGGAGACATTATCATAGAAAAGAAAAAGGCTAGGAAAAATGATTCTTCCCAAAAAGTTGGGGAATATATAGACTTCGAGGAAATCGATTGACTATTTTTGTCGAAGTCATTTTAACCAACTACCTTAAAAACCTATGAAAACCGGTTTAAAAGCGTTCTTCGTACATTTTTTTGTTGCCGTTTTTTTCGTCATCGTAGCACTGGCCTACTTTCATCCCGTGCTTCAAGGCAAGGTAATGGAGCAGGGAGACATCGTTCAGTACACCGGCATGGCCAAAGAACAGAACGATTTTAGAAAACGTACAGGGGAAGAACCTTACTGGACAAATAGTGCTTTTGGTGGTATGCCAACTTACCAATTGGGAGCCTATTACCCTCACGATTATGTAAAAAAATTGGATAGTCTAATTCGCTTTCTTCCACGACCGGCTGACTATCTGTTTCTCTACTTTATCGGGTTTTATATTTTGCTCTGTTGCCTCAAAGTGGATTATCGTTTGGCAATTGTCGGAGCACTGGCTTTCGGTTTCTCTACGTATTTGATCATCATTTTCGGTGCAGGCCATAATGCCAAGGCCCATGCCATTGGGTATTTGCCCATGCTGCTGGGGGGTATTATCCTGGTATTTCGAAAAAAATACCTTTGGGGCTTTGTGCTTACTGCCATAGCCATGGCTTTGGAGATACGGGCGAACCACTATCAGATGACCTATTATTTTATGCTACTCGTCCTGATTTTAGGTGTAGCCTATCTAATAGATGCCATCCGAAAAAAGCAACTCAAACACTTTGGTATTTCGGTAGGGATTCTTCTAGTTGCTGTTTTTCTTGGTATTGCCGCCAATGCTACCGGTTTAATGGCAACCAAGGAATATGCCGATTGGAGTACGCGGGGAAAATCGGAATTAACGATTAATCCTGATGGAACCCCGAAAGAGAATACTGGCGGTTTAGATCGGGAGTACATTACACAATGGAGTTACGGAATCGCGGAATCCTTGAATCTTTTTGTGCCCCGACTTTTCGGGGGTGCCACCTTCGAAGATTTGGGAGCCGATTCAAAGGCGTATGATTTTCTCATCGATCAAGGACTCCCCCGAACAAGAGCACTTGATTTTGCCAAACAGGTGCCCACGTATTGGGGAGATCAACCGGGAACAGCGGGGCCGGCATATATAGGAGCTATAGTCTTTTTTCTGTTTGTGCTAGGCCTGGTCTTGGTCAAAGGCAAAGCGAAATGGTGGCTTTTGGGAGGTGTACTCATGTCGCTACTCCTCTCATGGGGAAAGAATTTCAGTGTCCTCACTGATTTCATGATCGACTATTTTCCGCTGTATGATAAGTTTCGGGCAGTTTCTTCCATACAAGTAATTTTAGAGCTATGCGCCCCAATTCTGGGAATTTTAGCCTTAGCAGCCATTTTTAAAACTACGGTTCCTGAAAAAAATAAAGTTTTTGCGTGGAAAGTGGCCACCTTCGGAGTCATAGGGCTGGGAATCGCCCTGTTTTTAATAAAAGGTGTGTTTTCATTCGAAGGGCCAAGGGATCGTATGTTTGCCGAAGGCTATGGCAATGAATTGTACTCACTCATCGTATTGGACCGAAAAGCCGTATATAGTGCAGACCTTTTCCGCTCCATTATCTATGTGGCCTTGACCGCCGGTGTGCTATGGTTTTATTTGAAAGGTAAGTTAAAACAGCATTTGGTCATTATTGCGGTAGGGGCACTGATTGTCTTTGATTTGGTCGGTGTGGGACTTCGATACGTGAACAAAGACAATTTTGTGAGTAAACGACAAATGGCACAGCCTTTCCCTGAAACCCCCGTACACCAACAAATATTACAGGATGAGGGTGTTTATCGGGTATACAATCCCAGTGAGGGATGGGATTCTGCAAGTACTTCCTATTTTCATCAATCCATTACAGGGTACCATGCGGCGAAGCCTGCCGGAATGCAAGATTTGTTTTACTTCTATCTCTTTAAAGGGAATATAGAAATACTGAACATGCTCAATGTAAAGTATGTGATACAACAGAACGAGGAGGGGAAAAATTACCCGGCCTTGAATCCGGATGCCAACGGCAATGCCTGGTTCGTTGAAGAATTGGTGAGGGTTGCTAGTGCCGATGAAGAAATCAAAACATTGGAAAACCTGAATTCCAAGCAACAGGCTGTGGTCAATACCAACAGATTTTCGGACATCAACCGCTTTGAGTTTAGGGTCGATAGTACGGCCGCGATCAACCTTACCGATTATAAACCCAACCATTTGATTTATACCTCCAATAATTCGAATGCCGGTATTGCGGTTTTCTCTGAAATGTACTATGCTAACGGATGGAACGCCTATATTGACGGACAGCTAAAAGACCACTTTAGGGTCAATTATGTACTAAGGGCCTTGAGAGTGCCGGAGGGTACACATACGATTGAATTCAAATTTGAGCCAGAGGTTGTTGAAACAGGTAGCAAGATTACACTTGCGAGCTCTATTCTTCTGGGCTTGATTGTGTTGGGAGGCATAGGCTTCTCTTTTTGGAGATCTAAAAGGAAGGTCGAAAAACCCGAAGTTTAATGAAAAAAGTACTCATCGTCACATATTACTGGCCGCCCGCAGGCGGACCGGGAGTACAACGGTGGTTGAAATTCGTTACGTATTTACGGGATTATGGCATAGAGCCTATTTTATACCTACCCGAAAACCCACAGTATCCTATTCTAGATACTTCCTTATCCGATGAAGTTCCCGAAGGTATTACCATTTATTCCCGGCCAATTTTTGAGCCTTACGGAATTGCTCGAATGTTTTCTTCCAAAAAAACCAAAAGAATCAGTTCAGGAATCATTCAAACTAAAAATCAATCTGCATTAGAGAAGATGATGCTTTGGATACGGGGTAATTTTTTTATCCCCGACGCTAGAAAGTATTGGTTAAAACCCTCTGTAAAGTTTCTTTCCGAACTGCTTGATCAGCAACCGATAGAAGCCATCATTACCACTGGGCCACCTCATAGCGTTCACCTGATAGGGAAGGAACTTAAAAACAAGTATGGACTCCATTGGTTGGCCGATTTTCGGGATCCTTGGACTTCCATAGGGTATCATAAAAAACTACGGCTTACCAAATCCTCGAAAAAAAAACACAAACAATTGGAAAGTTCGGTGTTGAACACGGCCGACCAAATTGTAGTTACAAGTCAAACTACCAAAAAGGAGTTCGAAACGATTACCCAACAGCCCATTACCGTAATTACTAACGGATATGATACTGGTTATAAAGGAGGTATAGATTTAGACAAACCTTTTACCATTTCGCATATCGGCTCCCTGCTCACAGGGAGAAACCCCAAAAATTTATGGAAAGTACTCTCCGATTTGGCTTCGCGAAACGAGGTTTTCAGAAGTGATTTACAACTCGAATTCATCGGAGTTGTTAGTAAGGATGTAATGGACACTTTGTATCGGTACGAATTGGCGCCTTATATTAAAATGCGGGGGTACCTGTCACACGCAGAGGCGATGCGCAGACAGCAGAGTTCCCAAATTTTGTTATTGGTCGAGATCGACTCTGAGGAAACAAAGGGAATTGTTCCTGGTAAACTATTTGAATATATGGCAGCTAACCGCCCTATTTTGGCATTGGGCCCTGCCGAATGGGAGGTGGCTACCATGATACAGGATACAGAAACAGGGGTCGCTTTCGATTACCATGAACGTGAGGCACTGGAACAGGTTTTGCTAAAATGGTACAACGCCTACAAAAAAGGAACGCTGCAAGTGCAATCGAAAGATATCGAAAACTATAGCCGAAAGGCACTGACCCAACGATTGGCTAACTTATTGTAATGGGAATCGTACTTAAACAATCGTTGAACAACACCTTGATCACCTATGCGGGCTTTGGGATCGGAGCGTTGAACGTATTATTCCTATATACCAATTTTATGGCCGAAGACTACTATGGGCTGATCCAGGTAATTACATCGGCGGCACTTATTTTAGCTCCTATATTGGCGGTAGGAGTCCCCAATGCCCTGGTAAAGTTCTATAGCAGTTTCGATGATACACAGGAACAAGACAGCTTTCTTACCCTTATGTTGTTGTTGCCCCTCATTCTAATACTACCGGTCGCCTTGATTTCGCATATAGCCAACGACGCAATAGGTAGTTTTCTCGCGAAGGAAAACCCCATTGTAAAAGATTATGTGTGGTATATTTTCATAATTGGTATGGCCATGGCATATTTTGAAGTCTTTTATGCTTGGGCCCGAATCGAAATGAAATCCGTATTTGGGAACTTCATGAAAGAGGTTTTTGGTCGTATCGTACAGACCATTTTGCTTATTCTTTTGTTTTTTGAAGTCATTTCAGTTGATTTTTTTATCAAAGGATTGGTGGGGCTCTATCTGGCACGTACCCTCATGATGAAGTTATATGCTTATAGCCTGCGAATGCCTCGTTTGTCATTTCATTTCCCTGCTAACACCAGTAGCATATTGGTTTACAGCGGTCTCATTATTTTGGGGGGATCTACGGCCATAGTTCTTTTGGAGGTCGATAAGGTAATGCTCAACCAATTCATCGAAATTGAAAATGTTGCTTATTACAGTGTTGCAGGTTTCATGGCAACAGCGGTGGGTGTGCCGGGTAGGGCTATGCATCAAATAACCTATCCGCTAACGGCGAAATTAATGAATAATAAGGATGTTGCCGCGTTGCGTCAACTCTATCAGAAAAGTTCATTGACCCTTTTTATAATTTCGGGCTTCTTATTGGTTTTATTATTGCTTAATCTGAACGATGTATATCTGCTGTTGCCAGAGAATTATCGAGGGGCTTGGAGCATTGTTTTTTGGATCGGAATGGCAAAAGTTTCAGATGCGCTCTTAGGGAATAATAATTCAATACTGTTTAATTCGAACTATTACCGGGCGGTTCTCTTTATGGGAGTCGGACTCGCCATTTTGACCGTACTCTTTAATCTTTGGCTCATACCGGCATACGGACTCGATGGGGCCGCCATTGCCAGCTTTTCGGCCTTTTTGATTTACAATGGCATTAAATTGGTTTTTGTTCGTCGGAAATATGGTATGCTGCCATTCACAAAGGAAACCTTAAAAGTTTTTTTATTATTGCTGGCAACCGCTGCTATTTTTTTCTACTTGCAATTTCCATTTCAACCCATTGTAAATATTGCAATAAAATCGCTGCTAATGAGTGCCCTATACCTCGGAATATTATATCGCTTTAAGATTTCCGAAGATGTGTATGGGGCTATTTCGAACTATTTAAACCGATGAAGTGGGGTACTACAGTAATTTTTCAGCCACTTCTATCCAATTGTTTGCTCTTGCATGTCGGTTACTGTGAACATTGTGGGGTGATGTGAACAGAAGTGTGTCCCCGTCGAAACTATCAAGATTATAGCTTCTATCATCGATTAGTAAATCTCCCTTTAAAATATGTTTGTCCCCACATAGAATCCGGTTTTTCCAATGAATAAACGGAAAATGTTCATCGAGCCACTGAGATTTTTCACGAAGTGAATTCGGAAACTGCATTGCGGCCGAAGCAATGAAAAGGTGGTACTTGTCATTCAGTGCTTTTAAAACTTCCTTACTTTGGTCAATGGGTTTTAAATCGGAGAAAAAGCCTTCTTGACGGGCGTGGTCACGTACACTTTGTTGATGCGCTTCTGGAACGCACTGCCAAACCTCTTTGCCCATGCAATCGGCAGTGGTCAAAGTTCCATCGAAATCTCTATTATAAATTTCAATATGGGCACCATAGGTATCGGCAATTACTTCGTCCATATCTACAAAAACCGTCATAGTAGTCAATTTTAAACGAAGAAAAACAATAAAACCCGAAAACCAAAGAAAGAACTGCTACTGAATAAATGTTTACCGATTTCCAATGATTTCAAAACATAGGATTGATTTATTCCGGTGGTTATTGTAATTTCAGGCTTCAAGCGACAACCATGGAAAAAAAACGGAGAATATTTGTAAAGAAAACAGGCCTTTTGGCAGCTGCTACAACCATAGCTCCACAGATTATGTGGTCCTCTAGGGCAATACAGGATAAAAAGATCGGTGTGGCGTTGGTAGGCCTTGGTTATTATAGCACCCAAGTACTTGCACCCGCTTTGCAATTGACCCAACATTGCGAATTACGCGGAATTGTTACGGGTAGTCCAGAAAAGATTCCAGTTTGGAAAGAGAAATATGGCATTCAGGACAAGAATATCTATGACTATGACGGTTTTGATCAGATTGCGGATAATCCGGATATTGATGTGGTCTATGTAGTACTTCCGCCTTCGATGCATGCCGAGTATAGCATAAGGGCGGCGAATGCCGGAAAGCATGTTTGGTGTGAAAAACCGATGGCCCCAAGTGTTGCCGACTGTGAAGCCATGATTAAAGCCTGTGCCGATAACAAAGTAAAATTGGCAATCGGATACCGCTGCCAACACGACCCAAATATACAAGCCTATATGAAAGTGGCGAAAGAACAACCTTTTGGACCCATAAAAATGATTACCTCAGCTGCTGGCTACTTCGATAATCGTTCTGGCCACTGGAAACAAAAGAAGCAGATGGGGGGTGGTGCCATGGGCGATATGGGAGTCTATGCCCTCCAAGGAGCCCGATTGGCGACAGGGGAGGAACCTATTTCTGTTTCGGCCCAAGCATCAACCACCAGACCTGAAATTTATCATGAGGTAGAGGAGACGATGTTGTTTCAACTGGAATTTCCCAGTGGTGCTTTGGCCGCATGCCATACCAGTTTCGGTATCCGAATGAACTATTTACAGGTGAACTATGACAAGGGATGGCTTAAAATGGAGCCGCACTCCGGTTATGGTGGGAATAAAGGGAGTATGTCCGATGGAACCGAAATCAACTTCCCCTTAGAAAACCAACAGGCCAAACAAATGGATGACGATGCCCTATCCATTGTGAACAATACCCCAATGTTGGTGCCGGGCGAGGAGGGATTAAGGGATATTCGAGTGGTAGAGGCCATATATAAGTCGGCCGCCCAGAATTGTACGATTCGAATATAACCTTCCTTTATAGATAGAAAGAAATATGAGGCGTCATATTCTTAATGCTAATAAGTGATTCGTCCTGCATAACTAAACCATGCTTTTAAAATACATAGGACTCAAGAAAAAGATGAAATTCTTTTGAGCATTGCGCCAAAGTAGTAGTGGACAGTTGGCGGTAAACAACTTCATGCCCCGTTATAATTGCCGACTGTGCAGTACCACTGGCCACTTACTGGGAATTTATATAAACTGAAAGTCTTGCATTAGGGTGCATGGTTTCAACTAACGATATTAACCAATGAAGGAAAACAAGACTGTCAGAAAGGTTTCGATACTGGGATCAAATGATTTTACGGGAATTCGGCTCGAATCTCCTATGAATTATTCCGCAGGCACCTTGGGTGTAAAGCAAGCCTTGAAGCATAGTTTTAAAGAAATGGGTATTCTCCGCTCGATGCGGGCATTACTCGAAATGAACCAGGAGGATGGTTTTGATTGTCCGTCCTGTGCATGGCCCAATCCCGAAAATCCTTCCAAGATTGCCGAATACTGCGAAAACGGAGCAAAAGCATTGGCCGATGAGGCTACGACCAAACACATCGACCGCGATTTTTTTAAAACGTACTCCGTAGAGCAGTTATCTAGGTTGACCGACTATCAACTGAATCAATTCGGCCGTATTACCGAGCCGCTGGTACTGAGGCCCAATAGCGTACACTATGAAGCTATTACATGGGAGGGAGCCTATGAACTAATTACGGATTATTTACATCGTTTACAATCGCCCGATGAGGCCATTTTTTATACGTCGGGCCGATCTAGTAATGAGGCGGCCTACCTTTATGGTATGTTCGCAAGGGCTTTTGGTACTAATAACATGCCCGATTGTTCAAATATGTGCCACGAGTCAAGTGGAGCGGCGCTTTCCGAGACTTTGGGAATCGGTAAGGGGTCTGTAAAATTGGAAGACCTGTACGAGGCCGAAGTGGTTATTGTAGCGGGACAGAACCCTGGAACAAATCATCCACGCATGTTATCGGCCTTAGAAAAATGCAAGCAAAATGGGGGAAAGGTGGTAAGCATTAACCCTTTGGAAGAAACCGGACTGGTGAATTTTAAAAATCCACAAAAAATCAAAGGTCTTTTAGGGCAGGGAGAAGATATGGCAGATATTCATTTACCTGTTAAAATCAATGAAGATATTCCGCTTATAAAATTAATATTGAAAAAACTGGCACTTTTAGATGCTGTTTCCGATTCGGTATTCGATCATGCGTTTATCGCCAAATATGTAGATGGTTACGAGGCATTAATGCAAGATTTGGAAAAGTACGATGCACAAAAGCTGTTGGATCAATGTGGTGTCGAAGAAAAAAAGGTAGATGCTGTCGTACGCCTATTGGCAGAACGCTCAAAAATTGTCGTCTGCTGGGCTATGGGGCTTACACAACATAAGAACGGGGTAGAGAACATCCGGGAATTTGTGAACCTGTTATTGTTAAAAGGAGCCATTGGCAAAGCCAATGCAGGAACCTGTCCGGTTCGCGGTCATAGTAACGTACAAGGCGATCGCAGTGTCGGTATTATGCATTATGTGAGCAAAACGCTCAACGAACGCATCGAAAAACATCTGGGTTTCATACCTCCTAATAAAGAAGGCGTCGATACCGTAGGAGCTATGAAGGCAATGTATGAAGGAGCTGCCAAGGTTTTCATTTGTTTAGGGGGGAATTTTCTAATGGCCGCTTCCGACACGGAATATACAGCAGAAGCCATACAGCAATGTGACCTTACGGTTCAGATTAGTACCAAACTGAATCGAACACACTTGGTAACCGGAAGAACAGCTTTGATTCTACCCACTTACGGTCGTTCCGAAAAAGATATGAAAGATGGAACCATCCGATATTTGACGATGGAAGACAGCATGGGTAGGGTACGACAATCGCGCGGACTACTAAAACCTGCCTCTGACGATATTAAAAGTGAACCCGAATTGATAGCTGAACTGGCCCATACTTATTTTAAAGGAAACCACCCGGTTGATTGGAAAGCCATGGGAGAAGATTATGAATTGATTCGGGCCAGTATCGACAAGGTTGCCAAAGGTTTTATGAATACCACTGAGCGCTCGAAAGGCATAGGGTACTACCTTCCCAACAATGTCAGGGAGCTTGATTTTAGCATGCTTCCAAATGGGAAGGCGCAGCTGACAATGAACAGCTTACCCGACCATCAATTGGCAAAAAATGAATACCTGCTGATGACCATTCGTTCACATGACCAGTTCAACACCACCGTTTATGGTCTGGACGACCGCTATCGTGGTGTCTATAATGAACGTCGCGTGTTATTTATGAATACCCGGGATATGAAAAGTCAGGATTTAGAAAAACTCGATGTCGTCAACATCCAAAGCAATTATGATAACACGATTCGTATCGCGAAACGCTTTTTGGTAATTCCATACAAAATCCCAAAAGGAAACTTAGCGGCTTATTTTCCGGAAACCAATGTATTGGTACCTTACAATCATTATGCCGATAAAAGTAAGACCCCGATCAGTAAATCGATTCGCGTTCGGATAGAAAAAGTTACTGATTAAAAACTATTGACACTGCCTATAGCAGTTGTTTCCAGATTATGAACTCATCTTTAGTTTACGAATTCCGTGTATTTCATTCTAATTCTACCACTTTTAGCTTCCGTCGCTATGGCTACGTAGTTAAAAAATAATTTCATTAAGGCACAACCTTGTTGAACGGTACGGGCGGGAAGCCTTCATTATCGGTTCCGAACAACAACTCAAGAGGAGTTCTATTCTTTGATTACTTTTTGTATCTCTACCTCGGTATTTTCTCCGTTCACACTTGTTTTAAGTGCGTAAATACCTGAGCTGATCCACTCTAGGTTCCATGCTTCGAGCTCTTGCTGTTGCGTTTTCGATGCGATTTGCCTTCCATTCATATCGAATAGTTCAAGTGTATATTCCTTGGTTTCTTCAAAGTTGTTTATGATGATTTCAACTTGTGACCCTAATACGTTTCCATCGGTAAGGGTGATTATTCCTTCCCCGTTAAGATCTTCCACTATTTCTGGTTCTTCTTCTTGGTTTTGTCCGTCACCTGTTGTTGCCTGGGCTCGGATGAGCACCATCCCAGTTTCAGTACAAAAAAGGGCGTTCCCCATCTCATCGATCAACACGTTGTTCCCTTGGTCATTGAATTTTTCGGAATTCCCCATGGCATACCTGATTTTTATTTCGCCGGTATCCCAATCGAGTGCGTAGAAGTAATAATTGCAGTCGGTTTCCCTTCCTGAGCCATAGACCAATCCGCTTGCGCTGCTATAAGTAAGTACTCCGTTAAAATTTACTTCATTGGTAGCCCAAGCAATCGAAAAAAGGTTTAGATCTGTATCCCACGATACTTTCTGAACCCCCTTTTGATTTGAACAATCGGGTGAAAAACCATTGTATTGCGCGCAGGCAATATCGTATCCAAATGCTGTAGGCGAGTTTTCGATAGACTGGAACCCATTGTTTAGGTTTACCGCATACGGCAATTGTATTTTACCAGCCAGTCGTGGGTGTTCTCCCGCAATGCCCTGCCAGTCTTGAGGAATTTCATCGCGCCAGAAGGCAACCATATTATTGCGATTATGACCGTCGCATACTACCACCAGCTTATCATTATCCCCAAAACCTACGAGGGTAGGGGTAGTGCCACTACCTTCGGCAATGAGTCCAGTAGGGCCATCGTTAACAAAATCATAATCTGCCGTCCAAATAATAGAGAGTTGGGAACCGTCCCAACCGATTTTGATCAATTTTTTGGTGGTCACTAAATAAACACTGTTGTCCTCATCTATCGGGAATGTATTGTGATAATGGATCTCGCCTGGTTCCAAAGGAAGCTGAATCGAGGTCCATTGGGAAAAATCCTTTTTTACAATTCCAAAAAGCCCTTCTCTCGTATTATAAACAATCCATCCATCTGAAGTCATGTGCATAGAAGTTAATCGTCCACCTCCATTAACAGATAGGTCAAATTCATCAAGTTCAACAAGAGGCGATTCTATAGTGTCTATATCCTCGTCCGTAATCCTAAAAATTCTACCGGTACCCCTGAAATTATCGTATGAGTACCATATTTTATCATTACTCAGCAAAAAATTCCAGCTGTAGTCAAAAGTGTCATAATCGATGCGCAAGCTATCAATAAGCTCTATACCGTTTTCAGAATAACGAGCCTTAAATGCATGTGTTGAATTGCTACCTAATATGGCCCGTTGGCCATTCGAATAGGGTTCGGAAAGGTATAACCAAGGGGACGCTCGATTAAAGGGTGTCCTTCCGTAGAACAATGATAATGAATCGGTTTCTTTGGGTCCTTCAAAACTAGTAGATGCTTGAGCTGCTGAATTTGCATGATATATGGGCCATGGCGTATTGGGTATATGCGAATTTTGCCCTGATACGTAGCTGCCCTGGCACCAAATAAAACCATTCGTAACCAGTAAGAGATACAGAAACCATCTAGTATACATAGTACAAACAAAGATTTGCACAAACAAACGTTTTTACCGTGTATATCGTATGTTCCAAGCCCCATTATCAATGAAAGTACTTTTATTTTCAACCAAAACCATTCGAATATGGCTATATTAGCGCGTTAAGTTACCCTATAAATGAAAAATTCGGAAATCGTATTCTTTACAGTGCTTTCCGCACTTCTTTTTATAGGAAGCCTTTTCTACTATACCACATTTTACCCCGGTTTGTCATCTGTTTTTCTTGCATTAGTTTTGACACTTCAGTTTGGGTTGCTGTCTTTTTTAGTAGGTTATTTGACGCTCTTAATGAAAACACCTACTATAGGAAAAGGGGTTGCTATTATTTTGGCATGCTCGGTACTATTTATGACGACGAGGTTTTTGGTCATTTATTATAGTCTACAGTATTACCTGCCGTCAGATACTATATATCGCACCCCCAATAGAACATTGCCCTTTCTTTTGATAACCAATCTTATCATTGCCACGGCCGTGCTTTTTTATACACTATATCGGAAGGTGGCCTTAGAGAATAGCTTGTTAAAGAAACACCTATCTGAATTGACCGGTAAAGCGGATACACCTTATGCTACTTTGGAGTTTAAGGTCGATGGAAAACAAGTATCTATCGATTGCAATGAAGTAAGGTTTTTAAATTCTGAACGGGAGTACACAAAGATTACTACTGTATCGCAAACCTATTTAATATTAGACCGATTAAAGAATTTTGAGCAACGCTTACCGAAACCGGACTTTCTTCGAACCCACCGGTCATATATTGTGAATACGGCAAGGGTAAATCGGCTTGATGAACGATATGTGTATATGGACGAGCATCAAATTCCAATAGGAAAGAGCTATCAAAAACATGTTGCAATCGTGCTGGAAGACCAAGGTATGTAATGAACCTTGGGTTTGGGTTTAAAACAAAAAAACCTCCGCAGCAGAAGAATCTACTACGGAGGTAAACAACTAACCAACCTAAAAACTATCTTTATTTCTTTTATTGTCTTCTAGAACTTCTCGATGTAGTGGCTCTAGAATTACTACTTCTACTACTTCTGTTGGAAGCCTTGGCAGCAGACCTGCTCGAAGAACTTCTTGATACGGTACTCCTACTTTTAGTAGGTGTCGAGGACCGTGAGGAACGCTTTACCGTATTTCGTTTTGGTGCCTTATAGGTCGTGCTCCTACTACGTGTTAACGTAGTACTTCTAGGCGTTCTGGTTACCGATCGGGTCGAGACGGTATTTTGTCTTGACGACCTTTTGGTAACGGATCTGTTATTAGCAGATCTTGAATCACCTCTTTTCACATTTCTGCTTTCAACGGTCTTGGTACGGTTCCCAGTACTTCTACTAGACACGCTATTATTAGACCTGTTGGCGCGAACATTGGGATTAGCCCTAGAAGTGGCAACACTATTTCGAGACCTATTGGTTCTTTGAACCGTATTGGTACTACGGCTTCTTTTGTTGTTCGCCTTGGCGACCGTACGGTTACTTCTACCGGTATTGGCTCTTCTATTTTCTCGTACAGCAACTCTTTTATCATTTCTATAGACGGTAGATCGCTCTCTTCGAACATTATTGTATCGGTGCTCCCTACCTATTCGGGCATACGTTCTTCGCTGATTGAATCGATATGGTCGATAGTATGTGTATCGAATCGGTGTATAGAACCTTCTATAGGGTCGGTTGTACACTAAACAGAATCCTACGGCAGGTCTGGCAAAGAAAGCGTGAAACGGTCTATATACATAATATCTGTTATACACGTTAACAAATCCTGTATGATAATCATAAAATCCACGATTGTTATAAAAGACTACCATGCCACCAACACGACGCACCCTATTGTTACGATATCTTACATCTACATCACCTATTTGGGTAACACGTCCGTAAAAGTCATAGAACACGGGAACATTTTCTACTTGTATAACGGCGCCGTAATCATCGTACTGTACGTACGGATTATAGTCGAAACCTGAATTGAAAGTAATCCGGTTTCTTCGTCCGTTGATATAGTCATCGATATAAAAGTCAAACTCTCCATCTGGATATACTGAAAACGTAATGCCACCTTCTACAAAAATGAAAGAGTCGTTGAATCTATAAGCATTGCGTTCGGCAACCTTATTTTCGATAGTACTGGCGGCCATGATACCTGTGGTACCTAATAAAAGGGCCGAAAAAAAGAGTACGATTTTTTTCATGATATAAGGTTTTAATACCTACCACTTGGTAGGTGGTTCTGAATGGAATTATTCGCATTCGAGTACTATACACCAAACAGCGTGCCAAAAATTTAGGTATTTTATAAAACATTGAATATTAAGTAATTATAGTTTAATGACTTGGCGAAGAACTATAAAAGAAAACCTTTCCTTATAAATTCTAAAGATGAATTAGATGGAAAAATTTCAAAAAAGGAAACGAAGGAATTATATTATGATAGCTAAGGAAACCACCATCCGATTTCAGTTTACAACTTTTTCAATAATGGGTTTTACATTGGGGGAAGACTTTCCAATTCCGATATAGTTAGAAGATGGGGCATCCCTTTTTTAATGGTCGCAAGCAAACGAGGTTTATTTTCTTAAAAAGTATCCCTATAATTAGGACAACTTCTCTTTTAAATATTTTGCAGTATAAGAAGTAGTATCGGTTATAAGCTCTTCAGGGGTGCCTTGGGCCAATAGTTGCCCACCATTCTCACCACCTTCCAATCCTAGGTCAATAATATGATCTGCGCATTTAATAAGCTCAATATTGTGTTCGATGACGATAACGGAATGACCGCGTTCGATCAACGCATCGAACGATTTCAAAAGTTTTTTGATGTCATGAAAATGGAGACCGGTCGTAGGTTCATCAAAAATGAACAACGCCTTGTCTTTAGTGGTTCCCTTGACCAGGAACGAAGCAAGCTTGATTCGCTGCGCCTCCCCACCCGATAGGGTAGAGGACGACTGCCCGAGTGTCACATATCCCAAGCCTACATCTTGTAAAGGTTTTAGCTTGTTAGTAATTTTTACTTGCTTATGTTTTTCGAAGAATGCAATGGCATCGTCTATCGTCATGTTCAAAACGTCATCTATAGAGGCATTCTCGAACTTTACTTCCAATACTTCTTTCTTAAACCGTTTGCCTTCGCAAGTATCGCATTCTAAATGCACATCGGCCATAAACTGCATCTCTACGGTAATCTCTCCTTCACCCTTACATTTTTCACAACGTCCGCCATCAACATTAAAAGAAAAATGTTTGGCCTGGTATGCTCTTATCTTGCTGAGTTTTTGGGATGCGAACAAGCTTCTGATATCATCGTATGCTTTAATATAAGTAACAGGGTTCGAACGGGAAGACCTGCCAATAGGGTTCTGATCTACAAATTCTACATGCTTGATCGCATCGTATTTACCTTCTACCGAAGTATATTGGCCCGCTTTTTCACCATAGCCTCCTACCTCTTTTAAGAGAATAGGGTACAAAAGCTTTTTCACCAACGTACTCTTACCGCTACCCGAAACACCGGTTATAACCGTCAACATATTTAATGGAAAGGTGACATCGATGTTTTTAAGGTTGTTCTCACGTGCCCCTTTGATGGTTATATGATTTTTTGAACTTCTTCTTTTGACCGGTACCGCAATTTCTTCTGCACCGCTGAGATAATAAGCGGTCAACGAATCGGAGGATAACATTTCGTTATAGGTTCCGTTGGCAACTACTTCTCCGCCATGGGTACCCGCTTGCGGGCCAATATCGATGACTCGATCAGCTGCCTTCATTACATCCTCGTCGTGCTCCACCACAATAACCGTATTTCCTAAGTCGCGAAGCGATTTAAGTACGTCGATCAAATTTTCGGTGTCTTTGGGGTGTAGGCCTATGCTAGGTTCATCAAGAATATACATACTTCCTACCAAGCTACTTCCCAAAGAAGTGGCAAGATTAATGCGTTGGCTTTCCCCACCAGAAAGCGTATTTGATTTTCGGTTTAAGGTCAAGTATCCCAACCCGACTTTATTTAAAAAGCCGAGCCTCGTGTTGATTTCTTTTAAGAGGCGCGATGCAATTTTCGCATCATGCGTACCAAGCTGCATTGAATCAAAAAATACAATCAGTTTTTCGATAGATAATTCTACCAAATCCGAAATTGATTTACCATAGACCTTTACGTAGTCGGTCTCTTTTCGAAGACGTTTGCCCTTGCAACTATTGCATTTGGTTTTTCCCCGATAACGGGAGAGCATCACACGATTTTGGATTTTATAACTCTTTTCCTCCAGCGTTGCGAAAAACTTATCGAGTCCTACGAAATGATCATTGCCCTTCCAAACCAACTCTTTGTGTTCTTCATTAAGTTGAAACCATGGTTTGTGTATGGGAAAATCGAACTTGTAGGCAGAATTTACCAATTGATCACGATACCAGCCCATGCTTTCACCTCTCCAAGGAAAAACTGCATTCTCATAAACGGAAAGGGCGGTATTGGGAATTACAAGGTCTTCATCGATTCCGATAACATCTCCATAACCTTCACATTTTGGGCAGGCACCGTACGGATTGTTGAAACTGAACAGATGTACATTTGGTTCTAGGAAAGACATTCCGTCTAGCTCAAAATTATTACTGAACAGGTGCTGTTCCTGGGTCGATAGTTCTTCGATGATGCATTCTCCTTTCCCCTCAAAATAGGCACTGTCTACAGCGTTTGCCAATCGGTTGTAAAAATCTTCATCATTCTGGGCCACAATGCGGTCGACCACCAAGAAAAAAGATCTTTCGATATCTTTGGGAGCCTTGTCGATGCGTACCACTTCACCTTTATATTTGATACGGGCATAGCCTTGTTTTGCCAACAGCTGAACAGACTTGAAGGGGTCGCGCTTTTCGTCAATCGCAATGGGCGCCAACAGCAAAAGCTTGGTACCCGGATCGTATTCTTTTACATGATCGATGACATCGGTAACTGTGTGCTTTTTTACTTCGTTTCCGGATATTGGGGAAATTGTTTTGCCAATGCGGGCATATAACAATTTTAGATAGTCATAAATCTCCGTTGTAGTACCCACGGTAGATCGCGGATTGGTCGAATTTACCTTTTGTTCTATGGCAATGGCCGGAGCGATTCCTTTGATATAATCGACTTTTGGCTTATCGAGCTTGCCGAGAAACTGCCGGGCATAGGAGGAAAGACTTTCTACATACCGTCGTTGGCCCTCTGCATATAATGTATCGAACGCCAGACTTGATTTGCCCGATCCGGATAATCCGGTGATGACAACTAATTTATTTCTGGGAATAACGACATCAATATTCTTAAGATTGTGCAGTTTGGCACCTTTAATGATAATGTTTTCTTTGGGGTCAACGTCTATTAATTCGGGCATATTCAAAAGTATAGCTACAAAGATACAACAGCCCTAATTTTAAGCCAAGGATGGTATGACCCTTGTTCAAATTTATATTAGTTCACGAACAATTTTGTTGGTTGTATTTAATTTTTTCTATATTTGATGGTAACAAAACGTTAAAAGCCTATAGTTCAACAATTACTTTTTTAGAATTCGAGGAATAACCTTAAAGGCCTTCTACCCCAGGAATGGCCATAGTTGTAACCAAAAAAGTAATTGTTATGGACGTACTTATTGACGATTCCCTACTTATCAAAAACTACATCAACGGAGACGAAAGAGCTCTAGAAACACTCATCAACAGGCATAACCAGCGAATAAGCGGTTTTATTTATTCTAAAGTAAATGATCGTGATATTACGGAAGATATCTTCCAAGATACCTTTATTAAGGTAATTCGCACCCTTAAACGAGGCAGCTATAGTGAAGAGGGCAAGTTCTTGCCTTGGGTAATGCGCATAGCACATAACTTGATTATAGACCATTTTAGGAAAACTAGTAGAATGCCAATGTTTGAAGGTAGCGATAGCTTTAATATTTTCTCTTTTGTGAGTGATGACCGCTTAAATATCGAAAAGCAGTTGATCAAAGAACAAATAGATTGTGATTTGAACCTTTTGATCCAAGAGTTACCGACCGATCAAAAAGAGGTTTTGCACATGCGTATATATAAGGATATGAGCTTTAAGGAGATTTCCGAGATTACAGGCGTGAGCATCAATACGGCATTAGGTAGAATGCGATACGCGCTTATTAATCTTAGAAAGATTATTGAGAAGCATAATATTGTTTTAACGAATTAATTTACCAAAGGTCGAAGAGAACCACTATATGTATCTTAGTATCGTTATCTATACAATAACAATAACAAGATACTATGGAAGACATTTACGCTAATGACGAAACGAAATGTAGATTGGTAAAGGCAAAGCCCGAAACAGTAAGGTTTTTATTGGATTACTCCAGGTCACTGCACTTGACCGAAATAGAAGGAGTGATTTTTGAAAGTAATAAGAATTAAGGTACTCCACTACCATCAAAACAAACCCTGGCCCCAGTGCCGGGGTTTTTTTATGCTCTTTTCTGTGCAATGGACGTTTCCCGCGGACAAAATTGAACCGTTTATCGATGATTTTTCAATTTGGCGAAACGAGGTATTCTCCAATAAATTGTGTTCGAATCAGAGAAACATGGATTTCACATCAAAATAAGGCGGTTTTACAACAATGTTTTTATCAAAGAGGGGCTATTGCCTAGTTTTAGGTCATAATTAAAAAAAGCAGCTATCAGTCGACAGCGGTCTTTTTTACAAGAAAAAACCTAAACACTAACAAAAGCTTTTAAACAAGAAGCACCTACTTAACCAAAACCTTGTTCGTATGGAATTTCAAATTGAAGACTCAGTATTAGTAAACAACTTTATCAGCGGAGATGAAAAAGCGTTGGAAGTATTGATCAACAGGCATAATCAAAGAATTTCGAGCTTTATCTACTCCAAGGTGTTGGATAGAGATGTAACCGAAGATATTTTCCAAGATACCTTCATTAAAGTGATCAAGACCTTAAAAAAAGGAACCTACAGCGAAGAGGGCAAGTTTTTACCATGGGTTATGCGTATTGCACACAACTTGATCATTGATCACTTTAGAAGAAACAAAAGAATGCCAATGTTTGAAGGGAATGAGGATTTTAATATTTTCTCTGTTATTGGTGATGATAAATTAAATGCTGAAAAGCAACTAATAAAAGATCAAATAGATTCAGACTTGCGCAGTTTGATCGAAGAACTTCCAGATGATCAAAAAGAGGTATTGTTGATGCGTATTTACAAGGATATGAGCTTTAAAGAGATTTCTGAAAACACAGGAGTTAGCATTAATACGGCTTTAGGACGTATGAGATATGCTTTGATCAACCTTCGTAAAATTATCGACAAGAACAATATCGTATTAACAAATTAGGCGAACTTATAAGTAGTAAAACAATATTTATGTATTGATGGCGTTATGATACTATAACTATACGATCATCAATATGGAAAAAATCTACGCTAAACACCAAAAAGATTGCAAACTGAACAAGGCTTGCCCTGAAACGGTGAAGTTTTTATTGGATTTTTCGAAATCGCTTCACGTTATTGAATACGGCGACCTCAGTTTTGAGAACAATTTGAATTAAAACATGTTGAACAAGTATTAAAGCCCGTTATTTACGGGCTTTTTTGGTTTTATGATAGTCGCTCAACACTTTTTTTCTGCCAATAGTTCTGGTAATGATATCTTTTTCAAGATTCCAACCTCTTGCCGGACTGTATTCCCTACCATACCAAATAATTTGAAGATGAAGGTCGTTCCATAGTTCTTTTGGAAACAATCGCTTGGCATCTTTTTCGGTCTGTACTACATTTTTACCGTTAGAAAATCCCCAACGATACATAAGGCGATGTATATGGGTGTCAACCGGAAAAGCTGGAATACCGAAAGCCTGAGACACTACAACGCTAGCGGTTTTATGTCCGACGGCAGGTAATTCCTCCAACAGTGCCATGTCTTGAGGGACTTCTCCGTTGTATTTTTCAATTAAAATATTTGAAAGTCCGTAAATGCCTTTTGATTTCATCGGCGATAATCCGACCGGTTTTATGATTTCCCTGATTTGTTCAACGGAGAGCTTTACCATATCGAAAGGGTTGTCCGCTTTTGCAAATAGGAGCGGGGTAATTTGGTTGACCCGAACATCGGTGCTTTGTGCAGACAACAATACCGCAATCAATAGGGTATAAGGATCTTTGTGTTCCAAAGGCACTGGTATTTTCGGATAGAGTTGTTGAAGGGTGGTAATTGTATAGTCAACTCTTTCTGCTTTTGTCATTTTTTGTTTAATTTTGAGCTGAAAAGAATAAACACAAATCTAAGTATAATAAACTATGAATACATTAAAAGTTGGGGACAAAGTACCTGAATTTTCAGCAACCGCACAAGATGGAAGTACCATTAATTTATCAGATTACAGGGGTAAAAAATTGATCGTATTCTTTTATCCTGCTGCCAACACCCCTGGCTGTACGGCAGAAGCCTGTAATTTGCGTGATAATTATGCTGCCTTACAATCGCAAGGATACGAATTACTAGGTGTTAGCGCTGATTCGGTTAAAAAACAATCAAATTTTAAGAACAAGTATGAGTTCCCATTTCCATTACTAGCCGATGAAGATCATACGGTAATCAAGACCTTCGGTGTATGGGGACCGAAGAAATTCATGGGTAGGGAATATGACGGTATTCATCGTATGACTTTTGTGATTGATGAAAATGGAATGGTTTCCAAAGTTATCGAGAAAGTGAAAACAAAAGATCACGCTGCTCAGTTGCTCGATTAATAGATATTTATTTTTGACATAGGTAAGCCGCAATAGACAAGTATCTGTTTATTTAGCGGCTTTCTCTTTTTCTGTTTTGGCTACATGCTCTGGCAGCTGTTTTCTTGTAAACAATTTCTTGCTTTTGATCATCTCGGCAATTCCTTCGGGTAACATTTCTTCCCATCCTTCTTCATGATTCATGATTTTCTTGAGTACATCTCTCGAAAAAATATGCATGATTTCTGGATCGTAGTCGATAATGTCCATCACCTTGCCATTATATTTAAAGAACTTGTAAAGTTCTTTCATCCGGGGATGCACCTTTACATTGTTACTCGTCATGATTTGCCCGGTCTCTGCATTCTTCATGGGGTATAGGTACACCTGAAGGTCTTTAAAGAAGAGTTTTCCAAATGCTTCCAAGATACCACCGCTCAACTGACGATAATATTTTTCATCAAAAATATCTACAAGGTTATTGACTCCCATGGTCAAACCAATTTTGGCCTTGGTATAGTTATTGAAATATTCGACCAGCTTATAATACTCTTGAAATTTGGAGATCATCACGGTTTGTCCCAAAGAGCATAAGAGTTCTGCTCTATCCATGAAATCCTGCTCGTCTATTTCCCCGGATGCCTTTAGATTACTAAGGGTAATTTCAAATATGATGATCGTTTTTTCCTGGTCTACCGAAGCGTCCCGAATAAATATATCGTAGGACTTATGGAACATATCGGTATTTACCTTCGTTACGGGCCTAAAACTACCTCGAAGTGCCAAGATGTTTTTCTTATACAATTCGGCCGCCGGTAAAAGGTTGTTGCCATCAGGACCAAACATAACCGCATCGGTCATATCGTTTCGAATTAACTGTAGGCTCATTAGACGATTATCTACATCTTTGAAGTTTGGGCCTGAAAAATTCACCATATCGATTTCAATGGTATCCTTGTCGATATGGTCGTACAGATAGCGTAACAACTTCCGTGGCTTGTCATATTTGTAAAACGCTCCGTAAATAAGGTTTACACCCACCGTTCCCAGTGTTTCCTGTTGTAACCGGGCTTCATTTTGTTTAAAACGTATGTGCAATATTATTTCATCGAATTCCTTTTGTCCCGGTTCTAGTTGAAATCGGATTCCGACCCAGCCATGTCCCTTATATCGTTTCGAAAAATCAATCGTAGCAACTGTATTGGCATAGGAAAAGAACAATCTTTCAGGATGTTGATCTCTACTGATCCGTTCTTCCATCAAGTTCATCTCGTGGGCCAACATTCTTTTTAATCTGGGCTGGGTGACATAGCGACCATCGGTTTCCACTCCGTAAATAGCGTCGCTAAAGTCCTTGTCATAAGCACTCATTGCTTTGGCAATGGTACCAGAAGCGCCACCGGACCTAAAAAAATGTCTTGCGGTCTCCTGTCCTGCGCCGATTTCGGCAAAAGTTCCGTAGATATCCGGATTCAGGTTAATTCGAAGGGTTTTTGCCTTGATAGAGGGGATATTCTCAAATGAGGGATCTCTTTTTAGAACTGAAGCCATTGGTTGGATTTTGCTATTAGTACCGTTTTCAGAAGGGTATCTTTCATGCTAAACTCACTTTACGAAAAGCATTATAAACCGTGTTCTGCTAACAAAGTTAAGAAGTTCAAGGCATCTTTTAACTAATTATGTTATAAATTTGACACACAATGAAGGCTGGCTTAAAAATTACTTTTTTAGGTACCGGAACCTCTCAAGGGGTACCCGTTATCGGGAGCACCCACCCCGTATGTCTTAGTACGAACCCCAAAGACAAAAGGCTTCGTGTCTCCGTTTTAATGTCTTGGGAAGCTTATAACTTTGTTATCGATTGTGGCCCTGATTTCAGACAGCAAATGCTCGCAAATCATGTGACTAAATTAGATGGTATTCTCTTTACACATGAACATGCCGACCACACTGCAGGTATTGACGATATTCGACCTTTTTTTTTTCGACAAGGAGATATCCCCATTTTTGCACATGAGCGTGTTGTGAAAGCGTTGAAAAAACGGTTCGATTATATTTTTGCGGACGAAAATCGATATCCTGGAGCTCCGGCTGTATCTATCAATACCATTGCGAAAGATGTATCGTTCAAAATTGGTAATACCATGGCGATTCCCATTGAGGCCTATCATAACCGGTTACAGGTCTTTGGTTATCGGATCGGTGGATTTACCTACCTTACCGATATCAAAACTATGGAGGAAGACCAGTTGAAAAAAATAATAAATACGGAAGTATTGGTCGTAAACGCACTTCGGGAAGAACCGCATCATTCTCATTTTAACCTTCAGGAAGCCTTGGATTTTGTGGAGAAGGTACAGCCGGGCAAGGCTTATTTTACCCATATCAGCCATTTGTTGGGATTTCATGACGAAGTGGAAGCGCGGTTGCCCGAAAATGTGCATCTCGCCTATGATAATTTGGTGGTAGAGATATAAATGCAAAAGAGGCGGTTCAACATCATCAAATCGCGGCTAAACTTTCAAATGATATGCATACTATGCATAACTAAATATCGTTTAATTGTAAAAAGTAGTAACGGCTCTTCAATTCCGGGAATTCAGGAAGATTTCACTAACAAACAATATATATTTTGAAAAACAAGCTTTTTTTATACCTATTCGTTTTCGCCGCTTTGATTGGCCTTTATCTCTTTGTAAGCGGTGGTAACATGGCAAAGGTAAAAGATGAAAAAATCCAAAACTTGGAAACTGAAGTTGTTGAATTAAAGGATTCAGTACAAAATTCACAGCTAAAGCTACTCGATATGCAGTATTTTTCGTTGGAGAATAATGATGATGCGCTGGCGTATTATGACCACCTGAATTTAGAAAACCCATCTCGTTATATTGCAGACAAACTTTTGGAAACCAATGAAAGTACGGGAGATAATCCTTTGATTCCGTATGAAGGTATGGAGAGTGATTTTAAAATAAACAAGATTAAATTACTGAACCATAAATGGATTATTGCAGATTTCTCCGATGGTAAGTATTGGGGGGAACTCTTGATCAACTACGAACTTAAAGACGATTTGGGCGTTGACTTTACCCTTATGGACCATCTTTTGTATACGAGAAGTAACTAGGCTTTTGAAATTGGAGGCTATTAACCGTTTTGTACCAACCAATTTTTAAAAGAATGAAAATTCTGCGGTGATACCCCATGACCAATGGGAAACTCCTCATACACATGGGAAATTCCCAATTCATTTAAAATAGGTGGGATGCGTTGTGCCCATTCTGGTGGTATCACCTGATCTACCTGACCATGAGACGCATACACATGTAATTTGCTATGGTCCTTTTCTTTATAGTGGTCGGCTAAAATTCCTCTGTTGATATAACCGCTAAGGCCAATGACATTTTTTATTTTTTCGGGGTAAGAAAGGGCAACCGCATAACTAAGGATGGTACCTTGGCTGAAACCGAGCAAGGTGACGTTACCACTATCCAAATGGTACGCGTCGCAAGCTTCATCAATAAATGACACAATCCTTTCCCTAGAACCCTTGGCTTGTTCGTCGTCGCTCCACTTACCATTTTGCGCATCAAAATTAATGGCATACCATGCATACCCAAAAGGCTCTAAAGGGTAGGGAGCACGGGCTGCGATAACTGCATACTCTGGTGGCAGTTCGGATGCGAATGAAAAGAGATCTTCTTCGTTGCTTCCGTAGCCATGAAAAAGAAAAATAACAGGAGACTTTCCTTCGGTCAACGATGAGGGTTTAATAAGGTGTTCTAAAGACAAAGGTGCCGTGGTCATGCTATTGGATGAAAGTAAACCATTTTTGAAAGTAGGGGCCCAATACAGGCACGGGGTTGGTTTTGTCGGTTAAAGCCCCAATGAACCCGTATCCCCAGAGTACAATATAGCATATATAGAGCCCATACCAGGCATACGCATTGAACCATTGACTTAGAAATAGGGCAAAGCCAAGGAAAAAAAGGTGTAAACCAAAGGCTTGGCGGGTGTGAAAACGGGCAAAATCATGTTTTGGGTCCGAATTCATACTCATGGCAATCAATGCCCCTACCATGGTAAGGTAAGCAACGATTGCCGTTGTTTTTCCTTCTTTTTCAGTGTTCATGGTTCAAAGTTAGGAGAACCTTGGGTATTGAACAAAAAAAAGAGGCCTCAAAAGATGGCCTCTTTTTTATTTGTATGATATGATTTTTATCCTCCAATAGTACCAATAATAGGAAGTGGCTCGGCTTTTCCATTAACAGCATTGATAATTCCTAAAATTAAAAGAACTAAAGGAATATAACTTAGAAAAGATAAAACGCCCATACCGGTAACCGACACCAAGATATTGACTACAACTCCGATGATAATACTTAATATAAACACTCGAAGTGATTGACCAATGTGAAAACTGGCAAACTCATTCTTTTTACTATTGTTCATGAAGTAAGCGACAATAAGCCCTATTAACGTAATATAGCTGATAATCGCCATGGTTTTTCCTTCATCAATTGTACTTTGTTCCATAATGTAGAATTTAGGTTGAATATTAATTAAACTCAAAAAAAATTAAATTAGTATTTGTTCGCCATTGATAATTCCGTGAACCGAGCCTTTTAGAAGGGTCCCCTCAAACGCGTTGTTCTTGGAAGTACTATATAACGAGTCCTTCTTCAAGGTAATTTCGGTAGTGGGGTCAAATAAACATAGGTTTGCCATCTCACCGGGTTTTAAAGCCGATAAGGGTATGCCAAAGCGTTCCCTTCCCCTTGTCAGTATTGAAATGGTTTGGTCCAAATCAAAAAGTTGTTGAAGAACCCCAAAGGCACTTTCCAGACCTAGTGTCCCGAAGGCAGCATTGTCGAATTCTACTCGTTTTTGTTCTATATCCATGGGGGAGTGATCCGTAGTTACAAAGTCGACCACACCATCCTTAACACCTTTTAAGAGTGCCTTGATATCTGTTTTATTTCGCAAGGGGGGAAGCACCTTAAAGTTGGTATCGAACCCCTCTAATACTTCATCGGTAAACCAAAGGTGATGAATTGCTACGCTACAACTCACATCAAGTCCTTTCTTTTTTGCTTCAGAAATTAGCTTTACGGCCCCGGCCGTTGTAATCGTAGGAATATGCAAACGCCCTCCCGCATATTCCAGGATATACAGATCCCGAGCAATTTGTAGTTCTTCTGACAATGCAGGTATTCCCTTGAGCCCCAATTTCATGGCAGCAGGACCTTCGTTTACAACACCCTTTCCTGCAATTTGCATATCTAAAGGGAAAGAGTATACCAGACCATCAAAATTTTGACAATACTGCAGTGCAATTTTTAAGAGGTTCGAATTCTTAATGGGGCTTTGGTAATCGTAAAAACCAACGGCCCCGGATTGCTTCATATCATAGAGCTCTGCAAGGCTTTCGCCATGGGCAAGGCTTGTAAGGGTGCCCAATGGGTATAGATTGGTAGCTTGGGATTCTGCTACATTCTTTAAGAAAACAATATCGGAACTGCTATCCGGTACCGGATGAGTATCCGAATTGAGGATAACATCGGTAAAACCGCTCTTCGCCGCAGTGAAAAGTCCGTTGGCAATGGTTTCTCTCTCCTCATAACCTGGCTCTCCAAAACAGACACCGCTATCGAACCAGCCAATGGAAACATGTAAATTTTTAAATGTTATTACCTTGGTACCACTCTCTGGGGCGATTTTCGCTGCAATCTTTTCAATACGTCCTTTTTTAATTAGGATATCCCGTTTTTTACGGTGAAGTTTTCCATCGGTAGGATGTACTATTATGGCAGATTTTAAAAGTAGATTCATTGTGTCTCAATAAGGCTATCCTGTAATAAACTTTTAGTTTGTTTTTTCCGTACTTGAAAAAATAAATTCCTGACGACCATACGCATCACCGAACAAATTTTTGAATCAAAATTTCCGCCAATAACAAAAGCAGTGCTAAAATAACAAACCATTTCCAAAGCTCGGTGACACGGTTATCTTTTTCCATAGTATCGAATAGGGCCGTAACCGATGCCGCTTGCGTAGCGGCCTGTATTTGATCTATGCGCATGTAAGTAAGGTTACTCTCAACTCTTGGATAGTTGAAGCTTAAATTGCTTAATACGGTGTCGTCTTTTTTTATATTATAAATACCATCTTCTTTCAATTCCCCATTGAAAGAAATCGACACTTTATTGGCCAAAGACTGCTGTATTGGGATAAATTCATAGCTGTCCTTGACTACCTTAAGAATATGGTCTTTAGGCAAGGTAGTGTTTATATCTAAACTGGATTTTTGGCCAATAGTCGTATAAACGGGAGGTAATCTTAAACTGTTAACCGCCATATTGTAAAACGTAGGAACAATCAAGGGTGAGCTGCTAAAATTGGAGTTTTCCTTCGAAATAGCAGCTGTAAAGATGTAATAATTACCGATGCCCCGCAGAAAAGGCAACCCATCCTGGAACGATAGTAATTTAGGAGCGTTCGTACGTAGTCCATAATGGTTGGTAACCTTGGGGTATTGAAAATTGGCAACTTTTTTCTCAAAAACATTTTGATATAACGGATGCGAAAAAGCAATATCCGTAACATTTTTTTCTGTTGTTACCTTTTGTGTCAAAGCTGAAGAAAAATAATCGGACAACAGCACATTGTAAGAGTCTACATCACTTTCAATGGAAGGAATAACGACCAAATGCCCTCCATTTTCTGTGTAGGACTTTAAATTGGTAATCAGAGCGGTGGGGATACGGGGCAATTCGTTGAGGATAATAAGATTTTGGGCAGCCAGATTGCTGTAATTAAGGTTTTGTAACGGAAACGAATTAAACCGAAACTCGTCATCGGTAAAGATTCGCTTTGCAAAATCATGGGAGGTATTTCCAATGGAAAGGACATTGATTTTCTCACTTTTATTGATATTGAAATAAAGCGAATTATCATACGTAAGACTTGGGTCGGTAATTTCCAATTTTCCGTTAACAAGCTCGTTCCCGGGTAATGTGAAAACCACGCGCGCCTTCTTATCCTCATCGAAATTGGCCGCCGTTTTGGCTATAAGAGTATCGTTGTTGTAAAGAGATACCGGAACGCTTTCAATGCCATCTGTAGCCGTGAGTTCCGTCACTAACTCCTTGTTGTCCAATGTGTTATTGGAAACATAGGCAGAGTCTATCGATATGTTGTTTATTTGATCGGGTGCCATTTGAACCAAATGTATACGAACCCCTGGAACGGAATCATTGTTCACTGGGGCCATGCTGGTTTGAAAATCGGAAAGAAGGATTAAATTCTTTTCGGCCGTTGGATCATCGGAAAAGATAGAGGTGCCTTTTAACCCAATCTCTTCCAAAGTCAGTTGTTCAAGGCTGTATGGCAAAGTCAGTAACTGGTTTTGAATAGCCTCGATCGAAACCTGTCTAAAAACCTGTTCATTTGTAAATAAGGTAAATATCGCATCTTCCGGTACTGCTTTTATCAATGATTGCACTACCTCTTCCAATAAGGTAGTTCCGTCTTTCTTTGCTTGCATACTAAAAGAATCATCCAAGTAAAAAACGATTTCCTTTTTCTTCAGTGCCGACTTTTCAGCAAAAAAGGGTTGGGTGAATGCCAAGATCAAAGCAGTTAACAACCCTAATCGTGTTAACAATAGCAACCATTTTTTTAGTGTATTGCTACGTCGCGATTCTGAAACGACCCTTTTGAGAAATTTTACGTTGGTAAAAGGTGTTTTCTGAAACCGTCGAAGTTGAAAAAGGTGAATAAAAATAGGAATCAGGAGAAGAAGTAAGGCCCAAAGGAGTTCTGGATATTTAAACTGCATTTCCTGTGTTGATTGCGCAAATGTAGGGAATTCAAGGTTTAAAGTTCAAGGTTCAATGCCAAAAGTTTTGATATTTGGGAAAACCTTATGGCTTGCTTATTGCCCCTTGACCTGGTTGCTAACAAAAAAAGAAATAATCTTTCATAGGTTCTTGTGCCAACCGCGAAAAGTAAGAACGAATCATGTTTTGTGCATCCTCATTAGCTACGGTAACAATGCTCTGCGGTAATTTTAATGCCTCAAGATGTTCAAAATGCAACATTTCCTTTCCGTATATGTTTTTCCCTATTTTATTAGGGTTGTCACATAGCCAGTGAAAATCAATGCCCTGTTCCAAGAGTCCTTTTGCTATTTTTTTTCCTTTGTTTCCAGCGCCCCATATAGCCAATGGACGCGTGTGGTCATATTCCAACTTCAAAAAATAATGAAGTTTGATGTCTAAAAAATAGTTTTGGGCGTAATGCTCGCTCGTACGGGAAGTACGTGTATCATAGTCTCGCCAGTGATGTAGTAAAAGGTCGCATGGAATACAAGCTAGCCTGTTTTTATAAAACCGGAAGGTTAAATCATAATCTTCGGGATACCGATTCGGTTTAAAAGCACCACATTCATCCAAATCTTCCCGATAAACCATCCAACAAGGAGAAGGTATCACACATTCCTTATAAATTTCGCTGTAGTTGGTTCCATTTGCGGTAAGTTGGTTTAACCAGGTTTCATAGCGCTCATAACCATTGCTAATACCCCTATGGGAAAAGTATTTGACTTGCCCCACGGCGAGATGGCCCGGTCCGTTTTCCAAAAGGGCATCGACCATAACCTCTAGTTTATTTGGGGTCATAATATCATCTGAATCCATTCGGGTGATCAGTGTTCCTTGGCTTTGATCATAAGCCGTACGTAGAGCCTCAATGATTCCTTTGCCACTATTCTGCGAGACATTTATGCGATTGTCCTTTTGGGAAAAACTGTTCAGTAGGGCCATACTTGTATCCTCTGAGTAATCGTTCACAGCACGAACCTCCCAATGGTCATACGTTTGATCTAGAATGGATTGAAGGCATTCGGGAAGATAGCTTTCCGTATTTTTAAAAGGAATCAGGATACTGACCAAGGGCTTTTTCATGGCCGCCAAGGTATGAAAAGCTTATATCATATTGATGGCATCTGGCTTACAATCAAATTTGGGTGATCAGGAATAATTCTGGCAAATCGTTTTAAGGAATAGAAAAACCTTTCTATATTTGCACCCGCAAAGGAGGAATGGCAGAGTGGTCGAATGCGGCAGTCTTGAAAACTGTTGAGGGTCACACCTCCGGGGGTTCGAATCCCTCTTCCTCCGCTAAGAGATACTATCTCAAAACAATAAACCCTGTAAATCAATAATTTACAGGGTTTTATTTTTTTGATTTCAAATGTCAAATTCAGATTATTCCTCCGTTGCTATCTCAAACATTCTTAGTGATTCAATTTTAGAGCCTTTGGTTTTCGACGCTATTGAAATCTTGCTTAGCGCTTCCTTAGGAAAGAGAATTTCCGTGAATACGGTATGGCCATCGTCGTAAAATATTTCTACAGAAGTTTTATCCAAGACTATCTTTGCGGATAGATTTTTCCCCTTAATTTTTCTAGGTGCAACCGACTTACTGGACGCATAATCATCGGAAAAGTTCTTTTGAAGCAATTTTCTCCTATCCAAGAAAAAGGTGTTATCCCTATCATCATAGCCGAAGGAAAGGGTATCTCCTTCCTGATTGTAGAGTAAAATGTTTAGTTTGTCACCATCCATAACTTCGAATTCGACCTCAATTTCGGCCCCGATATGAGAACTTGTGTTCGCACTCCATTTATTTTTCAAAGAGATGCCTTCGTATGAATCCACGAGGTTTTTGTACTTATCAAATTCGGTGACCGGTTTAGATATTACGCTATACGAATCGTTCTTTCGCACTAATTTCAGTTCTCTTGGCAATGTCATTGAATTTCTCCACTTTTTCGTAGGAACCTTCTCGGCATACTGCCAATTGGACATCCAGCCTATGAAAATTCTTCGCCCATCTTCAGTTGGAATGTTAGACCAAGTTACACCCGCATAATTATCTTTGCCATAATCTAACCAAAACGGACCATTTTCTTTAAGTTGCTGCTGAAACAATTCATCAAGGACAAAGGACTTTCCATCAAAATCTCCTACGAAATATTGTGTGCCAGACCCACCATTTGCGGCACCATCATTGATACTCAGTAACAGTATCCACTTGATTTCATTTGATTCATTTACTTCAATGGGAAATATATCAGGACATTCCCATATTCCACCATGAGCACCCACTCCGTTTCCAAATTCTGATAAGAAATTCCAATCTATCAAGTTTTTAGAGTCATAAAATCTTACCCTATCAAAAGCCGACAAAACCATGATCCATTTTTCATGATCTTTACTCCAAATGACCTTAGGGTCTCTAAAATCACGAATGCCCGGATTCTTTAAAACCGGATTCCCCCCATACTTTTGCCATGAATTTCCGGAATCTGTCGAAAAAGCTAAACCTTGCGTTTGATGGTCAATAGCATCTAAAAGCTCACCTTCTGGGTCATGGTATGTAAAAAGGGCCAGAATTGGCGGCTTTTCAATACTGCCCAATCCAGAAGTATTCAAGGTATCCACGACCGCGCTTCCTGAAAAAATATACCCTTTATCATCAGGATACAAGGCAATCGGTTGTTGTTCCCATTTAATTAAATCTCTGCTGGTGGCATGTCCCCAATGCATGGGTCCCCAGACAATATCATCTGGGTAGTGCTGAAAAAAAAGATGATAGATTCCTTCATGGTAAAACATACCATTGGGGTCGTTCATCCAACTTGTTTTTGGTGTAAAGTGAAAGTTGGGTCGGTAGCTGAATTCCTCATTTTTGAACACTTTCTTTTCTCCCGAATTCTGAACACTTTTTTTTTGTCGGCAACTAAGAAAACCTGTCACCATAAGTATCGAAATCAGAAGAATTAATTTGTTTTTCATCTGTTTAATTTTTTATAGCAGCTCATGTTCGGGCACTTAAACTATCTCGGTTGGTATTGATCATTGTTTGCCAAATGCCCATTATGGGCTTTCATAGTCTATTGTCAAAGCATAAAAGGGAAAATTGATTATTCAGAAATCAAAGAGCCGAATTTGACTTCGGCTCTTTAAAAGAACTAAACTTAACTCAACTTAAAATTCTGAACTAGAAACTATATAAAACAGATAGCGTGAAAGATGTCCCCGAGACCGACCGGGCCCTTACGATGTTTTGCACTCCTTCGGTAATGCTACCTTCTTCTGCTTCGGTAATTCCGATGGCATCAAAAATATTGTTCCCGGAGATGTTCAATCTGATAGCATCCGTAATGCCGTAATTGAAAAATCCGTTTACCACTGCAAATCCGGGCATTACCAGTTCATTACTATCTTGGGCAAAAGCCTCGGTTTGACCTATGAGACTCAGCCCGAAAGAATGTTGTCTTTGTTTGCCAAAAGAATATGATGGAGTTATATTATAAATAAAATCGGGTTGTCTTCTAGGGACATTTCCATTGTTATCACCGGATTTAATCTCGGCGTCTGTCCAAGTAACCGCTCCACGTATGTCGAAATTGTTGAAGGTAAATGCGCCTTCCAACTCAATTCCGAATGACTCATAATCATTTTCGATTATCTGGTTGGTGGTAGCTTCAAATCCGCCCTCTTCAATGGTTTCAGCGTAAAATGCAGTGGCATACAAGGATCCATTTTTAAATCCTTGTTTATAGCCAAGTTCTGCCTGTTTCAAGAAATCGAGGGCATTTATATTATCACTATTTAGGAAGTCTAAGTCCGTGAACAAAATCCTATCGGCCTTTGCGGACCCACCTCGACTATATCGCGCGAATACCGCCTGCCTATCTTTGAATTTATAATTTGCCCCAAAAGAATAAGACAAGAAATCGTAGTCATAATTCACAATGGTCGCATTTGCATTATCAATCGCCGATACGCTTTGCTCAGGCGCTGAAATTACCCCGTCATTGTTCACATCGAACTCAATTTGGTTCGAAGAAGCGAAGGAGCCGTCAACGTTTCCAATATCCCATCTTACGCTACCGTCCAAAGAAAGTCGCTCAGATGGCTGCAAGGAAATATTCATATACGGGGCAGAGGTATTATAGTTCGTGTCATAATTCCTTGTACAACAGTTTCCCCAAAAAGGGACCCCGTATGCATACAGTCCGTTTTCACTTACGGAATTACCGTCTGCGTCTGCTACATTGATGGGTCTAGCGTTTTTCGGCGCTACTTCCTGTAAATAGGAGTTCCACAACCATGACATGGATATTTTTTGGGTTGATTTAAAAAATCCGAAAGTCAAATCTAAATTTTCAAAAGATTTGGAAAGACGAAAATCATTCATGAAATTGTTCAAATTGTTCAGTTCTGTATCGAACATATGAATTCGGGCAACTAGACTATTGCCGTTAACACTAGATCCGTCGGTTGCAAAAGACAGTGTCGAACCATCTCCAAAAGTAGATGCAATTTCTGAGGCTGTCGCCACTTGTGAAGGAAAGGGCGAAACAAACCTTCCCCTAATAGATGAGAACCTTCCATTGTTCTTCAAACGCCAACCTGAGGTTAAATCAAAAGAAACTTCCGCTCCGACAGAGGTCGTCAGCGGTCTCATACCATCTGCAACTTTAGACCTTCTCAACTCACCATCGGGACCCAAGCCAAGATTTGTGGGCAAGAATGGTGTTTGCAATGTACTTTCTGTGGCATCGTAGTTCGGGAGGTCATCCCAATCAGGGTCACTATTTGTCCCTGAAACAGCTACAGGCATGGGTAAATAGGCAATGGCCCTATCATTCAAGTATTTTGCATACAACCGTACATAGCCTTGTTCAAACTCCTTTGTAATATTGAATTTGAACTGACCACCATTGTTTCCTGTAAAATCGGCATCCCTCGGTCCGTCCCCAACTCTGTAGAAACCGCCCATGTGAAAGTAAAGACCTTCAGAAATAGGTGCCCCATACTCAAAGTCAGTTCTAAAAGAATCATAATCGAGCCCAAATGTGGTGGCTACTGAACCACTTTCGACCCGCCCCGTCTTACTTATGAAGTTAATAATACCACCAGGGGAATTTGATGATTGTGTAGACGAAGAACCACCTCTAATGGCCTCAATACGTTGAATGTTCGAATCAAATCTTGTGAAAATATCAGCCGTGGCAAATGCAATATCACCAAACAATAAAACGGGCAGTCCATCTTCTTGTAATTGTAAGTACTTGGCACCACCAGCAGACACCGGTACGCCCCGTGCCGCTATTTGTGAATTTCCTTCGCCGCCCGATGATTCAACGCGAATTCCGGGGATAGTTCTAAAAATTTCGGCAGATGTCCTTGGTACGGATTTTGAAATTGCATTATACCCAAGTGTCGTGACCGAAACACTCGATTCTAGTTTAGATTTAGGGTTGTTCACACCAGTAACAATAACTTGATCCAAAGACTCTGCATCTTCGGACAACACAAAATCAACAACCAAATCACTTTGATCAATCTCAATTTCCTTGCTTACCCTGGTATATCCTATATATGATGTTTGTAGTAAATAGGTGCCATTTTCAACTTCAGAGATAACATATTCCCCGTTAAAATCGGTGACAGACCCTTTGGCCAACCCTTGAATAAAGACACTTGCCCCGATTATGGGACTACCAAAATCATCGGTAACCGTACCTCTTATCGCTTGCTGTGAATAAGAAACTGCGGTAAAGGCCAAAAGCAAAATGCTGACCAAAATCTTTAGCGTTTTCATTTTCATCTTTGTTTAGTTAGTTAAATTGATACAATAATTAGAATTAAATTTTTTTATGTGAAAGTATACCCAGCCTAGGCCTCCTAATGGCCAGTGCAGTCATACTCTCCAGGCTAACACCTTTTGTTTCTGGCATTAAGAATAGTACAAACAGTAACTGCAAAAACATCATTACCGCAAAGAAGCCGAACACAGGTGCGGCTCCAACACTTGTAAATAAAATCGGGATCATTGATGGAATAATTGCAGCTAAAATCCAATGCACAGAACTACCAAACGCCTGACCCGAGGCCCGCAAATGATTCGGAAATATTTCGGAAATAAACACCCAGATGACGGTGCCTTGGCTGATTGCATGGGCTCCAATAAACACCAAAAGGAGCATAACAACAGTTGGGCCTCCCCAACCATATAAAAAGGCCAGTGAGACAGCAGATAAGGAAATGATATAGCCTATGGAACCAATATACATAAGGATTTTCCTTCCGATCTTGTCGATTAACTGGATACCGACCAACGTGCATATCAAGTTCGTGACGCCGATTCCGATACTGCTGAACAGGGCGGTGTTTTGGCCCATCCCGGCTTCTTCAAAAATCCTAGGTGCGTAGTATAGAAAGGCGTTTATTCCAGAAAACTGATTGAAAAAAGCTATAAGGAATGCTAGTAACAGCGGGAAGCGATATTTCTTAAGGAATATATTCTCCTCAAGAACCAAATCGCCGTTTTGGCCATATGGGTAGTTTTTCAAATCATTGATCTGCTCAATAGCATGTGCAAGTTCAGTTTCAGTATTTGTATTTCCAGAATTCTCAAGGTAAAGTGCAGACCATCTAGGACTCTTCGGTATGGTGAAAGCAAGGGCTGTAAAGATAACAGCAGGTATCGCTTCTATTCCCAACATCCACCTCCATGCACCATTACCGAATTGCCCCATTAAATAGTTTGATAAAAAGGCCATTAATATCCCAAAAACAATATTGAATTGGTACATACCTACAAGCCTACCTCTATGTTTTGCCGGTGCTATTTCCGAAATGTATGCGGGCGCCGCAATCGTTGAAGCTCCAACGCCCAAGCCACCAATGAACCTAAAAACTGCAAATGAAACCGGATCATGTACCAGGGCAGAACCAACGGCAGATACCAAAAATAAAATGCCTACAAGAATCAAGGTCTTTCTTCTACCTAGCTTGTTTGTAGGCAAACCACCCAGGAGAGCACCCATTAGGGTTCCCCATAAGGCCATACCCATAACCACTAAACCATGAAATACATCCGAAGAATTCCAGAGATTTTGTAACGTCTTATCGGCACCAGAAATTACCACAGTATCAAATCCGAAAAGAAAACCCGATAGTGCTGCGATAAACGACCATTTCCATATTTTGCCCATTTAGCAATTATTTAGTTTAATGGCTAAACTATTCTAAAATTTCAAGGGTAGATATTACGAATGTTGCAATTTTTAGGAATTTTGTACGGGTTGTATATCCGTGAAGTTAAAGCACTAAAAATCAATTTTTTATAACTGATATTATTTTTATCTTTTAATGGCGATAGCAATTATGTTACCTAAATGTTCATAAATGTTACACTACAAGAAGAATTCAAACATCCGAAATCTCAAATAGTATTGTTCAAACTATGGGCGAATCGCCTTTTTGTCATAAAATTTATTGATTCTTTAAAAAAATACAATGATTTTTAAGGGTTACACCTTTTAGGCATACATTAAAGTGCGACATGTACAATTGGAAATCATGTCTTTCATGCTTGAATCCGTTATGAAGTACAAATGGTTACGAAACTACGGAGTTCCTGAAGTCCATCGGTGTTTGACCGTATTTGCTTTTGAAGGTTCTCGCAAAATAGTTTGATGAGGAAAACCCACACCTATAAGCAATTTCCGCTACATTTAAGTCCGAAGTCTCCAGTAAGTGCTTGCCCTTTTTAAGTTTGCTTTTGTTTACATAATCAATAACACTGATACCCAGTATGGCCTTTACTTTACGATATAATTGGACTCTTGATAAATTCATCTGCCCAGCAAGCTTTTCAATTGAAAAGTCGGTATCCTCCAAATTTTCGTGAATTATTGAATTCAATTTATTGAGAAATCTATGGTCTAAATCATCAGGTCGATGCTGTTTAACTCGATATAAATCGTTTATATAGTAGTATCGAAGTTTCTCACGATTATACATTAAAGATTTTATGGAATTTGATAAAACCGAATAGCTGAATGGTTTGGTTATGAACAAATCTACACCCGATTGTAGTCCTTTGATATATGAAGCTTTGTCCGATAAGGCGGTCAACATAACTATTGGAATGTGTGAGGTTCTCAAGTCATTTTTTAGGACTTCACAAATTTCGAAACCACTTTGGGTGGGCAAGTTCACATCGCAAAGTATCATATCTGGTATGATATCGAAGGAAATATCTAATGCATAGGTTCCATCAGATATGTGGAAATCATAATCATGCATGAGTTTATTCTTGAGAAATAGGGCCAAATCCTTGTTATCCTCAATACACAAAATAGTATGCTTTTCAGTGTTTTCTTGTGGTTCCACCAGTAAATAACTATCATCTAGGTAGGCCGATTCAAAGTCTTTTATATTTGTGTCCACTAGATCACGTTCCTCTACTATTTGATTCTTATTGAAATGGGAACAGCCTTTTTTTAGTGTTACTTTTACCTCAGTTCCATGAGATGACTCGATTAGAATGGTTCCCTTATGCAGTTCTACAAACCTCTTGCATAAATGTAGCCCAATACCCGAACCGCTGAGCTGGTTATTCGATCCTTGGTAAAAGGCGTTGAATACATTCTTTAAGTCCGATTTGGGAATCCCCATGCCGGTATCCTTAATTCTTATGCGTACCAATTCCTTATCTTCAGTATTTTCGATACTTAATTTAATAGCCCCATTGTCGGGAGTGAACTTAAACGCATTTGACAGTAGGTTGTGAAGAACCTTGTCCATTTGATCCCTATCTATGTAAATCTCCAATTCTTGGTCATCGCATTCTAAATCAAATTCAATATTCCTGCGTTTGGCCTCTTGCCTAAAATCATTAAACGCACACTTTATAAAGGTGTACAAATTAGTTTTTGAAACCCGCAATTGCGTTCCGTTGTTCTCAATTTTCCTGAAGTCTAAAAGCTGGTTGATAAGCCTCAACAATCTTTGCGCATTGCTGTTGATCAACTCAAACTCACTCCTCATCCATTTGATTCCTTTTTCATTGATAATTTCGCTCAATGACTCCACTGAGCTCATTATGAGAGTCAAAGGAGTTTTAAATTCGTGTGAAACCCCAGTGAAGAAATTTAACTTCGTTTCATTGGTCCTTTTTATCTCTTCCGCAATCTTTTGTATCTGATTGCGTTGTACCGTAATTTTTTTGTTATTGATAACAAGTTGTCTATTTTTTTTTCGAATTATGAAAATGGAATACACACTATAAATTGCGAGACTTAGAATTATTGCAAGGAGCCCCATCGTAATTTTTAGCACGCTATTTTGGGCGTAATACAATTCTTCCTGTTTCTCTATTGCCGCCAACTGCACCTCAATTTCATCTTGTTGTTGATGGATCTTATCAATCTGATTTTTCATAATATCGGCATTGAATTTGTCGATCACGGTAGTAGTAAGAATATTGTTCTTGGCCACCTTCTTATGTTGCAATATGTTCAAAGCCAGTTCAATTACTTCGTTGCCACCGGTTGGATACAATATGGTAGCTTCCAATATTCCATCTTGAACAAGTTGAATTCCACCATTGGGGCCATTCAAACCATCAACGCCAATAAACTTTATTGAATTCTCCAATCCTTTTTCCTTGGCTATCGACCACGCCTGATAGGCTAGGGCATCATTCGATGCGAAAACATAATCTATTTTTTCATTTTGTAAGGAGTCTAAAAAAGACGAAAACTCCTTTCTTGGTAAGCCTAAATCTCCTTCGCTAATGGAACCCAACAGGTTCAAATTTGCTTCCTGCCTTACAATTTGATTGAAACCTAAACTCCTCTCCATTACAGAGGATGAGTTATCCCGTCCCCTTATTTCTATGATGTTTGCTTTCCCATTATTCTGTGAAGCGATGTATTTTCCCGCATTACGCCCAACCTCCAGATTGTCCGCACCTATATAAGCGGTAAAATTTTGCGATTCAATTTTCCTGTCGATTAGAATTACTGGGATACCTTTTTCGTAGGCTTTGGCAATTGATCGTTCCATTTTATCCTGCTCCATGGGAGACACAATAATTATATCTGTACCGTCGCCCACCATTCTTTCAATGGCCCCCTTTTGTTTTTCCAAATCTCTATGGGATTCATAAATGGTCAGATCTACCTCTGGATGCAAAGAGGCCTGCAATTTCATGGACTGGTTCATAGACTGTCTCCATTCATGATCACTGATACATTGCGAAAAGCCAATTTTTACTTTATCGCCATTGTCAAAGTTGGAACATGACGTGAATAAGAAAAATAGTACCAAAATCAAAAAACGTATCAGATAGCTCATACAATCAATTTTACCTTTGAGTAAACTTAATAAAAAAAGATACACTGACTATTTAACAAAAAATAAGATGCCTCAAACACATCTTATATCCATCAATATCTAGCAAATAATACATCCATTTAGTGGTTTATTTATGGTTAAGAACGCAAAGTCATTCAATCAAGAAAATTTGGGTAGGGATAAGTTGTTTATTTCCATGTGCACCTTATTAAATGCAATGCTATGGCCGCCAGCCATGGCAAAACACGAACTGAGGAAGAGCCCTTTGGAAAATATGGACACTTCTATCAAGTAGTTCCCAATAAAAAAATCGATAAATATATTTTAGATGGTGAGGACTTCTATTATCGAATGCAGGCACAGTTTAGTCAAAGATGAGTAGTATCGGTCATACGCGGTTTAACCAGTGAAATCGAATGTTTAAACGAAGATGGTGGTTATAGGTTGCATTTAGTTGTATCGGTAAAGCCTTCTCGAGGATTCAAGATTGGGTCGTTTCTAGTTTTGACCTAAGTTTTTGTTATGTTTTCATATAGCCATTTCAGTGAGCAAAGGCTCCTCGGGTCAATGTCTTTTTCTTATCCCTTTAAACGTAGTCATTTTCATTTGACACTCCTTCTTTCATTTGAGATAGTTCGACCTTTATACCCGAAACGCCGTACTTTTGCACTATGGATGAGTGGTATCATTATCCTTTACTGATTTTGGTAGGTTTTGTAGTAGGTTTTATCAATACTATTGCAGGTGGGGGTTCGCTCATATCACTTCCTGTACTGATATTTTTGGGGCTGCCTCCCAGTGTTGCCAATGGTACCAACAGGGTAGCGGTCGTTATTCAGAATGCGATGGGCACTGCGGGGTTTGCAAGTAAAGGGGTATCGACCTTTCCCTTTAATTTGTATTTGGGTGTCGCAGCGCTCTTTGGAGCCCTATTGGGAGCTTACATTGCCGTAGATATCAAAGGGGAGACCTTTAACAGGATACTTGCCATTGTTATGGTGGTGGTGGTATTGATCATCCTGTTTAAACCCAAGATGAAGTTGTATGAAATGCAAGAACTGATTACCGGAAAGCACAAATGGATAGGGACTATCGCCTTTTTCTTTTTTGGTATTTATGGTGGATTCATCAATGCTGGTTTAGGGTTTATTATTATCCTATTTTTGCACTACGTAAATAAGATGTCCCTGGTACGGGCAAATGCAACCAAAGTGGTAGTAGTATTGATTTACACGGTTGCGGCCTTGGCCGTATTCGTTTGGAATGATAAGGTATGGTGGCAGGTGGGCCTTGTTTTGGCCATAGGCAATGGCACCGGGGCTTGGATTGCCAGCAGAATATCGGTTCGAAGGGGAGACGGCTTTATAAAGACCTTTTTGGTGGTCATGGTCGTAGTACTCTCGGTGAAACTTTGGTTTTTTACCGAACCTTTGCCGGCTTCGAACGAAACTGATAAGAATCGAAAACATAAAACGGAATTAGGTGAATAACGATACAATACAACAGTTGGAATGGCGATATGCCGTGAAAAAATTCGACGGGAACAAAACACTTGATCCTCAAAAAATAGCACGATTAAAACAAGCGTTTAACCTTACAGCTACCTCTTATGGCTTACAACCAATAAAATTGTTGGTGGTGCAAAACCGGCAACTACAACAGGCCATGGTAGAACATGCCTATGGCCAGCAGCAGGTAGCACAAGCTTCCCACGTATTGGTGCTATGTATTGAAAATACGATCGATGACGGTTATATCGCATCCTATTTTGAACAGGTAAAGCGTGTTAGAGGTACCAGCGAAGAGATTCTTGACCCCTTCAAAGATTCATTGGTAGATAGTTTTTCCAAGAAGGATGTGGATGAAATTAAACAATGGGCCACGAATCAGGCGTACCTAGCGCTGGGAAACCTATTGACCATCTGTGCCCTAGAGGAAATAGATTCATGTCCCATGGAAGGTTTTGTACCAGAAGCTTTTGATGAATTGCTCAGTTTGAAGGAAAAAGGACTCACTTCGGTACTTGTAATGCCTGTGGGATATCGTGCGGAAGATGATATGTTCGCTGATTTCAAAAAGGTGCGAAAAGACCTGAACGAAAGTGTTATCGATGTCTATTGAAAGAAAAAATAGAATTCTAGTATCATAAAGGCCTTATGCTCCCGGAAAACTCTTTTTAAACCTACTAACGATTAACTCAAACATATGCCTGGATTTGAACTTTTTGGGGACCAAGAACGGGCAGCCGTTCAAGAAGTATTGGATACCGGAGTACTCATGCGGTATGGATTTGACGGAATGCGAAACGGGCATTGGAAGGCCAAAGAACTAGAAACAGCGTTGGCGGTCCGTATGCAGGTAAAACACGCTCAATTGCTAAGTAGCGGTACCGCGGCCTTAACGGTGGCCCTTGCCAGCGCCGGTATCGGTGCCGGAGACGAGGTCATTATGCCTACTTTTACTTTTGTTGCCAGCTTTGAGTCGATTTTAGCGCTCGGGGCGATTCCTGTTTTAGTAGATATTGATGACACCCTGACCTTAGACCCACGAGCGGTCGAAAATGCGATTACAGAACGTACCAAAGTGGTTATGCCGGTGCATATGTGCGGTTCAATGGCCGATTTAAAGGCTTTAAAAGCTCTTTGTGAAAAACATGGCCTGCTTCTGCTCGAGGATGCTTGCCAAGCTATTGGTGGCACTTTTGAAGGAGTACCACTTGGTAGTTATGGTGACATAGGCTGTTTTTCGTTCGATTATGTGAAGACCATCACCTGTGGGGAAGGGGGCGCAATCATCACCAATAACAGTGTTTACCATAAAAATGCCGACCATTTTTCCGATCACGGTCATGACCATATTGGATTGGATAGGGGAGCAGAAAGTCATCCTTTTTTGGGTTATAATTACCGAATTTCGGAGTTGAACGCCGCGGTTGGTTTAGCACAAATTATGCGGCTTGATGCGTTTTTGGCATTGCAAAAGAAACACTACACTATTTTACGCGATGCGCTAGAACCGATTGAGGGAGTAACATTTCGAAGAGTGCCCGAGGGCGGGGAGGAGAGCTATGCCTTCCTAAACTTTTTTCTACCGGATGAAGGCACGGCAAAAGCCGTTCACCGTTCGTTGATAGCCGCTGGTTTGGACGCATGCTTTTATTGGTATGATAACAACTGGCATTACTATCGAAAATGGGATCATTTGGTCGAGAAAAAATCTTTGGGAAAACTACCGATCGAAGTCCGGGAGGGTTTACCGGATTATAAAAGAGCCGATTTTTCCAAGTCAGATCACTGGATGGGCCGCACAGTTTCCTGTTTGATCAAGTTGGGGTGGACAGTTGAAGAGGTGCGGGAAAGGGCTGCAATCATGGCCAAAACCATTGAGCCACAACTCTAATAGGGAATGTAGTCAACAATTTCCAAGCCATACCCTACCATACCTACTCTTTTAGCCTGTGTATTATTCGTCAATAAGCGCAGTTTGCTGATATTGAGGTCATGAAGAATCTGGGCGCCGACCCCAAAATCCTTGGCATCCATTTCGATTTTTGGTGCCTTAAAAATTCCTTTTTTCTGAAGTTCTTCTAGTTCTGAAAGCCTACTTAACAAGTTTAATGTACTGGTTTCCTGATTAATGAAGACAAAGGCTCCCTTTTCTTCGGCATTGATGGCCTTGAACATATCTTCCAGTTTTTTATCTGGATTATTGGTCAGGGTACCTAGAATGTCGTTATTGATCAGACTGGCGTTGATACGGGTCAGAACGGGCTCGTCTGCCTTCCATTTTCCCTTTGTCAATGCAATATGAATCTGATTATTGGTCGTCTGCTTGTAGGCACGCAAGCGAAACTCCCCAAAACGCGTTGTAATAGTAAAATCCTCTTTCTTTTCGATTAAGCTATCGTGTTCCATGCGATAGGCCACGAGGTCTTCTATCGAGATCATCTTAAGATCAAACTTTTTGGCTACCTCTGCTAATTGGGGCAAACGGGCCATGGTGCCGTCCTCGTTTAAAATTTCCACTAGGATACCTGCTGGCTTCAACCCGGCCAATCGGGCAAGGTCGATAGCGGCTTCCGTATGTCCGGTACGTCTGAGCACCCCACCGTTCTTAGCTCTTAATGGAAAGATATGACCGGGCCTTCCCAATTCATGGGGCTTGGTGTCCTCATCAACCAAGGCCAGAATTGTTTTGGAACGATCGTGCACCGAAATCCCGGTAGTACAACCATGACCTATCAAGTCTACTGAAACCGTAAATTGTGTTTGATGCAGTACCGTATTATTTTGCACCATCATTTCAAGATCCAGCTCCTCACAGCGATCTTCGGTCAAGGGGGCACATATAAGCCCGCGCCCGTGTTTTGCCATGAAATTGATCATCTCCGGACTTACTTTTTCCGCTGCCGCAATAAAATCACCCTCGTTTTCCCGATTTTCATCGTCTACTACGATAATCACCTTTCCGTTGGCGATATCTTCGATAGCTTCTTCAATCGTATTTAGTTCAATATGCTTGTCCATGGTGGTAATCATGTAGCGATGGTTTTTCTTTTCCTTTTAAAAAGGTTTTTAAAGTAATCAGTGATAGCGCCAAAGTTCATCATGCCTTTATCGGCAGTAGCCCGTTTGGTCAAATAAATACCCAAAGGTAGCATAATCAATGTAGACAGCCATGCTCCCAGAATGGGGTGAATATTGTTTTCCTTGGAATAGTTGCCCGCAAAAACTCCCACAAAATAGTAAATAAGAAAAAGAATGATGGCTATCACCATGGGCAAGCCTACACCTCCTTTTCTGATAATAGCCCCTAAAGGAGCTCCTACGAAGAACAAAACAATACATGAAAGGGCCAAGGCATACTTTTTATGGAGCGAAAGAATATGCATATTGTATATCTTATAACGCTTTTGCATTTCATCTTTTTTTCCTTGCACCGAACTTAAGATGCTATTGGCACTATTTCTGGCAGAATTCATAATCTGTACCTTTTGCCAATCTTGAAAAAGGTCTAAAACGTCTTCTGTAATCGGTAAGGAGTCTCCCTTTTGAATCGGTGCACTTTTCTTAGTGCTATCCAAGCGGGCCTTCGAGGGGCTGTTTTGTATAACGGCGAGAGCACTGTCTTTCACGTCTTTTGCGATTATTTTGGGCGAGACGGCCATCTGCACCGAGGACTTGTTAGGGGAGGGCGTTTGTGTCCCCGTCGAATCTGGGGTAACCAACGGAACAAAACCTCCCATCCGATTCACGATATTCTTTGAAAATGCCCCAATAATCCGAAGGTTGTCGTTTTTTATGGAATCGATATCCTTTACCAAACGACTCACATTTTTCATCTTGTCGGTACTAATGTCCCGCTCTTCTTCCAAGTCTTGGTCCACTTCGGGAATCTCAATATTGATTCGGTATACCTCAAAATCAGCTTTTGCAAAAGGGTATTTGCGCTTCTTCTTACTTTTCTTGGTTTCTACATCGCGATAATAATGTCCATCCTTCAAAACCAATTGAATGACATCGGAAGCTTCACTGCTTACCAATTCCCCTGTTTTGGCCTTAATTACCGTATTATTGACATTAGAGGCTGTTTTCTGATGGATGATTACATTTTTTAAAAAACGATCTTTTTCGCCAAATTTCTCATCGACCTTAATACTCATCCCCTCAAAATCACTGAACACCCCTTCTTCAATGGCCGCTGCAGGTTTTACCTTGGCGATATTACGGCGCATGTTGTATATTTTCTGTTCCGATGCAGGTATCACACTATTGGCGAAGTAAAAAGTGACACCTCCTAAAAAGGTAACAAATACGATCAGGCTCAACATAGCCCTTTGTAACGATATACCTGAGGCCTTCATAGCAGCGAACTCATAATTTTCCGCGAACGTTCCGAACGTTAAAATAGAGGATAGCAAGACAGTAAGAGGTAGCACTTTCTCGGTAAGATTGGGCATTAAGTAGAAAAGAAACTTGCCGATAATAATAATATCGAGTCCTTTGCCCGCCAAATCATCTATAAAAAGCCAAATCGTTTGAAATATGAATATGAACATCAATATGACAAACGAGCTGAAAAAATTGAATAAAAACCTCGATAAAATATATCGGTCTAGAAGTCGCAACAGCTACATTATTAAATTAAGTAAAACCCACAAATCATGCCCATGCTATATTTGAAGGTGTCCGTCTGAGAATACCATTTTTGAAATGCTTATACCAAGGACGATTTTGAATTGGTGTGAACATAAGATCCGGTATCTCATTGGGGTAATCGTTACCCTGTAAAAGACTAGTTTTTTATGATGTAATAGCCTTCATTCTTATACTTGCCTTCATCAAAAGTAAATAAGGTTTTAGATATGGGTTGATCCGTTTTAAAAGAATTAACAGTAATCGTTGTCGTTGTACCATTTTTACCCGTTTCGATCAACTTATAGATGTGTTTGGTTTCTGCATCGATACCTAGTAATATGGATGCTATTTCGGTGTTTGTATCAATCGGCACCAATTTTACGAATTGTATTTTTCGCCCTTGTACATTTTGAAGAATGTCCCAAGAATAGGTGTGCCCTTCCTTATAAAAGGTGAGCATCTTGGATGGGGTTATGGTATTCTCTTCTGCCGATGGGGTATCGATGATGACCTCTTCGTTCTCGGGAACAATATTGTATACCATTTTGCCATCGTATAATTGTTGTGCACCCAAATAGTTGAACAGGTATTTATCGCCCTGCAAGGTTACATCGCCTCTTGTTTCGGTATTTACATTGGCTTCCACATTGTTTAGGGCATATTTAAAGTCTACATAGATGTTGTCATAGCTCTTTACTTTGTTGTAGACCTCGTCTAGAAGTGCTTTTGCCTTTCCTGAATTTTGCGCTATAGAAAAGGTCGAAACCAATAGGGAACAGCTAAGTAATAAAATCTTTTTCATGAATCGTTTAGTTTTTTTCGTTTTCCAATAATTGATGCAAACTGGTTAAATCTTGTACAAGCACTTGCCGTGCTTTGCTACCTTCGAACGGACCTACGATTCCTGCTGCTTCCAGCTGGTCTACGATACGCCCGGCCCGGTTATACCCCAACTTGAGTTTCCTTTGAATCAAGGAGGCAGAACCTTGCTGTGCGGTTACGATGACCTCGGCTGCTTCCCGGAACATCGAATCGCGTTCAGAAATCTCATAATCAATACTTGTGCCAGAATCTTCACCAACGTACTCAGGAAGTTCATGTGCCTCGGGATAACCGCGTTGCGCACCGATATAACCGGTAATTTTTTCAACTTCCGGGGTGTCTACAAAAGCACATTGAATACGGGTCACATCATTCCCTTGTGTGTATAGCATATCTCCACGGCCAATCAATTGGTCGGCCCCTTGGGCATCCAAAATAGTACGAGAGTCAATTTTTGAGGTCACTCTAAAAGCGATACGCGCCGGAAAATTTGCCTTGATGATTCCTGTAATAACGTTCACCGACGGTCGTTGTGTGGCAATGATCAAATGAATACCGATCGCCCTTGCCAATTGCGCCAAACGAGCGATAGGTGTTTCTACCTCTTTCCCGGCGGTCATGATCAAATCGGCAAATTCATCGATGACCAGTACGATGTAGGGAAGAAATTTGTGCCCGTCATGGGGGTTCAATTTACGGGATTTGAATTTGACATTGTACTCTTTAATATTGCGAACCATGGCCAGCTTAAGCAGCTCATAGCGATTGTCCATCTCAATACAAAGCGAATTCAATGTATTGATGACCTTTGTATTATCTGTGATAATGGCATCTTCCGAATCGGGTAATTTAGCCAAAAAGTGCCTTTCAATCTTATTGAACAAGGTTAATTCGACTTTTTTGGGGTCTACAAGAACGAATTTTACTTCTGCAGGATGTTTTTTATAGAGCAAGGAGGTAAGCACGGCATTTAGCCCAACCGATTTTCCCTGTCCCGTCGCACCGGCCATTAATAAGTGGGGCATCTTGGCGAGATCCACTACGAACGTTTCATTGCTAATGGTTTTTCCAAAAGCGATGGGCAATTGCATTTCTGCCTTTTGGAATTTACTAGAGGCAATGACCGACCGCATCGACACAATGGTGGCATTCTTATTGGGCACTTCAATACCAATGGTGCCCTTTCCTGGTATGGGGGCTATGATACGAATACCTAAGGCTGCCAACGACAGTGCAATATCGTCTTCAAGGTTTTTTATTTTTGAGATGCGAACACCAGCTTCCGGCACAATTTCATAAAGGGTCACTGTAGGGCCAATAGTAGCCTTTATTTGGGCAATGCCAATTTTGTAGTTCTTTAAAGTTTCTACAATCCTATTCTTATTTTCCTCGAGCTCTTCCTGGTTAATGGTAATGCCGCCCGTAACGCCGTGCTGGTCTAATAATTCCAAGGTCGGAAATTTATAGCTGCCCAGTTCCAACGTGGGGTCGAATTCACCAAAATCCTCCACAAGTTTATTGGCAATATTGTCTTTTTCCTCCTTTTCCTCTACGACCTTTTCTACTTTTATGTCGAGTTGCTCCTCAACTTCTTCTTGTACCGGTGTGGTCACCTCCAGTGTTTTTGCAGGTTCCTCTTTTACAATAGGCGGAATATCTTTCTTGTGGGTATAGGTATCAATGACCACCGGTTTATCATCTTCGAGATCCAGTGCAACGGTAGCACCTTTGCTACTTGAAGATGTAGCCTTTTTGGTATTAACGGTCGAGGATGCCTTCGGACTTTGGAAATAATCCAGTATTCCTTCCGGATTAAAGTCAAAAAAGCGTACTAAAATAAATATGAGACCAAAGAGCAATAACAGAAACACCCCAATTTTACCGGTATAATCCTGTAAGAAATCATTCATCTCAAAGCCTACCACACCACCTAAAAGGGGCCTTTCAGCCGCGAAAAAGCCCAAGGCTATGGAAATCCATATCATCAATAGTAGGCCCCATATCCATTTTCTAAGAAGGCCCGCTTTTTTTTGACTTAGAAACAGTTGTAAACCGGTTATGAAAAGTAATGCCGTTATAATGAGAGAAGCCAATCCAAACCCTTTATACATTACAAAATGGCTTACAGCGGCCCCAAACTTGTTTAACAAGTTCTGAGCTTCCTCAGTACGATTGTAGAATTCCTTTAGAAGACTTTGGTCGTCCTGCCAAGTAAAGTAAAATGATATGAAAGAAAAGAACAAGGCAATACTGAAAAGCATTAATAGGCTTCCCAATATGATCTTGTTTTGTTTTGATATGGTAAAAGGCTTCCTTTTTTTGGTAGATCTCGGTTTTGCCTTTGCTGCCTTCTTTGCCATTAAAATTCGGGTTCTGGGGTCAAAAATACAAATTTAGCGGGGAAGGCGCTCAAAAAAACTTGGGTAGGTAAATGATAAAACCAACAATGGTTGCTGCTATGGATACCAGCATTACGGCTCCTGCGGCAATGTCTTTTATAAAACCAATTTTAGGATCATGATCCGGCTGCACAAAATCGGAAATTTTCTCAACCGCAGTATTTAATCCTTCGATACCCATGACCAGACCTATCGCCAATATTTGTAAAACCCATTCCGTATTCGAAATTTCGAAGTAAAAACCGGCACCAGTCATTACAATGGCAATGAAGACCTGGATTTTAATACTGGCTTCTGTGCGTATCAAAAGAAAGGCTCCACGTAATGCGAAGCCCACACTTTTAATACGATTCTTTAAAAAAGATTCCTTAGCCATTGGCCAAGGCTTCAAGAGCACCGGCATAATTGGGCTCATCAACAATTTCGGGCACCTGTTCGTTATAAACGACCTCTCCTGTTTCGTTTAAAACGACCACAGCCCTTGAATGCAAAGGCATTAGAGGGCCATCGGAAAAAGAAAGTCCGTACGACTCTCCAAAGTTGCCATCCCTAAAATCGGAAAGCATTTCAACGTTTTCGATGCCTTCTGCGCCACAAAAACGCGCTTGTGCAAAGGGAAGGTCTTTTGAGATGCACAATACTACCGTGTTTTCTAGACCTGCGGCATCCTTATTAAATTGCCGTACCGATTGGGCACAGGTACCCGTATCGATGCTTGGAAATATGTTTAAAACCACTTTCTTGCCTTTATAGTCGGCCAAGGTAGCGGTTGATAAATCACTTTTTGTAAGATTGAATTCGGGTGCGGCACCACCTTTCACAGGCAGTTCGCCCAATGTATGAATAGGACTTCCTTTTAATGTTACTGTTGCCATCGATTGTATATTTTTATAGCCGTGAAATTATAAAAAATAAGTTGTATCCAAGCATCTGTTGCCAAAAAGGTTTTCTGGATCATGCTTAGATAAAGAAAGTATCGGCCGCATGCCGCCAGCCCTTCTTTTAAGCAGTTTGTGGGTTTGATACCAAACGTTTTATTTTAATCTGGAAGGCAGCAAAAATGAGTGTCATAAACGGACTCAACCAATTAAATATGGCGTAGAAGAAGTAGTCCGCGACCGATACGCCCAACACCCCACTGTGGTAAGCACCACAGGTATTCCAAGGAATCAATACTGAGGTAACCGTGCCTGAATCTTCTAAAGTTCTACTTAAATTTTCAGGGGCTAACCCTCTGTCTTTATATGCCTTGGAAAACATTTTTCCAGGTACGACAATGGCTAAATACTGGTCGGAAGCCGTAATATTCAGCGCCAAGCAACTACCTACCGTACTCGCAAAGAGTCCGAAGGTGGTTTTGGCCATTCCCAATAGCGCCTTGGTAATTCTGGAAAGGGCTCCAATACCATCCATGACCCCTCCAAAGACCATTGCGCAGATGATCAGCCAAATGGTTCCCAACATGCCTTGCATTCCTTTTGCGGAAAACAAGTCGTTCAATGCGGGGTCATCGGTCGCAATTTGCGTGTTTACCGTTATTGCGTTCAGAACCCCTTTGTATCCGGAGACGAAATCCAAGTTTTCCGAACCACCGATTGTTGCAACAATTCCTGGCTGAAAGATCAACGCGAACACCCCACCCAATAGTGTGCCGATCAACAAGGCCAACAGGGGCGGTGCCTTTTTCACGATTAAGAACACTACTGCAACAGGTACTAAAAACAACCAACCATTGATGTTAAAAGACGCATCAATAGAATCTAAAATGGCCTGGGTATCGGTAGTCCCCGAAGTATCTATAAAAAAGCCTATTACAATAAAGACCAGAAGAGCCACAATGTAGGTGGGTACTGTGGTCATGCTCATGTATCTGATATGGCTAAAAAGCTCACCGCCCGCCATAGCCGGAGCCAAATTAGTGGTATCGCTCAACGGGGAAAGTTTATCGCCAAAGTAAGCCCCGGAGAGAACGGCCCCCGCGGTCATTCCCAACGAAATATCCAATGCACTTCCGATACCTACGAGAGCGATACCTACGGTGGCGGAGGTAGTCCAAGAACTACCCGTAGCAATAGAGATAATAGAACAGATGATGACACAGGCCGCCAAGAAAATCGTCGGATTCAAAATTTGAAGTCCGTAGTAAATCATTGAAGGAATAATACCGCTGATCAACCAAGTGCCCGACAGGGCACCGACCATGAGTAAAATGAGCAAGGCCCCGGAGGTGGATCGTACGTTATCGGCAACCTCGGCCATCATAGTCTTATAAGAGACCTTATTGAAAAAACCAACCATCGCAGCCACTGCACCGCCCAATAATAGAATAAACTGGTTGGAACCACTGAGGGCCTCATCACCAAAAACAAAAACATTGTAGGCCAACATTCCTACCAAAATCAAAACTGGGAGCAAGGCTTCCCAAATATTCAGTTCCCTGTTTTCAATGATAGATTCCTCTTCTGGTGGAATTGGTTGCTTATTCTGGCTCTTCATACATCTAAATAGTGGTTACTTCGTAATATTACGATTTTGCAACCTGTCTTGCAAACCGTCGTTCAATTACAAAACGGTCCTAGAAATATGCCGACCCAATATTTCCAAATACGCCATACATGCTTTCATGAGGACATAAGTGCGCTCGATATCATCATCGAGACCTATGGAAAAGCGTATTAAACCATTGCCCAACCCCATTTTTTGCTGCTCTTCCAAAGGGATTTCAGAGGAGGTAGATGTTCCGGGAGCACTAAACAAGGTTTTGTAAAAACCAAGGCTTACCGCCAAATAACCCAACTTGCGGTCTTGCATGAGTTCCATTAAAGCGTTCGCTTTTTCAAGGGACCCCACATCCAACGTCAGTAGCCCTCCATAGCCATAGACGGAATTCATTTGGGTCTTGAAAACTTCATGGCCAGGGTGAGAAGACAATCCTGGATAAACAACGCTTAGACCATCGGTTTCAAATTTTTGTGCCAGGTAGAGGGCATTTTCACTATGCTTTTTCATTCGGATGTGTAGCGTACGCATATTCTTAAGAATAGAAGCTGCACGGAGACTATCCAAGGTGCTTCCTAAAAGCATCCCTGCTCCATGATTTACATCTTTTAGCGAAAGACAAAAGTCTTTAGAGCCGCAAACGACTCCCGCAACACAATCGCTCGTTCCGTTAATAAACTTGGTGAGGCTGTGAATTACAATGTCGGCTCCCAATCGCGCCGCTGGAACTGACAAAGGAGCGAAGGTATTGTCGACCACTAAGGAAATACCATGTTTTTTGGCCAATTTTGCTAGAGCTGCTATATCTGCCACTTCTAATAAAGGGTTGCTGACACTTTCGCAATAGATCATTTTGGTTTTAGGGGTAATGGCGTTCTCTATGTGTTCAACAGATGTGCTGTCGGCAAAAGAAACCCCGATATTGAACCTATTTAAAAAGTTTTTGAGAAAGGCATAAGTGCCGCCGTAAATGGTTCTGCTGCTAACGATGTGGTCTCCTGTATCGCAGAGTTGCATGATGACCGATGTTATTGCACCCATGCCGCTCCCATAGACGTTGGCGGTTTCCGTACCCTCCATGGCGGCCAAGGCCTCTCCGAGATATAGATTTGAGGGTGAGGAATGTCTACTGTAGAGATAACACCCTTCGGTATTGCCCTCAAAGGTGTCGAACATCGTTTTAGCCGACAAAAACGTATAGGTCGAAGAATCGGAGATAGACGGATTTACACCACCATATTCACCGAAATATTGTAAATCCTGTAATTGATTTGCTGCTTTATAGTCCATAATCGCCAATTTGAACCATAAAATTAAAACGATACAGTTTATTTTTCAATGTTTAAAATTTGAAGTAGAAAAAAAATCTATAATTTTGATTTAAATTAGATTTTTTTTCATTTTAATGATGTTTAGATTTAAAAATGATGAAAAATAGCCATGTGGAAACTAGATAAAACTGATAAAAAGCTATTATATCTCTTGCAAAACAATAGTAAGAGAACCACAAAAGCGTATGCCAATCAATTAGGCCTTTCGACCACTGCGGTCTATGAGCGTATCAAACGCCTAGAAAGGGAGGGAATTGTTAAGGGATATGTCGCTTTGGTCGATAAAACAAAGGTGGATCAATCCTTTACGGTATTGTGCCATGTAAAATTGATACAGCACGTCAAGGATTTTATCCTTCAATTTGAAAAAGAAGTATACAAGTTGAAGGAAGTCGTCGAATGTTTCCATACCAGCGGGGATTATGATTATATCCTAAAAATCCATGTGAGGGACATGCAGGCTTATCGGGATTTTATGACGACCAAATTAACGGCAATCAGGCATATAGGGAGCACTCAAAGTTCATTCATCATCAACGAGGTGAAAAATAGCACGATTATCTATCTGGAATAATACCTAAGATGTTCTTAAAATGCCTGCAGAGGCGTTTGGTCTTGCCATCAATTGAGCATGGGAAGGCCCTTTTCACTACTTTTTTGGTATTGTTCAACACCAAAACATTCGTATTTTTGTTCCATAAGACCTAAGTTGGTCAGCACAAAATAATCTATCTCATTTAATATTTGAATATGAATCAATATGATGTAGCCGTAATCGGCTCAGGTCCGGGCGGTTATGTAGCAGCAATTCGTTGTGCTCAATTGGGAATGAAAACTGCGATCGTCGAGAAATATAGTACGCTGGGCGGCACCTGTCTTAACGTAGGGTGTATTCCATCAAAGGCACTTTTGGATTCTTCCCATCATTATGAGGATGCGGTAAAGCATTTTGAGGAGCATGGTATCGAGATTCCAGGTGAGGTCAAGGTGAACTTGGAAAAAATGATTTCCAGAAAACAAGGGGTGGTCGACATGACCACGAAAGGGATTCAGTTCTTGATGGACAAGAATAAAATTGATGTCTATGAAGGACTAGGTAGTTTTAAGGATGCCACGCATATCGATATCAAGAAGAACGATGGTAGCAGTGAAGCCATCGAAGCGAAGTATACGATTATCGCAACGGGTTCCAAACCTTCTTCCCTGCCTTTTATTACTATCGACAAGGAGCGGGTCATCACTTCCACGGAAGCCTTGGAATTAAAGGAAATTCCCAAACATATGATTATCATTGGCGGCGGTGTCATTGGGCTCGAATTGGGTCAAGTCTACAAAAGGCTTGGGGCAGAAGTAAGCGTAATCGAGTACATGGACCGCATTATCCCCGGGATGGACGGTGCTTTGTCGAAAGAGTTGATGAAGGTAATGAAAAAGCAGAAGGTTAAGTTTCACCTATCGCACAAGGTAAAATCCGTAGAGCGCAAAGGAAAAGAAGTAATCGTAAAAGCGGACAATAAAAAAGGCGAGGAAGTAACGTTTAAAGGCGATTATTGCTTGGTTTCTGTAGGTCGCAGACCTTATACGGACGGACTTAATGCAGCAGCGGCGGGAGTAGAAATGGGAGAAAGGGGTATGATTGCGGTGAACGATCATCTACAGACCAATGTACCTAATATTTATGCTATTGGGGATGTGGTGAGAGGCGCCATGTTGGCTCATAAAGCGGAAGAAGAAGGTACGATGGTGGCAGAAATTTTGGCAGGTCAGAAACCTCATATCGATTACAATTTGATTCCTGGTGTGGTTTATACGTGGCCAGAAGTAGCTTCAGTAGGAAAGACCGAAGAAGAATTAAAGGAGGCAGGGGTCGCTTATAAGGCGGGACAGTTTCCAATGCGTGCCTTAGGGCGTGCTCGTGCCAGTATGGATGTTGACGGATTCGTGAAAATTTTGGCCGATAAGGAGACCGATGAAGTCCTTGGGGTGCATATGATAGGTGCCCGTTGCGCCGATTTGATTACCGAAGCCGTTACAGCAATGGAGTTCAGGGCTTCGGCCGAAGACATCGCTCGCATGAGCCACGCGCACCCGACCTATGCGGAGGCCGTGAAAGAAGCAGCCTTGGCAGCAACCGAAGATAGGGCTTTGCATATATAGTGTGCCAATAAGTATGGTATTAGAAGGCCCCGATATATCGAGGCCTTTTTTTATTGGTTGTAAACGGTCGGTCGAAAACCTGACTCATGCAGGTATGCGTTTTTAACTCAAGACTTTCGCCCTGAATGATGAAGACCAAAAACTTTCAATAAGCACGTATTCGAATGGCAACCCAGAGAAGTGTTCAAAAAGAGTTACGTTTTTTCCAATAAAGCTAAGCGCTACAAATGGTTTATAAGCTGTTATGCGATCCGTCGCAGTAGGGCGGATTTCCTGTTTGCTTACAGGTACAGAGCCATGCTTCTTTCGCTTCTTCCGAGGTAAACCCCAAAGCGCCTGGTTTATCATGTGCCCTATGGGAACCGTCGCAAAAGGGCTGTACCTCGCTATGGCTACAGGTACACCATGCATATCGCTTATCTTTTTCTAGGTCTATCTTAATTGGGGTGAAATTTTTTTCGCTCATGTGTGCTATTTTAAGTGACATAACGAAGATAAGAAGAAAAGGAAAAGTATGTAAAACTACCCGCTTTACAGAGATTTAGCTTTTTACCAGTCCGATACGACGTAGCAAACGAAAGAAAGCAGTTTTGATGACTTCGGCCAGATATGCCACAAGAAGTTCGGTCTTCGCCCAAATAAGTCTAAAGGTCGTTTGGATGTTCAATTTAATGAACGCTTTTTGTGTTTCGTAACGCAATGCTACGAACGTACAGGTTGCCATGAAAACCAAAGCCCCTGCAATCGCGACCGCCGGAGTTAACGTATGGTGGAAAAAGCGGTACAGTCCTAACCCCGTGAAACTACCATACAGGATAATGAAATGAATAATGTAAATAGATAAAGTGCTTTGTCCTATGTGCAGGATGGTCCTATTCTTAAGTAGGCTTCTAATCAACATAAACACTGCGAATACCAAGAAAACATCTCCCAATCTAATAAATAAGTAATTGTTGAAGAAAATGTCTGCAAATAACTGAATGTCAGTTAATCTTGACATTTCCAAAAACAAATCAGAAGAATAAAATATCAATCCGGCTCCTATGACAATAGCACTAACAATCGCAATCGGATAGAGATATTTAGAATGCTTGTATCGGGTAAAAAGAAGCGAAAGAAAACCTCCAAAAGTAGCATACCCAAACCATGGGAAAATGGTAAATACCGACCCGTTTATTTTAGTGAAATAGTTGGCGATCGCCTGCGGAAGAAATGCTAGTTGCATGCTTTTATAGGCGGGTTCAAAAACGAATAGCAACATGGTAATGCCGAGTAGAACGACGGGGAAAATGACTTTTTTAAGTCGTGATGTCAGTAAGTAAACACCTATGATTCCTAAGATGGAAAGGCCGATGCAATGTAATACATCTACCAAATAAAAAGAATCGTAAACCTCCCCTTGAAGTAACCCAAAAAGATTCATGCGGAGTAAGTAACCGATAAACAATAGTTGTATACCGCGACGTAGTCCCTTTTGAACTCGTGGGTTATCGCGTCCAATTTTGTCTCCCCGAACCAAGAGGTAGGTAAATATAAATCCAGATACGGTGAAGAAGACAGGAGCAGTTATACCCCTAAAGTATTTCCATATTTCAAAAACAATGTTGCTGTTATCTCTAAATATAGGATCTAGGAGTCCGTCGATGAAATGACCTTGGAGCATCATCAAAATGGCCCAGGCCCTCATGGCATCAACGAAATACAATCTGGCTGTTTTGTTTTCCACGTTTACAAGGCTCTTTCTAGTTGATAGGTCGTTGATTGAAATGTTTCTATAAGACATCCAATCTATCCTATATACTTGTACGACAGTATGTTTGGATGTTTTGCGTCGCAAAATTAGTCAAATTACCATCAAGTCTATTTAATTTGCGGTATTTTCGAACATTAAATTGTTAAAACGCATTTATGGCAACAATATTGGCTTTTGCCGGTAGTAATTCTGCTACCTCTATCAATTTTCAGTTGGTTAAGTACACTGCATCGATTATCGCCGACCACCGATTACAGGTCTTAAATATGGTAAATTACCCTTTTCCTATGTTCAGTGAAGATTATGAGCGCGAAAACGGTTATTCGAATTCCCTGATAGAATTGCGGGATGATATCAAGAAAGCAGATGCGCTTTTGATTTCCGTAAACGAACACAATGGTAATCCTTCGGCCTACTTTAAGAACCTGATCGATTGGTTGTCCCGCTTGGAACGAAAGTTCTTATTGGGAAAAAAGGTGTATCTGATGGCCACCGCTCCCGGAAAAAGAGGGGCGCTTGGGGCATTGGAGGTCTCGGAAAAACTATTGCCCCGATTCGGTGCCGAAATACTTGAAACCTTTTCCTTGCCTTCTTTCAGGGATAACTTTGATCCGGCAAAAGGAATCCTGCATGGGGAGCTAAATGCCGAGCATCGAGAAAAACTAAATACCTTTTTGTCCAAATTATAGTGGTTGAGAAGAAAAGTATCATTCAAGGTCGCTGATGTTCCGGGCTTTAAGGACCGGTTGCTCAACTGGTCGCGCCAGTTTCAGGAAACGGTGTGGTTAGATGGCAATGCACATGTTGACGCCTATAGTTCCTTTGATGCGATTTTGGCAATAGATGCACTTACGGTACTGCAGACCGATGCCGAAAATAGCTTGGAAAACCTGAAAGAGTATCAACGAGAATCGCACGATTGGCTTTTTGGGTATCTTACTTATGACGCAAAGAATGCAGTGGAGCAGCTGCATTCGAACAATCCAGATCGACTCGGTTTTCCAGAGCTGTGCTTCTTTCAGCCCAAAAAGATCATACGCATTACAGGTACAGAGGTCGACTTCTTGTACCTACATATGGTGGCGGATGAAATTGAAAGCGACTTTAGGGTTATCAACGGTCAACAATATAAAAAACCCCAGAAACAGAAGGGTGCAAATGGTATTCGCATTAGAATGCGCATCTTTAAAAACGAGTACCATAAACGTGTGCATCAGTTATTGGCACATATCCATAGAGGGGACTTGTATGAGGCCAACTTTTGTCAGGAGTTTTATGCAGACAATACAGAGATTGATGCTTTACAGGTCTATCGCAAGTTAAATGCCATTTCAAAAGCCCCCTTTGCTTGTTATTTAAGGCTGGGCCAACGATACCTGATGTGTGCTTCCCCGGAAAGGTACCTGAAAAAGCAAGGGAAAAAGGTCATCTCGCAGCCCATTAAAGGAACCACCAAGAGGTCTGCCGACCCCAATAAAGATCACCTTCTGAAGATTGCTTTGGCCAATGATGAAAAGGAACGTGCAGAGAACATCATGATCGTGGATCTGGTTCGCAACGATCTGTCTAAAGGTGCAATAAAGGGAAGTGTTCAGGTCGAGGAACTTTGTGAGGTCTATTCCTTTGAACAAGTTCACCAGATGATATCAACAGTAAGTGCTCAAGTACCGAAAGGGAAAAACCCAGTCGAACTGCTTCAGGAATCTTTTCCAATGGGAAGTATGACAGGGGCTCCCAAGGTATCGGCGATGAAAATCATAGAGCGTTTAGAATCTTTTAAGAGAGGGCTTTACAGTGGAGCGGTCGGTTATTTTACCCCGGAAGGGGATTTTGATTTTAACGTAGTCATTAGAAGTATTCTGTACAATGAGGCAGAAAAATATGTCTCATTCTCCGTTGGAAGCGCGATTACCGCTAAAGCGTTACCTGAAAAAGAATACGAAGAGTGTCTCTTAAAAGCAAAAGCGATGCGGGAAGTGCTTGAAGATTAAGGACTAGAACCAAATGCATATCATTTGAGCGCTAAACTGGTATAGGCATAGCCCAACATGGTAACTATTAAAATACAAAGTGCATAGTTTCAATTGACGATCGTGACCAGGGAAAGCAATTTATTGTGACCATCTAAAAAACTCATAGCGCCATGGAAAAATTTGAATTCGATATCTTAAGAATACCTATTCGGGGCAGCTATGTGTTTCCTATAGAGGCTAGGGGAGTAGTAGTGTTAGTGCATGGTTTTGGGGAACATTCAGGCAGATATTCCGAAAATGTTGTGCCGATGTTGCTAAAGAACAATTTGGCCGTAGTGTGTTATGACAACATTGGTCATGGAATATCAGGCGGCAAAAGGGGGCATTGTCCGAGTTATGAAGTTCTTCTGGATGTTTTGGAGCAAGTAATTAATAAAGCTTCCAATCGATTCCCCCAATTGCCATTGTACCTCTACGGTCATAGTATGGGTGGGAATTTGGTCTTGAATTATACCATGCGTAGAAAACCTGGGCTAGCAGGTCTCATTGCCACCAGTCCTTATCTACGATTGGCTTTTGCACCTCCCAAATGGAAAATAATCGTTGGTAAGTTACTGCTGAAAATTATACCATCCGTTACATTGCCAGCGGGACTGGATTCGGCAGGAATCTCACAAATCCCAGCTGAAGTGGCAAAATACAATGCAGACCCTTTAATCTTCGATCAAGTAAGCCCTATGTATTCGTTTCCCATCATGGATGCAGGAGAGTGGGCCATTAAGGAAGCTGCGAATTTAAAGGTAGATGCATTGCTGATGCACGGAACTTCTGACCCTATTATCGACCATAGAGCAACCATAGCATTTCATGAACGGGCTACAACTACAACTTTGCATTTATTCGAAGGCGCATACCACGAACTACATCACGACCTATGTAAGCAAGAAATGCTTTCAAAGATTGAAAAATGGTTGGTTGAAAGGTTGCAATAGGAGCGTGCATCCTTTTAAAATTTATTTCTACCTAACTTTGTGGAATGCTTAAAGACTTTGAACATCACGTAAAAAACATATTTCCCGAATTGTTATCGGAGCCGTTCTTATTGGCCTGTAGTGGAGGGGTCGATAGTGTGGTGTTGGCGCATCTCTGTGCTGCCCTGCAACTTGACTTTTCGCTGGCGCATACCAATTTTCAGCTTCGGGGCAACGCTAGCGACGAGGACCAGGAGTTCGTCCGAAACCTAGCGACCGGTTTCAATAAAAAATTTTTCACAACTAATTTTGATACAGAAAGTTACATAAGAAAAAACAAAGTATCTATTCAGATGGCTGCCAGGGAATTGCGGTATGCATGGTTCACGGAAATCATGTTTCAAAATAGGATAAAATGGTTGGTTACCGCGCATCATTCCGATGATAACTTGGAAACTTTTTTGATTAATCTTTCCCGGGGAACCGGCATACAAGGACTTTCCGGAATACCAGCAAAAACGGAAACAATTGCCAGACCCTTGCTCCCTTTTTCACGGGCGCGTATTATGGAATATGCAAAGCGTAACCGGCTTCAATGGAGTGAAGATGCCAGTAATGCGGACATTAAATATCTGCGAAATAAAATTCGACACAACGTAGTACCGATTTTAAAGGAGCTGCACCCTACCTTTGAGAAGAATTTTAAGGATACACAGTCTTTTTTGGCCGATTCTGCCTCCATTTTAGAAGTACATGGCTTACAACTCAGAAAAGAGTTGTTCGAGCCTTTAGATGGGGAGACAATCCGCATTTCGGTAGAGCGGCTGGGGCGACTACGACCAAGGCAGGCATATTTACATCTTATTTTTAAAGATTTTGGATTTACCGCTTGGAAAGATGTCGCAGCGTTGCTAGAAGGGCAAAGTGGTAAGGAAGTTCGCTCAGGTACATACCGTCTTGTGAAAGACCGCGGGCAACTATTGCTTCAAAAGATCCAAGAGGGCGATGACCAGATTTATTATATAGAAGAAAAACAAAAAAAAATATCGCATCCATTCCAGTTGACGATAGAACGCGTTTCAACGATAGGGGAGTTGAGCTCGAACACACTATACGTAGACCAAAAAACGTTAAAGTATCCCCTAACTGTCAGGAAATGGCAAAAAGGCGACTATTTTCATCCCTTGGGAATGAAGGGCAGGAAAAAAGTGTCCAAATACTTTAAAGACGAAAAGGTGAACAAATTTGCTAAAGAAAAGCAATGGTTTCTTTGTTCCGATAATCAGATTGTATGGGTTATCGGGAGGCGAGGGGATAATCGTTTTAAGGTTCAGGAAAATAGTGATTACATCATAAAATTTGAAGTAAACCAATGAAAAAGGTTGTGCTATTTATTGTTTTGTTTTTCAGCTTCTTAGTAACGTTTTCACAGGATGATTCTAATCCTGTTCTGTGGTCTCACAGTGTTGAAAAAATCTCTGATACGGAATACGAGTTGACCATGACCGGAAAGATTTATGAGGGTTGGCATGTGTATTCCCAATTCACTGCAGAGGGAGGATCGCTGCCTAGTGAATTTACCTATGAAAAGGCTGGAGAAGATTATGAGTTGCAAGGTATTACTACCGAGAGTAAAACGATTACCGAATACAGTGATGTTTTTGAATTGGATGAAACCTTTTTTAAGAAAGAAGCTGTTTTTAAACAAAACGTAAAGCTTTTGGATCAGAAGGTACGTCAAATCGATGTTGGTCTTTTTTACCAGGTTTGTAAAGAAGTCTGTATTGGTGAGGAGGTGTCCTTTAGCTTTTCGTTGGACGGAGGTGCAGTGGTTAAAGAAGAAAAAGAAGTTGACGAACGCAGCCTTGTTTTAGGAGATGCCCTCAGCGTGGATTTAAAAAATAAGGAACTCCTAAATGAGGGCAAAGACACGATTATCAATTCAAATTCTGGTCTTTGGACCATTTTTGGACTCGGTTTCCTAGGAGGATTGATCGCTTTGTTGACCCCTTGTGTTTTTCCAATGATTCCGTTGACGGTATCTTTCTTCACAAAGCAATCCCAAAATAAGTCAAGAGGTATTATGAACGCCATCCTTTATGGTACTTTCATTGTTTTGATTTATTTTTTGTTGAGTCTACCCTTTCATGTTTTTGATTCTGTGGACTCACAAATACTGAACACTATAGCAACGAATGTCTGGTTGAACATTGTGTTCTTCATCATTTTTGTTTTTTTTGCTTTTTCATTCTTCGGGTACTATGAACTTACCTTGCCTAGCTCTTGGGCGAACAAAATGGATTCGGCCTCGAACAAGGCAGGCGGTTTTATAGGTATCTTTTTTATGGCCGTTACCCTGGCCATTGTTTCGTTCTCTTGTACAGGGCCCATTTTGGGAGGCTTGCTCGGAAGTACCGCCTTGGCACAGGGAGATGTGGCTACCAATCTTTCTGCTGGAATGACAGGTTTTGGGGTTGCTTTGGCATTGCCTTTTGCATTGTTTGCGCTCTTCCCGGCTTGGTTGAATTCCCTTCCAAAGTCTGGAGGATGGATGACCACTGTAAAAGTAGTATTGGGTTTTTTAGAACTGGCGTTAGCGTTAAAATTCCTGTCAAATGCTGATTTGGTGGGGCATTGGGGACTTTTGAAACGAGAGGTGTTTATCGTAATATGGGTGATATTGTTCCTATTAATGGGGGGCTATCTTTTTGGTCTGTTTCGCTTTCCGCATGACGCTCCAAAACAAAAGTTGTCCGGGATACGAAAAAGTGTTGGACTTTTAAGTGTGGCCTTTGCGGTGTACCTTGTTTTAGGACTTTCGAAGATGACCCCGTTGCGACTGTTGAGCGGCTTGCTACCTCCTGATTTCTATAGCGTTTTTGAACAACAAAGCGATTGTCCCCTTGGAATCGACTGCTTTAAGGATTTTGAGATCGGTGTAGCACATGCCAGATCTGTAAATAAACCTATTTTATTGGATTTTACCGGCTGGGCCTGTTCCAATTGTCGGGACATGGAAGAAAATGTATGGAGCTCCCCGGAAATCTATCCACTGATCAAAGATGACTACGTGTTGATTTCGTTATATGTTGACGATAGTGAGTCCCTTCCCGTTGCGGAACAATTCGATTTCAAATATGCTTCTGGGCGAGTGAAAACTATAGAGACCATAGGGCAGAAGTGGGGTACTTTTCAAACCTTGAATTTTGGGGCGGCTTCCCAACCATACTATGTACTTCTTTCCCCCCAACTAGAGGTCTTGAATCCAGCAATCCAAAAAACCGATGCTGATACCTATAAAAATTGGCTGACTTCGGGACTGGATCGTTTTAATGAGAATAGTTTAATGACGGTTAAGTGATTTTTTCGTCTTTCCGCGCTCGATTTCCGTTTCTTGTGCGGCTTTGTTAATCTTCTGAATACACGTATCTTTCCTCTACCAATTGGGGCATACATGAAACGATTAAAAAAAATTGGCCTTTGGCTGTTGGCTTTGTTAACAGTTTTGATTATTGGGATTGCCATATTTGCCCATACATTGAAACCTGATTACGAGGGAGAAAAACAATTGTTGGGATTGTCTTCAAAAGTAGATGTTCACTACGACGTGTACGGCATACCCCATATCTACGCCCAAAACGAAACCGATGCTTTAAGAAGTTTAGGTTATGTGCACGCCCAAGATAGATTATGGCAAATGGAACTTTTGAGGCGCATCGGTAAGGGCGGCCTCTCCGAGGTTTTTGGGGCTGATTTAGTAAGCACTGACCGGTTCTTATTGGCCTTGGGTATTGACGATGCTTCCAAAAGAACCGTCGAAAAACTAGATCTTGGTGCCGAATGGGTTAAATTGGCACAAGCGTACCTCGATGGGGTTAATGCGTTTGTAGCAGAGGGCCCCACTCCCTTAGAATTCTACTTGACAGGTTTGGAGAAATCAAAATTCGAACTGATCGATATTCATAACATCTTGGGGTATATGTCTTTTAGTTTTGCCATGGCACATAAGACCGACCCTTTGCTGACAAGCATCAAAGATAAGTTGGGGGAAGCCTATTTAAAAGACTTGCCGATGGAGGTAAGCCCAAATACGACATGGATAAAAAACCACGCCTCCCAACCTTTAGATTCTGTTCAAACGCATCTTACCTCCTCGGTCATGCAATCGTTACAGGCTTTGGGTATTCCTTTGTTCGAAGGTAGTAATGGCTGGGTGCTGGCACCGGAAAAGACTCGGAATGGGAAGGTGCTGTTCGCAAACGATCCCCATATCGGATTTTCCCAACCGTCGGTCTGGTACGAGGCACATATACATACGCCCAGTTACGAAAAGTATGGATACCATTTGGCTGGAGTGCCGTTTCCGCTTTTGGCCCATGATCGCAGTTTAGCTTATGGCCTTACCATGTTCGAAAATGACGATGTGGACTTTTTTTATGAACATGCCCATCCCACAGATAGTACCAAATACCGACATGGTACCAACTGGGTCTCGTATGAGTATGTAACAAAGGAAATAAAGGTGAAAGATGCCGAGACCATTGACTTCACCTATAAAAACACAGTGCGAGGCCCTATATTAAATGGTATTGCGGATCAGATTCAAAGTAAAAGACCTGTCTCTATGTGGTGGATGTATACCCAGGAAGAGAACAAGGTACTGGATGCTATTTATGGCATGTGTCATGCCACTGACATCAAAGAATTTCAACAAGCGCTACCCAATATACATGCTCCCGGCCTAAATGTCATGTATGGCGATGCAGCGGGTAATATAGCTTGGTGGGCCACGGGAAAGTTGTACCATATTCCCGATAGCGTGAACACGAAGATGATTCAGGAATCGGATCATCCATTTTCCAACGGCAAAAAATATATGGGGTTTTCCGAAAATCCCCATGCGGCCAACCCACCTTGGAACTACGTATACTCGGCAAATAATCAACCAGATTCCATTGCTGGTATGCGATATCCGGGATATTACCTACCAGAGAACAGGGCAAAACGAATCGTAAGCTTGTTGGAACCTCGAAACGATTGGGACCGAGAAGGTGTTGAGGCAATGATGGTCGATGTAACTTCTCCCGTAAACACGATGGTGGTAACTAATTTGGCCAAGAACATCGATATCAAACAATTGACTAACCAACAGACCAAGGTTTTAGACCAGATGAAAGCTTGGAAGGGTAATTTTCAGATGGATAGTACCGAAGGAACATTGTATGCCCGTTGGATTTATTACTTTTTGAAAAATACATTTGAAGATGAATTGGGCGAAGCGCTATTTGGCCAGTTCCTAGCTACGCATTTGCATAAAAGATTGATTGCTCCCATGGCAGACAACCCGCATTCGGTTTGGTGGGACGATATCAACACCTCTGATAATAAAGAATCGCAGCAGCAGATTATTCAAAAATCCTTTGATCAGGCGTTGGAATCACTGGAAATCGATTTTGGACCTGATATGGATAACTGGACATGGAACAAGGTGCACACCTTGGAGCACGAACACCCTATTGGAAAGGTCAAATTGCTGCGTTCTTTTTTTAATGTGGGGCCTTTTGAAGTTGCCGGAACTAGGGAAGTCATTAATAATATGGCGTTTAGTTATGATGGTGATGGCTTTTATCAGGTACGTTCGGGACCTTCGACCCGACGAATCATCGATTTTTCCGATGTGGAAAATAGCGTCAGTATTTTACCCACGGGGCAATCTGGCAACCCTTTTAGTGAACACTACCGCGATCAGTCTGATTTGTATACAAAGGGAGCCTTCAGAAAAATGATGATGAACGAGAAGGAAATCAAAACAACTTCAAAATCGGTGCTGGTTTTTATCCCTTAAACGATGCTGGACGATATTTTCAAATATTTATAACTACCAAAAGGGATTCTTACAATTCTGTTCGTCTATTTTTTTAAAAAATACCGAAAAGAACTACATTTATCGGTAAATACCAACCATGCTTACAAAAGTATTCGGAAGTGCCGTATTTGGGGTAGAAGCCACCACCATCACGGTCGAAGTAAATGTAGATATTGGGGTCGGTTACCATTTGGTAGGGCTTCCCGATAATGCCATTAAGGAAAGCAACTATCGAATTGCGGCCGCACTCTTGAATAACGGCTACAAAATTCCCGGTAAGAAGATTACATTAAATCTGGCCCCGGCCGATTTAAGAAAAGAAGGGTCCGCTTATGATCTTACGATGGCGATAGGGATTCTAACCGCTTCAGGCCAGATTCAATCCGAGAATTTGGAACATTATATCATCATGGGTGAGCTGTCTCTGGACGGAAGTCTACAACCTATTAAAGGTGCATTACCGATTGCCATCAAGGCCAAAGAAGAGGGGTTTAAAAATTTTATCCTACCCAAGGAAAATGCAAAGGAAGCGGCTATCGTAGACGGACTCACAGTTTACGGTGTGGAGAACATAGCAGAGGTTATTGCCCATTTTGACAAAGGGGAGGTCCTTGAACAGACGATAGTCGATATTCAACAAGAGTTCTATAAGAATCTGGATTTTCCTGAATTCGATTTTTCGGATGTAAAGGGGCAAGAAAGTATTAAACGTTGCATGGAGATTGCCGCAGCTGGCGGGCATAATATTATATTGATTGGTCCGCCCGGGGCTGGAAAAACCATGTTGGCAAAACGTTTGCCTTCCATTCTCCCGCCGATGACCCTCAACGAGGCTTTGGAAACCACTAAGATTCATAGCGTGGTCGGTAAAATCAAGAATATGGGGCTTATGAGCCAGCGCCCCTTTCGTAGTCCGCACCATACGATCAGTGATGTGGCTCTCGTTGGCGGTGGGGCCTATCCGCAACCGGGCGAAATATCACTTTCGCATAATGGGGTCTTATTTTTAGATGAGTTGCCCGAGTTCAAAAGAGGGGTGCTGGAAGTCATGCGGCAACCGTTGGAAGACCGAGAGGTAACCATTTCCAGGGCGCGGTTTACGGTTACCTATCCCAGTAGCTTTATGTTGGTCGCCAGTATGAACCCAAGCCCGGGCGGTTATTTTAATGATCCCGATGCCCCAGTTACTTCCTCTCCTGCAGAAATGCAGCGTTATTTGAGTAAGATTTCCGGTCCTTTGTTAGATCGTATCGATATTCACATTGAAGTAACTCCCGTGCCTTTTGAAAAATTATCGGAAGACCGAAAAGGGGAGAGTAGTGTTGAAATCCGTAAACGGGTCACTGCTGCTAGGGGAATCCAAACAAGTCGTTTTGCATCATTGGAAAATGTGCATTACAATGCCCAAATGAATACCAAACAGATTCGGGAATACTGCCAGTTGGACGAGGCTTCCAAAACCATGCTCAAAAATGCCATGGAGCGCCTGAACCTATCGGCCCGCGCTTATGACAGAATTCTAAAGGTCGCCAGGACTATTGCCGATTTGGAACATTCCGAAGCGGTCAATGGAAGTCATATAGGCGAGGCTATTCAGTATCGGAGTTTGGATCGGGATGGTTGGTTGGGGTAGTGGGGTACATTCAGCTGCTGTTCAAGTATTAAATTCAAAACACATATTATAGAGTTTGGGGTAGGCCTTGTTGAAATATTACTACAACAATTTGATTCCTAGAAATATTGCTGACTTCTTTGGGTTTGTAAATCAACTATGGCGTTTCATTACAATATTTATTATCTTTCCAAGGGATTGTCTAAAAACCCAAAGCCAATCCACCTCTTATATTAATCGCAAAGCAGCCTTCTTAGTAAAGAACGAATAGGTTCAGATGGATCGAATTTTGAACATATATATCCTCTACACCAAGCAAGATGCGGGTGCCCTATCATCGATTTTGGAACGATTACAGCCTGCCATAGCCCATCAAGATATTACTATCTGGTACGATGACCCTATTCAAGAAGGACATTCTTGGATACCCAAGGAGGCCGCCCGGCTTCATAAAACCGATCTTTTCGTATTGTTGCTCAGCAACGCTTTTATGTACTCCGAATTTGTACAGCAAATGGAGTTTAAAACAGTTATCGACCGTTATAAAGAAGGAATATCGACCGTTATTCCTGTAATCTTGGAGGACTGTCCGTGGGATGTGGAATTCAATTCCGATGAGTATGACTTTAGCTTTAAGGAGTTGGTGGTTATTCCTGCCGATGGCCGTCCTATAAAGCAGTCAACGAACCCTGAGCAATACTATGAACAAGTCGCGCATACGATCAACAAAGCCTTAGGACTATTTGTAGACGAATCCGAATCTATACCCGCTGTAGATGAGGAAGCGCTCCCAATCGTAGAAGAAGAGCAGCTGGCTATGCATTTTTCTGAGGAACCGCAGGTTGCGATAGAAAATCAGGAGCTGGTTGAAACGAAAGAAAACGAAACTAAAATAGCCCAAGAAACCGAGCGAAAGCAATGGGAATTGAAAGCACAACGAGAGGCCGAGGCGGTAAAAAGACAACAACAGGAGGAGACCGAAAAACAAGCGTTGGAAGAACAACACATACGTGAAGAACTAGCTGCTGAAGAAGAACGCCAGAGGGAAATTGCAGCGGCCCAAAGTATCGAAGCACAAGAACAACGACCATCTCAATTCGCTGATAGGGAGGTAAATAAAGGAGAAGAAGTCGCAACGAAGGGTAGGGGTAGAAGGCGAATGCTGATCGGATTGTTGATTGCCGTATTGGGCATCATTGGTGTATGGATTTTTTCCACTCTTTCCGATGACACCAAGAAACCTTCGGTAGCGATACCAGAAGAGAATCCATCAAGATCCACTAAAGCGACTACAACATCAGAACCTAAAACCGATGTATCTATAGATGAAGAGCTTAGCCCCGTATTGAACTTACAACTAGGGGATATGTATGAGGGCGGGACCATCTTTCATCTCGATGCATCTGGTGAAGGAGGAAAAATAGCACACACACAAGATGTAGGACCCATGTCCTGGAAACGTGCTATGGCCATTCAGGAACAACTAGGAGCGGGTTGGCGATTGCCTACTTTGGAAGAGTTGAAACAAATGTACCGTACCATCGGTCCTGGTGGTACGAACAGCGGTAAGTTCAGTTCTAAACTATACTGGAGTGCCACCCCTTATGAAACCTATCAGGCCCGGCTCTTACAGTTTCGTGATGGCAATTCTTCCTACCATTATAATAAAGAGGTTGAAAGTCGACAATTTTTGGTGCGTGCCGTTCGGGATTTCTAATTCTCTGCAAATATGCCCTTGTTGTTCACTATCACGAACAATTTCTTATTCCTTTTCGACCAATCGCTTAAAATTTTGCATTACTTCCGGCAATACTTTTTGAAAGCCGCGACCCAACATCAAACCAAAGAAACGTTTTAGTATTCCGGTGAATTGAATATCGTCGGTGAAAAGGGTCATCCCATCCTTTTTCTCCAAGGTACGTTTAATTTCCAAATGGCCTAATGGCATTTTTGTTTTAAACGTATATGACTTCATAGGTACGATTTCGGAAATATGAAATGGAAGCTCGGGTCCTTTCTTCGGTACAAGGGTTCCTTTTGCACCAATTGCAAAATCACCATGAAGCACAGCCGATTTTAGCTCGGTATCCCAGTCTTTCCATTTGTTGACATCGGTTAAATATCCCCAGACCTTTTCAAGGGAATTGTCTACAGAAATCATATCGCTAAAATGATAATTGGTTTGCCTGTTCATAAAAATTAATTTTAGGCAAATTTCCCGACTTCGAATCGATATCCGTTTACCCTATGGTAAATTCATTTCTTGAAAACCACGATTATTTGGCTTCTCGCGCCATGTAGCTTACCAAGTATGGATATAGGATTTTGAGACAAATCGGTTTCACCTCACCGTACTAAGCGCTATTTCTGTGATAACTGATTTCCATTGTTCGTAACTTGCTCAATGCCTCCGATTTTGAATTTACGTCTAGTTTTAAGTAAATGTTCTGTATATGAAAATTAACGGCGCTGGGCGTTACGAAGAGTTTTTCTGCAATGGTCTTATAGGTAGCTCCTTGAGATAGATAGTCGATTACCTGATTTTCTCGTTCGGAAAAGAACTCATAGGATTTACGTTGAAACATAGAAATCACCTGCTTGGCGATGTCATTGCTAAGCGTTGCACCGTCGTATTTAATCGAATCTAATGCATTGTACAGGGTACGTTCATTCACTGGTTTGGTCAAATAACCATTGGCGCTATTTTTGAAAGCGGTTTTGACCAGCTCAAAATCGTTTTGTTCGCTTAACATAATTATTTTGACACTGGGGTCTTTCTGTCTAAAATACTTGATACCTTCTATACCACACTCCTCGGGTAATGATACTTCCGAGAAAATGATATCTGGCCTAAGGTCTTCGTACTGGTTCAATGCTTCCTTGATGGTACTGCAGATACCATTTAAGTCGTACTCTAAATACATATCAAAATAAGATCGGTAATTTTTGTAAAGGGATCGATCATTGTCGATCACCATGATTTTCAGGGTGTTAGTAATCATGCTACTTGGGTTTGGTCGTATATCCGAATACCGCATAACGGTAAAGGGATATACGAAAGTGGGTTCGGTAAACTTGGAATAAACGAGGTCGTTTGGGTTACAACCTGTTAACATTTTGGCGTAGGGAGTCACCACGCGATTTTGGGTAAATACCGCGGTGAGCGTTTCGAAAAGACATAGGTGGTGCCGTAGCAAAAAGAACGATAGGTTCTTTGCACTGGCATCTATTCCTAAGGAACAGCTAAACTAAGTACGCTAAATGGGATCTGTTATGTATATAATGGCGGCTGTTGATCAGCGCTCAAAGAAGGCATTCAGTTGAAGCCTTGGTGTCCTGTGTTTTTCATTTTGAACCATTGCCTGGGTTATCGCAGTTGGCTCGATGAAGACACCGTTTTTCTTGCTTGGGTAACAGTAGGTATGTGTTTTCATGTAGTGGGGGATTTGGGTTTTACAATAATTTTACATGCTATTGTTATTAGTGAATTCAAACATAGGAAAATTTTAATGTGACCTAAATTTTGCGTCACTGTTTTCGTTCAAATGCACCCAAATGTTAATATTTACCGTCGTTCATCGGGAGTGTAGTGCAGTTCATCGAAGCTTTATATCGCAGCACAGGAACCGGTTTACAGAAAAAAATCCCTCCAAAAAATATTTGAAGGGATGATAAAAAAGAAAATAGCGGGGGCATGTCCCCGCTATTCTTTCCCGATTCCAAGTCAAAACCGGGACCCACTAACCCAAAATTAAATTTTTAATCGTTCATTTTATAGGATGTCGTTCTTATCAATTTCAATTGCTGTTCGACTCCCAAATTTTGTTTGCATGTTTATTGATCGATATACATATTATCTACGATGGCGGAATTGTCTGCAACTTCCATTATCCATTTTTCCTTTTGGTATTTTCCATCCAAGTTGGAAACAAAGGCGTCTCGAGCTTCGTCCTTGTAATTGAAATCAGCCAAGTAAACATAATACAAGCCATTTTCCTTGTTATAGAATTGTCTTGCGTCCAACCCCTGCTTTTTTAGGTCATTCATAAACAGCGTCAAATACTTTTTGCTTTTATATACATTGGCAATAACATAATAGCCAGAGGACACATTTTCAAAGTTCGTTTGATCCATTACCCTAATAGGCAGTTCCACATAATCATTGTGCTCAATGGTATCCAATCCATCTAAACCGGTCACTTCGGCATTCTGGGTTGTTTTTACCTTGGCCTGCTGTTTTTTGATTGTTTCGTTTGAGCTTTGTTCTTTGTTGGTAGTGCCTACCTTGGTCGTTCCAATGGTACTTCTGGTCCGGGTTATACGCTGAAGCTCTTCTTCGACCCTAATTTTTTGTAAAGGTGTGAGCCCAACTTTCTTTTTAGTCTCAACGGCAGCCACCTCGGTGTTTTTGATCGCTTTTTTTCTAGATATATTTTTTTTCTTCGATTGCGCTATAGCGGTATTGTGGGTGCCTGAATCATCTTGCAATTGGTTCTTCATCGTATGTTTCAGGTCGTTACGAAGTAGCGTAAACATTGTTTCAAACCTTTTTTCAAATGCCTTTGTACGGGCGTTTTCTATGGAGTCTTGTCGAAGGATCAACTCATCTAAAATAAGGCGGTTCTCATAAGCTAGGGAATGTTCGTTGTTTTCGATTGCTATTTCCCCTTCAGAAACGCTATTTCGTGTTTTCTGCTTTTTGGCCTTCTTTGCTTTTCTGTTCGTATCTTGCTGTGCCAAAGCATCTTTTTCCGCTCTTAATTGTAAAATCTGTTCTTCATAATTTCGAATGATCTGGTCTACTTTGGCATCTTCGGAAGTCGAAGCATATGCTCCGGGGCTATCATTATCCTTAAAGGTATACGCCAAAGATACTTCATGGTTCCAGCCCAAATCGGTATCTTCTTGGGCAATGTCTTTTTCCAAGAGGTATCCGAGGGACATTTTTTTGCTAACGTTGAAGCCCAACCCCATTGATAGGCCGTAGTCTTCATCATAGGTTGTTTGCAACCATCCGTAATTGGGAAGGTCCAATAACATAGATCCCACATAGGCCAAGCTACCATCTTGTTTTTGTCCCAGCTGTACCAAGGGCATCAATCTTGCATCCTCAAAAAGTCCCCTAGTAGCTGTAAACGGATGATTGTATTGTAAGGAAGCCCGTAAGCCTTGTATACTCATATCGGTCAGAAAGCTGTTGGTTGTTTGGTTATATTCGAACAGATTTCGCGCATACACCCCTACATCGAACCTACCAACAGAAAGTGTTACCCCGGGCTGAATGGCTACCTTGTTTTCTTTACGGGCATCGGACAACGCACGATCTTCGGCGGTAACAACAATTCGATTTTTATCGATTCCGGTATTATAGTAACTAATATTGGTGCCAAAGGCTAGCTTGCTTTTAGCACCCAACTGTACCGATTTTGCATAGTTGGCGTTGAATCCGAATTCCTGTACCACACCCGACCAATTGCTATATACGCTGATACCAAGTGCGGTATGGTCGTTCAACTTATTACTGAAACCTAGAAAATAGTTCTGACTATTATCTTCAAAGGCCGCGTATTGGTTTCTGTGAAGAATATTGATGTACGATTTGTTTTCACGAACTAGTGAAAATGTAGGGTTGATCAAGAACCTGTTGAAGAACAACTGGTTGTGATAGGTGTTTTTAGCGTCAAGATTGGTATTCAATTCCTGAGCTTGTACTGTCTGTTTTCCAAAAAAAGTGAAAAATAGTAGCAGCAAACAGATCTTATTTGGGGTAGTGATTTGAAATTGCATTTTAATCAATTTATATGAAATGCTATCGTATAAGGTTCGATAGATACCTAGCTGTTAAGGATTTGCGTTAGGATTCATGCTTTCCTTTAGCAATCCGAAAAGATGTTGATAAGGATTGTGCAAATGCCGACCAGAGTGGGCTGGTCAAGACATTTGCGACCTAATTCCTATTCATCTTCAAATATGGTTGAAGAATAGTCGATTTGTTCGTCATTGTTCAAGGCTTCCAGTACTTGATACTCCCGACTTTTTTCGGACATATGTTTTTTGCTTCTAAAAGAGAAAGCCACACGCCCTACGGAATTCTTGTTTCTACCGCGGTTAGACATAACATAACCCTTGCCATTCCCTTTTTGTAGAATCACTGAAAAATCATCTTCCTCACTATTGATATCACTTCCTAGATTGGCAGACCAAGCGACGCTTTTATGTCCTACTTCAGCCATATAGACATCAAGTCCGCCATATCCGTTACGCCCTTCGGAGGCAAAGAATAAGGTATTGCCAGCGGCAACATTCGGATACAGGTCGTTCTTTTTGGTATTCACTTTTGTTCCGAGATTTTTTGCTGTACCGATCGAGCCATTTTTTCCGATGGTAGCAACGTAGATATCGTATTCTCCAAATGTTCCTGGCATATTGGAGGCGAAGAAGAGCCGTCTGCCATCTTTGGATATACTCGGGTGCATAGCAGAGGCATACTTAGGGCATACCGCTACTTGTTGCACATCTGTCCACGTACCATTCACTTTTGTTGCCTTATAAATCTTGTTTACTTTCTCCTTTTTTGAAAAAATACCATAGGCAGGTTTTTGGTAGATAGCTTTACTGAAATAAGCAGTCTTACCATCGGCTGTCATTGCAATCGGAGCTTGATAGCCCACCTGGTCGCTCTGCCTTTTTCCGATCAGTGCCTGATATGCTTGCTTGGCCGACAAATCGTTATCGGTAAGAAGTTCCCCATTGGGCTGAATCTCGAAGTCTTTATATCTGCTAGACCTTTTTGTTTGATAATCAGACTTCACGGATGCGACCCAATCTTTGGAGTCAACCACTTTTTTAATTTTATTGGAACCCACTTGTTTGCGAGCATGGTTATATCGTTTTTGATAACTATCGCTTAACTTATTGTTTCGCACCTCTTTAAGCCGGTCATACCAAAACAAGGCGGTTTCATATTTGTTACTCAAAAAGTTCGCATTTCCAAGGTCTTCAAAGATCTCATGATCTTGATAGCCTAGGTTCTTGAGTTCCTGATAATTCTGCAAGCGTTCCTCTGCCTGCGAACCATTTGTGTTTTTACCACCGGAGGTGGCTGTTGTCTGTGCCGACAACGAGCAGCTCAATAATGTAATTACACATGCATAAATTACATTGTAGGTTTGTATATTTTTCATAATACTTCGATTAAGGGTTAATAATCATCGACAAAGTACCAGAATTATCGGCAACCTGCACTTAACAAAAATTCATAGGTTTTACATAGGGTACATTCCTTTTTTGTTAAAATTCGCCTACAAAATCAGCCTTTAAATACGAGAAAAATCTATGTGAAGCCCTGCTATTATTGAGAAGAGTAGCTTTGAGAGCGGAAGAAGCTTCAATAAATCCCTGAAAATGGTCTTTTTTGGTCAAAAAGGGACGGTTAGAAGTTAAAACAACCAAATTGAATACCTTTTGGAAAGAAATATTACATTCGAATTTGCACTTCCTGTAAATACTGACTTTATTTTTTCACGTTGATAGAAACCGCCTCACAGCTTTTTAAATCTGAATTCAATATGATGTTTTCAGAAGTGGTACCATCCAATATTTCAATCGATACGGTATTGGGTGGATATTTCCCAAGGTTGTGGGCGTATAAAAAAAGGTCGTTGGTTTTAGAGGTATCCAACGTTATATCGAAAGACTTCTTATGGTAGGTCAAAAAATATTTGTACACCACGGCCTCCCCATTTAAATAAATAGAAACGATATCATCGTCTTTTCTTCCATGGTCCCAAATATTAATGCGAATGTTTTCACTACCCACTTCCAATTGATCTACATAAGAAATACTTCTACCATCAAACATGTTTCGCATGGTCTCGGCTTCTGGTTCCCTGGTTGTTGCCGTTGGACTGGATATTCTAGGCCGCGACATACCATTTATGGTAAAAGATGGTGTGGCAAACTTTGCAATACTTTTGGTGTCGTCCGGAAAAAGCTCAATGCCCATAACCCGATAGTTCGAACTTGTCTGAAGGCTTTTGTTCAACCGAATGTCGTTTGCAAATTGTTGGTTTTCAAATATGCCAAGTTCTTGCACCACCATATCATCCTTTACCAAATAAAACTTAATGGTTTTGTGCGCAGGTATGTTCTTCGTAGTCCATTCCAAGGTAACCAATTCAGGAATATTCCAAACAGTTTTACCATTGGGGACGGTAATCTTAATAGAAGTCTGTAGCGAGCTTTGTCTTATTGGAGCGACAATAATTTCTTCTACAACCGAAGTCTTAAAGCTACCGAAGGCCTTGATGGAATTTGAGAATAATAACAAAAAAATAAACAGTACTTTGCTCATATTCTTTGCATATTTGCCCTGTATTAGTTGGTCTATGATCATCCTTACTTTTCCACGGTAAAAGGTTAAAAGAGGGTATCTGCAGAATTTGTCTTTTATAACATCACCCCTTTATGGATAGTATTTCAACGCAGAATAAAAGTTGTTATTGTAAATTAATGAAGTGAATCACTTGGGTAACCTGATTTAAAAACCCGTCGAGTCATAACAAATATAGCACCTACATTTTAAAAGAACCGCGTAGCGCAGCCCAATAGCCATAGATAACTAGATTAGAAAAACAAAATATAAATAGACCATACGATACAGAATACACAATAGGTGTAGACCAGATAATCGTTAAAAGTAGTTTTACCTTTCATGGGAATGGGTTTGTTAGTATAACCGTAAAATCACTTAAAACCTATTCATTACCCGAGCAAGGGAACGAATATTCGTTTTCTGACCGGAATACCGTTTAAAAGCATCTTTTATCCTCAAAAACCATCAAGGTTGATTGCGGTAAAACCTTGAAAAATAGCACTTTATCGATTGTAAGTTTAAAATAATCGGTCGGTATTCATCCCCATACGGCTTCAAAGCATTCTTTTCAACCAAAAAATAGGGCAGAAATTAACAATAGGCGTACGTATTAATGCAGGAAGGGATTATTTGAAATGAATAGGTATTTATAAAACTATTAATTGAAACTTTAAGAATGGTGAAAAGTACCATATGGCATAGGTTTGGCTGCAATTATAGCTATGATACGTCAGGAACAAAATGCACCTCTGATTAGATCCTTGATATCAAAACATACAAAAGAGAGAGTAAAGAGTGAACCAACATCAAATGTATAATGTTGAGAAGGTTGTGAAGTGAAATCGATTACAACTGAAATTCCTCGCTACTGGAATCCTGCTCATCGATTTTGGTGACAACAAAAAGGTCTTTTACAATGTAGAGACCCACCATTACAATACCAAGCACCAGCAAGATATTGGCAAATTGCCATTGCAGAATTTTCATTAGACTCCCCATGACAATCGATAGGGTCCCTAATACCATCGCGATGTTCCACCATATTCTGAGCGAACTATTCTTCGCATGTCGGTCTTCGTCCATGAAATAGGCGGTTCCTTCCATAACGAACCAAGTAATAAAAGCGGCACCCGTAACAATTTGAAAGAAAAGGGTGTAGGGGAAATCCATCATTCGTAATACACCATTGGTCGCCCAGCAAGAGATCAGCACCAATTTTACATAGTCTAAAAACTGTTTTTCAGATTTTTTCCAAAACCGAATCGAGTACAACAATACGATTGCCACAAAACCGACGATTACCAGTTCTTTGGCAAAGGGCCATTGGAGAATTCTTGCCAGCATGCCCAATAAGAGTACTGTTACGGCAATCCGGAGCGGGGCTTTAAGTATTTTCTTTGGTTTGGACATGACTTTAGTTTTTAGGTTAAATCGTTTTGATATTGGCTTTAAGACCTTCCATAATACCGATGATATTATGTACCGTTTCTTTGAGATAATGCCGGATCAAGATATGTGGAATTCGAATGGTGGTAAAACCGTTTTTAAAAGAATGCATCGCCTCCTCTAAATCGTTCATTGCCTGCTCGTGGGTCAACATATGATACTCCACATCGATTTCGATATTTAATTTTACTCGGGATATGGCGATATCTATAGATTTTTTACCATCCCACCACTCAAGCATTGCCTGCACACCAACTTCTTTCAGACCGTAATAAAGTTGTATGGCTTCCATAGGGGTGTTGTTCTTCTCGACCAGTTGTTCCATTCGTGCCTGATGTTGTGCGCATAGCTCTACACCCAGCGAATCCATCGCATTTCTATGATCGAGATAACTTAGTTCTTTGTTACATTCCAAACAGTTCATTTAGTAGGTCAGTTTTGGATCCTCTGTAGGTGAGGACTTGGTGGTTATTTCATAAGATTTGGGATAATAATAACAGTATGATTTTTTGATTAGTATGTACCCTCGACGTATGACACCCCACTTTTAGACGAACTGCATTTTTTTAGATGAACTGCAATCGAAAGTGTTAAAACTGTTGTGAAAATGAAGTTTTTAAAAGCGTCTGTTTTTGCGGTTTATCGGTTATATTTATCCGTTAAACGATAACAAGACCGAATGTTTAAAAAAATAGGGCCTGGTGTCCTGATCGCAGCAGCTTTTATTGGTCCTGGAACGGTCACAGCGTGTACGCTTGCCGGTGTAGGCTTTGGATACTCGCTACTTTGGGCAATGCTACTTTCGATTATCGCAACGCTTGTTTTACAGGAAATGTCGGCCCGTTTGGGGGTAATTACCCAAAGGGGATTGGCCGATGTGATTAAATCGGAACTAAAAAATCCTGTGCTTCGCATCATCGTTATCGGAATTATCTTAGCGGCCATCGTTATTGGAAATGCGGCCTATGAAGGCGGCAATATAGGTGGGGCTACTTTAGGGCTCCAAGCCTTGTTCGGGACTCTATACGATTATATGTACCCTTTTATCATTGGGGCATTGGCTTTTGTTTTGCTGTACATGGGAAATTACAAGCTACTAGAAAAAGTATTCGTTAGCTTGGTATTGATTATGAGCGGTTCCTTCTTGGTTACCGCGTTGCTGACCAAACCGGATATATGGGACGTTTTGCAAGGCATGTTCATACCGCACGCACCCCAAGATAGTATTTTGACCATTATCGCTCTGGTTGGCACCACCGTGGTACCTTATAACCTTTTTTTGCATACCTCGTTAGTCAGTGAAAAGTGGAAATCCAAAGATGACCTGCAACTGGTAAGGCGCGATACATGGGTAGCCATTATCATCGGAGGATTGGTTTCGATGTCGATCATTGTTTCCGCAGCCGCTATTCCCGGGAACAAGGTACAGAACGTAATGGATATGGCCCAAGGCCTTGAGCCCCTTTTTGGAAGTTCGGCGGTCTACTTTATTGGCATTGGTCTTGTTGCGGCCGGTGTTACGTCAGCCATTACCGCTCCTCTAGCGGCTGCTTATGTCGCCAATAGTTGTTTTGGGTGGAAAGCCGACCTAAAAGACATACGATTTAAACTGGTATGGATGACCATATTGTTTTTAGGCGTATTTTTTATGACATTTGATATTAGACCGATTGAAATCATAAAATTGGCCCAGATCGCGAACGGATTGCTTTTACCTGTCATTGCAATATTCTTGTTATGGGTCGTGAACAAAACTTCGATTATGGGGAGTTACAAAAACAAAATGATGCAAAACATTCTGGGAATAGGCATTATTCTTCTGACTTTACTACTGGGAGCCCGGAGTATTATGAAAGTTTTAGGTTGGTACTGAAGGTATCAGACTGTACTTGTCGTATATCTCAACAGCCCTAACCGACAGGTATTGACTTCTGTTGGTCATATTGTTTCAAAACTAAAAAAAGGTATTGCTATTCAAAAAGACCAGCGGATAGGTAACGATCCCCTCGATCACATACAATCGATACAATAACGCCTGATTCCAGATTGCTTGCCAATTCAAGTGCGGCCGTTGCAGCACCTCCACTACTCATGCCAGAGAAAATACCCTCTTCCTTGGCCAGTCGTTTAGCCATTGATGTTGCTTGGCTTTCACTCACTTCCATTACCCGGTCTACTTTTTGGGGATCAAATATTTTTGGAAGGTATGCCTCGGGCCATTTTCTGATACCCGGAATCCTTGACCCATCGGTTGGTTGCACCCCAACGATCTGCACATTCGGATTTTGTTCTTTCAAATAGGTCGAAGTACCCATAATGGTACCCGTTGTGCCCATGGAAGAGACAAAGTGCGTGATTTTTTGTTCGGTAGCTTCCCAAATTTCAGGTCCCGTAGAACGATAATGCGCCCTCCAGTTATCGTCGTTTGCAAATTGATTGATCATTACAAAACCATCTTCATGTACCTTTTTTTCGGCATAGTCCCGGGAACCTTCAATTCCGGCATCTGAAGATGTCAAAGTAACTTTCGCTCCATAAGCACGCATTGTCTGCACTCTTTCAATAGTGCTGTTCTCGGGCATAACAAGCTCTATGTTCAACCCATAAAGACCCGCGATCATTGCCAAAGCGATTCCAGTATTGCCACTTGTGGCCTCTATCAGTTTTGTGGTGGAATCAAAATCGCCCCTTTTCAATCCTCCTTCGATCATGCTCAATGCCGCCCGATCTTTCACACTTCCTCCGGGATTATGCCCTTCCAGCTTAAAAAAAAGCTGCACATTTGGGTTTTGGTTCAAGACCTTGGATGCTACCAAAGGCGTGTTGCCTATAAGGTCTAAAATTTTATACGGCATTCGGTAATGTTTTTATTCTGATTTCAGGAGTGTGGAAAACGGTCGAATTTGCAGGGATAGATTCGGTTACCCAAGCGTTTCCGCCAATAATGCTATTCTCACCAATAACGGTTTTACCACCTAAAATGGTAGCATTGGCATAAATAGTTACATTGTTTTCAATGGTAGGATGTCTTTTGGTGCGCTGTAGGTCTTTTGCAACATATAATGCTCCCAGCGTAACCCCTTGATAAATTTTTACATGGTCTTTGATGATGGCTGTCTCTCCAATGACCACCCCTGTTGCATGGTCTATAAAAAACGACTTTCCAATCTGTGCTCCCGGATTAATATCGACTCCGGTTTGTCGGTGCGCATATTCCGTCATGAGTCGGGGAACCAATGGAAACCCTTTAATGTAGAGTTCATGTGCCAAACGATAAATCGCAATGGCATAAAACCCTGGGTAGGCCATATACACCTCTTCTATTGATAAAGAGGCCGGATCACAGTTAACAATGGCTTCAGCATCCAGATTTAAACGCTCGAGCACTTCGGGAAGTGTTGCCATATAATTCTCCCAAACCTTTTTACAAGGTTTGTTCGTTTCCCAACAGGCCAAACTTACCAGAGTATCGAAAGCAACCTCCAATTCTTCCATATTCGACGCTACCGGCGTATCAATATCAAACAAAGTGTAAAAAAGGAGATTGGTAAAGGTCTCTACTTTTTCCTTTAATTTAAATCGAAGATTTGGTTGTTTTTTATGTTGCCTTATTTTTTCAACAATCTTTTTTTTATCCATAGTAAATCGCTAGACTATTCAAATTTAAAAATTATTGTCACAGTACTTTTCTACAAATGGTTAACTTTAGCTTAAATTCCCGAACAGGTACTTAAATCTCATAAAATTAATCGATAGGTCGTATGGCACACCCCAGCATTACCAAAGAGGTATTTAATTTTCTCAGAACCTTGAAGGATAATAACAATCGTGAATGGTTTACGGAACACAAAAAGCATTTTAAAGAGATTGAAGGGCAAATGAAAAAGGTGTTTGCCGGCATCTCCGAAAAAATGGAGGCCCATGACGAGATTGAAAAACTAAAGGTGTTTAGAATTTATAGGGATGTACGGTTTTCCCATGATAAAACTCCCTATAAAATTAATTTTTCAGCATCGATGTCCCGCGCAGGAGCCCACCTACGTGGTGGGTATTATGTGCATGTTCAGCCAGGAGGAAGTTTTATTGCCACAGGATTTTGGAACCCCAACAAAGAAGACCTGTTTCGAATTCGTAAAGAATGGGAGCTCGATGCTACGGAGCTTCGAGAGATTATCGAAAACAAACAATTTAAGGATACTTGGGGAGAACTGGTAGGCGAAGCAGTAAAAACCGCACCTAAAGGCTTTGATAAGGAACATGAAAACATTGATCTGATTCGAAGAAAACAGTTCATTTTTGTCAAAAACTTTACGGATAAAGAAGTGTTGGACAAAAAATTTCCGGATACGGTTAACGAAGCATTTCAACTGGTAAGGCCCTACTTTGATTTAATGAGTAACATCCTTACTACGAATTTAAATGGAGAATCTCTTATTGATTAGAGGCGTTGCTTCGTTTTGAGAATTCACTGGGATTGCCAAAGATTATACTGCGATTAAGATTGTACGATTTTTATCTGGCCAGAAGTTAGGTTCAGGAATGTTTTAGATTATCTCTTATAAGGCCATAGGTAATAAAAAGAATGGTACCTGCACCAAAACAAAGACTTCCAATTAGAAATAGTTGTATCATAGTAGACATCATCAGTGTGTTTTCGATTATACTTGACTAAAAGTAATATCAATTTCAAAACATCCCGCTTCAAATTGTATGGCTGGTATAAAAAGCAGTGTAATTGGTAAAATTTAAATCATTACCAAGTTAACTACGGTTATAAGAGTTTAATAGCGTAAAATGGTTGCGTACGAGATTTCTTTAATTAACCGAGTACGTAATCAAATCTAAACGGTTCCAGACACCGTAGGGTGAGCGTATCTAGAACTAGGAGGGGTCCAAGAAAGGTGTGTTATAACAGTTAAGAAAGTACTGCCTCTTTTTCAAATAGCTGAATCTGATCCTTGATTCGTTTAATGACCATATGCATCATACGTTTGTTAAGGGCCGATGAGTTTTGAATGTAGGTCGTGTACTCTTCAACGGTAAATTGACCGATTATCATTCCTTTTAACGCATTTCGAAACTTAATGTCCTTTTGAACGGCATTTTCAATATATTCCATTCGCTTTGGAAGGCTAAGTTCATAGAAGCGGTTCTTGTGCTTTGTAATATAGTTGGCAAAGACTGCTAGAATCAAATCGTTCTGCATTTTTATAATGGGTCTAAGGCTTGCATTCTGAAAATACTCATCACTGCTCATATGATCGAATACTTTTGCCGAGGAAATTATGGGACGTATAGCTAAAAGATTTTGGGACCTGTCGCTCATAAGTTTGGTTTTACCAAAGATACCAAATAGGAGTAGGGGACTCCGAAGGTACCTCAGCTAGTTTTTAACGGGCTTATGAACAAAAAAAGCCATCTATGCGCATCGATGGCTTTTTTCAAATTTGTATTTATCTATTTTCCGTTCAAAAATTCGTCATAGGTCTTTACGGTAAGACTGTCTGAATGTTTAAATTTCTTTTTAAGTTTTCCGAAGTCGGTTTTTGCCGTTTCGAACCGGTCAACAATAACCTCTAAATTTTGCAATTCCGCCGCTGAAGGCTTGTCGTAACTATTGGCCAGTTTACTGAATAAATCGGTCATTTTTTCCCGTAATTGGGGCTCGGCGGAGCTTACATAATTATCGCCAGTGGTGATAACCAGGGTTTCTTTGAGAGCATTCAGTTTTTTAACGGTCTTCGTGTCGGTTGCTTCTTCAGCTTTTACAATCATCTCATCTAGCTCATATACTAAATAAGCTAGCTCCTGTGTCATATCGTACAACTTCATGGTCGTCTCATTCTTAAGGGTACGATCTGCTTCGGTCAACATCGACCTTTCGTCATATACCAAGTCAAAAGTATGCTCATAGGTGTCTTTTCCTTTGGTCATTACCACTTTATAAGTGCCAGCCGGTACTTTAGGACTGGTAAACCCGCCAAAGGAAAACGTTTTACCCTTGGCCACTTTGGGTTGCTTTCGGGAATACCCCCAGTTAACGATATTAATACCTTTTGATTTTCCAGGCCCTAGTTCTACGATGGTGTTTCCATCCATATCCTGGATTTCCATGGCCATTTTACCAAAAGTGTGGCGCCTGTTTAGATAATACTTTATCTGTGCGCTCTTGGTTTTATTTCTTCCAACGAACTGGGTCTCGCCTCCAAAACTTCCTGAAAAACTACTTTCCTCGCTAATGACGGTAGGTTCATTTTTAAAGAAGTGTACCTTCTTGGCAAGTACTTCTTCATTCAATTCCCGAAGAGGGGAAATATCATCGATGATAATAACGCCCCTGCCATGTGTACCCATGACCAAATCATTTGTAGCTTTTTGTAATTCTAAGGAATGTACTGCAACGGAAGGCATGTTATTGGTGAATTTTTTCCAGTTTTTGCCTCCGTCCAAAGTAATATACAGACCAAATTCCGTACCTAGGAACAGCAAATCCGGATTCACATAATCTTCCTGGATACCACGTACAAAGCCCACTACATCGTCAGTAATTATACTGGTCCATGTTTTGCCAAAATCGGTGGTTTTGTATGCATATGGATTCATATCATTCTGCGTGTGGCCATCAAAAACCGCATAGGCCGTTCCTTTGTCAAAACTACTGGCCTCGATATGGTACACCCAGGTATTGGCAGGTAACCCAGAAATATTGGGAGTTGTATTGGTCCATGTTTTTCCCCCATCCTGTGTTACCTGTACATTACCATCATCGGTACCGACCCAGATGACGTTCTCATCCAAAGTTGATTCCACGATGGCAAAGATGGTCGTATGGTTTTCCGCTCCTGAGTTATCCTTTGAAAGTCCGCCTGAGTTCTCCTGTGTTTGTTTAGCAGGGTCATTGGTAGTCAAATCGGGAGAAATAATCTCCCAAGTATCGCCCATATCCTCAGATTTGTGCAAAAATTGGCTTCCCATATAAAATCGGTCGGGTTGATGGGCGCTAATGGCCATGGGTGCATTCCAATTAAATCGAAGTTTAGGAGTGCCCGACGTCGGTAAGGGTTGAATCGTTTTCAATACTTTTCGATCTACATCGTAGCGCCAAACGTTGTCGGCACCCTGCATTTCGGAATAAACAATGTTTTTGGTGGGGTGCTTAAATACCCTAAAACCATCGCCATAGCCGATCGAGTTCCAATCCCGTGCCTGCACACCGCCCGGAGCGGAGGATGGGCCGTACCACGAACCGTTATCCTGCAGGCCGCCATACACATTGTACGGGGTAGCATTGTCGACACTGATTTGATAGAACTGGGAAAGGGGAAGGTTCTCAACGATTTCCATGTTGGTTCCTCCGTCCCAAGAACGATAAACACCACCGTCTGTCCCTACGTACATAATATCGGAATCTTTGATACTGAACACGATATCATGTATATCGCTGTGCATAGTACCCAAATTCTTGAAGGTTTTGCCTCCATCACGTGATATAGAGCCGCTCAATCCCCCTTTTACGATGACATCTTCGTTTCTGGGGTCGACAACGATACGCGAAAAGTAGAAGGGGCGGACCGTAATACCGAAATCGTTGTTCAACTGTTCCCAGTTAGCCCCGGCATCATCACTACGATACAATCCCTTTCGTTCATCTTTTTCGGCTTCTATGACCGTGTACAATACTTTTGGGTTTGAAGGAGCGATGGCAATTCCCAGCCTTCCCAGCTTTCCTTTAGGGAAACCAGTATGTATTTTATTCCAACTTTTACCCCCATCGGTAGATTTATAGAGTGCGCTATTCGCCCCTCCGGATTCAAATGACCACCCTGTTCTTCTAAATTCCCACATGGAGGCATATAGTGTATTTGGGTCCGATGGATCCATGGCAAGGTCGGCACAGCCGGTTTTGGGATTCACATAAAGCAGTTTTTCCCAAGTAGAACCGCCGTCTATAGACTTATAAACGCCACGTTCCTCACTATCTCCCCAAAGTGCTCCTAACACTGCAACATAAACCTCTTGACTGTTCTCTGGGTTTATAATGATATTGGCGATGCGCTCCGATTTGTCAAAACCCAGTTTGGTCCAATTTGCACCACCATCTGTAGATTTATAAAGTCCATCTCCGACCGAGACGCTATTACGGGTCCATGTTTCCCCTGTGCCTACATAAATTGTTTTGTCAGGATCATTGGGGTCTAAAGCTACCGCTCCTATTGATTGGCAGTAGTCATCGAAAATAGGGGTGAACGAAGTGCCAGAATCATTAGATTTCCAGACTCCGCCTCCGGCGGTGCCCGCATATAGAATTCTGCTATTTGTTGGATGGGCCTCCATATCATTGATTCGCCCACTCATCAAGGCAGGACCAATATGTCTTGCCGTCATGTCTCCGAATAGTTGTTTTCCATCATTTGTAGACTGCGCAACGCTTTTGTTTGTAACCAACAAAGCCAATGCCGAAAAGGCAAGTAATAATTTTTTCATTTTTAAGCTGGTTTAAAAAAAGGCCCTCTCGAAAGGGCCTATAGAGTTACTTATTTCTTTTCTTCGCCGACTGTTTCTTCCTCGGGAAAGGCAAAGGCGGTATCCTCTATAGAAGGATTGAGTTCGATAGTTTCCATGGTGATGGGCGATCCTGGCTGCCCTTTTACGCCTTGGGTCATTGAAAATGGGAAATAGATTCCGTTGACTTCCTGATAATCACTAAAAGTAACCTCTTGGGTCATCCCCTTACCAGGTCCTGATTTTACTTCCGATTGCATAGCAATAGGAACAAAATTTTCGGTGTCAAAGAAGTAAAATGACACATCTTCCTCTTGATTTCCATCTACAGTAATAGGTTCTTTTATTAATTTGATCTTAAAGGCCTCGGCACCATCGATCGTCTCCTTCCCGATTAGTTCTACAGTATAGCCCTTTTCTTTATAATCGATGAAAGAATCGGGAAAGTCATTGCTATTAAGCTTAAAATTGGAAGTGGCCTCGGCGTCACTTTTCTCGGCCTTCATGGTTATGAAATTATGGCTCCAAAGTGTTTCCCCATCGAATACTCCCTGTTTTATTTCCTTTCCTTGAAAATTGATGGAGGTCATTTGCCTTCCGTCACTTAATTGAATGATTTCGATCGGGATTTCCATCCCTTGCTGGTTGACCTTGGCGGTCATTTTAAGGCCTTTTAAAGCCTTATAGTTATCTAGACCACCAATATTCTCGAAATAATTACTAAGAATTTCATCGGCTGTCTGTGCTTGTGTTGGTGCGATCATCGCGAATACAATGAATAGCATACATAATTTTACTGTCCTCATTTTTTGAATTTTGGGTTTTCTCTTCTGTTAGTATTAAAGATAAGAGGAATGTTACAGCTTTTTGTGATTTTTACAAAATAGATGCTCCGATGTCTTGCGAAACCCTACGCTCAAATAGCTTGGAAATCCTTACTTTTAAGCGATTTTAATACAAATTCCTATGAAATTCGGAAAAGTAGAAGCACCGGAATTGATTGATTTTACCATGCCTAAAGACCATCCGGATACCGAGGTGGTGCTTTCACGGTATAAGGGAAAAGGAGACTTAAAGGTTTTTGTAGGTTGCGCGAAATGGAATCGACAAGACATCAAGAATTTTTATCCGCGTGGTACGAAAGACGAATTGCAATACTACGCTTCCCAGTTTAATTGTATTGAGCTTAATGCAACGTTCTATCGTATTTTTCCAGGTGAACAATACGAAAAGTGGTACGATAAGACGCCGGCCGACTTTAAGTTCTTTCCAAAAGTATCCCAAGACATTAGCCACCTAAGAAGATTGAATGATGCCGTTTACCCCATTGTCGACCGCTATTTAGAGGTGACCTCGAATCTAAAGGATAAGTTAGGGACCATATTTTTACAGATGCACGGTAATTTTGCCCCAAAAAATTGGGATAGGGTCGTACGCTTTGTGGAGTACTGGCCCAAGGAGTTCCCCTTGGCCATGGAGTTTCGGCATACCGATTGGTTTAATGATGAAAAAGTTGCCAACGAGTTGTATCACCTTCTTGAGGAAAATAATATTGCGAACATTTTGGTAGATACCGCGGGCAGAAGGGATATCATGCATATGCGGCTTACGAATAATGAAGCTTTTATTAGATATGTAGGCGCAAACCATGAAAGCGACTATACGCGGTTAGATGATTGGTTGCTTAAGTTGAACGATTGGAAATCGAAGGGCTTACAAAATATTCATTTTTTCGTGCATCAGAATATGGAATTAGAGTCTCCTTTGTTGGCGGCCGGATTTATTGCCAAATTGAACAAAAAATTGGGTTGCAATCTCACTATTCCTAAAACACTTCATAATTCTGGTCCTACCTTGTTCTAGAAAATCAGTCTTTGGTAATTTTGGGGTATAAAAACGTTGTTTATGCGATTTCATACCAGAAAATGGGTAAAACCTGAAGATTTGAATGCCAATGAAACGTTGTTCGGCGGAAAAGTGTTGGCGTGGATTGACGAAGAAGCTATCCTGTACAGTATCATCCAATTGGAGAACAAAAAAGTGGTCACCAAGTACATGTCCGAAATTAACTTTATGAGCACTGCCAAAAAGGGAGATATTGTTGAAATAGGTATCGACGTTATCAAATTTGGTAAATCGTCCCTTAATTTAAACTGTGAGGTACGAAATAAGATGACCCGGGAAACCATTGTGACGGTCGATAATATTATCATCGTTAATTTAGGGGAAGACGGGACCCCGCAACCGCATGGAAAAACAAAAGTGGAATTTGTTCGAGACCGTCTGGCAGAAACCGATTAGATCTTTTGCATCCTGGCCGCAACTGCCTGAACCTCATCCAATACCCGTAAAAGATTTCCTCCCCAGAGTTTCGCTATCTCTTCTTCGGTATAGCCCCTCTTCACCAGTTCCAAGGTTATATTGAAGGTTTCCGATGCATCGCTCCAACCTTCAATACCACCCCCGCCATCAAAATCAGAGCTAATACCCACATGGTCTATACCAATAAGTTTCACCATGTAATCTATATGATCCACAAAATCGGATACATCTACCGCTGGGGGAGCATCTTTTTTTGAGGCTACTTGTGACTTGGCTATGGTTGTAACTTTCGGGTAGTTTTCGATGAAAGATTCTTTTTGGGCATCTGTAAGCGTTGAAAATTGGGAACGTTCGTACCAATCGATTCCAAGCGAGTCGGCCACTTGTTCGTATACCGTTTTCATGTATGCTGCACGATTCTCGTGCTTTTCAGTGTTTAGATAGGAGCTGAAGGCCACAGTTTGTACAACACCGCCGTTCTGTTTCATTAGCTTTAACTGGTCGTCATCTAAATTTCTGGAATGGTCACAAAGCGCCCTCGCAGAGGAATGTGAGGCAATAATAGGTGCTTTAGATAGGGTGATCATCTGCTGCATAGCTTCCTTTGAAGGATGGGAGACATCAATCATTATTCCAAGTCTATTCATTTCTTTTACAGCCTTTTTGCCTAACTCACTTAAACCATTGTGTAGCCATAAACTATCGGCCTCCCCGGTATTGGAATCGGAGAATTGGCTATGTCCGTTATGCGACAGCGATATATAGCGTGCTCCCAATTCGTGATACTTCTCAAAATTAGAAAGGTCTTCGCCGATTGGATAGGCATTTTCAACACCGATCATGGCAACTTTTTTACCCGCGGCATGAATACGACGTACATCGTCCGAACTAAGGGCCAATTCAATTTGATCGGGTGCCAACTCTTCACAAAGACGGTGAATGGCATCGAATTTCGCCATCGCATTTTCCTTGGCTTTTAAATATCCTTCGGAATTCAGCGAATCCTGACCGGTATATACAATCAACCAAGCGACATCCAAACCACCCTCTTTCATTTTCGGAAGGTTTATTTGGGTTTCTAAACGCTGGGTGTAGTTCACACTATCTGTAAAGTTCTTCACATTGATGTCGTCATGAGTATCAACAGTAATTACTGTTTCATGAATATTTTTGGCAATTTCTTCTGTGCTAAGCGGGATTTCCTTGGATGCCTCTTTACATGACAACACTAATAAAAAACAGGCGAGGTAAAGACAATACTTCATGATGTAGGGATTTTAGACCTACAAATAAAGCAATTTGACAACAAAATAAGGGCATTCGGTAACATTTAATTGGTGAACCCCCATAAAATACAGAGTTTTAGCTAATTAATAGGTTCGAGACCATCAATTTGAAAGGAAGATGTTATAAACAACTGTTGTTATAGTCCCAAATTTTACTGTATAACCAAATCAATCCCCCATTGAAAAAGAAAGACCTACTTTCCCAAATTAGCTATGTTGAATCGTTGCTGAACGATTTCTCTTTTGAAGCCCTTAGCTCTGAAGAGGCCCGTCAACTTAAAAACTCTTTTGAAAATTTTAAATCCCATTTGACCGAGAAGATTTCGGGAAAAGAAGTCCTTACCTCTGCCAAAGTCGCTTCAAAACAAACGGCTTCAAGTCAGTATCGTGAAAAGCGCTTGGAGAAAAATGCAAATACCGTAGCCGCCCAGTGGGTCGCCCATGTAAGCCATGAAATTAGAACTCCATTGAATGGCATTATCGGTTTTACCGATATTCTAAAAGAAGAGGACTTGAACGAGAAGCAATTAGAGCGTGTCAGCGCCATTGAATCGGCATCTTATTCCCTTATGGAAATTATCAACGAGCTGCTAGAGTTTTCAAAACTTTCCGCAGGTTTGGAAACTTTTGAGTCGGTCCATTTCAATTTTTATGCCCTTATACAAGATGTAACCTACTTGTGCAATACGCTCATTCTGCAAGAAAAAGTGAAGTTGGAAATTGCTATTGACAGTAACATTCCCAAAGTGTTGGTAGGAGACCCGGCTAAACTGAGCCAAGTACTGCTCAACCTATTGGGAAATGCGATCAAATTTGTTGAAGAGGGCGAGATAAGACTAAACACCGTACTGAAAACAACGAACGATTCGGAGCTCTTACTGGAATTTGTAGTGGCAGATGATGGGATTGGTATTGCCGAAGAAGAACTCCCTTTCATCTTTGACTCTTATCGTCAAGCGGGAGCGCATACAGGTTCAAAAAACGGCGGCACCGGATTAGGACTATCTATTGTACAGCAAATTATTATCAATCAGGGTGGGGATATAGCAGTTTCTAGCCATCTGGGCGAAGGAACCACTTTCCAATTTACGTTGCCTTATAGTATTGGGGACGAAAGTATGTTGGCGAAAAAAAATCAGGATAAGGATTACCTGAGAGAAGGAGCAAAATTAGTATCGGGATCGGAAATATTGGTGTTCGAGGACAATCTTCTGAACCAACGCCTAATTAAGCAACGCCTTAAAAAATGGGGATGTATCACTTACGTAACCGATGACTATCTCGATGGTATGCGTTTATTGGAAAAGCATCAAATCGATGTAGTGCTTATGGACCTAAGAATGCCCAAGATGAACGGCTTTGAGATTGCCAATCATATTCGTAAGCATAAAGATTCGGTAATTCGGCAGATACCGATTATCGCATTGACTGCAGATTTCACCATTCGGGACAAAGAAAAGTCTGCACTGAACGGTATTAACGACTATGTCTTGAAACCGTATAGTCCGGATGAATTACTACTCAAACTATTAAAAAACAAAAACAACATGAAAAAGGAAAACTCCACAGAGGAAATTATATTGACCCAAGTTGATACATCGAATAATTCCGATGACTTCGACTTACAATCCATATTCAAAGATTGTATGCAAGACTTTGACCTGTTGGGAGAACTTATTCGACTCTACAAACAAAATGCCATGGAGTTTATTGGCGCCGCTCGTATTCATTTGGAACAGCAGAATTTCAAGGAACTTGAATTTGCACTACATAAAATCAAATCGGGGCTTGCCATGATGAAAACAAAAAGCCTGCACGCCATAGTATCTGAAATGCACACTTCTTGCAAAACCGAAAAAGACATCAAACACATAAAATTTTTGTATCAGTGTTTTTTGGAAGAATATCCAAAAGTAGAAAAACAGATCGATGCATCGCTTGAACAACTAAAAGATAACCGAACCTACTAAAATGAACAAGAAAAGGCTATTGCTGGCAGAGGATGATGAATTATTGGCCTCACTTCTAAGCTTTCGGCTTAACAAAGGCGGATATGATGTACTTCATGTTCCCGATGGGAAAAGGGTCAAGGAAGAACTTTCAGAAGATTTACCCGATATCATTGTGAGTGATATTATGATGCCCTATTTCTCGGGTATAGAGCTTATCGACTATGTTCGGAATGAACTTAGCTCGAAGATTCCCATCATCATTATTTCGTCTGCAGGAAACGAAGAAAACGTACTCAGTGCTTTTGAATTAGGAGCTAACGACTTTATTTCCAAACCGGTAAGTCCTTCAGAATTGATAGTTCGTGTCGCAAGGGAACTGAACAAAACATAATTTGCAACTGACCAACTACATATACCGACCACACATGCTTATCACTGCCCCAAAGATCCATACGGATCTTTTGTGGGACTTAAGCCTATTGTTCATTGGTATTGCCGTAGTATACTTTTTTGCCATTTTTCTTTTCAAAAAACGACTTACCAAACTATCCAAGAAGACCAAGAAAATAAAGCAACGGGTTTCGCCGATGATCAGTGAGTTTATCTTCTTGGAGGAAGATGCATCGAAAGATGAGAAAAGTAGCTATGTGAATCTTAAGGTCGAAATTAGAGAACTTATCAAAGGTAAATTCTATCGCAAAGTCGTTACAGAAATACTCTTAGACCTTCGAAAAGATGTCTCCGGGGTCGCTCAAAAACGGTTGTTTGAGCTATATAAAGATTTAGGTCTACATAAAGAATCCTATAAAAAACTAAAGAGTCTACGTTGGGAAGCCATTTCCCAGGGTATTCGAGAACTTACCCAAATGCAGGTCGCTGAGTCGTATGGATTTGTCACTAAGTTCATCAATGATAAACGGCCTACAATTCGTAAACAGGCCGAAATAGCGGTGGTTACCCTCAAACATGAGGGAATCGATTATTTTCTAGACACTACAAAGCATCGTATTTCTGAATGGCAACAACTAAAACTGTTGGAGGTATTAGGGGGGCAAAAAGACTTTCAGCCTCCTAGCTTTAAAATGTGGCTTACCTCCAAAAACAAATACGTAGTGCTCTTTGCATTGCGTCTCATTAAACACTATGATCAAAATGATGCCAGTACCTCTATCATTGAATTGGTGAAGCATAAAAACAATAGGATCAAGCGTGAAGCGATAGCGTGTATCAAGTTGTTTCACATAACCCATGCCTTGGAAACCCTTCAAACCGTCTTTTGGAATTGCACGGTAGATACCAAAATTGCAATCTTAGATGCCATAGGCAACTTGGGTTCCGAGGAAGAAGTTGCCTTTTTAAGGCTTATAGATAACAAGGAACCCAGTTTTTCGGTACGAAGTAAAGCCTTGGCCGCCATTAATATGATCTCTCCCGAAGCCGTATTACCGACAGAAGGAATTCTTGATACCGAAAAGGTTGAAATACCAAAAGATATCAAAGAAAAAAAGAAAGAGGTAATGGAAGACCATAATACCCTGGATGAATACATTGAACCACCAATAAATGAGCCGGCACCCGAAGAAGCAGCCGATGAGCATTTACTACCGCAAGTGGAGCAAGCTTCCCAAGGGGACGAAACTGACATCATCCCGAATGAAGTCGAAACAACCACTGATATTATATCGAATGTAGCTATTGAACAAGTAGCTACAGATGAAGACCATACAACGAAAGACCCTATTCCCATTATTGAGCCCATGAAAAAAGGAGACTTGCCAAAAGACGTATTCCAAAGCAACAAAAATAAGAATGTCACGAATTCAGAAGAGGCGTTAGCCCCTGAAAAAACGACCGATAAGGATGAGACCTTGTCGAAAAGGGAGATTACTCCGGTTTTCTCCGTTGACTTTCTTCCGTTGATTGTCGAAGAGAAAGGCATTGGTGTCATTCCGGACGAAAAAGAAATGGTGCTGGATCACATGCAACTAGAGGTGCTATTCGACGAGGTAGAGATTCAAAACCGAGTAAACGAACGAGCAGACCTAAAGGATACTGTTATCCGTTTTGACGTTACAGAAGCGGATATGCATTTTATTCCCATTGTTGTGGCAACCCAAGATGAAGAAGTTGTCCAACACGACCGCTTAACAATCGATGGCCCAGGAAAATCGGAAAACCTTAATGAGATTGCGGTAGTTTATGAAGAAATAGAGGTAGTTGTCAAGACCGAAGTGACAGTCCCGACAGACCCATTGGATATAAACGTGGTATATGAGGAACTAGCCATCACATCCTCGCGGAACGATTATGAAACCGTGATATCCGATACAACGGTTGTTTATGAAGAAATAACTGTTATACCCACGGTAGAGGGCGAATCTACCACTCCTTCAGAAATCATCGAACTAGACCCTATTTCTTTAGATGTCATTTACGAAGAAATACAAGTATCAGTACGGGAAGAGGAGAAAACGATTGACTCGGACATGGAAAGCATAGCCTTTGCCATGACCGTAATCTACGAAGAGATAAAAGGTGTCGACTTAGGGGTAGCACTTTCATCGGACCCACAAACAGTATTGGATCTGGAGACAATGGAAGTAAGCTACCAAGAAATCGAAGAAGCGGTTGCTTCCGAAGTCGATTCGGTAGAAGAAGAAATAGAAGAGCAGCAACTACCCAACTGGCTCCTTGAAGAAATTGCAAGCCCGGCGAAAGCATCTTCCAATAAAGAGCCGATTCAAATGGAGGGTCCGGATTGGGATGCAAAAACTTTTAAGATGACCCATGAGATTAACTATTTTCTACAATACCTGCCCGAACCTAAGATGTACGAAAATGATTTGAACAATACGATGCAACTACTAGATGATATTGATTTTTTTGGCGATGAGCGCGAGATTCCGCTATTGGAAGAGTTAATGCAAAAAGAGGAAAAAGAGGTGACACAATCCAGGATCAAGGATATCATGGCCCGATTCCAAGGCAATAATAAGAGCAATACTGACGGTGAATCCGAAACCGATATCTCGGCACAGGCCAACGATGTTCCCTATAGTATTTTCGAAGAGTTTTTTCGGCATTGTGATACCGAATCGAAGTTAATTTTGCTCGGGGAGATTGCCCCTGTCGGCGATGAAAAAGAACTGTATTTTCTGGAACAGTTACTAGATGATCCAGAACCTCGAATTCGCGATAAGGCTTCCAGTGCCCTCGCTCAATTAAAGGAGCGATTGGGGTCGGTTACACTACCCCCTAAGAAAGAAAACAACACTCCAAGGGCAGCATCCGTACCTCAGAAAACCGATGAAGAATACGAGCAGCTGCTCGATGAGATGGAGATAGCCCCTCCTAAGGAATCCGATATTTTTGATATCGGATTTGAGCTTTTGGATGAAGGCCAAAGTTCGGACGGCCCCAAAGAAGTAAAAGAAGATTCGGAAGATACAACTCCATATAATTCACGACTTAACGCTTTTAAAAAGTCTCGAAAAAAAAGACCAAACGACGATGGATAGTGGCATCTTCCATATTATCCTGGAGTACATCAACGTCGTTTTCTTTACGTTTACGGTAGTGCTGTTTTCTATGTTCACCATTATGGGCTATCTGTCTACCAGAAACTCTATTCACTACCGCAACAAGAATAGTTTTAGTGACCTTTCCAAGGTAATGGCATCTCCTCTGGCACCCAGCATTACCATTATAGCGCCCGCTTACAACGAAGGTCTGACCATTGTAGAGAATATCCGGTCTTTATTGTCATTGCGCTATGTCAATTACGAAGTAATGGTGGTTAATGATGGTAGTAAGGATGACACTTTGGAAAAAATGATAGAGGCCTATGATTTGATCAAGGTAGAGCAGCAAATAGATCCCGACTGGAAATCAAAACCGATACGTGGCATTTATAAGTCCAAACATCGCTCTTTTTCCAAGTTAACGGTAATCGACAAGGAAAATGGGGGTAAATCGGATGCCTTGAACACTGGAATGGCCCTTTCGACCAACCAATATGTGGGTTGTATCGATGTAGACTGTTTGCTACTACCCGACGCGCTATTACATGTGGTCAAGTCGTTTTATCAGCGTTCAGGGAAGCGGGTCATCGCCGTTGGCGGAGTCATTCGGGTAGCTAATTCCTGTGTGATCCAAGGCGGACAATTAGAGGAGATACGATTGCCAAAGAGCTGGCTCGCACGATTTCAATTATTGGAGTATACCCGGTCTTTTATCCTTGGAAGAATGGCTTGGGGCCGAATAGACAGTCTGCTGATCATTTCAGGAGCTTTTGGATTTTTCGACCGTGAAATAGCCATGGCCGTAGGTGGGTATGATACCAATACGGTTGGTGAGGATATGGAAATTGTTTTTAGAATGCGGCGGTACATGCATGATCGAAGAATGCCCTATACGGTTGAATATATTCCGGATTCACTCTGTTGGACCGAGGTACCGGAAGACTTAAAAATACTAGTGAATCAACGTGACCGATGGGCGAGGGGCAATCTGGAGACCCTGAAAACCCATCGCGATATGTTCTTTAATTCAAAATATGGCCGGTTGGGATTGATCAGTTATCCCTATTGGTTCTTTTATGAGTGGTTGGCACCGATCTTGGAGTTCTTTGGGTTTATTACAATCATCTTATTTTATTATCTGGGGATTTTGAATCTAGACTTTTTCTTTGCCATTACCGCGGCGGTCTACCTGTATTCCATCATGTTTTCTTTTTATGCAATTCTGTGGGATGTCTACTCATATAACGAATACAAAAAGACAAAAGATATTTTAACATTAATGTTCTGTGCCATCATAGAGCCCATCACGTTTCATCCGATCGTTGTATGGGCGGCCATTCGTGGCAACTATAAAAAACTTTTTAAGATAAAATCAGGTTGGGGATCCCAGGTCAGAAAGGGATTTGCAAAGGCAACCTAACAAAGGGATATGAATACGAGTCAGATTGACAGTTACAGTCTAAAACATTACACCAGATTAATGATTTCATTTTTCGGGTGTCTGATTCTATTGTCTATAGTGCAATATAGTATTCTATACGCCAAGGGAGTTGTAGATCAAATTTTTAGCGGCAGCTTTCTAATTGCTTTGGTACATCAAATCGGTTTTGCATCGATCGTTGGGGTCATCTTGGCTTTTCCCTTTAAGTTTTGGGAAAATTTGCGACCGCGGTATGGCTTTAACCTGGCATTTGTCATTTTAGCGTTCTTACTGATTATCGAGGGAATGCTCATTGGCTACTACTGTAGTGCGTTGGTACCGTTGGGTTCCGATATATTGGGTTATAGTTGGGATGATATAAAGATTACCATTGTGAATTCCGGTGGACTCTCAATGGGGTTGTATCTGCTCATAGGATGTCTGTTCCTCATTGGTCTTTTCCTTGGACTTTACAAAATTACCTCGAAACTATACCATCGGATAAGTAAGATGTATCCTTTTACGCTAATTCTTTTGAGCCTGTTCATTGCCACCCTTTTATCGGATGGTAAACCCATTAATCAAAACAAGACCCAGTATTTGGTATTGAACGTATATGAAACATCTACTGAAGATCATTCTTACGTTGCCGATGTTGAATACCCGTTGATCAAACGGCCGCGCACAACCGATGTTTTAGGCCCCTATTTTGACCTAGGAGAAAAAAGTCCCAACATAGTTTTCATCATGGTCGAAGGGTTGGGAAGAGACTTTGTCGGGGCTGGGGCAACTTATGGAGGTTTTACGCCCTTCCTAGACTCCTTAACGACCAAATCATTGTATTGGGAGAACTGCTTTAGCAATACGGGGCGAACTTTTGGGGTCATCCCATCACTTTTAGGTTCCTTGCCCTTTGGAAAAAGTGGTTTTATGGAGTTGGAAAAATACCCGAACAAGTTAACCCTCTTCAGTATTTTGCAAAATAACGGATATCATACTTCCTTTTATCAAGGTACCAATAGTTCGTTCGACAAGGTCGATCGGTTTTTATCTAGTGAAAACCTCGATTTTGTGTTGGATAAATTTGGATTCGGTAGTGATTACCAACAGCAAGAAAAAGACGCTGCCGGTTCTTCCTGGGGATACCCCGATTTGGAACTGTTCAAAAAGAGTATGAGTTTCGACCGGTCAAAAGAACAACCTCGCTTAGAGGTATACATGACCATTAGCACACATGAACCTTTTATTCCTCCCAGACAGGATTATTATGAGCAGCAAGTGGGGCGATTGATGGCATCGGGTCCATACAATGCTAAAATAAAAAAGGTCATTAAACAAAATGCCAATGTTTTTGCAACCTTATTGTACACCGATAATGCAGTTAAATGGCTTTTAAATTCCTATAAAAAACAGCCCAATTACAACAATACCATTTTCGTTATTACCGGTGATCACCGGCTGATTCCGATCCCACATGATAATAATTTGAGCCGTTTTCATGTGCCGTTGATCATCTATAGTCCGTTACTAAAGGAAACTCGTACGATGAGTGCTATCAACTCACATTTCGATGTTACACCGACCCTCTTGGCGATGTTGAAGGGAAAGTATGAATTTAAAATGCCCAAAAGGGTAGCATGGATGGGCGATGTTTTAGATATGGAAAAGAATTTTAGGGGTATCAAGGATATTCCATTAATGCGAAATAAAAACGAACTTAAAGAATATATCAGCGGTACCCAGCTATTCAGTGAGGGAGAAGTGTTTGAAATAGATCAAGACTTGGATCTAGGTTCTTCTTTTACAGTAAGTTCAAAACTAGAACAACGGCTTGGCAATTTTAAGGCAATGAACACCTATGTAACCACTCAAAATAAAATAATTCCTGATAGTCTTGCGATTTTTTCATTGCAGAAAGAACAATTCACCGACAGCGACATCGTTTGGATTAACAGTGTTTATAACGGAAAAGCGGATAAAGGCTTTTTTGTTGCCAGAGACCTTGCGTTTGAGAAAGAGTATGAGAAGGCTTTATTACTATGCCGATACATACTATCGGAGGTGCCGAGTCATATCGATACTAAAATTCTAACTGGCCGTATAAACGTGTGGCAGGGAAATTATGAGATGTCTATTAAAATTTTACAAGAATGCATTCGTATGAACCCTAACTACATTGATTCCTACTCGGCTTTGTTCGATGTGTATTTCTGGTCCGGTAGAAACAAGGAGGCCTTCGAATTGATCGAGGAGGTGAAGCAAAATAGTTCGGGAGCAGATCAAATCAAAGATAAGATTCAAAGAGCGCAACGTGAGTATAAAAAGGAAAAGCGGTTTGCCGCCAAATAATCATAAAAAACAGTAAGAAAAACTACTTAGTGATTCTAAAAAGACATATCTATATTGCCCTTGTTTTAAGCTTATTCCTCAGTAAGGGATTGGCGCAGGAACTGGCATATCAAAATACAACGAACACTATCTATGAACGGGCACACCATCTCGCTTTCGAAGGAAATTGGTCGTCTTCCAAAGAATTGTTAAAACCCCTTGCCACTGAAACGTCTACAAGCGCGGAGGCAATGGCCTTATTGGCACGCATTCATAGTTGGGAGGGTAAGCATGAAATTGCAAGAAGTATGTATAATAAGATTACTTCCAAAGAGCGCTACAAGGTGAACATCTGGTTGGGAGCCATTAAAAATGAACTGTACGCAAAAAACGATGCCACTGCATTGGGGCTCGCCAATAAAGCCTTGTTCTATCTAAAGGAGCATCCGGAAATAGAACGTCTACGGCAGCTGGCAATTGTTAATTTAGGCAACAAAGAATATGCCCCACTTGTTCCTGATGTTGGAATCGACGTTTCGAAAAAGCGCCGTAAAAAGGGAAATGCCACTGTTACGAAAGAAACAACGACCGAAAAAGTGGAAACTCCAGAAGCAACTGCTATAGCTGCGGATAAGGGCTCCGAAAAGGAGAGCCAGAACAATTTGATAGGTATCATGAACTCATTTATGGTTTTTGACCAAGTGTATGATCCTATGGTCATGTCGAGCATACAATACCGCAGACAAACATTGGCGGGCAGTATCATCCCGCGGATCAACTACAACAATCGTTTGGGAAAACATGGCATTCAATACGACATTGATTTTTATCCTAAGTTCTCAAAACGATTTTACGCATATATGAATTACGGTTATTCCAACGCCTCTATTTTTCCGAATCACAAAATGGGGGGGGACCTATATGCCAATTTACCCGGGGCCTTTGAGTTCTCGGCCGGTGGACGATATATCAAATTTGAATCGAGAGACGTAACGGTCATTACCAATTCTATAGGTCATTATCGTGGCAATTATTACTTCTCGCTTCGATCTTATATTACCCCGCAACCCAATAACTTGACCCGAATATCAGGAAATTTATTGGTGCGAAAATATTTTCGTGATGGCGAAAATTTCCTAGGGGTCAATATTGGTATGGGATATGCTCCGGAATTACGACAACTACGCGATGGTGATGAGCTGCTGGCCGAGACACTATTATATATAGAATCGCAGCGTATGAGTGTTCAATACCAGTTTACTCCTAAAAAAAGCCCGAACATTTATATGGCCAATCTGGGTGTCTCCAGACAAGAGCTGTCTTTTGATACCGGCAATTTCTTCTGGTCGGTCTCTGCAGGAATTACCTATAGCGTAAAGTTCTAATCCTCAAGGATCGATGAACTACAGTATTATATAAACCTTAAGAGAACTTTAACCTTTCTTTTTAGATACTTTCACAACAAATCTAAATCATTACACCACAATTTATTGCTTCCGGGGAACGTTCATAGTATGTTTATGTCATGATACTTGCAACCCGATTGCAGGTAAAAATCGAACCTAAATCTAAATATTAACTTAACCTGAACAACGGAATGCTCTACGACACCTACGGAGAGGAATATTTAAACTTCCTCCAAGATCTAAACGAAATCTTAAGTTTAAATGAGTTGGTGGAGTTAGACTATATGTAGTCTGATCCTAAGTCCCAATTCCTAAAAACCTACAATTATGGCAAATCAAAATCCAGACAACGCAGCGTATTTGAATTTCATTGAAGACTTGAACGAAATCCTGACCGATTTTGAAATAAGCAAGTTGAATTATTCTTAAACGTTGTCGAACGTTTATGAGAAAGGGCCCTAACTAGTATAGTAGGGCCCTTTCTTATATAAGCTCTGTATTCAGTGGCTTAGAGTTTCGTATTACCCCAAGTACGTCTTAAGCATCTTGCTCCTTGAGTTATGGCGTAATTTACGAATGGCCTTTTCCCGTATTTGACGTACCCTTTCCCTAGTAAGGTCAAAGGTTAATCCGATTTCCGCCAAGGTCATTGATTGCTGATCTCCAATGCCGTAATATAACTTAACAACATCGGCTTCCCGAGGCGACAAGGTCTCGAGCGCGCGGTTGATTTCAGTATTCAATGACTGCTGCATTAATATGTTATCGGGCTTTGGAGACTCCCCCGCCCGTAAAACATCATACAAATTAGAATCTTCCCCCTCTCTTAATGGCGCATCCATCGATACGTGCCGCCCAGAGTTTTTTAGAGACTGTTGCACTTCGTTTACGGTCATTTCCAATTCCTTGGCGATTTCCTCCGCAGAAGGTGGTCGTTCGTGTGCCTGCTCTAAATACGAAAAGGTCTTTTTAATTTTGTTGATCGATCCAATCTTATTTAAAGGAAGTCGCACTACGCGAGACTGCTCGGCCAATGCTTGGAGAATGGACTGCCGTATCCACCAGACCGCGTAAGAGATGAATTTAAAACCACGGGTCTCATCAAAACGTTTCGCGGCTTTGACAAGGCCCACGTTGCCTTCATTGATCAAATCGGGTAGGGTTAGTCCTTGGTTTTGGTATTGTTTGGCGACAGAAACTACAAATCGGAGGTTGGCGGTGGTCAACTTTTCCAAGGCGACTTGGTCTCCATCCCTTATTTTTTGCGCTAGCTCAACTTCCTCACTAGCGGTTATTAAGTCAATTTTACTAATATCCTGCAAGTATTTATCCAACGATTTCGATTCCCGGTTCGTTACTTGCTTGATAATTTTTAGTTGCCTCATATATATGTATTTGATTTTGATAAACTACAAGTTCTCATTATACATTTTTAAATGCTCTTATCCAAGGGAATTGGCTTATTATTATACATATTTTATAATCTTTTTATAAATATCAGCATACCATATACGGTATTAGCTTGCATTTCATAAGGCTTATAGTATTTTTGGACTACAAAGTAGTTGAATGAGTACAACAACACCTAAAATAGCCATTGTCGGAGCCGGTCTAAGCGGGCTGGTTGCTGCCATAGTATTGGAAGAACAGGGAATACAGCCTGTTATTTATGAAGCCACCGACCGAATAGGGGGAAGGGTAAAGACCGATATGTACGAAGGAGTTCCCCTAGACCATGGATTTCAGGTTTTGTTGACCGAATATCCCATGACCCGAAAATACCTTGACTACGATGCGTTACGCCTAAAACGATTTTTGCCGGGAGCGGTATTATGGAAAGATAAAAAAACATCAACACTAGGAGATCCGATTAGAAATCTTGGTTTTCTCTTACCTACGTTATTTTCGACCGCTGGAAGCATAAGCGACAAATGGAAGATATTTCGGTTGTCGGCCGCTCTTAAAAAAATGCCCGTGGCACAAGCTTTTGCCACACCGAATATTTCGACGCTTCAGCTTTTAACCGAGTATGGGTTTTCCAAGCGGATCATCAACAATTTTTTCAAACCTTTCTTTTCGGGTATTTTCTTGGAGGATGCGTTGCAAACATCGAGTAGAATGTTTCAGTTTGTATACAAGCTGTTTTCTCAAGGAGATGCCGCTATCCCGGAGAAGGGGATGCAAGAAATACCACAACAGTTATTCAGCAAGTTGCGGCATACCCAACTTTTTTTTAACAAAAGGGTCGATAGGATAACGGAACGTACGTTACATTTTTTAGATGGAAATACCGATACGTTTGATGCTATCCTGATCGCTACCGACCCTACTACCTTATTACCCCAATTGGCTCCAATCCCAGTGAAATGGTATCATACGGAAACCTTTTATTTCAAGGCAAAAGAATCCACTATCAAAAAACCACTGATAGGTCTACTCACAGCAGGGGATACTTTGGTGAACAATATTCATTTTGTAACCGATTTGATCTCGACAGGCAGTCCGTTCCCCGTCTTATCCGCCACCGTGGTCAAAGACCATCAACTATCGAGTACGGATCTAATTGAGCAAGTGACCAAGGAGTTGTCGAAACATCTGGGGTTGGAAGGGCTGCAATTTATTAAAAGCTATAGCATTGATAAAGCACTTCCTATTTTGGAGAAGCCGCAATACAACAGCCGTCTCGTTACTTACTCAAAACATATATATCTTGCAGGAGACCATTTGGCAAATGGAAGCATTAACGCCGCTATGCTATCGGGAGAAACGGCCGCTAACGAAATCATAAAGACCTTGGGTGCCACAACATGAGCAAAAGACAACTAAAAAAATACCTTGCTGAAGTTCCAAAACTTGCGTTGGAGGAACAATTGATAGATTTATACCAACGATTTCCGGTCGTTAAGGAATACTATGACTTTGTTTTTAACCCGAAAGAAGACAAACTGCTACAAGAAGCAAAAACAAAGATTTCAAACGAATACTTTCCCTTACGGCGAAAGCGCCCCAAAGCAAGGCGCTCCGTAGCTCAAAAATATATCAAGCATTTCCAAAAATTAGGTATGGAGCCCAATTTAATTGCCGATTTGATGCTGTATAACCTAGAAATCGCCCAGACGTATTCAATGAATAGAAACCTGCCCGATTCCTTTTTTAAAAGTATGTTAAATTCTTTTGATCAAGCCGTACACTTCGTATCGGTCCATGGCTTGTTGGCTGACTTTCGACAGCGAATCGCTCAATTTTATACCACCGTTCAGGACGAAAACTGGGTTTTTGAAGAAGGTTTCTCCAGAGTGTTGGACAGTATTGATTAAAAGTGGAAGTAATTTAGAAACTGTTTTGAAATAAAGAGAAAGGAGATATTAGGAACCGGAATATCTAACAAATGTGTCTAACGCATTCGTATTTGGAATTGATACGTGCACTTGAACCTTAAGATTATGAGCATTGTTATTTTACGACAGGACGACAAAATTGAAATGTGGAGACAAGCACTGCAGAAGGCAGCTCCCGGAATAACCATCTATAACGGATTGGAGGAACATCCGAAAGACATAATCGATATGGCCCTTGTCTGGAAACACCGCCCTGGGAGTTTGGCAGATTATCCGAATTTGAAATGTATTGCTAGTTCGGGAGCTGGAGTCGATTTTATATTTGAAGATACATCTGCTCCTATTCATTTACCGATTACGCGCGTTGTAGATCCGATGTTGGCCAGTGATATGTCAGAGCATGTAATCGCCTTGATTTTTGCTCATCTTAAGAACTTGAACCGTTACAAACTAGATCAGCAACAAAAAATATGGAAACCACAAAACTATTCCAGAATACGTGATTTTACGATAGGAATCTTGGGACTCGGAGCTTTGGGAGCCGTTTTAGCGAACGACTTGGTTCATTATGGTTTTAAAGTAAACGGATGGTCCCGATCCAAGAAAACAATGAAAAATGTGCAAACATTTACGGGGATGGAAACACTGGCAGCGTTTCTTGGGGCTACAGAAATACTGGTATGTCTTCTTCCGTTGACCAAGGAGACCACAGGAATACTTAATAAGAACTTGTTTCAACAACTACCCAAAGGGGCGTACATCATCAATGTGGCAAGAGGCGGACATTTGGTAGACGAAGATCTACTGATGATGTTGCAACAAGAACATTTATCCGGCGCGGCGCTCGATGTTTTTCACACCGAGCCGTTGCCTACCGCCCATCCTTTTTGGGAACATCCTAAAGTACACATCAGTCCGCATTGTGCCAGTGTGTCCGATACGGCTTCCGTAGTACCACAGATTATTGAAAACCACCGACGCTTGTTAGCGGGCAAGGCGCTTAACAATATAGTATCTATCGAAAGGGGATACTGATAAATGGTAGGTGTAATTTGCTTTCAACAAAAGTGAACACCCTGCTTTTAACTGGGCGTAAATCGGGAAAATAACCACTTGCCAAATAAACTAACTTAAAACCTTCGTTCACCAGAATGCTTACATGAAGGCATGCAAGTCCTAGAGTAACTTGGCTGACGGCAGTCTGCTTTAAATTTCGATTATCAAATAAAATTGGCTCGGTATTTCCCCCTGTATATTTTTTTCAAGGGGAAATTTCCATTAATTTTGCAAAATTGGGGTCGGGACAAAATGTGTCGATTCAACGGATTTTTAAACTACCTGCCTTCTTGGAACTACAAAAAGTCACCGAAAAAACCTTATATAATTATCAAATCGAGGATTTGAATACTATTTTCAAGCACCTCGACGAATCCGATTCGGAAAACTTGCTGTATCAGCTTCCTACCGGGGGCGGTAAGACGGTCGTTTTTTCAGAAATAGCCAAACGCTACATTCAAAAGAATAAGAAAAAGGTAGTAGTACTTACCCATCGCATCGAACTCAGTGTACAAACTTCGAAGATGCTCACTGGTTTCGGGGTCAAAAACAAAATCATCAACAGCGAGGTAAAAGAACTGCACGACCAAGATGAATTCATGTGTTTTGTGGCCATGGTCGAAACCCTGAACAACCGACTGCAAGAAGAAAAAGTAGAGATCAATAATATTGGTCTAGTCATTATTGATGAAGCACATTACAACTCTTTCAGAAAACTGTTTAAATATTTTGAGAATGCTACCATTTTAGGGGTCACGGCCACTCCATTGAGCTCGAATATAAAGCTTCCGATGAAGGACAACTATCAAAAGTTGATTATCGGCGAATCTATAGGTTCCCTGATTGAAAAGAAGTTCTTGGCCAAGGCGAATCTATATAATTACGATGTAGGCCTACAAAGCCTCAAACTGGGCATCAATGGGGATTATACGGTAAAATCTTCTGATGAGCTCTACAGCAATCAGAGCATGTTGAGCAAATTGATGACCGCCTATAATGAAATTGCGAAGGGTACCAAAACCTTGATTTTTAACAATGGAATCAATACCTCGCGTTATGTATACGAAACCTTTAAAAAGGCGGGTTATAATATTAGACACTTAGACAATAAAAACACGGCAACTGAGCGAAAAGAGATACTAAGCTGGTTCTCGGAGACACCAGATGCGATTTTAACCTCAGTAAGTATTCTGACCACCGGTTTTGACGAACCCACTGTAGAGACCATTATCTTGAACAGGGCAACCCGTTCACTGACACTTTATTTTCAGATGATCGGTCGGGGCTCCCGGGTACTTCCGAACAAGGAGGAGTTTAAGGTCATTGATTTGGGAAACAATATTGCGCGTTTCGGGATGTGGGATGCACCCGTAGATTGGCAGGAAATCTTTCATTTTCCTGATTTCTATTTGGAGAATATTAAGAACGACGAAGAGATTGAGCGCGAGTTCGTTTATGAAATGCCGGCCGAACTACGGGCGCAGTTTAGTAAATCGGAATCCATTGAGTTCGATATCAAAGAGGAATATAAAAAGGTGTTTGCCCAAGGGCTTCGGTCAAAGGTCGTATTGGAGCGAAGTATCGAGCAACACGCTCAGATTTGTGTAGAGAACGCGGAAGACGTTTTCGACGCTCGGATTCTGGCCAAACAGCTAAAGGAGGAAATCGCCTATCGCGTACGGCAATATTCCTACTGTATCATGAACAACACCAAGAATTACAAGGAATGGTTAGAGGAAGATTATGGGCGTAGGCTACGCTCCAGTATTTCCAAAAAATTTGCCGCGAGAATGTGAGGCACGTTGCACCATCGGTTTTTGTCAAGTGACGCATACCCCATAGGAATACAGTGCGTACGAATTTTCGGTAAACATCCTGTACAAACCAGCAATTAAATGTACTCCAAGCGGCTTCTGATTATTGGATTTACCTGGCCTGAACCCAAGGCAACGGCCGCTGGCAGCCGTATGTTGCAATTGATTCACTTTTTCTTGGAAGATAGTTATCAAATCACCTTCGCTTCTACTGCAAAACAGTGCGGTGATGAACTCGACTGGGAAGCGTTGGGCATACAAACGGCCACTATCGCCTTGAATGATTCCTCTTTCGATGTTTTTATCAAAAACTTAAATCCTACGGTAGTGGTATTTGATCGCTACTTGACCGAGGAACAATTTGGTTGGCGGGTCGCGGAGCAAGTACCGGAAGCCTTACGTGTTCTAGATACCGAAGATCTTCATTCACTACGATACGCTCGAAAAGAAGCCTTGAAAAACGGGGCTCCCTTTCATACGAATCAATGGCTCCTAGAAGATATCACCAAACGGGAACTTGCCAGTATCTATCGATCCGACGTCTCGCTCATCATTTCTTCCTATGAAATGAAACTGTTGCAAGAAGTGGCCAGTATACCGGAATCGCTGCTCTTGCATCTCCCTTTTATGGTCGAAAAGGTCGAAACAGCGGCCATCGAATCTTGGCCTTCATTTGATAAGCGGCAGCATATGATGTTCATTGGTACGGGCAAGCACGCCCCCAATATCGATTGCACACAATATATGATAAATACCATTTGGCCACGCATACGTAACATACTACCAAAGGCCGAACTGCATGTTTACGGTAGCTATCTCCCCGAACACATTCAATCATTACATCGACCCCATCAGGGTTTTCTGGTAAAAGGCAAGGCCGATTGTGTGTCCAAAACCATGCAACAGTATCGTATTCAGCTGGCTCCCCTGCGATTTGGGGCCGGTATCAAAGGAAAACTGTTAGATGCCATGCGTTATGGAACCCCTAGCATTACTACTAGCATTGGTGCCGAGGGGATGCACGGGAACCTTCCTTGGAACGGATATATCGTTAACGAACCAATGGATATCGTGGAAAAATCCGTGGACCTATATAGCAAAGAGGCGAAATGGAAAAAAGCCCAACAGAATGGGGTAGATATCGTAAACAAGTTATTCACAAAAGCAAATTTGTTGCCATTGCTTAAAGAACGTATCGATTGGTTGAAACGGGATTTAACACTCCATCGCACCCAAAATGTAATCGGTGGTATGTTACGACATCATACGATGGCCAGCACCAAATATATGGGAAAATAGATTGAGGAAAAACAGCGGAAAGTATAAAGGCTGTTTTAAAATACCTACCAAGGTGTTTCCCATCGAATTCCGTTTCTTTGTAGTCGTAAAATTTTGAAAAAACATGGAAACACCCAACTGGAAAATCGCCAAAGAATTTGAGGACATCACCTATAAAAAATGCAATGGGGTCGCCCGAATTGCTTTTAATCGCCCGAATGTACGTAACGCCTTTCGACCGAAAACCACTAGCGAGCTATATCAGGCCTTTTACGATGCCCAAGAAGATACCTCCATTGGGGTTGTATTACTATCTGCCGAAGGGCCATCTACCAAAGATGGTGTGTATTCCTTTTGTAGTGGAGGCGATCAAAAGGCGAGGGGAGAGCAGGGCTATGTTGGGGAAGATGGCATGCACCGATTGAATATTTTAGAGGTACAACGCCAAATTCGATTTATGCCCAAAGCCGTCATTGCGGTCGTACCGGGATGGGCCGTCGGGGGCGGACATAGTCTGCATGTAGTTTGCGACTTGACCTTGGCCAGTAAGGAACATGCTATTTTTAAGCAAACAGATGCCGATGTTACAAGCTTTGACGGGGGGTATGGTTCTGCCTATTTAGCTAAAATGGTGGGACAGAAGAAAGCCCGTGAAATTTTCTTTTTAGGACGGAACTACACGGCCCAAGAAGCCTACGAGATGGGAATGGTGAATGCCGTAGTGTCCCATAATGTATTGGAAGATACTGCCTATCAGTGGGCCCAGGAGATTTTAGAAAAATCTCCCACCTCGATCAAAATGCTCAAATTTGCCATGAACCTTACCGATGACGGAATGGTCGGTCAGCAAGTATTCGCAGGGGAAGCGACCCGTTTGGCGTATGGGACGGAAGAAGCCAAGGAGGGTAGAAATGCTTTTTTGGAAAAACGAAAACCAGATTTCGGAAAAAACAAGTGGATACCTTAAGTAAGGGTTGTCATCGATTTCAAAAATAAATCTTCACAGATTGATTCTGTTTTATGGCGTAACGATATCGTTTAGGTCACCGGTGAATTATTCATGACGTTTCACAGCCGGTTAGATTATTTAATCGACGGATTACTTTTCTTTTTTGAATTTGGCACTAAGAATTGCCCCAAACTAAAAAGAGTCCCGACTTAATGTCGGGACTCTTTTACGAGAACACTATATGAAAATGAAAAAATTTAACGCTTTGTTTTAATTACACTGTAAACATAGCCCGACACGCTCTAATCTGAAAACTATTGTTGTGTGCAACGGCAAAGATGTGGTGAAATGGTGGATTTTTGATATATACGTTTTCAAAATGGCACCAAATCATGTTAGTGTTACTTTGAACGTTTACCATGTTTCAAGGATTTTTTTAGAAAAACTATTCAAAAGAGTGTAACCTTTCTCCGTATTACCATTCTAATCAATAAAAAGAATGTGGAACAAACGCAGAAGGAATGCCCTTGTCATCCTTTTTTCCCTTTTGCTCCTTGGCATAATGGGGTTACATTTTGTAGTTCCTTATGGTATTATAAGTCCGGCTAAGGTGCACTTGGATCGTACACCTCAAGACTTTGGTGTATCAGGAAAAAAACATCGAATTACAAGTCACGACGGAATACCACTAAGTGCCTATTGGATACAACAGCATGACCAAGAGGTACGTGGGGTCTTAATCTTTGTGCATGGCATTGGTGGTTGTAAGGAACATTTTATTCCACTGGCAAGTCAGTTGGCCAAGCAGGGCATCGCATCTGTTGTTTTTGATGGAAGAGCCCATGGCGAAAGTGGAGGCACCTATTGTACTTATGGATTTTTTGAAAAAAAGGATGTAAAAAGTGTCGTGGATTTTGTTGAGGAAAAAGGTTTGGAGGTACCTATTGGTATTTATGGAAATTCCCTCGGTGGTGCCATCGCCATTCAAGCATTGGAGCTCGATAAACGCTTGCGATTTGGTATCATCGAAAGCACCTTTACCGATTTGCAACAAATCGTATTTGATTATAAAAAAAGGTATCTAAGAGGCATTGGTATTAAATCTATATCGGACTATGTACTGAACAGAGCAGCCGATATTGCCCATTTTGAACCAGATTCCGTGCAGCCCATTCGTTCTGTACAAACCATTGAACAACCAGTTTTTATAGCCCATGGCGATGCAGACGCTAATATAAAATTTGAGTACGGTAGGCAATTATTCAATCATCTTGCGACTACAGATAAAACTTGGTACCCGGTTAGCGGTGCCGGCCATTTAAACCTTTCTGCAATGGGCGGTGCACCCTACAAAGAGGCTGTGCATTGTTTTATCGAAGAAAAGCTGACTTGTTTTTCAACTACTGAATCGCCCGAACGACTTCCTTTAAAAACCCATTCACATCAAAGTCGGGAGCCTCGGCAAGTCCCGTTCGAACGATCACCAAATCTTTTGACGGAATAATGAACACATACTGCCCTTGGTAGCCATTGGCAGAGTAGAGGTCTTTGGGCACATCTGGATACTTGCCACCTGCGTTCAACCAGAAATGGGCGCCATACGTACCCTCTGAATGGTCGGTCGGTTTGCTAACGTAGTCTACCCATAAGGGGTCGAACAACTGTTTGCCATTCCAGTTACCCCTGTTCAGGTAGAGTAGTCCGAATTTGGCCCAGTCCCTTGTATTGGCCCATCCATAAGAAGAGCCTACAAAATTACCCTCCATATCGGTTTCGAGGAGCATTGAATGCATTCCGATTTTATCAATAAGGGCTGTATAAGGGAAGTTTAAATACGCCTGATGTGTTTCAAAATGATCTCTCAGAATGCCCGATAAGAGGTTAGAGGTGCCGGAGGAATAGTTCCATACTTCTTCAGGAGCGGCAATGGCTGCTTTCCCAGCTTGTTTTGTGGTCATGTCTGCATCTAAAAAGAGCATCTCTGTCACATCGGAGATATTGGCATAATCTTCATCCCAGGCCAACCCGCTTTGCATTCGAAGCAAATGGTTTAACCCAATGTTTTTGCGTTCATCGTTTTGCCATTCCGCTATTGGGGCGGGATCGCTTACGTTCAATTCATTTTGATACTCCAAAATACCATACAGTGTGGCGAGCACGCTTTTGGTCATGGACCATCCCAAAATAGGAGTGCTTTCGGAGAACCCCTCCACATATTTTTCGCCTATGATATGATTTTTATAAGCCACTAAAACGGTGCGGGTTTTTTGGGTTTCGTTGTCATCGAAAGCCCCTTCAATGGCCTTTTGAAGTAAGTCGTAGTCAACCTTGGCAAAAGTGGTATCGATCACACCCTGATTTCCGTATGGGAATGGGAGACCATTTGCCGTTTGTGTCCGCTTTGGTATGGGTAGCTTTAAAGACGGATCATACGCGTCATTAACGAGTGCGCAACCCAAACCCTGTCTACAAATAGCAGTACGCTCCTTGAGGCCAAAAACTGTCGCTGTCACTTCTTGTTTCCCCAGCTGTGTTTCTGCCAAGGAAATTAAGGGAACGTTGTTGTCATGAGCGGTAATATCTTCGACGGATCTATGGGCGATGAAATGGGTAGATGCCATGTTTTTAGAAGCGTAACCTGAAATGATGGTGAGCTTTGGATAATTGAAGAAAACGGCAATCCCCAAAATTATAAGTAGCACGAAAAGAATACGTTTGAATCGTTTCATAAGAAGAGGTTGGTTAGGAACATTTTGAGAAAGTTGTAGAAATGGCTTGAAAGCATTTACATTCGACTTAAAAGTAATCGAAAATGTAAAAGAATCATACTTATTTCATAATTTGTAGTTTCCCTTCAATTGAATTTTATGCAAAATGAAAAATAGAAGAACGTTTATCAAAAAATCAGGATTAGCACTGGCAGCGAGTTCTTTACCGATGGGGCTGTTTTCAGTTCCTTCCAAAAAACAAAAACTGGGTGTCGCTTTGGTCGGATTGGGATACTATAGCACAGACCTCCTGGCACCGGCACTGCAATTGACAGCACACTGTGAGCTCAAGGGAATCGTTACAGGAAGTCCCGAAAAGATTCCACTTTGGCAACAAAAGTACGGGATCAAAGATGGGAATGTATATAACTACGAGAATATGCATACCATGGCCAATAATGACGAGATCGATATTGTCTACATTGTGCTCCCCAATAAATTACACTTGCCCTATGCAGTGATCGGAGCAAAGGCAGGCAAGCACGTATGGTGTGAAAAACCCATGGCGACCACCGTGGACGAATGTGAAAAAATGATAACTGCCTGCGAAAAGAACAACGTACAACTCACCATCGGCTATCGCATGCAGCACGAACCGGTGACCCAAAAAATAATGGGTTGGGCGGCTTCCAAGCCCTATGGTCCCATTAAGCACTTACATACCGAAGCCGGATTTCGGAATAATGCCAACAACCCAAAGCATTGGAAAATCAATAAAGAATTGGGAGGGGGAGCCATGTTCGATATGGGGGTTTACCCTCTAAATGCGGTACGTTACTGTACGGGATTGGAACCGATTTCGGTAAGTGCCACCCAAGAAAATACCCGTTCCCATATTTTTGACGCGGATGAAACAACTTTTTTTACGCTCGAATTCTCAGATGGAATTACGGCCGAGTGTAAAACGACCTTCGCAGAACAACTCAATACCTTAAAGGTCGATTGTGCCAAGGGGGGCTATACGATACGTCCGTTTCAATCCTATTCAGGTGTTCAAGGGACAACCCTTGACGGAAAAGTTTTAAAACCTTTTCAAGGAAACCAACAGGCCAAGCAGATGGATGCAGACGCCTTGGCGATCTTAAATGGAACGCCCAACGAAGTAACCGTACCGGGTGTGGAAGGATTAAAAGATATCAGGGTAGTGGAAGCTATTTTTGCCTCCGCTGCCAAGAATGGAGAACACATTAAAATATAAATATGTCGAACATCGGATTGATTATTGAGGAACGCAGCCGCGATATTGGGGATTTTTTGGTCGGTAGGTTGATTCCCTTCCGTAAAAAACGGATGATAGGTCCCTTTATATTCATCGATCATATGGGACCTACCGTTTTGGGGCCTACCAATTATATGGATGTCGACCAGCATCCTCATATAGGTCTGGCGACACTAACGTATATGCTAGAAGGTGAATTGATGCATGCTGATAGTATCGGAACGAAACAGCGAATTGCCCCTGGTTCGGTCAACTGGATGGTTGCTGGAAAAGGGGTTTCCCATACCGAAAGAACACCGGATGATCTTCGTAACGGAAAACAGTTTACCGCCCATGGATATCAGATTTGGGTCGCCTTACCCAAAGAAAAGGAAGAAATAGCACCCAGCTTCCACCATATTCCCAAAAACGATTTGCCCAGTTGGCAAGACGGACCGGCACAGTTTACCTTGGTCGCGGGTGAGGGGTACGGTAAGAAATCGCCCGTTCCTACCCATTCTCCCTTGTTCATGGTCGAAATCAAAACCGACGCTGAATATCGATTGAACGCCATGGGGCAGCTCAAAGGGGAAATAGGTATTTGTATTGTAGAAGGCGCCATCGAAGCATGTGGAGAAGTGGTCGAAAAAGGAAACATCGTAGTGTCCAAGGTTTCCGATGTTTGTGAAACCACGTTGCAGCCCCATACCCATTTACTGCTGTTCGGTGGGCAGCCTCTTTTAGAGGAACGACATATTTATTGGAATTTTGTCGCCTCTAATAAAGACAGCATAGAACAAGCGAAAAAACAGTGGGTCGAAAAAACATTTCCGATGATGAAGGAAGATGCTAGCTATGTGCCTTTACCCGGTAGGTAGTTTTTCCCACATTTTATCAGGTCCCAAGCGAAAACTTCCCAGAAAATCAAAATTGCACTCCTCAGGGGAAAGGATCGATAAAAAAGTGGTTTCGTCCTTGGAACGATACAGGTGATATGTTTTTCCCGTGATAGGTTCGAAACTGTATTTGGCACTATACACTAAGTTGTTGTATTCAAACTGCTCCATCATTGCCTGATATTGTAGTTGAATATCTTCGTATCGCGCCTTGAATTCGTTATTGGCCGCCACGACATTGGTATTTTTCCAAGTGGTGACATCGGGTGGTATGATCTTAGGGGCAGCAACCCCGCTTGCATAGGGTAACAGCTTACCGTTATAGGTTTGCGTTTCCTCGTCAAAAACGACCGCGTCCGGTTTCTTTTCTTGTTTCATAGAATGCAAAATTAAGAAAAGTAGGTGATTATTCTTGCGCACACGACCCGGTATCTTTATCTTCATTCCATGTCGAAAGTACAATATCAAAAGGTGGCCCAGCTTAAGCAATGGTTCAGGCTTTTCGCGGGTATTTGGGTGTTCTTGTTATCTTCTTGTGAAAACGGAACGGAAAAGAAAGAGCTGGTACTCTATGAAACCCACTGTGCAAGTTGTCATATAGCCCCGAAGATTCAAGATTTGCCCAAAGACATTTGGAAAAATGCCATACTGCCCGAGATGGCGGCCCGTATGGGAATTCGGGAAAATGGTTATGACCCCTATAAAGGAGCCAATTTCACCGAACAGGCGGCCATGATCAAAACTGGAATCTATCCCGCAAATGCCACTATTGAACCCGACGATTGGAAGTTATTAAAAAACTATATCATCTCGATGGCTCCGGACAGCCTTCCTGCAATGAAGCGTGAACCCATTTCATCAACACTTTCTTCTTTCAAGGTCCACCCGATCCGATTAGATGATAAAGCAAGTTCGCGTTATAGTTTTCTTGGGATAGATTCGCACAGTCATATTCGTTTAGGCACCAGTGGCGGCAGATTATTTACCTACGATTTAGCAGAAGATAGCCTTATTTTCAATAAAAAATTGAGAACGCCCTTGGTCGATTTCGATCAAGGGCAGCAACATGGTTACGCAACTTTAGTCGGCTCCCTGGTACCGACCGCCATCAATTCCGGGGCAGTAGTTGAACTCGTAGATGACAGGGTAGGGCAGGTCTTGGCCAATTTACATCGGCCGGTACATACCTTGGTAACCGATTTGAACGAGAATGGTCAGGAAGAATTGGTAGTGAGTGAATTTGGGGACCTAACGGGGCAACTCTCCCTATTCGTCAAGAATAAAGATGGCCTTTTTGAAAAGAAGACATTGCTTCTTAGACCAGGTATCATTCGGGTGATTGCAAAGGATATGAACAACGATCAAAGGTTAGACCTTATCGTTTGCAATTCCCAAGGCGATGAGGGCATTAGTATCTTATACCAGGAAAAGGATTTCAGTTTTCGGGAAGAGAAAGTAATCCAGTTCAGTCCCGTTTATGGTAGTAGTTGGTTCGAATTAATAGATTACGATCAAGATGGAGATATGGATATCGTTACGGTGAACGGTGATAATGCCGATGAATCATATGTTCAAAAACCCTATCACGGATTAAGACTTCATATAAATGACGGAAACAACGATTTTAAGGAACGCTATTTCTTTCCGCTAAATGGAGCCACTCGCTTGCTTGCCAGTGATTTTGACAGCGATGGCGATATGGATTTTGCCGTATTATCAACCTTTCCCGATTACGCAAATAATCCGGCGGAGTCGTTTGTATACTTAGATAATAAGGATTCCGATACCTTTACATTCGAGGCCCAGACCTTTGATCAGGTAAACTGGGGAAGGTGGTTTTTGATGGACGCGGGAGATGTAGATCTTGATGGGGATTTAGATATGGTGCTCAGCGCCTTCACTTACGGCTTTACGCCTGTACCCAAAGCGATTACAAGCTTCCATTCGGATAAGATGATAGATTTGGTATTTTTGGAGAATACGCTCATACCATGATAGCCAAGATGACAAGATGGCCTTTTATAACGGTCTGTACCCTTTTAATGATTTTGGGGTCCTGCAAAGAAAAGGACCCCATGGTTTGGAAATCTTTGGAGGTCAAGGTCTCGGCCTATAATTCGGTTCGGTCCCAGACCGATGGGCAACCCAATATTGCTGCTTGGGGCGATACCCTGAAACCGGGAATGCGGTGTGTGGCGGTATCAAGAGACTTGATTCCTTTGGGATTGGGACACAATACCCCTATCAAAATTGTCGGAATAGACAGCATATTTTTGGTAAAGGATAAAATGCATCCTAGGTGGAAAAATCAAATAGATATTTATATGGGAGAGGATGTTGAAAAGGCCAAGAACTGGGGTAAAAGAAAGTTGGTCGTTCAATATGTGATTCAAAGTGACAGTCTCAACCGATGAAATGTTTTGGTTTCATTCACAGCGACTGTTTTAAAAGTAGTAGAAATGAAAATTAAACTGGGGTTTGTTATTTGTATCTTTCTGCTCCTTTCTTGCAACGGAGCCAAGAAAATTATCGATAAGCCCTTGATTTTTGATGCAGAACGAAAAGCACTCACCATAGACTACCTATCGGAGCGCTATGGCCTAGAACAAGATACCCCGACCATTGTTCCTAAAATGGTCGTTTTACACTGGACCGTAATACCGACCTTTGAGGAATCTTTTGAAACCTTTAATCCAGCTACGTTGCCAGCAAGACCCGATATCAAAAATGCTAGCGCCTTGAACGTGTCTTCACAGTTCATGGTCGATAGGGATGGCACTATTTACAGGCTACTTCCCGAAACCACCATGGCGCGGCATGTCATTGGTTTGAACCATTGTGCCATTGGTATTGAAAACGTGGGAGGCACCGAGGATTTACCCCTTACCGAGGCCCAGTTAAGCTCCAATATTTGGCTGGCAGACTACCTTGCGAAAAAGTACGACATCGAGTACTTGATCGGCCATTATGAATATACACTGTTCGAAAAACATCCGCTTTGGTTAGAAAAAGACGAAGGCTACCGTACCGAAAAAACAGATCCCGGTGAAGACTTTATGATCAAGGTCCGAAAAGCGACAAGTCATCTTAAGTTCAAATCCATTCCAACAAAACCATCTGCACAATGATATATAGATTAAGTGTCCTATTTTTTATGGGCTGTCAACTCAGTTTTGGCCAAGAAACGGAACTTACCAAGGCCTTGTACCAAACCTATGATAATTACAAAGAGCCCAGTCTCCAAAAACGCCGCATTAAACATCACGAATTACAACCACTGATTACCCAATATCGAATAAACCCAAGGTTTACGGTAAAAACAGTGGGAAAATCCATTGAAGGGCGGGACCTTCATCTGATAAGTATTGGAAAAGGGGCGACCCATGTTTTTCTCTGGTCGCAGATGCACGGTGACGAGCCTACGGCAACCCAAGCAATTTTTGATATTTTAAATTTCCTGGAAAGTGATGACTTTCCAAAAGAAAAACAGGATATTTTAAACAGTCTTACCCTTCACTTTCTACCCATGCTAAATCCCGATGGGGCAGAAGTCTTTCAACGAAGAAATCGACTGGGTATCGACATCAATCGGGATGCCCTGCGACTACAATCTCCAGAGGGACAGACCCTAAAAAGAATACGCGACAGCCTCGATGCAGACTTTGGGTTTAACCTTCACGATCAAAGTACGTATTACAATGCTGAACGTACCGAAAAACCTGCTACTATTTCCTACTTGGCACCTGCCTACAATTATGAAAAAGAGATCAATACTGTTCGAGGAAATGCGATGAGGGTTATCGTATTTATGAACAACATCATACAACGGTACGCCCCAGGGCAGGTAGGGCGGTACAATGATGATTTTGAGCCCAGGGCTTTCGGCGATAATATTCAAAAATGGGGTACGAGTACAATTCTCATTGAGTCTGGAGGCTTTGAGAACGATGTGGAAAAGCAAGAAATCCGAAAATTGAATTATGTGTCCATTTTATCGGCCATTTATACCATCGCCAAGGAAAGTTACAAAGAAATTCCGTTGGAAGATTATGGGAAAATCCCGGAAAACGATCGAAAGCTATTTGACTTAAAGGTTCAAAATGTCACGTACGAACTTTTGGGCAAGCCCTATATAATAGATCTCGGCATCAACCGCTTGGAAGTAGACGAGCCTGATTATACCGATTTTTGGTACAGTAGCCGTATCTTAGATCAGGGGGATCTCTCTACCTATTACGGATATGAGACACTCGATGCTTCTGGATATACCCTTCGATCTGGTAAAGTAGCGCCTACCTTGTATGAAAACCAAAAGGAACTTACGGAAGAAAAGGTACTCGATCTTCTGAAATCGGGCTATACCTTCGTACGGGTCAAGAACATTCCCCTATCACAACTCTCTTCTTTCCTACCGATTCATTTAGTTTCCAAGACCTTTCAACTCCCTGATTTTCATGTGGAAATCGGTATCAACCCTACTTTTTTACTTGAAAAAGAAGGCGTGTATAGATATGCCGTGATCAATGGTTTTTTAATTGATCTTGACACGGGCAAGGGCACCTTTAAAAATGCAATGATTTACCGATAAAAAGCCTAAAAGGCTAGACCGCTGAAGTGACTATATGAAGTTGGGCAGGCCCGACTCCATAACTTGTTGGGCAATCTTCAGAGCATTCAAATCTCGATAATCGAGTTAAAAGTTGAATTGGCCACTTACATATTCCATATTTCCCAGAACAAAGACCAATAAAGCCATGACAGTGACAAGGATTCCTGAGAATAAAAGCAGGACCCCATACCTATAATTCTGGTTGATGATTCCTAAAGCACTATTTTCGATAATGTTGTTGATTGTCTTCATCATTTCTATTTGTTAGTTATACTTTGGCTATGAAGCTAAATTAAATGATGAATAAACCATATACATCGCCGCCCAGGGTGAAAATGCCCCCCCTGAAAGCAGGGGTAGTGTGTAACTACTCGAAAATCTTTAGATGGTTGCCTTTGATCCAGTTTTTATACTCGTCTCCATAGTATAGGTATACAGAACTTGCAGGGGCGGTATAATCTCCTGCAATATCCGCTTTCAAATCTAGATTGATTACCTTCATCTCCTTAGGGCCCATTTCGCGCCAATATAAGACCAGATAGTTGTCAAAGAGTTCATAATAATCGACCTTACGTTCTTCTAAAAGTTCTTTCAACTGCCAAGGTTGCAGTGAAGCGCCCGATGGAATTCCTACGATAGCAGTGGCCATTGGTAGTCCCGTCTTTTGTTGGTTCAATACCGTTATTTTCATTCGTACAACATCTCCCACTTTATAGGTTGTTGACTTGATTTCGGTTTTCATGGAAACCTTGCAGCTTTCAGATGAATCAGGTAAATGGCTATCCCATTTTACATTGATGCTGTACGGAAAACTTACTTCACTATTGGTAAATCTGACAGAAATCTTTTGGTTTCCTTCCTTAAGATATTTTTGAAGACTATCGATACGTATCGTCCCTGTTTCGTTCAACGCTATTTTTTCTCTTATTACCTTGCCATTTAATTGTAGTTCTACCATATCGTTTTTGTGGATGACCTTTTTCTTTTGTGTCTTATGATATGCTATCAGGACCTTAAGTATCATTGAGGTCGACTGTGTAGAACCAAATCTCCCATATCTTCGGGATTTCAACACATGTTCTACTCCCATATTGATCAAAAGCTCATTTGCCCCAAAATCTTTCATCAGTGCCAATAAAGTGAAGGCAACGGTCTCAAGGTTTTCGGCATTTCCGTACGATCTGGTGATGGTGCTTTTAACAGGTAGTTTCGCAAAACCATAATCGCCAATGTTTTTTTTGAGTAGTTTAATGGCAACGTCATAAGCATGCAACTTGTTAAGATTGTGACTTGCTAATGCCGTTAGTGCCAGTTTGTACGTATCAAGACTGTCTAAAGCATCATCATAGGCTTTTCTGTATTCTTTCATTATCGGAAGGGAAGGGTCACTTTCGGACAGTGCGTATACAATGTACGCGTTATTTACATCGGTCGGAGCAGCTGAGAACCCATATTTCCCTCTGTTTTGTAAAAATCCACCTTTCCGATCTCTTCTATCTAACAGCCATTTTTCAGTACGTGCTACCATTTTTTGATCGACCCCCTCATAGACCTCGGACATTTCTTTAAATTGCATAAGTCCGTATGCAGAAAGCGCTTCATGTGGTGGAGTGTTTCCATACCATTCAAAGCCATTTTCGGTTGTTTCATAAGCCGCTAAACGCCGATAACCATCCTCGATGTATTTTAGGGCCTGGCGTTCAATACTACCCTTGTTTTTACCCGTTTCCCGTAGGTATTTTAATACCATCACGTTCGGGTAGGTAGTCGAAGAGACTTGTTCAAAACAACCGGAGGGTCTTCGGATCATAGAGGCGACCCCGTTCATCATTTCTCCTACGATATCGGTGTATACTATAAAATCTGCTCTTAAGGAGTTGGCTACTATATGATTTATCGGGAGTTCAAAAGATTGATCCGTTACTCCCGAAATAGATGTTTCAACGGGGAAATAGGAGGCCAAAATTGTACTAGTCTTATGAACCACATCGCTATAGGTGTCCGATGTAACCGATGCCGAAATCTTCAGGTCAATTCCCTTTTCCAAGGCTATTACCCTGATGTTCTTTACCAGGCTAGTACCAGCAGGAATTGTAATGGTTTTCTCATAATCACTTGCAAGCCTTAAATTCTCAGGCAGTTGTAGCTCAAAATTGGTGAACAAGGTTTGATCGGTTTCGTTGGTGAAGGTGACCGGCAATACAATCAAATCGTTGATGGTCATATAATCGGGTACCTTAAAATCCAAATTCAAAAGTTTTTTAGTGCTATAATCCAATTCGGTTCTTCCCAAAAGTCCGTTATAGCCTACGCCCTCGGCCGTAATTTTGAAGGAAGTAAGAGCGTCAGAATTATAAAACTCCAAGGTTGCTTCTCCATTTTCGTCGGTCTGTACAACCGGATTCCAATAAATGGTCGATCTAAAATCGGTTCGCTCCTCCGACAGTCGTTCTCCTTCGTATATGGGAGCATAAAAGGTAGCGGAGCTATCAAATGAGTTGGACGCCGAGCCATAAAAATTGTGGGCTACATAGTTCTTATACCTAGTATTATTCAGCTTTTTCTTTCGATAGTTTGAACTATTTTGATTTTTGGTCGATATCAGTAGTACACCATTGCTTGCTGTTGACCCATACAACGTAGTAGCAGCGAGGTCTCGTAAGACGGATATAGAAGCGATTTGATCGGTATCAATGGTAATCTCATCATTAAATTCGATGGGGATGCCATCAACAACGTAAAGCGGTCGGTTTGTGCCTGATAAAGAGGACATTCCTCGGATATTGATTTGGGCTCCGCTGCCTAATACCCCATTTCTATTGGTTATTTGTACCCCAGCTACCTTTCCCTGCAAAAGCATTTCAACATTTTGTGAGGTTTCTAAATTGGCGGTTACAATTTCGGTGAGACTAGCCGTTGCGTCCTGTTTTCTAATACTACCCTGCGAGGTAACGATAACTTCATCGAGCGCTTGAGCATCCTCACTTAACGACAAATTCGCCCTTGCCTCAACTTTAAGAGGTTTTTGAATCGGTTTTTCGACTCCAAAGAAGCCCTTCGGCATATTTGGCTTAGGGATTCCGTCTTTGCGTTCAGAACTGCTTGAATACCCATTGTGACGACGCATGGGCCGTATATACAAGGCCTTGTTATCATCGGTATAGGCAACTAGGGTATAACTCCTGGGGCCTGAGAGTTTAAAGGAAAAACGCCCTGCCTCATCGGTGTCAAAGTCGAGTACTTTATCCCCGTACCTATCGAATAAGAATAGATGTGCTTTGGTAGGATTTCCTTTCTGGTCAACGATAAGGCCGTTTTGGATGGCCAATTGTTCTGGTTCGTATGCAGCTCCAAAGAGCGAAAGTTCATTAGTAGTTATATAATGTCGCCAACCATGAGTAAGCATCACATAATCCAACGCTTTGATCGCCTTGGGCTCTTCTTGGTCGAAATAAAAAACGGGTTCGTGTATTTTACCCCGTAACTCGGAAGACATTAGCAAATAGGATAGTATATGGTCTTGTTTGTCATTTGCAAAAGAGAGCAGCTTATTATCTACCACTCCCAAAGACAGATTAGCAGCTATGGGTTTCCCTTTTTCATTTTTCGTAAGGATCTGTAGCGCTACTTTTTCCCTTGTATTGTATGCTTTTTTATCAATCTTCACCGCTATCTGAAGCTGTCGGTGTTGATTTAGAAAAACCAGGCGCTCCGCTAGTGTCGTCCCATTTTCTTCTAAAACGGAGAATTTGGTGATGCCCATCGGATAGCTATTTGTAGGAAGGACCACTTCCCCGTCACCTGCAGGTATATTTTTGGTTAAAAGCGTTTTCGAACTATTTGAAACCTTTAGTCGCAGTATTTTTGATACGGTAGAAAACAATTGGAGTCTCACGCTATCCCTCGTTTGAAGGATTGAAAATCTAACCCCCTTGTCATAAACTTCTGGGAGTGGAATTTTATGTTCGAATGCATAGGGAGCGGTTACTACGGCAAAGTATTTTTTTTGAGCGGATACCGATAAATCAAAACCGCCCATACCATCATGAAAACTATTAAAATCCACTATATGGTTTCCGTTCTCATCAATTATTTTTCCGGCAATATCCACTGGTTTTCCATATGCGTCAACCGCCTTAAAAGCCACATGGTTTGGGGCACCATCTGCTATCATCTGTCCGCTCTCTGGAAAGAACTGTATATCTACGTTGTCGAGTACAATGGGCACACTTCTGGAGATTGCTTCCGTTGTTCCCTTATATGGGATTTGGATGTTCATCAGGACATCGGTAGTGGCCAGGTCGTTTGGAAGGATGAATTTGGGCGATGCTTTCCCTTCAGAATCTGTTTTAACTGTTTGAGAGCGATAGTTTTTGCCTTTTATGCGAAGTGAAACGTTAATATCTCTATCTCGCAAAGGGCTATTTTTTAAATCTTTCACCTCAAAATTGGCTACCACTTCGGAAGATGTACCATAGGCTTCTTTCTCAAACTCCAAATTCATCAATAATTTTGGTTGTACTACTTTCTGGACTACGATTTCTTTGGTGAAGAAGTGAGCTTCACCATAGTTACGCATCCAATTCGTGTACATTTTAAGGGTATAGGTACCTCCGACCCACTTCTTATCGATGTTAAAATTTCCATATGCATATCCATTTTGAACTGGTAATCGCAGGGTTTTTACCACGCTTCCTTTGGGTGATATCAAGTCGGCGTACATCATTTCACTCAATGAGGAGATGGTATGGGAAGAATTTACGACGTAGGCTTTAAACCAAATGGTTTCACCCGGAAAATACAGAGGCCGGTCGGTATGGGCATAGATCTTTTCCACCAAATCTAACTTAGGGGTATCGCTTTGAAATGACATCGCCATGAGGCCTAAAAAGAAAAGGCTGAAAGTTTTTGAAGCTAAGGATAGAAGGGTACGCATCTTTTAAATTTTTAGGTTGAGTTTCATTCCAATTTCACTTGTCAAAGGACCATTGAAAAAATGGAGTCCCTGAGAGGACGACTGGTCAAAGAGATAGTTATAGGGCGTTGCACCTCTAAACTTTGATACTGTAAATAAGTTATTGCCGTACAGACCGATTTCCAATTCGTGAAAGAATGTGCCCTTCTCAATTTCGATTTTATAGGAAAAGTTTACAGCTTTCAGGTTGAGATACGTGCCATCAACAATGGCTTCTTCTGCAACACCTTCAAAACCGTAACGTACGTAGCGATTGCCCTCGAGTCCGTTGGCCGGGTTGGCAAAATCGACCGGAACAGTATTGGACTCCCCAGATGGATCAACACCATTAAATATAAATCCCCTTATAGTGCGGGCCGTTTCCGATTCTTGGGATCTGCCAAAGTAATTGAGTACTTGCTGTGTTCCGTTCCATATATCGCCTCCCTTTTGATAGTCGATGACAAAATCGAATGTTAGCCCCTTCCAATTGAGGTTGCTTGAAAATCCCATATTGAAGTCGGGGATGGGGTCACCGATAACACCAGGCTCGGAAGCTACTATCGGGAAACCCGCTGCATCGATTAAAATTTGGTTTTGCGCATTTCGAGCATATCGGCTTCCTACCAAAACGCCCGCAGGTTGTCCTTCAATCAGGTTTCTTGAAATAGTGGAAAATCCGGCAAACGGGACACGTTCTTCTGCAGACAGCAAACGAAGTACCTTGGTATTATAGGTAGAGAAGATAAATCTTGGTGTGAAGCTAAAATCATTATAGCGAAAGAAAGTTCCTTCTATGCTGGCCTCAAAACCTGCATTTTGAACATCGGCGATATTTCTAAGAAGAAATTGCCCGTTTTCCCGTATCGGGAAAACGGCTCCATCGGTTTGGTTGTGAAAAAAGGTAGCGTTTATATTCCAAAAATGGTCGAATAGCCCCAATCCCAGGTCGAGGCTTACTTCATAGCTTGTTTTCTCCTCAAGTGATACTGTATCATTGGCAAACAAATCGTTATTCGCTGTATATGCCAAACTTTGCCCAGGGCTTATGAGCAAACTGTTATGGCTTTGATTCCCATAGAATAGGTTCAAAAAGTTGACATCGTTTCCCCAACTTCCTGTAAGGTTCAATGAACGAATGGTATCGGAATACCAGCCATCTGCAAATTCAAACCTACATTGTACGGTCGGGAGGAACCACTTTTGGTTTTGAATATTGGAACTATAGGAATTATTAAAGAATGACACTTTTGCCCGTTGTTCCATAAATTCAAAATCGAACCGACTTAGCCAGCGATATGCAGATCGATTTATACCCTTACCAAAGACACTGGTTCGTAGAGGGTCGGAAAAGGGATTTGGGCCGTAATCTACACTTTCCGTTAATCGATAGTCTAAGCTCTCATTGGTGTAAAAAAGGGTAGAAACCGCTTTAAAATCAAGCTCCCCTCCATAGGGATCCCATTGAAAAGTAAGATCTCCATTAAAGTTGGTCCTTTCAAAAGTTTTATCACTGCTGTATCCTTCACGAAAGCCTACAGTTCCTTGTAAAAGTCCAAACGACTGTTCTGTGTTTGCTTTGTGAAAACTAGCTTTTCCTATAAGCTCAATATCCTCTGAAAGATGGGAAGCAACCTGAAGCTTTGTTAGCAAACGTTCATGCTGGGTACGGTTTCGGTTTCGGTTCAACAACCAATTCGGGTTATTGAAATTTGAAATACTAAAACTTCTTTGATTTCCATCAGGAAGGGTGGTACCTTGATGAGTATCAAAACTAACCGGCGCAACCAGTGCATTTAATAATAGATTATTGTGAAATCCGTTTGTGTTGGGTTGATTCTCGGTAGAGCGTACATAGTTCATCAAAACATCCCATTCAACATTTTGATAGCCTTGTCGGTTGTTAAAATTGAAATCTAATTCATTTAAAATGCTTTTTTCTTTGTCGTAAAGGTCTTTTGCCGACTGGTTTCGATAGTCGAATTGCAAGAAGTAATCTTGGGAGGCAATATTAAAATACGCGCGATGGTTCGTTTTTAGGACTTCTTGGAACAAGCTGTTTTTATATGCCTTGGCAGGATTTCCGTTTCCATTGCCTGTTGATACAAGCCGACCATTTGAATCAAAAGGATACTCGTTTCCATCGAATTCGAGACCACTTAATGCTGGTCCATAGGAAAAAGGAATATCATTTTCAGGACCCTGATATACAGGGTTTCCTTCTAAGGGAATACCCTGGGCGAAGTTATTTTGTGTTGCGGGAAGGTTTCTATTTTGTATGAATTGTAAACCAATGGTAGTAGATGCGCCTACTTCATAAAAGATGTCCGGGTCTTGATACGTTAGGTGTACATGATTGTCCTCGACCCCTATATTCTTTATCCTGTAGGCGCTAAAATATCCTACTCCTTTGTAGGTTTTAGTGCTCTCTTCAATGCTGGGAGCCAATAGAAATGCGGGTATTTGCTTGCGAACAGATTCTTGATAGGAAGTGCTGAGAATTGGTGTTACCGGTACCTGCCGAACGATAGCCGAAACCTGCTCCTCAGAGAACATGGCCGCAGTGACTTTAAGTTCCTTAGTCCCAAAGCCTATATAAGAGATAATAAGGGTATCACCGATTTCGCACTTGATTCGATAGTAACCATCGAAATCAGTTTGTGTCCCGGTATTTTTTCCTTTAATCGTAATGTTGACACCCGGTAAAGGCAGTTCACCATCCTCTATGACGCCGGTTACCATACCCACTTGGGAATGCACCGTGTTTACAATCAAAGAAAATATGATAATGCCAATAGCCCTTGAAATATGTCGTGATCGCTTCATAAGATTGGTGGTTGTTTATGAAAACGAAACTACAGGCTACGCTCGGCCCATGCAATCAGCTTTGAGCGAACGGACTACCCCAATGAGTGAAACGGTGCAAAAAGGAGTTCTAGGTGCTGTGAATCAATACCCAAACCGAATAGTCATATCGGGACCTTGGGTTACCAAAATAAAAAATGAGCTGAGTACCAGACTAAGGATAAAAGCAAACAAAAGAAGGGTAGTGGCCTTATACCAAGTGGGCATGCCATGTAAAGAGCTGTTCTGAATTAATACGTTGAATACATCCATGATTTCTGTGTTTTGCGTCCGCTGAGAGACGAACAAGGTGAAACATCATCATAGTCTTTAGGATGTTGGTGGTCAATCTAAGATCATATAGGGTTCTCGTCTATGAAACAACTACCATTCCAAAAACCCTACTTATCTAATTTTAATGAACTCAGACAAGTTCAATAAAAAAAGGAGGCCCTTTGGCCTCCTTTCATATGTTTTCGTTCGATGCTCGACTTAGAGATTTTCAGACTCCAATAACGCAAAGAATTTATCCAAATTAGGAATGATCACGATTTTGGTGCGGCGGTTTTTCGCGCGATTTTCTTTGGAGTCGTTATCGACCAAAGGAAGGTAACTACTTCTACCGGCAGCAATCATCTTGGCCGGATCTACATTGTACTTTTCTTGTAGGATACGAACAATAGAAGTGGCACGCTTTACACTTAAATCCCAGTTGTCTTGAAACATTTCGGTGCTAATGGTACGCGAATCGGTATGGCCTTCGACCATTACCTCCATACTTGGTTCAGAGTTGATGACCTCTGCCAATTTCTCCAAAATGGTATTTGCTTTACTACTTACACGGTAGCTACCGCTGTTAAACAACATTTTGTCAGAGATGTTGATCATCACCACTGTTTTATCAATATCAACATTGATGTCATCCTCTTCATCGGCAATCGATTTTTTCAAATGATAGGATACCGCCAAGTTCATCGAATCTTGTAACGTTTTAGCCTCTGCCAGTTTGGAGGGATCTACCTTGGTCAAGGTCGACCGCATTTTAGCCTTTGTATTGTTGCTCATAACAGCCACATCATCGACCGAAGTATATTGACTATCGTTCACCTCTTTCAACGAATTGATCTTTTCATTGTATTCGGCAACGCGTGCTTCAATTTTTGAAACTTTGGTTTCTAATTCTTCTTTTTCAACTTGTGTTTTTGTCAACACACTTTTTGTCTCTGCCAAATCGGTTTCCAAAGCAACGTATTTCTTTTTGGAGACGCAAGAGGCTAAGAGAATGATAGATAACGAACTAATTAAAACTGTTTTTTTCATTTTACAAACATTAAATGTGTTAGGGTTCTTTAGGTTTATACGTTGCGAACTGTCATACAGATGTTTTGTTAGTCAAAAAATTGAAACTTAAATAGTTTTTTCAATGGATAGGACCGGTTCTATAGAAAAGAAAAAGGGATGCTCCAAAGCATCCCTTTCTATTGTACGATTCTAGTTAAAACTGTTTATTCACAACCTCCTGTAAATCCGTTGGCGCTAAATTTAGTTTGTACCGCACCTTGCCTACTACCATCTTTCACCTGAATGGCCAGGTTGTTTTCGCCACTACCGTCCCGCTTTGGGCTACAATACTCGAACAAATAAAAACTATTGGCCTGCTGGGCGACCCGAAAGGAGATATCATTGAAGGTCTGTTCCAATTCTTCTTTGTTGCCGGCAAAAACACTAAAGGTCTTTCCTATATCGGACAACACTTGTGTATCGATTTCACTGCCCAGACCTATAGTGAAAAAAGCAATATTCGAATCGGCATCATCTACTTTTTTCTGTGCAGCTTCTTGTGTAAATCGCGAAGCTTGATCGGTACCGTCTGTAAAGATGACCACCGACGCCGCACCTATTTTCCCTCCTTGGGTACTATCGACCAATAATTCCGTAGCCCGGTCGGTAGATTTAATGACCGCACCATACAAATCGGTAGAGGGGTCATTGCTTATATCTTCTGTAATACCGGCTATCGAAGCTGTCAATTCTTCCTTATCAGGAGTAAGTTCGTTTAACAGGTGTAATTTGTCCTCCCCGTCAAACCAATAAATGGCCATTTGAAAAGATTCTGTAGTGGTTTCGGGCATTACGTTGTTTACAAAACTGGTAGTAGCCGATTTCAACTCATCTAAACTACTGCTCAATACACTATTACTAAGGTCGAGCACCAGTAACGTATTGGTGCTAAAAATCTGGGAATTGGGCGAGATACGCGCTAAGGATTCCGAGGTAGATATGGTATTGAAACAATCATCATTTCGGCCTTGTTCGTAAATAGTGAATTGATCGGCCGTCAAACCGGGTACCGGATCGCCTTGGGTATCGGAAACCTTAAAGAAGATAGATACCTTGCCCGGCTGTGTTACAAATTGATCCTGAATGGAAAGTATCAAATCACTTTCAGGGAAATTAAGGCAGTCATCGACCGGGATTCCTTGTCCTAGTTCATCGTTTCCCGTGTTTAACCCGAAATTAACATCGTCATCTGCATTGCCGCATGATACAATAAAAGCGGTTGCTAAAAAAAGAAGGAGTAGCTTGGTGTATGATTTCATTCTCAATTTGTTTAACGTTCACCTTGCAGAACGATGCAAATTGATTTAAAGTATAGTGCGGTTCAAAAATATAAGTTCGTTTAACAATCCATTAACTTTTATGGGGGCTTATCAAGTTAAAAAAGCTGTTATTCCCTCCCGATCGCAAAAGGAAACCTATCGATAAAAGTAAACATCCTCCGGACCTTCATCCTCCGAAACGGCTACATGAAGGCGTAAGAAGCCCACGAGGCATTCATAGAAAATTCAGTTCTGATTTCAACGTCCCAAGCATTCGGGATCGGGGCATTTTAAATCTCGATTATAGAGTTAAACATTTAAGCCAGTCTAAACCGGATATAACGATAAAAATAGCGAAAGTTGCCGTTGTACCAAATGGCAAAAACAAAGGAGGTATAAAGCACCCATTCAGGAATCATCAAAGCTGAACCAAAATAAGTTCTTAAAACCAAAAAGAGAAGTGCAACGCTCGCTATACCCAATGAAACCCATGTTCTTGTATCCTTACGATTTAGTACAATCAGCATAATGATAAAGAGTCCCATTAAAGGCTTGGTATGTAAAAGTACAGGCACCAATGTAGCGTATTCCACATCAAAAAAAAGTACCATGGCACTCATGTACGCCGTCATACACAGCGGGCATTTTGGAATTAGAATCAATAGTAGTGTAGAAAAAAGGGACATGGATCCATTGGCAGCTTTCGCTTTCTTGGAGGTACAACCCTTTGTTTTACAACAAGTTGTTTTCATGGTTCCCATAACAATACCTTACCATTTTCTTCGGTAAGGTACAAAAGGATACGCCTCATTCGCAAAAAATTGGCTTTTATTTTGCGGAAGTATCAAAAATCCGTCTGTTTTTACAAGATTTGCAAAATCTCCAGAACCATTTCCCTTGATAGCCGTCGCCAAAAGCCCCCCATCTGAGGAACTCTCTAAAACAGCCTCTAGAAAGTAGACCAAATTGGGTTGAAAATGTACATCGTTTTTAAGCCGTACATATAAAGTCTCTTGTTCTATTTCCAAAGACACCAGTAACCAAAAACGCAAATACATGTATACGCATACGAAAGAGGAAACCGGATTGCCGGGAAGTGCAAAAATTCTTTTTCCCCCTGCATTGCTTCCGAACCAAAACGGCTTGCCCGGGCGTTGTTGTATCTTATGAAAGTGTTTTGTAACCTGTAACTCTTCAAGAACTTCGGGCAAGTAATCAAACTTTCCTTTGGAAACACCCCCTGTGAAAACAAAAAGGTCATAGATCGAAAGTGCTTTCGAAATCACATTCAACATTTCACTTTTATTGTCCGCCAAATGGTGCATATCTGCCAGAATTCCCCATTCTTTCAGTGTGGCTTGGATGCCGTATACATTAGACCGCCTGATCTGATGTAATTCGGGTGTCTCTTGAACCTCGATCAGCTCATCACCGGTCGAGAATATGACCACTTTTGGTAGCTGTCGCACCTTCAAGGTTGCTTTCCCTACAGCGGCGGCAATGTTGATTTCCGCACTGGAAAGTTGCTTTCCCTTTAAAACAATGATGGTATTCTTTGCAATATCCATCCCCTTAAAGTGTACATTTTGCTTGTGCCGAAGTTCGTCTAAGACAATAGTAGCGGTATCATTTTCTATGTGAAGGTCCTCATACCGAATAACCGTATCGACACCCTTTGGCATAATGGCACCAGTCATCACTTCGATACAGTTCTTAGCGTCTTGAAGAGTAGCCTGTGGAGCTCCTGCCGCAGCCGTTTTTTCAATGGGATAGTCCCTTCGGCCATCCTGGAATGTCCTGTAGGAAATGGCAATCCCGTCCATGGTAACTCTGTCAAAAGGCGGGAAGTCCCGATCTGCCACAAGGTCCTCTGCCAAATAGGAGCCTATGCATGTATCGAGCGGGCGCTCCTCAACGGGGAAGTCTCCTTTGTGTGTTTCTAAGATTTCGAGGGCTTTTTCGTAGGGGATAAAAACGTTGTTCATTTTTTTAGCTGTTCGCTGTTCGCAAGGCACCCTTCACTTGGCACAAAACAGCATCTATCACAATATAACTTTAGGTAATAGCCGTTCTACTGAGTAATTTTGGTGTATACATTCAGGAGGCAGCATGTGTTAAACATGTCCCGATTTACGTATTACCCACCAATACTACTCATACTCTGCATCGCGGCTTTGGGAGTCTTTCGCATTTTCTCGGCTTCAAAACCATCTTTGGGCTTTAAACGGATGATCTCCCTAAATTTTTCGCTCAGTTCTAAGTCGGTAACCCCAGAGCGCATATAATCACGAATATTAAAGACCCCGTCATCGTACAGGCAACTCTTGATTTCTCCTTTTGGGGAAATTCGAAGTCGATTACACGTATTGCAGAAGGTTCTGGAGAATGCCGCGATGACCCCAACCGTTCCCTGGTATCCGGGTATTTGGTAAACAGTGGCGGTATCCCCATGTTTACCTGGGTTTTTCAACAAGGTTCCGTAGTGTGCCTGTAAATCTGAATAAATGTCGCGTGCGGAATACATTTCAATATTCTCTTTGTAGCCGCCATTGAACGGCATTTCCTCTATAAATCGTACGGCCACGGGATGGTTTTTGGCAAGTTCCGCCAACGGAATAATATCCTGGGTATTGATTCCCTTCATTATCACCGCGTTCAATTTTAACTGAAAACCATTGGCGATCAAGAGATGAAAGGTGTCCATTACTTTAACAAAATCGTCCCGTCTCGTAATTTCATGAAAACGGTCTTTGTCCAAGGAATCGATACTTAAGTTTATCTTGGTAACACCTAATTCCTTCAATCTTGGAAGATGTTTTTGAAGCAGTGTTCCGTTGGAAGTAATGTGAATGGATTCGAAAGCTGGCAAAGCCGATGTGTTCTCGAGCAACTTCATGAAATCTTTACGCAGAAAAGGTTCTCCTCCTGTAAAACGCACTTTTCGAAAGCCTAATTCACCTAGAACGCGAAGCAATCTGGTAATCTCCTCATAACTTAACAAATGTGCTTTCGGCTCATATGGAATGCCATTGGCAGGCATGCAATAAAAGCAGCGAAGATTACAACGGTCGGTAACCGCGATGCGAACGTAATCTATAGTTCTGTCGAATGAATCTTTCATGTTCTTTCTCAGCAATTATAACCGTCAATATAGCTATTTTTCGATATATTAGGGGAGCTATTTAGGAAAGAAATAAGATTTACGTCGAGAATGAAAGAGATAAAATCGATTTTGCAATTATACCATTCGTTGAAAGCATCTGGCGAAAAATGCGCTATCGCCCAAGTGGTAAGGGTAGAGGAGTCTTCGTACCGTCGGGAAGGAGCGCGAATGTTGGTTTTTGAATCAGGCGTTTTTGAAGGGGGTATTAGTGGAGGTTGTCTGGAAGGTGATGCCTTACAACGTTCACAAATAGCTATTTTAAAACAGCAACCCTCTATCGTAACCTATGACACTTCCAAGGAAAATGAAATAGGGGTAGGTCTAGGTTGTAATGGGATCATCGATGTGTTGATTTCTCCCATTTCAGAAGATTCCAACATGCTGGAAATGTTACAAAAATGCGTATCGGATAGAGGGGTTCATGTAATTGCAACAGTGACCGCGCTCAATGAAAAGGTCAGTGGCATAACACTGGGGAAAAGCTTTTACTACGATACGGTGAATAAATCATTAGAGGACTGTACACACAGCGGTTTCCAAAGTTTCCTTCAAGAGAAAATTCAACATGTGCTGGAAAATAAGAAATCCAGCATCTACAGATTTGAGGAAAAGGGTATAGAGGCCAGCGTATTCATAGAATTGATTCCCCCACAGTTTCATCTGGCGGTTTACGGTGATAATTATGACGTATATCCTATTTTGGAAATGGCGAGGTTATTGGACTGGGACGTAAGTCTTACGGGAAATGTTCAAAAACTTCAAAAGGAGAAACTACAATCGGTAAAACAATTGTACCCCAAGGACGCAGATGCCCGACCGGAAATTGATGATCGTACAGCGATTATTTTGATGGCCCATGATTATAAGACCGATTATGCCAACCTTGAACATTTGATCAAAAGTGGCGCGCCTTACATTGCTTCTTTGGGACCGCGAAAACGTTTTGATAAAATGGTGATTGAATTAAAGTCCAGCGGTATTGAGTTGACGGAAGCCGAGCAAGAACGAATTTTTGCCCCTTGCGGCTTGGAAATCGGGGCCAATACGCCCGAGGAAATCGCCCTAAGTCTGTTCAGTGAAATACTTGGTGTGTTTTCCGGAAAACGTGGGGGCATGTTGCGAGAAAAGGTAGGACCGATTCACGAACGTAACTAACAGTTCAGGTAAAATGGCTACCGGAAGGCGGGCGCGTCGTAGCATATAAATCTCGGTTATCGGATGAAGGGGGTTAGGAGGTAGGCCTTCGTTCCCATAAAATGTTATGCTCGCGTTGTTTCAGCACCTCATTTGCAACCAAGGTGATGGCCTTTTCTACATCTTCTGAAGTAGTGTAACGCCCCAAACTAAAACGAAGGGATGCATAGGCCAAACTGCGTTCGACCCCCATGGCCAAAAGTACATGTGAGGGTTCTACCGAAGCTGAATTACAGGCAGAACCATTCGAAACCGCCAATTTTGCTCCTAAGGCCGAAAGCAAACTAGCCCCGTCTACATACGGGAAGGAAATATTTACCGTATTGGGCAGGCGTTGTTCGGATGTACTGTTAGACATGGCCAGCTCAATATCCAAAAGACCCTTTTCCAATTGCGCTTGTAATCTTAGTAACCTTTTTGACTCTTGTTCCAAACCCTCATTAACTAGTGCAATAGCCTTTGCCATCCCAACGATTAAAGGCGTATTGATAGTACCTCCTCGTTGCCCTTTCTGTTGTCCGCCACCTTGTATAAAACTCGGAAGGGCATCATACCCATCATTGTTTCGGCAATAAAGTAAGCCTATTCCCTTCGGACCATATATTTTGTGACCAGAAAAACAAGCATAATCTGCCTGTTGTAATACATCGTTCAAATCCACTTTGCCCAAGGCTTGCGTAGTATCGGAGAAAAGAAGGCTTCCATTGGCATGTACCAGCTCAGCTATCTCCGCAAGGGGTTGAATTACCCCGGTTTCATTGTTTGCATAGAGCAAGGATACTAATATGGTATCGGGTCTAAGCGCCTTTTGCAAATCGTCAAGGGATACCAGCCCTTTGGAATCCACGCCCAAATAGGTGACTTCCAACCCGTCATCTTTTAAATAAGCACAGGTATCCAAAACCGCTTTATGTGCCGCTTTCGTGGTGATCATATGCGAACCTAGATGCCGCATTTTTCGCAATACCCCTTTTAACACCATATTAATACTTTCGGTCGCGCCGGAAGTATATATCAAGCTATGCTCAGATACCCCAAGGGCTTTGGCGATAGAAGTAGTGGCGTCTTCTACGGCACTCTTTGCCAACCAACCGTACGGATGATGACTACTTGAAGGATTCCCGAAATCTTCATAAAAATAGGGCAGCATCGCATCAACGACCTCTTTATCACAAGGTGTTGTGGCGTTGTAGTCCATATATAAGTTTGAGAGCATTCTACCAGTGGTATTAAAAAATATGGTTTATCAAAAATACACTTCACAATAGTTTTTGGGAAGGCATTTTCAAATTTCTGTCTTAAAAATATACTAAACTGTTAAACAAAAACAGGTTGTCGTTTGCGTTGTCCATAAATTTAAGATACATTTATTACCAACTTCATAAATTATTTAGATAAAAATTATGATTCCAGCTAATTTCACCTATCACAAAGCAACAACGCTGCAAGAGGCTATTGCATTGTCAGGGGAGCTTGGTGAGGAAGCAAAATACATGTCGGGCGGGCATAGTCTCCTTCCGATGATGAAGCTTCGTTTTGCCACCCCCGAACACATTATCGACATCAGTAAGATTCAGGGTCTTTCCTATATCAAGGAAGACGACGACCTACTGAAAATCGGAGGTCTTACCACACAGACCGAAATAGAGCACAATGCGCTATTACAGGAAAAGTATCCCATTTTTGGGGATGCCGTATGGCTCACTGCCGATCCTTCTGTACGTAATTGTGGAACTATTGGAGGCAATATCGCGCATGGTGATGCCGCCAACGATCAACCAGCATTGATGTTGGCCCTACGTGCGACGATCATAGCGGAAGGCACCGACGGAAAGAAAGAAATTCCCATTGATGAGTTTTTTCATGGGTTTTATATGACCGCATTGGAACAAGGCGATATTTTAACGGAGATACAAATACCAAAAGCCAGGAAAAACAGCGGTGGGGCCTACTACAAGATGGAACGAAAGGTGGGGGATTATGCTACGGCAGGAGTCGCCGTACATATTGAGTTGGATGATGCGGGAGTTTGTACTGAAATCGGAATCGGACTTACCAATGTCAGTGCCGTTCCAATGCGTCTTGAGCGGGGAGAGGCATTTTTGAGAGGAAAAGCGGTCACCGATGCCTTGATCGAGGAGGTAGCTCAAATGGCGAGTGAGGATTGTGAACCGGAATCCGATTTAAGAGGCTCCGAGGCCTATAAAAGGTCGATCGTGAATACACTGACAAAACGAATGTTGAACAAAGCTTTGGAAAGAGCAAGACAATAAAATCAATTATGGCAAAACATACAGTAACTATGACAATTAACGGAGAAAGCGTTACTGCCGAAGTAGATTCGCGCTTGCTCCTTGTACATTTTATTAGAGAAAATCTAGACATGACCGGTACTCATATCGGTTGTGATACATCTAGTTGTGGTGCTTGTACCATATTGATAGATGGTAAATCGGTAAAATCATGTACCTACTTAACGGTACGTGCCGATGGTGCTAATATCACGACGATCGAAGGAATCGCTGCCGATGGTACGAACCATCCGTTGCAACAGGCATTCCATGACCAGCATGGGCTGCATTGTGGCTTTTGTACCCCTGGAATGATCATGCGCTCCATAGACATGCTAGAGAATAACCCAAACCCAACAGAAGAAGAAATCCGTTGGGGAATCTCAGGAAATCTATGCCGTTGTACCGGTTACAACAACATCGTTAAGTCGATACAGCAGGCTGCCAAGGAAATGCAACAAGAAAAGGAGCCAACCGTCTAACTTTTAAGCTATTAACTATTATGTTCTCATGTAAAACATCACCGGAAGTTGGCGGAATGGGCCACTCCGTAAAAAGAAAAGAAGACGCAAGATTCTTGCATGGCAAAGGCAATTATACCGATGACGTAAAATTACCCGGTATGCTCAGTATGGTCATGGTACGAAGTCCGTACGCGTATGCCAAAATCAAAAGTATCAATAAAGACAAGGCACTGGCCATAGACGGTGTACTAGCCGTTATCACCGGAGAAGACTTGGCACAATACGGATTGCACTGGATGCCGACTTTATTGTCCGACCAACAAATGGTTTTGCCTACCGACACGATCATGCATCAATCGCAAGAAGTATGTGCGGTTATTGCTACAGACCGTTATATCGCAGTAGATGGTGCAGAGGCGGTAGAAGTAGATTATGAACCGATGGACGCTATTGTGAATCCATACAAGGCACTCGATGAAGACGCTCCTTTGCTCCGCCCTGATAAAGAAGGACAAAAAGACAATCAAATATATCATTGGGAGCGTGGTGACCGGGAAAAAACGGATGCCGTTATCGCAAATGCCGACGTGGTGGTAAAAGAACGTATTCATCTTCCAAGAATTCATGTGGCCTCTATTGAAACCTGCGGTTGTGTAGCCTCCTATGATAAGGATACCCAAAAAATGCTGATTTATCTAACAACACAGGCACCCCATGCGGTTCGTACTATTTTAGCCTTGGTTGCGGGTCATGTGGGACTGTCCGAAGAAAAAATCCGTATTATTTCTCCTGATATTGGAGGGGGCTTCGGCGGTAAGGTACCTGTGTATCCGGGATATGTGGTAGCCATAGCAGCATCGTTTTTAATCGGAAAGCCTGTAAAGTGGATAGAAGACCGTTCTGAAAATTTAACGAACGGTTTTGCAAGGGATTACCACATGGATTGTGAACTTGCAGCAACGAAAGATGGAAAAATCCAAGCTTTTAAGGTATCTACCTTGGCGGACCATGGGTATACGGATTCCTCTGCAAATCCTTCTAAGTATCCTACAGGGATGTTTTCTATCTGTACGGGTTCGTACGATTATGAGCATGCATTCGCTGAATTGGATGCCGTGTATACGAACAAAGCTCCCGGAGGGGTTGCATACCGATGCTCTTTTCGCGTAACTGAAGCGGTGCATGCCATTGAACGTATGGTCGATAAGTTGGCTGCCGAAATCGGGAAGGATCCCGCGCAGCTACGTTTTGAGAACTTCATCAAGAAAGACCAATTTCCCTATGCTTCTCCATTAGGGTGGAGCTATGATAGTGGCGATTACGAGGCCACTTTGAAAAAGGCAATGGACATGCTTGGTTATGATGATTACAAAAAAGAACAAGCCGAAAAACGAGCACAAGGAAAATTGATGGGCATTGGAATCTGTACATTCACCGAAGTAGTGGGCGCCGGGCCATCGAAGGATTTTGATATTTTGGGAATCGCCATGTTCGACAGTGCAGAGATTCGCGTACATCCTACTGGAAAGGCCATGGCACGTTTCGGAACCAAATCGCAGGGTCAAGGCCACGAAACCACCTATGCGCAAATACTTGCCGAAGAATTGGGTATTCCCTATACCGATATCGAGATAGAGGAAGGCGATACAGATACTGCCCCTTATGGATTAGGTACCTATGCAAGTAGAAGTACCCCTACTGCCGGGGCCGCTGCTGCTGTTGCAGCTCGAAAGTTAAAGGAAAAAGGAAAGAAAATCGCTGCGCACCTTTTAGAGGTGAGTGAAGAAGATATCGAATGGGAGGTAGGCAAGTACTTTGTGAAAGGAGCTCCTGAAAAATCAAAGACCATTCAGGATGTCGCTTTTGCTGCGTACACCAATATTCCGCCCGGTATGGAGCCTGGTTTTGAAGCGACACATTACTATGATCCACCAAACCTTACCTTCCCGAATGGCGCCTATATCTGTGTGGTTGAAGTAGATGAAGAAACCGGAGCTATCGATGTGAAACGCTTTGTAGCCATCGATGATTGCGGAAATATTATCAACCCCATGATTGTAGAGGGCCAAGTGCATGGTGGGCTTACACAGGGTATTGCCCCAGCGATGTACGAGGGTATCGAATACGACGATGAGGGTAACGTGCTGAACGGCACCTTTATGGATTATCTGGTACCCACGGCCGTAGAATCGCCGCATTGGGAAACGGGCCATACCATTACACCCTCACCACACCATCCTCTGGGAGCAAAGGGTGTAGCGGAGTCTCCAACCGTAGGGGCGCCACCGGCAATTGCGAATGCCATTATCGATGCATTGTATCCATTGGGAATCAAGCATTTAGATATTCCTATTACTCCAGCAAAAGTATGGGAGGCAATTCAGGCACAGAAGGCAAAAGCCTAGGTGCTGTAGTATATTATTAATCTAAAAATTTCGGCCCTCGTTTCTTCCGGAAGAAGATGAGGTACGGGAATCAAAGCAAAAAAATCTAATGAAAACACAATTAAATAAATCTTTTGAAGTGCCCCAGCGTACAGAACTGGTTTGGGAGCATTTAATCGATCCCGAGAAAATTATGGACTGTGTGCCCGGTGTTTCGGTAGACGAAAAAGTAGGCGAGAATCAGTACAAGGGCAAAGTAGGAATGAAGTTCGGCCCTATGGGCGTTAAATACGATGCCGATATTTTCTATAAGGAGATAGATATTGAGAATAGAAAAATCGTCATCACGGGAGATGGGGTAGATTCTAAAGGCAATGGAAATGCCGAAATGGTCATGTCTATTGACTTGTCGGATCGTGAGGAAGGGGGCGTAAAGCTCGATGCGATCATGGATGTTACCGTAAACGGAAAAATTGCCCAATTCGGCTCCCGTTTGATCACGACCGTTTCGAACCAATTGTTCAAACAGTTTGTTTCCAACTTTTCGAAAAAACTGGCTGCGGCCGAAGCTGAAGCTTCTGTATAGTATTGGACAAATTCTTACCAACAAGAAGCCATGCTCCCCCGGCATGGCTTTTATAAATGAAAGCTATTGACTACAGAAATAGACGAACTTATAAAGAGTTTTTATAAGCATGATTATATTTTGAACGAGGCGTTGGCCACTTCGATTTTCCTTTTAAAGAATTTGGAAAAGCCATTGTTACTGGAAGGCAATCCCGGCGTGGGAAAAACAGTTTTGGCCAAAACATTGGCCACGTATTTGGGAACTGATTTAATTCGCCTACAGTGTTATGAGGGGTTGGATGTGAATACCACCATCTACGAATGGAATTACCAAAAACAATTACTGCACATAAAACTCTTTGAACAGGAAACGGATAAGAAATCGCTCCAAGATCAGATTTTTGGCATGGACTACGTGTTACAAAGACCTTTGTTACAGTCTATAAGCACTGAAAAACAAGTAGTGTTGCTGATTGATGAAATTGATAGGGCCGATGAAGAGTTTGAAGCCTATTTGTTGGAATTATTGTCCGATTATCAGATTAGTATTCCAGAATTAGGGACAATACCTGCAAAATCGAAGCCCTTGGTAATCCTTACATCGAATCGAACGAGAGAATTGAGCGATGCCCTCAGGCGTAGGTGTTTGTACCACTGGGTAGACTTTCCTTCCAAGTCGGGGGAAATAGCTATCATCGCTAAAAAACTGCCCCATATCGATGAGGAGTTGGCAAGTCAGGTGGTAACTTTTATCCATAATTTGCGAAAATCAAGTCTGCACAAGCCTCCAGGAATCGCAGAATCGTTAGACTGGGCCAAAACTTTGTTATTGATGAACCAAAAGAATATTACTGATGAAATTGTAAAAACCACCATCGGTAGTGTTCTCAAGCACAAAGATGATGTTGAGTTTGTACGGAACAAAAGTGTGCAAGAGTTTTTAGTACCAATTACATAAGCCTTGGCACAAAAGTATATGTCAGAATTTGGACCTATCTGCGAGAATCACACAAAGCGTTAGCTGATGCCTGTCGAAGTACAAAAAACATTCAAAGAACGTCTTATCGATTTTACCATGTACTGTCGGGAAAGGCAATTTATGTTGGGACCACAAGAAACACGCGATGCTTTTGAGGTCGCCGAACGTGGTTACGTACTCGACCGTAAATTGTTTCAATACAGCCTAAAAGCTATTTATTGCAAGCGAAAAGAGCATTTTGATCGATTCGATGAACTATTCGATCGATTTTGGAGCCGCTATTATGAGGATGTCCTGGAAAAACGTAAAAAGCAGGTACAACAACTAAAAAAGCAAAAAGATACGGCGACGGTCATTTTCATGGGAACGGAATTCAAGCTTCCCAAAAAGGAAGTGAAACAACAGGAAGCAAAGCAAACGGTAGGTGCCAATGAAAACATTCGTTTGCGATTTACCGATTTCTCAAAGGTAAATGTAGCGGACAAGGAAAAGTTGGAAGAATTGGCCGAAGCGCTTTTTCATCAAATGAGCATGCGTTTTAAAAGGCGTCTAGAAAATGCCAATAAGGGAAACATCGACATCCGAAATACCATTCGACATGGAATTTCAAAAGGAGGTATGTTGTTGGACCTATCTCGCAAAAGAAAACGAAAAGAAAAAAGAAAAGTAGTCTTTATATTGGATATAAGCGGCTCTATGGACACCTATAGTTACTACCTGTTACGATATGTACTCGTACTTAAAAAGTACTTTAAAACGCTTGAGTTCTTTACCTTTAGTACACATTTGACCCATGTGACCCCTATGTTAAGGCAAAATAATGAACAAGAGATTTTAAAACAAATCGGAAGTACGGTACCATCATGGTCCAGTGGAACAAAAATTGGAGCGTCATTGACCCAATTTCTTTCAGTTTACGGGAGCAAGTTTCTTAGCCAAAAGCATATTGTGGTAATTTTGAGTGATGGCCTTGAAACGGGGAATGTTTCGGTACTCAAGGAAGCGGTACGAACCATTCGCAGAAAATGTAAAACACTGATCTGGTTAAATCCTTTGAAAGGAATGGAAGGCTACCAACCAATACAAAAAGGGATGGTGAATGTAATGCCACATTTAGATGCCTTTGAAGCCGCCCATAATCTGGATAGTTTATTAAAATTGGAAAAATTATTGATGGATGTTTAACGAACTTACCTTACAAATTGAAAAACAACGAACCAAAGGTATCGACTTTGCCGTTGCGCAGGTAATCGATCGTATCGCTCCTAGTTCGGGCAAAGTAGGGGATAAGGCGCTTATTTTGGAAACCGGCGAATTGATCGGCTGGATAGGAGGTGGTTGTGTTCGTGGAATCGTAGTAAAAGAGGCGTTGGAAGTTATTAAGACCAAACGTTATAGAAGAGTTCGTATTTCTCCGGACGGTGGTACACGGGAAACGGCAAATTTTAAAGAATATGTTATGAGTTGTCAAAGTAAGGGTACGGTAGAAGTGCTTATAGAACCTGTAATACCGCAACCGGAAATTATTGTGGTGGGCAAATCGAATATCGCACGCAAGTTGGTACAAATGGCTTCTTCGGCAGATTTTAAGGTGTCGGTAATGGCCACTGATGCCGATACACAAACTTTCCCAACGGCAAATGAAGTTTTGGATACCGTAGACTTTTCCAATCTTAAAAATGCCAACAACACCTACATCATTGTTACCACCCAGGGCGAAGACGATGAACTATCGGTTAAAAAAGCGTTGAAAACTACGGTAGCGTATGTTGGGTTTGTGGCTAGTGTAAAAAAATCGGAGGATATTAAGGAGTACTTAACAAATGAGGGTATTGCCGAAAGTCGTATTGCCCAATTGCGAAGTCCGGTTGGGTTAGATATCAATGCCAAATTAGCTAGTGAAGTGGCCATTAGCATTTTGGCGGAGGTCGTCGACCATTTTAGAAATGGAACTAGAATTGGGAAAACAGCTCAAAATAACACGGAAAATAAGGTTTCGGAGGCTTCGACCGAAGCTGCGGATATCTTTGCTGAAGAGTATTACATCAACCCTGTTTGTCAAGTACCGGTTTCGAAAAAGAATCCCAAACATATTGTGGATTATAGAGGCGAAAAGGTCTATTTCTGTTGCGACGGTTGCAAGGTGAGTTTTGAAAAAAATCCTGGTCAATATATAAAATCCTAGAACAAACAGAAAATACCAATTGTTATTTTCGAGTACGCAAATAGTGGCAGTAGTCGTTCCAGACTGGGGAATAGCTTTCCTCTAAAAACCATTCAAGCCGTAGTCGTGTGATGGTCTGATTATTAAAATTCTCTCCGTAAAGTGCCATACTTTGGTCGTTTTCCTGGGCCAGCCAATGCACGAAGTCTTTCTCTTTTTCAAAAGTCACAAGTACGGGATGAGGACCATAACCATCATTCACAACGCCTAAGGTATACAACTGGTCAAAAAGAAAAATGCCAAGTCCGCAATAATCCCTATGGGAGTGATAAAGTCCCCAACCTCTATATTTTGCGGTACCCAACCGTTTTGCCACTTTTTTTGCCAGCTCTTCCCCATATGCCTCCTTATTTAAACGAAGGTGCACCCCGCGTTCTTTTGGGGATAAAATATCCAAACTTATTTTAGGTAGATGCAGCAAAACAGGTATTTCTAGTTCTAAAAGTAGTAAACTTTCGGGTGACAAACCCAGAGGTACTACAAGGAAATTCGATATCAAATTTCGACGCCTTCGTCTGGCAAAATGACTATGTGAGGACAGGCAGTCGTAGGAGTGTTCAAACCTAGATCATCCAGTAAAATCGCTAGAAATACGGAGCTTTTGGCACATTCAAATATCCCTGACTTCAAATTTGGCCACCCCAATTTTAAAAGCTCGTTCTCCCCCCTGAATGTATAACAACTGCGATTGAGGTGAAGAACACTTGTTCTACTTGCATCGCATTAATGGGGAAAAGCCATTTAAACCCCGGCATCTTTCTGTGTTTGGCACCAGTTTATGCTACGAATAGAAAGAAATTACCGAAAGATAGCGATAGGATAGGCACCTTATTCCAAATAAAGACTATTTTTAATACCATGTCCAATCCCAAAAACAGCATTGCCATTTTAATCTTAGCCGCAGGTGCTTCGCGTCGTATGGGTCAGCCGAAGCAACTATTACCATGGGGAAATAGCACACTTCTACAACACGCCATACGGCAAGCAAAGGGTTTGGACATCAATAAAATAGGTGTTGTTCTTGGAGCGTATGCCCAAAAAATTCAAAAAAGTCTTTCAAAATACAAGGTAGAATTGCTGATGAATCCAAACTGGGAAGACGGTCTCGGAAGTTCCCTTGCCTACGGTATAAAAAACCTCATGAATACTGAGCAAACTTTAGACGGTATCTTGGTGATGCTGGGAGATCAACCCCTCATTGACACCTCATACCTAAAAAGACTCATGGAAGCCTTTGCCTCAGAAAATAAAGGTATCATAGTTACATCATACGGTAACCGTGTAGGGGTGCCGGCGGTTTTTAGTTCCCGCTACTTTTCTGAATTAACAGATTTAGATAGGGATCAGGGCGCAAAGGAAATCATCCGGAAATACAAAGGTGATATGTATGTCGTCGACCCGGAGGGTAAAGCCATTGATTTGGATACGAAGGAAGCCTATGATGCCTTGCTTACAAAAATGGGTTTGTGAAATGAAACTCAGGCAATGTTCAATCATTTAAATAAAAACTTAAAATAAATTCATTAAAAAAAATGATAAACAAGTATTTACCATTTTTGTTACTCTCGATAGTATTTCAATTAGGTGCACAGGAAATGTCTTTTGAAGAATACAATCCAAAATCTACATTGGTAGTGGAAGGCGAAGAGGTGCCACGCGCCAAATACCCGTTTATTGATGTACATAGCCATCAAAGAGACATGTCTATAGCCAAATTAAAACAATTGGTTTCAGAAATGGATGCCCTAAACGAGGGAGTTATGGTAAACCTTAGTGGTGGGTCGGGCAATTCACTCCGAAAAAAGGTAGAAAATATAGAAGCGACCTATCCCAACCGCTTTGTTGTCTTTGCCAACGTTGATTTCGATGGGGTAGGGAAACCAGATTGGGGCGCTCGCGCGGCGAAACAGTTGGAGGAAGATGTAAAAAATGGAGCAAAAGGGCTCAAAATATTTAAAAGTCTAGGGTTGCGTTATAAAGATATCAATGGGAACCGTCTTGCTATTGATGATCCTCGATTGGATCCTGTTTGGTCTAAGTGTGGAGAACTAGGCATACCCGTATTGATTCATGCGGCGGATCCGAAATCCTTTTGGGATCCTATGAACAGCGACAACGAACGTTGGTTGGAGTTAAAGACCCGCCCACGAAGAAAGCGTTCAGATACGGATCCCGCTCCTTGGCAGCAAATCATTGATGAACAGCACCGCATGTTCAAAAAGCATCCGAATACCAAATTCATCAATGCCCATATGGGCTGGTATGCCAATAATCTGCAGAAATTGGGCGAATTACTAAATGAAATACCCAATATGTATGTTGGCATTGCGGCCGTTATCGCTGAATTGGGCCGGCAACCGAAAACGGCAAAGGCCTTTTTTATCGAATATCAAGACCGTATCCTCTTTGGGAAAGATAGTTGGAGGCCTAATGAATTCCCGACCTATTTTCGGATCTTGGAGAGCGATGATGAGTATTTTCCCTATTACAAAAAATACCACGCATTTTGGGCAATGTACGGTTTAGACTTACCGGACGATGTATTACGTAAGGTTTACTATAAGAACGCCCTTAAAGTAATTCCTGGGTTGGACAAGAACCTTTTTCCCAAAGAATAATAAACAACTTTCAAAACAGTCTCCAAATATTGCCAAAAGTCCTTGATGCAATACTAGTTTTGTAAAGCTTCACTAACGGCTATAGGTGCCTTTCTTACATCTTCAGGAGTGGAAACAAAACCTGCTGATTCATGGAATGGCCGGTAAAAACTTTTAGTAGGCAAGAAGTCTTGATACGATTCCCAAAACCCATTTAGCAGCTTTTTAACGCCTTTTTACCAGAAGCTTAACTTTCCAATTTTGCAAACCCCCTTTAAACTGGGGAAATTGTAGTAATAACCCTAAAATCTTATATCATGTGTACAAAGCATCAATGTCATATTGTGCCGCCTTATATTTTGGAGGCACTTGCAAAGCGAGGAAATATTCATTGCAAAAAAACACTGAATGATACCCATAGAATCTGGCAAAAACGCAATGAAACCCTCAACAATCTATTAAAATCAACCTCGCAAGAGTCTAAAGGGGAGCGCTTTATATACGACTCCAACAATCAGTTCGAACAACGCGTGCAACTAGTACGTCGGGAAGGTGAGCCAGAAGTGCCGGATGCAACGGCGAACAAAGCCTATGATACGACAGGTTATGTTCGGGATTACTTCAAAAAGGCTTTTGGTTTAGATTCTATCGATGGCAATGGCCTTGATATTGTATCGAACATACATTACGGTGTCGACTACAACAATGCCTACTGGGATGGTGATGAAATGACCTATGGCGATGGTGACGGAATAGAATTTAACAATTTTGCCGGCGCCATCGACGTGGTAGCCCATGAGCTCATGCACGGGGTTACCCAGTTTTTGGCGAATTTAGAATACCGCGGCCAATCGGGGTCTTTAAATGAGCATTTTTCGGATGTTTTTGGAACCATCGTCAAACAAAAATGTTTACAGCAAGATATTTCCGAAGCCGATTGGCTTATCGGTGATACCGTCGTTACCGATGCGTTCCCTGGAGTGGCTATACGTTCCATGAAGGCCCCAGGCACTGCCAATGAGTTCGATTCCCAACCAGATCACATGGATGACCTGTATACAGGTTCCGCAAATAATCAAGGCGTACATATTAATTCGGGTATTCCTAATAAGGCGTTTTATTTGAGTTGTTTGGAAATCGGTATCGATGAATGTGCCCTCATTTGGTTCGAGACGCTAAAAGTGCTATGGCGTACCGCAGATTTTAACGATATGCTAGAAATAATCATACAGACCACAGAACGTCTCACGCAGGAAGAAAAAGTAAGTACGAATGCCTTAATGGTTATTCAGAATAGTTTTGTGGAAGTCGGACTCCAAATAGTATCGGTATGAAATATGAAATTTCGGTAGAAGGGGGTTTTGCAAATATTCCAAAGAATTATCACGGAGACATTGCTCTCCCCGAAGAAGAAATACATGCCCTATATCACATGATGGCGGCAAAATCTGCTTCTTCCAATCCCCAATTGCGAGACGGACAATTGTACCGCATAAAACTAATCTCCCAAGGGGAAGTCACCGAGGCAGTTTTCGACGATTCGAACATTCCATCACAGATTCGGGCATTCATAGGTAAGGTAGCCAAGAGCGAACAAACCTAATCTTTAGATTTGTCTGAATAGTCTATTTCAGAAGTACCGTAGTTCTGGAAAATACCACATGAAAACTCTCTTTTGACCAAAGAGGGTTTTTCTTTTTTTGTCTTTTTTGCCAATGCTTCAATTTGTGCAGATAGATATCCCATACTTTTAAATTGTTAAAAGACTGAGAACGAACGAATCTTCTAAAACTTGCAAAAATTCGTTATAGCGTTCAAAACTTTGATAAAAGTACCTTACAATACTCTTTTGACGGCTTTTTTACAAAAACTTTGTGATTTTCCGAAAAGAATGGATACCAATATATAAGTGAATAGCAAAAGAGAACGAAAAAGGCCTTACCAGCCACCTTGATCCAAAGTAGGGTGGTAGGTTTCTTGAAATCGGCCGCCTCATGAAATAATCGTTGCTAGAGAACCATATATTTGACCAAATAAATAACCTCGGAGCCTTCGTCCGCCGAAACGGCTACGTGAAGGCGTAGCAAGCCCACGAGGCATTAAAAGGAAATTCAATTTTGATTTCGACGCAAACGTCGGAGCTTTTTAAATCTCGATTATCGAGTAAAGTACGTACATGCCAAACAAGGAAGAGTTCATAAAACTGATTAAACGGTATGAGGGAATCATTTTCAAGATTACGACCATCTACACCGATAGTAGGGAAGATCAACAAGATCTGTATCAGGATATTGTATATCAGCTTTGGAAATCGTTCGATAACTTTCGAAATGAATCGAAAATAAGTACTTGGATGTATCGTGTAGCACTAAATACAGCTCTTACCCGAGTAAAGCAAAAAAAGCGACAGTGGAATACAGTAGCTATCAACGAACTCGTATTGGAGCAGACCGAGCAATACGACGCAATATTCGAGGAAAGACTTCGGCAGCTCTACACATACATTCATCAATTGAATGTGATGGAAAAAGGGTTGATGTTGTTGCTATTAGAGGGGAAAAAATATGAGGAAATAGCCAAAATAACCGGACTGACCCCTACAAATGTTGGGACTCGTATTTCCCGTATCAAACAAAAATTAACATCTGAAATCCGTAAAAAGCAGTAAGGATGGAATTGGAAGAACTACAAGCCACGTGGACTCAGATGAGTCAAGAACTGGAGAAACAAAAAAGATTAACGAACGAAATAATCCTACGAATGACACAACAACGATTTAGTAATAAATTCAGTAAAGTAAGGCGTTATGAAATGGCAGGTGCTTTTATCTGCTATCTAGCGGCCCTATATATCATATTTCATTTTAATAAGCTAGACACGTGGTACCTACAACTTTCGGGGGTGATCAGTTTGGTTTTCTTGATACTACTACCGATTCTGGTTCTCAATGCCTTGGGAAAAATCCAGGGAATTGATGTAGCCAATGGTAGTTATAGAGACACCTTAGTGAAATTTACAAAAGCTAAGAATCGGTTGTTATTATGGCAACGGATGGGCATTTACGGTAGTTTTTTGTTTGTATTGACCAGTTTACCGGTTTTCAGTATGATCATGAAAGGAAAAGACATTTTTCTAAACCATGAAGTATGGCTATGGTATCTTCCTACAATGATGATTTTTCTATTCTTATTCAGCAGATGGGCATATGGTTGTTACAAAGGCATTACCAATTCAGCTGAAAACATTTTAAAGGAGCTGGAGTAGGTACCCAAGAGTTTAAAATCCAAAAAGTTTTGCAAGGCGGCGAAAAGACATTTATAGCTATAGTACCACCAATTGTTTTTCGATATAATCCTGCACCAAATACCAGTTCATTTTAAGTACCAAGGCGGCGGAAGGCACATTGTCGTCCTCGATGGCAGAAATAATCGCCTCATGTTGATTGTCGGAATTATAGTAGAACGACTCATCGGACATAAAAGCTTTTTCATATAGGAATACACGTGTTTTTAAATCCCCGAGAATTTGCTGCGCAACAGTATTCTTATAGTTCTTGGTCAATAAACGGTGAAACTCCATGTACGCGTTAATTCTATCGAGAGGGTCTACCGCTTCCTGTATCAACCGTTGCTGCTTTCGCATATCGGCGATCGTGGCCTCGTCAAACTCGGACTGTTCCAAGGCAAGTACCTCTAATTGAGCGACCAATTCATATAAATTCTTGGCCTCATGATGACTAAGCTCCTTGATGAAAAAACCGCGGTTGGGTATGGCTTCGATCACCTGTGATTGTTGTAACTGGGTCAAAGCTTCACGGATGGGTGTTACACTGACATTTAACTTACGTGCCAAAGCAGCTAGATTTACTGATTCCCCCGCATTCAGCTTTCCTTCACGCATTTGTTGCAAGAGATATTCGCGTACCTGATCTCTGAAACTTGTCTTTTGAATCATTTTGCTAAAATAGTATATCGTATACGATTTTACCAACATCTAGTCGAAGATTTCTAGGTACATCTCCGTAAAACCTCTGATTCTTAACTAAGAAACAAGTTAACGAATGAATCTAATCGTCTTCTATAATCTGTAAAAATAGCACTTCCAATATTTTACTTATCTTGGGAGAAGGGTTGAAAAGCTTTGTTGCCTATTCTAAAGATTGATAGACAAGGTACCTGGCACTTTTAATCTCGTACGTCATGAAATTATTAGAGTTAAAAATTAACCTTACCGTCATACTGTTGGGAACCCTGTTTTTCTTTACACAGGGTTTCCATGCCCAAGCTCCCGGATGTACCAGTCTTGGTACTCCCGCTGCAGGATCGATCGGTGTTTCGCTCGATATTGATTTCACTTGGGATACTGCGGAAAGGGCAACAGGATATATTGTGCGTATCGGTACTTCATCTGGAGGGGTTGATATTATGAACGACGAAGATCTTGGATCAGTAACTTTCCTTGATTTGGACGAAGACCTTCCTCAAGGGTCCGATATTTTTGTTTCTATCATTCCCTATAACGAAGATGGTGTTAATGGAACATGCAGGGAGGTACGGTTTAGTACGGGAGGCCTCTTTATTCCGCAATGTACTGAAATTATCAACCCCTTTAATGGGGATGAACTGGTTTCGGTCGTGGCGAACATCACTTGGATTAGAAACTTTTCTGCCTCTGGTTATTTTATGAGTATTAGAGAAAGGGATCCTAACGGCCCCGTAGTATGGAATCGTGAAGATGTTGGTAATGGCACCAATGTACAGCCACCGGAATTCAAACCAAGAACACGTTATTATGTAACAGTTATTCCGTACAATGATGCCGGTAGTGCCGTTGGTTGCGAACCCATCTCTTTTACCACTGGTGACCCGTTACCTACATCGCCGTGTGCCGAATTAATTTTTCCCGAGGCAAACAGTACAGATGTCCCATTGGATACAAATCTGCAATGGGAGGCAGTGGCTGGAGTAGACGGGTATCTGGTATCAATAGGTACCAGCCCCGGCGGCACCGATATAAAGGACAATGAAGACGTGGGATTCGTTACTAGCCTAGAATTGGATACATCTTTGCCTGCAGGAACACAGATTTTTGTGAGCATAGCCACCTATGAAGGTACACGGGTATCCGACAGCTGTATCCCTGCCAGTTTTTCTACCATAAGGCCCTCTGCACAAAAGCTGGTGGAGGAAATACCCAAATTTTTCACCCCTAATAATGACGGATTCAACGATTCATGGTCTGTCAACAGTTCCGAAGACATTACGGTAGAGACTATTTTTGTCTTTAATCAGTATGGGAAGCTTTTAGTACAACTTGCCCCCGGTGAAGCATGGAACGGAGATTTTAAAGGTCGTGCGTTACCCTCGGGGTCGTATTGGTATGCCGTAAACGTGACCAATTTCCCCCGAATTAGAGGCTACTTTTTGTTAAAAAGATAGGTGTTCCCTAAGGAACTACGAACGGGTCAAATATCCTTTATTTGACAAAGAGCTGCTCCCATATCACCTTTGACAATTCAAAACCAATTCAACCTTTTGACCCTTTGGGAGAGTAGATCGTAAATTAATATTTAGATTTGTGTTATCTAATAGTTAATCCGAGATGCCGGAAGCAGTCCAGAATTCCCTAAACCTACATACCATTATAGACTTATTTGACCCGATTCATCTCAATGCCATGGACAAAGTGTCCTTAATGGACCGAATCGACACTAAATTCATTTTTCATCGTCAACAGCTTGTAAGCATTCTAGAAAAGGTACTGGGTCACTACACCGTCTTGGAGATCGACGGAAATCGCGTCATGGGTTACAAAAACCAATATTTCGACACGAAAAACAAACAGTTTTATACGGATCACCATAACGGAAAAGGCAACCGTATGAAAATAAGGATCCGAGCATATACCGATTCGAAACGGTATTATCTAGAAGTAAAACAGAAGAGTAACAAGGGTCGGACCAAAAAGCTACGTAAATCTATTTCCGATTTTCAAACAATGCTTTCCCAAGAGGCCATGGAATTTGTAAAGCCGCATATAGGTTCCGATGCGCTTTTGTTCCCAATGTTACAGAATACGTTTCAGAGGATAACTCTAGTCAATATCCTTACCGGCGAAAGAGCCACTTTTGACACCGATATCTGTTTTAATAACGATGCTCAAGAGCATTCAATGAACAATTTGGTGGTAGCCGAATTGAAACAAGCTAGTTTTAACAGAGGAAGTCTCCTGTTTCGGGTTTTGAAGAAAGAAGCAATACATCCTTACCGGATAAGTAAGTACTGTATGGGACTCTTGAGCTTGTCCGACGATGTGAAATACAATTTATTTAAAGAGAAACTACTGCGAATCAAAAAAATAACAGCTGCCTAATGGAATTTTTGGAAATCCCTTTTTACGATGACGACCTGTTAAAGATGTTATTCCGCTTTGGAATCAATATTTTCTTTTTGACCATTATTGTTCGCTATCTGTACTACTCCGCAACAGAACGCAAAGACTACCTTTTCACCTATTATCTCATCAGTATTATTGTTTTCTTTCTTTGTTTTACCCTTAAAAAGTATGAACTCGATATGGGAATGGCCTTGGGTCTGTTCGCTATTTTTGGGATTATCCGATATCGTACCGATACCATCGAAATAAAGGAAATGACCTACCTGTTCGTGGTTATCGGCATTTCTGTAATCAATTCGCTCGCCAATAAAAAACTGAGCTATGCCGAAATCATTATCGGTAATTGCTTGGTAGTAGGTGCTATCGCGGTCATTGAGCGGTTTTGGCTGTTGAAGAACGAAGTGAGTAAAGATATTATTTATGAAAAAATCGAAAATATCCTGCCCGAGAATTACGAGCTGTTAAAAGAAGACCTAGAGAAACGGACCGGAATTACCATTAATAGGATACAAATCGGTGACGTAGACTTTTTAAGGGACACCGCAAGACTCACCATCTACTACTACGGAGATAAAAAAACCAACAAAAAGTAATTTATGAACAATGCGTTAAAAGCAGTAGGCTTTGTCCTGCTGTTATCGGCAACCCCTATATGCAATGCCCAAACCCAAGACTTTTTGAGTTGGACCTCCCTAGAGCTCGGTTATGAACCCAATAAAAAGTGGGAACTGGAACTCGAAGGACAGTTTAGGCTTAAGGATGACTTTTCAACAATAGACGAGTATTTCGGACAGTTTCAGATAAACAGAACCCTGATCAAAGGTTTGAAACTAGGGGCAGCCGCGCGTTATACTCGAGAAAATGATAATCGGGGGCGAATCCAAGGTTACGAGAATCATTTTAGATATCATTTTGACCTACGGTACCGGCATAAAGCCGATGATTTTACCCTAAAGTATCGGCTCCGTTATCAAAACAAAACCGAATTGGGGGTCGATAACAACGAGGCCAGAAGATTCGTTCGTTTTAAAGCCGCAGTTGCATATAATATCAAAGGATGGAAGTTGGATCCCGAATTTGCCGCCGAGTACTTTAATCGTATCCAAGCGGAGGAAGGGCGCCCTAATCGGTATCGTTTAACCTTGGGAACCGATTACAAAATAAAGAATGGGGGCCGTATCGGGGCATTCATCCGTTTACAGGACGATTTAAGTGATGTCGACCGTGAAACCTTTTATATTTTAGGATTGAAATATGCCTATACTATTAAGTAATACACTTCTTTGTAAGGCGTAAGGTATAAGGTCCCTATCAATGTTAAATAAGTAGGCTTTCGTACTAAAAAGGTTGCAATGAGCGTTTAAACTGTTTATAACCTTAAATCTATCAAATATGCAAAGCGTCCTAAATGCAACAAAACGGATTGCCTTATTAACCGCCTTATCACTAATAGTGTTCTCTTGTAGCGAAGACAACGAGAATCCCATAAATGAAGATACCACACTGTCGACAACAGAGGTTCAGACGGTATTGAACACAGACGAAATTTCTGGTGTTACCGATGAAATTATAGCCGATATCTTTCAAAATGGTGAAACCGCCAAATCTGCCAAGACAATCGATTGTTACGAAACCGCTTACACGGATACGGGTTTTACCGCCACCTTTACCGATTGCAGCATCGAAGGGAGTGAAAATGTCAACGGAAGTATTTCGGCGGTTTATGAAGTAACAGCTAATAGTGCTATCGTAACCGTGAGTTTTACAGACTTCATGGTTGGGGCCGTTCGTATTGATGGTACACGAACTTTCTCGTTTTCTAGTGAGATTACAGACAACATTACTTATACTATTACAAGTGACATGTCCATTACACTTGAGGATGGGTCCCTTATCTCGGAAAGTGGTACCAAGACCATAGGTGTTGTATTCGATGAGAGCTTCGAGAATGGTATGTTTACGCTAGATGGTAGCTGGACCATCGAAGCAGAGGGAAACACCTATGTAGTGAATATTACCGATTTATTGGAAACGATGTTTGGCTGTGACCATGTTGGTAAGGGTGTCATGACCTTGGCCAAAAATGGCTTACAAGTATCGGTTGATTTTGGAGATGGTAGCTGCGACGATTTGGCAACCCTTATCTATCCCGATGGCACGGAAGAAGAATTCTCTCTGGATGATTAACAAAAATACAATTGCTATAGAAAGCAAAGGCCCTATCTGTAATTGGATAGGGCTTTTTGTTTCTGGATTTCCTCCTTTGGGAAAATTAGATTTTCGTATTTTAGGTAGCCATATAAAACATCCAACGAAATACGATTATGAAAAAACCAATATTCCGGTACTTAGCCGCCGCCTTTATCTATTTTGTTGCGACGACATTAATGCGGTCACAGGAAAGTGTATTCGAGGAACTTGAGCATATCGCTGTTATTGACCAAAAGGTAATGGTACCAATGCGCGATGGAATTCGTTTGGCCACCGATATCTACCGCCCAAAGGGAATAGAAAAAGTACCTATTATCTTTTCCCGAACTCCCTATAATTTCAATTCATGGGGAGATGGGGAACAGCGAACAAGAACTGCACAAAGGGCTTTGAGTGTAGTTAAACGCGGCTACGCTTATGTGGTACAGAATGAAAGGGGCCGCTATTATTCGGAAGGGGAGTGGGACATTTTGGGAACACCCCTAACAGATGGTTATGATGCTTTTTCATGGATGAAAGATCAAACATGGTCCAATGGAAAAATAGGCACGTTGGGTTGTTCCTCCACCGCCGAATGGCAGATGGCCGTTGCTGCTTTAGACCATCCATCACATGCCGCTATGGTTCCCCAGGGATTTGGTGCGGGAGTGGGCAGGGTCGGTGCATACCACGAACAAGGAAACTGGTATCGTGGCGGCGTAGAACAGCTGCTTTTCTTTTCTTGGCTCTATGGGGTGGAACATGATAAATTTAAACCTCGAATTCCTAAAGGGGCCAGCCAGGAAGATCTTGTTCGTATTTCCCGTTTTTATGATTTGGCACCTGAAAATCCTGAGGTCGACATGAAAGAGGCACTATCCCATTTGCCTATCAAGGACATGCTACAGAATATGCATGGCAAAAGAGAGATTTTTGATAAAATGGTCATCCGCAAACCAAATGATCCGGAATGGTATGAGGGCGGACTGTATCACGACAATATGGATTTCGGCGTACCTAGTTTTTGGTTCGCCTCTTGGTACGACGTATCTATAAGCCCCAACATAGCTTTATTCAATCATGTTAGAACCAATGCCAAAGATCCTATTGTTAGAGACAACCAGTATTTGGTCATTGCACCGGTATTGCACTGTTCATATACCAGGGCGTCCCAAAATACCGTTGTTGGCGAGCGAAGTGTAGGGGATGCCCGATTGAACTATGATGAACAAATCTACGCTTGGTTCGATTTATGGTTAAAAGGCACGCAGAACGATTTTCAGAAGAAGACTCCTCGTGTGCAATACTACACCATGGGAAGCAATAAATGGCAGGTAGCCGAGCAGTGGCCTCCTAAAAAAGCCCAAATGACCACTTACTATTTAGATAGTTCGGGCAAGGCCAACAGTCTTTATGGAGATGGTACTTTAAACGTAACAAAGCCTGGGGACCGGGATAGTCCGGATGAGTTCGTATATGACCCCATGAATCCGGTACCTTCCCACGGAGGTAATGTTTGTTGCACCGGAAATGCCGTAAAAGGAGGTGCTTTTGACCAACAGGCCATGGAGACCCGAAACGATATTTTGGTATACACGACAGATCCTTTAGAAAAAGGGGTAGAATTGAGCGGCTTCATTAAGTCAAAACTGTTCGTATCCTCTGATGCCAAGGATACCGATTTCACCATCAAGTTAATTGATGTATACCCCGATGGCAGGGCATATAATCTCGATGAAACTATTCAAAGAGTACGTTATCGTGAAGGATACGAAAAGGAAGTGTTTATGAAAAAAGGAACGGTATACGAGTTAGACCTCACGCCCATGGCGACGAGTAATTTTTTCAAAAAAGGCCATCGAATACGAATCGAAATAAGCAGTAGCAACTTTCCGCGATTTGCTCGAAATTTAAATACCGGTGGAGATAATTACGATGAGAAAGAAGGTGTGATTGCCCGTAATAGGGTACACCATTCCGATAGATACCCGTCACAAATACAACTTCCGCTGATTCAAGAATAGTATGGTATTGTTTTTGAAGTAAACGAGTTCAGGGTCTTTGTTCGCCGCGAAGTGGCCACATGAAGGTATGAAAAAGCCTATGAGGCATTAAAATGAAAGCCAAGTGTTATGCGAAAAGTAGTTTTATATATAGTCTTTTTAGGTCTGTTTGGCATTACGTATGCACAGACAAAAAAAGAAAAATCCCTTGAACAGTTTGCTGTGACTAAGGAATTGGTCGAAACGGGTAGTTTTCGGTTTGAAGCGGTTAGCATTAACCCCAGAACCGGTCCACAGATTAGCTTGGTGACCAATGACAACTATTTGCTTATCGATGACGGTCAGGTAGCTGCCTATTTGCCCTATTTTGGGATAGCGAGAGCTCCGGATTATAATGGGTCCGGTCCCATTTTGATCAATGCGAAACTAGAGAAGAGTTCGTTGGTGGTCAAGAAAAAACGTTTTGTTTACAGATTCAGGACCAATGGGGCCGTAGGTGTGCAAGAAGTCACGATGAACATTGGGCGTTCCGGTTGGGCCAATGTGGTGGTCCGATCTGTAGGGAGGCCAAGTGTATCGTATTATGGAAGAATAAAATCGTTAAAACCGATAAGTGGGTTGGAGAAACATTCGGAAGAAACAAAAACATAAAAAGGGATACATTGATGAGGTGTATCCCTTTTTAATTCCATCTAGGTATGGTGGCTATTGAAGGCTAAATGACTGTTCGACGTTGCGGAACCGTTTGTTGTCCATTAACAGATGAAGTGATACGGACTGTCTGGATTCTGTCGGATATTGATTGATGAAGGTTCTCATGATGTTTGTTTTTTTGATGGATGTTTTCTGTTCCCGACTAGCGGTTAAAGTTCCGGTACTGTGCCCACTGGGCCCTTTTGCTGTTGCTCAGGGTCGAAAAGTACTGTCCCGATCTTGATTCTGTTGCCGTTCTGTTTCTGTTCGCTTTCATGATATCTTGTTTTTAATGTTGTTGTTTCGTTGTTGTTTTTTTGATGGATGTTTTCTGTTCCCGACTAGCGGTTAAAGTTCCGGTACTGTGCCCACTGGGCCCTTTTGCTGTTGCTCAGGCTTGAAAAGTACTGTCCCGATCTTGATTCTGTTGCCGTTCTGTTTCTATTTGCTTTCATGATGTCTTGTTTTTAATGTTGTTGTTTCGTTGTTGTTTTTAATTGATGGTGTAAAAGTAGGCCGGGGGTGCTTCGAAATGAAATCGCCTTGGCCGAACTGTCGTTTTTGGCGACCCAGTTGTGGCGACCGTGCCCTCCGACGTACATCTGTTATCGGTTAAAGTTTCGGTACTGTGCCCACTGGGCCCTTTTGCTGTTGCTCAGGCTTGAAAAGTACTGTCCCGTTCTAGATTCTGTTGCCGTTCTGTTTCTGTTCGCTTTCATGATGTATTGTTTTTAGTGTTGAACTGTTTTTAAATTTTTTATTTTCTGATCGTAACTTCTGTCAGTATACCAACCAAATCCTATTCTGAAATATATTTTGGGACGTCTTAAATGTGGATGTATAGTTCTCATAATATTGTTGTTTTTAAATCGCTTACAACTAATAGACGACACCAGTTTGATTTTGTTACAGTACTATGCATAAAAAGGTACTATTTAATTTAAAAAAGTGCATATTTTATGCTTTAAGGGGGAGGAGACAACTTATATGAATCTCATAATCAATGATTTAAAATTTAAAACCTTTGAAATGTTAAAATTTGGTAAAAGCCAACTATTTACGAGAAATCATCTATATCCATATAAATAATACAAAATGTAGCGATTGCGATTCCCGTCTTTTTCAATCCTTTGCATGGCTATGGATGCTTTTATACAGGGGAAATAAATAATCGATATTAGAGTTATATAAAGGCCCTAGAACTTAAAAATCCCAAATAATGAGACTCCATATAGCTGACTATCGATTATCTATTAAAACATTTTTACTGTTCATCCTTGTTTTCATTGGTTCCTGTGCTACCGACGATGTATCGGAAAAGATACCAGAAGATACACCATCTGAGGGTACAGATCCTCAAGAAGAAGAACAACCAACGGAAGAATCTGAAGTTCCCGATACGGGGAGTATTGTTTTTGAAGAGGGGTTTTTGTTGACAGAAGATCGCCTAATGACCAATCTCGTTCTTACAACGGCAGAATACAATAAATTCATTCAAGGGGAAGGAGACATAAGAATGATATCTGAAAAGGTATATGAGTTCTTAGAAGATGATTTTGATTTTATCATCATTCTCTCCGTTGAAGCCGTACAACCACCAGATTTGTTTTTTGGACGTACAACCCCTGTTCAAAACTTGATAGAAGGGCTAGGGTCCAATACCTATGACAATTCGGGGAGTTATGGTTCTGACGGAAGGTTAAAAAGTATCATTTATATGCCCAGAGTCGAATATATTAGAAACGGACCATTTCTTCATGAAATCGTACACTTATGGGGAAACAAAGGTTTTATTTCCACTACGGTGGGGGGCCATTGGGGATACGCTAGTGTGGCAGGTCAACTAGGCGGGTTCGATGAATTGGTATCCTTGGGAGGCAATAGTTATCGAGGCAGCTTAAATGGCAGCAATGGTTTTGGAACTTTCGCCAATGGGGGCAATAGTATTCCTTATGGAAATTTGGAACTCTATCTAATGGGACTTATAGGCCCGGACGAATTAGAAGCGATACAAGTAGCACAAAATCCCGAAGCCGGTATTTCCTTTGGGGAATTCACTGCGGAAGCAATCGAAACACTTTCAGCGGAAGAACTAATAGAGCGAAATGGCACTCGGCTTCCGTCTTATGAAGATGCACAAAAATCTTTTAAAGCCTTAACCGTGGTAATCTCTAAGGAAGAACTTTCGCAGGATAACATAGCGGCAGTTCAGTCCGATCTGGAAAATTTTTCAAGACCTGCAGCTCCCGATAGCTCCTGGGGCAACACCAATAATTTCTGGATGGCCACACAGGGGAAGGCTACTTTTGAATTTGAAATAGCAGCAGAAAACATACGCTAAAGATACTTTCATATTTTTGGCAACATATTGAGCAGTAGTATCTAGCTTATTCTTAATATTGAACCATAATAGTTGATAAGCTTCTTTTATGGGGATACCTCGGAACACTACTCTTGTAGTACTGGCATTCTTTGCAATTTATGTGATTTGGGGTTCTACTTACCTACTCAACAAAATTGCCGTATCCGAGTTACCTCCTTTCATGCTGGCGGGAATACGTTTTACCACGGCTGGAATTCTAATAGGTCTTCTTTGCAAACCCCTGGGCATTTCGGTTGCAATATCACCAAAGCAACTACGAAATACGGCCATTGCAGGTTTCTTGTTTCTTACTTTCGGAAATGGGGTAGTGGTATGGGCATTGAAATATGTTGATAGCGGGTTCGCAGCCCTGGAAATTTCAGCGCAACCACTTGTAGTGCTTTTATTGATGCGCATATTGCAAGGCAAGAAAATAAAGGCTATGTCGGTTGTCGGCGTAGTATTGGGCATTATCGGCATTTATCTCTTGGTAAGTCAAAAAGAAGTAATTACCAAAGAAGGTTCTGTTGTAGGTATGCTGATGATATTTGCCTGTATGGTCAGTTGGGGTTATGGGAGCCTTTTTGTGGGGAAAGCCGATCTCCCTACAAACTACTTTGTAAATACAGGATACCAGATGCTTATGGGCGGAAGTATGTTGCTCATGGCCAGTATTGTTTTGCAAGAGGAATGGTCATCCCCTTTGGTATGGAGCACTTCTGTTCAATCCGTAATGTTTTTGTTGATAATTTTTGGAAGTATTCTTGCCTTCACTTCTTTCAATTATCTGTTAAAGATAGTTTCTCCTGAAAAAGTAGCGACTTCTACCTATGTGAACCCTATCATCGCCTTACTGTTAGGATGGTACTTTCTAAACGAACAGATTACCCTGCAATCAATTATAGCAGCCGGAGTATTACTAACAGGAGTCTATTTTATCAATACCTCTAAGAAATGGAACCCAAGACTAAAATCGAATAGGCCTATGCAGAAGTAAGTCATTCCTTTTTTAATTCGTCCAACAACTGTTCGTAGTTTTCGATGGTGGTAAACAAACGACCTCCCAAGTTGATGATGGGCCTATCAATAGAATCGAGCGGTTGGGCAAAAGACCGCTTCAGTTGATCTTTAACGTCGGAATGGTCATTTAAAACGAGTGATTTGTACAAGTAATTGCTTCGTTCTAAGGGTTGTACAATACTATCACACGAAATACATTTTTCGGTTATATAGACTGTAATCGATTTTTTCGGTTTGATTTTTATCCGTTCGAATTCGGCTTTGACGGCTCTCCTAGACAGACTATCGTTCACCTTTAAATCATAGGTATAGTTGGGTTTCTTGCCTCTCAAGGGTATAATCATTTTCATTCGTACTTTAGAGGCTCCAGGTACTCGAAAAAGTCGAGGTCTAGCTTTGCTTTGGCGAAAGTTGGTCCCTTTGATCGTTAATTGCACATCGTAATCTTGTTCTGTCTCGTTCACCGCATAAAAGGCCAATCGATTCGTAACTTCTTCGGTTACAATTTTTATTGGCCCTTCTTGTGCATTTATTTTGATCACGACCAATAAAACAAAAAGCGTAATTTTCTTTATCATAGTTCATAGTTTCTCGAGTACGTAAGATAGCAAATTCCCCATATAGCAGGCGGTTATGCCAACAAACGGCCTATTCTTGACGATAAAACGTAAGAAGGTCTGCCTAAGACCTACTTACTAGTCTGCTAGAAGGTATGAGGTTTTAAGAAATATTTAAGCAAAACAACCCGTCGTGGTTGTATCTTGGGATTATGGAAATCAAAAATAGCCTTATAAAATTCTTTTTCATTTTTTTTATTGGCGTTACCGCTTATGCGCAGTATGCTAAGGAAGATTGGAAAGATAGAGATAGTTGGATGCGTGTTTCGAAGTTAATGGAGTTGGCCAGCATCAAACAAGGAGACCATGTGGCCGATTTAGGTTGCCATGAAGGCTATCTAACGATTCATCTTTCTAAACAAGTCGGAAGCAAGGGCAAAGTCTTTGCAGTTGACATTGCGGCATATCGACTCCAAAACTTGGAAGCGTATTTGGCAGAACAAGAAATCACGAACGTTCAGACCATATTGGGCGATGAAGACCACCCAAAGCTACCAATGACTCGGTTAAATGCCGTTATGGTCATAGATACGTATCATGAAATAGAAGCGTATAAAACGGTGTTACAACATATAAGAAGTTCGTTGAGACCGAATGGTCGGCTTTTAATTCTGGAAAAACTGAAAGAACCTCATAAAGGAAAAACTCGGGAAGAACAAGCGAGCGCACACACCCTATCATTGGAATACGTTAAGGAAGAACTGTTAGAAGCGGGTTTCGTTATTCAAAAAGAAATTACGGATTACGGAACTTGGAACCATGAGGAGGAAAAGCAAATGTGGGTCATCGTTGCATCCAATTCAGCTGATTGATGTTACTTTGCCACCCATATTTCGTTTCTAATCGCTTATTTTTCTATTTTAGTTCTTGACATTGATGATTGCATGCAGCCATAAGTTCCATGACAGCAAGGCCTATTTGAGCGTGCCCTTCTACCCTCAAAATTCGATCGCAGTCTTCCAGATCAAAATTCCATCTCCCGTCCCCATTGATCAATTTATCCAAGAAGGGTCTTAGTCGTTGTACCTCTTTACTCCCTGATACAGAAGTCTTAAAAATCAAAACTGTTTTCATATTAGTACTTTTACCGTTCCAAAAATGCCGGAGGTTCAACTCCCAAGGAGCGTAGGTACACATAACCTTGTCCACGATGATGAATTTCATTATCGATAAAGTAAAGGATAGCCTCATACACCTTACTTTCATATTCACCAAAGGTCTTGATAGACTCGTGAAAGCGTTCCAAACCAATCTGGGATCCATAGTAATCGATTTGAACCGTAGCATGGTCCCAAAGCTCCAAGATGGCAGATTTTTTGTTACCATGCTCAAAGTGTTCGTTTAGAGGTACCGACAAGCCGGTCGCTATTTGTTGTATTCCCGGACCGGCAATACCTATTAGTTCCATGGTCATTTCGACAAACGGTCGCATTCCGCCTATAGAATAGGTAAAAAATGCTTCTTCTGGAAAAGCCTTTATAAGTCTTCGGGTAAGTGTTCGATGACCCTGCCAATGCTCCAGTAACTCAGAAGGTGTAATGACCGATCGTACCGTTTTCATCTCTGCGATAGTTTTGTACATGTAAATCATCTTTAGTGGTTTATCTTGTTTGTTACAAAGTTAAATCCACCTAGTGACAGCCTTGTGTCAGTAATAAGATCCTAAGAATTCATTTTTTATCACAGAGTTTGTTAAATAATTGATTTTGAATTATTTAAATTAAAAAAATAACAAAAACACTGTTGAAATGACTTTCAGCAGATAAGATTCGGCCATCTTTGGTTATGGTTTCTTAATTGTTGACAATAGGTTGTCATACATCTCGATTTACTTTGTATCGTTCTTTACTTGTAAAACACCCATATGGTTTCAAAGCGATCCATACACAATTCATTCTGTCGTTTGAAATCCTATCTTTGGAATATATGTACTTCACTTATGAGCGTTGATACCGTAAAACGATTTGATAGAATTATTGCTATCCTTATTCAGTTACAATCTAAAAGGGTAGTCAAGGCAAAGGAACTGGCCGATCGATTTCAAGTGAGTCTCCGTACCATCTATAGGGATATACGCACTTTGGAAAACTGCGGAGTGCCAATTGTTGGGGAATCTGGCCTGGGGTATTCCATTATGGAAGGTTATCGCTTGCCGCCGATCATGTTCACCCGTGAGGAAGCCAGTAGTTTTTTAGCTGCGGAGAAGTTAATGCAGAAGTTTACCGATAAATCGCTTGGTGCATATCATAAATCTGCCATGTTCAAAGTAAAATCTGTTTTACGCGGGAGAGAGAAAGATTGGATTTCGGCGTTGGAAACCCAAGTACTTATAGATCCGGCGCAGAAACTTTTCAACGAAAAGTGTCCCAATGCCTTGGAAGTTCTTTTTGAAAGTATCGCAGAGAAAAAACAAGTTTTTTTACGCTATAGCTCATTAAGGGAAGAAAAGCCATCGGAGCGAAACATTGAGCCTGTTGGTATTTTTCATGAAAACAACTATTGGTATGTACTGGGTTACTGCCATATTAGAAAAGACTATCGACAATTCCGTACAGATCGTATTCTTCAAATACAGCGTACACAACAATTGTTTACATTGGAGCACGGCACATTGGATATGTACCGAAACAAATCGGATACCGCAAGTAGGACCAAGGTAAGAATTCGGGTAGATAAAGATGTAGCTCGCTATATTTCAGGAGGTCGTGAGCGTTATGGGTTTATCTCGGAAACCAAACACGGGAATCAGATAGAAATGACATTTATGAGTCGGGATGTTCAAAATGAGTTTCCCCGATGGTATTTAATGTTTGGCGATTTTGCAGAAATTATAGAACCACCACGATTAAAGCAACGCGTATTGGAACTTCTTAGAAAAAGTGAAAAGAAGCTTACGGAGTAAACTACCCATTGCTAGAGTGACCAGTATACCAAATCAAAGAATAATGTTTTGCAAGAACCAAAAACTGGGTCCTTTCTGATTTTTTTATCCTAACTCTTCAACTCATCTTACTTATATATATTATTCCCAAATAGCACCTTTGGGAATTCCTAGAACCGTTTTCTTAGTCTTGTTGAAAAATACCAACATCGATACACCGATTAAAATTTCAAAAACAAAACGGAAAGCTTATATTCGTATATAGTTTAAAGTACGGGCCTTGGCCTCCTTTGCGATCGATTCGGCTAAATTTAGGAAAACACTTGTTTTCATTTTTCTTTTCCATCACCAGCATTACGTATTTTAGATTTTCGTAGTATCAAACATTCAAATTAAAAGTGCATGGCAAAATCGCAACAGACCTATAACAAGACTGAAAAAGAAAAACAACGTCGTAAGAAACGAGAAGAGAAGCAAAAACGAAAAGAAGCTCGTAGGGCAGAAGCCAAGGAAAAAGGAGGTGGTATCCCTATGGCATATGTAGATTACAATGGTAACCTGACCGATACACCGCCAGATCCCACACAAAAAGTGGCCATAGAGGCGGAGGATATTGTATTGGGAATTCCCAAAAAAGAGGAGACCGATGAAGACAAGTTCAACCCTATCCGAAATGGAAAAGTTTCATTCTTCGACCATTCGAAGGGTTTCGGTTTTATTATAGATTCAGAAAACAACGAGAAGTATTTTACCCATGTAAGTGGGCTCATCGATGAAATCACCGAGAACGATACCGTAAGTTTTGAACTCGAGAAAGGAGCCAGAGGCATGAACGCGGTACGAGTAAAGAAAGGGTAAGCCTTCAAGTGCTATTGTACACCATTGCAAGAAACGTCCGCAAGTACCTTTTTTGGTTTATCATAATATCTGCCAGCACATATTGTACTTTGTTGTTATTAAGAAGATGAGAAATAGTGGCGTTTTAATACTACTATTCACGCTTGCCTGTTCCTGTACCCGCGATAATGCGGTCAGTTTGTTCAATGGTCAAGATTTGGAAGGTTGGCATGCAGATGTTCCTGCCATGGATAGTATTTCAAACGCTATTAATCCTTTTATAGTCCGCAATGGCATGTTGGTAAGTCTAGGAACTCCCCAAGGCCATTTAATAACCGATACCAGTTATTCAAATTTCCGTTTAGAGGTGGTGTATCGCTTTCCTAATGAACCTGGAAATTGCGGTGTGTTGGTACATGCTTCAACACCCCGATCCTTGTATGAAATGTTCCCAAAATCTATTGAAGTGCAAATGATGCATGAAAATGCCGGTGATTTTTGGTGTATCGTTCAAGATATTGTTACAGATGATATGGTTATACGTAGAGGACCAAAAAAAGATTGGGGTATCACTGAAGGAAAAGCAAGAAGAATCAAAAATCTAACCGAAGGTTCTGAAAAACCTTTGGGAGATTGGAATACCATGATGATTGAATGCTACGAAGACCAAATAAAAGTATGGGTCAATGCCGATTTGGTGAATCACGGGTACAATGCTACCGTCACGGAAGGCCAAATAGCTTTACAGGCAGAAGGCGCGGAAGTCGAGTTTCGTAAACTGGTGCTTACCCCGATTCAAAGCTTAAGCGAGTAGTGGCAAATTTCTTTTTTAAGCTATTTTAGGCTAAAAAGTCATTACAAACGAGGTACCATTTTCTGGGGAGGAACGTACTTTCATACCGCCTCCATGTAAGTGCATAATTTGCTTGGAGAGGCTCAGTCCAATCCCAGTTCCGGTGCTCTTGGTCGTGAAAAAGGGCACAAAGATTTCATCGATCAATTCGGGAGGTATGCCTGGCCCATTATCCCATACCTCTATATATTTTTTCCCACTGTTGGTCAGTCCCGCTTGCAATCTTACCAAACCGTTTTCATGAAATTCCAGCGACTGAAGCGCATTCTTACTAAGGTTGATCAGGTTTTGGGTAATTTGTTTTTCATCGATAAACAGTTCCAGATCTTCAGGTTGTATGTGCATCGAAAGTTTGTTTTTTCTTTTCAAGTCTTCTTGGTCCATTAGCAGCATTACCTTTTCCATTAAACGTTTTGCAGATACCAAGGTCTTGTCCGGTTTTGGTAAGCTTAAAAAGCTACGGTAAGATTGTACAAACTGCATCAGATCACCGCCCTGTTCTTTGATAACCTCCAAGCCTTTTGCGGTATTGACGATGTGCTCCCCATTGAACTCCTCTAGTGAAACAAGTCCGTCTTTTCCTTTATAATATTTCAAAATAGACTCTGATATCGATGTAATAGGGGTTATGGTATTCATGATTTCATGGGTCAATACCCGAATAAGGCGCACCCACGAATCAGTTTCTTTTTCATCCAATTCTTTATGTATATCCTGTACCGTCACCAATAAAAGTGATTCACCATCTACGCTAACCGCTGTAGATTTTAGGGACAATTGAGAATTCTCCCGTTCGTTGGATAGTTGAACGACCCTTCCATCAAAAGGTTTCAACTCGGCGAATAGGTCATACAGTTTTGTGTCGATTTGGTTGAATTGCTTCACGTGGTTCAAAGGATGGTAGTTCAGTAGTCTTTCCACTGTTTGATTGGCAAATAAAATATGTCCCTTCGAATTAATGGTCAAGATACCAATAGCGGCCTGTTTGATAATTTCCTGATAATATTGTTCCTGTGCCTGTTTCTTAAGATGAATATCCTGTATCATACTATTCAGCATATTCAAGCTATGATTGAGTTCCTCAAGCGATTTAACACTCAATTTTTCAGGAAAACGCAGCGTAAAGTCCTCGTTCTTTATAGCATCGAAAAAATAGGCGATCTTTCGGTTCGTTTGATTAATATATTGAATCAACAAATAGGTCTGCAACGCCAATACCGAGAAAAGCAGACCGCTTAACATGAGCTGCTCCCTAAAATAAAAGAAGCTGGTCAAAAACGCCGAAAGCGAAATCAGCAGAATACGTATAATGAGTTGAAAGTAAATGTTACGACTTACCATGTTCAAATATCAAGTTCAAGTTTCATGCACCACCAGTTCATCTCAAAACTAAACTTCTATTTTGTTTAGGGTGCTATCTTTTTCATTTTATTATACAACGTCTGCCTTGAAATCCCTAATTGTTCCGCTGCGGCGCTGTAATTTCCATTATTTTGGTCCAATGCATTGGTAATCATCAATTGTTCCATTTCTTCTAAGGTGCTTGGTCCGGTTCCTGCGGCAATGGCCGTTTTCGCGTTTACCGGAAAGTCATTTGGTTTCAAAACATTGCCTTCCGATAAAATGACGGCCCGTTCGACGGTATGTAGTAGCTCCCTAACATTTCCGGGCCATCCGTAAGAAACCAATTTTTCCTGTGCAGATTGGTTAATGCGCAATCCCTGTTTTCCGTATTTATTCGCAAACTTAGTCAGATAAAAAGCTGCCAGTGTTACTATATCCCCCTCTCGTTCCCGAAGTGGAGGAACCTCTACCCGAATGGTATTGATACGGTATAGTAAATCTTCCCTGAAAAGTCCATCTACTACCATTTGATCCAAGTCAACATTGGTAGCGCATATCAAGCGGATATCTACAGGTATGGTTTTATTGGAGCCTACCCTTACGATGGTTCTGTTTTGAATAGCCGAGAGTAATTTCGCTTGCGTCTGCAATGATAGATTCCCTATTTCATCTAAAAACAAAGTTCCTCCATTGGCAGCCTCGAATTTACCGGCCCTATCTTCCTTCGCATCGGTAAATGAGCCTTTGATATGTCCGAAGAGTTCGCTTTCAAAGAGGCTCTCCGAGATAGACCCCATATCGACCGATATAAATACTTCGTTTTGACGGGTTGACTGTCGATGTAGTTCCCGAGCTATAAGCTCTTTACCAGTCCCATTTTCACCCGTGACCAAGACATTTACATCGGTTTTAGCCACTTTGGAGACCAATGTCAGGACCTTGTTCAAAGCATTGGAATTTCCTATGATAGAATTCGTTTGCTGGTTAATGACTTGCTTGAGATGGCTTTCCTTGCGTTTGAGCTGGTCTACTTCTTTTTGGGATTTTCGTAATTCGAAGGCAGATTTTACTGTAGCCAATAGCTTATCATTGTTCCATGGTTTTAATACAAAATCTACCGCCCCCTCCTTTAAGGTCTCAACGGCCAGGTCAATGGCGCCATAAGCGGTCATCATAATAACCGATATCTGCGGGGCCCTTTTCTTGATTTCTCGAAGCCAGAACAGTCCTTCATTACCGGTATTTACACCAGCTGAAAAATTCATATCCAATAACACAATATCATATTCCTTTAACCCTTTAAAGGATGAGATTTGATTGGGGTTAGACAATGTGCTAACCTGCTTGTACTCAAATTGCAGCAAAATTTCAAGTGCGCTTAGAACGCTCTTGTTGTCATCGACTACTAAAATTTTCGCATCTAACATGGGTAAACTATTTAAGGTACATTTCTAAACAAGTCAATACATATAATGACATTCGCTACGCCTTTATTTGAAAACTACGAATTATGGCTCTTGCAAAGCATAAATTCTTTTGAAGCCAGGCCTCCCAGAAGACCTTATACGTATGCCTGTTACTTATTCCTGAAAAGGAATGCAACCATCTGCTAAAACTACGATTTGTAAATTGCAAATTTTACAGATTGTCCAAAATTTTGACAATATCTGTATAATAATTTTACAATTGTCCAAAAATTAATAGATGGTATTGTTTTTAACTCGTTGATTTATAATATTTTAAATTCTTGGCACACCTATAGTATACCAATTGGCATACCATTATGAACATGAATTGGAAAATAAACAAAGTGGTTTTGTTGGCATGCCTGATTGGAAACATCGTTTCGGCTCAGGAGAAATGGACGTTGGATAATTGTGTGGACTACGCCATTTCCCATAATTTACAATTAAAGGACTTTCAGTACAACGCAGATTCGGGTAAAGAAACCTATCGGCAGTCGATTCGTAACCTACTACCGACTATTGACGGTAGCAGTAGCTACACCATTAATTTTGGTCGTAGCACAGATCCCTTTACCAATGATGTGGTAACTACCGATTTTTTCTCGAATAACTATTCCCTGGAATCATCAGTGGCCCTTTTTCAGGGTTTTCAGCGATTGAACAGTATTAAAGCTTCCAAGTTTCTTTACAAAGCGACACAAGAGGAGACCCTACAACAGAAATACCTATTGGCCTTTCGGGTCATGCAGGCTTTCTACGACATCGAGTTTTTTGAAGGGCTCGTTTCGATTTCCAATGAACAACTTCAGGTATCGGAAACAAATCTAGAACTTGTTCAAAAGCAAATTGAACTAGGGCTCATGGCAGGCGCCGATTTGTACGAGGCCGAATCCCTACTACTTACCGATAGCCTGAATTTAACCCAAAGCGAAAATCAATTGGCTGCGGCAAAATTACGATTGATCCAAGAAATGAATTTGGAAGGAACAACCGATATAACGATTCAAAGTGATTTGACCAAGAAAGCGATTGAAAATAGGCCTTTGGAGGTCGGAGCCGACTCTATATACACAGAGACTTTGGATTTTTTACCAATTCTAAAGGCTAGCAATCTTCGTGCGAAGGCCGCAAGGAAACAATTGGGAGCCACACGAGGGCAGCTCTATCCGTCACTATCATTGTTCGGCGGTGTTGGTACCGGTTATTTTGAAACTACGCGCGATACGCTAGGCGTCACTGTTCCTTTTAGGGAACAGTTTCGTGACAATACCTTTCAGTTCATTGGAGTAAGTCTCAATATTCCTATCAGTAACCGTTGGTCTCGAAGGTCGGCCGTAAAACAACAAAAAATTGAACGTTTGCGGGCCAAAAACAATCTAGAGGTGCAGGAGCAATTGGTCTATCAAACCATACAGACACTGGTACAGGAGCACGATGCGCTCTATGTAGAATATACCCAAACCATAAAAAATTTGGAAGCACAACGATTAGCGTTCGCCATTGCCCAAAAACGATATGAAAAAGGGCTTATTAACGCCATTGAGCTTTTTACCGCCAAAAATCTGTTCGCTAATGCCCAAAACCAACATTTACAGGTAAAACTGCGTTCCGAGGTCAATAAAAGTACCTTGGACTTTTATAGAGGTCTACCGGTCTTTAATATTAATTAAGGTATGAGGGACGTACAAACACGGAAAAAGAATTAAAAACAATATAAAAAATCAACTTTTAGATGGACATTCAACTGGAAAAGAAAAAAGGATTACGGCCTAAGCATTATGGGTATATCGCCCTTGGACTGTTACTCCTCTTTGCGGGATACCAATTACTTTTTGGGAGTTCGGTATCGACCTTCCGTACTGAAAAAGACAAACTCTCTATTGGAGAGATAAGTCAAGGCAAATTCGATGATTACATAACGATTAACGGAAACGTTGCGCCCATTTCAACCATTTATATGGATGCTTATGAAGGGGGGCGGGTCACCGAAAAACTAATAGAGGAAGGGGCTACGGTCAATAAAGGGGACATTATCCTGAAACTGGAGAATATGAACCTGTACGAACAGATTCTGGCCAGCGAAAGTAACCTCGCATTAAAGCAGAACGACTTAAGATCTACCAAATTAACTTTTGACCAACGCCAGGTCGACGGTAGAAGGTCATTGGCTACTGCCAGTACCGATCTTCAACGGCTAAAAAGAAACTTCGAGCAGAATCAAGCGCTTTATGACGAGGAATTGATTTCACAGGAAGTATACCAGTTATCAAAGGAAAACTACGAGCTTTCCAAAAAACAGTACGACATCATCAAACTACAGACCGAGAACGACGATGAGCTTCGCAAAACCTCCCTCACCGGTTTGGACGCAGATTTGTCGCGTATGCAGAAAACCTTGGGTATGGTCTACCAACGCTTAGATCACCTAAATGTAAGGGCACCTGCCGATGGGCAGCTCGGATTTCTAGATGCCGAAATAGGTCAGAATATCTCCCAAGGACAACGTATAGGTCAGATCAACGTACTAACCGACTATAAGATCGAGGCCTCTATCGATGAACATTATATCGATAGGGTCATCCGGGATCTGACGGCTGTAATAGAACGAAATGGCGAAGAATACCCGCTGCGATTGCGAAAGGTGTATCCCGAGGTACGCAATGGCAAGTTCAAGGTAGACTTGGTCTTTACCGATGAAAAACCGAGTACCATACGAACGGGACAGAGCTACAATATTAAACTGCAATTGGGCGAATCGTCCGATGCACTGCTCTTGCCAAAAGGAAGTTTCTTTCAAAGTACCGGAGGGCAATGGATTTTTGTAGTGGATGCCGATGGGGGAGAAGCTTTAAAACGCCCAATCCGAATAGGAAAACAGAATTCCAGATACTATGAAGTCTTGGAAGGGTTGGATGCTGGTGAAAAAGTAATCACCAGTAACTATGATAGTTTTGGCGAAGCCGAAAAAATAGTATTGAAATAAAAAATGAACAATTTTCGGCTAAATAGCCATCAAACTGTTACGAAACGAAAATAACGTAGTCTTTAATTTAAACAAAATCGATCGAAACATGATACAGATTCAAAACCTAAAAAAGAGTTTTAGAACCGAAGAGGTAGAAACGTTGGCCTTGAACAATGTGAACTTAAAAGTAGAGGAGGGGGAGTTTGCCGCTATCATGGGGCCTTCTGGTTGCGGCAAATCGACCCTGCTCAATATTATCGGAATGCTGGACAACCCCACTGAGGGGAGCTATCAATTTGCCGGTCATGAGGTGGGCGGACTCAAAGAAAGACAACGTACCGAGTTGCGAAAAGGGAATTTAGGCTTTGTTTTCCAGAGCTTTAACCTTATCGATGAACTAACGGTCTTTGAAAATGTAGAGCTACCGTTAATTTACCTTAAGATGGGAAAGTCGGAACGAAAGGAAAAGGTCATGAAAGTCCTGGAACGTATGAAAATCGCCCATCGTGAAAAACACTTTCCACACCAACTTTCAGGGGGGCAACAACAGCGTGTAGCCATCGCCAGGGCCGTTGTAACAAACCCCAAGCTGATTCTTGCAGATGAGCCTACGGGAAACCTAGATTCCAAAAATGGTATAGAGGTAATGAACCTATTGACCGAATTAAATCAAGAGGGAACCACCATTGTAATGGTAACGCACTCGGATCGTGATTCGCACTATGCCCATAGGGTTATTAACCTATTTGACGGGCAGATAGTTACCGAAAGCCAGAATAGGGCTGTGGGGGCAACCGTATAGAAGCGAACCCATGGGGTTTTAAAACCTCTGGGATGTAAAGGTTTATTCATCAATCAAATCAATATGTTTACGAATCATTTCAAGGTAGCGATCAGGTATCTTAAAAACCATGCAGCCTTCAGCCTTATCAATGTTTTTGGCCTTACCTTGGGCTTCTTTTGTTTCTTTCTTTTGAACGCCTATGTCCTAAAGGAGACTTCTTTTGATCAAGAGCACAATGGGGTCTTTCGATTACTTCAAAAGACGGTAGATGAGAACGGTACCTCACGGGAGCTGGCACAATCACCTCCAAAAATAGGGATTGAATCAAAAACACTATTCGACGAAGTTGAAAATCAAACACAGTTACTATACATAGGAAGGGCTAACGTCGGAAACGACCCTTCTACCGTTACACATCAGCAACTCGCTATTCTTGATGATCAATTTTTTAACGTTTTTCATTTTCCGCTGTTAGAAGGCTCCGTCGAGGATTTATCAAATAGGCCGAATGGCATTGTTTTAACCAAATCAACAAAGGAGCTCTATTTTGGAAACAAGGAGGCACTTGGTCAAATTTTGAAAACTACCTACGGCGATTATCCCGTTGTTGGTGTGCTAGACGATTTCCCTGAAAACTCACATTTGGAAAACTTGGTGTTCCTTACCACCCAAATGGCTTCGGAAGTTTTCGAATGGTTCGATGAATTCATGGCCTCCGATTGGAGTCGAAACGAATTGATTACCTATTTCAAAGTCCTACCGGATGCCAAGGTAGATGCCCTTTCGGAAAAAGTTACTTTACTGGCTAAAAATAATTATCCGACAGATAGGGCTTTTAATAGCAAATACACGCTACAACCGGTACAGGATATACACCTTTACGAAAATGAAGTGGAGGGCGAAATGAACAAATCCAAGGGAAATGGATTGTATGTACGTTTGTTTTTTTGGGTCGGCATTCTTATTCTTCTGGTGGCTTGTTTTAACTATGCAGGCTTATTGAATATTGCCTTTATTGATCGTGCAAAGGAGATAGGGTTAAGGCAAATTGTCGGAGCAGGCAAGTATCAGCTACTACAGCAATTTATAACCGAAAGCCTATTGCTCATTTCAATATCGATGTTGTTGGCCTATGCATTTCTTTGGATCGGCCAACCGCTAATCCAAAATTGGTTTGGCACCAACTTGAATATTGCCCATATCCCCAAGCTTGGTATCATAATAGTGATATGCTCAGGACTGGTATTGAGTTTACTATCGGTAGCATATCCTTTTTGGCTTATCATAAGAACGGGGGCATCTTCTTCATTAAAAAATACCGTAAACATAGGTTCCAAATTACCATTTCGCCGGTTTATGCTAGGGTTTCAGTTCATAGCCGTAATTATATTTTTGACCGCTTCCCTTGTTTTTAACGGGCAAATGAAGTTTCTGGAAAGTCGAGAACTAGGATTCGAAAAGAAAGGTTTGGCAACGGTAGACATTAATAGTCGAATTCTAAGAAATCAGTTTAAAGCCATCAAAACAGAGTTTGCTAGAATTCCGGAGGTAAGTGCGGTGAGTGTGAGTTCGAGGGTGCCCGGAGAATGGAAAAACATTCCTTTGGTCAAAGCGAAAAGAGTTGGTCAAGACAACGCATCGGCAAAAGATTTACTCTTTTTAGGAGTTGATCAGGATTTCTTGGAAACCTACAATATCAATTTATCAAGTGGAGCAAATTTTGCCGGCACACCCGCTGATAGTTCCAAAGTACTGATCAACAAATCCGCTGTGGCTGCGTTGGGACTCAAAAATCCGATCGGTCAATTGATCGAGGTCCCCATTGTAAACTATGGTGGCAACACCCAAAATTTAGAAAAGCCTTTTAGGGCACAAATAGCAGGCGTACTCGAGGATTTTCAAATGGAAGACTTCAGAACCAAGCTAAAACCACTCATTGTTGGGAACTGGAACAACCCCATACATTCAATTGACTATTATACGCTACAAATAAAGACCTCTAATTGGGCAAGTACTATCGCTGCGATTCGTGAAGTAAACGATGCGTTCGACCCAAAAACCCCTATGGAATTTAATATCCTAAACGATAAGTTTATGCGATTTTTCGAAAAGGATATGGGGCATTTCAAACTGTTAAATTTCTTTTCGACCATCGTCGTATTATTAGCGTTTATGGGGCTTTTTGCCATGAGTGCGTTTGTTGCAAAAAGCAGGACAAAGGAAATTGGCATTCGAAAAGTACTTGGGTCAAGTGTTATTCAATTATTATATCTCTTATCTCAAGACTTTGTGAAATTAGTGTTGATAGGACTCCTAGTGGCCGCCCCTATAAGCTGGTATGTATTAAGCGGATGGCTATCTGACTTTGCCTACCACATAGATTTTAAATGGTGGATGTTAGGGATATCTGGGGTTGTATGTTTTGTGCTGACCATCGTTACGGTAAGTTTTCAATCGATGAAAGCTGCTATGGCCAACCCAGTAAAAAGTCTTCGTACGGAATAAGCAAAAAATAAAGAGTCATGTTAAAAAACTATTTCAAGATTGCATGGAGAACCTTGGTGAAACGCAAGGTATTCGCGATGATAAATATAGTAGGGCTTGCAATTGGTTTTGGCAGCAGTATTTTAATCTATTTATTTCTGAATCACAACCTGGCTTTTGATAAATTCCACGCAAACGCAGATCGGATTTATCGAGTGAACACAGAACAACATCGAGACGCCGTAGAATTCGATGCTAGTGTTCCTCCGGGTTTTGCCAAGGTCTTTCGCGAAGATTATGATTATACGGAAAAAGTGGCCAAAATTGTCTTTCAGGACGGTTCACTTATTGATGTCGATCAAAACGGAAATCTAAACAAGCTCAAGGAGGACCTTGCGTATGTAGAACAGGATTTTTTCGAAATTTTCAGTTTTCCTTTGGTATATGGCGGGCAGAAAGTCGCCCTGAATGAGCCCAACACGGCAGTTGTTACCGAGAGAATGGCACTTAAAATGTATGGAAGGGCAGATGTCGTTGGAAACACATTCGTTTTGGAGAATGATAAAACGATTACCATTACAGGAGTATTAAAAAACCTGCCCAAGACATCTCATTTTAACAGCCAATTGTTTATTTCTTTTGAAAACCTCATAGATGTATTTGAATTCGCCGCAGAGGAAAGTTGGAACGGTATCACCACCAATTTACAATGTTTTGCCCTGCTAAGACCGAATCAGGATATCACGGCCATCGAATCCGCATTGGTTGAGCTCCCCAAAAAATACCGTCCGGATAGTAAGAGTAAACATGTTTATAGGTTACAACCACTAGATGACATCCATTTTAATCCGGCCTACGGTGGACTAGATCCCGTACTCCTTTGGGTTTTCACCGTTGTGGGGCTTTTTCTTATAGTAATCGCCGGCATCAATTTTATCAACATATCTACAGCACAGGCTTTTTATCGCTCCAAGGAAATTGGCATTCGAAAAGTACTGGGTAGTTTCAAACAACATTTGTTTTGGCAGTTTTTGTCAGAAACCTTTATCATAAGTCTTTTTGCATTGGGCTTGGGCTTTTTATTCGCCATGTTATCGTTACCTGCATTCAATGAACTTTTTCAAATTCAACTATCGTTTAATGAACTATGGAGCTTTGAATTCATTGGTTTTATAGTTTTGGTCTTATTCGTGGTTGCATTTTTATCTGGTAGTTATCCGGGAATATTGATGAGTCGAATCGTACCGGTTTTAGCACTCAAGGGAAAGTTAAAACACGGGGATACCGGGGGTGCTACAACTCGTAAGATATTGGTCGTTGCCCAATTTTCGATATCCATTATATTAATTGCCTCTACAATTGTCATTGCAAGACAAATCGATTATGCTATAGATTCTGATCTAGGTTTTGATAAAGACTCCATTGTGATGGTAGATATCCCAAGTGATATCGAAGAGGAAACCCTTTATGGTTTAAAGAATAGGCTACTACAAATTGCAGGGGTAGAACAGGTTTCGAATTGCCTTAGTAGCCCAGGAGCGGCTACAAACAATTGGGGCACTGGTTTGCGTTATAGCACCCGACCTGAAAATGAAGAGTTCAATATTCAAGCCAAGTTAGGTGACGAGGACTATATTAAAACCTTTGGTCTTGAATTGATAGCAGGCAGAAATTTTATTAAAAAGGACACCATCGACGAGGTGGTGGTAAATAAAAAGCTGGCACAAAAATTAGGTCTAACATCAACTGAGGAAATACTCGGAAAGCAAATTGCCCTAAACGGCGCAAGCCTTAAGGCGACCATAGTTGGTGTGGTCCAAAATTTTCATGACCAGAGCTTTACAGAAGCTATAAGCCCGGCCTTCATTGCACCATATACCAATGCTTATGGTGAGATTGCTCTCAAAATCAATGGAAAAAACACCAAACAGGTTTTGGAACAAATAGACAACCGCTGGTCACAGACATTCGATGGATATATTTTCGAGTATCGATTTTTAGATGAACGGGTAGCCGAACAGTACGAACGTGAGCAACGCTATTTATCGCTTTCGAAGGTGTTTTCGGGTTTGGCCATTTTGATAGGGTGCTTGGGGCTTTATGGCTTGATTCTATTTTTTGTTGGTCAACGGACTAGGGAAATCGGGATTCGGAAAGTTTTGGGCAGCAATGTCCGCAGTATCCTGGCATTGTTTTCAGTAGACTTTATAAAACTCATCGTAATAGCCGGTTTAGTGGCAACGCCCCCAACCTGGTACTTCATGGAAAAATGGCTACAAGGCTATACATATCGTACAGAGGTTGAATGGTGGTATTTTGTAATCGCCGTAGGCGTAGTTCTAATGATAGCCTTAGCTACCATTAGCTATCAGACATTGAAAGTGGCAACCGCGAGTCCCGTTAAAAGTTTGCATACCGAATAATATGGAGTTTTAGTAACATCACTTGCCTTATGTGGCATTCATAAAACGAATACTATGTTTAAAAATCATTTGAAAATAGCTTGGAGAAACCTCCTGAAAAACAAGGGTTTCACACTCATCAACATTGTGGGTCTTAGTATTGGTGTAGCTGCATGCATCTTAATTTCAGTGTACATCATTCATGAAAGTACCTATGATGCCAACGTTACCAATGCCTCGAACATTTATAGAATGCTCAATAGGGATGCACGGGATGGAAAAATTGACGATGGAGTTCATTTTTCAGCAAATACCGGGAGTACGCTAAAGGCCGATTTTGGCGAAGTCGTTAATGCGGGAAGAATTAATGACAATGACCTTTTCTATGGCGCCGGGAGCAATGAGATTCGGATTGATGGCGAGCAAATGCAACACCACGAGGAAGGATTCGCTTACGCGGACCAATCGATCATCGACATCATGGACATAGCCATGGTTTATGGTGAAGCGAGTTCCGCTCTAGCGGAACCTGGTACTCTAGTGATTTCCCATAAAATGTCGAAAAAGTATTTTGGGAAAAGTAATCCCGTGGGGCGGTCTATCTATCTAAATGGGGATAACGAGACGCCTTTTCGCATCAATGGGGTCATGAAAGATTTTGCTAGTAATTCCCATATGGACTATGATTTCTTTATCACCCTAGCGGGTGTGGAATTTGGTGAAGGGGAACAAACAAGATGGATACAGAACAATTACTACACCTATCTGGAGTTGAGGCCCGATACCGACTATGTAGCGTTTCAAGATAAAATGTCCGATCATTTGATCCAGACTTATTTGAAACCGGCCATGGAAACAGCAGGTTTCATCATCCCGGAAAACGCAGATGAGGCGTTTAGCATTCGACTGCAAAAACTAGCTGATATTAATCTACGCTCTGGCAAGATCAGTTTTGAGGCAAGCACTCGAAACGACATCAAAATCATATGGATTTTTGGAATTGTCGCCCTTTTCATTTTAGTGATTGCTAGTATCAACTTCATTAACCTATCCACGGCGAAATCGGCCAATAGAGCTAAGGAAGTGGGCATAAAAAAAGTGGTCGGTTCACCAAGAAGGTATCTGATCGGTCAATTTTTAACCGAATCGGCACTTATAACGCTCATCGCATTTATGTTCGGTGTGGTACTTTCATTTTTGGCATTACCGATTTTTAGAGACATGTCGGGTAAAGAGTTGAATATCCCTTTTACAAGCCCCCTCTTTCTACCAATAATACTGGCCAGTGCCCTTTTTGTAGGGGTAGTAGCCGGGTTGTATCCATCTTTTTACCTATCGAGATTTAAGCCTAGTGCCGTACTTAAAGGAAGATTGGCTTCAGGGAGCAAATCAAGTAGTTTGCGCAGTGGTCTGGTCGTTTTGCAATTTTCGATTTCGATTATCCTTATCATTGGTACGTTGGTGGTTAATAATCAAATGGATTTCATTCTGAATTCAAAAATCGGTTTTGAGAAAGATCAAGTACTTCAATTGTACGGCACGAATATGTTGGGAGATAAAATCGAAACCTTTAAGGATGAGATGGAAGATTTGAACGGAGTAGTCAGTGTAAGTATTAGTGATTACCTACCTATTGAAGGTACCAAAAGAAATGGAAACGGATTTGTAAACGAAGGACGCGACAATATCGATGAAACCGTTTTCGGACAGGCATGGATCGTAGATGAAGACTACTTGCAGACAATGGGAATGACCTTGGTAGCCGGAAGGAATTTTTCCGAAGACAGGGCTTCTGACAGTCAAGCCACTATCGTTAATGAAACGATGGTAGAAAAGCTTCACCTGAAAAATCCTATTGGAAAAAAAATCTCACGGTACGGCAATTTATTTGAAATCATCGGAGTAGTAAAAGACTTCAATTTCAATACGATGAAGCAAAAGGTAGAGCCGCTATGCTTTTTTCAGGGAATTAGCCCCACTATTACCTCGATAAAAGTAAGCACCACCGACCTTGCCGGCTTTACCACATCCCTTAAAAATACCTGGAAGGAATTCATGCCCAATATGGAGTTGCGATACGCTTTTATGGACGACTCTTTTGCTAAAATGTATGCCAATGTAAGCCGTATAAAGACCATTTTTATTTCGTTTGCCGTTTTGGCCATTTTCGTAGCTTGCCTAGGTCTTTTTGCCTTATCTGCCTTTATGGTCGAGCAACGGCGAAAAGAGATCAGTATTCGATTGGTGCTGGGAGCCACTTTACAGAATGTCTATAGACTGCTTACCGTTGATTTTTTAAAACTTATAGTAATCGCCATAGGTATAGCCGCCCCTATTGCATGGTATATGATGTCCAGATGGTTGCAAGATTACGCCTATCGTATCAAAATGGGCTGGGAATCGGTTGCGCTGGGAGCCATTATTGCAATTGTAATCGCCCTTTTCACCATAAGTTATCAATCGATTAAAGCGGCCTTGACCCAACCGTCAAAGAGCCTACGCTCGGAATAAAAATCAAATCATCATGAACCGTCCCGAGTATAGCAATGTAGTCATCAAGAAACGAATATTATGTTCAAGAATCACTTAAAAATAGCCTGGAGAAGCCTTAAAAAGCAACCATTTTTTAGATTCCTTAATACTTTTGGCCTGGCAATAGGCATGGCCGGAGCGTTGCTTATATCGCTTTATTTGTATGACGAATTGAATTACGATAACATGTTTGACGACGCCGATCGCATACATCGTGTTCATGCCGATATCAAATTTGGCGGTGACGCGAACCGGTCTGCAGAAACTTCGGCGCCAATGGCTGCAGCGTTGCAAAGCGATTTCTCGCAAATAGAGATGGCAACTCGAATAAGGGATTTGGGGAGTATGCTCCTACGACGAAGTAATACCCAAAATAACTCCAAAGAACTCGCCACCGCTTTTGCAGATGTTAATTTTTTCGAGATGTTCGGCCTTGATCTATTGGTTGGGAATAAGAAAACTGCCTTAGAAGAACCAAATACCATCGTGTTGACCAGAACAGCGGCCGAAAAACACTTCGGTGTCAACAACGCAGTTGGGCAGGAACTACTGATAGATAATACCGATACCTATCGGGTTACCGGTGTCATCGAAGATTTACCCAAAAACTCACTACTTAGAAATCATACGGCCTTTCTGGCAATGTCCGGCTACGAAGATGCACAACAAAACGAATGGGGCAGTCATAATTATTTTACGTTTATAAAACTCATACCAAGCGCTAATATTAACGAAATACAGCCGCAGTTACGAGCTATGCTGGGCAAGTATTTAATTCCCTGGGTACAGGCCATTTATCCCGGAATGACTGAAGAAAACTTCAAAGCTTCCGGAAACTACCTGAATTACTACACCATTCCGCTTACCGATATTCATTTGCATTCCGATGCTAGGATAGAACTAAGTGCAAATGGATCGATCCAAAACATTTACATTCTTTCGTTTATAGGACTATTCTTGATTTTATTGGCAACTGTCAATTTTATGAACTTATCTACCGCCCACTCTTTAAAAAGAGCCAAAGAAGTAGGTATTCGCAAAACATTGGGTTCAGATCGATCGGGTTTGATAAAACAATTTTTGACAGAATCGGCACTGATTTCCTTTATTTCACTAGTAATCGCAGTGCTGGTATCATTTTTGGTCATGCCCTTTTTTAATCGTCTGGCCGATACGGAAATCACCATTCCTTTTACCAGTCCTTTTTTCTGGATGTTACTCCTTGCCGCCACCGTACTGTTAAGTTTATTTGCTGGTTGGTATCCCGCATTTTTCATGTCTCGTTTCATCCCGGTCAAAGTCCTTAAAGGACTAGGTGAAAATAATGTTGGTGGCGGAAATATTAGAAATTTCCTTGTGGTTTTTCAATTCGCTATTTCGATCTTTCTTATTGTGGGTACTATCGTTGTTTTTCAGCAAATACGTTTTATACAGAATAAGGAACTGGGCTTTTCCAAGGAACAGGTACTTATCATAAACGACGTCTATGGAGCAGGTGATACCGCAGATGCATTTAAGGAAGAAGTGGAAAAGTTGGCCCAGGTAAAGAAGGCTTCCTTGACCAGCTTTCTGCCGACACCCTCTAGCCGAGCCGATTACACCTTTTTCAGGGAAGGGGCAACAGAGCAAGAAAACGCTGTGAATATGCAACGATGGTTGATAGACCATGACTATGTTTCGGCCTTGAACCTAAAAATTATCGCGGGCCGTGATTTCAACCAACAACGCGCTACCGATTCTACTGCCATACTTATTAATGAGACTGCGGTTTCCCTTCTTGGTGTTACGCCAGAGGAAGTTTTGGGGATGCGACTCTCGAGTGATTTAGGAGATGAAAATGGGCGATTCTTAACGGTTATCGGCGTGGTAGAGAATTTTCATTTTCGGTCGTTAAGGGAAGATATTGGGGCCCTAAGTTTGAGTCTAGGGCGTTCTACGGGAAATATGGCCATAAAACTAGAAGTGTCAAATCTATCACAAAGTGTAGCGGAGATCGAAGAGGTGTGGACAAGGTTGGTGCCATCCCAACCATTTGCCTATACCTTTATGGAAGATTCTTTCAACACCACCTACCAAGCAGAGCAACGTTTAGGCCACATCTTCATGACATTTACACTTCTGTCGATTTTCATAGCTTGCTTAGGCTTGTTCGGACTGGCCGCGTTCAATGCGGAAAAGCGTAAAAAGGAAATTGGTGTCCGAAAGGTACTGGGAGCCACAGTAACGCAAATTACATATACCTTGACGACTGATTTTTTAAAACTGGTAGGTGTTGCCATCCTTATATCCCTACCCTTAGGTTGGTTGGCAATGAATAAATGGCTCGAGGATTTCTCTTATCGTATCGAGATCGGATGGGGAGTACTCGTTATCGCCGCAGTATCGGCAATCGTGATTGCCGTGTTGACCGTAAGTTACCAAAGCATTAAAGCCGCTATTGTGAACCCCGTAAAAAGTTTGCGTACCGAATGAACAAATAACCATCAATCAACTTGTGCCCAGCACTTTTAAAACATCAAAAAACGACCGTCATGTTTAAAAACCATTTAAAAATTGCTTGGAGAAACCTAACAAAAAACACCCAACAAACCATCATCAATTTATTGGGCCTTACGATTGGTACGGTAAGTTGCCTCTCTATTTTATTGTATGTCTTTGCGCAAATGGGCTACGACGAACATCACGAACAGGCCGACACTATCTTTCGTGTAGAGACGATTATCGAAAGAGAAGATGAAAGCTTTGATTCGGCAGCGGCGTCGCCTCCCATCGCATTTGCGGTAAAGGAAGATTTTCCAGAAGTGATCGAAGCAACGAGAGTAGTACTTACCGATGTTTTTTACAGTAATCTCATTCGGGCAGCGGAGAGTAACGAAGGGTATTACGAACCGCATGCCTATATAGCGGACTCGACCTTCTTTAAGATTTTCGACTATCGGTTTATCGAAGGACAGCCTTCGACCGCCTTGAACGAGCCGAACGTTATTGTGCTTTCTTCCTATTTGGCACATAAACTATTTGGAACGGAAAGCGCATTGGGTAAAACTGTGAAATGGGGTAGTGGAGAAGATGAACAGACCCTAACGGTAAAAGGAGTATTCGATGAAACCTACCAAAAATCGCATCTTGACCCTAACTATGTTGTGAGTATGACCACTCCCGGAATGGGGACCTTTGTACAAGCTTTTGAAGATTTTGCCACGAATAATTTCGTTTATAGTTATATACAACTTGCACCAAACAGTAATGCCGTAGCACTGCAAAAAAAACTACCCGCTTTTATACAGGAAAGAGCGGCTAAAGACTTGGCGGATGCCGGCATGAATGCCAAAACGCTACTTCTCAAAAATGTGGCCGATATTCATCTGTATTCAGAAGGCCGAAAGAATCAATTACATGAGGTGTCTAACATTAAGTTCTTATATTTTCTATTGACTTTGGCATTTTTTATTCAACTGGTTGCCTGTATCAATTTTATTAATTTGAGTACGGCAAGAGCGGGGAAACGTGCTAAAGAGATTGGTATCCGAAAAGTAATAGGAGCTGGCAAACGTATGCTAAGAGGGCAATTTCTAGGAGAGTCTCTCATATTATCGCTATTTGCGATCCTAATTAGCATCCCCATTACCATATTACTGCTCCCATTGCTTAACCAACTCACAGGGGGGAATTTATTATATACCGCCATCTTCAATTGGGAAATAGGCTTGCTACTTCTAGGACTGGGAATCTTCACAGGTTTGGTGGCAGGTATGTATCCTGCAATGGTTTTATCATCTATTAAACCCGTAGGTGCCCTTAAGAACACCAGCATCTTACAATCCGGGAATGGAACGTTTCGAAAAGCGCTGGTTGTTTTTCAGTTTGTCGTATCGATCAGTCTTGTGGTAGCGGTCATTATTATCACCCAGCAGTTTCGTTTTTCGCAAAACAAAGATTTAGGTTTCAAAAAGGAGAATATAGTGGCCTTGCGCATTGGTACCGACGAGGCTTCGAGCAAGTTTGAGGCTATAAAAAGCTCTTTTTTAAATATCCCTGGCGTTGTAGACGTCTCAAGTGGCAATTATGCCCCCTCAGAGGTCGTCTTGAGTGACAACGGCCTCTACCTGCCCGGTGGAAGCAGGGAAAGGGTTACCTTGGTAAAACGCAACGGAGTGAGCGAAGATTACTTTAAGACGATGGGTATTCCGTTCATCTCTGGAAGAGATTTTAGCGCACGTGACACTACCGATCAGATAATCGTGAACCGTGCGACCCTCAAAGCCTTCGATATTCCTTTAGAGAGGGCTTTGAGTACCAGACTAATACAGAGCTTTGGAGAGGAAACTTTCGAAATGCAGGTTATCGGTGTTGTTGAAGATTACCATTTCGCGTCTTTAAAGGAAGAAATAAGTCCCTTGTTCCTTCATAAGGAAAATTCCCCGAACTGGCTCTTCCTAAAAACAAATACTGATAACTATGAACAGTTGCTTGGCAACCTTGAAGCTCAATGGAAAACTGCCGTACAAAATGTTCCCTTCGACTATAGATTCGTTGATCGAGAGGTAGAAAAGCTATACGCCGAAGAGAAACGGCTAGGACAGATTTCAATCGTCTTTACCATCTTGGCGGTTTTGATCAGCTGTCTGGGGCTTTTTGGACTCGTATCCTACGTAGCCGAACAGAAGAAAAAGGAAATAGGAATTCGAAAAGTATTGGGAGCAAGCATCAACTCTGTAGTACGCCTGCTCACAAAAGACTTTTTAAAGCTTGTACTCATTGCACTGACCATAGCAACCCCTATTGCATATTTGTTCATGGAGCGGTGGTTGGAAGACTACAGTTATAGAATTGATATACAATGGTGGGTATTTGCTTTAGCAGGGGGTTGTGCGTTGCTTATTACCTTTTTAACGGTAGGGTTTCAGTCCTTGAAGTCGGCAATTGCCAATCCAGTAAAAAGTTTACGAACCGACTAATAGAACAATTAACACCGCAACTTTTGCCAAGCACAGCGTATATAAAACAACGATTATTATGTTCAAAAACTATTTAAAAATCGCTTGGAGAAATATCTGGAAGAGTAAAGGATATAGTGCTCTTAATATTTTTGGATTGGTCACTGGGATTACGTGTGCAAGTCTAATATTCCTATGGGTAGAAAATGAAGTGGACTACGACCGAACATTTGAAAAAAGAGATCAGATATATACAGTCCTCACCAATAGCAAGTTTGAAGGGGAATGGCGAACTTTCGGCGATACACCAGGCCCACTTGCCCACGACTTAAAAGAAGAAGTCCCTGGGGTCCTTAGTGCGGCCAGAGCATCGAATGGGAATATGCTGTTTAAGGTCGGAGCTAACATTGTGAAAAGAACCGGGAGTTATGTAGACGATGATTTTCTCGATATTTTCAGTCTTCATTTTGTGGAAGGAACTCCGCGAGGTGCATTGAAGCGACCAGATGGGATTATACTAACAGTACAAACGGCCAGGGACCTGTTCGGAGAAAACAAACTGGTTTTGAACAAAACCGTCCAGGTGAATAACAACAGTTATTATACGATTACAGGAGTTGTAGAAGATTGGCCCGAGAACACTTCCATTAATTTTAATTGGCTGGCACCTTTCGAACGGTTTAATGAAGGGGAGGACAACGGATGGATGGAGCACTACGGTAATAATTTCGCCAATACCTATATCGAGCTTGCTTCCGGGTCTGATTACACAGAAGTGAATACCAAAGTACGTGGCTTGCTTCCTGAAAAATTAGAAGATCCCGATTCTTATTTTTTTCTTCACCCAGTTAAGGATTGGCACTTACGTTCCAATTTTGAAAATGGGGTAAAAGTAGGTGGGCAAATCGTTTTTGTGCGGTTAATGGCCGGGATCGCCGGGATCATTCTCTTAATCGCCTGTATCAACTTTACCAACCTTGCCACGGCAAGAAGTGAAAAGAGAGCTAAAGAAGTTGGATTGCGAAAGGTATTGGGGTCAGGTAAACAACGGTTGATTTCACAGTTCATGGCAGAGGCCCTGCTAATGTCGGGTATGGCGGCCGTTGTCAGTATATTCGTCCTGTCGATATTATTACCAGAGTTCAACCTTCTCATTGAAAAACAGTTACAGCTTCGGTTTTTTGATTTGACACATTCGCTTTCCTTTTTAGGCATAACCTTGACTTGTGGGTTGATGGCCGGTTGGTATCCGGCGTTTTACCTCTCCTCTTTTAGGCCCGCTGAAGTGCTAAAGGGGTTGAACACCAAGCAAGGTGGTTCCGGTATGATCAGAAAAGGACTTGTCGTCGCACAGTTTGTAGTTTCTGTGGTATTTATTATCAGTACGATCATCGCATATCAACAAATACAATATGGAAAGAACCGAGATGTAGGGTTCGTGAAAGAGCATTTGGTCAAGATACCCGTAAGCGGGGATATGATTAAAAATTTCAACCCGATAAAAGGCGATATGATCGCTTCAGGTGTTATCAAAAACGTAGCCTTAATGAATACCCAATTGTTATCCGATGGTTACAATGGAACGAATCTAGAATGGCAAGGGGCTACCGATACCAAAGATGTATTGATTTCTTTTAGACATATAAGTGCTGATTTTTTTAAGACAGCGGGAATGAAGATCATCGAGGGTCGTGGCTTTGGAGAAGATACATCAGTAGATAGTACCAATACGATTATTTCCCAATCGTTCTCAAAATTGATGGGCAAGGGCAGTGCCATTGGCAAGACCATAAACCGCTATGGTGTTCGTTACACTGTAATTGGTGTTGTCAAAGATTATTTATATGGCGATATGTACGGAAACAGTGATCCCGTTATGTTCTTTAACGACCCGTCATGGGCTCAATACATGTATGTAAAGACCCTAAAAGGCACAAAAACATCGGAAACTCTGACGGTTATTGAGAAAGTTTTAAAAGCCCATAACCCCGCTTTTCCTTTTGAATATGAGTTTGTCAATGATTCGTTTAATTCAAGATTTAAGGGGGAAAATATGTTGAGTAACTTTTCTCAAATATTTGCGCTGCTTGCCATCATTATTTCTTGTTTAGGGTTATTCGGGCTTTCAGCCTATACCGCCGAGCAACGCAAAAAGGAAATAGGCGTACGTAAGGTGTTGGGATGTAGTATTTCAGGAATCGTGAAACTACTTTCAAGAGATTTTATCCGCTTAGTGCTTATCGCCATCCTATTGGCAATACCCCTGGCATGGTGGGTAATGAAAAACTGGTTGGAAGGTTTTACCTATCGTATCGAAATAAGCTGGTGGGTGTTTGCCGTAGCAGGATTGACGGCAATTTGTATTGCCTTGCTAACCGTAAGTTTTCAAGCCTTAAAGGCAGCAATAGCCAACCCTGTAAAAAATTTGCGCATGGAGTAAACTAGCTCGGGCTTTCGCCCGCCAAAATGGCTATGTAAGGCGGGCAGGTGTCAGAACATTTAAATCTCTATTATGGAGTAATCATATCAAAACAGTGTCGTAACAAATCTTTAAAAAGAAAGTTCACTAAGGTAATATCAATCAAAAATCAACAGTATCATGTTTAAAAACTATTTAAAAATCGCTTGGAGAAACCTGCTCAAGAACAAGGGGTACAGTGCCATCAATATTGGTGGTCTTGCTTTGGGTATGGCCGTGACCTTGATCATTGGGCTTTGGATAGCCGATGAGCTTACCCATAACAGCTATTTTACCAATAAGAACACCGTAGCACAAGTGTTCCAGTCACAGACCTTCAATAATCAGACCGGTACTGGCCCTGCAATTCCACTACCGTTGGAACCAGCGCTGCGCGAAACCTATGGCGACAATTTTAAACACATTGTGATGTCGTCTTGGACCAATCAAAAATACCTGGAGTTCAATGATAAGAATATTGCACGTACCGGAAACTTTATGCAGCCGGGAGCCCCCGAAATGCTGGATTTGAAAATTATCAAAGGGGAGCTTGATGGACTTCGAGAAGTAAATGCCATTATGCTGAACGCATCTACGGCCAATGCCTTGTTTGGATCAACAGATCCCATCGGTAAGGTCTTAAAAATCGATGACCAACACGATATGATGGTGACAGCTGTGTTTGAAGATATTCCGGTAAATAATTCGTTTAACGAAACCGAATTCCTGATGCCTTGGGCACACTACTATAATACCAACGAGTGGATGAAGAACAGCCAAGATAATTGGGGGAACAATTCTTTTCAGCTATTTGTGCAGATTACCGACAATGTAATCATGCAACAGGTATCGGAGCGGATTCGAAATTTAAAGAAGAACGCTAACGAAGATACTGCTGAATTTAATCCACAACTGTTCTTATTGCCAATGAAGGACTGGTGTTTACGTAGCAATTTTGAAAATGGCCAGCAGGTAGGAGGTCGTATCAAATATGTTTGGCTATTTGGGGTTATCGGGGCCTTTGTATTGCTTTTGGCCTGTATCAATTTCATGAACCTGAGTACCGCCAGATCGGAAAAAAGATCAAAGGAGGTCGGTATCCGAAAGTCAATTGGTTCCCAAAAGAGACAATTGGTTTATCAATTTTTGAGCGAGTCGTTTTTGGTGGTGCTGTTTGCCTTTATCGTGTCTTTGTTGATTGTTCTGCTCTCTTTAAATGGGTTTAATGATTTAGCAAGAAAAGAGATAGCTTTCCCTTGGGGCAATTTGAGCTTTTGGGGTTTTTCTATCGCATTCGTTTTATTTACGGCCCTAGTAGCGGGCAGCTACCCGGCCTTATATCTTTCCTCGTTCCGTCCGGTCGATGTATTAAAAGGCACCTTTAAAGCTGGTAAGTATGCCGGGTTGCCACGTAAAATTCTGGTTGTCTTACAATTCACGGTCTCAGTGGCTTTTATCATCGGTACTTTTATTGTGATGCAACAAATTAATCATGCAAAGAACAGACCTGTAGGGTATGATAAGGAAGGCCTGGTCCAGATTCCCACGTTTAGCGAAGCTTTTACGGGAAAATATGATTTGATGCGCAGTGAGTTCATAAAATCTGGTGCAGTAGTTGAAATGTCTTCATCAAGTAGCCCGACCACTCAAATATGGTCGAATCGAGGTGGGTTTGACTGGGATGGGAAACCAGAGGGCTTTCAGGAAGATTTGGCATGGACCGAGGTTTCTCCCGAATATGCAAAATCCTTGAACCTAAAAATTGTGGAAGGCCGTGACTTCTCGAGAGAGTTTGCAACCGACTCCAATGCGGTACTCATCAATGAAACCGCCAAGAAATATATGGGACTCGTCAACCCCATCGGAATGCTTATTAGAGATGACGATGAAGAGGATCCAGACCCGCCCATGAAAATAATAGGCGTTGTACAGGACATGATTACACAATCTCCATACACACCTGTAAAACAGGGTGTTTATGTATTTGACAAAGAAGGGGAGTCTAGCTTTTACAATATTAGATTGAACCCGAAACAAAGTGCGAGTCAAAACCTGGCCATAGTCGAACGGGTCTTTAAGGAGCACTTTCCCGATATACCCTTTCAATACGATTTCGTAGATGAGGAATACGGGAAAAAATTCGCATCGGAGGAAAGGATTGGTTCGCTCTCCGCTATTTTTACCGCACTGGCCATTTTTATAAGCTGTTTGGGATTGTTTGGGCTTACATCTTTTGTGGCGGAGCAACGAACCAAGGAGATAGGGGTACGAAAGGTACTGGGTGCCTCGGTTTTCAACATCTGGAATATGCTTTCACAAGATTTTCTAAAGTTGGTGGCCATCTCATGTTTCATAGCAATACCTATTTCATATTATATCATGAACGGATGGCTACAGGAATATCCCTATCGGGTAATTCTAAAATGGTGGATTTTCCTGATTGCCGTTATCGGAGCTTTGGCCATTACCATGTTAACGGTAAGCTTTCAAGCCATTAAGGCGGCCAATGCCAATCCTGTAAAAAGTCTTCGAACCGAATAGGGTGCTACACTTCTGTAGGTGTAAACTTTTTGTACAAAAAATGTCCAAAAAGTTTACACCCTGTATTCTCGTAGTGCATCAATCACTTGACTGTCAAATCAATACAACCTTGGCATGAAAATAGAAATTAATTCTTAAAGAAATCAGAAAAGGATGATCATGCTTAAGAACTATCTGAAGATTGCTTGGAGAAACCTGAAAAGAAATAAGGGTTATTCAATCATTAACATAGGTGGGTTGGCATTGGGAATAGCTGTAGTCATAATGATTGGCTTATGGGTATTGGATGAGTTTACTTTCAACAAATACCATAAAAACTATAACGAGATTGCCCAAATCTACAATAGAGCCAAAAATCTGGATTCTGGTGAAATTGGTTCCTTTCCTTCCACCATGTACATCATGGGCACGGTAATCAAAGAAAATTATTCCGACTACTTTGAATACGCTCTAAGGGCGACTTGGGTAGGGGATTATGTACTTGGAAACGATGGGGAAAATTATACCCAAACCGGTCAGTTTATTGAAAAGGAGGCATTGGAAATGCTCTCGCTAGACATGGTAAGTGGTTCGCATTCAAGTTTAGCTGAGTTGAATTCAATAATCCTATCCGAATCGGCCGCGTTTGCGGTTTTCGGTAAAGAAGACCCTATAGGTAAATCCATTAAAATCAACAATGATATGGATGCCGTTGTAAAGGGTGTTTATAAAGATTTGCCCAAAAACAACAATTTTGCATACGTAAAGTTCTTTGCCAATTGGAATCTGATCGAAGCAAACGAGCCTGAACGCTTTACAAGGATTAAAACTGTGTGGGACGATTGGTCTTTTCAACTCTATGTAAAGTTAAAACCGGGGATTTCCTTTGAGGCTGCTAATAATGCCTTACGAAATCTATACACCCAATATGGTCCCTCGGATTCGGTCGATGCCTATGAAAAACGTGGTGTTCATCCATTTGCCTATCAGATGAATCAATGGCATTTATATTCCGAATTTGACGAGCAAGGTATGCCTACAAAGGGCCGTATCACATTTGTTTGGCTATTTATTGCCATTGGTATCTTCGTACTTTTATTGGCCTGCATTAATTTTATGAACCTGAGCACGGCACGTTCTGAAAAACGCTCAAAAGAGGTGGGTATTCGAAAGACTATTGGATCCCAAAAAAAACAATTGATTATCCAGTTCCTGAGTGAATCATTGTTGATTTCGAGCCTCGCAACTGTACTTGCAATTATCTTGGTATTGCTTTCCCTTCCATGGTTCAATAATCTTGCCAATAAAGACATGGGCATGCCTTGGAGCAATCCATTGTTCTGGTTGGCAATACTATCCTTTACATTCCTTACGGGATTGTTAGCAGGGAGTTATCCGGCATTGTATCTTTCTTCTTTCCGACCAATTAAGGTGTTAAAGGGTACTTTTAAAGCGGGGCCATACGCCACAGTACCTAGAAAAGTTTTGGTCGTATTTCAATTTGCTGTTTCCATAATGCTTGCAGTCGGCACCGTCATTGTGTTCAATCAAATCGAATTCACTAAAAAAAGACCCCTAGGGTATGCCCAACACAATTTAATATCAGTTCAAATGAACAATCCTGAATACGCTGGCAAATACAATTTGTTACGTGCTGAATTGAAGAATACCGGGGTAGTCGAAGAAATGGCACAATCTTCTTCACCTTTAGTCGGCGTTTATAGTAATGGCGGGGGTGGCATCAACTGGACTGGGAAAGATCCTGAAATGAGGCCTGATTTCGGCATTCTACGAGTCACCCACGACTACGGAAAAACGGTGGGTTGGACAATTTTGGAAGGAAGAGACTTTTCAAGGGGATTCGCCTCTGACTCGGCAGCCGTAATAATCAATGAATCAGCCCAAAAATATATGGGGTTGGAAGACCCGGTTGGAGAATATATAACCGGTGGTAATAATCGGGTCAAAATTATTGGGATAGCGAAAGATATGGTTATGCAGTCTCCATACCAACCTGTAAAGCAGGCACTCTTTTTTATCAATTATGACAATGTGAGTTATATTAATATAAAATTAAAATCTGATTCCGCCCGCAGTACCGCAATTTCTACTGTTGAAAGCACATTTGCCAAAGTAGTGCCTTCTGCCAAATTTGATTACAGCTATGTTAGTCAAGACTATGATTTCAAATTCGAATCTGAAAAACGGCTAGGGAATCTAGCTGGGGTTTTTACACTTCTTGCCATTCTCATAAGTTGTCTCGGCCTTTTTGGTTTAGCATCTTTTGTCGCTGAACAACGTACCAAGGAAATTGGTGTTCGGAAAGTTTTGGGAGCATCTATTCTAAATCTCTGGAAAATGCTTTCAAAAGATTTTATGTTATTGGTGCTGATCGCATGTCTCATTGCCATTCCTATCGCATATCACTTTATGAACCTATGGCTCCAAGAGTACGAATATCGTGCAGATATTTCCTGGTGGATTTTTGGGTCAGTGGTCGCAGGAGCGTTGTTGATCACACTGGCAACAGTCAGTTTTCAGGCTATCAAGGCAGCAAATGTCAATCCGATAAAAAGCTTACGAACAGAATGAACAATTAATATCGATTAGCAACTGGTGCTAGAAGAAAGCCAAATATCAAAAACAAAACATCATGCTTAAGAACTATTTAAAGATTGCCTGGCGAAACATACTGAAGACCAAAGGGTATTCGGCTATTAACATCGGCGGACTTGCCGTGGGAATGGCATGTTTTCTTTTAATAGCTCTTTTTATAAAGCACGAACTCTCCTATGATCGGTATCATAAGAATTTCGATAATATCTATCGGGTGATACATACCTATGAGAAGGACAATAGCGATAGCTATCAGGTGTGGGGCAATGCACCTATCGGCCCCACTTTAAAAACGGACTTTTCGGAAGTAGTGGAGAAGGTTCAGTTTTCCGGTAGGTCCAGTAGTCTTTTGTCGTACGGGGAGCGTTCTTTCCAGGAAGACAACTGCTTCTATGTAGATGCCAGTGTTTTTGGCGTATTCAGCTGGAAGTTAATCGCGGGGAATCCCGAAACCGCCTTAGAGGCTCCTTATTCGATCGTGTTGACCGAAAGTATGGCCCAAAAGTATTTTGGAGATGAAGACCCTATGGGAAAAACGCTCGAGGGAATCGGTGGAAGGGCCGCCGATGATACCTATACGGTGACAGGAGTAATGCAGGATGTACCCTCCAATTCACATTTTACTTTCGATTTTTTGATGTCGATGAGTTCTTTTTATCAAACACGCCCAGGTATTTTCGATTCATGGGGATATGTTGATTTTTACACCTATTTTTTGGTGCCTGAGCAATTCGATAAAGATGTATTTCTATCAAAAATCCCCGCTTTTTTAACAAAGCACGAGGCCTTTACCGATGAGTACTACTATAATATGGACATTGAACCTTTGAAAGATACGTACCTGCGCTCAAAGGCGGGACGTCAGCCAGGGGTTACCGGAAGTTTGGCAAATGTATACATCTTTGCTGTCATAGGCTTGTTCATTCTTGTTATCGCCTGTATCAATTTTATGAATCTCGCTACAGCTCGTTCCATGGAACGAGCGAAGGAAGTGGGAATTCGAAAAGTCATCGGGGCCCATAGATCGGGACTTATTTATCAATTTTTCGGGGAATCTTTGGTAATGGTCACTTTTGCGGCGCTTATTGGTTTAGGCATCGTAACACTTTCCATACCGTGGATGCAAGAGTTCACAGGAAAGAACTTCCTACCTTCCGATATATTTAACCTCCCCATACTCTTTATATACATCGCTACTGCTTTATTGACAGGTTTATTGGCAGGGAGTTATCCTGCTTTGATACTATCGCGCTTTACCCCGGTAAGTGTCTTAAAAGGGCTTTTTCGAAACGCCCCCAAAGGTGCCAATCTAAGAAGAAGCTTGGTCGTGTTCCAGTTTAGCCTTTCCATCGCCTTAATCGCCTGTACCGCCATCGTGTACTTTCAGTTAAGCTTTATTTTGAACAAGGATCTAGGTTTCGAAAGAGAACGGATGTTAGTCATAAATTTTAATGGGGATGACGAGGTCTTGGATCGTTTGGAAACAATCAAAGAACAGTTCGTCAGCTTAAATGAAGTGCAGTCTGCCGCCGCTTCTCGCACCGTTCCGGGAACCCATTTTCCCAATGCCGGTACTTACGTAGAGTCTTCGCAAGGGAAGATGATAACAAAAGATCCCGCGCTCTTTGAGGTCGATATCGATTTTATTTCCCATTATGGTATTGAAATGGTCGCCGGCAGGGCATATTCACGAGATTTTCCCGCCGATACCATTTCTTCCTTAATCTTGAACGAAGCCGCTGCCAAACTATACGGATATGCAGACCCGGAACATATAATAGGCAAACGTTTTGAACAATGGAGTAGGGAAGGCCAGGTTATCGGGGTTACCAAAGATTTTAATTATCAATCGTTGCATCAAAAGGTAGAACCTTTGGCCATTAGGATACAACCCTTTGTGAGTGGATATCTAAGCTTAAAAGTGCAATCAAACAACCTATCGGCTACCGTTGCCAAAATTAAGGACAAATGGGAAGACCTTGTTCCGCATCGGCAATTCCAAGCCAGTTTTTTAGATGAATCGTTCAACCAGCAATATGAGGCCGACATTCGCTTTAAAAAGCTTTTTACGCTGTTTTCTTGCCTTGCTATTTTGATTGCTTGCCTAGGCCTTTTAGGACTAGCCACCTATAGTGCAACACAACGGACCAAGGAAATTGGCATCCGAAAGGTTCTTGGTGCGGAAGCATTGAACATCGTTGGCCTGTTATCAAAGGACTTTTTAAAGTTGGTCTCGCTTGCCATCATTATATCGATCCCGTTCTCTTGGTATGCAATGCATGAATGGTTGGAAAGGTATGCGTATCAAATCAAGATTCATTGGTGGGTATTCGCGCTTTCCGGACTAATCGCATTATTAATAGCGGTCTTTACGGTAAGCTTCTTAGCAATTAAGGCATCGAATGCAAATCCGGTAAAGAGTTTGCGTACCGAATAAAAACTAGACCTCAAGGGCTTCGAAAACCCTTCGGTTCCTAAAATAGAACTATGCTTAAAAACTATTTGAAAATTGCCTTTAGAAATTTGTGGAGGCATCGAGGTTTTTCGTTTCTAAACATTACCGGGCTCGCCATTGGTTTGACCGCCGGGTTTCTAATGCTCATGTACGTCGCCTTCGAGCTAAGTTATGACAATTTTCATACAAAAGGAGATGATATCTACAGAGTGGTTGCCAACATCAAAACTCCCACTGATAATATCGAAGCGAATAAAGCCGCAGTCGCGGTACCCCCTAACTTACAACGTACATTTCCTGAAGTACTTTCAGCGGTTCGGATTATGAATATCGACATGGTGGTCCGAAATAATGAAAGTAGGTTTCAGGAATCAAATACGGTGGTTGTCGACTCTGCATTTTTCGATGTTTTTGATTTTAAACTGATTCAGGGCGATACCAAAACCGTTCTGACAGCCCCTTACAGCATAGTACTTTCCGAAACGGCGGCCGAGAAGTATTTTGGAGAAGAAAACCCCATTGGAAAATCGTTGAGCATCATGGAGGAAAAGTACAACGCTACCGTAACGGGTGTGATGCAAGATATTCCGGGTAACTCTCAAATAGATACCGATGTACTATTATCTATGACTACCTATAGTGAAGACTTGGAACCAGACATAGATACCAATTGGGGCGGGTACGATCCAACGGCTTATGTATTATTGGCGCCAGGAACCGATCCGAGTGCTTTGGAAGCAAAATTACCAGAATTTTTGGAACAGAACAACGGAGACGAAATGCGTGCAGATCAGATGTTCGTAACCCTATTTCTGGAGCCTTTAAAGGAAGTCTATCTTTATTCCGATAGGGGCGGTGATATTGTAGGAAACATCAATAATGTATATACGTTTGCCGTTATAGCACTTTTTATTCTGCTGATAGCTTGTATCAACTTCATCAATCTGACTACGGCACGCTCGGTGGAACGGGCAAAAGAGGTAGGGGTGCGAAAGGTAATCGGTGCAAAAAAGAATCAGTTGAGCTTACAATTTATTGGAGAGTCAATGATCATCTCTTTTTTTGCCTTTGTGATCACATTGGTCTTAGCAGCAATTTGTTTGCCTTTATTCAATACCCTAGCGGGAAAAACAATCAGTATCGGGATTTTTTCAAACCCTTTACAAATCTTGATACTTTTTATTGTTTCGATGGTATTGGGAATACTTGCCGGGGTCTATCCCGCTATGGTGCTTTCCTCTTTTCAACCCGTAAGTGTGCTAAAAGGAACCTTTTCAACTAGCTCGAAAGGTATTTTTTTAAGAAAAGGATTGGTCATTGCACAGTTTACTATTTCTATCGTACTAATCATTGGAACGATGGTCATCTACCAGCAGACCCATTACATGCAGAGTAAAGAACTCGGGTTCGACAAAGACCAAATATTAGTGTTGAACACACCTGTTTCTCCTGCACAAAAAGAACTCAGGGATGTAATCGATGGTATGCAGGAGGTAAAATCCACGGGCTTGGGGTCTTCCATTCCAGGGCGGGGCAACTTCGCAGCCTATTCTCAGATCGAAAATAAGAACGGTGATATGCAAATTGCGAATCTTGACCTTTACTTCGTAGACTACGATTATATTGATCAGTTAGCAATGAAAGTAATTGCCGGGCGAACGTTCTCCGAGGAATTCGCTACCGATTCTACGGAGGCCATGGTCGTTAATCAACGTACCATAAAACTATTGGGTTATAACGATCCGAAGGAAGCATTGGGGGCTAAATTCGATCAATGGGGACAACAGGGACAGATCATTGGGGTAATACAAGATTTTCACTTTCGCTCCTTAGCACAAAATATTGCCCCGCTTACCATGCGAATGGCAGAAGGTGCCACCGATGTACTTACGGTGAAAATCGATTCCAAGAACATTCAAGGTACGGTTGCGGCCATCGAAGACCAATGGGCGCGCATCTTACCCGATACTCCGTTCGAGTACACGTTTATGGATGAAGAATTTAACCAACAATATCAAGACGAAATACGCTTCGGCAACCTGTTTATGAACTTTGCCATTCTAGCTATTTTCATCTCCTGTCTGGGACTATTGGGCCTTGCAGCTTATAGCACGTTGCAGCGCAAGAAGGAAATTGGGATACGAAAAGTCGTAGGGTCTTCTGTAACGGGTGTTCTTACCCTGCTTTCAAAGGACTTTATAAAGCTGGTAGGAGTTGCCTTTTTAATTGCAGCTCCCGTTTCCTGGCTGTTAATGGACTCTTGGCTCAATGAATTTGCCTATCGAATCGATATCCCATGGTGGACGTTCGTGCTCTCCGGCATTTCTGCATTGGCCATTGCATTGGCAACGGTAAGTTTTCATGCATTGAAGGCCTCATTAGCGAATCCGGTCAACAGTTTACGCACAGAATAAAAATGAAACCCCAAAGGTTTCTAAAACCTTTGGGGCCTTTTAAAATATCATCATGTTTAAAAATTATTTCAAAGTCGCTTGGAGGACCATCCTTAAAAACAAAGGGTTGTTTTCGATTAATATCATAGGTCTCTCCCTTGGAATTGCTACCTGTCTTACAATCACACTCTTTGTTGTGGATGAACTTGGCTATGACCGCTTTCACGAAAAGTCAGATCAAATGGCCCGGGTGATCCTCAATGGAAAATTAGGGGATGAGATTATCAAGGAATCCAATGTGATGGCTCCGGTAGCCCAGACTCTAGTTAATGAGCTTCCCGACGTTTTGGCAGCGACACGCATTATACAGGTCGAAGAGGAAACCAAGGTGATTTATAATGGTATCACCTTGCGAAAGGGTAAAATGGCTTATGTAGATCCAAATTTCTTAGAGATATTTACCTTTCCCCTGATCAAAGGGAATGCTAAAACCGCTTTGAAACGCCCCAATACTATTATTTTGACCAAACAACAGGCAGAAGCCTATTTTGGGGACGAAGACCCGTTGTACAAGACTCTTGACATCAAAGACATTGGCTTTTATTCCAATGAAGGTTTTGCAGATACCAGCGGCACCTATACCGTAACCGGTATCATTGACGAAATGCCCGTCAATTCACACTTTCATTTCGATTTGCTTGCCTCTATGGAGAGTTATGACCATGCGACCAACCAAAATTGGCTCAGTGGTAGTTTCCATACCTATGTATTACTTGCCGAAGGCACCGATATGAAAGTGTTGGAAACTAAAATATCAGAAATTACGGAGAAGTACATGGGGCCTCAGCTAGAGCTTGGCCTGGGTATGACCTTTCGCGAGTTTTTGGAAAAAGGAAACAAAATAGGATTCTACCTTCAGCCATTGACACAGATACATCTTCATTCCGACATGGCGGGTCAGCTGGAACAAGGGGGGGACATTAAAGCGGTATATGTCTTTTCGGTCATTGCGGTATTTATGCTGTTAATCGCCTGCTTCAATTTTATGAACCTTTCGACCGCAAGTGCCTCCAAAAGGGTAAAAGAAATCGGAATGCGCAAGGTATTGGGTTCCCAGAAGCGTCAATTGATCTTTCAGTTTCTAACCGAATCATTCATTGCCACTCTGTTTGCAATGGGAGTCGGGGTATTGTTATTTTTTGTTACCCTACCTTACTTTAATCAACTTTCAGGTAAATCCTTTTTATTCAATGAAGTATTACAACCTCCAATATTGGGGGCACTGGCAGTCCTTGTTATTTTTATTAGCGCAATGGCGGGTGGTTATCCGGCTTTTTTCATGTCAAGCTTTAAGCCAATTCAGGCCTTAAAAAATAGATTCTCTTCAGACGGGAGTAAAGGAGTTCGGAGTGGCTTGGTGGTATTTCAGTTTGTAATTTCCATTGGGTTGATTGTTGCCACCTTGATCGTAGGCCGACAAATGAACTATATTCAAAACAAGGATGTAGGTTATGATCGTGAAGAGCTGATTGTAGTAAGGCATGCAGGCTTATTAGGAAATAAGTTGAATGCTTATAAGGAAGTGCTACAGAAAGACCCCCGTATCTTACATATAACCACATCTGCCTTTATACCCGCAGGGCCCAGTGATACTAATGGCACGGCTATTACCTCTAAAACAGACGCCACCCAAATCTTACGGGCCAAAGTATACAATATCGATGAAGCCTATATCCCGACCTTGGGCATGAAACTTCTGGCAGGGAGGAATTTTTCAAAAACCTTTGGTTCAGAAGAGAACAACATTATCATCAATGAAACAGCTATCAAAACATTTGGTCTGAAGGAAAATCCAATTGGTCAGACACTTATAGAATCGACTAATCTTGAAGGAGGCAGGGTCGCGTTGACCATTGTAGGAGTCGTAAAGGATTTTCATTCCAGATCACTTCATGAACCCATAGAACCATTGCTGATGAAATACAATCCGTATTACGGACTCATTGTAAAAGCTAAATCCGCCCATATGGCGGAAATTGTATCGAGCATGGAATCCGAGTGGAAATCTTTTGGAACCGGGGAGGTCTTTGACTATGCTTTTTTAGATACCCTTTATAATGAAACCTATGTGAAGGAGCGAAACATGAATGTCGTGCTCCAAATTTTTGCTTTCCTGACCATACTAGTAGCTTGTCTCGGTTTGTTCGGATTAGTGACTTTCACCGCCCAACAGCGCATTAAAGAGATTGGTATTCGAAAAGTATTGGGTTCTTCGGTATCGCAAATTGTTGGAATGTTGGCCAAAGACTTTTTAAAACTAGTGGTAATAGCTATGGCAATAGCATTTCCTTTAGGGTACTATTTCATGGACAAATGGCTCCAAGATTTTGCTTATCGAATTACAATTGAATGGTGGGTTTTTGCACTTGCAGGTATTACCACGATACTCATTGCATTTATCACCATAAGTTATAGAAGTATCAAAACAGCATTAATGAATCCTGTGAAAAGCTTGAGAACAGAATGAATACCAAATAAACTATTAAAAAAATAGCGCACCATGTTTAAAAATCACTTTAAGGTAGCCTGGAGATCTCTGAAAACCAACAAGATGTTTTCCTTCATCAATGTGTTCGGGCTTTCCCTGGGGTTGGCTATTACGGTTTTATTGTTCTTATTCATTACCCACGAACGAAGCTATGATACCATGCATGGGAACGGAGAGCACATTTATCGAATCCTTGTGAACACTCAAGAATCATACAACAACGAGGTACTCTGTACGGCTCCAGCAGCAGCGGCACCAGCGTTTCAAGAAGGGCTGACCGCGGTTTCGAAAGCAGCAAGAATGTTGAAACACAACTTTGGCGAAACGGCCTTTATTCGGATAGGTAACGAGAATTTCTTGGAGAAAGAGCTTTACTGGTGCGATCCCGAACTCTTTCAGGTTTTTGATATTCCGTTGCTACAAGGAAACTCTACGACCGCCATTGAGCGTCCGAATACGGTGGTACTTTCCAAAACTGCTTCAGAGAAGTATTTCGGAAGTTCGAATCCGATAGGGAAGACCATTACGATAGACAACAACAAGGAATTGGAGGTCACCGGTATTTTTAAGGACTTTCCAGGGAACAGTACCTTGCATTGCAACATGATCGGATCTTTCAGTTCCACTTTTGCCGCCAAAAAACAAAGCTGGGGCAACTCAAGTTTTGAAACCTATGTGTTACTAAATCCAAAGGCCTCGGTAATTACCGTAGAAAGCCAGCTACAAACCATCCTCGATAAGAATGTCGATAAGGCAGAACAATGGTATAGCTTCTCGTTACAGCCATTAAACCAGGTTCATCTGTATTCGGCCGATTATGTCAATAGCTATACAAATCGAATCGGTGATATCGACCAGATTCGCAATCTGTCATTTTTGGCCTTGTTGATTTTGTTGATCGCATGTGTCAACTATATGAATTTAATGACTGCAAGGTCCGAAAAACGGGCCAAAGATGTGGGTATAAACAAAACCTTGGGAGCTACTTCAGGAAACCTGATTTTTCGATTTTACGCCGAAACTGGCTTAATTACACTGATCGCTCTCGGTATGGGCCTACTTTTTGCCAGTTTTGCAGTTCCTATTTTCAACGCGGTCACAGAGCAGCAGTTGAACATTTCCGAATTGGTACGTCCCGAACTAATCGTAGGTCTTATCATATTCTGGTTACTTACAACACTTATTGCAGGCTCTTATCCGGCATTTTATCTTTCCAGGTCTTCGGCCAAGGCAATTTTGAATACATCTCAGAAAAATGCAGGTAGCGTCATCAGCATACGAAAAGGCTTGGTGGTATTACAATTTGCCGCTTCAGTGATACTTGTGGTTGCGGTAATGGTTATTTACCAACAGTTAGATTACCTTCAAAACAAAAAACTAGGCTACGAACCTGAAAACATTGTAGCCATTTCTACTGCGGGAATTCGAGGGGCCGAAAAAAGTGATGCCTTATTACAGGAACTGAAAACGTTGGGTAATGTCAAGGAAGTTGCCATGGCTCAGGGGTTTCCCGGTATCACCGTAAGTGGCCGCATGCTATTGAAAAATGACAATGACGAGAGCGGAATGCAAATTAGGACCAATCGGATAGATGCTGAAGCTATTGACCTTTTAAAATTGAATTTTCTGGCCGGTAAATCGTTGCCGAAAGTAAAACAAGAGGGTGATACGTTAATTGATGTATTGTTGAATAAAAAGGCCCTATCATATCTCGGTTATACCCCTGAAGAAGCCATCGGGAAAAAAGTGTTGATCGGAGGCTTTGGGAACAAGGCTTCCATTATGGGTGTGGTGAACGACTTCAATTTCGAATCGTTGCATCAACCCATCGGTGCCTATGCCTTTCACAATGCCAAGACCGAACCGAAATCTTTTGCAATGGTACGGTTCACAGGCACATCGGTTTCAGGTATGATGTCCCGTTTCGAATCAGTGTTTAAAAAAGTAGTCCCCGAATCAGCATTCGATTACGTCTTTCTTGATAAAAACCTGGAACAATTATATGCGCAAGAACGTAAAACCGCCATAATCAGTTCTATTTTTTGCGTTTTGGCCGTTTTCGTTGCCTGTTTAGGATTGTTTGGTCTAGCAGCTTTTACGACAGAGCAACGAAAAAAGGAAATCGGCATTCGCAAAGTACTTGGAGCTTCCATCTTCAGCGTGGCCAAAATGATTTCCAAAGAATTCGTAAAACTGGTACTGGTAGCCATGATAGTGGGCTTTCCTATAGCATTTTGGGTGATGGACGATTGGTTGAAAGACTTCGCGTACCGCATCTCCATATCCTGGTGGACTTTCGCTGCTGCCGGTTCCCTGGCCTTGGTAATTGCCTTGCTGACCGTTAGTTTTCAATCGATCAAAGCGGCCCTTATGAATCCTGTAAAAAGTTTACGTACCGAATAAAACAAGTTGAAAATGATATCCTTAAAAGCCTACCTCAGACATCTGTTCAAAAACAAGCTATATACCACGGTAACAGTGTTGGGGTTTGCCGTTTCACTTACATTCGTGATTCTTTTAAGTATATATATCCAGAATGAACTCTCGGTCGATGATTTTCATGCCAATAAAGAGCATATTTACCGTATTGAGCACGAGAGTACCGATTTTTCGGGGCCCATCGCAGTCACCTTGAAAGAACAGTATGCAGAAATAGCCGATTATGTTAGGGTTTATGAACATCGGGACATCCTGACATTATCGAACGGCCAGAACTTTGAAATGGATTATCTGGCGGTTGATGCTTCTTTTTTTAATATTTTTTCCTATCCGTTGATCGAAGGGGACCCGTCTTCGGTAATAGCGACCAAAAACCAAATAGTAGTTTCAAAATCATTTGCCCGCCGTTTGTTTGGCAATGAAAACCCGGTGGGCAAGGAAGTGACCCTGCACACGCGTTTTAAGTACATCGTTACGGGCATCATGGATGATTTTCCCGAGAACACCCATCTAAAACCACAAGACGCCATCATCAATATTCGGAATATGGCCGATGTTTTTCAGTTTAAAGAATTCCTGACAGAAATTGGGTTTTGTTCTATGAGTACTTATTTTTTGGAAAAGCCAAATGCAGACCTTCGTTCCAAGACCCCCCAAATACTAGCGAATTTTAAAAAAGACTTTTGGTTGTACAAAGACGGTTATGCCAAAACACTACAGTTCAACCCTTTAAAAGAAGTCTATTTCAGTGATATGTCGGGAACCGGCACCAAAAGTAACAGCAAAACCCTAATTTGGGTGCTTTCTATCATTGTTTTGCTCATACTGGTTTTGGCAATCGGAAATTATGTGAATCTCACCATTGCACAGTCCACCTTGCGTGGCAGAGAGGTGGCCATCAAAAAACTGTTGGGGAGTTCTAAAAAGCGATTGTTTCTGCAAATCATTAAAGAGTCCCTACTACTTTGCGGTATTGCAGTGACCTTATCACTGGTATTGGTCGTTTTGGTAGAGCCCTTGTTCAATACACTCTTGGATACACAATTAAGGCTTAACGAGCAGCTATCTTTTCGTAATGTGCTTATCTGTATCGTACTTTTCTCTCTAATCGGGTTTTTATCAGGTCTGGCTCCTGCATTAAAAATTACGGGCTTTCAACCTATCGAGGTGGTCAAGGGAACCTTTCGAAAGAAGGTAAAAGGCGTATACGGAAAAGTCTTTCTCACTTTCCAATATACCGTTACTATTGCGCTGTTGGCCTGTAGCTGGATCATTGTAAAGCAGACCAATTTCATGACCAATAAGGAACTAGGGTTTACAAAAGATAATATCGTGTGGGCACCCTTTTTAGGGGAAATGAACAAAAAAACCGAAATCAAGGAAGCTCTAATGAAAATACCAGGGGTAACCGAAGCTTCAACGGTTTGGGGAAGCCCCTTGGATGGTGGCAGCAATCAATCGTTCGATTACGAAGGAGAACCCCAAAGTTTTCAGGAAATTCGTGTCGATTCAGCGTTTTTCTCTATGTTTAATATTGCCGTTGAACCAACAAATGTAGCCTATACGCCCGAAGGAGTCTATTTTAACGAAACGGCCGTGAGTTCCTTGGGTTTTGAAAAAGCTCCGACCAGTTTTAAAATGTATGAAACCAGTGAACCTGTTCTTGGTGTGGTCAAGGATTTTCATTTTAACGAACTTCGTCAGAACATAGGCCCTTTGGTCATAAGGCAACAAAACGATAGTAGCTATGCCGGCACACTTTTTTTGAAAATAAACGGAAAAAATAGGGTAGGCACGCTAGACCAAGTAAAAACTACCTATGCATCGCTTGTCGACAACCTTCCTTTTGAAATACGATTTGTTGATGATACCATTGATCATTGGTACGTAAAAGAAGTGAAAACGGGAAAGATAATCGGGTATTTTACGCTCCTATCCTTTCTCCTATCCTTTATAGGGATTTTGGCAATGTCCACATTTTACATACAGCAACGTTATAAGGAAATTGGCATACGCAAGGTAAACGGGGCCAAGATATCGCAGATTCTCATCCTTTTAAGCAAAGACTTTGTCAAATGGGTCGCTTTGGCGTTTGCCATTGCGGTTCCCATTTCTTGGTACGCCATGGGAAAATGGCTCGAGGGCTTTGCCTATCGGACTACGATGAGCTGGTGGATTTTCGTTTTGGCAGGTATCACCGCCCTGATTATAGCGCTGTTGACCGTAAGCTGGCAAAGTTTCAGGGCAGCCATGGCCAATCCGGTAGAAGCCTTAAAAGAAGAATAATAACATCAATCTGCCCAAAATAGGGCCAAAAAATGAACACTATGTTTAAAACCTATTTAAAAACCGCTTGGAGAAATCTGCTGGAAAAAAAAGGACAGTCCCTATTGAATATTGGCGGACTCGCCGTTGGAATGGCGGCCACGCTTTTAATCGGCGTTTGGGTGTACGGAGAAATCTCCTATAACACAGAGTTTGAAAATTATGAATCGATCGCACAGGTAATGCAAAGCCAAACGTTTGGCGAAGAAATCGGTACCGGAGTGAACCAGCCGATGCAATTGGCACCTGTATTAAGAAATCAATATGGTGATCACTTTAAACACGTGGTGACCAGTTCCTTTACCAATCCGATGCTCCTGACGGTGGGGGATACTAAAATCTCGCGGCAAGGAAACTTTATGGAGCCTGGAATTACCGAAATGTTGTCCTTGAAAATGATACAGGGCACCCGAGATGCCCTAAAAGACCCGAGTTCCATACTATTGTCCCGAACCACGGCAAATGCATTATTCGGAGCATCGGACCCTATGAACAAAACGGTTAAAATAGGCACCAACATGCAAGCAAAGGTCGCCGGAATTTACGAAGACCTATCCAAAAATTCGGAATTTGGCAATCTTACTTTTATTGCCCCTTGGGAGTTGTTAAAGACGACGGCCAATTTTGAGGAACGTGTGGGTTGGGGCAATAATTGGTTCCAAACCTATGTACAGTTACAGGATGGTGCAGACCTAGCGACGGTTTCTAACATCATAAAAGATGTAAAATACGACAATATTAAAAATGGGGACAATCCGGCTAGTATAAGAACCAAGCCCGTGATACATCTACATCCCATGAAGAAATGGCATCTACACTCCAAATTTGAAAATGGCGTTAATACCGGTGGACTTATCGAACGTGTTTGGTTGTTCGGTATTATCGGTGTCTTTATTCTGCTTCTCGCCTGTATCAACTTTATGAATCTCAGCACAGCTAAGTCCGTAAAACGAGCTAAAGAGGTCGGCATTCGTAAGACCATAGGTTCCGTGAAAGAACAGTTGGTTATCCAATTCTTAAGCGAATCCCTATTAGTTGTCACCCTGGCTTTTATGGTATCACTTGTTTTAGTAGCATTGGGCCAATCGTTCTTCAATGATCTTACCGGTAAAACCATGGGGATTCCATGGGGCAATCCGTTCTTTTGGATGACATGTATGGGTTGCATTTTAATCACCTCTTTTATTTCCGGCAGCTATCCGGCCTTTTACCTGTCTTCTTTTGAGCCGGCCAAGGTGTTGAAAGGAACCTTTAACAGGGGGCAAGGTGCTTCGCGATTACGAAAGGGACTGGTAGTGTTCCAGTTCACCATATCTATACTGCTGGTTATTGGTACAATTACCATCATCCGACAAATAGCATATGTAAAGGAAAGACCTGTAGGGTATGACCGGGAACAGTTGCTCTATGTACCTATTAATACGTCTGAAATCATGACCAATTTTGAGTCACTTCGCAATGAGCTTTTACAATCCAACAGTATCAAAGAGGTGGCGGCCTCGGATGTCTTGATAACAGGCACTTTTATAACCAATGGAGGATTTGATTGGAAGGGAAAGGACCCCAATATGAGCGAAGAATTCAACACTTTACGGGCTACCCATGGCTATGGAGAAATGGTTGACTGGGAAATCAAAGAAGGAAGGAATTTTTCCCGAGAGTTCAAAAGTGATTCATTGGCCTTTATCGTTAACGAAACGGCGGTAGCATATATGGGGCTGGAAAATCCGGTGGGAGAGTACGTAAAATGGGGCACGAATGGTAATTTTAAAATCATTGGGGTCATTAAGGATATGGTTACCCAATCTCCTTATGACGAAGTGCGTCCCATGCTATTCACCCTTCATTACGGAAACTTTCTGAATTTTATCAATATAAAAATCGGAAAAGGCGCAAATACCAGACAGGCACTCTCCCATATCGAAGCGGTTTTTCAAAAACGAGACCCCGAAAGTTTGTTTTCCTATACTTTTTTTGACGACGAGTACGCCAGAAACTTTCTTAATGAAGAACGGATGGCAAAACTGGCCAGCTTTTTTGCAGTATTGGCCATCTTAATCAGTTGCCTAGGTATTTTCGGACTTTCTGCCTTTGTAGCCGAACAACGTACCAAGGAAATTGGGATACGCAAGGTACTCGGTGCCTCGGTCGTAGGCTTGTGGAAAATGCTATCCAAGGATTTTATACTGCTAGTGATCCTATCGAGCTGTATTGCCATACCCCTAGGCTATTATTACATGAGCAATTGGGTAGCGGACTATGCCTATCGCATAGAAATAAGTTGGTGGATATTTGTGATTTCAATAGCAGGGGCACTAGCGATTACCTTGGTAACGGTAAGCTTTCAAGCAATAAAGGCCGCTATTGTAAATCCGATTAAAAGTCTAAGAACCGAGTAGCGTTGTTTCAAAAGATCGTGTAAAACACATAAAAATTTTGAGCCGTCACCAAACGTAATAGAAAATGCTAAAACACAACATTCTACTGTACTTGCGGAACATCAAAAAAAACAAGGGCAGTTTTTTTATCAACCTTATCGGATTGACCACCGGGCTTGCCTGTGCTATTCTTGTTTATTTATGGGTTTCAGATGAACTAAGGGTCGATAAATTTCATGAGAACGATACCAGATTGTACCAAGTTTTACGACATCAACCAAATGGTCAAAATGAGATAGCGACCTACGCTTCCAATTCTAGTTTGATGCTCAGGGCGCTGCAGGAAGAAGTTCCCGAAGTCGAAATGGCTACCGCTCTCTATACAATGGGCGGTACAATGCTGGAAGGTGGGGAGAAAAAGCTACGGGCCAATGGCAATATGGCAAGTGAGGATTTTTTTAAAATGTTCTCCTATCCCATTGTTGCGGGGGATAAAAACAGCCTATTGCAAGACGTAAATTCCGTGGTAATCTCAAAAGCGTTGGCAGACAGTTTTTTTGGGGAAGGAAATGACCCTGTTGGTAAAACTTTGACCGTCAAACATGGAGAAGATCAAATCAACGCTGTTTTTACCATATCCGGAGTTTTTGAGATTCCCGAAAACTCATCACAGCAGTTTGACTTTGTTCTGACCTACAAAAAGTTTTTAGAACTGAGAGATCCCCAGGATATTCACTGGGGCAGCAATAGCTCAAGAGTATATGCGACCCTAAAACCGGGTATAGATGTCAAGAATTTTAATAAAAAAATAGCGGATTTTATCACTAAAAAAAGTGAAAGAACCACGGCATCTGTATGCTTTACGCTGTTTTCCGATAACTATTTAAAAGGAAACTTTGACAATGGCGTACAAACAGGAGGAAGAATAAATTATGTAATTCTATTCGGTTTAGTCGCGTTTTTTGTATTGGCAATTGCGTGTATCAATTTTATGAACTTGTCTACGGCAAGGGCCTCTAGAAGGTTAAAGGAAGTTGGTGTCAAAAAAGCGGTCGGTGCAAGTAGAAAATCTTTGATTTTTCAGTTTCTTACCGAATCGGTGGTACTTTCTTTTTTCTCTCTGGTCTGCGCAGTGCTGATCGTAATATTATTAATGCCTTGGTTCAATGACGTTACGGGAAAAGAATTAAAATTCGCTCTTGAAGGAAAGGCCCTTTTAGGCATTATCGTTATTACGTTGTTGACCGGATTGATATCTGGGAGCTATCCTGCACTATACCTCTCCAAATTTAGTCCTATAAAAGTCTTGAAAGGAAAAATAAAGACCGCCTTTGGAGAGCTTTTGATTCGAAAGGGGTTGGTCATTTTCCAATTTGGTATTTCAATCCTATTGATTGTCGCCGTAAGTGTCATTTATGTACAACTACATTTCATACAATCTAAAAACCTGGGGTACGATAAGGACAATGTACTTGTTTTTAATCGGGAAGACGGACTGGTATCGAATATGGAAACATTTCTTCAGGAGGCTCGACAACTGCCCGGCGTGATCAATGCCTCTTATATGCAAGGTGATATGACCAATTTTAGCAACTCATCTTGGGGCCACTCATGGCCCGGTCAAACCGAAGAAGCCAAAAGACTGACCTTTAGACATGCACATGTGGGTCCTCGCTTTATAGAGACCATGGGAATTGAGGTCAAGGAAGGGCGCTCCTATATAGACGAAAAACCCAACAACGAATCAAAAATCATCTTAAATGAAACGGCGGTGACGCTCATGGGGCTCAAAAACCCCGTCGGGACATTAATAGATATGAGAGGTGATAATAGGGAGATCATCGGCGTGGTCAAAGACTTTAACATTCAATCGCTATATGAAGAAATTGCGCCTATGGCATTGCTCTGTAGAACAGAATGGGTACGCACCTTGGTCGTTAAGATAAAAGCGGGTTCGGAGAAAAATACCATTGCTGACTTAACGGCATTATACGCCGAGTTCAATCCTGGGTTAGCATTTGATTTTCGCTTTTTGGACCACCAATACCAACAGCAGTATATCGCTGAAAAACGGGTATCTGTATTAGCTAAATACTTTGCCGGCTTGGCGGTTATCATCTCCTGTTTAGGTCTTTTTGGCTTGGCCATGTTTACGGCGGAACGCAGAAAAAAAGAAATCAGTATTCGCAAGGTATTGGGACAAACGGCCACACAAGTCATCGTAATGATTTCCGGCGAATTTGCCAAACTGGTATTGATATCCATATTCATTGCATTACCCATCGCCTATATACTGGTAGACTTATGGTTATCAAGCTTTGCCTATCGCATCCCTTTAAAACTTTGGTATTTTATTGGTGCGGGTTTGGTGGCATTGATCGTCGCCATGCTCACTGTGGGCAGTCAAGCGATACGGGCGGCCAATAGCAATCCTGTGAATGCCTTGCGTGACGAATAAATGAATCATCGATCAAAAACACAACAATCATGTTAAAGCAAAGACTTCTATTATTTTTCAGGAGAATCAAAAAATCAAAACCTACTTTTTTAATCAATTTTATTGGTTTGGTTACCGGCCTTTGCTGTGTATTGCTCGTGTATTTATGGATAAGCGACGAGTTAAAGGTCGACTCCTTTCACGAACATGATAAGCGATTGGTTCAAACAATGTTACGACACAATTCTGGTAACAAGATCAACGTCATATCCAATAACTCTACCTTGCTGGGGCCTGTATTAAAACATGATTTTCCAGAAATTGAAGAAGTGGTAAGAACGGTCGATGCGGTGGAAAAAAGCACAGTAACCTTTGATGATAAGGCAATGAATGGTCAAGGACTATATGCCGATAGGGGATTCTTTGAAATCTTTAGCTATCCGTTGTTGCATGGGGCCAAAACCGATGTTTTATCAGGTGCGGGCAACATCATAATTTCCAGAAAACTCGCCGAAAAACTCTTTGGCTCCATAGAAAAAGGCTTGGGGGAATCGGTGGTTTTAAACACAATACATAAATTCCAGGTGTCGGGTATTTTTGAAAATGTTCCGACCACGTCTACCATGCAGTTCGATTTTGTGCTTCCGTTTGACCAACTTTTTGAACACTATCCATTCTTTTATGAAGATTGGAGTTTTTCTTTCGCTAGCACGTTCGTCTTGTTGAAACCTGAAACCGAAATCACTGCCTTCAACAAAAAAATCGAAAATATATTGGAGGTGCATGAAGGTGATGAAACGACCACGCTGTTCTCCAGACCGTATTCCGAGCGCTATCTCTATGGCACCTATGAGAATGGAGTACAAACAGGGGGACGTATCGAATATGTAAAACTTTTTGCCCTCATCGGACTGTTCATTTTGGTGATTGCATGTATCAATTTTGTAAATCTTTCTACAGCACGAGCTTCCTTGAGAATGAAAGAAGTAGGGATTAGGAAAGCGCTGGGTACGAAAAGAAGATCTCTTGTGATACAATTCCTTGTAGAGTCTACACTCATGGTCGCACTTTCGCTTGTGGTCGCCCTATTATTAACGATAGCATTGCTACCTGTTTTCAATCAGATTACCGACAAAGCAATGGCGATACCGGTAAACGCGGAGATTATCTTGGTTACCATCGCAATAACTTTGTTCACTGGTTTTATCGCAGGAATTTATCCCGCTTTTTATATTTCCAAATTTAAGATTGTCAATGCCCTTAAAGGGAAACCTAAAACCGGTATTGGAGAATTCTTGGTGCGGAAAGGGTTGGTAGTGTTTCAATTTTCATTATCGGTAATTCTAATCGTTGGTGTTCTGGTAATCTATCAACAAATGAATATGGTGCAAAACAAAAACCAAGGATTTGATCGGGAGAATGTCATTTACTTTGGAATGGACGGGAAGCTAAAAACGAACGTAGAAACATTTCTTTCCGAGGTTAAGAACATTTCCGGGGTAAAAGAAGCTGCAAGTGCTTCATCCGGTATCTTTGGCGGAAATGGCGGTACATCTGACCTATACTGGAGCGGAAAGGAAGAAGGGGTTGAATTGGGAATGCGGTATCTGGTCGCCGACTACAACCTGTTAGAGGTCCTGGATATGAAAATGGTCGAAGGCCGATCATTTTCAAGGGAGTTCGGTACCGATAGCACCAAAATCATCTTTAACGAGGCAGCTATCGACATCATGGGCCTAAAAAATCCGATTGGATCCACGGTAAGGCTATGGGGAGAAGAAAAAGAAATCGTGGGAGTGGTTAAAAATTTTCACTTACAATCGCTCCGTGATCCTTTGGCACCCACTTTTATCTTCTTACAACCAAACCGCCTGCATACCGTCATGGTAAAATTAGAGAAAGAGAATCTGAAAGAAACCCTGAGCAGGGTCGGGGCTTTTTACGAAAGCTATAATCCCGGTTATCCTTTCGAATATAAGTTTTTAGATGCCGATTTTCAAAGGCTTTATGCCGGTGAAAACAGAGTCTCGGTCTTATCCAAGTATTTTGCGGGGATGGCCATCCTGATTTCGTGTTTGGGTCTTTTTGGCCTGGCCATATTTACCTCGGAACGCAGAAGAAAGGAAATCAGCATTCGAAAAGTACTGGGACAAAGTGCCGCACAAGTAACGATCATGTTGTCCAGTGAATTTGCCAAACTGGTAGGCCTGGCAATTCTATTTGCGTTGCCTGTTGCCTACTTTATATCTAGTAACTGGTTGGCTGGTTTCGCATACCGAATTCAGCTTCAGTTCTGGTATTTCCTTGGTGCAGGCGTTCTTGCGTTGGCTGTGGCCATGTTGACCGTGGGTAGCCAAGCGATACGTGCGGCAAATCGGAATCCTGTAAATGCTTTAAGGGAAGAATAAAACCGTCAATTAAAAACAATACAATGCTTAAAAGCTATCTAAAAATAGGCTGGCGTAACTTATTGAAGGATAAAACGTTCACCGCCTTGAATATTATAGGTCTTTCTATGGCTTTCGGAGCGGCCATACTTTTATCGATGGCCGCATTTTTTGATTTGTCGTTCGACAACTTTCACGAAAATGGGGGGCACCTTTTTCAAGTATATACAGAACAGCAATATGTAGAAGGACCAGAAGCGGGTACCAGCCAACCCACCCCCTTCGCCCATGCCTTAAAAGACGAAGTGCCAGGTGTAGAAAGAATAAGTCGTGTCCTTGAAGATGGGGTGTTAGCGTTGCATGGTGAAAATGAAATAGGCATAGATGCCCTTTGGGTAGACTCCGATTTTTTTGAAATGTTTACGTTCCCGGTAGAAAAAGGTAGTACCGATAGTTTTTCACAAGATTTAGGCACCGTGGTGATTACCCCTCAGGCAGCCAGTAAATTGTTTGGAACGGAAGACGCCGTCGGAGAAACCTTCAGGCTCCTTATCGGTGGAGAGGAGAAGCCTTTCACAGTATCGGCCGTTACTGAAACCCAACCTCAAAATACCTCATTGGGTTTTGAAATGGCCATTCGTTTCGAAAATAATCCAGAATACCTTTCGACCAAAGAGCAGTGGAATGCACAGTACCATGAGGTATATGTACAACTTCAGAAAGCCGTTTCAGTAGCGCAATTTGAAAGGAACACCCAGGCTTTTATAACCCAGCACTATCAGGAAGTCATCGACAGGGCCAAACGTGATGGAGCGCAGGCCGATGCCGACGGGTACTTTAGATCCATTAAGCTATTGCCCATTAGTGATATACATTTTACGAATTTCAAAAGGGGGTTTGCGAATGTCGTTAGAACGTATCCCTATTTTATCTTGGGTATCGCATTCCTCATTATTTTTATCGCAAGCGTCAATTTTATCAATATGAATATGGCCAAAAGCGCCAGTCGACTAAAAGAAATTGGTATGAGAAAGGCCTTGGGAGCAAGGACCCAACAGCTGTTTTATCAATTTTGGAGTGAAAGCTTCCTCATTTTCACTGGTGCCTTAGTTATTGGCATCGCTTTGAGTGTTTCGCTGCTAGGCTCCTTCAAAAGTATCTATCGAACAGGGGCCACCCTTGAGGTGCTCCTTACACCTATGACCTTGGTAGGAGGCATCTTTCTGGTACTGGTCATTACGGTGCTCGTAGGCGGTTACCCTGCCATACTGTTAAGTCGTTTTGGTACCGTTCAGTCGTTGCAGGGCAAGTTATTGACTAACGGCAAGAATCATGTGCGAAACATACTGATGATACTCCAATTCAGTATGGCCATTTTACTCATTTCTGGAACCTTGGTTTTTATTGGGCAGATCGATTATATGCGAAATAAGGATTTGGGATACGACAAAGAACAGGTTATCTCCTTTCCCATGAACGGCAAAAAAGATAGTTATGCCGCCTTGGGCCTCCTAAGACAAGAGTTAAAAGGACAACCTACGATTATTAATGTGTCGGCTGCCGATAGTAATCTAGGCACTGGAAGAGATGGGAGTCAATCATCGAGCGCAATTGGTTTTGATTATAAGGGAAGAATCGTAGGAACCAATTTCTTGGTCGTTGATCATCAATACATTCAAACCCTGGGTATTCAAATGGTACAGGGCAGAAGCTTTGAAAGTTGGGCCGATAGTACCGGAGTCCTCATCAATGAGACCATGGTAAAGGCACTACAAGAAAAAGACCCCTTATCAGCACAGTTAGACATTACTGGGGAGTTTCCTTCGCCGGTTTTAGGAGTCGTTAAAGATTATCATTTTCAAGATTTGGATCGTACGATTCAACCTCTCACCTTTTTTATGAGCCATGATCTTGCGCTCACCTACGCCTACGTAAAAGTAGCCCCTGGAGATATGGCCAAATCCTTCGATTTGGTTGCGGAGGCTTGGTCAAAAATAGAACCAAATGCCGAGTTTCTTGGATCCTATCTAGACGAAAATATGGACCGCACTTTTCGCAGGGAAAAAGAAACCGCTTCACTCATAGCCAGTGGGTCGGTGATAGCGATCGTATTAAGTTGTATCGGCCTTTTTGCCATGTCTATGCTAGTTGTTACACAACGAACCAAAGAAATAGGCATTCGAAAGGTCGTAGGTGCCAAAGTAGGCACCATAGCCCTTATGCTAACAAAAGACTTCTTGAAATTAGTCTTATATGGGTTCTTGATCGCAACTCCGATTGCCTGGTGGTTTTTAAAACAATGGCTCGATAATTATGCCAACCGTATTTCAATACATCCAGGATTTTTCATGGCCGCAGGAGCTTTAGTGCTATTGATAGCTATACTTACGGTTGGGTATAAAACGATAAAAGCGGCTACCCAAAACCCGGTCAAGAGCCTGCGGACGGAATAGCTCCTGGCTCCCAAGAATACCATTGCCGGTTACCAAAAAACAAGACAGATTCATAACTTCGTACAAATCATCAAAAAGGAATATATGCTACTGCAACTAAACAACATTTTTAAATGGGTACAACAAGGTGGAAAACGAGTCTTTCTGTTGAAAGATATTAATCTCCAAGTCGAAGAAGGGGAATTCATTTCCGTGATGGGTCCATCCGGGTCGGGAAAATCTACGCTACTAAATGTACTGGGAATGCTCGATGGCTTTGACGAAGGCGAATACCATTTTATGGACGAATCGGTACATTCCCTCAAAGAAAAACACCGGGCTGAACTGTATAAACAGTATATCGGCTTTGTTTTTCAGGCGTACCACCTTATTGACGAACTAACGGTTTATGAAAACCTGGAAATGCCCTTGCTCTATAAAAAGATCAAAGGTTCGGAACGAAAAGCACTCGTGGCCGATATGTTAGACCGTTTCAGTATCGTAGGAAAAAAAGATTTATTTCCAACACAACTGAGTGGTGGGCAACAACAATTGGTGGGCGTCGCCAGGGCATTGATTACCAAGCCAAAACTCATTCTAGCGGACGAACCCACGGGCAACCTGAACTCCAAACAGGGAGAGGAAATCATGGAACTCTTCAAAAAGTTGAACCAAGATGGGGTCACTATCATTCAAGTGACACATTCCGAAAAAAATGCGGAATACGGATCCAGAATCATTCATCTACTCGATGGGCGCAAGGTTGAAGGATAAGTGTTTAAAGCATTATACGAAAAACATAATACTGAATAAATTGGGTATCTTTCCCCCAAGTAACCTAAGATACCCATGAAATTTAAGAACAGACGCCGATGGGGAATTGTTCGCGACTATGTCGTGGGTTGGACGATTGCCTTTCTTATTTTATCCGTCGTGCGGGGTGCAGGAACGATCGAACAAGGTGCTGTACAATTCGAATTTCCCGTAACCATGTATATATCAATGGTATTTGGGGTACTCTTTGGAGTGATTTCAGGGTATGCACAGATATGGACCGAGGAACGACTTTATAGAAGGGTATCGATTCAAAAACTATTGCTGCTTCGGTTGTCGATTGCCGTTCTTTTTGTTTTCACTATTATTCTGGTTGCTTATGCCATGGTAAGAGTACTATTTGCGATTGAAATCAACTTGATTCCCTTTATTTTTGAACCCGGTAGTTTTGCCATTTATTCTTATATCGTAGGAGTTGACACCTTCATGTTCACGCTTCGACAGGTGAACCTGTTTCTCGGAGAAAACAATCTGTGGAAATTTCTAATGGGAAAGTTTTACACGCCACGTGAAGAGGAACGTATTTTCATGTTTCTAGATTTACAATCCTCTACCCAACACGCGGAGCAACTGGGGCATATTCGATATAGTATGATGATACAGGACTGCTTTAATGATTTGGGGGTAGTGGTTGAAAATGAGGCCGAAATTTATCAATATGTAGGTGATGAAGTAATTCTTACCTGGAAATTAAAAAATGGTATTCGAAACCAGAACTGTTTAAATGCCTACTATAATTTCAAGGGACAACTACTTAAAAAAGAGTCCTATTATCAGGAAAAATACCAACGCCTTCCCTTTTTCAAGGCGGGCATGCATTCCGGTATCGTAACGGTGACGGAAGTAGGAAAGTATAAGAGGGAAATTGCATACCACGGAGATACTATCAATACGGCCGCACGGATTCAGGGGAAATGCAACGAACTTGGCGCGGAACTATTGATTTCCGAAGAATTAAAAAATCAGTTAGAAGCTGATCATTTCTCTTATGATGCTTTGGGCCATATTCCATTAAAAGGAAAAGCACAGGATGTACTGGTTCATGCCGTGCAAGAAAACAGTTCAAAAACAACCTTTAAGTCATAGACCGAATACCTTCCAATGAAATAGGATGCACCATGCCCGGGTACATATCGCCTAAATGAAAAATGCCTATTCGAACGCGTATTAATCGCAGGGTAGGGTAGCCCACAGCCGCAGTCATTTTACGTACCTGACGAAATTTGCCTTCCGTTAAAACAATACGAACCCATGAGCTAGGACGGTGACGGCCAATTCGCAAACTGGGATCGGGTTCTGGAAGGGTAGGAGTGAAAGGTAATGCACCTGCTTTGCAAGATTTGGTACGGTACTTTCGTCCACCAATACCGATATCCACTCCTAATTGTAATCGGGCTAACGCCTCCTTTGTTATCTCGCCATCGAGCTGTGCATAGTATTCCTTTTCGATTCCGGAACGGTTGATAAAATCGCTCAGCCCACCATCAGTAGTCATGAGTAAAAGTCCTTCCGATTTTTCATCGAGCCTGCCCACGGGCATAATCCCAGAAGGAAAATCGTGCAATTCGGTCAAAAAGCGCTTGGTTCTTTGTTCACGGGCATCATTGGAGCCTAATTGGCTCAACATCCCAAAAGGTTTGTACAGTTTAAAATGGTAGTGAACAGATGCTTGCATGCTTTCAAAAATACAACACGCTGGCATTTAATGGAATGCTAAACGGAGATACGAACTTCGATGGTAAAAGAACAACTCAAGACGAGTTCAATATATTTGTGTAAGTTGATGCGATTTTAAAAAGTAAGATTCGAAACCCATGATACAATATGATTTAAAGAAAGCTTCCATACTGCTGACCGGTGCTTCGGATGGTATTGGTAAGGGCCTGGCCGATTTTTTAATGCAGATGGGTGCCCGAGTAGCGGTACATTATAACACCAATAGCACTTCGGCAGCAGAACTAGTCGAGAAATACGACAATGGTTCTCAGGCCTTTCAAGCCGATCTTTCAAAAGAAAAGGCTGTGTTTCAACTATTTGAATCGGTCGTTGACGCTTTCGGAAAACTCGACACGATTATTTTAAATGCCGGGGTGTTCTTACCACATGCCATTGAGCAGCGCACTGAAACTTGGTTAAAGGTATGGAAGCGGACAATGGATATCAACTTGAATTCCGTTGGAGTTTTGACAAAATTGGGAATCGATCATTTTAAAAAGCAAAATCAAGGCAGATTTGTGTATATCGGCAGTCGTGCCGCCTTTAGGGGCGAGACCGAGGAATATTTGGCCTATGCCGCCTCGAAAGGGGGGATTACCTCACTTTCACGAAGTGTGGCCCGTTCTTTTGGAAAAGATGGGATCAAGTCTTTTGTGGTCGCCCCGGGATTCACCCGAACCCCAATGGCCGATAGTTTTATCAAGGTACACGGGGAAGAACGGGTCTTGAACGAAATCGCTTTGAATGAATTAACGACACCACAGGACCTGGCCCCTCTAATAGGCCTTATATGTAGCGGTGGTATGGATCATGCTACGGGCGCTACGATCGATGTAAATGCCGGGAGCCATATTCGGTAAGAACAACAAACCGCAATGTTTAATTTCGGATAACTTTTTTTAACTCGAGATAAAACTGTAACGTTCGATACGTGTCCACATCCGGGTATCCGTCGGTGGTCGGGGCCAAGGTTTCAAAATGATTTTTGGGAAACATAGATTCCGATACCAAGGTCCGGTGTAGTTTCTTATCTGAAGGAGGTTTCGAATGCCCGATCATCGTAGGTGGTATGCTACCATTGCCTTCTCTACGGATTCCCCAGCGTGCCGAGCCCCTTGCATCCTGCACAAAAGCGGCCGTTTCTTTGGTATGTACATCCGAATCGATGGCCAACGCCAATCCGCGATCTTTACCTGGTTCGGCAAAACCGATCATAAAAGCGTAGCGCTTTCCTCCGTTCAAGGTAAGTTCCGAACTGTTCATAAAATCACATCGAAAATAGCGCAGATGGCCTTCCTGTTCTCCGAAAGGAAGTTCTTTCCCGTTATCGTACACTAATTGAGTAGTGGGTTGAACATCGGGAAAAACACCTCCTATAGAACGGTGTAGAAATACGTAATTCGCTCCTTCAAGGTAGTCATCGGCCCTATTGAATTGTGTGTCAAAACCGTGTGTCGCCAAATCGCCCTTGGTCGTTCCATTTTCGTTGATATGAATTTCCCGACCCTTTTCTGCACGTACCTCGTACCATACAACAACCAGTTGGCTTCCCGGCGCCCCTTTCATAATGGCGTTATTGCCACGAGCGGTCCGGAGCACCAATGCATCCAACTGAACGTCCATACCCTTAGGGATATTCAGAACCTGCCCAAGGTCTCGATTCCGCTGAAAATAGCCATACCCATTTCCATTAGGGTTTCCTTTCCAAACAAGATGGCCCTCATCGATATTTCGGATACTGGTATTGCCTCCAATTACGTCGTCATCGACCGCTATATGATGGTAGAGCCCTTCCAACAACAGGTCTTTAGGCAATTCGTAAGATTTACCAATATCCTCAACTACGAACGAACCAACAGGATCTTCACAGCCTATCAGGAATGGGATCATTGGCGTTATTGACAGAACCAATACAAATAGGGTCGACTTCTTTAAATTCAAACCTTTATGTTTTTTGTTCATTAGCTACATGGTTCCCTTAGCGGCTATGTTCAAAGGGAATTTCATTTCCCTAAGATATCCCAACAAAAGCTAATAGGCTTATTATGCGTGGTAGAATCTTACATTCACCTTGGATACCAAGGCTTCATATCAAAGAAATTTCATATCTTGTGTAACTACCGAGATAGTTTCCTTCTCCCATTCCCCCTTTTATTTTAGTAAAGAACCAACGATGATCGTTGCGTTCATTTGCGATGTACTAACGCTGATTTGATGCAGAGTTACATCTAAACGTGCAAAATAGCCAAACCATGACCCAAAAAGCCAAATTTTACGGGAAAGAAATCGATTTAGACCAAGCAACGTTCTTTTCATCACCCGTACCTCCACAGTTCGAGCTTAAAAAATGTATCCGAGTCTCCGCATCAAGAGCGAATAACAAAGCTATTCAGGTAGCTTTTGAAGACGAGGACCTTCTCGCCATACAGTTTACCGATAATACAGAATGGATCGGTCACCCAGCAGCCGTACAAGAATTATATCATCAGAATACACTGCAGAAAAGGTCGATCATCGATGAGACCTACTTATTTGAAGCACGTATTGCTACCGCGGAAAGCACCCGAGGTACGATTAAAAGGGCATTAATTAAGGTGTTTGGGATTTTCGGAACGAAAGATATCGCCCAAGTGGGTATGAAGCAATTAGGAACGGCCTATGATAAAAAGGTACAGCCAAGTCCGGGACTCTATCAACTGGATGCCAATTTCAACAAAGGAAAGGTAAAGAATAATGAGCAGTCAAAACCCTATTTGCTGTTCATACATGGAACGCTTTCTACCACATTGGATGCCTTTGGAGACCTTAGGGAAGGCAGCCATTGGGAACGCATCGTACAACAATACGGAAAAAACATGCTCGCTTTGGAGCACCATACGCTATCGGTGAGTCCCCTAAAAAATGCTCTTGACTTCTTAAAAGCTTGCCCTAACGAAATAGTGCTCGATATTGTAAGTCACTCCCGAGGCGGATTGGTTGCCGACATTTTGGCCAAATGTGATTATGGCAATACAAAAAGTCAGGCAGTCGGTTTTAGCAAAAACGAACTGGTCATTGTTGAAAAAGGGGATCCGGTTTCCCATAAATTAATGCTGCAGATCAACAATGAACTCATCAAGAAACAAATCTACGTTCGCAAAGTAGTTCGCGTGGCGGCACCTGCCAGCGGCACAACCATACTTTCCAGACGTATAGACCACTTCTTCAACCTACTGCTAAATGCCATTTCATTTGCCTTTGGTGTTCGAAATCCCTTGTACGGTATCGTAAAATCGTTCTTAATGGAAATGATTTCCCAAAAAGAAGATCCTGAGATACTCGCGGGTCTTAACAGCATGATGCCGGAGTCGTTGTTTCAAAAAATGATGAACGCCGCGGATACCGCAGTCGTAAGCGATCTATATGCTATTTCAGGAGATTCGGAAGTGGGCGGTATTACCTTCGACTCCCTCAAAGTAATACTGGCCAACCTCTTTTATCGAGAGGCCAATGATCTGGTTATAGATACCCGTCGTATGCTACACGGGGTACCAAGGGTCAATGGTAGTTATGCCTATCTTTCCCGTGATAAGAACACCAACCATTTTAACTACTTTAAAAACCAAAACTCCTGCGAGGCAATTTTTGAAGCGTTGACCGATAAGAAGGGCCCCGCCAAGTACTTTGAAAAACATGTGCTTACTGCAGGAGAACGTGGGGTGTTGCTCGACCTATTCTCTTTGGACGGCGTTAACTATAGCCCAGAAAAGACGACACGCGATTTGGTCATTGTCATTCCGGGTATTATGGGATCAACACTAGGCACAGGAGCAGAAGATTTTTGGGTACAGATGCGCGCCTTGAACAAAGGTGCCATTGTTGACCATCTTAAAACGGATAACGCCAAAATAAAAGCTTCAGGTGTAGTCAAAAAGTTTTATGATAAATTTTGCCACTATCTGTTAAAGGACTATGATGTATTAACATTGGCCTTTGATTGGCGTAAATCATTGGAAGAAGCGGCTACCCAACTAAGAAAAGAATTAGAAAAACAACTAAAAAGCCATGATCATACCATTCATATCGTGGCACATTCGATGGGTGGACTGGTGGTCAGGGAATGTATGCGACTATATTCGGATACCTGGGCCCAATTCAGTCAAAGAAAGAAGAACAAGTTCGTAATGTTGGGAACCCCGTGGTTAGGTTCCTATTTGATCATGGAGGTTCTCACCGGCCATAGTGGCAGGGTGAAACAATTGGCTGCTATTGATTTTGAAAATGACCGGGCCGACCTGTTGAAAGTTTTTTGGGACTATCCTGGTGTGTTTGAATTATTACCCATTGAACAGAGCGGGAAAAGAGCCTTCTGGACATCGGATTTTTGGAAGGAATTAAATGGAAAATCCAATCTAAAACACCTACCTGATATTACAAACCACAAAGAATTACTTTCTCATTTTGAGAACTATAGGACTAATACCCTAAAGTTTTTGTCTAGTATTAAGGATGACCAGGAATTCTTTAAGAATGTGTATTACATCTGTGGAAAGGCAGACGAAACGGTATTCAATTATCGGTTTAAAGACCGCTTTCTATCAGCGTATAAGAAGCTCGTTTATCTAGGTACTTCTAAAGGAGATGGGAGTGTTACGTGGCAAACCGGAGTTCCCCAGCAATTGGTTGGCGGACCCAATCTGTACTATACCCATACCACCCATGGTGATTTGGCCAACGAAGGGTATATTTTTGAAGGAATCCACGATATACTTGCCCGTGGAAAAACGAATCGCCTAAGTACCCAACCGCCTATTTCCCGAGGGCCGAGCGCGATTACGGAAATCCATTCCAATGTAGAGCCTCTGACAGATTCCAACGCTGTCGTCACGGCACTGTTCGATACCCGAAAACCAGCCGTTCCCAAGGCCGAGGAAATTCATGTGACCGTCATTAACGGCGATTTAAAGGTCGCCTCATACCCAGTGATGGTGGGCCACTTTTTTATGGACCTCATCCTAAGTGCCGAAAAAGCCCTTGATGGTTATTTGAACAATCGGCTTACCCAACGGCTTAACATTGGGTATTATCCTGGCAAAATAGGAGAAAGCGAGGTATTTTTTAACCTGAACACCCAGCCCAAAGGGGCCATTGTCTGTGGTTTGGGAAGTACCGATACATTGACCTCGTTTCTACTATCGAAAACCGTTGAATTGGCCGTTCTAAAATACGCTATGTTCATGCGGGACAACTACACACTCCCCAAGGCCAAACAATATGCAGATGGTATCTCTTTTATCTTAATAGGTATCGGTTATGGAAAACTACCTATAGAGGATTCACTCAAGGGAATCTTACTGGGTGTCTCGGCTGCCAATCGCTACATTAACGAAACTGGGGAGGGCCTAAAAGTGATTAAAAAAATAGAGGTACTCAACTACTACGAATCGGTTGCGAGTCAGGCTTATTTCAGTTTAAGCCGCATGCGCGACCAGGATAAACGTATTTCCATTAGATTGGATAAGGGGGTCATCCGAAGAGTAGGGGCCAAAAAGAAGCGATTATTCTCAGACAACGGCTACAACTGGTGGTACACTCTACAGATCGAGAGTGTTTTGGATGAAAAGCAACAGGGCGTCTGCGGGTATCGCTACTATTCTACCCGTGCCCTGGCCCGTGTGGAGCAAGAGATTATAGGTATCGGAAATCGCACCGTAGATCGCCTTTTGGAAATACATTCCAAAACGTCCGTTTGGGACCGTCGTCTGTCAAAAGCCTTGTTCGAAATGTTGGTGCCCAATAACTTCAAGGATGTTTTCAGAAACCAAGGTAATATGGTGCTGAAGTTAGATACCAAAGCTGCCGAAATTCCTTGGGAGCTGTTACATGACTCCAATACCGATGAAACGCCTATTTCGGTAAGTTCTACCTTTATTCGACAACTGGTAACCTCCAATGGTAAAAGTTTTGAACAGGTGTCGCTCAGCAACAATGGGGTTTTGGTTATAGGAGACCCGGATTATCGACAGGATGAACTACCACAGTTGCCGGCCGCAGCGGCGGAGGCCGAATGGGTAACCGGGCAGTTTCAAGCAAACGGATTTAAAACAGCTTCCCTGATCGGGGAAACGGCCGATGCCATTATGATCCAACTATACGACCGCGAATACAAGATCATGCATTTCGCCGGCCATGGTGTATATGAACCGGAAAATCAAAATGTCGGTATCGCAATTGGTGATGGTATTTGCATCGATCCTAGCAAAATAAAACAAATCGGATATACTCCCGAATTCGTATTCATTAACTGTTGTTACTCCGGAACCATGAATGCCCAAGACGACCGGTACAGTCAGCAACGCTACCGGTTAGCGGCCAATGTGGGAACAGAACTTATTGAAATGGGCGTGAAAGCCATTATCATCTCAGGTTGGGCGGTCGATGATGCCGCTGCAAAGACCTTTGCCGAAACCTTCTATAAAAAAATGTTCGAAGGGTACAACTTCGGAACCTCGGTACAAAAAGCACGGTTGGCATGTTATCAGGGACATCCGGGAACCAACACCTGGGGCGCCTATCAATGTTACGGGAACCAGTTCTACAAATTAAAGAGTACACAAAAAAGCAAAAGGGAAGAGCTAGAGTATGTGATTGCTTCTCAAGTGCATACCGATATGGATAACCTCTTAATCGCCATTCGGGATCGAAAACACGATACTAAGACCACCCTTAAAAAGCTCGATAAGTATATGGATAAGGCAGAACAGGCCAATCTCCTCGACGCGGTGGTCCTTGAAAAAGAAGCTCTTATCTACGATGAATTGGGAAAACCGGAGATAGCACTGGAGAAATTTGTAGCATTGTTCAAATATGCGAATGGCAACTTTTCAATAGAAGCATTGGAACAATACTGCGTCATTAAAACCTACAATCTGAAAAAGGCCACTTTAAAAGATGACCTTAAGGAAATTGAATTTCTGACCATGGTCGGTAAAAACCCCAGTCGATTGAACATCGTGGCCAATGCCTATAAGTTCGCCTCGATGCAAACAACCACAAAACGGGAAAGGGTATCGTACCTTAAAAAGGCCTACAGCTTCTATGAAAAAGGATATCTGGCATCGATCGATCCTTACGATGGTCACTGTTTGGATGCAATGACCAATATGATTTTCGTTGCCTACATTTTACAATTGAACGACCCCAAGAACGAAGATGTGCTCACCAGACTACAGCAATGTTCCGCGTTCAGTGAGGTATCTGATCTGCCCACTTATCTAACTAATTTTCATAAGGAACTCGATGAGTTTGACCAAGCAAACTTAGACGTCTCCGTGCTCATTGGTATGGCAGAGGTAAAATACGGCCTAATGCTTTTACAAAACGATTTTAGTCCGAATCCCGAAATCGATATTATCAAGAAGTTCAATCATATTTTCGAATTGCTCTACAGTCCGCGATACATTCGAATCGAACTCTTGCAAATCGATTTTTTATTGTATCATATCAAGGATAAGGTCATACGGCAACAGCTGAACAAAGTCAAAGAAGCCATTCAAAAGTTGATGGAAAATTAAACCACTATCCATTTAAAATGTATCGATTTTGAGAAAAGAACGGAATTCTTTTTGAACATTGCGCCAAGGTAGCAGTAAGCAGCTTGGCCCTTTTAGAACTACCGAGTGCCACCGCCTACTAGTTGAAAAATTGTGGAAACTGAATATCTTGCACTAAAGTGCATAGTTTCAACTAATGATTGTGACCAATGAAAGGTATTTCTTATTTTTAACAAAGAACTCATTTAGACTTTTTCAATTTGCTAAAAATGGATCTTTCGTACCACAATCATGACTTCGAATTTACCGAACACGATAGAAAAATAGGGTACGACATCATTCTAAAAGAAACAGACGTTGCTTTGGTAAAACAACAAATGGACCTCTATTGGGTGATGCATACGTCTAAAAAGAGTCCGGAAGAATGGATGGCCGATCAACCAGAACGCTATGTAATATGGCATATTAAGGATATGAACAAACGTACCCGCGATTACACGGAGCTGGACAATGGGTCTATCGACTATGTAAACCTGTTATCGAAGCTCCCTACCAATGGGCTTGAGTATTATTATCTGGAGCAGGGCGGGAATTTTGCCCAAAATTCCGTGCAGCGCATTACAGATAGTGCCATCTATTTTAAAAAGTACCTACAACGCTTTTTGTAAGCAGGTCTAGAAGCCTCTAAGGTTTGAAACCCTCAAAAAGTATATAACCGACCCTAAAAGCATGTCAAAGAAAAACCTGTTTATAGATCTCCATAGCCATCCTGCACTAAAATCTTTTGGTAGAAGTTTTGACGACCCAAAGACCGAAAAGCGCAACAATCCCAATAGAATACGCAGAAACAGTATTTACCATCGCAAGGGAGTAACCCCATTGCGAAAGAAAATCAACAATCTATTGACGTTGACCAAGTTTACCCAGGCCGACTTGACTTCCGTACAGCGGGGAAAATTACAGGTTTTGGTGGTATCGCTTTATCCTATGGAGAAGCAAATGATCTTGGACGCTGATGGTGTGAAGCTCACAGGACGATTATTGCGTAATCTGGCTACTGGCATTGGACTTAAGCGCATAGCATACTTGCAACAGATGCCCGATTACTTCGAAGATCTAAAGGATGAGTACTATTATTATCTAGCACTACACAATACTCTGGTAACCGTAGATGGTAAGAAGGTACGTTATCGATTGGTGGCGAATTATGCTGAAATAGAACAGTGGCAAGACGATGGCGTTCCCACAGTGTTTTTGATCATGAGTATCGAAGGTTGTCATGTCTTCAATACGGGACTGCAATTGGCCGGGAGACCGAAAGCCAATACCAAAGAAGTGCTAGCAAATATCGATGTAGTAAAAAAATGGAAGTATCCGCCCTTTTTTGTGGGGTTGGCCCATCATTTTGACAATGAACTGTGCGGACACGAAAAAAGTATGAATGGTCTGGTGGCCAGCATCCTAAAACAGAAGGTAAACGATGATCAAGGTATCACCCCGTTAGGACATCGAGTCATTGAAAAATTGCTGACAACATCCAACGGCTCCCGTATATTTATCGACTTAAAACATATGAACGTAAAGTCGCGATATGAGTATTACGAATTGATCAAAGCGAATTATAACAGTGAAATACCTTTTATCGTGAGCCATGGTGCGGTCAATGGTATCAACAATCCGATACACAACAACCGAATTGATCCCGATTTCAATGATGCCACCATTAATTTCTACGATGATGAGATTTTCCGAATAGCGCGATCAAAAGGCATCTTCGGTGTACAACTCGATGAACGCCGCATCGCAAATAAAAGATTGGTCGGCCCCTTGGTCGGACGAAATAAAAGCGCTCTGCTTGTTTGGTATCAGATAGAGCATATGGCCAAATATTTGGATGTCCTGGGCTTAGATGCTTGGGATGTACAGTGCCTTGGAACCGATTTTGATGGTATTATCGACCCATTGCCCGGTTTTTGGACTGCCAAGGACTTGGATAAACTCCCCAAATTTCTCGAAAAACATGCAAAGTTTTTTTTGCAAAGTGAACGCGGTCTGCAATTAAAGCCCAAAAACAGGCTAACAGCCAAAGAGATCGTGGATAAGTTTATGTTTGGGAACGCAAAACGGTTCTTAGCAGCACACTTTCGCTAGTTATGCTGTCTTGGTCCGATTTTATTTAGTACGCGTAATAAGTTCTATCGCCTTTTGTGAAAACCGGTCTGGTTCAGTAAACACAGAGGAGTGGCCCGATTGTTCGAAAATCAACAGTTCCTTTAACTTCGCCAGGTGATACCATAATTGGTAAAAAGCCCAAACTCTGTACGCGGATCCCAACCGAATCCCAGCTTACGTTTCAACAACCACTGTTTTGTGATAATCTTGGTTTTGCGCCTTTTCTCCTTGGTACGTACCTTTTCTTTCCAAAGGTATTCGGCCCCGACCGTAAAGCCCGGATTCAAAAAAAATCGCCAAAATAACCTGCCCTGAATACTGTTCTGTCAAGGAAGGAAGTAGCCGTACTGTCGTTTGAAAAGGTTGATTTTTGGGCTTAGCCGATACCTGCCCATAGAAATGGACAGCCTATAAGATTCCTATGCATTTGATCAGGTTTGTCCCAAGAAAAGTAAATCGAAAAAATCTAAGAAAAAGCTACATTATGAAACTTGTAGGCTTTTTATGATTTTTTAGGAATTCTTTTAAGATAGGATCGATCGAAAGCAATTTCTGCCTCTATATTCGCAGGTATAGCGTCCTAAGGCCACACTGCTCATTTTCCATTTAAGTGGTATCTTCATATGAAAAATAGGTTGATGAAACAAAAAATCGATAGTACCACTTGGCCGGATACATCTGTCCTTTCCAAACATGTTCAAAGAAAAGTCAGCCTTCCGTTTCTATTGTTCTTGTTGCTTAACGGTTTTCAAGGTATAAGTCAAGAAAAGACCCCAAAGGAACCATACACCTATAGAAAAGGAGATCCCAATGGTATTGGGAAATGGTATATGGGTCGAGAAATCGCTCATGTGATGGGTTTTCAAGGAATGGCATGGCTAGAACGCCCCGAACGGGAGGCTGAAGAAAACACGACCAATCTCTTGAATGCGATGAACATTCAAGCCAACGACAGCATAGCGGATATCGGCGCAGGTTCAGGGTATCATGTGTTTAAAATGGCTCCCATTGCCAACAAAGGGCTGGTATACGCTGTAGACATTCAAGATGAAATGTTGGCTGCTCTTCACAAAAAGAAAAAAACAGGTCCTAGCAAAAATGTAACGATTATTAAGGGAAGTGGGAAAAGCGTTAATCTTCCGGATAATTCGGTGGATAAGGTTTTAATGGTCGATGTATATCATGAATTCGACTACCCGGTCGAGATGATTGCCTCGATCAAAAAAGCATTACGCCAAGATGGTAAAATCTATTTGATCGAGTATCGCGGTGAAGATGGTTCGGTACCCATCAAGAAAGTGCATAAGATGACCGAAAAACAGGCAGTGAAAGAGATGAAGGCAGCAGGGATGAAATTAGAGGAAAACATTGATACCCTACCATGGCAACACTGTATGGTATTTGTCAAAGAACAATAGAAAAGTTAATTAATACGGTTAATGAAAGCAATCGAGAAATCCTGGGTCAAGGCGGGGTATCATTCCTTTGCCCTTGAAGGGCCTAATGGCTTAAAGATTGAACGCTTATCGCGAGAGGTCGGTAAAAACAAATCGTCTTTTTACCATCTTTTTGCCGATTTGGAGGTTTTCACCAATTTCCTACTGGAATTTCACTTAGAGCAAACCCATGTCATCGCTGAAAAAGAATCGAAATGTAATGATTTAGAAGATTTAGTGACGGTCCTGATCGATCACAAAATAGACCTTTTGTTTAATCGACAATTGCGCATCCACAGGGAAAACCAGTCCTTTGAGAAATGCTTTTTGAAATCTTATGAAATAACATTACCATCTATGATTCCGATTTGGGCGACCATTATCGATTTAAAAGAGGATTCTTATTTGGCCGAATTGGTACTGCAATTAAGTTTAGAGAACTTTTTTCTTCAAATAACCCATGAGAACCTTAATCCTGATTGGCTTCATGGGTATTTTCATTCCATCAAAAAAATGGTTGAACAGTTCAAAAAGACCAGGTCTGTACCTTCATTGGACGGTAACGTCTAAAAATATACCCGATTTTGATCTAATCTTGCTTTATCAAATTAAAAAGCAGGAAAAATGACAAGGACAACATCCGCCTCGAAAAATGGCCCTAGATCGCAAAGATTTCATAAGTTCTGGCTAAAAGTAACAGCGGTCATCGTAGGAAGCTTTGGGCCGATATTTTTTCTGGGTACGATTCCCGAATTTTCAGGGGCAGCCAGTTGGACGATGGATCTACTAAGTTGGCCAATTGATGGAAACCATGATTTTCTGGCACCGACTACCCGTTTTTTATCTGCCTTAACGGGTGGCTTTTTGCTGGGTTGGGGTGTTATGATCTGGTGTTTGTCTGCCTGGGTCTATGATAAAGCACCCGAGTTCGTTCGAAAAAGTGTTATAGTCGGTATCTTAGCCTGGTTTGTATTAGATAGTGCCGGCTCTTTTGCTTCGGGAAATAGCACGAACATTCTTTTCAACATTTTAATACTACTGCTGGCTGTCGGCCCCTTGTGGTTTCCCGCCAAGGAATAGCAAATTATACTAGATCACCGTTTAAGAACCGTTCCCAAACCAGAAAGGAAACGGCCACTTCTGAAACCTTATTCAATTATTTTTTTGCTATTTTATTAAGTGAACTCATTTAGACTTTTTCAATTTGCTAAAAAATGACTCTTTCGTACCAACTTTTTTTCTTTTTTTCCTTCCGTAGCTCTGCTATGCAACTTAAAAAAGCCTTCAATTTGATTCGAAATAGCTAATTTTCGCTTAAATCCAAAAAGTCTAAATGAGTTCAGTATCTTGCTATCTCATTTTAAGGATAACAAGCATGATTTTTTCTATATTGAACAAGCGCATAAAAGAAAGGCTTCTTACCCACGTATGGGTTTCTTTAATAGTGCTGATGGCATTACTGGTTTCCTGCAAAGAGCAACAAAAAACAACTCAGGAAGAAACCAGTGAAGAAATCCCCTTGGTACAATACCAGGAATCCGTTTCTACATTGCCGATCGACCGATTAAAGCTGCCAAAAGGTTTCAAAATTGAAGTTTATGCCTATAGTATTGATGGAGCCAGATCCATGGCGATGGGGGAGAACGGTACGCTTTTCGTGGGCACTCGTAATGAAAACAAGGTATATGCGATACAAGACCGTGATAAGGACTTTCGAGCAGACAAGGTAGTCGTACTCGATACCACTTTGGAGGTTCCCAATGGTATCGCTTATAAAGATGGTTCGTTATATGTTGCGGAAGTAGGTCGTCTGTTACGTTATGACGACATCGAAGCGCAGTTGGAGAGTCCGCCAGAACCTGTTGTTGTATATGATGATTACCCAACCGAATTTCACCACGGGTGGAAATACATCGCCTTTGGTCCCGATGAAAAGCTATATGTTCCTGTGGGGGCTCCCTGTAATATTTGTGACTCTACAGTAAGTGACCAACGTTTTGCAACGATTACAAGAATGGATGCTGATGGAAGTAATCGCGAGATCTATGCACGTGGCGTTCGCAATTCGGTCGGGTTTACTTGGCACCCTAAAACAAAGGAATTCTATTTTACCGACAACGGTCGGGATATGATGGGAGACGATATTCCTCCTTGCGAGTTGAACCGTGTTACCGAAGCGGGACAACATTTCGGGTATCCGTTCTGTCATGGCGGCATGGTGAAAGACCCTGAATTCGGAGATCAACGCCCTTGTTCGGACTTTATAGCACCGATTCAAGCCTTAGGTGCCCATGTAGCGCCTCTGGCGGTGAAGTTTTACGATGGGGATATGTTCCCTGAAAAATACAAGGACTATGCCTTTATTGCGGAACACGGCTCGTGGAACCGCTCGAAAAAAGTAGGTTACAAAATCTCTTTGGTACAATTAAAAAACAATAAGGCCGTCGCCTATGATACCTTTTTGGAGGGCTGGCTCGATGAAGCATCCCAGGAACGTTTCGGAAGACCCGTTGACCTGTTGTTCTTGGCCGATGGGTCGCTCTTGATTTCCGATGATTACGGAGATGCCATTTATAGGGTAACCTATAGGGAAGACCAACAGACTTCCAGTTAAAAGGTATTTAGGTGCCCCATACGTTAAAATATTAAGGATAGCCTTTATGTCGTCTTGGTTATCAGCGTTAAAGCCGTGCTCTATTTTTAGTTGCTTGAAAGTGACTGCGTGACTATCTGAATTCACAGTAAGGGGGAAGCAAAACGTTTACAGGCATAAAAGATACTTTAACCGCACAAAAACGGTCGTATGCTTCCGTTATTTTAAGAGTTAGTCCCGAATTATTAAATTCACGAGAAATTGCAACGGTACCCCTCCCCATGATCGACAAGATTCTAAATAGCAAACGTCGCATACCCTACCATATCCTCTTTTGGCTTGCTTATCTGGCCGTATATACCTTGATGTGGGGGAGCTATGACGAGAAATATTGGGAAGAATTCCAGCAACTGCTGTTTTTGTTGCCTTGGAAGATGATTCCCACTTATATTACCCTTTACTACCTAATGCCCCGGTTCCTGTATCCCAAAAAGACACTTCAATACGTGTTCTTATCCATTCTTTTGGCATTTGCCATGGGGTTGATAGACCGTTATATGACATGGACCTATTTGTACCGTTGGTTCTACCCTGAAAAGCAATACTGGAAAACTCCCATCTTATATCTCCCAAAGGTGTTCAACTCGGTAATCGCCGTATACACCCCGGTTTTTGTGGCCATGGCCATTAAGTTACAATTGTTCTATTATAAAAATGATAAAATCAACAAGCAGCTTGAAAAAGAAAAAGTAGCTACGGAACTTAAGTTTCTAAAAGCGCAGATCCATCCCCATTTTCTGTTCAATACCTTGAACAGTATCTATTCCTTGTCCCTATCACAGTCAAAAAAAACACCAGAAGTGGTGCTAGGGCTATCCAAATTTTTGGATTATATGCTTTATGAGTGTAATGAACGTTTCATTCCCATTGGTCGGGAGTGGGAGCAGTTAATGAATTTAGTCGCCTTGGAACGTATTCGCTATGAGGATGGCTTGAGTATCAACGTTTCCGAATCTATCGATGACACAGATACGTTGATTCCGTCTTTGCTGCTATTGCCCTTTGTCGAAAATGCCTTTAAACATGGGGTAGACAATGAAATTAATGACTCTTGGATCAATATCAACCTAGAACTGGTTAAAAACAAGCTTGTGTTCATGGTCGAAAATAGTAAAAGCCCTATTCCTGCAAAAGAAGGACTGGACACGGATAAGAATATTGGCCTTATCAATGTAAAAAGACGCTTAGACCTTTTTTTTCCTGAAAGGCATGAACTTAAGATTTTGGAGGAAGAAGATAGTTTTTTGGTAAAACTGACCCTTGACCTAAGTGCGATTCCCGATGTAATACAACAAGAAAATGTCGCATAAAATAAATTGTATTATTGTAGACGATGAGCCGTTGGCAAGGGACGTGTTGGTCAAATACGCCGCACAAATCGATCAACTGGAAGTAATAGCCAGTTGCAGTAACGCCTTGGAAGCGTTCGAGCATATTCAAAAGGGGCAGGTGCAATTGTTATTCTTGGATATCAAAATGCCCAAAGTAAGCGGATTGGAGCTGATCGAATCCATTAAAAATCCGCCTCTGGTCGTTTTTACCACGGCCTATCGGGAATTTGCCATCAAGGCTTTTGAACTCGATGCCATCGACTATCTTTTGAAACCCATTTCGATTACCCGTTTTCTAAAAACCATCTCAAAAGTCAATAAATATCTTCAAGGCCCACATACCGAACCACCAACCGACATATCAGATACCGGTAATCCGTTGCCCACGACTTCGGAAATGGAGTACCTCTATATCAAATCGGACCGAAAGGTGATGAAGTTGCATTTGAATGATATTCACTATCTAGAAAGCTTAAATGATAAGGTTATCATTCATTTAGCAGAAAAAGAAGTGACCACTACCCAACGGATCAGCTATCTAGCAGAAAAACTTCCAAGAAAACGGTTCATACGCATTCATCGTTCCTATATTATTTCCCTTGCCCATATCAGTGCCTACAACAATATCATGGTGGAAATAAATGGAAGGGAACTTCCTATCGGACGTAATTATCGTTCCCAAGCGTTGGAAGCCCTCCGCAAGTAATCGGGCAAGCAACAGAACCAAGGACTTATCTATCTTATTTCTCAATCTCTATTGCTACACCTCCGTAGCAATTGGCAACATATAATGTAAGTTGCCCACTGCCTACTGCCTACTGCCTACTGCCTACTGCCTACTACTTACCAACTACTCAATTTCACACTCTTTTTTGTTAATCATTCCTTAAATAGGGGTTCGATGACTTGTAATTGCTCCAAACGACCTTATTTTCCCCATTTTCGGCATCAATATGCTGTTAAAAGTCATATCCAAAAAAAAGACGGTCATTTACAAAATTGACTTGTGAAAGCCCAGTTGGCTGGTTTACTTTGGTGTATCATCAAAAACGGACAGTCTTTTATACCGTTTCCAATATGTTTTGATTGAGTAACTTCATGTTGGAAATGGTATTATAGAAGCCCTCATCAGGTTTTCGAATGACTATCAACAAGTGGTTGTTCCCGATATCTTTAGTAATTGGTATCGGGAACCGTCACAAACAATTCATCAACTTTGGATTTCCTGACTACCATAGATTGCGGACAGGAAAATCGTGAACCAAAAAAACGAACGATATGCAATCAGTTTCTTTTCCGACCAACAATTCCGATGCACATTTTACGGTATTTAAGGTACCCCAGTGGCGTGCCAGTGTATATCAGTTTCTCTCCGTACAGCTTTGGGGCAATCTACCAAGTACGCTGCAAAAACGTTTCTCTGCTTGGTACTCGAGGTTTTATACAAAATCATATTCCAGAAAGATAATCGGTCCGTATCTAAGGGTCAACTACTCGGATAAGAACTACCTACAGAAGTTCAAGCCTCCTCATGGAAAAGCCGAATTCGATACCTTTCAAGACTTTTTTACCCGAGAGTTCAAGGAGCTTCCCCAAAACCAGAGTAACTACGTTTGGCCCTGCGAAGGTCTGCTCTGTGATACGGGTCGGGTGGGCGATACCAAGGTGTCTAGCGTTAAGGGTGACGAACGAAATATTGAAACCATCTTTCAGGTAACGCAAAATTCCATCCCAGAGAATTATTTTTTTTCAAACGTGTTTTTGCATAATAAAAACTACCACCGCATTCATGCCCCGGTATCGGGTACCATAAGCCGCATTCAACACGTTCCTGGGGATTTGGTCGTACTGCGACCTTGGATTTATAAACAAAACCCCTCATTGCCCGCTTTGCGAAACGAACGATATAATATAGACATCGTGGATACCATGGGGCGTACGTGGTATTTGTCTATCGTTGGAGGCCCGGCGGTAGGGACCATTGCCCTCCCTGAGAAATTAACAGTAGGCACCAAGGTGCACAAGTTACAAGAGATTGCGCTTTTCTATTTAGGATCTACTTGCTGCATGGTGGCTCCCGAACTACCACAATACCATTCTAAAAACACCTTTGTAGAAGTAGGTGCAACCTACTAAAATTAGGCCGAGCCGTTGCATCATAAGAACAGATACCTATCTTCTTACCCTGCTCCCCCTCATATGGGCGCTATTTTTGTCCCTTGTTCCAAAAACAAGGGGTATTTACCAATTCTTAAGTTCGAAATTGCCATAAATCAAGGAAATTCTTCAAAGATCTTTTAAAAAAGTGCGGCAGAAAATCCAAAGCTTTCAATTTTTCGTACTATACCTCGTAACTATCGAATAAAATCGCTTTTTTTGCCGGATGATACTGTTCCGAACCATCATTAGAGGTCTATGTGCCACCATGCTACTCATTCTTGGGGGCATTTCGATGATACAGGCGCAAGAAAACACCTATCGGGGGCCGCTGCGGATTGCTGGTTATGAAGGGGAAGCGGTGTTTCAGTATCGCATTGTAGAAGGTGATACGCTGCGAAATGGTCCTTTTCGCATTCAAAAATCAGACTTACAATCCCTGCTGCAAAATGAGGACACTTCCTTTCTATTTTCTGGAGATTTTAAGGATAATACCCCGGAAGGTGCTTGGAAACTGCGGTTCGGATCCTTTACTTCCGGGAATGGCTCCGAGGTAGTCGATTACCAATACCGTGTTTTGGTAAATGGGGTACAGGAAGAAGCAAGCGGATTGGTATCAGAAGGGCGACCGAACGGTACATGGAATATTTTAGTGAACCAAATTGAAAATTCTGAAATAACCGGGACAAGCTTCAAAAGTAAGATAGACTTTCAGAATGGGGTTCCTAAGGGGAGTTTTCAAATTGAAGATACGCAAAGCACCTTGGTCGGCCGTTTTCTTAGGAATGGCCTCGCCCATGACCAGTGGGCCTTGTATGGAGGCGGAGATACCGAAATAGAGGAAGATTGGTATTTTAAGGATGGCATCTTGGAACGGGTGGAAACCAAGAATGAAGGGGAAATCACGGAATGGCGCTTGAACTACGATGAAAAAGCCGATTTTAAGACCGTTAAGCTTGGTGAGGGATATTTACAAGCATTGAGGTTTCAGGCATCTTCAAAAGATTCGTTGTCGTTTTTAAAAGGGTCGTTGCCAAAGCTGTTGGTACAAAACACCTCTTTCTATCATAAGCTGGATACCATTTTTACCGAAATTGGCACCACGGCGTTTTACCCTGAATGGAAGGTAAAGCTGCCTTATTATCCGCTAGATTCCCTAGAAAAAGCACATTTGCAAAATATTCGCTCACAGGTCTCTGAAGCAAAATCGATCAGTGATATATTGTTGAACAGTTCTCAATTGAACTTGCTAAAACTGTCGGACGAGGAAGCAGCTTATGGTTACGCGGTGGTACAGACGATTTCGGAGGAATGGCTACAGCCCTTGTATACCTTGCTTTCATATGAAGGTTTAGGTGTTTTGGACTACATACAACGATCCAAACTCATGGCCGATATCTGGCCGGTAGGCACACCATCGACTACTATAGACCTTCAAGCCTACTTAGAAGATGGCGCTACCGACCGTACGTTTTCACTACCCAATGCCGAGCAGTTTACTTGGCAGGGGAATGATTTGCAGGCCTCATCACAGGTTGCCCAATACGCATTGCAGGGGCTTCAAGTCATCGAAAGACAACTAGGAGTAAAATTAGGAAAACAACAAAGCCAACAAGAGCTATTAATACTGGAAGAACGGTTGATTCGATTGAACGATAGTTTGCAAAGCTATATCGATTCCGTTGGAAACAAGTTGCCAAAATCCCATCTAAAAGCCCTCCGAAGCGTAAGCGCGTTGGCCGAGAAACAATTATCAGCCTACGCTTCCGTGCCCGAAACTTCGGAAAAACCAACCATGGCCCGTGAATTGGTCGGCTGTTTTAAAGAGTTGAATCGATTGGGCAGGGCAGTGGGTACGTTACCACAGCAATCAGACTCGATACAAAAACGCTATGTAGACGGGGTGTGGAACCCGTTTGTGGCTGTTGTGATGGAAGAACAGCTTAAAAAACGTATTACTTCCGCCTATCAAAAAGTGTTGGTCCCTTACTTCTTAAATCAGACACAAACTTCGTTGAGCTGTGAAACAGCGGCGGATATACAACAACGCATGGAGCAAACCTACCGGCGCATGCTTGCACTGCGTGATGAAGATACGAAACGATTGGAGCGAAAACTTCGAAAGGAAGATGATCCCGAAACGGTTCTGGAATTGTTCAACCTAGAAAATCCAGCTACTGAGCACGAATGAGAACTACCTATGCTTTTCATACCATATGGCTCTGCGTCCTTTTTACCATAGGAACCACCTTCGGAATCTCGGCACAGGAACAAGAAAAAGAAGAGTTGCCGCTAGAGTCAAAATACAAGGATCCTGTAACCAGAACGTGGTTCAACACCTATGGCAACATTCGTATTTCGAAACGCCTTTTTTGGGATGCACAAACCCATTTTCGCTTCGTAGAGACCGAAAGTACGCCTTATTTAAGTCAAATTGGGCAAATTTACAATCGCCATGCCATCGGATACATCTATTCCAAAAAATTCAATGCGAGTTTGGGTGGGGTAGTGCGCATCAACTTCAACACCGATCCTGCTTCTCCCGACCGTAATGTGGTTCCCGAATGGCGTATTTGGCACCAATACCAATTCGCTTTGCCCTTGGGAAGTTCTATGATCTACCATCGAATACGTATCGAGCACCGATGGACCCAAGGTTTCGCAGAAAATAGCGATTATATCTTCCGGAATCGTTGGCGGTATATGTTCCGGATGAAAACACCTCTGAACAACCATAAATTACAACCAAAGACTTTCTACATTTCACCGGAAGCCGAGCTGATCATGCAAAGTGGAAAGGCAGTAGTGGCCAGTCCGATGGAAGACCTGCGAATCACTACCACTTTAGGTTATATTGCCACACCAAGATTATCGTTCGCAGCGGGACTGATGTACTCGCAGGGACAGGAACTTTCGAACGGCGGTATTTACAAGCAAGCTTGGACACTACGCTTTCATATGTACTTCTCGCCCGATTTTAGAAAAGTAAAAAATAAGCTTCCCGAAATCCATTTCAACGATTAACTCGTAGATATGCATGTTAAATCATGTTATTACGAATGAAAGTACAAAAATTTGCCCCTTATCTTCTACTGGCACTTATGACGAGTGTTGCTATTTGGTACCGCTATCAGACGATTGATCTGAACCAACAATTGGCTTCTAAAGATGCTAGTTGTGTGCAGGTTGAAGAACAATTGGCATATTACGAGCAACTAGCGGACATCGACTCCATGCTATTGACAGGTTCATATACCGATGCGGTACAGTCGTATACTAAGACTATGGAGGCCAGCGCCGAGAACAATATGGCCATTCCCCTACGAATTGCCCTGGCCGAAAAACTAATGCACGTCGAGACTGCAAAACAAACTCCTAAGGAGCGTATTGAGAAAGAAGCCGATAGTCTGTCGCTACAGCCTGTAGCCTTTTCGACTACCACAAAACAATATGATTCCATTCAGTTCATATTGGAGAAGACCCAGGTGAAATTATCCCGTTTGCAACGGCAATTGCAACAAAAGTCTTTTGGCGAGTACCTTGAATTTAAAAGTAAAAAAGGTGCCCAGATTCACTACGTGGGTCAAGTAAAACATGGAAAAGCCAATGGGTTTGGTATTGCGCTATTAGATACCGGAAGCCGGTATGAGGGGCAGTGGAAAGACAACCAACGACACGGTGAAGGTACCTTCTATTGGGCCGATGGTCAATACTATGTAGGTCATTATGAAAATGATAAGCGTAATGGGCAAGGTACGTACTACTGGCCCAATGGTGAGAAATATGCTGGCGAATGGAAGGAAGACAAACGCAGTGGAAGTGGTCAGTTCATCGGTAGTGACGGGGATATCGTTGCAAAAGGAAAATGGAACGACGACAAATTGGTCGAAGCCGACAAGAAATCAAGACGCTAAGAAACAGTACGCTTTACAGGCTTACTTGAAGCTACTCTTGAACGAAAAATTGTTTCGTATTTGGTTACATCGTCTTGGATACCATCCACAGAGAGCCTTATTAAAAAATTCCCTGATGATTGGTAAAATCAAATTGAGGCCACGGAACTATCTTACCCAATAATCGGGATTTATATACCCAATGCTTGCCTTTCCGAACATAGTTGTTTTAGCAAAGAAAGGCCTTAAAGCAGTTTGTTTGAACATTACAATTGCCTGCGATAAACTGCAATCTTATTTCCCAGATTATTAAAGACTTCCAGGGTGTTCGCATTAAAGAACTTTACAATAGACTTTACTGTTCCGTACTCAGTGGAGCTGCTGGTAATAATACCAAGTTCAAAAGAATAACGGCAGGTGTACGAATTGGTTAGTGTACAGCCATCATCCGTAGGGGTAAATACTGCATGCCGACAGGTTCCATTCGCATAGTAAGTGGCATTTCGTTTCCTATGACAATCACTAAGTGTTTTCTCCGTTCCATCTTCTTCAAAAAGTGTCTTTAAATACCAAGTGCCTACAAGCAAACCTGGATTATTGGAATCCGAATCATCGGGAAGAGGCGTGCCTATAGGCTCAAAAAGGGTATCGGGAAGGTCATCGTTTCTGCAGCTTCCTGACAAACAAAGTAGTAGAAAAAGAAGATACAGCGGTGTCGTATTGTTTCGAATGTGGTAGAAAACTGCCATAACGATAAATTAAATCATAAAATATCGATTTTCAATCTACCCCTATAAGAATAGACACATCTATATCCTCTTCGAATAAGCGTGAAATAGTACCAAAACTCCATTACCCTACCAATAAAAAAGTCTTTCAACCAAGGTACATTTGATTCAGGTTTTAGTAGCTTGTCTTCCTTTTATACCATCTTCCTTTATGAAGTTTAGCTTCTTCCCAAGAGGATGCCGCCTTAGAACGTAAGCCTTCTTAGATGTGGTTGGTTTCGGCACATTGGCACAATACATGGCGTGGCGTATGAGGCCCCGGTTCACTAAAATGGCTAGATGAAGGCGGGTAGGCGTCGGAATATTCTAAAGCTCCACCATCGAGAAAAAAATGCTTTATATATTTGCCTGTATGGATTTCGAAATTCAGCTGTTATTTTTCTTTAGCGCCCTGGGCGCTTTTAACGGGCTTTTTCTACAGATTTATAATTTCGTAGACTATTCGAACCCCATTTTAGCACCTTTTGAAGAGATTCCGATGATTTCGGAACACGGGCTTATTATCAATCTAAAAAAATCGAACACATGAAAACCATTGTACCCATTTTGCTTCTTTTTATAGGAATTCAATATAGCACCGCCCAGACAGATGATACCCTCATTCGGGAGGCGCTTGACAAATATATTACCGGGTCTACCGGGGGACAACCCAAACTACTAAAAGAAGTATTCCATCCCGACCTGAACCTGTATTATATAAGAGAAGATCATATTGCAACTTGGTCGGGTAAAGCCTATATCGATGACACCAAGGAGGGTAAACCTACCGGAGAGCTGGGAAAAATATTGTTCATCGATTATACCAATGATGCGGCAGTCGCCAAGGTGGAAATTTCACATCCGAAAAATGACACTCCGTATATCGATTATTTTATGCTCCTCAAGACAGACGGCAACTGGGTCATCGTTCATAAAATGTTTACAAAAAAAATCGAGAAGTCCTGAAAAACCACCATCGATAAAAAAATGACGTAAGCCCATAGCGCACTAACGTTTTCAAATGTGAATATGAGCGGTAAAAAACAACCTATTTAGAAGTGGAAAAAGGTGCTCAGGTTAAAATTACTGCTAAGCGAGCAACTAGGCTACACGTCTAAACTGCGTGTCCAATTCCTGGAACTTGATGGCATAGTGCGTACCTTCCTTGGAAAGGTCTTTCGTAATAGATCCCTTAAGCTGACGTGCAAGATTGCGCATCAACTTTAATCCTAAGGTATTGGTTTCCTTCAAAGTAGTTTCCCCTGAAAACCCTATCCCATTATCACCGATACTGAGTGCATAACCGCTACCATCATCTTCTTTTCGCAACCAAACATCTATTTGCCCGGTACTTGTTTCTACAAAACCGTATTTAAGGGAGTTCGTAATCGCCTCATTGATCAATAGACCTAGCGGAATAGCTGTATCTATTCCCAACTGAATGGCCGGAATATCGATATTCAGTTTAATAGGGTTTCCGTTCGTGTTCAATGATTTCATCAGGTACTTTCCAAGCTCTTGAACGTAGGGCTCGAACTTGATCTTGGAAATATTGTTGTGCATGTATAGCATCTCATGAACCATGGCCATTGACATAATCCTGTTCTGGCTGTTCTTCATAATACTTTTAAGCTGATGATCGGCCGTATTTCGGGCCTGCATATTGAGCAAACTCGATACGGTCTGCATATTGTTCTTGACCCTATGGTGTACTTCCCGCAACAACACCTCTTTCTCTTGAATACGGCGTTCAATTTCCGCTTTCGATTTATAAAGGTCATGATGTGTCTTCAACAGGTTTTTGCCAAAAAAACCACCCAATAAGTAAACCGAAAACAGGATGCATACAAAGCTGAAAGTTTTCCTCGATTCCGATGGAACCACATCGGTAAAGAAATGGAATTCAGCCAAACTAATAAGATATATGCTTGCTAGAAGACAAAGAGCGATATAAAGATATATCTTGCCGAACATGCTTGTAGAAATATACCCCGCAAGCACAATGAGCCCTAGTATAAACACAAAAGGACTCTCAATGCCTCCGCTGAAAAGCGTTATCGCCAAAGTACTGGCGACCGACAATAGTGAGGTCGAAATGGCCATAACGGTTAAATTCCCATGTTTTGTAAAGGCAGCTACATTGATTAAGTTCAGTACACAGTATAAAACAAAAACATGGGGTATTACTTCCCTAATATTTAAATAATAAAAACAGATGAGGCCGAAAACCAGGCTTAACAAAGACGAAACGTAGTTGAATCGGATCAATAGTTTCGTTTTATCGTTAATTCGGTTCTGATTTGGAACTAAATTCTTCATAAGTAGGTTATTTTGGGAGTGGCGGGGAACCTTAACAAGCAATCAATTCTTTTTAGTTATTTATTCCGTTGATTCAAAGATAGTTACGAAGTCTATCCATAAGACCAAAAACACGATGAAAAGCAGGTAAGGGATGTCAAATTAACCACTGACGGGTTTTGTAAGTCATGGTCGCTCAAAACGCTGAAGCTAAACTGTATAAAACAAGGGACCACCCGTACCTGGATGCACAAACCATTCTTATGTATGCGAACTAACGGCTAATAACATGCATAATCAGCCATCATACCGGACCCGTCCAGTTCGTCGCCGAAGCTTTTTAGCCAATTTGAGCAAGAGGGGAGTGTACTATATGAAATCATGTGTCTGTGAGTTCTTCCAGGGATGTATGTATTTCATCTAAATGACCAGTAACATTATACGATATGATGTGGTAAACCGTTTTATAGGGCCTTTACCCTTAAAATAGCTTTATGATATCCGAATCTGATTATTTTCAAACAATGAGTAATCGCTTCAACTGGCTTTTGTTCGTTGCCCTCCTGTTTCTTTTTACCGCTTGCAGTAAAGATGAAACGTCCACCACAGGCAACGAAGAAGATTCCATTGAGGAAGATGGGGCTCCAAACTCACCCAATGACGAAAGATTTAATGCGGACATCAATCAAGACGGGACTCTGAATATTTTGCTGTTAGGGCCCAGTAAATCTATTACTACCGGCGTATCCACTTTTTCGTTGGAACCCGTGGCAGCACAGTTGAATGCTATTTTATCTCAAGACTCCACGGTAACTACTCCTGTACACATTGCATATGAAGATACCTACAGGGCCAAAGATGTAGTCGTCGGTTTGGGAAGCGACGCCAGCAATCAAATAGAATATACCCATTACGCGCATTCCCTGCTACAATACTATTACTGGCCAGAAGGGCAGGAAGACCGTATGTCTTATTTAAAGGGCGATAGCGAAAAGGATTGGGACTATGTGGTTATTGCGGCCGATCCGTACATTGTTTCGAAAACACCGGGGTTTTATGCATTGGGTGTTCATAAGATCGCCGCTAAAGTTGCTGAAGGCGGTGCTACACCCTTGTTATTGATGATGTGGCCAAAAAATGAACAAAACACAGCGCCCAGCTCCCATTTTGAAGAATTTAGCTATCGCATCGCCAATGGCGCCAAAGCAAACTTGGATGTTGTACCGGCGGGACTCGCTTGGCAAGGGCTATCTTCGGAATTGAAAGACGAGGAAACGGCACATCCCTCGCCCAACGGGGCTTACCTTGCTGCAGCTACTATTTATGCACAACTATACGACGAAAACGCGTCCACTTCTGATTATGCCTATAATGATTCCTTGGCCGACGCTGCCTTACAACATGTTAGAGAAGCAAAAACCGAGACACATTTTTCAGGAGAGTTCACTTATAATTCCCCGTTTCAAGGTGGAAACATCAATGAATCGATTATCCGATACAACCATACAGGTACAAGTTCGGAAAACGGTATCATCGGTGGTTTAAATTGGGTTGTTGCAAAGGACGATGGTACACAATTGGAAAGAGATGGGGCCCCAACCGTTCATTTTAATCTGGGAAGGGCCAATACCAATTTTGAAGCGAACAAACGCTACAAGGTAGATGCCAATAAGTTTGACTACTCCATCGGTTTTCCAATGCAGGATGGCGGTAGTACCGGAGATACGTCCATGCTATATGGGATCGATAAAAGAGGTTCCCAGACCGAAAACGGAACAGACCTGGGCGTGGCCCTTTATATGGTGCGCGAAAACGAACTACCCACCGCTAGGGCCATACCGATACGAGCGTTGTACGCCCAAATGAAAGAGCTGCAAATAGCGGCGTCTGCGTATCGGGACAACTGGCATATGAGTCGCGATTTGGATAGGGCTTCGGGTGCCTATATCTACACCTTGTTAACAGGAAAATGTGACTTAGGAGAGGAACCAATGGATACTGCTTCCGCAGCGTGGCGATCATGGCGAGCCCATAAACTGGGCTATGAAACCGCTTGGACCCTTCGATCTCTTGAAGGAGATGTACCTGAATGCAATTAGGAATATGGCATAATTGAAGTTCCCTTTGCACAAATTGAAGAAATTCCGTTCCGCAAGGTTTTTGTGAAGCTTCCCATATTAAAAATACCGGACCGGTTTTTTCCAAGAAATTGCATAGCACATCGCTATTTGATAGCATGTTTAGCGTAAAATTTGCTTCCGCGCAATCGAAGGGATACTTTGATTAGACCGCATGGCAACACGGTCCTCCAGATCTTTTGTTTTAAAGTTGGTAGGCATGTCGGTATTCGTAGTACTCACATTCTTATACAAGAAGTTCTTCTCTTTCTGTTATTCAATTAATCTTTTCATTACAGATTTTCTAAAAGACACTCCTATTGGCAAACTTATATTATTTAATGTTGTCTGATGGTTTTCAATTTTTTCAATCTTTGATATGGCTACTATATAAGAGCGATGAATTTGTATGAAATCATGATTATTTAAAAGCTCAATGATTTTCTTTAAGCTAATTAAGGACATAATACTGCTATCGTTAAAGATGATTTTAGCATAATTGCCTTCTGCTTTGATAAATAAAATATCCTTTTTGTCAATTCTATGAAACCCTGTTCCGCTTTTGATCAATATGGCGTTCTTGTCAGTGTTCGATTGTAGGGACTTGGATTCGGTTATAGGTTTTTTGAACTTATAAAGGGCTTTTAAAAACCTAGGAAACGTAATGCTAAAGCTTCAACAACCACTAAAAACTAGCTCTGTTCTAGAGTGGACAAACTAGGCGCCTAAATTTTTAAAGGTTCTCAACCTTTATAAAGTACGGTATTCTTTAAAAGCAGCTTCTGAAATGGTACTGAACCCCTCATTCGGGTCCTTCGTACGTCAAAATGGTTATAAAGGCGGGCATATAAATTTCGATTATCGAGTTAATTTGTGCTCAATAAATCATATTTTTAGGGAACGTTGAAAAAGTGTACGCCAACCCAGCCAATCTACGAATGAAACCTTGTTTTCTCAATTTTCGTTTTCTTCTTATTTGGATAATGCTATTGCTTTCAGCTTGTTCCAGCGATGGTAGCGAAGCTATTCTTGAACCCCCACAACAAGAACGCGATATCACTCCACTTGAACAGGTTCAAATAGACTTCATCAATAACATGGTAGATATTATGGAACGTAATTCTATCAATAGAAATACGATTGATTGGCCTTCTTTTCGAACAAGGGTACTTAATGTGGCGAAAGGAAAGCAGACACGCGAGCAGTTGGATCCTGCGATTAGCACTGCACTGGGACTCTTAAAAGACAACCACAGTTTCGTTCGCAAACCTAACGGAACGGCAGTGGTCGGAACATCGAATTTAGACTGTTCTATCCAACCCGACCCCGTCAAGACCCTGGAAAATATAGGATATATACGCGTAACGGGATTTTTGGGAAATGAGGTAGAGGCACAGCTTTTTGCCGAAGAAATACAACAAAATATTCAATCACAGGATAGTGAAGACCTTATTGGTTGGGTCGTAGATCTGCGCAACAACCGTGGTGGAAATATGTGGCCTATGCTCGCAGGGATAGGCCCTATACTGGGCGAGGGCATCGCCGGGTATTTTGTAGATCCTGAGGATGAACAATTAGAATGGGGATATTTTGAAGGCGCAAGCAAGTTATCCGGAGAAACTATTACCAGCATTGCTACCCCCTATGAGCTACTCGAACCAGACCCTAAAGTCGCTGTACTGACCAATCGCGGTGCTGGCAGCTCCGGAGAGGCGATCATCGTGGCATTCAGAGCAAGAGCAAATACCAGAAGTTTCGGAGAGTCTTCATGCGGGGTATCTACCTCAAATCAAGGCTTTGATTTGGGCGATGACTATACCTTGCTTTTAACCACGGCTGCTTTTGCCGATAGGGCAGAAACACTTTACGGGGGGCGTATTGCACCAGATGAAGCGATTGCCGATTCCGAAGTGCTTTGGGCCAGAGTAGAGGAGTGGCTAGGGGAATAAACAAGTTTCTTTTCAATATGTCCCACGGGGTAGGGTTATAAACTCAATTTCACTTCGAAGTCTATCGTATCAGAGATAGCTTTGTCCTTTAGGATAATACTATATTTCTGACTTTCATAAATAATGCCCCAGCGTGTCCTGTCAATTTCAAACTTTGTCATCATCTGTTGATTTTGAAAATCAACTTCTGCTTCAAATTCTATAGGTAACGTACTCTCTTTTATGGTCAAATTAGCTAGTACCAATAAATGGGTGGGATCATGATAACGGGCATCGGTTATAACCAATTTTGCAATAGGAAATTTCTTTACGTCAAAAAAATCTTCGTCTTTTAGATGATTTACAAGCCCGTTATCATAATCAATTTCATCTTTTTCTATTAATGCAATAGTATTCATAGCTATTATAAAAGACCCACCGGTAATTTTAGTATCGGTTTTAATAAAATGACCTTCTTTAAAATGAACGATACCATAATGATCTCCCACCTTTAACACATCTGCCCCATGCCATTTGAGTTCACTTTTTGAAGGATCAATATGAAGTTGTTCCTGAGCGTATGAATATATGACTGGGTAAATAATAACTATGATCAATAGGATACGATTCTTCATCTTTCTTTTTTTTGGAAATTAATTTTTCATAAAACTATTGACAGCCTCGCTAAAAAATGTAAAAAGAATATAAAAGAAGTGTCAACTATTGTGAAAAGTCTTGGGATTGTATGTTATTTACATCTTGGTATGAATATCAATTTCCAATACTTTTTTAAAGGCTGTATAGTCATTGCCTTATCTCTAGGTATATTGTCTTGTTCAAAAAAGCAAGCCATCTCGTTTCCTGAAAAGGCAAAAGTATCATTGCGCGAAGTGGGGCATCACTTATTATTGGCCAATCAGGATTCTACGACTTTAGTAAAGCCCGTAGTGACCTTAGAGGCATTAAAATATCAATTGTCATTCGAAGAACAGTTGGAGATTTATCCAGATAGTCTGGTTACCCATATAGAAAACTGCCTTACAAAAACGGGGTTACCTCAGGATTATCTAATAGAGGTATTACACTGTGAAAACGAGGAGGTAGCGTATAGTTACTACAAAAAAAATCTAGAAATAGAAAATAAGGATATCCATTGTGCAAATAGGCGTTTAAAAAGGGGGTGTTATCTCATAAACGTAACGTTTATAACATCTCCTGGGGGCGATACAAGCCCGTTGGCCTCTGTTTATGCGCTGTTGTTATTAGGTATTGTAATTGTATTGGCAATGGCATTTATATATTTTAAAATATATTCTAAATCTATTTTCAACGAAAGCAATAAAGACTACAAATCGATCGGGAGGTATAAATTTTACCCAGAAGAAAAGAAACTTATAAAGGAAGCTTCCGAGATTAGTTTGTCCAAAAAAGAATGTGAGTTACTATCTATATTTAGTGCCAATCCCAACCAAATTATCAAACGGGAAGAGTTAACAAAAAAGGTATGGGAAGACAAAGGTGTTATTGTAGGTAGAAGTTTGGATACCTATATATCCAAGCTACGCAAAAAATTACACAAAGACCCCTCTATTAAACTCACCAACATTCATGGGGTTGGTTATCGATTGGAATTTTAAGCAATACGATCTTGATTTTCAGCACCGGTCGCTATTCCAAAAACAACTAGAATTGAACCATAGTGTTCCGCGTTATGTAACTTTGCCTTGGTAAACGGCATAAAAAGAGAAGGTCTGGGAGACCTTCTCTTTTTTGGGCAGGTTGACGCGCTGGCCATATTTGGCCCTTATTTTTCTTTAATTTTTTTCTAAAAAGATTCTTCTCAAAAGCTAATGAAACCGAAGAAAGGGTTACGCGCTGGCGATACCTTATTCTAGCTTTATGAACACCTTTAAAACAATAGACAAGCAATGAATAAACACTTATTATGTGACCAGACGGTAGGAGGGGAGTGAAAGCATAGCTTCATGAATACCTTCATCAACAATAATCTGTAACGAATACATGTGGGGAATGGTATAGAATTAGAGTGGATATTTTAAGTTCCCAATTTTTCAAAAACCGCAACCTTATACATTGCACTCACAGGTACCTTTTTATCTTCAATGAGTAAATGCGTTCGGGTGGCTTTAGTAACACGATCCAAATTAGAAATATAGGACTTATGCGTGCGTTGAAAACTTTCCGGCAACAGTGTGGTGATATTAATAAGCGTTTCGGAAATAAGGTACATTCTTGAATCTGTAAAAATCTTCAAGTAATTTCCAAAACTTTGAATGTACAGAATCGCGTTAAACGTTATATTAACAGGCATTCCATCATGCTTTATTTGTAGTTCTTGACTTCCTCTGTTTTTTTTAGTCTGTGCTATTTTTGAAGAAGAAACTTTGTTGATTGCTTTTAAAAAGCGTTCAATTTTTATAGGTTTCAATAAATAATCTACAACACTATAATTATAACTTTCTAATGCATATTCGGAATAAGCCGTAGTTAATATGACTTTTGGAGGTTTTATCATAGAACGCAAGATCTCCATACCATTTATTTCTGGCATTTCTATATCAAGAAAGACCAGATCAACTTCGTTTTGTTGCGTAAAATTGACAAATTCAAGTGGATTCCCCGTACTTAAAACTAATTGAAAGTTGTCAATTTTAGAACAATAGTCTTCTAACACTTTACGTGCTAATAGTTCATCGTCTACGATACCAATTTTAATCATTAACTGTCTTTTTACTCGATTATCGAGATTAAATACTTTCAGCCTTGCCTCCAATTTCAATGTTAATTCCTTCCTAATCAAGAGGGTTTGCCTCGAGCTGGTTTACTAGTGAATCTGTTAAGTCAATAGATAAATTTACACGATACGCTTTTTCCCCATCATTAATTTCCAATAGGTGAGAATTAGGATATAAAAGATTTAAACGTCTTCTTACGTTTTCAAGTCCCAACCCTTCTCTTTTTGATGAAGACACCATAGGAGGCTTCGAATTCACTACGGAAAAATGAAGTGTCCTATTCTCCAAAGAAGCCGAAACATCAATCGTACTCTGCTTATTGGTACTATGGGCACCATGTTTGATTGCATTCTCAACAAATGGAATGAGCAACATGGGTGCTATCCTAAAATCCAACAAATCTCCTCCAATTACGAATTCGATGGCACAACGTTTACTCAATCTTTTTTCTTCAAGCAACAAATAATTTTCTATAAATTCAAGCTCCTCTTTTAATAAAACGGTGTCTTTTTTAGAACTCTCTAATTGATACCGCATTAATTCCGAGAGCTGCATGACAAGATCTGGAGTTTCAGGCGATTGCTGTCTGGAAAGTGAATAAATACTATTTAAGGAGTTAAATAAAAAATGTGGATTCACCTGCTCTTTTAAATAATTAAGCTCCATCTCTTTTTGCAACTTTTCTTTTTCATCATTTTCTCTTCGGATGATCATGTTTCTTCTTAAAAAGAAAGCAGCCATACCCGTTCCGGTGGTATAAATAAGAAAAGATGACATTTTATAAACACCAATCCAGTTAGGAAATGCCATTAAAAAGGCACCAAGAAATATGGTCGCAATAAGCAGTATCCCGTAGAAAAAATAGCTTTTCTTATCATAAAAAAAGGGAATGAGAATAAAATGGTTGACCCAAATGACACCCATAATAGCAACTGCATAACTTAGTTGCCATACAATAAAATTATAGTCATTATCAAAATTGTCTTTGAATAGCCAGCCACCCAATATTTCGAGCATGGCTACCGATAAAAAGGCTCCTATATTTATGAGAATGGTATGCCGTAAAGGCTTTTTAATCATATACTCTTGTAATAAAATCTAATAAAGATAGTATCAATAAATGCATACCCCATAATTTCTTTACCAATGCGATATATCAATGACGAAATGACTTTATCACTTAATTATCGTGTTTATCCTATTAATGAATTTATGCATTGAATATACGATACATTTATTCAGCATTTAACTAAAAAAACATGAACAACAGTATATCAGTCTTTTTGATTATAATTCTTTTTCAATCATGTAAAAACGAACTAAAAAAGGACTCTGATGCCTTAAGCGATACAAATCCAAAATATGAAACGTATAATTATTCCGGATTTACAAAAGAAGAAATGTATGCATTCCATAAACGCATTTTTGAAGGAGGTAACTGGACCGAATACGGCGATTTGGAACGGTATTTTTATCTAAATTTTTCTCAAATAAAGGAACACTCGCGTATACTGAGGTCAGATACACCAAAGATTTTTGAAGAAACACCAAGAGATGATGTGAAAAATTTTATTACGTCCACAGATTTAAAAAAAGGGGGCGGACTATCATTAAATGACTATGTACGACAAGTAGAAGTTAATGGGTTAATTGTAATTCATAAAGGCAAAATCGTCTTTGAAGGTTATCCGAGAATGTTTCCAACTGATTTACATGTGAATTTCTTAATAACTCAAGTCTTTGTGAGCACTTCAATTGCTATTTTGGAGGATAGGGGTTTAATCGATACGAGCAAACCCATTGATTACTACTTTGATGCACTGAAAGAATCTGGTTGGGAAGGTGTCCCAGTAATCGATATTCTTTCCATGAGCTCTGGAATTGCTCATGTTCCATTAGATACGTATGAGGTGAGTTTTGATCCAATTAAGGATTTAGCTACGGCAAAATCAGCCAAGCCTTCAGGGACGGAATATCAATTTTCAAATGCTGATGCTATGGTATTGACCCTATTGGTCGAGAAAATTAGCGGCCTAACTTTTAGCGATTTTGTGCAAAAGGAAATATGGCAAAAGATAGGAGCTGAGTATAGTGCCCTTTTAGGAAAAAATACCAATGGGACCTCTCTTTCTTATTTAGATGGTATGTCAACAACACTTCGAGATCTTGCTAAGTTTGGTCTTGCTTTTACACCTAGTGGTAGAAAGAGCGCTAATCCACTAATTTCCGATGCACACTTATCTAAAATACGGGAGGTAAATAAAAAGCTCGTAAAGAAATCACGGCATACGGGAGAAACCATATACAGCAGCTATCAATGGGGCGCTGTCTACGAAGATGGCGATTTGTATAAAGGGGCACATGGAGGCCAAGGTCTTTATATATCGCCTTCAAAAGATTTGGTTATTGCCTATTTCGGAACTGCCAATACTGACTTTGAAAGCAATCAACTCAATGTCATTTCGCGACGACTTTCCAAATCTGGATTGTTTGATATGGAGTGAAAAAACTCAAAAAGGACATACGCGGATATCCAGGTTTAAGTGAACTCCCTTGGGGTAAGTCCACGGGGCATTCGTAAGGAAACGACCCTAAAATTTCGAGGCAAGCCTCGGAGCATTCAAATCTCGATTATCGAGTAAACACGTATAATTAGTATAAACAATGAAAAATACAACAGTTCGGCTACTTTTAATGCTTCTTTTTGTAACAAATAGTGCCATTATTGCCCAAGATAATGATGTTAATGAGTTATCGTCAATAGGAGAGGGATCTTCCTTAGAATTGCCACATATTCAGGTAGTACCAATAAAAAATTCCAAGACAGCAAGAAATTATGAACTGTATATTAAGCTGCCTGAAGGGTATTCAGAAAACAAGGATAAAAAATATGCAGTACTGTACTTTACCGATGCCATGTGGCACATCGAAATGCTATCTGCGGCCACGGAATATATGCTTGAAGACGTTATTCTAGTTGGAATTTCCTGGCAGAAAGACATCAATGGAGACCTGAAAAAAGAAGTAGGTGCGCATGTGAGTCGGTTTCGGGATTACAGTTTTCGTACATCAGATAAACCTGAAATTCAAACAAAATTTCAATTAGGGCAAGCAAATAAACATCTAGACTTTATTCGAAATGATGTCATCAATTACATAGATAACAATTATCGAACAGACCCAAACAGTCGCACCTATTTCGGTTATTCAATGGGCGGTGAATTTGGTGCTTACATATTATTGACGCAACCCGATACCTTTAACAATTATATTCTTGGTAGTCCATCGATCAAAAATGAAGTTCCTTATCTGTCCGAGCTTCATTCGAAATTTGGACCCTTCGATGCGTCGAATAGAAAATCGAGTCTGAATGCCAATGTTTTCATTTCATATGGCTCATTAGAACAAGAGATGATCGAACCTATCGAGGCGTTCGTTAGCTTATTAAAAGGTAGAAGAGATGATGGTTTATCTGTACAAAAACAAGTCATAGAGGGCGATCATGGAACCGCATTCCCTATGACGGCGGTTCGCAGTATCGCTTGGTTGTCATCTTTGATGAGTCCTATTTCAAGTGATTCTTATGAGGTCTCGTTCTGGGATGTTCCGCATCTTAATAATCCTTTTGTCAATACGGCACCTGAGGACAGAAAAGATAGGATATCAGTTGGTGAACTATCGGTGAATAGCAATGATCGAAACGCCATCCTAAACCTTTCCCAAGAAGTTTTTGAAGGCAAACATGGAAATTATGATGCCTTGCTCATTTCACATAAAAACAAATTGGTTTTTGAATCCTATTATAAAAAAGGTCGTATCAACTTGCCGCATGGACAAGCATCAGCCGTAAAAGCATATACCAGTTTGGTTTTGGGCAGAGCCATTCAAATGGGGTATCTATCCATGGAAGATCTGAACAAACCTTTGATTCGTTTTCTAAAAGACGTTGATCCTAAAGAATTTGCCAAAGGAGTTGAAAAAATCACACTTCATAAGGCATTGACCATGCACGGAGGATTGAATATTGATAGCGATGAATGGAAAGAAATTGAGAAAGATTCGGTTCGACTAAAAAGACAGGGGCTGGTTCAGACACTTTTTGAGCAAAGCGGACCTATAACGGCAGCGTCTCAGACATATTTGTATGGTAATTTCAATCCAATGTTGGTAATGACGGTCATTGACGCCGTCGTCCCTGGAACGGCTCAAGACTTTATTAAAACGGAGCTACTGGACAAACTCGGTATTACAAATTATAAATGGACAGATCATATAAGCGGTTTGCCAGAAGCAGGGTGGCGTGTAAGTTTGATGTCTCGCGACATGATTAAATTGGGTAATTTGGTTCTTAATAAAGGGAAGTTAGATGGCGAACAGCTTATTTCTGCAGCATACCTTGCCAAAGCCACCAGTGGCATTGTGAAACCTACACAAGATTGGATGCCTAAAGACTATCGTTACGGTTATTTTTGGTATCAAACACCCGTCAAAGTAGGCGACAAGAGTTATGATACCACATTTGCTTGGGGGGGCGGCGGACAACGGGTCATAGTGGTAGAAGCGCTTGATTTAACCATTGTAATTTCTGGTCATGACCGAGAAGATAAAATAATGACTCAAATCTCTGAAATCATTATACCTGCTTTTGTTGAACAATAATTCTTATAACAACTATAACGATTAGGGATATGCTAACATAATAGAAATTCAAGGCATTCACGAATACCTATAAAAAACAATCGGCAAATAAATGAATAAATACGGTTTCTGCCGAACCTACGGGGAGGGGAGGCGAAAATGTATGGAATGGATCACGAATTATCTGGCCGCCAACCCTAACATATTGGTTGATCGGAACATTGGTATTCAAATAAGGAGAAAGCTGCCAACTTACTGCCCGCTGCCTACTCAAAAAAAGTGCAAGCGACTGGTGACGGGTGACCGAAGATGGAAGCGTGAATTCCCTGAATCATACTGCCCACTGAAAACTGCAACTGCCTACTTAAAAAAAGTACAAGTTCAACCCTCAAATACAAAAGAGGGATAGGATTTTAAAACCTGTAACCTTGACCCTTTCACCACTTTCTAACGTGCTCTCAGTTTTGCTTTTCTTTTAGATCATTGGCGGCCAAATAATTTAAAAATTGTCGATAAAATCTTCAAAAGAAGCTGTGTTAGGCTTTGTAAACAAAGGTATTACACTATTTATTTTGATTTATAAATTGTAGCACTTCATCGGCAAACCGATTTGGTTCAGTGAACATGGGCGAGTGTCCAGATCTTTCAAAAAACACAAGCTTTTTGTCGCTGGCCCCTAAATTATCAAAAGCTTGCTGGGCATAGAATTCTGGAACGACCATATCATACCTTCCCCAAAGGATCAATGAGGGAATGGTAATCTCCGAAAGCTGTTCTGTGAAGGACAATTCACCTATAATATCATCGTCCAAGATGGATTGAATTTTTAACAAGTTCCAGATAAAAGTAAGTATATTATAATCAGAAACTTTAAGGTTTCCATTTTCGGATCCGTTGATGAAATCATCTTTTTTTAAGGAATCTTCCGCATCAAACGCCAAAATGTTCAAACGATTAAAATCTTCTAGGCTCACGGTAGTTCTATCTACCTTATCCAATTCATCATAGACCGATTCCCAAAAAGGAACGCTGTTTCCAAGTTCAATTTGAGCTTCCGCTACGCGTTCAAAATTTCTGATGTATTCAAAATAAAGGTCTTTGGGGTTGTGACTACCATCTACATTGATCCAACCCAAAAATTCGCTTTGTTCTTTCAGTAAGGTCGCCGGTCCCAATGCACCGCCCCAGCTATGTCCTAATAAAAAGAACCGAGAATCATTACCATACATACGCTTTATAACTTTGACCAAAGCGAGTACATCCTCGGCCATCAAATCAATTGTAACGTCATCTTCGGAATAATTTCCCTGTGACATTCCAGAACCACGTTGATCAAAATAGACCACACCATAGTTATCCTCTATCTGATTAAATGCATTTCCTCTAAAACCCAATCCCAAACCGCCCGGACCACCATGTAAAGTAATAAGGAATATCTTTTCATTAGCATTACCCTTGATATAGGCCGGCATATCGGCACCTTTATGACGTACAAAAACTGTAGCATCAAGATTACTTAGCGTATGGTCGTTCGAACAGGCATTCACTAACAATGTGACTATTGCCAGAAATCCTATTTTGATGTTACCGGTAAGTGACTGCTTCATTGTTTTTTATTTTTAAAATTGAACCGGAAACCATATTGAAACGAAAAGGTAGGCAAGGCACCTGAATTGTAGGGTGTTATCATGGTATAGTTGATGTTAAAATAGCTACCAGAACGTACTTTTCCTTTGCGCTGCCTGCCAATTCCAACAGATAATGAGGGAGCGTAATACCCACGTCCTGGCAAGAAAACCTTATCGACCTCATCGCCCATGACCTCGTAGGTCTCTGGTAAAAAAGAACGATAATACCCCAAAGGATTCAGTTCTATATGAAACTGTTTTCCCTTCTTATTGGTCCGGCGCCAAGTAAGCCCATAATTAGTGTACGCCCCGGTATCTGTTTTTGATGAAAAGTTGGTTACAAACCCTAAATTTCCATTAAACAGGAACTGATGGGTATTGGTTCGCTCTTTACCTCTACGGGTTTTCGTTTTTTTGTTTTCTTTCCAGAGATATTCTGCACCAACTGACAGGCCATTGTTCCAAAAAACAGTGCCCACAAGCCCCACTTTCACTTCAGTTCTGTCCCAAAAATGTTCAGGGAGTTGAGTGTTCTTCACTTGTTTTTTTGATTTGTTTTGCCCGTAGGTATAGCAGGTAAATTGGAGCAGACAAAGCAGGGGTAACAGTAGCTTTCGGTTCATATCTTTGATTGGTCAAAGGCAAAAATATCTTTACAAAAACCAATTACCGTTAAAGATTGTGTAATTAAAACTTAAGGAATAGCTAAAAATAGTTGTACTAATTGCTCTTTCTATTGTCTGCGTATGTTTTTCTTTGGAGTGGCTATTTTATAATTCGATTTCGCTCAGTAAGGGAGATACACCAAATGTCTAAACTTGTAAGGAAACGCACGTAAACAACGATTACACCCATCTAGGTCCAGATCGGCGATTCCAGTATGCATAGAAAGCAATTGAAGGTCTTTATAGGGCAAGTGGGATAGCCGCGTCGGTATAAAAAGAAGTAGCAAGGTCCTCGGTAGGGGTCTTTTCTTGACCATGCCCCACATGCATGGTCCCCAAAATTAGCAGTAACAAAGAATGCTTTTTCATTGATTTCCATGGTTTTTTTGGTAATTTAAGCTATTCCGGGGCCCATCTAGAAGCGGGTATTCACTATCTTTAAGTGTCCAAAAAATGACATCAATATGAAAAATAGCACCTATTTTTTAGTAGTCGCTCTTGTACTAACCGCATCCTGTAAGCAAAAGACCGAATCCAAACCTGAAGTAGACGCTGTACCAGAAACGGCCGTTGTAAAAATTAATGGGACCGAAGTGACGTATGCCACGGACTCAACCAACTTAAAGGGCTACATTGCCTTTGACGAGAATATAAAAGGGAAACGCCCGGGGATACTTATTGTACACGAATGGTGGGGGCACAACGATTATGTACGGAAGCGGGCCGATATGCTCGCGGAACTTGGCTACACCGCTATCGCCGTTGATATGTACGGTGATGGAAAACAAGCGGACCACCCAGACGATGCAGGTAAGTTTGCTATGAGTGTTATGACCAACTTGCCTGAAGCTACGGCACGTTTTAATGCAGCGATCAATTTATTGCAACAACATGAATCTGTGGATGCCCAAAAGCTGGCTGCCATTGGGTATTGTTTTGGAGGAAGTGTGGCATTGACCATGGCCAACAGCGGAGCTGATCTAGATGCTGTTGCGGCTTTCCATAGCGGGGTTGCCTTGCCCGTAATGCCGAACAAAGACCTAAAAGCCCGTGTATTGGTGTGCAACGGTGCCGATGACCCTTTTGTGAGTGCGGAATCTATTACCGCTTTTAAAACAGCCATGGACTCCATAGGGGCCACGTATGAATACATCGCTTACCCAGGTGTAAAGCATAGCTATACTTCCAAAGAAGCAGATGCCAATGGAGAAAAATTTGAATTGCCTTTGGCGTATGATGCCGATGCCGACCAAAAATCATGGGAAAGCTTGCAACAATTGCTTAAAGACGTTTTTTAGCTACAGTAGGGCAAATTAATTTATAAAGGCCAGTCTTCGGTTTAGCCGCTCACTTCCATATGCACTAGCTGTTTTTATTCTGGTCAGAGCTTCAAAATTGAAGGATTTTTCTATTTGAAATCACTAAACCCATGCTATTGAATTAGTATCATACCATTAAATAAATGACCCGAACGTCCCTTTTTATAGTACTGATAACATTGCTCATAGGCTTCTCTTGCAAAACCGACAAAAAAGACACCTTTCAGATTGAACGCTCCAAAGAACTGGCTATTCAAAACAAGGTTCACAATCAACTGCTCGATGTGGAAAAAGAACAGGGTTGGAGATTGCTTTTCGATGGGGAAACCCTGAATGGTTGGCACCTTTATAACAATGCGGACTCGACCCGATTTTCTGCATGGGAAGTACAAAAAGGCACACTGTTTTGTAATGCTACCGATGCAACCAAAGTCTTTGGGGATTTGGTGACCGATGCAGTATTTGAAAACTACGAACTGATGTTTGATTGGCAGATGGCGCTGAGAGGAAACGGAGGTGTTTTTATCAATGTACAAGAATCCCCGGAATACAAGGCTACCTATACTACGGGACCGGAATACCAACTCTTGGAGCCCGAACATATGGATACGAAAACACCTTTGAAACGACCCGGTTGTCTATGGGGAATATCACCTCAATTAAATACCGTTGAAGCTAAGCCTGTTGGGCAATGGAATACGGCCCGTATTCTTCAACAAGAGGGAAAAATCCAATTCTACCTCAATGGTAAACTGACCGCAGAAGAAGATTTAAGGTCACAAGATTGGAGAACTAAAATTGCCAACTCACGTTTTAAAGACGCTACCGGTTTCGGTAAGGCTACCCAAGGGAGAATCGGGCTACAGAACTGGTACTTTGAGGCTTGGTTCCGCAATATAAAAATCCGCGAGCTATAGCAAAATTATCATAGGCCCCCTATAGCCCACAGCGCTTTCCATTGTGTCACGTGTATGTTGCATTATCTAGCTTTGCTTTTGTAAACGTCATAAAAAGTGAAGGTCCAGTGGACCTTTGATTTTTTGAACGGGTTGGTGCGTTGGCCTTGTTTTATACTATTTCTCCCTCAAATTTTTCTCCTAAAAGCTTCTTCTCAAAAGGTAATGAAACCGAGCCCCTTCGCGAGGTTCATGAATTCCTTTAAAAACAATAAAAAAGCAATGAATAAACACTTTTTATGCTAGCCGACGGGAGTAAGGGAGGGGAGCAGCATGAGTGTGAAATAAGTAATCGGCTCATCAAGCCAAAATACTTTCATGACCGGAATCCTTTACAAACAAACAGGAGCTTTGGGTTTTTGCGGAAATATCTTCCACAAATTCAAATTTTAAGTCCGCATCCATTCCGAATATATTGAGGTCGGCCGAAGGGGCATTTTGCACAATGGTATTAAAATTGCCTACATGCACCTCGGTAAGGGTTTCCGGTAGTCGAGCGAGATTGATCAATCGGTTCAAAAACTTTTTGGCGTTCGTTTCATCCTTGGGGTCACTGATGACGGTAATTACACGAATCCGAGCTCCCCAATTCATCTTTAATTTATAGGCCACAAGCATGGAGAGATCCAAGTTTCCAATGTCCCACCCCAAGTCCCAATTCGACTTTCGGTCACTTACCCAGACATTGATCATATTTCGTTGGCCCATGAGGGCGGTAGGATGCGATACAAACAACAAAACTCCAATTTCCAATCGGATGGATTCTTTCATTACAGGCCGCAACTCGGTTTCGTAATCATCGTGGTTCTGTAAATTTAAAAAGACGATATTCGGCCGAAAGAAAGCCCCTTGAAGTGCCTGATTACCGTAATTGATGCCTTTGGCAAATTCATCGGTATGAATGACCGAATAGGACGAAAAGACATCCTTTTGGCGAAAAGAAGAAGAAATTGCCTCTAATTCCTTGGCGAGGGTACTGGTTTCAGAATGGGGTTCGATACCCAGTAGCTTTATTGAGCCTTTGGGCTTGGCAATGTTCCTTAAAAACTCAAACGTTCCTTTTAATCCATTGATATCCCGAACGGGAACCATCAAATTGGCCTTCCATGCGCGCTGCTGCATTTTTTTCATGCCCCAGGTATGTTTGGCCGCCCATTCGGCAAAAGAAAAAAACAGTCCCGAACGCACATCCTCAAAAGGGGTTTCCAAATTTTGGCGCGATAGGTACCAGTATACGGTTAGAACAATCATAATCGATAAGAGGCTCACAACAGGATTGATGATGAACATCGCAAAAATGGAAGAGATAAGGCCAAACCAAGGCACCCATTTATGAATTTTGAAAATGGGTCGGTAACTGATCAAGCCCAGCCTTTGTTCAATGATGACCACAATATTAATCATGGCATAGGTAATCAAGAAGAAGAGGGTGACCAAGGGGGCAACGGCATTAATATTGCGCAGCAGCAGCGTCACAAAAATAAGGATGCCCGTGACCAACATCGCATTTCGAGGCTGCCCGTTGGCACTTTGTCCTGCCAAAAAATCAGAGAAGGGAAGTACCCGGTGCTCTCCCATAGCGAAGAGGATTCGAGAAGATCCCACAATCGAAGCCAAGGCCGATGAAAAGGTAGCACCTAATATTCCCGCAAGGATCAGGGGGCCGATATAAGCCTTTTCTACCATGATGTAATAATTGTTCAACAATTCGGTTTCCGAGGCGCTTCTTGAAATCCAAAAGGCCATAAGCATATAGATCAAAAAACTGACCCCGATGGCCCAAAGCGTACCCGTTGGTATACTCCGTTTCGGTTCTTTCAGTTCGCCCGACATATTGGCCCCCGCCATGATGCCCGTAGCAGCGGGAAAAAACACTGCAAAAACCAGCCAAAAATTACTACCTGTAAACCCATTTTCAATAGAACCTTGAAAAGAGCCCCAGCGAAGCGCCTCACTGGTCGGTATGGCCATCGAACCCTGATAGGCCGCAATCACCACTGAAACGAGGGAAAGTGCGATGATGCCCATAATGATAAATTGGGTCTTAATAGCAAGGTTTGCGCTAATATAGGCAATGGTGATCAACACCCCAAAGACGATGATATCCACTAAAAACGCGTTGTGTTCGGGAAAAATACCTAACCACCCTTCGCGAAAACCAAAAATATACATGGTCACGGCCAGGCCTTGCGAAATATATCTGGGGATGCCCAAACTACCACCGACCTCCAATCCTAAGGCCTGTGATACAATGGCATAGGCACCACCGGCCCCAATACGAATATTGGTGGTAATAGCCGACATAGACAAGGCTGTACATAGAGTGATCAAAAACGAAATCGCAATGATCAGCCAAGTACCCAAAAGTCCTGCATTACCAACGACCCACCCCAAACGCAAATACATGATGACACCAAGAATGGTCAATAGTGTCGGGGTAAACACCCCACCGAAGGTTCCGAATTTTTGAAGGCTTTTGGTGTTGGTATCCATGGTTGAAGTACAGCTGTTCTGACGGTTAAAATAATAATTTAATGCCTAGGGTGTTCAAAGAAAGGTGAAATCATCCACGGTTTCCGACACCCATCATGGTACCATTGCGATCACGAAGGGGCAGCCAATGCGCTGTAATGGTCTTTCACATACTGCATATTCTTAAATGGACGTCAACAACTATGAGCGTAACCTCCAAATAATCTAGGAATTCAATGATACTACTTATAACTTATCGCTATTTGATATAACGTCAAATTATGTTTCGTTTTTGAAACATAATGTTTTGCGTTATGACACTTTCTTTAAATTTTTCTTCAAAAAAGTTTCTGCCCAAAAAGGTACGGTAGGAGGGAAGGTAATGTGTGTGAAATGGGAATAAATTGACCAGTATCAAAATGTTTTGATTTTTTCAAACTAATTCTTTTGAAATTCTGTAATTTGGAATACTTCCCCCAGAAGAAATTTTAATATCTAAATGAGCACTGACGACAATCAATCAAATGATTCCCAAAAAAAAATAACACGGGAAACATTGATTGACAGACTGACCAAAGAAATTGAGTCTAATCTAAATAACGACCAATTCGGAGTTGATAGTCTTGCACAAGCAGTCGGTATGAGCCGATCTAGTCTTCATCGGAAATTACACAAACAACTTGGTATCTCGACAAGCCAATTTATCAGAGAGTATCGATTAAAAAGAGCCATAGAAATTCTGAGGCTAGAAGACGTAACGGCTTCAGAAGTTGCTTACCGAGTTGGCTTTAGCAGTGCGACTTATTTCAATACCTGTTTCCATAAATTCCATGGATATACCCCTGGTGAAGTTAAATCAAGAATTCCCGTTGAAATCGAAGAACACAACGAAAGTTACACTTCGAAAAAAGAGCGTGATTTAAATACTAAAACGACTGTATCAAAATCTAAAAAAAATGGTTTCAAGAATATCCTGATTCTTGCAGCATTGCTCATATTCGGTGCCATCGCTGCTTTCTATATTTACAACACTTCTGCCAGTGAATCGGTTCAAACGTATGAAAATAAGGCTATTAATGAAAAATCGATAGTCATACTACCCTTTAAAAACTGGACGGGCAACACCGATTTGGAATATATTTCAGATGGTATGACCGATGCGGTGACCTCAAGACTTACAAAGGTTAACGCTATTGAAAAAGTGATTCCGTTTACTTCAGCGCTACAATACAAGACGACCAAAAAACCTATCAATGAAATCGCCAAGGAGTTAGGTGTTGCGAATCTTCTTCAGGGGAATCTCCAAATTTCTGGGAATCAAATCAAGATAAATCTGCAACTCATTCATGGGCGTTCCAATGTGCATCTCTGGTCCAAAGAATACATCAGGGAATGGAAAAGCGATGAAATTTTTGAAATGCAGGCCGAAGTGGTCGAGGCAGTTGCCAGAAATATGAAGGCTACCATCTCTGAAAACGAGTTGGTCGCTATTAAAAAAATACCAACTAAAAGTAAACAAGCATATTCCTATTATCTTCAAGGAGAGTTTCAAAAGCAAAAAGGAAACGAACTATCATATTCAAATGCTATCAACCTTTATGAAAAGGCAATTGCAGCAGATTCGATTTTTGTAGAACCTTATATAGACATGGCTAATGTTTGGCATATGGGCGGATCAGTTTGGGGTTTTTATGATCAGCAAATTGCTTGGAGTAATGCAAAGGCATTACTACAACAAGCTCTGAAAATAGAACCAGACAATCAACGAGTAGCCGAAGAACTTAATACAGGAAGGTTTTTTTATGATTGGAATTTTGAACTTGTAGAACAGTCTTATAAAAATATAGTGAGTAATTCTGTAAATGACAAGCCGTCTGTTATTTCACTTGATTATCCCATTAAAACCGGAAGACCTGAAGAAACCCTTAAGGCAGTTGAACGTTTTAGCATCAATGACCCTTCAAATGTATTTTATCCGTTTTTTAGAGCAGAGGCACTATTTTATTTGGGTTCTGCTAATGAAGCTAGGGAATTATTAACCCAAACAGACCCACTGTATAACGGCAACTGGTTTTATTTACGGGAGTCTGCAAAACTGTATTACTACCTAGGTGAATATGAAAAGTCAAAGGTTCAACTTGGAAAAATATTATCGCAATTTTCAGATTACCCACCCATATTGATGTGGTTGAATGCTGTATATGCTCAAATGGATGGCGATTCTGAACTTACCAGCACGCATTTGACAGAACTATACACCAGTTACTTTGCAAATTCATCAGGCAGCCCCGCTTGGTTTTTGGCGATGTACTATTGTACTGTAAAGGATTATGAAAAAGCTCTTGATTGGCTCCAAAAATCCTATGACAGACATGAGGTAGAAATGACTTGGCTAAGAGAAGAACCTTTGTTAGCCCCAATTAGAAAAGATCCACGCTACAAAGATCTCTATGAAAAAGTTGGGTTTTCTAGTATCGGAATACCGATTAAAACCTCTTCAGAAAATTAACCCTTCAAATTATCTTTTCAACATCATTTAAAGATTCTGCATCATAATTTAAATTCATGGACAAAAGCTTAACAAGCTTGCTACATGATTGTTAGGTAGCGTTTATCCCTTATTTCCATCTTTGGATTATTCAAATATGGGTGCGAGATACGCTTGCGCTTCCATAAAAAATAATCACTAAAATCAATTCTTATGAAATCAAAAGTAACACTAGTTAGTATGATGGTATTGGCGCTTTTCACAACAGGTTGCACGGCACAATCAGAAATGGCACCCGTAGATTTATTAAACGATGAATTTCCTGAATCAAAACAAGAAATAATGGAAACCATCGGCACAATTGCACAAAGTCTTAAAGACGGCGATATGGATAAGTTGATTTCCCTTCACGCCTACAGCCCAAAGTTCACCGAATTTAATAAGGGAGAACCCCGTGTTGGTAGTGCAGGTAATGAGACCTATGAACGTGAAGTTTTCGGTGCACTTACCGAAGTTGTGAAATTTGATTCTAGAGACCTGCAAATAGCTGTCTATGGTGAAGTCGCTAACGTAACCTTTCATTCTGATTTTCATTTAAAATTCGGTGAAGACCTTGTCGTGGTAAATGACCAAATATCCTTGCTATTCTTAAAAACAAGTGACGGATGGAAAATTGTTGCCGAGCACCATTCTCCTTTAAAGAAAGAAGAAAGTTAAATTCAGACTAATTCATTTAAACTATTCAATCAATATAGTAAAGATTGTATTAAATCATAGTATAGGAATCAACTATATTTTACCAACCTATTTTATAATTAACAAAAGTGATTGTCTACTATTAGGCAATCGCTTTTGTTACACATACAGATTCTTAGCGGCATCACAATTTGGCATAGGAATTCACTGAAATTACTGATAACTTATCGCTATTTGATATAATGACGGATTATGTTTCTTTTTTGAAACATAATGTTCCGCGTTATGTAACTTGAGCTTTGATTAAAAGCGAAAGTTGTTATAATCTTCCCTTGATTTTTTTCTTTCTAAAAACTTTCTTCTAAAAAGGTAATGGAACACTTATTATGTGACCCGACGATAGGAGGGGAGTGTAATGTGTGTGGAGTGGAATAATCCATTGCTAAGACAAATCTTAAAAATTGTATTTCACGTTGTTTCATTTTACGTTCACGACATTTTTTTTACAAATAACTGATTATCATATAGTTTCGAAATTCATAGGGAAGCCGAAAACTATATAAAAGAGTAGGTAAAATTAAATTCGAGTGGTTATGAAAGATTTAAAATTTAGTTTAGATCAACAATTGTCAAATAAATTAGTTAATAGCTTGAAAGTTCCGCTAACTATTGACGCCCTAAAACCAAAATATTTTGATAAAGGTATAAACGAAGAATATAACGTTGATCAAGAAGGAATGTTAACCGAAACCCAATTGTACAATTTAACATTTAGAAGCTTGGAATATGCATTAGATAGAAACGAAACTTTAGAGAAATATGTGGAAGAGGACGAAAACTTATACAATTTGGCAAAATCTGCAGTTGAGGCTTTTTTAAGTGAGAATCCGAAAAAGGCTCTTGAATATGACCCATCAAAGGGTTTAGAGAAATATTCTTTCGAAAAGCAAAAAGGTATCTGGAAAGCAATTAAGAAGTATGCTAAAAGTACTTTAGGTTGGCTAAAGAGCATACCGCAAAGAGTAATTGAAATTAAATCAATTAAACTGGAAAGGTTTTTAATTACGGTAAATAAAAAGCCACAAATTATAGTTTCGAACCCAATAAAAATAGATGATACGGATTTAACTGTAAATTATCGTGTGACGGTAAAATATAAACTTTTACTTCTTAATGGACGCGTAACATTCTCAGACAAAATAAATTTGCCGGATACTGATCTTGATGTTAAATTTTTCGTTGATAAACTGCGGTATTTAGCACAACCTCAGTTTAGGAGGTTAAGCATTGTCAAATATATTTTAGGGTTCAAGATTACAATCTCAATTTCTAACCTAATCAATGCCAAAATAAAACCTATTTCGATATTCAATGCTAATGATTACGTTCCAAACATTCCTTGGTTCGGTAAAACTTTAGTACCGGTCCCTCCTTTATCAATTGAAGCGTATGACTCGGGTATTACTTTTGGTGTAGATTTCAGTTTGAAGTAAAGTCACATATAATAATTAACTTATAAAGAAATAATCATGAAAAAAGTAACTTTTAATGTGGTTCTGAATGAACCAGAACAACTAGTACATTTAGACTTATTCGATCCAGTTTTAGGGTTTTTAGTATTTGGGAATTTTACAGGTATAATGATGAATATTGATAAATTCAAGATTACGGGCGTTAGCTTTTATGTCCGTCAAGCAGATACCACAATTTGCCTTAGTCCAGATGAGGAGCCCGCATATCTATATCCTGAAATCCTGAACGTAAAATATTTAGATGAGAATCATGTAGATAATCCAAATGATATCAAGCAAATAAAATTTGGTTTCCGTAGGACAACCTCCACGACCAAACCAAGTCAAGAAATCTATGAAATCCCCAGTTTTATTGTTCGTCGAGGAGAACAATTAGATTTAGACTTAACACCTATTGATTTCGATAGTCGTCGGTCATGTGATGAAAAAAATATTAATGGTCATATATGCAACATTAAGTTCTTTTTTTAGCATGAGAATCTGGCAATATTATTTCATTTTTTTTGTTGTTCTTGGCTGCAAGAACAGTAATCATCATTCGAATAAAATAGTAGATTTAGAACCGATTTTGAGTTCTATTTCTAATTATGATATTGCCAGATTTAATGCTGCCTTGGATTCTATACCTTCTTCTTTTACAAAAGACTTATATGAGGTTGAGATTAACTACTTGTTAACTGGAAAGACAAATGATGATTTCTTTGAAACGATACCTTCAAAATTTGAAACAAAGGAAGAAGAAATTCTTTTCAATTATAGTTATGGAGATTTTCTATTTAGGAAATCACAACCAATAGATACTCTAAGTTTTAAATATTATCAAAAAGCCTATTCAATTGCAAAAGAAGATAATCTTGATGAATTGACGGTAGAAGGGCTCAAAAGGATAAATAACTATTTTAAGAAGTATAACTTAGGTCTAAATCATGGTAATAAGGGTATTCGTAAGTATCAAGAATATCAAATAGAGTTAAAAAAATTCGCAAAAGATTCAGTTGATGTATTTTGGTCCAATTATTACGATTTACACTTAAGAATGCTTCGGGTATTTAATGAGGAACTATCAGTCAATTCTTTAACTGATAAAGATTTTCAAAGAACTCTTAGTTATAGCCCTAAGGAACCCTATTTTAAGGGAGTTCTCTATCAACTTAAGGGAATTTACTACACCTTATTGAAGAACGACCCAACCAATGGAGCAAAAGTCAATCATATTGCTGAAAACTACTATTTGCACTCAAAGATTTTTCCAGCCAAGCGAGCGTTATTTGGATTAAAAGTAAATGATGCAATTGCCAATGCAAAAAAACACCATTACTCAATAGCAACTGATAAGTTTAAGGATAATCTTAAAACTATTCCGATTGAAAAATCTTATCATTTTGAGAGACAATTTACTTACGAGAATTTAGCCGACATTTATATTAAGTCCAATGAAATTGATAGTGCCATATACTACAAAGACATAGCCACAAAATATCAAGATTCAATCAAGAGTGAGTTATTGGTTTTGGGTATTCATGAAATTGATACCCGCCTTAAAGTTTCAAGGCTTCAAAAACTATTGGATGAATTTAATAGGCATAAGCTAATCTATGGAATAGCTATATTCATGACACTTTTACTAACAATATATTCTATAGTCAGATGGTTTAAAGTCGATAAAATCAATAAAATTTTGAGGATTGAAAAAAAACAAACCCATGAAGAATTGACAAAAATTAAGCAATTAGTAATTAAAAATAGTATTACACTAAAAAATAAGACTAAAATTCAGTTAGATGAATTGATTTACATAAAATCAGATGACCATTATTTGCAATTGTATACTACAACCGGAAAAAAGGAATACGTACGAGGCAAAATAAAAAATATAATTAACCAACTACCGCCAAATTTCAAGCAATGCCACCGTTCCTACATAGTTAATTATAATAAGATTAAGAATACCACACATAACACAATACTCTTAGAAAATAATCAGTTCGTACCGCTCTCAAGAACCTTTAAAAATTACTTCTAAAGCTTTCTTTGAAAAGTAGTAGTACACTTATTATGTGAGCCGACGGTAGGAGGGGAGTGTAATGTGTGTGGAATGGATTATTTGAGTTGTATTATTATCAAATAGAAAAGTTTAATATTGACTTAAAGAATATTAAGTATAAAATACTGGTAATTTTACTGTTAAAGTTGTAACATAACGCTCTATTATACGTTTAATAGATATAAGTACTATTAATACAATTGGTACAACTATTGTTTATATAGATTATGTTAATAGTCTTTTAAATAGCCAATTAACTAGTATTTCATATATTTGTTATATGTATTTTAATATATAAAAGTATTATAAAGAAGATTTGAGAGAAAGAGTAGACATATCAAAAGTATTCCCTAAATATATATTTTGGGATATGGATAGTAGTAAATTATCTATTAGAAGAGATAAGGATATTATTATTCCAAGAGCTTTATATGCTACTAACAAAGATTCTTTTAATAAAGATATTAAAATATTAGAGGAATTTTATTCTACAAAAGTTATTGTACAAATACTAAAGAATACTAAAGAGAATATTAGTAATCAAGTATGCGAACTAGTAAGTGAGCGATATAATACAAAGCCTTTCTACCGTTACGCAGTATAAGAATGCAAGCGGTTTCCAAAGTACTTCTACAAACAATTAAAGAGTTACAACAATTGCCAAGCTTGTCTACTTTTGCACTTGCTGGTGGTACTAATTTAGCATTGCGTTTTAATCACAGAGTTTCGGAAGATATTGACTTATTTTCTACTGATATAATTGGTATTAAGGGGTTTGAACAGATTGAAGAAGAAGTTAAAGCCTTTTATGGAGAGAAACTATTGAACATCATCTATCCAGTAAAAGAAAACGACCAATTTGTAAATATTCGATTTTATATAATCAAAAAAGGCGTTACTGTAAAAGTTGATGTTATTCAAAATATGAAGTCACTCTTTGATTTTGAAATGATTAAAGGAATTCGTTGCTATGATGTAAAGGATATAGGAATCTTTAAATTGGTAAGTTGTGCAAGCCGTCCAGCTAAAAAAGATATTTATGATTTAGAATATATTACTCAATCTGAAAATTTGATTGATTTATTCAATTTATTGAAATCTAAGAAAGAAAAGTTCAACAAGGATATTGATAGGAATATTTTTGATTTAGATGAAGACCCAGACCCAATTGATAATCCGCATCTATTGTTGCTTTTTGACAAAAGAATGGCTACAAAACAAAAAATGGTACATTCTCATGATAATATTTTAAATATTGAAGGTAGTAAATCTTGGCATGAGGCAAGTATACATTGGAGAATGAAGGTAAGGCGTCTGTATCAGTCATTAGGCGTTAAATATCCTTTATAATATATACTCATAAATTTTATGAAACGACGATAGAGTATAGGTTTGCTCACTCAAACAAGGGTAACTGATTACTAATCTCAATATCCAAAGGAATACCATTATATTTCCCAGATAAATAATCTCTTTCAAATGAGGCATCTTTCCTTATTCCTTTAGCATAGATACTCTCCATTTTTGAAGATCCAAATTTATCTTTTTCAGCAATTATTATCTGATCTCTTCTAAATAGTTCGTTAGTTGGATTGATAAAGGTAGAATTATGAGAGGCAAAAATTAGTTGGGCATTATTTGGATTATTTTCCTTGGTGTTGAAAAGCCTAATTATGGATTTACTCAATCGAGAATGTAGTCTTGCATCAAATTCATCGATTATCAAGGTCTTTCCTTTTAAGAGAGTATCAATAATCGGTCCAGCGAGGGAAAAGTATTTTCGAGTTCCTAAAGATTCATTTGCTATTAGATTGAAATAGATTTCATCTGACGGATTATTGTTATCATCATAAACTAAATGTTTAGTGGTAACAACTGTATTCTTTTCTTTTTTATCTAATAAAAATTTTCTTAATTCTTTTGGTATATTACTTTTAGCTAATGCTTCTTCCGTCAGGCTAATTTCTTTAGTCTTTACTTCTTCAAATCCTAGTTTTGCTCCTCGAATAAAATTATTTACATAAATTCCATTTTCCGGGTCATTCAATAAGTTTACTGTAAAGTCCATTGTTGATCTGTCATCCACTCCAGATAGGTATTGTATATCGCTTATACCTCTTATTATTTCAATCGCAATTGATATGTTGAATTGAGCACAAACCGATAAGAAAAGTGCATTATCCCTGGTAATTGTAGTTAAGTTATTGCTTGCTGAGTCAAATTTTGAAGAAATTTGAATTTCTTGAAAATTACGATTGAATAATTGTGTTTCCGTCGTTTTCTTTACTTCATAAAGCCATTCTTTATGTATTTTGTTTACATCTACCTCAAAACCATATCTATATTGTTTTTTGTCAGCAATGAACTCAATTTCAAAATAACTAGGCTTTAAACGATTTTCAGTTGACAACAAATAAGGTTCAACTTTAATAGATTCTTCAGCTTGAGAATCTTTGGAAGAATTCAATATCATTCTCCTCACAAATTTTATCGCTTTGAATAAGTTGCTCTTACCACTAGAGTTAGCTCCGTAGATTACTAAACTTTTTAAAAGTGACAGATTATTTATTGCCAAATTAAAAATATTCTCTTCTCTATACTCTGATAGAGAAGTGGCATTTAAGTCAATAACCGTCTCATTCTTAAATGATAAAAAATTATTTATTGTGAATTTTACGAGCATTTTTGGTGTAATTAGTTGAAAAATTGGTCAAAAATAGTAAATTATGAGAAAAACTCTCATCTAATTTACATATAAATTTGGAGATGAAAAAATAAATTGTATATTTGTGAGAAATATTCGATAAAATGAATGATTTTTGTTTGATATTTATTAAAAAACATCTTAAAAATACGTAAAATACACGATTATGAGCAAAAAAAATCAACACGTTGTAAAGCACCAAGAAGGTTGGGCAGTTAAGGGAGCTGGAAATTCTCGAGCAACCAAAGTTGTTAAAACACAGGAACAGGCAATTGAAGCTGCTAAATCGATTGCAAAGAACCAAGGAAGTGAATTATTTATTCACGGTAGAAACGGACAAATTAGAGAACGGAATACTTATGGAAAAGACCCTTTTCCTCCAGAAGGTTAATATTAAATTTAATAATTATGAAAAGCACTATTAAAAAACCCCGATTTTCAGAACACTTTGACATTAATAAAAGTCAAAAGCAGTTAGAGTTTGTGGACATACTTGTGGATATGGATATACCATTATTCATTAGTCCTTGGCGTATAGCCGCAAGTGACTGTGATATGAGTTATAGGATAGAAAAGACTTTGAAGGTATATTTTTCAAAACTCCTAAAATTGATAAAGGACAAGAAGAAAAAAGAAGCCATAAACCTTTTAAAATTTTTAAGAGAACCTAAAGAAATCCATTTAGGGTATAGCGTAGAAAAATATAGCGGAAAAGCTATTGGTAATGAAAAAGCCAATCACTTATACACGGTTTTTTCCGATTCAAACGCTGGTAAAACTAGTTTGTTATCTGACATCTGCAATAGTCAAATTTTGGTTGAAGGAATTGGGTCGGATAATGTCTCAGATATGATAGCGACAATTTGCAGAGGCATATTTGCTGAATTTACAACAAAACAATGTGTTTTAAATGGAATCAAAACATCCAATGTAAAATTGCAAGTTTTTAATCCCTTTGATGAGAAATGGGAGGTAAAGGAGTACTCCTTACCGATGTACTTAGAAGAACATATAGTGCTAATTCCAAAAAAGTTTATATCACATGATAAATACTACTCCGATTTGTTTGATAAACATGTAATAAGAAGTAGAACGGTTCCTGAAGTAATGAATAATGGCAGACAGTTATCATCTTTAACTGGATTGTTTAGGATATTAAAAGATGATACAAAAAAACCTCGTCTTAAGGCATTCTATGGGGAATTTTCAAAATCTAAAGGTGACCTATTTGACCATGTCAAAAAGCATGGTGATATGCCGTTAATTGAATTTAAACAAGATATTGTAGAAAATTCAACCGTCTTATCTGATGATGATATTGACATTACGATAAGTAAATTCCTGGATGAAGTCTTTAAAAATGAAAGATGAGATTTAATTAAACCTTGTTTGCTGGCCTAAGAGAATTTTGGCAAAACCAATAGGCGAGGGGAGCGGCCATATTTTGGGGGGCGGGTTACAAGTATTCTCGACAATTAGAATAGTTCTTTAACCTTCAAGCAGTCTTAAGAGTTACAATGAATCCTAAAATATAGCGACTGAGCCGTACATTGTTTCCAAAATTATCTGTAAGCCTTGATTTTTTTGTTTCTTTTTTTATCAAGAAAAAAAGATAAATAAAACCCTTACTGGTTGCGATGTTGAAGTCTATTTGACATAATGTTAGAAGTACCTAAAGAAAAACTTCAAACAAGACGCGAGGTTAGCAAGGGCTAAGAAATTATCTCGCAGAGTAATTTTTAGCTGTTGCGGCAAGCTGACGAGAATGCTGTAGAAAAAAATCTTGCACACATTTCCTCGAATACCAGAATTTTAATCAAACCTAAAAGGGCTAGCTTTTAAATGGTGTTGGCAAGCGATGGCAAATTGTGTTTAAAATAAATTGCCTGAGCAATTTGATTTTAAAAAGCAATCGAGCGCTTGGTAGCGGCTATTTTACATAACGGCAAATTATGAGTACAGACGAAAGGTTTGTTACCAGGGTTGACGAATTTCGAAGTTTAGAATAAATTTTCTTCTGTGTGGAAAATTTTCTCGTAGCGTAAATAAGAAAGGTTGATGACCCTTTTAGTAATTCCCTTAAAAGCTACAAATTCGAGGGATATTTTACATAATAGACCCGCGAAGCGCCGATGAACTCCTATTAATATAATAAACAGGCATCGTGAATAATTATGACTTACAGCTAAAAGGTTGAATCAGAAAAACATTTGACCAATCTGTATCATAATGTACAGCGTTATGTAACTTTGCTTGGGTAAAGCAAAGTTTTATTACTACAAATTTCCTTAAATTTTTCTTCAAAAAAGTTTCTTCTTCTAAGGTAATGGAACACTTATTATGCGAGCCGAGGCACGAGGGGAGTGTAATGTGTGTGGAATGGTATTTTACTACATTTTTTAATCAACTACGAAAAACCGTAATTTATTTCTTGTTAATTTTTTATATATTTAATTTCTCCAAAGAATTCACTGCCTACATTTTACTTCCCCCAAAAATACCCTTTAACAGGTATTTGTTTTCTATAATGCTTGCTTTAAGATTGTTCGTAGAATATTCTAAATATAGAGTTATGAAGAAATTGTCAATTCTTGCATTAGTGGTTATCGCCACAGGTTGCGCATCAATTAATGAATCGAGAAAAAGTGCGGGTATTTCAAGACAATCTCTTTATACAGCAAAATTCAACGATGGTACCAAAGAAAAAGTTTTACCTACTCTTTTTTGGTCTCATTACGATGCAACACAACGAGGAGGAATTTACCTGGTTAACGCAAATGGAACTGTTAAAGTAATATCAGAAAATCCACCTGATGCTGTAATCAATAGCACATTAGATGTTTTAGCTAAAGCAAAAGTCGGAGACAAAGTTGATGCTGCAGCCAAGTTTTCTGCGGTTAAAGCCATAGCGGAACTTGGAAAAAGAAACGCTGGGAATTATATGATTCGGGATTTAGCCTTTAGGATAGAAGCCCTAAAAAATAATGAAGGAGAAGTTGACCCTGCGATTATCAAAATTTACGAAAAATTGATAACCTCGGCAGAAAAGATAGCCATTGCAGATAGCAAGAATCAGGTTTATCATTCAAAAAAGGAAACTCTAAAAGAATTAACAGAATTAATAAAACTATCAAAAGATACATTATATCAAGACTTAAAAATTGACTCTACTTTTATTAAAAAAATCGGGAAATACATTAATGAAGAATAAGTGTGGAAATAATCTAAGCAGAGAAAAGTTACTCGGGAGGAATATAATTTAATATTTCCCCACCGGTAGTAAATCTAAAAAAGAACCTAATGGGAGCTGAGTTTAATTTTAAAAAATTTTCTAAATTTTTAAAATCGTTTTGGGGTATTTTAGCCGCTTTCACAGTACTATTGCCATCCATAATTTATGTTTTAAAGACTAAACAAATACAGGATTCTGTATTAGGTGAATATTATATTGGAATTCCTACTACTTTCACGCTTTTAGTAATCCCTTTTATTTTTTTATATGAGGATCAACTTTCTTCATTAAAACTAGTTAGAAAAGTATCTTTGTCCTTTATAATTTTAGCACTTATAACACTGTTTTCGTTTCTAGCTATTAAAAGCGTTTTCGTTATCAATAAGAAGTATTCTGAAAATGGTAGTGATATTTCAAATACCATAATTAAATATGAAGAAAACAGTAATGGTTTGATATACTCCGCAACTTATAGTCTAAAAAACCTGGATGAGGCTCTTGAAAAAGAAGAAGGCATAAATGTTCTTGAGCTTTTTAGTCTAGCACTTTATTCACTGAGTATTATTTTTTTAGGCGTATCGTTTTCTACTTTAGGAGTATTTTTTTATACCAAGTCTCAATAATTCTATACAAAAATTTGCTTCTTTTTCTGAATCAACTGATAGCGGGGTTATAATCCGTGCATATGAGATGTAGTTTCACTAACCATTTGAACATTTCAATAACCATTCTGCTTACAATAAACCTCCGTTAAAGTTTCTTTTAGTTGCATTAATATATGGCAAGTATTCTGCCGCTCGAAAGGAGTAAATACATCTTCAGGCAGGTAATGAAACATATAGATTGCTCGGTCAAACCAGTTCGTTAAGAATAATAAATTACCCTCATGATATTCATCCAAATAATCTAGAAATGGAGATAGGTCTATTACTTCTAATTCTATTTTGGTCTGATTTTTGTCTTCCATTTGCCTGAATTAAAGATAAAATATTCCGATTATCAGAACAAATATATAGAATATCGGACAATATTTATGATAAAAATTTGGATTTTCGGAAAAAAGTATCCGAGTAACTAACTTTATTATCTTAAAATCAGATAAAAATGACTGAATTAGGATTGTTTCTTGCTAAAAAATCGGTAAATCGTTCTGATGTTGCTAGAAAAACTGGAATCAGTAAAACAAGGCTTAGCGAGTTATCAAATAACAAGAAAACAAAACTTCGTGCTGATGAATTATATCTTATTGCATTGGCGATTGATGCAGATCCTTGTGAAGTTTTTACTGAAATCTGCAAAGGTTTAGAATTGAAAAGTGAGTAAAATGGACAATGTTAGGGCATTTTCTTTTTTCTTCTAAAAACAACTTCTTAAAAGGTAATTGAACACTTATTATGCGACCCGACGATAGGAGGGGAGTGCAATGTGTGTGGAATGGTATTTTACTACAAATGTCAATAAATTACGAAAAAGCGTAAATTATTTCCTGTTAAAATCATATCTTCGAAATACTCCAAAATTTACCAAATTACTCATCTATTTTCACCGGCATAAACTTCAAGTCAATTTTCTTGAAGTAAATAACTCTACAAAAAATAGAATGAGGGTATTAACAAAGTCTAAATTCAAACTTGGATTAGAATGTCCAAATAAACTTTATTACACCGGCAAAAAAGCTTATGCCAATGTAAAAAAGGAAGACTCTTTTTTAGAGGCGTTAGCGCAAGGCGGCTTTCAGGTAGAAGAACTCGCTCGAATGCATTATCCCAATGGTATCTTGGTTGAAGGAGAAGCAGGAGAATATGAAAATGTATATAATCAAACAAAAGAGTTACTTAAACAAGAAAACGTTATAATTTATGAAGCCGCTTTTTTGGTTGATGGTTTTTTTATTAGAACTGATATTCTAGTTAAAAAGGGCGATTCGATAAAACTAATTGAAGTAAAGTCAAAATCTTTTGACCCAGAGGATGAATTTCTTTTGATTGGCAAACGAGGTGGAATTGTTAGTACTTGGAAGCCATATTTATTTGATGTCGCTTTTCAAAAACATGTAATGCAACTTTGCTATCCAAATTGGAGTATTGAGTCGTATTTGATGTTGGCTGATAAGACGAAAAAAGCCAGTATAGATGGGCTAAATCAATTGTTCAGAATAAATAAAACTAAAGAAAATAGAACTGGCATATCTAAGAAAGTTTCTACTTTGGAGGAAACGGGAAGTTCCATTCTCGGTTTGAAAAAAGTAACAGATATTGTCAAAGAAATAGAGTCAGATAAATTTGAATATGCGAAAGGATTGAATTTTACAGAATCTATTTCAAAATTCAATGAACTATATCAGAAAGACCAATATGCAAAATGGCCAACAAGTTTTACGAGCTGTAAGAATTGTGAATTTAGAACTTCTGTCGAAGACAAAAATATGGGCCTAAAATCAGGATTCGAGGAGTGTTTTATAAAGCAACATAATTGGACAGAAGAAGAATTTAATAAACCAAACATTCTTGACATCTATTCTTTTAGAAGAGGCAATAAGCTTTTTCAAGAAGGAGTTTTATTTAAATCTGAACTTTCCGAAGATTTAATTGGTCTAAAGATTGAAGCAGATAAGTTAACAACATCACATCGGCAATGGCTGCAAATCGAAAAAGAAGTAGAAGACGACAGCTCTATTTATGTAGATAAAGATGCTTTGATTCAAGAAATGAAATTTTGGAAATTCCCTCTTCATTTTATTGATTTTGAAACAAGTGCGGCAGCATTGCCATTCAATAAAAACATTAAACCTTATGAACAAACTGCTTTTCAATTTTCTCATCATATTTTTAATAATGATGGAAGCATAGAACATGCTACCGAATATATAAATAGTCAAGCAGGTGAATTTCCCAATTTTGAATTTACAAGGGAGTTGAAAAAAGCTCTTGAAAATGACAACGGAACTATATTTAGATATTCCAACCATGAGAACAGTATTTTGAATGCAATTTATTGTCAATTACATGATTCGGAAGAAGTGGATAAAAAAGAATTGATGGATTTTATAGAAAGTATTTCGCATTCTACTCGAAATAGCGCTTTTGCTTGGACCGGCAATAGAGATATGGTTGACCTTTGGGACGTTGAAAAAAAGTATTATTACAACCCTTTAACTAAGGGTTCAAATTCTTTGAAGAAAGTGTTACCAGCATCACTCCAAAAAAGTAAACATTTAAAGAGTAAATACTCGCGACCAATCGGTGAAATAAATATTACTAGCAAGAATTTTAGTTCAGAAAAAATTTGGTTGGAAATTAAAGAAGGCCTGATTATAAATCCATATGACCAACTTCCTCCTGTTTTTGATAACTGGAGCGAAGAAGACATTGAAAACACCCTATCTGATATTGAAAATATTGCAAATGGGGGAGCTGCTTTAACAGCATATTCAAAATTACAGTATACCGATATGACTGATTTTGAGAGAAAAGAACTTGAAAAAAGTTTACTAAAATATTGTGAGTTGGACACATTGGCAATGGTCATGCTTTATGAACATTTCGTAGAAATAACAACATCATAATAGAGCTACATAAAGTAATCAGATTAATTTTGTCAATACTAACTGAACCAAACTTAACTATAAACAAAGGATAATTATATGAAAAAATGCGAACAACTATTACAACCTGTAACATTCAGAAATCGAACAAAGGCTAGAGAAATTGATGGAAGAGACCCTTTTGAACAAGATTATGGTCGTCTAATTTCAAGTTCTCCTATTCGAAGATTGCAGGACAAAACACAGGTATTCCCTTTAGAAACAAGCGACTATATACGAACACGTCTAACTCACTCATTGGAAGTATCATACATAGGAGGTTCAATCGGAAAGAGTATTGAAAAATACCTAATAGAAAAAAAAGAATTACATGAGGATTATAAGGGACAATTAAGTTCTCTTTTAAGATGCTCTGGACTAGTACATGATTTAGGAAACCCTCCTTTTGGCCACTTTGGCGAATCTGCCATCAAGGACTATTTTAAAGAATACTTCGAAAAAAACGAGGTTAAACTCACTAATCAAGAAAAAGCAGACTTTGAAAATTTTGATGGAAACGTTCAGACTTTTAGGATTCTTAGAAAACTACACTTTTTCAAAGATGAACATAGTTTTAATTTGACTTTCCCAACTTTGGCAAGTATTATAAAATACCCGTCTAATTCTTTGGAGGGTAATAAGAAAAAACAAGCCAAAGAAATTAGAAAGAAAAAATATGGCTACTACTGTTCTGAAGAGTCAGATTATCAAATAATAAGTAAGGAATTAGGATTAAATGGCAAAAGACATCCAATAGTATATCTTATGGAAGCTGCGGATGATATTGCCTATTGCGCGGCGGATATTGAAGATGGTGTAAAACTAGGGATTTTAAACTATGAAACACTAAGAAGAATTTTTGATGAAAATTTAAAAGCTAATAGAGACTTGTTAGAAATTCTCGATAATATGCATAAAGGCAACGACAACAAATTATCTGACAAGTTGTCCCTTACCGTTCAACAATTTAGGGTTGAAACACAGGGTAGAATGATAGAAGGTATTGTAGATTGCTTTAAAAAGAATTATGCTAAAATAATGGACGGGGAATTTCAATTTGAACTAATAGACAAGTCTACAGGTAGTGATATAAGAAAGTCATTTGAGGCATTACAAACGGTAGTTTTTGATAATAAAAAAATAATGCAAACTGAGCTTGCTGGTTGGGAAATAATCTATGGTTTACTTGATATTTTTATTCCAGCAACTGAATCAGAAGACTTTAAAGCTGGTAGTAATACAAAAGAAGCACGTTTATTTAAGAATATTTCATCAAGTTATAGATATATTTATAGTGAATATAATAAGTATGATAATGAAGCCTACAATAGAATACAATTGATTGTAGATTTTATTGCTGGCATGACAGATACTTATGCGTTAAACCTATACAGAAAACTAAAAGGAATTAGATTGTAGTGTTAGAAATAATAGAAGATAAAAATCTCTTTAAAAGACTTTTCGCAGCTAGATTCAAAGAAGTATTGCGAAAGTATCCAGACTTTTATGAGTTCATGATGAACTTATTAATATCAGGTACGGCATATGTCGTCGGAGGTTTTGTAAGAGATTCTATTAATTATAAGCAATCTAGGGATTTAGACATGATTGTGTCGCTTTCTCATCATGATTTAAAAAATCTACTAGAAAATTCAAATCTTTCTTTTTCTATTAATAGAATGCTTGGCATAAAAATCGATTTAAGCGGTTTTGAGGTAGATATATGGAGTATTGATAATAACTGGGCATTTCGTGATTCTGTTGTAAAAAGAAATGAAGATTATATTTTGGATAATATTTCTGATGGTTGTTTTTATAACTACGATGGTCTTGTTGTAAACGTTCACTCAAATAATTTTAGGTCAAATCACTATAACGATTTTGTAAGGGAAAGAAAATTGAATATTATTCAGAAGAGTAAGTATTATAAAGCTAAGAATCCAACAATTGAAGCAAATCTTCTTCGAGCTATTTATTTAAATACTTTTTATGGAGTAGATATTGCTCCAAATTGTATGAGTTATCTGGATAAAATAATAAGTCAGATAGGAGATAATTATGACGTTCAAGATAGATTAAGTGTTTATTTGAATAAATATGATAAGTATAGAAAAGTATTATCTATTGAAGATGTAATGGATACAGTTAGGCTAATTAAATATATACATGCTAACCGAGAAGTCAAGACACAACTCAACTTTGGTTTTGGTCAACTAATGGAAGACTAGAATGTTAAAAACTGGGTTACTGGCCTAAGAGAATTTTGGCTAAAACAATAGGGGAGAGGAGCGTTAAGAATTTTACTTGCCTCCGACGAACGCAGTGAGAGGAAGGCACTTGGTGAATTGCAGACAGATGCCCGTTAAGCATCCTAAACTCATGCCGATGCCAACGCGCCAGCTGGCTCTTTCGCTAAAAATGTACTTTGGGTACATTTTCTTGACGCTCGGCCCTGTTCCAAAATTATCTACGTGACAAAAGAAATTAGCCGGTTGCTGATTACTTTTGGTGGCGGGTTGAAGCGTTGGCATTTTTTTGTTTCGCAGCCGCATCATCTCGCTCAAAGTATACTTTGCCGTATCAAGAAAAAAAGAAAAGATACTTTCGTTACATGCAAGATTTTCAAAGCCAAGCAGCAGCTATTTTAAAGTCAGAAATAACCCATGCAGGCTTAGAAATTAGCCCAAAGGAAAATGGTAGGGAAGGAGTCGATTTTTTAGTCAAAAGCCCAAATGGTAAGAAATCTGAGGTACTCCTACAACCAATGGATTTAATCGCTCAACAAAGCTCAAAAGTTCCAAAAGAGAAGTTGGGCGAGCCTAAAGAAAACCTTTGGGTGGCGTTGATAGGTTTTATACCGAATACGGAGCCGTTGCTATTCTTGATACCTTCGAAAACCCTTGCAAAACCTGATGATTTTGTGTTTTTTGAGCACGATGTTAGCCCACATACATACTTATCAAATTGGGAAATCAAGGTCTTTACGAACGGTATGAAAGTACTTGGCGAGTATGTTTTTTACAATCAAATCGAGAATTTCAAGTAACTAGCATATCTCTACATTATGTAAAATAGACTCAAAAGAAAAGTTTGTTTGGAATACGGAGGGTAGCAAGTGTTTAGAAATTTATGCTCCGCTCTCTACATTATGTAAAATAGACTCAAAAGAAAAGTTTGTTTGGAATACGGGGGGTAGCAAGTGTTTAGAAATTTATGCTCCGCTAAATTTTAAACTTTTGCGGCAAGCTGACGCCAATGGTCTTGAAAATTTATTGACGGTGAGTTTCTCGTATTTTCGAGGTTCAATAAAAATCTAAAAGGTTTTGCTTTTTTTGGCGCTGGCCAAGCGGCTGGGAATTGCGTATAAAATAAAATGCCTGAGCATTTTAATTTTATGAAAGCAATATGCTGTTGGCCGAGCGGCAATTTTACATAACGACTAATTATAGATACAGACGAAATGTTTTTCGCTGGGATTTTCTAAGAATTTGAAGTTTTCTAAAAAGATTTTTATGAGCCGAAATTTCGAAGCTACGTAAATTAAACAGGGTGATGACCCTGTTGCTACGTTGAATGAAAGAACTGCTTTCGAGGGATATTTTACATAATAGAATTATAGCTTACAGCTAAGATGTTGAATCAGAAATACATACAAACCAATCTGTACTATAATTTATATTATGTAAAATAGAATTGTTTGGACCTAATAACTCCAAATCTCCACACTAGCTGAACGTTTTACAAAGTCGGCCTATACCAATTCCCTACTAGCATTCCAAAACACCCAAAAAATCTCTCGTAAATCCGCGATGAAAAACTAGTATTTCGTTGTATTCATTCCATCTTTTCCAATACAACACAATTTATCCTCGCATCTATGTTGTTTTGAACAGCTTACGGGTTTTGTTGTTAATGTACAAATGGTAGTGCCTTCGTTCGTTGTAGTAGCATCTTTCTCCGAAGGGTTATCAAACACGGTTAGTATCAAAAAAATGCCCCCTAACCAAAGGCTGTAGAAAATTAAGAAGTTCCGGTGCTTTTTCATGTGACTATTAGGTATAACCCTATTCGTTGCGGTTTCGTATTTTCAAAATGGTAATCTTTTCCTAAAATTGGCCCGGTTGAATAGCGCATATCGACCATGTACCCCAAACCGTAATAGGCTCAAATTACTACGTTCTCCTATCCTAACTACCGACTTGATGCAACCCTTAGGGGAAAAACCTGTCTTTATTGCATAGTTAAAAATCAAGTAGAAATGACACACATCAGAAAAATCATTGTAACGGCCGTTGTTGCGGCGTTTTCTATCATCGGACTCCATGCACAACAGTACAAAGTCGTTACCAGTGTAGAATCGATTGTTCCCAGTGGCCTGGGCCGTTCACGAATCATCAATGCGCTGGAAGAAAAAGACCATAAGGAATATACCAGTACGCAAACAGAAGATGACAATACCAGAAACAAGTCCAAACGAAAAGACATTCGCATAAAAAACTTCGAAGAAACCAAACTACTTAATTTTTACAATATTGGCGGAATCCGATTTCAAAACATCGCCGCCAATGATGCCCTCCTCTCCTCCATGATGAACGAAATGGCCGAGGAAGGTTGGGAACTCATCTTTGTAACCAGCTCGGTCGAAAGCGATAGCGGTACCGATGATGGCAAGGGTATTTTTATTACCCGTTATGTGTTTAAAAAGAATCCTTAGGACATTTGTCGCACCTATATATCAAAGCGTTGCGTTCCTAACAGGGATACAACGCTTTTTATATCAGTTCACGCCTTATTGCTTGGCTTGGCTTCCTTCCACTCGCGGATCTTTCACATGGTCTTGGTATCAGTACCTAAACCATAAAATTTTGTGACGAATCCATCTTGAAGCGGACGCCTATTGCCTAGAAAGTTTCTTTTGATACTTGGATTGTATAATATCGATCACCACCAATACCACGATTACAAAATAAAAGGTAGTTTTGCTCATGGGGGTCACCTCGTTCCCAAATAGTTTTAGGTGTGCCAGATGGCCGCCTTCGGACAATAACATAATGCCTACGATGAACAGGATAAACAATCCTAGCACCTCGTACATGCGGTTTTTCTTCAAAAAAGTCGTTACACGACCCGATAACCAGATCATTAGGAGTCCGCCAATGACAATCGCGGTGGCCATGACCCAAAAGACATCCGTTAGCGCCATGGCGCTTAAGATGGAATCAAAAGAAAACACGATATTCATGATCACGATAGAGAAAATAATCATGTTCGTGCTTTTTCGTTTCATTTCCATTCCTTCCAACTCCTCCTCCATGCGCAACATGTGCCAGATTTCCTTGACGGCCGTATACATGATAAAAATGCCCCCCGCCAATACGATCAAACTGTGGATGTTGAAGCTTCCCTCCAAGACATCGGTAAAATGAAAACCGAATATCGGGTCCTGAAAATAGGCAATCACCCGTATCAATATGAACAACAAGGCGATACGCAGTACGATCGCCATGCCGATTCCCAAGGCCCGTACACGTGCTTGCTTCTCCTCCGGCGCCCGTTTTGATTCCAGGGAGATATACAACAGGTTATCCAACCCCAACACGGCCTGTAATAGGGTCAACATACAAAGGGTTACAAAATTATCAAGGGTAAAAAGACTGTCCATAAGCAGGGTTCTAGGTTGGTTTTAAGTGGAAGTTCCACGACTTAAACGGTACGACCCATCAAATTCGTATCGGCCACCGGAAATAACGATGGCAAATATAGAAAATACCCGGTACCTGTGGGTAAAGTGCAAGTGCAAGCTCAAGCTCAAATTCAAATACAAATACAAAGGTCAAATTCAAACGCAGTTTTGAGATGGATTACAGGTGACCGAAGACGGAAGCGTGAAGTCGCCTACTGCCACTACCTGCTAACTTAGAGAAGTTCAAGTACAAGTGTCAAGTACAAGTTCAAGTTCAAGTTCAAATACAAATACAAAGGTCAAATTCAAACGCAGTTTTGAGATGGATTACAGGTGACCGAAGCCGGGAGCGTGAAATCCCGGAATCTACTGCCTACTGCCACTGCCAACTGCCCACTAACTTAGAGAAGTTCAAGTGCAAGCGTCAAGTGCAAGTTCAAGCTCAAATTCAAATACAAATACAAAGGTCAAATTCAAACGCATATTCGGGATGGATTACAGGTGACCGAAGACGGGAGCGTGAGGTTACGGAATCTACTGCCTACTGCCACTGCCAACTGCACACTAACTTAAGGAAGTGCAAGTGTCAAGTCCAAGTTCAAATATAGGGACCGGAAGCCGGGAGCGTGAGGTCCCGGAATCTACTGCCTACTGCCACTGCCACTGCCAACTGCTTACTCCCTTGTACTACTTATTTCCAGTCATCTACTTCGAATCGGCTCTTTTACAGGGCTTCTTCGACTTCCAATTCTTTGATCTTCCCGTCATACCGAATTACAAAACGATGGGTACTGGTAACACTCATTCTGGACGTTAAATTAGGGAACAACCGAACGTTTACCTGATAGGTCTCCGAATCTTCCTTAATGGAAAACTGCATGCGATAGCCCTTGTTTTTCGGATCCTTTGTAATCTTCAAATTCGCAGGTACCCCATTGAATTCTATGCGCCTATTGGAATTGTACCCCCCTCCTATCTGACGTTCGCCATAATAGGGCAAATAGGCGGAAACAGAATCACCTTGCACCCGAAAATAATTGGGGTTTCCGATAAGGCTAATACTCCCTAAGGTATTTCCCGGTCCTAAGAGTCCGGCGTTGGAAACGGCCACCATCCCAGTGGTCGGCTGCGGGCGTGCCCATTCCGACGCAATAGCGAACTCACGATTGGCTACCCAATCGTCCAAAATCGTATTGCCCTCGTTGGTAACCGCTTGTTTGCCAGTGCCACAAGCGTACGCCAGCAGTACGGTCAAGAATAGTAAAAGCCCCTTTTTCATTGTCTTGTATTTTTTGGTCCTATTGTCTTTGTCACAATTTATATGCCAAGCTGTTCCCCTGGACAGGCGCTGGCACATGGTTTCGTTTACCACCTTCCACTCCTAAAGCTTTTATCTCAATGCGCCCCTGGCTTTTGAGATCCGGGACCTACATCGATCCCTTTATAAAATCGTCCGTAATCCGTCATCGGGCCAAGACCGTCATGGGGCCAGAGACCCCGACGCTATCGGTCGGGGTTCATTCGACCATCGGACCTCAATGCGCTCCTGGCTTTTGAAATCCGGGTCTCATGAACAAAAATACATCCATCGGGGTACCAATGGATGCATTCTTCATCAGGGTCGCCAAGACCATCTTAGCAATTCCTGGCTCCCTGAATGTATTCCTCAACGCCTTTCTGCATGGTATTGAACTCATGAAATTGACGTTTGATGCGTTCTACATAATCATCCGCAGCGCGTTTTCGGTCTTTGACACTTTGGATGATATTCGCATTGTCGTTCCGCAACTGATCCAGTCCGTTCTTTAGCGATTCTATCCGCTCGAACAGGGTATAGGTTTTGGGTTCGCAAATGTAAGAGTTCAGCTTTTTTCGTAGCTGTAGCAAATCGTTCTGATGTCGCTCTAATTTAAGTACAAGAGCATTCTTTTCATACTCTTTGGTGGCACTAATGCGGGCAAGGCTGCTGTTGTTTGTCATGAAAGAGAGATTTAAAGGGTTCGTTGCATTCTTGTAGGTTCCTTTAAATTACAAAAAATAAAGAGAGCTTTGGAGTCGGAACTATCAGAAAACCAGACTTTAACGTTTTATTGATAGTTAATTAAGATATGACAGCGGTTTTTTATTTGGTAGTCCCACTCCTACGGCTTAATTTAAGGGATTACAAAAAACATCTTCTCCCTATGAACATCAACTTTGAGTACGATGGCGTAAAGGCCAGTAACCGCCTGGAAATCATGGCCGCCAAAAAGATTGATAAGCTATTTGATAAATATGACTTCATCGTACGAGCCGACGTCTTTTTCAAGACTGAAAACACCTCCGATCCCGACACCGGTATGCTATGCAATATTCGGCTGAGCGCACCCGGCCCACGTATGTTTACAGAGTCTAGCACAGCTTCGTTTGAAGCTTCGATCGCCAAGTCGGTCGATGATTTGGAGCGCCAATTGTCTAAAAGAAAGGCAAAAATGAGAGCGCGTTAGAAAGTGGTGAAAGGTTCAAGGTGTAAAGTTTAAGGTTGTAGGCTTTAAAATCCTATCTTTTTGTTATTAACCTTTTGAACTTGAACTTTTTGAGTAGGCAGTGGCAGTTTCAGTGGGAAGTATGATTCTGGGAATTCACGCTTCTATCTTCGGACTTCCATGACCTGTCGTCCGTCCCAAAGCTGCGTTTGAATTTGACCTTTGTATTTGAATTTGAACTTGACGTTTGTACTTTTTGAGTAGGCAGTGGCAGTATGCAGTAGCCAGGGGACAAGTTTGTGTTTGAGTTTGAATTTGTATTTGAACTTGACACTTGCACTTGAACTTTCCGAGTAGGCAGTGGCAGTTTTCAGTGGGCAGTAGCAGGTGCTGCGGTGCTATAAACTTCAAGCCTAGGGCTTTGGACTTCCGTCTCCTAACCACTTGTCATCCATCTTTTGAACTTGAACTTGAACTTGACGCTTGCACTTGCACTTTTTGAGTAGGCAGTTCTCAGTGGCAGTGGGCAGTATGGTTCTCGAACTTCATGCTTCTATCTTCGGACTTCCATCACCTGTCGTCCGTCCCAAAGCTGCGTTTGAATTTGACCTTTGTATTTGTATTTGTATTTGAGCTTGAGCTTAAACTTGACACCTGCACTTGAACTTTAAGCCTTTACTCTTCGATGCCGTCGTCGTCCTCGAACTGAATTTCGGCCATGGTGCGGTTCAAACGGTCCGAAAACGGATTGTATTTAAGGTCTGTCAACAGTTTTTGACGTCTGCGTTCAGAGATATCGAGTGTGTCGATGACACTCTTTCTAAATTTGATTTCCGCTATTCGATCCAATCGTTTTTGCTGCCGTTCTTCCGCGGTCAATGAAATATCCGGTGCAAACTTCTCCATAATGGTATGGCGCTGCACCTTTTCTTCCTGCTTTGGCTTTTTAGTTTCCGAGCTACTCTGTGCCGAGAGGCCCCCTACTCCGGTAACGAGCATACACAAGCAGCATGCCCAACAATAGCGTACATTCATTTTGGTAATCATATAGTTTCTCTCTTTAAAGATACAAATTCTGACACTCTAGGGGCGACCCCATCATCAATCCGGACATATGCCGCTATTTTTTGCCCTTTATCGGACCGAGTGCGCAAGGGTCGTTTTCCCAGTACTTTAGTCGTCAATTTCGTCTTCGAACTTGGTCTCGGTCACCAATATCTTCTGTAGCTGTTCCGTCATCCCATTTTTGTAAAGGTCTTTGAGTAATTTTCGCCGTTTACGCTCCGAAATATCCATGGTATCCAGCATGCTACGGGTACGTCGTAAACGCTCGCGTTTGGCTTCGACGGACATCATATAGGTGGGTTCAAACTTGAAGATAGAAGGTCCTTCCTCCTCTTCTTCCCCTGGTCGGGGCGATTTGTTGGGCTTTTCCGGTTTCTCGGGAGTGCTTTGTGCAGATAGCATTTGGCTACCCAGCAACATACAGCCCATCATCAAGAAGGATAGGATCGATTTTTTCATTTTTTAAGGTACTAGTGTCTCGTTCTACAAAGTAAATAAAAATCCCGTTCAAAGGATAAATTCATCGTATTTCTCCCCGTTTGTCGAATATTTCAACCTCTTACCGATTGCCAACTCCGGTCCTAAAAAAGCTACGCATCCTAGGGCAACCCATCTATGGTGAATTATCGATATCTTTGGCTTGTTCCAAACAGCATGTATTAAACAATCACTAGACTATGAAGTACGCTTATCTCGCCTTATGGCTTCTCGCCGCCCCACTCACAACCATTGCCCAGCATAAAGCGGAAATCGCTTCGGCGACCGTCACATTTGTATATCTCTCCAATGATGTAGACGGAAGTATCTCCGGATTCGAGTCCTCCTCATCTATTGATTTGGAAAACCCTACGAACTCCGTTTTCAAAGGGACGGTCGCAGCCGAGACCCTTAAAACCGGGAATTTCCTGAGAGATTGGTCCATCAAAGGAGGCAAATACTTTGATGCGGACAACTACCCCAAAATCCGGTTCGCAAGCACCACGATTACAGCCAATGGAAACAACTTCAAAGTGAAAGGAAACCTAACCATAAAGGATAAGACCGTACCGACCACCATCGATTTTGTGCTAAACAACAAGACTCTGACGGGAACTACGACCGTTAATTCATCCGATTTTGGAATCAATGTCAAAAAGAAAAGGGAAGACAACAAGGTCTCGGTCAAAATGGTCTTCCAATTGAAATAAGTTTTAAACAGCACCTTCTGAATCACTTTCTTTGGTTTTTCATGTAGGGTGCATTTCGCAAGTATCCTTTTTGACCAAACCATTCTTCTTCCCTGATCGAGGGTGTATTGCCTCTTAAAAATGATGTTATCTCCTGACATTGCGATGGGAACACTTTCTGTTAAAACTTTTCAATCATCGGAATCCCTAATACGCAAAGGATGATTACCTTCGCACTTTTAAAATTGCAATTATGTGGGTCTGGTTCCTCTTTATTGGCTTGATATTGTTGTTTTTAGCGCTTGACCTAGGTGTTTTTAACAAGGAAGCACATGTAGTCAAAACCAAAGAAGCCAGTATCTGGACAGCGGTTTGGGTCACCATCGCACTAAGCTTCAGCGGGGTTATCTACTGGCTGTTTTCAAGTGGTTTGGTAGAAAACCCCACCGGCCTTACCCCCAACAATGCTGTACTTAAATATATTACAGGATATCTCATAGAACTATCTTTAAGTATCGACAATGTTTTTGTCATTGCGGTTATCTTCTCCTCGTTTAAGATTCCTGCCCTATACCAGCATCGTGTCCTGTTCTGGGGTATTTTGGGTGCCATTGTTTTTCGAGGGCTTACTATTTTATTCGGTGTTGCCCTGATCAATAAGTTCGATTGGATCATCTATGTCTTCGGGGTGTTTTTGCTATGGACGGCCTTTAAAATGCTTAAGGGGGAAGACGAGGATTTCGACCCGAAGAAATCGTTCGTTTTTCGCCAGGTGAAAAAAGTCTATCCGATAACGGGCACCATTCAAGGGGACCATTTCTTTGTAAAACGAATGGGCATCAGAGCAGCTACCCCCCTATTCATCGCCTTGGTCATCATTGAACTGACCGATATTCTTTTTGCACTGGACAGTATCCCGGCGATTTTAGCGATTACTGCCGATCCGTTCATTGTCTTTAGTTCCAATATTTTGGCTATACTGGGGCTGCGCTCCATGTACTTCCTGGTTTCTCGAATGCTCGAAAAGTTTCGTTTTATCAACTATAGTCTGGTAGTGATTTTAGCATTTGTAGGTGTTAAAATGCTGATTTCCCATCAAGTGGAACTCCCAGAATGGCTCTCCTTGGCGGTCATCTCCGTATCCTTGATCGCAGGGATTGTAGCTTCCGTGGTCATCAAGGAGAAATCGGTGGTCAGCGGTTAGTGGTTAGTGGTTAGTGGTTAATGGTTAATGGTTAGTAATGAATTGAAAACCAGGACAACATAACGTACGAACCAACTCATTCGCGAAAATTAGTGGAATTCTTGTCCGGCTTGAGGTCCAAAGGTCAGGGTTCGACCGCTCCAATTTTCATGAACCTCTTACCACCCGACGCATTCTTTTTTAATCTGATTTTTTGAATTTGTGTTTGCACTTGAACCTGATACGCTACCCTACTTCCTTCCTGAAAAGGGCTTTGTATATTCTTCCCACGCCCCAATTTCCTAGGGGAAAATAAAGTGCAAAAAACAGTGCCATTCCCAAACTAAAGTTTCGAATGTTGAAGAATTGATCGAGTAGGTTGTCGGGATAGGCATAGGAAGATTGCAGCGCATACCCCCCAAATTCAAGCAAACCCATCGCGATGAGTCCGTAGGCATATTGTGCATGAAATGGGAGTTTCCGTAAGAGCAAGGAAATAGGCACCATGTATAGGATGTATACGGTTATCACCTGCCACCAATAGGTAAACCGGGCGATTTCTACCTGAGTGCCAAACCAATCCATCAGCATACCCCATGTGAAATATACCAAACAGTATAATACTATCAGCCTTGCATCTACTTGTAGTTGGGACTTCGCCCATTGAAGAAAATTATACATTCCAGTCTCTCATTTTTTTAAAGACTTTCCTAAGAAAGCCTCGTTCGAACACCCTACTTACACCAAACCCCAGAAAAGCGGATTCCGCCACAGTTTGTATACGCCTAGTTCCTTCGAACTGTCTTTCCTCGATGGTATCACTAGGATGCTTCAAGTTTCTTATCAATAATTTGCAAAGCATCGTCAACGGTTTGCATTTGATCCATATCCTCGTTCTCCAAAGTGATATCAAAGGCATCCTCCACGTCCAGTACAATATCCACCAAATTGGCCGAATTGATGTTCAATTCGTTGATAAAGTGGCTTTCGCGGCGAATGGCCTCAACTTTTACATCTTCCGGAAGGTAAATGGTAACGATTTCCCGTAGTTTTTGATACTTTTCTTCCTTTGTCATACATCAATTTATGGATTCCGACAACCGTGACCATCTTGAAGGGCGCTTCAAAAGATGGCGGGTTCCTTTTTGACGGAATTTTTTCTTAGTCGTTAAACGCGCTAAAAATAACACAAGCGTTGACATCTCCAAAGCCAAAACTTGCTTTCGCCAAAAATTTAGGCTGATGTAGTATTGTTTTTTGCGGAATTCTCGACGGATGTACCAGATCGGTGATTTCAGGATGCGGGTCTTCGCAGTTCTTGTTTCCAAAAACCTGTCCCTTTTCAATTTGCAAAACGGAAGCAACACATTCAATACTGCCGGCTGCCGCCAAACAATGGCCAAAAAGCCCTTTAAAAGAGTTCACAAAAGGAAAGTCGGTACCCGAACCCGCCAGGGCATTGCTCCAGTTTCGAATTTCTAAGGGGTCTTTGCTGGTGGCCGTTAAGTGACCATTAACGGTGTCGATATCGGTTACATGCAGACCGGCATCCCAGGTCGCCTCCTGTATGCACCGAACGACCGATTCGCTATTGGGGGCCGTCATACTCCCTTCACCACGGTGCCCTCCACTGTTCACTGCACCACCTAATACCTCCGCATAGATATGGGCCCCGCGGTCCAATGCGCTTTCCAGGGACTCCAGGACCAGTGCCCCTGCCCCACTCCCGGGAACAAAACCGGTGGCCGTAGCACTCATAGGCCGACTGGCCTTGGAGGGGTTATCGTTATAGTTTCTGGGAAGAATACGCATGCTATCGAAACCGGCCCATATATAGGGCCCGCTATCACTGCAACTTCCTGTCAACATACGACTTGCCTTTCCTGACTTAATGCGTTCATACGCCATTAAAACACCTTCGGTTCCGGTGGTGCAGGCCGAAGAATTCGTGGTCACTTGATTTCCCACACCCAACATACCGCCTAAATACGCACTGATGCCGCTGGCCATTACCTGCATGACCGAAGTACTGCCCAAACGCCGCACATTCCCCTCATCTATGGCGTATATGGATTCACGAAACTTATCGGCCCCCAGTATCCCGGTTCCGAAAATGATGCCACTGTCCCAATCTGGATGCTCTTTAGGCGAAATCGGCAAGCCTGCATTCTTCCAGGCATCGGTGCCTGCAATAACCCCATAGACCAAGCCGCTAGCATTAAGTCCGCGAAGTTGCAAAGGCGTAAAATAACGTTGCAGGAGATTATCCTTGATCAAGGGTTCCCCCGCAATCTGACAGGAAAACTGCAGTTGCTTCAGCTTGGGTTGAAATCGGATACCACTGATACCTTGTTGCAAAGAAGTGGTAAAAGCCTCTAACCCGACCCCATTGGGCGCACAAACCCCAAGCCCAGTAACTACGACCCTACTACTCATCCCCCATTGCTTTTATCATTCCTGACAATACCCCTTTACAGACCAAAGCCCCGGATTCATTATACATCTTTACCTTGCATTTTAGTTTGTTAAATCGAAAATAGCTCTTTTCGGAGATTACACGAACCCTTTCACCTGGGTAGACAGGCAGAAGGAAGTCCATTTCAGAACTGCTCATGCCAATTTGTAGTCCCGAAATAAACACTTGCTGCTGTTGAAGTAGATAAATACCCAGGCAAACCAGCCCTATCTGTGCACAACATTCCGTTAAAAGCACCCCAGGGGTCACCGGGTGTCCCTTAAAATGACCTTGATAAAAATCGGAATTCTTTCGAAATGTAAATAAACCTTCAGCTCCTTCTTCATTCAGGTCTACTAACTCATCTACAAATAAAAACGGCTTTGCATAAGGAAGGTTTGCTAAGATATCTTGAAAATTCATATTATAAACTATCGCTTCAGTTAAGCATCACAACTATCTTAATGATAAGATAATACAGAATAGATTCATATCTGATAAATTAGATTGACACAAGGCTTTCAACACCTGTTAAACTAGCGCAGGCTCTCCCCGCCATCTACCTTCACCACTGTTCCGGTAATCCATTTAGCCTCATCGGTTGTCAATAAATAAACAGCATTGGCTACATCTTCCGGGGTTGTGAGCCGTTTATGGGGATTTCGCTCCAACGCATTTTGCCGAAGCTTTTTGTGGCCGGGAATTCTACGAAAGGAAACGGTATCGGTAACACCGGCTTGAATACAATTCGCCTTGATTCCCAGCGGTGCGAACTCCAACGCGATGTTTCGGGTAATTGCCTCCAACGTGGCTTTTGCAGCAGAGACCGCCCCATAATTGACCCAAGCTTTCGTATTCCCTTCACTGGTGAAGGAAACGATGCGCGTATCGGCTGCAAAGAGCCCCGCTTCGAACAGGGTTTTGGTCCAATCGTACAGACTCAATGCCATTGCTTGGATCGTTAGCTGAAAATCCTGCTCATGCAACACATTCCCATCTGTAGCGTACATGGGCCTTAGGTTTCCTTTTGCCAAACTATGTACCAATACATCGATTTTCAGCTCAGGACCCAAAACGGCTGTTAATTCTTTAATCACCAACTCCCTTTTGACTGCATTTACCGCGTCTACATTAAACGTTTTAAATAAAAAGGTGTTTGAAGTAATTTCTTGAAAATCTATTTTAATTTTCTCTGAATCAGCTCTTCTATCACGATGAACTATCACGATTCCATACCCACGTGACGCCAACTTTTTAGCCGTGGCCAGCCCCAACCCACTACTACCCCCTAAAATGAGCGCGACCTTGTTTTCGTGATTACTTTCCCGCATGTTACCTGATGTTTACCATAAAATACAGCATCCTCTTAAGACCACCCAAACCCATTGTGTTTAGAATGTTCGGCCTTAAGACTAGATCATACTTCCGTCTCCTGACCTCTGTCTCTCCTCTCCCATCTTGCAACAGGAATCCGTATTTGAATTTGTTTCTAGTTTAAGTTTGTATTTACCCCCTTCAGCTTCCCTCCTTCTACCACTCCAGTAATATCCTTTGCGCTGAAAAGCCGGGCCCGAAACTAAGCATAAGCCCTTGGGCACCTTTTGGCAAATCTTTCTTCATAAAACGTTCTAGCACATATAGGACGGTTGCACTGCTCATATTTCCGTACAAACGCAACGTTTCCCGAGTATCATCAATATCCTTCCCTAATTTTCCAAAAAGCGTTTCCACCGTTTGTACGATTTTTTTTCCTCCTGGATGAAAAACCAAATGATCTACTGCTTCTATAGTAGTGTCATGCCGTGCTAAAAATGGATGCACAATATTCGGAAAATGGTCCGAAATCGCTTGAGGCACTCCGGGGTCCAATATCATCTTTAGGCCAAAATTTGTAAGATCGAAACCCATTAAATGGGTAGAATCCGCAAAATGATACATCTCACTGCCCAGAATTCGCGGTCCTACCGCTTCCTCTTCGGAAGAGAGAAGCACACAAGCGGCCCCATCGCCAAAGATAGCGGCACTCACCATATTGGCCATGGAATAATCGTTGAGTTGAAAAGTCGCAGTGGGGCTTTCCACCGCCACTACAGCCGCCCTTTTTCCTGGATTGGCCTTTAAAAAGTTCTGTGCGTAAATTAGTCCGGAGATACCGGCGGCACACCCCATTTCGGTAACCGGAAGGCGAACCACATCTTGCCGTAATCCTACAGCATCGATCAAGTATGCATCCAACGAAGGTATCATAATACCTGTACAGCTTACGGTAATAATATAATCCAGGGATGCAGGATCCCAATCGGCCCGTCGCAATGCCTTATGCAGCACCTGGGTTCCCAACAGTTTTACTTCACGGATATAAATGGTATTCTTTTCCTCAAAAGAAGTGGCGGTAAAAACCTCTTCGGGATGCATAATACTATAGCGCTTATCTACGGCCGCCCCTTCAAAAATCTTCATCACTTTTCGCCGGAACCGGGATTCCTGCCCGCCCAACCACAGTTCTACAAAAGGGAGAATCTCCTTTGTTTCGCGACTGTATTTTGGTAGTTGCTTGGCAACTTGGGCAATGCGTATATCGTTCATAGTCAATTAGGTCGCTTGGGTTGCATAATCCATACATAACGAAAGGCCCATTTCCATCGAATGTCATGTTTCATTTGGGGTAGCTTATTGGCCAAGGCCAACAAGTCTCGCCTTTTAAAGCCTTTTCGTATTGATATGAGTCCGTCTATTTTTGCCGTCTCGGTCCTAATAAATACTGTGCTGAATGCTTTAAACAGGTAAAAAGCCAGACGACTGCGATGCAGATCATTGTTAACTACCGCAATATCGGCCAAACGGGCGAATTGCGCCAAAAATAATTCCAATTGCGCATTGGTGAAATGATGGGTCATTAGGGTGGTAATCAAAATATCGCAATTCAATGCTACTTTCGATGTCTGCAACACGTCTTGTTCCAAATAGCGTATCTCGGGAAAGTCCCTGGAAGCCTCCTCAGCAATCTGTAAGGCGTTCCGGCTCAAATCAACACCTATAAAGCTGGCTTTAATGTTCTTTTTTCGGCAATAACGGGCAATCGCTCGTAGCATCGTGCCATCGGCACAACCCACATCGATAAGGGTATAGTGTTCACGGGGATGCCGTTTCATTAAACGGGCTACACTGTTGACCGTAATGGCATTGCCGCCCAAAATGCGGTTCACCCTGTTAATGTCGTTTAAAACCAGTTTCAGGGACTGTATACCTCCTTTGAAATCATCCATCAGCTCCGGCTCGGTACTTCGAACTTTTAAACTTGCTAGCATACAATTGGTTTTCCATGTGTTTGTTGCACCACTTTCTGCAGCAACCAAGAAGACTTTGCTACGGTCGCCATGGCGGCACGGGAAAGCGATCGGTTCAACAACAAGGTTTGCAAATGCCTACCCATCTGAAGCCGATGTCCAAAATGCTTGCGCCATTCGGATGTATATTCATTTTCCATGGTCGCTCGGTCTTTTATGGCATTGTTAAAATAGGATATCACCAATTCCGAAGCTATCTTGGCACTATGGATGGCCATTGCCATACCATTACCACATAAGGGATGGATGAGCCCTGCGGCATCACCGCACATCAATATATGGTGTTCTACCGTTTTCTTCGGTTCAAATGAAATTTGAGCAATGGTCAAGGGCTGCTCAAAGAGCGGTTTGGCCTTTGCTAAAAATGAAGCCAAAAATGGATTTTTCGACACTACATTTGCTTGAAATTCGGTCATATCCTTACAGCGCTTAAATGTCTCATACGACGCTAAATAGCAAAAATTGACCGCGTCCGTTTCTGTTTTGGAGAGCCCGCCATATCCACCATCAAAATTATGCAACGCCACTACCTTATCGGGAAAATCAGCCAGTTCGTAGTGCGCTTTTACCCCCAACCAGCTCGACTTTTTCTGAATAAAATCCCGTTTAAATCGTTTATCCAACTGACCTCGTTTTCCATAAGCGCCAATAACCATCGTCGCCTGGCAAGTACCCGTACCGGAAATCGCTACTTCGAAAACATGCTGCCGATCTTGATAGTCGACCGACGTGACGGTCTGAAAATCTACCTGCACCCCCACCTCTTTTGCCCTTTGGTACAATAGATAATCCAACGCAAAACGACTCACACCCATCCCTCCCAAAGGGAGCTTTAACTCCACCATTTGCCCTTTTACCGTACTTAATTGTAAGGTATCGATCGCTTTTGTTGGAATGGTATTTAGCGGTACTCCAAGCTTTTGAAGATAGGGCTCAACTTCGTTCGAGACATACTCCCCGCATACTTTGTGATGGGGATACCCCTGCCTTTCAAAAAGACGTACAGAGAGGCCTTCCCGAGCTAAATGAATGGAAGCGGTAAGGCCGGCAAGGCCGCCACCGACGATAATGACATCATAGCAATTCATTAGAGTGAAGATACTACCTAAACTACCTTTGGGCAAGCCCCACGGGTATTAAAATTCCAAATACCAAACACCAAATGACATCGGTCTTTATTGATTCAACCACCCCTTTTGTCGTAAGGCCTTACCAATATTTTCTACGAATGCAACACTTCAATTACCAAATTTCACCACCTAGTATTTTGAAAATCAGAATCTCATAAAAAAATCCCGACCTTGATAGTCGGGATTTTATATGGGTTGGTTTTACTCCTTTCCCAGCCAATGGTAATTAATGATGCAAGAAGGACAATACCCCGCGCTGCGGTGCACACCGATTGCTGTTTGCCTCACTTATCTTCCACCTGTTTTTTCCCTTGCCTCTTCTTTCAACTCGTCGTCGGCTACAATGGCCAATTCTACGCGTCGATTCTGTGCTTTTCCTTCCGACGTGGCATTATCGGCCTTTGGCTGATTTTCTCCGTACCATTTGGTGGTGAACCGCCCTTTGGAGATTCCTCTGGCCACCAAATAATCGGTTACCGACTCGGCCCGTTGTTTGGATAGGTTCATGTTATATTCCTCGGGCCCGGCACTATCAGTGTGTCCTTCCACCAAAATATAGGAATGGGGGTACTCCTGAAAAATACCGGCCAATTTGTCCAAAGTAGTGGCAGAAGTACCTTTTACATTTGATTTGTTGGTATCAAAGTACACCCCTGCATCTTCGGTAAAGGTCACATTGATCCCTTCCCCCACTCGGGTAACCTCTGCACCTGGAATCTCTTCCTCAATACGCTCCGCCTGTCGGTCCATTCGATTTCCAATATACCCGCCTGCCGCACCGCCTACGACGGCACCGATAATGGCTCCCAAGGCCGTATTGCCCTTACCTACATTGTTCCCGATGACACCTCCGATAACTGCGCCACCCGTAGCACCTATAACGGCACCTTTTTGCGTTTTATTGGCGTTTTGAACGGTTTTACAGCCTAAGATCATGGAGGCCGCCATTACGATGTATACCGATTTTATAAGTCGTTTCTTCATGTTTGTTATTGTTTTTTGGTGAATTGATAAACGATGGTTACCCTATCGGCACCAACGGTACTGTTTGATTTTAAGGTCATTTCATTGGCTGTTAAGGAGGTAATGTTCAACCGATACCCCAAACCACCCGAAATGTCTTTGTTCTTTTCGTCAATTCGCTTGAACTGTAGCTGGTTGGGATTGCCATCGACCACCGACCATCGCATATAACGGTCACCTCCGGAACATAAGGAAGAACCGTTAATCGTATACCGACCGGTACTATTGTTGTCCCGAAAAAACCAATCGCTTCCTTCGAAACAGATATCCTTGGCATCGTTAAAAATCGTTGCTTGAAAACTCCCCGTACTATTCTCATAGGAAATGTCGTTGAGCGTCCATGTGCCACTAAGCAGATTTCGCTGCTCTCGAGCTGCTTTGGATACGGAACAAGAGCTTGCCAACAGGGCAATAGCAAAGAGTAACATCATAGGTTTATTCATATTTCTTTGTTTTTGGGTTTTTGTATATACGAACGTCTTTCCCGGAATGACTTCCGGATAACGTTAAATGTTGTTAATCCGTTGCAAAATAAAATGGAATTTGGGAAAATAGTTGCCCCATTCCCGAAATAAACGACCCTTTTTGTTAGTAGGCACACAAATCGAGTAATTCCTGTTCAAATCGTTTTTTTGGCAAATACTGATTTTCCAGGTTTTTCGCAAAGGGAACAGGTGTCTCCAAGCTAGCCACACGTTTTACAGGTGCATCCAAATATTCAAAACAATTTTCCATGATCAAAGCCGAAATATCGCTGGCAATACCACCAAATAGGCTGTCTTCCTGAAGGATGATTACTTTTCCGGTTTTTTGAACCGATTCATAGATAGTATCGGCATCCAACGGCATTAACGTACGAAGATCAATAAGATCCGCTTTTATTCCGGGATGTTCCGCTAGGGTCTTTAGTGCCCAATGTACGCCCGCACCATACGAAACAACCGTTATATGGTCTCCTTCGGTTAGCAAAGCGGCTTTGCCCAACGGCAAGGTATAATACGATTCAGGAACCTCCTGATAGATACTGCGGTACAGTGCCTTGTGTTCAAAAAACAGTACCGGGTTCGGGTCGTTGATGGCCGTAATCAAAAGCCCCTTGGCGTCATAGGGGAATGCGGGATACACCACCTTAAGCCCTGGTGTTTTGGTAAACCAGGCCTCATTGGTCTGCGAATGAAAGGGACCCGCACCAACATCCCCACCACAGGGCATTCGAATAACCACATCGGCTTTTTCGCCCCATCGGTAATGGCTTTTGGCCAGGTAATTGACCACCGGATTGAAACCTGAACTCACAAAATCGGCAAATTGCATCTCAACCACCGCTTTCATCCCATTGATAGAAAGTCCCATCGCAGCGGAAACGATGGCAGACTCACAAATAGGGGTATTGCGAACACGGTCTTTTCCGAACGCTTTTGTAAATCCATCCGTAATCTTGAATACACCCCCATAATCCGCAATGTCCTGCCCCATGAGAACCAATTCCCCATGCTTTTCCATCGCCAATCGCAGTGCCTCCGAAACAGCATCGACCAAACGCATTTTTTTTGCTTCTTTTTCAGGAGTAATACCCTCATAAACAAATTTTTGAAATACATCATATAATTCGTTACTTATGGTGCTCTGAATCTCGTTTTCCTCAAAGGAAATTTGTAAGTGTTCATTGATTTCGTGTACTATCTCTTTCTTCATGGCCACCTCCATTTCCTCGGAAAGAATCTTTTCATTCCGCAAGAATTCTACATAGTTTTCCAATGGGTCTTTGGCGGCCCATTCATCAAGTAACTCCTGTGGCACATACTTTGTACCACTTGCTTCTTCATGGCCACGCATACGAAAGGTCTTGAACTCCAATAAAATTGGCCTTGGTTTTTCCCGCACACTTTTACACAGCCTATCCATTAGGCCGTATACCTCCAAAACATTGTTCCCATCTACCTGATAGGATTCCATGCCATATCCCACTCCCCGATCAACCAAATGCTTGCAATGGTACTGCTCATGGGTAGGGGTTGAAAGTCCGTACCCATTGTTCTCAATACAAAAAAGCACAGGAAGCTGCCATACAGAAGCAACATTCAAAGCCTCATGAAAGTCCCCCTCGCTGGTGGCGCCTTCCCCCGTAAATACGGCGGTTACTTTCTTTTCATTGCGCAGTTTGTTTGCCAAAGCGATTCCGTCCGCCACCCCCAGTTGTGGGCCTAGATGCGAAATCATGCCGACAATCTTGTAGTCTTGTGTACCAAAATGAAAACTGCGGTCCCTACCTTTGGTGAATCCACCTGCTTTGCCTTGCCATTGCGAAAAAAGCCGGCACAAGGGAATATCACGACTGGTGAAAACCCCTAGATTTCGATGCATGGGCAAGATATACTCATCGGGTTCCATGGCCGCTGTAACACCAACAGAGATGGCCTCCTGTCCGATCCCGCTGAACCATTTGGATATTTTACCCTGGCGTAGCAAAATGAGCATTTTTTCCTCGATCATACGAGGTTTCAGCATCCGTTTATACAATGCTAGCTGCATGGCTTCGGAAACCCCCTTATTCTGGTATATCATGTGATATTTTGTTGCTTTTTATGCTTAGAGAAGGATAAATGTAACAAAAAAGCCATCCAAAATCGCTTTTTGGGATGCATTGCGTCCTTTCATTATTTACTAACTTTGTTGAAACTTTTAAAAACAAGGCATGAGCGCCATACCCAGTGTAGATTTACAGGACTTTGTTTCCGGTGACCCCGATAGAAAGCAGAAATTCATCGAAGAAATCGGTGCGGCCTTTGGCGACATTGGTTTTGTAGCCCTGAGCGGTCATTTTCTTTCAGATGAATTGGTAAAAGAGCTGTATGCACAGATAAAGAAGTTTTTCGATTTACCACAGGATGCAAAGGATAGCTATGAAATTGAAGGAATTGGTGGCCAAAGAGGATATACCTCTTTCGGAAAAGAACACGCGAAAGGCCGCAAAGTAGGAGATTTAAAGGAATTCTGGCACTTTGGCCAGTATGTGGAGGACAACCCTGCCTTAGAAGCCGAATATCCTAAAAATGTAAACGTTGCAGAGTTGCCCAACTTTAATGCTATAGGCAAAGAGACCTACCAGATGCTCGAAAAGACCGCCAAATATGTACTTAGGGCACTGGCGCTGCATCTAGACCTGGAGGAGACCTTCTTTGATGAATTTATTAAAAACGGAAACTCTATCTTGCGCCCTATTCATTACCCTCCCATTACCGAAGAGCCCAAAAACGCCGAACGGGCCGCTGCCCATGGGGATATTAATTTAATTACCCTGTTGATGGGTGCACATGGTAAGGGACTTCAGGTGCAGAATCATAAGGGAGCGTGGGTCGATGCCATTGCCAAACCCGACCAATTGATGATCAATGTAGGTGATATGCTATCCCGATTAACCAATAACAAACTGAAGTCGACCATTCACAAAGTGGTAAACCCACCTCGTGAACTTTGGGGCACTTCCCGTTACTCTATTCCATTTTTCATGCACCCTATCAGCGAAATGCCACTGAATTGCTTGGAAAACTGTATCGACGAAGCGCACCCGAAACAGTTTGAAGATATTACTGCCGGGGAATTTCTTCACGAACGATTGGTAGAGCTTGGACTGGTAAAGTCTTAAAGGCAAAGATATGGTCATGTCCCATATGGCTAGCCCGTTCTTACAAAATAATCCAACTTATTTTTTGTTAGCTGGCTAAGGAACTTCAAACCTGGTTACTATCTGAAAAATCACCCTATAGCACATCAAGAGAGTTGTTCGGGAATGATGAATTCGTCTCGATCACCTCTGATTACCATGGTTTTTCGGTTATCTTTGGCTATACAATTTTTTAACAATGGACCTGAAAGATCAATTAAAGAATCTATTTCCTGATCACGTTCCCGAGAAGGAAGCGCCCAAAGAGCCGAAGAGCGATATTTGGTTGCAAGACACTCCCATTCTATGCAAGTATGAAAAACGCAAAGGAAAACCGATTACAATTTTGGAGGGGTACAATGGAGCAGAGAGCGACTTTAAAAAACTGGCCAAAGAACTCAAGACACGACTAAGCGTTGGAGGCACCTTTAAAGATGGCAAAATCATTATTCAAGGGGATTACCGGGATAAAATAATGCAAATGTTAAGCACCAAGGGGTTTAAGGTAAAACGGGTTGGAGGCTAGCACCAATTTTCATCAAAATCATTGGCACTCCTGTTTTTCTTTAGCATCTTTTATGTAGTTTGTGTTAATTTAATTTTGTTTTTTTCGATTAAATGTTACTTTTAAATACCGAAACCTAAACCAATCCCCAATGAGCTCTTTGTTACACATCACAAACGGAGATAGTTTTACGGATCGTCTGAAGACACTTAACCTGAAAGGCGATATCATCACTTGGCGTGAAATGCTCTGTGAGGGCAAGACTTTGACCAATGTGGGAAGTGAATCTTTTTGGAAAACGCGCTTCGATTTTCTGCACAAGAATTATAAGGTGACAAAATCTTCCTTTATTGAAAAGACATTAAAGGAATACCGTTCCCTTTGCAATCATAAACAACAGGATGAGATCGTGCTTTGGTTTGAGTACGATCTTTTTTGTCAGATAAATATGCTGGCGGTCATTAGCTGGTTAAAGACCAATAGAAAGTACGCCCAAATCTCTTTGGTATGTAGTGGCAAGGAAGATGAAACGGACACTTTGTACGCATTGAACCAGCTTTCGGATGAGCAATTACTGAAATTGTACAACTCCAAAACCGTATTGAGTCAAGATGACATCGAATACGCAGATTATGTGTGGCAATTGTATTGCAGTGATAATCCTATACGACTGGAAAATCTTACCGATTTTGGAAATTACCAATTTGAGTACCTTTCAGAAGCTATAAAGACCCATTTACATCGGTTTCCCTCCATTCGAAATGGTCTAAATGAAATGGAGAACACCATTTTGAGGCTAGCTGTGGAGGAACAACCGACCAACAAGAAGGCTTTTTTAGGTACCATACTTCAAAATCAGGGATGGCTCGGTTTTGGCGATAGTCAGTATATACGTGCCCTTGGAAGGTTAAAACCGCTGTTTTCTTCTTTTAATCCGGTACGCCTCTCCAAACATGGCAAAGAAATTTTGGAAGGCCGAACGAGTTACTATAGCCGCATACAGGACAACGACGTATATTTGGGTGGAGCTTTGAAATACAATTTCTTATACAACACGGCCACCGATCGTATCTTGAAACTTTAGCATGGCCTTACTCCCATCTGAATTGATTCTGAATGCAGATGGCAGCATCTACCACTTACATTTGGCACCTCCCGATATCGCCGATACCATTATCTTGGTCGGAGACCCGGAAAGGGTCCCAGAAGTTTCCAAATATTTTGAATCGATAGAGGTCCAGAAGAAAAAAAGGGAGTTTCTTACCCATACCGGATACATAAAGGGAAAAAGACTTACCGTGCTTTCCACTGGGATAGGCACCGATAATATTGATATTGTCTTGAACGAATTGGACGCCCTGGCCAATATTGATTTTGCCACAAGAGAAATCAAAGACCGACCAACTTCGTTGAACTTCATTCGTATTGGTACTTCCGGTGCGATTCAACCAGATATTCCCGTAGACTCCTTCTTATTAAGTGAATTTGGCATGGGGCTCGATGGGTTGAAACACTTTTACGAAACGAATGAGGATGGTTTTAGCGCAATGACGGATGCCTTCGTTTCGCAAATGAACTGGGCAGCTGAAAAAGCAACACCTTATGTAGTAAAATGTGATGAAAGCCTTAAGGAGCTGCTGTGGTCAAATCGTATACGATTAGGATGTACCCTAACGAATATAGGGTTTTACGGCCCTCAAAGCAGAAATCTTAGATTGGTTTCCTCAAACACGAACTTACCATCAAAATTAGAAGCTTTCGAACATAAAGGAATGCGCATTACCAATTTGGAAATGGAAACCTCGGCCATTTATTTACTTGCGAATCTTTTGGGACACCGTGCAGTTTCTATGAATTGCATTTTGGCCAACCGGTCAACAGGGGATTTCTCCAAGCAACCCAAAAAAGCAGTCGATTTGCTTATTCAATATGTGCTGGAAAGATTGCATGGTTGATTCTTAAAAACATATTTTTGGTTTTACAATGAGAATAGCACCGCCTATTTCTTATTTGGATCCAACGGAAACCCACCCTAGAATTGTATGAAAAAAGTCAAAATTATTGGAGTTCCCGAACATTTTAATCTTCCTTGGCATTTAGCCATCGAAGAGGGCGCCTTTGAGCAACGCGGCATCGACCTGCAATGGACAGATATTCCAGAGGGGACGGGTAAAATGTGCCAGCTCCTAAAAGAGGGGGAAGCCGATCTGGCGATTATCCTTACCGAAGGATTGGTGAAGAGCATTACCGAAGGAAACGCCGTTAAAATAGCTCAAAAATATATCGAAACCCCTTTATTATGGGGTATTCATGTATCTGCTAACAGTAACTTCAACGCTGTACAGGAACTACGGAATACCAAGGCAGCCATTAGCCGGTATGGAAGTGGAAGCCATTTAATGGCTTACGTTCAGGCAGAGAATGAAGGATGGGACACCAAGGAGTTGCAATTCGAAATAGTAAATAATTTGGACGGTGCCGTTGATGCCTTGACCAATGGGACCGCAACCTATTTCATGTGGGAGCGTTTTACGACCAAACCCTTGGTAGACCAAGGAATTTTTAAAAGATTGGGGGACTGCCCCACTCCATGGCCTTGTTTTGTAATCGCTGCTACCCATAAGTTCTTGGAAGATGGCCAAACAAGTCTGTCGCACATCCTGGAAGTCATTAATCTATACACCTCGGAATTCAAGGACATTCCCAGTATTGACCGCACATTGGCCAATCGATATGAGCAAAAGCTTGAGGATATTCAAGAATGGCTTTCGATCACCAGGTGGAGTCAGGAGCCCATGAATGCAGCAACCTTAGCAAAGGTGCAACAAGAATTAATCAATTTAAAGCTCATAGACAACATACTTCCGAGTGAGCAAATTTTAAGCCAATGACGATTCGCAAATCACATCAAAAATATTTTTTAATCAACCTTTGAAACTTTAAATCCGATAGTGGCTTTTGCATAAACCGGGTGACATGCGGATTTTTTCTTGCCTTGGCCTTGTCGATTTCGTCAGTGCTAGCAGTAATCATCACGATTGTAATTTGTTCTTTCACCTCTTTGGGAATCTCCTTATCATAGGCGTCTAAAAACGCCCAGCCATCCATTACCGGCATCTGTATGTCCAAGATAATTAGACAGGGACCCGCAAAAGAATCTTTCAGAAATTGAATGCCTTCCAGCCCGTTCAAGGCGGTGTTCACATCTATTTCCAATCCCAATTGATTAATAAAAATCGTATTGATAAAATTGTTCGAGTGGTCGTCATCTATTAGTAAAATAGAATGCAACGTGGAGGTTTTGGAATTCAAAAGGTTTGGTTTAGTTTGATATTCTTTTATAAAAGTAATACTTTTCATTATTTTATATCAATAAAGAACCTGTTAAAAAAATATTTTTCCTCTAAAAAAATGTTGCCAAAAACCCTCGGCCAACATCCAAAACAGCTCGAATAGATTTCGCATTTCCGTTCTATTGATGGTACATTACATTATTGGTCCTCATATTTTATCGTTTACCAAAAGAAAGACGTCACTAGCATTTAAAGCTCGTGGCAGTTGGTTATTTTAGAGTATGGAAACCGTATGCCTATGATACTTTCAATGATACCTAAAAGTCCGATAAGTCTAGGAGTACTGCTGATTGTTTTTGGCTTTTTAGGTCAATCGCAACCGCTTTACGACTATGAAACACCATTTCTGGCTACCTCGCAGCTAGGCTTTCTTACCGATTCCCCAAAGCAAGTAAGTTTCTTCGGTGGAAGATTACAAGACAGTTTGCCCGATGAAATCCCCTTCTACATCACCAAAGTAGGTATGCGCCTACCCCGCAAATCCATTGCGCCAAAAATTTGGTCCGAACAAAAGAGTGTTTTTAGGTGGCCATTGAACACGACCCTTTCCGAGTATAACACCACCCCTTTAAAAGTAGGTACTCAGGACGGACCATTGTACGTGGGTCGATTAAAACGGATAGATACCCGCTGGGGTGTGTTTTGGCAAGGGGATTTTACGGATTTTACGACTCCCGGGGTCTATCAGTTGGAAAACCGTTTTGGCTTCTCGGCCCCTTTTCAGATAAACGACCAGGTTTATGAGCGGTTAGAGCGGGGGTATTTGGAATTTATGTACAGTCAACGCTCCGGGGTAGAAATACCGGGAATACGTGCCAAGGAAAACGCCGATGACGCCTACTTGGATGTTGACAGCACCTACTATATGCCCGTAGCCGGTGGTTGGAACGATGCGGGAGATTGGCGAAAATGGTTGTTCCTGACCCTTCCCAATTTAGACGCTTTGGGGCAGCTCGCACTACGGGGACACCCCGCATTTCGGGAAAGCGCTTTGGAAGAGATGCGATGGGGAAACCAGTACTTTCATCAAATGATTACCGACAAAGGCCAAGTATACGGCGATGTTGGAGGCGGTAAAAATCGGCTTGGCAGCTATGGTGATACCTGGTGGAACGAAAACCACCCCGGGGTAACCGCTGCAGGTGATTTGGACTACGACAATATTCCCATGAACGGTATCGAACGCCAAGTGCGTACCCATTACAATCCCCTGGTACAATTTCAGTTTGTACGCCACCAGGCCTTGGCATCTACCGTTTTCGAGGGACCCCAAAAAAGCAATTCCCTAGTGCTGGCCGACAGGGCTTGGCAATACGGGGTATCGGTACCACATGACGAACGCACCCTTTTCGTAGCGCAACAGCTACTGGCCGCCGTGGAGCTCTATCACGCGGGTGGCCCCTCGGTAAAACCGGAACAAATAGGAACCTTGACGGATCGGCTGCTAGAGCGACAACGACTAAATTCAGAAGGACTTAGCGGTTATTTTATGGAAAAAGACAATCGGGACGGCTATCGAAGTATTGCTTTCAGTGATGAGCCGGCGATGGCACTATTGCGATTATTAGAAGTGGATATTCCTTCAATGGCCCCTTTAAAGAAGAAGGTCCAAGAGGCTTTGACAAGCTACATCGAAGACTACTTGTTGGCGGATGCGAAGTCCAACCCTTTCCATATACCACCTTATGGAGTGTACCGAAATCCGCCTTTTCCCAAAGCCCAAAAATTTCGAGAAGCAAGCGGCAAAGAGGAGGTGCGTACTTTTATACATGTCTTCAGCGAAGACCCCATGCCACACGGCACCAATTCGGTATTTCTCCAACATGGATACCTGATGGCGCGGGCGGGACATTTATTGGAAAAACCTACATGGAAAAAAGCTGCCGAAAAAATACTGCATTGGAGTATGGGGCACAATCCGTACGGACTTTGCCTCTTCACCGGGGTGGGCTTTAAACACCCCATTCCCGCCTCTTTTATGAATTATAAAATACCGTCGGCCCCGCTGATCGGTTTCTTGGGGACTCCGAACGACCGGCCGTATTTAGAAACACAGAATTTGGTAGAATGGAGCACGCAAGAGGCTTGGGACGTGCCCTACTACTTTGCCATCGGATTGATCAGTTATTTGGATTGAAAACTTGGAAAGCTACGGTCCTATTACCACTTAATGGGTGTTGAACCGTTTTTAAGTAGCACATCATTCGCCGTGCTAAAATGTCTGTTCCCGAACCACAGCCCCCGATTGGCACTCAAGGGTGAAGGGTGGCCCGATGTGAGAATGTGGTGCTTGGCACTATCGATCAGGCCTGCTTTCTTTTTGGCAAAACCACCCCACAGCAAAAATACCAAGCCTTCACGCTCCGAGGAAACCTTGCGAATAACGGCATCGGTAAAGGTCTCCCAGCCTTTTCCCTGATGGCTTCCCGCTTGGTGCGCCCGAACGGTAAGCGTAGCATTTAAAAGCAGTACCCCCTGGTCTGCCCAACGTTCCAGATTACCACTTTGCGGATAAGGCACACCCAAATCGGTCTGGATTTCCTTAAAAATATTGATCAACGATGGAGGGTGGGGAATCCCATCGTTTACCGAAAAACAAAGTCCGTTCGCCTGATTTGGGCCATGATAAGGGTCCTGACCAATGATCACTACCTTTGTTCGGTCAAACGGACTGTGGTCAAAAGCGGCAAAAATGTCTTTTCCTTTGGGGTAGCAGGTGTGTTGGGTGTATTCTTTTTTTACAAATTGTACCAAAAGCTGAAAATAGGGCTGTTCAAATTCATTTGCCAATTGTTCCTTCCAACTTGGGTGAATGTGCACGTTCATAAACTATCTTTTGTGGGACCGATCCAAAAATACGGTATTGTTGATCCCTGTACAACTGCACGATGAGCAAGCCAAAAGCGCCTCTTCTTTCTGTTAGAAGGATGTTGGGACCGACGAACCAACTTGTTTTCCATCTCACCCCTAATCCATACCTTTGCCGTCGATTTTAGATGACAATGCGCTGGATCCAACAGAAAACCCTTCAAGATTTAGAATTCCCGACCGTATTGCAGCAGCTTGCGAGCCGATGTAATACGGAACTCGGAAAAGAAGCAGCACTGGCTATTGCCCCGTTGACAGATCGGGATGCCATTTTGCTGGCCCTAGGGCATACCTCGGAGTATTTGTCATCGTTGATAAGCGAAAACCGAATTCCCAATCATGGTTTCGATACCATTAATGGGGAATTACAGCTATTGAAAATTGAAAACACCACCTTGGAAGTAGCGGGGTTTCGAAGAATCACCGCTATCTGCACTACAGTGGGCACCCACAAAAAGTTTTTTAAAAAGTTCAAGGAGTACTATCCTTTGCTATTCGAGTTTTCCGAAACAATCGAGGCCAACAACGAAATTCCCAGCCAAATCGATACCGTCATCGACCGTTTCGGGGAAGTAAAAGACCGTGCTTCCGATCGGTTGTTCAATATTCGAAGACAAATCAATCAAGTACGGGGAAAAATAGGGCAAAGTTTTGCCGCTGCACTGAATCTGTACCATGGATCCGATTATTTGGACGATATTCGGGAATCGGTCGTTGAAAACAGACGTGTTTTGGCCGTAAAGGCCATGTATCGCAAAAAAGTCAAGGGCACGGTCATGGGTTCCTCCAAAACCGGAAGCATTGTTTATATAGAACCGGAGGCTGCTTTAAAGTACAGTAGGGAACTCAACAATCTCGAGTTCGATGAGCGGGAAGAGATTCGACGTATCTTAAACGCCCTTACAGATGAAATACGCCCCTTTGATACGCTGTTACGAGACTACCAGTCCTTTTTAACCGATATAGATGTAACCGCTGCCAAGGCGAAGTACGCTTCAGAGATGAACGCCTTGATGCCAAAAATCAATGAACAGAAACGGCTGTTTCTAAGGGATGCCTATCATCCCTTGCTGTTCATGAGCAACAAACTTAACGACGAGAAAACCTATCCCCAGACCATTGAATTACATCCCGAAAATCGCATCATCGTTATTTCGGGACCCAATGCGGGCGGAAAAAGTATTACCTTAAAAACGATTGGATTACTTCAAGTAATGCTTCAATCAGGACTCTTAATTCCCGTTCATGAAAGGAGTTCAACTTGTTTGTTTCATCAAGTATTGACGGATATCGGTGATAACCAATCCATCGAAAATCACTTGAGCACCTATAGCTATCGGTTAAAAAACATGAACCAGTTTTTGAAAAAGTGTAATTCCGATACCCTTTTCCTGATCGATGAGTTTGGTACCGGAAGTGATCCGGAGTTGGGCGGCGCACTTGCCGAAGCCTTTCTGGAGGTCTTTTACGAACGGGAAGCCTTTGGCGTTATTACCACACACTATGCCAACCTAAAGGCCCTCGCCGACGAACTGCCTCACACCACCAATGCCAACATGTTGTTCGATGGAAAAACCCTCGAACCTACCTTTCAATTGGTACTTGGGGAAGCGGGAAGTTCCTTCACGTTCGAAGTAGCACAGAAGAACGGTATCCCCTATTCGCTGATCAACAGGGCAAAGAAGAAGATTGCGCGCGGCAAAGTGCGTTTTGATGCCACCATAGCCAAATTGCAAAAAGAACGCAGCAAAATGGCTAAAACAGGCTCTAGGTTGCAAGAAGAAGAATCGAAGGCAAGGGAAGAAACCGCTCGCTTGGAAAAATTGAATGCCAAGATCAAGGCCAAATTGGAAAACTACCAAGAGCTCTATGACCATGATCAACGCATGATTCAATTAGGAAACAAAGTCAACAAGGCTGCGGATACATATTTTCACGATAAAAAGAAACGAGTGTTGGTCTCCGAATTGATCCGTATCGTAGAAACGGAAAATAGCAAGCGAAAGAAGAAAAGTGCCCATCAGGCAAAAGCGGAACGGGCCAAAAAAGCCCAAGTGGCCCAAGAAGTACAAAAAGAGGTCAAGGTAATCCGTGAGAAAAAGAAGGTCGAAAAGAAAAAGGCCATCCATAAAGAAAAGAACAGACCGAAACCTGTTTTACATATTGGTGACCGGGTGCGAATGGTCGACGGAAAGGCGGTAGGAAGTATTGATAAGCTTGAAAAAGGCAAGGCGGTGGTCAATTATGGGATGTTTACCACGAGCGTAAGTATAGACCAATTGGAACTGGTCGAAAAAAAGAAGTAGGGTATTTTTAAAAATTGGTTATCAGTGTTTTAAAATAAATCGTATACGATTTACACACCTGCGAACAATGGTTCCCATTCGTATGGGAATCATCTATGTGTCAAAAACAACAGCCGGCATCGGGTTGTTGAATCCACAACCTTCGACACCGACTGCGTTCTTATAAAAAATGCACTAAATATCATTTACAACTTACCGTAGCGACGGTTATCTTAAACACTCCATCGGCCTCATAACACCTCTCCGATGTATTGTAACCGACATTGAATTCCCCCAATCTACGCCACACAAAGGCGTCTTGAAACTCAAACTCTATTTCAACGTCATGGGCACTACCCCGATATCTCGGAAAAGGAAATCCGTTTGGCCGCGTTTCTGCGCATGAACCTAACTACCAAGGAGATTGCCGCCACCTCGAATGTCTTACCGGATAGCATTTTGAAGTCTAAATACTGTCTGAAAAAGAAATTAGGACTGAACAAAGAAATCGATTTAACAACTTTCTTAAATACATTATAAAAAGTAGTGCAGCAAATCTGGTGGTCGTATCTTTGTATGGTGGAAAGTTCAAAAAAGATTATCCTATTCGATGGCGTTTGCAACCTTTGCAATAGTTCCATTCAGTTTGTCATCAAACGGGACGAGGCAGATCTTTTTCGCTATGCCGCCCTCCAAAGCGATGTAGGCCAACAACTGCTCCAAGAACGCAATATTAATACCAACACCATTGATTCCATCATTTTGATCGATCCCGGGGTCGCCTATTATGTAAAATCGGATGCCGCTTTGCAAATCGGAAGGCATCTAAAAGGATATCGCACCCTCTCACGGTTTTTAAATTTGATTCCCAGCAGTTTACGAAATATCGTATACGATTTCGTAGCGAAAAATCGGTATAAATGGTACGGCAGAAAGGACCAATGTATGATTCCGACCCCGGAATTAAAGGCGAAATTTCTCTAAAATCAACCTTAGGTCATCGAATAATACAATATGGTAACCACCACAAAATTGTTGATGGCATGTAAAACGATGCCCGTTAGCAGTCCCCTACTCCGTGCGGCAAAATATCCGGTAACAATTCCAAAACAGAAATAGAACGCGAACAGTCTTAGGTCAAAGTGGATCAAAGCGAAAAGTGCGGACTGAAAAATATTGGCGGCCACAAAACCTACTTGCTTTTCTACCGACCCTAATACAATGCCCCTAAAAATTACCTCTTCATATATGGGCACAACGATGGCCGCCGCGACAACGGCCGTGGCGAACCCATAACCGCGTAAGATGGCCAGTATTTCCCTTTTGGCACTAAAGAGGACCCCGACGGCATCGGCATCGCTCAAATCAATGAAGTTTCCTAAAAACCGCAGCAAAATGCTATTAAAGATGACAAAACCAACTCCCAGCGACACCATACGCAACAACCCTAGGTTTGATTGGTACAGATGTTTTAACGCTTTCTTGTTCAACATCACCATGGTAAAAACAGCCATTGCAATGACATAAAATAGCATCATTGCGGCTAAATTTTCCGTATTTTCCGCTTCTTCAGTGTAGTAGTTGCCTATATCAAAATAGTAATTGATGGTCGCCTCGTACTCGAATAGCACCACGGTAAGGTATTGCGCAAGCAAGTACAGAAAGCTAATAAGCCAGAAATGCTTCATAGACCAACCAAAATGCACTTTGCAAACAATGCGAACCGATGCTCTTCGCAACAGTCCGCCAAGGCTATGCAGCGGCAACACCCAGAAATACGGAATCAGAAAAAGCAGCAGAATGGAGAGTACAAAAAAGAAAAGATGCAGCAGCTCCGTTGCTTTCCAGGGCAACATAGGCGATTTGAGTGCCAGACGCAGTCTTTTAATCCCGAACAAATCATCGTTACTATCCAGTTGCTGTAGGCGACGATAGGAATCGAGCGCTATTTTCGAACTAGAGTGCGCCAGGTCATGATTGAATAACTTTTGCAGTTTCCTTACCCTATTCCATTCCTGCAAGGTATCCTGTACCAAAAAGCTCCTTGCCAGCTCAAGGTTGCCCAGGTCTGTAAAAACCTCGGCCATTTCACCCTTATCGATAAAGGTGGAGTCTCTTTGAGTAATATTGTTAAACAGTTCCAGTGCCTTTTCGGGTTCCTCTAACTGCAATAGCAGATTTGCCTTTCGGTTCAGGACCCATTTGGTCGTATCTTTTTCCAAAGCGGGGAGCAGCACATTTTTTGCAAGTTGTGAATTCCCTTGCCTTTGATAAATATCCGCAATAGGCAAAGAAAGATCTAGACGATTGTTTGCTTCTTGGGCTTTTAGAAAATAGGCAAGGGCAAAATCGTCATTATCTTCTTGAGCGTCTCCCAACATTTGGTATATGGCCGCCCGTTGTTCATTAGACCAGGCATCCGTGTTTTCTTTAATGGCCTTATCAGCCTTTAGCAGCACCTCCATTCGTTCCTCCCCATACAGGTTTTCCGCCCGATAGATGAGTACCGCGGGATGATTGGGGTATTTTTGATAGAGTGCCGCAATACACTCCTCCGTTTCGTCATATTTGAGGTTGTAATCTTCATAGGCGTCCCAATAGGCGTTCCCAAGAAATTTACAGCGCTCGATTTGAGCGGTTACATTGGTAGGGTTCCTGGAAATAAAAGCGTCATATGCGGCAAAAATGCTCTGGAAATTTTGATCTTTTGAATTCGAAAGTTGCTCCACGAAGAACAAATGACTATCCACGGAGCCTTTATCCGGTATGTTTTGAGAAAAGACGGTCAGGTTTGCAAAAAGAAACAGAAATATTGGTATTCGAAGGTGCATTATAAATAGATTCAGGTTGATGAACGCCAATACCAAATCTGAATTCAAAACAGACCAAAGAAAAGGAAAACCTTTTTATAATATAACCTGGCGACGTATGCTATGTTGAAACGCAACCTAAAAAGAAACTGTTTGAAAGGGTGCTTTCAATCAAGAATTGGTATAATATCTTTATTGAACGTTAAAAACTATTTTAAAGTGCCTGTTTACTCATTGAAAAGCTTGTTTAAAACATTGGTCATTGCTGTTTTTAGGATGTTGGGATAGGTTTATAACTATTCTAAAAACAACAACGATGAAAAAACTAGTACTTCTTTTAATTCTTTGCCCTTGGTTGCTGCTTGGCTCCGAGCGGCCCAAACTTCCTTCAAAAATTACCGACGTAACCGTATATCTAAACGGTGCCCAGGTAACGCGAACCGCTATGTGCCATGTAAAGGAGGGCTCTTCCACAATTGTATTGGGTGGGTTATCGACCAAAATCGATGAAAACAGCATTCAGGTTTCCGGTCTGCAATCGGTTTCCATTCTTTCGATGGAATACGACATCAATTACCTGAAGATCCAGGAAAATTCAGGGGAAACAGGGCCTTTAGAGCATGAAGTCAAGGACTTGGAGCAACAAATCGCGCTACTGAAAAATACGATTTCCGGCTTGGAGGAAGAAGAACAGGTCATTTATGCCAATCGTACGGTAGGCACCCGGCTTCAAAATCTAAGCTTAGAAAATATAAAGGAAATAAGCACCTACTACCGGGAACGGATCACCGCCATTAAAAATGCCATTTTTAAGGCCAATACCAACATCAATGTCCATAATGAGCGTATTCGATCCCTGAAACAACAACTGGCGGAGCTAAACAACGCTCCGGAAACGGAACAAGGAGAAATTACACTAAAACTAGATGCCCCGGTAGCGACCGGACTAAATTTGATCCTATCGTACCAAGTAGCCGATGCGGGATGGATTCCCAATTATGACATTAAATCCGAAGGTTTAAAAAAACCCTTGAAGTTAGCCTATAAAGCGCATGTGTATCAAAAAACCGGTGCCCACTGGAACGACGTCAACATTACGCTTTCGACCGGGAACCCCACCATAAATGTCGCCAAACCCCATCTGGGTACCAAATACCTTAACTTTACCAACGGGTATGCCCCCAGGCCAAAATACCCTACCCAGAAACACAGATACGTCTATAATCCCACCGTAAAAAAAATTACAGGAGTAGTCACGGATGGCTCAGGCTTGGCCCTGCCAGGGGTCAGCATTGTAATCAAGGGCACATCAAAAGGCACACAGACCGATTTTGATGGCTATTACTCCATCAACACCCAAGGAGGGTCAGAGCTCGTGTTTTCCTATTTAGGGCACCACAACCAAGAAATTCCCATGTACTCCTCGGTTATGAACGTTCGTATGGAAGAAGATGCACAGGCCCTTGATGAAGTGGTTGTCGTAGGATATGGGACAAGCAATAAGAAGAACTATTCAAATACCGTTTCCAGTGTAACCTCCGAAGATATCAACCGGACTTTGGCTGGTAGTACTCCCGGTGTTCAGATTCGTGGAACAGCAACGCAAAAGTATGCAACCCCCAACATAAAACGCCAACCCCCGCTCTATGTCATCGATGGTGTTCCCGTATCGGATTTCATGGAAGGAGACTTGGATGAAAGTGAAATTCAATCGGTAGAAGTTCTGAAAGGCACAAGTTCGAGTAGCTTATACGGAGCTCGGGGCTCCAATGGCGTTATTCTTATTACTACCAAGAAAAGTACCGTTTCGGATGAGGTGACCCATACGAAATTTACACTTAAAAAATCGTATACGATTATATCCGATGCGGATATAACTTCTCTGGAAATCAACACATTTCAACTAAAGGCCGATTACGAATACTTGGCCGCTCCCCTAGTGAACGAGAATGTATTCCTAACAAGTAGTTTTCGTGATTGGGAAGCCCTTAATTTACTTCCGGGAGAAGCAAGCATCTATTTCAAGGGCGGGTATGCAGGTAAAACGACCATAGACCCTTATACCACCAACAAGGAGATGGTGGTATCATTAGGCATCGAACCCAGCATCTCGGTTACACGAAAACAGGATAAAAACTTTAAAAGCAAAAACTTTACCGGCAGTAATCGGGTGTTAGATCGTACCTACCATCTGGAAGTCAAAAACAATAAAACCGTCGAGGTGGATTTAAAGTTGATGGACCGTATCCCCATTTCGCAGAACAAAGAGATCAAAGTAGACGATATCGTTACAAAAGACGCCGAATACGATTCTAAAAAGGGAGTACTCACTTGGAAAATGACCTTAGCACCAAAAGAAACCCGTAGCAAAAGTTTTTCGTTCCAGGTGAAATATCCCAAGCACAAAACCATTTCGCTTTAGCAACCCTTATGAATCTTTTAGTTTTTTTGGCCCGCACTATCCCGGTCTCAAATTCCGGGATAGTACGGATTCTTGTTTACTGACGCAACCTTTTGCAACCAATATAGACTACTTCATGTACAGCGTCTCAATACAATACCTATGAAAAAACAGGCTTTTTTGTTACTCTTTGCCGTTTCGGCAGTACTTATCGGACTTTCCTCCTGTTCACTCGATGATTCGGAAGGGTTTTCAACAGAACCAACAATTGAAAATGGCGAAGCGGTAAAATCTGGGGGCGATGTTCGCTATACCCTTTCTGGCAATTACAGCGGCACCCTAGACTTTAGCCCTATTCTACACAACAATATGCCCATTAGCAACCTAAAAGTGGTGGCTTTGCCGTGGGAACAAACATTTCAAGTGCCGGATACCAGTTCCTTTATCGGTGGGTATATCAACGGGTTCTATGGTGACGGTTTAGCGCATGAGGAAGTGAACTTTAAAATGTACTTCAAAGACCGCTTAATCGAGTCCGTTACACGTTTTGCAAACAGCAGAGGCAATATCAATCTACCTATGGAAGTACTTTTCTTTGAATTCTACGACCCGGACAAAACTATAAGCAGTGCCAATACCGGAAAAACCGTACGATACGAAACAGAGACCAATTTTGATCGTCCATTTAACATTCGTTACAGAGTTTCAGATAGTAGCTGGGAGAATAGGACGATCGACCAGTTTCCATGGTCCTATAGTTTTACGACGAATGCCCAGAGCACCACAGCTGCCTTGTATACCTATGAATTGGTAGGCAACGAACTAGACGGTGTTATGAATCAAAACGATACCATCATTCACCGCCTTTTAATCGATGGCATAGTTGCCAAGACGGCCATCATCAGCAAAATCGGCCCCGAAACCTTTTTTTCGGAAGGCCAAATACACCATGAATTCGATTAGAAGATGCTACTTTAAATTATTGAGGATAAACTCTAAGGTCTTGTCAGCGTTCAAGTTCTGACGATACGCATGATTGCGATGGGTAATCTTTAAGGCAAGCCCTTTTTTGTACAACGCCTTGATGGCATCTTCGTAGTCTAACGACACCTTCCCCGTTAGCAAATTGTCCATCGCAGCTTCCTTTTGATAGCGTTTGTAGATTTTTCGAAGTCCGCTCAAGTATAAGCGGTCCTTGGTAAAGCCTCCACCCCGATGGGCCCTTAAGGTAATTGCAAATGCGTCGTTCCGATTCAGCTTATATTGATTATGAATCAAATCGAAGGTATCTGAAAAATCATACCCCTTGATTAAACTATCCGAGGCCAAAACCCTGTATGCCAGCTCCTTGAGTCTTTTTAAGGTTAAGGCACCACCCATATATTCACTGAGTACAGCCAGTCCTTCTTGGGTCTCGACATTCTTGGGAAAGCCATTGGAAAAAATCTTTAAGGGTTGCAGCATCCCATTGTAAGTGGTCACCAAATGCACTCCAATTTCATGGTTGGCCAAGGTAAGTAGTTGATTTTTGCTGAACTTGGTATTCTTTTTGATCAGTAAGGTCTGGGACACATTGCTCACCATGGCATCTGCCGCAATATGGGTAGAAAACCTAATATTTAGCGGAAAGTCGTACTGTTTTGAGAATTCCTCGAAATACGCTTTGGCTTCCTCCGGGCTATAGATCTTATCCATATCTCCGGAAACAGGCTCGTTGGCATAATGAAGTATAAACCTTGCATTCTGCACATCACGCTCTGTTGGGGAACCGTAAACACGTAACGAATTGTAATAAAACCGCTTTCCCTGTCCTATGGTTTCGATGCATTGCACCATATTGGAATAGTAATAAATGACATCCTGATACAATTGGCGAATTTCGTCGTTTTCGATACGCTCTAAACGCTGTGAAAAGAACAATCTATGTAATTCGTAGGGGTCGAACTTGAGTTTGGGATATCTAAAAACAGGGTTTTCCAGGTATTTAGAGCTAAAAAAGCGTTGTTTTTCCTTTTCGGTGTTCAACGGATTCACATAACTCAACAATTCGATTTTCTGAACCAAACGATCTAAATTGGTGTCAATTTCGAATAGTTCGGTATATTCTTTCTGAAAATCAGTGGATGTTGATAGGGGCATCATAGGGTACGCTGGTGAAATTCCTCGGCCTGTAAAGGTATCAATTCTTTCAATTGCTCCTCTACGGAACGTACCACTTCAGGAAATCGTATGCCCGTGAGTTCATTGCAGTAGATTTTGGAAATTTCTGTTGCCAAAACCAGGGTATTCTCAAAATTTTTCGTGATGTATTTCAAAAAATAGCCGTTCCCTTGAAACGTATCATTGATTTTGGAGGTCGATTCGATGCCATTGGGCAATTGCATTGCCCCTAGTTTATAGCGCCAAGAGTCTACCAAGCTCCAAAACCTTTTGTGATCGATATTTGTAGTCCCTAGATTCCAGGTAGGCACCTGTCGATCCCAACGTTTCCAATTGTAACTATGCATATCGAACACGATCGCTTTCCCGTACATCAATTCAATTTGTTGTACCAAAGCATGTGCCACCCTATAAAAATCGGTATGTTTTTGAAGGCTCATATCCCGTTCTTCAGACGATAGGGGGTTTTTCCATAATTGTTTGCCCCAGGCATCGGTATAAATTGCGGTTTCCGGGGCTCGGTTTAAATCGTATTCAAACCGGCTATCACAACCGGCAATAACAATAGGGTGCGATTGTACCATTTCCTTGGTACAGGGATCTTCCTCATACCAACGCTCGTATTCGGTATGTAGGCAATTCTCCCATAAGGATTTTCGAAATTGGTGTCCATCATGTACGGCCCCACAGATATAGGGCGCATACGAATCAATTTTTAGTGTAAAGGAATAATCCTCGGCAACCGCTTCAAAGGGAATTTGTGCCTTTATATTCTCGATGATATTGGAAACGCTTAGTCTAAGCATTCTCGACTTCATCACGTAATCTGGTTCGTCTTTGAAAGGCCTGCAGTTTGTCGAGCACCTTACTCTCTACAAAATCGATAACCGTGCACTGAATTTTGGTCTTGTACACTTTGTTCATATAGGTGATCCCACCTGGAGACATTACGTTTACCTCGACCAACTTGCCACCAATAACATCGATTCCTACGAAAAAAAGACCATCTTTTACCAGCTTGGGGCCAATTTGTTTGCAAAGGGCTTTCTCCTCCTTGGTCAAATGGTGTTTGGCGACCGTACCTCCTGCGGACACATTACTACGATGGTCGTCAGAACCAGGAACCCGTTTCATAGCCCCGATCGGTTCGCCGTTTAACAATAAGATACGCACATCGCCTTGATCCGCACCTTCAATATATTCTTGAAGTATCACATAGTTAGATGTTCCATCAGAGTTAGTTACATAAAAATCAAGTAGTGACTTGATATTGCTCATGGCCGATTTTTCAATCAAAATTACACCGGAACCACCAAACCCGTTCAAAGGTTTTAAAATCATTTTGTCGGATTTCGATTCCTTTATCTGTCGCAGTAAATATCCTTTGTTCTTTGACACATGGGTAGTCGGGATAATGTTGCTATGGGAATCACCGAAAGCGGCCGTATACAGTTTATTATTCGCTTCGCGAAGGCCCTGAAGGGAATTGACGATAAAGACATCATCTTTCACGGAGTCCAGAAAATTTAACATAATGGGGTCTAAAGGCGGATTGGCCCTCATGAAAATTACATCAAAACCGGCAAGCGGAAGCATTTCTTCCCGGGTCTTCGCTTGTTTGTAAAAGCTTTTCAGATTGCCGGGCACCTTATCCATTCGCCCGATTACGGTACAAAAGGCATTGGTGACACTATTTCGTATGGTTAGATTGGCAGGTGTACATAGGGCAACCCCATGTTTTCGCTTTACACATTCGTGTATAAGTGCAAGACTAGTGTCGTTTTCAGGATCGATTTCCTCCCAAGGATACATTAAAAAACAGATGTTCATGAGGTTCCATTTTTGATTATCAGATGGTTGTTCATAGCTTTTGCGCAGCCAATATATTTATTCAATATTTTCTACAAAACCTATATTACTTCCTCTAAGTGGTCGTCCCATTCCTGAGGATGTGGTTTTCCTAATTTTCCAACGGACTTTGCCACTACCATAGATACGGTGGCATCACCGGTAATATTCACGACGGTCCTACACATATCTAACGGACGATCTACGGCAAAAATAAGCGCCAAGGCAATCGGATATAGTTCCGGGGGAAAGCCGATTGATTCCAGTACTATGACAAGCATCACCATTCCCGCTCCCGGTACGGCAGCAGAACCGATGGAGGCCAAAAGCGCTGTAAGCACTATGATGATTTGGTTACTGAATAAGAGCCCTTCGGGCCATAAAACCTGCATGGCAAAAACAGCCGCTACTCCTTGGTAAAGGCTGGTACCGTCCATATTAATGGTAGCCCCCACCGGCAATACAAAACTAGACACCTCCTTATCGACCCCCATATGTTCTTCTACGCGTTCCATGGTCACCGGTAAGGTGGCAGCACTGGAACTCGTGGAAAAGGCCAATAACTGTGCTGGACTGATCTCCTTTAAAAACCAAAATGGGTTCTTTCCCGTATACATCGCAACCACAAAGGAATAGAAAACGATCATCAAAAACAGGCCGAACACTACGACCCCGGAATACTTTAACAGTGCTATCAACAAATCAGGGTCTCCAGAAGAGGCCACCACGTTCGCCAATAGGGCAAAAACGGCATATGGTGCCGTCAGCATGATCAAATCGACCATTTTAAGCACCACGTCGTTCAAAGAGTCAAAGAAGTCTTTCAATGGTTTTGCCCTTTTTTCTCCGATCAAAAGCATGGATATACCCAAAAAAATGGTGAAAAAGATGACTTGGAGCATTAAGGCGTTATCGCTCATCGCGGCAATGGCATTATCGGGTACCATATCTTCCAAAAACTGAAGTGGTCCGCTTTCTTTCTGCTTTAAGGCTTCGTCCAATTTATCGGTAACCCCCTTGTCGTTCGCATACGTGGCCGAAAGTTTATCGATGGTCTCGGGACTAATCCCTTCTCCTGGCTTTAACACATTGACCAACAGGAGACCGATGGTAATGGCGACCACGGTGGTGAACACATAGATTCCAATCGTGCGAAGCCCAATTTTCTTGAATTTGGTGATATCCTTCAAATCGGATATCCCTTTGATCAACGAGGCTAAAATTAAGGGGATTGCAATCAACTTTAGCAGATTCACGAAGATGGTTCCAAAAGGTTTTATCCAATCGGTTACAAAATTCCTGCCCCAATCCGGATAGGTCATGGCGAAACCGAAGAGTAATCCGAGTAACATTCCTATCAAGATTTTCCAGTGCAATTCGAGTTTCCGCATGTATCGTTTGGTTTAAATGGGTAAGATACTATTTTTGGATGGAAGAAGAAAAATGAACGAATGAAATACACCTTGCCCCACAGTCAAGAGGATTGTATTGATTTTTTAAATGAACAAATGTTCTATTTCTTTATCGTTCTGTTCAAAAGTTCATAATCTGCCAAGACCAAGGCCGCCATGGCTTCTACAATGGGCACTGCTCTGGGAACCACGCAGGGGTCGTGGCGCCCTTTTCCCTGGGTTTGCACCATATTCCCGTCTTTGTCGATGGTCTCGTATCCTTGTATTACGGTAGCAACGGGCTTAAAGGCTACTTTAAAATAAATATCCATACCATTGCTAATACCGCCCTGTACACCGCCGCTGTGATTGGTTTTAGTAGTGCCGTCTTGATTGAATTGATCGTTATGGGCACTGCCTTTCATTTTCACCCCGTCAAATCCGCTACCGTATTCAAAGCCTTTTACCGCATTTATAGACAGCATCGCCTTCCCCAGTTCTGCATGTAGCTTGTCGAAGACCGGCTCTCCCAAACCGATAGGTACGTTTTTGATAACGCAACTAATAATACCACCAATGGTATCGCCTTCCTTGCGGACTTCCTTGATGTAAGTCTCCATTTGCGCCGCGGTATCCGGGTCTGGACAGCGAACAGGGTTTGATTCGGTTAGGGAGAGGTCGAGTTCTTGATAGGTTTTATCCATTTTCAACGCCCCTACCTGTGAAACAAAGGCACTTATCTCGATTCCTTTTAAAAACTGTTTGGCAATGGCTCCGGCCACTACCCTACTGGCCGTTTCCCGGGCCGAGCTACGACCACCACCTCTGTAATCACGAAAACCATATTTTTGATCGTACACATAATCGGCGTGCGAGGGCCGGTACGAATCTTTGATATGGGAATAATCCCGTGATTTTTGATTGGTATTTCGAATAGCGAACCCGATGGGTGTTCCGGTTGTCTTGCCTTCAAAAATACCGGAAAAGAATTCTACCGTATCCGGCTCCTTGCGTTGGGTCACAATCGCCGATTGGCCTGGTTTTCGCCTATCCAGTTCTTTTTGTATCGCTTCAAGGTCCAATTCAATACCTGAAGGACATCCTTCTAAAACCCCACCAATCGCTACGCCATGTGATTCCCCGAAGGTCATTAACTTAAAAAGGTTTCCAAAGGTATTGCCCGCCATTTGTTTGTAGTATCTAGGTTTTGTCTTCACCGGTCAAAACACCCTCAGCAGTAACTTAGGTGAGGCTTTCGACGAAGTGGGCAAAGGTAATTTTTAAATCACATTCGACCAAAAATAGCCTTGCCGTAATGTTTTCCTAACATTAGGTCGATTCGAATAAGCTTTAGGTAATCAAAAGAACACATATTGTTGACCATAATTTCCTGTTAAATTGATACCAACAGGTTTATTTTGCAAAAAAAACTATTTTGAAAAAACGCAAAGTCGACATAACGGTCATTTCAGACGTACATCTGGGCACTTATGGTTGTCATGCCGATGAGCTGTTAATATATCTTAACAGTATTCAGCCCAAGCAACTCATCTTGAACGGTGACATTATTGATATGTGGCAATTCAGCAAACGGTATTTCCCTGCTGCACACATGAAAGTGGTACGCAAAATTATCAGCATGGCCTCCAAAGGCATCGACGTTTTCTATATTACCGGCAACCATGACGAAATGTTGCGAAAATTTAGCGATACCGACATAGGAAAATTGCATATCGTAAACAAATTGGTACTACAGCTCGATGGTAAAAAAGCGTGGTTCTTTCACGGGGATGTTTTTGACCTGTCAATCCAAAACATGAAATGGTTGGCCAAATTGGGAGGGTACGGCTACAATGTCCTTATTCTGATCAACCGTATCACTAACTGGGGATTGACTCGGTTGGGAAAGGAAAAATACTCTCTTTCCAAAAAGATAAAGAACGGGTTCAAGGGGGCGGTACGGTATGTGTCGGATTTTGAAAAAACCGCGGTAGACCTAGCGATAGAAAAAGGATATGATTATGTAATCTGCGGCCACATTCACCAACCCAAAAAAGAAATAGTGGTCTCTAAAAAAGGGCGATGTACCTATTTAAACTCTGGAGACTGGGTCGAAAACCTGACCGCTCTTGAATATTCTTTTAAACGTTGGAAGATTTATCGGTACAATCACGATAGACTATCCCCTTTTTTCGCCGATGAGGAACTGAAGCATATGGATATCCACGAACTCATTGCCTCGATTACGAGCGGAAAAGAAAAAGCCAACAAGGAGGAAGAAGAACCCCTAGTTGATTAATGCCTGTTTCAGAACGGAGATTGGATGCAGTGCCTTCCGTTTGGTTCCGTCGTAAATCTGATGCCTACAGCTCGTGCCATTGGCCGCTATAATGGTCTCTTTCGGAGCTTTGCGTACTGAAGGGAATAGTTTTAACTCACCAATTTGCATACTCACCGCATAATGCTCCTTTTCGTACCCAAAAGAACCCGCCATACCGCAACAACCAGAGCTGATAATGGATACTTTGTAATTTTCAGGCACATTCAACATATCGAAGGTCACCTTCTGATTGCTAAGTGCTTTTTGGTGGCAATGGTTATGTATTTTCACCTCCTTGGCTTCTTTGGTAAAACGATCGGCGGCAATATTGCCCTTTTGTATCTCATCGGATAAAAACTCCTCTATCAAAAAGCTATGCTGGCCGATAGCCGTAGCCGTAGCCGTATCTTCGGCAAGTCTTTTGTACTCATCACGAAAGGTAAGAATGGCAGAAGGTTCGAGCCCTACGATCGGCACCCCTTTCGCAGTAAAATCCTTTAATCTACGTATATTTTCTGCGGCCAACCTCTTAGCCTGTTTTAAAAACCCTTTTGAAATATACGTACGTCCACTTTCCCCATAGAACAAGGAAACATCATAGCCTAAGCGCACCAATACTTCAATAGCGTCTTTCCCCAGTTCCACATCCATATACCTGGTGAACTCGTCGATATACAGAACTACCTTTTTGTTTGTTATAACATGTTTATTTTTAAACTCTTGAAGGTGCTTATCAAAATCAATATTTGAAACGTTCGGAAAGCTTCTTTGTGGTGCCACCCCAGCCGTTTTCTTTAGCATTCCACCTAAAACACCTGAATTGTAAACCGCATTGGTAAGCCCGGCGACCTTACTCCCCAATAGATTCAGTTTGGTATTGTGAGCAAATAATTTGGCCCTCAACGGGTAACCGTTCGCTTCTTGGTATTGGTATAAAAACTCTGCTTTGAGCGTTGCTACATCCACATTACTTGGGCATTCGCTACTACAGGCTTTGCAGCTAAGGCACAAATCAAAAACCTCTTTCAGTTCCTTTTGGTCAAATCGATTCTCTTGTTCTGAACTGGTCAAAAACTCACGAAGCGCATTCGCCCTGCCCCTTGTGGTGTGCTGCTCATTTTTAGTGGCATGGTAACTAGGGCACATGGCCCCTTTCATTTCGTGTGTTTTTCGGCAATCCCCACTGCCATTGCATTTTTCGGCGGCTTTTAGGATGCCCTCACTATCGGAAAAATCCATGAAGGTCCCGACCTCAGGTTCTTCCCTATCAATTTCATATCGTAGGGAGGCATCCATGGGATACGGGTCGACAATTTTTCCAGGATTAAAAATACGGTTCGGATCAAAATAGGTCTTTATGCGCTTAAGCAACTCATAGTTTTTTTCACCGATCATCAGGGGAATGAACTCGGCCCGAACGATTCCATCTCCGTGTTCACCACTGAAAGAACCTCGATATTTTTTTGTCAATTGGGCCACATCGGTGGTAATCGCCCTGAAAAGCGTAACGTCTTCCGATTTTTTGAGGTTTAGGATAGGGCGCAAATGCAGCTCCCCTGCCCCTGCATGGGCATAATAGACTGCTTGTTGGTCATACCCTTTCATAATTTCCGAAAACTCTCCGATAAAATCCTTAAGGTCTTCCAGAGCCACTGCCGTATCCTCTATGCAGGCAACGGCCTTTCGATCACCGACAATATTGCCCAACAGTCCGAGTCCTGCTTTTCGCAGTTCCAGTGCTTTACTAATATCGTCGCCTTTTAGCACAGGGCTGGCATAGCTGAGATCAGAGACTTCAATGGCGCTTAAAAGATTTTCGAGCTGTACGTCCAGCTCTTCCTGGGTTTGCCCCTTTACTTCGAGCATTAATAGGGCCGCAGGGTCTCCTTCAACAAAAAAACGATTTTTCAGCTGATCACGATTATTCTTGGTACAGTCCAGAATCACCTTATCCATCATTTCACAGGTATGCAACCCGTGATGCATAACCGGCGCTACGTCGGCCAAGCAATCTTCCAAAGTATAGTAGTGGGTCACCACCATGGCGGATAATGCCGGGGGCAGTGCATCTAACTGCAACGTAACTTCTGTGGTAAACGCCAGTGTACCTTCACTACCACTCAATAATTCACAAAGGTTTACTTCTTTTTCGGCACCTTCAAAAACCGCACTTTTTAATAATTCATCAACAGCATAGCCCGTATTTCGCCTATGAATCCCCGGTTTGGGGAATTTTGACTTTATTTCTTCTCTTATTAAACTATTAGAGAGTTCTTTGTATATGTTTTTATAAATAGATGCTTCCAAGCTATCTCCTTGCATCTTTTTGGTGAAATCGGTCTTGGAAATGGCTTTGAACTCCGCTTCGCTTCCATCTGAAAGCAGCGTTTTCATGGAAACTACTTTATCTCGGGTAACCCCGTATTTGATAGAGGTCGTACCGGAAGAATTATTCCCGACCATTCCGCCGATCATACAGCGATTGGCAGTGGAGGTATTTGGGCCAAAAAAGAGTCCATATGGTTTCAAATAGGCGTTCAACTCGTCTCGAATCACCCCTGGCTGCACGGTAACCCGACGTTGCTCCTCATCTAAATATACGATGTCTGTAAAATAGCGGGACACATCTACCACAATACCCTCACCGACACATTGCCCGGCCAAAGAGGTACCAGCGGTTCGGGGAATCAATCCCACTGAATGCCTATTGGCAAAATAGATTAGTTTTTTGATATCATCGACCGTTTTTGGAAAGGCCACCGCCAAAGGAATCTTTCGATACACCGAGGCATCTGTGGAATACAGGGCAGTCGTGAGGGAATCGTTAAGAAGTTCGCCTGTGAGTGAATCTCCTAACTCTTTTAGTAAATATTTATCCAAACTCGAACAATTTTAGCAGCAAAATTAAGTTTTTATTGGTTGAGGCAGCTACCTTTTGTGTCTTAATTAGGAACCAAAACTAGAATATATGAAGATTTTGAAGACATTATCATTTTTATTGCTTTTTGGGCTGGTCAGCCTGCAGGCGCAAGAAATTTCGAACCACGCTATCGGGCTTAGATTGGGGGACAGCGATGGTTTTGGAGCGGAAATCTCCTATCAAAAGCAAATTAAGCGTACCAATCGCCTGGAACTTGATCTCGGCTGGCGCGATAGTCGGGAGTACGATGCTTTTAAAATTGCCGTAGTATATCAATGGGTGCTACCCATCGATGGAGGATTCAATTGGTATTACGGAGTCGGTGGCGGTCTAGGCAGTGTTGATTTTGAGCCGAGGTTCCGAGACGATGAGCCCTTTGATCCGGATGGGGGACTTTTTGTCTTTGCCGCGGGCAATATCGGAATCGAGTATAATTTTGACTTTCCGTTATTACTTTCGCTCGATTTCAGACCTGAGTTGGGGTTGATTGGCTACAGTGACTTTGACGATAGCCTTGATTTCGACATCGCTTTAGGCGTTCGGTACCAATTTTAAAGAAAAATAGCATACCTATTAGCCCCTTTGGATACCCCTGAGGGGCTTTTTTATACCCTCTAATAATTGTACCTTTGGCCCCAATAAAAAAGAAGAAATGAAAAAAATCATATACACCATTGGTGTGTTGGGCATTCTAGCAAGTTGTAACTCAAAGCCCGAAGGCTATGTCGTTAATGGAAGTTTAAGAGGAGAGGTAGAAAATGGTACGGCGGTATACCTAAAGGCCTTGGGAGAAAACAACCAACCAGTAGACGTGGATACGACGACCGTTGAAAACGGCAAATTTATCTTTACCGGAACGGCGGATATCCCTGAAATGCACTACCTATTCATTGATAAAGTGCGAGGAAATTCTGCCTTAGTCCTAGAAAATGGGGAAATCGAATGGTCTGCACAAAAAGATAGCCTGAATGTCGCCAAAGTAGAAGGTACCGAACAAAACGATATATTCAGTGATTATCTGGAGAAATTCCAAACCATTTCCACAAGGGCCCAGTCTATTCAGGAAGATATGCAAAAAGCGAATGCCAGCAGGGATGAACCGACTATCGCCGCCTTAAGGGACGAAATGACAGAGCTGCAGGAGGAATACAAAAACTTTGATTTAACTTATATCAAAGAACATCCAAATGCCTTGATTTCGACTTTGCTAATTGAAAGGGCCCTCGGTTCAGGTGTCTTACCGACTAGTGAAGTTCAGCAAATGTACGATAGCCTTACCCCTTCTATGAAAGAGACCAAGGCGGCAAAAAGAGTGATGGAACAACTAGATGCAATTAAAAAGAGAGAGGAAAATGCCAAAAGCACCGATGTTGGTGCCACTGCACCGGAGTTTACCGCCCCCGATCCAAATGGAAACGAAATTAGCTTGAGTGAGGTAAAGGGAAAATTAACCCTCATCGATTTTTGGGCCGCGTGGTGCAAACCGTGTAGGGCCGAAAATCCCAATATTGTAAAGGTGTATGAAAAATACCATGACAAGGGATTCAATGTCCTAGGGGTTTCATTAGATCGGAAGGCGGAAGACTGGAAAAAGGCTATTTCCGATGATGGCCTTGCTTGGAACCACGTATCGAACCTTGCCTATTTTAATGATGCGATTGCCAAACTCTATAATGTAGAAGCCATTCCTGCGGCATTCCTATTGGATGAAAATGGAGTGATTATTGCCAAAGGACTGCGGGGAGCTGCCTTGGAAAATAAAGTGGCCGAAGTTTTGAACTAGCACTTAAGGCTCTAACGGACAACATTCCAAGTATAAAAAAGCCCCGATACCAAAATGGTATCGGGGCTTTTTTTAATTCCTATTAAATTGAACCATCAAAACTTATTTTGTACATCTCGGAACGTACCGCTTACTTGAGCGTTTCCATTCAATACGACAGAACCGAATACGTTTACTACGGAATCATCCCCTAAAAACTCAAGGGTAGCACCATCGTTCAGGATCAAATCACCGTAAATGGTTAGGTTGCCTTCTACCCTAAAGGTAGCGCCTTGACCTAAGGTTACATTTCTTTTTCTGTTGTTTCTGGCCACCACAAAGGTACCGTTCATCTCAAAAAGACCATTATCATTGATATTGACATCTTCCCTTACTGTCCATGAACCACACAACAACAATGAACCACTTATGTTAAGATTTCGGAAACGTTTTGAACCGCTATAGGCAAACTCCTCCCCTTCATTTACATTCAAGTTGGCGCTGCCTTCATATGCCGGACTTGATGCACATTCTGCCACCAAACTGGCGCTTGGCTTGTTCATTTTTATGATTTGAAGACCGGATTTTCCTGAAGCAGCGAAGGCATAGTCGCCCTTCGACTCTACATAGTTGACAGAACCGTCTAAAGCAATGATACCAACCAAATCGGTATTGTTGCCCGTATCTTCGGAAAGGCATAAGCCCGCACCACCATTGGCCATTAATACCACACCTTCATTGACCGCTACTGCGTTCGTTACAACATCTGAATTATCAACCCCTTCCGGGTTAATTAAAATAGGAATGTATTCCAACAAGGTTCCCGAACCGGCATCATAAACACCGGCCCCTTTGGACCCCTCGGATACAATAATATTATCGTTATAGAAGGCCAACGTACGTTTGGAGAAATCTCCAAAGTCAGAATCGATGGCGATTTCAGTAGTTGCCTGTAAATTTTCATCCAAAAGACTCACTCCCTGACTACCATCTAAAATGGCAATCTTATTATCCTGTATGGCCATGGCCCTTAAATCGGCAAACGGAGCTTCTTGTATCGTTTCTACGGCATTTTTGTCGTAGACCGATATGAATCCGTCTTTACCACTGGTCACGACCAATTGGTCGCCCATCACCTTAACGTCTGTGGCATTGAAGCCCTCTTGAAATCCGTAAGTGATGCCACCGCTGAGGTCAAATCTGCCATTGGAAGCACTAATTTTACCCACAAATGAATTAAAATCGATCGTTGCGGATTTTTCAGAATCAAACCCTCCGGCAATATAAACGTATCCATTGTCGTACTTCAGGGAATTGATATCGGCATTGGTGTAATATAAACGTCCCGTAACCCTAGGATTATTGGGGTCACTGATATTGATGGCGTCAACGCCCCCTAAATAGGTGGCACCTGCCGTATTATACGAAACATAGGCATAATCGCCTTCAACATCAACATGCGAAGCTGTTAGTAAGGTACCGTTATATGACGGGGACTTTACCTGTGCGACCAGCGTAAGGGGATAATCACCCGCTTCGCCATCATTGTTCTTGGAGAACTTTCCAGTGGTCTTATCAAATTCAAAAATATCCAGTACCCCGGAACTTTCAAAGTTAATACTATTGTCTAAAACTGATTGATTACCCTCTAGAACAACGTCGTCTTTAGGGTCACTGTAAATAGTGGTTTCATCGCTACAGGATGTCACCAGTGCTAGCGCGGCAAGTGCCGCGAGGGAAACTCTTTTCATAGTTAAGTAGGTTTGTTAATTAGATTTGGGCTCTAACTAAAACGTAAAAGTACCCCCTATGGTATAATTTCCTACAATTTTTTCGATGAATGGCATGGTTTAGCTCATTAGAGGTCATAAATACGCCAGAATGAGGCGTTTTGCTAAATTTTGCCCATTTTTTCCAATACAAAAAGGATGGCAATGGGAATGGCCAAAAGAATAACCATCAACGTTTCCCTAAAAAGAAGATCGGGCATAAACAGAAGGGTCGTTATATAACCGCCCATAGCGCCTCCGAAATGGGCCGTATGACCAATATTCCCCACCCTATTTTTCATTCCATAAATAGAATATAACAAATATCCGATTCCTACGACATATGCAGGAATGGGAATCGGAATAAAAAACAGATAAAGGTTCATACTGGGTTGCAATAAAATAGCAGCATATAAAATCCCTGTAACCGCCCCACTGGCACCGACCGCACTATAGTAAGGCTCGTCTTTATGAAAGAAAAGGGCCAAAAGACTCCCCGCAACCAGGCTAATGAAATACACCGCTAAGAATTTCCCGGGCCCCAACCAAGAAATAACCACATTGGCAAAAAAATAAAGCGTTAGCATATTAAATAGCAGATGGGACCAATCTACATGTAAAAAGCCAGAGGTTAGCATTCGCTCCTTTTCCCCTGCCCGAATAGGGCTGATACCAAATTTATAGCGTTCAAAAAACGAACGATCATCGAATCCTTTGATAGAAACCAAGAGGTTTGCGGCGATAATAGCAATGGTAGCCAAGTGTATGTTATCGAACATGCAGATCTTTTAAGTTTGCTGCCAAATATAGCTATATTTGCCTAGATTTTTTTGTGGATGCAACTACTTGTCTTTATTCTGGCTTATCCGTTTATCTGGCTTATTTCCATACTTCCCTTTCGTCTGTTATATCTATTCTCCGATGTTGTTTATTTTCTGGTCTATCACATCATCGGATATCGAAAGAAAGTGGTTCGGAGCAATCTTGAGTTGGTTTTTCCGGAAAAATCCAATACCGAACTAAAACAGATCGAAAAAACCTTTTACCGGCATCTTTGCGATATTTTTCTCGAGATGATCAAGACCATGCATATTTCTAAAGAAACGATTGCAAAACGATACCGAATTAAGAACATTGAGCTGGTTCGGGAAATCGAAAAGGAAAAAAGCATCCTCGTAGTCTGCTCGCACTATGCCAGTTGGGAATGGAATATGAGTATGAACAATTATCTAAAGTCTAACGGATATGCCGTATACCAACCAATAACCAATAGCTATTTCGATGCTTGGGCGAGACGCGTGCGTGCCAAGTGGAATACCACCCTGATCACACAAAAAGAAACCGTGAAAACGGTGGTACGTAATAGACAGCAGGGAATCAAAGGAATTTTTGGTATGGTGAGCGACCAATCTCCCCAAGCACATCTAGCACACTACTGGACAGAGTTTATGGGGATAAAGGTACCGGTAATCAACGGGGCGGAAATGATGGCACGAAAAATGGATCTTGCCGTGATATTCCTAAAGGTGTCTAAAATAAAACGGGGCTACTACGAGGCAGAGTTTAGTACGATAGCCCTTGACGGGCGAAAAACCGAAAAAAATGAGATAACCGATACGTTCCTGCGTCTAGCGGAGCAACAAATTTATGAGGCTCCGGCATACTACCTATGGACCCACAAACGCTGGAAACATCGGGATAAGGTACCAGCAGCCTTTGCTGCAAGTTCTAAATCCTAACTTCCAAAGTTACAGTATACTTTTATGTGTTTGCTATTGCTTTTATCTCAGCGATAATCTTATCCGCCAAGGCATCTGCCTCAACTTGACTTTTTGCTTCCGTATAAATTCGAATAATAGGTTCCGTATTCGATTTTCGAAGGTGTACCCAATTTTCCGGGAAGTCGATTTTAACTCCATCGATGGTCGATAGTTCTTCACTTTCATACTTTTTGGCCATAGAAGCTAAAATGCCATCAACATCCAAATCGGGTGTAAGTTCAATTTTCTTTTTACTCATGAAATAGGAGGGATAGCTTGCACGCAACTCCGCCACCGTGCCCCCATACTCGGCCATGAGCATCAAAAACAAAGCCGTTCCCACTAAAGAATCCCGACCATAATGGCTCTCCGGATAGATGATGCCTCCATTTCCTTCGCCTCCTATGACGGCTTGGTTCGCTTTCATTTTTGTTACCACGTTCACTTCCCCAACAGCCGCAGCTTCGTAAGTGCCTCCGTGTTTCCGGGTGATGTCGCGCAATGCCCTGGAGGACGAAAGGTTCGATACCGTATTTCCGCTGGTCTTGCCCAATACATAATCGGCACAGGCTACCAGGGTATACTCCTCACCAAACATTTCCCCATCATTACTAATAAAGGCCAAACGGTCCACATCGGGATCTACAACAATTCCAAAGTCCGCCTTTTCCTGAAGCACGAGGTCACAGATATCGCCCAAATGCTCTTTTAACGGTTCTGGATTGTGCGGAAAGTGTCCAGTTGGCTCACAATACAATTCTATGGTTTCTACTCCCAAAGCCTCTAAAAGTCTAGGAATGGCAATACCGCCTGTAGAGTTGACACCATCCACTACCACTTTGAACTTGGCCGCGCGGATCACGGCCGCATCGACTAGGGATAAATTCAATACTTCGTCAATATGAATATCGATATACGCGTCGTTCTTTATAATGGTGCCCAGATCATCTACCTCGGAAAATGAAAAATCTTCCTCCTCCGCAATTTTTAGGATCATGGCGCCTTGGGCGGCATCTAAAAATTCACCTTTTTCGTTTAAGAGCTTTAAGGCGTTCCATTGTTTGGGATTATGGCTTGCGGTGAGGATGATACCTCCATCTGCCTGTTCAAGCGGAACGGCGATTTCAACAGTGGGCGTTGTCGAGAGGTCCAGATCGATCACATCAATTCCCAGCCCGACCAGTGTAGACACCACCAAATTTTGAATCATTTCCCCAGATAGCCGTGCATCGCGACCGATTACTACTTTTAGCTTGTTCTTTTTGCTATATTCTTTGAGCCATATGCCATAAGCCGCGGCAAACTTCACCGCGTCGATGGGAGTAAGATTATCCCCTGGTTTTCCGCCAATGGTCCCTCGTATTCCGGAAATAGATTTAATAAGTGTCATACTGTGTTAAAAAGTTTTTGCAAATATAGAAGGTTGCCGTTAATCGCAACGGCTTAATTCGTAAATTCGACGCGAAGAAGCTTCTTTGGTTCCTATGAATTTTTTAGCTCATATTTACTTGTCTTTTGATGATGATGATATCACAATCGGGAACTTCATCGCCGATAGCATCCGAGGCAATAAATACAAACATTTTCCCGACCGTGTTCAAAAGGGAATACTGCTACACCGGGCCATTGACACCTTCACGGATACGCACCCGGTTCCAAAACAGAGCAGCAAGCGATTGCACGAAAACTACAGCCATTACAGCAGGGTCATTGTCGATATCTTTTACGATCATTTTTTGGCCAAAAATTGGAAGCGATACGCTGATAAACCCTTAGCAGAATTTGTAGATGATTTTTATGATTTGTTGGAAGATCGGTACGACATACTTCCTGATGGCGTAAAACGGATGATGCCTTATATGATTTCCGATAACTGGATATTCAACTATTCTAAAATGGAAGGTATTGCCAAGGTGCTGAATGGCATGAACCGAAGAACACAGAACCGTTCCAAAATGAATTTTGCTATTTTGGACCTTGAGGAACACTACGAAGCTTTTGAAGAAGAGTTTACGCTTTTTTTTGAAGAACTGATTGCTTTCTCCAAGCAAAAGTACCGTTCATTACTGGAGAAAGACCGAGATAAATAAAAAAATAGAGGAAAAACCATCACACCATAATTTAATTAAGTATTGAATGACCCGATTGAAACTATTGTTCCCCGTTCTGAGTATCTTTTTATTTCTTAATTGCAAACAACAACCAGCTACGCCCACTGGTCTCGTTGCCGAAAAGGCAATGGTTGTTTCTGCCCGGGAAGAGGCTTCCAAAATCGGTGTAGAAATACTTCAAAAAGGAGGCAACGCCTTTGATGCTATGGTCGCTACCGAAATGGCCCTAGTGGTAGCGTATCCTTTTGCGGGTAATTTAGGCGGTGGTGGTTTTATGGTGTATCGAAAAACAGATGGAAATGTAGGCGGATTGGATTACCGTGAAAAGGCTCCGCTCTCGGCCCATAAAGATATGTACTTGGATTCCTTGGGCAATGTAATCCCAAATATGAGTACCAAAGGAGCCACTGCGGTGGGTGTCCCCGGTGCAGTGGCCGGTATTATAGAAGTACACGAAAAATTTGGTTCGTTACCTCTAAAGGATATTTTAGCGCCTGTAATCGCCCTTGCCGAAAACGGAATCGTAGCCACCGAAAAACAAGCCAAACGCTTCGATAACTACCGGGAGGCTATCTTAGAGGTAAATGATGGATCTACCTCTTTTCCTATTGGTTGCTCGGCGGGCGACACCCTTAGATATCCCGTATTGGCCAATACCTTGCGCCGTATTGCCGAAAATGGCCGTGATGGCTTTTACAAGGGAGAAACGGCAAAAACCTTGGCAAACTTTATACAAGAAAAAGGAGGTTTCATCACCGAAGAGGACTTGGCCAAATACGAAGCCAAATGGAGGCAACCGATTATTTTCGATTATAAAGACCTTAGGATTATTTCTATGAGTCCGCCAAGTAGCGGCGGGGTGACCATCAATCAAATTTTTAAGATGATCGAACCTTATAATCTAAAGGAATTCGGTCATAATTCAAGTGAAGCCATACAAGTATTTACGGAAGCCTCCAGACGTGCCTATGCCGATCGCAATTATTTTCTGGGTGACCCTGATTTTGTAGACATTCCGTTAGACGTTTTATTAAGTAATGGCTATCTTCAAGAACGCATGGCCAATTTCTCCTTTGACGAGGCAACCAAATCAGAAGACGTACAACGGGGCAATGTAGAAATTGTAGAGAGTATGGAGACCACCCACTACTCTATCGTCGATTCGGAGGGAAATGCCGTATCGGTCACCACGACCCTCAACGGGGCCTATGGATCAAAATTATATTGCGATGAACTTGGTTTTTTCCTGAACAATGAAATGGACGATTTTAGTGCCAAACCAGGAGTTCCCAATATGTTTGGCCTCATCGGGGCCGATGCCAACAGTATCGCACCCGAAAAACGGATGCTTAGCAGTATGACCCCTACCATAGTAGAAAAGGAAGGGCAATTATATATGGTCGTAGGGACTCCAGGAGGTTCTACCATCATTACGGCGGTGGCACAAACCATACTGAATGGGTACGAGTTCAATATGAGCATGCAGGAAGCCGTCAACGCCCCCCGTTTTCATCATCAATGGCTCCCGGATATGGTTATCTTTGAACCAGAAGGGTTTTCAGAAGCATTAAAATCAGCACTTAAATCAAAAGGGTATATTATCAATGAAGAGCGTACGCCAATTATTGGTAAGGTCGACGCGATATGTGTACTGCCAGACGGCAGATTAGAAGGTGGCGCGGATAAACGGGGAGATGATATGGCTGTAGGTTACTAAACTACCGTACGCTGATCACACTTGGTTTGGTTTCGGCTAAAGGAAAGAGTTTTCCAGTACAGAACATTAAAAGAGGATGAAACGATTTTTTAAACGGTTACTTAAAATTCTACTGGGGTTCCTACTCATAGGAGTGGTCGCTTTTGGAGTGCTATATATGCTATACGACCAGCCTTTACCTCAAGGCACCGCCGGACCCCAAGCGGATGCTTTGGCAGAAAAAATGCTAAAGGCCGTGAACAACGAACAGTACAAGAAAACCCGTTATTTGGAATGGACCTTTGCTGGTGGTGCCCATCGTTATCAGTGGGACAAGCAAAACGGAAGAGTACAGGTTTCCTGGAGGGATTATAAGGTAGATTTAGATCTGAACACCCCTGAAAAAAGTGTCGTTTATGAAGATAACACACTTCTAATGGATACGGAAGCTGCAGCCATTGTTGAAAAAGCGTTGGCCTATTTCAACAATGATTCGTTTTGGTTGGTGGCTCCTTTCAAAGTGTTCGATAAGGGTACTTCAAGAAGCTTGGTCGACTTTGAAGATGGCTCTCAGGGTTTATTGGTCATCTATTCATCGGGCGGTACGACTCCCGGGGATGCCTATTTATGGAAATTGGGACCGACGGGTTTCCCAGAAAGTTACCAAATGTGGGTTCATATTATTCCTATTGGCGGAGTGGAAGCCTCCTGGGACGACTGGAAAGTAATGCAAAACGGCTTGTCATTACCCGCATCCCATAAAATAGGGCCGTTAACACTCCATATGGGAGATGTAAAAGCTTATGATTAAACGTCTTTAACCGTTTCTATAATTCGGTAAGGCCGAATTCATTCAGCACAATTTGCCATTCCGCGGTTTCCATAATTTCCAGGATCTGCTGGGAAATAGCCTGCTCTAGTTCTATCTGGTTTTTGGCCAATCCGAAAGCATAGAATTGTACATCAAATTTAATAGGCAGCACCGACACCTTGTTCAACGACGTGTCTTTTTGAATTCGATATCGCAATATGGGTTCGTCGTAGACAAATGCCTCTATTTTGTTCTTGTTCAAAGCCCGAAGACCTTCGGTGACGCTTTCAAAAGCATGTACATCCTTAAAGAAATGCTCCCTCAAAAATTGAATACTACTGGTATTGTTGATCGACCCGACTGCACGCTCTTTAAACTCATTAAAACTATTTGGATTACTGTTTAGTTGATTCACCGTTAGGCTTGAAGCGATACTGGCCGTAAGTCCTGAAATAAACAAAAGTCCCGTAAACATTAATACCAGTGCGGCTAGTTTGCCAAAACCACTTTTTGGGGCCTTGTCCCCATAACCAACAGTTGTTAGGGTAACGGCAGACCACCATAAGCCGTCCCAGATCCCCCGCCACCCGCGGCGAAAATGTCCTGGGTTTTGTTTTCGCTCGAAATACCAGCCTGCAAATCCAAAAATTAGGATAATGGCCAACAAGGCCAACAGGCCTCGTAAGAAGTTAAGGCTAAAAAAACCTTGAAGAAACCGTAGCAATCTTTGAAAGGAAGAAAGCTCCGCAACCGCTATCGTAGCATTCGAAGCGTAGAAAGAATGTGTAAATTCCATCTGTTTACTTCGCTCGCTCGTAATGGTCAAGGGGTTGATACTCACGTCAATGTTACCTGCCTTCAAGGAATCAAGCATTGGGGAAAACGACATAGGTACCAAACGGTATTCCAAATCAAGGTCTTTGGCAACCCGTTTCCACAGCCAACTATTGATTCCTGCCAATCGTCCGTTTTCTGTTACCAGAAATGGTGGAGCAGATGTATAGCCAACCAAGAGTGTGTCTTTTACATCTTGTGAATTGGCCGGTTGTAGTGATAGCAATAACACCACTACGGTTAAAAATCTCATCATGCGGTTTCTAAGGTTGGTTGACCAATAAATATACGATAATTCACAAATTCTGAAATACTACCGTATCCGGCAAGCAAACAGGGATTGTTTCTTAATTTTACAGATAAAGACATATCATGAAACTGCAGCTTCTCCGATTATCGGATATAGACACAACATTACAAGATCAAATTACCCAATTGTATAAACAACTGAATGCGCAGATTCAACAGCTACCCCTAAAAAAAATACTGGAAGGCGAGCACCCTACTATCATCATATGTTGCAAAATAAACGGAATAGTGGTGGGTATCGCTTTGATGGGTCTCTACAAAGTAATCTCGGGGTACAAGGGAATGATCGAGGATGTAGTGGTCGACCAGGAACATCGAGGTAAGGGAATAGGCAGATTGTTAATGGAAGCATTGTTGGCAGAAGGAAAGAAAAGAAACTTAGGGGAAATCTTGTTGTTTACGGGACATCACCGGCTACCAGCTATTCAACTATATAAAAGCTTAGGGTTTAAACTGAAGGAAAGCGGTATTTACAACATACGCTATCGATAGTATCAAACTTACGGTCTGTCTTGCGCTCTATTTCTTAGACTTTCTTAACGTGTTTAAATTGACTTTTCAATTCATCCATGGATTCTTGTAGCTGTTTAAGAAGTCCTTTATCGGTAGTCGCATCTAGACTAAAGGTAATTTTACTATTCACTTCCCAAAGCTCCTGAATCTGAAATGGCTTGATTTCATAAGGCGGATAACTTTCATTTAAAGATATCAAGGTGACGTTATTGGAATTGGGTTTTCGTTCTATTTTTTTGACCAAAACCGCATCTTCCAACACGACCACGTACATTTTATTGGCGTTCACATAGTCGATATGTTCCACACCCCGTGCTAACACCCAATCTCCTGGTTTTAGGTTGGGGTACATACTATCCCCTTCTACCTGAAAACCACGATAGGTGGAATTCCGAAATTCGGGAATTGGCAGGTCAAAAGCTGGGAGTTGTTGGTACCAACTAGTGTCTTGAATATTCTGTGGATACCCCGCTGCTGCTTTTGCATTGACCAATACCATATTCTCATTATCGGCAGCATCAACAGTGACCACCTTTGGAATCACACTTACATTGGAGGGCTGAAGGAACTTTTCCTCGCTTTCCCCGAACAACCAAAGCGGGTTTACCTTGAATTGTTTCAATAACTCGGCCACTACTTTTCCGGACAGCTTCGTACGCCCCCGTTCAATGTCGGCAGTCGTATTGGAAATACCCAATAACTTGGCAAATTCTGCTTGGGTATGGCCTAAATCCCTTCTGAGATCTATAAAACGCTTGAGTGTTAATTCGTTTTCCATGAGGAGTTTACATTTCTTACATCTTTTCAAATATACACAATATGGATTATTTCCAAAACTTTTTATGGATTATTTCCATAATTAGGAATTATTCCATAATTTTGGATTAATTACAAACCACCTATGTCTTTCGAACGAATCCGAGAAAAACTCAATATCCTCGCAGATGCAGCAAAATATGACGTTTCCTGCTCAAGTAGCGGCAGCAAACGAGCTAATAAGAACGGAGGATTGGGCAATAGTAGCGGAATGGGTATCTGTCATAGTTATACTGAAGACGGGCGCTGTATATCATTGCTGAAAGTTTTATTGACCAACTACTGCATCTTCGATTGTGCTTATTGTGTAACCCGCAAAAGCAATGACATCAAGCGGGCGGCCTTTAAGATTCAAGAGGTGGTAGACCTTACTATTAGCTTTTACCGACGTAACTACATAGAAGGACTTTTTTTAAGCTCCGGGATCTTTAAAAGTCCCGATTATACGATGGAACGCTTGGTGGCTGTTGCCAGGCAGTTGCGGTTAAAGGAAAATTTTAATGGATACATCCACTTAAAGTCCATTCCGGGCGCCAGTGATGAATTAATGTATGAGGCCGGGTTGTATGCGGATCGACTCTCCGTAAATATCGAAATCCCCACTATATCCGGCCTTCAATTATTGGCTCCCGACAAACGACATGAAGATTTTACGAAACCTATGTTGAAGGTGAAAAATGAAATTGTACGGCATCGAGCGGAGAAAAAAGTAATTCGAAGCACCCCGACCTATGCACCCGCCGGTCAGAGCACCCAGATGATCGTTGGAGCAACGGGAGAATCGGACAAGGATATTATGTATGCCGCCACGCACTACTATAGCGAGTATCGCATGAAACGGGTTTATTATTCGGGCTATGTACCCGTTGCCGAAGACAGTCGCTTACCGAGCATAGGTTCACAGGTACCCATGCTTCGCGAGAATCGGTTGTACCAGACCGACTGGCTGCTTCGGTTCTACGGGTTCGATGTACGGGAGCTATTGAACAAACAACATCCCAATCTTGATATGGAAGTAGATCCCAAACTCGGTTGGGCCTTACGAAACCTACATCATTTCCCAGTAGACATCAATACCGCCGATAAGCGCCTATTGGCCCGTGTTCCAGGAATAGGTATGCAGTCTGTACATCGCATTCTAAAAGCGCGACAATACCGCCAATTGAGTTGGGAACATCTAAAAAAAATAGGAATAGCCCTCAATCGTGCCCAATACTTTATCGTTTGTAATTCAAGACATTGGCAACGAAAAGATCTAGAACCCGAAACCCTAAAAGGATTGATCATTAAAAATTCACAAGGAAAATTCAGGCAGCATTATAGCAGCCAGTTACGGCTATTCAATTGATACGTACATCTCATTTTCGCCAACCTGCTTGTTGTGAAGCGGAAGCGAAAATCTTTAAAGGCCCATTGATATGGAAACAGCAAAAATTTTAATCTACGACGGAAGTTTCAACGGATTCTTAACTACAGTTTTCAAGGCATTTGAGGAGCGTTTGCAGATAGCGGACATTCAGAGCAATGCAATTTGTCAAAACGGTCTTTTTTCGGAAACAGAAACCGTTTTCACCCAAATGGACAAGGCAAAGCGCGTTTGGAACGGCATTCAGGCAAAAAGTAATGTAGCCATTAAAAATATCTACTTCTCCTATTTAAGCGGACAAAGAGGTATCGAATTGATACTCTACCGATATATTCGAAAGTTGTTTGCCAAAATGCCAACATCCACGAGCGATTTTTCGGATAGCTTGGTTTTGAAAATAAGCCAATTGGCCAAAAGTGTGGGGCGCGAAAAACACCGCATGGAGGCCTTTGTTCGGTTTCAACTGACCCAAGATGGTATTTACTTTGCCAATATCGAACCGGATTTCGATGTGTTGCCGCTAATTTCAAAACACTTTCGTTCCCGATATGCCGATCAAGAATGGATTATCTATGATGTGAAACGAAAATATGGCTTGTACTACAATTTGAAATCTGTCGAAATTATTTCATTGGACCTTCAGGAGGTATACGGGAACAGCATTCGAAAAAATGATACATTTTCCGGCGAGGAGTATGCGTATCAGGATCTGTGGAACGATTACTTTAAAAGTACCCATATTAAATCGCGCATCAACAGAAAGTTACACACCCAACATGTACCGAAACGCTATTGGAAATACCTTTCGGAGAAAAAACAGGCGGTTTAACGCTGGTTGTAGTTCTTAAACCATCATTACATCAAGTTGACGAAACTTCGAGTACTTATAGACGATTCAGCCAATACTTATGGCCTTTGATATGTAGTGACTTTCTCAAAAAAGTCTGTCAACATTTTATCCGCATCGATATCCTTATAATAGAATACGTTGCGATTGCCATTATCCTTAGAAGTAGTAATGGTTACTTCCGTAGCCCATTCCGGATACAGAAATGCATCAATAATCGATAAGTCCCAAATAGTTCTTGAAAGACGGCCACCATCAATGTGGTCATCCCAGATTTTTAAAAGAAAATCTCCCAAAGGGCGGTTGGCGAGCTTGGCACGGGTTTCGTCATAATCAAATGTCATTTTTGATGCCACGTTGACGGGTATGATATGCATCTCAACCTCTGAAAATAGTAAATGTGTAAAGGCGTACTGATCCATCGCACAATTGAAGTCATTTCGGCCGAGCACTTCATTTTCAAAATCGTAGCTACTGCCCAGCCAATATACCCGCAGCTTGCTTTCAATATTTGGTTCGATAAAAACGGCAGAGGCCACGTTCGTAAGTGCACCTAAGGCCAATACGTTTAACTTTTCGCCTTCTTCGAGGGCCTCGGCCTGGGCAATGATTTCTTCGGCTGCCGCAGAATACCTGGCACGATTCCCCCAGTCATACATCCTTGCCATCCCGCCCCTATTGGTTTTTACATCCAGGTTCATCACCCCCAATAACATTTGATTAAGGCGATAACTATCTTCCATTGCGTTGGGGGAGGCCCAATGGCTGGTTTGCCACTGTGCAGCGTTAAGTGCCAGTATCTCTACCGTTGGTTCCATTAAAATTCGGGATAAGGCGAAAAGGTCATCCACTTCATTTGCGGTATCGGCATCTAGTAACACTTTTTTCTTTTCCTGGGACCATGAGAACGGGGTAGTTAGAAAAAAAAAGGCGCTTAGAAGAAAAATCACATGTTTCATATCAACTGTTGGTTATAAGGTTGTAACAAAGCACCTAAAATAAAGAATCTTATTGTATTTAGGGAAGATATTTTATGACATCAAAACATATCGACATCAATAAACTATCATCCTTTATCTTGGTCAATACCTGTTTTCAGGGTATTCTTTTTCCCATCAAACAGTCCTATTTCGCTGGGAGTTCGGTTCTAATTTTGCCCGTGAACCACAAAGCGTCTCATGAAAAACAATGGTGCCTATATATTGATCGGATTTTGCCTTTTAGGTCTGATGATTGTCTTGTTTTATTACCATAAAGCATGGAACACTATAAAAACCGAAAATACATGCCAAATAGATACCGTAGAACCGACCCACCAACAACGTCTTCCACTTCCGGTTCTTTTGGATTCCATGCAGCTGATAAAAGAAGATTTACAAATAAGAATCGATAAAAGTGAGTACCTCCTGTTCGTAATCTACGACACGTTGGTACTGCGCACATACCCGACCGTATTTGGCACCGACCCGGTCAGCGATAAATTAATGCAAGGAGATCGCGCCACCCCGGAAGGCCATTTTAAGGTTCGAGCGTTCTATCCTCATCAATCATGGTCAAAATTTATATGGATCGACTATCCGACCGAAGATTCCTGGAAAAAACATCATACGGCCAAAGCCGACAACAAAATACCCCAAACTGCAAAAATTGGAGGCGAAATAGGGATCCATGGTGTCCCCAATAACAATACGGCACTGATTACTTCCAAAACAAATTGGACTTGGGGATGTGTTTCATTGACAAATGAAGATGTAAACGACCTCTTTCTAGTCGTATACGAAGGTATGCCGATTGAAATTACACCCTGAAATATTTCTTACTTAGCACTTCGCTCCCCAACAAAATGGTCTCCCTGACTCTTAAAAAGCACATTAAAAGTTGTTAGGCTTCCATAAATACGGGTAATATATTGCTGTAGGTCTACTTTTTCCTGGTCATCCAAGTTTTTGCTTGAATTGATTTTCTGTTCCATCACCCGGATACGATCCCTCACCATCACGATTTTGTGGAAAAAAGTGTCCATGGGAATTTCTTTGTTCGATAAGCTGGCATCCCCTGGCTGCAATAAAAGGCTTCCGCCTTTCCATTTATCTGCAATAGGTGTAAGCGAGGTGGCATCGCTCCATCTTCTTAAAATCGAAATCAACGATTGTTCCACTTCCGAAAAACTAATGGTATCTACCTCGTCTTCTACCGCTTCAATTACCTCAAAATCACTGTCTAGCGTGATGGTCTCTAACCCGTTTTCCATAAAAGTAACCCAATAATGTTTAGAGGTCACATTGGTAACAACGCCTTTTCCAAATTCGCTATGTGTTATTCTGGAACCAATTCCTAAAAGCTGCATATATCAATTTTTATATTAAAGCTGCTAATTTATGAGGAAGGCCTCAATTAACAAAGATATAAGTTGTACCGATTTAATTTTTACCCTTCAAAATCGTACCTTCGCAACTTTGCTTTGAAAGGAAAATAAAAAATGGTCGAACATCTTTTTTGAACATTTTTAAAACGAATTACATCTGTCCGTAAAAAGCAAGGAAACACCAACAGATGAAAATGATAGATTACGAGGAAAACATTGAGGTTAGGGGCGCTCGCGTTCATAACCTTAAGGATATAGATGTTACAATTCCCAGGGAAAAACTTGTGGTAGTTACCGGTCTTTCGGGAAGTGGAAAATCATCGCTTGCTTTTGATACTATATATGCGGAAGGCCAACGCAGGTATATCGAAACTTTCTCTGCCTACGCCAGACAATTTCTAGGAGGCCTTGAACGCCCCGATGTAGACAAAATAGACGGACTTTCCCCCGTAATCGCGATCGAACAAAAAACGACTTCAAAATCACCACGTTCAACCGTGGGAACCATTACCGAAATCTATGATTTCTTACGTCTTCTCTACGCCCGTGCAGGTGATGCCTATAGCTATAATACTGGCGAGAAAATGGTGAGCTATAGCGATGAACAGATCAAGCATTTGATCGTTGAATCGTATCGGGATAAGAAAATTAACATCTTGGCACCCATTATAAAATCAAGAAAAGGGCACTATCGGGAACTTTTTGAGCAAATAGCCAAACAAGGGTTCGTAAAAGTTCGAGTCGACGGTGACGTACTCGATATCGTTAAAGGAATGAAGGTCGACCGGTACAAAACCCACGATATTGAGATTGTCATTGACCGCCTAAAAGTATCTGATTCAGTGGAGTTGGACAAACGCTTGGGAGAGACCATTAATACCGCCATGTACAGCGGTAACAATGTGCTTATGGTACTAGAAGAAGGCACCTCCGAGCCTCGCTACTTTAGTCGTGATCTCATGTGCCCTACCACCGGAATCTCTTACCCAACTCCTGAACCCAACACCTTTTCCTTTAATTCGCCTAAAGGCATGTGTCCTAATTGCAATGGTCTTGGACATGTTTATGAAGTAAACGAGGATAAAATATTTCCCAATAAAAAAATATCCATACAATCAGGAGGTATCGCTCCACTGGGCGAATACAAAAAGTCATGGGCCTTCAAACAAATCGAAACCATTGGGCAACGGTATGGCTTTTCCTTAACCGACCCCATCAACAAAATATCGGACAAAGGCCTCGACGTACTGTTAAATGGTGGTCACGAGGTTTTCGAAGTAGACTCAAAGACCCTAGGCGTAAAACGAAATTATAAGATTGATTATGAAGGCATATCCAACTTTATAAAAAATCAATTTGAACAAGCAGATTCCACTTCTATCAAACGTTGGGCGAAAGAGTATATGGACAAAGTCGTGTGCCCAACCTGTGAGGGATCTAGGCTAAAAAAGGAGTCGCTCAATTTTAAAATCGACGAAAAGAACATCGCCGAACTTGCCCATATGGACATTGCCGAGTTGGCCGATTTCTTTAAAGAACTTGAAAAACACCTTAGCGGTAATCAGCGAAAGATTGCAGAAGAGATCATCAAAGAGATTCGGGCCCGAATCGATTTCTTGTTAGATGTTGGGCTCGATTACCTTTCACTGAACCGAAGCTCCAAATCGCTTTCGGGCGGAGAGGCACAACGAATTCGATTGGCTACACAAATCGGTTCGCAATTGGTGGGAGTACTCTATATTTTAGACGAACCCAGTATAGGCCTACATCAGCGTGATAACGAACGATTGATCAAGTCGTTGGAATCGCTTCGGGATATCGGTAATTCGGTAATTGTGGTGGAACACGATCGCGATATGATCGAACGGGCCGATCATGTAATCGATATAGGCCCAAAAGCCGGGCGCCATGGCGGCGAAATCATTTCAGAAGGCAGTCCGGCCGAGCTCAAATTCCACAAAACCCTTACCGCGGACTATATTACCGGGGCCAAACAGATTGAAGTGCCTTCAAAACGAAGAAAAGGAAATGGTAAAAAGATCTCCCTTTCCGGATGCACGGGAAATAATCTAAAGAATATTACTGTCGACTTTCCTTTAGGGCAAATGATCGGCGTAACCGGAGTGTCCGGTAGTGGCAAATCTACCCTGGTGAATGAGACCCTCTACCCTATTATGAACGCCCATTATTTTAATGGCGTAAAAAAACCCATGCCCTACAAGAAAATAAAGGGCCTAGAACATATTGATAAGGTAATCGACATCAACCAATCCCCCATTGGGCGAACACCACGTTCAAACCCCGCAACGTACACCGGTGTTTTCAGCGAAATCAGGGCACTTTTCACAAAAACGCCCGAGGCGGCCATACGAGGATACAAACCAGGGCGTTTTAGCTTTAATGTAAAAGGCGGTCGTTGCGAAACTTGTCAAGGAGGGGGACTACGGGTTATTGAAATGAATTTTCTGCCTGATGTTTATGTAGATTGCGAAACCTGCTATGGCAAGCGTTTTAATAGGGAAACCCTCGAAATACGTTACAAGGGAAAGTCAATCGCCGATGTGCTCGAAATGACGATTAATGAGGCGGTCGATTTTTTTGAAAACATTCCTAAAATATATCGCAAGCTCAAAACGATTCAGGATGTTGGTCTTGGTTATATTTCGTTGGGTCAACAATCGACCACGCTCTCCGGAGGTGAAGCACAGCGTATTAAATTGGCAACGGAATTATCAAAGAGGGATACGGGAAATACTTTTTATATCCTCGACGAACCTACAACCGGACTTCATTTTGAAGATATTCGTGTTTTGATGGAAGTTTTGAACCGTTTGGTAGACAAAGGGAATACCATTCTGGTTATTGAACACAATATGGACGTCATTAAAATGGCCGATTACATCATTGATATAGGATACGAAGGTGGCCGCGGTGGCGGCATGATTGTTGCTAAAGGTACACCTGAGCAAGTAGCTCAAGACAATAAAAGCTATACAGCGAAGTTCTTGAAACGTGAGTTACAGGAAAATGCATTGACCAATCACTAAAATTGCGAATAAAAAATCGACTAAAACCATAAAAAATGAGAAACGAAAAGCACCATAAGGGATGGAATGAAATGAAAACCAACGATTCATGGGCCATCTTTAAAATTATGGGCGAGTTCGTAAACGGTTTTGAGCGTATGAGTACCATTGGGCCATGCGTTTCTATTTTTGGATCGGCACGCACCAAGGAAAATGGGGAATACTACCAGTTGGCGGTAGATATGGCCAAGGGTATTTCAGAAGCTGGCTACGGTGTTATCACAGGAGGTGGACCTGGTATTATGGAAGCTGGTAACCGCGGGGCCCATTTGGCCGGGGGAACCTCGGTAGGCTTAAACATAGACCTTCCTTTTGAACAGCACGACAACCCCTACATCGATGACGATAAAAGCCTCGATTTTGATTATTTCTTTGTGAGAAAGGTTATGTTCGTAAAGTATTCGCAAGGATTTGTCGTAATGCCGGGAGGATTTGGAACCTTGGATGAACTTTTTGAGGCGATTACCCTTATACAAACGAATAAGATAGAAACCTTTCCTATAATTCTGGTTGGAACAACTTTTTGGTCGGGCCTTTTGGACTGGATTAAGAATACCATGTTAGAAGCCGGCAACATTAGTGCCAAAGATTTGGACCTGATACACTTGGTTGATACGAAAGAGGAAGTTGTCGAAATTATAGACTCTTTCTACAAAGGGCATCTATTGAGTCCTAATTTTTAAATTAAAAAGTCTCCCCCTTTTGAGAAAAATGGTTTCCATAGTTGGCCGACTCCTTATCTTGACTGTTTTTTTACGAACAGTTCAAGGCCATGGACAACATGAAAATAAGGTCAATGCCAATCTGAATGAAGAAACCAAGGAAATCGCGATCAATCAAGAATTCACCTATTTAAACGATTCCAAGGTAACCTTAGAGACCTTGTACTTCAATGATTGGGCACACTCGTACTCTGGAAAAAATACGGGTTTGGCCAAGCGTTTTGCCGATGAGTTTAAAAGAAGTTTGCATTTGGCGAAGGATAGTGAGCGAGGGCGAACTACTATTCTCAGTGCAGTCGATGACGATTATCGCGGTTTACAGTTCGATCGCACGGCCGAAAAAGACATTATTCGCATTCGACTTAATGAACCGCTAAAGCCCGGGGAGACCGCAAAGCTGTTTCTTACCTACACGGTTAAGCTGCCTCCTAAAAAATACACCCCCTATGGTTTCGACAACAGAAATGCGTACTACCTAAAGGATTGGTACCTGACTCCGGCCGTTTTCGATGGGTCCTGGTATCTGTATTCCAATAAGGGGCTCGAAGATCTCTATACCGGAATTACCAATACCACTGTCAATTTCACGTATCCCAGTAAGCTCTTTCTGGCCTCTAATTATGGTGTTTTGGGAAACTCGGCATTTCCCGGTGCCCAGAGTGCACAATTGGTAGGAAATAAAAGAAAAAGTTGTGAAATTATCCTAGAACCTGAGAACCGTTTCGTAACCCATATTACCCAACGGATGACGGTAGTCACTGATATCGAAGCTACTAGGTATGACGAGATTTCACAAAGCGTTTCAATCCTAAAGGTTTCGGAGTTCATCAATGACCATCTAGGGTATTATCCACATAAGCAACTCTTGGTCAGTGAGATTGATTATGACAAGAATCCGCTATATGGTCTTAACCAGTTACCTCGGTTCATAAGACCGTATCAGGAACAATTTCAGTTTGAAATGAAGTTCCTGAAAACGGCTTTGAGAGTCATGCTGAACGAATCGCTATACCTCAATCCAAGAAAGGAAAAGTGGTTGAACGATGCCATTGCCAACTACTTGATGATCGCCTATGTGGAAGAGCATTATCCAAATCAAAAATTACTCGGAAAACTTTCAAAAATATGGGGTATCCGAAGTTTTAACTTGGCAAAAATGGATTTTAATGAACAGTATCCATTCTTTTACATGCTCACGGCGCGCAGAAACCAAGATCAGCCTTTGACCACGCCCCAAGACTCACTTCTTCGGTTCAACCAGCAAATTGCCAATAAATACAAAGCCGGATTGGGTTTGGCCTATCTATCGAGCTATATTGGCAAGGAACAGGTAGACACCAGTATTAAGACGTTCTACAAGTTTTATAAACAGAATCGCACAAAAACGTTGGACTTCGAGTCCATTTTAAAAAGGGCAACGGACATTGATATCGATTGGTTTTTCAGAGCATATGTATCGACCGATAGAAGAATCGATTTTAAAATCAAAGAGGTAGAAAAAACGGAAGATTCCCTTTACGTTACCCTCAAAAATAAGAAAGGCACCAATGTTCCCATTTCCCTTTTTGGGCTGCGAAACGATTCGGTAGTGTCGAAATACTGGTTCTCGGATATCGAGGAGCAAAAAACCTTTGCAATTCCCAGAAACGGGGAAGAAAAATTGGTGCTTAACTACGATCAAAAAATTCCGGAGTTCAATCAAAGGGATAATTGGAAATCGCTAAAAGGTTTTCTCTCGAGTAATAAAAAACTGAAATTCACCTTTTTTAGGGATTCGGAGAATCCGTATTACAACCAAGTTTTTTACGTTCCAGTCCTAAATTTCAATATTTACGATGGGTGGACTCCAGGCTTGCGGCTTTATAACAAAACACTTTTGCAAAGACCGTTTGTCTATGATGTGGCTCCCTCCTATTCATTCAGGGAACGCGCCTTTGTGGGATATGGCAGGCTTACCTATCGGCAATTTATAAACAAAAGTGGGCTTTATGTGGCCAACTATGGGATTAGGGGCTCTACCTCCCATTTCGACGTCAATTCGAGATATTCCTCCTTCACCCCCTCTATGAGTCTTGGCTGGAGACCGCAAGACCTACGATCCAACAAAAGGCAATTTCTATCATTTCGATACATCAATATTTTTAGGGATTTAGATGATGGTCTTATTGCGGCGGGTAACGCTCCGGACACTCCAGACTATAGTGTTTTCAACGCCCGGTACCTTAACATTGATAACAACATCATCGATTACAAGTCATGGCTTCTTGATTTTCAACAGGCAGATAAATTCACAAAACTATCCCTAGAAGCCGAATACCGGAAACTATTCGAAAATAACACCCAGTTCAACATTCGATTTTATGCCGGAAAATTTCTTTGGAACAATATCGACCCTGATATCGATTTTTTTGATTTTGCACTAGACCGTCCCAAAGACTATTTATTTGATTACAATTATTTAGGACGTTCGGAAGAAACAGGAATCTATAGCCAGCAGATTATTATTGCTGAAGGGGGTTTTAAATCGATTTTAGACGAGCGTTTTCGCTTTTCCAACGATTGGATCGCTACTATAAACACCAGTGTAAACCTATGGAAGTGGGTTGAATTTTATGGGGATTTGGGATATGTAAAAAACCGTGGGGTCGATGGAAAGTTTGTCTATGATTCCGGAATTCGCGCCAATCTGGTGACCGACTATTTCGAATTGTATTTTCCCTTGTATTCCAATAATGGTTGGGAAATAGCGCAACCCAATTATGGCGAAAGAATACGTTTTATCGTTACGGTAAGTCCACGCACACTGATCGGACTTTTTACAAGAAAGTGGTTCTGACACTTGTAGTATTCTCAAAAAACAAACTCCTAGAACTCTTTATTTTAACAAATCAATAATTATTTGTTGATATTTTTACGTATATTTTAATAATTATCCATTATGCACCATTGCAAAAAATACAAGGATGTCGTACTTTTGCGTTAAATGAAAACGCTCAATGAAACTCTCTTCCAAGACTAGCAACGACATTTCTTTCGAAGATTTCAAAAAACAAATTTTCTTTGATTATGAAATTGCGGTATTAAGCAGAACCTGTAGCTTAATAGGAAGAAAGGAAGTGCTGACCGGAAAAGCGAAGTTTGGTATTTTTGGAGATGGAAAAGAGCTTCCCCAGCTAGCCATGGCCCGTTCTTTTCGGGATGGGGATTTTAGAAGTGGCTATTATCGAGACCAAACCTTTATGATGGCTTTAGGTCTTTTGAGACCAAAGGACTTTTTCCACGCACTGTACGCTACTACCGATATTGAAAAAGAACCCATGAGCGCTGGAAAGCAAATGGGCGGACACTTCTTGACCTATAGCTTAAATGAAGATGGTAGTTGGCGAGATTTGACCAAACAAAAAAACAGCAGTGCCGATATTTCCTGCACAGCAGGCCAAATGCCACGTCTATTAGGATTGGCACAGGCTTCTAAAATGTATAGAGAACTCAAGGATGTCGATGCTTCCAAGTTTTCGAACAATGGAAACGAGGTTGCCTGGGGCACCATCGGAAATGCCAGCACGAGTGAGGGTATGTTCCTGGAGACCATCAATGCGGCCGGCGTACTCCAGGTACCCATGGTCATCAGTATCTGGGACGATGAATACGGTATCTCGGTACCCAATAAATATCATACGACCAAGGAAGATATTTCCAAAATGCTTTCAGGTTTCCAGCGCGACGAGCTTCACAAAGGTTTTGAATTGCTACAGGTAAAAGGGTGGGACTATACCGCTCTAATGCATGCCTACGAAAATGCTGCCGACATTGCACGGGAAGAACATGTGCCTGTCGTTATTCACGTCACCGAACTCACCCAACCGCAGGGCCACTCCTCCTCCGGGTCCCATGAACGATATAAAAATGCTGAGCGTTTGGAATGGGAAGCGGAAAACGATTGCAATAAGATATTTAGGGAGTGGATCTTAGAATCGGGCATCGCTACGGAAGAAGACCTACTGGCGATAGAGAAGAGAATCAAGAAAGAAGTGCGTCTTGCCAAGAAAGAAGCATGGTCCGAATACCTCTCCGAACACATACAGCTAAAACGTACCTTGGTCGGTTTGCTAGACCAAACTGCCCAGAATAGTCCCAATAAGAGCTTTTTAACAAAAGTAAAAAATGACTTGATAGCCGTAGAGGAACCCGTGAAAAAGGATTTAGCGGTCGCTGGGCGAAAGGCGTTGCGGTACCTATTGGGCGATGAAACCCCTGAAAAAAGAAAGCTGCAGCATTGGATCGATGGTTTTTTAACAGAAACCCAACCTAAATACAGCAATAACCTGTACAGTGAACTGCCTAATAGGGCAACTAACATTGAACCGGTGAAGCCCACTTATGACCCAAAGGCCGAGGAAGTGGATGGGCGGATCATTCTTAGGAATAATTTTGACAAAATATTTGAAAAATATCCGGAATCCTTGGTTTTTGGAGAGGATAGCGGCACTATTGGCGATGTAAACCAAGGACTTGAAGGGCTTCAATTAAAATATGGGGAATCGCGCGTAGCCGATACGGGAATACGGGAAACAACAATCATAGGCCAAGGCATCGGAATGGCGCTTCGGGGGCTAAGACCGATTGCAGAAATACAATATCTCGATTATATCTTCTACGCCATACCGACTTTGACAGATGACCTTGCCTGTCTTCGGTATCGCACCTCCGGTAAACAAAAGGCTCCACTCATCGTACGTACCCGTGGGCACCGTTTAGAAGGTATCTGGCATTCCGGTTCACATATGGGAGGATTGATACATGTACTTCGGGGAATGTATATACTGTCGCCAAGAAATATGACGCAAGCCGCAGGATTTTACAATACCTTATTAAAAAGTGATGAACCGGCCTTGGTTATTGAAAGCCTTAACGGATATCGTCTTAAGGAACCTTTACCTAACAACCTTGGTGAACTATGCACACCAATAGGTGTTGTAGAGAAGATAAAGGAAGGAAATGATATTACCTTGGTATCCTATGGTTCTACCCTACGTATTGTTTCACAAGTAGCTGAAGAATTGAAGGAAGTAGGCATTGATGCCGAAGTTATAGATGCCCAAACCCTTCTCCCTTTCGACATACAACACGATACCGTAAAAAGCGTGCAAAAAACCAATCGTTTACTAGTAATCGACGAGGATGTTCCTGGTGGGTGCGCAGCCTATCTATTAAACGAAATAATCGAAAAACAAGGTGCCTATACCTACTTGGATAGTGCACCGCAAACGTTAACCGCGAAACCCCATCGACCCGCGTACGGGACCGATGGTGATTACTTCTCAAAGCCCAATGCTGAGGATATTTTTGAAAAAGTATATAATATCATGCACGAAGCTGACCCCGAGGAATATCCAAAACTGCGATAGGCTTTTGAAATTATTTATATTTAGGTCTTAAAACGGCCGACCACATGTATCTCGTATTCCCGAGTTTTAATCTCTATTCCACGCCCCTCTTGGTGTTAGTGACACAGGGCATCATTTTTGGTCTATTATTACTACACAAGTTTTCAAAGGGCAAAAACCTGTCTTTTCTTTTTTTAGCTTTATTGGTTTTGATCACTTGTTTCCATCGCACTACCTATACCATCGGTTTTATGGATTGGTACGATACCTTTCGAAATACCAAGATCAACTATTGGTTGATCAATTTTTCATTGGCCATTGGTCCGTTGATTTATTTCTATGTAAAGTCGATAACGGTTTCCAACTTTCGTTTTAAAAGACAATATTGGTTACATTTCGTCCCTGCCCTCTTATTCGCCTTGTATAAAATCGCTATTTTTATTTATGATGCCCTGCAACCTGGATTCGACGATACTCAAAATGGTTTTTTGATGTCAAAGCTAGCCATGGGTCCTACCGGCACCTTTATTGAAACCTTTAATATCTTACAACAACTCCTGTACCTCGCTTTTTCCTTACAGCTCTATTTTATCTACCGAAAACGAATCAAAGATTATTTTTCCAATACCTACCGTTTAGAGTTGAATTGGGTACGCAATTTTCTATTTATCTACACTTTCCTATTTTTATATTCGATCGTTCAGCAGCTGGTCGATTTTACGGTAACCGAATTAAGTTGGATTCAAAAATGGTGGTATCAATTCTTTTCGGCCCTTGCGGTCATCTATATCGGAATCAAAGGGTTCTTTACAGACACTTCCTCTTTGACCGATCTTATACTGCCTACGAATCGTACTTCGGAAGTAAAAAGTCCCTTAGCCGACAAGTCCACTGAACTTACACCAGCTAATAACACCGTTGAAATTCAGAACAACAAAAAAAGGTTGTTGAATTTCATGGAAACTGAAAAGCCGTACTTAGATCCTGAACTGAACCTAAAACAGTTAGCGGAAAGCGTTCAGTTGACCCGCACCCAATTATCTGAGACCATCAACACCGGTTTCAACAAAAATTTCAATGATTTTATAAATGATTATCGAGTAGAGCGGGTTAAAAAACTTTTTTCCGAAGGTAAACAACAGAAGCTATCCCTGTTAGGGGTTGCTTACGATTCGGGCTTTAATAGCAAAGCCACCTTTAACCGAGTGTTCAAAAAATTTACCGGAAGTTCCCCTTCTGAATTCTTGAAAAGCTTGTATTAACTACCTGTCCTTAATCATTTGAGACGTCTCAAATCGTATTTGAGACAGGTTTCATATTATTTGAAGCGTTGTATTCATTGTCGATTGGCAATTTTGACCTGTTCAATTTTAAAAAATCGATTTCAATGAAAAAAATCCTCAAAACACTTATAAGCCCAACGGTTCAGGAACACTGGATTGCCGATTTGGCTTTTGCATTTATACGTTTTATCTCTGGTATGCTCTTAGCCCTGAATTTTGGGGCCTCAAAATTTGGCATGCCTTGGACAGCCGATGAACAAAATTTAAAACTATTCGAAGTAGCTGCTTGGTTCCCGGAAGATGTCTCGGAATACGGCGGCATTTTTGCGCTCACACCAACCTTTTTTGCATGGATGGGTGCCTTTAGCGAGGCAGTGGGCGGACTTTTCTTAGCCTTTGGGCTTCATACACGTATGGCTTCCTTTCTTATTCTATGTACTATGCTAGTGGCCATATTTCTTCAGAAATGGGATCAAGGCGTATGGGGTATGCTCCCTGCCATGGGATTCCTTTGGATTGCCATATATCATCTATATCTAGGCTCCGGTCGATTTGGACTGGATTACTTAATCACTCATAAACTAACATTCTTAAAACCTTCTGTATGAAAATTTTATTAGTATTGGCACTGGCTTTTTCAATTCAGAGCCTTGCCGGACAGCAAACCATAGCAATATCCGATTTCCAAAGTCTAAACAACACTTCGTGGAAAGGAAACTTAATGTACGTTAATTATGGCGATGGTAAAGAAGTACAGCTGCGCACTACCATGCAAATCAAAGTTAAAGGCAATAAAATAATCCGGTCGATCCAATATACCGACGAACCCAGTGCCAACAGCAAAAGCAATATCATCATCAGTAAAGATGGTAGGTATTTGGGCAAAGAGAGCGTCGTTGAGAAGATTATTGAAAAAAATGGGGATATGCAGCTTATAACCAGGCTTGAGGGCAAAGATAACAACCGCCCAGCTATCATGACGATGACGTATGTGATAACCGACACTACCTTTTCGGTAACCAAAAAGGTTTCTTACAAAGATTCCGAAGAGGTGCTGATACGCAACAAATTTTCATATTCCAAATTGTAAAATTAAAACATATGAGACCAAGAAGCATACTCAAGCAGTTTCTCTTTCCCATAGTATTGCTATTGTCAACCAGTTGTGTTCAGGAAACACATATGAAAACAGTGATTTTTAAGGTAGATTTAAGAGGCATGGATACTATAACCAAGGTTGGTGTCCGCGGCAATTTCACTACTCCACCATGGGAAAAGACCCTACTCCTGTCGGATGTGGACCAAGATGGTATTTATGAGCTACGAGTTTCCCAAAAAACTGCTGCTAGCCAGGCCGAGTTCAAATTTGTTGACCAAAACGGCACCTTCGAGTTAAACGGACAAAACAATAGGGTGCTTCATTTTGAATACGAACCCGAAACCCTTCAATACAGTACTCAGTTTAATAATCCCAAAGGGAAACAGTCAAAACAAAACCCATGAGAAAACCAACACTTGGAACTTGGCCCGATAGCTGTCCCGATCAATAACTGTAGGAATCGGTTCACTCCATCGTTTCGAATTCTAATCTTTATAGTAAGTTTACCATACGTAAGCACTACAGCCCTATGGTAGCATCTTTACTAAAAGACTATTATTCGATACTGCCTTCTGAAATTACCAAATTGGAGGGATATGATAGTACCAATTTTAAAGTGGAAAGCAGGCAGGGGGTATTTGTCTTAAAACAGTACAAGTATTCCGAAGAAACTCTTTCCGTTTTGGAAGGGGAAAATAGGATTTTAGCACTCCTGAAAGATACCGGCGCCGACTATCCCGTCGGGGTTCCCACAAAAAAAGGCGATTTATTGATAGTTAAGGACAGCGACATCTTCCGTCTTTTGACGTATGTAAAGGGGGATTTTTTTGGGGATGTAACACACAATGAGCAAATGTTATATTCCCTCGGACGGTTTTTGGGAAAGATGGACAATATCATTTTCAATAACCATGAAATGGCCATCGCCGCCAAAAGAATACCGTGGGATTTGCAGCATTTTTATCTCAATAGACCTCTTTTGCCCTATATCAAAAACGCAAAAGACCGTAGTTTGGCAGACTACTTTTTTGTACAGTTCGATGAACAAGTGCACCCCGTACAGCATTTATTAAGACGAGGCATTATTCACAATGATGCCAATGACTGGAATGTACTTACCCAAAATGGCAAGGTTTCAGGGATTATCGATTTTGGTGATATGTGTTGCTCCTGGGCCATTAATGAACTGGCCGTAGCACTGACCTATGTCATGATGAACAAGAAAAACCCTCTAAACGCTGCCGTGACGGTACTGAAGGGTTATCACGAAATCTTTCCATTGCAAAAAATCGAAATGGATATCCTTTATTATCTAATCGCGGCTCGCTTATGCACCAGCGTCTGTAATTCTGCCTATGCCAAAACATTAAAGCCAGATTCTGAATACATCACCATAAGCGAAAAGCCCGCTTGGAAGCTCTTGCATCATATGATAGCCATGAATCCCATAAAAGTAAAAGAGGAATTTCGAAGAGCGGCACAGCTATCAGTAGATTCCAAAAAAGGAATATCAGAGCAGCTGGCCCGGCGAAAGCAACATCTAAGCGATGCCCTTTCGATAAGTTACGACCATCCCGTTCAAATGGTCCGGTCGGCTTTTCAATACATGTACGACACCGAAGGGAACGCTATTTTAGATGCGTACAACAACATCATGTTGGCGGGACATTCACACCCAAAAGTAGTAAGGGCAGGGCAACGGGCGATGGCCAAGTTAAACACCAATACCCGGTATTTGTATGAGGAACTGTTGGTATATAGTGAAAAGTTGCTTTCCAAATTTCCCTCCGCTTTGAACAAAGTCTTCTTTGTAAATTCTGGAAGTGCCGCCAGCGATTTGGCCATTCGCATGGCATTTACCTATACCAAAAAACAAAAAGTGATGGTGTTAGAACACGGCTATCACGGAAACACGCGAATAGGAATCGATATCAGTCATTATAAATATTCCCATCAAGGGGGTAATGGTCGCCAAGAGTACATACTGGAAACGCCATTGCCAAACGCTTTCGGTTCCGGTTTTAAAGACGACGGTACGGCGGGTAAACACTTCGCTCAACACACCCATGCCCAAATCAAGGAACATAAAGGCGAAATTGCGGCATTCATAGCAGAGCCTATTGTCGGTTGCGGGGGGCAAGTACCTTTGGCCGAGGGCTATCTACAAGAGGTTTATCCAAAAATAAGGGCACAAGGGGGGCTCTGCATCAGCGACGAGGTGCAAGTCGGTTTTGGTCGTTTGGGAGTTGCCTTTTGGGGATTTCAGATGCATGGGGTAGTTCCTGATATCGTTATATTGGGAAAACCCATAGGTAACGGGCATCCTATCGGGGCCGTCGTTACTACAGCGGCAATCGCCGAGTGCTTTGACAACGGATTGGAGTTCTTTAGCTCATTCGGCGGCAATCCGGTTTCATGCGCCATCGGAAATGCCGTACTCGAGGTCATCGAAGAAGAAAAACTTCAACATCATGCAAAAGAAACCGGAGATTATCTAAAATCACTTTTGAACTCATTGAAAACCCGTTATCCACAGATTGCCGATGTGCGGGGTAGCGGTTTGTTTCTAGGTATAGAATTAGTAGACTTAAAAGGGCATCCAAATACGAAATTGGCTTCTTGGTTAAAAAATGGCCTACGGGAGAAAAACATCTTGATAAGTACAGATGGGCCTTTTGATAGCGTGATAAAAATTAAGCCACCACTGTCGTTTCATAAGAGAAATTGTGATGAACTGGTTCAAGCCATGAATACCCTGCTATCGGAACTCATAAAAAAATGATATTTTTACCCAAATTCAAATCTTATATACTATGCAAAACGACCTTCTTAAAAACCTTGGTTTAGCCCTGTTGAGAATTATACCTTCTGCCATGATGTTGGTTCATGGTTATGGAAAATTAAATATGCTAATTAATGGTGAGGCATTTGCAAATCCTATTGGCATCGGTGCAACACCCTCTCTTTTCCTAACCGTAATCGGGGAGTTTGTTTGTCCTATTTTATTAATAGTAGGGTTCAAAACCAGATGGGTCGCTATTCCTTCTGCTATCACCATGGCCGTCGCCGCCTTTATCGTGCATGGTGCCGATCCCTTTCAAAAAAAGGAACTTGCCCTCCTGTATCTTGCCATTTTTGTGGTAATAGCATTGGTAGGTCCTGGGAAGTATAGCATTGACCGAAGATAACATGCAATGTCGATGATAGACTAAATAATCTTTACTAACAATTCTTTTAGCAAATCGGTTTGTGCCATCGCATTCGCCCCTACCCCTTTTCCCTTCAAGTCCATTTCACGGAGATGGGAAACGATACGGCTTACTTTTTTCATTGGGTAGTTTCGGGCTGCAGTCTGAAATTCGCCTACAAAATAAGGGTTAATGCGGAGGGCACTAGCAACATTTTTTGGTGAATGATCTTGTAGACCGTGGTATTTCAATAGTTGGGAGAAGAACGTATGCAGTAAAGTAACGGTTAGCACAAAAGGATTGTCTTTTGGGTTTTGGGCAAAGTAATTGATGATGCGTGCCGCTTTTACAACATTCTTCTCACCAATGGCCTTTTTTAATTCAAAATTATTGTAGTCCTTGCTAATTCCTATATGTTGTTCAATGTGTTTAGGCACGATTTCGGTCTCCTTGGGGAGCACTAAACGTAACTTTTCCAATTCGTTGTGTATCCTACTGAGATCGGTTCCTAAAAACTCGACTAGGAGTATTGCCGCCTTATGGGAAATACGATATCCTTTGGTCCCCAGCGTTTTGCGTATCCACTCCGACACTTGATTTTCGTATAGTTTTTTGCTTTCGAATAGCACGCCGCTTTTTTGGATTGCCTTATACAGTTTTTTACGTTTATCGAGCTTTTTGTATTTGTAGCAAATAACGAGCACGGTAGTCGGCTGAGGGTTATCGGCGTAGGCCGTTAAATTCTCGATGGTACGAGAGAGGTGTTGTGCTTCCTTCACGATCAACACCTGTTTTTCGGCCATCATCGGATATCTTTTCGCATTTGCAACGATATCATCAACAGTTACATCCTTTCCGTAGAGGACCATTTGATTGAATCCCTTTTCATCCTCGCGCAAAACGTTCTCTTCAATGTATTCGGCAATACGGTCAATGTAATATGCTTCTTCACCGAATAAAAAATAAATAGGCCTAGTATCACCATTACGAATGGCGCCTACGATTTGTTTTACTTCATCCATCCAAAAAAAATCATCAAATTTGCCCTATGCAAACGCTTCACTTTCCAGCGTACGAGTTTCGGTTCAAAAGTAGCGAAAATAACATCCATATTTTTGATGTCGTTCGCAAAAAGTTCGTTGTGCTACAGCCAGAGGAATGGGTGCGACAACATGTGGTCCATTTCCTCATTGAAGAGAAAAAGTACCCCAAAAGCTTGATCAATGTAGAAAAGCAATTGAGCCTCAACGGAACAAAAAAAAGATACGATATTGTTATCTTTCACCCAAACGGGACTATTAACATTTTGGTAGAGTGTAAAGCGCCCTCGGTAGTGATAGACCAAAAAGTGTTTGATCAAATTGCACGTTACAATATGCAATTAGAAGCCGATTATTTGATGGTAACCAATGGCCTGAACCACTTTTATTGTGAAACGGACCTTGTAAACGAGAAGTATGCTTTTTTGCGCGCCTTACCTAATTATGAACGGTAATGCATCTCCGTAAAATACCTATAAGATGTGCTCAGGGTTCAGCAAGCCAGAAGTAAAATACGCTTGAAACCAGGGCCTTCGTAAGCTGAAATAGCTACATGAAGGCGAACAAAGATCGACGCATTCAAATCTCGATTGTTGATTAAATACAACTTCTCAAAATGGGTTTCACTAACAAGGCACGGTCATTCTAAAATATTTCTTTACTTTGTCGGCTTGTACCGAGATCAAGGCAAACACAGGGAAAGTTAAGGCACAGGCACATGTCTAAAATAGCGATTGTTATATTGAACTGGAACGGAGAACTACTTCTGGAGAGCTACTTGCCTTCGGTAGTGGAGCATTCAGGAAATGCCGATATTTATGTGGCCGATAACGCCTCTACCGACGGTTCTGTCGGTTTTCTTAAAAAGAACTATCCCCAGGTCAAAATCATTCAAAACAATATTAACGGTGGCTTTGCCAAAGGATATAACGACGCACTGAAACATGTGGATGCCGATATCTTTTGTCTATTAAATTCAGATGTCGAAGTATCTGAAAACTGGTTGCCCCCCATAGAAAAGATTTTCGCCGAAAACCCCGACATAGCCATTGTGCAACCTAAGGTTTTAGACCTTATGCGCAAGGAATATTTTGAGTATGCAGGGGCAGCTGGAGGTTTTATAGACCAACTGGGGTATCCCTTTTGTAGAGGACGAATTTTTCAAGCTTTGGAAAAAGATGAGGGACAGTACGATGATATACGAGAGATTTTTTGGGCCACGGGAGCCTGCATGTTCATAAGGAGAACAGTATTTGAAAAACTGGGCGGCTTTGACGAGGCTTATTTTGCACATCAAGAAGAGGTTGATCTTTGTTGGCGTGCCAAAAACGAGGGATACAAGGTTTTTTACGTAGGTACCTCTAAAGTATATCATTTGGGAGGATCCACGTTAAGTAATATGAACCCAAAAAAAACGTACCTCAATTTTAGAAACTCCCTTTTCTCCATCACCAAGAATCTACCGCGTAGAAAAGCCTTAGTCATCATCCTTATACGACTTTTATTAGATGGGGTCGCCGCGCTCCGTTTCGTCTTGCAATTCAAGTTCAGCCACTGCGCTGCGATACTTAGGGCGCATCTAAGCTTTTATAGGCAATTCGGCAAGATGTACGGTAAAAGAGAAAAAGCCAATTTTATATTAAAGTACTATGTTGTTAAATCCATAGTGTGGTCCCATTTCGTACATCAAATAGAAAAGTTCAGCGATTTAGTAAAAGATTAACTAATTTCGCGAAAGCAAAATTTTGCGATTCTATAATTTTGTCGCTGATTTATTGACAACAAAACAAATAACAAACATTAATATTTTAGGATTAGAATTATGAAAAAAATCATCTTAGGCTGTTTGGGAATTACCTTATTGCTTTCTTCCTGTGTATCTCAAAAGAAATACGCAGATTTGGAATCTAAGCAAAAAGAAACACAAGACCTTTTGAATTCGGCAACCGTTAAATTGAACGATTGTCTGGAAGAGAAAGCTACGGCAACTTCAAAAATGAAGACCCTTGAAGATCAGAATGCTTTCTTAAAGGCTAACAATCAAGAATTGATAAATAACATGGGCAACTTGACCACCTTGACCACCAAGGGGGCCGAGAACCTAGAAAAATCTTTGGAGAGTCTTAAAGAAAAGGACCTCACTATTCGAAAATTAAATGATGCCATTACACGAAGAGACTCCGTAAACCTATCATTGGTACAAAGTTTAAAAGGGGTGCTTGGCAACTTGGATGATGAAGACATTGAAATCAGTGTTGAAAAAGGAGTTGTCTTCGTTTCTATTTCTGATAAGTTGTTATTTAGCAGTGGCAGTTACAACGTTACCAGCCGGGCCAAGGAAATTTTGGGTAAAGTTGCACAAGTAGTGAACAATAAGCCTGATTTTGAGTTTATGGTAGAAGGCCATACAGATGACGTACCCTATAATGGTGGAGTTTTAAAGGATAATTGGGATTTGAGTGTTAAACGTGCCACATCGGTTGTTCGGATTTTACAAAACGACTACGGAGTAGATCCTAAACGTATGACTGCCGCGGGTAGAGCAGAGTACGTACCGGTATCGCAAACTGAGAAGTCTAAAAACAGACGTACTCGAATTGTTGTTCTTCCAAAAATCGATCAGTTCTATAGTATGATTGAAGAAGGAATGAAAGACCCCGCGATCAACGAATAATTTCAGCGGTATATTATTAATAGTAAAAGTGCGCTTTACGGCGCACTTTTTTATACCTTATATTTAGTTGTCAGCAGCGCTCTGGTTTGTTTCATTAATACCTACGCATAGTAGTGGTGTTTGTGCTTGTTTTGTAATAGGGGTTCACATGATTCGGGTTAAATGATACTGGGGTTCCCTTTGCCTTCACGTATCAAGACCGGTTCCCCACCGGAAAGGTCAATGATCGTAGAGGCAACATTGTCGCCATAGCCTCCATCAATGACAACATCAACCAAATTCTCCCATTTCTCGTATATGAGTTCCGGATCGGTAGTGTATTCCAAAAGTTCATCTTCATCCCTGATAGAAGTGGAAACTATCGGATTTCCCAGGGCTTCAACCAAATCCCTGGCAATGGCATTGTCCGGTACTCGAATACCGACCGTTTTTTTCTTTTTAAAATCTTTTGGGAGATTATTATTTCCTGGAAGTATAAAAGTATAGGGCCCGGGAAGCGCTCTTTTTAATATCTTGAAGGTAGCAGTGTCAATTTGACGAACATAATCAGAAAGGTTACTAAGACCAGCGCAAATAAAAGACCATTGGGCCTTGGCCAATTTAATGCCCTTGATACGGGCAATACGTTCTAACGCCTTGGTATTAGTGATATCACAACCGAGTCCATATACGGTATCGGTTGGATAAATAACCAATCCGCCCTTGCGCAATACCTCCACTACCCGCTCAATTTCCCTAGGGTTCGGATTCTCCTCATATATCTTGATGAACTCTGCCATTTTATGAATTTACCAATGACTAAGTTACTGGTTATTGTTAGGATATCCCATATACGTACCAAATAAACAGTATCTTTACACCATTAGATTCTCTTTGTAACATATCACCACTTCTTTGGTCAACGACCACTACCTAAAATGCATTGATTTTTAATCGATGTACTTCATTTATTATACCAATAACAAAGAGAAAAATGCAAATAGATACTAGAATTGCCGTACTTGGCGGCACCGGAAAATCCGGTCGATACTTAGTACGGTCATTAATACAGCAAGAAATCCAGTTTAAACTTCTGGTAAGAAATCCCGATACATATACCCTTAACAATCAATTTGGTAAAGTGGTTCATGGCAATGCAAGGGAGTTGGAGACCATACGGCTTCTACTCAAGGGCTGTGATACCGTCATTAGTTGTTTGGGAAGCGGTATCCCACCTAGCGAACCCACCATATTCAGCAAAGCGACACAAAATGTTCTAACGGCTATGGAGGAACTTGGAATCGACCGATATATCGTGCTCACCGGACTCAACGTGAATACTCCGTGTGATCAAAAAGGGATGACTACAAAGACCTCGACCGATTGGATGTATCAAAACTTTCCTGTTTCTACAAAAGATAGACAAAAGGAATATGATCTGCTTGATAAAAGTGAAACCGACTGGACCTTGGTTCGATTACCCCTCATTTCACTGACAGACGAACACACGGAAATCGAAACGAGTTTGGAAGACTGCAAAGGAGGTCAAATCAGTGCGGGCGCTTTGGCAAACTTTTTAGTTCGCCAAGTTAGTGACGGTACCTATGTAAAAAAGGCACCTTTTGTATATGACAAGTAATATAAAAAGCCTTGAGACATTGGTCCCAAGGCTTTTGTTACTTTTCCGTTAGATGTTATCTATCAATATCCTTGATATCACCTGCAGTATGCATTGCTGTTATTTCATCTGCGGTTAGCACATAGATATCGGATGGGTAGTTTTTAGCAATGTCGATATCCTTTATTCCTGAGAGTTTGTCTGTTTCGTAATCGTTTAGATTTACGTAGATGCTGTCTCCAAATACCTCAACGACTTTAAAAGTAGAATAGTAATTTGCCTCCGTACGATAGGTATATTTATCGTACACCGCAGGGTTTGCGACCAATTCCGCAACTTTCTGATCTTTTTGTTTGTTGGAATAAATGCCCCAACAAACCAATAACGCCACGATACCAAGGCCACTGTATTTCCAAATTGGGGTTTTGACTGTTCCACGAAAGTTTTTATAATCCAACTTGGCCCTGTCGTCCAATTCTTTTGGTTTAAAACCTTTGTGGCAGCTTTGGCACTCCAACACTCCGATTTTTCCTATCGGAAAAAAAGGAATCCAAAAAACATGGGCATGTCTGCTATAGACACTGGCTGTTAAGGAACCTTGGGTTTGACAATCGGGACAACCTGCAGCACGAAGTTGTTCCGTTCTTAGGTGGGTGGCTCTACTTCCGTAAATAATCATCTTGGTCGTTTTGTAGGTATTTAACGCAGAATTTAGCTGCCTATTGCAAAACAAGCTCAATAACCGTAGATGAGTAGCGAATTCAGATATAAAGCAAATTTATTAATACTAATACCACCAGAACGCTGACCAAAGAGCAGAGAACCGAGACAGGTGCTCTTTAACTTTTTCTTAACCAAATGGTTGCGACAGCAGATTTTTTATCCCATTTTTGTTAAAAAATTGAATATGGGAAAACTAGTTGTGTTCTTCACCTTATTATCAATTTTTATCTCCAATGCCCAATACAATCAAAATGCTCCTTGGATGAACGCTTTATCCAATAAGCAACCCGCCAGTACTTCCAAAAACACCGCTCCATCCTTTACCATTTATGAAATATCCGATTCCTTTAAGGCCTACTGGAAAAATCGTGACCCAAATGTGAAAGGAAGCGGGTATAAACCCTTTATGCGATGGGAAAACTATTGGCGAGAACTAGTCGGTACCGACGGCAGACTTCCAAGTCCGAATGAACTTTGGGAGAGTTGGAAGAAAAAACAAGACAGGGTCGGAAAAGTAATCAACCCTACCAGCAATTGGACCTCTATAGGTCCGTTTTCGCATGGTAGTTTTTCAGGAGCTTTACCAGGCCAAGGACGGGTCAACGCAGTTTTAGTAGATCCGAACGACCCTAATACATGGTATGTGGGAGCCCCTGCGGGTGGTATATGGAAATCAATCAATGCAGGTTCTACTTGGACTAACCTATTCGATGATTTTCCTCAAATAGGAGTTTCCGGTATTGCGGTCGACCCGAATGATTCTAACATCATCTATATCGCTACAGGTGATGACGATGCCGCAGATTCATATAGCGTTGGTGTCTTTAAATCGTTGGATGGCGGCCTCACCTGGAACGAAACCGGTCTGAATCCCAATAATACAACAGTCGGTTTTTTGATGAACGAAATTGTCGTTGACCCACAAAATTCCGACATAATTTGGGTCGGGACGAACAGGGGACTTCAAAAATCAGAAGATGGAGGCGATACATGGAGCATAAAAAGAAATGGGAACATCACCGATTTTAAACTAAAACCTGGCGATAATCAAACTATATATGCGGTAGACAACTTCTCCTTTTACCGGTCGGAAAACGGTGGGGGTTCTTTCTCTCAGATAACTGATGGCCTTCCCACAAGTTCTGGGCGATTGGCTTTGGGTGTCTCTCCAGACAATCCAGAAGTAGTTTATATTGTAAGTGCCGATGTTGGGTCAAATGAATTTGCTTTTCAAGGCCTGTATAAATCTACGGATAGTGGGTCGACTTTCACCAAGACTGCAAATACAATCGATATCTTCGAGTCGAACCAGGCTTGGTTCGATTTGGCCATTGAGGTCTCCCCCTCCAATGTGGATGAAGTGTATGTGGGCTGCCTGAATATTTGGAAAAGTATCGATGGCGGGGATGGTTTTACAAAATTGAACGAATGGTTTCTTAATACTCAATCCTATACGCATGCCGATATCCACACCCTTAAATTTTTCAACGGCCAGCTTTTTTGTGGTAGCGATGGAGGGGTCTATGTATCCGATGATCAGGGTGATAGTTTTATCGACTATACAGCTGGTATTGCTATTAGCCAATTTTATCGGCTGTCGGTAGCCGCTGATGATGGTTCTAAAATGGCGGGAGGACTGCAAGACAATTCTGGTTTTATACGAAATAGTGGTAATTGGAACGTTTATACGGGCGGTGACGGAATGGATTATGAAATAGACCCCTCCAACAACAATCTAGTGTATGGTTTTAGTCAGTTCGGGGGGAATTTATTCGTTTCGACCAACTCCGGACAGTCTATCGGTGTCATAGGCCCTCCACAGGATAACAATGGAGATGACATGCGGGGAAACTGGATTACACCACTGACCATTGGAAACAACGGAAATGTATATTCCGGATTTGACGAGGTATACCAACTTATGGGAAATGCTTGGGAACAAGTATCGGATCTCGACGCAGGGCGAATAGATGATTTAGAGATAGATCCCAACGACCCTACTATCTTATATGCCGTTGTTGACGAAACAATTTTCAGAAGTGAGGATAGTGGAGTTACCTTTACCATATTGCATGAATTTGATTCGAATATCTCCGATCTTGCCGTCAACAGTACCGATTCGAACGTACTCTATCTAACCACTTCTAACCGGGTTGGCATACCCTTGGCCTCACAACAAAACTTAAGAGGTGTATTTCAACTAACAATGGACGGGGCCGATGTGGCCGTTGAAGAGATTACCTTGAACCTGTCTACGGATCAGGCTTTTTTATCGATCGTACATCAAGGAAGGCATACAGAGAACCCCATTTATGTAGGTACCAATCTGGGGGTATATCGATTGGATGATACCCTTACCGAATGGGAAGACTATTTTACAGGTTTTCCAAGCACCGCGGTAAGTGACTTAGAAGTTAGCCTTGATGACGAATTACTTACGGCTTCTACCTATGGGAGAGGGGTTTGGCAATCTCCCATACCTATACAGGCGCCTGATAACGATGTAAGAGCAGTGGCCATTACACCTGAAGAGAACTCGGTGGTCTGCGGGGCGGTAATCCCAGAGCTCATCATTGAAAACAAAGGCGCCAATGTTATTACCTCCGTTGATGTGACCTTTAATGTCAATGGCGGCCCTGGCCAAGACTTTATATGGACCGGTAATTTAGATCCGGGGGCAACTGAAACCATTGTTTTTCCAATAGCTTCGATTACTGCACAAGGAGCGGTTGTTTTGAATGCATCGGTTACCATTACTGACGACGCCTTTGCCGAAAACAATAGTATTACCACAAATTTTCTTTTGAATGAAACAGGTGCCATCAATGAAGTCCTTAGCTTTGAGAGTGATGATGAGTCGCTCATTACCTTCAATGAAGGAACCGAGGGCACAGTTTGGGAGCGTGGTGTACCAACAGGAACTTTACTGAACGCCCCCAGTTCCGGCACACAAGTATATGGTACGGTCTTAGATGGGGATCACCCAAATAATACGAAAGGAATCTTACTCAGTAAATGCTATAACCTATCCACTTTTTCGGCACCAACCCTTAAATTTAGCATGGCCTATGATTTAGAAATCAATTTTGACATCATTTATGTAGAATATTCCATAGACAACGGAACCAGTTGGCAAGTGCTCGGAAATATGAACAGCCGGCCCAACTGGTACAATAGCGACCGAACCAACGCAACCTCTGGTGCCGACGACGATTGTCAAAATTGTCCTGGAGCCCAGTGGACGGGGACCAATGCCACAATGACCGAGTATGCCTATGATTTCGTTCTCAACGCTGCTAGTGGTGAACAAGATTTGACCAACGAGAACAACATCCTGTTTCGACTTGTTTTCCAATCCGACCCTAGCGTAGTGCAAGAAGGGGCAATCGTTGATGACTTTGTTATTACAGGCTTGGAAGATGATGAAGACGATGATAACGATGGCATATTGGACGTGGATGACAACTGTCCGTTTATAAGTAACGAAAATCAACTAGATACTGATTCCGATAATAATGGGAATTTATGCGATACGGATGATGATGATGACGGAATTTTGGACATTGATGATAACTGTCCTTTGACGCCCAATAACGACCAAGCCGATTTTGATGGTGACGGAATCGGGGATGTTTGCGACGAGGATACCGATAATGATGGCCTTCCCAATGATTTGGATTCCTGTTCGCAAACACCAATAGGTGCGGTCATTGATGTTTCTGGTTGCGAAATATTTTCATTGCCCGCTACCAACTTTAGACTTTTATCAACTGGGGAGTCTTGTATCGACAGTAATAACGGAAGCATCGAAATCGTAGCTGAAGCTAGTTTAACCTATACTGCCCTGTTAAGCGGGAACGGGCTATCTCTTTCAAACACATTTGAATCTGGCTCCTTATTCACCGATTTGGAAGCCGGAAACTATACCATTTGTATTACAGTTGCCGAAGAACCCGATTATGAAAACTGTTTTGATCTGATGATCGAGGAGCCAGAGGCATTATCGGTTTCTTCGAAGGTTAGCAGTCTAAAGAGTGAAGTGACCCTTAAATTATCAGGTGCGGAAGTCTATTTTATTACCCTGAACGACCAAACGTTTACAACACGTGAAAAAGAAGTTACGCTACCCCTCCTGAATGATTTGGAGAACAGTTTATCGGTACAAACCGACAAAAACTGCCAAGGAGTGCATCAAGAAACCATACTGCTTAGTGACGAACTATATATGTACCCCAACCCCATAGAGCGTGGTGACCTAACGGTTATCCTTGGAAATAATAGCGGTAAGACCGCATTGCTTTCACTATTTAATACGAACGGCGTTATGGTATTTATAAAAAACTTTGACATCATCGACAACCGTATTCTTTTCAGTGTTGATGGTCTTCCGCAAGGTATTTACATTTTGAACGTAAATACAAAAGACACTTTGGTAACCTACAAAATTATCCGAAAATGAAGTATGTATGTAAAATAGCACTTATTGCGCTCTTAGCTGTAGTATCATCTTGTGGTGGTGGTGGTGATGACTCACCTACCCCTACCCCAACTCCGCCAGAACCCATGGCTGCACCAAAGGCTGCCACATTAGTTTTTCCGGAAAACAACACAGAGTGCAACGAAGGGGTGGTGATTGATGATGAAAAAAGCAGGGTCACCTTTCGCTGGAATCCGTCTGAAGACACCGATAGTTATGAGGTAAACATTAGAAATTTGAACAACAATACTACCTTAACGACCACAGTACCTGTTGAACAGGCCGAAATTATTATTGAAAGGGGCACACCTTATGAATGGCTCGTAGTATCCCTAGCAAACGGAACCGATGAAACAGCCAGCAGCAGTAAATTCAAGTTTTATAATCAAGGCCCTGGAATCGAAAATTATGCCCCTTTCCCAGCAGAGGTCGTAAACCCGAAAAGGGGTGCCACCATTGCCCGTACCACAAATGTAAATTTGCAATGGACAGGTAGCGATATCGATGAAGATATCGAGGAATACCGCGTTCTTTTTGGAACAGAAACCAGCCCTACGGAACCACTGGGGACTACCGTCGAACCGAGCTTGGAGGCCACAGTAGTAGCGGGTGAAACATATTATTGGCGAGTCATTACCGCTGATAGCCAAGGCAATACGTCTCAATCTGAAATTTTTGAATTTAGAGTAGCCGATTAGCATTTGGCTTGATCTTTGCGAACCGACTAGCATTCATTTGTAGTAAAGGAAAAGGAATATGAAAAAAATTGCATTGTTACTATTGGTATTTGAATTGGCGGGCTGCTCTTCCCAAAAAAGGTTGGAAACAACGGTGGATGCTCCTTTTGAAATAGGCCCCAGTTTTTCACAGCAATGGTCGGCGGGAAGGGAAGAAGGCGGTTCTGGCGTTCAATTGAAGATATCCATCTTAACAAATGCGGAAGATATTTCTTTTGATGCCATTTATTTTAGGGGACGTGCATTAGGTTGTAAACTCATCCAAGAAGAAGATCAAAGTTATTTGACCACCTCATATAAAACGGATGTAGGGGATACCGAGGATTTTGAAGGAAAAAAAATGAGAGCGACTTTTGAATTGGGTCCCGATGAAGCGATTATCGCATTTTCCAAAGCAATGAACAAAACAAAATATGTGAAGGTTTCTGAAATTAAACAAAAGCGTGCCGTTCTTTACAAAGGCCGACTTAAAAACTAAAATGTACGATTGGTACACCCTTCACATTGATCAGTCCCTAGCCCAATATACCCTTAACGGCTACTATTTTACTTGATATACCCTAACGTAGTCGACCTCCATGGTGGCTGGAAAAATAGCTGCGTCCACTCCTTCAATACCACCCCAGTCCCCACCTACCGCAATATTCATCAAAAAATAAAATTCCTTGGCAAAAGGCCAGTTATCCTCATTAAAGGTAGCGGGTCGCAAAAACGATAATTTGATATTATCAATATCATCGATATAGAACTTTAGGTATTTATTTGTCCATAACAGCCCATAATTATGAAACTCTTCCTCAATCGTCTCTAACGGTAATGGACCCGAGGTGATTTGTGTCCCATTTTTATGGTTGTTAGCGGTACTATGAATTGAAAAGTGCATCTGATCAGGGTCAAAGCTTACGTATTCCATGATATCTATTTCCCCACAGGCAGGCCACCCTACGGTGCCTATGTCATTTCCCAGCATCCAAATGGCCGGCCAAATACCATTTCCCTTGTGTTCGGGAATCTTGGCCCGAATCTCCATTCTGCCATTCCTAAAACCTTTTTTACTATTGAGACGAGTAGATGTATAATTGGCACTGCCACTTTTTTCTTTTCTAGCGATGATTTTAAGGGTACCATCGCTAACTTCTACGTTGGTTTCTTCTACATAGTTCTGTAACTCATTGTTGCCCCAACCATGGGCACCCGTCTCAAAATGCCAGTTTTCAGCTGAAAGCACATTTCCATCAAATTCATCGCTCCACACCAACTGTGCCTTATCCCAATAATCATCGGCAAAGACGTCGTCTAGCGGTGCTGGGTCAGGTTTTTCGATGCCCACCTCCTGCGCTTCGGTTTCTGAACTGCTACAGGCCATTACCAAAAGTCCTACTAAAAAGCCCAATACCGCCCTATTGTTTTTTCGTGTCATCATATGAATTATATTCAGAAAGCTGAACCACTAATATACCGATTCTTAAAGGACTTCCAATTTTGCAAAACGCAATAACAGTTTTTTTACATCTCCTTTTTCAAACTGGATTTCAGCCTTTTTATCATTGCCCACTCCTTCAATTTTTAGGATTTTACCTCGTCCGAAACGCGTGTGGTTTACCAAAGTTCCCACTTCTAGATTAGCATCTACAATATTGCTATTCCCTACCGGTTTGGAAAGCTCCGGTTTCAGCTTACGCAACTTTCGCAATTGTGTTTCACTGGGTTTTAATACACTGGGCGGAGTACCGTTCGAGGGCTTATTTTGCCGAAGTTTGCTTTTATCGACTTCTCCGAAAATATTGGAGTCTACCAGTGGTTTGTAACGATAACCCCCGTCTAAAGGGGTAAGGTTCTCTACATATTGTTCATCGATTTCCTCTAAAAACCTGCTGGGTTCGGCATCGATCAACTTTCCCCAACGATATCTGTTTTGGGTATAGGTCAAATAGGCCTGTTTCTCTGCCCGGGTCAGCGCTACATAAAAAAGCCTTCGTTCTTCTTCGAGTTCACTCCGGGTATTCATACTCATCGCCGATGGAAACAAATCCTCTTCCATTCCTACGATATATACATACGGAAATTCCAGCCCTTTGGCCAAATGAATGGTCATGAGCGCTACACGGTCGTCATCTCCGGTATCCTTGTCCAAATCGGTCGCAAGGGCCACGTCTTCCAAAAATTCCGATAGATCACCTTTGGCATCGGCCAATTCCTTTTGCCCCTCCACAAAATCCTTGATACCGTTCAACAGCTCCTCGATGTTTTCCATACGTGCGATTCCCTCCGGAGTACCATCTTTCTTAAACTCCAACAGTATCCCTGTTTTTTTTGCGACATGCTCCGCCAAGGAAAAAGCATCTGTTCCCGCATTCATGATCTGGAAACTCTTGATCATCGTAGCAAAATCTTTCAGTTTGTTTTTGGTACCTGAATTGATACGTAAATCGATTTTGTCCAGGTTTTCGATGACCTCAAAAATAGAACGTCCGTAATGGTTCGCGGCCACGGTCAATTTATCTACCGTGGTCTGTCCGATACCCCGGGCCGGAAAGTTGACCACGCGTTTCAACGCCTCCTCATCCTTTGGGTTGACGACCAATCGCAGATAACTCAGTACATCCTTGATTTCCTTTCTTTGGTAGAACGAAAGTCCGCCATAGATACGATAGGGAATATCCCGTTTTCGCAGGGCATCTTCAATAGCCCTTGATTGTGAATTGGTACGATATAATACGGCAAATTCCCCATTGGCCATCTGATGCTGCATTTGGTTTTCCCAAATAGAACCTGCCACGTAGCGCCCCTCTTCGGCATCGGTAGGGCTCCGATGTATTTTAATCATGGCTCCTTCATCATTCGCTGTCCAAACCACTTTTTCAAGTTGATTTTTATTTTTAGCAATGATAGAGTTTGCGGCGTTTACGATATTTTTTGTAGACCGATAGTTCTGTTCCAACCGATACATACCCACATTGTCATAATCGCGCTGAAAGTTGAGAATATTACTGATGTTCGCCCCTCGAAACGAATAGATACTCTGTGCATCATCGCCGACTACACATATGTTGTGATACCTATCTGCCAAAGCCTTCACGATCAAGTACTGGGAATGGTTGGTATCTTGATACTCATCTACCAGTATGTATCTGAATCGATCTTGATATTTCATCAATACCTCAGGAAAACGGTTCAGCAATTCATTGGTACGAAGTAGTAGGTCATCAAAATCCATAGCACCTGCCTTAAAGCAACGATCTACATAATTTTGATAAATCTCTCCCATTCTGGGCCGCTTAGCCATCGCATCGGCTTCGACCAATTCCGGATTGTTAAAATACGCCTTTACGGTAATAAGGCTGTTCTTATAAGAGGAGATGCGGTTCTGTACCTGCTTGTATTTGTAGACATCCTTATCCAACCCCATTTCTTTGATAATCGATGCAATCAACCGCTGGGAATCTTGGGTATCATAGATAGTAAAGTTACTGGGAAAACCCAATTTATCGCCATCGTAGCGCAACAGTTTTGCAAAAACGGAATGGAAGGTACCCATCCACAGGTTTTTCGCTTCGGAATTCCCAACAATTTCCGCAATACGTTTTTTCATTTCCCTCGCCGCCTTATTCGTAAAGGTCAAGGCCAAAATATTAAACGAATCAACGCCTTGCGCCATCAAATGGGCAATACGATATGTGAGTACTCGGGTCTTACCAGAACCAGCTCCAGCGATAACCATGAGGGGACCGTCTTTATGTAAGACAGGGGCTTTCTGGGCATCGTTCAGTTCATCTATAAAATTGCTCAAATCTACCATTGTTTTGCAGTGTGAAATTAGGGATAATTAGGGGTATACTAAAATCGACTTAACCATAATTATAAACAATAGGCGGTAGTCTTCCCTATTTTGGATATATTTAGGAACTGAACCTGTCGGCATGCTAAAAATCATCCCTCTTTCTTTCGTTTTTATTCTTTTTTTGGGGATAGCTTCGACCAAGGCCCAGACCAAAACAGCTGGGCCGATTATCAAGGAATTCGGAAAAGTATTCGCGGTTGGCAATCAAGACTTTAAAATCGATTCGACTACCACCTATAAGGCCGTCTTTGATATCATGCATTCGCCAGAAGACAAAGAAACCCTTAACAAAAGTATTGAAACTGCCGCACGATTCCTGAACATGCATGCCCAAAACGGCGTTCCCATAGACCGGTTGAAAGTGGCTTTGGTAGTTCATAATGCGGCATCCAAGGATATCATTACCAACGAAGCCTATCAGAAACGCTATGGAACCGACAATCCGAACGAAAAATTGATCAAAGCATTATTGGCCGTTGGGGGGAAAGTCATTTTTTGCGGTCAGTCATCAGAATCAAGGGGTTTTCCCAAAGGAGATCTTATTCCCGGGGTTCAATTATCGTTATCTGCCATGACGGCTCTGATCCAACTACAAAATGAAACTTATCGACTCATTAAATTTTAACGCTATATTCATGAAAAGACTCGTTATAACAGCTATGTTTTTGAGCAGTACTTGGCTCGTGGCCCAGGCACCAAATTTGGAAAAAGACTATGCCGCTATTGAGCGTAAGGTCATTGACTGGCGTCGCGACATCCATCAAAACCCGGAACTGGGAAATAGGGAATTCAAAACTGCCGAAAAAATTGCAAAACACCTGAAATCTTTAGGCATTGACGTGCAGACCGAGGTCGCCCATACCGGGGTAGTAGGGCTTCTAAAGGGCGATTTACCGGGTAAGGTGGTCGCCTTGCGGGCCGACATCGACGCATTACCAGTTACAGAACGTAACGATTTGCCTTTCAAATCGACCGTGACATCGGAATTTTTAGGAGAAAAGGTCGGTGTAATGCACGCCTGTGGTCATGATACCCACACGGCCATTCTAATGGGGGTCGCCGAAATATTGGCCAAGAACAAAGACAAAATTAAAGGCACGGTCAAGTTTATTTTTCAACCTGCCGAAGAAGGCCCACCACCGGGAGAAGAAGGTGGCGCATTGCTCATGGTGAAAGAAGGAGTGATGGAAAATCCGAAAGTAGATGCCATTTTTGGCCTTCACATCAACTCACAAACACCTGTTGGGGTCATTAAATACAAACCCGGCGGAACCATGGCCGCCGCACAGAGTTTTACCATTAAAGTCAAGGGAAAACAAAGTCATGGTTCCCAACCATGGTCCGGGGTCGACCCTATCCTCATCAGTGCAAAAATCATTGATGGCCTGCAGACGATTATTAGCAGGGAAGCAGAATTGACCAATGAGGCTGCCGTCATCACCGTTGGAAAGATCAAGAGCGGGGTGCGTTTCAACATCATTCCCGAAAGTGCCGAAATGATCGGTACCATACGAACACTTGATTATGATATGAAAGACCATATCAACAAACGTATGAAAGAAATGGTCGCTACGATTGCCAAAGCCTATGGCGGTGAAGCTACTTGTGAAATTAGAAAAGCTACGGAAATCACGTATAACGAACCAGCCTTGGTAGACCAAATGCTACCCACCATACAACGGGTGGCAGGAACTGAAAATGTACAACTGCAAAAGGCGATAACCGGAGCAGAGGACTTTTCCTATTTTCAGAAAGAAGCGCCCGGATTTTTCTTTTTCCTAGGCGGTATGACTCCTGGAAATACAGAATCGTTTCCCCACCACACACCTGACTTCCTCATTGATGATAGCGGATTATTACTAGGGGTGAAAACCTTGACCGAAATGAGTTTGGATTTTTTGAATAGTATGGAGACACCAGGTATTTCCACCGATATGAAAGGTAAATAAAACACACTTGGAAGCATTTATCAATATACTTTCCACCATTCCTTGGTGGGCCTGGATCTTTATTTTCTTAGGTTTGGTCGCTCTTCGCGACATCTTTTTTCAAAGATCGCATACCATTTCGCATAACTTTCCGGTAGTAGGGCATTTGCGCTATTGGTTGGAGAGTATCGGACCTGAAATGCGCCAATACTTTGTTGCCAACAATCGGGAGGAACTCCCTTTTAACCGTATTGAACGGGGATGGATCTACGCATCGGCCAAACAGGAGAACAATTATGAGGGCTTTGGTACCGACCGGGATATCTACGCCCATCAACATATCTTTATCAAAAACCAAATGATGGGCTATCAGCTTCCTGTAGACCATCCGAACGTCAAGGACAAATCTTTTTTACCCTGCGCGAAAGTTATGGGTGCTTATAACCAGCGAAAAAAACCGTATCGGCCAGCCTCTATCATCAACGTTTCTGCCATGAGTTTTGGTTCGCTGTCCGCCGCGGCCGTCGAATCACTGAACAAAGGGGTCGGAAAAGCAGCCGCTTATCACAACACTGGAGAAGGTGGACTCTCGCCTTACCACAAACAAGGAGGAGATGTGGTATTTCATTTCGGAACCGGTTATTTTGGCGTTCGATCCAAAGACGGCAACTTTTCAATGGAGAAAATGAAGGCGTTGGTCGAGAACAACGCTTGTATCAAAGCGATTGAGATAAAGCTTTCACAAGGGGCCAAACCCGGCAAGGGAGGTGTACTGCCCGGGGCCAAGATTACTTCTGAAATAGCCGAGATTCGTGGCGTGGAAGTTGGTAAAGACGTACTCTCCCCGGCAACGCATAAGGCCTTTGGAAATGTTGCGGAATTGTTGGCCCTCATCGAGGATATTGCAGAAGCAACCGGACTTCCGGTAGGTATCAAAGGTGCCATCGGAAAATTGGACCAGTGGGAAGAACTTGCTGATTTGATGGTTAAGACCGGAAAGGGACCTGATTTTATTTCCGTAGATGGCGGTGAAGGCGGTACTGGTGCCGCTCCCCCATCGTTTGCCGACCATGTATCCCTACCCTGGGTCTATGGATTTTCTTCGTTGTACAAAGTATTCCAAAAACGCAATTTGACAACACGGATCGTTTTTATCGGAAGTGGAAAGTTAGGGTTTCCCGCGAAGGCGGCGATGGCCTTTGCCATGGGAGTCGATTGTATCAATGTAGCGCGGGAAGCAATGATGAGCATCGGTTGCATTCAGGCACAGGTATGCCATACCAATCGGTGTCCCGCGGGGATAGCGACCCAAAGCAAATGGCTACAAAATGGAATCGATATTCCATTGAAAAGCGACCGATTGGCCCAGTATTTCAAGACCTTTCGAAAAGAATTGTTGGAAATAACCCATGCGGCCGGGTATGAGCATCCTTGCCAATTCACAATGCAAGATGTACAGGTAAATGTCGACGACACCGATTTGAACAGGGATCTAAAAATCACTTATGGTTATGACAAAACTCCAGTAGCCTTTGAATCGGTCGTAGAACTTTACCGCTGCGTTCACCTTGGTGGAACCGATTTCCAAAAAACTTCTGAATAATCTATTTTTGCAACATTGGTCTCAAAACAAAACGATTTTAAACGCTTATTTCGTTTAATATCGGCCTATTTAAAAATACAATAAACACCCTATGAAGCGATTATTACTTTTAGCAATATTACTAGTTGCCACTTCGATCAGTCTACATGCACAAAAGAAAAGTGAGCTTTTGGCCGAAATCGAAACCTTGAAAACACAGCTCGACTCGGTGAACGGACTCGTATTGGAAGCTCAAAAAACGGCTCGTGTCAGCAAAGCAAAGTCCGAATCGTTTGAAGGCCAGGTATTGGAGCTTCAAGATGCCAATGCCACCCTCCTTAAAAACTTGACCAGTTTCGCAGAGGTATCAAGTAAAAACTCCGAAAACATCAATAATGCGTTGGAAAGTCTTTCAGAGAAAGAAGCACAGTTAAAGTCTATCAAAGATGCCATTTCCAGCAATGATTCTACCTCTTTGGTGGTGCTGACCAATGCAAAACAATCCTTGGGGGAAAATGCGAAAATAGGAGTCTCTAACGGAGCTATTGTTGTTTCTGAAAGTCTGGATGCCCTTTTTGGGGACAGTTCCAAGAGCAATATTGAAAGCACCATTGAACCATGGTTGGGAAAAATTGCGGCTATCTTAAAGGCTAATCCTTCCACTGCATTGACCATTGAGGGACTTACGATGACCGGTGACCTTGATTTGGCCATGCAACAAGCCGTAACTTTGTCCTTGGTACTTCAAAAGAATTTTGAAATTGACCCGAACCGCATCCTCGCAGTTGGGAAGGATGGAAATTTTAAAGAGGGAATCAATTTTAAGATCCACCCCAAGTTTGATGAGTTTTACCTGATGGTTCGTGAGAATATGAAGAATGGGAAATAGTTGATCCAATAGACGATTTGAACATAATTTTTGGCCAAATCTTTCGTTCTACATGCTGTAACTAAATTTTTTCCGAAGTTCTTTTTAGGTTAGAACTAATTTGGACAAGTCCAAAAGGTATTAAAGAGAAACTCAAGATACAAATTCAATCTAAGCTTCGGAATATCTAATTCTCGATTATCGAGTAAACCAACAACCATGAACGGAGAGCAAATTCTACAAATGTTCGGCTTTTTACTACCGGCAGTAGTCACAGGTGTCGTCGCCTTTTATTTTTTTAAACTACATACGAAAAACGAAGACGGTCGAAGACGTTTTCTACTTCACAAAGACACTCAAAAGAATACCTTGCCGATTCGCTTGCAGGCCTATGAGCGTATGGCCCTATTTTTAGAACGTATTGCCATCCCCAGCCTAGTAGTACGGGTCGCCCCTAAATCGACCGATAAAAATGCCTATGAAAACCTGCTCATCAAGAGTATCGAAACGGAATTTGACCACAATCTTTCCCAACAAATATATATGACAGATGAATGTTGGAACGTCATCAAAGCGGCCAAAAGTGCTACGATTCAGATGATTCGGAAGGCGGGTATGAGCGAGACCGATTCTGCCGACAAACTTCGGGAAGATATCCTAACGGAAACTATGGATAAAAATTCTCCCTCGGCGACCGCACTTGCCTTCGTAAAGAAGGAAGTAGGAGACTTGTGGTAATCTCTTTATAGAGTTCAAGCGCAAGTTTCAAGCACAAATTCAAAGCTCTGGTTGATATTGTATCAATAGGGTGTCATTTAAGCCATTGCATATCATCTTATGGTAATTATTCCGGTTAAATCCACCTTTTGCAACGACGTAATGGCTTATTGTTCAACAATTACTCGAGCTCCGGTTCGATTTGATTGAGCTCCACATTTTTATACTTGGCGTAGTTGTAACCGCTCTCCCACCAAGAAGTCATTTTCTGTTTGTCAAAAATGAGGGAATTCGTTGTTAGTACCGTTGGCGTATAATAGAAATTGATAATGGCATCGTGATGGTTCGCTACCAATTTTCCGATTCGAATGTTCTGGTGTTCAATACGGTCTAGAATAAATTCAAAAATGGTGGTCAACAGCGAAAATGGATTTTTAGAGGGCATACGATTCAAATGACTGACCTCCGTTTGTAACACAATCACATCTATTTCAGTAGCCCCCCTTTTTACCGCTTCTTCAATCGGCACCATATTGCCAAGACCTCCATCGGCATATTCACAACCATTTTTGCGGATTAGGCTCATAAAAGGAGCATAATTACAGGATATCCATATCCACTCACAAAACTCCTCATAACTATAGTCGTTGATACTTTTATATTCTACCTGATTCAAGGACAAATTGGAAACGGTTACAATAATTTCCATAGGACCATTCTTCAATGTGTTGAACTCTTCCCTGGTTATACTATCCTTGATCAACTTTAAGAGATTGTGGCTTTCACCAAAAGTTTTACGACCATTGTAAAAATTCTTCAATACGTTCCAATGGTTAATGCTGATATTGAGCACACCATATTTCTTATCGACCTTGAACGGACAATTGCTGAAAATGCTTTCTTGATTGACCGAAGTATACACCGCTTTTATTTTTTCGACTTTTTCCAAAGCCAAATGTGAAATCAAAAGACTACCTGTCGATGTGCCCAAGAACAAATCGTAGCGATGTCCTAATTCTTGCATCAAATATTGGGCAACTCCTCCTGCAAAAGCGCCTTTGCTACCACCTCCTGAAATGACCAATGCACGCATACTTAGTTTAATTTGCTTTGTAAATACTGTTTTTTATCATCATCTATTTTGTCGACCAACAGGGCAATTCGGGTTTTATACACCTCGTCTTTTAATAGATCATCCAACAACCCCCTAGCAAACTTTTTGAACTGCCAGGAGTGGTGACTGGTCGCCTCTATCAAATCTAACAGATTCTTCTCGGTGAAACCGAACGCTTCCTTCAAATATTGAAATGCTATTTGGCGAACTTCAAAAGAATATCTTTTATCGGTATAGCCACTTAACTCGTCAAAATAACGTTTTGTATTCGGGGCCTCATAACCGTTGGTCAATACCGCCAAGGTAAGCCATAACAACCTTATATTGCGATTCGGAAGCCCGATAACATTCTTTGTCTTGTTCAAATAAGCCGCTCTGTTTTCGGGGTAAGCCACCCATAACTGCAGCAAGGCGTTCTCCTTAGTGACATAACTGTCATCATCCAATAAAGATTCCATAGCGGCCTTTGGATATCGGGTTGCATCGTCTACCTGTGAAAGTACCTGTCTCACCGGAATCGTATCCGTATCAAAAGCTTTTTTAATGACCGCTTCCGGCAACTCTTTTGAATAGCTACGAAGTATTTGCTGTTTTAAATGAACTGATTTGGTTTTGTTCCAATACGCCAGGAGATCAATTTGACCGTTATTCGATTCCTCCAGTTCCTGCTGCATTTTGAACAATAGTTGAAGGGAGGGTGCATTTCTTACAAAGTTCTCTTTCACCGAGGTAGTGGGCATTTCCGAGTTATCTAGCCATTCCTTTTTAAAAAGGGAAAGGTCGGTAGCACCCGCCGATTCCATTTCTGCAAGAAAGTCTGATACAGTCACATTTTTGAATTGGTACTTGTTCAAATAGTTCTGAATACCCTTTTGAAAAGCTATATCCCCAAGGAGATTCCGCAGCATATGCAACGCCAATGCTCCCTTTTCATAAAATACCAAGCTACTGGCTTTGGGATCTAATAAGCTTTGGCCCCTACCCTGCGCCATTTCGCTTCGCAATTTCTTGAAAGATCGGTACAGTTTCCAATAATAGTGGTCGTTCCCGAAAAGTGCTTTCTCGGCCAAATAGGCATAATACGTTGCAAACCCTTCATGAAGCCAATGATGATGGCCATCTACTTCAGTAACCAAATTACCAAACCATTGATGTGCCAACTCGTGGGCGTTCACATTTACATAGTTTTTGTCGACAAAGGCTGTAGAGTCGATTACGTACCCATCTGAAAATATGGTGGTTCCGGTGTTTTCCATACCTGCATACAAAAAATCCCGAACCGGTATCTGTTTATAGTTCTGCCAAGGATAAGGAACTCCTATTTCACTTTCCAAAAAGTCAAAAATCGCTTTGGTATGACGGTAGGTCGGCTCGGCTTTTAAACTGTCTTTAGGAGCGTAGTAGTTTTCAATAACAATACCACTTGCGGAAACCAACTCTTGCCTATGATAATCCCCTATAACAAATGCCAGTAGATAACTGCTCATGGGCCTATTCATATCAAAAGAATAAATAAGCTTTCCATTATGATCACTTTTCATGTTTACAAATTGACCATTGGCTATGACCTTGTTTGATAGGCTAGAAACGATATTCAAATCAAATTCTACTTTCTCGTTCATATCATCAAAACTGGGCAACCAATGGCTTGTGTACTTGCCCTGCCCCTGGGTCCAGACCTGTTCGTTTCCTTCTACCTCATCATCCCATCCCATAAAATAGACGGTCTGTTTCGGAGCACAGCGATAGTTTAGTTTTATCGTGTATGATTTCCCCTCTTGAAATTTCTTCTTTATGGATATGGTTTTTCCTGTATTGGAGTAGTCGATTTTTTTTCCATTGAGCATAACAGAAGTGAACTTCATATTTTTCGCATCCAAAAAAATCGAGTCCACATTGTTGAGCACCTCAAACTGGTACCGTACCCATCCCTCTACCATCCTATTCTCTGGAAAAGGTTGTATAAACACCTCCGCACGGGTAAAATCTACCTTATCCTGCCGTTGCCCGAAAGCGTAAAAAAAGAGGATAAAAAAAACAAAACAATGTATGGATCTCATAAGATAATGGGAACAAATAATACGCCAAATTTACCATTTTAGTTTGTTGCACTTGTAGCATTGTTACGCTAAATTCGTCCTATGAAGGCCCAGCTTTTACAAACGCCCATCGTTTATCTCAAAGGAGTTGGCCCCAATCGGGCCGAAACCTTGCGTTCTGAGCTGGGAATCGCTACGTATCAGGATTTGTTGAATCTCTTTCCCAACCGCTATATCGACAAAACCCAGTACTACAAAATTGTTCAGTTACAGCGTAGCAATGCCGATGTACAGCTTATCGGGAAAATCGTAAACATTAAAACTGTAGCGCAAAAGAGAGGTAGCCGACTGATCGCTACTTTTGTCGATGATACAGGCAAGATGGAGCTCGTCTGGTTCCGAGGTCAAAAATGGATCCGCGAAAATCTAAAACTGAATATTCCCTATGTCATTTTTGGCAAATGTAACTGGTTTAACGGCTCCTTTTCCATGCCCCATCCCGATATGGAGCTCCTATCGGAACATGAAAAAGGGCTCAAAATAAGCATGCAACCGATTTACCCGTCTACGGAAAAGTTGAGCAATAAGGGTATTACCAATCGGGTGATCATGAAACTGGTGCAACAACTTTTTGCAGAAACGAACGGTCGATTTTCAGAATCGCTCTCCCCCAACTTAGTAGGCGAGTTGAAACTGTTGTCAAAAAGCGAGGCTATTTTTCATATTCACTTTCCCAAAAATCAAGAATTATTGGCGAAAGCACGGTTTCGATTAAAGTTTGAGGAACTTTTTTACATCCAAATGCAGTTGATATCGAAGAAACTGCTACGCAAGCAAAAAATCAAGGGATTCAACTTTGATCAGGTCGGCACCCTGTTCAATGATTTTTATTCGAATCACCTGCCCTTTGAACTGACCAGTGCCCAAAAAAGGGTCATCAAGGAAATTCGGGCCGATTTGGGAAGCAACGCCCAGATGAATCGATTGCTTCAAGGCGATGTCGGCTCGGGAAAGACCATCGTAGCAGTCATGGTCATGCTACTAGCCATCGACAATGGTTTTCAGGCCTGCCTTATGGCCCCTACCGAAATATTGGCCATTCAACATTACAATGGCATTCAGGAGTTGCTAAAAAATACCGGGGTTCGCTGTAGTCTGTTGACCGGTTCGGTAAAGCAGTCGGCGCGTAAACCCATTCATGAGCAACTAGAAAGCGGAGAACTACAAATTCTTGTTGGTACACATGCCGTTTTGGAAGATAAAGTACGGTTCAAAAACTTGGGGTTGGCCATCGTAGATGAACAACACCGATTCGGGGTGGCACAGCGTTCCAAACTATGGCATAAAAATGAGATTCCCCCACACGTACTAGTAATGACAGCAACTCCCATTCCGCGTACATTGGCCATGAGTTTGTACGGTGATTTAGACATTTCGGTCATCGATGAGCTGCCCCCGGGACGAAAACCGATAAAAACGGTTCATCGGTATGACCGTAATCGACTGAAGGTATTCGGTTTTATAAGGGATGAAATCAAAAAAGGACGGCAAATTTATGTGGTCTATCCACTTATCCAGGAATCCGAAGCCCTGGATTACAAAGATTTAATGGATGGCTATGAGAGTATTGCAAGGGACTTTCCCCTACCTGATTATCAAATATCGATTGTGCACGGTAAAATGAAACCTGCGGACAAAGATTTTGAAATGGAACGCTTTGTACGAGGTGAAACGCAGATCATGGTGGCCACTACGGTCATCGAAGTTGGTGTAAACGTGCCCAATGCGTCGGTGATGATCATTGAAAGTGCGGAACGTTTTGGACTCTCGCAGCTACATCAACTACGCGGACGTGTTGGCCGTGGGGCCGATCAGAGCTTCTGTATCTTAATGACCGGCCATAAATTATCGTCCGAGGCAAAAACGCGTTTGGAAACGATGGTACGAACCAACGATGGCTTTGAAATTGCAGAAGTGGATTTAAAATTACGCGGGCCGGGGGATCTAATGGGTACCCAACAAAGCGGGATTTTACATTTAAAAATCGCTGATTTGGTCAAGGACAACGATATTTTAAAGTCCGCCCGTCACTACGCTATCAAAATTTTAAAAGAAGACCCCGCCCTTCAAAGACCTGAAAATCTGATCATACGCCATACCTATGCACAATTGATGAAGCACAAGACGATTTGGAATTATATTAGTTAAACCGTTCAAAGAGTTTCTAGCGAACTATTCAAAATAATTCATTAATGTATTTTCAATGTAATGGTGTTACCTACTCCCGACAACGGCGTGCTCCTTAAAAACATGATAAACCTGCGAGGCCTCTGCGTAAGTATCCCCAATCGATGCCTTGGCGGTAAGATACCAGTAAGCAGCCGTCATCCAATCTTGACCACCCTCTGGCAACGTCAGGGCCGGCGTAACAATCTCGATGGTCTCTTGAAAACGTTTCTGCATACAAAGCATATAGGCATACATGATCCGTGCCCTGCCAAACCCATGAAACATTTCAATGGCTTTTTTAAAGAAGGCCTCGGTAATACCCAAAAGTTGCTCCGCCTCGGTACTGATTCCCTCATTACCGTACACCTTGTTCAAGGCAGGTTCCAACATGATGGAAAAGCTTCTGGCAAAATTATAGACTTCGTTGGTATCTAATTCCCTTTCGTCCAGTCTTGCATGAATTTCGGAAACCGAACCGACTTGTGCTTCGTTGATTTCATCATTCTCTTGGGCAGCTTTTATTAGATTCATATAAAAATCCAGGGATTCCAATGCAAATGGTATGGCCATTGGGGTATAGGCCGTTGCTGTTTCCTGCGTATTCGTTTCGTTATCAGCTTCCAGGTCTATGGAGGCCCAAGCGAATATATTTGTTGCGACGGTAGTTTCCATGCCGACCATCGCGGACAAGGTTTGCGCACTGCCAATAGCAGCAATAGCTTTCTTTGTCGAAATACCCATAGATTCGAGACGTGTTACTTCATTGGTGCCAGCGCCCAAGGCGGTTAGCACTATTTTATCCATTTCATTAAAATTTGACATATTCATGTTATTTTTTTGTGAGTACATTACCGCTGGGCAAGCCCATGAAGTATGAAAAGAAAATTCAACATTGATTTTGATGCAAGCATCAACGTATTTTAAATCTCAATTATCGAGTAAATTTATCTGCCTTAGTACTTTACAATTGGATTCAGCCTTTTCAATCTTCCAACCATGTCAAAAATAGTTACCAAACTTTGAGCATACATCCCTGTAAAAAGGGAAAAAGAAATTTTATTACAACGAAACAATGAAAAAATCCAAGGTTTAAGCATCATTCTTGTGAATGAGGGAGCATGGGTTATTTTTCCTTTTGTCGACTATTCGAAAACGCGAGAAGATGGATATAATTGTTTGGAAATAAAAATTGTTGGAATAACCTTAATCGATATCACTTTGAAAACCGTTAAAAGTTGAATGTTCTGAAACGAACTAGACATTATTGCTATCAATCGCAAGGTCCTCCATCATTATATTCAAAAGCAACGAGTCTAGTTTGTAAAGCCAAACCCAAATTATTAGTTATGGTAAACTCGAAGCTGTACGGTTCACAATTGACCGTACTAAAAAGATCAAAACTTCCAGAAGAGATACCCGTACTTACACTGAATAATTGTCTATTCACGTACCTACTGCCACCATAGACAAACTCAGATAGAGGAATGCTCCCAGGAAATTCGTCAACTTGTTGAAACGACATCTCAAACTGAATATTTTGATCTATCGCCGCTTGATTTGGTGTAATCCTAAAGGTTACGGTAGGTCCAGCGCTTGGACTTTCAACAGGATCAATGGTGAAAGTAAAACTAGGTTGTTGAAGGGTTACGACTACCTCAATAGTCTCGGAATCTTGCCCTCCATTCCCATCAAAAACGGTCAAAGTTACGTTATAGGTCCCCGGAGCACTAAAGGTATACGAAGGGCTTTCCGCCAGAGATGTGTCTACCGGAGAACTAGGATCATCAAAGTCCCATTGATAAGTTAAATCATCACCATCAGGATCTGTAGAGTTAGAGCCTGAAAAACTCCTTGTGAGCGTTGCGGGATCAAAAGGTCCGGTAGTGATTACTGCCGTGGGGTCTTGATTGGGAGGTGCATTCACCCGTACTGATCGAATAACCTGAACGGCAGCATTTCCAGCTGCATCAGATACATCATAGGTTACTGTATAATCTCCCACAGTAGCTATATCAACATTTGAATTTATAACTATGTTTGAGGTAAGGTCACCATCTATATTGTCAAATGCCGTAGCACCTTGCTCGGTATATGGTTGGCCTACGGTTAGAACAATGTTACCACCTATTAATGTTATTACCGGAGGTGTGGTATCCGGCGAACCGGTTCCGTTAACTGTTACCGTAACGGTAGCTTCATTAGAATTTGACTGACCATCAGTAATCCTGTAAACTACGGTTGTCGTTTGACTTTCTCCACTATTCAAGTCAACAAAATCTCCATTCGTATCGAACATCATGCTGCCGCCCACAGAGATGGTAAACAAGCCCCCATCCGAGCCCCCAACGGGTAGGCCCAAATTCGCACCACTGCCTGCTACCCAGTTTACCGTTAAATCATCTCCATCAGCATCGGTGTCATTCACTAAAATAGGGCGATTTAGTGTACCACCCTTATCTACGCTGTAGGCATCTTCATTGGCGACCGGAGGCGTATTGGGGGCCGCATTTACATTCACGGTCCTAGTCACCTCATTGGCGGCATTACCGGCCGCATCGCTTACATTATAAGTTAATATATAAACCCCTACAGTATTGGTATTGACGTTTCCTCCTACAACGACACTTGCCGTTATGGTTCCGTCTACGTTGTCCGTTGCTGTATAACCTGGATCGGTATAGGCCTCCCCTACGGTAATATTGACTTCACCTCCTATCAAAACAATAACCGGTGGGGTCGTGTCCGGGGCAGCGCTTACCCTAACCGTACGTACGACTTCCACCGCGGCATTCCCAGCGGCATCGCTGACGTTGTAGGTAACGTTATAGCTACCGATCGTATTGGTGTCCACCGCACTGTCGTCCACAATAATATTAGAGGTGATGTTTCCGTCAACATTGTCGGTCGCGGTAGCGCCTTGTTCCGTATACGCCTGACCTACGGTCAAATCCACATCGCCGCCTATCAAGGTGATAACGGGAGGGGTCGTGTCCGGGGCAGCGGTCACCCTAACCGTACGTACGACTTCCACCGCGGCGTTCCCAGCGGCATCGCTGACGTTATAAGTAACGTTGTAGCTACCAATCGTATTGGTATCCACCGCACTGTCGTCCACAACAATGTTCGAGGTGATGTCCCCATCAACGTTGTCCGTCGCCGTCGCACCCTGTTCGGTATAGGCCTGGCCTACGGTCAAATCCACATCGCCGCCTATCAGGGTAATAACCGGTGCCGTGGTGTCAGCTGCAGTGCTTACCCGAACGACGCGCGTAACCTCTATGGCACTATTTCCGGCTGCATCTTCAACATTATAGGTTACTATATAATCCCCGGCTTGTTGCAAGTTCACCGATGAGGCATCAATAACCATATTTGAAGATATATCCCCATCTACATTGTCCGTAGCGATAGCTCCAAGCTCTACATAGTTTCCTCCCGTCGTAAGTTCTTGAGGGTTCGAACCTACCAAGGTGATAACAGGAGCTGTGTTGTCCGGGCTTATGGTAACCTGTACCTGCCATATTTGCTCCGTTCCGTTTTCAGCGGTGACGGTATACGCTATTATGCCTGAGAAATCTTGACGAGTCGTTGGTAATGGAAAAACGGTTGCTCCTGGAGATATATCAAAAACACTTGGTACTACATTTAGTGTAACCCCAGCATGAACATTCACCGTAATTATAAAGTTATCGGCGTCTATTAAGGAGGTATTCTGTTGTGGCAGCTCAAATGCCGTAATTGCATTCTCACTACTTCCGGAAAGAGGAGACACCGTCACATTGACGGTCCACTCCTGGGCTGTTCCGTTTTCCGCCGTTACGGTATAAACGGTAGGGGTGGAAAAATCAAGGACCGTTGTCAGAGAAGGGTCGATACCGGCTCCCTCTGAGATAGTCAAATTCTGCGGTGCCACATTCAAATCGGTACCTTCTGTCACGTTTACGGTAATTGTATGACTATTCAAATTTATGGAGGAGCTATTTTGAACAGGTAGCTCAAAAACGGTGATATCATTTCCTGTTCTACCATCCGGGGGCGATACGTTTACATTGATGGTCCATACACGTTCCGACCCATTCTCGGCGGTTACCGTATATTCCACGGGATTGGAAAAGTCTTGTTCATTACCCGGTGAAGGTGAAATACCGGCACCGACCGAAATCAATATTTGTTCTGGTGCTACTTGTAAGTTTGTACCATCGGGAACAGTAATGGTTACGGTTGCATTCGCAGTGTCAAATACACTTTCGCCTGTCTGTCCCGGTATCGTGAACGCAACGATATCATTTTCACCACTTCCATCAGGCGGCGATACGGTTACATTCACAGTCCATATCTGTTCGTCACCATTCCCAGCTGTTACCGTATATGCGACCGAACTATTAAAATTCCTTACTTCTTCCAAACCAGGGGCGATAGTGGCACCGGGCGATACAGTCAAAATCGATGGGGCAACTTCCACATCGGTTCCGTCGGCCACATTCACAGTTATTATATGGTTGACTGTATCAATATCGGCATCGTTCTGAACCGGAAGGGAAAAAGTAAGGATATCGGTACCCGCCTGAAGCGACGCCGCAGTAATTTCGATTTCCAAAGCATCACTGATAGCTGGGTCTGACACGGATGTGGCAGTAATCGTTACGATACCGACCGACAGTCCCATCACGAGTCCGGTTTCGTCTACGGAGGCTATCCCCTCATTGTCGGAACTCCAAATAACGCCAGTATCGGTGGCATCTCCCGGAAGTACATTGGCCACTAACTGGCGTGTAGCACCATTGGCGTCAGGGTCTTCCTGAACTACCGTTATCGAGGTCACGGGCACTCTTGGCGCTGCCGACACGGTAACCACTATGGTTGCTGAAGCTTCTGGATTTGATATCGAAGTGGCGGTTATCGTAGCGGTTCCAATCGATAGTGCGCTAAAGTTACCCTGGTCATCGACCACAACGACCTCAGGGTCACTAGATTCCCAAACAATGCCTTGATCCGTTGCATTTGGTGGGTTAAAGGTCACCGGGCACTCGATTGTGCCGCCTTCTTCCATATCTAGCTCATCATGTTCCCCCAAATCGATGGAAATGACCTCGATAGTCTGAACGACCTCAAACTTGAGTGCTGTTGTGAGTTCTTGTCCGTTTGCATCCAGTAAATTGAATACGATTTCCAACGGACCTAATTCTTCAGCGAGTAATAACAAGGAATAGGTACCAGGTTCAATGACAGCAAAATCAGTACCAGGAGCATAGCTTTCAGGTTCATTGGGTCTAAGGCTTCCGGAGCCTTCGGTAAGCGAGTAATTGGCTTCGTAGGTGGTTGCAACCGTATTTAACGGAGAGCCAAGGGTCAATTCTATTGGACCTTGCTCACCCAATTCTATTTGTGCTACTTCACTTGCAGCAATCCATGAGACCGGTACGTCCTCTAACGTATAGGAAATTTCAATTTCTTCACTGATACCAAAATTGTCTGAAGCCGTTACCTTTACAATATGCACTCCGGTTTCGGAACCTATATACAAAAGAGAAGCTTGATAAGGAGATAATACCATTCCTTTTCCGGCTTCCAGGCGTTTGCCTTCCTCATCTTGGAAGAAGCCTGTTCCTTGTGTTACCTCATAGGTAAGTACGTATTCATACCCTTCGAGCTCTGCTTCAGGTACAATGGTAAATGTCGTGGAGAGACCTTGATTCACAAAACCCTCCTCTTCTCGCTGATCTAACAGTTCGAACTCCACTTCGGTGAAGAGTGTCACATCTTTGGTACATGCGAATACGATTGCAAAAAGCAATAAAAAATAAGCAAAAGATTTGTGAGATCTTTTCATTTTTCAATTTCAAACCGGTGTGAGCTAGTGCGCTTTCAACCGTTGTTCTCCGCAATTTTTTTCAAAAAGTCAAGGTACGTAATCGTGTTGAAATCAAAAAGTAATTGGACTTTAACATTTTAACAATGTCGTCCAAAATTCAAAATCTTCGCTAAAACGTCTTTTGCTAAAGAAATACAAGAGTCATTTTAATGGGTCTAGACGCCAAGGACATAAAATAGTCAAATGAGATTCTAAAATTCGCCTATTTGGAGAAAGTGTATCAGCATACTTTCAGAAAGTAGTTGTTTGTATTCCTAGAGGTTAAAATAGTACCGAAAGCCAATACCCGTGTAGTTCGTAAATTTTCCAAAGTCACTGTTTACGTGATAAAACTGAGAGGATTTCAGTACCAACGAAATGTGTTCACTTACGATGATATCCAGGTCACCGGAGAGTACGGCACCATAAATAAATTTACTTTCCCCTAAAACCGATACAATATTGGTAACCTCGGAATCCCCGCCGTTCACGGCCTCATAGCCTGCCAAAGCCCCTCCTCCTATGGAAAGGGCCTGCATTCTTCTGTTTCGGCTATACAATGTCAAAAAATAGGAATAGCTCGCCGTAAAACTGGAATATGGGACATCGGTAGTACCTGAAGTATAGTTTGTCAGGGTCACGTTTAGCGCTATTTGGGTAAAAGTCGTTTCGCTTAGATTGTTGTTATAGGTCAGTTCTCCCCCATACCCATCACCAAAGATACCACCACTTGCCGTAAACGTATTGGTATAGCTTTGGGCCATTGTGACACCCCAAATACCTAAAACAAACCATAATAGGAATCTATATTTCAATTCGAGGGAAAATTTACTTGTTTATCGTCAAGAGGCAGGCGCACCATTCGATTATCCTCCAGTTCATCAAGCACCACATGAACGCGTTCCTTGCTATTGATCCTAAACTTTTTAAACACGTATACCAACTCATTGATACTTTCCGGGTCAATGGTTTCCTGAAGATTAAAAGTATACCGGGGTGTCATGATTTTTTGGAGTTGCCCCACATCCGATTCTTTAAAAAAGCTCAAACCATTGACTCTATATTCCTTTTTGGAATTATTTTCAATTTGCAGCACAAAGTAGATTTCTTCGCGATCTACCAAAATGTTATTCAATTTTAAGACTACTTTTTTACTTTGCCGAAAACTCCGCTTAAAGATGGTTTTCTGAAGATAGTTATTTTCACAGAATATTCGATAGTACTCCTGTCGATCTACATCGTATAGGTCTCCTTCAACTCCGATAGGGTTCATTACTTCCCCTACTGGGTTTTCGGCCTCAGGTGTTTTATTGACCAACAAGGTATCTTCTACTGGCCTAGATTCGTTAATTACCAATTGCGCTTCTTCCTTAACGGCCTTATTCCCTGAATCATCCGTAGCCGAATTATCCGTTTTGTTCTCAGTAGGACGGTCTAAAACAGCTTCGGAAGTAGTATTTTTGGGTTCTATGGATTCGTTCCCAGCTACTGCCGATACTTGGTTATTCGTGCGACCAATGGCCTGCTCGGTTTTTAGAATGTAGTTGAAATCAATTACTTCGTCGGCGTACTTAAGTGCGAATGAAAAAATGTAACCATTTTCGGTAATAACCGTGAGATTACTAGGGTTTCCTTTTCGCCCTCTTAACAACCCGATATTGGTACTGGCATCATATTCAAATTTGAAATTGACCGACGGTGGTATTACTTTGACCACCTCGGAAGGAAAGAACATCGTTACCGTTACGTGTTCATTGGTATTAACGGAAATTGGAGACTGGCCGTGGGTCTTGGCATTCATCAACAGTAAACCACTGAGGGAAAAAATAAAATTTTTGAAAACCAATTTCATCTGTGGGGCTTATCTCGACTTTCTATTTTAAACGATTTCTTTACACAGAAATTATGTAAGTCGAAACACAAAAATATCAATCTCAAGTGAAGAAACCTTTAATTAATCGCCAAAAGGAGTTGTTTATAGGGTTTATCCTTTTACAAACAGCTCACTTCCAGGCTTTTGATATCCAAAATTCCCGAGTGGCTTTCATTATACATATACAATTATCTACACGGGTATCTTTAATACTAAAGATTCGGTATTAAAGAATGGTATTTTTGCAACCTGCGAAGGTATCAAGTTTCTCAGTTTCTGAAAAGATCGATAAAGAATAGTGATAACAAAATTGGTGCAAGAATGCCCAATACAATGAACAAAATATTGAAAAGACGATCATAAAAAAGTCCGGGCGACCATCGAAACGCTGTATCTACTGGTGCTTTTCCAAACCTTTTTTCAAAAATCGAGAACATACTACGGTACACCAAAAGTGACAGTAAAGGATTGACCAGAGAGAGGTAAAACATTTCTTTCTCAATAAAAAACCAAACAATCCCGACAACCGATATCATACCAACCGTGAAATACAATACCGAACCATTTTTACGATTGTCCAATACCTCCCGATAAAATAGAAACATTCCCAACGGAAGTAGTATTGAGCATAAAAAGACAAGCAACGGTATCTGCATTTTACGGATATGATTTTAAAAGGGCGACATTATACCAAGAATAAAGGTTTCTTTTTTGACCAAATGCCAAAGAAACCTTGATAGGATTCAGAACTTTTCAAAAATTATTTTTGGGGTGGCCACTCGAGTATTATCTATCTTCATCTGTGACTCTTCAAAAAGATATTGATTGATGTTCTTATCAAATGTAGGTTTATATTCAACATCGAATTCCAATGCCCTGATGCGGTCTCCATATTTTTGCTGAAATAGGTTTTTTTGGTAAGCATCATAATCACTTTGGGATATTCCGCTTGGGGTACCCCAGTCGCCGAAAGCTCCGGAAACATCTAAAATGAAATAAGTTCCGGCTACTGCCCATCCGATAGGCCCTCCCCATACACCGATAGCACCAATTACAATGTCTAAACTAGCTTTTGTAATGACCTCTCCTTTGTTCGTATCGTCATTTATGATAGCATCACCCATTTGATAACCACTAAAAGCAACACCGACAAAAAAGAATTTTTTTCCTACTTTACTCCACTTACCCGATTTTCCTGCCGCCCTTCGAGCACTTTTTTGGTAGCCGCCACCACCTCTTCCTTTTTGTTTACTCAATTTTTCGTACAGACCTTCTTTATTTCGGTACCAGCCTTTTGCATTCTTAAAGGCATCACCCGTACGCCAGGGAGTCAAGTTTCCTACATGCCTGATTTCCAAGGCTCCGGCAACCATTCCACCGACTCCTACACTATTTTTGGATATATTGTATAGAGGGGCCTCCCAATAGGGATTAACTTTTCTTAAATCGGAAAGTGATTCCTCAAAGTTTCCCGTTCTAGTTATCGACAAATCCCAACCTGGAGCCAAAATATCATTATCAATGTATAACACCTCGGTATTGGTAAGGGTGTCTTTGGCCCAAACTCTCACTGCTGGTTTAAAATCATTATCGATATCTTGAAACACTTCTATCTTCACATTAGCTTGCTTCGATAAGGTTACCCAACGCGTTCCGTCCCATACTTCGAGACCTCTTTCTGTCTCTTTCATATAGTTTGAAGAATCAACTTCGGGAAGCTTTTGTTCTTTCGTGCTCAAAAAATCATTGAAATCAGATGCGGCCCGCTCCACTGAAGTGGTACCACAGTTTTGAACCGATAGGTCAATTTTTTGAAGTATATTGGATAGGTCTACTCTAGTATTATCGATTTCTACCTGTACGATATCCAAGAAGGCATCGCTAGGGTCTGCGCCAAAAGCGTTTCTTTTTGCAGTGGCCCATGATCTAGAGATGGCAGGTTGTAAAACGCTATCAAGCTCTTTTAAGAGTTCTTCATCTTCCATAGCCTATGGTTTTTTAATCGCCCCAGCTATTCTCAAACGTCATATCCCCAATCTTGATGGTCTTTGCCGAAATTACAATCCGTTTCTGCATCGGTACTGAACTTATTGAATCGAAGTTTTCTACCAATTTCACACAATACGCCTTCGTAAAATCGACCTTTTGCAGCTGCGACATCGCATCCCTTTTAAAAAAAATGATGCTACCATCTTTAGTCTGGTCAGGAGAAGCCATCCAATGAAACAGGTCGAACCTTCCTTGGGACTCGATCGTTACCATAATCTGCCCACCTAACGGTTTTCCCGCCGGTTTACCGGTACCATCCATCGGTTGTTCAAAATTGTAAGTGCAATGAAGTACGTTGTACTCCTGACCATCTATAGAAAGCTTTGCTAAAAAAGACATAGTTGTGGGGTTTATGTGTGCTTTTTAGTGATAAACTCGTTTAAACTTTCTAGGTATAAGCGAGTTCAATTCGAAAAAAATAGGAACAAAAAAGTCGCAACGACTAGTTTTGCTCGTAATCGGTATCCCATTCGGCCCCTTCATCACCTTTTTGTCCATCCATTTTGATCAAAAAGTTTTTGGCCGGGAAATAGGGTTTCAAACGCACATCAAGATATATTCGGTCTTTTTGGTTCACATCTTGTTCAAACCTTCGAATCTCAAAATTTTCAATCAATTTATCCGGACCTGATATCTCGTCCAAAAAGCGTACAATTTGATTTTGGATTTCTTTTCGGGTCTTTGCGTTGAAATTCTCAAAAGCCCTTCTGTTTAAAAAGTCCATCAATACTTTGGTGACATAATCAAACACACGTACGACAGAATAGGTCTGTAACCCAAGGTTGTCGCCATTGAAAAGGGTTTTTGCGGAGAATGCCATTACCTTGCCATATTCGTTTACCATTGGCACCAAACCGAGGTTTTCAAGATTTGCGATTTCGCTCTTTCGCAATTCAAAACGCACACCATCTACCTCACTTAAACCACCATGTTTCTTACCGGCGGTGACTTGCGACATAAGCGTTTTATAAATTTTTCCGGCCAATGCTCCGGATGGGGGCACATGTACATCTTCTTGTTCGCCGACCTCATCGTGCTTTCCTCTGCCTACCAACCAATTGCAGGTCATAATGGTATTCGAGAGGTACATATCGCCACTGGCGAGATTGGCACTTTCAAACATTTCCATCACATCGTCCGGTTCGTCTAAATGTGCGAAGTCCGTCACAAGTGTTACTTTGTTTTCGTGCGCTAGTTTTGCCCACTTGTCAACTACTGATTTAGAACCCAGATATCCGGGAAGCACCATGAGCGAATAATTTTCCCTCAAATCCAATCGATCGTACTTAGAGACCAGTTCTTCCCTTACATGGTCAAAGAATCGCGTATTGTCCAAATCCGTCAGTTGGTCTAATTCCGCATTGATTACCGAAATATTTTTCAGAGCCGCCATATCGGTATTTCTATAGAACAACGCTACCGATCGGTATGAAGTTTCCAATTCCCTTGTTTCCTCCAAAGCCGTTTTCAGGTTTTTAGTCAAGACTTCTTGGGATTGTTTCGCTTTATCGTCCGCAGACTGCACCAAGGCGATGATATCGTCGCCTGATTTAAGCGTTTCGGACCACAACGATAGAATCTTCAACAACGAATCACGTTCCCCCTTCTTATTATTCTCGGTGAGGAACATCTTTCGTCGGGCCTTTCGTTCTGGATTAAGGTTCTGCACATCATCAATGGCAGACTCCAATAAATCGAAACCACCATACTTGGCAAGGCCGTCCGACTTTTCTTTAATCTGTTCTATGTAGGGTTTATCGCTAAGCTGGGACTGCTTTTGCTTATTGGACGTATTGGACATATTTATTTTAGAGTAAAGTTATTTGGCATTTTTTATTTCGGCGATCAAGGCATCTATGGTATCGACCAACGATTGTTTTGCACCTTCGTCTTCCAAAGCCGCCTTTAGGATTTTATTGGTCTTTAACTGCTTGATGATCTTTTTGTATTGATCGCTCTCAATTTCGAGCTCTTTGAGAAATACACTATTATCGATGATTCCCTTTTTGCCGAAATCACCGAGGTTTTTAAATCCTAATTCCTCATTTACCGTACCGCCATCCTTATCCTCAAAAGGTACCTTAAGTGTTGGTTCATAGTGCTCAAAGACGTCTTCTACAGTGCGTAGGCCTTCTACTACTTCTGGTTTTATAGGAGCGTTGGGAGTTAGTTTCCCGGCAATTAAGGTTCTGTTCTGTGGAATGTCCGTCAATGCCTCGTTGGCATCTCCTTTGACTTCATTACCACCAATACCAAGGTTGTCAATAGCCATATATTGTAGTTTTATTTTCTAAATTTAATCAAAAAATACATAAACACAAGTAATGTATTTGTCATAGAACGTAAAAAGGGGACAGAAAGTTGTCCCCTTTTTTTATGTAATATTATTTTTTGGCTATACCCACTCGTTGACGTGCTCGCCACCTCCACTTGAAAGCTCTTTCGCAGAAATAACAAAGCTCTCTGTCAATGGGTTTTGTCCGCTTGAATCGAAGTTTTCTTTGTACTTGATCAAATACCCTTCTTTGAAGTTCACTTCTTTAAGCGTAGCGTCGGTATCCCTCTTCACGAAAACGATGGTACCGTCCTTTCTTTCGAAATTATTGGTCATCCATTCAAAGAAACCTGTTTCGCCGTTGGATTCTACCGTAAGATTGATTCTTCCACCTCGGGTTACAGATGAAGGGCGTCCCGTAGGATCTACTTCTTGGTTAAGGTCATAGGAGCAATGTAAGATATTGAACTCCTTTCCTGCTACTTTTAATCTTGCTTTAAAAGACATACTAAATTGTTTTTGTGGTAAATATTACCTGATTAAAATTTATATAACGTCACATAAGGACACCCCTAAACTACTAAAGCAACACCTTTAACACAAATTTTTTCGATGAAATACCCTTTTTCCTACGCAATTATTAGTCCTCTAACAGATATTTATAAAACTGATAATCAGTTTTTTATAATAAGGAAATGAAATTTTTGAACTCTTTTAAGAACTAAAACGAAGGTCGTCCCGATTTGCAGTAAAAAAAACGCTCCGTGCAATGCTCCGAAGCGATGTAAACTATTTATACCATGCGTTTCTCCGCTAGAAAGTTTTCCAAAATAATCCTTTCTTGGTTCGCATGTTGATGGTCATACTTTTGATACAACCTGTTTTTTGATCTTTAATCATCCTTATCTCTTTCAGCTCTATTTTGTTCACATCCCGTATATCTTTGAAAAACTGACTCACCGTGAATCGTTCCCCAGTACTGTTGAACACAGGGATATTACTGTAACAGAAGTAATTGCGTATGGCGATATCGTCAATATTGCGGGTCGCATACCCCATCAATAACTGTTGCATCTCATCGGTGCTGATTTCAATTCGTTTTGCTTCTTCCGCAGCACGGTTTTCGGCTGCCTTGGTATCTTTCTCGACTTCAGAAACAGGTTTGTCATCGATCTGTTCCCTTAAAACGGTTTCTATCGGGTCTACCCGACTGACACTTGCCCTGTTTTTCTTTTCTTTCAAAGCTGGTAAAACGGTTATCCGCTGTTTTGCCTCGTGTCTTCGGTCATCGTTTACGACCAGTAAAATGGTTTTTTCCCCTGGGGATGTAAATGTGTATTTCTCACTGCGATCGTTCCCATCTACTGCCATAGTCTCTCCAAAGCTCCATTGCCATGACTTGGCAAAGTCAGAATCATTCGAAAAAGCTACCTCTTGCCCTACCCTTACATATTTGGGCAGAATAATGTTTGGTATCAAGGCAGGGTCGATCAATTTTTTCCTTTTGGCAATAACGATTTTTTTTGTGGTCGTGCACTGGCCGTTCATTCGGAGTGATATTTCGTACGTGCCCTCTTTCTGAAACTGATGTACTACGTTAGACCTGAACGCTTTGGGGTTTTCGTCCCCAAAATCCCACACCCATTCGACACCGGAAGCATCGGTGCTCTTAAACTCTATTAAATCTTCCGTAGTGTAAGAATTCGCAATAACGTCGAAGCCTACATTGGTGCAATCTACCTTGCTATTGACCCTAAAGGCAAAAAGACCCAAACCGCACAACAGTAATACTAAAAAAGTAAGAAATACGTTTAGGTCAAAGTGGGTTTTAATACTTTTATTGTTCATAATTAATGCCTATTTTTCAACGCTAAAAATCGCTATTTAAAAGTACGATACTTTTCATGAAAATAAAACTGTCGTTTATCCTAGTTATTGTGCTACTCGCTGCATGTTCCAAAAAAACATTGAAGGGGGACAACTATACATATTACCGACAGGAAATCGAAAAATCCAAGCGTTTGCAGCATCAAGCGAAACAAACAGAGGCAAGTAAGACCGAAACGTTTAAAAACCCTTCAAAGCCATCTTATTTAACTGCATCTGAACGAGTAAAATTTGCGCAATTGCTCGAGGTAGAGGAAACCGCCATCAAGAACGAAAAACTCTATGCAACCATCAATGAGTGGCTAGGAACCCCTTATGATTGGGGCGGCTCTACCAAACAGGGAGTGGACTGCTCTTCCTATGTGCAACAAGTCTATCAGAAAGTATATAAAACCGAATTACCGAGAACTTCTATTGAACAGTTTTATCTGGATACAAAATCACATTTTAAGAACCAGAAATATCTGAAAGAGGGAGACCTGGTCTTTTTTAGGTTACGTTATGAGGACAAAGTTGTGTCGCATGTCGGTATATACCTTCAAAATGGGAAGTTTACAGGGTCCAATTCCCCACATGGGGTACAAATAGCCAATCTAGACGATGCCTATTGGCAAGATAAGTATGTAGCCTGTGCCAGGTTGCTCAATAATCAATAAGTAATGAAACAGGGGCAAGAACATAACATACGCCAAGAGGTGTATCATCTGGATTTTGACTTGAAAGCGGAGACCTTCATAGCATATCTAGAGGAAGAAAACAAGCTAAACATTGCCCTGACCGATTTTTTTAAACGAAGGTTTAGCAAAGATATCACCTCTATCAAGGAGAGTATCGATGATGATAACGTCCTCGATATTCAACTGAGCAGAAGAAGTTTTTATAATATTTTTCCAGAGCGCTTTTTTCATACCACTTACACCAGTACTTCTTTTGTGGATACGATGGTCGCCGACTATCATAGTCGCCTGTTGGAAGAGGAACATACGCGAAAATTTTTTAAACCCTTGGAAACTGAGTTTTTTTTACAACGGGTAGCCGTTGAAAAGGCGGAAGACCATACTTTTAAATCTATGGGAAGCTCTGAGTTGGTCGATTTTCTGATGAACCTATGGCAAATTGACAGGAGAATTCCAAAACGTATGGCCGCCAAGATTTTAAAGACCATGCCTTTCATGTATAAGATTGCTGGAAATTTACCGTTGTTAAAAGCGATACTTGAGAATATTATCGAGGAACAGATAACCATTACGCACGATTTTGCTTCTATGGCATTCCCCAACAACAACGAACCATTACTTTTAGGGGTCAATATGGCCACTACGGGTCAGCCAAAAACCTTTTTGCCCAAGTATATCTTTACCATGACCAATATTAGCAAACCGGAAAAAATCGTTGACTATCTTCCAAACGGAAGAATTACGTTGGCGGCACGGTTTTTCTTGAAGCACACGTTGCCTTTTGAATGTGATTTTGAAGTTGATTTTACCTTGGCCAAACCCAAAAGAAAGTTTGTAATGAGCGATGCGGTTTATGCGGGCAGGCTCGGGTTATCGGCAACAATCTAGGACTATATGATTAAAACCTACTTAAAAAAACTAATAAGCTTCGAAGCGCTCATGCCATTCATGATCATTATGGTGGTGGTGATTTTGGCTTTACGGTTACTTGCCTCAAAGACTCCTGGCTTTAAAAGAAGACGGAAGAAGTATTACTTCTATCTCTTCTGGTTGGTGGCTATCATGGGCATTTTTGTGGCCATCGTATATAATCTACGGCAGTCGACCCTGATGCTTCGTTATTTTTCTATGCTCAGCTTTGCCACGCTTATGGGGGGCGTTCACGTTTTTCTCTATCGGTTTACATTTAACAAATTCGATTCGCATCAACAGCTAAAAGAACTTCTCATTGCCTTCATCACCTCCTTCGTTTTAGTGGTGCCCGTGATTATGATTGCCACCTACTTTAATGATATTCAATACCTACCCTATTACTTTTTGATCGTGGCCGCGTTTACGCTCCCAACCAGTTTTTTTGTGCTGTATAAATATTCCGTTTCGATACCCGTTAAGCTCTATTCCAAATGGTACTATCCGTTGGGTAATAAATACGAAACCCCGAAGCATTATGAACTCAAGAACATGATCGTACTCAACTTTATGTTCTACAAAAATACGGCAGCGACAAATATGACCAGCTTTAAGGCAAAAGCCCCTAAGGATATGGCTTTTGGCAGACTTTTCTTTTTCTTTATCAACGATTATAACGATAAAAAAACAAGTACGAAAATAGAGCTGACCGATAATGCCGGGGACCCTCATGGTTGGTATTTTTACAGCAAACCAAAATGGTACGGAGCCTCGAAACATATTGATTCGGAACTTACGGTAGAACAAAATAATTTAAGCGATGGCGACGTAGTCGTCTGTCAACGAATTTAAGCTCATAAGCATGATAGAAGATATCAAGAACTTCAAAATTAATTGGGTCGATGGTATGAAAATCTCGAAAGAGCATTTTCAAAGCCTTCAGAATTTCGCGGAAAACAGCATCAAAGATGCATTCGTAATCCGAAAAGGGAGACATGACCATGGTTTTTTGGCATCCCAACAAGATGGCAACAATGAATACGCCATCAACCTCGATATTCACAAAAGCCTCAAAGTAACAATCAAAAAGTTACAGGCCATCACACCAAACGGCCGGCGTATTGAGATTACGGAAAACACGCCTCAAGTAAAGGCAGAAATTGTTATAGACGAACTGGCCAATAAAAAATTGGTGGAGGGTTTCATCCTCATTAATCTTGACACCGAAAATCCTGTTGCTTTTGGGGAGCAAGACCCAAAGGAAATTCCGCCAAGGCATCCTTTTTTGACCAATGGTCATTTCTTCACTTTCATAAGTGCTCCGGAATTAGAGAAGTCGGGTCTATCAGGCAATCAATTACCGATCGCTAAAATCGAAAAAGACGGTAAGACCCTATCAACGGCAACCGACTACGTACCCCCTTGTTTAACCTTGGGAGCCCATGAAAGTCTCGTCGACTTTTACAATGAAGCCGAGAATTTTTTAAAAATGAGCGAGCGAAATGCCATCCTGATCGTTCAAAAAATCATGTCGAAGCAGAGCGATAACCCGATTGCGGATGCCATGCAGCTCGTAGTCGACAAGATATACGTGTATTTAGCACAACAAATTACAAAAGTGAAGTGGGAAGAACACGATATGCATCCTAAGGAATTATTGGAAATCGTCGTCAGTTTCGCCCGTATATTCAAGGGTTCTGTAGATATTTCATCTCCCGAAAACAAGGAGCAATTGTTCAATTACTTTGGCGAGTGGACCGATTTGAAAGGGGGCGATTACGAAAAAATCTTTACCGATATTATTAATGTGCCCTACAATCACAATGACATCAACCAGACCTTATTGGTCGCATCTAGTTTTATGAAAACTATCGATAAGCTGTTAACTGTGCTCACCCAAATCGATTATATCGGAAAGCGAAGGGATATGGGCATTTTCGTCAATGAAAACATTGTAAAGGAAAAATCAGGAAAATCGGGAGGAACCTCCTTTTTGGCCGAATAGACAAGCTCGGGACCTTCGTTCGCCGAAACGGCTTCGTGAAGGCGATACAAGCCCGTGACCCTGTCGTAAGGAAAGGACTTATAATACCGAGGAAGCCCGTCTAAATACCCGTAAGGCAAGCCTCGGAGCATTTAAATTTCGATTATCCAGTAAAAACTGAATTTATGGAAGTACTCAATAAAAAGGAACGCACTTCTTCCTTTCTACTTTTTCTACTGATGTTTATTATCACAGTAGGAATTTTGTTCGTCGCTTTTTTCTACAGCTATAAACTGCCCTGGAAAGAAAATGAAGTATTGCGGGCCGAAAACCAAAAAATCCGTTATGAATTCCTATATCAAAAGCGGTTTATGAAATCACTGGAGGCCGTAGACAAGCAAATAGATTCGTTGGATAATACCAGGGAAGGATATTTCTTTTTGGAACAGTCGATCAACGCCGACCTTATCGACCTAAAGAGTGATATTCCCAAAGATTCATTAGATGATAGAAGCATGTACGAGAATCTGATACTCACGTATAAAAAACTTGTAGATGCCAAAAGGGATTTGAAACAGGTAGAAAATGCCCGACAAGAAATTGAGGATTTAAAAGACCAAATCAACGAATACGAAAAGGAAATCAGTAAGTTAAGTACGGCCTTGGACCTGTCGCAAAGACTCAATAGAAATTAATTGGTTATGAACAACGAATTAGAGAAAGCCATACATATTGCCACACAGATTGCCGAGGAATATCAGCATGAAAGTTTTGGACCGGCGCATTTGGTGAAGGCTTCTTTGAACCGAGATTTGTCCCTGCTTCGTTTCTTGCACGAAAAGGGTACCGATGTATATTTCGTTGAGGAATGGGCGGAAGTCAATTTAGAAACGTACCCCAAACGAACAGGAAGACACAGCAGCATAAAGGCAAGTCTCGAGGCCAAAACGGTTTTTGTGGAAGCCGAGGAGCTTCAAAAAAAATTGAACAAGGAAGAAGTAGATCTAATCTGTCTATTTATTTCTGCCATTACCCCGGGGGTGGGTTTTAGCTTTGATCAGTTGAAATCACTTCCAGTGAGCAGCAATGCGTTGTTGGACAGTCTTATGGCCAACCGAAAAACCGTGGGAACAAATGCTACTGCTCCAAAGGAGATCAATCATACAAACCCTTCTATATCGGGAGACCTATTGCGAAAGTACACCAGTGACTTATTGGTGCAAGCAAAGGAGGGTTCCTTTGCACACATCGTGAATAGGGATAGGGAGCTCAAAAAAATCACGGAAATACTGAGTCGAAAATCGAAGCCCAATGTCATGGTCCAAGGCGAATCTGGTGTTGGAAAAACCATCCTGATACAAAATCTATCGCAAGAAATACAAGAGGGAAAAATTGTAGAAAACCTGCAGCATGTAACACTTTTAGAAGTAGATACCGCCCTATTGTTATCAGGAGCCTCCTATAAAGGGGAGGTCGAAGACCGACTACAGGGCATTTTCAATGAGGCAAAGAGCTTGGCAAAACCCATTCTTTTTATTGATGATTTTCAGGTGCTTTTACAAGATGCCTCTGCCAGTCAAGGAATTTTGAACGTCATCAAATCAGAACTGAACAAGGGCGAAGTAATTCTTATCGGTGCGACCACTTCGGACAATTATAGAAAACACATTGCGAACGACGATGGCCTTAACAGACGATTCGAAGCGGTAACCTTGGAAGAACCGGATCAAGAGACCACATTTCACATTCTGCAAAGCGTAGGGCAAGGCTATAGCGCACATCATGGGCTTAAAGTGCCCGAAAAAGCCCTAAAGGCGTCCATTCGATTGTCCAAAAGATATTTAAAAGAGAAAAGTCTTCCCGACGCTGCATTGGATCTGGTAGACCGCACTATGGCTGCCGCGAATGTATCTGCGCAGTCCCTTCCAAACGATTTAGAAAGCCTGCACAACCAGCTGAACGAGATTGCCGAAAAAGCAAAAAAGCAAACAGAAGCCGAAAACATTCAGGAAATCGACTGGGTCTATAGAGCCATAAGAAACCGATTGAGCCCCATTGTTTTGGGAAAGTTCGATACCGAAGATGCCTTCGCCTTCCCCAGCTACCAAAAAAAGAAAGCATATATTGAAAAATTGCTGACTACCGTTGCCGAAAGTACGGAAGAGACGCGAACGGGAATCGACGAAGAAGACCTGGCCGCGATGGTGTCTAGTATTACCGGCATTCCCGCAGGAAAGGTACAGACCCAAGAACGCGAACGTTTGTTAGAGATGGAGGATACCTTGAAAGAGCGAGTCATCGGCCAAGACAGTGCCATACAAACCGTGGCAGAAGCGATTATAGAGTCGCGCTCAGGACTCTCGAAGGCCGGTCAACCCATCGGTTCGTTCTTTTTCTCAGGCCCCACGGGTACTGGAAAAACGGAGTTGGCAAAATCATTGGCGGAATTTCTTTTCAACGATGAAACGGCAATTATTCGTTTTGATATGTCCGAATTCAAGGAAGAGCATTCCGCAGCCCTTTTATATGGGGCACCCCCAGGATATGTGGGCTACGAAGAAGGTGGTGTTTTGGTGAATAAAATAAGACAAAAACCATATGCCATCGTGTTGTTCGATGAGATTGAAAAAGCGCACCAATCCGTTTTCGATGTATTTTTGCAAATTTTGGATGAGGGAAAATTAAACGACCGATTAGGAAAGGTGGGCGACTTTTCGAACGCAGTTATTTTGTTCACTTCCAATATCGGTTCGGATTTTATCAGCAAGTCCATTGAAGGAGGAAAAGTGCCAAAGTCAGATGAGTTATTAGAAATTATGGCGAATTACTTTCGACCCGAATTTCTGGGGCGAATTACCGAAATTGTACCCTTCGCCCCTATTTCTGAGAACAATGCGCCTCTAATTTTTGATTTGCACCTTAAAAAAGAATTGTTGACATTGACCGAGCGCATGGGAATCACCTTGGAAATAGACAAAAAAACTAAGGAATATCTTTCACTCGATGGTTTCTCCCCCACATATGGGGTACGTCCGTTAAAAGCGGTCATCCGAAACAAGCTCAAAAGGCCCTTGTCCAAAATGATTATCTCAGGTGCGATCAAGGCACCACAGATCGTAAGAGTGCGTATGAAGAATAATGAAGTTGTTTTTAACGTTGTTGATTAAAGTACAAAATAAGAAATGCGAAGTACGAAAAAGGAAAAAACTAAAAGTTTAAAAGTATAGATGGTAAAGGCCAATTCAGAGATGCCTATGTCATCTCGAACCCGTCCAGAATGGTCCTAAAAGTAGATGCGAAGTCGGAAATACGAAACTAGAAATACAAAAATGAAAACTTGGGACATGAACTTGACACTTGAATTTGACACTTGAACAAGAACCATGGCAAAACCCTATTATAAGGCACCTTTTGATTTCAAGCGGTTTTTTGAGAAAAAAGAACTCAGAAGACTATCGATACAAGATTCTATATCGCAGTTCATTAGTATCATCGTTACTACTTACTTCGAAGAATACACCTATGATGATGGGTTTGGAAGCGAGATATGGGAAACTGATTTTGACCTTTTAGTAAATGCCAATGTACTGAAAGAGCGTATTAAAAAATCATTGACCGCTCAAATAGAGCAGTATGAAAAAAGACTTTCTAAGGTTGATCTGAATATAGAATTGATGGAAAGTCTATCGGAAAAAACAAACAAGGTTCGTCTAAAGAAATACCTGTACATTACGATTACAGGCAAAATCGTTAAGACAGATGAGCCCTTTAGTTTTAAGGGAGACTACTATTTGGCACCTTTGTCGTACCGAAAGTAGTTTCATTTAATCGAAGTAATCTAAATCGATGAAAAGCCTAACCAAAGAGGAAATAAAGGATAGATTAATTCGCCGGGCGGCAGATACCTGGGGGGTAGACGAGATGGAAATCGAATACTCCTTCGATCCCATTGTAGGCATCCTATTCGATGCTTGCGCCCATGAATTTGAACGTATCTCGGACTCCATTAAAACCAGCCGGACTAAAATCACGGAACGCTTGGTCGACTTATTGACCCCGGAAATATCGGTCACCGCTAAACCGGCCCATGCCGTCATGCACGCACTCCCCATCGACCCAACCATAGGAATCAATGAACACAGTCAATTTTATCATCGAAAGAGAATGCCGCTATTCCAGGATCGCGGAAAAGAAGATTTCAAGGATTTCTTCTTCTGCCCTGCGGGTGATTTCACCTTGAACAACTGCCAACTGAAGTACATCGCTTATCCCGATAAAATAGTCTCACATCAAAACAACCGAAATAGCACTTACCTGACAAAAGGGGAATTTACAGGATCGCCTCAAGCTTCCTGCGTATATCTAGGCATTGAACCTGAAAAGGGAATCAAAAATATAAAGGACCTTATTTGCTATTTTGACCTGTTGAATTTTTCGAATAAGGAGCTTTTGGTACACCATTTGGGCATTGCAGAATGGTCGCTGCAAGGGAAGGTGCTTTCCGTAACAAAAGGGTATACCCAAAAAGAATCTGTAAAAGACGACTACAGTGCCTATATCAATGAAAGCATCCAAAGTAAAATTCAATTTTACGAGGAATATGTACGAAGGTACTATGAAGATCACTTTTATACCGTACAACAAGAAATCGATTTAAAAGAAAACTTAAGCCATTACCCTGAGATTTTTAAGGAGTTTTTGACCGAAAAGCAGTTAGAAACATTCCAGAAACCGTTGTTATGGATTAAAATAGCGTTTTCTACGGTTGTATCAACACCAATGCTCGAAAATCTACATTGCCATATCAACTGCTTTCCGGTTTTGAACAAAAAAAGTCATGCGACCAACAAACGACTCCAATCTTATTTTAACATCGTACCGTTGGAGTCTGACAGTGATTTCTTTCTGGATGTACAACAAGTGTCAGGTGACAGCGGTAACGAATACTATATCAAAAATAGGGACAAGGTAGCAGAAGACAGACCTCAGGCCTACCTGCGTTATGGTTCTGTAAGTAGGTTCGATGAAAGGGATGCCTCCGAATTATTGAACTACACCTTAGACCTTCTTAAAGAGGACAGTGTGGCCTTTTCGGCCATGGACGATGATTTTATCAATTCCAATTTAAAGGATCTTAAGCAAATAGTCTCTAGGATCGAACAACAAATAGAACTTCGAAACTTCAATAAGCACAAGATTCCGTACCTCATCATAAACCGTAATAGTGTCGAGAAAAATCGGGACAAAATCGTATATGCCGACTACTGGACAACTACTGGGGAATTGGCCAATAAAATTCACCCTTTTAGCAAACTGTTGCAGTACTCGGGTACTGCCTTTCAACCAAATAGTCTGCAACTGGTGACCGGCACTATTGGTGGGCATGATGAACCTAGCCCAAGTGAAAAAATCTATGCGTATCGCGAACATATTTTATCTCGGGGACGTATTATTACCCGTCAGGACATCATACAACATTGCTATGCCGTATTTAAGGACAGTATTACCCATGTTAGTGTTGAAAAAGGGGTCATGGTATCCCAAAACCATTCGGTGGGCTATACCCCTACAACTGATATTTATATCACCAAAAACGAGGAATCCAACTATGAGGAAACAGATTGGAATCATTTAAAAAAAGAACTTCTGGTCGGTATCGAAACACGTTCGGCAAATGTGCTTCCCTTCCGGGTGTTTTATAAACAGTTTGCATAGATTTGCCCGTTCGACTTCCCTGTTGAAGTCCATCTCAAATCTATTTTAAACAAATGATTACAAGTCCTTTAGTTAGCTTCTAGGGTGTTGTATGTCGAAAATAAGTTCTTTTTTTTGTGAAACCTTCCGGTAATTGTTAATTTACCATAGAAGTCGTTTAAAGGAATTCAACATTTTATTTCGGCACAATCGTCGGAACATACAAATCTCGATTATCGAGGCAAAATTACCCCACATGTCAAAAATTGTTACCATTAAACTTATCGTCGGCGGCGAGGAGTTTCTGCCCAAATCGGGTTATAACGTTACCATAGAACAAGCGGTCGGAGGGCATAGCGCCTTCCGAATTGCTTTTCCGGCCAATGCTACCGAGGGTTATGCAGGTCCTTTGATGGACAATGCACTGGGTTTTGTTGGAAAGAAAGCCTCCATAGGCCTGAACGGCAATGAAATGGAGTTTAGTGGTATCGTTACCTCGGTCGACCTACAAAAAGGAGTCGGGGCCTCTGGCACGATTATCCTATCGGGTCATGGCCCGGCCATATTACTTGCCAATTCGTCCCAATGTTTTAGCTACGATGAGGGTACCTCGCTTTCCCAAGTTGCCAATGATACGCTAGCCGGTCATTCAGGGGAACACCTGAAAAGTGCCATTGGAAAAGGCACCGATGTGAAGCTTCCATATACGGTACAATATAACGAGAGCGACCTGTCATTTCTTCAACGGCTCTGTAGTCGGTATGGCGTATGGCTCTATCACAACGGAAAAGATTTTTGCATAGGACGTAGCGGAGACCAACAACTGCAAGGGGTTGTAGGAGTTGATGTATTGGCCTTTAACCTGGCTACCTCGTTACGGGAACAATCATTCGGCATCAAAGCACACGACTGGGTGAACGAAACACTATTGGAAGCTGAATCCTCAGCACATGCCCCTAGCTCTTCGCATCCGTATTTGAACCAGATAAAAAGCGAATCCGAGAATGTGTTTTCCAAAAAGGGAAATTACGATTGGAATGTGGGCCAACATGAGTATAGTGCGCAAGAAGGCGTAGATACCGCCACCAAAATAAATACTTTAGGGCGTGCCTCGGGCATGATCATGGCTTCGGGCTCTTCCGAATTGGCGGCCCTCAGGGTCGGCGACACACTTACGTTAGAAGGACTCAACTTCTCAGACCCCAAAAAGAAAGACCCCTACGGATCGTATGATATTATAAAAGTAGTGCATCGTTTTGACCATAGCGGACACTACCGAAATGAATTTGAAGGCGTTCCCGAAGGTACTGAGCACCTACCCTATTCCGAAAGCTTCTCGGTTCCCAGGGCCGGGGCCCAACGCGGTTGGGTATTTGACAATGCAGATCCTGACGGACTCGGTCGTGTTAAGGTGCAGTTCCCATGGCAAAAGGCCAAAGGAACCAGCACACCATGGATTAAGATGGTCACTCCCTATTCCGGGGCCGGCAAGGGTTTTTACTTCATTCCTGAAAAAGACGAGGAAGTATTGGTTGGTTTTGAACGCGACAACCCCGAGAAACCTTTTGTACTCAGTGCTGGCTTCAACAATCAGGCTAAAAGTGATTTTTACGATGAAGACAATAATAAAAAAGCCATTAAAACAAGAAGTGGCCATCTCATTGAACTGAACGATACCGACGGGGAAGAATCGATTACCATCACCGATAAGAATAGCAATAAGATTCTTCTCAATACCAAAGACAGTAGCATCAGCATTACGGCTCCCGCAAACTTATCCCTGACAGCAGACACCATTGATATCAAAGCTACCAATGCATTGACCATGAAATCCATAGAATCTACTATTGCCATAGGTGCCAAGGATGCGATTGGGATGCACAGCTCGGAAGCCACGGTACAAATCAGCGGAAAGGAAAATGTGGATATGCGAAGTACCGATGCAGAAGTAAAAATCAAGGCCAAAACCGCTACAAACATTGTGGGGAACGAAAAAGTCGATATTCTCTCGGGCAGCGAGCTGGCCATGCACGGCAAAGCTACCAGTAAGCTTACCGGAGGCGAAGTTCATGTAAATAAAGGATAAGATGCACAACGTGTTTCAAATTAACCCCTTTGTGTATCAGAACAAAACCTACAGGCACCAGGCGAAGTCTATCGTGGCCACAAAGGATATGATGATGAAGAACTCTTCCGAGACCGTCATCAAAAAAACATATGTCCAAAAAAACATCTCTGGCCAGGGGTATATTTTTGATGTAGAGACCTTATCGGAAAAAGTCGGAAAAGAGAGCGCCACAGCCAAATTGAATGCCGATATGAACTCCCTGACCAAAAAAATGACGGTGGGAACCAATTTAAAAGGGAGTTTTGAAAAAATCTATAACAAGCGCGAGGTAATCGACCAATGGGCGAAGGTAAAAAAGAAGTGGAAAAAAGAAGCCACCAAAGAGGAACGGGAACAAGTAGAAAAGACCATTTCCATTGTAGAACAGAATTTGGCAAACGGAAGTTTTGAAAAGGAAGTGGCACAACAAGGTGTTTTCTATTTTATGTTTCCCGGTCTTTATGGCGACTATCCGAAAGAAGGCACGGTTGTGAAAAGGCAATTGAGTAAATTCTTGGTCACCCAACCTCTACCCTTAAAAATTACATATCGATTGATAAACAAGGGCAATTCAAAAAGCCCAATGGTCTTGGAGGGTGTCGGTGAAGTGGACGAGGATCGGTTGGATAGCAGGCAGTTGGCCAAGCTTATACGTTCGATCAAGGACAAACTGGACATGGCAGTGGAACTACAGGTCGATTATAGGGAACGTCTGGAATTCGACCGTTCCCATTGGCTTAACAAAGCCACACAAAATGTGAAAGTCAAGATTCCCGGATTTTACATGACTGAGAGTAAGCAGGAAATTGCGGAACTAAATACAGAAACTGATGGGCGCTAAAAAATATGTGCCTCAAGGCACCTTTCTGGCTTGTGATAAGGGTACGGCCCCTATGGAATTCAAGATTACGAACAACAACAATTCGTTTTTATTTGAAGAGCCTATCGCCAATACTGGGGATATGGTACCGATGGTCAACGTGCAGCCTTTCGGGACTTGTTCAGTGACGGGTAGCGCCTGTGTACCGGCGCCCATTGCTTGGGATGGTTTTGAAGATGGAATTTTCGTAGGACATTTTAATCCGTTGTTGGAAGACTCCGTATTACCGTGCAGTGTTGGGGGGAAAATAGAGATTTTTTATTCCTTGGAGGAGGCAGAGGCCGCATGTGCCGAAGAAGGCGGTTTTTGGAGCACCTTGGGAAAAGTGGCCTTGGTCGTGGCCGCCGTCGCACTGATCGTTGTTACCGGTGGTGCTGCAATTGCTGCCATCGGAGCCGTTGCCGCTGCCTCGGGAGCCTTGGCAACGACCGTAGCAGTAACGGTAGCTGCCCTTGAAGTAGCAGGTTGCCTGTTGACCGTAAAAGCCTTGTATGACTACTCCCAGGACGGCGATGAAGAAGCCTTGTTTAAAGAAGTGGCCCTTGGCTTCCTATTTTTGGGGGCTGGGAAACTCATCGGTCACTATGCCGATGATATCGTAAGGGTCTTTTCGAAAGGTGGTGACGAGGTCTTGGAAGCTGGCGCAAAGAGCGCTGACGAAGGATTTGACGCTGCTACTGCTACCAATAAACAAAAAGGAAATTTCGGGGAAATTAAATCTGCCGACAATTTGACTAATAATCCGGCCCTAAAGAAAAAAGGATACGACTTAACAAAAATTGGGGATTCTGCTCCTAACAGCATTGACGATAAAATTGTAAAAGGAATCGATGGAATCTACGAAAATGCCACTCCGCCCCCTAAGTTTGTAATTGATGAAGCTAAATTTAATACTGCACAACTAGGCAAAACTGCAGATGGAAAGCAAATGAGCGATGCATGGGTCGAGGGAAGCAAAAGACTTGAAAACCAAGTTGGAAGAAAAAAGGCAAATGAGATAATGAGGGCGATGAAAAACAACAACGTTGAAAAGGTGATAAGTAGAGTGGACGATGCTGGCAACGTAGTAACCAAAAAATTAGATAGCGCAGGAAAAGTAATTGGAAACTGGCCTTAAAATACTAGAAAAAAACTATGTTAAGAGACACCTTAAATACACAAGAGGGTTACAAAGAAATTATTGAAGAAACTCTTGAGTTTATCGATTTTGATTATGATGACTTAAACTCCTACAATGACTCAAATTCCGAAGATAGAAAAAAAATTGAAGCTACTTATAAAAGTCTAATAAAATACAACTATGAACTTTTAGAGACATATTATTCCTTGGGTGAAGAGGTACAAGGCCTAAAAGAGGTTCTTGTAAAGAATATTATCAATTTTAAAAATTCTTGGCAAGCCGAATGGGGCTATGTTCAAATGGTAAATATGCTTTCTCTAGGTATTTTGTTTGAAATTGAAAACAAAGACTTCGATGAATTGATAGGCCTCGTAGAGCGTGATAATATCAACGATTATCTTTTGGATTTTTTAATAGGTTACCGTAGATCCGACTGGCAGCTCACTCAAAAATTCCTTTGGAACAAACCCTACAAGGGCATATCAGAAATTGTAGAACTTGCCAGGGACGACAAGGAAAAAGCCTTAGAAAGGCTCAAGAAGTATCTAAAGGAATGGTATCGGGGGTTAGAGACCAAGACGCATGAGAGCAAACACAATATACACACTGGCTATTGGTGCTGGGAGGCTGGAGCTATTGCCAAGATACTCGATTTGGACGACAGTGGCTTAAAGGACCAACCCTATTATCCTTACGACATGGTGCATTGGAATGATTAGGTTATGAAAAAGTTTGATCGATTGCTTGCCTTTTCCAGACTCATATCGAAGGATACTACCCTCATCTCTGAGGTACAATTGGCCGAAAATCAACCACTCAATTATTTAAGCCAGTTTAGTGAACGACTTAGAGAACGTGGTATCGACAGTACCGTACCGGAGCTCCCATGGCTGGCCTTGGTCGATGGCCTTGCCCGGCGAGGTCAGCTAGTCGAACTCGACTGGAAAGACAATCCCGAGGAACTGATAGCGGCTGCGATGGACTTGCTCAAAGGGCATCCCGATTTCGAAGACTTGGCCTCCAAACTTACAACAACAACACCCTTTATCGATGAAGACATCGAGGAGTTCCTGCCCCAGCTCAACCAAAAACTCCTCTTATTCGATGTACAGTTGATATGGTTGGATATCCATAGCGATAGCTATCCAATCACGGTGCTACCTACAAAAACATTGGAGGAGGCAAAACGATTTGCACATGAATCGGGATACGGAAATCTTAAGACTTAGCTTCCCCCTTCTCAAAATGTTGTCGTGGTCATATAGAAAGGGTCTTGCACGATTAGTACAATCAAATCAGAATAGCTTTTTCTAAAAACAATTATTGAACCCTTATAGGCACCCTAATATCCATGTATGGGAGCGGCACTATATCGAAAAAAACGGGGAAAAGCCAATTTGAACAGTAAAAAGAATGCTATTACTAAAGCGAAATATGATAAACTTGGAAACTTACATAACCCTTGTTGAACAGAACATCTAAATGAGTAAAAAAAAATTGGAAGAAGGTGATATTTTCTATACACATCGCAATGGTAAGTACTTTTTTGGCAAAATTCTCTTGGATGTTTCAAAACGAATATTAAACTCTGAGCCTCAGAATCTTGGAATGAAGTTTTTTAGTGGTTGCTGTCTAGCAACCGTTTACAAAGGTATTTATGATGAACCTGTATTAAAAGACACTGATTTGATAATACCTGGAGCATTCATTTATACCAAGTACTTCTATTCTAAAAAGTATAAAGTTGATTGGAAGTACTACGACCATGGACCAATTGATTATAAAAAAATAGATTTCCCCGAATCTTTACAAAGTGTTCATCAGAAAGGCATATGCTTCGTTAAGGGAGAGTTAGAATTAAAGACCAGTTTAACAAGCCAGCAATTTGATAATGATTTCAAAGTTCTAAAGGGAATTGACGGTAGCTTCGATACTTTAATAGATATTGCCTGCCATTATCAAGGAAGAAAGGATTTAATGGATGTTGAACGTTCTGTTTTTTTAGAATCCCGTGATCTTCGATTTTCACCTGAAAAAAGAAAAGAGGTCTACACGCAAATCGGTGAGGATATGAATGAAAGCTATTATGAGATTGCTTTGAAACATGGACATGACCTAGGTCGTTTCTACCAATAAAGTGCTTATGCAATATCCCAAACGGCTCCTAAATGATGTGCTTTGGAATTTTAAAAGCAAAAGATATTCCTTGCAATCCGAGTTCATCACCGCGGTGTTGACATATAACGAAAACATTTTTGGGGAAGATTTTGAATTCAATAAAGACCAAAAAATCCTGGAAAGTAGCAAAGTGGTCATACAATACTCCTATTGGGACGAGGAAAAAGAGGATGATATAGAACCTGATTTTCTTTTGACCGCGGATAATGGGGAATTTTTCACGAAGGGAGAGCTACTTTATAAAACTCATAACGAATTACACGAAAAATTACAAAATCAGGACGGTTCCTTTTTCGAAGGTTTTTTGCTTTGGGAGGGTGAAAATCCCAATCACCCTGAGGTACCCTTGTATTTTACCATGCTGGGAAGTTAATAACGTACTTATGCGAGTCTATGCCTAATTGCGGGAAAAAAATCACATTCCTACAATCTATTGATTCCCTCACGTTCCAATGGCAATATAACCGAACGCTGCCTCCCCTCCTGCTCTTCCAACACCACGTAGACTTTTTGGTTAGCGGCCAGCTTAAATTTTTTACAGACAAAAACAAGTTGATGATTGCTGTGTTCGGGAACGGTTTCGGGAAGATTGTAAGTGAACAATTCTTTCACCTGCAGTTTGGTACTCAACTCCCGCGTTTTTACAAAAAATTGCAGTTTTTTAACTGTGTAATCGCTCCACGAAGTATTCTGTATTTCCATGAAAAAATATAGCTCATTACGGTCTGCGATGATATTGTTCAACTGGATTCCTATTCGGTTAATAGTGTTTCCGTAAGTGTCGAAATCACCTTTTTGCAAGAAATTGTTTTCACAAAAAATATCGTAATAGCCGTTCCTATCAACTTCATACAAACCCCCGGACTTTGGGACAAAATTACTGCCGGTCTTCGCCTCTTCTGAATTTGCCGGATAAGCTGCTATATAGTTCGCTTGATCTTTATTGGTACTGTCGACTTGCATCGTAATAGTCTGTTCTGCTGTTGTTGCTTCCCCATCTGAACCGGTGTTTTCTCTGGTGTTGAAAGCTTTGGCCTGTATCAATTCGTCTTCTTTCGCTCCAGAAACCGCTCTCATCACCCTCGTCTTGCCATGGCTCGTAGGAATCATACCTATTGATTCTTGGGGAGACAGAACATAGGTGAAGTTGACAACCTCTTTCTCATAACGAAGTAAGAAAGAGTAAATACGTCCTTCCATTGTAATCACCGTTAAATTACTGGGAGCACCTTTTTTAGCCTTTAGAGTACCTATGGTACCATTTTCCTCATATTCAAAAAGATAGTTAGAAGCAGGTGTGACTACTTTCATGATATTTTCGGGAAAGAAAAAAGTAACGGTCGTATCCTCATTGGCCGGCACCAAAATCGGGTTATTTGCAGCCGCAAAAGTCGAAAGACCACAGAACAACAAAAGGAAGTAGATAAGAGTAGGTTTCATTTTCAAAGCAACTGGGGTCAATAACCGGAAATAGTAAAATAAAGAATACTCCCACAGAAATCCCAATTAATTCGTCAAAAGACCCATAAAATCGAAAACGGTATCGCTACCCGTCTAACCGACATAGGCAATTCTAAGATTACGACAAAAAGAAGGTATCTTGTACATTCAATTGAACCATCAACTACTATGAAGTTCCTTTTAATTGCTTTGATATGCAGCGTCACTGGCATATTACCACAAGTCCAAACAACAACGGCCAAGCAGTGGGTCGAAACCGAAGCGACCATACTGGAAGTACACAATAAAATATGGGCCAAAAGCACTAGGTCCTTTGCTACCGTTTCCTACATGATAAAAGATGGTACAACATATGAATCCCAGATAGAACTTTTGGCCGTTCCATTGTTCGGTACTACAAAAGCGGTCGGGGATCGAATGACCGTACTGTACGATCCCGAAAAACCGACGCTAGCAAAAACACCTTCAAAATCTTTTATTGAGAGCTACGGACTCTATCTGTTAATCGGAGCGGGAATTATGATTAGCTTATGGAACTTACGAAAAATACTGGCTAAAACAGCGTAAAAAAACAGAGACCTTTGGGATAAAAAGAGCAGCCGTGCTCGGCCCAACCACCTTTGTACCGGCACGCTATTCCCGCAGCTGGATAGCTCTCACATAATGAGGTAATTCTACTGAATTCAATACAGTCCCTTCAAAGTCAGTATAGATAACACCCCCTCTAACCGATGCCCCCCCCTCATCGTAACCAATGACTACTACGTTCCGATCGATATCAATTTGCATATCGGTAAAAGAGATAGTTTGTGATAGTTCCCTTTCCTTTTCATCTTTGATAGCCAATAAATTTAAATCCGGTTGAGTCGCCATCTCGGCACCAAAGTCATAAATTTCAGGAGAGAACAAAATACTGGTAGGAGCAGGAAACAGCTTGTAGTAAACCATTTGGTCGTTTACAAATGTGGTCGACAAAAAACCGACAGCACTAGTTTTGGCAAGGGCCGCGTTACTTCCCTCCCCGACCAGGGTGTAACTTTCGATATCGTAAATTTGATAACTACCGTCGACAAAAAACAGATACAACTGCCGTTCATTGATGGTGGCAAAATTAAAGTTCGAAGTTAAGGGGATGACCCTTGGCGGACTGTCTGTCTCCAAATCTACCAACATCAATTCCCGTTCCTCTGGAGAAGGTACCCTGTAAATTCCATATATCGACCCAAAATCCTGAACAGCCGCAGGCCTACCAATGCCCGCATCGTACTGAAAGCAGGTATCATCATTTTTATTGTATACTTCCAAAAAAAAACGATCTTCCAAGTCTTCAAAACTTTCAAACAGATAGGTCAAATAGTTCTCTGAACCCGAAGCGGTAAAAATACTGATCATATTCTCCTGGGGGCAGTAATCCTGTTTGGTGTAGATTTCTTCGGTTAAAATGTTTCGTTGCCATGCACTAGTTTCACCTTCGACCCGCGTAACATATGAAATGAGACCTTCTCTTACTTCAATTCGATACACCTGCTGTCCGATACCTATTTCTTCTGTGAGGTCAATAATGATCTTCTCGTCCAGAGAAGCAGAAATATTGGTTTGGTATTCGGCCAAATCGGTATTTCCCAAAACTGTAATCGACGGAAGTTCAACAAACTGTTCCTCCCCCTCATTCGATATATCCAAATTATCGGTCGAACACCCCCAACAAACCAACAAAAAGTACAAAAGAGAAAACCTGCGTAGGTTTAACATAGCATTTTTATGCATAAAGATAACGGATTTCAAGCGAACGAAAGGGTGTCGGCCAAATTTGAACATCGTAATTTTACAACCTAATAATTTCCTAAAAGCACCAGTTTCCTTAGTTTTGTGAGCTTAGAATTGACAAAATATGAGTGCTAAAAAGACACTATTCGACAAAGTTTGGGATTCACATGTGGTGCGAAGCATCGAGAACGGTCCCGATGTACTTTTCATCGACCGCCATATGGTTCACGAAGTAACCAGTCCCGTGGCCTTCCTAGGTATTAAAAATCGAGGTATCCCGGTGATGTATCCGGAAAAGACATTTGCCACGGCAGATCACAATACCCCTACCATTAATCAGCATTTACCTGTCGAAGACCCGCTTTCTGCCAACCAGTTAAAGATGTTGGAACAGAATGCAAACGAGTACGGTATATCGTACTGGGGACTGGGACACGAAAAAAATGGTATCGTACACGTAGTAGGCCCGGAATATGGGATTACCTTACCGGGAGCTACGATTGTTTGCGGCGATTCGCATACCTCTACCCATGGTGCTTTTGGTGCCATTGCTTTCGGAATCGGTACCTCGGAGGTAGAGATGGTGCTGGCCACTCAGTGCATTATGCAGACCAAGCCTAAAAGCATGCGTATCAATGTAGAGGGAACCTTGAATTTCGGGGTTACTCCCAAAGATGTGGCCTTATATATCATCTCCCAATTGACTACTTCGGGAGCCACCGGTTATTTTGTAGAGTACGCCGGTCAGGTTTTCCGGGATATGACGATGGAAGGTCGTATGACTGTCTGTAATTTGAGTATCGAAATGGGAGCTCGTGGGGGCATGATCGCACCGGACCAAAAGACGTTTGATTATGTAAAAGGAAGAGAATTTGCACCAAAAGGAGCGGATTGGGATCGCGTAATGGCTTTCTGGAAAACCTTACCGACAGATGAAGGAGCTGCATTCGATAAAGAGATAACCTTCAACGCCTCCGATATAGAACCGATGATTACGTATGGGACCAACCCAGGAATGGGTATCGGAATCTCTAACGGTATTCCCAGTGCCGAAGCCGTAGAGGGTGGTGTGGCGACTTACAAAAAGTCGCTTCAGTATATGGATTTCAACGAAGGGGATAGTATGATGGGAAAAAGCATCGATTTCGTCTTTTTGGGAAGTTGCACCAATGGCCGTATCGAAGATTTTCGGGCGTTTGCTTCTATCGTTAAGGGAAGAAAAAAAGCAGACAACGTTACAGCTTGGCTTGTCCCTGGCTCACACAAAGTGGAAGCGGCTATTAAAGAAGAAGGCATTTTGAACATTCTCCATGAAGCAGGTTTTGAACTACGTGAACCAGGGTGTTCTGCCTGCTTGGCAATGAACGAGGACAAAATTCCACCGGGTAAATACGCTGTCAGCACCTCCAACCGAAACTTTGAAGGACGACAAGGCCCCGGAGCAAGAACCCTTTTGGCGAGTCCGTTGGTTGCCGCTGCAGCCGCTGTTACGGGAAAGGTCACCGATCCACGTGAATTAATGCAGGCTGAAAGGATTGCTTAACGCAAATCGCCATTCGCTTTGCGCACTCACACTCACCATAAAAAGTAATTGCACAAAAATGAGAGACTTTCGAAAATATGATATTTGGAAACTTGGACATCAAATCACTCTTAAAATCTATCAGATTTCCACCAACTTTCCCAAGGAAGAAATTTATGGATTAACAAGTCAGATGCGCAGAGCTGCCTATTCAGTATCTTCGAGCATAGCGGAAGGATACGGTAGGGAATCAGATGCAGAATTCAAACGTTTTCTTACTATTTCACAAGGCTCTGCAAGTGAACTGGAATATTTTACGACTTTAGCCAGGGACCTCGACTATCTAATAGAAGGGGACTTTGAAGTTCTTAATGATGAAGTAAACAAGCTCAAAAGAAGCCTTAATAGATTAATCAACAAAATTTAAAATAGCGTATTGCGCGAACAGCGATAGGCCTATAGCAAATAAAAATGGCATACGATAAATTCAATATACTTACATCCACAGCAGTTCCTCTACCTATTGAAAATGTGGACACCGATCAAATTATTCCTGCACGTTTTCTGAAAGCCACCGAGCGTAAGGGTTTTGGAGACAACCTCTTTCGAGATTGGCGTTACAACGCAGATGATACCCCAAAAGAAAGCTTTGTTCTGAACAATCCGAAATACAGCGGTAGAATTTTGGTAGGTGGTAAAAACTTTGGCTCCGGTTCTTCTCGAGAACATGCAGCTTGGGCCGTTTATGACTATGGGTTCCGATGTGTAGTCTCAAGTTTCTTTGCGGATATTTTCAGGAATAATTGTTTGAATATTGGTGTGCTGCCGGTACAGGTTAGCCCTGACTTTCTAAAAACCATATTCGAGGCGATCGACCAAGACCCAAATACCCAATTGGAAGTGAATCTTCCCGAGCAGACGATTACACTGCTTTCCACAGGTGCACAAGAGCAATTTGATATTAATGATTATAAAAAATCGAATATGCTGAACGGATTCGATGATATCGATTACCTGTTGAACATCAAAGAAGGTATTCGCTCTTTTGCCACAGACAGACCTTTATAAATAAGGGCTTCACGAACTTGGTAGACTTAGAAATAACTTGCATACACCTTTAAACTTTATGCCGTAAGACCAAAAGGGACTGTAGAAAAAGGGACTAATACGCATACGAAATGAAAAGAACATTGGAAATCATGGATACCACGCTACGCGACGGGGAGCAAACATCGGGAGTATCCTTTTCCGTTTCTGAAAAATTGACCCTCGCCAAGCTATTGCTTGATGAGCTGAAGGTAGATCGTATCGAAGTGGCCTCTGCCAGGGTTTCGGAAGGTGAGTTGGAAGCTGTTACCCAAATCACCCAATGGGCCGCTGACCATGGGTATTTGGACAAGGTAGAAATTTTGACCTTCACAGATGGTGGCATATCCCTTAAATGGATGGAAAAAGCCGGGGCAAAGTCTCAGAACCTATTGACCAAAGGCTCTTTAAACCACCTAAAACACCAGCTGAAGAAAACACCTGCAACACATTTTAAGGATATCGCCACTATTTTCGCAAGCGCCGAAAAAAAAGGGATAATCAACAATATTTATTTGGAGGATTGGAGCAATGGCATGCGGAATTCCCGGGAGTACGTATTCGAATTTCTCGACTTTCTTACCACCCAACCCATTAAAAGAGTACTATTGCCGGATACCCTAGGCGTTCTTACGCATTGGGAAACCTATGATTTTCTTTCGGAAATCATAAACCGTTATCCAGACCTTCATATTGATTTTCATGGACATAACGACTATGACTTAGGAGTAGCCAATATTATGGAAGCTGTAAAAGCTGGCTGTCATGGTTTGCATTTAACGGTAAACGGCATGGGAGAACGAGCCGGAAACGCGCCCATGGCCAGTGCGATCGCCGCTATCAACGATTTCTTACCAGAAGTGCAAATCGGAGTCAACGAAAAGGCACTTTACAAGGTCAGTAAACTGGTGTCCGCTTTCACAGGGGTAGGCATTCCTTCGAACAAACCAATCGTAGGTGATAATGTATTTACACAAACTGCTGGTATACACGCCGATGGAGACAGCAAAAAGAACCTTTACTTCAGCGACTTAATGCCCGAACGTTTTGGCAGAAAACGCAAGTATGCGCTGGGCAAAATGTCCGGAAAAGCAAACATCCAAAAGAATTTACAGGAACTGGGGCTCACGCTCAATGATGAGGAATTAAAAAAGGTGACCCAACGAATTATTGAGTTGGGTGATAAAAAAGAACGCGTTACCAAGGACGACCTACCCTATATCATTTCCGATGTATTGGATACCGATTTTCAGCAGAAGGTGTTTGTAAAGTCCTATGTATTGACCCATTCAAAAGGTTTACGCCCCTCTACTACCCTTTCTGTCGAAATTGATGGAAAAGTATACGAGGAAAACGCTTCGGGAGATGGACAATACGATGCCTTCATGAATGCGCTTCGAAAAGTGTATACGTCCAAAAAATTAGCACTCCCTAAATTGGTCGATTACGCAGTGCGTATTCCACCTGGCAGTCATTCGGATGCTCTTTGCGAAACCATAATTACATGGGAAAAAGAAGGAAAGGAATTTACCTCTAGGGGATTGGATTCCGACCAGACCGTGAGTGCGATCAAGGCCACCGAAAAGATGTTGAATATTATTTAGTGTCTCCTTGAATACAGTCCAAGGACTACAACGCTATAAAACGAATCGAAATAAAAAAAGATTTCCGCCTTTGCGGAAATAAACATAAAATAACCTTTAATGAAACTAAACATTGCCCTATTGGCCGGAGACGGAATCGGACCCGAAGTTATCGATCAAGCAGTTAAAGTCTGTAATGCGATTGCAGAAAAATACAATCATGATATTTCATGGCAACCTGCTTTAACAGGAGCTGCAGCTATTGATGCCGTTGGAGAACCGTATCCCGATGAAACACATGCCGTTTGCGCCAATGCAGATGCGGTCTTGTTCGGAGCCATTGGCCATCCTCGTTTCGATAATGATCCATCTGCAAAGGTACGCCCCGAACAAGGGTTGCTAAAAATGCGTCAAAAATTAGGCTTGTTCGCCAATGTACGCCCAACCTTTACCTTTCCGTCCTTGGTTGACAAATCCCCCTTAAAACGAGATCGGATAGAAGGTACCGATTTGATTATTCTCCGTGAGTTGACCGGTGGTGTCTATTTTGGGGAGCGCGGTCGTAAAGACGACGGTCATACCGCCTTCGACACCATGACCTATCAACGCTTCGAAATCGAACGATTGGCAAAAAAAGGCTTTGAAATGGCCATGAAACGCTCTAAAAAACTCTGCTGTGTTGATAAGGCAAACGTCTTGGAAGCCTCCCGTCTATGGCGTGAAACGGTACAGGCGATGGAAAAAGATTATCCGGAAGTAGAGGTAACCTATGAGTTCGTCGATGCAGTTGCGATGCGATTGATTCAATGGCCTAAAGGTTATGATGTGATTATTACGGCAAATCTGTTTGGAGATATCCTCACCGACGAAGCCTCGGTAATCTCAGGTTCTATGGGCTTGATGCCTTCCTCTTCTGTTGGGAGCAAGGTTTCCTTGTACGAGCCTATTCATGGCTCCTATCCTCAAGCAGCAGGAAAAGATATCGCGAATCCGTTAGCGACCGTACTATCCGCTGCAATGCTATTCGAAGACCTGAACCTGACCCAAGAGGCGGAAGCAATTCGTAAGGTGGTGAACAAATCGCTCGCCGAGGGCATGGTCACCGAAGATCTTGCGGAAGGTGGCAAGGCGTATAAAACCAGTGAGGTCGGTAATTGGCTGGCACAGAATGTTTGAAAAACTTTAAAGAACCAAACCCCCTGATTGTTAGTAACAATCAGGGGGTTTTTTTTACCCAAGCAACAAATAAATACCTAGCAAAAGCCATACTATTCTAACGATTTTCTTGTTCTAAGTATGTTAACTTTTATAAAATGAACAAGCATATGTTATATTGGGTCGTAGGTTTGGGCGCTATAGTTACCGCACTGCTTTTTTATAAGGCTCAAAAATCAGCTTCTGCTAAAATAAAAACACCCGAAGTACCCGAACGCTATCGTTCTTATAGGAGTTTATTCGATGGTATTGAAACCGACGGGTATCTTTCCCATAAAATTATGGGTCCGAACGAAGCTAACTACGCGGTTATCAAATACTATCATCCGGCAGATACTACATTGATTCTATTGACCAATAACTATTCAGGAGTCATCGGCCCCAAAGAACCGTGGATCGATACCTATTTAAAAATGAATAGTAAAGGAACTATCATAGACACCCTCTCAAGCCCCTATACGGTATACCGAGAGATTTTAGGTCATCTTCTAGCCCCTGATCACCATAGCAGCTGGTGTTTGGACGGAGATACGTCAAAAAAAGCATATTCCGATGTTTCCCTGAAACCTTCAAGTACCAAGACCGAAATGCTTGCGAATTTTAGCAATTTTTATAAAGACGCTGAAATTGTTACCTACCGCAAGGACTTTGACAGGGAAACCAAGAAATGGACCCATACTGCATTTCTGTTCAAAGACTCGGATTGGTCGTTAATTTCACAAGGGGACATCCTTGACTTTGAAGAACTTTATAAACAGTTTCCATCAAAACCACATTATAAGAAACTTGAAATGCTTCAATTGGGGAGCACGCCCATCGGCTGGTTAAAAAGTACCGATGCATTAAAATTGGTCCATTTTCAAAAAGCAGCATATCAAAAAGAGAAGTCCAATGGTGCCTTCAACCCGAATAATGCCACCATCTCTGCCCATTGGAACGGAAAGGCTTTCTTGAAACTCACTATCGGCCAAGATACCGTTCCTTTTACATTGCCAATGAGGCAAGAAGTAAAAGACTCCCATGAGCTCCTACTGCAAAACAGGGGTAAATTAACACTGTTTAAACACCCGAAACTCCATTTTGCACTGCTAGGCCTTAATGAAGGAGAATGGTACTGTATCAAGCCAAAATAATCCGGTAACTTTTTCAAGAACAGCACCGACCTCCCAGCTTACAGGCGTTATTTATTCTTACATATGTAAGTACTTTTATAAAAACGGATGAATAATAGCTGTTCAATCCAAACAAATGTTTATTTTTGGTTAACCAATCACCAATTTACCTAAAATCATATGGATTTTGAACTAAAAGGAAAGACGGCACTTATCACCGGATCAAGTAGCGGACTCGGAAGAATTTTGGCCGAGGGACTGGCAAAGCAAGGTGCTCGGATACTTCTCAATGGAAGAAACAAAGAAAAACTGGAGGCCTGTAACGCCGAGTTTCGGCAAAAAGGGTACGATGTAGATAGCTTTCGCTTTGATGTGACCGATTCCGCCAGTATCAACGAAGCATCACAACATATCGAGAAAAAATATGGTCCTTTGGATATTCTGGTCAACAATGCCGGTGTGCAACGGCGTCATCTACTAGAAGATTTTCCTGAAAACGAATTCGACGAAGTCATCAACACGAATCTAAAGGCCGCCTATTTGGTTTCCAAAGCGTTCGTAAAACCGATGATTGCCCTAAGGGCGGGAAAAATCATCAATATTTGTTCCTTGCAAAGCTCCTTGGGCAGGGCCACTATTGCCCCCTATGCCGCCTCCAAAGGTGGACTAAAGATGATGACACGGGGTATGGCGACCGAATGGGCCCAATACAACATACAGGTCAATGCCATCGGACCCGGGTATTTTAAGACCGAAATGACCCGAGCCCTGTACGAAAACAACGACTTCGATAGCTGGTTGTGCCAACGAACACCCGCCAACCGATGGGGCAACCCGGAAGAACTCGTTGGCACCCTACTCTATTTGAGTTCAGGCGCAAGCAGTTTTGTAAACGGGCAGATCATATATGTTGACGGCGGCATCACTGCTTGCATATAATGGCGCAAGACGAGTTCAACATCACAACTTAAAATTGCAATAATGAACACCCAATTGAATTGGAAATACACGAGTCCGGAAGAAGCAGGTTGGCATACTATCGTATCCCCCAAAAATTCAGCATGTACGGTCACATGGGCTTTTCGCTTAAATCTAGACGAAGGCCATAACCACCGACTAATACATGAGCAACTTGAACTAAATGCAATCTTGGTTTCAGGGGCAATCAAAATTGTACATGGGGAGGAAAGTTTTCTACTGAATCCAAGGGACGCCTTTTACCTACCGGCGGGGGAATCACTCCAAATCGAAGCCTTGGAAGATAGTATTCTTTTTCTTGGCGGGGGGCCTTTTCTGGAGAAAGGCACTTTTTTCACACGGCAATACGATGTATCCCTTCCATTGGGGGATATTCGTCAGGTGCATGGTGCACCTCCCTTTCAAAGAGATGTATTTATGACCCTTGCCCAGCAAGATGAGGCATCAAGTCTTATTTGCGGCATCACGGAAGGAGACGATGGCAAATGGACAAGTTGGCCGCCCCATCAACATAGCAATGATTTGGAAGAAATCTATTTTTACTTCAACATTCCCAAACCCAAGTTTGCGCTACACCTCTCCTCTCGTGTCGCCGGAGAAATAGAGGCGGTATTTCCCGTTTCGACCGGCGATTGTGTCATTATACCTGAAGGATATCATCCAACGGTAGGCATGCCCGGTACCAAGAGCTGTTATTTCTGGATCATGTCTGCATTAAAGCCTGAAAGTAGGCGATATGATTTAGCCATCAACGACCCTCATTTTGAATCATAGCTTATGAAAGATTTAGACCTTGCTCCTATAGCCATCACCAAACCGGCCGATATGATTATGGTGCAATTAAGAGATTTGATCAGTGCCGGCACCTTAAAGCCTGGCGACAAGCTCCCTCCAGAGCGGGTGTTGGCCGAACAGTTCGGTATCGGTCGAGGGTATGTACGCGAAGCCCTGAAAAGATTGGAGTTTTATGGCATCCTAAAAACCCTGCCCCAAAGTGGTACTAGGGTCGCCAACCTTAGTGTGCGATTGTTGGATGGACTCATTGCCAACGTGATCCGATTGGAAAAGAGTGATTTGGAAGCGATGATCGAAACCCGGGGAATCATGGAATCGGGTGCGGCACGGTTGGCCGCACAAAGAGCGACTCTTAAGGATAGCGACCACTTGGAGCATCTTTTTAATCGCTACAAAGAAAAAGCCCTAAAAGGGCAGCCTGCCATGGATGAGGATATGTTGTTTCATCTTAAAATTGCCGAAATTTCAGGGAATAGGGTGCTGCAATCGCTCATTTCGCTACTGGTTCCTGAAGTTCATCACCTATCCTTTCAAAAGAACACCTGTCCGCCCGAGCGGCTCCTGGTCGCTGTCAAAGAACACGAACAAATCTTGCAAGCCATTCAACAAAAAGACCCCGACAAAGCCTTTGAGGCTATGCAACGCCACATGCAACAAACCACAGCATCGCTATAAAAACCACCTAATGAAGAAGCTATTTTATCTTTTGACCGTCTTATGGATCGTATCCTGTAATACCGATATAAACCTACCCAAAGATGCCATCGTTGTCGATTTTTCGAGACCTCAAAAACCATTGATCCCTTTTTGGACGGCTACCGGCTTCTCACCGGCAGAAATCGCGGAAACCCCACAAATGAAACAGGTGTTAAAGGAAGTCGGTGCACTGCCTAATAAAGGCATCTCATACATACGGCCCCACTATTTGTTAAACTTGGTGGCAGTTGAGGGCCTTAAAACTCAGAACCCTACCTACGACTGGTCCCGATTGAATGCGGTACTCGATGAAATCGTCGGCAACGATCTTCGGTTGATATTTGAACTAATGGGCACCCCATCAAACCAACTGGACAAAACCGCCGGCACTTTCGATAAAAACTTTCAGGAACAGACGGGGGGCGCTACAACGGATTTTGACAATCTCGAGGATGAAAATCAAATTCATCTTTGGAAGAAATTCGTAACTGATTTGGCATCGCATTTAGAAGCGCGCTATGGAGTTGAAACCGTGCGTTCCTGGTATTTCGAAACCACCAACGAACCTGATTTGGATATTTTTTGGAAATACGATATCCCTACCTTTTTAAACTATTACGACGCCTGTTCGGAAGGGCTCAAAGCGACCGACGACCAACTACGGTTCGGCGGTCCGGGGACGGCCAACGACCTACAGCCGATTTTTAAGGAATTACTGCAACACTGCGATACGGGCACCAACTTTTTTACCGGGGAACAAGGGGTTCGGCTCGATTTTATATCCGTGCATATGAAAGACGACCCATATGATATGCTGCAACGTGAATTGGAAACGGTCGATTACATCCGTACGAACCATCCGAAGTTTGCAGACCTACCTTTTTTCAACGATGAGGCTGACCCCTTGGCCGGTTGGGCCCGTGACTTTTGGTGGCGAAAAGGGGCTTGGTATGCGGCTTTTGTCGCTCAAAATATCGATGTACATCAAAAAAAACTCATTGATTCCGCGAAGGTGAACTATACGATACAGAGCAATGACCATACGTTTATGGGAAATTGGCATGCCCGGGCTACACACGCCCTTTTGTTCAATCCCACGGACAGTACCGAATACCGATTGATTCCCAAGCCCGTATTCTCGGTCATGAACTTAATTGCCGAATTGGGCGATACTTATGTAGATGTGGAAATACCTAAGAAAATGGAACGGTATTTTGGTGTGATGGCAAGCCTCAAAGGTAAAGACTCCCTTGTATTGATGGTCTACAACAAGACCGATTTTGACCCAAACACCCATGACTGGAATGTTGATATGCCCGAACCGACCACCGAACAGCGGAAGCTGATGCAGAAGCAACATCTAAAACCCACTTTAGTGCTACAAAACCTGCCGTTCGATTCCTTTTCGACAACCCAGTACCAATTGGATGCCAACCATACCAACCCCTATGAGATTTGGGTTGAGATGGGGAATTCACCCTATCCGTCAGATGTTCAAAATAAAGAGCTATTAAAGGTTAGTATCCCAACCAAAATACCTGTGGTCGAAAGCGAGACCTCCAACGATGCCACCTACACGATTACCATAGACCTGCCCTCTCCGGCTGTAAGTTTTTTAGTGTTGGAGCGAAAATAAGAAGGACGATAAAGTGGTGCAACTCCTTTTTCTTTACACAGCAACCAAGATATTTATTGGGTAAGCATCTATGCACTTGGATTTAAACGACTAGGCTTAGAAGGACAGACTTCGGAGAATCCACATCTCGACATTCGCATCCCTAGGCAACCTTTTTCATTTTCGTTACGTCTTTCTATTAGGTAGCAGTACCCTACATACCCGCGCAATAAATCGTATTTAACCATGCAAACCGAACTATCGAGAACCATAAAACAATTACGCATACTGTATCCCATTTGGGTCGTTGTAGGCATGTTTAGTATTATGTATGTACCGTCGGTACTTATTCAATCGGCAGATGCCATGGCCACCTCCAAAAACATCACCAACAACCTCTTACTTTTTAGATTTGGTATACTGGGGAGTATAATCACCCAGTTATTATTTATTATTATTCCATTGCTACTGTATCGGCTCTTTGAAAAAATTGACAGGAATCAGGCGGTCTTGATGGTGGTATTGGCGCTGGTCAGCGTACCCATTACCATACACAACGAAATCAATAAAATTCTGATTATTGGTGCTCTCGATCAACCCGAAGAAATGCAGCATTTACTGGAAATATACTATCAAGGCATGAACATCTCCATGATTTTTTGGGGGTTATGGTTACTCCCCTTAGGCTGGCTGGCGTTCAAATCACGATTTTTTCCAAAAATCATCGGGATCTTGCTGTTTATCGCGGGGGTTGGTTATGTACTTGGTTCATTCACTGAAATTGTGGTCCCGGAGGCAAACACACTAAAATCACTTTTTGAGTGGGCTACTTTCGGTGAGATCATTTTTATCATTTGGCTGGTCCTTTTTGGCGTAAAGACCAAAACGGATAGGATTGAATCGAAATAAGGAGGTACACCATCATTAATGGCGTTCCTTTCACTCCTTCAGTCATTACAGATGGTTGTCATTTCATTGGAGCTCTTTTTGGAGTGAAGGATACTACCATTTTCATTTCGACTGCTGTTTGAAATTTTTTCTGCGAAAATGCGTTCAAAGTGTTGAACCGATCTATTAAAGCCAACTTACTCACCTATGTTTTTAAAAACACTGACCTTTACCTTGGTGCTCTTATGTTCATTTACAACGGTTGTAAAAGCACAAAACACCCTGATCCCTATCGATTATCAGGTAGTCGACGAGTACCGACACAGTACTCTTGAATCGTACATGGACGTATCGACAATTTTAGAACCGTCTATGTACCAAGAAGTGGCTGCAGTCATTGCTGATTATAAAACCATCAAAGCAGGCCCCATCGAAAATGGCCTGTATGACCCTGAGGCTATTAAAACCGCTGAACTGGCTGCCAGCCTGAATGCCGCCCTTTTTTACAAAAGACGCAGTGGCATGGAGAAAACCGGACGCATCCTTACATATATCGGGGTGCCTTTGGCTATTGTAGGAGGTATTATGGTCGCTGGGGCCGATGAACTTTATTACAACTGTGTAAACGGAGATTGCGAAGGCGATGCCCGAGGCGGTTTTGGCGTGGTCGCCCTCGCGGCCGGACTAGGTCTTAGTGGTTCCGGAACCGCCTTATGGATTATTGGCAGTAAACGGTAGTATACTACCTTACCAGCTTACCCCTGCCCCGCCGCCAGGGCGACCACCTCCGAAACCAACCTTCCATTACTGAAAACGGGTAAGGTGAAGGGTATTAGATTCAACATCTTGGATAGCATTTGTGAAATATTGGAATGTCAACCCGGCGATCTATTGGAATACGTCCCCACAAATTGGTGAAATGAGCGCAATTATGAAAACTAGTGGCGTTAGGACCAAATTCGATAATAGATATAGGTCTCAATCCTAAGATGTAGGATGTGATGAAGAAAGGCATCTTATATGCCAAACATTGACATCAAAAATGAATAATAAACACCACGGCAACAATGGCTCCTATAAAAAGCCCTAGTCAAATTCCCTGAAGTTAACTAAGTAAATGATTTGGCCTAAATTTCCTTTAATTCTGATTGATAGGACGACTGAATTAAATTTAATCTACAGTCAAAACTATTTCAAATATGCAAGTATAATGACAACTCTAGATAGTCCTAAAAACCCTTCTGTATTTTTTGATCAAAATGGAACCAAGTGGGAATGTCATTTCATAAGAATGAATAATTCTATAATTATGACCGAACAACCACAACCTACCCAATAATATCGAATATACTATTACTTGGAATTCTTTAGGTTCATTTCAAATAAAAAGAACTTCAGAGCAAAATTCTAGGTTACATTCAAAAAGACAATGAACTATTAACTAAATATGACCAGATGACTTTCATAAACCACCTTATAAATGGCAGTTTTCACGTCAAGGATATCACAAATATCTTGAACAAACATTTTTTTCAAATAGATGAAAAAAGCTTGTGGGAAGACAAGGCTCATAGAAGAAGATAAATGTCATAAATTTAAGTGCTAAAAGAAACTGGTTTGTACTAACTTGAAGACAGATTAGAAAGGGAGTTGTCCATACCACATAGAGACTAGTCTTTAGCAATGTCATTCAAGTTAATACCAACAAAAAACGTATTTAAATCATGTCTTTAGAAAATAATATGATCGTATGAAAATGCAAGGTTTTGAAATAAAACAATTAGAGAAAATTGTGTCTTTCTTGAACAACATTGCCTATCGCCTAATTGAGGATATCAAAGAAGTAATACTGGAAGAAGATTATGGATTATATAATCTGTACTCCCCAAAAGACATAATATACTATGAATTTAAATTGTTTATACCTAGTAATAGAATTGATTTCTTTCCTATGAGTTCTAATAATTATCAACTAGGGATAAAAAAGCTATTGCAAGAATATCCGAATGGATTTATGGAAGATGTGGGGTTGTATATTGATCATGATTATTATCATTTTGATGATGATGGTTTAAAAAGCTTTGATAATTTTTACGATCAGGTTCAAGAAAAGATCTATGATTGGTTCAATCAGTGTTGGATCAAGGCTGGTGGATTAGAAATGACAGGTAATTATAGTGTTTCAATATACGATTCAAATAAAGTATTCGACTTAGTAAACCAGAATTGGATTGATAAGCCTAAAGTTCTTTAAATAAAATAAATACTGTCGCATCAAATGTTAAAGGCTTCATAAACGGGGAAGCCCTTCAATAGTTCTAAACCGAGCGCTAGTAATCCTTGGAAACTGGTGCCCACCGACCTAAGCTTGCTTCGAAGACCTTAGACAAATACAAGTAAAAAACCTTAAAACCTACCAATGTTTTTAAAGTTTTTTTGTGAAATTCGCAACCTAGATAGTGTACTGTGTTGTGCGCTATAAAACAAAAAATTAGATGAAAGCATTTGTAACAGGAGTCACTGGGTTTGTAGGGGGCCATATTGCCAAAGCATTAGTAGCACAGGGGCATCAGGTATTTGGATTGCTTCGCAACACCGCTAAGGAAGAACTAGTACGTTCGTGGTCGATCAACCCAGTTATTGGTGCTATCACAGATGAGGCTTTATTGCACGAGCATACGACCGCTTGCGATGCCGTGGTACATGCGGCCGCAGGAAACTCCCCGGAATGGGGAGCTATGAATACCCAAATCATCCATACATTTTTAAAAGCGCTGGAGGGGAGCGGGAAACCCATAGCCATGCAAGGTGGAACTATGGTATTTGGAGACACTGGGGCGAATGCAATCACGGAACAGCAACTACAATACAACCCTCCCCCACCTTTGGCAAACCAAGTAGCTTTGGAAGAACAGTTTCTTGCAGCAAAAGAACGGGGAATGCGCCCTTTGGCTATTTATGGCAGCTATGTATATGGAGGGCCGGGAGCCGTGATACCCGCTCTTATGAAAAATGCGGCCGAAGTGAATGGATATAGCGGGTATGTTGGGGACGGAACCAATGTATGGTCTTCGGTTCATATCGAAGATTGGGCCCATTTATTTGTTTTGGCATTGGAAAGTCCCGATGCTGTGGGACAATATCTGGCTTCAACGGAGATTCATTCCCTACAGGATATTGCCACAGTAGTTCATGAAGTTACATCAGCATCAAAGGAAGTGAAATCGGAGACCCCCGCTTGGGCAGAAAAACATTGGAATTTTGTCGCACAACCTTTATCCTTTCTCAACCAAGCTTTTGATGCCGAAAGGGCCAAAGAAGAACTCCATTGGGTTCCGAAGTTTCGATTCAACAAGCAAACTATCTAAGATTCTTGTGGCTAAGTTGCCTCTAGGGCAGTGTTAAGCAAGATGAAATAAAAAATGAAATACATTAAAGTCATCATATCGTTTTTTTTAATTCTTGGATGCAAATCGAGAACACCGAATGAATATGTTCTAAAGGAAAAAGATTTAGTGCCTGAAGGAATCGCGTATTCCTCAAAGAAAGGTGTCTTTTATCTAACGAGCGTGGCCAAATCAAAAATCATAGAAGTAGATAGAAAATCGGGAAAACAAAAAGATTTTATTGAAGAAAAAGCATTCGGATATAGCCCAGGTGCAGGTATTTATGTTGATGATGAGAGAAACCTTATCCATGCCATCGGAGGGTACTACATGATGAAGGATTCTTTATCATCCCTTTTCACATTCGATATCAATACAAAAAAATTGCTGGGAAGATATGATGTGTTGGATGAAGGAGAGCATTTCTTAAACGATATGGTAAAAGACAAAGAAGGAAATATATATCTAACCAACTCAAAAGACGCGTCAATATATCTACTTAAATACAAACATAACTCTTTGGAATTATTCTATAAATCGCCTGAAATCGAGTTTCCTAATGGAATTGCCATCTCAGATGATCAAAAAAAGCTGTATATCGCGTCTATTCCAAAAGGTGTCAGAGTATTGGATATCGCTACCAAAAGCATCTTAAACGAAGCAGATACATTAAATATTTCCAATGGAATAGATGGACTAGAGTTTTACGGTAATCATTTGTATGGAATACAAAATAGTGCCGCTGGCAATCCTTTTAATTTTAGAAAACTGATTCTTAATAAAACTCAAGATGCTATTATAGGTTTTGAGGTAATTGATGGCAACACACCAAATTTAGATGTTCCATTAACCTTTTGCTGGGCGGAAAAAACAGCAGTGGTAATTGGAAATTCCAATCTGCAATATTTAGATCAAGAGACATTCATTTTTTCAGAATCTGATGCTGTTCATAACACAAAGCTATTGGTATATCCCCTCGAATAAGAAAAACTTACGCTCAAATGGTCATCGAGCCACCATCAAAAGTTCTTAAAAAGAGTGCTTGACCTACCCTATTCGTTCCATACCACCTCCGCCGCATTATAACTACTTTCAATGAGTTCGCGCAAGTCGGGAATCACGGTCCGCGCCAATTTTGAGTTGTTGTTAAGCAGCACGCAAATACCCAGGTCTGCTTCCGGGAACAGGGCGATTTCATTGCGGTAATTGTTGACGCTGCCCCCGTGGTGCCATACGGTGGTTTCCTTGTTGGTCTGGGCATTCTGAAAGGTATGGATCCGCCATCCAAAGCCGTAGTACGACTGCTGGTGGCCCTCCCATCGTTGGTAGTATTTATTGTTGTCGTTCAAGGCGATTACCGGCTGAAAGGCCTTGGCGATGGTTTCTTTTTTCATCACATCGGGGCGGTGGCCCAGTAAAAAATGCATCCATTTCGCCATGTCAACGGCGTTGGCATCGATACCCCCGGCCACTAAGGCATTGTAGTACCGGTCCCGCAAAGGTCTGCTTTTCCAACCGGTACGGTTCTTTATATGCGGCATGGCAACATTATCCGATTGGGTCAGGGTCTCAAAGTCCATCGAAACGGCTTCCATCCCCAGAGGTGTAAAAAGCCGCTTTTGAAACAGGCCTTGTACTTCTTCACCGGTAACCTGTTGCATCACCTCTTGACTCAAACCGAACATCGCATTTTGATAGCTGTACATTGATCCCGGCTCGCTGATAGGTGATACCTCGCGAAAACGCTCCGCAATAGTCGCCATGGGCAACCCAGCTTCGACCAGGTTTGTAAAACTGTGGTAGGGCGTCCCCGACGTGTGCGATAAGATGTGGCCAATGGTGATTTTTGCCGTATTCATGGGGTTTCCCAACTGAAATTGAGGAAGGTAATCAGTCACCTTGTCCTGCCAATCCAGTTTTCCTTCTTCTTGCAGGCTCGCGGCCAATACCCCGGCGAATCCTTTTGAGAGAGACCCTAGGCGAAACAGGGTGTGGCCATCGACCCCTTGCGCACCGTTGATGTTTCTTTTGCCAAAACCGTCGGAAAGCAATATGGAATCGCCTTGCACAATGCTTACGCCTGCCCCAACGATTTCTCCGGTCGCAATGGCTTTTTCAAAATACGTGGAAATGGCCTTTTGCAAGGCTTGCTGGCGTCGGCGATAGGCGTCGGCTTCCTTTTGGGAAACCAGCTGTTTTTCTTTTGAAAGGGTGGCTTCGGCCTGTTCCTCGGAAGGACCGTTCATGCTGGAGGCCGTTGCAATTAAGAAAATAACGGCTAAAACAGCAGTACCTACTAAAATTTTAAATCGTTGCACAAGTAGTCGTTCGTTTTTGGTGGTTTGTTGGTGTTATTTGGGACTAGGGGACGGCCCTATACCTATTGAACGCTTAAATTTAGCAAATGTTATGTGAATTGGGTTGTTGGGTGTTTGGGTTATTTGTTATCAGGTTATTCGGTGTTTGGGTTGTTTTTCGATGTTTCGGGGTTAAATGTTATGGCTTGGGCTTTCACCCCTTCCGTCTTGCTGGCTTCGCCGCAATCCCCCTTCCCCTTTCTGGGGAAGGGGCTTTTTTTTCCTTTTGCTTTTTCTATACTTCTAGGGAAAGCATGCAGCTAGTTGTTTTATAATCAGTTACAAAATATAGTCCGTACTCACAAAGTTAGAGAGTTTGGCTTCGAGCAATTGCTGAATCGTCTCATTGTTCAGTTCATTGTCCTTAAAAGCAACAAAGGTGCGTATGGAGAACGAGCGCAATGCATCATGCACGCTCAAAGTGGCCTGCGCAGAATCTTTACGACCTGTAAACGGATACACATCGGGACCTCGTTGACAGGAGCTGTTCAGATTCACCCTACAAACCAAATTGACCAAGGTATCGATCAGCGGAGACAGGGTATATACATCTTTACCGAACAGGCTCACCTGTTGACCGTAGTTGCTTTCGGCCATATCATCTAACGGTTCCTCAATATCTTCAAAAGATAGTACCGGAATCACGGGACCGAACTGTTCTTCCTGGTAGACCCGCATATCTTTGGTCACTGGATAAAGAATGGCAGGCCAGATATAGTTATCAAACCGTTGTCCGCCTTTTTTATTCACAATCTCAGCCCCCTTGGCCAATGCATCGTCAATCAGTTCTTGAATGTAATCGGGTTTACCCGGTTCTGGCAGCGGAGTCAATTTTACGCCCTCGTCCCAAGGGTTTCCGAATTTGAGTCCATCGATGGCCATAGCAAATTTTTGTAAAAAGACATCCTTTGCGCCATTTTGCACATACACTACTTTTAAAGCGGTACAGCGTTGCCCATTAAAGGAGGTGGTTCCTGCGACAACCTCGTCTACGGTCAATTTCATATCGGCGTCGGGCAACACGATCGCCGGGTTCTTTGCTTCCAAACCCAGGACCAATCGCAACCGATTGCTTTTGGGATGTTGGTTCTGCAAGGCATTCGCCGATTTACTGTTCCCAATCAAGGCCAGTACATCTACCTTGCCTGTCTGCATAATAGGCGCTGCGACAGCTCTACCCCTACCGAACAAGATATTGATGACCCCTTTTGGAAAACTATTCTGAAAAGCCTCCAACAGCGGAGTAATCAATAAAACCCCATGTTTGGCTGGTTTGAATATTGCTGTGTTTCCCATGATGATAGCCGGAATCAACAACGCAAAAGTCTCATTGAGCGGATAATTATAGGGGCCCAAACACAATACTACACCTAACGGACCTCTTTTTACATGGGCATACACGCCATCGTGTTTTTGGAACTTGGCCGAGTTACGATCCAACTGTTTGTATTCCTCGATGGTATCGTAGATATATTCCACCGTACGATCAAACTCCTTTTGGGAATCGGGTAAGGATTTACCTATTTCCCACATCAACAACTTTACGATTTCTTCTCGCTTGGTCTCCATTTGTTTTACAAACTTCTCCATGCTCTCGATCCGGTCTTTTACATGCATGGTGGGCCATACCCCTTTTCCCTTGTCATAGGCCTTTAGTGCCGCATCCAAGGCTTCCATAGCCTCAGCCTCGGCCATATCGGGAATGCTTCCCAACAAGGTAGGTTGATATTCGGAAGTAGATGATATGGTAGAATATACTTCTGAGGTAGCGCCTTTCCATTCCCTTAACTCCCCATCGACCAAATAGGCGGTTTGGTGTATGGGCGCAGTAATTTGAAAATCGGTCGGTATCGCTGTTTTTTTAGTGCTCATATGTCTCATGTTAAAGTTGAAAAGGGGATATAAAAAAATCCCCGATTGCTCAGGGATTTAGTCGTTATACGATGGGTTTCATTGCAGTCATCGATGCCCGAAGTCTATCACCTACAATCTCTACTGGGTGCTCCCGAAGGATTTTGTTGACCGTAATCAGCTTGGCGTTATCGACCTGATTGTTTTTATCGGCCGCGAATGCCGTACCGATGACATCGGTATCGATTTTTTTCATAAAATCGGCCAATAAAGGTTTACAGGCATGATCGAACAGGTAACAACCGTATTCCGCGGTATCCGAAATAACACGGTTCATTTCGAACAGTTTTTTTCGCGCAATGGTATTGGCAATCAAAGGCGTTTCATGTAGGGACTCGTAATAAGCGGACTCTGCGATGATTCCCGATTCTGTCATCGATTCGAATGCCAATTCGACCCCTGCGCGTACCATAGCGACCATCAACACGCCGTTATCGTAGAATTCTTGTTCCGAAATTTGATCGTTCCCAGCCGGTGTTTTTTCAAAAGCGGTCTCTCCGGTAGCGGCGCGCCAGGTCAATAGATTTTTATCGTCATTGGCCCAGTCTTCCATCATGGTCTTTGAAAAATGGCCGGTCATGATATCGTCCATATGTTTATGAAACAAAGGGCGCATAATGTCTTTCAGCTCTTCGGATAGTTCAAAAGCCTTGATTTTGGCCGGATTTGACAAACGATCCATCATGTTAGTGATCCCGCCGTATTTCATGCCTTCGGTAATGGTTTCCCATCCATACTGTATTAGTTTGGAAGCATAGCCGGGTGCTATACCCTTTTCGATCATTTTATCGAAACAAAGAATGGAGCCTGTCTGAAGCAAACCGCACAAGATGGTCTGTTCTCCCATTAAGTCTGACTTTACTTCCGCAACAAACGATGATTCCAAGACTCCCGCGCGGTGCCCACCCGTAGCAACAGCATATGCCTTCGCCTGTTCCAAACCTTTGCCTTGTGGGTCATTGGCAGGGTGTACTGCTATCAAGGTAGGTACACCAAAACCTCTTTTATACTCCTCGCGTACTTCGGAACCTGGGCACTTGGGTGCACACATGATCACCGTCAAATCTTCCCGTACCTGCATCCCTTCCTCAACAATATTAAAACCATGTGAGTATGAAAGGGTGGCTCCCTGCTTCATCAAAGGCATTACGGCATTGATGACATTGGTATGCTGCTTGTCTGGGGTAAGATTGATCACCACATCGGCGTTGGGCACCAATTCTTCATAGGTACCGACCGCAAAACCATTTTCGGTCGCATTTTGGTATGACTGCCGCTTTTCCTTGATGGCAGCTTCCCGTAAAGTGTACGAAATGTCGAGACCGGAGTCCCGCATGTTGAGCCCTTGATTCAATCCTTGTGCGCCACAACCCACAATGACGATTTTTTTCCCTTTTAAAGCCGATACACCGTCTGAGAATTCACTTGATTCCATAAATCGACATTTGCCTAATTGGGCCAGTTGATCTCGTAATGATAGTGTATTAAAATAATTTGCCATGAATGATTAAGATTTAAGTTTATTTCCACACAGGTGGAAACCTTTTAGATTATAGTTATTTGATTCTTTCTTTGAGAACGGATACTGTTTTACTCGTGTTCTTGAAACTCATTTAAAAGGGCCGTAATCTGCATGATGTCTTTCGTGACCGAAATACGACCAGAACGAACAAACTGCATAATTCCGAAGGGTTTTAACTCTTCATGCATTTCATCGATTTCATGCCGGCGCCCTGTTTTGGCAATGACAAAAAAATCACGTGCCACCGTAACGATCTGTGAATTGTTCTCTTTGATGATATTTTGTATTTGTCGCTCATCGAATAGCAGGTTAGAGGCTATTTTAAACAAAGCGGATTCTTGATAAATGGTTTCATCATCGGTATGATAAAATGCTTTGATGACCTCGATCTGCTTCTCGATTTGCCCCACAATATTGTGAACCCACTTTTCGGTAGTATTTACGACAATTGTAAACTTTGAAACTTCATCAATCTCTGACTTAGAGACATTTAAACTTTCTATATTGATGTGCCTCTTTAGAAATATACCGGATATCCGATTCAGCAATCCTACGTTGTTCTCGGAGTAGACCGATATGGTGAACCATTGTTTTTCCATTGATACCTATTATGCGATTCGTTCGCGCGCAGCGGAGAACGAAACCTAATTACTTTTAAAACCACTCTGCCGCGCTCGAGCAGTATTTTATTGGACGCTATTATTGTTTAAACAATTCATTCTAATGCATCTACCTTTCAGCTTCTAAGAAGCTATAGTAAATTTTCAGTCTCGGTAGTCCGTTTTTTGAAAGTCAAAGTAATAACAGTCTACTGCTACTTTCACATTTCACTACGAACAGATTTCATTCCTATTTTTGAAAACCTATGGTATTTTAATACCCCGTGTTTCAATTTTTTAGGACCGTTTTGAAAAATTAAGCACATTGTTCAATAGTACGTTTTATTCGCGATGATGCGAATACGCTTGTAATCTGCAAACCAACGTCCTGTTTTAAACAGCTTATCTTTCAGTTTTTCCTGAATTTCTAATTTTATCTCATTTTTATCCGGTGTTGCCACGCGATTAAAAAATGGTTGGGCAAACATCGTGAGCCAATCGAAAATACCTTGTGCTGAATCCGCAAGTTCCGTAGGCCTATCGTACCATTGGGCCAAAGTTACCTGAAACCCTACTTGTTCCAATACTCCAGTATACTCTGCAATCGACGGGAAGTACCAAGGTTGTAGGCTGGCCTGCCGTACATATCCCCTACTGGCCAAAGATGTCCGTAACTCGGATACAATCGCCTCAATGTTATGCTTACCTCCAAATTCCACCACCATTCTGCCCCCTGCTTTCAAATTATTGAACATGCACTTGGCCGCATTCCTATAATCAGTAACCCAATGTAAGGTAGCATTGGAAAAGATAGCATCGAAGGGTCGTTCAAATTTGAAATTGGAGGCATTTCTTTCTTCAAAAGTCAACAAAGGAAATTGCTTTTGGGCTTTTGCCACCATTTCTGGAGACAAATCCATGCCTACGACCTCCTTCGCCTTTTCAGCTATTTGAGCTGTTAGAACACCAGAACCGCAGCCAAGGTCCAAAATATATTCGTGGGATCGTGGGTCTAGCAAGCTAATAAGAGAGGTACCATAATCGGATACAAACGCGTGTTTACCGTCGTATAGATCGGTATCCCATTTATTGGCTAGCTGTTGTATTGTTCTCATCTGTTTTTACCTTCCGCTACGGTCAGGTATGCGTTTAAACTTTTTCGGATACAATTATTCCATATGTACTATATCCTTTCTTAGGAACTACGGGCCGCAATGATCAAGCCTGTAGACCAATTCAATTTGGTCAGGTTAAAATCCGATCGATTTTCAAGGTATTCGACCAATCGGTTTACATGTTCCTGATGCCCTTTGGGCCAATTGGGCTGGGCTGTCATATCATCAATGATATAGAACCCACCTACTTTGACCAAGGCTAGGACCTCTTCTATTTCACTATACTTTCCTGGCCATGCATCGGCAAAAATCAAATCGAATTTTGAACCTTTGTATTCGTTTATCCATTTACTACCATCTGCACAAACAATGCTTACTCGTTCGTCATTTCCAAAATACTGTTCTGCAATGCCGGTCAATTCCGGGTCGTTATCCACCGTAATCAGTTCGGAATGCGCATCCATCCCATCGACCATCCATGAAAGACTCAGGCCGATTCCCGTTCCTAATTCTAACAGATGTGCTTTTGGTTTTGAGGTAATCAAGGTCTTCAAAATCGTCCCGATATAGAGGTCGGAAGGCATCGTAAAACCGATTTCTTTCGATTTTTCCTCGATCTGTTGATGGATACCAGGTTTGTCTAAAATATTTGCGTCGTTCATGTCTCTCTCCTTAAAACTCAATACAAATCAGAGGGGTTGTTCAAACCATTTATTTTAGACGGATATCGGAAACCGATGCACCAGAAGGAATCATCGGAAACACGTTGTCTTCCTTTTCTACCTTTACTTCCAAAAAATAAGGCTTGTCAGAGGCCATCATCGTTTCAACGGCCGTCTTTAAATCTTTTCGTTCGCTCACGCGTTTGGCCTCAATATGATAACCCTCCGCAATTTTTACAAAATCGGGATTTACCATTACTGTGGAAGCATAACGCCTGTCAAAAAACAGTTCTTGCCATTGGCGTACCATTCCCAAATGGTCATTGTTCAAAACCACAATCTTAACGGGTACCTGGTGTTGAAAAATGACCCCAAGTTCTTGAATTGTCATTTGGTAACCACCATCACCGATAATGGCAACCACCTCCCGTTCCATCATACCCATTTTAGCACCGATGGCCGCAGGGAGTGCAAAACCCATGGTTCCCAATCCTCCAGAAGTAATATTACTTTTAGATTCGCTGAATTTTGCATAGCGACAAGCAATCATTTGGTGTTGCCCAACGTCGGTGACAATGACCGCATTGTTCTTAGAGGCCAGGTTGATTTCCTCAATGACCTCGCCCATGGTCAAACCTTCCTTAGTAGGATGGATGTCTTTTTCGATAACCGCATCAAATTCTATTTGGTATTTTTCCTTAAAGACTTGGTGCCAAGCTTCGTGCTTGTTCTCATCTATGAGAGGCAGCAATAGTTCCAACGTATGTTTTGAATCACCCAACACGGCAATATCCGCTTTTACATTTTTGTTTACTTCGGCCGGGTCTATTTCAAAATGAATGACCTTGGCTTGTTTGGCGTAGGTATCCAAACTGCCGGTTACGCGATCATCGAAACGCATTCCGATGGCGACCAGCACATCGCATTCGTTTGTTAGTATATTCGGCCCGTAGTTGCCATGCATGCCCACCATCCCCACATTGAGGGGGTGGTCGGTGGCCAAGGCAGAAGCTCCTAAAATAGTCCACGCAGCAGGAATGCCTGCCTTCTCTACCAATGCCTTTAGCTGTTCTTCGGCCTTACCCAAAATAATTCCCTGTCCCCAAACGATATAGGGCTTTTTAGCATTGTTGATCAGTTCCGCAGCAGCTTCGATGGCCTTCATATCCGGTTTTGGAGTCGGATTGTAGCTCCGAACCCTTTTGCAAGGGGTGTATGAGAATTCAAACTCCTCGAACTGCGCATTTTTTGTAATATCGACCAAAACAGGGCCTGGACGACCCGATTTGGCGATATAGAATGCCTTGGCCATCACTTCAGGGATTTCAGCGGCTTTGGTAATTTGGTGGTTCCATTTGGTCACCGGGGTAGAAATTCCAATGATATCGGTTTCCTGAAACGCATCGGAGCCCAAAAGGTGTCTCGGCACCTGCCCCGTAATACAGACCATAGGGGTCGAATCGATCTGTGCGTCGGCAAGGCCCGTAACCAGATTCGTTGCGCCCGGGCCCGAAGTGGCCATGGCCACCCCAACTCTTCCCGTAGCTCTGGCATATCCTTGGGCCGAATGCGTAGCCCCTTGTTCATGGCGGGTCAATACATGGGTCAGTTGATCCTGAAACTTGTATAGTTCATCATAAACCGGCATGATCGCACCGCCTGGATAGCCGTATAACAAATCTACACCCTCTGCCAACAGACAGTGAATGATGGCTTCTGCACCGCTGATCTTTATCGTTGCCGGTGTTTCCTGCGCCATGCTTTTTTCCTTAATTGTTTCCATTTGCTATAAACTCTAATTCAAATATCACATGCAAATTCAACACCTAAAAAATGCCAAACTTTCCTATTTGATGGGGAACCAAAACTTGCGTATCCTACTCCCCCGTTCTGTATTTTATAACTCGTCAGTGACACAACCTTTTGATGCAGAGGCCACCATTTTTGCATATTTATAAAGGCTTCCTCTTTTAACTTTCAGTGGAGGTTGTACCCATTTTTTTCTTCTCTCTGCCAATTCTTCATCAGTTAAATCCACTGAAATCGTATTCTTCTCTGCATCAATGGTAATCACATCGCCATCCTGTAACAAGGCAATCGTACCGCCTTCCTGAGCTTCGGGGCACACATGGCCTACTACAAAACCATGGGTACCTCCCGAAAATCGTCCATCCGTAATCAGGGCAACATCTTTTCCCAACCCGGCTCCCATAATTGCTGCCGTAGGCTTCAACATTTCGGGCATTCCGGGTCCACCCTTAGGGCCTTCATATCGAATAACGACCACATCTCCTTTCTTGACTTCCCCTCTGCCGATTCCGGCATTTGCCTTGAATTCATCGTCATAGACTTTGGCAGTTCCCGTAAAATGAAGTCCCTCTTTCCCGGTTATTTTGGCTACGGCACCTTCTTCGGCAAGGTTGCCGTATAAGATTCGTAAATGCCCGGTTTCCTTAATAGGGGCATTCAGGGGTTTTACCACTTGTTGGCCTTCGGAAAGGCCAGATAGCTCCGATAGATTCTCTGCTACTGTTTTACCTGTAACAGTCAGACAATCACCATGCAACATATCATTGTCCAACATAAATTTCATCACCGCAGGAGTACCGCCAACACGATGCAGGTCTTCCATGAGAAACTTTCCACTAGGTTTTAAATCTGCTAAAAAAGGTGTCGTATCACTTATTTTCTGAAAATCGTCCAAGGTAAAATCCACATCGGCCGCCTTGGCAATCGCTAAAAAGTGCAATACGGCATTCGTAGATCCCCCTAATAGGGTTAACAATCGCACTGCATTTTCAAACGACTTTCGCGTAATAATATCGCTTGGTTTGATATCATTCTTAAGCAGATGCTCCAATGCTCTTCCCGAATTGAGACAATCGGTCTTTTTTTCCGGACCTAAGGCCGGATTGGAGGAATTATAGGGCATGGCCATTCCGAGTGCTTCTATCGCCGACGCCATGGTATTGGCCGTATACATGCCTCCGCACGCTCCTGCACCCGGACAGGCATTTTGAATTACACTTTTATAGTCTTCCTCACTCATTGTCCCTGCCACTTTCTCGCCCCATGCTTCAAAAGCCGATACGACATCCAACTTCTTATCCTTATAACATCCGGAGGCTATGGTACCGCCATAGACCAATACCGACGGGCGATTTAACCGTATCATCGCCATCAAGGCTCCTGGCATGTTCTTATCACAACCTACTACCGTAACCAGCCCATCATAGTTCATGGCCTGTACAACCGTTTCCATAGAATCGGCAATGATATCCCGTGACGGAAGGGAATATCGCATTCCATAGGTACCCATTGAAATACCATCACTGACACCGATGGTATTAAAAATCAAGCCTACAGCACCTCCCTGGTTGACTCCCTGCTTCACTTCTTTTGCCAAGTCGTTCAAATGCATATTACAGGGATTACCTTCATAGCCGGTACTACCGATACCTATCAACGGTTTTGCCAAATCGTCTTCCGTAAGACCAATGGCATATAGCATCGCCTGTGCGGCCGGTTGGGTCGGGTCTTGGGTAACATTTTTGCTGTATTTATTCAATTCCATGAAGGCCTTTGTATTTCAATATTCAAGTTCTCTAATCAAATATATCGGGTTTTAAAAAGTTGGTTTCTTTTCGAAATGACCACAGTTTAAATCCAATTCACTTTAAATTAATCTAAGTGCCTGTAAAACAAAAAGATAAGCACATATTATTATCATATTCAATGGTTTCAAAAGCAAGGGCCTGTATCCAATTGATATCGATACAGGCCCTTACATTCCATAGCTAGCTGCATCGTCCTTTACGGGACCACCAGAACAATGCTATCGAATACTACTATGAATTTCATGAATTAAAAGTAGCCTAAATACCCGAAGTTGCCAAAAATGGGTTACACAAAAATTTCTTGAAACCAATATCATTAATGTGAGACCTCAGGATACTCACCTATGAAGTGTACGGGAAAAATAAGGGAGGTCGTTTCTAAGTTCGCTACGGCTTCCCTTGATGGTCATCAGCACAATCAGTTCCCTAAGTTTACCATAAACCCGTCTTGAGTTCAGTTTAAAAATAGCTAGTTTTGCGCCCTAAAACAACTTAATCCATTTCATGGAAAAAATCGTTACCGAAGCCATACAATACCGACGTTCCGTTAGGGTGTTCAAAAGTGATGTGGCACTGCAGGATGAAAAGGTAAAACAGTGTATCCAAAATGCCGTATTGGCACCTACCAGCAGCAACCTACAGTTATGGGAGTTCTATCATATTACCGATACCGGGACCTTAAAAAAAATGACCAGGGCATGTTTGGGCCAAAATGCGGCAAAAACGGCCAATCAACTCGTCGTCGTCGTTGCCCGTAAGGATTTGTGGCATCAACGGGCGAAGGCCAATGTCGACTTTCTTAAGGATAGTATCGGCCCCAAACCCAAGTCCGATTATAGCAGGCGGGAGAAGTTTGCTCTTGCCTATTATCAGAAGGTAATTCCCTCGATCTATACCGACTTTTTTGGGGTATTAGGTTGGATACGGTACATTGTATTCCACCTTATTGGTCTGTTTCGACCTATATACAAGCAGGTGCGGTTGTCAGATATGCGAATCGTTGCGCATAAGAGTGCAGGTCTGGCCGCACAGAACTTTATGATCAGTATGGCTGCCATTGGATACGACACCTGCCCCATGGAAGGTAGCGACACGGGTCGTATCAAAGGAATTTTGGGATTGCCTTGGGGAGCCGAAATCAATATGGTTATCGGTTGTGGGGTACGAGACGAACAGGGTATTTACTCGGAACGTTTTCGTGTACCCTTTGAAACAGTCTACAAGAAAGTGTAAAAGTAGCCTACACCTTTTTGAACGAAATACCATCCCCGAATTTTTTTTGTGCGAGAATAGCTATTGCCTTGTCGGATAGTTGTAATATTCTGGGGTATCCACCGGTCGTCTGCCCATCTTTCATCAAAATAATCAGTTTGCCCGTCGGCGTTAATTGCACGGTACCGGGAAGTGTAGCGGACGTAAGCATGGAATGTGCATGCCCGGGAATAGCTTCTTGCAATTGATAGGCCATCCGGTTGTTTTCTTTGGCGATCGTGAAGTCTCTAGAAAATATTTTTTCCAACTGTTTATCTACCAGAAGTTGATATTCTGGTCCTTGATGTACCTCCAGTACCGTTTCATCCAACAGGTCTTCGGTCTTATACTCGGTTATTTTCGGTTCAAAGGTGGTATGGGCATCATACCCTACCACATCACCATCTTCGAGGTGGTTCTTTGAGGTTATTGGAAGGTACATCGACGTGCTTGCCAGCACCGTTTCAGACTTAAAACCATCCTTCACCGCCAAATATGCCCTAAATCCCTTTTCCAATTTTCCGTAGGAAAGAATATCACCTTCGGCAACACGATATATCTTATGATTATCTATAGGTAAGTTGTTCAAGGTTGCCGACATTTTTGCCCCTCCAAGCACTATATGGGTCGTTTCTTCGAACAATAAGGTGGGGCCGGTCATCGTTACCTCTAAAACCGCGGCTTTCTCGTTGTTTTCTAACAATCTATTGATTTGCCTAACGGTATGATCATCCATCACGCCAGAGATGGGAACACCGCTATCCCGGTATGCCAGCCTTCCCCTATCCTGTACCGATGTGAAAAACCCTGATTTCAGCACTTTAAGCATCCCACTTGATTTTTTCAACTTGATAAATTCCGACCTCTCCCTCAATTTTGTGCAGTTCATATTCGGCCCTTGATATGGCATAGAATTGAATACGGTCACCCACACTAACGAAACAGGGCCGGTCTTTGGTGGCATCAAAAATAGGTACGGAACAATTGCCGATGATATTCCACCCACCAGGGGATTCCTGCGGATAAATACCCGTTTGACGACCGGCGAGACCTACTGAACCTTTGGCCACCTTTAAACGGGGCGTTGCCCTTCTTGGAATCTCCAAAGCGGCGGTTAGCCCGCCCAAGTACATAAAGCCAGGCAAAAAACCAATGCCATAAACAATATAGGTGTTACCCGTATGCATGGCAATCAACTCGGGAACCTTAATTTGCAAGCGATCTGCAACTTCGGCCAAATCGATGCCAAATTCAGGATCATAACATACGGGCAGCCTCCAAAGAAATTTCTCCTTCTTAGGAAAAGTTTTCTTTTCACGGTATATTTCCTGCAATTCGATAGTGTATTTGTCAAAATCGATAGTGTCGCCTCGTTTGATCAAGGTCAATGAGTTATAGGCAGGTACAAACTCCCATTGCTGCTGCCCCATCTTTGTTTTTAGGTATTCGGTAAATTGAAGAATGTCATCCAAAATCGCAGATTCCACCATATTCGGCCACTCGATCAAAATAGCGTGCAGACCAAAGGGTCGTATAGAAATAGGGAAGGTGTTCACTTTTTAATTTGGATATGATGCTTTGGTAACTGCTCTGAAAGATACGTCATTATTTGCAAAGCATTTTCGGTATCACCGTGAATACAATAGGTATCGGCACTCATATGAACCAATGCCCCCGAAACGGTCAATAACTGTCTGTTCTTTACCATTTGCACAAGATGCTCCAACACTCGCTGAGGATTTGAAATAACAGCACCTACCGTTTTCCGAGAGACCAAACTTAAATCATCGTTATAATTACGATCGGCAAAAGCCTCCACTTTTATTCGAAAACCTTCCTTCCTGGCTACCTGTTGGACGATCGACCCAAAAGGAACATAGAGATACACCGCTTCCTTGAAATCAGAAATAGCGGTCAAAAATGTATTTGAGAGTGTCTCATTCGTAGCCAAGTCATTGTACAGGGCACCATGTGGTTTAATATGGTGCAATGACGCCTCTTCTTTTGCCAAAACTGATTGTAATGTCAAAATTTGTGACCGGACCGTTTCGGTCAATGCTTCTTCTGACAACTGCATAGAACGTCTTCCAAAATTAAGACGGTCTGGATAGGATGGGTGCGCACCTATTCGCACTCGATGCCTCTTTGCAAATTGCACCACTTGTTGCATTGTCTCCCTATCTCCCGCATGTTCGCCGCAAGCAATGTTACAGGAAGAAATCAACGGGAGCAATAGCTTCTCGTTTCCGACTCCCTCGCCCACATCGCAGTTTATATCTATACCGATCATTTATAAAAGAAGTTTCCCATTTAACTCAGGACGAGTTCAATTAAACGCTTCCTCGATCCCAATTTTGAATTCTTCGAAATCTTGAAGGTAATTATGGCCCGCCCCATCGACCTTGTAAAACTTTTTCGTGTCGCCGGGTATGGCTGCAAAAAGTTTTCGTGCCTGTTCAAAGGGAATGACACCATCTTCGGTACCGTGGAAGATAAAAACGGGACAGTTGATTTTTCTCACATACTCATTGGAGGGAAATCGGTACTGCGACAACCAATCAATCGGCAAAATAGGAAACCGATGCTTCCCAAGTTCCACGGCACTATAAAAGGGCGACTCCAAAATCAGTTTTTTAGGATCGTTCTCTGCTGCCAATCCGGTGGCGATCCCAGTACCAAAAGACCGTCCGTATAAAACTATCTCATCTTCATCATACATTGTCAGTGCGTGATTGTAAAAGAGTTGAGCATCTTTCTTTAAGGCTTCCTCACTGATCGCCCCGGTACTTTTCCCATAGGTACGATAATCGACCATAATCGCATCGTATCCTTTTCTACTAATAAGATTTGCCACATGTCCCAAATGGGAAATGTTTCCCGAGTTGCCATGAAAATAGAGGACTACTCCCCTAGCACTGTCTTGTTTGGTATGTACGGCGTTTAGTTTCGCCCCATCGTTGGCGGTCAAATTAAACTCCTCGAACGACTGACAAAAGTCGAACTGATGGTTCATGGGCATTTTAGAGGGAAGAAATATAAGCTTCTCTTGAAAATTATATGCCAAAACAACCAAGAGACTATATAAGATTCCTAGTACAACGGCAATTTTTTTAAATCTTTTCATTAATGCGTTTGGATGAATGTTTTACGTGAATGCTGGAACCTTCCAAATTTACCGCTTTCGGTTTCGATGTAACAATTTCGGTCAGCATTTTATGATAGGATTCAAAGGTATTCAAGTTTTTATGTCCACCACCAATGACCGTGTACAATCGGGTAAGTTTCGGCTTTATTTTTGAAAGCTTTACACTGGTTTTGTAAGGAATTAATTTGTCATCGGTACCATGAATAATATGTACGGGGCAATTTACATATTTGAGCCATTTGTAGGTGGGCATCGGAAATTTGATCAAGAGAGACAATGGCATAAAGGGAATGTACTTCTTTGCCACTTTACTTAAACTATAGTAGGGTGCATCTAAAATGAGCATTCTTGGGTTGTTCATAGATGCCAGTTTGGTAGCAAAGCCAGAACCCAATGAACGACCGTATAATATAATATAGGATTCCTTTACATTTTCCTTAAGCTTATTGTACACCACCTGAAGATCACGTTTGATCGCTTTCTGGGTGCGCCTTCCCGTGCTTTTACCAAAACCCCGGTAATCGACCATGATGACATCATAACCATGGCGGGTAAAATCGACGGCGAATTTACCCCAGCCCTTGATACTTTTGGAATTTCCCTTTAGATAAAAAACGACCCCTTTCGGCCGTTGCGTTTTGAATCGGAGTCCGTTAATGATTGCTCCATCCCTTGTTTCTATATTGTATTCTTCGATTTCTTGATTTTCATAATGAAATTGAAAATCTTTCGGCAGCTTTTCTGGCTTGAACATGATAAAATCCTGCAGAAAATACAACAAAACGCTCACAGTGCTATAGACACCAAGTACGAGAAGGGTGATGTAGGCCCAATATGGCATGGTCGTTAGTTTGTTACAAGATACAAAAAGTAGGGAGCTGTTCAGGATAGTTGGTTAAAAGGCCCAGCGTATGGTCTATTTGTACCCAAGAACGGCTCCTTGACAGCAGCGCATCAATATTTTCAATTTAGAGACTATTTTTAGCGAATGGAAAAAGTTTAAATGACTTTGCTACTAATTATCAAACTGCAACTGATTTAAGTGAAGACCGGAACCAGGTGCTACATAGGTTAATTTTTGCTGATTTCCAGGTTGTAACGATTGTTCAATATCGGCATAGCTCAGTCTACCTTTTCCCAGCTCAATCAACGCACCCATAATCATGCGCACTTGATAGCGAAGAAACCCCTGGGCACTTATATGCAACGCATAACTTTCTTCGGGGAAAAAATTTGCAGTGAGTAGGGTGTTCGGTTCAATAAAACAGTACGCTACATGACGTACCGTTTGCGCCTGACCCCTTACTCGGGCCGTGTATGTGGTGAAATCGTGGGAGCCTTCAAACAAAGATGTTGCCTTTTTCATGAGTTCAATATCCAAGGAATCCAAAATATTGGCCATAAAGGGGGCACAAAAGGGATGGCTTTTTTCTCCAAAGGAAAAGAGATACACATATTCTTTGCGCTTTCCATCTTGAATGATATTGAAATTACCATCTATCGCTTTCATATCCATTACTTTGATATCAGCAGGAAGGTTTCTATTGAACAGTTCTGTGAAATCAGATAGGTCCGTTATGGGAATTCCCTCTAAAAACAACTCAAAAGCAAAGCTCAAAGCAGACACCTTAGCGTCAGTGCGACTGCTTCCCAAGACTTTGAAGTTGCGATTCGGAAGGATAAAACGAAGGGTCTTCACAACCATGCCCTCAACTGTTTTTTGATTTGGTTGTTTCTGCCAACCACTGTATCTAAACCCCAGAAATTGCATTTTCACCAAATAATAACTTCTTTCTTTTTTCATTCTCTAATTATTGAGGCTTTTTGTTGTCAAATTGTTTTTTTTTACTTTTATCGAAAGCAACTATAACTAAACCAACATCTTATGGAAACAAAAGTAAAGATAAAACCTCCTGTTTGGTTCTGGGTCGTTAGTGCCTTGGCCCTTGTGTGGAACCTCTTAGGAGTTTACGCTTATCTGGCAGAGGCCTTTATGACAGATGAGGTTCGGGCTGCCCTCACTGAAGCACAAAGACAACTTTATGAGAGCCGGCCGGCTTGGGTAACTGCAGCGTTTGCCATTGCCGTATTTGCAGGTGCTTTGGGGTGTATTGCCCTTTTATTACGCAAAAGATGGGCTCTTTCAATGCTATTTTTGTCATTATTGGGCATTCTGGCCCAACAGACCTATCTTTTCTTTCTAAGCAACACCTTCGAGGTCATGGGGAACGAAGCTATGGGCATGCCCATTATGATTGTTGTGGTAGGTATTGCTTTGGTGTTGTTTGCCCGCAGTGCCATCCGAAAAAAATGGCTGCTATAAACCCTATTCTAAACAGGATTTTATGAAATATTGTTCCCCCAAGAAGTTTTTTTTACAACCAATATTTGGAACGTTCACCACAGCTTTATGGCATTACCCAACATTGGCTACGCTTCATCGAATTTTTAAAATAAAGGAAATACCTGCCCGTTTAATGGTAACGAATAGGGTTCCCCAAAACCCCAAAACCTACTTATCATGAAGTCGATTCTGAGCATACTGCCATGGAAACGGGGTTTGATACTTTCCGTAGTCACCTTGCTTTTGCTTATTGTTTTTAGTTTTTACGGACTTTACACCAACAAGTTCTACTTTTTTAAGTTCGACAACTACTTAATTCCCTTGGTCACCCTAGTGCATTTTACATTTTTGTATGTGCTGTGGTTTAAAATAAAGGAAGATGAAGTAACGGATCCCCAGATGCGAACGTTGGAGTATGGTCTTTATGTAGTTTTACCGATCTATGGCTATAAGCTTTTTGATACACTGGCTATTCTATTCAGCTCCTCTGATTTTGAAAATCACGTAATTCCAAGCACTTTTATTCCTTTGGGAATTTTGATTTTTATGCTATATCTATTAATTATAGGACTGACTTTCCTTGCTTTCCGTTATCGTAAAGACCTCGTTGGCACCTATAATTTTGACGAAATCAATCGACATATCGATACTTGGGATTAATGAAAGGTATTCATAGCTTTAGGGTCCTCGTCTACTGAAATGGTTACTTGAGGGCATGATGAAAAGAGGTATTCCAGAATCGTATTTCAATATGCTATTCGCTTCTGAAATTGGGGGCGCCTAAACAAAAAATGCCCCGGGCTTGGTTCCAAGGCATTCTTACTTCAAACAACAAGCAACAATCAAGTTTATTTTCTTCTGGTTGCTTTTATAGGCATTACAAAATAAAGGCTCTTATTGTACAATAAAATCACAAAATCATAGCTTTTTCATGTATTTCTGTAAGGTTTTCGTGAGATTTTCGGCTATTATTTCATTATGTGACTATTTAAAGTCTCCCAGGAATGTCCAAGATGGTGGAGGTTTAGGGGATTGTTATGGTCATTTGAGCTGTCCGTGACCTTTATGTGATACTTTTTAACTTCATTCGTACCGTATGAAAGATATCCTCATTATCGAAGATGATCCGGAAATCATCAAATTACTAGAAATACATCTCACCGACTTAATTTATAATACATCGAAGGCAATGGATGGTGAAGAGGGACTTCGAATGGCCTTAGAAAATGAGTATGACCTAATTCTACTTGACCTTACTTTGCCAAGTATGGATGGTGTCGAAATCTGCAAAAGATTGCGGGCCAAGAAAAATACCCCTATCATTATGTTGACGGCCAAATCGGAAGAAATCGACCGTGTACTCGGTTTGGAAATAGGGGCTGATGACTATATCACAAAACCTTTCAGCATACGCGAATTGCTTGCAAGAATTAAGGCGGTAATGCGCAGAACAACAACGAGACAAACAGAAGACACCGATTCTTCATTGATTTCGGCAGAAGGACTACATATCGATATCGATAAAAGAAAAGTACTGTTAAAAGATAAAAAAGTGGACCTCTCCCCAAAAGAATTCGAACTTCTGGTATTAATGGCATCCAATCCCGGCCGTAATTATAGCCGAACAGAGCTTTTGAACATGATCTGGGGCTATAACTTCGAAGGATACGAGCACACCGTAAACTCTCACATAAATCGGTTAAGGGCCAAAATAGAATGGGACATGGCCCACCCTACCTATATTCTTACGACTTGGGGGGTTGGTTACAAATTTAACGAAGACAGTATTTTATGAGTGGTACCGAAAAAACGCTGACCCCAAAATTAGTCAAGAAACTATGGTTGGCATTTATTGCATTGATTCTATTGATGGGGGTCTCCTATATGCTGATTACCAGCTATTTTTCCAAAAAACACTACCAAGAAACCACACAACGCCTCAATGCAGAGGTAGCAAATCATGTAATTGACGAAAAGTTCAAAGATGCTTCTCCGTTTTTAGCCGATGGTAGTGTAAACAAACCCCTATTTGGTGATTTAATGCATGATATGATGGCGGTTAATCGGGGGATTGAGGTGTATCTACTGAATGCGAACGGAGAAATCCTGTATTCGGTGGTGCTTGACCACAGCGATAACGCACCTGCGAAAAGTGTGTCGTTGGCACCTATCAACACTTTTATCGCTCAAAAAGGAGAAAAATATGTCTTAGGAGATGATCCAAGGAATCCTGGGGAGCAAAAAATCTTTTCCGCGGCGCCTTATGATGTCGATGGCCGTAAAGGATATGTATACATTATCTTGGCCAGTAAAAATTTTCAACAAGTAAGCGATACCCTTTGGGGGCAGTACTTTGCAAAACTAGGAATCGGCGCAACACTCTTGACTACACTGTTTTCAGTCATTTTAGGATTATTGGCCATTTGGTTCCTTACTAAAAACCTACGCCTCATCACAACTACGGTACGCAAGTTCCAAGAAGGGGATTTGGGAGCACGAATCGAAAACCCAGACCGTTCGGATATCGCCATCTTTGCTAATTCATTTAACGAAATGGCCGATACCATTGTCGATAATATGGACAAATTACAGTCGGTGGACATCTTACGAAGGGAATTGATTGCCAATGTATCCCATGACCTACGAACGCCTCTGGCCATTTTGAAAGGGTACATCGAAACGCTACAAATGAAGCGCGATTCCTTGACTGAAAATGAAAAGCAGGAGTACCTTCAAATTACCCATGATAATGTGGATAAACTATCAGGGCTTATCAACCAGCTTTTTGAATACTCGAAATTGGAAGCTGAGCAGGTGACTCCCGTAAAGGAGCCGTTTTCTATTACGGAGCTCTCCCACGATCTGATCGCCAAGTTTAAGGTTTTGGCTGCACGTAAAGAAATTACCCTTGCCCTGGATAAACCAGAGGAAAACAGTATGGTATTTGCCGATGTGAGCCTGGTAGAACGTGCGCTTCAAAATCTGATTGAAAACGCTATCAAGTATACAGAACCAAAAGGGAAAGTGACATTGGCTTTACACCAGAAAGGCAAGAATATCGAAATAAATATTACCGATACGGGAACCGGCATACCGGTGAACGAACAACCTTTTATTTTTGACCGGTATAAGCAAGTATCAAAAAGCACCAAAAAACAGGGCTATGGATTGGGGCTCGCAATCGTGAAAAAAATCATGGACCTACACGATACGACCATTACCGTTTTGAGCAAGCCCAAAGAAGGGAGCTCATTTACCTTTTATTTACCGGCCTATCAAGTATAACCGATACGGAAAGTACAGATTTACCTTTAAAAAGATACTTTTCAATGGCATACCAAGCTTATCGAAATGATGTACGTTATCGCCATATCCCAACAGGTTTCAATAGGCATCAAGTCAATAAAGGGTGCTACCTATTTTTTGACCTCTGCTGTTTGGACTACGTAATTTACAGGCCACTAATAAAACTTCCATAAAGGTCCTTGAATTGGTACCCTTCGGAAAAACGATTCTTGCTTAGTTTTTTATGGGCGACCAACCCCCAAAGCACCAGCTCCTTTAGGAAATATACGTCACGTTCGGGCCATTCTGGTTGGTGTTCCGTAATCAACCGGTTCAGTTGAGGAATACTGTCCAAGGCACGTTGGTATTCCTCATCGGTAAAATCGTCTAATAATTCAAAACCTTGTCCTTGAAAAAACCAATGCAATAATTCATCATAAGGCGTTTCGGCATCCTTTTTCTCCAACTTATTTATTTTAGGAAAATACAGCGGAAACAATGATTTTACGGCATCATCGATTAAAATGGCCGCAACGCCGTCAGCACCTTCCTGTTCCCCTTCGTAAACAAGTTCAATTTTTCCTGTGATGGCGGGAATAACTCCCAAAAAGTCGCTCAAACGTATCATGGTATGGTCGGCACCTGTCAGCAGAGCACGTCGTTCGGCCGTGCTTAACAGGTTTTCGAAAGCGGTTATACTGGTTCGAGCGCTTACACCACTCTTGGCATCGACATACTCGCTTTTTCGAGCCTCAAAACTTATTTGCTCTAACAGGTCCTTGGCCAAATCTGGCACGTACACCGCATCGGTCTGGCGGGTATCCAGATTGGATTCCTGTTCCGTAATCTTACGGGCCGTTTCGATATCGTCGGGATAGTGGGTCAAAATCTGAGATCCAATACGATCTTTTAAAGGGGTAACAATGCTTCCTCTATTGGTATAGTCCTCCGGATTTGCTGTGAAAACAAACTGAAGATCCAAAGGTAGTCTGAGCTTAAATCCCCGAATTTGGATGTCTCCCTCTTGCAAAATATTGAACAACGAGACTTGGATACGAGCTTGCAAATCAGGAAGCTCGTTGATAACGAAGATGCAGCGGTTCGCTCTGGGAATCATCCCAAAATGAATTACACGATCGTCGGCATAGGACAATTTTAGATTAGCCGCCTTTATGGGGTCTACATCTCCTATCAAGTCAGCGACCGTAACATCGGGTGTTGCAAGTTTCTCATAAAAACGGTCATCGCGATGCAACCAAGTAATCGGGGTATCGTCTCCCTTTTCATTTAGGAGTTCTTTGGCATATCTGGACATCGGCCGCAGCGGATCGTCATTAATTTCGGAGCCTGCTATTACGGGAATCCATTCATCTAACAGACCGACCATCAAACGGGCCAAACGTGTTTTTGCCTGCCCTCTTAATCCTAGTAAATTAATATTATGGCGGGAAAGAATCGCACGTTCCAATTCAGGAATTACAGAATCTTCATACCCCCAAACGCCCGCAAAAGTATCCTCGCCTTTTTTGATTTTTTCACGAAGGTTATCGCGAAGTTCGTCTTTGATGCTTTTGGTCTGGTAACCTGCTTTTTTTAATGCTCCAAGGGAGGAAATTTCTTTGTGGTTCAATTTCATAGGTTTTTAAAAAGGTAAAAGAGCATAACAAAGATAGAAAATACCAAATCCGGTCTGGGCCGTATCTATTTGGTGCAGAAAGGTTCGTTCAGTTCCAATCCTTACTATATTCTATACTCTTTTTCTGTATTATTTGTTCTTTATGCTATATGCTACTTTATTGTTCAATAGTTCTCAAAAAAACAACTTTGCTCGAATGGCTCAGCACCGCTCTCCTCAGAAGAGGAATCGTTTTCATGTTTAATAACAAAGAAACTTAACGACACTTTTTATTGATCAGCAATGGCCCTTCATTTTCTCTTTAGTCTTTATTTCAGCCTTTTTCGTCTGTTGTTTTCATAATCCTCAAAAATCATCTCGCCGAGTCCTTTTAGTCCGGTAAAGAAGGCCTTTCCCTTGTTGGCTTCCGTAAAATGCCGTATAAATTGCATCAGGTAAGGGTCTTGTGCAATCATAAAAGTCGTAATCGGAATGTGTAACTTACGGGCTTGCCTTGCCATATTATAGCACTTTTCAACAATGAAATCATCGAGTCCGACGCTATTCTTATAATACGTACCGTCTGGCATACGAAGGCAGCTTGGCTTGCCGTCGGTAATCATAAAAATCTGTTTGTTGGTATTTCGCTTTCTGCGTAACATATCCATCGCCAACTGCAATCCGGCAACCGTGTTCGTATGGTAAGGCCCCACCTTTAGGTATGGTAGGTCTTTGATAGGAATAGGCCAAGCATCGTTGCCAAAGACCAAAATGTCCAAGGTATCCTTTGGGTATCGAGTCGTTATCAATTCGGCCAACGCCATCGCCACTTTTTTTGCGGGAGTGATCCGGTCTTCCCCATATAAAATCATACTATGGCTGATGTCGATCATCAGCACCGTGCTCATTTGCGCCTTGTAGTGGGTATCCTCTACCACCAAATCCTCTTCACTAAGCGAAAAACTACCGATACCATGATTTACCTGGGCGTTTTTAAGACTCTCGGTCATTGAAATATGGTCGAGTCCGTCACCATAACGGTATTCCCTGAAATCCCCGGTATGCTCGTCGCCCTGTCCTGATTTTCCTGTTTTATGGTTACCCGCTCCGCTTCGTTTCAATTTGCCAAAAATCTGATCCAGGGCTCGTTGCCTTATAATCCGTTCCATTTTTGCGGTAATCGATATTTTTCCCGGGCCATCGCCCTGTTCGCCCTGTTCCCCATCACCCATTTCACCGCCACCATCCTCAAACTCTTCCCTGATATACCCCTTGGCTTTCAGGTCTTCTATAAAGTCGTCGATCGTGTAGTTCTCATCGGTAAGCTCGTATTCTTTATCCAACTCCCGCAACCAATCAATGGCCTCATCAAAATCGCCCGAGGTATGGGTAATCAATTCCTGAAAAATATCGAAGAGTTTATCAAAAGGAGTTTGCTCCGGTGCTACATACGTATCAAAACGAATGCCTTTTCTCATATTCATAGCCATACCATAAAATTAACACTTTTACCGCTGGCACCTTCTATTTTTAGGAAAAGTTAACGTTCAAAAGTGCAAGGGCAAATTTAAGCTTGGTCGTGAAAAGACAAGTCCTATTTCGGCCATCTATCAAAGGTCAGAAAGCTAGTCTAAATTGGTCCAAACAACACACGGCGTATCTTCACTTATGAAACTGTCGAATTTATTGATGGGTTTTGAAAGTCATCGCCGAGTAACCGCAGAAATTATTGGTGTAAATTCGTATTTCAAATGAGTTCATGGCAGTAGAACTACTTCACAAACAAATTCAGGGGTTTTTGGCCACACCTCCCCTGTGGTTGAATGAACAGTTTGGCATTCGACAATTTGAATTCCCGGGTATAAAAACCGAAGGTTTGTCCTATAACAAGTTGCCTTCCAATATTCGCTTAGGACACCAAATGGAGTACGTTTTCAAGCAATTGTTAGAACATGCACCCAACTATCGCCTTCTACTGCATAACCTACCCATTAAAAATGGGAATCGAACCATCGGGGAAATTGATTTTATATTAAGAAATCTAGAATTGCAACAAACAATACATGTGGAGTTGACCTATAAGTTCTACATTATCCATACTGAAATGTCAGAACCCGTTCACCAACTTATGGGTCCTAACAAAAGGGATATGTTCTTTACCAAGATGGAAAAAATCAGAAATGGACAGTTTCCCTTATTACATTCGAACGAAGGGGCGGCGGCCTTGGGTGCCAAAGGAATCGACCATCGTGAAATAACGCATCAAGCCTGTTATAAGGCGCAATTATTTCGGCCTTTTGATACTGAAAGCGTTCATATTAGGCCTTTGAACCATGACTGTATAACAGGTTTTTGGTTACGCTTCGACGATTTTAATAGCAGGGAGTTTCAACAAAACAGCTACTATGTTCCTTACAAGGTCGAATGGGTCATCGCACCGCATACCGATGTTCCATGGTGCTCGCATTTTGAGCTATTGTTAGAACTAAATCTACGAATGCTCAAGGAAAATGCCCCCATGGTGTGGATGAAGAAACCGGATGATACCTTTGAGAAATTTTTTGTTGTATGGTGGTGATAGTAAAATACCAACGATAAATGGGTAAAGCCGGGAAGCCAATTCGAAACAGCAACTTCACGCAAAGCTTGCCTGCACTACGTACAGCCAAAGTGTCGAAGCACGACCGGAGTTTTAAAATACAAACCTCAAAACTTTGGTTATCAAAGTGTAACATCCTTTAAAAACCGTCGTCCTATTTATGAACAACTATAACCTATCGTTATGCAGACTGCTACCACCAAACGAATTGAAATTATCGACTCTCTCAGGGGTTTTGCCCTTGCCGGTATTGTAATCTGCCATATGGTAGAAAACTATATCGGAGCGGGTGCCCCGGCCAGTTTTTACGAAGCGGTAAGCCCTGGAACCATAGATCAAATCATCAACGGTTTCATCGGGATTTTCTTAAGGGGAAAATTTATCGCCCTCTTCTCTTTTTTGTTCGGGCTTAGCTTTTTTATTCAAATGGACAATAGTGCCCGCAAAGGTGTCCCCTTCGGAGGAAGATTTCTATGGCGATTGCTGGTTTTACTATTGATAGGCTATGCCCATAGCCTTTTTTACAGAGGCGATATTCTCACTATCTACGCCATGCTGGGTATTTTGTTAATTCCCTTCTATAAGCTCCAGACGAATTGGGTATTGCTAATTTCCGCCTTGCTATTTCTAGGGTTGGGTAGGTATATCACTTTCTTTTTTGCAGGTGGGGGTCATCTTTTTTTGGATGTCGATCCAATGGATATGAACGCACCACGCGTACTGGCATATTATGAAACATTAAAAAACGGTAGTCTTTGGGAAGTCTTTGCCACCAATGCTTGGGAAGGTCATCTAGATAAAATGAATTTTCAGTATGGTAGTTTTGGCAGGGGGTATTTTACATTCGCTTTTTTTCTGGTAGGCCTTATTGTAGGCCGCAATGGTTTTTTTGCCCGTTTCAGGGAAGAACGAAAATTGACCAAAAAAGTATTGATCGGATCTATTGTTCTATTCTTGGTATCCTTGGGAATTACGGCAGGAGCCTTTATGAGCCTAGGTCCGGAGGCCCAACTCGACAATTGGATCGCCATGGTCGGACTTTCGGGAATGGACATGGCCAATGTAGCCATTACCATGCTTTACATTACCCTCTTCGCTATTTTGTACCGCAACACCCGACCTGAACGATGGCTTCGAACCTTTGCCCCTTATGGGCGAATGGCGCTTACTAACTACGTGCTGCAAAGTGTTGTAGGTACCTTTCTATTATATGGTTGGGGACTGGCATACATTGGGGAACTACGAAACCTTTATACTTTCTTGATCGCGATACTGTTCATCCTCATACAAATGGCGGTCAGTAAGTTATGGTTGAAGCATTTTTACTATGGTCCGTTCGAATGGCTATGGAGAAGTCTCACCTTTCTAAAAGTATTTCCCTTTAGGAAGAAGGCCTTGCCGATCGACAAGGTTTGAAGGATATATGACAAAACCATCATAATTTACCAACTTCAATGGGGGACATGCCCATAAAATTCAATTTCATACTTTTTTCATGCAACCCTTACCTTTTTTGCCTGTCTTTAGTTTTGTTCGCATCAGATACGTATAACCAGTCTTGAGATTCATTGAAAACCGAACTCCGTTTTACACATCGTGAGCTTGTTGAAAAAAGCAAGTCTGGGGACCGTGGTTCACAGTATGTGCTCTACGAACACTATGTAGATGCCATGTACAATACCTGTATGCGAATGGTAGGTACCAAAGAAGATGCCGAAGACGTACTTCAAGACAGTTTTGTAGAAGCCTTTAGAAAGCTCGAAAGCTTTAAATACGAAAGTAGCTTTGGCGCCTGGTTAAAACGAATTGTAATCAATAAGAGTATTAACCATTTAAAATTAAAACGAATTCCGTTGACCGGTTTTGAAGCTCATGCCTACCATTTGGCGGAGGAAGAAATTGAAAAACCAACACCGGTTGACATACAGCGGATAAAAACAGCAATTGAAAAATTACCGGACGGATACAAGCAAATAATCAACCTGTACTTGATCGAAGGGTATGATCATATAGAGATTGCCGAAATATTGGGCATCTCCGTATCGACCTCCAAGTCACAATACCACAGAGCAAAGAAAAAATTAATAGCGCTATTAAAATAGGATGTAATGGACGATTTTGAAAAGCACATTGTAGACAACAGGGCAGTATTTAATGAGCATACGCTAGATAAAGGCAAGATGTGGGGCCGAATCAGTGCCGAGCTTGAACAGTCGGGCCCGGAACATGTCCCATTTTGGAAGACTTCCTGGATGCGTATTGCCGCAACTGTTATCATCCTCATAGGAATTGCTTCCATAGCTACATTAACGGTATTCGACCGAACAAATAGTGGAGAGGGTTCTCAGTTAAGTCAAGAACTAAATGAAATAGACATGCATTATACCGGTTTGGTAGCCGACCAAATAAGGTTAGTACAAAATCATCCTAAGCTGTCGGAAACAGATAAGAAAGAGTTCTTGTCGTTCATCGAAGAACTTGATGAGGAGTACCTATTTCTAAAATCGGAAATGGAAAAAAACCTCGACAACGAGAAGGTTCTGGAGGCCATTGTGCAAAACTATAAGAAAAGAATAGAACTCATAGAACGCTTATTACAACAAATCAACGATGCAAAACATAGTACTGATGATTATTTCACCTTATAAAAATTTGATGTGGATGATGCTTGTTCTCCTATGTAGCCAGCCGCTCATTGCCCAGCAAAAAGTATCGAAAAAAATCGAAAAATCTTTCTCGTTGGGAAATTCGGGCGTGTTGTCTTTGGAAAACAAGTATGGCGATATCACTATCAACGGTTGGGACCAAGACAAGGTATCACTAACGATGACAGTTGATGTTACCCATAAAAAAATAGAAAATGCCGAAAGTCTTTTGAAGCGTATTAGCCCTATTATCAAGGAAATGGATAATTATCTATCGGTACGAACCGAAATAGCGGAGAAAAATACCGGCTTTTTTGCCAAATATTTTGATAAGGCCAACCCCTTTAATTTTGATAAAAGCAATTTAAAGATCAGTTATACCCTAAACGTACCACTTCATGCAGAACTTAAGATTACCAACACCTTTGGAGACCTCGTTCTAGATGGATGGTATGGAGAGTTAAAGGCAAGCGTTCAACATGGTGATATCTGGATCAATAAAGATTTGAATTCAACCGATATCGATTTGAAATTTGGGAAACTAAGGGCAAAATCGATCGTATACGGAAATCTTCGACTTAAAAACGGTAGTTTGGATATGAAAACTTGCAAAGACCTTAGAATTACCAGCGATGGTTCGGATATTGACATTGAAAAAGCGGCATCCCTTGAATTGTATTCCAATAAAGATAGAGTTGACCTTAAAGAGATAGGTACACTCAACGGGGAACTTAGGTTCACGAACCTACAAATACATACATTGCTAGAGCAGGTAGACCTTAAAATGAAACTTTCGGATTTTAAGGTACATCATATACAAAACGAAGATGCACAGCTTATCATAAATCAAGAATCTTCGGAAATTAGTTTAAACATTATAGGCCTGTCCTTTGATTTCGATGCAGTTTTGGAAGAGGGGCTGCTTCGGTTGCCGAAGTCTTTTGACAACGTAGCATCCGAAATGATAGACAAAGGAAAAAGAATACGCAAGATAAACGCTTCCTATGGAACAAGCCGCTCCGGAAAAATTTCCGTAAAAGGAAAAAAAGGAGTGGTGCTTCTAAAAGAAGTGAAATAGTTAAAAAAAGCGTTGAAGTGCAACCTTCCCAAAAAATCCTTGTCCTTACCAATAACAATCAAAAAAGAACATATGAAACAACACAGATTATTTTTAGCACTGCTTATAGCCGGTATGTGCCACTTTGTGACCGCACAGGACGACTCGGGCGATTACCTTGAGTTCAACGATCGCAACAATGTGGTACACGGAGTATACCTGGGCTTTACAACCCATTATGGAGAAATCAATGGTAAGGACACCTATATCGGCGGACTTAAAATAGCCTATGTGGCCAATCAACAGTTCGAAGTTGGTTTTGAGGGGAAATTTTTCTACTCTGACCAAAACTTTTATAACGATGCGTTTACCCGAAACGAGGATTTATTCGGAGCTTATGGAGGGCTACATTTAGAACCTATTCTTTTCAGTAAATCGAAGGTAAACCTATCGTTCCCAGTATTAATAGGTCTTGGCGCTGTAGGATATATAGGGGAAGACTTTGACGAAGAGGAGTTCGAAGATGATTTTGACGATGTAGATGTCATTTTTGTCGTGGAACCGGGGGTTAGTGCACTTTTTAACGTATCCCGTTACTTGCAATTAGAGGCGGGAGTAAAATATCGTATTTCCAACAGATTCAATATTGAAAATAGCAATATTTCCCGGCTTAACGGCTTTTCGGCAGGTATCGGCGTCAAAGTAGGTGTTTTTAATATGGGTCGAAACCGGTACAAAAAAAATATACGATGAGCGGAAAAAATTCAGATAAGACCCCCATCGGACATCAAAAAATTGAGACCCAATTCGTATTCTCCCAAAAAAATCAGGTTTTCTTAAAACCACAAACTGAAGACGACAAGGTTTTTCGTTCTTGGAAAGATTACTGGCTGCCAGTACCCTTTCAATGGAACAAAAAAACCTCCATGTATTATAATCAATCATCAAACAATCGAAAATGAAATCAAAGATATCGTTCATACTGCTGCTGCTTATTGGCACCCTTAGCACTTCATGTTACAAAGACACCATAAGGGTCGCCGGGGAAGTCACAAGGGAAGAGGTAACTATTTCTGGATTCACGGGCGTAAAGGTATCCGATGCCTTTCATGTTTTTATAAGCTTTTCAGAAACCGAGGAACACATTGTGATAGAGGCCAATGCCGATGTTCAGGAATATATTATTGCAGAAAAGCGACAAAACAATCTGATCGTTCGATTGAAGAACTACACCAATATTAAGGGGAACGCAACCTTGAATGTTTTTATAACGACCCGTGACCTCACCTATTTTTCGGCTTCAGGGGCTTCCAATATTACCTTGGAAAACCCATTAGTCGTCAGGGATGCCGAAATCGACCTTTCGGGAGCTTCTACTTTTTATGGGGAAATGAATGTTTCTAGGTTACGTTTGGATTCCCATGGCGCCTCCAATAGTGATCTTTTTGGAAGTGCCGGCCGATTAGAGGCTTCCCTGTCAGGAAGTAGCGAACTTCGTAATCTTGATTTCAGGGTACAAAATCTGGACATTAAACTGTCCGGAGCCAGTGATGCCATGCTTTCCATAACCGAATCGATATATATTGATGCTTCTGGAGCCAGCAGTTTAACCTATACCGGAGATGCGATCATTGAAAGAAAGCAATTGACAGGTTCTTCACAAATCATCAAGAAGTAGCACCTAGTGTCGCATAAATATTAAAGGAACCCATGCTACCTGTCTGGGAAAAGCCATGCGAGACGGTTCGTCATATGTCGATAGGACCTCCCCCACTTGGCTCAATTCATTCTTGTTTGTTCAAAACATATTCAATAGCCGCATCTCCCGTGGTTTTTAAATCATTCTTCAATTTTTCAACAAACTTGTATTCGTCTTTCGGATATGCCATATCAATATGAACAGGAACGCCTTTCGCTTCGTAGCTTATACCCTTGGTATCTTGGTACACTTGATTAGATAGTCCGAACTCCCATCCATTCGGAAGTTTTTTCTCCAAAATATCCGAAAAGATGCCTTCTGAGGGCGACCCCAATCTTTCTATGTTATTGAATGACATACTAGAAAGTAATAGGATCTCGGCGGCACTGGCCGACCAATGGCTTTGCAGTAGGTACAGTTTACCGGAATAGGCTGTTACAGCCGGTGAAAGTGCAAAGGTGTAGGCTTCCGAAAAAGAATCCCCAACCCTTACCTTCTTATAGAATACGGTCTTCTCTTCAGAGATGAAATGACTTAGTGCCGCAAGACCGACCATATCTTCCCCTCCACCATTGAAACGGAGGTCTAAAATAATTTTTTGTGTATCCCCCAAATCGTTTAGTACCTCTTTCATAATCCGGTTCATTCCATTGATGTCATCATTGAACACATCGGGATTGCCTGCCAAATACTTTCTATACAGTTTCTGTGCTTCCTTGACAGGAGTGTTCGGTTCAATACCATAATCACCTTGTGTACCCATACTGTTCAACTGTATGTATCCAATACTATCATTGATCTTCCCCCAAATGGTGCGTGAAATATTGTGACGTCGTGGTTTTTTTAGATACTTTGCAACGACTGCCTGTCGTGTACCACTGAAATCCGCATCGGGCCGCGAGTCCCAATTACCTATGACCGCTGCTTTTTTCATAATCCTATCTGGCCCTTCGATTCCTACATGACCATCATTCAATTCCGCTAACATGGCATCACAAATGGCAAACAACTCGGCCTCACTTGTTTTCTCATTAACCCGTTTTCGGTAAGTATCATACATCGCCTGCCAATCGACCTTACGTTCTTGAAAATAAGCATACTGTTCGTAAAAGGTGTTCCAAAGAATTTCGAAGTTCAGCACTGGGTTTTTTAACGCTTTTTTAGATAACTTCTTTTTGCACAAAGGGGGCAGTATTTCGATACGGTCAAACTTGTATTGGGTAACACCACGTTGTAGCATAAGCACTCCCTGGTCAACAGAGATCCCGCCTTCAAATAGGGCTATCGGATATTCTTCACTAGGGAAACAGGCAACCTGGGAAAGGTCATATATCCGAATTTTCTCAGAATCGATTTCGGTCACCCAACCGTAACCACGAGCCATCCAGACGCCTTCGGCTTCTTTTGAAACTTGTGCAAGCATATAGCACCCCATGAACAACAGGGCGCTCATAGTTAATAATCGTTTTTTAAGATACATAGTACATTGTTTTTTGAATTGTAGGGTACAAATCAACAAATTAGAGCTTTTTGGGTCGTCTCAATACCGGTATTGGCACCCTTTTAGGCAGGTAAAATACTTTTGCGATACTCCGATGGGGAACGCTTTTCTATTTTTTTAAAAATGCGGTTGAAGCTAGATTTCGACTTAAAACCACAATCATAGGCAATAGCAAGCAAGGTGAATTTTTCGGAATCAGGTAGCAATAATGTTTTTTTTACTTCTTCGACCCTATAACCATTGATGTAATCATAGAATGATATTCCCATGTTTTGGTTCAACAAGGTCGATAGTTTTTTATCGGATACTTGAAGCATACGCGCCAGTATCGTCAATGTCAGGTTTTCGTCTAAAAAAGGTTTTTTCGATTCCATGACTTGGTTGAGCGTTTCCTCCAAGTTTTCCATATCCTTGATATCGTACTGATATCGTAGGACCTTCGATTTTAAGGCTGCTGCCCTATTCGAAAATTCATTATGCTCAGAGGCCCTTAAAAAGTCCGGAAGCAAAACACTACTTTGAGAAATGCCATAGTACCCGGTATAAGCCACTAAAAAAGTAATCGGAATCACGGTTAGAAAATCGATGTCCCATCCTTGGTCTCCGACAATAGTCTCATAAACGCTGGTTATAAGACTAATGGTCATAATAAGCATTGTTCCCAACAAAAGTCGCTTTATCCAGTCTAAATTTTTATTTTCCAGATTCGAATACTGCCGTTTCATCAATTGCTGAAAATGTTTTAATCTGAAGAACGTAAAAAGACAATACCCTAAAGAATACGATATGGTAAAGAGCACGTACGGAAACAGGTGGTCGAGATAGCTGATCTCATAACCATCAAACAACATACCAACGAGCACTGGTAGTGTGATTCCAATCCAATAAAGGATTGGAAAAGCAAAGTGTGGAAGTATGGCTTTAGCACCATTTCTAAAGGTACCGCTAACACCCTGCACGTATAACCAGAATAACGGTCCAATGAAAACGTCGATACTGTTCGAAAATGGAAAAGTAACGTAAAATAAGAACGGTATTTGATGCAAATAAGCGTAATACGATAGAAACACCAATGAAATCCAGGAAAAAATGACTATAAGTATTTTATGCGATACTTCCTTTTCCTTTCGCTTACATAAAAAAATAATAATGATTGCCGTCAGTAAGAACCCCGCGATCAACAAAAAATCCAACACCAATTTCATGGGGCTACTTTTCCCGTGATTTCAGCACAGCTTCAATATTCTTCAACCTAAATCCTTTTGCTTGTAACAATATCAAGTAATGAAAAAGTAGGTCGGCACTCTCATTTAAAAATAGGTCGTCATTGTCATCTTTGGCTTCAATGACCGTCTCGACGGCTTCCTCCCCCACTTTTTGCGCTATTTTGTTGATTCCTTTTTCAAATAGGGAAGCTACATAGGAAACGTTGCCGTCGGCCGCAGTGCGTCGTTGTTCGATAACTTCTTCCAAACGGGACAGAAATCCAAAACTATCGTTGTTTTCCTCACCCCAGCAGGTATCGGTGCCGGTGTGGCAGGTAGGCCCTTTTGGGTGTACGGATATCAGAAGGGAATCTTGATCACAGTCATTTTTAATGTCCACTAAATTCAAAAAATGACCACTCTCTTCCCCTTTGGTCCACAATCGCTTTTTACTTCGGCTATAAAAGGTAACCTTTTTTGTCTGCTGGGTTTTGGTCAGCGCTTCTTCGTTCATATAGCCAAGCATCAGAACGCTTTTTGTATTTGCATCCTGAATGATGGCGGGGATGAGTCCGTTGTCGGCCTTGGCCCAATTCGGTGTATTAAACTTGAATTCTTGATTCATGTGGTATCTTTTTCTTTTGTTGCTTTCCTTCCCTCGTCATTTCAGGAACCTTTTCCATTCGCAGCATATAAATAGGAAAACCCAATTCGTTCTCGGTATTGAAAATTCGAAGCCCAAATTTCTGATAGAGCCTCACCAAATCTTCGCTTGCCGTATCTACAATAATCGGCAATTCTACATCTTGCTTCTCTTTGTATACCTGCATGATCAACTTAGCCGCGGTAACCGTACCTTGATACTCGTTCTTGACCGCAAAGATCATAGGGCGTATGTACTTTCCATTGGGATAGTTGCGCTGAATTATTTTTTGACGTCGCAATACCTTTCCAATCCTTGGAAAACCAATACAAAATAGGGCCAGCCGCATAGTGGATACCAATTTTGAAAAACTAAATCGGTCTTTATGTGCATAGGTGACGAGGAGACAACTTCCCATATTGTCGGACAAAAAAATCTCCCCTGTCCGCATTGCTTTATCAAATAAATACTCCATCAGCACACGCATCCGGTATAGGCGTCTTTCATCGTGCCGAACTATAAGATTAATGGAGTTGTCATCTTGTAAAGGATAGAAAGCCTCCACCAAAATGTCGACCACCAATTTTCTGTCTTGTACTGTTGCCTTGATCAATGTATCTAACTCTTTTTCTAGATTCGAACGGGTATTCCGTTCGCTTGCAATTTCCTTTTTAACGTTGTTATCGGGATTTCCTTAAAGTGGAAAACACTAGCGGCCAAAGCGGCATCTGCCCTACCCTTTGTAAAGGTATCTTCAAAATGTTGCATATTGCCTGCGCCTCCAGAAGCAATGATAGGAATATTCAGTGTTGTGGACAAATGGGCAAGTGCTTTATTTGCGAAGCCGTTCTTGGTACCGTCATGGTCCATAGAGGTGAAAAGGATTTCTCCTGCTCCCCGATCCTCGACTTCTTTTGCCCACTCGAACAAATCAAGTTCGGTAGGTACTTTGCCACCTACCAAATGAACTTTCCATTCACCATTGATCTGTTTTGCATCAATGGCTACCACAATACATTGGGAACCGAACTTGGCCACGAGGTCATTGATCAACTGCGGATTCTTCACCGCAGAGGAATTGATCGAAACCTTATCGGCCCCATTCTGTAATAGCATATCTACATCCTCGACCGAGGAGATACCTCCACCCACCGTAAAAGGAATGCTCACTTTCTGTGCAACACGAAACACCAATTCTGCCAGCGTTTTCCTTTTTTGTTCCGTAGCCGAAATGTCTAAAAAAACCAACTCATCGGCACCTTCTTTGCTATAGATTTCCGCTAATTCCACCGGATCACCGGCATCTCGTAAATCAACGAAGTTGACACCCTTTACGGTACGACCGTCCTTAATGTCCAAACAGGGTATGATTCTTTTTGCCAGCATCGCTAAAAGGTACGAGGTTTGAGGTTCGAAATACGAAATACATTCATGGTAATTACGGTATATATTAACATCATTTGTTATTTTTTCAAGCGGTTTACATGTCAGTTTCTCACACCTTTTATTTCAACCCTTGTACTTTTCCGTTAAATCAGGTTTTGTTTTTAATAGTAAGGTCAACATCTTCATAAAAACCCAAATCCTTGTTTTTCAATTGTTTTACCCAAAAGGCGATTTGTCCTGTGTGGTATGAATAGTGCTCCACGGCATGCACCACCACCCCGATTCCTGAGAAATAAAAACCTTGCACCTCTCTTTTCCGAACAAACTGTTGCTGGTTGGCATCATTGATGGTTCGTTTTGCCCTTTCTACGGTTTCCGTTAGTTTTTGAAGAAGTTCTGCTTTGGTATACCCCGATTCTGTGGAGAACTCCTGATCTCGTTGTCGTATATCTTCAGTTTCCCCTAAAGAGGCGATAACATACTGGGTAATATTACCGCATAGATGTAATATTAAATTCCCGACACTACTCAATGACGCGTTCGGGCGTTTCCAAACCTCATCTTCGGAAAGTTGCTCTAACGATATGGTGTTCATTCGCGTACTCTCATCCATGCGGTATAAGGCATTCTGAACAAACTCCTCCTTAAACAATTCTTCCATGCCGGTCTTTTGTGGCTCCTAGGGTTATGAAAACCTGTCGGACCTAGTTTTCAACAATAAAGCCTTCCAATTGTTTTAAACTGATTCTATTTTCGTAAATGGCCTTCCCGATAATAACGCCTTCACATCCGATTTCTGCCAGTCTTGGTAATTCCTCAAAGGTAGAAATTCCTCCTGAGGCTATTAGCTTTAAATCGTTTGCCCCTTGTTGGGTATCCGTCAGAACCGATGAATCGATGATCTTTTTATACAATGAAAATGCAGGTCCCGCTAACATACCATCTTTACTGATATCGGTACAAATTACATATTGAATTCCTTTTTCTAGATAGAATTCTATAAAAGGGAGCAACTCTTCGTTCGATTCTTCTTGCCAGCCCGATACCGCTACTTTTTCATTCATGGCATCGGCCCCTAGTATGATGCGATCGGCGCCATATGTATGGATCCAATGGGCAAAGGTTTCCTTATCTTTCACCGCGATACTACCTCCCGTAATTTGGCGAGCACCCGACTCAAAGGCAATGCGCAGGTCTTCGTTGGTCTTTAAGCCCCCACCAAAATCAATTTGCAAACTGGTTTTAACCGCAATTTGTTCTAGAACAGCATGGTTTACGATGTGTTTGGACTTTGCGCCGTCCAAGTCGACCAAATGCAGGTATTGTATGCCATGGGCCTCAAACCGTTTGGCTACCTCCAGCGGGTGTTCATCATACACTTTTTTGGTATCGTAGTCACCTTTTGATAGTCGAACACACTTGCCTTCAATAATATCTATAGCGGGTATTATTCTCATTTTTTATAGTTTGAAACTTTACATATAAAATTAGAAATCGGATACGGATATCGGTTTGGTATGTACTTCATATTTCCTATTTCTAATTTTGTATGTTGTTTTTTCGCAACATCCAAGTATGGACTTTGTCGATTTTTTCAAAGCCGAACCGTTCATAAAGACCATGGGCGTCGTTGGTTCTGAGGCCAATTCCATTGACGTTGCTTAATTCAGGAATGTTTAGGATATACGCTATTAGCTTTTTTCCAATACCAAGACCTTGAAACCCGTCGATGATGAACACATCCATTAACCAGGCAAAAACGACCTGATCGGTCACCAATCTTGCAAAACCAACTTGTTGCTTCCCGTTGAACACTGCGAAACAAAAAGAATTCTTCATTGATCGTACCACATCTTCCCTACTTCTCCCTTTTGCCCAATAAGACCTGGTTAAGTAGCTATAAATGAAATCTATATCCATGGTATCGTACTCCCGAGATATCGTTATATTTTCCATTACATTCCTAAAAAATTCGCCAATATCCGTTCTCCCACATCACTGCTCTTTTCGGGATGAAATTGAGTTCCGTAAAAATTATCCTTTCCCAATGCAGCGCTATACCGAATATCGTATTCCGATTCGGCGATGGTTTCCGCGCTCAAGGGTGCATAAAAACTGTGAACCAAATAAATATGTTCTTTTTCCCGGATACCATTAAACAAAGGAGATTTGAGATGTGCAATCTGATTCCACCCGATCTGGGGAACCTTTACTTTGTTCGAAAACCGGACTACATCGGTATCAAAAATACCCAAGCCTTTTGTGTTCCCTTCCTCCGAAGAATGGCACATTAGTTGCATCCCCAAACAAATACCCAGTACGGGTTGTTTTAAGATGGGCACCAATTCATCCAATCCACTAGCGCGTAGCTTTCTCATGGCGCTACTTGCCTCTCCCACTCCCGGAAAAATGACCTTATCAGCGTTTCGAATTTCATTCGGATCATCGCTTAAAACCGCCTCATAACCCAGACGTTGGATCGCAAACTTGATGCTTTGAATGTTTCCGGCCCCATAATTAATGATTACTATTTTCATACTAAAAAGCGAAATGCGAAATGCGAAATACGAGTATCAATATGTAGAACCTTGGCGTTCCCGATTTCGTATTTCGTATTTCCAATTTTATAAAACTCCTTTGGTACTCGGTAACACCATTTTTTCCACATCGCGCTTAACGGCTACTTTTATCGACTTGGCAAAGGCCTTGAAAATGGCTTCTATTTTATGATGTTCGTTGGTGCCTTCGGCCTTGATATTCAAGTTCGCCTTGGCTCCATCGGTAAACGATTTAAAAAAATGGTGGAACATTTCAGTAGGCATTTCGCCAATCTTTTCCCGTTTAAAATCGGCCTCCCAAACCAACCAGTTCCGTCCGCCAAAATCAATGGCTACTTGGGCCAGACAGTCATCCATGGGCAAGCAAAATCCGTATCGTTCGATACCTAGCTTGTTTCCCAACGCCTTATGAAATACTTCCCCAAGGGCTATGGCCGTATCCTCAATGGTGTGATGCTCATCGACTTCCAAATCTCCATCGACCTTAATATCCAAATCCATTTGACCATGTCGTGCCAGTTGATCGAGCATATGGTCAAAAAAGGCCAGACCTGTGCTAATAGTACTTTTGCCAATACCATCAAGGTTTAATCGGATATGAATATCGGTTTCGTTCGTTTTTCGATGTATTTCGGCAGAGCGATCATTCAGTTTTAAAAACTCGTATATTTTTTCCCAATCGTTGCTTTCCAGGGAAATCACCGTATCCAATTCGTCCCTTTTTACCGTAATCTCCCCTGTGCCCAAATGCGTTTCATCATTGATGAAAATTCCTTTGGACCCCAAGTTTTTGGCCAGTTCCATATCGGTCAACCGATCACCGATTACAAAGGAATTTTCCAAGTCATAGGAGTCGTTGAAGTATTCTGTCAACAGCCCTGTGCCCGGTTTGCGGGTATCGGCATTTTCATGGGGAAAGGTGCGGTCAAGGAATACCTTATCGAATACGACCCCCTCATTTTCGAAAGATTGCAAGATAAAGTTGTGCACGGGCCAAAACGTTTCCTCCGGAAAACTATCGGTACCTAGCCCATCTTGATTAGTGATCATGACCAGTTCATAATCCAATTCCTTGGCAATTTTTCCCAAAAAAGTGAAGGCTTTTGGATAGAATCGCATCTTTTCGAAAGCGTCGATTTGTTCGTCGGCGGTTTCCTTGATCATGGTGCCGTCTCTATCAATAAATAGTACTTTTTTCATTTTGTTACGAATAATGTTGAAACAAGTTCAGGACACGGATAATTCTTTTAAGACTGTAATTAATTTTTCATTCTCTTCAGGTGTTCCCACCGTAAAACGCAAGGTGTTCTCACAAAGTGGTTGTGTGGTCCTGTTTCGTACTACTACCCCCATTTTTAATAACTCCATATAGCGTTTGTTCGCATCATCGACTTTCACCAATACGAAATTGGCATCTGTCGGGTACACCAACTGTACGAAAGGGACTTGTTGAAGCGCAGTGGTGAGTTTGTTTCTTTCACTAAGAATATTCGAAACCTCCCATTGCACTTTTTCGATATCGTTGACCCTTTGTAGCCCCCTTGCCTGTGTTAGTTCGTTTACGTTGTAAGGGGGTTTGATTTTATTCAAAACGGCAATGACAGCGCTAGAAGCCATACAAATGCCCAAGCGGATCCCAGCCATACCATAGGCTTTCGACAAGGTCTGCGTTACCACCAAATTGGGATAAGCCTGTAATTGTGTCGCCCAGCTTTCGTGTTCTGCAAAATCGATATAGGCCTCGTCTATGACGACCAAGCCCTTAAAGTTTTCCAACAACTGAATGATATATGCCGACTTAAAACTATTCCCGGTCGGATTGTTGGGTGAACAGATAAAAAGCAATTTGCTCTGTGCATCGGCCTTTCCCAAAATACTTTCCACATCGGGTTGAAAATCGGCTGTTAGCAACACTTCCCGGTTTTCAATAGCATTCGTGCCCGACAATACCTTGTACATGCCATAGGTCGGCGGCAAGGTAATCACGTTGTCTTGCTTTGGTTCACAAAAGGCCCGAAACAACAAGTCCAAGACTTCATCACTACCGTTCCCGAGCAGTAGGTTTTCAACCCGTACGCCCTTTTGCTCAGCCAATACGCTTTTGAGACTTCGTTGCTGGGGATCTGGATAACGATTGACCCCATTCTCGAACGGATTCTCATTGGCATCCAAAAAAACCATTTGGGAACCATCCGAGACGTATTCATCCCGTGCCGAGGAATAGGGTTTCAAACCCTTTACGTTGTCACGGACTATTTTTTCTATATTGAAACTCATTGATGAAACTTTAGGTCTCGACTGCGCTCGACCGGACAATTTACAATTCTTTTAAGCTATTCAATCTTAGAGTTACTGCATTTTTATGGGCCTGCAGCCCTTCTGCTTCTGCCATTAGCTCAATGGCCTTCCCGATTTCTTGAATTCCATCCTTTGAAATCTTTTGAAAGGTCATACTCTTCATGAAACTATCGAGATTTACGCCGCTGTACTGTTTTGCATAACCATTGGTCGGTAATGTATGGTTCGTTCCTGAGGCATAATCCCCAGCACTTTCCGGGGTGTAGTTACCAATAAATACCGAGCCTGCGTTCATAGTATGCTTTACGTAAAAATCCTCATTGGCCACACAGATAATATAATGCTCGGGACCGTATTCATTGATCAAATCAACAGCCGTAGCATCATTGGTTACAAAAATCAACTTACTGTTGTTGACCGCTTTTTGCGCTATTTCTTTTCTTGGTAATACTTCCAATTGTTGCACGATCTCTTTCTCTACGGCGAGTAGCAACTTTTTTGAAGTGGAGACCAATAGTACCTGACTATCTACTCCGTGTTCAGCCTGACTCAACAGGTCCGATGCTACAAAAGCGGCATCTGCCGTATCATCGGCCATGACCAATAATTCACTGGGACCCGCAGGCATATCTATCGCCACCCCGTACTTGGTCGATAGCTGTTTCGCAACAGTAACATATTGGTTTCCAGGGCCAAAAATCTTATACACTTTCGGAATGCTTTCGGTTCCAAAGGTCATACCGGCAATCGCCTGTATGCCACCTACTTTGAAAATTTGAGTCACCCCGCATAACCGGGCCGTGTATAAAATGGCGGGGTGAATCGTACCTTCCTTATTAGGAGGGGAACACAGTACAATCTCCTTACAGCCAGCAATGGCGGCAGGAACGGCCAGCATCAAAATAGTAGAAAATAAAGGTGCGGTTCCGCCCGGAATGTACAACCCCACTTTTTGAATGGGCCTTTTCTCTTGCCAACAGGATACTCCTTTGGCCGTTTCTACTTCGACACGATCGGTTTTCTGTGCCTTGTGAAACGATTCAATATTCTTTTTAGCTAGATGAATGGCTTTTTTCAACTCCTCCGAAACCAGGGTTTCGGCTTCTTGTAATTCGCTTTTGGCAACTACCAACGTATCTAACCAAGGGCCGTCAAACTTTTGGGTATACTTTTTTAGCACGGTATCTCCATCTGTCCGAACCTCTTTGAAGATGGTGTCGACAGTCGCTTCGATATCCGCTACCGTTTGCGTGGGGCGTTGTAATAACAACTCCCAATCTTTCCGAGGTGGATTGTATATCTTGTTCATGTTCTTTTACAACTGTTTTTGAAAGTGATAAGCAACAACATCATACCCAACCGACTTCCAAAATTCCTGTCCTTTTTTATTTTTTACATAGCAATTCAGTTCCGAAGCCACACATCCAATAGACTTCGCATACCCAAATATCCACTCCATTAACATCTTTCCGACTCCTTTTCCGCGATATTGAGGGTCAATATATACGTTATCGGGTTCAACATGCTTGCCTACATAATACTTCGTCAATACCCAAAGTCCGGAAATACCTATCAAAGTAGTGCCATCGAATACCCCTACGCATTGATAATTATGAACCAACATCTCGTTGAGCCGCTCCTGCAAAATCGTCGTCGAAATTTTCGGATTCAATTTTTGCAATAGCGGAATAATGATTTCCATCTTTTCCTTTTCAACAAGTCGTACCTTTAAGCTCATTCTTCATTGTTTCTACAGCACCATTTTCTCAATAGGACAGACCAATATTCCTTCGGCACCGGCCTGCTTTAATTCATCGATGACCTCCCAGAAGGTTTCTTTGTGAATGACCGTATGCACGGAGCTCCAACCTGCTTCCGCCAAAGGCAAAACTGTTGGACTACGCATGCCCGGTAATAATTTTAAGATTTCATCCAAATTATCGTTGGGAGCGTTCAACAATACGTATTTCGACTGTCTTGCTTCTAAAACCGACTGAATGCGAAACTGAAGTTTTTCAAGGATTTCGGTGCGCTCTTTCGATATTTTTGGTGAAACGGCCAACACCGCCTCACTTCTCAACATCACCTCTACCTCTTTTAAGTTATTTTTAAAAAGGGTGCTCCCACTGGAAACAATATCACAAATGGCATCTGCCAAACCAATGTTCGGGGCGATTTCTACTGAACCGTTAATGATATGAAGGTCGGCCTTCACCCCTTTTTTGTCCAAATACTGTTGTACCGTATGCGGATAGGAGGTCGCTATGCGCTTTCCTTCTAAATCCTGTACCGAATTGTACGTTACCGATTTGGGCACCGCTAAGGACACTTTACACTTAGAGAAGCCCAGTTTCGTAGCAATCGTAATATCTTCCCCTTTCTCAATCAGGACATTTTCTCCTATAATGGCGATATCGACCACACCGTCTTTTAGATATTGTGGAATGTCCCCATTTCGTAAATAGAAAACTTCCAACGGAAAATTACGGGCGGCCGCTTTTAATTGGTCCTTCCCATTATCAATAGAGATACCACAATTCTTGAGCATCTGTAAGGAATCCTGGTTCAACCTGCCTGATTTTTGTATGGCAATTCTAATTTTTGTCATCGTACTTTTTATTCAAATCGTCTCGTTTTCATTTTATTTGACCCCTGCTCCAGAACCATCTGATAGATTCCCGTCTTCGCGAGAATGAGGGTAGCTCATTAAAAAACCCGCTTGATTTCTCAAACGGGTTGTAATTTATGCTGTGGTACTACCATACATTTTTTACCTCGCTTGAGCGCAGTAATAAAAATGATGATGTGCCTTGTTATTTCTCATTGTTCGGTAAAAGTAAAACGTATTCTTGATTTATCAAAAGAATCGTTTCAAATTCAACAAAACTTTTCGCCTTGGTGACGCAAACAGCAAACTCTAGTTCAAGCTAAATTAGGGGCATTAACACCAACCCTAAAAGTGGCTTTTTCGCCCTTTCTCCATATTTCCCACGCGAGCGTTGGTTTTCGCAACGGGCGAGAAATCCGAAAAAATCATAGAAAATCCCTAATCTTCGTTACGTATCAACAGGCCCTAATTATTTCCCAATATCAAAGGGAGGCCGTCACCTCCACTTCCGACTACCACTACTTTCGCATTGGGAGATTTTGAGAGTTCCAAGGTAGCATCAATTCCCTTATCCTTCAGAATCTTATCAGTAAGCGATGCGCTCAAAATTTGGTTGGCATCGGCCTTTCCCTGCGCCTCTATCCGTACTTTTTCTGCTTCTTTTTGCGCGGTCACTAGCCTAAATTCATATTCCAAGGATTCTTGTTCCTGCTTCAACTTACGCTCAATGGCCTCCTTAATGGTAGCAGGTAAGGTAACATCCCGCACCAGTATCTCATTCAACTGAATATATTGACCATCGACAATTTTTTTGGTTTCCTCAAAAATCTCTGCCTGTATGGCGTCCCGTTTACTGGAATATAACTGTTCAGGGGTATAGCGACCAACTACGCTCCTTGCAGCTGACCGTATGGTTGGTAGGAGCACCCGTTGCACATAGGCCTCTCCTTTTTCCTGATGCAGTTTTCCTAAAGATTCCCGCTTGGGCTCAAACCACGCCGAGGCATCCAGTTTGATCTCCAATCCATTTGAAGATAACACCTGCATTTTTTCAAAAACCTCTTGCTGACGCACTTCATAAATATAAACCTTGTTCCAAGGAGCCACGATATGAAACCCTTCCCCCAACGGTGGTTCATCGGTGACGACCCCACCACCAAAAGTTTTGTAGAGAACACCTGCTTCCCCAGAGCCAATTGTGATGGCCGACTTGGAGATTAAGATAATTAATGCTATTAATATAAACACCGCCGGGAGGGCGATTTTTGGTAACTTGTCCATAATATGTGCTAGTTTAAATTAGTCCGTTATATTTCCTTATAAACCACTCCAATCCTAGAGCGACTACAATGATTCCCAAAAGGAATCGAAAATCTATCAAAGATACGATATTTTCAGCGCTTTTCTGGGTCGGCACAAAGCGTTCAGAAGCTAATAAATCTTTAATAAGCGTATCTATTTGAGTTGAAAAATAAAGCGTTCCCGAAGTATTGCTTGCCAGGCGCCCCAGCTTTTGGTAATCGCTGGACTGTAGCTGTTGTTCTACATCAAAATCCAGAATGGTAAAAGCACCTGATTGCGATAGTTTTTCGCCGGCTACGGTAGCGGTAAAATCGTATTTTCCCGCTGGAATGGTAGTTAAATCAGCTTCATAGTACCCTCCCTTGAGCAACATTGGAAACGAACGGGTCTCGGCGTTCTCCTTGTTTTTCAACTGTACTTCAATGGTAGCATTTGGATCAAATGAAAATGCCTTATCAAAATAAGTGGCGATGATCTTGGCCCCAGTGCTACCCTCATAAACACTTTCATAGTCTATAGTAAATCGGGCTTTGGGTTTGGTTGTGGATAGATAGAGCATCAGTTTTCCTATCAAATTGTCGAAGCTGTTAAAATCCTGTTCGTTTCGATAGCTCTGCATTCGCCATTTCCACAGGTTTTCGCCGAAAAGAAGTGCTTCCCGTTCGTTATCACTACCCAGCACTGCCCAAAGGGGCTCATTGAGTTCGACCCCTTTTACCTGTTGCCCCATTAGTACTTCGTGGGATTTATTGATCATCACATCTCCCAAGTTCGATTCAAGCGGTGGAAAATCAACCACCGAAAAATCGGTGACGTCGAACAACGAAAAACCTGCATTTAAAATCGGCACCGTTTCCTCTGACTGTTCATAGCTATTCTTGGTAACGGCACTTTGCACCCTATTCAAAAAGTCCCAATCAGTTTTAGGTCCGGTTATCGTAAAGGTGTTCATTTTCCGCTCCTGAACAAATTGATAAACGCCTCTAAATGCAGGGGTCGGTTGATATAGTATCAACACATCAGCATAGGCCAGGTCTGCAAGATCGGTATCCGATTTTTTGATGGTAACTACTCGCTGTTCGTTGCTTTCAATGCTTTTTTTAAGCGCCCCGATATCGGGATGTACGATATTAGAGATTATGAAAACATTCGTTTTTTCATCAATAACTTCTACAGCTACCTTTCTTTTATTATTTGCAGTGTTTCGTTCATTTCCAAGTTGCGCAACCGATACTTCTATATTCTGGATTCCTACGGCATTAGCATCCAATAGCACATTGATTATTTTGGTACTTTCATCGTTGGAAAGCACGATGTTTTCTCGATACGCGCGCTTCCCGTTTACCATGACCGAAAGGGTCGAGGAAATCCTGTTCTGGCCCTCATAATTCACATAGACCTCAAGCGGGTATTTGTTTTTAAGGAAAGCGTATTTATTGCTGTTCAACTGACCTATGCGCAGATCTTCGTAACGGGTCGTATCGCCCACTACAAGTGGGTGCACGGACAACTCATCTCCATCTATCGAAAATTCATAGTTGGCTCCCAAGGTCTGGTTACCATCAGAGAGTAACACCACCGCATTGTTAGTACCTCCATAAATCGTTTGGGCAGTCTTCAACGCTTCGGTAATATTGGTGTTCCGTTCCTGAAAAGTGAGGCTATCACTAGTATTCAAGGTACTCCCAAAACTATGGAAACTAGTTTTGAACTTATCGGAGAGTTCATCGGTTTCCTTCATTTTTTGAACAAGAGCCGGTATATCGGTTTCTTTCACCGACGTAGAATTATCGGCCAATACGATTAAATTCGATTTTTCAAGGGTATAGGTGTTTTTCGAAAACTTTGGATTGATCAGCAAGAGAAATGCCCCAAACCAAGCGATAAAACGTAAGAAGGAAAGGACCCAACGTAGCTTTCCGTTCTTTTTGGCTTGGTAATGATATTGAAACAGCACCAACACCAGCGCTACGATAACCGCTAAAATGATTAAAAGTACTGTTTGGGTTGTCATGGGAAAACTGCTTGCGGCAGCTCTTTTTAGTGCATAATTAAATGGGTCGTATCGCCATCATCTCTTGCAGATTCTATTAATAAACGGCAGCTTAGCCCAGATTTTTCAATTGGATAATCGAAAAGGGGCAAGTCTCATTCCTCTAAAGGCCTTTATGTTAACATACCGCCATCGACATTCAATACCTGACCGGTGATGTATCCAGATAGGTCGCTCGCCAAAAACAAACAAGCATTGGCCACGTCTTCGGGTTTCCCTCCTCGCTTTAAAGGTATTCCGTCGCGCCAACCCTGTACTACTTTTTCATCAAGTTTATCCGTCATTTCAGTTTCAATGAATCCCGGTGCAATGGCATTGCATCTAATATTTCGAGAACCCAGCTCCAGGGCGATCGATTTTGTAAAACCGATCATTCCTGCCTTGGAAGCAGCATAATTGGCCTGGCCCGCGTTGCCCTTTACCCCGACGACACTGCTCATATTGATGATAGACCCTTTGCGCTGTTTCAACAGGGTACGCTGTACCGCCTTGGTCATGTTGAAGACCGATTTTAAGTTGATCTCAATGACACTGTCAAAATCGGCTTCGCCCATACGCATAAGTAAATTATCTTTGGTAATCCCTGCGTTATTGATCAATACATCGATCCCGCCAAAGTCTTCCAATACGTTGGCCACCAATTGTTCCGACTGCTCAAAACTGGCTGCATTACTTTTATACGCCTTTGCTTTTACTCCTTTTTTTATAAGCTCTTCTTGCAGCTCCAAAGCGGGCGCCTCGCTAGAACTATAGGTAAAGGCCACATTGGCACCATGGTCTGCGAATACCCTAGCTATACCGGTACCGATACCTCTGCTAGCACCGGTAATAATGACGTTTTTTCCTTCCAATAATTTCATGGTCTCTTTTTTTTGGTTGGTGGCAGCCTATATCTATGATTTTATAGGTGCCGATTTTTCATAATTGAACAGTTCATCAATATCCATTTCCTGAACAGTTCCTAGTTTTTTCAAAGCGTTGAAATCAACATCATTTTTATTTCCTATCACTACCACATTGTACTTTTCGCCCTTAATATTGGCATCGAAGAACGTTTTCAGGTCTTCCATGGTCATATTTTTGATATTGGTGTAAAGTGCTTCCCGATAATCAGTATCATAACCTCTTTTTTTCAAGGCTTCATAGCTCCAGAAGATATCCGATTTGGTAATTCGTTCCGCTGCAATCTGTTTTAAGGTGGCTTCTTTTGCCTGATTGAACTGCTCCTCGGCCTCTGGCATATTGGTCATTAGCTCCATCATCGCATCTACCGCCTCGGGTAGTTTGTTTGCCTGCGTACCTACGTAAGCACGAATATAATCCGATTTTCCAACTTCTCGCGCATTATCGTATCGTGAAAAAGCGGAATAGGCAAGTGACTTTGACTCCCGGATCTCCTGAAATACGATCGATGATAATCCACTACCAAAATAAGTGTTGAACAATCTTGAAACCGCCATTTTATCAGGGTCGAATTCGGCACCTTTTGCGATTAAGAGCATTTCGCTCTGCACCATGTCATAGTCCACATAGTACACATTACCGCCCGTTTCCTTTTCCAAATAGCTCTTTTTCTCCGGATAGTCTTTTAAACTTGCTACGTCTACGGTGTGGTTCTTGTTTAAAGCTGCAATGGCGTTGTTCAAATCTTTCCCGTAATAAAAAATACGCTGTTTGTAATTCTTTAAGTCCTTTATTTTCTCGACTAGTTCTTGTGGGGTAATCGCCCGTAATTCAGACATATTATATATATCCCGTAATCTCGAGTCTTCTCCATATTTACTATAACTGACCAAGCCAGTCCAAAAGATATTATTCTTTTGGGTCTTACTATCTTGCCGTCCCTTAAGAATCTTGGCTACATATTTATCATACGATTCCTGATCCGGGACCGCATTGCCCCACAAATGCTCCAAAAGGGCCAATCCTGCTTCCAAATTCTCTTTCAGTCCCGAAATACCTACGTATGTTTTATCATTGGCCGTGCTCACATAGTAATCAACCCCCAACTTGTAAAATTCCTGTTTTAATTCTTCCGGACTGTAGGTATCTGTTCCCAAAAAATCAAGATAGCCGGCGGCAAGCGATACTTTACGGTCGTGATCTTGCCCCATGTCAAAAATGATGTTCAAATTAAAGATATCATTATTCGGGTTCTCAATATGGGATACGTTTAATCCACTTTCCGTGGTAGTCTCTTTGATGGCCGACTTATAATCGATGAATTGTGGGCTCAAGTCTGGAGTAGTAAGGGCATTGAACTCTTTCAAGAAGTCCGATTCCATTTCCCGGTTCAATTCTACCGGGGTGATCCCAGGGTTCTCGACTTTTACAATATTGGTATCCTCTCCTTTTATTTTGTGCACCTCTACATAGTTTTCACCATAGAGTGTGTTGGCAAAATCGATAACCTCTTGTTTGGTTATTTTCTTCATATCGTCTAACATGCTCAGGCGGCTTCTCCAATCCTGAAACCCGATAAAGGCATCCAAATAAGCATAGGCCGTTGAGGAAGCGTCTTCGAACTGTCGTACTTTGGAAAGTCTTAAATCGTTCACTACAGCATCCAATAACCAGTCTTCGAACTCTCCTTTTTTTACTTTTTCAACCTGTTCCAACAGTAAATCGCGCACCTCGTCCAAGGATTGGCCTTGTTTTGGTGAGCCGTACAACAGGTGAAAGCCATAGTCATTGTCAAAATTGGTAAAGGAAGAAGCATTCTGTACCAGCTGCTTCTGATTTAGGTTCAGATCGATGAGACCTGCGCTGGAATTGGCCAACATATAATCGATCAAGGTGACCATGACCTCTTGGGCATCGCCTTTTCCTTTGGTTCTGAAAGCCACGTAAATAGACTCCGCGGTAGGACCATATACCTCTTTCTTCACTGGCGCCGTCAATGCTGGCTCCGGTGGAAAGGTAGGATGCGTAACTTCTTTCTTCTTATAGGCGCCAAAAGCATCGTTGACCTTGGTAATGGTCGCATCATAGTCGATATCACCTACTAAAATAACGGCCATATTATTGGGCACATAGTACGCATTGAAATAATCGTGGATCGCCTCCATGGATGGATTCTTCAAATGCTCCGATTTTCCAATGGTCGATTGCGTTCCATAAGGGTGATTGGGATATAGTCCTTCCAAGGTTGCAAAGTATTGCTTTCGCCCGTCGCTATCTTGCCCTCGATTGAATTCTTCGTAGACCGCCTCCAATTCGGTATGAAAAAGTCGCAGTACCAGCTTGCTAAAACGTTCACTTTCTACGGTAAGCCATTTGTCTAATTCGTTGGCAGGTATTTTGTTCACATAAACGGTCTGCTCGTTCGAGGTGAAGGCGTTGGTACCCTCCGCTCCAAGGGAATTCACCATTTTATCATACTCATTGGCAATGGAGATCTTGGAAGCTTCCAGCGAAACAGAATCTATTCTTTTATAGATCTCTTTTTTCTTCTCGGCATCCGACTCGGCCTTGTGTGCTTCATATAAATCAGAGATTTGCTTTAAGAATACTTCCTCTTTGGCATAGTCTTGTGTGCCTATTTTATCGGTTCCCTTAAATACCATGTGCTCCAGGTAATGTGCCAAGCCTGTATTGTCTGCAGGGTCGTACTTGGAGCCTGCGCGCACCGCAATTAAGGTTTGTATCTTAGGTTCTTCTTGATTTTTGCCCAAATAAACTTTAAGACCATTCTCCAAGGTATAGAGTCGTAGTCCCGTTGGATCATTGGCTACCGACTCATAGGTAAAGCCGTTCGCATCGGTATGGGTCGACACGGCCATCGCGGTGTCGGCCGTATTACTTTTACATCCTAGTAATAGGAACATCCAAAGGGTTCCATAAAGTACAATCTGTTTCATATGATTTAACTTTGCGGTTCGTTTCGTATTTGGTATAAGGAACTCGAGACGAGTTCAATGGCTTGTATTTCTAAAAAAAATCCACCAACCTAAATGTAAGACCGATGGATTAAATTTTATAAACTATTTGATCAACTTTAACAAGCTTCCCATTTATCCCATCACTTCCTTTACTTTTTTACCTATCTCAGCTGGGGAATCGACCACATGGATACCGTGCTCCCGCATGATCTTCTTTTTGGCTTGGGCAGTATCATCACTACCTCCTACGATGGCCCCGGCGTGCCCCATGGTTCTCCCTGCAGGAGCTGTCTCACCGGCAATAAAACCTACAACGGGCTTGGTACTTCCGCTGGCTTTATACCATTTGGCAGCATCGGCCTCCAGTTGCCCCCCGATTTCTCCGATCATTACTACACATGCGGTTTCGGGATCATTGATCAGCAATTCTACCGCCTCTTTGGTCGTAGTACCAATAATAGGATCGCCCCCAATACCGATAGCGGTGGTGATTCCTAAACCTTGTCGAACTACCTGATCGGCCGCTTCGTAGGTAAGCGTTCCTGATTTTGAGACAATGCCCACGTTTCCTTCTTTGAAGACAAAACCGGGCATAATACCTACTTTGGCCTCTCCTGGAGTAATGACTCCAGGGCAATTGGGCCCTACCAAACGACAGTCTTTGTCCTTGATATAGTTGGAGGCCTTAACCATATCGGCTACCGGAATACCCTCTGTAATGGTAATAATGACCTTAATTCCCGCGTTGGCCGCTTCCATAATCGCATCGGCGGCAAAAGCAGGTGGCACAAAAATAATGGTGGTATCTGCGCCAACTTTTTCAACAGCTTCCTCCACGGTATTGAAGACCGGTTTTCCCAAGTGTTCCTGTCCTCCTTTTCCGGGAGTGACCCCACCGACGATATTGGTACCGTATTCGATCATCTGTTCGGCATGAAAGGTGCCCTCGCTACCGGTAAAACCTTGTACAATGATTTTGGAGTTTTTATTGACTAGAACGCTCATTTCAGAAGTTATTCGTTTAGATTAATAATTTAATATCGATGCTGTACTATAATGCTGCGCAAAAATATAGGTTTGAAAAGGATTTCTAAAACAATCACGGCTTATTCTTCCAACCTTTTTAAGATATCGGGAATCTTTTTTACATACGCCAATTGTTTCAACTTTTCCCTAGATTCCTCAATGGGGGTGCCAAAATAGCTTTTTCCGCCTTCGACCGACTTTGTTACCCCAGTCTGGCCCATGATCACGGCTTTTTTTCCAATGGTAATGCCGCTGTTGGTCCCCACCTGCCCCCATAGGGTTACCTCATCCTCGATCACCACACAACCTGCTATTCCGGTTTGGGAGGCAATCAAACATTTTTTACCGATAACGGTATCATGCCCTACATGCACCTGATTGTCAAGTTTGCTTCCCTTTTTAATGGTCGTGTCGCCAGTTACTCCTTTATCAATCGTACATAAGGCCCCGATCTCCACTTCATCTTCCAATACGACCCTACCCCCTGAAATCAACTTATCAAAGCCTTCTGGCCGGTTTTTGTAATAAAAAGCATCGGACCCCAGCACGGTGCCTGCATGTATAACGACTTTATCACCTATTACACAATTATCATAGATGGCCACGTTGGCATGTATTAAACAATCCTCACCAATGGTTACATTGTTTCCTATAAAGGTATTTGGCTGAATTACAGTATTTTTTCCGATTTTTGCTGAAGTAGCTATTAAATCGTTTGCCCTTTCAAAAGGCTTAAAAAATTGGGTCAATTTATTGAAATCCCTAAAAGGATCCTCAGAAATCAACAAGGCCTTCCCCTCCGGACAAACAACCTCTTTATTGATCAAGACGACCGTTGCCTTGGAGTTCAATGCCTTATCGTAGTATTTTGGATGATCCACGAACACGATATCACCATGTTTCACGACATGGATTTCGTTCATTCCTAAAACCGGAAAATCAGCATCGCCCACATAGCTACTACCGATAATCGTAGCTATTTGTTTTAAGGTGTAGGGGGCGGGAAATCTCAATTTCTTTTCTTATTCTTTTGTGTTAGCGATGTGAAGCCTTTCAAATGGGGTAAAAACCAATCCGATTCGACCAGCTACTCTTTTACACGTTCCATATACGAACCACTCGATGTATCTACCTTAATCTTATCACCCTCGTTGATAAATAATGGTACATTGACTTCTGCACCTGTTTCCACTTTGGCCGGTTTCGTAGCATTTGTAGCTGTATTTCCTTTGACTCCGGGTTCCGTGTAGGTAACCGCCAGCACAACACTAGCAGGCATATCTACAGAAAGTGGCATACTATCTTCTGTGTTGAACATGATTTTTACAACCTCCCCTTCTTTGAGTAATCCCGGCGCATCCAATGCGTTCTCTTGTAAAGTGATTTGATTGTAATCATCTGTATTCATAAAGTGATAGGTTTCACCGTCGGCATATAAATACTGATAATTACGGGTTTCTACCCGCACATCATCAATTTTATGTCCGGCAGAAAACGTGTTGTCGATAACTTTGCCATTGGTAACACTTTTTAGTTTGGTGCGAACAAAGGCCGGGCCTTTTCCCGGTTTTACATGAAGGAACTCTATGATTTTATAAATGTCGTTGTTGTAGCGAATACACAATCCTTTTCGAATGTCTGATGTTGATGCCATGGGCTATTAGTTACTCTTGTTTGATTATTGTTTTAACACCCCTACAAAGAGGGTCGGGTTATTTAGGTATTGCTAAAATACCCTTTCATGATACCCCGTTGCGAATCCCTGATAAATTGAAGGATTTCGTCCCGCTCCGGAGTCGCTTCCATTTCGGCTTCTATAATTTGCGCCGCTTGGGTATTGTTGTAATTTTTCTGGTAAAGAATGCGGTAGATATTCTGAATCTCACGGATTTTTTCCGATTTATAACCGCGTCTTCGAAGCCCCACTGAATTAATGCCCACATAGGACAAGGGTTCTCGAGCCGCTTTTACGTACGGAGGCACGTCTTTTCGTACCAAAGACCCTCCTGTTACGAACGCATGCTGCCCTACCGACACGAATTGATGTACCGCGACCAATCCTGCCAAAACCACATTATCCCCAATGGTTACATGCCCTGCCAAGGTAGAATTGTTGGAGAAAATACAATTGTTCCCGACCAAACAGTCATGAGCTACATGGCAATAGGCCATGATCAAGCAATTTTTACCGATGACCGTCTTGTTCCGGTCCGAAGTTCCTTTATGAATGGTGGCACATTCGCGTATGGTCGTACCATTGCCTATGGTAACCGTTGTTTCCTCCCCATTGTACTTTAAATCCTGCGGAGGTGCCGAAATAACGGCTCCGGGGAAGATATTGCAATTTTTTCCGATCCGTGCCCCTTCCATGATGGTCACATTCGAACCGATCCAGGTACCGTCGCCGATCGTTACATTATTATGTATGGTGGTAAAGGGCTCTACCACTACATTTTTGGCAATTTTTGCGCCTGGATGAATATAGGCAAGGGGTTGGTTCATATTATTCTGTTCTTTTTACAATTTGCGCCATCATTTCCGCTTCGGATACCAATTTATCATTGGCGTATGCATAGGCCTGCATATGACAGATACCGCGTCGAATTGGGGAAATAAGATCACATTTGAAGATGAGCGTGTCACCGGGTACTACTTGTCTTTTAAATTTTACATTGTCTATTTTCATGAACAGCGTAAGGTAGTTCTCCGGATCGGGAACCGTGCTCAACACCAAGATACCTCCGGTTTGAGCCATCGCCTCTACCTGCAAGACCCCTGGCATTACGGGCGCTCCGGGAAAGTGCCCCACAAAAAAGGGCTCGTTCATCGTCACGTTCTTCATCCCGACCACATGGGAATCGGATAGCTCTAGTACCCTGTCTAACAGTAAAAACGGCGGTCGGTGGGGCAACATAGCCATGATTTGATGAATGTCCATCAAAGGTGGTTGGCTCAAATCGAACTTGGGAACGCTGTTGCGCTTTTCTACTTTTATTTTTTTCGATAGTTTTTTTGCAAACTGTGTGTTTACAAAATGGCCCGGTTTATTGGCGATTACCTTGCCGCGTATCGGCGTACCGATGAGGGCTAGATCTCCAATCACGTCTAGCAGTTTATGTCGCGCCGCCTCGTTCGGTTGATGTAAGGTCAGGTTATCTAGTATTCCATTGGGTTTTACAGAGAGTTTTTCCTTTCCGAAGGCTTTTTCAAGCTTCTTCATGGTACTGGCCGAAATCTCCTTATCAACATATACAATCGCATTGTTGAGATCCCCTCCTTTGATCAAACCGTTCTCTAACAGCATTTCTAACTCATGTAGAAAACTAAAGGTACGCGCATTTGAAATCTCTTCCTTAAAATCAGAAAGGTGTTCCAAAGTAGCATTTTGGGTACCGAGTACCTTCGTGCCGAAATCGACCATGGTGGTCACTTGGTATTCATCTGCCGGAATTACGGTTATCTCACTCCCGGTCTCCTCGTCTTTATAAGTGATGACCTCTTGCACTACATATTCGTCCCGCGGCGCTTTTTGCTCCACGGCGCCCACAATTTCCAAGGCTTCTACGAAGTACTTCGAAGACCCGTCCATAATAGGCGGTTCAGGGGCGTCTAGCTCGATCAGCACATTATCGATTCCCATGCCCACCAAAGCGGCCAGCACATGTTCCGATGTCTGTATTTTGACCCCATTTTTTTCCAGGTTGGTACCTCTTTGGGTATTTACTACATAGTTGGCATCGGCCTCGACTACTGGGGCGCCCTCTAAATCTACCCTTTTGAATTTATAGCCATGATTCTCGGGAGCCGGTACAAATTTCATTGTAACGTCTTCTCCCGTATGTAGTCCCACCCCTTTGAGGATCACCTCTTTTGCAATGGTCCGTTGTTTTATTGTCGTTTTGTTACTCACTGTCAATTCTTTTTTCCAGTTCGCTTATTTTGTTCGTTATCTTCGGTAGGTTCTTAAAATGAACGTACGACTTGTTATAATCTCCGTAATTCAAGGCAGGTGAGCCTTGTAGTACCTCATCGTCCTTTACATTTCTTCCGATACCCGATTGCGCTTGTATCTTTACGCGGTCCCCTATAGAAATATGCCCGACGATGCCTACTTGCCCGCCGATCATACAGTTCTTACCAATTTTCGTGGAACCGGCCACACCCGTCTGCGCCGCAATGACCGTATGTTCTCCAATTTCTACGTTGTGGGCTATTTGTATCTGATTATCGAGTTTCACCCCTTTTCGCAAGATGGTAGACCCCAACGTAGCACGATCGATGGTGGTGCCTGCTCCGATATCTACATTGTCTTCCAAGATCACATTACCGGTCTGGGGAATTTTTTTGAACTCTCCGTCCTTATTGGGGGCAAAACCGAAACCATCGGCACCGACCACTGCCCCACTATGAATAACACAGTTGTTGCCAATGACGGTTTCCGAATAAATCTTGGCCCCGGCGAATACGATTACATGATCCCCGATAACAACATTATCCCCTACATAAGCATTTGGATAAATCTTCACATGCTTTCCTAAGCTTACATTGTTTCCCAAATAGGCAAACGCCCCGAGATAGAGCCCTTCACCGTGGGTGGCGGTATCTGATTTATAGACAGGGTTTTCAATACCTTCCTTGTTATTCTTTACTTGATTGTAATACTCGAGTAACTTGGAAAACGATTCGTAGGCATCGTCGACCTTAATTAAAGCGGTCTCTAAGGACTGTTCTGGCACAAAATCTTTATTGACAATAGTGATAGAGGCCTTTGTCGTATAAATATGGGAGGTATACTTCGGATTCGCTAAAAAAGTGAGAGATCCTTTTTCCCCTTCTTCGATCTTGGCCAACTTATGGACCGAGATGTCTGGATTCCCTTCCAATTCGCCTTCTAAAATTCCCGCAATTTGGCCCGCAGTAAAAATCATGGCAACAAAAGTAACAAAAATTGTTAGAGACTGTTTTGAAATGTGGCATTAGAATACGAGTAGACCATTCTTACCAGCGACAGGCAGGTTGAATCGTGCTCGGCAATCCCAAAATTTAAGGAGGTGGCATTGTCTTTACAGGATTCAACTATTTCAAAGCAGTCCTTTTAGGTGCCGACTGTAATGCGCTCTTTGGGATAACACATATAATATTTGGTGACCGTTTTCGAAAGGGCCTTTAAATTGAGGTGATCGGAAGCTTTGGCCACATCGATCAAACGACCATTGCCTTTCAAAATATTAATGTTCTGCCTGTTTTGGTCGTAAGCCCTATTTTCAATGCGATCGGCAAACACAAAGTAGGCCGCCTCCTGGTCGGTAAGAACATGGTCGGCCTTTAGTTGCTGTATACGGGCCGTCAATTTCTCCTCCGCAATCGGCTTATTCTTAAGTTTAATGTTCAAAAGTCTACGATCCAATAACATAGCGCATAGGTTGGAAAGCACATAATCTGAATGATGTCGCCATCTTTTTAAGGCTCCCAAAATATCAACATCGTCTAAAAGGGAAAACCGATGGAGCACTTCTGGCGAAAAACCAGTTTTTGTAATCTTATGTTGAAGAAAAAACAATAAGGTATCGCTGCAGCTGACCGTTTCCCCGGCCGCCAAGAGTTCCTTTGCCCTCTTAAAGGTACGGATCAAGAGCTGCTCGGCCACGAGGCTTGTCTTGTGCAGATACACTTGCCAATACATGAAACGCCTGGCCATGAGAAACTTTTCCACGGAATAAATGCCTTTCTCCTCGACGACCAAGGTGTCATCGACCACGTTCAACATGGTGATCAGGCGTTCGGCATTGATATTCCCTTCCGCCACTCCGGTGTAAAAACTATCGCGCTTTAGATAATCGAGCCGGTCCATGTCTAACTGGCCCGAGACCAGTTGGTTTAGAAAGGTCCTCGGATAGGTTCCCGTGAAGATGGCAATGGCCGTAGTTAAACTTCCGTTAAACTTCTCGTTCAGCGCCTCCATAAAAAAGAGGGAAATCGCTTCATGGTGCACCTCTTCCGCGATACTGTGTTCCATGGCATGTGAAAAGGGACCATGCCCGATATCGTGCAACAAAATTGCTATCAACAGGCCTTCCTCTTCCTCCCTATTAATTTCAACCCCTTTAAAACGAAGCAGTTGTATGGCCTGCTGCATTAAATGCATGCTCCCCAACGCATGTTGAAAACGGGTATGATGTGCCCCGGGATATACCAAATACGAAAGTCCCATTTGCGAAATACGGCGCAGACGTTGAAAGTAAGGGTCCCCTATCAACTCGAAAATGAGCGGATTAGGGATGCTAATAAATCCGTAAATTGGATCATTGAATATTTTAAGTTTCTGTGAGGCGGTCAAAATTGGACTGTTTTTTGAGAGAGAAACAAAGTTAGACAATGAAGTCATTTAAATTTTTTCAATTTGCTAAAAAATCGCCCTTTTTTGACCATTTTTCGCCTTTTTCTCGTTCCGTAGCCCTGCTATGCATCTCTAAAAAGCCTTCAAATGACCAAAAAAATGCTGATTTTCGCTTGAATCCAAAAAGTTTAAATCACTTTAATATCGATGTCAATGAGACAGTAGGTTTCTGAAAACAGATAAATGTTGTTGGGAGTTGACGGGAGACGGGAGAATGATGACGGAAGATAGAGGACGGGAGACAGAAGACGGGAGATACGAGATAGAAAGCGTTTGAGGTACGCATGTCAGATTTTGTATGGAAGACTTTCGCTTGAATTTGTATTTGTATAGAGCGGTGGGTGAAATGTACCATTTTTACCCACTGTTGTGAAAATTCGTGTAATTCGGGCATGCCTTGATGGCCCGGGCTTGGACTTGACACCTCCGCTTGAATTTGATTTTTGAATTTGTAGTTATAAAAAGATGAACAACATAAAGATACTTTGGGTCGATGATGAGATCGACCTGTTAAAACCACATATTTTATTTTTAGAAGGAAAAAATTACGAGGTCATTCCCTGTAGAAGCGGGCAAGAGGCGCTTGAGGAACTAGAGACCAGTAAGGTCGATATTGTTTTTTTGGATGAGAACATGCCTGGTATTTCTGGACTGGAGACCTTGAACGAAATCAAAGTGACCAATGCCTCCTTACCCGTGGTGATGATCACCAAAAGCGAGGAAGAATTTATTATGGAAGAGGCGATCGGCGCTAAGATCGCCGACTACCTGATCAAACCGGTGAACCCCAATCAAATTTTACTGTCCCTTAAAAAGAACCTGGATCACTCACGGCTCGTCTCCGAAAAGACCACCAGTAATTATCAGCAAGAATTCCGTAAGATCGCGATGGACCTCTCGATGGTGAACACCTATGAGGAATGGGTGAACCTGTATCGAAAACTCATCTATTGGGAGCTGCGGCTCGAAGAAATCGAGGATCCCAGCATGTTCGAAATACTGGAATCGCAAAAGGCCGAGGCGAACACCCAGTTCGGGAAGTTCGTAGACCGCAATTACTTGGATTGGTTCCAGGACCCGGAGGGGCCCGTTATGTCGCACACGCTGTTCAAGGACAAGATTGCTCCCGAATTGGCCGAGGGCCCTACCCTACTCGTTGTTATCGACAACCTGCGATACGACCAGTGGTTGGCTTTCGAGGACAGCGTCGGCAGCTTTTATAAAAAAGAGGAGGAAGAAGCCTATTTCAGCATTCTACCCACGGCTACACAGTATGCGAGAAATGCTATTTTCTCGGGACTCACCCCCTTGGACATGGAAAAAAAATATCCCGATTGGTGGAAGAACGATACCGATGAAGGAGGCAAGAACCTTTTTGAGGACAAATTTCTGGGTGCACAGATCAAGCGTTTGGGGCTCGATATCAAATGGGAATATCATAAAATTAGCAGTTTAAAACAGGGGAAGCACCTATCACAAAATTTCCGCTCCCAGAAAGACAATGACCTAACGGTCATCGTGTACAACTTTGTAGATATGCTCTCGCACTCCAAGACTGAGATGGAAGTCATCAAAGAACTGGCCAGTAACGATAAGGCCTACCGTTCCCTGACCCAAAGCTGGTTTAAAAACTCTCCCTTATTGGAGATTATCCAACAGGCGCAGACCATGGGCATGCGTTTGATCATTACCACCGATCACGGAACCATTAATGTTAAACAGCCCTCTAAAGTCATCGGGGATAAGGATACCAGCCTGAACCTACGCTATAAGACCGGGCGTAGCCTTACCTATGATGAGAAAGATGTGCTGGAGGCGCGAGACCCCAAAAGCATTTATTTGCCCAGTATCAACATGAGCAGTTCCTTTATTTTTGCCAAAAACGACCTGTTTTTTGCCTACCCGAACAACTACAACCACTATGTGAGTTATTATCGGAACACCTATCAACATGGCGGGGTGTCGCTGGAGGAGATGATTATCCCATTTGTGGTGTTGCGGCCGCGGTGATGAAACGAAGGACTTGAGTAACTTCTAGGGCAAGGATATTTATTCTTTACATCTAGAGGAATTATCTTAAAAACTACCAAATTAAGCAGTTTTCATACGCCTTTTGATTTTGTAAAACTGCGGATAAACTTGTTTTTATGTACGAACATTAAACTATTTTCCAGAACCGTATTGTTAGGTAAGCACCATGGATTCCAGTTTTGATAATGACACCCTTATTTTATTCAACTAAGTAATAGAAATTAATCCTCATTAGGACGCGGTTGTAGTATAGCAACTTTCAAAACCTAAATAGGCCGTTGGTCTACCACCGCATTTTTAAAATCTTCGTAAACGCTAAGCCCTCTTTTCAGAATATTAAGTAGCTCTATTAGGTCGTGGAATCTAGGATCCGGTATGCTATTTAATTGGGGATAACCATCCCTCATTATTGTACCCTCCCGGCATAATCCCTCGCTCAATGTACCGAAATGCTCTTGAGTGCTTTCATTCGTAACCCCAAAGAATTGTTCTACTAAGGCATATTTAGAACTCATGTGATAGTAAAACTCATAACCTTCGATAACCTCAATTATTTGATAAAAGGTTTCACTATGTATATATTTTGGTTTGTATCCCAGTTCATCGAATATGTCAAGAACCATATTTTTGTCCACTTTTCTTAGTCGTTCCCTTCCCGGCTGATCACCAAAATCTTTGCTGATAGCTTCCAGTCGGTCGCAAAAACCGTTCTCTCTAAAAAATGTTTTAAAGCGTTCTATACTCATTATAATTAAAATAGCTTAAAAGTAAAAATAGTTTGATTTTTTAATTTAACAATACTTTCCAGCTCCGAAGATTTAAATAACAACTACCGGTTTTAGGATAGATTAATTTAAATACAATGAAAATCCAAGTTTAAAAAATATTCCTGATACAATGGTTCGTTCGTTATCAGGATTGCCCTCGATTTCTTTTGTTAATTTCCTATTGTACAATAGCATAGCATCAAAACTAAACTTATTGCCTAAAATAAAAGCTACTCCCGCACCACCACCGTAGGTAAATGTGTAATCCTTAAAAATAACATCAAAACCACTTGGGTCAGGGTCGTCAAATTCAAAGTTCTCACGCCCGTAAAAAATACCTGCTTCTACAAAGGGTCTAAAACTTTTGGCACCGATGTAATAACGTGCAAACGGGCCTAAATTCCAAACCGTCCCATTATCATTGCTACCATCAAAACCATCGTCTTTTAAGCTGATAAGTCCCAAGCTACCCTCAAAACCGAGGGCCAAATTGTTCGAAACAAAGTACCCGACCTTTGGGGCAAGACTTAAAACGAAAGTCTTCTCGTACCTGCCGGTTTCAAAGTTATCCCCTTTTCTTTTTTCGGTTGTATAACTTACACCCGGTGCACTATTGTTTTGAATCGTTGTTGTTAGCCCCACCAGCCATTTACCTTGTTGTGTATTGGTATAGATTTCATCCTTTTGACAATACATCGAATTCGAGGCGGTTATCAAGAATAATGCCACACTAAAATGTTGTCTGAATTTGCTGTTTGTTGCTACTACGCTCATAAATTAATCCATAAACACCCCGTCCGATTAAGAACAGGGTGCAAGTTATTGTTCTTATCTTTTAGTCTCTTGTATTGATCAACTTGTAACTACAATTATTCCGGTCTAAATCTAATACGTATGCCATAGGTTTCCCAAGCATAATCGATATATTCCTGAATGTTCGGTAAGTTCCTATTCGTATCCGGGATTTCCAGATACTGCTGACCTTGCAATGTTTGTCCATTTAAAAACTTTTTATATTTTTTGGAATTTATTAAGATTCCCGGTGGATACTTATTCTTTAGTTCCTTTAGATACTTGTCGAAAGTAGAAAATTGAATCTTGTCGAGATCTGTAGCCTTGCGTGAGACTATTTCACCAAGAGCTTTATTATAGCTGTCTAATCGTTTACCATTACTTAATGTTACTTCGTGGTATTGATACCATTTTAAATCAATAGCCTTATTATTAAAATCATTGCCCCTTTTGAATAGTGCCAATACTTCCTCCCACTCAAGCTTACGTTCTAGCTTTTCCGCAAGCTCCGATATTTCATCCATGGACTCTTCAATGACATCGGCAAAGAATTTCCCGTTCTCGATGGCTTCCTCTATGGCGCTCATAGCTCCGGGGTAGACCGCATTTCGTATTTTGGATAGTACTTCGTCAGAGACCGGGCGAATGACCCTGATAAGTACATCGTCACCAATTTTGATTAGCTTCATCAGGGGTTCGGCATTCCCTACGATACGGGTTACCGGCTTTGCCAGTTTACTTCCTGGTATAAGGCCTACAACAATCCAGACTCCTGCCTCCAACTGTGATTGCTCCACCCCATCAAAATCCGACCCCTCATAAATTATTAGGGCATCTTCCATTGGAGTGGCATACCTGCCGGTTACTTTTATCAGGTCCCAGAATTTGGTGACCAAATAATGGTCACTCTGTACCGATACCCCCGTTTCCGGCAAGCGGAGCGCATATAGGTCGTTGATCCTTGCCGAATCTTTTTGCCATACATAGTAATAGTACCCGTTGGAATATGGAATCTGGCTTTGATCGGGAATAGCGCCACCGCCTGTCGCCAAAGGACCTATCGATTCCTCTACAATGGCACCGTTGTTCAGGTTATAGACCATGACCCCGTGCGATTCGACAAAGGTCGTATACTTTCTAAAGTATTTTAAACTGTTAAGGCCGGTACCAGCTATGGAACCGTTTTCCGATACCCAACCGGGGTCGTTATCATTTGCATTCAATACGGTGTACCTAATGTTCTGTCTTGCCAACGCTTCCAAATCTAAGTCCTCCAAGTGTCTTTGCAGCACTTCTTCCTGTAGAAGTCGAATTTCTGGGCTGCTGTATTTATATGGTTGTTCGAATATTTCTTCTTCATAGTGTAAGTCGGGGGTTCGCTCCATCCCCATGTCCACCAGCATCTGCCTGCTCCATAGATCGGGCAGTCTGTAAGTCGATATGGGAACGGTCAACGGCCCGGCCGACCTGTTATAATATTGCGTAAGATATGCGGTCATGTAGTACACTTTGTCCTCCAACGAACTGTTGTTATAGAGTGAAAGGTGGTTCTGTACCATATGGTCTACCACGGAATTGTCATCTATGATGGACTGCATGCCCTGCCGCTTTGAACTACTCAGGGCCGCTTGATATTCCATTCTTCCAAAATCGGCAAATGCCATATCATGAAGTTCATCGATCTGTACTTCCGAGGTCGCCTCTCCTAGACGCTTTCCCTGTACGTATTGTGCCTCTAGTTCGGTACAACGTGGGGCGCTGTGCGGTCCGCACCAGTTGCGCCAATATTGCCACTCCTTAGCGTAATAGAGTTCTGTAGTATACCGTTCCTGTTCTCCGTTCTTGCTCAAATAATCGTTGAGATAATCGCTGGTTATGTCAGCCAGTGTCCCATCCAGCTTTTTATGGTTTTTTTCATAGTTTCTGAAAAAATCCCTTTGGGCCGCGGCGAAACTGGTATGGTTGGTGCCTAACTGTCGGTTGATCTCCCTTCTGAATGTCTCCTGCTGGGCGTTCAGCCACTCTCTTTCAGCCCTTTCGGTAGCGACCGCTAAAGCCGCCTGCATGTCGAGCAAGACCTGCATACGGGTAAAGTACAGTTCGAAGGTGACCTGCTGGTCTTCGTCCTTACCAGCATCATCGTCCCCGCCGCCCGGTGGATCGGGGAAGTCACAATCCCCTATCGATATG
>CANLQD010000001.1 GCA_947493175.1 uncultured Flavobacteriaceae bacterium | reverse complement strand
GCCGCACAGCTTACGGCCACCGGGTCCAACCTATTGTGGTATACCGCCGCGACCGGGGGAACCGGAAGTGCCGCCGCTCCCACCCCGAGTACCGCGACCGTCGGAAACACCTCCTATTTTGTGAGCCAGACCAACGGCAACGGATGCGAGGGCCCAAGGGCCGAGATCGTAGTGACCGTCAACGCCATACCCGGCGCACCGACAGTGACATCGCCCGTTGTATACTGTGAAGGCGATACCGCCGCACAGCTTACGGCCACCGGGTCCAACCTATTGTGGTATACCGCCGCGACCGGGGGAACCGGAAGTGCCGCCGCGCCCACCCCTAGCACCGCGACCGCCGGAAACACTTCCTATTTTGTGAGCCAATCTATAAGTGGATGTGAAAGTACGCGTTCGGAAATTGAGGTAACCATTAATCCATTGCCTACCATTGCCATAGATAATGCTCCGAGTTGCGCTCCCGATCTTTTGACCTATTCATTATCGGTGAATGTTAACAATGGAAATGTTACAAGCACAGAAGGTACGGTTATCGATAATGGAGGAAATAATTGGACCATTTCGGGAATAACCACTGGAAACGATATTGTCGTTACCGTTACCAACCCGACTACTTCTTGCAACAATATCTTGAGCATTACCGCTCCTAATTGTGCCTGCCCGACGGTAAATGCCCCAAGTATTGTTCAAGGTGATCAGGCCTATTGTATCGGAAGCACCGTGCCAACAATGGAAGTCGCTATAGGAGTGGACGAAACAGTTGATTGGTATACACAGGCGACCAATGGTACCGCTGTGGCAACAGGCACACTGACTTTCAGTCCGGCAGAGGCCAGCCTGGTGAACGGAACCAACGATTTCTTCGCTGAAACCAGAAATACCGTCAACGGTTGTACCAGTGCTACCCGGACATTGATTACCATTACTCAAAATGAATTACCATCCTTTAGTGTTTCAGGGCCTGGAGCGCAGTGTGCCCCCGATCTTTTGACCTATTCCGTGATCATTACTACCGATGCTGATGTAGTTACTTCCAATATACCGGCTGCTAACATCGTCAATACCTCCGGTAACAACTGGACTATTGATAATATCCCATCGGGAAGCGACATTGATATCACAACAGAAAATACAACAACAGGATGCTTACAGACAAATGCTGTAACTGCGCCCAATTGCGCCTGTCCCGTAGTGAATGCTCCTACCGTGATACAGGGAGACCAAGCCTATTGTATCGGAAGCACCGTGCCAACAATGGAAGTCGCGATAGGAGCAGACGAAACAGTTGATTGGTATACACAGGCGACCAATGGTACCGCTGTGGCAACAGGCACACTGACTTTCAGTCCGGCAGAGGCCAGCCTGGTGAACGGAACCAACGATTTCTTCGCTGAAACCAGAAATACCGTCAACGGCTGTACCAGTGCTACTAGAACCCGGATTACCATTACCCAGAACGCATTGCCAAACGTTACCGCAAATGCATCTGTCACCACCATAAATGCCGGGGAACCGGTTATCCTGACGGGTTCGGGTGCAAATAGCTACATATGGGATAATGGCGTTACCGATGGGGATACGGTCTTTCCATTGACCACTACCACTTATACAGTTGTGGGAACAGATGGGAACGGATGTGAAAATACAGACCAAGTAACCATTACTGTTGCGCCAACATCTGATTTAAGAATAACGAAAACAGTAGACAATACAAATCCGAATATAGGAGATAACATTGTTTTTACCCTAACGGTCTTTAATGATGGGCCTATCGATTCCCCGGCAGGCGCTGTATTACAGGATTTACTGCCTCAGGGCCTTACGTATATATCCGACACCGGAAATGCGGCCAACGGCACCTATGACAATACTACGGGAGATTGGACACTACCTTTAATAGCCAATGGCACTTCAGCATCAGTAACAATTACCGTTACCGTTGATCCACCGACCGGTACTCCTGGAGAATATATCAATACCGCACAAATAACATCCTCTTCGAATTACGATCCCGACTCGAACCCCAACAATGATGATGGCGATCAGAGCGAGGACGATGAGGATGCAGTTTCCATTGTTCCACAACAAACCGATTTGGAGATAATCAATACCATTTCAGTTACTGACGCAAATCCAGGGGACATCTTAATGGTTACTGTTGAGGTCATCAATAACGGGACCAATGATGCTACCAATGTATCCGTTGAAAATACCGTTCCGGAAGGATTTACGGTCACCAACATAAACAACAGCGGCACCCAAACAGGGACAACCATCATGTGGAGCGGACTAAATGTTCCCAATGGTACTTCCCTGATATTGACATTTGAAGTGTCCGTCAATATTCCTACCGGAAGAACCGCTGAATACACGAATGTGGTCCAAGTAGTCCAGGTAGATCAATACGATCCGGACTCAGCTCCTAATAATGATGATGGCGACCAAAGTGAGGACGATGAGGATAGCGCTTCCATACTCTTGGTTCCCGCAGACTTAAGTCTTTCAAAAGCATTGGCCACAAGTGCCATACAAAATCCGAATGCAGGTGACACAGTTCTTTTTGAGCTTTCTGTGGTAAACGATGGTCCCGGCCTAGCGACCAACGTAACGGTAGAAGACCAGTTACCGAGCGGATTCACTCTTGGAACCGTAAACAATGGAGGCACCGTTAACGGTACTATTATTACATGGGTATTACCCAATGTACCGGTAGGTACGCAAGTCTTGTCCTATGAGGTTACTGTGAATGCCCCGGCAAATGTGCTTGATGAATATACGAATACGGCGCAAATAACGACCTCAGACCAATTCGATCCCGATTCAACACCCAACAATGATGATGGTGACCAAAGTGAAGATGATGAGGCTAGCTATACCATACCATCACCAACCGTGGATTTGGAGGTGGTCAAAAATGTGGACAAACCGGAAACCTTCTTCGGAGATACCATTGTATTTACCATTGCGGTGACAAACAACAGCTCATATGAAGCCACCAATATCGGAATAGAGGATGCCCTCCCGGCCGGATACGCCTTGGTTTCCGCCAATACCGATAATGGCACCTATAACGAAACCATAGCCACATGGGAGATTCCATCGATTACTCCCGGAGCAACCGCCACTTTAGAAATGACTGTAACGGTAACCGATGTAGATGATTACACGAATATCGCGCAGTTGATCTATGTGGATCAAATTGATCCTAATATGGATAATGATCGGTCGGAGGTTACACCGACCATTACACAAGCTGAATGCTTGACCATATTTAACGAGTTCTCCCCGAATAACGATGGTCTGAATGATGTGTTCTTTATAGAGTGTATCGAACAATACCCCGACAATAGATTGCAGGTATTCAACAGGTGGGGTGTTCTAGTTTTCGAAACCAACGGATATAATAATGATTGGGATGGCACATCAATAGGAAGGGCCACCATAGCAACCGAAGATAAACTCCCTGTGGGCACGTACTATTATCTACTCGATTTAGGAAATGGATCCGCTACCCCAAAAACTGGATGGCTATACATCTCAAGATAATCAGGGAGGATTAAAAAAGAGAGAGAAACCTAGTCTAACGAATGTTTTTACAAAAAATGAAATGTAGGAAACAGCTATAAACGAGGTTTTTACCTTGCTTAAACCATATTACACAACAAAGATTTCCCCCGCTCAGTTGTACAAAATAATTTAGAGGTCTTGGCCTAAGGGTCAATATTCTTTCGTAACCCAAATTTTACGAGCTAACCTAACTAAAGTATGGGGGCAAATAACATACACACGTCCGGTATAGGACGTTATTCGATTCAACTGGTTGTATCACTTGTGGTATCGGCTTTTTTTATAACAACCTCTTCTGCACAAATCAATAATGCTGACTTTCGCGTTGGTGTTACTTCTCAAGATCTAGGACCGTGTGGTGGTAGCAATAACTCATTCACTTTTCTAAATATTCTATCCAAAACATCGGATAACAATAGCTTTCTGATCGTGTTTGACCTTCCTGATGGGGTTTCCTATATCCCAGGAAGCGCCGAAATTCGTGAGCAACAAGGCTCCGGAGATTTTGTGTTAACAGTTGACGATTCCAATCCCAATGCGCCAGAATTTTCATTACAACGGCCCACTAATGCAAATTGGCAAACGTCGGATAGGGTGCGATTTCGCTTTAGAAAATCGGGAGATTGCGATGCCGTACAGTTTTCATATAGTGGCGGACTGTTCAAGGATGCCCATTCCATCACATATACCAACGCCCTAGGACCTCAAGCAGAATCGGATAATGACCCCACCATTAACTCCTACAACTTCCTGAGTCCCCTTTTATCGACCCTCAACTACGGGAATACGGTTGCCCAACTTGGTGAAAACGTTACCAAAACCATCGAAATAAATAACTCAGGAAACGGTACTTTAGAACGCTTTTCGTACACCGTTACGGTAGATGAAGACCTAGATGACGTATATGCATTGTCCTTCAACGGTACGATACTGACCCCTATTTCATCGGTTGGCGGTGTTTACACCTACACCATTGACCTGAATAGCGCACCTTTTTTGGGAAATGTAGGGAATGGTGACAACTTGTTTGAGGATAGCGAAAATATTTTATTGGAGGAAACCTTTACGGTAGAAGCCTGCGGTACGCATACCATTAGCCACCAGGCGGAATGGGGGTGTAGCATTGCCGAAATATGCCAGATAACCGCACCTGTTTCCGGAGTGGTAAATGTTAGCACTGCATTGCCCAACTTGGTAGTATCTGAAATCAATAATTTTGGGAATACCGATTTAACATCTACCGCTACCTATCAGGCTAGAATTGCAAATACCTCGCCAAGTGCGCCAGCATATGATGTAGTCATCAATACGGGGTTTGGTCAAAATAATTCGGTTCAGACAACCAGTACGCAAAACGGGTTGTTCGGCAACGACCGTCCCAATGTTTCCAAAATCATAGATAATTTCAGATTCGCTACAACGGGAACTGCAATACCTGTGACCCAATTACCAAATACCCAATTTGCAGGCGTTGGGGCCGGCTCGTACATCATTCCACCCTCACTTTTGCAAAACATCGATCCTGATGGAGCGGGTGTTGGACTTGACGATTTGGATGGCGATGGCTATTTTGATGATTTGCCAGCGGGAGCCGCAATAGACATTTTATTTGATTTTGATTTTGATCTGCTATCGCCCTCTACTTGTACCGAAGAGGAAAAAAGATTCATTCAATACAACTTTTTACGAACACATGCCTACGGTTTTAACCAATGCGGAACCGAGGTATTATCGAACCAGAGCTACTTTAGCAATTCATATTTTACTGGTCGTACTTCTAATACTACCGCACCGACCGATATTTTTGATGGGCAAGCATTTAATGTAGCGATTCAAAGTGGTCTTCAGGTGGGAGGAAGAGACAGGCCTTTGTGCAATGGGCAACCTTTCTTTACCCCTGACCCCAGTTCTTCATGGACGGTCACCCTAAATGTCCCTGCCGGTGTTGGTTTAGCAGCCACCGCAGGACCGGAATACACTCAGATCGGAAATACAATTACCTATAGTACCACCGATCTGAATTCGATCAATCAAGACTATTGGAACGAGAATATTCCTTTTCCACTTGAATATAGCTGCGGTAGTGGAGCATCGGGACCTTTACAAATAAATTATACCACTAGGTATGAAAGTCAGTGTGTTTCGGAAGATGTTCATTGTGGTGTTATCCAAATGAACGCAGTATGTCCTAGTTCGTGTGATGGCCCTGTTATTCAGAACTTTGACGCACAGCGCTTTACTCCAGGGTGGACCGACTCGAGTATGGCTACCCTGGTAAGCTTAAATGCCACCGACCACAATTTGGATACCTATGCCGCTCGAGACGAGATGCTGCTTACCGCTTCCTCCAGCATTTTTAACATCAGTGTCGACAATCTGTACTTTGATCTGACTTATTCAGTACCTACCAACGGTGGCGGATCGGATATCATTTCATATCTCCAGGATGCCGACTCCAACATCGAAATCAATGCTGGGCCCAATACCCTGGTAGGTACACCGGTATTTATTACGGACAGCCCCGGAAATTATCGCCTTCGCTTTAATCTGTCAGATGCCAATGGAGTTGGTATACCCTATAATCCTGGCGATGTAATTGATATGCAGCTAAAATTTGTATTCAACGATAATTTCAATACGGCCGTTCTTTTTGATCTTTCTAATTTTCGAGGTGAATTTTTCTATTTCAACGGTTTAGGAAACAAAACAAGTTGTCTTAGCCTTGGTGACCAAGTCTCCTATGTAAAAGCAAGCATACAGACGCTATTTTCGCAGGCCACGGCCAATGCCTGCAATTCGGTTTTGGCGAACACACGACTCCAATTCCAGACCGGAAATATCGGGGACATCTTTCCAAATGAATACCGACCGGTGTATCTTTGGCAATCGACCGAATTTGATATTCCCGTAGGAGCTACTTTTGAGAATGACGTTACTTCCAATGGCTTTTCGGGAAACCCTAACAGTACAAATGGCGGTATTCTTTTTTCGCAATCGGGCAACACGATAACGGCCACCCCGGGAACCACCTTTGAAAACTGGGATTGGAATGGTGACCGTTACCCGGAAATTCGTTTTCGCATCAGCGGAGGTCCCACTACTCCCGATACCAGCACCTATGATTATCGGGCGCAATTCGTTGAGTATGCTTATTCTAACTACGCAGAAACCAATTCGTTGACTCGCACCAATCGTTTTAATTATAACGCACCCGAGTTTATGCTTTCATCACCGAATCCTATCGTAACCGGAAGCGAAGCATTGGCGTCCTTTGAACTGGACATCTGTAGCACTTCGGTAACCGATGTTGATTATAACTGGATTCAAATAGACCATGGTCCGGGCTTTGTCGTCACAGAAGTGGTCGAGATGGTGGGCGCCAGCGAAAATAACCTGATTTTTTTACAAGATTTAGACCACACCTGGGTAGAATTAGGTGCCTTTGCTAGTGGGTCAGGTATCTGTAAGAGTATCCGCTTTAGCGGAACTTATTCCTCCTGTGGCAACTTGGATATCACCGTTGAGAACTCCTGGGATTGCGATGCCTATCCATTGAACACCACCCAGTACGAAACCGCGACCTACTTTAATGCCCAACCTCTTCGATTGGAAACCCAAGAGGCCACCCTACAGGTACAGCTGATCGATCAACCTACGACCTCCGTAGATATATGTACAGATTTCAATATAGGTCTTGAACTTCGCAATGCTGATGCCGGTAACCTCATAGACCCCTATGTTACTTTCGATATTCCCGGCGATGTAGCAGGCGTGTTGATCAATGGCATACAGGTAGAATATCCTAGAGGCTCCGGCGATATACAAACGGTGAGTTCCTCTTTGATCGGGAATCAAGTCAATGTAAATATCATGGGCCATACGGCCATTGCTGCGGAACAGGGAATTAAGGGTGCCACTAACGCCCTTACCTTGGACGAACAGATTGCCATAATCAATCTAAACCTCAACTTACGCTGTGATTTTACATCCAATACGGCTATAACCTATACCGCCTACGGTAACAATACCTGTGGTACTCCCGCGGAAGGAAACGGGGTACGACTATCGACCGACCCGTTGGTACTTAACGGAGCTGAGGCCAGCTATTCGACCGCAACGACGATTACTGTGGCAAATGGTGGAATTTTTCAGGGATGCGGACCCCAGCGTATCGAAGTGCGTACTATCGTCATTGACAATGGTCCCACCTCTTCGAACGATGTAGCACGTATTGTACTCCCAGACGGTCTTCGTTTCGATACTTCTTCTCTGACCTCTTCCTCTGCGTTCACTATGTCGAACCCGGTAGTAAGCATTGTGGGTAATCATGAAGAAATTGATATTCAAATGCCCGATGGGGCCGCTAACGGTGACATTATTCTTTATGCTTTTGACGTTTATGCCAAAGATGAGCCCAATACCTGTACGCCAAGCGCTGATTTGTTCATCAATAATTTTGAGATAAGTAGTGTTCTTTCCTGCGGTGGGGTTTCTTGTTCGGCCAGTGAAACTGCGGTAGGTACGGCAGGTACGACAGTTCAAATAGAAAAATCGAACCTTGCCTCTAACGGAACCGCATCGGCGCTCTATGGGCAGCTAGCTAACGGGGATACCCAGTATGAGCTTAATTTTGAAATTTTGGAAACCAATGGTATCGACTTACCTACGGGTGCTGTTTACCAGGTATATTGTGCAGATAATGTGGGTACAAGGGTCGGTAACGCCATTTACACAGGAACACTTGATCAAGACCTGTCAGGAAATGGCACTATGACTGAAAACGTAACCTTCGCTGCTGCTAGTTTTTGTGGAGACGATAGCAACCTATTGGTAGTTTTCGATCCGGCAGCTACTAACTGCCACTGCGATCCTCTTTCAATATTGGTCACTTCGCAAGAACGTATCGCCGACATTGAATTGAACATGACGGCCGACAACCTCACCGTCAATTCAGGTGAGGCGGTCACTTTTACTATTGAAGTAGCAAACAACGGACCTTTTGACGCCGGAAATATAGATATTGTCAGCATTATACCAAATGGTTTTAATTTTGTCTCCGTACAGAATGGCGGCACGCGAACAGCAGATACGCTGCAATGGTCTATTCCATCATTAACCAGTGGAGAAACCACTGTGCTGGGTTTTGTGCTTGTTCCGAACGGGCCGACAGGAATCCAGGGGGAATATATTGTCGTTAGTGAAGTAAGGGCCTCTGATGCAACCGATCCAGATTCCACACCCAACAATTATGACGCTACCAGACCCTTGGAAGATGATGAGGCTTTGTTGGAAATTACTGTTGTTGCTGTCACAGATATTTCCGTTGTAAAAACAGCCGACCGAGCCGAATCTTTTGTTGGAGATTCCATGATATTTACCATTACCATAACCAACGAAGGCTTCGATTCTGCAACAAATATTGGTGTTGAGGACATTCTTCCCGATGGTTTTGAACTAACGACCGCCGTGGCCAGCGTTGGTAACTACGATGCTTTAACAGGGGTATGGGCCATCCCGGCTCTAGAAAGTGGGGAGAGTACCATTTTAGAAATGACCGTTACTGTAAGGGATGGATCTAGCTATACCAACGTGGCATCACTAGCCTACGTTGATCCTGTTGACAATAATGCGAACAATGATCGTTCTGAAGTAACTATCTCAGTGACACAGTCGGAATGTTTAACGATCTATAACGAATTTTCCCCAAATGCGGATGGGATAAATGATGTATTCTACATCGAGTGCATCGATGAATATCCCAATAACCTATTGCAAATTTTCAACCGTTGGGGAACAAAGGTATTCGAGCGACGAAACTATTCAAATGATTGGAGCGGAATTTCCGAAGCGAAAACCACCATCCAGACAGAAGAAAAGTTGCCGGTAGGCACCTATTTTTATCTCTTGGAACTGGGAGATGGTAATCCCATGAAAAGTGGATGGCTTTACATATCAAAATAATTATTCTAGTTGGTATTTTTGAATATGCCGAAAAAGGAAGAAGTAGATAACGCGTAATGGCCCTTACACCACAAAAAACAGGACATTGACAACAAAATGGGCAATATGTACATAAACAACTATTTTTTAACGTTAAGAGAAAGACTATAGATACATGCACGAAGTTGTAAAAACAAAATCGTGACTGTTAGACCCCGAGCTAACGCCGGAGCCAACCATATAAGCATGAAAGAATCCCAAATCTTTAAATTCTTGCTAGTACTGATGCTTTTGCCCTTATGGAGCAATGCACAACAAGACCCACAGGTTACACATTACATGTATAATACCATGACTGTAAACCCAGGTTATACGGGATCTCGTGGTCATTTGACCGCTATTAGCCTTTTTAGAGATCAATGGGTCGGTATAGAAGGTTCTCCTAGAACCATTACATTTGGTTTAGATTCCCCTATAGGTCAATTCGATGGTCTGGGTCTCTCAATTGTACAAGACGAACTGGGGCCTTCGGAAGAAACGTATATCGATGCCAACTATTCGCATCACTTAATTTTGAACAACAGGGGGCACCGGCTTGCATTAGGATTAAAAGCGGGCGTTCGCTTTTTCAGCTTGGACTGGAGCAAGGGTCTGTTCAGAGATCCAGAAGCCAGATTCAATGAAAATATTAATAGTAAGCTCTTACCCTCTATAGGTGCCGGGGCTTTTTATTTCACGCGTAATGCATACTTAGGGGTTTCTACTCCCAACGTTTTTACCAACGCCCATTACGATGAAATTCAGGAATCAGAGGCCGTGGAACGCCTACATTTTTTCTTAATTGGCGGTTATGTTTTCGATATTAACCGAGAATTGAAGTTTAAGCCTTCATTCTTTATAAAGCAAGTGACCGGTGCACCCATTTCGGTAGATGTATCGGCAAACTTTTTATTGAACGGAACACTTAATCTTGGGGCCAACTACCGATGGGACGATTCGGTAAGTGCCCTTTTCGGTTTCCAAATATCGCCAAAATTCAATGTAGGCTATGCTTATGACTACAGTATCAACGAACTCAATAATTATAATACAGGAACCCATGAAATCTTCCTTAGGTATCAATGGATTACCAGGGAAAACCGATTGAAATCCCCAAGATTCTTTTAACGATCTTACTCATGAAAAAACTTATTACCACCGCCCTTCTATTGTTATCGTTTAATGCGTTCTCCCAGGATTTTCAAGAGAATCAGATAACGGCTACTGAGCATAATTTGCTAAGCACGGATAATTCTGAAGAGATGGGGGGGCAACCAGTTTTCGTACCCAAAAGCGATGATACATTCGCTGGCAACGCCAAAAAAAATAATATCGCCTATAGAACTTTTAGCGACCTTGATCAAGTAACTGCTGGATATTACATTATTTCCGGTGTCTTTAGTAAAGGCCGTAATCTAAAAAAAACAGTTAAAAAACTAACTAAAAAAGGTTTTGATGCCGGTGTAATAGAAAACCCTGATAACGGTCTTCATTATATATACTTAGAGCATCATTCAGACTGGAGGTATGCTATTGATCGATGTAACTCTGACCTAGAGGGCAGCTACTCGGACGAAGTATGGATAATGGAAGTAGAGAATCAGGAGTTACCGCAAATAGCAGAGACAGTAGAGGAAACCAAGGTTGACCAGAATATCGAGGTGCCCGTCTCGGTAAACGAGGTAACCTATGATATGCTGGATAATCACCAGAACAAAGTAGATACCCCGGTAATTTCCGATACCCCGAATAAAAGCAAACTCATTCAAAAAGCGGATAGCTACTTTAACAAAATGTGGTATGCCGAGGCGGCAGAACTATACGAAGAGGCCTTGGCCAAAGGAGGTGAATATTACACCGCCGATATCATACAAAAAGCGGCCGATGCACATTACTTCAACACCAATATGGAAAAAGCGTACGGTTGGTACAACCTACTGTATGAAAATTATGCAAAGGAACTATCTGCAGATAACCTTTTTAAATATGCACATTCCCTTAAAGGCGTGGGCAAATACAACAGGGCCAAAAAACTGATGCGACTCTACAACCAAAAAATGAGCAGCGACATGAACAACAACTATAAGGCCGATAACCATGTTACCAATGAAGTGGTACTCGACAATATACTTGCAAGTTCACAGAATTATGAAATAAAAAATATGAGTATCAATACAGAATACTCCGATTTTTCACCGATGTTCCTAGACTCTAGCCAAGTGGTATTTGCTTCTGCCAAGGATTCATCTTTTCTAAATACCAGAAAGTATAAATGGAACAATCAGCCATTTCTTGACCTCTATGTAGCCCGGATCAACGAGGAATCACAAGATTTAAGAAACGCTATAAAGTTTTCTAAAAAAATCAATACCAAGTACCACGAAGCGTCCGTAACGTTCTCTCCAGATAATACAACCATGTATTTTACCCGAAATAACTACGGCAAAAAATTGAAGCGTGATAAAAATGGTGTCAACCACCTAAAAATTTATACGTCTAACAAAGTTGACGGAGAGTGGACCGAGGCACGGGAAGTATCCTTTAATAGCGATGAGTATTCTACGGGGCACCCCGCTCTAAGCCCAGACGGGAAAAAGCTTTACTTCGTTTCAGACATGCCGGGAAGTATTGGGAAAACCGATATTTTTGTAGTGGACGTACTCGAAAACGGAGACTTTTCCGAACCTAAAAACCTAGGACCGGATATTAACACGGAGCGAAGAGAAATGTTCCCTTTCATTAATGATAAGAAGTTATATTTTTCATCCGACGGGCATGTAGGTCTAGGCGGATTGGACGTATACGAAGTAGCTATTGACGAAGAGGAAGGATTTCTGGAGGTGGTGAATGTTGGCCAGCCAGTAAACAGTAATAAAGATGATTTTTCCTATATCGTAAACGAGGAGAACCAACAAGGGTTCTTTGCCTCGAACCGAGAGGGTGGAAAAGGCGACGATGATATTTATTCCTTCAAACGTTTGATTGTCGAGGAAGTGCCAGAAAACCTTAATGCTATTGCAGGTGTAGTAACCGAAATGATTACCGGGGACCTAATGCCACAGGCGTTGGTAGAGCTGTTGGATGAAAATGGTATAAAACTAAAAGAAGTTATAACCGATGAGGACGGCAGTTTTGTATTCGAGGATTTAGACAGTAGCACCAAATACATCTTAAAAACGACCAAAGGAGAATTCTTTGAAGACAACCAAGAAATCGCAACCAAGGATAACGAATTGGTAAATACAGATGTAAGCATGAAACGTCTCGAAGAAATGATCGCCTTGGAAGATGGTATCAAAAAATTGAAGACCGAAATGATTTTCTTTGATTTTGACAAATCGTATATCCGAAACGATGCAGCAACAGAATTGGACAAACTGGTCGAAGTCATGACCGAATACCCCAATATGGTCATCAAAATCGAATCACATACCGATTCTAGGGGTTCTGCGGTATATAATAAATACCTTTCCGACAAGAGGGCCAAATCGACTAGGGACTATATCATATCCCGTGGAATCGATGAAAGCCGTATAGAAAGTGCCACAGGTTACGGCGAAGAACGATTGCTTAATGGATGTAACGGTCACATACGATGTACCGAAGAGGAACACTTCCGCAACAGACGTTCTGAATTTATTATTGTAAATATGTAATTCGGACTATCAATAAAAATCAAGCCCGCTTCCTTTAAAGAAGCGGGTTTTTTTATGGTACAACCTTACTATATAAACATGGATGGTACAAGCTTGCTAGCAAAGCCATAGACGAATCGGCATTTCACCACATGCTGCATCATGTTCACAACAAACAAGCTCGATAAAATACGTAATAATCAGATTAAGAGTTATATATGTAATTAAACACCAAATCGAACTAAATACCTATAACATGAAAACTACCCTACTTATCAGAGAGATTTATTTGGAAGCTTTTAGAAACCTTGGCAGCGCTTTGGTAAAGTCATACTTTAAAGCCTTTTCTTGGTTTTGTTTCGCGAGCTTCGCCATTATGCTTTACGCTTTTATTTTTAGAGTGGCCACGGGCTTCTCTTTTGACTAACGAAATTTCGACCAACCTAACTGAAAAGGGCACCCTAAAAAGGGTGCTTTTTTTATTTCCAGGAAATTGATACTGTGCCTTTGATTTCTGCTGATAAACCTTTTAATATTGAGTTGCTAAACGGAAAGCTGTTACACAAACCCGGGAAAATCCCACAAGAGGTTCAGAGAGTTTATCCAATACTTACATTTTTGTAAGCTTTCATTAACAATCCCTATATGTACTTTGGCTGGATAAATCGGTTGTTCATCGACTAAATACAATAGCGAAAAAAGACATCGTAGATATAATTCCGTTCGTCTAAATAATTCTACCGATCAGCAGCGGCTTTTCATCTTTGTACCGTAACATTAAATGAACGGAATATGAAGAAATTATTACTTGTAAGGGAAATTTATGTAGAAGCTTTTAGGGATTGGACCTTTATGATACTTCAGAAGTATTTTAAGGCGTTTTCCTGGTTCTGTCTCTTTCTTTGGGCGATAACAGTATACGCATTCGTTTTTAGGGTTTCTACGGGCTTCTATTTTGGTTAAAAGCCAAGAATCAAATAAAAAAGCACCGAAGACCATACTGGTTTCGGTGCTTTTATAGTTTTATACGGGTGCTACCTATTCGAGGTCGAACTTGATTGTTTTCAAGATAGCCTCCAACTCAAACATATCATCTCTTTTTTCGGCAGCCGGAGCAAATACGAATCCTTCCACCACCATTTTTCTATTGTGTTCCTTGTCATTGATGATATAGGTGAGAAACGGTCCTGCCATAGGATAGTTTTTAATGTCCCATAAACCTCTTACTTCAACCGCTTTTTTCCCAGCGACCTCGGTTGCGAAAACATGTGGTGCAAATGCAGGCTCGGTTCGCATATGTGTTATTTTTCCAGGATTGTCGGGTCCCGGTATATACGATTTGCCAATAGAGTCTCTCATGCTTACAATATCCCTAACCAAGGTAGAGTCGCTTTTAAAATAATCTGCAGGCATTGAATAGGCAACAATGTTAGCAGTTCCCTTTGGAATCTGTCGGTCGAGCCAAACAAAATTATCCTCTTGTCTCCCTACCTTATAAACGGATGGAATGTCGATGGATATTCCAAAATTCTTTTCAAAAACGCCTTCCTTATTCAGGGATTTTAGAAATCGCTTTTGCTTCTCGTCAATTTCGACTGCCTTAAAGGTTTGGATCATCTCAGCTGCCTTCGCTTCGATATTTTCCATCAACTCTTGATTGTTTCTTCCTTTGATAACCCCGATTTTCTGAGGGGTTGCGTACAGGTCGGTTTTGATATGGGCGAGATCCAATGTATCTTTCATTACATAGAGTACCGATCTTGAGCTTCTGGTAGTGCCGGTAAACGACTTGGGAGGAAAATGGTTGATACTAAATTTTGGTTCATTGAGGGTCAAAGCAAGGACCGGGGCGGCAAAATGCTCCCGTACCTTATCCCCGACTTCCCCCTTCCAAAGGTTATCGTCCATAACCACGGCCAAGGAATTGATAGGCCCAATACTAGCGGGGAGATAGCTCTTTCTTTCACCTTCCTTGCAGGCATACAGGGTAATAAAAAGAAAAAAAAGGAAAAGTGTTTTACTAATTTTCATACAGCTTATGTGTTTTACGGTGAACATTCGCACAATTTTAATTTTGTGCCCGGTTTTAGATTTTTACCGCTAATACCATTCCATTCTCGTAAATTTTCCACAGAAACTCCAGGATATTTTCTTGAGATGGTCCATAGGGAGTCTCCGCTTTGTACCGTATGTACTTTCGTACCAGGAGGAAACGACTGCGTACTGGCCACCGTAGCAGAAGTTTTCTTTGCCGCTTTGGATCTGTTACCCCGGTATCGTGGATAAATCGTTAAACGTTGGCCAACACGTAGATTATTGCTTCGTAGACCATTCCATTGTTTTAGCTGACTTACCCGTACTCCATAGCGTTCCGCAATTTTACCCAAATAATCCCCGCTCCGAACTTTATACCGAATGCGGTCTTTTTCCGCTTGTTTGACCAAGGCCGGCAAAGGGCTTTCTTTGCTTTCCAATTCTTTTTTTACATGTGCATAGATTTGTATCTCGTTTGCCACAAACTTGCCCATAGCATCTTTCGGCAATCTTAGGGAGTAGTTTTTGCCTTTTACATAAGGAATAACATTCAATTTATAGGAAGGGTTCAAGACCTTCAATTCCTCAACACTTACCCCTACCAATTTTGAAATCTGATCAAAGGTAATTAGGCTTTTCACTTGAATCGTATCGGTCTCAAAATAAGCTCGTTCTACCGGTCTCCCTTTTAATCCATGCTCCTCTGCATATTCAAAAACATACATGGTAGCCAAAAAAGCAGGCACATATCCGGCTGTTTCACGTGGAAGGTTTCTGCGGATATTCCAGTAATTTCGATGCCCTCCCGATCTGCGAATCGCTTTGTTTACGTTTCCAGGACCAGAGTTGTAGGCAGCAAGGGCCAAATCCCAATCCCCAAAAATATCATAGAGCCTTGACAAGAACTGACCGGCTGCTTTGGTCGATTTAATAGGATCGCTTCGTTCGTCTACATAACTGGTCACATCTAATTTGTACTGCTTTCCGGTACTATACATAAATTGCCAAAGCCCCGTTGCGCCCACACGAGATCTAGCTCTTGGGTTCAAAGCAGATTCTACGATGGATAGGTACTTCATTTCGAGCGGTATGTCGAGACGGTCGAACTCTTCTTCATAAAGTGGAAAATAAAATTGACTAACGGTAAGCATACGTTCCATTAAACCTCTTTTACGAGTCAGAAACGATTTGATCAAGTTTTCCAAAGAAGCGTTATAAACAACATTGAACGGGGTTTTTTGGTTGATCCGCTCCAATCGTGCCTTTAGGGAATCAGTAGGTAAATCATAGACGTAATTTTCCGCAATGGCCACAGGAGTACCATCTATTTGCTCTGTATTCCCCAAGTCTAGTACCTCTTTGTACATCTCCTTGAATGCGGTATGGGTCTCATACAATTCTTTCATCCACAAGCTGTCGTAAATAGCTGCTTGCGGATGGTCCTTTAAATTGTACTGTCCCTTTCCATCGGCAAGTGGAAACGGAAGATCTTGGTCCGAGGCCTCATCCATTTGCTCCATTTGCTCTACACTCTTTTCAATATCGGTAGCCAAGGAGTCTACGGGTGGGGTAGCTTGTGTAGGAACTGTTCCTTTTCCGTTTTTTTTAGCAATGGCAACTGTATCCTTTTCTTGTGCGAAGACAATGATTCCCACTAACAGCGATACCAAGGTCAGGAACGACCTGCTTTTTCTTGTAGTCATAGTACGATCTAATCTTAACGGGAGGGCTAACGAAAATGCGACTTTTTTTTGAGAGAATAAAATTTTTACCAGCTAGCCCCTACGAAATAATTCTGCTGAGCTTACCGAAATACCCTATGCCCCTTTAATCGATAACGCCTTTATGACTCGATTATTGCTGCAATTCCTGGGAGCGTTTTTCCTTCCAAACTCTCTAGCATGGCACCTCCGCCAGTAGACACATAACTAACTTTGTTTTCGAAACCAAATTGTTTCACGGCCGCTACGGAATCTCCCCCTCCGACCAAAGAAAAAGCCCCTTTTTGAGTGGCCTGGTCTATGTACTGCCCGATTGTAATGGTACCCCTAGCAAAGCTTTCCATTTCAAAGACACCGACAGGGCCATTCCAAAGAATGGTATTCGAACTCAAAATTACCTCTTTGAATATTTCCAAGGTTTTGGGGCCCGCATCGAGGCCTTGCCATCCGTCGGGAATCTGTTGCACATCGACCACTTGGGTCGCGGCGTCGTTGTTAAAGTCGTCGGCTGCCAGCACATCTACGGGAAGATGTACCGCTACACCTTTAGCGGCTGCCTGCTGTAAAATGTTCAAAGCAAGCTGCATCTTGTCATCCTCACAGATAGAATCACCTACTTTGCCTCCTTGTGCTTTTACAAAAGTATAGGTCATTCCACCTCCGATAATCAAATGGTCTACCTTATCGAGAATGTTTTCGATAATGGTTATTTTAGAAGATACTTTTGCACCTCCCAGAATGGCCAGAACCGGTTTTTCCCCTGTACGCATTACTTTATCGATAGCCTCGATCTCTTTGGCCAGCAAATATCCGAAGCACTTATTTTCAGGAAAGGATGCTGCTGCTATGGTAGTGGAGGCGTGCGCTCTGTGAGCCGTGCCGAAAGCATCGTTCACATAGATATCCCCTAAACCGGCCAATTGCTCTGCAAATTCCTTGTCACCTTTTTCTTCCTCTGAATGAAACCGAAGGTTTTCCAATAACAATACCTCTCCTGGTTGTAGTTCCGCGGCTGCTTTAACGGCGGCATCGCCTACACAATCATCCACGAATTTAATCTGTACCCCTATGATCTCTGAAACGGCGGTAGCGATGTGTTGCAAGGATAGATCCGGATTTCTTTGGCCTTTTGGCCTTCCCAGGTGCGACATCAAAATGGCACTGCCCCCATCTTCTAGAACTTTGATAATGGTAGGTTTTGCAGCCTCGATCCTATTGGTATCGGTAACCTTAAAATCAGCGTCAAGAGGTACATTGAAATCTACCCGTATGAGTGCTTTTTTATTCGAGAAGTTGAAGTCATCTATGGTTTTCATGTCTATGCTTTTTAAAAGGAAGAGCAAATGTACTTATTTCTTGGAATGGGAAGAAGGGTGCCCCTGTAATAATTGCTGTAATTCTTTCAAAAAAAGGCTGTTCCAACAAGTCTTGCCAAACGAGTTGTAAGGTCTCCACCTATGATTCGTCATTACCGACCATATTGGGAAAAGAGCTATCTTTGAGCCATGCTGTTCCAAGAAATTCTCGGGCTTTTACATATCAAAAAACACTTGGCTGCAAGTGCCGATTCAGGACGAATTCCACATGCCCAACTGTTTGTAGGTCCTGAGGGTTCGGGAACACTTCCGATGGCCATTGCCTATGCACAATATGTGATTTGCGGAAACCAAAATGGGGAAAACCTGGGAGAAAACACGACCTGTAATCTCAAGTTCGACTCCATTTCGCATCCCGATCTACACTGTGCCTTTCCGGTCGCAAATAGTGACAAAGTAAAAAGTCATGCCGTTAGCGACCATTACATGCAAGAATGGCGACAGTTTATCAAGGAACAGCCTTATGGAAATCTTTTTGATTGGTATCGATTGATAGGTATCGAAAAAAAACAGGGGCAGATCGGAGTCGATGAGGCCATGGATATCGTAAAGAAACTATCCCTTAAATCATACGAAGGCGGATATAAGGTAATGCTAATCTGGATGGCCGATAAAATGAATATTGCGGCAGCCAACAAATTGCTCAAGTTGATTGAAGAACCTCCGAACAAAACAATATTCATCTTAATTGCGGAGGACGAAGAACAACTGCTCCAAACCATCCGATCTCGATGTCAAATTCTTCATTTTCCCCCTTTGTCCGAAGAGGCTATCGCAGATGGCTTGGTCATGAAAGGTTTAAATAGGGCCGAAGCACTGCGAGTGGCACATGAAGCCAATGGCAATTTCAACAAAGCCGTTGACCTGATGAATCGGGATTCGGAAGACCTCGTGTTCGAGAAATGGTTTGTACAATGGGTTCGTAGCGCTTTTAAGGCAAAGGGCAACAAGGCAGCAATTCATGAGCTTATTTTATGGAGCGAGGAGCTAGCTGCAACCGGTAGAGAGACCCAGAAGAAGTTTCTTCATTACTGCATTGCGGTGATTCGACAGGCACTGTTGATTAATTTCAATGCCCGTGAATTGGCCTTTATGCAGATTCACGTAGAAGGATTTGAATTGGAAAAATTTGCTCCTTTTGTACACGAGAACAATATTCTTGATATTACGCATGAACTAGAAAATGCGGTGTATCATGTAGAGCGGAACGGAAACTCAAAAATAATTTTTACTGATTTATCCATTAAACTAACCCGTTTGCTACACAAAAAGGCGGCCTAATAGTTTCAGCGGTTGTATCAAGAAAAATAAAACGGGGCGAAAACGGAATTCGAGTAGGTCGCTAATTACCGGAAAAGCTCGCTCATAAAATCTTAAATCTATTACTATGGAAGGTATCACCAAACACGCAACGGAGCTGTTGTTATTATTATTTCTAATCATCACCTTTTTGCAAAGCGGTATTGACAAGGTGGTCGATTGGAAAGGAAACCTATCTTGGTTAACAGGGCATTTTTCGAAAACACCGCTTGCCGGGGCGGTGCCTTTGTTACTAGGTACGGTGTTAGTTTCCGAGCTAGCGGCTGGAATTCTGAGTGGTATTGGTCTCTTTCAAATAATGCGCAGTGGAAGCACCTCATTTGCCTTCTACGGTGCATTAATGTCCTGTATTTCTCTTTTAATGCTTTTGTTCGGCCAGCGCATAGCCAAAGATTATGTAGGGGCGAAAACGATCGTGGTATATTTTATCCCTGCCGTTTTCTTGGTTTTTTTACTACAGCAGTAAAAACCATCACTGAATTCTATATATAAAAAGTCCCCCTTGGACGACGATATCCAAGGGGGACTTCTTTTTGCTCTTATCTATGAATTTCTTAGTTCTTATACTTGTCGTTTAGAATCTTAAGAATCTCATCAGTGATGTTATCGGCATCTGTACCATATAAGACAGCACCACCTTCTCCACCTCCTAAGATATAAGTATATCCTTGCGCTTTACCGTATGCTTTGATTTCTTTTTTTACTTTGCTGACCAATGAATCCATCTCGGTTCTGCCCGCTTGTTGAATTTCCTGTTCCTCCTGTTGTATTTGTTGTCCGATGAACTGTCCTTTCTGTTGAATGAGCCCATACTCTTCCTGGGCCTTTTTCTGCGACATACTTTGTGCTTTCGCCTGAAAGGCCTGCGCCTCTAACTGAAAAGCTTGGGAAATACTATCTTTCTTTTTTCCCATAGCCTCGACCCTGGCATTGAATTTTGTTTCGATGTCAATTTTTTCCTGATATTTATCCAACAACTCCACATTATCTACATAAGCTATTTTTGCTGGCTGTTGACAAGACATTATTCCCAAAACGGCGAAAGTCAATATCAATTTTTTCATCTTAGTCTTTTTTGTTATTTCTGTTTAAGTTGCGCAAAAGTAGCAAAGCTTTTTTAATGTGCGTTCAACGAAGCGGATTTTTATCGCCCTGAAACTGGGTGGCTGGTTCTAACTCAAGCTGTTATAAGACGTCTCTATCGATTTTTTATATACTATTAGATTTGTTTATGAAATTGAGCTTCATAAAAGCACCCATTTCCGCTTTTTTTACTACAAGCGTAGGTTGGGGTCATTTTGTTTACAAATAGTGATATAGCACATCTTAAAATGCGTTTTTCAAGCTAGGCAATACCTTTAAGGCGTCTTTTTCCTTTGCAATACATACATAAGGGATGAGTACTCGTTAGAGCTCCATGCTTTTACGTTTGAAAGCAGTCCGTTGAAGAAAGCGGATAAATATCGTGGCTTGCCCGTTTTATATTTTTCGGATAACAGCGAAACATAAAAGGAATCAAAATACATTGGGTGTATTTTAACTACTTCCATCCCCACACGGGCAAAAAGCTTTTGAATGGATGTGCGAGAGAAGTGCCACAGATGTCTAGGCACGTCATAGGCCGCCCAAAACGTTCCATAGTGCTGCGCATCAAAAGAGCGGAAGTTGGGCACTGCAATGAACATCGTGCCATTTTCCTCTAAATGCGCAGTGAGTGCTTCGATTTGGTTTTCCAAATCGGGTAAATGTTCCAACACATGCCAGAGCGTTATGATTTGATATTTTTTCTTTTGCAGTTCTGTAATTTCAGGAACTAGATTCACGCCCTTTTCTGAAGCCTTTCGACGAGCCCCCCAATTCGGCTCCACTCCGTGAACCTGCCAACCTCTAGCTGCTGCTGCCTGCAAAAAATCACCTGTGCCAGCTCCGAAATCCATAACCGTTTTCTTGTCATCCGCATAGGCGTTCATTAATTTTACCTTCCGTGCCAAACTTACTTTTTTGACCGTTTGATACATCTTATCCACAAGGGATTTATTGGCATCGGTATGGGAGATATAGGATTCGCTTTGATAGTAAACGTTTAGATTTTCAGGAAGCGGCTGGGTAACCAACATGTCCAAATCCTCTTTTAACAACAATTCAAATTCCTCATTCGAAACGGTATAGTCTTTAGTTTTTAAATACGACTTCATTATAATTCTGGGTAGACAGGTATTCTTTCTTTAAGGCCGAAAGATACTTTAAAACGACTTCCCGTGAAAGCGAATCTGATTGCAAACAGTCTTTTTCCAAATCACTATAGACTTCAATTGCGATATACCAATTCCCCTTTCTAGTATAATTGTTGGAACTTTCCATGAGGTATGGCTCAAATTCTTCGTTTCCCAAAGCACCATTAATAACAACATCGACCATTGCTGGAGCCAGATGCAAAGTCTTATTGGCAATTTCTATTTCGTACCAAGCAAAAAAGTACTGTTGGCGATCTATTACAAACGGAATATCGTCGTATACATCTATATGTCCTAACTGATATTTGGTGTTGATGTAATTGTAAAAGTGCTCTGCATCCTTAGGGTCCTCGAAAATGAACATCTGTCGTTTCGAGAGGCTTCTTTTGAACTTTTTGCCCTTGGTTATTTTATAATCGTCAATGGTGGGTGCAATACGAATTGGTATACAGGACTGCAGTATCAGAATAACAGAGAGGCAAAGTAACGATCGCACCATGGATGTTGTATTGGTTCGTAGTTTCTCATCAAAAACCAAACCAAACTATCGTAGTAATTTCAACCTTCACCTTCTTAATTTCCTTTGTCACTAGAGGCAAAACTACGCGCAACATATTGTCGCCATGTTTGACGAAAAAACAATTTCTCTCTAGCAAATATTACGATGAAAGCTGAAAATCGATGAAAAGAAAGTGATGTCCATCCGGCGTTCACACCTCGGTTCGTTTTGGGGTCACGGCCTCCCGAGCCCATGTTCCACGTGGAACATACACCTTCTTATCTCCCTAAAAAGACCAAAAGCACACTAATATCTGACGGATTTACACCACTCACCCTTGCCGCTTGGGCTATAGTCACTGGTTGTATAGCGTTTAGTTTTTCGCGGGCCTCATAAGACAAGGACTTTAGTTTTGAATAATCGAAGTTCTCCGGAATCTTTACGTTCTCCAAACGTTGCAATTTATCTGCATTCAACTTCTCCTTTGCGATATAGCCTGAATATTTAACCTGAATCTCTGTCTGTTCCAGCACCTCACGATCCAGTGCATGTTTATTTACGAAACCCGACACCGCGTCCAACTCCAGCATGTGGTCCATGGTGACTTTCGGCCTTGAGAACACCTTGAACATCTTGTCCGATTGCTTTACCGTTGAGGACTCCAAACGCTCAAGGATCGGATTAATGTCTTCGGGAACAACGCTCGTTTGTTTGAAAAAGTCAACAAAAGCATTTGATTTTTGCTCCTTCTCCTCCATTCGTCTTAAACGTTCCTCCTTCGCCAATCCTATCTCATATCCTTTTGGTGTTAACCGTAAATCAGCATTATCTTGACGTAGTAAGGTTCTATATTCCGCCCTTGAAGTAAACATTCGATATGGTTCCTCGGTTCCCTTCGTAATTAAATCATCGATTAAAACTCCTATATATGCCTCATCCCGTTTTAAAATAAATGGATCTGCTTGATTAATCTTTAAATGTGCATTGATGCCTGCCATTAATCCTTGAGAGGCCGCTTCCTCATAACCTGTGGTTCCATTTATCTGACCTGCAAAATAAAGATTATCTACCAACTTCGTTTCTAGCGTATGCTTCAATTGCGTAGGCGGAAAGTAATCATACTCTATCGCATATCCCGGTCTAAAAAATTTTACATTTTCAAATCCTTTAACCGATCTCAATGCTTTGAATTGTACCTCTTCCGGAAGTGAAGTTGAAAAACCATTGACATATACTTCTACCGTATTCCAACCCTCTGGTTCCACAAAAATCTGGTGACTATCCTTATCTGCAAAACGATGAATTTTATCCTCTATAGAAGGACAATACCGAGGACCTATACTTCGTATCCGACCATTAAACATAGGTGAACGATCAAAGCCTTCCCGCAATAAATCATGCACCATTGCGCTCGTATGTGTCATGTGACAGTCTCGTTGATTTTTAAGAACCTTGGTTTCCAAATATGAAAACTTCTCCGGTTCATTATCCCCAGGCTGGGGTATCATTACTTCATAATTGAGTGATCTTCCGTCAACTCTTGGTGGAGTACCGGTTTTCATTCGACCGCTATCAAAACCGAAATCCAACAGTTGTTCCGTAATGCCAGTGGAAGCCTTTTCACCTGCCCTGCCGCCTCCTAACTGCTTTTCACCAATATGAATTAGTCCGTTTAAAAATGTGCCATTGGTTAGCACGACCGCCTTAGCCCGAATCTCCAGCCCCAGTGAAGTACGCACTCCAATTACCTTTCCGTTCTTGGTTAGCAGCCCATTCACCATTTCCTGATAAAAATCACAATTGGGTGTGCCCTCCAAAAGCAATCTCCATTCCTCTGCAAATCGCATACGATCGTTCTGCGCACGCGGACTCCACATCGCTGGACCCTTCGATTTGTTCAACATTTTAAACTGAATAGCAGATCGATCGGTCACAATTCCACTGTATCCTCCCAATGCATCTATTTCCCGAACAATCTGACCTTTTGCAATACCTCCCATAGCCGGGTTACAGGACATTTGCCCAATGGTTTGCAAATTCATGGTTACCAACAAGGTCTTAGAACCCATATTGGCAGCCGCAGCCGCAGCCTCTGCGCCAGCATGCCCACCACCAACTACTATTACATCATACTCCTCTGTAAACATGTCTCCAACAATTTATAAAGAAAAGATATCAACGAAACAAACCCTGTGTATAGATCTTTCATGAACAAACCACCCATTCGAAGCTATTGTTCCACGTGGAACATTTTTATTTTTTGTTCTTCCTTTTCCCGCATCAGCAATTTGTCGTCCTTACTCTTATCGACATAACCTACCAAATGCAAGACGCCATGAACCATCACACGTAGCAACTCCTCTTCAAATGTTGCTTCGAACTTTAACGCATTCTCCCATACTCTATCCGTCGATATAAAAATGTCACCTGATATTACGCTTCCCTGACCATAGTCGAACGTTATAATGTCAGTATATGTATCATGCATCAAATACTTCTGATTCATATTCAGCAGATATTCATCATCACAAAACACATAGACCAAATCACCCAGGTTTCTTTGTTCGGATTCGACTACCCTATTTATCCAGTCGGAGTAATCGGGTTCTGATGTTAACTGAAAATCGGATTCATAATGAAACTCAATCATCTTGTTCGAAGTAGTCTTTTACCTTTTCCTGAAAATTCGGCCGCAAAGGTAACGCTTGTCGATTTAAAATTTCAATTTCGTCTCGATAATCCTCCAACAATTCAGGTTTCGTAGTGATCGGATTCTGAAACTGTTTTTGGTTGGAACTACTTTCCCGTTCCTGTTTCTTGCCCTGTTTCATCGCGGCATTCTCAAGCTTCAATAGTTCATACTGGATGTTGTTAATCTTTGATAGCCCTCTTTGCGTAATCCCATTTTCCAGTAAATCGTTTTCAAAGTCTTCCATTTGTCGTAACAACTTCTCCCCCAGCTTACGGTCGTTATTATTAATCATATTCTGTAACTGCTGCTCCAACTCTTGACGTATGCGCTGCTGTTCTTTGTAAATTTCGTAAATCTCCCGCAACTCTTCCTCATTACCCTCACCCTGCCCAGAGCCACCCTCCTGAGAGCCCTTGCCTCCGGAACCCTCATTTCCTTCATGCCCTTCTCCGTTCTTTCCGTTCTTACCTGTCTGTCCTTTGCCTTTCTCCCCCTGCTCTCCACCCTCTCCTTCTTCAGATTTTGCGTCTCCTTCTTCCCCAGCAGTTCCCTCACCCTTTTCACCTTTTCCTTCCCCTTGTTGAGGCTTTCCCTGTCCTGATTGACCCATTCCTTCCATTTTTTCTTTCAACTGTCCTTGTTCCTTAATGATATCCGGTAGTTGAAAACCATCTTGACTTTGTCCCGATCCCTGCCCCATTTGCATGCTCTGATTCATGTTGTCCAACAACTTTGCCAGAAAATCAGCCAAACTGTTCGATGCATTCAGTACATACTTTTGATAAGATACCCCTTGGTATATCTGATTCTCTGCCATACTTTCCAAAGACTTATCTATGTTGTAATAAACTTCGGTGATCTGCTCGTTCACAAACTCGGACAGCTCCGCTTGACGTAATGACAGTGCAAACAGACTGTCATCTACATGTTCGAAAAGCCCTCTTAACTCCTGTTGCTTTCGAACAATGGACGAAAACTGTGGAAGGTCGGAATCAGAATCTTCCAAGGTTTCAAATAAACCTTCCTGTTTAAACGAAAAAGTAACCAGGTTATCCAAAATCTGACGTAGCATTTCAGCATCCTCGGACACTGAGGACCCACTAGCACCACTTGCCGAAGATTGTTGTAAATCTCTTGCCATTTCCTTCATTTTCTCAGCAGCGGATTTTTGTTTTTGAGAAACTGTCTTTGCAGATTTTTGCTTTTCATCGGAAGCAGTCGACTCCACTACACTTTCATGTTTGTTAATTTGTTCAAGCGCCTCCTTCTGATCGGTCTTCACCCCTTGCTTCTTCGTTTCATTGATTTTCAGGTCCAAAGGTTTCTTTAGGTCTTCATTATCCTTTTTTAACTCCTCTAATTCCTCCGTAATCTTTTCGAAACTCTTATTTAACACATCCTGTTCCTTTGCCGAGAAATCCTGCCCAATTTTAACCTCCGATAAATGCGACTGCCTTTCGCCCAATTTTTCTAGGTCTCTCGCCAATTGTGAAGCCTTTTCGGTTACATAATACCGCTTGGTCAATTCAACCAACTGCTCCAGATTCCGCTGGCTGTTCTGTTGCTTCTTTCCAAGTTCGTCCAATTTTTTACTGAGTTCCTCCTTGTTGATCTTGTCAGCTATTTTGTTTAGCTCTTCCAACAACTTTTCGTTCTTCTTGGCCTCTTTTTCCTGTCGTTCTAACCGCTCTTGCAAAAGCTTGTTCAATTTGTCGTCTTCCTCGGATTTCTGCAAATTCTCCTTCAATTGCTTGCTGAACTTCTGCATCATGCTCTCCTGCTGTTCTTGCTTTTTCAAAAAATCCCTAATCTGGTTCTGGTCATTAAAGTTTAATTGACTTTTTTCCTTTTGACCTTTATTGATTTCTTTTAAGGTTTCCTTCTGCTCCTTGAACCTTTCGAGCGAGCGATCCATATTGCCTATAATCGATTGCTGCGTTTGTAGTTCCCTATTTTTCAGTTCATCTTCATCTAACAACCGTAAGGAAAAAACTTGGCTTTTGGTTGTTTTTCCCTTGTGAATGGCATCATTGTCTGTGGCTTCAAAATAAAAACTATAGGCTGTATCCGGATTCAACTCCAGGCCCGACGGAAATGTATAGTAGAACCTATTGAAATTAGCTTTGGGAGTATCAAGTATTATTCGTTGTTTTTCGTTCTCTTCATTGTTAGGGTAGCACACCAATTGTATTTGCTCAATTCGATAGTCATCGGTCGCTTCCCCAACAAAATAGGCTATGTTAGGATTCAAGGAGTCCAAAACCTGCTTTGCACGTATGGTCGGATAAGCATCCCTAATGACCTTAAAACGATATGCCAATTTTTCATAATCAGCAACATTCTGGTTACCGGTAGCTACCTCGTATTCCATGTCCCGATAGACATCCTTGGTGAGTTCAAACACTTGGTCTTCCTTTTTAAAAGAAAGTGTGGTATCTTTCGTTATCAAGCTCACATTTTCTGTATGGCGCCCCTTTAGCAGCCATTCTACTGTAGTGCCCTCAGGAAAAGTGGCATTTCCCGTGCTCTTCAAAACTTCAGGAGGGCGATTGGTATATTTTGGATATGATAACTTCATTGTGAAATCTTGGATAGAAGGTGTTTTCAACGCTTTTAATCGGTACTCCGAAGACTGGATACCATTCGCCCTAAAATAAAAATCCACGGATTGCAATGGGGGCGAAAAGGTATATTGAAAAATACCGTTCTGTTCCTGTAACAGTGCTTCTTTTCCATCCAATATTATAAATACCGTGTTCGGACGCACCTCTCCCACTGTGGAGAGCTGAATCGTATACGATTCCGAATCCAGCACCTCCAAGGTTTTATTCAACAATCTAAAGTGAAAAGGGGCCGGAGGTTCATACGCCATGTCATAATTCACTACACGCTTGGCTGAACCAAAGAAAGATGCCAGATTACCACTGAGCGCTATCAGCAGAAATACCACGAGCGGAATCAACAAGTACTTCGCGTATCTTAGGTTTTCCCTTAAATTAACTGCATTCGTAAACTGAATGGGCTTCATTGCCTTGGAACGCTGTTCTATACTTGCCAATAACAATTCCGATTGATCTTTATTCTCCGAAAGGTCTAGCAGATTATAGAGTTTATCTCCTACTTCTGAAAAGTGTTTGCCAATCAATAGAGAAGCCTCCTTATTACTAATGCCCTGCCTAATTTTAAACAGATAAAATAAAGGAATAGCGATATACCGATACACCAATAGCACCTCTACCACCACAAAAACAAGCAAAAGTATAAGCCTACCCGTAGAATTGAGCCACAGAAAATACTCTACGCTCATCGCTATGATAAAAAACAAAAAGCCTAAGACCAAGAAAAGCAATAGTCCTTTTACCAATAATTTGGTATAGTACTTCTTGGTAAACCCGTTCAGTTTATCGAGGATGTTGTGATAACTGTTCAATTTCAACTATATTTAATACCAAGATACTTGTTATCAAATAGCTAAGTATAAATTAATTGTTAAAATGCCAGCTTTCCCGCCCTATACATGGGAAGGCGCGCAGAACCTCTTGCATATACTTCCTAATTTGATCTACACTACTTTAATCTATTTATATGAAAGATTTAAAATATTTAGCGGCGATGACTTTACCGCTTTCCGCACTTATCAGTATTTACTTTAAAGATAGCTGGAGTTACTTTACGCCGTTCTACGCTTTTGTTATGATTCCGATATTGGAAATCTTACTTCCACATGATACCACCAACTACGAAGGTGAGGAACGGAAAGAAAAGGCAAAAAGCAAGCTTTTTGATTGGATGTTATATTTGAACGTTCCTATAGTTTTTGGTCTTTTGGGATATACCCTTTGGGATATTTCCAACAACACCTACGCTACCTACGAATATGTAGGGCTTGCTATTTCGATTGGCATCGTTTTGGGAACCAATGGTATTAACGTGGCCCATGAATTGGGACATCGACAAAGCAGCTGGGAACGCTATCTGGGAAAGCTTTTGCTACTTCCTTCACACTATATGCACTTCTATATTGAACACAACTTCGGCCACCATGCCAATGCCGCTACCAAGGAAGATCCAGCTACTGCACAGTACAACCAAACGGTATATTCTTTTTGGTTCACCTCGGTGATTCGCCAATATATAAGTGCCTGGAAACTTCAATCCAAACTACTGCGAAATTCAGGAACTTCATTTGTCAGTATCAAAAACGATATGTTTTGGTATACGCTATTCCAAATTACGTATGTGCTCATCATAGCCATCACTTTCGGAATTACCGGTTTTTGGTTCGCCCTAGCCGCAGGAGTTGTTGGTTTTCTGATGCTGGAAACGGTCAATTATATCGAACATTACGGACTTTCCAGGCGTAGATTGGCCTCTGGACGTTACGAACGGGTTCGTGAGGTTCATTCTTGGAACAGCAACCACGTCATGGGTCGCATTGTGCTTTATGAACTCACTCGTCATAGTGATCACCATTACAAATCCTCGAAAAAGTATCAAATATTGGATTACCATGATGTTTCTCCTCAAATGCCGTTCGGATATCCCACTTCAATGGTTTTGTCATTGCTTCCTCCTCTGTGGTTCAAATTAATGAACCCCAGAATACCCGATGATATGAAGCCCGATGCACCATCATCATCGAACCAAGCGCCCGTTTTGGGATAACAAACCCCTTCCTGGGTTTAAGATTGATCCATTACAGGCTTAAACTACATAAGCTCGAGGGGTTTCTTTTTGTAACTTTGCGCCTCAAAGAATTTCTATGAGCCAAAAAGTTCGCGTACGTTTTGCGCCCAGCCCCACGGGACCCCTACATATTGGAGGTGTTCGCACCGCCTTGTTCAACTATTTATTCGCAAAGAAACACAAGGGAGATTTCGTATTGCGTATCGAGGATACCGATCAAAGTCGATACGTAGAAGGGGCGGAGCAATATATTGTTGATGCCCTTGATTGGTGCGGTATTCACTTTGATGAAGGCCCAGGTAAAGAAGGGGATTTTGGCCCTTATCGCCAAAGTGAACGAAAAGAACTCTACCGCCAATATGCAGATGAACTAGTTCAAAACGGCAAGGCGTACTATGCCTTCGACACCCCCGAAAAACTAGATTTTCATCGCAAAGACCATGAAGCCAAGGGAAAAACATTTATCTATAACTGGCACAATCGCCTCAAATTGGATAACTCCCTATCGATGGCACCTGAGCAACTCAAAAAACGCTTGGCTTCCGGCGAAGACTATGTCATTCGCTTTTTGACACCACCTGACGAAAAACTACATCTGAAAGACCGTATCCGGGGAACGATTGAAATAGATACCAATATCCTTGACGACAAAGTGTTATTCAAAAGCGACGGTATGCCTACCTATCATTTGGCCAATATCGTCGACGACCACCTCATGGGAATTACACATGTTATCCGAGGGGAGGAATGGCTGCCCTCCCTTGCGTTGCACCAGCAGCTCTACGACGCTTTTGAATGGACCTCACCCGAGTTTGCCCATTTATCTTTGATTCTAAAACCAGCGGGAATGGGCAAAGGAAAGCTCAGCAAAAGGGATGGGGAAAAAGGAGGGTTCCCTATATTTCCACTTTCCTGGAACGAGTCCACAGGATATAGGGAAGCAGGCTATTTCCCGGAGTCCGTAGTTAATTTTTTAGCCTTATTAGGTTGGAATCCCGGTACGGATCAAGAAATCTTCAGTTTGGAAGAACTGGTCGAGGCGTTTAGTTTAGAGCGTGTCAATAAATCCGGGGCGCGTTTTGATCCCGACAAAACCAAATGGTACAACCAGTATTATCTACAGGCTAGGAGCAATCAGGAATTGGCCCGGCAGTTCGGTGACTTGTTGAACGAAAAAGAGATTCCCCAAGACGTCCAGAATCATGACTATACTGAAAAAGTAGTCGGTTTAATTAAGGAGCGAGCTACCTTTGTATCCGACTTTTGGGAACTTTCACACTACTTTTTTATGGCTCCAACCAGCTACGACCAAAAAGCGGTCAAGAAACAATGGAAAGAGGACACCCCTGATATTATGAACCAATTGGTATCAGTACTCGAAGGCATCGTTGATTTTTCTTCCCAAAATGTGGAAGACCAAGTAAAATCATGGCTTGCAGGCCAAGAGCTATCTTTTGGAAGGGTCATGGCCCCATTACGCTTGGTCGTTGTCGGTGCGATGAAAGGGCCGCACGTTTTTGATATTTTGGAGATGATCGGTAAAACGGAGACTATTGCTAGGGTCAGAAGGGCCATTTCCGCACTATAACCGGTTTTATCCGCTTCCTTGGATTTCTAAAACCGAAAACCGGACTTCACGAATTTGGAATTTACACCCTCATAGGGGCGCTCTTGTAACAATTCCTACAAAAACGACACCCATATACAAAGTGTTTTCGTAAATTCAATCCATTAACTAAAAATCTAAATCCATGGGCTTTAATGTGTTTTTAATACCAATCATATTTTTTGGGGTGGTTATTTTGCTATCCTCTTTCTTTATTGTGAAACAACAGACTGCCGTGGCCATTGAACGGTTCGGTAAATTTCATAGCATTCGACAATCGGGTCTACAGATGAAAATTCCGTTGGTAGATCGTATCGCGGGCCGATTAACGTTGAAGATACAGCAGTTGGATGTCATCATCGAAACGAAAACCCTAGACGATGTTTTCGTCAAATTAAAGGTTTCCGTGCAATTTGTGGTCATCCGGGAAAAGGTATATGATGCTTTTTACAAGTTGGAGTATCCACATGATCAAATTACCTCCTTTGTCTTTGATGTAGTACGTGCGGAGGTGCCCAAAATGAAATTGGACGATGTTTTTGTCAAAAAAGATGATATCGCCATCGCTGTAAAGCGGGAACTGCAAGAATACATGTCGGAATATGGGTATGACATCATCAAAACCTTGGTTACCGATATTGATCCCGATGCCCAGGTAAAGGAGGCCATGAACCGCATCAACGCTTCGGAACGGGAAAAAATCGCCGCACAGTTCGAAGGGGATGCGGCTAGAATTCTTATTGTGGAAAAAGCCAAGGCGGAGGCCGAAAGCAAACGCTTACAGGGGCAGGGTATCGCCGATCAGCGAAGAGAAATTGCTAGAGGACTCGAAGAGTCGGTCGAAGTATTGAATAAAGTGGGTATCAACTCTCAGGAAGCCTCGGCACTAATCGTCGTTACCCAACATTATGATACACTACAATCGATAGGAGAGGAGACCAATACGAACCTTATACTCCTTCCAAACTCCCCACAGGCCGGTAGTGATATGCTTAATAATATGGTAGCTTCCTTTACGGCCAGTAATATGATCGGGGAATCGATGAAGAAATCGAACGACCCAAAAGAATAAGTCTATATTTAAACCATCTAAAAAAAACCCTGTTCTTTTTAGGAACAGGGTTTTTTTGCATTTAACGTTATTCAGCACACACAACTTAACAAATGAGTGTTAGTGGATTCTTGAAACTCTATGAAATATACCTTTTGGACTAAAAAGCTAAATTAAAGGCTTTTAACAAGACATTGTACCGCACAACAGGCCTAGACATTGTTAAAAAAACAAAATCGCTTAGAACGGCGTTATTCGCTTTGATTTCAATAGAATATACCGATTGATATATTGTTTGCGATAAGAAAGTTCTATACTAGCTTTTTTCCGAAATTTTCGCCCAAGTGTCCCGCAACCCGACTGTTCTATTGAAAACTAGTTTTTCAGAAGTTGAATCTGGGTCCACACAAAAATAGCCTAACCGTTGAAATTGAACTCGGTCCTGAACTTTAGCGTTTTTTAAGCTGGGTTCCACATATCCGGTAATCACCTTTAAAGAATCGGGGTTTACGAAGTCCATAAAATCCTTGTCCTTGTGCGTATCCGGGCTTTCGTCGGTGAACAATCGATCATACAGCCGTATTTCAGCTTCCAACGCATGTTTAATAGAAACCCAATGCAGGGTGCCTTTTACTTTACGAAGGCTTTCGTCGGTACCACTGCCACTTTTACTTTTCGGGTCATACGTACATTGTACTTCGGTAATATTCCCCTCGGTATCTTTCGTACAAGACTCGGCTTTAATGATATAACCATTTTTGAGACGTACTTCTCCGCCTAACTTTAACCTAAAGAATTTTCGATTGGCCTCTTCCCTAAAGTCCGCTTTTTCAATGTAAAGCTCTTTTGAAAAGGGAACCTTTCGTGAGCCAGCTGCGGCATCTTCCGGATTGTTCTCTGCTTCGAGCCACTCCTCCTCTTCTGCATAATTGGTAATCACCAACTTTAGCGGATCCAGAACGCCCATTACCCGAGGTGCGATTTTATTAAGATGATCCCGTACGTGAAATTCCAATAAAGAGACATCAATAAGGTTCTCTCTTTTAGCAATGCCAATGGTTTCCGCAAAGTTTCGTATTGATTCTGGTGTATAGCCCCTTCTTCGTAAGCCCGATATGGTCGGCATACGTGGGTCGTCCCAACCAGTCACGACAGCACTCTCCACCAATTGTAGCAACTTTCTTTTACTGACCACGGTATGGCTCAGATTGCGGCGTGCAAACTCCCGTTGTTTGGGCCGTATCTTTTTCGTGTCGTGTATTTGATCTAAAAACCAATCATACAATTCGCGATGTGGCAAAAATTCCAGCGTACATAAAGAGTGGGTTACTTGTTCTACATAATCGCTCTCACCATGCGCCCAGTCGTACATAGGGTAAATACACCAATCGGTATTTGTTCTGTGATGCGCCTTATGAAGAATGCGGTACATAATAGGGTCTCGCATTAACATGTTGGGCGCCGACATATCAATTTTTGCTCGCAGTACGTGAGTTCCTTCGGCAAACTTTCCTTCCTTCATCCCTTGAAAAAGTGCCAGGTTCTCTTCAACCGATCGATCTCGAAACGGACTCGGAACTCCCGCCTCGGTCGGAGAGCCTTTTTGGGCCGCCATATCTTCCGAAGACTGACTATCTACATACGCCTTTCCTTCTTGAATCAATAATACCGCCCAATCGTAGAGCTGCTGGAAGTAATCAGACGCATACCGCTCGGTATCCCAAGTGAAGCCCAACCATTCAACATCCCGTTTTATGGCGTCTACATATTCTTGCTCTTCCTTTGCAGGATTGGTATCATCGAACCGTAGATTTACCGGGGCTCCATATTTCAATCCAAGCCCAAAATTGAGACAAATAGAACTGGCGTGCCCAATATGCAGATATCCATTGGGTTCAGGGGGAAACCGAAAACGAAGCTGGTCTTTGGTATAGCCTGTTTTCAGGTCTTCCTCGATGATATGTTCCAAAAAATTAAGGGAGCTGCGTTCTTCGCTCATGTGCTGCTTTTTTCAATCTACAAAAGTAGCGAAAAACCCCTAATAGCACACCCTAAAATCCCCTCCCATACAAATACGGGCTTTTCACAACAACTTTGTTCTCCGATACAACATTAAATTCACTACGCGGTTTTGATTTACCATATTTGTTGTTGAATACTGTATCGCTGTAACGCAATGGCCCACTACCCAAAATTAAGCTATTGTCTAACAACGACCACTTATTCGTTTTATCAGGTCCCAAGTCAGATAAAACAGGTAGTCACTAAAACTACAACTACTTATGAAAGCAAAACTATTTCCCCTTCAGCGTTTTCTTGTAATGCTCCTGGTACTTTTTGGGGCAGGGCAAGCTTCTGGACAACTTCTTATTGATCCTCCAGAACCATCGGGTAATCCTGACAGAGGAACAGGACCATGGACTCGTATATGTGCTGGTGACAACGGAAACTTTAACCAGTACTTTGTTACGGTCGACGTTACCGGAACACCAAATACGGGCAATGAATTCATTTTAGAACTCTCCGATGCCAGTGGAAATTTTACATCTGCCGTAGAACTAGCAACAGAAACTGACCTAAATGTAGTAACTACAACAGGTATTGAATTTTCCATTCCGGTCGACACCCAGGGAAACGGATACCGATTGCGATTACGCAGTACCGATCCTGCAGTTGAAGGTCCGGAATCAGAGGCCTTTAATATGTACTATCAAAGCTATGTTTCTAACTTTAATATAAGCCCCAACGGCGATGGAACTACCCGCCTTGAGTTGTGTAGTAGCGTTCCCGTCAACCTAACGGTAGACAATATCCCAAATGCGGATATTTATCAATACGTTTGGTACCGTAGCGGCACCCCTTTATCCGAAACCAGCGAATCCATACTAGCCGATCAATCTGGTGATTACGTGGCTTATATAGATTATGGTGCTTGTACCGGATCCAGTAATGCATTTTCCAACTTAATAGTCGTAACTATAGGTTCGGCTGGCGCCGGTATCTCTATAATTCCACCGGCCAAAACCGCCTTGTGTGCCGGTGAGACCGAAACCTTACAAATTGACACTACCGACCCAACCTGGAACTACCAATGGTTTCAAAACGGTACGGCTATTACCGGGGCCATCGGTACTAGCTATACGGTAGATGCAAATACAAGCGGATTTGAAGGCGATTACGAAGTGGAGATTTCAGCCACAGGTATCTGTAATGAACGATCAGCTGCCGTGACCATGACCAATGCCTCTAACTTTACAGTAACCAGGGACAATCCGGCCAACATAGTGGTCTTGCCCTCACAGCCAGAGACTTTAAGTGTAAGCACGAACGCCATATCCCCTACGTATCAGTGGTATCGAAACGGAAGCATGATCAGTGGTGCCACCTCCAATACCTTGGATATTACCCAAGAAGGTACGTACTATGCGGCCGTGACACAAAACGGAGGGGCATGTTCCGCCACGATAAACTCCGAAAGCACCACCGCTGTGGTTCCAGCTTCTTTTGAAGTGGTCATCGCATACCAGGGAACCTATACAGGTTGTGTTAGTACGAGTACCGTACTAGAAGTTTCCGCCATTAATGCGAACGATGGTAGTGGAAACCTTACAGATGTTACCGCATCCCTTATTAATGCCTTTAGCTATCAGTGGCAACTAAATGGTGCCGATGTGGCAGGAGCCACTGCTAGTACCATTAGTCTTACCGATACAAGTGAAAATGGCACGTATGAAATCGATGCTGTATTGAATACCTATAATGATACCTCGAACAGTTTGCCTGTACAGCTGTTGACCAACGAAGCGTTGACTATCAGTAGCACAAGTACTATTTACTGCAACAGCTCCGATACCATTACCATAAGTACCACAACCGATTTGAGTGGGGAAACTTTTGCATGGGAACGGGACGGAGCATCCATCAACACCACTGACGCGGCGCTTAACGTCTCCGAACCGGGAAGCTACCGTTTGGTTGTTGACAAAAATGGATGTGACCTGATATCTAATGAGATCGCCATTGCTCCTTTGGATGCCGATTTAATCCAGTTGGATACGGATGGGGATGTCATTTTCCCTGAAGGAAGCTCTAGGACCGTTACCGCAAGTGGGGGAACCTCGTATCAGTGGTTCGATACCAATAACACCTTGATGAGCAGCAGCAGCTCCATGACCTTCACGGAAGAGGGGGAGTTTGTACTCATTGCGAACATCGACAACTGTCAGGTGAGCCGCGAAATACGCGCCGTATATCTTGATTTGTTCAACATTCCCAATGTGATTACCCCGAACGGTGATGGCGCCAATGATCAGTGGGTCATCCCCAACTCGTACTCGAACCAATCTGATGTGAACGTGATTATTTATGATGATAAAGGAGCCGAGTTACTCAATGTAATGGGGTATCAAAACAACTGGCCCGAATCTTCTTTATCGTTTCCCAAACAAAATATGGTGTTCTACTACGTCATCAAGAATACCTCAGAAACCTTAAAGCAAGGCACAATTACCGTTATACGATAACACACACCAACCATACTAGCTACGACCATGAAACTTCTGCGAATTCTATCCTTATCGATGATTGCCCTTTTGGCCATGACAACGACTTTGTATGCCCAAGAAGACGATCCTATTTTACCGTATCGAGTGGCACCCCAGAATCTGCTAAAGTTCAATCGTTTCCTGATCAACCCCACCTTTTCAACGGTTCGGGAAGACAAATCGTACGTTAATCTATTACACCGAAACCAATCGGTACAATTTCAAGATAACGACCAAACCTATTTTTTGAGTTATAGCGGTCGTATCGGCGATCGAAGCGGTTTGGGATTAAGCTTATATACCCAACGAATAGGTCCCGTCTCCAACATTGGTGTTTTGGCGAACTATGCCTATGGCATTAAGTTAAGCGACAAAAGTAACTTCACCTTTGGTGGTAACCTGGCCTATTACAGCACTGGTCTGGATCGGAACAACGTTGACGTAATCGATGTGAACGACTTTCTATTAAACGGAACCGAAGACAGCAATGTACTATCGTTTCAGCCAGGTTTTAATATTTCATACGGCCAATTCGATTTCGGTGCCTATGCTGAAAACCTCATCGAATACAACCTAAAGACTAGTGAGTCGCTATCCGATTTCAGTGATAAGGCATATTCGGCCCACTTGCAATATACCTATCCGTTTAAAAATGGGTCCGGAATTCTTGAAAATGCCCGTTTAATGCCTTTGGCACGGGTTCGTATGAACAGCCAACGGGTTCGTTCAACGGATGCAAATGACATTACCTTAGGCGGGAGTTTAATATTGGACCTTCCCAGATTGGGATGGCTGCAAGGTGGTTATGATGATTTCTATGGGGCTTCGGCGGGTGTTGGTTTTAACATCAATCGAAGACTGTCCTTAGGGTACACTATGGAAAAGGGGTTTGTAACCGATTTCGACAACTTAGGCATTACCCATGAAATATCATTTGCCTATTCCTTTACACCCAACCTTACCGAAGATCGTGTAATGCTCGAAGACGGTGGCGAAGAATTCGTAGATACAGACGAACCTACTACCAATGACCTGGCCAGTAATGAAGAAATTGAAGAGCTAAAACGAAAACTGGCCGAAAACGATGCCATCATTGCCGAACTTATGTTCAGACAGGACTCCCTGGAGGCCAACCGACAAAAAGACTTAGAGCGTCGCTTTGATATGGTCATGCGTATGGTTCGAAACGAGACCAGTGGAGAGCGGCCAGACCTAGAAAAAAGGGCAGAGGAATTGTTCCTGAACGGTACAGACCAGCCCACTGCTGTAGCAGATAATTCCAACACAGACATGTCTGTACCAAACACCAACGTGCAGTCTAACCATAGTGTGGCAGACAACACAGCGAACGATTCCCAGTATACAAAGTCGTCTACAGATACCAATACAAAGGATATAGTCCCTTCACAAACTCAAGATGCAATAGCTGCGGTCTCGGAAAACGATACCAAGTCCAATGAGTTAAGCACAACGAACGAATCAGAAACGAATGACCGGCCAGCAACCACCCAAGACAATACACAATCAAAGAACTACACCCAAGTGGCGGATAGAGACGTTATTAAAAGTCGAAAATTCAAAAACCTTGATGGGGTAGAAGATGGTTACTACGTAGTTGCCAACGTATACAAAGGTGGCCATTATATGGACAGATTTATGAACGACCTTAATGAGCAAGGTTTTATTACGGATTATATTGATAATCCAGAAAACGGACTCAAATATGTATATCTAGAACGACACGATACTTGGGAAGCAGCAGCCGAAGCTTACAAAAGCAACTTGGGAGGAAGTTACGACGGAGACCTATGGATCATGAACGTAGACAATCGCTATACCAATGAGCGTTACGCCAGTAATGTCGAAAAAGTAAAGGAAAAATCCGATCGGTATACTACTGAAGAGCTTGTTTACAATGAAGTTGCGAAAGATCGCGTTGCCGATGTAGAACCAGCTACCAGAGAAACTATTATCCATGGTGTAGGTTCGGGCTATTACATTATTGCCAATGTATTTGCCAACCCAAAAAATGCCAATCGATTTGTTAAGCTATTGAACTCCTACGGGTTAAGTGCCAGTTACTTTATCAACCCCGAGAACAACTGGCGCTATGTGTACCTGAAAAGACATGAATCTTGGAACAACGCCTTGATTTCATACTACTCCAGACTCAATGATTCATACGACCAAAAAATGTGGATCATGAGGGTAAAACCAAACTTACTGACGTAGAATGACCAACTCCCAAACCACCAAAAAAAACCTACTCCACTTTATTCTACTTCTTGTTTTCGGCGGACTCTTTAGTTCCTCCGCTCAGGAAGTGGCCCCCTTTACCCCTAGACTTGATGGGGGTAATATTGAAATACGGGGCGATATTATCTTCGTAGGTAATAATATACTCAACAGGGCTACGGAATCTAATCCGGAGCAAGCTGATACACCCTACAATGGTACTCAAAATAATAACTCCTTGTGGATGGAATATATCGATATCGATAGCGACCCATCTACTTTTAGCTCCAGTAGTGCCGAATTGAACATTGCCGACCCTGCTTGTTCCCAAGTGCGCTACGCAGGACTTTATTGGGCGGCGACCTATCCCAACGAACGAAGTACAAACGGCGGTGCTCAATTCAGCGGTACCCCAAGAATAGAAGACTGGTTCAATGTGCGTTTCCAGGTGCCCGGCGGCACCTATGTAGATCTTACTGCAGATACGGCCGCCGATCCAGTGGGCCAAGAAGATGACATCATTTATGATGGCTACAACTATACCAACATTAACAATTCCTTTAAGGATTCTCCGTATATCTGTTACAAGAATGTAACCGACTTGGTCCGATCGAATACCAACCCAAATGGAGAGTATACCGTTGCCAATGTACGAGCGACAAAAGGTAGAAGAAACGGTTCGAGTTCTGCTGGTTGGGTATTGGTCATTATTTACGAAAATCCGAATGAGTCAGGAAAATTTATATCCACTTTCGATGGGTATGCAGGTATGTCCAGAGCAGCTGGCTCTGTAGATGTCCCTGTAAACGGGTTTCGAACACTCCCCACTCCATTTCCCGTACGCGCACGTGTAGGGGTAGGAGCGTTGGAAGGTGATCGTGGAATACGAAATGACCGCTTCTTTATAAGAGCAAACTCGAACGCAAATTTTACCAATCTCTCAACAGGATTAAACCCTACTAATAACTTTTTTAACTCCACCATTACGACCAATGGTGCCGAGGTGCCTACAAGAACTCCGTTTGGTACCAATACCCTCGGAACCGATTTGGACCTATTCAACCTGAACAACCCTACGAACTCGGTACTCCCCAATAGCGAAAGCGGTGCGACCTTGCGATTCACCTCAACTGGGGACGGCTATGGTGCTTTTTTAGCAGCTTTTGCCGTTGAAATTATCGAACCCAACATTATTCTAGAAAAGCGTGTCGAAGACATAGCCGGTAATGATATCACCGGAATGGGTGTGAATTTAGGCCAGACACTGGATTATGTGCTTTCTTTTCGAAACCTCGGCAATGACGATGCTGAAAATTATACCATTAGAGATGTATTGCCTGTAAACACTACGTATGTAAGTTTTGATGTTTCTAATGCTCCTGGAGTAACCAATAGTGTTGATCCGGTCACCAATGAGGTCACATTTTTTATTCCTGATGAGTTGGTAGAAATCGGAGATCCGATTTACGAAATCCGCATGAGGGTAAGAGTGGCAGAAAACTGTTTCGATTTTGTAGATGCCTGCACCGATCAAATTGAAAACATCGCCTATTCTACCTATCGTGGGGATATTAATAGCGCCACCATCACCGACGACCCCAGTGTCTCGGATTTTGACAATTGTGGTTTTGTAACCCCCGGAGCGACAAACTTCTTACTGGATAACCTCTCCGATTGTAACTTTACGCGAACTGCACAACTTTGCGGTGAAAGTGTTGTTCTGGATGCCGGTGATAATTTTGACGACTATGTTTGGGTACGGGACAGCAACGGCAATGGTCAATTTGATGTCTCCGATACGGTATTAAATGACGGAGATCCCGACAATGATCCCAGTACACTGGTAGTTACGGATATAGGCACCTATATCGTAGATAAAATCGTTGCCGATCCCTGTAAGGGTTTTAAAGAGATTATCATCGTAGAACGTTTTGGTACTACCCAAACCAACCCATTGGTAGACTTCTTTAATGACAGCAATTCCGATGCGGACCCGACCAATGATATTCAAGGAGAAATTGCGCAATGTAGTATTGATGGTGACCTTTTGCCAAAGATATTCCTTTGCGGTGCCAACGACAGCGAACTCATACAAATCAATATTACCGATGCACAAAGTTTGGTATGGGAACAATTAGACGAGGCAAGCTGTACAGCGGTATCCGATGACTGCGCTAACAAAGATTTGGGTTGTTCTTGGAACGCAGTCGGTACTGGAAACAATTTTACGACCAACGCCGCCGGAAAGTTCCGTTTGGTCATTAACTATACCAACGGTTGTTTCAGTCGGTTCTATTTTGATGTGTATCAAAACAACCTTGACATTGTCTACAACCAACGCGACATTGTATGTAGCACTGATGGCAATATTACCGTAACCAATCTTGGAAGCAACTATGGCTACCAATTGGTAGACGTTGCCACCAATAGCATTGTAGTTCCCTTTTCCTCCAACAATGGTCCCAGCTTCGATATTACCACCAACGGCGCCTATCGTGTTGAAGTGGTTCAGTTGGATGGGGCCGGTATTCCGATACCGAATGCCTGTATTTTCAGCACCCCGGATATTGGGATCTTAGATCGAAATTTCACGGTAGACATTGCTACTACTCCCGCAAATTGTAACAACCAAGGAAGCATTCAGATTGATGCGTTGAATGTTTTTCCCAATTACAGATATGTGTTGCGAAGGGACGATGGTACCTTGATCGATGATGAGACCGCGCAACCCGATAATACCTATACTTTCAATGTCAACCCAGGGGACTACATCATCGAAACCAGTACGGATGACGGATGCTTCGATTCACAAAACATCACTGTTTCGCGTATTCCCGACCCTACGCTAAGCGCACTGACCACCGCAGATATCGGATGTACTGCAGGGACGGTATCCCTCACTCGAACAGGAGGGCAGGGGAATCCAGATTTTTTATACGCTATTTGGAGCATAGATGGGGCCTCCCCTTATACCACCATTGCAGATATTCCTGCTTCGGAATACCAGGTAGACTCCACTTTCTATTTTGGCTGGAGGGACGATGATGGCGATGGCACCGATGAATATATACCGAGTGAAGATGGAGATTATGTTTTTGTGATTGTTGACGCAAACAACTGTTTTGCGCTCTCTAATGAAGTTACCGTAAACGATTTGGGAAGCACCGTAATCGATTCGATTGCTGCAACCTCCCCCTCCTGTAGTGGCGACAACGACGGGAGTCTTACGATAAATGTATCAGGAGGAATCCCACCATATCAATACAGCATCGATAATGGGGCCACTTATCAGCCTACCCCTAACTTTGTAAACCTTACAGCGGCAAATTACAACATTCGTGTCTTGGACAGTTCGGGCTGTGATATCTCGCAAATATACAATCTGACTGAACCATTTCCTTTAAGTGCTTCTGTGGGGGTCTCTAGGGACGCTACATGCGACCCGAATGGCGCCGAAGTACGAATTACCAACGTTACGGGCGGTACCGCCCCGTACACCTACAGTTTTGATGGGGGAAGCAACTTTGGCACATCGACCATAGCGGTGTTGCCAGCGGGTACTTATACGGTCATCGTGCGTGACCAATCTTGTGATTTTCCGATGGCGGTCACTGTCGTGGATGTGCCACCGCCACCGATCGTTACCTTGACCCCCTCGGTCTCCTATGACTGTAGCGGAACAGGTGATGTCACCGTAACACCGAATATAAGCACCTACAACTATCAATATGCTCTTGATGGGGTGTTGAATACTCCCGATCCAACCAGCAATACCTTTAACGATCTCCCTGTAGGCAACTACGTCGTTACTACCTATTATGTGCCCCAAACGCCACCGACGCCCAGTCTTTTACTAAGCGAGGACTTTGGTACCGGCGGCACTATTCCCAACCCGAATACGACAGGATACGCCTATGAGCCCCAAGTAAACGATGGTATTCCTAGCGGCTCGGTACATGATAACGGATTTCGAATCAATGACCTTGAGTATGCGGTAACCAATAGTATCGTGGGCCCTTTCGGCGCATGGATTAACCCAACCGATCATACTGCCGGAGACCCGAATGGACGCTATTTGGTCATCAATGTTGGTGATCCGCCACCGGGATCGACCATTTATAGAAAGGCCATTAACGACATTATCCCCAATAGGCCTATCACCGTTTCGTTGTTTGGAATCAACCTGATCGCCTCCGGCGGCCGTATTCCACCAGACTTGACCATTCAACTCAGGAATCCGGCTACTGATGCCATCGTGGCGTTTGAACATACCGGACCGATGCCGGAAGATGGCCAATGGAACGAATATGCCCTTACACTGAATCCCGGAACCTTTACCAGTTTGGATTTGGTTATTGTTACCAACGAAATACGAACCAATGGAAACGATGTTGCCATCGATGATATCGCCGTTTTTCAAATTCCCGAAGTTTGCGAGCAGTCAATCGACACCCCGGTAAGCGTTGAAGCTGGAAACCAATTTGCCGCGAGCGTAACCAGTTTTACCAATGCCACTTGTAATGGCCTTTCTGATGGAACCATAACCTTCGAAGTAGAAAATTTTGATGCGGTGGCAGGATTCCAATACTCCGTCGATGGCGGAAGTACCTATTTCAACTCCACCACCTCCCCGGTAACTACCCCAGCGGTTTACGGTGCGGGCAATCAAACCGTTGAGATTAGAAGGGCAGATGATACCTCTTGTACCCTCAGCATTTCTCAAACCATTGTAGAACCTCCAACGGTAGTAGCCAGTGCAAGCGTAACCACGATGCTCTCCTGTACGAACGGAGGCGCCACTATAACAGCGAATGGAAGCGGAGGTACCCCCACCTATCTATACCAACTGGAAGATACGGCAGGGACTCCTATTACGGGATATGATTTCGCCACCAACGGTACCAATAGGATATTCACGGCGGTGGCCGCTGGTGATTATAACGTTCGCGTTCGGGACGCCAGCGGGTGTGAAGATGTTATCGATGCCATTCTTACCGTATCCGACACCAATAACGTAGTCTTTGATACCACCTTTACGGAATGCTATTCGGGAGCCAATGATGCGACCATTGAGGTGGCTATAACCGATGGTAATGGCGACTATACCTTTAACATCAATGGAGGTCCTTGGATAGTTCCTTCCCCTGCATCTGCCACTAGTTATATTTTTCAAAACTTAGCGAGTGGAACTTATACGGTAAATGTGCGTGATGGAGCGGGATGTATCGGAACTCCCGAGACAATAACAATTGACCCTGCTATAACAGTCAGTGCTTCGGCACCTCCTATTTCTGCCTGTGCCACATCCACCACGGTAACCTTGTCTACTTCTGGAGGTAACGGTTCTTTTCAATTCGCTATTGTTCCCGATGGTACAACTCCAACGATGCCCGATTATAATTCGTCGACGGTCAGAACTATTTCTGCACCTGGGGATTATGATGTTTATTTACGAAATCCTAGCGGCGGCCCTAGTGCTTGTACCGCATTTACCGAAATCACGATTACCCAAGATGACCCGATTGTAATCACTCCTACCGCAACTCCTACGGTCTGCTTCGGTGAGAGCAACGGGAGTATTTCTTTAGCGGTAGTCGGAGGTACCGGGCCTTTTGAATACAGCATCGATAACGGTACCAATTACCAAACAGGAACCGATTTTGTAAACTTATCTGCTGGTACGTATCCCATTCGTGTGCGTGATGCCAACAATTGCGAACAAACAGTCAATGTTACCGTCAACCAACCAGCGCAACTTGTTGCGGAAGCGATTCAAACACAAACCTATACCTGTAACCAATTGGGGCAAATCACTGTAGGAAGTATCACGCCAACTATCGGCGGTTCCGATAATTTCCAATACAGTATCAACGGAGGGGGCTGGACACCCTCTACCACCGGAGGCCACATATTCGTGGACCTTACCGACGGCACCTATAGTATTCGTGTGCGGGATGCCAATGCCATTTCTTGTGAAATTACCTTGCCGGATGTTATCATCGCTCCCTTACCGACCGAGCCTACCTTAACTACATCGGTCGCATATAATTGCGATGGTACTGGAAACATTACCGTATTACCTTCAGACCCAAGCTACACCTATCAAATAGGCGCCAGTGCTTTTCAGACTAATAACGTCTTTAACAATATCGCAGTAGGAACATATACCATTACCGTAAATTACGGCAGCGATTGTACCGTTGATACCACCGTAATCGTCGAAGACGGAAATGCGTTCGAAGCCACTATCACCGCCTTCGAAAACCTAGATTGCAATGCCGACAGCTCTGGTACCATTACCATTGCCGCAGCGAATTTTGGAGCAAGTGGATTTGAGTACAGCTTGGACGGCTTTACCACTACCTTGGGCAGTAGCACTACTTCGCCCGTAGTTTTAAACGGCCTATCTGCACAAGCCTATACCATAACGGTTCGAGACGTTGCCAACCCTATTGCGGGTTGTACCATACCCTTGAACCAGACTTTGACAGAGCCAGCCCCTGTAGTGGCTTCTGCTTCGGTAACAGCTTTGTTTAGCTGCAACAATATGGGAGCAACCATTACGGCAAGTGCCACAGGGGGAACACCTACCTACGAATACCAGTTAGAAGACAATGTGGGAGGAGTTATTACCGCATACCAGACCGGTACCACCTTCACCAATGTGGTCGCTGGGGACTATCTCGTAAGAGCAAGGGACACGAATGGTTGTAGTGATCCAATAGATACTGCATTGACCGTTCTTGCTCCTGCCAACCCTACATTTACCACAAGCCCTACTGCTTGTTATTCCGGAGCGAACGACGGAAGCATCCAGGTTGATGTAATTGCTGGGAACGGCGATTATCAGTTCAGCATTAATGCGGGTCCATGGCTCCTTCCGACACCGACCACGGCAACCACCTATACCTTCAACAACTTAACCAACGGCACCTACACGATTGACGTACGCGACGGGTTCGGCTGTACAGCAATCCAACAGCTTGTTACTTTAAATCCACAACTAAGGGCTACGGCCACTTTGCAATCCGACCTTACCTGTTTGGTCGATGCATCAATTTCAGTGGATGCTGTTGGTGGTTCAGGCACATACACTTATGAGTGGGGGAGCTCTGCCGCTGGACCTTGGAATACTTCTGGGTTTGTAGGAAATGTCTATACCACTAATACCTCGGGCACCTATTATTTCAGAGTTACCGATACAACCGCACCAACGGTTTGTACTGTAGTGTCAAACAATGTTTCTGTAACCCCTATAGTTCCTCCTGTAATAACAAGCATTACACCGACCAACCTAACCTGTAATGGTGACAATTCAGGAGTTCTAGATATCCTTATTGATACCTCTTCAGGTTTAGCACCTTTCGATATTGAAGTGTTGAATACAACTACCACAAACAATTATGGTACGCAGACCTCCGGGCTCGCAGCTGGAAACTACCAAGTAACAGTTACCGACGCTAAAGGATGTACAGTAAGCGATACTGCCACGATTACCGAACCTGGGTTAATTAATTATTCAGTATCCAGCGTCCCTATTACCTGTGACGCTTTAGGAACAACCACCAATCCCGGGTCCATAACAATAACAGGTGTTACCGGAGGTACCGCCGAATACATTTATTATTTAACTGCGAACAATGGCATCCCCACACAAACATACACAACTACTTCGGCGGCTAGGGACCATACCTTTAATATCCTTAATTTTGGAATTTACCAAATAGATATTATAGACGCCAATGGGTGTAACTCCTTTTCTACAGAGATTATAGCATCTCCTCCTAATGATTTGGACATTGATGTAAGTACCAGCACCGCAAATTGTACCGATGGAGGAACTGCTATAGTAACGGTAGGAGCTTCAGTAGGGAGCGGAGATTATTCCTTTGCCGTACTTGAGACTTTTACACCTCCTTACTCAAGCAACTATGTAAGCCCGGATGTTCCAGGAGGAAGCACGGCTACATTCTCCAGTACCACAAATGGCATATTCCTTACACCGGGGATACAGTATACCTTTGTTGTATATGACAATGTTACGAATTGTTACTATTTTGAACAGTCAGCACTGCCGATAGACAGTCCATCGAACATGACGGCCACACTGGATGCTATTGCCAACGTAAGCTGTACTGGCTCTGCGAATGGAAACATCTCGTTCACTTTTGACAATTATGATGCTGCAGCAACAGCTGTAGATTATGAGATTTTCAATTCACAATCAAACTTAACCACAGGAATCAATGGTTCTATTCTTGTAAGTGGGCCCGTGGGGCCTACCCCAGCGAACAATATAGGGACTTTACCTCCTGGAGAGTATTACCTGTTGTTAACTGAAGTTAATGGTCCGTATAATGGTTGTTCGGTATTTGGTGGTGAGTTTACCATTCGAGAATCGGTCAATGCACTCGATGGCAATGTAACAATCACTAAAAATGATAATTGCAACCTGAACGCCGGAGTCATTACCGCTAACGGAATCTTTGGAACCGCTCCGTATGAATATCAGTTATTGCCAACAGGGGCTACCTCGCCGGTACTTGCTACCTGGGCGGGCTCATCTAACAACGTGTTCAATGTAGAGGGAGGGAGCCATGAGGTATACATCAAAGATGCGTATAACTGTATTTGGAAATCTAACCCTATCGTGGTTCCTACGGACCCATCGCCAGAGATATCCCTATCTATTGTAGATGAGTGTGCTGCAGAAGGCAGCTATGAAGTATTGGTAACATTAGATCAAGCTGGTAGCCAGCCCTACTCGTTAAGTGTAAATGGTTCTGCTTTCCAAAATATCGTCTTTAACGGAAGTAATGAATATACCATTACCGGCCTTAGCTCAAGCAGCTCTGCACAAACAGTTGAAATCCAAGATTTAAATGGCTGTGGAGAGAGCGAAAACTTTACAATCTATCCTAAATTTCAAGCAACTGCTACTGTTACTGGATTGTTAGACTGTATAGGTACTGGCAATGCAGAAATCACCATTACGGCTACAGATGGTTCAGGTAATTTTCAGTACGAAATTAATGGCCCTGTAAACGAAAGCATAACTACCCTGCCACTTTCGGGTTCTCCATCTCCAACACATAGTGCGGTTTGGAACAACGCCAATGTTTCCGGAACATATACCGTTTCTATTTATGATGTAAATTCCTCTACATGTCCAATTGTTATTCCGTTGGAAATACCGGACGCATTGGTCCCTGTATTGACTATCGACTCTTTTGATAATGTAAGCTGCAACGGAGCAGATGATGGAACTATCACTGTTAGTGCAGCTGACAATGGAGTAGGTCCGTATACTTTTGAAATCATTTCAGGTCCGGGAAGCACCGCAACCTTCCCAATAGCTGCCACATCCAATACAGCTACTACTGCCACGTTTACTGGACTCGAAGGAAGTGCTACTCCCGGCATCACCTATACCATTAGGGCTACCGCCTCCAACGGTTGTACCACGGATATCATACAAGCAATTGAACAACCTGATGCAATTGCCAATGTGAACGCCACGGTATTAGAGTTTTTCTGTACGACGGCAAACAATCAAAACAACGCTACCATCTCTATAGACGATACCGCTATTACAGGGGGTAGCGGAACCTATGCTATCTATGAGTTTATCAATGATCAAGGTACTGCTGCCCCAGGGGATGATGTAGTCGTTCAGAGTGGTTCCAATACGGTCTATACAGAAACCAATACTGCTGGTGGCACCTATATCATCAATGTGTATGACGACAATGGATGTTTGGGGACCACAACAGCGGCCATTTCAGAATTCATTGAAATCTCAAATCCTACTGTTACGGTCACCCAGGATATCACATGTAATCCTGGCAACGATGCCGAAGTAAGCATAGGTATCACTTTGAACCCTGGCTCCGGGACACCAAATTTGGCATATACGGTTGTCGGAACCGATAATGCCTATAGCGTCCTGAACCAAACATCCAATGTCTTTACGGCGCTGGGGATAGGAAACTATTTGGTAACGGTTACCAATACGGATACCTCTTGTTTTGTCGAAACTACTTTTGAAATTGAAGATCCAAACAACCTCGAAATTACCCCGACCACGGTAGATGTCATCTGTTTCGGTGACGATGGTTCGGTGAGCTTTACCATCAATGATCCGGTAAATGCCTATACTGGCGGATTTACTTGGCAAATCTATGATTCCCAGGGAACCGCTATATTGGCAGATGATGTGTTGATAACAGGTGCCAACGGAGTATCTGCTAATGTAGGGCCCACTGCTCCTTTCGCTATCGGGGCAGGGGAGTACCGAGTAGACGTAACCCAAAGTGCCGATCCTTCCTGTGTACAAACAGAATTCTTTACCATTGCCGGGCCAAGTGAAACAATCGCTGCGGATACGCAAGTAACCCCAGTTACGTGTGTCGGAAATGACGGAATCATAGAAATCATCGATGTCGTTGGGGGATGGGGCGGTCATACCTACTTTGTTGACCTGGCCTCTAACCCGGCTCCTACATACCCCGCCAGCTACCAAACTTCCCCTATATTCGGAAGTCTAGCAGGGGGCGCAACACCAGGAACGGATTACCAAGTATGGGTAGCCGACCAAAACGGATGTACCTTCCGTCTACCGGATGTTACCTTGGTAGCTCCAACACTTATTTCAGCTTCTTTACAAATAAACCAACCGAACTGTACCAATTTTGAAGGAGAAATTGAGGTAATCAGTGTTTTGGGCGGACAAGGAAGCAACTATACGTACCAATTGATCAAAGATGGTACTCCAACAGGTGCACCACAGAATACTACGGTCTTTTCAGGGTTGGATGCAGGAAGCTATGAAGTGGAAATCACTGATCAGTGGTCCTGTACGTTCACAACTGACGCGAGACTTTTATATGCACCTATCGTACCTTTAGCGACCGTCGTAAAAACGATTGATTGCACGGCTAGTCCAGGAGGTGAGATAACGATTACCCAAACGGGAGGTTCTGGCAGTTTTAACTATGATGTTACCTATCCTGACGGAATCACTACTGCGAGTAATACTACAGGGGTGTTTATAGGTCTGACCCAAGTGGGTGACTATACCTTCGTTATCACAGATCAAGCGGTAGGGCATAGATGTACTTCCACAATCGTACAAGGTCTCGATGCGGCCGTGATTCCGTACATCACCGTTGATTCGTTCACTGATGTCGATTGTAATGGTGCAGATAACGGAAGTATCACGGTAAGTACCGTTGATAGCGGAGTAGGGCCTTACTTGTTCGAGATAATCTCAGGTCCTGGAAGTACGGCGACATTCCCGATTACCGCTTCGGCTAGCACTCCGACCACTGCAACATTCGATAATTTAGAAGGTCTAACGGGTGCCGGTATTACCTACACCATTCAAGTAACTGCCGCTAACGGATGTTCGACCACAACGACCCAGGTTATTACACAACCAGAAATAATCGACACTATCAACGTAAGTGTTACGGAATTCCTGTGCAATAGCTCTGGTAACAACGAGTCGAACGCAGCCCTTACGATTGACGTACCTGCTATTACAGGGGGTTCAGGAAATTATACACGATTTGTTTTCATCAATAACCAAGGTACCGTAACGACAGCCGATGACATTGTTGTGCAAGATGGCCCGAACGCTGTCTATACGGAAACCGATTTTGCTGGTGGGGATTACACCATTGTAGTTTATGACGATCAGGGTTGTAGCAACCCTACCGCCGTAACCGCAACCATCGCTCCATTTGATCAGTTGTTGTCGGCTTCTACCGCATTGACCGGACCGGCCCTTTGTGCCGGTGAAGATATTCGTATCGATGTCACCGGTTCCATTACCGATTCGTCGACCCCTGCAGGCCTTGCCAACTATCAATTCAGGGAATTACCAAGCGGTCCTTGGCAAGCTTCCAACCTGTTTACGGGCCTTTCTGTAGGCGTACATGTTTTTGAAGTACAAAACATCAATACTGGGTGTGTAATTACAGCCACTCATGTGGTTCAAGACCCGAACACGTTTGATATTGTTATCAATAAGATAAGCGATGCACAATGTCATGATGGGGATGGTGAAATACAACTTTCTATTACAGACGCTACCTATACTGGTGGTTTCAACTACCAAATATTTGATACCCAAGGAACTCCTGGAGATCGAAGTGACGATGGTGCTTTTATCGAAGACGGTTTGGTTTCTAACTTAGGACCCAGTGGTAGTATCTTCCTGCCTGGAGGGACCTACTTGGTAGAAATAAGTCAGACAGGAGCACCACAATGTGTAAAAACCAGTACATTTACAATCAATGCTCCAATTCCGTTAACCCTTGACATAGCGGAAGAAGCTGGCGTAAGTTGTTCGAATGATGAAGGCAGCATTTCGGTAAATCCGCAAGGAGGTGTTGGGCCCTATACCATTCAGCTCACTAATACGACTACCTCACAAGTTTATACTCAAACAGGAGTATCCGCCTACATTTTTACGGATTTATCAGAAAGAGATTTCATGGTTACCGTTACGGACGCTTTGGGATGTGTAAGAACTGGGTCTATTAGTTTAATAAGGCCAGAGAATATAGATGCATCTCTCACAAGTAGCCCTATTACATGCTTTAATGGGAATAATGGTTCGGTAACCGCTAGTTTCTTGCCAAGAACCCAACCATTAACACCTATCTATGAATACCGTTTGAACAGTTATGGGGATAGTTCAAGCAACACTCCCCAGCAATCTGCAGCACAGAGTATCCCGGTGTTCAATGGTCTTTCGGCTGGGTTCTACAGTGTTATCATTAGTGATGACGCAGGTTGTGCGGATGAATCTAATATTGTTCAAATAGTTAATCCGACCGAAGTACGGGCAGACTTGATCAGAACAAGTCCGTTGACCTGTACGACGGGTGTAGAATTTTTGTTGACCGCTTCGGGGGGAACAGGACCTTATGAATACTATGATTCCATTTCAGGCTCTTGGCAACCAATGGCAGGTGGAAACACCCAACCCTTGCCTCCTGCTGCATCCGCGCTCATCTATGGAGCAGGTGATTATAGCTTTATGGTTCGGGATGCCAACCAATGTGCATCTATTTTATCCAACGAAATCACCGAAGATCCAATCGAAAATCTATCATTGGAAGTCGATAGGACTGCAGCGGTGGTTAATTGCAACGGCGAAGCTACGGGAGCCATTTATGCACAAGCGGACGGAGGTTTGGGCAATTACCGATACTCCTTGTTTACCGATGCGGCTCTGACCAATAACTACTATGGTGCAGGAGCGGACCAGACCGATGGAGAGTTTAGGAATTTGCCCGCCGGAACCTATTACGTCAATGTGGTTAGCGAAGATTGTACTACCAACCCTGAAATGGTAGAAATAATAGAGCCCCCTATCTTAGAAGTGGCTGTTGATGTAGTCGACGCGAGCTGTTTCGGGGAAGAAGACGGAAGTATCACAGTGACCCTCTCGGGAGGTGCGGGAGGCTACCAGTATGCCATTAGCCCGAACCTGAATCAATTTACTGATGAAAATACCTTTGATGAACTGGCTCCAGGTACCTATACTATTATAGCACAAGATCAGAATGGCTGTTTCCTTGAGTTGGAAGAAACCATTGTAGCACCCGATTTATTGGAAGTTGTTGCCACGGCTCTTCCTGAAATCTGTGAAGGAAACGAGGATGGTTCCATTTCCCTGGTCATCACAGGTGGAACCGCTCCCTACCGTACCGCCTTGAACTCGAATACCGAGGCGGATTTTGTTCCAAATCGAATGGACTTTCCTGGCCTAGCCGGAGGAAACTACATTGTCATAGTTCGTGATGCCAACGATTGTGAGACCAACATCGTGGTAGAAGTGGAAGCAGGAGTAAACCTTAATGCGACCGTAGAGCCCATATATGAATGTACAGGTGACACACCAGATAATTATGTGAACATTAATTTGGAAGATACCAGTATACTGGGAGATGTATTGTATGCATTAGATTCGACCGACCCTGCCGATATGCAGTTAAATCCAGATTTTAGGAATACACCTGCCGGTAGTCACTACATCGCCATAGCACATTCTAATGGATGTATCAATACCCTTGACTTTGAGATTGAAGGGTACGAGCCTTTGACATTGATATTACAACAGCAAAATATCAACGAGATTACGGCCCTGGCCGAAGGAGGAAGACAAGAGTATACCTTCTACTTCGATGACATCAACAATGGTTCCGATAATACCTATCGCATCAACCGAACCGATACGTATACCGTTCGCGTAGTAGATGAGAATGGGTGTGAGGCTAGTGCTACGATATTTATGGAATTCATAGATATTGATATTCCGAACTTCTTTACACCTTCTGATGGAGACGGTTTGAACGATACTTGGAAACCAAGGAACGATGAAGGCTTCCCAGAGATACTAACTATCATTTTTGACCGTTATGGTAGAGAGATTTACAGAATGGGAATGGGTGATCCCGGATGGGATGGACTATATCTGAGTAAGGAACTCCCCAGTGGAGATTACTGGTACATTATAAAACTCAATGGAGAAAGCGATGAGCGAGAGTTCGTTGGTCATTTTACCCTATATCGATAATACTTAACCTACAATACCATGCGCAATAAATTAATAACCTTAGTTCTGCTGTTCGGTGCCTTTTTGGCCCGAGGACAGGAACTGAACTCTCCCCAGTTATCCCAGTATCTGGCGGACAACCCTTTCGTTCTATCGCCAGTATATGCTGGAATTGGAGATCATGTAAAAATTAGGTTGAACGGTCTTGCCCAATGGGTAGGAATCAAAGACGCACCACAAACCCAATCATTGGCCGCCGACATGCGCATCGGCGAACAATCTGGGATAGGGTTGTTTCTGTATAACGATAGCAATGGGTATACCAAACAGCAGGGAGCAAGACTCTCTTTTGCACACCATTTGACCCTAGATCGTTATGATGACGAATTTTTATCTTTGGGACTTTCATACAATTTCAATCAATTTCGTATCGATATCGATGAGTTTATCGGGGGTGAACTAGACCCTTCGGTCATTAACAATCGCCAAACTACCAATCACAACTTCGATGTAGGTGCCATGTACCGATACGGTAAATTTTATTTCAGTGCCAATGCATCGAATTTGCTAGGAAAGGATCCTAGAGACCTCACTTTCGACGCAGATGAGCCCAATGAACTTCGTAACTATTACGTTTATACAGGGTACCGCTATCGAAAAAATAAAAATAGTGATCTTGAAATCGAGCCTTCCCTTTTGTTCAAAGTTTTTGAAAGTGATGGGCGTTCAGAAACCGATTTAAACCTTAAATTTCGATGGTACGACTTTGAGGATTACTATTACGCAGGTGTTAACTACCGTTTTTTGAATGACCAAATCGGAGACCCTTTATACATTGCTCCTTTTGCCGGCCTTAAAAAATCAAATTTTTATTTTGGATATTCCTACCAAATCATCTTGAATGAAATCATTACCTATAGTACGGGAACCCATGTGGTCACCATCGGGGTAGATCTCTTCCAAGGTTTGAGTAACTGTCGATGTACTTATTAAAAGACTTTAGAACTTAGACCGCTTCGCTGCTAGACACAAGACAAAACCCTACCGTCTTTTAGGTGAGCTTTCTTTTTATTCTCAGGATTCAAGTATGTTTGCATAAAACTTATTCGAATTGGGCATTATTAAGGTAGAGAATATAAGAGTTTATGCACACCATGGTTGTTTAAAGGAAGAGACGGCCATTGGAAGTGATTATAGGGTAGACGTTTTGGTGAATGCAGACCTTTCTAAATCGACGGCTTCTGATAATCTCGCAGACACGGCAGATTATGTTCATATCAATCAAATAGTAAAGGACGAAATGAAAGTGCCTTCCAAGCTTTTGGAACATGTGGCGCAGCGGATTATTGATCGTGTGCTTGTCGACATTATGCTAATTGATGAAGTGGAAGTCCGGGTTTCAAAAATGAATCCACCTATCGGAGGGGATGTTGAAATGGTCACCATAATCCTATCCGAAAAAAGAAGTTGATTATTTAAATTTATATTACCTTTGCCCCGCAAAAAGGCATCGTGGCCGAGTGGCTAGGCAAGGCTCTGCAAAAGCTTGTACAGCGGTTCGAATCCGCTCGATGCCTCTAAAAGAATCCCTAACCTTGTCGGTGGGGATTTTTTTGTTGATGGCATAGAAAGATATGGCTTATAGAGCGAATTTTTCAAGCTATTGGTAGCGTTCAAGGTTTGTGACAGACTATTTAATGTTTTCAAGCCGTTCCAAGCCTTTTTCGATGTTGAATTTGTCTTTTGGTAAGAAGCCTTTGGTAATCAATACCAAACCACAAATAACCAATATAACACCCAACCCCTTCTTTACTAGTCGAATACGTTCCTTGGTCAATTTTTGTTTTAATTGTTTGGCCAAAAGAATTTTAAAAATATCCGTCACAAAATAGGCCGAGATCATTGACGTAAAAAAAGTAATGATGCGAGACGAATCGTTGTCCAGGCTTGGGCCTACCACAATGATGATGCCCAACCAGAAGACCAAGACACCAATATTTATAAAATTCAGCAAAAAGCCCTTTACAAACAATCCAAGATACCCTTTACTCACTTTTATAGAGGCTTTCTCCGCCTCCTTGGAACTTTTGTTTTTACCTTCTCTTTTTACAAAGGTAGTAACACCGTATACCAAAAGAATCACCCCACCAAATACGTATAGCCCTGGTTGATTACTTAAATTTTCCAAAAGCTGAAAACTACTGAAATAAGCAGCGGTGATAAAAAGAATATCAGCTAGGATAACCCCAAGATTGAATACAACGGCCGCTCGAAACCCTTTGATAGCGCTTGTTTCCAATAACACAAAAAAAACAGGCCCGATCATAAAGCTTAATAGAAAGCCCAGAGGAATCGCTGCCTGAATATCTTCCCACATTGTAGTGTATCGGGTTATTGGTTGAAAAGAAATGGTTGCATATTTCTTTTACAAATTATGGATTTCGGATTACATTCGGGTTACTACACCGCCAAAAACCGTTTTTTCATCCATTTTTGAAGGGTCACCATAGACTAAAACCTCTCCACCAGCCTTTACAGTTGCCTTTACGTAGTCGGTTGCATATATTTCAGCTCTCGATCCCGCATTCACGTTCACCGTCGTAAATTTTGTCCTAAGCTCTTTTCCTTCATAAACACCCCCCGTATTAATGGCCACGTCCTGTAAATCGGACGTACCTGTGGTCTCTATCACCCCGCCTGTTACGGTCTTGATCAACAACTGCTCCACTTCAGCGTTGATGACCAACTCACCACCTTCTTGTGCCTTTAGCTCCAAAACATCTTGTTTAATGGTATTTTTAGCGGTAATCCTGGCATCTTCGTTCACATCGATAATAACAATCTTTCCACTGTAATACACATCAATGAAGGTGCGATAACCGCTAAAAATTTTATCGATTTGCATACGCAGTTTCAGAACACCGTTGTTGTTCACAATGGCCACCTTATTGGTATTTGCCCCGGTTACGACCGCCTTGTTCTCATCCGACTTTATCAAGTTAACCGAGAGCCCATCAAAAGCTTTGACCTCTGTAAAGGCCTTTAGCTGCTTGGTAATTTTTTCATCCTGCCCATACGCATCTATAAGACCCAACAACGCAAAAATGAATACCAGTATTTTTTGTTTCATATCGGTTTTTAAGTAGGTACTATCTACTAAACAAATTCTATTCCAAAAAATTGCTTATTCGTGCTTACCGATTAACGAAAAATCTAGGTGACGCTTCACCAAATCGGTATTTTTAACCATTACTACCACTTCGTCCCCAAGGGTATAGGTTTTCTTTGTACGCTCACCTATAATCGCGTATTGCTTCTCATCAAAGATATAATAATCCCCTTTTATATCCCGAATGCGTACCATGCCCTCGCATTTATTCTCAATAATTTCTACATACATACCCCATTCAGTAACACCAGAAATGACTCCTACAAACTCCTGATCCTGATGATCTTCCATAAATTTAATCTGCATATATTTTATGGAATCGCGCTCTGCATTGGCAGCCAAATTTTCCATATCCGAAGAATGCTTGCATTTTTGCTCATACACTTCTGCCTTGGGCGATGCACCATCTTCTAGATAGTGCTGCAGCAAACGATGTACCATTACATCGGGATATCGCCGAATAGGTGAGGTGAAATGCGAGTAGTAGTCAAAGGCAAGTCCGTAATGTCCAATGTTTTCAGTAGTATAAATTGCCTTGCTCATGCTACGTACAGCCAAAGTATCTACTAAATTTTGTTCTTTTTGGCCCTTTACATTTTCCAAAAGTTGATTCAACGATGAACTTATCGATTTTTTATCCTTAAAGTCTAGCCGATGCCCGAACTTTGATATGATTCCGTTCAGGGCCTGTAATTTGTCTTCATCCGGTTCATCGTGTATTCGGTATACAAAGGTTTTTTTTGGCTTTTGTTTTCCGATAAACTCAGCTACCTTTCGGTTCGCCAATAACATAAACTCCTCTATGAGTTTGTTAGCATCCTTTGATTCTTTAAAATAAACACTCTCTGGTTCGTTTTGTTCGTTCAGGTGAAAGCGTACTTCGATGGAATCAAATGAAATAGCCCCTTTTTGCATGCGATGGCCTCTCATTACTTTGGCTAGACGATCCATCGTCAAAGTTGCATCGACCACTTCATCGGAAACCTTGTAGGCTTGACCGCGAATAGAGATTTCTTCCGGAATAAGACCATTACCCGTTTCGATGATGGCTTGTGCTTCCTCATAGGCAAAACGTTCATTCGAGTTAATAACGGTTCGGCCAAACCATTGATTTTTAATAACAGCTTTATGGTCTATTTCAAAAACAGCTGAAAAAGTGTACTTTTCTTCATTGGGCCGTAAAGAACAGGCGTTGTTCGAAAGCACTTCAGGAAGCATGGGTACTACTCTATCTACCAAATAAACCGATGTTGCCCTATTAAAGGCCTCATCGTCCAATAAAGTATCGGTTTGCAAATAATGGGAAACATCGGCAATATGAATGCCTATTTCATAGTTACCGTTTTCCAGCACTTCAAAAGATAGGGCATCATCAAAATCTTTTGCATCCTTTGGGTCGATTGTGAAAGTCAACACCTCTCGCATATCCCTTCTTCTAGCGATTTCTTCTTTCTTAATACTGGTATCCAACTGATTGGCATAGCGCTCAACCTCTTCCGGAAAACTGTATGGAAGGCCGTATTCAGCTAGAATAGAGTGTATTTCGGTATCGTGCTCGCCTGGTTTTCCTAATATTTCAGTAATCGTCCCAAAGGGTGAATCGGCATTGTCGGGCCACTCGGTCAACGCTACAATCACTTTTTCACCATCTTTGGCTTTCCCTATCTTATCCTTGGAGACAAATATGTCGGTATACATTCGAAAGTCAGAAGGTCGTACAAAAGCAAAGTTTTTTTGCATATCAACAATACCGACAAAACTATCCTTTTTTCGTTCAAGCACCTTGGTAATTTCCCCTTCCAGTTTTTTCCCTTTCCTTCTCGGATATACATACACCTCTACAGTGTCTCTGTGAAAGGCTTTTTTCAGTTTGTTAAAAGGTACGAAAACATCATCCTCAAGACCCTCTACCACAATATAGGCATTGCCCCGCCCAGTAATGTCCACCGTACCCGTATGATACATTTTAGTATTCTTTGGAACGGTAACAGCTTTATAACTTCCCCTACTTTCCTCTATAATTCTTTTTTTCTCCTTTAACTGAACCAATCTCTTTATTAATTGGTTGCGATCATGTGCTTCGGTAACTCCTATTTTAGATGCAATTTGTTTATAATTGAATGCTTTATTGGGTTCTTTTTCAAGAACTGTAAATATTCCTTTGGTTATTTCGTTTTTACGATGGTTTTTACTCTTTCTTTTTTTCTTTGACATATAAGTATTCATATTTGGTGGGAAAATTACGAATTATAATCCATTGCGATAACTGGTTCCTTCTTTGGCGCGCTTCTCGACAGTTATCAACAACTATTATATATTATTTATTCTTTTTTAAAATTTTAAAATAAAAATGATGTTTATGATTGTTTGTTAATAGGCTTGATAAAAAAATGAAGTAATTCTTGCTCTTATCAGAGTTTTTAAGTTATTGACACGATATTCTTTGAGAACTGACTTGAAGCTGAACACATTAACAATCTTATCAAGATAGGTTGATAACCTGTTTCAACATGAAATTTTTGATAAGTAAATGTTAGGTGAATGTTAACGCTACCCTACTTATGATTTGATATGTTGGTATCAAATTCTGAGAAGAAAATTATTGTTTTATAATGGCGTTTTGTAAAGCATTATTCAATCGAGAATACCAAATGATGAAGTAACTTTTTTTAGTTGCGTTATCAACATTCAATTGCAATGTATTGCACTACAAATTAACAACCCATAGGTGAAACTTTTTAAAAATTGTTGTGAACCGTTTACTTTCTGTGGTATAACCTTGCTTCTATATAACAATTCGTATTTTTGTGATACGAACTATAAACATTTCGATAATGAAAATAGCGATAGGAAATGATCATGCAGGTACTGAATACAAACTTGCGATAGTAGGCCTTCTGAAATCAATGAATATCGAGGTTATCAACCATGGTACCGATGGTACCGATAGTGTTGATTATCCTGATTTTGTACATCCCGTAGCCAATGATGTGGAAGCGGGTACCGTTGTTTATGGTATCATCATCTGTGGAAGCGGAAACGGTGCTTCCATGACCGCCAACAAGCATCAAAAAGTGCGTTGTGCCTTGTGTTGGACTAAGGAAATAGTCGCTTTGGCAAGGGAACATAACGATGCCAATATATTAAGTTTGCCAGCACGTTATATTGCTTTACCCCAAGCCTTGGAAATGGTGAAAACGTTTTTGAAAACCGAATTTGCCGGTGGAAGGCATGAACGTAGGGTAGAAAAAATTCCCTGTGTTTAGCATACCATCTCCAGCTGGGCCCATGAGGTATTAAAAGGAAATTTCACATTCGACTTATACGAAAGGATCCAAGCATATACATCTTGATTATCGAGTCAATGATTATCAGTATCAAAAAATTTGAAGAATTAACTACTTCAGAACTCTACGCTATTTTACAGCTTAGAAGTGAGGTCTTTGTTGTAGAACAAGATTGTGTGTATCAAGATTTGGACGGAAAAGATCAGCAAGCTTTACATGTCATCGGCGTTAAACAAAATCAATTGGTCGCTTATACCCGAATCTTTGCCCCTGGCATATACTTTAGAGAAGCAAGCATCGGAAGGGTCGTGGTAGCAACTTCTGAACGAAAGCACGGCTATGGACAGCTAATTATGAAAGCATCGATAGAAGCGATCAAAACCCATTTTAATACAGACACCGTTCGTTTATCCGGACAAGTTTATCTTACTCGTTTTTATAATAGTCTAGGCTTTGAAACAATAGGTGAGGGCTATCTTGAAGATGGCATACCACACATTGGCATGTTAAAAAAGTAGAAAACTGCTGTTAGTAGACTACCTCGAAAGTTTCGTCCACCGAAATGGTTACATAAGGGCAAGCAAACTTGGGAGCATTTAAATCTCGATAATCAAGTTAAATTTTAATAGGTGTTTTATTGGTCAAGTTTATATCTTCTAACATAGCATCGGTAAACTTATAGTGCCCTTTGGTGGTAATAATTCTAAAGTGATGTGAATTCATGCGGCTCATAGTATCTAGAAAAAGCCATTTCGATTTCAATAATCGTGGTTTTTCAGATTTCAGACTTATCTCAAAATAATATTTTCGACCATTTTTGACCGCAACGATATCCGGGGTAATTTTTGTACCACTCTCTTTTCGAACGTAGGATTTCGGTGTTTCATACCCTTCCGTATCCGCTTTGATTTCTTCAAATCCGCTCGATTGTAAATAGGAAATAGATTTTTCTAAAAATGCTTGATTTTCTGTTTTATCTAATTGTATCATAATCAGAAAGATAAGATAAAAAACAACAAATCCAAATTTTGGTTCCCAAAAGAACTTACTCCTTTAGATTTTCTGAAAATAACTGGATGAAAGGCGGGTTCACATTGTGTTTGGTATGCCCGCCTAAAGACATCTTCAAAATTGGCGTATAGGAAAATTGGGTATTAATGCCTGTTGCCTTATAAAAAGGTCTTCAAAGTAGTTTCAATTAGTGGTACCGTTAGGATCATCGATGAAGCAGTATATCCCGAAACCATAAACCGACCAGATAGTCGGTGAACCCATAGTACCCTTAAACGAAAAGGAAAAAAGTATTCTATCAAACCCTTTAATTATGGTTTAAACACTAGATATTCGTAGGAGCAAACATATTCCTTTCATGCTACAGACCATCTGGTCGGTTCGCGGTATTACACCAAACGTTTTGCAAGACCATTTTCCTCAAGAAAATCTAGTTTCAATATAAGGTTTATAGGTTGTTCAGCTTTGTTTTTAGTGGAGAAAAAAAGATATCCCTCTTTTTTTGTATCTAATTCTTTGACGGCAATCTTTCCGTGCAAACCCGTATTATCTTTGATGTACTTATCCAAAGCTTTTTCGGTCAATTTTTTACTAGCCAAAAATGAGATAAGCTTAAAACGATTCACAAACGTAATTTTACAAGAAGTAAATTTTTCGGGTTCGTCTGAATAGATAGCGGTAATCAACGCATAAAAATCGGTTTTTTTGATTGGATCGAATAACCAACCTTTTTGCTGAACGTTGTTTTTTAGATAGCTTAATTCAAAGGCAAAGGTGGGTAAGTCTTCATTGAGGTAATCGAGTTGCGCTTTTTCATCGACTCTGAACACCATGTCATTTACCGAGTGCTTTAATTCTAAATCAATTCCGTAGCGTTGTTGTTTTAAATCGGTTACTCTGTTGGCCTTGTAATATGTGAGTTTTTGCCCATAGAGTAAATCTAGATAGCAAACCAACCGCTGTTCTTTTTGTAAGTCCGATTTGAAGGTACTTTGAAGTTTCAAAATGAAGCGGCAATTTTTTCAAAAAGGGAGCGACCCATTTTTTCGACCACACCGACCACCAATGCATTGCCCATAAAAAATGCTCGTTTTGTATCAGAGACACCCTTTAAGTACGTATGATTGTCGGGAAACATGTTCAAACGCTCCAATTCTACAGGAGTGAGTCTACGCAACCCCTTGGCAGTAGCAACCACATGCTTAAATCTGGAAGCACTTTTACCCCCTTCACCTGTGATAATTGTTCGCGAAGCGTTATCAAGAGCATCAGGGAATACCATGCTTCCTTCGCTATAATGGTACGTGTGGCCATTTTTTGCAGTACGTACTTCTTTTTTACTGCCTTTCAGATACTCCCATTTCGGAAGATCTTGGGTCGGAATAAAAAACTCTTCGGTAACTTCCCCGTTTTGAAGAATATCTTTAAGAACCGTTCGAGGTCCGTCATACTGTGGGACGGTCTTTGAAGTGTAGACCGTTCCTTCTATAAAGATTCCAGTGTTTTCGAACGGAGATAGTTTTTGATCAACATTGAACGTTTCGGATAATTGCACGAGACTTCCTTCAATCCTTAATTTCTCGGGTGTTTTGCTATGGTATGCGACGGGAAAGGCCGTTGCAATCGTACCACTGTTGTAAATCCACTCGCGTGGAGGCTCCTTTTTCAGCATTTGGTACATAGGCGTAGCGATATGGTATGCGAGAATAAACACCCTACGTCTTCGTTGGGGCATTCCATAGTCGGCTGCATTGATGACCCGCCATTCTACGGCATATCCCAGTTCTTCGAGACTTTTCAAAATAATTGCAAAATCCCTACCTCGTTGGGTAGAAGGGGATTTTAATAATCGGTCTACATTTTCTAGAAACAAATATTTGGGCGGATGTTTCTTTTTGGAAAGAATACGATGGATACTCCACCAGAGCACTCCTTTTTTACCGATCAACCCCTTGGAGTTTTGCAGTGTGGTCGCTACCGAATAATCCTGACAGGGAAATCCGCCTACCAATACATCCCCATCGGGAATGGTCTCTACAGGTACTTGGGCAATATCCCCATTGCTATGGTTATCATTTCCGAAACGCGCTTCATATACCATGGATGCGTGCTGGGTCTTGGTCGAAGGTTCCCATTGATTGCTCCAAACGACCTGATAGTGGCCCGATTGTTCCAATCCCAGACGAAAGCCGCCTACCCCGGCAAAAAGTTCGATGACGCTCAATTTATCCATTCAGGGCGAATTTAAGGAAAATAGCAGCCTTTCACTAGCACGCCTTAAAATTCTGGGAACATAGAAAGCATTTGATAACAACGTTAAAACCTAAAAGAATGTTTGTTAAACTACATTTAAGCATCCCCTAATTTTTGTAACTTCATCACAATCGTTAAACTAAATTTTCATCATGGCAAATTTTAACCTAAAAATAAACGGAGAAACACAGCAATTAGAGGTGGACCCTACCACCCCTATGCTTTGGGTGTTGCGCGACCATTTGAAATTGGTAGGCACCAAATACGGTTGTGGTGTGGCACAGTGTGGTGCCTGTACTATTCACTTGGGTGATACGGCCGTTCGTTCGTGCCAGCTACCGATCTCGGCTGTAGGGGACCAAGAGATTACTACTATTGAAGGACTTTCCGAGAATGGCGACCATCCGGTTCAACAGGCTTGGATAGAAGAAGATGTATATCAATGCGGGTACTGCCAAGCAGGGCAAATTATGAACGCTAGTGCATTTTTAAAAAGCAATCCGAACCCGACGGATGCTGAAATCGAAACCGCTATGAACGGGAATATTTGTAGATGTGGCACCTATACCAGAATAAAGAAGGCAATAAAAAAGGCTGCAACTTCCGAGAATGCTTAAAAGCAAGAAAGAATAAAAAACAACAGAAATGACACTTGTAAAAACTAGTTATAATAGACGCTCCTTCTTGAAGAGCTCAGCCCTAGCGGGCGGGGGAATGATGCTTGGCTTTAGTTGGTTGGCATCCTGTAAGCCTTCCCCCGAGCAATTAAAAAGCATCCCAAAGGAATGGTTCGACATCAACGGTTTTTTGAAAATAGCCGACAATGGTATGGTAACCATTATGTCTCCCAATCCAGAAATAGGACAAAATGTTAAGACGGCGATGCCAATGATCATTGCCGAGGAATTGGATATCGATTGGGATGACGTTACAGTTGAACAGGCCCCTTTGAACACGGAGATTTTTACCCGACAACTGGCTGGTGGGAGCCAATCCATTCGCCATGGATGGGAAGCTTTACGTATGGCCGGGGCGACCGCCAGGCAAATGCTAATTATGGCTGCTGCGACGGCATGGCAGGTCCCGGCCAGTGAGATTACAACAAAAGCGGGAGTGATTACTCATGAAGGAAGTAAAAATACCGCCGGATATGGTGAAATGGCCTCCGCAGCGGCGGCGGTTGATGTTCCTGAAGAGGTACCCTTAAAGGATGCTGCCGATTTTACCATTATTGGTACCGATCGCAAAAATGTGGATGGCCCAAAAATAGTGACCGGACAACCGATGTTCGGTCTCGACATTCAAGAGGAAGGCATGCTGACAGCTATGATCATACACCCACCTGCTTTTGGAATGGCGTACAAGTCGATGGATGCGGAAGCCGTAAAAGCGATGCCGGGTATTAAAGACGTCTTTCCTATTGATGTGTATCCAGAGGGGGTCGAAAAACAATGGTCAGACGGTGGTGGTATTGCGAAATTGGTCGCTGTGGTCGGGGAATCTACCTGGCAGTGTATGCAGGCGAAAAAAGCGTTGACGGTAGAATGGGAAGTTACTTCCGAATTGCAGAGCAGTGCAGACCATGATGAAGCCTTGACCAAGTTATTGAACACAAAACCCAAGCAAGCAGCACGGGAAGATGGTAATGTCGCCAAAGCGTTCAAAAACGCGGCCCAAGTAATCGAACGCACGTATAGTGCTCCCTTTTTGGCCCATAACACTATGGAGCCAATGAACTTTTTTGCCCATGTGACTGCAGATGAAGCAAAACTAAGGGGTCCTATACAAACACCGGAATTTTTAGAAAAAACCTTGGTTTCTGTTCTAGACATGCCACTAGAGAAAATCGATATTATGATGACCCGAATGGGCGGTGGTTTCGGACGAAGGCTTTACGGACACTTTGGCGTAGAGGCGGCCGTAATCTCCAAAAAGATGCAGGCCCCTATAAAATTGGTCTATACTCGCGAAGATGATATGACCCAGGGAACCTATCGACCATCATACAAGGTTCGTTATAAGGCTGGGCTAGATGAAAAAGGGAGTTTAATCGCTTGGCAGGTCCGTGGGGTCGGGACGAATGATGATTTGGTGTTCGAAAATCGCTTTCCCGCTGGTGCCGTTGATAACTACCTAGCAGAAAAACAACTACTGGAAACAAATGTCACTACCGGTGCTTGGCGTGCCCCAAGGTCGAATTTCATTGCCGGTGCGGAGCAGGCCTTTATGGACGAAGTTGCCGAATTGGCCAAAAAGGACCCTATTGAATTTCGATTGGAATTATTCGATAGGGCGATCAATAACCCAGTAGGCGATCCGGAAACCAACGATTACGATCCCAAAAGATATGCCGGGGTCTTGAAATTGGTAAAAGAAAAAGCAGATTGGACCAATGGAAAAAAAGGAAACACGGCACGCGGTGTAGCCTCTTATTATTGCCACAACTCCTACGTAGCTCAAGTATTGGACCTTACGATGGATGGTGATACTCCTAAAATCGAAAAGGTATGGTGTGCGGTCGACTGTGGTATCGTCATAAACCCGTTGAGCGCAAGAAATCAAATCGAAGGGGGTATCATCGACGGTATTGGCCATGCTACCTATAGTCAACTGACCTTTAAGGATGGCAAACCTGAACAGGAAAATTTTGACACCTATAATTTGATACGAAATGGTCAGGCGCCAAAGGAAATAGAAACTTTTTTTGTTGATAACGGCATAGACCCTACCGGATTGGGAGAACCTTCCTTACCGCCCGTAATCGGCGCTTTGGCAAATGCGCTTTACAAATCGACCGGTCAGCGATATTACCACCAACCCTTTATTTCTGAAAGGCAGGTGGTCGGATAACCACTTTTGTTTGTATCATTAAAAATACCCCGTTAACCAATCAGGTTGCGGGGTATTTTCATTTACGTTAAGCAACAAAAAATCGAGCTCTTCTTATTTCCTGTTTTGTGCATCTTGGAATTTTATAAATTTGAGGGCTTAGATTTAAGACAATCATTGTCCCCTTTCTCTTGATACTTACATGTACGAATTGAATCCATCGGTCAAACATCACACCATAATAGGTGCTATCATTGGCATTTGGATTTTTCTTTTTATTATTTTCATAAGGCCTTTTGAGCATGGAGACATGAACACGCGCATCTGGTTCTATGTAGGCTTGGGATTTAGTCTTGCCGTATTGGTAAGCTATATCATTTTAAGTTTTGTTCAACGGATTGTTTATTTCAGGCTGTCGAAATGGAGCATAGGCTTGGAAGCACTTGGTCTCATTTTCTTTTATTTGCTTTATTCAATAAGCACGTATTTGTTTTATAGAAGCCCTATTTTAAATGGATCATACGGGGTATTTGAGTTTCTTACGACCATTATGGTTCCATCAGCGCTTGTTTCGGCCCCTGTTATTGTGTTCGCAAGAAGATACGCCTTAAAGTTTGTTCCCAGAAAAGCAACGACCATTACTATTACAGGGGAGAATAAGCTCGATGTTTTAAAGATTCAAAAGAATGATTTGGTCTGTGTTTCCAATTCTCAGAACTATGTGGAGATTTTCTTTTTGGATACAGGAGAACTCAAAACGAAGTTAATTCGAACATCACTCAAAAAAATACGGCAAGACTTTGAGTTTTTAATTCAGGTGCATCGATCGCATTTGATCAACCCTTCCCACTTTAGGGCTTGGAAAAATCAGAATACCATCTCCCTTACAAAAATGGAACTCCCGGTTTCTAAAAGCTATAAAGAACGTTTATTGTCGCTATAGCTTTCATCCCTAAAAACGTGGTTTTTATACCTAAACCCTGATAATGCTTTGGCCAAAGGGCAACTTCGATATACATTGCTCCAAGTAATCAATGCACAAGTCTATGAAAAAAGCAACCCGTATTAAAGGCTTAATTGCCCTTTTGGTTTTAGGAACCGTTTCAATGATAGTTTTGTTTCGGCCCGACGGAACAACACCTAAGAAAACCGATTATTTAAGTAAAACCAGACATCAGCGATGGGTGGCCGATATTGATTTCTTTGAAAGCCAATACCTTCCAGAGTCGAAAACCTTTTCAAAAGAGGCTATTTCTGATTGTAAGATTTTGTTGAATCGCTTAAGAACAGAAATTGATTCACTAGACGATAGCGAGCTTATCTTGGAGTTATCTAAATGTGTTGCTATGGCAAACAATGGCCACACTACGATTCACTTAAGTGGCATGAAAAAGATTCCTATACGATTTTATTGGTTTTCAGACGGACTTCATATTATTAAAACGGCCACTGCTTTTTCCGGCTTTTTGGGGTCAAAGGTACTTGCAATAGATTCTGTGGCCGTTGATAGCGTATTGGCAAGATTGAACCCCTACTTAGCGGGTATCGATCGTTTTAAAAAGTTTACCGCGATGAACTATTTGAGCAGTCCCGAAATTTTACATGGGGTAGGGATATCAAAAAAAGACTCATTAACACTCACCTTGCTCAAAGACAAGGATACCGTTTCGGTCCGTTTTGGTGTCAAAGAAATGCAGAATAGCACCTACGAATATGAGACCTGGTCTGACCTATACCCAGATACTGAAGGAGGTTGGAGTCACCTGAAGGAAAAAGACGAGCCGTTACCTTTATACCTGAAACAGATGCCGGAAGGTGTTTTTTATAAACTGTCTGAAACCAATAAAATCGCTTATTTCAGTATCAATGCCTTATGGTACCGTTGCGAGGATTTTGAAGAAAAAATAGAGGCTTTCTTGGAATCCTTGAAAATGACAACCGACTATGATGTAGTTATCGACCTACGATACTATACCGGAGGAAATTTTCTAATTCCCACAGAACTGGCTACGGAACCACCGAAAATCATAGATGATGATAAAAAGATATACCTTATTACTAGCAATATGACCTTTTCTGCCGGTCTGGTTACGGCAGCGCGCATCAAGTATTTTGCAGAAGACAAAATTGTAATAGTAGGTGAAAAAGTGGGTGATAACTTAAAGTTTTGGGCAGAAGGTGTTTACTATACTCTTCCATATTCTGGCGTAGAGATTCAAGACTCAAAATATGAACACGATTGGGAAAACGACACTTTTACCCTTGGAAAAACATTCTGGGTGAACGCTTTCTATGGTGTTCCTGCAAAAAATCTAAAGTTAGATAAGGAGATACAACTTAGTTTTCAGGATTATTTGAATAATAGAGATCCGATATTGGACTGGGTTTTTGAAGAAAAATAAGCCTTTAGGATCTAAGAGCGTCCACGAGACGGGAAGTTGATAATTCTGTACTTTTACCAAAACAAACTTTCAATGCGTTTCATCTTCAATGTTTCTATTCTTTTTCTTTTGCATGGGGTTTTCATAGTCTCATGCGAAACTCCTGAAAAAAAAGCCGAAAAAGATTCTTTGCAGGAACAAATTTCCTTCATAAAAAAGGAATTTGCACCCGATAAGCGGGTGGCCTTGTTTCAGGTGGAAGCTATAGGGACCCAAGGAAGCTATGTTTTAAAAGGAGAGAGCAATCTACCGGAGGCCGTAACCGCCTTAAAGAAAAAACTATCTGAAGAAAACATTGACTTTGTCGATAGCATTCAGCTCTTGCCCGCTCTTGATCTAAAAGGAAAAACACAGGGGCTTATTACAATTTCGGTTGCGAATTTGCGCAGTAACCCGAGGCATTCGGCGGAATTGGCTACACAGGCAACCTTGGGGACACCGGTAAAAATCTATAAGAAAGAGGGCGATTGGTATCTTGTACAAACGCCAGACGGGTATCTTGCTTGGGTAGATCAAGGAGGGATTACGTTGTTTACTTCAGATGAGCTTGATTCTTGGATGGCAAATGATAAGATTATCTATACCCAAACCTATGGACACTCCTATTCCGAACCTGATACAAACGCTGAGCGTATTTCTGATGTCGTGGCGGGAAATATATTTGAGCTGCTGAATGAACAAAACAACTTTTATGCAGTTCGATATCCTGATGGACGTATCGGTTATTTGAGCAGCTCCGAATCGATATCCTATAGTGATTGGTTAGTATCAATGAAAACCACGGGGGAATCGTTGGTGGAAACTTCCAAGCAATTAATTGGGTTGCCCTATCTCTGGGGCGGGACCTCCACCAAGGGGGTCGACTGTAGTGGATTTACAAAGACCGTGTTTTTTCTAAACGGCGTGGTTATTCCGCGCGATGCATCCCAACAAGTACATACAGGCCAACCCATTGATTCGACCCAAAACTTTGAAAGCTTGCAAAAAGGCGATTTGTTGTTTTTTGGTAGAAAGGCAACCGACTCCACCGCCGAAAAAGTCGTGCATGTAGGGATGTGGATCGGTGATAATGAGTTTATTCACTCATCGGGAAAAGTTCACATCAGTAGCATGGATAAAAATGCGGATAATTACGACGAGTTCAACCGTAATCGTTATCTGCGAACAAAGCGTATTTTAGGACAGAATGATATAGGGTTGATCAATCTGCAACAAGCAGCCTTGTTCAAGGACTAGTCTTGTCCGTTTATATAAGAACGCTTCTTTATCCTTTAAAAGAGTACGATGTACGTTTCATATCCTCTCTTTGGGAGTGGTTAGGGCAGGACCAAAAACCAACCCCAAATGCCTATCGTCCGGCTTTCGTTTAGCGCTTAGCAAGCTTACTAACAAATAGGTGAAAAGTGCTATTAAAAAAGCGGGGATTACTTCATGAACATCCTTTAAAACCTCATATTCAAAGCGAAATCCGAAGCGCCAAACAACATTGACGACCATTCCCATGACCATAGAGGCCATGGCCCCTAGATCTGTTCCCCATTTTAAGTAAAGTCCACCAAAAATTGCAGGGAAGAAGCTTGCGGCGAAGACCGCCCCTGCAAAAGCCGTCAATTCTACGATACCGGCCATAGGGTAGAGGGTAAGTACATAGACCAAGATACAATAAAGGGCCATGAACCATTTGGTCCTTGGAACAAGTTTGGTCTCTGGCATGGGTCTTATTACATGCCAAATATCTTTAACAAAAGCGGTGCCGATGATGATGATAACGGAGGCCAACGAAGACATTCCAGCCGCAAAAAGACCTGCGACACAGATACCACTGACCCATTTATTGTTGAACTTATCTAGCATAAAACCAACCACCTCATCAGTATCCTGGATAAGATACGAGGCCTCTTCGGGGGTTGCCATTCCATGAACCAAAGCTCCTAGGCCCATGACGCAGACCAAAGAGATTCCTAAAAATATGGGAGTCCATATCATAGCGAACCGCATGCTCTTTGCATTATTAATAGAATAAAAACGGATGAGGTTTTTGGGTTCGGAAATCTGCTTCATCCCCACGGCCAGTCCAATTCCCAAGATGTAAAGAAACGATACCAATTCCCCGAACGTCACCAAACCTGATTTCATGGGCTCCCCCGTTTTGGTCAAATGTTCAGTGGTTCGAATGGCTTCCATTAAATGATCAACACCACCAAGATAGAGAAAAGGAATCGCCAACATCAAAATGGCCACTCCGAACATGATAATACCCTGTATGGCATCTGTCCATAGCACACTATACATCCCGCCCCAGATAGTATAGGCGCAGGTGATGGCAATAATCGCGAATGCCCCATACTCGTAAGGAATATCCAAGACCGAGGTCAATACATGGGCACAGCCTTTGGCAATACCTACCATATACCAGAGCGTGGCGAAGAGAATAATAACGGCCGATAGGATTCGGATGCTTTTGGCCAGATTACTTTTATAACGTAGGTGGAAATAATCGGGTATGGTAAACGATTTAAGTCGGGCCGTCTGGAATCGCATCTTAGGGCCTAACAGTTGCCATGAGATGATACAGAACAACGTCCAGATGAGTCCCATCCAAGCCCAGGAAAGCCCATATTGAAACGATTTTCCTGCTTGGCCAATATACGTATTGGTACTTGCGGAGGTCGAAAAGAAAGCCAAGGAAATGACCCATCCGGGTATTTCCCGTTTTGCAACGTAATACCCCTCTACGCCCTGTGACGCTTTCTTTTTAAAATACCAACCAATATATAAACATCCACCTACATAAAATGCCGTGAGAACAAGCGTTACCCAATGTTCCTTGAAATAATCCATTAATGCTCGGGGGTATGATCGCTGTCATCAACGGTTATTTTCCGTTTCGCCACCAAAAGGGCGTTGAGCACCACCAATATGATGATACCGATATAAGGAACCCATGTTAAAAAGTCCATTTATGATTGTTTTATTTTGCTATTAAGACCCTAAAGGTTTTAAAAATCTTTCGGGTCTGCATCTGCCGATTCAGATGAAAATACGCTTTCAGAACATCTGCTTCAACTCGTTTTTGGTCACTTTTCCCAATACATTCCTTGGCAACTCCTTTTGAAAGATATAGTTCCTGGGAATCTTATAGACCGGCAACTGTTCCTTTAACCAGTTGGAGATGGCCTCGAAGTCGACGATCTCCACATCGGAAACCAGACAGGCCGATACGACCTCGCCCCATTCTTCATCAGGGAGCCCTACGACGGCACAGTCGTTGACCAAAGGGTGTTTTCGTAAAACATCCTCGATTTCCAAGGCCGATATCTTATAGCCTCCCGATTTAATAATATCGACACTATCACGACCAAGAATTTTGTATAATCCATTGTTACGCATTCCAATATCCCCTGTAATGAACCAACCGTCTTTAGTAAATGCCTTTTCCGTTGCCTCTGGTTTTTGCCAATACTCCTTAAAAACACTAGGGCCTTTGATTTGAAATTCTCCTGGCTGGCCCTCCTCGACCGGGTTGTTATTGGTATCGACCAATCGCATCTGAACACTTGGCAAAGGTAACCCCACGTGACCAGGGCGACGTTCTCCCCGGTAGGAGTTCGATAGGCCCATACCGATTTCGGTCATACCATATCGCTCCAATAAGGTTTGACCGGTAATCGACCGCCATTTTTCCAAGACAGGAACGGGTAGGGCGGCAGAGCCAGAGACCATTAATCGTAATTTGGACGAGGCACTCGAAAGCCGCTGTTGTTCTTCCGGTGATGCCTTGTCCCAGAAGGTAATCAATTTGTAATAGATGGTCGGTACGGCCATAAAAAGCGTTAATTGTTCCGATGCGATGGTTTCCCATACTTTTCGAGCATCAAATTTGGGCAAAAATTCACAGCAGGCGCCGCTCCACAACGCACAGCTCATTACATTGATAATACCATGTACATGGTGTAAGGGCAAGATATTCAAAATAGCATCGTCTTGTTCCCACTCCCACGCATCGACCAAAGTCGTAGTCTGTGCTTCGATGTTGGCATGGGTCGTTACGACGCCTTTCGGTTTGCTGGTAGTGCCACTGGTATACAAAATCATAGCCCTTCGGCCCATGGCTACATCGGGTAAAGCTCCTGAATTGTCGGTGATGATGCTTTCCAACGGAACCAAGGACATTGTGGTTTCCTTTTCCAACGGACGCAGGAAATCGATGAAATCAGGATGAGCGATTACAATTTCTGCCTGGGTATCCTCTAGGACATACTGAATTGAAGGTAAGGGATGTAACACACAAAGTGGAACAGCAATGCCGCCTGCCGCCCAAATACCCCATTGCACAGCGGTGTATTCAAATGAGGGAGGCACCAAAAAGGCTATCCTGGCTTCACTTAGATCCCTACTATCACCCAATAGATTGGCCGCGACCGATTTGGATTTTCGCAACAGTACTTCAAAGGTATAGTCATTTCCATTGGAAATCAAGGCGGTACGTGAGGCATGGTCGATAGCTCTTTCAAGAAGTGTAATCATAGATGTTTGTCTCAGAATTCGATACTATTCCCAAATAACACAGGAAGGCTTCATAGGCATTCACCCAACTGCTTAGTGCAAAACCGATACAAAATACGGTTCTTTTTTCTGTGAACGGCAATTTGCCAAAGTCTTGTTACTTTTTAAGATGTTTTTGTCATTTTAGTTGTAGAATACCTATTTTTCAATAATTGCTTTCTATCACCTATAATTTGCATCCTTATGAAAAAATGTTGCGTAATTATTTTACTTTTTTTTGGTTGCCTCTCAACTAATGGCCAGTACATCCTTGAACCTGCCGATGGCTATTCGGAACGCATAGGTTTAATGGTATATATGCTTGAGGAATTGAAATCGAGAATCACAGGTAACATACGTAGTTTAAATCAGGATCAAACGGACTATCTCCTTGATGAAAAAGGAAATCGAATCGGCGCTATTATCATGCACTTGGCCGCCACCGAGAAGTATTATCAGGTAGAAAGCCTGGAGGGACGGGAATTCTCGGAGGCCGAGGAGAAAAAATGGTTGGTAGCGGCCGGCCTTGGATCCAAGGCCCGAAAGGAGTTTAAAGGAAAACCCATATCGTACTATTTGAACATTTGGGACGAAGTGCGTCAGAAGACCTTAACACTATTGAAACAAAAAGACGATGAGTGGTTTGGCCAAATGGTTGACGAGTCGGTGAACCACCATTGGGTTTGGTACCATGTGATGGAGCATCAAGCCAACCATATGGGACAAATTGAACTGATCAAAAATAGATTTTCTGAAAAGCCCTAGGGGTGTTCCTATGATCCTTCTGCTCCGTTTAGGGTGATAATTGCACTGTTTTCCCTGTCCGAAAAGATTCATCGGCCGCCAAAACGATACGCAAGCTATTAACTGCGTCTCGAAGATGATTGCCTAGGTCTGCATCTTCTAAAATAGCGTTTAAAAAGAACTGCTGTTCCAACATACAGAGTCCGTCATGGTCGGGCTCGCTAGAGGTGTTGATAATTTCGTCCGTTTTGACAAAGACTCCCTTTGCATCCGTTTCACTAAGATGCAATTTTAGTCCGCCAGTCTTGGTATGGCCTTCGATATCGTCTGAATCGCCCTTGGCTTCATCAATGATCGATACACATCCTTTTGGACCGATTACGTCCTTGATAAAAAAGGCAGTTTCACTCATCATAGGCCCCCAACCGGCTTCATACCACCCTACCGATCCATCTTTGAAACGTACCTGTAGTTGGCCGTAATTATACATATCAAATGCTATCTCATCGGAAAGCCTTGCACCGATCGCACTAACGCTTACTGGAACAGACCCGGTCATGAGGCACATCATATCTACATAATGCACACCGCAGTCGACAATGGGCGACATAGACCGCATCAATTGTTTGTGTGTATACCATTGTTCACCCGAACTTTGTTGGTTGAGGTTCATGCGCATCACCAGTGGCTTGCCTAGGGTTTGGGCGACCTCCACAAATTTGGCCCATGCAGGATGCACACGAAGAATGTATCCTACGACCATCTTTTTTCCCTTTTCCCCTGCCAATTTAACCAAGCTTTGGGCCTCCTTTACCGTTAAGGCCAATGGCTTCTCAACAAAGACATGGGCGTCGGCGTTCAGGGCAGCCCGAATGTACGCCGCATGGGTATCAGGATAGGTGTTGATAGAAACCGCATCAGGTGCTGCTGTTCGCAAAGCTTCCTGATAGTTTCCGTAGGTGGGAAGTCCACCCAGCTCCTCGGAAAGTCTTTCGCGGCTTTCGGGTTTTCGACTAACGAGACCTACAATTTCAAATTTTTCTAGTTGATGATAGGCACGCGCATGGGAGGTGCCCATATGACCACAGCCAACGACCAATACTTTTATGTTCATGGTTGTTTGTTTTTTGCCGATCAGTCGAAGACCGGAATCCGTTCCCTAGTTTGTGTTATATTTAGTATCTGTTTCAAAACAGGTTCTTATAAGCAAGTACCACCCTGAAATTAAACAATGATGAGGATACTACCAACGAACCGTGGAAAGTTAATCAGCATCTTTTGGATGTTAGTGATCGGAACGCTCTTTATTTCAGGGATTACATCTGATAATTTCCCTGAAAGTATAACCCAAACATCAAGACCTAATATTTTGTTTTTAATTGCAGATGATTGGTCGTTTCCCCATGCAGGTGCGTACGGAGATCCGACGGTACGCACCCCGACTTTTGATCGATTGGCCACTGAGGGTGCCGTATTTGAGAATGCCTATTGTGCCGCGCCCTCTTGCTCTCCCTCCCGCGCCAGTATTTTATTGGGTCGTTACCCGCATCAAATGGAAAGCGCTGGGAACTTATGGTCTGTGATTCCTTCTAAGTTTCCTAATTGGGTATCACTTCTAAACGAGGCAGGGTATCATACCGGGAAAAGTAGAAAGGGCTGGGGTCCCGGGGATTTTGAGGCGGGAGGTTATGAGCATAATCCCGCTGGAAAAGACTATGCAGATTTCAACCACTTTCTCAAAGACAAAAAAGAAGGACAGCCTTTCGTCTACTGGTTTGGAAGCCAAGACCCACATCGTATCTACGAGACCAACGCAGGGTTAAAAACCGGAATGGACCCAAGTTCCGTGGTGGTTCCCGGTTTTTTACCCGATACCCCCTGTGTACGTAACGATATCATGGACTATTACTACGAGGTAGAGCGATTTGATCGAGAATCGGGAAGTATACTGCGAAAGCTTCAAGAGGAAGGTATGTTGGACAATACCATTGTTGTGATGACCAGCGATAACGGGATGCCTTTTCCCCGTGCAAAGGCCAACCTATATGATTATGGAACACACATGCCTTTGGCGATGTATTGGAAGGGTCATATTGAAGGAGGCAGGCGTATATCGGAGTTCGTTAATTTTATCGATTTTGCCCCGACTTTTTTGGAAGCTGTTGGAATGGAAAGCGAGCCTTCGTTCAGTGGAAAAAGTATAATGGAGCTTTTTTCAAACGCGGAGGGAAACCAATTGAAATGGGACAAGGTTTTTCTGGAACGCGAACGCCACGCGAATGTACGCAACGGTAATCTCAGCTATCCTGCCAGGGCGATTCGAACCAAGGATTTTTTGTATATCAAGAATTTTGAGCCTGGCCGTTGGCCCGCTGGTGACCCCAGTGTTCATCAATCCGTGGGGCAATACGGAGATGTGGATAATTCCATTTCAAAGTTCCTGATCATGGCCATGGAAGGAAAACCGACGGACAAAGATTATTTTCAACTGACCTTTGGTAAAAGACCTTCAGAAGAGCTATATATATTGGCTAACGACCGATATAATATCAAAAATGAAGCAGAAAACCCAAAGTATGTAGCCACTTTGAAAGCCTTTCGAAAAGAACTACAAAACTGGATGGAAGCAACGATCGACCTACGCGCCAAAGAACCTCATACCAATTATTGGGACGAAGTGCTGTATACGCCCGATTACCAATTGGAAAACTTTGATTTGAACAACAGAATCGATTCCTATAAAATGCAAATCAGAAATAGGGGCTCTTTTGAGGAAATAGGTTGTTCGGATTAATGGTAATTTATTTAAGCGCAACAATTACAGTTTAAATAAAGCCTTTTTCAATTTGTTTGTTCGGGATACGCTAATTTACAGATGGCTTCGCAAAAGGCCTTTTGTTCTAGTGTTGGTTTTGGTACCGCATGTTGCATTCGTTCATAAGCCATTACGAACACTCTGCTTCTAATACGATCGGTCATCTGGTCTATTTCCAAATCTGACATGGTTGATTTTCCTTCCACTGTTGTTAGTTCCCGTTTCCACCATGAAAGCCCCGCTTTGTTCGTATTTTGGTAATCCTGATTAAAGCGTTCAACAAAAACCGCGAAGAGCTTTTTTTCTTTATCAAAAGCTGTTTCAAGTGATTTTTGGGCCTGTTTATACTTTTTTGATTTTTTGAGTTGACTCAATTTGATTGAGATACTATCTACAGTGAATAGTGGGTCATATGTTTGTATGATTCTTTCATAAGCTTCAGCTGTTTGTAGCGACCAACCCTTCTCGCTATTTTGTCTAGCCTGTAACACGGCCTTTCGGTATGAGTTGGCAAGCCATTCGGCAGCGTGTGTTTTCTTATTTTTCTTGTGGGCTTCGACGGCTAGCCAATCGAATGCCAGAAGTAGCTGCTCGGAGGGAGGCCAACGGTGTTCGCCTTCATAAGTAATGAGGGTATTGGTGATATTCAGCTTGTTCAAATACGCTCTAACACCATACATTTCCATAAAATTCATGTCTCTGTTTCCACAAAGTCCTACATATGAAAACCCAGGTTTGTATGGTGTATGGGCCGGATTTTGAGAGAAACCGCCACCACAGGCGATTACCCCCTCAATTTGATCGGTTAAAACCGCGATTGCCGATGCCAATCGGGAACCTCCGGAAAACCCTGCCAAATAGATTTGATTTTTATGTATCGAAAAGTTTGAGAAGACCTCGGTAAACCATTTGTTGGCCAATTCGAAATTACGGTCGTATGGTCCGTTTCTTATATTGTTCGAAGACACTAGGATATGGCCATAACTTTCTGCCGATTCAATAAAAGGCTCGATGCCAATTTTCCCTCTTCCTGCGGGTTCGAAAATAAATACGATAGAACTTAAACTGTCAGGGCTAAATGACATAGGGAGGTATAGGGCATAATGGTCGTTTTCGGACCCATTAACGGGAATCGAATCGATAATACTACCTTTTTTATAAACCTGTTGAGCGTTCGAAAGGAACACTGAGACAAGTGCAATACAGATTAGCGCTCTTCTCATTATTTTAAAGCAAAGGCAATAATTTGATTCCCTTTTTTGGTTCCCAACTTTTCGCCGCCACAGGCCAGGGCGATGTATTGTTTTCCATTCACCTCATACATTGCGGGAGTCGCAAAAGCTGGGGCGGGGAGCTCATACTCCCAAAGTATAGTACCCGTTTTTTTATCAAATACCCTAAAGAGACCATCACGGGTGGCCGCAATGAATAACAGACCATTTTCGGTAACTACGGGTCCACCATAGTTTTCGGTTCCCGTACCAATTCCTTTTTCGCCAAGCTCTGGGGTATTTCCAAAAGGAACCGACCAAATATACTCTCCGGTATTTAAATCGATGGCGTGAAGCGTACCCCAAGGAGGGGCTATGGCCGGTAGGCCGTTATCGTCTAAAAATTTATTGTACCCTTGATGGATGAAGGGTACTGGCTGCGTGTTGGTGTTTATAATTTTCTCGGTTACGCTGTGTTTTATTTCCTCATCGAACAAGAATCGCAACAAAGCTTCTTTTTCTTCCTTTTGAATATCGGGAAAACCTGTCATCATCCCTTTTCCTTGTGTGATAATGGAAGAAACTTCCGGTTTTTCTTTTCGCAATTGTAGGTCTACCAAAGATGGGAATCCACTGGCTTCCATTCCTTTGCGGTCGGCTTGATGACAGCTAACACAATATTGATTGTAAACAGCTTCTCCCATGGGTATATCGGTGCGGTTTTCTTCCGCTTTTCCCATTAGGAGCATTCGGGGCATTTCGTTACTGTTCACATATAAAACACCCTCTTCGGGATCGGCGGCCGCCCCGCCCCATTCTGCGGCCCCATCATAACCGGGCAACAGGATTACCGGCTCTAGCCCTGGAGGGGCATAGATTCGTTTGTCCGATTTCCTGAAGATTTCCGATAACTCGTCCTTGTTTTCGGCAAAAGGACTCAAATCGTTTTCAGTTAATTCGGTCGACTGTCGTGCAAAAGGGGTAGGTTTCACAGGAAAAGGCTGGGTGGGCCATGCTTCCTCACCCTCTAGGGAGGAAGGGGGTACAGGGACTTCTTCTATATTGAAGATAGGAATTCCCGTTTTTCGATCGAAGACATATACGTAACCCTGTTTGGTTACCTGGGCGACCGCAGGAATCTTTTTTCCTTCTTTTTCGACGGTCAAGAGGTTGGGCGGGGCGGGGAGATCTCGATCCCAAATGTCGTGGTGCGTAAATTGAAAATGCCAAATGTAATCACCAGTATCCGCATTCAACGCCACTAGGCTATTGGAATACAGGTTACTTCCTTTACGGATACCACCGTAAAAATCAGGGGCTGCCGAACCTGTTGGCACATAGATAATTCCTGCCTCTTCGTCTACGGCCATGCCGGCCCAATTGTTGGCAGCACCGACTAAATTACTGTTACGAACCCCAGGATTGCCCCAAGTCTCTGATCCAGGTTCACCCACATCCGGAATCGTGTGAAATACCCAAGCTACTTCCCCTGTAATCACATTAAAGGCCATAACATCTCCCGGTGGTGCCCCTGGACCCTCCGAAACACGCAAAGGCATTATAATGAGATCTTTGTAAATAGTTCCAGGGGTATTGGAAATTACAAATTTATTCTGAGCCGATACTACCATTCCTGAGCGCATATCTACTTTACCATGTGCGCCGAAAGAAGGAATGGGTTTTCCACTTAGGGCATCCAAGGCATAGAGATCGGAACCACGCGTACACAAAATGCGTTTGTCAGCACCTTTTTCCCAATACGATACCCCGCGGCTTGTAGAGTGCCAAACTTTGACCGAATCGCCAAATTGCCAAAGTTCTTTTCCTGTTCCTGCATGTAATGCCACCACTCGTAACGCAGCGGTGACCCCGTACAAAATACTGTCTGCAACAATGGGGTTCATTTGCATCTGTCCCCAGTCGGGCGCTTCATAGGACCAGGCTATCTTAAGTTGGGAAACATTCTTGGGAGTAATCTGGGATAGGGTAGAGTAGTGGCTTCTTCCCGGGTCGCCCAAGTAAGATGACCAAGTTTTGTACATGGTTTTGGTCTTGGACGCCTCCTTTTCACAACTGGGAAACAATAAAGAAAGTAGCATGCATAGACTACAAACCACTGCGTTTCTTCTAATAATCATAACGCAAAGACGTTTTTCTTAAAAGTAAGGAAAAACTAGCTGATTTTCGCCAACATTTTTTTGGCCCTTCCTGATACCGACTTTCGGCTATCTCCTTGTAAACGCTCTAAGTGTGGGTGTAACCACTTCTTCAGTTTCTCATCGGTTGTTGACCAATGGGTCAGGGTTTCCATAGTGGTATTGAGTACGATCCAATCTTTGTGATGGGCCAAGTTGTGAGTCAATAACTCCTTGGCTTTTCTAAGGTGTTTTTTACTTAGATTTTTTTCCAATGTTAAAAAAAGTTGTGCCAGGGTCCATTGGGTCGATGCCTGATCAATTTTAGCCACATCGTCTAAAAATCGGTCAATGTAGGGAACCAAGAGCGAACTTTTCTCCTTGCCGATACGTTTCATGGCGTTAGAGACTCGTAGCCGAACGACTTCGTCGGAACTAAAATAGCAGTTGAACAATTCGTCGAAACGCTTGGGATTCTCCAAAACCATCGTTACTACTTGAATAGTATTTCCCAGAGAATTGGGATGCCCGCCAGTAAGTAATTTTTCAAACTCGCCCATTAAACGTAAAATTAGGAAAACTAGCGCAGTTCAAAAACAGTATCGACCATGGAAGGTGCGCCCAAAGCTGTATTTCTTGAAGAAGGAGAGGTGCCCCCGATCTGTATTTTGAAAGTTCCTTTCTCCAAGACCTTTTTACCATCATTGTTCACGAGCTTCATCATTTCAGGGGTAATGGTAAACTGCACTGTTTTTGATTCTCCTGGGGCCAAACGAACCCGTTGAAAACTCTTCAAGGAATGCAAGGGTGCCGATACCGATGTTTCCATATCGGTAAGGTAAAGCTGAATTACCTCTTCTGCCTCATAATCACCTTCGTTGTTAATCGATACGCTCGCCTGTAAGGATTTTCCCCTTTTGATCTTGGTCTGATTCAATTGAACAGGACCGTACTTGAAGGAGGCATAGGAGAGTCCGAACCCGAAAGGAAACAAAGGTTCTTTCTCTAGATACCGATACGTTCGGCCTTTTAAGGAATAGTCCTCGAACGGAGGAAGGTCTTCGACCCTTTTCACAAATGTGAGGGGTAGTTTTCCCGACGGTACGGCATCCCCGAAGAGGATATCTGCCATGGCCGTACCACCTTGCTCACCGGGATACCAGGCATATACCAAAGCATCGGCCATTTCGTAGACTTCGGGAACGGCCAAGGCACTTCCCGCCGTTAGTACGACCACCAATTTGTTCGCCTTGCTGCGTATGTTCTTTAAAAAATCGATTTGGCTCTGGGGAAGACCTATTTCCTTACGGTCTCCCAGGTTATTGGAGAGAATCGATTCCCCTTCTTCGCCCTCTATTAGCTGGGAGATGCCCATAAAGGCAATAGTGACCTCCATGCGTTCTGCTTCCCCTGAAAACCAATCCATAGGATTGTTGTTGGGCCGATCTAAAAGAGCCCCCTGTCGATACAGCACTGACGTTTGCGGACTCACTTTCCCTACGACACCTTCTAAAAAAGTTTTCAAATCTTCACTAAGACCATAATAGTTTGCCAATAAGGCCTGTGCATGGGTCGCTGTGGGACCCGTCACAAAAACACCACTGACCTCTTTGTTCAACGGCAGGGTATTGTTTTGGTTTTTAAGCAGTACAAAAGATTTGGTAGCCGCCTCTTTGGCCAAGGCAACATGCGCTTCGCTGCGAATTACTTCAGGGCCAATCGCATCGAATGGGGTGCTTCCTACGGAATCAAAAAGACCGAGCTTGAATCGGGTCGGTAGTAATTCGCGGAGGTTCTTATCGATTTCTTCTTCAGAAGTAAACCCTTGTTCTATGGATTTTAACAACTCAGGATAAGTGTCCCCACAGTTGAGGTTACAGCCCTCGTTGATCGCTAGGGCCGCCGCCTCTGCCGCCGTTTCTACAAGGTTATGGCCATCGTAAAAATCCTTGATGGCCCAACAGTCGGAAGTGAAATACCCTTTAAACCCCCATTGCTTTCTCAAAACATCCTCCATTAAATAGGGGTGTGCGCATGCAGGGTCTCCGTTGACCCGGTTATAGGCACCCATAACTCCCTCTACTTTGGCATCTTTTACCAAGGCCTCAAAAGCGGGCAAATATGTTTCCCATAGATCTTTTTGGCTTACTACGGCATCAAATTCATGGCGTAGTTTCTCGGGCCCGTTGTGTACCGCATAGTGTTTGGCCATCCCGGCAGCCTTTAAATATTTGGGATGGTCGCCTTGTAGCCCCTTTACAAAAGCAGTTCCAATTTGAGCTGTCAAGAAGGGGTCTTCCCCATACGTTTCCTGGCCTCTTCCCCAACGCGGATCCCGAAAAATATTCACATTGGGCGACCAGAAGGTCAACCCTTGATAAATACCGCGATACCCGTTTGCAATACTCACATTGTACTTGGCGCGTGCTTCAGTGCCAATGGCATCCCCGATTCGTTGCATTAAATCAACGTCCCAGGTCGCGGCCATTCCGATTGCTTGGGGGAATACAGTGGCCCTTCCGTTTCGAGCGACCCCATGTAAGCATTCGTTCCACCAGTTGTATTCAGGAATTCCCAAACGCTCAATAGCGGGAGAGTCGTACCGCAGTTGCCCAACTTTTTCCTCAAGGCTCATCAAGGAAATAAGATTATCTACTCGTTGTGCAACAGGTAGTTCGGCGTTTTGAAAATCGTACTCTTGTGCGGTGTTACTTTTTGGAAGAAGAAGGAATAAGATGGAAATGGCCAAAAAAGGAAAGCTGATTTTTTTCATCATAAAAAGGGTTAAATACTAAATTGCCAGGTTGTTTTCAACTTTGAAAATACAAACTTTAGAAATACTTTTTTAAAATAGCATGAACGGAACCATAATAGGAGGAACCGAACAAATTTAGATGTACCAGCAGATAATAAAGCTGATAAATGTCAGTACGTTCTTTTTCTCCTGTTGTTATCGGGAAATGAGTTGCATAGGCCCGATAAAACGACTCACTAAAACCACCGAAAAGCCGGGTCATCGCCACATCGACTTCGCTGTGACCATAGTAGGCCGCCGGATCGATCAGATAAGGTGTGCCGGCTTCGGAAATAAGATAATTACCGCTCCATAAATCTCCATGCAGTAAGGAAGGCCGCACCTCCGAAAAGAACGACTCCAAGATTTTCAATAGCTGTTCTTCCGATGGAATCTCTTTGGGATCGAGTTTGTTTTGGTCAGATGCCATATGCAACTGGGGCAACAAACGTTCGTAGGCATAAAAACAATACCAATCGGTGTGTTTTTTGTTGGATTGTGGCAGGCTTCCTATAAAATTGTCCTGCTCCCAACCAAATTGGGTGGTGTCGGCTAGTTGGTGTAGGGCAGCCAACTGGTGGCCCAGCTGACCCATCTCTTCTGGAGTCGGTTGTTTCTGTGGAATATATTCCATTAATAAAAAAGCACCTTTTTCCAACGGTTCGCACATGCATACTTTTGGTGTGGCGATTGTCTTTGTTTGGGCAATTGCTTCCAAACCTTTCCGTTCTGTTTGAAACATTGTTAAGGCTTCCTTTTCATGATTTACCTTACAGAAGAAGCGCTCGGTCTCTGTTTCTAAAAGATAGGCTTTGGAAATATCACCACCACTTATGGCGCGTACGCTTAGGATGCGTACACATAATAAGTACTCCAAATGCTTTTTTATTGCAATATCCATTTTATGAAGCTAACATATTGCTACTAGATACGGTAATTGCCGCACAAATTCTAAAAAGGATAGGGCCTTACCTGTTCGCTTCATTCTGTCCTTGATATAAAAACGCCCAGTTTCCCGATTCCAACCAAGAATCACGGTGTCATATTCAATGGTCTTGTAAACCTTGTAATAGTCTTCTAACTGTTGAATGAAGGTGCCAAATATTTCAAAACTTTGAACTTCATTTTCGGATACTATCAAGTTGTCTATTATTTTCCTGTCTTCCGAGCTAATCCTATCAAGTTCTTGATTTAAAACATGTTTCAAGCTCGTACTGTCTTGAAGTTGCCTAATGGCCGACCTTAGACTTCCGTGGTAACGATGATCAGGTTGTTTGTCTTCCAAGCTTTGTTTTTCATAACCGGAGAATGACAAAATGGAGTCATTTCCTTTCAAAGAAAGACCGAAAGGGATAAAAGCAAGTGTTACCCGGGTGTCGGTGCCAATTTTGGGAATTTCTGGTTCTAGATACAACAAGGCGTTTGACCCATACCCCAGATTGTTCTTGGCTTTAGGCACAAAAGTAGCCAAGTCAAGGTCTTCAGGTAGAACCGTTTTTAACGCTTTATTTGATAAGAACTTTTTCCGCCATCCACAACCATCCCAATCTGTTTGTAAGATGGTATAATCTCCATCGACCTCCTTGTAGGCAGCAATAATGGTTTCATAGTAGCACCCGCAGCCCTCTGCGGTATGTTCTATTTTTAGATAGCCATTCTTGCTATCGTCAATTACCACCATCTGCGCTCCTTCTTGTTGTGTAGCTGATGGTCGGCCTCCTGCACGTTCCCAGAGTTTGTCGGCCAAGGAAGTGTTTTTTTGTGCGGTTGCGGAAAAGACCAGCAACCCTAAAAGTAATGAGAGCTTAAAATTCATCGTATTATAAATGAAAAGTGTCTTGTATTCGAGCTATTCGAAACCCTGCTTTGAGTACCTTCTTCGTTTGTGGGCTCTCTGGCCGTAACAACGGATTGGTATGATTAAAGTGAATAAAGTGTATTTTTTGTTTATCCTCTTTCGACAGGGTTTCGAATTGTTTTAGACTTTCAATAACGAACGGATGTGGAATTTCTGAAATATCACGATGGTCGATTTCTTCTTCGTCGAAAAAGGTAGCGTCTAGAAACGCATAATCGACTTCTTTAATGGTTTCCGTAATCTCTGTATCCCATTTAGACCATTTATCAATGTCTGGGATAAAGAGCGCTTTTTTGTTTGGCCCGATAATTTCATAGCCTACCGTTTCGGAATACTCATCGCGATGTGGCACGCTAAAAGGAAGTATTCGAAGGCTCGGCGTCAGCTGTTTTTCAAGCCCATCTTCAAGGGCATGCAAGGTGATGTTTTCCTCGGCTACCAGCTGGCTCCAAGGTCCGTTACCTTTTAGAAAAGCGGTCATTTTAGGCATGGCGTATACCGATGTCTTTTTAGTGTTAACAGCTTCTTTGCCTAAATACATGAGACCGGTATAATGACCGATATGTGCGTGTGTTAAAAATATGCCGTTTGGTATTTCTTCGGACTCCCATGACGTAATGCCCTTCAAATTCTTTACTTGTTCGGCGATGTCCGGAGTTGCTTCAAATAAAAAAGTCTGGTGGTTTTTAGCATCAACCAAGCCAAGGGAAACAACTTTTCTGTCAGCATCGGGATGTTCGAACAAATCGGCACAACATGCTTTTTGACAGGCAATGTGTGGGGATCCCGCATCTTGTACCGTGCCTAAAACCATCAAGGAAATACTAGTCGTATCGAGGTTTTCAACTTGTGGTGCAAAATCGGGGCTTTTGTCGGGTTTTCCCTGACAGGAAACTAAGAGCAGCGTTGCGATAATGCGAATCCATAATTTCATTTTTGAAGATACTGAATTCTCTGATTTTTCCAAAAGCATTCGTATTTCAAGACTATAACTTATGCGCACACTGCCACGCTTTGTGAGAGGGAACCTCATAAGTGTGGCAGCAAAACCCCCTGCGAACGCCTTTTTTGGCCTTGTGTAAACTAAAATAGTTACCTGAATGTGGCAATACTGGTGGTTACAGAGAACACTATGGCCGATAGTTTCCAGCCTTGTTCCGGTGTACCTACCAAGGTTGCCAGTAACCGTCCCTTCTCAAGTTTTTTATGACCGTTCGAAATAGTGTACGAGGCGCTTGCTAGCGAAGTATACTGATCCTTGATATCGATATTAAGCCTGTCGAATACGATATGAACATTGGTATCTAAAGAACCTAATTGGTTCAAAAAGACCCCGGCGGTATGCCGGTTAGTATCAAAGTTTTCGGAGAACGCCTTTTTAAATCGAAAGCAGGGAGCCGTTGAATTAACAAACAAGGTGGTAAGCGCTTCTTGATCATTTTCATCAAAAGCTATTCTAAACCGATTAAAGATTTCATATGGCGAAATACCCTCGATTCCCAAACCGTCGTAGTCAGTTTCATCGTCAGGAGCCGTAATTGTTGATGATAAGCTCACGATTTTCCATCCATTAGGGGTGTTGACATATAAAAATAGGTCGTTCCCGAAAAGGTCTGGATGACCGTCCCTAAAGCCCTGAAAAAGATGGCTATTGGCAGCCAGACCTCTCTTGATGCTAAAATCAATATTGGAATATACCGGAAAATACTCGTAGTCCCAACTGGTAAAAAAGCCGATCCACTGGTCTCTGGTAAGTGTGGCAATGGATGGATTGGCATTGTTTTTCAAAACAAAATTGACGGTTGACCCCTCGGAAAGGAACAACTCGGCATGTGCTGTGGCATTCTTCTCTTCCTCGGTGATGGCGAAGTCACTGAGAATCTGCTCCAAATCTGCTCGTGCCTCCTTTTCTGAGGGCGTGTTGCCCAAATAGTCACGAATGCAACTGGAGTTCAAAAATAGAATGGACAATACAAAAACGTGGAGTGTTACCTTGAAATACATTTTTTTTCTCATTGTTTAAAAAGTTTGTGATGAATACAGAACAATGATAGTGGAAGTAGTAAAGGGGGTCGTTCGTTTACATGTAGGCGTACTTATTTACTCAAGGTTTGTTCATCTGATCAATGTATTCACTGGGCGTAAGGCGAAAAGATTTCTTGAATGATTTATAAAAAGTAGTCTTGGAGTTGAAGCCTACTTCATATGCCAACGCCAGAAGGGTATGTTTTTGATGCTCCCAATGTTCTAGCTTATGGATAAAATCTTGCAATCGGTATCGATTTAAAAAGTCGTAGAAATTGGTAGCGTAACAATGATTGATGGTGTTCGATAACTTTGTAGGGCCAACACCTAATTGTTCGGCCAGTTCTGGTAGAGAAAGCTTAGGATTTCGATAAAGGTGCTCACGTCGCATAAGGGTTTCCAATGAGCTTTTGAGAGCTTCTATCTCGGAAACCTGTTTTTGTGTCACTTGGTTCTTTTTAACTTCATATGAAACCGTCAGTAATTCTGGTCGTCCCATAGCTACATAGGAAAGCATGTAGATTAAAAAGGGAATAATCGTCCAACCGATATAGGTTTGTGTAAAAGAGAATAAGCGCACTTGGAAAAAGAAATCCATCGCGAAAACAATTGAAATCACATTCCCTAGGAACAATGCCAGCAAAAAGGCAAAAAGGTAGTGTATTTTAGGTTTGTGGGGGACCAAATTTTTTGTCTTTTTCAGAAATTTGAGAAATAGTCTTAGTGCTGCGAACCAAAAAAACATAGTCCATATGACTAAAAAACCGAATATGAACAACCATTCCTTTTCAAAGGCATTGTAAAAAACCAGTTGGGCCATGGACTCCTCAGAATGCCTAAAAAGGGCCATCCCGTAAACGGTATGTACGGCTGAAGGCAGGAATAGCAGTTTTTCAAATTTCGTAGCACGCCTGGAGGGAAAAAGGAGCCTTAAAAAATAGAGATATGTGAATGGAGCAAATAGAAATGCGAACGAATCTATGAAAACAATCGAACGCCTTGGAAAATAACCATATACTGCGGTGAAAACATAAAGCAATAATGAACAGGAGCCTGACCAGAGCAGTATGGACAACGCTTTGTTCGCGCTCAGATTCGTACGATAAAAACGAGGCAATAGCAATGCCAAAAATACCCCTTGTATGGCGCCTAAAAGCAACGGGGTCGCAATCCAGATATTTAAGGAAATAGGAGGCATGAGACATGTTTTAAGACAAAGTAGTGCAAAACCTTTTGACAAGTGTCAATTTGTATAGGCTTTGGAATTTTGGGCATCAAACCCAATGTATAGGAGTGGTATGTCGTTATTTGGTTCTGACTTCACGTTTCCCCGTGTGATCTACCCCTTTTGAACGCTCCAAAGCGATCATCGCCTTGGGACGAAAGTTTGTAATAAAGGCACGTCGTTGGGAATCAGTACTGTTGCCCCTACTATAGTGCAGCGTACCTCCTTGATGAAACACACAGGAGCCGGGTTGAAGCGCTATACAAACTGAATCATCCTCGTCGCCTTTGCACTGTAAAGCGCCTTTATCGCCTGTCTGAACATGAGGTAGAAGTGGCGCCTTATGCGATTTAGGGGTATACCACATACAACCATTTTCTTTGTAGGCAGGGTCGATGGCCACCCAACAGCTTGCCGCTCTTTTATCGGGCATATCGATCCAATAGGCTGCATCTTGATGCCATGGGGTAGGAGTGTTGGTTCTGGGCGCCTTATTGATCAACATGTCAAAATCCAAGTCGATATCGTCGCCAAGTAGCTCCCGAGCAATTTGTAGTGTCTTAATATGAAGAGGCTTTTGTAGTAATTCTGGAAACAGCTTACTTGGCACCATAATCTGAGTGATTTTTTCGTTCTCCCCTTCTTTTCCTGAAAGATCGGAACGGTACGTGGATGCGTCGATACTATTATTTAAAAACGAATTGTATAAATGACTATAGTAGGCTACTTCTTCGGGAAGCAAGAGGTTGTCGACCCTTACATAGCCTTGCTCATGAAAAAACGTTTTTTGCGACCTTGTAGTCAAAGCCATACTAATGCTCTTTAGAAGCAGTAAGATATGGATTTACCAGTGAAACCTACTTTTTTAGTATGATGAGCGTTTTTCTGGTTCCAGGTTCAGAATCGACCGTACGGTCGGTTTCGTTTTTTCGGTCTGTTTGATTCCATCCCATCTGGGTAGACCTAAGGACCTAAAAACTCGATAGTTTACCTTAACAAGTATCTCCATGATTTATAATGCACTGCATACAAACTGATTGGTCTGTAACTAAGAATTTGTGTTCTTGCCCTTGGTTCTGTTCTTTAGGCGGATGTTGTTAGAAGACACCTATTTTTCATAGAGTTCCAAGGGAAGACCATCGGGGTCCGCGAAAAACGCAAATCGTTTTTGAGTCAACTCATCGGTGCGGATCGGCTCTGTTGAAATATCATTAGAATTTAGAAATTGAATGCTTTCCTTTAGATTATCTACTTCAAAAGCTATATGCCGTAAACCAACCGCTTCGGGTCTTGACGGTCGTTTGGGCGGATTTGGAAATGAAAACAACTCCAATACGTATTTCCCGTTCAGTGTAAGGTCTAGCTTGTACGATTGCCGAGCTTCACGATAGGTTTCTTTAAGAATCTGAAACCCCAAGATGTCAACGTAAAATGCCTTGGATATCTCATAATCTGAACAAATAACGGCGATATGGTGAACACTTTTTAGATTCATTCGAGGTCTTCTGGATATTTGCCGGCAGCCGTCCACCCCCCATCGACCGGAATGGTTTGGCCGTTGATATGGGAAGCATCATCCGATAATAGAAATAGACAGGTTTTGGCAATATCCTCTGGAGTTCCTACACGCTTATTGGGGTTCAGTTGGCTCCACATCCCTTCGTAGTCTGGTTGTTCCTGTTGAGTTCTAGCGGTTAGGGTAGCCCCTGGAGCTATTACGTTTACATTTATTTGAGAAGAACCCAATTCATAAGCAAGGTTCACCGCCATCATTCGAAGTGCCGCTTTGGTCATGGCATAGGTCGTTAGGTGACGATAGGCGCGAATACCTACTTGTGATGACATTAGTACGACTTTGCCTCCGGTTTTCTGAGCGATCATCTCTTTTGCAGCGCGCTGTACTAAAAAGAAAGCGCCCTGTAAATTAAGTTGTATGACTTTTTGAAACGATTCTGGCGTAAATGCTAGAAAATCCCCAAAGAGGGTAATTCCGGCATTGGGAACAATGAAGTCGATTCGTTTAAAGTGCTGTAAGGTGAAATCGACCATTGCATTGATTACTTTGATATCACCGGCGTCTCCATGAAACAGTAGACATTGTCCTGGACTTTTTTCGTTCAAGTCATCGACTGCGCGTCTTGCTTTGGTTTCATCAAGATCGTTTAGTACAACTTTGGCTCCAGCGCGCAATAAACTTTCCACAATCGCATAGCCGATACCTTCCGCTGCCCCGGTAACAATCGCTACTTTATGTTGGATTCCTGAATACTGCATTAGCTGTTTTTAAAGTAGTTGATCGGTGTTCCCACAACTTCCGGTTTATACATAAAGAGACCACCACTTTTTGGGTGTTTTTTTAGTTGTTCAGCGGTTAAACCACTTCGGGCAGAGGTAATATACAAGGTGTCGAGGTTTTTTCCACCAAAACAACACGAAGTTACATGAGGTGCATCTACCTCCACCTGTTCCAATACTTTTCCCGTATCCGGATCCCAGCGACGTACACAGTGCCCGCCCCAATGGGCGATCCAAAGTTTATCTTCGACGTCAATGGCCATTCCGTCTGCACCCCCAAAGCTTTTAGGAATTGCAAACGCCTCCTTCTTATTTTCAATTGTCCCTAAATCGTTGTTATAGGCGAACCGCCAAACCTGATAGGTTGCCGTATCAATATAAAAAAAAGTTTTCTGGTCCCCAGTCCAGGCCATTCCATTTGAAATAGTGGTTTCGGGAATATGCAACGAAACGTTCCAATCAGCATCTATCCGATATAAATTTCCCGTTTTTGGGGCAACGTTTTTGTGCATACTTCCAATCCAAAAACGGCCGTTGGGATCTACCTTTCCATCATTATAGCGCATCATAGGGTCGGTATTTCCCAAAACAGGGTAATGGGTCAATTTTTCGCTTTCAAAATCAAAAATAGCCAAACCGTTTTCCAAAGCCAATAACATACCTCCATCTTCGGTAGGTACTGCCGCCCCGAGCATTCCATCAAAATCCCAGTGGTTGGTTTGTGAAGATGTTAGATGGTATCTATACAATCTATTCCCCTCGATATCTACCCAAAAAAGAGATTGCCTTTTCCAGTCCCATACGGGACCTTCTCCTAAAATAGATCGGGTATCAAAAACAAGATGGGATGTATGGGTTTTCATGAGTGCTGTAGTATCAATTCACTTTTCGACAGAATAGGAATGGTTTCTTTACGAAATATAGGTTCTTTAAGGCGTACGTCTATTTTTTGGAATACCCATACCTCCCCTTTTTTGAAAGCAAGGAAATCTAGCTTTCCCTTTCCTTTGGAACCTTTGATGGTCAAGGCCATAAAAACGGAATCCATTTCCTTGGTGTATCGAACATGTCCTTCTAAAATAGCTAATTTTCCAATAGGCTCCAGTGTGCCAAGTGCTTCTTTGACCCGCTTGTTGTTACGGGCTATTTCCAACGCATCGTTACAAAGCTCGGTATCGGTATACCCCAGAGCGATTTGAAAAGCGTTGCCACCCACTCCCTCAGGAACGCTCAAGACAAACAACAGTACTAGGGTTCCAACGGCAAGTAGCCCTTTCCAATGACGTTTAAACCAATTTGGCTGCTGTTTCAATTCGTTCATGTGTAGGCCCTAAGTGTTTAAATGTATAGTAGACCGTCCAGGAACTACGTATTAGGGTATAGCAGTATTTTGAGCGATTTTTTCTGTTCCATCAGATCGAACCCTTTTTGCCAGTCAGATAAGGGCATCCGATGGCTAATGACATCTTCTAAATTTACTGTTCCCTGATCAATTATCTCAACGGCGCGGTCCCATGTGGCACGGGTATACCCTACAGAGCCTTTGATGGTCAATTGCCGAAAGGCCGAGAGATCGAAGGGAATGGTAATGTCTTTCCCAAAATGACCTACTTGTATATATTGCCCCAAAGGTCGTAGTGCTTGGAGGCAATTGGCAGCTGAAGCAGCTGCTCCAGCTGTTTCAAAGGCAATGTCAACGCCCTTTCCCTTGGTCTCTTGTCGTACTATGGCTGACAAATCCTCTCGGTCTACTCGAACCACCGTATGCGCGCCCCAATCTTTGGCAGTTTTCAATTTTTCAGTATCATGGCCGGTACCTGCAACAATGGTCTTGACTCCTTGGGCCAGTAATAATTTGAGTAACAGCATTCCAATAGGGCCTGGACCCGAAAGGAGCACCGTATCCCCGAATTGAAGATTGGCAATTTCTCCTACGGCGTGCACCGCCACGGCAAAGGGTTCGACCAAGGCTGAAATATCATCGCTCACATGGTCTGCGGTCGCATACAGCTGGTCTGGTCGTGCCGCCACATATTTGGTAAAGGCACCGTTCACCCCATGTCCCATGCCGCGTTTGGCTTTACAGAACATAAATTCTCCGTTATGACAATATTCACAATTGTTGCAAATAACGGTCAGCGCCCCTAAAACGGAATACCGGGCCCCTAGGTCAATACCCTCGGTATTTTTTCCTTTTTCGACGACTTTTCCAGAAAATTCATGCCCTAAAATGACAGGCGGATAGTTTTTAAAGGTATCGTGGTACACATGAAGGTCGGTGCCACAAATACCGCAAGAATTGACCTCTAGGATGACCTTGCCATTTTCGACCTGAGGATCGGGCATTTCCTGCAACCGAACGTTTGCAGGCCCTTTGTCATATTTGACCAATGCTTCCATTAGCTCAAAATTTTCAACGCCTTTTCAACGATGTCGGGCGCTCGTAGTCCGTATAAATCCAATAGCTCTTGACTCTGTCCGGATTCACCGAAAGTATCCATGACCCCGACTCGTTGTACGGGACAGGGGTGGTTTTCAGCTACTATGCCTGCTACCGCTTCCCCGAGACCGCCTAAAATCGAATGTTCTTCGGCCGTCACGATCCCTTTGGTTTCTCGGGCAGCCTGTAAGATGGCTTCGGTATCCAAGGGTTTGATGGTGTGCATATGCACAACCCTTACCGAATGGCCTTTTTCTTCTAAGGTCGTTGCGGCTAGCAGTCCTTCATTTACCAATATACCGGTCGTTATAATTGTAATATCCGAACCGTTCCGAAGCGTCTTGGCCTTCCCGATTTCAAAGGAACCGTGAATTTCCGGAACTACGGGGTACTTATCTCTGCCAAATCGCAAATAGACCGGGCCTTCCATATTGGCAGCGGCATGGGTCGCCAGACGGGATTCCTCATAATCACCAGGTACGATGACCGTCATATTAGGCAGTGTTCTGGCCATGCCAATATCTTCGTTCGATTGGTGGGAGGCGCCGTCGCCCCCAACGCTAATGCCACAATGGGTAACGCCAATTTTTACATTGAGCTTGGGGTAGGCGATACTGCTTCGCATTTGGTCCCCGGCCCTGCAGGTGGCAAAGACACCAAAGGTCGAAGCAAAGGGAATAAACCCTTCCAGCGCTAGGCCTGCAGCAGCCGATAGCATATTCTGTTCCTGAACGCCACAATTGAAAAAACGATTGGGGAATTCGGCTTCAAATTGTTCGGTAAGCGTCGCTTTTGCCACGTCGGCATCCATGACCAATACTTTTTCGTTTTCCCGGCCTAATTCCCTTAGGGCATCGGCATAACCTTGTTTTGTTGCTTTGTATTCCATAGTTACTCGATCATCGAGATTTATTTGTTCCGACTTTTGGGTCGAAATTGAATGTTGAATTTTCTTTTAGTGCCCTTTGGGTTTGTCATCCCTTCACGTAGCCGTTTTTGTGGACGAAAGCCCTGAGGTCGTTTACGTCAATTCTAGCATTGCTTTGTCAAAATGTTCTTTGGCAGGGGGTTTTCCGTGCCACTCTGCTTCGCCCTCCATAAAGGAGACGCCTTTTCCTTTGGTGGTATTGGCAATGATCATCACCGGCTGCTTTTCATTTTTAGCCTTTTCGATGGTGTCGATGATTTCTTCAAAATTATGCCCGTCTATTTCGAATACCTTCCAACCAAAACTTTCCCATTTGGGGGCCAACGGATCCATGGGCATCACCTTCTCGGAGTAGCCGTCGGTTTGTAAGTAGTTACGGTCTACAAAGCCGATGACGTTATCGAGTTTATATTTGTTGGCGAAGGCCGCTGCCTCCCAAACTTGGCCTTCCTGGATCTCCCCATCGCCACATAGAATGTAATGATAGTGTTCTTGTTTTTTCAGCTTGGCGCCTAAGGCCATTCCAACCCCAGTAGAAATCCCAATACCCAAGGTTCCTGTACAAGCATCGATTCCTGGGGTTTTTGGTTGATACGGATGCCCTTGTAAATGGGATCCCGGTCTTCTAAACTCCAATAAATCCTCTTTTGGAAAGTACCCACAATCGGCCAAGGCCGCGTAAATAACCGGAGTACAATGCCCTTTGGAGAGAATAAAACGGTCGCGGTCTTCCCATTCCGGGTTTTTTGGGTCATGCTGCATTATATGGTAATAAAGCGCGGTAATAATATCGGCCGCACCCAAACTGCCTCCAACATGACCGGAGTTGGCCCGATGCACCATGGTGACGATTTCTCTACGAATGTCTTTCGCCTTCGCTTTTAGGATTTCGTGTTCTTCTTTGTTTAACATGAATGTATTGGTGCTAATAGTTAAGGTTATAGTTTTTTATCCAGTTCATCCGTGACACAACCTTCGGAGGCGGTAGCGACGAAATGCGCATATTTTAATAGGAGCCCATGGGCTGCATTAATCTTTGGTGCGGTCCATTGGGCCCTGCGTTCTTTTAATTCGGCCTCCGTCAAAGCGACCTCTAAGGTGTTGTCGACTCCATTGATTTTGATTTTATCACCATTTCTGATCAGGGCAATGGCGCCTCCCGTTTGTGCTTCGGGGGTTACGTGGCCTACGACAAAGCCGTGTGTGGCTCCAGAAAATCGTCCGTCGGTAATAAGTGCTACTTTTTTCCCCAGCCCCATTCCCATAATCGATGCAGTAGGTTTTAACATTTCGGGCATTCCAGGGCCGCCCTTGGGACCACAATAACGGATGACGACCACATCGCCTTCCGATACCTTTCCTGCTAAGATAGCGGTATTCGCTTCATCTTCCGAATCAAAAATGTTGGCAGTGCCTTCGAACACCTCTCCTTCTTTTCCGGTGATTTTTGCAACAGCTCCTTCCTTCGCAAGGTTACCATACAAAATTTGTAGATGCCCCTCTTTTTTCAAGGGTCTATCCAGTGGCATTACGACCGTTTGTCCTTCATGCAAATCAGGTACTTCAGCCAGGTTCTCGGCGATGGTTTTTCCGGTGACCGTCATACAATCACCATGTAGTAAGCCTTCTTTCAACATCATTTTCATAACACCGGGAACACCACCTACGTCGTTGAGCTCTTCCATGACGTACTGACCACTGGGTTTCAGGTCGGACAAAAGCGGGGTCGTATTGCTTGCTTGTTGAAAATCGTTCATATTTAGTGGAATACCCACCGATTTGGCCAGAGCGATCATGTGGATAACCGCATTGGTAGAACCTCCCAGTACAATAATCAAACGAAGGGCATTTTCAAAGGCTTCGCGGGTTTGAATGTCTTTCGGCCTGATGTCCTTTTCCAAAATGTTTCGAATCGCGTTCCCAATGGTCTTGGTCTCGTTGGCCTTTTGTTCGCTTACCGCTGGGAAAGACGAGTTAAAGGGCATACTCATTCCTAGGCCTTCAATGGCCGAGGCCATGGTATTGGCAGTATACATACCTCCACAGGCCCCGGGCCCGGGGCAGGCGTTTCGAACAATGCTCTTGAATTCCTCGGGGGTTATTTGCCCCGACATTTTTTGGCCTACCGCCTCAAAAGATGAGGTAATATCCAGCTTTTTATCTTTATGGCAACCACTTTTGATAGTCCCGCCATAAACTATAATACCTGGACGATTAACGCGGTTAATGCCCATCAATGCGCCGGGCATGTTCTTATCACATCCTACCACGGCGATGGTGGCATCGTACCATTGGGCCGAGGTGACCATCTCGACCGAATCAGCGATGATATCTCGAGAAGGCAGGGAGAATCGCATTCCCGTAGTACCCATCGAAATGGCATCGCTAACCCCGGATGTGTGATACACCAGCCCGACCATTTCATTCTCGTTCACACTATGCTTGATTTCTTTAGCGAGGCCGTTGAGGTGCATATTGCATGGGTTCCCTTCCCAACCACAACTTACGATACCAACTTGTGCTTTTTGTAAGTCTTCATCTGAAAGTCCGGCTGCGTGCAGCATCGATTGGGCTCCGGGGCGTTCGTCGTTTTGCGTTACGTGCTTGCTGTATTTGTTAATGTTGCTCATGTATGTATATACTACTTATTGGTTGTTACAAGTTTTGGATAGCAATCCAAGATTGTTTTTGGGATGACTCCGATACGGCATCGAGTACTTCTTGACATCGGAGCCCGTCTTGGAAATTGGGAACGATTTGGGCCGTTTTGGCGATGCCGTTCATCAAGGTCGCAAATTGGTGTACGAATGTATGTTCCCAACCGATAATATGTCCGGGGGGCCACCAAGCATCGATGTACGGATGGCTGTTCTCAGTGACTAGAATCGTTTTAAATCCTTGGGTTTCGGTTGGGTCGTTGGAATTAAAGTATTGCAATTCGTTCAAGCGTTCCAGATTGAAACAAAGGCTTCCTTCACTTCCGAAAATCTCAATACGGAGGTGATTTTTAAATCCGTTGGCAAAGCGGGTCGCATTAAAAGACCCCAGGGCCCCGTTTTGAAAGCGGGCCATAAAAAGGGTGGCATCATCGGCGGTAACCTTGCCCATGCCTTTGCCGCTTTGAAGTGGACGTTCTTTCACAAAAATCTCTTGAATACCGGTGACCGCTTCGAACTCTCCAAGTAAAAATCGTGCAAGATCAATGATATGGGCATTCATATCGCCATGGGCACCAGAACCAGTGGTTTTTGCATCGTGACGCCATACCATCGGAAAGGTAGGGTCTACCAGCCAATCTTGATAGTAAACGGCATTGAAGTGATGTATGGCGCCTAGTTTGCCAGACTGTATCAGCTTTTTTGCCAATGCCAATGCCGGTACAAAACGATAATTGAAAATCATCATGTGCACGACGCCGGCCGTTTCTGCAGCTTCGTACATTTCACGAGCTTCCCTGGTGTTCATCGCCATTGGCTTTTCGCATAAAAGGTGTTTTCCATTTTTAATGGCCTCCATTGCCACGGGATAATGCAGGTTATTGGGGGTACAGATATCCACTAAATCAATGGAATCACTTTGAACCATTCGTTTCCAATCGGTTTCTTGGTGCTGCCACCCGTATTTTTTGGAAAAGGTCTCAAGGGTTTTCTCATTTCTACCACAGGCTGTATGTAATACAGGAAATCCGTCTAATTCGAAGAAATAAGGTAGCCGCAAGTATCCATTGCTGTGGGCTTTTCCCATAAATTGGGAACCGATGATTCCGATATTGACAGATTTCTTCATGCAAAGACCATCGTGGGAATTAAACTTACGCCATGTTCTCCCCTTATTCCTGCCGAATAGAGGTCATAGTACCAAAGTGAAAGGCTTTTTTTAGCCTTGAAAATATTCTTAGCAGCGTTTATCATTTTTTTGTTCTCTAGATGCCCAATATATCCTTGTTCAGATTTTTGTCGGTCTCACTTTTGGCAAAATCATCGAAGGAACGTTCCGAGGCTTGAATCATGTGTTTTTTGATGAATGGAGCCCCTTCCAATGCCCCTTGTTCGGAACTTTTGACACAGCATTCCCACTCCATAATCGCCCAACCGTCGAAACCGGCATCTGTTAACAAGGTGAAAATATGCTTGAAATCGATTTGTCCGTCACCTAAAGACCGGAACCGCCCAGCTCGTTGTTTCCAGTCTTGGTAGCCGCCGTAAACGCCGGTCATACCATCGGGACGAAACTCGGCATCCTTCACGTGAAAGGCCTTGATGCGGTCTTTAAATAGTTTAATGAAATCAATATAGTCTAATTGTTGTAGTAAAAAATGACTCGCATCATAGGTGAGGCATGCGGCGGGATGCCCTTTGGTCTCTTCTAAAAATCGCTGGTACGTAGCACCGTCGTATAGGTCGGAACCTGGGTGGAGTTCATAGCCAAAGGTGACACCATGTTCGTTGGCAACATCTAGAATAGGTAGCCAGCGTTTGGATAATTCTTCAAAGGCATCATCGATCAAACCGGCAGATCTTTGCGGCCACGGATAGATATAAGGCCAAGCGAGTCCCCCTGACATCACTGAAATATTCGTCGTGTTAAAATGAACTGACGCCTGTACCGTTTTCTTAAGCTGATCGCTGGCCCAAATGACTGCTTCATTGGCATTCAACCCTTTAGGATAAAACGCTTGAAACAGTTTTTGATACGCAGGGTGCATGGCCAATACCTGCCCTTGCAGGTAGGAAGCTAGCTCACAGACCGCCAAACCTTTATCGGTTAATTTTCCAAGGTAGTCGTCGCAGTAAGTTTTGGAGGTAGCTGCAGTCTCCAAATCAAACAAACGGGTATCCCAAGTTGGAATTTGAACACCTTTATACCCCAAGTCCGAAGCCCATTGTGCCATACCCTCAATCGTATTGAAGGGAGGGGTATCATCTGCAAATTGTGCTAAAAAAATTCCGGGTCCTTTCATGACAAGCAAGATAGACCTAAGTTACGGAATTTCTGAATCGGATTTTGTCAGAAGCGGGGAGGATATTACTTGTAATTCTTACCGGCCATGATTTTTGACCTATGGCCGAGGACAGTCTTTTATTTTAAAAATCGATTATATGACTACTCCAAAATCCCTTGGTACTTTCCATTGTTTGCCAACAGTTCGGTAGCAGCTAAAATGGCCTCATCGTTTTTTAGATAGTATTGGTAGAGTCCCTCTCGGTAGAAATACCGTTTTACGATTTCATCTTCCAACTTTTTTTGAATTTCCCGTTGATAGGTCTCCAGGGCGGATAGTTTGCTTTGTTCGATATCGGTCAATAAAGCCTCAAAATCGCTTTCGATGGTGCTATTAAAAATGACCTCTTCCTTTGCCAACATCGCTGATTTAAGTGCTTTTTCGGTTTTGGTTTCAAAAGAGAAATCACTTTCGGAAACAAAACTTTCAAAATTTTGATAATCAGTATTCGAAAATTTGAAATTATTGATGTCGTCTACCTGATGCTCGTAGTAATACTTGGTAGCATAATCAAAGATGACGTTGTTGTTCAGCAAAGCGGTGGTCAGTTCGTTCGCTTTTACCGCTGCAATTTCCACATCGGGCAATACACCGCCTCCGTCCTGTACCTTACGGCCATTTCGGGTGGTGAAATCCTTAAAAGTCGTATTTCGAATGGCTTTGCCATCTTCGTCGCGATTCCAATAGTCCAAGGACTGTATACACCTTCCCGAAGGTGTATAATACCTGCTTATGGTGACTTTTAATTGGGTGCCGTAGGTAAGTTTCAGAGGACGTTGAACCAATCCTTTCCCGAAACTTCGCGCGCCCATAACAACCGCTCGGTCTAAGTCTTGTAAGCTCCCGGATACAATTTCACTGGCCGAGGCACTGCTGCCATCTACCAATACGACGAGTGGTATTTCGGTATCGACCGGTTTGTTCTTGGTCTTGTATTCCTGATTGAATTTTTTCACCTTGCTTTTCGTTGTTACGATCAATTCCCCTTTCTCCACAAAAAGATTGGTCACATTGATAGCCTCGGAGAGCAGCCCGCCCGGATTTCCTCTCAAGTCCAAAATAATTTTTTGGGCTCCTTTGCCTTTCAGGTCTGTAAGGGCTTCTTTGGTCTGCTTAGAAGCTTTTGCATTGAATTTGGAGAGAACGATATATCCGGTCTTGTCATCGACCATTTGGTAAAAGGGAACTGCGTCGACTTCGACTGCCGCTCGTGTAATTGTGGTGGTTTTTGTTTGCCCTTGTCTGCGATAGGTCACTTCTATAGCGGTATTATTGGCCCCTTTTAACAACTCACTGGCGTTGTCGTCAAAGTCCGATACCTGAATATCTCCGATTTTAATGATTTCATCTCCCGCTTTTAAACCCGCCTTATCTGCAGGATAGTCTTTGTGCGGCTCAATAATGACTAGTTTATCCTTGTAAGAGCGAACGGTAGCTCCAATTCCGGAGTATTCCCCTGCATTGTTGATTTTATAGGCCTCGACATCCTGTTCGTTCAGAAACTTGGTGTAAGGATCTAAATCGTCAAGCATATTTTTGATAGCGGTATCCATCAGCTCTGCCGGGTTGGTCTCATCAACGTAATTCATGTTCAGTTCTTTGAACAGGGTCGTAAAAATTTCGATTTGTTTGGCAATTTCGAAGAAGTCGCTTTTAACAAAGCCCGTACCCGTGAACAGTACAACGACTGCAAAAACGGGGATGAGCACTTTTTTACCGATTATCTTTTTCATCATTCTTTTATATTGTTCGATAGTTAAAAAACAAGATTAAACTTTTCATTTAAGAGCTGGCGCCTGAGCATACATTCTCCTTTCTGCTCTTCCTAATGGGGAATCCCAACACTCAGGGATCCACTTTCTCGCCATGGATTTGTCGTATAAATTGGGCCAAAACCCTTTTCATCGATTTTTCAACCTGCGGGTAGGAAGGCACTTCTTTTCCAAGATATAAAAATAGGAACGCAAATGTTCTTTCCGTATTGTTAAAAACCGCTGGTTTGTTCAATCGGTAGGCCTCTCGTAGTAGTCTTTTGATACGATTGCGCTTCACGGCGCTTTTAAAGTTCTTCTTGGGTACCGTAACCCCAGTTTGAACAAGTACTTCTTTAGACAACTCGGTTTCTAGGTATATGAGCTTGATGGGGAACTTGGAAATAGACTCCCCCTCCGAAAACAGTTTTTCAATCAGCTTTTTACTTTTAAGCTTTTCTTTTTTAGGAAATGTATAATCCAAATGTTCGCTTTTACGTTGACAGTATGTTGTTTCCTTTGGGCAGGAGCCCTGTTTCTCACCTTTACGAACGGTCAACATCTGTGTTACTCCTGCGCCTGTTCCGGGTACACATTATTCTCCCCATTCACATCTGCCATTAACTGGGAAGGGTCGATCATGATTCCTTTGATGCTTTCCTTAGGTTTGTCGACGGTAAATTCGTAGGTAGGGACGGCCCAGGGCCAATCTGCTAATACCGTTCGGTTTAATTGTGGATAAGGATTCTCTTTTTCTCCTCGCATCATGCGCAAAGGAGCGTAGAATGTTTCTTGCGTTCCGTCGTTGTAAACAACTAAAACATCAATAGGCATAGGCATAAGTCCGATTCGTTCCATGGTGATTTTGGTCTTTTCACCATCCGCTTCGACTGTTTTGATTCCATAATCGATCGTATTGGTGGTTTGGGTCCAATCGGTCAGATACCAATCGAGTTCTATACCGGAAACCTTTTCGGCGGTTCGTTTGATGTCGTTAGGTACCGGATGTTTGAATTTGAAATCGGCATAGTATTTCCGTACTGTTTCCATTAACTTATCTTGCCCGATGACATAACCCAATTGCGATAAAAAGATAGCCCCTTTACTGTAGGCCGAGATACCATAAGCGGTATTGTTGTCGTAACGGTCGGCATGCGTTGTTTGCGGCTGTTCTTTGCCCGAAGCAGCTAAATAATAGTAGCTTTTATAACTGTTTTCAAATGGGTTTTCCTTTCCTTCTTGCATCACCTCGTTCATGGCCAAGCTAGAAATGAAGGAGGTAAACCCTTCATCCATCCATTCATGCTTTGATTCGTTGGTGGCCAACACATGTTGAAACCAAGAGTGTGCCATTTCATGGGCCGTAACACCAACAAGGCTTCCAAATTTACGGCCTCCCGTAATCAAGGTACTCATCGCGTATTCCATACCGCCATCACCACCATGAATTACAGAATACTGCTCATAAGGGTAGGGACCTATGTTTCTATTGAAAAATTGCATCAGCTCAGCCGTTTTAGGCTGTAGCTTTTTCCAATTTTCGATAATAGCATCGTCATTTTTATATAGAAAATGAAGGGTAGGACCGTTTTCCACCTTTAAGGTGTCGTGCAAATAATCGGGGTCTGCGGCCCACATAAAATCGTGCACCATCGGTGCTTTGAAATGCCAGGTCAGGGTTTTACCTTTTGTTTTTTTTACTTTGGTTCCGGGTGCTTCATACCCATGTCCGATTTCCTGTGCATTCTGCAAGTAACCACTTCCACCGACCACATAGTCTTTGTCGATGGTGAGTTTTACATCAAAATCGCCCCATACTCCGTGAAATTCCCTTGCGATATACGGGTGGGCATGCCATCCTTCAAAGTCGTATTCGGCCAATTTCGGATACCACTGGCTCATAGAGAGTGTTACGTTCTCTGCGCTGTTTCTTCCTGAACGACGGATCTGTAGCGGCACCTGTCCTTTGAACTCCATATCAAAGGTGGTTTTTCCGCCAGATGGGATCGGTTTTGCCAAATCTACCACCAATATTGTCCCTTCTTCGTTATAGGAAACAGTTACACCATCTTGTTTAAGGGAAGTGGGATGTAAATATCCGATCTCCGATTCGGAAAGTGTGGCAATTCTACTGGTTTTGTCCTCTTTGATCATACGCCCGTCGGGATCAGCAATGTTTTGAAGGCGAACGTCCATCTCGCTACCGGGTTGAAAAGCATTAAAGTACAGGTGGTAATACACTCGGTTCAAAGCATCGGGCGAATTATTGGTATAGATCAATTGCTGGGTACCGGTATACTGATAGTTTTCAACATTCATGTCGACCTCCATGGTATAGTCGACATGCTGTTGCCAATAATTTACGGTGTTTTGTGCTTGTATGCCGTTTGTGATTCCTATGATTAGAAATGCATACGCCCAGAGGTTGAAATTTTTGTATTGCATGCTTTTTTATTTTGTTATCTCTCCTAATGACGGCCTATAGCGCAATTTTTCCGGAATTTACGGCAGCTGCCATGATCAATGCATTATAGGCATTCGCAATTCTTCCCGAAGTAGCTATCTCGTTTAAAGTGGCTGTCTTTGTGGCGTCACCTCCTAAAATTACCTTTGCCTTTGGAGCCAGTCCTGATTGTAAGATGATTTTCTTAACCTGTGACGCGCTCAGTTTTGGGTACTGTGAGCGAATCAAAGCGGCTACTCCGGCGACTGCGGGAGCCGCCATAGAAGTACCACCATTGAATTCATATTTGTTGTTGGGAACAGTAGAATATACTTTCCCGCCTGGGGCAAAGACATCTACATTATTCTTTCCATAATTAGAGAAGCTTGCCACCATTTCCGAACCATATTTGGGATCTAATGCCCCAACCTCGATTACGTTATCGGCAATTTCGGTCCCGGAACCATTTTTATGATCGTTCGGGAAGTTTGGGTTGTTAGGGTCATCAAGGTCTGCACCATCATTCCCCGCAGCATGTACGATCAAAACATCCTTTTCCGCTGCGTATTTAATTGCTTCATAGACCCATTCCGCATTGGGAGAAAAAGCTTTCCCAAAACTACCGTTAATGATTTTGGCACCATTATCGACTGCATAGCGAATTCCCAAAGCGATGTCCTTGTCATATTCGTCGCCGTTCGGAACGGCCCTGATACTCATAATGGCAACGTTGTTCGCCACCCCATTGGCTCCTTTCCCATTATTGCGTTCCGCGGCAACAATACCGGCTACATGGGTACCATGGCTTTCGTCCTCGACGAGGTTTTGCGGGTTGCCATCCCCGTATCCTCTATCATTGATATCATAGGGATCATCCCCAACCACTTTTCGACCATCAAAATCTACATTTAAATTGTAGTTCAATCGTTCGGTAATACTTTTTAAGTCGCCTTCCAATTCATCCAATACTTCGGCCATTGAATCGCCATATTCGAACATTTGGGATACAATCGATTTACTCTGTAAAAGCGATTGGTCTTCCGTTTTAATAGCGGCGACCTCTTTTTTGGTGTAATCCTTTTTTCCCAGATGTGTTGCAATCGCCTTATCCGCGTTTTGAATGGCCGGATACATCTGATCCAATTGATTCTTGTATCCCATATATTTTTGGGTATCCTCCTCTATTTTGGCTTTTGCTTTCGCCTGCATCGCGGCATCGCCAAGCTGTAATCGTACGATTCGGGCAGCTTCCAATTGTTCGTTATAGGAATCACCAAGAAAATCATAGCCATGAATATCATCGATATAACCATTTCCATCGTCATCTTTCCCATTTCCAGGTTTTTCGCCTTTGTTGGTCCATAACACATCATCAAGATCTTCATGTTTTAAATCAACGCCCGAATCCAAGATGGCAACTATGACTTTCTGTCCTTTTTTATTTTTAATAATTTCTTCATAGGCTTTATCGACACTCATTCCCGGAATCGTATCACCTACTAAGTCCAAATGGCCCCAATTCTGTTTTTCAGCCTCTGTTAGATCGGCTATTTTTAACGGGGTCGTATCGATGTTTTCGATCGGTGTCGATACTAGTGAGGTGGCCCCGCAACCCATCAGGACGGTTACGGTGCAAAGTAGTAGCAATTTTGAAAAGGTACTTGTCATATCGGTGGATATTTGAATTAGTAATTTTTTTGAAAATGGGCCCCGGGATATAATGCTCTAAAGTGTTCGAAGCATCCTCTATCTGCCATAGTTACATAACAGATTTGGCCATTTTTGCCGCCAAAGGTAATGTTTGAAGGCTTTTTTCCCTTCAATTGCACCTCTTTTATGATTTTTTTATCGGGAGAGATAATGACAACCGTACCCTTTCCGTATCGGGTAACGTACAAGTTGCCCTGACGATCGCAACGCATGCCGTCCAAACCGAAATCGTTAAAGGTTAGAAAGTTCGTCTTGTTCGAAAGCAATCCATCCGCCCCGATATCATAGCGCCAAATTTTTCGTTGCACCGACTCGTTCACATATAGATAGCGCCCATCAGGACTCACTTCGATACCGTTGGTGGTGCCCATTTTATTTTCTAACAGAATAATCTTTCCATCCGGGGTCGCCATCCAGATATTACCAGAATTGTCGTTCCAGTTGGGGTCACTAAGATAGATGACTCCATTGGATCCGATGGTCAGGTCATTGGGTTGGTTCATTTTGGGATGGTGTGCCCAAACCACAGGTTCTTTGGTGCCCTTTTGAACGCGATAGATGTTATGACCTACGTAATCTGCAATGTACATGTTTCCTTTCTCATCAAAACGAATGCCATTGCCGATACTTGCATTGGGGAGCTGCAAAAACACACTGGCATTTCCCTTCTTATCAACAATTCCCACGGTACCCTCTTTCTTAAAATTTACCGCATACAAATTACCCTGACCATCAACGGCAGGGCCTTCGATTCCTTTTGTAAAAGCGAATTCCTTGGTGAAATCGAAACTGATCGTTTTTTGGGTTTTGCAGGAAAGAAGTAATGCAAAAAACAGAACTCCAAAAAACAGCTTCTGGAACAATTTAATCAAAAAGGTCATTAACTGTAGTGGTTTTATCAAGCCGCACCCCTTTTTTGGTATGTTGCAAGGTACAAATTTCATTGTGGGCGTCATGCTCAAAGAACAGGAATTGACCTTGGGTCGCCGCCCTGTCCAAAAAAGCAGCCTTTTCGTTGAGGGTCAATAATGGTCGGGTATCGTATCCCATGACATAAGGTAATGGAATATGACCAACGGTTGGGATCAAATCTGCCACAAAAACCAATGTTTTATCCTGGTATTGTACGTGTGGTAACATCTGTTTTTCAGTATGCCCATCTACAAACAATATCCCAAAACCCAATTCCGATTTAGCCAAAAAAGGGTCGCTTCCTCTTTGAACAAATCGAAGCTGCCCGCTTTCTTGCATCGGTAAAAGGTTTTCTTTTAAAAAAGAGGCTTTTTCCCTTGCATTGGGGTTGATGGCCCATTCCCAATGCGCCTCATTCGTCCAGAAAAAGGCATTTTTAAAGGCGGGCTCATAACCTGTTCTATTTTTATTCCATTGAATACTGCCCCCACAATGATCAAAATGCAAATGGGTCATAAACACGTCTGTAATGTCATCTCTGTGGAATCCCAATTCGGCCAAAGAGGTATCGATGCTGTGGTCGCCCCAGCGGTAGTAGTAACCAAAAAATTTGTCAGACTGTTTATTGCCCATTCCGGTGTCTATCAAAATAAGTCTTTCACCATCTTCGATCAATAGACTTCGGGCGGCTATGTCAATCAAATTATTATTATCGGCAGGGTTGGTACGTTGCCAGATAGCTTTAGGTACGACACCGAACATGGCACCGCCATCTAACTTAAAATTTCCTGTTTCTACCGAGTATAAACGCATAGAAGGCAAAATAACAAAACCGTCTGAAATCCGCGGTTCGTTTAACGTTTATTTTCAAGGGAAGGGTTTGTTTTAAAAGCACTATTTTAGCGAAAAACCAACCGAATATTTGAAAAAACTAGAGCGTAGTTTATCATTGACCGCCGTCATAGCCATTAGCATTGGAGGAATGCTGGGTAGCGGTATTTTCGTGCTTCCGGGTTTGGCTGCAGCCAAGACGGGTTCTTCGGTATGGTTGGCCTATTTGCTGGCAGCAGTCTGTATTTTACCGGCGGCTTTATCCAAATCGGAATTGGCAACGGCTATGCCTTCCTCTGGGGGCACTTATGTTTATATTGAACGTGCTTTCGGCCCGCTGTTCGGTACCATTGCAGGTATTGGATTATGGCTTTCCCTTTTATTGAAAAGCGCTTTTGCCCTGGTAGGTTTTGGTGCTTATCTATCCATATTGATCAATATTGAGGCCGGTCTTACAAAGTATGTTGCTGTTTTTTTTCTCTTGATTATTTTGTTTTTGAACATTCTTGGTGTTAAGAAGGTGGGTAAGGTACAGCTCGTGATTGTCTCAATTAGTATGGTTACCTTGGGGCTTATACTGCTTTTTGGGTTACCTAAGGTCTCCACTTCTTTATTGGATCCATTTTTGTTACATGAAAATATGGGGCTGTTCTCCACCGTTGCTTTTGTATATATATCCTATGCCGGTGTCACTAAGGTAGCGGCAATTGCCGGGGAGATAAAAAACCCTAGTAGAAACTTGCCCTTGGCCATGATTCTTTCGCTGTTGATCATGACCAGTATTTATGTTTTCACGGCCTTTGTTCTGGTGGGCAATATTCCACTGGAGTCGCTTTCTACAGATATTAAGCCTATCTACACCATTGCAAATATGTTGGGTGGAAGCTATATTGGATATGCTGCTGCTATCGTGGGTGTAATTACATTGATTTCCATGGCGAATTCAGGTGTGTTGGCGGCCTCCCGTTTTCCGTTTGCCATGGCCATCGATAAATTGTTGCCCAGCTGGATGGGGAAAATACATTCCAAATACCTTACCCCTGTGGTGACTATTATCATGACCTGCTTGGTAATGGCATTGGTGATTCTCTTTTTAGATGTGGAAAAAATAGCAAAACTAGCGAGTGCCTTTATGGTCATGATGTTCATTTTTGTGAACGCTTGCGTCATAGTTTTACGGGAAACGGCCGCACAATGGTACCGACCGCCCTATCGTTCGCCATTGTACCCTTTTGTACAGCTGTTCGGTATCTTGAGCGGAATCGCCTTATTGATCTTTTTAGGATTTGGCCCCTTTATAGCCATTTTATCCATTTTTGGTCTCGGTGCCATCATTTATCTGAAGTTTGGGAAAAATGCGACCCGTACCGGGATTCTAAGAAAGTATGGACACCGGCCTGCCCTGTATCTCTTTTACAAAAGGAAAAGTAAAAACGGTATTACCTATCGAAGCAATCAAAACAACGAAACTAAAAATCTGGATGGTAAACTGATGTCCGATGCCGGAGTGGTCGTACCTCTTTTGGGCAATGAAGCATCTCCCGAAATGTTGGTAGAAATCGCTACAGCCATTAACAAACGAGATACCGTTCAGGTAGTGAATATTACGGAAGTGCCCAATCAGACTTTTTTGGATGCGATGGTCGAGGAAAACCCTAAGGTGGTCTCATTAGAACGAAGAATCTCTAGACTGGCCGAAGCAAGGGACGTAACTATCGATTTTGAGTCTGCCGTAACCCATGAAATGTCAGATACGATTCACGAATTGAGCGACCAGACGCACTGCGATTGGTTGGTCATGGGTTGGAACGGGAGGGCGCATAGCGGTATCTTGGTCAGCAACCCTATTGGTTGGTTGTTGACGCACATTAATTCGGATTTTGCCTTATTTAAAGATGATGGGGTTCGCCATATCGGAAAGGTATTGTTAGCCTTACGGCCTGGTCGCAAGGATAAAAACTTCATTGCCGTAGCAGATCGCATATGCCGTTTTTATAACGCCTCTCTTACCCTTTTACACGTAGTACCGGAAAAAATGGAAGTTGATGCGATTGCGGATATGGAAAATAATGCTACCAAACTTTTAAAAAAGGTGACCACTCCTGGGAAGGTTGTGATTGAAAGGAGCGATGACCCTATTGCTACGATTTCTAGAATGTCTGCAAGTTACGATCTTCTAATTCTGGGAACGCCGCAGAAAGATAACTGGATCAGTGTGTTGTTCGGCACGGGCAAAGATCGGTTTACGGAACAATCGGCCTGCTCTGTTTTGCGCTTGACGATGCGAGATTAAGTCTATAGGGTCGTAATGTCTTGGTGAACCACAAAAGAAACCATTCTTAGGTTGAAGTTTTGCCTGCTAAACTCCGTCAGAAATCACTATTTTTAGCTTAAAATTGATGGGATGTTAGAACTGGCCGGAATCGTTATTTTGGGGATTATTGCGCAATGGGTCGCATGGCGTTTAAAACTGCCCGCAATTTTACCATTGATTCTTATTGGCCTTTTGGTAGGGCCTGTTGCAACGCTTTACACAGGAGATGGGCGTAAACTTATAGAACCTATTTGGAATGGGACTACAGGTCTTTTTCCAGGGGAAGGACTTTACTATTTTGTTTCTTTGGCCATTAGTATTATTCTTTTTGAAGGAGGTCTTACCCTAAAGCAATCCGAGATACGCAATGTTGGTCCCGTTATTACCAAGTTGATTACCTTGGGGAGTTTGGTTACCTTCTTTGGTGCCGGTTTGGCGGCCCATTATATTTTCGGACTCAGTTGGCAAATTTCCTTTTTGTTTTCTGCCCTGATCATTGTAACCGGTCCTACCGTAATTACTCCGATATTACGAAATATTCCGTTGAAGAAAGATGTGTCGGCCGTCTTAAAATGGGAAGGAATTTTAATCGACCCCATCGGTGCCTTGGCCGCGGTATTGGTCTTTGAATTTATCAGTGTTGGTGAAGGCCAAGGATATACGCAGACTGCCTTGATTGAATTTGGTAAGATTCTCTTATTCGGGTTTACCTTTGGTTTTACGTTTGCACATGCCCTTGCTTTTGCCATAAAAAAGAACCTGATACCACACTATTTATTGAACGTGGTTTCTTTATCTGTGGTACTGTTGGTGTTTGTAGAATCTGATGTTTTTGCACATGAGTCTGGCTTGTTGGCAGTGGTTGTCATGGGCATGGTCATGGGCAATATGAATTTGCCGAATATCAAGGAGCTTCTTTATTTTAAGGAATCGTTGAGCGTACTGCTCATATCGATCTTGTTTATTCTGTTAGCTGCCAACATCAATATTGCCGATTTGGAATTGATTTACAATTGGGAAACATTGGCGCTGTTCGCGCTTATTGTTTTTCTGATACGACCTTTGGGAGTTTTTTTAAGTGCTGCGGGCTCAAATCTTAAGTTCAATGAAAAATTGTTCATTGGTTGGGTCGGTCCTAGGGGTATCGTTGCTGCTGGTATAGCCTCATTATTCGGTTCAAAACTATTGGCCAAGGGAGAACCGGGGGCAGAGTATATAACACCGCTGGTTTTTGTAATCGTATTGGGTACAGTGCTATTAAATGCTACCACGGCTCGATTATTTGCAAAAGCAGTGGGGGTATTCCTTAGAAAGTCAGAAGGCATATTGATCATTGGAGCTTCCAAAGTATCTCGTTTAATTGCGGAATATCTACAGGAAAACAACCGTCATGTGGTGTTGATCGATAATAACCGCACCAATATTGCCAAGGCAAAAAATCTCGGATTGGAAGCTTTGAATGTTAATATCTATTCCGATAATCTTTCGGATAACCTCGAATTAAATGATGTAGGTTATCTCATGGCCCTTACCGGAAACTCGGATATTAATCAATTTGCCATCAATCGCTTTAAAGACCAGTTTGGGGAAAATGGGTCGTTTCGTTTGGTGAACTCCGATGAGATGAACGACCCCGAAAACAATCCGAGAGAGGGACTCTTTTCCCACACTGATGATTTTATCAAATTGATGGAGGCTACTAGAAAATATCCTGCCATTCATGAGATCGATATAAAAGACCAGGAACACTATGAAGGCTTGATAGAAATTACAAAAGCCGATGAGGATATCGTACCCATTTTCTTAAAGGGCCCTGATGGGGATTTAATTATTATTCCATCGTTCAGTAAGGAGTTTACCGATATCGACGAAGGCTATCAATTAGTTTATTTGGGCAAAATATTTGATGTAGAAAATATTCCAGTAGAAGAAACAGTGGATTGATTCGTTCTTTTTGAAAACCATAAAATGCTTGCTCTTGGGGTCTACTTATGAATCATAAAAAAACGGGAAGCATCGATAGGTAAATAACCCTTAGGAATTTCATGGCACTTCTATTCGGCGGTCAGTCTTCTTTAAAAACAATAATTTGAAAGAGAGACGGTAAAAAGTCTATCAACCTCAGCCCTTATAGGCTATTTTTCAAATGGGCCCGATTAAATACGGCCTTTTTTTGGTAGGGTGTCCCATTTAAGATTCCCAAAACATTATTGATGGTCGTTACACACATTTGCCGATAGGTAGTACTGGTTAGGCTTCCCAGATGTGCAGTAATCAACGTTTTCGGGTGTGTTACTAGAGGGTCATTGATTTCCGGGGGTTCGACGGCCAGAACATCTGCCGCAAACCCCGAGATTTTATTGTTCTCCAATGCCGATACCAACGCCTTTTGATCTATAATTTTTCCACGGGCCGTGTTGACTAGCATTGCATTCGATTTCATTTTTTCAAAAGCGGATGAGTCGATCAAATTTTCGGTATCCGATGTGAGAGGCAGATGAATGCTAACGCAGTCCGATTTTCGAAGTACCTCTTCAAAAGAGCAAAAGTCATACGAAACATTTTCTTTATGGGCACTCCAATAACTGATGTACATCCCAAGGGCCTCAGCTATCCGGGCCACTTTTTTGCCGATATTGCCCATTCCCAAAATTCCCAAAGTTTTCCCATGAATCTCATCACCGACATACGCATTTCGCCACCTCCAATTATTTTCTTTTACGGCATTGATAGCGGGGTATAGGTTTCTTTGCAGCATCAGCAATAATGCGATGGTATGTTCGGCAATCGTAGCGGCGTTGCTATTTGGGGCGTTTACTACTTTGATCTGCCTTTTGGTTGCCTCCTCAACGGCAATATTGTCTAGGCCTACTCCACATCTTGCAATAATCTCCAGATTTGGGCAAGCGTCTAATACAGTAGCATTCACTTGTCCCTTTCCTCTTGTTATAATAACATCGATGTTTTGTTCCGAAAGGATGTCATCGCCCGATTGCTCTGCAGATACTTCAAAAATGGCAATGTTCTCGGCTTCAGAGAGCAGGGCCATGGCAGCTGGATGGATAGTTTCTAGGAGTAGTATGTTTTTCATTCAACTGAGTAGTCAAAGGATATTTAAAATGTTTATCTAAGGATATTTCCAAAATTATCTTTATCCAGAATCGTTCCTCGACAGGCTCGGCATGACATTGGTGTTCCGAATAGGTCTACAGAATTATATCGCAGCTTTTTTGAAAGTACATTTGGTACTTGCGCTTGAATTTCATTGAGAATCCCCATGGTATAAGGTCGCATCTTTTGATTTATATCCCCTAAAATCGTTGCGGCCTGAAACATAGATGCCTTCCTTGAACAATTCATCTTCAAAAATTGCTTTGTCGATGGGTGCTCCCGGCTGGGAAGAGATTTCCACTAAGTTGCCCGAAGGGTCCCGAACGAACATCTGAATGGCTCCGTCGGGCAGTTGCCTTACGTTACCCCATGGTTTGATGTCGATGACCCCCAACTCTTTCATCCGGAAGAAAATCGTATTGATATCATCGACCTGAACACAGATATGTCCGCGAAAGGAATACACATCATCCCATTCTGTTAGGTGCAATTGTTGTTCTTCATTGAATTTGAAAAAGGCCGTAGGATAGTCGAAGAGAAAAGCAGGAATCGGTTCTAGCCCCAACTCGTGTTCGTAAAATTGACAAGCTTCTTCCAAATTACTGACCACCAAGGCCACATGGTTTATTTTGACTGCCTTTGCCATAAGGGTACTTTTATTGTTTAAACTCGTTTACAAAATCCCAATTGGGGGTGACTCCCAAACCGGGTGCCGAGGGTGCTTTGATCATGCCATTTTCTGCACTGATCTTTTCATTGACAAGGTCGTACATCATTGGGTTTCCCCCTGATGAAAATTCGATCACATTGGCCGATGGGGAAGCAAATGCCACAGAAACCCCAGCCATAAACGAAAAGGCGGAGCCCCAACAGTGCGGTGCCAATTCTAGCTGATAGGTATGTGCCAATTGGGCCGTGCGCATCGCTTCTGTAATTCCGCCGACGATAGCGCAATCGGGCTGCAATACATCTAAGGCCTTTAACGCTATCATATCGCGCATATCGAAAGCGGTATACTCGCTTTCACCGGCCGCGATGGGGATGCTTGTCGCCTGTCGCACTTCTGCGGTTCCGTTGCGATTATCAGGACTAATGGGCTCTTCGAACCAATATAGATCGCAATCTTCGACGCCCTTGCAAAATTGTTTCGCCTCGGGTACACTGAACGTTCCGTGGGCATCTACCATTAGTTTTACAGACTCGGGCAACGCTTTTCTTGCCGCTTGTACTCTTTGAACACTTGTTTTGACCGTTTTATCCATGACGCCCACCCGCATTTTTACACCTTGGAATCCTTTGGAGGTATAACTTAACAACTGCTCCCCGATCTGTTCCGTATCGGCCCACCCACCACTGGCATAGGCCTGCATTTCATCACGACAGCTACCGCCCAATAAAGCTACTACCGGCACGCCCAAAGTCTTTCCTTTTAAATCCCATAGAGCGGTGTCGACACCGCTCAAGGCAGAGATAGTGAGCCCCCTACGACCTAAAATGGGAAATTTGCGACCTCTTGAAAGTGCATAATGATCTCGGGAACCATTGTACATACGTTCCCAAGCTTGGGTGATGTTCCTAGCGTCCGTCCCTACTAACTGTGGCTTGATTTCGTTTTCGATACAGCTTACGATAGAAGCACAGGAACCTGAAGATCCTACAGCGGCCTTTGCTTCTCCAAAGCCCTGCTGTCCGTCTTCGGTGGTCACTACAACTAAAGTCATGTCGAAATGGGTTAACAAGCCATAGTCGGAACGGTGTTGTTTGCTTTCCTCGATCGGACAACGTAACCAAAACGCCTCTATATTATCAATTTTCATAGGTTATAGGAATGGGGTTAGGGTCTCGACCGATTTTTGGGTCAACATTTCATAGAATTCTCTTGTCACTGCGGCACTTCCGTGGTCTTCCAGAAATTTACGCTGTTCTTCGCTGAGTCCCTGCGGATTCGCATCGATGGAGTTTGGATGGGGATTTGCCGGTGTGCGGTCGATGGGAGCACAAAACTCTACCGAAAGCACAGCGTCGTAATCGATTTCCCGCAGTGTATCGGTTATTTTTTTCCAATTGAGTTTCCCCATGCCCGGTGCCATACGGTTGTTATCGGCGACATGAAAGTTCACCAATCGGCCTTTGGCCCTACGAATGGCGGCGCAGAGGTCATTTTCTTCCAGGTTCATATGAAAAGTGTCGAGGCATACCCCACAATTGGGACCTACTGCTTCTGCCAACGCCAATGCCTGATCACCTCGATTAATAAAATATGTTTCGAACCTGTTGATTGGTTCTATGCCTATAAGAAGCCCTTCCGCTTCTGTATATTCATAGACCTTTTGAATACCCTCAATGGCCCATTCCCATTCTTCCTCCGGTCGGCCGTCGGGAACCGTTTTTCCAACCGTGGCAGGAACCAACGAAATAACGGAACCTCCCAGTTCTTTGACCATTTTGGCAAGGTCGAGGACGTATTGAACCGATTTTTCCCGTTGCGCCTTGTCTTTGGCCAGCATGTTCCGGTCTTCTAACATAAGTGTTACCGAGCCCCAACAAGAGACGCCATAATTATCGAGAAGCTGTTTTACTTTTTGGGTATCATATAGTTCTGGGGCACCTTGTATTTCGAGCTTTTTATAACCCATTTTGGCAATTCTGGCTACAGTTTCTTCCAAGGGTTCTGCCCGCATCCAGTTATGTATCGCTAATTCCATAGTGCAGCTGCTAGTTGATAGGATTTCTGAAAGTTACTCTAAATTTTTCAACTTTGAAATCCTAAAAACCGACAAGTACTGCTTTTAAACAATCTAGGCTGTTTGCGCACCGAAGCGTTTCATAAATAGGAACAGATTTAACCGGAGAAAGGTTCGGTTTTCCAGACGGAAACCGAAATATCTTCTTTGGAGATGGGATAGGAATCTCCCGCAACTATCTGAAAAAAATGAATAGCGGACTCTCTACAGATTTTATCTTCCAATAGCGATGTGTCAATGTCGCCACTCTCTTGCTTCCAAATAAAAACGGAGTTTTGCTCTATTTGAATAATTTTATGTTTGGCGGTAAATTGGGCAATATAAAAGGTCATTTGGTCAGGGGGAAATAGAAAACGTAAATATAACTTTTAAGACTAAAAAATATTGCCTTATTTCATTTAAAATGTAGGAAAAGTATAAATAGTCTTGTCAAATGATTTTGAAGGATAGGAAAGTCTATTGAATCTCTAATACCAATCTAAATATAATTGGTTTCTTACAATAATCAGGGGGATGATCCGTTTGGGATAGACAAAAACCTTAAAAAACCAAATCCCCAAATTAGTATGAAAAAATCAATCTTATTTATGGCCTTGGCGGCTACCGTATCTTTTAGCAGCTGTTCCAACGACGACGACGACGAAAAAACATGTCGATCCTGCGAAATACTAACTATTTCTACGGAGTTCTGTGACAATGGAGACGGTACGGTGACAGCAACTGTTGCTGGCCAGAGTGAAACTATTTCCGGCGAAGACCTTGGAGACTTGACTCCTGAAGAGTATATCGATAGTATATGCTCTGCATCGGGCATATTAGATCAAGCGGAGTAAGCCCGTTTGAAAAAGAAATAAAAACGCCGTTTTGAATTTCGAGACGGCGTTTTTTATTTCTAATCATTTAACTTCAACACCGCCATAAAAGCTTGCTGCGGAATCTCTACGTTTCCTACCTGACGCATGCGTTTCTTTCCTTTTTTCTGTTTTTCCAATAGTTTTCGTTTTCTGGAAATATCCCCTCCATAACACTTGGCGGTCACATCTTTACGCAGGGCCTTGACGGTTTCCCTAGAAATAATCTTGGATCCTATAGCTGCCTGAATCGGAATATCGAATTGCTGTCTGGGAATTAATTCCTTTAGCTTCTCACACATCTTTTTCCCAATGGTTACCGAATTGTCAAAATGAATCAAAGCAGAAAGGGCATCGACCGGTTGTGAATTGAGTAAAATGTCTACCCGTACCAATTTGGATGCGCGCATACCAATAGGTGCATAGTCGAACGATGCATAGCCTTTGGAAACTGTTTTAAGCCGATCATAAAAGTCAAAAACGATTTCTGCCAAGGGCATATCAAAAGATAATTCTACGCGATCTGTGGTCAAATAGGTCTGGTTGGTAATCAAACCCCGTTTATCGATACAGAGCGACATAACGTTACCCACAAAATCGGCCTTGGTAATAATTGTCGCTTTGATGTAAGGCTCTTCGACACGATCAACAGTGGAAGGATCGGGAAGATCGGAAGGGTTGTTCACAATGAGCGGAGTCTCCGGATCTTTTCGTGTATAGGCGTGATAGCTTACGTTCGGTACCGTTGTAATAACGGTCATATTGAACTCGCGTTCTAACCGTTCTTGAATAATTTCCATGTGAAGCATTCCCAAGAAACCGCAGCGGAAACCAAAACCAAGGGCTGCACTACTTTCCGGTGCGAACACCAAAGAGGCATCATTGAGTTGCAATTTTTCCATCGAGGACCGCAATTCCTCGAAATCTTCGGTATCAACGGGATAGATTCCGGCAAAGACCATTGGTTTTACATCTTCGAAACCGGCAATGGCGTTCTTGGTCGGGTGGGCCGTATCGGTAATCGTATCACCCACTTTTACCTCGCGTGCGTCTTTGATACCCGTAATCAAATACCCAACATCGCCTGCCTTGATACTTTGTTTCGGGTGTTGTTTGAGCTTTAAGGTACCAACTTCATCGGCAAAATAGCTTTTGCCAGTGGCGACAAAGGTAATTTTTTGGCCTTTTTTAATTTCTCCGTTAATTACCCTGAAGTAGGTCTCGACTCCCCGAAACGGATTGTAGACCGAATCGAATACCAATGCTTGTAAGGGTTCATTGAGTGTTCCCTCCGGAGCCGGAATACGCTCAATGATCGCCTGTAAAATAGCCTCGATGCCAATACCGGTCTTGGCACTGGCGGGTATGACCTCTTCGGGCATACATCCCAGCAGGTCTACAATATCATCGGTAACCTCTTCTGGGCTAGCACTGGGAAGGTCTACCTTATTGAGAACCGGAATAATTTCCAAATCATTTTCCAGAGCTAAATAGAGGTTGCTAATGGTTTGTGCCTGAATGCTTTGAGCGGCATCGACCACCAACAGTGCTCCTTCGCAAGCTGCGATAGAACGGGAAACTTCATAGGAAAAATCGACATGTCCCGGAGTATCAATGAGATTTAGCACGTACTGCTCTCCCTCATAGGTATAGTCCATTTGGATTGCATGGCTTTTGATGGTGATTCCCCTTTCCCGCTCTAGGTCCATATTATCGAGCAACTGCTCTTTCTTCTCGCGGTCGGAAACGGATCCCGTAAAGTCTAACAAGCGATCGGCAAGGGTACTTTTACCATGATCAATATGGGCTATGATACAAAAGTTTCGTATGTGCTTCATAAATTCTCTTCTTCAAGAAACAATGTTTCAGGAGCGTTGGCAAAGATAAGCCAAAATCCAAAGGGTATCGACAGGCCTATACAATTATATCAAATACGAAATAAAATTGCACATTTTCGACAAAGCGCACATAATTTGTAAGTAATTACAGATTAATTATGTTAGTTTTGCCACTCTATTGGACAGTCTTGTGAAGAATTTTGTGGTATTTCTTTTGGTTTTTGCGTTCTTCGGGTTTAGCTTGTTCTCACAAGAATATCGAATAGCGGGAAGGGTCACGAATGAGGAAGGCATTCCTATTGCCTATGCTAACGTATTTCTTCTAGATAGTACCTATACCACACTGATCAAAGGAGCTTCGGCGAATGACAAAGGGTTCTTTAGTATCGCTAATATTGCAAAAGGCAGTTACTATATCAAGGCAAGCTATATCGAAAACGAGTCTGAGCCGGAAATTTTGGAACTGGCAAAGGATGTAGATGAATTTTTGATCGTACTAAAAGAAAATCAGGAACTGGAAGAGGTAGTGGTGGTTTCCCAACAGCCACGTTTTGAGCAGAAAGTAGATCGTTTGGTTTTTTCCATTGCCAACACCTCTTTAGCAGATGCCGACATCTGGGAAGTATTGAAGCGCACGCCATCTGTCGTAATCATTCAAAATGAAATAACAGTAAAGGGCAGTAAGAATGTCGGGGTTATGATTAATGATCGCCTGGTAAACCTGCCACAGCAAGATATTATTAATCTGTTATCGGGAACATCGGCCAGCAATGTCGAGTCGATCGAGGTGATTACAAACCCGCCTGCTAGATATAGTGCGGAGGGGGGATTACTGATCAATATTAAAATGAACAAAAACCTGGTTTCAGGTTATAATGGAGCTATTTTCAATCGGTATACACAAGGAGTTTTTCCAAAACACACATTGGGAACCGATCATTATTTTAAAGGTAAAAAAACTGACTTTTCAGTAAATTATAGCTTCAGCGATACCAAAAACTTAACGCGGTATACCGATATTGCCAGTTTTCTCGAGGGCGACCAAATTGCAACCGTGTGGACCGCCGAGCAAGAGCAGTTTCGGAGACAGAATCGGCACAACTTAAGTGTATTTTTTGATGTGCAGATCAATGATAACAATAGAATAGGGCTCTCTAGTATTAACTCGTACCTTCCCAAGGTAAATCGTTTTTACGATTCGGAGACCTTGATCGATGATCCGGAGGGAAATTTGCTCAGTAGTTTTGTAACCCTGAACGATTCGGACGAGGATCGTTTGAATAGTTCCGTTTATTTTGATTGGGTACATCAAATGAAAAAAGAAGGAGCGGAGCTTTCCGTAAATGCCCACTATACCTATTATGATTCAAATAGAGACCAAGCGCTGGAGACCGATTTTCAGGATTTGGGTGGAAACCTTACAGGGGAAAACGACTTTACTACCGAATCTGAACAGCGTATCGATTTGTTTAGTTTTCAGATAGATTATGAATCGCCTTTAGGAGAATCCTCACAGTTCGAAACTGGCCTACGATATGCCGGAATCGACTCAAGAAGTACTATTTCACAAGAAGGGTTTGATCGTAATCAACCCGGAATCAATCCTACCGAGGCGGGAAGGTTCGATTATGACGAAGCAATTTACGCCGGCTACCTAAGCCTGAACGGAAAATGGCAAAACTGGAGACTGAAAACAGGCCTCAGGGCCGAATATACGGAAACCTTAGGTGATTTGGATACCGATCCCGAAAAAACGGAAAATGACTATTTGGAATTGTTTCCTTCGGTTTCATTGAATTATGCCCCAAGCAAAAAACATGCCTATACGTTGTACTATTATCGAAGAATTAATCGCCCGCGATACAACAGCATCAATCCTTTCCAATATTTCCAAAGCAACAATTCGGTTATAGAGGGCAATCCCAATTTGTTGCCGGCAACTAGGAATTATGTTGCTATGGGTTATACTTTTGACCGAAACTATTCCTTTGAGGTCTTTTACAAAAATCAAAAGAATCAATACCGAAGCCAAGTCTTTCAGGATAACGAAGCCAATCTACTTCGATTTATAAGTGCGAACATTGTACGTGATATTTCCTATGGGGCCGATGTGAGCATTAACAAGGATATTACCAACCGTTGGAACTGCTATTTCTTGCTCTCTGGGTACTATTTAGAAAATCAGTTTCGGGATCTCGATACAGGACAGGTACTTGACAATGGTTTATGGACTATGTTCCTGAGAACCAGCCAAGGTTTCTTATTGTTGCCAGATCGCAGTCTAACAGCCGATGTAGATTTTGTGTATTACGCTCCGCTGGTGGTCGGCAATTCAAGACAGGATTCTTACAACGAACTTAGTATTAGTTTTAGAAAGACACTTTGGAATAAAAGGGCCAGCATTTCTATGGGAGTTGCCGATATTTTTAATCAAGGCAATCTATTTAATACCAGGGTATTCTTGAACCAGAACAATACTTCTTCGTTTCGGCCAGAGAATCGCTTGTTTACCTTCGGATTTCGATACCGATTCGGAAATGTGGGTATTCGAGACAACAAGAAATCGAAACGAGTCGACGAACGTAATCGAATTTAGGTCTATGGCCTGTTTCGTTCTACTAGTAACCTCCCATTATTCCTCCGCAAATACCAAGGCTTACCAATAAATAGATACCGGCAAGTATGTAAAATACCTTCGCGGCTTTTTTGTTCTTTTTTCGAATCATCAACCCTATAATCAATAATAACAAAGCGGGTCCGAACATTACCAGAAAAATGATGAATATCAATCCGTCGAGGTTGCCTACTTCTAAAGGAATTATATGATTCATAGATTGTAATTTCAGATTGAACAAAGAGTCGTTTTTACGCTTCTTTAAAAAACACCTTACATCCCAACACTGCATAGGCCGAGTGCCACCAGCAAACAGATTCCCGAAATAATCAACATCGTCTTTGCTGTTTTTTTTCTTTTTTTAATAAAAGAATCAGGCCGATCAAAAGAAATAGGATGGCAGGCCCACACATTAGAAAGCCTACAAAGGCAGCATCGCTAATATATAGTTCTAAAGGAGGGCAGATTCGCATAGTATTTGATTATTTGGTGTCCAGTGAAAAGCTCGAAAGCATTATACCACAAATCCCTAGACTGATCAACAAATAAACCCCAGTGAGTATAAAAAAAACTTTCGCCATCTTTTTGTTTTTCTGTACCAAGCCAATAATTGCAATTGCAAAAAAAACAACAGCCGGCCCAAACATTAACAAAAGAATACCGGTCATATGACTTCGTCTTGAAGGTGTTTTAAATAATTGACCTTTTCATCCCTATAAAATAAATTCATGGTCTCAAACGGAATAATTTGATAGTCCTTGTTCACAATATGAACACAGGATTTTTTGATGGCCCGAACATCAAAATTATGCGCATCGATGAACTGCATGATGATAATGCGGAACAGGTTATCGTATCCCAATTCGGGCGCATCGATTTCTGGTAAACAGCACATAATACTTTTCAAATTCTCCGAAGCTTTCTCCACCGAGTTCCCAGTACTGAACAGTTCGATCATTTTGCCATGTAACTCTTGATCTTGTTCATAGATGATGGTGTTCTTACCCTCATTCAATAGGTCATCAGGATTGATATAACGGGTTAACGGACTCACTTCGTCTCCTAATTTTAAAGCATATGCCATGACCAGCGCATCTGGATTGCAAGGCACGGGAATCAAATCATCTGCTTCAAAGATGGGGGACTGCTCCAAAATTTTCCTGCGAACCTCGGTGAGGGTAATCCTATTTTCATCTACCTCAAAGTTCTCTAAACGGCCTGCAATCTGAGTAGGTTGAAACGTGACACCACGAACACATTTTTGTTGTAGCGCAAAATCGATGGTTTTCCCCATCTCATGGTCATTCAACCCCTTTTGTAAGGTTACCACCAAGGTCGTTGATAAATTGAGTCGGTTCAAATGTTTCAAGGCCTGTAAACGCATCTCGCCCAAATCGGCTCCACGCAAGGTTTGCAGCACTTGGTTATCCAAGGAATCGAATTGTAGGTAGATTTCAAAATCGGGCGCATAGGTCGCCAACCGCTCAGCAAAAGCGAACTCCTTGGCTATTTTAATCCCGTTGGTATTCACCATGAGATGCCGAATGGGCAGGGTCTTAGCGTAATCTAAAATCTCAAAAAACTGTGGATGAATGGTCGGTTCCCCTCCACTGATCTGGACCACGTCGGGTTCTCCTTCATTACGTACAATGGCATCGAGCATCTTTTTGATTTCGGGGAGGGTACGATGCCTTCCATAGGTGGGAGATGAACCGGCATAACAAGTGGGGCAGGTAAGGTTACAGCGATCGGTCACCTCTACCACGGTAAGGCAGGAATGCTGTTCGTGGTCGGGACAAAGGCCACAGTCATAAGGGCAGCCGTAATGGGTTTTTGTATTGAATGTTTTCGGATATTCAGATGCCTTATTATAATTGCGTATGTTTTTATAATATTCGATATCGTCTGCAATCAACACTTTGCTCCTGCCGTGTTCCCTGCAGTTCTTTAGCATGTAAACCTTATTGTTCTCGAAGATGATCTTGGCATCTACACGGCGCAGACAATCGGGGCAAAGGCTCAAGGTAAAATCATAATAAGTGTAATTTCTTTCAGGCATATATTACCATTTCAAATGTTAAATTACTCCATCAAAATAAAACACAAAAATCTATCATTCGCCCCCATATACGGTTTAACATTAGAAACGGTATCGCAATGCGCTTCGAATAGTTCTATAGTAATAGCCTAAACAAAATAAGCATAATATTTGAATGCTGCTCAGCCCCAAAAAGAAAAAGGTGTTGGGCTTCAAGAATTCAATGAAGAAACGAAATGAGAAGTATGCGATCATAAAAAGCTTAAAATAGGAACCATCTTGAAATCGATTCTCCTGTATTTGTAAAACTTTTATACATCCAAATAGCAGTACTAAAAAGGCAATTTCATACAATGTGATGGGATGGCGCAGGAGGCCATCTCCCAAATCCATTCCTAAAAAAGAGGTGGTTTGTTTGCCATAGGTGAATTCCTTGACTCCGGCTAAAAAGCATCCAATACGGCCAATGAGGATGCCTAGGATAATCGGAAGCGTGAATAAATCGCCCGAAGATTGCTTTTCGCCAATGATTTTTTTGGCGAGTTCTACCCCAAGGAGCCCGCCAAAAAGCCCACCCATAATGGTTTTATTGTTGAACAACGCAATCCAACCCTGCTCGAGATGCAGTGGTGGATTTTCCAAAAAAGCAACTACCCTGGAAAGCATTAACGCTCCAAAAATAGCCCCGATGATAATAGAAAGTCGATTGTTGGTCGATATGGTATCCTCGCTCCGCTTTCGGGTGAATAGGTAATAGCGAAAGGCAACAAAAAATGCCAGATACTCTAGCACCAAGTGCATATTTATTTTTATACCGAACAGTATTGGTTCGTAGGGAAGGGTCATCGCTGGTAAATATAGCGTTCGCCGGTGAGACCCCAAAGGTCTACAAGACCTTTGGGGTCTATAATCCGAACATTATTCCTGCCACTCCGCTATGAATAAATTCGTGTCCCTAGTACCTCCGTTGTTCCGATTGCTTGAAAACGCCAAATATTTGCCATCGTTAGAGAGAACAGGAAACGCATCAAAGGTTTTTCCATGGGTAACCCTTTCCAGGTTTTTCCCATCGATATCTATAAAGTAAAGATTGAAAGGAAAGCCTTTTTCTGCCTCGAAGTTGCTTGAAAATAGTATTTTTTCCTGAGGGATGAAAAAAGGTTATACGCTTGGTGAGCTTTCCTGGAAGTTTATGTCTACCTAGTTCATTACCGATTCGTAGTCTCTTGTTAGGCTAAAATATCATTTACCACCTTGCCGTGTACATCTGTTAATCGGTACCGCCTACCTTGATGCTTGAACGTAAAGCGCTCATGGTCAATACCCAATTGATGCAACATGGTTGCCTGAAAATCATGCACATGAACGGGATTTTCAACGATGTTATAACCAAAATCGTCTGTTTTTCCATAGACCTCGCCTCCTTTGATTCCGGCACCCGCCATCCAAGTGCTGTAGCATCTCGGATGATGGTCCCTGCCATAATTGTCTTTGGTCAATTTCCCCTGTGAAAAACTGGTGCGGCCGAATTCTCCCCCCCAGATGACCAAGGTATCTTCTAAGAGACCGCGCTGCTTTAGATCCTTGACCAATGCTGCGGAGGCCTGATCGGAAGACTTGGCCAATTGTACGATTTCCCTGGGTAGGTTCCCATGTTGATCCCAACCCATGTGGTATAATTGGATAAAGTTCACATCGCGTTCCGCTAGCCTCCGTGCCATTAAGCAGTTATAAGCAAAAGTGCCGGGTATATGCGCATCTTTTCCATATAGATCAAAAATGTAGTCGGGTTCGTCCGAGAGGTCAGCAATCTCAGGTACACTGGTCTGCATTCGATAGGCCATTTCATATTGGCTGATCTTCGAATCGATTTCAGGGTCGCCCCATGCCTTTTTTTGCTCGGCTTCCAGTTCGGCTAGGTAATCCAATTCCCTCCTTCGACTTTTACGGTCGATTCCCGGAGGATTCCCGAGGTATAAAACGGGATCGGCACCGGATCGGAACTGCACCCCCTGGTGATGAGAGGGTAGAAAGCCACTGTTCCAAGCCTGCATGTTCAGGCTCTGGGCATCGTCCTTGCCTTGTGAAAGCAACACTACAAACGATGGTAGATTTCTGTTCGAACTCCCTAGACCATAACTCATCCAAGAACCCATACAGGGCCTGCCTACTTGCTGGGAACCGGTTTGCATAAAAATCACTGCCGGTTCGTGGTTGATCGCTTCGGTATGCATCGAGTTGATCATGCAAATATCTTCGGCAATACCGGAAGTATAGGGCATAAGTTCACTGAAATACCCCCCTGTGGTCGCATGTTGCTTAAAATTGAATTTGGAGCCTACCAACGGAAAACTTGACTGAGCCGCCAGCATACCGGAAACCCGTTGCCCGTTCCGAACCGAATCAGGGATTTCTTCGCCCCATCTTTTGATCAACTCGGGTTTGTAATCAAAGAGTTCCAATTGACTAGGTCCACCGCTTTGAAAGAGATAAATGACCCGCTTAGCCTTTGGGGTATGGTGCAGCTGTGAAAGAACACCCCCGCCATTTGAAATTTTGGGCCCTGAGGGAAGCCGTTTGTTTGCGTTTAAAACATCGGGAAAAAGTAGACTTCCCAATGCCAAACTACCCAAACCCCGACTGGTGGTCTTGAGAAACTCCCGACGGTTTTGAAAGTATTGTGCTTGTTTGATTTCTTTTGAGTAATTCATCTTCCTTAATTTTTATAGTAGGCTTCGGTAGAATTCAATACGGTATTCGCGACTCTGGATAATGCGGCTACTTCGGTCATGGGTAAATTGGCGTCGGGTTTTCGGGCTCCCACGTTTAAGAACTTTTTAGTTTCCGAGGGTGTTTGTGTAAAATATGCTTTTTCTTCCTGATATTGTCGTAGGAGAATGTTGTGTTCCGTTGGAGTCGGGGAACGGCCGATCAAGGCAAAAAAGACACGGCCAATAGCAGCGGATGGTTCAAAATTCGTCTCTTTCCAAGTGTTTTCTGAAAGTACCCTACACGCTTCGATCACCTGTGGGCTATTCAATAACACCATGGCTTGTAAAGGGGTATTGCTACGCTGTCGTTGTACTTGACATTCACTACGGTTCGAAGCGTCGAAGACCAGCATGTCGGGTGCTGGCACGTTGCGTTTCCAAAAAGTGTAGATACTGCGTCGGTAGAGACCGTTTTCATAATCGATTTCATAATCAGGAAAAAAGGGATGGCTAATGGTCTCGCTCCATAAACCTTCTGGCTGATAGGGAAATACCGATTTCCCGCCAATACCGGATTTCAATAGTCCGCTTGCGGCCAGTATATTGTCACGCACCATTTCTGCAGATCGCCGGTATCTAGGGCTTCGAGCTAACAATATATTATCCGGGTCAATATCTTGTAGGTCCTCTCGAACCGCCGAGGATTGTTTATAGGTAGCCGAAGTTACCATTTGGCGAACGAGTCGTTTTACATTCCACCCATTCTCCCGGAAATCGACCGCCAACCAATCTAACAATTCAGGATGGCTGGGCAATGCCCCTTGATTTCCAAAATCGCCGTTGGTCTTTACCAAACCTTTTCCGAATATCAGATACCAAAGTTGGTTGACCGCCACCCGCGCCGTTAGCGGATGATCTTCGTGAATGAGCCATTTTCCAAGTCCGTAGCGATTGCGGGGAAGATCGTCGGGCCACGATAGAATGGTTTCGGGAACATCTTTTGTAACCTGTTCTCCGGGAGCATCGTAAACGCCCCTTTCTAAAATGTAGGTGGGCCGTTCCCGGTCTAGATCGCCCATGACCATAACTTCTTGAACGGTGTCGATGGTCTGTAGTTCGCGAAGCTGCAGTTTCTGAAGTTCTTTCCGTTCGGCTTCCAAGTCTTTATCAAGATGCAGGGCATAGAATTCCTTAGCGGCCTGCGTGCCATTATCGATTGCCTGTTGAAATAGCTGTAGCCCTTTTTGTTCGTCGTATAAATAATGGGCAACTAGATGCCCAGCTTCCTTGTTCAACACCTTAAAGTCGTCGATGAAACCACCAACAAAATGTTGGTCGTAGTGACTGGCTCCCAGTATAAGTCCTTGGTAGTGCATGTACACGGTTGCCCTTTTATCGGTGTATGGTTTGGCAGATCGATACAAATTATCCCGAAGAACATCAACTTCAACGGGCGCACCGTTTTCGAAGATTTTCATTCCCCCGGCTTTACTGGATCCATCATACGTCCAAACATAGTGATGCCATTCATTCAGGGGCAACGCCTTTTTTAAACGGATATCCAATGACTGATAAGGGTGTGCATGGTTGAGCCGAAAAGAAAGTTTAGAACTGTCAAGCACTACTTCCCAGCCACGGTATCCTTGAATGCGGCCGTTGCCATTGTAGAATACTCGGGCCTCATCGAATTGTTCAGGGGCCTTGATCCAAAAACTGACGGTAAAAGGCTCCATTCGTTCAAAACTGATGCGGCTTCCGTCTGCAATCAATTGCCCTTCTTGATACTCCAAAGCTTGTCCCTTTTTACCTGGGACAAAGTTGTGCCCGAAATAACGAGCGTCTTTCGACCCTTTGGCACGGTCCTTACTAATACCATTGGTCGACTGTTCAAAATCCAATGCCACTATAGTTGCGTTGTCGACTACTTTTTCTAGGGTGCTTACCGCTGGTTTTGAGTGTATCCAATCGGCTGCAAATGAGGTACGCTTTTCGACCTTTTTCTTCAAATCAGAAGATTTTCGGTCGATTTCCTTCTGAAGAAACTCATAGATTTGAGCGACATTTTCATCGCTGGGTACTGGCATTACCGGCCCGGCGTTCATGGAAAGCTCGTTCGGGATATCATTTCCGTTTTCTACCGCATTGTATGCGAAAATACCATCACCCCGTTCTACGGTGCTATTAAAGAAACTAAAAAGCTCAAAATAGTCTTTTTGCGATATAGGGTCGTATTTATGATCGTGGCACCGGGCACAGGCAACCGTAAGGCCCAGAAATGCCGTTCCGACGGTATTTGTTCTATCGGCAACGTACTCTACCCTGAATTCCTCGGGAATGACCCCACCTTCTGAATTTTGTTTATGCAAACGGTTAAAAGCTGTTGCCAATCGCTGTTCTGCCGTGGCCCCAGGAAGCTGATCACCGCCTACTTGCCAAAGTATAAAATCGTCGTAGGGCAGGTTTTTGTTGTAGGCTTCGATGACCCAATCGCGGTACGGCCAGAATTCATGATGAAAGTCATCCAAATATCCCTCACTGTCGGCAAAACGTGCTACATCGAGCCAGTGAGCGGCCATTCGTTCCCCATAGGCAGGAAGGGTTAACAGGCTGTCGACCAATCTTTCGTAATAATCGGGTCGGTCGTCTGCCATAAGACGCTCTACCTCTGTAATCGAAGGCGGGAGGCCTATCAAATCAAAATACAGTCTTCGAATCAAAACTTCTTTACGCGATTCAGGAGACTGTTCAATTCCCTTTTTTTCCAATGTAGCAGCAATAAAACGGTCTATTTCATTGATGGCCCAATTTTCTCCTACATCCGGCACCTTTTTCTTTTCGGGCTTCGTAAAGGCCCAGTGGGGTTTGTATTCGCTGCCTTGTTCGATCCATCGGGAGATGTAGGCGATTTCTAGCGGACTAAGTTTTAAGTTCGACTCTGGTGGAGGCATTACGATATCGAGATCGGTAGCCACCATTCGATGATACACCTCGCTTTTTCCCAAATTCCCAGCTTTGATGGCAAAACCGTTACCTGACTTTAAGGCTGCGTAGGCCGAATCGGCAATATCAAGTCGAAGGTCTGCTTTCTGGTTTTGCTTATCCGGACCATGGCAGACAAAACATCTATCGGATAGGATGGGCTTGATATGATAATTGAAATCGATGACCTCAGGGAGTTGACTTTCTGCAAGCAATACCTCCTTCGGCTTATCGACACCACAACCGATCAACAATACCGCTAAAAGCCCGGTAAGGAATACATGTACTTTTTTCATAACTTCATATGGGTAGGGTAGTCAATAATCGATATTTTAAAATCTTCTTCTCTCGAAAGCTTCTCCGGTCCATCACCAAGGTTGTCTGCTTGATAAGCTACGAATTACAGCTATCTGTTCTTTCTTAAATATAGTTGTTATGTACATCTTTCAGGGAATAGTGACTGTTAAAACCGTGCCTTTTGAACCTACCTTGTCAGTTATTGATAGGATTTTGTCAAAAAAGCGAGGTTAAGCTAGTTGTTCGAGCTACTGATTTTCAAGAATATGGGCATTTTTATGTAATTTTGCGCTCCTTAAAGAGGAAAGAAATAGCATGCCCAAGATAGGAGATATTCAATTACCCGATTTCCCATTGTTACTTGCCCCAATGGAAGATGTAAGTGACCCGCCCTTTCGTGCTTTGTGCAAGGAACAGGGAGCCGATGTGGTGTACACGGAGTTTATTTCTTCTGAAGGACTCATTCGTGACGCTGCCAAGAGCGTTATGAAGTTGGATATTTATGAAAAAGAGCGTCCGGTGGGTATTCAGATATTCGGGGCGAATTTGGATTCGATGCTGCGGTCGGTGGAAATAGTGGAAAAATCAAATCCGGATATCATTGATATTAACTTTGGCTGTCCTGTTAAAAAGGTAGTGAGTAAAGGTGCAGGAGCGGGAATTTTAAAGGACATCAATTTGATGGTCTCTTTAACGGAAGCAATGGTGAAACATACCAAATTGCCCGTTACGGTAAAAACCCGACTGGGTTGGGACCATGATTCCATCAAAATTGTTGAGGTGGCAGAGCGGTTGCAGGATGTGGGTATTAAGTCGATCGCTATTCACGGTCGTACCCGTGCACAGATGTACAAGGGAGAAGCAGACTGGGCGCCGATTGCCGAGGTGAAGAACAATCCGCGAATGCATATTCCCGTTTTTGGGAACGGAGATGTAGCTTCCCCCGAAGCCGCTATGCGAATGCGAGATGCGTACGGACTCGATGGAGCTATGATCGGTAGGGCCAGTATCGGTTATCCCTGGTTTTTTAAAGAGGTAAAGCATTATTTTAAGACCGGCACCCATTTAGCACCTCCCACCATGGAAGAACGAGTACAGGCGGCACGCCGTCATTTGCAAATGGCCATCGATTGGAAAGGTGAAAAACTGGGCGTCTTTGAAACACGAAGACACTATACCAATTATTTTAAAGGGATTCCCAACTTCAAGGAGTATCGAATGAAAATGGTCACTAGCGACGATGCGTCAGATGTGTTCGATGCTTTCGAGGAAGCATTGAAAATATTCGGGGATTACGAATTTATGGCTCCTTCCTAGCTACTCCCGTATAAGGAACTTTACGGTACAGCTCCCTGGGGTAGGCAACAGTTTCAAACCAGAATTATTGGGCAATCAGCTTTGCGTTAATGCGGCTGCTAGCAATTTTGGCCGCGATGATTCCTAAAACGACGATGGTCGCCAATACGATCAATACATTCATGAATTGAAATTCTACCGGGTATGCCAAAGAGGGGGTGATTTTCAACCACCCAAACAGCAGTTGTGAGCCGATTAGCAGGGAACCGATAACAACACCGATGAACCCACCTAGGCTTGTGACCAAGACACCTTGCACAAAATAGATGCGACGCAGTTCTTTTAAAGTTGTCCCCAAACTGTAGAGGGTTTTGGAATTTTGCCGCTTGTCTAAAATCATCATGGTAATGGCCCCGACCACATTGAATAGGGCGATGACCAGTACTAGGGTGAAAATTAGATACGTAGCTACGTTTTCGGTATTGAGCATTTTGTACAATGAGCTGTTTTGCTGCTTCCGGTCTTTTACCATGACCGCATCGCCGAAAATGGCCGAGATACCTTCTTTGATTTTTGGAATGTCGTCTTCCTTTTTCACTTTAAAATTAATGCCGGAGAGTTGTGTACTATCTTTTTCGAGCAGCTCTCGTACCATGCCGATATCGGCAAAGACATATTTTTTATCCAAACCTTCTTCCACCGCATAGATACCACTCAACACTAGCGGAAGTTCATTGTAAATCTTATTTTTTGATTGGGGAGATATGAAGCCCTTGCCTGGTTTTAAGGCGGCAACCATTAACGGATTTCGATATTGATCGGTGCTAACACTTAAAAGATTGGATATGGCCAAACCTGCTACTCCCTGCACCTCATTAATATTCCAACTGCCATAGATCACGGTGCTATCTACTCCGGTGACCTGGTTGTAGTTTTGGTCTACTCCTTTTATAAAGGCGATATGACTTTTCTCCCGATGATACAATAGTACCTTTTCCTCTAATTCCTTGGAGTAGGAGGCGAGGCCGTTTAGTTCACCCAGTTGTCGTTCCTGGTCTGGGGAAGCGGTGAAAAACTTTCCCGTGGCAGGAGTCGCTTTTAGATCAGGGTCGAAGGTGTTGGTGAAGGAGAGGCTGAACGTTTTAAGACCAGCAAAACCAGACAATACAATAAAGAGTGCCGCCGAACCGATGACGATGACCAAAAAAGTAATGAAATTGATGATATTCACCGCATTTTGGCCGCTTTTGGAACGCAGGTATCGCTTTGCGATGTACAAAGGAAAATTCAAGCTCAGGACTTTTTTCTCTTGGGAAGCAAGTCCCTGTTTTCAATGGGATTTTCTTCTCCCTTTAACGATTTTTCAATGTTTTCGATATAATCCAACGAATCGTCCAAGTAAAATAACAACTCTGGCACTCGTCGCAACTGGTTTCGGGTTCGTTGGGACAATTCGTGCTTGATCAGGGGTTGATTTGATTTGATACCTTCTAAGAGCGCAGCGGCTTCTTTGTTGGGAAAAATGCTCAGGTATACCTTGGCAATCGATAGGTCGGTAGTTACGGAGACTTTGGAAACGGAAATTAACGTGCCTTTTAGCCCGCCATCTACGGCAGCGCGTTGCAAAATATCAACGATATCTTTTTGAATGACCCCTGCTATCTTTTTCTGTCGTTGCGTTTCCATACCGCAAAAATAGGTCTTTTATGACTTTTGACATCATTTGGTACTTTTACAAGGGCTACTTTTACTCGATAATCGAGATTTAAATGTTTCATGGTTTGCTTTGAGGTAGTTTACCTACATTCAATTCCAAAAGAAATAGTTAAGTAAAATCTAATGTAATATGATGGATAAAATAGAGCATATCGGTATAGCTGTGAAAGATTTAGAAGCCAGCAACCAACTGTTTGCAAAGCTGTTCGGGGAACCTGCCTATAAAATGGAGGAAGTGGCCTCCGAAGCTGTTACCACATCTTTTTTCAAATCAGGACCTAATAAAATAGAGTTGTTGGCCGGGACCAACGAGAATAGCCCCATTACCAAGTTTATTGAAAAGAAGGGTGAGGGGATCCATCACATAGCCTTTGCGGTAGATGATATCGTGGCCGAAATAAAACGACTCAAGTCAGAAGGTTTTATTGTTTTAAATGAGGAACCAAAAAAAGGGGCCGATAACAAATTGGTAGCATTTTTGCACCCAAAATCTTCGAACGGAGTTTTGGTGGAACTTTGCCAGGAGGCCCCTCCCGAGCCCTCCTAGAAAGGGAGCGTGTAGTTTTTAAATCAAATGAGCCATCAATATTTTTGTGTAGTTGGTGGTAATGGTTAAATTTGCCCCCTAATTTGGTCCTATAGCTCAGTTGGTTAGAGCATCTGACTCATAATCAGAGGGTCCCTGGTTCGAGCCCAGGTGGGACCACCGATAAACAAAAGGCTTCCAAGATTTTAATCGTGGAAGCTTTTTTCATTTGCACATAATTTGCACATAAAATTCGATTTTTTTTCTGGCATTTTGATTGGTTCTATTTGACATCAAATAACCTCATGCAGTGTTATTGCGTTAATATTAATTTGCAAAAACCATACAATTATCGGATTGAATACAATTTCACTTCAAGTAGTTGTTTGATACACCTTAAATAAAAAGACGGCCCAGTCGGGGCCGTCTTTTACATCATATCCAATAACCTAAAGATACAATGAGTGATTCTTAGGAATTGTCTTCTACCTTCGCATCCGGGGCATTATTTTTTACCGAAGCGATTCCGTTTTCCATTGCCGAGGTACTAGAATACATTTCGCTTGCTCCGATAATCTGTCCATTGGATGCCTTCAAGTTGAAATAAGGGCTCCCGTCCTTCGCCGTTTTTCTATCGAACTTGCTATTGTCCTGTGAGTTTGTCCTAACGGAAGCTATTCCATTGTCACATGAGGCCTTGGTTTTGTAAGCTTCGCTGCTTAGAATCACCTGTCCATTGGAAGCTTTCAAATTAAACCGGAACTGACCTGATTTATCTTTTTTAATCTCAAATTTTCCCATACTACTCGGTTTATGTTTTGTGAATTAAACTTAGTTATAAAATGTTACAAAAGGAAATATCCTTCTGGCTTATCATCTAATAAAAGCTCGTTCAACTTTTTATCTAAACAGCCTTTACAAATCCAAGAAACTCTATTTTTTAATGGCATGTTTGCCGAAATAGTATGCAGCTGGCAAAGTATAAGGTATATTTAGAGCCCTAGTCCTTAAAAACCTTATTGATATCCTTTATTCCCAGCTTCTTGGTAATATCCAAAAATTCCGTGAGCTTAATAGCATGTTTATCCTTCTCCCATTCGCAGATCCGTTCAGGTCTTTTTCCAATGAGTTTGCCCATCTGAACTTGGGATAATTTCTTGTCTTCCCCCATTCTTTTCAAGTACTTTCCGACTTTCATGAACTTCTATCTTCGAACTTTATTTTTTTATGGAATACTTCTTCCATGGAACCGTCTTCGAACTTGACCATTCCGAAGGTCTGCTGGGGTCCTCTGATTATATAATGACTAAGGATAGCTTTACGGCCATCAACAAAAATCGGTTTATCAATTCCCATCTCGTATTTGAACTTTGTAAATTCTAGTTGAAGACTCACCCAAGTAGTAAACTCTTTACAAAAGGTGCAATATGTAAGGAGTTAGAATATTAAGCTATCCCAGCGTTGCCATTTACCTCATCCAAAATAGAAATTATTTGGACGATTTTATCTTCCTCTATAAAAATACCAAATATACCCTTGTCATGACTTTCATTAAAAGGTGGTTTAGTCAATAAACTTTTATCAATAGTTCCGTTGACATTTAAATAGTTTACTATAGAATTGATAAATGTAATTTGATTCGCATTAAGATTTTCTACTTTAATCAGCTCGCTGAAAAGTTGATTAGCCACCTCAATATCCAATCCAATAATCTTCCTAACGAATTTACCTAGGGGCTGTTCGCCGTACTCTTCTACAAATCTTTCCTTAGTTCTAGTTTCCTGATCAAAGAGAAATTTTTCCAAAAGCTTCAATTCCTTTGGAGTAATCGGTAAATTTTTATGTAGCTTATCAATAACGATGTGGTGTTTGTTCTTTCGGATAAAACTTTCAACCCTATCTTTGTACGACTTTAAATTATCGTACGAATACATAATATCTTTCTCCTTGATTTCATTTTCCCTGATTTCATCCTCAAAGTTCGAATACACGGGCACTTGCTTTTCTGTTTCCAAGAATTTAAGAAGTGATCGAATATCTTCCCTTACCTTTTCAAGATTTGAATAACATATTTCCTGCCAAAACTCCTGTGTCAATACCGCGTTAATAGTTGGCATTTTCTCTTTAATAGATGGTATATTACTTTTCTTTTTAAGTCCTTCACAGACTTTGAAAATTATTGAGACATAGGTTTCTTGGGAACGGAAATCACTAATGAGTGCCAAATGCAGTTTAAACACGATAAGATCAAATCGTTTTGCCAATTCGTCCTCATCATTTTTGTTTGAAATTAACCTTGAGAGATTAGACTTTAATTCAGTAATATCACTTCTGGTCAAGTTTTGCCACTTTTCGCGCTTCTTGAATTTTTTAACCGAACGCCAAGCACCCCGAACGGCAAAACTGTTTTCATCCAACATGAGAACCGAATGGTATAAACCTTCTAAAACGGTCCCCATCAGTTGCAACTCATCCGCACTTGCATCGCTCTTTTCCCGTACGGCCGTAACAATGTCCAATTTGGTTTCAAATAGCTGTTCCGTTAATGACTTTACGGAATTTGATGGCAACCCATCGGGAAACTCTTCGAAAAACTCAAAATTTCCACAAAAATCAAATATAACGAAGTGTTCCTTATGCAGATTAGGGCCGAACAAGTCTGGTCGCAAGCGTGTACCTCGACCTATCATTTGCCAGTATTTAGTGTACGATTTTACCCTTTTGAAGAAAACCAGATTAACAACTCTCGGCGCATCCACTCCTGTATCCATCATATCTACCGATACTGCTATCTGGGGTTCCAGTTCCTCTTTATCATCACAGAATCTTTCCAAAAGATCCTGCGCCTTCTCAGCATAGTTGTCAATGACCCTTAGAAATGTGCCACCGTATTCAGGATAATTTTTATTAAAACGTTTCTCGATAAACTCCGCGTGTTTATGGTTTTTGGCAAAAATAATTGTCTTCCCCAATTTATCGCCACCCGCTACTTTTATCCCATTGGTCATCAAATGATGTAATACTTTATCAACGGTATCTTTATTAAAGAGCCATGTATTTAATTTGTTCTTGTCGATTTCTTCTAAAAAAACCTCTCCGGTAGTTGGGTCTCCGAACAAGGTTTCATATTGCTCTTTATCCTTTTTCGATAATTCCTTATACTTTACTCCTTCTAGGGGGAATTTAATAGGTACTTCGATGGCCTTTGGTGGATTTAAATAGCCATCTTCCACGGCCCTATTCAGTTCATAAGCAAAAGTGGGATTGTCATCCTCTATTTCAAAAAGTTCATACGTATTGATATCGATGTCCTTTTTCGGTGTTGCGGTCAAACCAATTAACAGGCAATCAAAATAATCAAAAATGGACTTATACTTCTGATAAACGGAGCGATGTGCTTCATCTATTAGTATGACATCAAAATGACCGACCCCATAAAACCGACCATCCTCATTTTTAAGTTCATCGATTTTATTCATAATGGTCGGGTATGTCGAAAATACTACCCGTGTGCCTTTATCCTCAATTTCTTTTGTAAGGTCTATGGCCGAAAGATGCGGCAAATGTTGCTTAAAAGCATTCTTTGCTTGGCTGACCAAAGCATTTCTGTCGGCCAAGAAGAGCACCCTTTTTGCCCAATCACATTTGGTTAACATATCTACTATTGCGGCGGCAGTCCTTGTTTTACCACTTCCTGTAGCCATTACAAGTAAGGCCTTTCTGTTTTTGCCTCGCAACTGGCCTTGATTTTCCGTGACAAAGGTTTCTGCTACTCTTTGAACCGCCTCCAATTGATAGTACCTATTTACGATGTCTTGATTGACTACAAAATTTCTAATGTCCTTTCTCGTTTTTCTGCGATCTACCAATAATTGTAGTTCCTCTTGGGTATAGAAACCGTATGCTTCTCTAGGCGGATAAAAAGTATCGTCCCAAATTTGGGTCTCATATCCATTGGAGTAATAAATAACAGGTCTTTGGCGATATTTTTTCTCCAAACAATCGGCATATAGACTTGCCTGATGTTTTCCCTTTTCTACGTTTTGTAGTGTATTTTTAGCTTCGACAACGGCCAAGGGTAGTCCGTTTTTTCCCCATAGCACATAATCGACAAAGCCAATACCAGATTTATTTACATTCAAGGGCATGCCCGTAACCTTAAACTCTATATCCCTGCTTTTTTTTAGGTTTTCCCAGCCCGCTTCCTTAAGCAGTAGGTCAATCAATAACTTTCTGGTGGAAAGTTCGGTATTCAGTTCAGGTATGGCTGTTTCTAGAACGATATACTCCAAACGTTCCGCTTTGCGCTCCTTTACTACATGTTCCCTTTCTAATAGCTGTTTTTTAAGAGCCTCATTTTCACTAGTGAGTTCTTGTTGTTTCTTTAAAGATTCCTTTAAGGCATCCAGCTCCGATTGCAATTGTTCGGCCTGCTTTCTTAAAACAGCTTTCGCTTTGTCCTCGGCTTCTCCAGATGGCAAATATGACTCGTTGAAAGGTGGAATTATGGGATTCCCCTCGCTGTAGTAAACACTGACGAAAGACAGAAACCGGAAAAGGTTCTTAATGGAATGAAGGGATTCATACTGATTGACTAACTTGCCATGTGCGGCATTGTTGCCATTCAAGCGAATGACATTCAGTTCCCTAAACATACTAGGCTTAATGATGCTTTTAAAATCTTCAGCATAAAGCAATGCTCCAAGCTTGGTATCATAGGGCAATTCAAGGTCAGCATCATTTTCATAAAGCCAAAGCATGGCTTTTTCCATGGCACTACGGCACAACAAAGCCGAATAGCGTGGTTCTTTGAAGGTAAACTTTTCCGCGTCAATTGCCTCCCTATATAAGGAGGGGAATTCCAAACGCAGAAAATCGAAATTGCTCATTACCGTTTTAACTTTAAAAACCTTACCATCTATTCAAAACAATTTTAAGGAATTTTCTTAATAATTTAGATTATCCTATATATTAATTCCCAATTTTTGTCTCCAACGAATTGCCGCACCCAGGGCATTCATGAATTTCATAAGCTGCCCATTGGTTTGGTTCTGCCACCAACTGACTTTCATTTTCAAGAACATCATAATTTGGTACATTAAAACCACTGTTTCGCATGCCTTTCAATTGCCTCCTATATTGTTGAAATTCAAATTGTCCTCTATTCCAAATAAACCACCATTTATTATCTCCTTGACGTTGGCCATATTTTGAAACATTCGGATGCTTTTCCTTATTCTCGATAAACCAATTTAGCTGATTTAAATAGACTTCTTGAGAACTTTTAGCTCTCGTCATTTCTTCGCCACATTTACTACAACATTTGATGCCTTGATCTTTATGGCCAATTGTGTGACATTTATATTCTTGACCTGTTCGCTCAATTATGTATTTTCTTCTTTCTAAATTCTCACTACTACAACAACTATTGCAGGACTTACAGATATACCAACCGCAATCAGGGTCAAAACCTTTAGGTTTGCATTTAACACAATCACGACTATCGATGATATCTTCACACTTTCCGTTCGAACAATGTGATAAATAAATCTGCCGACCATGTTCTGTGCATTCTGCATCCTGGCAAGAAAATGTAGTTACATTATAAAAAGCGTAGTTAGAATTTCCTTTAGGCTTCAAAATCTTATTGCATTTTCTACAAGTCAGATGTTTTAAAAAACGATTGACCCGGTTGATTACTCCTAATAGTATCTCATATTGAGAAGTTTGATAGGGAATGTTAAGAATGCGAAGTGCATCTTCAAGGGTATAGTTCTTCCAATCATCAGTGCCATGCGATTTTCTCGCAATCTCATAACATTGGCGGTTTTCACACCACCAGAACTCCAATCCTGATTTATTGCAAAGACTAGGCTCGCCAGAAATCCTTTTAAGTGCCTTTCGACCTGCGCAATAGTTTGAGAACCTCGGCATATCGTCAAAACGAAATTCTTTGTGATAGGAATATTCAGACTCCCCATCTGAATCTTGATTTCTATCCCTAGCTAAAACCGTTCTTCCTTTGCATTCTTCAAAAAAGCCTTCAATAACGAGTAGGTCTTCTGGTTGCTTGATCTGCCTCGCCACTAAATCGAAAATCGTATTTCGTTTTGTAATTACTCCCTGACTTAAGTCCTTCAATAATTGCACGATAACACTCAGGGAAAAATCAAGCTGAGAGACGTCTATCATCCTCCCATACTCGCTTGTCTGATAATCTATAGTAGTTATTCGGTCTAAATCTTGTAAAGAAAGGATAAGATTACGATCTTCCTTTAGTTTTAGCACCTTTTTGAAGAACAATTTTTGCTCTTCACTTTTCAAAAGGGCAGTGTAGATTACCACATTATTGTAATCAATATTGTCGGTATAATCCAGTACGAACAATTTCAATTTGTAATAGTCCGAAAACCTATGATAGACTTTATCGACAAAATTGGTTTTATTCTTTCCTTTAGGAAGATACCGTAGAATAAACCATACAAAATTGAAAGATGCACTATCATTATCCTCAATTTCATAAAGACATTTGGACAGAATTTCTTTTACTTCATCCTCGTCGGATTTTGAAAAAATAGAATTGATGGTATCTGCTAGGTACCTCGTATTTTCTTCAAGCTCTTCTTTTTCATGATGCCCACTTAATTGTAATAGCTTGGTATAAATCGCATCTACAGGTAAATAATCGAGCGCATCTAATAGCCATATTTGAAATAATTGTTCTTGGCTCAATTCGTTATGAGGAAATATCGCCTCGTACTTGTCAAAGTAACTTTTTAGGCCAGCAAGTCGCACTACACTAAAGTTTTCCTCTCCATCCTTAAAGAAATCAAAGAGTGCATTCAGAACTTCTTCTTGTTTTGACGGCCTGAGTTTTTCTAAAACGGGCGAATAGTATTCCTCATTTTTTATTAGATAGTTCAGAATATCTGTTTTTAATGTGCCAAACGGAATCTTGTTGTTACAATTCATCCAAAATTGCACATGGCTTTCAGACGAAAGCTTATCAAAAATCTCTTGTTCAATTTCTGGAAGTCCATCATATTTAATTTTTTCTAACAAATAATGAACAACCTCTGCCTGATTTAATGTGATTGTAGATAATCCAACGAAACCCGCAACAATATTTTTTTCAAGGTTTATTTTTTCATTGCTTTTTAAGGAAGAAATTCTATCCTCTAATTGAATTATGATTTCTTTGGTAACTAGATTATGGTGGGAAGATTTCAGGCATAAGTGAACCAAATACTTGATGTTGGTTTCATCCTTTAATAAATTGACCCGAAGTGCTTTTAAACTGGAACCATATTCAATATCAATTTTTTTAAGTGTTACCACTACTTCTTGTCCCTTACTCAAATGATGCGGGTCAACACCTAATACCGAATTTCCATAAAACCGGATATCGGGCAGACCTTTATATTGAAGAAAACCATATTCCCCCTCAGTTTGGCGATTGTAATACCATTTTAGCTTTGCGATAATCTTGTAACAATCACTTTCCTCATAGACATGTATAGCATCTAAATCACGTTTGTCGCCATTACTACTTCGTCTTATTCTTTTCTTTTTAAGAATAACGCCTGATTGTTTTTCTGGTACGGTCTTTTCCCTATGCCGAGAATCAATGTAATGATTGTAAAATTCTTTCGCAGTTCTTTCGGGTTGACCCTTAAAATAGTTTTGACGTTTTAATTCATCGTATAAAACCTCAAAATGTTCAAACTTTATTTTAGTTGTAGGTCTAGCCTCTACTTCATACCCTCTGGACCAAAATAAAAGGATGGCCTTGTCAAGCGAAATATTGAACATTCGCAAGACCTGATTAAGTCGTATGGTAGCATTTTCGGCCATACTAGAAATTTAAGAAATTAGGATGTTTCTGAATTCATCAACAATCTCATCCAACAGCTTAGCCAATGGCTCTAGATTATTCCTATCCGTATCAATTTCTTGTAAAAGGCCAAAAGGCACATCGACGGTCAAACAATACCCGAAACTAATATCGAAGTAACTTCTGCCTGAATTGATAAAATTCTCGTTCCATCCGCATTTAGTACGCCAATCAAAATTTGGTTTGAAATGAGCATCGAAGAATGACGCTAATTGTTCCCAATGTCCGCTATCTCTCTTTTGTCGCCCCGAAACCTCGCGAAAATTTTCTGCATTGACTATCTTTTTCAATACTACTTCATCCGTACCATCGAGTGCCGATATGAATTTTTGAAAATGAGTAAATTTTAAATGAAAAGCTTTATGAACGCCGTAAGTTTTGGATCGAATTGTTATAAAATCCTTGAATTCGGGTTCACTTCCCCCTCCGAATAAATGCCATCCTTGACCCTTGGTGTTTCCCGGCCATATATAAGTCCGCAAAACTGGATTGCCATCTTCGCAAATAAAATCGAACAATATTTCGGATGCCCAACCAAAATCAACTGAGAAACCATGGCGATCGTTATAGCCTACTGGTTCTGTTTTTGCCTGAGCTACCCCGGCATCCAATCGTTCATAAGACTTAAACGAAAATTTTGTGTTTGGCTGTTGACTAAAAGGTAATTGGGGCAACCAGGCAGCGTTATGGTTTCTTATCAAGGTAATAAAATCGTTTACAAATCGGGAAGGCTTTCCAACCATCTGATTAAAATTCGCAACCAACATTACGATTTCCATCAGGTTTTTCCAGTTCATATCCACTGGCGTTACCTTAGATTTATCTATATGATTTTCGCAAGCTATTTTGGCCTGATGGTACAATTGTGCCGCACAATCAGTATAATTGGGTTTGACCTCTACGATAATGACCATATCATTGACCGCGATCATCAAATCGGTAATGGGTTCGCCATGATATTCATTTTTCCCTTCGAAAAAAGCACTCTCGTTCAAAGGAAATTCGCTTAACGATACGGCGAACAAATGGGTAAACTCTTCAAGGTCGGCTATTCTCTTTTGAATCTCTATTTGTATGTTGGCCTTTTCGGAAGATTGGGAGAATAGCTGCTTATAGGTACTGGTCTTTTTCTTGAAAATGAACTTTAAAACTTCATGTAGCAAAAGAGCGTCTTCTTGCAAACAAAGCGCAAATGCACGTGTTAGGTCATTCTCAAGTTGATAGCCCCTATCTTCACGGCTATAAGACCGAAACAGGTTTAAATGGTTCATATCAGTTGGTATTTCGTCTATTGAAAAGATCAAGTTCCAGTTCGGCCAAAGACATATTTCTTTCTTTGGCGATTTTCCGTGCGGCGTTTATAATATTCAGATAGGGTTTTTCATCAACAAACCGTGTCCAAGGCACTATGTCTAGTTTCAATTTCTCTTGTATAATACGATCAACGGGAAAGTGGGGCGGTTCAGGTATTCTACCCAAGCACCATTGATATTTTAAATACAGGTTCAATAGTCTTTGACCTACCCCAAAATTAATCTGCCCGTTGTTGAGGATGTCCTCAAAATCTTTCGAGCAATCACATAAGGCTTTGATATTGGTAATATGGATATGTTCAACAGAAACAGGATTCTGATATTTTGGCAGTAGAACGGTGTCGAGATATACTTTTAAGGCCGATTTCAACTTGACCCTCTCTTTCTCGGATGCGGTTTCTTTGTAAATTTTGGCACGCTGGAATGCTCCACCTATGGTCAGCGTAAAAAGTTCGTTTGTGATAAACTCCTTTTTCATGCTTTTACCAATTCGCCCTTGAACGCCCGCTGCAAAAGGCTGTTGAACAACGTCTCGCTTTTTTTCAATGCCTTTTGGGCGTGCATTTTTTGGGTTTCAATAATTTGAACCTGTGATGCGAATTCTTTTTGCAATTTAATTGGCGGAAGCAATAGTGGCAACTTTTTTATAGGTCCAGTAAAAAGGTTTGATTGACTACTTGTATTTGAACTTCGTTGCATTACCGCTTGCATATATGGCGTTCTTAAGTAATACTCAAGATAATTTGAGTTCACCAGTTCACTCTTAGGCTTAATAAGCGCGGCACTTCTAACCAATACAAACGGTTCGTCTATTTTTATGCTTGTCGTTCTACCAATTGTACCTGAACATGATATCAAAATATCTCCTTTTTCAGGGTTACATCGATTCCTCATTCTTAAGAACTCTTTTTCTCCTACATAATCTAATCCAGATTCGAAATCGATAAAACCATTTTTGATGTTTCTACACGAAAGCAACTTATAACCCTTTTCCGTCCTTTTTGGTGTTGCATGATCTCCATCCGTTATCTTGCTGGCTATATCATTCATTTCACAAATTTCGAAATTGGATGGGTTGTTTTTGGGATCACCAAACATCTCCAAAAAAAGGCTCTGTGCCAATTGGTCGTATTTGGCGATAAGGGCATTGTCGAGTTGGCGAAGCTTGTCGGCCTCATCAAGAATTGCTACTATTTCTTTCTGGGCTTCTAATTTCGGTGGATTAATCTCAATATCATTGATGTGATTAATTTTAATTCCCTTAACTGTTGCTCCACTCGCCACTCTTTCAAAATAGTTGGACTTTGATTGCAGAAAATAATAAAGAAACCTCTTGTCCAAAGCTGCCTTACATTCAATAGCTTTTATATCTTGATTGAATGCCATATCAACTCCGGCAAAAGCCACTTTGCCCGACGCCAAACGAGTTATGACTAACAATGTACCTGCTGGAACTATTCTTGTTGCACTATTATTAACACCTTCAATTGAAATAGAATCTACTGTCTTCGAAATCAAATTTGACTTGAAATCTTTTACACTGGCCCATGGTACGTTACCATTCCAATAATTTTCATTTTGTTTACTTGGTGTTCCACCGCCCCTTAGTGTTATCAATTTGCCTAACCTCATATTCAAGACTGCATCATTTTTTCTAAGCTTTGTAATGCTTTTTTTCGTTTACTGTCCAACTTCTTAATCTGTTCAATTAAATCTGTGGGTTTGTCATAGGCTACCTCTTCGTACACCATTTCTTTATAGCGGTTGATACTGAGGTCGTAGTCGTTCTTCTTAATTTCCTGTTTTGGCACCAAATACGACCGAGAGGTGCGATCGGCAAAATTATGGGTAACCGTATCCTTCATAAATTCATCGAAACCTAAATTTTCAGGTATGTCGTGTACCTGTACCAACTCGCCATCTTCCGTATGCATCTTCCCCCAATAATCACTGTTCAGATAATTCCAATGGTTCAATATCTGGGGTATATTACATTTCTCAACAGTTTCAGGGGCTACCTCTTTTTGATGGGTAAAGCATTTTTCAAACGTGTCCTCGTCCAATAACAGGTTTCGTTTATCGTCAAGGCTCAAACCATCTGCCTTCATATCATAAAACCAAACATTCTTGGTGCCGCCAGTAGTGGTCTTGGTAAAGAACAAAATGGCGGTACTTACCCCTGCATAAGGCTTAAAAACCCCACTGGGCATCGAGATTACCGCTTGCAACTGTTGGTTTTCTACCAACTCTTTACGAATACTTTTATGGGCGTTACTACTACCAAAAAGCACCCCGTCAGGCACGATGACGGCGGCACGGCCACCTTTTTTCATCAAGCGCAAGATTAAACTGATAAAAAGGAGTTCGGTCTTTTTGGTCTTGGCAGTCTTTAAGAGGCTGCTTTCCACATCGTCATAATCCAAACTACCTTTGAACGGAGGGTTGGCCAGCACCAAAGTATATGCATTTTCCACATCGCCATTACCTTTGCTAAGACTGTCCTTTCCGACCAATTTCGGTGTCTCTATACCATGTAGTTGCAGGTTCATGGCCGCAATTCGCAACATGGTACTATCAAACTCAGTACCGTTGAACATTTTTTTGTTGTAGTGCTCCCTAAAATCGGCATCGTAAAACCAATCTTGATGTTTTTCTTGTATGTACTCGCCAGCAGCTACCAAAAAACCAGCCGTACCACAGGCCGGATCACTAATGATGTCCTCTTTCTGGGGCTTTGTCATTTCGACCATCATTCGAATGATATGTCGAGGAGTACGGAATTGTCCATTGGTTCCCGCCTCAGCAATTTTGGAAAGCATGTATTCGTAGAGGTCGCCTTTTGTATCCCTGTTCTCTAAAGGTAGCTTGTCAATCTGTTGAACTACTTTGTCCAGCAGTTTCGGGGTAGGAATCATAAACGTAGCCCCTTTCATGTATTCTGCAAAAACCCCACCATCTGCCCCAACATTCTTCATAAAGTCAAAAACAGTCAGGTCGTCCAACTCGCGCTGCGGTCTGGTAAACAGTTCGAACATGGTTTCGGGCTCTTTGTCTTTAAAGCTGCTCCAACGTAATGGTGTCTGCTTTTTGGTGTAGATTGGCGTATCCATTGGCACTCCTAATAGATTGGCCTGTTTCTCCTTGAGCAATTGTTTGTCGTCTAGCCGTTTTAAAAATATCAGATAGGTAAATTGTTCGATGACCGTCAACGGATTACTAATGCCACCGGTCCAGAAATCGTTCCAAATTTTATCGATACTGCTTCTTAGTTCTCCTGTAATCATTTGTTCGTTTAGTTTCATCGCACACCTTTTTTAAGTTACTCGGTAAAAGTAACTTGGACTTGTGCGGTGGAAGTGCATTGATTTATCCTAAATATAGTTTTTGTAGTTTTTTTCTACAAACTCTGGAAGCCAAGATAAGATTTCCATCAATAAAAACGTGTTGGAGAGGAAGGGAAGTTTTGCTTCTTCGTTAGTTAGATGCGATAATTTATTGGAAGACTCCGTAATCTTTCTAAAAGCTGCTTTAATATCAGGTGGGATTTGAATGTTTAAGCGATCGTTTCTGTTTGGACCGGTAGGGCGGTTTTCTAAAAATTGGGTGGCCCATTCCAAGTTTGGTTTGCCGTTTTTCCGATTATCAAAAAAGCTATTAGGAATACAGGGAATGGGGTTGTTTAAGGATTTGAAAATTGCCTCTAACAAATCTCGTTGCAAGCCTATGTTTTTCTTGCTATAATCTTTATCAGTATATGTTTTGATAATATCCAGTAATAGATGTTCATGGGCTTTAGAAATAATTTGCAAATCAAAAACCTTGAAAACTTCATCGTAGGGAATTCTTAAAGTTCTGTACTTCGAATTCTCGACCTCTGAAATAATATGCTTGAACATCTTATCTCTTTCAGCATCATTTTTTTCAAAAATTACCATATTACCTTCAAAGGCACTAAAGCTATCTACGAAACCCGTATTTAGTCAAAAGGGTATTTGTTTGTTTTGCTTATTCCCATATTCTTGAATATCTTTAATTGCTTTTAAAGCAAAACTTTCATGCTCTACTTCCTGATCTGCTTCGGCCTTGCCTTTACCATCTAGGATAACGAATTCAATCGATGGGTTTTTTTGAAGATACTCGAAGCCTGTTTCCCAATCAAGACGGTAAGCAATTTGAAGATTATAATGCCTAGCAGGACCAGATAAGGACTTACAATAATCCTCCTTATCGTCAACTAAAAGCACTTTTATTGGTTGCGGCATAATTATTTTGGTAAGGTTATTAAAAATTCAACATTATGTGCCAATATTCCGAATTGAGGATTCTTAGGCAATTCGATTTGACCATTGTGATTTTTCAAGATTTGTCCTATTAAGAAACCCCCAAATCCACTACCAACATCCGAATTCGATGATCCGCCCTTCGCCAAAAAATTTTCAATTGTAAATTCGCTTGGAAGTGGCTTACCATTGTTTCGAACGGATATTTGAAATGACAAGGCATCTTTTGCCTTGACCTCTATCCAAATTGTTGGTTTTTCCCAATGACCTAAGAACCCATGGCGTTTGGCATTATCAATAAGATTAGCGAACAAAATACGTAATTGCTTTCTGTCGCCAAGTATTTCCATTTGTACACCGATTACATTTATTGTTATTTCCGGGTTCTCATCTGAAAGGTTTTTTAAAAATAATTTTAGGTCAATATTTTCCTTATCAGGCTTATTTCCAGCAGTAATTATTAGCATAGCCTGTTGCAGGATATAGTCAATATCAGATACTGAACGACTCATTCTATCAAGAGTGCACGAGAGTTCATGTATTTTTAAATCTTCAGGAGTGTCATCGGAGAATACTGGAACAATTGTTTCCTCAGAGCTAATAGATGTACCATCTTTTATTTTTCTTTTTAGAAATGTACGAAGTGCCGATAAATCATTACCAAGACTAGAAGTTGGTTGTTTTAGTGAATGTTTTAATGTTTTTATAAAATCAACTTCCTTGTTGGAAACATTGATGTCTTGATGTTTAGTTTCAAGCTTTCTAAAGGTTTTGAAGATGATGTCCTTTTGAACCTCCAAAGGAGGCAATTGTACTTTTATTTTAAGAATATCCTTTAAAAATATTCTTGAAATGACCGCTCCTGTTGAGTAATATTGAATTTGTTTCTTTATGTATGGCTTTTTGAACTCACTGACAAGGTATTCAGCTACTACCATTGAGCTATCAGGCTTCAACCAATAAACATCTTGCCCTAGAACAAACGATTCTTTATTGGATAAAACCGCAGCTTTAATACTTTTATTAAATCCGCTTAGTACTATACCTCCTTTAATCAAGTACTTCTCGGGGTTGATAATTTCGTCGTGGTCTATACCTAATATAGAATTTTTAGGCTCAAAGTAAATGGTATTTTTATCTATCTCACTCGTTCGTATTAGCTTATATTCTCCTCCTTGATATAGACTATTTCTATTTTTAAATCTAACTCCTGATTTCTTAGCTAGTATTAGGTCTTTGAGGGTATACTCTATTTGACCTGGTTCACTCTTAACCTCATTTGGGTTAAAAATATATTTTGGAGGATACAAGCTAAGCTCTTTATTTTTAATCGTATTTACATGAATAAATGCTGAGACATCTTTGACAATCGTTTTCTGGTTGATTATTTGGACTAAGTTGGCGGGGTTTTCTTTCAGAATTTCGGACGCATCAATAAAAAAAGTATTTTCATTGTATTTTTTAAAATCAAAAATTAAAACGGCGAGAATAATTCCTGAGTTCTCAACCATGCCATTTGGGAATAGAATTACGGAATCTAGATAACCTGATTCTAATATTTCTCTTCTAGCTTCAACCTCCTTAGTATTCGTAGAAAAAAGTACCCCCGCTGGCACTACTAAAATTGCTTTATCGTACCTAGGTTTCGTACTAGCTATTTCTTGCAGAATACTTTCGAAAGCTATAGGCCGTCTTTCTTTCGGCGTTCTAAGAAAAGGGGGTATGATAATACCCGTCTTAGATAAACTTGACTCGCGTGAGGAAAGAGAATAGTTTTTCTTTATTAGACGTTCAACATACTCATTAATTTTAAGTGGTTTACTCCCTATTCCCTTATCACTATAAGTCTTATTTCTGTTGAAAACTTTAAATGTGGCATCCGGGTTATCCGCCAAAATTTTTAATATGAAATGGTTGCTATTCTGAATATCAGTCATAACCGTATGATGACCAACTTGAAACCATTCTAAGGATGATAGAACTGCGATAAATTTTTCCGCAAAAACCATTTTGGAATCTCTATCCTGCAATAAAAACCAATTACATAATCTATAACCAATTTTGAGATTTGTATTTACATGCCTTATACCGTACGATGCTCTTGGCTCAGAAACAATAAAATCATCTGGATTTTCATTGTATTCAGCATCATTTTGAAAATCCTCTAATGCTTTAATCAATATCTCAATTCTTTCTTTCGGATTAGACCTATTTGACGTATTTAAAGAGTGTGTTATTTTATTTCTGTATTTGTGAAAAGTAAGTGATACCAGATCATCTTTTAACAACTTGATTTTTCCAAGATGTCTAGTAAAAAGTTTATCATAATTGCCAGCTCTGGTTGTGACTTGCGAAGCGGAAACCTCAAGTCCATCTTTACGGGTATATAGTTTTCTTTGGTTAATTATATCCGCAATTTCTCTAGAAGTCATGGACTTACCAGATTCTTGCAATATTGACTCTATGGCTTCGTGTAAGGTCATATATCCTTATTCTTGAACCTCCTCGGTTTCGACTTCTAATTCTAATGCCTTCACATTTTGAATCGCATTACCTGCAATACCTTTAATTGAACCGTACATATGGACTGTATTGGTAATCACTTTATCCAAATGTTTTTCGCGTTGCTTCCAATGACGTTTCATTGAGTTTTTCTCCGCGATAAGACCCAACTGCATCTGTGTAAAGCCTTCAACGATACCTTCTACCTGTAACCTAAAATCGTTACTGGTTAGAAAATCATACAGCATGACCATCTTGTCGCCTTTGTTTTCTTGAGTTGCGATTGCAGCACTTTGTTGGATAATCGATTGTCGTAAAACAGCACTAAGCCCCTTGAACTCATCATAAGTACAAACCCAAATACCTTCGTAAAGCCCCATACGCTCCATGCCCGATGGCATTACTTCTGTAACCAGTACTCCTATATGGGCACCCTTATCTCGAATGTCATTTTTGAACTTTTCTATCCAAGCAGAGGAAAAGTTCTTTGCCCTCTTGCTCTCATAGTAAATTTTGCCACAGTTCTGTAGTTCACGTGTATTGACAATTTGCAAACAATCCGCACCATTGGCTCCTTTCTTTATTTCATCAACAGAATCCAATGGGAATTGTGCGGCTAACCATTCTTCAATGGCCAATTCTTGAACTTCCCCTTGTAATTGCATTGAGCCTTGTTCTTGCTTACGCTTCATTTCTTCAGTAAGGTTCTTTTGGTCTTGAAGCTGCTTCTCCAGTTCTTTGAATTTCAACTCGTTTTTATCATCTTCCTGCTTGCGAATTTTTTCACGCTCAACCAATAAGAGCGCATTAATTTTCTTCTCGGCTTCTGCATCTGCAGCGGCTTTTATCTCGTCATTTTGGCGTTGTAATTTTGCGATTTCAGCGTCCTTTTTATAAAGTTCCTTGACCTTTTCCGATTTTTCCGCCAACTCCTTTTCCAGGGCTTCGTTCTTATCCTTTTGCTCTTCTTCCAATTTGGCCTTTAAACGTTCTTCAATACGTTTTTCAGCTTCCTTCTTTTCCTTGTCCAATCGTTCTTTAAAAAGCTCGTTCTCACGCTCCTTCTTGGCTTCGAATTCTTCCTTTTCTTTTTTCAACAAATCAAGTTTTTCCTGAAATTCCTTTGCCGTTTTCGCTTTATCCTGCTGAAATTCCTTGCGGATACTGTCCTCAATTTGATGCTTAAGAATATCGTTTACATCTATTTTACTTCCACATTCAGGGCATTCGATTTTAGTTTCGTTTTTCATAACTATGTATTTTTAAAGTTCCCGACAAACTTATTACCAACTTGTGCAATCGAAGTGCACTAGTCAAAATTGTTTAAACTCCGAGCAACCCTTGTTTTCATCTTTTGCTTGAATTCATTGGGTGTAAGAACCTTCATGTCTTGTCCAAAGGATAGTAGCATTTTTTCAAGTTCGTAATTTGGTATAACCTCAATGGTAAAAACAAAACCTTGATCGTTATCGACAACCGTGCGCTGAGAACCATGCAGCGGTTTGGTCTTTATATAAGGTGCAAGGCTGATATTTGCCTCTAACTTAATTTTGGTCAATATTCCATCCTCCGGTTTGGAAACGCCAATAATATCCTCGAAATATTCTTCAAAGTCGATTGTTAGATTCTCAATAAACTCTATCCCAACGGTTTCGATTTTTTTTATCCTATCCAAAGCCAAGTTGGTCAGATTTTCATAATCCCCACTTTTTCCAAAAAGAAACCAACGGTTATTGTGTTGTTTTAAATGGTACGGATAGAATGTGAGCAGCGAATCTTTTTCACTTTTAAAGGACTTATAGGTAATCGCCAAGGTTTGTTTATACAGAATAGCATTGAAAAGAGGCGATAAATACTCAGTACCCTTTAAAAATTCATTGCTGTCGAAACTGATAATTGTATCTGATTGGTTGGAGAGTTGAAATGTCTGATCAAGTTTTGGTAGTAATTCATTAATCCATTCAAACTGTGGAAGCCCTTTAAAGCGATTTAAAACCAGCATTGCGGATTTCAACTGCTCGGCTTCTAGTTCATTGATGGGTTGATTATTTATTGAAAAAGAAGTGTCTTTATATCTCAGATAGGTTCTGCGGCCGTCTTTAATCCGTTCCAAAGGTATATGCCATCCTTGTGAGGATTCCATAAAAAGGATGTCATCATACAATTGTCTTTTTTGAATTCCTTTTGAATTTGGTTCAAGTTCTTTTATCGCCTCATTACACGCATCTAATAAGTCCGCTATATAATATCGTCTCCCTGGATTTCTAAAACATCTATCTAAAGTTTGGTAGCGTATTAAAGCGTGTTTAGTAATGGCCATGGTTTGGAAAACAAAATTGACAGCAAAAATATGGAATAGTGTGCATTACAGATGCACAGGTTCTATCTATCTCCCAAGAACTATTAGAAATCATAAATTTACTTTGCTTGGCAAAACAACTCTTTACATTATGCCTATCGAAAATGGTATAAAGATTGAAATTGGGCACCCTAAAGTTTAACTCAACGCAAGGTAACTCTTTACAAAATCCGCTTTTTGTAAAGAGTTTAAGGCTACTATGGTATCAAATTAAGAAATGGGCTAAAAGTTCAAATAAAGGTTAAAATAGGTGCGTATAAATTAGTACGAAAAAATGAACTTTGTGGGAGCGATGAACTTAGTAGGTTACCTAAAGTTCACTAAAACGGTGGTCTAGATTTAATGGTTTTAAAAGCATCTGGATTACACAATTGGCAATATTGTCAGGTCCTGCCAAGCTCCTTAGCCTAAAACTATCCCATTATTTTCCCATGAGCACAACAAACTTGACAAAATTCATTAGTTTAGTAAACTATGAGCGAAATGAGGCTTTTTGACCCGGAAGGGAGTAGGCTCTACCTGAACAGGGACGAAGTGATGGCCTTCCTTGCCGTCCTCCAGGACAAGGACCCCGGACCACGCACATTCGCAGAGACGCTTACCTACACCGGGTGCAGGATTTCGGAGGCGCTCGCTTTGACTCCCCGTAACATCCAGTACAAGGAGCTCCAGGTGACCTTCAACAGCTTAAAGAAACGTCGGGACGATGTCTTTCGGAACGTTCCAGTACCACATGAATACATGAGGATTATGGTTGTGGCACATGAAATCCCGAGGAGACAGCGACAACGTACCAAGGTCGATGTGCCGCTATGGGACTGGAGCAGACAGCACGCCTATGAACTGACAAGGGGCTTTATGGTGGAGGCGGGAATTCCGCCGGGCAAGCACAGGACGCCAAAAGGGCTACGGCACGCCTTTGGCGTGAACGCCGTCACCAGGGACGTTCCCATAACGATGCTGAAGAAGTGGATGGGCCACGCGCAGATAACCACTACGGCCATATATGCAAACGCCATTGGCAAGGAGGAGGCCTTGTTGGCAAAAAAAATGTGGGACTGATATGGATACGGACAAAATACACCTGACATTGCTGGAAAACAGAAACAAGAACGGCTTTTACAAGAAAGAGGCCCTTTTGGTCGGTGGGATATTCTTCTTTTGGATCCTGGTGGCTTTCTATCTCAACGGCTTTCGGGACACCGTTTTCTTTGTTTCCGCCAGCGCTGCACTTGCCATTGTTACCTGGAAGATGTTCGATGTATTTTTGCAAAGGGAGAGGAAATATGGCGAGCTTCTCCAAAAACTAGCCAATACCGAGATCTACGATATTATATCCGACCAAGAAAGGCTTTTGCAACAGGCCAGGGAAGAACGCGACTCCATGCTACGGGAAGCACGGGAAATGAAGGAGGAGATGATCGAAGAAGCGAGACAGGCAGCTCAAAGGGAGGCCGCCGAAATCATTCAGTCCAAGGTGTCCGAAGAACTTGCCAAGGGAATTTTGGAAGCAAAAGGAAAAGGCCTTGCAACCAGCCTGGAGAAACTTTATACCCAAGAACAATCCTCGATCCTTGAGACCTTTGAGTTCCTGAGGGCGGATGATCACCTGAGGGAACTGATGGGGAACCTTGCAGAAATGCTTGAGAGGACATATAATACCTATAACGCCTCCAGGAGTGACAGAGAATCCTGGGAAATACGCAAGAACCGCTATTTTTTGGCAGACTTCCAATCTTTCATGACCAGTTTCTCATATCTGGCAGAGCGGTCGGGAGAATCCAGTAAGATGTTGTACGAGTTGTATGTCCTTTTGAGCATCCAAAGGGCTCTAAACTTGCTCTATGACCTTAACGCCTCGACGATGTATATGCACGCCCGAAAACTTCCCAATTCGAAGGCTCCGATAAGCCGGGGAACCAGAAAAAAGCTCAAATGATAAGGGAGTTTTTTGACATGATTCTGAAGTGGTTGCGAAAGTACAGTTTTATCAGGATGAAAACAGCGATGTTTGCCTTTCTTGGAGGGGTTTTCATCTATAACATCGACATAACAATACACTTTGACCCACCCTCCATCGAGGTCAAGGACGGCGATATTTCGCTCTGGGTCCAGATAACAATGATACTGTTCTCACTTCTGGTCCTATTGGTGGACTACAAGTTCGCCAGAAACCTCTCTAGGGACCGTGTTAGGCTCAGGGCAATCGATGCGATCGAGAAATTGCCGAAGGACGACCCCATGAGGAAGGAACTGCTCAAACTATTGGGGGAAACACCCTAAACAAAAAAGGACCATTATGAAAAACCTTTTCTTCGAGGTGGATTGATTAGCCTTGATTCCTTTTATCAACCTGCTCATTCCACTTGTTAACTGCTAATGAAGTGTTTTTTTTCCTTAAACCTTCAAACTTATCAATGTAATCAATAATCTCTTTAGTATTTTCCTTTGCTCTTATAATAAAGTCTATAACATTATCTCGCCCAAAAACGTTAGCTTCCATTTCTGCCGTAATATCAAGAGATTGAAAGATAATTTCTTTATGATCTAATTGAAACTTGCGTTCTTCTTGAACTAAACTCTGATTGCAATAGTGAACAATGGTAGACACAATAATAAAGATTCTAATTATGGGGTGCGGATGAGTATTTCGTTCAAAGTATAGTCCTTTTTCGAAGCCAGAAAATGACGTCCAATACAATATTATCGGAATGCACATAAGAACAAGAAGTCCTTCTAATACTTCTTTATTGATATCTTCTCCAAAAATTTTCTCTGAATATTGTAAAATATGTGTCCCTAAGCATAGAGAACTAAATTCATCTGCATCTAGTTCAATAACATGTTGTTGCTCCGAAAAACCATCTTGCCTTGGGTTTTCTTCAAGACCCACTTCAGAAACTAATAAATCCGAATTCTGTATTAAATGAGCCAATTCATGATAAAATGTATAATGTAGAAGGGTTTGATACATCAGATTATTTATTTGAGTATCTAAACGTGGTTCCAAAATTTCGAATAGTCGGATGTTTGATCTTTCAACAATATCCCTATTATTTTTAAAACTTTGAATCAACAATAATACGAGCCCCTGATTTAAGCTTACAAAGTAATTACCATCTTTTTTTAGGCAAGCAAATGCATTGATTGTAGTTCGATTGTTTATATAGACGTAAGCGGGAGTAATGCCATAATATGAGTGATGCAAAAGAGCTTCATCATAAAAATTAAACACCTCTATAAACTCTTCCCTTTCTAAATAAAATTCACAATCCACAATTTCACCTTTTGGCAATTTCAGGGCTTCTTGTACGATGCTTACTTTCTCATTATACTCATCAAGAGTCATATTGTCTCAAGGGTTTTTTTGATTTACTCTAATTTGTTTCGAAATATGCTTAAGAAAGCCATTCATAGAAATACTGGCTTTGCTTAAGAATCTCGGTGAAACCTAATTAAATCGTTATTTATGCTTTACACCTTCCTTACAATTTGCGTATAAGAAAATCTTTTGGACTGTAAGCGGCGAATCAATATGTATCCAGTCCTCCCTTCCCATTTGCTTTCTAGAGGCCATAATAGCGCTTTTGATTGCGAAAAAGACTGAGCTTGCAAGCACCAATGGCGGTTTATAAAATCGAGAAATTAATCCCACACATCAGTAAACTTTTAAAAAGTTCACTGAAAGATTATTTTTAATGCCGTCATCGGGTAATTTAACTGATAAAAACAGCATACCTGGTTTTTTACAGAAACAAGTAAGCTCACACGTTCATTTTCTTCAAAACCTCCAATTCGACCCCCAGATTATTGAACATTTGTAAAATACTACTGATCTTCAGCTCATCCGGGCTGTATTCCTGTGTTTGAATGGCACAGGTGAACCCCCAAAGTTCCAGTACCTCGTTAATCCCGATCTCGTAAGGTTCATATTCCCTGTTGTCGGAAACGAGCATTAGCGAACCCTTCGATTCGATATGGTCATAGACACGCTTATAGACCATTCCGTCGTTCTTGGTCAGCAATACGTAGGTGGCTCCGTCCTTAATGTCCGCGATATCCTCCAGATAACGACCTACCACGAAGGAGCCGTCCTTCATGGGCAACATGGAATCCCCCTTGATGGGAAACGCGCGGTGTTTCCCGGTAGGCAAAAAGGGCAATTTTATTTTCTGAAGCTGTTCGATGTAATCCGGGTCATCATAACCTGCCAAATAGCCCGCAGAGGTTTTCACGGGCACGACCTCTATCAAGTCCTCGTTTTCCGAATCCACGGTGATCGGGAACAGCACCCGCTGGTTGCCGAGTTCGATAAAGGAAAAATCCCTGGCCTTGGTCAGGTCCTTCCGGACCAGGATATCCATGGGAATCCTAAAATAATCGGAGAGCGCCACCAATAGCTCGATCTTTGGTTCGGACCGCCCTTCCTCCTTTGAGGCGATCATGGAGCGCGAGACCCCTATCTCCTCGGCAAGATGTTCCTGGGAAACACCTTTAAGATGTCGAAGATGCCGTATGTTGGTCGGAAAAAAATTCATATTGCAACAAATGTAAGCAACATCTGCTACAAAAACAATCTAATTTTGTTCGCTCTATGGAAAGCAACATTCTTCATCTTGACCTGGACACCTTCTTCGTGTCCTGTGAACGCCGGTTGGACTCGAGACTGCTAAAACGTCCCTTGTTGGTGGGTGGTACCGGAAATCGCGGGGTGGTCTCCGCCTGTAGCTATGAGACCCGAAGATTCGGCATCCGCTCCGGGATGGCGATGAAACTGGCGAAACAACTATGCCCTGAGGCGGTCGTTATCAGGGGCAATGCGGGGACCTACACCAAATTTTCACAAGAGGTTACGGAAATCATAAAAGAGCAGGTCCCGGTCTTTGAAAAGGCCAGTGTGGACGAATTCTATGCGGACCTCACGGGCATGGACAAATTCTTCGGATGCTACAAATACGCTTCTGAACTGAGGCAACGGATCATAAACGAAACCGGGCTGCCCATTTCCTTTGGAATGTCCTCCAATAAGATAACCTCCAAGGTGGCGACCAACGAGGCCAAACCCAACAACCAGATGAAAATCGACTTTGGACTGGAAAAGGCCTTTCTCGCACCCTTGTCCGTGCATAAGATCCCTTCCGTTGGCAAGATGACCTTCCAATCCCTCAAGAATATGGGGGTGTTCAAGGTCAAGACCATCCAGGATATGCCGGAGGAAATGATGGTCAGTGCCTTTGGGAAGAACGGACAGATTATCTGGCGCCGGGCCAATGGATTGGACCGGCCACCTTTGATCCAATACCACGAGCGCAAATCCATTTCGACCGAACGCACCTTTTGGAATACCACCGACATGGTAAAGTTGCGGACGACCCTTACCGCCATGGCCGAGAATCTGGCCTTTTCGTTGCGAATGGGAAACAAACTGACCTCCAATATCTCCATCAAGATACGCTATGCCGATTTCAACACCTGTTCCAAACAGATGAAGATCCCCTATACTAGTGCAGACCACATCCTGATCCCGAAGGTGTTGGAACTGTTCGAACAATTGTACGAGCGGCGGCTGTTGCTTCGGCTGGTCGGTGTACGAATGGGCGATCTGGTCTCGGGCAATTACCAGATAGACCTTTTTGACGATACCGAGGAAATGCTGTGCCTTTACGGTGCCATGGACCACATCCGAAAACGGTTCGGCGAAAAAAAGGTGATGCGGGCCTCGTCCATGGGCGCAAGGTCCATAGGAAGGTTTTACAATGCGTTCAACGGCGAACCGCCGATGGTTTTGGCGCACAGGACCCAATGAAATATGTACCTCAATTGCCATACCTACTATTCCTTGCGTTTCGGGACCTTTTCCGAAATTGACCTGTTGTCGATGGCAAAGGATTTTGGCGTAAGCGAATTGGTGCTGACCGATATCAACAATACCTCCGCTTGCCTTAACTTCATAAGGAAGGCACCCGATTTTGGGATCCGTCCCCTGGTGGGCATCGACTTCAGGAACGGGGCCGAGCAGCTTTATGTCGGGATCGCCAAGAACAATGAAGGTTTCCAAGAGCTGAACGCGTTCGCCTCGGATCGTTCGCACCGTAAGATCGATTTCCCCGAGATTGCGCCCGACTTTGAAAATGCCTTTACCGTCTATCCCTTCGAGCAGTTGTTACGGATAGGCAAGACGGAATTCCAGGAGCACGAATACATCGGGGTATCCATCGAGAACCTGAGGCGTCTGCCCTTTTCAACGTATCGCACTTTTACATCGAAGTTGGTCGTTCAGCAGCCCGTCACTTTTAGGAACAAAAAGGATTTCAACGCGCACCGCTTGCTGCGCGCCATCGATAACAACACCCTTTTGAGCAAACTGCCGCAGACCGAGGAGGGTCGCTGTACGGAGAAAATGCTTCCGATGGAAGATTTGCTGGAGCATTACGTTCATTTTCCCTATATCATCGAGAACACGCAAAACTTGTTGTCCCGATGTACCATCGATTTCACTTTTGGTACCGGCAGGGTCTCCCAAAATCAAAAAGTGTTCGGTGCGTCCAGGGAAGCGGATATCGCCGCGCTGAAAAGACTTTGCAGGGAAGGCCTGCCCAAACGGTATCCCAAAGCCGATAAGGTCGTCAAGGCGCGGTTGAAAAGAGAGCTCAAGGTCATCGTGGAACTGGAGTTCGTCTCGTATTTCCTGATAAATCATGATATCGTCAATTACGCAAAAGAAAAGGGTTACTTCCATGTGGGGCGCGGCAGCGGTGCCAACAGCATTGTGGCCTACATCATCGGCATTACCGACGTGGACCCGATCGAATTAGATTTATACTTCGAAAGGTTCATCAATCCGTTCAGGGCATCGCCGCCCGACTTCGATATCGACTTTAGTTGGCGGGAACGGGACGATGTTACCGCCTACATCTTCGAACGTTTTCCGAATACGGCGCTCCTGGCCACCTATAACACCTTTAAATACCGGGCAACGGTAAGGGAACTGGGCAAGGTGTTCGGTCTTCCCAAAAGCGACATCGACCAATTGAGCGACGGCCATTTCCCAAGATCGAAGATGAACGAGATCCATCGGCTGGTATTGAAGTACGGTTCGTTGATCAAGGGGATGCCGAACCATTTGAGCGTACACTCAGCGGGGATCCTCATCCTGGACAGACCCATACACTACTATTCGGCCACCGACCTTCCGCCAAAGGGATTTCCGACGGTACAGTTCGATATGATCATCGCCGAGGACGCGGGTATTTTCAAATTCGATATCCTGGGGCAGCGGGGACTGGCAAAAATCAAGGACGCCATCGAGATCGTAAAGGAGAACCGTCCCGATCTGCCCGAGATCGATATTACCCAAGTCGAACGGTTCAAGCATGACAAAAACCTGAACGAGCTGTTGTCCCAGGGGAAGGCCATCGGGGTCTACTATGTGGAATCGCCCGCCATGAGGGGACTGATGAAAAAACTGAAGGTCCGGGACTATTTGGGCCTTGTGGCCGCCAGCTCGGTGATCCGTCCGGGCGTCTCCTCGTCGGGGATGAAAACGGAATACATCCGAAGGCACCGGGAGCCCGGTCGCAGGAAGGACGCCCATCCCGTTCTGGCGCGAATCATGCCCGAGACTTACGGTGTGATGGTATATCAGGAGGATGTTCTAAAAGTGGCCCACGAGTTCGCCGGGCTGGATCTGGGCGAGGCCGATGTACTGCGGAGGGGAATGAGCGGCAAGTTCCGTTCCCGTGAGGAGTTCAAAGCGGTCGAACGCAAGTTCAGGAGCAATTGCCTGGCAAAGGGCTATTCGGAAACCATTATCGACGAGGTCTGGGAACAGATTTCAAGCTTCGCGGGCTATGCGTTCGCAAAAGGGCATTCGGCCAGTTATGCCGTCGAGAGTTATCAAAGCCTCTATCTGAAGTGCTACTTTCCATTGGAATTCATGGTCGCGGTACTCAACAACGGTGGGGGCTTTTACAGTAGCGAACACTACATCCAGGAGGCCAGGATGTGCGGGGGTGTTATCCACGCTCCCTGTATCAACAACAGCGACCATGCCAACTGTATCAAGGGAACCCATATTTATCTGGGCTTTGGTTATTTGAAGAACCTGGAAAAATTAACGGTACAGCGTCTGCTCACGGAACGACAGCTTTATGGCGGATTCAGATCCTTGGACGATTTTATCGACCGGGTCGCCATAAGCTTGGAACAGCTGACGATCCTGATAAGGATAGGTGCATTTCGCTTTACCGAAAAGGGGAAACCGGAATTGTTATGGCAAGCCACCTTTAAGTTGAACGCCTTGGGCAAGCGAAGCGTTCACCCACAGTTGTTCAAGCCAAGGCACCGAACTTTCCCCTTGCCCAGGTTCGAACAGGGATGGATCGAGGATGCCTACGACGAAATGGAACTGTTGGGATTTCCATTGTGCAACTATTTTGATCTGGTAGGGGTACAGCTAGAGAATAGTTACCGGGCCTCGGACATGTATAAATTCAACAACCGTACTATGTTGTTGTACGGTATTTTGGTGAACACCCGGTTCAATACCACCAAGCACGGGAAGCTTATGCGGCTGAGTACCTTCATCGATTCGGACGGCGCGTATTTCGATGCGGTCCATTTTACCGATGTCGTGGATAAATATCCCATCAATGGACGCGGTGTCTACTATTGTTATGGGTTGATCACCGAGGAATTCGGCCATTATAGCATGAAGGTGGTGCGGACGGAAAAAATGCCCTTAAAACCGGACCCTAGAAGCTCCGATGAACCGCAGTACGGGGATTATTTTAAATTGAAATCTGCAAAAAGGAAGGAGATAAGCTAGTGTTCTTATCGACTTTCGAGTCGTTGATCGATATAAGCTGAACGATCTCGAGCTCATGAAGTACCATGATATTAAATGCGGGCACTAGGGAGATATCCCATTTCAATAGCCGTACATCCCTCCAAAAATACCTATCCATTTAGAAATGAGGATTGACGGGTAGGAGCACCGATTGGATGCGGTAACCACTAATAGGTGTTCAAAGAAAATATATGCCTTTTGACGACCTAAAGCACTTGGAACCAAATAGGCCGTGTTATAAGTTTCTAAAGTACAAACGGTGTTCCCCATGCCTTCCAAACCTACAAAGCGAAAACGTCCCGGTAAGAATAATAAACAAACCATGGAAATCCTATCAAGACTGGACGGAAGGCAACGAAACCTGATCTTTGGTGTGCTGGCGTTGCTATTGCTCTATTTGATCGTGCTCTTGGCTTTCTTTGTATCCTAGAAAACCCTTCGGACGAGGGGGTGACCTTTTCTAGAGCGGGAACAAGTGTATACCCCTGGCCAATAGGATGGCGGCCATGCCCAGCGACGTCAGGAACAGTACCTTTGTCAATTTTCTTTCCCGCCGGTCCAGGAACCGTAGCATTTCCAGCTCATCGATAATTTTCAGATTTTCTTCTTTCATAACGAAGTATTTACGGGAAAAGCAGTGTCCCGGATTTCGCGCCACTTCCCGTTCATCGAATTTTTTCAGGAGTTTTAATACATGGGCTGTTAAATGCATATAACCCGAACATTGATCACTATGAATACCATAAAAAACCTACCGATGCAGGATTCCATCAATCAGGAATCCATAGAAAGGATGATCACCGGCCAGGTACGGTTCACCTACTTTCTGATGGCCGCCGTCACTACCGTGTACATTGGCCTAATGCTCCTGATTTGATATTTTAGTAAACAGCCTTTTGCTTCTTTGGCCCATATGCCATGCGGTTTTACCAAGTTTGGGTTTCCCGTATTGCCGAAAAGTACCTTTGGGAGGCCACTAGATATTACGATGGTTTCAAGGCACGTACTAGTCCAAGGCAGAAAACCAATGTCCTTGCAACTATATGCCCATCCCAAGTTCCCGGAACCGCTCCTCCAGATATTCGTACTGGCCCTCGGTCAGCGGGCGCACATCCTCCATTGTCCTGGAAAGGCACTTGAACAGACAAGTGGAGAAACGGTAACGGTAGCGACGATAATCGCCGCCCTCCTCCGAAAACTGAAAGTCCCGAAGTAGCCCGTGCACCGATATCCTTATCCTTCCGGTCCGTTTGCCTACCCGCAACATGATCCATTCCTGCCTTTGCATTCCGGTCTTTTGTATATCCCTACCACACGTTTGCCCCTATGCCACAACGGATTCGCCCTTGGCACACAACAATATTTTTGCTCTTCCGTAGCGGCTCCCTACTTTTGAAATGGATTCATTAGCGTATCCATTTTCATATCATTGTTCTCGTAAAAGGGTCCGATTAAAGTCGAGGCCCTTTTTGCTTTTGGGACGGTTACCCCGTCCATCGGACGTTCACCTTTGGTCGTTCTCCATTTCCGCTCCCGTCCTGAAGGCCTCCCTCGGGAGGGCCATGATCCTTTGCCTGAGCCGTTCCCCGTCGGTACCGACCACAAAATCCCTTGCCGCCTCCGGTCTTAGGTAGGTGTCGATGTCCTTCCGCACCGTTTCGGGCCCTTCCCTTTTCAGCAAGCTTAGCATGGCAAGTGCCCAGATCCGTTTCCCATGGTAGTGGGATACCTCCTCGTGTTCGCGTGGTTCCTCCTCCGTAAGTCCAAAATAATCCATGTCGTTGGTTTTCCGTAAATGTATGGGAAAAAGCTTTCGCAACAAAAAGGGAAGTCTTTACAACATAAATTACGTTCGAAAAGTGCTTTGTTCTAGGTTTGGGAAGACCAAAACCCCCTAGATATGAAATATTCAAAGATTTTTTTGGTGGACGATTGCTCCGCCACCAACCTGTATCATCAGGTGATGCTCCGACGTTTCGGCATCGAGGAACGTGTACATACGTTTACCGACCCCGAGCTCGCCTTGGACGAGCTCCGTTTCAATGTGAAAGAAGACGAGCGGGTGCTCGTACTGCTGGATATCCAAATGCCCGAGATGGACGGTTTCGAGTTTTTGGAATTTATGCAGCTCGAGGAACTTTCGACACTTATCGATGTCGTAATGGTCACGTCCTCCACTTCGGATACGGACCGCGCATTGGCAAAACGGTTCCCGGACTATGTGATGGACTATGTGAACAAGCCCATCAGGGCGGAGGCGGTCTCAGGAATCCTCAAAGAAGTGATTTCGGCTCCGTTGGCCTTCTAATCCGGTTCCGAGGGCAGCACCGCATCCCTGAGATACCCATCGATTTCGGGTCCCATCCCAAAGGCTTTCAAGGTGCTCCCGAATCCGTTCCGGCCGAGTTCTATTTCCACATAAAATGCTTCCAGGGAGAATAGGAGGAATTCCTTTCTATTGGCAAACCGATGCGCCAGTTCGGTACCGTCCTCATGGAGGTAGTCCCATTGCAGTTCTTCCGGTAGCTGTAAATATTCTTCCAGTTCCATCAGTATTCTATCTCGATTTCCGGGTATTCGACCTTTTCGATGATATCGGGCCGGTCGCCCTCCCCCCTTTTATATAAATCCTTACTGATAGGGTAGGCATTGATCTTTGCGTCCGGCATATCATCGTCGATGACCTCCATCACCTCCCGTTCGTTGAGGCCGTCGTCCAACCAAACGTCAATATCGGCGTCGTTCAGGATGACCGGTCGCCGGAACTTTTTATTATGGATCTTGGCGAACAAGGGGGTCGCCGCTTTGGTCAGGATGGTAAAGGTCACTATTTTATCAGGGGTCACGGCATAGATGCCCGCCAGGTTCACCGGATGGTCGTCCTTCCGGTGGAAATAAAAGGGGACCTTGAAGTCCTTCCCGTTCTTCTTGGCCGTGTGCGGCTCATAGAAACCGTCGACCGGAACGATGCAACGGCGGGTAAGCGCACTCTTTTTGTAGTTGTTCGACTCGAAGAGCTTTTCCGATTTGGCGTTGAGGCCGGAGCCATAGCGGATGGTCTCCTTGTAGTAGTCCTTGGCATCGGCCCCCAGCTTATAATGCGGTATCAGCCCCCACATGACCGGTATCATGTTCCCTTTACGTTCCTGTGGCAGTATCCATAGGTTCGGATGGGCAAAGCCGTTGGCATAGTTATAGACAAGCTCCTTTCCTGGGTCCATTTCCCCGTTGAGGCGTTTTACATTATAGAACAGTTCCAGTTGCTCGGCCATTCTGACGACCCTTGTCCCGTAACACATCGTAAATCAGTTTGGTCAGAACCAATGGACAGAATTTTCCATAAAAATCTGGAATCGAAACGTTTCCTGTACCACTTTTTGATTGTTTCGAATAATGACTTTGTACTTGATCGCATTTCCGGATACGGACAAGTAAATGGCCAAAATTCGATTGTTGAAATTCGGCCGCCATACCCTGGCTAAGGAATGCGAGCTGCAACGGCTTCCCTTTCCCAAGCGTATCCGGCCGTTCTACCTGGAGCGCAACGAGGAATGTACCTTCCTGAAATACCGCTATCCCCGGATGGGCGATAGGGCCATCATGAAGCTCGACCGCTATGGGCTGCCCGAGGGAGGGTGGGTACGGGTCAAGGTGCAGCGTCGCTAGGGGGATTACCCCTGGGGTGCTCCTTTTTGACCCCCGTACCCGTTCGGAACAACCTTCGCACCTCCCCGAATATCCGTTTGAAGTTTGCATCCAGTTCCGCTTCGGTATAGGCCTTCTTGGGCGGTTCCAACCGTTTAAGGATTCTCGGTTCACGAAAACGTACCTTGCGGTCCTTTCCGTCCCCGAGGACGATGAATTCCCCCGCGCCCAGTCCATAGAAGGCGTCGGCGCGGGTCTTGGCCACCTCCTTCTCCCCGATGGTCACCCGGGAATCGAAGCTCAGCCCCCCGCTCTTGTGCACACTGCGGGTCTTTTTCTTGACGATCTCGAAGAAGCGTTCGTAGTACTTGGCGGTGTCAGGGTCGTTCACCTTCCCGAAGAACTGATAGGAGAGGTTGCTCAAAATGGCCCTGCCCATCTTGTCCCCGTACATGATATCGTTCTGTACCTTGTCCTGCATCACATAGACCGTGGCGATGCCATAGCTCCGCAAGGTGGCCGGGATACGGTGCATGTTGAGCAGGCGCAGGGTCGGTGCCTCCTCCATCATCAGGAAGGAAGGACGGAATCCCCGGCGGCCCATCTGTTTGGTCACGGTATGGACGAGCATGGCGATCACCGGTGAAAAGGAGGTCTCGTAATAGGGGTCGTTCACCACGCAGATGACCCCGGGACCTTTCCGGGAAGGATCGTTGATGTTCAGCGGCACCTCGTCCGCGCTCAGGGCCATGAACAGTTTACGTGTGGTGATCTTGTTGAAGGCGTTCGCCAGGGTGCTCTTGACCCCCGCCATCTGCCGTTCGGACCCCTTCCCGTTGATAAAGGAGTCGGCCATGGCCCTGGATATCAGGTCGGCCCTCAAAAAATCGATGAGCTCGTCCGTTTCCAGCTCCTGATAGGTGGCGATCAGGTGCGGGAGCGTGCATAGCTCCGGATAGGAGGTCCGCAGACGCCAAATGAGCCCAGCGACCAGTCCCTGCGCCGCATCATAAAAAAACTTGGAATTGCCCTGTGCCCCGCTCTCCCGGAACTCCATCAGGTTCTCGACCAGCACCCGGGCCGCTTCGCTGACGGCCTCCTCGTCGCGGACGTATCGCGGGGCGATCGGATTGGCCCGCAGATGGATGGGATGGAAGGATACGATATGGAACCCGATGCCATGGCGCAGGAACAAGGGCTCGGCCATCTCGGCCAGCTCGAAATGCTTGTAGTCGTGCAGCACCCCGCAAAACTGGTGCTTGGCAAAATGGGCCAGCAACTGGTAGACCACGCTTTCGGTCTTTCCCCCGCCAGCGCTCGCGATGATGGAAACTCCCCTCTTGATGTTCTCCAGGACCAAGCGTCCCCCTATGATAGGAAGGATGGCCCGGTACCGTTTGTCGGGATCGGCGACCGTATCCCCCTCCATGAACGCATGGCCCAAAAGGTTGATGGCGGATATAGGTAACAACAGCACAAAACCGACCTCTTTGCTTTTGTCCAAAGGGAGGTCCCACCAGGCCGTGAGACCACAAAGAAGTATCAACAGCGTATTAATCCAAAAGCCGCTCCGCACGGTACGGATACTCACAAGGCATCCCGCACCGTAAGCGATGACCATCGCGCATTTTATCAGAACAATAGTGTCCATAAATTTTGTTTTAAACGGTTCATATTTCGATGGAACCGGATTTGAGCGCGATATCCAGTCCCCGTTTTAGCCTGTTGAAGGTGCTGATTGCCAATTGCACCTGGTTGGTGGGTATTTTGGGCACGTAGGGAAAATGGATGTTCGCCTCCCGGAGGATGCGGAAGGCCACTTTCTTTTCGTTCAGGGGCAGGGCCGCCAGTTTCCGGTAGAAGCCTTTGCGGTCCTTTCGGAAGTCCTTTCGGCCCGCATAGCTCTCCACGTAGTTCCGCTCATGGCCCGATAGCCGGTCGAAGGTCTTTTCGGCGCGTTCGAAAAAGGCGTTGCGGTCAAAGCCCCTTTTTTCCATCTTTCCGTTGAGCTCCGCCTGGGAGGCCTGATAGAGCGATCCGGGGGACAGGCTCAGCTTGTTGGCGGCGTCCTTACGGGAGACGATGATATGGACATGGGTCTGCGGCCCCGGTTTGGGCATCCCGGGGGCCACCGGCTCCCCGTCCGTCCAATGGGGGATGGAGGCGGTCAACCGCTTGATCTCCTTTTCCAGGTCCTTGACCTTGCCCTGCAGCTCGCCCCGCTCCACCTTTCGGATGTCGTTGCGCAGCTTGACGATCTGTTTGGTAAAGACCTGGTTTTCCCTGACCTGTTTGTCAGACTCCGAGTAGCTACGTTTATGTTCGATCTTTGCGAAGTACTTGATATCGTCTACCGTGACGGTCCGGTCGCGGTTAAAGCTTTGGGCGTAGTCCTTCATCAGCTCCCGGACGTAGGCCTTCAGTTTTTCCGGGTCGTTGCCGATGGCGGCCAATTCCCTTGCGCTCGGGTTGACCGTGATGGAATAGAACTTGGGGTCCCTTTTTTTGAGCTTGGCCGTGTTCCCATCGATTTCCTTGATGACGGTGTCCGCATCGACCCGGTCGTTGTACTGGTCGAAGAAAGGTTCCGACTCATCGGGGCCGCGCCCTTCGTTCTCCTTTTCGAGGTAGGCGACGAAATCCGCCACGCTCGAATTGAAGGTGTCGCCCATATGCTGTTTGGTGATGGAGATGTACATGATTATTCCTTTTTGTTCTCAAAACCGGCCTTCAAGGCCTCGAAACGGACGGGGCTCATTTCCAATCGAAGCTGTTCCTTTCCAAGGGCCGGGCGGACCAGTTTGATCCGGTCCAGCAGGTAGGCCATATCCTTTCGCAGATCGGCAAAACGGCGTTCCGCACTTTCCAGTTGCTCCCTTGGCACCATGGTCGCATCGTTTTCGGGCGGGTCCATGGAAGCGGTCCCGTCGGCAAAAAGCCGCTCCACCCGTTTGGGCCTTTCCCGTTGTCGGGTCTGTCCTTCGAAGAGCAAATCCATCTGGATGGAGAGCGGCTTGGTCTGGGTCTGTTCGATGTCGCGCAGGATGGCGATATTGGCCTCGACCCGTTTACGGGTCTTGGCATGTTCGTTCTGTTCGCTCATTCCGAACTTAGACTTGGGGGAAATCCCGTGCCACTCGAAAAAGTCCATCATGGCGGTAAGCGTCTCCGTATGCGATTTCGAGACCTTTCTGGAGAAACTCCGGAAACGGACCGCTACCGCCTTTTTGAGGCTTATGTTACAGAACCCGAACCGATTCGACTTTTTCATGATCGTTTACAGTAAGTTTTTCCAACGTTTTAAAGGTTTCCAAGGCCGTTTACGGTAAACCTTTCGGTATAATTTCTTTTTCATCTCACCAAAATAGGCCTTAGAACTCTCATTTTCAACGGGTTGAAAATCGCTTTAATATTGCAACGTCGCCTCGGCGCGTTGCCCTCTTGCTATTCCTTTTTCCCCCGCAGGGGCAAAAACGAATACCTTTCCATTCAAGGTAGCATGCAGATGCCCGTTCACCTCAAAACCCAAATCGTTTTAAGAATGTTTTTGGTGAACTTTTGCGGATATGGCAAGGCTTATTTAAAAAGCTTGGATTTCCCATAATAGCAGTTTTACGGAAGGCAGAACTCCAAGGACAAAAAATAGGATTGCGCCCTATCCTGTTTTTGCCGGACGCTTACCTTCCCGGACGCTACAAAAAAAGGACAGGTACCATGCCCGCCCACACCGAATGGCACCTGCCCGAAAAGGTACTGGCGGGCGTTCGGGCGCAGCGCAAAGTTTGGGCAAGTATTTGGGACGGATCGGAAGAAATTTTCGTATTGTTCCCACAAAAAAAAGACGGCCAAAAATTGACCGTCCCTATCCTTTCGATATTGGATTCCGTTACAACTTGAAAACGAATTTCAGGTTGTACAGGTTCTTGATGGTTTCCTCTTCTAGGATATCCTCGTATGCCGTTTCGTTTTCACGGCAGTACCTTTTGAGGTCTTCGCCATATCTCGATTCAATATCCTTTTGGGATTGTATTAGGAGTTTCTCCTGCGTTTCAATGTCCAGATTGTTGAAATTCAGATAGATCATCTTCCCGTATTTATAGAAGGCCATTGTCCGCAAAACTGAAGTAGTCCCCACTGGGTACGATGATCAGATGGTCCAGTACCTTGATGTCCAAAAGTTCGCCCGCTTTCTTGATGCGTTGGGTGAGTTCCTTGTCCGGCCCGCTCGGTCGCAACGTGCCGCTCGGGTGGTTGTGTGCCAAGATGATGGCGGGGCATAGGCATTTGAGCACTACGGAAAACAGCATCCGCATATCCACCAAGGTACCCGTAATGCCCCCTTGGGATATCTGATAGACCCCCTTGACCTTGTTGGCGTTGTTCAGCAGTACGATCTTAAAGGTTTCGTGCAGCCCGATGGTATCCCTGTCCCATGTCCCGTGGAGCATTTCCGCGGCATCCTTGGAACTGTTTATTTTTTTCCAATAGGGGGCGGGTATCCGCTCCCTGTAGCTTACTTTGATTTCGTTAACTTTGTGCTTCATTGCATTAGTATAAAGGTTATTGTGATGAAAAGGGGGGCTAGTGTTAGCGCAATCGCCCCCCTTGTTATTTCAATATTCGCCCGGTAGCATCAAAATACGGTGGACGTAGAACAGGCGGAAGGTGTCGAACGGAAAATCCGCGAGCAGGTATTTTTGTACCTGCAACAATGTCCCGTTACCGTCCGTATACCGGATACTTGCCTCGAACCCCGTGCGCTTCTGTTCCGTTTCCGAAAGTCGCAAAAAATCGACCGTTACAAAACTCTTCCGTTGCATCAGGCCCAAGGCGATGATACAGGCATCCTGCACCAGCCAGTGGCAATCCGCCCTTTCGGCCAAATGCCGGACCCCCTCGGTGTACCTGCTCGCCGTCGGCGGCAATCGGTAAAATTCAATGCTTTCGTGAAACTGTGAAAGTTCCGCCCGGAGCCGTTGTACATCCAAATCTTGTTTTTCCATTTTGAAGGATTTTAGGGTTTAAAAAAGGCAGGGCACCAAGTCCCTGCCCGTTACCTGTTTTAGGCCTTTGCGCCCAAGAGTACGAAGTCGTTGGCGACCACTTCGGTAATATAGCGTTCGTTGCCTTCCTTGTCGGTGTAGCTTCGGGAGGTGAGTTTTCCCTCGATGGCCAATTGCTTGCCCTTGGTGACATAGCGTTCGATGACCGCTACGGGCTTGCCCCATATCACCACGTTGTGCCAGTCCGTCTTTTCGACCTTCTCGCCCTTGGCCGTGCGATAGGACTCGTTGGTGGCCAACGAAAAACGGCCGACTTTCTTTCCGTTCTCCAAATTGGTAATCTGTGGGTCGTTCCCCACGTTCCCGATCAGCTGTACTTTGTTTCTAAGCGTACTCATAATTGAAAAAATTAAATAGTTTATAAATATGCCGCCCGACCTTCGGACAGCTTTGAAAAAATGTTCTGCAATCTATATCTCGAGCGTTTTCCTTCTTTTTGTCGGCCGTTGCCGTCCGTCTTCCGTCGTCGTTTTTGGAGGTGTCCGCTGATTCCATATTCGTTGTTTTTGTCCTGCATACCATAGCGCCTTCGCCGTTACCTTCTTTTTGTTGCTGTACCCGCTACAATGTTTCCGCGGGGACGGGCCTATAAAAAAGAGGAACGGCGCATGCCGGGCCCTGGCTTTATGCGGTACGGCCCCGTGGAAATGTTGTTTTTTCGCCTACAAAAAGAGGGGGACGGCGGGACGGCGCCGATGCAGAGAAGGGACATATGGAAACGAGAAGCGGGCACCGGAACGGCGACGGGGGACGGACGGCGACCCCTGGCCTATTATGGATGGGAATACTTTGGATGTTTTGACAGTTCTTATTCCCTCATTTGCTTACCGACGTCGATTTGAAATACCATGGCGAAGCGGACGCCGGCCCCTGTTTACGGGCATTAGCGAATTTGGGAGGGTTGAACGAAAATATGGGCCCGTGTCCAAGACCTTTGGAAGGGAGGCTCTTTTCCCGGAATGAAATGGAGCGGGAATGTGCCGAGTGGAGGACAGACTATTAAAATTTACGTAAACATATTCTATGCCATCAAAACGAAACTTGTAATAAAATGTTTTCTGTTCTTCAGATGGTTCGATGATTGCTTTTGACCAATGTTGACTATTCTTTATTTGGAAATACGAGATTTAGAATTCTATGTCTTTACTTTTTGACTTAAAAGGGTGTATCTATATATTTTGAACGTCCTGAATTTTCCTATTCATTTTGTACATATCAATTATGATTTCGGTTAAACCTTAAATTCGGCCTGTCATATTTGGTAAATAGTTTTAACATTGATATAAAGAACTAATTGAAACACCCTTAGTTTTTTGCAATTGGGAGTGAAATTTCATCAATTGGCAACAAAGATGGTCTTACCTTATTCGAGTTGCACTATGATAAATTCCGATCTACGGTTGATATCGTGTTCCGAATTGTTGCATCGTACCCCGTTCGCACATTGGTTTAGTAACCGTTGTTCCCCGTAACCAATGGCACTTTCAATACGATTTTCCTCGATTCCCTGCGATACAACATAGGCACCCGTAGACTTGGCCCGGCGGTCGGAGAGCTTTTCATTATAACCATCACTTCCCCTTGAATCGGTATGCGCTTCTATTTTAATGACCATTTTTGGGTATTCCTTCATCACTTCCACGATTTTATCGAGTTCCTGTGCGGCATCGGGCCTGATATCCGCCTTGTTCAGGTCAAAGTAGATATTGTCAATCTTGATTTTTAGGACTCCGTTCTCGTTTACGATCAGTTTGTTCAACTCTTTTTCCATCAAGAGCGGCAAATTGTTTTCCAAATCGGCCGTGTCCGAGGTGGTAAATGGTTCTGACTTTGGTAGGAACCCTTCTTTTTCGAGACGAAGCTCATAAGTAGTTTCGCAGGATAACATAGATGTGAACAAGAATACTCCGTAGGCATCGGTCATGGTTTCTTCCAAGAGTTCGCTCGATTCGTCCAGCAGCTTTATTTGGGCATTCGATACGGGTAGATCGTTCGCTTTTCTTTTGACCGTTCCGGTAAGGGTTTGTTGGCATTTGGCCTCTAGCCGTTCAAACGAATAGATATCATCATCGCCGACCCCGCCTTTGCGATTGGAAGAAACATAACCCCTCCGAGTCCCTTCGTTCACGATATAGGCAAAATCGTCCTTATTGCTGTTGAGAGGCATGCCCAGGTTTTCAGGTTTTGAAAATCCGTTGGTCATTTTTGATTCGAAAACATCGAGTCCGCCCAGTCCCAAGTGACCGTCCGAGGCAAAGTAGAATCGTTCTTCCGTAACAAAAGGAAACATCTCCCTTCCGCTGGTATTAATGGTATCACCAATGTTTTTAGGAGCTGAAAATTCGCCATCATCCGAAATCGATACCACAAAGATATCTGTAGCACCCAGGGTACCGGGCATGTCCGAAACAAAGTACAACTGATTTTCGTCCGAGCTTAGGGCGGGTTGCCCTACCGAATAGTCATTACTGTTAAAGGGTACTTCAATCGGTTGTTCCCATGCGCCGGCTACCTTATCGGCATAATAAAGTTTTAAATGGTTAAATCCTTCGGCATCGAACTTTGCTTGTCCGTCGGTGTAGTTATTCCGGGTAAAATACATGCGGTTCCCGTCTTTGGTGAAAACGGCCAGGGCTTCGTGATACTTGGTGTTTATTTTCTTGGAAAGCAATCTGCCATTTTTTAAATCGGTACCTTGGGAAGTAGTGTCGGCAACGTATAGGTTCAAGTAGGGTTGTTCGTTCCATTGGTACAAACGGGTACGTAGGCGAAGACTATCGCGGCTGGATGCAAAGACAATGCTATCCCCGTAAAAGGCCGTGCCAAAATCTGCTACCGGGGAGTTGATGGATAAGTTGGTAACATAAAATTCGGGTTGCTTGTTCAGCAAGGCGTCCAGGCGGTCATCGTTTTCGCGCAATTGGTCAACTTGATAACCACTTGCATTCAGCTTATCGGCGTGAATTTTCATCAGCGCTTTTGCAAGGGTATAATTGCCAATACCTTTTAGTGAGTGAATGTATCTAAAGATGTAAATGGGATCAAGTTTCTTTTCGTAATTGGCGAACAATTCACCATACAATTTATGGGCATTCTCCATATCGGAATTATAAAAATAGGCATCCCCCGTTTTTTGAAGTAGTTCTTGGGTACGGTCGCCCTTGGCTATGAGCTGCTCGTACTGTTTGGCGGCTTTTTTGTACCAAAGGGATTCGAAACTTTTATCGGCAGCGGTGTATTTTTCCTGCGCATGCGCAAATACCGATACCAAAAGTAGTATGTAAATAGTTGTAGTTTTCATAGATAGCTTTCTTAATAGAATCTGGGGGATTTGAATTTTCGTTCCTGGGATTTGAATTCATACCTCAGAAAGAGTTCGTGTGTTCCATAATTGTAATTTCTGAGATTGGTGGTGGTGAAGTCATAAGCGTATCCCAAGGTCATTTTTCTGGATAAGTTAAGCCCCATCAGCGCGGAAAAAGAATCGTCCCAACGGTAGGCCAGGCCTAACGACAGCCGTTCCTTTATCAAGGCATTGGCCGAAACATCGGCTATGAGCGGTGCTCCTGGGACCCATTTGACAAAAAAAGCAGGTTTTAACTTCAGGTCAGGGTTAATATCGAAAACGGTACCACCGATGATGAAGTAATGCAAGCGTTCCGTTGCGATGTTCAGTTCTTCGGCATCGTAGTGTTCTTCCGCAAAAAAGTTCGGGACGGCAAAGCCTAGATAGCTTTTTTGGGTATGGTAATAAACACCTGCACCTATGGTCGGTAGAAATTGATTGTTGATGTTGTTCTGAAAAGCGATGTCTGGATCTTCAAAACTACCTTTTGTAAAATCTACATTGAACAAGCGCCCCCCACCCTTTAGTCCGAAGCTCAGGCGTTTGTCCGTGTCGTTCAAACGGAGCGTATACGAAAAGTTGGCATCAAAGAAGGTTTCGTTCGAAGGCCCCAGTTGATCGTTGATCAAAACAATGCCCAAGCCTACATTGCGGCCTACCGGGCCGTCTACCGCCAGCACCTGCGACTCCGGTGCTCCGTTGATACCGACCCACTGCGTTCTATATAATCCTAAAATCGATAGGTGCCCTCTTGAACCGGCATAGGCGGGGTTCACGCTGATCGTATTGTACATATATTGTGTAAACTGTGGGTCTTGTTGGGCCGTTCCACTAAAATAGCTGAAAACCAAGACCGAGGTAATAATGTATAAATAGTGCTTTTTCATGTTGATCGAGTTGATATAGGTTGCCATCGCTTTTATCTGTTTATATATAACCAGTCTTGTCGCGGTTTGGAACCATCGCCGAGGTCTAGTACATAATAATAGGTACCTTCCGGGAGTTTTTTATCACTTGTGATGGTGGCACGTCCGTTTGAGGTACCGTCCCAGGAATTGTTATAATTTCGTTGTTCAAAGACGATGTTTCCCCATCGGTTATATACCTTCAAGACGTTGTTCGGATATCGGGTAATGCAGACAATTTTGAAAACGTCATTGACTCCATCGCCATTCGGGGAGAACTCATTGAATACGTGCAAGCAACCTGGTTGAATGGTTACACTTGAAGCATCGTTGTCGGGGTCGGTGTCCCACTGGTCTACAAAGGCAATAGATGCCGTATTCATATAATCTTCCTCTTCCAAAACGAGGACGGTAATGTCTAGCGTTTCCGTGCTTTGCGGTGCTAAGGTGTCGAGGTTCCAAATACCTTCCATGATATCATACACGCCGCTTGAGCTGGTATGCGAGCGGTATTCGTAGCCAGCAGGTAATAGTTCCTCAATTCCGATTCGCGTCGCTTGTATATCGCTAAGGTTCGAAACGGTAATGGTAAATACAATGGCATCACCAATGCTTGGGTCCGGCACGTTTACTGTTTTTTCTACCGCAATATCAACGGTTTGGGGAGTTACCAAGACACTGGCTTCATCGTCATCATCTTGGGAATCGGCATAATCATCACTGTCGAAACTGGATGATGGGTCGCTATCGGGATCGGTCTGGTCGCTAGCGGTAATTTCCGCTCGGTTGCGATAGGCATCCGCTACGTCCGAGGGGCTATTTACCGCGGCCAGGATGATTAGGGTTTCCGTAGTTCCATTGGGTATAATGCCGTTGGTACGCCATATACCGGATTGCTCATCATAGATTCCAATGGTGGTGACGTGAGACCGGTAATCGAAACCTTCCGGAAGTAGGTCGGTTATCTCGACACCAGTGGCGTCGCTATCCCCTGAATTGGTAACGTTGAGTGTGAACTCCACCATATCACCCACATTTGGGGTGGTGTTGTCTACCGTTTTGGTCAACGAAAGGTCGGCCAGTCCGGTCGGACTCGGGGTTACCGTATCCTGATCGTCTTCCGAGTTTAGGTTGTTGTCGGGGGAGGAGTCAGGATCGAAGGTATTTAGGGCGATTAACTCGGCAATGTTCGAATAGTTGCCATTCGGTTGTACGATTACCGTGATTTCAAGGGTTTCGGTGGCGCCATTGGCCAAGTTCCCCACGTTCCATGAGCCAATGTTCTCCGTATAACTTCCGACAGAGGTTGTGGCCGATACAAACGTATAACCAGAGGCGATGATATCTTCGATAATGACACCGGTCGCGTCACTGGGTCCATCATTGGTTACGGTGACCGTAAAAATGATTTGGGCACCTACCGTGGGGTTCGGATTGTCAACTGTTTTATCGACCGATATATCGGTAATTACTCTTGGCAGGGTACCTTGAGAAGCTTGGTCGTCTTCGGATAGATCATCATTGCCCGGGCTGCTGTCCGGATCCCGTTCGTTCACGGCGGTCAGCTCAGCTATATTATCATAGCTTCCTGTGGAAATAATGCCCGCTGTGACGTTTAGTATGGCCGTAGCCCCACTAGACAGGCTTCCTACATTCCAAAGACCAGTTATGGCATCATAACTTCCGCCGCTGTCATCCGAGATAAAACTGTAACCATCTTCCAAAAGATCCGTGACGACAATACCTGTGGCCTCGCTAGGGCCATCATTGGTCAGGGTAAGGGTGAACGTAATATTCTCGGAAACATCGGGAAATTCATTGTCAACCGTTTTTAACAGGGAGAGGTCCGCAATGGGGACAGGTACCGTACCTTGCTCCGTTTGGTCATCCTCTGTAAGTACTCCGTTGCCAGGGCTTGAATCGGGATCATTATTATCACTTGTTACTATCTCTGCGACATTATTGTAGTCTCCTGTCGGATTTACGGTGACCAATATGTTCAAGGTCTCCGTCGTTGCATTGAAAACAATTCTGTTCAAGTTCCAGATACCGGTTGTCTCGTCATAGCTGCCCGAGGTGGCATTATGCGAAACGTAGGTGTATCCGGTAGGGATGAGGTCGGAGACCGATACCCCTCGGGTATCGTTCGGCCCCTCATTGGTCAGGTCGATGGTAAATTCAATTGTTTCCCCCACATCCGGAGTGGTATTACTGACCGTTTTTTGAAGCGATAGGTCGGAAACCATCATTGGGCTAGGGTTCACCGTGGCCTGATCGTCTTCCGTGGCATCGTTGTTGGCCGCTTCAGAGTCGATATCGAACTCGGCCACATCGGTTAGCTCCGCGGTATTCGTGTAGTTTCCTGAGGCGAGTACCGTGGCAGTAATCACGATGGTTTCGGTGGTTCCATCCGGTAGATTTCCAATCGTCCAAGATCCGTTCAAAGGCTCATAGGTTCCCGTAGAAGGGTTGGCACTGACAAAAGTATATCCTGAAGCCAAGAGATCGGTGACAACAATGCTGGTAGCATCGCTCGGCCCGTCATTGGTCACGGTAACCGTGAAGACAATGTTTAGACCAATGTCCGGGGTAAGGGTATCGGCTGTTTTGGTAACTGAAATATCCACCAAATCACTTGGTATTATCTCGACAGCTGCTTGGTCGTCTTCAGTAGCAATATTGTTGTTTGGGCTTGAATCGGCGTCCAATTCATTATGAGAGATTATTTCCGCAATATTTAGGTAATTGCCAGAGGTGTTCACTCGAACGTCAATGGCTATAGTGGCTGATGTTCCATTGGCTACGGTACCAATGTTCCAAATACCCGTAGAAGCATCGTAGGCTCCTAAACCGGTGTCACTGATATAGGTAAAACCGGAAGGTAGTTGATCCAAGACCTGAACATTGGTTGCATCACTAGGTCCCGAATTGTTTACCGAAAGCGTAAACGTAATGACGTCATCGACATCCGGATTGGGATTGTTCACCGTTTTCTCCAAGGAGATGTCAATAAAATCGGTGGGGGTAACCACGACCTCATCCTGATCGTCCTCGCTGGCAATGGCATTGTTGGGGGTAGAGTCCGGGTCAAAAACATCGGAACGTATTACCTCGGCAGTATTGCTATAGTCCCCAGCGGCATTGACCAATACATCGATGACCAGTGTTTCGGTTTCCCCGCTACGAATATCCCCTACGCGCCATAGGCCCGTGGTTTCATTGTAGATTCCAGAGGTGGCACTGTACAGCACAAAATCAAAGCCACTAGGAAGTAGATCGCTTACCTCTACATTTTGTGCCTCACTGGGGCCATCGTTAAACACCGTGATTTCAAAACTGATTTCAGACCCAACATTGGGATTGATATCGTTATCTACTACGATTTTCGTTAAGGAAAGGTCACCGATGGCAGGGGGCAGGTTCAACTGATCCTCGTCGTCATCGTCTCCATTCCCGTCGCCATCTTCATCTACTCCGATTCCGGTAGAGGGGTCACTATCAGGATCAAATTGGTCGCTGGCGGTAATTTCTGCGGTGTTTTGATATTCGTTAGGCGCACTGGTGGGTGCGTTCACGGTAGCTTCGTACGTTAGGGAAGTGCTACCACCGTTGCCTAAGACGGATAAGCCGTTCCAAGAGGCCGTATTACCGAGGGCGGTTCCTCCATTGTTGACATTTGTCAGCGTAAAACCAGCAGGTAAAATATCTGCTACGGCCACGCCGGTAGCTGTTATACTGCTTGAATTGGTAATCGTCAACGTAAATACCACCGTATCTCCAACATTGGGGGCGTCGCTGTTCGCGGATTTTTCCAAACTTAGGTCGGCAATCTGTATGGTTAGGCTTACAGCGTCTTCATCATCTTCACTTTGGTTACCGGTATCGTTGTTAGGTTGGCTGTCCGTATCATATTGATTGGCAGCGACGACCTGTGAAGTCGGGATGTATTCACCGCTAGCTCCGGTGGGAGCGATTACCTCCGCCGTTAAACTAAGCGTCAGCGTATTGGAACCGACAGGTACCGTTAGGCCGTTCCAATCTACCGTATTCCCGGTCGCAATACCACCATTGCTTATGGTCGAAATGTTCGTAAATCCAGCTGGTAAGAGGCTTTCGATGGCAACGCCATCGGCCAATGTTCCCCCGTTGTTGCTTAGGAGTACGTTGAAGGTCACCGTATCTCCTACATTGGGGTTTGAATCGCTGGCCGTCATTGTAAGTTCTAAATCAATGAGCTGTGGCGTAATCTCATAAAAATCCTCATCGTCTTCGCTTTGGTCGCCATCGTCATTGAAGGGTTCACTGTCAGGATCCTCCTGGTCACTTTGGGTCACCTCCGCAATGTTAAGGTACTCGTCGATATCGCCCGAGGGTTCGTTGACCGTGACTTCGTAAGAAACGATGGTCGTACCCACGGCTACCGAAGCGATATCCCAACTAAGCAAGGTTCCGGCAATGGCGGTTCCTCCGTTATTAATGGTTGTTAAGGTATATCCCCTCGGAACAAAATCCTCTATTCTTACATTGGTGGCAACACTGGGTCCGTCATTGGTCAAGCGCAGTTCAAAGACTACAGTCTCCCCAATATTGGGTGTATTGCTTGAGGTAGCGCTTATGTCTTTTACCAAGCTGAGATCGGCCGATTGTATCGTAAATGTCGCGGTGTCGTAGTCATCCTCGGAAGCGATCCCGTTGTCTGGGGTACTGTCGATATCGGGCAGGTCGCTCGCCGTGATTTCCGAGATGCTGGTATAGTTTCCGCTCCCGTTGACCGTCACGTCGTAGGTCAGGTCGATGTCGGCCCCGTTGGCCACCGACAGCCCGCTCCAGGTTATGGTCAGGTTACCGGGATTGAAGACCCCGCCGTTGCTAATGGTGCCCCCTACGATATCGTAGCCGTCCGGCAAGGTCTCGACCACGGTGATCCCCGTGCCGTCACCATTGGCGGCGGCATCGTTGTTGGCCAGGTTCACGGTCACGGTGACACGGTCCCCGATGTTCCCTGCGGTAGGGCTCAGGCTCGTGGCCAGCTCCAGGTCTATATCTTCGAGGGTGACGGCGGCGGAATCCTCGTCGTCCTCGCTCTGGTCGCCGTCGTCGTTGGCCGGTCCGCTGTCCGGGTCCTGTTGGTCGCTAGCGGTTATCTCGGCGGTGTTCAAGTACTCCCCTGCCGTTTGGGTAGGGGCGTCGACGGTTGCGGTAAAGCTGACGGAAATGCTCGATGAGGCGCCTACGGAGCGACCGGTCCAGCTGACGGAACTACCGCTTTGGGTACCGGCATCGTTCACCGTCTGGACGGTGTAGCCATCGGGCACCAGGTCTGTCACCGCGACCCCGGTGGCATCGGCCGTACCGTCGTTGGTGACGGTCAGGGTGAAGGTAACGGTCTCCCCGACACTAGCCTGTGTCGGACTCACGGTCTTGGATAGTCGAAGATCGGCCGATTGTATCGTAAATGTCGCGGTGTCGTAGTCATCCTCGGAAGCGATCCCGTTGTCTGGGGTACTGTCGATATCGGGCAGGTCGCTCGCCGTGATTTCCGAGATGCTGGTATAGTTTCCGCTCCCGTTGACCGTCACGTCGTAGGTCAGGTCGATGTCGGCCCCGTTGGCCACCGACAGCCCGCTCCAGGTTATGGTCAGGTTACCGGGATTGAAGACCCCGCCGTTGCTAATGGTGCCCCCTACGATATCGTAGCCGTCCGGCAAGGTCTCGACCACGGTGATCCCCGTGCCGTCACCATTGGCGGCGGCATCGTTGTTGGCCAGGTTCACGGTCACGGTGACACGGTCCCCGATGTTCCCTGCGGTAGGGCTCAGGCTCGTGGCCAGCTCCAGGTCTATATCTTCGAGGGTGACGGCGGCGGAATCCTCGTCGTCCTCGCTCTGGTCGCCGTCGTCGTTGGCCGGTCCGCTGTCCGGGTCCTGTTGGTCGCTAGCGGTTATCTCGGCGGTGTTCAAGTACTCCCCTGCCGTTTGGGTAGGGGCGTCGACGGTTGCGGTAAAGCTGACGGAAATGCTCGATGAGGCGCCTACGGAGCGACCGGTCCAGCTGACGGAACTACCGCTTTGGGTACCGGCATCGTTCACCGTCTGGACGGTGTAGCCATCGGGCACCAGGTCTGTCACCGCGACCCCGGTGGCATCGGCCGTACCGTCGTTGGTGACGGTCAGGGTGAAGGTAACGGTCTCCCCGACACTAGCCTGTGTCGGACTCACGGTCTTGGATAGTCGAAGATCGGCCGATTGTATGTTTATAGAAGCATCATCTTGATCATCTTCGGTAGCGACACCGTTGCCGACCGTAGAATCAGGGTCGAAAGTGTCGCTAGCCGTAATTTCCGCACTATTTTCATACGAACCGGTTGCATTGACGATGGCTTCGAAAGTCAAATCCAACGTATTGGCATTCAAAACAGTAAGATCTTCCCAAATGATTGTTAGGTTACCGGGATTGTAAATACCGTCATTACTGACGCTGCCCAAAACTACTTCGTATCCATTGGGAATCACATCTCTGACCGAGACTCCAGTAGCATCGGACTGGCCGTTGGCGTCATTGTTGAACAGGGAGATGGTAAAGGTTACCGTGTCTCCGGCATTGACATTCACTGGATTGACGGATTTAGTCAGTTCCAAATCGGCCTGCCCCACAATAGTAGCGGTCATCGTGTCGGACACCTCGGAACAGATTCCATTGGAAACGGTCCATTCAAACTCATAGGTGCCCACATCAATACCGAAAACCTCCGTGTCAGGATCATTGACGTTGACAAAATTGGCGGTAGTCGGACCTGAAAGTTGTGACCAAGTACCTTCGCCAATGGCGGGAGTATCCGCATCAAGGGTCAAGGGAGCGAATTGTTGAATGGTTTGATCTGGGCCGGCTTCCGAGGTTACGGGTTGTCCAATAATTTCGACTTGCATGGTATCGGCCAACGTACAACCTCCGTTTTCTGCGGTCCAAGTAAACTCGTAGATACCCGGTTCCAGGCCTAGCACCAAGCTGTTTGGATTGTTCGGAGCGGTAATGTTTGCTGCGTTTCCTGCTTCTGTAACCCCTGGACCTGCCGTTTGCGTCCAGGTTCCGGTGCCGATGGCCAAGGCATCCGCATCCAAGTTTGTTTGGGTCGCATCACAAAATTCTTGATCTTCCCCCGCTTCAGGAGTCGATGGCGGTACGTCGGTAAAGGTTATGTCTACAGTATCAACCGATGGAGCACAGGCTCCGGACGTGAACGAAGTGCCGTTTGTTACCGTCCATGTAAGGCGGTACGTACCCAAGGTCGTAATGTTCGACAGTGTGGTGGTAGGGCTGTTCGGACTATCGATGATCACGGCTCCGCCCGAAGGATCGTCCGTTGGATTTTCAAAACTCCATGTGCCGATTCCGGCCGTTGGTGGTACCGCATTCATGGCAACATCCAGCTGGCAGGCATTGGGTTGATCAGGGCCTGCATCCGCGGTCGAGGGTGCTTCAAAAACCTCGATTCGAACGACATCCGCAGTGTCGGAACAATTTCCAACGGAGAAATTCCATTCCAATATATAGATGCCGGGAACCGATAATCCAGATAGTGTACTCGTACTGCTGTTGGGAGTATCGATTACGGCAACACTTCCGCTAGGGACTGATGCAAAACGCCAGGTAGCGGTATCTACATCACCCGGAGGTGTATTTCCTGCTAGGGTGGTCGTATTGGCGGGGGTCAATTCTGGCTGACAAAGGATTTGATCGGGCCCCGCTTCCGGATCTACGGAAGGCTTTGTGCTCGAGGTTACAGTTACCTCATCGAACAAATTCGGGCAACCGGGATAGTTGGTCGTAAAACGGAAGACATAGGTGTTCCCCGGGGTAATCGAAATTTCGGCCACATTACTATCGGAGGGGTTTTGGGTAATGGTCGCATTCGGCCCTGTAGTACTTTCTTGGGTCCACGTCCCGGTAGAGCCGAAAGTTGCTTCCAGTAAAAAGTTATCAACTTCGCAAAGGTCTAAATCGGGTCCCGCATTGGCCGGGGCAAATACATCGACAACCAGGTCATCAAACGTAGTTGGACAGTTTTGACTCCCCGCTATGGTCCATCGGAAGGTGTAGGAACCGGTAACCAAATTGGTCACTGTGGTATTGGGATCGTTCACATCCGCAATAGAAGGGGTGTTTGGAGCCCCCGAAAGTAATGACCAAAAACCGGTTTCAATATTCGCATCAAAATTATTGGCCGATAATACGGTGTTGGTGGCGTTACAAACAGTAATGTCGCTCCCTACGGATGCCGTAGTCGGCGGAATACCAACAGTGATGTTTATCTCATCGGTATCACTGGAACAGCTACCGTTGCTGACGGTCCACTGAAAGGAGTATTGCCCTGAAAACGTAAAAGTAAATGTTGCCGTAGGGCTGGTAACATCATCGATAGTGACCCCTCCGGGCCCTGTTAGTTGCGACCAGGTACCGCTCCCTCCCGATGAGGTGGTGGCGGCCATTACGAAGGTATCCGAACAAGCGTCTTGGTCGGGTCCGGCATCGGCCGATGCCGGGGCACCGACAGCCACTTCCACGGTGTCCGTGCTGGTCTGACAACCGGGAGCGGTCTTGGCGATGGTCCAAGTAAGCTCATAATCCTGTTCAACGCTGATGGTGGCCGTGGTGTTGAATTGGTTGGGGTCTGCAAAGGTAATCCCGGTGTTGGGAACGGCAGACCAGGTTCCTGTCTCGTCAACAGCTGGTTCATTTCCCGTCAAGGTGACCGTTGTTGTTCCTTGGGAAAGACATTGGTCTGGCCCGGCATTTGAGACCGTAGGTCCTTGGGTGCTGTTCGTAGTGATGGTAACGGTATCTTCTCCCGGAGGTGGACAGGAGGCATCGTTGGGGTTGGCTACCCGCCATCGAAGCACATAGGTTTCATTGGGATCATCAAGTCCCGATACCACCGTATTAGGGTCATTTTCATCTTCAAAGGAAAGCGAGGCACCGGCAGGTGCGGAATCAACCGTCCAAGTACCGGTTAAGAAGGCTGCGGGAGGTGCTTGGGCGTCTAGAATTACCGGGGTTCCGAAGCATACCGTTTGGTCAGTACCTGCATCGATGACCAAGGGGCTATCGGAGGATACCTCTACGGAGACGGTAGACTCTGCGGGTGGGGTACATCCCAAACCTCCGGTCACTGTGTATTTGAAGACATAGATACCCGGTACTAAATCCGATACCGTCGGATTCGGAATATATGCGTCCGAAATGGTAGCTGTACCAGGCCCGCTAATTTGGGACCACAAGGTAGTACCTACTGTGGGGGTATTGCCCACCAATGCGGTACTGGTGACATTACAGGCCAATATCTGAGGAGTACCTGCATTGGAACCGTCGGGAGGTCTGGATATGGTTACGTTGATAACATCGTTGCTGACGTCACACCCTGTTTGCACCGAACCGGAGACCGCTCTACGCAATTGAACGGAGTACGTTCCTTCGGCGTCAAAATCAATCGACAAAGGGTTTGAATTGATGGCCGTAAAAGTTCCAGGTGCCACCAGGGCCGAACTTTCCGGGCCGCTGATAATGGAAAACGAGTTTGAACCATTACCAGAAGTGGTAAATGGAATGTCTACCTCGGTAATGCCACAGCCGGCAACAATATCCGCACCTCCATTTGCGGTAATGTTAATAGGGTTCGTGGAGTATTGAATGGTGACAGTTTCCGTGTCGTCGCATCCCGTGGTTGCATTGGTGATCGTATATGCAAAGGTATAGGGGCCACCGGTACTCGACAATCCCGATACCTGTGTGGTACTGTTTGTACTGTTCAAGATGGAAGCTGCGCTCCCACCTGTTTGTGTCCATTCCACCGTTTCCCCGGAATATTGAGGTGGAATACCCTCCAGGGTAGCCGTGGTGATAGAGGGGTCACAGTATTGAATCGTATTGTCTAAAACTCCCGCAGTGGTAATATCCTGAGTGGCCTCATCGACCACAATGGTCACGGTGTCCTGTCCCGATGCACATGGGCCGGAGACCGTCCAACGCAATATGTAGGTCCCTTCGATTAAATTACTAACATTGGATCGGTTATTGCTAGGGTTGGAAAAGGAAGGTGTGCTGGGACCACTGACAAACGACCAAGATCCTTGTTGGCCATTGAGATTCGCTCCGCCATAACTGGCATTTAAACGGGTAGATTGGGTAACGGTATAGCAACGATCAAGCGATTGATCGGGTCCAGCATCTACGGGAAGTTCTCCGCCGTAATTTGTAATGGTGATTTCATCAAAAGACTCACAGAACTGTCCCGGTCCGTAATCGGGTCCTCGTATAGTCCAGCGAAGCGTGGTGGTGCCTGCCCGATTTTCAGGTAAATCTAAGGTAGTGGTCGAAGAATTTGGAAAGTTGATCGTAATCCCGGCGTTGTTGGCGCCCTCAATAGTCCACGTGCCAACTTCACCAGGGTTTGTGGGATTATTTCCGGTGACGCTGATATTTCCTGCTGAATCGGGACAAGAAGCTATGTTTTCACCAGCATTGGCGATCGAAATTGGCTGTACCGTTACAGAGACATCTTGCGTTTGGGTACTTCCATCCGTACAGTCTGCGGATAATCGGAAAACGTATGTATTACCGCCCAGTAAGCCCGTGACACTACTATTTACATCGGTCGGATTGTCTATAATGACAGAAGGCCCTGAAACCTGCGACCAAACCGGACCACTTAGCACGTTACCTGACGAAGATCCGGTTAAGGTAAATGGGGTGTTTTCGCAAATGTTGGTGTCTATTCCCGCGTTTACCGAACAGTTTTGGGCATTCACAGCGTTTAAAAAACAAACCAGAAATGCAATGCAGATGGGTAGGAACCATCTTTTTGTAGAATTATTTTTTGAAGTCATCGATTGACAATTATCTTTATATCTATTTCAATATATGTAAGAAAAAAAATGTTAAAACAAAAGTAGGAAATGAGATAAGCGGTGGGAATAAATGTTGTCAACTCAAAGAAATGTGTTGGTAAAACCCGCTATTTTTGTTGTTGATGATCGACGAAATACATTATTTTTCGATGTAATGGATAGAATCTCTGATAAACGGTGCTTCTTAAATTAAATTTTGATTTGCAAGTACCACCTTATCTGATGTTTTTTAGTCTAATTTTCCGACTCCCCATATCCTCCTTCAACCTAACTTCGAACCGCTCCCCATCGCCCAGGGTCATTTTATGATATACCCGGACAAATCGCGCGCTGTACCCATAGCGCACCTTTTCCGGCATGCCATAGGTATGGACAGCTGAAAGGAAATGTTCCTGATAGGAGGATTTGCGCCTATTGTTCCCCTGTACCTTGACCAGTTCGAGCGAACGGATATCGAAGTCGATACCACTTTTGTTACCGAATTGGTACTGTACAAAGATCAGGTCGTCGTAATAGACCATATTGCTTATTCCCAGGGAGAGTCCTTTTTTTCGCTTGAACCTTTTGAACCGTTCCGGTCCCTTTAGGAGCGAGGCACAGGATTTCAAAATAAACTCTTCGGTATTTTTTGTATTGTCATTATTTACCCTCGTTTCCAGGTCTTTTTCCTCCGAAACAAAAGTTTTTGGTACCTCATATTCCTGATCCGTTGAATCCATTTGCACCGCTTTGCGCTCCTTGTTGAACCCTCCGACCTCGTTACCGATACTCTCATCCCGGGTTACAAAGCGGTTGAGCTTCGAGAGCTCTTCCGAGTATCCGATGATATAGGAATAGACGTTCCCCTCCACCGTGATGACCAACAGGTTGCTGGGTTCCCCCTCGACCGCCTTGAGCAGTCCCAAGGTCTGTCCTTTTTCCCGGTTATAGGTAAAGGCGAAGTCCTCCGAGCCGACGATGCCCTGCCGTATCTCGGAGGGAAAGAAAAGGGCAAGGTTCATCTTTTCGTTCGCCCAAATCGTATCCAGGGGTGCCATCGGCACCTTTTCATCCAGTTCCATTGGCACCTTTGTTATCGATTTTTTCGTTTCTGTTGCATTCATCCGTGGCATTCCTGTCAGAAGGAGTATAATTATAAATATATGTTTCATGATATGGATTTTTAAGAGTTTGTGATTCATTTCGATACGAGCAATAATCGGTATCCGTTCCCAACGGTCACCTTGACGTTGCGGTGGTTGCTTTGGAACACCCTTTGGATGCCGTTTACCTGCGGCACCCCGGGAATGTTGATGTCCTCCACCATATCCCCGATGACCCGGTCGACCACCTCCTCGCGGTAGCTGTTGCGCACGTAGATACCCTCCAACCCGTCCGCAAGGTCGACGGCGGTCAGCTTAACCTGATGGTGCCCGATACGGGAGACCTCCAGCACGAGCCGGTTGGGACGGAACTTTACGATTCCGTAGAGCAGGCTGTTCTTGGGAATCTCGATACCTGCCAGCTCCCCTTCCGAGCGTACACGCAGGACCAAGCGGTCATTTACCCGTACGGTCTGTTTCCCGTCCACGGCCACTTCGATGGAGCGTCCGGTACCGATGGCCTGCACCTGGGGGCTCACGGCAAAGAAGAGCTGCTGCTCCAGGGCCATGGCCTTCAGGGGCGAGACGTCCCCGCCAGTTTCGGGTACCGCTACCGTATCGATTCGCACGGGCGGGACCACGGGTGTTACCGGTCGAATCTCTGCCGTATAACCGTCCTCGGTATAATCGATGCGGCCCATCCGATAGATACTGTCCACCATCCGTTGTTTGTCCTTTTCCAACAGATCGGGGTCGTAGCGTCCGAGGGAATCCAACAGGCGGTCGTCATAGACGCTCGGAGCGGTCCTTTCCCTTTCTTCCTCGATGGCATCGACCGCTTCCTTCCTTGTTTTGAACGGGGGAGCATCGGTATCCGATAGTTCCGGGACCGTTACCTCCCGTAGCAGTTCCTCAGCACCCTCCCCGTCGTCCAGTACCATGAAATAGTACCCTGCGATAAAGGCGACCGTCAACACGATGGCCCCGATAAACACGATTTTCTTTTTGTCCATTTTCATATTTTTCGATTTAGATATTCACGTTAATAGTTCAATAATCAATTGCGACTTAGTCGCCTGAGGGAGTTTTCGAAAAAGTCCGTGATCAAAAGCCCATGGGTGTTATTCGGAAAATGGCGGTCCGTGGCCATCAGCTTCCCGGTGGTCACCAGTTCATAGCGGTCCACGGTACCGCCCCGGTCGATCTCGAAGACGGTCACCGTCCGAAAGGGATAAGGTTCCGTTTCCACCGATACCTCGGATTTAACGGAGAGCACCTTTTGCACCAGGGAGTACTGCAACAAACGGTTGTATACCCCGTCCGCCCGTTTTTGGCGGTAGACGTTGTCGACCGTGGTGTTTCCTAGCCAAAGCGCTTTTTCCAGATTGCTTTCGTAGTTCCCCGCATCGATGCCATAGAACAGCCCGTGGAAGCGTTGGAGATGTGCCAGGGCCTCCACCTCGAGGTTCTCCAGTTGGTCGACCAGCTTGAGCGGAATGACCGAGCCGTCCGTGTTCACCGCAAAGGCACTGTCCATGGCCCTTTCATACATCCTAAAAACCATCACCCCCGAAAGGGTACTGGCAAGAAGTGCGGTTACCGTGACCGTGATGGTCACGAATCGGTTCAGCTTCAGCACCTCATAGATACTTTTATAGACCGGTGAGGTCTTCGGGGTCACCGGGGTCATCGACCCATTTTTGTCTTTAAATAGTTTGTTTAACATATCCGTAAATTTTAAATTCCACAAGCCGACTAAATAATTGCCAGCGGGTGCCACCCGCCTACCCGCCTGTAAAAAGGCGGAGTGTGAAGCGGATCGCCTTTTTATAGAGGCGGAACTTCAAGAAGACGATAAAGCCGATGGTCGCCGCCTCTACAAGTATTTTAATGGTTTCGTTGCCGGTCGGCCCCCCGAAGAGGTTCGTCCAGAAATCCGTATTGATGGCCGTATAGAGCTGGTTGACGAAAATGTTCACCAGGAAGAAGGCCGGTACCAGCATGTACACCCCCGCATAGAGCTTGAAAAAGTTGTAGGCCAGCTCCCGGAACTTCTCGAAGACCGACAGGCTGATCACCAAGGGGAAGAAGGCCTGCATAATCCCCAACAGGAAATACCGCTCGGCCAGGAACAGGGGATAGAGGAACAGGTCCACCATCCACAGTACCAGCCCGATGAAAAAGCTCAGCATCTTGATGCCGAAGACCGGGGTGACCAGTGCCTCGTAGAGCAGGGCGAAGGCCTGCTTCGCCGCATCGAAGGCCCCGGTGTCCTCCTCGATGGGGATGTCCTGTAACTGCAGGGGCACCAGTGCAGGGGCCGTACCGCGGTACTGTCCCTCGATGGCCACCAGTATCCCGTCGAAGAATCCCAAAATCTGGGTCGAGAAGATGACCAGCAGCACGATGGCGAAGTTCTTGGCCAGCTCGCCGGGGGTGAGGCCCCAAGAATGACCGTCCCGGTCGGCGATGCCCTCATTGTACTTCTTCAGGATGTTCACCAAAAAGAACAGTACCGCCAGGGCCTTGATGCCGACGATCGTATAGCCCGAGAAGTCGGTCGCCTTTATCGTCCGGAAGACCGCGTCCACATATTCCAGGCCGATGCCCAAGGGGATGATCAGTTCCATGGCCTAGTAGTTCGTTTCACGGTCATTGATACGGTCCTGCAGCTCCCGGAAGGCGATGATGTCCAGGTACCGCTGGGTCTTGCGCTCGATCTCCACCACCATTTCCCGTGAGCGGGCCTCCCGTTCGGCAATGGCCTTCATGCGGTCGGCATCGGAGAGCTTCAGATGGCCGCTCGAGAGCAGCTCGTTGATCATTTCCAGGTCGTTCATGGAGTTCTCGATGATCCGGTTGAAGCTCTGCGAGACACGTTCCACCTCGTCCGCCCTGATGTAGGGCGAATTTAAAATGGACCTTAGGTCGTTTCGGACCATGTTGTACAACCGTTCGTTGTTGCGGATCATGTTCCTTACCGTCTTGAGCTGCTCGACGGCCTTGCTCACCTTCTCGATGTTCTCCTTCTGCTGCTTCAAGAACTTCATCGTCTTGATGATGTTCGAGGTCTGTTTCCCCGCCTCCAACAGCTGCTTGGCAAAGGAGATAAAGTTCACATTATCATAAACAGGCATCCCCTGGGCCGCAGCGCGGCCGCTTGTTATGAGCATGCCTGCACAAAAAAGAACGATTTTTAGATACTTTTTTACTGTTTTCATGGGTTCCAAATTTTAGGATACTTGTTGCCCTTTAATGGCAATTTGTATCGGGTTCGACTTTAATTTTTGTTAGGTTCTCTACTAGTGTGCTTTTTAATAAATGTGCCTTGAGGCACCCCTAGGAAGCTTTTGATGGCGGTCTCCATATCGCCACACTCTTCATAAAGGGCCATTATGGCCTGGTTGGCGGGGCCGTCGGTGAGGTAGGCCGCGAAGACCTCCGGTGGGACCTCTAGGCGGAAGACGTTGCTCTCCTTCCCGATCTTGATGAACATCTCGGTGTATTTGCGCTCCCCGGTCAGGTCGTTGCGGATGGAGCGCAACTGGTCCAGGTCGTGGGAGCTCAAGTTGAGCCGTTTCACGATCTCGTCATAGCCCTTCTCGTTGTTGAGGCTGTAGATTACCTGGGTGTTCTCCAGGATGCTGGCCGAGGTGGAGGAGTCCGGCAGCTGGTTGATGGACTGTAGGACGATGCCGATGGCCCCTTCCTGTTTCCGGATGGCCTGGTAGTAGAACTCCACGCTCTCAAGAACGTTGGGGAACTTGAGCTGTTTGGCGAACTCGTCGAAGAGGATGATGCCCCGTTCCCCCTTGTTGCGCCAGATGGTGCGTTGGATGGCCGTCTTTATGAGCTTGAGCATCACCGAAAGGATTTCCTTGTTGTCCTTCACCTCGTCGAGCTCGAAGACGATCAGCCGTTTGTCCTCGATTCGGTAGGATTGGTCCTCGTCGACCTCGAAAAGAAAACTGTAGAGCCCGCCGTCAACGTACTCGGAGAGGATATGGAGAAAATTGGCGATGTTAAAATAGGCTGCCTCGATGCCCAGTTTGTTTAGGAGGGTCTCCCGATTGTCCGAGATAAAATGATAGAAGTTTTCCAACGAGTGGTCCGAATCCGGGTACTCCGTATAATAATGCAGCAGTATCTTTTTCAGGGAGACCGACTGGGCCTTGGTGACCTTCAGGTCGGAGGCGATCAGTTCGAACAGGAAGACCGCCAGGTCCTCCAACCTTTCCGCCCCCACATCGTGGGGATTTGCTATGTAAAATGGGTTGATGCCGAGGTTCTTGCCGGGTTCATATCGAAGGACGGCATATTGTCCCGGATAGAGCTGGGCGAACTTGGTATAGGAACCGCCCAGGTCGATGATCACCAGCCGCACGTCCATCTCGAAGTATTGCCGTAGGATGTTGTTGGCAAGGAAGGACTTCCCCTCTCCGGTCGGGGCGAAGATGGCGAAGTTGCGGGCCTTGATGCGTTTCTTATCCGCGTCCCACACATCCTTCAGCACCGGGATGTTGTGTTCACGGTCGTTGAACAGGATGCCGGTGGCATCGGAGCGGTAGTTGGTGTTGTTGATGAACAGGCAGAGCGCATGCTTCAGGTCGGTGACGTACAGGTCGTCGTTGGAAAAACAGGTCGAGAAACAGGGATAGCTGTTCAAAAAGTAGCTTTTGCGCTCCTCGCTGCCCGGATAGTAGGGGACGATGTCCAGTTCCTTGAACTCCGTCTTGATCTTGGCGGCTATGGAATCCAACCGATTCGGTTCCGATGTCCAATAAAGTACGTTGGCGTGCCCGCGTATGACCCGGGAGCTATCGTCCGTATTGATCTGGCCCAGGATGTGCTCGATCTTTTTGAGGACCACCTTGTTCTGGGAACCGAAGTTGGCGCTCTTCTTGAGTTCCTCCACTTTCTTGTCCAACAGCTTGCGCCATTTTTGCTTGTCGTCCAAATAGATGATCTGGTTGACGATATGGTCCTCGTCCAGGGAAAGCCCCAGTCCGTCCAGGAAGCCCTGATGGAAGGTGAAATCGTCCGAGGTAAAGCGCTCGTTGACCTTGCTGGTGGAAACGGTCTCCCCGAAGCAGCGTTCGCTGTTCACGGCCAGTACGTCGAAATGGTTCCTGCCGATCTGGATGCCCCCCTTCCCGAGTTCGATACTGCAGTCGACCCCGTCATTGTAACCGTTGAAATGGTCATTGCCCATGGCGATGATCTCCTCCGGTGCCATGGGAACCAACCGGACCCTACGGCCGTTGTTGACAAAGGATACGGCATCGTTGACGCTGGCACGGAAGCTTGCGAGACGCTCTTCGTTCCGTTCGGGCATCCGACCGTCCACCTTTCCGAAGGGGTTGACGTACCTGGGGTTGTTGAGCTGGCGGTTGCGGGACAGCGTAAAGAATAGGTAGCTATGATGTTCCATATATTCCCTGCCCTTGAAATGGTCATAGGTGGCCCTTGCCAGAAAGGTCTTTTTGGGCAGTCCTTCCGCCCGGAAACCCTTTTTGAGGTAGATATCCTGTTTATGGACGACGGTTCCGGTGGGAAGGGACTTGAAGGCCTGGAACCAGGTTGTGTGCAGGTCCTCGAAGTCCCCTTCCGAAAGGGAATAGATCTCCGGTAGTTCGGCCCGATAGCAGGCCACCGTGTTGCCGTTGGCCGCGAAGACCAGATGGCCCTGGATGTCCATAATGGGATGCCTTGATGCGATGTTAATACTGGACATGGTTCAAAAGGTTCTGTTTCTTGTTATGGAGGTGTGTTGGAAAGTTGCTTCCAATTTGCGGGCGATGCCCATGCCATCGGGCCAGCCCGGTATAGAGCCCCCCGTTCCAAAGCAGCAGGCCGAGTATAAGGCCCAAACTGAACGAGAAGATGATGATGAGCAGGGAGGCGATGACCGATGCCATCAAGAGGGCGAAGAGCGATATGGGGAGCCCCCATATCACCGCCCCCTTGCGGATGTCGCGATATATCGGATAGGTCCTCATCAGACGACGATCCCGATCAGATAGGTAAAGATGCCCACCACTGCCCCCGCGATGAGCACGAAGACCAGTACCCGGGTCATCCCTTTCTTGATGTCCGCGTTCTCCCCGAAGAAGTGGCCCGCATTGAAAAGGAAGCCCACCAGGAAGATGACCCCCAGGATGATGGGGAATATCGATCGGACGGTATCCGATACGTCGTTGACGGAATCTTCGATGCCGCCGATCTGTGCGAAGGTGGGAAGCACCGTCAGGAGCGTTCCCAAAGTAAGGAGCCTTGCTTTTTTCATAGTTCTAGTTTTATGATACCACAGGTATAGCCGGTATCTGATTCATAAATAGCCGTCCGCTTAGGACACTTGGGGCTAAATTAAAATGGGAAGCAAGCGTTCTTTGAATTATTCGTAATTATTAACACCGATACGAGTTAATTTTTGAATTAAGTTCAATCATTTAAAATATTCATTGCATATTGTTCATTCATCTATAAGTTTATAAAGTATGGGAACAAGAGAAATATACCGGATGGTATTGGCGATTTTACTGGGATTTTGTGGGTGCGCGAATGCCCAGGATCCGGAAAGAGCTTCGAAGGTGGTCATCATCGATGCGGGCCATGGCGGGACCGATAGCGGGGCGGTCTCGCAAAATGGTTTGATGGAGAAAGAGGTGGTATTGGACATTGCCTACTGGATGTTGTATTGGAACAAGGAGCTGTTCGATAACGGGCTGGACATCTTTCTGACCCGTGACAAGGATACGTTGATTTCACTGTCCGATCGGACGAAGGTGGCCAAGGCTCTCAGGCCGGACCTGTTCCTGTCGTTGCACTGCAACCATTCCGGGAATCCCAGGGCCAAGGGGGTGGAGGCATATATGTATCCCGTGCGAAGCGGATACCGGGATTCCTCGGAGATAGTCGCTAGAAACTTGGTCCGTGCATTGAACAATAAGTTGGGATTCGATTCCCGTGGGGTGAAGGAAAGGAATTTTCAAGTATTAAGGGAAAATCGGAATGTCTGTCGCGCCGTACTTCTGGAACTGGGGTTTCTCTCGAGGGAGGAGGAGTCCGGGTACTTAGGTCTCCGTTCAAAGAGGTCGGCACTGGCCCTGGCGATTGTGGAGACCATATATCGGTATTTCGGGCCTTTGGACGAAGGAACAAAATGAACGAACCGTCATTTTTTGTCTTGGTCGTCATACCATCACATATTTTCAAGTGCCATGACTCCATGCAACCACCGTTTTTTGTGTAGTTCATCCCTTTAGAAAAACACTTTGACGAATTACCGTTCGGTATGGAAAAAAACCTAGTTTTTATATGGTTTTTATATAACCCTTTAATTTTTGTAGCGTCTATATTGTAGGCCCTATCTTTTTGATATCTTTTGGATAACATGAATAGGTGGCGTGCTCATGCTAACAGCGAATGGGGTAGTTTATGGGGTTATTAATCCATAAACTTTTAAAAATGAAAAAGCATCTGTTCTTTTTATTCGCTTTTATTATCGTTGCGTTCATGAGCTCCTGTGAAAACCAATCAGTTGAAGAGACCGAAAATCTGTATAGTAATGAACCCATTGAAACGATTGCGAGCGATAAGGACGAGGAACCGGACCACTAGCGGTTCGATTCTCTTTCCAATTGCTCTACTCTTGGGAACCATAGGGATATTTATGGCACCTTTGGTTCATATCTGGTTTCCAAAGACCAACCCCGAGGTTGAAAAATATAAAGAAGTATTAGAGGCCGGGGAACAACAGGTACTATCCGACATAACGGCACTGCGCTCTTCCTACTCGAATGGAAAACTAACAGCAGTGTCTTATGTCGAAGCCTTGCATTCATTACAAGATCGATTAAATTATCTGAGTACCAGGAATAAGGATTTGCTTGCCCGAAAAGTCGATTCAGAGAGAATCTTTGATTGGAAAACCACGAGGGTATTTCTTGTGGGGCTAGGAATAAGGCTGCCCTACTTGTTTTTTTCAATCCTTGTTTCCCTGTTGCTCTTTAAATTGAACATTAAGGACAAAAATCTAAACAGGGTATCCTTTTTCTTGCAGATTTCCTGTTTCACCATTTCTTTCTATGAGATTATCTGGGTCTTTTGGAATGCCCAGGATTATCCGCTGGAAACGTATCGCGTTGCTATTTTGGTAGCTTGTACCCTACCGGCCCTTATTTGTTTCTATGCTTTGAGACATCTTTTTGAGAAGAGAAGGAACTACTACCGAAAACTGGATGGTATGATCGATTTTCTTATCGAGATACGAAACAAGGATTTCAAGAGTCTCTTAAAAACTGCGGTCAAGAATGATGCTAGAAACTTAGAGTACCAAAAGGAACTTAGGAAGACGAGCAAGGAATTTGAAGATAAAATTTATGATAAGGCACTTGAAATTATGGATTAAAGGGCTCTTATCGGCCGTTGGCTTTAAGAAATCCAAAGGTAGGAAATCAAAAAAGACTTCTACAAAATTGGCTTCTTTTGGTCATGAACTCTATGAAGAGGTCAGGAAGGAAGTGGCCGCGGAACTTAAAAAACAGGAAGAGCGGACGGAAAGGCTTCGAATTATCTCAAGAAAACTTGAGAAAGGGGAGAAAATTACCGACTCCGATAAAAAAAACTTGAATCTGTAATTCTATTTATTCTTCAGTTTTTCTCTAGCCTTTTCCGCTATAGAGTCATTTTCCATTTCCCTCATAGCACGTTGAAGATAGAGCCGGTACAGCTCATCCTGTTTGAGTCTCTCGTGATTCGCTGTCAAAAAGCGAACGAATAGGCCCAGCCTGGCCGGATCATTAAAAATACGTTCATCCAATATGATAACATTTTCAGGACTTTCAGGATAGCCAAGCCTGAAATTATCCAATTCAATACCATAATGACCCTCGAGTGCAGCGATGAACTTATCGCTTATTTCCTTTTTGCCATTATAATATTGGCTCACCGTTCCTTTGGAATACCCTAGGGCGCTGGAGAATGTGGCGACCGGAAAACGGATGTTCAAATGGCCGGAAACCCTTTTAAGAATGTCCTTGTCGTACCTCACTTATATAAAAAGCTAAATGTTTACCGTTTAAGAATTCATTTTAACACCGGTAATCGATATAAATGTTCACTGTGGCGAAATAAGTGTTAAAAAAATAAAAATGTTTTAAAAAAGTTTTATTTTAGTATTGCTTTTGGAATGTCCAACTAGCTAAATACATTAGAAAATAACACTTTGCCAAGCGAATTGCAATTATTATAGGATATCAAGCTGAGATGATGTCGTCTACATCGATGACTTTGCGAGCCGAATAGGTTCGTTAATTTGCAAGGTGCCCTTTTTAAAGGGCTTCCAAAAGAAGTTGATCTATTCGTCCAACTGCGGTAAACGTTTATATAAAATCGTGGAAAAATTGGTAAAAAATGATTCTTTACATCAATTACATGAAAAATCAGGATACTTGGCACATCATTATTGTCAAACTTTACACCGTCAATAACAAAACTTTTTTAAAACTTTAGGTGTAGTGATGGATTGAGAATTGAAATGGGAGCGATGCATAATTCTTTGTATGGAAAATGAGTATCTGTGCAAACACATTCTGGTTATTTCTACCGTAATGTGAGAATGACAATAATATTGATTCGAGTGGTACTTAAGTAAGAACAATTAAAGAAACGATATTTCTAACATGGTCGCAGAAAAACCGTTAAAAGAGATTTTTTACGTGTCCCGATACAATCTCAAAATTTACATGGATGAAATGGGTCAGTTATCATGGAGTAATTCTGACAGCGTGCCTCTTGCATTGGAGGATATGCCGTCCAAGCTACAGGCCATATTTCTCATGAAATGCATACAAGACCATGTTCTTGCTGAGCGAACGAAAAATATCAGGGATTCGATTGCATGGATCGACCTCTATATAAAAGGCAAATACTTAAACAATGAATCTTTGGACATTCTTGACTAGTTAGACCGAAGTAAATATGAAGTTAACGCATTATTGAATTTCAAATAATGAGCTGTCATTGTTATTTAAGAGCTAAGCGAAAACAAACCAGTACGACATCTGAATTCATGTAAAGAATCTAACATTTCAACGAAAATGCCCGTCAGTTCACCGAGCTTATAATCCGGAAAGTAATTCTTGACGTACGATTTACTGTAAGCATATACTGATACACACATCAGGATTTGCTATTGTAGGGAGTTCCATTGTCTTTGGACCAAATACCAACAACAACGATAAACCAGTAAGATGAAAAAAATCCATCTAAACCATTTCGTTCTTTTAGTAGCGATTCCTTTATCTATGACCGCCCAAAGCGTTTTGTCCCCGGTGGGCGTTACCGCTACGGAGATAGACCGGACGAACGTTCCCGAAAACCTTTTCGACGGGGACCTTACCACACGATGGAGCGCCTTTGGAAATCCGCAATCGGCCACGATCGATCTAGGGTCTGTAAAACGGTTCGATGAAATTCAGATTTCCTACTTCAAAGGGGACATACGCAACGCCTATTTCGACCTCTTACGTTCCAATGACGGTACCAACTGGACCGTCATCCAGAACGGTTTTCAGAGCAGCGGCACCACCTTGGCTCTGGAATCCTTTTCATTCGCGGAACAGGAGGCCCGCTATATCCGGTATGTTGGGAACGGTAACTCGGCCAGTGATTGGAACAGTCTCAACGAAATGGTCATACTGGGCGTGGATACCGAAGCGGTCCGGTATATACAGCCGATCGGTGCCACTGCGACGCACGTAGACCGGGACAACGTTCCGGAAAATCTATTTGACGGGGATCTGAATACCCGTTGGAGCGCCTATGGCATCGATCGAATGGCGACCTTGGACCTTGGTTCCCGCCAACGGTTCAATGAGCTGCGCATCGCCTATTTCAAAGGGGACCAAAGAAATGCCTATTTCGATCTGCAAGCCTCTACGGACGGAACGAACTGGGAGACCGTCGACACGGGTTTCCAAAGCAGCGGCACCACCCTTGATCTTGAAAGCTTCACTTTCCCGGAACAACACGCGCGTTACGTTCGCTATGTTGGAAAGGGCAATTCCCTCAATGTCTGGAACAGCCTGTTGGAGATTCAGGTACTGGGACCGCCGGAAGGAGGTACTCGAAGGCTGATACCCATCAGTTCCACGGCGACCGTCATCGACCGTACGAACGTACCGGCCCATTTGTACGATGGGGACCTGGACACGAGATGGAGCGCCAATGCCATCGGCAGTATGGCCACTATGGACCTGGGATCCCTAAAGAAAATCAACGAACTGCGCATCGCTTTTTTCAAGGCCGATGAGCGGAACGCCTATTTCGACCTGCAACGGTCTACCGATGGGAATTCCTGGACGACCTTTCAAACAGGGCTTGCCAGTGACGCGATAACGACGGACATGGAAAGTTTCCCGTTCCAGGAACAGACCGCCCGGTATATCCGGTACGTGGGCCAAGGGAACTCGGTCAATGCATGGAATAGCATCCTCGAAATAGAGATCATGGGAACCGATGCCGATGATGGTGACAATACCGAAAAGGCGACCAGTTTGATTTTCTTGTTCGATACCGCCGGGAACCAGATCGTTCGCAGACCACCTTCGGGCACGACCGCCCTAAAGGCCAAACTGCCTCCTGAACTGATCGGCTATTCCGGCGGTGAAAACGAGGAGGAAGAACCGGAAAACCCCTTTGAACGGAGCATTTCCATCTTTCCCAACCCGACCAAGGGCGACCTAGCGGTTCAATGGGACGGCGAGCATGCCGATCTGCTCCAGAAGATTACTGTTACCGATATTGCCGGTCGATCGGTACCCGTGCGCCATGATACGGAAAACCGGCAGGCGACGGTCGACCTGCGTTCCTATCCCACCGGGCTCTATCTGGTCACCTTTCACTTGACAGGTGACGATACCGTGACAAAGAAAATCCTAAAAGACTGATTCCCAACCACCAATAAATCCATACACATGACTAGTTATACGAACATCCGCATTGCGGTACGCAACCCTTTTTTGCTCTTATTTACCCTTTTCACAAGCCTGTCGGCCTTTGCCCAGACGGATTACCGGGAAAAAGTTTTAGAGGGAACCCCTATCAATGTGACCAATAGGGAGGGAGGGGACAACCCCCTACTTACAGGTCCCTCGGGCCAATCTCTATCACCACCGAATACGACCTCCTCCGCCTCCGCCGCCAATTCGGGTATCTCGGAAACTATTGGCAGTCTATCGGTATCGCTCACCGGTGCTGCCGAATATCATGTTCCAATCATGGTCCCTCCGGGCATCGGTGGTGCGGCACCGGAAATTGCCCTGGCATACAACAGTCAGGCCGGGAACGGTATGGCAGGTTACGGTTGGAACCTTTCGGGAATTTCAAGTATAACACGTATTCCTGCTACCACCTATCACGATAGGACCATAGACCCCGTGGATTTTGATCAATTGGACAGGTTTGCCCTGGACGGACAGCGATTGATTCTTTTATCGGGTACCTATGGGGGGAACGGGGCGACCTACGGTACGGAGAACTATTCAAACCTTCGGATTACCTCGCAAGGGGTTTCCCCTTACGGCGCGGAGTTCGGCCCTGCCTCTTTTAAGGTAGAATATCCCAATGGTTCCGTGGCCCTATACGGTGCAACATCCGGAAGTCGTTCCCGTATGGAATTCGCCATTACCTCCTGGACCGACCCACAAGGTGTGGTCATAGAGTATGGATACAACACCTCCAATAATACCCTACGTATTACATCTATTGACTACGGACACAGAAGCGGGGGCAGCGCGCCAAATCGAATCGAGTTTCTTTATACCGTGAGAGGCCGAGGGGAACAGGCATTTGTGGGCGGGGTCGACTTTCGAAATATTTGGTTACTGTCCCAGATACGGGTAAAGAGCGAAAACGTCGGCTACCGAAGCTACAGCCTGGCTCATGATACCAATGATCTGGGATATCAACGCTTGACCAGTGTTACCGAAAATAGCGGAGACAACAGCAAATCGCACAGTCCCCTCATCTTTTCCTATGATGACACCCAGAACCTTCTAAACTCCACCTCGTTGAACACCAACCTGAACGTGAACAATATCGAGGCGCGCAACGCTTCGGTGGTCTCGTTGGACTATACCGGGAATGGCAAAATGGATTTTATCGTTTATCCCAGTACCAGTTCGGAACGGAACAAGGCTTGGATATTCAGGGATTACCAGTCCGGAAATTCGAACATTGGCAGCGAAGTGGACCTGTCCCCTTTTGAACATATGTTCCCGGTAAACTATCTGAACGCTTCCAACAAGTTGGACAAGGCACAGGGTTTTGCCTTGGTCACCCATTCAGGTTCGAACCAGGTCAAATTCAAGATAAACGGTCAAAGTAGCTATGGCCCCGCCGCCCAATACTATGAAAAAACATGGACCGCACCGACCAGGATAAGCGATTATAACTGCGACCAAGATAATCTCTCGGTCGCGCCCATGACCTACCTCTCGGGAGATTTTAACGGGGACGGTCTTACTGATGTGGTCGCGGTGACGCAACCGTACACCAACACTTGGTGCAGTCGGCCCAGCGGTTGTGATAACGATCCCGACCCTAGGGACGATCCGAACGGTGAGGACGAGGACGGCAACAATTATGCAACCCCGGCGGAGAACGTGGATCTTGCCCTTCAGTCGGCCAATAATGTGGGTGACTGCGCCTGTTCCTGTACAAACTCCGACTATAACACGGGCAGTGCCTATTTCATCGATCTGGATCGCCGGCTGGCCACTGGTTTTGTCAGGGGCCTTGGCAATCTGGCCGCTCCTTGGGAAGAGAATATGACCTTACAGACGGGAGACGTAAATGGTGATGGCAAGACGGACATCCTACAGTTCGCTCAGGGAAAAGTATATGTGTACTCCCTGAACAGCGATAACTCGCTTCAGTTGTTATGGTCTTTTTCAGATAGCAGGATCAAATTGCAGTTCCAGGCACTGTTAGGGGACTACAACGGGGACGGTAAGACGGACTTTATGCTGCCGTTCGGTGCTGACAGTAGTAACTTCGCCATGTTCCGTTCTACCGGTGAACAGTTCGTCAAAACGGAAAAAACCTTTCCGTTCACCTACAGGCTTTCCACGACGGCCACCAGTCCGGTGAGCACCTACAATCTTATCCCAACTGATATGAACGGGGACGGTAGAACGGATATCCTTGAATACACCACTTACACCAATAACAACGGTGCTAACGGTTCCCAAACGCTTAAGGTCTACGGGAACAGTGCTTCCCCGTCCTCGGGTTTGACCCCTGAGTTTACACTGTTGACCAACCATAGCATCAACGGCAACGTTAACCATTTCCCCATTCCGGTGTTCCTGGGTTCCGAGGATAGGAAAAACGATAACTTGGATTTTGCCACGATCAGTAATAACCGGGTGTTCCAATGGAGGTTCCGAAAGGACCATCGAGCGGATATGCTGTTGCGGGGCGTTTCCAACAATGGGGTATTGCATTCGATTGCCTACAACGACCTCGACCCTTCGGTGAACGGGTCGGACGGCCGTCCGGTGTACGAGGGCCTCTTGGAGCAGGTCTACCCATACTACGATATAGCCGTATCACGTGGCACCAAGGTCGTCACCGAAATCGTACGGCAGGTAAGTGGCACACCGGATGTGAAAAAAGCATTTGCCTATCAAGGGGCGGTGGTCCACGCGGACGGGTTGGGCTTTATGGGCTTTACGGGTGTTGCCCAGAGTGAATGGCATACGGGCAACGCCGATAGGATATGGAACATCAGCAAATATTATATGCTTTTACGCGGGGTGCTCCTGCAAACATATAAAATACCCTATACGGTCAATTTCAATACCATTCCCTCGGACTATATCCTACGAAAAGATTTTACGTACAGCGGTGGAGCGGATGCTATCAGGATTTTCACTATCGTAAAAACAAGTGAGACCCTGCAGAACCGTTTGGAGGGGACTGCAATCTACAGGAGCTATGACCATGACGATTATAACAATCCAACAATCATTACCACCGATTACTCCGGGCAGGGAAGCCATAGAGTCGATTTTACGTATGCCAACGGCACGGGAAGTGCCTATTTCATCGGTAGGATAACTAACAAAAGGGAACGGACCGTTATCGGCGGGAACAGCTTTGAAAATGAAGTACAATATTCCTATACGGGCTATCTGCCCACGACCATCAAGACAAAGGGTGATGGCACCCAGTTCGTTACCAGTACGATGCAGTACGATAGCTTCGGAAACTTGGTCCGGCAGACGACCCTTCCCTATGGAGGTACGGTAAGGAACCTGAATTACGAATACGATGCCTCCGGACGTTTTTTGGTAAAAAGTGTCGATGTGGAGGGCCTTGCAGTCGAACAGGAATACGACCCTGTCAACGGTACCATGATAGAACAAACGGATCCTTACGGGCGTACCAGTACTTTTAGTTATGATTCTTGGGACCGCTTATCCAAAACAACGGATTACCTGGGAAAGAGCATGAATATCGGCTATACTGAAAGTGGGTATTCGTACACGGTTGCCCAGACCCATGAGGACCAGAGTGGAACTGTGAGCGTTTACGACTCACTGAAACGTCTGGTCAAACAGAGCTATCGCAATGTGCTTGGGGAGTGGGTACATACGAGTTATGAATATGATGCCTTCGACAGGGCCTACAAGGTCAGCGAACCCTATAAGGGAACGGCACCGACGCAGTGGAACCTTACTGAATATGATCTGTACGGCAGGCCTGAGAAAGTGACCTCTTACACCGGTAAAGTTGCCAATATTACCTATTCTGGGCAAACGATTACTGCCAATGATGGAACCAAGACTGTTAGCAAGACCTATGATGCGATGGGAAATATCGTAAACGCGGTAGACCCCGGAGGGACCATCACCTATGAATACTATGGTAACGGGACCTTGAAAAGTTCGAATTTTAACGGGAGTATAGTACGTGTCGAGCAAGATGGATGGGGACGCCGCACCAAATTGATCGATCCGTCTGCGGGTGCCTACACCTATGAATACAACAGTTATGACCAGCTTGTGAAAGAAACGACCCCTAAAGGAACTACCGAGTATGAATATTCGAACGTGGGCAAGCTGTTGCAGAAGAAGATAACGGGTGACGGCGGTACGGATATCACCGTCGGCTACAGTTATGAAAACAATTCAAAACTGCTCAGCCAGGTCACTCTGAACAATGCCGATGGCAACGAAGGTAGTACCACCTACACCTATGATTCGTTCAAGCGGCTTAGTGAAAGCATAGAATCGAATACCTATGCCCGTTTTTCCAAAAAATTCACCTATGATTCCTTTGGCCGTATCGATTCCGAGGAGAACGAGGCACGCTTGCTCTCCAACGGTACATCGAGCAAAGTGAAGGTCAGGAACTCCTATGCCTATGGACAGCTGAAGAACATCAACGACTTCGGCGACGGAGAGGAGCTTTGGAAAGTGACGGGCCTTAACGCGAGGGGACAGATAACCGCGACCACCATGGGGGATGGTCTTGGCACCAACAGCAATTACGACTCCTATGGCTATGTGACCGAGATAGCGGCTCAGAAAAATATCGGCACCTCACCTGTGGAGTTGATGACCCTGGGCTATGATTTCGATGCCCAACGGGGTACCCTCAAAAGTCGTACGAACAGCCTTTTCGACTGGGAGGAGACCTTTACCTACGACAATCTGGATCGCCTGCTGAGTTTTGACGATAATGAAGGGGCCAAGAGCCAAGATTATGACGATCGCGGGCGGATAAGGGAACTGAGCCAACTTGGGACCTTCAGCTATAGCGGCAACGGCTTTCAACCAACAGGTATCGATTTCAACAAGAGCGGGGAAGCGTTCTATGCGGATTATACCCAACAGGAGGTCAGCTACAACGCTTTTAAGAGCCCGATAGACATCAAAGAGGCCGGCAGGGATTCCTACAGCTTTCAGTACAATGCCTCGGAAGGCCGTGCCAACATGTTCTTCGGGGGCACCGATACCGATTTGGAACGTAGGGATTATCGAAGGCATTACTCCGAGGATGGCAGTATGGAAATCAGTTGGGACCGGAATACGGGCAAGACTGCCTTCGTGACCTATATCGGCGGGGATGCCTATACCGCACCGACCGTATATCATTCGGAACATCGTAACGGCACTGCTACCGAACAGTACCTGTACCTGCATAGGGACTATCAGGGAAGTATCCTCGCCATTACCGACAGGGACGGGGACATCAAGGAAAAACGGCTGTTCGACGCATGGGGCCGGATTGTTGAATGGACGGACGGGAACGATCGTGACCTCTCCAAAGGGTTTGCGAGCGGAGGCTATTTGGACCGGGGGTATACGGGCCACGAACACCTGTTCGGGGTACACCTGATCCATATGAACGGCCGTTTGTACGACCCCATGCTGCACCGTTTCCTGATGCCTGATAATTTTGTACAGGACCCTTTCAACACACAGAACTATAATCGGTACAGCTATGTGCTCAACAACCCGTTAATGTATATCGATCCCTCCGGGGAGATGACGGAAGAAGGGGAGGGCAATCTGTGGGAAACGTTGGCGTACGTGGCTACGGTAGTTGGTGCCAGTGCTGCGAGCTCATGGGATTGGATTAAAAAGCAGGGTAAGGGTATCGGAAACTGGATAGGCAAACAGGCAAGGGGCGTTGGCAACTTCTTTGAGAATACCTGGAAAGGGGTGAAGAATTTCTTTGGTGGTCGTGGTAGCGAGGGTCCAAAGCCAGTGGTCTACCATATGGACATGCCTGTGAACATGTCGGCCAGTGCAGGGAATAATTTGGGACTTTTTGAATCCTCCGGGATGGGAGGCCTACAGATAGGGCCGGCAATGGGCCCTTTTACGGGAAATCAAGGTCCAAAAACCCAGAGTGAAAGTCAAAACGAAGAATATGATTTTTCTTCTTACGAATATGCTTCTTATTCCTTAGTTTTATTAGCGGATAACTGGACCGGAGTAGGCGTAGTGGACGATGTACTGATTCCTGTTGCCTACACTGTTGCCACCGGGGTTTTCCTTTATGATAATCGTGAACTGCTGATGAAGCAGGGAAGGGAAATGGCCAGAATTGTCGAAAAGGCCTTGATGACCCCTGGTTTTCAGTATTCTTTAAGGGCAAGAAAAGCTGGTTATTACCCTAATGTACGTGGCGGCTCTACTTACCTTAATGCTGGGGATGTTTGGAAATATGGCGAAACAACCCAAGGATTTAGTAGATACTCGGATAATTATTTAAAAAATACTGGTCTAGGTTTGGAAATGATACCGGAACATTTTGGTTCTGTATGGGAAATTAAACTTATGGAGAAATCCAAGATTTACGGATACTTTTTCACTCATGGTACTTTACCGCCCGGAAATCGCATATTTAGATAAAGGATTATGAAGTTTGCAATAGTTAATTACATAGGTGAGGAGATAACACCAAAGTCTGAAATAATAAACGTTACCTCAGATGAAATTAATGACTATCTTACGGAAAAAAGCTATGGATTTAGTTTGGAAGAACTCTATATTGGTTTCATCTGTGTTGACCCAGTATTTGACCAGTTTTTTCAGCCTCGCACTAAATACACTAAGTCAAAAAAGAGGCTGGAATACAGCCTGAAAGTCGATTTCGAAAGTTTTAAGGGCTTAACGAAGGAACAAGCCAGAGCAACCCTTTTAAAGGGTGTCCTTGATTCCATTGAATCGGCTATTCTTGAAAATGGAATTCCCGACTTTGACACGAAATCGTACAAACGGGATTTACAAACATTTTTCAACGAGCAAAATTGGATTTGATGACGGAGATAGAATTTTGGGATATTATCAACGATTGCCGTCAAATACGGGACATAGAAAATCGTATAGATTGTATCGCCGACAAGTTGTCTCGGTTATCAGAGATTAAAATCTTGGGTTTCGAAAAAGTTCTAAGAGAGAAATTACATCAGTTTTCTGATTATGGAATACTTGCGGCACTGTATCTGATTGAGGGAAGTGCCAGCGATGACGGTTTTCTTTACTTTCGGTGTCGCTTGATTCTAGAGGGAAAAGAGCTTTTTGCCGCTTTACTTGAGAATGTCGATAGTTTGTCAAGCTTTGAAATACAGGATCTTAGCTCTGGAGAGCAGTTGCTGTACGTGACAGATCGAGCATTCGAAATAAAATTTGGTAGTGATGCAGATAAAGAATTACCGCGTGACGTTTATTACGATTACCTGAATTATGATATGGGTTATCCACTCACCGGTGAAGACTGGCAGGATGAGGATTTATCAGGACGTTTTCCCAAATTGTATATAAAGTTCAGGTTATAGGAGATTTTTACATGTGGCCATGTTCTTCTGTACCCGTGATAATACCGATTGGTATCGTGACAATTCTACAGGAGAGTTGCAAGGGTTTTATCCGTCAATGGGAGTGGCACCCGCTTCTGATAAGGCCTTTAGTGTTCTAAAGGGAATCAAAAGTTTAGTTAATGGAGTTCGTGCTTTTCCGAAAAATTCAAACGGCATATCTACTTGGAATCAATTTCAAAAGATGACAGTTGGACAGTTTGTATCAAGAGGTGATGCTTCGAAGGCTTGGGATTTATTTAAAAAAGCAAATAACATTACCACCGGAACCGGCAGAAGCATGGCTCAAAGAAGTATGTTTTTGAAGGATGCTGCTACCTCAGATAAATACCCTTCTTGGATGAATCAGTGGTTGAATCGTGGTAAGGTTCCTCCAGGCTACCATGTTGATCATTTTAAAGCATTGTTTGATGGCGGAATAGATGTTCCTTCGAACATGCTTTTAAAAGATATTTTAACAAATATTAATATACATAGATGTTACAGACCTTAATATCATGAGTTTTAAAAAGATTTTAGTCCCTATTGATTTAGAAAAACCGGAACAAAAAATCAACGATTTTTTATATCCAAAAGTTTCACCTTATGAAGTCTCTCTTCATGGAGTTAGCAACGGTAAAATGTGGAAGTATGGAATGGTGGTGCTGAAGGGTGGTGGCATTTCGGAACAAGATATGTTTGTAAAAATTATTGAAGCAAAAACGCGAGTTGAATCAGTGGATGACTTATTAGGCAACCTTAAAAGTTACCTCGAAAAGGTAAAAGATTTTTCAATCGGAAATATTATTTTTATTGAGAAGTCTCAAACTGGTGTGGGTTTCAACTTAGAAAAATATGCCAATAAGGCTTCAATTAAACGGAACTTTAAACTGCCCTGAAAAATGACGAAACGAGGTTCAATTCTAACAAAAATCGGTAGTGGTTATTGATATAAATATATGTCAGGGTTGCCTATAAATCAAAAGTGAATTGAAATTCTATTTCAGTCTTTGGGCAACACTCTGAGCAAACTCTTATAGGGTCATTTAAATATTGACGTACCTTTTTCCATAAAAGTTTGTGATTGAAAGAAATTTCGTATTAGAAATGCATTTTGCAATAGCCAACTATGCTTGAAGGTCACAATTGGAACCGCCACACTTTTAAATGCTTGAGCTTAATCCTTTTTAGAATACACCCCTTATCTAGGGGGCGTCATTGTTAAGAACTTTTTTATTGTCAGTGGTGTCCAAAAAGGGGAAACTTTTGGGATGGGGTAAGGAATGGATTAATTTCGGGTACATTGAATCATGGAACTCACGCTGGATGGTTTGGTGAAGGAATGGCAGCAGCAACGATTACTCAAAGAATAAGGCATATTTTTGGTCCAGATGCAGTAGCATTTTCGATTAACGGAACATCATCCCCATTAGTTGGGACTGAGTTTGAAAAAGGTGGAATAATATTCAAACGAGGACCTAATGCACCATATGCGAAAGAACTAAACGGGGCAGCGGCAGTATTGGGGCTTCCAACCCTATCGGGGGAGATAAGCATTACTAGTCTTTATAACTCTGGAAAAGCGTCACAATTAACCTTGGATTCTTTTACAGGTTCTTATATCGAGCTAGACTTAGGTGTTGATGTGGGAATTAGTGTTGGCGGTCACGCTTCTTATTCATCTATAGCAGACGGAACTTACACCATTGGTTTTGGTGCAAACTATGGAATTGGCTGGAGTCCGTTATATGGTATAGATGCCAACATTCAACTAGGCACTACCGGTACAGATAGCAACCCTTTTAAAAACTAAAATGCTAGAAAAAAAAGGGAATAGGGTTTTAATCAGAATTTCGATTTTTCTTTTTTTGATTTTTCTGGTCGTCATCGCCATGGACCGTTTGTCTTATAAGAATAGAAACATAAAATTATCGGATAGCATTGACATTTTTGCAAAAAATGTCAAAAAGGAGAAAGGAGTGGTAATTATAAATGATTCTTTGGTGCTTCAGGGAAATTGTTTTCAGATAGTTAAGAATAATGTAAGCAAAACAATTGATTCCACTGAATCCGCCATGATTGGTCTAAATCGCCAATTTAGAATCTATGATTTATCCGGCCCTTATCAACTCGTAAAACCGAGCGGTAATGACACTATTCTAGTTATTGTTCGAGGCGACTCCCTTTATTTTAAGTTTTTAGATATTGGAGACTGATAGTTAATGACGACCACTTGAATTATTTAGAAGTTTATGGCTTAGGAACAAGTTAACTTAACGGAATAAGTATCTACCTTTTTTCGTATTTTATAGTTTTTCTATACTTTCTAAATGAGAATTAAAATTCAGATGAAAGCAATCCTTTTATTTATTCTTTATTTGTTTGCCTATGTTTCAATGTACGGGCAAAATTTTGGCGATTTCAAATCGGAAGATTTTCCACTTCATCTTATCGACGAAAATATTGTTGTTCAAAGAGGATTGGAAAATGAAATCAAAATATTGGCGACCAAATGTAGTTGGCAAGAACGTGTTGGAAAAAAAATTGATGTGTTTTGGCTTAAAACTGGTGATGGAAATTTTTTCGGTCACATATATGAATACTTTATGGATTGTGATAACTTCAGACTTATTTACTGGTATGCAAGTGCCGATGAGCGAGGAGAGATTATCGACCTCATGATAGAACCGTTGGAGGAGGATTCGGATTTTGTAGTAAATAAAAGGAAACATTTGAAAAACCATAAGAAGTATCGTAAATACCTCGCTGTCCAAGCTAACAAATAGTATGGACAGGGTCAAAAGAAGTGGGCAGTTGAATTTGAAATTATTATACGTTAAAAAATGATTGATAGAATGCTTAGGCCATATCCAAGGTCAATAGCGGATGGCGACTTGCCGCGTTGGTATTGTTCAACCGGTCGTACGTGCGCCATTGCTCTTTTTCAATTGGCACCAATCCTTTTCGATTCATTCCCGTATATACCGTTTTGGAGGCGGTTAAATCGTCTATTAGAAAGTAGTCCTTTTGGGTTAGGTTTACGCCTTTAGCATAGGTTCCAAGCCCATGGTAATGCCTACCTTTTCCGAAATCAAGTTCTGTATAAAAGCTGCTTAATCGGTTGGAGTATTTCATCTTTAATCCATCGATTATTGGCTGTAATAACTTCGAATGGGGTAGAATGTCCAAACTGCCCACGATCATACGGTATGCCGTTCCATACATTTCCAATTTAAGCCATTTTACGATTTGATTTATTAGCTCTTCGCATACAGGACTACTTCCTTCCTCGGAACCGGTTAAAAAGAACTGAAGGTTGGCGATATCGTACCATTTTGAATCATGGGTAACCAACTTGTAAAGTTGTGCAGCATGGTTCGTTTCCTTTGAACTGGGGAAAACATCTGTAAAGGACGTGATTTCTGATACTGAAAAACCTTCTTTGCAGAGAATCGCCATTCCACGGCCAAAACGGTCTAGAGTCGGCACAAATATCCTTGTAGGATAGACCTTATCGAAAAACAAGCTTAAAAAGGTGTCCAGTCCTTTTTGGCTCTCCACTTCTTGCAGCAGCAGCACGTCGGGACTTGCATCCTTGATGACCATTGCTTTGTTTTGTACTGTTTCAGGCCCAAGAAGTACACTAGGGTGAGATATCAACGACGAAAGGATTACCTTCCTTGCCAGTATTTTATTGGGAAGGTGGCTTTGATTTATAAGTTCCAACCATGTCAACTCGCGTTCTGTCATATTTGTGGCAGCTATAGTGTGCTCCGGATTGAGAAAGCTCCATAGCTCCCGCATCCTGTCATAATCACTGATTGATTTGTGCGCCTTGTTCATTAGTTTATTCATCTCAGCGATGTGTTCCTCTGTCTTGAACCTGTTTACGGCCATTAACCTTTTATGGCGGAAAAAGAGATTTTCGATATTATAGGTCGCTATTCTCATGTCCCCGTCTTTTTTTGTCCACAAAGCCATTTTTAAGGATAGCATCGATTTCCTCTTCATCATAGTAGAGAATCCCCGCCAATTTGTAATAGGGAATGGTGCCGTTGTTCCTCATATTCTGCAAGGTTCCCGGACTTACCGAGAGCTTCTCCAGAAGATCGGTGGTCTTTATGTATTTATCCAGGCTTACCCTACCGTGGCGCTGCAATATATCTTTGATATCCCCTAACAATAATTCCCTGAATTCTTGCAGATCTTCCGATGTTACGATGTTTACCGACATAGTTTCTTGTTTTTGCCGAATCCGATACGAATGAAGCTATACTGTGCGGATTGCGGCGGTTCGACTTATTTCGGCACAATTTGGAACAACATGCCGGAGATTTATCGGTATACCACCCATTATACGGAATACTTTAACGGATGTTATGATTACTTGGACTACCTTTTTGGGAAATGGGAGGGACGACTAACACGGAAGTTCGTTGAAACGTACTATTACGCTTTTTTAGAACACAACAAGTGTGAAGGAAAGTGAGGCTTTCATTTGAAAAAAATCCTGAACCGATACTTATTCGTGCCTTTGTGAAGTCACTGCGTGAATTCGACATAGAAATTTTTATGACCGGGTCAGCAATCGTCCCTGTCCATCTTGTCCAACAAACCCCTTTTTAGATCATCGGTAAACTTGGTGCGGCTTTTTTTTCTTCGCTTTATCTCAGCCATATTTTTGTGCGGATTACCGGGTCGCACGTTGAAGGTATGTTCCAATGCGGCCTGGATGGTCCCGACCGGAACGTTGCCAAAGTTCACCGCCATGGAGAACTTGAGGGCGTAGCTCAGTTCGGTAAGGTCGGTCGAGGAACCTGTCCATTTCAGCAGTATACCGTTGCGTTTCGTTTCGGGAACCTTTCCCAGGTTTGCGAGTCGCTCGTCGTAATACTTGGCCAGACGATGCCGTGCTCTCAGCTTTGCCAAGGGCAGGTCCATGGCACTACTGGATTTCGGGTCTCGATAGTACCAATGAGAATGTGCGATATTGTATTCCTTGAAATACTTTCTCGTGAAGTATTTATCGTCCAAATAGGTCTTGTCCTGTTCTACGTATTGTACGAAATCCAGGTTGGTCAAGAAATAGGGTTTCAACCGTTTTTGCTTTTTTTCGATATATTTTTTCTGTAGACCGATTCCGGTCTTTGGGAACTTGATCTCGAAGGTCCTCAGCTCAAAGTGGTATACAATGTTCTCCAAGGGTACCGTTTTGATTTTTTTGAAAAAGTGGATTTCCTCTTTTTCGTCCTTGAAACCGTGTTTCCGTACCATCTCCTTGAAATCGGTCAGCAGGTTCCTGCTGAGCTCGATAGCGAGGTTGCACTGTTTGACCACGTCCGGGGTCAACATCCGGATTCCGATAAGTTCCTCTTCTAGTTGTTGGGCAAGCGCAATATAATCCATATGCAGTAGTTTTGACGGCGCATAGCGGGCGGCCAACTACCTGGAAAATTGGGGTTAGTGTCAATTATTCAATGGTACCACGAGTTTAAGTATTTACCTCAATTATCGTGCCTTACGAAATGTTAATTGTAAAAGTTATAACATCGGGAACCAATCCGCCAGTTACAATGAGTAAGGGCAAATACTCGATTAGGCAACGGGACGGTAATGGTATTTAATTCCCTTCCGAATGGACGGTCACTATTGAAAGTTGATCACTAAGAAAAATGCTACTGGAGCTATGGAAGTCGAGCTGCAGAAACCGGCCGGCCGATTGACTTAAAGTCAATGTTGGGAGATTGTTTTTATAGGATATTCAGTTCTTCCTGGTAGCTGTCGAGAACATTGCTCGGAAGTGATTTCAAATAGACCTGGGTCGTACTGAGCTTACTATGGCCCAACATTGCCGAAATGGCCGCTAAAGGAATATTCTTGAAGAGCGCATGGGTAGCAAAACTGTGCCGCGAAACATAGGATGTAAGACGTTCCTGGATGCCACAGAGCTCCGCGATCTTTTTGAGCCCCTTGTTATAACGCTTTAACGCCCACTGTTCGTCCTTGTACTTCAAGGCAAGGGTATCACGTCTTAGAATCGGGAATATGTATTCATCTCCCGATTTGTCGAAAACATAGTGGTTCAATATTTCGGAGAGCTGTTCGGTAATCTTGATATCGTATAGTTTGGAGGTCTTCTTCCTTTGGAACTTGATGCGCCCGTCGACAATATTGGAGACCTTTAGAAAGGCCAAATCGATAAATGACATTCCCATGAACATGTAGGAAAGTAAGAAGTAGTTACGGTGATGGAACAGGGCGCTTTCCGGCTCAATATCGAGCTCCATAATCCTTTTTATCAGATCTACCTTGATGGCCCTCTTTTCAGTGGGAACCGTTCTGATCTTGTACCGATGGAACGGATAGGAATCCCTTTCGACCAGCCCTTCCTTGATTCCCTTGTTGTAAATGGCCTTTATTGTCCGCATGTAGGAGGCAAGGCCGTTGAGGGTGTTCCCGGGCTTCGACAGATGAAACCGTTCGAACGCTTTGAGAAATTCGTAATTGACCTGGTTGAACTTAAGTTCCCTCTTTTTGGTAAAGACCTTGAGAATTCCCAGGACACCTTTATAAGCCCTTGCGGAACCGTATCGGTTGGCCGATTCCATTTGTGCTACCAAGGAGTCCCCGAAATCGTAGAAGGAGTCGTAAGATGACTTGCCCGTTATCTTTTCCTTCAATTGGGAAAGGGAAACATAGTCCAGTTCCCCCGCTGTTCGGAGTTTGTTGATGACCTCCAATGCACTCGATTTCTGCAATTCGAGCGACCGGTTCAGTTCTAGAGCGGAAATCGCCCCCTTGTATCCCCGGCGCACCTTTTCCCTGTCCGTGTCCCAGTCCTGGACACTGCAGGTCTGGCCTGTAGATATGGAGGTCGTTCTTTGGAAATGGCCAAGCCTCAGAATGATCGGATAGGTACCGTCCCTTCTTTTCCTGCGCATATCCAGACTGAGCCTTAGACTTGTTTTCATATTTCTAAGGTACGAAAAAATTTGCACATAATTTGCACATAAAACGATGATACTATATCGTATATTTTCATTTCAAAAAATATTAAAATACTGAATATCAATATTTTAAAATATAAGTGTTGTCAAAAATTGAAATAATCGTACAACTCATAATCAGAGGGTCCCTGGTTCGAGCCCAGGTGGGACCACTTTTTAAATTCACTTCACTTCAAATAAGACTGTAAATTATTGATTTGCAGTCTTATAGTATTTTTCAGTTCTATTTGCATTCAGCTGATATCACCTAAATAGGTGCGCAATTCGGTGCGCATTATGATATTCGCAAAAATGGGATAAAATCAGTGTTAAAGAATCGGTCGGCCTATTTCGACAACATTCGTTTAACCTAATTTAAATAGAAAAATGAAAAATGCATCCCTCGCAGTTTTGTGCTATTTGCGCGGCAACCGTTTGGACAAACAAGGTCGCGCACAGCTTTACTTGCGTATCACCGTCAATGGCCGTCGAAGTGAATTCAGTTTAGGAAGAAAGGTAAGGCCAGATAAATGGTGTTCCAGCAGAAGCAGGGTCAAAGGAGCCTCCGAAGAGGCCGAAGCCATCAATAAACTTATTGATAGCTATGTCTCCAAGGCCAATAAGGTGCATACAAAACTGGTAGAAAAGAAAAAACCGTTTACGGCCGACACGATCAAGAACAAACTTACCGGAAACAGTACGGAGATAAAGAATCTCTTGGCGATTTACGAAGAGCACAATCAACAAGTCGCGAAAATCGTAGGAATCGAATATAGTTACAGTACCTACAGGCGACATGTACGCACACATGGGCATTTGCAACGCTTTATCAAAAAGGAGTACCGTTTGCGGGATATTTCGATAAAGCTGGTCGACTTTCGATTTGTTACACGGTTCTACGAGTATTTAAAGGCCAACCATGCAGGGAGCCATAACACGGTTACCAAGTATGTGCTCAACTTCAAGAAAATTGTTCGCATGGCATTCGCAAACGGTTGGATACGCAAAGACCCCTTTTACTACTGGAAGGCCAAATGGGAAAAAACAGAAAGGGAAATACTGACCGAAGAAGATATCAAAAAGCTATTGGAAGCTCAATTGGGCCTGAAACGACTCCGCCAGGTAAAGGACATCTTTTTGTTTTCCTGTTTTACAGGGCTTTCCTATATCGATATCAAGAACCTGACCGGTGAGAGGATAAGGATAGGTGCGGACGGTGAAAAATGGATAACGATCAACAGGACCAAGACCAAGGTACAGAGTACCATTCCCTTGCTTCCTATCGCTAAACAGATTCTGGACAAGTACGAAGTAAGTGCGAAAGGAAAACTATTGCCCGTTCTCAGCAATCAAAAAACCAATGCCTATTTAAAAGAAATCGCCACTATTTGTGGAATCAACAAAAGATTGACCTTTCATTTGGCCCGACACACCTTCGCTACCACCGTAACCCTAAGCAATGGCGTTCCCATTGAATCGGTAAGTAAAATGTTGGGGCATACTTCTTTAAGGACTACTCAGATTTATGCCAAGGTTATTGATAAGAAGTTGGGGAGGGATATGAGTATTTTGAGAGGGCGGTATTCATTGTCAAAGGCTAAGGCGTAGTAAAGATTATCGAGATAACTAGGCTAGCCTTGGTTTATTAGTCCAATGATACTCTCGAAAATCATGTTCAAAACACTTGATTATAATTCTTTCAAATAACAGATACATATATTTGAATATCAGAAACCTCGTTCAGTTGGGTCAAAAATCTCTTATCTTAGTTCCCCGTATAAAAGATATATAGATCATTAATGATCTATATTCCTACGTTGTGTGCCATTTGAAAAGCAGAAATAATAGGCGAAATTTGACCCATGAATAGAACAATAGACATAGAAAACGAACGAGACGAGCTTAATGAATGGATACTCAGAAGCATGGAGTTATTCGAAGAAACTCCATATCTCGACAATCTATTGACAATTTACCCCCTTGAAACTGCAGTCCCAAACCACTTGGAACAGAGACTTAAAAGAAGTATTATTTCAGCACATCAAGGGAGAAGAACAGACGAATTGATTCAAATACTTCAAGGGGAAGTAAAATTTCCTTATGACGAGCCACTTTCCTATTTGATAAAAGAAGTGGAGAACTGTCGAACTTCAAACCCAAGACAGATAAATAGAATTGCCAATACTCTATATGCAATGACCGCAGATGAATTGGTAGTAAGACTAGAGTCCGCTCCTAAGATTAATCAGCAAATGGGACCAATGTTTACAAATTGGATAAGAAGCAATTTTGAGCTTTTGAATCTTGAAGATTTCGAAGAATCAACTGAGGGAATCTATGTGTTGAGTTCTTCAGAAGAAGATGGGAAGACATTCGTAAACGAAACCCTCAATCAAAATTTACAAAAACGCCCAGACTTAGTAGTGAAGGTGAATGAAACCTACATTATTGGAGAAGCAAAATGGATTGGTCGCTCAGGTGGTAATCAAAACAACCAAGTTAAGGATGTCTTGGATTTCTGTAGAGATCAACGTGGAGATGTTATTAGGGTTGGAATCATTGACGGGTTTCCTTGGGCGACCAAAAAGACCAATGGTTCTATAATAAACGATAAGGTTAACGTCCTCGTACAAGAATTTCCATACGATATTGTCAGTGCTCTTTTGCTTGAAGAGTATCTAGGAACGCATCTTTAATCGTGTGGTACATATTCTAAAAACTCAAAATCTATTTGATCTTTGTCAAAGGTTTTACTGATTACCTCCAGCGAGTGAGTTGAATTATCGACACCAATCCATTTTCTACCTAATTTATTTGCAACCCTCAGAGTGCTTCCTGAACCAGCAAAGCAGTCGAGTACAATAGAATTTTGATAGGAAGAATTTTTAATTATTCGCTCAAGTAAATCGAAATTCTTTTGTGTCGGATAGTCAACGTAAGAAAGTCCTTTATCCTTGAATTCCCAAACATCTTGAATTTTAAATCCTTTGTGTTCTCTTGCCAAAACAATTTTTCTTGGATTTCCTGTATTCGACCATTCAATCAATCCTTTATTGTCAAGTTCATCTAAGACTTCACGACTATATCTCCAATGTCTTCCCTTAGGTGGCATTAGTCCTTTCCACTCTAAGCCTGTATCACCATTGACTGTCTTGCCAGGTGCATGAATCGGATTTGTAGTATAGTATCCATGTTTTGGGTGTTTTTTGGGAAATAGCACTTTTCTTTTCTCTTCCGTCATTGGCTCTTTAATGTCGTTCCATATCTGACTATCTCTGTTTTTGGCATAGTACAAAATCATATCTGAATAGTTCCCATATGCGTTTCGTGAGAAGTTCTTAGGGTTACATTTTATGCGAGTGATATCGTTAATGAAGTTCTTATAACCAAAAACTTCATCCATTACTATCTTCACATAATGTCCTATTTTCTTGTCAATGTGAAGGTAAATACTACCTCTTTCAGACATCAATTCTTTCAATAAAAATAGCCTCTTTCTGATAAACTCAAGGAACTCGCTATCAACTAACTTGTCAGAATAAGCGGAGTGCTCGTCAATAGAGTTGAAATCCTGTCCAGTACCAAATGGTGGATCGATGTAGACTAAATCAATAAGCCCTTTGTGAGTGTCAAAAAGATTCTTTAAAACGAAGTAGTTATCACCAAAGATGAATTTATTCTCGGTTTGCTTTGATTCTTTAATTGTTCTTAATTCACCATGCGTGATTCCATGAACTACCTCGAATTCATCTGCTTTATCAGTATATTGAAGAGTACAATTCTTGGTTCTTCTCAAATAAGAGATCGAAGGCTCTTGAGCAGTTGTGTTGGAATTGACAAAACTCTCAAAGTCATTGACTGTAATTCGATAACTCTTGTTTATCTTAACAGCATTAAGCTCTTTTGCTTTGATGTATTTTGATACCGTCTGTCTCGTAATTTTCAGGTGTTGAGCCACTTCATCGATAGTTAGGAAACTTGAATGATTCATAAGAAACGAATTTAGGGTCAAATTAACGCATATTAACGTATATAAGCAAGTGACATAAGACAAAAAAACGGCACACAACAACGGTAGCCGTTGTACAAGCACTGCAAACCTGAAAAAATGATTCAAATTAAGGGCTTTTTAGTTTTTATGCTAGTCGTTGCTTTGTGATATACAGGTGGTTAAAAAGAGCCGAAATCAGGCTTTTAAGGATGTTTTCGATAAAGCTTTTGGCTTCTAGGGTGCCCGTCCCGCTCTTGGCACGTTTTTGCTGGAAATTCAGGAACTTTTTCAAATTATACGCCATCGCTGAGAGGTGCATGCACTTGTTGGCCTGGTTGATGCCGATGGTGTTGATCTTTCTCAGACCCATAAACTGGGTGAGGATGCCAAAAACAGGTTCCACGGTACTCTGCCGTTTGCCTTTCATATACCTGCCCTGTGGGCTGTTCACCCTTTTGTTGTTGCGTTGGTACTCCGCTCGGTAGTAGGTCACACTGAACTTCTTCTCTTGGGCGCCCTTGCCAAGGCACGATCGCCGTATGGGGCAGCCCGAACACACTTTTTTGCTGGCACGGTATTCCTTTTTCTTGGTACCGGTACGGTAATCGTTGAACACTTTGGTAAAGGGGATGACCTTGCCCTTGGGGCAAATATAGTGGTCGTGTACATCGATGTAGGTAAACCCGTCGGGGCCGCCCTTATAGGTGCCATGGGGCGGTATGAAACTTTTAAGTCCCCTTTCCTCCAGAAAGGCATAGTTCACACCGCTACTGTAACCGGTGTCCGCCACGCAGTTCTGCCATACAAGGCCCTTTTGCCACAGGCGGCGGTTCAAACGTTCGACGATATCCCGAAGCTGTTGATTGTCCTTCCCGTCGGCATGGTAGGCCCTGATATCTGTAATCACATGGTGTGCCGTATCCACGCTCAATTGTGAGAGGTAGTTCAGCTTTCTGGCCTTGCCTTTGTCATCCTCTCGCTATCGCTCGTCGGTGACAGGGACACTTATTCTAGCGTCGGGGTCCGTTGGGCTGTAATGGGTCTTGTTCGATGTATATTTCGAGCCCTTGTTCCCCGCACCGGGACGTCGGTCCTGGTCCTTGGACCACTTCTTGTTGCGGCCCTTTATCGCCTGTAGTTCTTGCGTGTTCGCACTTATCTTTTTATGGCCATCGCCAGATCTGTCGTTCTTGCTCTTGCGCCTTGGCCCCTGTCTGTCCATGGCGCTGATATGGCGCAGCTTTTTCAAGTGCACATCCAATTCCTCGACCGGTACCTTCAGCTCCAAACTGTCCATAGAGGCATTGGCCTTTATCGGGGCCGAGTCTATCGCTTGGGTATGGCCGCTGACCATGCCCTTTTCAATGCAAAGCCCCAATACCTTCTCAAAAACTTCCTCAAAGATGGCCTCGGGGAACAGCCCCCGCGTGCGGCTGACCGTGCTGTGCCAGGGCAGCTCCTCATCGATATCATAGCCCAAAAAGAACAGGATGTCCATTCGCATGGAACAGTGCGAGATCAATTGGCGGTCACTGATGATGTTCTCTAGATAGCCCACCAAACACAGTTTGAAAAACACCACTGGGTCGATGCTCTTTTGGCCGTTCTTACCATAATAACCATTGGTCAGGGCATACACATAATCCAGTTCGAGCACCCCTTTCAAACGACGGTAGAAATTATCCTTGGGTATGCGTTCACTTAACTGAAAACTGTTGAAAAGCTTTTCTTGATAGTCCTTCTTGCCTTGCAAGCTTAAAGTTACGATCTATCAGTATCTTTAACAACAAAGTTGTGCAACAGGCACACGGTAAATAAAAAATAGCGGTTCTAGTGCTGAAATGGAAGATGAATGATAAAATAAGAGTCAGTTATAAGCCGAAAAAGTTAGTTCGGAGAAAGCCGCTACTTTTCATATACTATCCGTTGTAAACAATGTTAATGACCCTTCAAGATTTAGACTTTTTATTATTAAAAACTGAAAAAGTTAAGGAGGAAATTCATTCTTTGGAATATGACAAAGCTGATGTACGGCATTCCTTTTTTTGTCTTTTCTACACTATTGTTTATGATTATTACTTGGGGCAAGTTTCTTACACATTATCTAAGTTAATGTCTCAAGAAAGAGTCCTTTTTCATGAACAGGACACAGGTTTTTCAAACCATTTTTCTAGAATAACTCAAATCGCTCGAATTGAATTAATGGAATTGGGATACTTTGGCACTCTAAATCGAAATGTAATTTTAAATAGCTGGACAGCATTTGAACTTTCATTATCGGACATTTTCAATACTGTATGTTCAGATAGTGTCAAGAATAAACTAATAGTTGACCTGAATCATAAAATAATAAAAGTCACAAAAGACTTATCTCCGGAAAACAAGGAAATTGTAATTAATTCTTTAACAAAAAATACTTTTATTCCATTGCTAAGGAAATTTCGGAGCCTAGTAAACAAGGCCATGTATAAACGAGACTATAAAAAGGACTTAGAATTTCTTTCATTTCTGAACTCGTATAGAAATAGCATGCTTCATTCAAATGGAATATACTATGGGAAAGGTTTTAAATATGAATTTAATGGAGTTATGTTCGAGTTTGTCGACCAAGAAATGTTTAAAGAGACAAATCATTATCCGTATGTATATTGGGATATGACTTTCGAACTAAAAAGTATTTTTAAAGCACTAATTAATTGTGTTAGCTACGACGAGTTAATTGAATACAAATCAAAACTGTAAAAAATACGGTTTACAACAAAAGCTTTAAACAATAAGGGCTTCGGGCTTAAACAAAAGGTTTGTGTATTTTTATGAAGTCCGCAAAATCTTTTGGATTTTGCTTTGGACAAGAAAAAATAAATCAAAACAAAAAGATTTGTAGCCTTACCCGTTTTGAAGGCTTCCCTGTTTTTCGGACAGTATAAAAATCTATTATTTCAGTTTCCCGAATCCTTACCTAAGAACTTTGCGCACGGTTCCTATTTCAATTTTGTAGTGTTCGGGAAGATAAGCGTTAAGTAAAATCAAAATAGGCGCACCTACATTCCCAAGACCCCTCGGTATATTTTGTCGTTTTCCCCGTCTTGAACGTATTTAAATCCTCAATATTTTTTCCGATTCCTTGAACAAAGTTCAAAAACCGACCCATTACCCTGTTAAAACTTTCTTGGTTTTCCCTTGTCTACAAAGTACCCCCTAATTTGAAAAAGGGTACGAAGTTCAAGATGTGTCATTGTCATGACAATCTTGCTTTTGCTCCCCTTGGTCGCAAAAGAAAAAAGGAAAATGAAACGGGAAACCATACAGTTCCGGTGCAGTGTCTTCGAAAAGAAGCTGCTCAAGATAAAGGCCAAAAGGGCCGGGCTGTCCCTCTCCGAATATTGTAGAAGTTCTGCTTTCAATCATACTCTTATCGAACGCCTGACCACGGAACAATTACAACAGTATGCCATGCTCGTCAAATACGGGAACAATTTTAAGCGCATCGCGAATATGTTCAAGAAAAGGAACCCAAGATTGGCGGTGGAGGTCGAAGAATTGGCAAATGAGATTCGTGAACATCTGAACAATTTCAAGAAATGATAGGCAAGGGAAAATCCATAGCGCATACCGGGGCATCCATTTCCTATGGTTGGAACCAGGACAAGGGGAGTGAGATTGTCCATTCCCAACATCTGATCGGGGAGAATCCGAAGGAGATTACCGAGGAGTTCAAATTGGTACAGGAACTAAATACCCGGACCAAGAACAATACCCTAAGTTTTGTCCTTAGCCCGACCGTGGAAGATGGTAATAAACTTTCAGATAAGCAACTGTCCAAAGTCGTCAAGGGCTTTATCTCGGAAATGAAGCTGACCCACCACCAAGCGGTGGCTTTCGTACATCGGGACAAACAACATACCCATATACATCTCTATGCCAACCGCATCGGTTTCGATGGCCAGGCCTATAAGGATAGTTTTATCGGAAAGCGGAGCCAATTGGCCGCCGAGAAGGTCGCCAAGGAAATGGGACTGGTAACGGCAAGGGAGGTGCAAAAAGAAAGGTTGCTGGGATTAAAGGCCATCCGCAACGAAATAAAGCACATCCATGAGACGGTCATGGAGAGGGGACGGCCGAAGGATTTCGATAGCTATATCAAATTGATGAAGCAACAAAAGGTCGTGGTCGTCCCTGTCATCAACAATGCGAACCGATTGCAAGGCTTTCGCTTCCGGTACAAGGGCCATAATCTAAAAGGGAGCGAGGTACACCGCTCCATGACTGGTGGCAAGATCGCCCTCGGAATCTCCAATACTACCTCAAAAGGGCTTTCCTTGGAAAAGGGTGCATCCGTACCGCTAGCGGGCAAGATGGTGGAAATGAGCGCGAACATGGCGCTTACCCTTACCAAGAACATCATCAAAAGGGGCATCAAGCACGGTCTGGGAACGGGCATCGATATCGGAATGGGATACTAAAAAAAGAACGGAATGAAAAAATTGGAAGAAATGATGGAACTGCTCACCGATGAACTGGCGGGCTTTGACAACTCGGTAAAGAAATTGGAAACGTTGTGCAAAAATCTGGATACCATAAAGATAAAGGCGGACAGTTCGAACATCGAATACCACTTAAAGGAATTCCTCAAAGAACAGAAACAGCATATAAGGCGGTTGGAAAAGCAATTAGACGAACAGCGAACCCAATTGGAAGCCTCCAGAAACTTGCCGGAATGGTTGTTGACGCTCTATGCCATCGGTATGCTGCTGCCCTTGTTCGCCATCGGATATTTTGGTTATCAGGGCTACGGACTCCAAAATCAAAAAAAGAAAGCTTTTGAACAGGGGCAAGACCAGATCATCGAACGTTTCACCCGGTACTTTGAGGAACGACCGGAAGCTTATGAGGCTTATAAGGAGTGGAAAGAAACGATTCAAGGTGTCCCTAGCGAGTAGTAGGCTGCACCCTATCCGGTTTTTGCTTTACGCTTACCTATCTGGACACTACAAAAACCGGACAGGATCCCCGTGCAAGGTAAGTTATGGTTGGATTTGGGACGAAGCGGAAAAGAGTTGTCTGATGTATCAAAGCTGAAAAAGCCTTGATACAACTTACCGATTAAATGTCGTAATTCATTCATCCCTATTAAGAAGTACTTTATCGTTTATCGTAATCCAAAGTAGGGAACGACTGAATAATATTCTTACATTTAGGGGTTCTTCGTAATTTACATGCTGAATAATTATTAATTAAAAGCATGTTTATTATGAAAACAGTAAAACGATTATTATTGGTGTTAGTGATTTTAATGACCGGAATGTTTTGGTCTTGCGAAAACAACGACACCGCAGAAACCGATTCACTTTATGAAGTTCACAACGTTGATAAAAGAGATGTTGAACGCCCCGGAGATCAAGGGGGTAACTAAAAGATCACTAGGTTCTTTTTTGATAGCCTTATCCGGATTATTGCTATATCTGGATAAGGTTATTGATTTAATAGGTGTTGGGGAAGAAATGAATACCTTCGGATTTTCCAACTTCCCTACATTCATCTGGGTATTTACCCAGTCCGCCGCACCAATGCTGATGATTTTTGGGATTCTCCTAAGACCTTATATAAGCTCATTTTTGATTCCAGTATATTGCTATACCATTCAACTCGTTTGGGTTTTTCAGCCAAACCTTTATATCGATAATGTTTACTTACATCTATACGCCATAGGTTCTTGCCTTTTATTCATTGGATTATTGGTGCTAATAAAGATGATTGCGGGATGGGAACGAAAACGAAATAAATTAAAAGCCGAATTTGAGAAGGAAAAGGAGCAAATTGTAAACATCCTTAAATCCAAAACCTTATCCGAAACATAAGCCTACAATGCAACAATTAGTTGAAGAAATAATTAAAATACGTAAGAAGCTCCAAAACAGGGAGTTTTCCGTTCAACAAACTGTCCTGGCATTGGCCGACATAATTGAAAGGTTTGAAGAGCAAGAACAAGACTACGACGGTGAAAAGGAGTTTTTAAAATCACTCCTAGCCGTCAAAAACCTAGGGGAATGGAAGGACAAAAATCAGCGAACAAAATCGAAACTTAAGAATTTAAAAATTCTGATGTTTTTAAGTGATTTTGGGATTGACGGTATCACAGAGCAGGAAATAGAAAAAATACTGATTACCAATCTCCGATGATAAAATCTTGCACCTGTATCGATCAGCTTTCTTTTTTCATCTTGGATTTTATGGCAATCTGTTCCTGCAACAACTCCACTTTTGCCTGATTTACAAGAGAACTCTTATACACTTTAAATATCTCATTTTCTTCAAATGCTTCTATATTGTTCAGCATGAATGTGGCTATTTCTGCCACACTGACCTTGGTCCTACCTTTGGTGTTCAAATAGACCTCGTTGGGCTCGGTCGCCATCGTATCCGATGATTTTAATTTACTGCTCTTGCCGATGATAAAATCGTAATTGATCTCGGGACGTAGGGCAACAATGCGCTGCGCAATTTTTGAGGATATTTTTTTTGTATAACCTTGGGAAATATTGCTAATGGTAGACTTGTGCACCCCTAACATGGATGCAAGGCCCGCCTTATCGGTTTGAAATTCTGAAAGTATATGGTCTAGTATTTCGTCAGCGGTCATGATGGGAACTGTAAGCATTTATTTCAAATAATGTACTTTTATGAACTACTATTGTAATATTATTTACTACTTTTGATATTAGAAGATAAGATAAGTAATTTATTTGAGCTGATAATCCGTCCTTCATACCATCTGCTTTAAAGCCTTCGACAAAAGGCGTTGTAACATGCAAATAATTATTTAGGAAAGTTGATGGTTCGGGCGGATTTCCAAGCTACTAATGGTCGATGAAATGAAACCTTTGGAAAAAAATGATAAAATGCTAGAGATTTTCCAAATTCCTAATTATGGGCTTACCCTATTCGTAAATCAATACGCGTCCATCTTCTTTTCATATAATGGCCAGCAAGCTTTACCTATTTCTAAAATGCCGTGGAAACTCCAACTCCCTTTCTTCCTTACATTTTTGCACGACCATTCCTTGGCGGAACGTTTTAAGGATTTGGAAATTGTCGGAGCTATTGACCTCTATATCAAATGGAAGTTTTGCAACGGGGAAGAACTTATCCTAAGCAACTAAAGGTTCCATGAAAAGAATACGTGTCTTAATTGTGGAAGATGAGCCCCTGATGCGCGGGGTGTACACCAATATTCTAAATGATATCGCCAAGGAGAAAGGACAGTTGCCATTTGATATCACTTCACAAAGTGTTTTTGAAGATGCCAAGAAAGCCATAGATGAAAGCATCGAGGAAAATCGAAAATATGATGTCGCCATCTTGGATATGCGCTTACCCGACAAATCGGGAAAGATAACCGAATATGGCAAACAACTCGGCGAAACGTTTCGAAAGCTCTCTCCACGTACCAAATTGATCATCATCACTTCCTTATCGGACAATCATGTCTTCTACCAAATCAGCAAGAACATTAATCCAGAGGGGTTCATGGTCAAAACGGAAATTGGGTACGACTCATTGAAGGTAGATATTCTGATGATCCTTCAGAACAAAATAGCATATTCAAAAAGTATTGTCGGCTTTCTACGAAATGAGGCAGGCAACAACTTACCATTGGATGATATCGACCGAAAAATCATTCATTGCCTTTCCCAAGGGATTCCTATGAAGGACATACCCGATTTTGTACCGTTGTCGCTATCCGGGATAGAGCGGCGTAAGAGAAGAATGGTAGCACTGCTATGTCTAAGAGATTCATCGGTCAAGACTTTAGTGGAAGCCGCTAAGCGTTTGGGCTTGATCTAATTACATAGCAATTCACCGTTAAAAGCGACCTTTCATCGAAAGTAAGGGAAGACCCTTACATATTGTAAGGCTTATTTTCAATCTTAATACAGCTTCTTTCCTACATTGGGCAAGCGGAAATCGACTTCGATAGATTTACTGCAAAACCTATCAATAAATAATTAAACGAGACATTATGAAAAAATCGACTTTTATAGTGATGCTAGTATGCATCCTATCATTGGCATTCATTGGCTGTGAACAGGAAAACCTTAATATACCTCCGGAAAATACCGTTGAACCAGAGGCCCTTACAGGCACCGTTTACCACGAAAGGGTAACGGGGAGCGACATCCCTGAAATCAGTGCCTTGGTGGCCGATGTTATGGGCGGGGAGAAGGGGGTGCTCAAGGTAAGCACCCATAACTTGAAAAAGCCCACCGAGTACACGGTTAATTGGGACGAGGTGAACGTGATCACAGACTCGGTGGGCGTGGAGAACTACGCCTTTCGTCTGGAGACACCGGAGTCGGACCCCTTGGTGTTCTACAATTTGATCGCCACTCGTGATGAGAACGGGGAACTGCTGGATCCGGTAATTGCCGAGTACGTAACGGACCCAACCTTTTACCTGCAATGGAGGCTCGATGCCGACAAACTGCGCGACTATACCGGAGAAGTCTACTTCTATGACGTTTCGGGAGAGGAGTATTCAAAGAATGGGAAAGGGGCCGAGCTAGATATGCTGCGGGATGGTGCGCCTTGCCCGAGCATCACCTTTGGGCCTACCGGGCCGGGCTTCAACATTCCGAACATCTACTGCTGGTCGTATGTAACTTATGGACTTTGCGAGACCCAGATAAACTACGATACCGGAAGCTCTTACCACGGCTCGGGCAGCTGTGGTGCCGGAACAGGTAGTCCCATAATGGGGTACGGCGTAAGCTGTAGCACCAACCCGGGCGGAGGTGGCGGGGATGTTCAAAAAGGCGGGGAGACGGCCCGTTGCCCCACGGGTGGTGGACGACCCGCACTCCCCGGTGGTGTTCCTGTGAATCCCTCTAGTCCCGGAGATGCCGACTTCGGAAGCTTTGTGGGCTGGCTCGATAATAAAATACAGCTTTCAACGCAGCAAGAGGATTTCTTAGAGGACGGCCCGGAGGTAGAACTGGTGCTGGAGTTACAGTTGTTTCTAGATATGCACAAAGATGTACCCAATGTAAAAACCATTGCTAAAGATATAGTTGAAATAAGAATGGACGGGACACCTCAGGAAATACAGTTTACCCGCTATGTCCTTGCTAACGATTTCGAATCGGCATTCAATACTATGATGAATCAGGTAAGGTATACTCCCTATCAAGAATGTCCAAATCCACCATGTGAAGGCCAATTCGATGCAGTCGTTGTATTATCCATACAAGTAGTAAACTCTGCTTACGACGGGGTTTTAAATATGTTCACTTTCTTATTGGAAGCCGCAGTTTCGGATGAACGTGAGGGTAGAAGTGTCCGGAACTTTCTAAAGGGCTCTGGCATCAATATCCCATCGGACGTGACCGACGAGACTTTGGAACAACTTTTTCAAATCCGAAGCAGAGACCGTGCATTCGTGGTAGAACCAGCCAATCAAGATTTCATTGATGAGCTAAAGGATGCAGGCTTTTCCCTTTTAGATATCGTCACGGTAGTCTCTCCAAGCCGTGGTGGTGGAGCTTACTTTTTCATTAAGAGTGGGGTGGGCGCAATCTCTATGGCTTCACTAAGTAAGTACCTTAAGGTTTTGGCAAAGGGTAATTGGAAAGTGGTGAACGAATCAATGAGTGATGCCGCAAAATCCTATCAAGAGTTTATCTCCGGTATGCCATGGAACCAAAGTTTTGAACTTAACAATGTACGGTTCGATGCCATCAGAAATGGTATTTTAGCGGATGCAAAGTCGGGATATCTTAACTTTGTTAATACCAATGGTGAGTTTCAAGATTTTTTTACTGGACAAGCTGACATTATATCCCAAGCTAGAAGGCAAATTAACGCGGCCGAGGGTTTACCTGTAGAATGGCACTTTGAACATGACATTGTCAGAAAAGCCTTCGAAAAGTTACTCAAGGACGAAGGGTTAAATAATTTGTATCTGATACATACCCCGAGATAATATGAACCCACTGGAAGAAATCGTAGTCATTTGGAAAAACAGGCCCCGAACACTGGAGGAGTGTACCAATGACTGGATAGTGTTTATGATTAAACTTAAACAGTTTGACCATAGGTTTGACGTATGGTATGAAAAAGGAATGAGTCGCAAAGAGGCCCTATCACGTCAGGCGATACTTGACTTTGATTATATAAAGAACAAATTTTGTAAAGGTTGCCCCAAAGGTGAGTATCCCGAATTCATGTATGATATTAGTTTTTGGAATGGTGGAAAAACCGACAATACCTCGTATTCTATCAGAGCTTCATTAGGTGGGGGGAAGGTTATAGGCAATAATTTGGTAAAACTCTCTTTTCCCCGGCAGGGTGAATTGTTTGAACATTATTCAATTCAAGACAACTGGTCAAAGCTGAGAGAATTGTTTATAGAATATTGGGAACCAGATCAAACCAGAAATTTTGATGGGAAATTAATTGATTTATCATGAGTAGATTACATAGTTAATGTTAATGGAGTTGAAGCGGGGATTTCCCCGCTTTACTTATTCTAATGTAGCAGTTCAAAATCTTGGTCTGCCCTTGATTTTAGGGTATTAGACTATTTGTAAGATTGTCTTGAAATGCTTTGGGCACACTGAAATATATCATAATTTGTCATGGGAATTACCTACTACCTGTATTTTTTATTCAACACAACTTTTGACTTTGAAGCTTATTTTAATTAGGTCCGAATGAAAAATTTTGTAACAATAATAGTTTTATGTCTTAGTCTTAAATTGTATTCTCAGGAAGTTGAGCAACAATTTAGCGAAGGGAGAATAGTCTTTATTCAAGAACGATTGGTAGTCGATGATAAAAAATTAGATAGCTCCTTAGCCAGAAACATTCCTCCTTTGATGTCCTTAATGAAGAATTTACTTTTTCATAATTCAAAAAAAAGCGGTCGTGCAATTGACTCCTCCGAAATCATCTCAAAAGTTGATTTACAGATGAAACCTATCTTGGAAAATACATTAGACCCACGTAAAAACTTCTTGATTCCACTTACTTATAAATATATTCTTAAGGATTCAATCATTGAAAGTACCGTACAAGATACTCCTTTAACGGAAAGCGAAGAATTAACGGTAATTGATAGGGCGACCGGGAAGAAAACGTACTATCGTTTGAAGGACTCGGTATGGATATTAGACGAATTGACGATTAGGGGCACTTTAAAAAATCAAGAAGAGATCGAACTTCAAGAATTTAGAACTATCAAAAAGAAGATTCAAGGGTTCGATTGTTTCAAAGTAGTGGTAACCATTCCACAGAACATCTTGGAAAGTCTTAACCTTTATGCCATGGAAATACCAACGAGTTTTGCCGAAGAGCACAAAGAGCTAAGCTCCTTGAAGACCACTTATGAGATGTATGTGACCGACAAAATTGTTTGTAGATATCATCCCATAGTTCATTTTACGGAAGTTCTGGACAACTACTATCCAATTGAAATTATTAAACGTGAAAGCCTTCTAGAGGGTGTCGAAAACAGGATAACCATTACAGAATTAAAGCTGTATTAGTTGTATCTAAAAATTTTTATATCTCATTCTTCGGTGGGGAAATCATTTTGAGGACTTACCCGTTTTGAAGGCTTTCAGATAGAACGTATGAATTTGAAATACTTATCAAAACGTACTTTCGGTAGTGAGTAAAACTTACAAAAACAACCGTTTTTATCTACATTAATTTAATGCAATTGATTATATTTAAAATTAAAATCAACAAGAAAATGAAAAGACTAATACTAAACATTGTTGCTTTATGTTCGGCCTCGTTGCTTTGGGGCCAAGAGTATGACGTAATCATTGATTTACAGCCCCAGGCCAACGCGGTGGCCGTAAGGGCCATAAATATTAGTAATGTACAGCAAGAAGTAACCTTGACCATGAAGGTCAAAAATTATCGAGGGTATAGTAGGCCAATCACGAAATTGGTGAAGGCCAAAGATACATTGGAGATGGTTCGTTTAACCCCATTACCTAACAAAAGATCTGAAATGTCATACACCTATCAATATCTTCCCAAGCCTACTAATGAAGAGATTGCAGCGCAGGACAAATTGTTAGAGCAAAAGAAATTAGAGGTGCTAGGCGATATTGATGAGGGAATTGTTCTTTTTTATAAGGACGGATGCCCCCGATGTAGTTTTGCCACCACTTATATGTTAGATAATGATATCGATTTTAAGATGTTGGATGTTACCGATGATGAGGAAAAAAATCGAGCTATGTGGAAATTGATCAATGCCGAAAAACCGGAGTTAAGGGAAGTCATATTCCCGGTCTTCCTGATCGACGGAGAATTGTCCTATAGTATTGAAGATTTAAAGGGATTTACTTCCGAACTGGATATTTTTAGGATTAGGTAAGAAGTTTGGAGTTATAGGTCTGCCGATTTAAGAATTCTACTGTTTAAAATATAGTTTTCACAGATATAAACAACTATTTTCTTGGCAACTAGTAGATGTTCGAAGCATCGTTTTGTTACATAAAAATTAGTTTTCAATTTCAAATAGTTGTCTTTGAATCTTTTTGGATATAGATTAAATTCTTGCTAATTTTAACTAGATATAGGTGTCCAATTCGGTGCGCTGTTTTATTTTTAAGAATGTAAGTATTTGAAAATCAAAAAGTTATTTTAGAAGTTCGAGCCCAGGTGGGACCACCAGTAAAATCAAAGGCTTTCAAGATTTTTATCTTGAGGGCTTTTTTATTTGCACGCAATTTGCACGCGTATAAGTCACTTTCTGTAATTATTTTAACTGCTAAACGGGTAAGTCTTCAAAAACAGGGAAGCCTTCAGCATCCTTTGAGTTCACAATCCCTTGCTTAAGCACCACATTATTCATAGACGGCAGCTTCTGCATGAAGGGTGCGCTTTATGAGACTACGCTAAAAACCGAAATAAACATTCAAGAGTTCTAAATAATTAAACAAAGTACCCAAGTAATCATTTCCGGTATGAATTATAAGGAGCTTGCCATTACTTTGTTCTCGTTAAGCTAGCAGTCACATCAGTGGCTCAACTTATTCAAAGTTAACTCGGTTGTAATTAGACCAAGTTTTTGGGACAAACGCCGTATCAACGATGCGGCGTTTAATTTCAACCAAAGGTTCAACATAGGAATGCATGAACAGTTTTAGTCAACATAAGAAATACAGTACGATTATGAAACAATGGTTCATTACATTTACGGGTTTTCTCTTTTTCATTCAGATCCAAGGTCAGGTAACGACCATTCAGGACAAGGCATTTAAAAAACAACTCATAGAAAGTGGCATCACTATAGATTCTTCAGGTAAGATAAACAACCGTACCAGTAAGATTTCATATTTAGTACTTAGCGACCCTGAAATTAAAAACCTTCAAGGATTGGAAGTTTTCAAAGATTTAAGATCTCTAGAACTTAATGGACTTCAGATTACCGAGTTGCCAGATTTAAAATTTGCTCCTTTTCTGGAAACCTTGATCATTAAAAATTGCCCCAGACTTGAATCCATACGTTTATATGAGAATAAAGAGCTGCTAGATGTTGAGTTAAACGCAACAGCTCTAAAAGAAATAGATTTGAGTTTTTCCGGAAAACTAAAAACATTTCAGTTTGAGAACAATGCCGATCTCCTGTTTGTAAACATTGCCAATGGAACAGCATCTTTTGATAAAGGAATGATGCAAATAGAAGTTACAGCCAGGAACAACCCTTCATTAGAGATTGTTCTCATAGATGATAGCATCAACCCCGATATCGGCAAGATACCCTATGGGTACGAAGAGTGGCGTGAAGATTATTTATTAGTAAGCCAAAGAAAAACATTAGTGGCAAGTAATAAAAATACTGAAAGCTTTAAACAATAGCCTAAGCAAAATTCCCCCGTGAGCCGTAAATACTATTGTGTTTACGGCTTTTTTAGGTTCAATATCTCCTCAGAGACTTTAGGGTTGGGTCGATTCCGAGCCTTGGCCCTGGGGACCATATCTTTTTCCGGGTTAAAAAACGGAAATAGTGAAAAAGTTCGGATCATAGCTAAACATCAAACCCTCACTTTTTAAGGTATTCACCAAAAAAGATAGTATCTTTTTTTGCTTGCCCTTTTCATTATACTACTTCCACATAAATTTTTTTGACAAAAAGCTCCTATAAAAACCACTTGTTCCTAGTCCATAGTTTTTCCATTACAGGCAAGCACAGCTTAAGAACGGGTCTACCTGGCTTTAAAATACAGGTATATATCGACAGTAGTGTATTATTTGGAGGTACCATAAACCGTTTACCCACCTACATGGCTTTATACGAATTTTTTTAAGTGCTCATTAGAAACGTTTCAACGAAGCTGTGGGCAGTTCGGCGAGACCTCTATTTTGTAAAACCTACACTTTGTAAACAAAGACATCAGAAAAAGTGCTTTTCACCACTCGAAACAAGCAATTCACAACATCTTAAAAAAGGCAATACTCATTGCCACTAATTTTGTATCGATGAAAATACGAGGCGGTAAACACCCGCCATGCGTGTTTTACAGTTTCCCAAAGACTGTCTACTATTACCGGGTTTCATTTCAAAACCTAAAACCCATAAAAGAAATGAAAACCCAAAAGCTGTTTTCCAGACTTTTAGTTTGGTTATCCATTTTTTTATTATTCTCTTTTACGCAAGTACACGCCCAGGATACTGATGGAGATGATGTGCCAAACATTACCGATGTAGATGATGACAATGATGGTATTCTTGATGTAGACGAACAGCCGTGTAATGAGGCGGTCTATTGGTCTCGGATAGGGACAAATACCAATGCCAATCTTACGACCGATGACGCCCAGACCATAGAGTTTGCGGTTTCCGGACCACCTCTTGGTTCGGTCGGGTCTATTCCGGACTACGCACAATTCTCGTCCTATGCCGATGTACCTACAGATCGCAGAAACTTCAATGTAGAGACACCGGGAACATATCTATTTGATTTCCAGGATAACGATGGGAATCCAATATCGATTCTTAACCCCTACATACTCATAAGTTCTTTGGGTAGTTTGGCAGATTTAGACTATGTAACGTTTAGTGAGGTATACGAAGTAGTCTATGTGAACCCAAATGGCAATACCGTTTTTGTAAATCAACAAACGGTGGAGGCTACAGGCGGTTATTTTGTAGTACGATTTCCCGGAGAACACAGCAGCATCTCGATAGAGACCGATGTGGACGTTGATCGCTTTTCGGCGGTATGGGGCATTGACTGCACTGCTTTTCCGCATGACAACGACAAAGATGGTATTCCTAATAAGGAAGACTTGGATAGCGACAACGACGGTTGCTCAGATGCCAATGAAGCCTATGTAGACCCCAACGCAGATGGTGGAGACGACGGGGTTTATGGTACGGGTACCCCCAATGAAAACCCGGATGGGTCAGTGGTGGGCGCTCCGTATACTACCGGTTATGTAGTAGCGACTACCTATGCTTCCGACCCTACGGTCTGTGGTGCACGCAATCCGAACACCGATTTGGATGATGACAACGATGGTGTTTTGGATACGGATGAATTCACATGTGATAGCGGGGTCTATTGGGCCGATTTGACCATTACACCTTCGCTTGGTTTGATTACGGCAGGGGACAATTCCATAACTAGGGTGACTACCGCTACGGGTTCTACTAGCACCATATTGGATTATGGAAATTTTTCAGGGTATCCGGATATGCCTGCTGATACCCGTTCTTACCATATACATGCAGGGGGAACAAATACGTTTACCTTCTCCGATTTTGATAATCCATCCGGTACGTATGCTGCAAACACACCATACATGATTCTCTCCGGTCTTGGTGCCAACAGGGATAACCCTGAAAAGGTGGTCTTTAACGTTCCGTATGAAGTGGTTTATACCAGTCCAACAAGTGATGTTGCCTATGCCGACCCTACGACTATCATTGGCTATGGGGCTTATGTTGTGGTACGTTTTCCCGGAAGCCATAGCAGTATTTCCGTGACTAGTGATAACAATTTACTTCGTACCTCTTTGTTGCTTGGTGTTAGTTGTCCTGATTTTGATTTTGATTCTGATAATGATGGCATACCGAACCGTTTGGATACCGATAGTGACAATGATGGCTGTTCGGATGCCAATGAGGCTTATGGAGACCCGAATGCCGATGGGGGAGATGACGGCATTTACGGCAGTGGTACGCCTATCGAGAATCCAGATGGTACCGTTGTAGGAGCTACCTATGGTACGGGATTCGTAGAAGATACCGTATTGCCTGGTCGCTATACGATTTGCGCCGATGACGATAATGACAACGATGACTACGATGATCGGGTGGATCTCGATGACGATAATGATGGCATTTTAGATACTGAGGAATCGCGTTGTACCCAGAATATACTTTGGGGCTTTTGGGATCGCCCTGGGCCCATGGAGGCAGAGATTGCAACCCCCGAGGGAATGGTAGATGTAACCGTTTCCGGGCCCAATTTTGGTACATTTCATAGTATTCAGGGCTATTCAGAAGGAGATTTTGATAACTATCCCGATGCCCCATCCAATAGGCGTTCTGCTTTTCCAGAAAGAATTGGGGAGTATACGTTTACCTTTTCACAACCCGTTGAAAATACGTATTTGCTGATGGGAAACCTTGGTGGTGTCAGTCGCGCAAAGTCTATTAGTTTCGATAGACCTTACGAGGTGGTCTATAAAAACCCTTCCGATGATATTCAATTTGGTGGGAATAGAATTATTGGGAACGGTGGTAGTGCGGTAATCCGTTTTCCAGGGAACTATACCAGTTTTACCATGCGTATCGAGTATACCAACATTAATTGGATTTCCTTGGTGGTAGGTCTTGAGTGTATGCCTTTTGACTTTGATGATGACGGAGACGGCGTTCCCAATGTATTTGATTTGGATAGTGATGGTGATGGCTGTTCCGATGCCAATGAAGCTTATAACGACCCTGGGGCCGATGGCGGTGATGGAATGGAATACGCCCTAGGTTCTCCGCCCCCCGTAAATAATGATGGTACTGTGGTAGGGGCCCCTTATACTGCCCCGGCCGATGCTGATAGTTCCGGAACACCGGACTATCGGGAAATACCATCCTCACCTGACCCGATTATTCTACAACAACCAGAAGATGCAACAGTGTGTCCCGATACCAGGGCTGTATTCAGAGTAGTCGCTAGTAATGCGAATGAATATCAATGGCAAGAGCTTAATAATGGGGTATGGCAAGATATTCTGACAGGTACCAGTGTATATACCGGGGTTGATTCGGATATTCTTATTATTGATCCGGCGACGGTTGATTTAAATGGAATGAGGTATCGGGTCATTGTTAGAAATACCGATGGATCTGTATGTAGTACTCTTATTTCTGATGAAGTACTGTTAACCGTTGAGGACGCCGAAGATCCCAGCGCGAGCGACCCCGATCCATTGTCGGTACAATGTGATTCCGAGGTACCTGTACCGAATGTGGCGGTAGTGATCGATGAAGCCGACAACTGTACGGTTCCCCCGACGGTGACCTTCCAGGGCGAGACCGTCTCCGGCAACGTGATTACACGCACCTACCGGGTAAGCGACGATGCGGGCAACTTTATCGACGTTACCCATATCATCACGGTGGCCGACACAGAAGACCCCACCGCCAGCGACCCTGCGCCCTTGATTGTCCAGTGCGAGTCGGAGGTTCCCGCACCTGACGTATCTGTGGTGCTCGACGAGGCCGACAACTGTACGGTACCGCCTACGGTGACCTTCCAAGGGGAGACGCGTACAGGCGATGTAATCACGCGCACTTATAGAGTAAGCGACGATGCGGGCAACTTTATCGACGTTACCCATATCATTACGGTGGCCGACACAGAAGACCCCACCGCCAGCGACCCTGCGCCCTTGGTTGTGCAGTGCGAGTCGGAGGTTCCCGCACCTGACGTATCGGTGGTGCTCGACGAGGCCGACAACTGTACGGTACCGCCTACGGTGACCTTCCAGGGTGAGGCGCGTACGGGCGATGTGATCACGCGCACTTATAGAGTAAGCGACGATGCGGGCAACTTTATCGATGTAGCGCACCTGATTACCGTAAACGATACCATCGGTCCGGTTCCGATAGTAGAAAACTTGCCCATTGCGGAAGGCCTCTGTCCTTTACGACTTGAGCCGCCTTCGGCGAACGACAATTGTTCTGGAATGATAGTGGCCACCACTAGTGACGACATGCTGTTTACGGAGGCAGGTAACTACTCCATTACCTGGATCTATGAAGATGAGCAAGGAAACCGTACCGAACAAGAACAAGAAGTAATAGTCGTTTGTGATGCCGACCTAACAGTGGAAAAAACTGCCGATAAACTTGAAGCATTCGAGGGAGAGACCGTTGTGTTCACGATTACCATTACAAACAACGGTTCGATATCTGCCACCAAAATAGAAGTATGGGATGTTTTACCGAACGGATTTCAATATGAAAACCATATCACGACAATGGGTACCTATGATGTTGAACAGGGTATTTGGACCATTCCGATAATGACACCGGGAGAGCGTGTTGCCTTGGAAATGGAGACAACCATGTTAGCAGGTCAAGACCATACCAACGTAGTAGAAATTATAAGTATGGATCAACCGGATGCCCGAATGGAAAACAACAGGGCAGAGGTAACCATCTCCCTGTTGGCCAATGAAGACTGTTTGGTCATTTTCAATGAGTTTACACCGAATAATGACGGTGTAAACGACTTCTTCTATATCGAGTGTATCGAAAATTATCCAGATAACTATCTAGAAGTATTCAATCGTTGGGGAACAAAGGTCTTTGAGACAAAAAACTACCAAAACGGTTGGAGCGGAACCAATATGGGAAATACCGTTTTAGCACCAGACGAGAACCTACCGGTCGGAACCTACTATTATGTTCTCAGTTTCCCAAATGGCGATAGAAATGCGGAAACCGGATGGCTTTATTTAACACGTTAAAACTTAATTCAAAAAACAGCATGAAACCGATACGAATCTATCTTTTGTTGGCAGCGGTCATATTCATATGCCACATACAAGAGCTGCATGCTCAGCAAGACCCGCAGTACTCGCAATATATGTATAATACGATGACGACCAACGCCGCATACACCGGTTCAAGAGGCCATTTGAGTGCAATTTCATTATATCGCAATCAATGGGTCGGTATTGAGGGTGCCCCCCGAACCTTGACCTTTGGTCTAGATACACCAGTGGGTTTGTTCGATGGTGTAGGTTTGTCTATCATACATGATGAACTAGGACCGTCTACCGAAACATATTTTGATGGTAACTATACACATAGTCTTGTTTTGAACCGAAAGGGACATCGGTTGTCTTTTGGTCTTAAAGCCGGTGTTCGCTTTTTTAGTCTTGATTGGTCAAGAGGAAGATTTAGAGAACCTGAGGCAATTTTTAATGAAAATGTGACAAGCAAGCTCTTCCCAACAGTGGGTGCAGGAATGTTCTATTTCTCGGACAAGGCCTACTTTGGAGTGTCTACCCCAAGTTTCTTTATGGGGGACCATTTCGATGATGCAATCGAGTCACAGGCGACCGAGGCATTTCATCTTTACATCATAGGAGGGTATGTTTTTGAAATGGGACGGAACCTCAAATTTAAGCCTTCGTTTTTTGTGAAACAGGTTCAAGGGGCACCATTGGCGATAGATACTTCTGCGAACTTTTTGATGTACAACGTTCTTACTTTAGGCACCAATTATCGCTGGCAAGATGCGCTTAGCGCTTATTTCGGATTTCGTTTATCGTCGAAGGTAGATATAGGCTATGCCTATGATTACAATATCACGGAGCTCAGTCAATACAATGTGGGCACCCATGAAGTCTTCGTGCGTTTTCAATTGATTACGAACGAGAAAAAACTAAAGTCCCCACGCTTCTTTTAACCGCTACTCCCATGAAATACATTCAACTCATTTTCTTAGTTTTTTGTCAGACCTTTTTAGTTGCACAGTCAGTATCGCTGCCCGGCCATGACATTTTTTCGGAAAACTATATGGTCGCCTATCAAACCCGAACAGGGCCGACCAACTTTTCTTCGGAATCAATGAAAAAAAGGAATATCAATTCTACCAAAAAGATGGTGTCTTCAAGAACCCTCAAAAGAGCCAATAGATGCTTTGAAAAAATGTGGTTTTACAAGGCTGCACAGTTGTACGATAAGGCACTTACTAGTTTAAACAAGAATATTTCACAGAAAGTTTTACAGCGTGCCGGAGATGCTCATTTTTACAATAGAAATATGAAGCGTGCCTCATATTGGTATGGTCTTTTATTGAAGAAGTATGGTAACGTGCTAACATCGCCCTATTTATTTAGATATGCACAGGCCTTGAAAGGAACTGGAGCAGATGAACAAGCCGATCAGATATTGAGGAGATATCATCAAAGTATTCAAACTTATGGAACAAATGACCCCCTCGAAACATTTTTGTATGAGGATTCAGTAAATAATGCGGCCTTAAATCGCTTCAAATACCAAATACGATCTTTGGACATAAACTCTAAAAACTCGGATTTTGCCCCTGTTATGGCAAACGACGACATCTTGGTTTTTTCATCTAGTAGAGACAGCTCGTTTTTGGTTGCCGGAAATTACCGGTGGAATGAAAGGCCCTTTTTAGACCTTTATCAAGTACCGGTAGATTCCAGTGGATATGCAAAAGGGGAATCACGAAAACTCTCAAAGAAGGTCAACACCAAATATCATGAAGCCGCTGCTTGTTTTTCTCCAAATGGAGACACCCTCTACTTTACTCGAAATAACTATCGGGGAAAATTGGTAAGAGGCCAAAACGGAATCAATCATTTGAAAATCTATCGGGCGATCAATCAAAATGGCAGATGGGAAGCCCCCGAAGAAGTATCCTTTAATAGTGATAGGTATTCAACAGGACATCCCGTGCTGAGCCCCGACGGGAAAAAGATGTTTTTCGTTTCCGATATGCCGGGCAGCTTGGGCAAAACGGATATTTATGAAGTCGAAATTCTTAAAAATGGGACATTTTCGAAGCCTCGAAATCTTGGCCCTCAAATAAACACAATTCATCGGGAGTTATTCCCATACTTTGACGGTTCATCTCTATTTTTCACTTCTGAAGGACATAGTGGATACGGAGGGCTCGATATTTTTCAAAGCAACTTAGAACCCAACGGCCAGTTCAAAAAGGTTGTCAATTTGGGTAGGCCCCTTAATTCAAGATACGATGATATGTCCTATATCGAAAATGCGAATGGGGCAAGTGGATACTTTGCAAGTAATAGGCCCGGAGGCCAAGGGGACGATGACATTTACCATTTTCAAAAGGGGATAGATTTCTCCAGGCCCACAGCTATCATAGAAGGAGTCGCCAACGATTCTTTGACCCAACAACCACTTAATAAAACAACGGTAGAATTAGTAGACGAAAGTGGCAAGGTTTTTTACAGAACCAAAACGGATATTGAAGGTTTTTTCCAATTTAAGCGCTTAGAACCTTCGATAAATTACCTTATACGGTTTTCTAAAGAACCATATCAAGACTATAACATCAAAGTACGAACCAAAGGGAACAACAGGCGCCATGTTACCGCTCAAATGCAGCTATTGAACCCATTGTTCAAGAAAGAAGATGGAATAACCAAGTTAAGAACTGAAGCTGTATTCTTTGATTTCGACTCATCTGAAGTTCGACCAGATGCGGGTGATGAATTAGACCAACTGGCAACTATCATGAAATCGAATATGGACATTACCATTAAAATCGAATCCCATACAGATACAAGGGGAAGTGCGTCATATAATCAATTGCTGTCCGAACGAAGGGCCAGCGCTACCAAAAACTATTTGGTTTCAAAAGGGATCAGTTCAAATCGGATTCTTGAAGCCCGTGGTTATGGCGAAGAAGCGCCAAAAGTCTCCTGTGGTATCGGGCAACAATGTTCAGAAGTAGACCATCAAAAGAACCGTAGGTCAGAGATTACCGTACTTTCTATGTAGTAGATAGGGTTCATTCTAAAACAGTTAAATTTTCACCCCACGCACTTTAGCGTGGGGTTGCTCATTAAAGGAATAAGCTGCCGTGCTTTTGATACCTTGACATAGTCGCCCAAACAATGAACGATTTTTATGAAAAACCTATTAACAAATGAGCGTACACTATATCTATTGAAGAATTCAATGTGCAATGAGCTTTGTATGATGTCAATTATAAAAAGAATTACAAAATAATCAAACAACCGTACCGATTAATCATTGGTGATTGTGTTTTAACGATAACGGTCTTTTCTTTACATAGAAGTAAAATGCCAAAGTCACGAAATGCATATTTTGGTCGGTATGCCGTGATTCTCAAAGGTATTTTATTGTAAGTACTAGGTACTTCAGTTAATTTGGTTAAAACCGGTATTTGATACCGGTTTTTTTTATACCAACAACCTAGACCAGAAGCACTTCCTACATTTACTGGATAACCGAGATTTAAATGCTCCGACGCTTGCCCGCCTTTACGTAACCGTTTATGCGGACGAAGGTCCCAAGGTAGTTTACTAACCCTAAAATACTTTTCATACCAAAAAATAGCCCTAAAACTTTGTGCAAAGTTTTAGGGCTATTACGATGTTGGTTAAATGATTTGGGGCGAAAAGGGGAACTTAGATGAAGCTCGTGATCAGTAGGTATACCAACACCGAAATGATTGATGTTATTCGTGTAAAAAATGCGCTTTTAGATATTGATTTTTTCATTACTTTTTAGTAAAACTACTCACAATCAACAGCTTAATAAAGCTAGAATGATTATTTGGCACCCTTTGTCGATTAAATGAGCGAAATAGTTTTTAGTTCGTAGTGTTTACAATAGAATTGAGCCAAATAAAGAACTTTTTCCATGTTGGGAAACCAACTCTTATTGATGATGAACTCGTTGATTTTTAAGATGTTTTTCAAAATCGATTGGTTTTAACTTGATCATAAATTGCGTTAGAGCGTAAAATTGGATAAACAAATATGACCGAATAATCGAAGCAGGGGCAAAATAATAACTGATTGAGGTAAAATAATAATAGAGCCTTTCGGTACTTTCCCGTCTGGCTTACCTTTAAAGGTCGAGAGCACCAAATATTTTAAAATCATGAAGAACATATGTGCTTTCTTATTATACGTGGTCATCCCTTTTTTTTCGTTTGGAAAAGGTATTCCTATTGCGGACGATAATTTTGAAAAAGAGTTGATTTGCCTTGGTTTCGATTCCAACGGCCTTACCGGAGATATTTTGGAATCAGATGCCTTAAAAATAACTTCGCTGATTATCAAGAATGATTCGATCAAGAATTTTGAAGGAATCCAACACTTCAAAAATCTCGTTCATCTGGAAATTAGAGCTTTAAAAAAAGTTCAATTTTTAGATATAGCCTGCCTTTCCAGTCTTTTGGTAATTCACTTAGAAAATAGTTCATTTACTACATTGAGTATGGGGGACCACCCGAATCTTGAGGTCCTCTTTATTGACAACTGTGAAGCGATTAAGAATGTAAATACCAACGGTAGCCCCCGGTTAAGAAGCCTCTTCATCAATAACACATCGATCGGGACGCTCGATCTAAGCGACAATAAAGCCTTACAAAAAGTTTGGATTACCAAAAACAACAAGCTTCAGTTTTTAAATCTTGCAAACGGCAAAAACAATGACTTGCAGAATAGGTTAGGACTTGATGTAAACTTATGCGAAAACCCAGCAATGGATGTTATCATTGTTGATGATCCTGAAAAAGCCACATTGGGTAAATATCCATATATCAAGACCGAATGGAAAAAAGACCGGATAGCTTCCTACGGCAAAATAGAGACCGAAATATTTGCTTTGAGTGATTAATGAATAATCTGAAAATCAAGCACATAAGCATTTTTTAAGGTAAAATGTTGTATTTTGCATAAAATTTTGTTAAAAAACCTACATTTTAAACACCTTCCTTCTTACGACCAACATGAGAAAAAAGACCAAATTATCGTGCCTAGTAGTACTAATTATGTATTGCTGCTTTGCAAATATTTCCTATGCCTTAAATGATGGCATCGACTCTTTACTGATAAAAGCCGAGGAATCATTGTCTGACTACAAACTGGATAATGCCCTGCATTATGACCAACTTATTGCATTTCAAACAACCCAGATGAGCGGGCCGCAACGGTTGCGTTACTATCAGTTCAAGGCAGCGCTCGAGGGGAAGAAAGGGAATACGAAGGGGCAGCTGGCCTATTATCAAAAAGCGCTCGACAACAATGTTTTAGACGACCCCTTGATCAAGGCTGTTTCGCATTATGGGTTTGCTATGGCCTTTAGGGACAGTCTCTCGTCGAAGTCGATTTTTCATGCAGAAAAGAGTCTGGACTTTGCCGTTGAGGCTGATAACGGGACTTGGATTAAGCATGCTGGCACGTATCTGTACAAATACTATCAGGAGCAGGGGAATCGGGAGAAGGTGATACAGACCCTTTCCAAATTGGAGAACGCCCCATTGGGTGATGCCTCGTCTCGGCTGGCACAGGCCAAGGTCTTATTGGATGAGGGCGAACTTAAAACGGGTATTGCGATTCTACAACAATTGGTTATCGAGGACCCGACTTACGAAAGTGTCAGTACTTTTTATGCGCTTATGCGGTTGACCAGTTTTCACTTAGGCCTACGCAATTTCGAAAAGGCAAAAGAGATTATTGATATTCTCATGCTTCAAAAAGAGCGTTTCTCAAAAGAGAATATGGCAAGTATCTATTATTTCCAGGCTCAGTTAAAGATCGGGGTCGGCCAATCTAGCGAGGCGAAGGCGTATTTTGAGAAGGCAGTGGAACTTCAAACAGATAAAGAACTCTTGGAAATACTGCTGTTGAAGTTGTATTTTCTGACCCCCGATAAGAATCAGTTCACAAAAATGTACAATCTTGACTTGATTCAGAATACCGTGACCGGTAGGGCCCTTACGCATTTGATTCGCTTGGCCGCGAACGGCGATTCGCAGGATAGCTTTGATAAGGCTGCCCAAATCGTGATGGTCGAAGAAAGTATCGATCTCGACAGAAGGATCGACATCATTGAGGAATTACTGACCTTTCCCGTTGCGGGGCGTTCCAAGGTAATCAGTGAACGGCTTTTACGGACTATGAGCGACCTGAAGACCCAACATTTTGATAAACAGCGTAAGATGATTACCAGTTTTGCAGAGGCGCAGAACTATTCCTTCAGCAGCCTTATGAAAAGCACCCTGTCCGATTTGGAATCCAAGGAAAAGGTGCTCAAAGAAGAGAGCGCAAAAAAGAGATTATACCTACGGTTCGGGGGGCTCTTCTTCATCTTGCTGGTCTTGGTTACCTTCTTTCTGGCAAAGACGTTTTATGACAAAAGAAAGATTACGAGGCTTTCGGGCATCATCCAAAAGAACAACAAGGAATTGGCAAACTACAACGAGGAATACGAAACCTTGTTGATGATTCTGAGCCATCAGGTGAAACAGCCGCTAAACCAGCTTCATTATAGTTTCGATGGTATGAAAAAAGGGTTACAGTCGGGAGATACCTCCTCTATGAAGAACATGATCCATGAAATAGGTAAGAGCACGGGAGAGTTGTCTAATCGGGTGAACATCATCCTTTCGTTGATCAAGTCCAGTATTTGGGAAAAGGAGATCCCTATCAAGAAGATAGATATCTACAAGCTACTTACCAGTCGTTTGTCTTTTTACGAAGACTATTTTTCGGTCAATGCCATTTCGATAGATATTAGGATTCAAGATGAGGTAGCCGCTTATTCGAACGAACAATCGCTGGCTGTTATTTTTGATAACTTATTCGAAAACATCAGAAAGTATGGTGCCAGCGGGGATCAATTACTAATTGATGTACAACAAGAAAATGGTCTTGTTACCATGGAGCTGAAAAACACGATATCCAAAACCTCTAAATATTTAGATTTGCTAAATGAGGCAACCCATCAAAAATCCAAGGCAAGCTTTGGATTGGGCCTTGAAATAGTACGTAAATTATGTAAAAAATTAGGGATTGGGTTTGACTATAATTCGGACAATCACATTTTTAAGACCCGACTTACTCTCTCCAGTCATCCCCACTCTATTTAGATTTTTCCATTCGAGTATTTTGTTTAAAGGAGTATGATCCAAATCATGGGCCACTATCTTTAAGCGCCTAATAACGAAAATAATAGAAGATTCCGTGCCCAAAGAAACGGTCAAAAACATAAAAAACGTATGGAAATAGCTCTCTTATATAGCGTAGAAAAACAAATTTGGATTTAAGGGGAGTTATCTACTATCCCCGTTGAAATAGTCTCCCAGTCGCTTTCAAGTACTCAATGAGATGTTTCTTGTAATATTTTAAACTACCAGTGCCCCATTATGATTCCATAAAAAAGTTTTTTGCCTCTACACTAAACTGTTTAAGCAATAAGAAAAGTGGGTAAACAATATTTTATTGCCTGACATCCAAGATTTGCAAGGAATGGTTTTTTGTTAAAAAAGAAAGAAAATAGACTTCTCTTTAAAAGGATATCCGTACATTGAAAGATATTATTAAATAAAATTTAGACAACCACTATTTTGTAGGTTTAGGCTATTTGCTTAATTTCGAGGACTTAGGAGCCTCATCTTGTCAATATTTACACAGTCAATTACGTTTCAAACATACAACCTATAAGACCCAATGATTACCTATTACGTATACATAAGTAGACAAAAAAAGTCCTTTTCCAACGAGGATTTGGATCTACTTCTCCTGAATGCCAGGACCTATAATGCGACAAAGAACATCACGGGCATTCTGTTTTATTTTGATGGTATTTTCATTCAACACATTGAAGGAAACTCAATCGATGTAGTCGGCTTGTTCGAAAAAATCAACAAAGATTCACGACATGACGATATTCAAGTCCTAAAAAGTGGCACTGTCCCGGAACGTAGGTATCTTGATTGGAAAATGCTCTTTAAGAACATTGAACCAGAAGAAGTTGAGGCTTTTTTTGGAGCACCACAGATTAAGGAATCCGACCTGTTCGGACCAAAGGATAAGGCATATTCGGTCGTATCTAACCTATTCGAGACAATCTCTGTATAAGTATTTTTGCTTGCCACCTAAGTTACCTTCTACATTACCTGTTTGATCAGCATATGGTTGTATCCCTTTGATTTTAATTGTCGAGCCAACTTTTCAGCATCTTCGCGGCTTGAAAATTTTCCGGCAAACAGGCGTGTGTATCCGTCCGCATCTTTTTTCAGATGTGTCTCTGTTACACTGTTGAACGAGACAAGGTTAGGCTTGGTTCTAAAAGCTCCGAGCTGCACTGTAAAATAACTTTTGGCTTGAGAAGTATCCGATTCGTCTTCCGAAGGGGTAGCCCCATCTTTCACTACAATAAATTCACTTCTTCGGTTGAGTGCGTGTTCCTCCTCACTACAATTTGCATCGTATCCGCAGTCATTGACTAGCTGGGACTCCCCATACCCTTTACCGGAAATACGTTTTTTTGGAACTCCTTTTTCAAAAAGGTAAGAGATGGTGGCATTCGCCCTTTTGTCGGATAGCCCAAGATTGTAGGCGGCACTGGCCCTACTATCGGTATGTGCCCGTACCTCGATTTCCAAATTTGGAAAATCGATCATCAGTTTCGCTACTTCATCCAAAACCTCAGCTGCATCGGGTCGAATTTCAGATGAATCAAAATCGAAATAAACCGGATTCACGAGGCCCCCTATATCCATCCCGTCTTTAAACAGCTGCCGATCAGGTCTTAAATAAAAATCCTGTTCCAAAGTGGTATTTGATTCATCAAGTATCTGAACGAGTTCTTGTGAAAGATAGTTGCTCTTGGTTATTCGGAGGCTCCCTGATAACGCATTCGTTACCGAAAGCGAATAGCGCCCTTTTTCATCGGTGTGTATCTCAACCGTTTTTTTGGTTGCCGTTTCTGTAAAGAGCACCTTTGCATTGGCCAAGGGAGTTTGGGCAGCTGCATCGTAAATACGTCCGGTTATGAGGTGTTTTGTTTGTCTTAATAGCGGTTCTTCCCTTACAAAGGCGAACACCTCGTCCCGCTCATCCGAGCTGCGATTTGTTGCAAAAAACCCTTCGTTCCCGTTACTGTTGACGGTATAGGCAAAATCATCTTTTTTACTGTTTACCGAGGGGCCTAAATGCCATACTTCCCGATAGGGGGTTGAAACGGTTCCGGTTTCAGGGGCGGCCACGAAAATGTCGAGCCCGCCTATGCTCTCGATTCGATCTGAAGCAAAGTAAAGCATCCCGTCGGGTGCAACAAAAGGAAACTCCTCACGTGCTGCCGTATTGATACCATCTGGCAGTGGCAGTACTTCACCAAATCTATTCCCTTCTATGGCTACTTGGTAAATATCACTTTTTCCTTTCCCTCCGGGGCGATCGGAAACAAAGTATAATGTCTTTTCATCTTGGCTCAAGGCTGGGTGTCCGTTCGAGAATGAGTCATCGTTCAATGGAAGTTCCTCCACTTGTTTCCATTTCCCATTTTTTGAAAGTTGTGCCCTGAATAGCTTCAGATTGCTTACTTTCTGCGCATCGCGTTTTAGTTTTCCACGATTGTAGTTGTTTCTGGTAAAGTAGAGGATATTCCCGTCTTTGGTGACGACGGCGCTACCTTCATTGTAATAGGTGTTTATGGTACCTTTTATTTTTTCTGGTCGCCCTTTCGGGTTGCCATCTTCATCCAAGCGAATTTGATAAAGGTCTGAAAACGATTCACCTGTCCATCCATCCCTGTTTTTAATATGTTCTTCTTTTCCTGTAGCCGTTATCAATAAGGTTTTTTCGTCCAAGTAGTTAGACGGATATGCAAAGCCCCCTATTTGAATATTGGCCTTTGAGACGGTATGGGTACTGTCTTGTCCTAAAAATCTTTTAGGGGTATAAACTGCGTCTAGGGTAATACCCGCTACTGTTTGATAATACTCCTTGAGCAGGGCGTTGCCATAACTGGCGTTGTTCGTAGCTTTGAGTACTTGAGCATAACGATACTGGGTTTCCATATCAAAATTCTTGTCCTGCAAGTATAGCTTCAGATACCAGGGCGCTGCTTTTTGGTATTGGGCCCTAAAATAATAAGCATCGCCAAGTTCTTTCCACATTTGGGCGGTTTCCCTGTTTTTTGAGGCTTCTTTGGAATACAGTTCAATGGCTTTGTGATATTGCAATGCATCATAGTGATCATGGGCCCTTTTCATAGGGCCCTTCTGTGCTAAGGCACACTTTGATAGCGCTATCAATATGATTCCTGTCAAAAATATGTATGGCTTGTTCATTTTGGAGGTCGTTTGTTAAGGAAATAGGCTTATTCGGTAAGAAGGTAGAGATACCCTGTTTGTCTAATTCTTCCCGTTCCATCAGTGTTGGAGGCAGTATCATAACTTAATACGTAGAAATAGGTGCCGTTTGGAAGTTTGTCATCGGCACTGATAGTACCTCTTCCTTCGGAAATACCTGTAAATATATTTCCCGTGGTATCATAGTTATCTGTTTCAAATACTTTGACTCCCAATCTATTATAAACGGCTACACGATTGTTCGGCAAGCTTTGAACATTTTCAATAATGAGGTAATCGTTCACACCGTCGGCGTTGGCAGAAATACCGTTGTATACATTGACAAGATCAGCATTGTTTGTGTTTGACAATACCGTTGCGAGCGTAAAAACGTTTTCGAGATGGTTTACTGCCACGGTAGCGGTTACCGTATGGTTTTCAAAGTTGACCGTTCCGCCCTCATCGACCCATTGATTTAAAACCGGATCAAACCGAACAATGGACAGTTCCAAAACCGCTTCATTGATCAGGGTGGCGGGTGTGGTCTTTAGAGTATCCCAACTTAGAGTCAGCTCTATTTCTGTATTTTCCTCGGAATTATTCCGCACCGTCCAATATTCTTGATCGTTTATTCGGTCTATAGTAGTCGCTTTTTCAGCGATCGGGTATAGATCGTTTGGATTTTGGAATGTGTAACGAACCGAAAAGTCATCCTCCTCATCGGCGATACCCGAACCTTTTGAGGCGTGACGGTGGTAGCCACTGTTTCCAATGGGATATTCGAATGTCGTATGTCCCAGTTTATTTACATATCCATCCACATGACTGGTATCGCTAGCACCTGCATGGGTGGCATCTTGTTGAAACAGTAGGAGGCCCGAACCCTCTTGAACGGAGACAATGCCCTGTTCAAAAAACATTGCCCCGGTGATGCTAATCGTTTTCATTAGATTAATGGCCTCGGATGCAACACTATGGTTATCAACAATTAAATTGTTTAAGAAACTTGTGCCATTACCGTTTATGGTCTGCTGGGCGGCCCCCACAAGATGCATGGTAGCGGTAGCGGGATCGGTAAAGTCAAAATCCCCGTCATTGATAAGGTCCGCATGAAAATACGTAGTACCGTTATTAACGAACATGGCGTCTGTGGTATTCCCGAAGTCATCAAGAAGACTAAATTCGGTATCTGATTCTACGTGCAACAGGCCGGTATTGACGGTTTGTGCCAGAAGCTGATTTGTGTAAAGATGAAGGCATAGAATAATGAATGCCGATATTTTATAGGGTTTCATACAAACTGTTTTAGATTTGTCGATGATCATAAAAAGGGAGTCCCACAAGCGTGTTCCTCCCTTGATTGACTGGCACTATTTATAATTTTATACGTAATTCCCCTGTACTGGTTTTGTACATATCCCCAGTGGTAAGCCCTCCTATCGTTGCTGCTGCCTCATCGGCATAGGTAGCAAGACCGGTAAAGTTGATGTCGGTTGCCTTAATGGTGCCGTTAACCTCCAGTTTTTCCGTTGGGGTGTCAGTACCTACCCCCATATCACCGTTACTTAAAATTCGAATACGTTGGTTCCCTGCACCATCAGCAATGATGATGTTATTGGATAAATTTGCTGCTAAGCCCCCCACGCGGGCACCTAAAATGGTATTGTTGCTTCCGTTGGTAATACCCCTTCCGTTGTTATGGCCAAGGACGGTATTGAATCCACCACTGGTAAGATCGACCAGGGCCGCGTTCCCCATGGCAACGTTCCCGGAGCCGGTCTGGAAGTTTCGCAGGGTCGTATAGCCAATCGATACAGTGCTGTTGCCCGTGGTAGCGCTTTGCATGCTAAAGCCTCCGATGGCGGTATTGGAATATGAATTTGAATTGAATAGCGCAAAGGAGCCTAAGGCGGTATTTCCACTACTTTCCGTAATCCGGAGGGCCCCTTTACCGACTGCAGTATTATAACGGCCTGTTGTTACGGTTGCCAATGCGCCATCCCCTAGAGCGGTATTGCTGACATCGGTCGTGTTTCGTCCTCTTCCAATATCAACTCCATCGATTCGTGCCCAATCACCTACCTGAAGCTTGGTGATAGGGTTGGCAGTGCCCAATCCGATGCCCATCCTACCTGAATCAGTGATGATCACCTCGGTTTCCGAGGCCCTTGCGGTGGTACCGTCACTTTCCGTAGCTAGCTCAATTCGGTTATTGGCATCATTGTTTACCCAGGCATCGTCGGTACCATCGGCACCAAGATTACTTAAAGTTTGGGCTTTTAACTCTCCGGTAGTGGCCGATGCCACTACGATAAGATCTGTTGAATCCGTGACACCAGAAAGGTCGCGCACACGTACTTTACCATCAACATCTAATTTTTGAGTTGGCGTATCGGTACCGATTCCCATATCACCGTTGTTCAATACACGTATACGTTGGTTGCCCTGACCATCAGCGATGATGATATTGTTCGATAGGTTGGGATCTAAACCGGCCACTCTTGCTCCTATAATAGTATTGAAACTTCCGTTGGTAATACCTCTTCCTGTATTTGTGCCGAGAAGTGTATTGCTTTCACCACTAATAAATTCATACATAGCACTGTTTCCAATGGCTATATTTCCAGAACCTGTTTGAAAATTTCGCATGTTAATGTACCCTATGCCTATATTGCCGTTACCTGTGGTCGTAGCTTGCAAAGCAAAACCACCAATAGCGGTATTGTACGAAGCATTAGAATTGGCAAGGGCAGCGCAACCTAATGCCGTATTTCCGTTACCTTCTGTAACACGAATGGCTTGTCGTCCTATCGCTGTGTTGTACCTACCCACCGTTGCCGAACTAAGGGCATCGCTTCCTACAACCGTATTGGTGCCATCGTTGTTATTTATACCTCGACCGACGGTAATCCCATCAATCAAGGCATGGTCGGCTACCTGCAAACTGGCTCCTGGGTTTGTAAGACCGATACCTAAACGCCCATCGTTGGTGATGACCATTTCTGTGCCTGCAGCTCGTGCGGTGGTACCATCACTTTCGGTAGCCAGCTCAATTCGGTTGTTAGCATCATTGTTTACCCAGGCGTCGTCGGTACCATCGGTACCAAGTGCTCCGAAAGAACGGGCTTTTAACTCTCCGGTAGTCGCATCTGCGACCACGACCAAGTCGGTAAGATCAGCGGTGCCAGAAAGGTCCCGTACCCGAACTTTGCCGTCGATATCTAATTTTTGGGTTGGTGTATCGGTACCGATACCAACATCGCCGTTCGCTACCACCCGTATTCTTTGTCTACCCTGACCGTCGGCAAGGATAATATTTCTGGTTAAGTTGCTGGGTAGGCCGGTAACCGAATGTCCTATGATCACATTTTGGCTCCCAGTGGTTATACCCCTTCCGCTCTGGGTACCTATTACGATATTTCTGCCACCGGTAGTTACATCGCCCAAGGTCTGGTGGCCCATGGCCAAGTTTACACTTGCAGTAGTATTATTTGGTAACGCCCTTGCACCTATAGCAATATTATAGTCTCCGGTAGTGTTTTGTATTAAGGAAGAGTTTCCTATCGCCGTATTCTGACCGCCAGTGGTATTTCTCAACAAGGTGTTAGAACCTATTGCGGTATTGTTACCGCTTTCATTATCTCTTAGGGCCCGATAGCCAAAAGCGGTATTGCCCCCCGTATTAGTAGTCGCGGTCATGGCTTCTCTTCCTACGGTCGTATTGGTTATTTCGTCCGTATTGGGTCCGGCACCAATGTAAAGCTCGTCGATTAAAGCACCTTCGTTCACCTGTAAATCTGCCTGTGGGTTCGTTAGGCCAATTCCTATCTGGCCGTTATCCGTGATGACTATTTCCGTTCCTGCTGCCCGTGAGGTGGTACCATCACTTTCTGTGGCCAACTCAATGCGATTGTCGGTTTCGTTGTTAATCCAAGCATCCTCCGTGGCATCCAAACCGTTGGTATTCAAAAAAGCACCTCCGTCGGCACCAACGCTCAAACCGTTTTCAGTATCAGAACTGACAATCTGTGCGGTACTGACCGCGGCGTTTTCATCGGTGTACGAGAGTATTCCGGAGGTGGTGTCCTGTGTCAAAGAAGTAACGGTTTCCATAGCTCCGATATCAAGGATGTTCGTATCGCCGTTCTCATCGGAATAGGTGAGGGTTCCATCACCGTTATCGATTAGGCTCGTCAAGGTTTCACTACCTCCACTGCCATCATTTTGATCTTGTATGCGCAACCACCGATCTTTCCAGTAGTAAAAACCTGGTTGCAATTCGGCCGTTGTCGCCGTATTGTATACCAAGAGACTTTCATCGGGCAGGTCGGTAATCGGTGTTCGTTCGTTGGGATCAACCAATGGTATCCTTGGTATGAGAAGCCCACGGTCGTTAGACACAATGTCTAATTGGGCACTGGGTTCGGGAGCAGGTGTTCCTATACCCACTTGGCCGTAATGATAAGTCGCCGACAATAGGAGCGATATAAAAAGTAGTTTTTTCATGATTTGGGAATATTACGTTAAATGGTTTTATAAGTATTGTTAGAAAAATCGGGGAGTTTTTATTCTACCGTTTGTAAGACGTGAAAAATCTAAGCGAATGAACAGTTCGTGCGAACCACTGTTGAACTCGCCCAAGGCGATCGTATCATAATCATAGGCATAGCCGATAAGCCACGTATTGCTTATCTGAAAAGCTGCCAAACCGCTAAAAGCGGCATCGAGGCGATAAGAAGCGCCTATGGTGAACCTTTCGCGAAACATAAAATTGGTGCTAAGATCAAGCGAAACAGGTTGGCCCGAGCCAAATCTGGTAAGTAGGGCAGGTTTCCATTTCCAAAAAGGTGAGAGCTGTGCCACATAGCCCCCCATGGTATAGAACGTCTGCCTTTCGCTCACATTGGTTTGTTGTTGATTCCGCAATCGCTGAGTTGCCAAAAGGTTTGGTGCCGAAGCCCCAAAATACCACTGTTCACCATGTAGGAATATGCCGACTCCTACCTCAGGGGTTAGTTCGTTCGAAATATTATCGCTAAAATTTTGGTCGCTCAACTCGAGCAGATTCAACTGGTTAAAATCGACGTTGAGCAGTTGAAATCCACCTCTTGCACCAAAAGACAGCTGCATATGTTCAGAAACTTTTAGGGTATAGGATACATCGGCAGTAGCATTTTGTTGTTTTGAGACACCAATTTGATCGCTTTTCAAATTGAGTCCAAGGCCTATTTTTTTTCGTCCCACAGGGCCATTAACGGTCACTAGTTGTGTAGTAGGTGCCCCATCAAGACCTACCCATTGCGAACGGTACACGGCATTTACCGAAATTACGCCCCGGTTACCGGCGTAAGCCGGATTGAAGATACTCGTGTTGTACATGTATTGTGAAAACTGATGGTCTTCTTGCGCAAAGACTCCAGTATAGGCCATGCAGATAAGGAAAATGCACATTTGAACAATGGTTGTTTTCATGAGTTTTGGTTTGTTTGACTTGCCTAATGACTATGAATTAAAAACAAGGTGGTATTAGAACGAGCAAACAAAGGATGTGGATACAATGAAATATACCCAACTATTATTTAACCAAGATGGGGTAGTAAAAAACTATTTTGACCTATTATTTGGCAACGTTATTTTATGGATTCTAGGGGATTATGGCTAAATTTTTATGGTTTTTTAAAAAAAAGAAGGTTTTTTTTTCATATTTTTCGCTATTTATAGTAGAAGATTTCAGTGAGAAAGATAAGATGTGTTTTAGTCGAAGACGATCCCATTTCGTTAAAATGGCTGGCAGATACCGTGGCTTCGGAGTTTGAGGAAATCGAGGTATGTGGAATGGCAACAAATGTTCAGGATGCCATTTACATCATTAATTCTACAAAGCCCGACCTTTTGTTGAGTGATGTGGAATTAGGGGAGGGTACTTCTTTTGAGATTTTACCTAAGATAGATGATGACATCGAGTATGGGGTAATTTTTATTACCTCGTTTGAAAAATATGCATACAAGGCTTTTCAGGCAAGTGCCATAGACTATATTACCAAACCCGCTGATGAGGAATCACTCAAATTGGCCATTGAAAAATTTAAGACCAACCGATCGCAACGCAAGCAAATCGATGGGCTTTTGGAAAACCTTAAAGGGGACCGCGAGGTCTCAAGATTGGCGATTCCGGTAGGAAATTCCATAGAATTGGTCAATGTGGCCGATATACTATACATGAGGGCCGATGTCAACTACTGTCATATTTTTATTGAAAACGAAAAACCCCTCCTTGTTTCCAGGACTTTGAAAGAATATGATACACTGTTGAGAGACAATCAAAATTTCATGCGTATTCATCAATCTTATTTGGTCAATATGGATAAGGTAAAAAAGGTTGTCCGAACAAAGCTACCACAAGTGATTATTTCGAATGGAGACGTTCTAAGTGTTTCACGAGCGAAAAAATCCGAATTTGATGACTATATCTTCCGGGACAAATACAAGTAATATCTTAGTTGGGTCTAGAGATGGCGGTTATTGCTTCCATATGGCCCATTATGGGGTTACAACACATCGCCAAAAGTAGCGATAACGCATATGTTATTCCTATCTTGTCGAAAAGACCGTCTCTGGGGAAATCGAAATAAGTTACCTTTAATTGGCGTACAACTCCCCATATTTAAAGATGAGAATTCTTCTCAACCCATTCTATCGTTCATTCAACAATTGCCATTGTAACAGGCATTTTCTTCTAAGAACTAGTATACCACGGTATGCCATCCTTTCTGTTAGAACTTCATTGAACTAGTGGGCCCCCTCCTTGGGGTTCTCCTTTACTCCAAACGTACGATGATAAACTCTGATCGTCGGTTAATGTCGTGCTCCTTATTGGTACACCGAACGCCGTTAGCGCATTTGTTCAGCAGTTGTTGCTCCCCATAACCGATGGCACTCTCAATTCTACTTTCGTCGATTCCTTGGGATACGATATAAGCACCGGTCGATTTGGCCCTTCGATCTGAAAGTTTTTCGTTGTAGCCATCGCTTCCCCTCGAATCGGTATGTGCTTCGATTTTGATGAACATCTTGGGATATTCTTTCATCACCTCCACAATTTTGTTAAGCTCTTGTGCCGCATCGGGCCGAATGTCGGCTTTGTTCAGGTCAAAGTAAATATTATCTATTTTGATTTTCAAGACCCCATTTTCATTTACGATCAGTTCATTGAGTTCTTTTTCTATCAGTAGGGGCCGATTGTTTTCCCGTCCCGATTCTTCTGAAGTTGAAAAGTTTTCCTCAGTTGGTAAGAACCCTGTTTTTGCAATCGAAATCCGGTACGATTCACTACAGGTTAGGACACTTTTAAACCAAAATGCACCGTAGGCATCGGTCGTTGTCTCTTCCAAAAGCACCTCATTGTTATCGAACAACTTTACCTGGACGTTTGCAACGGCCAGTTCGTTGGCTTTTCGATGAACGGTACCATGTACTGTCTGTTCGCATTTTGCCTCGAGTCGTTCGAACGAATAGATATCATCATCCCCAACACCGCCATCGCGATTGGAAGACATATAACCCCTACGCACCTTCTCATCGACGATATAGGCAAAATCATCCTTGTTGCTGTTCAAGGGTTTTCCCAAGTTCGAAGGTTCGGTAAACGAGTCTTCTATCTTTGATTCGAAAACGTCGAGCCCGCCAAGCCCCAAATGACCATCCGAGGCGAAATAGAGTTTGGTTTCGGTCAGAAAAGGGAACATTTCCCTTCCACTGGTATTAATGGTCTCTCCAAGATTCTTTGGTTTCGAAAAATTATCCTCTCCAAGAATGTCTACCACAAAAATATCCGTGCCTCCTATACTTCCTGGCATGTCCGATACAAAATACAGTTGCTTCTCATCGGGGCTCAGTGCCGGTTGCCCTACAGAGTAAGCGTCACTATTGAATGGGACTTCGGTTACTTGCCCCCATTCGTCATCTACTTTATCGGCATAGTATAGTTTTAGATGATTAAAACCTTCCTCATCGAACTTTGTTCGTTTATCGGTATAGTTGTTACGCGTAAAGTACATGCGGTCCCCTTTTTTTGTGAATACGGCAAGGGCCTCATGATAGCGACTGTTTATGTTTTTGGAAAGCGGCCTACTATTTTTTAAGTCCGTACCTTGAAAAGTAGTGTCGGCGATAAAAAGGTTTAAGTAGGGTTGTTCGTTCCACTTGTACAATCTGGTTCTGAGTCGAAGGCTGTCGCGACTAGAGGCAAAAACGATTTGATCTCCGTAATAAGCGGTTCCAAAATCTGCGAGCTTGGAATTAATGGATAGATTGGTAATATAGAACTCAGGCTGTTTGTTCAGCAATGCATCGAGCTTAGCATCATTTTCCTTCAATTGGGCCACGTTGTACCCCTTGGCATTTAATTGATCGGCGTGTATTTTCATTAGAGCTTTGGCCAGTGTGTAGTTACCAATGCCTTTTAAGGAATGGATATATCGAAAGATGTAGGTTGGTTCCAAGGCTTTTTCATAGTTGGCGAACAATTCGCCGTACCACTTCTGGGCATTTTCCATGTCGGTATTAAAAAAGTAGGCATCTCCCACCTTTTGCAATACCTCTTGGGATCGATCCCCTTTTGCAATGATTTCCTCATACTGTTTGGCTGCCTTTTTGTACCAGAGCGATTCGAAGCTCTTATCGGCTGAGACATATTTCTCCTGGGCAAAGCCCAATGCGCAAAAGGATAGTAAAATGTATATAACTGTAGTTTTCATAAAAGCTGGCTTAATAGAATCTGGGGGATTTAAACTTACGCTCTCGAGACTTGAATTCGTATCTCAGAAAAATCTCGTGTGTTCCAAAATTGTAGTTCCTCAAGTCGGTCGTAGTAAAATCATAGGCATAGCCCAAGGTAAAATTCGAAGAAAGGTTCAATCCCATCAAAGCGGAGAACGAATCATCCCAGCGATAGGCTACACCAAGGGAGAGCGTCTCTTTGATAAGGGCATTGGCCGATACATCTGCAATAAGGGGTGCTCCAGGAACCCACTTGACAAAAAATGCCGGCTTTAGCTTTAGGTTGGGAGTCGCGTCGAACACGGTTCCGCCAATAATAAAATAATGCAAGCGTTCGGTGGCAATATTAATTTCCTCGGCATCGTAGTGCTCCTCGGCGAAAAAGTTCGGAATGGCAAACCCTAGATAGCTCTTATTGGTGTGATAGTAAATACCTGCACCGATGGTAGGTAAGAATTTGTTGCTGATATTGGTTTGAAATGCAACATCGGGATCTTCGAAACTTCCTTTCGAAAAATCAACATTGAAAAGGCGCCCTCCCCCTTTGAGCCCGAAACTCAATTTTTTATCCGCATCGTTCATCCGGAGCGTATAGGAAAAGTTGGCGTCAAAAAAAGTCTCTTTCGATGGCCCCAATTGATCGTTAACCAAAACGACCCCCAACCCTACATTTCGCCCCACTGGGCCGTCAACAGCCAAAACTTGGGATTCCGGGGCCCCGTTCAGGCCTACCCATTGTGTTCTATACATGCCAAGAATTGATAAATGGCCCCTAGAACCGGCATAAGCCGGGTTCACACTCATGGTATTGTACATGTATTGGGTAAATTGTGGGTCTTGTTGCGCAATACCCCAAAAAGAGCTTAGGGCCAGAACCGCGGTAATGATATATAAATATTGTTTTTTCATGTTGTTTAAGTTGAGTGGGTTCACCATTGCTACTATCTGTTTATGTATAACCAATCTTGTCGCGGTTCGGAACCGTCGCCTAGATCTAGCACGTAGTAATAGGTGCCAACCGGAAGCTTTTTATTCCCAGTTATAGTGGCGCGTCCGTTTGAAATTCCGCCCCAAGTGTTGTCATAGCTACGCTGTTCAAAAACAATGTTTCCCCATCTGTTATAAACCCTTAGAACATTGTTTGGAAAACGGGAAATACAGACGATCTTGAATACGTCGTTGACTCCATCGCCATTCGGTGAGAACTCGTTGAATACGTGCAAACAGCCCGGATCGATCGTAACACTAGATGAATCATTATCCGCATTGGTATCCCATTGATCTACAAAAGCAAGTGTAGCAGTATTCCTATAATCTTCTTGCTCTAGAACTGTTGCCGTAATTTCCAGGGTTTCGGAGCTTTGAGGCTCCAGCATATCCAAACTCCAGAAACCTTCAATAGCATCATAACTACCCTGGGAGGTGTTGTGCGATCCGTAACGGTATCCTGTGGGTAGTAACTCTTCTATACCAATATTGGTTGCTTGGGTATCGCTCTGGTTCAAAACGGTGATGGTGAACACGATAGCGTCGCCGATACTAGGATTTGGAGTATTGACCCTTTTCTCAATGGCAATATCGACCATTTGCGGAACTACCAAAACACTTGTCTCGTCATCATCGTCCAATCCGTCTGAATAATCATCGGTGTCAATACCGGATAGGGGATCACTGTCGGGATCGGTCTGGTCGCTTTTACTTATCACAGCACGGTTCAAATACGCTTCTTCCATACCGGTAGGGGCGTTTACACGGGCCAGGATAATCAGGGTCTCCGTAGTACCGTCGGGTATAATCCCGTTGGTGCGCCATATTCCGGTTTGTTCATCGTATATTCCTATGGTAGTTACATGTGAGACATACGCAAAACCTTCGGGCAACTGGTCGGTTACTTCCACTCCGGTCGCATCGCTATCTCCTGCGTTACGAATATTTAAGGTGAATTCTACGATATCACCCACGTTGGGGGTGGTAATATCGACCTCTTTCGTGAGTGAAAGGTCGGCCAGTCCGGTGGGACTAGGGGTTACCGTATCCTGATCATCTTCCGAATTTAAATTATTATCGGGCGAAGAATCCGGATCAAAGGTATTCAAGGCGATCAGCTCCGCAATATTGGCATAATTCCCGTTAGGAAGTACTGTTACGGTTATGTCCAAGGTTTCGGTAGCACCATTGGCCAAATTACCGACATTCCATGATCCGATACTTTCGGTGTAGCTACCCGCCGAAGTAGTGGCCGATAGGAACGTATAACCCGAGGCAATAATGTCCTCAATAATCACTCCGGTAGCATCACTTGGGCCGTCATTGGTAACGGTAACGGTGAACAAGATCTGAGCACCGACCGAGGGGTTCGGATTATCAACTGTTTTAGTAACCGATATATCGGTTATTACCCTTGGTTGTGTGCTTTGTGATGCTTGATCATCTTCCGAAGCAACACCATTGTTGGGTGCCGAATCAGGATCAAGTTCGTTTACCGAGGTCAGTTCGGCCGTATTGGCATAACTTCCGACAGCATTGATGCCGACCGTAATATTAAGTACAGTCGTTACACCACTAGCCAAGCTGCCCACGTTCCATAATCCCGTCGTTGGGTCATAGGTTCCGCCGCCATCGTCGGATATATAATTGTACCCATTCTCTAGCAAATCGGTGACCACAACACCTGTAGCTTCGCTTGGTCCTTCGTTGATAAGTGTAAGGCTAAACGTGACGTTTTCGGAAACATCTGGGAATTCGTTATCTACTGTTTTTGTCAAGGATAGATCGGCAATCGGCACTGGAACCGTACCTTGTTCGGCCATATCATCTTCTGAAATGAGTGCGTTACTTGGCGTCGAATCCGGATCATTATTATCACTTGCGGTCAATTCGGCCACATTGTTGTAGTCGCCTGTCGGATTCACCGTGACCAAGATATTCAGTGTCTCCGTGGTAGCGTTGAAAACGATTCTGTTCAGGTTCCAGATTCCGGTGGTTTCGTCATAGCTGCCTGAAGTGGCGTTATGTGAAACATAGGTGTACCCAGAAGGAATTAAATCGGTGACCGTGACACCACGAGCATCGTTCGGGCCATCGTTGGTAAGATCAATGGTAAACTCAATAGTTTCCCCGACATCTGGGGTCGCATTGTTGACTACTTTTTGTAAGGAAAGATCCGAAACCAGCAAAGGAGTGGGGTTCACGGTGGCTTGATCGTCTTCTGTGGCATCGTTGTTGGCCGCTTCTGAATCAATATCGAATTCGGCTACATCGGTCAGTTCGGCCGTATTGGTATAGGTCCCTGTGGTAAGAACGTTTGCCGTAATCACGATAGTTTCGGTGGTTCCGTTCGGTAGATTGCCAATGGTCCAAGAACCGTTCAAGGGTTCGTAACTTCCCGTAGATGCAGTGGCACTGACGAAGGTATATCCCGATTCCAGTAAATCAGTGACCACAATGCTGGTCGCATCACTGGGACCATCATTGGTGACGGTAACCGTGAATACGATGTTTTCACCAATATTCGGGGTGAGCGTACTGGCTATTTTAGTGACGGAGATATCTACCAGATTACGAGGGCTAACAGCCACTTCAGACTGATCATCTTCTGCCTGTATATTGTTGTTTGGAGTCGAATCAGCATCCAGTTCATTATGTGAAATAACTTCGGCCTTGTTCAGGTAATCGCCAGAGGTGTTCACTTGTACGGTAATATCGATCGAGTTAGTAGCTCCGTTGGAGAGGGTGCCGATATTCCAAATACCCGTAGTATTGTCATAAGCTCCAGATGCGGTATCTCCCAAGTAGGCAAAGCCCGAGGGAAGCTGATCCAAGACCTGAACATTCGTGGCATCACTAGGCCCAGCATTGCTTATGGTTAGGGTAAATGTAATCGTATCGTCTACGTCCGGGTTGGGGTCGTTCACGATTTTTTCCAGGGAAACATCAATGAAATCGGTTGGGGTCACGATGACCTGATCTTGATCGTCCTCACTGGCGATAGCATTGTTCGGGGTCGAATCGGAATCAAAAACATCGGAGCGTACCACTTCCGCCACGTTGGTGTAGTCCCCAGAAGCATTGACCAGTACATCGATTACCAGAGTTTCCGATTCTCCACTGCGAACATCACCTACCCGCCATAAACCGGTTGCCTCGTTGTATATTCCGGAAGTTGCACTATAGAGCACAAAATCGAATCCGTTTGGTAATAGATCTGCCACTTCAACATTTTGAGCCTCATTCGGCCCATCATTGAAGACCGTGACCTCAAAACTTATTTCGGAACCAACATTCGGATTTATATCATTATCCACTACAATTTTTGTCAATGAAAGGTCACCGATGGCAGGTGTAAGGTTCAAACGATCCTCATCGTCATCGTCTCCTTCGCCATTTCCATCTTCATCAACAGTGATTCCCGTGGAAGGATCACTGTCGGGGTCGTATTGGTCACTGGCCGTAATTTGAGCAGCATTCAGATATTCATTGGCAGCCCCGGTAGGAGCGTTTACCGTAGCCTCATAGCTGAGTGAAATGCTTCCGCCGTTGCCAAGTACCGAGAGTCCGCTCCAGGAAGCAGTATTGCCCAAGGCGGTTCCCCCATTGTTAACTGTGTTCAACGTAAAGCCAGTTGGCAAAACATCGGTCACCGAGACGCCGCTCGCTACATCGGTACTACTGTTGGTGATGGTCAACGTGAATATGACGGTCTCTCCAACATTTGGTGATGTGCTATTGGATGTTTTTACCAAACTCAAATCTGCAGTTTGAATGGTTACGGACACAGCATCCTCATCGTCCTCACTTTGGTCACCATTATCATTATTGGGGTTGCTATCGATATCAAATTGGTTTGCAGCAATTACTTGGGCCGTATGGCCATAGTCATTGCCAGTACCTGTTGGAGGTAATACTTCTGCCGTAAAGGTCAAAGTCAGGGTATTGATTCCTAATGGAACTGACAGGCCGCTCCAATCAACAGCGTTACCACTAAGGCTGCCCCCGTTGCTGATTGATGCGACGTTGCCAAAACCAGGCGGGACAATATCGCGAATGGCCACACCATCGGCTGCGGTATCTCCCGTATTGCTTACCTGAATAGAAAATGTAACGATATCTCCGACGTTCGGATTAGAATCACTCGCCGTAATCATCAACTCCAGATCCGTCACTTGTGGAGTTATTTCGTAAAAATCTTCATCATCCTCGCTTTGATCTCCGTCATCGTTAAAGGGCTCACTATCGGGATCGTTCTGATCGCTTTCGGTAATTTCAGCGGTATTCAGATATTCGTCCGAATCTCCTGAGGGCTCGTTTACGGTAACTTCATATGATACCACCGTGGTTCCCACGGGAATTGAAGGGATATCCCAGCTCAGTAGGGTATTAGCAATCGCGCTACCGCCATTGTTTATCGTGGTAAGTGTGTAGCCTCTTGGTACAAAGTCCTCTATACGCACATTTGTGGCAGAACTAGGCCCAGCATTGGTAACTGTTAACTCGAATACAACGGTATCGCCAATATTTGGCGTGGCGCTGGAAGTTGGACCAATATCCTTCACCAAACTCAGGTCTGCCGATTGGATGATTACGGACACAGCATCCTCATCGTCCTCACTTTGGTCACCATCATCATTATTGGGGGTACTATCAATATCTGGAAGGTCGCTCGCGATTATTTCCGAGATACTGGTGTAGTTTCCGTTGCTGTTGATCGTAGCGTCATAGCTGAGGTCGAGGTCTGCACCATTGGCTACCGAAAGGCCGCTCCAGGTAATGGTCAGGTCCCCCGGGTTGAAGACCCCTCCGTTACTGATCGTACCGCCGACGATGTCGAAACCGTTCGGCAAGGTCTCCACCACGGTGATGCCCGTGCCGTTACCTGTAGCCACCGCGTCGTTGTTGGCCAGGTTGACCATTACGGTGATGCGGTCGCCCACATTGCCCGATGTGGCGCTGAGGCCCTTGTTGAGCTCAAGGTCTATGTCTTCCAGTGTGATGGCCGCGGAGTCCTCGTCGTCCTCGTTCTGGTCTCCGTCGTCGTTGCCGGGAGTACTGTCCGGGTCTTGCTGGTCGCTTGCCGTGATCTCTGCGGCGTTGGCGTATTCCCCTGTGGTGCCCGTAGGTGCGTTCACCGTTGCGGTAAAGCTCACGGAGGTATTCGACGATGCACCCACCGAGAGACCGGCCCATGTGAGGGTGTTCCCGTTGCGTGTTCCCGAATCGTTCACGGTGCCAATCGTATATCCCGTCGGGACCAAATCCTGGACCGACACGTTGGTGGCATCTGCGGTACCTGCATTTGAAATGGCAAGGGTAAAGGTAACGGTCTCCCCGACACTGGCCTGTGTGGGGCTCACTGTTTTGGCCAAGCTCAGGTCGGCCGATTGGATGGCAAAGGTGGCCGTGTCATAATCGTCCTCGACAACAATCCCGTTGTCGGGGGTGCTGTCGATATCTGGAAGGTCGCTCGCGATGATTTCCGAGATACTGGTGTAGTTTCCGTTGCTATTGATCGTAACGTCATAGCTCAGGTCGAGGTCTGCACCATTGGCTACCGAAAGGCCGCTCCAGGTAATGGTCAGGTCCCCCGGGTTGAAGACCCCTCCGTTACTGATCGTACCGCCGACGATGTCGAAACCGTTCGGCAGGGTCTCCACCACGGTGATGCCCGTGCCGTTACCTGTAGCCACCGCGTCGTTGTTGGCCAGGTTGACCGTTATGGTGATGCGGTCGCCCACATTGCCCGATGTGGCGCTGAGGCCCTTGTTGAGCTCAAGGTCTATGTCTTCCAGTGTGATGGCCGCGGAGTCCTCGTCGTCCTCGCTTTGGTCGCCGTCGTCATTGTCGGGAGTACTGTCCGGGTCCTGCTGGTCGCTGGCGGTGATTTCCGCTGTATTGATGTATTCCCCCGTGGTGGCGGTCGGTGCGTTGACCGTTGCGGTAAAGCTCACCGAACTACTCGATGATGCGCCCACCGATAGTCCGGCCCATGTGAGGGCGTTTCCGCTTTGGGACCCTGCGTCGTTGATGGTCACGATACTATATCCCAAAGGCACTAGATCGCTTATGGTCACACCGGTTGCATCGGCGGTTCCGTCGTTAGTGACGGTCATTGTAAAGGTAACGGTTTCCCCGACGCTGGCCTGCGCAGGATTCACCGTTTTGGCCAAACTCAAGTCGGCCGATTGTATAGAAATCGAAGCCGTATCTTGATCATCTTCACTACCAACCCCATTGGCAACGATCGAATCCGGGTCGAAAGTGTCGCTGGCAATGATTTCCGCAACATTCTCGTAAGAACCACTTTCATTAATGGTTGCGTCAAATGTTAAATTTAGGGTAGCTGCATTTGTCACCATAAGGTTTTCCCAAGTTATCGTTAGATTTCCGGGATTATAAACACCGTCATTACTGACACTACCAAGTACTACGCTATAACCGTTAGGCAATACATCCCGAACAGATACTCCTGTCGCATCTGATTGACCATTCGCATCGTTGTTGAAAAGCGATATCGTAAAAGTTACCGTATCACCAACGTTCACATCTGATGGGTTTACGGTCTTGGTCAGTTCCAAATCGGCCTGACCAACAACGGTAACAACCATGGTATCCGAAACTTCCGAACAGATATCGTTCGATACGGTCCATTCAAACTCATAAGTGCCCACATCGATTCCAAATACTTCCGTATCGGGATTATTGGCGTCTACGAAGTTTGCGGTAGTCGGCCCGGAAACTTGCGTCCAGGTCCCCTGACCAACGACAGGGGTATCGGCATCAAGTGTAAGGGTTGCAAATTGCTGCAAAGTCTGATCAGGGCCTGCTTCCGATGTTACGGGTTGACTGATTATTTCAACTTGCATGGTATCGGTCAAGGTACACCCTCCATTTTCAGCGGTCCAGGTGAATTCGTAGATCCCTGGTTCTAAATCCAAGACCAAACTTTTTGGATTGGTCGGTGCCGTAATGTTGGCCGCATTCCCAGAAGCGGTAACTCCAGGACCGGAGGTCTGTGTCCAGGTTCCGGTACCATCCGTTAAGGAATCTGCATCCAAATTTGTTTGTGTTGCATCGCAGAATTCCTGATTAGGTCCGGCTTCGGGTTCGGTAGGCGGCACATCGGTAAACGTTACATCAACGGTATCGACCGATGGAGCGCAAGCTCCTGCTGTAAAAGTTGTTCCGTTGGAGACTGTCCAAGTAAGGCGGTAGGTACCGAGCGTGGTTATATTGGACAAAGTGGTCGTGGGTGAGTTGGGACTATCGATGACTACATCACCGCCCGATGGATCATCGGCGGCATTGGCAAAACTCCAGGTACCGATTCCTACCGACGGGGCTACCGCATCCATTGTAATGTCTAGTTGACAGGCATCGGGCTGGTCGGTTCCTGCATCTGCGGTAGAGGGAGCCTCGAATACCTCAATTCGTACCACATCGGCCGTATCTGAGCAATTCCCTACGGAAAAATTCCACTCTAAAATATAGATTCCCGGAACCGAAAGCCCCGATAAGGTGGTTGTATTGTTTGTGGGATTGTCTATGACCGCTACACTTCCCGAAGGCACATCGGCAAAACGCCACGTGGCAGTGTCAACATCTAACGGGGGTGCATTTCCGGTTAGGGTGGTAGTATTGGTAGGGGTTAATTCTGGCTGACAAAGTATCTGATCTGGACCGGCATCGGGGTCGACTGAAGGTTTTGTACTCGAAGTAACGGTTACCTCATCGAACAAATTTGGACATCCTGGATAGTCGGTAGTAAAACGAAATACATAGGTATTACCAGGGGTGATAGATACTTCTGCCACATTACTGTTCGAAGGATTTTGGGTAATTATTGCGTTCGGCCCCGTGGTACTCTGCTGAGACCATGTTCCGGTGGAACCAAAAGTGGCTTCCAATAAAAAATTATCTACTTCGCAAAGCTCTAGGTCGGACCCCGCGTTGGCAGGAGCAAAGACATCTACCACAATGTCGTCAAAGGTTGTCGGACAATTGGGGCTCCCGGAGATGGTCCATCTGAAGGTATAGGAACCTGTGACAAGTCCGTTTACTTCTGTATTGGGATTGTTGACATCTACGATGTTCGGCGTATTGGGCGCTCCTGACAAAAGTGACCAAAACCCTGTTTCGATCGCACTGTTAAAGTTATTGGCCGATAGAATAGTATTCGTCGCATTACAGACCACTATATCACTCCCTACGGAGGCGGTAGTAGGTGGGATACCCACGATAATATCGACGGTGTCCGAATCGCTGGAACAACTCCCGTTGCTAACAGTCCATTCAAACGTATATTGTCCGGAAAAGGAAAAAGTAAACGTGGCCGTTGTGCTTGTTTCGTCATTGATGGTGACTCCTCCGGGACCTGTTAGCTGAGACCAAACCCCGCTACCTCCCAAAGAAGTAGTGGCCGCCATGGTAAAGGTATCTGAGCAGGCATCTTGGTCTGGCCCTGCATCTGCTACGGCAGGTTCGCCCACAGCAATGGCAACGGTATCGAAACTACTTTGACAACCAGGGGCCGTTTTGGCAATGGTCCAGGTAAGCTCGTAATCCTGTTCAATAGTGATAGATGCCGTAGTGTTGAACAGGTTGGGGTCAGCGAAACTGATTCCCGTACTCGGGACGGCTGTCCAGGTTCCGTTTTCATCGGCTGCGGGCGTATTACCGGCCAAGGTAACCGTTGTGGTGCCCTGTGGCAAACATTGGTCGGGTCCGGCATCGGAAGCAGTGGGCCCCGATGTGCTGTTTGTTGTAATGGTAACGATATCGGTTCCCGGTGGGGGGCAGGTAATGTCGTTTGGGTTGGCGACCGTCCACCTTAAGATATAGGTCTCGTTTTGGTCATCAAGCCCCCTCACCAAGGTATTTGGGTCGTTCTCATCATCGAAGGTGATCGTTGCACCTACAGGGGTAGCGTCAACAGACCAGGTTCCGACTAAAAAAGGAGCTGGTGGTGCTTGGGCGTTCAACGGCACTGCCGTTCCATAGCATACGGTCTGATCTGCCCCAGCATCAATTACTACGGGGGCATCCGAGGAAACTTCGACCGATACCGTTGATTCGGCTGGTGGGGTACATCCCAACCCTCCCGCAACAGTATACTTAAAAATATACCTGCCGGGTACCAAGTCCGAAATCGTCGGATTGGCTATATATGCGTCGGAAATAGTCGCGGTACTGGGGCCGCTTAACTGTGACCACAATGTGGTACCCACAGTCGGTGTGTTTCCCACCAAGGCCGTACTGGTTACATTACAGGCCAATATTTGGGGTGTCCCCGCATTTGAGCCATCAGGAGGTCTGGAAATAGTGATATTGATTACATCGGTACCGACATCACAGCCAGTTTGTATCGACCCCGAAACGGCTCTTCGTAATTGTACCGTGTATGTGCCTTCAACATCAAAATCGATGCTCACCGGATTGGAGTTGATAGCACTAAAAACCCCCGGGGCCACCAAAGCAGAATTTTCCGGACCACTGATTATCGAAAATGAATTTGATCCGTTTCCTGTAGTAGTGAACGGAATGTCGACTTCGGTGATACCACAATCGGCCAGGATATCGACCCCCCCATTTACAGTAATACTAATTGGATTGGTAGAGTAGAAAACATTGACGGTTTCCGTATCGTCACATCCGGTAATCGCATTGGTAATGGTATAGGCAAAAGTATATGGCCCACCTGAACTAGAAAGTCCCGAAACCTGGGTGGTGCTATTGGTATTGTTCAAGATAGATGCCGTGGCACCCCCCGTTTGTGTCCATTCTACCGTTTCCCCTGAATATTGTGGAGGAATACCTTCCAAGGTCGCTGTGGTAATACTGGGGTCGCAGAATTGGATGGTATTGTCGGCCACCCCGGCCGTGGTGATATCTTGTGTGGCTTCATCAACGACAATGGTAACGGTATCTTGGCCGGAAGCGCATGGCCCGGTAACCGACCAACGCAATACATACGTACCTTCGATAAGGTTACGTACCCGAGATCGGTTATCGTTCGCATTGGAAAAGGTAGGAGTACTAGGGCCGCTTACGAACGACCAGGTACCCTGTTGGCCGTTAATATTTGCCCCGCCATAACTCGCGTTTAATCGTGTAGATTGGGTAACGGTATAACATCGGTCTAACGACTGGTCGGGTCCTGCATCTATAGGCAATTCCCCACCGTAATTGGTAATGGTAATTTCATCGAACGATTCGCAGAATTGTCCAGGACCGTAGTTTGGCCCCCTGATGGTCCAACGAAGTGTGGTAACCCCGGCCCTATCCCCCGGTAAATCCAAGGTAGTGGTGGGGGAATTAGGGAAATTAATGGTAACTCCCGCATTGTTGGCCCCCTCGATACTCCATGTACCATTCTCACCGGGATTTCCTGGGGGATTGCCCGAAACGCTTAAATTCCCGGAAGAATCTGGACAAGACGCAATATTTTCACCCGCATCGGCAATCGTTATCGGTTGAACCGTAACGGTAACGTCCTGGGTTTGGGTACTGCCGTCAGTACAGTCGGCCGACAGCCGAAATACGTAGGTATTTCCACCTAGTAAACCTGTGACACTGCTACTTACATCAGAAGGGTCATCGATGATGACAGAGGGACCGGATACCTGCGACCAAACAGGACCGTCTTGTACATTACCAGATGAAGATCCCGATAGATTAAAGGGTGTGTTTTCACAAATAGTCATATCTATTCCCGAGTTCACGGAACAGTTTTGAGCGGAAAGCGATTGGAAACAAAAAATAAAAACGATTGTAGACAAGAATAAAAGCCGTTTACAAAAGAGAGAACGTTTAAAAGCCATTTGAAGGTGGTTATCTGTTGAAAATATTCCTATATATGTAAGAATATAAATGTTAATGCAAAAGTAGATAACCTATTCTTCCATCTTAATAAATGTTGTAAGGTGACTAAAAAAAGTAGGTGAAATAAGACAAATTTGTGGTTTCGATTCGATAAAGTGCATTAAATCTTCGACGAAAAGAACAAAAAATCGGATGAAGTGCTCTTTAGCCGTATAGACACAAATAGACGATATATGAATTCCCTTAGCTACTACTCCAGATGGTGAAGAGGGTGCGCAAGCTCGATGTAGGTCGGGGGTACTAAGGTACCAATGACTTTGACATAGCCATAAAATCAAATGTCTCTTTTCCGATTTTAAATTTATGCGTCCCCACTGTACGGAAGTTGTTCTTTTGGTAAAAACGGATGGCCCTTTCATTTGTATGAAGAACCGAAAGCCAGATTTCATCAGACCCGTGTTCCACTGCCCTCGAAATCAAGCTGTCTTGCAACCTCCTCCCTATTTTCATCGATAGAAAATCTTTGAGCACATAGATTTTCTGCAATTGACTTACATTGTGAGACGCTATAAATCCTGATTCAGATTTCAATTTCAGTTTGGCGTATCCTACAGGAAGGCCGGCTACCGAGGCCATCCAATACACGTTATTGGGCTTTTCGAGGCTGTTTTTAATCTTTTCAACAGCGAAAGTAGTGTTTAGATAGTGCTGCAAATCGTCGACATCCCTAAATAAATTGCCAAAAGTTTCCGTAAAGGTTACGCGCCCGAGCAAAGCGATGAACGGGGCATCTGCCGGATTAGCTAGTCGAATTTGTTCCATAAGTGTTTATTTTCATTCGAGACAATCGATACACATGTAAAATAACGGCTACCGTACAGCCCAAAATAATTGGCACTGCACCGATCATGATTCCGTAACCCACGTAGATAAGATTGGCAAGTACCGAAATGATTCGAAGTCGAGACTCCCCTTTTGAAGACATCGAATACAAATTGAGCATCAGGGCAATGTATCCCACAAAATCGGCTAGGCTGACCATCATACCGTATGATTTAAACTATACTTTTTACAGTATAAAGATATTTTGATTATTTTTAACATACAATACCTGTCAAATCTGACAGCTTTACATATTGCTTATGATCGTAGATGGAAAACAAAAGGGGTATGAAATAGATAGCGCTATTTTTCACTGTGGTACCAGTGTTACGATGGGACTCATAGGGGGCAAATGGAAGTGTATCATACTTTGGTACCTAAGACATGGGCCTACCCGGTTTTCCAATTTGAAACGACTCATTCCCGATATCACCGAGAAAATGTTGAGCCTACAACTAAAAGCATTGCAAGCAGATGGTTTTGTTCATCGGGAAGTCTTGGGCAAGAAGCCTCCTCTTGTTGTTCATTATTCGTTAACGGAATTCGGCGAAAGCCTGCTTCCGGTAATCAAACATATTACGGATTGGGGCATTCGGTATGCCGAAGCACATGGTAAGATTATCGACATAACAGGTTAAGATGCTACAAAAAATAGGCGCTGTTATTTAAAGCCTGTCGTTTGTATCCTTTGTTTGTCCCTGGTAGGTCGTCTTCTTCAGTTTTCCAAAATTGTAGGTGGCAATAAATCGAAAGTTTTGGGTGTTGTAGACCCGGTCGAATAGAATGTTGGTATCACCTAATCGATAGTTGCCATCTGGTTTATTGGTGTGAAAAATATCGTTTGCCACTAGCTGTAATTTTAAGGATCTATTCCAAAAACTTTTCTCGATTCCAAGAGTCACTTCAGCCTGATTTTTCCGAAAATAGATACCGTCATAGCGATTGCTTAGGTACCAAGCCAGTACCTGTAGTTTCACTTCCTTGAAAACCGTAAACTTGTTGTTGGTATAGACATAAGCCTGGGGCCTTGTCTTCTTAAAACCAAAGTCCGCGGCTTCGGTATCGATCAGTTTATTATAACTGATCGTGATTGTATTTGTAGAGGTCCACCAATTCGTGTTTATGGGTAAAACGGCAGATGCAAAGTAATCATGGCCCCGTTTTGCATTTAAGCGTTGTAGAATGTAGTTCTTCGGATTTTCTCCCTGTACGGCACCGCCGATAATGGGATCAATAGTATAATTATAACCTGCTTTCAGATGTATTTTGTCAAGGTTGGCGCCTATTTCAAAAGCATGGATTTTTTCAGGAACAATGTTTGGGTTTCCTTGGATAGAGGTAAAAGCATCTTGATAGATAATAGACGGGTTTAACGATTCATATCGCGGCCTTGCAATCCTCGAAGCGTAGGAAACGAACAACGATTTGGTTTCATTTAAGGTTATCCCCACCGAGGCATTTGGGAATAGATTAAAATATTCATTCTCAATAAGTGGTGCTGTGGAGCTTGTGGCCAGATCATAACGGGTAAGTTCGGTTCTTAGGCCGATATTGTAATTGAAATTTTGAGAGGCTTGTTTGTTGTAGTTTAGATACCCGGCATAAATCTGCTCATTATAGGCAAAATCTCGGGACAAGTCTTGGTCGAATACGAATTCCCCGCCATTGGTAGCGACTAAGAACGCTGAGTTAGACTTGTTGCTAACGCCTCCAAATTTAACACCCATTTCTAGTTGTTCCTTTAGATTAAAAGCCTTCACGTAATCAACTTGTACACTTACTATCGGTATTTCCCGGTTCACCGTATTTTTCAATATCCTGTTGGAGATCTGGTTGCCCTGTACCGATTCTTCTTCAATAACATCATCGATCAACGCCTTATAGAAGGAGTACTGGCCACCCATATAAAGTGAGGTGCCAAGAGTGTCTAATGATTGTCTGTAATTGAAGGTAAAGGAATCTTGTGTGGTGCGATCATCCTTGTTTACGACACTTTCAAACTGCTCTGTAACCCCATTTAGGACAATCTCGTTATTACTCGACTCTGTGCCGCCCAAGTCATTGGTTAGGCCATTGTATGCCACGGAGAGGTAGTGATCTTTATTAAAATTATATTGAACCCCTAAGCCAGTATTTGCAAAGTATTTTCGTTTTTGCCGCCAATCGGTGGTGATATCGGAATTAAACAAGTCCCCTTCCATGGATCTGTTTCGGGTGGTGTTCAAAATAAAACGATGAACACCCAATTGCAAGCCATAATTCGCCACGGCCGATATGGCGCCTTTGCGATAATCGAGACTGAGATTGGTATTCGCCCCTACCGGAGCAAAATCGGATACCGTTACGTTCTGATTCAATAATCCCTTTACCCCTTCTGCAGCCGTTTTTGAAGTTACAATGTGGATGACCGCTCGGCCCTCGGCATCATATTTTGCCGAAGGATTCGAAATAATCTCGATATGCTGAATTTCCGAAGCTTGAATGTTGGCAAGTTGATCGTCCAAGATTCTTTGACCGTTGAGATAAATGATGGCCTCTCCTTTTCCAAAGACCGAAATACCTTCATCATTTACAATAAGGTTGGGAGATCTTGAAAGAATTTCTTCCACCGAATTACTTGTAGCCAGTATGGTATTTTCAACATTCACCTGCATTGTACCGTCGGTTTTTGTTTCAAACAGGGGAATGTTGGCCACGAGCACCACTTCTTCCAGTTGATTTTCGGCTTCCGATACTACGATGGTTCCAAGATCGACATCGGCTTTACCCTCATAAAAAATGGTCAAAAATGTGTCTTGAAACGCTAGCGAGGTAAATTTGAGAAGTACTTTTTCTTGGTTTACGTTTCGCAATTCAAAATCGCCCTCAAAAAAGCTGGTTCCTTTTACGATACTGGAATCTGTTGGCGAGAGTATCAGGGCATTCCCCAATAAGGCTTCCTTTTTCGCATTGATGATTTTACCTGTAATGGCTTCTATTCGTTGTGCGCTGCTGTGCAAGGATATCATCAAAAGGCACATAAATAGTAAAGGGAATGGTTTGTTAAACGATATCATGGTGTCATAATTTTTTCCGAAAGTAGCTGTGAATGCCAATCGTTCTCAGAAAAGTAGACCGATGGGCGTTGAAGGTCTGCGGAATGGCATATAGGCTTTCATAGCCCATTTTCACCTTTTTACAGACCGAAATTCCCGACCCGTCGACAATGATTATGGAATTGCTTTATTAAGGCTATTTTTGAATGATCTGGTATGAAGAAACTAACAACCTATTGGAACCATCCTTTTGTAAGACACCTCCTCTTTTGGAGCATTGTGTTGCTCTATTTTGTATTGTCGGTGAGCAACACCGGTCTTTATGCGAGCTATAGGCATCTTTTTGAGTATTATGGCATAATCGTAATCGCACAAATGATCACGGCCTATACCATTATCTATATATTGGTTCCTAAATTTCTTGACCGAAAAAGAACGTTCCTTTTTGTCCTATGGGCACTGGTTTTGTTGCTTGCCGTATTTACACTCTACCAACTGGTGAAGTTCGTATATTTCGATGTGGTCTATTTTGACTCTTTAAATGAGGCCCAAAGACGTTATGCGGTAGAACCGCTTTGGAAACGGTTTACCTATTTACCTGTTTTTTTGAGTAAATGTATCTTGTTTCTTACGCCCACAGTCTTGCTTTTGACGTATCGGTTCTACAAAAACCAACAACGCTTTTTGAAGCTCAACGAGCAGAAAAAAGTAGCAGAGCTTTCCGCCTTAAAAAATCAGCTAAATCCTCATTTTTTATTCAATACGTTAAACAACCTGTACGCATTGGCTTTGGAAAAATCGGATAAGACACCCGAAGTAATCGAACGTCTTTCTGACATTTTAGATTACATTCTGTATCGATGCAATACCGATTATGTGCCGGTACAGAAAGAAATAACGCTTATTGAAAACTTTATCCAATTAGAAAAGGTACGATATGGTAATAGGGTCGAGGTGAATTTTGACCACACCATTTCCGAAGATGTAAAAATCGCTCCACTAATCCTTCTCACCTTTATTGAGAATGCGTTCAAGCACGGGGTGAGCCAAGAGCTGAAAAAAGCTACCATCCATATTTCACTGAAATCGGAAGGTTCGAAACTGTTGTTTACCATTAAGAATTCCAAGCCCGTAAATTCGATTCAACGAAAAAATAAAGACAGGGCCCTAGGGTTACAAAATGTACAAAAGCAATTGAAATTGCTATATCCACAGGAACATGATTTAACGCTTACCGAAACAAACGATTTCTATAAAGTGGTCTTAAAACTAACGCAAAAATGAAGTATACCTGTTTGATCGTAGATGATGAGGATTTGGCTAGAAGGTTGATAAAAAATCACTTGTCGCAATTAGATGATTTTGAGATTGTCGCAAGCTGCGCCAGTGCCATTGAAGCTCATAAAGTGTTGAAAACCCAGCAGATAGATTTGCTTTTTTTAGATATAGAAATGCCTGTGCTCAGGGGAACGGAATTCTTTAAAAACCTTATTCAAAAACCCAAGGTTATTTTTACGACGGCCTATCGCGATTTTGCTTTGGACGGTTTTGAATTGAATGCCGTCGACTATCTTTTAAAACCTATTTCCTTTGCCCGTTTTTTTAAGGCCATTGAAAAGTTTTTGGTTTTGCAACAAGGGAAATCGCCGACCAGCACGACTGATCAAGACGAGAAAACAGACCATCTTTTTGTTCGTAAGGATAGAAAACAAGTAAAGATCTATTTCAGTGACATCTTATATGTCGAAAGCGTCAAAGACTACATTAAAATTGTAACCCGGGAGGAGGATCATTTGGTAAAGCAAAGCTTAAAGTCTTTTGAAGAGTCGCTCGATGGTCGATTTCTTAAAACACACCGTTCCTATATCGTAAATTTTGAAAAAGTCACCGCCTATACCAAGCAGGATATGGAAATTGGCAAACTTGAGATACCCATCAGTGATAGTTATAAAAGCAGTGTTCAGGTATTTTTGGACAAACAGTAGGGCAGGGGTCCGTTCTACCCGTACAGGAGACATAGCGAGCGACGGCATTGCCCAAAGAGTTGATTGATCCATTTTTGAAATTCCCCAAATCATTTTCTTTACCTTTAATCTATAAATAACATGGGCATGAAAATCATCATCATAGGGGGCCGAGGCACCATCGGTAAAAAAGTTTCAAATTATTTTAAGGAGAAGCATACGGTCTTGATTGCAGGGCGCAAGAGCGGTGATGTGTTGGTAGATATTTCCGATAGCAACTCCATTAGATCTATGTTCAAAAGTATCGGCAAAGTAGATGCTATTATCTGTATTGCGGGAGAGGCTAAATGGGGCCCTTTTAATAGTTTAAGCGAAGAAGACTATTGGGTTGGCCTGAAAAGCAAACTAATGGGCCAGGCAAATTTGGTACGCATCGGAAAGGACTATTTGAACGATAAGGGCAGCATCACACTTTCTACCGGGATTTTAGCCGATGAGCCTGTTGTTCAAACGACCAGCGCGGCAATGGTCAATGGTGGGATACATAGTTTCGTAAGGGCGGTAGACCTTGAGGTCGAAAATGAAATCCGGGTCAACGTAGTCTCCTTGGGAATGGTGGAAGATGCCTATGAAAAGTATAAGGATTATTTTCCAGGCCATAATCCTGTTCCAATGACCAAAGCAATTCGTGCCTATGTAAAAAGTGTCGAGGGAAAAGTAAGGGGAAAAATTATACGGGTCTATGAATAATTGGCTCTATTGTCGAACAGAACTATCTTGATCGCGATAGATTACCCTCATATCTTAGTCTTTCAAATAATCCCTTAAGCCGTAGCTTGCTAAAACACCTTCCCCTGTAGCTGCAGCAACTTGGGCAATTGCTCCTTCCCGGACGTCCCCTGCGGCAAAAATACCCTCTGCAGAGGTCTGTGCCAATCCTTTGGTCGTAATAAAGCCATTTTCATTAAGGTCGATTACCCCTTTGAAAATAGCACTGTTGGGGATAAGCCCAATGAATATAAAACTGCCATCGCCTTCGATAAGTTCTTCATTACCCGTATCGTTATCCTTCACTTTGAGTCCTTTGAAGGCTCCGTTTTCGTCAGCTACAAATTCCAAGGCGGTTTTGTTCATAAAGGTTTCTACCTTTTCCATTCCGGGTAATTTCTCGGTATAAACAGGGGATGCCGAAAATTCTTTTGAGCGATTCACGATTTTTATCTTTTTGACAAAACCGGACAGAAAGATACCTTCTTCCAAGGCACTGTTTCCCCCGCCAACTACTATAACGGTCTTGTCCCTATAGAAAGCCCCATCACAGGTGGCGCAGAAATGAACCCCTGATCCAATAAGCGCCTCCTCGCCCGGAATATGAAGGCGTCTATAGGTAGAACCTGTGGCAGCTACAATACTTCTACCGATAAAAGTTTCGGTGCCGGAATGAACCAAAAACCGATTGTTTTTTTTCGCTATGGACCGCACATCTATTCCCGTGGCGATTTCAGCACCATAGGTTCTGGCCTGAGCTTCCATTTTATCCATTAGGGCCGGACCGGAAATATTGGTAAAGCCAGGATAGTTTTCAATCTTCTCGGTTAAAAACGCATTGCCCCCGATTGTCTTTTTCTCCAAGATGATACTATCGAACCGATCTCGTTGTGCGTAAATAGCAGTTGTTAGTCCGGCCGCACCACCACCTATGATAATGGTATCGTACACTTTGTGCTCTTGCCTCGCATCTATTTGCAATACTTCTTTCAGTGTAGCATTATCAGGGTTGGAATACGGTTTGCCGTCTATTAGTATGGTCGGAATGATGCGCTTGCCATTGTTGATTTTTTCGATTTTTGAAATCGCCCATTCGTTGGAATCGATATCGATGTATTGAAAGTTGATATCGTTATCTTTTAAGTAACTTTTGGCGCGTTTGCAATCAGGGCACCAATCGGCTCCATAGAGTTGCACGACTCCTGCTTTATTGATTCCCAACACATCGGCAAGCGTTGCATTGTCGGGGTTTGTAAATGTTTTACCATTTGAAATGATAGTAGGTATGATTCGCTTTCCGTTATTGATTTTTTCTACGAGGGCCGTGGCACCCTCGTCTAAATCTACATCGATGAACTCGAAATCAATATTTTTTTCCTTTAAATAAGTTTTTGCCCTTCTGCAATCTGGACACCAGTCTGCTCCGTATAGTTTTAAGGTTGTCATAAGAGTTAATAGTTACGCTTGTGAAATTATTGGTTTTTTTTAATCTCCTGGATCTGCCGTATCATTTGGTTGGTAAACCCCCATTCGTTATCGTACCAGGTCATGACCTTTAACAAATCTCCATCAACAATACGGGTCATTCCCAAATCTACGGTAGAGGCAAACGAACTCTTTACAATGTCCGATGAAACAATGGGTTCGTCGGTAGTGTCCAACACCTTGGCATAACGTGTCGTTTGGGCTTCCTCTTTGAGTATGGTATTCACTTCATCTACTGTAGTGACCCTGTCCAATACGAATGTCATATCTGAAAGTGAACCTACGGGAATGGGTACTCTTATGGCTACACCATCAAAACGCCCGGCGTATTCCGGCAAGGCCTTCGTCGTTGCGATGGCGGCACCTGTAGTAGTGGGCACTATATTGGCTGCACCCGCCCTTCCCATTCTAAAATTCTTTTTGGAGGGGCCATCAACGGTTGTTTGCGAAGCCGTGTAGGCATGTACCGTAGTCATTATGGCCTTTTTGACACCGATTCGCCGACCTAATATCTCTACAATCGGGCTAATATTGTTTGTGGTACAGCTTGCACATGAAAATACGGAAGTGTTCCCATCTTTTGAATTAACACCATGCACGACTGTCGGAGTATCCGTACTTTTTGTGGGAGCGGAAATAACCACCGTTTTGGCACCCGCCCTCAGGTGTTTTTCGGCATCTTCCTGCAAAGTGAAGAGTCCTGTGCTTTCTATGACCAATTCAACATCGTATTTTTTCCAAGGTAGTTTTTCAGGATCCCGTTCTTGGGAATACGGTATTTTCCTGTCACCTATAATCAGGTGGTTCTCATCATGGGTAACTTTATGTTCGTACTTTCCGTACACCGTATCATAGTTAAGTAGGTAGGCAATATTGTCTATAGCAACAATATCGTTTACGGCTACAACATTCAATTCTTCTGTTTCTATGATTACTTTAAGGGCAGCTCTTCCGATACGGCCCATTCCATTGATTGCGATTTTCATTTGTTCTGTTTTTTTAGCATTATGCTTTGGTAAAAGCTTTGGTTAAAATTTCGGCATCTGTTAGAAATAGGATATCAGATGTATATTGATAGGCTACTTCAGTTGATTTCATTTTTATAGGTTGTTATATTACTTGTTTTAATGATGATGCAAAGGTACCTGTAAGCATGACCTTGAAAAATGGGGGCTTTTCCCAAAAGCTTATCCATTTTTCCCTTCATGAATAGGTAACACCATATTAAGGTCGCCATGAAGTTCGGATAACCTATCACATAGCAGTTCAAATTAAGGGGTACGCTCCAAGCATATTATAAGTAAGGTATGCTCCCAACTGTATGTATACCCTTTTAGAAAAATGTACAATATTTCAGGAAATAGATGCATTTCAGAAGCTTTAGTCCCAACCTACATTTGTACCATTAATAATCATAAAAATAATATATCATGAAACTAGGTAACTTAATTATTAGAATAGGATTTGGTCTTCTCTTTGTATGGGGAGGTTTAGAGAAATTTTTTGAAGGATTTTTAGGAGGTGTGGGTCTACAAAATATGGCAGATTTTTTAAAGGCCAACGGACTAGCCTTCCTAGGGGATTCTGGCACCTATGTGGTAGGTGCGACATTGGCAGCTTTTGAACTTATTGCGGGAATTCTAGTGCTGGTAAACCGTAAGTTGGTATATGCTTATGCTTTTTTAGCTTTTACCATGCTAATGGCCCTGGTTCTAGTACACATTCCTAGTGGAAACTGGTTGAACATCATGATCCATATCGCGCTGTTGACCACCTTGAGTGGCCTAGCGGTAAACGAAGTGAAAAGGTAAGAACATGAACCATATATGTACGAATACCAACTAGGTTGAGTAATTGATAAAGCCAAGGAGAAATCCTTGGCTTTATGATTTGTAGTAAAGAGATTAAACTTTTAAGCAAGATGTAAAAAGGCAGATTTAGCGTTGGGATCGTTTTCAGTACCGTCCGCCACTTTAATAGTATCCGAAGCATGCTTTCTAGTTTTCTGAAAAATATGGTCTCAAAAAATTTCGTTTTAAGGAACTGAAACTAAGCTTTCCATAGAATGTTTTGTTGTATGTTGTTTTTCTCCACCTTATTTAGTCTGAGGAATGCGGACCCATTTTATTGCCTTCAGAATCAAGAAATATTCCGAAATATCCACTTTCATCTGCATGAAGTGTTTTTGGAACAATGATTCTTCCACCTTTTTCCTCGACTTTATCCAAGAATACTTTGAAGGTTGTCCGTTCCATTCGGATAAATGGTCATCCCATCAGCGGAAGGTGTGTATCCCTCACCTTTGATAATGACCCCCGTAACCATTTGTCCTTCGTATGGGAATATGTCCATTTGCATTTCTGGCATATCCATTGTTTCAATGTCAATGTTCAAAATTGCTTGATAAAAATCGACTGCTCTTGAAATTTCTGTTGCCGAAATTTCAAATATTGAAATATGACTTTTCATGTGGTTTTCCCTGTTAGACCTAAGGGTATCCCTTTCGTCAATCTTTATTTCAGATGCTACCATTACCTATACGTTTTCAGCGAATTGGGCGACATATTTTTCAGCATTCCGCTCATTTACCGTATTTATCATTTCAACAATCATTTGACTTTGAATCTCCTCAGCATCGTATGGTTTTTCATTTTCTTTGGTATTGCACCCGAACAAGGCCAAGAGCAGAGGAAGTGTTGTGAAAAGGATTGTGTTTTTAGCGTTCATAACGTATTTATAATTAGGATTACCGCCTGTAAAAATAGTGTTCGCCAATTATTTTACCATCAATCACTTCATAAACAACAATCTCATCAATTTTCACATTTTGCCCATTTTTTAATATGACGTTCGTGTACATTCTCAAACTAAAATAATCCTTGGCTATCAAAGGTTCTGATATTTCAAATTCACGCCATTCTTGTATTCCCTTCAAAAAAAGGATTTCTTTTTCCAGCAATTGGGCTTTCCCATTTGTTCGTGGAGCAGGGTGGCCGTCGGGCTCTACACTAAGGATATTTTCGTGGTACAGTTCCTTTTGGGCTTCCATGAACTTCTTGTCACGCAGTAGTTCCGTTAAGCGATGGGCTATTCTTTGGATGTGCATTTCTCTTTTTTTGCTCGATTACAAAAGAAAAGAACAAAAACTTTGTTTTTCTTGATATTAGTCAAGATAACTGTGCTCATTTTTTCTAAGTCTACTTAAGGTTTCGGGGGACATCCCAAGATATGAGGCAAGGTGTTTGGACGGAACTTGATTGAATATCCCAGGACCTTTTTTGAAAAACTCCAGGTACCGTTCTTGGGCACTCAGGTTCATTTGAACGAACATTCGATACTCCAATGAGGCAAGGGCCTGTGAGAGTAAGAAATTTTCAAAATCCAACCATTCCCTATATTTTTTACATAGATGGAAGTGACTTTCCCTTTTTATGATAAGTAACTCACAATCGGTAATGGCCTCGATGTTCCAAAAGCTTGGTCGTTGAAAGACAAAACTGGAAATGGCGGTGATAAACTTATCATTGGAACCGATCCAAACGGTCGTCTCGTTTCCATCAATATCACTATGGAACATTCTGATATAACCTGCTTTGATATAGACCAAACTTTTAGCAACCTCTCCTGCCTTTATCAAATACTCTTTTTTTTCCAATGAAAACGGATGGAATTGATTGGTAATCTCCTCAAGTATCGTATGGTTGATCTTGGAATATTTCGATATGGAATCGGCTAAAGTTTTCAATGGAGTTGTGTTTTTTAAATATCGATAAATAAGGATCAATAGCCATCCTTGTATAGCTAAGGATACATTTGGAATGAAGATAGAAAGAATTCGAGGTTTTAAAAAAGGTTGGTTTTATGGAACCGATAAATTGGATTTCTAAAGAATATGAAAAAGGTCGAATTCTTTATTAGAGCATCCGACCTTTAAACCAACTCAAACTAAACTCCTAAGTTTTATTCCTTAATTCAATTTGTGAATACTTTGTCCTTGGTGCTATGTGGCTTCTTCTTTCTTCTATTCCACCAAATAAAAAAACCGGTAATCGGGAGGCTTACCCCGAACAGACCAACTAACATTGCAAGGATTTGGGTAGGCCATCCGCCAATGGTACCCATGTGGATATCCAAATTAGCTTCTAGTATATCCTGATTTTCTTCAAATTCAGGGACAAGGGGTTTGTCAAGTAACGTTCCTGTATATCTATCAAGAATCTGATTGTCACCGTACAGGTGCAAAAAACGGTCGGCCCTATCTATCAGTACGAATTGAGATGTAGGTGCCTCGGGTTGAATTGCCATAAAGGTCAGTTTATGGTTTTTGGGATAGGCTTCCTCAAATCGGTCGAACATGAATTGGAGACTTTTAAAAGCCGTACCTTCTTGATTATCGGCTATGGGCGGGTTTTCTCCTACGAGTTCGGGAGTACCACCAAAGACTGCTACCACTGGTTTTTCCACCCATTCAAAAGACATTGTCAACCCGGTGGTTACACTAATTAACAATATCCAACAGGCGTAAAAACCATACACACGATGAAAGTCATGGTTCATCCTTTTTGTTGATGCAGGATATTTAGGCTTAAAAGCCGATTTTGCTTCGTTCTTACTTTTTGGCCACCAAAGGACCAAACCCAGAATCAGCTGTGCCAAGAATATCAGCGAAGCAACCCGAATAATCCACAAACCAATTTCTCCTAACAATAGTTCGGAATGGAAATGGGCCACCAAAAAGAAAAAATTTATGGAAGTGGAATCCTCGCCAATAATCTCGCCGGAATACGGATCTATAAAGGTCAATTTCAGAATCGGGGTTTCAGAACCTTCTTGCATAATGCCGCTTACCACATCAAAAGACCTTGTTGGGTCGTTGTAAGTGTTTATCCAAAAATATTGTTCGTCGGGATACGTGCTTTTATACTTGGCAACCAGGGAGTCCACCGTCATCCTTTCCCCTTCAATATCGACAGAAAGGTAATCCTTGTTGTACGAATGCATGAACTCTTCGGCAAAAACGAACATAGCACCAGATAGGCATAACAAACAGATGACTAGACCGGAGAACAACCCCAACCATAAATGAACCTGTCTTATGAATTTTCTTTTTGCCATATCACCTAAATTAAAGGGCAGGTCTGGAACAAACCTGACTTTTCATAGTTTTTATAATGGAAACAAGGCTTGGACTATTCCGTTGCTCAGATACAGTTCTTCATTGACCGACGTTCCGTCGTAAGAATAATAACCCGAACCATTACTATTGCTGTAAGGAATCCAAACTTTGCCCTCATAGACAAAAGGTGCGTTGATGGTATTAAAATCATTTATGGGGGCAGTATCGACCTTTGTGGCTACCTTGGTATCCACATCAATAGCGTATAAGACCATATTTTCTTCAACAAAATTGCTGTAATCGTTGGCAAAGGGAACTTCTTTCACATAGGTAATGATTGAATTGCCGATTTTAGCGGCACCCCCTAAAAACCATTTGATGCCATCCCCTTCGATATAATCGTTTACATCAATGGACCAATCTGGGTCGATTTCGGTCTCACCGGCCCTGATGCGCAAAATCTTTCCGTTTCGTTCACCGTTCAACATGTTCCCCATGGTGTTGAAATAGAGGGTGCCACCGGCATCAATTTGATAGTCGTTCAAGTTGGTGGGGTAATACGAAACCTCCTGTACACCCTCAAGGGTCATGGTCTTTTCGTAAGTGTCGGAGGCAATATCGATAATGGCAATATTGATTTCATCGATTGCACTGTCACCAAAACCGAATTCGGTGGCGTTGTATTGGATATCCACCAACAATTTGCCTTCTTTGGAAGTCATCATTCTGGCCCCTGCCAACTCTTGGGTAATCTCGGAATTTTCATCTTTTCGTGAGAGTTGCGAAAGATCGATTTCCCCGGTACGCGCCATAGTCTCGGGATTGAACGTTTGAATCTTCAACAATCCTCGCCCGGCATCGAAATAATAGCCCTTGGTATCGCTGACGATCTTAAAATTGGTATTGTAATCGGCGCTACTGGCCACGATAAAACCTTCATTGACAAGCTTGCCATCGTCATCAATACTATATTTCTGAATACCATTCTCACCTAAGGTGTTGTATCCTAAATAGATATTTCCATTGTAAGACTCGCCGCCGTTTCTAGAACCTGATACTTGCGTACCATTACCTATCGAAGCAATATCGAAATCTCCATCGGGCAATTCCTCCAAAGGAACGACAAAACCTGTGCCTGATTGTAGGTCGGTAGTCGCTATCACCCCAAATTGGGCGTCGAAGGTAGTCGACTCTTCTTCTTTTTCTTCACCCTGTGGGTCAACAACAGGCGTATCATCTTCACTATCGCAACTGGCAAAGAACAACACGATCAAACCGGCAACTAATAAACTGTACTTTTTCATTTTTACTAAAATTTAATTGAATGTATATCTGATTTTAAAATTCAAATTCCTCCCGGGGCGTTGTACCCTGAAATTATCGAACAGCGCTTGGTCGAGCACATTGTTCATGGCCAAATTCAGCCATAATGGTTGTCGGGCGATTTTATAAGAGATGCCGATATCCCAAACAAATTGGGTCGGTATTAAAAAGCGGTCGACATCCACATCGGGTTTTTCGAAGATATTATCGGATTCCAATTCCCGCGGAATGGAAAAACGATAATAGAATTGGGTGTATCCCAAGTTGGAGTAGAAATCCATCCGGTCTTCTTTGGCAAAGGCATCGGGCCATTGGTACTCCAAGTTGAAATTTGCGAACAGATAGGGAATGTTGGGGATTCGCGACCCTTCGTTCAATTGCTCTTGTGGGTTTTCGATATTGACCCGTCTTAAATCTTGATAGGTAATATTGAAATTACTGGCCAGCCGTTCGAAAAAACGGTTTCGAAAGCCAAGTTCAATACCTTTTACACGGGCATTGGACCAATTTTCAAAGGTCGAGAACGGAATACGGGGAATGAACTGCACCAGTTCGGACTGGTCGCGATAGAATAGGTTGAAATCAATCCAAGAGGTTCTAGAATTGTTCAGAAACGATGAACCGCCCAAATTGAAATTATGGCTACGTTCTGGCACTAAGTTTGGGTTGCCAAGTATAAAGAGACCATCTCCGAAGTATTCCTCGGCATCGGGAATTCGTGTCGTATATTCATAGGTGAAGCGTACGAAGCGGTCCGTATCAAAGTTGTAACGCAAAGAATTACCGACTCCATAGTTTTCGGTCTTGAAAACAGGAACATCTCCAGTATAGGCAAAGTTGATGTCTACCGCTTGTGTTCTGATAGCGAAGCGTTTTACGGTAACCTCATTAACAAGCTTTTGGTCGAACAGCCTGCTTTGCACTCCAAGACCGGACACATTTTTTCGATAGATCGCTTCGATTGTCAAAGGGTCTATGTCTGTATTGATAATCGTATTGCCCGTCGGATTGCTGCCCAATCGCGATTGGGCAGAGAAAACATGATTGAAGACCAGTTTATGGTTTTCAGCCAGGGCATAATCAAAATAAGCCCTGACAATGGTATTCTTGAAAGTAATATTCTGGAGGGTTTTCGTTTGCCCGATTTCACCTCCCACCTCACTTATACGTTCTATTTCTCCGAACCAGTTGTAGCGGTTGGCAGTAGTATCTATGGTCTTGGTATTGACCTCGCTATACACCACAAAAATATCGCCTTTAAAACGATTAAATTGTTTTTTATAATGTAGGTTGATGCCATAGTTTTCTTCCTCAAAAGTAGCCTCGCCGTACGGCAAGGTTTGCAATAGGTCGTTCTGCAGTTCTTTTTCAAAACTAAAATAATTGAGACCGAGCTCTAGCTTATCCGCAAAAGAAATATCGGTAAAGCCCGCCTTGATTTCGGAATATATAGAGGTTACCCCATCATGAAACCTTTCGACCGTGGCTGGCGACTCACGGGCAGTTTCAGGGTCGGCTACCAAAACATCGATATCGTAATTATTGTCAGAGGAGATGAAATAGTTCGAAGTACTGATTCCGAATTTTGAATTTGGGAAATTATAGTGGGTGTTCAAATTAAATTGGTGTGAATTAAAGGAACCGTGTTGATACGAAATATCGGCGTAGTTGTTCGGGTTTTCCTTGGTTACAAAATTTACGCCTCCACCAAGTGCATCAGAACCCAATGAAGCGGGAAGTACTCCTTTATATACATCTAAACGTTCTAGTGCATCCACGGGAAGTAATGTCAGGTTAAAAGCCCTTCCCAGATAATCCAATGGAATACCATCTTTGAAAAAGCGTACCGCGTTCCCTTGTAGTCCGTTGATATTGATTTCGGATTCGCTCCCGATTCCCGCCGATTGACGTACTTTCAATCCAGAGGTTTGATTGATGACCTGGGGTACACTAATAGATTTGATTTTAGCCGTGGCCATATCAATGACTTTGACATCCTGCGGCCGTGAAGCCGATTTGGAGGCTTCCGATTGCACCTGTACCTCGTTCAATTGAACAGATTCTTCGGATGCAACAAGCGATAATTTCAGGTTAATATCACCCTTAAATGCAAAGGTAGTTTTAGTGGTGGCGAATCCCAGACCTGAAAGAATAAGGTTTCCGCTTTGACGGGTTACGTTTTTTATTTCAAATTTTCCGTCTAAATCGGTAGCGGTTCCTTTGGATGTGCCTTCTATAATAACATTTATTCCTACAGCCGGTTCACCATTGGAAAGAAGCACCGTTCCCGATAAATTTCCGTTTGATTGTGCAAAAAGTAATGATGTGCTCCCGAAAAGGAAAAAGAAAACAATCAAGAACGTTTTCATTTATTTAGACTTATTAAAAATAAATTTTTACGAAAGTAAAGGTTATTTTGAATTAATCTAAATAATAAGGGATAAACATTTTATGAAATTGGTAAGTTATTCCAGCAGAATAGCTTACGTCCTTTAAAATTGCGATTTGATGAAGCCTTGACTTTGAAATCAACACATTTCTGAAAAACAGCCGTTTTTAAAAGACGGTTTCCACGGGGCATAAAATTTTTCGCATGGAGTCCCGTTTCAGGTCCTTTTAAGGAACTTAATTCCCGAATATGCAGAGTGAAGAAATGTAAATTAAACCCAATTTGTATCAAGCTTCATTTAGAACCTACTTTGTATGCAAATGAAAAAAGCTTCAAAAGTCGAATACTCTTGAAGCCTTTTATTGCTTAGTGGAGAATACCGGAGTCGAATCGATGACCTCTTGCTTATGAAGGCTTCCCTGTTTTGAAGACTTACCCGTTTTGAAGCAATCTGACGTTCTTGTGTAACCCTCAGTTACGGGTTAATTTTCGGCTTAGCACTGCAGTAACCTTAGCAATTTTATGTAGATTTAGAGGTAGTCGAATCCTCCTTAATTGGGGTAACACATCTTTATTCATAGGCTTTATGCATTTTATGCTATTAGAGTTCCACCCCATAATATATAAATACAAGACCAGCAGTGTCAAAAAAACCATGAGCAAAGATATTGAACCACAGATCGTTCTTACGGATGTGAAAAATGATAGCATAGAGCATACCTAGAATACCTGTGATTATTTGTCCACTTATGCCTTGATATGCGTGACTATATCCAAAAATAAACCCAAATAGCAGAATGTTAATAGCAAGACTTATTTTGCTAGAGCCAAAGAACTTGGTAAACTGTCTCATTAAATATCCTCTGAAGACAATTTCTTCACCAAATGCAGCCGATATCCAAATAAAAACAAAAAAAGTTAATGTTGCGGGTAAGTTTCCGGTATAAGGTTCAAATACGGAAAAGTCCATAGGTTGTCCTGTAAGATAGGTAATACTTGGCACCATTATGTAGAAATAAAACAGAAAAAGAACTGTGCCAAAAATAGGTGCTATTATGAATAGACTTTTCGCATTTATTCTTTTACGTTGAAAGCCCAAAGACTTAAAACAATCATTTTTATATTCAATAGCACTTGCTGTTAATATTAATAAAGGCCCTAAGATTACTTGATAATAATCTGTCGAGTATAGTATACAGCAAAGAATAATAGCAATTGCAGGTATTAATTTTGTAGTTAAAAAGGTCTTATTCATTTCTTTATCGTTTTTAATTTTAAGCGAAGTAAAAACGACAAAGCAAGATAAACAGTGATAAACAGCCCATTTTTACTGAATGGTAGCAAAATAATAACTGAATAATCATCGTATCTTATAGCTTGTTCTTAAACCAGTTCTTAAATTCTTGTTTCTTGTACCTACTAATGTTTATTTGAAAAGCTTTTTTGCCAGAGATTGTTGGTTTGAGTAACACAGATAATTTTCCATTTTCTATGGACCGTACTTGTTCAATGGAACGTAAATGAAGAATAGTTTGTCTATTGGCCCTATAAAAATTTTGTTCGCTTATTTTGCTTTCAACTTCATTTAAAGTGAAATCTGTAATAATTGCGGTGCCATCGGTTTTTACGATATATACTATTTTGTTTTCACTATATAGAAAGGCAATTTCAGAATACTTGATCAAAGTTATTTTGCCTCCTTGTTTAACTTTTATTATACCTTCTGTAGAAATAAGCTTGTGAAGCTTATAAATATCAATTGAAAATAAAAGAGCAATTGTAAGAGTACAAATTAGTATGGTGACCGAAAGTCCTTTTAGTAGATGATAAATGCTATATGATTCGATACCATTTATCAATCCATTTAAGCCAAAATATAAGAATAGATAAAGTAGCGTAATATAACCTAAAGTTGAAAACAGGAAATGCATTAGTATTTCCGTGTTAATTTTTTTGGTAAAGTATTTCCCTTTAAAATAATTAAAATTGAAACGAGCAATAAGAATTATAACAATTCCTGAAATAATTGAAACAACAATAGGAAACAAAGGAAACGTGTAATCTTTATTAGATGGGTTGTTTTTCTGCTCAAAAAGATGGTTTGATAAAATAGAAAGAATTACAATTATAAGGCTATTTCTAACCCAAAAATTTGAAAAACTAATATGTTTTTTAAAAGGGTTAATTATTGATTTTATTGAAAATTTCAATCTGTTGTTTTGGTTTTTGAAGCTTATGTATAAAGGTTTTGTGTTGATTTGTTGCAGGAAACGACGCGAATCATTTTCCCCGGTAGACTCAACTTAATTAATTCAGCTGTAATTAATTATACACTTTGCTAACAACAGCTTTTTACTTCCCGTATGTAACTATTTGTTTTTTTAAACGTCCTGAAGTTTAAGATTCTTTTTTGAATAAAATCGGGTGGTATTTTTTAACAAATAAGTCAGTTTCTTCTTTAGATAGTACACTCGGATATGACATTAATAGTAATTGCAGTGGAGGCTGACCTTTTTTTATAGGAGGTATTTCATAATAATGTTGATTTAGTTTAAACCCCACTCTTTCATAAAATTTAATCCTACTTTTATTAATATCGGATGTAGGTAATTCAACCTCCAGTATAATGGGTTTGTCATCCCCAACAATAAAATTAGTTAGAGTTAACTTTCCTATGCCTTTATTCCTTTGTTCTACAGCTATTGCAAAATGGTCTATGTATCTAAGTGTTTCAAAATTCCACCATAAGATAAATCCGGTAAATCGATCTTTATCGATTAAAATATCAAAATGATAACTGTCATTTTGTAAAACGTACAATTGTTCACCTAATACTCTTCGTTCTTCAAAAGGGAAAGCATCTTCGTATAGCATCCACGCCTTTTTGAAGTGATCATTTGTGGTGTTTTTTAGTCTTATCGATTGCATTAGGTCGTTTGCCAACGGTTCGGCTCGTATGTTTAAAAGCTCGGTTATTTATTGTTTATAAATATAGTAGTTTCCTGTTTACTAATAAGAACTGAAATAGAAGGGACAGGGCGGTCTAGGCTAGGTACACATAAAGTGATATCGTATCATAGAAACCACATGCCAAGCTGAATTAGGTGGATGGGCGAAAATGGCTTGTAAATAGCATACCCAGACCTTGTACCCAAACGGAATCATATTCTCCGATCAAGATGGATTTTTCCAATAGGGAAAGGCTTGAAGGAATTTTAATCATTATAAAAAGAAGCATTGTGGATTATGAATCCGGATAAGCACCTGAGCTAACCTCTACAATTTATATAAAGTATGGATACTGTTTTCGATCTTTTAATACTATTGCAGGCCCACCAAGTACGTTTTATCCCTGAAACACCTTTTATAGACGGTTCTAGCTGTCCTTTATTTCCTCACCCGATAGAAAATCCTCCGGATGTAAGGACATGATCTGTTCCATCAGTTTTTCCTGGTCCGTTTCGACCTGAAAGGCCTGTGCCGTTTTTGGTATGAGCAAGGACTCTATCTCCTCCTGTACCCGCTCTGCGCCCGAACGCTGTAGCAAACGGATCAGCCCCGTCGCCAAGATTCTTTTGCCATGATATCGGGCCGACTCCTCGTAACGCCGTTCCTCTTCGTTGGTCAATTCCAAATAGTCCATAGTAGATTTTATCAAGGACAAAGCTATAAGAAAATACTTATACAACAAAAAAGAAAACCTTCACAACAAATTTATTCGACGAACGGTCCTTTCCCTTAAGTTTGAAGTAATCAAACCATTTTGACCATGAAGTATTCAAAAATCTATCTAGTGGACGACTGCGCCGCGACCAATCTGTACCATCAGGTAATGCTCCGCCGATTCGGTATCGAAAAAAGGGTCCGCACCTTTACCGACCCCGAGCAGGCCTTGGACCATCTGAGGTTCCAAACAAATGCCGATGAAAAGGTGTTGGTACTCTTAGATATTCAGATGCCGGAAATGGACGGATTCGAGTTTCTGGAGTTTATGGAGCTAGAGGAGCTGTCAACTGATATCGATGTGGTGATGGTCACCTCTTCCTCGGAGGATTCCGACCGACGTTTAGCAGAACAGTTCCCGCACTTTGTGCTCGATTTTATCAACAAGCCCATTCAGGCCGAAGAGGTGTCCAACATCATCGGACACAGTATCGCCACCCCCATGGCTTTCTAACTAGGATTCAGCATCCAAAGAAGTTTTGACAAGAACATTCGGGAATATGGGAAAGGACTAGGCAGCGGACAAATACTTTATTGAAAACGACCTCTGAGGGTTACTATACCAATGGAATCGTACCACGAACGAATTTCTATAGGATCATTCCCAATCTTACGCTATTAAAAGTTATTGATTCTTGAAAAGTGAGCTATTTGGAAAAACAAAAAAGCCCTCGATTTCTCGAAGGCCCTTGTTTACTTGGTGGAGAATACCGGAGTCGAACCGGTGACCTCTTGCCTGCCAGGCACTTTTTTTATGAGTACTCAACAGTAACAAATTTTATAATAAATTGATATTCAATTAAATATGTAAATCAATATTATTTGATACCATTTGATATCAAGAAAAAGTGAGCAAAAAGTGAGCAATTTTTTTACTATCTTTGAATACTAAGATATATGAAGATGGCACTTACAAGACTGGTTTTGGACACTCGAAAAAATTCTAGAAAAATGGACAACACTTATCCAATTTCGTTAAGAGTCTTTCATAAAAAAACAAGGATAGTGGCACTTGATTATTCAACTTCTATAGGCGGGTGGGATGAAAAAAATCATAGGTTGAAAAAATCTGCTATTGCCAACAAGAACCTGAATTGTCTTGAAATTAATGAAGATATTGATGACAAGCTCCAGATAGCAAAAGCAATTATCAAAAACTTTGGGGTCGATATCAAGAAAATAAATGTGGATCAATTAGTGAACCGAATTAAAGCCGGTTGGGATGCTAAGATTATAAGTACAGAAAGGCGCAGTGTAAACGATTGTATACAACTTTTGAAGTGGACATCTATTCTTGTAAAAAGAAAAGAACGGGCCAATTCTCCCTCCACTGCGGAGTGGTATGCAAATTCTGTGTCGGCATTTTTACGGTTTAACGGAATCGAGGACATAAAACTAGACGACATAAGCGTAAGCCATTTCAAAGAGTTTCTTGTAGAAGCAAAAGCTAAGAATGTTAAATCCAGTTCAATAAATTCTTACTTAAGAGGTATCAGAGCTATATATAATAAAGCTTTGGACGAAGATAAGTTTGTCCTAGTAAAAAACCCTTTTGACAAATTTAAAATTCCTTCAAGTCAAAAGACGAAGAAGAGAGCTACATCGAAAGAAAGTTTTCTACAGATTAGAAAGTTGAAGTATTCCGAAGAATGTGCTCTATGGCATACCAAAAACTATATCCTTATCATGTTTAATTGTAGGGGCATGAACCTGATCGATTTGGTTAAGCTAAAAGTAGAAAACATTCAAGGCGAAAGGCTTTATTATGGGAGAAGCAAAACCGGTGACCCTCTATCCGTCAAAATAACAAAAGAACTAGCTAGAATCTTAAGTTATTATTCTAAAAACAAATCAAATAGAGACTTTCTTTTTCCTTCCTATTATGACGGGTCTACCCAGTCCTATGAAAAGTACAAATCCATTCGCCGTCGGATTAACGAACGATTTAAAAAAATCGCGAAGGATGCTGGTATAACGGAAAACTTCACCACTTACTCAATCCGCCATTCTTGGGCTACCATTGCTAAACATATGGGTATATCTACTGAGATAATTAGTGAGGGTCTAGGTCATAATTCTCTTCGAACCACAGAGATATATTTAAAGAGTTTCGAGAATCATACTATAGATGATGCTAATGAAAAAATAGTGTCGTAAAACTCATAACTAGAGAGTCCTTGGTTCGAATCCAGGTGGACCACCTGTAAACACAAGGCTTCCAAGATTTTTATCTTGGAAGCTTTTTTCATTTGCACATAAAATTCGATTTTTTTTCTGGCATTTTGATTGGTTCTATTTGACATCAAACAACCGAAAGATACATTGAGTGATTCTTAGGAATTGTCCTCTACATCCACATCCGGGGCATTTTTTTTTACCGAAGCGATTCCGTTTTCCATTGCCGAAGTGCCGGAATACATTTCACTTGCTCCAATTACCTGGTCATTTGAGGCTTTCAAACTGAAATAAGGGCTTCCGTCTTTCGCAGTTTTTCTATCGAACTTACTATCATCTTGCGAGTTCGTCTTTTCCGAAGATATGTCATTCTCACACGATGCTTTAGTCTTATAAGTTTCGCTACTGAGAATTACTTAGCCGTTAGAAGCCTTTAAATTAAAACGGAATTGACCTGACTTATCTTTTTTGATCTCAAACTTTCCCATACTATTGGCTTGTTCTTTTGTACACTAAAAGCAGTTATAACAAGGAAAAGTGTGGTTGAATGCTTTATTTGAACTTTTATTCCTCTTTTGTTTTTGATTTCAAAGTGTATGTATCTTAGGCAGTCACATCAAAAGTTTTGGATTCTCAAGTTTTAGCCATCTTTTGTAAATGAACTACACATTCTCTATTCCCGGCCAACTTTACATAAAAATAAATTAATCCTGTAGGGGTTGCTTGTATTACTTTTTTTTAGGAGAACAACCCTATGCTATGGGCAAGTTCCAGAGCGTTTAGATCTCGATTATCGAGTCAACAATCCTTTTGATTGTGTCATCGGTGCAACGGCATAGCCTTTATCTTGTTATAAAACACATTCTAATGAAAAATGTTATAAGGGCTGTTTTAGCTGGCTGGGGCGCAAAGAAGTTAGGTGGCGGCAAGTGTGGTTGTATCGGGGGAATCATCTTGTTTCTCATCCTTTATTGGCTTCTAGGATATGTCTTTTAATTGAGCCACCAACCGAGAAGCCCGAAGGAGTCCACTCGTCACAGCGTGGGTGTGACATTAAAGAATACAAAGAAAATTTTCAATGACGCAATGTATGTTCAGGAAAACATGGTTTCGTATTGTGGGGATATTAATTGTACTGGTACCAGTCGTTCTGGTCGCCCTACAACTTAGTGCCGCTTATTGGGTCGAAGATTTTTTAAAAAGAAAGATTCCGGCCCACATCGCATTTGAATATGAGGCCGTATCGGCCAATATCCTAACTGGTTCCATTCGATTGAAAGCCCCGAAGGTGCGGGTGACCAATCGAATGGATGGTAAAGGGTACGCCGAAGTGGAAACCTCCCAGGTGACGGTTGAAGGACTGAAGTACCTGCCCTTACTTTTCGGCAAAACCATAGACCTGCATACTTTAACTGTTGAAACACCCCGCTTTGAATACTACCCTTACAAAAAACAGAAATCCATTGAAACGGATACCTTGGGTGTCGTACGTCTGCTCAAGACTATCAACATTGGCCAAATTGCCGTAACCGATGGTGAACTGTCGGTGTTTCAAAGGGGGGAGGACCCTGTTTTGCTACAAATCCAGTCGGTTGACTTCACCTTGGATGAAGTCAGAACCCACCCGGAGTTGATTATTAAAAGCCTTCCATTTACTTATGCATCCTATGCGCTCAAGACCGAAACCACAACCGTGGCCGTGAGTTCCTTTGAGATACTGAAAATTGGCCGGACATCTATCTTGAATGAAGAAATGGTAATCGATAGCGTCTTGTTCAAAACGCGATACACAAAAGAATGCTTGTCCCAACTTATCGACAGAGAGCGGGATCATGTTTCCCTACAAATACCAAAAATAGTGATGGGCAATATTGATTTTGGGTTTGATGCTGATCTTTTCTTTCTTAGGGCCGACAGTCTCACGGTAAAAGGACCCCGGTTGGAACTGTATCGGGACAAACAGTTACCAGATGACTTTACCGAAAAGGCCATGTATGGCACCCTTTTGAAAAAAATGCCAATTCAATTGGCCATTTCGAACGTGCGTTTTACCGAAGGGCAAGTGGGTTATGGGGAGCGGTTACGAGCCCGGGGAAGCCCTGGGCGTATTTTCTTTGACAAAGTGAGCGGAAGCATTCGTGGGTTCCGAACGAAAGCTCCTCTGGGGGATAGCATCCAATTGAACCTGCATGGTTTGTTGATGGGCAAAGCACCAACAGAGCTTTACTATGCGTTTGATCCGAATGATACGTTGGACGCGTTTCTGGCCAAAGGTCACATATCATCATTATCGTTAACGGCAACGAACACATTTTTGAGACCCAATCTAGGTGTAAGGGCGAAAGGCCATATTAATCAGCTTTACTTCACGGTTTTCGGGAACCGCTATTCCTCCAAAGGGGAAATGAAGATGGGGTATCAAGATTTTAAGTTCGATGTTTTAAAAGCAGATGGTTCGGGGGTGAACAAAATTCTTTCGGCTATCGGGAACATTTTTGTCAACGACGGATCAAAGGCGAATGCGAAAGGATTTCGATTCGGTCAAATATCCGCGCGGCGGGAAGCTCACAAATCATTCTTCAACTATCTGTGGGGCAATGTACGGGAAGGCATTTTAAGCACCATGACCGGTGATGGCAAGAAGGAAAACCCGCGAGGCCCTTAATCGGTAAAGACAACGAATCTATACCCACTAAGGATATTCGATTTAGGGAATTAAGAAGATGCTCCGAACAGCAGGCGGTTTTTTGATTTTAAGAAGCCGTTTTGAAGCCGTAACTATACGCTTATTAACGCTACATCATCCTATAAATCTCACTATCATATTAATGCTGTAAGGCTCCTATGTTTGGAAGTTCATGTAGGACTTTTAATAGCGGCATCAGTGAAATCTTATGGTAGATAGGGGTATGAATTGTTGGATGACAGTGAAGGCTTCTCTGTTTTTCGGACGTTATAAAAATCAATCATTTTTATATCATGAAGAAGAGAAGAGTTACAGAAAGTCAAATCGCTGCTATGCTGCAACAGTATGATTCCGGATTCAAGGTAACGGATATCCGTTAACACGAGGACCAACTAAACGTACACCTGCCCAGGAATATTGAGGAAGTAAACCTGGAGACTGAACGTTTCAGGGAGCAATACATCGGTCCCATCTCGATAAATCGGTCGGGAGAAGCAGCCCTAGGAATAATTGGAGGAATTTTCAAAGGGGCATGCCCCTTTGAAAGACCTTTCGCTTAATTTACCGCTGCACGAATACGGTTACGTCTTTAGAGCATGTAAGTCTTCAAATTCGCTAGACAAATAAAAGGACCAGGAATGAGACGCTTTAAGTAATGTAAGAACGTTTTTCTCCAACCATCCTTTAAATCGGTTGATTTAAGCTACCAAAATTCTAACGCACTTTCCGGATAGGCTAACACATTTCTGAGCATAAAAAAATTTGGGTGTTACGTATGGGAGATACTGGGCTTACTTCAATAATGACTTAAAGAAAACAACACAATGTCAATCTACGATCAAGAAAATATCTTTTCTTAATTCTTACATATGCAATAGTTTGAATATCATCTAATTATTAAAGGAGAAATCCTCTTTTAAAGGCATAAACTGGCATAGCTCTATTCCCACGAAAAACATATCCAATGTTTGTTTAATTTTAAGGAAAAACTGTGATGTGAATGTTTTTTCAGTGGGATTTCTTTTGTCAAGACTTAACTTAAAGAAATATTAAAGGTAATCTTGAAGGAGAAGTATTATTTTAAACGTCATTCATAAAAACAACTGCCTTTTTTGGCTTAAACGCAATCCATTTAAATATGTCAAAACCTGATTTAGCAGCAAAAACATTTAGGCAACTTGCCCAAAAACTAGAGAAAGATAACCTTGACGAAATCATATCAAGTCTGAATGAATTTTCATCTATTGAAGCGCAAGGAATCTTTTTTGAATTTTCGCCCTACATCTACCCTGACTTGGTTTCTGCTATGAAAGATGACCTTTTTATGAAAGTCTTCCATAAGGTAGATACCCATAAGATTGCTAGAGTCCTTTCAAGACTAGACAGGAATACCGTTGATAGCAAACTAAAGTTGTTTCCTAAATTCATTTCTAGAGAGGTTAGGGATTTTTTGCATTACAGTGAAAACAGCGCTGGTTTCCTTATGGAGACTAATTTAATGAGTTGCTCCAAAGAGGATACCGTTGAGAGCGTATTGACATCCTTACGAAAGCTTGGCGATAAAAGGGTACTAACCATTTATGTAATTGACGATGAGGATAAACTGTTGGGGAGGGTTCCCGTAAATTATATTGCCATTGCCAGGCCCGAACAGATAATTGGAGAACTTATGTCCAAAGCGCCCTCGGTCAACGCCTCCTATTCAAGGGAAGAAGTCCTAAAGTTTATCGAGGTGCATTCCCTTTTACAGGTTCCAGTGGTCGACGTTCACAACCATCTTTTAGGAATTATAAAAAACGATGCGCTCATCACCGCTTCACAAGAAGAAGCGAGCGGGGATTTGCAAACAATGTTCGGTGCCGGTAAAGAAGAACACGCATTGTCCAAAGCTTCTTTTGCCGTTCGCAAGCGATTGCCCTGGCTTCAAATAAATCTGGCCACGGCGTTCTTGGCGTCAATGGTCGTCGGTTTTTTTGAGGATACCATTGCCAAGATCACCATTCTGGCTATATTTCTTCCTGTGGTCGCAGGCCAGTCCGGAAACACTGGCTCCCAAGCTCTTGCGGTTACCATAAGAGGTCTTGCGTTAAAGGAGATAAGGATAGGACAATGGATGCGCGTGGCAAGGAAAGAGCTAATGGTTGGGTTTATAAATGGGGTTGCCGTTGCCATAACAACCGGTCTCATAGTGTTTTTTTGGTCGGATTCCTTCGGCATTGCTCTGGTCATAGGGATATCCATGATAATTTCCATGGTGATTGCCGGGTTTGTGGGAGCGGTAATCCCGATTGCCTTAAAGGCCTTTGGTCAGGATCCGGCAACTTCGTCATCTATTATCTTGACTACCGTTACCGATATCTGCGGATTCCTTAGTTTTCTAGGTTTAGCTACGGCGCTTTCATCGGTTCTGGGAATCGGATAGAGTATATGCTTTTATTTCTCCAAGAAAGATATCCGAAAAAGTTAATTTGCTTCAATTCATTTAATCCTATGCTCCAAAACCTTATGAATACAGTGTTTCATTCATTTTCAATGACTTGCTCGCCATCGATAGAAGTTGTTGTAGTACGATTATTGGACCGTTTTTTAATTGTTTTTAGAATGAAGACATTGTTAGGCAAGGTCAGATCTTCCGCATCATTTGTCTGTATGGTAATAAAAAAAAGACCGATGTTGATAACTCTTCCTTCTATCGCATAATCCTTTCCCTCCATAATAATGATTTGATCGTTCAGTTTGATTGGATGGTTGAAGAACAAAATGATACTTGAAGTTATGTTCGACAGTAATGACCATTGCGCAAAGAATGCCACTCCAGTTATAGTGACCACCGATCCGATAAAAAGGGCCAAATCGGATTGATCAACACCCCATATCAAAAATACAATAGCGATGCATATGACAAGCAAAGTGATACGCACCACTTTTTTGATAGATATGCCCCTTGACTCCTGTATGAGCCTTTCTTTTAAGGTCCTGTCTATAATTCTGGTCACCACGTATCTAACCACAAAAAAAACTGCCAGGACCACGCCTGTCTCAATTAGTTTGATGTAATTCAACTCCATATGATAAAACTAAATATTCGATTTCAAATCTATTTTAAACAATTTTTGGATCATCTCTTCAGATTAAAAAATGGACCTTCTTCTAGCATCTGCCGTTTGATAAACCATTATTATCCGTCCGCTCTGTAAATCAACAAAAACCTATGTCGGGATGAGCAGCGAAGTTACCGTTTGTCTCATCATCTCCTCTATCTGGGCGAGAGGCGTTCTTTGTTCGAAGCTGGACAGTTCCGGAAAATGTGAGGCAAAATAAATTTGGTCATGGGCCATGGTGCTTAGGGTAATGGCCAAACTTTCTGGATAAGGATAGTCCGGGTTTACGTCACTGATTATTTTGGCCATCTTTGAATTTAGCGCTTTATAGCTTTCAAAAAAACCAAGGTCGTTATCCTTGTCCACTTCGTTCACATGAAAGGATTTTACCCCCTCCAACACCACGATGTCATGCAATAGGGACTCATTGATATAGACGGTCATGCTTGACTTTTCCGAGGCATAGAGCAATTGGTGAATCATGACATATAATACTTCCTTAGGGTCTTTGATATTAAGGGTATGTATATCTATGAGGTAATGTATCCATTCCCAATACCAGCAGCAGATATAAGTAAGTAGTTTGTGCTTGTTCTCAAAATAACGGTATACAGAAGTTTCCGTCGACTTCATTCGGGCTCCCAGTTTTTTGAAGTTGAAAGACTCAAAACCTACTTCCGCCATAAGTTCTACGGTATTCTGCAATAAACGTTGCCCATATTTAGTGTTTTGAGGGTCTTTGACGTATAGACTCTTGGATAACTCGAATTGGATTCCCCTGCTCATGCCTTACCTTTTCAACAAAGATATATAATAGTGAAACATTCTGCAATGAAAATATAACAGTACTTTAAGATAGTTATACTATCTTTTTAGAAAATATGTCTATCTTTGCATCTGAAAATTTTAAAGACATGAATAAATTTTTTGTTCCATTTGTATTGTTTATCGGTTTTTATGCTCTTGCCCAAGGTCCGGACGAAGACCAATTGGGGTCATGGTACATGTACTTTTGGAACACCGAATTCCAAAATTCCAATTGGGGAGTTCAGGGGGACTACCAATATCGGGATTGGCGCGGTCTGGGAGATCGGGAGCAGTTACTGTTGAGAACCGGTGTCACTTATACGCCGACCAACAGTGGTATTAAATTTACACTGGGCTATGCCAATATTACCACGGGACAATATGGTACCGATATAGATGCCCCCGTATCCGAAAACCGTATCTATCAAGAGGCACTGTTTGGCCAGAAATTGTTAGGCAGGCTATTGTTGACACATCGTTTCAGGTACGAGCAGCGATGGGTGGAAAATCAGGATTTTAGAACGCGGTACCGTTATAATCTCTTTATCAATGTCCCGTGGAACAAAAAAGATTTATCCAAAGGGGCAATTTATACGGCCGTTTACAATGAAATATTCATAAATGGTGAGCGTGACATTGGAAATGGTACAAGTGTCCAGTTCTTTGACCGTAACCGAACCTATATTGGCATGGGCTACTCCCTGTCCGATAAGCTCAGGTTTCAGTTGGGTTTCATGGAGCAGACTACCGTCAATTGGCAAAAGGGGCAACTACAATTTAGTTTACACCATAGTTTTTAACCATAATTAATTTTAAATAAGATGAGAAAGAGAATTAACTTAGTTTTTGTAGGTATTGTTTTAATGGGTTTGACTGCTTGTGACCAAATTAAGCAAAAAGAAGATTTGGCAGAGACCAACGAGGTTGCCACAACCTTGGAAACCCCGGTCAAAAGTATCTTAACGGCCGAAGAACAGGCCGATATGAGCCCAGCTGAGATCATAGGACGCCTGAAGAAGGGCAATGAGAACTTTGTCAATAACAATTTAACAAGGCGTGACCATTCCGCACAACGCAGAGAGGCCATGATCGGCCAATATCCCCAGGCCATCGTATTGTCGTGTGTGGACAGCCGCGTTCCTGTGGAAGATGTTTTTGACCTAGGTATCGGTGACATTTTCGTTGCCCGCGTGGCAGGTAATATTGAAAACGGGGATATGGTGGGCTCCATGGAGTTCGCTACCGCCGTAGCGGGATCAAAGGTTGTCATCGTAATGGGACATACCGCTTGCGGTGCCGTCAAGTCTACCATAGATAAAGTGGATGCCGCCTCCTTGAGGATGAACTCTCTCCAGGCTTTGTTGGAGAAAATTGAACCATCAATTCAAGGTGTGGAAACTAATGGCGAGCGGAGCTCTAAAAACGTCACCTTCACCAACGATGTAATTGAGAAGAACGCAATTCGTACGGTAAAGGATATTAGGGAGACCTCTCCCGTAATGGCAGCCATGGAAGACAAAGGTGAAATCATTATAGTATCCGCAGTCTACGATATGGAAACCGGAAGGGTGACCTTTCACGACCATGATGACCATAATGGCAATCAAACCTATTGATATTCCGTTGAACCATTACTGTAGTAAAGAGCGCTATTCAAAAGGATGAATATTACAAACATTAAAAAATAACATGAAAAAGACAATTGGAAAAAAGAACAAGACCAGTGCGATTATTGATAGGTTGTTAAACCGTCATAAAAACTGGAAAAATTACCGCAGACATACCGGATTAAAATTGATACGGTTTTCTTAAGCTAAAAGAAGATTGAAAAAGGAGGGTTAAAGCCCTCCTTTTTTGTTTTATTCATAGAGCATAAATTATAGTAGATGTTCCATCTAGTCAAAACCAAAAACTTGAAAGCTGCTTTTCTGGTCTTTTGCCAGGAATTTTAGGCTCACATCCTCCTTCTTCATTTCTATGGGAACAGTCTTTCCCGATTCATCAAAATTTGTGACAGTCGATACAGGTTGCGGAACTATTCGACCCTTGGAGCTTTTTACTGGTGATTTCATGGGAGCTCAATCACTGAGAATTGTAATGATGAATATTGGGATGGACATTGGTGGATAGTATATGGGGGTACACCCTCGTTATTTCTTTTTTCAGGACCATCTATGATGGAAAAGCTCCCGGGAAGTTAAAAAGTACAGTGATTTCTTAATTTGTAGAAGACGAAGTTCGTTAGTAGGCCAAACGAATGAATTGCAGAAATCCAAGTTTATTTATATACCTTATACACAAAACTTTTGTGGGCAAGTTATTAATTCATGCCAAATGAACCCGGCAGGACGTAATTGTGCTATAATCTTCTTAAATTTCTATTTTCTAAATATCCTTTACAGAAAGAGTCTAAATAATTATATTAATTCAAGTATTTATGGGAGTAATTTTTATGAATGTAATCAGATTTACTTAAATGCAGGAAGTCGACTTAACCAATTGTGACAAAGAGCCCATACATTTGATTAATAAGATTCAACTTCATGGGTGCATGCTAATCGTAGACCCTATTTCACAAAAAATAATTGGGTATAGTGACAATTTTCAAAAATTTATAGGACACTCGTCGAGGAGCCCTTTGGGAAAGAAATTAAACACATATTTTCCGGCTCGGATTTGCCAGGAAGTGTATGCTGTTTCCACAAACACCTCCATCTTTAGGGAAGTTACGTTAAACGATCAAGTTTTTCTCGTCATCTTTCACAACAACGGAGAACAAATTATCATCGAAATAGAGCTTAGGGATGACAGTATCAATATCATCGAGCAACAGATGCAACTTTCGAAAATCTTTGCGGAACTTAATATTGCAGAAGATGTTGCCGAAATGTGCGCTAGCGCGGCTGGTCTGATTAAGCGGTTTACCCATTACGATAGGGTCATGATTTATCAGTTCGATGAACATTGGAACGGAAAAGTCGTAGCGGAAAGTAAGGAAGAAGCACTGGAGTCTTGGTTGGGACTTAACTATCCGGCATCCGATATACCAAAACAGGCCAGGGCCTTATTCCTTTCCCAAGGAGTTCGTATGGTTTCCGACGTCAACGGATCATCGATACCGGTGCATATTGCAGTACAAAGGGAAGTTGATTTTACCAAAAGTGAATTACGGGCTGTTTCGCCCATTCATATTCAATACCTGCAAAACATGAAGGTCGGGGCGACCCTTACGGCGGCAATTGTCTATAATGGCGAATTATGGGGTCTGATAGCCTGCCATCATTATCAGAAAAGATGTATCGATTATTATACCCGTTCTTCGGTCAAGTTTCTTACCCAGGTTTTTTCCACGCAGCTGGGGCTGCGTTCGACCAACCTCAATTTGGAAAAAACCAATCGTTCCAACAGAACGAGGGCCCGTTTGTTGGAGAAGCTCAGCGCGAACTGGAATATCACAAAAGCGCTGGAAAACAACGGGGAAGATTTTATGAAATTGACCGAGGCCACAGGTGCTGTGGTCTACTTTGATGGGAATCTGATAGTGTCGGGCAGTACACCCGATAAAGACCAAATAATTAAGCTGCTACATTCCATCAAGCAGTCTTCTGCGGAAGATATATTTTTAACGGATAACCTGGAAAAGCGGCTTCAAGTAACCGATTTGACAAATGATATCGTCGGGGTTTTGTGCATTTTTATGTCCACGGAACAGAAGGATGCGCTGTTGTGGTTCAAGGAGGAGATAACCAAAAGGGTAACTTGGGCCGGTAATCCGAAAAAGTCAGTGGTCGATGAGAACGGGACACTCTCCCCAAGAAAATCCTTTGAAAAATGGAAACAGATCCAAAAGGGATATAGCAAGCCTTGGAAGCCTTATGAAATTGCTTCGGCCAAGGCAATGCGAGAGCATATTTCCGAAATAATCCTGCATAAATATGAGGAGATGCTGGAATTGAATGATAGATTGAAGGCGGTGAACAAAGAACTCGAATCGTTTAGTTATAGTGTTTCCCATGATTTAAGGGCTCCGCTTCGCGGTATATCAGGATTTTCCCAGATATTATCGGAACAGTATTTCGATGTTTTGGATGATTTTGGAAAGGATGCGTTGGAAACTATTGGCAGATCGACCAAGAAAATGAACACCCTGATCGATGACATTTTATCCTTTTCCGGTCTTGGAAAAAAGGACGCCCAACTTTCAGAGTTCAATATGAATAATCTTGTCGAAGAGGTACTTGATTATCTTAACCCGAAAGAAGTGTACGGCAATACCGATATTGTAGTGCAGCAGGAGCTTGGAATGGTCACGGGCGACAGGGCAATGATTTTTCAATTATTGAGCAACTTGATCAGCAATGCATTGAAATATTCTGCCAAGGCTCCTCGTCCCCTAATTACTATTGGGAAAAAATCAGGGAACTTTTTCGTGAAAGATAACGGTATAGGGTTCGATATGAAACATATTGAACAGATTTTCGGAGTGTTCAAGCGTTTGGTAAACGACGACTACGAGGGGTCGGGAATCGGTCTTGCCATCGCTAAAAGAGTGGTCGAAAAGCACAGCGGAAAATTATGGGCGGAAAGTATACCCGATGGGGAGACCACCTTTTATTTTAAATTAAACAAGTCAAATTAAAATGGACCGAACACTGGTGCTTTCCATTGAGGACGATCAGAGCGACATTGCACTGATGACCTATATCTTAAAAGAAATCCGCCCTTCGGTGGTTACCAAGTTCATAAGGGATGGACAGTCGGCACTGAGTTATCTAAGACACCCGAACTTTAAAGCAAATCCACCCAAGATTATTTTAATGGATATAAAGCTGCCACGAATTTCTGGTTTGGAACTCTTAAAAAAATACAGGGCGGAAAAGGACATACCGCAGGTTCCGGTCGTCATGTTAAGTTCGTCTGACCGGAATGATGAGATAGCACAAAGCTATTCAAACGGTGCGAACAGTTATGTGCCCAAACCCAGGGATTTGAACGAATTAAGGGAGAAACTTACCGTCATCATGGAATACTGGTTGGAGGTGAATAAAAATTGAAGATGCAACTTTCAGAACTTCTAAAAGAGAAAACTACAAGCATACACGAAGAAACCGAAAAGGCGAATCTCGCCAGAAAGATCATAGATCACAGTATCTCGTTAGATGAGTATAAGACGCTCCTAAAGCAGAATTATTGCGCACACTTTAAAGTGCATAGGGCTGCAAAGGAATATATCGAAGAGTCCAAGGATGCCTCTTTCTCCTTATTTTCGATAGAGGAAAAATTAGCACAACTGCGGATGGATATGGGTTTCCAGAAGATGGTGATTCCTCTACTGTCAGAATCTGAGGTTTCGATCAACTCGATTGCAGAGCTGGCAGGCGCCTTATATGTGCTCGAAGGTGCATCGTTGGGTCAGATGTTGATATCCCGGCATATAGTCCAATGTAGTTCGATCAACAAATCGACACACTTCTTTTTCGCAGACCCAAATAGAACGGCTATTTTGAACAACTGGAAAAGATTCAAGTCGGAATTGAACGCACTTTATATGGACGATAAGGCAAAGGCCGCCATGGTCGAAAGTGCAAAAAATACCTTTCGAGCCTTTTCCCAAAAATGTTAATGAAAAACCTATATGAGTTAAATTTTAAATCGTGTTTGAAGTTTACCTCAATGATAGCAGCGGGTTTCGAAGTTATTCGCTACCTTTAAATTCCTAAAAGTGTTATTCTCTTGGGTGATTCTTCAAAAATAGTTGTCCCGAAATACCCATATGAAAGATGTTCTACAAGTTGAAAGCCCATCTATCCGGCAGTTCTCATATGATCTGGCCTCAGGTCTGGGAGTACGGCTCATTGAAAAAAATTATGAGTTTCTATGTCCGATTCCCGCTGAAATCGGTTCAGGCTATATAAAGACCTCGGAATTCGACAACGGCATCGCCGTAATCGAATTAAACGGTATTTTTCCCGAAGTATTCCGGTTCGGATACAAGATCAAGGATAGCTACCTTACGCGGATAGTCTTTAACCTGAATTCGTCCATCACCTATAGGAAAGCCAATAGGGAAGAAACAGCATTGGGGCGTTTCGATAGCGTTTTGCATGCCTGCTACGATGAGACTTCCTTTTTTTCCATTCCCCCGAATGCACCGGTCTCCCTTTTTCTGCTGGACATACAAGGAGATAGTTTTGCAAAGAAAATGACGGCCCACGATTCGGATGGCAGTCTCGAAATGAAAGATTTCCTTGGCGCGATTGAAAGGAAAGAGCACCTCTTCTCAAAAGGCAGCTTCACCCTTGAGATCAATAGCCTGATCACCAATTTTCAAGGCAACACCTATTCGGGCCCTATGCGCTATATATACCAGGAGGCCAAGGCCAACGAGATTATCATAGAACGCATTCGACAGTATATCGATGATCAACAGGGAAATAGACCGGCCCTGTTGCGAAAATCAACTATTAAAAGTATCGAGAGGGCCGCACAGTGGATATCGGGGAATCTCGACACGAAAAAGACCATCGTTGAATTGGCAAGGGAGGTGGGCCTATCCGCCAATACCCTCCAAATGGGGTTTCGACATCAGTTCGGCTGTTCCGTAAACGATTTTATTGTCAGTGCCAAATTGAAGAAGGCCATTGAACTTTTGGAAAATGGCGAATTGAATATTACGGAGATCACCTATGAACTCGGCATCGGTAGCAAAAGTTATTTTGCAAAGATTTTCTCCGAGAGGTACGGGGTCTCGCCCAGCGAGTATCGAAAGATGTCCAGGACATTCACAAAAGAACGTAACTTTAAAAATGACTAGTTAGGCCATGAAAGTTCGCATACTGATTATCGAGGATGTAGACACGGATGCACAGTTGCTCAAACTGGAAGTATTGAAATACGACCCTGAAATGGAAATCATGATATCGAATTCCATGGAGGGGCTTTCGGAGCTACTGCTCAGTTTTGACCCCAATGTAATCTTAAGCGATTTTGATCTTAAGACCTTTAATGCCTTCGATGTTCTCGAGCTATTGGCAAAACTCGATCTGAACATTCCTTGTATAATCGTAACCGGTGTCATCAACGATGAGGAAATCGTCGCAAAGTTGATACTCAAAGGGGCCATAGGTTTTATCCAGAAAAAAGACCTTTCCCATATCCGGTCGAGTCTTCATCGGGTGCTAAGCGATTTGAATACGTCTTTTACCAGTAATTTCGATACCTATGAACAAAAGTTGCGGTTACTGTTCAAATTGAAGGAGATGCAGTTCAATTTCAACAAATTGGCCATGGATATTCCTGAAATCTCGGGGATACAGCAGGAATTCATGGAATTTACCGATCAGATGATGAAAGAGATCGAGGGGAGCTATTCAAAATTACCGCTGCTCAAAGGAAAAAAATAATTCTCCCCTTTATTTGTTGTAAAAGAATGAATTGATTTGATTTTTGGTCTGTTCCTTTCTATGGGGTTCGAACAACCCGTCATAGGTTATATCATTGATGAACAGGTCCGTTGGAATGGATGTGGCCCTTAAGCTTTGGTCGATTTTGTCGTCCTGACAGATGCCTGTTCCCATATGGTTGCCATCGAGCCAGTTGGAAGCGTACTTTTTCTCGACGACGACCGGAATATGGTTCGATACGTTTTGGTAGTTTCTAAGACAATCCGGGCTATTTTTCAAAAAGATGGCAAATGTCAGGAAACCGTCGGCGGTCGTGTTATAGATACCGGCGAGGTAAAAAGGCCTGTTATCATCAAATCCCAGTCGGTAGGTCAATGTGTCACTACGCGAGACAAATGTCGTATAGAACCCGGTAACCGGTATCAGGCACCTTCGTTCCAACATCGCATCGGCCCACCATACTTTCTCATATAAATCGTTTTCATGCAGATAGGCGGACTTCACCACGGATTGGAAGGTATCCCAGTCCCTATCGAAATTGTTCGGCAGCAGACTCCATATGGCCGGGAGAAGTTGGGGACGCTCGGATGAGAGCAGGATATGGTGGGTGCTTTCTCGGTTACAATCGATAATTGCCTTGGGTTCGTAGAGGGAAGGATGTTTTAACGTTACCCCCAGACTTTCTTGTAATTGCCCGACGTTGCTCACACAACTTAATCGTCCGTTCATAGCCTATGTTTAATGGCCTAAGTTCTTAATCTGAAAAATGACTATGGAACAGAATAAGTTCAAAAAAGAACAAAATTACTACAGTTCTACTGGAAATCGCACCTTTGATGGGTGTCGAGGAAGCTAAAACAGCTCATAAAAGCAACGGTTATCGTTTATTTGTAACGAATCGTTAAAAGAGAATAAAGTAGTGGTTTCTGAAAAGTGGAATATCCCGAACATTGGAATTATGCCGTCGGGCGTTAGTTCAATGTCCTACCGGCTTTTAGAATATTCCTGACCTTTTTCCAGAGCATCTCGGATGCCAAGGAAGTTTCGTGTACATCCCTTAAGACCGGACTTAAGTCGAGTTGCTTCATGTCGCCATCCACTTCCATGTCGACGGTCCATCTGTCCGTGATGAAGGCCATATCCCAATCCGTAAAATCCTTTACGGCCTTGTAACCTTTCCAAAGAACCACCAACTTTGAATGTCGTGGGTCTTTTCTAATATTTTCAAATAGGCGTTCGACATGGGCCTTTGGTCCTTCGATTAGTTGAAAGAAAATATTGTTATGTGAAATTAAGCTTCCGGTAATTTGAAAGTCAGGATTTTTTGATCTTGCTATAGAAACGATTTGCGACAAATCCGCATCCGATATTTGTTTATTCGCGATAGACCTATAACTAATCTCGTAAATAAGCCCGTTTTCGTTGAACGATTTTTTGTAATTGCTTGGAAGCACCCCGAATCTATTATAAAAAATTCTGGAAAAATAACTTCTACTAGAGTAGCCGGTCAAGTAGCATATCTCGGAGATACTCACTTCAGTCGTATGGATTAGCTCTCTAGCCTCTTCCAATTTGTAATTGCTTATATATTGATTCACTGAGTATCCGTACAGGAACTTGATTCCCGATTGCAGTTTTTTTGGTGACATCATGAGGTGACTGGATATCGTATCTATGGTCAGTCTTTCCGAAATATTGTTTCTGATATAATCTCCCAAGTTGGTCAGTTTGTTTAGTTCCTTTTTCGAAAGTTTAGGTTCAATACTGTTCATATTGACGTTCCTATCGTGGCCTTGGATGTGTGCACCCAACATATTTAGGATGGCGCCTTCCATCAGCAAACGACCTACCAAATCGGTTCTTCTGTTATCCAAGATTATCTTGGCGTACGCACCCACCCTCAAATCGATTTTTCCGAAATAGCTGTAAGGAGTTTTCATTTCGGAATTATCGAAAAGTTCTTTCAAATCGGTCTGCAACCATCTACTGTCTTCCGGGCTTCCCGTCTTAATGGCGGTGAAGTTGATGATCAAATAACAGCACTTGAAGGATTCCTTTCCTTTAATATTGTATTCGGTTTCCGCTTCTTGATTACCTATAATGATGAATTTCTGGCCACATTGGATATCCCTGAATCTGTCCTCATTAGAAAATTTCTGTTGCTGAGCCCCTTCCATAAGGTACCCAAAATAGTACGAGGCATTAGCGCCGCTTGATATGGTTAAATGTAAATCATTCCGTAAATAAAGATCAAAGGACAAGGCGGTCAACCCGGGAAATATTTCAAAGAGATACATCGTACCTTTACCCTTGTCATTGTCAAAATTTGACTTTGATGCATTTAGTTTTTCGGTCATTTCTGCATTAAAATGGACCGAAAGTTGGCGCAACATTTCCAAAGGGCTATTTTCAACTAAGTGCAGCATCTTGCTATTTTCAGCAAAAATAATTGCGAAAAAATTGAAACTTTAACAATTTAAGAACAAGAAATAACAATATCGCTTTACTTTTAAAAAACCAACTTAGATTTGTAGCCTAAAAAGGCTGTTCAGCCGATGGGGTCAAAATAGTCGAGCTATTTACAATGGGCAAAACCGCGAAGTCAACAGCTTACTTTCTTCAAGGAGATTTGTCTCAAGTTTCAAAAAAGCAATCGTCACGGTTAAGCTGTAAGGAATGATGAATGAGTCTCACCTCGTAGTGTGGTTCAAGTTCGTTGATTTTCAACTACGACTTTAGGTTCAGCTGTGAAATCTGCGGGAGATCTGTCTTCCCTATCGCATCTGCATCAATAACCAATGCAAACGAGTTTACTCCCGTTATATCTTTTCTCTATTTTCGAAATCATATTGGAATATAAGTTACACATTGATTACATGTCATATAAATTAAGAATTCAGGACACGGGCTTTATCACCCATAACGTGTTACAAATAAAAACACAACGCCCTGCGGACTATCACTTTACTCCTGGTCAGGCGACCGAAGTCGCTATTGATAAAGAAGGATGGCGGGATAAAAAGCGACCATTTACATTTACCAGTTTGCCCAATGATGGATTTCTACAATTCACGATAAAGGTCTATCCGGACCATGATGGAGTCACCGATAAGCTACAGACCCTTGAACAAGGAGATAGTTTATTGATTGAGGATGCCTGGGGCGCAATTTCATATCAAGGACCAGGTGTATTCATCGCTGGGGGCGCGGGTGTCACTCCTTTTATCGCCATCTTTAAAGATTTGGCACAAAAAGGCCAACTAAAAGGACATCAGCTGCTTTTTGCTAACAAAAGGGAACGGGATATCATCTTGGAATCCGATTTTGAAAGGTGGTTGGGCAAGGATTTTATCAACATCCTTTCAGAAGAGAAAAGTTCAAAACATGCCCATGGTAGGATAGATGACGAATTTATCAAAGAACATGGTACTTCGCTCGATAAATACTTTTATCTCTGCGGCCCGCCGTCTATGATGAACGCCGTTGGTGATGCACTGGGTCAATTGAACGTCCCCAAGGATAAAATAGTGTCCGAGGACTTTTCGTAGGCCCCATTTAGCCTTATCAAAAGCATCACCTTCCTGGGAGTCGGTATTTCGGAAATTAAAAACCATCTTTTATAGATGGTTTTTTTGCACTATCTCTTTTTTAGATACGAAGCGATTGATTTTCGCGTTCTACTAATCAATCATACTACTTATGAGAAAATTCTTTCAATTTGTTTTTTGCGTTGTTTTATTTTCCGCATGCGACAAGGTCGATGAGTTGACCAAGTTCGATATGGATTATAATACCAGTGTTGTTATTGAATCTGCGGCCAACATCAACCTGCCATTTAACGTGTTCACGCCTGAGGTGGAGACCAACTCGGAATCTGAGTTCGAAGTAAACGATACCCGAAAAGACCTTATAGAGGAAATAAAACTAAAAAGTATGCGGTTGAACGTCACTGGTCCCGAGGGAGAAGATTTTAGTTTTTTGGAATCGGTTGAAATTTTTATTTCGGCGGAAGGACTGGAAGAAGTGCAAATAGCAGCTGCGGTAGAAATTCCGGAAGAGACCGGAGCCTCTTTGGATTTGGATATTTCGGATATAGATATTCAGGAGTATATCAAAAAAGATACATTCAACCTGCGTTTGAATACGGTTACAGATGAGGTGTTAACGGAGGATCATACCATTGACGTACAGACGGTGTTCTTTGTAGATGCTAAAATATTCGGTATCTAAGGTCGAATAAAAACCCAATAAATGAGAAATGCCCTTTATGTTGTAACACAGGGCATTTTCAGTTTTATCGTTAGCTTCGAACAGCCGAACTATTTCTTTTTCTGCTGGTCTTTTATCGTTTTTTCATCAATATCGAACTCGTTGGTCTCGACATTGACATCCCCGGTCGGATTGGTGGGGTTTGTTTGCTTTACTTTTCTTTTAAACTTTCTTTTGTCTTCAAAAATTCCCATTATTTCTGTTTTTAAAATTAATAATTCGATTTCTTTGTTCTGATGCCATGAACAATTCCGTTTACGGCATTTTGGTCGGTGATTTCCAAATTATAGGTGGTATTCCGGATCTCGATTTCAAAAGTGTTTGCAATCTTCTTAATTTTCAAGTCGGTATCACCAAGGGTTTTAAGCGTTTTGGAATGCGCTTCGCTGTTGAGGATTTCAATGATTCCTGCTTTGCTCAATTGTCCGGTAATCGCATAATTATGAAGTCTTTCAAAATCGTATTGACGGCCCACAGAATCATTCTTTTCCTTGGAGGCGTTTGACATGGTATTTGCCGTATCCAGTGGGACGAAAAGGGTCACGTTCTCTAATTCCCGGAGCGCCTTCATCGCCTTCGTAGTTTCCACATGCTCTTCAAATCTCTGGAAGACCGGATTTCGAACTACAATGTCCGCAATGGTGTGTAGATTTCCTAACTCCATATCTACCGGAATGGCGGTAGGCAAGCTATCTTTATTCTTATCCGGGTCAACAAAGGCATTTTTGTATTCCTTTTTACTGAGGTCGTAACAGCCGATAAGGAACGTGCACCCTAAAAACATGCTTCCCAGCATTATAAATTTTCTATAAAATTGGTTCAATATCATTTGCCTGTTGTTGTAGCGGTGCTAGTAAGGTGGAAACATCCTATACCACACTATACCACACCATAATTTGCTTCTTGTTCCTCAGCGATGATCATATGTTGATTTGTTAGTTCACCCTTCCTGTAAGTCGTGCGGTCTTTTTGGGTCAATGCCAAATAGGCTTCGTTAAGAGTCTCTAAACGAATCGGTTGCTTTTTTATACGAATTGCTCTTAACAAGGTTTCCGCATCATATGCTTCCATCACCCCATGATATGGTAGAATCCGTTGCATTTTCTTTTGACCTTTAGGAGCCTTAAGATTTGCTGGTTCGGCATTTGTTCGTTTATTGAAGGCCTCGCTCCGGGGACCAAAAAGGGTTGCGGTTTGCATGCTGTCCAAGGTAGCGACAAAACTTGCGGAAGTTGCCACTTTATAAAGAGCATTATATTCCGTTCGGGTCTGTAAAATATCCATTATGGAAGTCGGATTCTTTGAAATCATAGTAAGCTCTAGGTCAAACAATTTTTTTGCAATTGGCGTTTGCGCCCGTTTTGATGTTGTTCCTTGATGGTCCGATTCAAAAAAAACCAGACACCTTTAAACGCATGGCGTAAAACTCTTTAATTTTAGTTTTTTCAATTGACCGGAAGATAGCGCAAAGTGTTTCTTTGCCTTAATGCAAAGCCGAATAATGTTAACTCAGATAACAATAGAAATCTGTTGCATATGTAGTAATCTAACATGGAATAACGTTCAACAAATGATAGGATTGGACATTTTTCTGCCGAATGGGTCCAATCTATTTAATGGATCACGGCGATTTTCGCGGTATACAACCTTTTTACGAAGAGGTCCTAAGGAACCTTTGCGGACCTATGTCTTATGTACAATGATATATTAGTTTCAGATCTCACGAACAGCATATGTTTTAATATTTCGGAAGGCTTTTTCCCAATTCATTTCTATTGCTCTTATCCGATAACTATTCCGACAGAATCGCTCAAGGATTTTCGCTTCTTTCAATGATGCTTTACTTGAAGTAGCCTGTCGGTTTGTGACCAACATTCTTTTCGCTCTTTCGCTTCTCCATACCCACAGCACTCACCCCTTCTCTGCAAGACAATCTTTTGCAATCTACCCATCGTAAATGGGTCTACAATTAGCGCATATCAGCAAACCATCATCAGTGATGGGTCGTAATTTCACGTCAATTGAAAATTAATTGTAAAACCTTAAATCACAGTACCTATGAAATTGAAAGACAAAAAAGTAGCTATCCTCGCCACTGACGGTTTTGAGAAATCCGAACTCTTTGAACCTTTAAAAGCATTGAAACAAGAAGGCGCGGAAGTACATATCATTTCGGTAAAAGAGGGTATGATTAAAAGCTGGCACGGTGACAACTGGGGGGAAAGCACCCAGGTCGACAAATTAGTCGAAAACGCCAGTGAAGCAGAATATAACGGATTGGTGTTACCAGGCGGTGTAGCGAACCCAGACCTGTTGCGCACCCACCAAGGAGCACTTGATTTTATTCGGTCTTTTTTTAAAAGAGGCAAGCCGGTAGCTGCCATTTGCCATGCACCTTGGCTACTGATAAGTGCGAATGTCATCGAAAACAGAAAAGTGACCTCATACCACAGTATCAAGGATGATGTTATCAACGCCGGAGCCAGTTGGGTAGACCAAGAGGTGGTGGTTGACGAGGGCTTGGTTACCAGTAGAAATCCGAAGGATTTACCCGCCTTTATCGATAAGGTAATCGAAGAAATTCGTGAAGGCAAACACGAAGAACAGGTCGCAAATGCCTAAGAACAAAAAAGTCATGAGAGGGCGGACACTCAGTTCGCCCTCTTCTATTTTCGTCCAAGTTAAATCGTAAAAGAACGCTATGCCCATTTTAGGACAGTTAATAAAAGGATTGATACAGGCTTCCGATTTGGTGACCGCAGAGAGAAATCCGATATTGGAACAAAGAGAAGTGTTAAAAAAGCTATTAGGTAAAGCGGTGAATACGGAATTCGGTAGAAAATACGGTTTTCGGGATATTTTGGCATCTGAAAATATAGAGCAGCAATTTGCCCAAAGGGTTCCATTTTTTGACTATGCCAGGATTGATAAAGAATGGTGGCATCGCCAGCATAACACACAGACGCCCGACGTTACTTGGCCGGGCAATCCCGACTATTACGCTTTGAGTTCGGGAACTACTGGAAAAAAAAGCAAACGTATTCCGGTAACCGATGACATGATCAAAGCTATCCAAAAAGCAGGGATACAGCAGGTCTTGGCATTAAGAAACTTTGATCTTCCTGCCGATTTTTTTGAAAAGGGAATTTTGATGCTGGGCAGCTCAACCGATTTAATCGAACGTGAAGACCATTTGGAGGGTGAAATCAGTGGTATTAGTGCCAGTAATATTCCCTCTTGGTTTCGAGGATATTACAAACCAGGGGAAGAAATCGCTCAAATAGACAACTGGGACCGTCGTGTGGCCAAGATTGTTAAGGAAGCGCCTAATTGGGATATCGGAGCGCTCAGTGGTATTCCTTCCTGGATTGAACTGATGTTACAAGAGGTAATTGAAGCGCATCAGCTTAGCGATATTCATGAAATATGGCCGAATTTACGTGTCTATACCTCCGGCGGCGTTGCTTTTGGCCCTTATGAAAAAAGTTTTCATGCATTGATGGGCAAACCGGTTACCGTTATAGATACCTATTTGGCTTCCGAAGGTTTTATCGCTTTTCAAAGCAGGCCTGACACCGATGCCATGCAATTAATTACAGATAATGGAATCTATTTCGAATTTGTACCTTTTGATGAATCCATTATCAACGAAAATGGATCTTTGTCGCAGAACGCCAAAACCTTAAACTTGCAACAGGTAAAGAAAAACCAGGACTATGTGCTTATTATGAGCACGGTCGCTGGTGCCTGGCGTTACTTGATCGGGGATACCATTGAGTTTACCGATATCGATAGGGCGGAAATCAGAATTACAGGTCGCACTAAATTCTTTTTGAACACGGTGGGTTCCCAACTCTCCGTCAATAAACTGAACGCTGCCGTTCATCACTTGGAGCAAGAATTTAACGTACAGATTCCCGAATATACCTTATGTGCGAAGAAGTTTAATGACGGGTTTTACCACAGTTGGTACCTTGGTACCGAAGCCGAAGTATCAAATACCGAATTGGCAGAAGCACTTGATACCTTTTTAAAAGGGGCCAATAAGAATTACCGGGTAGCCCGCTCCAAAGCCCTGCAGGGTGTTAAGGCGCAGACTGTGGCTCCCGATGTATTTCACGAATGGAGCGCCGAACATAAAAAGAAAGGCGGACAAGTGAAGATGGAGCGGGTCATGGGCGAGGAAAAGTTCGCCGAATGGGAAGACTTTGTGCATCGTCTTTCGGTAAATTGAAGGGATGGAAGAGGCCCAGGGTTCGTGTGGCTATTCGGTCGTCGTTTCCCCCTCCTTCATCTGTCGCACCAAAACCATTATTTCATCGGGAGAGAGATAGAGTTCCTTGATACGATTGCGATATTTCTCTGAAATTCCCGCCTCATTCAGAATAAAGTTTTTCGCCTTTAAAATGTAGGGTGCCAGGCCATGAGAAACCGCATAACTATCGGCAGCGCGTTCTGCCTCCTTGATAAAACGTTTGGAGAAGTAATAATTGATTCCAAAACCGATGAGATTTAGGCTGTTACGATGTCGATAATCCATAATATGTCCCAATTCATGTCCCAACCAACCGACCAGAATTTTTGAATCAAGGTCTTTGGTCCAAAACAAGGAATCGCCCAGCTGAAAGCGTTCGCTCATTAAGACTACATATTCCCTTTTTGCCCTGGATTTAAAAAGGCTCCCTATTTTGGGTTGCGCCTTCATAATCGATTTATGCAACTTTCTTTTGAATTTGAAGCTGATATCGGTATCGGCCAATTCCGGATAATGCGAAAGTGCCTGAAGGGCTTCTTTCGAAATACTTTGGGGAATATGATGCTGTGCTTGTAAGTAGCTCATGCTTATAAATGTAATTAAGAGAATACGCATGGGATATGCTTATAACATTGGACTGAAAAATTTAGCGAATCCTTCCTTAAATTTTTGAAAACGAGACCGTTCCTTGAAGGTGTCGTACTGCAATTGATAGGATGTCTTGCACTCCTTATCAAATTCCTCAATAATATCTTGGGCGGTGGCTTTGTCATAGACCATAGCATTCGATTCAAAGTTGTGCTCAAAGCTACGATGGTCAAAATTACCCGTACCTACCGAAGCGATGGCACTATCCAATATGAGAAGCTTGCTATGGGAAAAATCGGCCCGTTGGTATATCTCTACGCCTACGGCCAGTAACTCTTCAAAGTTTGCCTGCATGCTGTATTTTGCGAGAAAGGAATCAGATTTTTTGGGAATCAACAATTTCACTTGAACACCGCCCAGGGCAGCAATTTTTATATTCGTCAATACCACGGGTCCTGGAATAAAGTAGGGATTGGCGATGCGCAGGCTCTCTTCGGCCGATTGGATCATGCCTACATATTGATGTAATACGGAAGGATGATCCGAATCGGGTCCGCTCGCAATGATTTGCACTACGGCATCGCCGGCCTCTGGGATATTGGGCATATACTTCGGCTGTAACAAAGGGGGTTCCTTGCTCGCAAAATGATAATCTTTTATGAAGATACGATGCAGGCTTGCTACTGCGGGGCCCTCTATTTTAAGGTGTATATCTTTCCATATGCCTAAATCGGATTCGGCCTTGAAATATTTGTCCGAAACGTTCATTCCGCACACGAAACCTATCTTGCCATCAACAACGACGATTTTACGGTGGTTTCGATAATTAAGGGTATACATAAAACTACCGATGCGAAGGGGCATCATCGGATAGGTCTTTACTCCAATCTCCCGAAATCTTTTTTTGAGTTCCCCTTTAAAGGACATGCTGCCCAAGGAATCATAAATCAACCTGATTTCTACTCCCTCTTGCGCCTTTTGCGCGAATAGTTCATGAAATTTATCTTGTAGCTCTCCTTTCTCAAAAATGTAATATTGGACATGAATAAACTCTGTTGCTTTTTCGATGGCGTCAAAAATAGCTCCAAAGGTTTCCTCGCCATCATGTAGTACGCTTACCCGGTTTCCGTTGTAAGGGGCGGCATGGGAGCTCTTTTTCAACATTTTGGACAACCTACCTATTTCCCCGTTTGTTAATGCCTCTTCGAATTGCTTGACGCGGTCGTCGCTATATTGCTCGTCATATAACTTCCTTTTTAACGTGCCCTTGAGCCGGTAGAATTTAAACTTTCGCCGATTGACCCCAAAAAGATAGTAAATAAAGGGGCCCAAAAAAGGTAAAAACAAGATGGTAAGTAGCCAACTTACGGATCTACTTGGCCGTGAGCCATGGAAGATAACACTGATGATGGCCCACAACGTAACCGACCCGTAAAAAACAATAATCGCCGTTTGCATAGGTTTTTCCTTGCTCTAAGATATTCTTTTGTGTTTAATGATGATCATATTTCATGGCAATCGTGTTATGCTCTATACGATATGCGTCAACAATTTCCATACCGATAAAATATCTTGCCAAAAAGAAATAGCTATGGGTGTAATTTCAAAAGACTCCGAACAAATTAAATTATTCTTTCATTCTGGAAATTCGCTGGGAAAACAGACGTTGGCCTATGCCGAATCGAGCAAAAAATCCTTTTTGGGAATCGACTTGGCCGAACAGTCCGTCACGGGTACTCAATGGGCCGAAATAGCCTCCGGTTTAGATATACCATTGTCCGAATTGATCGATACGTCCCATCCGGACTTCGTAGCGGCATACGGTACGGAGCAGGTTCAACTGGACGGTCATGACTGGATGAAAGTGCTAGAACAATATCCCGTGGCTCTGGCATTTCCCATCGCTGTTATGGGGAACGAATTTCATGCGATTCAGAGCCCATCCGATTTTACGCGATTGATAGAAAACGATAGCGCAGGAATTCAAAAGCCCTACCACAAAAATTAGATGGAGTTCAGCAATCTCAGGGGAAATCCTGCTTCCTTAGTCAATAATCTGGGTGATGATAGCCGTTGGCCTTACGCGAGATATCAAAAACGGACGGTGGTGTGCCTATCGTGCGGTAACTATCTTTGAAAATTTACCGATGGGAAACGACTACCCAAACCCATTAATCTTTAGCCTTTCATCAATGGGATTGCTCAACGTGACTGTCTCCAAAAAAAAGAAATGATTCATCGTAAGAATTCGTTACATCCTATTTCGCGAGGTGGGTGCGTCTCACCGTACTACTCCTTCCATCAAATAGGGTTGAACATTTTCATCTTTTGAACCATGTAAGACTGAAATGTCTCCTGTTGATTCAAAAACTACTGCTTTTACGTTCTGTAGGCATAGAACATTGGCTTCTCTTAGCTTGGAGCGTAAATCAGCTTCTGTAACTTTGGATTTTTTTAGGTTTTCGTGGAGAATTGTTTCACCATCCATCAATAACAAGGGAACATTGTCGGTTAGACCGCTAAACCACTGATACCGTCTAAAATAGGCGGCCATCATTTGTAATATGTAAATAATGAGGAGGCCGACCAGGCCGTGTACCAAAGTAACCGAGCTGGAAACCACTGTCGTGGCAATCACCGAACCCAAGGCTACCGTCATGGCAAAATCGAAGCTCGACATTTTGGAAAAACTACGTTTTCCTGCCAATCGTGTAAAGAGGATGGTGGTGATATAGATTCCGACCGCGCAAAGTAGAATACCAAAGAGAGCGGGCATTTCGCTCTGAATATAGGTGTCTAAAAAGTTACTTTTACTTTCGATAATGGCTCAAATAATAACCAGTTTAACAAAAACGAAAAGAATAAATGCCAAAGCAATAAAAAATAATACGCCACCTACCATGGTAGCAGCCTTGGTTCGTTCCCTGCGGGTTTTCTTTCTCTTGAAAATTTCTAATAAATTACCCATTGCCTGAAATCCAAAAGAGGGCGGTAACCACCCGCCCCTCATGGTATTTTAGTTGTCGTCTACGGCGTCTTCAGCCTCATCCTTTATTTCTTCCACGCCATCTTCTACCTCTTCACCGGCGTCTTCCAATTCGTCCCCCACTTCTTCTACACCATCTTCGATTTTTTCACCGGTGGTTTTTTCTCTACATCCTGAGAGGGATAAGAAGAATAAGGACAATACTGTAACCAAAAAAATTGTAAGTGATTTTCTCATATTTTTAGATTTTTGTTAAACCGTTTTTTTGCCTCGTATTAAGGAGATTACAAAAAGTACCAAGAAGAGAAAGAATAGTACTTTTGCGATACCTGCCGCTCCGGCCGCTATTCCTCCAAATCCTAAAACTCCGGCAATGATTGCCAATACAATAAAAATAATAGTCCAACGTAACATAGTGTTTATTTTAAAGGTTAATACTCTTTTTACATAGCAAAGGTGCTTTCTTTAAACAAAAGGGCTTTGTCCAAACGCCCTAAGTTTTGATTCATACGCCCACAAAAGGCAATTTTTACCTAAAAATGGGCAGTTGACCCCACAGGTGGTCGCTCATTTTCTGTTTTACCGATAGCGCTAAGGAGTTCATCAATAAAGCCTTACTTTTGATAGAAATAATACCGGGACATTATGTCGACTAAACTGGAAATAGCCGATTTAAACGTACAAGATTTTGTCGAGAGTCTGGCCGAGGCGTTTGGTGTTACCTGCAATCAGGATAGTAATGAGATATGTTTCGACATTCCCAGTGAAAAGGGAAAGGGCTATGTGAAAGGGATATCTTTCTCCTATGGGGTTGGAGTGCTTGATGTGGATATGCAACTGGAAGATGCTATTCAGTTTGAAATGAGTCGATCGAACATACAACCCCTGAAGATTATTTTTAATAGGGAATCTACCTTGCAACAGCGATTTTCTGGCAAAGACCAAAATGAAGAAATCAAACGCTTGGAAAGTGTTATCCTATCAGGAAACACTAGAAACCATACTGTTATTACCTTGCCGGCGAACAAACCGGTTTGCTTTTTCAGTTTGGAAATCAATAGAAAACTTTTTGAACCGAAGATAGAAGATTTTCTTTCACAAATGAATGCAGAGCTCGAGGCGCTTTTTCGAGATGTGAACGGTGTTAATCTGTTTTTTCATAAGGGACACTACAGTCTTGATATTGCTAGAGCTATCGAGGAATCCATCGAGTGTGAACTGCTCGGATTCACTAGGGCCGTTTTCTTGGAAGGGAAAACGTATGAAATTTTGGCCCATCATCTTAGATTATATTTAGATGACCTTTCAGGTCCCGATAAACGTAAAATTTTACGGCAATCCACGGTCGAACGCATTGAAGAGGCAGCGCATATCATTCGGACAGAGTTAGAGGATCTCGAAAACATTATATCGCTGGCTAATAGGGTAGGATTAAACCAAAATACCTTACAGAACGGTTTTAAGCACCTATACGGTACCTCGGTAAATCAATACATCCGTAATGCCAAGATAGAAAAGGCCCGCGATTTGATCGAACAATCAGATTTAAATCTTACGGAAATCTCTTACCAGATAGGCATCAATTCCAGAAGCTATTTTTCGAAGCTTTTTCGGGGGCGTTATGCCATGACGCCCAGCGAATATATGGCAAAAGTGCGTAAGAAAAATGCTGATTCTAAAAGTGCCTGATACCGTCTCAGGAGCGTCCACGTTCTTTTTTGTTTAAAATTTTAAGGTTTGGTTTAGACATTAAATCAGCTCTTTTGTGTTAGTATTGGTTTCAATTTTGTTAACGCCAATGTGACAATTGCAATTTCTTTGTGTTACTAAAAAAGTGAACGAAGTCTATTGCAAATGCAGGAAATTGTTATAAATAGTGTACGGGATGATGTTATTCTGGAACACTTAAAAGACTGTCTTGGTGGTACCCTTCAAAAGCGGTGGGGCGAGAGTACGATTACCTTTCAAAATAAGAAAGGGCATGGTACCATTCGAGGTATCGATTTTGACAAAGGGGTCTCTTTGTTAGACTGTGATATTGTCTTGAACGAACCCACCAAAATTATCTTTGACACAACGCAAGTATCTCCGGTCGAATTTATTTTCATCTCGGAAGGGTCTATTCAATATAAGGAAGGAAACGAAAAAGAGATGATGGAATTGGAGCGCTTCCAGAATATCATTGTTTCGCCCAAGCGCACTTCCAAAAAGATGTTTGTCTTTCCGGCAAAACAGCCTCTTAAGGTGAATTTCATCCGGATTCGTAAAAAAGAGTTCCTTAATAAGAAGAACAATAACGTTACCTATCTTAATGAATTGTTATATAAGGTGTTTAAAGACGAAAATTCCGATTTGCCCTATGCGCATTCGGGAAGCTTTAGCCTTAAGATTGCCGATCAGGTCAAAGCCTTGGGCGATGTATACGATAGCGGTATTATTCGTACACTTTCCCTTGAAGGAAGGTTGTATTTGATTCTGTCGTTACAGTTGATGGAACATCACGAGTTTGAGGATAAAGAGATATTACCGGAATCCCTTTCGAAGGGCGATATTCGAAAAATACATCAACTTAGTCAGTTCATCGTAGATAATATTTCGGAACCTTTGACCGTGAAATTGTTGTCGGAGGAATCTACCCTAAGTCCCAAAAAACTGCAGCTTGGATTTCGATTGCTCTACTCTAAATCGGTCAATGAATATATACGCCAGATCAAATTGGAAATCGCTCGGGATTTATTAAAATCATCCGAACTCTCTATCTCGGAAATTGTCTACCATGTGGGTATCAAAAGTAGAAGTTATTTTTCCAAGATTTTTCATGAAGAGTACGGGGTATTACCCACCGACTACCGTAAAAAATTGCGAGGACAGAAGCTATAGTCCCGAGTCATCTAAAGGAATATCCTTATAATCCATTGGATTGAGCATGCTATCATAAGTGATATTGTTCTTAAAAAAATCCTTGTCTATCGGATTGGCCTGTAGCGGGGATGAAGGTAAGTTGTGAATCATATTTTTAATGGTTTCGGCTGGTACGGTGCTGTCGAGCCAAAATTCCCTATGGCGTTCTGGTATAATTACAGGCATCGTATGGGCGAGGTTCTGAAATTTTCGGATATAGTCGTTCGTCGGACCTGTAAGAAAGGAGCTGGTCAAAAATCCATCACTAAGCTTATTGTAGACACCGGCAAGAAGGAAAGACCGATTGTCGGGAAAACCAATGTGGTACGGGAATATAATTCCATTTCTCAGATACGTGGTGAAAAATCCGGTGACTAGGATAACGCATCTTCGGTGTTCGAAAGCCGAATGACACCATGAGTCGCTCCCCAAATCCCTTTCACTGATATTAAGGGTGTTGGATACATCTTGAAAAACCTCCCAGTCCTCTTCAAAGTACTCTGGTAACAATCCCCAAATAGCGAGGGTAACCTCTTCAGGCTCCTGCATGGTAATAATGGGAATACTCGTCTCGCTTAAACCGTTCAGTACTATTTCTGGTTTATACAGATTGGGGTATTTAAATGCTACATTAAACTGTTGTTCAATGTGTTCCCTTTTTGCGGTATTGGAGAGTTTATAGTACATATTCCTTCGCAAGTAACAAAAAACCGTTTTGTGGCATTGTTCCTTTTCAACAAAAATGTAACCCTTTAAAAATTAATTGTTTAACATTAACATATTATTTAACTATTTAGTCGCTTTATCGTTAAACAAATACTCAAAATGGGCAAGCAGCTGCGTGGGTATGGAATACTTTTGATGTAATCGATATTCGGTTACCTAACAGGTTATGGAAAGTAGTTATGGAAACGAGAAAGAAAAAAGCATTAGAGGAGCTCCAAAGGTTGAATGCCAGTATTGATGGGGAAATTGTGTACGAAAATGGCATACAGTTGTTAAAGGTCGATAAAACAATAGGAGCTGGTGAAGTTCGTTGTATTTGCTTCGACGAAGGCCTGGTCGCCATGGAGTATGACATCTCGGTCAATCAAGACCTTACCGTTTTGCTCAACAGTGAGCGTCGAGATCGGATTTATTTTTTATATTGTTTCCGCGGCAATTGTTTTCATAGGTTTGAAAATAGGGAGGATCTCATGAAATTGGAGGAGTTACAGACCGCGGTGGTATCGAATGAGGAAAACATATCGAGTGAACTCTTGGTAAGGAAAGATGAGCGGCTGATATTTAACGTAATTCGGTTGGACAAGGAACAATATCTGGAGAAATTCGAACAAAATAAGGAGGGCTTCGATGATGAAACCCTCACCATGATACACAATTTTGATAGCAATCGTGGCTATGTACATTTAGGTAGATTTAATTTGGAAATCGGCGAGTTGATTAAATTACTGGAGAATGCCAAATATGCCAATAACCTCTCTACCTTGATGCAGTTCGAGGGTATTTGCCATCTTATATTGGCCAAGCAGATCGAGCAGTTCAATATCGAGATGCAGCATGGTATGCAACCCAATATAGGTCTTTCCAAAGCTATCTTGAAACAGATAGGGGAAATCGGGGATTTTGTCAAAAATTACCCGGAAGTACAGCATTCGGTGGAGAATTTATGCCGAAGATCGAGTCTTTCAGCGGCCAAGTTGCAGGAGGGATTTAAGTTTCTTTATGGTATGACAGTGGGCGAGTATGTCCGGGATTGCCGCCTGATTCGTTCAGAACATTTGATAAGAACCACCGATATGAACGTGTCTGAGGTAGTCTATTCTATAGGTTTCACCAGCAGAAGTTATTTTTGTAAAATATTCAAGGCCAAGTACCGATGTAGTCCCAAGGCCTACAAAAAAATGGTATATGGTACCAACCTGGCCATCGATACGAGCTTAGTTTCAAAATTAGTTCGGTGAAAATAATCAATGATAGCCCGGATATTCAATAAAAGCAGTGGCTACTTGTCCTATGAAAGATACTACTGATAAGGCTCAAAAAGCAGTTACGGAAATCGCTTCGGAGCAGGAGGGGCACGACGGTCATGGAGAGGTGCTGGTAGCGCAATTATGTGAGGGTCTAAGCCGGTTTAAAGAGCAGAAATCGGGTACTTTTTTGAGTTCCTTCGCAGCCGGACTCGAAATAGGTTTCAGCTTTATGTTGGTCGCCATTTTTCATACCTATTTCAGCGGTATGTACGATTCGAAAACGGTTTTTTTTATTTGTGCGTTGGCGTATCCGTTCGGTTTTATATTGGTAGTAATGGGTAAGTCGATACTCTTTACGGAACAGACCAGTATGCTTGCTTTGCCGGTACTATATGGAAAGTATGGAATGTCTCAGTTGTTTTCCCTTTGGGGGCTGGTCATACTTGGCAATCTTATCGGGGGGTTCCTAATTTCCTTGATGTTGGTTTGGATCGGTCCTGCACTTGGAATTATTTCCGTTTCATCGATTATTGCCATAGCGGAACATGTTGCGCATCACGATTGGATGACGGTTTTGGGAAGTGCCGTAATAGCGGGCTGGCTTATGGGCCTACTGTCATGGTTGGTTTCTTCCGTAAACAATTCAACCAGTCAAATCATTTTGATTTACCTCATTACATTACTAATAGGTTTTGCCGGCCTACATCATAGTATTGTAGGTAGTATAGAAGTTTTTTCGGGAGTCCTGCTATCGGATTCCCTCAATTGGATCGATTACCTTGGTTTCGAGGCGGTCGCTCTCTTAGGCAATTTGCTCGGTGGGGTCGTTTTTGTTGCCCTTTTGAAGTATGGGGTATTTGCCGCAAAGCTTTAACGCGATAGAAATTTTAATTAAAACTAATTTGCTTTCCATAAAACCGAAAACATGCATGCGCTTATTTATACCTCAAAGGCGGTAGATTCTTTTGTTTCGTCAGAAATATATGATATGTTGAATAATGCAAGGGCCTTTAATCAGGAGCACCGAATAACGGGCTGTCTTCTCTATCATCAAAACCAATTTATACAATTATTGGAAGGAGAGGCTCCCATGGTGAGGGAGCTGTACTCAAGAATTGAAAAAGATCGAAGACACACTTCATTGGCGCTGCTTTCCGAGGAGAGGATAGATAGTCGAATTTTCGAAGAATGGCATATGGCGTTCTATAATTTTTCTTCCCCAGAGGAAGATGCCATATTTAAAGAACATCAATTAGCAACTTTCTTTGAAAATTCGAACCTTTTCAAAAAGGCCAGTAAGTCGGGCCTATTATTTTTCAAAAGTGTAAGGAATCTTCTTGGCAACAATAGTCCCCAATAAAAAGGGAGGCTTTTCAACCTCCCTCTTTTTATAGTAATGTCTACATTCTAGTGCTCTAGCTGGTATGTTCCAAATTAGAGATAACCGCTAATTCCTTTTGGATAATATCCCTTTGACGGGTTAAAATTTCCAAAGTCGTCGGTGGTAAGGCAGTTTCAGCTAAAATTTCGTTATATTCCTCAATCGCGGCCTTCTCCCCACGAATAACTTCTTCCAACATGGCTTCGTCGTTATCGGAGGAAAAGAATGCTTTCAAATCCATCCATGCGCGATGTGCTTTGGAGGTTAGGCTATCACCTTTATCGACTTCTTGTCCGAACGATTTGATTTCAGTCTTCAATTCGTGACCAAAATTATAACGCTCTGCAGCTTTACTCTCGAAGAAGGTCTTCAGTTTTGTTTCCTTCACATTTTCGGCGGCTTGTTTAAACCCTTTTTCGGCATCGTATGTTTTTTCTAAGAGGTCGTTCAATTTTTCTGAAATACTTTCTGTGTACGTTTCCATTTTATTTGATTTATAGTGGCGATACTTTTTTTTAGGATGTGTATCGTTTTACATCCATTAATTAGTCTTTCTAATTTTGTTCATTGTAGAATCGATTACGTTGCTTAAAACCCTCTATCTTCTGTTTTAAACTATCAATGGAATCTTCTGAAGCAGTAGGTAAATGTCGGCTCATATGTTCCATATGTATCTCAACGAAAGGGGCTATTTTGTGCTCTACCGTTCTAGGCTCATGTACGGTTTTCTTTGTAATCTTGACCGAGCGTCTTTGGGCTATCATGTCGTGCGTAGCAGTAATTATAAATGCGAGTACGGTACCTATTCCAATTCCTAATAAGACTTCCATGTGATTTAATTTTATGGTACGAAATTAAACAGAAGAAACAGAGCTGCTTTGCTCGATTGAGAGAATCATTGACTCGTTTTTCAATACCCGATATCGCTGATTTTGAAAGGATTAAAATTGATGGCGATAGAGTGCAAAGTTGTTGGCCCGCTACCCGATATTTGTATACTTCGTTCACTAGTATTACTGCAGAATTTGCGCATTTGGTAAATTGAACCAATTTTTCCTGTCGCTAGTTGTCCAAAAAAGCGGCAGGGAACGCAAATTCGTCAAATGTTTAAAAAATGATTCAAAAAGGAACACAGGTACAATGGAATTGGGGTAACGGTACCGCTCAGGGAAAGGTAGAAGAAACGTACACTTCAAAAACGACCAAAACGATTAAAGGTACTGAAGTGACCCGTAATGGGGAAGAAGGCAACAAGGCCTTATATATTCGACAGGATGATGGTGATTACGTGCTGAAAAGCGAAGATGAGGTAGAGCGGGTAGACTAGCAATACCTATACGGCGATATCTCCTTCCGGAACTTCGATACTGTCCTGTTTTGTCGTTCTTGACCAAACGGCTATTCCAAAGGTCAGTACGCCCAATCGGCCAATGAACATCAATACAATTACAACGCACTTGCCCGCCGCGGACAGCTTTCCGGTGATGCCGGTGCTCAGTCCTACCGTACCCAAAGCAGACGCTACTTCGAACAAGAGGGCTTCGGTCGGTAAATCTTCCGTAAAGGATAAAAGAAAAAAGCCTAGAAAGATAATCGATGTATAGAAAATAAAGCTCGATGTTGCTACGTACAGTCTTTCAAAAGGAATGGTTCTATGTAAGAACGTAATCTTCTTATCGCCCCGGATCCTACTCTTAAGAATGGCCAAGATTGCCGTTAACGTGGTTATTTTTAGTCCGCCCGCGGTTCCGGAGGGAGAGGCTCCGACGTACATCAAGAAAAAAGTAACCAACAGCATGGGCAAAATAAAGGTCCCAAAATCCACCGTGTTAAAACCCACTGTGGTCATCGCGGTCATGGCCTGAAAGAAGGAGGCGTACCATCGTTCTTTTCCTTGAAGCCCTGAAATGGTCGGTTCTGTAAAAAAAAAGAATGCAGTACCCACCGACAACAAGATAACAAACCCCCAACCTACAATTTTCGTCGTGAAACTGAGCCGATGATCCTGCTTACGAAGTCTTAGGTATAAATCGGTCACCACAATAAATCCTAAAGAGCCAGCTATGGCCAACACCGAAATAATCAGGTTCACCCAGCCGTTCCCCACATAGTCTGCGAAACCTGAATGGAACAAACTGAAACCTGCAGTACAAAAAGCGCTTACACTATGAAAAATCGAGGGCCACAAAGCTTCCGTAAACGACGTACCGTCTGCGGTAAAGGCCCATAAAAAAGCCAAGGCCCCGAAGAACTCCATGATCAACGTAAAAACAATTACCGACTTTAGAAAATCGGTAATTTTAATCGTCACCGGCAGGGTAAATTCAGACTTCAGCAGGCGGCGGTGCCAATGAGTAATCTTACGGGTCGTAGACAGTATAAAAAAGGTAGTGATGGTCAGGTACCCAACACCGCCTAATTGAAACAATAGCATTACTATGATTTGCCCCCAAATGGTGTAGCTATCGTAAATGTTTATGGTAACGAGGCCCGTGGTCGAAACGGCGGAACTAACGATGAACAAATGATCGAGCAGTGAAACGGGAACTTTTTGCATAAATGGTAGGTTCAAGAGAACAAACCCGATAACGACATAGCTAAGAAATCCATACAGCAGGTTTTGTTGCGGGCTCATGCCCAATTTAAATCGCCTGTACTTACGCAAACCATTACGCACCATTCGTATCATTCCTCGGTAGCATTTTTACCTTGGATGGCTTTCTGAAAGCTCTCGGGGATGTCCAGGGTGCGTATAGGGAATGGAATGTTGATACCGTTTTTATCAAAGGCTTCCTTGAGTTCGATCATTCCCTTGGTTTTCGCCTTGGCTACTTCCAGGGCCGAGGTGGAATCGATCCAGAACCGGGTTTCAAAATTAATGGAACTGTCGCCAAATTCCTTATATAGAAAGATGACATCCTCCTCGTTTTCCACTGCTTGAAATGCCTTTGAGATGGTTTCTACGACCAAATCCCTCACAAACCGCAAATCGGAACCATATCCTACGCCGCATTCTAGGATAACGCGGGACTGGGCTGTCGTTGAATAGTTTTTAATAGGATTCTCGACGACCAATTTGTTTGGAATATAAACCAGATTATTGTCCGGTTGTTTTAAGGTAACCGAGCGCAGATCCAAATCGACCACCTCTCCTTCGAAGCCATTGGTCTCGATCCAGTCGCCAAATTTCAAATGCTTTATATATGCGAGTACAATGCCCGAGTAGGTGTTGGCCAAGGCACCTTGTAGGGCGAGACCAACAGCCAGGCCTACGACCCCTGCACCCGCTAGAATGGTGTTCAGAGCCTTGCCCAAATCTAAAATCCCTAGGACTAGAAAAAGCCCGAATAATACCACTACAATGGAGACTACCTTGGAAATCAAATTTTTCATGGACTCCTGCAACCTGCTCTTATCCATCAGCTTCATAGATAACTGGCTAATGTATCTTGATAAAAGCAGCGAAATGATAAAAACCACCGTCGCAATGACCAGATTGGGAATATTCATCACGAACGAATCAATCCATGATTGTAATTTCTCGACCATTTTAGTCCATGCCTCGGAGAATTGTGTTTCCATAACGACAACTGTTTTTCTTAGTACTCTAATTGCTTTCCTGGTGGATTTTTTTTGTTTACGTTTTTGCCCATAAATAATCAAACGGCGATTAAAGGCCGATAGTCATGAATCAAATCGAGTAGCACTTCTTCCGTTGGCGATAGAAATCCGAGGGGTTCATCGGCATGTTCGATGCGATTGATGTGAGCTGTTAGATCACCAGATTCGTAGTACATAGGTAGCAAGGGGTGCACATAATATTTTCGACATACATTACGGGTGTTCCCCAATTCTTTTGCCGTTATATCATAAGCCTTTAAGATGTTTTTGGAACAATCCTTTTCAGTGGTAGTAAGCGGCATTTGCCTAAGACTATCAAAAAAAAGAACAGTCGCCGCCCATGTCCTAAAATCTTTTGCAGTAAATAGGTCTCCGCTTATTTGATGAAGGTACGCATTGACCATTCCACTATCGACGGAATGTTTGTTTCCTTCTCGGTCATAAAATTGAAACAGCTCCCATCCAGGTATCTCCTCGCAGCGGTTTACGAGACGGATGAGCTTTTTGTTTTTAAGGGTAACCCGATGCTTTTTCCCTTTTTTGCCCACAAATTCGAAGCGAACCTTGTCCTCGAAGGTTTTAACATGCCTAGTTCTAAGGGTAGAAAGTCCATATGTTTTATTTCTCTTGGCATATTGTTCGTTTCCGATACGTATATGGGTTTCTTCCATAAGTCGAATGATGAGCGCCAGCACCTTTGTTTTAGGCCACCCATCTTGCTCTAAATCTTTTTCTACCTGTTTCCGGATAGCGGGTAAGCGTCCTCCGAAGGCTGCCATTTTATAAAATTTGGTCTGATTTCGCACCTTGCTCCAGAGGGGATGGTACCGATACTGTCTTCTTTTCTTGGCGTCTTTGCCGACCGCCTGCAAATGGGCATTTTCCAAATGCGCAATCTTGACTTCCTGCCAGGCCGGAGGAATCACGAGTTTTTCGATACGTTCCAGTAGCTGCTTCTCCGAAATGGGCTGTCCTTTAAGGAGGTATTGAAAGTCCGATTCTTTTTTGGCACGCTCAATGGCCAGTTGATTTCGATCAACATATACCAAATTTAATTGTTCAACGGCGATTTCCGGAGTTTTTAAAATGGCTTCCAACAAGCTGGTCTTCAAATGTGTCTTCGCCATAATTCGTATCATTATTTGATTACCATATTAGTTGAAATGTTGTGTACATTTCAGTCTCCAAAAAGGAAATTTCAAATACAGACCACCAAGGTGCGTCGCTTTTGTTCAATGCCCGCGCTGCATATGGTCCTGGTATTCTTTGGCCAAATCTGTTTTTTGATTTTCTGTCAGCACTTTTCCGGCCATTTGAAACACCTCTTGTTCCTCTTCTGCCAAATGATGTTCCACGCGTTCCTTTAAATCTTTGGCGATTTTTAGCCACGAGGGGGAATCCATTTCGGTCTGCTCCAACTGCTCAATGAATTCATCGATCTCATGATGCTCTGCAATACCATGGCGTGCCTTCTCTTGGGTTTTGTCACTATCGATTAAAGGTACGTAAAAGTAGCGTTCCTCGGCATCGGCATGTAACTCCAACGCCTCTTTTAATTGATGGAATAAGTTCCTCCGATTTTCGGTATCTCCGGAAGTATCCGCCAAGCGTGCCAAAAGCGCCCTTTGCTCATCATGGTCTTTTCGTAAAGCTTCAAATATGTTCATTTCCTATAAGTTTTAAACAAAATGGCCTCGATAGAAGTGTTATCAAGACCATTTCTAACAACCAACTAACCAACTATTATTTTGAATAAATGACCGTATATTGGTCAATGTCCTTTTTCGCGTCTTCAATGGTATCTACATATATGAATTGCGAGTTGAAAGTACGATTCGGTCGTGTACCGATGATATAGTGTTTTACGCCTAGGTCCGGTACGTTCATCGTTACTTGGTCCGAAACTCTCATTTTTTGATCGCCCAAGCTTTGCTCCAGAGGGGTTAAGTTTGAAATAACATAAAGGTTGTTTTTATTCGCCCAAATTTCTTGAATTTCAAGCTTATGCTCTTTTTCGGTTACTTCCGCTTCCACCATTATGGTGCGTTCTTCCTTGTCGCTGGCATCGGGCATGTCTATATCGATATAGGGTACCTCTACTTCCTCTTCTTCCATGACCACTACTACTTTTGGGATGTTGACCGTTTTGGTAGTTGTACCAATATTGACGTCGGCCCAATCAACATCGTATTCTGGAAGTTCACCCGCATCGGCCTTGACGTCAACGTCTATTTCAGGTAATTCCCCTTTTTCCTCCTTCTTAATATTGCATCCCACCATAAGTGCACCAGCGCAAAAAACTATGAATGTTTGTCGTATCATCATAATATTTTTATTGTTCAACATTGCATACGAAATTAAAGAGGATAGCGAAGGAAGCTGTGCTGTAAACAATTGATCATTGACTGTTTTACCAGATAATCAGTATGTACATGTTTAGCCATCCTTTTGAAAACTTGTAGGGTGGGCTTACGGGCAAACAGTATGCATCTCCCCGATGCCCATACGCTAAGATAATCGTGATACCGTTCAACTAATGACTAAAAGAGTTCTTCTAACCCAATACCTATGTAGACCTTTACCAGTGTATAAAACAACAAAACGTATATATGAAAGAAGAGGTCGATTTTACGAGTGTGAAAGCGCTATTTGTCAATTGCACCCTTAAGGATTCCAGTAAAAAAAGTAATACGGAAGGACTTATGAACGTCGCAATGAACATTATGACATCGGAAGGAGTAACCGTTGACTATCTTCGTTTGGCAGATTATACGATTCCCGAAGGCTTGCAGCCTGATATGACAGAGGACGGAGCTGAAAAAGACGATTGGCCTCTCATTTTCAAAAAGATAATGGAGGCCGATATTTTGGTGATGGGCACGCCCATCTGGTTGGGCGAAAAGTCTTCCCTCGCCACCAAGATGATCGAACGGATGTACGGTATGAGCGGAAAAACGAATGAGAAAGGACAGTATGTCTATTATGGAAAAGTAGGGGGCTGCGTCATCACGGGAAACGAAGATGGTATAAAACACTGTGCAATGGGTATTCTATATGCCTTTCAGCACCTGGGTTTTAGTATTCCCCCACAGGCCGATTGCGGATGGATTGGGGAAGCGGGTCCGGGTCCTAGTTATTTAGACGAGGAATCAGGTGCAATGCAAAATGAATTCACCAATCGAAACACTACTTTTACGAGTTATAATTTGCTCCATATGGCGAAGATGTTACAAAGGACCAAGGGATTTCCCTCTTATGGGAATTCAAGGGATGCTTGGGACGACGGCACCCGTTGGAACTTCGAAAATCCCGAATACCGATAAGTCGTGCTCGTATGATGAAGACACTTGTTAAATCAGTTCGAAAATTATGGTTGAAGGCCTATGCGAGTATCGCTTTTTACCCCTTGATCATAAGTGTATGTTTTTTGCTTTTCGGATTTTTGATGTTATGGTTGGAGTATAGTCCCGCCATGGATTTTCTCAAGGATTCCTTGCCGAATTTGATTATAAAGGACGAGGCCATCGCAGAGACCTTGCTTTCCGTTTTAATAGGAGGGATAATTTCGTTGACGGTCTTCAGCTTCACGATGGTCATGGTCGTTTTAAGTCAGGCCTCTTCGAATTTTTCACCAAGGCTGTTGCCCGGACTCATATCGGATAAGCGGCATCAACGTATTTTGGGCATTTATTTAGGTACCTTGTTGTATTGTTTATTGAATTTGATATTCCTTGGCTCCGGTCGATCTGAGGGTCAGCATTTTGGATTGGCCGTGATGATTGCCGCTATCTTTGGGGTATTTTGTTTGGTATTGTTCGTGCAATTTATACATGGAATCTCCTCGTCTATTCAAATACATCGGATAGTCGAAAAAGTCTATGCCGATGGTTGTCTGGAAGTGGAGAAGGCTGAGAAAAGTATTGATGCCGAACGTCTCGGTATGGTGCCACAGACAGACGATTGGGAGGAAATCTTGTCGGACAAGACCGGATATTACAAAGGATTCGATTGTTCGCTAATCGAAAAAAAGTTACAAGAAAAAGTAGAGCAATTAAGGATTCTGTCGCTGGTAGATACTTTTTTATGGGAAGGTACGCCTGTGATGAGAGTTGCTAAACCGGTGTCCGAGGAAGAAAGACGACAATTATTGTTCGCTTTTCGTGTATCATCGGATCGTCATGGCAGTGACAGCTATTTTCAGGCGATGATCAAACTTATGGAAATAGCGGTAAAGGCCATGTCACCTGGAATCAACGATCCCGGTACCGCTATAGAGGCTGTTCATAAACTGGGGCAGCTATTAAACCGAGCTATGCGGCTACCGAAGGTGGCCTTTCGCAAGAACAATCGGGGAGTACTCCGTCCTATTGAAAATTATATCGATGCAAAAACATTCTGCAATACGGTCATACAACCCATACGCCATTATGCAAAATCGGATAGAGGGGTATTGGAGCAGCTCATCTGTGCCCTTAAGTTCATTCAGGTAAGTAAAACAACCAATGCTCTTTGTAAAGAGGTGATTCAAACAGAATTGGATTGTATGGAAACAGAAATACAAAAGAATTTTGAACAGGTAAAGGACAAAGAATATCTTCTTGATTTGTTGGCCAGTTAAAATATACAGTTATGACCGAAAAGCATACCTTACTATGTATTCCCGATATCAGCGGCTTCACGGAGTTCATGCGGGAAACCGATTTTGAACTAAGCTCAAAAGTCATTCCGAGTCTTTTGAACAATATTATCTATTCCAACGAGATTGGTCTAAAGGTTTCCGAAATAGAAGGGGATGCAGTACTATTCTACCGTCAAGGCCCGCTGCCTTCCTTTAGGGCCATTATGGATCAGTGTCGTTATTTCTACACGGAATTTTACAAACAATTACAGGCACTTCGGAAAACGTATAAGGAGGATGAAAAGGCTCATTATATTCCTGAGATTTTGGGATTAAAGATCATACTGCACTACGGGACCGAGATTGCTCCGGTAAAGGTGGGTGCCCGAATCAAACTATTGGGAGAGGACTTGATTGTGGCGCACCGACTCCTCAAGAACAGTATCCCGGAAAATGAATACATACTCTTCTCGGAAGCTCTGGTAAAGACTTATCCTCCCGGAGTCATACAGAATCAGACGGATTGGGGAACTTTAAAGGAGAGTTCGGAAACCTATGAACATGTGGGTACCGTGAGATACTATCATATAGGTTTAAGTTCCCTGACCGATTGATTTTTTGCTTTTCACAGCTACCGCTTGCGCCGGCACCGCAATCCCGTCAACATCCCTAGCAAATGAGCAAATAAAATGACTTCCTCTCAACTATCTTTGTATCAACAAGTTAAGATTGTGAGAGACGCAATCCGCAAAACAAAAAATCTATTATAGGATGAATTATTTAAACATAAACGAAAAGAAAATTGAACCGATTGTAAACGAATTGAACTTATTGCTGGCAGATTATCACATCTATTATCAAAAGCTAAGGGGCTTCCATTGGAATATCTTGGGACAAAACTTTTTTGATCTCCACCACAAATTTGAGGAGTTGTATAATGATGCCAAAGTGAAAATCGATGAGTTGGCCGAACGCATTCTTACCTTACGTTATCACCCCATCAGTACATATAAGGAATATCTGCAGGCTTCGACCATTAAGGAAACTTCTTCACTGATATCGGATATGCAAATGGTCGATGAAGTATTGAATGACCATGGCGATTTGTTAAAGCAAATGGGAAGGGTAATGACTACTGCGGAAGAAGCTGGGGATGAAGGAACGTTGGATTTAATAGGCGCTTATATCAGGGAATTGGAGAAAATAAGTTGGATGTTGGATGCCTTTAGAAAGAAAACCGACGACCAATTGAAAGAAAGTACAAAAGAATTTTCTGCTTCATAAGATGCAAAACGGTGATACTAGTAGCAATTTGCAAATCAAATGATTTAAACTAGTAATGGGCCAAAGTATTTAAAAGCGAGAAGAAAGTTAAGTTGAACAAAAAATAGACATAAAATGAAATTTATACATAAAATCATGATGGTATCGGTAGCGTTGGCAACAATGTCAATAACTGCCCAGGATACAAAAACAATGGGAACGTTGAACAGCACTACGGTGAAAACGTTTAACTATGAAAAGAATGGTTCTCAAATTCCTTATAAAGTAACGATTCAAGAGCAACGGGATTACCAAGCCACGTTTCAGCAGGACGAGAAGAATATGGAAAACTGGAACCGTAACAATGAACCCGCCAGGGTAGCCAAATTAATTTCAATCAATAGTGCTGTTGACAATACAATCGATAGAGTATTGGTGCTGCGATATGAAAAACAGTTGGCCGACACCTTTGAATTGGTACCAACCAAAAAAGGATTTGCGGTAGAAGTCGATGGCAGAAGTCTGGAATACATTATCGGTGAAGGTATTTATTTTGCCGATACGGCCGACAAAGATTTCTTCTTTGTCGATGAATTTGTGATGATATTATAGAGAATTTAAAAGTAATTGAGAAGCCTCCCCAGTGGAGGCTTTTTTTTGGGTTAAATTTTTATTGTAAAAAGCGCATTCTACCTGAAGTTCTTAGATTTTGTTTAAGAGTTAATTGATTACTTTTGAACATAGTTATCGGTCTATTCACCAATATGATATGTCATGATTGAAATCTTAGTGGATGCTGACAGCACCGCAGGTACAGTGCAACAAATTCAGCAGTCGCTCGGTGGAACCATCACGGAGCGATGGGGAGAACATATATTAACCGTTGATAATGGTCTTGCCGTAGGTAATATCCGCTTTATTACTTTCGACTGGGGAGTAAGTCTTTTGGAGTACGACATTACCTTTCTCGAAGATGTCTGTCTGAAGATGGATGCCTCGAAATATAACCCAATTCATTTTGCCTATTGTCTAGAGGGATTCTGTAAGCATCGATTCGGGTATCAGTCCGAAGCTGAGACCCGGACATTGGAACAGTTTCAATCCGTCATCATTACCAGTAGGGAAGGAGGGTATAATTTTGGATATTTCCCGAAGCTAGAAAAATTAGCGATTAACGTAATCCAGATAAGCCGACAGAATTTCTTGAACAAAAGATTGAACAATGTAGAACAGCTGAACAGAAAGTTGTACGAAGTTTTTTTGGACACCGATCATCAGAAAGACTATGCTTTCTACGGAAATTACGATTTAAAACTTGCCGATAAAATTGGTGCATTGCGAAAAGTCAATTCCAAAGGTATGATCCGAATTATGCAGATTCAGGGTATGGTATACGAAATATTGGCCATGCATATTCAGGACCATGATAAAGCGGTCAACAACAAGCGGCCCAAAACCAGTCTGCTCAATCGGGAATTACGAACCGTTCGCAAAGTGGCACAAATGATTTTGAACGATGTTTCTAAAGAGTATTCCCTCGAAATGTTATCCTTGCAATCCGGACTGTCGCAGGCAAAATTACAAGAAGGCTTTAAAGTACTGTATGCGCGAACCGTGACCGAATACATTCGACATGTACGTTTGGAACAGGCAAGGGATTATATGAATACGACCGACATGAATATTTCCGAAATTGTATATTCGATCGGCTTTAGTAGTCGTAGTTACTTCTCTAAGATTTTCAAAAGAAAGTTTGGTATCAGCCCTAGCGAATATCAAGATAATGTTCTGACCCCCATGGCAGTATAAGAGTTATGTGAAAAACTTTGCAGGATATGGGCCTAGACGAAATATCCGTTACTAGTATGTCTTAATCGCGGTTTCTAACCCAGTGGGGCCTAATTTGGATATAATTCTCTAAATTCGGATTCGGATATAACGCAAAAAAATCCCATGAGAAAAACGATGATAACGGTATTCAGTATTTGCAGCATGGGATTCTTGATATCCTGTATCGATACCCAACCCAATAGAACCCCCTCCGGGAAAGATGAACTAGAATCCTTGGAGCTCACAAAACCTGTGAATAAGAGTGCAATCGAATTTCGGGATACCTTATATGTACCCATATATAGCGATATTTATGTAGATGCGAACAATCAAAACAGTTTACTGGCTGCAACCCTCAGCATACGCAACACAAGTTACAGCGATTCACTGTATATTTCGCAAATCGATTATTACGATACCGGAGGCGACTTGGTCAAACGCTTTATAAACAAAACCATCAGCTTAAGACCGATGGCGACTGTAAATTACGTTATCGAAAAGGAAAATGACCTAGGTGGTCCTGGTGCCAACTTTATGGTATGTCTCAGTGCAAAAAGGGCGTCCATAAAACCGTTGATACAAGCTATTATGATTGGGGAAAATGGTAATAAAGGCTTTTCTTTTTCTACAGATGCGTATTCCATTAAAAAAGAGGAGGAATAAAAATAGGGTACCTGCAGCAACAGATACCCCACTAATTTAAATCGGGAGCTTTTATTTAAATAGCCTTCTAATCAAATACAGAATTCCATATTTTTTAACGGCACTTGCCAACGTACTGATCCAATTGGCCGGTTGTAAATCGTTTTGCAATTGGTATTTTACCCCCTTTATTTCTTCCAATGCAATATCGCGTTGCAATTTCAGTCTTTGTAAATCCTTGTCTATTTGCTCAAAAGAATGGTAGATTTTCATAATCAATCAAAAAAGGTGCTACTTAATTTCTTTATGATCGGTCGCTCTAACTTCTTTCGTAAAAGAAATACGAGGAGAGCCAAGGACAACATGATACCGGCGGTCATTAAAAAACCGTAGGCCAAACTGTTGAACGCCTCTCCTAAAAAGAAAGCTAAAGCAATGGTCAGGAAGAGCATTCCCAGAAATAAAAAGCTGCCCACCAGGACACCTTTCGCCAAGTTGGTCGACGATAAGACCATCATCTTGAAAAACTTCAATTCATAATAACGTTTTGAAGTTTCAAGATACTGTTCCCCGGACTGAAATGCATCCTTGGATGTTGTTTCCAATGAGTCGAGTACACCCATCCTAACCTTTCTGTAATTGTTTGTTCTTGGCTTTCAATTCCTTTAATTTGGCCTCTAAGGTGGTAATCACATCTTCGGTTTTATAGCTTACGTCCGAAACTAAATTTTCGACCCGTGTATTCAAATTTTCCTTTTGAACCGCCATGGTTTCGGATACTTGGTTTCGTAGATCGATAGCGGTTTCTTTCAGATTTTCCTGGGTGGTCGCTGCTTGTTCAGCGATTTTCTTTCTTGTATTACTTCCTTTATCCGGAGCAAAAAGGATTCCTGCGATAGCGCCGATGGCCGCACCGGCCAATAAACCCAGCGCTGTGTTTGAATTTGAACTCATATTTATATTTTTTGATTAAACTTTTGTTTGTCGCAAAGGTGCGATTAAAACCCCGATCGCCTTAGCTCAAACCCTAGAAAACTTGACTTTTATGCCGTAGGTGAATGCGTCAACAAAGGTTGCGAATGCACACAATTCCAGGCCCCTCTTCGTATAATTTTGTAAAAAACAATTAGCATGGCAGATTATAGTACTTCAAATCCATATACAGGTGAAACACTATGTACGTACGAGCGATTTTCACCAGAAAGTATTGACCAATGTATACAACGGGCGGCCGCAACAAATCCTGTATGGTCTTCCACCGAATTGGCACATCGGTGCAGATTGATTCGGAAGGTAGGAACACTTTTGCTCGATAGGATGGAAGCACTATCCCAATTGATGACGGCCGAAATGGGAAAACCGATAAGTCAAAGTCGTTCGGAAATAGAGAAATGTGCTTGGGTATGTGACTTTTATGCTGAGAACGCCCCACACTTTTTATCGGATGCTTTGATAGAAACGGAGGCTTCCGAAAGCTTCATCAGTTATGACCCCTTAGGCACTGTATTGGCCATCATGCCATGGAATTTTCCTTTTTGGCAAGTGTTGCGTTTTGCGGCACCAACGTTAACCGCTGGCAATACAGTACTCCTCAAACACGCGGAAAATGTTTCTGGATGTGCGCTTGAAATCGAGAAACTTTTTTTGGATGCTGGTTATCCTAAAGGCTGTTTCCAGGTTGTTTTGGCAAATCATGAAGCTGTTGGGAATATGATAGGCCATGAAGTGGTGAAGGCGGTATCACTGACCGGAAGTGAAAAAGCCGGTAGGGCAATTGCAGAGACAGCGGGCAAGAACCTGAAGAAAACGGTCTTGGAACTAGGAGGAAATAATGCATGTGTAGTGTGGGAAGATGCGGATTTGGAAAACATGATAGCGATTATGTTGAAAGCACGAATGCAGAACAATGGACAAAGCTGTATCGCAGCAAAACGATTTATCGTGCTGGAAAGTATTTATGAGGAATTCTTAAATCGCTTTAGCGAGCATCTAAGTGAGTTAAAAGTAGGTGACCCGATGAAAGAGGAGACCGAAATCAGTGTAATGGCCAGAACTGATTTGGCCGAGGAACTAAAGAATCAGGTACAAAAATCGCTCGAAATGGGTGCTAAATTGTTGGTTGGGAACAACCAGAAAGGAGCTTACTACGAACCCACTATTGTTAACGATGTAAGTTCAAATATGCCCCTCTTTCGGGAAGAGACCTTCGGACCGGTCGCAGCGGTTATTAAAGCGGGTAGTCGACAGGAATCGATTGATTTGGCCGCAGATTCCGAATTCGGTTTGGGCACCATGATTTTTACCCAAGATATCGAGGCCGCGCGAAAGGTGGTCTCCCAAATACCGGATGGTGCTTTATTTATAAATGAAATGGTACAATCAAATCCAAGATTACCTTTTGGTGGCACCAAGAATTCCGGCTATGGAAGGGAGCTGTCCAAGGAGGGTATGATGGAATTTGTGAATATAAAAACAGTATTTATCAACGATAAAATAACAAAATGAAACAAGGAGAAGAGCAGGCCAAGTTCGTAAAAGAGGCCGAAAATTCCACAGAGAATTACATTTTTCAAAAAAATAAGATAACCAAAACGGCAACCTATATTATTGTGGGCTTTTTAATAATACTGGCCATAGTACTTATCGGATCGATATTTTTGTTTGGATCTCCGGCAGCACTTTAAAGTCCACAAATATACCAGCACACCGACCAGACGAACAATCATCGACATCGACAAACTTAAAAATGGATATTTAATTTAAAATTCAAGAAAATGGGAAAAAGGATAATGACTTTTTTTATGCTGGTATTGGTTACCACTTGGGTGAAGGCTCAGAACAACTCGACAACCGTAGAATTAGACCCCTTTACGGAGATTAAGGCTTTCGATCAATTGAACGTTACATTGATTAAAAGTGATCAAAATAGGGCTGTAATAACAGGTGACGATCAAGACAAGGTTTCACTTACCTTTAAGGATGGCTTGTTGAAAATGCGTATGGAAATCGATAACTTTCTAGATGGCAATGAAACGTTTGTTGATCTATATTACAGTGATAATCTTACTTTGGTAGATGCCAACGAGGGAGCAAAGTTGACGACCAAAGATAAATTGGTTGCTCCCTACCTTACTTTACGCTCACAGGAAGGTGCCGAAGTAAACGCTACTGTCGATACCAGAAACCTTCATACTAAAGCGGTCACAGGCGGAAAAATCAGAGTAGCTGGTACGGCGACCAATCAGGAAATCAATATTCGAAGCGGTGGTGATTTTTATGGCAAGGAGTTGAACGCGTCCCAAACGGATGTAACCGTATTTGCTGGAGGTAAAGCTATCTTGAATACCGACGAATTCGTAGATGCAAACGTGACGGCGGGGGGAACTATTGAAATTTATGGAAATCCTGAAACTGTAAAAGAAGATAAGACCTTGGGCGGACAAATAGTAGTACGATAAATGAGTTAAAAGTTCTTTCGTATGAAGCAACCCACCAAGGAGCATACTTTTAATTTTACGGGAGTAGGTTTAGGAATATGACCTGGTCATATTTACAACATAGGAAGGACATGGTGGGGACCGGTCCTTCCTTTTTTTTGACCTATAAGTTGCTCAATGTATCATTTACATACTGCGAATAAAGAGTCGGTGGTAGCAGCGATTTTTTTCAGTCAAAAGCATTTTTATAATCGACTTTTCATCGAAAAAACAAGGCCATCAAGTATACGAAACAATACCACAAACGGTTTTCATCGGCATTCACTTGTAACCTGACCATTCCTGAATCAATTAACAACCATCTTAAGAATATTCCATTGAAACGATTTTATCATTTACGACGACTCAGCAATTGGATTCTTCCGCCATGTTTATGTCTACTAGCTTCTTGTGCCACTTATAAACCACAATTTGGGGACGCTTTGCCGATAGCGCAAAAAGATTCCATGAAGGTGGCCCATACCCTTTATTTAGCAGGAGGTTTTGGTAATGGAAAAGTCTTTGATTCCCACCTAATGAACCGTTTCAGGAAAGAGCTAAAAATGGCAAATTCGAAAAGTACCCTTTTATTTTTAGGGGATAATATTTCCAACAAAAAAAATGCATGGGAATATGATAAAAAGTTGATTCACGAACAACTTGATTTCACAAAGGATTTCAAGGGCTATACCGTTTTTCTTCCTGGAAATAACGAGTGGAAGAGCAAACGCATGGATCAGGTTGAAAAGGTAGAAGAGTATTTGGATGACTATGAGGGCCAAGATGAGTACGTTTTTCCAGAGAACGGTTGTCCCTTGGAATACCGGGTTATCAACGATCAACTCGATTTACTTTTAGTAGACTCACGATGGTTCATTTCCAACTGGTCCGGTATAGAAGGCATCAATAGCAAATGCACCAACATTGTAACACGCAGGCGGTTTGCCGAGGAACTGGAGGGATATATCAACGATGCACAGGGAAAGAATTTGATCATCGCCATGCACCATCCCCTATTCAGTAATGGAAAGTATGCGGGGCACTACAGCTTTAAAAGTCATATGACCCCGCTACCGATAGTCGGTTCGGTGGCGAATGCGTTTAAGGATTTGACAGCCCTCTCTTCCAACCATATTCTTTCAAGGCCATACAATTATCTACGCATTCTGGTAAGTTCGCTGGCCAAAAAATCAGATAGGGTTACGGTTGTGTCCGCACACGAGCAAAGTTTACAGTATTTAAACGGCGGTGCAATCAATCAGATTATCAGCGGGTCTCTGGGAACGGCACATCCTACCAAGCGTACGAAGGACTTTATTAATGCAGTGGGCGGTACGCTTCCCTTCACGGGCATTTTTACCTACGGGGCACCCGGCTTTGCAAAACTGATATATTATGAAGACGGTTCCTCAGAGGTGTCTTTTATAACCGATCAAGATGAATATGGGTTCGAGGTGTTGCCTCCATTTTCGGTAGATACCTCACAACCAAATTTTTCGACAGATTTTCCAAAAACTACCCAACACGCCGTGCAGGATAGCACTGAACTGAAACAGCGAACTGCCTTTTTTGAGTATTTATGGGGCAAGCGGTACCGTCGTTACTACGGACTTCCGGTGACCGCTCCGGTAACGCTGTTAGACACCCTTTATGGTGGTCTCACGGTTTCCAAAAAGGGGGGTGGGCATCAATCGTATTCTATTCGGCTCGAAGATGATCAACAGCGTGAATTTTCAATGCGTTCCTTGCGGAAAGACCCGTTAAAATTTTTAAAATTCAGTGTGCCCGGAGTTGCTTATACCGAGGACGACTATATGGGTACATTACCGGAAAGATTGATTTCCGATTTCTTTACCACCGCCCATCCTTATATGCAAATGGTCATCAACCCGATGGCCAAGGCCATTGGGGTGAACCATGCCAATACACGACTGTTCTATGTGCCAAAACAAAAGGCCCTGGGTAATCTTAATGGGGAATTCGGCAATGAACTGTACTTTATCGAACAACGCCCATCGGACGAACAAATGAACTACAAGGGATATCGACGTACCATTGATGAGGCTGGTAAAGTTACCGACTTCGAGAGTACCACCGATATGCTTGAAAAAATAAAAAGCGATGAATCGTATCAAGTAGACCAACAAAGCTATTTGCGGGCGAGGATATTCGATATGCTCCTTGGAGACTGGGATCGCCATCAGGATCAATGGCGTTGGGTAGAACATGAAAAACCGGATGGGGACAAGGAGTTTATGCCGGTACCCAGAGACCGGGATAATGCCTTTCCTAGATTTGATGGGACGGCAGTACAGGTCATTCAATGGTTTATTCCGATTACAAGGCAATGGCAGTCTTTCGGTCCCGAAATTGAGGATGTAAAGTGGCTGAATTTCAATGGTCAACGTCTCGATCAAACACTACTGACGAACTATGATGCCAAAGCTTGGGAGCAAGAGGCGATTTCTATTCGGCAAGAATTGTCCGAAGAGGTCATCGAGCAAGCTTTTTCGAAATTACCGGAAGCGGTCAGGGATAGTACGGCCATTGATATTAAGGAGAGTTTGATCAAACGCCTGCAACGGTTACCGCAATATGCTAGGGAATATGGTGCTTTTCTGAACAAAACGGTCGCTTTACACGGCACAGAAAAAGATGATAAAATCCGCATTACCCGTTTAGACGACGGGAAGACCAAGGTGGTTATGGAACGCCTGCTCAGCGATCGACCCGATAAAAAATTCTATGAACGTGTTTTTGACCCGGAGGAAACCAAGGAAATTTGGATTTATGGCCTGGGAGATGATGATGTTTTCGAAGTTATCGGCAATGGCGAAGTCCAGATATTTTTACGGCTGATCGGGGGCTACGGTCACGATGATTTTAGGATTGAAAACAAGAGGCGCCTAAAAGTATATGAAAGAAAATACGAGCGCACTTCCTTCCCCGACTTGATGCCTGCAAAACAGCTAACGAACAGGTACGCTACCAATACGTTTCATTGGCGTTATTTTAAACCCAACCAGAATATATTGGTGCCCACTACCGGGTTTAGAACGGACGATGGTTTGTTCCTAGGGGCTAAAAACACTTTTACGTATAATGGCTTTAATGGTAATCCCTTTCGTCAAAAACATTTGTTACATGCCAAGTACCATGTGAAGTTCCAGGCGGCGGAATTAACCTATCAAGGGACCTTTGCAAATGTTTTTCCTAATTGGAATTTCGAGCTCGATGCATATGCAACCTCCGACAGATATGCTAAAAATTTCTTTGGATTAGGAAACGAATCAACTAATTTGGAAGATGCGCTCGGGCGTGATTTCTACCGGGCTCGGGTGGAACAGTTGCGAATAGGTGTAGGTCTGGCCTATCAAACCTTAAAAATTAAACCGCTTTTCGAATCTTTTCAATTGAGTGAAGTGGGAGATCGATTTTTTACCAGGGAAAATTTCGAAGACGAAATCTTTGACCGCCAATACTACACCGGAGCGGAAACTTCTTTGTTCTATTACAATGACGATGCAGACGATTTTCCTACCAAGGGTCTCTATTTCGGTTTGACACTTGGCTACAAGGCCAATTTGGACTTACAGGAAAATCGTTTTGGATATGCCGCTTTCCGCACCGATATCGTCCATAAAATAATTCCTTCGGGAGATTTGGTGCTGGGAACCACTGCCGAATATAAAACCAACTTCGGTGGAGATTACTTTTTTTACCATGCTCCGTCCCTTGGAGGAGATAACGGTCTGCGCGGTTTTCGTGATGAGCGGTTTACCGGTAAGTCTTATTTTTATCAGTCTTCTGATCTCCGTTGGCGTATAAAGCGGTATGTTACGGCCTTGGCTCCCGTAACTATGGGTGTCTATGGTGGGTTCGATTATGGGCGGGTATGGCAACCTGACGAAGACTCCAATCAATGGCATACTTCACAAGGAGTGGGCCTGTGGATCGGGGTAGGAAACTATCTAGGATTCAATGCCGGGGCATTCCATTCGAGCGAAGATATTATGGTACAGGTAGGTTTCGGTTTCGGATTTTAAAGCCCCAAAGCAAAAGTTGTAACTAACTTAGAGACTGTTTTGAAATGGGTGAATAGAATTTTTATAGATTGTTTTTGAGGCGATATGAGGCGAAATTTTTAAGCATTGCCTTCGCGACGATTCAAAATTGTAACGATATAGCGCACAAAAAGGGGCATAAAAAAATAGTCGACATATTTCAAAACAGTCTCTTAACTCATCGAAAAAAATGGAAACAACAGTAGAAAAGGCCCAAAAGTTTGTCACAGAACTTTTAACCACACAACTAGGACCGGAATTTTTATTCCATAATCTGCGTCATACCCAACGCGTGGTCGCTGGGGTACAGGAAGTTTTGGAAGCACAGAAAGCAACGGAAGAAGAACAGGAGCTGCTACAGTTGGCTGCTTGGCTACACGATGTGGGATATACCGTGAAGATTAAAGGTCACGAAACCGAAAGCTGCAAAATCGCGAAACCGTTTCTGAGGGAGCTTGGAAAGAATCCCGATTTCATGGAGAAAGTGTGTTCACTGATCATGGCGACCCATCGAAATCATCGACCTACCAACCAATTGGAGGAAATTATTCGGGACGCCGATGCCCGACACCTCTCGGTAAAGGGATTTCGAGCCATTTCTGAAACGCTACGGGTAGAGATGGCCCAAACAGAAATAGCCAACTACACGGTCTCGGAATGGCGAAATGAAAACATTCGGATGTTCCGTACCCAACATCGCTACTATAGTAGTTATGCCATCGAACATTGGCAGCCGGGCAAGGATAAGAACTTAAGACGATTGGTCAAAGACCGAAAGAAAGAAAAGCGGTTGATCAAAAAAGAACGCTTAAAAGCCAAATTAAAGAATGAGAGTCCGGATAGGGGTATTCAAACCCTTTATCGTACTACACTTCGAAATCACATTAAATTAAGCGACATTGCCGATACGAAGTCCAATATTTTGCTATCGGTCAATGCCATCATCATTTCGTTGGCCTTGTCGAATTTGTTGCCTAAACTAGACAATCCTTCCAACGATTATCTGATTGTACCTACTGCTATTTTTATTGTATTTAGTATTGTATCCATGATTCTTTCCATTTCGGCCACACGACCGAATGTAACCAGCGGTACTTTTACCCAAGAAGATGTCGAAAAGAAAAGGGTGAATCTGTTATTTTTTGGCAATTTTCATAAAATGAAGCTTTCGGATTATGAGTCCGCCATCAACACCATGCTCAAAGACCGTGATTACATCTATAAATCACTGACCAAAGACCTCTACTATCTGGGGGTGGTTCTGGAACGTAAATACCGTATCCTAAGATGGACCTATACCATTTTTATGTTAGGTATGATCTTATCCGTAATTGCCTTTGGTATTGCCTTTCGGTATTTTGGCCCCGATAGAATCATGGAGGCTTTTTGAAACAGTTAATTAATCAATAGGTTTTCAGAGCCAACGAATGACGGAACGATGCTAAGAGAACCTTTTGGTCAATTATTTTGTTTACTCGCTTGATCGATTTCAGCCACTTCGCTGGGCCGAATGCCTTGGCCGTACCGCTCCGCAAAAACGTAGGTGAATTCTGCACCGAAAAATAGTATCAGACTTGAATAGGAGACCCATAACAAAACCAGTATTACGGTACCGGCCGCTCCATACGTTGATCCAGGTTGCGCTTGGCCAAAGTAGAGACTTAACAGTAGTTTGCCGATAACGAAGAGTACCGCGGTAAGGAGTGCACCGACCCATACGGTCTTCCAACGAATCTTGACATCAGGCAAGTATTTGAACATCAGGGCAAACAAGAGGGAGATGATTCCGACCGAGAATACAAAATCCAACAAATACGCTACATAAAGCACTATGTCGGGAAGTTGGGAGGATATAAAATCGGTAAGGGCAGTAATAGCTGCCGTCAAGATAAAGCTGGTTAAAAGCAGAAATGCAATGACCAGGATAAATGCAAAACTCTGCATTCTATCTACCACCACTTTCCAAATCACCACTTTCGGATTGGGCCTAATATACCATATCGTGTTCAAGGAGACTTTTAGTTGATAGAACACTCCCGTAGCTCCATACAATAGGACGCTAATACCGATAATGGTCGCAATAATATTTTTTTCCCGATCTTGGGTTTCCCGTACCATCCCTTCGATAGCAATGGCCGCATCCTTACCCAATGCCAATGCAATTTCTTCGGAAAGTTTTCCTTGAACCACTTCGGTTCCCCAAACCGCACCTACGCTGTTCAGAATAATAATCAGTAAAGCAGGTAAAGATAAAACGGCATAGTAAGCCACCACCGCACTCAAGCGAAAGGGACTGTTCGAAATCCACTCCCGGTAGGTTTCAGAGATCAACGATGGTAAATGCCCTAGCCTAAATGCTGCATCTTGTGATGGTTCGCCTCCCATTTGATTTTAATCACTACAGTTCTATGTAATACACAATTATTTTAATACTTTAATCAACATAGTAATTCCGGTCCGGGCCGATTTTCCTAGAAAGGATACCCGATGGCAAAATTCCAAACCAGATTATTGTCACCACCCCCAAAAAACGGTACCCTACTGCGTTCGTCTTCGGGTAAATAGGGAACCCTCCAGGGAGACGCCACATCTAAACGGATTACAAAACTTTGGATATCGACTCGAAGCCCAAGACCCATTCCCACTCCCAACTGGTTGATCCAATCCGAGCCAAAACGCCCTTTTGCGACCAGCTCTTCGTTAAAAGCCCTGCTTTCTACCGGTTCATCCAAAGGCAAATCGATATCATAGGTCAACCAAACATTCCCTGCGTCTGCAAACAACGCGCCCTTCAAAAAAGACCATATCGGAAATCGATATTCCAGGTTCGCCTCTAGCTGCAGGTTTCCCGATTGATCAAAAAAAGTGCTACCCTCGGCGTCGATGGATTGGAAAGTGCCGGGGCCCAATGAGCGTATCTGAAACGCCCGAACGCTGTAAGGACCTCCGGAGAAGAACTGTTTGGCGAAGGGTAGCGTAACCGAATTTCCAAAAGGGATTCCCCATCCTGCGTAGAAACGGCTTATCAAGGCCTGCTCTTTTCCCCATTTCAGATAATACCGAAAGTCGGCATCCAGTTTTGCATATTGTGCATATTCCAAGCCTAGGACCGATGTTTTTCCACCGCTAATCAGATTAAGTGTATTTCCTGCCAGTTCCAGATTGGTCGAAAAGTAGAGAGGGCGTGATTTTTCGGCATCGACCAATTCATTATAGGTAAACCCGTAGGTGAGTCCGGCAATAAACTGTTGTTCAAAACTGCTGCGCAGAAACGGATTATCTTCCAAAATTGTATCGAATTCTTCCGTAGTATTGGCCAGATTAGTGTAATTGATACTAATGGGGTTGAGTTCGTGATACACAAACCTATTGGCATTCCAAGTGTACCCGAACGCGCTGGTAATCGATGTTAAGGTATAGAGCCGACTTCGATTCAGAAAGTCGCCCCCCAGACTAATTCTGGTTTTTGGTACGGCATACCGAAATCTACTGGGAGAGAAAGGTACCAATCGTGGAATGATCAGCTCGGTCTTTAATCCTCCCGTAATACTGCTAAGACTCCTATTTTCATCGCCACCGGCAAGTTGGGCCTCATAGGAAAAAGTGCCATTGATGTTCAGGGTTTCCCCACCATGAAAAAGATTCCGATTGCTGTAGGTAATCGAAATCCCCGGACCAGTAAAACCATTGGATTTGGTAATGGCCTGTATTTCGGCCCTAAGGGACCTTTTGTTCAAGGGTGAAAGGAATATGGAAACATCCAATAAGCCAGTACTGTCGTTTTGTGCCGTGGTCGTATCGACCTCGGTAAATTGTAGATTGGCATACTTATAACTACCGATTGCCGACAGTCTATTGCTAGTAAGTCGGGCAGTTTCCGAATTATAGTGTTGTCCCTCTTTTAACAGAATATAGGGTGCTAGACGTTTCGGTTTAAAAAAATCTTCGTCCTGCACGAAATCTATACCATTATAGGTGGTTTTTTCTTGGCGTACCGTGTCATTGGTCACTTGATACTCGGGATATATCGTAATTTTACCAATCCGATATGGAATCTTGGCCTTGGAAGGGGCCTCTTTCTTAAATCTAAGAAAAAGATCAAAACGCCTGTTTTGGTATTGGTTCGTATCCGCTTCGAAAATTAAAAAATCAGGATTAAAATTATAGTACCCTCGTTGTTTAAGATGATTATCGATGCGTTCCCGTTCTGATTTCATCAACGACAAATCGAAACGATCGCCTTTGCTCAGTCTAGCTTCATCGAGGCTTTCTGTCATATCCTTGAAAACCCGGGTGCTATCACTTTCCAGTTGATAGGTTTCGAGCAAATAGGGGCGGGGAAGGGAAGCGCGATAGGATACACTAGTAGTCTTTTGGGTACTGTCGATGGCCGATTGAACCCTGCTGTAGAAAAATCCTCTATTGTCCAGTCTATTTCGCATCAAATTCTCCATACGTTGGGGGTCTACCTCGGAGAAATAAACAGGCTCTTCCCCAAACTTCTTATTCAACCATTTGTACAGGAATCCCGGCCGCTCTTTTTGCGCCTTGTAATGGAAATACAAGGGCATTCGCATTCCTAGGAAAGAAGTATTGGGCCGCGGCTGTAAAAGCGATTGTAACTCATCGCGAACAACATTTATTTTTCCAACGCTGTCACTTTTTTCAATTTGGATGTCCGCACCTCCATAGAGGTTTTGGTTCTCCGGAACAAATCGCTGTACGCTGCAGGCTTGAAGCATCCCTATTAGCAGCAGCAGGTACAGGTTGTTCCGATGTTTCACTGGTTTCCTAGTCATCTTCTGCTTGCCCTTTAGACGGTTGATTTGTTTTCTCTTCGGGAGTTGGGGAGCTATTCTTCAACGGGTTAAAAAGTTCGCTGAACGAGTTGAATTCCCTGTTAAAAATCAGGGCGAGCCCGGTAACGATCAACTGGCCATCGATTACGTTGACATACTCGTTCTTTCGAAACCCTTTAAGACGGTAGCGCCCATTTTGGGTGAGTAGATATTCCAGACTGACATTACCGATTATAGGCGTTTCCTCTTGCCCTGTCTGTGCGCTTCCTTCCACATCAATGGCGCTTCCGGCGGTCACGATCAAGCGGTCGTCAAACAGTCGTTTTTGTGCACTGACATTCAATTGCGTTCGGTCTTGCGCGCTCTCCCCCGAATAGTCCGTAAAACTGTCCAGGTCAAAATTTAGGTCAAAACCGCTATCGCCCAAAACCTTATCGGAAAAAGAATTCAATTCCCCGGAGAGCACTTTATTTATATTGTTTCTGGCCAGACCCGCAGCACCTCCGCTACTGCCATCACTTCCTGTGTTCGGGAAGAATCGGTTGAGGGCCAGAAGTGAAAACACTTGTTTGTTGAGCTCGGTTTCCTGTTCGTTCAATTGTTGTACTTTGCCGTATACTGCACCTCCTAGATCTCCTTTGGCATTTTCGGGTATTCCCAAATCAAATGAGAGCTTTGGGGCGGTAAGCTCGCCATCAACATTCAAGTAAACCAGAAAGGGCATTACTTGTTGGTATTTGGCGGCAAGACTGGCCTCTACTCCCGAAGTTGCCGTAGCCATCAAAGGGGCCGCAGAAGTCTCTACCCGATAGATGGCAGTAACATCCAGGTCAGCATCCATCGGGTCGCCGCGCCAAGTAATCGTACTGCCTGGATTGATATCGAATCGTCGCGAGACCAAGTTGTAAAGGCTAGTGCGATAGTAACCATCGGATAGCTCGTATTTTCCAGTGAGCCCAATAGATCCGTTCGGGTTCACATTGAGGTTCAAGGCCGCATCTCCGGCAATTTGTAGCACATCTCCTGTCTTTTCGTCCAATACGATGGAAAACAGGGCGTCCTCGGCTACTTCCACCACCAAGGAAACATCCAGGCCCCTAAATAAATCAGGGGACGATGGTTCGCTCTGGGTAAGAATCGCATCTGGGTTTTCACGGTTTACAAAGATGACCACTCCGTCCCGTTCCTGGATATCCAGTTGTTCTTCAGGAACTACATATGTAAGCTCGGTTACTTTGCGAACCCGAAGCCGACCATCCAGTTTGGGTAGCTTTAAAGGACCTTTGAGATTCACATCCGCATCGATGCTGGCGATACCATAGTACAATTCGTTGTCTTCTTTGGTCGAGTCGAGCAACCGAAATTCGTCCGCTTTGAAGTTCATATCAAAAATAGGGTTTGCGAGCGTTTCGGTACCGATATTCCCATCAACGGTAAAAAAGTTCCCTTTAGCATCCTTGATGGTGAATTCCCCAAAACGTATGGAAGTCTCGTCAAGAACCACGGTTTCATCGGTAATCTCAAAAGTGGTGTCCAAGGAAACAACCTCAAGGGCCGTGTTGTTAAATGAAAGCGAACCTTCGTAAAGTGGCTCGTTTACGGTACCTCCGATATCGAATTTTCCAGAAAGGAAGCCTTTGGGTTGTGCCAATTCATTCTTAAAAAATCCTGTAATCATGGCGGTTTCCAGTTTTTTGATATTCAGAAATAAATCCATTCTAGCACCTGTGGGATCCGCCTGGTAGTTCCCGGTAACATCTAGGTCAACAGCTCCTTCCTTAATAGCCAAATCAAGCGCATACCCCGATAGGCCCTTGGACCTTGCCTGCAGATCAAGATTTCCCAAACGGTTGTCATATATTCCAAAGTCGGTAATTTGTAAATCGGCCACAAGACCGGTGGCCGTAAAAGGATTTTCCAGGATGAGCTGTCCCCCCACTTTTCCCGATCCAAGAGCTTCCTCGGAATTGAAGAGACTCAAAAAAGTTTGTAGTCGGAAATTATCAAAAATAACCCCGATATGGTCAGATTCGATTCCGTTAATCGCATTGGTCAATTCGAGCAATTGCTCATTTCTGGTAAATAGCATTTGCTCAAAGTGCAAGTTATTTTTAGAAAAGAACAAATGGTTCCCATCGGGAATCGACCAGGGGTTTTTGTTTAGGATGAGTGCTTCGGGGTTAATGTGTAACTGTAACGTATCCTGTTTCCACTGCATTTCAGAGGCGAGATGTACCAGTTTTTCATTTCCCTCATAGGACAGGAAATCCAATAACAGCTGCTTGTTTTGTAGTGTTCCTTCAAAGTAGGTTTTTTGGATGTTGACAGGTTCGTACCGAAGGCTTGCAAGCCCTGAGGAGAAGGACAGGTCTTGGGCGTCCCCGTCGACCAAAAAGTGAATACTGTCGAGCACGGCACCCTGATATTCAGCATAGGGTACATGAAGTTCTGCATGTAGTTTTTTGGAAATTGCGCTAAAGGAGGCGTTCATCGAAACAGTATCAAGCCGGTCGAGACCTTCCAAGAACACTTCGGTAAGAATAGGTTCGGGCGTTAGCCTCACTTCCATTGATGCTGAAATCGTATCCTTGGTGTTTGCGGTTGATACGCTATCTGAAAAATATGCTTCGAACCGACGGGTCAGCGCGTTACCGACCTGGCTAGGGGACCCAGTTGTTTGTAACCGACCATTTAAAAAGCTACTTTCTATCCCGGCACGGGAAGAAGAAGACCCTACCTCGATATCTGCTAAGATATCCGCTGTCTGAAATTGCTCATTTCCCCGCACCGCAACTATGTTGGAAAGATGGGTCTTGATTGTATAGTCGGTCGCGGTTCCTCGAAATCCTGCATTTAGTTGTGCGCCCATTTTAATGTTCTGTCGCAATAATCCGAGTGCATTTAAATCAGCTCCTTTAAGATTCAGCTTGGTTGCGACATCATAATATGTACTGTCCAATTCAACCTTGGTCTGGGAGTCGAAGTGAAGATTTTTATCCTTGTAGTTGATTTGCACAACGCCTTGGCCCTTGTCAAATGTTCCCTCCGCTTCCAAGTTGCTAAATTGATATTGATTCCATTCAAGCTTGGAGAGCATGAGTCCAAAACGACCATTCAGCTCTTGGGCCGATACACCCGACAGCGATACTTGCGCGGTACCTTCGAGAAGTCCCAATTGTTCATTGGCTAACAGGCTGCCTAGCTTTAAGCTATCGGTCCTCAAGGTCCCATCGACAAAGGCGGTGTCGGAGTAGCCGCCGCGGCCCTGAAAGGCGATGGAACCTACAGTAGATTCCACTTGTAAATCCGCCACGGTTTCTTTCAAGGAACCGGAGGCGGTACCGGAGAGTATAATTTTTTCAGGAACTACTAGGGAATTTTTTTGAAAATCAGGAAACCGCTCTAAATCTTTTCGTCCCGAAACAGCCTTAAAGCGATCGATGTTATAATGAAGCGAGTCAATGCGCGTCGGTTGATACAGCGTGCCCTCAACCTCAAGGGCGGTACGTTCTGCCCATTCCACTTTTGTATTCTTTATGACCATCTCGTTCAAGGTACCTTTGGCCGTCAACTGCCCTAACAAAGGATCTTGTGTTGCGGTAACAAAAGGCGCGGACGATGCCAGATTTGGCTGAAAAATCAACAAGTCGTTCAACCCTATTTTAAAGTACGGTACATTTATATTGACATTGACTACCTCTGGTGCATTGAAAAGTTGATTTACGGAAGCATATTTCAATTTCGCAGAACCCTCGGCACTGCTTCTCCCGGTCTTAATTTTAAAGTCGCCCAGTTCGAGGGTGTTGTTGTCCATGCTGCCCTCCATACTAAACGCTTGCAAGACCAAGCCGCTTTTTTCTTGAAATGCAACCTGGTTGATATCGACTTGTACCTGACCAGGTTCGTACTGGAACAAATTGGCTTTAAGGCCAATTCCTTTTAAGTGCAAGTGGTTTGGGTCGAAACCCGTTTGTGTTGAATCGCCGATGGCGCTCTGGTAATCAAACTCGTTATCACTTAAATCGACGTTGTCTGCTCTTATACGGATGTCCGGCCACTTGAACAACGCTTCCGTATCATCTTTTCCTTGGGAATCCGCCATCTGCTGCCCTAAAAGCTCCAAAGCTATTGTAGAGTTCCGAAGGGCAACTTCATTGAACTCAAAACGGCTGGAATTCAAATCGATATTTGGTATTTCTAAGGACAGCTCGTCGATAATGGCTTTTGTATCAATACTATCCGGCACGGAATAGTACGCCGCTTTGACCTTATTCAGGCGAATCTCCTCGAATTTTATTTGGGGCAGTGCCGATTTGCTATCTTGTTCGGCGTCATTAAAGGGTTGGCTTTGCAGATAGGAAACATCGGAATTTGAAAGTACGGTCTCCTTGAAATAAAAACGGAGTGCTTCCAAATCTAGCTTTTCCAGGCCCGTTCGAAGCCCTCCCAAGGCTGCGGTGCTTGTAATTCCTAGGAAAGCATCTGAATAGCGAATCTGAAAGTCGTTCAAGAAAAGGTTTTCAACTGAAAAAGAGGTACTTTCCGTAGTTTCTTCCGAAGGTTCCGGTTCCTGTGGAGTAAGGGCTTCCAGGAGAAAGGTGAAATTGTATCGCTCCGTGTCGGCATCCCTTGAGATATTTGCAACAACACCTGTCCACTCCAGTTCCTTGATTTTCAAGGTATTATTGAAAAGTAACGGGCCGAAGGCGATATTGGCATTTAGTTTCTCGGAGTAGAGGAGGGTATCTTTCTGTAAATCCTTTAAAAATAGTTCCTGTATTTCCAAATTTCCCGAAAAAGTGACGAACAGCTTTTCTATGGTTAGTGTTGCGCCTGTTTTTTCAACAATAAAGGAAACAAGTCGATCTTTTATGATACCTTGTCCCCAAGGGCTCCTAATAAACAAAAGCAGTAGCCCACATAAAATTAAAAGCACTGCCAATACTTTCGCGATGCGTTTTACAATTCGATATGTGCGTTTCTTTTTATTCATCTTCAGCGGGATGTCGTAAAAAGAAGGATGGTCAAAATAGCATTGGCTGTGATAGTTCTATAATTTTTTTGGTAAACTTTCTTGCATGTACGTCCAGTTATTAATCTTCGATGTTATAAATGTACTAATCTCGTATCTAGAGATCCGGGATGTGCATGAAATCCATCTCTCTAAGATTTTACCATATTGGAAAACAGCACTAAAGAACTTTTAAACCATAAAGCCACTAAAAACCATAATCTTGTATTTACGCAAAAAATTTTACCGAATGAACCAATGTCTTTCGCTGGCATGTGCGTTCTTTATTCTACAATCATATGGCACTACGTTGAGCTTATCACTAAGAAAACGAAAAAAAAAACAAAAACGCAATTATAATGTGTTCATTATACTTTTGCTTTTATCTTTAGTAGTCATAGCACTTTGGGTAAACTTTTAGTTCTGATAAAGTCCTTACCAAATTTTCGTCGCACCATCCAAGCTATCTGAGTTTCATTTTCTCTTTTTGCTTTCGCAATTGGTCTTCCAAGTCCCTAACTGTTTCGGCGATGGCAGACTCGAATGAAGTTGCATTGGTAGAAGCAAAAATTCTTGGCCCTGGCAAACTTAATCGTATGTCACAGATTTGTTCCTCCCCATCACTTCGATTTTCCTTCTTAAAAAAGACGTCTGCACGATGTACAAAGTCAAACTTGGTCTGCAAGTGTTCTAGTTTTTCTCGGGCGAAAGTTTCTAATCGTTCACTCTTACTGACACTGTGATATTCAAATATAAATTGCATTCTTTACTATTTTAGATTGTTATCGGTTCGGTAGCTATCATTTCCTACTCTTTTATTTCTATGCCATTTTAGGACCCATCGCATTCGAATATTCCGATGATTATTCAATAAGTTCTCATGGCTGAATCTTATGGAGATTCATCAAGTTTTAGACCGTTTTTATCTTTGTTCCTCGTAATTTATATTCTGAAGGACAACTTGTTCGATTTTTTGTCCTGTTCTTATGATTCCTCTTTCCATTTCCCTTCAAAGGCAAAGGTCGTAATCGGATTGCGCGTACGCTCCTGTACCTCCTGTTCACGTAAATCCTTTGGAAGATTTTCCACATTTCCTCCGTAGTAACCAATGGCAATCGCCGTGGTGATATGAAAACCGTCGGGTACTTCAAACAAATCCTGCGCCTTCTTCCAGTCGATACCGGCCATATGATGCATACCAATGCCCATATGTTGTGCCTGTATGCCCATGTTACCTAAACTCAAGCCTAAATCGTGCAAAGCATGAAAATTATCATCCCCATTTTCGGTCTTTTCCTTGTAGGCGCTCAAAAGTAGTAGCGGGGCCGTGGCTGCCCATCGTTTGTTAAAGTCGCTGAGACAATCGACTATCCGATTGTAGGCTTCTGTCCCTTTTTTGGCATAAATGAAACGCCATGGCTGTCTGTTGTAAGAACTGGCCGCCCATCGTGCTGCCTCTAGCAGTTGCTTAAGTTCCTGGTCCTGAATTTCCCTATCCTCAAACGTACGTGGACTCCATCGCATTTGAAGCAATGGGAAAATTTGATAATCTGTTTTTGCCTTTTTTTCTAAGTGTAGTGATTCTATAGCTGTCATGCATAATAATTTTATAAGTTTTATTCCAGTTTAACAACCTTATTACAACGACGATGTAGGGACGTCTTTGCCTAGTTGTAAAATCACGTTTTTTTGACCTCCTTCGGTTAGATAGAATTGGGGTTTTCCATGTAATGGAAGAATGTGTTTAAACGGAAGCACAAAGCGTTTCCAATTGACGGCCAAACCCACATCTTTTGAAATATCCTCGATTGGGGGTCGTTCAAAATAAAAATCGGCATCTTCATAAGGAGCGCCTACGGCACAGTCCCCAGTGAACAACATACCATTGTTGATTTCACTGTAGATCAAGACACTTCCCCCGGTATGACCGGGATAATTATAAATTTTAAGGGAAAAGGCTTCAAAAAGGGCATGAGGCTCCGTGATATCCAAAGTGGCACTATGTTGCGTCCCAGAGTCAAACGGATGAATAAAAATAGGTGCGTCTATCATTTTGGATAAGGTCTCCAAGTCTATATAGGCCTGGGATACCAAATCACCATGGGTAAGTAACAGCCCTGCGATGTTATATCCTTTTTCCATCAATGACTTCAGTGTTTGCTTTGACGCATTGTGTACAGTATCGATGAGCAATACGTCCCGTTGATTGAGGTGCTTTACAAAGTAGCTGTTTCCTGTTCTATATCGTTGCTTTTTGATTTTAATGGCGTAGGTGTCCGGCAGAATTTGCACCGCCTTACCGACCTCATTTTTCTTTAAATCCTCAATGATGGTCGAGGTATCCAATTCTGTCGTAATCATTTGACTTACTTTTAATAGGTGAAATCTGTGTTTTGGGAGTAGCTGTTCGTTACAGTTCAAAAGGTGCTACGAAATCTCCCGAATGGTGGAGCAGTTTAATGGTTTCTTAGTGCATCGATCAGCTCTTCCTTATCCATCTTTGAACGGCCATCGATGCCGATTTTTTTGGCCTGCTCGTACAGCTCCTTTTTGCTTCGTTTCTCATATTTTTCGGAACTACCTCCGTTTTTTCCGGCATTTTGGGTGTTAGCGATTCGAGCAGCCTTTTCCTTACCGTAGCCCTGGTTTCTCAAAGCTTCGTATTGTTTTTCATTTTTTATGCTGGGCCTACCCATCTCTTATTGTTTTTGTTCTGTTGGCATAATGTACACGTCGTTGACATTTGCCCTCGCCGGTTGTGTCAAGGCGTACAATATCGCTTCCGCGATGTCCTCTGGTTCTAGCGGGGTCATTTCGGTCATTTCGGCTAGCTGCTCTTTTATTTCATCATCGGTAATGGTCTTCATCAGCTCGGTAGTGACAAAGCCAGGTTCTATGGAAGTAACATTAATACCAAAGGTCGGCGAAAGTTCCTGTCTCAATCCTTCTGAAAACATGCGAATAGCAGCTTTGGTGGCGCAGTATACCGCTCCTCCAGGATATATTTTTCTACCAGCGCTCGAAGCAATGTTGATAATATGTCCGCTTTTATTTTCCAACATCGTCGGTAGTACGGCCGATACGCCGTTCAAAACTCCTTTAATGTTTACATCGACCATGGTGTCCCATTCGTCCGTATGAAGATTTTTTATGAAGGATAAGGGCATGAGCCCGGCATTGTTGACCAGGCCATTAATAGTTCCAAATTTTTTCAGGGTTTCGTTAATTACTGTTTTAAAATCATTTTTTTTGGTAACATCGCCCGATACCACTAGAGCTTCACCGTCCATATCAGTGATAACCTTTTCCAACTTTTGCAGCCGTTCCAGTCTCCTTGCTGTAAGCACCACTTTTGCTCCATTTCGGGAAAGTAACTTAGCAGTAGCTCTTCCGATGCCACTGGATGCCCCGGAAATGATGATAACTTTATCTATCAATTTCATCGTAACTTGTTTTCCTGCAAAGATGGTATTTGGCCACTGGTGGGGTTGACCGCATCCATCAAAACTTTGACGTAAATAAGAGGAACATCTTTATGAGGAGCCTTCTAAACGAAGACAATGATCATCTCATTTGAAATGATTGACGTCAAACACACTTCCAGTATGCATGGAAATCTTTGAGCTAGTAATCCGAAAAGGGGCATTTTTCTTAGAACTAGGGTAGTGGGCATCAAAAAAATCGTAAAAATGACATTTTACTACGACCCCTGTCGTATTTGTCATTTAATGAGGTTGGTGTCGTAGAATTGGAGTGGATAAATAAGGTGTAGTTATTGACTTTAGTTAACATATCATTGATGTTGCGAAAGGCCCTACCTGTTACCATTAAGCATCTGTGCACTTCATGGGATAACTTGCCTGATCTGATGCAATCATTAAGGACCCGAATTTTTAGGGTCCTTTTAGTTTTACAAGAAAATTTGTACATTCTCCACCGGATTGTATCAACCTAATCAAGTTTTCTACTTTGGTAAAGAGCGGGAGATTTGGTCTTATTTCTACAAATTGAAGAAACGGCTTAAAATCACCGATTTCGGCGTGGAGGACGTAGTCATCACTATGGCTAACGCACTGGGGGTGGCGTACCGGAAAGAGCATCATGAATACGTTTTGGATTTGCCCGAGACGTTTGGAGAAGGAGAAGTTTGTGCATATAAATTCTCCGAGGGAGTTGGAGTAGTACGAACATCCTATCAGCTGCAGAAAGATTTTCACTTTGATCTGGAAAAAGGGAAGGTACATCCTTTAAAAATTATCTTTAATACCGGAGAGCAATTCAAACATAAGTTAGAAAAGGAGAACAGCTTCAAAGACGTGTCACAACTGCACACTCTTATTGTTGCAAGCACGCCGACAAACAATCATCGGTTTATGATTCCTTCTAACACCAAAAGTAAAATTTTTACCATTGAAATAAATCGGAAGGAGTTTGAGAGCCGTATCGCTGATTTTGAGGATGAAATGCCTGAAGAGCTGAATGAGTTATTTCGTGATATCAAAGGGGTCGTCCCTTTTACGTACATGGCGCCCTATAGTTATGCAATCGGCGAAATGATCGATGAATTTGTACAGTGCAGGTATACGGGCTTTATGCGAAGAACTTATCAGGAAGGTAAGGTATTGGAGATATTGACTGCATATCTGGAGCAATATTTGGATGATAAATCAGACCAAAAGCACCGAACTGTTCTCCGCTCCAAACATATTGAATACATTAGAAACGCTGCGGATTACATCACTAAAAACTTAGATGCACCTATACCTTTAAAAAAATTAGCCAACAAAGTGGGAATAAATCCCAATATTCTTCAAAACGGATTTCGCATTATTTACGGAATGAGTGTTGGGGAATATGAACGTAATATCAGATTAAAGGAGGCAGGAAGGCTTGTCGGTGAGACTGAACTCAATTTTAGTGAGATTACATATGCCCTTGGCTTAAGTTCAAAAAGCTATTTCTCAAAACTTTTCAGAGAGCATTTTGGGATGACCCCAAGTCAGTATCGGGAAAGGAATAAAACGGGTAGGATAGGGAGCTGATTCTCGATATGTTTATCTCTAAAATGCGAAGTTACTCCTCTTCCAGAGGCAAGTAGGGTTTTCTTTTGATATTTATTGGTTATACCGTATTATTCGGAATAACCTTTTCAACACTATGGGATTCATCTTTTAACCAAAGAAGAAGAGGGGCAATTTTGATGTGGGTTTTGATTAGTTACTGTTTCGAAAAAAAATAATTTAATGTGATTGCTTTATTCTACATCCGAATCATTCAACCCGTCAATTAGCTGGTCAATTTGAACTATTATTTGCTTTCTTTTTTGCTTAGCCTTTTCAATTACCTCCTCGGTGCTTTTTGGGTTTGAAATTTGGTTGTTATAATAATCTACAAGAGTTCTCATCGCATTCATTTTTGCACTTAAATGGGTTTGTTCTACCTGTCTTATTAAAACTTCCTGAGCTTTGCGCTGCAGTTTTGCACTTTTTTCAAGTTCTTTTCTATTTAGAACAATTTCCGCTCGATTCTGTTTTATTTCCTCGCGTTGAAGAATAATCGTATAAATCAAAACGGCAAACGCAAGAGCGGAAAATAGCGCATTTACCGCACCAAATAAGTCCCCAAAAGTACCCCTATCAGACCATTCGGAAAGAAAAACCATTATTAGAACAGCCGATAATCCCCAAATAGTGACTACAACAAAAATAAGTTTGATGAGTACATTGTTTTTCGAATTCTCTTTTTCCATTATGTTTATTCACCTTGCCGGTTATGAATTTCTATTGCAAAACCGCAATTTATTGGTTTAAAAATAGGAATCAAGTTGGTTAAAGAGCTAAAGCATGTAAAAAGTTGATTTAACGTAGATCTTGCCAAATACCCAGTAAAATCGATCACAACTTCTTCACATGAATCTAAGTCTCTACAAACAAGGCTAGAAATTCCTCTTATCGGCTTTTTTACCTGCTCTTTTAGGATACTCAAACCCTAGTTTAGTTGTTCGGTTACAATTGATTCAAAGACTACCTAGACATTTATAATAACGCTTTTTGGTCGTGGTATGGTCACATCCTTCTTGTTGTTCAATGGTTCCAGAAGGATGCTATACCAAGATTTATCATTTTTGTATAGTTCAGGGACTTTGGCGATGCTTTAGGTATCAGTATTGATATTTTGGGAATATTTACTACACTGAATGGTTTTTTACATTCCGTTTAGCTCTAAGTTTTTAAATCCGTAATTTCATTGATTACCAAAATTGAAAATCCATTAAGAATTATGTGATTGAAATATTACCGATATCCAATTAACAGTATGTACAAAGAAGCCTATTGGCAAGATGTGTTTTAGGCTTAATCGAATCTTAACAAGGACAAAATAAACAATACTCTACAGAATGCAACTTTTGTAAAGAGTTTATCATTGAATAAGACTTTTGGTATTTTCGTTTTTGGGAAAGCTGTCAAAATGCCAAATTTATAATCCATTAATATTATCAATTTCAAATTCCGGAATGACACTGCTTTGAAATTGTTAAGCAACACAAATAATGATATAATCTGAGGGTAAATGAAACCAAAAAAAACCCGGCAAGAAAATTAAATGTTATGTGTGAATCATGTTCAAATATAAAAGGAGTCAAAAGTAAAACTCGTTGAAGCCCTGCTAACACTACATCCCCTCTTAGGCTCGAACCAAGCCCCCTCCCTGATAAATATTTACTCTTTCCCCAATAAAATCGAATTCAGGTTTCTGCGAATTCATCCGATGAACTAAATCTATCTATGGGTAATATTTGAATGTATTGTTCGACAATAGCAGCTTATCTGCCTTTATACCCATTATTATTTAAGGTCTTTTCCAACAAGGGTGTTTTAAACGAATCAGGTATAATGGTATTGATATAAATATTGGATTGTGCGGGTTTAAGTACTGCTATTTTCATCTACGAAATTACCTGGGTTTTGGTAGCCGCATACAAAAACAATAGTTCTGCAACTCCCAAACTATTTATCGAATGAACATTTATGATTTGTTTCTATTTTGGAGAACCGTCAGGCATCAATTTTATTTGATGCTTTAAGCTCCAAGATTGTTTTTTAGGTTCAAGTTCATTGAATAATCAAAATAAGCCTCGGTAAATTCTGTAAGGGATTTCGATTCTGAATGACCTAAATCGTTTGTTGTAGTATCCACGGGTTTAAAATCTTGTCCCATTCTCTGATCGAGTGAGTTAAGACCATAGGTTTTACACAGGTGAAGCATTTAGTGCTTTCATGGTATGGTGTTGCCCTACAAAATGGGTATTAGAATATTTTCATTAGAATTTCATGCGAATCCCTTTTAAGTCATTAATTGTGTTTAAATCACTCATGTTGTTTCCTACTTTCCTCTATCTTTGGAAAAAAGACAGCACCATGGGCAAAAACAACGAAAACGAAAAAAAAAATAAGGACAAAACATCAAAATCACAAGATGTTAAAAACGAGACCAACACCATCCAATCACAAAATGATAAGCTTTTTGAGGGCACTGATTCTGAAGAGAACTGATACTAAAGAGAAGAAATGTGAAGATTATACTTATTAGAAGGTTCCTCAATTTGGGTCTCATTTACGATGAGAAGTCCTTTTAACACCTTTTGTGCAGTTTTTTATTACGACTTGTGAAGTGTAAAACGGAAATACCCCCTGTAGAATTGAAGTTTGCTATCTAATCTGTTTCATATTCAGTACCTTGGACTCACGAAGTTTTATAATTAAATCAGATTTGGTCAGTTGGCTTTTTTTAGATTAGTGTACAGCATGGGCTCCACATTTATGAGTGTTATTATTCTGTTATGCACCAGGTTTTGAAGATATCCATAATTTTTCATTTGCACCGCAAACGGTTTCAGCAGATAAACTGCTGCTGAACCATAGATTCCTGAAACCTGACTGGCAAGCCCCTACCAAAAGAAGTTCTGTCGTGGGCAATCACAGGAACTAAATTTGGATTGATATCCTCGAGAGTACAGACTAGGGTACTCATATATTCCAAATCTTCAGGAACGAACACCGAAGTCATACCGACAATCATGATTACCACGCCACCTAGAAAAAGAGCCACTGCATTCACCAGCAATAATACATTTCCTTTTTCCTAAGCGATTTGTTAGGCTGAAGGTCTTGTTTGTCGCTTGTAGTGACTTCATATTAGCTTGTTTTTTCTTATCATATCAATCCCCATCTGCCCTCTGGACTTGGTATGATTTAATCATATGCTACTAACCTGCTGAGACAAAAACAGTATTGGTGTTAGTTGTTCTTGAATGGAAAAAATTCCATTTATAACCTAAAAAATCTTCTTAACCAAAATCGTCGAGAATTTAGATTTCAAAGAGAATACCTACATCTGAACAACGATTAAAAAAATCCTTATTTATAGAAAGAAACTTGCCCTACCAAATTGTATCTAACCTCCTTCAATAGCCCTCTGCCAATACACCCCGAAGCTCATCTTCTTTTAATTACTAATTACCTTAAAGGGATAGGAACTACTACCCAGGTCTAATCAAATGAAAAACAATTTACTAAATCTAATAGGTCCTAATTCATTGATTTAATCGCTGTTACCCCTAGTAAATGTTTGGGTCCAAATCGTATGGGTTGTTTCCTCTAGAGAAATTCCTGCTTCATACAACATTGTTGAAATCATACTCTTATGGCTAAAGGACCAAAAGAAGCCGGTTTCCAACATATAGGGTCGATTTGTTTCGCTGTTTATCCTAAAATCGAACATCGAATAATCCCGGCAACCTAATGCGCGATGCGCGGCTTTCATAGCGAACACTAATCGTTCTTTAAGGGAATCATCCAATTTGGCAGGACAAATGGCAGGAATATGTTCCTTTTTCGACTGGCCTATCAGTTCCCCGGATTCATTGAAAAGTAATTTATCTTCCGGATTTCTGATAGGATGATTACTATGGACCATATATTCGATGAAAGGCGGTATTATTAAATCCCCCCCTGATTCTATCAAGGCCCCTCTGATTTCTCGACCTGGGATGTACCTTTCAATAAGAATAACATCATCGAATTGGCCCGCCTTTTTCCATGCGGCGGGTACATTTTTCTCCTCAAAAACCAACGATAGCCCATCGGAATTATCGGCACTGTTCGGTTTAATAATCACGGGAAATTCGTCGATGCGAAGTTGGGTAGCGATCGTAGTCTCATAATCCAACTTTTTTCCTCGAGGCACAGCTACTCCCGCTTGCGCAACTAGGCTTTTAGCTAGGAACTTGTTTTGGGCAATCCCTAGACAGTGACCCGAAGAACCCACAATCGGAATGTTCAAAACATCTTCAAGCAAGATTCGAATCGATATCATTCCCTTTTTGCAGAACATATGACAGACGGCGATATTGACTGCCTGAATCAAAATTACCATTTCGTTAAAGGAGATTTTGTTCATTGGGTCTGTTAAGGAAGTCAAAACAGACCAATATCCATCAGGATGCGCCACAGCGAACAGTAATCGGAATCCCCTCGGCGCTACAACATCTCTCGCATATAGAAACGATAGGTCATAAAAGAACTTTGAGGTAGGGGAACCCACAAGTTGCAAGGCCGTCAGCGGTATCTTTGATTTTTTAGTCACCACCTGGAACAATTATTTTACCAATGTTGAAATCAATACGGGTCCATACTGTTCCTTGACGGAACTTCTTAATGATTTGATATGGTATACTTACATGATTATTGAACCAAAAAGGCCAAGGGTCGTGCCATTGAAATACGGCTTCTTTTCCAGTAAGCATTCGCTCTAATAACATTTTGGCCCTAGAAAGATTATAACTGGTCAACAGGCGATACAATTCATGATACCACCAGTAGGTGTGGCCCGAATTTTTGCCTGGTTCGAAATCATTGACGGATTTTCCCGATTTTCTGTATGCCGCTATTGCCTCCTCATGGTTATGCAGCAATGTTATGGCGGAATGGGTTCTTGGATTACACTCTATTGGGATTACGGCTCCGTTCTCCTTTAAAATAAAATCAAAGGATATTTGACCTGTAGCACCCAGACCTTTAACAAAAGAACGCACCCATTCCTTTACCTTTGGAAGGTGTAACATTTTATAGTTAACCTGAAATGGCGATGATGCCGAACAAATGTAAAGGTTCAATTCGCCCATTCGTGAGGTGGTGTGGGTACAAACCTCATCGCCCTCGATATATTCCTGAAGAACCCATTTGTTTTCTGAATCAATTGGAAGTGCCATAACGCGCTCCTGCCATCCGGCATGGGGCAATGTTCTCAGATCAAGACGGTACACCGGGTCGTAGGCTATCTTTTTCAAAATGTATTTTTTTTCGGATTTGAAACTAAAATGCAATAGTTCTTCCTTATCCTCAAAAAGATGAGACTCCGGGACAGTCAACCCGAATTGCTTGGCCAGACCAATAAATTTGTGCTTATCATCTAAGATATCGACTAAATCATTGTCGAAATGAAAAACCTCGGTATGTTTAGGGAAATTGGGTTTTGCCAAAGCATCAAAGTAGGCAGATTTTGGCGTGGCTACGGGCACGAACAAATCTACCTCTTCCCGATTTGCAAAGGTTACGAGTTCTCTACAGTAATTTTCTCCGGCTTTTCCAATATCGGGAAGAATCAGAAATTTGGAAACCGCGGATGAAAATCGCGTACCACACCATTTATACAAGGCGGTTTCAGCGACAATGACCCTATCGCCGGCGGCATGAAACATTCGTGCAAGTTGCAGACATTTGGTCATCTTAGCACCTGTTAAAAGAACGGTTCTGCCCGACGTCTCGGCCTTATGATTTGGTCTAAAGAGGGATATAAACGATATCATAAGCGTTGGTGGCAACCATAGGATACCCAGAACCCAGAGCACGAAGGGTACCATGCCTATTTTGACCAATTTTTCAAGCTTATTTGACACGTCTTACGATTGTAACGCCGTCCCGGAGCGGCAACATCACTTGGCGTACCCTATCATCCGCAGCTACCATAGCATTGAACTTCTTTATGGCATGACCGTTTTCTGAAATTTTCCTTAGTGAATAGGTCTCTCCCATATAAAGTGTATTGTCAATACAGAGAATTCCTCCTTTCTTAATAAGTCCACCATCCATCAATTTTGAATAATACTGCCCGTATCCTTTCTTATCGGCATCCAAAAAAACAAAATCGAATATTTCACCGTTCCGCTCAAAATTCGCCAAGGATTTTAGTGCGTCGCCTATAACAATCTCAATTTTGTGGGCATGATTTGACTCTGATATCTGTTCATGTGCAAAATTAGCGGTGAACGAGTCGTATTCGCAGGCGTAAAGCTTTCCATTTTCGGGAAGGCCTTCTGCCATCGCTAAAGAGGCATATCCTGTGAAAGAACCTATTTCCAATACCTTGGTCGCTCCAGAAATCTCCACTAACATTTTAAGGAATTGGCCTTCCAGCGCGCCACTGAGCATTTCCTTTTCCAAAGGTAAGGCCGTAAGGGAACTATCAAAGGCCGATTCCCAGTTCTGAGTATTGGTATTCTCTTCTAGACGTTGTAGTTCACTCGAGGCGCAAGTCGTGTTCAGTTTAAGATAACCCTCCAATGGTTCGATCAAATCTATACATTCGCGAACTAGTTTCAATGCTTTCGAATCCTGCTCGGATACGAACAGTTGCTGCTGTAACAGCATCAATTTTTCACAAAGAATGCTATAAGGTGTAACAGCACGGTGCTCGGATGCTGGTTTCTTGATATTGTTTGCAAAAATTCCCATAATAATTAGGCGACTTTATCGTACATAGCAGATCGATGTTCCGCTCTGATTTTGCTCCAGTTCGTATCACTAAGGGAATTGATAATCAAGTCGGCAATATTTTCTACGTGTTCGTCATGATATTCGCCCAAGGTAGCGACTGTATAAATGCCGGCAGCTTTCGCAGAAAGAATTGAATTTAGGGAATCCTCGATTGCAATGCACTCTTCAGGGCGTACCTTAAAATGATTCAAGGCCACGGTATATATATCGGGTTCCGGTTTTCCACGTGGTACATCGTCCCTATGAAAAATATGTTCAAAATCGCTACGCTTTATCGATTCTTTACAGGCGTTCAGGATTGCACCGGTATTTTCTTTCCCAGTAGTAGTGACCCAAGCGACCTGTACATTGTCGTTGATTGCCTCTTTAATGATCTGTGCTACACCTGCCCGCGGTCCTACTACATTCGATGCTACCAATTCACAGGCCAACTCGGTCTTTCTAGAATGTATTTTTTCAATCTGTGTGGCGGACAGCTGTTGTCCGGTAGCCGTCGCCAACATGTCAAGACGGTCTTGACCACCGCTACGTTGCAGTAGCCTCTTATAAACTTCCTTGCTCCAGTTCCAGTCAATACCGCTTTCCCTAAGTGCCTGATTGTAGGCTTGCCGCTGTAATTCGGAGGTTTCCGCCAATACACCGATAGATCCAATAAATAAAGCTTTTAGTTCCATAATTTAATTCTTATTAAAATGATAAGTTGAATGCATTCTATTTATTCTCGCATTAAGTATCAGTCAAATTTGTTGACCAGATTCAAATTGGCCACTGTGGATGGATCTTCTAGTCCAACTTCATGACAATGGGCATCGACTCCAAGTCCATCGCGCTTATAGGTTTTGCACAAGGCCTTATATTCTGATAGTGATAATTTCAGTGTCTCGTTAGAAAGTTTGTTAAGATATCCGCATTGGCCGATTCCACCTTTGGGCAAAGGCGCAACAAGGTTACCTCCCCTTTTCTCGATGACTTTTATTTGCGCTTCGTATACCAAATCGGTGTTATCAAGGATAGGATGCCATAGACTGAGCTCAAAACTACTGATCAACGACAGTATCCGATCTCGGTCGTGTTCCGAAATCCACCCCTCCTGATAGCTCAAGTATGCTCCAAAGCCCATCCCGCACGACACGGCGTGTCCGTGGAGCATTCCAGAGGGGATTTCGTAGCCGGGAGACCAAGTATGACCATAGGCATGGGGCCGGCATTGATGCGTCTCATATAAATTGTCATATTCAGCCTGCACATAACTGCGCATTGCCAAAGCTAGGATACGCTGACTTCGTTCTCCCAAGGCAGCATCATCTACCAAGGTCCCAAATTGCGAATAGACGAGGTCGATTCCAGTTTCTTCCAGCAGTACAAAGAGCTCGGCGTCCTTGACGACAGCCATTTTAATGATTTCCGCAATGCCATGACGTATCCATCCGGTACGGAGCGTTTTAAAAAAAGTGCGATCCGTAAGTGTCATTATGGGGGCATGGTAGGCACCAAACAAGTTTTTAAAACCAAATCCGTCACAACAGGTTCTAGGTGATGGACCGGCATCGATTCCAGAAACAATCGATGTGGCTAGCATTACGTAGGGCGTATTCCGATGGTAGAGAGAGCAGGCCAGGCCACCCGTATCGGCAATAACACCTCCACCTACTATAAGAACCGGTTCTTGCCGCGAGACACCGACTCTTTTAAAATCGCCTAAGAGTTCTTCAACCATCCGGATACCCTTATCGACCTCCATTGCTCGGTATACGAGTAGGTTCAACGCGATATCGTAATGTCTGAAATAACGGACAATATCCTCCCTATAATGTTCACTTACGTTAGAGTCCAACACACATATACATCTTCCTAAGGGCTGATACAGATTTTTTAATATCGTATTTTCCATATGTAAAACCCCTTCGGAAATATGAATTTCCGTCATAGTGGAGGTGGTCATAACGGCCTCAATATGTTTATCGTCCTTACTACTACTAACAGTGCCTTTCGATTCGCGATAGGGCGATGTAGGGTAAATAGCATGGGGGTCGGATTCCTCTAATTTCCCGACCAGCGACCTTGTTTCCTTGTGTAATCCATATTTTAAAACAAGGTTCGCAACACTTGAAACGCCTTCTGGGTCATTGGATGCCAGATTTTTAAGGTATTCCCATTTATCCGAAGAGGCCGGATTTACAATATCTGCCAACTGGGATACCAAAGGAATCAATAAGCGTACCGGCATTGCATAGGCACTTCTTAATTTCCGCAAGAGAAAAATAGCCTTACTACAAAAGTGATTCTCTAATTCAGTTACCAGTGTCAAGGAGAAGGCATTAATGTTTCGGAATCGTTCTAGAAGTTGCAGGAATGAGACATCATTGATCAGAACACTAAGATTTGCCGTTTCTTCGACCTGTTCCAATAAACTTTGAAGGTCGAAACCAACATTTTTATTTTCCATAGAATACATTTTTTTTTATAAGGGAACTAGAAGTCAAGCACTACTTCGGATTCCGATTTTGTACGAAAATTAGTCTTAATACAAGTCTATAATTAACCCTATAAAATGAAAAATTAGTAGAATCGGGATACCGATAACAATTGACCCGATTTTGATATTATTGCAGGGTTTTCAGTACTTTGCATTTTAGAATTACAAATTGCAGTAATCAGGAATCAGTAGCCTTCAACTGTCAACAGAGAGTGCTGGCACCAGGGTATGTTAACTATCCAATTATGTAAAATTTCATTAGGAATCATAGAACACTTCATATAAATGTTCGCAATATGGTTGAATCGTTATTTTGAGGACATAATTGAATTTTGAAAATAAATGAAACGGGCACTATTTATATCTAGCTTTATAACCATGCTTAGTTCTGGGCTATATGCCCAAGAAAAGAGTTTTTTGCAAGCTTTAAATTCGAATGACACCGCTCAAGAAGATTCTCTGTTTCTGGATACCCCAACCATTCAACAGCAGGGGTACGATGGACATGACGGACCTTATATTTTAAATGATACACTTTTTAGGATTGATTTCGAAAATAAACTCATTCGAGAAAACCCATATTCCAAAGATTCTTTGATTGTTGAAGTCGACAATACCGATGGTGACGAGTTTTATGTTGAACTACAATCAAGATATGGGATTTCTAAAAGCACATACCCCCTTCCGGAAAAAATGGTTGTGATTTCGGATATTGAGGGAAATTACAATGCAATTTCCAGCTTTTTATTAGCAAACAAAGTTATTGACAAAAGGCACAACTGGATTTTTGGCAATGGCCATTTAGTTTTATTGGGAGATTTCATGGATAGAGGGAAAAATGTGACTCAGGTCTTGTGGCTTATCTATAAATTGGAACAACAATCCATTTTACAAAAAGGGCAGGTACACTTCATTCTTGGCAATCATGAGATTCTTAACATACAGGGGCATTATAGATATACCCATGGAAAATACATTACGCTGGCGCAGGCAATTACCGGTGAAACCGATAAATCAAAAGCACTGAAAATACTATATTCTACAAAATCCGAACTTGGCAGGTGGTTGGGCACAAAAAATGTCATTGAGAAAATCGGCGACTATTTATTTGTGCATGCAGGTTTAAGTCCAGAGACTTTGGATTATGGGTTAACCTTGGACGATATAAACCTAAAAGTTCGCTCCGCATTTTATGAAGAGGAGGAGGAGTGGGATGCTGTCACCGGATTCCTTTATAGCGGTAAAGGACCATTTTGGTACAGGGGCTTTGTAACTGATATGATAGGGTACGATAAAATTAATGCCGCTGATCTCCTTGGTCTACTTACTTTTTATAACGCTAAAAAGATAGTGATCGGCCATACTTTCGTTCCAAATATTTCCAGTGCCTTTCAAGATAAGATGATAATGTTGGATGTTCCGCATGGTCATAAAAAGTTTTCGGGAAGTACAAAAGGCCTCCTTATAGAACAGGGTCGCGAATATATCATTGACGACCTAGGGAATAAGAAATCTCTTAACTAATCGCTAAAGACCCTCAAAATGCGCATCGAGAAAAGTGAGCCGATTTTTTAGCCACAGTTCAAGATATTCATAGTCCTCCTCTACCGACCTTTTCCCGGACCAAATAAGATATTCACGCTCATATAACTTTCGTGTCCGTAATTGAGAAAAAAGCATCCTTATGGTCCCCAGTAAATTTTCGCTACTGAACTCGGACTGCCGCAAGGTTACCCATCTAGATTTGAGCTTGCTTTTGTATTCTTCGGGATTAACTTTTAAAAGACGATTAAACAATCCGTTACTCAAAATATCATTTGTAGTAGCTATTCTTTTTCCGTCTTGTATTATTCCCATGACCCCATCTAAATCCCAAGGAACGAAAAAATACGGCCCATCTTTATCATATCGTGCTAAATAATAGTTTTTGCCTAAATTATCCGTCGCTCTCAATAGGTTTACAAAAAGAAAATAATCGATGGAATTGGCCATGTCAATTTTCTCAGAAATAAGTCGTTCAAATTCGGTATCGGTACCGTTGACCACTAAATCGACAAACTGAGCAAGATTTCCCCAATGGGATTCGTAGTCCACTATTGGGAACACCATTTCGAATCCGCCCCAATGCGGAAATAGATTGTTAAACTTAGGGGCTTTTGTAAATGCAGGGGCGCCGTCGTAAGACGAAGCTTTGAAGAGTTCCCCTTTGATGATTCCATCATCGTTTCTTTTTAGATTAAGCAGCTTTCGGTCTACTGATTCAGATAACGTATGTAAACCTTGATATCGTTTATTTTTAAACACCTCTACAAAGATTGCATCGATTCCGCTTTTTGCTTCAGGTTCGGCCGATTGATAACCAGGTTCATGAATCGCGGTCCAAAGGGTGGTGGCCATAAAGGACCTAATCCTTAATGGTTCATTATATAGACCATCAAGAATCCAGTCATCATCGTCTCGAAGGTTTTTGAATTTTATATCTCTTGATTTATCCTTAATGCTGTCAGCCCAGAATTCCAGGTCATATGTTTTCTTCGGATAGGTCAAGGATAGGTTTCCCCTGAATTCGATACCGACACTACTTTTGATATAGTTGTCGGTATCGAAATATTCATACCGCCCTAGCACCTTGGCATTCTCGTTAATTGGACCTTTTACCTTCATTTTTACTAGCGGTAAGTCGGTGATGTATAGGGAATATACTTTACCCTTTCTGGCAATTTTATACGTTTTGGAGTAGGATAAGAGTGAAATGGAGTCAAGTACCTTGAATGCCTTTCCGAACCTAAACCCGGTTATTTTAGAACTTAAAGATGAAATGGAATCAATGTTCCTTTGGTGCCAAACAATTATATTATTGGACTCGTCAATTCCAAAACTTCCTTTATCAGCTTTGATTTTTTGGCTAAGAACTAGTATAGATGAAGAACAGAGTAAAATAGAGAGAATAGCATGTCTACTAATTTGTTTGATAAGCATCAAGTAAAACTTTTGACTAAAATAGGCATTTTTAAAACCTGCTGACAAGCCATAACTGATCACATTGACCGATAAAACATTACCAAACCACCGCGAGATCAAGGTTTGAAAACCAAACCTCTATTTTTGATATATAGAAAATTGTGTTCTTACCCGATAACGATCTGAGTTAATTATCTGATGGTGACACCTGGAAATGGATGTTGATAATGAACCTAAATGAGTATAAAGAGTCGTTACCAAACCACACGTACCTCAATATCTTAAACCATTTTTCTAGGGAGCTTAAACCAAAAATCCAAGTGCATAGAATAGTCAATTATAACGACAACCAATTTTTGGTAAACTATGAATCATGATGGTGTTTAGCAAATGGACTTAATTTCCATCTTCATCCGTACGGCTCATAACGTATTCGTAGAGATAGGGCTTTTAGGTCAACATTTATATGAAACGAATCAATCCGCTTTTGTCCCAACCTATAATTTTCTCATCAAATTAACTACTCTGACGAAATCAAGGTGTTAGAATCCCTTAATGGCGGCTGGAAACACAAGTTTATTGAGCTATGAAAGCATCCGATGTATTTGTAAAGGCTTTAGAGAATGAAGGTGTGGATTATGTTTTCGGTCTCCCCGGAGAAGAAAATCTTGATTTATTAGAATCCTTACGGAAATCCGATAAGATCAAATTTATCCTGACCCGCCATGAACAAGGTGCAGGATTTATGGCGGCAACCTATGGAAGACTGACTGGGAAACCAGGTGTCTGCTTAGTAACATTGGGTCCAGGAGCGACCAACTTGGTCACCCCCGTAGCATATGCTCACTTAGGGGCCATGCCTATGGTCATCATTACTGGTCAGAAACCAATTAAAAAAAGAAAGCAAGGAAAATTTCAGATAATCGACGTGGTTGCCATGATGCGACCGCTGACCAAATTTAGCAAGCAGGTTACACACGGAGGTCAGATTACCGCTACATTGCGGGAAGCATTTCGACTGTCAATAGAAGAGCGAAGGGGGGCGGTACATCTTGAGCTCCCCGAAGATATCGCCCAGGAGCAGATTACAAAACCATCCTTATTTGATGTTGTCGGTTTCGAAATTCCAATGGCGAGTCCAGAGGTAATAGCTAAAGCGGCCAAGATGATAATGGGTGCCAAGCAACCATTATTGCTTATAGGGGCAGGAGCAAATAGAACAAGCACCAGTGATGTACTAACAAAATTCGTTCATACCCTGGGAATCCCATTCTTTACGACACAGATGGGAAAAGGCGTTATCGACGAAAGGAATAAAATGTATTTGGGAACAGCGGCATTGTCCGATTTCGACTTTCTACATGAGGCAATCGATAGGGCCGATCTCATTATCAACGTGGGGCACGATACAGTAGAAAAACCTCCGTTTTTAATGAAAGAAAATAGTGAGCGTGAGGTTATTCATATCAATTTTTTTCCAGCGGAAATCGACGAGGTCTATTTTCCACAATTAAATGTAATCGGGGATATTACCAAAAGTATTAAATTATTGACCGAAAGTTTGGTCAATCGAGCCTACTCATGGGATACCAAAAAATTTTTGAGTGTAAAGGAAAATGTTTCTAGGCATTTAGCGAAGTACGAAGAGGATGACCGCTTTCCGATTTTACCTCAGCGCCTGGTAAAAATTACAAGGGACCTTTTACCAGAAGACGGCGTTATCACCTTGGACAATGGAATTTATAAAATATGGTTTGCCCGTAATTTTTTGGCCTATACGCAAGATAGCATACTATTAGACAATGCACTCGCAACCATGGGTGCCGGCCTGGCATCTGCGGTAATGGCCAAAGAACTGAAACCTGATAAAAAAGTTATTTCGGTCAACGGCGATGGCGGTTTTATGATGAACTCCCAAGAAATAGAAACCGCGATTCGCCTTGAATTGAATCTTGTGATTATTATCCTGAACGATAATGCTTATGGAATGATCGAGTGGAAACAGGAGGACGAGAGATTTCCGAAGTATGGTCTAAATTTCTCGAATCCTGATTTTGTCAAATATGCCGAAAGTTTTGGGGGAATAGGACATAGACCGACATCCGTGGCCGAATTTCAACACACTTTGGAGGAAGCCCTAAATTCAAAAGGTATTCATGTGATAGATTTAGCCGTAGATTATTCCCTGAACCACGAAATCCTAAATGTGCGTTTGAAGGAATACTCGGAAAAATTAAAAACTACGTCTTAAAAGTCCTTTACATGCATACTATTGTTATAGTGGGTGGTGGCTTTGCTGGTATAAATCTTGCGTTACACCTCGCAAACAACTCAGGTTTTCAAGTCGTTTTAGTGGATAAGAACAACTATAATCACTTCACACCATTGTTGTACCAAGTGGCTACAGGAATGTTAGATGTTTCAAGCATCACGATACCTTTTAGAACTTTGTTCAAAAAGAAAACAAACCTTCATTTTCGATATGGAGAATTACTTAGGATAGATACCATAAAAAAACAGCTGATATTGGATAATGGAAAACTTACTTACCATCAGCTCGTTATCGCAATAGGTTCAAAATCAAATTTTTTCGGTAATTTAAATATTGAGCGCAATTCGCTGCCCATGAAAAGTATCGACCAGGCAGTGGAGCTACGAAATACCTTGTTGAATATTGCTGAAATGGCCTCTTTGGCTGATGAAAATAGAGATTTGGAGGCTCTACAAAATATAGTTATCGCGGGTGGCGGCCCGGCCGGAGTAGAAATCGCCGGGATGTTAGCAGAACTAAGGGCAAATGCTCTTCCAAAATTGTACCCAGAGCTTGACAACAAGGGTCTTAACATTTATTTAGTCGAAGGAAGTGAAAACTTGTTAAGCGGAATGCGTAAAGCGTCTAGCGCTTATGCTATGCAATGTATGGCCGATATGAACGTCATTACTTTATTAAATATAAAAGTGGACGATTATGTTGATAACATAGTCTCTCTTAGCAATGGCCAAACAATAATTTCCAGAACGTTGATTTGGACAACCGGGGTTACTGTGGAAAAGGTCAAGGGACTGGAAAAAGCGAATTATGGCACTGGTAATCGTTTGATCGTTTCTGAATATAATGAAGTTTTTGGATACCCCGATGTCTTCGCAATAGGGGATGCTTGTCTTCAAATGAATAATCCTGATTTTCCAGAAGGATATCCACAGCTTGGTAGCGTTGCCTCCCAACAAGGCAAACAACTTGGTAAGAATCTAGTTCGTATGCGAAAGGGGAAAACGCTCAGACCTTTTAACTATCTCGATAAGGGAACAATGGCGATAATTGGTAAAAGTCGGGCTACTGCTGACATGGAGTTTCCCAAACGTACGTTGAAAGGTTGGATGGCGTGGGCAGCATGGTTATTTGTTCATCTAGCCTTACTTATTACCTATAGAAATAAGGTTAAGACCATGTGGGAATGGACCGTTTCCTATCTGACCACCACTGAGCCTGATGGTCTAATGATAGGTAAATCAAAACTTTCCGCGCGAAAAAAAACCTAATGGCTATTCGTCACTAAATCATTGCGCTGACTTCTCTGTTTTTCAAATTTCCTTAGATACGATAAAGTAAAGATTCTAAGACTGCATCCTCCTATTATGGTTCAGTAAATCCATCTAATATGGCTTGGACATCTGAGAATAAATTATTCTTTAAATAGAACTTTCCCGAGCTCTTTTGAATATTTAAATTTTACCACATATTAAATAAATCGTACAGATAAAGCAGAACTATAAGACTGAAAGTGGTGGGAAATAATATTCGATGGAGCCTTCATCATCCAATACCAAAATACTCCTATGAACATAGTGCAAGGATTTGGTCTATCTACCGCTTCATAGATTTAAATTATGACTGGCCATTTAAAAAATGTCTAATGTTTTTGTAATTTTATTAAACAAAAAAATAAATGGCTATGAATTGGATTTTAAAAGCACAGGATTTTGAGAATTTAAAAATGTCCCATATGTCTACAAGTGATCGAGTAGCTGCGTCTCGCGAAGCAAAGTTTATTGTTTTAGGAATCAACGAAATATACAAACGCACGAAAGATTCAAAATTGATGGATATTATGAAGCGGGTGACCGAGAAAAAGCGTAGGATAGATAAAAGATTGAAAGGAAGACTGGATATCTAAGTTTGTAATGAGTTATGGATACCCGAAGCGATTACCACTAGTGTAGGGAGTGGAGACAGGGAAACAAATGGCTATGAAAAAGACCGGTTAGAACTGTTGGATTATATGTTCTATGCACATGTGTTCAGACAATCGTTAGGGTATTCCTTTTCGAAACCCTTTATTATCATTCCGTTTTTTACGTAGTTTCTCCGAGAAGTAGCGGAAATAAAATACTATTCTTAAAATAGAACTCATTAAAACGAAAAAGTTCCTTCAAACTAAATCCGATGAAAACTTGTACCTTTTGAGCAATATGAACAAATAAGGTTCTTTTATGATATTCGCTCTGCCGTGTTCTGGGGTAATCTAAAGTCCTTTATGACCAAGGCCATAATTTGCTTTATGAGTTGCTCCCGGTCCGTTTCGGCCCGAAAGAACCTGGCCGTTTTCGGTATGAGCAGGGATTCCATTTCCTCCTGTACCCACTCCGCCCCTGAGCGCTTCAGCAGACGTATCAGTCCCATGGCCAATATTCTCTTGCCATGGAAACGGGCGGAATCCTCGTAACGCCGTTCCTCTTCATTGGTTAATCCCAAATAGTTCATGGCAGATTTTATGGAGGGCAAAAATATAAGAAAAAACTTATATATAAAAAAAGAAAGCCTTTACAACAAATTTGTTCGACGAACGGTCCTTTTCCTTACGTTTGAGGGAACCAAACTGTTTGTATCATGAAGTATTCAAAAATTTATCTAGTGGACGACTGCCCTGCGACCAACCTGTACCATCAGGTAATGCTCCGCCTTTTCGGAATCGAAAAAAGGGTCCGCACCTTCACCGACCCGGAGCTGGCACTGGACGACCTACGTTTCCATATTCAAGAGGAAGAAAAGGTACTGGTCCTTTTGGACATCCAGATGCCCGAGATGGACGGATTCGAGTTTTTGGAATTTATGCAACTTGAAGAACTATCGACATCCATTGATGTGGTGATGGTCTGCTCCTCCATCTCGGAATCCTACCGACAGTTGGTGAAACGCTTTCCCCGGTACGTGTTTGATTTTATCAACAAGCCCATCCAGGCCGAGGCAGTGTCCAACATGATTGGACAAAGTATCGCTGCCCCGTTATCCTTCTAACCGAGGTAGGAGGGTAAGCTCACATCTAAGAGGTATTTATCCACATCGAGGGATGTGCAAAACAGTTGGCATAGTTGTAGACCAGTTCCATATCCGGATCCAGTTCCCCGTAGAGACTTTCCACATTGTAAAAGAGCTCCAGTTGGTCGGCCTTTCCGCGACCCTTGTCCCGTAACACATCGCAATAAAGTTTGGTCTTGACCAATGTACAGAAAAATTGTTAAAATGTTAAAAAATGAGTTTTTCCTATCTTATATTTGGATAATATCCATAAAATAGGATATAATCCATTAAATGCACATATCCGATATCGTATACCGTAATACCGACAAGTTCGTGATCGAGAAGCTTTTGCAGGAGATCGGCCGTCATACCCTGGCCAAGGAATGTGAGCTGAAACGGCTTCCTTTTCCGAAGCGCATCCGGTTGTTCTACTTGGAGAGCAACGACGACTGCACCTTCCTCAAATACCGCTATCCCCGGATGGGCGAACGGGCCATCATGAAGCTGGACCGTTACGGTCTGCCGGAGGGGGGCTGGGTGCGGGTGAAGCTTCAGGGCCGTTGACGGTCGCCTCGACTTCCTTCTTGACCTTCTCCCGCTCCTGTTGGAACAAATGGCGTATCTCCGCGAATATCCTCTCGAAATTGGCATCCAGTTCCTCGATCGTATACACCTTTTTCGGGGGCTCCGACCGTTTCTCGATTTCCGGTTCCCGGAAGCGTACCTTGCGGTCCCTTCCGTCACCCAGCACGATGAACTCCCCGGCCCCCAATCCGTAAAAGGCGTCCGCCCGCGTCTTGGCCACTTCTTTCTCGCCAATGGTCACCTTTGAATCAAAGCTGAGCCCCCCGCTCTTATGTACGCTCCGGGTCTTCCGCTTGACGATCTCGAAGAACCGCTCGTAGTACTTGGCCGTGTCCGGGTCGTTCACCTTGCCGAAGAACTGGTAGGAAAGGTTGCTCAGGATGGCCTTGCCCATCTTGTCCCCGTACATGATATCGTTCTGTATCTTGTCCTGCATCACGTAGACCGTTGCGATGTCATAGCTGCGCAGGGTGGCGGGGATGCGGTGCATGTTCAGCAACCGCAGGGTCGGGGCCTCCTCCATCATCAAAAAGGAGGGGCGGGCGTTGCGACGGCTCATCTGTTTGACGATGGTATGCACCAACATGGCGATCACCGGGGAAAAGGAGGTCTCGTAGAAGGGGTTGTTGACCACACAGATAATGCCCGCACTTTCATGGGCCGTGGCGTTGATATCCAACGGGACCTCGTCCGCGCTCAGGGCCATGAAGATCTTTCGGGTGGTGATCTTGTTGAAGGCGTTGGCCAGGGTACTCTTGACCGCCGCCATCTGCCGCGGGGAACCCTTTCCGCTGATGAAGGCGTCGGCCATGGCTCTGGAGATCAGGTCCGCCTTGAGGAAGTCGATGAGCTCCTCCGTATCGAGTTCCTGGTAAATGGCGATCAGGTGGGGCAGGGTACATTGCCCCGGATAGTATTTGCACAACCGCCAGATAAGTCCGGCCACCAGTCCCTGTGCGGCATCATAGAAGAACTTGGAGGCTCCCTGTGACCCGCTCTCCCGGAACTCCATCAGGTTCTCGACCAGGACGCGGGCCACCTCGTTGACCCCCTCCTCGTCCTGCATGTAGGCCGGGGCGATCGGGTTCACCCTATGGTGGATACGGTCAAAGGAGACGATAAAGAAGCGGATACCTGTCCCGGCGAACAGCGGTACGGCCATCTCGGCCAGTTCGAAGTTCTTGTAATCATGGATGACCCCACAGAATCCGTGCTTTGCAAAATGGCGCAGCAACTGGTAGACCACGCTCTCCGTTTTGCCGCCCCCCGCACTTGCGATGACGGAAATGCCCCGTTTGATATTCTCGAGCACCAGCGGGGGCCCATGGACGGGTAACACGGCCCGGTAGTGTGGGTGCGGCCGACGTTTGGTAGCAGTGCCGATAAGCCCGTACCCGACCAGATTGACAACGGATATCGGTAACAACAGCGTAAAGCCGACCTCCAACGCTTTTGCCAGCGGCAGAAGACCATAGGTGGTCCCGGCGCAGAGCAGTATCAGGACGGAGTTGATCCCAAAACCGTCCCGAACCTTGCGGATATTCGCCCAACAGGCGATTCCGTAACCTAGGACCATTGCCAATTTTATTAAAAGTATCGTGTCCATAACTGTTTATTTTAAAAGTTCATATCTCGATGGAACCGGATTTGAACGCGATCTCCAGTCCCCTTTTAAGTCTGTTGAAGGTGCTTACGGCCAATTGTACCCTGTTGGTCGGAATCTTGGGCAGGTAGGGCGGATGGATGTTCGCTTCCCTAAGGATCCGGAAGGCGACGGCCTTCTCGTTAACGGGCAGTCCCATCAGTTTCCGATAGAAGCCCTTGCGATCCTTCTTGAAGCTCTTCCGCCCGGCATAGCTTTCGACATAGTTCCGGTCGTATCCGCTGACCCGGTCAAAGGTCCTTTCCGCCCTTTCAAAAAAGGCGTCCCGATCAAAACCCCGCTTCTCCATTTTGCCGTTGAGCTCCGCTTCGGAGGCTCTGTAGAGGGATCCCGGGGACAGACTCAGTTTGTTCGTTATATCCTTTCGGGATACGATGATATGTACATGGGTCTGTGTCCCCGGTTTCGCCACACCGGGTGCCATGGGAACGCCATTTATTATATGAGGGACATTGGCCTTCAGCCTTTCTATTTCTTTTTTCAGGTCCTTGACATTGCCCTTTAACTCGCCCCGTTCCACCTTACGGATGTCGTTACGCAGCTTGGTGATCTGCTTGGTATAGACCTGGTTTTCCCTGACCTGTTTGTCGGACTCGGAGTAGGTACGCCCGTATTCGATCTTTGCATAGTATTTGATGTCGTCGACGGTGACCGTCCGGTCGCGGTGAAAGCTTTTGGCATAGTCCTTCATGAGCTCCCGGACGTATGCCCTTAATTTTTCGGGGTCGTTGCCAATGGCGGCCAGTTCCCTTCGGCTCGGGTTGACGGTGATGGAATAGAACTTGGGATCCCGCTTTTTCAGCTTGGCGGTGTTCCCGTCGATTTCCTTGATGACGGTTTCTTGATCGATCCGGTCGTTATACTGATCAAAAAAATGTTCCGACTCCTGCGGGGAACGGCCCTCGTTCTCCTTTTCCAGATAGGAAACGAAATCCGCCACGCTCGAATTAAAGGTGGCCCCCATATGCTGTTTGCCGATGGTGATGTACATGATCATTTGTTCTTGCGTTCAAAGATGGCCTTCAAGGTCTGGAACCGGGTCGGGCTCATTTCCAGCCGGAGGTGGTCCTTTCCCAGGGTGCCCTTGACCAATTTGACACGGTCCAGTACATAGGCCAGTTCGCTCCTTAGATGGTCCAGCTCGCCCTTCGTCCTGTCGAGTTCCACCCTGGGCACCACGGGTGCTTTGTCAAGATTCGTATCCGGTACACCCTGGGAATCGACAAAGAGCTTTTCGACCCGTTTGGGACGCTCGCGCTGTGTCGTCCGACCCTCGAAGAGCAGGTCCATCTGGATGGAAAGCGGCTTGGTCTGGGTCTGTTCGATGTCGCGCAGGATAGCGATGTTGGCCTCGGTACGTTTGCGGTTCTTTAGGATCTCCTCCATGAATTTTTTTTCGAAACGTTGTGTCGGGAAGAATCCATGCCACTCAAAAAAATCCATAATAAGGACAAGGGTACCCGTATGCGATTTCGATATCTTTTTGGAGAAAGAACGGAACCGGGTAGCCACGGCATAAACAATATTTATGGCCGAGTAGTTGTATTCATATTTACCTTTTACCTTCATTTTACAGCAAACTTTTTCAATGTTTTCAGGTGATGTGGGATTTTTTACAGCAAACCTTTCGGTATATTCCTGTCAAAATATTCCGTAATTTGGATATAACACCTTCATTTTCAGCTGTCTGAAAATAAATCAGACCATGCAACGCCGCATTTGCGCGTTGCCCTCTTGCTATTCCTTTTACCCCCGCAGGGGCCAAAACGAATACCTTTCCATTCAAGGTAGCATCCAGATGCCCGTTCGCCTCAAAACGCAAATCGTTTTAAGACTGATTTCGGCGAACTTTTGAGGATATGGCAAGGCTTTTTAAAAAAGCTTGAATTTCCCTTAACGGCCGTTTTTTAACAGGAACGGATTCATGTACAAAAATGGATGGCCCCGAAGTGTCGGGGCGCAAATTTTTGGGCAGGTATTCGGGACAGAGCGGAAAAAGGTTTCGTTTTGTTCCACAAAAAAGGGACGAACAAAAATTGCCCGTCCCTTGTCTTAAAGATCGATACCCATTATAGCCTGAAAACGAACTTTAGTTTGTACAGGTTCCGAATCGTCTCCTGCTCTAAGATCGTGTCGTAATCTTGCCCCGTTTCCCTACAGTATTCTTTGAGGTCGGGTCCAAACCTTGATTCGATGTCCCTTCGGGAACGTTCTAAAAGTTTTTCCTGCGTCTCGCCGTCCAGATTATTAAAGTTCAGATGGATCATATTTTCAAGCTTACAAGAGGTTGTTATCAGCGAAACTGAAGTAGTCCCCATCGGGTACGATAATCAGATGGTCCAAAAGCTTTATGTCGAACAGGTTTCCCGCTTTCTTGATTTTTTCGGTAATCTCCTTGTCGGGTCCGCTCGGTCTTAGGGTACCGCTCGGATGGTTGTGCACCAGTATAATGGCCACGCTAAGGGTCTTGAGCACCATGGCGAACAGGATACGGATATCGACCACGACCCCCGTAATCCCTCCTTCCGAAAGCGTGTAGACCCCCTTTACCTTGTTGGCGTTGTTGAGAAGGACGACCTTAAAAGATTCACGGAGCCCTATGGTGTCCCTGTCCCACGTTCCGTGGAGTATCTCGGCGGCATCTTTTGAACTGTTTATTTTTTTCCAGTTGGGAGCGTATATCCGTTCCTTGTAACTGATCCTGATTTCGTTAACTTTGTACTGCATTACATTAGTATAAAGGTTATTGTGATGTTAAAAGAGGGCGCACTTTTGGTTAGGTATCGCCCTCTTTGTTTTTAGTATTCGCCCGGTAGCATCAAGGTGCCGTTGACGTAGAAGAACCGGAAATTGTCGAACGGAAAATCCGCCATCAGGTAGCTTTGTTGCTGTAGCAATGTCCCGTTCCCGTCCGTGTATTTCACACTTGCCTCGAATCCGGTGCGCTTTCGTTCCGCTTCCGAAAACCTTACAAAATCGACCGTTACAAAGCTCGAACGTTGCATCAGCCCAAAAGCGATGGTACAGACGTCCTGTACGAGCCAATAACAGTCCGCTCTTTCCGCCAAATGTCCGATCCCTTCCGTATGCCGGCCATTCGTTGTGGGCAATCGGTACAGTCGGGTGCTTCCGTGGAACCGTGCAAGTTCCGTTCGGAGCCGTTCTGGATTTAACTTTTGTTTTTCCATGTTTAAGGATTTAAGTTTAAAAAAAGGGGCAGGGCCGAAGAACCCTGCCCCTTTTGCGTTTCAGGCCTTGGCCCCCAAGAGTACGAAGTCGTTGGCGATTACCTCGGTGATGTAACGTTCGTTCCCGTCCTTGTCGATGTAGCTGCGGGAGGTGAGTTTCCCTTCGATGGCGATCTGTTTGCCCTTGGTCACATAGCGTTCGATGACCTCCACGGGCCTGCCCCATACCACAACGTTGTGCCAATCCGTCCGTTCCACCTTCTCGCCCTTGGCCGTGCGATAGGACTCGTTGGTGGCCAGGGAAAAGCGGCTCACTTTCTTGCCGTTTTCGAGTTGGGTGATCTGTGGGTCGTTCCCCACGTTCCCGATCAACTGTACTTTGTTCCTAATGGTACTCATGATAAATAATTTAAAGGCCCGTCCTTCGACAGGCAGGTTTATATTTACCGCCCGACCATCGGACGGCTTTGAAAAAAATGTTCTGCGATCTATATCTCGAGCGTTTTCCTTCTTTTTGTTGGCCGTTGGCGCTTGTTTTCCGTTGCCGTTCTTGGAGGTGTCCGCTGATTTCATATCCGTTGTTTTTGTCCTGCATACTATAGCGCCGTCGCTGTTACCTTCTTTTTGTTGCTGTACCCGCTACAATGTTTCCGCGGGGACGGGCCTATAAAAAAGAGCCCCCTGCGTAAAGCGGGGGCCTGGCTTTATGCGGTGCGGCCCGGTGGAAATGTTGTTTTTTCGCTAACAAAAAGAGGGGGACGGCGTGGGTGCGCGATGCCGGGCAAAACCTGGGTATGGGAAGCGGGCAACGGAACGGCAACGGAAAACTGGCGGTGGCCTAGTGATGAAGAAACGTCCATATTGAAGTCTTAAAAATCCATAGGGCATAGCCATATATGGCAAGTATTTTTAGTATGGCAAAGATTGGAAAGCGGACGCTGGTCGCTGTTTCGGGCCATAAGCGAGCATGGGAGCGTTGGCCCGGGTCCAAGACTCGGGTAGGGAAGCTCTTTCCCCGGAGTGCATTGGAGCGGGAATGCGCTGAGCGGGTACTGCGGGATTGAGGTCGGCACCTCAGGAATTAATCTTTTAGACTTTTTCGGAGGCTAAGTAGTGTTTGTATTCTTCTGTTCCTTTGTCCTTTCCATGGATCTTGGAGGGCATTTTTGAAAACTTTAAAAAAGTGGAGAATTATGAGGGTAACAATACCTGTAAAGAGCAATAGTATTAGTGAATTGAACGGTTGATGGTCGGATACTATGGAATCGATTGCATGATTTACAATTGAAAGGTAGACCTCCGTTAACTCGGTGCCAACCAGTATTGGATGGGTAATCAAAATAAAGCCTATTAGAACATTTACTCGGGATTGCCATTGTCTGGAGGGCGTCTTCAATTCAACTTTGCGCTCTAGCTTGCGTACGGTCTTAAGGTTGGCCTTCTTTCTGTTTAGTGAACACCATTCCTGGAAGCGACTTTTGGTCACTTTTTCGTAGGCTTTGGTAAAATTTTTTATAGGTTTTACATCCCCGAGCAATTCTTGTGCAATTTTAACGGCTTCTGCATCCCTCACTTTGAACAAATAGGCCAGAAAACCACGGTTGAAGTAAAGAAGAAATAAATCCAATCCTATCAAGGTGGCAAGAAATAGGCCGAGTTTTGGAAACCGGTATGCTGTTGGTACGGTAATGACCCAAATAAGAAGATAGGGATATATCAGGCTTAGAATTAGTCTTGTTCGCGTTGGAAATTGTTTTATAAATGTTTCACGGTAGCTTAGATATCTAAAAAAGGAGTTTTCAATTTGTTTGGTCATTCTAAGAAAGGTTTTGATTCCAGGTTTAAATATCCTCAATCCGTTGGTACTTTGCAAGTCATGGGGTACCGCCAACACCAAATATGCCTGGAGGTAGACCAATTATCTTGATGTCCCTTGACGGAATTTGAGCTTTACTTCCCGACTCCCCATTTCCTCCTTCAACCGCAGGTCGAACCGCTCCCCATCGCCCAGGGTCGTTTTCTGATAGACACGTACGAACCGTGCTGTATCACCGTGACGCACCTTTTCCGGCATGCCATAGGTATGGACAGCTGAAAGGAAATGTTCCTGATAGGAGGATTTGCGCCTATTGTTCCCCTGTGCCTTGACCAGTTCAAGGGAGCGGATATCGAAGTCGATACCGCTATCGTTACCGATTTCATACTGTACAAAGATCAGGTCGTCGTAATATACCATATTCCGTATGCCCATGGAAAGCCCCTTTTTGCGGTTGGTCTTTTTTACACGCTCCGGTCCTTTTAGAAGGGAGGCGCAGGATTTCGAAATAAACTTTTCGGTATTTTCCTCACTAACTACAATAGCGGGCTTTTCCTTGCCCATATCCAACGTTTTGGAAACCTCCAAAACGTTCGGTTGCCCAACTGCAGAATCCTGAGGGGTAGCCCACCTTTTTGTGTTCGCCCCAGCCGATTCGTTCCCTATGCTCTCCCCCGGGATGATAAATCGATTGAGTTCCGAGAGCTCTTCCGAGTATCCGATGATATAGGAATAGACGTTCCCCTCCACCGTGATGACCAACAGGTTGCTGGGTTCCCCCTCGACCGCCTTGAGCAGTCCCAAGGTCTGTCCCTTCTCCCTATTGTAGGTGAAGACAAAGTCCTCCGACCCGACGATGCCCTGCCGGATCTCCGCGGGAAAGAAAAGGGCCAGGTTCATCTTTTCGTTCGCCCAAATGGTATCCAGGGTCATCGACCCGTTTGTATTTGGTGCCATTGGAACCTTTGTTATCGATTTTTTCGTTTCTGTTGCATTCATCCGTGGCATTCCTGCCAGAAGAAGTATAATTATAAATAAACGTTTCATGACATTAGTTTTTAAAAGTTTTTGAATCATTTCGATACGAGTAACAACCGATAACCGTTGCCCACGGTCACCTTGACGTTGCGGTGGTTTCGTTGGAAGACCCGTTGGATACCGCTTACCTGCGGTACCCCGGGAATGTTGATGTCCTCCACCATGTCCCCGATGACCTGGTCGACCACCTCCTCCCGATAGCTGTTGCGGATATAGATGCCCTCCAACCCGTCGGCAAGATCGACCGCGACCAGCTTGACCGGCCGGTGCCCGATACGGGAGACCTCCAGCACCAGCCTGTTGGGCTTGAAGCTGACGATACCGTGCAACAGGCTGTTCTCCGGGATTTCGACACCGCCCAGTTCCCCGTTCTCTACTGCGCGCAACACCAACCGGTCGTTGACCTTCACGGTCTGTCTCCCGTCGACCGCGACCTTGATGGTGCGCCCCGTACCGATGGCCTCCACTTTCGGACTGACCGCAAAAAAGAGCTGCTGCTCCAGGGCCATTGCCTTCAGGGGCGGGGCGCCCCCGCCAGTTTCGGGTACCGCTACCGTATCGACCCGCACGGGCGGGGCCACGGGGGTTACCGGTCGAATCTCTGCCGTATAACCGTCCTCGGTATAATCGATGCGGCCCATCCGATAGATACTGTCCACCATCCGTTGTTTGTCCTTCTCCAACAGGTCGGGGTCGTAGCGTCCGAGGGAATCCAACAGGTGGTCGTCATAGACGCTGGGGGCGGTGCGTTTGCGTTCTTCTTCAATGGCGTCCACAGCCTCTTTTCTTGTTTCGTAGTCCTGCATTTCCGCTTCTATGAGTTCTGGGACCGTTACCTCCCGTAACAGATCCTCCGCACTGTCCCCGTCGTCCAGTACCATGAAATAGTATCCTGTGATAAAGGCGACCGTCAATACGATGGCCCCGATAAACACGATTTTCTTTTTGTCCGTTTTCATTGTTCTTGATTTAGATGTTCACGTTAATAGCTCAATAATCAATTGCGACTTAGTCGCCTGAGGGAGTTTTCGAAAAAGTCCGTAATCAAAAGCCCGTGGGTGTTGTTCGGAAAATGGCGGTCGGTGACCGTAAGCTTTCCCGTGGTTACCAGCTCGTAGCGGTCCACGGTACCGCCCCGGTCGATCTCGAAAACGGTTACCGTCCGGAAGGGATAAGGTTCCTCTTCCACCGATACCTCCGATTCTACCGAGAGCACCTTTTGCACCAAGGAGTACTGCAACAGGCGGTTGTAGACCCCGTCGGCCCGTTTCTGGCGGTAGACGTTGTCCACCGTCGCATTGCCGAGCCATAGGGCCTTTTCAAGGTTCGTTTCATAGTTCCCCGCATCGATGCCGTAGAACAGTCCATGGAACCGCTCCAGATGTGCCAGCGCTTCCACCTCGAGGTTCTCCCGTTGTTCCACCAACTTGAGCGGGATGACCGAGCCGTCCGTGTTCACGGCAAAGGCACTGTCCATGGCCCGCTCGTACATCCGGAAGACCATCACCCCCGAAAAGCTGCTGGCAAGCAGGGCCGTGACGGTCACCGTGATGGTCACGAAGCGGTTCAATTTCAAGACCTCATAGATGCTCCTATAAGGCGGGGTCGGGGTCAGGGTCATTGACCCTTTTTTATTTTTAAATAGTTTACGTAACATATGGTCTCATTTTTAAATTCCACAAACAAGCTAAATAGATGCCTGCCGGTGCTACCGGCCCTGTGGGTGTTATCCACTAAAAAGGCGTAGGGTGAAACGGATGGCCTTCTTGTAGAGCCGGAATTTCAAAAAAACGATAAACCCGATGGTCGCCGCCTCGACCAGTATCTTGATTGTTGCGTTGCCGGTCGGCCCCCCGAAGAGGTTCGCCCAGAAGTCCGTGTTGATGGCCGTATAGAGCCGGTTTGTGAAAATGTTCACCAGGAAGAAGGCCGGTACCAGCATGTACACCCCCGCATAGAGCTTGAAAAAGTTATAGGCCAGTTCCCGGAACTTCTCGAAGACCGACAGGCTGATCACCAAGGGGAAGAAGGCCTGCATGATCCCCAACAGGAAATACCGCTCGGCCAGGAACAGGGGATAGAGGAACAGGTCCACCATCCACAGTACCAGCCCGATGAAGAAGCTCAGCATCTTGATGCCGAAGACCGGGGTGACCAATGCCTCGTACAACAATGCAAAGGCCTGTTTGGCCGCATCGAAGGCCCCTGTGTCCTCCTCGATGGGGATGTCCTGCAGTTGCAAGGGGACCAAGGCCGGGGCCGTGCCACGGTACTGCCCCTCGATGGCCACCAGTATCCCGTCGAAAAAGCCGAGGATCTGGGTCGAAAAGATCACCAACAGCACGATGGCGAAGTTCTTGGCCAGCTCTCCGGGGGTCAGCCCCCAGGAATGGCCGTCCCGATCGGCGATGCCCTCGTTGTATTTTTTCAGGATGTTCACCAGAAAGAAGAGCACTGCCAAAGCCTTGATACCGACGATGGTATAGCCCGAGAAATCGGTCGCCTTTATCGTTTGGAAGACCGCGTCCACATATTCCAGGCCTATGGCCAAGGGGATGATCAGTTCCATGGCCTAATAGTTCGTTTCACGGTTATTGATACGGTCCTGCAATTCCCGAAAGGCGATGATGTCCCGGTACCGCTGGGTCTTGCGCTCGATCTCCACCACCATTTCCCTTGAGCGGGCCTCCCGTTCGTCGATGGCCTTCATGCGGTCGGCATCCGAGAGTTTCAGATGGCCGCTCGAGAGCAGTTCATTGATCATCTCCAAATCGGACATCGAGTTCTCGATGATCCGGTTGAAGCTTTCCGAGACCCGTTCCACCTCGTCCGCCCGGATATAGGGCGAGTTCAAAATATTTCTTAGGTCGTTGCGGACCATATTGTAGAGCCGTTCGTTGTTGCGGATCATGTTCCTTACCGTCTTGAGCTGCTCGACGGCTTTGCTCACCTTCTCGATGTTCTCCTTCTGTTGTTTCAAGAACTTCATCGTCTTGATGATGTTCGAGGTCTGTTTCCCTGCCTCCAACAGCTGCTTGGCGAAGGAGATAAAATTGACATTATCATAAACCGGCATCCCCTGGGCAACACCGTTGCCTTTGATTATGAGCGTCGTTGTGCAGAATAGGGCGATCTTGATGTATTTCTTGATTCTTTTCATGATTTCTGGATTTTGTGATACCTCAGGCCATAATCGACCTTCCGCATCCGGTTCGACTTTATTTGATAATCGGTCATTGGTCGGTCAGTTATTTTTAATAAAAGGGTCGGTGACCCCCTTAGGCTGGAGGAATTTTTTGATGGCGGTCTCCATATCACCACATTCCTCATAAAGGGCCATTATGGCCTGGTTGGCGGGGCCGTCGGTGAGGTAGGCGGCGAATACCTCGGGGGGTACCTCTAGGCGGAAGACGTTGCTCTCCTTCCCGATCTTGATGAACATCTCGGTGTACCTGCGTTCCCCGGTCAGGTCGTTCCGTATGGAGCGCAGCTGTTCCAGGTCGTGGGAACTCAGGTTGAGCCGTTTCACGATCTGGTCGTATCCCTTCTCGTTATTGAGGCTGTAGATGACCTGGGTATTCTCCAAGATGCTGGCCGAGGTGGAATTGTCCGGCAGCTGGTTGATGGACTGTAGGATGATGCCGATGGCCCCTTCCTGTTTCCGGATGGCCTGGTAGTAGAACTCCACGCTCTCCAAAACGTTGGGGAACTTGAGCTGTTTGGCGAACTCGTCGAAGAGGATGATGCCACGTTCCCCCTTGTTGCGCCAGATGGTGCGTTGGATGGCCGTTTTTATCAGCTTGAGCATCACGGAGAGGATCTCCTTGTTGTCCTTCACCTCGTCGAGTTCGAAGACGATCAGCCGTTTGTCCTCGATCTTGTAGGACTGGTCCTCGTCGACCTCGAACAGAAAACTATAGAGCCCCCCATCGACGTACTCGGAAAGGATATGGAGAAAATTGGCGATATTAAAATAAGCGGCCTCGATGTCCAATTTTTGTAACAGGGTCTCCCGGTCGTCCGATATGAAATGATAGAAATGCTCCAGGGAGTGGGCCGCATCGGGATGCTCCATATAATAGTATAGCAGTATCTTCTTCAAGGAGACCGACTGCGCCTTGGTGACCTTCAGGTCCGAGGCAAGCAGCTCGAAGAGGAAGACCGCCAGGTCCTCCAACCCCTCCGCCCCCACATCGTGGGGATCTGTTATAAAAAATGGGTTGATGCCCAAACTCTTGCCGGGCTCGTACCGAAGGACAGCGTATTGTCCCGGGTAGAGCTGGGCGAACTTGGTATAGGAACCGCCCAGGTCGATGATCACCAGCCGCACGTCCATCTCGAAGTATTGCCGCAGGATGTTGTTGGCCAAGAAGGACTTCCCCTCGCCGGTCGGGGCGAAGATGGCGAAGTTGCGCGCCTTGATGCGCTTCTTTTCAGCGTCCCATAGGTCCTTTAGCACCGGGATGTTGTGTTGCCGGTCGTTGAACAGGATGCCGGTGGCATCGGAGCGGTAGTTGGTGTTGTTGATGAAAAGGCAGAGCGCATGTTTCAGGTCGGTCACGTACAGGTCCTCGTTGGAAAAACAGGTCGAGAAACAGGGGTAGCTGTTCAAAAAGTAGCTTTTGCGCTCCTCGCTACCGGGTCGGTAGGGCACGATGTCCAATTCCTTGAATTCCGTCTTGATCTTGGCGGCTATGGCATCCAAGCGATTCGGTTCCGATGCCCAATACAGCACATTGGCATGCCCCCGGACGACCCGGGAGCTATCGTCGGTGTTGATCTGTTCCAGGATATGCTCGATCTTTTTGAGTGTTACTTTATTTTGGGAACCGAAGTTGGCGCTCTTTTTGAGTTCTTCCACTTTCTTGTCCAATAGCTTGCGCCATTTTTGTTTGTTGTCCAGATAGATGATCTGGTTGACGATATGGTCCTCGTCCATGGAAAGCCCCAGTCCGTCCAGGAAGCCTTGATGGAAGGTAAAGTCGTCCGAGGTAAAGCGCTCGTTGACCTTGCTGGTGGAAACGGTCTCCCCGAAGCAGCGTTCGCTGTTCACGGCCAGTACGTCGAAAAGGTTCCTCCCTATCTGGATGCCCCCCTTCCCGAGTTCGATGCTACAGTCGACCCTGTCATTGTAACCGTTGAAATGGTCATTGCCCAGGGCGATGATCTCCTCCGGTGCCAAGGGCACCAACCGGACCCTACGGCCGTTGTTGACAAAGGACACGGCATCGTTGACGCTGGCCCGGAAGCTTGCGAGACGCTCTTCGTTCCGTTCGGGCATCCGACCGTCCAGTTTTATGAAGGGATTGATGTACCTGGGGTTGTTGAGCTGGCGGTTGCGGGACAGCGTAAAGTACAGGTAGCTGTAGTGTTCCATATATTCCCTGCCCTTGAAATGGTCGTAGGTGGCCTTTGCCAGAAAGGTCTTTTTGGGCAGCCCCTCTGCACGGAAGTCCTTTTTGAGATAGATATCCTTTTTATGGAGGACCGTTCCAGTGGGAAGGGACTTGAAGGCCTGGAACCAGGTGGCGTGCAAATCCTCGAAGTCCCCTTCTGAAAGGGAATAGATCTCCGGCAGTTCGGCCCGGTAGCAGGCCACCACGTTGCCGTTGGACGCAAAGACCAGATGGCCCTGGATGTCCATAATGGGATGCCTCGATGCGATGTTAATACTGGACATGGTGCAAAAGGTTTTGTTTCTTGTTATGGATATGTTTCGGAAAATTGGTCCCAAGGGTAGGGCGATGCCCCTGCCATCGGGCCAGCCCGGTATAGAATGCCCCGTTCCAAAGGAGCAGGCCGAGTATAGGGCCCACGCCGAACGAGAAGATGATGATGAGCAGGGATGCGATCACCGACACCATCAAAAGGGCGAAGAGCGACAGGGGCAGTCCCCATATCACCGCCCCCTTGCGGATGTCGCGATATATCGGATAGGTCCTCATCAGACGACGATGCCGATCAGATAGGTAAAGATGCCGACCACCGCTCCCGCGATGAGCACGAAGACCAGTACCCGGGTCATCCCTTTCTTGATGTCCGCGTTCTCCCCGAAGAAGTGGCCCGCATTGAAGAGGAAGCCCACTAGGAAGATGACCCCTAGGATGATGGGGAATATCGATCGGACGGTATCCGATACGTCGTTGACGGAATCTTCGATGCCGCCGATCTGTGCGAAGGTGGGAAGCACGGTGAGGAGCGTGCCCAAAGTAAGGAGCTTTGCTTTTTTCATGGTTCTAGTTTTGTGATACCACAGGTATACTAGGTATCCGGTTCATAAATAGCAGTCCGCTCAGGACTTGGGGCTAAACTAGCATAGGGAACAAGCATGCTTTGAATTATTCGCAAATATTAACACCTAAATACGTTAATTATTGAATTATATTCAACAATGCAAAATAATCGTTGCATATTGTGTATTGAACGAAATAGCAATATATCATGGGAAAGAAAGGAATATACTGGTCGGTATTGGTCTTACTACTGTTGTTTTGTGCACACGGATATGGGCAGGAAACGGGAAAGGAACGAACGGTCATCGTTATCGACGCAGGACATGGGGGTGCCGATAGCGGGGCGGTCTCGGAAAATGGATTGATGGAGAAAGAGGTGGTATTGGACATTGCCTACTGGATGCTGCATTGGAACCGGGAACTGTTCGATAATGGGCTGGACATCTTTCTGACCCGTGACAGGGATACGTTGATTTCACTGTCCGACCGGACGAAGGTGTCAAGGGCATTACGACCCGACCTGTTCCTGTCGTTGCACTGCAACCATTCCGGGAATTCAATGGCCAAGGGGATGGAGGCCTATGTCCATTCTACGGAGGGGCCCTATTCCAAGGCCTCCAAGGAAACGGCCACGGCCTTGTTGATGGGTTTAGAGCAAAGGTTGGGGTTCGCCCAGCGGGGGTTGAAGGAGGGGAACTTCCATGTTTTGCGGGACAACAGTGATGTCTGTCCTGCCGTTCTTTTGGAACTGGGATTTCTCTCCAGGGAAGAGGAATCAGGTTATTTGGGGAAGAGTTCAAAAAGGTGCGCGTTGGCCTTGGCAATTCTGGAGTCAATCCATCGCCAATGGAAATCATTGGGCGATTTAGGCAGGGTGGATTTTCGATAAGTTGCCGTTTATCGGAAAAAACCATGGCTTGGTCGAATAACCGCCCGGTATGGAAAAAACCCTAATTTTTCTATAATCCAGACATTTCGATATCCTCTATATTGTGGGTCGTTTTTCGTTCAAAAGTTTATAATAAGTAGTCATTGGACGAAATTTTTAAGAGGTTCTTTCATTTAAATTAAGGTTGTACTAATCTTAAAACCTTATACAAAATGAAAAAGTCATTTCTAATGGCGGTATCGCTTATTTCAGTCTTAGCGTTGACCTCTTGCGAACCCAATGACTAGTCGGAAGAAACCTATGAAATCAATGCCATCGATAAAGAGGATGTTGAAGACCCTGACGACAGGGGCAACAGTTAAGTCGGCATTTATCATGATGGGGGCCGTACTGGCGTGTACAGCCCCTTTTATCCATATGACCCTTCCAAAAAAGTCCCCTGCCCTTGTCGCGCTTCAGCTTAAGGCCGACCAAGGGTCTTTGGAAACCACCTTTTATGAAAAGGAGCTTGCCAAGCTGAAGGAAGCGCAAAAAATGATGGGTTTCTCTAGTCCGCGACGTTTCTGGTATGCGATTGGCCTTCCGATTACCCTTTTCTTTTTCGCCACCTTATTTCTTTTAATCATGGATTCGGTCAACGACCCGAGCATTGTGAACGCTATCCGCTTTTCCGCCTTTATCTTATTATTTATAGCTATTTACCATTTGGTCTGGGTACTGTTGCCAGGGCAAGATCTGCCCAAAAACCTATATCATCTTTCCATTGCCGGAATGTCCATCACCGCGGCGTTCTTAGCATTCAGTATGGTATCACATCGAAAAACGCTGAAATCTAAAATAGAACGGCTGATAAGGTTTATCTCCGTTGAGTCTTACGACAAGTACATCAGCATCGACGACCGGCCAGAGTATATGAAGGATTCATATGAGGTATATGATGAGATATTGGACAAATGATAGCATCGATCTTTTCCCAAGGCAAACCATAGAACTGGTTCGATAAGGTCACATTTAATTGTTATATGGAAGAATACAAAAAGATCCTGTACGAATTGCACCATCGCAAACTGCTAAGCGATGACATGTTATACGATTCGATGAAGAAACGCCTACTTGCAATTCATGAAGACGAACTGTTGCGATTGAAAAAGGAGTTCCAAAGATTGAAGGAAGAGCACTATACTACCGATGAAGACTGGAATCGGCTCAAAAAAATGGTTACCGCTACCTTTGGGAATCCTTCTTCATGATGTCGATTACCATTTCATAGGCACGTTGCTCCACAATACTTTTAAAGACCTCATCCTCAAAAAATTGCTTTTTGTGGTAGGCGATAAAAATGGAAAGTTCCTTGATGATCGCCTGGCGTTCGTTGTCAGAAAAACTCTTAAAATCGGCCTCGGACGGGATTACCGGAACAATTTTAGGGCCTTTCCCTGTCTGTAGCCACGGGATGCTAAGACCGTAATTTTCTTGAAGATAGCTCTCCAAAATTTCCAAAGTTGAATCGTTCGGTCTAACAATGGTACCATTCAATATTTTATTCACCCCTGTTTCGGTCACTGGACAGTGTTTAGCAACCTCGTAGCCGGTTACTTTAAACTCTTTAAATGCTTCTCTAATACGGTCTATCCGCTCTTTCTTACTCATCAACGTAGGGGTATGTTGAAAAAAATACCAAAATATATCGCCTAATCGTATATAAATACAAGATTAATTACGTAACCTTACAAAATAGCCTTTGGCTCGGGGATAGTTTTGAGTCGTTATTAGGTTTCAGACGCCTTATATTCCCTCTGATTATTCTATCCAAAGGCTTCTTTAAAAATAACAATAAAAAAGAAACCGACAATTCTTAAAATTTGGTTTTGCAAGTGACCAAATGAATAAAACGGATATTATTACATGAGTAATTCGAAGTATAACCAAAAGCCTCGTCATTCAATACTGACTTGGGTGAAATTTATTCCTTACCAAAACATGGCCTAAAAATTTTTTTAAAAGACAACGGTTCAATCCTCTGTAGTTCAGATGGGAGGGAACCATTATCGTTATCTAAATTGCCGCCAAGATTCCAACTTCTATTCCTTTTGAAATGTATTCATGACTATGATCTAGCGGAACATACAAAAAACATTAAAGACCCCATCATATGGATTGATTTATACATAAAAGCTAAGTTTATGAATAATGAACCCCTCAAGGTTTAAGAAATACTCTGAGACTCTTTTTTATCTTTTAACAAAATTTTTAACCGGTGCGCAGTAATTGAAAGACCCTGAATTTGATAGCATATTTAGTGTCAGTATTAATGTGCCTATTTAAATTTCCTATCCATGGCCAAAAGACTAAATGACAGTAAGTGAGAGTTTTATTAGGAAGCTGAACTAGGTAAAAGCTTTAATGTGCATTTAACAAATAGTATATTGGCCAGACTTGCTTTAGTTTATTGTAGGTATAAATTGTATCAAGTTTTGGTTCTTATCAAATTTTACGTTGTAAATAGAAATATTTCTGTAAGAAATAGATTAAATACTATCAACGCCGAACATTTTATCCACTAAATTTACAATTAAAATAAAGTCTCTCACTTTTATCCTGCGAATATTAATGCTCAAATGAAAAATTGTTTTATATGTCAATAAATGATACTCTTTCGAAGCTGGTATTGATTATCACTTTGATTATTTTATTGGCAGTACCAAGTATAGATTTTGATGACTATTTTCAATCTACTATAAGCAGTAAATTCCTGTTCTTTTCTTTTTGCACCTTGTTTTTATTACTGTCTGTGTCTATTCAGTTTTTGTTCAAAAGAAAGCTTGACATTATTCTTTCAAGAATTGATATCACTCTATTGATTCTACTATTGTACATCCTATTTAATAGGTACTATCTCCATACAGAATTTAGTTTTTCAATTCGATTTTTGGAGTTGTTAGTACTAAGTATATTTTATGTTATTATAAGAACTTTCAATTCAAAATACTTCATTTGGCTTTTATTGGTAATTATTGTCTCAGGGATAGTTCAATCAATCTATGGCGGTTTGCAGCTATATGGATATGTACCTTCTAAAAATGCAACCTTCAAAATTACAGGTTCATATTTTAATCCAGGGCCTTTTTCCGGAGTACTCGGTGCAATTTGGCCGATTACCCTTGGTGTATATTTATTCAGACAAAAGTTAAAGCTCTGGTTAGACACAAAATTTTCACAAAGCAGAAAACGGGAAAATGATATCATTGGAAGAGTTCTAGAATCTATGTCTATTTTAGGTCTCACTACTCTTTTTTTAATTCTACCGATTACTAGGTCAAGAGCAGCATGGTTATCTATTATTATTAGCAGTGTCATATTATTGGAATTTCGGTATAGATATCTCCGCCGACTTTTTTTTAGAATGGGTCCAACTCTCAGGATTGGCTTGATGGTTATTTTACTATTAGGATCTAGTATATCATTGTACGGTTTGTACAGTATAAAACAAGCTTCATCCCAGGGGCGATTATTTATTTGGAAGGTCACATCTGGCATAGTGAGGGATAATCCATTAGTTGGTGTGGGTTTTGATCGCTTCAAGGCTCATTACATGAATTATCAGGCAAGATATTTTGAACAAAAAGGTGAGACCTATGAAAGTCTGATATCGGACAACAGTTATTATGCATTTAATGAGTTCCTACAGTTTACTAGCGAAGAAGGATTATTAGGCTTAATTGTTTTAATGCTACTTATTTACTTTATCAAGAGTAGTAACAAAAGAACTAAGTGTAAAACACTATCAAAAATAGCGTATGTTGGGCTGTTGTCGATTACTATTTTTGCTTGCTTTTCTTATTCAACTCAAATTTTACCTATAAAAGTTATCGCGGTTGTTTTCCTCGCTATATTAGCCAAATTTGACAACTATCAAATTTCATTAGGGCGCGATTTAGTAATGATAAATTCACAACTAAATGTAATAAAGCCAGCAGTATTTTTAGCCATAATTTTCGGTTTGGTAAAGGGTGTCCTTTATTTTAATAATGTAAAGTCTGCATATACAGATTGGAATCTTGCCATGACTTTTTATCAGTTCGGAAACTTTGAAAACTCCATTAAAAGTTATGAAAGAAGTTATCCGATTCTTAGCAAAGAGGGTGATTTTCTAATGAACTATGGCAAGGCACTTTCTATGGCTAAACAACACCAAAAAGCAATAATTATATTACAAGAAGCCAAACAACACTTAAATACTACAGTTATAGAAACTGCCTTGGGTGATTCATTTAGAGGGTTGCAAAGATTTAAGGAGGCAGAAACCTCGTATATGTTCGCAAAAAATATGATTCCCGCGCGATTTTATCCTTCATATTTGTTGGCAAAACTTTACGAGGCAAACGGTCAAGAGGATAAAGCAAGAGATATGGCGAATTATATTTTGTTAAAAGAGATAAAGGTTCATTCAACGGCCATTAAACAAATAAAAAAGGAAATGGAAATTATAGTAGGGAAAAGCTTTGAATTAAAAACGGAATAGCTCAGTAGTTTTTATACATCACCGATTCTGCAAAACAAAAAGTCTAACCGTTAAATGTAATATCATGACCTAGTTATTTTTGAAAAGAGGAGGTATCTAGTTAAAAAGGTATTTTTTTTCTATCAAATATTATGGAAAAAGATGTGAAAGTAGCATTCCTTTAATACTTTTCAAACAAAATGAATCGGGGCAATTGCCTCTTAAATCCAAAAAAATGAAAAAAGTAATAGGAGTTTGTGGAATAGCCGTTTTGGCGGCTACCATGTTTATCAACACCACCAATGTTTCCGAATCCGGCGATGTAACCTTAGATGCAATCATTGGATTGGCTTCAGCCAACGCTGAGAACTGTGTTTATGTTTACAATAGATGTGATGCAGCATACCCAAGTAGTTTCCATCACTTTGACGCATGTATGTACGGTGGAGGGTGTTAAAATGAAAAAGATATCCATATCACGTAACTATAGCAGGCCCTTATTTTATGTTTGGGCCTGTTCAACAGAATTTAGAATTCAGCATCAATAGAGATTTAGCATATTCTATAGTCTCGTATCTTATGATTAAAGACCAATTAGTCGATAAAGACAGGGGCTAGATTTTATTGAAAAATGAATCAAATATATTTTATCAGGCTAATCAGGGCGCTCGGTATGGATATGGAACAATAACAAATTCCATAAAGATTGATTTATACCGAAGATTAAGATGTTCTAAAAAGGAACTAGTGCCCCAAAACAAACATGGTTACAAAAACTAGACGTAAAATAGTAATCCTAAATGGCTGAACACGGAAATTCAACTTCCTAAGTGTTTGACTCTGAAATATAACCTAATCAAATTAATTTCAAAAAATCATCAGGAAATGGAAATATCTACGGGGAAACGTTTTGGGTTAAAAACAGACTAGGCCATTAGTTTTTACATATCACCGATTTTGCAAAACAAAAAGTCTAACTGTAAAATGTAATACTATGACCTAGCTATTTTTTAGAAAAGAGGAAGTATCTATTTAAAAGAGGTATTTTTTTCCTAGCTAAAACTACGGGAAAATATGTAAAAGTAGCATTCCTTTAATACTTTTCAAAACAAAGTTAATCGAGGCAATTGCCTCTTAAATCCAGAAGAATGAAAAAAATAATAGGAGTTTGTGGAATAGCCGTTTTGGCGGCTACCATGTTTATCAACACCACCAATGTTTCCGAATCCGGCGATGTAACCTTGGGTTCAATCGTTGGATTGGCTTCAGCCAACGCTGAGAATTGTGTTTATGTTTACAATAGATGTGACTCAGCATACCCAGCAGGTGTTGGAAACACCATGTACAGTTACTTTGACGCTTGTATGTACGGCGGAGGATGCTAAAATCTGTATATCAAATAACTTCGGCAGGCCCTGATTTAATCATTGGGCCTGCTATTAATAAGAGATAAAATGAAAACACTGCTATTAATAACAACAGTATTGCTAGCACAAATATCTGCGGCACAAAATATTCAGGGAAAGATTGTTTATAGGGCAACCCCAGACTTGGAAGATTACCTGAAGAATGCTAAAACAGACTCTACTTTGACCGAAATACAAAGGGCAGCAATGATCGAAAATGGAGAGGCATCTGTTCCTTTAAATTTTGAACTTTTATTCAAAGACAATGAGTCCATTTTTCGTTCAGAGGAGGATATGGAAACTTTGCGAAGAAAGGGCCTTTTAATGAATCAAACTGGTTTTTTGGGAGGATATCAGTACTTATACTATACTAATTTGGACAATCAAGAAAAAATTTATCAATATTTTTTTACTAAGGAAGTCTTAGTTTCTACGGCGGATGTAGAATGGGAACTTACTAAGGAAACAAAAAAAATTGGAAATTATCAATGCTATAAGGCAATAGCAGATTTAGGAACAAGAAAGATTCACGGGATGAGCCCTCAAGAACCTATAATCGCTTGGTATACTCCTGAAATACCCGTATCCTTTGGAATTCAGTACTTTCAAGGTTTGCCTGGCCTGACATTAGAGTTAAGTGCAAATTATGATGCTGGACAAATCTATTTTCAAGCAATAGAGATAGTATTGAACGGAAAAAAGGAAATAAATATTAAAAGACCTAAAGGTAAAAAGGTTACTGAGGAGAAATATCTTTCTTTGATCGAGAAGTTGAATAGTGCCAGAAGAAGGAATTAGTAATTCTTACCCTGTTATTTCTTATAGGACTAACTATCTGGTTATAATCCAATAAAAAAGTAAAATATGTTCCTTTAGCATTTGCGGTTTTGTTGCTTGGATAAATTTAGAAAATGAGCAAGGCAGAATTTCTTTTATAGAGAAGTAAATAGGCAAAATTTGCAATACAAATACCCAAGGGATATTTCTCAACAAATTAACTTGTATTTGCAACGAGTTAATTGAGAATCGGTTTTTGTAATTTATGAAACATACATTGATTGTCTTAATGATTCTATTATTCTGTAGAGTAGCTTCTGCACAGGTTACAAATCTAACAGGCAGTGTCACCGATAGTTTAATGAACCCTTTGGCTTATGTTACTATAATTGCAACTCCCATTGATGTTAATGAGTCTATCCAATTTACAGCTACTAAAGTAAATGGTAAGTTTAATTTAGAGCTTCTGAAAGATACTCCCTATTCCATCTCTGTAAGCTTATTGGGATTCAAAAAATATGATTTTGATTTTACACCAACTAGGGATACTATAAAAAAATTTCAATTAGTTGAAGATGTAACCCAGTTGGACGAAGTAGTTGTTGAATTTGAATTGCCGATATCCATTAAAAAGGATACGATTATATATAACGTAGATAGTTTTGTAACCGGGGAAGAAAGAAAGCTAAAAGATGTTTTGAATAAACTACCGGGAATAGAAGTTGATGAAAATGGAACTGTAACTAGTCAAGGAAAGAAAATCACTCATGTTATGGTAGAAGACAAGAGTTTTTTCGGGGGGAGTAGTAAACTAGCCACAGACAACATTCCTGCAAATGCTGTCGATAATATAGAAATAATTGATGATTACAATGAAGTATCGTTCTTAAAAGGAATGACAAACAACGATAATATCGCCTTAAACATTATGTTAAAAAAGGGAAAGAAGAATTTCCTTTTTGGAGATATTAGAGCAGGTAAAGGAAATGCAAGCTTTTATGAAGGAAATACCAACCTATTCTATTATAGTCCAAATTTAAGTCTAAATTTTATAGGTGGATTTAACAACACTGGTAAAAGTGCGTTCAATTCCAGGGATTATCAAAATTTTACTGGCGGGCCTTCTACTATTTTTAATCCTAGAGATGTCGCCGAGGAGCAGGATATCATTGAAGCAGTCGAAGTCACCGATGTGATTAGTAGTGAGAGTAAAGTAGGGGCTTTAAATATCGTAAAAGCTATTAATGACAAAGTTGAATTTTCAAGTTATCTAATTTATTCAAGCCTTAGGAATAAAACCCTTTTAGAGACCAATAATGAATATATTCTTCCAGATAGTACCTTTTTCGAAAACCTATCAAATAATGGTAATACAGATAAAAAACAAGGGCTAGGTAGCATTAAATTCAAATATCTTCCTAATAAATCCGAACAATGGTCAATTGATTTTTTAACAAAGGGAATAAAAAACAATTTTGAAACAGCTCTCCTATCTACAATTGACTCCACTGAACAATCTTTTAAAAGCTTTGACGATTCAGATGCTGTTAATCTTAACGGAAATTTAGAATGGCACAAGAAAATTTCTAATCAGCATGCTACATCTTTTAATTCCAATATAGAATACGACGAAAATTTTTCCGACGTACTATGGAATACTAACAGGTTGATTTTATCAGGATTAGTTCCTTTGTCAATTTCAAATAATTACACCATCGCGCTTTTACGTAAAGAAAAAAAAACGAATATTAATTTCATAGGTAAACATTATTGGAGTATCGATAAATCTAACTTGTTGCATATTACAATTGGTTATAAATATAGAAACCACGACTTCTTAACCAATGATAGTCAAATCCTAGATAGGGAAATAATTAACAATTTTGAAAACGAAGGTTTTGGAAATAATGTAGATTTTAAGTGGAATGATTTTTATTCAGGTATTTATTTCAATTCACGGATGGGTGAGTTTGAATTTCAACCAAGTGTATTTCTTCACAACTTTTCATGGTCGGTATCTCAAACGAGTAGTATCCATAAAAACAAGTGGGTATTCTTACCCGAATTGTCAATCAGGAGGCGTTCAAATTCTACTGGGGGGTTGCTAAGGCTGGATTCTAGTTTGAAAAGTTCCTTCTCTGATATAAATGATTTAACAAATAATTTTTATCTACAATCATATAACTCTGTGAAAATTGGTGATGAGAATCTAGAAAACGAACTCAGTCATCATACTAGTTTTACTTATTCTAGGTCTAGTCTGTTGAGAGGTCTTTACATTTTGGGTGTTGTAAACTATGTATATAGAATAAATGGAATCACTAGTTCAGTAATCACCCAAAATCAAGATAGAATCTTAAGCCCGATTCGATTGAGAGCTCCAAATCAAAGTTTTAATGGAACTATTATCCTTAAAAAAAGTACGGAAAATCTAAAATATGGACTTACAACCAACTTTAATGCATCCAAATCTTCACAACAAATAAATAGGGTAAATCAAAAGTATAAAAATATAACAGGGTCCTATAAGATTTCGGCTAAAACAATTAACCAGAGATACCCGGTAATTGAATTAGGATTTGAACAAAGCGTAGGTAATTACGGAACTGATATTAGCACTTTTAACTTTGTTACTCAAGAACCTTTTGTCTCCCTTGATTATGACTTCCTAAAGAAGTTTGTCTTTTCATTTGATTATAAATACTTTAATTATGTAAATAAAACAGCAAATATTAATAACAATTTCAGTTTAAGTAATGCATCTTTTGCATATGTGCCAAAGGATAGTCCATGGAATTTGGAACTATCAATTCAAAATTTATTTGATATCAAATTTAAAAACGAAAATAGTTTTGATGTTTTTATTGTTTCAGATCAAAACACCTTCATTTTACCAAGAATTGCCATACTTTCTCTGACTTATCAACTTTAAATATCTTGAACTAAAAGGTTAGATAATGAAAAGCACTAAGTTTATAAGGAACTGTAAAAAGCTTAAAATTAGAATTTGTCTTGCTATCTATTTTACCGGAGCAATATTCTCTTGTTCCAATAAACATGACACTTCGATTATCTCTTTTCAAAAGGCTACAACTGACTTCGGACAAATTTCTATAAATAGAGATACTATCATTTCTTTTGAATTCTCCAATTTGGGCGGACAGCCAATAAGTATAAGCAAGGTAGTAGCAGATTGCGGATGTACTGTTCCTAAATGGACAGATGATAAGATTATGCCTAAACAAAAAGGCAAAATATTGGTAAAAATTAATCCTTTCTCTGTTGGTAAATTTGACTCTAGTGTTAATGTATATTTTGATGGAGAACCTTTACCTAAAATCTTGAGAATAAAGGGAAATATTGAATACTTAAGTCTTATCCAGGACTAAAATGTAGATGGTGTATGTAGCTCTCAAGCCAAAATAACTAACAATAACTTGTTATTGGATTTTCATCCAAACTAATCAGATTAATAACAAACCGTAATAAGCCTGTTTGTTCAATTTTATAACTCTTAGCCTTTCTAATGAGATGCCTTAAAACCAACTACGGAAGACATTTTGTTACTCTATTGATTCTATTGATTCCCCTCTTTAGTGGATTGTATTGGATATGTCTAATAATGATTGCATTCCTAGGTTTTTATTGGTTATTCAATTATCTAGGAAAACTAATCAAACACCCTACTTTAAAAAAGCTGTTAAAGATGTCCATTCTTTTTTTTGGTTTCTTTGTTATCTCTGTACTAATAAAGCTATTTTGGTTTGAAATTTATAAAGTGCCAAGCTCTTCAATGGAGGATACTTTGTTTCCAAAAGATATAATTTTCATTAACAAATTACCATATGGGCCTAAATTGCCAAGATCTCCTTTAGACATACCCTGGTTAAATTTAGTATTTTATAAAAACCGTCGATGGAGGGATTCTCTGAGTTCTCACTCATGGAACGATAAACGTTTGTCTGGATTCACAAATGTAAAAAAAGGTGATATAGTCTTATTTACCATGCCTTTCGACAATTCCTTTCATATTGTAAAACGCTGTATGGCGGTTAGTGGAGATACTTTAACAATAAGGGATGGAAGCACTTACGTGAATAACGAATTTTATCTTCCGACACCCTTAGTTAAGACCGAATATGTAATTGAAGGGTTGTTGACCAAAAGTTCGCTCACCAAAAAACTAGATTCATTAGGAATTGATACAACTCTGACAAAAAGGGATACGGATTTTATTGCTACTCTTTCTCTTAAAAGCTTAGTTGAAACAAAAAAAATAGGCTTAATGCCTTCTAAAGTTATTGATAGTCTAGCTACAAGAAGTTTGTATCCTGAAGCACCGGAAATCAACTGGAGTCTCGATAATTACGGGCCTTTAATCATTCCTAAAAAAGGAATGAAAATACTTTTGAACATGGATAATTACTTAAAGTATAAATCTGTAATCTCACAATTTGAGGGGACAGAAATTACAAGGTTAGGTGATTCTTATTTAGTTGGTAATCTCAAAAAAGAAAGTTACACATTTAGGAGAAGTTATTTTTTTATGATGGGAGACAATAGGAAGCAATCCTCCGATTCAAGATTTTTTGGGTTTGTTCCAAGTGAACGTATAATTGGTAAGGTTCAGTACGTAATCTGTTCGACACACAATGATCAATTTAGATGGGACAGATTTTTAAGGCCCGTTTTCTGATACTGAACTCAACTCTCAAGCTGATTTGAAATTTGAATTTTTTATGTTAAAAAAATCTTTTCTTTCCTTATTGTTTTGCATTTTGTTTTGTTGTTGTAATAATGAAAAGAGCAATGAAATTGTAAATGGCAAGTTAAAAATTACTGAATCTTATCCCCGCGTTTACGATTCGCTTATACTAAAACTCAGAACAAATGAAAACAATAGTGTTAAGCTACGCGCTGCTAAGTTTTTACTAGATGAGATAACCGAGAAGGGTGCATTTCAACCAAAACATTCTCTAGACGAAATTTTTAATTACGTTGACTTAGAGCGCAAAAGATATGAAGATTCAATATCTAATTATACCCAACAAGACATCACCAGAAACTCAGTAAGGGCGTTCAGAAAGAAAATGAAACAAATCCAAGATCAAGGTATTTTACTAAGTGATTTAGAGTGGATTCCGGATTCTATAGGAGTAAAACCTTTAGATTTCTTAAACAATATAAATATAGCCCTAGAAGCATACCAAAATAACCCTCTTAAATTATGTAGAAGCTCAGAAGACTTTTTAAATTTTGTTTTACCATATCGAGCAGGTCAAGAGCCATATGAACCAAAAAAAAGGGAAGAGCTCTATAAAAAATATAGATGGGTACAAGATACCTTGAAAGTTAAATCTATAGATTATGTGGTAAAGAAGATTTATGAACATCTTAGATTAATGGCAGTCTGGGGAACTGATAATCCTTTTTTGAGCACTCCAAGCATGAGTCAAATAGAAAAAACCCGATTTGCTTCCTGTAATGAATTATCAAATTATTTTATAAATGTATTGCGTTCCATTGGGATTCCATCTGGTCGGGATTTTGCCCCTAGATTTGGGAATTGGCATAAATCCGAAGGGCATTCATGGGTGTTCTATCTTACCAAAGATGGATTTAAAGCAATTAACATTGGATTAGATCGTTTCGAAACCTTAAACAATCTTTACGAAATTTCTAGTTTACCTAAGGTATATAGAGAGTCTTATAAGGGGTTTCAAGATGTAACCAATTTGTACAAGCCAAGTTTCGATGTCAATGTCGGAATTATTTGGAATCAAGATTTGGTCAAGGGAAATACCGTTTATTTGACTGTATTTGACAAATTTAAAGGTTATGATAAGATTCAAAAATCCAACACTAGGGATGGTCTAGTAAGTACTTTTAAAAATCTAGGTTGCGATATCATATATTTTCCAATGGTTGAAACGGATGATAATTTAAATCCAGTCAATTATCCATTTAAAATAACCAAAAACGGTGTTAAGCATTTTTATGCCCCAGAAAAGAGTGTTCTTTCAAAGGCGTATGTTGAAAGAAAGTTTACTCCTTTTCTAGTAAGAGATCGTAAAGAAAAACAGCGAAGGGCCAAATCTTTGAATGGTTGTGTTTTGCAAGGCTCTGATAGTTATTTGACTGAATTCGTAAACCTTGATACCATAAATGGATTCAACAGTACAAGACCTATTTCAAATACTTTGAAAAAAAAATATTGTTATAAGTTCTTCAGACTATTATGTCCATCAGGTAAACTTGTAAGTATTTCAGAATTTCGGTTGATAAATGGAAAACAACAAATCATCAATAATTGGGATTATGTTAATTTGAAAAATGATATGATTAATGATTATAAAAGGGTTTCCGATAGCCTGCCATTAACTTTTGTGGATAAAAAGGATTTTGAGATGACTTATGGTTTTAAAAAACCTATTTGCATCTACGGTTACCAGGTTCAAGCAAGAAATGATGACAATAACATTAAAATTGGCGACACATATGAATTACTTCATTGGAACAAAAACTGGGTTTCCCATAAAACAATGGTGGCTAAAGACACAGTTTTAGAATTTAGAGATATACCAAAGAATTCCTTGTTCTGGCTTAAAAATTTATCGAGTGGACAGGAAGAAATGATATTCACCTTTGATGAATTTGGTAGGCAATTTTGGATTGGCTCTTCTGAGTATCAATATGATAATTCCATGATGTTAGATGATTCAGGAAATTTAAATTAGTTAATCATTCAACAGAAATCCAGTTTTAAACTGTCCTATCTATAGGGAGGAGGTCACTAAGACTTCATTACCAACGAAAGCCTGTATTTTTCATAACTTTTCCTTAAAAGGATAAGGTTTCATCTCCTGATTTGATATCTAAAATAAATTTACCTGAAGCTAGTTGCTCAGACCAAGTTTATCGATAAAACTGGATTGTTGGTCGCTTTATTTCGATTGTTCAAATCATCATAAGTTTCCCATTGTCCCGGTTCCATCGGAACTACCCCCTTTCGATTCATTCCCGCAGAAATGGTTTTTAAAGCGGTCAGCTTATCCAAAAGGATATAGTTATATTGAAGCAAATTTTTTCCTACCCCATATGTTCCAAGGCCATGGTAGTGTGCACCTGTACCTCTGTCAAGAGGTGCGCTGAAACAGTCCAATTGGTTTGAGGTAGTCAACCTAAGGTCGCTGAGAATCTTTTCCATCAAGTCTGAATGCGGCGGGTGATTGAAGCTGCCCACTACCATTCTATAAGCAGTTCTATTCATCTGTAGTTTGGTCCAACTTATGATTTGGTCAAAAAATGAATTTAGCCCTTCCCCATCGGTATTCCAAACATCCTTTCGTGTCAAATTTACATTCAAGATGTCGAAAGGTCCTTTTTTAGAATGGATTCGGTAATAGTGAACCAGATTCGTTAAATCTTTGTTACTTACGAAAGCATTGTCTATAGATCTTATCTCCAAGACCTTGTTGTCATCCCGGCAGAAAATACCCATTCCACGTGCAAAGCCATCCATTGAAGGTATGAACACCGCGTTGTTATACAAGTTGTCAAGGAACAGTTCGTTGAAGGCGGTCATACATTCGCGGCTCTCCACCTCTTGTAAAACCAAAATATCCGCGTCCGTTTCGTTTATCATTCTGGCCTTGTTCTTTATGGATTCAGGGTTCAACCTGAACAGGTTCGCGTTAAGACCCGTCTGTATGATGAGTTGGTTCAACCTCCTTTTGTCCCCAGCTCCGCTTCGCGCGATAAGTTCGTGCCATTCAAGGTCCTTGTGTTCGTCGCGTGGGGCATCCGTATCCCAATTTATGATGGCCCATATCCGTCGCATTCGTTCCCAGTCTCCGACTGATTTGTTCACTTTGGTCATCAGTCTGTCCATTTCACCGGCAAGAGCCTCTTCCCTATCCATCCTTTCCGGGAGCAAACGCTTGTGGCGAAAAATTAGGTTTTCTACGTTAAAACTTGCTATCCTCATAACCCTGTATTTTACGTTGAGCCTTGTTACTTCTTAAAATCCCTTCTATCTCCTCTTCATCATAGTAGAGTGTACCTTCAAGCTTGGTATAAGGGATGGTACCGTTATCCCTTAGGTTTTGTAATGTGCCAGGACTGATTTCCAGTTTCTCCATTACTTTTGAAGATTTTATCCATTTGTCAAGGCGTACTTGGCCGTATTTTTCCAACAGCTCTTGGATGTCCCCTAGTAACTGTTCCTTAAAATCTTTGAGATCTTCCGTTGTTACGATGTTTACCGACATAGTTCTTTTTTTTGGCCAGTTCCTACAGGGATGAATACAGAAACCCCCGATTGTGGCGATTCGACTTATTGAGTTGCAATTTGGGACCAAAAAGGCGGTTTTAATCGGGATGTTACCGGAGATACGGGAAAACTTTAACGGATTTTTTAGCGTCCGCGAAGACTGGATACTCGAAGAAAGAACAGTTGAACGGGAATTGGTGGTGGAATATATGGCAAATCATGAATCCAGCGCACCTTTAATGAGTCTTGGTTCTGACCTAATTTTTTGAAGGCTAAGCGGCAAAGGCGTTCAACTCTCGTCCTTGTCCATCTTGTCCAAAAGTCCCCTTTTCATGTCATCGATGAACTTGGTCCGGCTTTTTTTTCGTTGCTTCATTTCCCCTATATTTTTATAAGGATTGCTTGATTGTGCATGAAACAATTGTTCCAATGCCGACTGTATGGCACCTACCCGGGCATTGCCATGGTTGATCGCCATGGAGAACTTTAGGGCGTAGCTAAGCTCGCTAAGGTCCGTTGCGGAACCGGTCCATTTGAGTAGTATTCCGTTCAGCCTTGCTTTGGAAGTCCTTCCAAGATTTTCAAGACGTTGGTCATAATATGCGGCCAACCTGCGTCTTGCATTTAGCTTGGCAAGGGAAAGGTCCCTCGCACTACTTGATTTTGGGTCTCGGTAATAGGAATGTGAATGGGAGACGTTGTACTCCCCAAAATATTTAAGGGTGTAGTACTTGTCGTCCAGATAGGTCTTTTCCTGCTCCACGTACTGCATGAAATCCAGATTTGTCAAAAAGTAGGACTTCAACCTTTTTTGGCGCTTTGCAATGAATTTTTTCTGCAGGCTGCGCCCCGTTTTGGGGAATTTGACCTCGAAGGTCTTGAGCTCGAAGTGATACACCAAGTTCTCCAGCGGCACTTGTTTGATGTGTTTGAAAAAATGGATTTCCTGCTGCTCGTTCTTGAACCCGTGTTTTCGGACCATTTCCTTGAAATCCGTCAGCAGGTTCCTGCTCAGTTCGATGGATAGGGTGCATTGTTTGACCACGTCCGGGGTCAATATCCGAATTCCGATAAGTTCCTCCTCGAGTTGTCGGGCAAGCGTAATATAATCCATATGCAGTTGTTTTGACGACGCATAGCAAGCGGCCAACTACATAGAAAATTGGGGTTAGTGTTAATTATCCAATGGTCATACGATGTTAAAGAATAACATCAATTATCGTGCCTTATGAAATGTTAATTGTAAAAGCTATAACAATAATCCAAAGAGCTCAATAGACGATTAGTGAAAGAATATCCGGAATGAGTGAATGGGTATAATGTAGTAACGAACTATGGATTTTGTATTGAATTCATCCCAAAACAATCCATATCCGATGACGTACTCTTAAAAAGTGTTAAATTTTAAAAAGTGAGCAAAAAGTGAGCAATTTGGAAAAACAAAAAAGCCCTCGATTTCTCGAAGGCCCTTGTTTACTGGGTGGAGAATACCGGAGTCGAACCGGTGACCTCTTGCCTGCCAGGCAAGCGCTCTAGCCAGCTGAGCTAATCCCCCAAAATTTCAGAATTCAAAGGAACTACTTTTTGAGAAAGTATCAAAGTACAAATCAATCTTTCTTAACGCTTAGTACCAAAACCGGTACCGTCGCATAAAACTCCGACTTGGGAACCGTATTCTTTTCCCATAAGCTTTTAAAAAAACCTCGTTTTCTCCGGAATACACAGAGTAAATCGGGCTTTTGGGATTGAAAGTGCTCCAAAACACCTTGATAGGTGGTAGCGTTTTCCGTAATGGTCAGGTTGGAACAAACATCCATCAGGGCCGTATCGATTTTCAGGTCGTCATCGGTATAACCCGGTGTTTTTACCAATAGGAGATTTACCTTCGCTTGGAACTTTTTTTGAATGGCCAGTAAGGGGTCTAGAATACGCTTTCTTTTCAGGACTCCCGATTTAAAAGCGGTAAGAATGTTTTTTAAAGGCTTCAAGGAAGTACCCTTAGGAACGACCAAGGTGGGAATATCGGTTCTCTTTACAATTTTCCCCGTAGTGTTTCCCAAATAGAGCTCTTCTTTAATGTCGTTGCTTCTTGGGGAGATAACGATCAAATCGATTCCGAGTTCCTTATCGACATCTTTAATACCATCTACGATGTCCCCATTATAGGTGGCGATTTTGATTTCTATATTTTTAGAGTTGACCTTTTCTATGAGCTCGCGAAGCTTTTCTTTGCTGTTTTTGGCCACTTTTTCGCTTACGTTCGACAACCCCCCCGTTTTGGAACTCACATTAAAAACCTCCATCACATAGATTTTAGCGGAAAATTCCGCCGCAAAATCCACCGCATATTGTAAAGTAGCAGTGGAATCGGGGTTCACCCCAATAGGAACAAGAATGTTTAACATACCCTTAGATTGATTAATTATACCCTAAATTTACAATTTAATTAAAGCGATTTATGATTCGAAGGGCAAAGATATCGGAAATCCCTGATATTTTGAGATTGACCAAGGCCTGCGCACCTCAGATGATCAAGATGGGCATTTGCCAATGGAATGAACACTATCCTACCAAAACCGCCTTTGAAAAAGACATTGCGCGCGAAGAACTTTTTGTATTGGAAATAGCAAATAACCTTGCTGGCATCGTGGTAATGTCGACTTTTATGGACGAGGAGTATCGACCAATACGATGGTTGACATCCAATGAAAACAATATGTACATTCACCGACTGGCCGTACATCCCGAATACCAAGGAAAGGGCTATGCGCAACAGTTAATGGACTTCGCGGAAAACCAAGCTAAACAGATAGGTTTTACTTCTATTCGGCTCGATACCTTTAGTCAAAACAAACGCAACCAACGATTTTATGAACACCGGGGATATCACCGATTGGGAGATATCTATTTTCCAAAACAGAGTGAACATCCTTTTTATTGTTACGAACTAGTGCTGTAACCTGCCTGCCTTTTGAAGACACCCATTACGTTTAAGAGCATTAACAATTTGGCTATTCCAGCCACCATAGCGGGAATTGCCGAACCTTTGTTGTCGATTACCGATACCGCTATCGTAGGCAATATTCCGGTCGATGGACTGGAATCCCTAGCAGCGGCCGGGATTGTGGGTTCTTTCTTGTCGATGCTCATATGGATACTGGGACAAACACGCAGTGCCATTTCGGCGATTATCTCTCAATACCTGGGTGCCGGCCGTTTGGAAGCGGTAAAGACACTCCCGGCCCAAGCCATTTTTTTAAATGTAGGTTTAAGTGTCCTCGTATTGCTTTCTACGGTTTTTGTCGTTGAGGAAATTTTTCGACTGCTCAATGCTTCAGGGAAAATTTTAGACTATTGCATCAGTTATTATTCCATTCGCGTATGGGGGTTTCCGTTAACGCTTTTCGCCTTTGCGGTCATGGGGATCTTTCGGGGATTGCAAAACACGTACTGGCCCATGCTCATCGCCATTGTAGGAGCTGTGCTAAATGTGGTATTGGATTTTCTCCTCGTGTATGGTATCGAAGAATGGATCGAACCACTGTATCTCGAAGGGGCGGCATGGGCCAGTTTGATCGCTCAAGCAGTGATGGCCATCATGGCGTTTGTTTTGTTGATAACGAAAACTGACATTAGCTTGCGTATTCAACGCCCTTGGCATCCAGAACTGTCTCGTTTGATAGGGATGAGCTTAAACCTCTTCGTCAGGGCCCTGGCCTTGAACACGGCCTTGATATTGGCGGTGCGAGAGGCGACGGCATTGGGAGACCGGTATATCGGCGCCCACACGATTGCCATTAACCTTTGGCTGTTTTCGGCATTTTTTATTGATGGCTACGGGGCGGCCGGGAATATCATGGGCGGCCGTCTTTTAGGGGCCAAGGATTATAACGGACTCTGGAAACTGGCCAAAAAGATTATTTCGTACGGACTTTTGGTAAGTGCCGTATTGGTAGCTCTAGGTTTCCTTTTTTACCGACCCATTGGGCGCCTATTTTCTAATGAGACCATTGTTTTGGAAGCGTTTTATGGTATATTCTATCTGTTGATTTTGGGATTGCCCATGAACGCGGTGGCCTTTGTTTTCGACGGAGTTTTCAAAGGCTTGGGCGAAATGAAATACCTTCGCAATACCCTATTGGCGGCAACATTTTTAGGATTTGTTCCAACCTTGTTTTTAGGCAAGCACTTGCATTGGGGCCTTACCGGTATTTGGATCTCTTTTGCCGTTTGGATGCTGGTTCGCGGTGGTGCGCTCGTCTGGAAGTTTCGAACCAAGTTTCGACCTTTACTATCATTTCGATGACGGTTTAAAAGAAAGTTTCTCGATTTTGAAATTCTATTGTTAGAAGAATCTTTTACTTTTATAACAAACTAAAAGCGATGTCTACCAACCGACAAAACGGAAGTCTTTATACCAGTATCAATAACAAAGTAGCCACGGTAGAATTTGGTCATCCGGCCGGAAATTCATTTGTGGCCGAACTTTTAGACCGATTGGTATTAGAATTGGAAAAGCTTTCCGAGAACCCCAATATTACCGTTATTATTTTGAAGTCGGAAGGGGATGGTGCCTTCTGTGGCGGAGCTTCTTTCAAAGAATTGGTGGCCATTCAAAATTTAGAGGAAGGCAAAATTTTCTTTAGCGGTTTTGCCAATGTCATCAATGCCATGCGAAAATGCAAGAAAGTGATTGTAGGTCGAATCCAAGGTAAAACGGTTGGGGGCGGAGTGGGTTTAGCCGCTGCCTGCGATTATACATTTGCGTCGGTCAATGCCTCGGTTCGATTATCGGAATTGACCATCGGTATCGCACCCCTTGTGATTGCACCAGCGGTGAAACGCAAAATCGGCATCGCTGCAATTTCCGATCTATCGCTAGCTCCCACCGAGTGGAAAAATGCGTATTGGGCACAGGAGAAAGGGCTTTTTTCAAAGGTTTTTGAACAAATGGAAGACCTGGACAAGGAAATCGATTTCTTTTCCCAAAAACTATCCGAGTATCATCCCCAAGCTCTTGAAGATTGGAAACAGGTACTTTGGGAAGGTACCGATCATTGGGATCGTCTGTTGGTCGAACGAGCGGGAATCACCGGAACATTGGTGTTGTCGGAATTCACGAAGAAGGCGCTTTCCAAATTCAAAAAGTAAAAACGCACGACAAGTTCAATAATAATCTAAAGCGCACTGCGTTCTACTAGGAAATTAAAACCATGGATGTTCTGAATTTTTTGAACGGGGACCTCATCTTTCCTATTTTGGCCTTGTTTGTGGTAATTATCTATTTTATAAATCGAGTGCGCACACGCCGTAGGTTCAAACGCTAGTATACGCAACCATCCCGAAAAAGGACATCTTATGAATAGAAACGAAATGTTTAGGATCATGAGAAATTCCTTCATAGGTATATTGATGTTATTTTTCTTATTAGGGTGCAATGAGAACGATGATTCGTTGAATATTGATTGTTCGGAAATTGCCTGTACCGAGATTTTTATTTCACATCATGTCACCGTAAAAGACCCTAGTGGGGTAGCAATTCCTTTAGATAGTATTAGTGTTACCGATGTAGATACCGGGGAAGATATTACGAGGAGCCTAACCGATGAGGAGTTTGAAGAAGCAAGACGCACCGGCACCTATCCCTTGTATGACGACCTCACCGATGCAAATGAACCTGGCATCAGTCGGCATATTGTCTTTGAGGGATTCATAGCTAGTGAGAAAGTAATTAGTGCCGAGTATCAGGTCGGCAGGGATTGTTGCCATTCCGCGGTAGGAAAAGGAAATCTGAATCTAATTTTGGAATAAACATATTTGACCATAGGATTCATTTGATTTTTCTAGAATTCCTACCTTTGCTTTCCAAAAATAGGCCATGGGCAATATCAGGATTACCAAGCAATTTAGTTTTGAAACAGGGCACGCGCTTTATGGCTATGATGGTAAGTGTCGCAATGTGCATGGGCATAGTTACAAGCTTTCGGTAACGGTTATCGGAACACCCATCACAGATACTTCACATGTAAAGTTGGGTATGGTCATTGATTTTGGGGATCTGAAGAAAATCGTAAAGGAAGAAATCGTAAACGAATTCGACCATGCCACTGTTTTCAATAAAAATACGCCCCATATAGAGCTTGCCAAAGAACTCGAAAACCGGGGTCACAACGTGATTCTTGCAGATTACCAGCCTACAAGTGAATGCATGGTCATTGATTTTGCGGCCAAGATCAAAGCAAGGCTTCCTGAAAACATCAAGCTCCATTCACTAAAGCTCCAAGAAACCGAGACCTCTTTTGCAGAATGGTTTGCTTCCGACAACTGATGTTGTCGATGTAAGGTTTTCAAAATTGAAGGTTCAAGGCCGTTCGTCTTTTCCTATATTTACAATCAATGACAACCATCGAACTTCCAAAGAGCAAAAAAGTCTACTTCGCTAGCGACAATCACTTAGGGGCGCCTACGATGGCAGCAAGCAGACCCAGAGAAAAGAAATTCGTAGCTTGGCTCGATGAAGTGAAACAAGACGCAGGTGCTATTTTTCTATTGGGCGATTTGTTTGACTTTTGGATGGAATATAAGACGGTGGTTCCAAAAGGTTTTACAAGAACCTTGGGCAAATTGGCCGAGATTTCCGACTCTGGAATTCCTATCTTTTTCTTTGTGGGCAACCATGACTTGTGGATGAGCGGTTATTTCGAGGAAGAATTGAATATACCGGTATTCCATAGACCGCAACAGTATCAAATCAACGGTGTTTCTTTTTTTATTGGTCACGGCGATGGCCTTGGCCCGCAGGACAAAGGTTATAAACGAATGAAAAAAGTGTTCACCAATCCCTTGGCCCAATGGCTGTTTCGTTGGTTGCACCCCGATTGGGGCGTACGGTTGGCCCAATATTTCTCGGTCAAGAACAAATTGATTTCCGGGGATGAAGACGCCAAATATTTAGGAGATGAGAAAGAATGGCTCGTACAATACGCCAAAAGAAAATTGGAAACCCAACATTACGACCATTTTGTTTTCGGACATCGGCACCTGCCACTGGAAATCGATTTGAACGGTACCTCACGATACACCAATTTGGGCGATTGGATCAACTACTATACGTATGCCGTTTTTGATGGCCAAGAACTTTCATTGAAAAAGTTTCAACCGCAATCTAACTAGAACATAGAGGAAGCTGGGGTTTTTACTTGATAGCTTCTTCGGCCTCATGTGCCTCCACATCTTTTCGCAGATCTAGGTTTCTAAAACTGGGCGATATGATTGCCGTGAGACCAACCGTCAGCAGGGTCATCGTACCCCCGAAGACAACAGCGGTAACCGTTCCCATCCATTTGGCGGTCAACCCGCTTTCAAAGGCACCCAGTTCGTTCGAAGAGCCCACGAACATTGAATTCACTGAAGCTACCCGTCCCCGCATATGATCTGGTGTTTTTAACTGTAAAATGGTTTGGCGAATGACCATCGAAATACCATCTAACGCACCACTTGCGAATAGGGCCACTACCGAAATCCAAAAAGAAGTCGATAACCCGAATACGATGATACTGATTCCAAATCCAAAAACGGCCCACAACAGTTTGCGTCCGGCAAACTTGTGCAAGGGAAAGCGTGTCGATGCCATCATCATTAGGGCCGCCCCTACCGCCGGGGCCGCTCGCAACATCCCAAAACCTTCTGACCCTACCTTTAAAATATCTTGGGCAAAAACTGGAAGCAAAGCCACGGCACCCCCGAATAAAACGGCTACCATATCCAAGGTCAAGGCCCCAAAAATGGCTTTGCTATTGAATACAAAACGAATCCCCTCCTTCAAACTTTGTAAAACAGGTTCCCCGATTTTTGGATTCAAGATGGGTTTGCGGGCAATGCGAAACAGGTTGAGAAGTGCTACCAAAGAGAACCCTAAAATTAGGCACATTGACCAATGCACCCCGATCCAACTTATCGAAAAACCGGCAAGTGCCGGCCCCAAAACGGTGGCTAGCTGCCAAGTAGTACTGCTCCAAGTCGCCGCGTTCGGATAAATTTTCTTCGGGACGATCAAAGCGATGAGCGAAAAAATGGTCGGGCCTATAAAAGCGCGCACGATGCCACCCAAAAACACTAAGAAATAGATGCCATATAGTAACTTGGTCGTCGCTGTACGTTCTTCTATAGCGGGGAGACTCAACAGAAAAAGCCCCAAGCTAATAAAAGAAAATCCTAGGATACATTTCACCAACAGGTTGCGTTTTTCCTTCTGGTCTACCACATGACCTGCAAACAGTGCTGTAGAAACTGCGGGAATTACCTCCATTAACCCAATAATTCCCAGCGAAAGAGGATCTTTGGTCATTGAATACACCTGCCACTCGATAACGATAAATTGCATCGACCAAGCGAATACCATGGCAAACCGAACACCCAAAAAAATCCTGAATTCTTTATATCGTAAGGCGGCGTATGGGTCCATGCAATCGTTCGGTGAAGAAATCTAACGTAAAGATATTATTCTTAGGGAAGAACGATCTGAAGATGAACAAAATCAATCTAAAAATGTTGAAGAAGTCCTGCATTGGTTAAAGCGATTATCAAGACTACTTTAGTTTCCGATCGGTAAAGACGGTCGGTAGATGATGGAAAAACCATCATTTTACATCTTTTAGTTTCAACTGCAGGCTCACTTGCCCCTGCCATTCGTTCTCATCCAAGGAGAAGACCGCGCTAAAAGGTTGTTTGTTGGTAACGACTTTTAACTTATCCCCAAGATTAAAACCGATACCACCAATGGGGCCTGTTCCGTGCTGTTTAACGGATACTTTCAAGTGTTTTTCGTCTTCTCCGACACCTTTGGCATACCCCGTATCCTTTAGATTTTCGGCCATAAAAACCGGTGTTCTATTGCCGGGTCCAAACGGAGCGAACTGTTTCAGAATACGCATCAGTTTTGGTGAGATATCCTTGAAATCGATTAAGGCATCTACAGTAATTTCCGGGGTCAATAGTGCCGGATCGATCGTCTCCGAAACCACTTTTTCGAACTGCGCCTTAAACGCTTCGTACTGTTCTTCCAACAGCGTCAGACCAGCTGCATACTTATGTCCGCCAAACTGTTCAATACATTCTGAGCAGCCCATTAGTGCATCGTACACATCAAAACCGGAAACGGAGCGGGCCGAAGCAGCTAACTTTTCCCCACTTTTTGTAAATACAAGGGTGGGGCGGTAGTAGGTCTCCGTTAAACGGGAAGCTACGATTCCTATCACACCTTTGTGCCAGCTGTCCTTATAGACAACAGAGGTAAAGCGATTTTCCTCCCCGTTTTCCTGTATCTGTAGTAGGGCTTCTTTGGTAATCTCCCTGTCGAGATCTCTTCGGTCGGTATTGAACTGTTCAATACTTTTTGCAAACGTTGCCGCCTGTTCGTAATCGGTCTCCGTCAACAGATTTACGGCATGCTGCCCATGTTCCATACGCCCTGCTGCATTGATCCGTGGAGCGATGATAAAGACTACATCGGTAATCGTGAGTGTTTCTTTTTTTACCTGGTCGATGATGGCCTTAAAACCGATTCGCGGATCGGAATTGATGACTTGAAGCCCGTAATATGCCAAAACACGGTTCTCCCCGGTAATGGGCACAATATCGGCGCCGATGGCCGTAGCGACCAAATCTAAATACGGCATCAGATCTTGAATGGTTCGGCCCTGTCGCGAACCCAAGGCCTGAATTAGTTTGAACCCCACACCACAGCCGCAAAGTTCGTCATACGGATAGGTGCAATCGTCTCTCTTAGGGTCTAGCACTGCGACCGCATCCGGTAACTGGGCTCCGGGTCGGTGGTGATCACAGATAATAAAATCAATTCCCTTCTCCTTTGCGTAGGCTACTTTATCGATGGCCTTTACCCCGCAATCCAAAGCAACAATGAGCGAAAAGTCGTTGTCATCGGCAAAATCGATTCCTTTGAACGAAACCCCATAACCTTCGGTATATCGATCTGGAATATAGGTGGCCACATTCGGATAATACGACAGTAAATAGGAAGAAAGCAAGGCCACGGAAGTAGTGCCATCTACATCATAATCGCCAAAAACCAGGATGTTTTCCCCCTTGGCTATGGCTTCTTCGATGCGTTTCACGGCAAGGGCCATATCTTGCATTAAAAAAGGGTCGTACAACTCCGATAATTGCGGACGAAAAAATCGCTTAGCCTCTTCATAGGTCGATATACCCCGTTGTAGCAATAACTGAGCGACCAAAGGCTCCACTCGCAGCTCACTTACGAGGCGGTCGATATCTTGTGGTTCAGGTTTTGGTTTTAAGGTCCAACGCATAGGTCAAAATACAAATTCAAAAGCCAAACACAAATTCAAATTTGGTATCAGTTTTTATTCTTGATAATCGTGGCGATGATTTTAATCAATTGTTCCACTTCACCCAAAAGTTCATCTATCTTTTGAAGATTACCGTATCCGATTTTGTTCAAAACTTTCAAGTTGATTCTAGTCTCTTTAAGTTCCTTTAGCGATATGGTCGCTTTGTTTTTGAAATCTTTATCGGACTGCGCACCTTGCATTTCACCAAAATTCAAGGCTGAACTTCCCGATGATCTGAGGAGTTGATTTCCGTAATACTGTCCGATAAAGTCATTTGGAACATCTCTACAGAATATAGCTGTCGAGGCCGCGAAGTCTACCAGTCGTTCTTCTAGATTATAAGGTTTAGCCATTCAATTGAATTTGTGTTTGGCTTTTGAATTTGTATTTAAGAATGAAACACCAACTTCACTTCAATTTCCGCGAACCTTCGAAACATCTCCATAACCCCACAGTATTTTTCTACGGACAGGTCTACCGCCTTTTGCAGTTTATCTTCGTTTAGATTACTACCGTGAAAATGGTATTCTAAAGTAACTTGATCGTAATATTTAGGATGTTCGTCAGTAAGGTTGGCAATGGTTTCGATATGAAAATCATCGACCTCCAATTTCATTTTTTTGATAAGGGAAGCAACATCCAATCCAGAACAGCCTGCCAGAGAGGAGAGCATCAAGGCTTTGGGCCGAAAACCGGAACCCTCGCCACCGTCGTCAGGGCCGGCATCTATTCGTAACGTATGCCCTGAAGGGTTGTTGCTTTCGAAGGCCATATTTCCAAGCCATTTGGTGCTGATATGATTTGTAGTACCCATAAATTTTCGTTTCTTGTGAATGCTAAAAATACGATAAAATAGAAACCTATGGCACTGGTACCACCCCTTGACCCGAAACACGATCTAGAGACAAAAAAACTCGCCGAATTCTTTAATGAGACCCTTGGGTTTTGTCCGAATTCGGTATTGACCATGCAACATCGCCCAGCTATTTCGAAGGCGTTCATTAACCTGAACAAAGCGGTCATGGCCAATGAGGGACGAGTTACTTCGGCCTTAAAAAGAATGATCGCCTGGGTCAGCAGCAATGCTACTGGGTGTCGGTATTGCCAGGCACATGCCATTCGCGCCGCGGAACGATACGGTGCGGAACAGGAGCAGTTAGACAATATCTGGGAATACCGCACGCACCCCGCTTTTTCAGAAGCAGAACGTGCTGCATTGGATTTCTCTTTACAAGCCTCCCAAGTGCCCAATGGGGTAGATGCAGAAATCAAGGCACGACTCTATGAGCACTGGAACGAGGGTGAAATTGTAGAGATGTTAGGGGTCATTTCCCTCTTTGGCTACCTCAATCGCTGGAATGATTCGATGGGGACTTCCATTGAAGGTGGGGCTGTTGAAAGTGCGGACCAATACTTAGGGAAGCACGGTTGGGAAAAAGGAAAACATGATGGGAGTGTTTACTAACAAAACATATGGATTTTTGGGTTGGAGCAATGCCCAGTCAGAGGACTTGACAGGATTTTAGGTTGCCAAATCTAGTGGGGACAACAAAAACCCATAGGCGCCAGTGCAATCTTGGTTTCATCGTATTTTTGGTAAGCAGTTGCTTTATGGGTCGATTTATCCAAGACGAATGTAGATAAAACCAAGGCGTTTTTCTTGATACACATCAACATTTACCTGTCTAAAAAGCCGGAATTTTGTATCAATAACATCAATCAATCCCTTCAGCGTATGGCAAGTTTATTCATCAGTCCGGAAAATCAGTTACAACGTCTTAATATCCTTCTAAACGATCTGGAACGTTTACAGGCAATGCCCATTGCGGTTTTAACCAGTCCACCTCGACCAAAGGCATGGAGCATCATCGAAATTATAGCCCATTTAAATACCTCCTACGGTCTGTATGTAGAAAAAGTAGATCGGGCGTTGGAGCAAAGTCCTGACAAGGAAACTGAAAATGAACCCTTCAAAGCAAGGACTTGGCAACGTTTTGTAATCAATGGGCAACGCCCACAAGGAAACATCCGAAAATGGAAAATGAAGACCCTGAAAAAGTTCGAGCCATTGCTCGATTTGAAAAACATGGGACCTTCAGAGGTCAACACGGTTTTTCAAATCTTTATCGGTTACTATGGTCATTTAAGAAATGCCATTTTAGCGGGCAGGAAAAAGGACCTTTCAAAGGTGAAGGTCAATTCGGCCATTGGCCCCATCGTTAATTTTTATCTTCCGGAATGTTTTGAGTTCTTGATTTGCCATACCGAACGGCACTGGGTACAAATTGCCGAAACGGAGCAGCGGGTTCGTGAGCCCTTTATTGCATAAGCCTTTGGTGCGTTTAAATGGGATTATCGAACCAACCCCGACCTTAGGTCGATTCCTATCCTACCAGTGCTTTTACTGAGTAACTGCCGATTCCTATCTTTGAATAAGAACTAATGCTTTTTAAAACCCGATATTTACTTGTTTTAAATGGATGAAACGGACTTTCAACGGTTGCTTGGTTTTTTCTCTCGGGTGCAAATAGACCCCGAACAAGTTTCGCAATTCCGGAAACTATGGACAGTCAGAACCTTTGAACGTTCTGAACTTATAACGGAAGCTGGGCAAACCGAACGCTACTTTTATTTTGTGTTGGAAGGGGTACAGGCGATTTACATCCTTAACCAACGTGGAGAGAAAGTGGTCCTAGGATTTTCCTATTCAGGGAGCCCATCTGGGGTCTTCGATTCGTTTATTGCGCAGCAACCCTCCTCTACTTTTTTAGAGGCATTAAAACCCTCCAGACTTTTAGCGATTAGGTTACCGGACTACGAATCGCTCTTTGAACTATTTCCTGATTTTTATGCTTGGGGCTATCATTTTTTTAAAGATATACTGTTCGGAAGATTGTTCAGGGAAGTGGAATTGCTGACCTTATCTGCCGAGGAACGCTATATTACCTTTATGCGACGTTGCCCTGATGAGTTAAAGGTCATTCCCCAAAAGTACCTAGCATCTTATTTGAATATGAAACCTGAGACCTTTAGTCGGCTCAGAGCGTCGGCACGATATTGATCCCTATCCTATTTTTTTCCTCCCACGACCAAAACGATTTCCCCTTTTGGTGGTTTCTCGGTATAATGGGCCAGTACTTCTTCGGCCGTTCCCCGTTGGGTTTCCTCATATAATTTGGTAAGCTCCCGAGAGACGGAGACCGGTCTGTCGGCCCCAAAGTAATCTACAAGCTGGGAAAGGGTTTTCAGTAGTTTATGCGGCGATTCGTAGAAGATGATGGTGCGCGTTTCTTCTGCCAATAACTTTAATCGGGTCTGTCGTCCTTTTTTAATAGGAAGAAATCCCTCGAAAACAAATTTATCGTTCGGTAAACCACTATTCACCAAAGCTGGGACAAACGCCGTGGCGCCGGGGAGGCACTCTACATCAATATGATTTGCAACGCAGGCACGTGTAAGCAGAAAACCAGGATCGGAAATGGCCGGGGTACCCGCATCGGAAATCAAGGCCATCGTTTCTCCTGCCTGTAGCCGTTTTACCAAGGTATCGACCGTTTTGTGCTCGTTATGCATATGATGCGATTGCATGGGGGTGCCGATGTCAAAGTGCTGTAAGAGTTTCCCACTGGTACGGGTATCTTCGGCAAGAATGGTGTCGACCTCTTTCAGAACGCGAACCGCTCGAAAGGTCATGTCCTCTAGATTGCCAATGGGGGTGGGAACCAGATAAAGCTTGCCCATATGAATAAATTTTGTCAAAAGTAGGTATCTTTTCCTTAGAGGAAAGACATATTACCCTTGAGCATTGGCCATTTAGAACTTTTGGAGTATGTTCAATGGTTCGTACTAGATTCGTTTAAACAAAAAACCCGACACAAGGTACGGGTTCATAAGTATTTATCTGCAAAATGTTTCAACAGCCTCTTACGAAAACTTGCGTTCAATAATGCTCATAAAGCGTTCTTCATATTCTTCTTTTCCTTCCCAGTTATTATGGTCGGGCTTTACCATATTTTTGATAAAGGAAACGGAGCGCTCGTGGGAATCAATGGTCTTCAATTGTGAAAGCACGCGGTTATAATCTTCAGTACTGCCATCGAACAAATGTTTTACGAATGCCAGACGATTGTTCAGGTCTATCTTTATTTCTTTGTTGCTCAGTTTGTCATTCAAGGATTTTGGCGTCGCTTGCGTCCTGGTATTCGATTGCTCCTGTTCCTTTTGTGGCATAAAGAGCTCCTTATCGTTCTTTAGGTAGTCGGGCTTGTTTAAAAACTCTGCCAAGACCTCATCTACGGCAGAATCATTGGGCATCTCGGAGACCATATCCTTGATGGTATCCATTCCTGGGGTGATGATATCCTCTTGATGCGGATTGCTCTCAGGGACCGAAGTATTGGCACTAAGTACAGCATTTGCCATTTTCTCAAACTTCTCGGCAATAATATTTTTAGAGACATCGATTTCGATATCCTGTAATTTCTCTTCTATAAACTTAAGCACGGCCAACTTTTCGTACAAAACCCTCGAGGCTTCATAGAGGTCTGAAATCTCGTCGAGGTTTCTAGCCGTAATGATATCGGTAGATAATTTTCGAAGTTCTTCCTTTAATTTACGTTTCATCGCTCTTTTATTTGTTTCCACCGCAAAAGGCGTGCCTTTTTGGTTAATTTTATCGTTCCTATAGATAGAACGAAAAAACGTTCTATTTTCGTCTAAAATTACAAAATGTTTCTCGAAAATACCGTTAACCACAAAGAACAATTCGGCTGGATCGAGGTCATCTGCGGGTCGATGTTCTCTGGGAAGACCGAGGAACTGATCCGACGGTTGAAGCGGGCACAATTTGCAAAACAAAAAGTAGAAATCTTTAAGCCCATGGTAGATACGCGCTACCATGACGATATGGTCGTTTCGCATGATGCGAACGAGATCCGATCAACCCCGGTTCCAGCGGCCGCTAACATACGCCTATTGGCCGATGGTTGCCATGTGGTTGGGATCGATGAGGCACAGTTTTTCGATGATGAGATCGTAACGGTCTGTAACGATTTGGCCAACAAAGGGGTTCGGGTCGTTGTTGCGGGTCTTGATATGGACTTTAAAGGAAATCCATTCGGGCCCATGCCAGCCTTGATGGCAACGGCAGAGTATGTGACCAAGGTGCATGCTATATGCACCCGGACCGGAAATTTAGCCAATTATAGCTTTCGCAAGGCCAACAACGATAAACTGGTACTATTGGGAGAGACCGACTCTTATGAGCCGTTGAGCCGTGCAGCTTTTTACAAGGCAATGCTACAGGAAAAAGTAAGCCAAATGGAGGTCGAAGCGGAAGAAATCTCTACAAATCGGAAGAACAACAATGGGTAAGGTTCAAGAAACCGTTCTGGAAATCGATTTGGATGCTCTGGAGCACAATTACTGGTTTTTACGTAATCGCTTGCAACCAACGACATATTTTTTGGGAGTGGTCAAGGCTTTTGCCTATGGGAGCGATGCCGAACGTATTGCCTTAAAATTACAGGACCTTGGAGTCGACTATCTGGCAGTGGCTTACGTTCAGGAAGGGGTTGCCTTACGCGATGCGGGAGTAACGAAACCTATTTTGGTACTGCATCCGCAATCGGTAAACTTCGATACGCTCATCACTCGTTGTTTAGAACCCAGTATTTACTCTAGGCATATGTTAACCACCTTTTTGGATGCCGCCAAAAAACATGATCAGAGAAACTATCCCATACATTTAAAATTTAATACTGGGTTGAACCGCTTGGGTTTTTTGGAAAAGGATATCGAGTACCTTGGGGAACAACTTAAAACCAATAAAAATGTTCGAGCGGTCTCGCTGTTCTCCCATTTGGCCGCTTCGGAAGATCTTCGAGAACTACCCTTTACGAAAGGGCAGATCAGTACCTTCAAAAGAATTGGGACCGTACTTGATTCGAAGTTGGGGTATAGCCCGTTTCGTCATCTGCTGAACACTTCGGGTATTATAAACTATCCCGACGCACAGTTTCAAATGGTGCGCAGTGGTATAGGACTTTATGGGTTCGGAAATGAGGCCCAAGTAGATGCTCGACTTAGACCCGTGGCCAGCTTAAAAACGATTATCTCTCAAATACACCAAATTGGACCCGGTGAGAGCGTTGGGTACAACAGGGCTTTTGTCGCAGCTGAACGATGTACCATTGCTACGCTACCATTAGGACACGCAGACGGTATTGGCCGTATTTACGGGAACGGTTCAAGCTATGTTTTGGTACATGACCAAAAAGCTTTCATTGTCGGTAATGTCTGTATGGATATGATTATGATTAATGTCACGGGAATCGAATGCAAAGAGGGAGATGAGGTAACCATTTTTGGCAAAAACCCTACAGCAGAAGCCTTCGCTGCTAGAGCCAATACAATCTCCTATGAACTATTGACCGGTATTTCGCAGCGTGTAAAACGCCGGTTTTTAGACAATTAAAATGTTTCTTAACATTTTGTTGTGAAACCTTTTTTTCAGTACATTGCAAGACTATTAACCACTAAAAAACACTAAAATGTTAAAAGAATTCAAGGAATTTGCCATGAAAGGAAACCTGGTAGATATTGCCGTAGGTTTCGTGATGGGTGCCGCTTTCAATAAGGTCGTGGCTTCGTTTACTGGAGGAATTGTTTCTCCGCTTATAGGTCTTATCTTTGATGCAGACTTTAAGGACTTAAAATATATTATCAAAGAAGGAGCTATGAATGACGCTGGCGAAAAAGTAGGAGAAGTAGCCGTACTGTATGGTGAGTTCTTGACGAATGTAATCGACTTCATAATTGTTGCCTTTGTCATGTTTATGATCGTTAAGGGAGTAAACAAAATGAAGAAAAAAGAAGAGCCGGCACCAGAAGAACCAAAAGGACCAACACAAGAGGAACTCTTGATGGAAATTCGGGACGCCTTGAAAAAGTAATACATCTCATCCCTTATAGAAAAGGGGTAGCGATGACCGCTACACTACTATTCCTAAAACCCCTGCCTTTTGGTGGGGGTTCTTTTTTGAGAGTCGCACACATCAGTTGTTATATTTAAAACAATTAGTTATATTTTTAAAATTCTTGATTCTTTCCTTGCGCTGTAATAGCCATTGAACTACATTTGCCCTCTAAAATGTAGAAAATGAAAGTAGCTGTTGTAGGCGCCACTGGAATGGTGGGCGAGGTAATGCTAAAAGTACTGGCAGAGCGTAACTTCCCTATTACCGACTTGTTATTGGTAGCTTCGAAACGGTCTGTGGGAAAGAAGTTGACCTACAAAGGACAGGAATATACCATTATCGGTTTGGCCGATGCCGTAGATGCGCAACCCGATATTGCCATTTTCTCTGCCGGTGGGGATACCTCATTGGAATGGGCCCCAAAGTTTGCGGAGGTAGGCACCACCGTTGTCGACAACTCTTCCGCTTGGCGAATGGATCCTACCAAAAAGCTGGTCGTACCCGAAATCAATGCATGCGAATTAACCGCCAGCGACAAAATAATCGCAAACCCAAACTGTTCTACAATTCAGTTGGTAATGGCATTGGCACCTTTGCACCAAAAGTATAAGATGAAACGGGTGGTGATCTCTACCTACCAATCGGTTTCTGGAACAGGGGTAAAGGCAGTACGCCAATTGGAGAACGAAATTGCGGGGGTCGAAGGTGAAATGGCCTACCCATATCCGATCAGCAGAAATGCATTGCCCCATTGCGATGTGTTCATGGAAAATGGCTATACGAAAGAAGAGATGAAATTGGCCCGGGAACCACAAAAAATACTCGATGACCGCACCTTTTCTGTTTCGGCGACCGCAGTACGCATTCCCACGGCAGGCGGACATTCTGAATCGGTAAATGTTGAATTTGAAAACGATTTTGAATTGAACGAGGTGCGCCTCCTATTAAATGATACAGCTGGGGTCACGGTCCAGGATAATCCAGACACGAACACGTATCCGATGCCTATTTACGCACATGATAAAGATGAGGTTTTTGTAGGACGCATTCGTAGGGACGAGACCCAACCAAATACGTTGAATATGTGGATTGTCTCCGATAACCTGCGAAAGGGAGCCGCCACAAATGCGGTGCAGATAGCGGAATATTTATTGGAAAACAAATTGGTATAATCTGGGAGCCGAGAAAGCTCTTCACCCTTATATTTTGAGGTTCGATTAAACGAAGTTTTTTGATAGCCGATGTACTTTTAGGCCAAGGGTACTATGTCTATTACTTCATGTGAAAACTATCTGTTTTCAATTGTTTAAAGCGTTTTTTACACTATTTTTAGCCTTTCCATGAATGAAGACTATGAAAACGATTCTTATGGCAGCATTTACCTTTGGTGTAGTGCATATGGCCGTCACTCAAACTCAAAATGAAGTAACTCCTGTGAAATATCCAAGCACCGCAAAAATGGGTGTAACAGATACCTATTTTGGAACCCAGGTCGAAGATCCCTACCGATGGTTGGAAGACGATCGAAGTCCGGACACCGAAAAATGGGTCAATCGACAAAACAATACCACATTTCAATATTTAGACCAGATTCCGTTCAGAAGTCAGCTTAAAAAACGCTTGGAAGCCCTTTGGAACTATGAAAAATTAGGTTCTCCTTTTAAGGAAGGCGACTACACGTATTTTTATAAAAACAATGGTCTTCAGAACCAATACGTCGTCTATCGTCAAAAGGGAGATGGCGAACCCGAAGTGTTTCTAGATCCGAATACGTTTTCCGAAGACGGAACTACTTCCTTGGCGGGGCTTCGATTTACCAAAGATGGTTCCATGGCGGCTTATCTCATCTCAGAAGGAGGTAGCGATTGGCGAAAAGGAATCGTTCTCAACACAAAGACGATGCAGATCGTTGAGGATACTTTAATTGATATCAAGTTTAGTGGCATCTCTTGGAAGGGCAATGAAGGATTTTACTATTCTAGCTACGACAAACCTAAGGGGAGTGAGCTGTCGGCAAAGACCGACCAACATAAAGTGTATTACCATCGGTTGGGAACTCCACAGCAAGAAGACGAGCTTATTTTTGGTGGTACCCCGGAAGAAAAGCATCGTTATATTGGCGCCTACGTTACCGAAGATCAGAAATACCTTATCATTTCAGCGTCTGTTTCCACTTCGGGAAACAAATTGTTCATCAAACAGCTTGCCGATGGGAAGGCCCCTTTGATCCCAATAGTGGCCGATACCGACTCCGATAATTACATCATAGAAAATGTAGACTCAAAGTTGTATATCGTTACCAACAGAAATGCGCCGAACCAAAAGATCGTTACGGTAGATGCTTCAAACCCCGCACCCGAGAATTGGGTCGACTTTATTCCAGAGACCGAAAATGTGCTGAGCCCAAATACCGGGGGTGGGTACTTTTTTGCGGAGTATATGGTCGATGCCATTTCCAAGGTGTTCCAGTACGATTATGATGGAAATTTGGTACGTGAAGTGCAGCTACCCGGAGTAGGTAGTGCGAGTGGTTTTGGAGGAAAAAAAGAAGATACCGAATTTTATTTTTCGTTCACTAATTATGTAACCCCCGGATCATCTTATAAATACAATGTGGAAACAGGGGTCTACGAAACATACTGGAAACCAGAAATCGATTTCGACCCTGATGATTATGAATCGAACCAGGTTTTTTATACTTCCAAAGACGGTACAAAAGTACCTATGATCATTACCCACAAAAAAGGATTGAAACGAGGTGGTAAAAATCCGACTATTCTTTACGGTTATGGCGGGTTCAATGTTAGTCTTACCCCATCATTCAGTATTGTAAATGCGGTTTGGATGGAACAGGGAGGTATCTATGCCGTTCCGAACCTTCGCGGGGGAGGCGAATATGGTAAAAAATGGCATGATGCCGGTACCAAAATGCAAAAGCAAAATGTATTCGATGATTTTATTACTGCGGCCGAATATTTGATTCAAGAAAACTACACTTCTTCCGATTACCTTGCCATTCGTGGTGGTTCTAACGGAGGGCTTTTGGTCGGTGCCACGATGACGCAACGACCCGATTTGATGAAGGTAGCGCTCCCTGCCGTAGGCGTACTTGATATGTTACGGTACCATACCTTTACCGCTGGGGCAGGGTGGGCTTATGACTATGGCACCTCGGAAGATAGCAAAGAAATGTTCGAATACTTGAAAGGGTATTCACCTGTTCATAACGTGAAAGAAGGGGTTGCTTACCCCGCAACCCTGGTAACCACAGGAGATCACGATGATCGCGTAGTGCCCGCACATAGCTTTAAGTTTGCTGCCGAACTTCAGTCGAAACAGACCGGAGCCAACCCGACACTCATTCGAATCGAGACCAATGCAGGTCATGGAGCCGGTACTCCAGTTAGCAAAACCATTGAACAGTATGCCGATATTTTTGGATTTACCTTGTACAATATGGGATTTAGGGAACTGCCCGGTATCCTATCGGTCGACGAAATGAAGAATTAGAACCGCGCTCAAGAAGAAACGAAGACCTCATGTAAAAAGAGTTCCTTCCGGTTTGGATGCATGAACAAAAAGTAAAAATACCATGTGATAATACTCACCGCCACCATCTCGCCACCATCTTCGATAAGTGCTAAAATCCCGCTTATGTACACAACTTCGGAAAGCATGGAGTGAATCGCATCTACAACAATCCCAAAAAAAAGTAAAATACCTACCAATAGTGTTATGTCAACAGATATTTTACGAAATTCCCATGACCCCTTATAATACGAAACTGCCATAAATGGTATTACGATGAACCCTGCCAAAGAAGCGTACAGCATTTCTCCAAAATCTACTGCCCTTAGTCCAAACAGGGGCTGCAAATTTAAATGGTAAACTAACATTGCTCCATACCTTTCGTGCAGCTGAAACGCATCATCTCCTAGTAGCAGGGCAAAAAACAGGAACCAGGCGATGTATCCCACGTCTTTTTTTCTTAGAAATAGATAGAAAAGGAGGAATAGGGTACAGATAAGTTTTAGATATTGAAAATATTCAGGTAAGGAAAGATCTTCGGTCAGTGCAAAAAAAGTATTCCAGTTCTGTGATAGTACCATATAGATATGGTTCATTGCAAATAGCACATCTAGCAGCAGCAGGGAAAATAATACGAGGTTTGATTTTCCAAAGGAAAATAAGTGAAAAGTTTTCAGACTTGGGAGTTTTAATAAAGAACTCATTTAGACTTTTTCAATTTGCTAAAAAATGGCTCTTTCAAACCAACTCTTTGTCTTTTTTCGTTCCGTAGCGCTGCTATGCAACTTAAAAAAGCCTTCAATTTGGCTCGAAATAGCTAATTCGCTTAAATCTAAAAAGTCTAAATGAGTTCAAAAATACAACTTTGAGGTAACAAAAATACAAAGTTATAGTGAGGTCGATCGCCAAAATGGCATGGTGTGTTACCTCGAATGGGTATTCGTAATCCGTTATGGCAGAAATGAACAACTTTTTATGAGAGCTATCAATAATAACAAGGGTTATAGCGTTATTACTTCGAGGCAGCTTATTTTTGCAAGAATTTTATTAAATACGAGATGCTACACGTTGATCATGTTTCCTTTGCCTATGACGAGGTTCCTGTGCTGGAAGATATCAACTTAAAGGTTGCTAAAGGGGAACACGTTGCCATCATTGGGGAAAGTGGCTGTGGTAAAAGTACACTCCTCAAAATTATCTATGGCCTCTTACATATTAAAGTGGGAGAGGTTTACTGGGACGAGACGCAGGTTTTAGGACCTTTATACAACTTGGTTCCTGGGGAATCTTATATGAAATACCTTTCTCAGGATTTTGATTTAATGCCCTATACGACGGTCAGTGAAAACGTAAGTCAGTACCTCTCGGTGTTTGAGACCGAAGAAATGGAACGTAGAACGCAAGAACTTCTTGAAATGATCGAGATGACCGATTTTGCAGACACCAAAGTGAAGTATTTGAGTGGTGGGCAACAACAACGGGTCGCCTTGGCCAGAGTGCTTGCACAAGAACCGGAAATCTTGTTGCTCGATGAGCCTTTTAGCCATATCGATAACTTTCGAAAAAATAGTTTACGACGAAACCTTTTTACGTATCTAAGCAACAAAGGGATTACAGTGCTGACCGCCACACATGATCACAACGATATGCTCCCTTTCGCCGATCGGGTCGTAGTCTTAAGAGATCAACGTGTTATAGCGAAAGATACTCCGAAGAATCTCTTCGAGCAGCCAAAGGATTTGTATATCGCCTCGCTCTTTGGGGAAGCCAATAAAATACCCATTAACATTGTAAAAACATACGCAGATACCAAACGCCGGATCATTGTGTACGCACATGAGTTTAAGGTATCTGAAAAATCAGGTCTAGAGGTAGTTGTCAAGAACTCCTATTACATGGGAGGCCATTATATGATTGTTGGTACCTACGAGGGACAAAACATTTACTTTAACCACCACGGGCCTTTAGAGATGGGAAAGGATGTTTTTTTGAATATCGCTATAGAGACCATTAACCAACGAATGGCCAGTATCTAATCTGCAATATTTGTTCATAATAAGGCATCTCATCGAAAACTGGGAGATTCCCACACTGAAAATAAGGCTGCAACGTTTATCAAGGTAAGCATCTCTATGGTGTTGAGTTATTACATTTTTCCAAGACTTTTGACTTAATACATACACATATCGATGGATTCCGGTATCTGATGTGCTATGCTAGAACTTAGAGTTTGTTAAGCTGCTCAGGGATTGCGTTGGAATTTAGTAAAGATTGGCCATGAAAAGAACTGATTGTAAGTTTTCTATTTACCTATTACTTTTTTTGACTGTTTTTATTGCCTGTGACAGTGCTACGGAAACGTCTTTGGAAGAAGAAGCTTCTGGGGAGAACATTTCAGAAGACCCTAAAGAGGAAACCCCGATGGATGAATCGAGTCGAATAACTCTTGAGGCCAGCGCTGACTTTTTAACCGGGGATGGTTCAGGTCCGCAGTCTTGGACTTCCAACGTTACGTTGGAGGCATATAAAATAAATGGAGATCCTGGTCAAGTTCTTTTCGAGACCCAATTCAGGGACGACGGTTTTGGAGTTGCTGGTGGAAGATGGAAGCAAATAGATTACTATCACGAATACCAAGGAGAAATAGTAAAGGCAAGTGAAAAGCTCGTTATTCGTTTTACTTTTCCTGTTTCTGATGTTATCTTACAGGTAGGACAAATGGACCCTGGAGAGGGCAAACAGGCAAAAGAGGGCAATACCTGTAATGATAATAAAACAAAGAACAAAGTCGATGAATCGGGAAAATGGACCGCTTTTGCTACTGATGGACAGCAAATAGGCGAGGGTGTTTTGTTGGATGAACATTCTTTGGAAGGAAAATTGCCCGATTCTATGGGTTCATATCGGTTTTTGCTCGATACCGGTAGTAAGGCCATATCTGAATTGGTGATCGAAGCGACCCAGTGGGGCGGCGAGGAAAGGGGCTGTCCTACTTACCGAAGTAGCTACGCCAACGAACCGCTGAACGATAGCGGCAATACCGAAAACAATTCCGAGTTCAATATTATGTCGATCTCTTTTTTGAAAGAGCAATAGGCGTAGGAGATTTTCCGATGCATCATCCAAGTTTAAGTACCTTTGGGGCAAACCCGTTAGTTTGAACAAGGAGCAGCTTCTTAAAGAATTACAATTCAAAGCCGTTCGCAGTAGTGGTCCTGGGGGTCAACATGTGAACAAGGTTGCTACCAAAGCGATACTTTTATTTAAGGTAGCCGACTCACTTGGACTTTCGGAGCCTGAAAAAGAAAGAATATCCTTAAAGCTTTCCAATCGCCTTACCAAAGAAGGGGTATTGTCGCTGCAATGCGATGAAAGCCGTAGTCAGGCAAAGAACAAGGAATTGGTGGTGAACCGCTTTTTAGCACTGATTGAAGCGACCTTGAAAGTGGCCAAGAAACGCAGAAAGACCAAACCTTCCAGATCTGCCATCCAAAAACGATTGGATTCCAAAAAGAAAGTCTCCCAAAAAAAGGCGTCCCGAGGGAAAGTAGATTTGGGCTAACCTAGGTATACCTGCTTTTCGTCACCGTACAACGGAATGTTTAAAGTCTTGGAAAAATGTTCTACCGTGCAGTTCGGGCTTAGGCTATTTTATTGACCAACATCTTTGTTCCCTTGAATTCAATGGTATCTCCAACGGTTTTTCCCAAAAGTAACCGTCCAATTGGCGTAGCGGTAGAAATACAGTAAGTAGAAATACCATTAGTGTTTGCTTCCCCTGCCGAGATCGCCAAGAAGTAGTTGTTTTCGGAGGTTTGTACCCAACTGCCTAAACCTATATTAGCATTGGTGTTTTCTAACGGAACCTTTGCTAATAAGTGTTTCATTTTTTCAGCTTCGGCCAGTTGCTTGCCCATTTTTTCCCGTTCTAGCTGTACCATGGCGCGGCCGGTTTCATGTTTATCACCTGCGGTGCTTTTTGTCTCCGATTTTAGGGAATCCTCAAGGTTCTTAATAATCCGCTCAATTCGTGAAATTCTATCGTTGACAAAAACAGAACAAAAATCGAAAAGGGTTTTTTTAAGCTGTTTTGACATGGCTCTCGGGTACTGGAATGAATAAGATACAATTATTTATCCGATGGAAGTACACGGTCTTCGTAGTGATACAAATCTGCCAGTCTATAAATTAGGAAATCGATAATGGCCTCCTCTGTTTCACCATTTTTATGGAGGAAATATACTTTTTTTATATAGTCGCGCTTAAAAAAATCCAGATCTGCCGTTCTATTACTATTAAAAATATTCCATGATCTTAACCCTTCCAGCATCTTTCTATGGGCCTCATACTTTTTTTTCTCAAGAGCAAGTTCCTCTCCCTGTATAGTATCCATTGACTCGCCCTGGTATTTCATTCGGACAAACTCATATTTTTTCTTTAAATGTTGGTCAATTTTGGCAGCCTGCGTTACAATTTTAAAGTAGGCCCTCAAAACAAAAGAGTGGTATTTTTTTCTAAAAACCACATCATATTCTACCCCAATAAGGTCATTTTCGCTTCCAATTTCAACATCGCTCGCGACAATATACGGGCTATGGGTATCCGACGTTTTGGGATGTGCGCTGGCCACCAAGGAATTTTCCCATTCCGCAGACGTTACTATCTTTTTCCATTCCTTGTCATACATTCTGATTCTATCGGTCTTTGAAGCTGAACAACCTACCAACAACAGCAAGGATGGCAATAAAAAAGCGACCAAGTGTTCTTTGATTTTTCGATATAGCATAAACCACATTTTGTTTCCCATAAAGAGATGACACGATGGCCCTTGATGAAAAAGCTATGGACATCAAAGTGCGCGATCCGATATGAATCGCCATAACGAAAATTCTCGAAAGAGACTTAATAAAGGTATTCTTCAGGTTTCGGGGATGTTCAATATAGGAAGAAAAGAGAAATGATTAAAGAAAAAGATAAAAAAGACTTTCCTAGTTCCCTATCTCAAGGAAGACCTTTACTACTAGTAGTTGTTAATGAAGGTCCCTTGTAACGGTGGATCCGGAGCCGCCCGTCAAAAAATCCAGATCGGCACCTTTATCTGCTTGCTCTACATGGTCGATATACATTTTCACGTACCCTCGTTCCGCAACAGGTGCTGGAGGAGTCCAGGCAGCTTTTCGGTCGGCTAGCTCTTTTTCAGGGATTAAAAGATTCAAAGTTCTTTTTTCCACATCCAGGGCAATCAAATCCCCATTGCGGACCAAGGCCAGCGTGCCCCCCGTGGTAGATTCCGGGGAAATATGCAAAACTACCGTACCTGCAGCCGTACCGCTCATTCGACCATCGGAAATACGTACCATGTCGGTGACCCCTTCCAAAATCAATTTTTTAGGTAGGTCAACGTTACCTACTTCGGGCATGCCAGGATATCCTTTAGGGCCTACTCCTTTTAGTACAATAACACTGTTCTTGTCAATATCAAGGCCTGGGGTGTCGATGCGCTCATGATAGTCTTCCATACTTTCAAAAACGACTGCTTTCCCAGTGTGTTTCATGAGGTGTTGCGAAGCGGCAGAAGGTTTAATAACGGCCCCATTCTCACATAGGTTCCCTTTTAACACGGCAATACCCGCTTCTTTTTGTAAGGGTTGCTCTAGCGTATAAATGACATCGGTGTCGTAGCACACTGCTTCGTTGTAATTGTTTGTTAGTTTCTTGCCATTAACGGTCAGTGCGTTTTCACGAAGCAAAGGTTTTAGTTCTTTGAGTACCACTGGGAGGCCACCTGCATAGAAAAAGTCTTCCATCAGATGCTTCCCCGAGGGTTTTAGGTTCACCAAAAGAGGCACTTTGCTCCCAAGTGCATCGAAATCGGGTAGTTTTAAATCTACCCCTATTCGGCCGGCAATCGCCGTTAAATGAATAATCAAGTTAGTAGACCCGCCTACTGCCGCATTGGTAATAATAGCATTTTCAAAGGCTTCACGGGTAAGTATTTGGGAAAGCGTTAAATCTTCCCGTACCATCTCAACAATGCGTCGCCCTGATAATTGGGCGTACAATTTCTTTCGGGAGTCTGCCGCAGGAATCGATGAAAATCCGGGTAGGGTAAGTCCCAAAGCCTCGACCATACTGGCCATGGTGCTTGCCGTACCCATGGTATTGCAGTGCCCGATACTCCGGGCTACACAGACCTCTGCTTCAGTAAAATCGGCTGCGGTATACCCTTCTTTTTGCTGCTTTTCCTTGATCATCCAATTCATGGATCCGGAGCCTATTTTTTCACCTCGAAAGCGACCGCTTAGCATAGGACCGCCCGGCACTACGATTGTTGGGAGGTCTACACTACAGGCCCCCATAAGGGTACTAGGGGTCGTCTTATCGCATCCTGTTAGCAACACGATACCGTCTAAAGGGTTGGCGCGGATCGATTCTTCGGTATCCATGCTGGCCAAGTTTCTAAATAGCATGGTAGTGGGGCGCATGAGGGTTTCTCCCAACGACATGACAGGGAATTCAAATGGAACGCCTCCGGCTTCCAGAATACCGCGTTTGACTACTTCGGCAAAATCCCTAAGATGCCCGTTGCAAGGAGTCAGTTCTGACCAGGTATTACAAATTCCAATAACGGGCTTCCCGTTAAAATAGTCATCGGGATATCCTTGGTTGCGCAACCAAGATCGGTGAACAAAGCCCATTTTATCTGCACCTCCGAACCATTCGCTGCTGCGAAGCGATTTCTTTTTGGCCATACGATTTTACTAAAAAATGATGTCTTTAAAGTAGGCATAATACGTAAGAACGGCAAGCGAATATGAATGGTTTTCAGAGAATATCGGCAAGGGTCTTTCCGACGGTACTGCCGATGGCAATACCCATACCGCCTAAGCGAACCCCACAAAAAATATTATCCGATAGTTGTTTCACGATGGGCTTTTTTTGTGCCCCTATGCCCATGATTCCACTCCATCGATGCGCTATTTCAAAAGAAGTGTTGGGCAGAATAACCGTTTTTAACAGTGTTTCCAGTTTTTGCTGTATACGTTCCGTTTCCCCGAACTCGGTTGTTTCCTCTCCCTCAAAGTCTAAATTTCTACCGCCGCCTAGCAAAATTCGATGGTCGATATTCCGAAAATAGTAGTAGCCTTCGTCCAAATGAAAGGTGCCTTTTATGCGAAGTTTAGGAATAGGTCTGGTAATCAAGACTTGTGCCCGGGCCGGTTTTACAGATTCGTTCAAGAGCTGGGAAGCAAACCCGTTGGTAGCAATGAACAACTTCGCCGTTCGGAACTCGAAATGATCGGTACTTACATGAACATAACCTCCGCTTTCCGAAAAATCCGATACGGTAGTCGAATTCAACACCCGAATACCCTTTTTTTGACATACCCCTAGCAAAGCTGCCATCATCTTACCCGTATCGATTTGTGCTTCAAAATTATTGGTGATATACTGCTCTTGAATGGCTTGAAACCGGAAAGCGTTGGGGTGCGGAACAAAGGCCTTATTTCCGAAAACAGGTTCGACCAAAGTGTTGATGGTCGCCAACTTCTCCAAACATTTTTGGTACAACCCGTTTTGATCTTTTAAGAAGAGTTCATGGCCTCCGTGCTGTTGATAATCGATTTGGGCATCACCTAGAGTTGCACGGAGCAATTGGATTCCATCCCAACGTTGTTGCACCAATTGTTGTACCTCCTGTTGGGAATGGTGTTTCAAATCGGAAATAATTTCCGAAATACTTCCAAAACAGGCAAAACCAGCATTCTTGGTACTGGCTCCTTGAGGTAAGATTCCTTTTTCGAGCACCAATACCTTGGCCTTTGGGAAACGGGTCTGTAATTGTAGGGCACAATTTAGGCCTACGATACCGCTACCTATTACTGTAAAATCGATGTTTGAGAGCCACGTGCTGTATTCCCAATAACTAAGGTTCATAGCACCAAAATACAAAGAAAAATAGCGGTTTAGACCATCGGGTCGGTTTACAAAGCGCACCATACCGAAAATAGGGGGGGGTGCATCGACCCCTGTCGGTATTTCATCGATGACCAACAAAAAATAGTGACAAAACTGGTAAAATACGGTGGGCACCGACCAACTAGTCGGTAGCGGTAGTCCCTATGATTATTGAACAGAGTCTTTCGATCTTGAAAAAGCCCATTGGGAAATGATATTTACATCGCTTTGCCATCCGGTTAGGGCACCTTTAACGACCACCTTGTTGCTTTTTGCCTGGGAAGCTTGTATCTGAAGGTTTTTTAGGGTCGATAGGTATTGGCTCCATTGGGGAATTCCCAAATCATCGCTTAGTTTTTCGAAATCTATTTTGGTATTCATGAAGGCCCTGCTTACCTGCTCTTGTTTATCGATAGTACCTTTGAAGGTATCAAAGCCGGTATGCAAAGCATCCTCTTTCACATACAACTGATACAATGGAAAGGGCTCAAACAAATAGTTTGGACCCAGCACACCCTGTTCATCCAAATAATCTAGAAGGCTTTCATTTTCAGCACCAAGATTGATGTGAAGTCTAGGAACTTGTTTTTCCTGAAGGTCTTTTTTAGCCACTTTTTCAAAATTATCATCATACGCATACGATATGATGGTATCGATTTGGACGGTTTTCCCCTTGATGGCCAGGCTCACAAAACCATTGGTGCGATTTATTACCTTCGAAACATCTAACTTGTTTTTTTCAAAAAAAGAAACTCCTTCAAGGGTTGCTATCATTTGGTCTTTATTGATCGTATTTTCAAAATTTCCGTCAAAATAGAACTGAAAAGAAGCTTCGGGAACAGTCTCGACCGTAATTTCCGGTTGAAACCGTTGCGGGGTTTCTGTGTAGAGTTCTCCATCGAGAATTGCCGCTCCATCTTCAAAATTAAGGGTCAATTTGCTCTTTTGCCCCACATACACCATATGGTCATCTGAATCTGATAAACGCTGAATCAATGGGTGTGCCTTATCCTGAATGGTTTTGCCTTCATTCAAAACAGCGTTGAAAATGGTCTGCAACTTTTCTAAAGGCATATCAGGCGAAAACGCCGGTACCAAGACAGTCTCGTTCCAAGCGAGTGCTATTTTCGATTTTTGTACAATGGCATAGCGGTAAGAGCCATCTTCCGCTGTTTCAATCACGGTATTCCGCTTGGTAAGCTCACTTTCAATATAGGCTTCGAAGTTAGCGGTATCATCGATCTTCAATGCCCCGAACAGCGTATTGTTAACAGCTGGATGGGTATAAAATACGAGACTATAAGGCTGCAAGTCGATTCCCTTGTCTTCAAGGCTATCGGGTTTTTTTTCACTGTCCGAGAACGATATATTATCAAAGTAATGTTTAGGGGACGATAGTGCATCTAGCACCAAGGTCTCTTTGATATCGTGAATATCGATCTTAAATGCACAGTCGGCATCAACATGTATTATACCTAATAATGAGGAGGTATCTTTCACATACTTGTAACCCCAATAGCCGACAACTAGGAGTCCTATAAAAACCAGTAAGATTTTGGCCCACTTTTTCATACAAAGGAGTCGCGAACCTTATTCCATTAGTCTGTTTATCATATTGATGAAATAGGCAAAACTGTTCTTATGCCCTTCTTCGGGAGTATTCCATATCATTTCCCCTTTCATGGTATTTCCTTTGATTTTCTCAAAATTGAAATAGACATCTTCTGTATTGTTGGTTAGGAAAGATACTTTATTGCGAAGCTCGGAAGGATAAGAATCGACCGGAATCTCAGCAACTATTTTCTTTCCGTTTACAAAGAGACTGGTTACGTTCTTTTTCATATTTCTTTTGTGTGTACTTGATAATTTGGAGGCAAAGGTGCCATTGCTTATTGCCATCATGTCTTTTTTGGAACTTCCCACGAACGCAGTATTATCCTTGAACATGACATAGATATCAAAAGGGGATGATTGTGGCAATGAAACAATTTGATATATACCTCCAATGGCCTGCAACTCTTTTTCCCTTAAACCGATTCGTACCAAGCGGTCGAAAAGCGATTTTTGTTCCGAAGAGAACATAAATAGAAAGTCCGGTACCGTTTCTGTCTTGGTTTTTACGACCTCTTTGTAGTTGTAATCCTCGTCATATTCGTAATCGGTATAGGTCACCTCTCTTTCCGAGAGATTGTTCAATACCAGCAACATATCTCCACGTACGATTTCGGCGGTCGCCTTTTCGTCGAGCAATAACGAGAACAATTGTGTGCCCAATGCTACCACATCGCCATAATTCTTTTCTCCTTCGGTTTTAAATACAGCATCCATCAACTGGGGGTAGGAGGTCAACAGGCCTTCCGTACTCATGTTGATCGACCAGTAACCTAATAGCCTATCTTCATTGATATATTTTGCAAAATTCGAATTGAATTTGCCTTGGTACATCGGGCGATAAATATCGGCCAATTCATCATTCATCGAATAGATGGTTTTCACCGAGGCGTGGTCTTTTTCAAAATTTAGTTTGGCTGAAATGGAAAATCCGCCATATAGCTTGTCCATATCCATAAAGTTATAGGGGTTCATGGCGCCGTAGTAAGAACCCATCATGGCATCTTTATAGATACTGCCAAAGTCATCGACCCAGGCAACGGCTTCGTCCTGACCGTTACCGATGGTTTTTACATAGCCCGCATTTTTTAGGATATTTCCTTGTGTATAATTCCCGGCAATGATGGTCTTTGCCCTTTGCAATGTAGCTTCGGCTAGTTTTTTTCTTTTTTCAGCACGCTTAGCTTCTCGCTCCAAACGTCTTTTTTCTCTTGCCGCTTCTTGCTTTTTGTATTCTTCGCTATTGTAATAATCGTTGTAATAGTTATCTGTTGGTTCGGTAGATTCTATCACCACTTCTTCGATATCGATGACCGTTTCCTCCACAATTTCCGATTCTGCATCGATGGCAACCTCCTCTGCGGCCTCCTCGACGATAGTTTCTATCTCAACTTCTTCTTCAACAACTGCCGGTGTCGGTGTTTCCAAAGCATCTCCGTAGTTATCGTTGCCATAGTCGTTGTACCCGTAGTCATCATAGAAATCATAATCGTTTGAAGTATCTTTGGCGAATAGAACCAAAAGGGTAGAATTGTCCCATAGAACTACACTACCATCATAGTCATCCTGGAAATAAGAGAGTCCGTTTTCGGTAATGATGCGTTCTCGTTGACTGTTGCCCATTAAATTTAGAAGACCCTGCGAATTCTTTAAGGGAATCAAGAAACAGTTGTTAAATACCCCTTTGTCCATTTCTAGAAAGTAATAGAAGTTTTGATCGAGCGCAAGCCCCATCTCTTCTAAATTATTGACCTTTTCGTCTGATTCTTTGGCCAGCTCTTTGCCGATCATTTCGCCCAATTTTGAATTTGAGAACTCCTCAACGGATACCAGGTCGGTGATACGCTTTCCTTTTAGGGTTACTACCGCCGTGGCGGTCGATGGTATTTTTGTTGCCAGGTCCTGTGCAGTAGCGGTCAAGGTAATGCATACGGTCGATGCTATAAGTAGTAGCTTTCTCATTTGGTTGTTTTAATAGGTCTTGTTATTTTGATAATTGTATTTTGTTGGCCAAGCTCTGTTCTCCCATGATAAATGCCATGGCATCTACCTTGAGCATCACCGCTTTTTTATTGGGAGAAACTTTGGCTTTTTGGTTTGAAACACTTTTTACAGGGTCTTCGAACCTATAAATGGCGGTAAGGCTGGCTTCTTCGAAAACCTTTCTGTCTTCGCGCTTCAGATGGTAAAAAGACTTTTTAATACTATCGTCATAGGTGAAATAACGATTAAATGTGTTCGTAGCTCCATTGAAAGAGAAATTCTTGGTAGTGAATTTGGTTCCACCATTTCTGTTCTGTTTATCGATCAACTCCTTGAAAATACCATTGATACTTTCTACATTCTTAAAATCGCAGGCTACCGTAAAAATATAGTTCTCGAAGTCTTTTGTTTTTTTGATATTGCTAATGCCTTCCGTCTTCTCTAAATGATTTATGACATCTTTTAGGGCTTCATTGATCTCATCTTCGGAGGGCACCTTGTAACCGTTGATGCTATCGAGCATCATGATGGAAGCTAGTTTGGTCTTGCTCTTGCTCATGTTAAAAGTGACCAACATACTACCACTCCCGTCTTTGTGCATATTGATTTCCTCAAGAATTTCAAAACAACTCGTACAACATAGCATACTGCATAAAAGAAGGGAATACGTAAGATACTTTTTAAGCATTTTTTATAGGAATTGTAATTGATTAACTGCTTTTTGGAGCTAAAATTGTACCAATACCAATTTGATTCTTAATTCGATGTAAAATTAGGAGGATGGCTTTCGATAGGAAAACTGGTAAACCGTGAAAATAGCTCCCGGTTTTCAGGGATACAGTTCAACAAAAAACCCCGAATTTACGGGGTTTTTGTGTTTATTCTTCTTCGGGTTGCATCTCAAAGTCTTCCATGAATTTCGTGGTGTAATTGCCCGCGAGATAATCGGGGTGATCCATGAGCTGCCGATGAAACGGGATGGTGGTTTTGATGCCTTCGATAACGAACTCGTCTAACGCCCGCTTCATTTTATTAATAGCCTCTTCCCGTGTTTGGGCCGTTGTAATCAACTTTGCGATCATCGAATCATAGTTAGGCGGAATTATATAACCACTATATACATGGGTGTCCATTCGGATACCGTGACCCCCCGGAATGTGAAGTGTGGTTATCTTACCCGGTGAAGGCCTGAAGCCATTATAGGGGTCTTCTGCATTGATACGACATTCGATAGAATGTAATTTTGGGATATAGTTCTTTCCTGAAATCGGGACGCCTCCTGCCACTAATATCTGCTCCCTGATCAAATCGTAATCGATGACCTGCTCTGTAATCGGGTGCTCGACCTGGATTCTGGTATTCATCTCCATGAAATAGAAATTCCGATGTTTATCGACCAAAAATTCTACGGTACCAGCCCCTTCGTATTTAATGTATTCTGCCGCTTTTACGGCTGCTTTTCCCATTTCGTCCCGAAGCTTGTCGGTCATAAAAGGAGAAGGGGTCTCTTCGGTCAGTTTTTGGTGTCTGCGCTGCACGGAGCAATCTCGCTCGGACAGGTGGCAGGCTTTTCCATATTGATCTCCTACGACCTGAATTTCGATATGTCTTGGTTCTTCGATGAGTTTTTCCATGTACATGCCACCATTTCCGAAAGCAGCGGTGGCTTCTTGTACGGCACTTTCAAAATGCGCCTCCATTTCATCCTCTCCCCATACGGCACGCATTCCTTTACCACCACCACCAGCGGTCGCTTTGATCATTACCGGATACCCCATCTTTTTGGCTTCTTTTTTCGCATGGGCCAAATCTTTCAATAGTCCGTCCGACCCGGGCACGCAAGGCACACCGGCCGCCTTCATGGTAGCCTTGGCCGTTGCCTTATCGCCCATTTTATCGATTTGCTCTCCAGACGCCCCAATAAACTTGATATCGTGTTCTGCGCAAATCTTGGAGAACTTGGAATTTTCGGATAGAAACCCATATCCAGGATGAATGGCATCGGCATTGGTAATTTCTGCTGCGGCAATGATGTTCGGAATCTTGAGATACGATTCGCTGCTGGGGGCCGGGCCTATACAGACGGCTTCATCGGCAAAACGAACATGCAGGCTCTCCTCATCTGCTTTGGAATACACCGCTACTGTTTTAATACCCATTTCTTTACAGGTCCGGATAACGCGCAGTGCAATTTCCCCTCTGTTCGCAATCAATATTTTTTTAAACATAACCTATTGGATTAAATTTCCAAAATACAAATCACAAATCCCAAAGAAGGTACTATTGGAATTTGGTGCTTGAAGTTTCGTCGTTGTTATTTTAGGAAGGGTCTACCAAAAATAAGGGTTGGTCAAACTCTACCGGAGAAGAATCGTCAACCAATATTTTAACGATTTTACCCGATACTTCGGATTCGATGTCGTTAAAGAGCTTCATCGCTTCTATAACACAGAGCACGTCACCTTTTGAGATTTGCTTACCGACCTCTACAAAAGCAGGTTTGTCTGGGGATGGCTTTCGGTAGAATGTTCCTATGATGGGTGATTTAATTGTGATGTATTTTGAATCATCGGCAGCTTCGGCTTCGGGTGCCGTTTTCTCTACAGGTGCCGTTTTCTCTGCTGGTGCAGCAGCAGGCGCAGCAGCTACCGGAATTTGTTGCACATAGGTGGTTTCTGAGCCACCGCCTAGAGGTCCGGTACGAATGGTAATCTTTACATCATCCGTCTCCAGTTTTACTTCGGAGGCACCGGATTTTGCTACGAACTTGATAAGATTTTGAATTTCTTTTAGATCCATGGAATTTGTTTTTAATAGTCGGTATTAGTTATACGCCCATTTTAAATAAATGGCTCCCCAGGTAAAGCCCCCACCAAAGGCAGCGAATACCAGGTTATCACCTTTCTTCAATTGAGCCTCATAATCTGACAATAAGAGCGGCAGGGTAGCCGATGTGGTATTGCCATAACGTTGAATGTTCATCATAACCTTTGAATGATCAAGACCCATTCTATTGGCGGTGGCGTCTATTATTCTTTTATTGGCCTGGTGCGGTACCAACCAAGATACGTCTTCGTGTGTGAGTTGATTTTGGTCCATAATCCGCGCTGCGGCATCTGCCATATTGCTTACCGCAAATTTGAAGACCGTTTTACCATCCTGATAAATATAGTGTTGTCGGTTTTTTACGGTTTCTTCGGAAGCGGGTAAAATAGACCCCCCAGCATCCATACTTAGGTAAGTACGGCCAATGCCGTCTGAACGTAAATATTCGTCTTGCAGTCCCAGACCTTCCTCATTGGCCTCAAATAGTACGGCCCCGGCACCATCCCCAAAAATAATACAGGTAGTTCGGTCGGTATAGTCGATAATAGATGACATTTTATCGGCCCCGATCAATAATACTTTCTTGTAGGTCCCCGAAGCGATATACGCAGCTGCGGAAGACATACCATACAAAAAACTGGAACAAGCTGCTAAAAGGTCGTACGCAAAGGCGTTCGTAGCCCCAATCTTAGATGCTACGTATGCAGCAGTAGAAGCTACCAAAGTATCTGGGGTCGCGGTGGCAAGGATTACCAAGTCTATTTCCTTAGGGTCTACCTGTTTCTTGCGAAACAAGTCTTGCACGGCTTTAATGGCGAGATAGGAGCTTCCTTCACCCTCTTCGGGCTTCAAGATTCTTCGTTCCTGTATCCCTGTTCGAGTCGTTATCCATTCATCGTTGGTTTCTACCATTTCCTCCAACATCTTGTTGGTAAGTACAAATTCTGGTACATAGCCCCCTACAGCGGTGATGGCTGCTGATAATTTACCCATTCTAATGAATTGAATTAACCCAAATTTGGCACAAAACTCGTGAAAATTAGTGATTTTTCAACACTTTTTGCCTAAAAATGGTTTTTTTAGAAAGATTCGCTTTTTCTGTCTTTTTCTGGGAAGGATTGTAAATTTCGGTGGAATCTCCTAAAGAAGCGCCCTTACGGATTTTTTTATATGTTCTATTTGTTCCTTAACACCATTTACGATATTAAGTTACTCGGTAGAAATACGTTTTTTCACCTACTACGTTTAGGACAAAAATAGCTCCCAGCTAAGACTCTTTTACTAAGGTTTCTTTTTTATCTAACACAGAGGGCGATCATTTTCCTTCGGTGTAGTTTGACATCAAAAATGGCATATGACGAAATTCCACAAAAAACTCCCGCCTTATGGTAAGGCGAGAGTATATTTTATAAAGGGTGTCAAGTACCTAAGCTTCGGCTTCCTCTGTTTTGTCGATCAATACTTGGCCCTTGTAATATAGTTTACCCTCGTGCCAATGTGCTCTGTGGAATAAATGCATTTCCCCTGTAGTAGGGTCTGTAGCCAAGGTCGGGGCCACTGCTTTATAATGGGTTCTTCTTTTATCCCTTCTTGTTTTCGATATTTTTCTCTTAGGATGTGCCATTGATCACTTATTTATCCGTTATTAACTTTTTTAATGCATCCCATCGGGGATCGTTTTCTTCTGTATTGTCTTTTGATTCTTTTGGTCGAAGTGCATGTAACCGGTCCAATGCGTCGGATTTCAGTGTGCCATCGGCCACGCCGGGATGTACTCTTTTTAAAGGTACCGCTAACACCAGCATTTCATAGATGTATTGCGCCACGTTGATTTGATGTTCCCCGTGTGGTATGATTAAAATCTCCTCGTTCTCGTCATTATAGGCATCCCCAAATTTTACGACCAGATCCATCGTAGATGTGATGGGAAGATCAAAAGGTTCACTGGTCAGGTCACAGTCGATATTAACGACTCCTGTGGCAGAGAACGTCAACTCCAACATAGTAGCGGTCTTGTTCAACACCACGCTTACCATAATGTTCGCCGCATTGAACTCGTCGTACTCAAAAGATTCAAAGAACGTATTTTCAATCTGAAATTCAAACGCGTGTTTTCCTTGCTTCAATCCTGAGAAAGGAATACTGTATTCCTTATGCTTCATCGTATATACACTGGTTTGACAACTACCCGTCTAATTGACGGGGTGCAAAGATACTATTATTTTGATAACTGCCAATAGTTCAAGATGAAATATAGATGTTTGAAAAGACGGCCAAAAACCGCGTTGTGTAAGAATACAGCGTTGCGACTTTTAAACTAGTACCTTAGCACGTCCCACATCCGTTATATCATTTTACCGCCTTACTTTCTGTTTCTGTAGCGGATTTTGGGTCAGTTCGGCATATTCTTCCCGATTTCTAAAGATTTTGATAGCTGCGAAAACGGCTTCTTTGAACGAACTATGGTCGGCCTGTCCTTTCCCTGCAATTTCATAGGCAGTCCCATGATCAGGGGAGGTTCGTACTTTCGATAGTCCCGCAGTATAGTTTACCCCTTTCCCGAACGAGAGCGTTTTGAACGGAATGAGCCCTTGGTCATGGTAAGCGGCCAAAATTGCATCGAACTTTTTGTAGCCGTCGGATCCAAAAAAACTATCGGCGGCATAGGGTCCGAATACTAAATGCCCGGCATCTGACATTTCTTTGATTACTGGTTTTAAAATAGCATCGTCTTCTTTTCCGATGACCCCATTGTCTCCGCTATGTGGGTTAATGCCCAATAAAGCGATTTTTGGCCTTCGAACACCAAAGTCCATCGTCAAAGATTTTTCTATCGTACGTACTTTGGTCCGTATCAAGATAGGGTTAATGGCGGAAGGAGCGTCTTTTACTGCCACATGGTCGGTCAGAAGGCCTACCTTTAGGTCATCGGTAATCATGAACATTAAACTTTCACCTTCTAACTCTTGGGCCAAATAGTCGGTATGGCCCGGAAATTTAAATTCTTCCGATTGAATGTTGTTCTTATTGATGGGTGCTGTGACCAACACATCAATTTCGCCGTTCTTTAGGGCGTCTACCGCTGCTTTGAGCGATAACAAGGCGTACTTGCCAGCTTCTTCGGTGGGTTGGCCGAACTGTATTTTCGGAATCTCTTTCCAAACATTGACTACATTGATTTTTCCGTTCAATACCTTGCTCGCATTGGGTACTCCATGGTATTTGATATTCAGTTGTAATTCATTTTTTTGAAAGGAGATGGTTTTATTGGACGCAAAAAGAATAGGGGTGCAAAAGTCCATCATGCGGGAGTCTTCAAACGTTTTGAGTACGACTTCGCACCCGATTCCGTTTAAATCCCCAATTGATATCCCAACCTTTATTTTCCCGTTTTCATCCATGATTATCAGTACCTTTGCGACCGTCCGATGCAAGTTCTTATCGACTTGCAAAACTACTCAAAATCTACAGAAGATGTTTACAGGTATTATTGAAACTTTGGGAGAAGTAACGCATTTGGAACAGAAGGGCGGGAATCTTCACATCACCGTCGCCTCAGAGCTTGCAGGGGAATTGAAGATCGACCAAAGTATCGCACATAACGGAGTGTGTTTAACGGTGGTGTCGCTATATGAAAATACTTATACCGTAACGGCTATAGAAGAAACATTACAAAAAACGAATCTGCACCATCTGAAAGTTGGTGATCGTGTAAATTTGGAACGTGCCATGATTTTGGGCGCTCGGCTCGATGGCCATATCGTTCAAGGCCATGTGGATCAAACCGGTGTTTGTACTGCGGTTTCGGAGAAAGATGGTAGCTGGTTCTTTTCATTTGAATACGACGCCTCTATGGGCAATCCTACCATTGAAAAAGGTTCTATTACTATTGATGGGACCAGTTTAACCGTAGTCGACTCCGGAACAAACACCTTTAGTGTGGCCATTATTCCTTACACCTACGAACATACCCGTTTCAATTCTTATGAGGTAGGAACCGTGGTAAATTTGGAGTTTGATGTTATCGGAAAGTACGTTGCCAAACTTTTGGCGGCCCATAGAACGCCTTCTTAAGTTATCAACGCTATTAGTGTGTGGCAACGTCTCGGGAGAAGGTGCCTGATCGTTATTTTTCCGTCGGGCATACATTGTTGTAATAATGCACAACTTCAAAGGCATATTTTAACTTTTTGCGCTCAATTTTATCGACCAATGAAGGACAGTCGCTTAAAAAGGCCATCACCCGTTTTCTTTTTAATCCAAACAATCCTTGAGTAACCCGTATGAGTTGAGGGCGGCCCTCTTTTTTAAAGTAATCGATTTCTTGGACCAATTCCTCTCCTTGTTCTTGAAATTCGAATATGTAATGTGTCAGTGCTCCCTTTTCCCCAACTCTCAAGAATTGCCGTTGCCCTTCTTCGGAACTATCGAACAGGCTTCCGCTTAAAAACGTAGTTTCGGTATCGACCCATACGCTTTCATAATATTTATTGCCTATTTCATAGGCATGAATATCGTCTGGCCCATATCGTTTTTTCCTCCTTTTTCCCTTAAACCTAATTTTTGAATATATTTTTCCAAAAGGTGGTGGTTTACGATTTTTTACAAAACCCCATAGAGTATCCTTGTTAGTGGTTATTACATATCCTTTTTGATAGTCTTTTTGGGCAATCGCGCTAGCGGATATCAAGCAAGAAAACAACACTGTTAGTACTTGATGTAAATAGCATGTTTTCACTTTCAATAGATTTAGGTTTTTGCTCCTTTTGAAGCTGTTTCCGTTGTTTTTCCCTGCGCCGGTCCGGAAGGTGACTTCGGGACAGGAGACAGAAAAGGTAGATTTTGTGGTTTTACCCGCTCTTAAATAAAACGAACAACAGGCTCGTTTACGAATGTCTACTAATTTATACCTTAATAAAGATCTTTCGCCGGTACAATATATGGGCCAATAAGGCGTAGAAACCCACCACGGAAAGTCCGTACAATAAAGACGACAGCTGCATCGAAATAAAGTCATGTACATACACCGTATTGAAGAGCCAACCATGTAAGGATGTTTCTCCAACCTTGATCATTCCCATGATTTTGCTAATGAAACTGGATAAAAAGTAGAGGATGATGGCATTGGCGCCGGCATATCGGAAGATACTACCGAACGCAACGCCTTTTATGTCCGTTAAGTAATAAATGAGTGCCAAGATAAGATTGGCCCAACCCGCTGTGACCAACACGAAGCTACTTGTCCAGAGTGCTTTATTAATGGGGAAGATGATATCCCATAGATGACCAATAATCAATAGCGCCCCCCCAATCCCCATTAAAATGGTTGCCTTTTTAGCTTGTTTGGAGGTCAATATAAGCCCGGTGAAGATACCAAGCAACGAACTAACAATAGCAGGGATTGTACTTAAAAGACCTTCCGGATCGTAGTCAGGTTTGTAATTGTGCGAGCCAAAAAGTTGCACATCTAGGTAGTTCGCTAAATTATTCGGCGCTCGTTCCAAGGTAGAGGCGACCCCGTTGACCGGCACCAATTCCATTAGCCCCCAATACCCGACCAACAATACTATAGAAAGCCCGATCAACGCTTTCCAAGGTACATTGATGAATAGGATGGAGGCGAAAAAGAAGACAATGCCGATGCGTTGTAATACACCGGGAAATCGAATCTCTGCAAAGTCTTTGATAAATGGAAAGCTTAAGGTAAAAGCTCCGAGAAACAGTCCTAGCCCAATTAATTTTAAAGTGCGGACAACAATTTTCTTATAGGTAGCACCAGTGGTAGGTTTGTTTTGATAGGCAAATACGATAGAGGTACCCACGATGAATAGAAAAAAAGGAAATACCAAGTCGGTAGGGGTATAGCCATGCCACTTTGCGTGAAGTAAGGGTGCATAAACGTTTGACCAGGTACCGGGGGTATTCACTAAAATCATGAGTACGATAGTCATACCCCTAAAAATATCGACGGAAAGAATTCTATTCTTCATAATAGTTCGCTTTTCATAAGAGTTGTTCGGTCAGCTTTATCGGTTCTTCACTCGGTACATGAATTTAAGCCCGCTCCAATCCTGGTCTACGGCGGCTACTTTCACATCTACCAAGGGGGTGCTTGTCAGCAGGTGCTCTCGGATGATATCTCTGTTAAGGTCGGTCTTAATTTTAGAAGTTCCTTTTGGCCAACTGATCCATAAAGAACCATTCTTTTTCAAGCCTTGCATATAGGTTTTAAGCACTTCTTTTAGTTCTTCTACTTGCAAACAGAATAAGTGTATAAAATCAGCATTTTCTGCATGGACCTCTTCTAAGACCTCCATGCCTTCAGGCCAATAATGTAGCAGATCGAAATAATTTTTTGGTTCGTGATAAAGTAGTATTCGAAACCCCTCTTTTAACCCAAGTTTCTTGCCTAATGGTGTTTTGGAGTAGCTTGGATTCATTGTTTCATTTTGAGGTTTTCGCTTATATTCGAAACATTACAGAATATCATCTTTCATCCGATTCCAAACCTTCGCCAATAAAAATCCGGAAACGACTACCATTATGGTGAGTGTACCCGCTAAGGTGTAATTTCCGTAAATCCAGTTGCCGGTGGCGAACATACAGCCATAGACTAAAACACACCCCAAGGCCATAGCCAAAATTCCGGAAGGTACCGACCATTTTGCATCACCCTCTACGAGCGTATTTCCTGTTGCCTTCGCATCGTCAATTACCTTTCTCCAGCCAGGCCCTCCTGGTTGTATTTTCCGATAAAAATTCTCCAGGGTTTCTTTAGATTCAGGTTGGGTCAGGTAGGTCGTGGCCAACCAGATGATTGTCGTAATCAAAACCACGAGCGGAAATTTGGTCCATTCGGGGAAAGGGGCCTGATTACCTAGAAAGAGCGTCTCTTCGAACTTCCAAAACAAGAGAGAAATGATACCTGATGAGAACATGGCGACGATTTCGCTCCATGCATTAATGCGCCACCAAAACCACCGTAGGATAAAAATGAGGCCGGTCCCAGCTCCGAACATAATGATGATATCGAACAACTGGGTTGCATTGGTAAGCTCCAAAGCAAACAAGGCACTCAGGACCATGAGCACTACAGTAGTAATACGCCCCACATTGACCAATTCCTTTTCACTTGCATTTTTGTTCACTTGTTGCTTGTAAAAATCGTTCACAACATACGAAGACCCCCAGTTCAAATGGGTAGAAATAGTCGACATATAAGCAGCTCCCAAAGAGGCAAGTACAATACCCAATAACCCGCTGGGTAACTTCGTCAACATGGCCGAATAGGCGAGGTCGTTCCCTAATTTGCTTTCTTCCACATTTGGGAAGGCTTCTTGTATACTGGCGATATCGGGGTATACTACCAAAGAGGCCAAGGCCACCAAGATCCAAGGCCAGGGCCGAAGAGCGTAGTGCATAATGTTAAAAAAAAAGGTAGCCCCAATGGCGTGGTTTTCGTTTTTGGCGGCCAGCATCCGCTGGGCGATGTAACCACCTCCACCCGGTTCACCCCCTGGATACCAGGCACTCCACCATTGCACGGCTATCGGAATGATAAAAATGGTAATGAGCGCTTCCGTATCTGAAAAGTCAGGTAGAATAGACATTTTACCCTGAACATTTTCGTGGTTAACGAGGTTTGATAGTCCACCGACCTCCGGAAGGTTTACCAAATAAATGGCGGCTCCCACAGCTCCTACGATGGCTAAAAAAAACAGTACAAAATCAGTATAGACCACACCCCTAAAACCACCGACGGCACTAAAAACTACGGTAACCGAACCTCCTATTAACACCGTTTGTAGCGGAGTTAGGCCTAGCATGACCTGGCCAATTTTGATGGCTGCCAAAGTAACTGCAGACATGGCCATTACATTAAAGACAATACCTAGATATAAGGATCGAAAACCTCTTAGAAAATGGGCTGGTTTTCCACCATAGCGAAGGTCGTAAAACTCCATATCGGTAGCGACATTCGACCTTCTCCATAGTTTGGCGTAGACAAATACGGTAAGCAGACCGGTAAGCAAGAAGGCCCACCAGCCCCAGTTGCCCGAAACACCATCGGTACGTACAAAATCGGTTACCAAATTGGGTGTATCGGTCGAAAAAGTAGTAGCGACCATCGAAAACCCCAATAACCACCATGGCATTGTTCTGCCCGAAAGGAAATATTCAGAGGTATTTTTACCCGCTTTTTTCGATACAACGATTCCGATGATCAAAACAATCGTGAAGAATCCGACGATGATGGAATAGTCTAGGGTGCTGAGTTGCATAAGTTGGTTATTGGTTATTAGCTAAAGATAAAATATTTTAAGATACTTTTGCCATCGTACTGTTGAACCCCAGAAATCTGATAATGCCCCTTGAAGCCTCTACTATTACACTTACCGCTTGGGGACTGGCTTTTACGGCAGCGATAGTCGTAGGGCTCTCCAAAGCGGGAATCAAAGGAATAGCGATTGTGAACGTCACCTTGATGGCCTTGGCCTTTGAAGCCAAGGAATCGACAGGTATTGTTGTGCCATTGCTGATATTCGGGGATATTTTTGCCGTAGTATACTACAACCGACATGCAAATTGGAACTACATTGCCCGGTTTTTGCCGTGGATTCTTTTCGGGATACTTATCGGAGTTCTTATTGGGAACGACTTGGACGAATCGACCTTTAAAATAGGGATGGCCATTATTATACTGATCAGTGTCTTAATGATGTACTGGTGGGATCGAAGAAAGTCAAAAAAGGTGCCTACTCATTGGCTTTTTGCCGGTATCGTTGGTACGACGGCCGGCGTAACTACGATGATCGGCAATCTAGGTGGGGCTTTCAGTAACATTTACTTTTTGGCCATGAGAGTTCCCAAAAATGAATTTATAGGTACGGCAGCGTGGCTTTTCCTAATCATAAATCTACTTAAATTGCCCTTGCATATTTATGTGTGGGAAACCATTACCCTCGACACTTTTTTGTTCGATTTGAAGCTTATTCCCGGAATTGCCCTTGGTATTTTTTTGGGAATTAGGCTAGTGAAACATATCAAAGATGATTTTTATCGCAAAATGATTTTGGTACTTACCGCTGCCGGGGCGGTGATGATCTTGTTTCGTTAATCGAGTGGACCCAATTATGATAATTGTTTGTATGGTACGATGTCCTAAGGCTCAAAATGGGGGCGAGGCATCACTTTTTTTCCAAATAGTCGTATATTGTGTTAAAGGTAACAGAGGTTCCGAGGCCAAACTCTGATTTGTAACGTATATTACTCACGATAGGTACTTTTGTACCACCAAGCTGTTAAAAGCATCTCCGACCCGACCGACCCCATACTAAACATTTAATTGAAACGTTCGCTAATTATGTATCGTTTTACTGGTTGTATTGTGCTGTTCTTGTTAGTGACCTCTTGTGGCTCGTTGGGGTCTTTCGGTAAATCTATCAAGAAAAATGACGAAGCCTCCGCAACTGTAAACAAGGCAAAAGCCTATGATCGCTTTGTTACCAAAGAAGCAGTTACCAAGAAAGGCCTCTTTGATGTACATAAGGTATCCGATTCCTATTATTTTGAAATTCCGGATAGCCTTTTGAATCGAGAAATATTGGTGGTCACCAGATTCATAAAAACCCCCTCAGGTGCGGGAAACTATGGAGGCGAGAAAATAGGTGAGAATACCATCGTATTTGAAAAGGGCCCGAGCGATAATGTGTTCCTTAGAATTTCGACATTGGTCAGTGCTGCCAATGAAGAAGACGCGATTTCCAAAGCGGTCAATAATTCGAACATCACCCCTATTCTAGAAGCCTTTGACATCAAAGCGACCCACGAAAAAAGAAATACGTACCTTATTGATGTAACCGATTTCGTCAACAGCGAAAATCCGTTGTTGACCTTGAGCAATGCGCAAAAAAGTGCCTATAAGCTTTCGGCATTGGAGAAAAACAAGTCGTACATCAAGAAGATCAGTACTTTTCCCATGAACACCGAAATACGAACGGTGAAGACCTACAAGGCGCAGAGCACAAAGGAAAAGCGAAAAAAACAACTTCCGGCCGCCGTGTTGGCCGGGGTGGTCACCTTGGAAATCAACAATTCGTTCGTACTATTGCCCAAAGAGCCGATGCGCAAACGCTTGTACGATGCCCGTGTAGGGTACTTTGCCAGTTCCTATTTGGAATACGGGGATGACCAACAAAAAGTAGATCGCAATACCTACATTCATCGATGGCGATTGGAACCTAGGTCTGAAGACCTTGAAAAATGGAAACGTGGTGAACTGGTAGCACCAAAAAAACCGATTGTCTACTACATTGACCCTGCTACCCCGAAGAAGTGGAGACCTTATTTGATTCAAGGAATCAATGATTGGCAGGTAGCTTTTGAACAAGCCGGGTTTAAGGATGCGATTATCGGGAAGGAATGGCCCGAAAACAATCCGGATATGAGTTTGGAAGATTCTCGATTCTCGGTATTACGGTATTTTGCCTCCCCTTCTAAAAATGCCTATGGTCCTAATATTGTGGACCCCCGAAGTGGCGAAATTTTAGAAAGTCATATCGGTTGGTATCATAACTTGATGAGCCTGTTACACAGCTGGTATATGGTTCAGGCGGGGGCAGTGGATTTTAGGGCACAGCAAATGGAGTTCGATACCGAATTAATGGGAGAACTGATCCGTTTCGTTGCTTCGCATGAAGTGGGGCATACCCTAGGGCTTCGTCACAATATGGGGGCCAGTAGTGCTACTCCTGTAGATAAGCTTAGGGATGCCGAATGGTTGAAAAAGAATGGCCATACCAGTTCGATTATGGACTATGCCCGTTTTAATTATGTTGCGCAACCGGAAGATAACATTCCTACCGATTATTTGATGCCACGGATCGGTGACTATGACAAGTGGGCGATTCAATGGGGGTATTCCAAATTTCCTGATAGTATTCCCTTGGAGGAGGAAAAAGAGCGGTTGGCCCAAATGGTAGTCGATAGTGTTTCGAACAACCACCGTCTTTGGTTTGGTGGTGAGGGCCGTGACTTTGATCCCAGGTCACAGACCGAGGATCTTGGAGATGATGCCATGATAGCGAGCACCTATGGCATTATGAACCTGCAGCGCATTGCGCCCTGTTTGCGTGAGTGGATAAAGGGAAGCAATAGTGATGATTTTTCGAATCTCGATGATATTTATAAAGCGTTGGTCAACCAATACAGCGATTATATTTTTCATGTGACCAAAAATATTGGTGGAATTTATGTGACCCCCAAGACGATGGGCGAAGAAGGGGAGGTATATCGTCCTGTACCCAAAGAGGTTCAAAAACAAGCGTTGGCCTTTTTGAACAAGCATATTTTCGAAGAACCGAAATGGTTATTGCGAAACGATATTTTAAATGCGATTCAGTCTCCACAATCCAAAGAGTCGGTAACCCAAACCATGGAGGGTGTCATGATGAACCTACTGGGAGGTAGTAGGCTAAGTAGAATGACCTTTATCGCTGAACGCTATGAAGATGAAGATCCCTATCGCCCGGAGGAGTATATCGACGACCTGAACCATCTGATATGGGGCGATATGTATGTTTTTTATCAGACAAATGCTTACAAAAGAAAGCTACAGAAAGCCTACGTGGCCAATATGATCACGCTTTACAAACCGGAAGAGGCCGATGGACTTGTTGAGGGTATCCTTGCCAAACTCTCCGAGGGGTATACGGCCCATACCGATGTGCGCTCTTTGGCTTTGGACAACCTCATTACACTTCAGGGAAAAATAAAACAAACACTTCCGGTGATGACCGACCGTTTGACCATTGCCCATTTAAATTACCTGAAAAGGGAGATAGAAGAAGTGGTCGGGGAAACACAGACGCCCAACCCTATTTTTACACCCTTTAACAGGGATACTTCAATTAAGGAAGATGGTAAAGAATAATACCGATGAAAAATGTTTTCAAATTAATTTCGTAATCAGCAGTTAAGCGCTAATTGTATGGTTCGGAAAAATGTCATTTTTCCCCTTCACTATTTAAACAAATGAATGTTTAGTTAAATTGATTTTCAAATACTGTTAGTACACTTTGAAATCAAAAAGAATCCTTCGTATCTGAAAATAGTCATCTTGTTTTTATTACTTTGCGACAATTGTTTGTCATAATTCCTTTCATTTTATGAAATTTTATCTAACTGTTTTTTTTGTACTATCCGTTTTTTTGTTTCCAGACAAAAACGTTCAGCGTAAAATAATTTCTGATAGCGAATTCAACTACATTTTCTATGTAACTACGAAGGAAAGTGTTTCTGTGAAAGGTGCAAAGTATTATCATTGGTACAAATCAGGTGAGATTCATTCATCACTAGGAGGTAGTACAGGAAACTTATTGCATGGTGACTATACGAAGAGCTACAAGGACAATAATCTTGCTGAGCAAGGAAGTTTTAAAAAGGGACTTAAAAACGGTCGATGGAAAAAATGGTATCGAAATGGACAATTACATGAAATAGCCAATTGGAATAATGGTTTGCGAACTGGCAGGTATCTCCAATTTTCTGAGACAGGAGAACTTTTAATTGGGGGGAACTTCAAAAACAACAGGAAGAATGGTATTTGGGTCAATGGTGCTATCAAGGATACCATGTTTTTTAAAAAGGGAGTCGAAATCGAAAAACCCAAAAGATATACTAGAAAGCCCTTTATCAAGCGGGCAACGGGTTTCTTCGAAGAACTTTTTAGAAAAAAGGAAAAGGATAGTATTCTAAAGGAGCAAAAAGTGAATGACGCAGTTCCGAAGTCCAAAAAACGGGAAAAAAAGAAAAAATCAAAAAATCAAAAAATCAGAGGAAGACAAAACAACAGTAGTAGTTTAAAATGGTAAAGGCGGGATCTTTGTTGTATGCAGTGTATGTCTGCCTTTTGATTTCAGTAATGAGCGCCGCACTCATTTTTATCTTTAACTATAATTTACAGCTTTCCACGCGACAGGCAATTCAGTCAGATTTAATTGATTTATGTGATTCCTGTATTGAATTTTACCTATCCGACCCAAATAATTTCTCAGAATTCACTACCGAGCAATTAGACCTCTTTAACAACGGCCTTCTTTGTGGCTTTTCAAAAAAAAAATGGGGATCATTCACCCTATTAACGGTACAGGCATTTTTTAAAAATGATACGGTTCAAAAAAGAGCCTTTGTTGGGCCCCGAGATACTGTGAAAAAGCTAGCGCTGGTAGTTTGTGATTGGGATGAGCCATTAAAAGTATCAGGTCTGACCCTAATAAAAGGAGCGATGGAGCTTCCGTCGGCAGGCTATAAAAAGGTTACTATTTTGGGAAATAACCAACTTAACAAACCTATTCTTGAGGGAGCCGTTTCTAGATCTTCCCAGTTGCTTCCTGAAGTTACCATAGGAACTCCGATAGCGGAAAGCGAAAATAGTATAGGCACGAGTCTTTCTAAAATGGATAAAAGATCCCTGATTTACAATGACTTTAAGAAGGAGCCCTTAGTAATAGAGTTGAATAAGGGCGAACGCCTTAACAACATGTCGTTCAAGGGAAATGTGGTGATTAAATCGGAAGACACACTTTACATTGAATCTTCTACGAAATTGGAAGATGTCATTGTACAGGCCCCAAAAATTGTTATTGGTAAAGGCTTTAAAGGGCGTGCCCAATTCTTTGCAAAAAAAGAGATTACGGTAGAGGAGGAAGTGTTGTTGGGATACCCATCCAGTCTGGTCATCCCTGCTAACAAGGGGTTATTTGAAAAAAAAATAACCTTATCAAGAGATAGCAAGATTTACGGCGGAGTCGTTATTAATGGGGACACTTTTGATGAAAAGGAAAATAACCGTATCATTATTAATGAAAAGGCTCTTATCATAGGGGCGTTGTACTGCAACGGTAGGTTACAGCTACAGGGAACCGTTCGTGGAACGGTATATACCCATAAATTTCAATTGGAAACCAAAAGTGGCAACTATGAAAATGTACTTCTTAATGGTACCATCGATGCAATTGGTATTCCCCGAGGTTTTAGGTACTCGGCTCTTTTCGATAATCAAGAAACAACCTTCTATGGTATCATTAAGACCTTGTAAAAAGGGATATCTAGCTGCAAGTTCGCTCATTGAATCGGTGATAGCGATAACCATTATTACTGTTTGCCTGTTAATCGCACTCAAACTGTATATCACGGTCCTGGAGGGCCGTCCCTCGGCAAATGATCATAGACTTAGGTTTCAGATAGACAAACTGGTTTCCGAAATGAAATTAAATCCCAGTTTTGATTCTGAAACATATGAATTCGAAACTTTTAAAATACATAAAAATGTATCTGACTATGAAGATTTAGAACGATTAAAAAAAATAAGTTATACTGTTGTAACACAGTCCGATACAATTACCTATCACCACCTGATAACCAAACAAAATGAAGACCTCCCTTAAGGCTTTTACCATATTAGAGGTATTGATAAACATCGTCATAATGTCGATTATTATTGGGATGGTGTACTATGTGTATTCCTCTTTTTCAAAACAGGTTTTTGAGTATCGTTCCGGTGTAGACGAGGAGCTTGCACTGAGCAATTTTTGTTTACGCTTGAAAGCGGATTTTTTTGAGGCTGAGAAAGTAGTGGGTACAACCAACTCGTTTGAGGCCATACGGTATGATATGTCACGCAGCTACTACGAAGTTAAAAAAGGATATATGTATCGGATACAGAATCAAAATCGAGATAGTTTAAGAATCTATAGGATTGATGTTTCTTCAATAAAAGACCCGAATACGAACGAAAATCTAATACAAAGCGCACAGATGAGCTTTCTCTTGTTTGAAGTGCCTATTCAGTTTAAAGTGGCTAAAAAGTATCTAAGTATACAAGATTATAAAACTGATTATGGGAATTGACATCAGTAAGATAAACACGAAATCGGAGTCAAAAAAGAGCTCTGGTTCTTTTTCCTTCGATTTTCTGAATCAAGAGTTCAGTTTCTCCAAGAAAATAAGGGCAAAGCATCGGGAAGCGCTTTACAAGGATTTGTATACATTGCTAAATGCTGGTGTAGATTTTAGTACTGCGCTTGATATTTTGGCCAATCAACAAAAAAAGAAATCAAATAAAGAACTAATTCTAGGTATTAAGGACCAAGTAGTCGGGGGGCGAAGTTTTCATGAAGCACTACAAAAAACAGGACATTTTTCGGCCTATGAATATTTTAGTATCAAAATTGGGGAAGAGACCAAGAAACTACCCATGGTTTTGATTGAACTGCACAAATACTTTAAGCGCCAGATAAGGCTGCGGAAACAAGTTGTTTCGGTCATTACTTATCCTGCGTTCGTTCTTACGTTAACTGTCGGAGTACTATATTTTATGCTTACCTATGTGGTGCCTATGTTTAAATCGGTGTTTAATCAATTCGATGCCGACCTACCTGAGTTGACCGAGAACATCATTGCTTTATCGGAAAGATTCCCAACGATTTTAGCGGTACTCTTCGGAGTCTTTCTTTTGAGCGCAGGTGTTTTTAAAATATACGCTAAGAACAATACTTTTCGTTCCTATAAATCCAGAATCCTTCTTAAAATACCCTATTTCGGAAAACTTACAAAAATGATTTATCTCGCCAGATTCTGTCAGTTTTTGGACTTGCTCCTTACTTCTAAGACGCCTTTGACCGATTCGTTGCAGATGGTAAAAAAGATGATTGGTTTCTACCCTATTGAAAACTCTATTGGGCCTATTCAAAAAGATATCATTAAGGGCGTACCTTTTTCAAAAGCCATGTCAAAACATGCTATTTACGGTTACAAACTGGTGTCTATGATAGAGGTTGCGGAAGAAATCAACGAGTTGGATAGTATGTTCGCAAGGTTGGCAGATGAATATGAGGAGGAAGTAGAGCATAAGACCAAAATGATCGGTGTGATTTTGGAGCCGCTCATTATTATTTTCATCGGATTGATTGTCGGAATAATCATGATAGCGATGTACGCACCTATGTTCGATTTAAGTAAAATTATCAACGGTGGATAAAAGAAATCGGAAAAATAGTTTAGTTTTGTTGTGTTAAAAAAATGTTATAGTGTTCGTGGGAAATAAGAGTTTTCAGCAAAGAAACGAGAAGGATAGATACTATGCTGCCGCCTATTCAATGACTGAAATCTTGATAGTGCTGTGCATTATTGGAATCTTATTATTGATGGTATTGCCAAGTCAGACCTCCGTCATATCACAAGCCAAATCTATCGAGGCCCAAAGTATGCTTAATCATTTGTACGGTTTGCAGAAAAACCACTTTTATCGCTACTCTCGTTATTCTTCCGATTTTGAGGAAATAGGTTTTGAGCCTGCGATGACCATAGATGAGGGAGGACAAGCGGTCTATAAAATCGAGATAATAGAGGCTTCTACCAATTCTTTCCGTGCAACGGCTACTTCCTTGTCAGATTTTGATGATGATGGCAATTACAATACCTGGGAAATCGATAGTAAAAAGTCGCTCAGAGAAACGGTAAAAGACTAAATGTGTGGTGGTTTTTTTAGAGGTAGTTCTTTGGGTATTGTTTTTGCTTATTTTTTATCAAGACATGATAAAGAGGGCTATACACATTGTTTTACCTTTGTTAATCATACTCATTGGACTAATTCTCTTTTTTGAAAGGTCCTACCCTATAATAATTTTATGGCATAATTTTTTGTTCTTATTGGTTACTTGTTTAGGATTATACGTATATCTTTCGTTGAAAGAAAGGAAGTTCGTAAATCTTTTTAAATCGATAGGCAAAGGAGATTTTCTTTTTTTTTTAGCGGTAATACCTTACTTTTCGACGATAAACTATATTCTATACTTCATCACCGGAATGCTCTTTTCAATTTTCGCTTTCTTGGTGATAAAGATGATTTCGAAAACAAATTTAGTGCCATTAGCAGGATTGTTGGCAATTTACATGTTGATCCTGAAATGCATTGTTTATATAACCGACCTTGATTTTTTTGAAGCCAAACTTGTTTGACTAACCAACCAATGATATCCGAAATAGTGTTGACCACGGAAGAACAGCAGGTCATTAATTCAGACCTTGCACACAATTATGGAATCATTCCTAAGGAAAAGGATGAGTCTATGATTACTTTTTTTGTTGACGAGTCAAAATTATTCGAGACCTTGTCAGATGAGTTGGAGCTAATTCTCGGAAAAAAGGTGAGGTTATACCCTGCACCGTCTGAAAAGGTAGTTAAGGCACTATCACAATATTATGGACGGGAGATGGAGTCTGCCGTCCAGGCAGGAACCGAAAAAAGCTTTAGGATTTCCTCCCAAGACTTTTTGCAAGACCTGATTTTCGAGGCTAAAGCAATCGGGAGCAGTGATATCCATTTTGAAGTTTTCAAAGATGACGGGCGCATTAGATATCGAATTGACGGAAAGCTTATTGAAAAGTATAAAATAGAAAATGAGAACTATTTGGAACTTGTCAATAAGATTAAGATCAAATCAAACCTCGATATCACCGAGAAAAGATTGCCCCAAGATGGCCGCATAAATTATGATGATTTTGATATTAGGGTGTCCATTCTTCCTACCCTCCATGGCGAAAAAATCGTAATGCGTATTTTGGGTAGGGACACAGATCATTTGAGCATTGATAAATTGGGAATGACCAAAGACGAAAAAAGTCTGTACCTCGAAGCGCTCAAAGCATCAAAAGGAATCATTCTCATAAGCGGGCCTACTGGTTCTGGGAAAACAACTACACTATATGCCAGTTTAAAACTTTTGAACGATATCAAGACGAATATTGTTACAGTTGAGGATCCCATAGAATATACTTTAAAAGGAATTAATCAAGTACAGTTAAGAGAAGAGATAGGACTCACCTTTACAAGTGCCCTTCGAACCTTTTTACGTCAAGACCCCGATATTATAATGTTAGGGGAGATCAGGGACGGCGCAACAGCCGAAATGGCAATCCGCGCCAGCTTAACCGGGCATTTGGTCTTATCGACTATTCATACAAACTCGGCGTTGGGAACCATTTCAAGGTTAGTAGATATGGGTGTCCCGGCATTTTTGATTGCCGAGACTTTAAAAATCTCGGTGGCCCAACGACTGGTTCGCAAGTTATGCAACGACTGCAAGAAATTTTGCGATACTGTTGGTGGGGAATATCATCACGGAGCCTTCAAAATCCTTTCCGGTCATTGGAGTCCGAAAGGCTGCGAAAGCTGTTATTATACCGGCTATAATGGCCGTACCGCTATCTATGAAGTAATCCCGATTGATGCTTCGCTTTCTCAGGAAATAAAGAAAGCACCCTCCCATCTAGATTCTTTCGTTTCCGAAAAGAATTTTTCAAGGCTTTCCGATAAGGCCATAGAACTGGTAAAAAAAGGAATAACCTCAATTGAGGAAGTATATTCCATTATAATTGAAGCCCAATAATGAGAAAGGTAGTAGTAGTAATCAGTATACTGTTTGTGGGCATTGCGTTCCCCCAAAACCAAACACAAACGCTGGAACAGTTATTCGATGAAGTAGCCAAAGAACGACCTGGTCTCGATGAACTTACAGAGTTGGACGTCTCCGGACTAACTTTATTCGAAATCATAACCTCCTTGGCAGAGGAACATCGAATCAACGTAAGTGCCGACCCTGGACTTACAGAGATGGTGGTCAGTAATTTCTTCGATGTTAAAGTAAGGGATATTTATATTTTTCTAGCCAATAAATATAATCTTGAAGTAGGTTATATGAACGAAATCATCACCTTCAGAAAACGGGAAATCGCAAGAGACGTTCCCAAAGAGAAACCTAAAAAGCCCATCGATATTTCTTTTAATCAGGCAAATGACTTCTTATCGGTAAAACTAAAGAACGATTCCCTGCCGTTGGTGGCAGAGCGAATTACCGAACTGTCCAATAAGAATATCGTTCTGGCACCGGAAGTAAAAATGATGAAAGTTTCGGCTTATATTATCAATAGACCTTTTGATCAGGTAATCGAAATGATTGCCCGTTCCAATCAATTGATTGCTTCCGTAGATGAAAATGGGTTTTATTTTTTATCCAAAGCTTTGGAGCTGGACCAGGTTCCCGATCAAGGGCGAAGGACCTCCGCAAGAAGAAGGGGGTCGACTAGAAATACAAAGGGCACCGTTGCCCCAGGCGAACTTGAATTAGACATGAACGAGCAGGGTTTTTTGACGATACGCGCCTATGAAATCGATGCAACCACCCTAATTTCCAAAGCATCCGATTTGTTGAACATCAATTACTTTTTTTATGATAAGCCCGATGAAGTGATATCCACATTTTATTCGGACAGCATCGATTTCGACAGCCTGCTTGATCATGTGTTTAAAGGAACCAGATATACTTCCAAAAAGTTGGAGGATCTGTACCTCATAGGACTCCAAACAACGGAAGGGCTACGGCAAACAGAATTGATACAACTAGAAAATAGAACTATTGAAACGGTTCTAAATACGTTGCCTAAAGCCTATGTGCAAGATGTGGAAATGCAGGAATTCGTAGAGCTTAACGGGATTTTGGTTTCAGGGTCGAAGCCTATTTTAGAGGAACTAAAATTAGTAATTCGGCAATTGGACAAAGTGGTTCCTTTGGTGCAAATTGAGGTGCTAATAGTACAATACCAGAAAGGATATGACATTCAAACAGGCCTACAGGGTATTTTAAGTGAGGATGGAAAAGATGTCAAGACCGAAGGAGTATTGTTCCCAACAGTAGATGCTACTGTAAATTCTACCTCGATCAATAAGTTGATCGACGCCTTTAATGGTTTAGGAATCATCAATATCGGAAAGGTCGCCGAGAACTTTTATGCAAATCTGAGTGCATTGGAGAACAACTCCATTATTCAGTTAAAATCTACGCCCAAAATTGCCACTTTGAGTGGCCATAAAGCGAACGTTTCCATTGGAGAGACCAACTACTATTTTGAACAGACCAACAGACTCATAAATTCAGGGGTTAATGACAATATTCTTCAGTCGGGCCAATGGAAACCGACCGAGGCAAATCTTAGCGTCGATATACTACCCTATGTTTCAAAAGATGAGCATATTACTTTGAACATCGTAGTTGAAAAGAGCGCTTTCTTGGGTCGTGCCGGGGAAAACGCACCTCCTGGTAAATCAACACAAAAATTCGAGTCTTTAATTCGTGTTAGGAACAATGAGATGATTTTGTTGGGTGGATTGGACGAGTTGGAGAAGGAGAACTCGGGAACGGGCACTCCTTTCCTCTCAAGAATCCCGGTAATCAAGTGGTTTTTTAGTAGTAAGCGAAGGGCAAAGGAAAAGTCGAAACTTCATGTGTTTATTAAACCAACATTGGTCTACTAATGGTTCAGAAAGTATTTAATAATATACTATCCGAGAAGCGGTTTCTGTGTATCGAGGTATCGATACAAGAAGATAGTACGCTGTACCAGGTAATAGAGGTTTTACAAAAGAACAATTCCCTGTTTATAGATTCCTCGACTACCTACATAGGTTTTGAGGAGTTGTTAAAGGAAATACCCAAAAATAGACCCACCCTATTATCTTTTACGGGTCAAGGAATTATTTCCAAAAAACTGGAGAATACGGGAAACCACCGTTCTAAATTGATTTTTAATGCGAATGCCGATGATTTTTATTGGTATGAACTAGTACAGTCTGGATATATTTATGCCTCAGTTGTACGTAAATCGGTAATAGACAATGAACTTGAGTTATTTAACAAAAATCAGGTTTTTATTGTTGATATAAGTATTGGTCCTTTTGTTATAGCTGCCATAAAACCATTATTGCCAGACGCGGGTTCCCTTTTTACGAGATTTTTTGAGATGCGCTTTCAAAAGAATACGGTGTCCGATTTTTCTAAACTTGCCCCTTCAGACGATACGAACAGCTATGAAATTGATGGAGAGGAAATCACCAGAAAGAATAGTGTGTCTTTTGCCACATTATTGCAATACCTATTTCCCCATGATACTATTGATTTTGAGAATAGTTTTCTTGAAACCAACCGGAGTGAGTTTAGGTTTCGAAAAGCCTTTAATACAATTGGGGCAATAGCGTTGCCCAGTTTCCTTCTCGCGCTGTTAATAAGCTATTTGTTGTTAGGCCATTACCAGAAGTCCTATATAAATTTGCAGATAGCCATCGAGGAAGAGAATATTGCCTATAACAAATTGGTATTACTGCAAAAAGATAGGGACAATAAAGAAATAATGTTGAACGAGTCGGGTTTGAATGATAGCAACTTTCTTAGTTACTACCTGTCGGAAATTACAAAAGAAATCCCTTCTGGAATAAACCTGATGAGTCTCAGCATATTTCCACCAACCAGTAAAATAAAGCCGGAGGAACAGGTTTTTTTCAAAAATGATCAAATAGAAATTACTGGGGAGACATTATCCAACGATGCCTTTACTGGCTGGATAGGGATACTTAAAAATAGTTTCTGGGTGGCAAATCTTGAAATCGTTGACTTTCGAAAAGAAGGTGCAAGTAGCAGCTTTATCATCAGGTTAAAATTAAAGTTCAATGTTTGAAAATATTTCTTATCGAAAGAAATTTTTTGCTTTGATTTCCTTATTGGCAATTATGGGGTTTACCGCTTACAAAAGATCTTTCTCTTTGGCTTTTGATGCTTATGAAAATCTGCAGTCTTCAAGGACCAAACTCTTAGAAGTAAGTAATTCTCAGCAGAAAATAGCCTCGGTTAAGAGCGATGTGACATATTTGGACCGGATTATCGGAAAGCAAGCCGCCAGTGCCGATGTGGTTCAGCAGGAAATCCTGAATACTTTTAACAGCATATCCTCCAGATCAGAACTGGTGAGATTAGAGGAAATCCATATTGCTAAAAACGAATATTTTAATATTTATACCAATAGGCTGATTTTGTCCGGTAGCTATAAAGGACTATTAAAGGCCACTTATTACTATGAGAAGGAATTCGACTATTCCCGTGTGGTAGGCTTGCATTTCTATATTGAAAGAGAACCGAGAACTAGAAAGAAGCGATTGTATGAACAAATAATATTTCAGAATTATGAAAAGATTGAATAGATGGTTTTACCTTCCGATAGTTTTGTTGTTTTGTCAGTGCGATGACATATTGGAGGAAGATATCTCTGATGACGCTATTTCTATCATTGCCCCTTCTGATGGAGCAAATATTGAAGGGAATGTCGTACAGCTCCGGTGGAGGAGCTTGGAGGGTGCAGATGACTATCGTCTTCAAGTGATGGTTGAAAACAACCAGTTTATCATATTGGACTCTCTTATCAGCGGAACACTTTTCAACTATCAAATAGAACCAGGGGTATATACATGGAGGGTTCGAGGTGAGAATTTTGCATATTTCACGCCATATACGTTTGAGTCGGCCTTTTCCGTTGTCGCTTCTTTAGACCTTTCAGATCAAATAATTACTTTGGAATCTCCCGATGACAATAGGTATATAAACAATGCTGACTTAAGCTTTTCTTGGCAACTGATTAGTACGGCAGATACCTATGAGTTCGAGATTCTGCAGGTAGAAAATCTTGGAGAAACATCCATTTTTAAGGAGTCTAATTTGGTAGGGTCGTCAATTGCGATCCCTGACGGGACGATCACTGAAGATGCCGAATATATTTGGCAAGTAAGAGCCGTAAACAGTAGTAGCCAGACCCGATTTTTTCGAAGGAAATTCTTTCTGGATACGCAAAACCCTCCTGCGCCAGTTTTGAGCACTCCTACCTCCGATCAAACGCTCACTACCGCCGATGAGGTTAACTTTAGCTGGAGCTTTACGGATACCGGAGAAATACAATCATCCATTATGGGAACGATAGAGATTTCATCGGACGAGAATTTTAGTACCATAGCGTTGACAGATACCAATAGCGACGGGCAATACTCAAGCACTTTTACAGACGCCAATACCTATTATTGGAGAGTACGGGGAGAAGACGCCGCGGGGAATACCGGAGAAAATAGTGCAGTAGGTTCCTTTATTGTGAATTAAATGAATAAAAAGAAAATAAATGTTTTACTAATAATAGCCGTTTTCTGTATTTGGGGAGTGGTGTCATATAAATTGATAGCTCCTTATTTCAGCGATACCGATATAGTGCAAATTAAAGAGCTTCCAGCAAAAGCAACTATTGCAAAAACAAGAAAAAAGGATGCCGTGGTACTTAACTTTCCCGAACGCGATCCTTTTTTGGGAAAGACCAAGTCGGTATCGAAGCCTAAAAAAATAGCTTCAAAAAAAGTAAAAAAGAGGCCCGTTGCTTCTGCAAAGCCAGTTCTTTGGCCTAAAATAGAATATTTGGGATTTGTAAAGTCGAGCAATAGCAAAGGCCGGTTGGGATTAATGCGTATCGACGGAAGATTACATCGTGTAAATGCAAAAGACGAGGTAAATGGACTTCAAATCATAGAAATTTCCAAAGTCGCTTTGGTCGTTTTAAATGGAAAAGAGGAGCGTAGTTTTGTAAAAAATTAACTTTTTTAATTTTTTTTTAACGTTCTACTTTTATAAGATTTTTTTTTCAAATATATTTGAGTGTTTCCTTCATCTTTCGACGATATAATGAATCAAAAGACTTTTTTTCTTGTTACTTTTTGTAATACGATTCTACTACTGGGGTTAATTGTTTTTTTCTTTTTCAAATATTCCGACGATACCGAGGAAATTGTTTATATCGATAATATCAGACTGTTCAACGGTTTCAATATGACCAAGGACCTTAATCAAATCAACGGAAAAAAAGTAAAGGCCCAAAAAAAGAAGTTAGACAGTCTTTACGTCATTTATGGTATTCTTCGAGATAACAACCAAACGGATAAGCTAGAAGCCCTGGAGGCGCAACTGAGGGGCACAGACAAAGAACTGAAAGATATGAATGAACGTTTCTCGAGTGAGTTAAGTCAAGCAGTTTGGAATCGTTTGAATACCTATATACAAAAGTATAGCCTAGCGAATAGTTATAAGATAGTGCTTGGTACACAAGGACAAGGCAATGTTATGTTTGCCCAAGAGGCGATAGACATCACTGATGCATTTATATCCTATGCGAATACAAACTATGAGGGAGATTAATTGAACAGGCATGCAAAGGTTCACGCCCTCTTACAAACTTAAATAGTAATAAATACCATTAGAGTAATATTCGAAAACCATCGAGAATAACCAAACCAAAGAAAATGAAAAAGCAACTTATTATGGCAATCGTTGCGATTGCGTTTTGCAGTACCATCAAGGGTCAAACCAACCTTTTGGACGATTCCACGTGGAGCGAAGGTCAAGGTTCGGCCCCTGGCTTTAATAGATACGGTGCCGATGCAAACAGTGTTCGTGCCTTCGGAGAGGCTCCCGGTGGGCAGCAACAGTTGCTCTGGACCTGTGTTCCAACAGACGGGAATTCCAATGATGGAGGATGGCAAACCTCCAGAGTTGCCATTGATGCTTCAGTTGCACACCGCTATATGGTTTGGATAAAGAAAACAGGAAATGCAAGTGGTACTACCCGATTTGCACTCAATGCTTGGGATGGATCCAATGTTAAAAGCGTCGCTAGGCTAGATGGTTCGGCCAATAACAACCCATTCATGTTCACAGGTGATTTGCCTACAGTTGATAAATGGTACCTTATGGTGGGTATTGTGCACGAAGTCGGTTTTACAGGTACCCAAAACGAAGGTGGCATCTATGACCCCGATACCGGTCAAAAGGTGGTTGGTATCACTGATTACAAATATGCGGCAGGAACTGTTCAGACGCAACATAGGGCATTCTTGAGAGAGGTCACCGATAATAGTGCACGCCAGTTTCAATATGCTCCTAGATTGGAGGCACTGGACGGCAATCAACCCTCTATCCAAGATATTATAGATGCAGAGTATTCCATTACATATTATTTGGATAGCGACTCTGATACTTATGGAGACCCCAATATAAGCCAGACTAGTACAACGCAGCCCGCGGGGTATGTTGCCAATAATTTAGACTGTAATGACGCCGATGGAGATATCAATCCCGATACGGTCTGGTATCAAGACAGTGATGGTGACGGACTGGGAAATCCGAATGAAACCTTGATACAATGTGAGCAACCCACAGATTATGTTCTTGATAATTCAGATCCGGATGATACCACAGCTGCATCGGGAGGTAATTGGACAAAAACAGGCGTAGATCTATCCTACGTGTTGGGGAATGTTGGGATTGGTACCAGTTCTCCCGATGCCCCGCTATCGGTCAAGGGTCGAATTCACACCCAAGAAGTGAAAGTAGATCTTGCAGGGGCTGTGGCTCCAGATTATGTATTCTACAAAGACTATAGCTTGAAATCATTGGATGAAGTAGAGCGATATATAAAAGATTTTGGACATCTGCCAAATATACCGTCTGCAACGGAAATGCAGAAAAATGGAGTGGAACTTAAAAAAATGAGTTTTAGACTTCTCGAAAAAATAGAGGAGTTGACTTTGTACCTTATTAGTCAACAAAAGGCCTTGAAAAAGCAGGAGGCTGTGAATCAAGAACTGCAAAACCGAATACAACAATTAGAGAATAGGCTTAAGTAAGAGCAGCTTTTAACAAATGTAGTTTTAAAATAAGCATCTCTTATGAAAGGTTTCATTGCAGTATTATTTGTGCTATTTATAGTGCCATTCTTTTCTAATTGTAAGACAGATACGGGGTTAGAAGAAATCGATACTTCCTATAAATTTTTCAACTTAGAGCGAGCTGGTTGGAAGTCTAAATCCGTATCACAGCACGTTTCCAATATCGATTATACCGCGACATTGGTTCCTTTGCAATACTACATTATAAAGAATAAGGGTTTTGAAAACCCAGCCACTATAGACTCTATTTATCAAACTCATAAAACCGAGCGAGTCATAGAAATGGAGTTTCGTCATGATTCTAAGGATGACCTTTTAAAATCGGAATATACCGGTTTGGGATACAAAGAAGCTGTTGAATACATGGCTTTTTCGATTGAAAAAGACTTTACGGCCATTACCCAATCTGGAGATACCGTTAATTGTTCCGGAGTCACTTTTGAGCGCAATTTTAAACTGGCTCCTTTTAAAAAGTTATTGCTGCACTTCGGGAGTATTCCGGAGAACGAGCAGATACAATTGGTGTATCAAGACCAATTGTTCGGCAATGGAATATTAAAATTCAAGTTCAAGGAAATCCCTCTAAAGTTATAAGATAGGTACAGAATGATACAAAGAATTAGAACGAGTAGATTTTCAAAGATTGTTGCCAGTTATCTGGCCATGCAGTTGATTGTACAAATGACCCAGCCCTCGAACTTATGGGCTTTGACCAGTGGTCCCTCACAACCCGAGTTCAACTCCTTTACGCCCATCGGCACTTCTGATATGGTAGACCTTGCCTCTGGGAACTTCAATTACAACATCCCAGTCATGGATGTTGGCGGATACCCTTTGAACCTTGCATATGACTCTGGCATCACTATGGATCAGGAGGCCTCTTGGGTAGGTCTCGGTTGGAATTTGAACGTAGGGCAGATCAACCGTCAGGTGCGTGGTATTCCTGATGATTTCAAAGGGGATAAAATGGTCTACGAGAATAATCTTAGGGACAATGTGACCGTGGGGGTAGAAGCGAATTTGGATTTACAGGTTTTTGGAGCCGAAACAAAAGATGTTCTTAAGGACAACGGTACCGCTTCAATCGGAGTTAACCTACAGTACAACAATTACACCGGTTTTTCATTCAAGCCTTCATACGGTCTTGCGTTTAACCTTTCCGAGAATGTTTCTGTGGGGATGAATGCTCAAACCTCCGCTACGGAAGGCGTCTCTATTTCTCCCAATGTCAATGCCAAGTTGGGCATGGGCGAGCTGTTCGATGGGGCGGTGAACGGCACTTTGAACGCGGGTCTTTCCTATAATTCCAATCGGGGGTTATCAAATTTTAGTCTTGGAGCCTCACTTACTAGGGCTTTTGATATTGGAGAACGAAAAGACAAAGATAATAATCCCAATAGTGTTACAAGAGACTACGGTTTAGGTGGTTTTGGCTCTGTTTCTTTTCAAAATACCACCATAACCCCGCGAAAGAGAACGGCATTTACCGATATTACCGGAACTGCTGCAGTTTCTGTAGGAACCTCCATTTGGGGATTGGACGGGGAAGTTGAAATAGCCGCTACAGGGGCGGTACAAAAACTAAAAGACCCCTTGAAGGAAGAAGCGGCCTATGGCTACGAATTTACAGGGTATGCAACATCTGACGACGTACTTGATTATAACAGGGAGAAAGACGGGCTGATCAGTAAAAACACCTTGGTTTTACCTACCACTAATTATACTTATGACCTGTATGCCGTAAACGGACAAGGGGTTGCCGGGATGTTTCGCCCTTTCAGAAGTCAAGTAGGTCACATCAATGATGAGCTGGTCGAGGATGAAAGTACGAGTTTCGAATTAGGAGTCGAGGTAGAGGCCACTACTTCGGTGCATGCCGGAGTTAATTTCACCGCTGCTCCCTCTTACAGTAAAACAGGCATCTGGGATACCGAGGCCTTAAAATATTTTAGACAAGAACGGGAAGATGTTCCCGATTTGGAGGGTTCCGATGCCGAGAGCGTCGACTATGAACCCGTTTATTTCAAGTACATAGGGGAGCCAAGGGTCGATGACGATGAAGGGCTGTTCAATTCGCTAGGGGGATACGATCCCGTTGCCCTGGAAATTGGACCTGAAGATGTATCCGGGGAAAAGCTGAAAGAGATATTCGATAAGCCAGCGCAAAACCAATTTAGAGTAAAGCGCTACATTGATGGTATCCCAACCTATCCGGAGATAGATGATGTAGATTCCGATCGCGCCGATTTGGCCCTGCCGAAAATCACCGGGAAGTTCAAGAGAAGAAACAGGGAAGTCCGCAACCAGACGGTCCAAAAGTTCACAGCAAGTGAGCTTAGGAGCCTATATCCCGACACCAAACGCATCAACAAGGAAGCCCAAGAACATCACACTGCCGAGATACGGGTGTTAAAGGGCGATGGTGCTACCTATGTTTTTGGTGAGACTGCTTACAATATGGATAAGCAAGAGGTTACTTTTGCTACCCAAGGAGCGGGCAATTGTGCCACCGGCATCGTAAGCTATAACGCAAATGAGGATTCAAGAAATAATAAATCGGGAATCGACCATTTTTATAGCAACACCAAAACCCCCGCCTACGCACATACCTATTTGTTGTCTTCTGTACTTTCATCCGATTATGAAGATTTGAAGGGCGATGGGCCCACCGATGATGATTTGGGAGCTTACACCCTTTTTGAATACAACAACCAAACCGAGTTGTACAACAAACTTCAAAAAGTTGATGGTAATGAACAAACCGAGGAAAAACTCCTGTATAATTGGAGAGTACCTTATGGTGCGAACAAAGCCTCATACGATGCCGGTCTCAACACACACCCAAAAGATCAAAAGGGCAACTACATTTTTGGGACCAAGGAAATCAAGTATATCGACAAGATTGTGACCAAAACACATGTGGCGTTATTCCATTTAAGCCCTCGAAAGGATGCTTTGGGAACTGTTGGGCGGCAAGGAGGTCTGCCCGGAAGCACCCTGGGCCAGGAACTATATCAGCTGGATAGTGTTCGCCTATATTCAAAACCAGAAGCGCTTGCCGCCAACATCCTTGACGACGAACCATCGAATGACAAACCGATTACAGCCATTAAAACAGCTCACTTTGTGTACGATTATTCTTTGTGCGCCGGTGTGCCCAACCATCTGAATTTTGGTGCTGCTGAAAATACGGGAAAATTAACGCTCAAAAAGGTTTATTTCACCTATAGAGGTTCAAAAATGGGGAAGTTTACTCCCTATAAATTTAACTATGACAATATAAACCCGGCCTACGGTATAAAGGCCTACGATATATGGGGGAATTACAAGCCGAACGGTGATGGATCATGTGGAACCCAGGCGCCTTTGACTGCCCCGGAGTTTCCTTTTGTACAACAAGAAGACCGAGGGTTACAGGACCAATATGCTTCAGCATGGTCGCTTTCCGCCATTGATTTACCTTCAGGAGGTCGTATAGAACTCACCTATGAAAGTGATGATTACCAATATGTACAAGATAGGCCCAGCATGCAAATGTTTCAAGTAGTGGGCGTAGGGTATAACAATACCTCAAACGATCCAGAAGGGAACCAAGAGTTGTACGAGCGGGATGGAGCACTTCCCTTAAGTGGTGACAGTTCCACTGACAAACGATACCTCTACGTGAAACTGCCCTATGAGCAGGCTGCTTTGTCTCGGGAACAGTTCGTTTCGAAGTATTTAAAGGGCCAGCTAAACAAGCCCATATATTTCCGGTTTTTGATGAATATGACCAACAAAGGGTTGGCCTCTTTGGACAGTAAGGATTATGATTACGTTACCGGATATTTTGAAATAGAGGAAAACACGGTCGAAGGAAGGGAAATCAGGGTATTTGAGCCAAACAATAATGGGGTTTATTATGCTGCGATTCCTATGAAGTTTTGGGATATGGAAGGGGTGTTGTTTGGAGCCGCCAAACCAAAAGTGAACCCTATTTCTTTGGCGTCTTGGTATTTTGGACGTAAACATCTTAACGGTTATGTATACGGTTTAAATCCCGATGCCAAAACTCAGAACATAGAAGATATAGCACAAAATATCATAAGTTCTTTTGGGGCGATCAAAGAGATTTTTACGGGACCCAACGCAAAGCTGCGAAGCTTTGAATATCTCTGTGGACAACGATTCGTGGCGAACAAATCATGGATTCGTTTAACAACCCCAAAGCCCTACAAACTAGGAGGTGGCATAAGGGTAAAAAAGTTGGTAATGCAAGACCGTTGGGACGAAATGGTCAATGCTCCCGTAGGTAATGATCGTTATCGTCAGGAGTACGGTCAAACCTATGACTACACCTTGGCAGACGGTTCATCCAGTGGTGTTGCTACCTACGAACCCAACATGAGCAAGGAAAACCCTTTTGTAGAGCCGTTTTATGATGATGACAAAGGGGATCAACTGGTAGCCCCAAAAGAGATCAGTTATATTGAGAAACCCTTTGGAGAACAGTTTTTTCCATCGGCGGCAGTAACCTACAGTAGGGTTACCGTCAAAAATTTGGAACGCAGTTATGACGAAGGTGTTGTTCAAAAACATGCCACTGGGAGTGTCGTCACCGAACACTATACCTCAAAGGACTTTCCGACCAAGGTAGATTATACCGATATCGATAGCCCCGGAAATTTCGCGACTAACGAAAGTGATTTTTTGGGAAATATTGTAAAAGGGTTATTGGGAGCTCCTATCAATGTGAAAAAAGAGTACACGCTTTCGCAAGGTTTTGTTGTTCATACCAATGATATGAATGGTAAAATGCGTTCTCAAAAGGTTTTTAGGGAACCTTCCGAAACCGATCAAGAGGTATCCGATGAGAAATTATTGGTTTCTTCGGTAGCTTACAACTATAGTGTAGAAGACGGTAGAGCGGGTGTTTTAAATAACAAGCTCCCCACCATCAATAGAAATGGAGAGGTAACTACCGATGCTACCATAGGAGTAGATTATGATGTGGTTACCGATTTTCGGGAAAGTTACTCTAGGTCGGAGACCAAGGGCTTTAAAGGAAATCTTGTTGTCCTCCCGATTGGTCCTTTATTCATACCCGTACCGACCGCATTTCCGTCTCTTTCCAAAATAGAGAACGTAGCACATTCTACCATTACAACAAAAGTGATACATACGACTGCACAGTTAAAGGAAAAGATTGCCCAGGATTTAGGGTCACAGGTATCGACAATCAACGAAGCTTGGGACGCAGAAACAGGCCAGGTGCTATTGACCCGTACGGTAAACGAATATAACGACGAGTATTACAATTTCAATTTTCCCTCCTATTGGGGCTACCAAGGTATGGGGCAGGCCTCTAAGAATATTGGTATACGTGGTACGTTGGAACCAAATGGGGACGCGTATACTTGGGCAGGGATAGATGCTCGGGAATATTTGTACCCCGGAGACGAACTGCTGGTTACAGGTCCTGAAGTATCCCGTAGACTATGGATTATCGGCTTTAGCGGAAGCAATGTGCAATTGATGGATCGCGTTGCGACCTATGGCCGTAACCTGAATATCGAAGGCAAGGTCAACTTTAAGGTGGTACGTTCAGGCTATCGCAACCAACAAATGGCCAATATGGCTTCGATTACCCTTATGAAAAACCCGATCAAGGATGCTGCCGGAAATTATGTTCCTATTATAAACACTACTTTTTTACAGCAGACGGCTACTGCGGAAGCCGATAACCTTAGAATTGTCAATGCCAGCGCAGTGGAGTATGATGATTTGTGGAATTGCCAATGCGAAGGCCCTTTTAGTGTGCTTCCAAAGAGTGTCAGTTCCTCGGAAGATTTGGCGGCAATTCCCGTTGAAAGCCTTGGGTTCAATCCCTATTTATATAATGTAAAGGGAGAATGGCGTGCCAAAAGGTCATTTGCCTATTTGACGGAACGTACCGAAGTTTCCAATACAAGTTCAGACAGGGTCAACACCAGAAAAGAGGGGTATTTTAAAGAATTTGAACCTTTTTACAACCTGAATGGTACCAATTGGGAACGAACGGTTACCGACCAACAAATCCAGGACGAACAAAAATGGACCTTTGCGAGCGAAGTAGTACAATACAGTCCGTTTGGGGCCGAATTAGAGAATCGTGATGCATTGAACCGTTATTCATCGGCACAGTACGGATATGCCTATACCCTGCCGACCGCCGTTGCTTCCAATAGCAAGTACCAAGACATGGGAGTAGATAATTTTGAGGACTATGACTATAGTGTCGTAAACACCTTGAACGGCCACTTCAATTTTCAAGAAACCTTGGATGGTAACCAAGGGGACAACGCCTTTATCTCGGATGCACGTTCCCATACAGGGCGTAACAGCCTGGTTTTGCGCAAAGGTGATGAAGTATATCTAGAGCGGCAGTTGTTGGGGCAACCTCCCACAGATACCGATTTTGATAATGATGGGGTGCCGGATGCGCAGGACAATTGTCGCTTTACCTACAATCCCTCTCAGTTCGATTATGATGAGGACTTGGTGGGAGATGAATGTGATGACGAGGCCCGGCCTAAAATTATCGAAGCCCAAATAACCGACAACGATAAATCGGGATTTGATTTTCGAGAAGACAACGGAAGCGGGTATGCTTATTGTCAAGCCGTTCAGTCAAAATTTGTAATTGTGGGCAAGCCTCATGCCAAAGTCCCTTACAGGGTGACCAAGGTTAGGGAGAGAGGAGAAGAAGAAGTCAGGAACTGGGTTGCACTGGTCAACAAGGAACTTGCCGTTTCAAGACAGACAACGCTACCTTCTGAAGGAATCATTGAGCTAGATGAAAGTGGAATCGCTCGCGTAGATTTTGTTATCGGTGGAGAAAATAAAAGAAGAAGGGCCGGTAAATGGCGCTATGAGGTTGCGGCCCTTTTTCAATTACTTGACAAACGTACCGGCACACCGCTTTCACCTTTCTCCGGGCCGTATACTGCTATACAAATAGATGTAAAGGTTGATGATCATAATTGCGACGGTCTCGTTAAAGAAGAAAATATCAAATACATTGATTATGCAGATTACGTGCCACAGTACGAACGTTAAGAAACGCATTGCGACGATCAAAACAAACAACATGAAAAAAGCTTTTGTTATTTATGGTCTAGTGCTGATGACTACCGCTTTCGCATTCGATATGAAAGCGCAGAGCTCCCAGTGTTTTGGGATGTCTGTCAGCGGAAATTCTTCTTTTCCTTATACAGGGGGTAGCCGTAATATTACCATCAATAGACCTTCAGGCTGTTCGGGTAGTATATCTATAGTAACATCCCAAACCTGGGTAAGCGTCTCCGGAAGTGGTACTTTTTATACTTTAACGGCCCCTGCGACATCCAGTTCCCGGTCGGCCAGCTTTCAAATTCGGGTCAACGGGACCACGGTAAGTGGCTTTAGCATCAGTCAAGACGGCCCTCCCGCACCTTCTACCCCTGCGACACCGACAATCGCCAACAATAATTGCGGTGAGGTAAGGTTGAGTCGTGGATCCCCACCTTCGGGAGTTACCTGGTATTGGCAAGGAACCAATTCCAACGGTACCAGCACGGCGAATTCATCAACGACTTATACGGTGTCTGCAACTGGGCGCTACTATCTCAGGGCAAGAAGCAGTGGTGGAGTTTGGAGTACGTCTTCCTCCTCCGTCAATGTATCGTCTATCACACAATTTACTGCTGGTTCCATTTCAGGTGCACAAACCATTTGTGCCGGAGGCGACCCAGGCACTATCACGAATACGGCATCTGCGGTAGGTAACGGCTTTAACAATTATCAATGGCAGATCGCCACCTCTGAAAATGGTTCCTATTCCAACATCTCGGGTGCTACCGGTACTTCGTACAATCCACCTGTGCTAACCTCCACTCGATGGTATCGTCGACGGGTGAATTCTTGCGGAGGCCAGAATAAGTATAGCAACAAAATAAGAATTCTTGTAAATCCCGCTCCAAGCACCGCTTCGGGGAGTAATCGCGAGCGATGCGGGCCGGGAACGTTGACCCTGACCGCATCTCCAGGAAGTAACGGGAATACCATTCGCTGGTACTCTGCATCCAGCGGGGGCACCCTGCTAAGGACGGGCACAAGCTACACAACACCTTCCTTATCGTCTTCCAGGACCTATTATGCAGAGAGCTATAACAGCAGTACAGGATGTAGTGCCAGTTCAAGAAGGGCCATTACGGCTACTATCTTATCTACGGTCGGGAACGCTACGGGTCAAAACGAGGCGCGTTGTGAATCCGGAACCTTAACCTTGACTGCCTCGCCCGGCAGCAATGGAAATACCATTCGTTGGTACAGTTCCTCCACTGGGGGTAGTTCATTGGCGACAGGGACGACCTATACTACCCCAAGTTTGACATCGACTACCACCTATTATGCCGAAAGCTATAATTCCACTACAGGTTGTTTTGCTTCCGCTAGAACCGCTATAGTAGCCGAAATTTCACCAGTATTGACCGTGGCCACTGGCAGTGGTGGTTCCCGATGCGGTACCGGCAGTGTTACCCTTAGTGCTTCACCTGGAACCAACGGTAATACCATCCGCTGGTATGCAACTGCCTCCGGGGGAAGTGTGCTCGCCACTGGAACCGCTTTTACGACACCTAGTATTTCAGTAAATACTACTTATTATGCTGAAACGTACAATACGACTACCACATGTAGCGCCGCAAGTCGTACCCCGGTATTAGCCGAGGTCAACATCCCTGAAAATTGGTATCTGGATGCTGATGGTGATGGCTATGCCGTTTCGGTCACTGCCAACTGTGGATCGCCCGGGGCAGGATACACGAATACCGTACTACCTGTAGATGATTGTAACGACGATCCCGCAGCAGACGGGCAGCTTTATAACCCGGATACCATTTGGTATGCGGATGAAAACGAAGACGGCTTCGCCGATTCAGGAGCTGAGACCCGCCAGCAATGTGAGAAGCCCAGTGGTAATTGGACCCTCAATTCCGAACTTGCACCTTGTGGTGTTTCCGATACGATAAGACAGGCCCTTGTTGATTTTTATAATGCGACCGGAGGTACTACATGGGTCAATAGTACCAACTGGAATACCGAAGTTCCTGTTTGTGATTGGTTTGGTGTTACGGTCGTAGATGGCGAATTGGTCAATATTCAATTACCCAACAACAATGTTATCGGTACATTGCCCGAAAGCATCGGGAACTTGATCGATTTGAACCTATTGGATTTAAGTAATAACGGTATTCAGGGGGGATTGCCGCCTTCTTTGGGTTCGCTATTGGATCTGGATGTATTGCTTCTTCCCAATAATGGCTTGACCGGGGAGCTGCCCCCAGCGTTGGGCAGCTTATCAAACCTGACGAGAATGGACTTGTCTAACAACAACTTGGAAAGCCAAATCCCAATTTCATTTTGTAACCTTACAAATGTAACCGATTTGAATCTGTCCAATAATGGACTTTTTGGAAGTATACCGACACAGTTTGAACTGATGGCCAGCTTGGTTCGCCTGGATCTTTCAAACAATCAGCTTACTGGAAGGTTGCCATCCCAACTGACCCGATTGGGCAACCTTAGAGAGATAGCTGTACAAAACAATCAGTTGTCGGGTTCTATACCCTTTTCGGGTACCAATTCAGGCCTAACGCTTTTCACCTTCCAAAATAACCGTTTTATCTTTTCCGATTTCGAATCGCGACACAATGGCTATACAGGTACTTTGGCTACTTATGAATACACACCTCAGGCTAATACAGATACCGAAAGTACGGTATCTGTGACCCTAGGAAACGATATTACCCTTTCGACCGATCTCAATAGTTCTAACAATAGCTATGTCTGGTACAAGGCTAGCAGTCCCGATGAGGTAATTCCAGATGCGGTCGGCAATGAATTGCTTATTGAGGATGCAACGGCCGAAGATGCTGGCACCTATTACTTCATTGCCTCCAATAGCACCGTACAAGGGCTTGAGTTGACCCGGAATTCGATTACCTTGAACGTGATAACCACCTGTGACGTAAATCAATCGGAACGTCAGGCGTTAATTACATTATACAATGCAACAGGAGGGGCCAATTGGAACAATACTACTGCGAGTAATCAAATATGGGGTATTACGAATACCAATTCGTTGGTCTGTGACTGGTACGGGGTAACGGTGGTAGACAATTCCGTTACTGAAATCGTATTGCCAAATAATAATATCAATGGAAACCTACCGGATGTTTTTGCCGCTTTTCCTTCGCTAGAAAGGGTAGATTTCTCAGGAAACGACCTAAGTGGTTTTATTTCAGGGCGTTTTACAGGTATTCTAAGCCTTAATCAACTTGCGCTTGAGAATAACAAATACATTTTTACAGATTTAGAATCGGACTTCACGACACTCTTTGGACAGTTAGGTGCCAATTTCACTTTTTCACCACAGGCAAATGTGGATGAAGCTGAGCAGCAAACTGCAGAAGCAGGTGAAACCATCACACTTTCAAGTACCGTGTTGAACAGTAGTAACAACCAATATCAATGGTTTAAAGACGGATTGCCACTTGATGGTGAAACGAATAAAGACCTGATACTCTCCAATGTGACCACCACGGATAATGGAGGATACCACTTTTCTGCTACCAACAGTGTTGTCACCGGTCTTGATCTTGAGAGGGAAATGATCATGTTAGAGGTCAGTGCCGGGAATGATGCCTGTGGGGTTTCCGATTTGGAACGGAACGCATTGATTGCCTTGTACAATGCCCTCGATGGGCCAAATTGGACCGTTAACACCAATTGGAATACAAGCGCTCCCGTCTGCGATTGGTATGGGGTCGTAACAGACGTAGATGCCAATGTTACAGGTCTAGCCCTTGCCAACAATGGGTTACGAGGAGAAATACCCAATAGCCTTTCACAGTTGGGCTCTTTAACATCGATAGATTTACAGCAAAATAGCATCATTGGTCAAATACCCGATAACATAGGGGCTTTGGCGAATTTGCAGTACTTGCTGCTGAACGATAATATTCTGGTCGGAGCCATTCCATTATCCGTCGGAAACCTTTCCGCCTTAAGCGAATTTGACATTGCCAACAACCGTATTGCCGGTGCCCTTCCCGATACTATGGGGGGCATGCAACAACTTCAGTATTTTGATGCCAATGATAACAAATTGGTCCAGAGTATTCCAACCAGTCTTTATAGTATTCCTGGGCTTATTCGATTCAATGTTTCCAACAACCAGATGAACGGAAGTATTTCCAGTGCCATAGGTAATCTCTCCCAGTTGGAGGAGTTTTGGTTGGCCAACAACGATTTCGGCGGGGAACTTCCTGAAACAATTTCGACCATTCCTGCCTTACGTAGTGTGCGCTTGAACAACAATGCCTTTCGAGGTGACATCCCGCTATTGATTCCTGATTTCAATGTGGCGAACACCGAGGTGGCTATTGAGTACAATAATTTTGTGTTCAGCAATTTTGAAGCGGAATATCCTGCTTATCTAAACGGACTGGATATTTTTACCTACGACCCCCAAGCCTTGGTAGACCGGCAGGAAACCATCCGAGTATTGGAAAATGATGATGTCACCCTCGGAACGGAAGATCTTTCGAGTCCCAATAATACCTATGTCTGGTACAAAGATGGGGTTGAGATACCCGGTGAAACAGGAAGTAGCCTGACCATCACCGATTTTGACCCGGTAGCGGATACAGGGGAGTATTGGTTTGTAGCTTCCAATACAGTCATTGATGTGCTACAGCTCACCAGAAGAAAAATCAATCTCTTGGAGCGGGTGCTTCTTCCCTTGGATGCCCTTTCATTGGTCGCTACTTGTTCTGACAACCCGACGAATCTTCGCAATTGGGAAGTCAACAATCCGAATGGCCAAAATGTCCCGATCAATTGGCAGGTGGTCGGAACCTCACAATCGGGAACGCTTATGGCGGCACCGGGGATTACTCGTTTTACCACCAATACGGAAGTAGGTGATAATACGGTACAAATAGCTTGGCAAGACACCGATGGCACCGACCAGACGACCGAAACCATTTCAACTACTGAAACATGTACCCCAGCGACTGAATGTACCGACCTCTTATCGAGCATCGCCGACGGAAGTTTTGAAACAGCGGTAGGGGCCAGTACTCAAGCTAGAAACGCTACCTTTGAAGTCTCCGGATGGTCTGTGGCCCAGGGAGATCCTGACACATTTGCTACGCCATTCGTAAATAGCGGGGACCCTTATCTTTTCAATAGTTTTATGGCATCACCCGACGGGGGCAACTGTTTTGGTGCCCTCAGGGTTGGTAATACCGCTGAGGCCATTACCACTACGGTCAACGGATTGGTGCCGGGAACTACCTATGTCGTTCAATTTTACCAGGCAAACGCTACTAATTTATTGGACACTCGAATAGTAGACCAAGCTTTTGGTTCTTGGGAGGTACAGGCATCGGGGGAACAGTTGGAATCGAACCCGATGACGGCGAGTACCCGAAATGTTCGCTGGCAAAGGGCCTTGTTGGAGTTTACGGCCTCGGCAGGTTCAACCACCCTTCGATTTGCTCCGCAGGCTACCGCAAATGATCCCTCAAACTCCTATCCTGTGTATATGTTGTTGGACGGGGTGCGAGTCTACGAAAAACCAACCGACCCTTTCACTACCGCATGTTATGGTATTGAAACACAGGTGTTCTGTAACAATGCGGAGGATAACCCGCCAATCGTTGGTGATTTGGCACCGCCTCAGGGCTCTTCTACATTTTGGTATGCCGATCCCGTAGGAGGGATCCCCTATAGCACTTCCGATATATTGTACGATTTGGAACCCATCCTTTGGGCAGACAGCGGTTCGGGCTCTCGAATTGCCGTGGAAGTTATTTTTGACCTAGGCGCTCCGGAGGCGTTGGAATACCAGACTTTTGACTTGAATGAAAACCCTACCTTGGCCGATGTAACGGTTACAGGAATCAACATCACCTGGCACAGTTCTTTTTTCGATAGCGTAGAATTACCGTTGAACACCTCTTTAACCGACGAACAGGTGTATTATGCCGCACAGGATGGTAATTTTTGCCGGGTACCGGTATTGGTCAATATCGAAATACCCGTCCCAATCGGTAGCACATTTCAGGAATTCTGTAGTTCGGCGGAACCTACCGTAGATAATTTGGCCATGCAACCCACGAATCCGGCCTATACCATAGACTGGTACGATTCTTCCGAAGGGGGTTCTCCTTTGAATGGTGCCGATCTCTTGGTCAATGGGGCCACCTATTATGCGGTGCAGACCAATGGAAGCGATTTTAGTGAGAATCGATTACCGGTACGCGTATCGGTCATAGATGAAGAAGCCAATGCTAAAATTTACGAATGGGACGTGCTATTTCCCGATGGCAGCACGGTTTCTGATATTACCACCTATTATCGCTTGGATGAATCTACCGTTTGGTACAATCAGGCCTTTGGCGGTTCGCCCTATTTCGAGACCACTAACTTATCCGCCGGTAATACCTACTACGCCCGAATTGATGAGGGCCTTTGTGCCGGGCTCAGGGTTTTGGCGATTACTGTGGAGTTAGACGACATAACCGAACCCGATTTGGTTACCTGCATCAAATTCGTACCGCAGCCCGGTCGTGAATATGTCGTTAGCGGTTGGGTACGTGAAGAAGCATTGACTGCTCAACCTGCGGGGACCATAGAGTTTAATCTCGATGATTCGGCCAAGGAGGCGGTACTGGCCTTGTTCAATAGTCTCACCAACACTATTGTAGGTGAAGTACTGGAAATACCGAGCCAATTTGTGGTAAAAGATCTGTTCCCCGAGCTAGATATGAGTGCTGTGCTGCCCTATCTCAAAGATTTTGCCGGGAACAACGTCACCGTTTACGATTTCAGGTTTGAGAAGGAAAATATTGATGGGTTGGAGCGTAGTATAGGGTACTCCTTTGCCCTTGACCCATCGGGGACCAATCGTATGGAGTATCGTACCCCACAAGTAGTACTATCTTTTGGCAGCATTTTTGGAATACCACTCGATTTTGGACTCGGGTATAACTATCCAATCTTAAACTACGAAAATCTCGAAATCGAACATCATAGTGTGAGTATTATCCCGGGCGATCGCCTACGAGTTAATTCCAGTTTTTTGCTTGATCTCCCAGAGGATTCCGTCTTAAAAGGTACCTATGCGAACTACGATACCGACGGAGCCGCCAATTCAGGAATAGAAGGCACTACCGAGATTTTTGATTACATCGAAAATCCGGATTACTCCGTAATCAACTATGACAATACTTCGATACAGTTAGAATACAAGGATATCGATGGCAATCCCATAAACCTTGCGGATACCGAACGGGTGTTAGAGCCCAAAGGGGCGGTTATCGATGGTTGGCAACGCATATCCAATGTGTTCCGCATTCCTGCGCAGGCTGCCTATATGCGAATGAACCTCATAACCGATTTAGATGGTACCAATGCCTATTTTGACGATGTACGTATGCACCCGATCGATAGCAACGTAAAATCATTCGTTTATAATCCAGTTACTCAGCGATTACAGGCTGAGTTGGACGAGAACAACTACGCCACGTACTACGAGTATGATACCGAAGGAGGTTTGGTACGGGTCAAAAAAGAGACCGAACGAGGTATTTATACCATACAGGAAACACGATCGGGAAATTCAAAATTAAACGGTAGTCGATAATGAATAGAAAAACGATAACGGCATTGCTATTTGCTTTCATGTTTTCATCCTTGGTCGCCCAAGAAGAAACCGTTGGGAGTATCCTGCAAAAGTCTAGTACGTTTTACAAAGGACTTTCGGAGTATAAGGTCGCGATATCATTTGGGCTGCACCGTGGTTTTGAAAGTACGATGGCCGTTGAAACTTATGAGGGCACTTTTGAAAAAAAAGGTCGTTTTCAGCGGAACCAAGCACGTGAAACCACGGTATACCTTTTTCCCCAGGCGAAAATTGTATTGGATGAAAACCAAAAGACCATGACCTACGAATCTTTCAAAGAAGGCGCGGCACAGGAAACGCCGGTAGACCTTACAGTCTATCTCCAATATTTTAAAAAGACACAACTGATTAATTCCGGAAACGAATATATCTGTGAAATGGTCCCGGAGAACAATACCTTTTCCCAGCTGCCTTATGGGAAGGTAGTTCTTCACATTAATAAGGACGATTACCGTATCAATAAACAAATACTCTTTTTCTCGACCCCCATACCATTTACCAATAAGAATGGCGATACCGAGCAAGACTATGGCCGTTTGGTCATCGATCTAAAACATCGTATTGGTGAAACGATAACCGAAATGCGTTTGGAGGATTTTATTACGGAATCCTCGGGACAACGGAAAGCGGCCGATGCCTATACCGCCTATCGCCTTATAGACCAAAGCAAAAAAAACGAATAACCAAGAAAATACTCAAGACAGATGCCAATAAAGACCATCGCGCAACTACGAAATGGAATATGCTGTAGCCTTTTTCTATGGATGGGGTTCTTCTACGCTCAGGAAAGCGTCATTTTCGACAACACCCAGTTGGTTACCAATGCCACCCTACAATATGTGACGCCTAATTTGGACCGTTCTGGCTTGGTCAATGGAAATCCCATGGCCCATGTAAGCCTTTTGCTAGATCCGCAGGTTCCGGTAAGTGATTGGTACTCTTATGCCTTGGAATTGAACATCGTTCCCGCGGCGGCCGACGGTTCGTTTACCGGAACGCCCTCGAATATTACTTTAACCGTGGAAAATAATACGATTGCAGGGGCCGGGAGCCTATCTGTCGATATCGGTAAACAAGTATTTATGGGAGCCTACGGGGCGCGGGTTCAAGTTGTGGGAGGTACCTATACCACCCTCCCTGACAATTCGGTGTCCAATACCACGGTTCCGGTGAATGTGATGCTCGAAATCGGTTTTACCGCCGATCGTTATGAAATCTTGGACACGGCGTTCCCCCCCAATGTCTCGGTAGCGAGCGCCAACGCTTCCGGAAAAGAGTTGGAACTGAACTGGTCTGCCCAGGACGGTGCTATTTCCTATGATGTGGAATGGACTTGGATCGACGGCTACGATGGTAATGCCGATAATTACGACGGACCCATGCGGGCACCGACGACCATCCCTTTTACCAAAAGGGATTTTGAAGGAAATAGTACCCGGGTACAGACCACAGGTACCCAATACACCATTCCCTTAATATATTCCAAAGGGTATTTGGTATATCGAGTCCGAGCAGTGGGAATCAGTCCAGAAGACCTGAAAAGCTATGTATTTGGTCCCTGGAGTGATGGAGAAGACAATCAGGCCATAACCCTCGATGATTGGAACCGGGTGTACGTGTTGAACTCGGATCATCAAGAGAACAAAAACTGGCAGTTTCAGGCGTCCTATGCCGAGGATGGTAAGAAAAAAGAGGTGGTCAGCTATTTTGACGGAACGCTTCGCAACCGACAAACGGTCACCAAGATAAATTCGGATGATCATGTCATCGTCGGGGAGGTCATCTATGATGCTCAGGGACGCCCAGCAGTGGAAGTATTGCCAGTGCCTGTCTCGACTGCCACCGCTTCTGCCATTGACTATTTGGGGGATTTTGACAATGGGGCCAGCCCCTTTAACCGAAACAGTGCCGGGGAGGTCTATACCTTTCGGGATTTCGATTTTGACGCTCAAAATATTTTGGACGATGCCACTGCCGACAAGGGAATGGCTACCCAGAGCGGTGCGAGCCAATACTATTCCGATCAAAACGATGTGGACGAACCTTTTAAGGCACGTATTCCAAATGCGGCGGCATACCCCTTTTCGCAGATTGAGTACACGCCCGACAATACCGGGCGCATTCGCCGTAAAAGTGGGGTAGGGGTCACCCATAAGCTGGGGAGTACCCATGAAATGGAGTACTATTATGGCACCCCGGAACAAAAGGAGCTGAACCGCTTGTTCGGGTATAGTGTAGGGTACGGCCAACACTATAAAAAGAATATGGTCATTGATCCCAACGGTCAACGCAGTGTTAGCTATATAGATCCGCAGGGGCGCACCATTGCTACCGCTTTATTAGGGGATGCCCCCGCAAACCTGGACCCGTTGGAAGATGAAACAAATGCCGCTTTGCATCTCAACGTGACCGCAGATCTGTTAGGAAAGAGAAGGGCGACCGATTCGGATACGAAGGCCGATAACAACCGCCGATCGGCAACCCAGACGTTCGGTGCATTGGAAGATGCGCTGGTCTACACCGGTACCAAGCAGGCTCCTTTTGATGAACGAAGAACTTTTCGCTATACGTTGGCGCAGACCGATTTTACCTTCGAATGCTTCACAGGGGCCGTCGAGTATGATTTGTTCGTAGATGTACTGGATGCCAATGGGGCTTCTTATATCACGGATAGGGCCAATTTTGACCCCTCCGATTTTGAGCTGAACCTCTCAAGGGGTGCTTTTAGCATTGTGAAGAATTTGGTCGTGAATCCTGACACCTTGGAGGAATATGCCGATGCCTATATCGCGAAATTGATGGATCCCGCCGAGGATTGCTATATTAACCCGGAATTGGCTGAACCCTTCCCCGATGTGGAAGATGGTTGTTTCGTAAGTTGTGCCGAATGCGAGCAGTCGCTGCTGGCCGTCTACGGGAACGAGGCCGGATATGTAGCCACCCAGGAGGAGCAATTCGATTTTGAAAGTCTTCAAAGGAGACTCATACCGGAAGACTTTCCCGAGGAGCGCTTACGCATCCTCGCGGGTTTTTCGAGACAGTGGAACCAACTGCTACAGGCCTGTAATGCCCCTTGCAATGATGGTACCGATGTATCGGGACTGGATACGGAAACGATTGTCGCCAATTCTGTGAGCTGCCAGATCGGTCGCGGTGCCCTTTTGAACGATATGAAGCCGACCGGGCAGTACGGTGCCTACCCCAGCACATTACAGAATGACCCGGAAAACCCGGGAGGGGAGGTTGCAGTGCCCATATTGCAAGAAATACTGAGCATCTTCTCGGAAGCCAACAACATTACCGGGGCCGAAACCGCTGCCGAAGACGGCACCTACAATTCATGGCGCAACCCAAGGCACCCACAATTCGATGGCCTTGATACGGGAACCGCCCTCTTTACCGAGGGCCATTACTACAATACCGATGGTAGCATTAGCTATGTTAGGGTACAAGAAATTGAGGAAATGAACCCAGAAGACGGTGCGGTAAGTATACGCTACGAACCGCCCATTGAAGCAACGGCGGATTTAGACGCTATTTTGATTCCCGCCACCGATAAATTGCTGAACGATGAGTATTATATAGAACCGCAGTATCTGGCCAATATGGCCGATTTCATTGCTTCAGGTACCTGGCAAGATCAGTGGGCAGAATCCTTGATCGTCTACCATCCCGAATACCGCTATTTAGAATACAGTGAAGCAGTTTGTGGGATTACGTATACCAATTCAAGCGCCTTGATGAACTCCGATGGCTACGATCAGTACCTCCGTCTATTGGATAGCTACGCTAGCGCCTCCGCAGCCGGGATTACCTCTGCAGCAAATTTACTGGGCAATGACCCTTATTTCCAAGGAAATCTTCCCACTGGAAATCCTTTAACCGCCAATAATAACGCCTTCAATAATGCTTTTAATCAACGTGAGGCTTTGATGAATGTCATGTTGGCCGATTACAATGGCAGCGGTATGGATCTGGAGCGCTATGCTAGGGCCGTGGTTACCTGTAATAGTATTAGCGATGCCTGTCCCGATACAGCCTTCGGCTCTTTATCTGCCACACAACGTGAAAACTATTGGGCTACGCTAAAGACCAATTATATCAACTTGAAACAAGCGGTGCAGTCGCTCATGGCCAACCTGTACGCAAAAAGTAGGAACGCCTATAACGGTTGTATTGGGGAAGAAAACCCGCCGGTAGACCTATTGTCCGTCATTGGGGAGTATAGTTTTTCCGGAAAAGATATTTTTCGAACGGTACTGAACGGCAAACGAGACAAGGTGTGCGAAGCTGAATCCTTTGTCCGGGAGGCCTTTTTGGAAAAGGAAAAACGGTTTAAGCCTACGGATTTGCTCTATGATTCCGGAAAGAATGGTCAGGATGCGTTTGACGAACTTAATGAATATACGGCCTATGAATATTTCATCCAAACGGGAGTATGTCCTTTGGCGCGTGACCTTCAGGTATTGCTGGAATACGGCTTTGCCGATTTTGCCTCCGAAGGTATCACCCGCTCTGGCCCCTTTGCGGGCAATTACCTGTCCAGGGCCCTGTATGCCGATTTGGGTGGGGAGCTTCCCGTAGCGCAAACGAATGAGATTACCCTGACAAATAGTATCTCTGGTAGTACCTTAAGCCTTGACTTCGGCGGTGAAAGCGTTCCTATTACGGTGACCTTACCGGCCGGTTATAGTTGGGGCAGTTACGGTACCAGTTTTGTCATCAGCAAAGTGTCTGCCATTAAAGGCGCTTATGACAATGGTAGCGAGCTGTTCACCTTTAGTGCCGTAGCCCAGGTGCCTGATGCCTCTGTATTGGGCTATGAGGAGATTATCATCACGGGAACCACCAAGGCCCGTATCGCGGAATGTACCGTATACCCCGACGCCAATAGCGTAGGCCAATACTTGACCAATGGAGGTGCTCCAGGCCCCTTAGGCGACTGTAACAAGGAACGCCGCTTTTCGGAAGCCTATGTACGCTTGTTAAATGCACTGTACCAGGCAACGGTACTCGATGATACCGGGGTGGTCCTCAATGCCTTTCCCGAATACGGGGGTAGTTACCTAACTGAATTTTTCGGAGGTGGCATTGCCACTTGGACGGCCGATTTGCCGACCAATACCTACTTCTTAAATGTAGGCGGTAGCGATGTGGCCGTATTGGAGTTGGAAGAAGACCTGCCTACTACCGGCGTGACCAACTTCACGGGGCTGGGACTCACTTATACTTATAACAGCGAAGGACAAATTACCGCCCAGATAGCACGCGTCACATATCAAACCAATACCGTAGAGCAGACGCTTTCAGGTACGCTTAGACAAGAAATAGGGGACCCCGATCGGCCGCTTATTAATTTCTTATGCTGTCCTGGGGAGGATATTAATGAGATATTCGGTGATCCACTAAGTTGTGTAAATGACGAGCTACTTGAAAACTTTAAATCCGGTATCGTTCAATTATTAAACATACTTATTGACGATGTGGATAGTTTAAGTATTGATGATTTAAGTAGAGGTTTTTCTCTTGAAACCTATGATGAATACTCTCCATTCTTACAAGAGTTGTTCACTTTATGGTCTGCTCGATTTAACGATAAAGGCAACCCAGAATTACCATTAGGGGCTTATGATTTTACTCAGGCCTCCAGTGTTTATTTTAGTGGCCGTAACTCTTCAAATGGTAGCGCCAATTATACTATCAGTTTTGAAGACATATTTTTCATCAATTTAAGTGTTAATGGATATAGTCTCAGCGAAGTAAGTGAGATATCAAGTTTGGAAAGGGTTTTCTTTGGATCTTCCGACTGGGTAATTAAAGATGCATCTGGAGTCACTCAAACCGCAACAGGATTTATAAGTTTTTTCTGGGACGGAGGAGAAATAGACGAATATGCCGATTCGCAATCTAATTTTGACCGTCCTTATTTTGAATGCGACTTAATTCCGGATTATCAAGATTATCCGATAAACGATTTTCCTGATGTATTGGAAACTGATGATACTTCTATTTGTTCCGCTAGTTCCGACAGTGAGGAATTATTTGAGGATAGCCTTAAAAATATGTTTAATGGCATTCTTCAGAACTCTAGGGGAGAGATTACAATATTCGAAGCTAGAGATATTGCCGCAGGGCTTTTCTTTGAACCTTTTGGCCTTGCCGAAAGAATAACTTTACTAAACGAATATGGTCAACCGCCATACAACCAAAACACTTTGACTCAATATGTCTTGCAAAAATACGATAGGACACCGAGTATAAATATTCCAACTTTTGCTTTCAATGCTGAAGCAAGATTTAATAATGGAAAAGATTATGTTATTGTGCAGCTTGATGAAGAGGAAGATTTTACGGATGTATATGAGATTCAGGAAATAAAAATTCAAAAGTCCGGTAAGACTACCTATGGAACGGACCCTAATAATGGACGTAATATACTTAGATGTACGATAGATTATTTAGATTCAAATGGCATTTCTAAAATAGGTAGAAATGTGAAGTTACAGGTTTATAGTTTCATCTCTCCCAACACCACATATTCATACGATTTCTGCGAACTATTAGCCGAAGATCAGCAAAATACTAGTATTGTTGCTTGTGATACTTTTGATAATGAAGAGATAGTTGTAGAAGAATATATCAAGAACATTTTGAATGACCTATATTTAACTGGGGATGCTGGTATTGGGTCGGGTTCTAATATCTTATTTACTTCCCCAAGCTCTGATGCATTTTTAAACGACAGTTTTATTAGCCTTGAAAACAGGGTTAGGAATGTGCATTCTTTTTTTGATTTAGAAATACAAAGGGGAATAACAACTTACCAATCCTTTTTCCCTGAATTACTTTACATAAGTATTGGAGATTTTGGAAATGTGTACCCGCGTACGTTTTTTAACCTTAGATTAGGTCAAATTGCTGGAACGGATACTTCTTTGATTGATCTTTTTGATTATTCGGAAATTAACGTGGTATTGAATTTCGACATTATTTCTACCCCTAGGGGAGTAATTAACAGCCTACATTTAGTAGATATTACCTATGAAGATGATTTAGGCACCATCAAAACAAAGAGAACATACCTAGAGTTGACCCCGGGAAAAAGATTTCAGTCATCTGTCTCCGGTGGAGCTGGGAGTCTATGCTATTTCTTTGGATTCGACACTTCTTTTAATGCTGGAAAAAGCTCACAGGCTCAGAGTTTTTCTAAATCATTAGTATGGAGCACCGCTTCCTCCAAATCCCTCATACCCCCACGTGAGACCTGCGGTCCGGCCATCTGTATTCCGCCGGTACCCGCTCCGTTGAGCTGTACCGAAGAATACCCACGCTATCTGTTGCTTATGGATGCCCTGGCCATCTCGGCCACGGCTAGAGTCACCCAGGAAGATTTCTGTAACAGCTCGTTCCAATACCTCGTAGATGATTATGGTACCTACCTCGATACCTTCGGCTTAATCAATGTAAGCCGCGATGGGAATGGAAAAATCAGTGGGGCGACCCCCCTTACCGATCGCTTTGATGTGGAATACATGAACATCGCCCGTTTTGGGGCTACGGAGTTTAATTTTGGCTATCCCGATATGCCCACCATTATTGGCCTCTATAAAACCCATGCCGATACCGCCTCTGAAAACGAACGCTTAGGGTGGACGGCCTTTACCTCCGATTACCTGAACCAACCCGGGAACGAAAGCATCTGTGTGCCACGGCCTTTTCCGGCCGACTTTGGGGACCTGAGCTTTCCCCTACCCGACCAAACCGATTGCGAGCAGTTCAAAGCGGCGGTAACACGGGCCTACGCTGCCGACAACTACCAGAACATCTTGGACCGCAAACGGGAAGAGTTCATCAACGCCTATATGGAGCACGCATTGGCCAATCCCGTGGAGAACTTTACCATGGAATATGCCGACAAGGAATACCAGTACACGCTTTACTATTACGATCAAGCAGGCAACCTCTTGCAGACCGTACCTCCCGAAGGGGTAGACCGGTTTACCGAGCAAGAACTGGAGGCCGATGGAAAAAATCAGGACATCAATGACTACCGGGCCAACAACACCGTGGCTCCCGATGTAAGCCTCTTACCGGAACACGATCTCATTACGAGTTACCGCTACAATTCCCTCAACCAATTGGTGTGGCAAAAAACACCCGATGGGGGTATTACCCGCTTTGCCTACGACCGTTTGGGGCGTATCATCGCCTCCCAAAATGCAAAGCAGGCCGGAACAGGGCGTTTTAGTTATACCACCTATGACTTTTTAGGACGTATTGTTGAGGCCGGGGAAATGGTTCCCAATGTGGCCATTGCCATCGAAGAGACTACCGGAAAACTCATCTTCACCGCGGACGGTTCCTATGTACCCGAATTGGATACCACCGATCCAGACAATCCCATAGCCTATCCCGACAACCTGTCCGAATTGCGTTATGAGGTTACCCGTACCAACTACACCACTACGACCAACAATGAGGCACAGTTGTTCGATACGGTAGACGATGTAAGCGAGTATATCGGCAATGCCCGGAACCGCGTAACCACTATTCGCTACTATGAGGAGCTAGATGATCAGGACACAGATCCCGACACCAGCTACGACAATGCCCTGTTCTATAATTACGACATTCATGGGAATGTAAAGGAACTGGTACAGCACAACAAGGCCATGGTCATCAATACGATGGACCCGGCCTCTGGTTTCAAACATGTGGAATATGAATATGATTTAATCAGTGGTAACGTCAACCAGGTCACCTATCAAAAAGGACGGGCCGATATGTTTGCCCATCGCTATACCTATGACGCCGATAATCGTATTACTGCCGTTGAGACCAGCGCCGATGGCATGCTCTGGGAACAGGATGCCACGTATGATTATTACGCCCATGGTCCGCTTGCGCGAACGGTCTTGGGCGATAAGGAAGTACAGGGAATGGACTACGCCTATACCCTCCAAGGTTGGCTAAAAGGTGTCAATGCCGAGAATTTGGAAGCTGCCGATGATATGGGTGCCGATGGCACACAAACGGCCAAGGACGCGATGGGCTATTCGCTTGCCTACTATACCGGGGATTACAGCCCCATCGGTACCTTGGGCTCCAATACCTTCGGACTGGGAACCGCTAACAACGACACCGATACCCAAAACGGAATTACCGTGGGTAGTGAACTGTATAACGGCAACATCAAGCGCATGGTCACCGCCCTGCGCAATACCGATGAAAATACGTTGACCACCCAGGTGAACAAATACGGTTATGACCAGTTGAACCGGATCAAGGCCTTTAAAACGGCGAGTGTGTCCGATGCCTTTTCGGCCAGTTATTCCTATGACCGCAATGGGAACCTCCAAACATTAAATAGAAGTACCCCTTCGGGCCCGATGGACGAAATGGTATACGACTATATCGATGAAGATGCGCAAGGCAATCCAAAACGTACCAACCAGCTGAATTTTGTGGATGATAACATTGGAGATCGTGGACTGGGTGACTTGGGCCCCCAACTTGATGGTAACTACAGATATGATGCCATTGGTCAACTGGAAAGAGATATTGCAGAGGGACTCACCATCGACTGGCGGGTAGATGGCAAGGTACGTTCCGTGACCAAGGACGATGGCAATGTGATTACCTTTGCCTATGACGGGCTCGGGAACCGGATTTCGAAGACCGATGCCGATAGCGAGACCACCACGCACTATGTACGGGATGCGCAAGGCAATGTATTGGCTGTCTATGAAGACCGCAACCCGAACGGCGGTGGTAACGGCTCCTCCGTAACTCCGTTTTATGACTTGGGTGCCTTGAACGTGTTGGGCGGGCAATCGGCCATTTTTGAGGCCCTGACCTTTATCAACGTCTTTACGAACAATACGGCCAGTGAGAACATTATTGATGCTGGAGGAACCGTTCGTTTTTCAGCGGGACAGGAAATTACGCTACGCCCTAATTTTCATGCAAGGGCGGGGAGCGATTTCTTGACAGAGATCAAAGACTTTGGCGATGGGGAGACTGAAGCCGGAATGTACCTGACCGAACACCATATCTACGGGAGTAGTCGCCTGGGAATGGAGCAGAAAAATTTGGAGATTACCAACGAAAGTATTATTATAGACCAAACGCTCTTTGAAAACCAGGTAGGTGACAAACGCTACGAGCTCAGCAACCATTTGGGCAATGTACTCAGCGTTATCACCGACCGAAAAACAGGTGCCAGCGGCGACTTTACCCCGGATGTAGTGGCCTATAATGATTACTATCCCTTCGGGCAACTCCTGCCCAATAGGCACGGGAACAGTAGCGACTATCGTTATTCCTTTCAGGGACAGGAGCAAGACCCTGAAATAAAAGGAGAAGGTAATTCTATCAACTATAAGTTCAGGATGCACGACCCAAGGGTGGGAAGGTTCTTTGCTATAGATCCGTTGACTGCTGAATATCCTTGGTATACTCCGTATTCTTTCAGCGGTAACAGAGTTATCGCTTCTACAGAACTGGAAGGCTTAGAAGAAAAATCAGTAATACTTTGGTATGAAAGCCCTACTATAGGAACTGGCCCACCAATCCTTGTACACACCACTGTCCATATAGACCAAGATGCACGTAAAGTAGTTGGAGAAAAAATTTATGCCGTAACCACAGTACAGTATATTATAGATGGAGAATTATCACCTTTTTGGAGGACGATTGAAGAGGAGATTGTTGAAGATGGGATGGTTCCTTCAGCTGCATATAATTATCATGACCCTGGCACCACGGGAAATCAGAAAAGACGAGATGATTGGGCTTTTGTTTTAGGAGGTAACATTAATGCAAGTGGCATTAGGAATAATGCAATTAATAGAGCTCAGAAACTTGCTTTGAGAGATGACTATGCGCCAGATGCGGCTCAGACCGAAGAGGATATGATGGCTGTTAATATATCCCAAGGAAGACTTCCAGTTAACAGATCAGCACCTCGCATTAAATCAAATAATAATTCTACCCATTCAAAAGTTAAAGCCACAACTTCAACTAAAAGAGTTCCCGAGTGGAATGGGCCAGTAGATTACTCTCACTTGAAAGATTCAAAATTTGTAGGTCCTGGCAAAAACTTTACACAAGCCCAAAAAGCAAAGATTCTGGAAGCTAATAGAAAAGCAAACGGGGGTTATTTAAGAAGTGATAAAGATGGAACAATTTTAGATGCTCCGGTACAGTCTAAAAGTGGGGTTCCCGCTAATATGAATCAAGCGGAAGTAGATCATGTAGTTGCAAAAAAATCTGTAACAGGAGTTCAGGGTTCAAACAGCTTTAGTAATGTACAAGTACTATCGAAGAGTCAAAACATACAAAAATCCAATAATTAATCAATTTCAATGAATTACGATCAAATAGCCATTACTTCAAAATATGTAATGAATAAAGGGAATGAAATAAAGCAGGTTATTCATGATAGTGACGGTGATTGGCAATTTTTATCAGACGATTATGTGACGGAAGAAGATGCATTAGTTGTAAGTTTACGTCAGATTCTGGAGCATGACGATAGTTTAGTGGAGTTGATACACAGTCTTCCCAAGAACCACATGGCATATCGAGACGATAAAGAAAGCAGTTGGGTTTTGAAAATTATAGAATGAGAGACGTATTATTAGGTAAATCAACAGTTAAGAGAAGGAAAGCCGCTATTGAAATAAGAAAAAAAGGATTAACGGATTATTCAACTGATTTGTTGGAAGCCTTAAAGAAAGAAAATGGTGGTAAATACTGGGATACCCAAGAAGAAATCATATTAACTCTTGGGTTGATTGGAGGTGATGATGTAAAGGTTTATATTAAAGAGTATTACATTGATAAAGGGTTCCTTTTAAGAACCGCGACTAAATCTTATGTAAGATTGGATAGGCAGGATTTGAGTGATGTCACTTTCGTTTTAAAATGTATTAATGGCAATAATTACTCTGCCACGGAAGGTGCATTGGAAGTTTTAGGCTATGATAAAATGGTTCCTATCTCAAAAGATCAACAGGAAATTATATCCCTATGTTGGGATTTTGGAGTAGACAGACCTAAGGGTTGTACAGACCCAAGATATGGTTTGGCTGCCGCCTGTGCTGGTTGGGAGCCTGAAATAACTACTTCATTTTTAGAACATTGTATAAAATCTGAGGATGTGCCTTTGGTTTACGTAGCAGAAAATGCGTTAAAAAAGAAATATGTTAGATTAAGGTAGTATCCCCCAGCTAGTCCTCGTGTGTGCTAACGCCCTCGCTAGCGCCCTTCTGCGACGGGTGTCCATACGAGTAAGAAATCTTATGTTATTCCAAAAACCCAATGGCATCGATCTCAAAAGCAGGATCTTGCTCGGCAATATTTCTTGCACTACTATATTTCCAATGCATAGGGGCCGTTACAAAACCGGCCTTGACAGGATTGTTATGTATATAATCCAATTTCTGTTTAATGACCGCGGTGCTCCAAAGCTCGATCGGTTTGTTATGATGCTGCCAAAATTGATATTTCGCGACATTTCCTTTTTTCTTCCCTGCTCTTTCGAACATCCAAAGCAACCATTCTTTTCTGCTTTCTTGAGGATTTTCTTCGATAGCCTTTACTATCTTCTTAGAAGTATATTTCTTGAAATCGCGAAGTAGACCGGTCGGGTCTTCATTGGCATCCCGGAAGATGAAGTGAAGATGGCTAGGCATAAAGCAATATGCGAAAAGTTCCATTCCCTTATGCTTTCGGCAATATTCGATACTATCGACCAACACCTTCAGGTAAATCTCCCTGGTAAACACATCTAACCAATATACCGTTGCGAACGAAACGAAATACGGAGCCGTTGGATTGTGGAATTTGTATTTTCTGCTCATTCGTTTAAAAATACAAAAACCATCGCTTTCGCAATGATGCTATATTTTCTTATCATCTGGTACGGCACTCGTCACAGACGAGCGCTAGCGAAGGTAATAGAACTTGATTCTAGAGAAATGGAAGGATTATAGGGATTCTGGTTCCCAGCTAGCGCCCGGGTAGGAGGGATATCGATTTGGTATTCATTCAGAAAACAAAGCTGCAAATCAGCACGACAGCTATGGAAGATTGCCATATGTCCATACTAATACAATGCTTAGTACGTTACCATTGGTATGAAAACATGGATAAATTTGGTTTTGGCGATAGGTCTTTTAGGAGGATTGTATTCCTGTGGAGCCATCGTCAAGGCAAAGGCGAACCAATACGCAACGGTGGAGCAGGGAGCCATTCCCGAAGACTTTGGGGTGCATAACGATACTGTTTTATTCATAACCTACAGGAATAGTTACAACAAGTACTTAAAACGCAATCTAAGAAAAGTCTACAAAGGTCCTCACGAGCTGGTAACCCAGGAAGAACTAGCCTCCGAAACTTATACCAATGTAGCAAAGTACCGCTATGTGTTCGACTATACCTACAATTCCTATCAATACCAAAGCAACAATGAAACGCTCTATGGTCCAGGGGGAGGAACAGGAACAGGGCAGGTGCGACGCTTTCATGTATTGGACCGGTTGGAGCAAAAGGAATATGTGATGCCCATGACATCCAGCTTTTGGAGCAAACTACAACGGATTTACCTCAAGAATCTGGAAATGCAGCGGGTTAAAAACCAAGCAGTAATGAGGAGTAACCCATAACAACTTTCCTAAACGCCAAGTGTTTCGTTCCCGTATTGCTCTAGTTTGGAATGCACTTTTTGCATTTCTTTATCTACATAGGCCTGCGCAAAGTGCACATACCGATAAAACGAACTGCTATTGGCACTATGACCGCTCACGTTCCTTACCAAATGTTCCGGCATGCCCAAAATGAGCATGGTCGTAATGGCCGTGCGCCGCATCATATGCGAACTCATTTTGTCGCAAAAGCGCTGGGTACTTTTACCGGCCGAATTCGTTGTTTGGCATGCCTTTCCCAAGCGTTCGCGTGAAAGTTCAATGGGGGCGGTAAAACTGGCCTTCTCACCGATTTTCTTAAGGTTCTTGTTAAAGTTGAACAATGAAATAGGAGCAAAAAGTGGAGCTTTACTACCGCGCGACTTGTAATCTTTATAAATTTTCACGGCATAATCGGGGAGTTTTATAATGGTATGGCTCTTGGTCTTTTTACTCTTCACCTTTACATACCAATGACAATTTTGTGTTTCAAAATTTTTATTGGTCAAGAGGAAGATATCGGAAAAGCGCAAGCCTGTGGTGCAGCCAAATACAAAAATATCCTTGACTCGTTTTTCAGCTTTGGTCAACGTATTTTCAAAGCCTGTATTGTGAATCAAGAATTTCAATTGTTCTGGCGAAAGCACTAAAATGTCTACCGACTCTTTACGTACATAAAGCAACTTGTGGAAATCTCCGGTATGGTAGTTCCTGTCATTTTTCAGGTAGTTGAAGAACGTTCGGATCTGTTTCATATTGGCTCCTACATAATTGTCGTAGCAGCCCTTTTTGTATAGATAATTCGAAAACTTGCGATAGAACTTTTTTCAGTAATTTTTTTCAGAAGCCCTTTCCCGTTTGTTTAATTTTTGGGCATCACAGAGGCGCAGTTCAAAATTACTTTGGGTTGAAAATTCAGCAAGATTGCGCAGTACATAGCGGTAGTTGGCAATGGTACCTTTGGTAATTTTACTCCCATTCTTTTTTAAGCGTTTGCCCGATTCGGAGTCTTTTATGAATTGCCCGAACAACGGCAGTAAGGGGGTAGTTTTTTTCATGATTGGTCAGCTACTTTTGGGGAAGTAAAATACAAAAAGCCCTGGAAAACAGAGGCGTTGAAGAACTTTGTGCTAAAAACATTCTAACCTTCTTACTGATTCAGGTGTGAAGCGATAATTTCTTCAGTAACGCATGGTTACAATACCCAACTATTTCCAACTACCAAATACCTGAAAATACCCTGAAACTGTTTCATATAATGGCTTATTTGGTATAGCATCAGTCCCGGACGGGCGCTAGCAGAGTAAAAGTATTTTCTTGGTATGTATGACACATTTGAAGTGCTCGTCGAAAATGTGAATTTAGATTGAAGAAGTTCAAGGGCTTTTTTTCTTCCTTTGACCCCTTTGGACTACTCGGTACGAGTACGAGCGCGACGCTAGCAATAGCGATTAGGTTTGCTCGCGCCAGCAGGAGAGGGAAGTTTACCGCTTCGACCCTAAGAATATTTATGCTTTCAAATTCTAGTATTATGCTCGGTGCAACACTAGTCGAAGAGTAGCGGTATTGAAATTACATGGCCGTTTTCTTACCCATTATGGAACGCGCCATCGGCTTCGCATACTCCAACCATAGGCTCTGGGCAGTGCCAAAAAAATCATCCCGAAAAAGCTAAAACAAAAGGCGGCCTCCAAGCAGCTTTTGCTTCGTTGTTCTCTTGCCTGCCCAGTACGGCACCCGTCGCAGACGGGCGCTAGCGAGGGCACGAGCGTGACGCTCGCGCTAGCGAGGATCAAGGCCTTCCTAGAAAATGTCAAAAACTAAAAAAGCATACGCCTCCTAAAAACAAAAAAGCCGCCGATGGGCAGCTTTTATATTCTTTGCTCACTCTTGACGGCACGAGCAGAAAGATGCTAGCGCTAGCAGGGGGTTAATCCCAGCAACCTCCCTGACTGTCTGTTACGGATATGATATCATTATAAAGTGTTTTACTTTTTTTATCGAAAAAATTCCTAGAAGTCAGAATCAGGTATTCATTAGTTTTATTGTAACCTGAGAAGCTTTTTGTAAGAATATTTTTTTTCATTTCACTGGAAGCGCATAAATTATTCAAATATTTAAAAAGATGGACAGCACATTGTTCGTTTTCGAATTCATAAATCCAAATGTCTATTTCATTTTTTTCTTTCTTACTAGATAATTTAATCCTTTTGCAGGAAAAATTTTCTTCTTCAAAAATCATATGGTTTATAAAATCTAATGGATGCCTATTGTACAAAAGTTCCGGAAAAGAAACATTCATATTATGAATTTCTCCAAGTCTTTTTATTTTTTCAGTCGGTGTAGTCTGAGATTTTGATTCCACTAAGAAAAACATAAAAATGACAGTTAATATAGCACTATATTTAAACATCTTATTTAGTCTTGAATTTCTTCAGATTTTAATTTATAGATATTGGTATTGACATTTTTATCTCCACCATATTGATAATTGGCAGCATCAGACCACATAATATATAGATCATCTAGTTGTTCTCTTGAAAGTGAAGTGTTAAAGTTGTTTTCCTGTGTAATGTTACTATGTTGATCAAGAAAATAAAACTGTGGGTTGTTAAGATCTGTTAAATCCAATTTAACACTTGTTGAGTGATACCCATTTCCAGCTGAAACACCAAAGATATAAATCCCTCGAATTCCATTCGCACTATTCAAGATGGCATTTGAAACACTCTCACCATTCTCATATCCAGTGACTTCACCTGATTCATTTACTGTAGGTTTTAAAACCACCGGATCATAGGCCAATCCTTTTGCCATTAGCTGCTGCATTGTGTAGTCAATTCTTTGAGGGTGACTAGTAAGGCTGCTGGTTAATTCATCTTCCCCGATACCGTAAAGATTATTCACCGCCATATTGAAGCAATCAATACAACAACCTGCCGCATGACATTCATCAGCCGCTTTTCTGGCAGGCTCATCATAATTTGCAAAAGTATCAATCCAGGTACTTGCCTCTGATTCGCTAAGTGCGTTGTTAAGCCAAGTGGTCATTTTAAATTTATAACTGTCATATTCCACAAGAGATAATTCTGGCTCACTATACCATCCGCCGATTAAATCATCATTAATGGTCATTGGTCTTGCAAATACGTGATATCCAAGCCAAACATATTGTTCACCTTTATAAGTAATCGTTTCTGCTGTGGACAAATCCAAGTTTAATTCGGTAATATAGGTTTCGTCTAGGTAACCCTTTTTGATGTATTCAAGCCCCTCTAATTCTGTTCCATCAATAACTCTATTCTCGCTAAAGACATAAGGTGAATTGTGAGCATATTTAGCTGATAAGGGATCTAAACTTAAAAACCGCCCTACCCTAGGATCGTGCATACGGTACTTGTAGTTGATCGAGTTTCCTTCTCCCTTGATCTCATTGTCCATTTCCTGCCCTTGGAAGCCGTAACGGTAATCTGAGCTGTTGCCGTGCCTTCCCGGCATGAGCATCCCGAAGGGATAGTAATCTAAACTACTGCTGCCCTGATTATTTCAATGAACGAAGCATTTAAATGCTATCTAAAAATAGCATTTTTAGGTATAAATAGGGGATTTTTGGAGACAAATTCAACTAGATTTAGGAGTAGAAACGGCACGTTAGTGCTTTCCTTTAAAGAACTTCTTTTTTTTACCCTTGGTTTTTAGGAATCTATCGAAAGAATCCTATTTTTGCCCACATGCGTCGTACAAATTTTACTACAGCTGGTTTTTGTTGTATATACCTCTTGCTTGGCTTTCTATTCTGGCCGACGTTTGAGGGGCACGCTCAAGTAAAAATAGGGGACAATCCACAAACGATCCATAGGGGTTCCTTGTTGGAACTCGAAAGCGATGAATTGGTATTGGTGATTACGAAGGTCACTATGCAACAAATGAACAATCTTTCCCCTATGGTAGGGGCTTTGGTCTATAATACGGATATCGGTTGTGTTTATGTTTATACGGGAACCTCTTGGGTAAACCTCTGCAATGAGGGCAGTTCAAGTGGCGGGGTCAGTGTGGCACCGGGCAACAGCATTATAGATGTGGGAGGTGCGTTTTACGATAATAGCATCTTACAAGAGCAGGTGACCAATAACTTGGACAATATCAACACCCATATTGCTGTAGATGAAGATACAAGTGCTCAAAACGAGCTTTCTAATTTGGAATTGGACGGCACTACTATGCGCCTAACGAACCCTTTGACTACCGGCAATGAGGTAGATCTCTCCCCTATGTTGGGTACGGGCGGCAACCCGAACGATGAGTTGATTACCAGTGGGAACGTGGTCGGTACCGATATCATCATTAATGAAGGAGCCAGTAATCAGGTCACCATTGACGTCAGTAGCCTTGCAGGGAGTGACAACACCACTTTTGAGGTAGACGGTGGCAATCTGAACCTAACCGATGGGGCAGGGACTTTAAGTGTGCCGCTCACCGATCTGGATACGGAGAACCCGACGAATGAATTGATTACCAGCGGGAACGTGGTCGGCACCGATATCGTCATCAATGAAGGGACCGGCAACCAAGTCACCATTGATGTCAGTAGCCTTGCGGGTGGTGACAATACCACTTTTGAGGTAGATGGCGGCAATTTGAACCTAACAGATGGGGCAGGAACCCTAAGTGTGCCCCTCACTGACCTCAATACGGGCAGCGATACCAATCTGGCAAACTCTAATCTCACACAAACGGGTGGCGACCGTACCTATGATCTGAACAATCAAAACCTGGTCTTCAATGGAACGGGAAATATCGGGATGGGCGCTGTTCCCCCACAAGAAAAAGTACATGTAGGGGGCAACCTTCGGGTCGACGGTCGGTTTTTGGACTCCAGTGGGGATGCAGGTACGGCCGGGCAAGTGCTCAGTGCTACGGCTGCCGGAACCGACTGGATTTCCCCAATTGTTACTACCAGCCCCTTTCACGCGGTGGCAAAAATGAACGAAAGTAGTTTTGTCAATGCCATTAATGTACTTTTTGTAAGTAAGCTCGGGACTGGAAACTATCAGGTAAACTTTTTTACTGCTGCTAGCTCTGTTAACTATGTGGTACAATTAAGTTTGTTGAATTCAGGACCCGGAACTATCGAGGTAACGGCGCAAACGACCACCAGTTTCACGGTGCAGTTGTACAACAATGCAGGAACCCCTGCCGACGGAGCATGGTTTTTTAGTGTTTTTGATTTTTAGCGAACACTAATCGTGCCTATAGCGCTCCATTGTCATCAATTCGGGCTCCCCACCGCGATTCCCGCAGCCAGATGCCACATAGAGGGCGCTGCCAAACTCCAACAGGCCGGTACCGTGCCTGCCTTCCAACATGGCGGGTGCTTCCCGCCACTTATTCGTTTTCAAATCCAAGACCTCAACATCTGCATGTGCCTTTTCTTGTGTCGAGGATTCGCCTCCGGCAATCCACAGCTCCCCATTGAACAAAATGGCCATATTCCCTGCGCGTTCGGTCGGGAGGGGGTCGGGCAAGGTGCTCCATTGATCCGTTTGAACATCGTATACATCTACGGCTGAGACCGTTCCTCCGAAGGGGTCATCGGTACTTCCCGTGTTGCGCCCGGCAGCCGCATAAATCTTGCCATCGGTAGCTATTGCTTGAAAATGGTCTCTTGTTCGGGGCGCATCGGCCAGCGTTTCCCATTCTCCGGTGACGGGATCGTAGCGGTCGAGCCAGTTTTTATGGTCCCCGATATGACCGTTCTTGATTCCGCAGATGACGTAAAATTTTCCTTCATATAACACCACTCCGGCAGCTCCTCGCCGACGTGCTTCTGGAATTTCATCACCCTTTGACCAGCTATTCGATGAGGGGTCATAGATGTACACATGGGTCGCGGGCGTCTCATTGGGCCAACCCCCGGTCATTGCCCCGATGATATATATGTTGTTATTGTACACCACAGGCTGAAAGTGATGCAGTTCCAAAGGAGGTTCCGTTCCGGTCGACCAGCTTTGGGTCGTGGTATCGTATTTGCTCACGGGCCGAATGCCTCGCCCGCCCAAAAGGTAAAAGGTGTCCTGTACGCGAACGAAAGCGGCTTCATGTCTGGCGATAGGCTGGCTTTGACCTTTCGCCATGACCTGTTCCCAAGCGGGGGATGTTTTTACTATGGCAGTCGTTGCTTTGGCTTCTTTGCCGTCCTTACAACCCAACAATACGAATAAGACAAATACGGGATAGCACCAAGTTTTCACAGTAGAAGTATTTCTAGTTCATTAGACTCTTTCTAAAAGTAGTCAAATCTTCCCGAACTGTATGAATTGAGTTGATTTTGGTCAAGTACTACCGACATATCATCAAACTAAGCCTACATTGCCCCGCATTACCTTGGTTTTTGCCCACATTTGAACAATTTTAGGGAATTTCATCCCATTTTTGATACCACTTAAAATAAGTAAGCAAACCCAACGTTTATATAAGTAGCCCCAAGAAAGTCTTACCCCTTGACCGAAAGTAGTCCCTACCTACTAGCTGTTGGTTTTTATCATCAATCAATTAATCGAACCTTGTCATGGGCCATAAACCAACATACCACCCTAGCTGGGATATCATCTTTGAGTATCTCGACCATCCTGAAGATTTGCAAAAGCATACGGCCTGTTACCGTTTGGTAGCACCGATCATTCATCATTGGCTACTCCGGTTTGGTTTTACGACCAATATGGAAGGGCATGCCCGAAGCATTTTTGCCGATTTATACCTAAAAGAACGTCGACGGTATCGCTCAGGAAAGCTTTTAAGGGAGAAGTGTACGGCCAAAGCCACGACTTTTTACTTTCCTGTTATCCGGAACATGTGTGTAGATTACCACCACCTACTCCAAGGAAAATACCCTGTTTTGGAATCGACCGAGGCTACGGAGATGACGGCGGAACCCAGCGTTTTTGAAACCCTTTGGGGCGATTACAAAAAAACGATGCTAAAAGAGATGCGTCGTTGCATCCAAGATTGGATCGAGCTTTCGCGCTTCGAATCGGTTAAAAAAGATTATTTGCGCCAACGATTCTTACATGGCTTACGTTTTCTGGAGATTTTAAAAGGACTGGAGCAGACCGAATTTGAAACCCTTCGCAAGTGGATCTGTAGGCAAGGAAAAAAGATTGCCGACACCATTGCCAAAAGCATGCTGCCTGCCATTATTGACTGTTATCAGTTACCAATCAGTAAGAATATAGATCCAAAGATTATTGAAAAGCACCTATTGGGCCTCAAGGTACGAGTAGGAGTTTAGTCACGTTTCAATAGCAGTTGGCGCACCGTTTCTTTGTACGTTGCAATATGTTTTTCTTTGGAAGTATTGGCAAAAGGCCGGGTGCTATTTTCTTCGAATGGGAATACTATTTTTTTGGAGGTTTCCCAACTGTTGGTGATCGATGAGGGCATTTCCTTTAAAATGGCCAACTGTGCCAACCGCACTTTCTCCCTGAAGGTATCGCTGAACTGGATTTGTCTCCAAAGGGCCATTTGTAGTTGCGGTTCCAAACCGGTTTCCTTTAGAAGATAGGATTGGTACAAAAGCAATAAGAAGGCCTGTAATTTTTGATGCGAGGAGGCTTCAAGGTGCGATGTGCCTTCCTGTTTAGAGGTCGAGTCTCCTTCAGGTTGCGTTTCCCGTTTGTTGGAAATATCGTTCATTGTCCTTGCATTGTCTTAAAGCGATTCTATCTATATACGCACGCTCGGCCGAATCAGCTCTTATAAAAATCATAAAACCGTATTTTCCTAAAAACGGATACAATTTTAGGAAGCCTAAGCATAGAAAACAGCTATACAGTTCCGGGGTACGGGCCATTGATACGACCGTTCAGAAATACATCAGTCCCCAAATAGATTTGAAATCTTTTGAAAGGAGTGTGGTCGTGCGTAATGGTGTTGGGAGGTGTATTTTCTATAGAATAGGCGTATGTATTAGATGATTATAAAGCTAGTAAAAAAATGCTTCCAATCCCAGCTATGTGGTAAAGCTCCGTAGCGATTTGCCTACAAGGTTTTGCAATACGGGTGTTTTCGTCCCTGTTGAGGCAGGTGCTCTAGAATGTACCGGTTTTTAAGGATTGCCGTTGGTTCTAAAAGGAGTCAATCAGCACCATAGATTTCGGTATAGACCATTGCCGCCAAAACTCCGGCGGAACCGGCACCTGACTTGCTGGGGATGGACGGGGCCCCTTTTCGGGTGATTACTCCATTCGCTACCTGCATGTACCCCGCCCAAACCACAAGCAGTTTCTTCCCATCGCTCAACACCGTCCAACCATCTTTGGCTTTTCCTGTCGTTCCGGTTTTTCCGTAATAGGTCCGGTTTTTTGGTAACCATTGCAGCAGTCGGTGACAGGTTCCTTTAGGTTCAAAGGCCGCTGACATAAGGTCTTTTATGCGGTTGGCCGTTGTGGCCGTGTAGATGTTTTTTCGCTTTTTCAATCCGATATCAAAAATAGTGTCCTGCAAATGGGGGTCGATCATGTATTTCCAAGGACTCAATGCAATCGCTTTCCCTTCGTTGAAGAGCATCTGGTAGGCCTGTGCTACTTCCCAAGGCGTTAGTGTCCTAGTTCCTAAAACATACGAGGCGCCCCAAGGATGGTCTGGACTTGCAGTAATGTTCATTTGCGAGAAATGTTCCTCGACACCTTGAGCCACTTTCATAGGATCGGTATATTCCCGATGATTCACGGCCGCTTTGTTCAAACTGTATTTAAGAATATCCCGTACAGGTACCTTTTTGCCCAAAAGGGTATTCTTTACATTGCTGGGATTGTAGTCGAACTGTTTTAAATCTCCGTTGTACAATCGTGTGTCTTCACCGAAATTGTGGTCTTCAAAAAGTTCTAAAAATACCAAGGGCTTCAGCACCGAACCGCATTGAAAACCTTGTCCGTAGTCTATTAGATTTGCAAGGGCAGCATCGTTTTTTCGATTTCCAAGGGTGCCTTCAATGGCTCCGGTCTCAATGTCGATTGCGATGAGCGAAAGCTGCAGTTCAAAGCCATTGACGGCTAATTGGGAACGAAATTTTTCGGAAAATCGGTCTACTGCAAGCTGTAATTTCTCTTGTCTTTTGTTGGTTATCGAGGAGATATACTGTATTGCGAACCGGTCTACTTCCGAACCCCGCTGTTGGCTTAAAAAATGCGTCAACGAAGAGGTGTTTTGAACGGTGCGGCTTTCGGCAAATCGTATCTCCATTCGGCGCATGGCGGCAAGTCGCTCTCGATCGCTTTCGGAAGGGTCGGCGATCAACTCAAAATAAGCGAGCATCCGTTCTTTGATGAGTTTTCTGTTAGAAAAACGTTCGTTGCACAATTCTTTGAGTCCACGGCCTCCTTTTAAGGTCTTTACGGTCAGGAGCATTTCCAGATCGTTCAATTCGTGCGGGGGGCGGTCAAAAATGGCATAGGATGCCAGAATGAGTCCCGAAAAATCCCTTTCATACCAAAAATTTCCGGAGTAATTCGTATAGGCTACCAAGATTTCTTCCGGGGTAGCAGATTTCATCATTTGAAAGGCCGCCAATTGCTCCCCGTATTTTCGGGAGAGGTAAATGGTGCCTAAACCGTCTTTCTTATGAATGGCATTCTTGAGCAGTTGTTGGGGAATATTCGACCCACCGCTCGCCTTGCCTTTAAAAAGTCGCGCAAGTCCCGATAGGGAAAATCCGTATAGATTGTCCTTTCCAAAATCAAAGAAATGCTGGTTCTCAATTTTGGTCAGGAAATACACATAGCTTTCGGGAAGTTCGTTATACGATAGTACGGGTACAATGGGAAATTTATTCAGTTTTCCTTTGGCGTTCAGCACTTTGAGTTCTTCTTGTTGCAATTGATTATCGAGAATGGTGTTTTCGGCAAAGAGCGTTAATAGATGGTTGTTTTCATCACGCACCGAGGAAACAAAATGACCATTGGGTTCCAAGCGCATTTGAACTGGCCAAATCACATGAAATAGGATGAGTGCCAAAAAAACGCCACCGATCATCCGTATGGCTTTTATCCAATTATTCATACTGTTTTCCGTTTTTCAAAATCGATGACAAAACGCATTAGTTGCCAAATCGCAGGGACCACCCAACGCCAAAAGACATAAAGGAGTCCGCCATTGAACAAGAGTGATATGACCAAGCCGAAGTTCGAAGGAGCGTATGAGCGTAAAAAGGCCGGAAGTAAAAACAACATTCCCAGACCAAGGAGGAAACCTATGGTATAATTTGAAGAGGAGAACATCCGCACCAACCAGGGAAACCGTACCGACAATACTTGGGAGCGAAGGGCCATTTTTACCCAAGGATGATGAAACTGCATCCAAGCCGCGATAAATAGGCAAACGGTAAAATGGAGTCGTGCTACAAAGACCGCGAAGAGGTTATGAAAGATCCGCCATCCGTTGGCAAAGGTCTGAAAGGGGTACGAAACGTATAACAGGGTTTCAAAAAACAAATATAGTCCCAAGCACATTAATTGGAGTTTCAATCGGTCTTGCGCCAAGTTATAGCGCGAGGTAATGTTCAATTTGCTCAGACAATACAGTACGGCATACAAGCCCGCAAAATAGGACAGCGTATGCAACCCAAAATAGGACAAAGGGTATTTGATGGTCCGAAATGGGGAAACCAGTTCGGATCCTACCCAATACACATTATTGATGAGGATATTGTATTCAATAACGCTTGCGGAAATGCTTAAGCAAAAGGCGGAGAACAGTAGCTTGCTGAAGATGAAACACAGCAGGCTCGTTCCCATACCGATGAGCAATATTTTTAAGGTACCCCAACCTTCTTCCTTGGCCACTCTACCATTGAACCAATTGTTTCTGGGGATATAAAACAGCACGCAGGCCACCAATGCCAATAACACCAACAGTATATAGATTACGACAGTTGACATGCTTACAGGGTTGAAATTCCGTCGGCGAAGCTTACCTGTAGGCCCATTTGTTCTTCCAGGGCATACTTCCAAAAAGCACGTGCCTTATGCACGACCGATGAATTTTTGGGCTCTGAAAGCACAATGAACAAGACTTCCCTTTCCTTGGCATACCCAATGGATTCGGGGAGGTAGTAGGCTTCCATTTGTTGATAGGCCTTTTCCATCTGTTCGGGAGTGGTGGGCGGGTTTTTATAAAAATTAACGGCCGGGTTGTTCTCAATGAGATCACTGACCACGATTATGACACCATCGGTTTTATGAATGGCCTTCATAAGTGTGGGAAAAAGTGAGGTATTTTCCATATTGCCCAACGAATCCAGGCTTTGTAAATTCTTTTCATGTGCATGGTAAAAACTGCGCCATCCCAGCACCAGCTTGTTTTTGGCCTGTCCCCATTTGGTTTGGGACAACTGGGTAGAAATGGGATTGTAATAGCTATGGGTCGAAATATACCCAAAGTCGTAGTTGACCGTAAAGCAGGTAGGTGTTTCGGTAAGCCCCAATTTCTTATTGACCAATTGTTCAAAGTTATCCTTTCGGAGTTCTTGTTGTGCCTTATCGACCAGGAGTGAGTCGGTAGCATCGACCAAGATGGTGATGTTGCGGGTAGTTACGGTCTCGCATTCGGTGTTACAGCTATTTAAAAACCCCATCAATAACGCTGATATGGCTAGATACATCCATTTTTTCATTTCTACTAGATTTGTGGTTTGCTGTTTTAAATGCGACTAAAATCATATCCTTTCCAATGAATGCCTTGGACTTCTTGGCTATAATTCTCGAAATGCTCACGGTATTTGGAAAGTTCTTCCACCGAATCGATTTCCAAGGTGTCGAGTTCTTTTTCAAAAGCCCCTATCTGGGCCGATAGTTCCTCGGTTTTGCGTTCCAACACGGCTACATCGCCGAGAATGCGCTTAAATTCGTTGGTGCCGGCAACTCTGGAGTTCGTTAGTTTGTTTTCCAATTTCTGTAGTTGCTTATAAGAGCCTTTTAGTTCGAGTAGCTTTAGGTCTAGGTCTGCTTGTTGTGGGGTTTTTTCCTCAGGTTCGGGTATGGGTTCGGGTTCCTTCTTTTTTTTCTTGCGGTCTTGATAATTATAGATGCTTTTGACCGCATTGGTCAGGAACAGTGCCAAGGTTACCATCATAAGGGCACCCAAGATCAAGAAACCATTTTTAATAAAAAAGGCGGGGAAGGTCAAAGTTTCGTCCAATGCCTTCGATTCCAAAAACCACTCCATGACCGTAAAGCCTAAAATGGCATAAACCCCCGAAATGAGCATGATCGGCAGCCATACCCATCGCAATGAAATTTTTCTAGAGGTTAAAAAGCTCGCTGCAAATACTATGGGAATAAAGAAAATACTTCTTAGGATTATGACAGGAAGATCGTGTGTCTCCATTAAAATATTGTAAAACAAGATCCCTTCCCCGAAAATAAAAAGCACTTCCACCAGATACAGAACCCAAAGGGGCATCCGTTTTGTACCTTGCTTTTTTTTCGGTTCAGGGTTTTCTTGTCTTGGCTCAAAATCTTCGATTGTGCTAATTTCATTAATGTTGTAGGCACATTGGAGAACGTCGCCGTTTAATTGACATCGGCGAATGTGATCTTTGATGTTCGTTTTTTGATTGTGAATGCTCTCCTGTAAGATTTTGATTTCTTCTTCAATAGCCTCAGCGCTATTTTTGGTTCGTGCCACAACCTCTCTAGAGAGTTTGCTACGAATAATTTCCATTTTTTGAATGTTCTCTGCCAACGATTCTCCCAATACCCCTATTTTCTCGTTTAGCGTGTACTTTTTTGCCTTGTAGCCATTGAGGATTTTTTGCTCGTCCAGAATATAATCTTCCTCGGGTTTAATGCCCAGATGTACCGAACGATAGGCCATATTCTTTAATTGCTGATTTGAAAATATCATAGGGTAAATGATTTGCGGCTTATGAATGAAGCATCAGATATAGTTCTGTTTCCAATGAGATATCACTTGGATGATCGGGAGGTAAAGCGGCTTGTTGTTCGGCAGGCTCGGTTGTAGGGATTTTCGAAAATACCTGATTCATTCGTTCCGGATCGTATTCGATCAGGGGCTTTCCCCAAATCGCCTGATTTTTTTTAAAAAGGTGTTGGCCCAATTTCATAAGTCTCGTGTTTTGTGGTTTACTCGATGGTAGAAATACTTTTTTCATGAACTGCCTCATGTAATTTCCTCGTGGCAGCTTCTTATATATCTGCAACCAGTTATTTTTGGGACACTTTTTTGGGAAGAATTTTAAAGATTGGGCATTATCGATTCATTTTACCTGTGATCCATCATGTCCTTAAAATAGCATTATGGGCCATTAACGGCCTATTCTCGGAATGTGACTCTCCTCCTCTCTGGCGAAAAATTTTAGTTCGCTTTGCGCAGTTAAATGAAAAAGATGCGGTAGACCGTTGAGCCTTAGCCAATTTTCAGTTAAAACCCAGCTGTGGGTTTTTAGCCTGTAATTGCCGAGTGCTTACATGGTCTTCGAAAGAAGAATGGTATTCATCATGTTTTTAGAGAGCGGCTTATCGAAATACCCTTTGATGATGGGATGTTTTTTAGCCCGCTCCCGATCTTTGGCATTCGTAAAAGAAGATAGGATATAGATTTCGGACGTATACCCATCATGGATCATGGGTTCGATAGCATCTAAAAAATCCCATCCGTCCATGCCGTTCATCGTGAGATCTAAAAACAGGATATCTGGAAAAGGCTCCTTTTTTTGATACAGGTCTGAAAACAGGGCAATCCCATCTTCCGCGCTATCACAAATCAGTACTTTGCAGTTCTTGACGGTTTGTTCAATGCAGTATCTAGTGGCGTATTGCGACACTAGGTCATCATCAATAATGCCTATCGTTAGCTTCATTCTACTGCCGGTTATGTTCAAACTTCGCGCTTTGGGGTAGACTAAAGATAAGAATTTAATATGGCAACAGCTTCTATTATGGAAATACCATTCTAGGAAGGGATTTTAAAGAAGGGTTGTACGGTTTTTTTTAAAAATCAACAATAGTTGTCCTTTGGATTCAAAGGGAATGCCTTATGCAGGTGAAAAATCCATTTAGTACTGGATATCTTTTAACAGTATTTATTCCTATTATTTTACCTGTTGTAGAAAAACGGTTGCACCTAAGTGGTATTTGTTGGTTCGGTAGTTTTTCTTTTTTGAAAAATCGACATGCATAATTTCCCCAAAATTCCCTTTTTGTTCGATAGTGTGGATAACCTTTAACATGTCGGTGTAATTGCCACTCAGCTTAAAACTGAAGGTATGTAGGTTGTTGTCGCCCATTTGAAAGATATGGGGTTGGTTAAAATCCATTACCTGGATTTGGTGCTTATTGGCCTCTTGGTTAATCGTACGTAGTAGATTGTTTTGTATAGAGGTGTCTACCAAATCCATTTTGCCCAAAATGCTATCATAGTAAGTCTCTTTTTGGGAAAGGATCGATAGTTTTTTTGGAATATCCTTAAATTGTTCTACCTGATTTGCCAATCGTTTGGCTTCCGTTCTTAGCATGAGCGTTTTATTTATGGCTAAGGAATAGCTGGCAAATAAGAGAATGGCAATGCCGAGTAGTAGCAATTTGTTTTTCGTATCAATTTTCATAAAGTGCTATTTCGATTAGAAAACTAGATGTGTCATTCGAAATATAGTCGTAATCCAAGGTCTCTACCGAGTGAACCCAGGGGTACTTCTCAATGGCCTCGACCCAGGAAGAAAACAGGTCTACATCTTTTGAAACCCCTGCCACTAGGAGTTGCCCTTCTTCCAAGATAACCGGTTTGTTTTCCCTAACCGGTTTTAGCAAAGGTTGGTACTTGATTTCATTAAGTAGTATAGAAGCGGGAATATGTTGTGCAAAAAGATCTAGATAATAAGTAGCTCTTGAATTCGAGGATGCGCTTAAGGTTTCTACCCGTTCTTGTTTGCGTTCTACCGAAGCGTTCAAAAGGGTCAATTCCTCTTTTTGGGAACTAGTGGCGTTCAATGTTGCGTTCAATGTTGCTACTTTTTCATGGTACGAATTGTACACAAAAAAGTTCGACAACAACAACACGATAAAGAACACCAGGGAATATTTCAATCCCTTTTGAAAAATACGCTGATTTTTAAAAGACCCTTTTAAATCTTCGGATACATCCTCAAAATTAGTGAGATGAGGCGATTGATTTAGGTGTGACAGAATCGATGAAAAGCATAATAGATCATTACTCGACAGTTGTAAGCCATTCATGGCATATTCGGTTTCAGTATCACTGTCCGAGATACTGACATCGACGATACGATGGTTTTCAATGGTGAGTCTTTGATGCGCCAGGGGTACCGACCCATCCGCTAAGTAGGGCAATGCGCTTTCAAGTGCCGAAACACCAAGGTGAAAACGAGAAATCCTTATGTTAAGTTCTGTAAGTTGTTGGATTAGTTGGTTTACGGGGTCTTTTTTCGCGATGGTAACGACTGGTGTCTGCTTTGTCTGGATGAGTTCGTAATAAAAGTTTGAGAGATCAAGATTTGGAAAGGATTGGTTTACAATAGTTTCTGAATGTGCCGTATTACCGTTGGCAACCTTTTTAGTGAGCACGCCAGTGGTGTTGACGCACAGAAATGTCGGGAAGTTTTTTTTAAGGTTGGCGGCAAGTTCTGCGAGCGAGCGGAATTCTTTTTTCTGACTGACCAAAAGCTCTTTTTTATGCTGTTTGAGTTCTAACAGCATATAGACATCCGACGTTGCCGATTGGCGAACTTCCACCCCGTTGTAGCTGAACCCCTCCTTGAAATATGTGCGTAGTTTATTGAACATTAATAGATAACCGTAGGTTTGATCAAAATAGTCAATTTCTGTTTGGTATCTTCCCTTTTACGTTTGCTGAACAGCCACTTAATAACAGGTATTCGTGCCAATACGGGTACACCATTACCAGAATCGTTCTTTACTTTTTCTTCCAATCCGCCAAGAATTGCCAGGTCTTGGTTTTGCATTCTAATGATGGAACTAAACTCCCGAGAGGTCAATCCCGGAGGCGCATCGTTCTCGATGCGTTCTCCACTAAAATCTGATTGAATTACATTGATGTCCAATGTTACCTGTCCATTACCAGAGACCAGGGGTTTTATACTTATGGCCAACTCGGCATCGATAGGTTGGTAGTTGCGTACTTCAGAGGTCGTCGGGATTTGAGATCCAAAAAAGTTCTGATTGGTTACCACGTAATAGGTAGTCTCCCCAATCGAGAGATTGGCTCGATGCCCATTTAAGGTAGACAATTTGGGAGTAGATCGTATTCGGAGGTTCCCATTTTCTTCCATGGCCTTGATATTGGCGAAGAATTCTGGAATTACCTGGCCAATATTAAAAGAGCCAAAACCATCAAAGCCGCCGATAATTTTATTCACTGTATTGGCTCCCAAGGTGACATTGGTATCCGGGAAAAGTTTTCCTTGGGTATTGACTGGATTTTCCCCGATTCCCCAGCTGATACCGGTTTCAACAGTGGCAGACTTTTTTACCTCGATGATCATTACTTCGATGAGCACTACGGGTACCGGTTTATCTATTTCATTTATGAATTTCTTAAAACGGTCGATGTTCGCCGAAGGACCACTTACGAAAAAACTGTTGAGTTCATAATCAACACGAATGTCAAGTTCTGCTTTAATTTCGTCTGGCAGAATGTTTACGATGGCCTCGGCACCATCTTGATAATTATTGAATCCGTTCGATTGGGTATTCAGGGTACGGCGATTGCTGCCGAGCCCCTGTTGAGTACCTTGCCCACTACCGTTTCCGAAATAATTGATGTTATTCGCATTTGGGGTTCTGCCCGAACTGCGAAAACCACCGGAATTTGAAGGGTCTCCCAAAAGTTCCACAGATCGGTACATCATCTGTATCACTTCGGTTTTACGAAGGCTCAGTTGATCGGCCGTCCCAAAAAAGTAGATGTTGTTTTCTTTTTTGAAGGTAAAGTTGGTCGGTGAAACGATCGTGGCGCTATTTTGTCTGTTATTGGAGCTGCTTCTACCGTTGTTTTCTGGAGAAGCCTGGGCGGCAATCTCCTGGCTCTCAAAAATATGTTCCAACAAGGTGTCGAAATAAATATCTTGTGCGTTGAAGGTTACATTGCCCGCCTGTTGTAGAGGAGTGGCGGTATATATATCGAGATGCAGATCATAACCTAGCTGATCAATGATGGCTGCAATGGGTGTATTATTAAAATTTACATTTAGACGTTTGTTAAGGGTATCTAGCACTTCATACCCTAAGGTATTCCCAAAACTTCGTTCAAAACGGGTACGTTTCTTACCATTAACAGCGCTCAGCGATGCAGCGGTTCGAAAAAGATGAAAGCCATCTTTTGACTTTGAATGTGTTAACCCGTTCATGGCTGCCAGTTTTTCCAAGGCCTGGTCTAAGGGGACCTTGTTCAGGTATAGGGTCAGTGGAAGCTCGCCCATATCATTGGTATACAGTAAGTTTTGACCAGTGACATCCATTATTTTGCGGAAAACTTTTTGTAAGTGGTCGCCGCTGAGGTCTATACTTAGCATACCAGCAGCGGAATCATAATCGACAGGGATTTCTCGTTCTTTCGGTACTTCAACAGGTGGGATATACCTTTTTATCGACAGGATATTTCCGGTGAATTCGATGTCAAGGGCATATTCCTTGCAGAGGTATACCAATAAGTCGGTCACGGTAACGTTCGAGAAATTATTTACGATTGTTGTGTTGGCGATATCGGGGGCTACCGTTAAGTTGAGCTGATGCACTTTCGACACCGCAATGAGGAAATCGGGTAAAGATACGTTCGATACGTTGATTTGTAGCCGTAGGGTCTCGTTCAGTTCGGTATTGTCTACCGCCAGTAATTCTAATTGATTTTGAATGTTCTCGATACGATTGGTTTCCTGGGCATGCGAGGCCAGAATAACAAATAGCAAGACAATCGATAGTAGTTTTTTCATGGTGGTTGGTTACGTCAGTAGGGAATAGACCTCTTCAATCGAGGTAGTGCCCTCTTGAACTAGCTGTATGGCATTGGATTGGAGTGTTCCTATGTGGCGTTCGGCCAAATAGGCACCGATTTCAAGGTGATTTTCCTTAATAGGTTGCATAAGCGTATGGGTAATCGGTACAATTTCATAAATTGCCTTGCGCCCTTGGTACCCGGTAAAGTGGCAAGTATGACAACCCACCGCTTCGTAATGGTATTCCAAGGTATTCGGGATTTCAAACTGTTCGGGGAACAGTTCAGGATTGATCGATGTTTTGCTCTTGCAGTCGTCACATAGCTTTCTCACAAGCCGTTGCGCCACGCTCATGTTCAAGGTGCTGGCGATCAAAAAAGCGGGCACGCCCATATCGATTAACCGGGATACGGTCGCCCATGCCGAATTAGTGTGTATGGTCGACAATACAAGATGGCCAGTCAAGGCAGCACGAATCGCCATGTTGGCAGTATCCACGTCGCGTATCTCACCGACCATAACGATATCGGGATCTTGTCTTAAAAAAGTTCGTAGCGTGCTGGCAAAGTTAAGGCCTATGTTCTCCTTTAGCTGTACTTGGTTAATACCTTCCAAGGTATATTCAATCGGGTCTTCGACGGTTAAGATGTTCGTTTGATCGTCATTTAAGTGTTTTAAGGTCGCATACAGGGTGGTGGTTTTCCCGGATCCCGTAGGTCCTGATATCAAGACAATGCCATTGGGATTGCGAATACCTTCTTTAAACCGTCTTAGTTCTGTCTTGGTAAAACCAAGTCCCTCGAGCCGTAACCCGTCCGTGTTTTTGGTCAATAGCCTCAACACCAATTTTTCCCCGTGCAGGGTCGGTAGGGACGACACCCTAATGTCGAATTCGTTACCATTGGCCTGCATCGAGATACGCCCATCTTGAGGTAACCGTTTCTCGGCAATATCCAAATCTGCCTTGATTTTTATCTTATTGATGATGGTCGGGTATTCGGTCAGGGGAATATTGAACTGTTCCATCAACTTGCCATCTAACCGAAAACGCACACGACATCGTTTTTCATAGGGTTCAAAGTGAATATCACTACTTCCAAGCTGTTGTGCATCGATTAGGATTTTCTCCAAAAAATCTGACGTGTAATGCAAAGCGGTATCATTCGCATTACGGGATTGTCGGTAATTCGATGAAAGGTATTTTTGTAGCTCTTCCTTATCGCACTTTTCGAGTACCACAGGGATATCCAATACAATTTGGAGTTCCGATAGTAAGTTTTCGAGTGTTTCACTATCGGTTTTAAGAATCATCCCATGCCCTGTATCGGCTACGGGCACGATGCGATAATGAAAGGCCTGGTCAGCAGTAATTTTTTGCTGAAGGTCGGTCGGTATTTGGTAGGTTTCGGTCTGCATGCTAGAGGAGGTATAAAGAAGGGGTCATCGGAAAAGCACTTGCCATGAGGATACCGATCAGGAATAACCCCATGAGCCCTGCGAGGGGCACGGTCTTTTGACGGGATCGCGAGCGTAACAACAGAAACACCAGCAGTGAAAAAAGAATAGAAGTACAAAACAGTAATAAAAAGGTCATGGTAGGGAACCCAAGGGCAAAGGCATAAAAGAATAAGAGATCGCCGAAGCCAAAGCTACCATCCAAGAATTGTTTTTTGGCGACCCATTTGGTATATAGATAAAGGATCAGAAGAATGCTGCTCACTATTAAAGTGTTTAGCCCTATGGCCATCAGGTACTGGGTTGTTCCCATTTCTATAAAAAAGGGTATTGCCAAAAAGATGCCCATTAGCGGAAAAAGGAACCAGTATACCGCCCGTTCCTTAAAGTCTTGAAAGGCGATGCCTGCACAGACGCTCATTGCTAAAAGTTTCAGTAGTAGCATTAGTCCTTAATAAGTTGTTTCGGATTTCCCTGTTCATCAATTTCCCAGACATTGAGCACCCCGTCGCCATCGAAGTCGGTAACGGCTTCAGCACGGGCTTTAAAAGTACCGTTATCAGCACTTACAATTTCATACCGATAATTCGCTGTTCCATTTTCTTCTACGGTTTTAGGCGCTACAAAATCGAGTTCATTAAAATCGGCCGTAAACTTGCTGTACATGTAATTGTAAGTAGTCTCGGCATTGTAGATAGCTTTGAGCTGTGTTTGTGCCTCAAGACTTTTGGCCTTTGATATCAGAGGCATTAAATTGGGAAGTGCCAGAAGTAACAATATACCGATAATTGCCAGTACTATCAATGTTTCCTGTAGGTTCAGGGCGGTAACTTTATGTTTTAAAAACTGCATAAATATTTGGTTAATTCATTCAGAATTGGAACTACTATAACTAAATATTTTATCGATTATTATGTAGAGTTGAACGATTATACTTTCACAACAAAAAAGAAAAGAAGAAATATTTTTTAACAATATTCGCTCGCTATTTGCGATATGTTAAAATATGTATTGTAAGAAAATAAAAACTTTCAATCTGACTTTCTTTACTATGAAAACCAACCTTTCAAATGCAGTTCGTGTAGGATTTGCTCTATTCTTATTGTTAACAACAACGCTCGCTTGGTCCAATAAAGAACCTAGAAAAAATGCGGAAAAAAATAGTAGTATTTCTAACAAACCACCGTTAGTCGATGATTTTCCTGGCTGGAGTCGAAAACAAGCCATTACAATTAATGCTGCTATGGTGGATGGTACTGCCAGCTTGAGCAATTATCCTTTTTTAGTGACGCTTGATTATTTGAATACAGAGGTGATGGACAATGGTTCAAATTCTGCACGCAATGGGGGAGGAGATCTACGTTTTTCAAGTGACGCTGCAGGGAACAATCGACTTGCGATCGAAGTCGTAGAGTTTGTTACCAGTAGTACGGCTGCCAATCGACGATGTCAAGTATGGGTAAAAATCCCTAGTCTATCGGCTACAACAAATACTACTATTTATTTATGGTATGGAAACGCAACGGCACAGCAGCCGTTACCCAATGAAGCATTTGGCAGTCAAGAGGTTTGGGCCGATTACGAGGCGGTGTGGCATATGGAGAATGATCCCAGTACCTCCGGACCACAGATACCCGATGTCACGGGAAATGGCCATGACCTAACAAGCTCGGGCAGTATGACCAGCACAGACGTCGTCAATGGGGTTATAGGCAATGCAATCTCCTTTGATGGTAGTGATGATCGATTCGCTTTGGCAAGTAATGCCATCATTAATAATGGGTCTTTCACGATAACATCATGGGCCAACTACTCAGGATCTAATGGTTACAATGGAATCTTGGCGAATACCAATCCTTGGAGCGGTTTATGGATTAATAATCAAGCTGGCGGAAGAGCGGTTTTCTATGAAAGTGCGCAACTGTTCAGTACGGGTGGAACAGTTCCTGCCAATACGAATATAAAAGTAGACTTTGTAGCTACCAATGGGGACTTTCAACATTTTTTCGATGGTGCGGGCAGCACCTCGGGAACCCAAGGAGTTACTTTTGCCAACTTCGGTTTTATCGGTTCCGAAGAGGCGACTGGTAACGGCGGTATGTTCCAGGGGTGGATTGATGAAGTACGACTTACCCCACTAAGTAGAAGTGCTGGGTGGTTAAAAACCGAGCACAATAATCAAACCAATCCTGCAGCCTTTGCGATCAAGGGGGTATCGGAAGATGCAACCTCCGGAAACGATTGTTCGGCTACCGGTCTTATTATGGAATATGAAATAAACGATATCTGGTTAAGTGGGAATCCTACTATAACCTTGGACGAAGGTGATTACTTGACGATAAGTGGTCTCCCCAACACCCTGACGCTTACTGTCACCGACCCCGCTGGAACGGTACATGGAGACAATTATGAACCGGCAGGGACAAATACCCCTATCACCACCGCACATGCTGGAACTTATACAATTACCGAATCGAGTGGGTGTTCGGTTACCTTGACTGTTGTGGTCAATAGTGTGGGCAGCAACAGCGGTCAAAACCTATTAGACACCAGCACTTGGACCGTGGGTAATGGTTCAGTGACCGGATTCAGCAAGAATGGGACCGATGCGGAAAACGTACGGGAGTTAGGCACGGATCCTTTTGGGGAGCAGACTGTTCTATGGAAGGCAGTTCCCGATGCGAATAGTGATGCTGACGGTGGATGGAATTCGGAGATGGTCAACATCAATCCCAATGAAACGTACCGACTGTCGGTATGGATAAAAAAAACCGGAAATACCGATGGATACACCTATTTCGGACTGTATTCCAACAACAGCTCCAATACCCATACCACATTGTTGCTCGATGGTACCGATAGGAGCAATGCCTATTTCTGGAACGGTGACCTGCCCGAATTGGACAAATGGTACCTTTTGGTAGGCCATATGCATGGCAGCGGTTACACCGGTCCACGGCACGAAGATAGTGGAATATACGATGGTGAAACAGGTGCCAAGGTAATGGATATCAATCATGACTTTAAATTTAGGTCCGATGCCAATAGAATTCGACACCGAGCCTATTTGTACTATAATACCGATACTACCAACAGACAATATTTTTGGGAACCGACCATCTACGAGCTCAATGATCAAGAACCTTCTATTTCCGAATTGCTCAACCCGGTTACGAATCCCGGTCCAGGAGGGGGTGATACGAACTGGGCCAGTGGCAACAATGGCATCCAGTACACCGGCAACGTGGGCATCGGCACCGCCGCCCAAGCGGGCTACCGCCTAGCCGTCGACGGTACCATCCATACGCGTGAGGTACGGGTCGACAACGACAACTGGGCCGACTATGTCTTTCAGGACGAGTATGAGCTGCCTACCTTGGAACAGGTACAACAGCATATAGCCGAGCACGGCCACCTGATCAACGTGCCCTCGGCAGAGGAGGTCGCCGCCCATGGTGTAGAACTGGGCGAGATGAACAAGGTGCTGCTCGAGAAAATAGAAGAGCTGACCCTCTACCTCTTGGAACAGCACAGGTTACAGGCAGAACTGGAGCTTGAACTGACCCTGCTTGAAAACCGACAAGACTAACCGAACCCATTCCAAACAACATGAAAAAGCTATTGATCACACTTTGTATGTGTACGGGCGCCCTTATGTCCGCACAACAGTATTGGACCCCTAACGGTAACACCATCGAATATACCACCGATAACGTAGGCATCGGCACATCGGCCCAGGCCGGCTACCGCCTGGCCGTCGACGGTACGCTACGCTCCCGGGAGGTACACGTGAACCAAACGAATTGGCCCGACTACGTTTTTACCGACGAACACGCGTTGCCGACCTTGGAAGAGATCACCTTCCATATTCGCCAGAAGGGGCACCTGCCGAACATTCCCTCGGCGGCCGAAGTAGCCGAGAACGGCATTGCCCTGGCCGAGATGAACCGCCTGCTGTTGGAGAAGGTCGAGGAGCTTACGCTTTACATCCTGGAGCACGACCAAAGACGAAAGGAGCTGCAGCAGCGGATCGAGGTGTTGAAGGCTTCCCAGGATAAAAAATAGGAATACCGTATCAAAATATAATACATCACAACCAAAAAAGGAGCGATTGCCAATTGTTCCCTATTACTAAGCAACAACCAATGAAAAAAATATCCATTCTTTTCTGTTTTGTATTTGTTACCATGGCTTTCGGGCAGACCGATTTTAAACAAATCGTACCGCCCAATCCGAACGTTGCCTCCTTATTTAAATCGGTCGTTACACCGGTATCGGAGTATAGTGGGCTTCCTAATGTGTCTGTACCACTTTACACCATGACCGAGGGAGGTATTTCAATACCTGTTTCAATTAGTTATGCGACAGGCGGGATTCAGGTAACTGAGGAAGCCAGTACAGTAGGATTGGGCTGGGCTTTGAATGTCGGTGGGGCTATCACAAGAAGTGTTAATGGACTTGATGATTTCGTGACTGGCTTTGGGTACTATTACAATGATAAACGGCATCCGAACCTTCCTCCGGAAAGAGACCCTATCAATGGGGCGTGGAATCCGGATACACACCCGTTTGTAAGTTCATTGAATCCTCTTAATGGTATGGAAGAAATTTGCCTTTTTCCTACCGGTCTTAATGACACTCCTACAGATTATAACTTGTTGCCCAGATCAGGTGCTGTTTATAATGACCGCGATTACCTACCGGATATGTTTTACTTTAATTTCAATGGGTATTCAGGTTCTTTTGTTTTCGAAAACGATGGTGGTATAAAACTTCTTAATAAAAAGGGGATTCGTGTACGTACGATAGGTCCCGGAACAGGAACGCCCGACTTCGAAATTAGTACCGAAGATGGTATGGTCTACGAGTTCAGCGTTCGTACGATTACCCGTTATCCTAATGGTGCTAATATAGCTGACATCGTATCTGCTTGGCATCTAAAGCGTGTAACAGATATTTATGGAAATATCGCGGAGTTTGATTATGACACTTCAGGAAAGAACAGGCCTTTTCGATCGTTTACGCAAACTTATGCCGCCACAACAGGCGGTTCTAGTGCCCCTTCCTACAGCTATGACGTTTTTCCAGGACCCATAACAGAATCGACCAATGTATTTTTGACCCATATTGGGTTGTACAAGTCCGATGGCATCAAAACACAGGAATTAAAAATGAACTACTCTGCTCCTGGGGTTCGAAAGGATATGCCTTCCAGTTATTTGGAATCTATTGAAATTCTAAATTCAAGAGAAGAAGTTGTCAACACCTACGATTTTAGCTACTGTTACTTTGGAACCGAAAAGAACTACGATTATCGAAACATATCGTTGGCGAATGGTGACTATGGCCAGGAAATAGCGGCCTTGGATAACAATTACCCCGATTTGAACCTACGTTTGCGATTGGATGCCGTAACGGAAAATAATATTAGTACACATTCCTTCGAATACTTCAATGAAAGCTTTGTTCCCAATAAAACTTACATGGGGCAGGATTATTGGGGGTTTTATAACGGAGCGTACAATCGAGATATATTTATTCCTTATATCTATAGCCATGTATCGCAGTACTCTATCTTTGATCAAGAAAAAAAGGCAAAACGCCTTCCTTCCGAAAACTTTGCCAAAATCTTCAGCCTAAAGAAGATCCACTATCCGACCAAAGGTTCCACAGAGTTTGATTATGAACTGAACACCTACGACGACAATGGAAACTTTAATGATGCCCCTATCCCTGCAGTTCCTATTTCGAAAAGGGCTAGCCGAGTATCCGCTGCCGAGAAAGATACCATAGTCGATGAGATTAGTATTGAACCAAATAGATTCGGGGTGCTAAAACTAACCTTCAATGTGACATTTACGGGTTGGAGTACTTCTTTCAATAATGGTCAATATGCCAATTCGAAACCTCAAAGACCAAATTGGCAGGAAAAATTCTATGTAGAATTTACCGATGTAAATGGCAATTTAATGAGGCCTAGGTTCACCATTCCATCAGATAACCTAGATTGGGATAATGTGACCGTGGAACAAAATTTGAATTATGGTGCGGTTATTAACTATACTTGGAGTGAAGAATGGCGGTATGATGTAAATACGCAATTCAAGCTGACAGATGATGAATATAAGATCAAGGCGTTTTTTGACAGCGATAATGGTCTTTACTATGGATCGGCAGATATAAAAGCTGAATGGGAAGATGTAGACGTAAGTGCTGATAAACAATATTCCATAGGTGGCGGTTTACGCGTAGCCTCGATTACCGACTATGATAATGATGGTAGTGTAGTTACGAAGAGAAACTATGACTATCATTATAAAGATACGCTAACCGACGGTACCGTAGTAGAAAAATCATATGGTAAAATAAAGACTTTGCCCAATTTTGCCATTCACCAAATAGCTGTTTTAGATTTAGCAATCAAAAAATACTCGGATCAAGATGTATACGGGGCACTGCCGGTAACGATAGGTTCTGCTACTTCACATAACGTATTTTCCAAGGACCATGGTTCGTATGTGGGCTACGATCAGGTAACGATTACCCAAGAGGGCAACAGTGGAGATAATGGAAAAACCGTTAAATATTTTCACAACCAGTCCGACCACTTTAGATCACTAGCTCCTATTGATTATGAAGATAGCTATCATAAATTCCCACCCATTCGAGTACCCCACAATGGTCTGTTAAAGAAGCAGGAAGAATACAAACGGGTCGGGGATAACTATGTGCTGATATCTGAAACCAAAAATGATTACAGGATCAACGGAATAGAAGATAATCAGTTTAATCTTTTTAGACTCTACGAGAACACTGATCGGGTAATTAGCGCAAGCAAAGAGCTTCCCGTTTATGTGGTCGCCGAGGCGGGTGCTACCTATTGGTTTTGTGATGCCATGAAATTTCAGCTATATCCCTATTACTCCAATGTGATACAACAGGTAGGAACCACCCAAACTATTTGGGATGCGAATGGCAGCAATCCTTTGACAACGGTACAAGAATTTGAATATAACAATAGCTCGCATTACCAACGTACACTTAGTCGGCTTACCAATAGCAAAGGGGAAGAGGTAATTACAAGGACCTATTATCCGATTGATGCGGCGCTCCCCAACTCATTGGGCGCTCCTGAATTGAGTTCCAACGAAATACAACTTTTTGGTAGACTAAGGTCACCTTCGGTATATAGAATAGCGGAACCCATTCAAACAGAAACCACGGTAAATGGGCAAAAAACGATACAGCGAACCTATTACCAAGATTGGGACGGCGACGAAAGCGTATTGTCCGATAACATATGGCCGGGGTCTGTTCGCACTCTAAAAGGCACATTCGACGCTGTTGAAAATCCCATGGAAAACCGGTTGAACTATCATCGCTATGATACCTATGGGAATCCACTCGAGGTTTCCAAGGAGCAGGGTGTCAAAATTGCTTATCTCTGGGGGTATCGACACCAATATCCGGTAGCGAAAATTGAAAATGCCACTTACGACCAAGTATTGGCCACAGGGGTAGACCTGACGGTGATCAACGACGTTTCCAAGACCGATGCCGAGATACGGGCCGAACTTCAAAAGGTTCGGGACGGGCTCCCCAATGCCATGGTCACCAGCTATACCTACATACCCTTGATCGGGGTTACCAGCGTTACCGATGCCAGGGGGTATACCATGTACTATAGCTACGATGCCCACAATCGTTTAAAAGAGGTACGTGATGGTGACAACCATTTGGTAAGTGACTACCAATACCATTACCAAGGCGAGAACGACCAGCAATAAACAGCAAACCAACAAACCTAACCACCCCTATTTTTCAGCATATGAAACCGATACGTATTTCTTTGATACATACCCCATTGCTCCTTGTTCTTCTTTGGTTGATGGGCACCGTTCACGCAAGGGCACAGCAAAATGTCACCATTTCGGGCGACAACGTCATTGCCAATGGCCAGACCAAAACCTACCAAGTATTCACTTCGTATAGCAGTATCTCTTGGTGGATCGAAGGAAGTGGCGCCGCGATTCAGGGAAGTACTACGGGCTCGTCGATACAGGTACAGGCGACCGGTTTCGGGAGCTTTAACGTACGGGTGCAATTGGACAACTACTCCCGGGTAGGGACAAAAACGGTTAACATTACCGTACCAACGCCAGATACACCCACGGCAACAACGGCCAACTGTGCCGTTACACTATCTCGAGGTACACCGCCCTCCGGGGTTACCTGGTACTGGCAGGGGACCAATTCAAGCGGTACCAGCACTGCTAACAGCGCTAGTACGTACACCCCATCCGGCAACGGCACCTACTACCTGCGGGCCCGTTCCAACGGTTCAAGCGGCCAATGGAGTGCCTCCTCGGCATCCCGATCTGTAAGTTTTCCTACCGCTCCCTCGGCTCCCGTGGTTTCAGGAAACGCTTCAAGGGACATCTGTGCAGGACAGACAACGACTTTCAACATTTCAGGGCCCACTTCAGGATGGGTATACGATTGGTATCAGGGCAGCATCAAGGTAAAATCCAACAGTACCAGTTTTGCTACCGCACCATCGGCTTCTACGGCCTATACGGTACGGGTGACCAATACCAACGGATGCCAAAGCGCGGCACGGTCCCTTCAGGTCAATGTGGCCAATGTAGAAACGCCTGAAGCCGGAAACGAAGAGAACAACTGCTCCTCACCGAACAGTCTACAACTGAGCGCCATCAGTAATCAAAAAACAGGTCTGAGTCACGTTTGGTATACGTCGGCCACCGGAAACGGGGTTACGAGCAAAACGGTATCAACCTCGAATACGGGCCAATTCGTATCCGAAATTACGGTAAACAACGGGGAGCAGACCAGCTACTGGGTAGCCGAAAAGATTGGCCAATGCGAAGGTCCTAGAAGACAGGTTACCGCTACCTTTAACAGTTTTACCCTAAACGGTGGTGGCATCGGCAACCCCCGAACCACCATCTGTACCAATACCGATCCCGAGGCCTTTACCAGCACTTCAAGTGCCAGTGGGGGAGACGGGAGCAACTACACCTATACCTGGCAATTTGCCAGTAGCGAGAACGGTTCGTATACCGATATTGCCAATTCCAATGCCGTTACCTACAACCCGAATAACAACCTTACCACAGCGCGTTGGTATCGCAGAAAGGTCACCTCCTGCAGTACCACCGCCTACTCTAACAAAGTAAGGATTTCACTGTATGCAGCTCCTTCTGGAGGCAGCATCAATGGGAACCAGACCATCTGCTACAACGGCAATCCGTCTACATTAGGGTCTTCCTCGAGTGCTGGCGGAGGAGATCCCACCGACCGGATCTATCAATGGCAATACCGGAACACAGGCTCCAGTAGCTGGAACAATATTGGCCCGGCAAGTGCTTCAGCTCTAGCCTACGACCCTCCGGCCAACCAAACCGTGACCCGAACCTATCGCAGGCAGGTCGTTTCCTGCGGACAAGCCGCTTATTCCTCGAACCAGATTACCGTAACAGTGCGACCTACCCTAAGCGGGGGTACCATCAACGGAGATCAAACCGTCTGTTCCGGGGGCGACCCTTCCCCATTGGGAAATGTGTCGGAAGCATCAGGAGGCGACAGTGCAGACCGTCTTTACCAATGGCAGTATAGAAATGAGGGCTCTAGCACCTGGAACAACATCGGCAGCGCAAGCACCACAGCGTTCACATACAATCCGGGAAACAACCAAACCGTTACCCGTACCTATAGAAGAAGGGTCTCTTCCTGTGGGCAAAACGCTTACTCTAATGAAATTACGGTAGCCATTGGTACACCACCGGCGGCACCATCGGTCAACGGGGGATCGAACACTTGTGGAAATAACAGCGTAGAACTCAGTGCCACCTCTCCCAGCGGTAACGGGATCTCCCATATTTGGTATACTACTGCCACCGGCCCCAATACCATTACTCCAGAAGTGAACGAAATAGGTTCCTACATGACATCGGTAACGGTGACCCTGGCCGGTAACGATATCAGCTATTGGGTATCCGCAGTGCAGAACAATTGTGAAAGTAAGCGCAGACAAGTCACCGCCACCTATCAAAACAACGGGGCGGTACCTTCCTTAAGTTTACAGGATGTCAGCACCAATACCGACCGTTGTGGCAGCGGTTCGTTTATACTTGCCGCGAACATTACCAATGGCGGCACCGGCCATACCCTTGATTGGTATGAGGCCGCCTCGGGCGGTACCGCAATTGGTTCGGGTCTGAGCCTTTCTATCAACTTGGACCAAAGCGATATGGAAAATGACGGTACCAAGACCTTTTGGGTCGGGGGTACCTTGTATAATTCCGGGGGCTGCGCCTATCCAGTCCAAAACCGGCAACCGATTACCGTTAGCCTGGACCCCTTACCACCGACCCCGACCGGAAATAGTGTAGACCGCTGCGGCCCCGGTACCATTGAATTGACCGCATCGGGCAACGGTACGCTACGCTGGTACACCATAGCTACGGGAGGCACCCACTTGGCAGAGGGATCTTCCTATAGCCCAAATATAGACCAGGACACCACTTTCTATGTTGAGGCCATAAGCCCGACTACCGGCTGCACCTCGGAAAGACATCCGATTTTGGCGCAAGTGGCACAGACGAGCACCTGGTACCTTGATGCTGATGGTGATGGCCATGCCGTCAGCAGCCAGCAAAATTGTGGAAGTCCCGGCACGGGGTGGACCGAAACGGTCCTTCCCATTGACGACTGTAACGACAATGCCTATTCCTTGGAGAACGATTGCGGTACCCCTCCGGTTCCCGGTGGCAGTTGCAACAATACTCCCGATACGACCTATGATTCCGGAGACCGCAACTATATCTATACCCGAAACTATCAAGAAAAGCGCAATTCGGTCCCAGGAACCAAGTTTCTCGAAGACAACGCCTACATACAGGACATCGCCTATTTCGATGGTTTGGGGCGGCCCATTCAGAATATTGCCATTCGCCAATCGCCCGATTCGCTCGATATTGTACAGCATATCGGGTACGACTCCTATGGTCGTAAGGACAAGGAGTGGCTCCCGGTACCCCTTCCCGATACCCAGGGAGCCTTGGGAAGCTACCGTACCTTGGATATGGCCCAGGCTACCCGGGAATATTACAAAGCGGCCTATGAAGATGATTTTATCGGGATCGATGTTTCACAGACCAACCCCTATAGCCAACAGGGCTTTGAACGTTCGCCCCTGAACCGGGTCGAGAAACAGGCGGCCCCCGGTGAAACCTGGAAATTGGGCAACGGCCACGAAGTAGAAATGGCCTATGAAACCAACGAGGCCCAAGAAGTGCGAAAATTTGGGGTAAGCCTAAATTTCACCAACAAAACCTATTACCCTACCCTGCTAGATTTGGGGGTGTACGACGAGGGGGAACTGAGCAAGACCGTAGTGCGCGATGAAAACCATGACGGCACCACCCAAAACCATACCGTCGAAGAGTTCAAAGACAAACAGGGCCGGGTACTGCTCAAACGTACCTATGCCGATATAGATTTAAATGCGGATGGCGATACGTTAGACAATGGGGAACAGGCCGTTGCACATGATACCTACTACGTATACGACGATTACGGCAACCTGAGCTACGTACTACCGCCCCTGATGGAGCCCCATACGGCCGACCTGGCGACCTTGCTGGCCGCTATGGAAGACGTGGGCTACCAATATGTATACGACCATCGCAATCGGGTGGTACAAAAATGGGTGCCGGGCAAAAAAGATTGGGACTATATGGTCTACAACAACCTAGACCAGCCTGTAATGACGCAAGATGCCAACCTACGCGCCAACAACGAGTGGCTCTTTACAAAATACGATGTGCACGGGCGGGTAGCCTATACCGGTATCGCGATCAATGCCGAGACCAGGGAGCAGGCACAGGTGTATGTAAGCGGTCTTGCCGGCGTGCTCTGGGTAACCCGCACCGATCAGGCGATTACCGTGGGGGGCGCTACGCTATATTATACCAACGATGGATATCCAAAAAATACCATTAGTGAGGTGCAGACCATTAGCTACTATGATAGTTACGATAATCTGAACCTACCGGCCGGTGTCCCTGGCAGTATTACGATTTTAGGGTCTAGCCCGGCCGAAACACAGAGCGATCAAGTACACGGGCTGCCCACTTTGAGTCAGGTAAAGGTACTCGAGGTAGACGGGCCGAATAACTGGATCCACGCCCTCACCTATTATGACGACAAGGGGCGCGCCGTATACGCCTATAGCCAGAACGCGTTTTTGGGCACGGTCGATATCGTGGAGAACCAGCTCGATTTTACCGGCAAGCCTACCAAGGTAAGAACTACCCATACCCGAAATGGCGCGACCATCGTGACCATTGATAATTTCACCTACGACCATACGGGCCGGTTATTGGCCCAGACCCAATGTGTGGGCGACGGTACCCTGGGCAATGTGTGCCCGGGCGCAAGCGACAACGCTATTCCGCCAATCCTGGATCTTACGGGACAAACGGTAAACACCCCCCAATCGGCCACGCAACGCATCTTTACTACCGATGGGGTGTTGGAGGCCGGTACCCAATTGACCCTGGTACCGGGCGGGGGAAACACGGGCGATCAGGAATTGATTGTCCTGAACGAATACGATGCCCTGGGGCAGCTACAAGTCAAGAAAGTAGGGGGCGAAGCAGCCGCCACGGTTACCAATTCGGTAGGCTTGCAACAAACCACCCATGCCTATAACGTACGGGGTTGGTTAACGCAGTTGAACGATCTCACCAACCTGGGCGATCAGCTCTTTGCTTTTGGCCTTAAGTACCACGATTCCGACGTGACCGGGAAGGAATTGTACAACGGCAACATTTCCCAGACCTTTTGGAAAACGGCCAGTGTGCAGACCGGAACGAACGACATTAGTGATTCCTATACCTATACCTACGACGCCCTGAACCGGATCACAAAGGCCGAAGACAATACCGGTCATTACGATCTAGACCTGGTACAATACGACAAGAACGGCAATATTGAACAACTGCAACGGCAGGGACATACCAATGTGGCGGCCACCGAGTTTGGGTTGATGGATGATTTAAGCTATACCTATAGCGGCAACCAATTAGAGCGGGTAAGCGACCTGGATGGCGCTACCACCGGCTTTGTAGATGGCAATCCCGGCGGCGGTACCGATTATACCTACGACCAAAACGGCAACATGGTCTCCGACCTGAACAAGGGTATCACGGCCATCGAGTACAACCACTTGGACCTCCCTACCAAAGTGACCATCAACGGGAACGGAAATGTAGGAAATATTGTATATATTTACGATGCCACGGGCGCCAAGCTTCGGAAGATAGCGACGGATACCGGGGAAAGTTCTGTGACACACACTGATTATGCGGGCAATTATATTTACGAAGGCAACGCCACCGCGACGACCCTTCAGTTTTTCTCGCAGCCAGAGGGTTATGTAAAGGTAGACAATGGGCAATACGGGTACGTGTACCAGTATACCGACCATTTGGGCAATGTACGCCTCAGCTACACCCGGGACCCGGCCGATGGTGGTCTGGAAATCGTAGAAGAGAACAACTACTACCCCTTCGGGCTCAAGCATAGGGGGTACAACACCCTGACCTCTGCCTTGGGCAACGATGTGGCCCAACGCTGGAAGTTCGGCGGCAAGGAATACCAAGCAGACATGGACCTGGCCTGGTACGACGTATCGGCCCGGAACTACGACCCGGCCCTGGGGCGTTGGATGAACCTGGACCCCTTGGCGGAGCAGATGCGCCGACATTCGCCCTATAACTATGCCTTCGACAACCCGGTCTTCTTCATCGATCCCGATGGGATGTCGCCGGTGGTGGGGAGCAACGGCTATACCGATATTACCGCGGACGAGGCCTCGATGTACGGGATACATGTATCCGGCGGCGGGGGCACGGTCGATATCACCAATCTGAATACCGGGAAGGTGGTTACGATGAGCTCCTCGGATTATAACGAGGTCGTGATGGCCAATAGGAGCGGAGTTACCTCCGGCAATAATGGTGGAGGCGGCTCCTCCGATGGAGAGTGTAAGACAGGGGATTGTTTCGAGGCTTATTTTAGGGTACAGGCACAGATGATTCAAGCAGAATTAAATGCCATGAACCCTGTGAAAGCTGTCAAAAAAGGACTAGTAGATGGTGCCAAAAATATTTTAAGCGACACTTGGGACAGTGTGGTGCAACAGTTTGAACGGGCTATCGATGATCCTATCGGAGAATGGCAAAAAGGCTTTGATTCGAGTGGTGGAGTGTCAGGGATAATTGGTGGCGGTCCATATCAGTTGTACAGGACACTAAAAGGGTCTTACGATTTTGGGTACAACACTGCGACCACGTTGTTGAATGGCGACCCTTATGGGGCCGGTTATGCGGTGGGGAATTATTATTCCGGGGCTGCTCTTGGTAGTGTAACCGGTCTTGGCATCGGATATGTTGGAGTAAATTTCCGGAGTGCTGTAGGCCAGTATTTTTACATGACATCAACTCCTAAATCCAGACTCTTTTATCAAGATGTTACTCATAGGTCTACCACATTTATAAGAAAAGACATCCTACTATATGGAAAAATGGGAATTAAGGATTACAGAACCGTATATTTTAACTATAAAGTAGGTAACAAATATTTTTCGATAGGCATTAATCCTTGGAAGCGCAGTATATTTCACGAAGGCCCAGGATTTTATAAATAGCATTCAGTTTATGGTGAAAAACCTAAAAGTATTAGAAATAGCATTTGTTTTGAAACTGGTCTCTAGAGAAGAATTATTGGATTGGTCAGATAAAAATATAATGTTAGATTATAGCGATCAAATATTTATTGAGTTAAGTTCAATAACCAAAAATGATAAAGACTCAAGGATTATTGATGTTTTAAAGGCGAATAGCGTGCCCCTCAATAGGAAGGATTTTGAAAAACTAACAACAGTTGTTTTATCTTATTTGTCAATGGAAATTGAAAATTGGGAGAAAGTTCAAAAAAAGTTGGTTTTGTATTACAGCTTAATAGAAGATTGTTTTTTTGAAGAATCTGAGTTTTGGTCGAGGCTCAAAGATGATTATTATCTTAGACAGGATGGTTATTCTGGGTGTATGCGTATGCCAAAAGAATTAAAACAGTTTTTTGACTCTCTTAGCATTAAGATTTATCAAGACAGTTTTCTAAATGTAATTCTCAATGCTTTCAGTATGGACTAATTCTACGGGATAATGGTTCAAAACGGTGCTCTTGACAAAATAGCTAAACAACGTTTTGATAGCCAATTAATCAAAAAAAGAACCATGCTGCGCGAGGTCTCCCGACTTTGGGCTAGGCTACCGATGGTCTTTGACGAGTGACCCTACCGGGTAAGAAATAGGATATTGGAAGACCACGGCTTTAGGTTGTGGTTTTTTATTGTATAATTACAATGCCCCGGGCACCAAGCTATCGGAAGATAGCGACGGACACCGGGGAAAGCTCTGTGACAGGATGGAGCGTTAAGAAAATGCCCGGTGGGCATTTTTAGCGAACAGGCCAGTTGGCGCGCAGGCGTACCAGGCGGACATGGACCTGGCCTGGTACGACGTATCGGCCCGGAACTACGACCCGGCCCTGGGGCGTTGGATGAACCTGGACCCCTTGGCCGAGCAGATGCGCAGGCACTCGCCCTATAACTATGCCTTCGACAACCCGATCTTCTTCATCGATTCCGATGGGATGTCGCCGGTGGTGGGGAGCAACGGTTATATGGATATTACCGCGGACGAGGCCTCGATGTACGGGATACAAACTTCTGGCAGCTCGGGCACGGTTAATATTACCAACCTGAATACCGGGAAGGTGGTTACGATGAGCTCTTCCGATTACAACTCCGTGGTAGCGGGTGCCGGATTTGGTCCTGGTAGGAGAGAAGGAGAATCCAGGCCTATCATGAGAGGGATTCCCCGAGGAGCAGGACTCTATGATAGCGGGGAGAGGGAATATTATCATGGAGGATCCCCGGGGTACGACGCAGGGTATTACACTTTAGACAAATATCTCGATATATTAAGACCCATTGCGGCCAATTTGTCCAGATATGTCAGCCGTGGGTGGGAATTCGAATATGGAGATGGAAAATGGGAAGGAGATTATGGGGCTTATGCGGATTTTATAGGTCAACGGGCCACCGTAGAAGGTTTTGTGGACTTTCTATTGGCCTATGGGGAAGGATTGAAGTTTACCCACGATAGCATGCAGGCCTATCAGAGGCATGGCTTCATTACCGCTATGGACACGAGTTCCCCAATATTTATGGGCGCCGGGCTTTTAAGGGGAATGTTGGGAAAAGCAGCAGCTAGTTCTCCTCTTTACCATTATACTACAGCAGAGGGATACGCCGCGATAATGGAATCCAAGATTCTAAATCCTTCTTTTGGGCTGAAAAATGCTAGATACGGAGCCGGACAGTATTTTACCGATATAGCTCCTGGAACACTTAGAATAGGACAGGTTTCCAGAAGGCTATATAGTGTTCCGAATAAAACTAAAAGTCTACAATTTTACATCAAAATTGAGACCCGTGGTTTGAATCTAATACAAAACAAAGCTCACAATTTCCTAAATCCATCTTCAAAAGGGCTAAATTTAAATGGTAGAATCCTAGGAGGTGGAAAATCATTTTTTAATTAACTATGAGAAATACTTATATGCGGATAGAGGCGAAAGATGATAATGTTATAATCTACTTGCACTTTCTTGGGGAAGATGCTGTTAGACAAATCGATATTACGCCGGACGGAATTTTTTTAACAACAACGAAATTCCCGTTCAATGAAGATGCCATGTTGTATGATCAAGACCTATCAGATTTAGATGATGATTCATTTGAAATTATTTCAGAGCTGGAGTTTAATGCCAAATGGGAAGAATATGATAGAATGGATTGATATAGGGGATATTTTTAGCATTCAAGGAGTTAAAAACTATGCACATGGGTGTAACTGTTCTGGAGCGATGGGTAAAGGGATAGCCCTACAGTTTAAATTGAGATATCCAGAAATGTACAAGATATATAAACAGAAGTGTGCTAAGAAGGAGTTTGAACTTGGGGATGTTTTTGAATATCATTACGGTGGCGGTTACATATTCAATTTGGGTACACAAAAATCGTGGAGGACGAAGGCCAGAATTGATGCCATTGACAAATCATTAAATAAAATGTTGTTGCTTGCAGCTGAAAACGGTGTTGATAAAATAGCTCTACCGAAAATTGGTGCTGGCTTGGGAGGTCTGGAGTGGAAATTGGTAAGAAAAGTAATTGAACAAACTTCTAACAGATATCCTGATATCGAATTGTTTGTTGTGGAAAACTTTAAAAAGGCTTGTTAACTTAGCGCTCGTGCGGTATTAATTAATTTTATGATCAAGAACCACAGCGAAAGTTGTGGTTTATTTATTGTATATATTTACGACGCCCCGGGTACCAAGCTTCGGAAGATAGCGACGGATACCGGGGAAAGTTCTGTGACAGGATGGAGCGTCAAGAAAAGGCCCGGTGGGCATTTTTAGCGAACAGGCCAGCTGGCGCGCGGGAGTTATTAAGCTAACTATATATACAAGGAACAACGGTGCCCTAAACCAGATTTCCCATAGCAGCATAATCGGTATAGGCATGGTTCATTGCTTAGGGAACTAGGGCTTTCGGCCATATATGAAAAACTTTGAATTCTTTGGGGTAACCGGCCTAAAAGCAGCTTGCTCAAAACACACTTTATCGATGATTCCTACGTTATGTAATCAAAAACTTACCGATTACTAAAAAAAGTATAGTTTTGCACGGTACCAAACTAAGCTTTATACCCATTGAAAAAATACCTGACCCTCCTCTTTTTACTAGTGAGTATTGCCTTTGCCCAAGCCCAACGAGAAGCTGCTGTCTGGTACTTTGGCTATAACGCGGGCGTAGATTTCAACAGCGGAACTCCCACAGTGTTGACCAATGGGGAGCTGTCTACCGATGAGGGGTGCGCAACCATTTCCGATGCCAATGGCAATCTGTTGTTCTATACCGATGGGCTCACCGTTTGGAACAGAAATCATGTTCCTATGCCGAACGGCACAGGTTTAAGGGGAGATCCTTCTAGCACCCAATCCGCCATTATTGTTCCCAAGTCAGACGAGCCGAATATCTTTTATGTGTTCACGGTAGACAATATCGGAGGCCCGGATGGGCTGCAATACAATGTTGTGGATATGGATTTGGATGGCGGCCTTGGAGATGTTACCGCCCAAAAGAACATTTTGCTACATACACCGGTGAGCGAAAAAGTTACGGCGGTACAGCATGCAGATGGCAATGCAGTCTGGGTGGTAACCAAAGGATGGCAGAGCAATGCTTTTTTGAGCTTTAGGGTCGATAATACAGGGGTAAGCACAACCCCTGTGGTTTCAAACGTTGGTTATACACCCACCGATGCCACCATTATAAATCAAGAGGCACATGGCTATTTAAAAGCCTCCCCGGACGGTCGTTTGTTGGCAGCCGCCTATTTCAGTAGCGGGGCGGCCGAAATTTGTCGTTTCAATAATGCAACGGGAGAGGTCACCGACCCCATTTCGCTACAACCGCTTTTGGACGATTTCTGGTATTATGAAAAAGCCTATGGAGTCGAATTTTCCCCCAATAGTAGCATATTGTATGTAACGGTGCAGGCAGGGGTTTTTCAATTTGATGTCAGCACCTATGATCAGCCGACGATTTTGGCGTCGGGTACGATGATCAGCCCGTTCAATTCATCACCTCCTTTTTTAGGGGCCTTGCAAACCGCCATTGATGGTAAAATATATTGTACCCGTGCCTTTCGAAGATACTTGAACGTGATCAACGAGCCAAACGTGCTTGGGATGGGTTGCGACTATCAGGAACAGGTGGTTAATTTAGGAAGCTCGGCCAGAGGTGTATTGGGATTGCCCCCTTTTTTGACTTCCTATTTTAATGTGGGCATTGAAGCCGAGAATTTTTGCTTGGGGCAAGGAACCGACTTTTCAATAGATGCCAATGACCCGATAACCGCTATTTTATGGGATTTTGGGGATGGCAATACCTCTGCATTGGAGACACCGAGCCACACCTATGCCAGTCCGGGTACGTATACAGTTACCGTAAATGTAACAACGGCCACTGCTTCCGAAACAGAAACGACAGAAATAACCATTTATGAAGTCCCGGTTGCGAATACGCCCAGTGATTTGGAATTGTGCAGCCTGGTTCCCAATCCGGAAATAGATGTATCGGTCAAGGATTCGGAGGTTTTGGGAGGTCAGTCGGCTTCGACCTTCACAGTTAGTTACCACGCATCATTGATAGACGCACAAAACGATGTGGATCCCCTACCCATGCCCTATACGAATATAGGGCCGAATGAAACCATTTACGTGCGACTAAAAAACCGGAACAATCCCGATTGCTACGACACCACCAGTTTTGATCTGGTAGTGAAGGCAGCACCAGAGCTGCACCCGGTTACCGACTGGACGGTCTGCGATACGGATACTGACGGACTTTTTACCTTTGACCTTTCACAGAAAGATACCGAAGTATACCAAGGGCAGGATGCGAGTCTTTTTTCCGTGTCGTATTTCAGTTCCCAAGCCGATGCCGATGCCAACTTGAATACGCTGGCGACCGGGTATACCAATACAGCTCCAGTAGAGACCTTGTACTATCGTATCTTTAACACTACCTATCCGGAATGCTATGAAACCGGAAGTTTTCGCCTTGAAGTTATCAATGGCGTTATTGCCTACGCCCCAAATAATCGGGAAGTCTGCGATACCGACAACGATGGTTTTTACACTTTTGATCTTTCCCTGATCGAGACAGAGGTTATAGGGACACAGAATGCGGCAAGTCTCAACGTATCCTTTCACGGTACACTGGCCGATGCCCAGAACAATACCAATGCCCATAATGCAATAGCCTTTACGAACAGTACACCCCGTAACGAGCGGGTATATGTACGGGTTGAAAACAGCAATGATACCACCTGTTTCGATACCACTTCGTTTGAGGTACGGGTATTCGATACGCCCGAACTCCAGACCGTGGAAAATTGGTATGTTTGCGATGATGATAACGACGGGTATTCCCAGTTCGACCTTACGCAAAAGAATACCGAGATCTTGGGCTCCCAATCACCAACCGACTTTACGGTTAGTTATCACACCTCTCCATCGGATGCCTTGGCGAATAGCAACCCCATTTCAGGACCGTTTACGAACACCACAAATCCACAGACCCTATTTTACCGGATAGAGAATGCAACTAATACGGCCTGTTTTGCGATTGGGAATTTTGAAGTCGAAGTTTTTGATACTCCCACGGCCCATACCCCAACACCCATCATTGTTTGTGATACCGGGGAAACGGGTATACAGACTATTGATTTGTCCGTAAAGGATACTGAGGTACTGGGGAATCAAGATGCCAGTGTATACGAAGTCGACTATTTTGGGAATTTGACCGATGCGGTAACCGCTCAAAATGCGTTGCCTAAAAACAACTATGTGAATTTCTTTCCACAAGAAATGCTCTATGTACGCATTCAAAACCATCGGTTCGATGCTTGCTATGAACTTGCCGAACTAATGTTGAATATTCAAGCCTTGCCGCAACCGAACCTTCAGGAAACCTATGTGATCTGTCCTGATAGCCCTGATTTGACCATTGATGCAGGTGACTTTGAAACATGGTCATGGCGCGATGCAGTGGGCACCGATATAGGCACAGGGCGCATGCTCGAGGTGGCGGACCTTGGAACCTACAGTCTTACCGTGAGCCAGACCCAAAATGGACTTATCTGTGAAAAAACCGTCACCTTTGAAGTAGTCTCCTCAGGTGCACCAGAAGATGTAAATGTTACGGTCGAAGGGTTTTCGAATCAGCTACAATTGGTTGTCGATGTGGTCGGTAACGGAACTTTCGAATATTCGGTAGACGGGGAAGATTTTCAGGAGAACAATCGATTTCTAGTGTCTCCGGGTACCCATACGGTGTATGTTCGAGACATTTATGCATGCCGTACCCTGTTCCGACAGGTCATTGCCTTGGGCTATGAAAAATTCTTTACACCCAATAACGATGGTGCCAATGAGTATTGGCATGTAATTGGCATGGAAAGCTTTCCTGGTTCTAAGCTTATTATTTACGACCGTTATGGCAAATTGATCCAACAATTGGCCCCAGAGGGTCGCGGATGGGACGGTCGCTACCAAGGGCTGCCCATGCCCTCATCAGACTATTGGTTTCGTTTCGAAAAAGGGGATGGGACCATTTTTACTGGACATTTTTCGCTAAAACGCTAGGAAGCTTCGATTTTCAGTCTTTTTAACACAACAGACCGTTGAAAAAAACGTTGTAGGTTGTAAGAATTACGCTTAGAGAAAAAGCAGGAAGGCTCAAGTGGGTTTTTCGAATCGGTTTTTAAGCATAATTTTTCCAAAACCAAACAAATGAAACCTACTTATTACGTGCTGCTATTAGCAGTAGTGCTTTACGGCTGCATGCCCCTGAAAAGTGTGCAAAACTACCAGTCTACCATCCCCTCTCTCGGGGTCATCGGGAAACGGAACGGTTCTTTTATTACCAAGGGTTTTCAACAGGTCGGCTTTCCAAAACTAACGACGCCTATCGCATTGACAGCGACTGAACTTCCCTTCTCCAAGAACAGTTTTAAGGAATACCAACAGCTAAAAACACAACGTGGTGAACAAGTTGAGGTCAACTATGACGACTCGTTAAAGGTAAAGCCCAAATACCTACGTTTGCAGGTCCTCGATAAAATTGCGCTTACGGCCCAGCTGAACCAAGGCGTCAATACTGAGGTACGATCTTATTTGGAAAAAGACGCCCAATGTAAGATCGTTTCAGAAATAGCGGTATATACGCATCCTATGCTGGTGGATCAATTGCTACATGCGAAAAGTATTTTTTTGAATACCGGTATTACTGGGGAATTGGAGATTCAGTTTGTGAACAAAAAGAAAAAAGAGCGTTTTGCTTTATCAAAAAGAGATATTTTTTCCTACGGCCTAATGAGTTTCTGTTGGGGGGAAGATGTCTATGGGAACGCAAAGGTCAACACCTTGAGCACCAACGGGAACTGTCCTGAGGGCACCGAGAAAAGTGCCCATAAGTTAGCCGATACCAAATCATATTTAAAATTATAGGAATGCGTGTCATAAAGGTTTTTTTAGTGGTATGCCTAATGGTTGGCTTCCCAAGTTGTGAAGAATTACTTGAGGTTACCGATATCTCTGATGAAAAGGTAACTTTATTGGCCCCTTCAGATAGTACGGTGGTAGTACAAAGTGATGTGAATTTCAGCTGGGATCCGGTATTCGAGGCTTCTGAATATCATATTCAGGTGGCAGCACCCAGTTTTGAAAATGCGGCCCAAATAGTGCTAGATAGTATGGTGGTGCTCGATAGTACATTTTTAAGTACAAGGGTAACAAAAATCTTGGTAGATAGTGATTACGAATGGCGGGTCAAGGCTATGAATAGCGCTTATGAGACCGAGTATTCTAACAGTGCATTCACGGTAGATACCTCTAATTCGCAATAGAAGTGAAAAAAACCAATAAGACATATCTGCTATTGGCCGTGGTGCTCAGTGTCTGGGGAGTCATTGGTTTTAAAGTTCTAAAGGCCGTGAACCCGGCACCCGAAAAACCCGCACTTGTAGTCTCGAACGATACCTTTGTTCCAAAGCAGTTAAAAGAGCGCGATACGTTTAGTCTGGTCGCTGATTACAGAGATCCTTTTTTGGGTACATTTCGTAGCCCAAAAAAAGAAGAAAAAAAGAAGGTGAAAGCGATAGCACCGGCCATTCCTGAAAGAAGCATCAACTACACCGGTTTCATTGGCGATACTGATTCAAAACAACAGATTTTTTTTGTGACCATCGATGGGTATCAGCAAATGATGGGTATCAACGATACATTTCAAGGAATAAAACTGGTGGGAGGAAATAATGCGGAAATACGGGTTCGTTATAAAGGTAAAACCCGCTCCATAGCGCTTAACCCATGAAGTTGACAAAAAAAATAAAGGCGGGCGCATTGCAATTCGTACTTTTTATCGGTGCAGTGGTGGCAGTACTGTTAATGACTTTTATGCTGCTTTCCCACACCCATGGGCATTTTGGTCTAAAAACAACCCTGTTGGTTTCAGTGGTGAAAGGTGCTGATTACGGTATAAAAACGTCTTTGGAACTTCCGGTCACTACCGGGAATTCCATCACCATTAAAAGTAACGAAAAAGTACCGATCGGGATTACCGTGCAACGAGATTATTGGGGTGTTTTCGAAAAACGAACTTCCACGGCATCCCGTGGGAGCATGGCTCAGTCGAAAACGGCATTGATCGGTTCCCAACAAGAAAGCAGTACAGCATTGTATGTAAGCGACAAGCAACGCCCCTTGATCATTGCAGGGAGTTCGCAGATCACCGGTAATGCATTTTTGCCTGAACAAGGTTTAAAAATGGGGAACATTTATGGTAATTCGTATCATCGTGATCGTTTACTATATGGGAAAAAACAAAAAAGTGACTCCCTTTTGCCTGAATTGGATAAGGAATTAACCTTGCAACTTCAATTGCTGACCGACCCGTTTTATGTCCCACCTGGTGAAACGGTCTCGTTAGTGAATAAGAAAGTGATCAAGAATTCCTTTCAATCGCCTACAATCATCGTTCGTGACCGAACTGTACGATTGAGGAACGTACAATTGACCGGTAATGTAATCGTATCCGCGACGGATAATATTATTGTCGAGTCAAGTGCCACACTACAAGATGTGCTGTTATTGGCCCCAAAAATTGTTATCAAAGACTGGACAGAAGGGTATTTTCAGGCCATCGCGACGGAATCGATTTCAGTAGGAAAAAAATGTCGGCTGTCTTACCCGACCGCCTTGATCGTAAAGAAAAAGGAGGTCTTCCTGCAAGAAGCCGAAACAGCGCAGCCCACCTTTGATGCTCCCAGTATCTACATCGATTCATATGCCCAGGTAATTGGAGCGGTACTGGCATTGGAAAAGACGAACCTAGTACCATATACACCTCAAATTAAAATCGATGAACATGCCAAGGTCATTGGGGAAGTCTACTGTACTAAAAATTTGGAGTTGAAAGGAAGGGTCAATGGCAGTGTAACGACCGATGCCTTTATTGCGATGGAAAATGGTAGCGTGTACCAAAACCATTTGTACAATGGCCAAATCAATCGCAAGAATTTAGATGAAGCCTATACCGGTTTGCCAATGGAAAATGGGCGACAATCAAAAAAAGTGATGAAATGGCTCTACTAAAACGTTTAAAAGCCTCCACTTTGATGGAAACCTTAGTGGCTACGGTTTTGGTCGTGGTCATTTTTATGGTATCGAGTATGTTACTTAACAGTTTATTGCAAGGCAATATTCGACGGCAAACAGAAATTGCGGCAGAACGGCTAAACATGCTGGAATATCAATATAAGAATGATGTACTGGTGTTGCCCTTTTATGAAGCATACGAGTCCTGGGAAATAAATGTGTTCGTACAAGAAAAAGATGGGGTGTCTGTAATAACACTGGAAGCAGAGAACCCCAAAACCGGTAAAACCCTTACCAACTATATCGGAAATGAACGTTACTAGCAGAAAGATACCCGCATTTGCACTTCAGGAGATGATAGTGGTATTGTTGATCACCGCGATTGTTGTAGGAATGGCGTTTTCCGTTTTACGACTGGTGCAACGCCAAATGGGAAGCATACAAAACATCTATGAAGTAAAACTGGAGGCCGATAAATTGCGACAATCCCTTTGGGTCGATTTTAACCGATACTCCTCTGTGTATTACAATGAAGAGGAAAATCGACTTTATTTCAGTAACGAATTGGAAATGAAGCATTATGGCATCGAAGATAACCGAATGGTAACCGAAAAAGATACGTTCAATATCGAAATAGCGTCCAAGATATGCTACTTCAATAACAACGAAATAACGTCAGGTGAGATCGATGCCTTTGAAATACAGACAAGTAAGCAAACAGGCCAACAGCGCCTTTTTGTTTATAAAGATAATGCTGCCGCTACGTATATGAACCGATAAACATGGGTTTTAAGTTAGAACAAATATCGACCGAACGAATAGGCTCCTCCGAAAAAGAGGGTTTGGCAAAACTATTGCAGACGGAAATACATCTTTTTGGCAAGGCCTTCGGAGCTAAGAAGAAAGAGGACTTTTACGTAGAATTGGCCGTTTTGCTAAAAGCGGGCATTCATCTGAAGGAGGCGTTATCGTTGTTACAGGAAAACCAAAAGAAGGAAAAGCTAAGCGCATTTTATAATGACATGGTCAAAGAGCTGGTGTCCGGAAAAAGTTTCTTTGAAGTACTTCATGAACGATCGGAGTTTTCGGAGTATGAATATTACTCCGTTAAAATTGGGGAAGAAACGGGAACACTGACCCGTATTGTCGAGGAACTAGGTAAATTCTATGCGCGAAAAAATGAACAGCATCGAGGATTGCTCAATGCCTTGACGTATCCGATCATTATTCTAACTACCGCCATTTTAGTCGTCGTCTTTATGCTTCGAATGGTCGTACCAATGTTCGAGGATATTTTTAAGCAAAATGATGTGGACCTTCCCGGAATTACAAAAATGATTATCAGCGCCTCTAATTTTATAAAAGAGTATGGTTGGATGGTGGTTTTGATGCTGACTTCGTTGATCGTCTTGCGAAAAACCTTTTCAAAAAAAGAATGGTTCAAAAAAGGAAAAGATCAGTTTTTAACAAAAATACCTTATTTAGGGAGCTTTGTAAGTTCGGTCTATTTGGCTCAATTTACCCAGGCGGTCGCTTTGTTGACCTCCTCCAAAGTGCCTATGTTGAACAGTATTCAATTGGTGCGTAAAATGATTGACTTTTATCCATTGAATCAGGCTTTGAACCAGATAGAAATAAAGGTAATGAGTGGGAGCAGTCTTCATAAGAGCATGCAAGGCAATAAGATTTTTGACAACAAGATGATTTCTTTGGTCAAAGTAGCCGAGGAAACCAACCAGACCGAGTATATTTTTGAGCGATTGAACCAACAATATGCCATAGAAGTACAACAAAAATCCAAATTACTAGCTGCCTTGATGGAACCGTTGATTATTATTGTCATCGGCATTTTTGTAGGAGTCATCTTGGTGTCTATGTATTTGCCGATGTTCAAACTAAGCAGTGTGGTGGGGTAGTAATCGTATCATAGGATGGCACCAACATCATGACTCCACAAATTTTCAGATTCACCTTGCCTCTACTCGATAATGGAAATTTAAATGCGGCTTGGTAGTTTACACTCTCAATACAAATGGTTCATTCTTTAATCGCCCATTTTTAGCAAAACAATAACACGCGGTCTCTTTTGTCGCTTTCCGGTAGGGGAGTATCTTTATCATAAAAATAGAGGGGATGGATTTAAAAAATAAAGTAGCCTATATTACAGGGGGTTCCAAAGGAATCGGGTTTGGAGTGGCCAAAAAGTTAATGGAGGCCGGTATGCGGGTGGCCATCAGTGGCCGTACCTTAAAAACCGTAAAACAAACGGCCGCATATCTCGGTGATGAAGATCGCGTATTGGCATTGGAATCAGATGTAACCCAATATGGCGATGAGCAAAAAGCGGTGCAAGCGGTGTTGGATACATGGGGGCAGTTAGATGTGGTATTGGCCAATGCTGGGGTAGGACATTTTGCCCCGATCGATGAACTATCCGATGTACAATGGCACCAAATGATCAACACGAATCTGAATGGGGTGTTCCATACCTTAAAAGCCTCGGTCGAAGCGCTTAAGAAATCGAAAGGGTATTATATGACACTGGCCAGTCTGGCAGGGACCAATTTTTTTGCTTCGGGAGCGGGCTACAACGCTACAAAATTCGGGGTGGTGGGCTTTACCCAGGCGGCCATGTTAGACCTGCGCAAATACGATATCAAGGTTTCTACCATTATGCCGGGTTCGGTGGCTACGTATTTTAACAACAATGAGCCCGATGAGAAAGACGCTTGGAAGATACAACCGGAGGATATTGGGGATTTGGTACTGGATCTTTTGAAAATGCACCCGAGAACGCTACCGAGTAAAATTGAAGTACGGCCAACACGACCTGACTTGAAATAGCATTTCTGCGCTTCTTTGGTTATTGGCATCGTACAATAATGATAACCTTTTGTTACTTAATGTTGACAGGCCTTGGTGTATTGCTGTTAGGGAACCAATTTTTCTTCGAGAGGGATGTCGGGGTTACAGATTTCCAACACCAATTCATGAAGAGTATTTTGGAATAAAGAGAGTGTTTCTTGGTCGATGAGGGTATTTTTTTTCCGACTTCCTTTTTTTTCCTTTGTGGCAAACGAAAGTACTCCCGACGCTAGATTTTTAAAGGAGATAATACCGGCCTGTATTCCTACCACAGGCTCTTTTGCATCGTACATAAAGGCGTAGCACAACAGCTGAAAGGCCTTGCTATAGTCGTATTCCGTTGTTAGGGTATCCCAATCAAAGATTTCTACTTGTGCGCCCGTTACTTTGCCCGTTTTGTAGTCAATTATTCTAGTGGTGCCGTCCAGGCTATCGATACGGTCTAGCTTTCCTTTCAATACCACGGGGAAATTCAGTTCGGGAAGGTGCAGGGTACGTTCCATTTTCTGCTCCAAGGCCAGTATTTTGATTTGGTGCCGTTGGATCTCATTGAGCTCCTTATCAAGAAAATTTTCGATGTAACGTGCTACCACGTTGAAGGCAATCAGGTTTTTGCCTCGAGTAATATCTCCCTCTTTATAGGTTTTTTCAAAATGCTTTTGTACCAGCTGTTTTGATTTTGATTTGGCGTCTTTTAAACGTTCCTCAGTAAGATAAGTACCTATAAAGGGGGTGTACATTTCTTCCAAGGTATCGTGGACAATGGTACCAAAAGTGTTGGCAGCTACGGTCTCCTCGACCTCTAGTACATCTTCGATTTTTAAGAGGTTGCCTTTATAAAAATCAATAGGGTTGCGAACATAGTTGCTTAAGGAAGTGGGGGAGAAACCATTACCGGCATGCGCCTGTATCAGTTGCATCAATGAAGCATCTTTTCGGATGGTTTCCAATGTTTTACGGATCGGGGCTATTTTGGCTGCTGCAAAAATCTCTTTGGTATCCGATTGTCGAAGCTCATCGGTCAACAGTTGCCGTATGAGTCTGCTAGGTTCACCTCCTTCGAGTACATCGGGTTCCGTATTGTAGAGTAGATACACGTTTTTAGCACGCTGTAACAGCCGATAAAAATGGTAGGTATAAACAGCGTCTTTTTCTTTATAGGTCGGCAGACCAAAATACTTTTTAAGGTCAAAGGGAATAAAAGAGTTGTTCGATTTTCCCGAGGGTAAGATACCCTCGTTCACCGCCGTCAGGATAACGGTCTCAAAATCGAGATTACGACTTTCTAGCATTCCCATAATCTGTAATCCTCGTAGCGGTTCCCCTTGAAAGTCGAGCGTTAGCGAAGAAAGCAATTCTTTGTAAAGACTTAACAGCGATTTTACATCGGTTATAAAGGGGTGTCGGTCTAAAAGCTCCTGTATCTGATTAAAAAGAGTATAGAAGCGATATACATACTCCATGGACAGGGAATCGGTGGCTTCGGACAGTTTTTCCCTTAGTTGTAAAAGTAGCGAACTACATTTTTCAATCAGCAGCGACGGGGTAGCGGTTTGGTCGAAGAACAAATGGGCCATAGTGGCATTGTTCTCTGTGGCCTTTTGTAATCTGGCAGCAGTAATATAGGTCCAATTGTTGTTCTTTATTTTATGTGATAGCTGTACGGCCTCATTCGATGCTTCCTGGGAAAATAAGAGGTTGATATACGGATGTGCTAAAAAATCGAGTAGGGGCCTATAAAACCATCCTTGGGGATCGCGATTGATATAGAGGTTGAAAAATTGTGTAAAAAGCCCGGCCAGCGGTGTTTTGTCCAACGGGTATCCCATAGTGATGTTCACATCGGGCAATTCTTGGGGAATGGCATTCAATAGAGGGTTGAGCAATGTCTCTTCTCCCAGTACCACTGCAGTATTTTTAAGCTGTGCAGGGTCTCCAAGATGTAACTGTCCCAATAGTTGCCCCACATATTTTGCTTGGGATACATTCTTGGGGATCCCAATAATTTCTATATGTTTGGATTCTGCATAGTGGGCACTGAGACCCGCAAGCCCATTGTTTTTAATATGGTCCCAGGTGCTACGGTGTTGTCGAATGAACAGACCGGCATCGTGTATGGGGTCGTTCAAGAAGGTTTCGTCGATATCCCAATAGATTTCAGCGGAATGATGGGCCAAAATGGTCTGAATGATGTTTGACTCCGCCGTGTTCAGGGCATTGAAGCCAATGAATATATGTGTTTTATCCTCATTCTTGGTCAAATAAGTATCCAATTTCTGGCAAGCTGTTCGATACACCAGACCTTGATGCCCGACTCCTTGGGCGAGAAGTGAATCGTTAAAACTATGGTAGAGTGTATCTAATTGGTTCCAAAATGATAGATAGTCTTCCATCATCTTGGTCTTTTTGGCTTCGGGAGACCAAATACTCATTTCTTGTATGGCAGATAGGTTTGAAAATAGCTGATCGGTATCGATGAGGTAACGATCTATTTCATTAAAATCCTGGAGCAAGGTCTGGCCCCATTTTGAAAAGGCATAGAAACTGTCTTTTTCACCTGTTTGTAGCGCTTCATAAGTTTTGTAGAGTTCAAAGAGCTGTTCGGTATTGGTAGCGTATGAAATTCCCGAAATATGTTCTACAAACGCTTCGATACTAAAAATTTCGGGGGCAAAAATGGTCTTTTGAAGTTTTTGGACCATACTATTACGAACAAAGGTCCCGGCCCGCTTACTAGGGAGTACAAAGATGAGGTTTTCCAGGGAAGCGTATTTCCCTACTATTTTGGCCACTACCTCTTCTAGAAAACTCTGCATGGCCAAAAATAAAAAAAGCCCTGACGTTATCGCCAGGGCCTTTCATTTTATTTAAAGGTTTACAACCGAATCTTACTTGATCAAGTTGATTTCTACCCTTCTATTTTCTCTTCTTCCTTTAGAAGTCTTATTGTCAGCGATTGGTCTGTCTTCACCGTAACCGGCAGCAGTCAAACGATCGGCACCAACACCTTCTGCAATCAAGAAGTCTCTTACGGCGTTTGCTCTTTCTTCAGAAAGTCTTTGGTTGGTCTTCGCACCACCTGAACTATCAGTGTGTCCTTCTACGGCAAATTTAGCAGTAGGATACTCGTTCAAGATTCGGATGATATCTACGAATACTGCAGTAGATTCAGGCTTCAAGGAAGAACGTCCGGTATCAAACAAGATAGTCTTCGCGTAGTCGTTCAATTGCTTTTGAACTTCTTCAGTTACTTCAGGACAACCGTTGTTGGCAACAGTACCGGCAACATCAGGACAGTTATCATCTTTGTCCAATACACTGTCACCATCTTTGTCTGGCCATGGGCATCCTTTGTTTTCAGCAGGACCTGCTTCATTCGGACATTCATCATCTTTGTCGGCAACACCATCACCGTCAGCATCAGGACAACCTGCCAAGTTAGCCAATCCGGCTTCGCTAGGACAAGCATCATCTTTATCGGCAACACCATCGCCATCAGCATCAGGACAACCGTTCATTTCTTGAGAACCAGCTTCGTTCGGGCAGCTATCTTTACTATCCTCGATACCATCACCATCAGCATCAGGACAACCGTTGAAAGCTTCCAAACCAGCCACTTCAGGACAAGCATCGTCTTTGTCATAAATACCGTCACCATCTGTATCGGTTCCTCCGAACTTAACAGCAAGACCGGCCAAATGTTGCCAGTGCTTTACGCCGTAATCTTCGAAAGCGTGCTTGTAAGTCATCTGTAAGGTAAGACCAATGTTTTCTGTGAACCAGAAGTTAGCACCTACTCCGGCATTTACCGTACCAGCACCAATTTCGTCTACCCAAGTGTATCCACCACCGACTTCCAAGAAAGGATCAACAACGGTATTCTTGAGGAAGGCATATTTAACGGTACCATCAATAGCGTAGTGAGAAAGGTCATCAACACGTGTGTCGCCTAATTTTGATATTCTATTTAAAGAACCTCTAGCACCCACAGAAAAACCATCTCCTATGGACCGGGAAACGCCAATGTACGATATGGAAGGAAGAACATTCCAGTGATCGTTCACATTGAACAATTCGTTTCCGAAGGAACTTCCATCACCCGTAGGATAGGTGTCTATGGCATTTACCCCAAAACTAACCTGCCAAGGGTTATTTTCGTCTTGAGCTTGCATGCTGTTAAAACCTACAAAAAGCAGGGCAGCAATCAATAATTTGCTAAGATGTTTCATGTTCAAATTTTTAAGTTTAAGTGTTTATCAGCAGCAAATGTAAGTTGTTAATTATTATTAACAAAATCAATTGTTTATTTTTTTTGTTGCATTTCAGGGGGTAAATAGCGCATTTAAACGATATTTAGAGATTTTCCCACCTTGATAAAAGCATTGATTGCCTTGTCTAAATGTTCCTTGGTATGTGCGGCGGATAACTGCACCCGTATACGTGCTTTTCCCTTTGGTACGACCGGGTAAAAGAAACCGATTACATAAATGCCCTCGGCTAGAAGGAGGTTCGCCATATCTTGTGAGAGTTTGGCATCATAGAGCATTACGGGTACAATGGCCGAATCTCCATCGATGATATCAAAACCTGCAGCTTTCATACCTTTTTTAAAGTAATCGGTATTTTTTTGGAGTTGATCTCTTAGGGTCGTGTCTTCGCCGAGCATTTCAAAAACCTTGATAGATGCTCCGACAATAGCCGGTGCCAAGGAGTTGGAAAACAAGTAAGGTCTTGAGCGTTGTCTCAGTATTTCGATGATTTCCTTTTTGCCGGTGGTATAACCGCCCATAGCTCCTCCCAATGCTTTTCCCAAGGTGCCGGTAACGATATCGATTCGGCCCATGACTCCTTTTTCTTCCAACGTACCGCGACCTGTTTCCCCGATAAATCCAGTTGCATGGCATTCATCGATCATAACAAGGGCATCGTACTGTTCGGCAAGGTCACATATAGTATCCAAGGGGGCCACCAGGCCATCCATAGAGAACACACCATCCGTTACAATAATTTTAAAACGCGCGCCGTCTGCGTTGGCCTGTTTTAGTTGGGCTTCCAAATCGGCCATATCACTATTCGCATACCGGTATCGTTTTGCTTTACAAAGGCGAACGCCATCGATGATCGAGGCGTGGTTGAGCGAATCGGATATAATGGCGTCATCTGCGGTTAATAGAGGTTCAAATACCCCGCCGTTTGCGTCAAAGGCCGCGGCATATAATATGGTATCTTCCGTGCCGTAGAAATCGGCGATTTTTTGCTCCAGTTCTTTATGTATATCCTGGGTGCCGCAAATGAAACGAACCGAAGACATACCAAAGCCGTGCGAATCCAAAGTGTCTTTTGCCGCCTTGATGACATCGGGATGGGACGAAAGCCCTAGGTAATTATTGGCACAAAAATTAATGACCTCCTCCCCGGTAGCAATCTTGATGACGGCATCTTGCGGCGAAGTAATGATGCGTTCCTTTTTGTAAAGCCCGTCTTCTTTGATCTGCTCCAATTCTTTTTGTAGGTGTTCCTTTAGTTTTCCGTACATGCGTTTAGTTTTTATATAAATTCAGGTGTAATAGTTTCGTCAATATAGATAATGATCTTGTTTTCGACAAGGTACCCCATTGCCTGCAATGCTTCGCCATACTCGTATAATTGTTGATGGTATGAGGTGCTTTTTCTACCGGTTTTGTAGTCGAGTATCGTTACCCTATCACCGTCGAAGAAGAGCCTATCTGGACGAAGTACTTGACCACCGGCTGTCATGATATCCCTTTCATTGATGATACGTTTCGATGCTTGATAGTAAGGAGCTAATTTAGGATGTTGCACAATTTGTTCAATGGTAGTACGCAGTAGGGCCAGCTCATCGTGCGATACATCCCCTTTGCGCGAAAGCATTTGCAATACCATATCAATATCGGCTGCGGTTTCTAACAGTCCCATGGCATGGTGTACCAAATTACCTCGTGATAGGGCCGTTTCCCTTTCCGTATCCCACAGATTTCCGGCGGTTGTCAAAATGCTAAATCCAGGTCTTTCTTTATGGGTATAACTATAGGAGATATCCTTTGGCATTCCAAGCGTCTCTGTAACGGTCCCTTGAAGTTCTCCAAAACCGTAGTGGTCCTGATCGCTATTCCAAATACCTTTCTCTTGTAGGTAGTGGATGAATAGTCCTGAGTAATAGTCCGTGTTATGGGCGCCTTTCTTATCAAGTTGCTTTTTAGAGATGATATATAATGCCTTTTCAGCACGGGTGAGCGCTACGTAAAGCACATTAAAGGCATCTAGCTCCATTTTATGTTCCTCATCGATATACTGTGTTTGAGCTGTTTCCCCATATTGAAGCACTTCCTTTTTTTCATTGACCAGAAGTTCATCAAATCCTTGATATGCAGCGGGGTCAACCGGTAACCAGAGCTTCTTTTCCATTCGTTTATAAAGGTACTCGTTCGCATATGGGAAAATAACAATGGGGAATTCGAGACCTTTTGCCTTGTGAACGGTCATTATCTGTACAGCGTTCAAATGTGCCGGAGCACTTAACCCCAAACTGTCTTTTTTCTTTTCCCAGTAGTCTAAAAAAGTTTGAATCCCAGTTCCTTCTTTTTGTTCTACGTCTAATACGGCATCCATGAAAAAAAGCAAATAGGCTCCCGACGCTTCGTTCAAAGAGAACTGCTTAATGGCCAATTCAAGACTGTCATAGACCGATTTTTGTTTCATCAAAGCTAGGTCGTAATGGTATTCACTTTTTAAAACAGCATCGACTCTCGACAAAGCAGCGGTCATAAATTCATGACGATTTTCTTTTGATTTAGAAAGGTAGGATAGCACCTTGTAGCCTATCGCCAGATCATCGGGTTGGTTTTGGTATCGTAAGAGATCTACAAGAAATCGAACTTCTTCGCTACTTTGCAGCAACAGGCTTTCAGATGAAACAACGGGAATTTGTTGTTGTGTAAGCATATCGGCCAAAGCCACCCCTTCCCTATTGTTCCGTACTAAAATGCAAACATCCCCGAATGCATATCCTTTTTTTAACACTTGGTCTAGAATCGCCACCGTTGTATTGCCGTATAGTATGTTTTTGTCTTCGCCATCTTCCTCATCAATGAATACTAGTTGTACATACCCCCCTTTTTTGGCATTTGACAGCTGTTGGTTTCCTTTGGTAAAAAGCGCTTCGTATAGTTGATTGTTTAAAAAAGGAGCCGTGGTCGTGAAGAAATCGTTGGTGAAGCGAACTATTTCCTCGTGGCTGCGATAGTTGGTGGGAAGTGCAGCTACTTTCGGGGGAATAGTAAAAGGATTTGCCTGGCCTGTAATCAGATCGATGAATTGCTCGGCCTTCCCTCCCCGCCACCGATAAATGGCCTGCTTGGCATCACCTACCAAAAATAGGGACCCAATACTCCCTTGGTCATCCTGACTTTCCAGCGCATTGCCGATCAACGGAATCAGGTTCTCCCATTGCATCGTAGAAGTGTCTTGAAACTCATCAATGAAATAATGTCGATATTTTTCTCCCAATCGTTCATAAATAAAAGGGGCCGGTTGGTCTTTGATTTCTTTGGAAATTAGGGTATTAAAATCCGAGATAGAAAGTTGATCGCGTTCTTCTTGTAGCCGTTTCACTTCTTCCTGTAAACTGTTTAACACCGTTAGCGGTACCAGATTACCGTAGGCATTTTTTAAAAGTGCCACATCGTAAAAGTGCTTCTTGATAAAAGCGAAAGAAGCGATGAAGCTCGGCATGAGTCGATCAATGATAACTTTGGTCTGTTCGGGACAAGATTTGTTATACAAGGGGCGATTACCAAAATCGGCCCTCCAAGAAGTGTCGAAATCTAGATTTAAATCTCCGCCAGAAATCTTTTGAACGTATTTGGGGAAATAGCCTCCGGTAAAATCGCCGAATTCCAGATTGTTGTTTTCTAGAAGATTCAGGACCTCTTTTGCCTTGTCAACTATTTTTTCGGCATTCTTTTTAATATGGGCTTGAAGTAGTTTTTGGAGCTCAAGGAATTCCATTACTCCCTTGCCTCTCAGCTTATCTAAGTGTACGGCATGATTCTCGTTGAATAGTAGTTTCCCTATTTTCTGTAGATCAAGGGCAATGTCCCAACTCTTATCGTCATCGATTTTTTCAAAAGCAAATTGAATCAGCACCTTGGTCATCAAAGGGTCGTGACCAGCCTTGAGCAAGAGTCGGGAGACGGCTTCATTTAGCAATAGTTCATTATCGAGTACTACCTCAAAGTTCTGCGGAATTTTTAGATCCTTTGCAAAAGTTCGAATTAGGCGATGGGTGAATTTATCAATTGTTGAAATATCAAAAAAAGCGTAGTTGTGAAGTATTTCTTTCAAGGTGTCTTTTGACCTTTTTCGAAGTGTATCCGTATTAAGGCCCAATTCCCTTTTTACTTCTAGGAACAAAGCATTCGCCTCATCATCATTGAACGTATTCCCAAACTCGGAAAGGCTGCTCAAAATACGATGTTTCATCTCACCTACAGCTTTGTTGGTAAAAGTGAGGGCAAGGATGTTGCCAAAACTTCTGGGAGTGGAAAGAATAATTTTAAGGTATTCCTTGGTGAGGGTATAGGTTTTGCCAGACCCTGCCGAGGCACTATATATTTTAAATGGGCTATCCGTCACCTCTTTTTAATACAAATATCAGGTTTTCCCATGGTATTGTCATCATTTAGGCAACTGCTGTTGTTTGCTTGGAAGCATATTGGAGCAGGTCAAAAGGTCGCCCGTTCTTTTTAATAGGAAAGTCCTAGAATCGTTTAAAAACTCTTTAAAACTAAAAACAGGTCTTATCGGATACAAAAGAGAGGGTGTCTTAACAAATTATTAAAGAAATATGTTTGTTAAAAAATGTAATTTTGTTAAACAGTATTTTTTAACTTAAAAACTAAGGAATTATGGCTTTTGAATTACCGAATTTACCCTATGCGTATGATGCATTGGAACCACATATCGATGCCCGTACGATGGAGATTCACCATACCAAACATCATAACGGATACACTACGAAACTGAACGGCGCTATCGAAGGCACCGATCTTGCCTCTAAATCCATTGAAGATATATTAACTGGTTTGGACATGTCGAACGGAGCTGTTCGCAATAACGGTGGGGGTTTTTACAACCATTCCCTTTTTTGGGAGATTATGTCACCAAATGGGGGAGGAAACCCTTCTGGTACCTTGGCAGATGCTATCAATGATTCTTTTGGCTCTTTCGATGCTTTTAAAGAAAAGTTCAGCGCTGCGGCAGGAACACGATTTGGTTCTGGCTGGGCATGGTTGTGTGTGCACAAAGGGGGAAAATTGGAAGTATGCTCAACTCCGAACCAAGATAACCCATTAATGCCCGAGACGGGTTGTGGCGGTTTTCCAATTCTAGGTTTGGATGTCTGGGAACATGCGTACTATTTGAACTATCAGAACAGAAGACCTGACTATGTGAGTGCTTTTTTCAATGTAATCAACTGGGAAAAAGTGGCTGCGCTTTACGAAGCGAATAAGTAAACGAAACCACAAACAACTAAATGTTACAAAGGCCATGCTGCGTATAACGTAGCATGGCTTTTTGGTTTCCCCATACTTTTTTTGTGGTGCGCAGATAGCCGTTTTTGGAGTGGGTATAACTATAGGGAGGACTTCATGACCATCATGGTGACCATACCGTTCTGCTCTTCTTTGAACATGATTTGCAAACCTATTGATTTGAGGTGCTTTACAATCTCTTTGCTATCTGTGATTACTTTATGATAAGAGCTTGCTTTTAGAACCCATTCCCCATTCGTCTTCTCGTATAATAAATCGGTAACCTCCACGGTGTTTTCAACGTGCTCTAGAAAACAGGTCCGTATTCGGGAGTCATCACTTTTGATTGGAATAAATCGCTGATTGCCTGTTAGTTCTTTTGTGTAATCCCTGAAAGACAGGACTAATTTTCCGGTCGGCGCCAATACTTAGGAGCAATCTCTCAGGAATTCTTTTATTTCAGATGCATTCTCCAAGTGACTCAACGTATCTCCCCAACATATGATCAATTCAGGTTGTAGTGCGCTAAATCGAAGTACATTACGAATATCCTCCTCGATAATTTTGACCGGGAGCTCTTTGGTATTGATATGAGGTTGCCTTAATAACTGGAGGTTAAAATCGACAGCCGTGACCTGCACCGAAGTCCATAGCTTTCTTATGCAAAAGAGGTTTGATTTGTTTGCTGCGAAGAAAACGCTCGAATTTTTGTCGATTTGTGTGGAAATCCCCGATCATCCATGAATAAAAATTCCCTAGATGATGGTCGTAATGATTCTTTACAAACATGGTAATCACCTAATTACGAGATCGATGAAAAATAGAAAAGGGCGGAGAAGTCTCCACCCTTTTCGTCCCAAATCTTACCATAAACTTAACCTACTTATGCTATGGCAGCACTAAATTACTGGTATTGTGGGAAATAAAAAAGAAAATTTAAGAAAATTTAAGTGTTTTTTGTTGGGAAGATATTGAAGGAAATACACTAAAAGTGAGGTTAACCTTGTTAATTACTGGGGTTTTGGAAAATAAAAAGGCGGGGCAATGCCCCGCCTTTTTCCCCAAATCTTACCATGAACTTAACCTACTTATGCTATGGTTCTCCAAAAATAGAGCGAAATCGGCCGTGGCGAAAAGGTTTTAGATAAACGAACATATAAACAGATGAAATACTTGGCAAAACATATTGTCTTATAAAAACGAGCGAAAAGAGATACAACTATATTCATAAGCAGATAGCTTGTAGTGGATTTTAAGAAAGTTTTGTGACGACCGTGCGGTGTGCGAAATGATTATTTGAACATTCAACGAGATAAGGGATTGGATGTTTAGCGGTGTGGCAAGTATGGGGAAACACGGCTTGGTCATTATTGTGCGAAACCTTTTTTAGGTCAATTGCATACGATGAATAAAGCTACTTCCTGAAAATAAAAAGGCGGGGCAATGCCCCGCCTTTTTCCCCAAATCTTACCATGAACTTAACCTACTTATGCTATGGTTCTCCAAATGTAAAGGGGAAAGAATACAATGAAAAAAATCTTGGTCGAAATCCCAGTTAATGGGTTAAAGTGCAGAGAGTATTATCTATTCAAATATGGCATAAAGATATATGGGCTTTCTGTCTAGGATTTCCTTGATCCAAAGGTGGGAGTTGAGTGGTTGGTATCTTGGCCACAAGACCTATATTTTTAGTCAAAAAAAAGCTTTCCAAAATAAAAAAGGTGGAGAAGTCTCCACCTTTTTTGCCCCAAATCTTACCATGAACTTAACCTACTTATGCTATGGCAAGTCTAAAATAGGTGGGCTAATCTCCTTTGAAATTAAAAAGACGACAAAAGCCTCAAATGATCGATGAAATGCACAAATAGATGTATTTTATCGATAAAATGGTCAGTATGCCCTTTCATTTTTTCCTTCATAGAAGTTGATGAATGCCCTGTTTACAACGCGGTTTCCTCCCGGCGTGGGGTAGTTTCCAGTGAAGTACCAATCACCTAAATTTTTTGGGCAGGCCTGATGAAGGTTCTCGATACTTTGGTAGATAATCTGTACTTCCGCCCTGATGTCTTTTGGGCTTAGAAGCTCCCCGATTTTGAAAGATAGTTCATCGGCCGTGAAGGGCGCATAAAATTCCTTTACATAGTTAATGACCTCGGTATCTTTGGTAGTTACTTGTTGTAGGCATTTTTGGTAAATACCCTCGACCAGATGAAGGGTATTACGGTCTCTATGTAATTCGTGGGCGGCTCTAAAAGCGATGAAATCTTCTAATTTTGCCATATCGATACCATAGCAATCGGGATAACGTATCTGAGGCGCGGAGGATACTACAATGATTTTCTTTGGCGAAAGCCGGTCAAGAATACGAAGAATACTGTTCTTTAAGGTGGTACCACGAACAATACTATCATCGATAATTACAAGATTATCCCCCTTTTCTACGGAACCATAGGAAATGTCGTATACATGGGCGACCAAGTCGTTTCTGCTGCTATCCTGAGTAATGAAGGTACGTAGCTTGGCATCCTTTATGGCTACTTTTTCAATACGTGGGCGCACCTTTAGAATGTCATGTAATTGTTCGCTGGTAATCTTAGGGCCAAGAGCTAGTATCTGTTCTTCTTTTCTTTTGTTAAGGTAATTCTGTGCCTCTTTAACCATTCCAAAGAAAGAGGTTTCAGCCGTATTTGGAATATAGGAAAACACTGTTTTATGAATATCGTTGTTGATTGCCGACAGTATCTTAGGGAATATGAGTTTGCCCAGTTCTTTGCGCTCCTGATAGATCTCTTGGTCACTACCTCGAGAGAAATAAATACGTTCGAACGAACAGGCCTTTCGTTCAGTAGGTTCCAGTACTTCTTTAATGGTGGTATCCCCACTTTTTTTGATAACAATAGCATGCCCTGGTTCCAATTCTTTTACCGATTCGTAGGGAACATTAAATACTGTTTGAATCGCTGGCCGTTCTGATGCTACGGCAACAATCTCGTCATCTTTATAGTAATAGGCAGGTCTTATACCGGCAGGATCTCGCAGTACAAAGGCATCTCCATGGCCTAACAGGCCGGCCATGGCAAAACCACCATCAAAATTCTTAGCGGCCCGTCTTAGTATTTTATGCACTTTTAAACGTTCTGCAATCAATGGGGATGCTTCCATTTTGTTGTACCCCTCTTTCTTGATTTGCTTATAAAGCTTGGCAACCTCGTCGTCTAAAAAATGTCCTATTTTTTCCATGACCGTTACGGTATCGGCCATTTCTTTGGGATGCTGACCAAGGTGTACCAGATTGTCAAAGAGCTCGTGTACGTTGGTCATATTAAAATTGCCCGCTACGATCAGGTTACGGTGCATCCAGTTGTTCTGCCGTAAAAAAGGGTGCACACTTTCAATACTATTCTTGCCAAACGTTCCATATCGCACATGGCCTAGCAAGAGTTCCCCGATATAAGGAATATGTTTTTTTTGCAAAGCTACGTCGTTCTCGTATTCAGGGTGTTCTTGAAGAGCCGTATTGATACGGTCATTGATTTGGGCAAAAATATCCTGAATGGGCTGTTGTTGCGCCGAGCGCACTCTGCTCATGTACCTTTCCCCTGCCTGCATGTCGAGCTTTATACTTGCAAAACCAGCACCGTCTTGCCCGCGGTTGTGCTGCTTTTCCATCATCAGGTACATTTTGTTGACCCCATAAAAAGCAGTGCCGTACTTTTCCTTGTAATAGTTTAATGGTCGTAACAATCGGATGACCGAAATGCCGCATTCGTGTTTGATGGCGTCGCTCATTATTCGTAGCTATTTTTTACTATTAAAAAAGCCCCAAAAAAGGGGCGTGTCGTTATTCTAATTCAATGTCAAATTGGGTCAATGCCTTGAACTGATGCAGTCGTTGGTCGACCTCCGCTTTCTTCAAATCCTTCATTCGTTCCGTTCCGAAACGTTCTACACAAAACGATGCCAGGTTCGATCCATGTATAATGGCCCGTTTCATATTATTAAAGGAGAGATTATCGGTTGCCGCGAGGTAACCCGCAAAGCCACCGGCAAAGGTGTCGCCTGCCCCTGTCGGATCAAAAACTTCTTCTAACGGAAGCGCGGGTGCGAAGAAAACATGCTCTTTATGAAACAAAAGTGCTCCGTGTTCCCCTTTTTTGATGACCACATAGGGAGGTCCCATCTGTTGTATTTTCATTGCTGCCTTTACCAAGGAATACTCTCCGGTCAATTGTCTTGCTTCCTCATCGTTGATGGTAATGACATCAATATGTTCAATGACATTGAGAAGTTCAGGAAGTGCGTTGTCCATCCAAAAATTCATGGTATCCAAAACAATCAATTTAGGACGTTTCGCCATTTGTTTTATGACGCTCATCTGAACACCGGGGTGCAGGTTTCCCAACATCACTACATCTGCATCTTTATAGCCTTCCGGAACTACTGGATTAAAATCGGCCAGCGTATTGAGTTCGGTAGCCAAAGTATCCCTGGAATTCAAGTCATTGTGATACTTGCCTTTCCAATAAAAGGTCTTTCCGTTCGGCACTATTTCAAGACCTTCCAAATCAATTCCTTTGCTTTCCAGAAGGTCTAGATAGGCTTGGGGCAAGTCGTCCCCTACAATGGAAACGATAGCGGAATCTACATCGAATTGGGAGGCTGCCAAACCTATGAACGTAGCGGCGCCCCCTAGAATTTTATCCGTTTTGCCAAAAGGCGATTCAATTTCGTCAAAGGCTACAGTGCCTACGATTACGAGTTTCCCCATCTATTTTCAAAATTAAGCTGCAAATATACAGTTTTGAACCACCAATTACGAAGCGTGTTTGTATCAAATTATAAAAATCGATATAGTCTCTAATTTTGACCTTGAACAACCTTCTGGCCCTTATTTCACATAAGAAAATCAGTTACATCTTTGAACTACTGCAAATGCCGGCGCTTTGCTTGGTTTTTCAATCCGACCGTAGCGGTGCTATGCTGAAATTGAGGATGCCATATATTCATCGTATCTCAAAAGTTCATAACGAAGTTTCTAAACACGATCCTGGCTAAAAATTATTTCCTTCCAAAATCGGCAGGTATCTCGCCCCATGCCTTTGTTTCCCACTTGACTATGGGAGTGTTATAAGAATTTGTTTTTAACCATGCAATCGCCCTACGAATTAAATCGAACAAGGGTTTGTTCTGTGGTGTCTCCGGCAATTTTGTATTGCAGGTCTTTTTTCGAACCCATCCCATAGCGGTGCGAGAGTCGGTATAGATAACGCGGTCGCTTTTTCGTTCTTTGAGATAGGCTAAACCATGAACAATTGCCAAAAATTCCCCAATATTGTTGGTGCCTTGTGCAAACGGACCTTGTTTGAACAGTTTTTTACCCGTTTTGGTGTCTACTCCTTGGTATTCCATTACACCGGGATTTCCGCTAGAGGCGGCATCTACAGCTATCGAATGGTAATTCGGGTTTCCGATTTTAAGAAGTTGCTCTTGGGAAAGGGAGACTTCGCCTTTTTTCTTGCCCTTATATTCCTCATAACTACCATTATAGGCCTTCTTGGCCAATTCAAAAGTGGGAAACGACTTGTATTGGGCTCCTTTAACACCAGAGATAGCAGCTTTACAATCGTCCCAGGTGGTATAAATACCCGGGCGCTTCCCCTTCCAGACGGTATAGAATTTTTCTTTTTTGCCCATCAAGAGTTGGTTAGTACTTCTTCTATGACCTTGGGGAAATGTATGTGTTCAAGTTCGTGTACTTTTTGTGCTATGGTCGCTACGCCATCGCTCTCAAGTATTTCGGTTTTGGCCTGATGGATGATGGCCCCCTCGTCATAATTTTCATTGACATAATGAATGGTAATCCCCGTCTCTTTTTCCCCTTGTGCTTTTACCGCTTCATGTACATGGTGCCCATACATACCCTTACCGCCATACTTTGGCAGTAGTGCAGGGTGAATGTTGATGATCTTATTAGGGAAATGGTCAAGTAGGTTTTGCGGAATTTTTAATAAGAATCCGGCCAGTACGATCAAATCAGGTTCTAGACCTTGTAAAACCCGTAACACCCCATCGGTTTTTAAAAAAGCAGCTTTGTTAAAGTACATCGCGCTAATATTCAGTCTGTTGCACCGATCAAGTACGTGTGCCTCCTTTTTATTGGTAAGCACCATGGCAATCGTGATGTTGGGCTTGTTCTTAAAATAATGTGCAATATTTTCAACATTTGAACCGGAACCTGAGGCAAAGAGTACAATACGTTTTGACACCACGAAAAGATAAATATTTTAAAGTAGTTATTACTGTGACGGGCCGGTAGACATTACAGATGGGCGAATTGAACCGAGATACCGGCACCTATATAAAAATAAAACCCCAGATTTTGGGAATAGCCTTCAAACAAGTATTTATATCGACCCTCGACTCCTTTTTTCCAGGACGAAAATACTACTCCTACTTTTAATTTTATTAAATTACATTACATTTTAACGACAAATAGTGTATTTAGTCCAAAGTTTTTTATTTTTGCCAACAATTTAAATTTTTAAAACCAAAATAATTATGTCAGACATTGCATCAAGAGTTAAAGCTATCATCGTTGATAAGTTGGGTGTGGATGAGAACGAAGTGGTAACTGAAGCTAGCTTTACCAACGACCTAGGGGCAGATTCATTGGATACCGTTGAGTTGATAATGGAGTTTGAAAAGGAATTCGACATCCAGATCCCTGATGATCAAGCTGAAAACATCGCAACCGTAGGCCAAGCCATAAGTTATATAGAAGAAGCGAAATAATTTTATGTTTTCTTGAACAAGTTTCATAATTATCCATGCGGTATCTGTGCCGCATGGATATTTTTTTTAATTTCACTTGACCTTCAGGGTCATTTTTGTTATCCCGTTGGTCTTAAGGTTTATTGGGATATCTGGAAAAATTAAAATGGGTTCAATGCAGTTAAAAAGAGTGGTGGTTACCGGTTTGGGAGCTTTAACACCCATCGGAAACAATATCGAGGAGTATTGGAACGGTCTTAAAAACGGCAAAAGCGGATCCGCTCCCGTGACCTATTACGATACCGAAAAGTTTAAGGTAAAATTTGCTTGTGAGCTAAAGGATTATAATGCCGCCGACTTTTTTGATCGTAAAGAGGCTCGGAAATTGGATCCCTTCGCACAGTATGCGCTCGTCTCGTCAGACGAGGCTATCAAGGATTCAGGTTTAGATTTGGATAAACTGGATAAATTTCGTGTTGGGGTTATTTGGGGGGCCGGTATCGGTGGCCTCGAAACCTTTCAGAACGAAGTAATGAATTTTGCGCAGGGGAATGGGACACCTCGTTTCAATCCCTTCTTTATACCAAAAATGATCGCCGATATCGCTCCTGGCCATATCTCTATCAAACATGGTTTCATGGGGCCTAACTATACGACGGTTTCTGCTTGTGCCTCTTCGGCCAATGCCTTGATCGATGCGATGAACTACATACGGTTGGGCTATTGCGATGTAGTCGTTTCCGGTGGTAGTGAAGCTGCCGTTACCATAGCGGGTATGGGCGGTTTTGGGGCCATGCATGCTTTAAGTACCCGAAACGATAGTCCTGAAACGGCCTCAAGGCCTTTTGATGCTACAAGGGATGGCTTTGTACTGGGTGAGGGCGCCGGCGCCCTTATTTTAGAGGAATACGAACATGCCGTGGCAAGGGGAGCCAACATTTATGCCGAGATATTGGGTGGCGGTCTATCGAGTGATGCCTATCATATGACGGCACCACATCCAGAAGGTATCGGTGTTGTGCAGGTCATGAAAAATTGTTTGAATGATGCAGGACTGCAACCAGAACAAGTAGACCATATCAATACACATGGTACCTCGACCCCCTTGGGAGATGTAGCCGAACTGAAGGCGATTGCCGAAGTATTCGGAGATCACGCACCCAACATCAACATCAATTCAACAAAATCGATGACAGGGCACCTATTGGGTGCTGCTGGGGCTATTGAGGCCATTGCCTCGATTTTGGCGATGCAGCATAATTTGGTGCCACCAACGATCAATCATACTACCGTAGACGAGAATATAGATCCTCGATTGAACCTGACCTTGAACAAGGCACAGGAACGGGAGGTAGCCATTGCCATTAGCAACACCTTCGGATTTGGAGGTCATAATGCTTGTGTCGTATTCAAAAAAATCAGTTAATTAAAAAATGATTTTTCCTAAAAATATATTCAATTCCCATCCCAAAGAGGATGGGGATTTTTTTTTAGGGATACAACATATTTTAGGGTTTAAGCCCAAGGACCTCAAAATCTACAAGAAAGCCTTTCTTCACCGATCTGCCAATAGGCGCGATAACGATGGTAACCCCATGAACTATGAGCGTTTGGAATTTTTGGGAGATGCCATGTTAGGAACCATCATTTCGCATTATCTCTATAAAGAAGTTCCTTTGGGAGACGAAGGCTACCTTACCAAAATGCGGTCTAAAATTGTGAGCAGGGAACATTTGAACGAGCTGGGTAAAGATTTGAACCTTATTCAATTCGTAGAGAGCCGTATTCCAAAATCCCATTTTGGAGATAACATCCATGGCAATGTTTTCGAAGCGCTGGTCGGGGCTATCTATCTTGATCGTGGTTATGAGTATTGCGAAAAGTTCATACGTTTAAGGGTCATTGATCCATATGTAGATATCGAGCAATTGGAAGGCAAGGTCATCAGTTATAAGAGCCTCGTAATCGAGTGGTGCCAGAAACAAAAAAAGCATTTCAACTTTGATGTTTACGAAGACACTGGAAAAGACCTCTTAAAACATTTTGCCGTAAAACTTTCCATAGAGGATAATGTGGTCGCCAAAGCACGGGCCACCTCTAAAAAGAAAGCGGAAGAACGCGCTTCCAAAAGAGCCTATTTTGCCCTTCAAAGCAAAATAGAAAAAGGTTGATTATCCAAAACCGGTTTACGAAAACGTTATCGATTCTTTAAATGCCGCTTTCCAATGCGCTAATGTAGGCCGGTTTCGTTATTAACCGTATATTTACAGCTTACATAATTTTGTTCTGGTATGGCCGCAGTACATAAAATTATGGGTGATTTTTACGAAGACCCCTTTAATCTGGTGGCCCTACACAGTAGTTTGGAAGATTATGAATTGGTTTATTTTGTCAATTTGCACTTGAAAACCAGGTTTAAAAGATGCAAAGAAGATCTTCAACTGACCCAACAGCTTTCGTTTCCGATTTTTGAATGGAAAGATGAAAAAAATGATAGCTATTGGTCACTTATTACCAATAACAGTGCTCAGGAGGAAGATTCGCCGAGAAGCGATCTTTTTGAAGGGGAGCCATCTTTCACTATTCACCATCTGGTACCCGAGTACAAAGAGGTAGACTACTTTCTTAAAATAGAGCAAGACGATTTTGATGTAGAAAGCAGTGTATTAAAACCCTTATTGAAGACTCCCAAAATAATTACGGCCTATACGGTCGAGACCGATAAACTAAAATCTAGGAACAACTTAATTTTTTTATAATGCCAACCAGAAAGAAGACAAAGATTGTAGCTACCCTTGGGCCCGCGACGAGCAAAAAGGAAGTACTGAAAAAAATGATAGAGGCTGGTGTGAATGTCTTTCGAATCAATTTTTCCCATGCAGATTATGATGATGTTACAGAACGTATTCGACTCATTCGTGAGCTTAACGAAGAGATGAAAACATACACCTCCATTCTTGCCGATTTGCAAGGCCCTAAATTAAGGGTAGGTGTCATGGCGGGCGAGGTGGTGGTCTCGCCGGGAGATGAGTTGGATTTCGTTACCGGAGAACCCTTTGAAGGAAATTCCGAGCGGGTATACATGAACTACAGTTCCTTCCCGAAAGATGTAAAGCCAGGGGAAAACATTTTGTTAGACGATGGCAAACTAATGTTCGAAGTGCTTTCTACCAACGGTGAAGACCAGGTGCGGGCCAAGGTGATTCAAGGGGGGCCATTAAAATCTAAAAAAGGGGTCAACCTTCCTAATACGAATATCTCATTGCCCGCTTTGACCGAAAAAGATGTGAAGGATGCAATTTTTGCTATTTCTAAAAAAGTGGATTGGATCGCGCTTTCTTTTGTCCGTTTTAGTCAAGATTTGATCGATTTACAGGAGTTGATCAAGGAGCATTCCGAAGATAAGATTCCAATCATCGCCAAAATCGAAAAACCTGAGGCGGTTCAGAATATTGATAAGATCGTCTCTTACTGTGATGGTCTCATGGTGGCTAGGGGAGACCTAGGGGTTGAAGTACCTGCTCAAGAAGTGCCCCTGATTCAAAAACAGTTGGTGCTCAGGGCCAAAAAGGCCCGCATTCCCGTTATTATCGCTACGCAGATGATGGAGACTATGATTACCAGCTTAACCCCGACTAGGGCAGAGGTGAACGATGTGGCCAACTCGGTTATGGATGGTGCCGATGCGGTAATGCTCTCAGGGGAAACCTCTGTGGGGAATTATCCCGTTCAGGTCATTCAGAAAATGACAAGTATCCTTAAAAGTGTAGAAGGTTCCGAATTGATCAAAGTTCCACATGACCCACCCCACATCCGAACCAAAAGATATATCACCAAATCAGTATGTTACCATGCCGCTTTTATGGCCAATGAAATCAAGGCAAAGGCCATTTCTACACTTACCAACAGTGGTTATACGGCGTTTCAGATTTCTGCTTGGCGACCTGATGCCCATATTCTGGTCTTTACCTCGAACAAAAGAATACTTACACAATTAAGTTTACTCTGGGGGGTGCATGCCTTTTACTACGATCGCTATGTTTCTACAGATGAGACCATTGAAGATGTAAATAAGATTGCCTGTCAAAAAGGTTTTCTAGATGTAGGGGATATGTTGATCAGTTTAGCTGCAATGCCCATTAAAGACAAAGGAATGGTAAATACCCTAAGAGTAACCGAAATAGAAACCTGTACTTTCTAAAATAAGTTTTAAATAAAAAACTCTGACGAGTTCAATAAAAAAAGCCCCAACTCAAAATGAAATCGGGGCTTTTTCGTTTATAAACAAACACTTAAGCAACTTCCTTTTCATAGGCTATAAAATGTACTGCTTTTCCTTTTTCGTTAAATAAGGGCTCTCCCTTGATCCAGCACTTATAGGGGCTACCATCCTTGCGATAATTCAGGACAACCGCCTCAAAGGGCTTTTCAGCCTTAATGGCCTTGGATATGTATTCAGACGTTTTTTTACAGGTATCCTTACCTTGAAACATCTTGGGCGTCTCGCCAAGTACTTCATTTAGCTGATAGCCGTTCATTTGAACTATATTATGCGTAGCATGTACAATTTTCAAATGCGCATTGGTGACCACAATTACATGATCTTTTGCTATAAGTTCTTGATTTAATTCCAACTTGGAACTCCAGCCGTAATTCGTCGCCATTCGATTTAATATCATCAGGTCTCTCCCACCTTTAGAGAGTCGATCAAAGTATGGTCCGTATGAATCCCAAGAAGTAATGGGAAGACTGTTTATTTGTTGAGACCCATAAAATTTCTGGGCGGCCATATCGTACTGCTTCAATTCATTCATAAAAAACGCTTAAAATCCGATGATTTCTATACTTGGTTTTGCTTGTCCTATGAAGATTGAAGGTGGTATTCTTTTTTCAATTTCATAGCAATTTTTAAACAATACTACTAAAAGAAAACAGGGTCTTAAAATTTATGGCAATGATTAACAGTTTTGTTTAATAATTAACACTAATTGAAAAAGTATGATCCACGAACAATGAACAAAAACTAGTGATAAATACCTCAAAATGTGCTTGTTTGAGCCTTCGATGTAAAGTATGATGATGACAATAAAATGCTTGTGCCTCACTATTCCTCGCATCAAAAAAAGATAATCTTACTTCAAAAAACCCTTAAAACTAGCTGCTTTTTACACAAAAGGGAATTATGTACAAGTTCTCGGGAAAAACATATGAATACTCGTCCTTTTATGCGTCGCATCTTTGCCATGTAATTAAAAAGTAATAATCATGAGCACATTTGAAGTACCACAAAGAGAAGAAGTTAGCGGTAACAATCAAGCAGTTTTCGATAGTCTGGAAAAAGCGGTCGGTTTTGTGCCCAACCTTTTTGCTACCTATGCCTATTCTGAAAATGCCCTAGGCAACTACTTAAATCTGCAGAACGCAAAGACTTCCTTAAAAGCAAAGGAAAAAGAAGTCGTCAATTTGGCGGTAAGCGAAGTAAATGGTTGTATCTATTGTTTGTCGGCACATACCGCCATTGGAAAAATGAACGCATTTACCGATGAACAGATTTTAGAGCTGCGAGCGGGTTTTGCCAGTTTTGACCATAAGTTAGATGCGTTGGCACGTTTGGCGAAGAATATTACCGAAAATCGTGGCAAAACCGATGCTGTAGTACTTGAAAAGTTTTTTGATGCGGGGTGGACAAAAGAAAACCTGATCGATACCATCGTACTGGTAGGCGATAAGACCATCTCTAACTATTTGCACCGAACCACACAAGTGCCGGTCGATTTCCCAATTGCAGCACCATTGGAAGCGGTCCTAGCTTAAAAACCTATAACGGCGACTTTCCGTTTATTAAAGTCAATATCTAAACTTAATTTAATAGCAATGTTCCCACAATAAAAGGAACGCAAAAACAAAAATCATGAGAAAAGTAATCACAGCAGTAGTAACCGTATTTTTTGTAGCCACATTTTCGGCCAATGCCCAAGATAAAATGATGGCAAAAGACAAAATGATGAAAGACGCCACCAAGACCATTAGCTTGGAGCAAACCCCAGGAGAGTTTACCCAAAAAAGCCTCACTGTCCCTGCGGGTACTTATATCTTTGAAATTGCCAACAAAAATGTTGGGCATGATGTAGGTTTTGTACTCGTGAAAAAAGGAGAGGACATCAACAATGCGGAAAACCACATTAAGACCGCTTATGTGACCAAAGTGGTCGAGACAGGAGGCACACAAACCTCGAACCCAACGGTGTTGGAAAAAGGAGAGTACGTTTATTTTTGCCCCATGAATCCAACAGCTACCGATAATACCTTAACGGTAGAATAAGAAACACATACATCAACACCAATGGCCCTATGAACTTTCTCATAGGGCTTTTGCTTTTTGTGAATTAGGAGAAGGCTTAAAAGACTCTTATATTATCGTACTTACCAACGTGTATCGTACCTTTAGGATATGAACAAGGTAACGGCATACGATCGCCTGTCTGACTTGTACAAAGCAGAGGGTGTTGGGAACGAATTCGAACAACGCTCTAATTTCACGGTACATAAACTTGAAGTAGCCCACCCGGAACCGGTCGATTCACCCATTTTCAGGGCTAATTATTATTCATTTGTTTTGATTGCAGAAGGATATTCTTCCTATACCATCGATGGGATTCAATTTAAAACACGGCCTAAAACCTTATACTTTACAAACCCAGGTCATTTGAAGTCCTTTTCACTAAAGAAAAAGACGAAAGGTTTTTTGATTACAGTGACCGAGTCCTATTTAAAGAAGCATATTCATACTGATATTTTTGAGGAGTTTTCATTTTTGCTAACAGAGTCGGTTCCGCCCTGTTTTCTAGATACTGCCCAATTTGATGAGTTGGCTGCACTCGCAGAACAATTATTAGCTGAACATCAAAAGACTTCGCCACTTACCGATAAAATCCTAAGCTCTTATTTTATGGTATTCCTATTGAAAGTGAAAACCCTGTTATTGTTAGATGATGAGTTTAAAACAGCTTTTAGCAGGGAGTCCGAAATCGTAAATCGATTTCAAAAAGACTTGGAGGCAAACTTTCGATCTTTGGCCGCTGGCAGTGCTTCCCGTTTGCTACAAGTGCAGGAATTTGCAGAAAAACAGCAATTACACCCTAACTATTTCAGCACGGTCATCAGTTCCAAGACAGCGATGACCGCGCACGGTCTGATACAACGGAAACTGTTGGCAGAGGCAGAAGCGTTGCTGTTAGGTTCTTCCATGTCGGTAAAGCAAATTGCCTATCGACTGGGTTACAATGATGCCACCAACTTTTCCAAATTCTTTAAAAAACATCGTAGTTTGAGCCCGGCTTTGTATCGAAAAACGGGGCCATCTTAGAAATTCACCTCTTTATCTTAGAAACCTATCTTTACGTGCGACGTTCACTATGCCATCTTTGCCCTGTATTATTAATTAAAACAGCAAAAGATGAAAACGAATACAAAAATCGCATTGGTCACCGGAGGTAGTCGGGGACTTGGAAAGGAAATGGCATTGCAATTGGCGCAATCCGGAATTAAGGTAGTAGTTACCTACAAATCGAACAAAGAAGCGGCCGATGAAACGGTAAACGAGATTAAGGAGGCGGGTTCTGACGGATTTGCATTGGCGCTCGACACATCCCGATCGGCTACTTTTGACGGCTTTTATGAGGCGTTACAGAAATCCTTGAAGGCACTTTGGGGAGTAGCTACATTTGATATTTTGGTCAATAATGCGGGAATTATTGCGCACAGTTTAGCTGCAGAAACTACAGAAGATACCTTCGACGCCTTACAGGAGGTACAATTAAAAGGCCCTTATTTTCTGACCCAAAAGTCGCTGCCCATACTAAATGATGGTGGACGCATCATCAATATTTCTACGGGTCTTACCCGATTTAGTCTTCCGGGTTACAGTGCCTATGCTGCGATGAAAGCGGGTATCGAGGCCTACACCAGATACTTGGCCAAAGAATTGGGAGGTCGGCAGATTACGGCGAACGTGGTGGCGCCAGGGGCCATTGATACCGATATGAATAAGGATGCGATGCGGAATCCAAAATTTGTGGAGACCATCTCTTCGGTAACGGCACTGGGTCGGGTAGGAAAACCTGATGATATTGCCGGGGTAGTAACTTTCTTAGCTTCCGATGCATCCAAATGGGTCAATGGGCAACGTATCGAAGCTTCTGGCGGGATGTTTCTTTAAAAAAACCTACTGCTATCCTAAAAACCGGGTCTTTTATTGACCCGGTTTTTGGCATTTATATCTTAAAGGCGATTGAAAATTTACAAGGTTTCGCTGTCTAAGTTTTCAACGTATACATTCTTCTAATAAAAGGGTTCTTACGACTTTTTTGAGCCTTCTTAATAATAAATCAAGTAGTACAGGCACTACCTCTCAATAGCATTTTTCGGGATTCCACTTTCCTGTGACTCTTTTTAAATGGTGGAAGAAGTACTCGAACACATGCCAAAGAAAAAGTGTTTTTAATGATTACCGGAACCACGTTATAAAAGTTCAAAAAAATCAATTAAGGCGAAGTCAAAAACTCAATTTTTAACTGAACCAAAACAGAATGCCTGTTTGGATGCGGGCTTTTTGTTTTTCTTGTTAGCTGGTATGAACCATAATCGGATCAGGGAGTACTTATTGGAAAACTGTAATCTGTGTTTGATCTTCAGTGGTTTGTATTAAATTTTTATCTGAAAGAACCAGAACTTTGGGTACTTCTTATTTCAAAATGGGTACTATGCAAAACAGAAAGGTATTATTGACCGGGGTAACCGGTTTTTTGGGTTCTCATACTACTATTCAGTTGCTAAAAAAAGGGTATAGCGTAAAAGGGACTTTACGTGATTTGAATAGACGCGAGCGTATCGAAAACATTATAAAAAAACATAACGCGAAATTAGAAAACTTGTCATTTGAAGTAATCGACCTTTCCGATTCTTTGGATAAATGGAAAGAAGCGATGGTTGGGGTGGACTTTGTAGTTCATATTGCGTCACCTTTTCCTACCACCTTGCCAAAAGATGAGAACGAACTGATACTTCCTGCCAAAAATGGGACTCTAAACATTTTGAAAGCTGCACGTTATGCCGGTGTAAGGCGAGTGGTAATGACATCCTCGTCTGGGGCAGCAGTCTATGGGGATAGAAAAAATGGGATTTTTTCTGAAAAAAGTTGGACCAATGTAGCTAACAAAAGTGACACGACCCCCTATTTTAGAAGTAAGACCATCGCAGAACAGGCTGCGTGGGATTATGTCAATGCTGAGCAAAATACCATAGAGTTGGCTACCATTCTCCCAGGTGCCATCTTAGGGCCGGTCCTTGATAAAAACGATTACGGTACTTCTGCGAACCTTGTAAAAAAAATGATGGATGGAAGTATGCCCGCATTACCCAAAATTGGCTTTGAAATGGTAGATGTGAGATCCGTAGCAGACGCTCATCTAAAAGCGCTGGAGCACCCGAGCGCAAAAGGGAATCGTTATTTATGTACCAATGGGTATCTACAATTAAAAGATATTTCCAAGATATTGAGGAAAGAATTCCCAAAGTATAAAATTCCGTCAAGCACATTACCCGACTTTGCAGTTCGGCTTTTCAGTTTGTTGGATAAAGAAACACGACCGATCCTAAATGATTTAGGCGCGAAACGTCTCATTGATAGCTCAAAGATTAGAAATGAACTTGGTTGGAAACCTATATCATTAACGTCTTCGGTAATCGATACCGCAGAAAGTCTAATTCAATTAAAAATTGTTCAATGAAATTGATTCGATTTTCTGCCGACGCCCATTTGGCTAGCCTTTTCTTAAGAATTTCTGTAGGCAGCATGTTTTTGCTACATGGTATCGGCAAGCTTTTTTTCATAGGAATAGAGAAAGTACTGCCCGGATTTGTACAGCAAGGGTTTCCCGAATGGGCTGCCTATGTTTCGAGCATAGTTGAGTTGATCGCAGGACTACTTTTAATAATCGGATTGTATTCAAGGGTAGCTGTGTTACTACTAATGCCTGTTGCTATAGGGGTCTTAATCTATCACGTTCCAAATGGTTGGGTTTTTCACAATCCGGGAGGGGGATGGGAATATCCTAAATTAATTATTGTAAGCCTTGTCTCCATTTTTTTGTTGGGGACAGGTAAATATGGAATGACCAATTACTAAAACAAATAGTATGTCAAGAAAGAAAAAGTCACTTCTAGTCCTTACCATTCTTACCATTGGCTACATCCATGCCCAGACAAACACCTCAAAATCCAAATTTTATATAGAGCTAAGGCCATTACAGTTTGTGTTAAATGGTTATTCCGTGGTCGGGCATTACACCTTGACCGATCGAATGCAGATCGGTGCAAGCGTATTTGCTGCTACACTTTCGGATAATATTACGGATTTCGTTTGGGATACCACGGGACCATTGGACCTTGAGGCAAGGCAAGATATTGTTTTCGGATTATCTTTTCGTTACTTTCTAAACAAGGAAAGACCGCACAGTAATTGGTTCTTGGGAATGGCCGCCGGTGCGGAGTTCTATACCTTGACCAACCAGGACGACAATCAGGAATTAGACTATACCTTTTACTACATCGCCCCCAGAATTGGCTACCTTTGGTATCCGGCAAAATTAAAACTACCAAATTTCTATATAGCTGCAGAGGCCGTGGTCGTTTTCCCATTTATAGATGATGGTGAAGCTACTTTCGAAAGCGGGGGAACTGCCGAGATAGGAAATATTCTACCATCTCCTTTAATCGGGATCGGCTATCGATTTTGAACCAATTATACAAAACTTGGATACGGTTATTCACATAAAGACAATCAGCGAGCTACACCGAATGGCGGGCCTACGGCCACCGGAACACCCGCTCTTTACGATTCAAAGAATTGAGAATTTAAGATTAGGACATGCGGCGTTCCCAGAAAGAATGACCTATGATTTTTATACCATTGGGCTCAAAAAGAATTTGACAGGATATATCACTTATGGAAGAACCAACTATGATTTTCAGGAAGGTGCATTGGGTTTTGCCGCGCCAGATCAGTTAATGGAGTTTAAAAAAGATGTTCTAAAAGGAGCTACGGGATGGTTGCTGTTTTTTCACAAAGACCTATGTAACGCCTCCATGCTCCAAGACAGGTTAGAAGATTATGGCTTTTTCGGATATGATACCAATGAAGGGTTGCATTTATCCAAGAATGAGGAAGATTCCCTAGAAGTGATTTTCGTAAATATTGAAAAAGAGTATAAGCGGGCGATAGATACCTTTAGCAAACAAGTTGTATTGTCTAATTTGGAATTGCTGCTCACCTATGCACATCGGTATTACGCCAGGCAATTTGTGGTCAGGAACGAAGTAGATGCGACTATCTCCTCAAACTTTAAAAAAGAACTACGTTCCCTTTTTCGGAAAGGCAACATTACTAACCTGCCTACGGTGGAATCGTTGGCGAGCCGACTCAACCTTTCGGCGAACTATTTAAGCGATTCCCTTAAGGCTACCACTGGCAAATCGGCATTGGAACATATTCACTCCTGTTTGATCGATAAGGCTAAGAACGATCTTTTGGTCACTGACAAGACTATCTCGGAAATCGCCTTTGAACTAGGTTTTGAGTATCCACATTATTTCAGTAGGCTTTTCAAGAAAAAAACAGGAGTTACGCCCAGTGAATTTAGAACTATCTCAAAATAATGACCATCTTGTTTGATCATCTAAGAATAGCTACACATTATTTTTTAATCGGATAGTTCCTCGATGGCTCTACCTTAAGGATGGTCGATATCAGGTTTTTTATTAAAAATCAAACCTCAATTGCACCGAGACCGAATCTTCTTCCGTTTCTGTCTTTTGCTTTTCAGTGTTGAGATTGGCCAATGAAATTCCTAATAGCCGAACGGAGTTTTCCATTTTTTCTTGATACAACAATTCTTTGGCCGTTTCTAGAATCAGCCCTTTGTCCGCGATAAAATAGGGTAGTGTCTTACTGCGTGTTTGCAGGGTAAAATCGCTGTATTTGATTTTTAAGGTAATCGTTTTCCCTGCGATGTTCGACTTTTTAAGACGGCGTTCAAGCTCCTCTGCAATATGTTCCAAACGCTCTAACATGAATATCTCACTGCTGAGGTTTTCACTGAATGTACGCTCGGCACCGACCGATTTTGGAATACGGTGTGGTTTTACCTCGCTAGTATGAATGCCGCGTACTACGTGAAAATAGTAACTACCACTTTTCCCGAATTTTTCTTCTAGGAATTCCAGCGACTTTTCTTTGAGATCTTTACCGGTAAAAATTCCCAACCCGTACATCTTCTTTGCAGTTACCTTGCCGACCCCGTAAAATTTTCGAATCTCCAAGGCTTCCAAAAAAGGAACTACCTCTTCGGGATTTACCGTTTTTTGCCCGTTTGGTTTGTTGTAATCACTAGCGACCTTCGCAATGAACTTATTGATCGAAATACCCGCCGAAGCGGTTAGCCCTATTTCGTTCAAAATGCGCTGGCGTATTTCCTGAGCGATCAAGGTTGCCGACGGATTCCCTTTTTTGTTGATGGTAACATCGAGGTATGCCTCATCTAACGATAGTGGCTCTACCAAATCGGTATAATCGAAAAAGATGTCTTTGACCCTTTTGGAGATTTCCTTGTACCGAGTATATCTTGGTTTTACGAAAATAATTTGTGGACAGTTCTTTTTTGCCAAATATCCGCTCATGGCACTGCGCACCCCGAATTTTCTGGCTTCATAGTTGGCGGCCGATACAACACCTCTTTTTTCGCTTCCACCTACTGCAACAGGTTTCCCTTTTAGTTCAGGATAATCCAGTTCTTCTACCGATGCGTAGAAGGCATCCATATCTACATGAATGATCTTTCGTAACGGCAATTCGTTGTTCATACTACAAAATTAGGTTATATTTAATTGGATGAAAAAGGATCATAAAATAGCTATTGTGCTAGGGGCAACCGGTTTAACAGGCAGTCATTTGCTTTCTTTGTTATTGAATGATGATCGGTATGAAAAAATTCTACTTTTTTCCCGCTCCAGTGTTGGTTTGGCACATCAAAAACTTACGGAGCATCTAGGAGATTTGATGCAGTTGCAACAATTTGCCGATGATTTTGAAGCCGATGAGGTATTTTGTTGTATCGGTACCACAAAATCCAAGACACCGAATAAAGAAGCGTATAAAAATATTGACTATGGTATTCCCGTAAGTGTTGCCCAGTTGTGCAAACAGAAGGGTATAACCACCTGTATTATAGTTTCCGCTTTGGGGGCTGATGCTAAAAGCCCTATTTTTTACAACCGAGTGAAGGGTCAAATGGAGGAGGCCGTTCTGGCGTTGCGTATTCCTAAGACCCATCTTTTGCAACCTTCTTTGATCGGGGGTGACCGGGCTGAAAAACGACTTGGGGAAGGGTTCTTTAAGCAATTGATGAAAGTGGTGAACCCGATCCTTATAGGTGGCTTGGCCAAATACAGATCCGTACATCCGGGAAATATTGCGAAGTGTATGGTATGGCTAGCGAACCATGGTATAGATCAAAAGAGAATCTCATCAGATGAGATCAATCGAATAGCGGAAGGATGATAGAAATTGAGCGTAAGTTCTTGGTCAAATCAACTGCGTATCAAAAAGAGGCGACAGCTAAGGAACGAATGGTACAAGGCTTTTTAAATACCCATCCGGATCGAACAGTTAGAGTTCGTATTGTGGGGGAACAGGGTTTTTTAACGATCAAAGGCAGGTCGAATAATTCGGGAACCACACGTTTCGAATGGGAACAAGGACTGTCTCGAAACGAGGCCGAAAAATTACTGACCCTCTGTGAAGAAGGCATTATTGAAAAAGTACGCTACGAGGTCCCATTTGGGGGTCATATTTTTGAGGTGGATGAGTTTTCCGGAGCCAATAAAGGACTCGTGGTGGCCGAGGTAGAGCTAAAAAGCGAAGCGGAAGTTTTTGAAAAACCTGATTGGCTCGGCGAAGAAGTGACCGGGGCTGTGGAATATTACAATTCTCAATTGAGTAAAAAACCTTTTAAAACATGGTAACAATGAAATTTATTTGTTCAATAGCCGTGCTGCTTTTGTTTTCTTGTGGACAACCGAAAAAACAAGAGGGTATGCCAATGAAGAATACAACCGGGGAAACTGAAAAGACGGTAAAGGAGGTAAGGGAGGAACTACTGTCGAAAGGCTTTCAGATTTTTGACTATGTCGACGAGGCGACTAAAGATACCATCATTATGCAACAGTACTACATCGCCTTTCTGAAGAGAGGCCCTAATCACTCGCAGGAAAAGGCCGAAGCCGATAGTCTTCAAGCACTGCATTTGGCGCATTTAGGGCGTATGTATGAATTAGGCTATGCAGATATCTCCGGACCTTTTGGGGATGATGGTGACATCAGGGGGATTACCATCTACAATACCCCTACCTTGAAAATGGCCGATAGTTTGGCCCATATAGACCCCATGGTCAATGCAGGTAGGCTCAGTATAGAAATGCATCCTTGGTGGGCTGCTAAGGGCTTTCCGTTGAGGTAGTACGGAAACGCAGCCACTCCATTTTTTGTTCAGCCGACCTTTTGCGTATTCGAACAATGGCTTTCACGATACTTGGTATGGCCCCGAACAACAAAAGCGTACCCGATAGGGTAAATATGGCCGGCCGGCTCGAGAATAATGAACCACTGGATAGAATTCCCAAAATGAGGGCCGTAGAAAGTGGAAAAGACAATGCCAAGATATTGATGGCAAACCTTGGATGAAAGGTTCGTTGTTTTTTCGAGACTTTTGTCTCTTTAGCATCTACTACCGAGATATGGGCAAAAGGCCAAAAACTGCAGGCGCTGAGTGCAAATGCCAAAAGCAACAGAATCGTATTTTGAGAGGTGAGCCCTACCGTAACCACCAATACTCCACAAAGGAAAACAACTGCTCCCGCCCTTAGCAATAGAAGTGATAGTAGCTTGGGCAATTGTTTTTTGCGAATGCTAACGGCCAGGCCTATGAACAATAGCACCAAAGGAGTCATAATAAGGCTTAAACGTTCCAAGGTATCACTTATAAAAATTGGCAATGACTCCATAGACAACCCGAGAGATATAAAAATCAAGGCAATGACTATAAAAATATTCACGGGTTCGGAAATCATTGCCAATACCAAGGACTTCAGTTTAACACGGTTGTTTTTTTCTGTTTGTGATTGTAGTCGGTAGTGCCAGTTCATGGCCACTAGGTATAAAATGATCAGCACGAAAATTTTATTGCCCAAATCTGCCATGGCAGCATTGGCTAAATAGGTTTCCCCCAAGAATTCCGATACAAACGGGAAACAGGAGAGACCGGGTGCCAAAGAGGGAACCAATAGCCTTGCCGTTCTAAATTCAGGAGTGTTTTTTTTGATTCCTATCACTGGTAATACATACGGGAAAACCATAAATAGGATGCTATTGAGCAATAATGCCAACACCGGAAGCATCATTAGACCCGCATCTATTTTAATACCGAGCAGGGCAATAAAGATAGTGGCCGGTAATGCCAGGTTCAGGATGATCTTTTTTATACCTGTAATCTCTTCCTTCGATTTGAATTTCAATTTTAGAAGAACACCTATGAGAATAAAAAGAACAAAGGTAAAGGTCTTTTGTATGGTAAGGTCCATGCTATTATGTCAATACTTCACTCAAGGCCGCAGTGAAAATCTTCATTTCTTCCAAAGTACCCATGCTAACTCGGCACCAATTTCTGTTCATGATTTCGAAGGCACGTACACCTACTTTCTTTTCCATCATTCTTTCCAGAAATAGTTTTCCTTCCATTTCTATGGGGAAGATGATAAAGCTTGTGGAAGATGGAACATATTCGTATCCCATTTTTTTTAGGGTATCATACACATATTCCCGTGCCTCGGCATTCCGTTGTCTTGATAGTTCTTGAAAGGCCTGGTCGTCCATACTGGCAATGGCGGCGAAAACGGAGGTATAGGCAATTCCCATTCCTCCACGGGTAATTTTTCGAATTTTTTCAAGGGTTTTTGGAAGAGCGGCAATATACCCGACTCTGAGACCTGCCATGCCATGTATTTTTGAGAATGTACGCGCAATAATCACATCTTTACCTTTATTGATGAGCGATACCATGCTCTTTTGCTGCCCATCCTCTAGAAAGTCAAGATAGGCTTCATCAATAAAAACAGGCACCTTTTCCGAGACTCGGGAACAGAAATCGAGTAATTCATTGTAGTTCGTAATACTTCCTGTAGGGTTGTTGGGGTTACAGATATAGACTAATTTGGTATCCTTGTCAACGGCAGCTTCCATCGCTTCAAGGTCGTGTGACCAATCTTTTTTTAACGGTACGCCTTTCCACGAGGCTCCGGTTGCCTCGGCAACCCGTATCAGGGACATATAAGAAGGGTCTGCCGACACTACGTTCCCACCGTTCATAAAAAGTACCATGGCCGTTTTTTCCAGCAGGTCCGAAGAACCGGGTCCCATCACGATATTCTCTGAGGCAATTCCTTCTTTGGACGCAATTTTATCGATTAAGCCGTAAAGCTCTCGCCAAGCATAACGATTTCCTTTCATTGCTGTCGATTTAACCGCCTTTATGGCCGCAGGAGAGGGGCCGTATGGGTTCTCGTTGGCATTGAGTTTTGCCAAAAGGGTATTTTCCGTAAGAAAATGGTCTGGAATATATTCTTTAAAAAACGGACTATACAAGGCATTACCACTTCGGTCTATTTGAAGGGGCGTCTTTGCTGTTTCACCAAAACTTATATGAGGAAAAAGGGTTACACCACCAGCGGTCAGTAACCCCTTTTTAATCATGTCCCTTCTGTTGAGATAATCATTTTTCATAGGTCTTTTTTATTTGAATTAGCCATCACTTCTAAAGTACTGGTCTTATCAAAAAAATCCTATGGTAAAATCATAAAAATCAGACAGTTAAAATTGAAGTATGAAATTTGAACCCCGTCAAAATTATCAAATCCGAATTCTTAACGACTTAAAATAGCCTTTAGGACTTGACGTCTACAGGTTGTTTTTTAACCATTCAAAACTATGGTCTATGGTTGTAAAGCATTGATTTTCAGGAACCAAACCGGGAATAATATCAATAGATTTTAATTTGTCGAGTGGTTGTTCCTGTAGCCCTGTGAAGAGGACTTCCACCTGTTTGCCAGATAACTCAAGAATAGCGTTTTCTAGTGCATAAAGCCCCGATTGATCGATATAGGGAACTCGGTCCATTCGAATAATCAGGGCTTCTATTTCTGTTGGAATGTTCTTGATCTCTTGCTGAAAATGAGAGGTAAATCCAAAAAATAAAGGTCCATAAAGGTGTTTGATATAAATCTTATTTTTGTTTTCCTCATAAAAACCCACCTCGTCTTGCCATGGTTTTTCTCCGTCAAAACCTGCAAGGGTCCCAACTTGTAATCCTTCTTCCCCAATATCGCTCGAACGTTTCATAAAAAGTAGCGATGCCAACGTTACCCCTATACCGACCGCCTGTATGAGACTTCCGAAGGTGGTGAACAGCAAGACGACTATCAATACAAAAGCATCTGCTCTTGGCACCAATAACAGATGCTTGAGCCCTTTGGTGTCAACGATTTTAAATCCTATCGGAATAAGGATACCTGCCAACACGGCAAGTGGAATGTAGGCAGCCAGGGAACCCAGCCCCAATAAAACAGCTAATAAAAAGAGCCCGTGTACGGTGCCCGACACTCTTGTTCTTCCACCGGAATTGATGTTCACAACAGTACCTTTGGTCGCTCCGGCGCCGGGAATACCCCCAAAAATAGCCGCTACCGCATTTCCGATACCTTGGCCAATAAGTTCCCGGTTGCTGTTATGCTTTGTCTTGGTCATATTATCAGCAATAACCGAAGTAAGCAAAGAGTCAATAGAACCCAATACGGCCAATACAGTGGCATATTCGAGTACTAGAAAATAGGCGCTTGAATCTACTGAAAGAATTCCGTCGATTTTTAAATCGGGAAGCCCCGAAGGAATCTCACCGATAATGGGAACATCCCACTTTAAAAAATAGCTCACTAAGGAAGCAACGATCAACGCGACCAGGGCACTAGGAATCGCTTTGGTGATTTTTGGGAATATATAATAGATCAGTACCGTAAGTGCTCCTAAAGCCAAGGCTTGCCAATTAAAGTCGGCAAAGAGCCTTGGTAAATCCTGAACGACCGCGATGGTAGATTTTGCGGAAGAAAGTCCGGCAAAGGGAAATAGCTGTAAAATAACAATAATAAGGCCCACTCCGCTCATAAAACCGGAAACCACGGGATACGGAAAATACTTGATATAGCTTGCGATATTGATGAAGCCAAAAAGTATTTGAATGATTCCGCCGAGTAAAAAGGTAAGAACAATAATGCCCATGGCATTTTCCAAACTTCCGGTTGCCTCGATAGCTGCTGTAACCAAGGCTGCGGATACTACGGTCATAGGCCCGGTAGGTCCACTTGCCTGGGTAGCGGTGCCCCCGAAAATGGCGGCCAGAATACCCACGGCAATAGCACCGTAAAGTCCGGCTATGGCCCCTAGTCCAGATTGTACACCAAAAGCCAACGCCAAAGGCAATGCCACTACGCCCGCGACGAGACCTCCGGTCAAATCACCTTTTAAATATCCGGTATCATATTTTTTAAAGAACATGGTTTTTTTAGTTTATTGAACAAGATGTTACCCAATACGCACAAAGGCACATCTCGATGGTTATTTAGGGTTTCCCCATAATAGATCAAATAGCCTGTTTTAACAGTTTTTGCCATAACTGAATCATTTCAGGAAGATGATAGGTAAAGCACCAGACCTAAAAATGCTAAAATAACCGCAGTAAATTACATTTCAAACCTTCGAACACTTTAAAATCGTTATAGTTGTCTTAAAACTTTAAAGATAAACCAAGAGATCGTCTTTACGCATGCCAATAATCCTTTATGTCTTTTTAAGCGCTATTCGGTTGAGTTTTTAAAACAATACTACACCTGAAAATTTTGTCTTTACTTGCCTCAAAATACCCTATTTCCCTAACTAATTGGGGCTCATCACATATTCAATACAGTATCCAGGTCGTACACTTTTTATGTAAGGAGAAGAATGGGCGTTTTCTTAGCACCTTTGATATTTTCTTGATTTCATAGGTTTATGGGTTGTGAGATTTTTCATGATGAAAGGGGCCTGTTTACCTAGTGGGTTTCTATTAAAAGAAGCATTAAGAAGCAAGGACACCTTGTTTATCGAGTATCGGTATAGGTCTCAAATTTTTCTCGGAAACACTGTGCTTTTCAAAAAAGAATCGTTTTTCATACAATTTATCGTCGGCATAGTAGGTAACGAAGAATTCGTTGTTCAGTGCTAGCACCGCTTCTTGTACCAATTCTATTTTTTCTGACGATTTTCCCTCAACAACACCAATACCGTGGCGCATAGTGGCTGTTTTTCTATCCCCATCGAACCCTTTAGACACGATAAGGACCATGTCTATTTGAGATACCCTATTGTTAATGATATACGCATTCCAATCTTTGGATAGGAAGTCCTTGCCCCATTCATGAACAATGGCTACATAAACATCTTTGGCAATGGGAATTTCAATGTCCTTTTTCACGCTAATAATTATAGGGCACTTCTAAACTGCTCCAAAAAACGGATGTCGTTTTCGCTCAGCAGGCGAATATCGGAAATCTGATGAAGCAATAAGGCAATTCTGTCAATACCCATTCCGAAGGCAAATCCGGAATATTTTTTGGAGTCGATACCACAATTATCGAGTACGTTGGGGTCTACCATACCACAGCCCATGATTTCAAGCCAACCGGTACCCTTGGTCATACGATAGTCGGTTTCTGTTTCCAAGCCCCAGTACACATCGACCTCGGCACTTGGTTCGGTGAAGGGGAAATAGGATGGCCGAAGCCTAATTTTGGATTTCCCGAAAAGTTCCGTGGTAAAAAATTGCAATGTTTGTTTCAAATCGGCAAAAGAAACATCCTTATCTATATAAAGGCCCTCTACCTGATGGAAAAAGCAATGTGAACGTGCTGAAATAGCTTCATTGCGATATACCCTTCCCGGTGAGATGGTGCGTATCGGTGGTTGATTGTTTTCCATGTACCGGACCTGTACAGAAGAGGTGTGGGTTCGCAATAGAATATCAGGATCGGTCTGAATAAAGAAGGTGTCCTGCATATCACGTGCAGGATGGTATTCTGGCAAGTTCAAAGCAGTGAAGTTATGCCAGTCGTCCTCAATTTCAGGACCTTCTGAAACATTGAAACCTATTCTCGAAAAAATTTCGATGATTTGGTTCTTTACAATTGAAATAGGGTGTCTTGCCCCTAGTGCAATCGGTTCTCCCGGGCGGGTGAGATCACCATAAGTTCCTTTTTCCTCCGTTGTGTTTTCCAACGAATTTTTAAGTTGGTTCACTTTCTCATTCGCAGCCTTCTGTAAAGCATTAATGGTTTGACCGAACTCCTTTTTTTGATCGTTGGCCACATTTTTAAACTCGGCGAAAAACTCTTTTAAAAGCCCTTTTTTTCCCAAATATTTAATACGGAAAGCCTCTAGGGCCTCTTTGGATTCTGTAGAGAATTGTTCTACCTCGGCGATGTGTTCTTTTATCTTATCAATCATTGGAGTATGCTACTGTAATGATGGCAAAGGTAACTTTTTTATGAAATCAGTAGAATAAATAATGCGCTGTCTCCTATGTCTCACTTTTTTCAAATGGAAAAACGGTGATTCAAAGCGTTATCGAACAATTCTAAGTTTACAGGTACTTCGTCTAAAGTCTGTAAAGACAATTATCGCTGGTGGCCGCTACTTAAAAAGCTCTTCATTGGTCGCAACCATTAGTTGAAACTATGCACTTTAGTGCAAGACTTTCCCCCGAAGTTTCGGGGCTACAATTTTTCAACAAGTAGGCAGTGGCACTCGGCAGTTCTAAAGGGGGCAAGCTGTTTACTGCCCACTGCTACTTCGGCACAATGTTCAAAAAGAATTTCATTCTATTCTCAAAACGTAAGCATTTAAAATACATGTTGGTTTAGTACAGCGCAAAAGCCAACAAAAATATCGATTCCAGACAAGACCGAGGGGTTATAAAATCTTTGGGTTACTCCTAAAAAAGCTCGAATAGCTTTCGGGATTTTCGATGGTACCCCGCTCGGAAACAAGTCTTATAGTGATATTTCGGTTACGGGCCTTTTCTGTAAAATCATCCAGTATTTCGATAATATCGTTGTCCAAATAACGGGTCTTTCTCACATCCAGTTCCAGAAACGAATTTTCGGGAAGTTTGTCAAGTTCCTTTAAGATGGCACCTTTGTTGAAAAATGTGACTTCTTCGGCCAATGTCATTTTTATGCGCCCATCATCGACGTCTTCACCCTCTTTGTGCAAGAAATGGGAATTTTGGTAACTCTTTATCAAAATAACAATTATACCTACTCCTAAGCCCAAACCAATACCTACCAAAAGATCGGTAAAAATAATTCCTAGAACGGTAACGATAAAAGGCACGAATTGTTTCCACCCCAATTTGTACATTGTTTTGAACAAGGCAGGTTTCGCAAGTTTAAACCCGACAATAAAAAGGACTGCGGCTAACACCGATTTGGGAATCAAGTTCAGAATTGTCGGAATTGCCAAGACCGATATCAAGAGAAAGAACCCATGGATAATCGCACTCATCTTACTTTTACCACCTGATTGGATGTTCGCCGAACTCCGTACGATTACCTGGGTAATGGGCAGTCCACCAATAAGTCCTGAGATAATATTACCCGTACCTTGCGCCAATAGTTCACGATTTGTGGGCGTTACATTTTTCTCTGGATCTAGTTTGTCGGTAGCCTCAACACATAACAAGGTTTCGAGTGAGGCGACCAAAGCTATGGTAAATGCCGTGACCCAAACTTCGGTCTGGGTGATTACTGAAAACTTTGGAAAGTTAAACTGACCGATAAAGCTCTCCAAGCTGTCGGGAACAGGAACTGCAACAAGATGCTCTTTGCTTATAGACATCGCCCCATCCTTGGTCAATAGATAAAAAACAATACCAACTACAACAGCAACTAAGGGGCCTTGTACCAATTGAAAAATTCTAGCTTTTTTTGAAAGGACCTTATCCCAGAGAATCAGAATACCCATGGCAATCAACGCAATGGTGGTGGCACCACTATTGAAGTTTCCGCTAAGTAGCGCATTAAGGGAATTTAAGATTTCTGTAAAGGTATTCTCTCCGTCCATCTGTAGAAATGCAAAATCTCCTTCGGGATCTTTGTCAAAACCAAAAAAGTATGGTATTTGCTTTAAAATTATAATGATACCAATTCCCGTCAGCATGCCTTTGATTACGGAAGAAGGAAAATAATATCCGATAATTCCGGCCTTTAGAATACCAAAACCTATCTGGATTATTCCCGCTAGCACTACGCATACCAAAAAAGGTTCATAGCCTAAAGAACCAATGGCCACTAAAACGATAGCTGCGAGTCCTGCCGCAGGACCACTAACCCCTATATGGGATCCACTGAGAGATCCTACCACAATACCGCCCACAATACCTGCTATAAGTCCTGAGAATAAAGGAGCCCCACTTGCTAGGGCAATTCCCAAACAGAGCGGTAAGGCCACAAAGAAGACTACAATACTTGCAGGAAGATCGTTTTTTAGATGTTTGAACATAGTCTAATTATTGGTGAGAATTAATTATAACAACTGAATTATGGTTTTTTAAGCACATATTTGGCGTATATCTCGCCGGTATTCCTATGGTGGCAGGTATCGTTCCAAAAAGGGAACGTAGGTTACAACTTACCATATTCAGAAATAATAGGATATTTCATTGAATTTTTAAAACGTATCCATGGAAAAATGCCCTAGGCTAGAGATGGATCTGATACAGTTCGTCGAGATTGGAACTGTCTTCCATGCTTACTTCCAAATCATTCGCAATCCCTGTTTTTATATCATATACCCACCCGTGTAAATGCAAAAACTGGCCATCTTTCCAAGCACTTTGTACAATGGAGGTTTTGGCTAAATCGGTCACCTGTTCTTTTACGTTAAGTTCAACGAGCCGGTCCCAGCGTTTATTCTCATCGGCGATGGCATCCAATTCATCTCGGTACATTCGGTAAATATCTTTTATATGGCGTATCCACTTGCCCACGAACCCAACGGTGTCATTTCCCATAGCCGCTTTTACACCCCCACAGCCATAATGACCACACACAATAATGTGTCTTACTTTTAATGCATTTACTGCATATTCCAATACGCTGAGCATATTAATGTCTGTATGGATAGCCATATTCGCAATGTTCCGATGTGTGAATACTTCACCGGGTTCGGCTCCGATGACTTCACTGGCAGGTACCCTACTATCTGCACAGCCTAGCCATAAGAGTGGAGGGTGTTGCCCTTTAGCCATTTCATCGAAATAGGCAGGGTTTTCGGACAACTTATCGGCGGCCCACTTTTTGTTTTTGTTGAGAATATCTTTGTAGTATAGCATAATTCGTGAATTTATTCGGTTGTTTAGCAATCAAACGATGCAAATGCAACATGCCTTACAGCAAATATAAAAGTAATGCTATGATGTGCTGTTAAGGAAATCTTAAAAATCCTTTAGAAGCTTAACGCTCTCTTTGGGAATCCATCCGGTTTTGCCATCCGCAATGCGTATCTTGAAGAAGTCGTTATAAGCTTCCAATACGTTTACCTTGGTGCCTTCATGTAATTCAAACACGGCTTGGCCCCTATCGTTGGGGTCAGACTGTATCGTTACTTCATCGGCAAATACAATAGCAGGCCGGTCTGCCTGAAATTCGTTGTATTGTAGAAAGGCAAATGCCACCGATACAAGGGAGGTTACTAAAAAGACCAAACTGGCAATAAAAGAAATACGTTTACGAGTCGAGTATTTGAAATACGAAAAAGCAATATACAGTACTACGAACAATATCATAAAGACAACGGCCGCGTAGGCCCATTGGTCAAAAGAAAATATGCCGGTAAGCTTTTTGTAGAACCGCGAAAGGCCCATTTCGGGCATGGTATCTATGGCGTCCAAGGTCATGTTCCGGGCATACCCTAGATTGTTCTTAATTTCCGAATCGTTCGGTTTTAACAGTAAGGCTTTCTCGTAGAAGTATATACTGGCCGCTATCTCATTGCGTTTGTAATGGGCATTGCCCAGGTTAAAATATAGTTCGGCGGAATGTTGCCCATTTTCCAGGACTTCCATGTAGGAGGTGATGGCCTTTTCGTAGTCTCCTTCATTGTAGGCGGTATTGCCTTGGTCAAAGAGCGCATCATTCTGTGCAACAGTCAGGAATCCCGTAAGTAATCCTATTATGGTTAGTGCTTTTTTCACGTTTCGCCTTTATTCTTTTATACGTTTTCTTTGCGTAATATTCTGTTCACAGCTGTTTGTCCATCGCAGAAATAACCTCACTTGCGCTATCGTAATCTTGTTTCATTTGTACATCCGAAAAAGGACTGTATCGCGCCATTTCACAATTTTTTAAAAGACCGATAAATCCATTCTTCGTTTCTTCATCGACTTGTCGCTCCAAAAGCAATGAGGCAATCTTGTCTTTGCTGAACTCGGAAGTCTCTATTTTTAGCTTTGCCTTTAAATAGTTATGCAGGGCTTTTTCAAGGGCGATGTAAAAAGCCTCTTTATTGCCAAGGGCCTTTTTGGCTTTTGAGAGATATTTTCTAGCCAATCGATTGGCTTTTTTTATTCGATTGCCCGTTACATCCCCCGCAATGGCTTCTCTTTTCTTGTTTAAATAGATGGCCAATGGAATCAATAGTAACGGCAATAACCACCAAAGATAGAAACAACTTGAACTGAAAAAATAATTAGTGCCGATAACGGTAAGGTTCGGTTTTAACTTGATAAAACTGAATTGGTTTCCCGTAGCAACAACGGCTTGTTTATTATTGGAAACGGCACCGGGAAGCGTCGTCGAACCGTTTGTAGGGCCAGAAATTACGTTGATAACGATTTCCTTTGAATCAATGGTCGTATATTTTTGCGTCTTCGGATTAAAAAAGCTGAAGGAAATCGGCGGAATAGGGTATTTACCTTTAAAAGACGGAACAATGGTATAATTATTACTTACTTTTCCTTGTGATCCGGATAAGGTGGTTCTTACACTTTCTTCGAATTCTGGCTCGTACACTTCTAGAGAACCTGGAATACTCGGCTCCGGTAATTGAAATAGTTTCAGGTTGCCTTTACCACTGACCTCTACAATTGCCTGCAAAGACTCAGAGGCGTTCAAATTGGTTTTGCTTGTACTTACCTTGAAATCAAAATCGCCTACCGCACCACTGAAACCGGCTGGTTTTCCTTTTTCAGGCAATTTCTTGACATTTAGAGTACGTCTTCCGGCAGAAACGGTCTTGTTCGTAGAAGCATAGACCGCCCTACCAAAAAAATCGCGACGACTCGTAGGCACGTCTACTGTTACCTCCAAGGATAAAGGCTCGATTTCGAGTTTGCCCGATCGTTGCGGATACAGGACTACTCTTTTTAAGATTACATATCGGAACGGTTTTCCTTTATAAGTTCCGTTTTGGGCATTGAGTCTGGTAACCGGAATATCCTGGCTCCAAAAGTTATTGTATTTCGGGTTGTCTAAAGGACGGTAATTTGAAACGCTGATGGTAGGGCTCACATATAATTTATAAACTACACTGACCGCTTCGTTTAGAAAAGGATTTGCTTTCGATACTTCCGCTACCAAATGTAAACTTTCGTCGGCTACGTCATCAACGGTCATCTGGTCACTTGGCTTGTCGACCGCTGCACCCACCTCTACTTGCTTGGGACTCGATTTATACGTTTTTCCTCCGATAACGATAGAAGCTTGCCCAATAGTGAATTTTCCCCGGGCGGTAGGGCTTAAGGTATAGGAATATGTTTTTGAATAGCTACGGACACCGTTTACCCAAGAGGAACTAATTGCTTGTGACGGACCCATAAGTACTTTGAATCCTTGAAAATCGGGTGCGATGAAGTTATCACCGTCTTTGTTCATCGTAAAATCGACACGCAAGCGTTCATTGATTCCCAGCTTGTTTTTGCTCAATTTTAGTTCAAAGGTGACTGCTTCGTTATTCTGTGCGCTTATGATAAGAGCACAGAGAAGTAGGGGCCATAACACGATATGTTTTTTAATACCCAGAAACATTACCAATCTTTTTCATTTTTGACTTTGACGCCTTTGATTTTTTTTGCATCGATTTTCTGCTGTACTTTTTTCTCCTCTTGTTGCATGGCTTCCAGCAGGTTTTGAATTTGTTGTTTGCTTAGCTGATTGGGGCGACGCGGTTGTTGTTTTTCGTCTTTTTCATCTCCTTCTTGCGGTTGCTTTTTTTGTTCCTCTTTTTTATCGCCGTCGCCTTCTTTATTATCCTGCTTGTTATCCTCTTTTTGATCGCCCTTGTCCCCTTCTTGATTTTGATCCTTGTTGTCTTCTTCGTTGTCTCCTTCTTTTTTATCCTGATTTTTATCTTTTTGATCCTTGTTGTCCTGCTTATCTTGATCGTCTTTGTTTTGATCGTTCTTGTCCTGATCCTTTTTTAGCATCTCCTTGGCCAGTGCCAGGTTGTATCGCGTTTCCTCGTCTTTTGGATTGTTTCTCAGCGCCTCTTTATAGGCCTCGACCGCTTTTTGATATTCTTTACGCTTCATAAAAACATTGCCCATGTTATGGTAGGCCTTATGTTTGTCTGCCTTTTCACTGGCCAGTTCGCCTGCTTCCTTGAAACGTCCGAAGGCTTCACTATAGGTTGCATTATTGTAATAGGCATTTCCCAAGTTAAAAGGTGCCGCTACGTTTTTATCGCTTTTGGCAATGGCCTTACGATAATCCACTTCTGCTTCAACGTAGTCGTTTTCAGATAGGTTTTTATTCCCTTCCCATGTCAGATTTTTAGACTCCTTTAAAGCCTCCAATTGTTCTTTTTCTTCCTCTTGGGCAAAGGAAACAAAGCTTGTTAATATCATTAAAAAACCGAAAATTCGTTTCATCGTTTCATGTCTTTTCTATATTCTCCTGTCCTTTTTTTAATCTTCTATCTTCTCGTTAAACAAATTCAAACGTCGCAACCATTTCGTCTTTTTGTCCAACACGAATACATCTAAAAATAAAAAAAGCAAACCGATACCCAGAAACCATTGAAATTGATCTTTGAACTCGGCAAATTGCTTGGCTTCGAACTCTTTTTTATCCATTTGCAATAACTGTTCCTTAATGTATTCGACCGCCTCATCGGTATTGGTACCGTCTATATATTCCCCATTGCCTTCATCGGCAATATCGACCAGTATCTCCTCGTTCAGTTTCGTGATAACGACCTCCCCCTGTGCGTCCTTTTTGAGACTTTCTACAACACCGTTTCGTTTTAGGGGAATGGGTGCGCCTTTTGTTTTTCCGACTCCGATGGTAAATATTCTGATTCCCTCTTCGACGGCTTGCTCCACCGCATTCAAGGTAGCATCGGCAGAATGATCTTCCCCGTCCGAAATAATAAAAAGTACCCGATTGGTCTGTTCCTCATCGTCATAATAGGTAGCCGCTAGTTCCAAAGCCTCGTTGATCGCGGTACCTTGGGAAGTGAGCATATCGGTATTCATACTTTGTAAGAACATTTTGGCCGCACCATAATCGGTAGTAATCGGTAGTTGCGGAAAAGCCTGCCCCGCATAGGCTATAATTCCGATTCGGTCGCTGGCCAATTGGTTTACAATTTCCGAAACAAGTCTTTTTGCCTTTTCTAAACGATTCGGGGCAATATCCTCGGCCAGCATACTTTTGGAGACATCGACCGCGAATACGATATCGACCCCTTCGCGTTTTACCGTTTCCAATTTCGTACCCATCTTGGGATTCACGAGCCCAAGGGTCAAAAATGCAATTCCCACCAAAAAGAACAACAATTTCAAGGTCGATTTGAACCGTGATCGGCTAGGGGTCAGCCGCTTGAACAAATCGGTATCGGCAAATTGCTTTTGGGTGCGATTTTTCCATATCTGTAGCAATATGAACAGCACTACCAGCACCGGAATGACCGATAGGAAATAAAAGTATATTTTCTCGTCTAACTGAATCATATAAAACTTCTAAACAGTGTGTTTCTCAGTACCCATTCCAATAGGAGCAAGGCTCCTGCAAATAGCACCCATGGCCGAAACTTTTCTTCGTATTTATAATATTTGAACTCTTCTATCTCGGTCTTTTCCAACTTGTTGATCTCGTCATAGATTTCTTCCAACTTTTCATTGTTGGTGGCCCTAAAATATTTACCGCCTGTTGATTTGGCGATGTCTTTCAGTAATTTTTCGTCTATTTCTACTTGCCGCATGCCATACCGAAAAGACCCATCGGCATTGTACGCTATGGGCGACAATGCGTTCCCATTGGTTCCCAACCCGATGGTATAGGTCTTGATATCGAACTCCAGTGCCAGCTCGGCGGCGGTCTGGGGCTCTATAAAACCAGAGTTGTTCACCCCATCGGTCAATAGAATAATAATCTTGCTAATAGCTTTGCTTTCCTTTAATCGGTTCACTGAGGTCGCCAGTCCCATGCCAATAGCGGTACCGTCGTTTAATTGTCCGTAGGTAATATCCTTTAAGGCACTCAATACAATTGATTTGTCGCTGGTAATGGGTGTTTTCGTATAGCCTTCACCCGCATAGGCAACGAGCCCGATACGATCATTAGGACGTTTTTTGATAAAGTCTGCCGCAACCTTCTTTAGGGCCGCCAGTCGATTCGGTTTTAAGTCGCGTGCAAGCATACTCGACGATACATCAATAGCCATGACGATATCAATACCCTTAGTTGTTTTGGTACGTGTAGAGATATCCTCGGTCTGCGGCCGGGCCATTGCAACAATGATAGCGGCCAAGGCCAGTAAACGAAACAAGAACAACAGTGGTTTCAATTTAGGGAGTACTCCTTCTTTTGAGAAACCTTTTATACTCGAAATACGCAAGGAAGCGGTCTGATCTTTGCGCTTAAAAAAATACCATACCACAGCCAGTGGAAGCAATGCCAGCAACCAAAAAAACTCCGGGTTTGCAAATTCGATATTTTCAAACATTTAGATCGTTGTTTTAACTTCGATGGTTTTTAGGATACGGTCTATGATTTCCTGTGCGTAAGGATCGTCTTTTCGCCAGGTAAGTGCCACCTGCTGTTGAAATTGTTCCCCACCAAAACTTAAAATGACATAGTTGCCATTAACCAATTCCTCCTTTCCTGGTACTGGAAATTTACCACTTCCAAAAGTTTTTATTCCGGGCACACCGCTAAGGGTGGTAAATTCTTCTTGCTTGGTGATAATATTTTTGGTGCCCATGCTTTCTAGGCCCTTTAAATAGTTTTCAATAGCCAAATCAAGTTTGAATTCAACCCCTTCCGCCAAAATAAGGGAAGATGCTTCCATAGTAAATAGACTTGCCAGACTTTGATAACTAAAAGTCCTGATTTCAGAAATGGCTTCCTCCTCCTCTGCCGACAAGCTTACCTTTTGTCTTTTGAGCACTTTGGGGGTTTCCAACAAAATGGGGGGATACCCATAGGAACTTGCGATCCATTCCCCATCAAGTAATTCTTTCGTAGGGTGTCCTAGAACCGAATCTTTCAAATATGAGAAACCAAAACGGGCAATAGCGACACCTACCAGTACAAAAAGCAATGCGAAAACGGCCGCTGTCCCGATAATTAGTTTACGGCGTTGTTTTTTACGTAGGTATTCTTCCTGAAATTCAGCTTGCTGCATTAATTCCTCCTCGGTAGGTTCGGGTAGTGCCTCATGCGTCTTGATGACAATTTGTTCAATTGATTTGCGGTCTTGTTCGGCAATGGAAGTAGGAGGCTTTGATTTGGCGAATTTGACCAAATCTGCCGTCTTCAGTATATTCTTGAATTGGTTCAACGTGTCATCATCCAACTTCAATTCCCCGGCATCTTTTAACAACTCCAATTTGGTAATTAGCTCGTCGGTAGTACTTTCCAGGGCAGAAACATGTACATCTTCTTCCAAATAGGATCGAACGATATCGGTCAGTTCCGAATAGTATTGTTTATACTCGTCCTGTATGAGATATTTTGAATTCTCTAATTGCTTCAATTCGAGTAGGGCCCGATCGTAAGGAGGCAACAAAGCGACTTTCTCTTCCTCGGTCAACGGTTTTTTACGCAGAACGAACCAATAAAAAAGACCACCGATAATTAGTAGGCCTAGCAGGATGCCCAATAGAATTTTCCAAAACCCCGCGTTGCTTTTTTCAACTTCCATTAATGGTTTGATATCGTACAGATTCTGAGCAAGGGTATCAACGGATACCGTGGCGACTTCGATACGCATCGAATCGGTAAAATATCCTTTGCCATCGATTTCGATTCGTTGTTCGGGCAGTTTATAACTTCCGGAATCGAACTGGGTAAGGGCGTATATTTTTTGGAGTAGCATTCGACTTTTTTTCCTGGTCGTATCGGTCTCGAACGCTTCTACTGTCTCCAGTGGTGAAAAAGTTTGTCCTTCGGGAAAAATAACCTGTGCCGTGGTGTCGACCTCTACGGTAACCTGCCACATAATCTGTTCCCCAATTTTTATGGTAGTGGTATCTACTTCTGAGGTAAGGGTCGGGGATGTTTGGGCGGAGACAAGGTAACAACCAAAGAAAAATAGTGCTAACGAAAACTTGTGCAAGATCTGTTCTTTAAGTGGTTTGGTATGTGGAAGATACTTTTTCATAGTGCCTATCCTCTTTTCTTAAAATAACCCAACAATTTTTTCACATAGCTCTCATCGACTCTACAGCTTAAAGTGCCGCAACCTGATTTCGTGAAGGAGTTTATAAAGTATGCTGCCCGTTCTTTATGGTATTTCCCATAGGCCAAACGGATACTTTTAGATTGGGTATTTACCAATTTTACTTCGCCCGTTTCAGCGTCTTGCATCTGTACCATCCCTAGATTCGGAATATTTTCTTCCCGTTCATCATATACACGTATGCCGGTTACATCGTGTTTGTTTCCCGCAATTTTTAGGGTTTTTTCATAGTCTTCGGCTATGAAGTCGGAAAGCACAAATACAATGGCCTTCTTTTTCATGACACTGCTCATAAATTTTAGGGCCTCCGTGATATCTGTTTTATTGCTTTTAGGTTTGAACTCCAACAGCTCGCGAATAATACGCAATACATGACTTTTTCCTTTTTTGGGTGGGATATAAAGTTCCACGGTATCGGAGAAGAGCAGCAGACCTGCCTTGTCATTGTTCTGCAAAGCCGAAAATGCCAAAGTCGCCGATATTTCGGTAATGATCTCTTTTTTAAATTGGTTGGTGGTGCCGAAAAGTTCAGAGCCGCTGACATCTACCAATAACATCATGGTCAGTTCCCGTTCTTCTTCGAACACTTTTACGAAGGGTTCGTTATACCGTGCCGTGACATTCCAGTCGATACTTCGTACGTCGTCTCCGAACTGGTACTGGCGTACCTCGCTAAAGGTCATACCCCTTCCCTTAAAGGTAGAGTGGTATTCCCCACCAAATATATGGTCGGAAAGACGTCGTGTCTTTATCTCGATTTTACGTACTTTTTTAAGTAGCTCCTTGGTATCCATATGCTAGTAAACAGTATTCAGCAAACAGTACTCAGTAGCTATATATTGGGCTTTCCAATGTGTCTAGCTAAGGGTAACTGCCAACTGCCGACTCCTCTAAGGCACTTCGATCTCGTTCACTATTTTGTTGATGATCTCTTCGGAAGTGATATTCTCGGCCTCGGCCTCATAAGTAATGCCGATTCGATGTCTAAGTACATCGTGTACTACGGCCCGAACATCTTCAGGGACCACATACCCTCTTCTTTTGATGAAGGCATAACATTTGGCGGCAATACCCATATTGATGCTTCCCCTGGGGGAGGCTCCAAAACTGATCAACGGTTTGAGGCTGGCCAAATTGTATTTTTCCGGGTATCGCGTGGCAAAAATGATATCCAGAATGTATTTTTCGATTTTTTCGTCCATGTAAACCTGTCGCACCGCTTCCTGCGCACTTAGAATTTGCTTCAATGTTACCACAGGTTTTACCGTTTCGTAGGTGCCCATTAGATTCTGCCGCATGACCAACTGCTCCTCGTTCATTTTCGGATAATCGATGACCGTTTTGAGCATGAAACGGTCTACTTGGGCTTCAGGTAAAGGGTAGGTACCTTCTTGTTCTACAGGATTTTGCGTCGCCATCACCAAGAAAGGTTTGTCTAAAACAAAGGTTTCGTCCCCAATGGTTACCTGCTTTTCCTGCATGGCTTCCAGCAATGCCGATTGTACCTTTGCAGGAGCTCGGTTAATTTCGTCTGCCAGTACGAAGTTGGCGAAGATGGGCCCTTTTTTAATTGAAAAGTCACTCACCTTCATGTTGTAGATGAGGGTTCCCACGACATCGGCGGGCAGCAGATCGGGTGTAAATTGTATTCTGCTAAAACTTCCTTTAACAGCTTTTGCCAAGGTATTGATGGCGAGTGTTTTTGCCAATCCCGGAACGCCTTCCAACAAAATATGACCTTGTCCTAGAAGGCCTATCAACAACCGTTCGACCATGTGTTTCTGGCCTACGATTACCTTGTTCATTTCTAGTATCAGTAGATCGATAAAAGCACTTTCTTCGGCAATTTTCTCATTCACAGCACTGATGTCTACCGTAGTATTTTCTTCCATATAAATTTATAAGATTTTGGTTTTGATTGGTTTACTGCTGAACAGGCTTGCAAATTGAAAATTAATTCAGTGTTTTGCTGTTAACGATTGGTTAAAAAAAACCCGAAGCCCTTATTTTTATGAAGTTTTTAAGGGATTTCTTTTTAATTTCACAAGCTTATGGAAAACAAAGAGTACTATTCAAAAATTATCGCAGGCACGATGACTTGGGGAAGTTGGGGAAAGCAGTTTTCAAAGGCCGAAATGACCGAAATGATTCGGTACTGTGTCAACCTTGGGATTACCACTTTTGACCATGCCGATATCTATGGGGATTACAACAACGAAGCCGCATTTGGAAATGCTTTTGCAGCTAGCGGGGTGAAGCGCGAGGAGGTGCAGTTGATTACCAAATGTGGCATACAGTTCGACACCAAGGACCGTCCTAACAGGGTAAAGCATTACAATTACTCGGCCGAATATATTATTTGGTCGGTTGAACGCTCCCTTAAAAATTTAAAGACCGATTTTGTAGACCTGCTGTTGTTGCATCGCCCAAGTCCGTTGATAAACCCCAACGAAGTTGCAGAAGCAGTTCGCTCCCTAAAAAAGTCGGGAAAGATTCTTGAGTTGGGGGTATCGAATTTTAGCCCTTCTCAAGTGGCCTTGTTGGAAACCGAGACCACAGTTTTTGGAAATCAGGTCGAGTTCTCCCTTACCGCGAATGAGGTTATGTTCGATGGTACTTTGGACGATTGCATTGCAAACAAAAGAATGGCCATGTCCTGGAGTCCCCTAGGGGCCTATTTCAGAGAGAACACCTCGCAAACACAGCGTATTCATCGCGTGTTGGAGCCTATGACCGAAACTTACCAAGCGACCGAAGATCAGTTGCTGTTGGCATGGATTTTAAAACACCCGGCCGGTGTTTTTCCTGTGGTCGGGACGGCCAACAAATCACGGTTAAAGGCAGCTTTGGAGGCTACTACGATAGAAATGGAACTTGAAGATTGGTTTTTGTTGTTAGAGGCGAGCAAAGGACAGGAAGTTCCTTAATGTAAGATATGGCTATGAGCAGGATAATGGATGAGCGAAAAAAGTCGATTTTTTCCGTATCCAGCACAATATTCACGTTCCGTCGGTTGCAATGAAGGATGAAACCCTTCGATGATTCTTGAAAATCGGATTTTTCCCTTTAGGCCCATAGTAGCATATCTTTCTCTTAAATAGGGTTATTCAGGTCGATGGACTAAAAAGAAGCTATCATGAAAAAAACAGCGCTTATTACCGGTGCTACGAGTGGTATTGGACTCGCAATCGCCAAACGTTTTGCCAAAGAAGGAATAGATTTAGTGCTTTGCGGAAGGCGACAAGAACGCCTGAACGAACTAAAGGCCAGACTCGGTAAGAAGGTACAGGTACATACCTTAAACTTTGATGTGCGAAATCGAGAGGCGGTTTTGAAGGTCATCGGTTCGTTGCCATCACCGTTCGATCAAATCGATATCCTGATCAACAATGCGGGTAATGCCCATGGCCTTGACCCTATAGAAGATGGGAGTCTGGATGATTGGGATGCGATGATAGACATCAATGTAAAGGGGTTGCTATATGTTTCTAAAGCCATACTCCCACAAATGGTATCACGGAAGGCGGGCCATATCATCCATATTGGTTCTACGGCGGGCAAAGAAGTATATCCCAGAGGGAACGTATATTGCGCCAGTAAACATGCGGTCGATGCCATTAATCAAGGTATGCGGATCGACCTCAATCAATATGGTATTCGGGTCGGGGCCGTAAACCCTGGATTGGTAGAGACCGAATTCAGCAAGGTGCGATTTAAAGGCGATGATACTCGTGCCGAAACCGTTTATAAAGGTTTTCAGCCGCTCTTGCCCGAAGATATCGCCGATATTGTCCACTTTGTGGTCACCCGCCCCTATCATGTGAACATTGCCGATTTGGTAGTGATGCCGACAGCACAGGCATCTTCCACCATCGTGAAAAAAACCTTTGAATAGCGTCAATATCCAAATAAAAAGGTGGTCAACAAACGACTTTTGGTAAAGAACCTGCTCGCCCATAACGACGAGAACAGCTTCTATGATAAAAAGCGTTTTTTAAGCCTTGGGGAACGAGAAGGGAAAGCAAAGTTCTTAAAGCATGTTTGTGCGCTGTCCAATAGTAATCCGGCCAACAACTCGTTCATTGTGGTCGGAGTAGAGGATGAGGATAATAAAATTGTCGGGGTCGATTTTTTCGACGACAGCAAGATTCAAAATTTGGTGAATGCCTATCTTGATAATGCGCCTTTGATTTCCTATGAAAACATTCCCTTTCCACACTTGCCAGAGGGTAAGGTAGTTGGGTTGGTAACCATCCGCTCTACTGGGAAGATATGTGCCCTTCGAAAAAACATCTGGAAATATTATGGAGGGGCCGTTTTTTTCAGGGAAGGAAGTATCAGTATGCCCAAGGCCTATGACATCGAACTAAAAAGTAGCAACGTCGATGCGGTTGCTACCATTGAGCAGCACGCCAAGAATAATATTGAACTTACGCTAGATGGCGTTATCGACTTCATTAACCACCGTCATCCCGACATGGTAAGCGAATACAAAGTCTTCAAGGAACAATTCGTAGTGTGCTGGGCAGGAGTTCAAAAAAAGGTAAAGGGAGATATCTATTTTTCACGGGTCGATATTGAATTGATCAATGAGCAGGTCAAACTTTTTTACTCGGCCCTGGATGAAGTGACCATCTCCTATGACGAGCATTCGTTCCGTACGATGGAATACGTGCAATTGGGTTTGGGTAAAAAACAACGTTACTATCCACTGGAAAAAGTGGTCATCAAGTTTCAGGAAAACGGAACCTATCAAATTCAAAGCGAGTTGGTGTTCGAGCCACCACAATACGATAAGAAGACCCTTCATCATATTTTCAATGCCAATAATGCGCTTTTGGGAAAGTTGCAAAAGAATATACCGTTAAAACCTACTGAAGAGCAAGATTTGAAACACCTGCCAGACACCTACTTAATTTGCTATCTAAACGGTTTCGAAGAAGCGAAGGAACAGTTGGATAGTGCCCGTTTGCTACTCAAAGAACGCGACCGGACCATCTATTTGACCCTGAAGGAAGCCCTGCGAATTTTGCGGAAAGTAAAGTACAACTAGGCCCCGTTAACATGAAGCCTAAAAGTGGCTTTTTCGCCCTTTTTCGCTGTTTCTTCGTTATCTTTTGGATTCATAGCCCGCTATGATTACCAAAAAAGGTCTCAAAACACGAAAAAATCATCGAAAAATCCATGCTTTCCGTTTAGTGTTAACTAACCCTAGCTTTTTACTAACCAGCACAGCTGGTAAGGCTGCAGTTTCAATTTACCGCTTACAAACTTCATTCTTTTCCCCGATATCAAGTCCTTGGTTCCGCTTTGTTTTCCATAAGAACCCAATTCAACCCGATCAATTTCGTGCGAAACTTCATCGAAGTTACATAGGACCAGCACTCCTTTGCCATCTTGGGAGGTTCTTTCAAAAAGAAAGGTATGCTGATTGTGGGAATAGTAGAGTGAAAGGTTGTTTTGATCGGCAAATACGGGAAGCTGTTTGCGCAATCGAATCAATTTCTGTAATGCGAAGAATATTTCCGAGGCATATGTTTTTCCAGTATCTAAAACGGCTACTTCATCCCAATTATGGGAAGGTCGGTTCACCCATCGGCTATCGTCTTTTTTATCCGGATCTGTCAAATATGTATAATCGTTTAGGGTACCGATTTCATCTCCGGCATAAATAAGCGGAATACCATTATAACCCAGCACTAGCCCATGCATCATTACAATTTTGTCAATGGCCTTCCGAAGCCCCTTGTCGTCTTTTTGTTTCAGTGCTTTTTCCAATCCCAATAAAGAAGCGGCGCTCCCTGTAATGCGTCCATCACCTGTCTTAGGGTTGTACATAAATAGCTGTCCCATGGCGGGAGACCATTCAATAGCTTGGCAGTAATAATCTAATAGGAACTTTCGATGTGATTGGGCATTCCAACCGATTTCGGTAATAAAGCGATCTTCGAACCCAAGGCCGATATCATCGTGGCAACGTATGTAATTGATCCAAGTAGTATCGTCTGGCTTTGAAGGGAGGTTTTGTAGGCTTTTATAAAGAAGAGACGTTTTTTTAGTGGCAATGGCATCCCACAATAGTGCCATAAAAGTGGCGTTGTAGGCAATTTCACATTCGTTCCCTTCGGTAGCCCCAGTGCCAAAATATTTAACGATGTCGTTTGGTGCTACTATGGCCTCGGCCAAGAAAACAACACCCGGGGCGAAGACCTGTAAACATAACCTAAAGAGGGAAATCAAGGCATGTACTTCGGGTAAGTTTTGTGATTGAGTGCCCAATTTTTTCCACATAAATGCCAAAGCATCCAAACGAACCACATCGACGCCCAGATTAACCAGTTTTAGTAGGTTCTCCAGCATTTTCATAAAAACGAATGGATTCGAATAGTTGAGGTCCCATTGGTAGCTGTTAAAAACGGTCATCACCCATCTCTTCATTTTTGGATGATAGGTGAAATTACCGGGGGAGGTCATCGGGAATATTTCGGGCAACGTGGCCTCAAATGCATCAGGTACCGTTCGGTCTGGAAAGGTATAATAGTATTCCTGATAGCTTGCATCGCCCGCAATGGCCTTTTTTGCCCAAGGATATTCGTTCGAGGTATGATTGGCAACAAAATCAAGCATGAGATACATATTTTTGTCACGCATTTTTTCCGTAAGTTCCAACAGGTCTTTCTTTGTGCCGTACCGCGGATCTACCTCGTGATAACTGTTTACGGCGTAACCTCCATCGTTTTCTCCATTTGGCCTAGGCGTAATCGGCATCAGGTGTAAAAAGTTCACTCCTAACTTTTCGAAGTAGTCGAGCTTATCGGCAAGCCCTTTGAGATCCTTAGTAAAATGGTCTACATATAATTGCATGCCTACCAACTTTTCGGACTGATACCAGTTTCCCTGTTGTAACCGTTCTATATCTTGCGCTTTAAGTGTAGGGGCCCTTTTTTTATGGAGTGCCGGTAAGACGTCTAGCAGCTGTTTAAAAGCTTTGCCATGCGTTGCTCTCGGATAGATTGAGAAAAACAAATCTTTGATGAGGGTAAGATTGGTCGCTAAGCGTAATTCGAAGAGTTCATCAAAATGGGTCGCTTTCTTGTCGTCCGAATGCTTCGCGGCGACCATTTGGTGGAGGGATGCCTGATTCATCTGATGGCCGAGAGTTGTTGTTGATCGGGTAAAGACGTTATGGCCCCGTAATTGGTCGTGGTAATCGCCCCTGCCTTGTTTCCGTTTTCTACCATTTTTGCTAGCAATGTGGTGTTGTCCAGAATCTCATAAGGGTCTTGAAGGGCCGAAATTTGTTGTAACAGGCAGCCGATAAAAGCATCGCCCGCTCCGGTAGTATCAACAGGATTTACCGATATACTGGGAAGGGTCTGTTTGCCATGGGGCGTGCTTAACAAGGTGCCTTTCTCGCCCAAGGTAACAGTGATTATCTTGGTGCCTATTTCGTGCAGCGCATCACAACACTCGTTCAGGTCGGTTTTGCCTGAAAGCAATTGCGCTTCTTCCAAGCTGAACTTTCCAAGGTCTGATTTTTCAATAAAGGGCATGCACTTTTTGACAAAAACAGTCTCATCGTCTTTCCAAAGATCTGCACGAAAATTAGGATCAAAACTGATAAAGGCTCCCTGTGTCAATGCATCAAAAAAGTAGCGTCCGTACGTTTTCTCCAACGCTCCACCCAACAGAGCGGTCGCGGCACCTAAATGCAACATATTATCCTTAATGCTTTTTTTTAGTTCCGGATCGTATTCCAGCTCTTTATCGGCTCCCCTACTAAAAACAAAATCGCGTTCACCATCTTCGGAAAGCGATACAAATGCGAGTGTTGTAAAGGTCTTGGCCCTTTGCGCCAAAGAGATGTCTACCTTGTTTTCTTTCAAGGTATTGAGCAAATATGTGCCGAAAGGATCCCGACCTACACAACCTACGAATTTGCTGTTTCCACCGAGTCGGGCGATGGCACATGCTACATTGGCCGGGGCACCTCCGGGTTTTTTGGTAAACAGATCGGCTCTGGAAAGGTCACTTCCCTGTTTTTCGGCGACAAAATCTATGAGAAGTTCACCAATACAAAATACGTGCTTCATTCGGTATGTGCTTTAAAATGGCAAGGTAAATACAAAACGGGCCTTATTCCAAAATTTCCTTTAAAATAATGGCATGCTAGGTATTTGTAACAGACTACAACCGAGTTTTTGACTATCGGAAGCAAAAAGAAAGGTATAGAATCGCTTTTTTCATTGGTCACAAATGTTATTATCGCCAACTACTATCTTGACACAACGTTCCGAAAGCATATCGCTCTTTTCTTAAAACTGATATGTTTTATATGCATAGTGGTTTCTTTCTCGAATTCTGAATACGTATTGAACTTCCTTTTTTGGGGTATCTTTGACCTAGAGGCGGTTTTGAAATGTGTGATTGGCTTGGAAGCTTCTGAATTGAACATAGTTTTTGCTGCAGTCTATCTCGAATCCTCGAGATTAGCAAAACTACAAGCGAATAGGGGCATAGAATAAGAATCTATAGATTTCGACACAGTCTCTTTTTTTTAAAACTTGATTTTATAAATGAGAACATTGGTCATAGGAGATATTCATGCAGGGCTTCGTGCTTTGGAGCAAGTGTTTGAAAGAACTAGGGTAACCGTGGAGGATCAACTGATTTTTTTGGGTGATTATGTCGATGGTTGGAGTCAGGCCGTTGAGACTGTAGATTATCTCCTTCATTTGCAAACAACACATCGCTGCATTTTTATCAGGGGCAATCATGACGAGTTATGTTATGATTGGCTTAAACATGGGAAAGACAATCCCTTATGGCTACAGCACGGAGGAGAAGCCACCATGGGTTCCTATAAAAAGAGCGATACGGCTAAAGTAGCAAAGCACAAGGAGTTTTATGATAGCTTGCATAATTATTACTTGGACAACAAAAATCGCTTGTTTTTACATGCAGGGTTCACGAACTTAAAAGGGGTAACGTACGAATATTTTCCCAAAACGTTCTACTGGGACAGAACCTTATGGGAGCTAGCATTGTCATTGAATCCAAATTTGGATTCCGAAGATCCTTGGTATCCAAAAAGACTTACCCACTACCAAGAGATCTATATTGGCCATACCCCGGTGACCCGAATTGGAAAGACAGTGCCGCAAAAAGCTGCCAATGTTTGGAATGTAGATACAGGTGCAGCGTTCAAAGGGCCACTTTCCGTGATGGATGCCGATACCAAGGAAATTTGGCAAAGCGATCCTGTATTTCAATTATATCCTGGCGAGTCGGGCCGCAATTGAAAAAAAGCCTATTTCTCCGTTGTTAAGCTTTTATTGACGAACTTTACAAAAAACAAATATGTCGACCAAAAACATACGATTAGAGGTAATGCAATCAATAGAACCTCAGGTAGCCGGCTTTATGGAGGATTTTCTGATACCCATCGAAGATATATGGCAGCCCACCGATTTTCTGCCCGATTCGCAAAGTGACGGTTTTTTGGATGAGGTCGAAGCGCTTCGGGGAGAGTCAAAAGAACTGGGTTATGATTTTTGGGTGACCATGGTAGCAGACACGATTACCGAGGAGGCGCTACCTACCTATGAATCATGGTTAATGGATGTTGAGGGAATTGACCAGCATTCTGGAAATAAAAACGGCTGGTCCAAGTGGGTGCGGGCCTGGACGGCGGAAGAAAACCGCCATGGAGATGTATTGAACAAGTATCTGTACCTTTCTGGAAGAGTGAATATGAGAGAAGTTGAGATTACAACGCAACATTTGATTTCCGACGGTTTTGATATTGGTACGGATAGAGACCCCTACAAGAACTTTGTATACACCTCTTTTCAGGAGTTGGCGACTAATATTTCCCATAAGCGAGTGGGGCAAATGGCCAAAAGAAAAGGGAATGTCCTACTAGGAAAAATGTGTACGATTATTGCAGGGGATGAGATGCGTCATCACCTCGCCTACCGTGAATTCGTGAAAACTATTTTTGGGGAAGATCCCAACGGAATGATGCTCGCCTTTGCCGATATGATGAAGAAAAAAATCGTGATGCCTGCGCATTTTTTGCGGGAATCGGGAGGAACTGTCGGGACAGCTTTTGAGAATTTTTCGAACTGTGCGCAACGTTTGGGCGTGTATACTGCAATGGATTATATCGAAATTCTCAAAAAATTGAACTCCTACTGGCAACTAGATGCGGTTCGGGCTTTGAACGACGAAGCTCAAAAAGCTAGGGATTACCTTCTAAAACTTCCCGAACGCTTGGAAAGAATTGCTACAAGAATGAAGTTCCCCGAAGATCAATACCGTTTTAAATGGGTCGAAGCAAACGGGATGGTATGATTACCTATTCATCGTACGATTAAAATGGCTCCTGTTGTGAACAAGCTATAAAAAAACCCGAAGCATTTCAATGCGACGGGTTTTTTATGGGGGAATTTTGCCTTATAGTTTGCCATGGTCATGTTCATCTTGCCATTTTGCAAGCTCGGCCCATTTGCCTTCATAGCACATCTTAGCTTGCATGGGCCAGGAGGCGGGATCATGTACTTTGTAACGTTCTCCGCCACCATTCAGAATTTCTTGGCACTTGGCAACAGCTGTATCAGAAAGGGCCTTCCAAGTACTAATACCTGCATCTTGGAACATTCCCTCGATTTTTGGGCCGATACCTTCAACAACCTTTAAATCATCTTCCTTGATTGTTTTTCCCATAGCCGCCTTAGCTGCTGCCGCGTCGAAAGGAATGGCCGCTACAACCGGTGCGACGGACAAGGCCGATACTTTGTCGTTACAAGCATCAAGATCGGCTTGTAGTTTGGCATTTTTGTCCTGTAATAATTTCAGGTCTGCCGAATTGTCGATAGTCGTACTGCTGCCCTTTCCGATGAGGTATCCCAATATTCCGGAGATAATCCCTACCAATGCCGGTACCAACCAGCACCAAATGTTTAAATTTTCAAAATCCATGTTCTTTTATTTTAAATCGATTATTTCATTAATGTTACAACGGTTCTTCTATTTTTAGCCCGGCCCTCTTCGGTTGCGTTGGTCTCTACCGGGGAGTCGGGACCTTCGGAGGCCGCCACGATTTTTGCATCGGCAATACCATTTTGAATTAGGTATGCCTTGGCAAAATCAGCACGTCCCTGACCTAATTTGATATTGGTGGCCCTGCTACCTGTATTGTCGGTATGCCCCACCACTTTTGCTTTTGCTTCGGGAACCTTGTCAAGGTATCTGGAAATATCCGCTACCTTTTGGCGCTGTTCCGCGGTGAGGTTGATCGATGCTTCTCCAGTTTCGAAGTAGAGCACCAAAGGGTTCGCAACGATTTTATCGTACAAAGCGTTTAGTTCGTCTTCGACATCGACCGCTTGGTCTACCAAAGAATAGGCAACAGGACCCAGGTAAATATTGCCTTTTGGAACCATTTCTTCCATAAGCTTACCCATGGTATTAACCTGAGTGGAAGAAACACCATTTTTGACCAAATGGTTCTTAACAGCATTGGCACGGGCCAATCCGAGATTTGGTAGAGCGGAATTGTTGGTCTCGCTTTCGGTATAATAACCGGTAACATTGATAACCTTACCGGTATTCTCGGCCAGAAAGGTCTTTAAACTTGCAATTCCGTCCGATACTTTTTGGGATAATGGCATCAGAATCGCGTAGGAAGACACGTTAAAATTGTAATTGTCGTTTTCGTTGTACAAATAATCCCCATTGCCAAAAGCAAAAGGATAAGACGTTGCTTCGGGTGTTGCCGGCACTACCGTCTCCTTAACAGGTTCTTCCGCTACCATGGGCGCACCGCAAGAACTGCAGAGTTTTAGGTAGAGAAAGATACCCGCCAGAATCGTAATGAGAATTCCGAGCAGATACGTTGTTGTTTTTGTCATTGTTAATAAGTATTTAGTGTTCTAAGTAGCAATGTATTAAAAAAAATACTAAAAATGTTAAAATACTACATTATTATTGATAGTCCGATTCGTAAAGTTATTGTTGGTATTCTTACATGAATTTAGGAATGTGGTCATCGGGTATTACCAGTTATACAGTTTTTAATACCGATGGTACAACAGGGTATTAAAAAATGGTTAGCTGTTCCTAATATTGTGCAAAATATAACATAGACCCTATCGCTCCCGACAAAGTTCCGGCATTGCGATAGGGTCTTACTTTTATAGGCTTTTTTAAGGCTATCAATTATATTTTTTTGAAAGGCTGCCATTTATACAAGAAACCGTACCAGTTATACAATACCTCTTAACGCCGCCCCTATTATAGGATATATTTGAGTATCAAAATTCGAGCACACGATGAAAACGGAAATTATAAAAGTATGCACCTTTATTTGCATGGTGTTGCTACTGGGAGCACAAAGCTTGCTTCAAGGTAGCTGGAGTGTTCAGGAAGTGAAAAATGCAAAGTCTAGTAGAAGGTCTTGACCTTTTATATTGAAAATTTTTTTGAGTTAGTTTAGTTGGTTAATCCCGCTATTTTAAACCATCCGATCGGGGGAACGGAGAGGGAAAGAATAGCGGGTTATTTTTTATGCCCCTGATTTTGGGGAGTATATATCTTGTTCAGGACGATAATAGGGCAGTTTTACAGGTCGAACTTAATCCCTTGTGCCAGTGGTAACTCGGTGGTATAATTAATAGTGTTGGTTTGCCGGCGCATATAAATCTTCCATGCATCCGAACCACTTTCGCGGCCGCCACCTGTTTCTTTTTCCCCTCCAAAGGCGCCGCCGATTTCGGCTCCGGAGGTCCCGATGTTCACATTGGCAATACCACAGTCACTCCCGGCGACCGATAGGAAACGTTCGGCCTCTCGCAGGTTGTTCGTCATGATGGCCGAAGAGAGTCCTTGCACGACCCCATTTTGCAAAGTAATAGCGTCTTCAACACCTCCCGAATACTTTAATAAATACAGGATAGGGGCAAACGTTTCGTGTTGTACGATTTCAAAATGATTTTCAGCCTCTGCGATAGCAGGTTTTACATAACAACCACTTTCATAGCCTTCCCCGTTGAGCATACCTCCTTCAACAATCAATTTTCCACCTTCGGCAACGACTTTTTCCAGGGCCCGTTGGTACATGGCCACTGCATCGGTATCGATCAAAGGTCCTACATGGTTGTTTTCGTCTAACGGATTTCCGATGCGCAGTTGTTTATAAGCATCAACGACGGCATTTTTGACTTGGTCATATATCGATTCATGTATGATCAATCGTCGCGTAGAGGTACATCGCTGCCCAGCGGTACCTACCGCTCCGAATACGGCACCGATAACGGTCATTTTGATATCGGCGTCTGGCGTTACGATAATTGCATTGTTACCGCCTAATTCTAACAGTGATTTTCCCAATCGCGCCGCTACAGCTTGGGCAACGATTTTGCCCATACGAATTGAACCGGTAGCGGAGACCAAAGGAATCCGAATATCCTGGGTCATAAATTCCCCTACGCGATAATCTCCATTGATCAAGCAGGAAATCCCCTCGGGCAAATTATTCGCTTTAAAGACCTCGGCTGCAATGTGTTGGCAAGCAATACCACATAAAGGTGTTTTTTCCGAAGGTTTCCATACGCATACATCTCCACAGATCCATGCCAAGGCCGTATTCCAGGCCCAAACGGCTACCGGAAAGTTAAAGGCCGAAATAACCCCTACCACCCCCAAAGAGTGATACTGTTCGTACATGCGATGCCCGGGCCGCTCCGAATGCATCGTTAAACCATGAAGTTGCCTTGAAAGCCCAACGGCAAAATCACAGATATCGATCATTTCCTGTACCTCTCCCAATCCTTCCTGATAACTTTTTCCCATTTCATAAGACACCAATTTTCCAAGAGGTTCTTTCAATTCACGTAGCCGTTCCCCGAACTGGCGCACAATTTCACCTCGTTGTGGGGCAGGCTTCGAACGCCACATTTTAAAAGCTTCGGTAGCACTTGCCATTACCTTTTCATAATCTTCCTTGGTGGTGGTCTGTACTTTGGCTATAAGTGCCCCATCTACCGGTGAATACGATTCTATGATTTCACCAGCGGAAAAGGTATCGATTCCTGTTGAGGTTCCCTGGTTAATATCTTTGATGCCTAAGACTTTTAGGGCTTGGTCAATCCCGAACTTGGATGCAATTTTTGACATTTTATAACTTTTAGAAAAGGTAATGTTATATTTTTTGCAAAGCTACGAATAAAGAAACGTTTATGCTTCCTTTCTCAAAACGGTAACTTTCGTAATTTTTTCGGAATGTACTTCGTAGATAAGCACCAATTCTAGCACATCGCTATTCCCCTTACGACCGGTAATACTTTCATGGTCAATGACCTTGTTCCCAAAGACGGTTCGGGTCAGAATGGTAGAATGTAAATCTGGAGAGGCCTCGAAAAGTGCTGCATAGAACTCCTCACAGGCGTTGGCACCCTCTATGGTTTTTTGTCCATCGGAAAAATTATAGAACACGACCTGAGGATCAATGACCGACATAAAACCTTTAAGATCTCGGTTATTATAGGTGTCGAGCTGTTTTTGTACTACTTGTTCGGGGGTCATTTGTTGTGCTGCTATTGTTTGAGTTGCGACGAGGAACAAAAGCAAGGTCAGTGGTAAGAGGAAGACTTTCCGGAATGACTTCTTGTAAAACATTACTTTAGAAGTATTAGGCCAATGGCAATCAAAGCTGGCAGTGCCTGAACAAAGAATATTTTCTTCTCTACCGATAGTGCACCATAGATGCCGGCCACTGCCACGCACCCTAGAAAGAATAAGGCAATATTCATTTTCCAGATGGGATCTTGGATAAAGAAGGTCCAGATAAGTCCGGCTGCAAGAAATCCGTTATAAAGTCCTTGATTGGCGGCCATGGGCTTTGTGGGTTCAAAAAGCTCTTTTGGAAAGGATCGAAACACTTTTCGCCCTTTGGTGGTCCATGCGAACATTTCGAACCAAAGAAAATAGAGGTGTAATAATGCAACGAGTCCGATAAAAATGTTGATTGCGATTTCCATAATGTAGCGACTATTTTGAAATATGTTGATTATTCTTCCGAGGTAAATCGAGAATCTACAGGCATTACCGTACCACAGTTATCACAGGTGCGTAAAGCTTCGGACCCGTAAAAATGTTTGAAATGCCCTAAAAAGTCCTTTTCAATATCGTTCAACGTAAAATAGACCTCATAGAGTTTGTTGTTGCAATTGTCGCAAAACCATAGCAGTCCGTCATCTACTTTCATGTCGGCCCTTTTTCGCTCTACGACCAGACCAATACTTCCCTCGTGGCGAACAGGGGAGTGCGGTATTTTTGCGGGATGTAGGTACATATCGCCCGGACCTAATCGCATGGTTTTCTTTTGTCCTTCTTCTTGAACATGTACTTCAATCTCCCCTTCTAGCTGATAAAAAAGCTCTTCGGTCTCGTTATAATGGTAGTCTTTGCGAGCATTGGGGCCGGCAACGATCATTACAATATAATCGTCCGCATCTTTGTAAAGATTTTTATTGCCAACAGGAGGTTTTAAAGTGTCTCGGTTCTTTTCGATCCATTGATGAAGATTAAAAGGAGGTGCTATGGGCATATATCAAGGTCTTTGAAATTAGTTAGACGATAATGCATGGTGAAATACAACCAACACCAAACCATCTATCAGGTACTACCCAAAAATAAGAAAAGAAAATGGTATAACTATCTATAGAACAACTGTGTGAAGTAGAGGTTGCCAGAGGCATCTTTTTTGACACTGATGGCAGTATGGGTAAACTCCCCTTCCATTGTTTTTTTATGACTAGAACTACGCAGCCAACCCTCAAAGGCTTCAAATGCGGTATTATAATCCTTGGCAACGTTCTCGCCCACATATTCCGCATTTACCTCGGTCGAAATATTGGAGGCCCTGGAGCTAAAGTTATCGTGGCTTAAACTACCTTTGGAAATCATGTAGTCGGTATGTTCATTGGCATACTTCTGCGCAATGGAGCTATGTTCCAAGGCATTATAACCTAGAGATACGCGGTGCTCGTTCACCACGTTCAATAGTTCCTGTTCCACGTCGACCGCATTTTCAGCCTCGGGAATAATCCCTGGCTCCTCTTCATATGTTTCCTTGGTGCAAGATGTTGCCAACAACACGAAACATACCATTATGGTATATCGCAAACTCATTTTCATACAATGTTCTAAATTGTAAGCAGGTGTTCTAGCAGTAGGTGTTGAAGAATGGGGGTTCTCGTGCTCTCTAGTCGAATGGGGATTCTCGACGGTGTAATGATAAAAAAAAATATAGCGCTATCTTTAAAAAAAAGGCTTTTTTCGATGAACTGCATCTTCTTGGCAAACCTTTGTAATCCGAAACGCACGTATTTAATAATACTTCAGGTTTCAATGATCAGGAATACTAAAGTGATCATGGGAGCCGTTCTATTTTCTAATAAAGTATTTGGGGCAACACTTTCACGGTATAATGGGATGGGTTTTGTTTGGAACTCCACTACTTTTGAACAAAACAGCTACTCATGAACATCAAACCGTTTTTTTTCCTTTCAATAACACTAACATTATTACTAGGCTGCGACACCAAGAAAGAGTCGATTGGGGAGCAAATCGATAATCTTAACAAGTATCAGGAATACATACATCAAGTCTCACATGGAATCATTTCGGCCCAAAGTGATGTTCGAGTCATCCTAACAAACCCGATAGAAGAATGGAACAACGGTGATGAACTAGACAGCGATCTTCTAAAGATTTCGCCCAACGTTAAAGGCAAAGTAGTGGCGCTGGATAACAGGACTATTTCCTTCATGCCCGAAAAGGGATTCAAGCAAAACAGCGAATACGAATTTACGCTTGCCCTAAGAGATTTAGTCAAGGAACTTCCCAGGGAATTGGGCGCACTTTCATTTAGGGTACAAACATTGAAGCAGGAGTTCAATGTCTACACCGATGCGTTACAGTCGTATTCCAAAAATTATCAATACATCAATGGGCAGATAAAGACGGCCGATGCACTTCCCTTAGAAACTGCCAAACAGCTGATTAAAGTAAAGCATGATGGAAAAACCATCAACCTCAAATTCGAGGATGCCGTTCAAATGGGCAATCAGTTTTCTTTTAAAATTGATAGTATTCAACGGTTCGAAGAAGATTCCGAGTTAGAGATTGCATGGGATGGAACCTCTTTTGACATCGAAAGCAAGGCAAAGAACACCATTAAAGTTCCAGGGAAAAATAATTTTACTGTTTTGAATACTAGGGTCGAAACCGGCGAAAATCCGGTAGTGCTTGTCAATTTTTCAGACCCTATTAAAAAAGGACAAAATTTTAAGGGACTGGTGGTCTTGGAAAGTGATGATCGTCCCAAATATGGAGTAGCAGGGAATACGCTGAAGGTATATCCTTCCAAAGAAATTTTAGGGACGGTAACCTTAGAGGTTTTTGAAGGTATCGAAAGTGCCGATGGCCATATCCTAAAGACCAAGTATGCCGAAAAGATTGCTTTTGAGCAGTTGAAACCGCAGGTACGGTTGTTGTCAAATGGTACCATTTTACCCTCTTCGAGCAACCTAAAGATCAACTTTGAAACTGTGAACCTAAAGTCGGTGCAGGTAGCGGTGTATAAAATTTACGAAAATAATGTACTTCAATTTCTACAGACCAATAATATGGGCGAAAGTGGGAATTTGAGAGCTGTGGCCAGGCCTATAGCGAAAAAACGAATTCAGCTTCAGAGCAGCTTATCGAATGCGGTCAGCAAATGGTCGGCCAGTGCATTGGATTTAAGAACCTTAATTTCTCCAGAGGTTGGTGCCATTTATAGAGTGGAATTCGATTTTGGTCCGCGCGACAGCGCTTACAAATGCGATAGTACCAATTTTGACTCAGAGGAGCAAACCGTTGAAAACTTTGATGAGGAGGAAGAAAATAGTTCTTGGGACGGGGTCGAAAATTACTATTATGATGACTACTACTATGACTATGATTGGAATGAGCGGGAGAACCCCTGTCATAAATCGTATTACTACAACAAGAAAGTGGGGATGAATGTGCTAGCCTCCGATATCGGGGTCACCGTTAAAAGAGGGGTCAACAGAAGTTATTTTGTGGCGGTCACCGACATTCTAAACACCAAACCTATTGCCGGTGCAAAGGTTACCTTTTATAACTATCAGCAGCAAGAAATGGCAACGGTGGTCACCGATGTCGATGGAACTATTATCTATGATGCCGATAAGCTCGCTTTCTTTGCCGTTGTGGAGAACAACGGACAAAAAACATATGTAAAACTCAATGATGGGAATGCGCTTTCGGTGAGTAAATTCCGCGTTTCCGGGGTACAACTTAAAAAAGGTTTAAAAGGATTCATTTTTGGGGAACGTGGGGTTTGGCGTCCGGGAGATAATATTTTCCTCTCGTTCATGTTGAATGACAACGCCAACGATTTGCCCGACAACCACCCGGTAAAACTCGAATTGTTAGATCCCTACAACAAAGTTGTGCATCGAGAGGTCAAGACAAACGGAATCGATAATTTTTACCAATTCAATATCAAGACCGATGACAATGCACCCACCGGAAATTGGTTGGCCAAGATTTTAGTTGGTGGCGCGTCTTTTACCAAGACCCTAAAAATCGAGACGATTAAACCGAATCGGCTGAAAATAAAAACCGCGTTTGAGGGCGATATTCTAAACGGGGCAAAACCCATCACCGGAAATATGGAAGTAAAGTGGTTGCACGGGGCCATTGCCAAAAACTTAAAAGCGGATATTACAGCGAAGTTCAATCAGGCGACTACTACTTTCAAGTCGTTTCCAGGATTTATTTTCGATGATCCCACACGGAGCTTCTCAGTAGAAGATCAAGTGGTATTCGATGGCAAGATCGATGAACAAGGAAAGACCCGTTTTCAGATAAGCCCAAAATTGAACAGTCGGGCACCTGGTATGCTGAATGCCGCTTTTATAGCCAAAGTCTATGAAAACGGAGGGGATTTCAGCACCGATGTCTTTACCAAACCTTATTCGCCCTATGACACCTATGTGGGGCTCAATGTACCCAAAGGTGACAAGACCAGAGGCATGCTTTTGACCGATACCCCCCATACCTTTGAGGTGGTTACCGTAGATGAAAATGGCAACGCTAAAGCGGTAAAGAACTTAAAAGTATCGGTACACAAAATTGAGTGGCGTTGGTGGTGGGATACTTCGAACAATAACCTATCGAACTATAGTAGCAGCAGCTACCATCGGGAAGTCTTCAATACCACTATCGATACAAACAAGAAGGGAACGGGAAGCTTTATATACGAATTGAAATACCCCGAATGGGGCCGCTATTTAATTCGGGTCGAAGATTCTTCCGGGGGCCACGCCACAGGAAAAGTGGTATATATCGATTGGCCAGGATGGGCAGGTAAATCGAGAAAGGCAGATCCAGAAGCGGCAACCATGTTGGTATTTTCTGCCGATAAAGAGGCCTATGAGGTCGGGGAAACCGCCACGGTGACCTTTCCAAGTTCCGAAGGTTCCAGGGCATTGGTCACCGTTGAAAACGGTACCGAAGTATTGGAGTCATTGTGGGTCGAGACCCAAAAAGACGAAACCAAATTTGAACTCCCCATTGACGCGTTGTATACGCCCAATGTGTTCATTCATATATCATTGTTACAGCCGCATGCCACAACGCTGAACGATAACCCGATTCGTCTTTACGGGGTAATGCCAATTTCCGTCGAGAATCCGACGACCCGAATACAGCCTGTTGTCAAAATGCCCGAGGTACTGCGCCCTGAGGAAACCATTACCGTAAAAGTAAGCGAGCAAAACAAAAAGGCGATGACCTATAGCATTGCTATGGTAGACGAAGGCCTGTTAGACCTAACCCGCTTTAAGACCCCCAACCCCTGGAATACTTTCTACGCCCATGAGGCGTTGGGGGTAAAGACCTGGGACATCTACGACGATGTCATCGGTGCCTTCGGGGGTCGGATCGATCAGGTATTTGCGATCGGAGGTGATGGGGAGCTCGCAGGAGCCAAAAACAAAAAGGCAAACCGTTTTGAACCCATGGTAGTGCACCTCGGCCCTTTCCGATTAAAAGACGGTGAAACCCGATCACATGAAATCAAGATACCAAAATATGTCGGTTCGGTACGTACTATGGTCGTAGCCGGTGATGCCAATAAGGAAGCCTATGGGATGGCCGAAAAAACCACTCCTGTGCGTAAACCATTGATGATATTGGCCTCTTTGCCCAGAAAGATTACTCCCGGAGAAAAAGTAACCCTTCCTGTGACCGTTTTTGCGATGGAGAAGAAGGTCAAAAATGTAAGCTTGAAGATAAAGCCCCACCCCTCATATAAAATTTTGGGCGGTGCTACCCAATCGCTTGTCTTTACCGAACCAGATGAGCAAATGGCCTACTTTGAGTTAGAAGTGTCCGATTTCAAGGGTATCGGCAAAGTAGTGGTCGAAGCTTCCGGAAATGGGGAAAAAGCCTCTTTTGAGATTCCTATCGATGTGGTCAATCCGAACCCAGTGACTACAGAGATGCAAGAGGTAGTCTTAGAACCGAATAGCACTAAGACCATTGATTTGGAAACCTTCGGTATTGCCGGGAGCAATTCAGCCCAGGTCGAGTTTTCGACCTTGCCGCCAATGAACTTCAATGGACGTATGCAGTATCTAATCCGATATCCACATGGTTGTGTAGAGCAGACCACTTCGGGAGCTTTTCCGCAATTGTATCTGTCGAATATTTTTGATTTGGACGCGAAGCGAAAACAGCAAGTACAACAAAACATAGATCGAGCCATTCAACGTTTGGGTGGGTTCCAAAATGCAACGGGAGGCTTCTCGTACTGGCCGGGACAAAACTATTCCAATGATTGGGGAACAAGTTATGCAGGACACTTTTTGTTGGAAGCCGAAAAGAAAGGCTATGTATTGCCTATCGGTTTTAAATCGAGCTGGGTCAAATACCAACAAAATGCATCTAAACAATGGCGCTCAGGAAGTAATTATGGTGATTTAGCGCAGGCCTATCGTCTGTATTCTTTGGCCCTTTCAGGCAATGCCGACGTTGCAAGCATGAACCGGATGCGCGAAAAAAGCGGACTCTCCAACGAGGCGAAGTTTCGATTGGCAGCAACCTATGCGCTCATCGGACAGGGCAATGTTGCCAAAGAAATATTGAGCAAGGCACGAGTCGACTTCAGCAACTACAAATACGACTACCACACCTACGGCTCTGCCGATCGTAACCGGGCAATGGCCTTGGAAACGTATGTGCTCCTTAAAGACAAGGCGAAAGCGCAAGATGTTGCAAAAACCATTGCGAAACGGCTTTCCGAACGTTCTTATATGAGTACGCAAAGTACCGCCTATAGCCTGTTGGCCATGGCAAAATTTGCCGAAATGGTCGGTAGCAAAGGTATAAAGGCTTCGGTTGGCGTAAACGGAAAATCCGAAAATATCGGTACAGCTAAAACCCTTGCCAATCGCGATTTGAAAATTAAAGAGGGGAGTAATCAAATAACCTTAAAAAACTTAGAAGGCAATACACTTTTCGTGAACATTATCAATAACGGGATTCTGCCAGTAGGTGCTGAAAAAGCGATACAGAAAAACCTATCGGCCCAGACGCTGTTCAAAGGACGAAACGGTGCCGTTTTAAACATAGAACAGCTCTCCCAAGGAACTGATTTTATTGCTGAGGTTACCCTTACGAACACCACCAATGAAATAATTCGGGATATGGCATTGACCGAGATTTTCCCGAGTGGATGGGAAATCGTAAACACCCGGTTTACCGATTTCGGTGATTTTGCGAACAATCAGGTGACCTATACCGATATTCGGGACGACCGCTCGAATTTCTATTTTGACATGAAAAAGAACGAGAGCAAAACCTTTCGGATATTGCTGAACGCTTCCTATTTAGGACGGTATTACTTACCAGGTATCCAGGCAGAAGCGATGTACGATAATGACTACGTGGTTCGCACCAAAGGCCGATGGGTCGAAGTGGTGCAATAGTAGGGCAAGGTTCAAAGCTTAAGATTCAAGGATGATCTTATGGCCAGGTTGAAAGGAATGATAAAAAATAAATAGCTCAAGTCGTATCATGAAAAAAGGATTGCCGATAGACAGTAGCCTGCTTCAACAAGGTGAAGAAAAATTCAAGGCATTGATGCACGATGTAGAAAGTACGTATGCCATTTTTGATGCACATAAAAGAAAAGCATATCTTCCTATTACCGAAAACGTAAAAATGGCGTTTTCAGAGCATTCGAAGATAGGGGGCATTCCATATTTAAGAAATGAAAACGATTGGCCAATCTGTGAAAATTGCCAACGGAACATGGATCTTTTGGTGCAATTGAATTTGGCCGATATACCGGAGAAGGCAGAAGAGGGCTTGTTGCAATTGTTTTATTGTACCTCAAAAGAGACAGATTGTACAAGTGTATTGGAGGGGTACCTCCCTTTTTCTAAAGCTTCTGTTGTTCGAAAGATTGTGGCAGAAGGGCCATCATCAAAAGTACGCCCCAACCTAACGAAGGTTTTTCAAGAAAAGGTCATTACCGGTTGGCAGGTCCAGTTCGATTATCCACATCGCGAGGAATATGATGTCCTGGGAATCGAAATTCCACATGATGGAGTTTTCGATTATTTATACGAACAAAAAATCGGTAGCCCAATACGAAAGGATAAACTTTTTGGATGGCCCAATTGGATTCAAGGCGTTTCGTATCCCAAGGCCCCTAAAACGGGTGCGGATATGCAATTCCTATTCCAATTGGCTTCTTTTGATCATCTCGCCTATCGTTTTGGAGATGATGGTACGGGCCATATTACGCAAAGCGTACATGGTAGTGGTCAGTTGGCATTTGGTTGGGCATGCCACTAACGAAAAAGATGCGTTCGGTTATTAAAACGTTTGTTCCTCCGTTTTATCCTTCAATACTTTCGAAAAAACAAACGCCCCGATTTCCTTGACAGGTTCATACAAGACAGATTGTTCCTTGGTTTCTTCGTTAATGAAACCGATAGAATTGTTCATACGATCAAAGAAAACCAATAAAGCACCAAGGATAACTGCCACTTTCAACATACCAAAGAGTCCGCCAGCGATTTTGTTTAGTAATCCCAACATGGCGAAATCGGCAATTTTGGTCAATAGTTTTCCCGCAACGTGTACGACCACCACGATGATGATAAAGGTGATTACGAATGCGGCTAAATTGATGTAATTCTCGTCCCATTGCATATTTCTGGCAAGGTAATCTCCAGCGATGTACGAAAAATGAATAGCCCCAAAAATGCCCGCAATCAGGGCGATGATGGAAGCAATTTCTACAAAGAGCCCATTTTTAAGACCTTTCCACAAGCCCCAGACCAATATGATTCCCAGTACAATATCTAAAAATGCCATACGTAGTTGTGGTTACGCCCCAACAAAAAGGTCGAAGCGGTTCATTTGTTTGTTTTGAGTGCCCTACATGTAGTAGCTTTTCAAAACAAATTTATCAAACAAATGTAGCATTTTGATTTGTACCTTTGAATTTGAATTGTCGAGGAATAAACAAGCTTGGGGCAAGCCCGTGAGGCATTCATAAGGAAACGACTTATAAATAATGAGGTAAATCTTCCTGAACACTTGTCTGGTAGTCCTCGAAACAATTGGCCTGACGGCAGTCGGGTTTAAATCTCGATTATCGAGTAAAAAATGGCTAGAGACGAAAAACTAAAACAGCGTTGGGACCTTTTGGTCGAAAAGCTTTCAGATCAATTTAGTGATGGCGATCCCTTGGAACTAGATAGTATTATCTATTTGGTGGGGGTACAAGAGCTAGGTCAGTACCATCGAAAATATAAAAAGGATCAGAAGTTAGATTTGATGCATATCGCTATTTGCCGTTTGCTAGAACCTTATGGGTACTATGCGTTTGATTTTTTTGATGAAGAAGGTTGGCCCCATTATACGGTCAAAGAACAACTACCACCATTGAAAGCAGGGGAGCAATCGGTACTGATGAAAGAGGCGATCGTAGACTATTTTTTGGAGAAAGAATATATCAATTAGCGCGAAGGACGAAATGAAAACACACCGCCCCTACTATGCCGTCATTTTTACCTCTACCCGAACGAAAGGCGATAACGGGTACACCGAAATGGCTGCACAAATGGAGGCGTTGGCAAAAAAACAACCAGGTTTTTTGGGGATAGAGAGTGCCAGGGAATCCATTGGGATTACGGTCAGTTATTGGGAAAGTTTACAGGCAATTGCCAATTGGAAAGCAAATACAGACCATCAATTTGCACAACAAAAAGGTATTAACGATTGGTACAGCTGGTACAAAGTTCGTGTTTGTTTGGTAGAGCGGGAGTATGATTTTAGTGAAGTCCGCTCCCAAGAAGAAAGGCTTGATTTACCTTGAATCCGATAGAACAATTATTTAGCATACGAAAACCATACGTCTCTTTGGGAGGGGCTAGGGGAATACTTTCTAAAAAGGGCATGCTTCGTTTCCTAAAAAAGCACCCCAAAAAGCTCATTGTTTTGGTGTTGTTGCTGATTGCTTACTATTTCTGCCTTCCTACAACCCTATTTAAGGCACCGACGGCCACTGTAATCGAAAGCAGCCACGGTACTTTATTGGGAGCAATGATTGCCGATGATGGCCAATGGCGATTTCCTCAGGCCGACAGTATTCCCCAAAAATTCAAGAGGTGTTTGGTGGCGTTTGAAGACGCTTATTTTTATCGGCATCCCGGCTTCAATCCCGTATCTATGGTAAAGGCCATAGGAGCCAACATGTCGGCCGGCAAAACAGTGCGTGGAGGTAGCACGTTGACTCAACAGGTGATACGCCTATCCCGAAAAGGCAAATCCCGTTCGTATGTTGAAAAAGCGATCGAGTTGGTGTTGGCGACACGTTTGGAGCTTCGCCATTCCAAAGAAGACATCTTAAAACTGTATGCCAGCCATGCCCCTTTCGGAGGTAATGTAGTGGGACTCGATGTAGCTGCCTGGCGGTATTTTGGCTTACGGCCCCATCAGTTGTCTTGGGCAGAATCGGCGACTTTGGCCGTACTACCCAATGCTCCGAGCCTCGTTTATCCAGGAAAAAACCAAGAGAAGCTTTTAAAGAAACGCAATCGGTTGCTAAAGAAGCTATTGGAAGAGAAAACCATCGACCGCACTACCTTTGAATTGGCCCTATTAGAGGAACTTCCTCAACAACCTTTTCCGTTGCCTAAAATGGCACCGCACTTAGTGCAATATTTGGCGAAGACCCAACGCGGAAAACGGGTAGCAACAACGTTGAATGAAAATCTACAACGCACTGTCAATGCTATTGTTGAAAAACATCATCGTCGTTTACGACAGAATCAGGTTCACAATGCGGCGGTCTTGGTCATGGAGGTAGCTACCAGAAAAGTACGCTCTTATGTAGGCAATACGATGACCTCTAAAGAACATCAAAAAGATGTAGATATGGTGCAGGCGAACCGGAGTACGGGAAGTGTCATAAAACCGTTATTATATTCGGCTATGTTAGATGCAGGGGAACTGCTTCCCGATATGTTGGTGGCCGATGTACCTACCCAAATCGCCGGCTATACCCCCGAAAATTTTGACGAGCGCTATAGTGGGGCAGTGGCTGCCAAGAAGGCATTGGCTCGGTCATTGAATATTCCGGCAGTTCGGCTGTTACAAGGCTATGGGCTCGAGAAATTTCGAGACCAGTTAGACGTTTTCAAGTTGGGGGGTATTGACAAACCTGCCGCTCATTATGGCCTTACCTTAATATTGGGCGGAGCGGAAAGCAACCTTTGGGATTTGTGCAAAACCTATGCAAACCTGGCCTCTACCATAAATCATTTTAACCAAACCTCCAGTGAGTACTATGGTAAAGAATTTATTGACCCGGTCTTGGAGAAAGAGCAAGCGATTGATTTCGGCAGTTTATCCACCGAAAAGACCGTGTTTGATGCGGGGAGTATTTACCTCACTTTTGAGGCGATGAAAGAAGTAAACCGCCCAGAAGGCAACGAGTCATGGGAGTTTTACGACAGTAGCAAACAGATCGCCTGGAAGACAGGTACCAGTTTTGGTAATAAAGATGCTTGGGCCATTGGTATCACCAAAGAGTACGTAGTAGGTGTTTGGGTCGGAAATGCGGATGGTGAGGGACGGCCCAACATGACCGGTGTTTCCAGTGCCGCTCCCGTGTTGTTCGATGTGTTCGATGTGCTTCCTACCAGTTCCTGGTTTCCCAAACCGATCGATGAGTTTACCGATATCGATGTGTGCACCGATAGCGGTTATTTGGCGGGTACTGGCTGTCCGTCGAAGACCATTTCCATCCCCAATAAAAAGAACTATATCAGTGCATGTAGGTACCACCAAACCATTCAGCTCGATGCGCAAAGTCGGTTCCGAGTAAATTCTAGCTGCGCAGATCTGTCCCGATCGGTGACTGAATCTTGGTTCGTATTACCGCCCCTAATGGAGTTCTACTACAAGCGAACACATCCGAGCTATCGGGTTCTGCCCCCTTTTGGCATAGGCTGTCAAAATACCAATACCCCCCCGATGGAATTCATTTATCCAAAGAACGGAAGTCGTATAGGACTTACGAAAAGATTTGATGGTACAACCAACGAATTGGTACTAAAGCTTGCTCACAACAAACCAGAAACCCCAGTGTTCTGGTATGTAGGTGACACCTATATCTCCCAGACCACCCACCTTCACGAAATTGGTTTGGTTCCTTCGGCCGGAACGCATAAAATTACGGTGATAGATACCTTGGGAAATGAAGTTTTTGTTACGATAACGATAGAGTAGCATCCCTTTTTTGTGAATGGGGTTTATTACGTTATATTTACGTAAGGCACAGGAAATTAACTACTTTTCCAAGGTGTCAAAAATGAAAAATAGCATAGCATGGACTATATTATATCCCTAGATCAGGGTACTACCAGTTCCCGTGCCCTATTGGTTGACCAGAAGGGTCATATACAGGGGATGGTACAAAAAGAGTTTAAACAGATTTTTCCAAAATCAGGATGGGTCGAACACGATGCGAAAGAAATTTTGGCATCGCAGTTGGGGGTTCTGAACGAACTGATCAAAACCCAGGGAGTGGCCGCATCGGATATCAAAGGAATTGGCATCACCAACCAGCGGGAAACAACGGTCGTTTGGGATAAAAATACAGGAGAGCCCGTTTACAATGCCATCGTATGGCAAGATAAGCGAACCGCCGATATCTGTGAACATTTAACGAATAGCGGTCTTACCGAGCATGTTCGTATGACCACAGGATTGGTCATCGATTCGTATTTTTCGGGAACCAAGGTCAAATGGATTCTGGATAATGTAGAAGGTGCCAGGGCAAAAGCTGAAAACGGCGATTTGTTAATGGGCACCATTGATAGTTGGTTGGTCTGGAACATGTCTACCCAAAGGAATCACATTACGGACTATACGAATGCCTCCCGTACCATGATCTATGACATCGTAAATTTACGATGGGACGACAAAATGCTGGATGCCCTGGGAATTCCAAAAAGTATGCTACCCGAAGTAAAACCTTCGGCCTACCATTTTGGGGATTATGAGTTGGATGGTACGGCCATACCCATCGCCGGTATTGCCGGTGACCAACAGGCCGCGCTCTTCGGACAGGCATGCTTTCAGGAAGGCACGGCGAAGAATACCTATGGTACCGGATGCTTTATGTTGATGAATACAGGGGAAACACCTAGATTCTCCAAAAACGGATTGTTAACGACCATCGCCTATGGATTGGATGGAAAGGTGAATTATGCCTTCGAAGGAAGTATCTTCATCGCCGGAGCAGCGATTCAATGGCTTCGAGACGGATTGGAACTGATCAAGGACGCTAAAGATAGCGAAGCACTGGCCGATTCTGTAGAAGGAGAAAACCCCGTCTATGTAGTACCTGCATTTGCGGGTTTGGGTGCTCCCTATTGGGATATGTATGCACGTGGTGCCATCTTCGGACTTACCCGCGATACAGGGAAAGCACATTTGGCTAAGGCCACCTTGGAATCGTTGGCATATCAGACGAAGGATATCCTAAAGGCTATGGAAGATGATTCAGGCATACAGTTGGAAAACCTACGGGTAGATGGTGGGGCCTGTGCCAATAACCACCTAATGCAGTTCCAGGCCGATATTCTCGATACCCAAGTACATCGGCCCGAAGTTATCGAATCAACTGCTATGGGAGCCGCCTTTTTAGCAGGAATCCAAGTAGGCCTATGGACCCGCAAAGACATTGACCAGAACCGACCCATGAACCGAATTTTCAAGCCCACTTTTGACCGGGTGAAGCGTAAACGTCTCTATGACAAATGGCAAAAGGCCGTGGAGCGCACAAAAGGTTGGGAGGAGCATTAGTATGAGAGAATGGAAAGCGAGTAAGAACCAAATTGAAATTAAGCGGGTTCATTTAGATACTCCATTTCGTTCTAGATGATATGTTGCCAGAATAAATTAAAAAGAGTATTTCTGCCCCCTCTCTAAAGTCGGGTTTGCGGAGATAAAATAAAATTGCATGAAAGAAAATATAAGATTCTCAAATTTAGATAGAACAAAAACCGTTGAAACCCTCTCGAAAGAAGAATTTGATCTAGTGGTCATCGGTGGTGGAATAACTGGCGGAGGAATTGCATTGGATGCTGCCTCACGCGGACTCAAAGTAGCCTTGGTCGAAAAAGGCGATTTTGCTTCGGGAACCAGTAGCAAGTCTACGAAACTGATTCATGGCGGATTGCGGTATTTGAAACAGTTCGATTTTTGGTTGGTGAAGGAAGTGGGTTCGGAACGGGCCATCGTACATAAATTGGCTCCCCACTTAGTACTTCCTGAAAAGATGTTGTTGCCTTTGATAGAAAATGGTTCCTACGGAAAATGGCTCACCTCGATCGGACTAAAAGTATATGATATTTTGGCCCAGGTAACCGGAGACGACAAGCGTAAAATGTTAGAAAAAAAGGAAGCTATGAAGTTAGAACCTTTGCTTCCCAAGAAAATATTGAAAGGCGCGGGCTATTATGCAGAATACCGAACCGATGATGCGCGTTTAACCATCGAAAACATCAAGACCAGTCTTCAATTTGGGGCGCAGGCTATGAACTATGCTGCTGTAACAGATTTTGTCTATAAGGAAGACATGGTGGCCGGGGTGAAGGTAAAAGATGAAATATCTGGGGATTCCTTTACCATCAACTCAAAATATGTAGTAAGCGCCGCAGGCCCTTGGGTCGATGAACTTCGTAGTGTAAACAATTCCAAAAAAGGAAAACGGCTGCATTTGACCAAAGGGGTTCACTTGGTCTTTCCGTATGAGAAATTACCTTTAAAACATTCCACATATTTCGATGTTCCCGATGGCCGAATGATGTTCGCCATTCCCCGTGGAAAGGTGACATATGTCGGAACTTCCGATACCAACTATAATGATAATAAAGACAAGGTAACCACTGATCTGGCCGATGCGATTTACATCATCTCGGCGGTGAACAATATGTTCCCAAGTATCGAGCTAGAGTTAGATGATGTTGTGTCGTCATGGGCCGGCCTTCGCCCATTGATTCATGAAGAGGGAAAATCGGCTTCTGAATTGTCCCGTAAAGATGAGATTTTTACCTCGGAGACCGGACTTATAAGCATCGCAGGGGGTAAATTAACAGGTTACCGCAAGATGGCAGAGCGAATTGTGGACCGTATTGCCAAGAAGATAGAGGAAGATTACGATAAGAAGGTAGAGGAATGCAGTACCGATCAAATTCCGTTGGCCGGAAACGTGGATTTTAAAAAATTCAAACACGTTAAAAAGTATATTGATGAGGTCTATAACCGAATCAAACCAGACGGATTTGAGAAATATACAGCTTGGTTTCTGGTAACCAACTATGGAAAACAGACAGAGACCATTTTGGAAACCTATGCCAGCCTGAAGGATAAAGACAAAGCCCTTTGTTTGGCAAAAGCCGAACTCCGATTTGGAATCGACCATGAAATGGTGCAGAACCCGATGGACTTCTTTATCCGAAGAACAGGACGTTTGTATTTTGACATTGAGAGTGTTCGAACCTTAATGGAACCAGTTTTAGAAGAATTCAAGAACATCTATAAAGTAGATGAGGCACAATTGCTTCAATGGAAGGAAACACTACAGAACGAGTTGGAAGAACATTCTAATTTTTCACTGGAGCGGGTTTGACAAGTTCCATTCAATGGGCTTTCGCTCTTCGCTGCATTCCATATCCGGTTTATGGAGAGGATCGTTAAGAAAATCTTCGGCTATTTGATAAAAACAAGGGTTATATAGACTGTTGTGAGCTTCATCCAAAAATATGAGTTCATGCCCGTTTTTTAGATGTTTAATGGCCCCTTTGGCATTGCTAATGGGGGTAACATGGTCTAAACCACCACTCGACATCAGTGTTGGTATTTCAGAAACCACAGGCTGGTTTTCAATGTTTGAGGCCCTAAAGGAATGCCAATCGGACAATAATTTTATAGTTGAACTATTAGGAGCATAGGCAAACCCGATCTCACTATTGTTTAAGGCTCGATCCATAACTGCCAGTTCATTAAACGGAAGTTCTTCATATGCCATCACCGAATAGTGCATAGGCCAATTGATAAGCCCCAACATATGTTCAAAACCTTTTAGTGCATTTTGTATCGGTTCGGTTTCTCCATGCTCCATTGCTTCAATAAGTAATGGTATATTGGCAATATGATGACGATCGTAAAGCGATACAAAGAGTAGTACAAAGGCATCATGGGTATTGAGCACGAACGGTTTGCCTTCAAAGTCAAAATGCAAAGGGTCAGAATCTAGTTTCTTCAATACGTTCAATAAACGCGCTTTCATATTGGGGAAACGGTTTTCACAGCCTTGATTTTCCGCACAACGCTTCAGGATTGAAAAAAGGGAGTTTTCAAAATTTTGAATAGAATTGTTTAACGAATTTGTTTCTGGTGGAAGAATCGCTGAAAGCACAGCACTTCGCACACTTTCGGGAAAATCACGCATGATCGTCAAACCCAATCGTGAACCATAAGAGCCTCCAAAAAGGTTCCATTTCTCGTAGCCCAAAGCTTTTCGTAAATCTTCAAAATCCGCTGCATTTTCCCTACTGTTGTAGCCAGCAAGGTCAACCCCACGGCCTTTCAAGGCCTCCTTACATTCACCTAGCTGGCTATTTGTAGCCATGACGTCCTCTTCTACGTTTAAATCTTGTCTCATGATTTCGAAAAGAGAATCGTTAAGTTCAACACAGTTGGCCTCGGATTCCCCTGTTCCCCGTTGGTCCATAAGCACAATATCCCGATTATTTCTAAGGGGGTGATCTTTCAAGAACGGTTCCATAATCATGGTTGCCACCCCAGGCCCTCCTTGTAATAAAAGTATAGGAGCCTTTCGGGAATTGGTGTCCTTAGCTTTTAAAACCTTGTAAACTAATTTAAGGGTTCTTGAATCGGGATTGTCGCGGTTTTCGGGTACTTCAAGGATTCCCTCGACTACAACATTTTCTGGGGCATCTGAACATGCGCACAAGCAGGTGAAAAATAGTAGTAGTATCAAGTTTTTCATATGAACTGTTCGTTATGACCTTAAAATAGCGAACTTTTCGTCAATCCAACTGCTCCGTCAGCGCCTTAAAAACTTTTTTGGCATCTTTCCCCTCATACAGTACGGCATGCACCGCATCGATAATAGGGGTCTTTACTTTCTTTTTAAAGGTGGCCTTCAATTTGTAGGCACTTTCGGAAGCGTAATAGCCCTCGGCGACCATGCGCATTTCCATCTGGGCACTTTTAACGGTGTAGCCCTTACCGATCATATTCCCGAACATCCGATTGCGGCTAAAGATTGAATAACCTGTGACCAAGAGGTCTCCTAAATAAGCAGAGTCGTTGATGTTTCGGTCTATTTTATGAATGCGTTTGGTATACCGTTTCATTTCTCGAATAGCGTTGCTCATCAAAACACTCTGAAAGTTATCACCATAACCGAGTCCGTGCGCAATGCCGGCCGCGATGGCATAAATATTTTTGAGCATCGCCGCATATTCCGTTCCAATAATGTCTTTGGTGACCTTGGTTTTTATAAAATCACTGTTCAGGTTTTTGGCTACAAACTCGGCTTTTTCGGTATCTGCACAGGCGATAGTGAGGTACGATAAACGGTCTAAAGCCACTTCTTCCGCATGGCAAGGACCTGTAATGACACCGATATTTTCAAAAGGGATATCGTATTGATCATGAAAATACTCTCCTACGATCAATCCGCTTTCAGGTACGATTCCCTTGATCGCGGAGAAGACAATTTTGTCCTTTAAAGACGCAGTTAACTTTTCTAGTTCTTTTCCCAAAAAAGCGGAGGGGATTGCAAAAATCAAGATGTCCGCTTCGGTAACGGCACTATTGATATTGTCGGTGAGCTGTAACTGATCGGTATCAAAAGTAACCGATGTTAAATAATTGGGATTGTGTTTTTGAATTTTGATGAATCCGATGGCATCTGAATTGCGCATGTACCACCCCACACAATCTTGATTCACCAAAAGCATTTTAACGATGGCCGTGGCCCAACTACCACCCCCAAGTACTGCGAATTTTTTGTTCTCTTGCATAGGCAATTTTCATTTCTGCAAACCCACCTGTCGGCAGACAGGGAGCGGAAATCTTTAAGAGTACATTCATAGTTGCTATCGAATAGATTTCTGTCGCTAAAAGTAATCAATTATTAAATTTAAACATAAAACATTGATTATCAGATTATTAAAAAAAATGGCACAAAGCTTGTTTTAGGTAGTACCAATCATAAAATGAAAGCGTATGAAAACGATAAAACTACTATTGGGACTTTTAATGATCGGAACTTTAATGAGCTCCTGTTATACCGAGGTCATAATCGAAGACGAATTTATCGAGGAATCTGCTTTCAATACCGATCGGGTATTGCAATCCTATGATGTATGGTACGTAGATATCAATGCGACCCGGGGTAACGGGGAAGTGCCTTTTCTTCAACGAGCCTTCACGATTTCTTTTGTAAATGGAACAATGTATGCCAACAACAATATAGTAGGTATCGGAAAAACCGGCAACGGATTGGGAATAGATGTAGGCTATTACAGTACACTTAACGGAATTGTAGAAATTGATCATGATGTTGATGGACTCTGGTCGTTAGATGTCTTCGCAGTAAACGGTAATACCATTGAATTGCGAGACCCCCGTTCAAATACTTCCTATTTTTTAAACGGGTATCAAGCCAATAATCTTGATTATGATTTTATTTTCTATGACAACATTAACTACTTTTTACAAGAGTACGAAGCTTGGGAAAAAGTATACACAAGTGAAGAAGGCGCAATCAACGATTTTGATGACGAGAACTATTTACAGTTTTTACCTTCGTTCTTTCGATCGTCGGTAGATGCCCCCGGAACAAGGGTTTCAAATCTACAATGGGATTTTGAGGGGGATTATCAGGTGTATGACATAGAAAACGATGAAACGCTCAAAACTTTAACACTTGCTTACGACTTCATGGGCAATGATTACTTTGAACTATACGTTATTAATGACAGTACAATAGAATTGTATCACCCAGATAGCGGAACGGTTTATGAGTTTAGAGGTAGGGGATACATTGAGTATTTGAAATCGGGCAAAAGCACGGTGGATAAAAAGAGACAAAAGACTTCCAATCCTGTAATGAAAGTACAGCGAAGTCGTAAATAATATTGCCGACACATATATGAAGTTGGCCCCGGAGCAAAGTCGAAGGGATGATTTTTTTGGTTGGTTATTTAGTTAGGAATCGCCCTGGACATTTGGTCCGGGGCGGTTCTTTTTAGTGAGGCCCCTTTTAATAACAACTTTTATAGCTGCTATAAAAGGCTGGCCGAACTAAGCCCGAAACTAAAGGTGGGGTTCTCTATGGGTTCTTCCTAGTTTCATCCTTGACAAAGCTTTGCACGTACTTAAAACAATTGCCTGCGCCCTACCGGCAGAGGTGATGATAGGGTTACCCTAATTATCATTTTGCCCCTGATCTTTTTTAAAATCGACCGAAATCTTGTTACAAGTAGTTGGGTTAAGGTACAGGCTTAAAATGTTTCTTTTTGAATTCGGAGGGATTTTCTCCGGTAACCTTTTTGAAGGTACGGTTAAAGTACGAAAGGCTTTCGAAGCCGCATTCGTAGCAAGCCTCACTACTATTTTTGCCTACTAGTAATAGACGTTTGGCCTGACTGATTCGGTATTGGTTCAAGAATTGAACAAAGGTCGTTCCCGTAGCTTTTTTAAAATAGCGGCAAAAGGCCTCCTTGCCCAAATTAGTGAAAGCTGCTATTGCTGCCAGGTCTATTTTCTGTTGGTAGCGCTCATCGACATACGCATAAATACGTCGCAATCGCTCTTGTTCTTTTTTATTGTACTTGTTTACAAAGGGCTGGGTATGAAGCAATCTGTATTCCTCACTTTTAGCAAGAATTTCTAAAAGTTGCATGACCTCCATAAAAAGCGAAAAGTGGGTTAACCGATGCAAGTCTTGCATTCGCCTCCCCACCATCTTCTTGGTCTCTCCAAAAAATACAATACCATAGCGAGAGCGTTCAAGAAGCTGATGAATGGATTCTAGTTCGGGAATTTCTGAGATAAGTTTGTGTTTTAAAGAAGGCTTTATATGCAATACCTCCTTTTTATAATCGGTCTGCACACCATGGTCAAAATTCAAATGGGGAATGTTAGAACCAATCAACACCATATCACTATCGGTATAGTTGGAAATATGGTCGCCCACATGGCGTATCGCATTGGCCCCTTCGATATATACCAACTCGTATTCCGGATGAAAATGCCAGTAGAAAAGATGGTTCAATCTTGGGTTATGCAAAATACGGAAAGGGCTCTTGCTGTCTTTTCCAATAGTTTCAAGTTCGATACGCATTCTTCCAATATAACAAAATTAGCATAATATAGGCCATTTTAAATACAATAAATCAATATAGTTCAATTATAGGTCAATATCAAGGTAGATTTTGCAGCATGAGAGCGGTAGTTTTATCCCATCGAATTAAAGGTGAAAATTATGAAAACCGATACCAAAAAAATCGCAATGGCCAACAAGGCACATGAGGAAATCCCAGGAAACCCTTCTACGGCTACCAGTAGTAAAATAAGATTGAACGATCGTTCCAATGAAAAGCCCTTGCGCGTATTGAGTGAGGAAGATTGGACGTTCTGGAAACACAACGGATATATCGTTATTAAAAACGCTGTCCCGAGGGAACAAGCCAAAGCTACCGCTGATTTTATTTGGGAATTCGATGAGAAAGACCCGAAAGACCCCACTACTTGGTATGCCCCACCAAGAGCCGAAATGAAGATGAAAGAATTGACAGGTACGGGTATGGTAGAGGTATACAACAACCAATATTTATGGAACAACCGTCAGATGCGGCGTGTATACGATGCATTTGTCGATGTATGGGGAACTGAAAAATTGTGGGTAACCATAGATAGGGCCAATTTAAACTTTCCATTGCCGCCGGGAGTGGATAAAAAAGGATTCATTCATTGGGATTACGACCCGGAGACACGCCCCCAAAACGTACAAGGAGTCTTGGCATTGGCTGATCAGACCGATGAGAATATGGGCGGTTTTCAATGTATTCCCTGGTTGTATCGCAATTATGATACGTGGAAATTGACCCAACCTGAAAACCGCGACCGTTTTCAGCCAGACATTTCGGACTTGGAAGATAAAATCGTAAAGGTAAAGATGGAAGCAGGCGATCTTCTCATTTTCAATAGCACCGAACCTCATGGTATTCGCCCAAATAAATCAAAAGACAAAGTACGCATAGCCCAATACATTTCTATGATGCCCGCCGAGGAAGACAACGAAGAACTGCGCAATTGGCGTATTAATTCATGGAAGCATCGCATTGCACCAGAAGGGTACGCGTTTCCAGGGGATCCCAGAAGATGGGAACAGACCAAATATGAAACTGCTAAATTATCTCCGCTTGGAGAAAAATTATTGGGATTAACTAACTGGTAGATTGCTAAATCGGTAATAATCACAAGATTCAAGGTCATGCAGATAAATAGTCTTATTTTTGCGCCCTTAAAATAAGGGCATGAAGAAATACCTGAATTTATTCGATTTTAAGCAAAAAGTAGATTACAAAACCGAGATTCTTTCCGGTTTAACGGTGGCATTGGCTTTGGTGCCCGAGGCTATTGCCTTTGCTTTGATTCCGGGATTTTCTCCGTTGACCGGACTCTATGCCGCTTTTATACTTTGTTTGGTTACATCCATTCTAGGAGGTCGTCCGGGAATGATTTCGGGTGCAACAGGCGCTGTTGCTGTCATTTTTGTGGGATTGATCTTAGAATTAAAACGAAATTTTCCAGGTATTGAACCCACTACCATTTTAAACTATGTTTTTGCCACGGTAGTCATTGCGGGGATTCTTCAAATTTTGGCGGGTTTGCTCCGTTTAGGGAAATTCATTCGTTTGGTACCACATCCCGTGATGTTTGGTTTTGTAAATGGGCTTGCTATCATCATTTTTATGGCACAGTTTCCTAACTTTTATCAAAAAGGCACTACTGATTTGCTATCAGGGTCTTCTTTATACATCATGCTCGGACTTACGCTACTGACCATGTTTATAATATGGGGGCTTCCCAAATTAACGAAGGCGGTGCCTTCATCTTTGGTGGCGATCATTGTAGTTTCGGCCATTGTTCTAGGTTTTGGGGTAGAGACCCTTACCGTGGCCGACACAATGGCCGAGGGAGAAACGATCAAAGGAGGTTTTCCTCCACTATCCATTCCACAGATACCCTGGACCTTGGAGACCTTTAAAATCATATTTCCCTATGCTGCCATCGTTGCCGGAGTAGGGTTGATCGAAAGTCTATTGACCCTTAACATTATTGATGAGATCACCGATACTCGTGGGAGCGGTAACAAAGAATGTGTAGCTCAAGGTACTGCCAATATTCTTTCTGGTTTTCTATCCGGGATGGGGGGGTGTGCCATGATCGGACAGAGTCTGATCAACACTTCTTCTGGCGCAAGGGCGCGCTTGTCGGGAATCACGGCCGCGGTCATGTTATTGGTCTTTATTATGTTCGGGTCTAGCTTGATCGAACGTTTGCCTATGGCTGCTTTAGTAGGACTCATGTTCATGGTCGCCATTGGTACTTTTGAATGGGCTAGCTTTAAGACCTTCCGAAAAATGCCGAATTCCGATGTGGTGGTTATGGTTTTGGTTACTTTGATTACGGCGATTACCCATAATTTGGCGGTGGCCGTTTTGTTGGGAGTCATTATTTCGGCCTTGGCCTATTCTTGGGAAAATGCAAAACGGATTCGGGCTCGAAAGTATATCGATGAGAACGGGGTAAAGCACTACGAGATTTATGGTCCGTTGTTTTTTGGATCTACCACCGCGTTTGCGGAAAAGTTTGACGTGCAGGGCGACCCGGAAGAAGTCATCATCGACTTTCAGGAAAGTCGCGTCGCTGATATGTCGGGTATCGAGGCCTTGAATAAAATCACGGAACGCTATGGAAAAGCCGGTAAAAAAGTACACTTAAGACATCTTAGCAAAGACTGTATACGACTTTTGGAAAACGCTGAGGATATCATTGATGTTAATGTAATGGAGGATCCTACCTATAAAGTGGTGGTCGATACTACCAAAAAGCTGGATGATGAAGACAAAAACCCTTTTAGTGTTTGGGGATTATGATCGGTCGATATCTGTGAAACTTTTTGGTCTGTAGTAACCCCCGGTCCAGCCCATCCATTTTTTCAAGGTGAGTTGTTTGCGGCGCTTTCGAAGTTTTTCTTCAAGGGGATGACCATTTTTAAAAGCAATTCTATAGTCTTTCATAATCTATTGGTTAAAAGTTCAATATGTTATAAAGACGTTTAAGGAGCTTGAAATGGGACAATCGTTCCGGCGAAATCAAATTACTTATAAAATCTTGTGCATTTGCCAGACCAAGAATATCGTGTCAAGATGTAATTTTGTATCCTTTGCCTTCTTTTTGAAAAAAATTGATGAGCACATTATTGGTTTCCCTAGAATGTTTCAATGAACGCTCCTTGGAAAACCAACTGTTCCATGATTTGACCAATTCAACCCATAGGATGATATTCTTTTTTTCATATTCAGAATAGGCAATAACGATGTATAAACTTCGTGTTGAGTATATTTTCCTAAATAATGACCTTGAATCTGTTAAGACATCACTTTGCTTCTGATATTTTTCAGTTGTTCTTATGACCTTGACAAGTTTTAAGCCATGTGCGCCTAAATAAAAAAAAGATTCTTGGGGTTCATAACGTGAAGAAAATACGGTGGCCAAATACCCGGAAATCCAATTCATGAATATTAGGGTAAGCAAAATAAGGAATATAACAGTTACCAAATTATTTGCCATTAGGTTTAAGTTGTCCGTTTTTAGCGAAAGCTTTGTTTTTAAGGGTAAATACGTTCAAACTACCCTAAAAATTGAAAAAATACTGTAATCTCCAACAACTTTGATATGTTTTCTTAGTTCTACCGGGGGTTCATACGTGGAAAATCTATTTATTCAGTAGTTCCAACAGTTTCATTCGGGTCTCTTGCAGCTCGGAAATCTGCTTTTCAATGATTTGCAGCTTCTTTTCGAAAAAGGTGGTCTTGTCAATACAATCCGTAGGACTGGCATCTCGCATTTCCAACATTTCCTTGCACTCCTTTAGGGTAAAGGAAAACCGTTTTAGGTATTGAATAATTTGTATCCGTTTGATGTTTTCGTCCCCATAATCTTTATAGTTGTTCCATTCAAACGGACGGGTAACATTGGTCAACAGACCTTTTGATTCATAAAATCGTATGGTGTCTCTCGACACACCGGTTTGTTCGGATAAGATGCCTATTTTCATTTTTTTAGCCATTTTGCTTGACCATTGACTATAGTCTATGGTTTACATTTGTGTAAAAATAAGAAAATCATGAATACACCAATAGCGGAAATGACAATTCATAAACGGCGATGGCTTCGCTTTATTTGGGTAGTGCCCTTATTGCTCATGGCGGTTACGAGTGTTTTAAAATTGGTCAAGGCGGCACCTTTGGTTGCCAACTTCGAAAAGTTGAACGCAGTGCATTTAATGTTCCCTATAGGTTTGGTACAATTGTTAAGCACGGTTTTGTTTTTAGTTCCTAGAACGAGGCGAATCGGTTTCTTCTTGCTCACAGCCTATTTAGGGGGCATTATTGCCACAAGGGCAATCCATGATACGGTCGGAATCGGATTGCTGCTGATGGTGTTGTTGTGGGTTGGGATGTATTTTGAGGACAGGGGATTGTTTGAATCTAAAAGTAATTGAAAGAAGGAGCCTTTTGGATTTTTTAATTGTATTTAGTTAATAAGGTAAAAAATGACAATATCTCTAAGTAATGGTATTATTCAAGTGACATGAACAGGGCGTTTCTTAAACCCATACCAGCTTTTGTTCCAAATGATATTATTACCTATTGGAAAAAGAAAAACGCTGATATCATCCTTAACCTATTTTGGATGTCCATACAGCGTTTTTAAACTTTATTGCTGAGAATGTTACAGCGTCCTCAAATACTCTGCCACCGCCCGAGTTTCGTCCTCTGTAAGGTTTTGATTCAGCATAATGGCGTTGTTGTATTCTTTGAGCAGTGCTTTGGCGATTGGATCTTCCTTTAACATTTTGTCTGGACCAATAATCATGTTCATGACCCAGGCAGGGCTCCTTCTTTCATAGACTCCTTTCAACGCCGGACCTATCAAACGTTTCTCGGCAGCATGGCAGGCAACACAGATAGCACTGTACTTAGCTTCCCCGGCAGCTGCTAATTCCTCGTCGATTTCATCAGAAAATGCAATATCCTTAAAGGGCCCGACTCCGTCATTATCCATGTCCACAGGTACACCTTCAGCATCAGCTTCGGTAGTTTTAGCTTCGGTCTTTGTTCTGTTCATCTCGAAACTTTCTTTCTTTTCTTCTTTTTTGTCACCACAACTGGCCAACAAAGCCCCAAGGGCCAAAACACTTACTATTTTTTTCATGTATGCTGAATTTATGCTGAACTTGTTTCAACATTTGTTTATTGGTGCCACTAAGATAATGATTACCTTAAATTAACGTAACTCGTTTAAGAACTTTATTGCCCGCTTTTCGTTGTAATAGGTATTCCTTTGGCCAAAGAACCCGACATGCCCTCCGTAATCGGGCATTTCCAAATACAGTTTCGAGTGTTGTGTAGCTACTTTCTCAGGATAGCACTCAGGGCCTAAAAAAGAATCGTTCCGAGCGTTGATCAACAAAACGGGAACCTTGATATTGGGGAGAAACTGCAAGCAGCTACATTGCGTATAATAATCGAGCGCATCTTTGAAACCATGCGCGCGGCTTGTATACACATCATCAAAATCCTTGAGCGTCACTACCGCTTTGATGTCATCATCGCTTATTTTATCGGGGAACCGTTGTTGCTTGGCTTTTAGCTTGGCCACTAGATTCTTTTTAAAGCGAATGGCGTATAAAATGTTTTTGGGTAGTAAGAGTTGCTTTAAGGAGCTATGAAGACTACATGGGACCGAAACAGCGATTGCACCTCTGATTTCTGAGGGAATGCTTCTTTGCTCTCCCAAGTATTTAAGCGTCATATTACCACCTAGACTAAACCCTTTTAGATAAACCTCCGTATACTTTTTATTTTTTAAAATGTGCTGCACCACCGCCTCCAAATCTTCGGTCGCCCCAGAATGATACGAGCGGTACAGTCGGTTGGTTTCCCCGCTGCACGATCGTAGGTTTACAGCGCAGGCGTCATAGCCATTTTCATTAAATTTTTTGGCACTTCCAGTAATATAAGCGCGTTGGGCATTTCCCTCCAAACCATGAATTAAGACAACCACTTTGTGGGTGGGTGTTGGCGAAGAGCTCCAATCCAAATCCATAAAATCGCCGTCAGGTAGTTCCAAACGTTCACGTTCTTGCGCAATACCCTCGATACTCCTGACAAGGCCCGAATAAATGGTGGAAAAATGGCCGTTTCTAAAAAACAAGGGTGGGCGGTAGTTCGGGGAAACGATAGGCATTAGTAGAGAATATGATCTTTGGCCTTTACTTTTTCGGGAAGTTCTTTTTCGTCGAGCATATCCCGAAGATCAATTTCGATAGTTCTGCACAAAGCGGTCATCGGAACATCGTTGATCCTACCTTCAAAAGGGTCCTCGCTATTACTGCCTATCTTTTCCATAGTCGTAAATATCCAAGAGATCAAGACAGAAAAGAAGATCATTAAAAATAGAAACCATCCGTGTGTGGTGACCTTAGCCTCATTTAACTCGTCCTGGAAAACGTTTAACAGACCAAAAGGAAGCAGCAAAACAAAAATCCAGGTAAATAACGTACTGAAATAGGCATATTGTCTGGGGAAAGGTGTATTCTTAATTCGTTCGCACTTCCCTTGCAAATTATAGAATTCCTCTAAGCTGTGATGAAGTATCTGTTTGTCGAATTCGGAAATTTTTCCTTCCGCCAATAGTTCCTTCAAATGAAGCCCTTGGTTTTTCACCAAATGTGTTGCAACGTTTTTGCGATGCTGCAAATCTTCGAGCTCCGGGCCACCGACAAAATTGGAAATGTCTTGACAGACCGGATTACGTTCGTTGTGGCGATCAAATAATTTTTCAACTGCCCTGTTTTCCTTAATGCTAAAACTAGTAGGCTGCCGTAGTTGAATTCGCAAAGCGTTGATCCAGGCAATATGCCGATAGATGAGAACCCGCTTGGTCTCTTGGTCGTCCTCTACCAAACTCAAAACGCCATTGGCCCATGTGCGGGAATAGTTAACAATGCCTCCCCAAATCTTACGGCCTTCCCAAAACCGGTCATAGCTTTGGCTGTTCTTAAAACCGATATAAAAGGCCACGGCAATACCGATAACACTCAGTGGTTGAAAGGGGATGTCTATATGTCTCCAGTCTAGAAAGAAGTAGACCGAAAAGACCCCTGTCGCCCACAGAGTGAAGAAAAGCAGGTTCTTCCAAGCATATCGTAGAATAATACCCCAACTAATATTTCTTTTAATATACACCTTAGCTACTTGTTTTACATGTTATTGCTCTTTTGTGCGCTCCGTTTTCTTGATGGATTTAGATATAAGGATTGCAGAGATCTTTCATTTAGGATAAGTTTCCAGCAGTTTTAGTTGTTCCTCAATTGCCGATTTAAATTCAGATTTCAATTGTTCGACGAGTGTTGCGACGGGCATGCTATCATTAATTAATGCGGAACCCTGGCCAGCCGACCAAATGGTCTTCCAAGCTTTGGCTTCCGTATCGAGTTCTTTTCCAAAATCGATTTTGGTATCCTTTTTCAAGTCTTCTTCGGTTAATCCGGCTGCTTTTAAACTGGCCGATAAAAAGTTGGCGTGCACTCCAGAAATAGCCGCAGTATAGGTAACATCGCTGGCTCCGGCATTGTTGATCATTTCTTGATACGCTGCCGGCGCCTTGCTCTCTGCGGTATTGATAAAACGGGTGCCCATATAGGCTAGATCCGCCCCCATTTGCAGGGCAGAGGCGATATCACGCCCTGTACTGATACAGCCCGATAAAATAATGGTCTTATGAAAGAATTTCTTGATTTCGGCAACCAGCGTCATCGGATTGATGGTCCCGGCATGGCCTCCAGCTCCTGCTGCAACCAATATAAGGCCATCTACCCCTGCCTCCGATGCCTTTTCGGCGTGTCGCTTTTTAATGATGTCGTGAAAAACCAATCCGCCATAACTATGAATGGCATCGACAACCATGGACACGGCCCCTAAAGAGGTTATAATAATCGGTACTTGGTGTTTGATACAGAGCTTAATGTCGGCTTCTAACCGAGGATTGGTAGGGTGTACAATAAGATTCACTCCGTAGGGAGCCGCTTTTTTTCCGGTTTCTTCCTCAAACTTTTCAAGTTCCGATTTAATTTCTATCAGCCATTCCTCAAAGCCTTCGCTTGTACGTTGATTAAGTGCGGGAAAAGTGCCGACAATACCGCTTTTGCAACATTCTACCACCAATTTGGGGCCCGAGATGAGAAACATTGGAGCAGCAATAGCGGGAAGGGAAAGTTCTTTGATAAAATCGGGTTTTTGGCTCATGGCTTATTTTTCTAAAAGTTAATGATAACAAATATATCTAAAACTATGAAGGAACTCTTAAAGTTCGCTGTATGCAGCGAAATAATACTTAATTTAAGCCGGAAGAGGACATTTAAAAAGACTGATATGCTTAAGAGGAGAAGGTTCATTCAGAAAATAGGCTGGGGTGCCGCAAGCACATTGATAGTGCCGCAATACGCATTTGGCTGTAAAAGACCCGATGAAAAAATAGGGGTCTGTTTGGTAGGGTTGGGAAACTATAGCGGCACCCAATTGGCGCCCGCACTACAACTGACCAAGTACTGTGAGCTAAGGGGCATTGTTACGGGGAGTCCAGAAAAGATTCCTGTTTGGCAAAAACAATATGGGATCAAGGATAAGAATGTATACAACTATGAAAATATGGACGGAATTGCCAATAATTCCGATATCGATGTGATTTATATCGTACTACCGACCGGATTGCATGCCGAATACGCCATTAAGGCCGCCAATACCGGAAAGCACGTTTGGTGCGAAAAACCGATGGCAAAAACAGTGGCTGAGTGTCAATCGATAATGGACGCCTGTGAGAAAAACAAGGTAAAGCTTTCCATCGGTTACCGCATGCAACATGAGCCCAATACGCAAAAAGTGATCGCTTGGGCCAAAGAACGGCCTTTTGGGAAAATTCAGAAAGTACAGGCCGAAGTCGGTTTCAATATCCCCAATCCGAGGGATACCTGGAGAATGAACAAACAAATGGGAGGCGGGCTGCTGTATGATGTAGGGGTCTATGCCATCAATGCCATGCGCTACACGACAGGAATGGAACCGGTATCGGTCGTTGGGAAGTTCGAAAACACCCGACCAGAGGTGTACAAGGAAATCCCGGAAACTACTATTTTTGATTTACAGTTTGCCGAGGGTCTAACAGCTTACGGACGAACTACCGGGCGGGAAAGTATCAACATCTTAAGGGCCGATTGTGAAGAGGGATGGTACCAACTGAGTCCGTTTCAATCCTATAATGGTGTGGGAGGAAAAGCAAGCGATGGTACTTTGCTGAATACCTATATCGAAAATCAGCAGGCCCGTCAAATGGATGATGATGCCTTGGCCATTCTGGAAGACCGCCCAGTGATGGTACCCGGTACAGATGGGATGAAAGATGTAGCTATTGTGGAAGCGATCAATCAATCTGCAGAGACAGGTCGCGCGGTACGGATTTCCAGGTAATTTGGGATGTTGCAACGTGTTTTGAACTGGATTCCGCATATTTTATTTTGTATACCGTATACAAAATTTATATCTTCGGATCATGAGAATCAGCAGCAGCGATTTAGGAAAAGAAGCGTATAAAAAAGTAAAGCAGATGATTGTCTCGAAGAAGTTGCGGCCGGGACAAAAAATAGTACAGGAGCAGCTCGCCGAACAACTGGGGATTAGTCGTACCCCGTTACGCGACGCTCTGCAAATGTTAGAGGCAGAGTTGCTGGTCGAATCAATTCCGAGAAGGGGAGTCATTGTTCGTAAGTTTAGTAATAGGGAAATTATCGAAATCTATGACTGTCGAATTGCACTGGAGAGTACTGCCATACAACTTTTTACCGATAAAGCTTCCCAATCTCAAATAGATTTGTTGCGGCGCTTGATGGAGCCTTTTGAAAGTTTGTCCGACATTGATGAAAAAAAATACCAAGGGGCAGATAGTCAATTTCATAATACGATTATCAAAAATTGTGGCAACCGTTTTTTATATCAGTTATTTCAAAAGGGAAACCTGTTGATATGCATTGATTCGATTGGGTTGGTTCGGCCTCCTCAAGAAACCTTGCAGGAACATTTAGATATCGTAACGGCCATTCATCAACGTGATGGGGGCAAGGCGGTAGATTTGCTCAGAGAGCATTTGGAAAAATCGAAACGTCTTATTCTAGAAAACCATCGGTATGAAGGCTAAATCGGTATTTCCCACTAGGTATAAAATGGTTTTCGGCACCTTTTTGTTGGCGATGATCGTACTTTTTGATCGCATATTGCTTTCTGTGGCCAAGGACCCGGTAGCGGAATCATTACAACTTTCCGACAAACAAATGGGATGGGCCATGAGCATCTTTGCTTTAGGTTATGCTTTGTTTCAGACCCCTGCCGGACTCTTCGCCGATAAATACGGTCCGCGTAAGATATTGACCGCCGTAGTTGCTTTATGGTCTCTTTTCACCGCTTTGACCGGAGCGGTCTGGAACTACCTTGTCTTGTTGGTAGTTCGTTTTTTGTTCGGAGCCGGAGAAGCCGGGGCGTTCCCGGGAATGGCCAGGGCCATTTACAGTTGGATTCCCTTGCAGGAACGGGGAATCGTCAATGGGATTAATTTTTCCGGTGGTCGTATCGGTGCGGCCTTTGCCTTGCCCTTGGTCGCTTGGTTGATCGATACCACGGGATGGCGGCTAACCTTTGTGATTCTCGGCGCAGTTGGGTTGTTATGGGGCCTTGTTTGGTATTTCTGGTTTCGCGATAATCCGGAAGACCATCAGGGAATGTCCGATTCGGAGGTTGCCTTTATTCAATCGAATACCAATCGAATTGTTGGGGAAGAACAAAATGCCCGAATCGATTTTGGGAAGCTTTTTAGATCAAAGACCATGTGGTTGTTAATGGGCCAATATTTTGCCAGTAATTTTACCTTCTTCTTCTGTTTAACATGGTTGTTTCCGCACCTGAAGGTCAAGTACAATTTAGATGCGTTGGAAGCAGGTTTTTATGCCTCGGCACCGCTTATTTTTGGTGCATTGGGGAACTGGTTTTCCGGTTTCTTGGTCGATTTTATTTACAAGCGTAATAATTGGGCTTTATCACGGAAGATACCGGCCATCATCGGTTTTCTGCTAGCTTCTGTAGGGATCGTTGCCAGTGTGTATATGGAGGAGGTAGGCCCGGCCATCGTCTTTATTTCAATCGCTGTTTTTGGAGCAGACATGACCTTGAGCCCATCATGGTCGGCCTGCGTCGATGTAGGGAAGCAGTTTTCCGGAGCGGTCAGCGGTACTATGAACATGGCGGGGAATATAGGATCCTTTGTAACCGCCTTGGCCTTTCCGTACTTGTTGGATATGACAGGTTCCGAAGTGCCATTTTTCTACCTCGCCGCAGGCTTAAACGTATTGGCGATTTTTTTATGGATGTTGGTAAAGCCGCAAAATCCGTTGGAAATAAAGGTCTAAAAAATGATTTCCCTTTTAAGGGAGCGACTGGTCGATGTAATCCCGAAATCATTTATACCAGTTTTGAATAACTAGAGAAGAACAGCAAAAAATGATTACAAAAAAAGATTTCGAAGAAGTATGTCAACGTTCACTAGAGCTGATTGAAACGGCAGGGATTCATCTTACGGAGGCCGATAAGAAAAAAATAACTGCAGCTGATTTCGGATTGAACCGAATAAAAGAAGAGGGCGTACAAATCTTAACGCTTTTTGATACCGATCGGATGGCCGCCAAGATTTTGGTCTTACTTCCGTACCAGACCGAACCGGAGCACTGGCATCCGCCCGTGGGCGATGATCCGGGAAAGGAAGAAGTAATTCGTGGAATTTGGGGGGATTTGACCTTTTATATTCCAGGCGAGGATACGCTTCAAAAAGGATTTATAGTAGATGGTAAAGATGATCGGTATACCATGCGAAACGAAGTGGTGATCCATCCCGGGGACCAGTTAGTATTACCGCCCGGCACCAAACATTGGTTTCAGGCCGGCGAACGGGGTGCCGTGATGTATTCGTTCTCGACCAAGGTAACCGACTTGTTGGATCAATTTACGGATCCGGATGTAGTGCGAGATACAGTAATCGAGGGGTATTAGTAATAATGTTGTAGGTAAAATAAATAGATAAACTTAAGATTCCCGCACCAGCGAGAATGAATATTAAAAACGCAAAATGAAACAGAGTATCATAACAGCTTTTCTAGGCAGAACCCAAGACCGATTTTCTGAATATCAAAACCCTACTTCTTTGGAAGAACGACTGGATTTGGTCGTAAAAATCCCGGGAGTCGACGGCGTAGAAATTGTATATCCTTATGAAACAGAAGCAGCGGCAGCCACTAAAAAAATGTTCGACGATAGGAGTTTGAATTTTGCTGCGGTAAATGCCAACATCAAAAAAGAGACCCAATGGGTGCCCGGAGCGTTGTCGCGTCCCGATTCCGAACTGCGACAAGGGGCAATCGATATCATTAAAAAAGCAAAGGATTATGCGAAGTCGGTGGGGGCTCCCCTAGTTACTTGTTGCCCCTTGTCAGATGGCTACGATAACCTGTTTCAAATCGATTATCCCAAGGCGTGGCGCAATATGGTGGAGTCGGTGGCCGAGGCAGCCGATTATTTGCCAGAGATCCCCTTATTTATCGAGTACAAGATCAACGAGACCCGGGTACATGCCCAATTGGACAATTGCGCCAAAACGATTTTGTTTTTAAAAGAGGTAGGCAATTCGGCTACCGGGGTGACGATCGATTTTGGGCACGCACTTTTGGCAAAAGAGAACCCTGCACAGGTCATTGCGCTTTGTGAGGAAACGGGAACGGATTATTACCTGCACACAAACGACAACGACTTTAATTTTGATTGGGACCTTATTTCGGGGTCCCGTAATTTTCTTCATACGGTTGAGTTTTTGTTTTATGCCAAGGAGTATGGCTACGATAAATATTTTACGGCCGATGCTTCCCCACGTATTTTTGATATGATCGGGTTTTTTACCGAACATGCCGAAATGAACCTGGCGTTATGGAATTTGGTAGACAAGCTAGATCGGAAAAAATACCGCCGTTTAATGCAAGACGAAAAGCACATGGATCTGATGCGATTGGTCCGAAAAGAGATTTATAGATTGTAACCTTTTAATGACTAGTGGGCTTGCCCATAGGTGGTTTGTTGTTATTCGGCGACACTAAGAATTTTACGTTGGGGCAGGGAAACACCCTAGGATAAATTTGGGCGGGGTCTTCTACTAGCTAGATACACGCCCAACAATACCAAACACGCGGCCAAGATTTTGACTGTGGTGAGACTATCCTGACCCGTAATGATTGCGAATAGAATCCCGAATAGCGGTTGTACGTATACAAAGGCACTCAAGGTGGAGGCCTTTAGTTGGGTAAGGGCGAATATGTTGAAGAGATAGGTGCAAAAGGTGGTACCCACGATAACAAATACAATGCTCCAAATGGTGTTCAAAGGCAGTGTGCCCCATTGAATTTCCATCAACTCCCGGTACCCAAAAGGAAGACAGATAAAAATGCCAATGGTAAAGAGCCATTTCATAAACGTAAACGGGTGGTATTTAGCAATCAACGTCTTTGCCCCGATGAGATACGACCCATAAAAAACGGAATTCATCAATATCAAAAAATTACCCAAGGGAATATTCGGGGCATCTCGTCGAATTTCGGCACCGAAAAGAATCAATCCCAAGGCTCCGATCAACCCAATAGCAATACCTAGCATTTTTTGAGGCAGTACTTTTTCCTTTATAAGGACTGCGGACAGAATCAAAACTATTATAGGGGTAGTGGTTACCAAAACCGAACTATTGATCGGGGTCGATAGTGCCAACCCCTTGAAAAAAACCAACATGTTGAACCCCATTCCCAAAAGGGCGCAGACCAACATTCTCAAATAGTCCTTTTTATCTATCCTTTCCCTAGGGCCGAAAACAGAAATAAGCCAGAACAAGCATGCGGCACCAATGACCCGGAGCATGATGAACCCATAAGGCTGCACATAATTAGGCATAACCCCTTTGGCAATTGTATGATTGAGCCCATAAATGGTAGTAGCCCCAACAGCGGCGAATATGGCAAGTGTACGTTTGCTCAAGAATGAAGGGCTTGGTAGGCGGCGGCAACGACCTTTTTGCTATTTCCGACAAATATTTGATCGTCGACCAACAGTACCGGACGCTTTAAAAAGGTGTAATGCTCCAAAATCAAGTTTTTATAATCCGCTTCGGACAGTTGTTTTTCATTCAACCCTTTTTCGCGATAGAGTCTCGCACGTTTGCTGAACAGCGCCTCGTAACTGCCGGCAAGGTTTTTCATTTCCTCCAGCTGGGCTTCTGTCATCGTGGTTGTTTTGATATCCTGCAACTCAAAAGCTTCGGGAAGTTGCAATTCTTTGATAATGCGTTGACAGGTGTCACAGGTACTTAAGTAGTATAGTTTTTTCATCCTCTTATTTTTTATTCCCAGATAGATGGGAATCAATTTTAATGTGGAAGTCCTTTAAACTTTTTCCATTCGCTACAACCCGCCTGCCAGACGGTAAGGAATGGGTCTTTGCACTCCTTCTTTGCCTTTTTATTGTTCCGTAGCCCTGCTATGCATCTCAAAAAAGCCTCAATCGAGCACAAAACCCTAAATTTTCGCTTAAATACAGAAAGTTTAAACGACTTTGTTTTGTCGATACAAAGGAATCAAATAAAACCCATAAAAAGGGCCGATAAAAAGGTATTATTTCATTGAGTAGGTAACAAAAATTTGATTTGGAAATGCGACTAGTCGATTACTTTGGGTTATTTCAGGACTTGTAGGCCCTGAAAACCTTTATGGCCTGTTAGACCAATACTTTTTAAACAATTGGAAACACACACTCTATGAGTTTATTTTTTATGTACTTTGATTATTTGGATAATGCCATTGTTACCGCTTTCTGGGCATGTATTTTGGTGGTATTGAAAGTAGGAATCGCTACATCGGAAGGGGCGACAAGCAAAGGGATCTCCGTACAACCAAAAATTACTCCCTCAACACTATCTTCAGCTTTTTTCATACGATTGATAATAGTGATGTATTGCTCTTTTGAAGCTTTGGTAAACATCCCATGGATTAGTTCTTGATATATAATGTTATGGATGATTTCCCTTTCATTCGGTTTTGGGATGACCACTTCCAAACCATGTGTTTTCTCTAATATTTTGGTATAGAAATCTTTTTCCATTGTAAATTTTGTTCCCAGTAAGGCGATCTTACGTATGCCTTTTGTTTTGATGGCTTCTCCCGTTGCTTCGGCAATATGATAGAATGGGATGGTAACCGAGTTGGTAATGTAATCGCTTACCATATGAATGGTATTGGTACATAATAATACCATATCGGCTCCTGCCTTTTCTAGCTTTATGGCTTCGTTGGCGATAATGGCCCCAATTTTGTCCCAATGCCCCTGAAAGGTGAGTTTTTCGATTTCTGCGAAGTCAACGGAGGTCATGACCACCTTGGCAGAATGCGAGCCTCCTAACTGCTCTTTTACCATTTGATTCACATATTCATAATATACTTTTGACGATTCCCAGCTCATTCCGCCTATAAGTCCTATTGTTTTCATACTTCATTTTTTGTTTTTGGTAAATATTATTTGAGCTTCGATAGTTCTTCCGCGTTGGAAATTTGAATAGTGCCCAATAGTCTGTGAATACGCCTTTTTATATGAAATCTATACCATGATTCATGGGGAGTAGCGTTTGGGGAACTACAACAAAGATAGTCCTTCATGATTTTATATTTATATATCGCTAAATGTCGATATAATGATTTGAAAAAAAACTAAAGTTCTGCTTTTAAGGTTTCGATATACGCTTCGATTACCGGTTCGTTACGTTTGTAATATGTCCACTTTCCATGACGTGTCGGAATCACCAACTGCGCATTCTGCATAGCGGTGAGATAGGTTGAAATAGTCGATTGCGATAGGCCGGCTTTGTCTTGAATATAGCCAACACATACGCCATCATCAAAATGATCAATATCTTGATGAGGCGGAAAGTTTGCTACCGGATCTTTTAGCCACCTTAAAATCCGAACTCTGGTATCATTTGCCAGCACTTTGCTAATTTCGACAATATTCATAGCACAAAAATAATACATATTTATATATCTAGAATAATCAATATGTTATTTTTTGGTTAAAAAGAGTATCTTGCCTTTTCAAAAAAAATGATTTGGAAAACCTATTCGACATTACCCTTAAAAATCGAAGACTACTTTATCGCATTTTAGAGAAAACCCCAAAAGAAGAATTACTTCGAATTCCAGAGGGCTTTCGAAACAACATTTGGTGGAATGTAGCCCACGTAGTCGTAACACAGCAATTATTGGTCTATAAAATGAGCGGACTTGCCGTTCGTATACCGGAGAAATATATTGAACCCTTTAAGAAAGGTAGTGTGCCCGAAAGAGCACCCTTAGAGGAGGAGATAAAGGAAATAGGCGGTTTTTTGCTATCCACTGTTGAATGGATGAGGGAAGACTATGAGACGAACCTTTTCCAAGAGTTCAACGAGTACACCACAAGTTTAGATGTGACGCTCAAAAATGTCGAAGACGCCATGGCTTTCAACACTTTTCACGAAGGCTTGCACTTAGGGGCCATTTTAGCATTGCAGAAAGCGGTGAAGGGTTGAGACTATGATTTGCCTTTGTGGGCCAAATAAGGCTTCACTTCCTCGTAGGGCAATAAAAGGGTAATGGCACCGTCTGCAAAAGAAGCCACTTCATATGGGTTGTACAGCAGTTGTATTCCTTTCTCCGTAAAACCGATATTCTCCGGTAAATAAAAGCGATCTCGCTCGAACATAAGTCCGGTGTAGTTGATCGATTTGTCAGCGGGGATTGCTTCCTGTTCCCTGAATTTGGTTTCAGCGAATTCCTGAAAATCTTCTTCGTTTTTAAAAAGTTCCCAAGTCTCCAATTCTTTTGCCTTTTCCTTGTCAAAGTTGAGAAACAGGTCGGTACTATAGCCATGGGCACCACCCGTAAATAGGTAAGAGTTCAAGGCAATCGTGAGGTGTTTTGAATCCTCATAGGTGATGGTCCCTTCAATTTTCGCTTCCCAAGGCGTCGTCTCGTCCGAATAGCGTTCTTTCATTTGTTCATAGCCTTTCACGAATGAAGCTATTGCTTTATCCAGGTTGTTTGTCTCTGTTTCTTCATCGAACAATAACAATGAAATGATTTCTTCTTCGAGTGCAGTGTTAATGGTTTTGGCCAAGGTTGTTTTTTCAATCGCATTAGGGAGCTTCAAGGAGACCTTAGTACAGTCTTCACATGCCTTTTCTTCAATTATCAAGGGCTCGAATGTAAGGGTATCGGTTTTATTGCAACCAATGATCAACATAAAAATAAAAAGGAACACGAGGCGTGTCAAAATTGAAATCGGCATGGCTCTGGGGATGCTAAAACAATAACTCAAGATAGGTTCATTGTATGCGTCCAAAGATAACGATACATTTGCAGTAATAATTATACACAATGAGCGAAAAAAAGTTAAAATTCAATAGCAAGACCATACATGGAGGCCAAGAACCGGACAAGGCCTACGGGGCGGTAATGCCTCCTATTTATCAAACCTCCACCTATGCCCAGACCACCCCGGGCGGGCATCAAGGTTACGAATACTCCCGAAGTGCCAATCCAACGCGAACGGCTTTGGAGAAATCGTTGGCAAGCATCGAAAACGGAAATTATGGTTTGGCCTTTGCTAGTGGTTTGGCGGCCATTGACGCTGTGATCAAATTATTGAATCCTGGCGATGAAGTAATATCTACCAATGACCTTTATGGTGGTAGTTATCGTTTATTCAGACAAGTCTTTGAAAAATTCGGTATCGGTTTTCACTTCATAGGGATGCAAGACGCAGCTAAAATCGAAGATTATATCAATGAAAAAACGAAGCTCATCTGGGTAGAGACGCCTACCAATCCCATGATGAATGTTATCGACATAAAATCGGTTTCGGCCTTGGCCAAAAAACACGATTTGCTATTGGCGGTCGACAATACCTTTGCGACTCCCTATTTGCAGACCCCTTTGGATTTGGGGGCCGATATTGTGATGCATTCTGCCACGAAATATCTAGGGGGGCACAGCGATGTAGTGGTAGGGGCTTTAGTGGTAAAAGACAAGGGATTGGCAGATAAGCTTTATTTTATACAAAATGCCAGTGGCGCGGTTTGTGGGCCAATGGACAGTTTTTTGACACTCCGCGGTATTAAAACGTTGCATGTACGCATGCAACGCCATTCCGAAAACGGAAAGGCCATAGCTGAGTATTTGGCGAATAACCCGAAAATAGAAAAGGTTTACTGGCCCGGATTCGAAGATCATCCGAACCATGAAATCGCCAAAAGCCAAATGACCAATTTTGGAGGCATGATTTCCTTTGTGCCCAAAGGAAGTAGCTACGAAGAGGCCATAAAGATTGTGGAAAATCTACAACTGTTCACACTGGCCGAATCACTCGGGGGAGTTGAAAGCTTGGCCGGTCACCCGGCTAGTATGACCCATGCAAGTATTCCCAAAGAGGAACGGGAAAAAAGTGGGGTGGTCGATTCGTTGATTCGCCTAAGTGTTGGTATTGAGGATGCAGATGATTTGATAGCCGACTTGGAACAGGCTATAGGATAAAGTTTTTATCATATTTTTAAAAAAAGGGGTTTCGAATTATCGGAATAGTATATTTTTGCCGTTATATTTTTAATTCAATAAAAAACCACTTATTTCACATAGTGTATGGACGCAAAAATGCAAGAAAAAATAGATGGATTTATGGAAGAGGTCAAGACCCGAAACGGTCATGAACCCGAATTTATCCAAGCCGTACAGGAAGTAGCCGAAACAGTTATTCCTTATATCGCCAAAAATGAGATTTATAATGGCAAGAACATCCTATTGCGCATGGTAGAACCAGAACGGTTGATTTCCTTTCGGGTCGCTTGGGTCGATGATGATGGGGAAATACATGTGAACCGTGGGTACCGCATACAGATGAACTCGGCCATAGGACCTTACAAAGGTGGTTTGCGCTTTCATCCGTCGGTCAATGCCAGTATCCTTAAATTCCTGGCTTTTGAGCAGGTTTTCAAGAATAGTCTTACCACGCTGCCCATGGGAGGTGGTAAAGGAGGTTCCGATTTTGATCCGAAAGGAAAATCGGATGATGAGGTCATGCGTTTTTGCCATGCTTTTATGACAGAACTATGCCGCCATATCGGTCCGAATACCGATGTCCCCGCAGGGGATATTGGAGTAGGTGCCCGTGAAATCGGTTTCCTTTTCGGTATGTACAAAAAAATCCGGAATGAGTTTACCGGTGTTTTGACAGGAAAGGGGCTTTCCTGGGGCGGGTCTAAAATTCGTCCCGAGGCAACGGGCTATGGTACCGTTTACTTTGCACAAAGTATGTTGAAAACCAGAAATGAGGATATAGATGGAAAGACGGTCGTTATCTCCGGCTCTGGTAACGTTGCACAATACGCTGCCGAAAAAGTATTGCAATTAGGAGGCAAAGTAGTTACCTTATCAGATTCTGGTGGCTATATCTATGACGAGGACGGCATCGATTCCGAAAAGTTGGCCTATGTAATGGATTTGAAGAACAACAAAAGGGGTCGCATCTCTCAATACGCTGAAAAATACGCATCGGCAAAATTCTACAAAGGGAAGACACCATGGGAAGTAAAATGTGATATTGCCTTGCCATGTGCCACTCAAAATGAATTGGAAAAGAAAGATGCCGAAACATTATTGGCCAATGGATGTTTCTGTGTTGCCGAAGGGGCCAATATGCCCTGTACCGCCGATGCGGTACACGCATTTCATGATGCCGAAATACTATTCGCCCCTGGTAAAGCGTCCAATGCGGGAGGTGTAGCAACCTCTGGACTCGAAATGTCGCAGAATTCGTTGCGAATCAGCTGGACCCGTGAAGAAGTCGATGAACGTCTCAAAGGCATTATGGAGGATATACATGACTCCTGTATCGAATACGGAAAAGAAAAAGAAGGTTACTGTAACTATGTAAAAGGTGCAAATATCGCCGGTTTCGTGAAGGTGGCCGATGCCATGCTGGCACAGGGAGTTATATAAAGTACAGATATGAAATAAGAAAACCTGATTGGTCGTAGGGCCAATCAGGTTTGTTTTTTTGTAAGATGTATAGACATGCTTCAAAGATTCATTGGTCCCTTGTTGAGAGAATTTCCGAGGTCCTACCCTGGGAATAGGTAAAGAGCATACTTTTTTACTTGACCAACGCGATCTAAAATGCCGGTTATTCAACGATTCTTTTCTTTTCGGATTTCATCCTTCCTACCTTGTACTACGTGTTTCGTACTTTTTCAATCTATCTTTGCTGCAAACTGTTTATTCTAAGATGCAGGTAACGACCGATGCCATTGTACTTTCTTCCTTAAAATATGGCGACACGAGCTTAATAGTTCGTGCCTATACTGCATCCGATGGCATTAAAAGCTATCTGCTAAAAGGTATTTTAGCGACTAAAAAAGGAAAGTTAAAGCCAGGGCTGTTTCAGCCATTGACGCAACTCGAAGTTGTTGCCAACCATCGTAACAAGGGTACTTTGGAAAGTATTCGAGAAGCAAAAGTGAATCACCCTTATCAAACGTTACATACCGATATTGCCAAAAATGCGATGACCCTTTTTTTGGCCGAGATGTTGGGCAACAGTATTCATGAGGAAGAGGCCAATCGAGGCTTGTTCAAGTTCTTGGAAGCTTCCCTTCAATGGATGGATACGCATGACGAAATCGCTAATTTTCATATCTATTTTTTACTGGAACTTACGAAGTACTTGGGTTTTTATCCGGACACCAATGAAATGACCGCTGGTTGTTTTGATCTGCAGGAGGGCGAGTTTACAGACACACCATCTTTGAATCCGATGCTGCTAGGAGTAAACTTAGGGTATTTCAAAACCTTTTTGGGCATAAATTTTGATGAGATTCATACGATAAAAATGAAGAAAGAAAATCGAAGAGACTTATTGAAATCCCTTGTTTTATATTTTGAATTACATTTGCAGGGATTTCGAAAGCCCAAATCCCTCGCCATTTTAAATGAAGTTTTTAGCTAGTATGCAGCGGATAATGTGCGTTTTGGTTTTTGTACTTTCTCAAGGGATTACCGGCCAGGAAATCACCATTTTGGATACCGAGACCCAACAGCCTATTTCCAACGTTGCGGTCTTCAACGTCGATAAATCCAAGACAGCCTTATCTGATTTTGATGGTAAATGCGACCTGTCGATTTTTGATTCGAACGAACGCATCACATTTAAGCATATTAGCTACCAACCTAGAAAGAGCACCCGTACCCAGGTAAGACGGCAAGGAAATCGTTTGTACATGCAGATGAAAGCACAACAATTGGATGAGGTGGTCATGTCGGTATCTAAATGGGAACAACAGAAAAAGGATATTCCGCAAAAAATAGCCACGATCGATGCAGTCCAGATTGCCTTTACCAATCCGCAGACTTCGGCCGATCTGCTTCAGAGCAGTGGTAAGGTATTTGTCCAAAAAAGCCAATTGGGCGGTGGAAGTCCTATGATTAGGGGATTCTCTACAAATAGACTATTGCTTTCGGTTGATGGGGTACGAATGAACAATGCTATTTTCAGGGGCGGAAATTTACAGAACGTCATCTCGATAGATCCCTTTACCATCAAGAATACAGAGGTCATATTTGGTCCAGGATCTGTAATCTATGGGAGTGATGCCATGGGCGGTGTTATGAATTTTTACACCAAAAAGCCTCAGTTTTCAAGCAATGACAGTCTTCAGGTCGGTGGGAAAGTGAATTATCGATTTTCATCTGCCAATCATGAAAATACCGGTCATTTCGATTTTAATATTGGAAAGAAAAAATGGGCGTTTCTTACCAGTGTGTCGTACAACAGATTTGGTGACCTTCGAATGGGAATTCATGGTCCCGATTCCTATTTGAGAAATAATTTTGTAAAAACCGTTAACGGTGAAGACCGATTGGTGTCTAATTCTAACCCTCGAAAACAGGTGCCAACGGGGTATGATCAAATCAACTTGATGCAGAAAATTTCGTTTAGGCCTAATAATGATTGGCGTCTGGACCTCAATGCGCACTATTCGGAGACGTCCGATTATTCGAGGTACGATCGCTTGATTCGTCCAAATTCCTCGGGAGATGGGTTGCGTTCGGCGGAATGGTTTTACGGACCCCAAAAATGGCTTTTAACGAACCTGCATGTTGAGAAGAAAGGAAAGGGGAAGTTTTACGATGGGGTAAAGGTAACTGCTGCCTATCAATTCTTCGAAGAAAGTCGTAATGATCGTAACTTTGGTTCTCCCGACCTCTTTACGACCAACGAAACGGTAGATGCCCTGTCGCTCAATATTGATTTTGAGAACAAAAAAATCGGCAATCTTCGCTTGTACTACGGTACTGAATACGTTTTTAACAAGGTCGGTTCGAAAGGCAGCGAACGCGATATTGGCACGAACATCGTTTCGGCCGCGGCCGCACGCCACCCCGATGGATCTTCTTGGCAGACCTTGGCGGGCTATGTGAATGCAGAATACAAGGCAAAACCGAATTTTACCGTGCTTTCCGGCCTTCGGTATAGTCACGTTTGGATCGATGCGGTTTTTGATAAAACGTTTTATCCGTTTCCCTTTGATGAGGCTAACTTAAACAATGGGGCCCTCACGGGCAGTCTAGGATTCAGTTGGTTTCCAAGGGCTGATTTGCAGCTTACACTCAATGGATCTACAGGTTTTCGAAATCCTAATATTGACGATGTGGGAAAAATATTCGATTCTGAACCGGGGTCGGTTGTTGTGCCGAATCCGGATTTAGAACCTGAATATGCCTATAACGTGGAGTTGGGGGTGCAGAAGAATTTCAAAGATCGACTGGTCGTCAAGGGAGCGGCCTTTTACACCTATCTAGTAGATGCATTGGTACGTCGGGATTTTCTTTTTAACGGTGAGTCCGAAATCGAGTACAATGGGGAATTGAGTAATGTTCAGGCGATTCAGAACGCTGCTAAGGCCTATGTCTACGGTTTCGAATTTGGATTGGAGGCTTTTATGACCGATCACCTTTCCCTTGCGGCTAACCTAACATTTACCCAGGGTATCGAGGAAGAGGAAGATGGTACGGATTCTCCGGGACGTCATGTGGCACCCACTTTTGGGGATTTTCATGTTCTATGGAAAAACCAACGGCTCAAGACCGACCTTTTTCTCAACTACAACGGGGAAATTAAGTTCGATGATTTGGCGGTATCCGAAAGAAGTAAGGAATACATCTATGCAGTCGATCGTGATGGAAATCCGTATTCACCCTCTTGGTACACCCTGAATTTTCGGTCGCAGTACATGGTATCAAACCGAATCAACGCTACATTTGCATTTGAGAATATGACCAACCAGCGGTATCGAAGTTATTCCTCGGGTATTGTTGCACCGGGAGCAAATGTGATTCTTGGTTTAGGATATCATTTTTAGCTATGGTCATCTTATACTGAATAAACGGCAAAGTAAGCCATGTAATTCGTTTGTATCCTATCTCATTTCATAATAAAATAGAACCGTAATCAGCCCCTACATGGAAGCTTCGGCCGCATACGCACGAAGATGCTTAGATTTTCTTGCTCATCGTATGGGCTATAAGTCAAGATGAGTTCGTTAAAGGCACATTTTAAAATTCTGTTGGGATGAAACGGAATGTATGCCCATAAAAAAAGCCCGACAGATTCAACTGTCGGGCTTTTTAAAGATTTGGTACTATTAATTCTTAACCGCTTCTTTGGCCTTGTCGGCAGCATCGCCGGCCGCTTTCTTCACATCTTCACCAGTTTCTTTGGCCTTGTCTACTGCTTCACCCGCAGCATCTTTTACACCGTCTACTGCTTCGCCGGCCGCATCTTTGGCATCCTCCATGACTTCTCCTGCCTTATCCATCGCACCTTCTGCAGCTTCTTCTGTAGCTTCGGCGGCATTATCTATTGCTTCTCCAGCTTTTTCCATTGCGCCTTCGGCAGCTTCACCGGCTTCCTCGGCAGCTTCTGCTGCAGCTTCGGTAGCTTCTTTAGCCTTATCGGAGGCATCTCTACAAGAAGTAAAAGAGAAAGCTAGGGCTAGCATTAAAATGGAACTTAAGATTACTTTTTTCATGATACTTAGTTTTTAGTGTTTACTAGTTTTATGCAAAGATATACGAGACGATTGCATTTTTGGATGTATTTTTTTAACATTTCTACGGCGTATCGGTTTCGATGGTTTTATTTCGGATAGCTATCATCGGTCAAATTCAATCAAAAATCCCTAATTTTGCACCCTTAAATTGCAGTACTAGAAGCAGTTCGTATGAAGTTTGCAGAATACAAAGGATTAAATCTTCCCAAGGTTGCAGAAGAAATTCTCGAATACTGGAAAGAAATGGAAATTTTCGAAAAAAGCGTTTCCTCAAGGGAAGGCAAACCCAGTTACGTTTTTTACGAAGGTCCGCCTTCTGCAAACGGAATGCCTGGGATTCACCACGTAATGGCCCGAACCATAAAAGATATCTTTCCCAGATATAAGACGATGAAAGGCTTCCAAGTGAAACGAAAAGCTGGTTGGGATACCCATGGATTGCCCATTGAATTGGGTGTTGAAAAAGAGTTGGGCATTACCAAAGAAGACATTGGTAAAAAGATATCGGTCGAAGAATACAACGATGCTTGTAAAAAAGCGGTAATGCGGTATACCGATGTATGGAATAATATGACCGAACAAGTAGGTTACTGGGTAGATATGGAAGACCCATATGTTACCTACAAACCAAAATACATGGAGTCGGTATGGTGGTTGTTGAAACAGATTTATAATAAGGGCCTTATTTATAAAGGGTATACCATACAGCCATATTCCCCAAAAGCCGGTACCGGCCTAAGTTCGCATGAACTAAACCAGCCGGGCACCTACCAAGATGTGACAGATACCACCGTGGTGGCACAGTTCAAAGCTATAGAAAGTACACTTCCCGAATTTCTCCAACATGAGGGAACCGTCTACTTTTTGGCCTGGACGACTACTCCGTGGACGTTGCCTTCGAACACGGCATTGACCGTAGGTTCAAACATAGACTATGTGTTGGTCGAGACCTATAATCAATATACGTTTCGCCCCATGAATGTAGTTTTGGCCAAAAGTTTGGTTTCAAAACAATTCTCTGGAAAGTTTCAAGAGGTAGCAACCAAACCAGAATTGCTGGTTTACAAGGAGGGTGATAAGAAAATACCCTTTTATGTGGTAAAAGAGTTTAAGGGAAATGATTTGATCGGAATCCGGTACGAGCAGTTATTGGACTACGCACTTCCATACAAAAATCCAGAAAATGCCTTTAGGATCATCGCGGGAGATTTTGTAACGACCGAAGACGGAACGGGAATTGTACATACTGCACCTACCTTTGGTGCAGACGATTCGTTTGTTGCAAAGCAGGCAGTTCCCGAGGTACCCCCATTATTGGTACTCGACGAGAACGGTAACCCGGTTCCCCTCGTCGATTTACAGGGCAAGTTTCGACCTGAACTGGGAGCTTTAGGCGGCAAATATGTTAAGAATGAGTACTACATCGAAGGTGATGCACCAGAACGTTCGGTCGATGTAGAGTTGGCCATTAAATTGAAAGAGGAGAATGGCGCTTTTAAAGTTGAAAAATACGTACACAGTTATCCCAACTGTTGGCGAACCGACAAGCCCATTCTTTATTATCCGTTAGATTCTTGGTTTATTAAGATTACGGAAGTGAAAGATCGGATGTTTCAGCTGAACGAAACCATTAATTGGAAACCAAAATCTACAGGGGAAGGCCGATTTGGGAATTGGCTTGCGAACGCAAACGATTGGAATTTGTCCCGTTCTCGTTACTGGGGCATACCCCTACCGATTTGGCGAACGGAAGATGGCCGGGAAGAAGTGATCATCGGGTCGGTGGCCGAATTGAAAGCCGAGATGAAAAAGGCGGTGACCGCAGGTGTTTTGGAGAACGATATTTTTTCGGATTTTATCGTCGGGGATTTGTCCGATGAGAACTATGATAAAATAGACCTTCACAAAAATGTTGTAGATCGGATTACCTTGGTTTCCGACTCTGGCAAACCTATGAAAAGGGAAAGCGATTTGATCGATGTTTGGTTTGATAGTGGTTCTATGCCCTATGCGCAGTGGCACTATCCGTTCGAGCATAAAGATTTGATCGATAAAGAAGAAGCCTTCCCCGCTGATTTTATTGCCGAAGGAGTCGATCAAACACGAGGCTGGTTTTATACCCTTCATGCCATCGCAACCATGGTGTTCGATTCCGTAGCCTATAAAAATGTGGTCTCTAACGGACTAGTGTTGGATAAGGAGGGCAAGAAAATGTCGAAACGACTGGGAAATGCCGTTGACCCATTTGAGACTATGAAAGCACATGGAGCCGATGCCACTAGATGGTATATGATCAGCAATGCAAATCCTTGGGATAATCTAAAGTTCGATATCGATGGCATTATAGAGGTTAAACGAAAGTTTTTTGGCACTTTGTACAACACGTATTCTTTTTTTGCCCTCTATGCCAATATCGATGAATTTACATATGCCGAGGAGCCAGTTCCTTTGAAAGATAGACCAGAAATAGACCGGTGGATCCTGTCGGAATTAAATTCGCTGATAAAAACCGTTGATAAGGCATATGGAGACTACGAGCCTACAAAGGCTACACGGGCCATTTCCTACTATGTACAGGAGAATTTAAGTAACTGGTACGTTCGCCTCTGTAGAAGACGTTTTTGGAAGGGCGATTACCAACAAGATAAGATTTCGGCTTATCAAACACTATATACCTGTTTGGAAACCGTAGCAAAATTATCGGCTCCAGTGGCACCTTTTTTTATGGATCGTCTTTACAAAGATTTAACAGCTGCCACGAAAAAGGAAAACTTTGAAAGTGTACATTTGGCGGAATTTCCTGCCTATGATGCCACTGCGATCGATGTTGGTTTGGAAGGAAAGATGGAGAAGGCCCAAATAATCTCCTCTTTGGTACTGTCTATCCGACAAAAAGAAAAAATAAAAGTACGGCAGCCATTGAAGAAGATTATGATTCCGGTTTTAGATATGCAACAAAGAAATGAAATTGAAGCTGTTGCAGCCTTGATCAAGTCAGAGGTAAATGTAAAGGAAATTGAATTGTTAGACGATGCCTCCGATATTTTGGTCAAACAGATCAAGCCGAATTTCAAGACATTGGGTCCTAAGTTCGGCAAGGATATGAAAAAAATTGCGCAAGCCATAGCACGGTTTGGCCAAGAAGATATCAAGGAAATCGAGCAAAAGGGCGAAATAAGTATTGAAATTGAAAATAAAACTATTAAATTACAGTTGTTGGATGTAGAGATTGCATCTCAAGATATCGAAGGATGGTTGGTAGCCAGTTCGGGGACCCTAACGGTAGCATTGGACGTAACGATTGATGAAGAACTCCGAAAAGAAGGTATCGCAAGGGAATTGGTAAACCGAATTCAAAATATGCGAAAAGATTCCGGTTTTGAGGTTACCGACAAAATAGATATTAAAATTCAGAAAGATGGTCTGGTAGAGCGTGCGGTACAGAGCAATCTACAGTACATAAAAACAGAGACGTTGACAGCTGAACTCGATTTTAAAGAGAAACTAGATGTGGGCACCACGATCGCTTTTGACGAGGTGAACACCAAATTATTTATAGAAAAACATTGAACACCATGGCACAGGATTTGAAAGTTAGATATTCCGACAAAGATTTGGCCGAGTTTAAATCGCTGATCGAAGACAAAATAGAAAAAGCAAAAAGCCACTTAGAGCTATTAAGAAGTTCTTATATGAACGATGGCAATAATGGTACCGATGATACCTCTCCTACTTTTAAGGCCTTTGAAGAGGGGTCCGAGACCATGAGCAAGGAGGCAAATACACAACTGGCAATTCGACAGGAAAAGTTTATTAGGGATCTAAAAAACGCCCTCTTGCGAATTGAAAACAAAACCTATGGTATTTGTCGTGTTACCGGCAAATTGATCAATAAAGAGCGCTTAAAGTTGGTACCGCATGCTACATTGAGTATAGAGGCAAAGAATATGCAGAAATAATCAATTGGGTAGGTCAATAATAAAAACAGCAGTTGTTTATTTGACTTAACATTGAGTTTAATACAAAGACCTACAGGTTTAAAGGCTTGTAGGTCTTCTCAGATACAACAGTTTTCAGGGGTATGCCATCTCCATTTTACTTCTTGTTCTTACTCATGGTCACGTTCGGGTATACCCAAAAAGTTGTACATAAATCTATTCTACATCCCGATATTTCATTGATCAGTATTAATGCTAACAATTGTTTTGAAGTGGTAATGGAGACCGTTGATGAGAATGAAATGGTGGTAGAGGCTAAAATAGATGGTGAATACAATAAGGACTTGTTGCTACAAATAAAGGAGGAGGGAAGAACACTATTGGTAGGGGCGGCGTTTAGGCCCAGTTTTTTGAACCCCAATGATAAGTTGAGCGCACACAAGGTGGTATCGATTGCCTTATACATAAAAATACCACGTTATAAAAGAGTAGCATTGCGAGGGACCAGTTGTAATGTAACGGCTTCTGGAGATTACCAAAATCTTGAGGTTGGCCTAAATGATGGGCGTTGTTTGCTCGATCATGTGTCCGAATCGGTCTCGGTAGTTACCCAAAGTGGTGATATATTTGTTTTAGGAGACAGCGCTGAAATCAGTGCAACCAGTAAGTATGGCAAGGTCGGGGAGAATCGGATTCCTATGGGGAGCACTCACTATGAATTGAATACCGTAACCGGGGATATCTACTTAACGAAAACCGAATAATATCGCTACTTTTGCCCTTCATAAATCGGAATATGACTATTAAAAAATCCCTGTTGCTCATCATTATTATTCTGATAATCGATCAATGGAGTAAGATTTACATCAAGACAAATTTTACCTATGGGCAAGTCGTGGAAGTTTTTTCATGGTTTGAAATCAATTTCATTGAGAACCCTGGTGCTGCTTGGGGTGCAAAACTGGACGACTTCTTACCTATTTCGGAAGGTACTGCAAAATTGATTTTGACCGTTTTTCGGTTGTTCGCTATTTTTGGAATCGGTTATTGGTTATATGATATCATCCGAAAAAAGTCTTCGATGACCTATATTATATCCGTATCGCTGATATTTGCCGGAGCTCTAGGGAACATTATCGATTCAGTGTTTTACGGTTTAATTTTTGACGAAAGCACCAGAACACAGGTAGCCACTTTGTTTGCCGACAATCCATACGGTCCAATATTTCATGGAAAGGTGGTAGATATGTTGCATTTTCCCATCATTGAAAATGCTGTTTGGCCACAATGGGTACCTTATTTCGGAGGACGCACATTTAGTTTTTTTGAGCCTGTATTTAACATTGCCGATACCGCTATCAGCACTGGAGTGGGAATTTTGATCGTCTTTAATAAAAAAGCTTTTGGTAATAAGGGAGAAGAAACAACCGAGCCGGCTGCGCATGAGAGTCAAGAATTGCCGAAAGAATAAAGGTTTGTAGGTGTTGCACAATAATCGAGACCAATATCAGTGTCAGCTACGTCGGTAACTTTTTCAACGGCTTCGAACAGTGATAGACCGATTTTAATAACTCCGGGCCGGCATTCGGCCAAAAAACGATCATAAAAACCTTTACCGTAACCCACTCGATTTCCTTTTCTGTCAAAAGCAAGGAGGGGAACAAAAACAAAATCGATTTTTTTAGGGGAGATAGTTAAACCATCCACAGGTTCTGGAATACCCCAAGCATTCTTGGCCAATGTAGTGTTGTCGGTAAGCAAATAATGGGTAAGTGAAGAAGGGCCTGAAACTTTCGGGACTACGACTTCTTTATCCTTTCCCTGTAAAATGGATAGGACAAAAGAGGTATCTATTTCTTTTTTTTCAAATATGGGCAAAAAAAGATGGTAATAGGTGCCATTCCAAATAGGTGCTCGCAAGAGCGCATTGGCCAAACCCAAACTAGAGTTTAAAAGCGCTTCCCTGGTCAAGGAATCCCGTTCCATACCGAAGTTCACTCTCAAATCTTTTTTGAGCATGATTTTTAATTAAACGCTTAATGAGGTGGGGGCCCTTTAAGAAGAATAAGTAGGTATCGCAAAAAGTAATGCTATTCTTTCAAACTTACGTAGTAGTAAATTTTGAAAAAAAGCATGAGCATAAGATATAACCCGAGGGTGATTACGTATTTGTCCATGTTTTCTTTGATTTTGACAGTTAAATATAGATAAAAAAACGGTTAAAAAATCCTTAAAATGCAACTTTTTACCGATGAAATACACAAATCCTGTAATTTCAAGAAAAAGCGGCAGAAGCGAATAGACCATTTGTTCTACAGGGTTGAAAATGTAAATATTTGATTTACAGTATTATAATAAATGAGTAGTACTTTGCTTATTCTAAAAAAGCAAGAAATAAAGGATTTTCTTACTTCCACTTTTTTTTGCCTATCTTGAGAGAATTAAACTAAAAAGTTTATGATATAGTTGTTTTTTGATAAAATAATACCTGTTCAAAAAAGTCTTTTGAACAATTTTTTTGTTAAAAGAGCATTTTAACAGCATACATTTTTTGAATAATTGGTTTTTTGAACCAAAAAACCTTCAAATTCTTAAACCTCTCTCAAAAAGGAACGATTACCTATTCTTTAAGTAAAAAGACAATAACTTAACTTTGTAAACCTGATTTATAAGCTACCATAAGACGATGTCCCAAGTACCTATTGATGTTCAGCTGACTACCTTGCCCGATAGTCCTGGGGTTTACCAGTTTTATGATACCGATGACAAAATTTTATATGTAGGGAAGGCTAAAAACCTCAAAAAACGGGTTTCTTCCTATTTCACCAAGAACCATGAATATGGTAAGACTCGGGTGATGGTAAAAAAAATTCATCGGATCAAACATATTGTAGTACCTACCGAGTCCGACGCTTTATTGCTCGAAAACAATCTCATTAAAAAGTACCGACCAAGGTACAATGTGCTGTTAAAAGACGATAAATCGTATCCTTGGATCTGTATCAAAAACGAGCGTTTTCCCCGCATATTTCCCACCCGAAAACTGATTAAAGACGGTTCGGAATACTACGGTCCGTACACTAGTATGAAAACGGTCCGAACCCTGCTAGAACTTGTAAAAAGTGTTTATCCTCTACGCACCTGTAACTATGATTTGTCTGCCGAAAAAATAAGTGCCGGGAAGTTCAAATCATGTCTCGAATTTCATTTGGGCAATTGTAAGGCCCCCTGCGAAGGTCTTCAGGAGGCAGAGGAATACCATAAACAAATAGACGACATTAGGGAAATCATTAAAGGAAACTTTAAATCTTCGCTGCATTATTTCAAACGACAAATGAAATCGTTGGCCGAGGAGATGCGGTTCGAGGAAGCGCAGCGGATGAAAGATAAAATCGATATTCTAGAAAACTACCAGGTGAAGTCGACCATTGTAAATCCAAAAATTACCAATGTCGATGTGTTCTCCATTATTTCAGATGAAGCCTTTGCCTATATCAACTTTTTACAACTGTCGCATGGATCTATCATTCGTTCACATACAATGGAAATTAAAAAGAAACTGGCAGAAAAAAATGAGGATTTATTGCAACTTGCCATAGTAGAGATACGACAAAGATTTAAGTCTCGGTCGAAAGAACTATACCTCCCATTCCCGGTTACAGTAGAACCTCATTTAAAGGTTACCGTTCCCCGTTTGGGCGATAAAAAGAAAATAGTGGAACTGAGCGAACGAAATGCCCGGTTTTTTAGACAAGAGCGATTTAAACAAATCAAGATCATCGACCCTGATCGACATACAAATCGCATCATGGCTCAAATGAAAACCGATTTACGGCTATCGCAAGAACCTCGACATATCGAGTGTTTCGATAATAGTAATATACAAGGGAGCAATCCGGTCGCGGCCTGTGTGGTTTTCAAAGATGGGAAACCGTCCAAAAAAGAATACCGCCATTATAATATTAAAACCGTTGAAGGCCCCGATGATTTCGCTTCCATGGAAGAAGTTGTTTTCAGACGTTACCGACGGTTGCTCGATGAGGCACAGTCGCTTCCCCAACTTATTGTAATCGATGGGGGCAAGGGGCAGTTATCATCTGCCTTAAAAAGTTTGGATACGTTGGGATTACGTGGTAAAATTGCCATCATCGGAATTGCAAAACGGCTAGAGGAGATTTATTTTCCAGAGGACCCTATACCCTTGTATCTCGATAAAAAATCGGAAAGTTTAAAAATAATCCAACAATTGCGTAACGAAGCGCACCGGTTTGGTATTACCTTTCATCGAAACAAAAGAAGCAAGGCGGCCATTAACTCGGAGCTGGAGCAAATCGAGGGAATCGGTCAAAAAACAGCACAAGATTTATTGAAGAGTTTTAAATCGGTAAAGCGAATTAAGGAGGCTTCTGTAGAAAATTTGGCCGCAACGGTAGGTATGGCAAAGGCCAGGAAGATTTATGAAACATTTCACCCGTAAATATGACAGATGACCAGCATGCGTAGGATAATTCTTTTTTCATTTATCACTCTGTGCTACCTTAGCTCCCATGGCCAAGATGCCAAGGAAACCGACCAGCTAAAAGTGGGTGTTGTTCTAAGTGGCGGGGGCGCCAAGGGGATGGCCCATATCGGGGTGCTGAAGGTTATCGAAGAAGCGGGGGTGCAAGTAGATTATATCGGCGGAACCAGTATGGGTTCGGTAGTGGGGGCGCTATATGCTGCGGGATATTCTGCAACAGAGCTCGATTCGATTTTCAGAGTGGTCGATTTTAGTGGACTTATTCAGGACAATCTTCCAAGAAATGCCAAAACCTTTTACGAAAAGGAAGACTCCGAACGCTACGCATTAACATTGCCTTTCGATAAATATAAGGTTACGATTCCACAGGCGTTTTCGGGAGGTCAAAACGTGTACAATGAGCTGGTACGTCTGCTATATCATGTGAAAGATGTGAATGATTTCAGTGAATTGCCGGTGCCATTTGTTTGTGTGGCCACCAATGTAGAAACAGGTAAAGAGGTATTGCTCAATAAAGGATACCTTCCGCAGGCGGTCATGGCCAGTGCCGCCCTTCCTTCACTTTTCGAACCTGCGACTATAGATGGTCAAACCTTGATCGACGGCGGTATTGTAAATAATTATCCAATAGATGAGGTCATTGCCATGGGGGCCGATGTAATCATAGGATCCGATGTACAACATGGCCTTTCGAGCAAAGATCAGCTGTCCTCGGCCACCGAAATTTTACAACAGGTAAATAACTATCGAACGGTCTCGGCAATGGAAGAAAAATCTATTCAGACCGATATTTATATAAAACCCGACATCGCAGCGTATTCACTTATTGACTTTCAGTTATTCTCGGAAATTGTAGCAGAGGGAGAGACGGCGGCCAAGACACAAATAAGTGAACTCAGGAAGCTTTCGCAATACCAGAATATAGAAAGGCAGAATATAGAACCCGTTGCCATCCAAGATACTTTAATGGTCAACCGGCTCATTATTGCCGGAGATGTTAAAAACTATACCAGAGGGTATGTAAAGGGGAAACTGCGTTTTGACCTCGGAAAAAAAATCACTTTCGAAAAGTTACAACAGGGAATCAGCAACCTTTCTGCAACCGGAAACTTTAAGACCATTCGATACAGGTTAAACCATAATGGTATTGGCGAAGATTTGGTGCTGCCATTGAACGAAACCAGGCAAAAAACATTTCTACGCATAGGGGCACACTATGACGGACTCTATAAAAGCGGAGCATTATTAAATCTTACAAGAAAGAATTTCTTGATGCGCGACGATGTTACCTCTTTTGATTTCATTTTGGGAGATAATCTACGATACAATTTTCAATACTATGTAGACAAGGGATCTTATTGGAGTTTTGGGGTCAATTCTCGATTTAACGACTTCGAATATGAAATCGATTTTGGGTTGATAAGAAGTAATTTTGAGGTTCCCTCGGGCCTCAATGTAAATAGTATTAACCTGTCGGTAACCGATATTACCAATCAGCTATACGTTCAAACCGTATTGCGCGAAGAATTTGCATTTACTCTAGGGCTTGAACATAAATTTTTGAAGTATAGCACCCGAACCTTAGGGGCGTTGGCCGACGAAGAAGCGGTCAATACCCTTCGGATGGAAAATGGCAGGACCTTATTTGAAAAAAGCAACTTTTACAGTGCTTATGGGCAGTTGCGGCTCGACACCTACGATGACCGATACTTCCCGACTAAAGGACTTTACTTCAATGGAGATTTTCATTTTTATGTGTTGTCCTCTGATTTTAATGAAAATTTTAAGGAGTTCTCGATAGCAAAAGCCCGAATGGGAGCTGCTTTTCCTTTAATGCGAAACCTCTCATTGAACATCGAGACCGAAGGAGGTTTCAAGTTGGGGACATCCAATGTTACTTCTTTTGATTTTGTCCTAGGCGGCTTTGGTACCGATCTGATCAATAATTTTGTACCTTTCATAGGGTATGATTTTTTAAGCCTTCCAGGAAATAGTTATGTAAAGGCCTACGGCAGACTTGATTTTGAGTTCGCCAAAAAAAATCATTTGCTCTTTTCGGCCAACTATGCCAATGTAGAAGACGATATTTTTAGAACAGGCGAATGGTTTACCAGTCCTAACTTTTCAGGTTATGGGGTAGGTTATGGTTGGGAGTCTTTCATAGGCCCCGTACAGCTTATGTATTCTTGGAGCCCTGAAGGGAATACCGATAATTTGTTTTTTAGTGTGGGCTATTGGTTTTGATACAGATACACTTCAGAACCCATTCTTTTTTCGGATATTTGTAACAAGCGAATGCATCGTTATGCTACACCTTAGAATTGACATAACAGCCCACCTACGGGCCATGTGGTAACTAATTGTTCCCTCTCATTTCCGTGTGGGCGGAAATCTACTATCTTCCTGTTGATGTTCCTCATACCGGAATGTCAGTATATTGTATTCATCAAAAAACTAAAATCATGTCAACACTAGATAAAACATCATTACAACTCCCTATCGAAAACCCAGAGGCAGAAGATTTTCTTCCACTTTTGGGTACCGATTACATAGAACTCTATGTGGGTAATGCGAAACAGGCAGCACATTATTATATGTCGGCCTGGGGTTTCCAGCCTCTGGCTTATGCCGGTTTGGAAACAGGTCGAAAGGATACCGTTTCGTACGTGCTCCAACAGGGTAAAATACGTATTATGTTAACCTCTCCCCTAAAATCTGGAGGAGATATCAATAGGCATATCGATACCCATGGAGATGGGGTAAAGGTCATTGCACTTTGGGTAGATGACGCAACAAAGAGCCATCGGGAAACGATCAAAAGAGGCGCTGAAAGCTATATGGAGCCTAATCGCATCTCAGATGCAGATGGAGAAATTATACTTTCAGGAATACATACCTACGGTGAAACCGTGCACATATTTGTAGAGCGCTCTAAGTATCAAGGCACTTTTATGCCCGGTTTTCAGAAATGGGAACCATTTTATCAACCAAATGATATTGGCCTCAAGTATGTAGACCATATGGTCGGTAACGTAGGCTGGAACGAGATGAACAAATGGTGCGAGTTTTATGCAAAGGTCATGGGTTTCGCGCAGCTGGTCTCTTTCGATGATAAAGATATTTCTACGGAATATACCGCTTTGATGAGCAAGGTGATGAGTAATGGCAACGGACGCATAAAATTCCCTATCAACGAACCTGCCGATGGGCGAAAAAAGTCTCAGATAGAAGAGTATATCGAATTTTATAACGGGGCCGGTGTGCAGCATATGGCTTTGGCAACCGATAATATTATAGAGACCGTGACCGCTTTAAAAAATAGGGGGGTCGAGTTTTTAAAAGTACCTGCCACCTACTACGAAGATGTACTAGACCGAGTAGGTGAAATTGACGAAGATTTGAAGCCGCTAAGCGAGTTGGGTATTTTGATCGATAGAGATGAAGAAGGGTATTTACTGCAGATATTTACCAAACCTATTCTAGACCGCCCAACGATGTTCATAGAGATTATACAGAGAAAGGGTGCCAAATCATTCGGGAAGGGAAATTTTAAGGCACTTTTTGAATCCATTGAACGGGAACAGGCTTCACGGGGCACGCTTTAACCTAGGCTCGTAAAATACTTCGAATACGGGGCTATAACGAGGCGTTATCGCAGCTTTGTATTGGAGCAAAAACTGTTATAAATCTTAAAATTTCGGTCAAAACTTACTTACAATGATAAATATCTGTTAAGAGAATAGTTAAAGTCCGTTAAAAGGGTTTACCAAGATTTGATCTTGTAGTAAATTCGTTGTCATAAGGGGTGGTTCCCTTATAACTTTAAGTATTGGTTTTTCATAATTTAAAGTTTGGTTGGTTATTTAGGAAAAGCCCTGATGTTTCATCAGGGCTTTTTTTTGCCCTGCCTACGGCTGCATACAATACTTTGGAATAAAATTTGTTTTATTAACTGTAAGTTAAAACTGTTTTGATGACCGTTTTGCTAATTTTAATCCGAAAATCGAAATATGAAAAAGATTTACATCCTTCTTTTTATACTGGCCGCTCAGTTGATAACGGCTCAAAACGGGGGCGACACCAAGGAATCTGTTTTTAAACCGGGAGAGTGGTTAAAGTTTCGTATGCATTATGGTATTTTGAATGCGAGTTATGCTACGCTGCATGTGAAGTCAGATAAAATCGAAGGGGTTCCTGTTTATCATGTTGTAGGAAAAGGTAAGACCACCGGATTTGCCAGTATATTCTTTAAGGTAGATGATACCTATGAAAGCTATTTTGCCAAGAAAGATGGTCGCCCCTACAAGTTCATAAGAAAGATTGATGAAGGTGGTTATAAAAAGGACTATGAGATCGACTTTGATCATGAAAAGGAAAAAGCGGTATTGAATGACAAAAAAAACAAGAAAAAGTATAATTTTGAATTGCAAGACAGTATCCAAGACTTGTTATCGGCGTTCTATTACCTTCGTAATAATTATAATCCCAAGGATTTAGTAAAAGGTGAGGCCGTTCAATTGAAGATGCTTTATGACGATGACGGCATCTTTAATTTTAAATTGAAGTACTTGGGTACGGAGGTACTGAAGACCAAATTTGGTAAGGTAGAATGCTATAAATTTAGGCCTTTGGTACAATCGGGACGGGTTTTCAAGGAAAAAGAAAGCCTATCACTTTGGGTCTCGACCGATGATAATCGGATTCCAATACGAATAAAGGCCGATTTGGCCGTGGGGTCTATCAAAGCGGATCTAGATGCCTACAATGGGCTTAAGCATCAGTTCAAATTAATAATGGATTAGCGTATCGATGAACAAAAAGGAGCAAATCGAATCCCAAATAACCAAACTTGAAGAAAAATATAAGGATTCGGGCCAAGACCTTAGCTCCTATCTCGACGGCCTGCTCTACCAGCGATACCTCACCTACTGGGATTATATACATTTAGATACCCTCCTTAGTCTCCAAGTGCCCAGAACCTACTTTCCCGATGAAGAGATTTTCATCATGTACCATCAGATTACGGAACTGTACTTTAAACTGATTCTACATGAGCAAAAACAACTGGTAGACGATAAATCGCAGCATCTTGATTTCTTTATTGAGAAGACAAGGAGAATCAATAGCTACTATCAGGCCCTGATTTCCTCTTTCAGCATTATGATCAAGGGGATGGAAAGAGAGCAATTTTTACAATACCGAATGGCACTGTTGCCGGCAAGTGGGTTTCAATCTGCCCAGTATCGCATGATCGAGATTTATGCAACTCCCTTGGAGAATCTGGTGCATCATACCGAGCGTGGCCAGTTTTCTTCAAACCACCCTATAGAAGAGCTTTACGAGCATATCTACTGGAAGAAAGGCGCGACCGATATTGCCACAGGACAAAAGACCTTGACCTTAAAGCAATTCGAATACCGCTACACCCCTCGTTTAATACGGATAGCAAAACAAGTTGAACAGCGTACCATCTATCATAAATTCTTACAATTGCCCAAAGAAAAACAAGATAATAAAGTGCTTGTTGAGGCGTTAAAGAACTTGGATATAAACGCTAATGTAAACTGGCCTTTAATGCATCTAGGTTCTGCCCATCGATATTTGGGAAAAGATAAACAGGAAATAGATGCCTCTGGAGGCACCAACTGGAAAGAATATCTGCCGCCTAGTTTCCAAAAAGTCGTTTTTTTTCCAAAACTATATTCAAAACAAGAGTTAAATAATTGGGGGAAGCAGTGGGTAGACCATATCTTTAACCCCGCAAAAGCATAAAGAAAAGATGAAGAATTTCTGGGGCATTCTTTTACTGATAACGATTTTTGTTTCATGTAAGGAAAAACATTTGTCGGAGCCGGTCAAAAATGAAATCGCCGAGGTAACCAAAGTAGTAGAAAAGGTAGCAGCGAAACAATTCGGATTCAATCTCGATAATTTTAAAGTAAAGATCGACACGGTCAAAAGAGGCGATAGCTTTGGGGAGTTAATGCTTTCCCATAAGGTCGATTACCCCAAAATTGCAAGGATTTCCCAAGACTTTAAAGATACTTTTGATGTTCGCAGGATCCGAGTGGGGAAACCCTACATGATTTTGCAGTCTAAGGATACCTCCGAAACCGCCCAAGTCTTTATTTACGAAAACGACCCCATCAATTATACAGTGGTTGATCTTCGCGACAGTGTGGTGGCGTACAAAGATCGAAAAGAAGTAAAATATGTAGAACGGGAAGCTTCTGGAGTCATAGAAACCTCTTTGTCCGAAGCAATTTTAGAGCAAGGTATCGATTATAATGTTACCAACAACCTTTCCGAAGTCTATGCTTGGACGGTCGATTTCTTTAAACTACAAAAAGGGGATAAGTTCAAAGTAATCTATAAAGAAAAGTATATCAACGACTCTATTTATGCCGGTGCCGGCCCCATCGAGGCCGCATATTTCGAGCACAATGGCCGCACCATTTATGCCTTCGCCTATGAGAACGATTCATTGAAAAGCATTGTTGATTATTTCGATGAAGAAGCAAATAACCTTCGTAGGACATTTTTAAGGGCTCCCTTGAAATTTGGCCGGTTATCATCACGATATAACCTTAAAAGAAGAATTCGTTACTATGGAAATCGCGTAAGGCCGCATAGGGGAACCGATTATGCCGCACCGGTAGGTACGCCGATTTTGGCTACTGCCGATGGTACGGTAACCGAGTCTACCCGTCGGGGAGGCAATGGCAAGTATGTAAAGATCAGGCACAATGGCACCTACAGTACCCAATACCTTCATATGAAAAAGCAAAAAGTGCGAAGAGGGGATTATGTACGTCAAGGTGATGTCATCGGATGGATTGGGATGACCGGCAATACGAGCGGACCACATGTTTGTTACCGTTTTTGGAAAAACGGACGTCAAGTAGATCCGTTGCGGGAAGAGCTTCCAAAAGCAGAACCGTTGGCCGAGACCTTACAACCAACCTATTTTGAGTATATAGGTCCGCTTAAAGATCAGTTAGACTGTATCGGCTACCCAGAAGTGCCGCAAGAAGAAGAAAATGAAGATTTGCTAACCCTCAATCAGTAACATGTCGCTAGAGAACACCGACCCTACCACAACAACTGCCTGGAAAAAGCTTCAACAACATTACGATCAAACAAGCGAACAACATTTAAAACAGTTGTTCGCCTCCGACCCAAAAAGAGCCGAAAAGTTTAGCTTGCAATGGAACGACTTTCTGGTCGACTTTTCAAAGAATCGCATTACAGCGGAAACGCAGCAACTGCTTATTGATTTGGCCAATGAGCTTCATCTCGAAGATGCTATCGGGAAGTATTTCAAAGGAGATACCATCAATGAAACAGAGGGAAGGGCTGTACTCCACACCGCACTCCGTGCAAAAGCGTCAGACACTATTCTAGTAGAGGGTTCCAATGTGATACCCGAAGTTTACGAAGTAAAAGAACATATTAAAAACTTTACAGGGTCGGTTATTTCAGGCGATAAGAAAGGATATACCGGAAAACCTTTTACAGATGTCGTGAATATTGGTATTGGAGGTTCCGACTTGGGTCCCGCAATGGTCACTGAAGCCTTGAAGTTCTACAAGAATCATCTAAAAGTACATTTTGTAAGCAATGTAGATGGGGATCACGTTCGAGAAACTTTACGGGATTTAGACCCTGAAACAACGCTGTTCGTTGTGGTTTCCAAAACATTTACCACCCAAGAGACATTGAGCAATGCTACCACTATTAAAAAGTGGTTCCTGGAACACGCTAAACAGGAAGATATTGCCAAACATTTCGCCGCGGTATCAACAAATACCGAAAAGATAGCCGAGTTTGGTATTGCTCCCGAAAATGTTTTTCCAATGTGGGACTGGGTCGGTGGCCGTTTTTCGCTTTGGAGCGCTGTAGGCCTTTCTATTGCTCTGGCCATTGGTAATGACCATTTCGATGGGTTGCTTGCTGGTGCCAATGACATGGATGAGCACTTTAAAACAGCGGATTTCGACCAAAACATCCCGGTAGTACTGGCACTTTTAAGTGTATGGTACAATAATTTTTACGGTGCCGAGACAGAGGCTATTATTCCCTATACCCAGTATTTGAGTCGATTTTCTGCCTATTTGCAGCAAGGCATCATGGAAAGCAATGGCAAGAGTGTAGACAGGGCGGGTAATAGGGTGAGTTACGAAACAGGAACCATTATTTGGGGCGAACCGGGAACCAATTCCCAACATGCGTTCTTTCAATTGATCCACCAAGGGACCAAATTAATTCCTGCCGATTTTATCGGATTTAAAAAATCACTTTATGGTGAGACCGACCATCATCAAAAACTAATGGCAAATTTCTTCGCTCAGACCGAGGCCTTGATGAACGGTAAAACAGCAGCGGAGGTGCGACAAGAGCTAGCTGGGAAACAAATGCCCGAGGAGCAACTGAAAAAGCTACTCCCTTTCAAGGTTTTTGAAGGGAACAAACCTACTACCACGATTCTTATTGAGAAACTTACCCCAAAAAGTTTAGGGGCTTTGATTTCAATGTACGAGCATAAAATATTTGTTCAGGGATATATCTGGAATATCTTCAGCTATGATCAATGGGGTGTAGAATTGGGCAAACAACTGGCAGGGAACACGCTAAAGGATATACAGCATTCCGAAATTAGCGATCACGATGCATCTACCTTGCAATTATTGCAAGCTTTTAAGAAATAATAGACTACTTCCGCACTTTTTAATAACCTCTAATAACTAGCTGTCTCTCAGAGTTCCAAGCTGCCAATTTTAAGTTAAATTTGCAATGCTAATTTAACATTAGCTTAATACGAAAAGGTGAAAAATACCTCACTTTTGCCAAAAATTAAGCTATTTAAAAACGAGAACAAATGAGACAAAAGTACTTCCTATTGCTAGCGTTCTTTATGACCGCTTTCGCTTTTTCACAAGGTGTGACTACCTCCAGTATGCAGGGAACGGTATTGGATCAAGCCGGTGAACCGCTTTTCGGGGCCAACGTGGTTGCCACGCACACGCCATCTGGTACTACCTACGGTGCCATTGCCAATGAGGATGGTCGATTTTATTTTGCCAACCTTCGGGTCGGAGGGCCTTACCAAGTGGTTGTGTCCTATATAGGTTTTCAGGATAAGACCTATGAGGGAATTACTTTGGGCCTAGGTCAAAGCTATAACCTAAAAGTCGATTTGGCCGAGGGTGTAGAACTAGAAGAGGTGGTCGTTACCTCTACTAGGGGTGATATCATCGACCCAGATCGCACAGGCCCAGTGACCAACCTTTCACGGGATAAAATTGATGCGTTACCTACTATCAGCAGGAGCATCAACGATTTTACCAGATTGACACCGCAATCGAACGGAACTTCCTTTGCAGGAACCTCCGGTCGATTCAACAACTACACTATTGACGGAAACATTTATAACAACAACTTCGGTCTTGGCAATGCGCAGTTTGCGGGTGCTAACCCTATTTCTTTGGATGCCATCGAGGAAGTACAGGTAAATTTGGCCCCTTACGATGTTCGATTGGCCGGTTTTACTGGAGCCTCCGTGAATGCTGTTACCAAGTCGGGTACCAATGAATTCAAAGGTTCTGTCTACTACTATTTACGGAACGATCAAATGGTCGGTACCAAGCTACGTGACCTGACTTTTGATCCTGGGGATTCAAGAAACGAAATAAAAGGGGTAAGCCTTGGGGGGCCTATTATTAAGAACAAACTCTTTTTCTTTGTCAGTTACGAAGAAGAGGAAGAGGCTGTACCTGGGTTTCAAAGAGTGGCATCTCGACCCGGTCTTACACCTGACGGCCTCATTGTATCTAGGGTCCCTGCTTCCGATTTGGATTTTATTCAGGAACAGATGTTTAATTTATATGGCTATAATACAGGTCCTTATGAGAATTATCCTTTTGCTTCCGAACAGAATAGGTTCAACATTCGATTTGATTATAACTTAAATCAGAACAACAAATTCTCGGTACGTTACAATCGATATGAGTCAACTGCCGATGTACGTATCAACAACAACTCGAACCGATTCTTGCCCACACGCTATCGCAATACCCGCCGTCAAGGAGTAGAAGCAGTAACGTTTGCCAATGCCAATTATACGAACGACCGTTTAGTAGAGTCTATCGTTGGGGAATGGAATTCCAAGGTATCGGACAATATGTCGAATCAATTGAATGTTGGCTACACATCTATAGCAGACCCAAAAAGAGGTATTCCGGGTGGACAAGCCTTCCCGTTCATCGAGGTATTGGAACCGGACCCTTCAGGTAACTTATTGTATTATACGGCTTTGGGTAACGAGCTTTTCACAGTGGGGAACTTGCTCGAAAACAATGTATTCAATATCACCGATAACTTTTCGATTTACTCAGGAAAGCATACCTATACGATTGGTGCTAATTTTGAATATATGACCTTTAAAAATGCCTTTAACCCGGTGTTCAACGGTTTCTACCGATTTACAAGTTATGACAGCTTTGTAGAAACGGTAATCAATCAAACCCCAGGGGCGTACCCGGATGCCTTTGCAAAGAGTTTTGCGTTGGACGGTTCCTTGACCCCTCCAGTCGATGAAGTGAATTTTGGTCAAGTTGGGGTGTATTTCCAAGACGAGTATCAACTCAACGATAACTTGAAACTAACAGGGGGTCTTCGAATCGACTTTCCTTTCTATGCGACCGATATTCCAAGAAATACTTTGTTGGACGATTTGGATAAGACCTTTATTGATCAAGATGGAGATTCTTTTACTCCTGATGTAAGCCAGTTCCCCAAGGTACGACCTTTGTGGTCTCCAAGGGTAGGAGTCAACTGGGACGTAAACGGTGATGGTACGACGCAGGTACGGGGAGGTACGGGGATTTTCTCAGGTCGTATTCCTTTCGTATGGTTAAGCAACCAGGTGAACGGATCCGGTGTGGTTCGCGGTGGAATTGGTTTTGAAGGTGATGAAGTCGCTGCAGAATTTGGTCCGAACTATGTTTTCAATCCGGATGTGACTTTTGGGAACCCTACCAATCCCGGCCAAACCTTATCTAACGAGTTAAACCTGACCGATAGGGATTTCAAGCTTCCACAGACATGGCGAACCAATATCGGGGTAGATCACCAATTGCCATGGGGCATTACAGGAACCTTCGATTTCATCTATTCTAGGGATGTGTCTACTCCAATTGTTTACAATCCCATACTAAGAGAACCCGACGGAACGCTGAACGGACCCGATCAACGACCTTTTTGGGATGGGGGTTATTCGAACGATGAAGATTTTAGAAATGTGTTTTTGTTGACCAACGCTGATACAAAAGGGGATTATTATTCTTTTACTTTTCAATTAGAGAAACAATTCGACAACGGTTTTTTCACTTCTATGGCGTACACCCGTTCAAGAGCTAGGGATTTGGATGCCACTGGAGGTTCGCAGGCAGGATCTCTTTGGACAGCTACAGTGCAGGAAAATAGGAATGATCCCAACCGTAGCTTTGCTGCTTTTGATCAACCCAATCGTTTTGTAGGGAATCTAGCTTATCAGTCAGGTGGTACCACGATAGGCCTTCTTTGGCAAGGTGGTGAAAATGGGCGTTATAGTTACACCTACTCGGGGAACTTTGGGGACAACGCCGATCGATTGATTTATGTTCCGAACGATGCCGCCGAGTTGAATTTCGAAGAATTTGATATCAACGGTTCGGTGGTTACCGAAGAAGCACAGGTAAATGCTCTGAACGCCTATATAGCACAGGACGAATACTTGAGTGAAAACAGAGGTCAAGTTACAGAAAGAAACGGTGCTAAGAACCCTTGGTTCAATCAGTATGATTTAAGGATTACGCAAGATATTGACCTTACCAAAGATAAAAAGAACCGTCTTCAATTATCGATGGACTTCTTGAACGTTGGCAATATGTTCAATTCTGACTGGGGCGTTCAACAGTTCTCTTTACAGCGGAATTTGCTGAACTACCGAGGCAGAAATGATGCAGGAGAACCTGTATACCGTTTGAATACAGTAAGCGGAACATCAGATTTTCCATCGGAGAGCTTTAGACCATCTACTAGTATTGGAGATACTTGGAGACTCCAGGTAGGTGTACGATATCTTTTCAACTAAAAAGAAAAGTATTTGCTTCAAAACCCTGACGATACCGTCAGGGTTTTTTTATGCCCAAAAATCAGTACATTTAGTTCATAAAACCGAAACCTATGTACGAAACGATACAGACCTTACATTCTTACTTGGCATACATTGTTTTAGCCCTTTTGTTTTTGGCGGTGGCCAATGCACTCATCGGATGGATGGGCAACAAAATCTTCAACCTCACAAAAGACTTTAGGCTGAGTCTTTTTACATTGATTCTCTCCCATATTCAGTTGGTAGTTGGCCTTATCCTATTTTTTATTTCACCAAGCGGACTCAAAGCGATTCAGACCCTGGGCATGGGAGGCCTAAATGCACCATCTCGCCTATTGGCGGTTGAACACCCGTTCATTAATATTGTGGCGATTGTATTGATTACCATTGGCTGGTCGCGACATAAAAAGTTTATGGAGGGCAAAAAGAAGTTCAAAAGCATCGCCATCTTTTATGGGTTGGGATTGCTATGTATCCTAAGTCGTATTCCGTGGGATCAGTGGTTCAACTAAATAGCACCAAGGGCATTTCCGAGAAGGCGAAAATCTGATGAAAGGCTATCAAAAGACGCAAAATTCAAATATGAAGAATAAACTATTTCTATCGGCATTACTTTTTCCCATACTACTCTGCGCTCAACAAAAATCACTCTTCAACGGCAAAGATCTCACAGGCTGGACGATTTATGGCACCGAATTGTGGTACTTAGAAGACGGGCTCCTCGTATGTGAAAGTGGTCCTGACAACCAATATGGTTACTTGGGTACCGATGCGTATTATAAAAACTTTGAACTTACCCTGGAATTCAAACAAGAGGCCGATGGTAATAGCGGTGTGTTCATCCGTTCTACTGTTGAGGGTACCAAGGTAAATGGCTGGCAGGTAGAAGTGGCTCCTCCCGGGCATGATACCGGTGGGATCTATGAATCCTATGGTCGTGGCTGGTTAATCAAACCTGCACCCGAAAAAGACAAGATCCTAAAAAAGGGAGAATGGAACAAAATGAAAATCCGGGTCGATGGCGATACGGTAACTTCATGGCTCAATGGTACGGAGATGGTCACTTTGACCGATGAAAAAATTGGTGCTGGGGAAGGGGGTATCGCACTGCAAATACACGATGGTGGCGGCATCAAGGTAAAGTGGCGTAATATACTCCTAGAAGAATTGTAAAGGCTATTTTTTGTCCCTTGGTAGGGCAGCGTCCTCCCTGATCAAATACAAATACACCGGAAAATGATCGCTATATCCGCCTAGATAGCTGCCACCTGCATAGGTTCGGAAAGGATACCCTTTATAACGCCCTTTTTTCGTGGTTAGATACAATGACCGGAAGACGCCTGCTTTCCAAAAGCGATAGCGACCATTCGTGTTCTGTAACAAATTCGATGTAAAGAACAGCTGATCGAACAAATTCCACTTATCACGATAGGCCAAAGAGCCCGCTCCCTTTTTAAAAAGTTGTTCCATAGGATTGTAAAGGTCGCCTTCTTTCAACTGCGTTGCTTTACTTTTGGTTCTCAACACTTTTTTAAGGCTGTCATCGACCGGATCGTCGTTTAAATCGCCCATACTGATAATCCTGGCAGCCGGATCCCATTGACGCACGGAATCGATGATACGTTTGTTCAGCTTTGCCGCAGCCATTCTATTGGGCTTACTGCGTACTGCACCACCACTTCTAGAGGGCCAATGGTTTACAATGAAAATCATTTGTTCATTATCTAGTAACCCCGCTACCACCAATTGATCTCTAGTATAGTTTCGTTCCCCTTCTTCATTGAATAGTAAAAGACGATGACTTGCCGTTGATATGGGTAAAAAAGATGCCTTCTTGTATAACAAGGCCACGTCGATACCGCGCTCATCTGGCGAATCAAAATGTACAATTCCATACTTTTTATTCAGTAAAGGGGGCTGATTTACTAAATCTTGAAGTACCTGCAGGTTCTCTATCTCACAAACACCTACGATATCTGGTGATGTTTTTGAGGTTTCCCTTCCGATTTCTGAGATGACTTTTGCCATATGTGCCAGTTTCTGTTCATAGCGATTTTTGGTCCACCTATCCTTTCCATTAGGGGTTCGGTCATCATCAAACGTCAGGGAGTCGTTTTCCGTATCGAAAAGATTTTCAAGATTATAGAAAGCAATGGTACGTATCTTATACTGCTTTTTTTTCTGTGAAAAAAGCAGTAAAGAAGAAAATAAAATTACGACTGTAAGATAAAATTTCATAAAAATTGAAAGAAATAAGTTCCAAATAACGAAAAAAATAGCTATTTCAAAGGTTTTATCGCTAACCTATCCCACTTTCTGGATATATTGAAAAAGAACACTAACTAATATTGAATGCGTTTCTTTTTCGTGCTTTGCATAAGCATTGGCCTTATGCAGCGTGCATTTGGTCAAGAGGTAGCTTTGATCAGGGGCAAGGTTGTTACCGAACAGACTTCAATTCCGTTGGAAGGGGTAATAGTCGGTATTGAAGGAACAGGTTTTCAGTCTGTTACCGATGCCTTGGGGAATTTTCGGCTTATAGTTACCGTCAAAGACTCCCAAACCCTATCATTGGTCATGATAGATTATGTTTCGCAATATATCCCCATTGAGCTCGAAAAACAGGAGTTAGACTTGGGAATTCTTTACCTCAAACAGGATATTACTACCGAACAGGCTGATAATCTCATTTCGTTGACCGATGCAGAACTGTTCGATGATGAGATCAGTGCAGGTTCGGTAGCCTTGCTACAGGGAACCAGGGATATTTTTCTCAATACGGCAGCATTTGATTTTGGACAGGCATTCTTTCGCGTTCGCGGATACGATTCGCAATACGGACAGGTACTGGTTAACGGAATTCCAATGAACAGACTGGTCGATGGAAGACCACAATGGAACCACTGGGGCGGACTTAACGATGTGACTCGAAATCAAGAGTTCACCAATGGCCTCAACGCTGCTGATGCTACTTTCGGAGGAATACTCGGTGTCACCAATATCGATACCAGGCCCTCCGGTCTACGTTCGGGAACGCGTATATCTACCTCCGCTTCGAACCGTACGTATGCCGGTAGGTTGATGGTAACCCATACATCCAAAACCCATACAGACGGATTAACCTATAGCGTCTCCGGCTCCAGAAGGTGGGCAAGGGAAGGCTATATCAACGGGACTTTGTACGACGCCTTCTCGTTTTTTGGAGCATTGGAATACAAATTAAACGATCGAAATAGTATAGGTCTGACCGGAATTTTTGCTCCCAACAGAAGAGGACGTTCTTCGGCCATTACCGAAGAGGTTTTTGAAATGGTAGGGAATCGGTACAATCCGTATTGGGGAACACAAGATGGGGAAATACGAAATTCCAGGGAACGCCAGATTACGGAGCCCGTTCTTATTTTCAATCACTATTATACCTCCGATAAAATACAGCTGACAACGGGAATAGCATATCAATTTGGTAAGAACTCCAGGAGCAGACTCGGTTATTATAATGCACCTAACCCCGATCCCAGCTACTACCGGTATCTTCCCAGCTATTATGTGAATAGTCCGATCGGAGCCAATTTTGTGAGTGCGAATCAGGCAAAGGAAGGTTTTTTGAGAGACCCGCAATTAAACTGGGATAAGGTGTACACCGCTAATTCCCGTGAAGAAGCGTCCTATGTATTATATGATGATCGTGCAGATGACCGGCGATTTATGGGCAACATTAGTGCGAATTGGTACCTCTCGAAAAATGTACAACTAGATTTTGCAACCTCCTACCAGCGGCTAATATCTGAAAACTATGCAAAAATCAACGATTTGTTCGGAGCCGGTTTTCATCTAGACATCGACCCATTTTCGAATACTAGAAATGATATAGGTGGAACTGTCGAAAAAGAAAAGGATGCTATTTTTAATTATCATTACAGATACGATGCATCCCAAATAACCGGTTTTGGTCAGTTACGATATCAAAAAAATAAGTGGAACGCTTTCGTATCGGGAAATTATACCGTTACCGATTACCAACGCGACGGACTCTTTCAGAATGAACGTTTTCTTGAAACTTCCTTAGGGGAAAGCGATGCGGTACAATTTTCCGACTATGGTATCAAAGGTGGGCTTAACTATCAAATAACCGGAAGGCATTGGGCTACGGGCCACGCTTCCTATTCCACAAGACCACCGGTATTACAGAACACTTTTGTAAACCCAAGAGAGAATAACCAGATAGTTCCTGATATTACTAGTGAAACGGTTTCAACGGTCGACATTAATTATTTCGTTCGCCTTCCCAAATTGAATGCGAGGCTTACCGGATTCTACTCCCGCTTTCAAAATACGACCGATGTTAATTTCTTTTTTGTTGACGCCGGTGTTGGGTCTGATTTTGTACAAGAAGTCTTGACCGGTCTAGACAGACTTCAAAAAGGCATTGAATTGGGAATGGAATATGACCTGTCGTCCTCAGTAAAATTGAGTTTTGTTTCCGCAATCGGAAGTTATCGATTCGCCAGTGACCCTAATGTTTCCATCAATTTTGATACGGCGGCTGCTGAAGAGGAATTGATCAATGTAGACGGTACCATTGATTTGGGAACGGCAAGTATTAAAGATTTCCGCTTGCCTCAAGGTCCCCAGCAAGCCTTTTCCCTAGGTATTGCCTATCGTGACCCGACCTATTGGTGGGTAAAGGCCACTGCCAATTATTTGGCGAATAACTACGCCGCTATCTCGACCATTACACGTACCCAAAGTTTTTATTTGGACCCGGAAACAGGTGAGAATTTTCCGGATGCCACGGATGAAAACGTTAATGCGTTATTGGTTCAAAAACCATTGGATGATTTCTACTTGTTGAACTTGGTGGGAGGGAAGTCCTGGCTTAAAAAGGGAAAATACATCAGTGTTTTTGCAAGTGTGAACAATGCATTTAATACGGTATTCAAAACTGGAGGTTATGAGCAAAGCAGAAATGGCAATTTTGGACAACTGCAACAGGACAACCAAAGTGGTTCTCCTTCTTTTGCCCCAAAATATTGGTATGGCTATGGCCGCACCTATTTTTTAAACGTTGCCTTTAGTTTTTAAAATTTTTTGAATCGATAGGTGGTCAAAGGTTTTCGAAGTCTTTGGGGGCTAAACGAGGGACCAAACAGTAGAGCCTTGAAAAACGATATGGTTTTCAAAGCCCTCCTCTTTGTAAGGGGAAAAAGGATGAAAAGATAAAAAAGATGAGTTCAAGCACTTCCAACGGAGCGATTGTAGTGTTACTTTTTTTGGACATGGTACTACTTTTTTCCTGTGTCAAAGACCGAAACTTTGATCAGCCAGAAAGTAGTTGTACCGACATTTTGGTCGCCAATACCACTTATGAAGAGGTCAAGAATCTGTATGAAGATGAGACAATTCAGATACAGGAAGACTTGATTATAGAGGGCTACGTGATTTCTTCGGATAAAGAGGGTAACTTTTTCAGCGTCCTTTATTTTCAAGACCGACCTGAAAACCCCACCCAAGGTTTTCAAATAGAAATCGATTTGCGCGACACACATCTCTTTTTTCCAGTAGGAAGTAAAATAGGAATACGTTTAAAGGGGCTATATCTTGGAAAAAGCAAGGATGTTTTTAAATTAGGAGGTGTATTTACCTCTTTCGGAAATGCCAGTGTCGGCCGTTTGCCGTCTGGTAAAGTAGATGAGCATATTTTTGTTTTGTGCGAAGGTCTATCGTCGTTAACTCCGGTTGTTTTGAATATTGCCGATTTAAGTAAAGACCAAACCCACACCCTGATACAGTTGAAATCGGTGGAAATGGATACGGCCGACCTAGGAAAAAACTTTGCTTTGAACGAAGAAGAAACGGAACGCTTGCTAATCGATTGCAACGACAATGAGCTTATCTTGCTGAATAGTGGATTTGCCAGTTTTCAGAATGATACCTTACCCGATAAAAGTGGAAGTATTACAGGAGTGTTACTTCGAGAAAATGAAATTTTTCAGTTAGTGATCCGGGATTTAAAAGATATTCAATTCACCGAGCCACGTTGTGAGGATGTTATTGACGAATTTACTTCCGATAGGGTCTTTATTTCCGAATTGGCCGATCCCGATAACAATACGGGAGCACGCTTCGTAGAACTTTACAATGCAAACTCGGAACCGATTTCTTTAAAGGGATGGAAACTTCGTCGTTATACGAATGACAACACCGAAGTAAACTCAACGTTAGATTTATCCGGTTTTTCTATGAATGGTGAAAGTGCTTTTGTAATCTCCCCGAATGACGAGGAGTTTGAGAGGGTATATGGATTCGCTCCCGACCTTGGTATAGGTACGAATAGTCCGGCCGATTCCAATGGAGACGATACGCTGGAACTGGTAGACCCTTTTGGTACTACCATTGACATTTTCGGAGTTGTTGGCGAAGATGGCACCGGTACCAATCATGAATTTGAAGACGGTCGAGCAGTTAGAAATACGGGAGTCAGGCAAGGAAATCCTACCTATACCTTTAGCGAATGGACTATTTACAACGATTCAGGAAATGCTGGTACCATAAACCAGCCACAAATAGCACCGGACAATTTCAGTCCGGGAATACGGGATTAGAAGTATATAATACACACTTTTTAAGCGACCTCTCGGAGTACGTCCACCAAATCTTCTTGGGAAAGTGGTTTAAGAATGTAGTTGTTTACCTCCTTGTAGTCCTGAATTCGCTCCAAATCCCTAGGGTCGATAGAGGAACTAATAATATAGATGGTTACTTGCTCCCTGTTTTGGGGTGGTAGCTTGGTAAAGTCTTCCAAAAACTCCCACCCGTTCATGATGGGCATGTTCAGATCTAAAAAAATTACCTCGGGCAGATTTTCACCGTTGTTTTCAAGATTCTTTAGACCATCAATAGCTTCCTGTCCGTTATTAAAGATGATAATCTCACTACAAAAATCAAGGTCTTTGATAATGCGCTTGGTGCCGTAAATAAAGATCGGATCGTCATCAATAATACAGACGCTGTGTATATTTTTCAAGTCCATCATGAATCTGTTTTTAGTTTTTCTGAAAATACAAGGTAAAGGTAGTGCCCACGTTTACCGTACTGGCCACCTCGATTTTGCCATTCATTGCCTCTATTTGATTTTTGGTGATAAAAAGACCGATTCCTTTAGCCTCTTTATGGTTATGAAATGTTTTGTACATACCGAACAGCTTTTTGCCATGACGTTCCAGGTCGATGCCCAAGCCATTGTCGGAGAAAGTAAGTACAAGCTGTTCTTCCCTTTCCAGAGCACTGATCAATATGAGCGGTCGTCTTTCGGGAGCGCTGTATTTAACACTATTGGTAAAAAGATTTAGCAATATACTGTCTACATAGGCCGGAATCGCCTTGATGTTGAAGCCCTTGGGGACATCAATAGTACAGACGACTTGCTTTTCCTTTAATAAGAGGGCTAGGTTTTTTTGTACCCCCATAATGGTATCGTACAAATTCACCGTTTTCATTTTGTCGTCGGCAACGGTCTTTATTTGTACCACCTCGTTCAAATGCACTACGGTTTCATTCAGGCTTTCTGTCGCATCAGTGAGCATTTTTAGTAAATTCTGTTTCTCTTTCTCATCTTCTTCCTGAGATAGAAAACCAGATAGCATTGAAAGGTTGCTAGAGTGCGATCGTAAGTTATGGGAGACGATATGGGCGAAATTCAACAGGCTATCGTTCTGCTTCCCGGTAATATCCAATAGGTTCTTTAATTTCTTTTGCGCTTTCTTCTCTTCGGTAATATCCCAATTGGCGCCTATCATACGTAGCGGATTCCCCTCTGGATCCCTTCGAACAGTAGATTCTGCTTTAATATAACGTATCTCGCCAGAGGGCCAAATGATGCGAAATTCGGCATCGAAGTCCTGAATCCCCGCAATCGCCTGTTCTACCTCTTGAAGGCACCGTTCCTTATCTTCAGGATGTACGCTAGCTTCCCACGTCTCTACAACACCATTGAACTGGGCTTCGTTTATTCCATAAAGGTGATACATGTTCTGATCCCATACAAGCTGGTTTTCCACTATATCATAATCCCAAATTCCGATTTTGGCAGCATGGGTAGCAATTGCCAAACGATCAGAGATAGCCTGGTATTCTAGAGAAATCCTTTTTTTTTTGTCGATATCTTGAAACGTGCCATAAATGCGTATGCATTTTCCATTGACCATTTCCGTTTCCCCTTTGGCGCGGACCCAAAGTTCCTTACCCTTGGCGGTGACAATGATCAATTCTGTATCCCAGGGGGTACCCAAGTTCATTGCTTCACTGACCAATTGGGTAATTTTTTCCCGATGTATCCCTTCCTTGTAGAAATTGATACCGCCGCTTAAACTCGGAATATAATCTTTGGAAACCTCATGTATATTCTTGGTCATTTCGGTCCAATATACCTTATTGGTGGCCATGTCTATTTCCCATCCACCGATTCGGGCAACACTCTTGGCTTTCAACAATAATTCTTCCCGTAGTTTTTCCTCTGTTATATCTTCCTGCACGATGATAAGCCCACCGACCTGCTGCTGTTCATCTTTCCAAGCCGTTATTTTCCATTTGAGCCATTGAACAGTACCGTCTGAATGAATGAATTTTTGTGCTTTATTACTGTTCGAAGCTCCTTCGAGACATTCCTTGTGCACTTCATGTAAAGCCTTAGGGGTATTGCTAAGAACTTCATAATACGACTTTCCGATTAGGGTATGCTGTCCCTTTCCGAATTCCTGACACCAAACGTCTGAATGACATACAAATTTCATATTGGTGTCAACAATGGCCACGGCGACCGGGGAATCTTTGATTAGAAAGTTTATAGATGCAGTTTCCAAATAGGATGGTTTTAGATATTGATAGTATATTCATATTTTAACGTAAGAAATTACCTTAAAATTGTGTTCTCTAGAACGATAAACTCATATCATCAACTAAGCTAATGTGGCGCGGTAAACTTCAAAAGAGCTATTTCCTATGTTTTCACGAGTATGCAGTTTCTTACTAAGGCCCACAATCTGGAGGGAAATTATGGATATGACCCTGGCCCTATGATAAGCACCATAATATCTGACAGATCATGGGACAAATGCAATAAATTCTTGATGTATAAAAGGAAGAGATAAAAACAAAAAAGGTGGTTCTTTAGACCACCTTTTTAAAATACAATGTATGTTGATTGCCTATATTAGGCGATATCAAAACGATCGAGATTCATCACTTTGTTCCAAGCGGTCACAAAATCGTGAACGAACTTTTTATGTGAATCACCACAAGCATAAACCTCGGCTAGTGCACGTAGCTCTGAATTGGATCCAAAAATAAGATCAACTCGGGTACCTGTCCATTTAATAGCTCCTGTTTTTCTGTCACGACCGGCAAATACACTTTCATCCTCGGAAGTAGCCTCCCAAGTAATACCCATATCGAGCAAGTTTACGAAGAAGTCATTGGTAAGGGCTCCTCGCCGATTGGTAAATACGCCATGTCTTGATTTATCGAAGTTTGCATCCAGCACGCGCATTCCCCCGAGTAAAACGGTCATTTCGGGAGCTGTCAATGTCATTAGTTGCGATTTATCGACCAATAACTCTTCAGGTGTTACGGAATACTTACTTTTTTCATAATTCCGAAATCCATCCGCTACAGGCTCCAATACATCAAATGCTTCCGCATCGGTCTGCGCTGCCGAAGCATCGGTGCGTCCTGGGGTAAATGGTACATCCACTTCTTGGCCAGCATCCTTTGCGGCTTTTTCAACCGCTGCACAACCGCCTAAAACAATAAGGTCGGCCAATGATACTTTTTTATTCCCACCTTGAGCATCGTTGAATTCCTTTTGAATACGACCTAAAGTATCCAGTACGTTTGCCAGTTGCTCCGGGTTATTTACTTCCCAATCTTTCTGGGGTGCCAAGCGAATACGTGCTCCATTCGCCCCACCTCGTTTGTCTGAACCACGGAAGGTGGATGCAGAGGCCCAAGCGGTCGATACTAGTTCGGAAATCGATAGTCCGGAAGCCAAGATGTTGGCTTTTAACCCAGTGATATCGTCTGAATTGACCAAATCATAATCTGCCGCAGGAATGGGGTCTTGCCAAACCAACTCCTCCGTAGGTACCTCAGGTCCTAAATAGCGGCTTACAGGACCCATATCCCTATGTGTTAGTTTAAACCAAGCACGAGCATACGCATCTGCAAACTCTTCCGGGTTTTCATAAAAATGTCTGGAAATCTTTTCATATGCCGGATCCATTCGAAGTGAAAGATCGGTGGTCAACATAAAGGGAGCATGCTTTTTTTCAGGGTCATGGGCATCGGGTACCGTACCTGCACCGGCATCTCCTTTAGGCTTCCACTGATGGGCGCCAGCGGGGCTTTTTGTCAATTCCCATTCGTAACCGAACAAGTTTTCAAAGTACTTGTGGCTCCATCGGGTCGGGGTATCCGTCCATGCACCTTCCAAACCACTGGTAATGGTATCGGACCCTTTTCCGGAACCGAAGTTGTTCTTCCATCCGAGACTTTGCATTTCAATACCTGCGCCTTCCGGCTCGGCCTCCAAGTATTCCGCATCGCTAGCGGCACCGTGTGTTTTACCAAATGTATGTCCGCCGGCAATTAATGCCACGGTCTCATAATCGTTCATTGCCATACGGCCAAAAGTTTCGCGAATATCATGCGCGGCCGCCACCGGATCCGGATTAGCGTCCGGTCCTTCGGGGTTTACATAGATCAATCCCATGTGGGCAGCCCCTAACGGACTTTCAAGCTCTCTCTCTTCGTTGTAGCGCTTCTTATTGCCGAGCCATTCAGCTTCCGACCCCCAATAAATATCTTCTTCAGGTTGCCAAATGTCTTCACGACCTCCGCCGAAACCGAACATTTTCAACCCCATTGACTCATGCGCACAGTTACCTGCCAAAATCAAAAGATCTGCCCAGGATAATTTCTTGCCATACTTTTGTTTTACGGGCCATAATAAGAGCCTGGCTTTGTCCAAATTGGCATTGTCGGGCCAACTGTTCAAGGGTGCAAAACGCTGCGCACCGGTACCGCCGCCACCTCTACCATCGGCGATTCGATAGGTTCCCGCTGCATGCCATGCCATCCGTATAAAGAAGGGTCCGTAGTGCCCATAATCTGCCGGCCACCAATCTTGGCTATCGGTCATTAAATCATACAGGTCTTTTTTTACCGCTTCCAAATCCAACGATTTGAATTCCTCTGCATAGTTAAAATCCGCATCCATGGGATCGGCTAATGTAGAATGTTGTCTAAGAATATTCAGATTCAACTGATTGGGCCACCAGTCGCGATTTGAGGTTCCTCCCCCCGCAGCTTGGTGCATCTCACCATTTAAAAAAGGGCATTTTGCACTCGAGTCGTTCGAGTTGTGATTACTGTTGTTATCCATAGTGTGCTATATTTTTAGGTGTGTTCTTAGGTAAAAATACCAAAATACAGACGGGTTCCCATGATTACAATCATGATTTGTATTATGTCAATATTAATAATATCTATGTGGCATCCGTTCATTGGGAAAAGTGCTTAGCTGTTAGACGAAAATCCTAAGATGGCACTACCTTGGTCTGGGGAACAAAGAAATCGAATAAGATGGTACAAGGTAGTATTTGTGCGGTTCTTTTTTGCTAATTTTATCTTATGGAGGATTTTTTTAATGCCCTGAGAAACGGGAATAGCGAACTGGTAGAAAAATTACTCAATGAACATCCGGAATGGGCCCATGTGAAAGACCAACGTGGCTCTACCCCCTTAATTTTAACGACCTATTACAGTCATATCCAAATGATAGATGTACTGTTGAAACACGGAGCACTTATCGATGAGAAAGATGCTTCTGGCAACACGGCATTGATGGGCGTTTGCTTTAAAGGGTTTTCCGAAGTGGCCAAGAAATTGATAGAGGAAGGAGCCGATGTGAATGTACATAACGGTATGGGAGCTACTTCGTTGATCTATGCGGCTACTTTTAACCACTTGGAAATAGCAAAACTGCTCTTAGCGCATGGAGCGGACGCTTCTCTTAAAGACGGTCGTGGCCATACCGCATTAGATCACGCCAAAATGCAGGGTGCACCGGCGATGATCGATTTGTTGGAAGCGGTATCCTAACAGCTAGAGAAACAACTTGTTGAGCCATGTTTTCTAAAAAACCATTGTGTATTTTAGTCAAAAATGATAAAGCCCTCCTGCCGGACGGATAAGCGTGGAAACAAGATTTCCACTTCACCTCGGAGCTGGTTAAAAATTATGGGAATCACCGCCAAATACGCAACAGCTGAAAATAAAAAGCGAATGAGGCAGCCACATAACGTATTGGAATTGATCAAACGGATCAAGGCACTATCGGATACCGGTCTTGTATACGCCGAAGATGATTACAACAAGGAACGGTACAATGAGCTAAAAACAATCAGCCTTCAATTGATGGCTCAGGTTTCGGACGAATCACTAGAAAAACTGGAAGATTTTTTCATGCCAGTGACCGATTATCCGACTGTAAAAGTCGATGTTCGAGGTTTTGTACTCAATGAGTCGGATGAAATCCTGATGGCGAAGGAAAGTATAGATGGCAAATGGACAATTCCCGGAGGATGGGCCGATATTGGAGATACTCCTTCAGAGGCCGTTATCAAGGAAATCTTTGAAGAAACGGGCCTCGTTGCCAAAGTGGTGCGCTTGTTGGCAGTATATGATAAAAAATGTCATCCACACCCACCACAACCATTCTATATCTATAAACTCAATTTTCTTTGTAAAATAATCGGTGGCGGACTGAAACATGGTTTCGATATGCAAGGAGCTGGTTTTTTCCCCTTAAATCGACTTCCTGAGCTGTCGGAAGATCGTATTTTAAGGTCCCAGATACAACACCTATATAAGCTGTCTAAAGACCCAAATAGTACTGTCTATGTCGACTAAGAATGAAACGCTCCACATAGCGTTGGTCCAAGATCATTTGGTTTGGGAAAACCCCCAGGCAAATCGTGACCATTTTACCGAGCAACTACAAAAGCTGACGGATGGAATCGATTTGATCCTGTTGCCAGAAATGTTTACAACGGGATTTACGATGCATCCGGAAAATATTTCAAACAGACAGGGGCATCTTACTTTGGAATGGATGCAACAGATGGCCTCGGACAAAAAAGCGGCCATAGTCGGAAGCATGCCATTTTTTGAAAAAGGGACCTTTACAAACCGACTCTTTTTTGTAAAACCGGATGGGGATTACGATTTTTACGACAAGCGGCATACGTTCACCTTGGCAGGGGAAGATAAGGTCTACAAGGCCGGAACAAAAAAATTATTGGTGGAGTATAAGGGATTCCGTATTTGTCCTCTTATTTGCTATGATCTTCGATTTCCCGTTTGGGCACGTAATACCGAAGATTACGATGTTTTGATCTATGTGGCCAATTGGCCAAAGCCTCGGATTGTTGCTTGGGATACTTTGTTAAAGGCTCGGGCAATCGAGAATATGTGCTATTGCATTGGGGTAAATAGAGTTGGCACCGATGCGGTCGGGCATGAATATTCGGGTCATTCGGCGGTGTACGATGGCCTTGGGACACCGCTGCTATTTTCCCAGGAAGCGGGTGTCTATGAGGAGACCCTTCATAAAAAACACTTGGTTTCGATTAGGGAACAGCTGCGGTTTTTGGATGATAGGGATTCGTTTAGTCTAAAATCCTAAAGGTCTCTATGAGCTCCCAATTGGCCCGTACCTCTAAGGGGGTAGGGTAGTAACTTACCTTTTCGGGCTGTATTTTTTTTAAGAAGTTTCCTGTATCCCATTGCCCATTTTGATTACTATCGAAGATGACGCGAATTAAATAAGTGCCAGGGTCAATGGTGTTGAATTGGAACGCTTTTGGTTCCTTAGCATAAATTTCCTGTTTTGTTTCTCCCTTGTCCGTAGTTAGCTGAATGATCAGGGGGAATTTTACCGCCCCTTCAAGCTGTAGTGTCAGGTTGCCATACTCGGCAATGCTCTTGGTAGACAGGTTGTATTGGATACTGTCATTGGTCGTCTCGAAGAAATCGGTAATCGCTCCCGGCAATAAATCAATGGCATAGGTTTGATCTGGTACTACTTCAAAATCAAAATCGACCTTGTTGTTCGTGCTGTCCAAAACGACCCGGAAGTCGATATTCAATGAATCTTTGTCCATTATGTTTATCTGGGAAGAGTCTATTTGGGATAAGGGAATATTGGCAGCAATATGAAACGATTCGTTAAAATCGAGTGATCCCCTGAAATTGGGCTCCAGCAATAACGAATCAATACCCACTTTTCTTGTTTTTACGTTAAAGGTATCTATCACTTGTAGATTTTCATTGGCCACCGTAAACAGGAGCGAGTCTGTCTCAAAAGGTGTGAGCCAAAAATTCAACGTATCCTTGTCGCGCTCTTTTAGCAGTTTCGTGCGAACGGTATCCGGAAGAGTCGTCAACGGACGAATTTCGATATCTTTCCCATCGCCATAATAACCGAATACGATTTTATTTTTTGCCGCAAAACTGGGAGTAGCAATGCCATAATTGGGAATTTCCTTGAAGAGGGTCAGTAAATAGGTAGAGTCAGTAGGGATGGCAATCGTGTCGGTCACGTACCCAATTTTGTCAGTATTCTGATCGAACACATTGTTTTTTGCCTCATCCTTAATAGCAAAAAGGGCATACTTTCCTTTCTTGATATTATCGATTTTAAAGATAATAGCACTATCCAGCGTGTTGGTAATATAGTTTGGGGGTCTTTGAAAAACGGTAGAGTCGGTATACGCCGTATCAATTTCGTATAACATGACACTTACAAAGTTATCCGCCTTTTTGTTGTAAGCGTCTTTGATAACCCCGTTCAATTTCAATGAATCTATATAATCGCCTGTAGAAAATACATAATTGAGATAGGGGTAAGGGTTGCCCTCATTGTTATCTACGATGCTCTGACCAAAGTTGAGGGTGTAAGTGGTGTTTTCTCTCAGGGTATCTTTTATGGTAATTTCGACTACCTTGCTGGCGACTCCCTGTGGGGTAACGTCCGGGATATATTTTAAAGGGGGAGATACAATGAGTTGCTCCTGTAACTTTTCTAACTTTACATATTCATCAAAATACAGTTTTATTGTATTTGTCTTAAAGTTGGTCGATAGATTTTCGGGCTCTGATTTTAATAAGGTTGGTGGAGTTTCATCTTTTGGTCCACCGCTAGGGCTGCCCCTTTTGGCACATTGTAGGAGTGCCGATACCATGAAAAACAAAAACAATCCCGCTAATAGGCGTCGTATCATGATAGTTGACTTCTTGGCGCAAAGAAACAATTTATTTGCAAATTCAACCCAATACCCACCATTCTGGGGTCATAAAAATATGTTATTTTCTTCGTGAGATCCAAATATTAAATACCAATGGCTTGTTGAAATTTGGTGGATTACCTCATTTAGAACCGATTCCAAATACTCGGAATCGAGTTGATTCCTTTTAGCCAGGCCAGGTGCCCGTCACACGGTCATATGACCATTTGGGCTGACGAAGGTCCTGGGATTCAATGCAATGTACTAGGTTAAAGGAACCACGGCCATACTTGCCATGTATAGGTTTACATTGGGAACCTGCAAAAGTGTTCGTGCACATATCTCCATAGTGGCGCCAGTAGTAATGACATCATCTACAAGGAGTATGTTTTTCTTTTTAAGCGATGCGGCTTCCGATGACAGTTCATAGAGCGCCTTGTTGCTTTGCCAGCGCCCAATTCTTCCTTTTTTGGTCTGAGTTTTAGTATTCGCCGTTTTAGTAAGAAGAGTTCCGTTATATTCTGCGCTTAGGTGACCCGCAATTTTTTTAGCGAACCCCTCTACTTGATTGTAACCTCTCTTACGTTGTTTTTTCCAATGTAGGGGTACTGGGATTACGATATCTATTTTATGCCGCAAGGCAGGGTCTTCATTCAGAAGTTGACCATACCAATCGCCCAAAAATGGCGCTATCTGCTCTTGGTTTTTATATTTAAGATGATGAATTAGGTTTTGTACGATGCTATTTTCGCGATAAAAGAGAAACGAACTTGCTTTTTTAACAGTTATTCGACCATAAAATATACGGTCTACCGGGTTTTCTGCGTTAAAGGTGTATTCGGTAAACGGCATATCATTTCGACAAATGGTACATAGTAGTTGTTCTCCCCTGAATAAATGGGCGTTACATCCAAAACACACTTGGGGAAGCAGCGTGTTATTGATATCATTTAGTATATTTGTCAGATTGGAAAAGAACAAATCTTAACTTTTTAAAACCTACTTAACGCTTATCCTTTTTAATGGACGGTCAAGATACTAAATTCAACTACAACATCATCCTCGCAGCCTTGGTGGCAGTAATTTTTGGCATTTTGATTGCCTTCTATTACAGCTATGCCCAATCTAAGACGCAAATCAACTATTTGGAGGAAGAGAAAGCCTTGTTGGTAAAGGATTTAACCTTGATGAAAGCAGATGTGGATCGATTGACCGCAAGGGATGAGGTTAGCATCATAGAGATACAGAACGCTAAATACCGCGTACAGGAGTTATTAGATTCTGTGGGTAGGCTCAACTTCACGGTAGAAAAACTAAGGGAATACAAAACGGAACTTCGAAGGTTAGAGGCCAAAAACGATAGTTTAAAGCTCAAGAACAATTTCTTGAAGTACAATAATATGCTTCTTGCCGATAAATATGAGGAAACAAGAAAGCAAATCGAAGAACTTCGTGGAAAGAGCAGCTCCTTGGCAGAGGCAGAGGCATTGCAGCGTAGAAAAATCAAGGAATTGAATCGGGAACTCAAAATGAAGAGTTATCTAAAGATTCAAAATTCCCAGGGTAACGGATTTCGACTGCGAAGCGGAAAACCCATTCAGACCAACAAGGCTTCTTTAATAGAAAAATTGAGGGGTACGGCAGTTATCTTGAAAGACCCCACTGCTCAAGGAACCGAGAAAATAATCTACTTTCAGTTTTTGGGTCCTAATATGCAGATTATAGAAGACAATGCCAATACAATTACCGTGAATGGTAATGTGTACAGCAAGCGCGTAGAATTTCTGTTCGATGGAAATCAGACCCAAGTGAACGATTTTGTGACCCTTCCACAAGGGTCGTTGGAACCAGGCACGTATACCCTTAACGTTTTTGAAGATGAGCGCTTATTGTCTTCCTCTGAATTTCAACTAAAATAATTTGTAAAATCTTTCCACGCTCTTCGGACAAAATTCTATTTTTGCCGAATGGCAAATCAAGAAGATATTTTCAAAAAAGTAATATCCCATGCCAAAGAGTATGGGTACGTTTTTCAGTCGAGCGAAATTTACGACGGCCTTAGTGCAGTATATGATTACGCTCAAAATGGGGCTGAACTCAAAAAGAATATTCGGGAGTACTGGTGGCGTGCCATGGTACAGCTTAATGAAAATATCGTTGGTATCGATGCAGCTATTTTTATGCATCCTACGACATGGAAAGCTTCAGGGCATGTCGATGCCTTTAACGACCCTTTGATCGACAACAAGGATTCGAAAAAAAGGTACCGTGCCGATGTGCTCATTGAAGATTATACGGCCAAAATCGAGGGTAAAATCGAAAAGGAGGTTGCCAAGGCCGCGAAACGGTTTGGCGATGCTTTTGACCAAGAACAGTTTCTTGCTACAAACCCTAGAGTGACCGATTACCAAAAGAAAATTGATACCACCTTAAAGCGATTGGGCAAGTCTTTGGAAAACGAAGATTTGGCCGATGTCAAGGCCTTGATAGAGGAATTGGGCATTGTTTGCCCCGTTTCGGGATCCAAGAATTGGACCGATGTAAAGCAGTTTAACCTGATGTTCGGAACCAAACTGGGCGCCTCCGCGGAATCGGCGATGGACCTCTATTTACGGCCCGAGACCGCTCAAGGGATTTTTGTAAACTTTTTAAACGTTCAGAAAACGGGTCGTATGAAGATTCCGTTCGGAATCGCACAGACAGGGAAGGCCTTCCGTAACGAAATTGTGGCACGCCAGTTTATATTTCGAATGCGGGAATTCGAACAGATGGAAATGCAGTTTTTCATCAAACCGGGAACCCAACAAGAATGGTACGAAATCTGGAAGGAAAATCGTATGAAATGGCATTTATCCTTGGGAATGGGCAGTGAAAACTACCGTTTTCACGATCATGAAAAGTTAGCACATTATGCCGATGCCGCTGCCGACATCGAATTCCGGTTTCCATTCGGCTTCAAAGAGCTGGAAGGGATTCACTCACGAACCGATTTTGACTTGGGAGCGCATGAAAAGTACTCCGGTAAAAAACTGCAATATTTTGACCATGCGGAGAACGAAAGTTATGTCCCTTATGTAGTAGAAACATCTATTGGTCTCGATCGCATGTTCCTGGCCGTCTTCTCCAACTCCCTGCAAGAAGAAGAGCTTGAAAATAATACCACGCGTACGGTTTTAAAGCTACCCGCAGTACTTGCTCCTACAAAGGCAGCAGTATTACCTTTGGTCAAGAAAGACGGACTACCGGAAATCGCACATCAAATAGTGGATGACCTTAAATGGGACTTTAACGTCGTATATGACGAAAAAGATGCCGTAGGTCGTCGTTATCGCAGACAGGATGCCGTAGGTACCCCGTTCTGTATTACCGTTGACCATCAGAGCAAGGAAGATAATACCGTAACCATACGTCATCGCGATACCATGGAACAGCAACGGGTCGCTATCGCGGATGTGAACCGTATGATCGCCAAGGAAGTGGACATGAAGTCTTGGCTCGGTAAAATGTAAGACCATTATCTAGAATGGGATATAAAAGGAAAAGACGTTAACGAACTTCACCAAGAATAGTATCCTGAACAGCTAATTTCAACTTTTTTAGAACTGTGCGAATTTCCTCTTCGTTATACGCTGCAAAGCCTATTCGTATACCGTTGTGGCCGGTCTTGGCCATATCGTACCGTTCCCATTCCCCGATAATTAGACGATGCTTTTTTGCCGATGTAGCAATGGCTTTCCATTCATATCCTTTTTGAAGCCGTACCCAAACAGCCATGCCCCCCTTTGGTATTTCAAAGGTGAAAATGGCAGCGAAATGCTTTCGCAACAACTCGCAAAAAAGCGATCTTCGAAGGGCATAGTTTTTTAGCACCTTTCGGATATGACGGTCCAGATCGCCATTTTTAATAAAATGGGCAAAAGCAGCCTCTAACAACGAATCGCCTTGCCTATCGATAAAGCGACGCAATTTGGCACATTCATCCACAAAAGCTTTTGGGGCAACCAAATAACCGATGCGGTATACCGGAGCCACTGTTTTACATACCGAACCCACATAAATTACATTGCCATGCCGATCATGGCTTGCAAGAGGCAGTATGGGTGAATGGTCGTAGTGAAAGTCGTAGTCATAATCATCTTCGATGATGGCGAAACGATACGTATGGGCAAGCTGAAGTAGTTGCATACGCCGTTCGGCCGATAACATTACAGTGGTAGGATGGTGGTGGTGCGGGGTTACATAGACCGCTTTTACCGTATGCTGTGCACAAATACGTGCAATGGCATGGGTATCGAGTCCGTTTTCGTCTACAGGTACCCGTAAAAGTGTGGCACCGGCGTAACGGAAGGTCAAATCCGCAGCAATGTAATTGGTTTCACCAACCAGTACATAGGTCTTGGGTTCCACTAGTATTCGTGCGGCCAGATAAATGGCCATTTGACTGCCACGCGTAATTAGTAGTTGGTCTTTGGTAATACGCAGTCCTCTAGTTTCATTTAGATAGCCTACCAATACCTCTCTTAATTTTGGATTTCCATAGGTAGTGTCATAACCCAAATAGTCGATACTGTTTTTTCGGTTCGCCAAGCTACGGTACTCTTTGGCAATGGCTTTTATCGGGGTTAGCCGTACATCCGACACACCATCGTTCAGATAATGATATCCCGGTAGTTTTTCAACTTCGGGTCGTTCCAATAGCGGTTCTTCCAAAAATGAAAAACCGATTTGTTGCGTATGGGGGGTCTTGTCATTGGGGACAAAGCCTTTTTTCTGCTGTAAAGGAATATTTTGGTGCACAAAAGTGCCTTTTTTTGGAATGCTCTCGATCCACCCCTGTAGCAAAAGTTCTTCATAACAGGCGATTACCGTTTTTCGGTGTACGGCTAGCATGGCCGCAAGTGTTCGGGTTCCGGGAAGTTTTGCACCAGGGACCAGAACGTTTCTTTTGATCAGGACCACAAATTGGTTGGCTAATTGAAGATAAATGGGGTGTTTGTCGGAACGGTCTATTCGTATACTGGTTTTATAAGGAATCATAACTGGACTACTAAAAAACTGATTTCTGGATGAAAATGATAGCCCACAAAGCTATTAAATTTGTAAACAGCAGGGTAAAGCCCGAGGAAACAACTCTTAAAAAATAGATGTAAGGTGAATGAATATAAAAAAGAAACGCTCAATACGGTCCGTAGGGGGGGCAATAGGGCCAGCTATGATGTGGAAATGGTACATACCATATTGGATGCGGGTTTTGTAGGCTATGTGTCCTATGTTTTTGAGGGCCAAGCCATTTCATTGCCGATGGCCTATGGAAGGTCGGGCGATAAAATCTATTTACATGGATCTCATAAAAATCGAATGTTATTAGCGCTATTGAAAGGAAAAATAGCAAGTATGACGGTAATGCATTTAGATGCGTTGGTACTTGCCCGTTCGGGGCTACACCACTCAGTAAACTATCGTTCGGCAACCTTGTTCGGTAGTCTAGAAAAGGTCACCGACCCAGAACAGAAGGAGCGCGCGTTAAAATGTGTGGTCGATCATATGATGGAAGGCCGTTGGGAAGGAATTCGTCCCATGTTAAAAAAAGAGTTGAACGGTACTCTGGTGGTAGCTTTGACTATTGAAACTGCCGCTGCTAAAATTAGGGACGAGGGGGTAAAAGATGAAAAGAGCGATATGCACTTACCGGTTTGGGCAGGTTTGCTTCCTTTGAAGCAAATTGCCGAATTTCCCGAAAGCGATGCCTTGCTTCCCGAAGGGGTCGCTATTCCCGAGCATGTGATGAAGTACTATGAAACCCATAAATACAGTGCCAATGTTAGCGATAAGACCTAGTTGTGAAAACTGTGATAAGGCCCTCGCCCCAAATGCTGCCGATGCGATGATATGCTCCTATGAATGTACGTTCTGTGCCCATTGTGTAGAAACGATACTTGACAATGTGTGTCCCAATTGTGGGGGCGGGTTTGAAAAACAACCCGTTCGGCCAAGGGCGGAGTTGGTTAAAAATCCAGCCCAGGAAAAAAGGATATATAAGCCGGTCGTAATGTCCGAATTTGACGCCTTGAAAACGCTTTGGGAGGGAATTCCCCCAGAAGAGCGATAACGCTGGTAGCTGCCTAAAACTGATAGCCAAGCCGCAGGCTACTATATACGTTACGGGCATCACCCGGATAAAAGTAACGGGGCTCGTTACCTCCAAAAGAACCGGTATTAATTAAAACCGACTGCGCATAAACAGTATCGAAAACATTGTTGAGGCCCAAATCGACGCCAATGGTAAAATGCGTTGATAATTTGTTGAGGTACCCTACGCGCATATTAAAAATAGTAAATGGATCACTGTAGAGATCAGCTGCGTTGGTCAAGGGAATTTCACCCACATGCTGCAATGTACTGTTCCAATAAAAATGCTCCAAAAACCGTACTTGCAGACCGGCTGTCACTCGGTGCTGTGGCACTCCTGTAAGGGGATTACCTGAAAAATCGGCGTCCTCGTCTACGAACTCTACAAAGCTATGGTCGTTGAAGGTATAGTTCAGAAAGGGGCTCATTTGAACATAGTCGGTAATGTCCCAGGAATACCCTAGCGCAAGCTCTAATCCCCGATGCCGTGTTTTACCTGCATTATTACCTACGAATTGGTCTTCGTTCACCCGTTCACCTACCAACAAATTTTGAATATTCATCTGATAGATGGAAAGGTCTACTGACAGGCGCCTCCCGTCAAGAAACAACTTGGTGCCAAGTTCGTAGTTCACCCCGGTTTCCTGAGCGATATCCGGATTGATAATCCCATCGGGTGTTAAGGTTTCTTCCAAGGTCGGGTTGGAAAACCCACGGCTGATATTGCCATAGATTTCGGAGTTTGGAGAAAAGGTATAGTTGAGGTTCAAACTTGGCAAGACAATGGTCTTAAAGTTTCTTTCGGCACTTTTGTTTTCCGCTCCGCTGTTGAACAAGTCTCGATAGTCGTATTGGGTCTTGTTCACACTAAGCCCGAGTTGGGCCGAAAATGCAGGCGAAAAAGGGAGCAAGAGTGTCCCAAAAGTATTCCATTGACTTCTAAACTCCTTATTGCGAGCAAATTGCTCTCCCTTTAAACTGCCGTTGCCGTTGTTGTCTTCCCACAGGTTTCTAAATTCGTCCCAATCATACTCATCTTTAAAGAGTTCGGCACCAAAGGTATAGTCTGCTTTAGTGCTTAGGAATCGAAAGTTTCCGGAGAAGTTGGTCCGCAGTCCAAACCCTTTAGTCAGTTCTTCCAAGATTCCAAAAGGACGAGCTTCTTCCTTGTCAAGGAAGTTATAAAAGACACTGGTCGTATTTTCCAAAAAATCGTTGATACGGTGCGAATAGGAAAAACCGACCAGCGTATAGTTGTTGGCCTCGAAACCTTGGGATTCACGCCAGGTAAAAGTAGCTTGTTTCGGATCTTCGGCAAAGGCCGTAGCTCCCAACGAACTTGGTATTTGAGCCGTGAAATCAATATGATTGACCAATAGCGAAATCCTATTCTTTGAATTTAATTGATAGGAGGTGTTAAGTAAAAAGCCATCACGTTCAAAATTGCTGTTCTGTCGGTAGCCCTCGGTTTCTAAATGGCCGTATTGGAGTCCCAATTTGAGTTTTCCGTCATTGTGGTTAAAAGACAGGTTATTTTTCAAAAGTCCGAAAGAACCAAATGTAAAATTGTTCGAAAAGTTGGTCGATTTTCCCAGCGCTTCTTTAGGGCTTAAAATGATGGCACCCCCTAAATTAGCTCCGTATGAAGTGCCTTTTGGGCCTTTGATCAGTTCGATTTGGCGAAGGTTTTCCAGGTCGTATGCTTCAATGCTTGAAAAGCCTGAGCCATCGGTGACCGGAATGTTTTCATAGTACATACGTAGTTTATCGGTTCCGAAAAGGGTACGGGCACCAATACCCCGAATGGTAATACGGTTGGTATTCAAGGCTCCCGACAAGACATATACCCCGGGTACTTGGTTCATGGCGTTCACCATAGAAACCGGACTGTAGTTCTGAAAAACTTTTGCCGAAATGACTTCAGAAGAAACAATACCTGCGGCATTTTGTTTTTTTAGTGCATCTAATAGGATAACCTCGTCTAATTGGGTAATGCTATCATTACTTTCCGGTACTTGGGATCGAACAATGGCCGCTGAAAAAAGAAAAGCTAGGAAAAAGATCCTCATGTGGTCAAAATAAGCCACTAAAATAAGGTTTAAAAATCGAAATTTGATAGGCGGTTAATGATGTCTGGAAGTATATTTTTTTAAGTTCATCGGGTAATGAGCTAAAAAGAAAAACCGATCCCCTTCCTCAATAGCAACTCGTACCTTTCCTTATTAAAACTATAGAGAAATGGGGCCTTGTTGGCCGCCCCGGTCATTTGCTTTTCATGTCGTGTCAAGATGTCGAGTTTAAGCATCTTTCGCTGAAAATTACTTCGCTCCAGAGGCCTTTGTAAAATGGCTTCATACAATTTTTGAAGATCTTGCATGGTAAACTTCTTGGGAAGTAGGGAAAAACCAATGGGAAGATAGTTCAATCGAACACGAAGGTGCTCCAAGGCTTTTTGAATAATTTCACCATGGTCCATAAGCAATTCGGGTAGGGAGTGTAGTGCTATCCAATCGCACTTGTCGCTTAAAAAGTCTGGTTTGGGTGTTGTTTTTTCGTGGTCGACAAGTGCAAAATAGCCCGTGGTAATAAACCGCTTGGTCAACCATTCCATCGTTTTAGAACTGTAAATTTTTGACTTGGTTAAAAATTCCATTCGTTTGGTGTAGGCTGCCTCGTTCATTTTGGAACGTTTTGTTCCACCGAACGTGTAAAACTGGTTCAGAAAAACGGAATCGAGTCCGGTTCGCTCCAACAAGATCCTATTTGCGGCCTCGTCCATATCCTCGTTTATGCCAATAAAGCCACCGGGCAATGACCAAGTGTCATGATGTTTCCAATGTAGTAATAGCAGCTGAAGTTCTTGGTTCTTGTATCCAAAAATAACACAGTCAATTGAGTTTCCGGGAAGATGGTCGGCTATAGAAAGCTCCCATTGTAGTAGCGATTTTTTTTCGGTCATGCTCAACTAAAGTTTATTGTATAAATATGACACAATAGATTTTTTTAGTATTATTGTGTCAATATAACAAAATAAATATGAAAAAAGTTCTACGGATTATTGGCAAAATACTGGGAGGATTCATAGTGCTGTCACTGTTTGCCTACCTTGTATTTGTTATAAAGTGGCATGTAGCGTCGTCTTCGAACATGAAGCTCGCCGGCGATGAGGCTCCGACGCTTACATCAAACGGAAAACGATATAGAGATTTGAATAAGAACGGAAAACTAGACGTTTATGAGGACAAAAATGCTCATATAGAAGCCCGGATAGATGACCTTCTTTCTCAAATGACGTTAGAGGAAAAAGCGGGTTCTTTATTTATTCATATAATCCTAATGGACGATGATGGTGAATTGAATGAGATTCCCGCTATTTCGAACCCGTTCTCCCTTCTGTTGGAAACTACTTCTAGCCAGGTGCTTCGAAAGAACATGAACCATTTTAATATCCTCATGACCCCCTCTGTGCTGGAGACGGCTAAATGGAACAACAACCTACAAAAGTTGGCCGAGCGTACCCGTTTGGGCATTCCTATCACGATTGCTACAGACCCTAGACACGGTAAAGGATTCGATGCCGGTACTAGTGTAGGTACCCGCTTCTATTCCCGTTGGCCCTCACCCTTGGGTATGGGTGCCACAAGAGATTCCGCCTTAGTCCGGGAATTTGGCAATATTGCCCGACAAGAGTACCTGGCACTGGGCCTTCGTTTGGCGCTGCATCCTATGGCAGATTTGGCGACCGAACCTAGATGGGCCAGGGTAAACGGTACGTTTGGTGAAGACGCCCAATTATCGGCCAAGTTGACCGAAGCTTACGTTCTTGGATTTCAAGGAGACAGTCTTGATAAAAATAGCGTCGCCTGTATGACGAAACATTTTGCCGGTGGCGGCCCTCAAGAAGATGGTTTGGATGCCCATTTCGCCTCTGGGAAGGGACAGGCCTATCCCGGTCATAATTTTGATTATCATTTGATTCCCTTTACCGATGGGGCGTTAAAAGCAAAAACGGCCCAAATCATGCCCTACTACGGAATTCCGAAAGGACAAACCGGTGAAGAGGTCGCCTTTGCCTTCAATAAGGAGATTATTACAGGTCTCTTGCGTGATTCCTTGAAATTTGATGGGGTTGTGTGTACCGATTGGGGACTTGTGACCGATATGCCTGTTAAAGAGGCTTCTGCCTGGGGTGTTGAAGATTTATCGGAAAAAGATAGGGTAAAGAAAATACTAGAGGCGGGTTGTGATATGTTTGGAGGCGAATCACGTCCTGATCTGGTATTACAACTTTTAGAGGAAGGTGCTATATCGGAGACGCGATTGGATAGATCATTAAGACGTATTTTTCGTGATAAGTTTCGACTGGGTCTTTTTGATGATCCCTATGTTGATGTGGAAAAGCTGGAAGTGGTAGGAAATCCTGATTTTGTTGAAAAAGGAAAGGAAGCTCAACGAAAGGCCTTGGTGCTTTTAAAGAACGAGAATGGAATCCTTCCTTTGTCATCGGATAAGAAAGTATATATAGAGGGTATGAGAGATGGTTTGCAGAAGATATTTCCACAAATCGTAGTTGATATCTCGGAAGCGGATGTTGTGATCAAAAAATTGCCTACCCCTTATTCTCCTCCTATAGGGAATAATTTGTTAGAGCGATTTTTTCATCAGGGAAGATTGGATTTTCCGGAGAAGGAGAAAAAGAAAATTTTGGAAACTATTACTGCGATACCAACGATTACCGTTCTTGAAATGGAACGCCCGCCCGTGGTTCCCGAAATCAACTCGGCAAGCAAGGCCGTCATTGCCGATTTTGAGTGTCAAGATGAAATCATATTGGAATTGATATTTGGTAAATTCAAACCCACAGGAAAATTGCCCATCGAGATTCCATCATCAATGGAGGCTGTTCAACATCAGAAGGAAGACCTGCCCTATGACTCCAAAAAACCGCTGTATCCTTTCGGTTATGGTCTGTCCTTTTGAATTTAATGTCATTTGACTTCATACCTAGGAATGCAATTCCTATTTTCGGATAAAATTTATCGAATGAAGATTGTATCCTATAACGTAAATGGTATTCGGGCGGCGCTAAAAAAAGGTTTTTTGGATTGGTTACAGACCACAAACCCCGATGTGGTATGCCTACAAGAAATCAAAGCAATGAAAGAACAGTTAGACCTGTCATTGTTCGCCGAGGCAGGCTACGAGTATAATTATTGGTACAGTGCACAAAAAAAGGGGTATAGTGGGGTGGCAATTCTTTCCAAAAAGCAACCGGATCATATCGAATTCGGCACGGGAATTAATTATATGGACCATGAAGGGAGAAACCTTCGGGCCGATTTTGGCGATATTTCCGTCATGAGTATGTACCTGCCCTCTGGGACCAACCTAGATCGATTGGAATTTAAGTTGCAATACATGGCCGACTTTCAAAAATACGCAGATGAAATCCGTAAGGAAAGACCCAATTTGATAGTATTGGGCGACTATAACATTTGTCATGAAGCAATCGATATTCATGATCCGGTCCGAAATAAGAATGTATCAGGATTTCTCCCTGTGGAAAGGGAATGGATCGGGAATTTCATAAAGAGTGGTTTTATCGATAGCTTTCGACACTTTAATGAAGAACCAGATAACTATACCTGGTGGAGTTATCGTGCCAATGCCCGAAACAATAATAAGGGTTGGCGATTAGACTATGGCATGGTAAGCGAATCCTTGGAGGCGCGTCTGCAACGTTCCATTATTTTATCGGAAGCCAAGCACAGTGACCATTGTCCTATTTTGGTCGAAATAGCGTAATAAGGAAGGGTATGCAAAATTATCCTGCTTCGCAATGTTGCGGCAAGGTACTTTTACACACCCTTCATCATCAACCTACTATTATCGGTAAATGGAGAAGTGACCTACGAATTCGCGTTCGTCCTGTTCTCCGTTCATTCGAATAATATACCAGTAATCACCGGTCGGTAGGTCGTCTCCGTTGTAAGAACCGTTCCACTCGCCTTCCCCTATAAACTTTTTGATGGTTCTACCATAGCGGTCAAAGATCTGAACCGTCATGTTCGGATAGGCGTTCGCGTTTTTAATGCGCCAAATATCGTTTTCCCCATCGTTGTTCGGACTAAAGAAATTGGGAATTTCGATATCGATGAACTCCATGGTGACCTGTACAGCCGCTTCACATCCTTTTCCGTCTACCACACGAACGGTATAGGTGCCGTCGCGATTAATGTAGTAGGATGGTGAGGAACTGGGTACTCCTTCGAAGTAATAGGTATAACTACCGTCTCCTCCGTCGGCTTCCACCAAGATTTCGTTAATGTTTCCTGGTACCGAAGTTAGTGTCAGGGCAACAGGTGCCTCAATTTCGATATCGTCCAAGATTTCAACACATCCACCCTCATGAACAATACTTATGGTATGCATCCCCGGGGTTAAGTTTTCAAATACCGGACTATCTTGTGTCGCATCGTTCAAGGTCGGAAGATTCGGATCGACCGGATCAAGAACAAAGTAGATGTTTTGTACCGTATCGTCTAATAAGGTCACGGTGGTGATACCGAAGGGTTGCCCGTCACGACATTCATACACGGTTTCATGGGAAGCGGTTAGGTCTACCCCAAGTCGTACCTCCTGTAATATCGGAAGACTACATCCGTTCGCATCCCTTAGGTATATTTCATAATATCCGCCATCCAGGTCAGGCAACACCATGTTGGTACCCGTGATAGGGGCATAGGTTCCGTTTGGATCCCCAAGACTATACGAATAGGGTGCCGTACCACCTGAAAGTTCAAGCTCTATGAGGCCATTGTCATCCGTAGAACATTCTTCGTCCTCCACACGTATAACTTCAGCTGCCAATGCCGCAGTAGGGGCGACGACCTGAAAATTATCAACCACTACCTGACAACCGTTTTGGTCCTGTACAATAACCGTATAGGTGCCACCGGCCAAGTTTTCAAAAATATTGCTGTCGACAGCTTTTTGTGGCTCCGAGGAAATGCTATAGCTGTAAGGCGCCTCACCTCCGGTGACGTTCACCGTAAGCGTGCCATCGTCTTCACCAAAGCAGGTAACGGGGGTCACAGTACCTTGGGTCGCCTGTAATAGCGGGGGCTCGTTAATACGAACTTCTCTTGAGTATTCGGTACAATCGATACCACTGGTCACATAAATGCGATAGGTGCCTTGTCCTAGATTTTCGAAGACCCCAGAGTCCTGAGGGGCCCCCTGTAAAGTGCCGTTTACTTCTAACTGATATTGGTATCCACCTAACCCCTTAGTGGCGGTCGCTACCAAAACGGCATCGGTTTCACCGTTACAGTTGATGGTAGTATTGGAATCGTCTACAGTAATCTCCAAAGGCTCAATAACATTAATGGTGCGAACGACCCTTAAAGGTGATGGGCAAGCTACATTGACCGCATCCCTAGCTTCAAAGGTATAGGTGTCCGGACCTAGCCCCGGAAATACAGGACTACTTTGCCATGCGCCCGGGTTCGGGGAAACCTGTCGGTATTCATAGGTGCCACTGGTGCCACCACCCGCCGATACCGTAATTTCGGCTGCATTGGGCGCGCAGCTAGGCTCCACAGTGATCGTCGCATCTATTGTAACCTCGGCTGGATCGGTGAGGGCAATGGTTCCCGTAGTATTATCGCAACCACGGCCATCGGTCACCGTAACGGTATAATCGCCTTCTGCCAGATTGTTAAATACGTTTCCATTTTGGGGAACACTGCTTACCCCGGTAGTAAGATTGTTCAAAATATATTGATATGTTGAAGGCCCATTGGCACGGGTCGCATCCACACTGATACGGCCATCGGTGGCTTCCGGGCAGCTTGGGTCGTCTACAATGTTCTGGGTTACGGTGATGACATCAATTTGAGGAATGGAAATCACTTTCATAACATTGCTGCAGCCACGTACATCCGTTAAACTGAGTTCGTAGTTGATACCAGAAGTCAACCCATCAAACACATTGTTCCCATTAGAGGGTGGTATTGGCGCCGTGGGATTCGCAGGATCGATAAGCTCGAACTGATATCCGCCCCATCCACCTTCCGGTGTTGCAGTAACTTGGGCATCGGTTCCCGGCAAACAACTTAATTGCCGGGTAATGTCCCAATTGAAGTCCAGGTCAAGCGCAGGGGACTGGATACTTATGTGTTCGGTATCAACGGTACAACCAGTATCACCATCGGTGACCCTAACAAAGAAAGTGCCTGCAGGGAGGGTGTTGATCGGAATGGCCGAAGCAGTTGTACTAGGAGTCCCCGCCGGAATAAATGGGGTTCCCAGGTTATTGGTGTTGAACACTTCATAGGTAAAATCCGTTCCAAAGCCAGATACCGTGAACTCAAGTTCCCCATTCGATTCTCCTCGACAAGTGATATCATCTATTTTGGTAGCTAAAGCATCGATGGTATCGAAAGGGGCTATTATATATTCTACGCGTGCACTACATCCGGTAGTGGTATCGGTTAGTTCATAGATATAAGTACCGGGATTTCCGGATGGAATGGTAATGGTCCCATGTCCTGTTCCGTTGATAAGACTACCTGAAGGTAATTCCCTGGTTTCGTAATTTGGGATGCCCGTACCATCGGCGCCTACCACGTTGATAATGGCATCATCGACACAGGTCATCGCCTGTGTTTCCATAACCGTTGCCGTCACTTTTTGGGCCGCCGGAATATTCACCGTTGTTTGGTCGGTACATCCATTGGCATCTATAACATCTATGGTTACCGTTTGCACGGCATTGGTAAAGGGGATGTCATAAATGTCAGATCCGCTAAAACTACTTCCATTAAAGCTGTAATTGTATGGGGCTGTACCTGTGGCATCTCCCGCACCATCAATGATTGAAGCTGTAATAGTGGCCAGTCCCAAACTATTGTCGGGATTACAGGTAAATGTCGATACGGTAGGTGTCGCCAACAGCAGTTCCTTGGGTTGTGTTATTGAAAAAGACGGCAAGGTCTGCACGCAGTTCTTGGAAGAACGTACGCTAACCGTATGTGGTCCGGCAGCAAGATTTTCGAAGACATTGGATGGTTGATAGGGGTTTCCATCAATACTATATTCATAAGTAACATCCAAGTTATCGGCCCCTGGTACCTGTTCAACAATAGCTTTTCCATTGTTCGCACCAAAGCAGCTTACCTGTTGCACCGGTGTTTGAATTTGAAAAATGGGTGTTTCCGGGGCATCCAAAGTGGTGGTGACCGTTTGTACCGGACAACCTGATTGATTATCGGTTACTCTAAAGGAATAGGTTGTAGAGTGGGTCAATCCCGTAAAGATTCCGGTAGTATTGGTTTCCGAATTGTCGACGCGTTCAAAGGTATAATCGGTAGATCCGCCATAGACCTCAATAGTCACCTCACCGCTATTGGCCGGACTACATTGCTCTACCTGTGTAATATTGGCTTTACTGACCATTTGAGGGTATATGAAAATACTCTCTGTTGCGGTACAACCATTTTCATCTCTAACAACCAAAGTATGGGTCCCTGGACCTAAGTTTTTAGTGGTCGAAGCAGTAACTTCTCCGTCCCAGATATACACATTGGTTCCTTCTCCATCTACTACCGTAGCGTTGACCGTATAGATTTCGTTGGTAGAAGTACATCTATTGGGCACATCAATGGGTCCTATTTGTGGCTCTGCATCCCGGGTAAGGGTAATGGCACTTGCCAACCCCTTAACACAACCGCCGCCGTCTCTAACATACACCTGATATACATTATTAATACCGTCATATGCGGAAGGCGTTACCTCTTTGGTGGGTTCTGACTGCCATTCTGAGGCAGGTAGGGTGTTCGGGTCCGTGCCATTTACTACAAAGGCGTATTCGTACGGATGCCAATTTTGGTAGAGTTTATTTCGTCGATTGTAATTTGTCTCATTGTTCCACCCGCCCGTAGCGGTGACCCCTATTTGATTACCAATACTACAAGTTGCGGGGATATTTTGGTCCAATTTTAAGACCAATTTCTTAGGGGTGTAGATGGGAAATCTATTTCCGGATACACATCCTGATTCAGAAGTGACCTCGACCACATACCAACCACCTCTCAGGCCGTTTACGTTTACCGTAATATCACCTCCAGAACCACCATCTGTAGCTGTTCCGTTTTGATGAAAAGCGGTGTTTGTGGGTCTATGGGCATTATAAATTCGCCAATTAATAGTCTGGGTGCCATCGGAATTGTTGTCGCCGGCTCCGATAATTGTGAATTGAACCTCACCATTGTTATCCTCACGGCAAACTTTTCCCTGATAGGTAGAAATTACGTCAAAGGTAGCGTCGTCCGAAGGGGCGGCAACAGTTCCCAGACCTCTCCAACGCTGGCATCCTGTGTTAACGTCCCGTATGGTAATACCATAATTGACACCGAATAAAAGGCCACTGACCCTCAGATCTCTTTCGAAAGAACCTACGTCTATATCCTCTCCTAAAGCTTCATTTTCGGCTGCAACCTCAAAACTTTTCCAACCTGGTGGATTGTCCGGGTCGTATGGCCAGATTCGGTATTCAAAAGGTCCGACAAGGCCCGTAGGATCTCCGATTTCAATCTCAAAAGTAGCACCATTGGCACATGTCTGATCAAGGTCTGCTTGGTTCTTTTGAAACCAAGGTAAGGGTGGTTGATCTATTTTATAGAAATCGGACTCATAAGTACAACCTCGTTCGTCGGTAATTCGAACAAAGAACCATTGTGGCCAGTACATTCGTTCGTTCCAGCCAGCTGGTCGCGTAGACATGTCGATATTTTCACGTCTGCGGTATACCCTGGACCATCCTGTAGCCAAGTAATCGGCTTCGTTACGAACCCTTACTAGCTCAATGGTGATAAGCCCGGAAGCGTTCTGTACGTTATTGATGTTCGTATTACCCCACTGGGTTCCCCCATTCAAGGGATCGCAGGTAATATCGGTATAGGTTACATCGGCTGTAATGGCATCTTCCGCACCGATGGTAATTGTTTTGGTGATTTCGCATCCTAAAGCATCGCGTACCGTATAATCATAATTGGTGGCATCTAGACCTGTATATAAGCTTTTAGTCGTAAACGAACTCCCTTCAAAGCTGTACAGGAAAGGTGGGGTGCCTCCGGTGCCAACTAATTCTACAGAACCGGTTCCATCACTACCACAAGCAGTATCCGTTATGTTTTCGGTTGCCACCAGTGCGGGTGCGACTTGAGTGATTACGGGATCGGTAAATGCTTCACAACCCTTACTGTCGGTAACCCTAAACACAAAAGAGCCCGCGGTACCAGTGCTGTAGGGCATGGTAGCTGATGCATAACTTCCACCGTCGATACTGACTTCATAGGTATAGTTTGGGTTAGGGTATCCTTCTTGTGGTGTTACCTGAATAAGGGCATCAGGTGAAGCACCACAACCCAAGGGTTTGGTAATTTGTGCGGTGGCAAATAGTTGCCCGGCAATATTCGTGTCGGCAACGATCGTCTCACAGCCGTTATTGCCGATGACTTTGATTTCATAGGCATCCGGCGTCAAATCGGTAAGGGTAAAAGTACCGCCGGTAATCGGCTGTGGGGTACTGTTGTTTACCGTATAAAAATAAGGCGCTTCTCCATCAGTAACATCGATCTTAAGAATTCCTTTGGTCGCCGTACTATAGCAATAGTTTGATGCTGCCGTATCTACAACGGAAGTTGGCCCTCCTTGATCTAATAAATCAAAGGTTTCCGTGTCGTAAACACAACCATTGACATCGGTTACCACCATGGTGTGGATACCTGGCTGGGTAAGCCCTGTAATATTTTTATTGTTTTGTGCCAATGTAGCAGTGCCGTCCGGTTGCCGAACGAAATAGCTGTAGCTTCCCCATCCTCCGGAAGCTTCTATTGTAATTCCTCCTGGAGTACCACAATTCATATTGGTTACTGCAAAAGAATCAATGGTAAGAGGCGAGCTAGGGGCCGCAACGGTAACCGTCTCTACTTTTTGACAAGGTCCTGACTGATCGTTGATGCGTATGGTATAGTCGTCTGCGGAGAGTCCTGAAATGGTAATCGGCGAACTCGTTGCCCCAGATACACCGAGCCCGGTCGGGGCTCCGGTCCCATCTTCTACGACTACATCAAAGGCGGTATCAAAATTCGTAACGGTAATCTCCAGACTTCCATCGGAGGTGCCAACGGTAGCGCAGGAAACATTATTTTTCACTAGTACATTGGAGCTAAATCCGATAGGATTGCCCAAAGTGTAATTGCGAACAATTTTACATCCGTCGTTTGCGGTAATTTCAAAAGTGTAGGTATTGGGGGCCAACCCGTTAAAGGTATCTCCGGGTGCGGTAAGTGTCATCGGAGCAATGATACTATAGGAAAAAGGCGCATTGCCTCCCGTAACGGTCAGTTGAACGTCGGCCTCTCCCGTAGTACAATTGACATTACTTCTGGTAAATGCAACATCGGAGGGATTTGAACCCGCATTTACCGTTTGGTCGGTAGTCGTAGTACAGTCATTGGCGTCTTTTACCGTAACCGTATAGGTCCCCGCCCCTAAACCCGTAAAATCGGTATTGGTTTGAAAATCGACCCCGTTCAGACTGTATTCGAAAGGCGCGGTCCCGCCAGTGGTAACTGCTGCCGATAAGGTGGCGGATCCGGTGCTACAGTCGATTTGCTGAGTTACCGTGGCGTTTGCCGTAAAGATCGGACTTGGATTTACATTCACCGCGATGCTGGTAATGTCACAAGAACCGCCTGCTTTTTCCTTCCTTATGATAATAGGGTAACTGCCAGCTGCCAAGTTGCTAAAAACATTTGAGGTCTGAAAGCTACCACCATTGTCTATGCTATATGTAATCGAGTATCCCTGAGTGTTCGTTACATCTACGGTAACGCTTCCGTCGTCCGTGCCATTACAACTAATATCTTTCGGCGTAACAGTATAGGTTATTTCAGGTTCCGATACCACATTCACCGGGTTGGCAATGATTTCGCAGCCATTTGCGTCCCGAACGTATATCGAATAACTCCCTGCAGTAGAGATAGGAATAATGGTTTGGTTTCCAGCAGTAAATGGAAAATAGCTGCCACCGTTGTCCTGGCTATATTCAAATGGGGCGGTACCACCGGACTGGGTTACCGTGATGGTCCCGTCCGAGCAATCAATATTCTTTGTGACAATTACGTTCGGTTGAATGTTTTGAAAGCTTGCCACGGTAGCGGTCCCATTCCAGGTGCAGTTAGAAACACTGGCCAATGAAATCTCAATATCGTATACCCCGGCGTCCAAATTATCAAAAGTATAGGTGTTACCGGCAACCGGACCGGAATTATTAATTAAGCTCCCTCCTTGTCGCAGTTCGTAAATGTAGCTCGAAGATGCGTTTGCGATGTCTACCCGTATACCGCCTTTAGAGGTGTTACAGGTAATCGGAAGCACGGTCGTTGTAGCATCAATGCTATTGTTGGCTACCAGTAGGTCGTTGAGCTCAAAAGTACAGCCCTCGTTGCCATCGTTTCTTCGAATCTGAACAGTATAATTGTTTACCGAAGTTATCGAAAATACGTTCGATGCCTGCCATGAGCTGCCACTGGTAATACTGAATTCATAGTTCGATGGTACATTGTTGATGGTAATAGATCCTGAGGTTCCGCAGTCAATATTGGTCACCACTGCGGTCGGGTTCAAACCGTTTTCATAGGCATTGAAATAAAAGCGTTCGGTGGTATTGTCGTTGTATTGTACAAGAACACGGTATTCTCCTCCCTCGGTCAAATTGAACTGTGTGTTGGTTCCAACTTGGTTCCAGATGCAACCGGGAGAGGTATTGGCACAGTTTGGAGTGGAAGCCGCACAACTTCCTTCTTGAAGTTTAGACCAGATAATCTGCTTTAGGTTGGGAATATTGGTATTGAGCAATCGCTCGTCATTTACACCACATAAATACATTTCATGCAATTCGCTACCATCGTTTCCACAGATAACGACGTTATCGGAAATACCGGTCAGTGGGTGTGTACCGGGAAGTGCCATTGCCATATCGGCAGTAATCGTTTCCTTTTCAGCCGAAAAGGAGAAGGGCAATACATATGCGAACAAGGATGAAACGGTAAGCGCCAATACAAAAAGGATTGTCGCTTTTTTGAAGCGCTGGGAGTGCTTTAAAAAGGCCATAAGTAGGTTTTTAGCTATTTGGTCTGGTCTTTGGCCTGAATCGTTTGGGGTGATATCAAGGCCAAAAAGTTATCTTTTAACGTTTTATTCGAGGCTTTAGTATTAACATATTTGTATTTCTCGAGTTGTATAGACGGTAAATGTAGAATGTTGTTGGGAAATGGTAAAATAGTACCGTTAAATAGTAACTTCGGGTCGATAAAACGAAGAATTTCAGGATGTTGTAAGACTTTTTTGCCAGAATTGTACGCGTAGTGCTTTATGTTTAAATTTGCAATTTTATAAGTTGTCAGATCCATGTTATATACCAACCTGCCACATACCGATATTGAAGTAAGTAAAATTTGTTTGGGCACCATGACCTGGGGCAATCAAAATACCGAGGAGGAAGGGCATGAACAAATGGATTACGCCTTCGATAAAGGGGTCAACTTCTTTGATACCGCCGAACTCTATCCGATTCCTGCACATCCCGACCGTTATGCCGATACAGAAAAAATCATAGGTACGTGGTTGCAAAAAACCGGAAATCGCGACAAGGTAATCTTGGCCACCAAAATTGCCGGGAAAGCTGAATTTTCAAAGCATATCAGGACGACCGGATTCACACGGGAGGCCATTATCAATGCCGTGGAAGGTAGCTTGGAACGTTTAAAGACAGATTATATTGATCTATACCAATTGCATTGGCCGGATCGAAATACCAATTATTTTGGACAACGGGGCTATCGGCACAGTGCCACCGATTACTGGGAGGATAACATACATCAAATCTTGGAAACCCTACGAGATTTGATTCGTGAGGGCAAGGTGCGGCATATTGGTCTATCGAATGAAACGCCTTGGGGCGTAATGCGTTATTTGGAAGAGAGCAAGGTGCACGCTAGTCTCCCTAGAATGATTACTATACAGAACCCTTATAGCCTTTTGAACCGGTTGTTCGAGGTGGGCAATGCGGAGGTCTCCCATCGCGAAAAAATAGGATTATTGGCATATTCGCCACTAGGCTTTGGAGTGCTTAGCGGTAAATACCTTGGGGACAGAAAACCCGATAATGCGCGTTTGACCCTTTTTCCCAACTACGCCCGTTACAGCAATGAGATAGCGACTAGCGCTACTCAAAGGTATTATGAACTGGCCCAGGCGAACAATCTGTCCCTAACGCAGATGTCCTTGGCATTTGTGAATTCTCGGCCTTTTCTGACCAGTAATATTATTGGCGCGACCACGATGAAACAGTTGAAGGAAAATATCGCCAGTATCGATGTGGTGTTAAGTGATGAAGTACTGGAAAGTATCGAGGCAATTCACAACGCGATACCGAATCCGGCCCCCTAGCTTATCCAAATAATTCTTCGACCACATCCTCGATTCGAGATGCCAACTGTACCGATATTCGGGTGCTTTTGAGGCCTATTTTGTTATTTTTGGATACATAAATGGTCTTGAAGCCTAATTTTTCAGCCTCCAGAATACGTTGCTCTATGCGCTGCACCGGACGAATCTCACCGGCTAGGCCTACTTCAGCAGCAAAACAGACTCCTTTTTCTATTGGAATGTCCGCATTGCTCGATAAGATGGCGGCAATGACGGCCAAATCAATGGCAGGGTCATCTACAGAGATACCTCCGGTAATATTTAGGAACACATCCTTTGCACCCAATTTAAAACCCGCACGTTTTTCGAGGACTGCCAACAGCATGTTCAATCGCTTGGCATTGTAACCTGTGGTAGAACGTTGCGGTGTTCCGTATACCGCAGTACTGACCAACGCCTGTATCTCGATCATCAAGGGGCGCATACCTTCTACGGTAGAGGCAATGGCTGTGCCGCTGAGTCCTTCATCATTTTTGGAAATTAGTATTTCCGAGGGATTGTTTACTTGTCGCAGTCCACCCCCTTGCATTTCATAAATGCCTAGTTCTGCAGTGGAACCAAACCTGTTTTTTAGCGCTCGAAGGATGCGGTATACGTAGTTGCGATCCCCCTCGAACTGTAAGACCGTATCGACCATATGCTCCAAAATCTTTGGTCCGGCGATGGAACCATCCTTGGTAATATGACCGATAAGAATCACTGGGGTATTGGTTTCCTTAGCAAATTTGATTAGTTCAGCGGTACACTCCCGAATTTGGGAAATACTCCCCGCCGCAGATTCGATGTAATCGGAATGTAGGGTTTGAATGGAATCGATGACCACAATGTCAGGTTCGGTCGCTTCGATTTGCTGAAAAATATTCTGGGTCTTGGTTTCGGTCAATATAAGACAGGTATCACTGTTGGGATAAATACGATCGGCCCGCATCTTGATTTGTTTCTGACTTTCCTCTCCCGAAACATACAATGTTTTGTAAGGAAGCTTTAAGGCAATTTGAAGTAATAATGTGCTTTTCCCAACTCCAGGTTCGCCTCCCAACAGCACCAACGAACCCGGGACCAAACCACCTCCCAGTACGCGATTGAATTCAAGGTCGATGGTATCGAGACGTTCTTCTTTTTCAGTGCTAATTTCTTTGACCCGTACCGGTTTGGCCCTTTTTCTGGTGGGCTCATAACTGGATTTCCAAGCCTTTTTTTCCGCTTTTTGTACCACCTCCTCGACCACGGTGTTCCATTCTTTACAAGCGGAACATTGTCCCACCCATTTCGCGTATTGGGTGCCACAATTCTGGCAGAAAAAGGTGGTTTTTGTCTTGGCCATAGGTTGTCTAAAAAGCTATGGCGAAGATAAAGCTTTATGAAGAACTACTTGTGAAAAACAACGGCTATAGCTCTATAAAACCTTTTGGATTTTAAGTTATACCACTGCTGATATCACTCTAATTATGGATAAGAAACTTTTTTCAAAAAAGTGTTTCACCGTTGTATTGATGCTGGTACAACCATTAATATCCAAAATCAGCTTTCAATGCATCGATTTTTTCAAGTGCCATTTCCTTGGTCAAGAAGTCGATTTCATCCATTCCAAAGGCTTTTTCGAAGGTTTTCAACGCTTTTTTGGGTTCTCCCATTTGTTCGTAATATTCGCCCTCAAAGTAAAATCCGAGCATGGTTCCCATAAATTCGGTCTTACAAAGATCCGATAGGGGTTTTAAGGATTCGTAATCCTCTTTTTTGCGTATACCGGCGTAGATAGCCATGATATCGTTCAGCTCCACTGGTTTTTGAAGCCCAAAAAGGTCTTGAATGCCCTTGTATTTGTTTTGCAAGTATTGAAAAACAGGTTCCTCGGAAGTAAGAATTTGCGTTTTATATTCTTTGGGACTGATAGGTTTGAACATCCCAAAAATGTTGTCAAAGGCCCTTCCGATTCCATAGGTAGCAATAGAAATATGATCAGCACCGGCGTATTCGTCAAAATAGTAGTACAAGCTTTCTTTATCGATGGCTTCGATAGCCTTGTTCATCGCAAGAATGTCCGCACTGTATTCATTTTTTTCTTCTTCAAGAATCAACTGATAAAAAATCTTTTTGTTATGGTTCGTTAAACGAGCGGGAACGTTCTCTCTCATTCCCGGAGCCAGTGTAGGAGAAATGCTCACATAGGCATTGAACAAAGAATTTTCCTTGTAGAGCCAATAGTTCATAAAATTGGCCGTAATGTCATAACCAACAATCATTTTAAAAGGAGCGGTATTGTAGTTTAGGTCCAGATAAGGTATCAATTCCATCCCTAGAAATTCAAAAAACTGTTTTCCTTTTTCAGAAGGCAGGCCATCTTCCTCGAAAGCGCAATCGTCTAATCGAACACTGTTTTCCAATTGGTTGATGCCCACTACAATCATGTCGGGCATGCCGTGAAAGCTACTATAGAATTTCGCATTGGCCACCACTTGATCGAAAAGGTGCTCGGCATCTAGTACGATTGCCAATGGATACTTTTTTTCTTCATCATAATCTTCGGGAATGTAGTACAAAACATCTCTGCGCTCCTGCAATTTGAATGATTCGAAGATTTCTTGGGTCACTTGTGCACTTACCCCGAAGTAAAGTACTAGGGCAAAAACAGTAATGATACGTCGCATGGTTTACTTTTTGGTTGGCAAAGAGGATTCTTTGTCTTTGTTCAATAACGGTAAAACCAGAAAAGATATTGCCCCGAAAATGATGATCATTAAGGTCTGTGCAATCCACATGATCCATCCGAAAGCGGTGCCAGACACCGCGCTAATTCCGAAAATCTCCAGGGATTTGCTTACCGCGGCGGGATAGGCCAGAAAACCGCCATTGGTGGTCATCATTGCAATGCCCCCCCCGACAAAGGCAATCAGCATAGCACCGACCGAAGCTTCTACGGTCTCAAATACAGTGAACTTAACGACCCAAAACATAGCAAAATAAGCGACCCAGATAAATAATGTATGCATAACAAAGGCCCATTTGTTCTTCATCTTGCCAATACTCAAGATTCCCTCCATCATGTTTTTTAAGAACAACTTTACTTTTAGCGCAAAACCCGATGTGGATTTTCTGATCAATCGAATGGATAGGAATAATCCAAGAATTCCGATCAGCAGTAGTACTAGGCTTCCAACGATACCTAATCCACTTTCCTGTAGAAATCCCAGAATGAGTTCTGTTTGAAAAAGCAAAGCGGTCACAATGATAAGCAACAGCATTAGCACATCGACCACTCTTTCGGTAACGATGGTTCCAAAACCTTTTTCAAAGGGCACTTTCTCATAGGTGTTCAGTGCCGTAGCCCTCAAAAACTCACCGGATCGGGGGATCCCTAAATTGGTGAGGTAGGCCGTAAGGATGATCAGAACATTATTGGTGACTTTGGGACGATAGCCCATTGGCTCGAGCAAATAATTCCATCGTATGGCCCTTGAAATATGACTGAGCATACCGATAAAAACAGATACCATGATCCATATAGGATCCGCTTTTTTAATGTAGCTGAGAATTTGTTGGCGTTGTGCAGCCGTGGTAGAATGGTAAAGGTACCAAACCAAAAAAACACCCAAGGCAATGGGAATAATCGTTTTGAGGGCCTTTTTTAGGGAATGGGTCAAAATGGAGGTGCTTCTAGATTCCGATGTCCGAATTTAACCAAGTTATTGGCAAAAAGAACAGGGAATAGGGAAATATTTTTGCAATCCCTTTATTTCAGCAGATTGGTCGTCTCATCTGGGAACACAAGTGAAGGGTTAAACTTTTTGGCATCTTCGATCGGCATCCAGGCGTAGGCGATTAGAATAAGTATATCTCCCACAGCAACCTTTCTGGCGGCTGCACCGTTTAAGGTAATCTCACCGCTTCCCCGCGGTCCGGGAATGGCATAGGTTTCTAAACGTTCACCATTGTTGTTGTTGACAATCTGTACCTTTTCTCCCTGTATTAGGTTGGCAGCGTCCATCAAATCCTCATCAATAGTAATGCTTCCGATATAATTGAGATCGGCACCTGTTACCTTTACGCGATGTATCTTAGATTTTACAACTTGAATTTGCATAGTAAATAGGTTCGTTAGTTTAAGGCAATGTTATCGATAAGGCGCACATTATCGGCATAAACGGCAATAAACGCCCTATATTTTTTATTTCGTTGCTTTTTTTTGACCGGAGACAAAGTATCTACGTCGGTAATCTTTATATACTCTAATTCAAAATGGGGGTTCTTTTTAAATTGGTTACTGACCCATTCCTGTACATAGTTAGCACTTTTCGTGCCAAATTTGTTTTTTGCCTTGATCAGGGTGTTATAGATAAAAGAGGCCTCGTTCCTAAGGTCCTTTGTCAATCGTTCGTTGCGGGAACTCATGGCAAGTCCGTTAGGTTCCCTGACAATAGGGCAGCCTACAATTTCAATGGGCAGGCTTAGGGAAGCTACTAATTTTTTTATGATCTGCAACTGTTGAAAATCCTTTTCCCCAAAATAGGCTCGATTCGGCGATACCAGTCGCAGTAGCGCCTCTACAATAGTGCCTACCCCGTTAAAATGCCCTTCTCGAAATGCTCCTTCCATAACGTTTTCCAAACCATCAAAATCGTATGACTTAGCAGATACATTGGTTTGGTACATCTCTTCAACTGACGGGGCAAAAACGATAATTTTCGGGGAAATGGCCTCGAGCATGGATACATCCGAAGTAAGGTCTTGCGGATATTTTTTCAAATCTTCCTGGTTGTTGAATTGGGTGGGATTTACAAAAATACTGACCACAACGGTATTGTTTTCCTCAACTGCTTTTTCAACGAGTGCTGCATGCCCCTGATGAAGGGCACCCATGGTGGGTACCAAACCGAGGGAAGTAGGTTCGGTAAGGGCCAAGAGTTGTTTTCGTAGCTCCTTTTCTGTCCTGATAAGTGGCATAGGTCTCATTTAAAAGCGAGCAAACTTACTACAAATACGGCTAATCTGCATAATTTTTGTAATTTTGCACTTCCGTTTGCACGGTTAACGAAACACAGCTTTTATGAATGGCAAAAAGATATTGTTCGTATCTTCTGAATTAGTTCCTTACCTTCCTGAAAATGAGGTATCCTTAATGTCTTACGAAACCCCTAGAATGGTCAACAGCAAGGGGGGGCAAATTCGAATCTTTATGCCGAGGTATGGCAATATAAATGAGCGCAGGCATCAATTGCACGAAGTGATTCGGCTTTCAGGAATGAATTTGGTCATCAATGATATGGACATGCCTTTGATTATAAAAGTGGCCTCTATTCCACGAGAACGAATTCAGGTTTATTTTATTGATAACGATGAATACTTTAAAAGAAAGGCAACCTTTAGCGATGAACAAGGAAATCTTTTTCCTGATAATGACCAAAGGGCAATTTTCTTTGCCAAGGGCGTAGTGGAGACGGTAAAAAAATTAAATTGGAATCCGGACATCATTCATGTTCATGGGTGGATGGCCTCTCTTTTACCACTGTACCTAAAAAAGTTTTATGCCGACGAACCACTATTCGCCGAAAGCAAAATTGTTACTTCGGTATATAAAAAGTCGTTCGATGGCATGCTAGACAAAGACATGGTCAAAAAAATAGCCTTTGATGGTATTTCCGAGGATAGCATCGCACCATTAACAAACCCCGACTATAATAATTTGTTAAAAGTTGCCGTAGATTTTTCCGATGCGGTTATTTTAGCGGCGGAGGATATTTCCGAAGATTTAAAACAACATATTTCCGACCTTCAAATACCAGTGTTGCCATATGTTTCCTTACAAGAGTTTGAAGAAGCCTATGCAAATTTTTATAACACAGAAGTTTTAAAATAATCCGAATGATTTTTTTAGGTAAAGTAAAAACCCCTGCTTGGGCAGTTCTACTGTTGTTGTCGGTCGTATTTGCATCGTGTGAAGAGGAATTGACCACGATCGGGGAAGGGGTTATTGGTAGTGACCCTTTTACTACCGACAAAATATCGTATCCGGTGTTTGCTTTTAATAAAAAGGTTGAGGCTGTTCAAACGAATAGGCTTCCCCTTTATCAGTTGGGGGTCTATGATGATCCTTTGTATGGTAGAACGGAAGCACAGATTACTTCTCAGCTACGATTGTCCACAATAAACCCCACTTTTGGGTCGTTTCGACCTGAGGATGAGGTGGCTGACCCTGATAATCCAACTCAAATAGCTGAAAATGAGACGGTAAAAGAGGTTTTTCTGTATATTCCATACCTTTCTAGAGCTGCTAATCAGCGTGATTCCGATAGCGATGGGGTCGATGATATTTTTGATGCGGAGCCCAACGATCCCAGCAATGATACAGATGGCGACGGACTCACCAACGCCGAGGAACGGTCTGCAGGCACCGATCCACAGAATGATGATACGGATGGAGACGGAATCTTAGACGGCGAGGATGATGATACGATACCTAATGTCTTTGCGAACACGGTAGATTTGGACAGTATTTTTGGAAGAAGAGACCAAACCTTCAATATAAAGGTACAGCGTTCCACCTTTTTCTTAAGAAATCAAGATCCAAATACTAATTTTGAAGAACAACAAGAGTACTTTTCGACTCAGCAGTTCAATCCTGCTTTTGTTTCTGATGTTCTTTTCGATGGTGACGTTACCATTGATGATAAAGAGATTGTAACGCTACAAGAAGATGATCCGGATACCGAGGTCGATGAAAGTGAGGAGTTGGCTAGCCGCCTTGCCCCAGGTATTAGAATACCCTTGAACCCAACATTCTTTCAAGAGAACATTTTAGACAAGGAAGGTAGTTCCGAGTTACAAAGTCAGACCAACTTTAGTAATTTCCTGAGGGGTGTCAATATCACACTTACTCCTGAGAACGGAGAAGAATTATTGCTCTTATTCGATATTGCACAGGCCAATATTACCATTACGTATACTTTTCAAAGTATAGATAATAACAACACTCCTACCGACACCTCCGATGATGAACAGCAGGTCTCGGAGCGCGATTACGTGCTCAACCTTTTGCAGATTTTAGGACAGTCGGTCAATGGGAATGCAGTGAACACTTTTATCAACGAAGCCTACCCTCCTGAGATTACGGACCAATTTGGCGACGACCTAAATGCTTCTAGGATTTATTTAAAAGGAGGTGCAGGGTCCTATGCAGAAATAAAGTTATTTGATGAGGATACCGGCGAAGCTTCTGAAATTATTGAAGAAATCCGATCTCAGAATTGGATTATCAATGAAGCAAATTTGGTCTTTTACATCGATAGGGAGGCCCTTGATGCTATGGGCGGAAATCCAACCGGAGACGACGAACCGTTGAGAGAGCCGTTCAGGCTTTATTTGTACAATATGGAAACAGGTGCCCCCCTCATAAACTTTGTTACCGAAAACTCGGTGACACAAGACTTGTTTGGAAGTTTTTTGAATTACGATGGTTTTCTAGAAGAAGAAGATGGAAAAGGGGTCAAGTACACAGTAAGGATTACCGATCATATCAATAACCTTGTAGTTAGGGATGAGGAAAACGCTACCCTGGGGCTCACCTTTACCCCTAATATTTCTCAATTGGCTGTTTTAAACGCCATGGTAAACGGCGATGATGGCGTTGAGGAAGTGAGCATACCCATTGCTTCTACGTTGAGTCCCGCGGGAACGGTTTTATACGGAAGTGATTCAAGTGTTCCTGAAAATCTGCGTTTGAAGTTGGAACTATTTTACACCGAGGCAAATTAATCAAAGTACGGGATTTGTAGCTTTGTAATAGGGTCAATCTTTTTTCACTATCCGAGCATACCACATACAAAAAATATACGTTCTATGATTATCTTTCAAAAGGTCATGTGTATGTTTATGCTACTTTTGCCAAAAATATATGGGAATACAATTTAAGAAACAACGAATATGTGTGGAATCGTAGGCTATATAGGATATCGGGAAGCGTATCCCATATTGATAAAGGGATTGCAGCGTCTGGAATACCGAGGTTATGATAGTGCCGGAGTAGCTCTTTTCGATGGTGCCGATATTAATTTGGCCAAAACAAAGGGTAAGGTAGAAGATTTAGGCGAAAAAGCAAAAGCCACCATTCCGCTAAACGGTAGTTTAGGAATCGGCCACACCAGATGGGCGACTCATGGTGTTCCCAATGATATTAACTCACATCCACATTATTCGAATTCGGGTAATTTGGTGATCATTCATAATGGAATCATTGAAAACTATGAATCCATAAAAAAGGAATTGATCAAGCGGGGGTATTCTTTCCATTCAGATACAGATACCGAAGTGTTGGTAAATTTAATAGAGGAAGTACAGAAAACGGAGGATGTGAAATTGGGTAAAGCTGTTCAGATTGCTTTGAACCAAGTTGTTGGCGCATATGCGATTGCCGTATTTGACCGAAAAAAACCAGACGAAATTGTAGTGGCCAAACTGGGAAGCCCGTTGGCTATAGGAGTAGGTGATAAAGAGTTTTTTATCGCTTCTGACGCATCACCTTTTATAGAGTTCACCAACAACGCCGTATATCTCGAAGATGAAGAAATGGCGATTGTTCGTTTGGGTAAAGAGATAAAGCTTCGAAAGATTAAGGACGATGCCATTGCTTATCCTAATATTCTGGAACTTCAGTTAAATCTGGAAGAGATAGAAAAAGGCGGTTACGATCATTTTATGCTGAAGGAGATCTATGAACAGCCTAGAGCTATTCTAGACACTTACAGAGGCCGTTTGCTAGCAGACCAAGGGCTGATTCGTATGGCAGGTATCGACCAGCATTTAGAGAAATTCTTGAACGCCGATAGAATTATTATTGTTGCCTGTGGTACCTCATGGCATGCAGGATTAGTGGCGGAATATATTTTTGAAGACCTGGCGCGAATTCCGGTAGAGGTGGAGTATGCTTCCGAGTTTCGCTATCGAAATCCGGTCATTACCGAAAAAGATGTATTGATTGCGATTTCCCAGTCAGGTGAAACTGCGGATACTTTGGCGGCCATAAAATTGGCGAAAGAAAAGGGTGCTTTTGTGTTTGGGGTATGTAATGTTGTAGGTTCCTCAATTGCTAGGGAGACCGATGCCGGTGCCTACACCCACGCCGGACCGGAAATCGGTGTGGCCTCGACCAAGGCGTTTACCACACAAATTACCGTGCTTTCATTGATTGCCCTAAAGTTGGCCAAAGAAAAAGGCGCCTTCTCTTCTTCTAAATTCCATGAGTTTTTGACCGAATTGGAAACCATCCCCGCAAAGGTTGAAAAGGCGCTTGAATCGGATGCATTGATAAAAGAAGTTGCCGATGTTTATAAAGACTCCAATAACTGTCTTTATTTAGGTCGCGGCTATAATTTCCCCGTCGCTTTGGAAGGGGCTTTGAAGTTAAAGGAGATAAGTTACATTCATGCAGAGGGCTATCCCGCCGCTGAAATGAAACACGGTCCCATCGCTTTGATAGACGAGCAGATGCCCGTCATCGTAATTGCTACTAAAAAGGGCCATTATGAAAAGGTGGTCAGTAATATCCAAGAGATAAAATCGCGAAAGGGAAAGATTATCGCCATTATTACCGAGGGTGACAAGCAAGTACGCGATTTGGCCGACCATGTGGTCGAAGTGCCCGAAACGATAGAAAGCTTTACACCTTTGCTTACGACGATTCCATTACAACTATTATCCTATCACATAGCAGTTATGAGGGGGTGTAATGTAGACCAACCAAGAAACTTGGCGAAATCGGTAACAGTAGAATAGGTACTAATGCATTTGTATGACGTAGAAGGGCCGCTCATTTTAAGCGGCCCTTTTTTTACACTTTTGCGAATTTGACAGAACAGAATGGGTCTTTTTGCGAATAAAATACTATGCATGCATACTTTTTTTCTTTTTATGATTTTCGATGTAAAAAAATCTGTATCTTGCCCTACAAACTAATATAACTCACAAACGAACATGAGAACAGTACTATTGTTATCGTTGCTGTTGCTGGGAACCATTGGGTTTTCCCAGACTACGGTAAACGGAAAAGTGGTAGATCAGAACAATGAGCCGGTACCCGGAGCCAATATAGTAATCGTAGGAAAAGCCGTAGGTACGGTTACCGATTTTGACGGTAATTTTGTTTTGGAAACCTCTGAAGTCCCCCCATTTCAATTAAAGATTACCAGTATAGGTTACACGGATGCGACTGCTGAGGTGGCACAGAATAATCAAACACTTACTATTTCTATTTCAGAAGCGCAGACGTTTTTAGATGAGGTGGTCATATCAGCTTCCAGAACTCCGGAACGTATTTTTGAATCTCCCGTTTCCGTGGAACGTTTTGGGTTGAAAGAGATCAAGTCGACGACGGCAGCTTCTTTTTATGACGGACTACAAAACTTAAAAGGGGTCGATATCAACACCAACAGTCTTACCTATCAATCGGTCAACACACGTGGTTTTGCCAACTTCAACAACACACGGTTCATGCAATTGGTAGACGGTATGGATAACTCGGCACCTGGTTTGAACTTTGTCCTAGGGAACTTGGTGGGGATGTCCGAATTGGAGGTGAACAGTGTGGAAATTCTTCCAGGGGCTTCTTCTGCACTTTATGGTGCTGGGGCTTTTAACGGTATCCTATTTATGACTAGTAAAAACCCTTTTGATTACCAAGGAATCAGCGCCTATTTCAAAACGGGGATTACTTCCCAAACGGCAGCGGGCGACAATCCGTATTACGATTTTGGAATCCGTGCCGCGCATGCCTTTAGTGATAAGTTCGCGGTAAAGGCAAATTTCTCCTATTTACAGGGAGAGGATTGGCATGCTGTGAATGAAATTGATTTCACCAATCCAGGTTTCACTAGAACAGACCCAAATTATGACGGACTCAATATTTATGGCGATGAAGTAAGCACTGTATTAAATTTTGATGCTGCTGGGGGGCTACCTTCTGGAACGGTAGGCACCGCCGAGATAAGTAGAACTGGTTACGCCGAGTCTGATTTGACAGATTATGATGCCCAAAGCGTAAAATTTGATGGGTCTTTGGTTTATAGGCCGTTTGCCGATGATTTTGAAATTATCTATAACGGCAGAGTAGGTCGTGGTAATACCATTTACCAGGGTGCTAACCGCTACTATATCAATAACTTTATATTGCAGCAGCATAAAATCGAGGTACGTAATAACAACTTCTTTGTTCGCGCTTACACTACCATTGAAAATTCCGGAGATTCTTATGATACGCGATTTGCCGCTATCAATGTAAACCGAAGATGGAAATCGGATGAGCAGTGGTTTACCGAATATGCCCAGACCTTTATTGGTGCCAAACTGGGTGTAGGAACCGGCGTGTTGGCTGATGATGCAACGGCACACGCTGCCGCAAGGGCTGCAGCCGATACCGGTAGATTGATTCCCGGCACTCCCGAATTCCAGTCCGCATTCAATTCAGTTGTTTCAGATGGTGATTTGGCTACAGGTGCTCGCTTTATCGACAACACAAAATTACGCCATGCTAATGCCAATTATAATTTTGGTCATCTGCTAGGGGAGAACATAGACGTGCAAGTGGGTGGTTCCTTTAGGGAGTATGAATTGAACTCGAATGGAACCATTTTCACTGATTTGGATGGCCCGATCAGTTACAGTGAGTTCGGAGCCTATACACAGATTCAGGGCAAGGTGGCCGACGAACGCTTAAAGTACACGGCTTCCGTTCGCTACGACAAGAACGAATTTTTTGATGGTTTTTTCTCCCCTAGGGCTTCGCTGGTATATACATTGGGTGAGAAAAGAAATCATAATTTTCGTGTATCCGCACAGCAAGGGTTTCGAAACCCTACTACCCAGGATTTATTTTTGGGCTTAAATGCCGGTAGAGCTATTTTAGTAGGTTCTGCCCCCGATAACCTTGATAGGGATGTGAGAGTTTTGGATTTGACACCGAGCGGTGAGGCACTTACCGGACAACAATCGGTTACCGTAATAGGTCGGGCAGCATACGAAAATGCCTATTCTCTAAACTCAGTTGAGAGTGGTGCCCCAGTGGCTACGACGACCGACTTGGTGCAACCAGAGGAAATTACTGCGTTCGAGACAGGTTACAGGGCGCAAATCGGAAAGATGGCCATTGATATTAGTGGTTATTACAACGATTATACCAATTTCATAGCACCTAGTACCGTAGTGGTACCGTTGTACGGGGAAGCAGGCGATGGCGGACTTTCACTTTTAGCATTACAAAACGGGGATTTTCAACCATATCAGGTATACTCCAACGCTGAGGTTGATATTAGTTCTTACGGAGTTACTGCAGGTGTAGATGCCAAGGTATTCAATAATTTTGATGTTGGCGTAAACTACACCTTTGCAGAGTTTGATTTTGACCAAGCGGCTTTTCCCGATTTTAGACCCGGGTTCAATACGGCCAAACATAAAGTAAAGGCCTCCTTCGGGAATACTGCGCTGTTTGAGAATTTTGGGTTTAACATCAACTACCGATGGAGCGATTCTTTCTTTTGGCAGGCACCCTTTGCCGATGGTGATGTTCCTGCATTTAGCGTTTTGGATGCCCAGATCAACTATGAGGTGCCAAGTATTAAATCAATCTTCAAAGTAGGCGGGTCCAATATTTTGAACGAAGAATATTTTACCGCTGTCGGTACCGGATTGGTTGGAGCCATTTATTATGTATCTTGGACCATAAATCCATAAAAAAGAGAACCTTATCATAAGAAAAGGCATCCTTGATAGGATGCTTTTTTCATTACAAAAAAACCAGAAGAATCCATTTTCATTATAACTATAAAATCCTATCTTTGCAGCCTGAAAAACAAGCCCGTTTTTCTATAGACGCACTCTTAATTTATAAACATATAAGTAATGTCAAAAGTTACAGGTAAGGTTTCCCAGATCATCGGCCCGGTTGTCGACGTCGAATTCGAGTCCGGTTCGGAACTCCCAAAAATTTATGATTCGTTGGAAATTTCCAACGCCGATGGTACTAAATTGGTTTTGGAAGTACAATCACATGTGGGTGAAAACACCGTTAGGACCATCTCTATGGATTCTACCGATGGTTTAAGTAGGGGAACCGAAGTGCTTGCGACAGGTGCGGCGATACAAATGCCTATTGGAGACGACGTTTATGGGCGTTTGTTCAACGTGATCGGAGATGCCATTGACGGACTTGGAGATTTGCCAAAGTCTGGTAAGGATGGTCTTCCGATTCACCGTGAGGCACCTAAATTTGAGGACCTTTCTACATCTACCGAAGTATTGTTTACTGGAATCAAGGTAATCGACCTGATCGAGCCCTACGCAAAAGGAGGTAAGATCGGATTGTTCGGAGGTGCAGGTGTGGGTAAAACGGTATTGATACAGGAGTTGATCAACAACATTGCAAAAGGGCATGGTGGTCTTTCCGTTTTTGCAGGTGTGGGGGAACGTACCCGTGAAGGGAATGACCTACTGAGAGAAATGTTGGAGTCCGGAATTATCAAGTATGGAGATGATTTCTTGCATTCGATGGAAGATGGCGGATGGGACCTTACCAAAGTGGATAAAAAGGCGATGAAAGAGTCGAAGGCAACATTTGTATTCGGACAAATGAACGAGCCTCCTGGAGCACGTGCCCGTGTCGCACTTTCAGGTCTAACGATTGCTGAATATTTCCGCGATGGTGCCGGAGAAGGTCAAGGAAAAGATGTATTATTCTTTGTCGACAATATTTTCCGATTTACTCAAGCAGGTTCAGAGGTATCGGCCCTGTTGGGTCGTATGCCATCAGCGGTGGGGTATCAGCCTACTTTAGCTACCGAGATGGGTGCCATGCAGGAGCGAATTACTTCTACCAAAAGGGGTTCCATTACATCGGTACAGGCGGTCTACGTGCCTGCGGATGACTTAACAGATCCCGCTCCGGCCACCACTTTTGCGCATTTGGATGCAACTACGGTATTGTCACGAAAGATTGCCGAGTTGGGAATCTATCCGGCGGTAGATCCTTTGGATTCTACCTCTCGTATTTTAACTGCCGAGATTTTAGGAAAAGAACATTACGAATGTGCGCAACGCGTAAAAGAGTTGTTGCAACGTTATAAAGAACTTCAAGATATCATTGCCATTTTGGGGATGGAGGAATTATCCGAAGAGGATAAGCTTGCAGTAGGTAGGGCAAGACGTGTACAACGTTTCTTGTCACAACCCTTCCATGTGGCGGAACAATTTACCGGGATCCCAGGAGTATTGGTAGATATAAAAGAGACTATTAAAGGCTTTAATATGATTATGGATGGGGAATTAGATCGCCTTCCGGAATCGGCCTTTAACCTAAAAGGTACCATCGAAGAGGCTATCGAAGCCGGTGAGAAGATGCTTGCCGAAGCTTAAATGAGTATACAGTTATAGTTGGCAGTTACTACTAATTACTGCCAACTGTAATTGCCAACTGTTAACCAGCAATTATGTATCTAGAAATAGTATCACCAGAAGCAACCTTGTTTGCAGGAGAAGTTACCTCTGTAACCGTACCAGGTGTAAATGGAGAGTTTCAAATGTTGACAGATCACGCGCCGATCGTTTCATTGTTGCAGGAAGGCGATGTGAAAGTAGATGGTGATATCAGTATCGATGAGGCGTATGCTTCTAAATTTACCAAAGATGCTAACGGAAAAACCATTCTTTCCATTGCAAGTGGTACGATTGAAATGAAGGATAATAAAATCATTGTACTGGCTGATTAGTCAAAATATCCATAAACGAATTGAAAATGTCATGCGAAGAACCGTATGGCATTTTTTGTTTTCTAAAGTGCCATGAACAAGAAGAACATAATCATTTCAGAGGGTGAGCGCCCGTTTTGGCAACTGGCCATAGCAGCCGTATTTTACACCTGTGCCCTGATTTGTCTGTACTTGTTTTTTAGTAGAATAGACTTATATGCACCATCGAAACAAGTAAGGGGTGCCGCAAGCTTATTAGAAGTCGGTATTATTCTTTTTATAGGCGGTATGGGTTTTTCTGGTGTTAAGGATATTCATTTTGATTTTCAAAATAGGCGGTATAAAGAAGTTTATGGGGTAGGACCCTTTAAATTTGGAAAATGGAAAAGGTTTCATGCATTGAAATATGTGGCTGTCTTTAAAAACACCAAAGGAGAGTTCGAGGTAAACCTTTGGTATGACCGAAATAAACACTTTAATATTTCATTGTTTCCCGATGTGTCCGGTGCTATAACAGAAGCAAAAGCCCTGGCAAGGCAAATCGGATTGGATTTGTACGACTCCACGGTACCAAACAAGGGTAAGTGGATTCAGCTGACGGATGGTGATTAAGTTCTTTCAGCCTGTCCAGTCCCAATACAAAAGTTCCCAAGAGCTGTTTTCGGTTACCTGCGTTCTTATAATTTCAAAACCAACACTTTTATGCGCTTGCAAAGAGCGTTGGTTTTCCGTTGCAACTTCTGTTAAAACACCATCAAAAGTGTGCTCCAGTTCGTTTTTATAGAACTGATAAATTCCCCTAAACAATCCTTTTCTTCGATAGGCCTTCTCAATACAAATCTGACCCATTACCACATAGTTGCGTCCAATTAAAAGAGTATCTGCCGCTTCGAACATTGGCGTAAGTATTGGAATTTCATTTTTAAAAGAGGGGAGCATTACCAAGGCATAGCCTACGACGGCATGCCTATCACTTACGATGATATGCCGACAAGCCCTATTCATCCTTTTTAATATGTCGAAGGTATGCTGAACCGTCACAAAACCCTCGATTATACTTTCGGTTGTTTCCAGTTCGGTAAACAAGTTCTTTTGTTGAAGTATAAGCAGCTGTTTTAATTCTTTCTCGTTCGACACCCTTTTATAAGCGATCATAAAACATGTTTTTAAAGTCTCTAATTTATCATTTTTATAAAATATTACCTCTTGGCAAGTAGGGTCATCCTTGTTCTGCTTGTTATGAACATGTCCTTCTTGTTCTTGCATAGCGGTAGGATATCTAAAAGGCATTTATATACCAAACCTTGATTTTCATGTATCGTTTCCTTCTTATATCATTAACGCTGTTAACTGTTCAAAATACTGTTTCGGCGCAGGATAGTATATACGGTAGTTATAAAAATCAGGTGTTCACGAACCTATTGCTTCCAATTTTGAGTAGCATTGATTTGAACTATGAACGAACACTTGGAGGAAATTTTGCGATTGGTGTTGGCGGAGCTATTTATGGGGATACATTTCAAGACCTTAGCTTTGACGATTCTTATAGGGCAGGGGAGCTTACCACCAAGTATGAGATTACCCCATTTACCAGACTGTATTTTAACGGAAACCAAAACAACAGTCATATACTTGAGATTTTTGGATCTATTAGCGGCGTAGAAGAAAGCGGCCGATATATTCGGTCAGTAAACCCGGAAGGATTTGGGGTCTACGACATAGGGGTCAAAAGCTTTACCCGAGGTGGGTTCGGAATGGGATATGCCTATCGTTTTCTATTCATGGAAGGTAAGCTGGTCGCTGAAGCGCAATTAGGTTTAAGAACCAATTTCGATGTAAGTTTTGTTGTGGTAAATGCCGCCTTGGTTCGAACAGGAATAAAGATTGGATATCGATTTTAAATAATGACTATGAAGGTTTTTGCAATTGCTTTGTTTTTTACGGTATTGGTTACCGGATGTTATTCCGGTGATGACTATAATCAGACTATTATAGTAAGAGCTGAAAATTCAGTTCGTTTCGAAAATCAAAAAAACTATGTAGTGGGCGATACATTGTTTTTTGAAATCGAATTTAGTCGTTACCTTGAAGAAGATGGTTTTACCACCCTGCTCGATGTGTATGAAACCACCGAAGCGACAGCTTTCTCTTTTTCATTTGGATTATTGAAGTTTTCAGACTTTTCGAATACCTACGAGTTTATCAATGTCGATTCGGAATTGGTGCTAGGCCCTAGACCGGATGATTCCAGCTCGAATGGTTTTTACGGGAATCAACTGGTAGCCGTACTGGATGTAACTACCCAAGAACAGTATTATTCCCGAATAGGGTTAATTCTGGTAGAAACAGGTGATTATCAACTCGATTTGGATTTTTTATCATTTAACCCGCCCTACGATCCAAATAAAGTGCAGTTGCGTATCGAAAATGTGGTTACAAATGATACCTCTTTGGATGTAGGCTTCACAGTTGCCGAAGAGTAATTCTTTTGCACCCTTAAGAAGAAAGATGTTACATTTGGGCTATGGCCCATTTTCCTGAAAAGTTATTGTCAAAGCTGAATGATCGAAGGCTGGTAGATGCGTTTCGTCAGTTGCCCTTTTCTTCTGATTTAATCGATTTTTCTTCAAACGATTATGTAGGCCTTGCAAAGAGCAAGACCGTTTTCAAAAGGGCTTCTTCCTATGTGGCTTCTTTAAAAGAGACGCCCAATGGGGCAACAGGTTCCCGATTGCTTTCAGGCAATCACTCCATCTATCAAAAGTTGGAAACAGCCTTAAAACAGACCCATCAAGTTGATGCCGCCTTGGTATTCAATTCGGGCTATGATGCCAACTTAGGTTTTTTTGGTTCGGTTCCCCAAAGGGGCGATTTAGTATTGTACGACGAGTTGATCCATGCGAGTATTCGTGATGGTATTCAGTTGGGAAGGGCAAAAAGTTATAAGTACGAACACAACGATCTTCGTAGTTTGCAGTTACTCGTGGAGCGAAATAGAAAGGTTCTCGAAGGAGATTCGGAAGTCTATGTAGTCACTGAATCGGTTTTTTCCATGGACGGTGATTCTCCGGATTTAACGGCAATGGCTTCATTTTGCCAAGAACACGGGTGTCATTTGGTAGTAGATGAAGCACATGCGGTCGGTGTGTTCGGTCCTCAGGGTGAAGGTCTGGTGCAACAAATGGGATTGGAGAAGGAGGTCTTTGCACGAATTGGCACCTTCGGAAAGGCATTGGGCTGCCATGGAGCCGCCATATTGGGAAGTAGGCCTTTGATCGATTACCTCATCAATTTTGCACGAAGCTTCATTTATACGACCGGGTTGCCTCCCCATTCGGTAGCGACCATTCTAGCAGCCTACGAAATAATGACCGATGCTACGGGTACCAGCGGCCGCGAACGGCTGCATGGGAATATAGTCCACTTCAAAGACGAAATAACCAGGTTGGGCCTTGCTTCCTTCTTTATACCTTCTGTTTCTGCGATTCACTGTGCCATTGTTCCGGGTACGGAGCAAGTAAAATTGCTGGCAGCTTCTCTACGGAATCATAAGTTTGATGTAAAACCAATTTTATCGCCTACGGTACCGAAAGGAAAAGAACGCCTTCGGTTTTGTCTACATGCCTACAATTCAAAGGAAGAGATCTCGGAGGTGCTGTCGCAATTATCAAAAGCGTTGACCAAGTTATGAACGAAACATTTTATACCATTGCCTCTTTTGAGTTTGCCGCCGATGTACAGATCATAAAGGCCAAATTGGAATCTGAGGGAATCCAAGTTTTTTTAAGGGACGAAAATACCCTGAATTCAGATCCTTTGATCAGTGCGGCCATCGGAGGGGTAAAACTACAAGTGTATGCCAGCGAAAAAGAACGGGCCACCGAGATCTACAATGAGGTTCGAGCCTATGCCATGGATGATGAAGGGCGTCCGGTGGTATGTCCGAATTGCAAAGCACAAAAATCAGAGGTCTATTATGAACGAAAAGGTCTTTTTTACAAACTGTTCCCATTTTTCGAAAAAAGAAAATACAAATGCCTAAATTGTGGAATGATTACAAAACCCTTATAGCATGCAGCGAATTTTTGTCACCGGGATATCGACCGAAGTAGGAAAAACGGTAGCTTCCGCCATTATTACCGAGGCCTTGGAGGCCGATTATTGGAAACCCATTCAAGCAGGTGACTTAGACCATACCGATAGCCATAAGGTCGCAGCGATGCTAACGAATACCAAAACAAAAATTCATAAGAGCGCCTTTGAACTCACATCACCCATGAGTCCACATGCCGCCGCAGAAATCGATGGGGTTACTATAAATGCCAATAATATACAGGAACCTGAAACGGAGAATCATCTCGTCATAGAGGGTGCAGGGGGGCTTTTGGTACCATTGAACGCAGAAGATACCATCCTTGATATTATTATGCCCAATTACAAAGTGGTCGTTGTTTCAAGACACTATCTGGGGAGTATCAACCATTCCCTGTTAACGATTAGGTGGCTACAGGCAAAGGGATACGACGTATCGGTACTTTTCAGTGGGAATGCCAATCTCCAAACAGAGGACATCATTCTTCATAAAACCGGGGTTTCTTTGATAGGCCGTATCGATGAGGAACCTTCTTTTGACAAGGCCACAGTAAAAAGATATGCAGACAAGTTTCGTAACATTTTACAATCACTCTAAGCGTTGATAGATATCTGCCGACTCTACCTGCTCGATCAACCGGTAATACTGGTCTAAATATTCGTCTATAAACTGATTTTCCATTTCAAATTGCTTATCGAATTTCAGCCTATTGGTGCGTGTGACCACGATGACAGGTCGAATGCCATCCATAATGTATTTTAACTCCTCCATGGCGGTATTACGAGAATTGTCAAAATAAGGGAAAAGCTCGTTCCTGCAGATGTTGCTGGGGTGGGTCGCTGCCATTGTAGGGGGATAGATTCCCATGGGCCAATACCCGATATGATATCCTAAAAAAAGAACATTTTTTTCCGTGGGATGGTTTTCCTTTAAGTAAGCAGGTACCGCAATCCCCTCACCGTTGTAAAATGTGCCCTGTTCGATTTTATGTTTTGTAATTCGAAAGTACTCCAAATAACTTTCCGCGGGTAGCAAAAAAAGTAAGATTGCCACATACGGTCGATAATCCCATTTTTTAAGAACGGGAAGTTTTGAAATACAGATGGCCGCCACAATAACGAACAATGGGTGTAGCTGTATCAAATAATGGCTATTGATTCTACCCGCCTTGGCGAAAGAGAACAAAACACCTAGAATGGCCACCGTAATCAATTGAATTTTTCTGTCCTTAAAATTCAAGTAGTTCTTTTTCCAGCTCAACAGAAAAAAGCTTAGCAAGACCAAAAAGGTAGGGGCCAGGTTCAGTACCGAATCGCGTCTTGTCCCAGCATATTCCAAGGAAGCCAATACGACAGATTTCCACCATACTTCAGCTTTTCCGGTTAGATAATAGGGAAGTAAGGTCGATAAAACGATTACGAACAAACCAATTCCATAGAAGACCATTCGCCATAAACCGTTGTTGTACGTCTTTTTCCGAAAAAAATCGAAAAACAAATAGGCGATTACAAACAATACCGCATAGGCAATGTTCAATTTTGTCATAATGGCCAGGCCCATCAACAAACCGGCAACAAAATAATCGGAAATTCGCTTCGCTTTCATTGAAAAGTACAGTCCGGGAACAAAAAATGCCATACAAAGATGCTCGGACATGACCCCTTGGATACTTCCGAACATGCTTTGCAATGCAACGGCGGCCATGGCCGCCCAAAAGGCTATTTTTTTTGTGCTGGTCGTTTCAGTAATCTTATAGGTGAAAAAGGCGGTGGAAGCAACCAGTAAGGTCCCAAAAAAGCGAATGGCCAAAAAACTTTTTCCGAAAACATAAATGATGCCGGCGAAAAATAAAAAAGTAATCGGGGGTTTTAAGTCCCATAATTCGGTATAAGGTAAATAGCCGTCGACCCAGGATTGTCCCATTAAAATGAAGGTGCTTTCATCACGATCAATGTAATCCCGAAAGAAAAAAGGGAAACGAACAAGGGTTGCCACAATCAACAGAAGACCAAAGACCCTGCCTTGACCAAGGTCTGAATAGTTTGGGGAAAATAGTTTGATAAGCCGGTTCAGCATGTGTTGTTTTGCAATGAAATCCGCATCTTTGCAAGATAGATGAAATCCTTTACTCCGTAAACAAAACACCCTTGAAAAATCTTTCGGAACGTGATAAAAAACACCTATGGCACCCGTTGACCCAGCATCAACTGCATCCAGAGATGTTGGCAATAACAAAGGCAAAGGGGGCACTGTTGTATGATGAGGATGGAAATACCTATGTAGACGGAATTGCCTCTTGGTATACTACTATGTATGGGCATGGTAACCCCCACATTACGAAAGCCATAGCGCAACAGATGGAAACCTTGGATTTTGTGATGTTCAGTGGTTTTACCCACCGCCCCGCGGTGGAACTTTCGGAACAATTGGTTGCCTTATTGCCGTCGAATCAAGAAAAGATTTTTTTCAACGACAACGGCTCTACAGCAATTGAGGCCGCGATTAAAATGGCTATTCAGTACCATCATAACAAAGGAGATAAGAGAGATACCCTGATCGCCTTTGAAAACGGTTTCCACGGAGACACTTTTGGGGCTATGAGTGCCTCTGGGCTTTCCTCCTATAACGGTCCGTTCGAGGAGTTTTTATTGAAAGTTGAACGTATTCCGGTTCCGCAAGAAGATACGATTGATGCAGTACTAAACCAGCTCAATACAATCTTGGAAAACAATGCTTGTGCTGCATTTGTTTTTGAACCTTTGGTACAAGGCGCGGCAGGGATGAAGTTTCATTCGGCCAAAGGTTTGGACGCATTGATCAACAAGTGTAGGGAAAATGATGTGCTAACGATTGCAGATGAAATCATGACCGGATTCGGAAAAACGGGCAAGAACTTTGCATCCGATTATTTGCAGTACCCACCGGATATCATTTGTTTGAGCAAAGCTCTTACCGCTGGCATGTTCCCCTTAAGCATCACCAGTTGTTCCTTAGAAGTGTACGAAGCTTTTTTGAGCAATGAAGTAGCCAAGGGCTTCTTTCATGCACATACGTTCAGTGCGCATCCGTTGGGATGTGCTGCCGCCTTGGCCGGAATCGATTTGTTGAATTCAAACGAAATAGTGGAGCGGCGCGCTTATATTGAAAAGGCCCATATCGAATTTGTAGATCAAGTAGAAAACCATCCCAAGGTGCAAGAAGTGCGGAGCAAAGGGGTTATTTTGGCCGTTGATTTAAAACTGGAGAGCGATCGGTATGGCTCTTTGCGTGATAGGCTCTACGCTTTTTTTATGGAACAAGGCGTTAATTTGCGTCCGTTAGGAAATACGATATACACCTTACCGCCCTATGTGATTACGAACGAACAACTGGCTAAAGTCTATGAAGCTATCAAAAACGCATTGGAAATTGTTTGAAAAACGCATTAAGTGATGTCCAAAATCCTAAAGGATAAACATAACCAACCTTCCGGTTTCGCCAAGCAAGATACTACGGAAGATTTGATTACCATTACGGCGATTTCCTCCATTTCACCATTGGGAACCTCTTTGAAGGAGGTTTGGAAAACATACCGGAATGAAGCTTCTCTTTTCGTAAAAAAACGGTTTGGGGAACGTCAGGAATGGGTTTCGCCCCTTACAAAAAAGGGAAAAGAGGCTATACGGAATTTGCGAAATTCGAGTCGTAATTACAAGGATTTGGATGATTCCGTTTTATATGCATTATATGCCTCTCGAAATGCAATGGAAAATGCGGGTTGGACGCCAAACGACAATTTTGGAATCAATATTGGCTCCTCCCGTGGGGCTACCACCCTTTTTGAAGCCTATCATGCAGCGTTTTTGGAGACGCAAAAGGCGTTAACCCTATCTTCCCCTACTACGACCTTGGGCAACATTTCGTCTTGGGTGGCCCATGACCTACAGACCCGTGGACCCGAGATTTCACATTCTATTACCTGCTCTACCGCGTTACATGCCTTGCTCAACGGAGTTGCTTGGATTAGAAGCGGAATGGCCGATAAATTTTTGGTAGGTGGCAGCGAAGCACCTTTGACCGATTTTACCATCTCCCAAATGAAGGCTTTGAAGATTTATGCTTCCAATGGTCAAGAACCACTCATGGCAAAACATGGCCGAAGCTACCCTTGCCGAGCTCTAGATCTGCAAAAGAAAAAAAATACGATGGTGCTGGGTGAAGGTGCCGCCATGGCCTGTTTGGAAAAGGGGATCGGTAAAAATACCATGGCGATCATTGCTGGTGTCGGATATGCAACCGAGCCACTTGAACACAACATTTCTATTTCAACAGATGCACTTTGCTTTCAACGTTCCATGCAGATGGCTTTGGGAAAAACAGCCCCTTCAGAAGTAGACGTAATCGTTATGCATGCACCGGGAACAATAAAAGGGGATATATCAGAGTTTAAAGCTATTCAGAAGGTGTTTTGTAACAAATTGCCGGCTTTGACTACTAATAAGTGGAAAATAGGTCACACATTTGGGGCCTCGGGCATGTTAAGCGTCGAATTGGCGGTCTTAATATTGCAACACCAGCAGTTTGTAAAGGTTCCTTTTGTAAAGGACACTACCAAACCGTCTAGCATTAAAAAAATAATGGTAAACGCTGTTGGTTTTGGAGGTAATGCCGTAAGCATTCTATTGTCGAGATAGCATATCGGTCCTTCCAAGTACGTACATTTCATACATCTTTTTTACTAACCAAACTATTGATCTTATGCAAGAATGGTTCCACGCGCTAACAATTTTTGAAAAAGTTTATTGGGTCGTTGCCCTTATCGCATCGGTCATATTTGTTGTTCTCTTGGTAATTACCCTCATTGGTGGAGACACCGATGGTATCGATTCAGGGGATGTGGATATGGATATCGAGGGAGATACTGGAATCGAGTTTCAATTTTTATCCTTTAAGAACCTCATGGGCTTTTTGACCATTTTCGGGTGGTCTGGAATCGCCTGTTTGGATGGTGGACTATCAAAGACGCTTACAGTAATCATATCGGTTATCTGCGGTCTTTTGATGATGGTAGGTATGGCCGCCCTGTTTTATTACTTGGGTAAGTTACAGAGCAGCGGTACATTGAAATTGGCGAACGCCTTGAATCAAGTAGGGGAGGTATATCTAACAATAGGCGCCGACCGCAGTAAAATTGGAAAGGTAAGCATCAATGTTCAAGGCACGCTACGTGAATTGGATGCCCTTACCGATGAACAGAACAATCTGGAGATGGGTAATGTAGTACGCGTAAAAGAAGTAACCGATAACGGAATATTAATTGTTGAACTCTTAAATAAATAACCAATATGACTTTAGTTCCCTTAGAAATGGGCGGTAGTGCCGTCCTACTCGCCATTGGCTTTGCCATTTTATTCTTTTTTATCATCATCATCTCCTTTATTCGGAGGTATAAAAGGTGTCCGTCTGACCGCATTCTAGTAGTTTATGGGAAAGTAGGCGGAGGAAATTCAGCACGCTGTATTCACGGTGGGGCCGCGTTTATCTGGCCGATCATTCAAGAATACGAGTTTTTAGACCTGACCCCTATTTCCATCGAGGTAAATTTAATCAATGCCTTGAGTAAGCAAAATATTCGTGTGAACGTTCCATCGCGTTTTACGATAGGAATCTCTACAGAACCCGGCATTATGCAGAATGCTGCGGAGCGCTTACTTGGTTTGGGCCAAAATGAGATTCAGGAGTTGGCCCAGGAGATTATTTTCGGTCAACTTCGTTTGGTGGTCGCCTCTATGGACATCGAAGAGATCAATTCGGATAGAGATAAGTTTCTTACCAACATTTCCCAAAGTGTAGAGTCTGAACTTAAGAAAGTGGGTCTTAAACTGATCAACGTAAACATTACCGATATCGTCGACGAATCAGGGTATATCGAAGCACTTGGAAAAGAAGCTGCTGCCCATGCGATCAATGCAGCCCGTAAATCGGTTGCGGAGAAAACAAGAGATGGCTCTATTGGTGAAGCGAATGCCCTTCAAGACGAACGCACCCAGGTTGCAGCTGCCAATGCGAAGGCTGTAGAAGGGGAGAATGTTGCTAAAATCAATGTGGCAAACTCCGATTCGTTGCGTCGTCAAAGAGAGGCCGAAGCGGAACGTACGGCGATTGCCGCCGAAAAGGTACAGGCCGCGAAGGCATTGGAAGAATCATATGCCGCTGAAAAAGATGCAGAAATCGCAAGGGCCGAACGGGTGAGAAGTTCCCAAACAGCCGATATTGTGGTGCCAGCAGAGATCGATAAGCGAAAAGTAGAGATCGATGCGGAGGCCGAGGCTGAAAAAATCAGAAGAAGGGCCAAAGGTGAAGCGGATGCCATTTTGTTCAAGGCGCAAGCCGAAGCACAGGGGCTTTTTGAAATATTGACCAAACAAGCACAAGGTTTGGATGAAATTGTAAAAGCCGCTGGTGACAATCCGAAAGATGCTGTTTTGCTTTTAGTGGCCGATAAGCTTCCCGAATTGGTGAAAACTCAGGCCGAGGCCATTAAGAATATCAAAATTGACAAGGTTACCGTATGGGATTCCGGTGCAAAAGACGGCGAAGGAAAAAATTCCACAGCTAACTTTATCTCTGGCATGTACAAGTCGGTGCCGCCCTTACAAGAAATGTTTAATATGGCGGGGATGCAACTTCCCGAGTATTTAAAGGGGAAAGATGTAGCGGCCCAGGAAGTAGAAGAAGCGTCTAAAAAGCAGCCAAAATCCAAAAAGACGAGCGAAAACGACTAACATCATTTTACCGTATGGAGACCCGAAATAGTAACGCTGTTTCGGGTTTTTTGTTTGTATGTGCTGGGTTTCAAAACCCATAGGAGCATTGAAGCTCGACAACGGAACTCCGACCTTTACAGTTCGTGTCCTTGATTCAAAGCCAAACCCTTGGAGCTAATGCCTTTTGTCGGTAATGGGAACAAATCAAGAAAACATCGCTAGTATCAAGTTTTTATAATTTGCGATTTGTTATTTGCGATTTCAATGGTAGAAAGGTTATTTTTGAAGTGGAATTAATATACTTTCATGAGCGAGACAAGACACAATTGGACCAAGGAGGAAATACTGGCGATTTACAATAAACCAATGATGGAGCTACTTTATGAGGCGGCTACCGTTCATCGAAAAAACCATGACCCGAATACGGTGCAAGTGTCTACCTTACTTTCGATCAAAACAGGCGGCTGTCCCGAGGACTGTGGATATTGTCCGCAAGCCGCACGGTACCATACCGATATTGAAGGCAATGACCTTATGACGGTTTCCCATGTAAAGGCCCAGGCCCTTCGGGCCAAAGCATCGGGAAGCTCACGGGTGTGTATGGGCGCTGCGTGGCGTAATGTAAAAGACGGCCCCGAGTTCGACCAAGTACTCGAGATGGTACGTACCATAAACAAATTGGATATGGAAGTGTGTTGCACCTTGGGAATGCTCACCGAAAATCAGGCCAAACGGTTGGCAGAAGCCGGGCTTTATGCCTATAACCATAATCTAGATACGTCGGAAGATTACTATAAAGATGTGATTTCTACCCGCGCTTTTGAAGATCGCCTGGAGACTATTGATAATGTTCGAAAAAGTAATGTGACCGTTTGTAGCGGTGGCATCATTGGTATGGGAGAACGGTTAGAGGACCGAGCCGGTATGTTGGTAGCCTTGGCCTCCTTGAATCCGCAACCGGAATCTGTCCCGATCAACGCACTGGTAGCTGTAGAGGGCACGCCTATGGCCGAAATGGAACCTGTTTCCATTTGGGATATGATACGTATGGTAGCGACCACACGCATTGTAATACCAGAGACCCAAGTTCGTTTATCGGCAGGGCGCACTGAAATGAGTCGCGAAGGGCAGGCAATGTGTTTCTTTGCCGGGGCAAATTCTATCTTTGCGGGCGATAAGTTGCTTACGACCCCGAATCCCGATGTGAACGAGGATATGGAGCTGTTTCAATTATTGGGCCTACAACCGCAAAAACCATTTACCAAAATTTCACAGCCAGCCACGGTAGAAGCCGAAGACTCCAAACTGCATCCTCTTGGAGAAAAGCCCAGATGGTCAAGGCCGGGTCACACTATCGAACGTAACGAATTGGCAAAGGAAAATTCCAAGCTTCAACAGTAGTGCTTACATTAGCTTATTTTTAAGATATTTTTTGGAGAAGGTTCTTTAATTTAGAAGGCTTAAAATAACCTGAATTCCATTGAAGTTAGAAGAAATCCCCAGGGTATCTACCATTGCCAAGGAAGACTTTTTACAGCACTACTTTAGACCTCAGATACCCGTTGTCATTGAAAATGCGGTCGACCATTGGCCCGCCATTTCCAAATGGAGCTTGGATTATATGTCCGAGATTGCCGGCGATAAGACAGTGCCACTTTATGACGACCGTCCAGTACATCATGAAGACGGTTTTAACGAACCCCATGCCCAGATGAAAATGGTCGATTACATCGACTTACTAAAATCCAAACCGACACGATATCGTATTTTTTTATGGAATATCTTTAGGGAAGTTCCGGAGCTACAAAACGATTTTGATTTTCCCGACCTTGGTTTAAGACTTCAAAAAAAGCTTCCAATGCTTTTTTTTGGGGGGCGTGATAGCTTCACCTTTATGCATTATGATATCGACTTGTCCAATATTTTTCACTTTCATTTTGAAGGGATAAAGGAATGTGTACTCTTCCCGCCCTCCCAGACCAAATACCTGTATAAGGTTCCACATTCACTCATTACGCATGAGGCCATCGACTTTTCGAACCCCGATTTGAATAAGTGGCCCTTGTTAAAGAAGGCACAGGGATATCGTGCCGTTCTCGATCATGGTGAAATGCTGTACATGCCCGAAGGATACTGGCATTACATGAAGTATCGTTCGCCTGGTTTCTCTATGAGCTTGCGTTCATGGCCTAAAAACCCCCTTAATTTTTCGAAAGCAGTATATAATGTGCTCTTTATGCGTAATTTTGACGTACTGATGCGAAAGGTAGGAGGCCAAAAATGGATTGATCACAAAAACTTAAAGGCACTTCGGCGTTCTTAGTCAGTATAAATGACCCATAGGATAGTTGTCTAAAAAAACTAAATTGATTTTTATGAAAACCTTGCTACTTTTTTGTTTCCTTTTTTTGGTAACGCTTTCAATGAATGCACAGGCCTATTCTGGTAAAAATGATCAGAAGTTCCAAGTGGGGGCCAATTTGCAGGACAATGGTTCGGGTATTGTGGCATCTTATGACTTTGGTCTTGGAGAAAATATTTCAATTGGGGCTATTTCTTCCTATGTATTGAATATCAATAGTGATATAGAAGATAGCACTAGGGAACGCTTCGATTTAAAAGCTCGGTTTAGCGCGCACTTAGGACCCGTTATCGGGGTTAGTGATGCGTTCGACATTTATCCAGGCTTAGATTTAGGACTTAAGAATTTCGGCTTTCATACCGGTGCGCGTTACTTCTTTTCCGATGGTTTTGGCGTGTATACGGAATTGGGTTTTCCAATAGCAAAATATGAAACGGACGATTTATTACCGGCCGAAGAGTTCCATAACCAATTCGTCATCAATATTGGAGCTTCGTTCAATTTCTTATGATAGAAGACGAATCTAGCTTTCTATTTTGTTTACGGAACGAGTTCCCTTACCTTTTCATAGACCAAATGGCTTTCCCATCCCCTATACAAAAGGAAATCGGCCAGTTTCTTTCTTTTTTTGTGATTATCGGACTCCTTTAAAGACAACAGTCTTTTTAGCGCCAGCTGATCCAAAGTTTCCAGGTAGGTATTTGTGTCTATTTCTGTTAGGGCGGCTCTTATGTTGTACACCGATATGTCTCGCTGTTTTAGCTCGTTTACAATGCGATTGCGCCCCCATTTTTTAACCTTGAACTTACCCCTCGCAAAGCTTCGGGCAAACCGTTCTTCGTTCAAATAGTTTTCTTGGATGAGATGGGCCATGATCTGGTCAATGGCTTGTGGAATCATTCGCAGCTCCCTTAATTTTGTAGAGACCTCTTTATGACAGCGTTCCTGGTAAGCGCAGTAGCGCTCCAATCTTTTGGTAGCTTCAGCAACCGAATAGGCTTTAACAGGTTTTGACAAGGGTAGAAAATATGACAATTCTAAATGCAAAGATATTCTTTCACGAGAGTTTGTTTTGGTTTCGCGACCGGATTTCCAGATTAATTTTTTACGCGGACCCATAAGTCAAAAAAGCAATGACCAATTCACCCATGGTAACCACAAATAAAGAAAGCATGGCAGCTTTTCCTTTGCCTGCAGTTGCAGTATCGTATAGTGAGTAAGTTCGTTGTGGCCATAAGTTGGATTTTGGAGATGAAATACCCACCAAGGCTTTTCAGTTTACAAAAATTCCCAAACGGGTGCTCCGGGATAACGTTTTTGTAAAGGATCATGGCATCCTATTCGATAACTTTTATGTTTCTGCTCGGGAAGCCTTCGGTAACAAAAAAAGCGACCCCGTTAGACGAAGGTCGCTTTTATATTCATTCTTTTGAACTCAAAAGAGCTCACCACTTAGTGGAATAGTTTGGTAGTCTTATTTTCGTTCCACCATGGTGGGTGAAAATCAGTGAAATTCTAATAAATGGTTTTGCCGTCTTTATTCTTGAAGCGAAATTCAAGATAGGTATAGGCATCCCTAGGTTGTACTTTGATCCATTTTTTATGTTCCAAGAACCACTTAAAACGAATGGAAGGAACCCCTTTGGTCACATAGGCCGCTATGAACGGGTGTATGTTCAACGTAATCTTGTTGTCCTTGGCGGGACCTTTTAACAGCTTTTCAAGATCTGAGTTAATTTTATCTATCAGCACGATAGGTGCCTCGACTTCCCCTCCTGGTTTATTAGGGTTTGCCTCAGTCGTCTTGATGTTCATCTCGGGTCGCACCCTTTGCCTTGTAATCTGAATGAGTCCAAACTTACTTGGGGGTAGAATTTTGTGTTTTGCCCTGTCGTCTTTCATTTCTTCGCGAAGATGCTCGAACAATCTTTTGCGATGCTGTGGCTTCACCATATCGATAAAATCGATGACGATGATGCCGCCCATATCCCGCAGTCTTAATTGTCGTGCGATTTCGGAAGCTGCGAGCAGGTTTACCTCCAAGGCGGTGTCTTCCTGATTTTTAGCTTTGTTCGAACGGTTACCGCTGTTCACGTCGATAACGTGCAACGCTTCGGTATGTTCTATAATCAAGTAAGCACCTTTACTCATTGAGGCGGTACGGCCAAAAGAGGTTTTAATTTGTCTTTCGATTCCGAACTTTTCGAAAATGGGAACCGATGACCGGTATAGTTTTACGATTGATTCTTTGCCCGGTGCGATTTCTTGCACATAGTCCTGTATTTGGTCGAAAAGTGTTTCGTTGTCAACATGGATTCCCGTAAAGGAGTCGTTGAAAACATCTCTTAAGATGCTCGAGGCCCTATTGACCTCTACCAATACTTTCGACGGCGTATGTGCCTTGTATAATTTTTTGCACATTGCTGTCCATTTGGACAACAAATTCTCAAGATCTTTGTCAAGTTCCGCGACTTTTTTGCCTTCTGCCACTGTACGTATGATAACACCGAACCCTTTGGGCTTAATGCTCATGACCAAACGTTTTAGCCTATCTTTTTCTTCCTTGCTGCTTATTTTTTGCGAGACCGAAACACGGTCCGAAAAAGGCACCATAACAAGATAACGCCCTGCAAACGAAAGCTCCGAACTAATTCTAGGCCCTTTGGTGGAAATGGGTTCCTTAACAATTTGTACCAATAACGATTGGTTGGCTTTGATCACGTCTGTGATAACACCGTTCTTATCGATATCTTTTTCAAAAGGAAATTTTTTGAGATTGTAGTCCCGTAGCTTTCCAGTACTCACGCTTTTTATGAATTTGAGCATAGAGGCCAATTGTGGCCCGAGGTCATGATAATGCAAAAAAGCATCTTTTTCATACCCGACATTGACAAAAGCGGCGTTTAAACCGGTGACAGGTTTCCGAATTTTGGCCAAAAAAATATCGCCAACGGAAAAATTGTTGTCATCTTCATCTTTATGCAATTCAGTGAGCTTTCCATCTTTTAGCAAGGCAAAATCAACGGCATCCGAACTAGATCTTACGATTAATTCTCTATTCACCTGAATGTATTTATAGTTATCCCAGCATGACTTCTAAAAAACCATGGAAATGGGATAAATAGATTAAACAATGATGTAAACAGATCATACAGACCTGCCGAAATTCTTCTTCGAATTTCTATGTCAAGGAACGTATTAAAACGAAAAAGTAGTCGAAACAACTACTTTTTCTTGTGTCGGTTAGCTCTCCGGCGCTTTTTTCGCTTGTGGGTAGCTACCTTATGTCTTTTCCGTTTTTTACCGCTAGGCATAAAGTTATTCTTTTAGTTATTGATTATTTTACTAGCACGTTGCTCTTTACACTTTCAACAAAAACCTTTGCGGGTTTAAATGCCGGTATGTTATGGGCAGCAATTTTTATGGTAGTGTTCTTTGAGATGTTCCTACCGGTCTTTTCAGCCCTGGTTTTGATGATAAAACTTCCAAAACCTCTTAAATAGACGTTGTCGCCACCTTCCAAAGAAGCTTTTACCTCTTCCATAAAGGATTCAACAGTCGCTTGTACCTCTCCTTTTTCCATTCCCAGTTTCTCCGAGATCTTTGCTACAATTTCTGCTTTCGTCATCGTTAAATTATATAGTTTGTTTTAAGGCTTGCAAATATATAAATTAAATTGAATCTTTCTGTTCATACAACTAATTTTAAGTCTATAAACCACTACTTTAGCACCTGATGAATGCATAATATGTCGTTTTCCCAAGATATCTTACGATGGTATGCCGAGCACAAAAGAACACTTCCATGGCGAGGTACCAAAGACCCTTATAAAATATGGCTCTCCGAAATTATGCTGCAGCAGACCCGTGTAGCTCAAGGCACGCCATATTACCTAAAATTCATAACCCGTTTCCCGACTGTTGTTGAGCTAGCAAAGGCTTCCGAGGAAGAAGTGTTAAAATTGTGGCAGGGGTTGGGGTACTATTCCAGGGCCAGAAATCTGCATGCCACTGCCAAAAAGGTAGCCTTTGAACTAGACGGAAAGTTCCCGACAACCTACAAAGAACTCTTAAAGCTCAAGGGAGTTGGTGATTATACGGCAAGTGCCATTGCCTCGTTTTGTTTCAATGAACCGCAACCCGTTGTCGATGGCAATGTATACAGGGTATTGTCACGTTATTTTGGGGTTGATACCCCCATCAATAGTAGCAAAGGTGTTACCTACTTTAAAAAACTGGCCCATGAGGTAATGAATGTTGATCACATAGCCGATTACAATCAGGGTATCATGGAATTTGGTGCCATACAGTGTGCTCCACAAAACCCGTATTGTCTGCATTGCCCGTTAAATGAAAGCTGTGTGGCCCTACAAAAGAATTTGGTAAAACAATTACCGGTAAAGCTTAAGAAGACCAAGGTACGCAATAGGTATTTCAACTACTTGGTGCCACTGGTCGAAAATACGGATGGCTCCTACACTACTCAATTGCAACAACGTAGGGACAAGGGTATTTGGCAAAACCTGTGGGAGTTTCCGCTATTTGAATCAGAAGGGGACGTTGGCATCAACGAAATAAACCTAAAACTTTGGGATGTTTTGGCCCTTGAGGAGGTTCGCAATGTAAAACTACATAATGAGCAGCCCATTGTACACAAGCTTTCGCACCAACATTTACATACTAGGTTTTGGATTGTTCGGTCGAATACCATTTCATCGAACTGTGTCCCCTTTGATACATTACAGGATTATCCGGTACCGGTTTTGATCGCCGACTTTATTAAAACGTTGAAAAATTCGTATTTTTGACTTTAGTTATTTTACTATGAGCGGAACATTGAACAAGGTCATGTTAATAGGCCATCTAGGAGACGAAGTAAAGATGCACTATTTTGAAGGAGGGGGGTGCATCGGTCGGTTTCCGTTGGCTACCAACGAAACATATACCAACAAACAGACCGGAGAGCGTGTAACCAATACAGATTGGCACAATATCGTAGTTCGAAATAAAGCTGCGGAAATCTGCGAAAAATATTTAAGCAAGGGAGATAAGGTATACGTTGAAGGTCGTCTCAAGACCCGTCAATGGCAAGGTGAAGACGGAAATACTCGCTATTCCACCGAAATACAAGTTCAGGATTTTACCTTTTTGACCACCAAAAAAGAGAGTCAGGCCGGTCAAGTTGCTTCACAACAGCCCGTTGCCAAGGCTACACCCCAGACCCCACAGGCCGCTCCGGTTCAACAACCGGAACAGGACGACGATTTACCTTTCTAACGAACCAAAAAATAAGCACAAACGTTGGATCCCGACCCCTTTAGTCTACTACTCAATTTTTTAGTTGTTGATAGTACACTGGTAATCAAAATAGTCCTATTGGTTCTTTTGCTTGTTTGTTCCGCCCTTATTTCAGGTGCCGAAGTTGCCTTTTTCGGGCTCTCCTCTACAGAAATCAATGATTTACAGGAAAAAAAATCAACAAAGGCGACACTGATCCACCAGCTTTTAGAACGCCCAAAAAAGCTATTGGCGACGATTCTTATTGCTAATAATACCATAAATATTGGCGTTGTTCTGTTGTTCAGTAACCTTGGCGATGTACTGTTTTCCCAAATCAATTATCAGCTGTTCGGTTTCATCTCCGTTCGATTTTTGTTAGAGGTGGTAGTCGCAACTTTTTTAATATTGATGTTCGGGGAAATTTTACCAAAGGTATATGCAAATCGAAATCGAATAGTGTTTTCTCATTTAATGGCCTATCCGCTTAAGGTACTAGATGTTATTTTCTCGCCTTTGAGCCTTCCCATGCGGTCAGGTACGCTCTTTTTACACAATAGATTGGGCAAAGAAAAATCGAATCTGAGCGTAGATCATCTTTCACAGGCCTTGGAGCTGACTTCGGAAGGTGATACTACGAAAGAAGAACAAAAAATTTTGGAAGGGATCGTTTCTTTTGGAAATACCGATACCAAACAGGTAATGCGCCCTCGAATCGATATTTTTGCCCTGAACGAAGAGATGAAATTTCCGGAGGTGCTCGAAGAGATTAAAAAACATGGGTATTCCCGCATTCCCGTCTTTTCCGAAAATATGGATAACGTGCTGGGGGTACTATACGTTAAGGATTTACTGCCCTATATTGAGCGAAAGACGTTTAACTGGATATCCTTGATGCGCGAACCCTATTTTGTGCCGGAGAACAAAAAATTGGACGATCTTTTGCTAGAGTTTCAGGAAAAGAAAAACCATCTGGCTGTGGTCGTAGATGAATATGGTGGCACCTCCGGAATCGTCACTTTGGAGGATATCATCGAGGAAATCGTTGGCGACATTAGTGATGAGTTCGACGATGAAGATCTTATCTTTTCCAAATTGGATGATTTCAACTATGTTTTTGATGGAAAAACCACGCTGAAAGACTTCTATCGAGTGGTTAAAATAGATGATGAAGAAGCTTTTGAAGCACAAAAAGGCGAGTCGGAGACCATCGCAGGGCTTGTGCTTGAAATAGCTGGAAGCTTTCCCAAGAAGGGAGAGAAAGTATGGTTCAAAGACTACCAGTTTATTGTGGAAAGTCTGGATAAAAAACGTTTGAAACAAATTAAAATTACCTTGCCCAATGGTTCGTAAAATGTGGATAGTGCTTTGTGCGGGTTTCCTAACCCTCTTGGGGTGTAAGGAAGAAACGCTGCCGAAACCCAAAGCAGAGTTAAGGTTGGAGTACCCAGAGGCGCAGTGGGACACCCTAGAGACCCAACGGTTTATGTTTCTGTTCAACCAAATGGCCTCGGTAAAGGATCAGACCACCCGTTCATTAACGTTGGACTACCCCAAAATGAAAGGCACCATCTTCCTCAATTATAAGAAAATTGACAATAACCTGGAGAAGCTACTCATAGATGCGCAGAAATTTAGTTATGAACATTCGGTAAAGGCCGATGCTATTGAGCCTGTAGAATTCCAAAACGAGAAGGCCCGTGTATTCGGGCAGTTTTTCTCGGTCAGTGGTGACGCAGCCTCCCAAGCACAGTTTTATGCCACCGATAGTGTTGAGCATTTTGTTACGGGTTCGCTGTATTTTTATGCAAAACCAAATTACGATTCCATTTATCCGGCCGCAGTGTATTTACAGAACGACATTCTTACGATTATGGAAACACTCCAGTGGAAATAGCGGAAAGCAATCACAAACATCGAGCACCGATCCTTGTTCAATACAGGACTTTGTGGCTTTTTTCTTATAGATGTCTACCGTAGGAAATACCTCTAAATTACTTCTTGATTACGAAAGTGTTAATTTTAAACCCCATTAACTGTTAATACTTATTTTTTTTACTTAAAATGATGTTAATTTAATATATTAGTAAGGATAATATCCACAAAATTGTTTGAAAGCTGCCTATATGCGGCCTGTCCAGTTCCCCCATTATAGTAGCTTTTTTTAAGCTACTTTCCTTACACCGATGACCTATGGATGCCGTTTTGCAAAAACAAGCAGAAGCACTTTTTCTACAGCATTACCAGGAATGGTGCTTGCTTGCGTTTAGTTATGTAAAAAATAAAGCGGAAGCTGAAGATGTGGTTCAAGATGTATTTCTTTCCGTATTATCCCAAGACAGTCAAAAAACGATTGTTCACCTTAAAAGATACCTAACGGTTTGCGTTCGAAATGCGGCGTTAAAGAAAATCCGGGGTACCCGGTTGCATCTAAGCTTTAACGGTCGTGAAGTGCCTGTACCTTCACATGAGATAGCGTTGATGAACATCGAAAGAAAGACGTTGTTGGAAAAAAGCATCCTTGCCTTGCCCGAACAACGAAGAAAAGTCTTTGAGCTTTGTGTGCTGAAGGGCCTTACCTATAAAACGGTTGCTGCCATGACAGGGATATCGGTCAATACGGTCAAATACCATTTAAAAAGATCCTATAAGTCCCTTCGTTTTACATTAAGGAACGCCTATTTTCTTGCGTTGTCGGTGTCGATATTCCACTTTTTTGAATAGCATATTGCTGAAGAAAATGGGTTTCCCCGTTTTTTGACTACCCTTTTTGTCGTTTTACTACTCCTATAGGTATGGGCCAGAAATTGCCTTGACCAAACTATGCAATACGACCAACTACTTCGAAAAAAACTTTTAGGAAAGTTAAGCCCGGAAGAAGCGCATCTATTTCAACAGTGGCTTTCCATATCCGAGGAAAACCAACAGCTCTACAATCGTCTTTTAGAACTGCACAGGGAAGGGGTGTCTATACCCCACTTCGATGGTCAGCAACCAAGTGCTTTATGGAAGCAGCTACTACAAAAGGTTGAAGAACGCAAACGTAGAAGGTTGGTCCGTAAAAAATTCATCTATCGCTATGCAGCAATTTTTGTAGGTCTTTTAGGCTTGCTTGGGGCGTATTTTTTATGGATTTCCGACAAGTACGAACAACAAACGCCTTCTTCGGGCATTGCGCTAGAGCTGTCGAACGGCCAGATTTATTCATTGACCGAAATCGAAAATGAAGAGCTTCTAGATGAAAATGGGAAATTATTGGGAATCAAAAAAGAAGGCCGATTGGTCTACTCAGGGCGCGATACAGACCAAACCCTACTCTATCATACATTACATGTGCCCAATGGAAAACAATTTGAACTACAACTTTCAGATGGCACTTATGTTCATGTGAACGCAGGATCCTCGGTCCGGTATCCGGTCAATTTCGTGAACAAAGAAGTGCGTAAGGTTTTCTTAACGGGGGAAGCTTATTTTGAGGTTGTCAGGAACAAACAGCATCCATTTGTGGTAACGAATGGAGACGTTGATATCCAGGTGCTAGGAACTCAATTCAATGTTTCGGCCTATGCCGATGATCTGGAGGTCGGCACCGTGTTGGTAGAGGGAGCCATTCGTCTTTCCGAAAGTGGTCAGACCAATGATGTAGCTACAACCCTAGCACCCGGTCAAAAGGCTACTTGGAACAAAGAAGCGAAGAAGCTTAGCCTGAAAGAGGTAGATGTACAGAGACATATCAGTTGGCGGGAAGGGAAACTCATTTTTCGAAAGGTCGATTTCAAATCAATTACCAAACAGTTGCAGCGGAAATATAACGTTCAGATTGACAACCGATACTCTGCGCTGGACGAACGCATTTTCTCAGCCACTTTTGATGAGGAAACCATAGAGGAAGTACTCGACACCTTCGTAGAAGAAACCTATTTTGAATACTATTTTAAAAATGAAAAAATCATTATAAATACACCTAACGAACACTTAAAACAGAACGCCAATGAATAGAAACCTTTAAAAATTTACATCCACAAAAAAAATCGAGAAATGCGGACACATTCCTCGATTAAGGATATCAACTAACACGAGTTAATTAATAAAACTACGAAGATATGAAAAACTATATCAGTGCTAGGACCTTGGTTCCTAGTTCGTTAAAGTTAGGCTTGCTCATGAGACTTACCGTATGCTTTCTGATTCTTTCCTTGTTTTCCGTTCAGGCAAATACCTATTCCCAGAAAACAAAAGTAACCCTCGATGTGAAAGATGCGCGTTTGCAACAAGTACTCGATCAAATAGAGCAGCAGACCGACTTTAAATTCCTATATGACAATACGAAAATAGATACGGAGCGAAAAGTCTCTGTCAAAGCTCAAAATATGCCCGTTTTAGAAGTGCTATCCTCGCTTTTCGATGGAAGCAATACGGCCTATGTTGTGAAAAGGAAACAAATCATTTTAAAAATACGCCCCGTTGCTACCATTGTGAACGATTCTGATGGTTCCAGTTCATTGCACGATTCGGAGATGGCCATACAGCAAGAAATAACCGGTACCGTAGTGGATAGTGATGGCGCACCTATCCCAGGGGTTTCCGTAGTAGAGAAAAATACCTCGAACGGCGTGGCTACTGATTTTGATGGGAACTACAGCATTCTCCCGGGAAGTTCGGATGCTGTATTGGTATTCAGTGCTATTGGCTATGCGGACAAAGAAGTTGCCATAGGCACATCGACCACCTTGAATGTAACCCTGGAGGAAACCACCGAGAATCTCGATGAGGTCGTCGTTACCGCCTTGGGGATTAAAAGAGATGCACGTAAGTTAGGGTATGCTGTATCGAAGGTCGAATCGGAAGAATTGACGGTTAACCGAACCACTAATTTTATGAACACCCTAACAGGTAAGGTAGCAGGAGTAAATGTTTCAAATCTAGGATCGGGACCAGGGGGATCCTCAAAGGTGCGCCTACGAGGGCAATCTTCCCTAGGGGGAACTAATACGCCGTTAATAGTCGTAAACGGGGTGCCTATTGATAATAGCAATTTCGGAACCAACCCAAGGAGCACCGGTGGCGAACCCGGTACCAGTGGTGGAGGTGTTACCTCAGACGGGGGCGATGGTTTTTCAAGCATCAATCCTGATGACATTGAGAGCATGACCATACTGAAAGGTGCAGCAGCAGCGGCACTTTATGGTTCTCGCGCAAAAGACGGTGTGATCATGATTACTACAAAAACACGTGGTGAGGGTCAAGGTTTAGGAATTACGTATAATTTAAATGTCACAAACAATACGCCTCTTGACTTTACCGATTATCAATACGAATATGGCCAAGGGGAATTCGGGGTGCGACCTACGAGTCCCAATCCAGCTTCGGGACAATGGTCTTTTGGCGAACGTTTCGAGCCTGGCTTAACACAGGTATTGTACGATGGCATCGAACTTCCTTATGTTCCGCAACGCGATATTCTTCGTGATTTTTATCGTGATGGGGTCAATGTTACGAATTCTATCGGTATTTCAGGAGGTAATGAAAAAGGAGGCTTTAACCTTTCACTGTCCAATCTTTCGAGCCAAGGTATTACTCCAAATAACGAATTTGAAAGGCGCACGGTCAATCTGGGCTTCAGTTACGATCTCTCTGACAAGGTCAATGTTACGGCCACCGTTAACTATTCGAATGAAGAAAATACGAATCCACCTAATATAGGACAGCAAGACAATACCATACCCACCACACTCTTCGCGTTGGCCAATTCGATGCCTTTGGATGTTTTGCGGGACAATGCCTTTGACGAAAATGGGGATGAAATTTTCTATTCGCGTTTTAGAAACCGAACGAACCCCTATTTCATTTTGGAGAAACAGTTCAACAATATTGAACGAGATCGAATATTCGGCAACGTGGCGTTAAGCTACAAGGTATTACCCTGGTTAAGTGCCCAAGCCCGTGTTGGACAGGATTTTTGGTCTCGTGATCAAGAGTATAATGGGTACCCTACGGGTCAAGTATCACGACCCCCAGCTCCGGAAGGTTTTGTGAATGGTACGTATACCCAAGAGGTGCGTCGTTTCCGAGAAACCAATGTTGATGTTCTACTGACGGCAACCAAAGAGTTTGGCGATTTTGGTATTGATGTCAATTTGGGAGGTAATCTTATGGAACAGCGCAACCAACTGAACCGGGTCAATGTTACCGATTTTGTGATTCGCGACCTCTACACCGTACGAAACGGCAGGGTAAACCAGCCCATCTACCAAGATTTCACACGAGGTGTCAACTCTGTCTACGGGGCGGCTGAATTTTCATATCAAGACACCTATTACTTGAATGTAACGGGTAGAAATGATTGGTTCTCCACCTTATCCCCAGAAAATCGGAGTATTTTTTATCCATCGATTACCGGAAGCTATATTTTCTCCAACACTTTTCAGGCAGATTGGCTTACCTTCGGCAAGGTTCGAGCGGCCTACGCTGAAGTAGGTAGCGATACTGACGTACCACCTTTTTCAGATCAACTGTTTTTCGAAATTCAACCCAACTTATTTCCCGGCCCCAATGGTTTCAGTCCCATAGGTAGGCCTGGGTCAGATGTGCTGCCCAATCCCGACTTACGTCCGATGCGTGTGCAGGAAATCGAGGTGGGTATTGACTTAAGAATGTTCGACAATCGGGTACGTTTGGATTTGGCTGCGTACCACAAGACTACCTTTGATCAGATCATCAATGCAGAGATATCGAATTCATCAGGTTTTAGAAGCACCTTGATCAACAGTGGGGAAAGTCGTAACCAAGGTATTGAAGCGCTGTTATCGGTAGTACCTATCGAAAATGAGGATTTTCGTTGGGAAACCACCGCAAACTTAGCGTATAACAAGACCAAAGTAATCAGTTTACTGACTGACGAGCCTGGCGAGCGTATTTTGGTAGGGCGACATATTTTCAATGGTTTTCTGTTTCAAGTCGTAGGAGAAGAAATAGGCCAACTGGCTGGTACAGGATATCGGTTCGATGATCAGGGCAGGCAAATATTTGCTGACGATGGTCGACCGCTACCCACCGAAGAAGATGTGTTGTTTGGTAGTGCATTGCCTACTCATGTCGGAGGTATTACCAATACTTTTAATTACAAAGATTTCAATTTTTCTTTTTTGATCGATTTTCGTTTGGGTGGCCAAATGATTTCTGGAACCAACTTTAATGCCGTACGTCACGGCCTGCATCAGATGACATTGCCCGGTCGCGAGAACGGGGTTGTTGGTGTAGGTGTCAACCAAGCAGGGGAGCCGAATACCGTTGCCGCTAATAGTCAAGCTTATTGGGAAACCATACGAAACTTTGGTCTGGTAGAACCTGTGGTTTATGACTCTGGGTTTTGGAGGTTACGACAAATTACCTTAGGGTATAATTTTCAAAAGTGGATCCCTGAGAATTTCTGGTTGAAGGGTGCGAGTTTAAGCTTGGTAGCCAATAATGTGGCGATTTTGAAGAAATGGGTTCCTAACATCGACCCAGAATCCTTCGGGTTCACCTCCGATAACGTAGCAGGCTTGGAAGCTCCAGGTGTTCCGACCACCAGAGATATCGGTTTTAACTTGAATTTGAAACTTTAAAATGAATATGACCATGAAAAATATACTAAAACTTTTATGTGTATTCGGTATTTTATTTGTCGTAGTTTCTTGTGAAGAAGATCTTGATAGACTAAATACCAATACAGTAGACCCAACGGAGATTGACGAGGTGTTCTTATTGAACAATGCCATTATTGAAACGTCTTTGCCCATCTCACAACTCGTTTATGAAATGGGTATTATCCAGCAGATTATAAGTCCGAATTCCGGGGTGCTGACGGGCGCGAACTTCAATCAAGATAATCGTAACGTTACCTTACAGATATGGAACAACCATTATCAAGACCTGATCCAGGTAACAGGATTGATCAAAGGTTCGCTCGCCGATAATCCGGATCGTTCGAATTTGTTTCAGATGAACGAAATTATCGAGGCACATGCGTTTATGGTGTTGACGGACACCTATGGAGATGTTCCTTATTTTGAGGCGGGACTTGGTAGAGGCGAGAACATCGTTCTTCCTGCATATGACGACCAAGCTCAAATCTATCCTGATTTGATAAGTCGTGTAACTGCTGCTACCACGGCACTAGATCCCAACGGGGATACCTATCCTGGCGAGATTTTGTACGGTGGCGATATTTCGCAATGGCAAAAACTGGGCAACTCCCTGTTGGTGCGCTTGGGCATGCGATTGTCACAGGCCGATCCGGCCTTGGCCGAACAGACCGTGGCAGCGGCGTTCGGTAGAGGTATTCTTGAATCGAACGATGACAATTTCGTAATACGCCATGATGGTAACTATGTCAACGACCTTGGGCGTCTTTTGAATGCTACCGAAGCCAGTAATTTCTATTTGGCTGCCCCATTTGTAAATTTTCTCGCCGACAATAACGACCCCCGCCTGGGGTCTATTGCAGTTCGTTATACAGGTGCAGAATCTGGTGCAGACCAGGTTCCCGAGGTTGAAAATACCAATCCTGCCGATCAGATAGGGATGCCTTTGGGTTTTGATAATGGAACCATCGTGGGGGTAGCTGATGATCTTGGCCTGTCGAGTTTCTATGAATTCAGTCAGGCAGACCGTAATCGTATCGCAAATACCTTTACGCCTTTCTTCGTATTGACGCATGCCCAAACCCAATTGTTTCTGGCCGAAGCGGCCGAAAGAGGTTGGATCGCAGGTGATCCGGCAACCTTTTATAACGAGGGCGTTCGGGCGCATATGGAGCAAATGGCCCTTTATGACCCGTCTATAGCAATACCAGATGCTGAAATTGATGCGTATTTGTTGGCAAATCCATTTGATGCCGGCAACGCCCTAGAACAGATCAATACACAATATTGGGTCGCTTGTTTTCTGAATGGCCCAGAAGCATTTGCCAATTTTAGGCGTTCAGAATTCCCGACCTTGACACCCAATCCTTTCCCCGGTCAAGATATTTCTACTGATTTTATCAACCGCTTGACCTATCCACTTGACGAACTGGCGGTCAATGGTGCGAATGCAGAGGTAGCCATAGGTCGCCAAGGACCCGATAATCTTGAGACAAGGGTTTGGTGGGATCAATAGATGACATTTTTAATCATGCTGTCGGTTCGCGCAACGGGCAGACAGCATGTTTTTGTTCATGGGTTCAGATACTCTAGAAATAGATTGTTAACTTAAATCCGAAATTCCAAAAAAATACAAACCAATAGCACCTTATGAATATGAAAAACAGACTTCAGGAACTGATTGAACAGAACAAAAAGGCCGAAACAGCATATACCCTTTCTCGGAAAGCGGAAATTGACGACCCGAAGACTGGGGATGATCGTCGTAGTTTTTTAAAAAAAACTGCTTTGGGGGGTATTGCCCTTTCCAGTTTTGCGGGCTACTCTTTCGAGGATACCGTTGCCGAGACCACTTCAAAAGTAAATCGCGCATCGGCCCCATCAGAACTCAAGATTACCGATCTGCGCTATACGTTAGTAAAGGTCATGGGTGGTACGGCCATTATCCGTATCGATACCAATCAAGGCATTTATGGTTTGGGAGAAGTACGCGATGGCGCCGACGCCAGATATGCGCTCATGCTGAAGAGTCGAATTTTGGGTCGTAACCCTTGTAATGTTGAGAAGATTTTCAAAATTATCAGGCAATTTGGGGGTCCCTCGCGTCAAGCGGGTGGCGTTTGTGCGGTCGAAATGGCCCTTTGGGACCTTTGTGGCAAGGCGTATGGTGTGCCGGCCTGGCAATTATTGGGCGGTCGGTATCGGGACAAAGTACGATTGTACGCCGATACGCCAGAGGCAAGCTCCCCGGAAGAACAACAACGCCTAATCAATTTTAGGGTAAAAGATCAAGGCTATACTTGGTTGAAGATGGATGTCTCTATCGGTGAGCTCAAGGGAAAACCAAATACCGTGGTCAACGGCAAATTTTGGGAAAATGAAAAAGGAACTTTGGCCCAGTGGGGCGACCAACGGAATTTTATGTCGTATGGGAATACGATGCATCCATTTACCCAAATTCAGATGACCGATAAGGGATTGGAGCATCTTCAAGAAGTCGTAGAAAATGTACGTAATATGGTCGGATATGAAATTCCCATTTCTACCGATCACTATGGGCATTTTGATTTGAACAACAATATTCGCTTGGCCAGGGCACTGGAGAAGTATCGGTTGGCCTGGTTCGAGGATATGGTGCCTTGGCAGTATACCGAACAATGGAAGACCATTACCGATTCGATTGAAACACCGACCACTACAGGGGAGGATATTTATTTATTGAAGGACTTTAAGCCGTTGATCCATCAAAGGGCCGTCGATATCATTCATCCAGATTTGGCTTCTTCGGGCGGACTTCTAGAAACGAAACGTATCGGGGATTATGCCGAGGAATATGGAATTGCCATGGCGATGCACCAGGCGGGTACACCCGTGTCATTTATGGCCAATGTTCATTGTGCAGCAGCTACACAAAACTTCTTGGCATTGGAACATCACTCGGTCGATGTTCCGTGGTGGGAAGATTTGGTGAAAACCGTAGGAGGCTATAAAATGATCGAGAACGGATTTGCCACGGTACCGTTGACCGCACCTGGTTTGGGAATTGAGCTGAACGAAGAGGTATTGAAAAAGCATATCGACCCAAGGGATAAAAGCTATTTTGCCCCAACCAAAGAATGGAACGAACAGCGCTCGCATGATCGAACCTATAGCTAGGACCAAAGAAACTATACAGATTGTAAAAGAAATTTTAAGTAGTGTTTGAGTTAGTTGGGGTTTGGTCGTTGGGCCCTTACCTGTCGGTAGGGAGCCCGACCCCAAACTTTTCATCGCCCCACCTATGGGTGGGCAGCGATTCACATCTTTTTTTTGCTTAATTTGAAGCAGGCTTGTAAAACCTGAACAAATCACACAAATCATTTCAAAATCGAATTACCAAAACAAATAAGATAAGGATGAAAAAAATCATTGCAATTTTGATTATTTTATGTATCGCATCGGCCAGTAGTTGGGCCCAAGGGGTAGCCGCTACCCCAGAATACATCAAGGAGCTCACCGCCGATTGGACGGGAGAACGGTTTCCTGACGGAAGGCCCAAAGTATCGGATGCCCTGTTAAAACGGATGAAGAATATCCAAATTGAGGAAGCTTGGGGCTACTTGCGAAGAAAAGGCTATAACAATCAATATGAAGGTGATTGGAAAATCTTGCATCCCGACAGTGTAATGACAGGTCGTGTGGTAACCGCCCAATATGTTCCCTTACGGCCCGATTATAAGCAGCTTGTGAAGCTCAAGGGGGCCAAGGAAAATCGTGATACCATTGGTGGCAGCAATTCATGGCCCATTGAAATGCTGGTGCCAGGAGATGTTTATGTGGCCGATGGCTACGGGCGTGTGATCGACGGTACATTGATCGGATCCAATTTGGGAAATGCCATTTACGCCAATTCGAATAACGGAGTCATTTTTGATGGTGGCGTACGTGATGTAGCCGGACTCTTAGACATAGAAGGATTTAATGGTTGGTATCGGGGCGACGACCCCTCTTACCTGGCTGAACAAATGCTCAATGCCATCAATACGCCCATTCGCATTGGGCGGGCCACTGTATTACCGGGCGATGTGGTATTGGCCAATCGCCATGGCACCATCTTTATTCCCGCCCATCTTGCAAGCGAACTGGTACTTTCTTCCGAAATCGTAGGGCTGCGGGATCAGTTCGGGTTTCAACGACTGCGGGAAAAAAAATACACCCCGGGGCAAATCGATACCAAATGGACATCGGCTATAGAGGCCGATTTTCGCGATTGGATCAAAAAGTTTCCGGATGGCAAATTGCCGATGACCCGAAAAGAATTGGAGGATTATTTGAATTCCAAAAAACAGTAACCCATTATTCCGGTGAGCGCGATACCGGTTCAAACCCTCCGTAAATATCCTAGTAAGAGATTCGCGGTTTAATAACCTAAACAATTTGATTATGGGAATAGTTCAAATAAAAACAGATATACCCGTTAAAAGGTTGGTTTGGTCATTCTTATTTTTCACACTTATCGGGAATGCCCAAATGACCGAGACCGATAAAACCACACTTGAGAAAACCGTTGCGACTTTCTATCAGGCCATGATCGATAAAAACGAATCGGCCTTAGACATCTTAACGCTACCCGAACTGAGTTATGGCCACTCAAGTGGCACCATTGAGAACAAGACCCAATTCATGAAGGCAGTATTGAAAGGCCCCTTTGAATTTTTGCAGGTTGCTACTGAAGATCAGACGATAGCGCTTTCAGATGGGGTCGGTATAGTTCGTCATATTCTGCAGGCCGATGGTTCGAACGCAGGGGAAGCTACCGATGTACGGATCGGGGTGATGATGCTATTCAAAAAAGATAAAAACAACTGGAAACTTCTGGCAAGACAGGCCTACAAATTATAGTGCCCCAAGGGTACTTGAAATGATTGTAACCATTAAAATGAACGCATTTTGAAGAAAAATACCATATATGCCGTTTCCCTAGGAGTGGCAGCCCTATTATTTCTATGGATTCTAGTATTGATTTTCACAGGTAGAATTCACCAGGGAGGACTTTTGTTCTTGGGCTTTTTTGCCACCTTGGCCTTTGGGTGTAGTGGTTATAAATCCTATAGCGGTCTGGTCTTTACCATCATGATTTTCGCGGGTGTCTCAGTTGCGCTTTACTATCCGGAGCTCTTCACTGAAATAGGAGGCTTCAAATTGACCGGATTGATCATTCCATTGATTCAAATTATAATGTTCGGGATGGGAACGAGTATGAGTATTGGGGATTTTGCCGCAGTTTTTAAGACACCCAAAGGAGTGTTGATCGGTGTCTCGGCACAGTTGCTAATTATGCCTTTAGTGGGGTTTACCTTGGCAAAGACGAGTAGCTTTCCTCCCGAAATAGCGGCCGGTATTGTATTGATCGGCTGTTCTCCCAGTGGTGTCGCCTCCAATGTAATGGCGTATTTGGCCAAGGCGAACGTGGCACTCTCGATTACCATTACCTCCATCGCCACCCTTTTGGCCCCGTTTATCACTCCGGTTTTGATGAAGTTATTGGCGGGAGAATTTATTGAAATCGATATACTCGCCATGATGTGGAGCATTGTTAAAATGATTATCCTTCCCATAGGGGCGGGACTTTTATTCAACAAATTGCGGGGCGATGGGGCAAAATGGCTTGATAAAGCGATGCCAATTATTTCTATGTTGGCCATCGGGCTGATTATTACCGTAATCACTGCCGCAGGTCGGGACAGCCTTTTGGATATTGGTGGAATACTGATGGTTTTGGTATTGATCCATAACTTATTTGGTTATACCCTTGGCTATTGGTATGCGCGTCTTTTCAGGATGTCGGAACAAGATGCCCGTACCATTGCCATTGAAGTAGGTATGCAAAACGGAGGCTTGGCTTCCGGGATTGCAAATTCGCTTGGAAAAATAGCGACTATGGGGCTGGCACCTGCGGTGTTTGGACCCCTGATGAACATCACAGGCTCTATTTTGGCCTCGTATTGGAACGGAAAACCTACTAATATCCCTGCAGAGGCCGTACCGGAAAAATCATAGTTCCCCCAAAAGAACATGAAAATAGGAAATAGATGAAGAATTCAAGAAGAAGCTTTTTGGGCAAGGCAGCAGCTACCGCAGCGTTTGCGGGGATGCCTTTTGCGAGTTATGGGAGAGAATATGAACAGGCCGTAGATAGAATATCGAAACGTTCGGCACCGTCCGAATTAAAAATTACCGATATCAAATGCGGTTACATCCGTGGCGGACACAGCCTGTTTGTGAAAATCTACTCCAATCAGGATATTGTAGGCCATGGCGAAGGTGTCGATGCCACTCCTGGAACCTATCACTTGGTAAAGATTTTTGGCGAGCGGTTAAAAGGAAAGAACCCTTTGAACGTACATCGCTTGTTCGAGGATCTTAGAAGAAGGGGTTTTTTTGAAGGGGCACAGGCGGGGATGTACGTATCGGTATTGACAGCGGTCGAATCTGCCTTATGGGATTTGGCCGGTAAGGCTTTGGATTTACCCGTTTATCAACTACTGGGCGGAAAATTCCGAGATCGCATTCGGGTATATATGGATACCGCTCTCTACCAGAACAAGCTGCCAGGGCCGGAGGATTTCGCCCAATCGGCAAAGGAAGCGGTGGATATGGGGTTTACCGCTGTGAAGTTCGATTTGGACCAAGGCAATGACCCCAATAAATACGACAAATACAATTGGACGGCGAGCCCGGCGGAGATACAACGCATGTACGATCAAATGGCCGCTGCAAGAGAGGCAGTGGGTCCGAACATTGATATCTGCGCCGATATGCATGGGCGCTATGATACTACTTCCGGGGAACGGGTGGCCAAGGTATTGGAACCTCTGAATATGATGTGGCTCGAAGAACCGATTCCTGCCGAAAACGTCGCGGCTTATAAAAAGATTACCGAATCGACCAGCACCCCGATTTGTGCCGGGGAGAACCATTACCTCGCCTACGGATTTAGGCCGTTGTTAGAAGCCGGGGCGGTCGATATTGTAATGCCCGATTTGCAGAAGGCTGGCGGACTTGGAGAGGCGCAACGCATCGCTAATTTGGCCAATCTGTATTATGTGCCCTTCTCACCGCATATGGTCGCTTCCTATCTCGGGGCGATGGCCTCCTGTCATGTATGTGCCTCCATCCCTAATTTTATGGTGTTGGAATGGCAGATTTATTTTCATAAGAATCCCATGTTCAAGGAAATCGTAACTTTTGATGGCCCCATGGTTGAAGATGGCTTTATCCCGTTATCGGAAAAACCGGGAATCGGCGTTGAAATCAATGAAGAGGGTATGCGTAAATATGCCGTTAAGGGAGTACCGTTCTTTGAATAAACAATAGCTAAAACAACATTATTAAAGGCAACGTTTGCTCCTTTTTTTTGGTTCGTTTCTTTTGGACAAGCAAAAGAAATGAATAAAGGGTTATTTGATATGAGTAAGTATCCTACGACTTGACAATTTACATGATAGGCTGTCTTTTATTTGTATTGAACTGACCTTAATCACCAGGTTCTGGTCTTTAAAAGTTCTTGAATCTGTTCTTTGGGTACCGGAAGCTCATCGATATGGTCGTTCAACCATTTTGAGAAGTCTTTTTCAATTTCATCGCTCCATCGGCTATCAATTTGGCCTGGGGTATATTTCTGCTCCCGTAGACGTTGGTGTCCGAACATATCGCGAAGCCGAACGATTTCTGAGGTTTTCACCACTTTCTCCGCAAGGTGCGGAGGAATAAAAATAACCCCGCCATCCCTTCCCAATACCACATCGCCTGGCATTACGGTCGCCATTCCGATACGGGTAGGGGTATTAATACCGACAAGCGTGGTGTTGAGCGCTCCGTCCGGATCGTTCAGATGGTGCGATGGGTGGTAGGAACGAAAAAAAGAGGTAAAGCCCTCAATTTCTTTAAGTCCGTCAATATCCCGAAGGGCCCCGTCATAGACAATACCGTTCCCTGTTTTTGCATAAATGGAGTTGCCAAGGTTGTCTCCGATGGTAGGGCCATCAATATGAGCACCGAATTGGTCCACCACATACACGTCCCCTTTGACCAATAAATCAATCGTCCACGCATTTTGGGATTTGATACGACCGTCTTCCTTATGGCCTCGGTCATCAATGGCGCGGTGTATATCTGGGCGTCCCGGAACAAAAACGGCGGTCACCGCCCTTCCTACCAAAACACTGTCCGGATTAATGGTCCGCCAATCCTCCGCATATTGGTACTTGAAATTGGCTCCTTTGAGAACGGCCCAAGCTTCTTCCAAGGTCACTGACTTCATTCGGTTAAGAAGGGCATTCGATACCTTGGGCCTTCCGTCTGGGAAGCGTTCCCCGGTCCACTCGGGAGTTAGAAAGACGAGTTCTTCTTTGCTGATTTGTTGGGCGTGAAGATGGTAAAAAAGGGTTACAACCATAAAAAAAAGGATTCCATAGAGGTACTTCATGACGTGTCTTTTAGGTGATTTCGAGATGCTTGAAAGCTTGCCGATATGCTCGATAAGCTGCCTATAACAAGATACTAAATTATGGGGATACCTGACAGCAGAAATGGGCATAACCTGCTTTAAATCAAAAATTTAACTTATAAAAAAGTCAAAATTGAAAACTAGTAGTCGCCTTTGAGATAGCAACTGGAAAGGGTGAACTTCGGAATAAGCGTATTTCAGGATTTCTTTAAAGGAAAGTTGTTTCCAATTATAGAAAAAATATGCACTTACGTATATTTGTGTTATATCTACGCATATGAAAATACGGCAAGCGAATAAGTCTGTTCGCTGCGCTGTACAAACTGTTGTTTGTGGGTTTAATTTTCATTGGAATTGTCAAAAACAACGCCAACGATTTTAAGGAGTTCGATTCAAACAAATGCTTGCTTTATCTATAGCTAATTTGTGTTCAACAACGTAGAGATACTTTACAAAAAATAGTAGCAAAATACAGCTCCATATGAAAAACAAAATTCAGCTTACCGTAGACGCCGTAGTATTTGGGTATGAGTCAGGGAACATATCCGTATTGCTCGTCAGGCGTAAGTACAAACCTTATAAAGATGCCTGGGCGTTACCAGGGGGATTTGTATTGGAAAAGGAGAATCTAGAGGAGGCTGTTCAAAGAGAACTGTCCGAGGAGACGGGTGTCAAAATAAATTACCTCGAACAGTTATACACCTTTGGTGATGTAGGGCGAGACCCAAGGTGTAGGGTGGTATCCGTGGCCTATTTTGGTTTGGTTAAACCAAACGCCTTTAAATTGAGTGCCTCTACAGATGCCAAGGAGGCCCAATGGTTTAACATTCAGAAATTACCAAAACTGGCTTTTGACCACAAAAAAATCCTAAAAATTGCCATCGAAAGATTGCAAAGCAAAATTACTTATGAGCCTATCGGATTTGAATTACTCGATAAAAAGTTCCCTTTTTCCGATTTGGAGAAACTCTACACGACTTTGTTAAATCGGGATATCGACCGAAGAAATTTCAAAAAGAAAATTACCAGCCTAAAAGTTTTGGACGAGTTGGATGAGAAGGTTTCTTTTGGCCCTGGAAGGCCTGCCAGCCTTTTCAGCTTTAATAAGAAGCGCTATTTCCAGTTGAAAAAAGAGGGGATAATCTTCGAAATCTAGTTTCCTCTTATTCCTGTAAAATTTAATTTGTGTAAAAAAAACGCAAAATATCTTGTGTGGCTCAAAGCTACATTTTATATTTGCGTAATAAATACACAAATAAATAAAACCAGGTTTGCGAAATATAGAGAAATTGATGGCCTTTAAATATAATTGGGTAAAGTACGTTATCATCTAAGGTTTCAACATTACACCTATACCACCAACCACTTAAAACAAAAATTATGAATGCATTACTACTAACAGATGGATACAAGACAGGACACCACGAACAATACCCCAAGGGCACGCAAGAGGTGTACTCAAACTGGACACCAAGAAGCAACAAATATGCTCCCAAGGGTTGTGATAAAGTCCTTTCTTTTGGGCAGCAGTATGTAATGCAGTGGCTTCATGATTATTTTGAGGAAAATTTTTTCTCAAAGCCTAAGGAGACGGTCTGTAAAGAAATTCAAGAAGAATTATCGTTATATCTGAATACGGCCTATGATGTCTCCCATTTTGAGGCACTCCATGATTTAGGCTATTTGCCTATACGGGTAAAGTCCTTGCCCGAGGGTGAAGAAGTGTCTATTCGTGTGCCCATGCTCACCATTGTAAATACCAAGCCGGCATTTTACTGGGTGACCAACTTTTTAGAAACCATCCTATCAACGATGCTTTGGCTACCAATGACCTCGGCATCCATTGCCCTTAACTACAAGCGGATCTTTAAAGAATGGGCATTAAAGACCGATGCGGAAAATCTGAACTTTATCGATTTTCAGGGACACGATTTCTCTATGCGGGGGATGGGTGGTTTTGAGAGCTCTGTGGTTTCCGGTATGGGGCATGCGGCGGTGTTTTTGGGGTCGGATACCTTACCTGTTATAAGTGGCCTACGCAAGTATTATGATGCAAAAGGTTTCGTAGTCGGCTCTGTGAATGCCACGGAACATTCGGTGATGTGCGCTGGCACAAAGGATGATGAAATTGGAACGTTCCGACAATTGATGAAAACCTATCCCACAGGTATTCTGTCCATAGTAAGTGATACATGGGATTTGTGGAAGGTACTTACCAACTATCTTCCTAAGCTGAAGGAAGAGATTTTGGCAAGGGACGGAAAACTGGTGATTCGTCCAGATAGTGGAGACCCGGTGGACATCATCTGTGGCACCAATGCAACAATGGGCGAAGGAACACCTACTGAAAAAGGAGTAGTCGAATTGCTTTGGGATGTTTTCGGCGGTACCGTCAACAAAGAAGGTTTTAAAGTACTAGATCCCCATATTGGGGCAATCTACGGCGATAGCATTACCACGGTTCGAGCCGAACAAATATGTGAACGCTTGGCGGAAAAAGGTTTTGCTACCACTAATGTGGTCTTGGGAATAGGATCTTTTACCTATCAATTTAACACCAGGGATACGTTTGGGTTTGCGATGAAAGCAACATCGGTGGTCGTAAATGGGGAACGAAGGGAAATTTTCAAAGATCCTATTACCGATGATGGGGTTAAAAAATCTGCGAAAGGTCTCATTCGAGTTGATAAGGTCAATGGCAACTATGTAATGACAGATGAAGTCACTGAAGCCGAGGAACAGGAAGGGGAGCTAAGGGTCATTTTCGAAGATGGAAGATTCTTGAACAGAACCTCGCTCAAAGAAGTCAGGGAACGTATCAATCAAAGGTTGCAAGAACCAGTTTTAATCTAATGAGATGCCATGAAATATACGGTCACTAAATTTAAGGACGGACAAGTTACTGCCAAAATTCTGGAACCGGGTAATCTTGAAGTAGCCATACGCGGCAATAGTTATGAAGATCTATTTGCCATTGCAGCAATCAAAGAAGCATGGGATGCTGATAATCGTATGAATAGAACAGCTACTGCAACCTTGACCATCTATTGTTTGATCGGGCAGCGATCAGACAGGCGTTTCAATCCTAGTGAATCGTTCGATTTAAAGGTAATCGCAAACTTTATCAATTCTATGGATTTTGATAAGGTGGACATTTTACACCCACATAGCCCTATTTCTTTGGCGTTGATCCATAATTCCAGTAAAATATCGCATCTTACATATGTGCAAGAAGCCTTTCAGCATATTGGTAATCCTGTTTTGGTGAGTCCGGATGCCGGGGCATACAAAACCACCCACGAGATTGCCGATAAGCTAGGAGCTGATTTGGTGCCTTCGAACAAAGTACGGGTCAATGGTACACCTCAAATAAGTATTCAAGGCGATGTAAAAGGCAAGGATTGCCTCATTGTCGATGATCTGGCCGATGGCGGCAGAACCTTTAAATATTTGGCCGAGGCCCTCAAAAAACAAGGCGCATCAAAAGTGTTCCTCTATGTGACCCATGCGCAGTTCAATTATGGTTTTGAGGAACTAAAAGAAACCATTGACCATGTGTATTGCACCAATAGCTATAAGGATATTGAGGATGCGTTTGTGACTCAGTTTAAAGTAATCTGATTTAGAAATGAAAAAATACGCTGCACTCTTTGGGGGCTCGGGAAATGATAGGAAATCCAAGGAGTATCTTGAGACTGTTGGAATAGGGGCATTTTTGGCCAAACGGGGCTTTATCGTAAAGAACGGTGGATACGGAGGCATGATGGAAGCCGTTTCCAAGGGCGTACAGCAATCAAATGGTACTGCAGTCGGGATAACTTGTAAACAAGTGGGCTCAGAGGAGGGTAATACTTATTTATCGCAAACGATAGTAACGGACAAATTATTCAAAAGGTTGGAAGTTTTAATAGAAGGCACTGCTATTTTTATTGTACAAAAGGGAGGCATAGGAACGCTATCAGAGGTTTTTTTAGCGTTGGATATTATTCGTAAAGAACCGAAAGGAGAAAGACCCAAGTTGTATTTTGTTGGCTCAATTTGGAGGGGTTTAGTCGATTGTTTAAAAACAAGTTTGATTCCAAAATATGAACACGATTTGTTTCAAATCGTGAGAAACCCGGAAGAACTAGAACAGCTTATTTGGGCTGATTTTCCTACAAAATAAAAAATGCGCCAGTTCTCACTGACGCATTCTAAAAACCTACTTATTGACGGAGAAAATCTCCTTCAATTGCTTTACCATACCCCCGTTACCAGAGACGGTAATCTCACCGATTCTTTCGGCGATTTTCTCAACGTATTCCATTTCCTTCAACTTGAAGAGCATTTCGTTTTCCTCCATCAGTTTTGCGGTGTTCAGCAAACTTCTGGTGGATGCGGTCTCTTCACGTCGGGTAATGATATTCGCCTGCGCCCTTTTTTGAGCGACCAAAACCTGGTTCATAATATCCTTCATTTCACCGGTTAGGATCACATCACGGATACCACAGTTCAAAACTTTCACGCCTAATTCGGTGGCTATTGTTTTGATATCTGCAAAAACCGCTTCCGCAATACTTTCTTTGCGCTCCAAAAGCTCATCCAAGGTATAAGTACCTATGTAGGCACGCAATACCAGTTGCATGGCAATGTACAATTGCTTTTCATAGTCTTTGCTTCCTAACAAGGCCTTTTCGATGGCAACAACTTTATACTGCGTATAAAAGTTGATACGAATGGCGGCCTTGTCCTTGGTCAACAGTTCCTGACCTGAAATCTCCAATTGCAATTGACGCATATCCGCTCTGGCAATTTTGATAGAGGTATCGTTTTTCCAGAAATGGTAGCTACCAGGTTCCAGCGTTTTAACATACACATCATCGACCAAAAGAACGGCTTTTTCATAAGCCGCAACTTCCAACGTACGAACATACCCTCGTAACTGAGGATGGCTCAATAGCACCTTATTGATGGCTTCGGTGATGTAGATTTTGCTCAAATCGGCCATCACGAACTCGTAGCTGATCAATCCTTTCCAGAAAGCATATTTGCCAGCGGTAAGGACTTGTTTCAGGTTTCCGTTTTCGGAGACCAAGGCCAATTCGGCATCCTTTACTTCGATGATATGCAACATGGCTTCCAAACCTTGGTCCTGTAGCAAGATCTCCAATGCTATAGGTGCCACAAAGGCTTTGGTAAGGTCGTAAACCATTACTATGTTTCGTAGGCCTACCCAGTGCGTACCTTGGGTAATCACGTTTTGGTAGTCGCCTCTTTTGAAGACCAAACCTACTTTTCCTGCATTGATTCTTACTTTTTTGAACATCACTTAAAATTTGTGTCCGTCCCTCAAATGACGGACGAACGGGTTACACTATTTTCATTTATTATTGGTTTATCTCTTTAGTAAAAACCGTACCTATAACTCATCTATCCGTTACGGAAATAGTGGTTTTTGAGGTTCGTTGCAATTCGTTTTTCGGGATGCTTCTGTCAGTGTCACCCATACGATGTATTGGTTTTTCCGAGGGAAGGATATTCAAAAAGAAATCGCCTTTCACGTCAAAAATTCAGTATTTCAAAGTAGTTTTAAGACTGTTGATTCTTCCGAAGAAAAACTAACCGAGGTATAACTACGGCTTTTTGTCAATTATACGGAGTGACCGTCCCGTGGTCTTTTTACAAGTGACCGTCTTGTTGAAAATGGATTTTCAGTCCATATCCCACATTATGAGTGTGGTGCTCTACCTAACTGAGCTACAAGATCCTAAAAGGTGACCTTGGCAGGAGTCGAACCTGCGCATTCGGGCTATTGCTCTTACCTACTGAGCTACTCCCCCATTTTTTCTGTATAGCTTGCGGGGAAGGAGGGATTCGAACCCCCGACCTATAGCGTCGAGACCATTTTTTGGAAAACGGCCAAAACCTCCAAGTCAAGTTGCATATGAAAACCTAATGCCCTTCGGCAAGGATTCATACAATGGTGCCATACAGAAACACCGAACAAGACTTGCTTGATATCTTTAGTTCCGCACCTCGACCATGCGCAGCATAAACTCAGGCGGAAATCTAATTTTCAATGAACTTTCATTGAGCCTCGTGCTGCGAGGCACCCCTACAAGCTGCGAGTCATCGCAGTTTGTACATATTTTAAAAACGTGCTGGGAATACCCACGCTTGTGGACAGGCTTTCATAGGAGTATGGCCGAGGCCTTCCCTATTTTTCCACGCGCTCTCCGTTGCTTTGGAGATTGCGTACCTATCCGATGCCAGAGAATCCATGTAGCCGTTCGGCAACTTAGACCCGGCCTGCATAGTGGTTTTACACCACGCTTTGCAGTTACGGGGGTTGGCTCCCCCACCGTTCATAGGTGTCCCCTTTTGAGGCGACCTATTGGAATGTTCACCGCATGGTATCGGCTTGCGACCGCTACCATCCCATATATTGCAATGGGTTTAGGCAACTACTAGCTGCTACATAGCCCGAAGTCTTTTGCGTATTCTGATGCTCCCAAATGAGCAAAGAGACGAGAATGGTTTTCTCTCGGGAATCGAACCCAAACAAAATTTGACCTAGGAAAAGGGCTTCGGAAATGGCTTCGTAGATTTTGGCCTACAAAATACCAACCTTCTCCTTGTAAGCTTCCCAGCTTACGGCATTTCAAGCCACCGAACGGTTTACCCGCCGGGTACCTTTTATGCTACACAAAACTCCGTTAGGTTGGATGACCTATACGTAATCTGGTGCTACAACTTTTCCTATAGGTGTCTCCACCGCAAGCCTGGTTTCCGTCGGCTATATCTTGCTAACACCTCTCAGCGGTCGCCCCTGAAGTGTTGTCAACATATGTTTGTTGCTTGCTTACCTGTACTGTTTTGCAAACAGTTTCCTTCTGCGCGGTCCGCAAAAAGATTTATCCTTGTTACCAAGTTTATCTAAGGACGATAAGCCGCCCCGTCATTTACAAGAAATGACGATTTTTTTCGAAGAAGTCCACATGGACTTCTTTATTTCAATGAACTTGTACCTCTTACCAGATTCGAACTGGTACTTCCGCCCTAGACGGACAGATAGGCTCCAAATGCGCTTCCCTACTTTGAATCTTGTTCATTTCGGTGCTTCTGCAAAATCTAGTGATTGGCAGGCACGCCACCAACCACATCATCCCATCACTCCGTGCCTACGATTAAAGGTCTTTTGACACAGCTCTTCCTTTTAAGCTAAAGAGGCTTTTTATCAAGCCTCGCCAGCTTCCTTTGTCTGGCGAGGCACCACTATAAAGCTGATTCCAAAAGCTTCTATTTTAATACATCACAAATATTCCAACAGTACTGCGCAGTCATTTTGCGTAGTAAAACATAATTTCGGATTATCTTAGTTTTCTAAATGTAAGACTCACTCTTTCTTTTGTTGTATTCGATTCTGGAACAGCATGTTGCCATGTTGCTTGAACCCGATTGTTCATATAGATTAGAGAACCAGATGGAAGGTTATAATCTATCGTAACCTTTCGATTTTCAATACTTCTAAATCGAAGCGTTCTTGTTGCTCCCAATGAAATAATTACAACCCCTGTATTCTCAAACAATATGTCGGTTCGATCTGAGTGAAATCCCATGGTTGAACGTCCGCCTTCATATAGATTTATCAAGCAGTTATTTGGCCTGAAGTACAGTTTATTATTGATAGACTCTACTATCTCATTTAGTTCTTCCGTAAACTCTTGATAAGGATAATCCATATGAGAATAATTATATGCCTTGCCAAAACTTGCTGTTTTACGGGCTTTCATTCTTGTATCCCAAGCAATATTATCCATCAAGCTATTGAACAACTCAAAGTGATTTTCTAAAAAATCAGATACATATGTAATTCCATTTATATTCATTAATTTTTTGTTTTATACCGCCAAATCCGCACAAGACGAGCTTGCAAACGCATACGGTTTTGCCTTAAAAACAAAGCCCATTCCAAGGATATAGCCCATCGCTTCTTTTAGTGCCACATTCGATTCAAATTTGGGATCCGTATTAATATCGGCGTGCACTTCAAGCTCCACATTGTATTTGTCCAAAATGTGGCAGATCGCATAAGCGGTCTCGACGGACATGGCCACTTCTTTTAACATACGCTCTTTGGTACTGATGTTAGTAGTGCCCTTTTGATTTTTGATAAACATAAAACCACCTTTACCTTCTCTTAGCACAACTACTACCGTTGCGTATGCAACATGGGATTGATACGCTTGGGAATCCGAACCTACACAAATTTTTAAGCGATGACCTCCCTGTTGCTCTCGAACGATGGCCTGCTTAACAAGTGTTGTGATGGGTTGCTCAAAAACTTTACCACTAAAATTTCTCCATTTATTCACTGCTATTTTCATTAGTTCCAATCTTTTTTTTGTTGTGGAACAGACCCGGATCGAATCCTTCGACTTCGCTCAGGACAGGCCCGGTACCTCTGGTACTTCAAACCAACGTGCAGACCTACTACACTACTGTTCCATTTTGGGTGTACTCTGGTCCCGACGCTTCGGGAGAACCCTATTCTCCCCATTCACAGTGGGGTGCTTTACCAGATAAGCTAGAGACACCATTTTGTTAACCCGATAGGACTCGAACCCATACTACAAGAGTCAAATTCTTGCGTGCTACCTGTACACTACGGATTAGTTTGTAGGCCTAATAGGATTTATTCATGTCATTTCTATTGTTTTTTAACTGTATTCATGAATGCTTTGCATTTGAACCTATACCTCGAGGGTCGAAATGCTTTTCAGCATTCACGAACTCCTTAATTTAAATAGACAAGAGCGTGAGCTAAACCTCGCATGCTATCCATTACACCATAAGCATAGTACCCCACCTCGGATTCGAACCAAGACTGAACGGGGCTTAACTCGACGCCTCTTCCATTTGGGCTAGTGGAGCAAATAGTACAGGGAGAGCGGCTCCCTTCGGCTGCGCTCAGGGTATACTTCTCGTCTCATGTACTTTTTACAAAATTTCAATTCAAAACAGACTGTTCATCTATTTTAACCCTTGGTACAGGAAGAGAGACTCGAACTCTCAAATACCTGATTCTGAATCAGGCGCCTTTGCCATTTTGGCCATCCCTGCTTGTGTTGAGATGTCAGGAGTCGAACCTGAACCCTTCGCCTTATGAGAGCGATGCTCTACCTTTTAAGCTACATCTCAATTTGTTGAGGCAATAGGATTCGAACCTATGACTACCACGATGTAAGCGTGATGCTCTTCCGCTGAGCTATGCCTCAAATAGCACTCCGTAAGGGAATCGAACCCTTAATTCCACATAGAAAGTGTGGCGTCTTGACCATTTGACCAACGGAGCGTTTTGTCTAAGGGACAGGATTCGAACCTGCAACCTCCCGCTTCCAAAGCGGGTAAACAGCCATTGTTATTCCCCTAGATTTTGCGGTTCATACGAGAATCGAACTCGTATCTCCCGAGAGACAGTCGGGAAGGATAGCCATTACCCCAATGAACCCTATTTTGTACATCTACTAAGATTTGAACTTAGACTTAGAGATTAGAAGTCTCTTGTGCTATCCGTTACACCATAGATGCTTCTGCACGTCCATAAGGATTTGAACCCTAACCGCAAGTTTTGGAGACTCGCCATGCTACCATTACACCATGAACGTGTTTTATAGGAGCATCTATCGAGTTTTGAACTCGAAACTGAAGATTGGAAGTCTACTATGTTGCCAATTACACCATAGATGCCTGTTGTGGAAGCAGTAGGACTCGAACCTACACGCTCCGAAGAAACCAGATTTACAGTCTGGCGAGCCAACCAATTGCTCAATGCTTCCATAATTTGAGACAAGGACAGGATTTGAACCTGCAAAAAACAGATTTGCTAGCTAGCTGCTTTAATCCATTCAGCCACCTTGTCTTAGCGTTATTGGTAGGGTTCGAACCTACAACCTCAGACTTAACAGGTCCTTGCTCTACCATTGAGCTACAATATCTTTAGCGGAGAGTAAAGGAATCGAACCTTTATCACGAGGACCGTGAACTTGTTTAGCAGACAAGCATAACAAACCAATATTTATCTACTCTCCATTTGCGGAAGGAGTGGGAGTCGAACCCACACGAGTCGTTATCTCCGAACACTTTTCAAGAGTGTGGCCACCGCCCATTGGCTTGTCCTTCCGTTTTGTTGACCCGATGGGAATCGAACCCATGACCTCGACCTTAAAAGGGCCTTGCTCTAACCTGCTGAGCTACGAGTCAATATTTAGGTTTTACCAAATCCCTCTATGAGGGTTTCAATGAACATCAAAAAAAAGCGCCTCCTGTATTGGGAGACGCTTACGTATTATTATACTTGCCGTTAGATCAAACTAACATATACTTCTCCCTGTTATAGTTGTACAGTCTTTCCCCATAAAAATCCAAACTCGATTTCGGCGAATTGATTTGTGCAACAGTATGTAGTAGTACTCTTTCCATCTTTTTAATTTGATAAAAACACCAACTACATTGATTTTCTTCTGTATTGATATGTTGTCGTGTTTTCATTTATCCTTTAAAATTTGAACGCTGCAAAGATGAAAACGATTTTTGGAATACACAAGAAAAAATACATTTAATTTATTGATAATCAATTAGTTATGATTAAATATGGATACTAGAATTCCTGTCCGTCATACTGCGGATTTTGAACATTTGTTACAATCGCCTGTCTCTCAATTGTTTCGTGTTTCAACTAGCTGTTATTGTATATTCTTACTTCTCATTCAATGGTTTAAAAATATTCCATAAAAAAAGCGCCCAATGTTCGTTGGACGCTTTCGTTGTATCGATATATTATATCAGTTCATAGAATCAACTTTCATACAAAGTCACAAAGCGTCCGTTTCGCGCACTATATTCTGAGCGAAAATCGCAGCGGCAAAGCCCTTGTTTTTGGATCATATGTAACTTTCTCGGTATCATTTGCATTACAAAGATGTGATTTTTTAACGTTCCACTATTACCTTTTATTCTTTTTCTTCTTCTTTTTTGCTTTGGGTTCGTCCAATTTCAACTTCTTTTTGATCCTGTTTTCCTCCTTTTCGATAAATGAGAAATAAGCATCATTGAACGCGTATTTTTTGGCTTTTTTCAGTCGTTTCAACGCGGTGTGATACCGTTGTTCGGTTTCCGCTACATACGCGGAAAGCCAACATAGACTGCCTTTTGATATTCCTTTTATGGTAAAGGCGAAGTCGATTAAATTTCTAGCCCTTTCGATTTCGTCGGACCAAATCAAGTATTTTACGTACAATGGATATACTGCCGTATGTCCGCTATCGATAGCGATTACTTTATCAAAGCAATCAAAGGCCTTTTCATATTGGTCCAAGTATTCTGCGTACACAGAACCGAGCAGGCAAAGCGATGCACAATGGTCTTCATCATAGGACAGGGCATAATTCAATGATTCGCAAACCTCGTCCCAGTCGTAACCAGAAGCAGCCTGTGCTTTTAAATAATACGTATCGGCTATTGTTAGTCCCATTTTTGTTGCTCGCCTTGAACTCGTTTCAAGGTCTTTTTAGTTTCGTTCTTTAGCTTTTGCCGTTTCGGCTTATATTTTTTATGCTCTTTTTGATGTTTGAAATCCGTTCCTTTAAAAATCCGAACTGGATTTCCACGCTGTAAACTTAGATGGTTTTCCCATTGGTCTGTCATACCGCCTTTTAACTGTTCCAGATTTACTTGATTTACCTTTTCTTTTAGCCGCGCGATCGCCAGTTTTTTATTTTGATGTTGCGAACGACTATCCATGGCCACCACTTGAACTCCTGTTGGGTTATGAATTGCCCTTACGGCAGAGTTTACCTTATTTACATTCTGGCCACCAGGGCCAGTGCTCCGCATGGTTTGGAAAGAGATGTCTTTTTCATCCACATTCATAGTTTGCATTTGCTTCAATTCAAAAGCACCAACGAACCAGTTTTTTCGTTTATGGTATTTTCGAAAGGTCGAGGCGCCAATCCACTGAATCGTACCCAACCAAGTTGTTAAAAAGGCGTCCATATTTTTCCCTGTCAAGCCGATAGTGACCGATTGCAACGTACCATTTTGAGTACTTTTTTCTCTATGCAAGATGACATGCTGAAACCCTTCAAGTTTTGCCTCTTGCAAGAACAGTTTAAGTACTTGGGCAACGACCCAGCCGCATTCCGCCGGGCCTCTTCCTGCCGTTATTTGTATGATTTTTTCCATTTTTTACTTCTTAAAAGCCGCTAGCGTTGGTATTCCAATAATCGTAGTTTTTCAATATGTCTTATGAATACCGCTGCTAACGACTACATGTTATTTATAAACTCATATGTCTTCCTGGGCTTTCGACTCTGCTTGGGATCATAGTTGGGGTAATTCTGCTTACTGCCACTGCCAACTAAGCACTTTTTCACCTATCCATTCGCACTATTTTGGGTGTGAAAGTGCCTAATACCTCCACCAACTCTTGTTGATTCGCCATAACTTTTTTGATGTCTTTATAGGCCATTGGCGCCTCATCAATCCCTCCACCAATAAGGCTTACCTCATTTACTTCTAGTTGATTTTTAATCTCACTTCGAGTAAACGTTTCTTTACACTTTCGTCTTGAAAAAAGACGTCCTGCACCGTGGGAAGCAGAGTTTAAACTCTCCTTGTTACCCAAACCTCTTACGATGTAACCTGGTGCGGTCATAGAACCAGGGATAATGCCTAATTCTCCTTTCGCAGCTGGTGTCGCTCCTTTTCTGTGTACAATACACTCCTCACCGTTCACCTCCTGTTTCCAAGCAAAATTGTGGTGGTTCTCTATTTTAACTACGGGCTTTGCTCCTAAAAGCTTCCCCAGTCTAGCGTGAATATCATCATGGCATGCCTTTGCATAATCTCCTGCCAAATTCATTGCCAACCAATATTCTTGTCCGTCATGTGTATTCAAATCCAACCACGCCAAATGCTGTACATGTTTGGGTAACGGACACTGCTTTGTTGCCAAATAGGTGTAATGCTTTGCAATATTTGCCCCTAAGCTGCGAGATCCACTATGCGAGAGAACACCTAGGTATTCACCCAATTTCAAACCCCATTCGTTTTTGTCATCTGTAATGTTGACCGTTCCGAATTCCACAAAGTGATTGCCTCCACCAGAGGTTCCTAACTGCTTATACGCTTTATCCTTCAATCTTTTTACCAAAGGGATGTTCTTAAATTCATCCCGCTCAAAGATTTCATGGTCGTGCTTTATTTGATGGGTCTCCCGCATTCCAAACTTGGTATGCTCCGAAAGCATGTTTGCCAGTTGGTGTTTCTTACCCTTGAGGTATGAAACAGGAATCGGATAAACCGTTAAACACATGCGACAACCGATATCAACACCCACACCATAAGGAATCACCGCATTCTTGGTAGCCAAAACACCACCGATAGGCAAACCATAACCACTATGGGCATCTGGCATTAAAGCCCCGGCGACAGAAATTGGAAGTTTTAAAGCGTCGTACAGTTGGTATTTTGCTTGTTCTTCAATGTCATGCTCACCATAGATATGGAAGGGCGCGCGTACCGAATTGAGGGTCTGCTTTTTTACCACGACAGGCTCTAACAAACTTTCGGCAATCTTGCCCCAAACACCATCCCCTTGATAGTCTTCAGGGTGTAGTAACACCTTTTTGGCTTCTACCAGGATCTGTTCTTTCTTTTTTCGTTTGTGATAGCGATTAATTTGCCCTAAGGTGATATTGATGCTGTTGTTCTTTGGAAAACCCAATTTGATCAGGTCTTTTCCGCTTAATTTCTTTCCCATGATATGTCATCTTTTAGTAATTGGTCTATAGAATACTTTCGAAGCTTTTGAACATTTTGTTTAATTCTTCTGTCCCTTTTTTTAGCTTCTTCTATTTTCCACCAATCTTTCCATTTATCTAATTTTTCACTTGCCTCGTAGTACCCTTGTTTCAATATTTGTTGTTTTAACAAAGCACTTTCACTCTCCAGTTTTGGGTCGATACGCTTACTATGGGTGATATAGGCCCTTGTAAATTTGATGCGATAGGCCCCTTTAGGGATTTTCACATAGTACCGAAGCCTTACCTTTTTACTTTCAACCATATAGTAGAAAGGCACACATAAAGATTTTGCTTTATGACTTAATCGATTGTATTGTTTTCTACTGATGGTCGGAATCTCCTTATTGATCAAATACTTTGAAGTCTCATGAAGCCATTTTCTTTCTGCTTCTTCCTTAGTTCTTCCCCAGAATATTTTTTCAAGGTTATCATATACCTCTCGTATGGCGGCCCTATTTTTATAATTCTCTACACGATGGGTAATAACCACTTCTTTAAACCAACCATGCCGAATGGGTTTCTTTAATTCAATAAGGCCTAATTCTGATTTTTCTACCCATATTTGACGCTGTCTCTTTCGGATACGACGAATTTCTTTTTGTCTTTTACATTTAATATGTGCTGGCTTCACTACACATTCCTTTTCCGTTTTACTTTGTTTGAACTGATGGTGACGCATCTTTTGACCGTCAAAATCGGATGCGATAAGAAGGCATCGCATCTATTCTGTTTTGAACGGTACTCGCGTAAACCGGAAAGGGCTATCCGAAAATTCGAAGGCAAAAAAAAGTCCGAAACGGTGAGCTTCGGACTTTCTTACAGTATCTATGATAGATTTATGTGTGTATGAAGTCCTGAAGCGACCCTAAAAAAACACTGAGTGCTTTTCCGGTATTCCGATGTGTGGGTACATAAGTCATACTACTTCAGTTTAGAATTGTTTTGCGCTGTATTGCGGTGCAAAGCTAGAACAGATTTTTAAACTACGCAAGAAAAAATAAATTTAAAATATTGATTATCAATTAGTTATGTTTAAATTTGGATATAGAAAATCCTGTCCGTTATTCAACGGAGTGCAGCATATGGTATTAATTTGCTGTTTTCTAACTGCTTAGCTTTCAAATGGCATTCTTTTAGATTTTTGGGTATTCTCTAAAAAGTTTACACAAAAAAAGCGCCCAATTTCTTGGACGCTCTAGTGTTGTATCGTTTTTCAATAGTAGCTACCCATTAATTTGATGCAATCCTAGCTTTTCAGCGTCCGGTATGTGTTTCAAATTACTTGTCATAGTTACTGTTTACTTGCGTTGTATCGTATTATTTTTAAAATCAATTTTAAGAAATGTCTATGACATTGGTAATATCGCTATTACCTTTCCATACACATTTTTGGTCCATCCGTTAATTCTACCATGGTTGTTACCAATTAACAGGCCACGTTTGTTGTTCTTTCCTTTTACAAGATGCGTAAAGCAGTTTCCACGTACTTTACAGTATACAATATCACCGACTTCGCAATCTTCCCAACGTACAGGTGCTAGCCTTACCGGTTGTTTTGATTTCAAAATGGGCAACATAGAATTTCCGGGTTCTTTCGAAATGATGGTTTCCCCATCACTGAGTTTTTGAATTTTCCAATTCATAAGTATTGATTTTAAAAGTTATGCAAACTGTTATCAGCCTGCATATCCCATAAAACCTTCAAAAGAACTATTTCAATGAACTGGTGCAAAGATGCAGATTATATAGGAGGTTTCAAAAAAAGTAGGTTTTCGTGATGTCTTTTCCTGCTGAAACAACTGTTTTTATAGGGCTGTAGATACTCATTACGAATTCTAGTTTGTCTCCAACGAATTCTAAAAGGACCTAATGTGCAGTGCAGGCTGCTGCTACATTTGACCAAAATAACGATTCACTAAAACCATATTATGAAACTATTGTTTACCCTTTTACTTTTCTGTATCCTTTCGTCCGGTTTAGGACAAGATACCGCTGGGCCGTATTTGTTAACATCCACGAAAGATGCGGTAATACCATTAAAGGCTTCAAAGACCGATGTCCAAATCTCTGGCGCAATTGCCCACGTTCGTATCACCCAGGTGTATCAAAATAAAGGGGAACAGCCCATCGAGGCCAAATATGTCTTTCCGCTTTCGACCCAAGCCGCGGTGCATAAAATGCAAATGACCATTGGTGATCGTACGGTGAACGCCAAGATATTTGAGCGACAAGAAGCGCAAAAAGTATATGAGGCCGCTTTGAACGAAGGTAAACGAGCTGCAAAATTAGATCAAGATCGGCCCAACGTATTTCAAATGAACGTGGGCAACATAATGCCAAAAGATGAAATCGCTATCGATGTTTACTATACCGAAATGCTGGTACCCGTGAACGGGGAATATCAATTTGTGGCTCCGGCCGTGGTCGGCCCGCGATTTACGGGTGAACGCTCGATAAACCCGGAAAGCTTACACATGCCGTATACGGCAAAAGGGATTTCGGATACCTTCGACTTTGATATGACGGTAACGCTAAATGCGGGTATGATCATTCAAAACATTCATAGTACCAGCCATAAAATAGATACAAACTACCCCGATGCGACCGTTGCCGAGGTTTTTTTATCCGCAGGCAACGAAAACCCCGCTAACAGGGATTTTATTTTGAACTATACACTTCGTGGGCATCAGATACAATCCGGGTTGCTCCTTTATGAGCATGAAGGGGAAAACTTCTTTGCCTTTCAAATGGAACCTACTAAAAAGGTTGTGTTGAAGGATATCCCCGCAAGGGAGTACCTTTTCATCGTGGATGTGTCGGGTTCGATGAACGGCTACCCCTTAGAGGTCTCCAAAGAACTAATGCGCAACCTGCTTTGCAATCTTAGATTGACCGACACCTTTAATGTGCAACTCTTCGCCTCTAGCTCAACGATTTTTAGTCCTACTCCCGTAGAAGCCAATGAACAAAATATTACGGAGGCGGTTCGTTTTCTTTCGGAAGGTCAAGGGGGTGGGGGTACCCAGTTGCTGGGAGCATTGAACGAGGCATACCAACTACCAAGAAAGAACCTGAACAACGCCCGTTCCATGGTAGTCATTACCGACGGATATGTAAGCGTTGAAAGGGAGGCTTTTGAATTGATCGAAAGTAACCTGGACCAAGCCAATGTATTCACATTTGGTATAGGGTCTAGTGTAAATCGATATCTGATCGAAGGTATGGCCAAAGTTTCCAAAAGTGAATCGTTTATAGCCACCTCCATGATGGAAGCGAGGGAGGTTGCCGAAAAATTCAAGGAGTATGTTGCCACACCCCTATTGACACAAGTAAAAATTGAAACCAAGGGTTTTGATACCTACGATATGGCACCGAAAAGCGTGCCGGATGTTTTTGCGGCGAGGCCCGTAATCGTTCATGGTAAGTACCGTGGTAAGGCAGCAGGTAAAATTATAGTGACGGGTTATCAAGGCAATAGCAAGTTTCGGCAAGAATATCAGGTGTCCCGAGGGCATTTGAGTAGGGCGAACAAAGCATTACGCTATTTATGGGCCCGCAAGAAAATAGCAGAACTAGACGATTATAACAGCCTTTTTAACGAGGATGTAAAGGATGAGGTCACTGCATTGGGTCTCAAATACAATTTAGCTACCCGATATACCTCTTTTGTGGCTGTAGATGAGGCTGTGGTCAACAAAAACGGAAGTTTAAGAACGGTGAAACAACCCTTGCCCATGCCTCAAAATGTACAGAACTCTGCTGTAGGGGCATCGGCGGAGGTCAAAGAAAGTAGCAGATTCAGAACCCCTTATAAGGTGGTCTTTGCCGAGAGGCTATCAAAAACCGTAAAAAGAAAAATAACCATGGAATTTAAAGCGATATACTCAAAACTGGTCCGTAAGTATTTGGAAAAATATGAGGGATTACAAATTACCTTCAACAAAGAAGGCGAGGTCATCCAAATTCAAAAGATGGAAAAAGGAAAATGGATTTTTGACGAAACCATGGTCAAGGAATTGAACGCCGCTACCCTAAAAAAAATGAGATTGGAAAAGCAGCTGGTCTTGACGTTGAAAAGATAAGTTAGTTCGTGTTTGTTTGGTTCCCTGTTCAGGGGAAGAAGACCTGTAAGTATCCTTAGATCTTGCAGGTTTTTCTTTTTTACTCGATAATCGAGATTTAAAACCTGACTGCCGTCCGGCAAGTTGCTCCGATCCCGAATTCTCGGGACGTCGAAATCAAAATTGAATTTCCTATGAATGCCTCATGGGCTCCCCCCAAGGCTATTTACCACATCCGATTTAGTCCATATGACCTTTTTTAAGGGTGTTTTTTACGAATTCTAATTAAGCCCCTACGAATACTAGAACACCACCTAAAATGCACTGGGTCCGCAGTAATTTTAGGATATGAAAACAAAACCACTAAAAATAAACATCATGAAAAACAGCATTCTTTTACTCCTTTTTTTACTGTTGGCCCTCTTTTTTGGCAATGCCCAAGAATTTGCCATAACGGAAAATTATATGTTCAATAATCAGCGCGTTTTTGGTCAGGAAGAAGAAGGTGCGGTACTGGTAGATATAGTGCGCACCGCAGATTGGTCACGTACTTTGGCGACCTTGGCGATTACCGAACTCGAATTGTTGGAAGACGTACGTATCGCAGTGCTTTCCGATCCCGGTCTGGAAGACGTCAGAGAAGTCCTGAAAATAGAGTTGGAATACATTGCTTGCTGTGCCAATACCGAGACCTACTACTTTTTGGTGAACCGTGAAAACGATTTCACGGCCTTGCCCAAAATAGACAATTTGTATTGTGATGCCGTGGAATCGGACGAGCACTATGTTTTCCCGAATGAGGCCTACGGTCGGGAAGGTGCCATTTTAAGGGCCGAACTGTGGTATGCCGAAACAAACACCATCGAAGAAATTGAAGTACTTCAAAGCATTGTCTGGAATGATGATGACTTTGATTATGAAGACGCTATAACAGCAATCAATGATTAGTAACCCTTTAAGTTTAACAATATGAAAAATCTGAAAAAAAGTGCCCTGATGTTATGCCTAATTGCCTTTTCAGGCATATTCGGCCAGACTGCTCCGGAAGTCCATTTTGAAACCATGGATCCTGCGACCCCGTTGGAAGAATTGTCCCATGAATATTTAATGGCGCACAAAGTGTTTCTTCGGGAGAAACCCTCTTTAAAAGCGAAGAAATTGACATTGCTCAATATCGGTACACAACTGGTTTTGTGGGAGAAGAGCCAAAACTCGGACGAAATAAACGGTATCAAAAGTAATTGGTATCGGGTAAACGCAGGAGATCAAACCGGATGGGTCTGGGGTGGTATGATTGCTCAAAAAGCTTTTGGTAGCGAGGCCGACTACCGTGTGAAATTTGTATATGGCTACGAGAGTAGTACCACAGATGAATTGGGTATGGTGGAGACCAAATACCAATTAAGAGCCTTCAAAAATGGTTTTCAATTGGATAAAATCGTACTCGACAGCCTTCACGCAATCCCTGCTAATATTGAGAATATTGGGAACAAGGGAATTTTCAATGTAGAGGACATCATTGCGCTCGGTTTGGAAGACCCTAGATCAGGTAGCGAGGTAGGAACAAGCTATGTCTTTTGGAATAATGGAAAGTTTACCAATGTAGCGAATTTGATAGATTACTATGACGTCGCATATACCAAAACCGAGTCTTTTGTTTTCCCCTCCGATATGGAAGGCATACGAAGCACGGTTGCTTTAAAGACCGTCATTACCAATCATGAGGTGAGCCCTGAAAATGGTATGGTACGTAATACACCCAGTTATACGACCAGCTTCTATACATGGAATGGTTATAAACTATCCAAAAAAGAAGACGCACCGCTCATCTCAAATGACGTCGTTGCCAACAACCTACATCGCTAAGTTGGGATATAGGTTTCTTTAATTCCGGTTCATGAAACTGTAAGAAAGCATCAAGAAATGTCTTAGGTCGGGCTAAAACCAGGGCAAGGACCCATCCCATCTCTTGATGCTTTTATTTCATCTTGATCGTAAAACAAACATCCTTATGAAAGCGTACTCTTTTATCTTACTTGTAATAGCGCTGATGCTTGGTTGTAGACAGCCGTTTTTACAGCCATCGGAAACCGTTGTTGTTTCCCCTCTAAAAGTAGTAAATACCAAGGAATCGGTTGTTTTTATAACCGGTTTTGATGCTGGCGAAAACACTTACTATTCCAATGCAAAACGTTATTTTGAGGCGAAGGGTATGCGTGTGGTAGATAGCCTATTTTCCCTTGAAGAAATCTTGGAATGGATCAACCAAAAAGGCAAAAAGCGAATTACTTTTAGCGAAATACATATCGTGAGCCATAGCAATGCCTGGCTTGGAATGGCAATGAAAACGACCCGTAACGGCAAACGCATTACTCTAAAAACCTTGCGAAAGGCAAGAAGGGAAAACACGATTCCCAAATTGCAAAGGGGTATTACAAGTGAAACAAAAGTTATCTTTCATTCGTGCGGACTAGGCGAAAACCCCCGATTACTCAGAGAATTAAAGGACGGTTTTACCGTAACCGAGGCACCTAAGGTATACGCTTCAGTCTTTTTCAATGTCTTTGGTGGAAAGTTTGCACCGCACTACTTGGCCAAGCCGTATTACGGATATTACCCCACTGCAGAATCACCGGGACCTGCCCAACTTTCAAAGGAATTCGAATTCGCATATCCCGAAACACCCATCAATTGGCGCAAGGCGATGAAAACACGACGTGAAGCAGGGTCGGGAGAAGCATACAGTTTTAAATTCAATATTCCGATAGTTTGGGAATTTACCTTTGATACCACTGAAGAAGTTCCAAATCTTGAGGATAGGGACGCTATTATGGATTGGATATCGGAATCCCCAGAAATGGCCGAAGTGCTTTTTGAGCTGAATATTCCCCTGGAAAAATACCGTTGGAAAACCCAAATTCAGGGAAAGAAATTACTGGTAAAAGGAAAAACGACCGTACTCTGCATACTGGCACCTCTTTTGGAAGGTCAACACCAAGAAGAGTATCGTGTTGCCAAGGTCGATGACCGCTCCCTGTATCAAATATTATAGCGGTACTTTCGTTAAACGAATACCAAACCCACGAGCAGTTCCATTTTTTGAAACCATATACCACATACTTGTTTTTCTTTCTTTGCTTCTTCACGGCGAAGCAGCTGGTCGCGCAGAACAGCCAGCTACGTTCCTATACCATAGAAGACGGCTTACCACAATCCCAAGTGTACGATGTGGTACAGGACCAGAAGGGCTTTTTATGGTTGGGTACCCAAGGGGGCGGACTCGCCCGCTTCGATGGGGATCAATTTGATATCTGGAATGAAAATGATGGCTTGCTATCCAACTACATCCATAGCTTGTATGCGGTCAACGACTCCCTTTTTATCGGGACAAAAAAAGGCCTTTCCATCAAGATCAAAAACCGTTTTGTAAATTTTGAATCGCCTCGAATACAGCAATACCATCTTTCGGGAAAAACCCTTTATCTGGCTACTATTAGCGGTGTGTACCGGTTTTCCGATGTCGAGGGACTACACAAGGTTTCTATTCACCCACAAATAGATGACAGTAGTATTAACGACATTCTTTTTGATGGTGCCCATTATTGGTTGGCCACCGATAAAGGTCTATGGAAACTTAGTGCATTGAGCAGTGCCGCAAGTGAAATGACCAAACTGGAAGCCAACAATTTCACGGCCGTACTTCAACACAACGACAAGATAGTGGCAGCAACCTTTGACGATGGTGTCTTTGTAATGAATGCTGACAATCCCCGGGATAACTTTTTAATGCCCGAACCGTTGCGGATCAACTCCATGTCAGTTCACCAAGATGAACTATGGATAGCGACCGATATTGAAGGTATTACGGTAATCGAAACGGAAAAATACGATATCGTAAAACGATTGAACACGACCAACGGATTGTCTGCACCCCATATCAGAAAGATTGTTAACGATAACCGTAACAATCTCTGGATTGCCACTTCAGGAGGGGGGGTATACAAATATTTTCAGAACAATTTTAAGCACTACGACAAAAGCACAGGCTTAAAGGGCAACCGTATTTATGCCGTACATAACGCAAAAGATGGAATCTGGATATCGAGTTCCGAATCAGGCCTCACAAAAGTAAATGCTACGGGGATTCATCCAATTGATAATGACAGCCCTTTTTTTGATGTAAAGATCAAGACCATCGCGAGTGATGCCAAAGGCAATATTTGGGCCGGTTCCGACAATAGGGGCATCTTGTTTCGAGAAACCAAAATGGTCGATAGTGTCGTGCTCAACACCAGCAATACCTTTCAGATACGAATAGATACCATTCCTGTATCACGTACCACAAATTATATCATAGACCAGCGCAAGGGCTTTCCCTCTGATTGGATCCGAAAGCTGGTGGTCGATGACGACCTTATCTGGGCGGCGACCTATGCCAACGGGATTGTAAAATTCAAGTACGATTCGAATAGGGATAGCCTTGCTATCCTGAAAACATATGGAAAGCGGGAGGGCATATCCGATTTACTCCTAAAAGATTTGCAGAAAGACCCGAGAGGTAGACTTTGGTTTGCGAGTCAAAAGGGACATTTGGGCTATATTGAGAATGACGAAGTAACCATGGTCGACACTCCTTTGAAAGGGCAAACAACCATAGGAACCCTACTATTTTACAAAGAACATCTGTTCTTAGGTACTTTTGGTAAGGGAATCTGGCACGCCAACAGCGGTAGTCCTGCCGATTTTCAGCAACTAAAAGGCCCAAAAGAGCTTTCTTCCGGGAACATTTACCAATTAATTTTCGACGATCAGGGCTATCTGTGGGCGGGTACCGAACGTGGGGTGGACAAGATTGAACTAAACGCCGCCAACGAGATTGTAGATGTCAACCATTTTGGCAGAAACGATGGGTTTTTAGGAATAGAAACCTGTTTGAACGCGGTAGACAAAGATGACGATGGTAACCTTTGGTTCGGTGCTATTTATGGCCTTACACAGCATGTACCCCAGGAAAATACGCAAATATCTGTACGGCCCCGAGTGTACTTTACCGGTATAGAAGAGGCCTATAAACAGATTGATTCCTTGGAGCTGCCCGCTTGGACGAACAGCGATAAAGTACTTCAATTGACCCCAGATCAGACCCAGCTTGGTTTTTCGTTCCGAACGGTAGATTTGGATCATCCCAATGATATTGAATACCGAACAAAGCTGGATGATGCTGAATGGAGCCCTTGGATAAAGGAACGGAAGCAAAATTTTGCAGGTCTGGCCTTTGGGGAACATACCTTCTCGGTACAATCCAGAAACCATCGTTGGGTCGAAAGTAAACCGATCCGGTTTCGGTTTTTTATTGACAGTCCGCTGTATCAAAAAAATTGGTTTCAATGGGCCGTTTTGGCAGGTGCCGTTTGGGTCTTGATAGGAATTGGGTGGTGGTATCTCCGAAAAATAAAAGCTAAAAACAAGGCCGCACAGGAACGCTTGAAGACCCAAAATTACCTACTTACCTTGGAACAAAAGGCCTTGCGGCTACAAATGAATCCGCACTTTATCTTCAATGTACTGAACGGAATCAAGGCCATGGCAGGCAGCAAACCGGAAAAGATGAATACGACCATCAATAATTTTGCAGTTTTACTTCGGGAAACGCTGCACAATTCAAGAAAAGAGACCATTAGCTTGGATCAAGAAGTGAAGGCATTGCGACATTATATCGAAGTAGAACAGTTAATGGCCCCACAACCGTTTACCTATTCCATTACCGTAGAGACCGAGCCCAGTGCCGAAGAGATTTTGATTCCTCCAATGTTGATACAGCCTTTCGTAGAGAACGCCATACGACACGGTATTTTAAAGGGAAGTAAGGAGGGAGTCCTTAAAATCGGGTTTCGTACCTCCAAAACCCGATTGCATTGCAGTATCTTGGACAATGGAATAGGAATTTTCAAATCACAGCGCCAAAAGGTAAAGACAGACCATCAATCCATGGCTTTGGTAGTGACCAAAGAACGCTTGGAATCCATCTCAGGAACGGATACCTTGCGTATTATGGAAATCAAAAATGAAGGGGAAACCATTGAAGGCACAAAGATTACCTTTGATATTCCATTAACGACCGATTATTAGAAATACCATGCTTACAGCGGTTATTATCGAAGATATGTCTGACGCCCTGGATCTCTTGAAAAAAGACATCGAGGCACACCATCCGGAAATCGAAGTCATCGCTACGGCCCAGAGTGTTGTCGCAGCCGCAAAAGTGTTGCGTAAGCACCAGCCCGATATTTTGTTTTTGGATATTATGCTGGGCGATGGTACCGGTTTTGATGTTCTGGAGATTTTTCCAGAGCTGAGATCCAAGATTATTTTTGTGACCGCCAGTGACGAATTCGCCATACGAGCTTTTAAGTTTGCGGCAATCGACTATGTGTTGAAACCCTATGCCCATGAAGATTTGGGCTTGGCCATAGCGCGTGCCAAAGAACAATTGCAACCCAATGAGGAACGCCTACGCATCCTAAAGGATACCATGGCCACGCCGGAAAAAAAGCCCGATAAGATTTCGCTGCATACCCTAGATCAAATCATTATCGTGAGTTTGGACGATATTGTTCGTTGCGAATCCGATAGCAACAATACCATTTTTCACCTTCAGGACAAACGCAAGATTTTTGTGACCAAGACACTCAAATATTTCTCCGATATGCTCAAGAGTTATGACTTTGTACGCATACACCAAAGTCACTTGGTCAATCTTCAATGCATTACCGCCTATATTAAAACAGATGGAGGCTATCTGATGCTCAAGAATGGGGAAAATGTGCCGGTATCCGTTCGTAAAAAGGCGGAGATTATCGAGATTCTGGATCGGATGCATCGCTAACATATACTCCAAATAGATGGTATGGGTTTTAAGTCGGACTTCACTCACCGAAACGACTGTTTCCCTCATTGTGGATTGATTTCTGATATGACAGCTCGTAGGTTTGAACACAGTAAATAACCTCGGGGCTAAGCCCAAGAGGCATTAATAGGAAATTCAATTTTGATTTCGACGCAAGCGTCGGAGTATTTTGAATCTCGATTATCGAGTAAAGCCCATGAAAAAATCCACAAAAACCATCCTTCTTATGAGCCTCTGTACCATAACGGTGGCATGTAAGAACAAAAATTCGGAGCCAGGTATCACGATGAATATGCCTCAAGAAGTTCTTATGGTAGACGGCATCACGATCAATGACCCGAAAACGGAGCAGAACCTTAGTTTGTTCATGCTTACGGGGAAAGAAGAGGTCATCGGGAAAAGGTATCGTACCTTGGCCCAGGCTATGGATGCAAAGGAAGTAACGGTAAAGGAAACCGGTTCGGTAAACGAACTTTCAGTAGATAATGCCGGTACCGACTATGTATTTATACATTCGGGCGATATTGTAAAAGGAGGAAAACAAGATCGTACTATTAGTCATGATATCATCATCGCGCCTAACACCAAAGATATGTCCCTGGCAAGTTTTTGCGTAGAACAGGGCAGATGGGAACAACGGGCAGATGAGGTCGTGGTCGTTTTTAGTTCCAATACCAAAATGCTTTCTTCCCGTGATTTGAAGTTGGCCGCCAAGTATGAAAAGAACCAAGGCAAGGTATGGAGCAAGGTTTCGGAACAAAAGGCCTATTTGAACGAAAAACTATCCAAACGAAACGGACACGAAGTAGATGTTGCAGCGAATGAATCTACTAGCAGCTTGCAGTTGGCCTTGGAGAGCGAGGAATTAAAAAAGAGCAAGGATTCCATTTATGACGAATTAAAGGATTTGATCGATACACCAAATGCGATTGGCTATGCCTATGCGATCAATGGAGAAATTCATGGGGTAGAAGTATACAATAACCAACAACTTTTTATTGACTTATGGGATAAGATACTAGAGTCCGTGATTATAGAAGCCATTGGGAAGGAAGGTGAGGAAACCGCTCCCCAAAAAACTGCAAAGGAAGTATATACCTATATGAAAGCCGTAAAGCAGAATGATAAAAAAACAGCTGAGAAACTCAACGATATTACCAATTTTAAAACCATCGAGAATAAAAGTGGGAGTGTCGTCTTCTCCACGGAAGATTTGGAAAAGCAGCGATGGATTCATAAAAGCTATATGAAAATCGATACTTCAGCAATCGCGCAAAATGAAAACAGGTTACCGAATGTTCGATTGAACGTCGACTATTAGTAGAATAAGATAGCGTCAGTAACAAAATAGTACTGACGCTATTTCTTATTGCCGCTCGAAATTTTAGCTGCGTTTTCTTTTCTTCCAAGGCGCATTCTTCATCCAATCCCCGGCCATAATACAACCATAGGGCATCACTTCGTCCTGTACGGTTCCCAAACCAAATTCGTTCATTTGGTCCCGAACCGTTGCTGCATTTTTATAAGCACTCGGTAGTTCGGAAACATCAATCTCCTTGGAGAAAAAGCGTACATCCAAGCCTTTGGTTTCCTCGAAAAATACTTCCTCATTGGTAAACTCGGCTTTTGACTTTTTGTGTTGGGTACGGCTCCTATTTCGGCCAGCACCATGTGGGGCGAATCCCAAGTTTGTTGCCGTAGTAGCACCGTCAACGATCAAGACAGGCTCGGCCATGTTCAACGGGATCAACCGTGGCCCGGTAATATCGGGCATGAATTTGGCGTCCAAAGGGGTGGCACCCTTGGCATGGTAAAAAATGTCATTGTCCTGAAACACAAAGTTGTGTTCGTTCCAAAAACGGTTTTCCACCTTAAGGCCCAACCTTTCCAAAGTAGCATCGTGGATGACCTCATGGTTTTTCTTTGTCCAAGCCCGAATAATCTGTAAGGCTTCCCAATAATTCTCCCCTTCTTCGGTATCAAAAGGAATCCAGGCATTTTGCTTCATGGTTTCAGGCGAAATCTCTTTTCTGAAGCGTTCCGCGATTTTCATTCCTTTGGTGTACAACCGTGCGCCAGGGCCACGTGAACCGTGATGGGTGATCAACATCGTATTTCCGGTGGCTTTGGAGATGCCCACAAAGAGGAAATGGTTACCATCTCCTTGGGTTCCCAAATGTGTTCGGGCAATTTGTACCATTTGATGGTCTCTTAAGAAATAGTTGCTTTCGAAGGCTTGTAACAACTCCGTCGGAAAGCGGTATTGAGTGTTACGGTCGCGCCCACCGGGACCAAAATGGGTGCTGGCATGGGCGGCATCCAATACATCCTTAGGGTCGGCCGAACCACAATCGGTCAATAGTACCGAGCAGCAGATATCGGCACTATGCATACCGGGGTGGATCGCATTTTTGGCCGCGACCACCCCACCTACGGGAATGGTTCCTTTAGGGCTGGCCGGACAAGCATCGGGCATCACCGCACCGTCAACAAGCGTTGGGGTACGCATCAGGATATCCATGGTCTCCAATACGGAATTTACATTTTCCTGTTCCAATTCGTTTTCCGCTTTGATGTTTACTGAAAACGGTACCTTTTCTTTATGTAGACCCAAAAGAGGTGCAGGACGAAACTGTTCCAAATACCGCAATAGAGCGTCTCCCTCTAATTGATGGTTGTTGATATAGGCCAAGGCCTCGGGAATCCATTTTCCCGATTGAAAGCCCATGGCGATTAATTCTTTTCCAGTAATAATTGACTTGTTATTCATGTTTTTTTCTTTTGCGAGCCCCACCGACTCCTTGTTCGGCAGGGCAGTACGGGAAGTCGGTGAACCGGCTTCTTTATGATTCCGGTATAAACTTCCTTTGGTACTGCGCAATTATTTTGCGTAGTTTTAAAATATACTATCTTTAAATCAAATTGTATAATGCATTTAAAGCAAAGATTCGAGCTGTTGTGGACTTATTGGGAGGCTGACAAATCGAAAGTTGAAACCTTATGGACCGAACTGACCGACAAATACAATGAACCCCATCGATACTACCATAATCTGGAACATTTAAGAGAGTTGTTTAGTTACTATAATGACTATTATGGGAAGTTGGCCAATCCACAGGAAGTAGCATTTGCAATTTTCTATCACGATATCATCTATGATATCTGGAGCAAAAAGAACGAGTTGAAAAGTGCCGAACTAGCAAAAAGACATTTAGAATCGTACCAGGTAAATGACAACAATATGATACGAATTTTTGATCTTATTATGGTCACCAAAGATCATACACCTAAGCACAATAGCGATGAAAAATGGATGATCGACTTTGATTTGGGTGTTTTGGGTCAATCTTGGGACCGATATCATGCATATACCCTACAAATACGCAAAGAATATGGGGCAGTTCCAAGTTTCATATATCGAAAGGGTAGAAAAAAAGTTCTTGCACATTTTTTGGAAAAAGAATACATCTATAAAACCGACGTTTTCCGCAGTCGGTTCGAAATAAAGGCACGAAACAATATTAAGAAAGAACTCGAAATCTTATAAAATGGCCCTCAACAAAAATGCCCTGATCCGCTATAGGACCATCGATAAATGCTTGCAGAATGGCTATCGCCAATGGACATTGGACGATTTGATCACCGCCTGCTCCGATGCCCTTTACGAATACGAAGGAAGGGATGTAAATGTGAGCAAACGCACCGTGCAATTGGATATTCAAATGATGCGCAGCGATAAGCTGGGATACAATGCGCCCATTGAGGTCTACCAAAAGAAATATTATCGGTATGCCGATGCTAGTTTTTCCATCACCGACATCCCCATTACCGAAAACGATATGAACGTACTTTCGGAAACCGTGGAAATGCTGAAACAGTTCAAGGACTTTTCGCTGTTTTCGGAATTAGGCGGTATTATTCAGCGTTTGGAAGATAGGGTATATAGCGAGAAAACCCATCAAACCTCCATTATTCACCTGGACAAAAACGAGAAATTAAAGGGACTCCATTGGTTAGATGAGCTTTACAGCGCCATTCAGAAAAAGGTGGTCTTGGACATCACCTACCAATCTTTTAAAGCGACCAAACCGAATGTGATCAAATTCCATCCTTATTTGCTAAAGGAATTCAACAACCGCTGGTTTTTGATAGGTTCGAATAATAAAAACAGGGTAATCCTCAATTTTGCGTTAGATCGCATTCTGGCCTTGGATTACGATTTTCAAACGGAATATGCCGACAACGATTTTGATGCGGATGCTTTTTATAAAGATGTGGTCGGGGTTACCGTAAACCGGGAACGCCCCTCGGTGGTAAAACTGTGGATCGATCAAGGCAATGCCCCTTATGTAGTCACCAAACCCTTGCACCACTCGCAACGCCTCACCAAAGAAAACGAAGACGGTAGTATCGAGGTGACCTTGTTGGTAAAACTGAACTACGAGCTGGAACGCTTGTTATTGGGTTTTGGGGAGGCATTAGAAGTGTTGAAGCCGGAACGCTTGCGGAAACGGATTTTGATAAAGCTTCGAAGGGCCACAGATCTTTATAAAGAATGAAATGAACGGCCAATACGTTTTTGGTGGGAAGTATCCCTAACTTTGAAATAAGATAAAAGTATAGTTCGTTTATGACCCGACAAACCCTCCAGGACTGCCACGCCCGCATTAAACCTTACATACACCATACACCAGTTTTGAGTTCACGGCTCATTAATAAAGCGGTCGGGGCCGCGTTATTCTTTAAATGTGAAAATTTTCAAAGGGCCGGGGCCTACAAAATGCGCGGGGCGACCAATGCCATTTTACAATTGACAGAGCAACAACGCGTGAACGGAGTCGTTACCCATTCCTCAGGGAATTTTGCCCAGGCGGTCGCCTTGGCGGCACAAAGTTTGGGAGTAGCAGCGCATATTGTAATGCCCACTTCTGCGCCCGAGGTAAAAAAAGTAGGCGTTGTCGAATATGGAGGTACTATTTATGAATGTGAGCCTACTCTGGCAGCGAGACAACAGATGGCCGATAGCATTGCCACCGAAACAGGGGCTACATTTCTACACCCTTCGAACCAAATGGAGGTCATCATAGGGCAGGGTACCGCAGCTTTGGAATTAGTAGAAGAGCGACCCGATTTGGATGCTTTGTTTTGTCCGGTCGGTGGTGGCGGACTCATTGCCGGCTCCTGTTTGGCGACTCATTTTTTCGCGCCTAATTGCAAGGTGTACGGAGCGGAACCATTTGCCGTGGATGACGCCTACCGTTCCCTACAAACCGGAAAAATCGAAACCAATGAGACCACCCATACCATCGCGGACGGACTCAAAACGACCTTGGGCGATAAAAACTTTCCGATTATTCAGGAGCATGTAGCAGGAATCATCCGAGTTACCGAAGAGGAGATCGTGGCAGCAATGCGCATGGTTTGGGAACGAATGAAAATGATCATCGAACCCTCTAGTGCCGTTACCTTTGCCGCCGTGCTTCGCGAACGCAACCGTTTTCAAAATCAGAAAGTAGGAATCATCATCTCGGGCGGTAACGTAGATTTGGGTAACTTGCCTTTTTAACAAAGCACATTTAAATGCGCAAACTCAAAAAAATTCTAAAAAAAATGATGCTTTACTTTCTTGGTTTTTTGTTATTTCTAGTTATTGCAATTGCGCTATTCTTGAATCTGAGCCCACAGTTCGGAGGTTCTCCGACAAAAGCCGAAAAGGAACGGTATGCGTTGTCCCAAAACTATAAAGAAGGCGTTTTTGTCAACAAGGGGGGCGTGCAAATGGAAATGGGCTTGGGAAAAATGTACAAAGGTCTTGTCGGTTATTTTAGCCCACAACCGCGTACTACACCCAAGGAAAATATCCCACCCAAGAAAGTAGACTCTACGGAACTTACAGATTATAAAGGGCCTACCCGGATGATTTGGTTTGGTCATTCCGCTTTCTTATTGCAAATGAACGGCAAGAATCTATTGATCGACCCTATGTTCGGCCAAGTACCGGCACCACATCCTTGGTTGGGAGGCAATCGTTTTAGCAAGGAATTGCCGATTGCGATAGAGAAATTGCCGAAAATTGATGCCGTACTGTTTTCTCACGATCATTACGACCATTTAGACTATGGTTCGGTACAATTGCTCAAAGACAAGGTAGAACGCTTTTATGTGCCGCTTGGGGTCGGGGCCCATTTGCGTGCATGGGGTATTGATGAAGGCCTTATTAAAGAGGCGGATTGGTGGGATGAATTCCTGTTCGGTGACCTTGATTTTATATGTGCACCAGCTCAACACTTTTCAGGCCGTGGTCTTGGAGATCGGGGAAAAACCTTGTGGAGTTCCTGGATCATACAGTCGAAGAACGAACGTATTTTCTTTAGCGGGGATAGCGGTTATGCACCGCATTTTAAGCAGATTGGCAACAAATACGGCCCCTTTGATTTTGCCATGATGGAGTGTGGCCAATACAACGAGCTGTGGAAAGAAATACATATGATGCCCGAAGAAACAGCCCAAGCGGGTGTTGATGTGAAAGCCAAAAGAATCATGCCCATTCACTGGGGCTCCTTTAAACTGGCGATGCATCCATGGACCGAACCGGTAGAACGGGTCGCTAAAAAAGCGAGTGAACTGGGCCTACCCTTAACGGTTCCTGAAATAGGACAACCCATTTACCTTACTTCAGATCAAGTAGATAGGGAGCCTTGGTGGACCAACTTTTAAAGTTCAAGTTCAAGCTCAAGCTCAAGCGTCAAGTTCAATTTTAAAACCTAACCGAATGATGAGTGGCTGGTGTTCGATTTGGGATTAACCTCATTCTTTCAACAAGGTTTCCGCCCGTTCGATACTGCCGTTTATTTTTTTCTTGACCTCGTTTACTTTTTTGGCTTCCTCATCGAGCCATAATTGCTTTTCTTCATTCAGTTCCTTTCCCTTCATGATCTCATCGGAATCAAATCGGTTCCCAAAACCTTGCATCCAATCCATCATCGATTTATTGGCATCCTTTAGGTCGTTCGCTGCTTTCTCATAGGCCAATCCTTGTTCGGTCGTATCTATTTTAGCCTCGAGCTCGGTAATTAATCTATTGATGGCGCTCATTTTGGGCATCACCTCATCGTGGGTCGCCATTACTTGCTCCATTTGGGTCGGGCCTTCTTTTTCGGTTCCTTTCTTTGCGTCTTTGCAGGCAGTTATAGTGCATAGGATAGCGCCAACAAATAGGTATACTAGATTTTTCATGCTTTTATTTTTTCAAAAATAACCAGTAAGACCCGTTTTTCAAAAGCTTTTGGCATATTGAAGCACACGGGCCCTACTGGTTTTGGCAGCTTTATCTACTGGGATGATTCTTCTTTTTGTTTTTGGTTCGCTTCAAACTCGGCGATAACGGGTTCCAGACCCAGGTCATACATCTTTTGGGTCATAAACTTCACCACGGGGTCGGTCTTTTCTACCGATCCACCTTCAAAAGGGGGTTGCGGGTCGTATTCCAAGTTCAACATCACAAAATCGGCATAGTTGCGTCCCATGATATGGTCTACCAAGGCCAAGCTCATATCAATTCCCGCGGAAACGCCCGCTGAAGTCCAGTATTTACCGTCGTTGGTATATCGTTCGTTGATAAAAGTAGCTCCATAGCCTTGCAGCTTCTCCTTGGCGCGGTACCAATTGGTCGTCGCCTTTTTTCCCTCTAAAAGTCCGGCTGCTCCCAAAATCCAAGCGCCTGTGCATACACTGGTCGTATATTTGCTGTTCTGGTCGATGGTTTTGATCCAATGCAATAACTCTTGGTCGTTGCTGGCCCTATTGGTTTCTGCAGTACCTCCTGGCACGACTAAAATATCGAGTTGTTGTACTTCCGAGATGGTAGTGTCTACTTGGGTGACGAGCCCGTTGTTACTTTTGACCAATCCCTTTTCCTTGGCAATAAAGAACGTCTTGGCAGGATACATGCTGCTCAATACGGAATGGGGCCCCATGGCGTCGAGACTAAAGTAGCCGTCATACAATAAAATCCCAATGGTCGTAATGGTATCGCGAACGGGTTCGTGCATAAGCATCATCAGCTCATCGTGCGACAAATGCTCCAATTCTTCCTTGGTATAGACCGTACCGTCGGGTTTAAGATTTCTAGCCTTTTTTGGTTCCACCTTTGGCACTTGTGTTGGTTCTACGGTGGTATCGCCCGTAGGTTTCTGAACCTGGTTACAAGCTGTGAAAAGAAAAAAGCCAAATAGTGGTAATAATAATGGTTTCATAGGTATCTATTTTAAAAATTAGCAGTTAGTGTGAGTCCGTAGGTAGCCGGTGCCGCGCTACGTGTCGTACGGCTAAAGCTGGTATCGGGAGCTCCAAAAGATAGGTACGTGGTATCGGTAAGATTTTGCCCCCAAAGAAAGAGGCTATATTTTTTGAACGTAACCCCGAGTCTGGCATTTACCAACGAGTAGGCAGGTTGTTCCAAATCGTTTTGTATATCTGTGTAAAAACGACCAATGTTCCGAAACTCTCCCCTGGTCACAAGCGTAAACTCCTTGGAGAGGGGCTGGGTGAATTGGGCGCCGAGAAATAGCGTATGCCCTGGGGCATTCGAAAGGCTATTCCCCGAAATTTGGGTCACGCTTTCTTCTCCCGTCGTAAAATCGACCCTGATCAACTCAAAATCCCGGTATTCGGTTTCGGTGAGACCTACACTTGCGTCTAACTGTAAGCCTTTTAGCGGTACCGCTGCGATTTCCAGTTCAAGTCCCAAAGAAGAAGCGCTTCCAACATTTTCCCTGGCAAAAGTGAACGGTGCCACTAAATTAAAAAACTGAATGTCCGTCCAGTCGATGTAAAAAAAGCTACTTCGAAGGCTCCAACGTTTTTTGGCAATTTTGTATCCTATCTCGTAATTGTTCGAAAACTCGGGATTAAAGGTCTGTGCGACTCTATCCGGTAGTCGTTGTGCATTGATGCCACCAGCTCGAAACCCTCTGTTATAGCTTCCATAAACAGAGGAATTCTTGCCTATTAGATAAGAAAGCGCCAATTTTGGGGAAAGGGCGTTATAGTTTCCGATAAGGGTAGTGTCGGGTACATTGTTGACAACCATTCCGTTCTCGAAAACGGCATCGCCAAAACCGTTGAACCGGGCCTCTCTTCTTTCGTCATCGTAACGTAGGCCTGCCGTTAGTTCCAAAACCTTGGTGAAAGCGTAGCGTACCTCTCCGAATAAGGCGATTCCGCGGTTATCACTTCGATTGCGAAATACGGCATAGCTTTCGGGACCGGTTTCGAAAGCCAAATTGGTCGTAGGTTCGTAGCCTACTTGTGTGAAGCCGTAAGCACCAGCAGTATATTGTAATTTGCCATCATTCGCAGATTGTGCCCGAAACTCCTGACTGAATACCTCTTGTGGTGGTAGCTTCTCACCGATTTCATCATCAAAGAAAGAATGATAGAACCCGGGAAAATCGATGTCCTGGAAGGAAAGGCCGATGCGTTGATATGTACTGATAGCGGTCAAGTTTACTTTGTTGGCCATGTATTTAAGCGACAAGGACGAATTCACGATGGTTCGTTCATGCTGCCCGATACGGCTCAAATAAATCTTATCCGGATTTTCAAAAGCGACCGTTTCGTTGGGTTGGCTTACAAAAAAACCGCTCGCATCCGATCTATCCTGCTGTATTTTCACATTTAACGTAGTCCAGAAACGTTCCGAAGGAAGCCATTTTAAATAGAAATTGCCATACAGATTACGCTCATCGCCAACAGTCTTTCCGTCTAGGGTAGGATCGGGTTCAAGTGCCAAGGAGGCGTCATTTTCCCAAAACCCTTCGCGGTCTTGGTAGAGTCCGTTTACACCAAAAAACAAATGTTTGGAAAGTGGGGTCTTTATAGCAAAACTATGGCGCTGTAAGTTGAGGTTTCCGGCACCAATTTCCACAAAACCCGAAGTCTTTGCAGTCGGTTGTTTGGTAGTAATATTGATTACTCCCCCCATGGTATTGCGACCGAAAAGTGTTCCTTGTGGCCCTCGTAATACCTCGATACGTTCAATATCGTTCAAGGCAAAACCATTGGCCAAGATATCGAGGCTGTTCACGTCGTCTACATAGGTGCCTACCGCCGGGTTTTCACTAAACACCTGAATACCTCGAATCGATTGAATTGCCTGAAACCCGACTCCGGCTTCTTGATAAAGGTAGTTGGGTACAAGGGCAGTAAGCCCCGATAAACCCCAGGTGCGCGTATCGGTTACTTTTTCTGCATTCAAGGAGGATACCGAAATAGGGATTTCGACCAATTTTTCCTCCCTTTTTTGAGCGGTGACCACCACATCGTTCAGTTGCTCGGCAGCATCTATCAAAACAATCGCCAGATTTGTTTCCCCGCCGATGGTATGGGTACGGGTCGCATAACCGATAGCCGATATTTTCAATATACGGGCCGAAGCCGGAAGCTGTATTTCGAAGTTTCCGTCTTTGTTGGTAGCTGTGCCGATGATTGAGTTCAATACTTGAATATTGGCGTAAGGAATGGGATTTCCAGAGGCATCGGAGACCCTTCCCTTTATAAGATCTTGTGCGTTGATGGTGTTGGCGACCAACAAGGCAAACATCAAGGTGAATAATTTCATTGTTATAGTATTTGTAGGTTATAAGGCGTATTGCAACCCTAGGGTCACGGTTTCCCTGTTTTTTAATTGAATCCCATTGAGGTCTTGGTAGAGGGGGTGACAAAATTCAAAACCAAAACGCAGGTTTTTGAGCGTTCCGGTGGGGATGTAATAGTTACACCCGATCCCACCATTCAATAGTTGCCCTCCCGAATTGTTTGTGTCGGCCGTAATGACCATCATGGTGTTGAGGTTGGGATCGGCCCCGCTAATCTCGTCTGTCCAGACTCCCTCGAGTTTCGCACCTAGGCTGAGCCGACTGCTGAGCTTTAACCCAACCCATTGGTTAAGGGCATATCGATTGCCTAATCGGTAGTTGCGGTCGTTCTCACCAAGCCGAAATGTTCCTGATAGCTGTGCTCCATAGGAAAGCATAGGGCCCTGAAACAAGTAGGTAGCTGCTACTTGGGCGTCGAATGTGCCGCTACCGATTTGCATGGGGTAGGGCAGTTCTACTTCATTGGGTGCCGAAGCGGGTGTTATATCTGCTTCGGTAATGCTTCCAGTAGGTATACTGAGACCCAGTCTAGCATGCACCACCTGTCGTTTTTTATCAAGCAGTTTATACATGCCGGATAACGAAACATCTCCAAAACCCGATGCTTCGGTCGTAAAGGTTCCTCCCATTCGAGTTATATGGTCCATGGACATCGAGAGGTAATTGAACATGGCCATAAGGGTTATGCGATTACTGGGAGCATACATAGTGCCCAACATATGCATATTCATGGGCATTTGGGTAGGGGTTGCCATATACGCTTCCAGGGCATCGTTGAACGATGTATCATCACTTCCTCGCTTTAGCTCTTCCATGTTCATATACATGTAGCGGTAGGAGAACATCCATTCTCCCTTGCCGTGCATATGGTCGCCCATCACCGAGATGGGTGCATGGCCGTCGGGTCTTCCAGCAGACCATTTTTCAATATTTTTATCGGTTGTTTCCTGTGCGCCTAGCGCGGTAATTGCCATTATCAAAACAGCAGCGATATATTTTTTCATTATTGTTATTTTGAGTGAAATTCCATATTGGCGGTACCGAATTTTCGGTTAGTTTATATAGATGATTGAACCCCGACGCCAGCGGTCAGGGCTTGCCACGGCCCCGTGTTGCCATTTTGGCAAACGAAGGTCCTGGGTACATGCCTTTTGTTCAAATAAATAGGGAGCCTCCGCTGGTCTGTCGACCGGGAGGGCATAAAAAGAAAGAATCTATAGACTATACTATCGGGGGATCAATGTCGTACCTGCAAAACAAAAAAGAATAGTGGTCGTAGTAGGTAAAATGGTTCTTTAAACTGAAAAGCGTCTCTTGCGGAGTATATATGTAGGTAAGATCGATGAATCCGATGGGGTACTCTTCCATGGCAATTGGCGGAAGGTTTTGTCTTTTTTCCTCGTTCTGTTCGTTGAGTTTTTGCATCAAGTAACATTTTCCGTTACAAGATAGTTCCGGTCTTTCTTTATTGATACAAAGGAATTCCGCGATGTAATCTTGATTCACTACGTATTCGAAAAGGGGCATTACCGGCCGAAGCATGGCCAACAGATACAAAAAAACAAAAAGAAGTGCCCAGTGCGATTTCAAGACCCGTGTGTTTTTGACAAAGTTAAGACGTGATCTTCAAGTGGACTGATAAAATCAGAAAAAAACAGCACTTTTGTCAAAATTTAGTTTTTGAACGGCTATTATAAAAAATGGGGTTACCTCGGATTGCTTTCATTGGTATGGGGTTCTTCCTTTATTTTGATCAAGAAAGCGCTTGTTGGGTTAACGGCTTTACAAGTAGGTGGCCTACGGGTGGTGGTTGCGGCTTTGACCTTATTTTTGTTCGGGCTACCAGCGATACGAAGTCTTTCTTGGAGCGACTGGAAATGGTTGGTGCTCGCGGGACTCCTAAGTAGTTTCTTTCCCCCTTTTCTATTTGCCTTGGCGCAAACGGAACTCGATAGCGGTGTCACCTCTATCTTTAATTCGACCGTTCCCCTGATGACCACTTTGGTCGGTATCATATTGTTCGGCCTAACGATTACAAAAAGACAGCTGTTGGGGGTATTTATAGGCCTTTTAGGAACAGTGGCCTTGATCATGGCCGGCATGGAATTACGGCCAGACCAAAACTACGGGTACGCCGTGTATATTTTGCTTTCTGCTTTGGGCTACGCCCTGAACATTAATATCATTAAGACCAAATTACCACATTTGGGCCCTTTGGCGATTACCACTGCAAGCTTTGCGGTAGCCATTATTCCTGCCCTGTTATTGGTTGGGTACTCCGGTTTTTTCGGTCAGATTTTGCACGATTCCCAAATGCAATCTGCACTTTGGTACGTGCTGGCATTGGCCATTCTGGGAACGGCCATTGCGAACATTTTCTTTAACCGGTTGATTAAGATTGCCAGCCCGGTATTCGCAGCTTCCGTCACGTATTTAATTCCGTTGGTGGCCGTACTCTGGGGTGTTTGGGATGGAGAAACCATCAATGCATATCAATTGGTGGGTGCGCTCATCATTTTATTCGGGGTGTGGTTGGTACATAAAAAGCGGCGCTGATACACCTTTTATCAAAACGTTATTCATAGGTCATTTTCTTAAAGTTGGCCCTAAAACTGTAACAATGTAATTTATTGGATATCTTTTAAGGGAATCAATTTAAAAACAAGGAAATGAAAAAAATAGTTACCCAAGGAATGGTCATCATAATGGTACTTTGTACTGTACAAATGAGCTGGGCCCAGTCAGATGCCTTTTCCGTTAAATCGTTCGACAAGATTATCGTGAGTCCGCATATCGAGGTTACCTTAAAAGAAGGTACCGAAGAATCTGTGGTCATTAATGACGCTAAAGTGTCTATGGATAAAATCAACGCAGAAGTTTCTGGAAAAACCTTACGGGTTTATTTAGACGGCGCCAAGGTGATCACCAAATCTGAAAAGGTAGATTATGAAAATTACAAAGGTCGCCGTTCCATTTACAACGGTACCATGGCAACCGTTACGATTACCTACAAGAAGTTAAAGCATTTGTCGGTTCGGGGAGAAGAGCGAATTCATGTGGCCAGTGCCATGAACCAAAAGAAAATGAAGTTGACGATTTACGGCGAGTCCAAAGTATATTTTGATGATTTAACGGCAGAGGAATTAACGGTGGCCATCTACGGAGAAAGCTACTTGGAAATTGCCGATGGTTCTGTAAACCACCAAGTGTATCGGGCGTATGGTGAAAGTGAGGTGAACGCTTCGGAGATACGAAACAGATCCACCAAGATTACCGCTTATGGCGAAAGCAATTTTAGGGTGAGGGTTTCGGATCGTTTAAAGATTACCTGCTATGGGGAAGCTACGATCAATTATGCCGGAAACCCTGAGGTAGACAAGGGAATCGTAATCGGTGAGGCCTCGATTCGAAAGATAGGTTAAGCCGACAACAAAACTCATAAGGCCCGGAATAACTTTTCCGGGCCTTATGTTTTTAACAGATTAAGTAAGCTAGATTGGGGATATTTATGTAATTTAAAGGACACATTGTAAATATTCGTACCCATGAAACAGTTTACATTGCCCATCCGATTTGGTATCGCGGTAAGTGGGTCGTTGGTTGCGTATTTTCTAATATTATCACTTTTAGACCTACATACCAACATTTTTTTTAGTTTGTTCAATGGTGTTATTACCGGTTTCGGGATTTATGAGGCCATTCGTTACAAGCGAATCGAAAATCGGGAGGCGTTCGATTACAGGATCGGTTTTACAACGGGTATCACCACAGGTTTTGTGGCAACCCTTATTTTTACGCTATTCTTTACCCTGTACTGCACCGAGATCAATCCTGGGTTTATGACCCAAATTTCGGAAGTATGGTTCAAGTCTTTCAAAAGCTTTGAAGCCATTCTTTTCTTTACGGTGGCCATTATGGGTTTTGCAACCACCTTGGTGTTGACCCTTTCATTTATGCAGTTGTTCAAAGCAAGTAACAATCCTAAAAAGAAAACGGTTTAAAAACCTATAAAATGGCTTGTACATTCGGCATTTAGCAGTATATTTGCATCCGCTTATTGGAAAAGTAGGCGATAATCAATAAACTAATACACACGCTATGTATGCAATTGTAGAGATGGCAGGGCAGCAATTTAAAGTTGCGAAAGACCAAAAAGTGTATGTTCACCGTTTGCAGACCGAGGAAGGTAAAAAAGTTGTTTTTGACAACGTACTTCTTTTAGACGACGGTAAGAACGTAACTATTGGCGCCCCAGCTATAGACGGTGCGGCCGTGGAGGCCAAAGTCGTTAAGCACCTTAGAGGTGACAAGGTAATCGTCTTCAAAAAGAAAAGACGAAAAGGGTACAAAAAGAAAAATGGACACCGCCAATCATTGACCGAAATCGTCATTGAGAGCATTGTCGCCAAAGGAGCTAAGAAAGCGGCCCCTGCAAAAGCAGAAAAGCCGAAACCGACAGCTAAGCCAAAAGCAGAGGCGAAACCAAAAGCGGAGGCAAAGCCGAAAGCGGAAAAAGCGGTACCGGTTAAAAAAGCGCCCGCAAAGACCAAAGCCGATGATTTGAAGAAGATCGAAGGTATCGGACCCAAGATTGCTCAAACGCTTGTAGCGGCGGGAGTGGCAACTTTTGCAGATTTGGCAAAGACCAAGCCTGAAAAGATTTCTGAAATTATTGCCGAGGTACGGGGTAACCACGTAACCGATACATGGCCAGAACAAGCAAAACTTGCTGCCGAAGGGAAGTGGGATGAGCTGAAGAAATGGCAAGACGAATTAGACGGCGGTAAAGCGTAATAATTTAATAATAACAACCCCTGAATACCGAAGTTTAGGGTAAAAACAATATATCATGGCACATAAAAAAGGTGTAGGTAGTTCGAAAAACGGTAGAGAGTCCGAATCGAAACGCTTGGGTGTTAAGATTTTTGGTGGTCAAGCCGCCGTTGCAGGGAACATCATCGTAAGACAACGTGGCACAAAGCACAACCCCGGTGAAAATGTATATGCAGGCAAGGACCATACATTACACGCCAAAGTAGACGGTCTTGTGAAGTTCGAAAAGAAAGCGGGGGGGAAATCCTACGTTTCCATAGAACCGTTTGAGGCGTAGTAGAATCCTTAGTAGAAAAGCAAAACCCTGACCGAACGGTCAGGGTTTTTTGTTTGGGAGCCATAGCACTTTTGTTTTATCACCTCTAGGTGCTTGTCGAAGTTATTTTTAGGGTATCTTTTTCCTTTGCATAGGAGTCCGTGCCCCAGCCCCACCAGAATTTTTGGATAAGCCTCGTTTCAATTCGTTTGTTTTTTAAATGGTACGCGACCTTGTTCGAGTTGCTTTTAACTATTTTCTTTTTCATAACATGCATTTTAGGGTTAAAACTGAAAGCGATATCCAAAATCGGGGAAGAAGCCGATTTGGTCTACTTGGTCCACCTGATTTGTCAGACGGTTGTAACGCCGAACGAAAATATTCTCGTTGGCGGTTACGTTCTGAAGATCCACATAGAATTGATGTGAACGTTTCTTCTGCTTACTGTTAAGTTTGATTCCAAATTTCACGTCCCATCGAAAATAGGGATCGTACTGCTCGCTAAAGGCGATATCTTCCCTCAGTATTTCGAATCCTGCTTGTTGGGAAGCTTCTAGATTTACGGGCGTGGCGAAGCGCCCGCCCGAGGTAGTTAACCGGGTATCTACGAATAAGATGTTCTGCCCTGCTTTCCCAACCTTGAACTCCTTGCCTGCCAAAAGGTTCACAACGTATTCATTGTTAAATGGAGTATTGCGCTCGATACCGTCGCTACCGGCGTATTTGCTTTCAAAGAAAGAGCCGGTCAATAACCCATAATATCCTTTATTAAAAAACCGTTCCAAGGTAAATTCGACACCTCTGTTGGATCCAGTTCCCTCGTTAACCAAGGATACCCGGTCATTATCAAAGTCAAAATCGGCCCCTTCGGTCAAGGTAGAATAGCTAGAAGCAACAGGTTCAACACCGGCATTGGCGATATCTTGGTAGTATACTTCTACCTTACCACGCCAGTTTTGGGAAAGTTTTACATCATAGCCCAGTACAAAATGATTGCTTCTAACAAAATCAAGGTCTTTGTTGGTTTGTACCAAGTCTCCGTTCACCTCTTCGTTCAAGAACAAAATAGGGAGTGGCAATTGCTGTTGATGCAGTCCATAACCCAGGCTTACTCGGTGAGCAGGTGCGATTTGATATCCTAGGGCAGCGCGGGGTTCCAATGCAAACTGACTGTTCAAGTCGCTGTATTGGGCGTGTAGCCCCGCATTTAGCGTTAAGGCTTCGGTAAGTCGAAATTGGCCTTGAATATAGGGTTGTACCAATAATACATTTTCATCAATGTCCCGAAATGTAAAAAGGTCTGGGTCGCCATCACCATCTGTATCGGGTTGTTCGGTACGGTCTTGTAATACATTTTCGACCCCAAAACTTTCGACCAACACTCCGGCACGTAAAGTGCTACGGTTATTCAGTTTTGAATTGAAAAGCGTGGAGAACGTATAACGACTTTCCGTATTATCTGCCAATGTATACAGAATGGTTCGTTCCTCAGGGGTGTTCTTATCAATGAAGCGGTCTACCATAAAATCATTACCGGAAAAGGAACCGGATAGAATGCTTCTTAAATATGAGTTGTTACCGATATTGATGCGATGTTTGATTCCAAGTACGCCAAAACGAGATTCTACAAAAGTGTTTTCATCTTCGGCGGCAAACAGGTCGTCTTCATCGATGTCATCACCGAGGAAGTCAATATCCGAAGATCCTAAAATACCGAATAGCGATAGATTGCCTAATCGGCCATTGCCAAAATTTAGATTGAACGAAAGATCGTTGTAGTTCGGGGTGGCAGAAGTGCCTCCGGCACCAATACCTAACAAGCCTACTAACGAATACCGATAGGCTACCAAAAAAGAGCCATTCTTTTTCCCCATGGGGCCTTCGGCCATAGCTTCCAAACCTGTAAAGATTCCGGTCTGTAAGGTGTACTCGTAATCATCGGTATTTCCATTTCTGAAACCGAGATCAAACACACCACCAATGGCGTTCCCATATTCGGCAGCAAAGGCCGAAGTAAGAAAATCCGAGTTCTTTAACATATTTGGATTCAAGGCAGATACGGGTCCACCAGTAGTACCTGCGGTGCTAAAATGGTTGGGACTTGGAATCGGTACGCCTTCTAACCGCCATAATAAACCCGTTGGAGAGTTACCACGTACTACAATATCGTTTCTGCTATCATCGGGAGCCGATACCCCTGCAAAGTTGGCAGCCAACCGACCTACATCGCTACGACCCCCCGAGAATCTGGTTACCTCTTCCAACCCGAACTGTCGGGTAGATACCGTGGACATCTTGTTGAGGGGCTGGTCTTTGTTGGTGTTGGAAGTCAGTACCACCTCATCCAATTGGTTAAAAGCCTCGGTCAGGGCAATGTTTAGAAAAACATCCTTACCACTGGTTACATCAACGTTAGGTACCGAGTAGGTTTCAAAACCGATATAGCTAACACGTATCGCTTGCCGCCCTACCGGAATGTTATTCAATACAAAACGGCCGTTTTCATCGGTGACGACACCCGTGGCGTCGACTGCGTTCAGCAATTCCACGGTGGCACCCATTAAGGGTGTCTCGGATTGTTTGTCAACGATAAGACCTTTAATGGTGCCAGTTTGCGCATGGGTCGCCCATCCGACAAGCATTGCTATTAAGAGGATTTGATTTTTCATGTTTTCATGTTTTAAGATGCCCAAAGATGACATGTTGGTGCCATTTCTGGTTCCTCAAAAGCCTACAGTTGTGAAGGAATGTGCTGAGCTGTTGTTTTGGGGTTTAAAATGAAAAATCATCTAGAATCGAATCATTTTCAGTTCAAAGTATCGAAATGACAATTCAACAGGAAAAATGACAATAGGTGTACTGGTAGCGGTCGATATCAGGCTTATTGTCTACTTTTATGGGATGAGTGTTCAAATAATCAGTAAAAAAGGACTTCTAAAATTCGGCTTTCGACTTTTGGTCGTAACAATTATCTTCTTTGGGGTCAAGCTTACCATAGACCATGGCGAAGAAGAGGATTTGCTTAATCCGGCTTCTATTTTTTACTTCTCGACGGCGTTTTTTTTAGTGATGCTGACTTGGGAAGTACATGATTGGGCGGTTAAAAGACAATTGAAAAGACCAAAAGGGCTCGACTTGGCCGGGAGTATAAATACTTTGGCCATTGGGTTATTATTTTTGTTCCCCGTTGCTGCTATTATTTACTATCTAGGGCTATATGAATTAGAGGAGCTCTGTCAAATTCCAGCTGAGGACAAGGCACTACAGTTTCGTATCGATTGGATGCGGGCCATAATCCTGGGTTTCGCTATTATGCTGTTCAATCTGTTATACTATTCCGGAAAGCAAAAAAAGGATTTGGAAATCAGGATGAACGAATTGCAGAATGAGGTGCTTACTTCCAAATACAAATCCTTAAAAAACCAGATCAGTCCCCATTTTTTGTTCAATAGTTTAAACACACTCACTTCCTTGATGTACGAGGATAGGGATTTAGCCTCGGACTTTGTAACCAGACTGGCCTCTACCTATCGCTATATATTGGACAACAAGGAAGAAGATATAGTGAGTTTGGAAAAGGAATTGAACTTTTTGGATTCCTTTATATTTATGATGAACGTGCGACATACCGATTCGATTATCATTGAAACCAACATAGGGATAGATGCGGCCGAATATGCAATTCCCACCTTATCCTTACAGATGTTGGTCGAGAATACCATGAAGCACAACTATTTTTCCAAGGAAAAGCCGATGCGTATTCAGGTGTATACGGTAGGTAAGATTGCCCTGGTGGTAGAAAATACACTTCGAAAACGTAAATTAAAGGAAGAGTCGACCCAAGTAGGTATTAAGAATATTCAAAAAAGATATGCCTTTCATACCAATCAGGAGGTAGCGGTCGAAGAGAATGGAAACACCTTTAAGGTAACCATGCCCTTATTGGCACGCGATGCCCTTAAAAGGCCTGTGCTATCGGTTTCCTAGACAAAATAAGGCAAAAAATTAAGAATTTGAAAGCAGTTATCGTAGAAGATGAACATATAGCCTCGAGGCGGTTGGCCCAATTAGTGGGTGAGCTAGCCCCGGAAGTAGAAATAGTTGCACAATTGACCTCGGTAGAAAGCGGTCTGGCCTGGTTCCAAGATAATGCCCTCCCCCAGTTGATTTTTTTAGATATTCAACTAAATGACGGATACGGTTTTGATATTCTGGATCAATTGGCCGAGCACCCACCGGTTATCTTTACGACGGCCTATAACGAATATGCCATTCGAGGATTTAAATACAACGGTTTGGATTACCTGTTGAAACCCATTGATAAGAATGATCTGCGAACGGCTTTGGACAAGTTTCGGAAAACCAATGATGCCGCCCATCAAGTATGGGGCGACCACAAGCTCGAACAGATTCGCAACCTGTTTCAAAAAGAATACAAACACCGTTTTATGGTGAAGGTGGGCAACCAGTTCAAGTCGTTCAATGTGGGGGATATCGCATACTTTAAATCCCATGAAGGGCTAATCTTCCTGTACGCCCATAATGGAAAATCGTTTCCAGTAGAGTATACCATTGATCAATTAGAAGAAATTTTGGATCCGGTACAATTCTTTCGTATTAATCGCAAATTCATGATTTCTGTAAAAGCGGTTGAAGAGATACATACATATTTCAACAGTCGATTATTGCTTAAGATACTTCCGAAGGAAGAAGAACAGGTAGTCGTTTCCCGGGAACGTACGAGCAATTTCAAGCGTTGGTTAGATATGTAGGTTTTTTTGGCCTTATACCTTTATGGAGGTCTCGAATATTAGAGGTAGTCTATGGTTTTTAGGATGAAATACACTTTTTACACATTCAAAAGGTACTTTATCGATTTCTTTGAACATTTCGTCAGGTTTTGGTAAGATTTTCCTTCCCAAAGGAGTTCTGATTAAACCAAACCACCTTAAAACGAACTAGCTATGCCCTTGAATGTCATTGTAATCGACGACTCTCCCCTACAACTGTTACTAGTTGCAAGGCTGATAGAAAAAAACCCGGAATTGACCTTATTGGGCGCGTATGCCAATCCGTTATTGGGACTCGTGGCGGTCAATAGTGCGGCGGTAGACTTGGTGCTTTTGGATGTCGAAATGCCCGAGATGGATGGTTTTGAATTCAAGGCACAACTTGAAAAAGAAGTATCGGTCGTTATGAATTCCACAAAAGCCATCTTTCAGGAGCAGGCATGTAAGGCCGGAGCCTTTGATTTTTTACAGAAACCGATTTCCGCCGCCGACCTTAAGGCGACGGTTTCAAAAATGGCCACCCTTAAAAAGTACTTCGTACCCGAAACAAAATCGATTACCTCTATTGCCAGCTAAGCATAGTTCATATTTACCGCGCTTTCTAGCGTTGCGGCAACTTCTATTTTAGGGAAATTGTCTCGCCAATTTTAGTAGTACTGATTTCTTGATGGTAATATCCTTGTTCGAGGGATGGCCACTGTTGAACAAATCTACTAGAAGTTTGACATCGTTCATTTCCGACAACAGGCTTGCATACCCAAATAGGAAATGTTCATGAGGGAAGTTTTTAAGTTGCTTTAGGTTAAATAATAGCACTTCATCATAAGATTTGTAAGACCAATTTACTTGTTTGGGTTAATCGGCCTTGACCGGACGGGTGGTAATAGGTTGAAAGTGACGGATGAGTAAGGTTTTGAACAAGAGAGGTAGTTTGACTTTGCCAAAGGTAGGATGAGCTTTAAGACAAGTGAATCTTTTTGAGGAGGTCGAAACTCCCCTGCGGTGCTGCTCATAGAATAGTCGGTTTCAAGAAATTCTTTATTTCAGCGGCCACTTTTTCTGTTCTTACCCAACGAAACCTTATAGTCATCTACCGTTCCCCGAATCTTAAGATTCAGAAACTTTGTCTTTCTATTAGGGTCTACGGCCACGATTTCATCTACTTGCTCGGGATCTACGACAGTGTCCTTGTTTTTTCCGAACAGTTTTTGCCAAGTGGCTTTTCTCACGGTTTTCCACGGTATGCTTAAATAATAGTCGATATTTTGATTACTGTCGTGCGTACCCGAAAGTTCCATATGACCAATGGTCGATTCAATCGTCATTGCCGGAATACTGATTTTTCCTTTGTCGATAGCCAAGCTATTTTGCAAGGTGTCAAACCGAATATTTCGCAAGTTTTTATCTCCCATGTAATCCGATAACGCCAACATAGGGTCGTAATTCTTTAATTTTCCATTCAATACTTTTACGTCCATTTCAACTGCGGACTGATCCAAATCTGGCACCATGTCCGGGTATACCCTGATCTTACCTCTAATCCTCGAGGTGAGTTTACCCTGCAAATTTTCTGAAACTAGGTGGTCTTGACCAAAGTTTTCAAATTTGAAAAGCAATTTTTCCAAATCAACATTATTCAATACCAAGTCTGGTTGCATATAAATATGCTTTGGGTCACTACCGTTAAAATATCCGCTCAAACGAATGTTTCCCCCGGCCGCATCCATCGCAAGGGTATCTACATAGAGATAATGATCGGGCGTTATCCGTAAATCTGCCTTTATATTTTGAAGGTCTATGTTATGGTGTATGAAATGATCGATGCTTGCTTTGAACCGCATATCGGTAAATGGCAATTCATAGATATTGAAAGCATTGGCATGTTCAGACACATCTTTGGCGGAAGTAGTTACTTTTTTGGACTTTGGGGGATTTAGGTCGAAGTTAAAAAGCGCATCATAGTCTATATAATCTGCCCGCATTTCCAGATAATTATCCCTTTTCTTAAGCTTCTGGTCATCGCCCAAATAGTACGTTAAATCAATATTAAAATTCGTCGATCCAATTTCACCATGAAAGTCATTGATCATAAGATGCTCGTCCTCATAATGTATAGTTCCCCTAAAATCGTGAAAGCGCTGTGGATGTAGTTCCATTTTTGCATCCAACCTGTCCAAAGCAACGTCAATAGACTGCAGTGCGGAATCTTTATAGTGCATGCTCGAAGCAAGGTGTAGGCGTAGATCATCAAATATTTCATGCCTGTATTCTTTCGGGACATAGTTTTCACCTTTATATGAAAACACATCTTTGAGCCGTAACTTTTTTGAGGTAATATTGATGTCCAAGTCCACATCCCCATTGCGTTCGGGTTTCATCCAAAAAGCATAATCATGTACTACGGCATCCACATGAAAATCACTATCGTCTATGAAGCCCTTAAAATCTAACAGTTGTAGGTCTGTTTCATCTATGACGACATCGGCTTGAAAATCATGCAATGTATGGGGGTAATGTTTCAATTCGGCAAAAAGGCTATCGATATAGAAATGCCCTTTTGGTAAATACTCGGATGCCGTAAAGTCCTGGGCAGAAGACTTAAAAGAAAGCCCCAAACGAAGATTCTCTATTTGTTCATCGACACCTGTTCGGGTGGAATCCTGTGATGAAAAACCCGTTAATTGTGCAATATCCAGATACTTGGAAGCAATATCCAAGTGAGCCTCCACCGGGATATCGGTATGATGCACAATGGCCGGTAAGTCAGACAAAAAGCCACTAATGGACACACCTGAATTCCCCATTGACAAATCAAAATGTTTTAGGGTAGCTTCCTTGCCGTTCATGACCAGATTCAGATTTAATGAGTCCAGGCGGGCTGGGAGTTCTTCCGATACGAGGCTTAGATCCTGTACCCTCAATTCTGCATAATACGCTTGGTTTAGTTGCTGTAAGGCCTTTTCCGGATGATCTATATCGACGATATCGTGAAAATTCATTTTCAGCGTTATATCCCCCGAAGCCTCCGCTACTTGCTCCAGTTCTAAAAAATCCGAGATAAAACCTAGATTAAAGTTGGCGTTGATTTTCATATCCACCTCCGGAGATTCAAAGTTCTTTACGAAAAGGGAACCTTCGAACTCCCCTTTTTCCAAAGATGCGGTCATATCGGTGAGCGAAAATTCCATGGTGCTGGCATCGCGGTTTTCTCCGTTGGTAAAATGGCCCTTAAAACCCATTGCATCAATTTTTTTAGCTTTTGCCGTATTTTCCAAAAAGGCCTTGGACGCACCAAATTCGGCATTGATGGCAGGTCTGTTTCCTTTGTTCGCTGGGCCTTTTACACTTGCATTAAAGTAGATTTCACCAGCATTTTTGTATTTTTCCAAAAAGGGGATCACATCTACCGGCGCAAAAGCAATGAGTATATCAAAATTGGGCTTCGTTCCTTTAATTTCCAGGTTCAGATCCATATCATGCTTGGCATCTATGGAGCCCTCTAATTGAAAATCACCATTTTCCAAGGTAACACCTGAGGGTTTAATATCAAGAATTCCTGTGTGCTCATTGAATACCAAATCGGTATGTATCTCAAAATGTTTTTTGCGCATGAAGGTAGTATCGCCCTCTTTGATGACATTCAATTCCAATTCGGTATCGATATGCCCCGCAATGATACTGTCGTTTTGGCGAAACCCTCCTATGGCCGTATATATAAACTTTTCGACATCGGTATCTGTGGCTTCGTCCAAGGTATGGACATCAAGATTTTTGAATTTGATTTTTTTCAGATGAATATTGGTAGCGGATGTTTCCGTGCCTTTATTGCTCTTCAAGGCGTTTTGAATATTGGTCGTATTATCTTCGTGAATAACGATATTCAGAACACCTTCTTCCACTAACAAAGAGCGAATGTCTAAATTGCCGCCTACAAGATCCCAAATGTTGAAACCAACATAAATATCACTGACATCTACTAAGATATTGGCATGGGTCGCTTTTGTTTCGAAGACTTGAACATCATATATTTTTATGGAGATATCCGGAAAATTGCCGAAGATCGATACTTCGCTATCGCCGACAGTGACAAGGCCTTGGTACTGTTGGTTTAATTTGGCCACCTCATCCTTAATAATGTTGGATTGGTTCTTATGCACATAGAATAACAGGCTTCCGAGTAACACTATCGGGACGAAAATGAGCGCCAATAAAATCCGTTTCCAATGTTTTTTGAACCTCAAAGCAAAAGCGTTTGATCTTGATAAAATGTTATATTATAAAGTAACGATTTTGTATGCACTAGTATTGTTTGATATCGAATTTCGTTTTTACGTCCGTAATGTTTTATCAGCCTGCGAATTCTCACAAAGGTGTTGATGCTTAATAAGGTATTGCGGAAGGTTGACTTGGAAAAACGGTAGGGTCTCTGTCTTGAAGAACATGCTTTATTGCATTGCCCTGTTGGAATTGAACTATTGGGTACGAGAGATTAGGTTTTATTTCGAATTCCATTTCATTTATATATGAATACCGTAAATTCGTGTCAAATCCAACACAAACTACCAACCCTATTTGATTTATGATTTTCAGAGTATTGCTCTTCGCCATCGTCATCGGTATTTGTTATTACCTATATAAAAACACCCTTGGTTCTACCTATAAAAGGTGTGAAAAATGTGATGGTAAAGGCTATTGGCGTGCCTTGAGGGGCGAACGTGACAAATGCGATGTCTGTAAGGGCTCAGGAAAAGTATTGCGTTATTGAAACATCTGACCCTTCATACATTTAAAATGCATAAGGTAATAGGGACGGTACGATTCTTTTTTTGAGTCAAAGTAGTAGTGGGCAGTTGGCCATAAGTAGCTTGTTATCCGAATAAAACTGCCACTGCCAACTTTCCAACTAAAAAAAACAATTTGGTAGTCGTTAGGTCTACTGCTTTTTAATCTTGTTCAATAACACTCGGGCCTCTACATTCTCATCATCCATTTTTAGGGATTTTTTCAAGTATTTGATTGCCTGCTCCTGCTCTTTTTCATAAAAATAGCTTCTACCGAGTAAATAATTTAAATAGGACGATTCTTGCTTACTTTGGATCAATTCTTCCCCCAGTGCGATTACTTCCAATTCCCGACCTAGGTTGCTTAACATACCTAGGGCACTTTCCCAATCTTGCAAATCAAAAGAATCGGGTTGTATGATAGATTTCATATCGCCATGCTCGCGAAGAAAATAAAATGCGGGTAGGTTTACCGACCAATTTGGGTTTTCGGCGAGCCCTTTTTGAATCCAATCAACAGCGGCATCTTCATTTCCCATGGCCGCCTGTAAGCCAGCAATCTTTGCGTACATGCCGGTCCACCCGGTTAGCATCGGTTCCGCCTCGGTCAACTTTTGTGTAGCTCTTTGACTATTTCCCTCTCGAAAGGCAAAAATTGCTTGATTCAACCGGATCCTTCCGTAATGATAGTCCATCAACACCTGTAGATCCTTTATGGGGTTTTTCGAATGATCGACCCGTAGATCAATTTGATTGAACCATTCATTGTACGCTCCTTTTACGACTATGGCGGCCGATTGTTTTCCCGAAAGTTGCCCTCCGGCTTTTTGACCGGCGACCAAACTCGCCAAAAGACGCTGCGCCAGACTTCCTTCCGAATTTTCAAAGGACTCCGACATCTTAGACAGTACTTTTGGTGCCAGTTGATTGCCCATCACCACATAACCGTCCCCGTAGATTTCGCCGGCATTTCCCTTCCAATATTTTAAGGCCGTCCCCGTAAATGTGTATGCCGTGCCTTCATGGTCGATACCGGCTACCTGTCGGTAATGGGCCTGTTCATCTTGCTGCCTGACCGTAAGAATGGCATCTTGTACTGTTTTACCAGCCGCTAGATGGGCTAGCCCCCGGACGCCGTAGGAAGGTTCCGTTTCTGCAATGACCGAGAATGCTCCTACTCCAGGTTGAATATAAATGGTTGAATTGCCCACATAGATGTTATCGGTCGCAACGGCAACTCCCCATTCTTGGGCGGTTTCGTCGTATGCCACGATGGAAAATGTGGAATTAATATTCTTTTCGAGCAATAGGCTTGGTACATTTTGAGGGTAGCTTTTGGTCAGGCAAAACAATAACGGAATAAGGAAAGGGATGATTTTTTTCATGGTTGTGTTTATTTATGAGAGTGGCGAACAACGTATTTGTTACATGTTTTAAAAAAAGTTGTTGAGAATGGTAACCGATTCGTTGGGAATTCCGTCATTTGAAGGGAGCAAGGTTGAATTGTGGCTCAAATTCCTATAAAGCGACACTTCCATTTGCATTTCAGTAGCACTATCCGACAATTCAGAAGAAATGATTGGCATTCGGCAATAAAAAAAAGAAATATTACATCATCTTACTATTTAATCATCATAAACAACACCCATGAAAAATCTATTCTTTTTGGTTTGTAGCTGCCTGATGCTTCAGGCAACGGCCCAAACGATTCCTACAACGGCGCAATGGCAAGAAGACCTTCGTTTCTTGCAAGAGACTGTGCATAAAGACTATTCCTTCTTATTTGTAAAAACCACCCAGGAAGCTTTTGATAGGGAAGTTGAAGCGCTCTATAGCCAAATTCCCGAATTGCAACCGCATGAAATCATTGTAGGCATGTCGCGCATCATTGCGCTTTTTCAATATGGCCATACCGATATCAGCTTTAGCCAGAAACCTTTCGAGTTTCATTATCTGCCACTGAACCTGTATCGGTATAAAGATGGGGTATACCTCCAAGGGGTACACAAAGATTACGAAAAGGCTCTTGGTGCCAAGGTGCTTGAAATCAACGGGGTGCCCATTGCAGAGGCACTAAAGCGAATACGCCCTGCTGTGAATGCGGAGAACGACCAATATTTCAAAGCCTATGGACTCAACTATTTGCGTATTCCGGAAGTGCTCCATGCGCAGGGAATCACCAAAGAATTGGAACAGCATATTGAGTTTACCCTTGAAAAAGACGGTGCCGTTTTTATAGAGAAGTTTTCGTCATTGACCAAAGGTGAAAAGGTGCCTACCAAATACAGCCATGTTTTTCAGGACGATACGTGGTTAGAGGCCAGGGAGCAAACTACGACACCTTTATACCTGCAGCACTTGGACAAAATTTACTTCTATGAATACCTGCCAGAAGAGAAGGCCGTATATGTACGACATAGTCAGATTTACGATGACCCGGGTGAAAACATCCCAACCTTCTATGACCGGGTCTTTGATTTTATTGAAAACAATGACGTTGAGAAACTGGTTCTTGATGTACGGCTCAATGGGGGTGGTAACAACTACAAAAACAAAGACGTGGTTACCCGTATCATTGAAACCAAAAAAATCAATAAGGTAGGCCGCTTCTTTGTATTGATCGGTAGACGTACTTTTTCTGCTTGTCAGAACCTGGTAAACGAACTGGACAATTACACCAACGCTATTTTTGTTGGGGAACCTACCGCGGAAAATATCAATTTTTGGGGCGACTCGCGACCGGTGCACCTACCGAACAGTGAAATTCCGGTATACCTGTCCTTCGCTTGGTGGCAAGACAAACCCGCTTGGGAAAATGCCGATTGGCTTGCTCCGACCGTTCCGGTGGAAATGACCTTTGTACAGTATAGAACGAATCAAGATTTAGTCTTGGACGCGGCCTTGGCTTTTTCCGGGGAGGACTTTAAACCCAATCCCATGCAGTACATCACAGATTTGTATGTCGCCGGCAAGATGGAGGAATTGGCTACTGAACTTCCGAAAATGATACAGGACCCTAGGTATGGCTTTGTGGACTTTGAGGCGGAGCTGAGCGGACGTGCCCATTTTCTGTTAAATAGTGGAAGGGAAGCGGAAATACAAGGCGCCATTCAAGTTTTTTCAATGGTTGCTCAATTATTTCCAGACTCCCCCAGGGTCTATAAAAATCTGGCCGAGGGGTATTTAAAGGCCGGGAACAAAGAAGAAGCCATTCCCCTTTTGGAAAAAACAATCGCAATGGATTCAGAGGGAGAGGTCGGGAAGGAAGCCAAAGTGCTACTGCAGGATAGTAAAAACGAATAACAGGATAAATAGTAAGACCATTTTGAGAAGTGGTTTGTACGATGCAGTCAAAAGAATGTCTGAATCCCAAGCTTGGTAGTCACAACAGGATTGGTCGGGACCAATCCTGTCGGGATTCTGTTAAATACTTCGAAGATTTGGTCGGTCGTTATCTCAGTCAGAAAGGTTAACTTAGAACATGAACTTTCACCAAACAGTTTATATCTTTCTTTTAGCCTTTTGCTGGTTAGCTGCCACTCATTCCCAAAAAAACTCGTTGGTAGACAAACTTGATGTGTTAAGTTATGATCTCACGTTTCAAACCAATATGGCCAACAAAAGTTTTGTGGGTACTGTAGGTATTGATTTTATGTTAGATCCAGGTCTGAATGAAGTGACTTTCAACTGTGGAGATTTAAAAATCGAGGAAGTTCTTGGCAAAGAGGTGAAAAATTATGAACAAAAAGGCAAAAAGCTGCTACTCTTTCTTCACGAAAGACATGAAAGGGCGAATTATATTCAAATAAGATACGCTGGGCGCCCATCTCACGGTTTGCAGTTCGATTTTAGGAATGAAGAAGTCTATACCGTTTTTTCAACGAGTCAATGGATGCCCTGTAACGATTCTCCAAGCGATAAGGCAAAGTTCAAAATCAACCTATCGATTCCTGCCGATAAACAATGTGTCGCAAGTGGTAGTTTAATAGAGACTTCCCGAAATGGAAACACTATCCAATATTCATGGGTTCAGGACTATGAATCCCCATCATATACGTACGGTTTTGCCATAGGTGCCTTCACTACATTCAAAGAAACCTATGGAAATCTATCGCTAAACTACCATTCCCCATATTATTCTTCCGAAGAACTTGAAACGATTTTTTCACCAACAAAAGAAATGGTTGCCTTTTTTGAGGCGAAATCAGGTATGCCCTATAGACAATCTTCGTACTCTCAGGTACTGATGGGAAACCATTATCAGGAAATGTCAGGATTCTCGGTATTAAAGAAGTCTTATGGCAAGCTCGTGCTGAACGATGGTACAGAGACCAATCTGATATCCCATGAATTGGCTCATCAATGGTGGGGAAATATGATTACTTGTGAGAATTGGAACCACTTTTGGCTGAACGAAGGGCTCGCTACTTTTATGTCGGCCGCTTTTAACGAGCATAAATTTGGTAAGGGCAAATACGAATCCGATATCAGTGCTTATCGCAGAACGTATGAAATTATCAAATCGGCCGGAAAGGATAAAGCCTTGGTATTCGACGATTGGTCGAACCCCACGACAGAAGACCGCAATCTCGTTTATTTTAAGGGAGCTTATGTAATACATCTCCTCAGAGGCGAATTGGGGGAAAGGGATTTTTGGAATGGACTAAAACACTATAGTCAAAAATACTTTAATAGGTCTGTCGATACCGTTGATTTTCAAGAAGCATTTGAAGAAGCAGCAAATCGTGATCTAGACGCATTCTTTTCAAAATGGATTTATTGATCTGTAGAAAATCATGCATAAAGGGGCTTCTGTGAAAACAGTGTTGGTGGTCAAAACTTTTCTTTGCCTGCTTCTTTTTGTGTTAGGCACTGTAGCAGAGGAGCGCTTCTTCTTGGCGAAATTGAACTGAACACGGGAATGAACGATGGTTTTCTGTTCGAACCCTTAAAAGAACGGTTGCAACCGGCCATGGAATGGTCCCGTGGAAACTATGGGGTTAAGCAAAAGTGCAGTAAATCTTACCACTGTTGATTCCTAAAGTTATAATACTTGGCAAATTGAATCGTATTAATGAGGTATTCTTCTAGATTATAGTTTGGGATGGGTAAAATCTGTTGTAACAGCGTAGTGTCCCATTCGCAGGGTTTCGAAGTTAGGTATGGTGTTAAATGGACCCCGATGGTACGATAGTAAAACTGTTCCAATTTGGATTCAAAACCAGTGGTTTCATCAATTTGATGATGCGTTAGACTAAAATTGTTGAAAGCTACAGTTTCCAATATATTGCAAATACCCCGGATGATATGGGTTGTTTTGGGATGCACGATATTCAGTTGTTTGATATCGGTATCAAAAACGCTGGTAATCACCTTTGCGGCATAATCGGTCGGGACGATATTGAGCCCGCTTTCCGAATGTGCCGTTATACGAATACGGTCCTTAGATGTATTTTTATAAAAGAACTTCGCAAAAAGATAAAATACCATGTATTTAGAAATAAAGAAATTGGGCGAATCCATCATATTGCCGCCCAAAACACTAGGCCGTAAGATTTGGATCGGAAGGTCGTAACGCTCGCCGGCCTGTATTAGGAACCTTTCGGTAGCGTACTTGGCGGCCTCATAATGATTTCTATGTGCCAGCGGCTGGGTGTTTGCATAGTCGTTCGATAAAATACCACCTGTGTTCCCGGCAGAGAAGGCGGTACTGATGTATACAAATTTTTCAATAAGGGGAGCGTACCCCTCGAATATTTGTTGGGTAAATTCCAAGTTTTCCCTGAATATTTCTTCTTTTGCATCTTGGGCCGTGGAAAGATTTACATATCCGGCCGAATGAATAAAATAGGTGATTTTAACATCGTTCAAAACCGGCTGGGGATGCAATAAAACCGAAGCGGGCAGCACCTTTATCTTTGAACGCACTTGGTCCAAATTGCGCTGTACGAAATCTGGGGCATATACACTTTGCAACATTTTAAGAACCCGTTCCTCGGGAGTACTGGATTTCTTTTCCCTCACGGGTAGGAATAGTTGCTCAATGTCATCAAACTTTTGTTCCAACAAAGAGAATAATATTTGGGAACCCAGCGTTCCCGTAGCGCCAGTAAGTAGTATGGTCATAGCAATATACAGTAAAAAAAACCCTTACCGACATCCAGTGCCGATAAGGGTTCGAATAAGATTTTTAAGTAAACCATCTAGTGGCAAACGCGTCAGATTGGCGTTTGAGCCTATAAATCTTGATGATCGAGCTAACAATCAATACCTGTAGTATTCCGGCTTGAACGGTCCTTCGACCTTCACCCCGATATATTCGGCCTGATCTTGTTTCAACTCGGTCAATTCCGCACCTAAACGCGAAAGGTGAAGTGCAGCCACTTTTTCATCCAAATGTTTTGGAAGCATGTACACGTCGTTCCCATATTTATCACTGTGGTTCCAAAGTTCGATTTGTGCCAAGGTCTGGTTCGTGAACGAATTGCTCATCACAAAACTCGGATGTCCGGTAGCACAGCCTAGGTTTACCAAGCGGCCTTCGGCCAAAATGATGATGTCCTTGCCATCTAACGTATACTTGTCTACCTGCGGCTTAATTTCGTCTCTGGTGTCACCGTAATTGTTGTTTAACCACGCCATATCGATTTCGTTATCGAAATGCCCTATGTTACAAACAATCGCCTTATCCTTTAGGGCCTTAAAATGCTCCCCACGGATGATGTCCTTGTTTCCGGTAGTAGTGATAACGATATCGGCGTTTCCGATAACTGTTTCCAACTTTTTAACCTCAAAACCTTCCATACAGGCCTGTAAGGCACAAATCGGATCTATTTCAGTGACGGTAACGATGGCTCCGGCACCTGCAAAAGAAGCTGCGGTCCCTTTTCCAACATCCCCATAACCGGCAACAACGACCCTCTTACCGGCAAGCATCGTATCGGTAGCTCTCCGGATAGCATCTACGGCACTTTCACGACACCCGTATTTGTTATCGAACTTAGACTTGGTTACCGAATCGTTTACGTTAATAGCAGGCATAGGTAAGGTACCGTTCTTAACCCGTTCGTACAAGCGGTGTACGCCCGTGGTTGTTTCTTCGGATAATCCTTTGATGGCGGCGGTCAATTCAGGGTAGCGATCTAAGACCATATTGGTCAAATCACCACCATCGTCCAAGATCATATTCAAGGGCTCACGTTTCTCACCAAAGAATAGGGTTTGTTCGATACACCAATCAAACTCCTCTTCGTTCATCCCTTTCCACGCATAAACAGGTATGCCCGCAGCGGCAATAGCGGCAGCGGCATGATCTTGTGTAGAAAAGATGTTGCACGAGCTCCAAGTTACATCGGCGCCCAAAGCTACCAAAGTCTCTATAAGAACTGCAGTCTGTATGGTCATGTGCAGGCATCCGGCAATTCGGGCGCCTTTTAAGGGTTGTTCTTTCCCATATTCTTCACGTAATGCCATCAATCCGGGCATTTCGGCCTCTGCTAAATTGATTTCTTTTCTTCCCCACTCGGCCAAAGAAATATCTTTTACCTTATAAGGTACATAAGGAACGGTTTTCGTGCTCATATTCTTTTTATTTTTTACTTTCGTTTAAAGGCGATGTCGCCCAACTTTTTGCAGATGCAAAGGTACAAATTATAGTAGCAATCCCATGCCTCTTTACAAGACAATACAGGTCAATTCATCAATTATTGCCCATATCTGGAAGATACAAGAGCCTGAAAATGAGCTTGCGAACGGTATTGTGCTTACAGAACACTGTCAAAATAGGATGTTGCGAATGAAATCGGAACTACATCGGCGGGGCTTTTTGAGCATTCGTCATTTAATGGCCGAAGCGGGCTATGTAGATCAAGATCTGTTCTATGATGAAATGGGGAAACCACATCTAAAGGACGGAAGAAAGATTTCGATCACACATTCGCACCATTTTACAGGGATTATTGTAAGCGATCAAGATGAGGTCGGAATCGATATCGAGATGCAGCGGGAGAAAATCTTGCGAATAGCCCATAAGTTTACGCCGATCGAAGAGTATCGTACCATTGCCAACACCGATGCCCTAGTAAGAAAACTGACCGTAGTTTGGGGCTGTAAAGAATCGTTGTATAAAATATATGCAGAACCGGGACTCAGTTTTTTACATCACATAGACATCCATAATTTTTCATTGACAGATGACCGTACCACCGGTGAAATCCTATATCAAGGGAAAAGATCTGATTATAAAATGGAGTTTCAAGAATTCGAAGGCTTCACTTGTGTCTATGCAATTGGGAATGCTTAGAGCCAGTTTTTACATATGTCAAAACTGGCCCTGAGGGCAGTAGAAAAAAATATGGGAACCTTGAATATGAACGTTAAAAATGAGAATCTCAATAGAACTTACTTTCTCGCCACTTCAAGACGATTTTGAAGAACATATTATCAGTTTTATCAAAAAATTGAGAGCCTCTGGACTCACCGTTTTAGAAAACCCCTTGAGTACCCAGGTTTATGGGGAATATGATGCTGTTATGCAGATACTGAATGCCGAAATAAAAACGGCTTTCGAGTTCATGGACAAGGGATTGATGTATCTGAAAATCGTTAAAACCGATCGTAGCGACTATGAACCCCATTTTTGATTTTTTCTTGGATGCCTATAGGGGCAAGGAATCCTATATTATCGTTCTAGAGGGTATTGTTTTTGTCTCGGGTATCGCAAGTGTCTGGTTTGCCAAAAAGGAAAATATTCTCGTATACCCAACAGGTCTTGTAGCGACAGTTATCACCGTTTATCTCTTTTTAAGAGACGGTCTCTTAGGGGATATGATGATGAATTTTTATTGGTCTGCCATGAGTGTGTACGGTTGGTGGAACTGGTCTCGAAAAAAGGAAGGTGAAAAAATAGTAAAGATTTCAAGGACAAGCCCCCGTGAGAAGGTTATCGGTTTTGCACTCTTTCTGTTCACGATGCTATTCAATTATGCCGTTTATAAGGTCTTTGGTTATGAGGTCGAAACTTCGAACTACATTGATATTTTTACCTCGGGTATTTTCTTTACCGCCATGTGGTACATGGCCCTGAAAAAATTGGAGAACTGGACCCTTTGGATTCTTGCCGATATCATAACGATTCCCTTATATGCCTATCGAGGTTGGGGCATGCTTTCACTGCAATATGTTATATTTACGGTACTGGCCATTCAGGCCTATCTCCTATGGAAGAAAAGTTTAGACAAGCGTCCTCAAATATCCTTAAAGTAGTACTGTTCGGTCCTGAATCTACGGGGAAGACCACCTTGTCGAGACAACTTGCTAGACATTATAATACCGTTTGGGTACCCGAATATGCCCGGGAATACCTGCAGGATAAATGGAACAAGGAACAGAAGACCTGTGAACCGAAAGATCTGTTACCTATCGCAGAAGGTCAAATACGCTTGGAGAATAAGTTGACTAAGAGAGCAACAAATGTGCTGGTGTGCGATACCGATTTATTGGAAACCAAAGTATATTCGGAAGCCTATTATTTGGGGTATTGCGACCCTATTTTGGAAAAATATGCGCTTTCAAATTCCTATGACCTCTATTTTTTAACCTATATCGACGTTCCTTGGGTGGGCGACGACCTAAGGGACAAACCCAACGAGCGGGAACGAATGTTCACATATTTTAAAGATACGCTAGAAAAGTATCAGCGTAATTTTGTTACTTTAAAGGGAGATAAAAAAGAACGATTGGCAACGGCCATTGCTCATATCGATAATTTGTTACAAACAAAAGCTAGCTAACCCATGCGATTTTCAGAAGCAGACCTGCAACAACTTTCCGAAAAAGGAATTTCAAAGATCAAGGTAATCGACCAAATCAACACTTTCAAAGAAGGTATTCCGTTCGTACGATTGGAAGAACCCGCTGTCGTTAGAGATGGTATCGTTCGATGTTCGGCATCGGAGGAGCAGGCTTTGATCAATGCGTTTCAAACCTCGAGAAGTAATTTGGAACTGTTAAAATTTGTACCTGCTTCCGGTGCGGCTTCACGTATGTTCAAGTCGCTTTTTTCATTTTTGGAACAGTTCGATCCATCAGATGAAACGTTCGAAGCGTATATAGATAGAACAGGCGCCGCTGATGTGAAGGCATTGTTCGACCAATGGGGTTCCTTGCCTTTTTACGACATTATACAATCTAGGATCAAAGGGAAAGCTACCTCTGATGACCATGAAAAAAAGTTGTTCGTGGCAGAAATGCTCTCAGAAGATGGTTTAAACTACGGGTTTTATCCAAAGGGATTACTGCCTTTTCATCAATATGATGCTGGGGTCGTAACGGCCTTCGAGGAACATTTGAACGAAGCAGCACTGTATGCGGAGACCGGTGGAAAGGCACAACTACATTTTACAGTATCGCCCCAGCACGAAATGATGTTCCGAAGAGAATTTGAAGTGGCCAAGGCCAGGGTAAAGCATCGTACCGGAATTGACTTTGAGGTGAGCTTTTCATTTCAAAAACCAGCCACCGATACCATTGCAGTCGATATGGAAAATGCACCATTTAGAAATGACGATAGTTCTTTGTTGTTTAGGCCCGGAGGTCATGGTGCTTTGATAGAAAACCTGAATGAACAGGATGCTGACATTATCTTTATCAAAAATATCGATAATGTGGTTACTTCGAAAGCATTGAAAATCGTTGCGGACAGTAAAAAGCTTTTGGCGGGGGTTTTGCTAAAAGTGCAGCAACAACTATTCGAATATGCAAGGTCGTTGGAAGAAGGGAATGTTGATGCATCCCAATTGCTCGCGATCAAAGATTTTTTGGAAAGCGAGATCAACGTTCGTTTTTCCAGTGGTTTTGATGACTTCAGCCTGTCGGAACAGATAAAGGTATTGCAAGACAAGATGAACCGACCGATAAGGGTTTGCGGTATGGTAAAGAATGAGGGAGAGCCTGGGGGCGGACCTTTTTGGGTAAAGGATCCGAACGGTAACATTTCGCTACAAATCGTAGAATCGGCACAGGTAGATATGGGGAATGAGGAGCAGGCTGCCCTTCTCAAAGGCGCTACCCATTTCAATCCTGTTGATTTGGTTTGTGGGGTCAAAAATTATAAAGGTCAGAAGTACGACCTATTGAATTATGTGGATGCTAAATTGGGATTCATTACCAATAAAACAAAAGAAGGCCGAGAATTGAAAGCACTAGAACTTCCTGGACTCTGGAACGGTGCTATGGCCTATTGGAATACCATCTTCGTGGAAGTGCCGGTGACCACCTTTAATCCGGTCAAAACGGTGAATGACTTGTTGCGCCCTTCCCATCAAGCAAGTTAAAGAATGCATCTGCTGTCAAATGTTGTGTAAAAATTACACACTTTCTGGCTGATTACACACTGTTATACATTACATGCATATCCATTTTTAATTTTAAATAGCTATAAATCAGTTATTTAGAGTGTTTTTGAGTGTAATGATATCAATGGCATTGTTTTCTCTTGTTACTCATTGAAATTGAACACAAAATCATTCGTAAATTTTAAACACACGTAACATGAAAAAAGTATTTTTAGTAGCGGCATTGTCCCTAGCAACGATGACCGCATTCGCACAGGAAGAAGAAGCAAAAGAAGCGGTTGCAGTAGCCACTGAGGTAGTTGAAGAGCAAGACGGATTCGCGGAAATCGCCTTAGAAGAATTACCGGAAGCTATTACTGCTGCTCTTGAGGCAGCACATCCTGGAGCTACCATAGCAAAGGCTTATGTAAATGAAGCAGCACAGTATAAATTGGAAGTTACCAAAGAAGATGGTGAAGCAGTAGAATTGTATGCTGATGCTGAAGGTAACTGGATCGAGATGTAACGAACCCCACGTTCTTATTGAGTTATATAGTTAGTTTAAGTTGAAAATGAAAGTCCCGCAGTCCCCTGTCGGGACTTTTATTTTTACAAAAAGTCTTAGATGGTTCTTGCCTGTTGAGGAGAACCATCTGTGCACCCAAATCTCAGAACCGCTCAAAAGTCTATAAACGAGCCCCCCGAAACCTTCACGACCATGTTTTTTGTTTTTTTGATTATGACATTACATCCCGAAGGATTTCATTGATGACGATCTTGCATTGAAACGATGCATTTTAGTGCAAGACTTTTTCAACCAGTAGGGCAGTGTACTTCGCAGTCTGTAGTTACAACAGGGGCACGAAACTGTTTACTGCCAACTGTCCATTGCTATTTTGGCGCAATGTTCCAAAAGAATTCCGTTCCTTTCCTAAAACCGATGCATTTAAAACGAATGGTGGTTTGGTCATGCTGGTGTTCAGGATTTCCAGCGGTGTTAACACGCGATTCAGGGTCGGCAATGCAGTAACTAAAACGTGTATGTTTTATACGTTTTCACACCGTACTACACAGAATTACACAGTTGAAAAAATGGTAAAAAAACACATATATCTGATAATCAATTTGTTATGATTTTCGGTCTTTTTGGTATCATATTTTCTATACTCTAACCAAATTATTAATACAGTTTAAAACGAGAATCATGAAGAAAGTATTTTTTGTATTAGCATTATCTCTAGGAAGTTTGTCAACTTTCGCTCAGGATACAGACGCCGTTGAAGCCGTAGCTACTGAAGCTGTTGCACAAGACGATTTTTCGGAAATCGCTACAAGTGAATTGCCCGAGGCTGTAACTGCAGCGGTTGCTAAAAACTATCCTACGGCTACTATCGATAAGGCCTATGTGAACGAAGCAAAACAGTTCAAATTAGAAGTGTCTTTGGAAGATGGTACATCAGGTACCTTGTATGCCGATGAGAACGGAAACTGGATTGAAATGTAATAACTTGAGTTATTTGTTTTGTATCAAGTTGGTTTGGTCGGAGAGGGGTCGTATGAAAATACGATCCCTTTCTAATTTAATGAGGCCCGAATTCTACAAGACGAAGTCGCATTAGAATTCGCAGGCCGAATCAACCCCGACCGATAGCGTCGGGGTCTGTTTTTTCAGGCAATCGTCCAAAAGGAATCCACGGATTGTCGAAGGAAGTGGTAATTGGTGCCCGAATTCTACAAGACGAAGTCGCATTAGAATTTGCAGGCCGAATCAACCCCTACCGATAGCGTCGAAATTTCTACCTTAATACCTCGCCCAAAAGCTGCATAGGTCCGGGTTCATTTAAGTCGGCTCAACTATATACCTAAGGCTTTACACTACTTACTTTTTTTACACTTTCACTTTTATTGATTTTAAGAGGCTATTATTTTCAAAATCAAATTCATAACCACTTTGTTCTAGGATAGTTTTAGCAGTGATTTCTTACTTCTTTTAAGATAATTTTGGGGCAGTCTCGGCCATCAAGCACTATTTTTACGTAGATAGTAATACAAAGAACTCAATATGCCAAACATCTTGATCATTGAGGACGATGCCGCATTCTGTCAAATGCTGCAGAAGTTCTTGACCAAACACGCATATAAAGTACAGACCAGTTTTACCGCACCCGATGCCAAGGTTAAGTTCTCCGAAACCGATTTCGATGTGGTACTGACCGATTTGCGTCTTCCCGATTACGATGGCATACAACTCCTGACCGATATAAAAAAGGTCAACCCGAAAACACAGGTAATTTTGATGACCGGCTATGCCGAAGTAGGTACTGCGGTGAACGCCATGAAAAAAGGGGCTTACGACTATATTTCCAAGCCCTTTACTCCGGACGAGATCGTGATGGTCATCCAAAATGCACTTCAAAGCATACCTGAAACAACATCTAAGCATAAAGATACGGCCAGCACCCTGTCAAAAGAAGTGGTGCCAAACAATTCGAAAAAACAAATTAGTAGCGATGTCAATACGATCGTTGGGGTTGGCGAAGCCTCCCTTCAGCTAGCAAAGTATATCAAATTGGTTGCTCCGACCGATATGTCGGTTTTGATTACGGGTGAAAGTGGAACCGGAAAAGAAGTAACGGCCAAGGCCATTCATGACCAAAGTAGGCGTAAGGATTTTCCTTTCGTTGCGGTCGATTGTGGTGCCATTCCCAAAGAACTGGCGACCAGTGAGTTTTTTGGTCATGTAAAAGGCAGTTTTACAGGAGCTGTAGAGGACAAGATAGGTAATTTTGAGGCGGCCAATGGTGGCACGCTCTTTTTGGACGAAGTCGGAAATCTTTCCTATGATAACCAAATTCAACTATTACGAGCACTACAGGAACGCAAAATAAAACGAGTGGGTAGTACCAAGGAGATTCGTGTCGATGTCCGAATCATAACCGCGACGAACGAAGACCTGATCGAAGCGGTCGAAAAAGGCAGTTTTCGTGAAGATCTGTACCATCGTCTGAACGAGTTTTCGATAACGATTCCCTCTTTACAAGAACGCTTTGAAGATTTAGTGCTTTTTGCGGAACACTTTTTGGCAAAGGCGAATGAAAACCTGCATAAGAAGGTCGCCGGATTTTCCAAAGCTGTTTGGGATGCCTTTCGACAGTATCATTGGCCTGGGAATCTGCGCGAACTTCAAAACGTCATCAAACGCTCTGTACTTTTGACCGCTGGTGAGAAGGTCGAAATTGAAGCCCTTCCCCAAGAGGTGAGTCGCCCTTCTTCAAAACACAATGGCAATACCCAATTTTCAAAATCAGAGTTCGAGAAAGACCGAATAATCAAGGCGCTTAAACGTACCAATTTTAATAAATCGGAGGCAGCCAAATTGCTACAGGTAACTAGAAAAACACTGTATAACAAAATCAGCCATTATAAGTTGGACTTGTAGCCAAATGGCTTTCAAGTGCGGTTACCAATAAGCCCACGTTTTGCTCCAATATTTCCAATCTATCATCGAGGGCATTCGGAGCCATATCCGAAGGGGTGGCTATTTCCAATGATTCCAAGATGGGTACGCAGTCCGTCACTTTCAACTGTCTGAACATGGGCAACATGCGATGCGCGACACTATTGATTTGGGGATAGTCCCTCGCAGCAATGGTTTCTTTCAGGAGTTGCCTATTGGTAGCGGTATCCAAAAGAAAGGTCTGTAATACCTCGTGAATGGCATCTTCATTGGTGCCCAAAAACGAGTGTATGATATCAAGGCTGTATAGCTGCCCCGAAGTTACCTTAGCCTTTGTAGATGAGGTTTCCAAAGTCATATGCTCATTTTGTAACCCGAGCAATTTAATCATGCCGATCAGTTCTCCTTTTGAAAATGGTTTTTGCAATACTTGCGCAAAACCTAAGGCCGTATAAGCCTCGGTCTCCAAATCCTTTCTACCGGTCATAGCAATAATAGGTTGGCCTTCGTAGTGTTGGTATTCGCCGGCTTTTAGACGTTTTAACACCTCAAAACCGGTAATCTGCGGCATTTGTATGTCTGTGAGCACCAAGTCGTATGCCAAATGTGAATCTGTTTCGACCTGCAGAAAGTTCGAAAAAGTATGGGCGGTAATACCGATGCTTTCGGCTAATTCTTTCAACATACGTAACAAGGCAGTATCGTCATCTACAATAAGCATTCGTAGTTTCGGAATCAAATAGGGAGCTTCGGTCGTACGCGCTTCTATTGCGTCGGTGATTTTCAACGGAATCTCTAAGCTGAAGGTACTTCCTTTCCCCACTTCGCTCTCTAGCGTTAAGGCTCCTCCCAACAGTTCGGTCAGTTTTTTGCTAATGGTAAGTCCCAATCCGTAGCCGCCAAACTTCTTCTCGGTCGTATCGTCGGCCTGCGTAAACTCTTTGAAGATGGTTTTTTGTTTGTCTTTTGGAATTCCGATTCCTGTGTCGATTACATCAATTTTTGCCTTGATGTTTTTTCCTTTTCCCAAAGTCCTAGCTTGAATTTTTATCGAGCCTTCCTCTGTAAACTTAAAGGCATTTCCAATAAGGTTGGTCAACACCTGGCGAATTCGAAAAGGGTCGCCAAGAACGGGTTGCTCCAATTTGGGGTCGATTTCAAGAAAGAGTTGGATCTTGTTGTGGTCGTGAATGGCTTGTAGGTTTTCTGCTGTTTCCTGTAACAAATGGGCGGTGACGAAAGGCACGCTCTCAATGTTGAGTTTGCCCGCTTCTAATTTTGAAAAATCGAGAAGATCGTTCACCAAGTTCCCTACATATTCAGAAGAGGACCTTACGTTTTTAAGATACTGTTGCTGCTTCTCACTTAAGGGGGTATTTTCCATGAGTTCGGTATAACCGGTAATCGTGTTTAAGGGAGTACGAAGGTCATGGCTTACCGTAGAGATCAATTGTTCCCTGCTTTTGAGCAGTGATTCGGAGAATCGTTTTTCCTTTTCAAGCTTTTGACGGTAGGTCTGTACGCGCCAAAAATCCCTGTTGATCAAGAATGTGAACAGCGCCACGACCAAAAATCCCAATAAGGCCGCAAAGCCTGCCAAACGCATACTTCTGCGAAGCGCGGTCTGTCTCTTGAGGCTTTGGTTATAGGTATTGCGCAATACCTCTTGCTCAAAGTCGGCAATAATGGTACGCAACTGTTGTGAAAGCTCCAAATCGTTCTTGTTGATCTGCCTTTCTTTTTGGGCGAGAAAACGCTGCGTTTTGGCATCCTTCCTTTTTGCTTCGACCAATAGTACCTTGGAGGCATTTAAAATAGAGTCTATTTTTTCAGAATCAGGAATGTCAGAACTATCGGCAGGAATGTTATCGTTTAAGTACTTGACCCAATCTTCCAGCACCTTTCGTTCGTAGTTCGATAGGCTTTCGGGATTCGGATGTATGTCATAGGCGGTCAGCTTTCCAAAAGAAGACTCCATTTTTTGGAATTCCTTTAGCGCATTATCAATAGAGCTATTGGCTTCGTTCTTTACTTTTAAACTCCGAAGCTCATTACTGTTGGCTACTTTTTGTTTTAACAGAATTTGAACACTATCGAGCTGATTTTTTTGTTGTGGGTGGGTCGAAAGCACAACGAGCGTATCAATTTTCATTAAAATAGTGTCGATTTTCGCGGCATACGCATTGAAATTGGCTTGGGTCTTGTTTTGTAGTGCCAGCTTCGATAAACTTTCGGCCTCATAAAGATCGGTCACCAAAGCACCGGTTTTCAATAGCTTGATGTCGGTTTCATCGGCAGTTTCATTATAGAGAATAACTCGTATTTCTGTATAGATAAAATAACCTGCCACCAAAAAAAGTACGGCCAGAACAAGGTAGCTAAAGATGATTTTAAAGGTAAATCTATTCTTGGATTCGTCTTTCATACATCGGTATTCGACCTAAGGTCTATATATAAGATACGTACATAAGATCCATATTGTTTACAGGGAATCGTTAATATTTATGACGATTTTTTATGGTACTATCCGATTCCGTACTACCTTTGTAGCATCTCAAAGGGGTGCTTTAGCTCCGAACTTATAAATGAACAAGGTTCAAATAAAGTTTAGGGCGGGCTGAGATTATACCCAATGAACCTGGGCGGGTAATGCCGCCAAGGGACGGCGCAAGCCACCATTTGGAATTTCGTAGGTTCTTAGATGGACCAAAAATCATGTTTAACTTGGAATAATAGCCCCTTTTATTCGTCACTATATAGTAGTACGAATGAAACCTATCTATTCAATTTTTTCAAAAGAGACCACTTTAGAAAGAAGAGGCCTCAACTGTTCTTTACCAAAAAGCCAAGTGAATCGTATCAAAGTTTTCTGTACGATATGGGTGTTTACTTGCTTTAGCTGGGGGCTCTCGGCCCAAGAGCTTACTTTTTCAGGAAAGGTCGTCGACGACCAAGAAGAGCCATTGCCAGGTGCATCCATCGTAGTAGAGGGAACCACTCAAGGAACTTCTACCGATTTCGAGGGTAATTTTTCCATAACGCTACCAGAAGGGGAATACGTTTTTGTCGTAAGCGTTATTTCAGAACCTAAGTATATTACGGTCAATTTGAATAAAGACCGGTATATGGTCATCAACATGTTCAAGGATCCGGTTTCGCTAGATGAGGTCTTCGTCTCCGCGATTCGGGTCACGAATGAAACACCGGTTACCTTTTCGAACTTTACGAAAGAGGAATTCACCCCTAGAAACCTGGGCCAGGATATTCCCATTTTAATGAACTTTTTGCCTTCGGTGGTCACCACATCTGATGCCGGTGCAGGGGTTGGCTATACGGGCATACGGGTGCGGGGAAGCGATGCGACCCGGGTAAATGTGACCATCAACGGGATTCCCTATAACGATTCGGAGTCGCACGGTACGTTTTGGGTAAATATGCCCGATTTTGCCTCTTCGACCGAAAGCCTCCAATTGCAACGAGGGGTAGGTACATCGACCAACGGGGCCGGGGCGTTCGGGGCAAGTCTCAATTTATTGACCGATGCGGTCTCCGAAGAGGCATACGGACAAATCTCTTCCTCTATCGGAAGCTTTAGTACATTCCGAAACAATTTGAAATTCAGTACGGGCTTGCTGAACGACCATGTGGAGATTTCTGGGCGTCTTTCTAGAATTACCTCGGATGGTTATATTGATAGGGCTAGAGCCGATTTGGACGCTTATTTTCTTCAAGGAGCCTACAAAGACGATAAAAGATTGATAAAGGCCTTATTGTTCGGAGGTCATGAGATTACCTACCAAGCTTGGTACGGCATCGATGCCGAAACGCTCGAGACCGATCGCACTTTTAATCCCTCCGGAATCTATACCGATGAAAACGGTAATACCCAGTTTTATGACAATGAGGTCGATAACTATAAGCAAGATCATGCCCAGTTATTATGGAACGAGAAGCTGTCGGACCGATGGAATACCAACCTGGCTTTTCATTATACCCGTGGTCGCGGTTATTTTGAACAGTTTCGGGAAGACGATGACTTTGCCACTTACGGATTTACACCCTTGACCGTAAACGGAGAAGAGGTGAATACCACCGATTTGATTCGTAGGCGTTGGCTTGACAATGATTTCTATGGCACCGTTTTCTCTGCCAACTATGTTGGTGACCGCTTGGATTTGATCTTCGGCGGGGGTTACAACCAGTACGAAGGCGACCATTTCGGAGAAGTTATTTGGGCAAGGTTTGCCAGTGATAGTGAAATACGAGATCGTTACTACGACGATACCTCCAGAAAAACCGATTTGAACCTGTATGCCAAAGCAAACTACGATCTCACAGAAAAGTGGAGCCTGTTTGGGGATTTTCAATATCGCACGGTGGATTACGAAGCGAATGGAGAAGACACAGGAATAGTGGATGATACCTTCAATTTCTTTAACCCAAAGGCCGGACTCACCTTTGATTTGAACCGGAAAAACAACTTTTACCTCAGTTATGCCGTGGCGAACCGGGAGCCCAATCGAAATGACTATGAGAACGGTAGCCCCAAACCCGAAAGACTACAGGATGTAGAACTGGGTTGGCGCTATGTTTCCCCTAGCTTGCAGGTGAATACCAACCTCTATTACATGCGCTATAAAGATCAACTGGTATTAACCGGAGAATTGAACGATGTGGGCGCACCCTTGCGCGCCAATGTGGGCGATAGCTACCGCTTGGGACTGGAACTGGATGCGAACATCATCTTTAGTGATCAATTTCAATGGCGACCTAATGTAGCCCTGAGCGACAACCGCAACATTGATTTTCTTTTTCAAAGGGATGGCGTATTGCAGAATTTAGGCAATACCAATATCGCCTATTCACCCAACGTGGTCATCGGAAACTGGTTTACCTATTCCCCTTTCGAGACGCTCGATATTTCGTTTTTATCCAAATATGTGGGTAAACAGTACATGGGTAATATCGATTCGGAAACCTCGGTCTTGGATGCCTATTCCCAACTCGATTTTAACGTGCAGTACGTTTGGGATATCGATGGTTTTGTAGACAGTATCACTTTTTCGGGACTGATCAACAATGTGGCCGATCAGGATATTGTTTCCAACGGGTATTTCTTCACTTTTGATGATGACTTTTCGAATCCTGGAACGGTCACCACTGTTGAAGGAGCGGGCTTTTACCCGCAGGCAGGGAGAAACTTTTTAATAGGTGCTACCGTACGGTTTTAATCAAAAACAGCCATGGAAAAAATTAAGATTGCATTGGATTGGACGGCCAATACGAACCATACCGGTTTTTATGTTGCACAGCAAATGGGGTTTTACAAAGAAAACGGACTGGAACTCCAAATCGAAACTCCCTTGGAGGACCATTACGACCTTACACCTGCCAAGAAACTGGAATTGGGACAGGTCGATTTCGCACTTTGCCCCTTTGAGAGTATTTTGAGTTATCGGGTTAAAGCGAAGCCATTCGATACCATGGCGATCGCTACACTGTTTCAAAAAGACTTGAGTGCCATCGTTACTTTAGGCGATAGCGGAATCAATTCTCCAAAGGACTTGGATGGCCGTACCTATGCTTCATACAAAGCGCGTTATGAAGATGCTATCGTAAAGGAGATGGTCAAGAATGACGGAGGTACCGGAAACCTAAGAATTTCATATCCTGAAAAATTAGGTATTTGGGAAACCTTGCTCACCAAAAAAGCCGACGCTACCTGGATATTTCTGAATTGGGAAGGGGTACACGCTAAAAACAAAGGTATTTCCCTTAAATCTTTTCAGATGGATGACTATGGGATTCCCTATGGGTATTCCCCTATCATCATGGCTAGCAAAAAGCAAGCATTGAAAAATAAGAGGATGTGTCAAAAACTCCTAGAGGCGACCAAAAAAGGGTTTTTGTATTCTCAAAAGTACCCAAGGGAAGCCATTTCAATGATGGCGCCCTACGTTTCGGAGCAAGATGCGGATTTGGATTTGCTTGAAAGTCAGGAATTTACTGCTCCTTATTACGGGGACGCAGAAACTTGGGGCCACATGCGACCAGAAAAGGTAAATAGATTTATCGATTGGCTCTGTGAAAACAAATTGGAAACAAGGCCTTTTCGATATGATGAGGTGGTCTTGGACCTTTTGCACCCCTAAATGGGCCTTTTAACTAGGTTGTTATTTTTAAAACATACATATCTAAAAGTATGCCCGTTATCAATTTAAAAACCGAGATTCGAGCAGATATTAAGCTAGTTTTTGACTTGTCCAGAAGTATCGATTTGCATCGGATTTCTACCGCCCATACCCAAGAGCAGGCGATTGCGGGTACTATGAACGGCCTCATAAACTTAGGAGAGACGGTTACATGGCGTGCCAAACATTTTGGAATTTGGCAAACACTGACCTCCAAAGTAACCCGACTCGAACGCCCAACCTATTTTGCAGATGAAATGGTAACAGGTGCGTTCAAACGGTTCAAACATGAATATTTTTTCAAAAGAGAAAACGGACATACGCTCATGACCGATACTTTCGATTATGAGTCGCCTTTGGGAATTATTGGAAAATTGGCAGACACGCTTTTTTTGAAGAACTATATGACCGATTTTTTGGAAAAACGCAACCAGACCATCAAGGAATTTGCAGAATCAAGGCGATGGAAATCCGTACTTTGACCTGTGCTCGATTTTTTAAATTGATAACAGCAATATCTTAACTTGCACAAAACATTGAATGGTCATGTACAAACAAAAGGAATCCATACGTTGGGGTATTATAGGTTGTGGTAGTGTTACCGAAGTCAAGAGCGGTCCGCCTTACCAGCAAACCCCTGGTTTTGAATTGGTAGCCGTGATGCGCCGAGATGCTAAAAAGGCGGCCGATTATGCGAAACGGCATGGAGTGCCAAATTATTATACTGACGCCGATGCGTTGATCAATTCCGATACGGTCGATGCGGTATACATAGCCACCCCACCGGACACCCATAAATTGTATGCTTTAAAGGTAGCCAAAGCGGGCAAACCCTGCTGTATTGAAAAGCCCATGGCACCGAGTTATGCCGATAGTCTTGCTATCTATAAAGCCTTTGAGAAACAGAATCTCCCGTTGTTCGTTGCTTACTACCGCCGTTCGTTGCCCCGTTTTGAACAGGTGAAAAAGTGGTTGGATGCACATGAAATTGGTACGTTGCGGCACGTTCGATGGCACTTGTCAAAACCAGCTTCCGAGCTTGATGAAAGCAGGGGTACCAATTGGCGAACCGAAGCGGGCATCGCCCCCGGCGGCTACTTTGATGACCTGGCCAGTCATGGGCTCGATTTGTTCGTTTATCTCTTGGGCGACATTGAACAGGCACACGGTATTGCGGTGAACCAACAAGGATTATACACCGCCAAAGATGCTATCACCGCCTGTTGGCTGCATAAAAATAATATTACCGGGGAGGGTAGTTGGAATTTTGGCGGTCATGAGCATCGCGATGAGGTTGAAATCATAGGAAATCAGGGTATCTTACGTTTTGCGGTTTTTCATGAACGCCCTCTGGTACTCGAAAATGAGAAGGGCCTCACTACAATGGAAATACCAAATCCCGAACACATTCAGGAGTTTCATGTGAAAAATATAAAGGCCCATCTAGAAAACAGAAAAGTGCACCCTTCCTTGGGGACTTCGGCATTGCATACCAGTTGGGTAATGGATCGGATATTAAAAGGAACACAAAGTAGTTTTACTTCATTCCAATAGCTATTATTTTAAAGTGATGAACGAACCACCACATAGTTTTGTATCCTTGGTAATAGCAATTGCCAATGTGCCACAAGATCAGCAGCGAAAATTTAGCCGTTTGGTACGCCCCGCCACTATTCAAAAAGGAAAGCACTTTGTTTCGGCCGGCGAACTTCCCAAATCGGTCGCTTTTGTAAAAAAAGGACTGTTTCGTTACTATTATCCCACTTCGGAAGGGGAAGAATTGACCAAAGGCTTTTTTCCGGAAGGCAACGTCCTAAGTTCCTACAGTGCCATGGTAGAGAAACGCGGTTCCTATTTTACGATTGAAGCGTTGGAAGACTCAGCGGTAGAAATAGTTGACTTCAATGAACTACAAAAACTCTTCGCGGAGAATACGTTATGGAGCTCTTTTTTAATCGTGCTTTTGCAAAAAGGCTTTATAGCTAAAGAAGAACGGGAACGTGAATTTTTATTGTTCAACGCTGCGGAGCGGTATCAGGCTTTTTTGAAACGCTATCCCAATCTGGAAAGTCGCATAAAGCAAAGCATTGTTGCTTCGTATATCGGTATAGCCCCTGAGTCTTTAAGCCGATTAAAAAAATCGTTCACTTAACATAGGTCAATGCAAATAAGGCGCAGGGGGCCTTTCTTTGTGCCATAAGTATCATAACATGGAGTTGAGAAAAAACACTGTACTAATAACGGGGGGAAGTTCCGGTATTGGGCTTGAATTGGCCAGAAGCCTTATTGAGAAAGATAATACGGTAATCCTTTGTGGTCGAAGTATGGAAAGACTGGAGCGGGCCAAATTGAGTTTGCCGACTGTAAAAATAATTCAATGCAACGTTTCAAAGTTTCATGAAATTCAAAAAATGGCAACCTGGATTCAGGAACACCACCCACAATGTAATATGCTTATTAACAATGCTGCGATCGCTCATAAAGCACAATTTTATGAAGATGCAAGTATATTGGAAAAGGCAAGGGCCGAAATCGACACCAACCTTATGGCCCCCATTACACTTTGTAAACTTCTGATCCCGATATTGGAGAAGAACGAGCGAGCCAAAATTGTCAACATCACCACGGGGCTCGTGTATGCCCCAAGGGCTATTTATCCGTTCTATAATGCAACGAAGGCGGCCTTACATTCTTTTACACAGGTTTTACGAATGCAATTGAAAGATATTCCCATCGAAGTCATCGAAGTATTGTTTCCGGTTGTCGATAGTCCTTGGCACCAGGGCAATGTGCCACCCACAGCTATTTCTACAAAAAAAGCGGTCGAAGGGATGGTCAACGGACTGGAAAAAGGGGTAAAAGAGATACAGGTGGGGAAAGTAAAACTGCTGTTTTGGCTATCTAGAATAGCACCCAAGTTGGCAGTTCAAAAAATCAATAGCTTCAACGATTAAGTCGGGTTTTTAAAACAAGCCCTACGATTTCCCCTAGTTCGATACGACCACGACGCCTCCGTTAAAGGTGGCCCGATATTCCAACATGTCATAGTAGCGGTTCCCATCCTCTGGCCGTGAAAGCTGTTGCCCTGTGAATAGGCTATATTCATAGTCTTCGCAAGGGCAAGTGGCCGTTTGGCCGTCCAGTTCGAGGGTCGAGCATTCGTTAGGGGCATGGTTCGGACAGCTTGCCTCGAAAGCCCTAAATTGGTCGAAACCAACATTGATCACAAAAATACCACGGGTGCCCACACCGTTTGCACCTACATAGACCGCATTGCCCGTATTGGTCAACGGACTGTACAGTGGCAAGCTCAAGTTAAGGTCAAAACGGAAACCGACCTCCTGTAAGAACGGATTACGTTCTCCCCGATCATTATCGCATGAAAGTACGACTATTAAAAAAAGCAAGCTCCAAAGACGTCTCATAGGGGATGGACTAATTGTTTAACGCAAGCAAAATTGAGTAAAAAATATGTATATTTGCGTTAAATCCTCACTAAAAACAATGCATCGCATCGTAGCAGTAGGGGATTTTCTTATTTATTAAACGAGGATATCATGAGTAACGTATCATACTACACGGCGGAGGGGCTAAAAAAGTTGAAAGAAGAACTAGATTATTTGCGCGATGTAGAGCGCCCCAAAGCATCGCAGGCCATTGCAGAAGCGAGGGACAAGGGAGACCTTTCTGAAAATGCAGAGTACGATGCCGCCAAAGAGGCCCAAGGACTCTTAGAGATGAAAATCTCAAAAATGGAGGAAACCGTAGCGAACGCCCGTTTGATCGATGAGTCCCAGTTAGATACTTCAAAGGTATTGGTGCTTTCTACCGTAAAGCTAAAAAATACCGGCAACCAAATGGAGATGACCTACACCTTGGTAGCAGAGAGCGAGGCAGACCTGAAAGCAGGAAAAATATCGGTCAACTCTCCCATTGGAAAGGGGCTCTTGGGAAAAACAGTAGGAGAGACTGCCGAGATTACCGTACCCAACGGTACCTTAAAATTTGAGATTCTTGAAATTTCAAGAACCTAGTATGTTAAAACGTAGGTAAGATGCCCACTTTGTTCACAAAAATTATCCAAGGGGAAATACCTTGCTTCAAGATTGCTGAAGACGATAACTACTTTGCGTTTTTGGATATCAACCCCAATGCTGTCGGACATACGCTGTGTATTCCAAAAAAGGAAGTGGATAAGATTATGGATCTTGATGAGGCGACCTATCTAGGCCTTATGGCTTTTTCAAGGAAGGTGGGAAAAGCCTTGGAAGCTACGGTTCCTTGCCAACGAGTGGGCATAACGGTCATTGGTCTGGAGGTACCCCATGTACATGTACATTTGATCCCTCTTAATGGTATGGGCGATGCCACCTTTCAACACAAGGTTTCAATGTCCAAAGAGGAATTTGAGACCATAGCGGCAAAAATCAGGTCGGCCATTGAATAACACCGTTAAGATACAAATAGACTACAGCGGCCACCAACACTATAAAAAGTAGGATCAGCACGTAAAAAAGTTTCGTAAACCGTATGGATGCCTTTTCGGGGACTACCATTTTTTGGTAGTAGTCAAGGATGCGCTCTATATCATCGGTCCATTGAGAGGGATAGATGTTCGAACCGCATTTATTGCATTTGATTTGGTGGGTAACTTCTGCCGTGGTACGATGAAACAACCTGCCATATCGGTGCTTTTGGTAAAAGCTAAGTTGAAGCTCCTGATTAAAACACTCCGTACAATGGTTTTGTAACGGTGTTTCTTTGATGACCTGTAGTTTTTCTTTTGCCATTTTTAACACATAAATTCGAATAGGACAGGTTTACCGAACGATTTGCAAACTTACTTGCATCACCGTGCCCTGTTTACTCGACGATAGCACCTTTACCTTGCCTTTATGGTATTCTTCCACAATTCGTTTTACCAAGGACAGGCCTAGGCCCCAACCACGCTTTTTTGAAGTGACACCGGGGTTAAAAATGGTCTGGTAATCACTTCTTGGAATACCGTGGCCGCTATCGGCTACTTGTATATGTACGTAATTTATGTCTTTTGCGATTTCGATAGCGATAGTTCCTTTGCCCCGCATGGCGTCGATGCCATTTTTTACAAGATTTTCAATGGTCCATTGATACAGGGAAGGATTCAGCAAAACAGTGGCCTGCTCTATATTGGAATGGAACGAAAAGCTAACGAGTTTGGAACTTCGCCGTTTTAGATAATCAAACGCTTGCTTTGTTTCTTCTACGATATTATGCCGCTCTAAGGTGGGTAAGGAGCCTATTTTCGAAAAGCGCTCCGTGATGGTTTCCAAACGGGAAATATCTTTTTCGATTTCCTTGGTGATTTCAGAATCAATATTTTGGGTCTTTAACAGTTCATTCCAGCCAAGGAGCGAGGAAAGTGGTGTGCCTATCTGATGGGCCGTTTCCTTGGCCATGCCTGCCCAGAGCTTGTTCTGTTCAGAAGCTTTATTGGTTTTAAAGAAAAAGAAAATAACCGTGCCGAACAAAAAGATAATCAGTAGCAAGGCCAAGGGGTAGTACTTCAATTTATTGAGTACCTCGGAATTCCCGTAGTACAGGGTAGCCAATTCTTCTCCTAAATAATCAATGACAATAGGTTGGTTTTCTTTCTTGAATTTTTCAATGGCTTTTTGGATGTATGCCACATCGTTCGCCCGTTCTTTGGGCATATTGTGAATTTTGGTAGACCCGTCTTTATCTACCAAGATCATAGGGGTAGAGGTATTGTTCTGGAATATTTTGATGGGGAGTTCTCCGGGGTCGGCGTCCAAAGGTGCTTGTAACAGCTCAGAATGGGCGGTGGCCCAGATTTCCATTTTATGCCGTTCCTCTTCCTTGAATTTTTTGAAGAAACTATTGGTATTCCATAAAATAAGGCTTACGATAGCAAACGATGCTATCAATAGAATAATGTTGGAAGCTTTTTTCTTAGGACTAAAATTCATCCAAAATGGTCTTTGGGCAGGTTTTGAAAATCAGTAGCCACCCGTATTTCAAAGATAACGTAAAAAGGTCTAGTAAGGGTCAAAAGTAATAAGAGCCCGTTGTAATTCATTGGTCGTAATGGTTGGTTGAAACCCCGACTGCATTCCGACAAGACCCTACGGACATTGCGTGCAGATATGTATTTTAGTGTAAGACTTTCAGTTTTTACAAACTTTCAATAAGTAGGCAGTGGCACTCGGCAGTCTGCAGTTTTGTTAGGGCCACCAAGCTGTTTACTGCCAACTGTTCACTGCTGCTCCTGCGGAAAATTCTTTTTTTAAACCTATGTATTTAAATGGTTTGGTTGGTCGTCTTGCGTGAGGGATAGCAGCGGTTACCCCGTAGCCCGCAAGGCAAGGCGTAAGAGCGAATAGCCCGGCCCTGACAAGGCGATAGCCTTCGTCAGTGGACACGCCCCAATTTACAACGATATGCGACCATTGCCAAGATCATGGGATGAACCTCTAATTGTGTACCTTTATGGGATGCAAAAAGAAATGTTGTCCATAGTACCCAACGAATTGCCAACGGCCAAGTTGCACGGGTATCTTTTAGGTGCCGTAGGTCCTAGGCCCATTGCCTTTGCCAGTACGATCGATACAAAGGGGCGGCCAAACCTATCGCCCTTTAGTTTTTTTAATGTCTTTAGTGCCAACCCACCGATCTTGATTTTCTCGCCAGCGCGTAGGGTGCGGGATAATACTACCAAACACACTTTGGAGAATGTGCTGAGCACCAAAGAAGTGGTCATTAATATCGTAAACTATGATATGGTACAACAGATGTCATTGTCGAGCACAGAATACCCTGCCGGGGAGAATGAATTTAAAAAGGCCGGGCTAACCATGCAGCGGTCTAAAGTGGTACGCCCTTTTCGGGTCGCCGAATCACCCGTACAGTTCGAGTGCAAGGTAACAAAAGTGGAGGCGCTCGGGGAAGAAGGCGGTGCGGGAAATTTAATTTTTTCGGAGGTTGTGCAAATGCATATCGATACGGCTGTGCTAGATACGAAGGGAAGTATTGACCAGCATAAGATCGATCAGGTGGCCCGTTTAGGGGGGAACTGGTACAGTAGGGCGAACGAAGGACTTTTTGAAGTGCCCAAACCGCTTTCCAAACTTGGTATCGGGGTTGATCAACTACCCGAAAGGATACGGCTTAGTACGTATTTGACCGGAAATGATCTGGGGCTTTTGGGAAATGTAGCGCAATTGCCTAACCAGCAGCAAGTAAACGATTTTGTGGCCGCCCACATGGAACTAAGAAGTTTGATCAGCGGTGGAGATCGGGCAAAGATCGAACAAAGGGCAAAAGAATATTTGGCGGAAAACGATGTGATTTCCGCTTGGAAGGTACTGCTTGCAGAATAAAATCGGCCTCAATAGCAGCTGATCGAAGATTGTAGAAATCCTTAATTTCACTCAAAGTGAAGAACTTGAAGCGAATACAACTTTTCGAATTCGAAGATTTTTCCCGGTTTCCCGACTGGCTACGTACCTGTATGACGAACCTTATCGTAGTATTGCATAAAATGCTAGGTGTCGGGGAGGTTTTAATGGGATTGATTGTAAAGGTCTTGAAAGAAAAAGGACTAACGCAAATTGTGGATTTGGGTTCCGGTTCCGGAGGTGTTATGCCAGAGGTGTTGAAACTACTTCATGAAAAAGAAGGGCTCACCGAAGTAACCATGGTGATGACCGATAAGTATCCCAATAGTCGATTCATTAAGAAATTCAATGAGGATTCCGTTGTTGGCATCAGTTACAGTGAACACTCGGTTGATGCAACGAATATTACCCAGTCCCCGAAAGGGCTCAAAACCATGGTGAACAGTTTTCATCATATGTCTCCCAAAAGTGCTAGGAAGATTTTGGAATCGGCACAGGAAGCCAAACAGGCCATCCTTATTTATGAAATGGCCGAGAATAAAATACCGCTGTGGATTTGGGGGCTTTTACTCCCCATTTCTTTGATAATCCTAATGCTTATGACCCTGTTTATGACCCCTTTTGTAAAACCATTGACTTGGCAACAATTGGTTTTTACCTATCTCATCCCTATCATTCCTGTATGCTATGCCTGGGACGGACAAGCTTCTTTGCCCAGAATGTACACCTTAAGGGATATCGATGTGCTCTTAGAAGGTCTTGGAGATAAGGAGTATGCATGGAAAAAAGGCCGTGCGCAAAAGGCGAATGGGAAGAATTTGGGGACTTTTATAGTTGGGCTCCCAAGAGAATAGCTGCGTTTTTCGAGCTTCAAATTCAGGACCTATGGTATCTTGATGAGCTTGCTATTGAAGGCGCGGATAACCTTTGATAACTTGTGTTTGATTTGTTAGGTTGCTAAAACGAATAAAGTTATTTTTAGCCTCTTATAAATTTTAGTCATATAATTCATAGTCATGGAAGTAGAAGGAAAAATCAAGTTGATTGGGGAAACCCAAACATTTGGAAATAACGGTTTTCGCAAAAGAGAAGTGGTCGTAACCACAGAGGAGCAATATCCCCAGCACATAATGGTTGAGTTCGTACAGGACAAGACCGATTTGTTGAACAATTTCGCGGTGGGGCAGCCCGTAAAGATTAGCATTAACCTACGGGGCCGTGAATGGACAAACCCGCAGGGAGAAGTAAAATACTTTAATTCGATTCAAGGATGGCGCATCGAAAGTTTACAGCCTGCGCAACCTGCAGAAGGAATGCCACCTGTGCCGCCAGCAGAAGCCTTTGAACCAGTTGATAATCTAAACGAGGAAGATCACGACGATTTACCGTTTTAATAGGCTGTTTCAATTCTGGGCGTACTAATAAAAGACCCCAAAGGTTTTGTAAACCTTTGGGGTCTTTTATTGCGCATTTCCGTATCTTTAAATTAAAAAACAAGCTGTGAAAAAAGATAGGGAACACAACCCAATGTTCTTCCTTTCAGACCGACTCGAATTTCCTCCCGTAGAAAATGCCAATTCTGAAGGACTTTTGGCCGTAGGCGGAGACCTTTCGCCCGAACGGCTTATTTTGGCTTACCAAAACGGCATTTTTCCCTGGTTCAATGAAGATTCGTTGATTTTATGGTGGAGTCCAAATCCGAGAATGGTCTTGTTTCCCCACAAAATCAAAGTGTCGAAAAGTATGCGAAAAGTGTTGAGAAGCAATCAGTTTCGACTGACAAAGAATACCTGTTTTGAACGGGTGTTGAATCTTTGTGCCAATGTGAAGCGAGTAGGCCAACAAGGTACTTGGATTACTGCCGACATGAAACAAGCCTACCTAGGCCTACACGAGAAGGGCTTTGCGGTATCGTACGAGGTTTGGGAAAGTAATGAGCTGGTAGGGGGGCTTTATGGAATAGATATGAAACAAGCATTCTGCGGAGAAAGTATGTTCAGTACGGTTGCTAATGCATCAAAATTTGCTTTTATATGCCTTGCGCAAGAACTAGAGAAGAAAAATTACAAACTGATCGATTGTCAACTGTATACCGAACATCTAGCCAGTTTGGGCGCTGAAGAGATACCACGTTCAAAATTTATGGAATTGTTACAGGCTTAGGATGAGCGATGCCAAAACGAAAAAAACATTTTCAGTACGATGCGTATAATCTTCGAAACGGTATTCGACACCCGTTTGAATTTTGGTTTTTTCAGCGGATAGCACCCCAAGGTTAGCGGTAAATCGATGATCGAACTGTGATGCGTTTGCTTTGGCGACGCTCAACAAAGTTTCTGTAGAGGCAATAAAATAGGCCTCCCCAACGTCTAGTTGTTCTCCTTGCAAGGGAAAATCCAATGCGAAGCGATACCGAAAACGATAGGTGGTCAAAGAGGGTTGAATGCGCTGTTCGGAACGCAAGCGATGCCCAAAACGCACCACATGGGGTTTCACAGTGCGGTTGTACTGCTGTGTAAGTCGAAGCTCATTTTCACGGTCTGGCTGAAAGTTTTTCCTAAAACGGTACTGAACACCAAAAGCGATACTTTGGTTGTCCCGAATTTTTAGTTTGGAAAAATGAACCAGGTCTATTTGCCTTGAGCGAAGTACATAGTCGTTGTCATCATAAAAAAACGTTCGGGTCGATACCTTAAAATTATGGTCGTAGTTGGTCACAACTTTATAGTTGAAAGAAATATCGGGCTCTATATATCCAGTAAAATTATCCTGTGCCGCCAAATTAACACCCCATAATAAGGCGATATAGCCGAATAACCTTTTTATTCCAATACATCGCAAATATGTCATATCAGGTTAATACAGTACATGATCGTAATTGGGCGGTAAGGACTGTCGAATATTTTCAAAACTACCTTCGGCATCGAAGACTATTTCATATTGGAGGTATTCTCGCTCTTTTTTCCCGGCAACGATGAACTCGTATTTAATAGAGGGGAGCATTAGGTTTTGAAACGCATTCTTAATGGTAGTTTCCGGAGTGTTTCCTGCTAAAGGATACTGTTGTTGCATGCGCCGAAAGCGGTATTTGGTAAATGCCTTGGCCAAGTAGTTCTTTATGTTAGTAAAGGTGTCTTCGGGAATGTCTACCTCTTTGATCAGTATTTCTATGTCCTCCAAATCGCCTTCTTCGCTAAATTCGACACTGTAGCGAAGACGGTCTTTTTTGAATTTGGCCTCGTAACTCACCTTTGCACTATCGACTTCTCGGTAAAAACGAATTCTTCGGGCATCTTCTAGCTTTTCCGCGATAAGAGTCAATGCTTTTTCCGGGAATTGGGACTTTTTGATACGATGTTCGCGTTCGTACTTATTTTGGGCCAGTCCGTAAAGACCTGAAAAAAGCAATAGGAGCAATAGACATAAGCTACACTTTTTAAAAAACAATTCTTTTGTCGATTTCATCTTTTAAACGGGTTCTGTGTTACTTTCGGGATCATTGTGCGGTAACTTCTTCATATCGAAAACAACTGGTCTCATGATCGTTGACCATGCCTGTTGCTTGCATAAAGGCGTAGACCACCGTACTACCAACGAATTTAAAGCCTCTTTTTTTTAAATCTTTGCTAAGCGCATCGGATATGGGTGAGGTCGCCGGGGCATCTTTGTAGTCGATGTATGCATTCTTAACAGGCTTTCCTTCAACAAACCCCCAGATGTAGTTGCTGAAACTGCCGAACTCTTGTTGCACTTTTAGGAATAATTTGGCATTGCTAACAGTGGCATGTACTTTTAATTTGTTTCGTACGATTCCCGCATCTTTCAACAGCGCCGTCGTTTTCTTTTTATCATAGTCGGCTATCTTTTGGTAATCGAAGTGGTCGAAAGCCTTTCGAAAGTTTTCCCGCTTTCTTAAAATGGTAATCCAGCTGAGTCCGGCCTGAAAGGTTTCCAATACTAAAAACTCAAACAGGGTGGCATCATCTTTTACGGCGACGCCCCATTCTTCATCGTGATACGCCTCGTACAACGGGTCGCCAAGACACCAACCACATCGATTTTTTTCCATTGATTTCTTCTTTTTGATAAAGATAATTCAAAAGCTTTGAACGATGTAAAGGTAAAGAGGCATACCTAGGGTTATATTAAAGGGAAAAGTAATGGCCAGCGCCATTGGCAAGTACAGGCTTGGATTTGCTTTGGGTGCCGCCAAACGCATGGCCGCAGGTACTGCGATATAGGAGGCACTACCCGCTAGGATGGCAAAAAGAAATCGATTTCCCTGACTTTCGGTAAACAATCCACTAATGATGGCCACCGTAGAACCGTTGATAATCGGAATAATAATCGCGAAAAAGAAGGCGAACCAGCCTTTTTTGAGGAAGTCTGCCAACTTTTTTCCACTTGTAATTCCCATATCCAGTAAAAAAACGGCCAGAAAACCTTTGAATATATCCGTAGTGAAAGGTTCAATACCCCTTGCTTGTTGGTCACTCGCCAAGAAGCCTATCAGAAGGCTGCCCAAAATGAGCAATACACTTCCATTGGTCAGGGAATGGTGTAATACCCCCCGCATAGATATTTGTTTTTCTTCCTTTTTTCCTTTTTGAAAGTAAGACATTAACAAGACACCGATAATAATCGAAGGGGCCTCCATTAGGGCCATGACCGCAACCATATGCCCGCCAAAATCGATTTGTTCAATTTCCAGAAAGGAAACAGCCGTCACAAAAGTTACGGCGCTCACCGATCCGTAGGCCGCCGCTATGGCCCCGGAGTTCGGTACACTGAATTTACGGCGAAGGATGAAGTAGGTATAAACGGGCACGAATAGGGCTAGAAAGATTCCAAAGAGAAGGCTCCAGAAAATTTCCATGTCCAGGTTGCTATGCGATAGCTCTAAACCGCCCTTGAAACCAATGGAAAACATGAGGTAGAGCGATATGAATTTGGAGGAGTTAGCAGGTATTTCAAGGTCGCTTTTGACTTGTACGGCGAAGACGCCTAAAAAGAAAAATAAGAGCGCAGGGTTGGTCAGGTTGTCTACTAGTAAATGTAAATCCATGAAAAATTGGGTTGTGGTACGGTTATTTATACTTGCCTGTTCAGGGTAATTTGAATGGTGCCATCGATTTGAATGTCATAGCCCTCATTACGAGCTTTGATGACCAAATCTTTGATACGATTCTTTGCAAGTTTTAATTGGTCGATACGTTGTTCCGAGTGGGTGGTATCTTCTTGATAGCCGTCGCGTAGGTTGAGCAATTGTACGGTGTGGAACTTAATTTTGTCGTTCACTAAGGACAGGAGTACATCTGCTGCTTCCGAGGGAGTAAAGACACCCTCTACCAACCGTATATTTTCCTGAAATTGACAAGAAGATGCTGTCGGTTGTTGTTCGATTTGCTTCCGTTTGCTGGCTTTGACCCATCGGGAAAGTTTGTTTTCCATGGAATGTGTTCGTTTTCTACCTTATGGTTTGTGTCGTTTGTTTGGTTTTACAAGAATACTTATTTCGGACATCGGTCAAGTCTTCTTAGCTTTTAAATTGTTGGGCAGGTTTTTATTTATGAGGGGGTCGACCCATTATATATAAAGGCCCTTGGTTACCTCATAAACCAAAACGAGGCCCAAAACCCTCATCCATATTCAAGTTTATATTTTCTGCTATGAATTTAGAAGGTACCGGTACTGATTTCAGAGGCTTATTTGTACTATGTTGCTTTGCGAACTCAGCATGGCTCAATACCATTAATATGGCAAGTCTATTCATTGATTTTTCCATCGCAACATTTTTACCATCGGTTACAAAATGAAAAGAAATTAAATATTCAGGTACAGCTGTTACCAAAGAAGAATTTGATGCCATTAAATGACCGTTGGTTTGATTTTCAAATTGTGATATTTCAACAAGTACCTCGTCGAGGGTAGTAGCTGAATTGACCGTCTCTTGAAGGGATACATCGAACGAACTATCAAAATCAAAAGTCGTCTCGGAAGACCATACGTCCTTTTCGATTTGACTTTGTGTCGGGTAATTCACTAGAAATATTATCATTAAAAAGAACACCAATTTTTTCATAATCCCAATCTTTAACATTTATACCCTACTTACTAGTTCAAAGGTACGTGGTTCTGTTAATAAATTTTTATTTATATTTATTATGTTATTTATTAAATAATATTATGAATTATACATTGCACCAGCTACAGATTTTTTTGAAGATTACCCAAAAACAAAGCATCACCAAAGCGGCTGAGGAATTGTTTCTAACCCAACCCGCGGTATCGATTCAGCTTAAGAATTTTCAAGACCAGTTTTCGATTCCGCTGACCGAGGTTGTTGGTAGACAACTCTATGTGACCGATTTTGGAAAGGAAATCGCGGAAGCGGCAGAAAAAATATTAAATGAGGTGTACGCTATAAATTACAAGACACTTTCCTACCAGGGTGCACCTACCGGTCGGTTAAAACTTTCGGTGGTATCTACGGGAAAGTATGTGATGCCTTTTTTTCTATCGGACTTCATGAAACAACATGAGGGAATTGATTTAATAATGGATGTAACGAATAAGACCAAAGTGGTTAAGAGCCTTGAGCAGAACGAGGTCGATTTTGCCTTGGTATCGGTCTTACCAAAGAAGCTGAAAATCCAGGGAATCGAACTTATGGAGAACAAGCTTTTTTTGGTCGGGGGTACTAAAGGGCTTTCCCGATTGCCGGAAGGAAACAAGGGCAAGCTTTTCGAGAACCTTCCCTTGATTTATCGGGAGGAGGGTTCTGCCACACGCAATGCAATGGAAAACTTCATCGCAAAAAACAGACTATCTATTCGAAAAAAGATAGAGCTTACCTCGAACGAAGCGGTGAAACAAGCGGTGATTGCCGGTCTGGGTTATTCGATCATGCCATTGATCGGTATAAAGAACGAATTGATAAACAACGATGTCAAGATCATACCTGTAACCGGGCTTCCAATTAGTACTACTTGGAATCTGATTTGGTTAAAATCCAAAAACTTGACACCCGCAGCAAACGCATTCAAGGATTATATCGAAACCGAGAAGAAAAAAATCATCAAAGAACGTTTCGATTGGTTCGATGCCTATTAAAATTTGGGAGCTTTTCTTTTACCGAAGCTAGGGTTGTGCTGTTATAAGTTAGGGTGCAAAGGCGAAAACGCGAACTTCCGAGAAAAACCGGGACAAGTTCAGTTAAAACAAGGGAACGCCTTATACTTCGGCGGTGTGGGCCCTTAGAAATGCAGTTTGTTCATCATCCATATAAACAATGGGAATCGAGTAGAGTATGGGCATGTTGTTGGGATAGGCCTTCTTTAGTTCTTGATTGATGGTCTTGAACAAAAGTGCTTTGGTTTTTCCGATGATCAAGGTTTGTATATTGCTTATAAGATTTCCGCCTACTGCCTTTTTTTGATACACCTTTTTTTCGGAGACTATAGCGTGTAGCAATAATTCTTTCTCCATTAATAGGTGAATAATTTCCATTGCTTGGTCTTTGTTATTTGTAATAATATGGACAAGTATCATATATTAGGTGTGCCGATTGTAGTCTTTAAAATAGTTGCTGGTTGAATCCCGACGTTCATAGGTGGGATCGCCCTCAATGATTCGGGATGGGGTCGATTCCGGTTTTGGATCAGGGGTTTGCTGCGTGGGCGAAAGCCTTTTACTGCGATAACCAGTGATACGGAGCCGGGGAGGTATCTTTTTTATAGGTGATGCTACAAAGAATAACACCGGTCATAATTTTTTAAATCGGCTAGCGAAGATCGATTTTTAGGTATGACCGGTGCAACAGAGAACAAATAACATTTTTTGGCAGGTTACATTTTGACGTTTACAAAAAGGGCAATAGAGTCCCTGACCGATAGGCACCTGTTTTCCTATCAATGCTATTCCTATGGGTCGATTTTGGCTTCAAACCCAGGGCTTACCTCAGGTGAAAGACCATTATTTAGCCAAAGATTGAGGCGTTTTTGAATCTGGGTGTTTTAATTCTCCAGATTTGATGGCCTTTTCTACGTTGGCCGTAACTTTCGGGAAAAACCTAAAAAAAGGTTTTCCATCTTTACGTTTCAAAACTGCTTTCGCAGTGTTATTGGCATCTATGGAAGCCACTACCAACTTTTTTCCTACCAGTGCATCATAGTTGGCCATGGCACCTCTTTTCATGATGATGTTTTTACGGGGAAAGTTTATATGGTGATACCGGTCGCCATCTACGGCGGCCAATATCAAAATATCACCTTCCTGTACCGTGCTTTCCGAATTTTGGGCACTTACTAACAATGAAGTAGCCAAAAACGCTAAAAATAAGAATGACTTTTTCATGTTTACATTATTTAAGGGTTAGAATCAATAGTTTTAAGACGCTTCCTTTAAATTAGGAAGCGAAGTAATCGGTACTAATCGAGCCTTGAGGGTGGGGAATAAATCGAAAAAATTAAGTCCATCTTCCCTTCGCAATATGAGATGCGTAACGCCGTCAGACCCAATGTCTTTACGTTCAATAATCAACTTGCTTCCAAAAACGTTCAAGTAATTATTCATACCATCCCAATCGTTTAATCCGCCTACTATGGGCATTACCTGTTTGCTTGGTAACTTTATGAAAATAGACCCGGAAGAATTTGTAGCCTCTGCCTCTTGATAAGCATCTACAAGCAGCACGTGTTGTTGCGCCGTCATCGAAACAGAGATTAACAAAAAACCAATTATAAAGTAAATTTTCCTCATACTCTCAAAATTAATGTGCTTCTATTGCGAAATTAATAATTACCATAGAAAAGAAAGCATTACTTTGGTTAAATATTAGTTAAACTATCAATGTGTGATAGTATTGCTATTATATTTGCGTTCTTAGAATTATAAAAGTACAGCGATGGATCATTTATTACAGTCTGTTAAAATTGGTATTAATGAGAAGATTTTTCTCAAGGACCCCCAATCCTCCGATTTAGGAAAGCGAATCGTGGAAGAAAGTATCATGATGATAAGTGAAATGGGTTTTGAGAGTTTTACCTTCCGAAAGTTGGGCCTTCGTATCGGCTCAAATGAAAGCTCTATTTACCGTTATTTTGAGAACAAGCATAAATTGTTGCTTTATTTGACTTCTTGGTACTGGGGATGGATGGAGTACCAGTTGGTGTTTGCCACCAACAGTATGGCCAATCCGGTAGAGAAGTTGAAAAAGGCGATCGAAATTGTTACAAGAACTACTGAAGAAGACTCTGCCTTTTCACATATTAACGAAGTACTATTGAATAAAATCGTTATCAACGAGTACTCGAAGTCTTATTTGACCAAGGAGGTAGACAGTGAGAATAAGGATGGCTATTTTGTTATTTATAAGCGGTTGGTTTCTAGAATCAGTCAAATGATACAGGCCGTTGACAAGAACTATCCGTATCCTTCAAGTCTGGCCAGTACCATACTCGAAGGTTCGCTTCATCAACATTTTTTAAAAGATCATTTTACTTCTTTGACCGATTGCCATGGAAAAGTGGCACCCACTGAATACTTCATCGATTTGGTGTTCAATTCCCTAAATAACGACCGATAATGGCGAAAAATATATTGACCGCTTGGCAGCGCCTGTTAAATATGCTCAAGCTAGACCGAAGAGATGTATTACAGGTGTTTTATTATGCAATTTTTGCAGGGCTCGTAAACCTCTCATTACCCTTGGGGATACAAGCTATTATCAACTTGATACAAGGTGCCCAGGTAAGTACTTCTTGGATTGTATTGGTGGTTTTGGTGACCTTGGGTGTTGCTTTTGTAGGTGTATTACAGCTGATGCAGATACGGATTATAGAGAATATTCAACAGAAGATCTTTACCCGGTCCTCGTTTGAATTTGCCTACCGCTTTCCAAAAATTAAAATGAGTCAATTGCGGGATTACTACCCGCCTGAACTGGCGAATCGGTTCTTTGATACCTTGAATGTACAGAAGGGGCTTTCGAAATTGTTGGTCGATTTTCCGGCTGCTTTGTTGCAGATTATTTTCGGATTGCTACTCCTATCATTCTATCACCCCTTTTTCATTATATACGGTATTCTCCTAATCCTGTTGATTTATGTGGTCTTTAAATTTACCATTCAGCGTGGTCTTGATACTAGTTTGGACGAGTCGAAGAGTAAATATAAAGTAGCCCATTGGATACAAGAAGTGGCACGTTCGATTATTAGCTTTAAGCTATCGGGCGGAACCAGCTTGGCTCTCAACAAAAGTGATCGTTTGGTCGACTCCTATCTGAAGGCACGGGAAAGTCATTTTCGCATTTTGGTATTACAGTTTATACAAATGATCGGTTTTAAGGTGCTGGTTACGGCAGGTTTGTTATTGATTGGAGGGCTATTGGTACTCAACCAGGAAATGAACATAGGGCAGTTCGTTGCGGCGGAGATCATTATTTTATTGGTCATTAGTTCCGTAGAAAAGTTGATTTTGGGACTCGAATCTTTTTACGATGTGCTCACTTCTTTGGAAAAATTAGGGCAGGTGGTCGACAAGGATTTGGAACCCCAAAAAGGGGAAAAGCCGTTTCAGGAAGATGAGGCGTTCACCGTTGAATTGGAGAAAGTCATTTACCATATTCCGGAAACTACCCGACGCATCCTAGATGGGGTTTCCTTAACGATTACCCCTAATTGCTCCATATTGATCAATGGGGACAACGGTTCCGGTAAATCGACCCTTCTTAATCTGGTTGCAGGAATTATTACGGCCGATGAGGGGACTATTTTTGTCAATGGTCGCCGTCTGGAAAATTTGAATCTCAACTATTACAGGTCCCATGTTGGGCAATCGTTGAGCGGGGAATCCCCGTTTGAGGGGACCTTGTGGGAGAACATCACCTTTGGGGATACTTCGATTAGTGAAGAGGATGTTTATTGGGCTTTGGAAAAATCTGGTTTGTCCGATTTTGTGAAACGCCAGCCCAAAGGGTTGCAGACCGTTATTTATCCCGAAGGAAAACAGATTTCCTATACCCTTGGTAAAAAAATCGTTTTGGCCCGAAGTATTGTCAAAAAACCAAAGATGCTTTTGTTGCGCAATCCTTTGGATCAATTTGATGAAGTTGAAGCCCTTCGCATCATGAAATTTTTAGTAGCACCAGAACGGCCATGGGCCCTTATAGTAGTGAGCCAAGATCCAAAATGGCTTACGCAATGCGGCCGTATCTTAACATTGAAAGAAGGAAAAATAATAAGTGATAACTAATACGCCATGCTGAATATTTCAAAAAATAGCGTCCATAAGAATGTTGATCTCTCTGGGTACCGATCTACCGAGAGGGTATTTCATCAACGCCATTTCAAGCACTTCAATCGCTTTCTGAAAGTTTTTTCGATTGTGGCGTTGATCGTACTGTTTCTACCTTGGACCCAAAATGTGACCGGCAAGGGTTTTCTGACCACCTTGACACCCGATCAGCGGCCACAGACCATTCAATCGCCCATACCGGGTAGAATTGAAAAGTGGTATGTGCGAGAAGGCGATTATGTAGAAGCAGGAGATACCATTCTATTCATTTCGGAAATCAAGAATGAGTACTTCGATCCCGATCTGGTAGCGCGTACCGGGGAGCAGATCAAAGCGAAATCATCGGCTGTGATGTCCTATGAAGGAAAGGTCAACGCATTGCGTAACCAGATTAGCGCTTTGAGCAATGAACGAAAATTAAAGTTGGAACAAGCACGAAACAAGCTGTTGCAGTCGAAATTAAAGGTACAGAGCGATAGTATTGACCTTGAAGCGGCGAAGACCAACATAAAAATTGCGCAACGGCAGTACGACCGTACCTCCCAACTTCAAGAAGAAGGCTTAAAGGCAGTGACCGATGTGGAGGAAAAAAGGCTCAAATTACAAGAGACACAAGCTAAATTGATATCACAGGAAAATAAATTGTTGACTGCCAAGAACGAGGTTATTAATGCCCAGGTCGAAATCAATAGGGTGCAGGCCGAGTATGTTGATAAGATATCGAAGGCAGAGAGCGATATGTACACCGCACAATCGAGTCAGTTCGATTCGGAAGCCCAAGTAACCAAATTGGAGAACGAGTTCACCAACTACGAGATGCGAAATAGTCTTTACTATATAAGGGCTCCCCAGAATGGCTATATCAACAAGGCGATACAAGGGGGTATCGGGGAAACGTTTAAAGAAGGTGATGCATTGGTAGGCATAATGCCCTCAGATTACGATATGGCGGTAGAAACTTTTGTAGAACCTTTGGATCTGCCCTTGATTCATCTAGGTGAGAAGGTACGTATTCAATTCGATGGCTGGCCAGTAATTATTTTCAGTGGGTGGCCCAATGTTTCATATGGTACTTATGGCGGCGAAGTGGTCGCCGTAGAAACGTTCATCAGCGATAACGGTAAGTATCGGGTATTGCTGGCACCGGATCCCGAGGACCATCCTTGGCCCAAAGACATACGTGTGGGTTCCGGGGCCGATACGATAGCCCTTTTGGAGGATGTACCTATTTGGTACGAACTATGGAGGCAGTTGAACGGGTTCCCACCAAATTATTACCAACCGGAAGGAACTAAAATGGCAAAGACAGAAAAGAAATGAGAAAGTATCTCGTTTATTTATTCGGGAGTTTTTTCTTTACTTCATTTGCGCAACAAGCAGATACGCTGGTACTCGACTTTAAAGAGTATATGGGGTATGTAAAGAAATTTCATCCCGTAGCGAAACAAGCGGCGCTGACCATTGATGTAGGGCAGGCCAATTTGATGAAGGCCCGTGGAGGCTTTGACCCGAAAATAGAGGCCGACTATGAACGTAAGGTGTTCAAGAGCGAGGAGTACTGGGATCGGCTGAACGCTACTTTTAAAATTCCTACTTGGTACGGAATAGAGCTCAAGGGAAATTTTGAGCAAAGTGAAGGAACGAACATTAATCCGGACGAGGAATTTCCGGTAAACGGTCTATACAGTGCCGGGGTATCCGTTTCGGTGGCACAAGGGCTCTGGATTAATGACCGTATGGCCACCCTGAAACAGGCAAAACTGTTTCGGGAGCAGACCAAGGCCGATCGTGACTTATTGGTGAACCAAATTTTGTTCGATGCCTCGACTACCTATTTCGAGTGGTTGCAGGCCTACCTGGACGCGAAGGTCTTCGATAATTTTTTAACGAATGCCGAGGTTCGTTTTCAGGGAATTCGTACCAGCGCATTGGCGGGTGATATTGCCGCAATCGACACGGTAGAGGCCAAGATTGCGGTGCAGGACAGGGCGTTGAGCCTTGAGCAAGCCAGAGTGCGGTTGGTAAACAAAAGCCTAGAGCTTTCCAACTTTCTGTGGCTCGGCGACAATATCCCCGTAGAGTTACAACCCAATATTATTCCGGATATTGATTTGGAGGGGGATATTGATACAACCCTTGAAATTTTGGGCAAACCGTTGGATAGTTTTACCATCGAAAACCACCCAAAATTACGTTCGTTGGGCTATAAGGTAGATGGTTTGTTGGTAGAGAAACGGTTAAAGGCCAATAAGCTACTTCCAAAAATCGATTTGGAGTACAATTTTTTAACGGATACCCCTGAACTGATCAGTTCTTTTCAAACCGAACAATACAAAGGGGGTGTAAACTTTCAATTCCCGTTATTCTTGCGAAAGGAACGGGGCGATTTAAAACTGGCCAAACTGAAACTGCAAGATGCACAGCTCGATTTAGATTTCACCGAAATCGAGATACGAAACAAGATCTTTGCGATTTATAACGAACTGGAATCGTTTCAATCCCAGAACCAGTTAATTTTTGACATTGTCGATAACTACAGCGCCCTTTTGATAGCAGAAGAACGAAAATTCAGTTTTGGGGAAAGTTCTCTCTTTCTGATTAATTCGAGGGAAATTAAACTCATAGAGGCCAAGTTGAAACAGAATTCCGTGCAAAACAAATACTACTCGACCAAGGCAAAGCTCTTTAATAGTTTGGCAATCAATCCGGAGAATTTATAAGACTTGAACAACGGCCCATGAAAGCATCTAAAAAAAATATGAAAACGAATTTAGATGCCCGATTAATGTTGAAAGATACCTTCTTTATCCTTGCCGGAATTGGTAGTGCGGCCTTTGGATTGGAGAGTTTTTTGTTTCCGAATCGTTTCATTGATGGAGGGGCCACCGGTATTTCGCTCTTGGTAGCAGAGGTCACAGGGCAGTCTTTGCCACTTTTGATTATTTTGGTAAACATCCCGTTCATGGTATTGGGATTTCGGGTTATCGGAAAGGCCTTCGCTATCAAAGCCACCATTGCAATTTTAGTACTTGCCCTGGTACTTGCCTTAATAGACTTTCCGGAGGTAACGCAAGATAAGCTGCTAGTGGCGGTTTTCGGAGGCTTCTTTTTGGGGGCGGGAATTGGCCTTTCTATCCGGGGCGGTAGTGTACTTGATGGCACCGAGGTGTTGGCTATCTATCTGAGTAGAAAGCTGAGTACCACCATAGGCGATATCATTATTTTAATCAATGTATTGGTGTTTTTGGCAGCCGCATATCTATTGTCCATAGAAACGGCCTTGTATTCTATGTTGACCTATTTAGCGGCTTCCAAGACCCTTGATTTTGTGGTTGAAGGTATCGAAGAGTATACAGGTGTTACCATTATTTCTAGCCATAGCAATGAAATTCGACTCATGATCATCAATCGAATGGGACGGGGTGTCACTATCTATGATGCCAAGGGAGGTTATGGAAAGAACGGGGTGCATAATGAATACGACGTATTGTTTACCGTTATTACGCGGCTCGAAATTAGAAGACTCAATATTGAAATCTCCAAAATAGACCCAAAAGCCTTTGTGGTCATGACAAAAATCAATGATACACGAGGTGGCATGATTAAGAAGCGGGTACTGTAAGAACACTTTTTCTTAGTATGGGACTCTCCCGGGTATTCGGGGTCGAAAGGCAGTATACAACAGTGTATGTAAAATGGTTGGCCGATCCTGTAGTTTGCAGTCGGGACGAAACCCCGACCCTAGCATTGCTGTCCGGTTCTATACCACCCTTTGATCGATTCCGGTTTTGGGTTGGGTACTTACCGGTGGTTGATACCTTTTGCTTTCATGGATAGTGCGTATCTATTTTATTTATGAAATGATAGTATTACTATTAATAATAGTTAGTTTAACTATTGTTTAACGGAGTAATACTTTTAATATGAATAATGTGTTTGTATTTTTGCAGTCTCAATTAGAGCTCAGGTAGCTCTTAAAAATGAAATAAGGTGAAAAAAGAACGTACCAACTTGTTTCCGGAAATAACATTGTTTTCATCCGATAAAACAGCAGATGAAAAAGTAACCGTTCGGCCAGGAAATTTTCTTAAAATAAGAAAACCTTCCAATCGCTATTACAAAGCGGTTTATCATTCCTTGAAGTTTGGTGAACATCAATTAAGTCAGTTGCAAAAGCTTTCACAGGTTACCTATGAAATCGTGCGAGTGGTAAGTGTTTTAAGAATGAAAAACGGAACCTCTCTAGCTGTACTGCGCAAACCGGACGAGACACCTTTTTATGGACAGGTTCTCAAATTGTTTGCTGATATTGAAGAGGGTGTCGCATGTAAGGAGCTAGTGCCTATTAGTTTAGAAGAAGAAGCATTATTAAAGCAAAAGAGATACGAACAACTAAATCTAAAAAATGAAAAATAAAAATATAGCAATAGTGGCTGCTTTGTTCATGGGTATGTTGATCTATATGCCAGATACGCTCTACGCGAACGATAAGAACAAGGATAAAGAGGAAAAATCTACCGAATCAAATCAAGGAACTGACGACATTTCACTTGGGTTCGATCATTATGCATATCTCCCTGAAGACTTTAATCCTTACAGCGGTATGTTGTTCGATGTAGACGATATTCAGGTGATATCGTGCGAAGAAGAGGTGTTGCTAGGGTTCGACCATTACGGCTTCCTTCCAGAGGGCTTTAATCCCTATTACGGAATAGCGCTGAGTGTTGATGATATTGTAGTTAAAGAGGAAGTTGAGGAAGTTATATTCGATTATGACCACAAAGTTTTTTTACCAGAGGGGTTCAATCCATACTCAGGAATGCTCTTCGAGATAGACGATATAGAAATTATCGAGGCTCCCTTTGATGAGGACGAATTTCATCAAAATAGTTCTTTACCATCAGTACAACCTCATTCCCTTGGCAGATAAGTTCCATGCTTTCAAGGTAAGAATATGACAAAATGCCGTCCGATAAGATGACCATAATCCCATTCGAGACGGCTTTTTTTTATTGTAAGGGGCATAGGTTTTGACCAAGATGTAAGGTCTGTCCATTTTTAGGTACCAATAGCTTTCAAACGGTGTATTATGACTATGGTTTCCACTAAAAACACACTTTACCTTATATCTTTGCACGAATGGAACAGAAAACAGCAACACTGATAAAGGAAGGGCTCTTGAATGCCATTTCCTACCCCGAATATCGACTATTGGTCGAAAAACTGGCACAAGAAGGAAAGACCACGGGTCCTGAACAAAAAGAAACCCTTATCGATTATACGATACTGAACGATCGACGTATGCGAAGATGGGACAAAACGTTGAAGTTCGATGCTACAACAATGGAAACCGTTACGGGCTATGACAAAAAAATTACTTGGCTGGTCTTGACCGAAAGTTGGTGTGGCGACGCCTCACCATCGCTGCCCGTAATGCATAAAATGGCGGAGCTGAATCCTAATATTACCCTTAAGATCGTACTACGCGACATGCAAACGGCCTTGATGAATCGTTTTTTGACCAAAGGGGCTATGTCTATTCCTAAACTGATTATGATCGATGATGCAACCCACGAAGTTATAGGAGAATGGGGGCCAAGATCTACAGCGGCCACCAACTTGGTCGAAGCTTACAAGGCCGAACACGGCATCTTGTCGCCCGAGTTCAAGCAAGAACTTCAGATATGGTACAATAAGGATAAGGGACAGAATGTTGCCAAAGACCTAACGGGCCTTTTGTTGAAATAAATAGGTAATCGTACCTTTTTGAACCGATTTTGAAGAAGAATTGAATTTGGCCTTCAATGCATAAGCAATCGCATTGTCTACCAGACAACCGTTTGAAGTGCCCGAACTCTTTTCATTGAAATCGGCTTCGATTACATTGCCTAAGGCATCTACTTGAATGTTTACGACTACTTTGCCACCTTCGATACACGTATAAATAGGTGGGGGCAGCTTGTAATTGTTTCTGTCTACGAGCGAATAGGAGACCGATGTGCGTCTTGCGGCCAGATTGTTGGTGAATTCTTCTTTTTGCGCCTCTTTTTCCCCTAACAACTGCTTTTTTTCCTCCCGCTTTTTGGCGAGTTCCCGAACTCTTTCAGCATACTCCGAGTCGGCCAACAAATCAGATGGATCTCCTTCTTCGGATGATGTCTCCCGCTCTTCCATCAATTCCTCTAACGTTTTTAAAGGTTCAGGATTCCCATAGCTCGGTTTGGCAGTTTCATTGTAAGCCATATGACTTTTTACGGGGTCGGCTTGGGCCATCTCTTCCAACAACTGCTCCTTCTCCTTCAGTAGTTCCTCGATATCTTCTTCTGCCAGAATCATTTCAACCACATACTCGTCTTCTTTTTCTCCCTTACCCAAACTAATGTTGAATGCAACCAACACAATAATGGATAGCGAAAAAAGCGTAATCAAAAACGATAACTGCTGACGATTAAGACTCATAATGCTATAACCACAATTTTATAAAAATATTTTAAATAATCGTTGAATGGAAAGTTTCACTTATTTATTCGAACAATTATCATGCCTCTCCCAATAAATTTTTGGCAAAAACCAATGGGTCAAGGGCATTATTTACGTTGTAATCTCCTATTTTGGTTCTTCTGAGTACCGATAAATGTCCGCCACTCTCCAATGATTCCCCAAAGTCGTGTGCCAAAGACCGTATATAAGTTCCTTTGCTGCAGACCACACGAAAATGCACTTCAGGCATTTTTATAGCCGTGATTTCAAATTGTGAAACGGTTACTTTTCGGGTTTTGATTTCGACCTCTTTTCCTTCCCTTGCGTATTCGTAGAGCCGTTTACCATCTTTTTTGAGCGCTGAAAAAATAGGAGGGCGTTGTTCGATTTCACCAAGAAATTGGGAAGCGGTTTCCTCGATCATTGCCTCGGTAACATGGTCCGTTGGAAAAGTGGCATTTATCGCTGACTCCAAGTCGTACGATGGGGTAGTGGCACCCAATGTAATAGTACCCGTATATTCCTTGACTTGACCCTGTAAGTCATTTATTTTTTTCGTGAATTTACCGGTGCAGATCAAAAGGAGTCCGGTGGCCAATGGATCCAGCGTTCCAGCATGGCCAATTTTAATTTTTTTTAGATTGAATTTTCTGCGAATGGCCCACTTCAGTTTATTGACTGCCTGAAAAGACGACCAACCAAGAGGTTTGTCGATCAATAGCAACTGTCCCTCTAAAAAATCGTCCTTGGTCATCAGATTACCGTTAAAGGACGAACAAAATAATGAATGAGCAGCAGGGCGACCCCTACGACGATTCGATAGTAGCCGAACAGTTTAAAACCGTGTTTGCTGAGGTAACCGATAAAGGTCTTGATGGCGAGCAAGGCTACTAAAAATCCGACAACGTTTCCGATAATCAACAGGTTGATTTGGTCCGATGTCAACGTAAATCCTGCATTGTAATAGTCATAGCTCTTTTTTAGGGTCGCTCCTAGCATGGTAGGTACTGCCAAGAAAAAAGAAAACTCCGCCGCAGCCGTACGGGATAGTTTTTGGCTCATTCCCCCGACAATGCTCGCGCCACTTCGAGAGACCCCGGGTATCATGGCAAGGCATTGAAAAAGCCCTATCTTGAAAGCAGTAGCGTAAGAAATATCGGTTTCTTCGGCATCACCGAACCAATCATCTACCTTTAGAAGTACCACGCCCCCAAGTACCAAAGAAATAGCAACCGTAATGGGATTTTCTAATAAAGAATCGATGACATCGCTTAGTAAAAGACCAAGCACCACCGCCGGAATGAACGCGACCAATAGTTTATAGTAAAAATCGATTGTTTGAAAAAAACGCTTAAAATAAAGAACCACTACCGATAAAATGGTTCCCAACTGTATCACGATGGTGAATAGTTTCGTAAAATCTTCTTGGGCAATACCAAAAAAGGAAGAGGCGATGATCATATGTCCCGTAGAGGACACAGGCAAGTATTCGGTAATACCCTCGATGACGGCCAGGATAATGGCTTCTAAATAATCCAAATTGATTACTTCTTATGAGGATTCAACAAAATGGCATAGACTTCGATTCCCAAGCCAATGAGTACCAACGTAGGGGCCAAACGAATTCTTCGAAAGTTGTAAATTTCCTCGTTGAAGACATTGGGGTCATCGCTACCACCACCGCTCATTAAAATAAATCCCAAAGCGATACAGGCGATTCCTATGAACATGAATAAATAGTTCTTCTTTTGAAAGATAAATTCTTGTTGGGTTCGATGCTCGGGCTGGTTGTGTTTATTTTTTGCCATGGTGCAAATTTAGGAAAAAGTTACTGTTTCAAAGGGTATTAGCAAAGCCCTCTCAAATTTTAGGAATTGATCGACCTAAAAGAGTTCAATAATACAGTTCATCGGTTCGTAGATTCAGAAAACGCTGGGTGGCAAAGAACGTACTGATGAGTGAGATTAAAATGCCCAAAACAAATACCCCTCCAAATAGGATGGCCAGCATTACAGGGTCACTGAACAGATTCAGTTCGGGAAAAATTGTATCAAGATAATACAATAGCCCTGCCAGGGCAACCATTGCCAAAAAGGCGCCCAGCATGCCCAATTGAACATTGGTCCATATAAAGGGTCTTCGAATAAATGCCTTGGTGGCCCCGACCATTTGCATGGTCTTTATAATAAAGCGTTTTGCATAGATGCTCAAACGAATGGAACTATTGATCAATAAAACCGCAATGAAAGTAAAGATGCCACTGGCAACCAAGATCCAAAAACTGATTTTTTTAACATTATCGTTCAGAAGCCCTACAAGGGGTTTGTCATAGCTCACCTCTTCAACATACCCTTTTGCGGTCAGTTCAGTGGCAATTTCTTCGATACGTTCGGGGGAGACAAAATCAGCGTTCAGTTGTACATCAATCGAATTCTTTAAAGGATTGTACCCAAGAAAATCCATGAAATTTTCACCAATCTCCTCGCTGTGTTGCTCGGCAGCTTCTTCCTTGGATACGTAGGTGGCCGATTTGATATAGTCGGCCATTGCCAGGCTTTTTTGAAGTTGGTTCACTTCGACCTCCTTGGCCGTTTCTTTTAAAAAGACCGAAATGGTAATCTGTTCCTTGAAGTGATCGGCCATTTTTTTTGTGTTCATAATAAGGAGTCCCAACACCCCCAACAAAAAAAGTACAAGCCCGATACTCAGCGTTACGGAGAAGTACGAAGAAATCAGTTTCCGTTTTTGATAGCTTTCGAACGATTGGCCCATAGTAGGTATAAAATGTAAAAATAGGAAAGTAAATTGAATAAACTTATTTTTGCCCGATACGGAAAACAAACCCCTAAAATGCAATACGATTTCAATCAAATAGAGGCCAAATGGCAAAAGTATTGGGCCGAACACCAGACGTTTAAAGCGACCTCACCAGACCCGTCCCAGGGAGGAGATCCGCTAAAACCCAAATTCTATGTGCTGGATATGTTTCCCTATCCTTCAGGGGCCGGGTTGCATGTAGGGCATCCGTTAGGGTATATTGCCAGTGATATTTACGCCCGTTACAAGCGGCATCAGGGGTATAATGTAATGCATCCCCAAGGGTATGATTCTTTTGGCCTGCCGGCGGAACAGTATGCCATTCAAACCGGGCAACACCCGGCGATTACCACCGAGACCAATATAAAGAGGTACCGGGAACAGTTGGACAAAATCGGTTTTTCATTCGACTGGAGTCGAGAGGTGCGTACCTCTGACCCTCGCTATTACAAATGGACCCAATGGATTTTTATACAACTCTTTAATTCATGGTACAACAAAGATACTGATAGGGCCGAGGATATCGAAACATTGGTGCAGGTGTTCGAGAAAGCGGGGAATTCCGATATCAATGCCGCTTGCGATGATGACACCCCTTCTTTTTCGGCTTCTGAGTGGCAACAGTTTTCGACGAAGCAACAACAGGAACTATTGCTTAAATATAGACTTACCTATTTAGCGGAGAGCGAGGTGAACTGGTGCCCGGCATTGGGAACCGTTTTAGCCAATGATGAAATCGTGAACGGGGTTTCGGAGCGGGGAGGACACCCGGTGGTCCAAAAAAAAATGACCCAATGGAGTATGCGTATCTCAGCCTATGCGCAACGTCTCTTAGACGGACTCGAAACCATAGACTGGCCACAACCTTTGAAAGACTCCCAGACCAATTGGATCGGGCGGAGCGAAGGGGCATCGGTTACGTTCAAGATCCTCCCCCCGACCCCCTCTTTTGGAGGGGGTCGGGGGGAGGACAAACCCAATGAGCAGCCCACCCAAGGAATCGAAGTCTTCACCACTCGTCCCGATACCATATTTGGTGTCAGTTTTATGACCTTGGCCCCAGAGCACGAGTTGGTGCCGTTGCTAACCACGCCAGAACAAAAAAAAGCGGTAGATGGGTATATCGAAAGCACGGCCAAGCGTTCGGAACGGGAACGAATGGCCGATGTCAAGACCATCTCCGGAGTGTTTACCGGTGCCTATGCCGAGCATCCGTTTACCAAAGAACCAATACCGATATGGATCGGGGATTACGTGTTGGCGGGCTACGGAACCGGAGCGGTAATGTCCGTACCCTGTGGCGATCAGCGCGATTATGACTTTGCCAAACACTTCGATATTCCCATCCCCAATATTTTTGATGGGGTCGATATTTCTGAGGAAGCGTTTTCGGATAAGGAAAAGACGGTCATTGCCAATTCTGATTTTCTGGACGGACTTCCCTATAAAAAAGCGGTAAAACGGGCCATTTTTGAATTGGAAAAAATGGGGCAGGGCGAAGGAAAAATCAATTACCGATTGCGTGATGCCGTGTTCAGTCGGCAACGCTATTGGGGCGAACCCTTTCCGGTGTACTATGATGCCGAAGGAATGCCACAAATGTTGGATGAAGAGTGCTTGCCATTGGAACTACCGGAAGTCGACAAGTATTTACCTACCGAAACGGGCGAACCGCCATTGGGCAATGCGACCCATTGGGCATGGGACCTAAAACAGTCGGCAGTGGTCAGCAATCAGTTGATCGACCACCAAACGGTCTTTCCGCTCGAGTTGAATACCATGCCCGGTTGGGCGGGGAGTTCCCAGTACTTTAATCGGTATATGGATCCGCAAAACGACGAGGCCATTTTCTCCAAAGAAGCCATTGCATACTGGCAAGATGTAGACCTCTATATCGGGGGTAGTGAGCATGCCACAGGACATTTGCTCTATTCCCGTTTCTGGCAAAAATTTATGTTCGACAAAGGATGGGCGCCCAAAGACGAGTTTGCCAAAAAGCTGATCAACCAAGGGATGATTACAGGGACGAGTGCTTTTGTTTATGTTTTAGAGTTGAAGATAAGATATGAACGAGACTCTAAACATATTTTGGAAAATAGAAGACTAGTCACATCTGAATCCTCGTATGAATCTTGGAGGAAAGATGGTAAAGTAGATAAACTCTGCTCAGAAGCTGTGAACGCAATTCTTAAAAAAGTTAAGGATGGAGGTGGTAAAAACATTCAAGAGCCGGAAGCCTTGATATCTCCAAATAGAGTTCATATAAAATTTGTTGACTCTTCAAACATTTTGAATAGAAAGGACTTTTTGGATGATATTAGTTCCTCTGGTTTGGAATTTCTTAGCGAAGAACCTTACGTAGTATCCCGTGAAGTCGAAAAAATGTCCAAGTCCAAATACAACGTCGTCAACCCCGATGAAATCTGTGAGCAGTACGGGGCCGACAGTTTGCGTTTGTACGAGATGTTCCTGGGCCCCTTGGAACAGTCGAAGCCCTGGAACACTTCCGGCATCACTGGGGTACATGGTTTCCTAAAAAAACTCTGGAAACTTTATCATTCCGGACCGAACGGGGAATTCAAAGTAACCAATTCCGCCTCCTCTGAAGGGGGCCAGGGGGAGGACCCCTCAGCAGAGAGCCTAAAGACTTTACACAAAACCATCAAAAAAGTAGCCGAAGATATCGAAAACTTTAGCTTCAACACCTCGGTTTCTACCTTCATGATATGCGTAAATGAACTTACGGCCCAAAAATGTCGTAGTCGTGCTATTTTGGAGCCACTGGCCATTTTGGTTTCTCCTTACGCACCGCACATCGCTGAGGAACTTTGGGAAAAACTGGGGCATACCGAATCGATTTCGACTGCACCTTTCCCCATTTTTGATGCAACATATTTGGTGGAAAGCAGCAAAGAGTATCCGATTTCATTCAACGGTAAAATGCGCTTTAAACTGAAATTACCGGCCGATATGGGGAAAGAAGACATCGAGGCCACTGTATTGGCCCATGAGAAAACCCAAGAACAGTTACAAGGCCGAACCCCTAAAAGAATCATCGTGGTGCCGGGGAAGATAGTCAATATTGTAGGCTAGCAAAACCCTTAAAACATAGGAAGGTATGATGCGCCTTTTCCATTAAAAAGAGCGATGTGCGAGCAGGATTGCTTGCATCCATTGTTTATGATGTTAAGAATGTTTGGCCGAGTATTTTCCGAATGAAAGGGTGGTGAACGGCTCGAGTTGGTATAAATTATGCAGAAAATTGAATTCATTGGTCTTTTAGCGGCCGTCTTGACTACCTCGGCCTTTGTACCCCAGGTATATAAAGCTTGGAAGCTCAAGTCTACCAAAGACATTTCACTTACCATGTACCTTGTTTTTTTAACTGGCTTGCTGTTATGGCTCTATTACGGAATTGAAATCGGAAGTATTAGCATCATTATTGCCAATTTTGTGACTGCCGCGTTGGCCTGCGTCATTATCGTTTTAAAATTGAAGTATAAATAGTTTTTATATTACCACTACCCCCTCCTTTTTTTTAGGGGGTGATAGTAAAAATTTTTACTTTTTTACATGTATACCCCTATTTTTATCGATTAAATTTTTATTTAAGGCATAATTATTTCAATTTTGCTTTGTAATCAATAATAATCAATATGACCGTTGGAGTTCCAAAAGAAATTAAAAACAACGAAAGTCGCGTCGGTATGACACCGGCCGGAGTCTATGAATTAGTAAAGAACGATCATACGGTGTACATACAGTCTACTGCTGGTGAAGGGAGTGGTTTTTTTGACGCCGATTACAAAAAGGCCGGAGCAATTATTTTAGACACTATAGGTCAAGTGTACGCGATGAGCGATATGATTGTAAAAGTAAAAGAACCCATTGTGGAAGAATATGACCTGGTGCAGCCTGGCCAAGTGGTTTTTACCTATTTTCATTTCGCTTCGAGCGAGCCGTTGACCAAAGCAATGATTCAAAGCAAAGCGGTTTGTATTGCCTACGAAACGGTCGAGGATACTGATGGATCCTTGCCACTGTTAACCCCTATGTCAGAAGTAGCTGGTCGCATGGCCATTCAACAGGGGGCAAAGTATTTGGAAAAGCCCGTAAAGGGCCGTGGTGTATTGTTGGGGGGTGTTCCGGGGGTTGCTCCAGGAAAGGTATTGGTCTTGGGTGCCGGGGTCGTAGGTATTCAGTCTGCAAAAATGGCAGCTGGGCTTGGGGCGCATGTTACGATTTTGGATATCAATATGAAACGACTTCGCTATGTGAACGATGTTATGCCACCACACGTGGTCACCGAATTTTCGAACGAGTTCAATATTCGCAAACATATCAAAGACCATGATTTGATCATTGGCGGTGTGTTATTGAAAGGGGCCAAGGCACCGAATCTCATTACACGAGATATGTTAAAAGAGATGCGCCCGGGAACGGTCATTGTCGATGTTGCCGTCGACCAAGGGGGCTGTGTAGAGACGACCAGGCCAACTACCCATGAAGATCCTATTTATATCATCGATGATGTGGTACATTACTCTGTGGCCAATATGCCGGGAGCCGTACCCTATACCTCTACGATGGCTTTGACCAATGTAACCCTGCCCTATGTGCTAAAGTTGGCAAGTTTAGGGTGGGAAAAAGCAACCGAGACCGATCCGACACTGCAAAAAGGGTTGAACATTGTGAAGGGGGGCGTTGTCTACGAGGAAATTATTGAAGCCTTCGATTGGGAAGCGACCATGGCATAAACGTACATTCTGTCAGTTCTATGGGCCCCGCCGCTTCCTTTTGACTAATTCAGGAAGAATGGCGGGGTTTTTGCGTACATAGTTTGGAAAATTTCTGCGAATGTGGAAATCTCAAGAATCTAAGTGTAAGATATAAAAAGGGAATCTTTAGTATCTTTATGTAATTTAAAAATCGAAATGTTATGATGGGATATTATATATTAATAGGGGCTATAGCTTTGGTAAGTTGGCTGGTAAGCAGCCGATTGAAAAGCAAGTTCAAGCATTACAGTCAGGTGCAATTGCAAAACGGGATGAGCGGTGCCGAAATTGCCGAAAAAATGTTGGCCGACCATGGTATTCGGGATGTGAAGGTGGTTTCGACCGGAGGGATGCTTACCGATCACTACAACCCGGCAAATAAAACGGTCAACCTTAGTGAAGGTGTTTATAACCAACGGAATGCCGCCGCCGCTGCCGTTGCGGCACATGAATGTGGCCATGCCGTGCAACACGCCCAGGCGTATGAGTGGCTAACCATGCGTTCTAAGTTGGTGCCAGTAGTACAGGTAACCTCGGGCATGAGTATGTGGGTTGTTTTTGGAGGGCTCATGTTAGGAGCCGCAGCGGGGGTAGGTCTCGGCTATTGGGTGGCCATTGCTGGTCTTGTGATGATGGGCTTCGCCACCTTGTTCAGCTTCATAACTTTACCGGTAGAGTACGATGCCAGTAATAGGGCTTTGGCTTGGTTAAAATCTAAAAATATTGTTACCCAACAGGAATACAAAGGCTCCGAAGATGCTTTGAAATGGGCGGCTCGTACTTATTTGGTAGCTGCCATCGGTTCTTTGGCGACCTTGGTCTACTGGGGAATGCAGGTATTTGCCGGTAGGGACTAACGCGCCAATACAACAATATGATTACAAAACCTGCCCGCTACTCGGGTAGGTTTTTTGTTTGGAAAAACTAGCGCTTATGAAAACCACCATAAATATTCGATTGGCCACTGGTGAAGACATAGAAGTTTTGGAGCATATCGGTGATCGTTTGTTCGATGATTGTATCAAAACCGACAGGGCCCTTGAGTTTTTGAACGATAACCGCCACCATTTGGCACTTGCTTTTGTAGAAGAGGAAGTAGTAGGGATGGTATCGGGAGTTCATTACGTGCATCCCGATAAGGAGCCGCAGCTTTTCATCAACGAACTAAGTGTGGTTGAAGCGTATCGAAACATGGGAATCGGAAAAGGATTGGTGCGATATCTTTGCCAACACGGAAAGTCCTTAGGGTGTTCAGAGGCATGGGTGCTGACCGAAAAGTCGAACCTGGCTGCCCAAAAGACCTACGAGGGGGCCGATGGCGTTGATACAAATGCCTCTTTGGTGTTGTACGAATTTCCTTTGGTCAAATAGTAATCTGCCGATCAATTTGTTGTGCCAATGAAATGAAGGTTTCCGTTCTTGAAACCCCTTCTATTTGCTGAATTTCATTGTTAAGTACCTGCATCAGGTGCTCGTTGTCACGACATAGTATTTTTACCAAGATAGACCAGTTGCCAGTGGTATAGTGACATTCCAAAACCTCAGGAATCTTTTTCAATTGCTTTACCGCAACAGGGTTGCTCATCGCCTTGTCCAAATAAATGCCAACATAGGCCATGGTCGTATAGCCCATAACTTTTGCATTGATCACAAATTTGGAACCGGCCAATAGCCCCGACGCTTCCAATTTCCGTAGGCGTTGATGAATTGCGGCCCCTGATATACCAATGCTTCGAGCAATCTCCAATATCGGTTTGCGTGCATCGGACATCAAAAATCTTAGGATTTTTTTGTCAATGCCATCAATTTTTACGGTATCGTTATTCGATTTCATTCAAATGGTTTCAAAAGTGTAGTAAAAGTACCGATTTTGAGTTTAATATGAATTTTGAACGAACTGATGTGTTTTGATAGCCATTGGCCCTGATGAACAATTGCAGATCTTTTATAATTGGGGGTCAACTCGCTACAGAATCCGGATTGTATCCCAAATAGGGCACATCGAACTCTTTGAAGCGCACCCCGTAGTTTTCTAGTTCGTTCAAAATGGGTTCGTACACTTCTTTGCTAATGGGTATCTGTACCCCGGGGGTGGTGATTTTTTTATTAAGTATGAGCAAGGTGGCAATGGCTACGGGGAGCCCCACGGTCTTGGCCATGGCGGTGTGGGTATATGTTTCTCCGATAACGACCATGTTGGCGTCTATTTGTTGCTTTTTCCCTTGCAGTTCGAATCCGAATTTGTGGTACATCACGATCATGTCCTTGTCGTTTTCAGCTAAGGTCCAACTATCCTCCAAGATGCTCTGAAGTGCCTTGGCCGGAGTGGCGTTTTTTAGGGGTAGCTTCTTTTCGGGGTTAAAAAGGTCCAAAGCCACCAACTTGTCCCACATAATATCGTCTTGATCTATTTTTAGGTAGTGTCTCAACTTTAGTTCTACCGAATCGGTCGGGGAGTAAGGGAGAAATAGGTTCACAAATTCTCGATACGACATTCCCTCAGAGTTTTCGATGGTATAACTGTCATCTGTCATACCTAATTGTACGAACATGTTCCAGGCTTTTGAAAAACCGACCCTTCGCATGGTACCGCGATAGAGGGTCAACACGTCTTGTAGTCCGTAGGCTTCCCGGTAGTCTAGCGAATCCCGATTTGCGTAGCCCTCAAAACGTCCATAGCCTTCAATATCGAAAAATTCAGTTCGTCTGAATAGTTTATGATAAGGAATGTATTTATAAGATCCTTCCTGTAGAAACTTGGCCGTGCCTCCTTGACCGGCAACCACCACATTTCGGGGATTCCATGTAAATTTATAGTTCCATAGGTTATCATCGCTTTCCGGGGCCACCAAACCCCCTGTGAACGACTCGAACAACAACATTTTGCCTCCTTTGGCGCGAATGCGATCAATGACCTGCATGGCACTCATGTGGTCGATTCCGGGATCCAGACCAATTTCGTTCATGAATACAAGTCCCTTTGTTTGCGCCTGTTCGTGTAGTTGTTTTATTTCCTTGCTCACATAAGAAGCCGTTACCAGGTGTTTTTCGAAGTTGATGCAATCCTCGGCGACCAGATAGTGAAATCGTGCAGGAAGCATCGAAACCACGATATCAGCTGCTTTAATGGCTTCCTTGCGTTGTTTTTCATTGCGGCTGTCGAGCGCTACCACTGTGCAGGCGTTATGGCTTTTGATGCGATGGGGAATTGTTTCGGGATGTAGATCGCCAATCGTTAGCTGTAGTTTTTCATCCGCTGCTTTTTCCAAAAAATAATCTACCAAATAGGAGGTAGATTTTCCCGCTCCCAGCACCAAAATATTTCGCATCCTTCTTGTATTAGTTACCTTTACTCGATAATCGAGATTTAAAATACTCCGACGCTTGCCCGCCTTCATGTAGCCATTATGGTGGACGAAGGCGTCGAAATCAAAATTGAATTTCCTATGAATGCCCCGTGGGCTTGTCACGCCTTCACATAGCCGTTTCGGCAGACGAAGACCCCGAGGTTATTTACTATAACGAGGCTCTAAGGTATCAAATTGTTATATTTTTAAATAAATGAAATCATAAAGTTATGAACAGAACAATTTTTATCAGTGGAGTGGTCTTGGGGACGCTTGCCGTTATTTTGGGGGCTTTTGCCGCTCACGGACTGGAAAGGCTACTTCCCCAAGAGGCTATCGATACTTTTGAAACAGGGGTAAGGTATCAAATGTACCATGCCCTATTACTTCTTGTTCTGGGAACTATAAAGCAGTTTCCCGAAACGCGTAAAAAGTGGATTTTTTACATGTTGCTTTCGGGCATAGCGTTATTCTCCTTTTCGATTTATTTTCTGGCTACCAATACCCTAACCGACTTTGATTTTAAAACGATTGGCTTTGTAACGCCGATAGGGGGTGCCTTATTGATTATTGGGTGGGTACTTTTGGGTATCGGTGGACTAAGACATCTTGATTAGCCCGTTATCTTACACAGAACATACCGCCACCGAACATTCAGTTGTTGATTTTTAGTAATGTGAAGCCCATCGTATAGCTGTTTCAATACTATTTGAAATGCCGGCGATATAATAAATTGTCAAAAAATATGTGTAAAAAATATATTTATAATAATTTTGCCCCTTGAAAATACCTTTCAAATGAATAATTCGAAAAATCGCTCATTAGTTATCTCGCTGAAATCTTATGGAATTACCCATTCGAATATTCACTACCAGCTTTCTTCAGAAGCGTTACACGAGCTTACTTTGGAACGGCAAATGGGCCGGGAGTCTTCCTCAGGAGCCTTGGCCATAAATACGGGCGAATTTACAGGGCGCTCTCCCAAAGACCGTTTTATTGTAAAGGATTCCATTACGCAAGATAAGATTTGGTGGGGCGATATCAACATCCCCTTCGAGCCTGCCAAGTTCGATGCATTATATGATAAGGTCATTGCCTATTTAAATGAAAAGGAGCTTTATGTGAGAGACTGCTATGCTTGTGCCGACCATAATTATCGCATGGATATTCGAATCATTAATGAGTACCCTTGGTCAAATTTATTTGCCTATAACATGTTCATTCGTCCAACAAACGAAGAGTTAAAAGATTTTGAGGCGGAATGGACGGTGGTGAACGCGCCGGGTTTTATGGCAGATGCCGAAATTGACGGTACGAGACAGCACAATTTTGCAATCTTGAATTTCACGAAAAAAATTGCGCTCATCGGGGGAACGGGGTATACCGGGGAAATCAAGAAAGGAATCTTTTCTGCCCTTAACTTTATACTACCTGTAGAGAAGAATACGTTGCCGATGCATTGCTCGGCCAACGTGGGGGGCGATGGAAGTACGGCGGTTTTCTTCGGGCTTTCAGGTACGGGAAAGACCACACTTTCTACAGATGCTTCCCGAAAACTGATCGGTGACGACGAACATGGTTGGAACAACGAGAATGCGGTCTTTAATTTCGAAGGGGGATGTTATGCAAAAGTCATCAATCTTTCCCAAGAAAACGAACCTGAAATATATGGGGCGATCAAGAAAGGAGCGCTGTTAGAGAATGTAATTTTAGATGAAAATGGGGTGGTAGATTTTAGCGATACCTCCATTACACAAAATACCAGGGTCAGTTATCCTATTTATCATATCGATAATGTACAACGGCCTTCCATCGGGAAAAACCCAAAAAACATCTTTTTCCTTACTGCAGATGCATTTGGAGTGCTGCCTCCAATTTCAAAGCTAACGCCAAGTCAGGCGGCGTATCATTTTATCTCGGGCTATACAGCAAAAGTGGCGGGTACCGAGGCCGGGGTAGTAGAGCCCATACCTTCGTTTTCGGCATGTTTCGGTGCGCCCTTTATGCCCTTGCATCCAACAACCTATGCCGAAATGCTAAGTAAAAAGATGCAGGCTAGCGGGGTGAACGTTTGGTTGGTGAATACCGGATGGACCGGGGGCCCTTATGGGGTTGGTACCCGTATGAAGCTCAAGTATACCCGTGCCATGATCAATGCCGTTTTAAACGGTGATTTAGGGTTGTATTCTTATGACGACTATCATATACATTCCGTGTTCGGCGTAGCACAGCCGAGAACCTGTCCGGGTGTGCCCACAGACGTGTTGAGTCCTCGAACCACTTGGAACGATGACAAGGCCTATTACACCACCGCTTTTAAGCTCACGAATGCATTTCGGGAAAATTTTAAAAAGTTCGAAGCGTACGCCAGTGAAGAAATTCGAAGAGGAGGGCCTCAACGATATGCTTTTTAAACGAATTCAATAAGTTGAATTTAAAGATTCCTCCATTCTTGGGGTGGTATACGTTCCCTAAATTTCGGAAGGATTTCGATGCTGATCGGGATGAAAACGACAAAACACTTGCCAAGTGTAGCCTATGGATCCCGTTACGGCTCATGGTTGTTTTTAAGAAAAGACGCCCTGGCAATACGATACTGTCGGGGCGTCTTTCATTGGTCACAATCATTAGTTGAAACTATGCACTTTAGTGCAAGACTTTCAGTTGCTACAAATTTTTAATAAGTAGGCGGTGGCACTCGGCAGTTCTAAAGAGGGGCAAGCTGTTTACTGTTTACTGCTACTTTGGCACAATGTTCAAAAAGAATTTCATTCTTTTCTCAAAACCTATGCATTTTAAATGCACAGTGGTTTAGTTTGAATTATGAGCTGTTATTTCTTGTTCACCGTGGTGATATACTTTTGAAGTGCCATGGTCATCGAAGGGGTTTCCGGAGTCGGTGCCTTGATGTCTATGCGGAGGCCGGCCTCCGTTGCAGCGGTCACGGTAGAATTTCCGAAGACGGCTATGCGTGTATCGTTTTGTTCAAAATCCGGAAAATTCTTTAAAAGCGATTCAATGCCCGAAGGACTAAAGAATACCAGGATGTCATAATATACATTTCGCAAATCCGAAAGGTCACTGATGACCGTTTTGTAGAAAATGCCCCGTGTCCAATCCACCCCGAGCTTGTCGAGTGTTTCAGGAACAATAGGCTTTAGGGAGTCGGATGAAGGCAGCAAAAACTTTTCGTCCTTATATTTTTTGAACATAGGCACCATGTCGGTGAAGTTCATTTTGCCCACATAAATTTTTCGTTTTCGGTAGACCACATACTTCTGTAAATAATAGGCTACCGCTTCTGACTGACAAAAGTATTTCATGGTATCAGGCACCTTGAAACGCATTTCCTCGGCTAATCTAAAATAGTGATTAACGGCGTTGCGACTTGTCAGAATGATCGCCGAATAGTTCTTAAGATCAATTTTTTGCTGCCGAACTTCCTTGGCATTGACTCCTTCGACATGTATGAAGGGTCTAAAGTCTACCTTCACTTTCTCCTTGTCTATAAGTCTTGCATATGGGGAGTTCTCCATTTTCGGTTCTGGCTGGGATACCAAAATCGTCTTTACTTTCATAGTCGTCAGTGGTTTAGGTAACTTCCTATTATTACCAAGGGTGAAATTTCAAGTGCGCAAAGGTACAAAATAAAATAGAAAAAATGGGAGGCTACGAATTTTTGATGATTCCGTAAGGCTGTCGCCCAACCGATGGCATTTACCAACAGAATTAGGAAAATCGCTGTATATACCACAAATTTCGAGTCCTTTAAAATATACGATAACACCACATTTGCCAAGAACATGATGATACCACTGTAGTTCAAGTACGAAAGCTTCTTAAAAACAATTTCAGATATTACCTTGCCAGAACCGAACAGATAGCCGTTCCCAAGCTGTAAGGCCACTTTAGCGGTCAAAAATAGGAGTAGACAAAGTAGAATGATTAAGAAAAACGATGGATAGGAATCGCGGCCAAGATCAAGCAATACATTGCGGGCCAGATAAATGAAAATAGCAAAATTGATTATTTGAAAGACCGTGAAGAATACATGGAACCAATTCATTAAACGGTCTTTCTTGTTGTACATAAAAATGTACTTGTTGTTAAATGGTAAAATGATAAAGTTTAGAAACCTACTATAAAACATACGCTTGGCGGCAACGATGAACAATAAGCTTGAAAATATCAGGACGGTAATCCAGTCGATCGTACTCGCTGTTCTGAGGATAGGTTCCATTTAATCCAGTTTAACGCTATTTCCGTTGAGCCCGGGTTGTAAATTGTTTTCTGAAATACCGATTCTGAAATAACCTGGGTTTTCAATCTTGGGCTTTGGAAATCTAAACGTAAAAAAGGTCGTATCATTTGATGGTAAGACCAAATTTTTATTTGTGGGGAACTGCACCGATAAGGGCCTTACGTCTTTTACACGTTTGTAATCGTTCATGTACCCTATTTTGAACTTTAATTTTTTCATGTCAATGTCCATCTTATACGGGTTATACACCTTGAATTCATGGGTTTGGTCATACGAGATGGGCAAGGTCTCTTCTTCCAAATACACCTTCAATTTTCGAAACGATTCGAAGTTCTCGATATATTTTCCATAATACACACGTCCCTTAACGCTGGTAAAGGCGACTTCTTCCTTGGTCAAATAGGGCGATACATAATATACTCTTTTTTCTTGTACCTTGCTTTCGCTTTGGTCTATTGAATATTGATTTTGCCGATAGTTGATATTGTTCAGGGAAAAAGTGGTATTGTCGGTATAGAACGCATACATTGGAGCCAGCCGATAGGTGTTTTCGAATACAACGGGTGTATCCCCAACGATAGATTCCAATTCCGAAGTCCATTTTTTGTTGCCATGACTTTCGTAATGTACCGGAAATAGAACGGGTACTGCCAGACCTATACGTAAGTAGAGCAGTACTGCAATGTTGGCGATTCCCAAGCGGTATATCCATTTTCGGGTAACAGGATCCTGTAGCAGTTGCTTAAATACCAAGATGACCAGCGGAATTGAAACAACAATGATCCACTGTGTTTGAACTCTGCGATTAAAGCTCGAGATGAAAAAAAAGAACAGTACCCCATAGGTTAGGAATAACAATGCCTTGGTGAACAAATCGGTTGATTTGGTTTTGAAAAGTGCCCGGTATATCCAAGGAAATGTGAGCCCGAAAAGGGCGACCAGGTTTACTAAAAAACCTAGGGTGTACTTTTCGAAACTGTATGCGGCATTGGGGCGTTCGAACAAATGGTATTGTATAGAAACAAAATCATTTTCAACCAGCCATAAGAAATGCGGGGTATACGCCAATAAAGAAATACCGACCGCTAACCATGCGTACTTATTGGTCAATAGTCTTATATTCGAAAGTAATACAAATACAATGACCAACACTGCATGGTATTTGCTGTACATTAACCCGGCCATGACCAAACCTAACGCTAAGGCCAATAAGGCCGAAGGTTTTTCAATAAACTTTTTATAAACCGAAAGGAACAAGGCCGTAAAAAAAAGCAAAGGGGTGTCGGGTAGTGTAAAAAAGCCATATGCATTTAACAAGGTCATGGAAAATGCCAGAATAAAAAAATGGGGTACGAAGTCGTTTTTCTTCGAGTTATCGATCGTTGACCATAGTATGCCCAAGGTGGCCACAGATAGTATACAGCTCACAAAACGTACGCCCAGTTCCCCGTTAAAAAAGAAGCTGCTCGCTTTGATCATCCATGCAACCATGGGCGGGTGGTCAAAGTACCCAAAGGCCATCTTCTGGGCGTAATGCCAATAGTAGGCTTCATCGAAAATGAGTTCGGTAAAAAAAGACTGGGCAATATTGATACTGAAAATAATGCCAAGTAGGTAAATAAAAAGTGGTGGAAATTTTGGTGGCATTGCTACTAGCTGAATCAACGACAAAATTACAAATTCCAGCCATTCCCCAAGCATTTAAAAAAAGTATAAATACGTTGTGTCGGTTTTAACGACATCGGAAAAACACTATTTTTGCCCGAACACCAAAAAAAATCAATGTCCGACAGCTTAGTCATTATTCCCACCTTCAATGAAATCGAGAATATTGAAGCCATTATCAAAGCTGTTTTTGCCTTGCAAAAAGATTTTCATGTTCTAGTCGTAGACGACAATTCTCCGGATGGTACGGCTGCACAGGTCGTTCAAATGCAAAGCGATTTTCCGGACCGACTTTTTTTGGAAGTACGAAAAGAAAAATCGGGTTTGGGCACTGCTTATATTCATGGCTTTAAATGGGCCATTGCCCGTAAGTACGATTATATCTTTGAGATGGATGCTGACTTCTCCCATAGTCCACCAGATCTCGAACGCTTGTACCAAGCCTGCGCCGATGGGGCCGATATGTCTGTTGGATCGCGTTATAAAAAGGGGGTAAACGTCGTAAATTGGCCACTGTATCGGGTATTGTTGTCGTATGGAGCGTCTTTTTATGTAAAGATCATTACCGGTATGAGGGTACATGATCCAACGGCCGGTTTCGTCTGTTATCGAAGACATGTGTTGGAAAATATCGCTTTGGATTCTGTACGTTTTATTGGTTATGCCTTTCAGATTGAAATGAAATTTAGAACCTATCTTTTAGGATATAAGATAGAGGAAGTGTCCATCGTTTTTAGAGATCGTGTCAAGGGAAAATCAAAAATGAGCGGATCCATTATCAAAGAGGCGATTTGGGGAGTGTTCATGATGAAAATGCGCAGTATGTTTCAAAAAAACAGATTTTAATATGGGGAAGCAGTTGTTGAAGAATGTAAAATTGGTCAATGAAAACCGGATTGCCGAAAGCGATGTGCTGTTGGAAAATGATCTTATTGTAAAAGTAGATAGGGACATTAGTGATGCCAATGCCAAAGTGTTTGATTTGAAAGGGAATCATTTGTTGCCCGGTATTATCGATGATCAAGTACACTTTCGGGAACCGGGGCTAACACACAAGGGAGATATTGCTTCTGAAAGCCGGGCGGCCGTTGCCGGTGGTATTACCACCTTTATGGAGCAACCAAATACGAATCCGCAGACAACTACCATAGAAAAGTTGGAAGAAAAATTTCAAATGGCATCCCGTAGTGCTTTTGCCAATTATTCCTTTTTGTTTGGTGGTACGAATGATAATTTGGAAGAACTGAAACGGCTCGACAAAAATGCCTGTTCAGGGGTGAAATTGTTCTTGGGATCGTCGACCGGTAATATGTTGGTAGACGACGAGGCCGTCATTGAGCAGATTTTTTTGAATACCGAGATGGTCATTTCAGTACACTGTGAGGACGAAGGTACGATTAGAAGGAACTTGGAACACTATCGAACCGAGTATGGAGAGGATATCCCGATACAATACCATCCGTTGATCCGAAGTGAAGAGGCTTGTTACCTTTCTTCTTCCAAAGCGGTGGCGCTTGCCCAAAAAACAGGTGCCCGTTTGCATGTTTTTCACTTATCAACAGGCAAGGAAACCGATTTGTTCCGGAACGATATTCCTTTGATCGATAAAAAGATTACGGCCGAGGTCTGTATACACCATTTGTGGTTCTGCGATTCGGACTATGATACCAAGGGTACATTGATCAAATGGAATCCCGCCGTCAAAAAAGCTTCAGACCGGGAACAGCTATGGAAAGCCCTATTGGACGACCGATTGGATGTAATCGCCACCGATCATGCGCCCCATTTGCGCTCCGAAAAAGATAATGTATATACAAAGGCCCCTTCGGGAGGTCCTTTGGTACAACACGCGTTGCCGGCCATGCTGGATGTTTATCACCAAGGGATGATTTCTCTTGAAAAAATAGTGGAGAAAATGTGCCATAACCCTGCTATCCTTTTTCAAATAGAAGGTCGGGGATATATTCGGGAGGGCTATTATGCCGATTTGGTAGCAGTAGATTTGGATGATCCTTGGCAGGTAGCACCTTCAAATATTGCTTACAAATGTGGCTGGTCTCCGTTTGAGGACCATATTTTTAAATCTAAAATAACCCATACTTTTGTCAATGGTCATCTAGCCTACGAAAAAGGCCGATTTTCCCAAGAAAGACATGCAAAAAGACTAACTTTTGAAAGGGATTAACAAAAAATACATTGTTGGATATTTGTGCATAGCTCTATGCTTTTTTTCTTGTGGGGAGGAAGCTATGGAGCCGCCGGAAAGGCTTATTCCCAAAAATCAGATGGTCGATATTTTGACCGACCTTACCCTGATCAATGCGGCAAAAATCACCAATATAGGGGTGCTACGTGAGACTAACTTGGAGCCTATGCCCTATCTTTTTCGGAAGTACGGTGTCGATAGTATCCAGTTTGTCGAAAGCAACCGCTATTACGCATCACTGCCAATGGCATACGAAAGTATTCATATGCAGGTGAGAGACCGTATTCAAAACCTACAGGACACGGTTATTGCGAGCAAAAAGGTAAACGATAGCCTTAAACTATTGGAGCGGGAGGCCAAAAAAGCAAAAACGGCGGGTAAAAAGAAAAAATCGGTTATCAAAAAGGCTACGGATTCTCTTCCTTAAATTGTTTACAAGAGAAATGCAGTATCCCATCTAGTGGCTCAAAGTGGAAGTCAAAGTCATTCTTACTTTTTATTGTGTCGTATGCCTCTTGTTGTCGTAACGACCGAATGTTATTTTTTGTGAGCTTTCTGCCTCTCTTTGTAAAGGCATTCCAAACTACATCCAAGATACGAAGTAGTTCTAATTGCCAGAATTTGAGTTGTTTCGAAGGAACCTTAAGACCTAGGTTTTTAGAGAGCTTTGATAAGATTTCCCGATATGTTAGGTTTTCAGATACCGCAAGATAGCGTTCGTTGGTGATAGGGGAGTCCATTAGGGTAATCATCATTTTTACCACATCTTGTACCGATACGAATCCGGTTCCGCCGGGGGGGTAATGCCGATAACCCTTTTGTGCTGTTTTAAATAGGGTGCCGCTTCCTCCTTCCCAAAAACCAGGTCCTATAATAACCCCAGGATTGACAATAACAACCGGAAGCCCCTCTTGCGACCCGCGCCATACCTCTAGTTCGGCACGGTATTTAGATCGTGCATATACATTGGCATGCTGTTCGGAAAATTCAGTTTCTTCGTCCGTAGGGGTTCCGTCAACACTCGACCCTATCGTTGCAATACTGCTCACATAACAAAGCTTCTTGACCGAACCGGTCAGACAACAATTAACAATATTAGCGGTGCCCTCCATATTGGTTTTCAACAATGCCTCATAGTCGTTGGGGTCAAAGGAAATGAGCGCGGCCGCATGATAGACCTCTTCAATATCTTCAAAAGCATGTTCCAATGCCGGAATATCAGTGATGTCCGCTTTCAACCATGTAATTTTTTGAAAGATTTCGGCAGATTTTTCGGTGTAGTAAGAGAATACCTTTTCAACATCGTTAAGACTCCTTTCGGTTCGGTACAGGGCCTTTATGGGGATACCCTTTTCCACCAAGGAGAGCAACAAATGGGACCCCACCAAACCCGTACCGCCAGTGACCAAAACCATGCGCTAAAGTTAGGTATTTGCATCGGATTAATTTGCTAGGGCTACAGGGAAAACCCAAGTGGAGTTCTTTATATTTGCACCACCAATGTAAAGAAACAGAAATGGCTAACAATTTTGTGGAAGAACTTAAATGGCGTGGTATGTTGCACGATGCCATGCCCGGTACCGAAGAGCACCTGCTGAGTGGGATGCAATCGGCCTATGTAGGAATAGATCCTACGGCCGATTCGTTGCATATCGGACACTTGGTCAGCGTTATGATGCTGCGGCATTTTCAATTAGCGGGCCATAAACCGTACGCCCTTGTAGGTGGTGCCACGGGAATGATAGGTGATCCCTCTGGAAAATCGGCAGAACGTAATCTTTTGAACGAAACAACACTTCGATACAACCAAGAAGCCTTGAAGGCCCAGCTTACCCGTTTTCTTGATTTTGATAGCGATGCCGAGAATTCGGCGGTATTGGTCAATAATTACGACTGGATGAAAGATTTTTCATTTCTTGATTTCATCCGCGATGTTGGCAAGCACATTACCGTAAATTACATGATGGCCAAAGATTCGGTAAAAAAGCGACTGTCCTCCGAAGCGAAGGAGGGAATGTCGTTTACAGAGTTCACCTATCAATTGGTGCAAGGGTATGATTTTCTGTACCTATATCAAAACCATAATTGTACCCTTCAAATGGGCGGTAGCGATCAATGGGGCAATATTACCACAGGCACCGAACTCATTCGCAGAATAAGCGGGGGCAAAGGTTTTGCATTGACCTGTCCACTAATAACAAAGGCCGATGGCACCAAATTCGGAAAGACCGAGGGGGGTAATATTTGGTTGGATGCGCACCGAACCTCACCATATAAATTTTATCAATATTGGTTGAACACCACGGATGCCGATGCTGAGAAGTACATTAAGATATTTACGTTTCTTTCAAAAGAGGAAATTGAAACCTTGGTAGGCGAACATCAAGAGACGCCAGGACTGAGGCTTTTACAAAAAAAGTTGGCTGAGGAGGTTACACAGATGGTACATTCAAAGGAAGATCTGGAACATGCCGTTCAGGCCAGTAGTATCCTTTTTGGAAGGTCAACTTCCGAAGCCCTTCGACAATTGGATGAAAAAACATTCATGGATGTGTTCGAAGGGGTGCCCCAAGCCGAAATTTCGAAATCTGAATTGGAAAACGGACTCGATATGATCGGTGCCCTTGCCGCGAAAACAGGTTTTTTAGCTTCTAATGGGGAAGCACGGCGTGAATTGAAACAAAATTCCATTTCGGTGAATAAGGAAAAAGTGAAGGAAGATTATTTGATTACCACCGAGGATCTGATCAACGATAAGTTCGTAGTTCTTCAAAAAGGAAAGCGGAATAATTTTGTGTTGATTTTTAGCTGAGGTAACCTAGCAAGGCAATAGCGGACATGCTTTTTTTACAAGGATGTTATGTGTATCTTATGGGTAATTTATGCATAACTCCCTGACCTTAGCACCATATGACCGACATTGAAATTGCCAATAAAACAGTACTTCTCCCAATAACGACGATTAGCGAAAAGTTTGGGATTTCCGTTGACGCTATTGAAATGTATGGTAAGCACAAGGCAAAACTGCCTTTGAATGCCATTAACAAAGAAAAATCTGAAGAAAGCAATCTCATCTTGGTCTCTGCCATATCACCTACGCCAGCAGGGGAAGGTAAAACTACTATTTCAATCGGTCTCTCGGAAGGATTGAACCGTTTGGGAAAGAAAACAACCGTGGTTTTAAGGGAACCATCGTTAGGCCCTGTTTTTGGAATCAAAGGAGGCGCTACGGGCGGTGGTTATTCCCAGGTATTGCCGATGGAAGATATCAACCTTCACTTTACGGGAGATTTCGCCGCTATTGAAAAAGCCCATAACCTGTTGGCAGCCCTTATTGACAATAATATTCAAAGCAAGACGAATTCCTTGGGATTGGACGCCCGTACAATTTCTTGGAAACGGGTGTTGGATATGAACGACCGTGCTTTGCGACGGGTAATTGTGGGGTTGGGAGGAACCACCTCTGGAGTCCCTCGTGAAACAGGTTTTGATATTACTGCCGCTTCTGAAATAATGGCCATTTTATGTCTAGCGGATGATTTGCCTGATTTAAAAAAACGGCTGGGTGGCATTTTCATCGGCTATACCTTCGACAAAAAGCCTGTTTATGCAAGAAACTTAAAGGCTGAAGGTGCGATGACCGCCCTTTTGAAAGACGCTATTAAACCCAATTTGGTACAGACCATCGAAGGGAATCCGGCGATTATCCACGGCGGTCCTTTCGCGAATATAGCACAGGGAACTAATTCGGTAATCGCGACCCGTATGGGGATGTCGTTCTCGGACTATACGGTTACTGAAGCGGGATTTGGCTTTGATTTGGGTGCTGAAAAGTTTTTTGATATCAAATGTCAAAGTGCGTCATTGAAACCCAAAGCAGTGGTATTGACCGCAACGATTCGCGCCTTAAAGTACCATGGTGGGGCGCGTCTTGATAGTCTCAAAACCGAAGATTTGGTGGCTTTGGAAAAAGGAATGCCCAATCTGGAAAAACACCTGGAAAATATTCGTCTTTTTGGTTTGCCTTGTGTAGTAGCAATCAATCGTTTTGCGAGCGATACCGATGCTGAAGTTGCCCTATTGCTGCAAAAGGCAGCGGACCTTGGGATTCACGTAGCAGTGGCTGAAGTCTGGGCGAAAGGAGGAGAAGGTGCCCTAGGGCTAGCTCAAAAAGTAATAACCGTTGCCGAAGATGGGAATTATGATTTTACACCGCTATATTCTTGGGAAAGTGATGTACGGTCAAAAATAACGACGATAGCTACTAAGATTTATGGGGCCGAGCACGTAGACTACACTGCTAAGGCCAAGAGAGATTTAAAGAAGATAACGAACTTAGGGCTCGACAAGCTTCCCGTATGTATTGCGAAGACACAAAAATCACTGTCCGATAATCCGAGGTTATTGGGCCGCCCCAAAGATTTCATTATCACGGTGCGGGAAATAGAGATTGCCGCGGGTGCTGGATTTTTAGTCCCTATTACGGGAGACATTATGCGAATGCCCGGCCTTCCCGCGCATCCCGCTTCTGAAAAAATCGATATCGACAGTGATGGGAATATTACGGGATTGTTTTAAAGATGTATACACTTTCAAACTATCTAAGCTTCTTGTTTGCGCGTGTTAAATTTAGAATACGCAGGTTGGTTTAGTAATGCCTTGGCATAATAAAAATAGGGGCCTGTGTTGTACCGCTGGGTCTTTCACCTGGCAAAGGATAAATTTATTGAAGTGTTGGCCACAGAAACACATCATAAAAGAATTTCACCGGAGTCATCTTGTACTGTGTGAAATCGAAGTAATACGGCGCATCCAACAAGGTAACACGGTGCTCGACGAGCTCGGACTGACAATGTAGCACCGATTTGTCCGAAAGCCAATCAAGAATATTTATTTTACGAGAAGCCCTTTGGAATGGTATCCCAAATAGGCCGTCGTATGCCTCGCTATACGACCATCAAGTTGCATCCCCGAATATCCGAGTGGTCGAACCTCCCCAGAATTTCAAAATAACCATCGGCATGAGCTTTCCCCAAATCTTGTGTAGCTAAAAAAGAACAGGAATGAACGTTGGCCAAATCAATGATATTGATTCCCCCGGTCTTTCCGGTGGGTTGCCATGATAAAGGGTCTTCCGTATCTCGCACCAATACCCTCATCCAAGGGGGTGTCCTGAACATCCCATCCCCGTTGGAATAGGCTTGGGACAAGAGTTCCGTCATCCCATATTCCGAATGAATTTTTTTGACCCCAAATCCATCTTTTAACAACTGGTGTAACTCTTCCCGTATGAGCTCCCTTCGTCTGCCTTTCATTCCACCTGTTTCCATAACAATGGTGTGTTGTAGGTGAAATTGGAATTTTTCTATCATATCCAACAAAGCGAAAGAAACTCCAATGAGCAATATAGGCGTTCCTTGGTTATCTAGTTCTGAAAGCGTCTTCGAAAGCTGTTCAAGGTCATTGAGGTAGAAACCACTTTTGGGATGTCCACTTTTTTGAATGAGATCGTCAACCATATAAATCAGCGATGAACCTTCCCGTTCTAGGTAGGAAGGGAGCAAGGCCAACACACAATACCCGGAAATATCCTCATAAAAAAGGTGAAAGCATTGGGTATAACTTTGTTCGTATAGTGCTATGTCGGTCACGTAATGTTTACTGCTACGGGTTCCCGTAGTACCGCTACTGGTAAATACGGTCTGTACCGGGTCTTTGCTAGAAAGAACGGTTTTCTTTTTAAAAAACTCGATAGGAAGAAAGGGAATCTCCGAAAGCTGTCGTACTGAAGTGGCTTTCACTCCCAAATGATTACAGAACGCTCGATAAACGGTATTGTTTTGATACTGATACTGAAAAACATTCAGAGCAATGGTCTCAAAGTCCGCCTGGGAAGTAATTCCAAAAATTTTCCTTGTATCGACCATTGAGCAAAAATAGCCAATTTGGTAGCATCGGATAAGAATTTGTGTACACCTAATTCGTTAAGGGGGTACAGGCAGATAGTAATATTCGTCCTTAGCAAGAATCGCAGCTACGACAAAAGCATCTTTGATGAATGAACCCCCCATTTTGAAAAGCTGTATTGGCGGGTTTAAAACAGCTGGTTGAATTAAACCCAGACCAATGGTGTCGGGGTCTGGTTTGATACTACGACCTTTGCATCGATACTGGCATTGAATACGGAGCTTGCCCGCCTTCATATAGTCGTTTCTGCTAACGAAGGTCCCAAGGTAGTTTACTTCACTACCAGTTTTCGCGTGCTGTTTTTTTGTTCCTCGACGACCTGCAAGACATACACCCCGGGGGCCAAATCTGAAATATTCAGGGCATTGTTTTTAATAACATCCCGTAAGGCTATCTCTCCAAAAACATCGTAAATGGTAATCTCCTTTGGAGCATTTTGAGTGGTGGTAATGTACACCACATTATCGAAAACCGGATTCGGATAAATTTTAAATCCTGGTATTTCCTCGATTTTTTGGTTCTGGGATATAGATGGTTCTTGCGCTAACGCACAGAAAGAAAACACTAAGAATAGTGCAGAGTAGAGTATTCGCATAGGTATTGATTTGGGATCAACAACATAAAGATAGGGAAAGAGAACAGCTGTACCTTAAATTTGTTGTGAAATTCGATAAAATGTAGGCAACTGAAAACAAGAAGGTATTTCGTCGGATTTTTAGGTACTACAATGAAAGATTGAAAAGGTATTCGGAGTATTGGTAGTTTACTTCACGATCAGCTTTCTGGTAGCTACCTTGTCCTTTTCGATGACACGTAGGACATAGACACCGGCATCTAAATCAGAAATATTCAATTCGGAGCCTGTGAGGGTCGTTTGCAACACTTGGGTTCCCAAAACATCGAAAATCATCACCTCCTTGGTCGCATTGGCAGCTGTATAGATATATACCTTGCCGTTGGTTGCCGGATTGGGATATAAAGTAAACCCATCAATATCACCACTGGCGGTCGGTTCTTGGGCCGAGGCAACAGTCATAAAAAGAAAAGTTACTAGGAGGTAAAGGTGCTTCATACACGGTTATATACGGTAAAGATACTAAAATCGACGTTTTTTCGTTAGTAAATATCTTTGTAACATGCAAAAACTTGGCCAAAAAGTAAAAAAGCCCCGATTTCTCGAGGCTTTTTTGGCATAGTAAGGTTTTCTTAGTTTCCGGTCGCCCAGCTAAAAGTACTGATGTCAACAGTAGCATCTGCTTCGTACGACTGTGAAGGATCGGAATCCATTCCGTCAATTTGTACATTCGATAGGGCACCTCCATCACGGAAATCGAGCGAAGTTTCATATCCGGTCAACGAAAGTCCGGTAATGGTAGCTCCTGACTCGATTTTGAACTGCATGGCCGTACCTCCGGTTGTTGATACCGCCGTTAAATTTACCAAAGTGGGGTTTCCATTTTCTCCATCGGCTTCCACCGCTGTGGAGAATCCTTCTATGGTATGTGAAACGTAGGCATTGGTCAATGTGCCGTTCCAGCCTTCCGTCCAATCGATGGCATCATCCTCATTGTTTTCAAGATACACGTTAGTTGCATCGACTGTTCCTCCAAAAAACTCTACACCATCATCGGTACCGTTCAACAGGGCTACGTTTTCAATCGTGGTACCGGAACCTACGGCGTACAAAGTTAAACCGTTGAATTGTGATTCAGGGTTAATAGAGGCACCTGCATAGTTGATAATAAGGTAATTAATAGTTCCTGAATTATCGGTATCGTTGGTTCCTCCATAGATCAACTGCCCAACTTCAGCGACCGCATCGATACCCGCAGTTGTAGTGGCATCTCCCAAGATTACGAGCCCGCCCCAATTACCAGGCTCTTCCTCGATAGAAGTCATGGTTACCGGATTAGCGGCAGTACCTTGGATATCTATTTGGGCTCCTTTTTGGATTACAATATACGTACTGGTTTCTTCGCCTTCTTCGACGTCGGCAGTAATCGTGGTGCCTGCCGGGATGGTTAAAGTAGCCCCTTCCTCTACACTAAAGGTACCACTTAAAAAGTAGCTTACGTTAGCATCCAACGTCAAGTCAGATGTAATTGAGCCTTCTAATACGCTGGTGGTTACTTCGGTATCGGAGTTCACCCAGTCAAAGGAAGCAATATCTACTGTGGCAGGTGCCAGATAAGGCTCTGTGGGATCGGCATCGGCCCCTTCTATTTGCACATTTGATAACGCCCCGTTATCCCTAAAGTCAAACGAGGTTTCGTAACCCGCCAAGGATAGGCCGGTAATAGTAGCACCAGACTCAATTTTGAATTGAAATGCGGTGCCTCCGGTACTTGAAACGGCGGTTAAATTAGTTAAAGTTGGGTTTCCGTTTTCACCATCTGCTTCAACTGCTGTTGAGAACCCTTCGATAGAGTGCAATACATAGGCATTGGTCAATGTGCCGTTCCAACCTTCTGTCCAGTCGATGGCATCATCTTCATTGTTTTCCAAATATAGGTTTGTGGCATTTACGGTTCCTCCAAAGAACTCCACACCATCATCCGTACCGTTCAACAAGGCTATATTTTGTATAGTAGTACCCGAACCTACGGCATACAACGTAAGACCGTTGAATTGTGATTCTGGATTTATAGAAGCACCTGCATAATTTATTATCAGGTAATTAATGCTTCCTGAATCATCGGTGGCGTTAGATCCTCCGTAGGTAAGCTGACCCACTTCGGCCACTGCATCTATACCTGCTGTGGTAGGTGCATCACCGAGAATCACCAAACCGCCCCAGTCTCCTGGCTCTTCATCCTCCGAAGTCATTATCACTGGGTTCGCAGCAGTACCTTGAATATCTATCTGCGCTCCCTTTTGAATAACAATATAGGTACTTGTGTTTTGTCCTTCCGCACCTTCAGCTATAATTTTAGTACCGGCAGGAATGGTGAGGGTAGCTCCAGACTCCACGCTATAGGTGCCCCTTAAACTGTAGGTGACGGAAGCGTCCAACGTAACATCCTCGGAGGTACTCCCTTCCAATTCTTCGGTAGCTGAAGAGTCGGGACACGCATTACAGGTAGATCCACCACAGTCTACACCTTCCTCATCGCCATTTCGAATGCCGTCGGTACAGGTCGGGGCCGCACCATCTGGGCCTGGATCTGGCTCATTGTCATCTCCGTTACAACCAATGTTAAGCCCCAGGGTCAATGAAATCAGTGCTACGATTACAAATTTTCTTGTTTTCATAAGTAATAGTGTTTGTTAAAATGTTAAGAACATCATTTAAAATTATAGCTCACACCAAGGCTAAATTGAGATCCTACCGTGTAAGATCGAACAATTTCTTCCGTTTCGATACCGGAACTTGATCTTACTAGTTGCGTTCTTTTTATTTCTGGATTTAGAAGATTTCTCCCAATTAATCGAATGGTCAAATGTTCTCCTATTTCCTTGCTCATCACAGCATCTAGTACTACAAAACCTTGTTCTACGATGGCATCATTAAATTCGATATTAGTGTTGGTCTGATTGAGTGCAGAACCCAAACTAAAAATTTTGTCAGATGCATAATTCGCAGTCAAAGATGCTGAAAAGGGGTTGTCTGAAGATGTGGAAAAGTTTAAGCTTGTGTTAAGTATCCAGTCCGAAGCTCCTTGAAGATCGGTCTCTGTTAAGCCTTTGTAACGAAACGTTCTCACAAGGTTGCCATCCGCATCCCTAACTTCCTTCAAATCTTGCGTATGCCACATGCGGGAAGCGTTGAAATTAAGGTTTAAACCGTAACCAGAGGTGGTATCATCTTCCTCATTTGTTGTCGGTTTGATCAGATCTAATTTCGTTTCCAATTCGATTCCAAAGACCTCTGCCTTCTCTCCTGAGTTGAAATAGGAGAATACACCGGCAGCCCCACGGTCTTGTACCGTGTTGATAGGGTCGGAAATGTCTTTGTAAAATGTTGCTAAAGAAATAAGTTCGCCGGCCGATGGAAAATACTCCCATTTTAAATCATAATTGATATCGGTGGAAGCCTCGATATCCGGATTACCCCGGGTAACTTGTCCGGTCGGGGCCACATATTCGAACGGGGAGATTTCCTTGAATTCCGGTAATGTAATGGTACGGCTAAAGGCAAATCGAACGGCATTTTTTTCGTTTACATCATACTTAATGTTGGCCGTGGGGTACAAATTGTTGTATGATTTGTTGGCCGACCCTTCCCTAGGATTAATATTTCCTACGTCATAGCTAACATCGATGTCATCTGCTTGATAGCGAAGTCCCCCGTTGATGTTCCACTTTTTCTGTCCCCAATTAAAGTCTACAAATGCAGCTTTGGAGTCGAGTTCCCCCTCATAAAAATCAGGGATCAACACATTAAGTCTTAAGAGTCCCGCATCAAAGTTCGATTGTCGAAAAATACTTCCAAGGTTGTCTATGGAAGGTGGGTTGATGGCATTTCTAGCGGTTTCCCTTACTCCGATAAATTGCGAGTTGAAATCACGGGTCTTATTTCTATAATTGACACCCACTTCAACCTTAACCGATTTGTCTTCTTCTTCAATAAGACGGATGACGTCTTTAAGATAGCCGTTAAATTCTACATCCTCGATGGTCTGCTTTGATTTTCGCTGTTGAAAATCGGCTGTTCTTCCCAGTTGTACAAACGTACCATCGGGGTCGAAGTTGACTTCATTGCGAATACGGTTCGGCTCGTCGGCATTCACTTTATTAAAGCCTCCTGCCCAGGCAAGCGTTTGCTTTTCACCAATCTGATGTGTTCCCAGGAGCTGGGTGGTCAATAATCGGGTTTGTTTCAGGTTTTGATCTCTGATAAACTGAAATAAGCCTTCTGGTGGTTCAGTCTCCTCAAAAATAGAGGCCTCTCCGTTTCGACCTCCCTCAAAAACCTGATCGGAAAGTTTGTTGACGAAGAAGGTACTAGATTTGATTTTGTTTTTATCGTTGATTTTATAAGACAGGTCCAATAAGCCCGTAGTGTTCGTGTTGGTGCTATAATTAGTTGCATCGGTAATGGTATCCCTAAGGGCATTTCTGCCGAATTCCCTGAACAACCCTTGTGCATATTCATAGTTACGGGTCTGTGAAGCGGTAAGGAATACAGAGAATTTTTCTTTGATTCGAGTTCCCGCAGAAAGCGAATACGAGTAATTGATCGGGTTGTCTTGCTGTTGGGTATTCCAACCTTGTTCGGTTATTAACTCTCGAGTCTCTAGATTTTGGTCATAGAAACCAAAGGAAATATTTCTGGAGTTCGGGGAAATCCTAAAATTGTCACGTACACCGCTTTGAAGTACGTTCGAATTACCACCGATGCGGAATCGTACCGATAGTTCTTCGGAACCCGTAAGCTCCCTGGAGGTAATGTTGATCGTTCCCGAAGATTGATCGGCAGAAGATTGTGCAGCATAGGTTTTGCTGACACTCACATTTTGGATAATTCTGGTAGGGAACAGCCCCAAACCAATATTCTTCTTTTCCACATCGTCCGAAGGAATCGGTAAGCCGTTCAGTGTGGTCGACAAATAGCGGTCGCCAAGCCCTCTAACAAATACATCTCCGGATGCTTCACTACTCGATACGCCCGATATTTTGGTCGTAGCGGTGGCAACATCCGACACGCCGATTTTTCTAAGCTGCACGGCTCCAATACTTTCTTTGATCTCTACGGCCTTCTTTTGGTCGAGAAGCAATGCGACTTCGGAATCTTTTCTTGCGGTAGTGGTTACAACGACCTCTTCCAAGGCAACCCCCTCAGAGGCTCCCATAGGAACGTTGATCGTGGTAACTTTGCCTGCCTCGATGGCTATATCAGGTATTTCTACAGTTTCGTATCCCAAATAGCTCAAAACCAGAGTATAGGTACCCGGTTCCAAATTGGCTATTTCGTAGAGACCGTCAAAGTCAGACTGAGTTCCTTTAGTAGTACCTTTAATAAGAATATTTGCGAAAGGTAAGGGCTCGTTGTTCAATTCCTTATCGGTCAACTTACCAGCAATACTTCCGGTATCTTGCGCACTTATATACATACAGGAGATAAGTGCGAAAATTAAAGAGAATTTTTTCAATGTACAGGGGTTTAAAATTCGCTGCAAAGAACGCTAGCGGTTGTAAAAGCCGTGTTATGTGTATGTTAAACATTTATTTCTTCAGAGTTACCTTAATGTTATCACATTAAATGAAGGTTAAGCCGTTTTGGGCAAAGGGTATTATCTTTACATTTGAAGAGGAACGCAATCAAACAAAAAATGAAAAAGAGCGAGATAAAGATTCTGCTGGTCGACGATGAGCCCGATATTTTGGAAATCGTAGGTTATAATCTTTCTGCGGCGGGATATCAGGTGTTTACCGCAAAAAATGGAGTAGAAGGTGTAGAGAAGGCCAAGAAGAAAGAACCCCATTTGATTATATTGGATGTGATGATGCCCGAAATGGACGGAATCGAGGCCTGCGAAATTATTCGAGAAACTCCAGGCCTTGAGCAGACCATTATTACCTTTTTAACCGCTCGGGGCGAAGACTATTCCCAAGTGGCCGGTTTTGATGCAGGAGCCGATGATTATATTACCAAGCCTATAAAACCAAAGGTTTTGGTGAGTAAGGTGAAGGCTCTCTTACGTCGATTAAAAGAGAATAAGGAATCGGAAGTAGAGGATATTTTTAAGGTCGGGGATTTAGTTATTAATCGCGAGGAATATAAAATTGTAAACGAAGGAGTCGAGATTGTTTTACCTAGAAAGGAGTTTGAGCTATTGTCCTTGCTTAGTTCAAAGCCTAACAAAGTGTTTAAGCGCGAAGTGATTTTAGATCGTGTCTGGGGCAACGAAGTGGTTGTCGGTGGTCGTACGATCGATGTGCACATTCGAAAGCTTCGGGAAAAAATTGGGGAAGATCATTTCAAGACCGTTAAGGGGGTAGGGTATAAGTTCGTAGTATAACAAGAAATGGTATTTACTGCTTGTGCTTGCAACTAATGGACATTCCTGTATTTTTGTGTGGTATCGAAACCATCACAAGATATAAAAGAAGTCTATGGCCATTAAGTTAAAAAAATCATACCGATTTGCCTTCCGTTCGGCCTTTCTTCTAACTCTTTGTTGCACCATGCTATTGGGAGGCCTACTTTATCTTTTTGACTTTTCGAGTTGGTTGCTCATTGCAGTTTTTAGCCTTTCTTTCTTTGGCCTGTCGTTCGTAATTCTACAATATCGCATACAGCGGTATATCTATCGGAGAATCAAAAAAATATACGATGATGTGGCGTTGTTGGAGTCTACGACGATTTCTACCGATCCCATAACCACGGACATGAAAACCCTAACGACAGAAATCGAAAAATTCGCCAAGGATAAGAAGATAGAAATCGATACGCTTAAAATCCGGGAGGAATACCGTAAGGATTTTTTAGGAAATGTATCCCATGAGCTAAAGACACCGCTATTTACCGTACAGGGATATATCGAAACACTTTTAGACGGAGCTATCAATGACAAGAGTGTTCGGAAAAAGTATTTGCAACGGGCCAATAAAGCGGTAGAGCGGCTCATTTATATTGTGAAAGACCTCGATTTGATTACGAAGCTAGAGGCGGGGGAATTGAATGTAGAGCGTACAGAGTTTGATATAATTGAACTGATTCAAAGTGTCTTTGAACTATTGGAGATGAAGTCGGCCAAAAAACAAATAACGCTCACCTTCGATATTGACTATGCCGAACCCATTTACGTGAATGCGGATCGGGAAAAGATCCAACAAGTGCTTACCAATTTATTGGTGAATTCAATTAAATACGGACAACCCAAGGGTACTACAGAAGTGAGTGTTGAAAACTTGATACGGAATAAGGTAATCGTTCGGGTAACCGATAATGGCGAAGGGATCCCGGAACAATATATTCCCAGATTGTTCGAACGATTTTATCGGGTCGACAAAAGTGGAAGTCGCAATGAAGGAGGTTCTGGCTTGGGACTCTCGATTGTTAAACATATTATTGAGGCCCATGGTGAAAAGATCTATGTAGAAAGTGTTGAGGAGGTGGGATCAGAGTTTTCGTTTACTTTAGAGAAAACGGGTCCTTTCGAGGAGTAGTTTTTTCCTAGCTTTGCAGGAATAATACCATTTCAAAGTTAAATGAATGGTACAAAGCAATCATCCCGTGGGAAGCAAGAACAAACTGAAACGTTTTAAAGAGAACGAGACATTTAAAAATGTACTGCAACCTAGTAGGGTCGATGTTTCTGGAGGCAAATTCCCGTTAAGGGGCCGTTGGAAAGACCATTTCGGAAATAACCACCCCATTGTCTTGGAGTTGGGTTGCGGCAAGGGCGAGTATACCGTAGGACTCGCACGACTTCAGCCCGATAAGAATTTCATAGGTATCGATATCAAAGGGGCCCGATTTTGGCGGGGGGCGAAAACCGCCCTGGAAGAAGGGCTGGATAACGTCGCCTTCCTACGCTCCCAGATAGAGTTGGTGGATCTTTTGTTCGCTGCAAATGAGATAAGCGAGATATGGATTACGTTTCCCGATCCGCAAATCAAGTACAAACGCACCAAACATCGTATGACCAATATGCATTTTTTGGACAAATACAAAAAGGTCATATGTCCAGACGGACCCGTACATCTGAAGACCGATAGTGAGTTTATGCATGGCTATACCCTGGGATTATTACATGGTCTGGATATGAACATCATATACGCGAATCACGATGTTTATAAAAATGAGGGAAGTCCAAAAGAGGTTCTGGAAATCCAGACCTTTTATGAACAACAGTACCTTGAAAAAGGAAAGCCGATTACGTATATCCAATTCAAGTTTCAATAGCATGCACCTGCTCATTCTTTTCTTTGCTACGTTCTCGGCAGCTGCCATGGCTACGGTACCCCCGGGACTGTTGAATATGAACGCCGCCAAAGTAAGTGTTGAAAAGGGGAAATTGAATGGTGTCATATTTAGTTTGGGGGTGTCGAGTATGATTCTACTTCAGGCCTATGTCGCGGTCATGATTTCAAAGTTTTTATATCGGAACCCAGAAGTGATCGGTTGGTTGTTGAAGATAGCCCTGGGGGTATTTGCCTTTTTTGCGATTTACTTTTTTGTGATGGCCCGGCAGAACAAAAAACAAATACCAAAAAAAGTTACGGTTAGTAAAAAGAACAGTTATTTTAGGGGCTTTTTGTTGGCAGCGGTCAACTTGTTGACCATTCCTTATTACAGTGGCCTTAATGCGATGTGGAATGCTTCCGGATGGATCAAGTTCGAGCTGACCGATATTCTTACATTCGTTCTCGCAGCAGGGTTGGGAACGTTTTCTGTTTTATACCTTTACGTGTTTTATTTTAATAAAATGGAACGAAAGAGCGATGGTTTTTCTAAAAACAGCAATTATATTTTGAGTGCCTTAATGCTTGTGTTGCTGGTCATCACCGTGTTTCGAATATGCTACAAACCATGAGCCCGGAGAATAAAAATTTCTTTCAGAAAGTGTATGAGGTGGCCAAACAGATTCCCTATGGCCGTGTTACCTCTTACGGTGCCATTGCAAAATACCTAGGAGCTGCCCGAAGTGCCCGAATGGTCGGTTGGGCCATGAACGGGGCAGGTAGCATGCCAGAGATACCGGCACATCGAGTGGTCAACAAAATTGGATTGCTGACCGGGAAGCATCACTTTGATGGTACCAATTTGATGCAACAGCTTTTAGAGAACGAAGGTATCAAGGTAGTCGACAATCAAATCCAGGATTTTGACAAGCATTTCTGGGACCCTTTCACCGAACTAAAGTCGAGGTTGTAATTCTTTGTAAACTTTTGAAAGAATAGGGGGGTTGGAAAATAACCCGTATATCTTTGCCCGACACCACATCAACCCATCCTATTGTACCATATTACTTTTCAATCACAACCCTTTAGCTTCTCCTGATGATAGCGTATCTTTGTAATTTAGAATGAATTTGAATAGATAAGGAATGGCCGTTAAAATAGAAAAGAAAGAAGTTCTGAAAGCATTGGAACAGATTACCGTTCCTGGCGAAGGTCAGAACATGGTCGAGAGTGAGGCGGTAAAAAATGTACAGATTTTTGGAGATGAGGTAGAAATCGATATCACCATCAAAAATCCAAGCCTACAGGCGCGTAAAAAGACGGAGGTCGAAATTCTAAAAATGATACATCGAGAGGTGTATGAGAAAGCAAAAATCAAGGTAAATATTAAAGTCGATGCCACTGCTACTAAACCGAAAGCCAATGAAATTAAGGGAAAACCCATTCCGGGTATTCAGAATATCATTGCGGTAGCCTCTGGAAAAGGAGGTGTAGGGAAATCTACCGTTACTGCGAATTTGGCGGTAACCTTGGCAAAAATGGGCTTTAAGGTAGGCTTGTTAGATGCCGATATCTATGGGCCTTCTATGCCCATTATGTTCGATGTGGTGCAAGAGAAACCATTGGCTGTCAATGTAGGGGGTAAGTCGAAGATGAAGCCCGTTGAGAGCTATGGGGTAAAATTGTTGTCCATCGGTTTCTTTACACAGCCCAATCAAGCCGTTATCTGGCGAGGGCCCATGGCTTCCAAAGCATTGAACCAAATGATTTTTGATGCTCATTGGGGCGACTTGGACTTCATGATACTCGATTTGCCCCCCGGCACGGGCGACATCCATTTAAGCATTATGCAGGCAATGCCCGTTACAGGTTCTGTTGTTGTCAGCACCCCGCAAGAGGTTGCGTTGGCCGATGCCCGAAAAGGTGTGGCGATGTTTCAGCAAGATTCCATCAATGTACCCGTACTAGGTATTGTTGAGAATATGGCCTATTTTACACCCGAGGAACTTCCGAACAATAAGTATTATATCTTTGGGGAGAAAGGTGCTCAGCACCTGGCCGAAGATTTAGAAGTACCTTTTCTAGGAGAAATTCCGTTAGTGCAGAGCATTCGGGAAGCCGGCGATGTAGGGCGTCCGGCAGCATTGCAAACGGCGACTGCCATCGAGACGGCATTCGAAGAATTGACAAAGAACGTGGTACAGGAAGTGGTAGCACGTAATAAAAGCCTTCCTCCGACGGAAGCAATAAAAATAACGACTATGGCAGGTTGTGCTGCTGTTAAGAAGAAGTGATATGACATCGGAAGAGTTAAAAACTAATATCGAAAAAGCATTGGAGGAAATCCGTCCCTTTTTGCAGAGCGACGGTGGAGACATTTCCTTGGTATCTATCGACAACGATACCTCTGTGAAAGTAAAATTGGAAGGTGCTTGTGTTGGGTGTACAGTAAACCAAATGACCCTGAAGAGCGGTGTTGAGATGACCATTAAAAAATATGCTCCCCAGATAGAAGAAGTGGTCAATATCTCATAATCGGATAAGATTTGACATTTGTCATATAAGAAACACCCAGAGCGTGCTAGTTTTGTTGCGTTTAAACCGACTTTGTGAATGATTAAAACAGATATATTGATTATCGGCGCGGGACCTACGGGTCTCTTTGCCGTTTTTGAGGCTGGCCTATTGCAACTAAAGTGCCACTTGATCGATGCATTGCCACAGGCCGGGGGTCAATGTTCCGAAATCTACCCTAAAAAACCAATCTACGATATTCCGGGATTTCCTGAGGTCCTTGCAGGCGATTTGGTCGGTAATTTGATGGAGCAGATCAGACCTTTTCAACCCGGTTTTACTTTGGGCGAAAGGGCCGAGACCATTGAAAAGTTAGAAGATGGGTCGTTTATTGTTACGACAAATAAAGGCACTAAGCACCATGCCCCTGTTGTGGCCATAGCTGGGGGGTTAGGTAGCTTTGAGCCTAGAAAACCCCTGCTTAAAAATTTGACGGATTATGAGGATAAGGGTATCGCTTATATCATCAAAGATCCGGAAATATATCGAGACAAAAGGGTCGTAATTGCCGGTGGAGGAGACTCTGCGTTGGACTGGAGCATCTTTTTGTCCGATGTAGCGTCAGAAGTTACTTTGGTGCACCGTAGAAATGAGTTTCGAGGAGCCTTGGATTCAGTTGAGAAGGTGCAACGACTTAAAAATAAAGGAAAAATTAATCTAATTACACCGGCCGAAATAGTCGGTCTGAATGGGGAAAAACGTTTAGAATCTGTTCTTGTCCGAAAAACGACCAATGGAAACGAGGATATTTTGTTGGCAGTAGACAGTTTTATTCCGCTTTTTGGGCTTTCTCCCAAACTGGGACCGATTGGCGAATGGGGACTTGAAATTGAAAAAAATGCTATAAAGGTCGATAATACATTGGATTACCAGACCAATATCCCAGGAATTTATGCCATTGGCGATGTCAATACCTATCCAGGGAAGCTAAAATTGATTCTTTGCGGATTTCATGAAGCGACCCTTATGTGCCAAAGTGCGTACAAACGTATTTATCCCGATAAGAAGTATGTTATGAAGTATACTACCGTTGGCGGAGTTACCGGTTTCGACGGTTCTAAAAAGGAGGCGCCCAAAGCAGTAGTCAAAACCATTGAATAAGCATGTTCTCCCATGAAGAGAGAGATGTTCGTATGAGTCAATATAAATTATGAACATCGTTAGTTCCCGAATATAGAACAATGCTTTAATTAAATATTTGTCTTAGATGTCAGACATCAAAATAAAAATAACCGACCGTGAGGGTGTGCTCCATGAAGTAGATGCCCCGACCGATATGAATATGAATTTAATGGAAGTGGTTCGTTCTTACGAGCTGGCTCCAGAAGGCACTATTGGCGTTTGTGGTGGCATGGCAATGTGTGCTTCCTGCCAATGCTATGTAAAATCTGACCATGCCCTTCCTGAAAAATCGGATGATGAAGATGCCATGTTGGCCGAGGCCTTTTATGTAGAGGATAATTCGCGGCTAGGTTGCCAAATACATATGACCGAAGATTTGAACGGACTCGAAGTGGAGCTGGCACCGGAGAGCTGATTCAAACACAAATTCAAGTTTCAAATACAAGAGTGAAACCATTGAATTTGTATTTGAGGTTTGTATTTGAGTCTTATCAAATCCTTGCTTGATAGGTAAACAGGTTGTAATACCGCCCTTCTTTTTCGATAAGCTCGTCATGGGTACCTTGTTCGGCAATTCGGCCATTTTCAATAACTAGAATTTGATCGGCCTTTCGAATGGTGCTAAGGCGATGCGCTATGACGAAGGTGGTACGCCCCTTGGTCAATTCGGCCAAACTCTTTTGGATCAACGCTTCACTCTCGGTATCGAGATTGGAAGTCGCTTCGTCTAAAATCAATATTTTGGGATCGGCCAAAACGGCCCTGGCGATAGCGATACGTTGCCGTTGCCCTCCCGATAATTTTACACCACGCTCCCCGATAAGGGTATCTAGACCGTCTTCAAAACGATCGGTAAACTCGTCTACATATGCTGCTTTTACGGCCTGTTGCAACTCTAACTCACTGGCATTGGGTCTTGGGAACAGAATGTTCTCCCGAATGGTGCCTTCAAAAAGAAAATCGTCCTGTAATACCACACCAAGAAACTGCCGAAAACTGGTCAAATCCACTTTGGAGAGATCGTTTTCATCAATTGTGATTTGTCCTGAATCCGGATTTAAAAAACTGGCGGCCAAACCTGCAATGGTCGATTTCCCAGAACCGGAACTTCCTACCAGGGCAATGACATCGCCCGAGTCGGCTTTAAAACTTATGTCGTGCAAAACCTCTTTGTCTTCTTCATAAGCGAAGGAAACTGCTTTGAACTCCATATCGCCCTTTAATTCCGAAAGTTGAATGGTGCGGTTTTTTTCATCGGCTTCGGTCTCTTGGTTCATCAATTCTTCGGTGCGGTCCAAACCGGCCAACGCCTCTGTTAATTGACTCCCGATATTGCTCATTTGCACAATAGGGGCAACCATCAAGGCCAATAAGAACGTAAACTCAAAATACTCGCCAGTGGTAAGTTTGCCGTTCATCATTTGGTATCCCCCATAACCCATCATAATTCCGGTAGTGGCCAAACCCAATAGAAAGGTAGAAGAGCTCGTCATTACCGCGGTGGCCGTTAAGCTCTTTTTTACATTCCGATATAGTTTGTCGACACCGTTCTCAAAAACTTTTCCTTCCTGGGCCTCGGCGTTGAACCCCTTGATGACCCTAATTCCGCCTAAAGTTTCAGTAAGTCTTCCTTTTACTTCTGCATTTATTTTTCCCCGTTCCCGAAATACGGGACGAATGATCTTAAAGGCCTTTAACGCGATCAACGCAAAGAGTACCAATGGTACAAAAGTGAGTAATGTCATGGTCGGGCTTATGCGTAGCAAAAGTATCAGTGAAACGATCGCGGTAATGGTGCCACCTACCAATTGTACCAAACCAGTGCCGATTAAATTGCGCACGCCTTCCACATCGCTCATGATGCGGGAAACCAATCCTCCTGATTTGGTATTGTCAAAAAATCGGATCGGAAGTGCCAATACTTTTTTCTGAACTTGGGCCCGAAGCTCCGAAATCATAAATTGCGCTTGAATACTCAATACTTTTGTCAATAGAAACGACATGACTCCCTGTACCAGAAAGGACAATATCACGACCGCCACAAGAACCTTCAACAAGTCATAGTTTTTATTGGGAACGATATCATCTAAAAAAAATCTTAGGGAAATGGGAGCCACGAAACTCGCCGCTTTACTGATAACGATTAATAAGAGACCAACCAATACCAACTTTCTACGAGGCCATATAATGGTTCTGAAGGCCTTTAGGATGCTTACTTTTTTCTCTGCCATAGGATGCTTTGGAAAGCGCAAAATTACAGTAAATAATGGAATGGTCAGTAGGCATAGACCGGGCCTTTATGGGTTTGTTCCCCTACGGTCAAAAAATAGAGGTAAACCCCGGTTCTGACGTCGTGCTTTCTTAGGCTGAACTCCTTTGAAACCTTGCCGGCGTCCGAGGTGCCATCATGTAGTGTTTCCAATGTATTTCCGTACTGGTCGGTCAAAACTAGCGTAGACGTAGCAGTTGTTGGGAGGTTATAGGCGATGATGATTTTGTCATTTTTGATATCACTGTAGATGCTCAGGGGAACCTTTTTGCCGTTCACTTTTATTTCTGTCAAAATATCGGAGCTATAAATGACCAATTCATCCCTATTGCTATGATTATAAATTTTTGCGAAAACGGTTTCCGAACTAGGCTCAAAGTAGTACGAAGTCTCGTTTTGATGCATCAACCCATGCATGGAAGTAGTAGGCTGAATAAGACTCCCAAAAGATCGGAGGCCTTTAATGGTGGGATAGGGATACTTGAATTTGATTATAATCCAACTGTCTTCAGGTGCTTCCCACTCGAAGCTAAGATCATATAAAGGGGCATTAGACTGTTGGTATTCGAACTCATAGATTCCATTAGCGGGCAAAAAGAAAGCTTCGGTATCCAAGGCTTCTTCTTTGGCCCATATTCGATTTGTTTCCGAATGCTTCAGCAGCACGGTATTTAACTGCTGATAGTGTTCGTGAACCGGGTCTTCGAGCCCAAAACCCGTCGCAATTGTAAGGGTGCCAAAATTTGCAACGGGAGCGGTAAAGATCATGGCATCCGAAGAAAGGGGCGTACTCTCCTTGGTGTTGAGGGCCGAGGTAGAATGAAAAATATAAAGTCCCTTATGCTTGCCTTTTTTACTACCATGGTGATGGCCTGCTATTACTGGTTCTGGTTCAAGGTCTGTTTTGGGGAGCGGTATTTGGCTAAGGCTTCTATCCTTATCGTATAGCACTGATTCGGAAGACAAATTCTTGAATTTAAGAGGGGTCGTTACATTTTCATAGGTGATTTTTTCAAAGTAGTTAGGCTGGGCAACATGATTTTCTATTTGAAATCCTGTAGGATAGTTTGCTATGTTGATATTCAATATTTTAGGCGCTGAACCGATATCTTCATTTGTGGCCCATATGCCAATAGATTCTGGATGCTCTTGTTCATTTGTGAGATGGCAGTTTTGAATGTAGGATACACCGGGAATAATTCCGATAAGATTGTTTTCCAATACATACCCATCTATTATGGTGTTTTTACTTTTTGTTATAAGCCCTAAATGAAAATTGGTAATTGTATTTCGATGGCTACGCCAAATACCGGTATGTTCAAAAGCGTCAATTCGTAGGCCCACTGTAGATGAAGAAGGCTTTTCGGATAGGGATTCGATGTGGTTTTCGAGCAGGTTGAACAATTTTGGGTCTTTCTTCCATTTAAAAGACTCATAGCCCTTGGGTGACAAGATGCCAATTCCATTTGAGTTTCCTTTTACATAAAGCGTGTTATTGGAGACATATTGATAAGGGTTTAAAAGTCTTAAAGCGAACTTCCCCTTGTTGTTTGTATTATAAATGGTATTCCTCACAATCCGATTATTGATTCCTATCCCCGAGGGGGAACAGGTGATAGAACTACCGTTTCTGGAAATGAACAGGTTATTTTCAATAAGGACTTCTGTTTTGTCTAAATAGAGGTCGGTATGTTTGGAACCACTGAAAATCGAATGACTAATGTGTGCAGGCCCAGCGGTTTTTCCATGCCAAGAAATTGCCGGTGTGTCTTGGCTGCCAAGACCTTGAAGGTGCACCCCGCTTATTTGGATAGTTGCTGCTGATTCAATCAAAATGGCAGCCTCCTGTTGCTCATTTTCAACACCGATACTGATGGTCTGTTTTATATCGGTGGTATCTTTCAAAGTATTCGGTATATCGGTATGTATGCCATGGAGCAATACTCGCCCTCCCTTGCTTACTTTTAAAAAGGACGATCCCCCCTTTTTTTGCGCTCCGAGGGAAATTGAAAATCGATGTTGAAATGGGTGGTCGGTATCTCCTGCGCGGAGCGTGCCACCCTCAAGATGCATCTGACCAACATGTAGCGCTACATCCTCGGTGTCGTTTACTACTAAGGTGCCTTGTATAAGTAAGCGTTCTATCCTGGGAGTATCACTGGTAAGCGTTCTTGTTTTTCCGGACGGAATCACGTACGTACCATTTGGTTCAAGCTCTTCCTTGGACAGTGGAATTGTCCGTTGCGAAAGCCCAAAAAGAGGCAAACAAAGCAGCGATAATAACAAAACGGTATTTAGGGCCCCAAGAAGCTTCATGATTTGATCTAGGTTTTTATGGTTTTACCACTTTTATGGGAAAAGAGTTGACCAATAGATTAATTTCTACCACATAGGTGCCCGAAGATAGATTGCCCATTTCCAAGGGTATGGAATGTGCCCCATCTTCTTGTTCTTCGATGGTGACCACTTTTATCTTACGACCCAACATATCAAAAATGGAGATGGCTACCGTTTGATCTTGTAATAGCACGTAGTCTACCGTCGAAGCTCCTGTAATCGGGTTCGGAGTAACCGTCACGTCCATGATGAACTGTCGAATATCGCCATACTCGATCCCGTAATTGTTTCCTGTCTTTTCTCCCTGTGGTATCAAATTGGCCCAGGCATAGCCGGTTTCATCGGTGACCATTTTTAAGTATACCGCTCCTTCATCCGGATTAAAATAATATGCCGTTGCTGTCTGGTCTGCCAATTCGGCAAGGCTGTTGACTTGTATGATGGGTTGGTCTTCCCTATCCAACACTTCGATTCCTGTGTAGGGGAATGGATGCTTAAAGGTTGTCCATTCTCCTTCCTTTTCCATAACACTTCGTAGTTCCAAAAAGTTGTCTTTCTCATCGATTTCCCATTGCCCCAATATGGTATAGTTCTGTTGTCCGAAAAAGTTAAAATAGCGTTGGTGTGCCCATTGTTGTTTGGGAATACGTAACCTATCAAAATCACGTACCAATGAAACCTCTTGTTCAAGATCAAAACCGATACCGTTCATTTTGAGTTGCATGGCTCCTTCGGCCTCCAAAATGTATGCCTGCCATTCTTCTCGGTACTCGATGGCATCTTTTCTAAATGAGGAGTATGGATGTGCAATTAACACCGGTCGGTCATAACCAGTAAGGCTTCCGTCTTCATCCAGTAAGAAAGAGGAGTTTTCATTATCACCGCTCGACCCACGAGTGCTCATCCAAACGGGAAGGGTTTCTCCTTTCACCTCGATTCCCTTGAAAAAGTTTTTTCCACGATGCCCGCCATGGCCTATGACCGCAGCTGCAACCTTTCCCTCCTCAACATCCTTGTTGATATCGATAAAGGTAACATTGGTCAGTTTGGGTTGTTTTCGCCCCCCTTGTGCAATTGAATAGTAACCAGCTCTTCGATCACCATGGCGCAAATGTCGGTTCTTTCCACCTATAGCATTGGCCGATTTGCCAACTACAATCGTATTTTGTACGTATGACTCCGATGACAATAGTCCAATAGCATTATCGGCAATCATGAAATTATCAAGGGTCACATTGGTGATTTCCGTCCATACACCGCTCATCGCATTTTTATAACTTGTAAAATTGCTGAAGTTCCACATTAAATCCCCATTTTGGAATTTAGTCATAAAGAACCCATGTCCGTGGCCTACTTGGCCGTATAATGCATGATTCGATACTCCTTCGTTGCCTAGATTTCCTGGAACAGAGCAAGAATGGGCCACGTTGCCATCAAAAACGACCTCTCTTGGCAATAGGTCAATTTCTTTGAAATCCCTACTTCGACCTCGAGTATCAAAAAAGAAGCCGGTGCCTCTTTCTGAACCTGCTACGTGGTTGTCGATAAGGTTGTTGTGTACGTTTCGCATCCAAAAACCACCCACACGTTGTTCGCCTTGGGTGCTTCCTCCTTGGCCATCGCGTGGAAAGGCAAAAAAACCATCTTCCGGTTTTCGAACCAGCATGGCCAAATTGTGGCGAAAGGTGTTATTGATTTCAGGACCGTCTTCTGCAGGAATAAACGCATGGTTTCGGATGTTGAAAGCGACCACGTCCTCTATCAAGACGTTATCGGTTCTATGAATAACGACCCCTCTTTGCAAACTGTTATGGATGCTCGAATTTTTGATGTAGTCTCCCTCTCTGTCACCCGCTAAATGCCAGTGCAGGTTGTATCGTGCTTCGATGCCGGGCTGCCCCATGCGTGTGAATTCGACACCTTCGATATGAATAGGACCCGATTCGTTCAAAATCATGGTATGACCTCCATAACGATTCTCTTCCGCATCTTCTGGACCTTGTATTTTAATATTTCTTGTGAGCATTCCTACTTCTGCCCGCTCATCGAGAACTTTGCCTTCATACATTTGAATCTCTCCAAAATGGGGAAATTTCAAGGCAGGAATGAATGAAATCACGTTTCCGTCGATTCGGGTAATGGTCAACTCTTCGGCTTCATAGGGCTCGTATCCGCTAGGCGCAAGCGCGATTTTATCACCGGGCGACCATCCTGTCGGGATTTGGTCCAGGGTTAAGCTGGTAGCTCCCGGTTCCAAAGAGCCTTCTATCTGGCCCCAGCTTAGTTTCGATGCGCTTGTACCATGTAGTTGTAAGGAACCGCCTGACAGGGTGGTTAAAAACCGTCCGCCAAAGACCTCTTCATCAATTTTAGGACCGTTTAGGGTAATGGTGGCACTGCTTTGAAACGGATTGGCCACGGTACCTATCTGCAAAAGGCCTTTAACGGTGATTGTTTCTGCCGTGAGTGAAAGATTTTTATCCTGAAAGATGAGGGAGCCTTCAATAATCATATTGCCCAGATCGGGAGGGGTCACATCTAGCAAAATGGTCTTGTTGCTTGGAATCGTTACTTCTTGCCCAGCTGTTGGAACCGTTCCGGTAGGCCAACTGTTCGGACTTGACCAGAGATCCTGCCCTAAAATTGATAGCGGTACACCAAGCAACAAGAATAGTAGGTTGTTTTTAAAGAATCGCTTCATAATCAATTGTAATTAAAAATTAGGGCCTTTCTCCGGAATAATGTCTCCACTTATTGCTTTATTATTTTTGTTGAGACTACTTGGTCGGCCAGTTGAAAACTAACTACATAAACTCCGCTCAGCAGGTTGGTCCCATCTAAGGGAATTTGATGACTTCCCGCATCTTGTTGCTCGGCTTCCAAGGTTTTAATTTTACGGCCGGTCATATCGAACAATCCAATACCGATAAACTGGTCTTTGAGCAAAGTGTATTCTAGATAGGATTCATTCGTGATAGGGTTGGGGCTTACGCGCACGTTAATGACATCGTTGAACTCTTGAGGAGTTATGGTGCCGTCTCCTACCTCGATTCCTTCCCCGGCTAGAATACGTGCGTAGGCACTTCCAAGTTCGTCGGTCACCAATTTGACCAGAACCATTTTGTTGCTTTTGTCAAAGTAGTAAGAGGTGCTATTTTGATTGTTAAGATCAGCCTCGCTACCTACAGGGGCAATTTCTACCTCATTTTTGTCAACTAGTTTCACCTTGTCATGTGGATATGGATACCGAAGTACGGTCCAATCTCCAGACTGCCCCAATATGTTCTTGGCAATAATCGATTGCCCGTCCCTGTCAACGGCCCATTGCCCTTGGAAGGTCTGTGTAGATCCGGAACGGATACCAAAATGAAATGATTTTCCCGTTTGTATCGGTCCCAGAAATTCGCCTTTGTTTCCGATAAGGCTGATATCTACATAGGCTTTAATATCATGAAAACGAAGTTGCATAATACCTTTGGCATCCAATACATAAGCACGCCAATCTTCATGATAGATGGCGCTATCGTCGACCAAGGTCGAGGCTTCATGAACAATGATTACCGGTTTGTTATAGCCCGTTAAGCTTCCGTCTTTATCCAATAAAAATGACCCGCTTGGCCTATCTTTATTCTTGCCTTTGGTACGCATGTAAACGGGCTGGGAGTTTACGAGCTTAATACCCTCAAAATAATTTTCCCCATGATGTCCAGATTCCCCGACCACGGCTGCCGCAACTTCTTCCCCTCCGATCTCTGAATTGATATTCACGAAGGTTACGTTGCTGAACTTCGGTTGTTTGGCACCTCCCTGAGCAATAGAGTAGTAGCCCGCACGCTTGTGACCATCCCGTAGTACCCTGTTCGGGCCGCCAATGGTATTTTTAGACCTCCCGATGATTAAACTGTTTTGTACGTAAGAGCGCGAAGACATTAAGGCCGAGGAATTATCGGCTAGAATGGCATTGTCAATGGTTACATTGAGCATTTCGCTCCATACACCGCTCATGGCATTTTTGTAGGCTGTAAAGTCGCCGAAACGCCACATAAGGTCGCCGTTCTTGAAACCATCGATGAACAGACCATGACCATGACCTACCCGCCCGTAAGTCGCCACATTTGTAACTGCGTTGTTGTTCGAACCGGGAACGGAGCAAGAATGAACTACATTGTCCTTAAAAACAATTTCCCTGGGTAGTACATCGAATTCTTTATAAATACGATCCTTTGCAAAACCATCAAAGAAAAAACCGACCCCCCTCTCGGAACCTGCTGAATGATTGCCGATCAGATTGCTATGTGGATTGCGCGACCAAAAACCTGCTACACGATGTTCGCCCTGTCTGCTCTGTTTCGTTTCTTTCCCTTCAACAGGGAAAGCAAAGAAGCCATCATCGGGCCGTAACATGAGCATTGCCAGATTGTATTTGAAGGTGTTGTTCACCTCATTGCCGTCTTCAGCAGGAATAAAAGCGTGATTTTTGATATGATATGCTACCACGTTTTCGATCAATACATTGTCGGTGCGGTGTAGTACGACCCCTCGCTGTAATGCATGGTGAATACTCGAGTTTTTTATGTAATCTCCCTCTCGATTGCCGGCAATATGCCAATGAAAACTGTAGCGGCCTTCGATTCCGGGTTGCCCCATACGGGTAAGTTCTACCCCTTCTACATGAATAGGGCCGGAATCGTTCAAAATCATGGTGTGGCCACCGAAGCGAATCTCCTCGGAATCGGCACCCCCTTGTATTTTGATGTTTCGAGTAAGGAGTCCTACTTCGGCCCGTTCATCCAATACCTTTCCTTCATAGGTTTGCAGCTCGCCAAAATGGGCATATTTGAGAGCGGGCGTAAAGCTGACTTGGTTCCCGTTGACCGTGGTTATCGTAACTTCCTCGGCTTCAAAAGGATCGTAACCGCTGGGGGCTATGGCTATTTTATCACCGGCTGCCCAACCATTTGGGTTTTTGTCTAGGGTAATGGTGGTCGCGCCAACCCCTACAGTGCCTTCTAACTGTCCCCAACTTAATTTTTCAGCGCTTGCTCCGTGCAGTTGTAATGATCCGCCCTCGATGGTGCTTAGAAAACGTCCACCATACAGCGGATCATCGTTCTTAGGTCCGTTTAGGGTAATTACGGCCTCACTACGGAAAGGCTGTTCTTCCGTGCCGATTTGTAGTAGTCCCTTTACCAGTATCGATTTTGCGGTGAGTTGAACATTAGTATCCTGAAAAATGAGGCTGCCCTCAATTATCATATCGCCCAAGTTAGGGGGCGATACGTCTAGGATAATTTCTTGGTTCGAAGCAATAATAACATCCTGCCCTGCCTGGGGTACTGCGCCATTTGGCCAAGAGGAGGGATGCGACCAGTTTTGTTGTGCCAAAAGGCCGAAAGGCAATGCCAAGAACACAACAAAAAGCGAAAAACGCTTTAAAATTCCAAGTTTAGTCATGCATAAGATGGTTAAGTTGCAAATACCATTTTAAAAGAGTCTCTTAGATATTTGGGGAACATCCTGTTACTCGATTAATATGTTCACTTTAACGATTTAAATGTTAAAATAATATTGGAATAACAATACAGTTGATAGATACCCTACATTTTTTCGATGAAATGCACCAAGTGTTCATATAAAATCGGATGGTGATTGGTGTGCAGGGATGCGTAGTTGTGTTTCTTTAAGGGAAATAAGGGTATATTTATAGCCGTGCATATAGCACCATGTTTAATCTCTTTACCCATAACGTAGCTATAAATAACTGACACATGATTTGTTTGCGTAACTGCCTGGTATATCTACTTATTATTAGTTCTTCCGTTGCCTGTAAGACCGAGGTCGAAGCACAGCCAAGAACAGAAATAGCGCGTTGGGAGTCCCAAGCTGAAAACGTCACCATTATTCGAGATGACTTTGGAGTGCCCCATATTTATGGAAAAACCGATGCCGATGCGGTTTTCGGTTTACTGTATGCCCAGTGTGAGGATGATTTTAATCGCGTGGAGCAGAACTATATTTGGGCTACAGGGCGTTTGGCAGAAGTAGAAGGTAAAGAAGTACTTTACAGTGACCTTCGGGCCAAATTGTTTATGACAGAGGAAGAGGCAAAGGCTACTTATGAAGAAAGTCCCGAGTGGCTTAAAAAGTTATGCAATGCATTTGCCGATGGTGTCAACTACTACTTGCATACCCATCCCGAGGTGCAACCAAAATTACTGACCCGGTTCGAACCTTGGATGCCCATGTACTTTAGTGAAGGTTCGATAGGGGGGGATATTGAACGGATCGCAACCGAAAAAATAAAGGCGTTTTACGAAAGCGGAATGGAAATTCCCGAAGCACAGGAAGTGGAAATTGAAAAGGAGATAGAAATGGCCGAGCCCCAAGGATCGAATGGCATTGCCATTTCCGGTAAATTAACAAAGTCGGGCAATACCTTGTTGCTCATTAATCCGCATACTTCATTTTACTTTCGTGGAGAAGTGCATGTGGTCAGTGAGGAAGGATTAAATGCGTACGGAGCCGTCACTTGGGGACAATTTTTCGTCTATCAAGGATTTAACGAAAAAACTGGTTGGATGCATACTTCAACCTACACCGACGTGATGGATGAGTTCAAGGAAACGATCATGAACATCGATGGAAAACTATTGTACCGATATGGAGAGGAATTACGTCCCGTGGAAACTTCCAAAATCACTTTGAAGTTCAAAGAGGGAGCTACTCTTAAAGAGAAAACAGTCAATGCGTATCATACCCATCACGGACCCATTACACATTTAGAGGAGGGCCAATGGACGGCCTCTGCCATGATGTGGGATCCGGTAAAGGCTTTGGAACAGTCCTTTGTTCGAACCAAACAGGATGGATACAAAGGGTTCCGTAAGATGATGGACATCCGTACCAATTCTAGTAATAATACCGTTTATGCCGATGCCGAAGGGAACATCGCCTATTTTCACGGCAATTTTATCCCGAAGCGTGACGTGTCTTTCGACTATTCACGACCGGTTGATGGGAGTAATCCGAAGACCGACTGGCAAGGACTACACACGGTTGACGAGAATATTTTAGTATTGAATCCCGAAAATGGTTGGTTACAGAACTGTAATTCTACCCCTTATACAGCTGCTGCCGAGTTCAGCCCTAAGAGCGAAGATTATCCCTATTACATGTCTCGCGATCAAGAAAACTTTCGGGGCGTACATGCCATTGAGTTGTTAAAAGGTAAAGACGGGCATACTCTTGATGGTTTAATACAATTGGCTCATGACTCGTATTTACCCGCCTTTAAAGTATTGATTCCGGGGTTGATCGAGGCTTATTACGAATACGATGACCGCAATCCGAAATTGCAAGATCCAATGGATGTTTTGGGCGATTGGGACTTTAAGACCAATAAGGAATCCGTCGCCATGACGTTGGCACATTATTATGGTACTGCTATGCTGCAAAGAGCCATGCGACCGGAAGGATTACATGGCATGGATTTGATCACCTATTTTGGTACCACTTCCCCGATGGGTGAGCGTAGACGGGTTTTTGAGGAAGTAATCGATCAACTCATATCAGATTTTGGTAAATGGGACCTTCCTTGGGGTGAAATCAACAGATACCAACGTCTGAACGGCGATATTCGGCAGGCTTTTGAGGATAACAAGCCCAGTATTCCTATCGGTTTGGCATCAGGGCGTTGGGGGGCTTTGGCGGCCTATGGAGCCCGATATCATAACCATACCAAAAAAATATATGGTACCCGTGGTAATAGCTTTGCGGCCGTAGTGGAGTTTGGCGATAAAGTCAGGGCGAAAGGTATTTTGGCAGGCGGACAGAGCGGTAATCCTGATTCACCCCACTTTAATGATCAAACAGCGCGATACGCTAACATGGATTGGAAAGAAGTGGCTTTTTACAAGGAAGACGTTGCAAAACGTGCAGTCGAGACCTACAATCCTGGAAAAAGGGAGTAGTACAGATCTGTAAAAAGGATGGCATACCAATTATAAAATGTTAAAAAATTAGTATTTTTCTTACTGAGTCTGATAATATTTCTGTAATTTTAAGATATATTGATTATTACATCTTTCAATCGTTTTGAAAATACAGCACATTTTATACCGATCGAGGGCCAACCCTACCTTAGATTCAAACGACTTAAAGAGAATATATAGGACTTCGATGGAGTGCAATGCCAAAAATGGTATTACAGGCCTGTTGCTTCATCATAATCAGAGATTCATACAATTCATCGAAGGTGCAAAACCTGATATTGTGGCTCTCTTTGAAAGAATTAAAAAGGATTCCTTGCATAAAGAAGTTAACGTTCTAGCTTCTGGCACTTATCCTTTTAGGATGTTTCCTTCCTGGGATATGGCATATGATAATTTGGACGAAAAAGGGCAGGATGTTTATTTAAAAAGAAGGCGATTTGAAAAGCTGTTCCATTCCTCGGATTTTAGTTGTTTTCCTATTCGTGCCAAGCTAAAATTTTGGAGGCATTCCCAGGAAATTTTAGACCTGTCATTGGCATAACCTGACTCAAGTTTTTCTTACCCACGATTGTTACTTTTTGCAGGACAATCTGATTTCAGGTTTTTATCGTGTCGGGATTAAAGGCAATCGCCCTTGCTAGTGACTGCTGTTCAAAAAAGATTCACGAGGGTTCAACAGCCAAAAACATCAATTCCAGCATTAAACCGATGAGTTCACTTAATACGATGGCCAAGGCAATCTAAGACTAATCGAGAAAGGTCGTTGAAAGTGAAAGGCGTGCGAGGTTGGGGATATTTAAAAACTTGCAAAAGGTCAGCTTACTCTTTCGTAATAATCAAGGTAGCCTTCGATCCCGATGATAACAACCATTTGTTGGAATAAATGAGTTGCCCCTGATCGTCATAAACATCTACTTGTGCGGTATTTGGGGAAGAAGTTCCCTCGTTCAGCGCCACAAAATCCAATCGGTTAAAACCCTTTTCCAAGTCTACATTAATGCCTTTGAAGCCTCCTGTGAGCAAAGTATTGGCGTCGATTACCATATCATTGTGCAGAATCTTTACCCGGTCGCCATCGACATATTCGTGATCGCGACAAACAATGCCTACAAACTTTCCATTGCTTTTAACATCGCCCAAATACATATTGCCAAAAAAATCGGAAGAACCTTCCTTATCATTTTCGCGGGGTCCTACTTTCGGATCGATTTTCATTCCGGTACCGGCCTGCACCAGTTTGCGGTCGGGCAGCATCTTAACAGGTCGCCGTCCTAGAGAATCTTCAAAATTTATTTTAGGAGCATCGCCTACGATAGAAGGCATTTTAAGGGCGGTGCCTTTTTTCTCCTCGCCTTTGATATCCAATTTATTGGCTGCTTCGATCTTAAGAGGCTTGGCCGTAGGGATATCCGTTTGTGCTCCTCCCATAAAAGGGAGTACCGCACTAACAAGAAAAAAAAGCAGCAATCGCATCGTTTAGATAGTTGTTTTGAACTCATAAAATTAACAAATACCCTGCCACAGGCACTTAAATCGCTGTTAAATTCGATAAAGGGAAGAGAAATCACCAGCTCTGGTTTCTTTTTTAGCGCCATGTACTAAACAAGAAGTTAATAAAATTCGCGTGCATGATTTTTGTAATATCTACGTCTGAATATCCCCTTTTCCTGAGCAAAGCAGGAACGTTTTGCAGATCGGCAATCGTATCCATACCCGATGGGCATTGTTCCGTGCCAAAACCTCCATCGAGGTCGGTACCGATGCCAACATAGTCGGTATTGCCGGCCAACTGACAAATATGATCCACATGGTTCACCATATGTTCTAAGGTAAGTCCCATTTTTTGTGGTGTGGAAATACCACGCTGCCAATTGGGAATCATCATCCAAGCATCCAAGGCGACCCCGATCACCGCTTTTCGAGCAATAAGTTCCTTGAGTTGTTCATCTGAAAATTGCCTGTTGTGATCTACCAATGCCCGGCAGTTATTATGGCTGGCCCAAACGGGGCCGTTGTAAACCTTCATGGTTTCCCAAAAGCTTTGATCACACAAATGGGTAGCATCCAAAATAAGGTTAAGACGTTCTATTTCTTTCAAAAGTGATTTCCCTTTGGTTCCGATGCCTCCGACCGAATTGGTACCATATGCATAGGTTCCCGGGCCATAATGTGCCGGCCCGATTGCACGTAGGCCCTGCTCATAGGACTTTTCAAGATAGCCAAGGTCAACAATACTATCGGCACCTTCTAAGGTTAAAATATACCCGATGGGGTGTGTTTCGGGGGCTTTGTTCCACCCTTGCAAATGAGACTCTAATTGCTCTCGATTCCTAATTTGTACCAGTTCTCCCTCGGCTTCCATTGATCGATACCATGCCAGTTGCCCTTGGGTTTGGGCCCAAGCTTGTTGTGGGGAGTTCCAACCGGGAAGGGTGCTTTCCGGTTTTACGTAGCGTGCAATTTGTGTGGCCATACAGAGCCCTATGTTGCCTTTGCGCATCGCTTTAAACGAAATGGTGCTGTTTCCCCTGTCGGGTTTGTCGGTCATGCTTTGTTCACTTTGTCGAATGGCATCGACCGACCAGCGCAAATCGCGGTTCCATTCCATGGCATTCATCGAGAGGTCTAAATGTGCATCGAATATGAACATCTTAGATGGTAATTCTTTGATTCCTGGCCGCCACTTTCCAAGATCCGGTAATGGTTCCCTCTACAACGGTCAAGACTTCCTCATACTTGGCAACGGTCGGGCAAATATGTATGGGAATGGCGTAGAATGCGTCCCCTACTTCAAATTCATGCGCCCTATTGCTTCTTACTACGAGGTGTTCTTCGCTTTGTCCGATCTGCTCACTGTTTTCCAATCCTAAAATCTGTACGCGGGGAAAATCCATTTCCGGAGCAACCGATTTGTGTCCCAGATCAAAACAGATCGTGTTCTCGGTCGGTTTGCTGATGATTCGGATAAAGAGTACGGCAGCATGTAAAAAAGGCATATCGGGGAAGAGCCCTCCATAACGGGCATCCCATAACAGGGTAGTCCCTGGGCTAGGCTCTACCTTAGGTCGTTTGCTATGAATGGGAAAAGAGGGGGAGCCACCTGCGACCAGATTGGGAACGATAATTCCGTCTTTTTTGATTGCCTCTTTTAGTTTTAGTACTTGGTCAAAGGCGGCATTGCACCGGTGGGTACGATCGGTAATCTCAGGGTCCCGAATATGCCCGTCGTAGACGTGCAAGCCCTTGGCTATGATATGCGGATGTTCTTCCATAGCGCGATACAACACCACGGCCTTATGATCAGGTTGGCAGCCGGTTCGGTTCATACCATTGTTGATATCGAGGTAAAGGGAAGCAATCTTGTTCTTGGTGGTGGCGATTTTGCCAATTTCCTCTAGTGTTTTGGGGTTATCGACCAAAGTGGAAAACGCCGTATTGGGAAAAGCGTCCATCAATCGAAAAAAACGTTCGATGTTGGCTCCTACGGGCTGCATGGCCAACAATACGTCTTCGGCCTTGCATTGACCCAAGAGTTCTGCTTCTGCGATGGTGGCACATTTGAATTTCTGAATACCATGGCGTTGTTGCATCTGCACGATTTCGGCCATTTTGTGCGTCTTGATGTGGGGACGCAAGTGTGAAAAGCCGCCTGCCATCGAAATCATGGTTCGGATGTTTTCTTCAATGCGTTCCGGATATACGAGCAAAGAAGGAGACTTGATGTTGGAGGTATCGCTGAGGGGATACCAAAGATTATCTGACATGGTTTTTTAGGTATGAAGTTCGAACATAGCTTCGATTTCTACGGCTACTTGACCAGGGAGCATCATGCCCACCGCGCTACGGACCCCAACGCCATGATCCGGGCCGAAAACGTCCGCCATCAATTCGCTGTAACCGTTGATAACCAAGGGCTGATCGCTAAAATCACGGGTGCAATTAACCATTCCCAAAGTTTTTACCAACCTTTTAATTCGGTCTACCTCTCCAAAATGAGTGGTAATCGTTGCCAACATGGTCAAGGCTACCTGGCGTGCCGCTTCTTTGCCTTGTTCCAAGGTAAGATCGTTGCCCACCCTACCGGTGTACAACGAGCCATCGTTCATCATGGGACCTTGACCAGAAACATATAGAAAATTATCAACAACCAAAATCGGTTTGTAAAGTCCTGCAGGAGGTGGCGCCGGGGGAAGCACCAATCCTAATTCTTCAATTCTTTCAGAAGGTTTCTTATTCATTTACACTCATTTTATAGTATTCGATTTTTTGATAGAAGCAACTACCCATTTTTAAGTCTTAGGTTTCTAGTCCAAAGGCGCAGCGGTTTTTCAGCTTTATGAAACAAATATATCCAAGACCAATACACCCAACAATCCCATCACCCCGACCGTAGTTTCCATTACGGTCCACGTTCGTAGGGTATCCTTGACCGAAAGGTTAAAATATTCCTTGTACAGCCAAAAGCCCCCATCGTTCACGTGGGAGAGCATTAAACTCCCGGAGCCAATGGCGAGGACCATTAATTCCGGACTCACTCCTGAATTTGCCAGCAAAGGCGCTGCAATTCCAGCTGCGGTCAAACCGGCAACCGTGGCAGAACCCACACAGACCCTAATAACAGTAGCGATCAACCAAGCTAAGATCAATGGGGAAATTGTAGACCCTTTGAGCATGTTGCCAATGTAATCGCTTACCCCGCTATCAATCAATACTTCTTTTAACGCACCTGCTCCCGCGATGATCAGCAATACCATAGTGATACCTGCCACTGCGCTGGATACCGAATCCATGACCTCCTTCATTTTCTTTCCGCGCACCAATCCCAAGGTGAATATGGCCACTAAAACCGAGATAAGCATGGCGATGACCGGATCTCCAAGAATTCCAGTGATTTGGGTTATGATACTTCCCTCAGGAAGCAGGACTTTAAAAATGGCCGCGATTCCAATTAAAATAACCGGTAAAAGTGCTGTGAAGATACTAATGAAAGTACTGGGCATTTCTTCTTCTGTCAACACTCTTGGATTCAAAAATTCTTTTAAGGGTGTTGCCTTGATTTTTTTAATGGTTCTTGAAAACAAAGGTCCTGCGATAATAATGGCGGGTATGGCCACGATAATACCGTATAGCAGTGTTTTTCCGATGTCTGCCTTAAACATCACTGCAATTCCTGTTGGAGCGGGATGTGGTGGTAAATATCCATGAGTAACCGAAAGGGACGCCAGCATCGGTAAGCCCACATAGATTAGTGGAAGTCCGGTCGCCGCAGCAACAGTGAAGACCAAAGGGACCAAGATGACAAAGCCTACTGTATAAAACATGGGAATCCCAACAATAAAACCCGTAAGCACCACAGCCCATTGAATGTTCTTTTTTCCAAATTTATCGACCAGTTGCGTGGTAATCCGCTGTGCTGCTCCGCTGTCCGCAACCAGTTTTCCGAGCATGGCGCCAAGACCAAGGATCATGATGAGTCCGCCCAAGGTCTTCCCCAATCCGGTCTGTATTGATTCAACTACGTTGAGAACATCCATTCCTTCGGCGACACCTACAAAAAGCGATACGATAATAAAGGCAATAAAAGCGTTTAGTTTAAACTGGGCAATGAGAATAAAAAGGAGAATAATTCCAATAATTACAATGGCGAGCGGCATGGTAGGATAGGTTATGGGTACTAAGATAACAATTTAGGAATAGCAGCTTGGAAGGGAATCTGAAACTTATAAAAATGAAGGTAAAAAAGTATTCGTTTTTTTAGTATTTTCAGACTTCTCGAAAGAACTCATTTAGACTTTTTCAATTTGCTAAAAAATGACTCTTTCGTACCAACTTTTTGTCTTTTTTTCCTTCCGTAGCTTTGCTATGCAACTTAAAAAAGCCTTCAATTTGATTCGAAATAGCTAATTTTCGCTTAAATCCAAAAAGTCTAAATGAGTTCAACCCAAAACTTCAACACGATGCACATGAAAAAAAATACCCTATGTTTTTTGATAACCCTTTTACTATTCATAAGTTTTGATGGAGTATCTCAGGACAAAACCAAATTAGACATTTGGAACGAAAAAACTTTTTCGGGCTTAAAGTTTAGAAGTGTAGGTCCGGCTTTTATGTCGGGACGTCTTTCCGATATTGCTATTGACCCTACCAATGAAAATATTTGGTATGCGGCGGTTTCTTCTGGCGGATTATGGAAAACGACCAATGCAGGTACTACGTGGAAGCCGCTAACGGATAAAGAATCATTTTATGCGACCGGTTGTGTCACTATCGACCCTCATAATAGCAGTACGATTTGGTTAGGAACAGGTGAGAACAATGGAGGCCGTCATATAGGTGTAGGCCATGGTATCTACAAAAGTGATAATGGGGGAGACTCTTGGACAAATATGGGGCTTAAAAAGTCGGAACATATTTCGAAGATTATTGTACACCCAGAAGATCCCAAGGTGGTTTGGGTAGCTGCCCAAGGCCCGCTTTGGAGCTCTGGAGGCGAACGTGGACTTTACAAAACCGTCGATGGGGGCAAAACCTGGAAAAACACGCTGGAAAGTAATGAGTGGACAGGTGTTACCGATCTCTTGATCGACCCGAGAAATCCCGATGTGTTGTATGCCGCCACTTGGCAACGGCATCGAAATGTGGCCGCCTATATGGGTGGGGGGCCGGGAACTGCCCTATATAAAAGTATAGATGGTGGCGACAGCTGGAAAAAAATGGAGACGGGTCTTCCAAAGGAGGATATGGGGAAAATAGGGCTTGCCATTTCCCCGATGAACCCTGATGTGTTGTACGCGGCTATTGAATTAAAGCGTAGGACGGGGGCTGTCTACCGGTCTGCGGATGGAGGCGCCAGTTGGAAAAAAATGTCCGATGCCGTCTCGGGAGCTACCGGACCTCATTACTATCAAGAGCTCGTAGCCTCACCCCATGTGTTCGATAGAATTTATTTGATGAACGTTCGTGTGTTGGTCTCCGAGGATGGAGGGAAAAATTTTTCGACCCTTACCGAAGAGGACAAACATAGCGATAATCACTCGCTTACTTTTAAGCATCACGATCCCAACTATTTGTTGATGGGTACCGATGGAGGTATTTACGAAAGCTTCGATGATGCCAAAACTTGGAAATTTGTAGGGAATCTTCCGATTACACAGTTTTATAAGCTTGCTGTCGATGATGCGGCACCCTTTTACAATATTTATGGGGGTACCCAAGATAACAACTCGCAGGGAGGCCCTTCGCGCACTTGGAGTACCAGGGGAATCGCCAATCAGGATTGGTTCGTTTTATTGGGCGGTGACGGACACCAACCTGCTACGACCCCTGGAAATCCCAATGTGATGTATGCCCAATCACAGCAAGGGAACCTACATCGCATTGACCGCACCACGGGGGAAGCGGTGTACATTCGTCCCCAATCAAAACCAGGGGAAGACTACGAACGTTTCAATTGGGATTCCCCCATTTTGGTAAGCAACCACGACCCGAAACGATTGTATTTCGCCTCACAAAGAGTATGGCGATCGAACGACCGAGGGGATAGCTGGAAGCCCGTTTCAACGGATTTAACGAAAGATCAAGAGCGTTTGACCTTGCCGATTATGGGTAAGAAACAAAGTTGGGATGCGGTTTGGGACGTGTATGCCATGTCAACCTACAATACGATTACCTCTTTGTCAGAGTCTCCTTTAGACGAAAATGTACTGTATGCGGGAACCGATGACGGGCATATTCAATATACGAATGATGGAGGAAGTAGCTGGACCAACGTTCCCGTAAATCAGTTGCCCGGGGTTCCATTCAGTGCCTTTGTAAATGATATCAAAGCCGATTTACATGATGCGAATATTGCATATGTGGCTTTGGACAACCATAAGTTTGGAGATTATGCACCTTATTTGTACAAAACAGTAAATGGTGGTAAAAGCTGGAAAGCCATTACCAATGGTTTGCCAAAAGGCACCTTGGTATGGCGCCTGGTACAAGATCATGTGAACAAAAATCTATTGTTCCTAGCTACTGAATACGGTATTTATGTCTCTTTCGATCAAGGGGGAAAATGGATCAAGTTCTCGAACGGACTGCCTACCATATCGTTCCGGGATTTGGCGATTCAAAAAAGGGAAAACGATTTGATTGGAGCTTCCTTTGGGAGAAGTTTTTATGTCTTTGATGATTATAGTCCGTTACGAGAGGTGTCCGAAGCAATGCTTAAAAAGGAAGCGACTTTGTTCAAGCCAAGAAAGGCCTTGCAATACACCCAGATTCGTGGAGGAAGTGCCAGTCAGGGTGGAAGCTTCTATACTGCAGATAATCCACCTTATGGGGCAGTATTCAACTATTACCTTTCCCAAGATTATAAAACAATGATCGAAGTGCGAAAAGACAGGGAGAAGAAGGCCGGAAAGCAGAATGATATACCCTTTCCGGGATGGGAGGCCGTAGCGGCAGAAAAGAATGAGACCAAGCCTACTGCTATTTTAGTGGTCAGGAATGGAGAGGGCCTAGTGGTTGCCCGTATCAATGGCCCATTAAAAAAAGGGTTTCAACAGCTGTCTTGGGATTTGACCCAAGCCGTTGAGATGACCTTGGATACGGCTGCCAAGGAACCCGAAAACCGAAGATTTCGAAGATCTATCATGGTGGATCCAGGTACCTATACGGTTAGCTTATACAAATCTGTGAACGGAACCGTCACCCAACTAGGAGATGAGCAATCGTTTACGGTAGAACGCATTCGTAAAAATATCCTTGAAAATCCGATGCAGGCTCAAATCCCAGTATATACCCAGAAGCTAATGGATTTTGGAAGGGAACTGGCTGTAACACAACATCGTTTTAACAAAGCCGTCACAAGAGTAAAGGCTTATGACAAGGCGTTGCAATACGCAAAAAGTGGCCCTGGAGCATTGGAGCAGGAAGTGGCTAACTTAAAAACGACGATGTTTGAACTACAAGGTGCCCTGTTCGGAAATGCTGCCAAAGCCGAAATTGGGGAGAAAGACGATCCTACTGTTCAAAGTCGCTTAGGAGTGGCACAAAGAGGCTATTACGGAAATACCTACGGCCCGACCAAAATGCAAATGGAAAGCTTTGAAATGGCAAAGCAGCAATATGCAGGGCTGCAATCGAAATTGAGACAATTTTTGGATACCGATTTGCCAAGGGTAGAACAGCTATTATTAGATGCCGGAGTGCCCCCGATTGTAGATTAACGGTATTACAGAAATACGGCCACTGTTAGTTTGGCCGTATTTTTTTGTCGGATATGGACATCACGATGCTTTTGGGCCGCAACTTGCTATCTATCAATTCCGGACGAAGTTGATTTGAACGTGCGACTGCCTCACAAAGCAGTTTCTGAACCTGCGTTCGCGGGAAAGTGTCGAAATCAACTACTTTAAGATGCCGAATGAGTTTTCCTTTGCCTTCCAAGGTTACATAGTCTTTCGATAGTTCTGCCCCACGGTTAAACCCAAAATTAACGTGTTTTGTGTATACGGCGATATGGCAAAAAGCATCGCGAAGCTGCTCTGATTTGGAGTAGGCAATGGCCACGGCATTGTAATTATCCCAAATTAATTCGTTCGTTTCGGGAACCGATTCCAAGATAAAAGCCCTTAGTTGCAACGCTAATTCACGGATGGATCTGTCATAAGGTTTCAGAAAAGCTTGTAAATTGGGGTTTGCTTTCATATCAATACAGTATCATTAGGGATCATAACAGTTAAAATTATGGATTTTTGTGATGTATAGCCTTTGTATTCCGAAGAAGAAAAGACTCTAGTAAAAAACCAATGAGCGCCCCGAAAGTGTAAGCTATTAGATCGCTCCAAAGAAAACCTTGTCCTAAAACCAACTTACCAGGTATTGTTTGTCGTATGGTGTTGAGCCAACCGACATTCAACAGTTGACTCATTTCAATTGTAAAACAGATGGCAATGGTGAATAGCAGTACACCTAAACTAGATAGACGTGCCAAACAGCAACCTATTAAAAAATATATCATTACCGCATATAGCGCATCCCCGATATATGGATAGATGATTTCAGGAATGTAGGAAGTGCGGGAAAACAGGCCCGCAGCTATCGTCATTAAAAACAACAAGAAATAATGATATCTATTTCGCTCGACCATGGGCATGTTGTTAAAACCCTTCTATCTTGGTGCTGTCAAGGACGAACTTTCTAAAATACAGTACATTGCTGGTGTCATTTCGTTCAGCTTCTATCCATTCGGTCATTGCCGGTTCTGAAAACTGGCTCACATGACAGCGCAGCGATGTAAAAGCCTTTTCTTCCTCTTCTTGGCTGAAGTTGACCCTCGTATTCAAATAATCGGGATTCACATAGCCAAGGCCCCAATCCTCAGGAAATTTTTTGGTTTGGTCTTTGGCCCAACCAAAGTAATACAAATCGATGTCGTTGGCCCATCCTTCCCGAAGTAGAATTTCTGTGGTAAGAATTCCAACCATACGATGGTCGGGATGTCCCGTATCTCCATCAGGACCGAAAGTGAGAATAATTCTCGGTTGTAATTCTTCGATTTTTTCTTTGATGCGTTCTTTGAGGGAGGCAACCTCTACATAGAAGTTGTGATGGCCGTTCAGGCCGAGTCCGTCTTTGGCCCCAAGAAAGTGGGGAGGGTTGATGCCCAATTCTTTGCAGGCGCATTCGGTCTCCACTTTTCGAACGGCAACCAGAGCGTCTCCGGCCACTAATCCCCCATGCTCGGTTACGCCATAGCGACCGTCGGTAGCTACTACGAGATGTACATCGCTTTTCGAGGCATATTTCGCTAAAACAGGACCTATTGTGGTTTCATCGTCCGGATGGGCGAAGATGGCCATGATGGTTTTGCGAGGAACGGCCTCGGAAGCAGTATTCGCGTTCTTTATGCTTTGCGAGCTGTCGTTACAGGCAACGAACAAAATGAAGTTACAAAAAAGAAAGAGGTTTAATTTCATAATGCACCTTCTTTAGGGGCTTGTATTTTAAGCGGTGTTAAGTTGTAATAGCCTTTTTCTATACCTATTAGATTTTAGATCGTTTGAACAATAGAATTATAACAAAAGTGTCATCTTTTTATACTGATTCAGAACTACTAAAAACTTGCCATGCCATGGGAAGCCGATAAGGAGGCTTTATAATTGGGAGTATTTATTAACGTATTCCAATGTACAAAGAATATTGGTGTGGGAAAACAGTTATTTTTTCATCGGTTTCATTTCGTCAAGCCCATTGGGAGATGTTCGATAGAGATTCATGCTAGTCATAGATGACGACCAAGAACTCTTCAGGGAGGAGCCTTAAAGGCTGATATTCTTATCGGTACTCGAAAAAGATTTGGAAGTAGCAAAATGTACGCTAAACTAATCTTTTGTTCATTACCCAGTTTTTATAGGTGTTAGACTCCATAGGAAAGTCTACCATTCCTAATGAGGTATACCCTTGTCTTTTGTAAAATGCAATCGCCTTGTCGTTGTTTACATACACTTCCAAGTTCAATTCTTTATATCCTTGAGAGACTACCTGCTTTTCCACTTCCTTCAGCAAGCCGTATCCAATTCCTTTTCCATTGAAGTGTTCCAATACATATAGCTTACTCAATTCGGGCAAAGGAATATTTCGTATAGGACAGCGGGAATTATTAATGATTTCTGCTACACCAACCAGATTTTCATAAAGGCAGGCCAAAACAAATCGATTGGAGCTTTTTCTAAGATTTCCCTCAATAAGCGAGGGTGCAAATTTTTGGGTGATAAAACTGGCAAACTCAAGAGTAACTCCCGCTACGGCATATGTTTGAATATAGACGGTTTTTAGTAAGACCGATATTTTCAAGGCATCTTGTATCGTAGCCTCTCTGTATGATATCTCACTCATTTCATGATTAACTTTTTAACCTTGGAAGTCTGGCATTCATTTAAAAGGAATCGTTTGTAGTACATGTTCAATGGCCCCTAAACGCGCTTTCGATTTTTCGTTGGCATCGATAATGACCCAAGGGGCGTGTTCGGTATTTGTCTTTTCGAACATTTTCTCCTTATAACCACTATACTCGTCCCATAATTCCTGTGCTTTTTCATCTACGGCTGTCATCTTCCAGCGCTTTAGCGGGTTTTTTTTGATTTCCTTGAATCGTTTAGCCTGTTCTTCTTTATTGATGGAGAAATAGAATTTGATCAAGTGGGTATCTGACTCTATGAGCATTTTTTCAAAATCGTTCACATGCGACATGAAAATTTGATATTCTTTTTCTGTACAGAACTTGTTCACGGGCTCTACTACCGCACGGTTGTACCAACTTCGGTCAAAAAATACAATCTCACCAGGTTTAGGTAATTGGTTGATGTAGCGTTGAAAAAACCATTGTTTTCGTTCGTCATCGCTCGGGATATCCAAGGCTACAATTCTAAAATGTCGTGGATTGATGTACTCTGTCAATCTACGTATAGCGCCACCTTTCCCTGCCGCATCGCGCCCTTCGAAAATGATAACCACCTTTTGATTATTTTCTATTACCCAATTATGAAGCTTTATCAGCTCTTCCTGTTTTTGTTTCAAGGCAGTAAGATATCTTGCCTCTCTAAGCGCACCCTGAATATTTACTTTTTTAGTTCGTAACAGTGCATGCAGCCCAACCTTTGAGTTCAACAAGGCGACATCTTCGTCTGTCAATTTTATACGGCTCATAGTCTGGGTTTTAAATGTCTATTTGTACAACACTTCGATGGTATCGCATAATAATATTGGGGTCGGGTAAAAGCGAGATACCCGATTCGCCTTTTCCTTCATAGTCGAATTGCGACAGCACATAACGCATACTCTCGAGCCTTGCTTGTTTTTTGTCGTTTGTTTTTACAATAATCCATGGACTAAAATTGGTATGGGTCTTGCTGAACATTTGTTCTTTGTAATGGGTGTAATCGTCCCATAATTCCTGTCCTTTCTTATCTACCGGGCTGAACTTCCAACGCTTTAACGGATTGTTCAACCGGGCTTCAAAACGCTTTTGCTGCTCTTCTTTGGAGATAGAAAACCAGAACTTCATGATCTTTAGATTGTCTTCGTAGAGAAGGTGTTCGAATTCAGGTACTTGTACGATGAATTTGTTGTATTGTTCCTTGGAGCAAAAGCCCATCACCGGTTCTACTACTGCGCGGTTGTACCAACTGCGATCAAAGAAGACAATTTCTCCGGGGTTGGGCATTACTTTGATATACCTTCTAAAATACCATTGTCCTTTTTCAACTTCGGTGGGTTTTGTAAGTGCCACTACTCGGGAAGAACGAGGATTCAAATGCTCTTTGAAACGTTTAATGGAACCACCTTTTCCGGCTGCATCCCGTCCTTCAAAAACAATGGCAACCCTCATTTTTCGCTGAACGATCCACTTCTGAAGATTTACAAATTCAGACTGTAGCATGGTCAGTTCCGCTTCGTATTTTAGCTTGTTCAGCGTTTTGGAAATGGAATTCTCATTTTTGTTTGCAAGTCCAAGAAGTTCCTTTCTTGTTTTAGCTTGTTGTAGGTGGTCGGCTTTAAAGGTCATCGGTTGAATTTAATTTGATATCGGCACTATTTCAAGCCTGTATGTTTTAAGTTTTTTACTACTCGGCAGGGAATGCTTTCTACATCCCAAGAACTAAATTATCAAAAAAAGATATTTGCTGATCTCACTTCAATGGTCATTCGATAGTCGGGCTTTAAATGTTCCTAGGCTTCTCATGAAGTAGCTTACTTGTATCAAAGCTATCCCGTATGGTCTACTTTGGTGATCTTGTATTTTTATTCAGTCCCCTAACTCTGTAATTTTTTTCTCATACAGTTTTTTACTCTCTACCACGGCCACATTCAATTCTTGCATAATACCGTCGACCCGTCCTTCAATACTTTTCATCTGATCGTTGATGTTATCGAAGGAGTTCAGTGCAGCGGCGACTTCTAGTGCCTTTACAACCTCAACGGCGTCGCCATGTAGTAAGCGCAGTTTTTCAATAGCCTTGGAGGTATTGGCCAAAGTAGCGTTGTATTTGGTGCGGGCTTTCTCAATAGCGTCCATCAGGGTCTTCTTACTGGTCTCATCGCTTAGGCTATTGGTCTGTGTTTCCATGGCAGTGAAGAGATTTGTTGCTTTGTTCTTTAAATCTTCGTATTCTTTATTGAGTCTTTCTACCCGTTTATTTACTTTTTCCCAGTCACCATATACTTTTGCAAATTCCTTATCTTCATTTTTGGTGTCCTCTAAGGCGCTTTTTAGGGCACTTAATGATTCCAATCCCTTGCTAACGTTTTTGTTGGCCGTCTCTTTTCGTTTTTCAAAAGTGGTTACTTGCGATTTGAACTGATCTTTTAAGCGAATTAGGTCTTCGGGGCTTTTATCTTTCCAACAGGCTATGAACAACATGGAGACCAAGACAATACAAAACGATTTTTTCAACATTTATGGGTGTTTGGTTAATGGATGTCTAAATATACAATTTCTGTGTGTCAAGATAGAAAACATGACAATTATCATGGGCGGTACTCTTTTACGGTGGTAATTTTAGACTATGAACCCCAAAGATGTGGTCTTTATTTCTTTGTGTTTTACCAAACACTTAATAAGGATGGCGCTTTTGGGCGCAAAAAAATACTAAACCAATTATAATGGAAAAAAAGAAAGCCCGATGGGATTACAAGGATACTGTGCTAGTGCTACGCCTATTGATAGGGTGGCATTTTTTGTACGAGGGTGTTATTAAACTCTACAATCCTGAATGGACGTCTTTTGGTTATTTGGCTTCGGCCCAGGGACCTTTTGAATCGTTCTTCGTATGGATGAGTGGTGAATCAATGATCGGCATGGCCGACTGGGGAAACAAAATAGCTTTGATTTTGGTCGGGCTCACTCTGTTGTTGGGAGTTTTCGAACGTATAGGCGCCTTGGTAGGTATCGGTTTGTTGGCACTGTATTATCTGGCACACCCAGCTTTCCCTTGGGTGACACAATTAAATGTTGAGGGGAGTTATTGGTTCGTGAACAAAAATTTGATCGAGCTGGTAGCCTGTATCCTGCTATTTCAAGTGCCTACTGCGGATCGTTTTGGTCTAAAGCGGCTTTTCAATACCCAAAAAGAATTCACTAAAACCGAACTGTCATGAAATTTACGAGAAGAGATGCGTTAAAAGGACTTGGTGGCATTCCTATTCTGGGAGCCGTATGGTGGGCAGGGGCTGCAAGTACCGTGGCGAAGAAAAAGGAACGTAACGCCTTGTTGGAACAATTGAACATTCAACCTTCCTTACCGCCTGCTGTGCAAGGTATTGGTGGCGAACCTGTAAGGGTAGGAATCATTGGGTTCGGGATACGTGGAGAGCAGTTGTGTAGATCACTGGGCTTCGCCACCAAAGAATGGATCGAAGATATGAGGACCGCAGAAGCTGAAGCGGAAGCCGAGGGCAAAAAACACACAGCCCTAAAGGATTTCATGGCACAGGAAAAGTTGAATGTGCATCTGGCGGGTGTTTGTGATATATTTGATTATCGTGCGAATAAGGCATTGACTTCGTTTAACACAGCGGATAACAAGATAGAGCGGTTTAAAACGCATCAGGAAATGATCCGCAGTGGCAAAGTAGATGCCGTGGTAATCGCTACTCCCGACCATTGGCATGCACCCATGGCCATTGATGCGCTCGAGAACGATATACATGTCTATGTCGAAAAACCAATGACCCATACCGTTGAGGAAACCTACAGGCTTCGAAAAGCTGCCCTAGATTCAAAAGCAGTATTGCAAGTAGGGCACCAGCATCGACAGACCTTGAGTTTTCAAACGGCGAAAGATATTATGAAAAAGGGTACGATAGGCCATGTATCGCTTATTCAGACAAATACAAATAGAAACGATGATAATGGGGCTTGGAACTATCATATTCATGAAGACGCCAGTCCTGAAACGATCGATTGGGAACTTTTTCTAGGATCGGCGCCCAAAATTCCGTTCAATAAAAATCACTTTTTTCGCTGGCGTAAATGGTGGGCCTACGGGTCCGGACTTTCGGGCGATCTGTTATCGCACGATTACGACCGGTTGAATTGTGTGCTCGAGATGGGTATTCCCGAATCGGTCATGGCTTCTGGAGGTATTTACACGCACCGCGACGGCCGTAATGTTCCCGATGTATTACAGGTGAATATGGAGTTTCCCAATTTTGATATGGGAAGTAGTCAGAAAAAAGGAAAGGAAAAAGGGATGACCTTTGTATATAGTGCGACACTGGGAAATGGTTTTAGCCGCCCTACAATTCTTATGGGACATGATGGTACTATGGAACTCGGGAATCAGTTAACCATTTGGCCCGATGGCCGTTCCACGCGATATGCTGAAATGATCGAAGTGGAAAAAATGAATCCCGCTACGCCAATTTATCAATACAATCCAACAGCTACAGTTCCCGATGCGGTCGCTTCGGCGACATCGCAGTACTTTGCCGATAAAGGGCTTATGTGGACATATATCAATGGAGTTCGAGTCGATTCTACCTTTTTGCATATGCGTGAGTGGTTGAGTGCCACCCGGAATGGGGGGAAGGTAAGTTGCGGTATCAAAGAAGGGTTTGAAGAGGCCATCGCCTCTCATATGGCCGGACTTTCCTATAAATTGGGAAGACGTATCGATTGGGATCCCGAATTGGAAGTGCTTAAGCCTATTGAAGGCATCGATTTTGATATGGAGCTACTCTCAAATCCTTTTGAGGCCCAACCTTTGCTCTCATCAATATGAATGTTTTTTTAAAGATGAGTTGACCATATTTGATTTAGATAAGAGAAAGGGGAATTCGATTATCGAATAGTTGCAAAAAGGGCATTTATTCCCTAGCAATGGTTTCGATCAACTTCCATGATACGACACTTCGAATTCCTCTTTTTTGATGTGCAAAATTTCGGTTTGCAAGTCTTCAAGCTGAAGGGTAGGCGGTTCTTTAAAATTACGATATATGTAAAGTATTGTGTGAATGGCAATCAAATTTTCGATTTTTCATATATAAGATTACAAAACTGACAAATGTCATGAAAATCTTGCAGTGTACGAGTTACTTTTAAAGTATAAAATTAATCGTCATGGAAGTCAAGAAAAACCCAAAAGCAGATTTGAATCGAGACAGTGGCCTTTTCTTTGTAATCGGCCTTACCATCGTGCTTTTCATTACTTGGAGAGCCTTGGAGCACAAAACATATGAGAGTACTGATGAAATCGTTCAGTTACTGGATGTTCAAGAAGATTTAAAGGAAGATGTGCCTATGACCGAAACCGTCAATACGCCACCGCCACCACCGCCACCTTCGGCCCCTGAAGTTATTGAAATTGTGGAAGATGCCGCTGAAATTGAGGAGACGATTATCGAAAGCACCGAAATTAGCCAGGAAACCGTTATCGAAGAGGTGATACAGGTCGATGACGTGGAAGTAGAAGAAATTGAGGAAGATATAAGTGTTCCCTTTGCGGTAATCGAGAATGTACCGATATTTCCTGGATGTGAAAAAATGCAAGATAACGATGCCAAAAAAGCATGTTTTCAAAAGATGATACAGCAGCACATACAAAAAGAATTCAAATATCCTGCCACCGCTCTAGAATTGGGAATCCAGGGAAGGGTATATGTGCAATTTGAAATTAACGCGAAGGGATTCGTAGGGGGCATCCGAACACGGGGACCCGATAAGACCTTGGAAAAGGAGGCCAGCCGTATTATGGCCGCCTTACCACAAATGTCTTCTCCAGGGATGCAAAGGGGCCGTGCCGTGCGAGTACCCTATAGTATTCCCGTTAACTTTAAAATGCAACAATAATAGAGAAGTGGTGTATACTTAATCTAGACTACAACAACCCTAACCAATGAGAGCCCCGTCGTCAAAAGGCGGGGTTTTTAATGGATCATTCTTTATATAAGCGTAAATCGCTTTCTGAACAAATCTGGTTGAGTTATTTACGTATATAGTCCGAGAGGTTTTGAGGACCCTCCAGTAGCACCCTTACAATTTGAAGGGTACCGTCTTCCTTCGTATCGATATGCCATTTGATCAGGGAAATCTGTCCGTTTTCAATTTCTATTCCTGTAATACTCCTCGGATGAACGCAGCTACCATCATTGAACAGTGGGATATCTCCCGGCTCGGGAAATCTTGGTCGATGTGTATGTCCCACGATAGTGATCAGTAGGTTGTTCGCTAAAATCCATTTTTTGATACGGCGTTCTACCTTGATCAATTCTTTGTAGTTTTTCGCCGGACTTGTTGGATCGGCGATACCCCAAACTTGAAGCGGTTTCCACAGCACCCGTACTAAAAATCGGCCCCATCGCCAAAAGGTATAGTTCCACCAATCGGCTTGATGGCCATGCGCGAGAAAAAGCTCTTGTTGCGTTTCGGTGTGTTTCAAAATCACCCCTTCATGATAGGTGATATCTTCTAGCAACCCTTTGTCGCGGCCCTCTACGGGATCAAAATAGCTCGATAAGTGGTTCTGCACAAATTCCGGGTCTTTGTAGACCATATCATGATTGCCCCAGAGCATATGAAGACGTTTTTGTAAATGAAATTCCCGAAGCAGTTTAAAAACGTTCTTATGGGCAAGGAATATCGATTCAAAATTCAGGTTTTCCCAAAGTTCGTCACCATCACCTAGTTCGCAATAATGAAAACCTTCCTTAAAATAATGGCTTAGGGCATGAAAGTAGATATTTCGATTATTGGCAAAGTCATCTGCAAAACTGTTGTCCCCTCGGTGACAATCGCTGAAAAGAATGAACTTAGAGCTGTTGTCGAACGGCACCACTTTGGCCTTTTTGTACGCTCTCGATAGTCGATGGTTTGAAGACATAGGTATTGGGTCTATTGTAAGTGCTTCCTCGAAATGACCTCGGGTGAATAGAAAATGGACCATGAACATTTACTTTTGACCGATTTTCAAGTCGCTTGATAGTTTTTATGCTGTAGGAGCCACAATTGATGCTTTCTTTGAAGTCATTTAAGCTTTCCGTATTTGAGCTAAAATAAAGGATTTTGTGCCCGGGTGAAGTCTTTTTTAAGATGCATAGCAGGGCTACGGAGCGGTAAAAAGGCAAAAAAAGGGTGCAAAAAACTAATTTTTTAGCGAATGGGTAAAGTTTAAATAACTTCTTGGAATAAATATCCAAAAAAATAAGGCAACCACATAAACTTTCCTTTAACAAAATTTGGATCGATGTTTTGTAACTTTATCCCTCTTAAAACGACTAAAAGGTCAGCATGTTAAAAGATACGCAAAGAGATTCACCTTTATTGCAGCTCGTCAGTTTTAACAAACTGTTAGAGCAGTACGATGCTATGGCCCAAAGCGACGACGAATTTTTGGCAAAAAAGGCCAAGCGTGTTTTAAAGGCACAAGCACCGTACCCAGAGCTGCGCGACGGGTTTACCGATGTATCGTTACTGAATAAGCACGAAGAAGTAATCCGTATCATTTTGCAGGATACCTTTTCAGAGGTCCTTACCCATAATGAGATAAAGACCGCTTCGCTCCCTTTTGACGATACGGTATTCAACTCTTCAAAACGGTTTCAAAAAATATTAAAGGATGCGGGAGGCGAGGCTTTTAAACCACAGTTGCGGAGTCTTTCGGATCACATGTATTACATAGTTGCCAGTACGGTGATATTGGGAATGCACTATGGCTATCCCGTAGATTTCAAAAAACCATTGTTCTATGATATCCCTGATTCCAAAGGGGTTATGCGGCACTACCGCATTTTGTACAATGCCGATTTTATTGAGATTCTTCCCACGGAAAAGTCGAAAGAGCTTTCCAAGGTCGAAATAGAGGAATTGTTAGAGAACTATAACAATCTGGAACTTTGGAAAGAAAAGATTCCGCCCGGAAGCTTTATCTCCAAGGGGTTCGTGATTTCAAATATGTTCGATGTAACCGCTGAACATTCTATTTCGGAAATAAAATCGAGCCTCATCGCTAATGATAAAAGGGGGAATACCAACTTCATGGAAGAGTTGGATCAAACTTTTCGCTCGTTTTTTAATATCAAGGATATCTCCTCAGGTTTTGTTACATATAACGCCAAGGGGGAACAATTCGAGCGTGTGCATGGTCATGGTATCGACAGTGTTATCCTAAGAAATCAGGATGCCGCCAACTGTGAAAAAGCCCTTTGCCCAGGATCCTACAAGGCTTTGTTGGAAGACAACACCTATTTTGCAGTATCGGATGTAGATAAATACTACGAGCTTTCGGGCGGCAAGGCGCCCTATAAAAACTTAAAGGAAGCTGGGTATCAAAGTGCCATATTTGCGCCGATTGCAGATAATGGGCAGTTGTTGGGGGTATTGGAATTGGGGTCTCCACATAAATACGAGCTGAATAGCGTTAATGCGAACAAACTCGAAGACATCATGCCATTTATCGTAACGGCTGTTTTGCGATCAAAGGCAGAGGAAGAAAATCTCATCGATGCGGTCATTCAAAATGAGTGCACCTCGGTACATTCTTCGGTATATTGGAGATTTCAGGAAGAGGCCAAGAGTTTTATCAAAGATAGCCTACAAGGGTTACAGCCCTCCTTTAAAGAAGTGGTCTTTAAAGATGTGAATCCGCTCTATGGCCAAATCGATATCAAAGATTCGTCCCATGCCAGAAACTTGGCAATTCAACGGGACCTCATGATACAGCTTTCCGAAATCAAAACGGTTCTTACAAGGGCTTTTGAGAAAACAAAGTTGCCCATTTATGAAGAGTTGATTTTTCGAATCGACAATCATACCGATGCCGTAAAAGATACGTTGCATACCAATAGCGAGCAATCTATATTTAATTTCGTTATGGAGGAAATCAATCCGGTATTCGAACATCTGAAAAAGAAAGATGTTGAATTGTCGCGGTTGGTGGCTACTTACGAGTTGAATATTAATGAAGAAACATTGAGTTACTATGACCATCGAAAGAACTACGATGAAAGTGTCATGACCATCAATAAGAAGTTGGCTTCATTGATCGATCGAAAGCAAGAACTGGCCCAAGATATGTTTCCCCATTACTTTGAGCGTTACAAAACCGACGGTATCGAGCACAATATGTATATCGGTGCCAGTATTGCCGAGGAAAGTAATTTTGATCCACTTTATCTGAACAATCTGCGTTTGTGGCAATTACAGGTAATGTGTGAAATGGAAAATACGCATTATGCCTTAAAACCATTGCTACCCGTACCTTTGGATGTGGCCTCATTGATTTTGGTGTACAACACATCGCTTTCGATTCGTTTTCGAATGGACGAAAAACGATTTGATGTAGACGGTACCTATAACGCTCGTTACGAAATCATAAAAAAGAGAATCGATAAATCATTTGTAAAAGGTACCAATGAACGTTTGACCCAGACCGGAAAAATGGTGATTGTATATTCCCAAAAGAGCGATGAACTGGAATACCTGCGTTATATTAAATTCCTGAAGTCCAAAGGGTACTTTACCGGAAAAATTGAAATCGTAGAATTGGAAGGGTTACAAGGTGTGGCAGGCCTTAAGGCCATTAGGGCGGAAATTCTTTACAAGAAAGACAAGGAATCCGAAAAGACCTATACCTACGAGGACCTCATGGAAGAATTGAAGGCCTAAGGTTATCGACTGGGTCCGTAAAAGTGAAAAGCTACCGCGAAGGCAATGACCGATATCACAATACCTACCATAAAAATGGTGTAGGTCCATCGTAAGATGTTGTACTTTCTATTCAGTACCAATCCCAAAAAGTAGAGATCTTTAGTGAGGCTGTTGTAAATATAATCCTTGTCTTTTACCAATTCCTGTATGGCCCACTCGTAATCTGGCAGGCTCATTTTATGAAAATTCCCGAAAAACAATAGGTTTACTTTTTTATTTTTTACATCCTCTTTATTGAATTGACCGCTGGTGACATTTGGGCGAGTGGCCAATACGGCGAGAATCATTGAAATAACACTAAAGACGATGAATATTACGGTAGGGTAGATCAAGTAACCGTTCGAAGGGTTGTCTAGCTTTGGAATCAGGTTCGACAATACCACTGATATAATAATGGCGTTCACCGACAGCAGAATGTTTGCCTTGGTATCGGCAATATCGCTTAAGGTCAGATGGTTCTTCAAAGTAACCCTGTAAAGGGTTTGTATACCGCGATCTGGACTCTCGCTTTTATATTTCGCCTTTATTTTTTCCTTTTTAGCGATTTCTTTTTCACTTTTTCGGTCTTTTTTCAGCTTTTTTAAATTTTGGTTTTTAACAGGCTCCCAATGTTCTTTGGCATAGTCGGTATAGAATTGTTGTTCCGATTCGAACATTTGAATGTTGGTATTTCTCCATTCACTGGTGTTATAATCGGCAAGCCCTAACAAAGAAAGTTCCTCGCGGAGCTGTTCCGAAGTCTCCAAATAGGTGTCATTTCCAAAATGGGATGAATCGGCATCCCTGATAATTTGCTCCATTAGGTTTTTTGGCTCATAATACCTTTTGGTAGCCATGATCAAGTCGTTTACCTTTTGTATTCCTTCAGCATCGTATTTCTCCTTTTTCAGAAATTCGGAAGCAATATTGCAACTTTGCTCTTCGTGATGTTGGTGCCCTTTTGTATAACCCGTATCGTGTAACCAAGCCGCTAACAGCACCGTTTCTTCCTCTTTTGCATCTAGTTGGTAGAAATCGAGTAATTCTTTAGTATTTTTAACAACTCGTTGCGTATGTCTAAGATTATGGTAGCGAAATTTGGGGTCGAGTTTATAGGCCAAGAGGTCTGTAGCAAAAAGTTTGGTTTTTTCAACGATGTTCGGCATAAGTGAAGTGAATCTAATAATTCTCCAAATTACAAAATTCTGGACTTAAGAACAGTTATATGAAAAAAAAGTACCTACTTGTACTCCTGGCCTTTTCCCTCTTGGGCTGCGCCACCTACAAATCTAAGTATGCCAAAGGTTACACACCACAGGCCAAACAGAAAGGAAAAACGGTTTCCCATACCTATTATTTGATTGGCGATGCAGGAAAATCTCCCATAGGAGGAATGAATTCCGTACTCCGTGCTTTTAAACAGGAACTCGCCAGTGCAAACGATAATAGTACGGCCATTTTTTTAGGGGATAATATTTACCCCGCAGGGCTTCCCGATAAAAAAGATTCGACAATCGCTTATCGCGAAGCAAAAAGCCATTTGGATGCGCAACTGAATACGCTGGAGGATTATAAGGGAAGACCACTTTTTATTCCCGGAAATCATGATTGGTACAACGATGGTCTCAAAGGTCTCGAACGTCAAGAAGACTATGTCAAGAAAAAACTGGAGCAAAAAAATCCGTTTTTACCTGAAAATGGCTGTCCTATCGAAGTTGTAAAGATCAGCGAGCAAACGGTCATCATCGCCTTGGATACAGAGTGGTACCTAACCGACTGGGACAAGCATCCGACCATGAACGATGAATGTGACATAAAAAGTCGCATAAAGTTTTGGGAAGAGGTAGAGGGGGCCATTAAAAAGAATATTGGCAAAACCACCCTCATTGCCATGCACCACCCCATGTTTACCTATGGACCACATGGAGGTCAATTTTCTGTAAAAAAACAACTCTACCCTAGTAGTGGTAAAATTCCGTTACCCATTTTGGGTTCCTTGGTCAACCTTTTAAGAAAGACAACAGGAGCTTCTATTGAAGATGTCCAGAACAAGCGATACCGTGAATTTAAGAATCGCTTGGTCACCTTGGCGCAATACTCCGATAAGGTCATACTTGCCTCAGGTCATGAACATACGTTGCAATACATTGTCGAGAACAACACGCCACAGATCGTAAGTGGTTCCGGGGCTAAAAAAGGAATGACCAGATTGTTGGGAGGAAGTAAATTTTCAACGGGAAATCGGGGTTATGCGGTTTTGGAAGTGTACGCTGACGGTTCCTCAGCGGTTGAGTATTTCGGCGTTTCCGACTCTGGTGAAAAAACTTCCTTGTTTGCGACAAAGGTTTTGTCTCCAGATCGCGACTTCAATAAAGATAAATACGACACTATTTTCCCACCTACGGCAAAAGCTTCGGTCTACACGCAGGAAGAAATAGCTAAAAGTGGTTTCTTCAAGACGCTTTGGGGTGAGCGGTATCGAAAGTATTATGGAACCGAGGTCACTGCTCCAACGGTTCGTTTAGACACCTTGTTCGGAGGGTTGACTCCCGTTAGAAAAGGTGGCGGACATCAATCAAAATCACTTAGACTAAGAGACAAAAGTGGTCGGGAGTATGTAATGCGGGCCCTTCGGAAGCAGTCGGAACTGTACCTGCAGGCCATGGTTTTTCAGGACCAGTATATTCTGGAAGATTTGGAAGACACCTATCTGCAGGAGTTTATGGAAGATTTCTATACAGGGGTACATCCGTACGCACCTTTTACCATAGGTCCGTTGGCCGATGCGGTGGACATTTACCACACAAATCCGATTCTGTACTATGTGCCAAAACAACCTGCTCTGGAGAATTTCAATACTACGTTTGGCAACGAACTGTACATGATCGAAGAACATGCAGGGGACAATCATGGCGACCAGAAAAGCTTTGGGTACTCTGATAAACTTATTAGTACCGATGAAATGTTCGAAGACCTTCGTGACGATGAACGATACGAGGTAGATACCGATACCTATATCCGGGCCCGTCTTTTCGATATGGTGTTGGGCGATTGGGATCGGCATGTAGATCAATGGCGGTGGGCCCGGTTCAAGAAAAAGGGCAGTAGTAAAATATCCTACCGACCAGTACCCAGAGATCGGGATATGGCTTTTTCTACCATGGGAGACGGTCTCTTTATGGGGCTAGCGACACGAACGGTGCCTCCCTTGCGATTAATGGAAGGTTTCGATGACCATATTCGCAATGTAAAAGGCTTCAACTCCTCTCCGAAGACCTATGTGCTCGACAATGCAATATTGTCCGAAACCACTAAAGAACAGTGGTTGGAGCAAGCCAAGTATATTCGGGAAAACCTAACGGAAGAAGTTATCGACGAAGCTTTTAAGGCGTTTCCAAAAGAAGTTCGTGGGACAACCGTAAGTGGTATCAAACGCATGTTATTATCTAGAGCAAAGGACATCGAGCAGACTTCGGAGACCTATTTTGAAATTCTCAATGAATATGCGGTGGTTACAGGTACCGATAAAGACGATTGGTTCGAAATAGACTATCAAAGTCCCACAAAGACCGAAGTAAAAGGGTATCGAAAAATTGATGGGAAGAAAAAGAAAAAGTTTTTTGAAAAAGTATTCTATGCCGATGTCACTAAAGAAATATGGATTTATGGGCTTGACGATGATGATCGTTTTGAGGTAAAAGGAGTTAAGCGTAGTAAAATTAAAGTGCGTTTGGTCGGGGGACAAAATAACGATGCCTATGAAGTAGGGAAGGGCGCGAAGACCCACATATACGACTACAAATCAAAAAAGAATACGTTCGAGGATATTTCAAAAGCCAGGGTACGACTTACCGATGACTATGTATTGAACACGTATCAACCTTTGGCGTTACGCGCCAGTACCAACCAATTGTTGCCTACTATTGGTTTTAATCCTGATGACGGTATTAAAATCGGTGCGGTCAATACATATACCTATAATGGGTTTTCGCAGAACCCCTTTACACAACAGCATACGGTAAACGGTGCATTTTACTTTGCTACAAGTGGCTTCGAGTTGGGGTATAAGGGAGAGTTTGCCAATTTTATCGGAAAAACCAATCTGGAACTGGCAGCCAGATTTACAAGTCCGAACTTTGCCATCAACTTTTGGGGTTTTGGTAATAATACCGAAAACTTTGATGATGACCTGGACTTGGATTTTAATCGTGTAAAAATACAAACCCTTTCGTTCTCACCCTCGATTGTTTGGCGGGGAGACTTGGGCGCCAAGTTTAAGACAGGCTTCTCATATGAGTCTATAAACGTTGAGGAAACTGAAGATCGGTTCATAAACACCTTTTATCAAGAGAACGGGGAAGAGACCAACAATGACTTCTTTGGGATGGATGCCGAATATACCTATGAAAATAGAGATGATAGTGCTTTTCCGACGATGGGAATGGCGACATCACTACGTGCCGGATTTCGAAACAACTTGAATGTAGGAAGTAGAAACTTTGGTTATATCATCCCTTCCCTCTCCCTTGATCATCGATTAACGACCAACGGGCGGCTGGTCTTCGCTACGAAATGGAAGGCCCATTTTACCATTGGGGATGGTTATGAATTCTATCAAGCAGCAAGTATTGGAGGGGTCGACGGACTCAGGGGATTCCGCAATCAGCGGTTTACCGGTAAGAAGGCGTACTACCAGAATTCTGATTTACGTTATAATCTAGGTCGTTTGAATACAGGTATTTTACCAACGGCTTATGGAATTTACGGAGGGTTCGATTATGGAAGAGTTTGGGAACCCAATGAGGATTCCGGTCGGTGGCATACTTCTTATGGGGCTGGTTTTTTCTTGAATGCGGCCAATGTTACCTCGATTCGGACAGCCTTATTTGGTAGCGATGACGGATTGCGATTTACCTTTGGTGTTGGTTTTGCGTTTTAGTGTGAAGACCTCTTTGAAATATGAATATGTATAGGGCGGTATACTACGAAAAAAAACACTATTTGACCATTTACATCGTTGGTACTATATGAGTTGGTTCCCCTGTTTCAATCAAGTTTTTTTTAAATGGCTGTTGTTTTTGGCACCGGGCCTTTTTTATGGTCAGCTCTCCGATCTGGCCCGAATAGAATATACCAATTTACCTTCTTTGTCGTCTGATTTGGAGTTTGTACGTACCCGTGCGCTGGTGAACTACCCTATAAGACTCAATGGAAATGGCAGCTACCTGCTTTTAGGAATCGATTACAGCAATATCAACCTTATTTTGGGAAGGGAGGAACGACCCTTTGACCAGGATCAAATAGACGGTTTCCAGATTTTTGACTTTAACATTGGCTACACGGCAAAAATCAACGAAGATTGGCGTTTTGGTGCCCGAATTGTTCCAGGATTCAGTAGCAATCTGTCTGCCCGTAAGTTGGGTTTCGCCGATGCCGTTCTGTCGGGCGATTTGGTATTTATAAAGGATAAGAAAGAGGTCTCGGGAGTGGATGTGCCGTTTCGGCTCATCGTGGGACTTTCTTATGGGGGGAATAGAGGGTTTCCATATCCCTTACCATTTATAAGTTACTACCGCAAGTTTCATCCGAGATGGTCATACAATCTGGGAATTCCTAGAACAAATCTACAGTTCCATATTTCTGAGAGACAACGCCTAAAAGCGAATCTTCAGCTCGATGGTTTTACCGCCAATATTCAAGACGGACTCCCACTTGATTCTGGATCGAGTGCAGAGAGTATCAATATGTCTTTAATCTTATGTGGGCTACAGTATGAATTCCATTTTAGTGAACATTTGGAATTTTTCCTGCGTTCATCTTATATCATCGATCGGAACATACAATTGCGCGATGGCAATAAAGACAACATACTATTGTTGGATGATACGCATGGATTATCATTGCGAACCGGACTCCGTTTTAAAATTTAAGCTTGCCTTCGAATTCCAATCCATCCTGTATTACTGCATCGGTTTTTAGGGCCGTAAGATAAAAGAGTATAGGTTTCGGCCGGTATCGGAGCGTTCCTCATCTGATATCAATAGGGTGTTCTCATTGAGGAAACAAACGGCTTCTAGTTGGGAAGTGGCCTTTAGATCAATGGTTTTCATGGTTCCTTTCGAAAAATCTTCCTCCGGAAAATCACTGAATATCCAGAGTTTTCCACCACCTAAGAGTACGATGGTTTTTCCATCATTTGAAATAGTGGCCGCCGTAACCCTGCAGTTGGCTTGCTCTTTGCAGGTCGTAAATTCTCCGACATAGGTCGCCGTATGCTTTCCTTTCTTGGCAGGAACCTTATAAATTCTTGCTTTCCCGTCAAAGGGAACTCTACGATTTTTGGTTATGAGATATAGTAAGCCGTTTCTATAGAACAACGCTTCTGCATCGAATTGTTTTTTTTTACTTTTTGGAGGGAATTTCTTCTGATCCGGATATTTGAACCGTATTTTTTTCGCGTCTATCTTATCTCCTTTTTCGACCTCGGGGTCGGGTACTTTGTAAATGACCAAGTCTTTACGGTCGCTATCATTATTTCCGAAGTCGCCGATATACACATTCCCTTTTTCGTCGCGTGCTAAATCTTCCCAATCCACATTTTTGGCGTTCTTCACCTCCAATTCGTTCAGTAGTTTTCCATCGAAAGAAACTTGATAGAGCTTATCTGAATTACCGCCATCCTGAATAAACCATACGGTCGAATCTTTTACATATACAATTCCCGAATTCTCATCCAATTTTTTGGGCAGTTTGGTCACAAAAGTGAGTTGCCCGTAATTGGTGCAACTGAAAAGAATGCTAACCGTAAAAAATGCTATCAGGCACTTATTCATCTGCTGATCTTAACGGCATAAATACCTCTGCTTCCCATTGAAGCTCGTCACCGCCAAAGTTTGGATTACTGTTGAAAATCTCAAAAGGACGGTTTTCCACGGCAATCCCATTTTTTTCTGAATGGTCTAAAAGTTGGTACCAAGCCCTATCGGAAGTGATATAGTTGCCATTGTAAATGGCTTTTAATGCCTTTTTACTCTCAATTTGCTTATAGAAGAGCCCCTTAATCTCGGGCATACTGTCTTTTTTGACGATCGGATTGCAAAAGTTAAACGCAATACTGTCTTTTTCCATTTGCCAGTCGGTTACTTCAACAAAGGGGCTGCCGTTCGCCTGTAGGTTATTTTGGGCAACAACACCGCTTAAATACGAATAATTTCGCATCATTCCACTAGCTTTCTTTTGCTGGTGCTCCTTGATAGCGATGCAGAGACAATCGGTACTGGGCAGTTCGACTTCTCCTACGAGTGTTACTTTGAATCGCTTTATATGGTCGTTCAACTCCTCAAAGACCGCTTTTACGGTTTGCTCACTTCTTCGTACAAAAGGGGTCTTTGAAAATGGTACCGTCAGCTTGTGGTGTAAACTATTCCGAGGTTCCGAAACATAGACCTTAACCTTTGATATCGAATCGTTGATCTGATCGATCTGCCACCGATAAATGAAAATAGAATCGTTGTGATTCATCTCATAGGTAAAGTTTGAAAGGTTTTCCTGTTCTTTCCATTGGGCATTGGGTAGGCTTTTGTTCCAGAGCTTTACGGTTTGGTTAATGGTACCGGGCAACGCATTTACCTTGAATCGGATTAGATAATCGGAGGGTTTTATGAACAAATACCACACCAGACCGATTACAAGTACCAGACCGCTAATCCATGCAATTTTTTTTCCCATTATTCTTGGTTTGAAGCTAGTGGTTTGCTTGGGGTCATTTTTACTTTATTCATAATATAAGTCCCAAGGTTTCTACCTTGTTCTACGCCTACTTCTACAGCGGCACGATAATGAATGCCTCCGTACATACGGCTTATTGCTGCCTCATCTGCCGCTTCTTTGAACGAGTTGAAACTGCGTATTGGTAAGCCGTAAGGCAATTCGGTGTCATCATCAAACGCAAAACCATCCCCAAAAATATCTGTTAAGGCCACTGAGGCGGCTCCTGAAACAACACTGTGCCCACTGGTATATTCCGGGAACGGTGGTGTTTGTAGTACAGGTTTCCAGTTCTCATCAATATGTTGGTTGATCAAGGTTTCCGGACGTATGAGGTTACTTCGGTACTTTTCGTCCCAACAGCTGATAAAGGCATCGGCGATTGCCATAGAAGTCTTGGTATAGGCGTAAACCGTCTTGTCGAAATCGCTATCAGTTTTCTTGGTCGCGATTTTTACGATACCGATCCAATGTGCCCCAGGGGTGATTTTTTTGGTAGCGAACATTAAATGCCCTCGTGTTACCGATACATAGGGGTTGCAATCCCAAAACTGGGCAATTTGTATTTCTTCGGATGTATCACCCTCTTCTTCAATTTTTTTACTGATGTCGTATACCTCTTTGAGCTCTTTGTAAAAACCAGATTGTTCTTCCATGGAAAAAGGTGGGGGCGGTACTGGTTTAAATTGTTCTGCGGAGTCGATTAAAAAAGGTCGTATTTTGCTCCAATGTGGCTCAATGCCCGCCATATAAGCCGGTGGGGTCGGTTGCCATCGCGTAGGATCCTCAGTACGTACGGTAAACTGTGGCATGGTACGGGTCTGTGCGTAATTATCTTTCCCCATCCATTCCGATATATGGTTTGCTACCTCTAAGCCGTACATCTTTGATTCATTGAACAGCTTTTGGTTTTTACTTTCCCAATTCGTATACAGGCTGTCCCGGTATTGTTCCATATCCTGCTCGGAAAAAATAAGCTGCTTGCTCAGTTCCATATGGGCGACCAGTGCGGCCATCTGATAATTGATGTTCGCATTGGCCGTAGGTTCCGGAATGGGGGTCAAATCGGTCACTTGGCCTGCCAACGAAAGATAGTCTTCGTTCTGTAGGGCGATGATTTCATAAGCCGCGATATTCGGGTATGCAAAGATACGACTGGCAACCGGGGGAGAGAAGATATCATGGATCATGATTTCCGTTACCTTATCGATAGCCGCGTGTAGGGCATCGGGTTCTATTACGATTGCTTCTTGCTCTTTTTCCTCCTTACAGGAAAGTGCCAATAGTATGGCGAGTGGTACGAACAATAATTTCTTCATCCTCATTTTTTATTGTTTTAATTGGTAAACTTGCGCTTGGTCGTTGTTGATAGTTACTAAAAGATAGTATTGGTCGTTCAGGGAGATAATGTTGAGATGCCTTACCGATTTATGGGTAAGTTTTAAACCAAGTTCGTCTCCCAAAATTACATTATTTTCTGCTTTTATCAAGGCTCCGGGGAAAGAATCGAATCTGCCGTGGTATGGTTTTACACCAAAGTAATTTCCTGCAGTCAATACTTCTTCCTGTCCGTCGGCATCAAAGTCATATTTGACGAAGGCCATCAATGGGGATACTTGTAGTTTATTCCCGAAAGGTACAAAAGTGAATGTCCCCCCTTCGTTTCTTAAAAACCCTGATTTAAGTTCGTGTACGTTTAAAACCGTAGTTTTTTGGAGCTCTTTCTTGTCGAAAATCTCGTCGATTGTCTTCCCCGCAAAATCTTTGTTCTGGTTGAATCTCTTTTTGAGAAACACTAGTTGGGAGGCAAGTAGGTCTAAATTGTCAATAGGGTAGTAGTTACCGCTTTTTTCCATGGCGGTGACGGTTTCCGTTTGCCCATTACCATCAATGTCACCGTAGTACAGTTTTAAAGGATCCGTTTTCGATGCCCTGAATTTGGTATTGGTACCCCAATTCCCTAGCAGGTAGTCGGTGTCTCCGTCCCCATCCATATCAAACGGATGTATCGTTTGCCAAAGGCCATTCAACTTGTCGATGCCAAGGTCTACTCTAAGGAGTTTCCCATCCTGATTTTTAAAGAATGTCGGTTCCATCCATTCCCCCACCACTATAAGATCCTTGATGCCATCTGCATCAAAATCATCCCAGATGGCGTCAGTGACCATCCCTAGGTTCTCAAGCGTACCTTTGGTGTTTTCGGTGAAAATGCCATTTACATTCTCTAAAAGAACTGACTTGGGTGTTTTTCCGAAATCATTTGAGATTGATTGATTTCCCAAGAAAACATCCAAATCGCCATCGTTGTCGAAATCGTATGAACGTATTACGGAGGCATTTGCATATGACTCGGGAAGGCCCTTAGATTCAAATACACTATCTGTCTGCACATAATAGGAATCTAGTAGCGGTTTTGATCTATTATAAAAATCAGCTCCGCCCGAGCCTATAATCAAATCGTTTTTTCCATTGGAATCAAAATCAGCAATTACCGAAGCGACATCTTCTTTGACCGAATCTTGCGCAATAGATGGGAATTTGGTCAATGTAAATATAGAATCTGTTTGAAGGTAGATTTTAGAAGAGGCGAATTTGGAACCCCCGAAGAAAATGTCGTCCTTGCCATCATTGTTCAAATCTCCGACAGATGTGGCCGGACCTCTATCGGAAACTTGATAGGGAATCAATTTCTGCCTGTTAAAATCGGTATAGTTGTCCTCTTTATGAATAAAATCAATCCCTAGTTCACCGTCAATTTTTCTGAATATTTTTTCAGCCTTAGGACGTAAGGAAACATGCTTAAAAGACGTTGTATCCTCGGGTTTAATAACTAGCGTTTGATTGGTGGCCACCTCTTTGAGGGTTTGATATGTACTGTTGGGCCAGATAACCACGAGCGAATCTACTTCTTGGGCATTTCCATAGCCAAAGTGTATAACAGGCTCCGACGAGGCCTGGAATCCCCTTACGGTGAATAATTCTTTGTACTGAAGTTTTCCTTGGTGGTAGGAGAATACCCTTGTGCCTATCCCATATTTGTTCTTACCGAGATATTGAAATTTTAGTTTTAGATACGCTGCTTTTTCATCCGTTTTATTAATATACAGAGTGGCCGGACTATTGATGTTATTGACGACTAGGTCCAAATCTCCATCATTGTCCAGATCTCCCCAAGCCGTTGCTCCTGATGCCAAGGTGTCATTTACAATCCAATTGTTAGATTCATCGATAAATTGAAGGTCGTCGCCACCCTTAAACACGTAGTTATGTGTTTTTCCACTGGGCATTAGATCCAATGCCTGTTGGTCTACAAGCTTGGTGTTGTTTATTTTTTTCTTTATCTGTTCATTGGATACAAAATTGATAAAATCGAGATCGTTCGGTCTTTTGGGAATTCCGTTAGAGATAAAGATATCCTGTTTTCCATCCTGATCATAATCACCGAACAAAGAGCTCCAGCTCCAATCTGTTGCGGCCACGCCGCTAAGTAATGCTGTCTCCATGAAACCGCTTCCAGGCCTGTTTACGAACAACATATTTCTGGTAAATTGATAGTGGTATCCAAAACGCTCTATGCGCATTTTTTGGGTCTGAATGTTCTCATCGCCCTCAGAGGATTTTAAAACTGTTTCATCTTCGGGCAACATGTCAAGCGAAATAATATCCGGCCAACCGTCGCCATTGATATCAGCGACATCATTCCCCATAGAGAATCTTGAAGTGTGTGGAAAGTTAGATCTCAAACACTCGGTAAATGTACCGTTGCCGTTGTTTAAATAATAATAATCGTCTTCATGAAAATCGTTTCCAACATAAATGTCGGGATAGCCATCTTGGTTAAAGTCAGAAATTGCTACTCCGAGGCCATAACCGTTGATGCCACCAAAAATACCTGCCTCCTCACTAACATCCTTAAATCGTTCCCCGTCGTTACGGAGAAGTTTGTCACCTGTCTGGAAGTTTCTTTTCAACCGTAAATCGGCCTTGCCAAAAGACTCTTGAGTGTGTACCGCATGGTTGAGAAGGTATATGTCCAAATCACCATCGAGGTCGTAATCTAAAAAAGCTGCAGACGAGCTGTAGGAGTCAAAATCCAATCCAAATTTTGCGGCACTCTCCGTAAAGGTTGTATCTCCGTTATTAATAAAGAGTTCATTGTAGCCGTTAAACCCGTTAATGCCCACGACGGCGCATACATAAATATCCAGGAGGCCATCACCGTTTACATCTCCCATAACTGTGCCCGTATTCCAAGTACTATTTCCGGAAACCCCGGCTCTTTCCGTAATATCCTCAAATTGTAAGTTGCCTTTGTTTAAATACAACTTGTTTTTAACTTGATTTCCCGAAAGATATATATCTGGCAGCCCGTCGTTATTGATGTCACCAATGGCAACCCCCCCCCCGTTATAGAAATATAGATAGTCTAATATGCTTAAATCTTCCGATAGTGTGAGGGTGTTTTCAAAAGAAATGCCAGTTTGTTCCGAAGAGGGGTTTTTGAACAAATCCCCTTCGTTGCGGTTACAGCTCGTCAATAAAGTAAGAACGGCTAAAAAAACGATATACTTATTCATTCAGCGCAAAAATCTTTGGTTTGGCATCGTTTATGGCAGCGAATAGGAACACGTTTCCGGTTTTGTCCTTAAACTGCTTTAAATGCTTTACTTCGTCTCTGATAAAAAACCCGCTTTTATCATACTCCTGCCAATCAAAATTAAGTTGGCCATCGCCTAAAAGCACATTGCCGTAGCTGGCGTCCAGTCTAGAATATTGGGGCTTGAATTCAAAATTGTTACCTGCCATGATGAGATCTACAATACCATCATCGTTTACGTCTGAACAGGTGATGCCACACATACAGGATAATTGTACCCTACTTGGCAATACCTTGATCGTGAACTTGCCGCCACCTTCGTTGACGGCTACGATCGATTCTGAAATCGATGCCTTTTTGATGATAGAGTTCTTATAGATGTCAGTGGGGAAAAGCTCTTCTATGGTTTTTTTAGCATAATCCGAAGCTTTCAGATTCTGCTTCTTCAATTTTACCATTTGGTCGGTAAGCTCCTTTTTTTGATGCAATGGAAAATCTTTCCCTTCAAAATTTTGGGTCACTATCTGTTCAAGGGTGCCATTGCTGTCAAAATCGTTCACCCACATTTTCATAGGGTTTTCTTTGGATGGTTTGTAATGTAAATTACTCCCTTGGTTTCCCAGAATCAGATCTTGATCGCCATCATTGTCTAAATCTGCTGCTTCAACCACATTCCACCATCCATCTAAACTATCCAAGCTCGAAGTTATTTTTGATAGTCGTCTGCCGGAATTCTTGAAGATCTTGGGTGTTCCCCAATCAGAAACCGTAATCAAATCTTTTTTGTTATCGCCGTCCAGATCTATCCAAATGGCATCGGTTATCATTCCAGCGTCCTTCGCATCATATGCCAAACGTTCCGTAGCATCCGAAAAAGTGCCATCACCATTATTTTCCAAAAACAAATGGTTGGGATCTACACCGTAAGTACCAACAACACTTCTTGAACCTATGAACACATCGATATCGCCATCATTGTCAAAGTCGTTAGGTGTGATTACAGCAATATTTTTATAGGTAGATGGCAAGATTTCTTGAGACCTGCTGAAGCTTCCTTTTCCGTCGTTTAGGTATAAACGAGCCCTATACTCTTTTTCACGACCCACCTCATTACCGCCAGAGCCAATCATTAAATCTTGGTCGCCATCATTATCGACATCAAAGAAGGAGGCCGCGGTATCTTCAAAATGGATATCTTCTAGAAATACTTTTTGAACGGAATTTTGCACCACGCCGTTTCCTTTATGAAGATATAACGAAGCAGACTTGCCCCTTGCGCCTCCTAGAAAAATATCTTCGTGGCCATCTCCATTTACGTCTGAAATTGCCAATGCAGGCCCTTCTTGGGAAATTTCCTTATAGATAAGGCCTTCATAGTCGAAATCGGTATAACTATTTTCTTTATGCGCGGTAAGGGCCGTGTTTTTTAGCTCTTTTAATAATGTCTTCTGCGCTTTCTTTTTTAATGGAATGTAGGTTTCCGTTGCCTCTTCCTGTTGTAGTACCAGGGCCTTGTTGGCATCGACCTTGGTCAATAGCTGGGTTTTGTCATCGGGCCAAACAACCCTGATCGAGTCTATTGATTTGGTCTTGCCAAGACCAATGGTCATGCTGTATTCCATAGAGGATTGGAAGCCCCGGGATGGCATTAACTCCTGAAGCATTTCGTTGTCATCAAAATATAATCGAACTACGGTCCCGATTGCGAATTTGTTTTTGCCTACTCCTTTAAATTCTAATTTAATATGATTGTTGTCCGTCAGTTCATCGGCGTTGTTTCTATAGACAAACGATTCCATATTTACGTTGTTCACCACAAGGTCCAAATCGCCGTCGTTGTCTAAATCCCCATAGGCGGCACCGTTAGAAAGGCTTGGAATTTCCAGCCCCCAATCTTCACTAATGTTTTCAAAGGTGATATCACCCTTGTTTTTGTAGGTGTAATTGGGCTGTGGCTTAACGGGCATCTTGTTGATGATCGAATCGATAGATTCCTTTTTTCCTGTTAATGCCATTTTTTGGATGATTTCATTGGCAAAAAAATCTACAAAATCTAAATCGGTCAGGTCATGGTTTACTCCATTGGTTATGTAGATATCGCGAAGACCATCATTGTCCATGTCGAAAAGTAGTCCGGCCCAGCTCCAGTCGGTCGCATCGACACCACTGTAATAAGCAACCTCGGAAAAAGAACCGTTGCCGTTGTTCAATTGCAATGTATTCTGGATATACTGTTGGAAAAAATCCTTGCTTTGTTTTAGTTTAAAAACATTGTATCCTTCAAAAGTCATAACAGATTTTACGCGTTCATCCGCTTCTGGGAGCATATCTGTGATGAAAATATCGGTGTTGCCATCATTATTGATATCGGCCATATCAATTCCCATTGCGGAAAGACTTAGATGAGAAGTCCAGTTTTTGATGTCTTCCGTAAAAGTCCCGTCCTGATTGTTAATGTACAGGTAATCCCGTTCATAAAAATCGTTTGAAACGTATATGTCGGGATAAAGATCGTTGTTGATATCGCTTACCATAACACCTAATCCAAAACCGATAAGACTACCATATATGCCCGCTTCTTCACTAACATCTACAAACGTACCGTTGTCATTACGTAATAGCATGTCTCCAACACCTTTAAAAATATCAGGTACACCTTCCCAATCCTGCGCGCGTACATCTCGCTGTTCTGCATATCCCAAGCTGCTTACGGGGATATTGCTGTTATTGAGAATATAGGCATCTAAATCCCCGTCTTTGTCGTAATCAAAAAAAGTGGCCTGTGTAGAAAAGCCGGTTTTAGCCAGATTGTATTCGTTCGACTTTTCGGTAAAAGTAAGGTCGCCGTTGTTGATATAAAGATCATTGTCATGATTATTGCCTTCCATATTACCGGCGTTGCTTACGTAAATGTCCAGAAGTCCGTCGGCATTAATATCGGCCATCACAACACCTGTCGACCAAGGCTTGTTGCCTTCTACTTTTGCGGATTTGGAAATATCCTCGAACTTGAAATTCCCTTTGTTGAGATAGAGCTTGTTAGGCTCCATATTGCCCGTCATATAAATGTCCGCAAGACCGTCGTTGTTAATATCGCCAATGGCAACACCACCGCCATTATAGAAATTACGGTATTTGAAAATGTTGAAGTTTTTTTGGTTTTCAACCTTGTTTACGAAGTCAATACCGGTTTCCTTTGAGGAAAGCAATGTGAACATTTTTAGGGAATCTTCCGAAACCAGTTTTGAATCCTCCTTTTTGTCGGTGCAGGAAAACAAGAACAACGTCATTAAAAAAAAGCTCCAAACCCTATTGAAAAAGGTAGATTTCATATAATCTATAATTCGTTTTGGTAGATACAAAATGAGTAGTTTTTCCTGATACCGATAGGGAATGCACTGTTCCCGTTTGTTCAACTTTTGTCATTCTACTACAGGGGTCCGAAAGTAGCTGTTTTTTCCCCTTCAGTACCAATAGAAATAGCTCTTTATATCATTTTGCAAAACTACATTATATAGGCCATCCATCCTACCAAAATGAGTACTAATATATGAGGTGTAGGATATGATTAACAGATCTGTAGGGCCATCGTTATGAACGATTCTTGATTAACAAATGTGCTGCTTGTTACCTAGTTAGAATTCTCTTTGTTCAAAAAAGTCTACCCTCTGTATGAACTGCTAAAACTATAAATCTCCTGAAAATAAAATCTCGAATAAGATGCTCTGTTAAAACGGAAAGCACCTTGGCTTCTTCGCTATTGGCAACTTCGAATACCTTAAAAAACTCCATTAGAACATCTTTTACTTTGGTTGGTTTTTCAAAGAGCTGAAGCAAAAAATATTGATATTCGGTTAACGGGAATTCGGAGACATTGGTGTCAAGTAAGCCATCAAAAGTGCCGGTCTTTTCTAAAAGAAAATAATGGTCGTCTTTTTCTGTACCCAATATTTTTTTAAAATCAAATACAGCTTGGAATGGATTTCTTTCACACCACTTCCAATCCGATTCATAGGTGGTGGCCAGAGCGTTCAGCACTAGCATTGTATCCTGTAATTCTGGAAAATTAAGCGATAGCAGCTTTTCCCGTTCAATGTTATAGGATAGCTCTTTTCTAAAAATGGTATCAGTAACCTTTTTTGAATCCCGCAAGGCTAGTTTTTCTTTTTCAATGGCATAAATTTCTTTTAACTTTTTGAGATGAACGCTTTTGGAGCCATCTATGCGTCTTTTAATTTTTTTGGAAACCCTATCTAAATCGCTTTTAAGGATAGTCGCTTGTTCCGTAAAGAATTCACGAAAATCGAGACCGGCAATTCGACCAAATTCAAGGGTTCTTCCAAAGTGTTTATATGCTGTATTCATCCTGTAAATGTGAAATAATCCTTTTATGATATTCGGGATACTCCATTGCTAGTTGATGTTCCAATTCTCTGCAGAATTCAGGGAAGAACTTAGAGTTTGCGTAGAGGTGGGTATACTTTTTTTGGCCGTATTTGTTCATAAAATTTGTCAAATCCATCATTTTCTTTTCTTGTCCTTGAAAAAGATGATGAATTTTGATGTTTCTTTCGCGGGCCAAGGCACTATACAGGTATTGCTCATAGATAATGGCATAGGATGTCCCAATTAGCGTTTCATCTATTTTGTCAAGTTGAGAGTCAATGAAGTCAAATGCCTTTTTGGCGTATTCCTTAAAAAAAGAAATATTATTTCCGCCAATAACACCCGCGTTACTGGCGTCAAATCGTCTTTTTTTTGCTAAATCTTTTGATAATATCGTGGGAAATTGGATATCATGTTCTTTCAAATGTTTGATTGCAAAGTCGTAATGACTTTCATCCTCGTCAACGTGTTGGGCAACCAAGGCTGCTTTTTCAATATTTGGGCTAAATTTTTCCCAAATAAAAATATCGTTATCAACATGAATAAATGGTTCCTCTTGTAAGCTATAGGCGAACAGTTTCCCAACCGCCCATAGTTTTTCGGGATATTTATTCAATTGGTCTAATACGATTCGCACATTTTTATAGGGCAGACCTAATTGATCTATCAAGAGCTTTTTGCCGTTGCTGTCGGTAACGAGTTCAATATCGGGATAGAACTTTTTAAAGGTTAAACAGCTTAATGCCCAACTCATGTATTCATATTTCCGGTGCCGCCACCCTCCGGAGGTTTTTTCGTTAAAATTTGCTTTATTGATTCGGGTCGGTTTTGACCAATAACTGTGTACTATTTTCACTTCGGACTATCAGGAATTTTATTTTTCCAAGTATTAAATAATGAAATATATTCAATGAGGAATTCTAATAAACGATTTACTTGGATCTTAACGTCATTGGAATATAGATAAAATAACTTTAAGTGTAGTTAAAATCCTATCATTAATGTACAGAATTAAATGAAAAAGAGAAAAGTTGGAGTTTTAAGGTAAACAAGAAGGAAGTTGGCGAGTTAAGTAATGCTAGTTAACGAAAATTACTAAGCGGGGGGAAGTTATGGCACTGGATCACATTGCGGATGCATAACTACGGTCGCGGGAGGAGTTGGTAGCGGCTGTTACCTACCCAACAAATAGTAATGCTGTTACAACTTGGCAAGGGTCACGTGTTTGGGGAAGAATGGAGTTGTTAATAGCAATTTAAAAGTGATCGCAAATTTATGTTCTATTGATGATGAGATTGGGTGACTTGATTATTTAATTTTTTAGTTGCAGAAAGGAAAAAGTTGAATGTTTGCGATGATTACTAGTTTTAAAATAACTCATCAATAAAAAAGGCTGTCCATTCCGGACAGCCTTTTTTTAAACACTTAAACTATACGATTTTAATAACCTGGATTTTGTACCAAATTGGGATTGGCAAGTATATCAGCTATAGGTATGGGGAATATCTCTAAATGCGGATCCCCGGCATCCTTTAAATTCCAAGCCCTTAGGTATTGACCAAATCTGATTAAATCCTGTCGTCTTGTAACCTCTGCATACATTTCTCGTCCTCTTTCTGCGAGTAATTCAGCTTCTTGTACTGTTCCCAATACAGATGCGCCTCTTGTCGCTCTCAACTCATTAATTATAGCGGTTACATCGGTACCCATTCTAAACATAGCTTCCGCTCTCATTAAATAGGCATCGGCAAATCGGTAGTTTACGATATGCCTTCTTCGGTCTCCTCCTTCTTCGTTAGGATGGTATTTAAGCATTCTGGTGCCGGAAGTTTCCAAAACGGCATTATCACCCGGTGCCGTGTACTCGGCTTGTTCTACCTCTTTGGTAAATACCAGTGGAACCCCACCAACGTCATCTCGTGCATTTAATGGTGTACCGTCTTGCTCGTACTGCTGACCGATCAAGAAACCTAAACCTATACCAAGGTTCTCGGCGTTCGCAGTACTTGGGTCATGTACAAATCCTCTGCGTTCTTCCTGACCATCTCCTGGGTAATTGGTATCCGGGTCACCTTCAAACAGTTGATAGAATTCAGAAAGTGTGGTAAAACCGTTCCAACCACCACCATCATTGGCGCCTGGGAAGTTTAGATTGTAATGCAAGGTATACCATATTCTAGGACCTGCATCCGCTGGGGACCACCAAATCGTCTCTACATCATTGCTTGGTCTAAAAATATCAAAAAAGTCTCCGGATGCGGCCAATGAATAACCAGCTGCCTCAATTTCATCTACCGCATCTACAACTACTTGCATGTCTGCAGCTTCTGGAGATGTTCCTAAGTATACATGTTTGTTGAGGTGAAGTTTTGCCATTAAATGATGTGCAGCAGCCTTGGTAGGTGTAGACTTTGCATCAATCGCATCGCCTGCCGTCACTTCAGGAAGGTCTCTGATAGCAATGTTAAGATCCGCTACGATACTATCGATAGCAACCTGACCGGTCAACGCTACAGGTATGGCACTGTTAGGCAAGTTAACGTCCCTGTAAGGAACTTGCCTCCACATATCCAAAATCCAGCTCATCGCCCATGCTCTGTAAAATCTTGCCTCGGCTTTTAACTCGGTAACGTCACCCGACGCCGTAGCTACACTTTGTGGGTTGATTACCCTTGTAGCGTTGATTGTAATGCTATTGAGATTTTGCCAAGAGCGTCGTATATCCTGTAGTTCGGGGTCCCAGGTCTGTCTGTGAATCGCCAGCCATCGACCATTATCTCCCCAGTCGGTTCCTCTGGTAGCTACTATATATTCATCGGTAGATACTTCGTTCAGCGCATAAAGACCGTCTTGATTTGCTAGATCTCCTCCGGCAATGATGTTCGAGATATTGGTGACCTCACCTTGTATATCCGCCACTCCGGCAAAACCATCACTAATAAAAGAATCTGTTGCTTCAATCTCCAGATCGGTGCACGAAAAAATCAAGGCTATCGGGAGCATTAAACATAAATAATTTACAATTTTTTTCATAATTCTAATTTTTTTTAAAAGGTAACATTAACTCCTAAGCTATAAGTTCTTGGTCTTGGGTAGGCTAAATAATCTATGGATGCAGACGGCAACCCATTTGCGGGTATGTCAGAAGTACTAACTTCTGGGTCGATACCGCTATAGTCTGTAATCAAAAATAAGTTTTGGCCAATGGCACTCAAGCGCATGCTTTTTAATACACCTTCCCCACTCAAGGGTACATTATAGGAAATAGATGCCGTTTGGAGTCGGACAAAATCCCCTTTCTCCAAAAAGAAGGTACTTGGGTTCGTTGCTGATAAAGTAACACCGTTATCTACCACACTTTTTAGATTGTTTCTACTACCAATTTGTGGTGCAGCAAATAAAGCATTCGCGGTATTATTATACACATAGAAGCCGAACTGACCTGAGAAATACAAGGAGGCATCCCAGTTTTTATACCTAGCGGACGTAGAGAACCCGGATATTACGGTCGGCAAACCGGATTTATCTAGAATGGTAGGATTCGTATCCACATTAAAGTTTTCATCAACCAGTCGCAAATTATAGGTAAACAGTGACCTTCCATTGGTCAAAATTTGCGAGGTAGTACCTGTAAGACCTTGACCATATAAGTTACCTGCCTGTATGTCTGGACCAGCATAGTCTGTTAGTTCATTTTGGTTATAAGAGATGTTAAAATTGGCATTCCAATTGAAATCCTCAGTTGCTACAATATCATAATCCAATCCTAGTTCGATACCTTGATTTACAATGGTGCCATCAATGTTTTGGAAAACGAATGGTGAAGTAGCTGGCTGAACGGAGGGGAGGTTTAATAGAATGTCCGTTGTCTCTTTTCTATACAGATCAATATTACCTATAAAACGATCGTTGCCAAAACCAAAATCAATACCCAATCCGTATTGTGCCGTCTCTTCCCACTTAAGGTCTGGGTTGGCAAATGCAACCTCTGCCGTTGCCGGCGCCGTTATCTGGGAATTTGGTGAAATATTCAATGCTGGACCAAATTGTCCATTTCTCCATCTGGTACGATTTAAGAAATTACCGTGGCCAAGACCGTCTTGGTTACCCGTAATACCCCAACTTAATCTCAATTTAAGGGTAGAAAAAGTCTCCTCGTTTATAAAATCCTCTTCGTTTAACTTCCAAGCAAATGCTGCAGATGGAAAGATACCATATTGATTGTTTCCACCAAATCTTGAGGAACCATCAGCTCTTACTGTGGCAGTGAATAAATATTTATCATGTAAGGTGTAATTTACCCTACCAAAAAAGGATTGTAGTTCATCGGTAGTGTCAAAAAGGTCCACGGTTAGCGCGTCGATGGGAATGCTTGGTAAATTTCCGGTTGTTTGGTTTATTCCGGGGAATAGGCCTAATATCCTAAATTGATCTCCTGCATCCGCGTCATCTTCAAAAGTACCAATACCATAGGCTTGATAGTTACTGGCAAGATTTCTGGTGTCATTATAAGCTCGCTCGGTACTCGCTGCAATTGCATTCAGGTCATTGGTGTTATATCCTTGCCCCAAAATGGTTTGGCCATTTCGATTAAAATCTTGATAAGAATATCCTACCAGTGCATCTAGTTTCGAATTTTCAAACTCCTTATTATAATTTACGGTAAATTCCAATAACTTATTCTCGGTATCAAGATTACCCAATGCTGCTCGTCCATTGCCCGCAGATCCGTTGGTAAAACCAAGAATTTGAGGCCCTACAACTTGTGCTCTTGAAGATTCCGAAGTGTCTAGTCCCAAATTTAACTTTGCCGAAAGCTCATCTGTTATGGCATAATCCAAAGAGAGATTCCCAAGAAACCTATTGGTGTTGGTATTGTCATCGTAAAAGGCCAGAAGGTTTGCTGGGTTTCTATCGGGGTCGGCACTAGAACTTGGATCTGCGGGTCGTGTCGGATTCGAATAATAGGTTGCTGCCAACAAATCTCCCGTGCTCCCTGAGGTTCTACTCACAAAAGGTGCTCTATCATTAATTCTCGAAATCGTAGTTTGTAAACCTACTTTCAACTTATCATCAAAAAAACGATGATTTACATTAAGTCGGCCTGTAATACGCTCCAAGTCGGTGTTTTCGATGACCCCAAATTGTTTGGAATAACCGAAAGTGGCCCTAACATTTCCCTTCCCATAATTTTGAGAATAGGATAGGTTGTTATCTGTCGAAGCACTTGTTCTAAACAAAAAATCTTGCCAGTCGGTTGCTCCTCCAAGATTGGCTCCGCCTCGTTCGATGAATTCTTCCGTAGTTAAAAGATCGTAACGATTTGCTACTTCAGAGATGTTCAGGTTACTGGTGAAATCCCATTGTCCCTTTGAGCCACCGCCCTTTCCGGACTTGGTGGTAATAACGACAACACCGTTTGCACCCCTAGAACCATAAATTGCGGTAGCAGAGGCATCTTTAAGAATACTCATGCTCTCGATGTCATTAGGGTTCAAAAAGTTTAACGGGTTTCTAGCACCACTGGTTCCTGCTCCGACATCGGCTCCCGTAGCGGAGACATTTTCGTTGGATACTGGTACCCCATCAATTACAAACAATGGGCTATTGTTTCCTCGAACCGAACCGGTACCCCGTATTCTTAAGGAAATTCCGGCGCCAGGCTCCCCACTTGATTGAGAAATTTGTACGCCAGCCGTTTTACCTTGTATTAATTGTTCAGGTGAGGAGATAATACCGGCATTGAAGTCCTCTGCAGTTACAGAAGAAACCGCACCTGTAGCATCTTTAACGGTGGTAGTACCATAACCGATGATGACCACCTCATCGAGTTGCTGTGCATCTTCCTGTAATGTGACGGAAATGGATGTTTGTCCGTTAATGGCCACTTCTTGTGTTAGATATCCAATATAACTGACTACAAGGGTAGCATCACTATCTGCCTCAATGGTGAAATTACCATCAAAGTCGGTTTGTGTACCTGTAGTGGTGCCTTTGACTACTACACTAGCACCCGGCAAGGGGCCGTTAGCATCGGATACCGTACCGGTAACTTCCTGCGCCTGCGAAAGACCGAAGCACAAAAATACCCCGACCATCATCAAGCTTTTTAAGAGTTTAATCTTCATAAATGTTAATTTAAAGTTGAGTTAATTTAAAATTGAGATAATTTCAAGCGTTAAAAATATGTAAATTCTTTGTTAGTAAAAGGTTTGCAACTGTTAAGGAGGTTACGCAAACGGTTTCGTGTTAATAACTTTTTTAAATTAAGACAATATCAACAGGAAGTATTATAAAATGAACAATTCCTATATTAATGGTTCAATATTTGTTTAATCATCAGTTTAAGGCAAATATAACATTTTTTCTAGTTGTTCATGTTTTTTGGATTTTCCTTCAACTAAAACCTTAAAAAAAAATTAAAGTGGTTCTGTAAGATAGAATTGACTAAATTTACTTACATACATTTTTTTAACACTTGGCCTTGAAACAAAAGATTACGTTAAAGCATATTGCACGAGAATTGGATGTATCTATTTCTACGGTTTCAAAAGCGCTTAAGAACAGTGAAGAAATAGGGAGGGATACCAAGGAGAAGGTTCAGGCCTTTGCCAAATTATACAATTACAAGCCTAACAATATTGCCATTAGTCTTAAGAATAAGCGAACGAAGAACATCGGGGTCATTATTCCAGACATTGTACATCATTTTTTTACTACTGTTTTCAGGGGAATAGAAAAATATGCAAATGCCCATGGGTATAATGTAATTGTTTGTGTTTCCGACGAATCTTTTGATAAAGAAGTCATTAATATGGAACTATTGGCCAATGGCAGTATCGATGGTTTTATCATGTCATTATCTGCGGAAACCCAACAAAAAGATGATTTCAACCATCTGAAAGAGGTTACCGAGCAGGGGATTCCCATAGTGTTGTTCGATAGGGTAACCGATGATATTGAATGCGATAAGGTCATTATCAATGATTTCGAAATTGCCTATGATGCCGTCACTATGTTGATCAAAGGTGGTAGAAAGCGGATAGCACTGGTGACTACTGAAAACTACTTTAATGTGAGCAAGAAGCGTGCAGAGGGTTATTGGAAGGCATTGAAGGATAATGGTTTGGATTTGAATGAAGATTTGATTCTTAAATTGCCGTATACCGAGGTGAACGATGCGGTCATAGACGATTTTTTTGCAAACCATCAGATTGATGCCGTACTCTGTGTCAATGAAATTTTTGCTATTTCCTGTATGCGGTCAGCCCAGAAAAAAGGATTACGGATTCCAGAAGATATTTCTTTTATCGGTTTCACCAACGGAATATTATCAAAATACGCTACGCCAACGCTCACCACAGTTGAGCAGCATGGGGAGAAAATGGGTGAGGTGGCCGCGCAGCTATTGATCGAAAGAGTTGAAAGTGAGGTCGATTATGACGAGGAAACCTACACGACCGAAATCATAAAGGCTCGGCTTATAGAGCGAGATTCTACCTAGGACTAAAAACTTTCTAATCGACTTTTTCATATTAATCAATCTTTTAGGGCTATCATAAAAGCCTTATAAAAATAGGTTCCCTTGTTTGACTTACTGTTAAAGGAGTTCTTTTTTTCTTGCTAGTTCCAACCTCGAAAACTTTAACAAGTTGAGTAATCTTTTCTTTACCCTTTTGTACTTTCCTAAATTGTTCAATAAAGTGTCTCAAATTTCTACACCGTTTTTTTGGTCTCCGCTATTGCTAAATTATAAAGTGTTTCATCATCGTCAACATGTTGAGTAATCAATTTTGCCGTTTCAATTTCTGTACTAAACTTTTTCATTGCTATCGTCTTGTTTTTTCTTATTGGTATTGACTAATGGCTTTGTACTGTTTCATTTGTAACAGTTTAAAAACAAAAGCAAGTCTTTATTTTTTAACTAACATGTTTAGCGTATGAACAAATTGTGAAGTTTTTAACATGATAAAAAGATTAAAATTCTATATTTAAAGTAAGATTAATAACACATAAAATTTTGATTCCCATGAAAAAAAAGAAAAATTTACGTTTGACATTGTTGAAAAAAACAATTAGTGAATTGAGCACATCTACCCAGCACCGATTATTAGGAGGTGAGACCTATGGTGGCTCTAATTGTAATACCTGTGAGGGGTACTCTTGTTCTGGTGCTGGTGGAACAGGAACTTGCGTTGTCCATTGTAATCCAGGGACAACATTTGGTTGTTAAGGCTACAGTGACACTATATTAGAAACTGGTATTAGATGTTAATGAAAATTCTCTGATAAAAGACAGTTAAAAGAAGACTTGGTCTCGAACCACATATAAATGCAAGTCGCATCGGTATTTTAAATTATCGGATACCTGAAAGGATAAAATAACGATTCAAGAAAACGGATGCGACTTGCATATATCTTTTTTTGAAACCTCTTAATCAAGAAGTTATAAAACGAATAATCTCCATTCAAAAAGTAATTGAAGACTTTGTTTGTTAGATATGATAGGGTAAATAGGTGCTCGAGAATTTTTTTATGTAAAAATTCAGTCTTAAAAAATTTACAAAATCACTTTATTTTCAAAGTAAAAGGATATGGATTAGCTCTTATCGGGGGTAGTGTTTCTTATGAAAATGCTATTGTCAAAAGTACTCAATCCGTATCCCACAAAAAGCCCAAAAGCGGTACATCGATTAATCATATTACGAAATTATTTTAATAGCGAAGATTGAATTTTTCTTCCCCTTTTGGGATTCAGTTCATCGTTAAACCATTTCTACGTTTCTGAACGGAGCATAAAAGAAGCCCGAAAACGGGATTAATAGGCGGGTGCACGCTTAATTTAATATCATAAGCGGTAAGTTTTATAGTAGGTGAAATTTTTAATATCGGACTTCTTAAAACAAAGTTGAAGAATGACCGTATGGATTTTTGATGTTATTCTTTAACCAACATTTAGCTGATCATCAGACATTCATCCCAAAAGTTAGGTTCTTCCGAAAGGTACTCAATGATTACTAGGCCTATACCCGCGACCCCCTCCAAAAGATTTAATTCAGGCATCCATTTTTTTTCAAGGCCATTCCATTGTTTATAACCTGCATAACCGTCTTTATGAATGGCTTTTTCAACACCATTATCTAACCAAAAATGAAGCGATTTCTGAAATAATGGATTGCTAATTGTTTGATGCAATCTTTGATAAATAAGTGAGTTTCCATAAGATCCATGACATACTCCAGCATCTTTAACCAATGTTTCATCAGGTGATTTTCGAGTCGTCGTATGGGCTATTATTTCCAAAGCATGCTTTTGCATAGAAACATCCCTTAGAGATTGACCAGCACGCAATATCGAAAGACCAATTCCTAGGTCCCCATAGCACCAAGCAATCCTACTATTATATTCAGGCGAGATATCCTTCTCTATCCAACTCGGAAATAATGATAAGTTTTTTGAATTTTTTTTTTGAAAACTAAGAATATAGTTTGCACTTCCTATAACTAGTTTTTCGGTAACTTCCTTAAACGCATCTATTGCATGTAGCCGAGATGAAAAGTTTAGTATACTTGAAATTCCATGAGACAGACTTAGGTTGTATCCTTCATTTCCTTTATTAATATCCAAGATTGATTTCCATTTTAAACTGTTGTCTTTTTGAATGGCAAGCTTTTTAAGATTCTTGATACCTTCCAAAAGGTAGGATTCATATCTTTTTTTTAAATATAGGTCTTCGGTATGTTTATAACGGCTCAGAAAGTAAAATGCATGTCCTAATGCTCCGTGCAAGAAATCGTAATTGCCTAGATTGAAATCAAACACCATTTGATCATAAAGGTATTTATCAAAATTGGATAGTAATGCATCACAATCTAGATTGATAAAGTCCTCGACTTTTAGATGTTGAATAGCCCATCCTAGTCCCGCAATCCCATTGCAATAAGTGGGGAGAGAATAACCATCATTGATTTTTTCTATACAGAATGATATTATTTCAGCCCCGACCTCTGATGGACCTTCTATATCCAAAAATTTTGAATAATAGAATTGGAACAAAGCAATTCCGGAGAGTCCTGCTACGACTCCTATATCCGTCATGCTGGCATATTGTTTTTGTAGGACTTGGTTTATTTCTGCGAGTGTTTTATTTAAGAAGTTCGTTTTTTTCATATTCAAAGGATATACTTCACTTTTAACAGGCGATACAGGATTTGTATAGAAAATAAAAATTCATTGTTGCTAAAGAATTTACTTTTAGTATTATAGGAAAAAATTTAAATTTAGTAAGAATAAGTGAGATTGGAATTTTGTGCCTAATCAGGTTTTTAAACAAAAGTCGAGGAAGTAAATCTTTAAGAACAATGCAAAATGTGGACCGAAGTGACTACTGAAAACTACTTTAATGTGAGCAAGAAGCGTGCAGAGGGTTATTGGAAGGCATTGAAGGATAATGGTTTGGATTTGAATGAAGATTTGATTCTTAAATTGCCGTATACCGAGGTGAACGATGCGGTCATAGACGATTTTTTTGCAAACCATCAGATTGATGCCGTACTCTGTGTCAATGAAATTTTTGCTATTTCCTGTATGCGGTCTGCCCAGAAAAAAGGATTACGGATTCCAGAAGATATTTCTTTTATCGGTTTCACCAACGGAATATTATCAAAATACGCTACGCCAACGCTCACCACAGTTGAGCAGCATGGGGAGAAAATGGGTGAGGTGGCCGCGCAGCTATTGATCGAAAGGGTTGAAAGTGAGGTCGATTATGACGAGGAAACCTACACGACCGAAATCATAAGTGCCCAGATAGTGGAACGTGATTCAACAGTCCATTAAAGGCAGGTGCCAAGAATATAAACCGGAATCTTTCCTTAAATTAAAGTTGTTACAGCTCGATGACCATAACGCTATTTGGCTTCACAGGTAGTGTATTTGAAGTCTGGTAGGTTTTCCCGCTCAATATATCCCTGCCAGAGAATTCCGCTCCTAGTATCTCTTTATAGGGTGCAAGATCCAAGGAAACCTCTTTTTCATTTTTGCTGAATACGATCATTATTTTGTTTTGGTCATCGTAGCGGAATACAACATAAATTTCGTCTTGATTTTTAGGCGCGAAATGCATCAGTTTGCCATGGTGTACAACAGGCGTTTTTTTTCGCCAGTTCATCAACCTTTTTACAAATAACTGTGCTTCTTTCTGGCGGTCTGACAATCCTTTGCCGGTAAAAGCATTTGTTGCGTCTCCCTCCCAACCACCGGGAAAATCGGATCGGATGATACCATGGTCGGTTGTGCCTGGATTCTTCATTAAAACCTCTGTACCATAATATATTTGAGGAATGCCCCTTACAGTAGCGGTATATACCAAGGCCATTTTAAACTTATCGAAATCCTCGTTCAATTGCGTATAAATACGGCTCATGTCGTGATTGTCGGGAAAGACAACCAAATTGCTAGGGTCCGGATACAAGTAGTCTTGTCCTAGGGTCTCATAAAGATCGGTCCATGAAGAAGCCCAGGTTTTTTCTTTGTTTAGGGAAGTGACCAATGCGTTTTGTAATGGGAAATCCATCAGACTTTTTAGATAAGAAGTGTAGCCATTCGCATTTTTTTTGCCAGCCTGCCAATACGAAACGATCGTTGGTCGGGTCACCCATTCTTCACCAACGATATTAAAATTTGGATACTCGGTCATTACCGCTTTGGTCCAATCGCTCATAAAGTGCATATCGGGATAAGGATAGGTGTCCATTCTTATACCTGAAATTCCCGTGTATTCGATCCACCATAGTGTATTTTGAATCAGATACTTGGCCATGGAGCTATTTCGTTGGTTCAAATCGGGCATGGTAGGTACGAACCAGCCATCAAAAAATTGTTTGCGATCTATCTTCGCCGCATAGGGGTCCAGGATAACGGTTTTTTTGTGGTTGGTCTCCGTATATGCTGGCCACTGGTTGATCCAATCCTCCGTGGGTAGGTCTTTCATCCACCAATGTTCTAGGCCGCAATGATTGGCTATCATATCCATGATCACTTTCATTCCTTTTTTGCGGGCTTCCTCACATAAATTCTTAAAAGCACTGTTATCTCCATATCGAGGGTCGGCTTTGTAAAAATCGGTAGTAGAATAACCGTGGTAGCTATATTCGGGCATATCGTTCTCTAAAATGGGATTCATCCAGATAGCGGTAAAACCCAAGTCCTTGATGTAATCCAAACTTTGTAGCATGCCTTCAATATCCCCACCATGTCTGCCACCCTTAAAAGAGCGGTCTGCCTTTTCCTTTAATCCTTCGATATTGTCATTTTTGGGATTACCATTTACGAATCGATCGGGGGTAATGAGGTATATGGCATCGGAAGTATCAAATCCTTTTAGTTGTCTTCTCTCCGGATTTCGCTTTAGAATAGGATACTTGTATGAAATAGGTTGACTCCCACTTTTTTTGAAATGCAATGTTAACTCCCCCGGAGCTGCTCTATCGGCTATTGTCAAGGTTACGAATTGATAGTTTTGATTGGGTACCAGTTTTATCTCCTTTAGATGAACTCCTTCATAGGGGTCGAGTGTTGTCGAATAATTCCCAATTCCTTTTCCATAAACAAGTAATTCGATTTCACTATGATACATGCCGATCCACCAGTTCGGGGGTTCTACCCGAAGGGTTTTCTGTCCGCGGCCAAAGAAGCCCGTTAACAGCATAAAAGTCAATAGGATGGGAAAAAATCGCATCAAAACAGGTTTTAGTCGACCTTAAATTGAAATACTTCAGAGGTTGAAGCATTGCCCACTTGGTCGGTAGTGATTACCCGCCAATAGTAAACGGTTCCTGAAACTCCCGTAAAGGTAAAGCTATTCGAGGCCGTAGTTTCCAAAAGTGTCGTAGGTGGGTTGTTCTGATCTAGTAATAAGTCGTACGATGAGATGTCTTGGTCTAGATCATTTGCTTCCCAACTCAAATCGATCGGGCCTGCGGGAACGCTGGATCCGATATTCGGAAACAAGGCTTCTGCGGGGAAGGGAGGATGGTTTTCCAAGGCAAGACCGGCATTATAAAATTTCCAAACAGCACTTTCCGCTATGATGTTGGTACCTTCGGCTTTTGAGGTTACCGACCAAGAATAGGGTGTGCCCCGATCGATGGTGATGGCCACTTCAGGCACGGTAGAATTAATGTTTTGACTGTTTCCCGTACTTAGGTTTTTTAGGGCTACGGTATAGGAGTCGGTGTTTTCAGAAGCATTCCATCTAAAGGTAATTTCGCTTTGTGTTTCAGATAGGATGGTGCCTTCATTACATTCGGTATTGTTTTCGGGAAATACGAGGGAAGCTGCCGATGGCGGTGCAGTAGGCTCGGGGGGTGCCCCATCATCACCATCATCGCTTCCTCCGCATGCTATGAAAAAATTAATTAGTATGAGCCCTATAGCTATATTTCTAAGCTTCTTCATTATTTTACTATTTTAAAGAATACTGTTTCCTCTGCTATTTCAATTCTTGCCAGATAAACCCCCGCAGCTAAAGACGAGGTATCTACTTCTACTTCATCATTGACGATGGTATAACTATCTGTTAAGACCAATTTGCCATCCAAGGTGCTCAGCTCTAGCCGAATCGTTGATTTGTCTTTTTGTTCAACGGAGATAAACAATCGATTGTTGGTAATCGGGTTTGGATAGAGAAATACTTTTGATGCTACCACAATGGTATCTTCATAGCTGCCTTGGCAATCCTTGTCGGTTTTGACTACCAATTTGTTGGAGCCAGGATTTAAATTCAAGGTGTATTCGTTTTGTGTGGTAGTGTATAGCTCATCGTTCAAACTAATTAGGTATCGGTCTCCGCCCTTTAGATTGAGCGTTACTTTTTTGGAATCGCTATTGATCTTAGATACTACCGATAAATCCTCGGGTTCCGTAATCGTTACATCAAAACATTGCTCATAGTCCATGACACCTTCCACGGTAACGCATATCGAATAATCGCCCGCCGAAAGGTCGTTAAAACTGGTCTCTGAAGTAAACGTTTTGGTTTCTTCCTGCAGGCCGCTTAGGAGCACTGTATAGTCTAGACTTTCCCTTGCTGCAAGGGATATACTACCGTTGTTGCTTGCCCTACAGGTTTCGCTAAAAAGACTAATGGAAAAATTGTCGGTGGGAAGACTAAAGATCTCACACCCTGTAACATCTACCGTAGTGCCGAAAGGCGTATCGGGGCAAACGTCATCCGAGTCAACGACACCGTCATTATCCATATCCGGCGGGTTGTTATCAGGAAAAAAAGATGATGGATTGTTTCCGAAAATTCGGAATTCCCCTGGTAGTAAGGAGATCATTTTATCGGTATCGGTGACAATGTATTTTAAATTATCTTCCAAAAATTCATACCAAACCCCAATTTCCTGGAAAGACGGATTGATGCTCTGGGGAGAAGTGCCGAAATTGCCAATAATGGTTACATATTCAATATCATCGACAGAAGCATCGGGATTCGTCAGCTGTATGCTCTTAAGGCCGTTCGTGCTGCTGAGTTCCAAGGAAAAATCGGTTGTCTCAAAAATAGGTTCGTTGACCGTTAGCCGAATCAAATCGGCCCAAGAATCATAGATTGCCTTTCGTGCGGGATCATCAAAATACTCCCACCGAATGGGTTTGTTTCCGACCCTGCCATTAAAATCAATGGAAACATCATAGCCCAATTCACCGAATTGCCAAATCATCTTTGGTCCGGGAACGGTAAAAAAGAAGGCGCCGGCGGCTTGCATACGTTGCAATGCCGTGTTCAAGGTCGTAACGTCGTAGTCCCCTTCGGCATTCCCAAATTCCAAGTTTTTGAACATGAGCCGTTCTTCATCATGACTTTCCATATAGGACACGGCTGCTGGGTTATCGAAACCTTTTTGCTGATATGATACGCCTGAGAAGTTAGATTTTCCGCTTTCATGATATCCCAGCGTGGCCTCGTTATATGGGTCGGTCTGCTTGTTCCAGAGCATAATTCCCTTGCCTTCATCCAGTCGATAATCTGCCCATTGTTTTTCTTCCTGAATACCGCCAAGATGTTCAAAGATTACGTAAAAATCGGGATCAGATACCCATTGGTTGTCGGCATAGCCTTTCAGTATTTCGATTCGGTCGTTCTGGGTCGCACTGGTACAGGCATCGTCGGAACCAGTACAATTTTGTGTGAATCCTTTCGTAAGGTCCCAGCGCATACCGTCTATGTTAAATTCTTCGATCCAATAGGTTACCGTACGATTTACGTAATCTTTGGTCGCCTGTTGTTGGTGGTTAAAATCATTAAAAACACTAAAGGAGTGTGTTGCCGTAGGGTTGAAGAAGGGGTTCTCAGCGGATGCTTGTCCGCCGGTACCTCCATTATCCGTGTTCCACATGCGATAATATGGATGCTGCCCGGTTGCATGATTGTAAACAACGTCTACTATTACGGCTATTCCCCTTGAGTGACAGGCGTCTATAAATGATTTAAAGGCATTTTTGGTGCCGTAATATTTATCAAGGGCCATATGAAAGGATGGGTTGTACCCCCAACTTTCATTTCCATCGAACTCGTTTACTGGCATCAATTCGATGGCGTTTATGCCCAGGTTCTCCAAATAATCCAAACGGGCCTGGACGGCATCAAAACTATGCAGCTCATCGAAGTCACGTATGAGGAGTTCATAAACGACCAAGTCGGTCTTTTTAGGCTTCTCGAAGTCGGTCGTTTGCCATACATAAGGTGTTTCCCCGGTACGGAGTACCGTTATGGCTTGTGACTGTCCTGAAGGGTATTCAGGTAGATTTGGATAGGTACTTGAATCAATAAACGAGTCGTTCCCAAAACCATCTAAAATCAGTGTAGAGTAGGGGTCGGCGACTTTAAGATTAAATTCGACCGCATATTGGAACAAATGATCAAACTGAGGGGTAAGTCCCGCTAGCTCGATCCAGAAACGGTCTTGTGAAGGATCTTTTTGCATGAGATAGGCGTCATCGATTACCCAGTTGTTGAAATCCCCAATGACATGTACGAAATCCTTGTTAGGGGCATAAAATACCAAGGTGGCTTTGGTATTGTCCGTTGGGTCAAAGTTAATTCCGTCCAATAGTCCGTTTGGCACTGGGGCTTCCTGTACATCGGGTCGTATGACTACTTGAAAAGTTGTGGTAATCGTTTCTCCACCACTGGTTGTTTCTAGTACGAATGCAGTGTTTTCGATAATTGCCGTTGCATTGTACGAATAATTGGTTGTTGCTGTATTGGAGCTATTAAGAACGCTGCCATTTGCTGTGAGAACAAAATCGGACGCGAGTGATGCGGAGGCCTCGATAAGCAAATCGTCTCCCGAATCTAAAACCGTTGGGTTTTGCGCGGGGCTGGTCAATGTAACTTGAAAAGCACCGACCGATACCACATTGTCTTGTGTTTTCTTATCACCGGCACCACTTTTTGCTTTGACCAGCATTCCTATACGGTCAATACCTGTGGCATTGTAAAAGGTGGTAGGGGTCAGGGTAAAGCTAAAGGATCCATCGCCGTTTGCGGTCATCTTTTGACGCTCATCTGAATTTTCCCATTCCCCATTAGTGGGGGAGTTAATGGCGTTCGAGGCAGTGGGACTATCAAAATACCAAGCCCATAGGTATACATCCGTAACACCCCATTGAGCAGGATCTATTCCTGAAATGGTAATCGTAATCTCATCATCTTCGTTAAAAGCTGAAGGATTTATGGTGAATGTACCTTCTTGCTGCTGAGCATAGGAGAATCCGGTAAGGAATAGAAAACCTAGGAGTATAACTTTTTTCATGGATCTCTGTATTGAAAAAGGGCTGTAAACACAGCCCTTTTTATTGAATTCATTCTTAATTTTTAACCAAAGAATAAGTGTATGCCCTGGGATTGCTGAGGTCTAGGGTCACGGTGTAGTTTCCATCTTCGGGAATAGTAATATTGGTACCATTGAATTGAAGGGAACCATCTGCATCGGTATCCCCTAGGTTGAGCGACCATGCATCATTGGCCCTGAACTTTAATCCGTTGTCGGGAGCTTCTTGTGCAACAAGGTCTATGGTAATCGACCAAGTTTTTGAAGCAGGGTCATATACCATGTCATGATCTTGCCCCGCCGTACCATCTGGTCCCGCGGGCCAGCTCAGGGGAGTTGCGTTTCCAGTTACGGCCCATGACGTTTTCTCAAGAGAGTAGGTAAGTGCCTCAGTATCGGCCCGTACCAAATAATACCCACCGGTTCCGTCTGGTGTGCCACAGTTTACTTCATCATCTTGCTCGATCATTGCATTATAGGAACCATCGGTGTCTCCGGTATCTCCATAATCACCATCAAAACTTTCGTTGGTGGGCAAGAATTTGTACTGGGCGCCATCGACATCGATGTTTACAAAACCTTCGTAATCCGTTCCGGTTTCAGAAGATGCTGCAATCGGTACCGCATTGGCAGGAGTCCAATCATCACCATATCCACTAGCGTTCAAAAAGCTACCCACTACATATAACATTGCAGAAGGGGCTTCTTCCTCTTCCTCTTCCTCGCCAGTACCTGTTTCCCCTGTTGCCTCACTTAAGACAATGGTTTTGTTTACGGTGTCTACCGTTAAGCGATATGTGCCCGGAGTGCCTAGGAATCTAAAATTGTTGTCACCATCCAATGCATCCTCAAAGTTGGCGTCGATCGTGTAGCCTTCTCCAATATAATAAGGATAGTTCTGTCCGCTCGTCCAGTCACCTTCGGTGAGGAAAAATCGGAACGTATCGTTGGTCAAGTTGATGTTGGTGCTGAATACATCATCAACACAGGTAAACTCGATGGGGCTGTCCCAGTTCCAACCGGCATCTACCGCGCCTGCGCCCACTACCCAAATGGAAGGGCAATTAGGAACCGGCTCCCCTTCTTCGGCGGTTTCGATGAGTGTAATGTTCAAAGCCACCGGGTCGGAAAGAGAACTTGTGGTCGTTTGTCCTTCGCCCGTACCTGCAAAGGCACGTATTCTAAAGTGAATTGTACCCGTGTTCCCTGCCTCGGTTCCCGGGTCTTCGTCCAAACCCAAGTCGTTTTTTGCAATTTGCATTAGGGTGCCCACAGAGACGGCAAAATTGGTTTCGGAAAGCGTTCCGGAAACAAAATCTTCCCGGTCTTCGTCGAAATTTCCGGTGGTCGACCATTGTACCTGATAGCTTATTTCAGTGGGCACTCCGAAAGAAACGGGACTCCATACCAATCGCTCGGCGATATTGCTGGCTGTTTCCATGGAAAGCAGGTACTCATCCGAAAAAGTAGAAGTAAACGCTACCTTGTCGGAAGGTTCTTGAAGCGTGAACTCCGGAACTACATCATCATTGTCACAAGAACCGATAAACAGCACGGCCAATAATAACGGAAGATATTTAAGACTGTTTTTCATAAGAGTTTTCATAGTGTAATTTTTTGTTTAGTAACCAGGGTTTTGCTTTAAGTTAGGGTTGGCTTCCAACGCCTGCAGCGGTATTGGAAAGAGTTTATAGTTTTCAGGTATAGTAACACCTTGTTGGGTATTTCCTTTCCAAGGCCATATATAGGAGCTGCCTGTGAATCGTCCAAAACGTATGAGGTCGGAACGACGGTGTCCTTCAAGATTGAGTTCACGGGCCCTTTCGTCTATGATAAAATCCAAAGTGAGCTCCGATAGTCCGATCGAAGAAGCATTTGAACGTTCTCGAATGGCGTTTACATAGTTCAGGGCCTGGTTCATATCTCCTCCTGAGGCACCTCTCAACGTACATTCTGCATACATCAAGTAGGTGTCTGCAAGTCGGAACATCGGGAAGTCTGTGCTAGAAAAATCAGTTTCAGGCAAAGAAGCGGTAAAACCAGAGTTTCTAAATTTTATAGAAGGATAACCGTCTGTCCATTCCCTGTAATCGGTCATTTCAAAATTGTGACCTTCTGTCCAGAACAATGTAGCACGATCATCGGTAGAAGTCTCCAAATCCCCAAAAAGCCCATACCATGCTTTGGAGGCGCGGTGACCGGCCCAACCTTGGGTAGCCCCGAACTCATTAATGGGAATAGTGGCCGTGTTTAAACTACCGTTGATAATATAGGTGGTGTTGCCAAAACTTTGACTGGTAATTGCGTCGGCGATCAGCGGAAAAATTATTTCAGGAGAACCTTCATTATCTCCGGAAAAGAGACTTTCAAAGCTGGGAGATAGTGAGTAACCTCCTTCATTAATTACCTTGGAAAGGTAGGTCAAGGCATCGGAGTATCTATCCTCTCCAACGTATACTCCGGAATTGATATATAGCTTTGCCAAAAGCATTTGTACCGCAGCTTTATTGGCTCTGCCGTAGGAGTTGGTTTGAGCAATAGCTTCTTCGGCGGCAATTAGGTCATTTTCGACAAAACTGAAGAGTTCTGAGCGGGTAGCTTCAGAAAGTGGGGCAGAGGCTCCTATATTTTCTTCAGTGGCCAACACTCCTTTTCCAAAACAATCGATGAGGTAATAATAAGCTAAGGCCCTAAGAAATTTTACTTCCGCGATAACCTGTTCTTTGTTTTCAACGTCTACCGAACCCAATACCGATAAAAGGTTATTTGCCTGTGGAATCGTGTAATAGATTCGGTTGTATAAATATCGAAAGAACTTATTGTTCTCATCCCAGTTAGACGTGGTGGTTAGTTGGTCCAGACCGTCATCGCCCCACCGGTTTTTCATGCCATCGGCCGTAAAGTCTTGTAGGTTGAGAATTCCCCTAAGAAAAGGAGACTCTCCTGCATTGTCACTGATATCGGATGACTCCGGGCCATTGGGTCCGGATAAAGCAAAAGAGGCATACAATCTTGAAAGTATCCCGGAGACGGCATCAGGGTCTTGGCTCAGCAATTCTTCTAAAGAAAGCTCTACCAATGGTTCGGTATCAAGGTCATTTGTGCAACTCTGAAAAAGAGTAAAAATGCATAAAAAGGTTAGAACTACTTTTTTCATTCGTTTTAGTTTATTTGTTTTCATTGGTCAAAACCCTTCTTGGTAAGCGATACCCTGAATTTTGCAAGTTTTTATTCAGGTGTGAATGGGTTCTGACATATTTCATAGCACTTAAAATTATTAAAAGTCGAGTGTAAGGCCAAAGGTTATCGACCTTGGTCTGGGGTAAAAGTTATTATCGATAGCATTAAAATTCTCAGGATCTTGACCAGAGTAATTGGTGATGATGAAAGGATTGTTCACGACACCATAAATGCGCATTGAGGTGTCCTTGATAACATCTCCGAGACGGTATCCCAAAACAATGTTCTCACATCGTAAAAAGGTGGCGTCTTCTAAAAAGTAATCTGAAAAAGGTACATTTCCTTGAATATTTACAAAGTTGAAATTAGCTGCTCCCGAATAAAAATCCAGTACATTGTTCAGGCTATTCGAATTAAGGGGTATCGCCCTATCGACCCAACCAGAAGTGAGCCTTCTCGAGTTGTACACTTGTCCGCCGAATTGCCCTCTGAAGCTCGATGACAGGTCAAAATCCTTCCAAGTGAAATTCAATCCAAAGCCGAAGGTCCAGTTGGGACGAAGCGCTTTAAAATAACGATCATCGTTGTCGATTACCCCGTCGCCGTTAAAATCTGCGAAGGCACCATGTATTGGGTTTCCGTCGCTATCGTAGAGCTGTCTAAAGACCCAGGCGGAATAGGGTTGGAAACCTACCTGATGGCGTGCCAACCTAACACCGGTTCCGGTAGGAATATCGGATTCAGTAGCGATGATTCGGCTCACATCCTGTAAATCGGTAACTTCTGCGCGACTATAAGCAAAGTTTGTGAAAAACTCCAGAGAGGTACTTTCGGTATCAATTGCCTTTACATTCAGGGTTGTTTCAAAACCTTTACTCTCGGTCTCCCCTACATTTTTAACAAATGAATCTGTAAGGCCTTGGCCGGGTGCTACAGGTACTCTTGCTAATAAATCGGAAGTTTGTCTATAAAAAACATCGAATGAACCGTTGATCATTCTGTTTTCTAAAAGACCAAAATCGAGCCCGGCGTTGTACGTGGTGGTTTTTTCCCATGTAAGTTCTTCATTGAACGCCTTGGCAGAGTACAAGTTTACTCCTTCGAGATATTGACTGGTACTAGAGCCTACCTCGAATAAAGGGATTGAGGGATAAAACCCTACTGCACCTGTAATGTCTTGTTGTCCGGTCTGCCCCCAACCTAATCGTAGTTTTAAATCGTAAATGAACTTGGAATCCGCTAGAAAAGATTCTTCATTTAATTTCCATGCAAGTGCAGCAGCCGGAAAAATCCCCCAACGGTTGTCTTCAGTGAACAAAGACGATCCGTCTGCCCTTACCGAAAGGGTTATGAGATATTTGTCTAAAAGGTTAATATTCGAACGTCCGAAGAACGATTGAAGGTTCAATTCATTGAAATAGCGATTCGAAGGATTCTGGTCATTGATTTGTAGCTCTCTACGCCCAGTGTCTACATTGTATTGGTAGATTTCCTTGTTGCCATCATTTCTAAAGTTTTGATACAGATAACCTCCTTGAACATCATAGCTTTTGATAATCCCCTTTTCAGGGTTTTTGGCATATACCAAATAGGCATCCATCGTTTTGTTGGTAATACTTTGTCTTTCCCGATAGTTTACGCCAGGATTAAACACAAAATTGGTGTCAATGTCATCGTTTCCGGAATCAAAACGATAGGTAGCCAATGAATTATCGGTAAATACTTCTTCAATATCGGCATCCGATACCTCTAGGCCGAGATTTAGTACAGCCCTTAATTCAGGTAAAAAATGCATCCTGTAGTCGAATTCTACGTTACCGAGAAGCTTTCGAACTTTTTCAGGCCGAGAGCGTTGTAGTAACAAAGCCAAAGGATTCGACTGACCGTCCAATAGCAATCTTGTGGGATTGTCAACGTCGTTTACGATGGTATTCTGATAGAAGCCTCCAAAACGATTGTTCGGAGAATCATCAAATATTGGTTTGGTAGGGTCCATATTCACTGCACCTCCCAAAGCGCCGCCTTCATCGATCGCATTTTTTTCTGCACTGATGCCTTTTGCGTTGATATCGATTTTTAAGTGACCATCCAAAAGGGTAGGGGTTAATTTTAAAGAGGCCGTGTATCGCTCATAATCATTGGTCTTTACCAAACCTTCGGTATTGTTATAGCCAAAAGAGAATCGGGTCGGTAGTTTGTCGAATAGGTTGGCCCTTGCGCTGAAGGCATGGTCCGAGGAAAATGCGGTGCGATAAATAGCATCTTGCCAATCGGTATCATATAGGAAACGCTGCCCGGGATTAGTAGTGTCTTCTACTCCTAAAAGGTTCGTAAAAGTGGGATGAAACTCGTTGATGAATCTGGTGAATGTAGGTCCGTCCATCAAATCGATCTTATCGCTCACTTCGCTAACGGTCACATTGGTTGAAAAATTGAACTTGGGCGCCCCGGAAGTTCCCTTTTTCGTTGTAATAATGATGACACCATTCGAAGCCCTGGAACCATAGATGGCAGAGGCGGAAGCATCTTTCAGGATTGAAAAACTCTCCACATCGTTGGGGTTGATCAAAGAAAAGGGGTTGTTGACCCCTGCGGGATTTGTATTATCTATAGGTACCCCATCGATAACAATCAAGGGGTTGTTGTTCGCACTTAAGGAAGCACCTCCCCTTATACGAATGTTGGGTGTAGAATCAGGGGCTCCACCAGCACTGGTAATACGAACGCCAGCTGCTTTACCCGTAAGTAACTGGTCGGTAGAAACAATGGCACCCTTGTTAAAATCCTCCACACTTACGGCTGTCACCGAACCGGTAGCATCTTTCTTCGTGGTGGTGCCATAACCGATAACTACCACCTCTTCCAGTAGTTCTGAATCTTCTTGTAGAACGACGTCTAGCTGTTCTCCGTTAATGGTTACTTCCTTCGTCTTAAAACCGAGGTATGAAAATTGAAGAATATCCCCCAAATCGGCATTTATCTCATAAAGTCCATCAAAATCGGTCGTGGTCCCGATAGCCGTGCCTTTTATGACAACGTTTACCCCGGGTAAGGGTTCCCCGCCTTCGCCATCGGTTACGGTACCACTCACTTTTACTTGCGCAAAAAGGGCTAGAGGAAAAACTAAAAGCACTAAAAACAGGTACTTTTGTGGTATTTTCATGATTTGATAATTAAATAGTTGGTTAATTTTAAAAACTTCCCTTTGTCTACTTCTCGGTTTCGAAAGTATGTAAATATTATGTTAAATTTCCACTAAGTAATTGACTAGCAGCTATTACAACGTTTTCATGTGAATAACTTCCAGTTTTGTTTAATCTTTTTTTTAAACCCTTTATCAGTGCGATTTTTATATTTCGATCTATCTTTATTTGATATTTTCGCAATTTTCAGTCGTACGATAGGGTAATGAAATTGCCACTTTGCATCGCTTTTTAAGACGTATTTTCTATCGGAAAAAACTGTATAACATCATATATTTCTCCTATGAAACCTAAAATGACGCTTAAACGAATTGCTAAAGAGCTCGATGTTTCTATCTCAACGGTCTCCAAGGCGCTCCACGACGATAAGGCTATCAGTAAGGAGACAAGGGATAAAATACAGGCCTTTGCCAAATTTTATAACTACCGCCCAAATAACATTGCCTTGAGTCTCAAGAACAAACAGACCAAGACCATTGGTCTGATCATCCCGGAAATCGTACACTATTTTTTTTCAAAAGTGATTGCCGGAATCGAAGAAGTAGCAAGCGCTAGGGGTTATCATGTCATTATCGGGGTCTCCAACGAATCGTTCGATAAGGAAGTAATCAATATGGATATGTTGGTAAACGGAAGTATAGATGGTTTCATCATGTCATTGTCAAAAGAAACATTGCTAAAGCAAGACTATCATCATCTGAACGAAATCATTAGCCAAGGAATCCCCATTGTCATGTTCGATCGCGTAATGCATGAGATCGCATGCGATAAAGTGGTCGTCGATGATCGGGAGAGTGCAAAGAATGCCGTACAAAAATTGATCGATACAGGAAGCGAAAAGATTTTGTTGCTGACCACACAAGACTATATCAATATCGGGAGACTACGAACCCAAGGATACCTAGATGCCCTGCAAGAGAATAATATGACCGCTAGGCCCGAACTTATCCTGAAGATCAAAGACTTGACAGATGCCGAGTTGTTGCGAAAGACGTTGGAGAAAGAATTGGAACAGATCTTCGAAGAAATACCTGATATTGACGGCATCTTTGCCGTCAACGAAATATATGCCATAACCGCCCTGAATGTAGCGAGGGAAAAAGGCATACGGATTCCGGAGGATGTTTCCGTAATCAGTTTTTCCGACGGGGTCCTGTCCCAAAATTCCAGACCTACCCTGTCAACGGTAAGTCAGCACGGACTTAAAATGGGAAAAGCGGCCGCCAGTATGCTCATCCGAAGATTGGAAACCGAGGAGGAAGAGGAAGAATTCGAAATGGAGGTCATTAAGACCGAATTAATTGAAAGAGATTCGACAAAAAAGTAATTGACTACGGATTTTTTTTATATTTGCCCCGAACAATAAGTTTTAGCACTACTTCTCACTATATAAACTTGTTGCTTTAACCTTTATGTAAAAGAAGGTTTTATTCGTATTAACCCAGAATTGGTAAAACATCCCTAAGATTTATATAATATATGGTACATGGTCTTGATAGATTGTGACCACTTTTAACCTTGAATGAAACAAATGGAAGCGACCGGATTTATTTTCGACCTGGATGGGGTCATCGTTGATACCGCTAAATACCACTATTTAGCGTGGAAGAAATTGGCCGATGAATTGGGAATCGATTTTACAAAGGAAGATAACGAACAATTTAAAGGAGTAAGCCGAAAAAGATGTCTTGAGATTTTATTGGAGATGGGTGGACTTACAGTTTCCCAAGAACAATTTGATCAATGGATGGTGGAAAAGAACGAAGATTATTTGGAATATATCAACACGATGGACGAAAAGGAGATTCTTCCTGATGTGGTAAAAGTATTAGACCATCTAAAAAGTAAGCATATTCCCATGGCCTTGGGTTCGGCCAGCAAAAATGCCAGGCCAATTTTGGAAAAGGTAAAGCTTTTGTCTTATTTTGATACGATTGTAGATGGCAATGCAGTGACCAAGGCTAAACCTGACCCAGAAGTGTTTTTAATAGCGGCAAAACAGTTAGGGGTGGCTGCCGGAGACTGTGTCGTTTTTGAGGATGCGGTTGCGGGAATTCAAGCAGCCAATGCAGCCGATATGGTGAGCGTTGGCATCGGGGAACAGAAAATTCTATTCGAAGCAGATCATAATTTTACCAATTTTACCGAAATCGATGTGAAGTTCTTGGATGCATTGATCAACTAGTGGAAAAGAAATAGTTAATTTAAAAAGTTGCAAACGTCTTTGAGCGAAGCAGTTTCTCGTCTTTGCTCCCTTTATCTTATAAAAATATGAATCAAGATTACATCAAAGCCGATCCGTGGAGCATTATCGAAGAAGGCTTCGATAAAGAACAGGTGAAATCCTCCGAGAGCTTATTCAGTATCGGTAATGGCGCTATGGGCCAACGGGCCAATTTCGAGGAACAGTATACCGGAGATACGTTTCAAGGTAGTTATATCGCAGGCGTATATTATCCTGATAAGACCCGTGTGGGCTGGTGGAAAAATGGTTATCCAGAATACTTTGCCAAAGTGCTCAATGCCCCGAATTGGATCGGTATTCATGTTTCTGTAAACGGAGAACCATTGGATTTGAATACGTGTAAAAGTGTTTCAAGTTTTCACAGGGAACTGAATATGCAAGAAGGCTGGTACCGTCGTAGTTTTACGGCTACTTTACCAAACAATATTGAAGTTCAGGTGAATGTTGTTCGGTTTTTAAGTTTGGAAATTGATGAGGTTGGCGTCATCAAATTTGAAATACGACCTGTAAATTCAGATGCAGAGATCAAGTTACGGCCCTACTTGGATAGTGGTATTAAAAATCATGACACCAATTGGGACGATAAATTTTGGAATACAACCAATGTGCAGTCCGAGGGGCGTCGGGCATTTATAGAAGCACATACCATGAAGACGCATTTTGGTACCTGTACTTTTATGGAATCCAAAATTTATCATAACGGTACAGAAGTAAGCCATAAGCCCTCTGAACATACCGATGAGATGTACATTGGGCATGAATATGTTCAGGAAGTATCCCAAGGCGATACGGTGGCCGTTCACAAATTTGGCGGTTACACCGTTTCCCTAAATCACGATAAGGATGAATTGATCGCTGCGGCGAATCGGGCCCTTGAAAAAGCCACGGTTTTGGGTTTCGAGTCACTTTTAGAATTGCAGAAAGAAGCATGGGCCCGAATTTGGGAAATGAGCGACATCACCATCGAAGGTGATGTAAAAGCACAGCAGGGAATCAGGTTCAATATCTTTCAACTGAATCAAACCTATTTGGGAACAGACAGTCGGCTGAACATTGGCCCTAAGGGATTCACGGGTGAAAAATACGGAGGAAGCACCTACTGGGATACAGAGGCCTATTGCATTCCCTTTTACATGGCGACCAAAGACCAAAAAGTAGCTAGGAATCTTTTAAAATATCGTTACAATCACCTTGAAAAGGCTATCGAGAATGCTGAAAAATTAGGCTTTTCGAATGGTGCCGCCCTCTATCCGATGGTAACTATGAACGGTGAAGAATGCCATAACGAATGGGAAATCACCTTTGAGGAAATACATCGAAACGGGGCAATTGCCTTTGCTATTTATAACTATTATCGTTTTACCGGCGATTACTCGTACATTCCGGAAATGGGCTTGGAAGTCTTGATCGGTATCGCTCGGTTTTGGCAACAACGTGCAACCTTTTCTACCGATAAAAACCAATTTGTAATTCTGGGGGTGACCGGTCCCAATGAGTACGAAAACAACGTAAACAACAATTGGTACACAAATTACACTGCCAAATGGTGTATCGAATATGCCTTGAAGCAGTTGCAAAAAGTAAAAGCGGACTATCCGGAAGATTACCAACGTGTCTTACGGAAAACAAAATTGGAAGATACTGAAACCGAGCAATGGAAAAAAGTTGCTTCAGACATGTATTTTCCAAAATCAGAAAAACACGGTGTCTTCTTGCAGCAAGACGGCTTTTTGGATAAAGAGCTTATTACGGTTGGCGATTTGGATAAAAAACAACGGCCCATTAATCAAAAATGGAGTTGGGATCGCATTTTGAGGTCGCCCTATATAAAACAGGCCGACGTACTGCAGGGATTCTATTTTTTCGAAGATCATTTTACGACCGATCAGTTAGAAAAACATTTTGATTTCTACGAACCTTTTACCGTACACGAATCCTCACTTTCACCTTGTGTACATAGTATTCAGGCGGCTAAATTAGACCGGATGGAGCAGGCCTACCGTTTCTACCTCCGTACTTCTCGACTTGATCTCGACGATTACAACAAAGAGGTCGAGGAAGGGTTGCACATCACCTCTATGGCAGGTACTTGGATGAGTATCGTAGAAGGTTTTGGAGGTATGCGGGTCGTTGATGGGCAACTTTCATTTGCCCCAAAAATTCCAACACAATGGAAATCCTATTCCTTTAAGGTTAATTTTAGGGATCAAATTCTGAAGGTCAATGTCGATGGTGGTAGTCCGAAGTTTTCGTTGGAAGGAGACGAACAACTATCCATTTTGGTAGATGGTACTCCTTTGATGCTTGATCCGGAAAAGGAAACCACTGCATAATGAATTACAGAAGGTTCGGCATATTACTGTATTGCTGTATACTAGTTGTAGCATGTAAAAAAGAAGCAAAAGAAATGCAAGAACAGCCAGCTGGCAAAAAAAAAGAAGTCGTTTACCAAGTTTTTACCCGACTTTTTGGTAATACCAATACCAATAATAAGCCTTGGGGTACGCTTGAAGAAAATGGCGTAGGCAAGTTTTCCGATTTTTCGAATAAAGCCTTGGCCGAAATCAAGGCACTGGGTGTTACCCATATTTGGTATACAGGGGTGCCACATCATGATGTAATTACCGACTATACCAGCTTTGGGATCTCTAACGACGATCCCGATATTGTAAAAGGTAGGGCCGGCTCCCCGTACGCCGTAAAGGACTATTACAATGTGAATCCCGATTTAGCGGATAATCCGGCAAAGCGTTTGCAAGAATTTCAGGCCTTGATCGAGCGTACCCATAAAGCTGGTCTTAAGTTATTGATCGATATCGTTCCCAACCACGTAGCCCGTAATTATGAAGGAGCTTCGACACCAGATGGGCTTGAGCCTTTTGGGACCAATGATGATAGCTCGGTCGAATATGCCAGGGACAATAATTTCTATTACATCCCTAATGAAGCGTTTCAAGTTCCCGCATGGGAGAATGGTTATATGCCTTTGGGAGGAGAAGCTCATACATTGGTAGATGGTACCTTCAATGAAAACCCGGCAAAGTGGACAGGCAATGGCTCTCGACTGGCCAGACCCCATATAAATGATTGGTATGAGACGGTAAAGATCAACTACGGGGTACGGCCCGATGGTAGTTATGATTTTGAAACACTTCCCGAGGGTTTTGAAAAGGCCGATTATGAGCAACACTATGCCTTTTGGCTAGATAAGAATGTACCTAATTCTTGGGTAAAGTTCAAGGATATTGCCCTCTATTGGTTGGCAATGGGTGTAGATGGCTTTCGTTTTGATATGGCCGAAATGGTTCCCGTGGAGTTTTGGAGCTATATGAATTCCCATATCAAAATAAAGAACCCCGATGCATTTTTGCTGGCCGAGGTCTATAATCCGGAATTGTATAGGGCATATATTCACAAGGGGAAAATGGACTATCTCTACGACAAGGTAGAAATGTACGACTCTCTAAAGCATATCATGCAAGGCCACGGGTGGACGGACCATATCCCTGTCGTGAAACTTAATACCGAGGATATTGAGCACCATCTACTCCATTTTTTGGAGAACCATGACGAACAGCGTATTGCCAGTCCCGATTTTGCTGGGAGTGCCGCGAAAGGAAAACCGGCCATGGTCGTTTCCGCTACCATGACCACTGCCCCTGTAATGGTTTACTTTGGGCAGGAGGTGGGAGAGCCGGCGAAAGAAAATGCGGGATTCGGCGACCCAACAAGAACCTCAATTTTTGATTATATAGGAGTACCCCATCACCAACGTTGGGTCAATGAAAAAAAGTTCGATGGAGGACAATTGAACCAGCAAGAAAAAGAGCTTCGGGATTTTTATAAGCGACTTCTCAATTTTACGATTCAGAGCGAGGCACTCATGGGCGCGTATCAAGAGATTCACTTTTTCAATAAAGACCATACACCGGGATATGACCATCGGGTACTTTCATATGCCCGTTGGTCGAGAGGTGAACGCCTTGTAATACTAGCCAATTTTGATATAGAAAGGCACTATGATTTTGAACTAAAAATTCCGAAAGATCTTATTGAAGAGTGGGGATTGGGAGAAGGAAATTATGAGGTAGTAGATGCGCTTTATGGAGAAACATTCACGCTTAAAGTTGTGAACGGAATAGGTAACATCGACATATCTCTCAATCCGTTGGAATCATTTATTTTTGTCTTAAAATAGGAGCGCTATGGGTAAATATAGGGTTGTTCTACTGCTCGTACTTGCGTTAGCCAGTTGTATGAACGGAAAAAAACCATTAGTAATCGGACACCGCGGGGCCATGGGTCACGAGACTGAAAATACCTTGGCATCGATTCAAAAAGCTTTGGATTTGGGAGTCGATGCCATTGAAATCGATGTGTTTAACATTAGCAGTGGGGAAACTGTTGTTTTTCATGATGAGCGGGTAGAGGAACTCACCAATGGAGCTGGAAAAATAGAGGAGTATAACATTGTCGATTTGAAAAAATTGATTTTAGATGGGGGGCATGCCATACCTATGCTGCAAGAAGTACTGGAACTTATCGACAACAAAGTTCGTTTGAACATCGAACTGAAAGGAACCAAAACAGCCGATAGGGTTAATTTCATAACTGCTTATTACATAAAGGAGCGGGGCTGGTCTCCAGAGAATTTCTTAATATCGAGCTTCCACTGGGACGAACTTCGGGAAATGAGAAGAATAAATCCAGACATTGCTATTGCGGTATTGACTGAAGGTGATCCTTTGAAGGCTATTCCGGTCGCCAAAGAATTAAATGCCGAGGCTATCAATCCAAATTTTAAGACAATTAATCTAGAAGTGGCCAATGCCATTCGGGATGCTGGTTTTAAAATCTACACCTGGACGGTCAACGAGCCCAATGATATGAATATGGCAAAGCGATGGGCGGTCGACGGAATAATTACGGACTATCCCGATCGAGTTCAATAATGTACGATGTAATCATTATCGGTGGTGGTGCTGCTGGCTTTTATGCCGCAATCCATATAGCTGAGTTCGATTCTAGTCTCAAGGTAGCGATCCTGGAACGCGGTAAAGAAGTATTGGCCAAGGTCAGGGTATCGGGAGGGGGGCGTTGCAATGTTACCCACGCCGAATTCGACCCGGGAGAACTGGTCAAGAATTATCCACGAGGAGAGAAAGAACTCTTGGGCCCCTTTCATTCTTATTGTAGTGGCGATACGGTTGCCTTTTTTGAGAAAAGGGGCGTTTCCCTAAAAATCGAAGATGATGGTCGAATGTTCCCTACCACCAATTCTTCCAAAACGATTATCGACTGTTTTTTAAATGAAGCTAAAAGATTGGGGATAAGGGTTTTGAAGCACAGTGCCGTGACCAACATCAAATTGTTAGAGGACGAAATAGCCGAAAACACCTGGGAAATTACTTCTATCAAGCACACCTATAAGGCTAAAAAAGTGGTGATAGCCTCGGGAAGCAATCCGAAAGTTTGGAAGTTGTTGGAAAATTTAGGGCATACCATTGAGCCTCCAATTCCCTCGCTGTTTACCTTTAATATCAAGGATGAACGTATCAATGGTATTCCAGGGGTAAGTACTCCTGCAAAGGTAGATATCTTGGCCAAACGAATGTTTACCCCTAAAATCACGATTAAATTGCGAAGCCAAAAAGCACAGGAATCTTTACTCTCCGAGGAGGGGCCGGTACTCATTACACATTGGGGGTTAAGCGGCCCTGGCATATTGAGGTTGTCCGCTTGGGGCGCCAAGCTGTTGAACGACTTTAAATATCGGTTCAAGGTTCGGGTGAACTGGTTGCCCGACTTTCACCATGAGTCGGTAGTACCCTATCTGATGAACATTAAAGATGTAGAGGCAAAAAAAACCGTACTCAGAACGAAGGCTGTTGCTATCCCACGCCGTTTGTGGACGAATTTGGTGCGGAGTGCGGGATTGGATGAGACCACCAAATGGGCCGATATTACAAAAATACAATTACAGGAGCTGGCCAATCAATTGACCGCTTGCGAGTTTCAAGTAAACGGTAAAAGTACCTTTAAAGAAGAGTTCGTTACCGCTGGCGGTGTAGATTTAAAAGAAATCAACTTTAAGACCATGCAAAGTAAAATCTTGCCGAATCTATATTTTGCCGGTGAGGTAGTAAATGTAGATGCGATTACGGGAGGGTTCAACTTTCAAAATGCATGGACAGGGGGGTATATTGCAGCTAGGGGAATAACCCAAAAATGCACAACGGACTAGGCTATGCCATATGAATTTAAAACGGGGGTCACAACCGCTACTATGAAAACATACATCGCATTATTAAGGGGAATCAACGTAAGCGGTCAGAAAAAAATTAAGATGGCCGATCTCACTGAGATGATGCGCCTCTTAGGTCTTCAACAAATACAGACGTATATACAAAGTGGTAATATCGTTTTTAGTACCACTGAGAGCGATCAACAAGATTTGGCCCGTAGTATTGAGGAAGCCATTGCTACAACTTTTGGGTTTGAAGTATGCGTTTTGGTAAAGACACAACGGCAGTTGAAGGAAATCGTTGAAGAGAACCCTTTTAAAGACCCGGACGATTTGGCGGCCAATCGAATTTATTACGTTTTTCTAAAGCAACGGCCGAAAGAAGCCTTGGTTAAAAGCCTGGAACAGGAAAACTATCCGAATGAGAAATACTGGGTTGCCAAAGACTGTATTTACCTGGCCTGTATGAACGGATATGGCAAGGCCAAGCTCAACAATAATCTGTTTGAACGGAAACTACAAGTTGTTGCAACTACTCGAAACCATAAGACTATGATGAAATTGCTTGAGATGTTTTTAACAACAGAATAAAGGCCTGGCCTCCTAGTTGAGCTCCCAAATCTTATAATTGAGTACTGTAGCAAAACAGACCCAAAGTAAATAAGGAATCAACAGTAAAGCGGCGATTTTGCTAACTACTTTGAACCAACGAATGGTCAGGACAATCAATATCAAAAGGGTAATGATAACGATAAAGGCCCAAAAAGGCTCCCGTAACCCGAAAAAAACAACGCTCCACGTAGCATTGAGCAGTAGTTGAAATCCAAAATGATAAAGAGCGGTCTTTACCCATAAATGATAAAACCCTTTCGCCCAAACGATGCCAGCAGCAATACCCATCATGATGTATAAAACGGTCCATACCGGCGCAAATAACCAATTGGGAGGGTTAAAAATGGGTTTGTTCAGACCCACATACCACGTATTTACAGAGCTTTGCGTTGCAAATCCGGAAAGAAATCCGATGACCATGCAAATGGCGACAGCAATGATGATATAGAGGCCTTTTTTTTTCAACAGGTTGGCGTATTTTCCCTAAAATAGTGAACTCCTTTGAACTTTTCACATTTAAGCGAAAAATAACGGCTGATACTTCGTGATTCAGCAAATAAAAAAATAAGGGAGTTTAGAGATTTATTCTATTGGCTGCGATAGTAGAGCCGCTTAAAAACTATCTTTGCACAAATTTATGGCCACATGACCGAAAAAGACTTTGTACCTTCATCGTATACAGTTGAAAAATCAGCTGGGACAGTACGATGGAAATCTCCCAGTAATATTGCTTTGGTCAAGTATTGGGGTAAGAAAGAAGAACAAATTCCGGCCAACCCCTCTATTAGTTTTACATTAAATACGGCAACCACGACCACCTCGGTAAAGTATAAAAAACTAGGTATACCATCCGAGATATTTAAGTTCGATTTTCTATTCGAAGGGAGTGCAAAGGAGGATTTTAAGCCGAAGATTATCCAATTCTTTAAACGAACCCAACGCTATTTGCCATTTTTAAAAAACTATCATTTTACCATTGAAAGTTCCAATTCGTTTCCGCATAGCAGCGGCATCGCCTCTTCGGCCAGCAGTATGTCTGCTTTGGCCCTGTGTCTTGTGGATTTGGAACGGGAGCTAGACCCTGGGATGACCACGGAATTTTTCAATAAAAAAGCCTCTTTTTTAGCTCGATTAGGTTCTGGAAGTGCTTGTAGAAGTATTACCGGTCCGCTTGTGCAATGGGGAGACCATGTCGAAACAGAAGGTAGCTCGAACCTTTTTGGAATCGATTATCCCTACAGGGTGCATCCTATCTTTGAAAAATATCAAGATACCATACTATTGGTCGATAAAGGCCAAAAACAAGTAAGTAGTACGGTAGGGCACAACCTTATGCACAACCATGCTTTTGCAAAAGAGCGTTTTGCACAGGCACATCGCAACCTTACTACTTTGAAGGGTGTTTTTGAAACGGGGGACGTAACTACCTTTATTGAAATCGTAGAAAGTGAGGCCCTTACCCTACATGCCATGATGATGACGAGCCTCCCTTACTTCATTTTGATGAAACCGAATACGTTGGAAATAATAAATCGTATTTGGGCTTTTAGAAAAGCGTCGCAGACCCATGTCTGTTTTACGTTAGATGCGGGTGCCAACGTACATGTATTGTATCCTGAAAACGAAAAAGCGCAGGTATATGCCTTTATAGAAGAGGAACTGTTGCAGTATTGTGAAGAAGGGGGACACCTCTGTGATCAAGTGGGGTCGGGGGCCAAAAAGCTGTAAAATATCTTAAATTGGGGTACGGAATAGTAATTTAATACGTTTGTATGGCATGAACGTATATGGAATTTAAGCAGTTGAAAGTGCCCAGGGGCACGATTTTGTTTATCTTTATGCTTATATTGTTCAACATTGTTGTAAATTTGTAAAACAAAATAGCGAAGGCAGCATTAGACCAAGCCAATAGAAATTTATGAAGGGACCGTTATTTTATTCGAAAATTCTCCTATTTGGAGAGTATGGAATCATCAAGGATTCCAAAGGGCTTTCTATACCCTATAATTTTTTCAAGGGAGCTTTAAAGACCGATGATGCAACCTCTGAAAGTGCCATCGATTCCAATAAAAACCTTCGCGCCTTTTCTATCTACCTAGAGGAGATGATGAAAGAAGCACCCGAATTGGTTCGTTTTGACATCGATGCAATGGAGAAAGATGTTGCCCAAGGAATGTATTTCGATAGTTCTATACCACAAGGTTATGGGGTTGGTAGCAGCGGTGCCTTGGTAGCAGCTATTTACGATAAGTATGCTCAAGACAAAATTACGGTTCTTGAGAATTTGACCAGGGACAAATTGTTGACATTAAAACGGATTTTTGGTAGGATGGAATCGTTCTTTCATGGAAAATCTTCCGGTCTTGATCCCTTGAACAGTTATTTGAGTCTACCCATTTTAATCAACTCCAAAGACAATATCGAATCGACCAGCATTCCTTCTCAAAATGTAGAGGGAAGAGGGGCCGTTTTCTTATTGGATAGTGGTATCACAGGGGAAACTGCCCCAATGGTGCAAATCTTTATGGAGAAAATGAAGCAAGAAGGCTTTAGAAGTATGTTGAAAGACCAGTTCATTAAGCACTCAGATGCCTGTGTCGAAGATTTTGTCGGGGGTAATTTCAAATCGCTCTTTGGAAACTTAAAGCAACTTTCGCATGTAGTATTGGATCATTTTAAACCCATGATTCCTGCAAAGTTCCACGATTTGTGGAAACAGGGCATCGAAAGCAACGCTTATTACTTAAAACTTTGCGGATCTGGCGGTGGGGGTTATATCCTAGGATTTACCGAAGATATCGACCAAGCTAGAAAAGCATTGAAAGACTACAATTTAGAAGTGGTATACAACTTCTAATTACGGCTACATGTTAAGCAGAAAGAACAAGCTCTTGCTTCTAAAGGTATTGAGCCTGTTTTCAGTAGTGCGCGGTTACAATGTTTTAATGATTGTTATAGCGCAGTATCTGGCATCGATATTTATCCTCTCTCCAAAAGGATCTCTAGGCAAAGTACTTTTCGACCTGAATCTCTTCCTGATCGTTCTAGCCTCTTCTATGGTCATTGCCAGTGGTTACATTATCAATAACTTTTACGATGCTGAAAAAGATTTGATCAATAAGCCCCGGAAAAGTATGCTAGACCGTTTGGTAAGCCAGCGATTTAAACTAACCGCGTATTTTTTGTTGAACTTTTTGGCCGTTTTTACAGCTAGCTACGTTTCCTTTCGGGCAGTGCTCTTCTTTTCAGCCTATATTTTTGGTATCTGGTTCTATTCCCACAAACTCAAGAAAGTAGTTTTTGTTGGTAATTTTGTGTCCGTTACCCTGGCCATTGCCCCATTTTTTGCAGTTTTTGTCTACTATAAAAACTTTGATCCCGTTATTTTTGTTCACGCTATCTTTCTTTTTTGTCTGATGCTGGCCCGTGAAATGATTAAAGATCTCGAAAATATGGCCGGTGACCTTGCCCAGAATTATAAGACGATTCCGATAATCTACGGACCTACGCTATCAAAAGTCGGTATTGCCATATTAATATTGCTTACGTGGGTTCCCTCTTGGCTCCTTATCAAGAAATTTGAAGTAGGTGCGATGGATTACTATTTTAAAGGGTGCGTTTTGCTATTGGGGCTTTTTCTTTTTTTGCTATGGCGCTCTAAGACCAAAAAAGATTATGTTTGGCTACATAATATTTTAAAATTGATCATCATTGTCGGGGTATTCAGTATTTTGTTGATCGATGTTGATTTAGTTATAAACCGATTGCTCTTATGGAAAATTGTCTAAAAGTAGCATTGGCCCAGATTTCACCCGTATGGTTGAACAAAGCCGCTACCCTTCAGAAAATCAAGAACACGATTATCGAAGCTGCGGAAGAGCGGGCCGAGTTAGTGATTTTTGGCGAAGCGCTCTTGCCGGGTTACCCCTTTTGGTTGGCATGGACCGAAGGGGCTAAATGGGATTTGAAGGTAAACAAAGAGTTGCATGCCCATTATGTTCGAAACGCGGTACAAATCGAAGAAGGAGAGCTTTCCGAAGTTTGCGCGCTTGCCAAAAAATACCATATTGCCATCTACCTTGGGATGATAGAACGTCCTAAGGATCGTGGTGGCCATAGCATCTACTGCTCCTTGGTTTATATGGATGCTAAAGGCGAAATTAGGTCCGTACACAGAAAACTACAGCCCACCTACGATGAGCGCCTCACTTGGGCACCGGGCGACGGGAACGGGTTACAGGTACATGCACTCAAGAAGTTCACGGTAGGCGCACTCAACTGCTGGGAAAATTGGATGCCCTTGCCTAGGGCTGCTCTATATGGGCTTGGCGAAAATCTACATATTGCAGTATGGCCGGGGAATGAGCATAACACCAAAGACATTACCCGATTTATTGCAAGAGAATCCCGAAGCTTCGTCATATCGGTCTCTTCCTTAATGCAAAAAAAAGACTTTCCCGAAACAACCCCGCATCTGGCACAAATCGTGCAAGAAGCGCCAGAAGTATTGGCAAATGGCGGATCGTGTATTGCAGGTCCTGATGGGGAATGGATCAGAGAGCCCGTACTGCACAAAGAGGGCTTAATTTATGAAACGTTGGATTTCAATAGCGTCTATGAAGAGCGGCAGAACTTTGATGCTGTTGGGCATTACTCCAGACCTGATGTAACGAAATTGATTTTGAACCGCGAACGGCAATCAACTGTAGAAATTCAGGATTGAAAGGAAAACGATTTTATTCAATAATAGAGTTGGTTACCTCGATGGAGGTGTCATCATGCATCGAAATACTTGGGTAAACAGGATACCAGCTACCTCCCACATTGTTTTGGATGACCGAATTATCGATCCGAATGTTTCCTGAGTGATCATTACTTACAAAAAATATCGACGAGCCATAAGCATTTACTTCGTTCTGTTCGATTAATGATCCCAAAACAGTCAAGGTCATGGTATTCCCATCATTATAAATAGCTCCGCCGCTGCCGCCACCAGGGGTGCCAGACTGTGCAGGGTTTCCGCCGTTGCCTATCGCCGTATTGTGGGAAAAAAGACTATTGATGATCGTCCAAGATACCCCGATACTGCTAATAGCCCCTCCATTTGAACCTGAGTTGCCATACCCCTCTGCACCACCAAATGTACTATTGACGATGTAGACAGGTAGATTGTCGTATTGGCTAAAGACCCTGAGTGCACCCCCGCCGACATCGGGTCCCGTACCTGCACATATGTTATTGAAAAAGCGACAATTGACCGCTTTGAACCGCCCTCCTCGAACCCAAATAGCACCCCCACCGTCATATTCGGTTTCGCCGGTAGAATTACCGTCCGCAAAGGTGATGTTTTGAACCGTGAGTCGTGGATGGTCTTGGTTTTGACAGTGCTCCGTCGTCCAACCCTGGTTTTGGTCACAAGTGTTCATATAAAGTATTCTGTTTGTACCGCCTCCACTCAATGTGATTAGACCGCCCCCATCGATGACTACCTCGTCATTTGCGGCATTGACCACCTTTGCCGTCCTGTCCATTGTAATCGTAACCGGATCGGTACCACAATTAAAGGTGATTTTGCCGCCTTTGGCCACGGCATCAACGACGGCATCACAATCACAGCTTTCAGCAGTACCATTACCAACAACGGTATTCGGATTGGTCACATCTTCCAGACCTGCTTCCGAGGGTATTGGGGCATTTCCATCGGGATTTCCGGCTGCTGGGCCGTTTTCAGGATTTTCCAAAGGGTTGATCACAGCAACAGTTTCGTTGGTAGCTTCGTCTTTGGAACAACCCATGGGCACCATTAAGATGAAAATAACAATGTATATTATAGGTAAGCAGGAGTTGTTTTTTGGGACACTATTTTTCATAAGATAAGAAGTAGGGTGTAGGAATATAACGTTGAGTTAGCTCAATAATTGCTATCTGGAGCTTACCTGAAATTGATGTTTACCAGAAATTAACCACCACGACCATTTTATAAGGCTATTCCAGAAAGAACGTACATTCGTTTTGGTATCCCATTCGTGGTTTCTTCCAGTGGTTTCGTTCATTAAAGTTTAATAGAACTAAACGCTTGAGATAATCATGTCATCCAATTCGCTTTCATACCTTTGCAAAAATCAAAACAATGGGTAGGTCAAATTCAAATCAGGGAGGAAAGCGTTCTGGGAAGCAGGGGGGAACCTACCGAAAGAAAAGCGACACTCGAAGTAACGTGCCTATAAAAAAAGATACGGTACAAAAAACGGCATCGAATCCTGATATGATTCGATTAAACCGATATATCGCAAATTCCGGAGTCTGTTCACGACGCGAGGCCGATATTTATATTGCAGCCGGGAATGTCACCGTCAACGGAAAGCCCATTACCGAAATGGGTTATAAAGTGCGATTGACCGATGCGGTAAAATTCGATGGTCGTTTGTTGAATCCCGTAAAAAGGGAATATGTACTGCTGAACAAACCCAAAGATTTTTCAACTACAGCTAGGAATGAACGTGGTCGCCGTACGGCACTTTCATTGATTTCGAAGGCGTCCAAGTCGGAATTGAAGCCAGTTGGAAAGCTCGATAAAGCCAGTATGGGACTACAATTGTTCACAAACGACGGCGAGCTCAGTAAACGTTTGAATAGCCCTAAAAATGGTCTTCGAAAGTTATATCATGTAGAGTTGAACAAGCCCTTGCGCAGTGCAGACCTCAAACGAATTCAAGAGGGGTTGGCTGTTGACGAAAAGGTGGTACGTGTTCAAGAAATCAGCTTCGTCGACAATGCTCCTAAAAGTCAAGTAGGGATTGAACTTTATAGTACCCGAAACAATATCGTGCGACGTATTTTTGAAGAACTGCAATATGAAATTATAAAGTTGGACAGGGTCGTTTATGCCGGTCTCACCAAAAAAGATTTGCCTAGGGGGCATTGGCGATATTTGACCGAACAGGAGGTCATTAATTTGGGAATGATACAATAAAATGATACGATAACTTGTCTTGAGTTCAATAAAAAGACCAGCATACAGGCTGGTCTTTTTATTTTTTTGCGAATATTTAGTAGACCACTTTGATGTCTACTGTTAAAAACTCACCATCGTTGCTTTTCATCAGGATAATCCCTTTTTTACCCGCAGCATTTTCAAAAAGGATGGCTACCGGATACGCTATAGGTCCCATAGCATCATCGGAGTGTTCTACGGTTAAGACATTCAGTTGTTCCTTTCGCTCGATCAATTTAAACTGATCCCCCGACAAGGTTGGCTGATAGTTTTCTATTTTGGTCGCCGTTGCTCCCGGTAGTACCAAATCCCCAAAAAGATCGTCGGGACTTTCCCAGAATAAAAAACCTTGGTTGGTTGGGCTCGAATCGTACCAGACCAAATCGATTGTGGCGCCTATTTCTTCATTTATTTCATTGAAACTGTACATTTCTCCAGAACTGGTCGAAAAGAAACGTGCGCTCTCGACACCATCTTGGTCCACGGCAAATTTAACATCGGTATATTCTACCAGGCCTGATTCGGGAACAGGATTCTCGGTCATGGTTTCTTCCTCGTCTTCCGAAGAACAAGAGACGAATACCAACGTACATAGTAAAAAGGCTTTCGCCAAAAGAGAATTTTTAAGGATCATACGTATTATTGATTAAAGGGTTTTCAAAACAACGTATCGTAGTATTCCTTATTGTCCATATCGGTTAAATAATGATTTTAATTGGAATACCCTGGGCCAAAACGATAACTCAACGCAAGACCATTGGAATTACCCAGTGGGTTTTCCTTCAGGGCGATGCTATAATGATAAATAAATCGTATGTTTTTCAATAAATAAACCCCGGCGAGGAAGTTGACCGCCGAGCTGGTACGAAAACCGGTACCGAGTTCAAACTTGTTTCGATAACTGAATGCCAGATTGATATCTGCCTGGAAGGGTGCCCCATTTTCATATTTCAATAGCACGTTAGGCTTTACCATAATTTCCCGAAAACGGTTGGTAAAGAAACGATAACCAAAATAACCGTAAACAGGATTGGATAACCGTAGATCGTCTCGACTTGCCAGTTGATCGCCAAGGACATTAGGTGCTGAGACACCGGCATAGAATCGGGCATGGTTGAATAGGAATCCGACCCCGATAGTGGGTACGGTTTCATTGATATTTTCACTGAAGTTAGGGTCATCCATGATTCCTAGTTCCAAAAGATTGTCTTCGAATTGTTGAATGCCCGCGGTAATTCCAAAAGATAGTACTCCAGGTTGGTATATTTGCCAATAGGGGCGATCATCCTTAAAGTCAAAGAATATCTTATACGAGTAGGCGGCAAAGGCACTGGTATTGGTGGTAACACCAATCTGGTCTCTGATGAAACCCGCTCCGAGCCCAACTTTACCATCTGCCAACGGGGTGTGAAAACTCAAAGAAAAGTTCTTAGGACTTCCTTCGATATCATTAAAAAAGCCCGAATTACCTAAATTTAATTCTGAGTTCGGTAACAAACCGGCATATGCCGAGTTGATGATGAAGGGATTATAATTGTACTCAGGAAATACCGCGGTCTGTTGTCCCGATACAATTTGAAATGTGAATACCGACAGCAAAACACCTAGTGCTAGCGTGCCAATTGGTTTGTTTTTTATCATTGGATCAACGCTTTATAACTAAGAACCCTTTTGTTTTTTTCAGAATCGGTTCCCCTTCGATTTGAATATCGAAAAAGTAGGTACCCGATGGTAGCTGGCCTGCACCCATTTTGGTCATTTGATTTGCCTCTCCCCGGAAAACATTCGCATTGTTATCATATCCTTCGATTCGGAAAACGGCATCGCCCCATCGATTGTATATGGTTACGATATTTTCAGGGTGGTATTGAATATTTTCAATTTGCCAGAAGTCGTTGATACCGTCGCCATTGGGCGAAAAACCATATTTGGTCTCGTCCTCTATCAAGGGTTCGGCGATTGTTACAAAAGTCTGCTCCTCGCATATGACGGCATCACCCTGGGAGTTATAAGGCGTGATCGAGACGAGGATGGTCGTTCCATATGGAAGATTCTCTGATAAGTTATAAGAGGTCAACAGTCCCACGTCTTCATCGGTCAATAGTATCTCGCCATCTTCCGTTCGTACCGTTATACGGTATCCGTTGGCGGTATCGATCGGTTCCCATTCAATGGCGGTTTCGACAGGCACTCCAGAGACATTGTTCAGTGTGGCCAACAATTCGGTACAAGGCGGAACACTGGAAGAAGATATCTCATCGACTATCGAAAAAGTTTCTGGGCTACAAGGCCCTGTAGCCTCCCCGGCGGCATTATAGGGTATAATGGCGACCGTTACCATATCGTCCGCTTCAAAAAGCTCTGGAAAGGGATAGCTGAGCACGTCTCCTATATCGGTTCGCGGTAGGTTATTGTTACCGCTTGTAGAGCTGACCTCTAGCAGATATCCCGTTGCATCCGGAACGGCGTTCCAGATGATTTGTGGCACGTCGATGGTTATATCGGTATCGTCGTTTACAGGTCCTGGAGCGATTAGTGCCGTACATTCGGGTACCATGGGCGGTGTCGAAGTTATACGGAAAGATTCTGTTCCGCATGCGGTTGTGGGCGCTACGTCACCGTTCAGCGGTACAATGGTCACTGTTACCGTCTCGCCGCTTACAAAGGCTCCTGTAAACTCGTAGAAAGTATCGGTAGTAAGGAAATCTGTCACGTCATTGTTCGCAGTTCCGCTAACGGTTATACGATATTGGGTGGCATTGGCCGCTGCAGCCCAGGATATTTCATTAAGGTCTACGGCCACATCGGTGGCACCGTCGACGGGACCAGGGGCCGAAAGTGATGTGCAGTCCGGCGGTGTAGGCGCACTGCAGGTAGTATTGAAAGGTACCTGCAATTCATACGCCCCAAGGTCGACCGTAGTCTCAAAAATCCTGTTATTTCCTGAATAATCTGTTGTTAGACTTGGGAACCCGTTTTGCCCGGCATTAACTGTAGAGGAGCAGTCCAACATCTGGAAATCGAGACCTGTTGGGTTTACGAACTCTGGAATGTTATTGCTATTCGTGCCATCCAGATTGCCATTGGCCGTGGAAGCTTCCCCTTTGATCAGCGAGTTCGCTATAGTCAAATTTGAGAAGTCTCCCGTTAACCCGCTTTGCATTAAGTTGCCGTTGCCCGACCAGATAATGGAATTTCTAAGCTGCGAGGTGGTGGCAGGATGAAAATCCAACGTGACGTGTACATCATCAATATTGGATGCGCTAAACGTAGAATTGGTAATCTGTAGGGAAGCATTGGTGCCCGATTCGATTAAACTGTGGTTTCCATTGGTTTTGGTAGAAACCAATACACAGTTTTCTAGCGATGTGTCGGTATTTTCAATTCTAATAAATTCTTCACTCGTACCATTTCCTGCAAACAATTCATTTGTGAATTGTGCATTGGTTACATCCTTAATTGTTACTAAAACCTCACCGGTATACTCATTGGCGTTTGCCGAAAGGCTTTGTAGACCATCGAGTTCCAGTTCCGTAACGCTGTTGTTGTCAAAGCTGTTGTTCTCTAAAACAACGGAAGCACTGGCACCATTAAAGGGTTGGATTATCGGGCCATTTCCGTCATGGTTTCTAAATATGTTGTTCGACAGGTTTAACGAGGCAAAATCGAACATACGGATAGCGCTGGCTGCTTCACCATCATTACCATCAAAAATCGAATTGGTAATTTGCAATCGGCTATCGGAGGATAATTGAAATAGGCCAGAGGAAACCGACCCCGCAGCTTGATTTCGGGAAAACTCGCAGGCGTTAAAAGACCAATCTGTGGTACTGCCTTGTCCTTGGGCTACCGCTGCGGGTCCGTCATTAATGGTATTGTCCATGAAGTCGCAGTTCTCTGCAGTAAGGTTTATATCTGTCAATTGCATAATAGCCACGGATGATCCACCAGTGGAACTGTTTCCAATAAAATTGGTGTTTTCCATGGTAAAAGTGGTATTGCGCGCCTGCATGCATACGTAACCTCCCCCGGAGTTGTTTTCAAAGATGGAATTGTTCAATTGAAGGCTTCCTGTCCTGCCGGATACTTCACCAAAGATGAGCAGCGATATGCCCCCTGTCACCATATTATTTTCGGCCAAAAGATTTTCAATAGTTGCGGTAGTTCCGCGGACGTCGATGATGCTATTGCCGCTAGCATTAAAATCAGATACTGCACAATCTTCAATAGCAATGTTTTGGATGGTATTTGAACCTGTTAAGTACAGCGCAGCCTGACTACCATTGGTAAATAGGACATCCCGTAAGGTGACATCCGTGATGTTGCCACCTGCACTTATCATGTTGCTACTGGCACCATCAAAAGTGCTGCTTTCCACTGTAAGAAAATCAAAATCACCCACTGCTGAAAGGGGATTGCCTGTGCTGTTTGAGAAAACACATTGGTCTATCATGAGGTTAGACCTAGTTGTTACACCTCCGCTGAAAACTGCGAAGTGTAAGCCTATAAATCTACATGCGGTGTTTTCTTCGATGTCGAAAATCTGTGGCAGTGCGCTTATGGGATTAAAGTCCGCTTGTACTTGGGTAATGTTCGCCAAGGGCTCTTGTATGCCGCCCCCCGCTGGATAACCACCCTCAAAACGCAACGGTACGGTAATGGTCTGTGTGGCTGCCGGTCTGTAAATTCCTTCCGCTATAAAAATGGTGTTGTTACCCGCTGCTACGGCTACAGCTTCTTCAATAGTCTGAAATGCAGTCGCCCATGAGGTTCCGTCACCCCCTGACGGTGCCGATTGGTCAACATAGAGGTCGGTTACTGCGGCCGATACGATGGTGAACGATTCCGGGGTACAGGCCGTAGTCGGTTCCACCGTACCGTTCAGGGGAACGATGGTAACGGTGATGGTCTCACCGCTATTAAAATTATTGACAAAGGGATGTGAGGTACCGGTCACGATCAGGTCGGTAACATCGTTCGCGCTGCTGCTACTGCCATCAATCGTAATCCGGTATTGGGTGGCGTTGGCCGCTGCTGCCCAGGTAATCTCGTTCAGGTTCACGGCCACATCGGTGGCACCGTCGACTGGCCCTGGGACCACAAGCGAGGTACAGCTTGGCGGTGTCGATCCTGAGCTTACGATGGTAAACGTCTCAGAAGAACATCCAACCGCATCCCCCAAGGAGTTGGTTGGGATTACTGAAACAGTAACTACATCACCGGGTTGAAACGCATTTCCTAGTGCATAGGAAAGCGTATTGCCGACATTGGTCTCGGGTAGGTCGTTCGCACCACTGGTGGATGTAATTGTCAATTTATAACCGTCTGCCGCATTCGCAGGATTCCATGAAATGCTTGAAATGTCGGTGGCCACATCGGTATCGTTGTTCTCAGGACCACTTAGGGCAGTACATTCCGTTGCTATCGTGGTGTTATTGGTGGTAAAGGATTGTGGACTACAGCCACCAAAATCGCCGTCATCAAAATAGGGTGTTATTTGAACGGAAATTTCCGTATTGGAAGGTAAATCCGTATCAAAATTAAACAGGGTACTATCGCCAACGTCCAAATCGGTTATGGGGGAACCTCCGTATTGGACGGGAGTTCCGGTGTCAACGTTGGTAATGGTCAATTTATAGCCGCAGGCCCCAGGATTTTCGTCCCACTCGACTCCAGTGTTCATGGGGACGTTCGTGTCGTTGGGAGCAGGTGAAATTAAGGAAACACATGCCTTGGTAGCGTTTACGGTCAACGTAATATCGTTGCGTACCAACAACAGGTTTTTACCATTGGTACCCGGTGCATCACTATTTTCAAAGGGTACCAAGTCGCTGGTAATTTCGGAATGGTACACTCCGGCATCACAGGTGGTTAAATCGGTAATCGTATACTCGGGCGCGTCTGGTGCACCTAGAATTTCCACCCCGTCCTTGAACCAGGTGTAGTGGTTTTGTTCACCGCGAACCGTCGTCGTCAAAGTAATGCTTTCGCCTGCATTCCGTGTCGGATTCTCAATTGCATTTACCTTGGCTTGTGGGGCGTACATGTATCGCGAGAGTATGGGAATATTGTAAGCTCCCGGCGCATTCAGATAGCTGATAAAATCCAAATGGTCTTCCTCCAGATCACCAAAGTGAAAATAATTATTGTCTATGGTCAGTTCAAAACGTCGGGTCCATCGGTCCGTATCCGCCGGTCCCAGATTGAAAAGGTCGGCGAAGTTCTGTATTCTTCCGGTAAGTAGGTTATGGCTCACTTCCAATCGCCCTCCACTTATTCCGTTGTCGCCAGCCCGAATACTATAAAACTGATCAAGTATGGCAGTGCCGGGAAACAGATTGTAGTTGAGGATAATTGTGCTTAAGTCAAGATTTTGAGTGATATCCAATGACTCAATTTGGTTTCGTTCTGCATTGAGATAACTGAGTTCAACATTTTGTGTTAGGTCTAGCCCGGTTCCGGTAAAAAGATTGTTGTCAATATAAAGCGTTCTGATTTTGGTGTTGGTAGTAATGTCCAGATTGGGAAGCTGGTTGGTTCCCAGGTTTAGGGTTCTCAGTTCCACATTGGTTGCCAAATTGAGCGTCGGCAGTTCATTGGTATTGAGATTCAGGTTTTCCAGTACAATGTTTTGAGCTAAATCCAAGTTGGTAATATTGTTCGAGGAAGCGTTGAGATCTTCAAGCAGTACATTCTGACTGGTGTCAAAAGTGATGAGCTCATTATTGCGCACATCTACATCGACAAGTTGCGTACATTGGGTCATGTCCAAATTCGCCATCTTGTTGCTTGATAAATCCAATTCGGTCAATAGGGTATTAGACCTAATATCAACATCAAAAGTGCTAGTAAGCAGGTTCGAAGTTACGTGCAATACCTCTAGCTCCGGAACCGACGCAAAAGAAAAGACACTGGGTAGTCGATGTCGACTTATGGTAAGCCTTTTTAATGCGTTTGAAGTTGGCAACAGCAGGGTCTCGACCTCTGTTCCTCCTAGATTCACTCTTTCAAGGGCTACAAATCCAGTCAAATCAACACTGGTTACACGCTGGTTTCGGATGTCAAGCCTTTGAAGCGTAGTTCTTACAGCAGGTAGGGTGATATCAGTGGTACTGGTATTTTGGTTCAGTAATAACTCTTCAAGTCCACTGTGGTTCGTGAAATCAAAGATGTCCTCTGCAGTTCCGATAATTTGAACGGTGTTCAGGACTGCCGTTTGAGGAAGTAAAATATCGGCAAGATTAAGAAATGCATAAATATAGGCAGATTCTAGATTTACATTTTGCGATAGATCTAATGTGGTTATCGTTGAGGCATTTCCAGAGGATCCCGTAGTTCCAATATTCAGTATCCTAAGATTTACATTTTGTGTGAGATCTAGGTTGTCGAGTATATTGTTATCGTCGAATATGAACTCTTCCAAAAGCGTTAAGGTAGCCATGGGAGCCGTTAGAAAGTTGTTCCGGCCTAAATCCAGTCGGGTAAGGTTTACAAAAGCTTCGAGCCCGGTAAAATCAGAAATATCGTTTCTGGTAATCGTTAGGTCGGTGACAGCTGCTGCATCGGCGTCCAGAATGTTTCCGTTGAGGCCGTTGGTGTCGATACCTAAATCGACTAACTGTTGTTCAAAGTTGATATCGGTTATTGGTGTTGTCTGTGCGGCTGCCGTAAAACAAAGTAAAAGTAGTAAGTGGAGTAAGGCTTTTGTATTCATACTGATCAGGTGGTTACGCCTCGAACTTGTGGAGGTGTTTCAACAACGAGCTTGTACATTAATTATTTTGAATGTTTTCTTATTTGTTGTGAAAACACAAAATTTTGAAGAAAAAAAGCCCTTAATATCCCTGAAAACAGGGGTTTTGGACATATTGATAACAGCGGTGACATCAGGAAGAGAAGCGCAAATTGCTGAGATAAGTAAGAAAGTGAACAAAAGTTAAAGGAAGGATGCAGTCTCCCTTTCAAAAGGTTTTACTCCAGAAAAATAGGGGCAATGAATCGCTACAGTTTGTCCATTTTCAGCCGAATCTCCTCTAGGCACAAATTCCCCAGACTTCCTTCATGGGTATGGGCGATATCCCGCTTAGGCGTAAAAGTCCCAGCCTGAATTTCCTGCCCCATCTTTTTGTAGGCATCTCGAAAAGGCACCCCGTTTTGAACCAGTTCGTTCAAGGTATCAACGCTAAAGAGATAGTCATACTTGGCGTCATCCAAAATAGCTGGGTTCACCCGAATTTGGCGTAGACTGAAGGTTAGAATTTCAAGACAGGCTTTCATGTCTTGGATGGCTGGAACAATGATTTCCTTTACGAGTTGAAGGTCTCGATGGTATCCGCTGGGCAGGTTGTTGATGACCAATGTTAGTTGGTTGGGTATCGCCTGTAGCTTATTACATTTGGCCCTAACGAGTTCAAAAACATCCGGGTTCTTTTTGTGGGGCATAATGCTGGATCCCGTTGTAAGTTCGTCCGGAAAGGAGATAAAATCAAAATTCTGACTCATATACAGACAGATATCCATTGCCAATTTTGAGAGGGTGGCGGCAATACTTGCCATTCCGAAGGCAGTTGCTTTCTCTACTTTCCCACGTCCCATTTGGGCTGCTACTACATTGTATTTCAAGGTTTCGAAACCCATTTCTTTTGTAGTGAACGTACGGTCTACCGGAAAGGAACTACCGTATCCTGCAGCACTTCCCAACGGGTTTTGGTCGGCAACTTTATAAGCCGCTTTGATAAAATAAAGGTCGTCGACCAAACTTTCCGCATAGGCCGAAAACCAAAGTCCAAAGGAAGACGGCATCGCAATTTGTAGGTGGGTATACCCTGGAAGTAAAATGTCTTTGTGTTGTTCCGCCAGATGAAGTAATAAATCAAAGAGGTCTTTGGTATGTGATTTGATTTCGGAAAGCTCCTCTTTTAAATATAAATGCATCGCAACTAATACTTGATCGTTACGGGAACGGGCCGTATGTATCTTCTTTCCGGTATCGCCTAATTTTTCAACGAGTATGAATTCTATTTTGGAATGCATGTCCTCGAATGAGTCTTCAATAGTGAAATTTCCATCTTCGATAGTTGTGGCAATCTGGTCGAGCTCCACCATCAAAGCGGTTGTTTCCTGATCGGTCAACAACCCGATTTTTCCCAACATCTTTGCATGCGCCTTCGAGGCTATTACATCGTACTTTGCTAAAAGCAGGTCTAGTTGCCGGTCATTGCCTACAGTAAAATGGTCTATTTTTTGGTCGGTGCTAAAACCTTTGTCCCAGAGTTTCATATGTTTAGATGTTAGATTGTAGACATGAGACGTGAGATTGAATCCAAGGAATCTAAAACCTCACGTCCAACATCTTATGTCTTATTTATAAATCCATTTAAAATCTTAATATACAAATCAATACCCTCCTCGATTTCGTGCACATAAATATACTCATTGGCCGAGTGGGATCGGGTACTATCACCGGGTCCCAATTTTAGTGATTGACAGGTCAATGCTGCTTGATCCGACAGGGTAGGGGAACCGTATGTTTTTCGCCCCAGTGCGATGCCCGATCGTACCAGTTGATGGTTCTTGTCAATTTTAGAGGAGTTGAGTTTGAGTCCACGTTCTTGCAGTTGGCAGGGGGCCTCCGATTTTAATAGGTTCGCAATTTCTTGATTCGAATAAGCATCGTTAACGCGCACATCGATTACCAAATCTACTTTGGCAGGGACGACATTGTGCTGACTACCGGCATTGATCTGGGTTACGGTCATTTTAACATCGCCTAGAGCTTCCGAGGTCTTTTCGAATCGATAGTTCTTAAACCATTCCAATACTTCAATCGTATTGTAGATGGCGTTATTGTCATTCGGATGTGCCGCATGGGAAGGTGTTCCGTCTACAACGGCATCGAATACGACCAGGCCTTTTTCGGCAATGGCCAGTTGCATCAATGTGGGTTCGCCCACAATGGCAACATCGATCTTTGGAAGGTGGGGCAATAGTCCCCTTAGGCTATTGGGTCCGGCATTTTCTTCTTCCATAGAAGCGACCATCAATAGGTTGTGGTCTAGGCCTTCCTCGGCATAAAAGTTTACAAAAGTAGCCAAAAGCGACACCAACGCTCCGCCGGCATCATTGCTTCCCAGTCCGTATAGTTTTCCATCCTCTATGTGTGCATCAAAAGGGTCCTTGGTATACGCTTTGTTCGGTTTTACCGTATCGTGATGGGAATTCAGTAGCAGCGTTGGTTTTCGGTCGTCCCAATAGCTGTTTTTGGCGATTACGTTGTTATGAATTCGCTCGAAAGGGATTTCAAATTCGGCCAACCAAGCTTGTATCGCGTCAGCAGTTTTATCCTCTTCGGAGGAAAACGATTGTATTGAAATCAACTGTTTTAATAATTCGATCGCCTTTTCTGTCAGTTTTTTTTGTTCCATCATTATAAGGTTATCGTTGTGAATACATTTGATTTTCCATCGAGCATTGAAATATCACCAATACAAACTTTATGCACATTTTTGTGTAAGGCACGAAAACAATTCTGCATTTTAGGAAGCATGCCATCAGCGATGATACCTTCCTTCAATAGTTGTTGATACTTCTGCGAATTTATATGTTTTACTACGGAATTCTCATTGCTGACATCCATTAAAACCCCTTTTTTTTCAAAGCAATAATAAAGTGTGGTTTCGTAGTTTTTACTCAAGGCGATAGCCACTTCCGAAGCGATGGTGTCGGCGTTGGTATTCAAAAGTTGTCCCTTTCCGTCATGGGTCAAGGCGCAAAAAACAGGAACCAGATTTGCTTCTAAAAGGGAAGAAATAGTTTTTATATTCACATCATCGACATCTCCTGCAAAACCATAATCAATTTCTTTTACAGGTCGTTTGTGAGCCCGAATCGAATTTCCATCCGCGCCACTTAAACCTATGGCATTGCATTTATTGGCTTGCAATGCTGCAACGATATTTTTATTTGTAAGTCCGCCATAAACCATGGTCACTACTTCCAAAGTTGCCGTATCGGTTATTCTTCGCCCACCGACCATTTTTGGTTGAAGCCCCATTCTATGTAAAACCTCGGAAGCCTTTTTTCCACCGCCATGGACCAACATTTTGACCCCTTCGAGTTGAGCAAACAGCTCTAAAAATGTTGAAAGTTCTGATTTGTTTTCAATGACGTTGCCGCCAATTTTGACGATGGATAGCCCCCTGCTTTCCTCTCCCAAAGGGAGGTGTTCTGTGCCAGATTCACTCATTTTATGTTGTTTTTTGTTCCCCTTCTGGGGTTAGAGGACTTAATATCTTTTTTAAAACAATCTGCGCGGCAAAAGTTCTATTGTTTGCCTGCTCGATTACGAGAGATTGATTACTATCCAAGACGGCATCTTCAACGACCACATTTCTTCGAACTGGCAGACAGTGCATGAATTTGGCGTGACCAAGTTTTTCCTTGGTCATCATCCAACCGGAATCTTGTGATACAACCTTTCCGTAATCGGAATAACTACTCCAGTTTTTAACGTATACGAAATCGGCATCCTTCAAAGCTTTTTTTTGGTCGTATTCAATTTTGGCGCCGGCAGTGATTTTGGGATTCAATTCATATCCCTTAGGGTGGGTAATCACAAAATCGGCATCTTGTAGTTGCATCATTTCTATGAACGAATTGGCTACCGCATGTGGTAGGGCTTTGGGATGCGGAGCCCAAGAAAGTACCACCTTCGGTTTGGACTTGCTTCTATGTTCTTCAAGTGTAATGGCATCTGCCAGTGCTTGTAACGGGTGGCCTACCGAACTTTCCATGTTGACAACCGGTACCGAAGCGTATTTTTTAAAACCGTTCAGCACCACTTCTGCTTTGTCTTTTTCTTTATCAGTCAAAGAAGCAAAAGCCCTAATGGCTACCACATCGCAAAATTGGGAAACAACCTGTGCCGCCTCCTTGATATGTTCTGCATTTCCCTGATCCATTACGGTACCGTTCTCGAATTCAAGGGACCAACCCTCGCCACCGAAGTTCATGACCATGGTCTCCATTCCCAGATTCATAGCAGCCTTTTGCGTGCTTAAACGGGTTCGTAGGCTATTGTTGAAGAAAAGAAGGCACAAGGTCTTGTTTGTCCCCAGTTTCTTATGCTCCATAGGGTTTGATTTCAGCTTTATTGCTTCGGCTATCCAGGTGGGTAAATGGTCGATATCGTTAATGGATAGGTAATTCATTTTGCGCTTATTTTGGTGTAGCCAACTTTTCCGTTCAGTGCGTTGACGATAAAATTATCTTCGATTCCGTTTACGATCCACGTATCGATCGATGCATTTTGAGCAATGGTGGCCGCCTCTATTTTGGAATGCATTCCACCGGTTCCGTGGGTCGATTTTTCAAGGCTGATCTCATTCTTTAAATCACCGATATCGGAAACCGATGCGATGGTGATGGGCGTTGTTTTTCCAATGGATGTTTTTTTATAAATACCGTTCGTATTCGTAGCGATCATCAGCAGGTCTACCTCTAATAAAGCTGCCGTGAGGGCCGCTAATTTATCATTATCACCAAATTGGATTTCGTCTGTTGCAACGGTATCGTTTTCATTAATGATGGGAATACAATTATTGGCAACAAGTAAATTGATGGTATTTCTGATGTTTTCCTTTGAACCGGGATGTTCAAAATCGGAATACGACAACAGGCATTGGGATGTAAAAAGGCCCAACTCCCGAAAATTTTCCTGAAAAATTCGCATTAGATGAGGTTGGCCTATTGCTGCCAAAGCCTGCTTTACGTTTATTTCGGCCCCATGGTGTTCCAACTTCACAAACTGTTTGGCGGCTGCGATGGCCCCTGAGCTTACGATAATGAATTCGTAGTCTTCGTTAAGTTTGGCAATTTGCCGACCGATATCTTCGATTTTTCCCCTGGAAATATGATCGCTCTCCTTGGTCAAGGTATTTGATCCTATTTTCAGAAGTATTCGTTTCTTGTCCATCTGTGCTTTTGTATTGGGCAGGGGTTTATCACTGTTTGCAAACCATTGCCAATGGTTCTTAATTACGAATCTGTCCGTTTCCTTTTACAAACCATTTGTTGGTCACCAAATGTTGCAGCCCAATAGGCCCCCTTTGGTGCAGTTTATCCGTGCTGATGGCCAGTTCACCTCCGAGTCCGAACTGTCCGCCGTCGGTGAATCTCGTCGATGCATTGTGGTACACGGCCGCTGCATCTATTCGCACCATAAATTCATCCGCTTTTTGGGTGTCGGTCGTCACGATTGCCGCAGAATGGCCTCCTCCGTATTTGTTTATTTTGTCAATGGCCTCGTGCAGGTCGTACACTTGCCCTAGTACGATTCTATACTCTAAAAATTCTTCGTACCATAGCGATTCATCCGATATCGGGAGGGTGTTTTCCAATTCGGAAAGTTGCTCGTCGGTATGTATGGTTACCTTGCTCTTTCGCAACTCGGCGACCAAACGCATCAAAAATTCCTGTTTTCTTGGTAAATCGGCAGCGATAAGTACCTTATCCAACGCATTACATGCCGAAATCTTGGTGGTTTTTGCGTCAATGATAATCTGTAATGCCATTTCCAAATCGGCGGTGCTATCGACATAAACGAAATTGTTGCCACGACCACTTACGATTACGGGACAAGTAGCGTGTTGTTTTACGAATGCAATCAAACGTTCCCCTCCTCTTGGAACGATGAGGTCGATCACCTCCGTAGGGTTTTGAAGAAAAGCCTGTGTTTCGGTCCTGTTGAACTTTAGGTATTGTACCCAGTCTTTGGAACTGTCTACCTGAAGCAGTGCCTTGTGCCAAAGTTCCACGAGGGCGAGGTTACTATGCAATGACTCTTTGCCTCCTTTCAATAGTATTTTATTGCCCGATTTAAAAGCGATACCCGCTGCTTCGATCGTAACATCGGGCCGTGATTCATAAATGATCAAGACGGTTCCGAACGGTGCCGTTCTGTTGCTTACCTGCATTCCGTTCCCATGATCAAAACGATAGCGTTCTACCCCCAAAGGGTCGGGTTCTGAGGCCAGTTGATCCAATGATTGTGCCATACCGTTTATCTTGCCTTGGTCTAATTTTAAGCGGTCGCGCATCGCAAGGTCGTCTCCCTTATAGCTCTTTAAGTCCTTTTCGTTGGCGGCAAGCAAGGATTCCGCTTCGCTGACCACGAATTGGGCCATGAGCGACAATACTTTATTGCGTTGGTCAAGGTTCAGTTGTGTATTCACTGTAATACTGTTTTAAGGGCGTTGAAAAATAAATCGATCTGCTCTTTTCCTATCGTTAGGGCCGGCAAGATTCGCAGTACGTGTTTGTCTTTTGCACCGCCGGTGAATATATGTTGTTCGTATATTAGTTTTTTGCGCAACTCCGCTACTTCAAAATCAAATTCGAGCCCAAGCATTAATCCACGACCTTTTACCCGTTTTACTTGTGGAATCCCCGTCGCTTTTTCTGTAAAGTAGACGCCCAGCTTTTGGGCATTTTCAATCAGATGTTCACTTTCCAATACCTCAAGAACGGCCATGGTAGCGGCACAGGCCAAATGGTTGCCGCCGAATGTAGTGCCCAGCATACCATACTTAGCGGGAATGGTGTTGTGTATCAAAATGCCACCTACGGGAAACCCATTGCCCATACCTTTGGCGATAGAAATGATATCTGGTTCAATACCGTGATGTTGAAACCCAAAAAAGGTACCACTGCGCCCGAAACCTGATTGCACTTCGTCAGCGATCAACATTACTTGATTCTTTTTGCAGCTTTGCGCGATTTCCCGGTAAAAGTCGGTTGTCGGTTCATCAAGTCCGCCCACTCCCTGAATGGCTTCCAGTATTACGGCGCACACATCTGCTTTTTCTACTTCTTTTTTGAAAGCGGCACTGTCGTTCAGTGGTACAAAGGTCACCTTTTGTTGTTGGTTGATGGGCGCATTGATCGTAGGGTTGTCGGTAGCGGCTACGGCAGCGGACGTTCGACCATGAAAGCCGTTATGAAATGCGATGACCCTTGATTTTCCAGTTTGAAAAGAGGCCATTTTCAAGGCGTTTTCATTGGCTTCGGCCCCGGAGTTGCATAGAAAGAGTTGGTAGTCGTCACAGTGTGAGAGTTGTCCCAATTTTGTGGCCAACTCCCGTTGTAAAGGGTTCTGGACCGCATTGCTATAAAATCCGATTTGGTCCAATTGTCTTTTTAAGCGCTGTACGTAATGTGGGTGCGAATGTCCGATAGAAATGACGGCATGACCACCATACAGATCTAGATACTCTTGCCCCTTGTCGTCGGTAATAATACTGCCCTTGCCAGAAACTGGGGTTACATTGTAAAGTGGATATACATCAAATAAGTTCATGTTTCAAATTCAGATTCAAAAATCAAATGCAAGATTACCACATATGGGTAGGTTTAGCATTTGAATTTGACATTCATATTTTACTTCGTTTTAAACTCGGTTATTTTATCAAAGGAGGCAACAATTCCCCTTATCAGGGAGGAACTGAGTCCTTGATGTTCCATTTCGTTTAGGCCTTTGATCGTGCAGCCCATGGGAGTGGTCACCCGATCGATTTCCTCCTCTGGATGGTTGCCCGATTCTATCAAAAGGCTGGCGGCACCTTCACAGGTGTGCATGGCCAGCTCTTGAGCTTCCTGTGCATCGAAACCTAGTTGAATGGCGCCTTGCGTGGTAGCGCGGATCAACCGCATCCAAAAAGCGATGCCGCTGGCACAGATTACGGTAGCCGCTTGCATTTGTTCTTCGGGCACTTCCATTGAGTGCCCCATCTGGTTAAAAATGGCTTTCGTGAGCTCTACCCTTTTCTTACCCATGGTATTGGCACAAACACAGGTCATAGATTTCCCTACCGATATAGCGGTATTGGGCATGCTTCGCACGATATAATTTTCAGGACCTATGATTGCTTCTATCTTCTCGATACTAAATCCGGTAATCGTTGAAATCACCACATGGTTTTCGGTTAAAAGGTCTTTTATGTCTGTCAGAATTTGAGAAAAATGGCCGGGCTGTACGGCAAAAATCAGGATGTCCGAGTTTTGAACCGCTTCGCGATTGTCAGAGGTGACCACAACATTTCCATACTTTTCAAAGCTTTTGATACTTTCGATATGCCGTTTGGTCATATACATGTTGGTGGCCCCGTCGCTGTGCAAAATGCCTTTTGCGATAGCGAGGCCCAGGTTTCCGGTTCCGATAATGGCTATTTTCATTTTTTAGTATTTAGTACGAAGTACCTAGTAGCTAGTACCCCAATTTTTTTGACTTTCCGCATACGTATTACCGAGCACTGCTTACTCATTAAAACACCCCTGCCTTTAAATGCAATCCTGTATGTTCCTTAAACCCAAACATCAAATTCATATTCTGTACTGCTTGTCCGGAGGCACCTTTCAACAAATTATCGATGGCCGATGTGATGAGCAACTGGTCGTTGTATTTATGCAGGTGTACATGGCATTGGTTGGTATTTACCACCTGCTTCAGGTGTATGGGGGTCTCAACGGTATGGGTATATACGGCATTGGCATAAAAAGATTCATATAATGCTTTTGCATCTACCTCGCTGCCTTCAAAATGGGTATAGCAGGTAGCAAAAATACCACGGGTAAAATTGCCACGCACGGGAAGAAAAAATAATTCCCCCACTTCTTCCTGTAAAGCGTTGAGGCTTTCCCTGATTTCTCCCAAATGTTGATGGATAAAGGGCTTGTACCAACTCACATTGTTGTTTCTCCAACTAAAATGCGTCGTGTCTGCCGGACGCACTCCCGCCCCGGTACTACCGGTAACGGCATTGATGTGTACATCGTTGCCCAAGAGGTTTGCTTTCGCCAACGGAAGTAGCGCTAGCTGAATGACAGTGGCAAAGCAACCTGGGTTGGCCAGATAGTCCGCTTTGCGAATAGCTGCTTCGTTGAGCTCCGGCAATCCGTATACAAATTCTTTTCCGTTCAGGGTCGCATCTTTCTGTAGGCGAAAGTCGTTGCTTAAGTCGATGATTTTGGTTTGCCTGGAAAAATGATGCTCATTTAGGAATTGGGTAGAATTGCCATGGCCTAAACATAGAAATACAAGATCTATATCAGGATTTATCTTTCCAGTGAATTCCAGATTTGTTTGACCGTGCAGGTCGGGATGTGCCGAAGTCACTTTTTTCCCCGCACGCGTAGTGCTATATACGAACGCTATTGCTGCCTCAGGGTGGTGCAGTAAAATTCGGATGAGTTCTCCACCGGTATATCCAGAACCGCCTACAATGCCTACCTTAATCATGGTCGTTGTTTACATGGTTATAAATTTTTCCTTGGTTGGAAAGTATTTTGATAAAGCCTTTTGCCTCCTCGGCCGACCAACCTTTGTTCATTTCCCCATAACTTCCGAAGGAGGCGTTCATTAAGTCGTGTTTAGAGGAAATGCCGTTCAATCGAAACTGAAAGGGGTAGAGGCCAACGTGTACTTCTCCGGAGACTGTTTTTTGAGCATCTGTCAAGAAGGCTTCGATATTGCGCATCACCGCATCGAGATAATTGCCTTCATGGAGTAACATGCCATAAAAATTCCCCAATTGCTCTTTTTGATATTGCTGCCACTTGGTTAACGTGTGCTTTTCTAGCAGGTGATGTGCCTTCAGAATGATCAAGGGTGCAGGTGCTTCAAAACCAACACGCCCCTTGATGCCGATAATGGTATCCCCCACATGAATATCTCGACCTATGGCATATTTCGATGCCATAGCATTTAATTTTTCAATATTGGCAACAGGAGTATCCGTTTGTCCGTCAAGGGCAACTAGCTCTCCTTTTTCAAAAGTGAGGCTTACTTGAGAGGGTTCCTTTTCTTGCAATTGACTGGGATAGGCACTGTCTGGTAAGGGCTTTTCGGAGGTCAAGGTTTCTTCACCACCTACTGAAGTACCCCAGAGCCCTCGGTTGATGGAATATTTTGCCTTCTCCCAAGAATAATCCACCCCGTTTTCTTTCAAATATTCAATTTCGGATTCCCGGGATAGTCGTTCATCCCGAATAGGTGTAATAATGTCGATTTCTGGTGCAATCGTCTGAAAAATCATATCGAATCGTACTTGGTCGTTGCCTGCCCCCGTACTCCCGTGGGCGATGTGGTCGGCTCCAATCTTTTTGGCATGGTTTACAATTTCAATGGCCTGTACAATGCGTTCGGCGCTGACCGATAATGGATAGGTATTGTTTTTTAATACGTTGCCAAAGATGAGGTACTTGACTACTTTTTCATAAAAGGTCTGTACCGCATCGATAGAGGTGTAGGAACTTGCCCCGAGCTGCAACGCTTTTTTTTCAATCTCTGCGATTTCCTCTTGGGAGAACCCGCCCGTATTAACGCTTACCGCATGCACGTCGAAGCCTTGTTCTTTGGATAAATATTTAGCACAGTAAGAGGTGTCCAAACCACCGCTGTATGCAAGTACTAGTTTTTTCATAATCTTCTATTCTTTTTTGTCGATTCGAAAGGGTAGGGAACAGATTATTCCATGTGCCTCTTATCCAATCGCAGTGACAAGCTTATTTCGTTTTCTTTTTTAGGAACAATTGCTCTTTTATGCTTTTTAATCTTTTAAATGCCTTACTGTTTACTTTCTTTTCTTCTTTTTTGTTTTGGGTCAACGGGTCGTAGAGCATGCCCGTACACAAGCACATTTTTTGTTCGGTTCGGGTCAAGACATCAAAATTCTTACACGTTTGGCAGCCTTTCCAAAACTCGGGATCATCGGTCAATTCCGAAAAGGTAACAGGTTTATAACCCAATTCGTAGTTGATTTTCATGACGGCAAGGCCCGTGGTAATCCCAAAGATTTTGGCTTCGGGAAATTTTGTTTTTGACAGTTCAAAAATCTTCTTCTTAATTTGTTTGGCAAGCCCTCTTGCCCGATAATCGGGATGTACGATAAGACCAGAATTAGCAACGTATTTTTCATGCCCCCAGACTTCGATGTAACAAAAACCGGCGAAGGTGTCTCCGTCCAAAGCGATTACAGCGTTCCCATTTTCCAATTTTTTGAGTATGTATTCCGGGGTTCGTTTGGCAATACCCGTACCCCGTACCTTTGCCGAATCGGCAATGGTATCGCAAATAATAGTTGCATATTTAAAATGGGACTCGTTCGCAATGACAATTTTCATTGAAATTGGCTTTAAAGATTAAAAAACTACATTTTTGATTTGAAACGGAAATGGACTCACCTATTTCCAATACAGAAGAACACCCTTACGGGCGACGGCGAACGGGCGCAAAAGAACGGGCTGGAATCAAAGCCCAGAGAGAGGTATAAGAATAGTTATTGTTCTTCATTACAATTCAAATGTACAAATAATATTGAATAGACCTCTATAGACGGCTATTTTTTGAGAAATAACACTTTTTTTCCGTGGCGTGTGATAATTTCGTAAGCCAAAAAGGCATATACCGCAAAATACTCGATGGCCAGTATCCAAAGGTTTTCATGAAAGGCTTCGTTGGCATAGGCGAAGTAACTTAAAAATACCAGTGCAGACCAGAGGATGGCAAAGCGATATTCAGTGAAAATACAAAGGGTCACCAGAAAGATAAGGTACCAAGGATGTACTGTTGTTGTGGTAAAATAGTAAAAAGTCAAGACCCAAAACATTGAGCTTATTAAAGTACCCAACTTGTAGTTGTTACGAAAGAAGGTGAAGAGCAACACTGTGGTAATAGTAAGCCAGGGAGTGATTTTACCATACGTTTTAACAAGTTCCCAGGGTTTGGCATTGAACTGTACCGCCAATTTTTTTATGCCATTGTACAATCCTGCATTAAATTCAAAATTCGAGAACCAGAGTCCGACGGTCTTGGTATAGTTATCTACAAATTCTGGAGAATAAAAAGGGAGTATCAATAACAAACAGCTAAGCCCCATCACGGTATAGAAATAGATACTCTTTTTACATCCAAGGTGTTTTAAAAAAAGGGGCAAGAAAAGCAATGGTACAAGCTTTACACAAATAGATAGCGCATAGATAATGGCCGCCGGAAACCATTTTTTAACGGATAGCAAATACATCGCCCAAACAAAAAAGAAAAGCATTACCCCCTCGAAATGTAGGTTTCCGGTAAGTTCAATAATTACCAAAGGATTCAGAAAATACCAAAAAACAAGATGGGGCGATTTATTGAGATTGCGCAGTAGTTTGCGTCCAAAGTAAAAAATCCCGATGTCTGCCAATATCATGGTTACTCGCATCACCACTACTGAACCCAATATGGTTTTTCCGCCCAGTAATGCAGCCAGTGCAAAGAGCAATTGATTCAACGGTGGATAGTTGCTAAAATGCCGAGCGCTCAACTTTCCCATGCCGTCATAGAGTTCTTGGGCATTGGCGATTACTACATTAGGCTGTTCAATAAGGGTGTTGGGAACCTGTAAGTAGGGGTTTATGAAATTGGAGACCAACTCGCCATCCCAAATGAAACGATAGAAATCCTGGGAGAGGTTGGGTTCCGCAATGATAAATACTAACCTGAAGAGGATACCAGCTACCAACAGGAACTTCACATTCCATTTCTCAAATTGAATAAGCTTAAAACAGAGAAAAAACAAGGCCGCGAAAAGGCTGAGCAATTTTATAAAATCGGTTCTTGTAAGTTGGTAAGCAAAGGTTAAATAGAAGGCAACGGTCAACAGGGCCAATAAAATAGCCGTTCGATGCAGTTTCCAATACGTGATGAGTTGGTTAGGCACGTGTTAGTCAGCTTGTTCGTTTTGGACTAAATTAAGGGTTTTACCGGAAAAAAAGTACTTCGAAAAATGTCCTGTGCAGAACTTTCGCAGGTTCGACTCTTTTTTGCTTAAGGTTATTATGGAAAAGAGTATTTTCTAAACATAAAATTTACATATGAATTATATAAGAATTATAAATAAAAATTTATGAATTGGTTTTTTCATCTTTGTATCATCAAATAAAAACTGGTTTTATGAACGAACAATTGGCAATAGCAGGTCTCGAAAGTAAAAAAACGAGCGAAAAGGTAAAAATAGCGGTAGCACATGGGGATGGTATTGGTCCGGAAATCATGGATGCTACCTTAAAAATTTTAGAAGCTGCGGGAGCCCGCATCGACCCAGAACCTATTCGACTGGGAGAGCAGGTATATTTGGCCGGTAATACTTCCGGTATTGCTCCTGAGACATGGAAGACCATTCAGGATACCAAAGTGATCTTGAAAGGACCTATCACCACGCCACAGGGAAAAGGGTATAAAAGTTTGAACGTTACCCTTCGAAAAACGTTGGGACTGTTTGCCAATGTACGCCCCGTTCGGGCTTTAAGTCCTTATGTACATACCCACTTTCCCGAAATGGATGTAGTCGTCGTGCGGGAGAATGAGGAAGACCTCTATGCCGGAATCGAGCACCAACAAACGCAGGATGTGGTACAATGCTTAAAGTTGATTACCCGACCTGGTTGTGAAAAAATTGTTCGTTATGCTTTTGAATATGCTCGGCTGCATGGGAGAAAGAAAGTCACCTGTATGCTCAAGGACAATATCATGAAGCTGACCGATGGGCTGTTCCATCGTGTGTTTGACGAGATTGCCCTAGAGTATCCTCAGATAAAGAGCGAGACTCAAATCATTGATATTGGGGCAGCTCGCTTAGCCGCAAGGCCTCAAGACTATGATGTGATCGTGACCTCAAATCTCTACGGTGATATTGTATCGGACATAGTGGCCGAAATTGCTGGCTCTGTCGGTATGGCGGGTTCGGCAAATATCGGGTCCCGTGTAGCGATGTTCGAAGCTATTCATGGCTCTGCTCCTGATATCGCAGGACAGAATTTGGCCAACCCTTCCGGTTTGTTGAATGCCTCTTTGATGATGCTGCGCCATATTGGACAGTCTAACATAGCTGATACCATAGAACATGCCTGGTTGACGATTTTGGAAAAAGGGTATCATACCACGGATATTTATCAGAAAGGCGTTGGCAGTAAAAAGATAACTACCACTGAGTTTACGGAACGGGTAATTGCCCATCTGGGACAACGACCCGAAAAACTAAAGGCAACCAAAATGGCTTCCGGTACTGGTGCCATGCAAATTCCGAGCTACGTACGAAAAGAACGGAAAAAGGAATTGGTCGGAGTTGATGTCTTTATCGATTGGAACGGGTCTAACCCTCAAACCATTGGAGATGAGCTGTCTCGTATTGCGGCTTTTCAGTTGCAGTTGAAAATGATCACTAACCGCGGAGTGAAGGTATATCCCAAGGGTTCCGAAGAAACCTATTGTACCGATCATTGGCGTTGCCGTTTCGTAGCCTCCAATGCTCAAATAGATGGGACAATCGTTTATGAACCGGTCGCCTATGAAAATGTGGTTGCGCTCTTATCTAAGTTACACAATCAGGGATTTGATGTCATCAAAACTGAAAACCTATACGAGTTCGATGGTCAAAGAGGCTTTTCGATGGGGCAGGGGGAGTAAGAAATCTATTGGAGCATTAGTTCAATACAAAGAAAAGCCTTGTTTTTAACCAAGGCTTTTTCATTCCTGCCTGGTCGATAAATACTTTTTAATCTCATGATGGCCTTCCCGCTCTGCGATGATCAATGCAGTATCCCCATTGTCCATTTTCAATCCAATTGAGGCTCCGCTTTCCACCAAAAGTTTTATCAATTTTAGATTTCCCCGGTGAACGGCAGAGTGTAAAGGAGTTACATTTTGCATCTGTACACTATTAACGTCTGCTCCCTTTTCAAGCAATACTTCACAAAGCTCATAGTTTTCTTTTGCTACCGCGGCATGAAGGGCATTTACTTTTGAAGGATTGGTTGCGCTCAAATTGGGATTGGCTTTGTTTTCGATGAGTAGTTTCGCAATTTGTGTCTGATTGAAAAACACCGCCAAGGACAAGGGGGTAAAACCATCATTCGAATGGGTATTGACCAAACTGCTGCTTGATTCCTCCAAATAGGCTTTTACCGATTCGATTTTCCCTGCGATAATTGCCTCATGAAACGAGAATACTTTTTTTAGTTTCTTGGCCTGCTCAAAAACGTCATGGAGTCCACCATAAGCTAGAATCATAAATCCCGAACTTCCATTCTCATCTTCGATATTCAGGATTTCGGGGTTTTCTCTTATAAGCAACATGGCTTTTTCAGCATCTTTGTTTTTGATGTGGGTCTTTAGTAATTCTATCATATCATTTGTTTTAAGTGAGCTGCCTGCCAATGAAAGAAAAAGCACTAGTGTCATGAATTTCATGGGAATATCTTTTTCGCAAAGAAAATGGTAATGCGTTATGGTCGATTACTATATATCACTTTTTACGTATTTGACTAGGCGATAGCCCAACTATAGACTTGAAATAAGTGCTGAAATTACCAAAACTTGAGTAACCAAGGTCTGTAGCGATATCCTTTATAGGTTTATTGCTTTCCCGTATTTGTCGCTTGGCCTCCCAGATTCTTTTTTTGGAAATATATTGAAAAGGAGTCATCCCGAAAATTTGGTTAAAGTTCCTTAAAAGATGGTTTTCAGATAGCATACCAACTTTTGCCAAGTCACTTAATCGTATGTTTTCAGTATAGTTTTTGTCTATATAATCTTTCACGAAGAGGATTCTTTGATAAATCTCTTTTCGAGTAGATTTCTTTTTAGAAGATAAACGATCAATATCCTGAAGTACTCTACCATTTCGACAAATGAGCTCATACAACACTTGGTGGTAATACTCATCTTTTTCAATATCGGACATTCCCAAATGGGATTTTGCCCTTCCAATTTTAAGAAGCCTGGACAATGCACCTTTATGAGGGTAATTTTTTTCAAACAGTCGAATTCCATCTCTTCGAGTCGCGTTGAAATCAAGTAATTCTTTATCGGAAGCCTGTAGTTCGGAAAGTACGCTAGAGACAAATTGTGGGGAGAAAAAAATACAAAAAGATTCCGTTTCGTTCAGGTTATCGATAGTTAAGCGGTATTTGGTGCACTCGTTTAGAACAAGGAAACACTTTTGGTCAACACGGTACTCGCGTTGTTTTATTTGATAATCCGCTGCTCCATTGTAGAAAGACTTGATCGATAGAAAACAATCTCCAGACCATTGGTACTTTCGTGCTTGTTGATGAATAATGAAATTACTTTCCACCTTTTGAATATAACCATCCTTTTCAGGAATCTGGCCAAATTCACTAAAATATTTCTAATGGGCACTTTTCCGAGACAGAAGTTCCCCGAGTCCGTATGTTGGGTTTTTTTGCCACCAACCTGTTCCCAAGAGAAGGGTGCTTAAGCCCTAGCGGTCAACGATTTAAAGAAAACGAAGCCAAAGCCCAAGAACAACATAAAATGGAACGGAAAGAGTCCAAAATCGTTCAAAGGAATCGCCAAATACATACCGTAGAGGAAGTAGAGCATTAAAGCAAACTCCAAAAGCATGTTAGGCGATAATTTTTTAGTGAGGTATTTGTTGCCTTTCCAGCTTTCGGTAAGGCTGTTGATATTGAATTTAGGGGTGCGCACGAACTCACTGCGCTTGCCCATATGCCCTTCTAAAACAGCGATGGAATTATGCAACGAGAAGCCCAAGGCCACTGAAAAGAAGGTGAAAAAGAGTTTGATATAGTCAACGAAATTGTCAAAACTACTTCCTTGAATGCTTTTATAGGTAAACCAATAGCAAATGAAAAGGATCACGGTACTTAGGATAAAGAAACTAAGTGCATCGAATACCAAATCAAATTGCGGGTATATATTTTTGATGTACATGGTGGGGATACTCAAAATAGCTACGATAAAAACGCACAGGAACATACTACTGTTCAACAAATGCATCACACCGTGAAATTTGGTCTTGAACGAAATATTTTTGGCACTGATAACGCTCCACACCGATTTTCTAAAGTTCTCCGCCCCACCTTTGTTCCAACGAAACTGTTGTGAACGGGCAGCACTGATGACCACAGGAAGCTCGGCAGGGGTTTCTACATCTTCCAAATACTTAAACTTCCAGTTTTTGAGCTGCGCTCGATAACTAAGGTCTAAATCTTCGGTCAAGGTATCGCCTTCCCAGTTGCCCGCGTCGAGGATGCATTCTTTTCTCCAAATACCTGCGGTGCCGTTAAAGTTGATGAAGTGTCCTTTGGCATTGCGACCTACCTGTTCCAAGGTAAAGTGTGCATCAAGGGCAAAAGCCTGAATTTTGGTCAGTACGGAGTAATCACGATTAATATGGCCCCATCGGGTCTGCACCACGCCAATTTCAGGGTCTTTGAAATAGATAACGGTCTTTTTAAGCCAATCACTATCGGGTAAAAAGTCGGCGTCAAAAATGGCGACAAAATCTCCTTTGGCGATTTCTAGGCCCTCTTTCAATGCTCCGGCTTTGAATCCCTGTCGGTTTTCACGACGTATGTGTTGAATGTCAAGTCCTGTTTTCTGAAGTTCACCCACCCATTTGGCCGTGTCTACGACAGAGTCGTCAGTAGAATCATCTAATACTTGAATTTCCAACTTGCTTTTAGGGTATTCGATTTTGGCAATATTCTCCAAAAGGCGCTCCATTACATATTCTTCATTGTAAACGGGCAGTTGTATGGTGACCATGGGAATTTCCCTAGGGTCCATCAAATTAAATTTCGGAGCGTTCTGGTTTTGTTTTTTGTAGCCCAAATAGTTGATCAACAGATTCAATTGGGCCAAACTATAGAAGAATATCAATAGCAACGCAATACTGTAGATGGCGATGATAATGTAAGCAATTGTTAGTCCCATGTTATTTGATGCTGTATTTAAAAATCCAACCTAATATTTTTATGCCCGCAAATATACTACCTTTTACGGTACCTGACACTTTTGAGATGCCAATTCTTCGTTTGTAACGTACTGGTACTTCGGTATATGTCAGTTTTTGTTTGAGTGCTTTTAATTGCATTTCCACGGTCCAACCATAGGTCTTGTCCTCCATCTGCAACCCGAGCAATTTGTCGTACTTTATAGCTCTAAACGGTCCAAGGTCGGTAAATGTTGCCCTAAACAATATTTTCATCAAGGTGGTCGCCAACCAATTCCCGAAAACTTGTTGAGGAGTCATACTGCCCTGCTCTCTAAGTCGTTTCACCCTGGCTCCAATTACGAAATCATAACCATTATCTAAAATAGGTGCCACTATTTTGTCGAGTTCTTCGGGATAATCGGAATAGTCTCCGTCGATAAATACGAGAATATCCGGTGCTTTGGACTGTTGGGCTATGTACTCCATACCACATAGACAGGCATATCCGTAGCCCTTCCTGTTTTCGGTAAGCACGGTAGCTCCGGCACTACGGGCGTTTTCGGCCGTGGCGTCTGTTGATTTATTGTTAACAACTATTATTTCCGAAACCGATTTTGGAAGTTCCTTAATGACTTCGCCAATGGAATCTTCCTCATTGAAGGCAGGAATGATAACCTTGATAATCGTATCGGACATTTTTTTATTTTAGTTCGAGCTGCTGTTTTCCCGGCCTGAGTGGTCGAATGGAATCATTCCAGACAATTTCGCCTTTACATTCTTCCGGGATTTCAATTTCAGCTAAAAGGATGTTTCCCTTTTTTGTAAGGTCGAAAAGAATGTTTCCCCTAGGAGTAGGCATGGATCCTTTCATCGTTTTCAATTTTCCGAAGACAGGAGCGATTCGAATTTCTTCAAAGCTGTTTTTTTTCGACTGGATACCTGTAAGATAAGTCAAGTAAAAATATGCCGGAGAGGCGCTCCAAGGATGTGCCTCTGAACGGGTGGGTTTGGTGGTCGATTCAAAGCGTTCCAAAGTAGTGGTCATGTGATCGTTGATCATGCCTTCCCATGGCCTTTGAGCCAAGTCGAAGAGTTCTGGGGCTCCTACTTTTTTAATGGCTTCAAAAAGATAAAACCGATAGTAGTAAGTAGCTTGGAGCAGGTCTTCCTCCTGTAGTATTCGGTACAATAATTCTTTCTGTTTGGCGGGTTCAATGGCATCGGTTAAAATGGCCATGATATTGGTGTGCTGGTCATGAACAGATTTATCGGGCTGTTCTGCAAAAAGTTCCCGTTCGGAATCATAACACAGTTCGTAGACGGCTTTTTTAATCTTTTCTGCTCTGTCACTGAACCTTTTTGATTGGTGCCCTTCCCCAATTGCAGAGTAGAGTTTGGCCGCGTTCATTAGCGCATGGGCATAATGCAAACTCACCACTGCCGAATTTTCCCCTCCATTGTTTTTAGCGGTTCCACCACCATTGTCGGGGTTTTGATACCAATCTATAAAATAGCGATAGCGGGTCTTATCGACAAGGTGGTTTTCTTTCATGTTCTTTTCGAACCCATGCAGGGTATGGGCAATACCGGCTTTATATTTTTGTATCATCAAAGTATCTCCGGTTAGGGCATAGTAATCGGCCACCATATCGACCCATATAAGGGAATAAGTTGGAAAAATAAATGTGGATCGCAGCGGATAGGCCCCTAATAAATTTCCTTCGGCATCTCTGGAGTGATGAAACTGTCGAAGGGCATTTTCGGTATGGGACAGACTTCCGCTAAGCGTTTGCCAAATGAGCGCATGTACTTTGGTATCCCCTATGTACTGCATGGTTTCATAATAGGCATCGCTCAGAAAATAGTCCTGCGTGCATAGCGCTACCGTTCGTTTACAGATGTCAAAAATTTGGTTGTAGGTTTCGTTGTCGCTAGTAAAATTAGCTGAGGAGGGGATGGTGGTCGTGGAGCGATGGTTTTGAAATTGTTCCAGGGCTAGCTCCGAATCACCTGTTTCAATTTGAAATTCAATAAATCGAAACGTTCGCATCCAGGTCGGTATAAATCTTTGATCGGGACTTCCATTGGAAATAATGTGATCCAAGTAACCTATCAATTGTTTTCCCTCGATTTGGTTGCGGTCCCCTTTTTCCTGATTCGGTCCAAAAAGATTTTCCGCATATTTGATTTTGATAGAAGTATTTTTGCCTCCACTAAAACGGAGCTCGGGGAAACCACTGGTCACCTTTTTTTTATCGATTAAAAAAGATACCGTTGTATTGGCAGGGATGTGTAAGGTGCCGGACTCTGGAAACGAAGTGGTGACCGTATTGGTAGAACGTACCATGGTACCGACCGATTCTGTATCCCAACTCAACAAAGGAAGATTTCTTGGTTCCAATAAATAGGCGATGGCCCCTCCCATACTACTTGCACTCTCGTAAAAGGCGGTTGACTGCCAGATAGTATCATCAAATTTCAATGTTGTCCAACCGGTTGGATGTTGGTTCATATCAACAAAATCGGTTGGGTTATTGGCGTAGAATCCACCAATGATCCTATTCTCTCCGGTGCTTCTCCAATGTACTTCCAATGCTTTGTATGAATCATCTAAATGGCATTTCCATCCATCGCCGGGACCTTTGGTGGTGAGAGGCTTGGCATTTTCAGTAACTCCGTTTACCATTAATGCGGTGTACAAACTTTGAAAGCCGAGGAACCTACGTTTACCATAGTTCACTACTTTGACGGTGGCAATATTTTCTCCTTTCCTTAAAAAGTCTTTTAAGTTCAACGTTTCGAACTTCCAGTGTTCGGTATCGCTTAATTGGGGTCCATGGGTAACCAACTTCCCGTTAACATATAAGAAATAGTGGTTGTCAGCTGAAATGTTAATAATCAAATCCTCATCCGTATCGGTGACCGAGAAAGTGTTTCGAAATAAGATGACACGGTCTTCGGCACCTTGAATCCCTGGATGGCTCACCCAATTTGCTTCAATTTTTTCTACACCGTGAATTATTTCAGGATAATTAAGTTCCGTTTGAGCGGTTATAGGCAACAAACAGAAAACTAAAAGACAGGTAAAAAGATGTTGCATCATCTTAAATCAGAGAGATTGTTTTCCTTTTTAAAGCTGCGAAGGCTATACCAGGTTTTGATTTTTTTTCCATTCCTATATTTTTCCGCTGCGGAGAGCTTCCTGTTTTTATACTGAAGGCAGTAACCATTTTTCTTTCCGTTACTCAACTGGCATTTATGATTTACGGTACCGCTGTTGTCGTAAAAGAGCCACCAATCGACCTTGGTTCCATTTTGATAGTGGCCTTCTTGTTGTAGCAGGCCCTTAATGGTGTAAAAATACCAATATTCTTGGCGTTTGCCCCGCTCATAATGTCCCTTTTCCGAAATTCTCCCATTCGGATGGTAAAAACGCCAATAGCCCTCTTTCTGTCCGTTCTTCAACCAACCCTCAGATTTTGTACGCCCGGTTTCATAATACTCTTTGTGGTACGCCCCCATTTCTTCGGAAGGGTTTCCGAAGAAAAGTAACATGACATTTATGAATAATAGCTTTACCAATGAGGGTTGTTTTTAGGCTTGGTCGAATGGGGTCGGCCAAACTAACATAGTAAGGGCAATTCAATTTTTGAGGCTTATACGACCTATGCTACGACAGGCCTGTCTTTAGCTTGCCCTAAGAGTCTGGCATGACGTTGAGAGTTCCCGGTTTGTTCCTTTGGAGTTTTTGTATTTCCTGCCCTTACCTTGTATTTCGTTTCTTATTTTTTATTCACCAAGTCCATTAAATCAACATCATTGCCCAACAAGACTTCGGTAGGGTTAATGCGCCCTTCCAAGGGACCATTTTCCAATTTCAATACCCCTCGCGGACATACTGCGGAGCAAATTCCACAGCCCACGCAACTTGAACGGACTATGTTCTCCCCTTTTTGGGCGTAAGCTCTTACGTCGATACCCATTTCGCAATAGGTAGAACAATTACCGCAAGAAATGCACTGGCCACCATTGGTCGTAATCCTGAACTTAGAAAATAGACGCTGTTGAAACCCTAAAATCGCGGCCATGGGGCAGCCAAACCGGCACCAGACCCGATTTCCCAAAATAGGATAAAAACCAGTACCTATGACACCAGAAAAAATACTCCCGATTAAAAAGCTATAGGTCTTTCGAAGCGATTCTGACTTGAAAATAAAAACGTTGCCCTCGCCGCTGAAAAAATGGAATCCGATCAACGCCATAATAATTACAAAATAACCGATGGCCCCATATCTCGCATCTTTCTGCAACTCCTGCCTTTTGTAGATCATTACCCAGGCAAAGACTGCGGTCAAAAGAGTGCCGACACCAATTAAAAAGGTAGATTTGGTCAACCAGTATTTGGAGGTGTCATTCCCAAGGTAAGAATAGATTACTGCGGTCGTCATTAGGGTGACAAAAACGACGACACTATGTACGACCCAACGCTCTATTTTCCAGGCCGATTTGCTTTTGTCGCTCAACTGCCGAAACGCATCGCCGGCAGTTTCGGCCAGTCCGCCACAACCGCAGACCCATGAACAGTACCAACGCTTTCCGAATTTATACGTGAGAATCGGGCTGATAATGAATATGGAGGCGATGCCAAAAACAAGCATGGCCATTCCCACGTCGCCCGCATCGATGAAACTATTGATGCGATATCGCTCGAAATTGTAGTAGTTCAAAGGCCACATGTTCTTGAGATCGTAATAGGGTAGATCCCCGTTCAATCGCGCCATGATTTCGGGTATGATAAAAGCAAAAGCGGTTTGAAAAAACATGACACTAATGGTTCGTACAATTTCATAGGTGTTATGTCGGTACTTCCAAATAAACTTTATTCCAAATGCAAGGATAGCGACCGTATAGAGAGCTCCATATACAAACCACTGACTGGCAGGATTCCCGCTCAACAACTTGCTCAGCGGGTCAAAAAGCGCAATAACGCCAGTATTGTCTCCCCCTTTGACCAAGCCCAAATACTCGGGATAAAAATAGAGCACAATATAAAATCCTGTCAGGGCGATGCCCGCTATCCAAGCTAGAATTCCCCTGCTCGACATCGATTTGAACCATACCCCATCGTTTTTAATCCCCTTGGACTTATGCCCATATGCGGCTTTTGCAAACCAAACGACTCCGATGAAGATAGCGACCAACGAGATGCTTAGCCATAGTCCACTGTTGGGAAATTCAAGATTAAAAAGATTCAAAACCAATATGCCCAAGCCAGACATGCCCAAAAGGGTTGCTAGTTTCTGTCCGGTGTTCAAGGCCTTAGGGGGCTCTCCTGTGAGGGCCATATTGTTATCGTACGTGCTCATAAAAAAGTATTTGTAAAGATGTTTTTTCTATTGATTGTCTGGAGCCAAGTGTTTACGCCTTTGCGAAGATTCGTTTCCAGCTCTTCTTCTTAGGCGTAATCGAAGTGTTCATTTCTGAATTATAACTGGCTATGATTTCCTCTTCATATTGCCCATAAAATTCAGGATCAAAGTTGGCATCCTTTAGATATGCTATCACATAATCGACATCTCGCTCCTCTGTCAACCAGCGGTCGAATATTTCATGTCGCATGCGAATGCCAAACGTATTGATGCCTAAAAACTTCTTGGTTTTATGACAAAAGGCAATGGTGATGCATAGATTTTCATTTGGATGCCGCCAGTGGAAATGTTGTTCGGTTTCCTTCATATTACGCTCACTAAAAACCCATCCATAGGTTTGGTATTCAATATCGAGAAACTTGGCCGAATTGAACCAATGTCCGGGATTGTACGGTGTTTTCGTACCACAAATGGTTTGGGCCAATGCTTCTCCCATCATACGGCCAGTATACCAGACTGCCTCGATGGGCCTGCGATTGCCAATGGCCTCATGCTGTTCGGCACAATCCCCGATCGCATAGACACCGGGAATATTGGTCTCAAGGAAACGGTTTACTTTTACACCACGACCCAATTCGATGCCAGAGTCCTTTAGAAAATCAACATTTGGCGAAACCCCAGCTGTAAGACCCACCACGTTACATTCTATGGTATCTCCCTTATCGGTCGTTACTGCCTTTGCCCTTCCATTTTCATCGGCAATTATTTCAACCAAGTTGGTTGCCAATCGAAGGTCGATATGATGCTCCAAGATATGTTCATTGATCATTTGTGATTCCCCTTTGGGGAGTACACCATTCCAAAAACTCGTTTCCCGAACCAAAAAGGTAACTGGAATATTCCGGGTGACCAACATCTCGGCCAACTCGATACCGATAAGCCCTCCTCCGACAATGACCGCTCTTTTGCAGACCTTATTGTTGGGCGCATTTTGCTCAAGCTGTTCTAAATCTTGTCTATGATAGAGGCCTTGCACACCGTTCAGGTCTTGCCCCGGCCAACCGAATTTATTTGGCTTGGACCCTACAGCGATGATCAACTTGTCATAGGCGACATTCGTGCCCTCGCTCAATACCAACGTATTATTGGCATGGTCGACCTTGGAGACATAGCCTTTTACCAGATTTATTCGGTTCTTTTTCCAAAACCAATTCTCATAGGGTTGGGTATGTTCAAATTTCATATGCCCCATGTAGACATACATTAAAGCGGTACGGGAGAAGAAATAATCGGTCTCTGTAGAGATAATCGTAATTTTCTTATCGGAATTCTTTCGAATATGTCTTGCCGCCGTGACGCCGGCAATACCATTTCCTATAATCACAATATGTTCCATGTATACTTGATTGGTGATTGTTTCGAGATGGGTCGTTCTCGCAAAGAGAAACTTAATCCAATGGCATAATTTAGAAAGAAATTGAATAGGAACCTATTTTGTAAGGGAATGACTCACTTTTCGTACTTGTAAGCGATTGATTTTTAAAATCTTAAAGAAATCACAAAATTATTTTTTTTTGTAGGGATGTAAAAAAAGCCTCGACCCATTCGGCAATGCAACGCTAACAAAACCTTTAAACATGAAAACGAATTACTACTTGGTTACCTTACTTTTCGTAAGCACTTTATTTTCTGGCTATGGACAAACCACTTCGGAGTTTTTCACAGCTGCCGACAACTTCTTCAAAACCCACGTGAAGAATGGTAGAGTAGCGTATAAAAGCATAAAAAATGATCCCAGCGAATTGAATGCGTTGTTGGAAAATGCCAAACAGATTTCAGTAAAGAAAGAAAATACGGCCGAGTATCAAGCTTTCTGGATCAATGGGTACAATCTTTTGGTCATTAAAGGAATCGTTGAAAACTACCCCGTAAAACGCCCTGCCGACCTTCATGGTTTTTTTGACAAGACCAAGCACAATATCGGAGGAACAAATAGTACCCTAAACGATATTGAGAATAAACTACTTCGGGCCAATTTTCCCAAGGAAGCCAGGTTTCATTTTGTACTGGTCTGTGCGGGATTGGGTTGTCCGCCCATCATCAATGAGGCATATACGCCTGCTCAACTGGAAGCGCAATTGGAGCGGCAAACAATTGCTGCCCTAAATAATCCTGCTTTTATACAAGTAAATAAAAACAAAGTAAAGATTTCGCAGATATTCGAGTGGTATCAAGGAGATTTTGAACAGGATGGAACCGTGACCGACTTTATCAACAAATATAAGACCGAAAAACTCCCTGAAAAGGCAAAGGTATCGTATTACCCATACGACTGGACCTTGAACGAAATCCAATAACATAAATTAAAACAATATATACTGCGCAATCTTTCCCTGGTATTTGTCGGGGAGATGTACCGCTGTTGTCTAACAAGTATCCAACAAAACATTAAACAATGAAATCAATTCGTAATTACATCGTAACTGTAGGAATCCTTTTTGTAACAATTGGGGCTTTTTCTCAAGATACAGTACAAGATGATCCGCCCCCGCAAAGAAGTAACATTCAACAATACACTCCGTCGAAACTGATCGGCAAGGGCCAGATAGACCTCAAATGGTTTAACAACCTATACACCCAGACCGAAAGTACTTTTTCCGATGGGGAGGAACCGAGGCAAACCTTCTTTACCTCGACCTTAGAGGTCTACACCGGAGTGGGCGAGAATAAACGATGGAACGTAGGGGCCATTTTTGAATTCCGATCGAATGTCATTAATGACCGTGGGGCACTGGAAGTTTTTCAATTTGATGGGGAAGAAGGTAATGCCAGGTCCGGATTCACTTCGATTGCCCCATCGGTGAAGTTTGTACCTATTGCTTCTGTGAGCAATTTCAGTATCCAAAGTTCATTTTTTATCCCGTTGGTCGATAATGAAGTGGAGAACGGTGTATTCCTAGATCAGAAAGGCTATATATGGCAAAATCGTTTTTTCTATGATTACACCTTTCCTGGTGATAAATGGCAACTATTTTCGGAAATCAATGCCGAATGGAGTTTTGGTGAACAAGACGAGAGTTTTGCCAACAACAGCTTAAATCTGACCCCCGGTGTCTTTCTAAGTTATTTCCCCAGTTCCAAATTTACGGTTTTGGCATTGGCTCAGCATTCGCAACGTATTGATTTGGGAAATGACTTTGCACAAGACTTTACGGCCTTGGGCGGAGGTGCCAAATACCAATTGACCGATGCGTTGAACCTAGAGTTGTTATATACCAACTTCGTAAGAGGGAGCAATACGGGTCTCGGTCAGACCTTTAACCTTGGCCTACGGGCAATTTTTTAAGGCGTATTCTAAAATAACGTAATTTTAAAGCCTTAATCATTCATAAATGAGGGCTTTAGGATTACTGTTGTTATGCTTTTTACAACTCTCTTGTACCGGACAAGGGCACGATAAGATCAATGGGGTAAGTTTTGTAGCGGCCAGGGAAGAGGCTTTGCAAACACATGTAGACGAGGTGCTCAAGATACATGCGAACCACGCTGCGGTAATGCCTTTTGGTTTTATTCGGGATATCAACTCTCCCGAAATCATTTTCGATACGGAACGTCAATGGTATGGGGAAACACGTAAAGGCGCGAAGCAATATATACAGTTGTTGCAGGAGAATGGTATAAGCGTGATGATCAAACCACAGATATGGATTTGGAATGGGGAGTTCACAGGAACCTTGGAAATGAAATCTGATGAAGATTGGAAGGCTTTGGAGGCCTCTTATGATAAGTTTATGCTCAATTATGCCGAACTCGCCGAAGAAACCAATGCAGAATTACTATGTATCGGCACCGAATTGGAACGGTTCGTAAAAAATAGACCCGACTATTGGAAACGGCTGATCAAAAAAATAAGGGAAATTTATTCGGGAAAATTGACCTATGCGGCCAATTGGGACGAGTATCCTCGAACAAGTTTTTGGGAAGATCTCGACTTTATAGGAATCGATGCCTATTTTCCGCTATCGGAAGCGAAGACCCCCACGGTAGAGCAATTGCAGAAGGGTTGGCAACCATGGAAGGAAAAAATCGCCAAGCTTTCAAAAACAAAAAAGAAGCCAGTACTTTTTACCGAGTTTGGTTATCGTAGTATGGATTATACTGCCAAGAAGCCTTGGTTGGTGGATCGCTACGAGGAAAAGGTAAACCTGAAAGCCCAGGTAAATGCAAAAAGAGCATTGTTCTCCGAGTTTTGGGGGGAAGACTGGTTCGCGGGAGGATATGTTTGGAAATGGTTTATTCAGCACGATCAATCCGGTGGGGCCGAGGATAACCGGTTTACCCCACAGAACAAACCGGCTCAGGAGATTATAAAGGAATTTTATAAAATGTATTAAGGGCTGGCAACACAATACGGAAAGCATGGATTTTTTGATGGTTTTTTCGGGTTTGAAGGCTTTTTTTGGTCATTATGGCAGCGCACTACCTGTTCAAAAAGGAATGAAGAAATCGAGATACCGTCTTGCTAGACAGGCAAGAAGGCTAAAACAACCACTTTTATGCTCGGTGCGATATGGCGTTAATTTCTCGCGATTTTGTATCTTTTTGATCGCGTTTTTAGTGATGGTGGGTTGCTCCACCGACCAATTAGACGATGCCGGCACCTTAGAAGCTTTGGCCGACGATTCGGAGCTGGTTCTAGGCAATGTAATCGCCTGTGCCGCCAGTGATGAAAAAAATGAGCTAGTGAATGTCTTTCTATATCCTAGGGAAGGTGCCAGCAACATCCGTTACTTTGAAACGGAGCGTGTTGATGTCAACGAGAATGATTTTGAAAATTATACAGAGATCACCCCACCGTTATTGGATGTCTTCAATGGTTTTATGAAGCGTTTTGAAGTAGTCGTTTCGAACGAAAGGTGGGTTGTCGTCACCTTCGAGGAAGCCGGGAAGACCCATGTTTCGAATCCTATTCGATTGAAGCAAAACACGAAGCCCACCGAATACCTGCCAGATAATATATCAATAGAATCGGGATCGGCAATGCCCATTTTTTCATGGGTCGATGGTGCCTATGATGGTACGGCCATATACTTTCAGGTAGTCTCGGATGCGCAGAACAACTTGCTTTCGGGAACCTATACTTTCGACCGGAGCTTTCAGTATTATGTGCTTAACAATGTAGTTTTGAACGTGACAAAAGGCACACCGCCCACCTTGCAAAATAATGTGTCTTACAGGTTTAGTTTACTTGCGGTAAGTGCAGACAATTGGGTGAATCAATTTTCGGAAATTACTTTTTCGCTCGATTGATATTTCAAGTAAGAATGATGTGATACTTTTATGATTGGTATCCAGTATCTTTGAAACGCCCTACCGGCCACCCTTTCTTATGATCAGAATCTATCGGTTGCTTTTACTGTTTTTATCTCCTGGTGTCGTCTTTGCACAAGAGTCTGTTATCGCTGATGTCAAAATACAGGGAGCCAATAGAACAAAAGCTTCTTTCATAAAAAAAATCATCGACCTTCGACCAGGAATGGTGCTGGATTCGGCACTAATGGAGCAGGATATGACACGGTTGAAACGATTGCCCTCGGTTTCCCATGCGTACTATCAAGTATTCTCTTCCAATGATGGGCGTCATAACGTGTTTTATAACCTTGAAGAAAATTTTACATTAATACCCTTTGCCAATCTGTTCAGTTCTGCCAATGACGATTTTGCATTTCGGGTCGGGCTACAAGAATTCAATACATTCGGCAACAATATTACCTTGGGCGGGTTTTATCAGTTGGATGTGTTCAACTCCTTTGGATTCAGTATACGCGCACCTTACCTATTTAGTAATCGATTGGGATTGGCTTTCAACTACAACAATTTTACGACCCAGGAGCCTGTCTTTTTTGCCAATGCGACTGCCGACTATCGCTATAACAATGAAGGATTTGAGCTTCTAGGGCTCTACGAACTGAATTTTAAGAACCGGATCGAACTTGGGGGAAGCTTTTTTACCGAGGATTACGAATACCTATCTGGAGCTACCGACCCCAGTGTTCCGCAGGCGTTGAAGGTAGACAAACACTTGATAAAGCTTATTTACAATTTTGATGCGATTTCGTACGATTACCAATACCTATCTGGTTTTCGAAGTTCCTTGAACTTTCAATATGTGGGCACTACTGATGAGGTATTGCCTCCTTTTTTGATCGGGTTTAATGATTTCGCCTATTTTCATCGGGTCGGAGAAAGGGGTAATTGGGCCAGTCGTTTGCGATTGGGTCTTGCAAGCAACGTCGATACCCCCTTTGCACCCTTTACAGTTGATAATAACCTGAACATTCGTGGAGTGGGAAATACGATAGATCGTGGTACGGGAGCCATCGTCTTCAATACGGAATACCGCCATACCATCATTGATAAGGATTGGTTCGTGTTGCAGAGCAATGTTTTTATAGACGGAGGTTCTTGGCGTAACCCTGGTGGGGATTTCAGTGACTTTGGGGATAACCAAAACATTCGAATTTATCCTGGGTTCGGTCTTCGGTTGATGCACAAACGTATCTTTAATGCCATCTTCCGGATCGATTACGGGTATGGCATTTCGAAAGACGCCGACCGGGGTTTGGTGTTTGGGATCGGCCAGTATTTTTAACTCGGTCATCGAGATTTAGATGCTCCGATGCCCGCATAACAAAAACTAACGTCACCAAGTCTAAAATCTGCCAACGGATTTGTTTCCAAGACCCCAAAGGTTTCTAAAACCTTTGGGGTCTTTAATACCGCTACGATTTCGTTGACCGATTTTTAATTTATTGCCGTTTACATCCTGTTTTTTGTCATGTGCTTAGAAGGAAGGTACAAACAGGTCGATAAGACAAAAATAAATTTTCAAATATTATGATAATCATTGCGTTATGATTCAACCGAATTAAACCAAAAGGTCTGTTTGCAATCTAAAAGAGAAAACCATGAAACGTATTTTTTTTAGTATAGCCCTGTTCACCCTATTTTTTTCATGTTCCGAAGATGAGGTAACCGCTGTGCCGGAAACAGAAGAGGAGGAGGAAAGGCGAGAACCAGGGACATTTTCTGTGATTGCTCATGATGCGACGTTTACCGCAACGTTTGGTGACTTGCCCTATCGGGTTTCCTATCCGGCGGAAAAGCAAGGTGAAACATTTGTTCTTATTGTCTCGAGAGGAGGTAATGGGGCAGGGGACGACCGTGGGCAGTTGGTTTCTTATATCAATCATTTTGTTGAACAGGGATATGTGGTCGTACAGGTCGATCATCGGAATGCCGGCAATGATATCGAGAATATCGCCAAGCTACGGGGAGCTGAGATCAACGAGCTTTCTAAGGCAATTGAAGAAGGCACATTGGACTATGGTGGTTTTCAAGGAGAAATAACCGGTTCCAAACAGGGTTATATGGGACATTCTGCAGGGGCAATGGAAGGATTATTGGCCTCTGGGATGAATACAGATCATGGTAACTATCGTGCCTCTGCAGTTAAGGCGGTCTACGCCATGTCACCTCCTGGATATACCCCGGACCAATATGGCATTGCCCAATCGCCCAATGGATATACTGCCATTGGGGAAACAGCCGTTTTTATGATCATCGGGGAACAGGAGAAAGATACCAATGGCTCTGGTACTATCAACGCAGAAAACTGGCGATTGCAAGGGTACGACCAAATGAACGAATCTGGGCTTCGTTATCAGGTCTTGGTAAAAGGAGACAATACTGATCATGAGGCCATTGCAGGGCTCAATGAAGCCGTAAAGTTCTATAACGAGGCCAATTCACTCGCATTGTTCGATACCTTCGTTCGAGGGTTAGATCGAAAAGCTGAAATAGGCACCTTGAACCAGCCAATGACCAACGAACTCGAAATAAAAGTGAAAGGGAATCAATGATTCTTCATAACTAGGTCCTAGGAAATTTTCAAGGGCATTTCTCGCAGTCGTTCTCCCGTTAACCGAAAAACGGCATTGGCGATAGCGGCTCCAATAGGTCCTAGGGGAGGTTCTCCGACGCCACCGGGCACATCGGCGTTTTGCAAGAGCACCACATCAATTTCCTTGGGGGCATGTTTCATCAGAGCCATTTCGTAGGGGCCATAAATAGTGGGTTGTAGTTGTCCTTCTTCCACATACATGCGTTCGAATAGCGAGGCGCTCATTCCCATGATGATAGCGCCTTCGCACTGGGCTTTTACCTGGTCGGGGTTCACTACGAGGCCGGGATCCATCGCACAGGTTACCTTATGAACTTTTATCTCGTTATTTTCGACCGACACTTCCACTATTTGCGCGCAAGGGGTGTTTACATCAGTAGAAGCTGCAAAACCCATCGCGCGGCCATTCACGACTTTGTCGGTCCATCCGGCTTTGTCAGCCGCGGCTTTGATGACTTCCTTGAGTCGATAGCCCCTATCATCATCCTGTATTTGATCCAAACGGAACTGAACAGGATCCTTGCCCGCTTTGGCCGCCAATTCATCCATAAAACTTTCGATGGCAAATGTATTGGCCAGTAGTCCCAAACTACGCCACCAACTGGTGGCAAAGGGCAACTTCACCCGCCACGAGATTGCTTGGTAATTGGGAATGGCCCCGTACTGGATCATTCCTCCACGCCAAGCACCCAAATCGGCACCTAAAATGGTCTCGACCACACTGGGAAGCATGGGTGAACCCCAAGCCACATCGCCACTGGAAACATTATGTTCAATAGCTTCGATCAAGCCTTTTTCGTTTAGTTTTGCCTTTAGTACATGGTGGGTCGGTGGGCGAAATGTATCATTCTGGAATTCTTCTTTCCGATCCAAAAAACATTTTACAGGCGTACCAACGGCTTTGGACAGTACTGCTGCCTGAATGCCGTTCGGGGTATGCAAACGGCGACCAAACCCACCGCCCAAAAAGGTCGGAACAATATTCACTTGTTCTTTTTCCAAGCCCAATCGTTCGGCGATTTCGTTCCGGGTAATCTTTACTACTTGAGTCGACATCATAACGGTTGCCTTATCTCCTTCCACATAGGCCAAGGCACCATTGGGTTCCAATTGCGCATGTGCGCCAATAGGGCTTTTGAACTCGGAAATGATGAGGGTTTCATCTTCCTGTAGCGTTTTTTTTGGGCTGCCTTCCTTTTGAATCACGTACGGTTCCCCTTTACCTACTTCGATCATCGCCTCAATATCGGCAGTTTGCCATACTTTGGGAATGTCCCATTTGACATCGATGGCGTTTTTTGCATTTTCTGCCTCCATTCGCGAGTTGGCAACAACACCTACGAAATCTTGCTCCTTTACAACCTTGACGACCCCAGGCATATTTTCTGCCTTGGAGGTATCGGCCTCGGCATAGGTGGCCCCTATTACTGTAGGCCGAACTACGGCGCCGTAAAGCATATTGGGCATGGTGGCGTCCATTCCGAAAATGGGCGTGCCAAATACCTTGTCTTTTAGGTCGACCCGCGAAATAGGTTTTCCTATGAATTGATAGTCTTTCATATCCTTTAGAGGGGGTGTATCCGGAATGTCCCATTCCGTAACATCTTTCGCCGCTTCGGCATAGGTGATTGTCCTATCTCCCTCTGAGATGACACCATCCTTGACCGATAGCGAGGTGGCTACCGTGCCCATTTTTTTAGCAGCTTCCATTTTGATCATTTCCCGTAAGGTAGCGGCCAATTCCCTCAAGGGAACCCATAGGCTCGAGATGGAAGTGCTGCCTCCCGTAGCGAAATCGTCCATGTTCCCAGAGGAAGATGGGGCATGGGCTACCGCTATTTGTTCCATGGACACTTCCAATTCGTCCGCCGCAATTTGAGCCAAGCCGGTGAAGGTGCCCTGACCCATCTCGACTTTGGGACTGTACAAGATAATTTTATTGTCTTTGGTAATTTCAAACCACAGAATAGGGCTCTTGGTGTTTCCTAAATAGGGAGTTTCACCAGTGTCTATCATTCCTGCGATTTGCCTTCGAATAGGATTACGGAATACATAGGTTCCAACGGCCAAAACACCTAGAGTGCCCAGTCCGCCTCTGACCAAAAATTTACGTCTTGATAATTTCTTCTTGTTCTTAGCCATCACTTTCGGAGTTAACAGGTTGCGTGGTATTTTTTTTGATCACTGCCGCTCGGTGAATGGCCTTTCGCATGCGGTAGTAGGTGGCACAACGACATACATTGATGATGTTTTGATCAATATCATTATCCGTCGGTTCGGGAATCTTGTCCAATAGCGCGGCGGTAGCCATCATAAAGCCGGGTTGGCAGTAGCCACATTGGGGTACGACCTCTTCTACCCAAGCCTGCTGTACAGGATGTGGATGTTCCTCGCTACCTAAACCTTCAATAGTCGTGACTTTTTTTCCTTCCACAAGTTTAGCGGGATAGGAACAAGATCGTACCGCCTCTCCATCTACATGAAGCGTACAGGCTCCGCAGGCTGCCTTCCCACAACCGAATTTGGTTCCTTTGAGGTCGAGCATGTCGCGAATAACCCAGAGAAGGGGTGTGTTTTCGTCATCAATCTCTATAGACTGTGGCATTTCATTTACCGAGAATGTTATTTTCATAAGGTGTTGTTTTTTATTTGCTCAATAATCGAGATTTAAATGCTCTGACGCTTGCCCGCTTTCATGTAGCTATTATGGCGTACGAAGGCCCAGAGGTACTTTACTCTTCAGGAACGACCGCCCCGTTTTCAAACCATGCCAATACGGCCGCTTTGTATGCCGCCTCCGAAATCGGTGGTTTTTCCCTAGGAATGCCCTCCTGATCCACTCCTGGTTCAAAGGCCCATAACACCAATGAATCTTGGGTCAAATGATGTATCAACTCTGAATGGGAACGATTCCCGTTTTTGGTCTTATCAAGCATTGCCTCGGCAATTTCATACTTGTTGAGTCCTTGCCAACCCATTGATTTTGGGGCCAACGACCAATGAGGAGCACCGGGGACTCCCGAATAGGCGTTGTTTTCGGTTTGGTGGCAGGTGGTACACTTGGTAGCGGCGAACCCTAGATTTTCTTCTCCCCGCATCATTCCGAAATAGTGTGGATGGCTATCATTTCCTTGTTTGGGAATATTATCGGTCGGATGACAATTGACACAACGTTCGTGGGTCAATACCTGCATCATCTTGTTGAAAGGGGTATCCTCGGAAATCGCCTTGCTAGCAGAAGCAATCGATGAATAGTCTGAAACCTTGCTACGGGAAGCACTGATGGTCATAAGAGTTCCACCAGCAACTAGTAGTGTCATTAGAATGATTTTAAGTGTAGTTTTCATAGGCAGGCTATTTGTCATATTTGTAGAACAAGAACTCTTTCAGATTTTCTTGACTCTGTCGTCCTTCGCGTAAAATTCCCGCAGAAATACTATCGATGATATGGTTCAGTACTTCTGCTTCTTCTTGGGCTTGCTCATAACCTAATTTTGCAAATGCCCATGTTAGCTTTTCAATAAAAGGTTGCATTTTATCCCCGGCATAGTCATTTTCCCATTTGAGCTTAAATTGAAGCTTCCAAAAGGGGTATTCGTGCTGGGGAACAACAAAGGGTAGCTCAATACTTTTTCGCACCACTTCTTTTGGTTCATTCTCTATTAGTATGGGTTCGATTAAGATATGTATGCGTTCCACTGCTTGTTGTACAATGGCATGTAAGAGGCCATTTTTGTTCTCAAAATGCCTAAATATTAATCCCTCGGAGACTCCCGCTTCTTTAGCGATTTTACTGGTGGAGGTGCCGTTGAAACCGTCATTTGCAAAAAGTTCAAGGGCAACGGCCAGTATGTTTTTCTTTTTATCGGTCATGAAAGTGAGTGATCACTCGCTAAGTTAAGATTTTTTAGATAACTTAACAAGTATGTAACCCAAGGGTAGGTGTTACGATAGGAAACCAGATTTGTATAAGAGATTCAACACTCGATTTCGATGCAACTGTTTTAGCAGATAAATCTGGATTATCGAGTTAAAAAGCCTTGAAAGATCGTTGAAGAAATCGTTAACTATTTTTTGGGCATACGTTCTTCATTCACGTTTGGTTCTGTAATTTTGTGTTAAGAATGCTGGTTTAGGCACTATTTTTGGTTTGCAAAAGGAAATACCGCTCGTATGATTTTTAGAACACTTCAGTCTTTGGTAGGGTCGGCACTGTTCATTTTCATGTGTTGCCATCAGGGAAACTCTCAAGATTCGTTGATGACGGTCACAGCCGAAAAGGGCGACGGAATTCTGTCGCTTTTAAGGAAGCAGGGGGCAAATCCGTATGAAATGTACGATGATTTTATCGCTATGAATATGGAGAACCTTCGCGATAGCGTGCATTTGTACGAAGGGCGCACCTATAAAATTCCGCGCTTAAAGGTTGATTCCGTAGCGGTGGTCGATTCGATCGCCCAAAAATCCAAGGAAATCAAGAAAGTAGTCGGAACCGAATTTGCCATTTTCGGGAAAGCGCATGCTACCGTTCTTTCTAAAAGTGAAAAGTTGAAAGATGCGGTCTACTATTTAGTATCTGGCCATGGTGGTCCCGACCCCGGTGCTATGGCAAACTACGCGGGCACCCAACTTGCCGAAGATGAGTATGCTTATGATATTACCTTGCGATTGGCGAAAGAGTTGTTATCCCATGGAGCTACGGTCTACATTATTATTCGCGATGGGAACGATGGCATACGGGATGATCGTATTTTAAAAATTGACCATGATGAGGTGGCCTATGGTGACAAGACCATTCCTTTAAACCAGACGGCGCGCTTAAAACAAAGGGTCGACATTGTCAATGAATTGCATCGTAAGAATCGGGGTAAATTTCAGCGCTTGATCGTAACCCATGTAGACAGTCGTAGTAAGGGCCAGAACATTGATGTGTTCTTTTACCATCATGAAAAGAGTAAGAACGGTAAAAAACTGGCTGAGAGCATACACAAGACCTTTCAAGAAAAGTATAAGAAATACCAACCCAATCGTACCTACACAGGTACTTTTCAGGACCGTACCTCGCTTTATTTGGTCAAAAAGACCCACCCAGCCATGACCTTTATTGAAATCGGTAACATTAGGAACAAGAAAGATCAAAAAAGAATCCTTCACCCGGATAACCGACAGGCCTTGGCGAAATGGATCTCTGAAGGGGTCATTCTTGATTTCGAGAGCGGGGAAATAGGGCCGATACGTTAAATAATTATCCCTTTTTCAAATAGTCGTAAATGGCCGAGAAATCTTGCTTGGCATACCCATTTTGTTTTGCCATGGCATATAATTCTTTGGCAACATTTAGCGAGGGCATGGCCACGCCTTGCTCATAAGCGGTGGTCGTAGCTAGATGTAAGTCTTTCTGAATCCATTGTAATGGGAAATTTGCTTCATAATCGCTATTTTCCAGTTTGGTGCGCACCAACCCAAGAAAGGGAGCGGTGACCGGGACGTTCAATAACACGTTTAAAAGGGTTTCTTGGGCCAGGCCCATTTGCTCACCTAAGACCATGGCCTCGCTAAAGGCCAGCATTGATTGTGCCAACAATAAATTGATCAGCATTTTCATGTTGGATCCATGGCCCACTTTTCCAAGATGAAGCGTCTTTTTTCCCATACGATCCAATAGGGGTTGTACCTCTACAATATCAGTTGTGTTGCCCCCGACCAGGAATACCAATTCCCCCTTTTCTGCAGGACCTTTGGTGCCGGCCACGGGGGCATCAATATAGCGGATGCCCCTTGTTTCTGATGTTTTTTCCATTTCCTTGGCAAAGGAAGGGTTTACGGTACTACAGTTAAGCCAAATAGTGCCCGGGGACATCTTTTCTAGAAATCCATCAGGGCCCAGAGCGGTTTCCCGAATCGTTTCAGGAGTGGAAAGCATGCTGATGATGATTTCATTTTCAAAAGGTACTGCAGAAGGCTTGTCTACAACTTTTGCTCCTTGTTTTTTTAATACTGCAGCCTTTTCCAGAGTACGGTTGTACACGGTGAGGGCATGTCCGGCTTTCTGAAGGTTAAGGGCCATACGACTTCCCATAATGCCCAACCCGATGAATCCTATATCTTTCATAAAATGTTTTTATAGTGTTGAAATTGTTCGAAGTGCTTTGGTTTTGCTCTGTTCAAAAGCAATCGGGTCAAGGCTGCTACCTTCTAAGGGTAGTATGGTAATATTACTGATTCCAATCAACCCCAATACCGTCTTGAGATAAGGGGACACAAAATCAAAAGCCTGCATGGTCTCGTTCCCGTACACCGCCCCGGCACTGGTGACGAGATAGGTAGGTTTGTCAGGAATCATTCCATAAAAGGAATTATCCTCCGCAACCCCAAATGTTCTGTTGATACGTACGATTTGATCTACCCATGCCTTTAAGGCAGAAGGTATACTAAAATTGTACATAGGACAGCTAATGACTAGGATATCGGCTTGTTCAAGTTCTTTAATCAATGTGTCGGATAGCCGGGTCGCTTCTTTGAGTGAAGGTGTCAGTTGATCGGCCACCGTGTAAAACCCTGTAATAGTGGCCTGGGAGATATGTGGAATTGGATTTTGCACCACATCGCGTTCTATCAATTGAAGGCCCGAATGGTTTTTAGACAGTTGTGCGATCAGTTGGTTTGCCATGTCCCGACTAGAGGAGCCTTCGGTCCTGGCGCTTGCATCAATTTTTAAGCATTTCATTTTTTTATGTTTTAAGATTGATGCAAATGTCCCATTCACTTTCATCTTAAAATGTGACTAATAATGAAAAATCGCTTTTTTCGGTCAAAAGCTCATATGAGCATATTTTTTCGATGTTGTAGTTGGAACTGTTTAGGGGATATCCCAAACTTTTTACGGAAGGCCTTGATAAAATGTGAGGTGTTTTCATAACCGGCCTCATGGGTAATTTCACTTACCGACATTTGCTGCTCTTGAAGCAACTGGGCCGCCCTTTCCATTCTTTTATGAATGAGCCATTTTTTAGGGGACATCTGAAACCGACGTTTAAAGTCGCGCTGAAAGGTAGAGATGCTTCTACCGGTTAGATAGGCATAATCTTCGATACCCAAAGGTTTGTCGAAGTGTTCTTCCATAAAGGTGCGGATGCTTTTTCGTTCTTTTTTTTTCAATGACCGAAGTTGGGCTACAAAGTCCTTGCCCTGCTCTGATAAGGCGATTAAATGAAGAAATTCGACCAACTTGGCCTTGGTAAACTGATGTCGTTTTTTGCCTTGGTACAAGGTCAACAAGGTGTCAACAAAAAGGCGTAGATCTTCGTTATAGTCAATGATTGCAGAATCGGATTCTTCCCTATTCTCATAGGAGGGAAGGCCATTCAAGAAAGTATTGGTAACCTCCTCATCAAAAAAGAAAACAATTGCATCGAAGGTTTCATTTTTGGGAATAATATCTGAAACCATGTAAAGCCCTTTGGGCAAAAAAATCAGCTGGTTTTTATGCACGACCCGTAGGTCGCCTTCAAAACTCTCTATTCGTAGTGAACCGTTGGTTACTAGGGTGAATGCGTGGGCCGAGAGATATCGCTGGTTCTGCAGATCGGTCTGGGCTACACTTTTTAGGATGACACAGGAAAGACCGTCTACCAGTATCTTTTCGATTTGAGGATGTTGATAAAAGGCTTGTGGAACTACTTTCATATCGGACAAAGATGGTGGGTTTTGATAGGAACAAATACCGCTTTTTATTAAAAGTAGTGATTTTCGGTCAATTAGACTTTTTGCGTTTTGGTTTGGGAATGTTTCCGACCAAGGGGCTATTTTTCTTAATCAAATCGGCCAGCTGATTTGCTTCCTCCTCAAAGTGTTCGAATTGCTCGGGAAGTACCAACCAGGTCTTGATACCATAGGTTTTAATCGTCTGCAACCCCTTAATTTCCTTTTTTAAGGCATTGTGATGTTCCAGTTTCGAAGCAATCCATATACCATTATCTTCTTGGTTGTGTTCCCGTTCACGGAGGGCAAAAACGATTTTCTCATGAATGTAGTACGCATCGACACCGAACATTCGGTTATGCCGTAGTGGTAAGGGGTACAAAAGCTCCAAAAAGAATTCGTAAGGCACGGCCTTTTAGTTTTCAAGATACAAATTCTTTTATCTTACTGCTATCTTTGTGGTATCGTTCAACCTCACCATCATGAAACGACTCCATCGTTTGACCGCCATACTTACCAAATTACAATCAAAGACTTCCTTAAGGGCCACCGAGATGGCTGCCAATTTTGAAGTAAGCGTTCGTACCATATATCGCGACTTGGAGGCATTGTCCGAAGCCGGTGTACCCATCGGTTATGAAAATCAAGAAGGATATTTTTTGGTCGATGGGTATCAATTACCGCCAATTATGTTCACTGAGGAAGAAGCCCATGCCCTGTTGACTGCAAAAAAGATTGTTGCCCAAAATAACGATAGTTCTTTTATCGGGTCTTACAGCAAGGCAATGGAAAAGGTGACCTCGGTTTTGCGCACGTCCCAAAAGGAAGAACTGCAATTACTCGAAAAACGGATCAGGCCGTCGACTATAAAAACTGTCGAAAAGAGTAGTAACTCGGTCTCCTTGGTCCAAAAGGCCATTGCGAAAAGAACGGTTTTGCGCTTGCAGTACCTTTCTGGCTCCAAAGGGGAATTGACCGAACGCGATGTAGAACCGATGGCAGTCTATTTCACTCAAGATCATTGGATAATGATCGGCTATTGTCGTATGCGCAAGGCACTAAGGGAATTTCGCACCGATCGTATCCAATCTGTTATCGAAACTTCCGATTCATTTCCACCCAATCAGTTTACCCTTTCCGATTATTTTGAAAAAAATGCCGGCTTTTAAAAAACTGTGACGTAGGGTTGTCATAGGCCCTGTTTAGTTTTGCCTGCAAATATTACAAATGAAACAATTGATAATCGCTACTTTTCTATGCTCATTTGGAGTGGGAAGTGCACAAAAACAGCAAACTATGACACCTACAGTATGTATTGAAATGGTCAGTTTTAGAGGAAATCCTGAGTTCACTATCGAACAGGTGCAGGAAGTTATGACTCAGACGAACAGTCATATTAAAGAGTTCGATGGCTTTATCAAAAGAACCATCTCCGTCAATGAGGAAGGGGAATTTCTGGATATTGTTTATTGGGAAAGTTTGGAACAAGCCAAACAGGCGGCCGCTGATTTGCAACAAAACGCTGAAATTATGAAACACTTTAAGGTCATCGATTTTTCAACGGTTACCATGAAGCATTTCAATTCTTTTTCAGAATGCTCGGTAAATGAATGAATTCTAAAAATGCATCACAGGAAAGGTGTTCCGTAATTTGGAAGAACTCCATCGAGTATGTACAGAACGGCTGATATTTCTTTGGTAAGAGGCCTATCCAATAGATGAAATTGACATAGTGTTCAAGAAATAATCTTTCGCCTGTAGTAGTCAAGGAGTTGTTCTGGTCCGGCCCCTAAATAGTTTTTGAGATGAATCATGCCAAAATGGTATTGAAGGGCGACCTCTCCACGTTCTTCATACCTTCTGGCAGACGTCTTTACATGTCGAGGCAAAATCCTGAAGGGGGCTAATTCATATAGCCTCCCTATAAACTCGTTGTCTTCATATACAACATATTGTTCGTTAAATCCTCTCGAGCGTTTAAAAAGTTCCTTGGTAATAAAAAGCGATTGGTCCCCACCACGACATAGTTTAATGTTGACTCTGGTAAACCAGGCAAAAAAACCAAGAAAGCGACTATCACTATCAAATTTCATTTGAAAACAGCCTGCTTGGTCCCCCTTTGCAACTGCACGAACAACGCTTTGGTCAAAATTTTTGGGAGGTAAGGTGTCGACGTGTAAAAAATAGAGAATATCCCCCTGCGCATTTCTGGCCCCGGCATTCAACTGTTTGGCCCTTCCCTTAGATGTGGTAATCACCTTGGCTCCTTCTTTTTTGGCAATTTCGACCGTTCGGTCGCTGCTACCACCATCTACTACCAATATTTCGTGCAGGTAATCTCCATTGCTGTTTTTCCAAAGGTATTTGAGCGTATTTCCGATACAGGTTTCCTCGTTCAAGACAGGAATGATGATACTTATTTTTGGACTACTTGATTTCATTTAGGCTCCAATCATAGTTTCGATAGTTGATTTTTGCGTTCTTATCGATTGTTGTTTTCGCATAACGGTCTACATATTCCAGTAGCGAACCGTTTTTAGTAAAGTCTTTTTTGAACCAATTGAAGATTTTCGACAGGGTTACCTTATCCGTTTCAATGGTATTTCGTTTGGGATCATTGATGAAATTCTTGGTTGTCTGTTCTAGCTGTGCATCTATCTTGTTAGCGGTATAGGCCTCATTCAATAATTTCGGGCAGGAATAGGAAGCGCAATTGATGGCAAAATGAATTCGAGGCTCGTTCATTTTTCGTAAGATCTTATGTTCAATCGCTCCCAGGGAGTACATGTTGTCGCCAATAGGGATGATATTCTTTCCCCAAGGTCTTGAAATGTCCTTGATGCTTGTGAGCGGATAATTCTCCAAAATCAATTGAATGGTGCCGGCGTTGTACAGATTAATGTAATAGGCCAATCGTTCATTTTTATCCGCATCATCGGCAATCGGGAATTGCCCCAAGACCTTAAGGTAATCTGCCAATGCGGTCCTGTCTTTTGTGAAACCCTTGTAGTCGACATTCCCTTCTGCATCTACGTGTTTTTGTAGCAGCGTGTCCCATGCGGCATGGTCGACCGTAGTGACGGTTTGGTCGCTTTCGATAACTATAGGACCCGAACAGCCTATAAATAGGGAGAACAAAAGTATATATGGCATTTTTGACGCGTTGCGTACTTCATCCTCTTAGTAGGTTTTGGTACCGAAACCTTACAAGGCATATTTAACAACACCCCCCGCCATTATAATGCCAAGTACTTTCGCTGATGTGTATTTCATTGCTGGCCTTTGCCAGAGCAGCTGCGGTCTTATCGCAGACGGCCAAAGGCTGATTTTGTAGGAGCACATGCCCTTTTTGGTCGTCGAAATAGTCTTCGTTCCCATAATAAATAGCGGTCTTTCCGGTAAAGATACAAGGACCGTCTTTCGGCATCGGGTCTTTGATAGCCGCTATTTCGATCGACTCGATGAAGATCAGCTCATCGGTCGGGTAGTGGTTGGGCGATAATACCCGATATGATTTTCTGGCGCGGATCTCGATAGTTCCAAAACCGGCATCGGTCAATACTTTTACGTAATCCTCGATCGGGATGCTTCCGCTGAGACATAGCGCCCTTAGACGATCATCGTTCCGAAGGGTATCGTTCATGGGTTGTTCACAGGTTGGGTCGCTCATGACCAAACGACCGTGCGGCTTTAACACCCGATACATTTCTGCAACCGCCTTTTTCAGATCCTCTAACTTAAAAATGTTGAACAGGCAATTCTGTGCTGCAATATCGATACTTTCATCTTCTACGGGAAGGTTCAGGGCGTCCCCTTTGACCAAATTCACAAATTCGCTTTTGAACCAGTCATTTTCCTGCTCTGCTATTTTAAAGTTTTCTTGGGAAGCGGTTAGCATTTCGTCTACGACATCTACACCGGTCACACCTCCTTTCTGACGAGAGAAATAAGCGAATTGCAGTAATTCCATACCTCCGCCCACTCCAACGTATAAGATTTTGGGGTCATTGATCAAATCTTGTGCGGAAACAGTACTTCCACAACCATAATTCATCTCTTGCATTATTTTCGGAATCGAAAGACCTGGAAATTGCCAAATGGGGTTGGTTGTACAGCAAAGTCCGACATCAGGTGTCAAAGCCGCATCTTTATATAAATCGTTGGTTGCTTCTAAATAGCTCATAGGATAATAAATTCAAGTTCAAATGTCAAGTTCAATGTGTTATACTAAAATGAACACTTTTTAATTTTCATGGTGCTCGTGTAATATTTTGTTTTTTTACTGCCTACTGCCTACTGCCTACTGCCTACTGCCTACTGCCTACTGCCTTGCTTCCCGCTTTTCAAATTTCCTTGATCAGTTCCTTAAAAAGCCGTATCATTTTAGGTTCTGTTTTGCCCGCTATTTCGATAATCTCCTGTATGTTCACCGGTTCCAGATGATCGGGGTCGCATTCATCGGTCAAGACCGAGACGGCTACAATAGGTAGTCGTAAATGATTGGCAACAATTACTTCGGGCACCGTACTCATACCCACCGCATCGGCCCCTAATATGTTGAGCATACGATATTCGGCCTTGGTTTCTAGCTGAGGACCAACAACTGAAACATATACACCTTGTTTCATTGAAATACGTTCTCGCTTCGCTATGGCGACTAGTTTATCACACATCTCTTGATCATAGGGTGCGCTCATATCGGCAAAACGGTCACCAAACTCAGCGACATTCCTAAACGCAAGTGGTGAACCTCCTTGCAGGTTGATATGGTCTTCGATCAGCATAATGTCTCCTTTTTTAAATTGAAGGTTGATAGCTCCTGCCGCATTCGAAATAAACAATTTTTGAATACCCAGTTGGTGCATTACTCGAATGGGATAGGTCACATCCAAAAAATCGTACCCTTCGTAAAGATGAAACCGTCCTTGCATTACGACTACTTTCTTACCCTCAATGGTGCCATAGATCAGTTTTCCAGTATGAAATTCTACGGTCGCTAGCGGAAAGAACGGAATATGGTTGTAATGTGCCTCGATCGGATTTTCAATCTCATGTACCAATTGCCCCAACCCGGTTCCTAAAACGATTCCGATTTCGGGTTGGTCAAATCCCTTGTTCTTTAAGTAGGCGACTGATTCTTCCAATTGTTTTTTTGTCATACTAAAGGTGTTTTATAAAAGGATGGAATGCCGCTACATCCTTAATATCTTCATAGGTATCCACATCATTTTTTGTGGGTAGCAAATGTACTTTTTCCTTTTTTAAATCAGTAAGGGTAGCAGCTAAAACAGTATCGGTTCCCCATGTTTTTTTCTCGAAAAGGGATGGTTTCCATATTTTCATTCCCAATAAGTAGTAGCCGCCATCTGCCGCAGGCCCCACTACAAAGTCATGGTCGTTCAAAGCAAGAAAAGCATTTTCGATATCGGTTTGTTCCAAGTCGTACAAATCGCTTCCGATGATGCATATTTTTTCAAATCCGTCTGCAAAACCTTCCAAGAAAGCATTGGCCATGCGAATGCCTAAATCTTGGCCCTGTTGTAGCTTTTTCGTATAAAAATCTTCTTTCCAGATATCGCTATTCCCTATTTTTTCAGAATAGTAAACCCGTTTATCAAAAGCAAGATTTTCTGTGACCGACACCGTATGTTGTAGCAGAAAACGGTAGATGTTCAAAGCAGCTTCATCTCCAATCGTGGCGGCAAGTCTTCTTTTTCCCTTTCCCAATTCCGGGTTACGGGTAAAGATCAATAAGAGGTTCCTTGTACTTGCCAATTGAAAATGTACCGTTTTCTTGTCCGTTTCCTTTTTAAAGGGATTTATAATGCCCAAACCATTTGTTTAATAAATTCAAAAGTCAAATATAAATACTAGAGCAGATTCAAAAATAAAATACCACGGTTTCTCATAAAATATCGGGCAATCTTACTCAATTAACGTATTATTCCTTGCCGTTACCGTTTGTACACCTTTTTTCCTTTTTTAAGCAGTTTACCCCATTCTTTATCGAATGCATGTACCTTTTTGGTCGCATTACCTTGTTCGTCTACCACGGTTTTTCCCTGATTCTTCCATTCGAATATGCCGCCATATAGGTTTTTAACATCGATATAGCCTAGCTTTAGTAATCTTTCCCCAATATCTTCAGAACGTACCCCAATGCTACAGTATACTAAGATAGGGGTCTCTTTATCGGGAATAAGTGTCGTTACCGAATCTGCCTGAAAAGTATCATAACCCACCCAAATGGCATCTTTTAAACGACTTACATCATATTCTTCTTTTGCTCTTGTATCGAGCAAAATAAAATTTGTCAATTCGCCGATTTCATCCACATAAATATATGGCACGCTTCCAACGTTCCATTTTTCAAGGGCCTTATCAATGGGTTCCTGTCCCATAAGGGAGCCGACGCCTATGAAAAGAATAAACAAAAAATGTGCAAATTGCATTCAAATTAATTTAAAACTGGAGTAAAGATACTATTTTAGGGGTCCTGGAGCTTACCGGAAACAAGTGTAGGCGATAAAATTTATCATATGCCCAGACTAAAAAAAATGCTTTTTACGGCATGCATCCTCATTTCTTTAAATTCCTGTAAAGAAAAGAAAGATTCGTCCAAGTCGATTACACAGGAGATAGAGTCGGCAACCTATACCGAAACTTACAGGCCCCAATTTCATTTTTCTCCTCCGCGGTATTGGATGAACGATCCTAACGGAATGGTCTATCACAAGGGGATTTACCATTTGTTCTACCAGTTTTACCCCGAAGATATTAAGTGGGGGCCCATGCATTGGGGCCATGCCATTAGCAAAGACCTTATGCACTGGGAGCACAAACCGATTGCTTTGTACCCTGATAAAAATGGTTATATATTTTCAGGAAGTGTTGTTTTGGATATAGGCAATACCTCCGGTTTGGGTAGTATCGAAGACCCGCCTTTGGTCGCCATTTTTACCTATCACGATCCCGAGGGAGAGAAGTCGGGTGAAAAAGACTTTCAGACACAAGGCATCGCCTATAGTTTGGACAATGGCGATACTTGGACACCTTATAAAGAAAACCCGGTCATTGAAAATGTTGGCGTCAAGGATTTTAGAGACCCAAAGGTGTTCTGGGACGATCATAACCAGGCTTGGGTGATGAGTCTCGTCGCAGGAGATCATCTGCAGTTATGGGGTTCAAACAATCTCAAATCATGGACAAAGCTGAGTGAGTTTGGAAAAAAGCGGGGCGCTCATGGTGGCGTATGGGAATGTCCCGACCTGTTTAAATTAAAGGTTGAAGGTACCGATGAAGAAAAATGGGTGCTCTTGATCAGTATCAACCCAGGGGCACCGAATGGGGGTAGTGGTACGCAATATTTTGTCGGGGATTTTGATGGGGAACGTTTTACAACTGATCAGACAGCGGTGAAATGGATTGATTGGGGCACTGATAACTACGCCGGGGTCACGTATCACACGCTTCCTCAAAACTATTATGGTGATACCTATGACAACAACCCTGGACAGGATCGTATTTTTATCGGTTGGATGAGCAACTGGGCCTATGCCCAAGAAACTCCCACCAAAATGTGGCGAAGTGCGATGACCATTCCTCGGAAACTGTCTTTATATAAAGAAGACGATACCTATATTCTCTATAGCTATCCGGTCGCAAGTTTCGACAGCCTTCGTGTCGAAACGACGGCAAAGGAGTTTCAAATCGTTGGAAACGGATCCGAACGGATTGCCTCGGAAAACTTGAATCAGGCCGAAATAAGGTTTACGACCGCTTCCAAGGATTTCGCATTAACGTTTATGAACGACAAAGGGGAGGAAACGGTATTGACCATGAACAGTGACCAAAGACTCTTCCTTCTCGATCGTATAGTTTCTGGAGTCACCGATTTCGATGAAAGTTTTGCCAACAAAATACAACAGATGCCCATAACGAATTTGCCAGAAGATGCGTATGAGGTTCGAATCCTGATAGACCGATCTTCTATAGAAGTCTTTATCAACAAGGGGCAGTACGTTATGACCGCCCAATTGTTTCCAACAAAACCATATACTTCTTTAGAGTTCGAAAATGCTTCTGCAATACCTATAACTATCGAAAACCTGAATATCAACCCGTTGAAACGAATATGGTAGTCGATAAGGGTACACAGTTTTTTCTTGTAAAAACTACTGATTCCTTGGTTTTTTAACGGATTCATTATTCAATTTGTGTGAAATTGGAGCTGAAGTAATCTTTTTTTAGTTTTTTCACGTAGGTAAGAGAGGTATTTGTAAAGTTTTAATTTCTACCAATTATTGTCAGGATAGTGAGTCGTTTTTGTATTTCAAGAGTTGTTGGAACAAAAATGTAAGAAAAAACTTATTTTAAACTGCAATATTGGTTTCATAAGGCCGATAACCCGTAGTTCATCGAAAAAATAAAATATTACCCCAAATATTTAGTTTTCGATGTAGACTTACAAATTACCCGTTTAAAAAGTTTCTAAACACTAACCTACTTATGAGCGTAAATTGTATTAACGCGTCATTGAACGCGTATGTTCCTTCCGGAACCAATACTTGGGATGATAAGAAAGTGCGTCATCTGTACAGAAGATTGGGATATGGTATTAAACCTTCCGATATTGATCAAGCTTTATCACAGAGTCCGTCTGCTTTGGTAGATACTTTGGTTGATGCTGCGGTAAATCTTGCTCTTACCGATCCGCTTCCTGAACAACTTAACAGTTCTGGCCCTAAAGACCTGGATAGTACGCTGCTTCGTCGTTGGCAGCATGTTTTTGTGCGCGGACTCTATAATGATGGTTTGCGTGAGCGAATGGCCTTCTTTTGGAGCAATCACGTAGTGGTCGATGTTCCTTCCTTTAACCAGTGTCCCGCTTATCTGTATGCGTATACCAATCTTTTACAGCGTCATGCATTGGGGAATTTCAAGGAGTTGGTCGATGAGGTGGGGCTTACCCCTGCGATGCTACGGTATTTGAACGGGCATCAAAATACCAATAGGGAACCCAATGAAAATTACGCCCGTGAGCTATACGAGCTGTTCACCCTAGGTGAAGGGAACGGATACACCCAACAAGATATTGAAGAAACCGCGCGGGCTTTAACGGGCTACAATAGAAGGCCCGATTCCTGCGCCCCTTTCGAATTTACAGAGCAATTTTACGATGATGGCGAGAAAACGATTTTTGGAAGGACCGGAAATTGGGGGTACGATGATGTCATCCAGATTTTGTTCGAAGAAAAAAGAAGTTTGATTGCAAAGTTTATCGTTGGTAAGATCTATACTTATTTTGTACATCCCGATTTACCGAACGATACCATCATCAATCAACTTGCCAATACGTTTGAAACCAATGATTTTGAAATAGCCCCCGTGCTGCGGCAACTGTTCAAGAGTCAACATTTCTTCGACGCCCAGGCAATGGATGTTATTATCAAAAGCCCTACGGACCTTTTACTGGCTTTTTATAAAGATACTGGCATCAACCTCGACCAGAGTGAAGACAGTATATCAAGAATACGCCTTTGGTCCAAGCAAATGGGCCAATGGGTATTCTCGCCCCCGAATGTGGCGGGCTGGCAACGCGATAAGGAATGGATCAGTTCAGCTACCATGGTTTTTAGGTGGCAATACATGGATCGACTCGTTAGAGACGCCTTCCAAGCAAATGAAGAGGATTTTCGTGATTTTGCGCGGGCCTGTGCCGACGAAAGCGATGACGTCGTTTATGTCACCAAAGCAATCATGGATTGGCTTTTGCCCGAAGCAGGGCTGACTCAAGACGATTATGACATTGCGCTGGTGGTTTTCAAATCGGATGCCGTTCCTGAAAACTACTACGAAGATGGTACCTGGAACTTGTATTTGGATAGCGTACCCCAGCAAGTCTATTTATTGCTCCGACATATTGTAAAACTTCCCGAATTTCAACTTAAATAAACAACCTATGTACTCCAATATATTAAACCGATATCATAGCGCGGATAGCCCTGCACATGACGAAGAGCACGAACAATGGACCCGACGATCCTTTATGAAGGCACTCGGAATGGGTAGTGCCGGTACAATGCTCCTAGGCGGAAGTGCCTTGAGTGCTTCTTCCATATCTCCCATAGGAATGGCCCTGAATGAATCCGAAGGAGATCATATCCTGGTATTAATTCGTTTGGCTGGGGGTAATGATGGTTTAAATACGATTGTTCCCTTATACGATTTCGATACCTATGCCAATTATCGACCTTCTATTTACCACAGGCAGAACTCTTTGATCAAACTTAGCGACGATTTCGCAATACCTAATTATATGCAACCTTTGGAAACCTTATGGGGAGAAGGTATGATGAAAGTGGTAAATGGCGTAGGGTATGAAGATCAAAGCCTTTCGCACTTTACCTCTTCCGATATATGGGCGGCGAGTGGTATCAACACGATTTACAACCAAGGCTTTTTCGGGCGTCATTTTAGCACTACCAATCCCGATTACCTCTTTAATCCTCCCGAAAAACCGCTTGCAGTGCAGATTGGCAGTATTGGGAACCTCATTTTTACGAAAGAGGACGAACAGTATGCGTTTCAGGTGTCAAATCCGAATCAGTTGGAGAACATCGCCAAATCTGGCGTTCAATTTGGTTTGGAAGACTTGGATACAAGTTGTAAACTGGGAGTACAACAAGAATTTTTAAGGGCAACCAGTAATACGACCTATCTTTATTCGGGCGTAATCAATGAGGCTTATAAAAGTTCTACCACAAATGCTACATACGAAGATAGTGACATTGCCAGACAGCTATCTATCATTGCCAGACTGATCAAAGGGAATCTTGGGACCAAAGTGTATATGGTAACCTTGGGAGGCTTTGATACCCATGCCGACCAAATAGAACGGCATTCTTTATTAATGAGTGAACTATCGTCTGCGGTATCTGAATTCTATAAGGATTTGAAACAAAGCGGACACGATCAGAACGTGTTGGGAATGACCATTTCGGAGTTTGGTAGAAGGGTTTTTGAAAATGGATCCGATGGAACGGACCATGGCGCTTCGTCCAATACTCTATTATTCGGACCTGGTCTTGAAGGAAACGGATTTATTGGGGACCACCCCGATTTATCCGATTTGGATAACAACAAGAATTTAAAGTACAATACCGACTTTAGACAATTGTATGCGACCGTGCTTTCTCAGTGGTTGTGCTTGGATACCAATGAGGTGCAAAACTCTTTAAGCGGAGATTTTGAAAATCTCGATTTAGGGTTTTCATGTGGAACAAATGAGGAAGGTACCGGCGATTCCGAAGATCCGGTCGATTCCGAGGAAAATCCAGATACCGGGGTCGTGGCGGAAGAGCTGCTCGATCCCGAAACATTTTCCCACAGACCTTTTTACGATGCGGACAAAGGTATTTCCATTGCGTACAACGCATTCGAATCAATGCATCTCGAAATCACGCTTTACAACTTGCTGGGCCAAAAGATGGCAACACTTCAGAGCGGTTATATCGCCGAAGGGGAATACGTACTTCACTTTTCCGACGTCATGAATATGGAGTCGCTCTCAAGTGGACAATATCTTTATAGGTTTACAAATTATGAAGGCGCTTCGAGCAAGATGATTTTGATCGAATAGCTTTTGCCCCTACCGACCTTAACCCTACACACCATGAAACCTACTTTAGTATTGATTGCGCTGTTTTGCTGTGGTTCTTTGTTATCACAACGTATTGTATTTCCCGGACAAGAACAATTGTATCCCTATTTCAACGACCCTTCGGCCTTAGGTCTAAATGATCGAGTTGAATTAACCGGAATGCTTCAGGTTTCGGATGCCGAACGCAAGCAAACGTCTCAATACATCTTAGCACAGATGCCGATTTATGATAATATCGCTTTTGGAGTTGATTATTTTAGGGATCGTTTTGATTTTTTTTCATACTCTTCCGCCATGCTGGGCGCTTCGATTCGATTTGATCTGGGGTCCCGTCAGCAATATGTGAAACTGGGTTTTTCAGGAGGGGTAGAAACACGGCAACAGGAACGTATTCCCGTAGGACAATTGCCCACAGATGTAGATTTCGTACCGAATATTAATATGGCCAATCGTTCTTTTACCTTTCGTGGGGGCCTCCATTATAATCGTAACAACTTTACACTCGGCGGTTTCTACAATAGAATGCCCATACAGGAGATCGTTCGAACAAGCGACCCGGAAGCACTGTTTTATGACGTAGCGGAAGGTTACACAGGCTATGTGCAATATAAGATTCAGGTAGCACAAAACTTTCGATTAACACCGATTTTCAGGTATCTCAGTTATTTGGACGACCCGATTTATGAGGGAGTGTTGCGCCTAGATGTTAAAAATTGGTTGTCTGCCAGTGTTTCTTATAAAAATGAATATAGCATCAATCCGGCCATACAAGTGTATCTCCTCGATGCATTGAACATTGGGTATTCCTATGAAACTTCGATAGATGATTTATTTGACGATGTACATGCTTTAAGTCTTTCGTATCGATTTAAAAAACGAGCCGGTGAGGATGGTCCGGAGTGGCAAAAGAACGCAGAGGAAACCTCTAAGAAAATAGCCGATCTAACGCCGACTAAAAAGAAGAAAACGAAGAAGCGTGCCGAGAAGAAAAAAGAACCAGCGGTTGTCGCCGATACCAAAACGAGCGAAGTCATAAAGGAACCGGTTGAAAAACCTGCTCCCAAAACGGAAAAGGAACAGCCCAAAAAGCCAACCTTGCAGGTGGCCTCACAGAAAGCGCCTGAAAAACCACGCGTTAGAACCATTGATCGTACCGTAGATGCCAAGAGCAAATTGCTGAAAACAGGTTACTACGTAGTTATTGGAAGTTTTGCTTCTCTTGCAGAGGCAGAAAAAGCACAAACCAAGTTCAAAGAACAGGAATATTATACCATTATTGGTAAAAAAGGAACGAACAGTCGGTACTACTTGATTGTGGATACCGATACCGATAAGCAAGAAGCGATCAAGAGGCTGCGGGCCCATAAGCTAGATCGAAATTTTAAAGATCCGTGGCTTATGACTGTAGAGTAAAAGTATTTGGAGCTTTTATTGAATTACTCCTTGATATCGGTTGGCGACCATTTCGGTCGCCAACCCCTCTAAATCGATGCCCAATAGTTCTTTATTAACTTTGAGGATTTCTTGCTTTATTTCTGTCGGAAGTTTTGCATACCCTTCTTTGGCTCCTAAGATCATTCCCGCAATGGCGGCAACAGTGTCGTTGTCACGCCCATAATTTACTATGAATTGCATGGTTTTCTGAAAATCGCCCTCGCCAAACTGTAGCGCGGTAATCAAAATCTGCCAAATTTCCCCCGCATGAAAAGCGATGGCCCTTTTGTCTTTTTCCAAAAATTGGTTCACCATTTCTTGCCGTACCCATTCTTGATACCTTTCAGGATATTTTTCGGGCATTTTAAAGACAAGGGAGTCTTTTGCCAAAAGGGAGTCGACCAACACCATGTCCCTAACCGAAAGAACGCTTTTTATGGAAGCATCCGCAATAGAAAAGGGGATGCGACCTACCAAACGGCTATCTTGATAGCCATTGGGGTCTACAAATGTAGCAGTGTTTAAAATAGAGTCTATATTAGTGGTCCGCATGGCCATCTGTGTCATAGCGGCAACGAGGCCCGAAATATCCTTTGCGTACCCCAAATCGAACAAGGCGTGTTCATAGCCCATCGCATAGGCAGCGTCCGGGGTAGGGGCCAACAGGCCGAACATAGGAGTGTACAACTGCCCGGCACAGGACATTTCACCGCCATAAAATCGATTCAAGGCTTGTTGATAGGCTGTATGACTCTTTTGATAGGCAAGGGTAACCCGCGCCCATTCTTTGATCCATTCTATTTTTTCGATTCGAGTATCCAGTTCTCCCGTGTCATTCAGTACAACTGGTTCGGCCAAGGATTTTATGACTGTCTGATAATGGTCGCTGATAAATTGGGCAAAATTTTGTGCGTTCAGGGCCTCTTGGTTTTCGCTGAAATATTTGACCATTAGATACTTCCAACGCGTGTCATCGGTGGTAGCGCCGGCTATAAGGTTGTGGTCCCAAGTACCTTCGGGCGATTGAGGTCGTACCGCGGGGGTGAGCCCAGTGATATATCCATATTTTAGCTGAATCTGTTTTCGGTGCCACATTTCTGTCGAAGCACCCATGGCATCGCCAATAGCAGACCCGACCAATGCCCCTAGCACTTTGTCATAATAAGCTGCTTTGGAAAGTTGTAGGGAGTCACTGGCATATGCTATTTTTTTAGGAGACGGAAGGTCTACTTTCGATTTCGGTCTTTTGCACGCGGTACCGAAGAAGACAATAAGAACTCCAACAAAGGAAAGGATTCTCATGGTAGGATCATTTTATGGGCCAGCCTCAAAAGATAGTGTTTTTCTTCGAGGGTTCGCTTTAGTGGTAGTTGGGCAAGACCAATAAGACGTCGCATTATTTCAATGCCGGCAACCTGTTTTGTGAGTGTTTGATCAATGGTAAGGGGATACTTTTCAAAAACAAGGTCAATAGGGCTTTTATTCATTGAGGCCATTACGGCATGCGCTATCATGACACCCAAATCGAATTCGGCAAATCCCATAAAACTGAACTCGGGGTCAATGACATAAAGCTGGTCTCGTTCGGTCATCCAACTACCGGGATAGTAGTCCCCATGTAGCAGTACGGAGCCGTTAGATAAATAGTTGTTGCCTACTTCGGTAACTTTCCCTGCAAGAACTGAGTCTTTTTTATAGGGTAGGGAAAGTTGTTGCAATCCTTTTTGGATATCATCTAATTGAAAACCATTGTCCTCTAGAAAAGGAAGCACGAAGATATGCTGATGGTTGAGCTTGCGCAATGCTAGATTTGTAGGAAAACCTATTGGTGCCTTGGTTTGGTGTATGGCCGCCAATACCTTGACCAAGATTTCGATCGCCGTGTTAGAAATAGACCGTTGATCATAGGTGTAGGTCATGTCTTCGCAGTGTCCCAGGTCTTGCAGCATCATCAGATAATCTTCGGAGGAATAATTCAAAATAGCGGGGAGGTGTTGCGCGATTGCATCGTTTTGAATAGTGGTGTAAAACTGATGTTCCACGGCGATACGATCTAAAGGGGCTTCGATTTCTTGGTATTTTTGAACGAACGGTCGTGATTGTTTTAGAATAAAAGAGCGTTGGTTGGTTTGCACGCGCAAAACCACGTTCATATTGCCATCACCCGGTTTTGTAATGGTGTCGATCTGTTCCTCCGGAAGCAGCCAACTTTTGTTGGTCAAGTAATCTTGAAGCTCATTGATCTGACTATGAATATCAAAAAAAACCACGGAATGTATTTATAGGATTGAGGTACGAAGATAACGATCTCTGAGATTCCGATAATCCTAATCTTCCATGATTTTCTACTGGCGATCCAGAGTGGTTTTTTTCACAGCTTTCAACTAACAACCCAAGATTCTCCGATGGTAATTGACCTGGCCAAGGTGGTAAGAAAGATGGGTGGCGAGGTGCGTCAAAAAATATCCTGTGGTCATAGGTTCTTTGAAAACGACTATGGGGTATTCTTTATCCAAGGTATCTTCCGGTATTTTTCCAAGGGTGTGCGCTACCATCTGCTGCGTCGCTTTTATTTGTTTTAGAAGGTCGGCCTTTGGGACATTTTTTAAAGAGAATTCGAGCTCCCTTTGTCGAATATAACCTGTGTTGCCCAATTCTGCGCCAATGAAGGCGTTCAAGTTTCCTATAAGGTGCAGGCAAAGTGTGCCGCCCGAGTTGGGAATCTGGCCGTCAACTACCCACAACTGTTGTTCGGAGGCATAGGCGTCGATTTCTGAGGCCAATTTGTCGAGGTCCCGTTTAAAGAGGCTCTGGAGAACGGTCAATAGCATAAAAAGGCAATTTTGTCGATTTTAAAGTTAATCAACTTGCCGCACATATGCTTCGCGAAGGATGGTCTTTATAAGGGTACCTGTCGAGTAAGTACTTTTAGAATGAAAAATATGGTGATTGAAATGACCAAACAGGTAACCAATGCCAATTTGTTTTCTCCAGTTAGTTCCTTTTTTAAATGTAGTAATAACATTTTCATAGGGTGTTCTTTGGTACAAAATTGAAAATTTGGGTGTTACGCATAAAAAAGTATCGTTAAATCGTAAAAGATGAAGGCTTAACGGGATAACCTAGTATGGTTATCCCAAAAAAGCGGTATTTGAACTGGATTTGTTGCTTTTTAAAGTTTTAGTATCCGTTGGTTTCTAGTGTTGACGGGAATTGGTCTTTTGGTAGGTTAACTTCATCTGCGGCCCAATCCAGTAAAGCTGCTAGGAGTAAATATTACAATACCTTTTCTTTAATAGCGTTAGGTGTATAGAAAACGGGCTAATGTTGAACAATTGACTTCGACCCTACAAAACCTTCATGTAGTAGGTTTTGTTCAAGGTTTTGAAAATTTTATTAGCTGGAATTTTTAAAGTCGAAAAAAGGGTACACCAAAATAAAAATGATAAAACTTCACTATGAAAAAAGTAATAATTCTTTTGTTGATCTCAATGGTTTCTTGTAAAACGCCAAAGGTAGGGATGGATCAATTGGATTTGGAAAATATAAGTCTCGATTTCAATGTCGATGGTTTCTATGCTGATGAAATATATAAAGCGGTTACCTTTAAAAAGGAACAGGAAAACCAGGCAGCGCTTTTGCAAAAGTGGGGTGGTTTCCATGAGGTGGTATTGGATACCATTTATGATGATGACAACAACGAACAAAAACTACTGGCCATTGAATACAAAATGCCGTCTTCGGCTGAAGGTGATAGCCTCGGGTATTATGGGAACAAGTATTTTGACAAGGTAGAAATGCTAAAAAGCTCCGAAGGCAATTTGATGGCCCTGCTCGCTTCTGCCTTTGTGATTGGTGAAGAAGATGGTCAAGTGGCAGTTTCGGAGTATAAAGATCTTTTACAATATCTAACGGGTAAGTATGGGAAGCCGATGATTGAAAAAGATGCCTTCTACAATAAGCAGACCATGTATTCGTGGTCGCTAGACGACAGGGTGGTGGTGACAACTTCAAATGCTATTATCGTCGACTTTTTTGGTTCGGAGCAGGATGAAGCCGAACAACAGAATGTAATTGAAACCAAACTATTTGTAATCGATAAAGCTCATAAAGCACTTCTAACTGAAAAAATTGAAGAAGGCGAATGGCTGATGTTGAGGTAAATAAGGTGAAGAAAGTGCAAAAAATCGCTTTGTAGATTCAAGACGGTTGTTTTGTAGTACTTACAACCCCACGCATAAGGGGAACCTTAGACATTGTTTATCTTTTGGGTGATGGGTCTTAGAGGGTAACGAGATCATCGATGGACTTCTCGATGAATTTCCGGTTTCGCATAGGTTTGATAAATCATTCTAAATACCCGACCCCTCGCATGGTGCAACATTTTTTGGCAGTACGATGGCCCAAATAATCGGTACTTTTGATACATCCTTTTTTGAAATAGTGGGAATTGAGTTATTACCGGCAGTAAATCGGTTCGGGTGTCATACCGACATAGTATCGGTCGATTTTCTTGCTTTGGATGATATATAGAAAGTGTATGTCCCGATCAACAAAAAACCCCGACGGCATCGTCAGGGTTGAATGTGGTACCTCCAGGAATCGAACCAGGGACACACGGATTTTCAGTCCGTTGCTCTACCAACTGAGCTAAGGTACCAGTATTTCATTACGTCCTTAAAACATAATTGCCATCGAAATAAATCTTCGATAGATGCTTTAAAGGGCTGCAAATATAATTTCAAATTTGCGATATACAAACAAAAAAGTAAAAAAAGCAGACGAGGGTATACTTCATTTTGTAATCTTTGTACTATGAACTTAATTGTCGATGCAGGAAACACCCTGGTGAAGTATGCCGTTTTTGATGGTGAAGACCTCATTTTTCGAAAGGAAGGGGAGCTCGAAACTGTTGTGCGAACGGCAAAGGAGATCTGCGATCTATTTCCCAAAATAGAATGGGCCATACTCGCCACCGTCAATACCTTGGATGCAAAGATTACAGCTCTTTTGTCGGTCTATTGCAGGTTGCACCAGTTGAGTCCACAAACTAGAACACCTTTCAAAAACTCGTATGCCACCCCACATACATTGGGTGCCGATCGCATCGCGTTGGCAACTGCGGCTTTTTACAAAAATCCGCATGGCAATACCTTGGTAGTCGATGCGGGCACCTGTATAACCTATGATATGGTCAATGACTATGGCGAATATCTGGGAGGTGGCATTTCCCCGGGGCTCAACATGCGCTATAAAGCGTTGCATCGGCAAACGGCTCGACTTCCTTTGTTAGCGCCAAGCGAGATTCCCGATTTCATCGGGAACGCTACCGAAAACAGCATTCATAGTGGTGTAATCAATGGATTATGCCATGAAATAGACGGGTTTATTTCGCAATATAAATCCCGTTTCTCAGATTTAACAGTTATTTTAACAGGCGGCAATGCTCAATTTTTGTCAAAACGATTAAAAAATACCATATTTGCGGATTCCAATTTTCTCCTATCAGGGTTGAATCATTTACTGGAATACAACAAGCATTAAATGGTAAAAAAATTCGTGATCGCTGTAGCCTGTCTAACAGCTGCAGGTCTTTATGCCCAAAATGGCACTGTTTCCCCCTATTCATATTTTGGTATCGGAGATTCGAGGTCCTTCGGAACTGTAGAGAACCAAATGATGGGGTCGCTAGGGGTATATGGAGATAGCATCCATATCAATCTTCAGAATCCGGCGGCTTATAGCAAATTAGGCGTAAAATTGAACAACGGGGCCGGTCTCACCAACTACGCTGCAGGGGTTTCGAACAGGCAAGTGCGGTTAAAGAGTTTTACAGAAGAACAGAGCAGCTCTACAACGAATTTAGATTACCTTGCCCTAGGCTTTAGTCTGGGCAAAGGCCTTGGCATTGGATTTGGAATCGCCCCCTTTTCCTCTGTTGGTTATAACCTGGTCTCTGAAAGTCAAAACACCAATGGTGCTAATGTAATTAATGTCTTTAGAGGCGAGGGTGGTTTGAACAGAGTGTATTTTTCCGCAGGATATCAGTTATTAAAGGATTTAAGTATCGGGGTAACGGCCAACTTTAACTTTGGAACACTGGAAAATGAGCGCATTCAAAGTGTAGAGGATGTGCAGTTCGGTACCAGGGATTTTAGGACATCCCGGGTAAACGGATTGGACTTTAATTATGCATTGTACTATACCCCGAAGATTACCGATAAGCATACGCTATACGTTTCGGGGCGAGTAAATACCCAGGCAAATCTCACGGCAAGGAATACCAGACGTTTAGGATCTTTCTTTACGTCGGTAGAACAAGAAATAGAAGCAATTGATGTAAATCTTGATGCCATTGGCCAGCGCAATACCGATTTAAAAATACCCACCACCACCACTTTGGGCGTTGGTTTTGGTGAGGATAGAAAGTGGTTTTTGGGGGCAGAATACAGTATTCAGGGTTTAAGTTCGTTTTCGAACGAATTTTTAGATGTTGATAATTTAGTGTATGAAGATGCCAGTACACTATCTTTCGGGGGCTTTTTTATACCTCAGTATAACGCCTTTAACGGCTACTTTAAAAGGGTTACCTATAGGGCTGGATTACGGTACGACAGAACCGGTATGGTGGTCAATAACACAGAGGTCAATAATTTTGGCATAACTTTTGGACTTGGTCTACCGCTCGGCAGGGAACTCTCTAATTTAAATCTCGGTTTTGAACTGGGAAGAAGAGGTACCACTTCGGCAGATTTGATAGAGGAAAGCTATCTAAAAATCAACTTAGGATTCTCCTTTAACGATCTTTGGTTCCGAAAGAGAAAGATAAATTAAATAAAATTAGTACATTAACCACTTTAAAACCAAATAGATGAAAACGAAAATTTACTTCACGGCGATGATGCTATTAGGGGTTATGGGAGTAAGTAGTGCCTTGGCCCAAAATCCGGAATGTACCACGAACCTATCCATTTTCGTGGAGCATGCAAAAGTGAAAAATTATGAGGCGGCCTACACCCCCTGGAAAATGGTCTATGACGAATGCCCCGATTTGAACAGGGCTACCTTTGTTTATGGAGAGCGCATATTGAAGGATAAAATTAAAAAATCCAGCGGAGCCGAAAAAGACGGTTTTATCAGTGACTTGTTGGGGCTGTACGATAACAGTATGAAATACTTCCCCAAGAAGAGCAAGATGGCCGATGTCGAAATCGACAAGGTGCTCATGAAGTACGATAATAAGATGATTTCCGATAGTGAAATTTATGATGCTTTGGATAACGCATTCCAGAAGGACAGGGAGAACTTTACCAATCCTAAGGCATTATACCTTTACTTTTCGAGCCTGGTCGATTTAAACACTGCCGGTAAGAAAGATTTGCAAGAGGTGTTCGATGTGTATGATGATGTTACCGAAAAAATTGAAGAAGAAAATAAAAAGTTGACTGACAAAATTGCGCCCTTGCTAGAAAAAGAGGAGGCGAATACCCTTACTTCCAAAGAGAAAAAACGTTTGAAATCATATAATAGCTACTCTGAGAATTATGGGAAGATCAGTGGTAGTATCGATACCAAATTGGGTCAGTTGGCAGAGTGTGATAATTTGATTCCACTGTATCAGAAAAACTTTGAACAAAAGAAAGGAGACGTAAAATGGGTTAAAAGAGCGGTTGGTAGAATGTTCAACAAAGAATGTACCGACGACCCGATGTTCCAAAAATTGTTTGAGGCCCAATTGGCCTTGGATCCATCTGCTGATGCTTATGTATATGGCGGTACCTTGAAACAAAAATCAGGGGATACCAGAGGTGCTGTGGCAGATTTTGATAAGGCACTGCAGTTAGAAACAGACTCTTACAAAAAATCTAATATAGCTTATAAGGTGGCAACTTTATATAGAAGGGTAGGTAGTAAATCTACAGCTCGCAAGTATGCGCAAAAGGCGATAGATGCCAACCCTGCCAATGGGAAAGCATATTTATTAATTGCCAACCTATATGCCAGTAGCGCAAATGCCTGTGGTAAAACATCGTTTGAAAAGCGGGCAATTTACTGGAAGGCTGCCGATATGGCCCGTAAGGCCGCTCGTGTAGATCCCTCTTTAAGTGGTAGGGCCAACAAATCTGCTGCCAGCTACTCTGAAAGAGCCCCTACGAAAGAAATGATCTTTACAGAAGGCATGGCCGGAAAAACGGTTACCTTTAGTTGTTGGGTAGGCGGTAGCGTGAAAGTGCCGAACTTGTAAAATGACGCATTCGAGAACATATTTTTTTAAAAGCATTGCCCTATTTTTTGTGGCGATGCTTTTTTTTTCATGCAAAGACCGTTATGAACGGGTAGGAGAAGAGGCCATACCCAAGGTCTTTCCGCAAGGTATTGGGGAAAATTTTGAATTGACCTATACCGAGGCTGTTGAAAGTCTGGAGATAGAAGATATCGATTCTTCCAAGGTCATTGCCGTGCTTACCAGTCCTATTAGCAATAATTTTGATAATTTAGAGTTTCCCTATCGTACTTTTCCCGAAGGCCTTGAAGTGGATCTGTTCGATGAACAGGGAAATCGTAATACCATCGTTGCCGATTACGGAATCATTTATTCTGCCACAGATTTGATAGATTTTCAGGGCAATGTGGTGGTGGTCACGCACGATGGGAAAAAGTTGGAAGCCCCCCAAATCTATTATGATCAAGGAAACGAATGGATTTTTACTCAGGAAAAGTTCACTTTCACCAATCCCGAAGACGGCACCATTATGGACGGCGAGGGAATGGATTTTAACAAAGATCTTAGCTATTTCAACGCGCATAGAACCTACGGATTGATGACGATAAAAGAAGAGAAGAATGATTAAGATTTTACGATATACCGAATACATATACTTGGTGGTGGCTTTCTTCGCTACCTACCGGATTTTTACCGACTGGAATATTGATAGGAACAGGGCGTATCTCTTCCTGTTCTTTGCGGTGATTTCTATAGCAATGTTTCTCTTTCGAAGAAACTATAGGCGAAAATTTGAGCAACGAAAACGCGATAACGAGCAATAGTCTTGGAGGCAACCATCATTATCATAGTGCTTTCGTTGGTTTTTTCGGCTTTCTTTTCGGGAATGGAAATCGCCTTTGTTTCTGCCAACAAAATACATATCGAAATCGAGAAAAAGCAAGAAGGTTTTCTTGCCAAGATCCTGACCCTTCTTACTAAGAAACCGTCGAAATTTATCGCCACAATGTTAATCGGCAATAATATCGCTTTGGTCATCTATGGTTTTTATATGGGCGAATTGTTGATGGGTTGGTTTCAGGGAATGTCTTCGAACTACACCTTCGTAAATTTACTGCTCACCGATTTTAGTTTATTGACGCAGACCATTATCTCCACTATTATTATTCTGTTAACGGCCGAGTTCTTGCCAAAGGTCTTATTTCAGATTTATTCCAATACCTTGCTCAAAGTGCTTGCAGTACCGGCTTATATCTTTTATGTGCTGTTTTCCTTAGTGTCCGACTTTGTCATTAAAGTATCCGACATTATCCTAAAAGTGTTCTTTAAGACAGAAGGAGACGAGGTGCAACTAGCCTTTAGCAAAATAGAGTTAGGAGATTATATCACCGAACAAATGGAGACGGTAGAGGAAGAAGATGAGGTAGATTCGGAAATACAGATATTTCAAAACGCCTTGGAATTCGCAGAGGTAAAAGCTCGGGAAGTAATGGTGCCGAGGACCGAAATTACCGCGGTAGAGCTTCATGAAACCCCAAAGAGCCTTACGAAACTTTTTACCGATACGGGTTATTCCAAGATTTTGATTTACAAAGATACCATCGATGATATTATCGGGTATGTGCATTCATATGAGCTTTTTAAAAAGCCCAAAACCATTAAAAGTATTTTGCTGCCCGTTGAATTCGTACCTGAAACGATGCTGATTCAGGATATTTTGAATCTATTGGCTAAAAAGAGAAAAAGTATGGCCGTGGTACTCGACGAATATGGTGGTACGGCGGGAATTATGACGGTCGAAGATATCATCGAAGAACTCTTTGGAGAAATAGAAGATGAGCACGACAGTACCGACTTGATCGAGGAGCAGGTAAATGAAACCACTTATAAACTATCGGCCCGTCTAGAAGTCGACTATCTCAACGAAACCTATAAATGGGAGCTTCCCGAAGGAGACGAGTACGAAACCTTGGGCGGACTCATCGTTAACGAAACGGGTGAAATCCCTGAAAGGGATTCCGAGATCAAAGTGGGGCTGTTCAAGTTTACGATCTTAGAGGTTTCCAGCACCAAAATCGATTTGGTGGGGATGGAGATTATCGAAAAAGATTAGGGTATTCTCTTTTAGTTTTAAGGAGTTTGGCCTTAAAACAAGGGTCAAGTGAGACTTACTGCTTTTTTGGTGGGATAGTCATGGTAAAGTTTCGAAACCCAGACCGGCTGGCCACCGAGTTTTCTGGTGAAGACCGAAAAATCCCTTTGAAGAAATATCCTTTTCACTACCCGCTGTTCTTAGGTTTATTTCACTTCCTTTGGTCAAACAGAAGAAATGAAAAGAGGGTCATTCTCAATCGGTACGTACACTGTTCATAATGGAGGGTCTGAATAAACCACAAGTTTTTGTCCATATCAAATTGATGTTATTTACCTCCTGATTTTCAAGCTCGAACCCGCTCAAAACTTACCAAATTCCACTTTAATAATTGAAAAGAAAGTAGTAATTTCGCAGACTGATTTTAAACATACCTGATCATGGCGATTTTAGAGAATATTAGAAAGCGGACCACCATTTTGATTTTAATCATCGGTTTGGCGCTTTTTGCATTTGTAATATCCGGTGTTTTCACCAGCAGTGGTTTCGGTGGGGGCAAAGTGGGATCTACCATCGCAGAAATCAATGGGCAGGAGGTTTCTATCGATGAATTTCGCCAACAAGTAGAGACGGCCCAGCGCAGTTCGCCTCCAGGTACCTCTTCCATGCAAATCGTAAATAGGGTATGGGACCAGCAAGTGCGCAAGAGCATTCTCGAAGAGCAATTCGAGGACCTCGGGGTTTCTATCGAACAGGATCAAATCATCAATTTTCTCAAAACATCCGGCTATGCCCAGAGTCCGGAATTTCAGAATGCCGATGGGGTATTCGACGAAAACGTATTCCGAAATGCGGTAGCTAGCTGGAGGGACAACGAACCCTTGCGATATGATTTGTGGTTACAAACCGAAAAGCAAATTATTCAACAAGCTAAGGAACAAACTTATTTTAATCTGATCAAGGCCGGAGTAGGCGCTACGCTGAAGGAAGGGGAGTTGGAATACCGTTTAGCCAATGAAAAAATGGATTTGAAATACGTACGTGTACCGTATTCTTCTATTCCCGATAGTACACTTACGATTACCAAAAGTGAAATACAGACCTATATCAACGCGCACAACGACGATTTTAAACAAGAAGAGGCAAGGGATATTCAGTTTGTATATTTTGATGAAAAGCCATCCGATGCAGACATTAAAGCGATTGAAGATGAGATTGCCACATTGATGGATGATGCGGTGGAGTACAACAAACTCACAGACCAGAATGATACGATAGCCGGTTTTCGCAATACCGCGGATATGACCGACTTTTTGGATCGCAAGTCCGATATCAAATTCGATACGATTTATAAAGAGAAAAAGGAATTGCCCCCTTTATTTGCCGATACCCTGATGACACTGCAGGTCGGTGCTATATATGGCCCATATAGGGATGGGGACTTTTACAAGGTCTCTAAAATGATGGGAAGAAGACCAAACGGAACTGTAAAGGCAAGCCATATCCTGATTACCTATGAAGGTGCAGAAAGAGCGGACCCAAAAATTACACGTACCAAGGAAGAAGCTGAGGAAAAGGCACAAGAACTGTTGAAAGAAGCTAAAAAATCGGACGCTGTATTCGTGGAATTGGCAAGGGATAATTCTGATGGGCCTTCCGCTCCAAATGGTGGGGATCTGGGATATTTCAGGGAAGGTATCATGACACCCGAGTTCAATGATTTTGCATTCGATAATGCCGTAGGCACCATTGGGTTGGTCGAAACAGATTTTGGTTTTCATATCGTCAAGGTAGATGACAAACGCGATTTGGTCCAGATAGCCACACTCGCTAGGGAAGTAGAACCGTCAGAAGAAACCATCAATACCCTTTTTACGGATGCCACTAACTTTGAGTTGGACGCGATTGCGAGCGATACACCGTTTTCCGATTTTGCCAAGGAGAAAGAATACATTGTACGTCCGGTGAATAAGATCAAAGCAATGGACGAGAACCTTCCCGGACTCGATGCACAGCGCAGTATTGTGCAATGGGCATTCAATCCGGAAACAAAACTTGGAGAAATCAAACGTTTTAATATCAACAGTGGTTATGCGGTGGTGCAGCTGACCAATGCATACGAGGATGGGTTGATGAGCGTAGAGGATGCTTCTGCGACGGTACTTCCCAAACTCAGAAAGGAACGTAAGGCCGCCCAGATCATCAGTGCCAACAAAGGGAAGTCGATGGAAGATTTCGCCAAGGATAACAACCTTACCGTTTCCAACGCTTCTTCGGTGACTGTGAAATCCCCCACTATTCCGGGTGCTGGTTCGGAACCTGCCGTGGTAGGGACTGCTTTTGCCCTGAAGGAAGGAGAGACTTCAGGTCTTTTGGAAGGCAGTACAGGTGTTTTTATGGTAACCGTATCCAAACGGGAAGAACCTATTAAGCTCGATAACTACAGTACCTACGCCAATACCTTAAAAAATGCCAGTGCCGGTAAAGTAAATACCGCAGTAGTCGATGCATTAAAGGAGAAAGCTGAAATTGACGATAAGCGAAGTACTTTCTACTAAACGATAAGTTATAAAATCATTTCAGAAAAGGGTATGACCACGTCATACCCTTTTTCTTTGAAGTACCGTGAGGTGTTTTGGTCTCCCGTGGCCAAAACAAAATCGCCACCCCAAGCTCCAAGGCTTTTGATGACATGGGGGTAGTCTTCGAACAACTGTTTTTGAATAGTGGTAATCCCCATTGCTGCCGATAACAGTCGTTCATGTTCACCTAACAAAGCTTCAAAATTGGCTATTTCGGTTGCCGTTACAAGGTCTCTAGTAATCTGGCTTATATTGGCGATAAGCTGTGAATCCACGTCTAATTTTCGGTAAGCAACAATGGCTTCTCGGCTATTCTTCTTTTGATTGAGGTAAACAAAGTACAGCGAATCAATAAAGGGCGTTTTGAACTCCAATACCTCAATTTTTGGAGTGCCATTATCAAGATGGTATAGTATAGGGCGGTCATGATTAGCACATGCAATATCGTAACCGCTGCCGCCAAAAGTAGCTTTTAGCAATTCATAGGCATTTACCCCGGCCCAACTGGCTAAATTGTTGATGAGGGTGGAAGACGAGCCGAGCCCCCAATCTTTAGGGAACGTCAATACCGTTTTGATGGCGTAACCCTTCCCTTCTTTTAAGAATAACGGATTCAATCGTTGCGCCTCTTTCAATAACTTTACGACTGAATCGGATACTTCCTTGACCGATGATGATTCTTCCGTTAGGGTATTCAATTCGTAAACCCCTTCGAACCATATACCACCTTGATCATCGATACTTTGCCATGAAAGTAGCCCTGATTTGTTTTCGGTAACTGTTAGATGTTGTCCATATTTGGTGGGAATCGCCCAGCCTAAACCTCCATCGAGAACCACATATTCCCCCGAGAGTAAAAGTTTTCCGTTGCTATAAAACTTTTTGGTCGTCAATTGCTTTTTAGTTTATCAAAGGCTTCCACCACAGCACTATGGGTCACTGTATGCTTTTTGAAATATTCGGTCAACATCTTTTTTTCCGATTCGGTGGCCCCTAACTGGTTCAAGATGTTCAATAAATGCATTTTCATATGGCCTTCCTGAATCCCTGTTGTTACCAAGGAACTCACCGCTGCGAAATTCTGGGCCAGACCTGCGACCGCTACAATTTGCATCAGTTCCTTAGCTGTTGGTTTCCCCAAAATTTCCAATGCCAGCTTCACTAAGGGGTGTAAAGAGGTGAGTCCGCCAACGGTTCCGAGGGCCAAGGGAATCTCGATCCAAAAATGGAAGATGCCATCCTTTACGTTTGCGTGGGTTAAACTGCCGTATGTGCCATCCTTCGAGGCATACGCATGTACCCCAGCCTCGACGGCTCGAAAATCATTTCCAGTAGCCAGTACAACGGCATCGATACCGTTCATAATCCCTTTGTTATGCGTCACTGCACGATGGGGTTCCACTTTGGCGATTTGTACGGCACGGACCATTTTTTCAGCAAATTCATCAGGAGAAACGGTGGGTTGTATGTTCAAATCCTCCACGGCACATTGCACTTCGGCCTTTACCACGCATTGGGGTACATAGTTCGACAAAATACTCATCACAACTTCTATGTTTCTTTCGGTCCCTGTAAAGCCTTCGTAATTTTCCGCTTCCCGCTGTAAGGTCTGGGCGAATTGTTCCAAACACGAGTTAATAAAGTTGGCGCCCATGGCATCCAAGGTTTCGAAGGTGCAATGCAACTGATAATAATGGGGCAGATCCGCTGTTTTGTCCCTCAGTTCGATAGCCGTAATGCCACCGCCCCTTTTTTTCATATTTTTTGTAATCGATGCGGCATCCGATTTTAGGGTGTCTTTAATACGGTCAAAAAAAACTTGTAACGTATCGGTATCCCCATCAAACATAAAATGAACCTGTCCGATTTTCTCGGTACCTAGGACTTCGGCCTTGAACCCACCTTTGTGCAGCCAAAATTTTGCTGCCTTGCTTGCAGCTGCAACAACGGAACTTTCTTCTATTGCCATCGGCAATGCGTACAGCCGGCCGTTGATTAAAAAATTAGGGGCGATTCCAAGGGGTAGGTAGAAATTGGTGAGGGTATTTTCTATAAATTCATCATGCAGTTGTTGCAATTTGGTATCGCTGTTCCAATAACGCTCAAGCACCGTTTTTGTCGCTTCAGGGTCTGCTGTGTACTGGGTAGCGATCCATTCGATTTTTTCCCTTTTGGTCAGTTTGGAAAAACCTTGGATCGGTCGGTTCATGGGGAGCTGGTTTTATGGGTAAAGATACGCATTCGCTATCATAATAAGGGACTTCTTTAATATGCTAAAATGGCCTTGTTTTTGAAGGGAAAGTTTAATTATTCGTAAAATTATCACTAAACTTGACAGATTTAATTAATTCGATGTCAATGGCAAGAATACTACCCTTATTATTTTTGATTGCAGGTATTTTGAGTACCGCAACAGCGCAACAAAAAGAAATAACAATTGAAGAGATCTATCAAGGAGAATTTCGAACCGAAGGTCTCGATGCCCTTCGATCCCTAAAAAATGGAAAACAGTATACCATCCTCACTTTTGACCGTTCTGACCGCAGCAGTGCCATTGAAAAGTATGAGTATGAAACCCAGCAAAAGGTAGCGACCATTGTATCTTCCTCCGATTTGCCGGAAATCCAAAACTTTACAAGCTACCGGTTTAGCGACGATGAATCGAAACTATTATTGGCGACCGATGTGGAATCCATTTTTAGACGATCCACCCTTGGTATTTTCTATGTGTATGATATAGCCTCCAAAAAACTGACCAAAATATCGGATGCCAAAATACAGGAACCTGAATTATCTCCCAACGGATCCAAAGTAGCTTACGTAGCCGAAAATAATATGTATCTGTTCGATGTTGCATCCCAAGATACAAAGCAGTTGACCACAGATGGGGTAAAGAACAAAATCATCAATGGCGTAACCGACTGGGTTTATGAGGAAGAATTCGCGTTCGTGCGTGCTTTCGCATGGAATTCCGACGGTACCAAAATTGCTTTTTTACGGTTCGATGAGACCAATGTACCCGAGTTTTCTATGGATGTCTATGGTACCGATCTCTATCAAAAGCCCTACGTTTTTAAGTATCCCAAAGCGGGAGAAGAAAATGCTACCGTAAGCTTGCATCTTCTCGATGTGCTATCGGGAAGTGTAACACCCATAGATTTGGGAGATGCCTATTACATTCCTCGCATCAAATGGATGAATCACCCTGACCGTTTGAGCGTACAAACGATCAATCGACATCAAAACCATTTAAAGCTTCATGCCGTGAATGCGAAAGACCATACGGTGTCCTTGTTGATGGAAGAACAAGATGCCGCCTATGTAGATATTACCGACAACCTTACCTTTTTGGAAGATGATAGTTATATATGGACGAGCGAGAAAGACGGTTATAACCATATTTACCTATATAATCAGGATGGGAAACTAGTGAACCAAATTACCAAAGGACCTTGGGAGGTCACTGATTATTATGGCTACGACCAAAACGAAGACCGGGTGTATTATCAATCTACGGAGAATGGTTCCATTAATCGCGGAGTCTATAGCATACGCAGCAATGGCAAGAATCAAAGGCCGTTAACGGTAACGGAAGGCGTAAATTCGGCCGACTTCAGTGCAGATTTCACCTATTTCATCAATACCTACTCCAGCGCGACCACGCCTTATCGCTACACCTTACACAAGGCGTTGACCGGTAAAAAGGTAAAGGAAATCAAAGACAATACCGCGCTATTGACAAAGCTAAAAGGATATCAAATGAGTCCTAAGGAGTTTTCGACCCTTAATATCAATGGGAACGATTTGAACATGTACATGATAAAACCATCTGATTTCGATGCTTCCAAGAAGTACCCTTTGTTGTTGTATCAATACAGTGGCCCAGGCTCTCAAAGTGTTTCGAATCGGTGGTTGGGTGCCAATGATTATTGGCACCAACTATTGGCTTCACAAGGGTATATCGTCGCTTGTGTCGATGGCAGGGGAACCGGTTTCAAGGGCAGGGACTTTAAAAAAGTAACCTATCTGAATCTGGTCAAATACGAAACCGAAGACCAGATCGCCAGCGCAAAAAAATTGAGCGAGCTTCCCTATATCGACGAAAAACGAACAGGTATTTGGGGATGGAGTTTTGGAGGGCATATGGCTACCAACTCTTTGCTAAAAGGCAATGATACCTTTGAAATAGCCATTGCCGTGGCACCTGTGACCAGTTGGCGCTTTTACGATACCATTTATACGGAACGTTTTATGCGTACCCCCGAAGAGAACCCAAGCGGATACGACGATAATTCTCCCTTCAACTATCCAGAACTGTTAAAAGGGAAGTACCTATTGGTACACGGATCAGGTGATGATAATGTACATGTACAGAATAGCATGCGAATGATCGAGGCGTTGATCCAAGCGAACAAACAGTTCGACTGGGCCATTTATCCCGATAAGAATCACGGTATTTACGGGGGAAACACCCGCGTTCATCTCTTTACCAAAATGACCGACTTTATCAAGAAAAACCTATAACCAAATCCAACTTTTATGGCAATCGTAGAAAGAGCACCACATCAAAGAGAACTTTTTGGACACCCGGTCGGGTTATATGTACTTTTTTTTACAGAGATGTGGGAACGCTTCTCGTACTATGGAATGCGGGCATTATTGACCCTGTATATGACCGCCAAGACCCTGGAAAATGACCCGCAAAGTGGTTTAGGTTGGACCACGACCGAGGCTTTGGCATTGTATGGGTGGTATACCATGTTGGTATATTTAATGAGCGTTCCCGGCGGATTTTTGGCCGATAGGGTGTTGGGTCAAAAGAAAGCGGTTACCATTGGTGCCATCTTACTTACGGCCGGGCATGGTGTTTTGGCCATAGATGCGATTTGGGCGTATTATTCAGGTCTTGGTCTGGTAATTTTAGGCGTAGGTATGTTGAAGCCCAATATTTCTACAATGGTGGGTGGGCTTTATAAACAGAACGATATCCGTCGAGATAAAGGATTCAGTATCTTTTACGTAGGAATCAATCTAGGGTCATTTTTGGCATCTTTATCAGTAGGTTTGGTAGCCAAGTATTATGGTTGGCATTACGGGTTCGGACTTGCCGGAATCGGTATGGCTTTGGGCCTTGTGGTGTATCTGTACGGGCAACGTTATCTAACACACGTAGGAAATGAACCTTCCACTGAAGAAAAGTCTACGGACATAAGCTTGGGGACACTTTTTTCACAATTGCTAAAGTCTCCGATGCAATTGGGTATTGTAGTGGTACTACTCGCTTTATCGGTCTATGCCGGGATTACATTCAACGGTCCCGATCACTGGGGTTATGGGTTACTTTTCATAGTAATCTCACTGATTACGGGAATGATGATGATGATTTACAAAAACCTGAACGGGCAAGTTGAAAAAGACAGGTACGTAGTTCTTTTGTTGTCGTTGCTGATGGTTTTGGTGTTTTGGGGCTGTTTCGAGCAAATGGGCGGATTAATGAATTTGTATGCCGAAGAAAAAACAAATCGAATGCTAATGGGCTGGGAGGTGCCGGCTGCGTGGTTTCAATCTGCCAACCCTGGATTTATTATCCTGTTTGCTGTACTGGTCGCCAATTTTTGGGCTAGGAGAAAGCTAAAGGGCAAATCTGCCTCTTCCCTTTTTAAAATGGCGGTGGGAGTCATTATCATGGGTGTCGGTTTCATGTTCATGGTCTTCGCTTCATTGCAGTACGAAGCAAACGGAAGTTCGGCCATGTACTGGCTTATTCTGGCGTATCTGTTTCATACCCTGGGTGAGTTGTGTCTTTCCCCCGTTTCCCTATCATTTTTCACCAAATTGGCCCCAGCAAGGTACATGGCTTTGATGATGGGAGTTTACTGGGCTGCCACGGGCCTTGGAAATAAGGTAGCAGGTGTTATTGGTGAAGAATCCGTAAAGGCAGGGGAACTCAAAGTGTTCGGTGGTCTTTTCGTATTTGCAGTGCTATTCGGACTATTGGTAATTTTACTGATCAAGCCCCTTAAACGCCTTACCCATGGTGCGGAAGATAAGGAGACCGTTATAAAAGATGAAGTGCTGGAAGGCTAGCCATCTGCCAATAACTAATCAGACATCTTTTTTCTAAAAAAATACGCTCCCATTTCGCCCGTATCGTGAAAAGGGAGTTTTCTTTTATGACAAGTCTGTTTCCAGCGTGCGATCAAATTACGATAGTTACTCCCATCTGCAATAATGGCTTTCGGGGCAATGGAGTCGATCAGTCGATCAAGGTTCAATCGGGGAGATTCCGTTAAAATAAGGTAATCGACCTTAGTTGCTGAGGGAATGTAAACGCCTAAACTGTCTACGATCAAAATGTTTTGGTCGTTCCATCGTAAGCTATTTTTAATCGATTTTCGGCGGATGGAATCAATTCGTTTGGCTACACGATAATCGGTAACGATACGCTCGGAAGCGGCCCCATCTTTGGCCATCAAAGTGAGTTGCAGCCCTTTTTGATGTATCACTATGGTATTCCTTGTTTGGTGCGCCAACCAAAGCCTTTCTTTACGGGACGTATCATAAAAGGTATAAAAAAGCCAGCTTTGAAAAAGAACAACAGCCCCCAACAGCATTGCGGTGCGTCTAAAAGTGACCTTGGATAAGACAGCTATTAAACCAAAGATGATAAAATAGGCTAGGAGGACTTGCATTTGGTCGAACGGAATGTTTTTGAACAAAAAAGCCTCTTGCTCCGCTACCCAACCGATCAATTGGTTCATCCATCCGATTAGGGAATTATAGACCGTAGCGATAACAGGGGGTAAGAGGTTCAACAGCGAAAGTACAATAACCAAGATTCCGAGACCCAAAATGACGCCGAGAAAGGGTACGACCAATAGGTTGGAAACAAAGAACAAACCGGGAAACTGATGAAAGTAAAAAAGACTGATAGGAAGCACACCCAGTTGTGCCGCGATACTGACAGATAGCAACTGCCATATTTTTCGAATGATCCTATTTTTGGGATACCATTTTTTTTGCAATACCGGGTACAGCCAAACGATGGCGATGACTGCGGCATAACTCATTTGAAACCCTACCTGAAATAATAGTTTTGGGTCGAAGACCAGTAAGATAAAAAGCATACTCAACGCCAGAATATTAAAGGTATTACTCGGTCTATTGAGATATAGTGCATAGGCTACGAAACTGAACATGGTCACCGCCCTAACGACAGAAGCCGATAGGCCGGCCAGAAATGCAAATGCCCAGAGTAACAGTACGGTAACCATCAAATGCATCGTTTTACCCTTTGGCAAACGCTTTAAGGGTTGCAATAAAAACTGGAATAATAGCAATAGAATACCAATGTGTAATCCGGAAACCGCTAAGATGTGCACGGCCCCGGCATTTTTATAATCGTTATATACAGATGCCGAAATATCATTTCGTTCACCTAGTAAGAGTGCCTGTATAATGCCACGTTCTTTGCTTCCGAATGGCGCGGCGTTCAGTTTTGATTTGATGTGATTTCTGAGTCTGGCAGCGTACCCAAAAATTGTTTCGGGGCCGTGTTTGCTCTTATAGTATTCATCTGTCTTCAAATGCAGTTGATGGGTAATACCCAACGAGGCCATGTGCGATTTATAATCGAACTGATGCGGATTTTTAGGAGCGGATATACGGTGTAGTGCTGAAATGGCCCAAAATTCATCATCTACTTGAAGAGTCGGTCCCATCGAGTCTTGTGGAAGATTTAAAAGAACACTCCCTGTGGTAGAGTTGCCGTCAACGGTTTTTATATCGGCAAGGAAACGTTGTGAATAGGGCGTCGGTTTTAAGATAGAGGTAATTTTTAGCTGCCATGTAGGTTGCTTTGTAAGGTTTTGATGCGTGTAATGGGACGGGAAGTTTTCCGGTTTCGATAGACCAATGGCCAGCATTCCGATACCGACGACCGTAAAGCCCACCGCCCACTTATAAAGAAAGGAAAAGGCACTATTTTTTGAAAGGAAAAGAAATGTGAGAATGCCAAAGCACGTACTGGTCGATACTAAGGGTGCAACGATACCTGTATTCAGGAAATGCCCCAAAAGAATTCCGATGACAAGAAAAAAGGTCAGCTGTATTGGAACAAACTTGAGCAATTTCATAGGTCACAATTATTAGTTCGAAACACTGCCTACAGCAAACAGGTATGCACCATATGTACCCCGAATGTTCGGGCTGCTTGCTTAACAGAGGTCGGCAGTCGCATTTGGCAGTCGGTACTTTTTAATGCACACCAGGTCGATTACTGCCTACCACCAACTACTACTTAGGTGCATCGTTCTAAAAGAACATTGCTCCTTTCTAAAAAACCATGCATTTCAAATACATCCCAGTTAGGTTTAGAGGATGCGATTGGCCCTTACAAATGCTTTGTTCCAAAAGCCTTCCCTTAAAGAGGAGACAATGACTCCACGGGAAGATGAGGCATGAATGAATTTAATTTCATCATCCTCGATAGCAACGACCATACCTACGTGATTAATTCTTTTGGCCCGCCGACTGGTCCTGAAAAACAGAAGGTCGCCTTTTACGACATTTTTAAGCTTCACCCTTTTGCCTTCCTCGGCCATGTGATAGGAAGTTCTTGGCAATTTCACATTGTTTTCCCCAAAGGCTACGTAAAGAAGTCCGGAGCAGTCCATACCTCTTTTGGTGGTGCCACCAAATTTATATCGGGTACCGGAAAATTGCAAGGCAGTATTAATGACATGGTCGGCTTTGGAGATGGCGACAGGCCGCGAGGTCTTTTTTTCAGAAGTTTTTTTTCTAACCGCTGTCACTTCTTTTTCGGGAGACGCTTCAACGGAAACTTTACGGGTCTTGCTATAGGTGGTCTTTTTTTTTACCGTGCCACAACTGGCAAGCATAATCAAAAGGAATAGGGCAGGAATTCTTCGCATAGTCCAACAGGAAATGTAGTTTCCTTCATAGTCAAAATTAGATAAATAATTTTAAACGAATGAAAGCCGACCATAGGGAAAGGGGAAAGCTTTCCCTACTGATCCAAAATTTCACCTTTGTCGTTCAGCGTTCGCGCAATATAATCGTTGACCATTCTTTCCAAGAAATTTAGGGGAACTGCCCCATTTTTGAGCACGACATCATGGAATTCACGAATATCGAATTTTTCGCCCAATTCGGTTTTCGCTGTCTCGCGAAGTTCTAAAATTTTGTTCATTCCTACCTTGTAAGCAGTTGCCTGTGATGGCATTACAATATGACGTTCTACCATTTTAATGGCATCACTTTTTGCGTTAGGGGTATTATCGGTGTAATATTTGATTCCCTCTTCCCGTGTCCATTTTTTTGCATGTATTCCAGTATCCACGACCAGACGACAGGCACGCCATAATTCCATGGCCAATCGGCCAAAATCGGAATAGGGGTCGCTGTATAGGCCCATTTCCTTAGGAATGAATTCGGTATAGAGTCCCCAACCTTCGACATAGGCGGTATAACCTCCAATTTTTCTGAACATGGGAATGTCTTCCAATTCTTGCGACATGGCCCGTTCCATGTGATGACCTGGAATTCCTTCATGATAGGCCAAGGCCTCCATTTGGTATTTGGGCATTGCTTTGATATCATACATATTCGCGTAGTACGTGCCGGGTCGGGAGCCATCGATTGCCGGAGCTTGATAAAAAGCCTTTCCGGCCGACTTCTCCCTAAAAGGTTCAACTGCCTTTACGATCATGTCGGCTTTTGGTTTCCTCAGAAAAAGCTCGTCTAATCTACTTTTCATAGTATCTATCAACATGGTTGCAGTTTTCATATACTCCTCACGCCCTTCCTTGGTGTCGGGATAATAGAACTGTTCATCATCTTTCATGAATTTGAAGAAATCTTGGAGAGACCCTTCATAGCCAACCTTATTTTTTATCGCCGTCATTTCGGCATGGATTCGTTCTACCTCCGAAAGTCCCAATTCATGAATGGCATCTGCCGTCATATCCGTAGTCGTGGTACGGGCCAAGGCGTTGTTGTAATAATCACCTCCGTTGGGAAATTTCCAAGCACCATGATCGCTAGTTGCCCTGGTGCCCTGGTCCTCCAAAAAAGCGATCAATTTTTCATAGGCGGGTTGTACGGAATTTAAGAGTGCTTTTTTTGCAGCTGCCAGTAATGATTTTCTATCTTCTTCATTCAGGTCAATATTGGTCAACTTGTTTTGAAAATCTTCCAATAATGTGCTGTATTCCGAAGTGTTTTCAAATGGCACTCCCTTGAGAATATTTCTGCACGATTCCAAGGCTCTGGGAAATACAAACTTAGGGGGCATAATTCCCGCTGCTTCCCGCTCTTTGAGTCCTTCGATTGCTTGTTCAAATAGTTTATCTACCCCGTTTAATCGAGAAACATAGGCCTCGGCGTCACTTTTATCGGTAACCTGGTGCATGTTGATCAAAAAGGAAGGTACTTCGGAATGTGTGCCGAACATTTGATTAATAGGGTAATTGTACAAGCGGTATTGATAATCCGAAATTTCATCCTCTTGCTGTTGTAGGGCAAGTTGGTAACTTAGCTTTGTCGGTTCGTCCAAAGCATTTGGATTCACGGAGTCTTTCAGATATGCCAAACGCCCATTTGTTCTTGCGAGGGCCGCTTCCTCCGCTTCTTTTGACAGATCGTCCCACTTTCCGTAATCGGTCTTATCGCCTAAATAGGTTTGCAGCATGGGCGATAGGGCCAACTCTACTTCCCATTCTTGTTGAAACCAATCGTTCATCACCTTTGAGGCGGTGGCCATTTCTTCAGGGGTAACTGTTGGTACCTCTTTCATTTCGTTTTTACAGTTCAATGTGCCTGCCATCAAGGCGATCAGCAGGGTTGCCTTTATTGTTTTTTTCATCATCATCAACTTGAAATTATACATTTGAAGGTATTAAATTTTGGCATTCGAGGTAATTAACTCGGCCGTTTTAACACTGGCACCCGGGCCGCCTAATTTTTTTGCCAGGGATTCATACGCTTTTAGTTGTTCTTGTCGCACAGGCCCTTCCAATATTTTATTCAATTCCGATAATAGGTTGGGAGTGGTCAAGGAATTTTGGATCAGTTCTTTTACTACCTCCCGATCCATGATCAGATTCACCAATGAAATATACTTCAGGGTAATGATTCGTTTTGCAATTTGATACGAGATCCAATTGGCTCGATAACACACCACTTGTGGTACTTTGAACAACGCGGTTTCTAAAGTGGCCGTACCACTGGTTACCAAGGCCGCATGGGAAATACGTAGTAGGTCATAGGTCTTGTTTAAAACAAAGCTGACATTCGGATTGTCGAGATAGGGGGTGTAAAAATCCCTGTCAAGACTCGGTGCTCCTGCAATGACAAATTCGTATTCAGGGAAATCGGAAACTACCGAAAGCATCAGTCGGAGCATTTTCTGTACTTCTTGTTTGCGACTACCCGGTAGCAAGGCTATTAATGGTTTTTTGGGATCCAACTGATTTGCCGCACGGAATTCTGTATCTGAAATGGGTGGTTTTTGGTTGAGGGCATCTATTAAGGGATGTCCTACAAAATGAACGGGATACCCATGTTTTTCTTCGTAAAAGACCTTTTCAAAAGGAAGAATTACGTACATCGCATCAATATCCCTTTTAATTTTCTCGATACGTTTTTCACGAGAGGCCCAAATCTGTGGGGAGATGTAATAGTTGGTCTTAAAACCGGCTGTCTTGGCCCATTTCGCAATGCGAAGGTTAAACCCGGAATAGTCTATAAAAATAATCACATCTGGTTGAAAAGCCTCAATATCCTGTTTACAGAATTTAATGTTCTTAAAAATTTTACCGAGGTTCAGCAGCACTTCTAAAAAGCCCATAAAAGCCATTTCCTTGTAATGTTTTACAAGTGTTCCGCCGGCGGCTTGCATTAAATCGCCGCCCCAACAACGAACATTGGCTTCGGTATCTTCCCCTTTTAAGGCCCTGATAAGGTTCGACCCATGCAAGTCTCCCGATGCTTCCCCTGCGATAATGTAGTATTTCATATGCTAAATACGGATGTCAAATACAAACTCAAAAACAAGTCATAACGCCTTAATTACCGTTCAATCAAAAAAGCTATCGTGTCGTCTAATGAGGAATTGGTTTCAAGAATTGCATTTCAAAAGTTTCATTAGTGTCCACATTTTGTATTTGGGTTTGACTTTTGCGTTTGAATTTTAGAAAACCTTATAATACAAAATAACCATCGCGGTGACCAAAGTTGCGATAAGCACTCCCTTGGCCCTTTGGTCCCTTTTAATACGGAGGAAACCAAAAAAGGCGATCAGATTTAAGATAGCTCCCAGTGCCAGTAAGCTTCCTACATGACCTTGTTGTATCGCGGCCTCAAAGGTTTCCTTGATGCCGAAATCTGAAAATAACAAAATATACAATAGGGTCCCGACGGTATTCGCAATAAGTCCCACAAGAATGCCAATAATAATTTCTTTTTTATGATTCATTTAAACTCCAGGTATTGATTTGTTGTATGGTATGGTGTGCGGTTAGATCAAATTGGGTAGGTACCACGGAGATATAACCATTGGCAAGGGCCCATTCATCGGTATCTTCCCCTTTATCCAAAAGTTCGAACTCTCCTGTAAGCCAGTAGTAGTCTTTACCCATGGGACTGGTGCGCTTGTCGAATTTCTCCTTCCAGTTGGCCCTGGCCTGTCGGCAAATTTTAATGCCTTTTATAGCTTTCTCTTCTAGCTTGGGAATATTCACATTGAGTACGACTCCTTGGGGAATTCCATTTTTTAAGGCCTCGGCAACGATTTTTTGTACGAATATTTTTGTAGCGCTAAAATCGGCTCTCCATGTGTAGTCGCACAACGAAAATCCGATAGCGGGAATACCTTCGATACCCGCTTCGATGGCAGCACTCATGGTGCCGGAATAAATGACATTTATAGATGAGTTGGAACCATGGTTGATGCCGCTGACACAGATATCCGGTTTTCGTTCCGATAGCTCTTGAAGCCCCAATTTTACGCAGTCTGCAGGGGTGCCACTACAGCTGTATTCTTCTTTTGCACCATCATTAAAGTCCTTGGTCATACGTTTCGTATAAAGCGTGTTGTCCAAGGTAATGGCATGGCCCATGCCCGATTGGGGGCTATCGGGTGCAACGACGATTACATCGCCCAATGCGCTCATAAAACCAACTAGCGAACGAAGCCCAGGTGCCGTAATTCCGTCGTCATTGGTGACCAATATCAAAGGTTTTGCCATGTCACATAATTTACGAGCCAAAAATACGTTTTTAAAAAGGATAAGACCGATGTGCCGTTTAACAAAAAATTAATCCTTGCCCCACATCGTGGCACGGTTTTTTCCGTAAATTAGAGGATTACAAGATTTTTAATGAATACCGCAGTCCAATGAATTGGATTGCAAGCTAAAAAAATGATCAATGAAAAGGAATCTGGCCTACGCTTTATTTGTAACGCTCATAGCAGTAGCTTCTTGCAGTTTTACGAACCAATCTACCGAGAATTTTGAAAATGATGATAAGGACAAACTCCTTTTAGACCTTATTACCTATGTTTTGGAAAAAGGGCATTATGAGCCCAAAGATATCGATGACGATTTTTCGGTTAGTGTTTTTGAAGACTTTATTGAAGTGATCGACCCTACCAAGCGCTACTTCTTGGAAGAGGATATCAAAGATTTTGAACAATACAAATTTCAAATAGACGATCAGATAAAGAACACCGAGATCACATTTTTCAATGCGGTCTATGACCGATTGATACAGCGAATGGAAGAAGCGAAGGGCATTTATAAGGGCGTTTTGGAAAAACCTTTTGATTATTCATTGCGGGAAACTATTGATATCAACTACGAGGAGTTGCCGTTTGCAGGTTCTAAAAAGGAACTACGGGAGCGTTGGAGACAACAACTAAAATATGCCACTTTGGGTACCTACGATTCCAAAGTAAAAAGAATCGATAATCCAGATGAGGGGGATGAGGAGCCGATGACGTTGGAATTGGCTGAAAGATCATCGCGGGAAGCTACCCAAAAAACCTTGGATGAATTTTTTGATTTCGTCAATGACTTGCAGCGTAAAGATTGGTTTGTACAATATATCAACACCATTGTAGATGAGTTTGATCCACATACTTTTTACTTCGCTCCAGATGACAAGGAAAAGTTCGATATGAACATGTCTGGGAAATTCGAGGGTATTGGAGCACGATTGCAAAAGAAACCTGAAGGTGCCAAGATTGTTGAGATTATTTCGGGAGGTCCAGTATGGCGCGACCAACGTCTAGAAGTTGGTGATCAGATTCTGAAAGTCGGGCAGGCTGGTGAAGAGGCCATCAATATCGTCGGAATGCGTTTAGACGATGCCATTAAGTTGATCAAGGGGCCACAGGGAACCATTGTTGATCTTACCGTTCGAAAAGTAGATGGTTCCTTGGAAACAATTTCAATCACCCGGGATGTAGTAGAGTTAGAGGAATCATTTGCAAAATCTACTAAAATCAATAAGGGAGATACCCAATTCGGATTGATCAATCTTCCCAAGTTTTATGTAGATTTTGATGATTACAGCGAACGTAATGCTGCTACTGATGTAGCAAAGGAAGTTGAACGGTTGAAACAAGAAGGGATGGAAGGGCTTGTCCTTGACTTGCGCGACAATGGAGGCGGATCTTTGAAAACAGTGGTCGAAATGGCCGGACTTTTTATTAAGGATGGTCCTGTCGTGCAAGTACAATCCTCAGGCAAGAACAAAGAGGTGTATGAAGATAAGGATGAAAGAGTTCAATGGGATGGTCCTTTAGTTATTTTGGTCAACGAACTTTCTGCCTCTGCCTCCGAAATATTGGCAGCGGCCATGCAAGATTACAAAAGGGCAGTAGTCATAGGAAGCAAGCAGACCTTTGGTAAAGGAACCGTTCAAAATGTAATACCCCTGGATAATATTGTTCGAAGCAATGAACATGGTGATTTGGGAGCGATTAAACTGACCACACAGAAGTTTTATCGTATTAACGGTGGTTCCACCCAACTCGAAGGTGTTAAGAGTGATGTTGTGGTGCCAGACCGATATTCCTACATTGATTTGGGCGAACGAGATCAGTCGAATCCGTTGAAATGGGACAAGATTACACCTGCCGAATACGAGCCTTGGAAAGGCTATATCGATTATGAACAAACGGTATCCAGCAGTAATAGGCGTATGAAAAACAATCCGCAAATTGCATTGATCGAAGAAAATGCACAATGGCTGAAATCCGAACAGGATGAAACTATTATTTCTTTGAACTATCAAGACTACAAGTCTGAAGAAGGTAAAGACAAAGAAAAACTCGATTATTTCAAGACTCTTTCGGAATATGACAATAAGCTTTCTTTTAGTTCGCTGAAATATGAAGAAGAGTTGTTTACGAAAGACTCTGTGTTACGTGAAAAAAGAGATCGTTGGCATAAGAATTTGGCTAAAGATGTCTATGTTGAGGAAGCCATTAATGTGTTGGAGGATTTAAAAATCAACAATATCAAAAACGGAAAATTGGCGAGTGTGAAAGGATAAACCCTTAACAACGTACAAAGCAAAGCCCCCGGTTTTTAAGCTGGGGGCTTTTTCAATATCTGCTTTTATTTAACCGAAACCTTTTTCAACTTATCCCCATACGCTTCCCTCAACGTACTCAATTTGGGATTAATGACCGCTTTGCAATACAACGCCTCCTTATTGTTGCGATAATAATCTTGATGGTATTCCTCAGCTTCGTAAAAGATTTTTAACGGACTTACTTCCGTAACGATAGGACCGTCGTAGTAAGATTCCATATTTGAAACGACTTGTTCGGCAATTTCTTTCTGCACCTCATTGTGATAGAAGATGGCCGAACGATATTGAGAGCCGGTATCTGCACCTTGCTTATGTAAGGTAGTAGGGTCGTGGGTGGTCATGAACAAAGTTAACACCTCTTTGTATGAAATGACATGGGTGTCATAGGTAAGCTGCACCACCTCGGCATGTCCCGTAAGTCCCGAACATACTTCTCGATAGGTGGGGTGTCCCGGAGCGATACCGCCACTATATCCCGAAACCACATTTTTCACACCTTTTATTGCTTGAAAAATGGCTTCCGTACACCAAAAACAGCCTCCGCCTAAGGTGGCTTTTTCACTATTCTTACTATTCATTTGCTTCTTTTTCGGCCTGTAATTTCATGGAAGCCGAATTGATGCAATATCGAAGACCACTAGGTTCAGGTCCGTCAGGAAAAACATGGCCCAAATGGCCGTCACAGGTATTGCATAACACCTCTACTCGCACCATGCCAAACGAGACATCCCTTTCATACTGAATTGCATTTTCCTTGATAGGCTGGGTAAAACTCGGCCATCCCGTTCCCGATTCGAACTTGATGGTCGAATCGAACAATGGAGTGTCACAACACACACAGTTGTATTTTCCGGCTTCGTGAATACTACAAAGTGCTCCGGTATGGGGTGCTTCGGTACCCTTTTTTCGGGTAATACGAAATTCCTCCGGGGTGAGCAGTTCTTGCCATTCGCTTTCCGTTTTCTCAACCCTTCTATCGGGTTTTGGGTTTCCTTTCGTGCTGAAATGAATAATATCTTTCCAAGTGAGCATAGCTATTGATTTTTAGTTGCAAGTTAGTTAGAATTCCTTTTTGATTTGTCGGAGTCAGAACAGAAAACATACAATAATTAGCTCACGGTGATATGCGTGAAATGTGTACTTTTAGAACGTGGCAATGATGAAATTCAAAAACAGAAATAAGGCCGTTTATTCGTTATTGATGATTGGCTGTATCGTTGTTTTTTGGGCTATTAATAATTTTTATACGCCTGCTACCTATTCGCCCAAAGATGATATAACGAGCGGAGGTACAAAATTACCCTCTTATGCGATTCCTAGTTCTACGACGGCTTCGGTAGTAACCCATGAACATTTTAGTTTATCGTATAGCGAGCGATACGAACAGGCCGAGTGGGTTGCCTATGTCCTAAAAAAACAACATTTGACCTACGACGACCGTAAACGCCCCTATTTTGTAGAAGATCCGAAGGTGAAAACCAAATCTGCCGATTGGCGTAATTACAAAGGTTCGGGTTATGATCGAGGGCATTTATGCCCTGCGGGCGACCGCCGATTTTCTGAACAGGCCTATAACGAGACCTTTTATACCAGTAATATTAGCCCACAAAATAGGGATTTCAACGCCGGTATCTGGAATCGCTTAGAGATGCAAGTACGACGATGGGCAAAAAAGAAAGGTGCCTTGTTTGTCATTACTGGGGGCGTATTGGAAGACGGACTTGAACAAATTGGTGAGGAAGATGTTGATGTACCCAGATATTACTACAAAATCGTTGCTACGGGTAATGAAACAGCGATAAAAGCGGTGGCGTTTTTGATAGAGGGAAAAGAAAGCTCTCAGCCTTTGGACCGTTTTGTGGTACCCATCGATGAATTGGAAAAGCGCACAGGGATTGATTTTTTCCACGAATTGCCGGATACTATAGAGGCACGTTTTGAAAGTACCGCCAATCTGGAAGGATGGCCGATGTAAAAGAAGTTCAAACGCAAGTGTCAAGTTCAAATTCAAAACCAAACGCAAACTCAAAAATCAAATTCAAACAGGAACCATTTGTCGGATGTGGAATGACGGATCTCTTGTGTAGGGTGACAGCTTTAGGATTGACCAAAGGCCAATACCCGCATTAGAAAAATAAAACAAAAAGTACAATGGCAAGTTGTGTCAATAAAAGAAAGTAATAAATTTAAAATTATAAACCTTTTAATCTTTACCTTTTTTGGCCAAACTCAGTACTTACTTTTAAAAAAGAGAAATTTGCTCCCTTGCTACTAAGGAGGGATTTTTTGGAGGTATTTTTCCTAATTTCCACAACTGCTGGAATCAAAATAGACAAGCTAGTAGAATCGAAGCGATGGTTCGATGTCGATTAAAAAACAGTTCATAGTAGTGTAGTTGAGCATTGAATTTTTCAACCTTGAACCAAAACGCCGCTACTTGGCTAATTTGTGGGATAAAATGACACGCTTAAACCTGGATACCCGCTTTTCATGACGGACTAAATCCCCTCCTTCAATCTGTTAGTGTCCAGTTTTAGAAAGATAAAGAGCAAGATACTGAAGAACAACAATCCCGACCCACCATAGCTAAAAAAGGGCAGGGGAATACCTATGGTAGGCAACAAGCCAATGACCATCCCTATATTGATGAAATAATGTATCAGTAAGATAGAGATAACCCCATAGCCGTACATACGGCTGAAACTGCTTTTTTGTCGCTCGGCAAGGTATACCAAACGTAATAGCAATAAGCTGAAAAGTAAGACCACCGTGGCCGTGCCAACGAAACCCCACTCCTCTCCAACGGTGCTGAAAATATAATCGGTTTCTTGTTCAGGAACGAAATCCCCTTTGGTACGGGTGCCTTCCAGGAAACCTTTTCCAAAAAAACCGCCAGATTCTATGGCCTTTTCCGACTGATATGTGTTGTATCCAATAGTTTTTCGTATCTGTTCCAATTTAGCCGGATCTTTTTCGAGACGTAACCAGAGACTAAACCGATCCCGATGCCTTTGCTCAAATACATTGTTAAAAACGAAATTCACCGATAAAGAAAACACGATGGTTACTATAGCGAAGATGATAATTGGTAAAATGGGCAGTTTAAAACGTTTCTTTTTCAATAGAAAGAAAAGAACCAGCAGTAAGATAATGGTAATGCTTACCCAGATGGTACCGAACATGAGCGTCGTGACAAAGACCAAAATGGCCAAAAAACCAATGCCTAGGTAATAGAGCGGCAAACCTTCTCGAAAAATAACAAAAACCAATGAAAAGAAAACCAAGGCGCTGCCAGGGTCTGGTTGTGGAACGATCAAGAACGCCGGGATCAAAATAATCAGAAAGGCATAAAGTTGATCTTTTCGTCGTTTAATGTCCGTTTGTATATCACTTAAGTATTTCGCCAATGCGAGTGCCGTGCCAACCTTGGCCAGTTCGGAAGGCTGAAGGTTAAAAAAACCGAGATTATACCAAGAGGTAGCCCCGGCGATGGTTTTTCCGAATACAAACAGGCCCAATAACAATACGATTGAAATGATGTAGAGCACACTGGAAAAACGTTCAAAAAAACTGGCTTCCAAGGCTAAAATGATTACAATGGTCGCAATACTCGCCCCAAAGAAAAAGAGCTGTTTTCCGTGCAATAACGAGAAATCAAAAATAGAAGGTTCCGCATCGCTAAAGGTACTGGAGTAAATGTTGAGCCATCCAATGGTTACTAGCAGGATGTAAAATAGCACGCTAACCCAATCGATACGCTTTAGGACACTTCTACCAGACATACTCGCTTACCTTTGGAATAGTTCCAGTTCTGTTTCAGGTTTCTTGGCGTGCTGACTCCAGTCGTATTCGTTTATCCTGAACTCCTCTCCGCTATAGGGTTTGGCGTATTCATGAAGTAGGGTTCTTTCTAACATACGTTTTTCCAGGTCTTTTCGGGTAATCTTTCCTTTGATATACTTTTCGATCATCAAAGAGGCAATATGACCGGCATATCTTGCGCCATAGTACCCATTTTCGATATAAACCGCAATGGCTATTTGAGGATTCTCAACTGGAGCGAAAGCAACAAAAACGGAATGATCGGTAAGCTGTGTTTTAACGCTATCGATGATGGTAAAGTTTTCTACGGTTCCTGTTTTTCCGGCAATTTCGATGTCCGGAATTTGAACACCTCTTGCAGTACCTTTTCGATATACCTCTGCCATGCCTTGAACAACGGGTTCAAAATGTCTTTTGTCTATGGTTGTATGTTTTGGTTTTACAAAATCAGGTAACGTAATATCCTTTCCTTCAACTTTTTTTATGAGGTGCGGGGTGTAATAATGACCTCTATTGGCAATAGTTGCGGTCATGTTTGCCAGTTGTATGGGCGTTACCGCAATTTCGCCTTGCCCTATCGAATTGGAAATAATATAGGAAGATGACCAGCGATTGTCCCCATACCATTTATCATAGTATTCTTTACTAGGAATTCTGCCTTTTCTGCCGGTATGTAAATCGGAACCTAGATAGTTGCCCAAACCAAAACTCTTTACGTGCTTTTCCCAGATGTCATGCCCTTCATCGGTCGTGTCGAATTTTTCATAAATTTTGCGAAAAGTCCCGGCAAAATAGGCATTACACGATTTATAAATACCCACGTTCATGTTTCGGGCACCTCCACCGCAATGGCAGCCTCTCTTAGTGCGGCCTACATAGAATCCATTGTAACATTGAATAGTGGTACTCGGCGTAATGGCACCTTCTTGCAACGCTACTAAGGCATTTATGGTTTTGAAAGGCGATCCTGGTGAACCTTCGGCCAATATGGCGCGATCAAAAGTGGGTTTTGAAATGGTATCGTAATGTAGTTTGCTGTAATTCGCTGATCGTTTTCGCCCTACTAGTAAGGAAGGGTTGTAGGTGGGGCCCGAAATGAGGGACAAAATTTCTCCGGAGGAAGGCTCAATGGCAACAACACCGCCCCATTTCCCGTGCATTAATAATTCTCCATATTCTTGAAGGTCTTTGTCGATTGTAATATGGATTTCCTTGCCTTGTTCGGGTTCAACGTCCAAACTCCCATCTTTGTACCTTCCGATATCCCTATTAAACCTGTCTTTTTGAATGTATTGTACACCCTTTCTTCCCCTGAGCGTATCTTCATACACTTTTTCTACACCTGTGCGTCCCGTAAGTTCACCTTGTGTATAATAGGGGTTTTTGGCCAAGTCTCTCTCATTGACCTCACTAATGTAGCCCAAAACGTTTGCGGCACTGGGGGTATCGTAGTAGCGTAAGGAGCGCTTTTGGATGTAAAAACCTTTATAGCGCCTCATTTTCTCCTGTAAACGAGCGTAGTCTTGTTTAGAAAGCTGCGGTACAAAAACAGAAGGTAATCGAGGGGAATACACCCTGGCCTTCTTCAATTCCTTGATAAATTTTTCTTTGTCAACCCCCAATAGCTTACAAAACTCCAAGGTGTCCAATGCTTTTACCTCTCTGGGAATGACCATGACATCGTAGGCAGGGTCGTTACCCACCAATAGTTTTCCGTTACGGTCGTAGATATAGCCGCGTTCCGGATAATCATAAATTGCTTTAATAGCCGGGTCTTCCAATAACTGATCCGGTGAAAAACTGAATATTTGTAAATAGCTCAGTCTGCCGAGGAAGGTAATCCCGATGATGACGATAATCGAGGAGAGTAACAGTTTCTTCATTCTTTCTTAACGCTAAAAAGTGAGCTGAATAAGAGGCAGAGCACCAAGGTGGCCGCCCCAATGGCCAATACTTTTTTGATGATCAGTAGTATGTTGGTAAAGCTGAATATCTCCAAAGTAAAGAATACAGCGTGGTGTACTACTATTAATAACGTCAAAAAGGTAAATTGTTGTGCCTTTGTACTGTTGGAAAGTCGAAAACTTTGAAATTCGATATTCACCCCAAAAACAAATCGCATAATTGCAGGTCGAATGTAGGCGATGGTGACGGTCGAAGCGGCATGCAGCGCCATGGTATCCGAAAAAAGATCTATGAACAATCCTAGTAAAAACCCTAGACCGATAAAGGCCGCCCTATTTTCCTTTATAGGATACCAATACAAGAAAAGAATATAGACCATCGGATTGATGAATCCGAAAAAATTCAACCGATTGAATACCAATACCTGTACCAATACAAGCAGCATAAACCGGATGATATTTACAAATAGACTATTGCTCATTGATGGTAGCTGCTTCGAGTTCCAATATCTCTTCCCGATCTACATTTTGAACGATATAGACATTTTTGATATTGGTCATATCATTGAAAAGTTGTACATCAATTCGATAAAAGCTGTTGGCGGTATCCAAATCAAATTTTTGAATGGTGCCGATGGGGATGTTTTCCGGAAAAATACTACTCATGCCCCCCGTTACGATCGTGTCACCTATAGTGAGCGGCACCAAACGGGGAATATCGACTAATTGTACTACGTTAAATCGCTCTGTATCCCATATCAATGATCCAAAATGATCCGTGTTCTTCAATTTGGCGTTGATATTCGATTTTTCGTTCAGAATGCTTTGAACCGTGGCGTAGTTCCCCGAGACGTTTTCAACGATACCCAAAATCCCTTTCTGTGTAATGACCCCCATATCGGGTTGAATGCTATCCTTGCGGCCCCGATCGATGGTTATATAGTTGCGAGGGTCTGCGTAACTGTTCTTGACGACCTTGCCTGAGGTTATGGTATATATCAGTTGGGTGGTATCCAATTGAACGGTATCAGCTTGTTCACGATTAAACAGGAGACTGCGCAGTTGTTTGTTTTCCTCCACTAATTTTTGGTTTTCTTCAGACAGTCCAAAGTAACCCGAAATTCCGTTGAAGGCTCCATAAATGCCTCCGGTAATCCAGTTCGATGAATTAAAAAATCGAGACTGATGGTAGGAGTGCGATTGAATGGTGAATCCCAATGAGATGAGCATCAAGAATAGGTAGAGCAAGAAGTTCTTATACCGTATTACAAAATTGATGATCTGCTGCATTCACTCGCTGGTTTAGGCTACATCCGTTGAATGTGTAAGGGGATTTAAAAGGTACGGGGATGTACGCTCAACTCTTGGCCTATGGGCCATTTCCTTTTTTATTACCCTATTTAATAAGGATACTCTTGTAACGCTCTAGATTTTTCAATGCAATTCCCGTACCGCGAACGACCGCTCTTAAAGGATCCTCGGCAATGTAGACGGGAAGGTCGGTTTTTTGAGACAATCTTCTATCCAACCCTCGCAACATAGAGCCGCCACCTGCAAGATAGATACCGGTATTGTATATATCGGCGGCCAGTTCTGGCGGGGTTTGGGATAGGGTTTCCATAACGGCATCCTCAACTCGCAAAATCGATTTGTCCAATGCCTTGGCGATTTCCCGATAAGAAATCTGAACTTGTTTTGGTTTACCCGTTAGGAGATCGCGCCCCTGTACTGATTTTTCGTCCGGCGGGTTCTGAAGGTCTTCCGTTGCGGAACCGATTTCAATCTTAATATTTTCTGCGGTACTTTCCCCGACATATAGGTTGTGCTGGGTGCGCATGTAATAGATGATATCATTGGTAAATACGTCACCCGCGATTTTGACCGATTTATCGCAAACAATTCCACCAAGGGCAATAACTGCGATTTCGGTGGTACCCCCTCCGATATCGACGATCATATTGCCTTTAGGTTGCATAATGTCCAACCCGATACCGATGGCCGCTGCCATAGGTTCGTGAATGAGGTATACTTCCTTTCCGTTGACACGTTCGGCCGATTCCTTTACCGCTCGCATTTCTACCTCTGTAATCCCGGAAGGAATACAAATGACCATTCGCAATGCGGGAGGAAACCATTTTTTCTTCAAGGCCGGGATGTTCTTGATGAACATATTGATCATCTTTTCGGAAGCATCGAAGTCGGCGATCACCCCGTCTTTTAGGGGTCGTATGGTCTTAATATTTTCATGGGTCTTGCCCTGCATCATGTTGGCTTCCTTGCCAACGGCAATAATTTTACCACTTATGCGGTCCCTTGCCACAATGGAGGGACTGTCCACAACAACTTTATCCATGTGGATGATGAGGGTGTTCGCGGTACCTAGGTCGATAGCGATTTCCTCGGTCAAGAAATCAAAAAATCCCATTTTACTTCGTTTGGTTATGTTACTAGTTCGAGTGGGGTGTGTACTATACCGACAAAAGTAATGAAATTAATGCTTAAAATGACGGGTACCTGTCATTACCATGGCGACCCCGTTTTCATTGCAGTAATCGATACTCAATTGGTCTTTGATAGACCCGCCCGGCTGTATAACGCTCGAAATACCATTTTTATGCGAAATTTCTACACAATCTGGAAATGGAAAAAAAGCATCGCTTGCCATCACGGCTCCATCCAAATCAAAATTGAATGATTTGGCCTTGTGAATCGCTTGATTTAGAGCATCTACACGAGATGTTTGACCTGTTCCGCTGGCACATAGCTGCTTGTTTTTGGCAAGTACAATAGTGTTCGATTTGGTGTGTTTACACAGCTTAGAAGCAAAAATAAGATCTTCCAATTCTCTTTGGGAAGGTTCCTTTTCGGTAACGTATTGTAAATCGGGAATTGTGTCCGTCTTGTGGTCTTTATCCTGCACAAGAACACCGTTTAGACAGCTCCTGACGATGGTGTCGGGAAGGTCGACCTCGTTTTGAATCAAAATAATTCTATTTTTCTTTCCCTTTAGAACTTCAAGGGCATCATCGGAGTAGCTGGGCGCAATCACTACTTCGCAAAATAGTTTGTGAATCTCCTCGGCGGTAGGTAGATCGATCTCTACATTACTGATTAGGATTCCGCCAAAGGCCGATACCGGATCTCCGGCCAGGGCATCTATATAGGCCTGGTGAATAGTATCCCGAGTGGCAAGACCGCAGGCATTGTTATGTTTTAAAATGGCAAAGGTGGGATCGTCTTTTCGAAATTCGTTCATCAGCAATACGGCTGCATCCACATCCAATAAATTGTTGTACGAGAGCTCCTTACCGTGCAATTTTGTAAACATCGCCTCGAAATCTCCGTAGAAATATCCTTTTTGATGTGGGTTTTCGCCGTAGCGAAGTGCCTTCCCGTTGGTTTCACTTATTTTAAGAGCTCCAATCGATCGGTTCTGATTGAAATAATTGAAAATCGCCGTATCGTAATGAGACGACACATTGAATGATTTGGCAGCAAACCGCTTTCGGTCTTCCAAACTAGTGGAACCTTCTCCTTTCGAAATTAATTCTAAAAATTCGTTATAATCTTCCATAGATGATACGCAAAGCACATCTTTATAATTCTTGGCGGCTGCACGTATCAATGATATGCCACCGATATCGATTTTTTCGATGATGTCCTGTTCAGAGGCACCGCTGGCCACGGTTTTTTCAAAAGGGTAGAGGTCAACGATGACAATATCAAGCTGGGGAATTTCAAATTCTTCCAATTGTGCCACATCACTTTCGTTGTCCTGCCGGTTCAAAATACCGCCGAATACTTTGGGATGCAATGTTTTGACCCTTCCTCCTAAGATAGAAGGGTAACTGGTTACTTCTTCTACCGGCACTACATCGATACCGAGCTCCTGAATAAATTTTTCTGTTCCCCCTGTGGAATAAATGGTAATTCCCAATTCCTGGAATTTTTTAACAATGGGTGCAAGTCCGTCTTTATGAAAAACGGAAATCAAGGCGGAGGTGGCTTTTTTGGTACTCATCTTACTGCGTGTAGTTTGTGGGTTAAAGACACGCAAAAGTACTTTTTTTGAGGGCACTAAAAAGAGGAGGTTATCAACAAAATAGTTAAAGTTTTGAACGTTGCCCGGCCTAATCAAGCCGCAAGGTCAAGACGGGGGAAATAATAGATGGGTAAGGTGGTGTTATCGTGATTTTGAACTTGATATTATTCCATTAACTTCGCTACTTCTTCATTCACAAATTCCAAAAATCGTTCGTCGGCCGAGCTAAATGGATCGGGAGTATTACTATCTATATCAATTTGGCCAATATTTTCCCCATTTACAAACAAGGGTACCACAATCTCTGACTTAACGGTAATGCTACAGGCAATGTAATTGTCCTGTGCGCTCACATCGGGTACTACGAAGTTTTGGTTGCTTACGGCGACTTGGCCGCAAATACCCTTTCCAAAAGGAATGATGGTGTGGTCTGTAGGTGCTCCGGCGTAAGGACCTAATTTTAGTTCCTCCTTATCGCCATTTTTAAAATAAAAACCGACCCAATCGTAATGGGCCACGCTGCTCTTGAGCAGTTTACAGACCTGTTGCAGTCGGTCATCGACAGCCATATCTTCATTCTTCAAAATGGTCTTTACCCCGGGGCGTAATGTATCGAACATAGTACTGATTTTGGCAAAAGTAATGGTTTTGTTCCATTAACCGATAAGGTTAACAAAGGGGTAACACTCATCTTATGAGTTGTTTTGTTTGTTGGTCATTGGCAATTAAAAAAGGGCTTCCTTTTATAGAAGCCCTTTTTAAACTTTGTTAAATGCGTTTTGTTATGGCTGGATCTTCACATCGAACTCAATAAAGTCATTGTTATTGAAACCGGCTTCGATAGCCGTAATCTTGATCAATCCCTTCTTTCCGTAATTATCTACGAACTCGATTACGTCACCTACTTCCAAATTGGTGATTTTCTGGCTGGAAGACTGTGCAATGAAATCTAATTCACCGGATAATGCGAGCATATCGAAATCGGCCGCAATTACAGTAGAGGTAGCGAAGTACATTTCGTTCAAAGTCTCGTTGTCGGCATCTTCCTCATCTTCTCCAGGCTCAAGCCCCTCTACAGGGAAACCAAAGGAAGCGTCGAAGGTGGCGGTAGAGGCAAAACTGGAGTCTTCTCCGTCCGATACGCCCGAGGCACCAAAGTAATATCCGAAATCCCAAAAAGCCCTGAACTCAGGCCCCTCGTTGATTCGATAGACTTCCTCGTTCAATAATGAAAAGAAAGACTCGGTCGTACCATCCGCTGCGGGTGCGAATAGCCGAATACCATTAAATTCCCTGACCGCGGCAGCGGGGTTGGTTCCGTTACCAACGGTTACCGTAATAGTACCGACTCCCAAGGCCAACCGCTTGCTGGCATCCCTGAAATCTCCTTTTCCCGTGGTGGTCCAAAAACTGTACACGATCGAACCATTATCAATATTAGGTACGGGAAGCTCAAAAGTGAAATCGATTTCCTTTTTGGTGGCGCCGTCTAAATCTATGGATCCATCCGCTTTTAAGGCTTTTCGAAGGTCGTCGCTGTCCAAATCAAAATTATTGAAAGGCATATCGCCCTGTCCTAGGACATTCTGAGTAATATACAATCTACGCTGGGTAAGGTCGGTGGAAGTAAAAATGACCCTGCCGGGCACCGTTGTACCAACTTCACCACTGGCACTTGCCGTGGGAATATTGCTAGATGGGTCTCCTTCATTGAAGACCAGCGTAGCCACTTCAGGCGCATCTGGGTCGGTTTGGTCCGGAGTGTCTGGGGTTTCAAAAACAGCCGTGTCGTCCGAAGAACAACTGGCGATAAAAAGGGTAATCGAAAGAAAAGTAAATACTTTTGCAATGGGGCTTTTAAACAAGCGTTTCATACGTTTTGTCGTTAAATGATGGTTAATAATGTTCGTTAAACGAAGTTGTGGGTTGTTTCGTATGTGCAGTATTGGTTTTCTCAAATTGTTAGTGAAGCCCTAACAAAACCGCGGGATTGAAAATCTGTGTTATTGCAAAGTCAAAAAACAAGTACGCCCCCTTATCATTATGGCTTACCCGATAGCTACGGTCGGTACGGGCAAATCCCGAATGATAGCCTAGGGGTTGGTTTAATTCTTCTACCCAGTTTAATTTCTGAAAAATAACCGCCAATAAAAGCGAATGTGGGGCGTTAAAGAAATCAGAAGTACATTCCAAGCTTCTTTTTATTTGTTATTTTTGCAATGATGAAAGAAAGGTTCCGTTCTATGTGTTCAGTGCTGCTTGCATTGTTCCTGATCGCTTCAACCGTCTCATGGAAAGTAGAAAAACACTACTGCATGGGGCACTTGGTCGATATGGCCTTTTTTGCGGATGCGGATAGCTGTGGGATGGAAATTGGCTTCACGGACGGTACCAAAATGACGTGTTGCAACAATGAAACCATAGTCATTGATGGGCAAGACGATTTATCGATTACTTGGGACGACACTTCCTTGGAGCTGCCATGGCAAATTGCTCCTGTTCGCTATATCTCTTTATTTCAGGTCTGTTCGAAGGCAGAGCGTCCGCTGCCCAACGAATATTATCCACCACCTTCATTGGTCGAAGATATACCGTTACGCGACCAAGTTTTTCTTATTTGATTTGTTTCCTTCCGCAAATGCGGTATTCTTTTGAATGCCCTTAGCTCCGTATAGGGCTAAAGGGTTCGTTCACCATAAACCGTAACCAGGTTTTCTTCTAAGAGGAAATACAAACAAATCATATAATGACACATACATATATAATAAAAGGAATGACCTGTGAGGGCTGTGCCACTGCCGTTACCAAGAATTTGAGTATGGTCAATGGCGTACAACAGGTTAAAGTAGATTTAAAGGAAGAATCGGCAACGATTACAATGACCGAGCATGTTGGAATGTCGGATCTGCAAGCGGCCCTTCCCGATAAATACATCATCACGGATCCAACAAACGATACGCCAAAAGAAAGTGCCGACCCCATAGGGAAGGTCTCAAAAGTAGCCCAGTTAAAACCTTTGTTTCTCATATTTCTGTACCTTTTTATGGCCTCCTTTCTGATGCATTTTAAGAACTGGGATACCAATGCCGCAATGCTTGATTTTATGGGGCTTTTCTATGTCGTTTTCAGTTTTTTTAAACTACTCGACTTAAAAGGTTTTCCAGAAAGTTTTGCTATGTACGACCCCTTGGCAAAAGCGGTACCCGTGTATGGCCGTATCTACCCTTTTTTGGAAGTTTTATTAGGACTGCTATTCTTATTCAGGATTCAAATTACACTGGCATTGGTGGCTACGATTCTAATATTGGGCATTACCACTTTTGGCGTGATTCGGACCCTGATCGACAAAAAGCGCATTCGTTGTGCCTGTCTGGGAACGGCCCTCAATCTTCCGATGACTGAAGCAACATTTATCGAAAATGCGATTATGCTGCTCATGGCAATCGTTATGTTATATCAATCTATTTTTTTAGGATGAAAAGGATAAAAAACTATATAGCGATTGCCTTATGGGTGTTGTGCCCGGCACTTTCCCTTTCACAGGAAAGAGTAGAAGGGATGGTGATGGAGGCAAATGATGAAAACAAGCATATTGGGTTGTCCGGTGCCAATGTCTACTGGTTGAATTCCCAGATAGGTACCGTTACCAATGACACAGGTCTTTTTAGTATTCCCTATTCAAAAGAGTATAACAAACTCGTTATCAGTTATGTTGGTTTTGAATCAGATACGTTAACGGTCGATGAACCTCGAAAGATCCATCATTTCCTAAAACCTTCCAATGTATTGGACGAGGTTGTGATAGAACAGAAAAAAGATGCCGTGCAAAAGGCATACTTCAGTGCGCAAAATGTTATCACTGTAAACAGTGCCGAGTTGTTAAAGGCAGCTTGCTGTAACCTTTCAGAAAGTTTCGAGACCAACCCCGCCATCGATGTAAATTTTTCAGATGCGCTTACGGGTACCAAACAGATTCAAATGTTGGGGCTTACCAGTCCGTATTTGTTGATTGCCCAGGAAAATATTCCGATGGTTCGCGGTGCCTCTCAAGCCTATGGTCTCACCTTTACGCCCGGTACCTGGGTAGAAAGTATTCAAATTACAAAAGGGGCGGGGAGTGTGGTAAACGGGTATGAGAGCATATCGGGACAGATCAATACCGAACTGGTAAAACCCCTTACTGATAAGCTGTTGTTCGTTAACGGGTATGCGAACCAAAATGGTCGTTTGGAGCTGAACACCCATTTTAATCGCCAACTGACCGATAAATGGAGTACTGGGTTTTACATTCATGGAAATCGACGGGATGTCGAGGAGGACAGAAACAATGATGGATTCTTGGATGCGCCTTTGGCGAATCAGATCAATGTCATGAACCGTTGGCAATATCAAAATCCGAGTACGGGTTGGGTGAGCTTTATTAACCTTCGGTTTTTAAACGATGAAAAACAAGTAGGGCAAACGGGTTTCGATGCAGATAGATGGCGGCAAATTTTGGGTATCGATAATGCTACCGTGACTGGGGTACCCGTCCTTGGGGAAGTCGAAGCGTGGGGAAGTGAAATCAATACCCGTAGGTTCGATTCGTCGGTAAAGTTGGGGTATGTTTTTCCCGCACTCCCATTTCAGAGCATTGGCTTTCAAGCCTCCTATAGCCTACATAAACAAGATTCTTACTATGGCTTTCGAAGGTACGATATTGATCATGAGAGCCTGTATTCCAATCTTATTTTCAATTCGATCTTGGGCGATACCCAAAACAAGTTCAAGACAGGTATTGCGTTGGCCTATGACGGTTATGAAGAGCGGGTCGATACCCAAAATTTTGGAAGGACCGATCGGTCGGTCGGAGCGTTTTTTGAATATAGCTATGAAGATTTGGAAAAATTGAGTTTTACGGCGGGTCTGCGCATCGATACGCACAACCGGTTAGGGACTTTTGCAACGCCCAGATTTCATCTGAGGTATACTCCATGGGAAAAGGGAAGTCTTCGTTTCTCATTTGGTAGGGGAAAGCGGGCGGCGAATATTTTTGCAGAAAATCAACAATTGTTCGCTTCGTCAAGAAGCATTCAGCTGTTAGGGGAAGGTGGTAGCGTCTATGGTTTGGAACCCGAAGTTGCTTGGAACTATGGAGTTGGTTTTTTACAAGGGTTCACATTATTCGATCGACCTGGAAATGTGACGGTAGACTTTTACCGTACCGATTTCAGAAACCAGGTAGTGGTCGACTGGGAAAACCCAAGAGCGGTTTTCTTCTTTAATCTAGATGGAAAAAGCTTTGCCAATAGTTTTCAAATTGAGTTGAACCATGAGGTGCTAAAAAACTTGGAGTTGCGTACCGCTTATAAATATTATGACGTGCAAACCGATTATCGTTCCGGGAGGCTCCAGAAACCGTTGCAGCCTCCACATCGTTTTTTTGTAAATGTCGGGTACGAAACCGAACCTAAGGAAAATGGCTCCCAATGGCGATTCGATTATACCCTGCATACCCTAGGGGAGCAACGGCTGCCGAATACCGATGTAAATCCGCCCCAATTTCGATTAGGAGACTTTGCAGATGGTTATAGCCTCATGAACGCCCAGATGACCAAGGTGTTTTCAAAAAGGTTCGAATTCTATGTCGGAGGGGAGAATTTGACTAATTTTAGACAACCAAACCCGGTAAAAGGGGCGGAAGACCCCTTTGGCGCAAATTTTGATACCTCTATTGTATATGCACCGATTATGGGACGCATGTTTTATGGAGGCTTTAGATACAAATTATAATTTAAGTAAAACGTTATGAAAAAAGTTGTGATGGCATTGGTTTTTATGGTGTTTTCAACCATGGTGGTTGCCCAGGAAAAAAATAAGAAACTGTCTTTTGAGGTCGACGGTAAATGCGATATGTGCAAAACGCGCATTGAAAAAGCTGCATTGGGCGTCAAAGGGGTTAAATATGCGCTATGGGACATCCCCACACACCAATTGACCTTGATTGTCGATGAGCGCAAAACCGATCCCATGAAAATTAAGACTGCTCTGGTAGCCGTAGGGCATGATACCAAAGAACTTAAAGCGAGTCAAGAGGCATATGATTCGGTGCATCCTTGTTGCAAGTACCGTGAAGATGATTCAGATGATAGCGGTCGGCATTGAGATATAAATATAATAACTGCGAAAACCGCCCTTCAGTGCGGTTTTTTTATTTGCTGGAGTCGTCTTTGCAGTTTTGATGAAATAGGTCAAGTAAGGATTTAAGGTTTAAGGGTACTAATAAGGTACATTTTGGTTTGTAATGTACGTTAGAAAGATATTTTTAATCCTACTTTTTGCAATAGGGCAATCATCATTTGCACAAACCTGTTGCTCCGGAGGGGTGCCGTTGTCTAATAACTTAGGGCTCCCCAACGAAGGAAAAAAAACGGTTGTCATAGGAGTCACCTACGACTACAATAATTTGAACACCTTAAATGCAGGTTCTGCTACGTTAGATGATGATTCTCGGTTGCGCATAACCAATTCGGTACTCTTGAATATGAATTATGCCCTTACCGATAAGTTTTCGATAGAAGGGCTTTTCTCTTGGGTGAACCAGACACGTACCATAACCCAGTTTGGGAATGAGAGCCTTACGGAAACCTCTGGGATCGGCGATGCTGTTTTTCTTTTAAAGTATACGATAGATTCGGTATTGGGAAATCGTTCGGTACTCAATATTGGGATTGGCGGAAAAGCCCCTTTTGGCCGATCTGATCTTGCCAGTGAGGAAGGAGTGCAATTAACGGCCGATTTGCAACCGGGGAGTGGTGCTTGGGATCTTATAGGTTGGTTGTCAATAGCAAAAAATATGGGTTTTAGACCTTCGGCGGCCCTTTCGGCTAGTTTTACCTATCGTCTCACAGGGGCAAACGATTCGTATCTGGATAACACTTCGGTATATGAATTCGGAAATGTACTTCAAGGAAACCTTGGGTATGCCGATCAGTTATTTTTTTTCAATACCATCTTTATGCCCGGACTTATTTTCAAGTACCGCAAGGCCTTTGAAGACCAAGTTGATACCTTTGATCTGCCTAATACGGGCGGCCAATGGGTTTTCATAAGACCTGAACTTGGGGTGCAGTTAACACCAAGGTTGGTATTGAATGCTAGAGTTGAAATTCCGCTCTACAGCGAAGTGGTAGGCACTCAATTGACCCCTACCGTTCGATTCACCTCGGGCCTTTCTTATAAATTTCCAAGTAAACAGATGAACCCATTAAACTAGATGACCATGAAAAAAATATTGTTTATGTTAAGTGGTGTGTTGATTATCTATTCCTGTAGCTCGTCAAGCACACAAGAATCTACGGTGGATCCCGACCAAGTTGAAAATACCTCGACGGAATGGAGTGTTCCCCTCTCGGAAGTGTTAGATGGCGGCCCTGGGCGAGATGGTATTCCCGCTTTGGAAAACCCTACCATGGTATCTGCGGATCAGTCTTCTATATTGCTCGATACCGATTTAGTGTTGGGATATAAGAATGGGGACGATGTTCGGGCATACCAGCATATTGTGTTGGATTGGCACGAAATCGTAAACGACAACGTAGGGGATGTGTCGGTGGCCATTACCTACTGCCCCCTAACCGGAACGGGTATCGGTTGGGATAGAATTGTTGATGGAAAGGAAACTACTTTTGGGGTTTCAGGTTTATTGTATCAGACCAATTTGATACCCTTTGATAGGGCTACGAAGAGTAATTGGTCGCAATTGCTCAATGAGTCTATAAATGGTGCGAACCTTGGAAAGGAAGCAGACTTGATTCCCTTGGTTGAAACCGATTGGAAAACGTGGAAAGCAATGTATCCCGATACCAAAATTATTAGTCTCAACACCGGATTTAGTAGGACTTATGGAGTGTATCCGTATGTGGATTATAAAACCAACCCGGATGCTTTTTTCTTCCCTACTCCAAAAGACAATAGGTTGCCTTTGAAGGAAAGAGTACTTGCAATTATCGATGGCGATAAGGCCAAAGCATATCGCTTCAGTGATTTTAGCGATAGCAATGTTTTCAAGGATAATTTCGATGGAAAATCGTATTTAATAGTTGGCAATGAATTTTTTATGGTCGCCTTTGAACTTTCTTCGAGCCAGCAAGCATTAACTTTTGAGTATACTTTTGACAATGCGTCCGATATCATAGTTCGGGATAGTAATGGTACCAGTTATACCATATTTGGCGAAATAATCTCAGGCCCCGGAAATACCGGCTCATTGACACTGGCATCGGCATTTATGGGGTATTGGTTTTCTATACCTGCCTTTTACGAAACCGAGATTTTTGAAAGTCAATAAGTCATGGGAAAGCGTATAAATAAAAACCGCCCCGACAACATTGTCAGGGCGGTTTTTTTATGATAGTTCAATGGAATGATTACATCATACCCGGCATACCACCGCCACCCATTGGTGGTGCAGCGGCCGGAGTATCTTCCTTGATGTCGGTCAAGGCACATTCCGTGGTCAAAATCATTCCCGCAACAGAGGCCGCATTTTCTAACGCTACCCTTGTTACTTTCTTCGGATCAATGATTCCTGCTTTTAGCATCTCTACATATTTTTCCGATTTGGCGTCATAACCATAATCGCCTTTGTTGTCCAAGATTTTGGCAACTACAACGGAGCCTTCTCCTCCTGCGTTTTCAACGATGGTACGCAAAGGTGCTTCAATGGCCCTGGCCACGATCTGAATACCGGTCTCTTCATCGGCGTTTTCAGCATCGATTTTAGAAAGTACATTTTTGGCACGTACCAATGCAACACCACCACCGGCAACGATACCTTCTTCTACTGCAGCTCTTGTTGCGTGTAGTGCATCATCGACACGGTCTTTTTTCTCCTTCATTTCAACCTCTGAAGCTGCTCCTACATACAATACGGCAACACCACCGGCCAATTTTGCCAAACGCTCCTGTAGTTTCTCCTTGTCATAATCAGAAGTAGTGGTCTCGATCTGTGACTTGATCTGGTTCACACGAGTCTTGATGTTTTTAGCTACACCACCACCGTTTACAATAGTTGTATTGTCTTTATCAATGGTTACTTTCTCGCAGGTACCCAACATATCGAGTGTAGCGTTCTCTAAGGAGAAACCACGTTCTTCGGCGATCACGGTACCTTTGGTCAAGATGGCGATATCTTCTAACATGGCCTTTCTACGGTCTCCAAATCCTGGTGCTTTTACAGCAGCGATTTTCAAAGATCCCCTTAGCTTGTTTACGACCAAAGTAGCCAAGGCTTCCCCGTCTACATCTTCTGCAATGATCAATAAAGGCTTTCCTGACTGGGCAACTGGTTCTAACACAGGCAACAGGTCTTTCATGGCCGATATCTTCTTATCGAACAGTAGGATGTACGGATTCTCCAAGTCGGCGATCATCTTTTCAGAATCAGTTACGAAGTAGGGAGAAAGGTATCCTCTGTCGAATTGCATCCCTTCCACAACATCTACATAGGTATCGGTACCTTTTGCTTCCTCAACGGTAATAACCCCTTCTTTGCCTACTTTGCCAAAGGCCTGGGAAATCAGATCTCCGATGTTTTCGTCATTGTTTGCCGAAATAGAGGCTACTTGCTTTATTTTTTCGGAAGAGTCACCTACTCTTTTAGATTGCTTTCCTAGGTTGGTTACAATAGCTTCTACAGCCTTGTCAATACCTCTTTTTAAATCCATCGGATTTGCTCCTGCAGCAACGTTTTTTAACCCTTCCTTTACGATAGATTGTGCCAAAACGGTAGCAGTGGTGGTACCATCACCTGCCAAATCATTCGTTTTGGAAGCTACTTCCTTTACCATTTGGGCACCCATGTTTTCCAAGGCATCGGCTAATTCTATTTCCTTAGCAACGGTTACCCCGTCTTTGGTTACTTGTGGTGCGCCGAACGATTTGCTGATAATTACGTTTCTACCTTTAGGGCCCAACGTAACCTTAACTGCATTCGCCAAAGCATCGACTCCTCTTTTGAGTCCGTCGCGGGCATCAATATCAAATTTTATTTCTTTTGCCATAATATTTGTTCTTTCATTTTCTTTCCCGCGAAGACGGGAAACTTATAAGTTTCAATTTAATTCGATGTTTTCTTTTTAAGTGAATTCTTCCTTCACCTCCCGCATGTGGGATAGAAGGAAAGAGCGGGGCTTTAGATAATCGCCAAGACGTCGCTCTCGCGCATCATCAAGTAATCTACACCTTCTAGTTTAAGCTCGGTACCGGCATATTTGCCGTAGAGTACTTTGTCGCCTACCTTAACGGTCACCTTTTCGTCTTTGGTGCCGGGACCTACTGCCACTACTTTGCCTTGTTGAGGTTTTTCTTTAGCCGTGTCGGGAATGTAGATGCCCGAGGCTGTTTTGGTTTCAGCTGCCATTGGCTCGATCAACACACGGTCTGCCAATGGTTTAATAGTCACTTTAGCCATATTTTTTAGTTTTTAAAATTGATTTTTATAATTCTGATGTCAAGTAGACAGAAACTATGCCATGGCATAAAAACTGACACATTGTAAAAACAAAAATGCCAGCTTGTCATTTGTGCTGGCATTTTTCGTTATATGAATGTTTTTTATTGCGCAGAATCGTTGGGAACTGCGTCCTCGTTCACTGGTGTTGGCAATTCTTCCGGAACCGCTTCCGGGATGGTTTCAGGAACCGTTGTTTCGATATCATCCCCATTAAGTAATTTGGAATCTGACTCCCCACCGAACCTTCCGGGAAGCGCAATGTTGGATGCAAGGATCAGGATGACCAAAAGTCCGGCCAATGTCCACGTGCTTTTATCTAAAAAGTCACCTGTTTTTTTAACGCCACCGACAACCTGGCTTCCACCACCTCCAAAAGAGGAAGAGAGTCCGCCACCTTTCGGATTCTGGACCATGATGACCAAAACCAATAGAAAGCACACTACGATTATGAGAATCAAAAAAATGGTAAACGTACTCATTAGGGCCTATTTATGTTCTTGTTGTATTTTTTCTACCGCTTTAATTCGGTCTGCAAAGAAACCACTTTTTTCCGGATATTTCAAACTTAAAATTTTGTAGGCCTGGATGGCTTTTTTATACTTTTTCTGCTCCAAATATACCCTAGCCAAAGTTTCTGTCATCAGCTCTTTCTTATCCATTTTAATCGACTGTGAAATATCGACTTTGGGCGTGGTCGTTTTGGGAACGATTTTGGGATTATCGGCAATAAATTTATCGATGAGTTCGAACTTTTTGTTTTTAAGTACCGCCTCCTCTAAAGGAAAATCTATCGGTTCTAATTCTTTGCGCGGTTCTTCGTCCTTGCGTTTTACCGCTTTTAACGAAGTCAGTTGCAGCCATTCCCCGAAAGAATACTTTTCCTTTTTCGTAAATGGCAATGGTTCGCCAATCTCCAGTGCATCGGAATGTGTGGAGACCGAATCGATATTCTTTTTTTCTTCTTTGTTTTTCGAGGTGAATAGCTCGGGATCCAAAATAGCGTTGGCATCTTTCAGGTTCTGGGGCAACGCTTGGTCTTCAGTGTTTTCTATTAATGAAGCGATGGTCTCCGTGTCAACTTGAATTTCTTCTGACACTGTCGGAAGTTCATTAAGAGGCGGTGTTTTTCCGGCGATGGTATCGGCGATGGCATTCTGCAAAAATTCCCTAGAGGTGATATAATCAAAAAGGATGTCTCGATCTGTGGTATATGCAGCTGCAACCTTTAAGGCGTTATTATATTTAAAACTATTGAGATTTTTCAATCCCTTTAAGTGCAATGCTCTGGCGGCTTGAAAATAGGGGTACTCGTTCAATACCTCTTCTAATTGGTTGGTTTGCACGGGCGACACGACTTTATCAGGATGTTGCAATAGATATGTAAAGTCTTGTACGTTCATGTTTTTGTGCGTATACTGTCTACGTATTCTTTTTGTTTTACACTTAGCTTTTCCCTATACTTGTACAAGGCGCTATGCCTTACAGGGGTTCTTTCCTACCAATCTGCCAAAGAGGCATTAAAAATATCTTGCGTAATACGTTCAAAGATAATTTCATGCGCTTCCGATTGTACAGCTGATAGCTGCGCATTCGCAGGATAATCGAAGAAGAACGAAAACCGCTGGTCAAAATCGGAATCTTCCTTGGTTTTGTTGTAGAACCGCACCTTTACCGACATGGTGAGTCGGTTTTGGGCAGCGGTCGATTGAGCGGTGGCGCTCATGGGTGATATGCGATATTCTACAATTTCTCCTTCATACATCAAATCTCCTCCATTATTGACCAGCTGTAGGTTCGATTGATCTTGAATCCTGTTTTGCAAGGCTTGGGTAAAGTCTCGATCCACCCCTGGTTCAAATGTAGATCCCGGACTTTGCGTAGCATAATTCTGAAAATAGTTTACTTGGAATGTTTCTGCTGTTCCGGGATTGCCCCCGGTAAAATTATAAACCCCGCAACTGTTCAGAAAAAAAGTTGCCGTTACGATTAATAGGGTATATGTAAGTCTTCTCACTTGTCTTTGTTCCATTTTCTCTACTCCTTTTAAAGGTCGTATTGTTTTATCTTACGATAAAGCGTTCGCTCGGAAATACCTAATTCAGAGGCTGCCGCTTTTCGTTTTCCACGGTTGCGTTCCAATGATTTTTTAATGAGTTCAACTTCCTTTTCCTGAAGGGAAAGTGTTTCTTCCTCTTGAATTTCTTCTGCAAAATGATATTTATCTTCTACCGGGGGCACATATGTTGGTTGTTCCGTACCGGTCTCTGGTAGCTGCAGTACTTCAAGAGTCTCTTCCTCTTCCTGAATAGGGGGTGCCGGTTCGTCGCCATAAATCTTCTGGATCAGGCTTTCGTTCTCTTCTTGGACCTTTTCGGTATCGTTGCTCTTCAATAGTTCCAGGGTCAGCTTCTTAAGGTCATTGAGATCGCCCTTCATGTCGAACAATACCTTATACAAAATTTCCCGTTCGGTGCTAAAATCCGTTTCCTTTTTGGTGCCGCTTACCACTGCCGGTAGATTAGAATCTCCGGTCGCGGGAAGGTAGCTGTTCAAAGTAAGGGCAGAAATGGTTCTACTCTCTTCCAAGACCGATACCTGTTCAGCGATATTTCGAAGTTGGCGTATGTTTCCCGGCCATCGGTAGCGAACAAGAAGCTGAATGGCATCATCGTCTAATCGAATAGTGGGCATTTTATATTTCTGCCCGAAGTCTGAGGCGAATTTTCGAAATAATAAATGAATATCGTCTTTGCGTTCGCGTAAGGGAGGAATGTTGATTTCTACCGTGCTTAGCCGATAGTAAAGGTCTTCCCGAAATTTTTCCCTTTTAATCGCTTCGAACATATTTACATTGGTCGCTGCGACGATACGAACATCGGTCTTTTGGGTTTGTGAAGAGCCTACTTTTAGAAATTCCCCGTTTTCAAGAACGCGTAATAAACGTACTTGGGTCGTTAATGGCAGTTCCCCTACTTCGTCCAAGAAAATAGTACCGCCATCGGCTACTTCAAAATAGCCGCTACGGGTCTGTGTAGCTCCTGTAAATGCTCCTTTTTCATGGCCAAAAAGCTCACTGTCGATAGTGCCTTCAGGAATGGCACCGCAGTTTACGGCAATATACTTGGCGTGTTTTCGATGCGACAGGGAGTGTATGATTTTTGGGATCGATTCCTTTCCCACACCACTCTCCCCGGTAACCAATACCGAAATATCGGTCGGGGCCACTTGAATGGCCTTTTCGATGGCACGATTCAGTTTTACATCGTTACCGATGATTTCGAACCGTTGTTTTATTGATTGAATACTTTCCATTTTATTACGCTCATTTCCGTAAACTTGTCTCTCGGCAGACAGGGTCGAAAATCTTTACTCCGTTATGAATTGTTATCCGAATACCCAACAGCCTCGCCAATCAATGTAGCAGAGGTGCAACTATTCATTTTTACCATGACAAAATCACCGACTTTGTAGTGTTCTTTCGGGAATACCGCAACCGTGTTCTGGGAATTTCTTCCCATCCAATGGTCTGCCGATTTTTTAGAGGTCCCCTCGATCAACACTTCTTGTGTTAGGCCTACGTACTGCTCGGTTCGTAATTGGCAATGCTCCCGTTGCAGGGCAATTATTTCTGAAAGACGTCTTTTCTTGATGGACTGCGGTACGTTATCCTCTAATTTTCTGGCAGCCATGGTGCCGGGGCGTTCCGAGTAGGCGAACATGAACCCATAATCGTACTTTACGTATTCCATCAACGAAAGCGTGTCTTGATGGTCTTCCTCCGTTTCTGTGGGGAAACCGGTTATCATATCCTGAGAAATGCCACAATCCGGAATAATATTTCGGATGCTATCGATGAGTACAAAATATTCCTCTCTCGTATGAAGACGGTTCATGGCCTTTAGAATACGGTTGCTACCACTTTGAACCGGTAAATGTATGTTTTTGCAGATATTAGGGTATTTGGCCATGGTATGGATAACATCCAAAGTCATATCCTGCGGATTGGAGGTCGAAAAACGAATTCTTATTTTGGGTTGCGCCAGTGCCACCATCTCTAAAAGCTTCGAAAAATTCACCGCAGTAGCCTGCTGCATCTCCGAGGCTTTGTCAAAGTCTTTCTTCAGCCCGCCGCCATACCAAAGGTAACTGTCAACATTCTGGCCTAAAAGCGTAACTTCTTTATAGCCTTTGTTCCAAAGTTCGTTCACTTCTTGAACAATCGATTGTGGTTCTCTGCTGCGCTCTCGGCCACGGGTAAAGGGTACCACACAGAAAGTGCACATATTGTCGCAACCCCGCGTTATCGAAACAAAGGCGGTAACCCCGTTTGAATTTAATCGAACCGGTGCTACATCGCCATAGGTCTCTTCCTTGGATAGGATTACGTTGACCGCATTGCGGCCCTCATCGATTTCCTTGATGAGGTTGGGGAGGTCTTTATAGGCATCGGGACCTACCACCATATCTACAATTTTTTCTTCTTCGAGCAACTTGCTTTTGAGCCGTTCGGCCATACACCCCAGAACCCCCACCTTCATATGGGGCCGATGTTCTTTTATGGCATTGAATTTTTCAAGACGCTTGCGCACGGTTAATTCCGCTTTCTCCCGAATAGAGCAAGTGTTGACCAATACGAGGTCGGCATCTTGCAAGGTGTCGGTCGTATTGAAACCCTCGTTCGCCAAAATAGATGCAACGATTTCGCTGTCGGAAAAATTCATCTGACAGCCATAACTTTCAATGTAAAGCTTTCTGCTATTGTCTTTATGCTCTTCTAGGGACAAGGTGCTGCCTTGAACCGATTCGTCTATAATTTTTTCCATAGGCTACACCATTTTAATCTTTAAATGGTATCAGATATCACTTCCAAAATCTTCAAGGGGTCAAAGATAGTACTAATTCCATTTTTATGACAAATTGACAGGTATAAAATTATGATAAAAACGCAACGGGGATATCCATTTTGTATCCTCTATGTATAACCAATAAATAAGTGCAAAATGAAGAAGACAATTCGAGGCCTCTTTTGCTTGGCCTTTCTTTCCATGATTTCCTGCAACGAAGACGATCTGCAGGAAGGCTATGCCGACTATGTCATAGCGACACCTTTAAAAGCCGATTTGATTCGTTTTAAGGCAGAGGCTGTGGGGGTCACCGAACCGGAACCGATCATAGAGTCGGGAAAAATTTATGCGTATAAGAACTATGTTTTTGTCAATGATGTGGGTCGGGGGTTCCACGTGCTTGACAATAGCAACCCTGCTGCACCACAAAATATTGCCTTTATAAAGTTAGAAGGCAATTTTGACATTTCTATCAAGAACGATCGTTTGTTTGCGGACAGCTATGGCGATTTGGTGATTCTTGATATTTCGGATATCAATACTATTGGAAATGCCAAACGGATCGAAAATGCCATTTACCAAGACTTTTGGTGCACCGTAGGTTTTGATGTGGAGTGGCCGGAGGCCGATTATTTCGATTATACCGATTTTGACTACAGCAAAGAGGCCATTGTTGGGTGGGAGCTAGAAACCAAACGCATGCGTATCTCAGAGTTTAATGAAACGTACGGCTACTACGGTTTAGAGGATGTAGCTTCCTTTAATGAGGCTGCCGTGCCGACCACATCCGACACGGGCCAGGGAGGTTCGCTGGCGCGCTTTAAAATTGTGGATGACTATTTATACGCTATAGAAGCTGTAAGCATTAATATTTTTGATATTTCGAATCTTGATGAACCAAAGATATTGGAAGAGGTCTACACCAACGGAATCATAGAAACCATCTTCAATCAAGGAGATATTCTGTTTTTAGGAGGTACCCAGGGAATGTACATCTATGATATTTCTTCGCCCGATAAACCCACTTATGTCTCGGAATTTGTGCACGGTACGGCTTGTGACCCAGTGGTCGTCGATGGGTCTTATGCTTATGTGACCCTAAGGGGAGGAAACCTATGTGGCGGAGGTGAAAGCGGACTTTACATCATTGATGTTTCTGACCTTGCCAATCCCGAGCTAAAGAAATTCTATACGATGATGGAGCCCTACGGACTGGGTGTAAAGGACGAAAAACTTTTTATCTGTGATGGTGCGGCAGGTTTAAAGGTTTTTGATAAAACCAATGCGGAAGACTTGCAGCTGTTGAACCATTTTGAAGATATCATTACCTATGATGTAATTCCTTTGCAAAGCTCCTTACTGATGATCGGCGATAATATACTTTATCAGTACGAATACCTCGATGATCAAATTCAATTGCTTAGCACCTTCGAATTAAATTAAAGGGCGATGGGTTTAAAAAAGAATGTTTTTGGATTTTTAATTGCATTCGTGCTGCTGCGAACAATAGCAGGGTGCGATGATGATGAAGTAGGGGACGTGAGATGTTCCCTGGCCCCGGAGATAGGCCCGTGCTTTGCCTTGATTACCAAATATTACTTTGATTCTGAGGAAAACCGCTGCAAGCAGTTTGATTGGGGCGGCTGCGATGGGGTGGTGCCCTTTGATACAATGGAAGAGTGCGAAGAGTGTGTCGCTGCCAACGACTAAATCGTTGCACTGTTTGAAGCCCTTACTCGATAATCGAGATTTAAAATGCTCCGACGCTTGCGTCGAAATTAAAATTGAATTTCCTATGAATGCCTTCGTGGGCTTGCCCCGGGGATTATTTACTTACGGCCCTTTAAAAAATAGATAAGAACGCCCTATTTTGATAGGGCGTTTTTTAATACATATATATAAGGTATCACATCAAATTAAAAAATTCAACTACTTTTGTCCTTTCAAAAACGATTACATGGCGAAGAATTTAGTGATAGTGGAGTCCCCGGCAAAAGCAAAGACCATTGAAAAATTCTTAGGTAAAGACTTTAAGGTAGAGTCTAGTTTTGGTCATATTGCAGATTTGCCTTCCAAGGAGTTGGGGGTCGATGTAGAAAATGATTTTATCCCCAAATATATCGTAGATGAAGATAAAAAGGCACTGGTCAAAAAACTGAAAGACTTGGCCAAAAAGGCTGAAACGATTTGGTTGGCCAGTGATGAAGACCGGGAGGGAGAGGCGATCTCATGGCACTTGGCCGAAACTTTGGGTCTTGATAAATCCAAGACCAAACGTATCGTGTTCAATTCCATTACCAAATCGGCCATACAAAAGGCGATTGACAACCCAAGGGAAATCAACTATGATCTGGTCAACGCACAGCAGGCTCGTCGGGTTTTGGATCGTCTGGTAGGGTATGAACTGTCTCCGGTACTTTGGAAGAAAATAAAACCGGGACTCTCGGCAGGTCGTGTACAGTCTGTCGCGGTGCGCTTGATTGTTGAACGGGAAAGGGATATCGAAGCCTTTACGCCAGAAGCCTCTTTTAAAATTACCGCAGCTTTCAAAACGGTTGACGGTAATGGCTTTTCTGCCAAATTGAACAAGAGCTTTGCTAGTAAAGAGGATGCCGAAGCATTCTTAAAAAGTAATATCGGGGCCGATTTTTCGGTTGGGGAACTCGACAAAAAACCCGCCAAGAAATCCCCATCCGCTCCTTTTACGACTTCAACGCTTCAACAGGAAGCTTCCCGAAAACTATATTTTTCAGTGGGTAGAACCATGCAGGTTGCCCAACGCTTATACGAGGCCGGTTTAATTACCTATATGAGAACCGATAGTGTAAACCTCTCCGGTGAGGCCATTGCCGCGGCTAAAGAGGCTATCATACAAAATTATGGGGAGAATTATAGTCAGGTTCGTAATTTTAAGGGGAAATCAAAAGGGGCACAAGAAGCCCATGAGGCTATTCGACCAACGAATATTTTGAACCAGTCTCCTTCCCTGGAGCGCGACCAGGCAAAATTGTACGAGTTGATCTGGAAACGGGCCATTGCCTCCCAAATGTCAGATGCACAGCTAGAACGTACCAATGTTAAGATCAAATCCAATACCCATGACCAACTCTTCACGGCCAATGGGGAAGTTATCAAATTCGATGGCTTTTTAAAGGTCTATATGGAAGGCTCTGACGAAGAGGATGCGCCCGAAGAACAGGAAGGCATGTTGCCGGCAATGGCCGTAGGCGATGCCCTAGTGAATAACCATATCACCGCCACGGAGCGTTTTTCGAGGCCACCCTATCGATTTACAGAAGCTTCCTTGGTCAAGAAACTAGAGGAACTGGGTATCGGAAGACCATCGACCTATGCACCGACCATTTCTACCATACAGAACAGGGGTTATGCCGAAAAAGGTACGGTTGAAGGTACCGAACGTAACTATGTTCAGTTGTTATTGGAACGGAATGAATTAAAGGAGAAGAACCTTACCGAAATGGTGGGGTCGGACAAGGGCAAGCTGGTTCCTACGGATATTGGAATGATCGTGAACGATTTTTTGGTAAGCAACTTTGCCAATATATTGGACTATAACTTTACGGCCAAAGTAGAGGAAGACTTTGATGAGATTGCCGAAGGTTCGGAAGATTGGCAAAAAATGATGAAGGATTTTTATAAAGACTTTCATCCGAATGTACTCGATGTACAGGAAAATGCCGACCGCGCAAGTGGGGAACGGGTGTTGGGAAAAGATCCAAAGACCGGGCGACAGGTATCGGTGCGTTTGGGGCGTTTCGGTCCCATGGTGCAGATTGGCACCGTCGAAGAGGAGGAGAAACCCCTGTTTGCAAGCCTGCTGCCAGAACAGTCGTTGAATACCATCACCTATGAGGAAGCCATGGAGCTTTTTACGCTTCCTAGAAAATTAGGAGTCTATAAAGGAGAAGAGGTAGAGGCCAATGTAGGCCGCTTCGGACCCTATGTTCGTTACGGGAAAAAGTTCGTTTCCCTAGGTCGGGGCGAAAGTGCCTTCGATGTAGATATGGATAGGGCGGTAGAGTTAATTCAGGAAAAAGAAAAGGCCGATGCTCCCATTATGACCTATCAGGGGAAGGATGTAACCAAAGGAAAAGGCCGTTTCGGACCTTTTATCAAATGGGATGGCATGTTCATAAATGTCAATAAAAAATATGACTTCGATAATCTTTCCGAGACTGATATTATTCAACTGATCGAAGATAAAAAGCAAAAAGAGATAGATAAGTTAATACAAGAATGGCCAGAAGAAGGTATTCGGATCGAGAAAGCGCGCTGGGGCCGACACAATATTATTAAAGGAAAAATAAAGGTAGAGTTGGCAAAGACGGTCGATGCTACCAAAGTTTCCTTGGAAGAGGCAAAGACCTTGATCGAAAAGAAGACTCCTAAAAGAAAGACGGCAAAATCAAAAGCCAAGAAAAAATAGCAGTATTTGAAAATGGCCGATGTCCAAGATAAAGAGGAGTAGTTCAATTACTTAAAACTTAATAGGGATGCCTTTAGAGCCTGTTTAAGTTTTTGTGATTAGAATTGTAATAGGTCATCTTTCTGGCCTTTTAGGCAAAATTTTAAAGCATAGTATAAGCTACGGTTTCAAATTTTAACGCAGAAGGATGGAAAAAGGGACATTAGAAAATAATTGACAAAAACTTAAACAGGCTCTTAATGGCGTATGATTTTTTGGTTCCGGTAGAAGACAAGGTGTTGGCCCATTGCGAACTTCTTGCGCCGCAGACACTGGGAAAAAACATTCAAATACATACGGTCAAAAAGGGGCTTCCCGTGTTAGCGAACGCCTCGGTAGCACTTATTGGGGTCAAAGAATCAAGGAATGCCTTTGAAAAGAAACTTGAAAAGCTCGATGTTTCCGGTATACGGCTACAGCTCTACAAACTGTTATTGGGTAACTGGAACACCAGTATGGTCGATTTGGGCGACATCGAAGAAGGGGCAAGTGTAGAAGACACGTACTTCTTGGTAAGAGAAGTAATTGCCGGACTCTTGGAGGAAAAGGTGATACCCATTATTATAGGTGCCACCCAAGATATTACGTATCCGGTGTACCGGGCATTCGATGGTATTCGGGATATGATCAATATCGTAGCGGTCGATAGCCGTTTCGATTTTGGTATGGACGATGAGTTGATATCCTCCCATTCCTATATGAGCAAAATAATCACCGATAAACCTAACAACCTCTTCAATTTTTCCAATATAGGTTATCAGAGTTACTTTAACGCCCAAGAGGAAATAGATTTAATGGAACGGTTGTTTTTTGATGCCTATCGTTTGGGAGAGGTGGCGAACGACCTTTCTTTGGCAGAACCTGTATTGCGAAATGCCCATATGGTCAGCTTGGATGCAAGGGCCATTAAAGCGAGCGAGGTGGGGTATTCCAATGACTTTTCCCCGAACGGGTTTACAGGGAGGGAAATCTGTGCCATTGCCAGATATGCGGGTATCAGTGAAAATGTGACCGCATTTGGTATCTATGAAATGGGCAATTCCGTCCAATCTTGCCAATTAATGGCACAACTCATATGGTATTTTATAGAGGGGCTCAACTTTCGCATGAACGAGTCTCCTAATTCCGATAATCCGGATTTCACCAAGTACACCGTGCCGACCGATTCCGAACAGCTTGTCTTCTTTAAAAGTCATCTTACCGAAAGATGGTGGGTAGAGGTACCCTCAATTTTGTCTTCACATACTAAAACCGATTCAATGGCGTTATTACCATGCACCGAAAAGGACTATCTGGAAGCGTGCGACCAGAACATTCCTGAAAGGTGGTTTAAAGCCTATAAGAAAGGTTTTAATTAATCAGTTTTTTTTTAAAGGATTAGTGAGCTGCATACAATAATTTGCTCAAAACGTAGTTTTAGAGTGTAGAATAAAATGATTGTTTTTGCAGTTAATAACCAGAATCGAAATTTAACCTAAAGTATGAAAAAGCTATTGTTATCATCTATAGCGTTTGTTTTTTTACTCACAAGTTGTGGGTCCAAAACAAAAGGAGAGCTAGTCGGAGCCCAAGGAAAAAAGTGGTATCCCGAAAAACCTTACGGAATGGAACTGATTCCGCGGGGATCCTTCATTATGGGTAAGGCCGAGGAAGATCAGGCAAAGGTACTGAACGCTCCAACAAAAACAGTAACGGTACGTTCGTTCTATATGGACGATACAGAGATTACCAATAGCGAATACCGTCAGTTCGTAGAATGGGTCAAAGACTCTATCGTGCGAACCAGGTTGGCCATGTTAGCCGATGAACTCGGTTTGGGTCCAGATGATGGGGGTATTGGTGAGTACGCTTTCAAAGATGCCGATACGACCAAATCTTCAGCCTATCAAAAATACATGCTCGATAATTATGCGGGTATGGGAGAAACTGGTTTCGAGGGAAGGGCCTTGAATACGGATGAGGACGTTATCTGGGATGTTTCCGAGTATCCAGATGAATATTATGTTGAGGTAATGGATTCGTTGTACATTCCTGAAGAAGAATCGTACAACGGTCAAAGAACCATTGATGTTACCAAATTGAAATACAAGTACAGCTGGATGGACATCGAGGCTGCCGCCCGTTCCAAGACCGGTCGTAGAAAAGATTTCATCCGTCAGGAAGAATTGGAAATTTATCCCGACACTACGGTTTGGATTCGTGATTTCGAATATTCGTATAACGAACCGATGCACAACGATTATTTCTGGCACGATGCCTACAGCGATTATCCCGTAGTAGGTGTTAACTGGAAACAAGCACAAGCGTTCTGTAACTGGAGGACCAAGTTCAAGAACGACGATCAAAAAGAAAGAGGAAAGCAGTTCGTGAACAAGTTCCGATTGCCGACCGAAGCCGAGTGGGAGTATGCCGCAAGAGGAGGTATCGAAGGTGGTACGTATCCATGGGGTGGCCCGTACGTCATCAGCGACACAGGTTGTTTTATGGCCAACTTTAAACCGCAGCGTGGTGATTACGCGGCAGATGCAGCCTTGTACACTGTAGAGGCCAAGTCTTACGAGCCAAACGATTTTAATCTATACAACATGGCCGGAAACGTCTCCGAGTGGACCAATTCTAGCTACGATCCAAGCTCGTATGAATATGTTTCTACGATGAACCCGAACGGTGGTGACGGCAGTAACGCTAGAAAAGTGATCCGCGGTGGTTCATGGAAAGATGTTGCATATTTCCTCCAAGTAAGTACTAGGGATTACGAATATGCCGATTCGGCTCGTAGTTATGTAGGCTTCAGAACCGTTCAGGATTATATGGGCGAGGAAGATTCCACTAAAGGAAACAACGGTTTATAAACCGAATAGTAACAGCCGATAGAAAAAAAGCAAGTTTTTTAGGTATTTGATGTCAACCTTCGGATACCTAATTTTATAAAGAGAATAAGTATCGATTACCTAAATACATTAAATACAAACACAAACATTAAACCAAATACTTATTATTAACATTAAACCTAAAATTAAATTTTAAATTATGGCACAGTCAAAATCAACAAAGAAATTATTTAACATGGCCTATGGCCTTGGTGCATCGGTGGTAATTATTGGTGCGTTGTTCAAGATCCTTCACTGGGAGTTCGGACCTTTAAACGGAGGAATACTTCTTGCGATAGGTCTTATCACAGAGGCACTTATTTTTGCGATCAGTGCATTCGAGCCAGTAGACGATGAATACGATTGGTCTTTGGTATATCCAGAATTGGCCGGTGGTGCTTCTGCAGGTCGTAACAACGAAGTTGCTGAAATTAAAGAAGCCGAAGCTTCTTTGTCCGCTAAATTGGACGAAATGTTGAAAGAAGCAGGTGTAGATGCCAATTTAATGGAAAGCCTTGGTGACAGCATCCGAAACTTTGAAGGTGCTGCTAAAGGGATTGCTCCTACAGTTGACGCTATGGAATCTACTAAAAAGTACTCTGACGAAATGGTACAGGCCGCCGCTCAGATGGAATCTTTGAACAGTTTGTACAAAGTTCAATTGGAGAGTGCCAGTAAGCAAGCTTCCGTAAACGAAGAAGTAGTTCAGAATGCCTCTGCGCTTAAAGAGCAAATGGAATCTTTGGCCACCAACTTGTCGTCATTGAACGGTGTGTACGGTGGAATGCTTTCTGCAATGACAAGAAACTAATTAGTTTTAGTGAATACCCCAAATCAAATTAATAATTAAAAACTAATTAGAAAACATGGCAGGAGGAAAACAAACACCACGTCAGAAGATGATCAACCTTATGTATCTGATCTTCATCGCGATGTTGGCACTGAACATGAGTAAAGAGGTTCTAGCGGCTTTCGGTATTATGAACGAAAAGCTAGAAGCTTCGAATGCTAAAACCATAGAGAATAACGAAGCCTACTTGGCCAATTTGGAGACAAAAGCAGCGGAAGATGCGGCAAAGTATGACAAGCTCTATAAAGATGCGCAAAAAATCAAAGCGCTTTCCAAAGACTATTACGACTATTTACAGAACTTGAAGACCGAGATGATGGCAAAGACCGAAGACAAGCGGGATTACACTGTCATGGACAAGTCTGACTTTCTGGATCAAAAGTTCTTTCAAGGCGATAACCTTGCCGAAGGTGGTAAGGAGTTTATGAAGCGTATCAACGATTATCGTACGCAAGTAGCAGGCATTGTTCCCGAAGGGATCAAAGCTTCTGTAAAGGCACGGTTTGAGACCGGTGACGCCAATGGCAAGGTTGAGAAACGTGATGGTAGTAAGCAAGATTGGATCAATTATCACTACGAAGGGTTTCCTCAAGTAGCGTCTTTGGCCAAGCTTACCGCCTTGCAAGCCGATATCAAAGCTACTGAAGAGTCTGCCTTAAAGGCGATGTTGGAAGGTGAGTTGAGCAGCCAGGTATCATTAAAGAATTTTGCCACCTCTTTGTTGGGTAGCAAGTCTGCTTATTATGCCGGTGAAAAATACGATGGTAAAATCGTTATCAGCAAAACTGACAAGACTTCTAAGCCGGTAAGGGCCGAATTGACCTTGGATGGTAGAAAGCTTTCTGAAGGAACAGACTACCGTTTGGAAGAAGGTGGAGTAAAGATGCTTATAGGTACCGGTTCTCCCGGAGACCATGAAGTAAAAGGTACGCTTTACTTTCAACAAGATGGTGAAGAAATCGAGGTTCCCGTAGCGAATAGCTTTGCAGTGATCAGTAAGCCGAATTCAGCTTTGATCGCAGCCGATAAGATGAACGTTGTTTATCGTGGTGTTGCGAACCCAATGTCGATTTCGATTCCTGGTATCCCTAACAACAAAGTTTCTGCCTCGGCTCCTGGACTTAGAAAAGTAAATGGTAGCAAGTACGTGATGAATCCTGGAAAAGGTAGAACGGTAAAAATCGTTGCCTCTGGTGTATTGCCAGATGGTCAAAGGATTTCTACTCCTGCTGAATTCAGAATCAAGGATATTCCAAGACCAGCAGGTTCTGTTAGTAAGCAGACAGGTAGCGTTAAACTACCAAGGAAAAACTTGGAAATCGCTACAGTCGGTGCCATGCTGGAAGATTTTGATTTCGACTTGAACCTAAAAGTAAGCGGATTCAAATTCAAGGTCCCGGGACAACCAACCGTTGCCGTGAGTGGTGGACGATTGGATTCAAGAGCCAAGTCGGCCTTGAAAAGAGCTAAAAGAGGTGATGCCGTTCAGATATTTGATATCAACGCCTACATCACAAATAACAAAAGCTATAAGTTGAAGAAAGTATCTCCTGTAGTTGTGGAGATCACAAACTAATAACTAATATAAATTCCGGGTGGCGAAATCCGCCGCCCGGTACTTTTAAATTGACTTAAACATGAATTGGAAGAATGTTTTATTCATCGGAGCGGTAAGTTTGTTGCCACTATCAATGTCGGCCCAAGCAAACATCCTAAACGCCAAGAAGCCCGAAGAAATCGGGCAAAGGACCGAGGCTCAAAAAGCCTTGGACAACGATGCACCTCTAGATTATGGTTATGTTGACGATAGGGATATCCTTTGGTCAAAGACCGTTTGGGAGGTAATCGACTTAGATGAGCGTGTGAATTTTCCTTTGTACTACCCGACCGACACCATCGATATCGGTGCCGATCGACGATCATTGTACGATGTGCTATTGAAGAACATCAAAAATGGTAAGTTAGAGGATGTATACGTAGATTCTTATTTTACCGAAAAGAGGAAGTTCAGCGATTTATCCGCTACGCTTCGAAAAGTAGATACGACCGACTACGGTTACGAACAGATCAATGCAGGAGAAGAGCTTTCTCCGGAATACGTGATGGAAAGAGAACTCACTGCTGCTGATATTGAGGAGTATCGTATCAAAGGTATCTGGTATTTCGATAAGCGTCAGGGAGAATTGAAATACCGACTTTTAGGTATTGCCCCTGTGGCACCGGACGTCAACTTTATAGATGACGAATCAATGGATCCTGCAGATTCCAAAGTTGAGTTGTTTTGGGTATGGTACCCAAGTTCTCGACAAATTCTACATGATGCCAAAGTATTCAACCAGCGGAATTCGGCCCAGCCTATCTCTTTTGATATGTTGCTGAATGCACGAAGGTTCAACGGAGTCATCTATCGCGAAGACAATGTTCACGGAGACCGCGAAGTAAAAGACTATATTGCGGATAATGCCTTGTTCCAACTTTTGGAGGCCAAGCGAATCAAAGAGGTCATTCGAGATAGGGAACAAGATATGTGGGCATACTAGTCCAATAAAATATTCCAATTCACCAGTATAGGAGCGTCCCGACCAATCGTCGGGACGCTTTTTTTTATATCATTACGAACGAAGCGGAGCAATCGGTCCAAACAAACAGACTGCTTCTTGGATTGCTGCGCGCAATGCCCTATTCGATTTAGTACCTTTGCCCCATGCTAGATTATATCGTGGTGGGTTTAGGTTTGGCGGGAGTAGCCTTTTGCGAGACGCTGGAACAGCAGGGCAAGACTTTCAAAGTCTTTAATGATGCTTCACAGACATCTTCATTGGTGGCGGCTGGGATGTACAATCCGGTTATCTTAAAACGTTTTACAATGGCTTGGAACGCAAAAGAACAACTTCGGTACGCACTTCCGTTTTATGGGCGAATCGAAAAAAAATTGGGGGTGCCATTAAACCATCCTTTGCCGGTATTCAGAAGATTTGCATCTATCGAAGAACAGAATAATTGGTTCGAGGCCGCGGACCAACCTCATTTGAGTACATTTTTATCCGCCAAAACACACCCCAATACGAATACGGCTATCCACGCGCCCTTTGGTTATGGCGAGGTGCTACATACCGGAAGAATCGATACCCGAAAACTACTGATTTCCTATGCCGAATACCTTCTTGATAAGGGGGTGCTCATCAAGTCCTCTTTTGATTACAAACAGTTAAAGCTGTTAGAAAGGGGCGTGGCCTATAAATCTCTTACGGCCAAACGATTGGTTTTTGCCGAAGGCTATGGGATGAAGCAAAATCCGTTTTTTGATTACTTGCCATTGAACGGTACCAAGGGCGAATACCTTAGGATCAAAGCCCCCGACTTGCATGAGGAACGGGCGATAAAAGCAGGTATCTTTTGTATTCCCGTTGGTAACGACCATTATCTCATCGGTGCGACTTATAAATGGAAGGATAAGACCAACGAACCCACTACCGAAAGCCGAACGGAGCTTCTTGAAAAATTGCGGCATTTTGTAAAGTGCGATTATGAGGTAGTCGATCAAGTTGCTGGCATACGGCCAACCGTAACCGATCGAAGACCCTTGGTAGGGAAGCATCCTGCGCATCAACAGTTGTATGTATTGAACGGTTTTGGATCTAGAGGTGTGCTGCTCGCACCCATGGCATCACAGCAATTGTATGCTTACAGTTCCCGACAGGAACCATTACCGCCCGAAATGGATATTTCACGGTTTACGCAGAAGTACTATTCTGAAGTTGTTTAACAGCATTTGGGTCATAGGGAACAAAAAAGTTGATCCAAATATTTCGGGAAAGTCGTATAATAATCGGCATAAAAACAATCAGTGTGGCCACAATGGCTATGAAGGTGTTGATCAGTGAAGTGCCAATGAATAACTTTGCAATGACAAAAGCGGCTACCGCAAAAGCGATCCCGACACCATAACTTACATACATGGCGCCATAAAAGAAGGAGGGCTCCATCTTGTATTTTAAATTGCAATTCCCACAACGTTCGTGCATTTTAAAGAGATAACCCAGTTTGTATGGGTTTTTGGCCTCATACATACTTTCCTTTTGGCATCTGGGACAAGTTCCTGTTAAAATGCTGTAGAGTTTGTTTCCTTTTTTTAACATTTGCATCACCTTTATACAAAGGTACTGGTTTGACCATTTTTGAAATGTAACAACAATCACAAAATTTGATTTCCAAATTGTAAAAGCTGATTGAGGGAATGGGTAGCATCAGTTTTTGGTTTTAAACAGAAAATCGGGTTAGCATAGAAAAACCGGTTATACTAATGATTAAATAGTAGGTACTAAGTACCCTTAAAAATGCTCAACGTACACAATCTATCCGTTTCGTTCGGGGGAGAATATTTATTCGAGGAAATTTCCTTTCGATTGAATGCAGGCGATCGCGTAGGTCTTATCGGAAAGAATGGTGCCGGTAAATCTACTTTGTTGAAACTTCTTTCCAAAGATATGTCCTTAGATACGGGAACTATCGCTATAGAGAAGGAAGTGCAAATCGGTTTTCTTCGTCAAGATATCGATTTTGAACAAGGGAGAACCGTTTTGGAAGAGACCTACCAAGCTTTCGCTGAAATAAAGGGGTTAGAACGGCAGTTGGAGCATATTAATCAACAGCTGGCCGAACGAACCGATTATGAGAGTGATGGTTATAACCAGTTGATGGTAGATTTAAACGATGTCTCGCATCATTATGAGATCCTAGGGGGTTATAACTATCAAGGTGATACCGAAAAAATACTATTGGGCCTTGGTTTCAAACGAGATGACTTTGATAAAAAGACAGATACATTTTCCGGTGGATGGCGCATGCGTATCGAATTGGCCAAGTTATTGCTGCAAAGCAATGATGTATTGTTATTGGATGAGCCCACCAACCACCTCGACATCGAATCGATTATTTGGCTAGAGCAATTTTTGAATACCTATCCTGGAGCGGTAATGATCGTCTCACATGATAAAATGTTCTTGGACAATGTTACGAATAGAACCATAGAGATTTCATTGGGCCGTATCTACGATTACAACAAACCCTATTCCAAGTTCTTAAAGCTACGGGCAGAGATCAAGGAACAACAATTGAATGCCCAAAAAAATCAAGAGAAGGAAATACAACAGGCCGAACGCCTGATTGAACGTTTCAAGGCGAAGAGCACCAAAGCTTCCATGGCGCAGTCCCTAATGAAGAAGTTAGACAGGATGGAACGTATTGAGGTCGATGCGGACGACAATGCCGTGATGAACCTGCGTTTTCCCATTTCGATTACCCCAGGTAAAATAGTGGCCGAAATGGAAGCGGTATCAAAGAGTTATGGAGAGAATCATGTGTTGAACCACATTGATTTGTTACTCGAAAGAGATAGTAAAACAGCTTTTGTGGGCCAAAACGGACAGGGAAAATCTACCTTGGCGAAAATTATGGTCGGGGAGCTAGACCATACAGGAAAGGTAAAGCTGGGCCACAATGTGGAAATCGGGTATTTCGCTCAAAACCAAGCAGAGTATTTAGACGGTAATAAAACCATTTTGGATACGATGATCGATGCGGCCAACGAAAAAAACCGGAGTAAGGTACGTGATATTTTAGGGTCGTTTCTTTTTCGGGGCGATGAGGTCGAAAAGTATGTCAAAGTACTTTCCGGTGGTGAGCGCAATCGACTGGCACTTGCAAAGATGTTGTTACAGCCGTTTAATGTACTGGTAATGGACGAACCTACGAACCATTTGGACATTCAGTCAAAAAATGTTTTAAAACAGGCGCTACAGAATTTTGAAGGAACCCTGATTCTCGTTTCGCATGATCGCGATTTTCTTCAAGGGCTTACGAATAAGGTGTATGAATTCAAGGATAAGAAAATAAAAGAATACCTCGGGGATATCGATTTTTATCTGGAACAACGGAAAGCAGCTAATTTTAGGGCTATCGAAAAACAACACGATAAAAAGAAGACGGCAGCTACGGAGAAAAAGGTGGGGAATAGTTTTGAAGAACAGAAAAAAATAAAGTCCCTAAAGAACCAATTGAGTTCCGTGGAGTCAAAAATCGGAAGGTTGGAAAAGGAAATCGCCGAAATAGATCACAACCTCCTCATGGACTACGACGCCACCATCGCCCAAGAAAATTTTTTTGAGGGATACCAAGAAAAGAAAAAGAATCTGGAACAGTTGATGGAACGATGGGAAAACCTTTCATCGGAGCTCGAATCGATGGCCGTTTAGCCTTCATTATGAGAGGGGTATAACACCTGACCACAAAAAAGTGAGCTTTCACAACAAATACGGGCGTTTCATCGATATTTTTTGCCTTATGCCCTACTTTTTCCGTTATTTGTAAGGTAATTCTTTCTATTTGAAGGAATGACGAACCCCAAATCAAGACGAATACAAGATAGTTATGAATAAAAATGTGTACCTACTACTATTAATGTTGATGGTAAATACCGTATTTGCCGAAGTTTCTAAAAAAGAGAAAAAGGCACTTTTAGATTTTTATCATTCTACCAATGGAAATCATTGGACGAATAAATGGAATTTGAACAGTCCGGTTTCTTCTTGGTATGGTGTAAAGGTGGTCGATGATCATGTGGTAGAAATCAATCTATTTCGAAATAATCTTCAAGGACCTTTACCGGTAACCATTGGTAAATTGCAGCATTTAGAAGTATTGAATTTGGCTTTCAACAATCTTACGGGCGCTATGCCCCTTGAAATTGCCGCTCTCGAGAACCTAAAGGTTTTGAAGTTGGAAATGAATAGGATAAAGGGAGGCCTGCCCGAAAAAATGGGAAGTATGGCAAGTCTTGTTGAATTTACCGCATTTAACAACTTCATTACCGGAACTATTCCAGAGAGTATTGGTGAAATTGCAAGTTTGAAGGTGCTTAATTTATCAAGCAATAATCTGGAGGGTAAGATTCCTAGTTCTTTAGGAAGTCTTAGTAGCCTGGAAAGTCTTGGGCTTTTCGAGAATCGACTGGACGGTTCCATTCCCAGTGAAATGGGCGGACTCTCAAAATTGAAGGAACTGGTGCTGGCGAATAATCAATTAAGGGGCGACATTCCGAAAGAATTCGGGCAGTTGGCCAGTTTAAGGGTTTTGCAGATTCAGAACAATAAATTTGATTCATTCAAGAACTTACAGTATTTGGACACCCAAGGAATGTTAGTGCTTGATTTTGATGAAGGAAATGAAAAGCTCGACTTCAAGAATATCGACTTTAGCAAAACACGAATGGCCGATACCAAGTTTGAAGATGAGGTTGATGACGATAATGAGTAAGTTTTTACTTATAGTTAGTTAGTTTGGTTGAAAGGGATGTCGTCAGAAGCATCCCTTTTTTAATGAGACCCCCATTTCAAAAGCCTTCGGCGCATTGCAATGGGCCGGTCGAATTAACCCCGACCGATAGCGTCGGGGTCTGTTGGTTAAAAGGTATCCACTTGAAGCCTTCGGAATGTCGGTTCCAATTCTTTCAGGGCAATGACCCCCATTTCAAAAGCCTTCGGCGCATTGCAATGGGCCGGTTGAATACCGACGTTCGCAGTCGGTTCAGGTTAGCCCCGACCGATAGTTTCCGAGTCTCGCTTAATAGCTATCCAACCAAAGGCTTCAAGACTAGTTTTTGGGTTTGGTAATTTCCACGGGGAGGAATGGCCTTTACTCTACGATTTCTATTTTACCACCGAAGACCTTATCACGTTCAATATCCTTCGGATTTCCATAGATATAAATGTAACCTCCGGCCCTTACTTTGGCTTCGACCCTTTCAGAGGCCTTAACATCGGCTCGTCCCCCCGCATTTACCACCACTTTGGTTTTTTCGGTGTCCAACTGTTTGTTCTTAACTTTTCCACCGGTATTGACCATTACTTCTTGCAAGGTGGCGCTACCGGTTAATTCGATGCCTCCCCCTGAAATTGATTTCGTATACAGGTCGTCTACATTTATTTTTAGGTCTATCTGGCCCCCTTCCTGTGCTTTTATTTCTACCCTTCCACCTTTGAAGGTTTCATCTGATTTTATTTTGGCATTTTCGTTCGCATCGATCAAGGTCAGGGTTTCGGTATAATAAAGTGTGGCCAAAGCCTCATCTCCATCCAAAAAATTATCGAATTCCATTTTAATTTTCAAGACCCCTCCTTTGTTTGTAATCTTAATTTCGTCTTGGTCATCCCCAGTGACGACGATTTTGTTTTCATCGCTTTTCACCAAGCTAACGATGATGCGGTCATAGGCCTTTACTTCTGTAAAAGGGTTCAAAGTTTTTGTGTTGGCTCGTTGGGCCATTCCGTTTACCAAAAAACAGGTAGCGGCAATAAGAGTGGCAAGGATTTTCATTTTTTTCATTTTTTGCGTTTCGCCCATCAACGAAACTGTGTCTTATCAAATGTACCAAATTTTGTGAAATCAATGCCATTCCTAAAAGTGGTTTGTTCGCCTTCCTGCCCTTCTGGCAGGCGGGTTTCAGGATTTCCCTTCTGAATTGACGGGCGGGCCTTGTTCTTTTTGACCTGTAGCTCGTTATGATTCCCCAAAGAAAACCTCCAAACCCGAAAAAAGTCATTAAAAAGCCATGCTTCTCGCTTCGTGTGAACAAGCCCATGTTCCATTAGCTGTCAAAAGTCATTTTAGGAATGCCCCAAGAATGCATATCTTGGGGTATCTAAAAAAAATACTGTAATTACTAAAAGAAATCCTATGCCTGTAGTATTGTTCAAAGGGAGTGGCGACAAGATAACGTCTGCCTTTGTTTTGGTGCTTTTGACCACAATTTTCGTTAAGGTAAGGGCACAGGATACGGTGCTTACAGTCGATATGGTACGAACTACCGATAATGGGTATACCCAGTCGATTCCTGCCACCGAGTTATCTTTTGACATGGTATTGGTGCCTGAAGGCGAATTTATGATGGGCAGCCCCGAAACGGAAGCCGACCGAAAACCGGATGAAGGGCCGCAGCGCCAAGTACAGGTAGATTCCTTTTATATGGGGAAGTATGAACTGACGTGGGAGATTTTTGAATTGTTTTTTAAACAGAACAAAGAATTGTTCGTAAAGCTAGATGACGAACGGGTAATGAAAATCGATGCGATCACCCGACCGAGCCCACCCTACGAAGACCCTTCCTATGGTATGGGTAAAGAAGGTTTTCCGGCGGTAAGTATGTCGGCCTATTCTGCGCTGGTCTTTTGTAAATGGTTGAGTACGGTAACTGGAAACTTTTATAGATTGCCAACCGAGGCCGAGTGGGAATATGCAGCTCGGGCGGGAAACGGTACGGCCTATAGTTTTGGAGATGATGCGGCCGATTTGGAAGCCTATGCCATATATTATGGGAATTCCGGGAATACCTACGCCAAGGTCGGTAGTAAAGAACCAAATGCCTGGGGACTTTACGACATGCATGGGAATGTTGCGGAATGGACTTTGGATGAATACAAAGAAGATGCTTATGGTACCTTAGAGGGCGATAATCCTTGGATGATTCCCATGGTCATACACCCGAGGGTCATACGCGGAGGATCTTGGGACGATGATGCCGATGCATTGCGTTCCTCAGCGCGAAGCGCATCTAGTATAAAGCTGCAAAAGCGAGACCCACAAATACCAAAAAGTTTCTGGTGGTTTACCGACTCGAACTTTGTGGGCATGCGTTTGGTGAGCCCGGCAAAACAGCCCACGCAGGAGGAACAGCAAAAATTCTGGCAGACGGTGCTAGATGAATAGCTCAGCCGGCCGCTAAAAAAGTGTCGGTAGAATACTGGGCACTGTTTTAAGGAAATAGTTAAGAGACTGTTTTGATGTATGTGATTAGAATTTTTATAGGTCATTTTTAGCACGATATAAGGCGTATTTTTTAGGCATAGCCTTGGCTACGGTACGGTTCAAAGTTTAGTCTCTAAGTTCACCCTTTGAGCTCAGACATGGCTAGCGGTAAAATTTTGTAAATTCTTTGATTATGAACTATATACTAACGTTACTGTACCTTACAGTTGGATCGTGGGTTTTTGCCCAAGACACCTATACTTTAGCTTCTGAAAGTGCCTTGGCCATTGATGGAACCTCTACTTTACACGATTGGACGGTGGTCGCCAATACCATGGAGGGCACTCTTTCCACAGCGGAAATGGCGCCGGAAAAAATAGACTTTAAGGTCAAAGTAGCCGATATTTTGAGCGATCGCGGGGCAACGATGGATAAAAAGATGCACAACGCCTTAAAAATGGAATCCCATCCGATGGTCGTGTTTACGCTTAAAACATTGAAAGACCAGACGACCCTAGTGGGCGTACTCGATATCGCCGGTGTGGAAAAGGAAGTGCAAATTGATGCGAAAATCGATACCACCTCAGATACGATTAAAATAGTCGGCGAAAAGAAGATTACGCTGCAGGACTATAATATGGAACCTCCCTCGGCCATGTTCGGACAAATCGTTGTAGGAGATGAGGTCGTTGTGAAATTCGATTTAGTCTTCTCAAAAGGATGATGTGCCATGGGATAAAGGCATATCGATGCTTACCAAGCGTTCCTTTCGGAAAGTCGAGACGTATACTTGGGGTATTTCTTGTTTGGCTAACAGCCTGTTCCAAACCGCTCGCTACCATTTCAGTCTCCGAAAATGATGGTTTGGACCGTAAGCTGGAATATGTTGCTACAAGCATCCGTTTGGTGAAACCCTTGTCTACAACTGTGAGCAATCTTCAATTGATCGACACGGACACCGGGGAAGCGATTCCATTTGAGATAGGCTTTGAGAATGAAGCGTCAACGGAAGTACTGCAAGTTCGATTCCCCGTGAAGATAAATGCAAACACCACTAAAGAGTTTACACTTCATGACGCGGCAAGCAAAACCGACACTCTATTGGTTCATCAGGATGCAAGCATCAGTGATTTTAGTTATTCCAGTATCGACAACTCCATCGAAAATTCGTTTTACAAGGCTACGTTCAGTACCAAAACCGATTCGATGGGAGGTCAAATCGATGGTATTTATGTAAAGGAGTTCAACAACGTGCTTTTAAAACGAGGTCATATTGCCATGCACTGGGCGCCTAATTTTTCAAAAAACGATTCGGATGGTTATTTCAATATGGAAAGTACTGCTGTATTCTCCAATAATCAACTTTCCCCAGGTTATTACGAAATACGCAAATCCCGTTCAGTGATTACCGACAATGTTCCTGAAATTTCGGTAGAGGGTACCTACGCCTTTTATAAAAGCTTGCCCTATTTTACTTTTGAATCTACCATGAGCGTATCAAAAGATGTGGTGTTAGACCTGCTGCGAAACGATGAGATGACGATGGACAGTCTCTTTACCCATGTCATGTATGCAAAATCTAGGGGTGGGGTGATGCATTTAAAGCTGTACGATGCCGAGATGGATGTTTTGGAACAGAACCCTATTCCCGATGATGCGCCTTGGTTGGCCTTCTACCATAGGGAAGAGGGATACGGATTTGGTGTTATCCGATTGAAGTACGACAATACCAATAGTACCGGAGGTCTTTCCCCTACCTATAAACCCTATACCAAAATCACCAAATCTACCGAGAATGGGCGTTACTGGAATCGAATACTGATTGCCGATACCGTCATGGTCGTCCCAAAAGGAAGTCGCTATGTCGAAAAGAATGCCTATCTGGTTTTTAAAGTGGGGTCAATTGCTCCCGAAAGGGAAATACGGTACTATGCGGAGCGACTTCGGAACCCATTGAACGTAACCGTTGAAACCTTCGATGAATAGTATGCTAGCCATCGGTAAGGTTTAGTTGGAAATCCAAAGAAAAGGCTTTTAAAAAGGGGAATGGAATTTCTGGCTGCAAAGATGACAAATTGTATAAAGAAATTGTCTCTATTGTACGCGCATCCCCATACAATCCTTCATAAAAATAGTTATCTTTAAGAGGCTATTTTTAATAGCTCTTTGGTCAGGCCAAATCACAAGTACCCATATCAAATGAAACAAAGGTTATTCATCATTACGCTTCTACTGGGTTTAATAGCCCTTTTGTGGGCGTTCAAATCAGGGATGCTTAAAAAAAACGTAGCTTCTGATATCGGCGTGAAAGTACCTGAAGTAGTCGATTACAATTTTCATATAAAACCCATACTTTCCGATAACTGCTATACATGTCATGGTCCCGATGCGAATAAACGAAAAGCGGGACTAAGGCTTGATATTGAGGAAAATGCATTTGCCGAACTAGCTCGAAATCCCGGGAAGTTTCCGATTGTGGCGGGCAAGCCCGATCAAAGTGAAGTATACCGACATATCGTTTCCGATGAGCCCTCTGAGATGATGCCTCCTCCCGATTCGCAACTGCGACTTTCTAACCATGAAAAGGAATTGATCAAAAAGTGGATAAAACAAGGGGGCAAATTTGAAAAACACTGGGCATATCAAACACCTGAGAAAGTAGCACTTCCGAAAACACAACAAAAAGAATGGGTTCAAAATGAAATCGATGTATTTGTATTGAAAAAGCAGGAGGAGCATGGACTGTCTCCCGCATCAAAAGCGAGTGCCGAGATTTTGGTTCGAAGAATGAGTTTAGACCTAACCGGATTGCCTCCAAAACCAGAGTTGGTACAAACGTTTTTGAAAGATACGACCCATTTAGATTACGGCCGATTGATAGATACCTTAATGGCTTTGCCGGCATATGGGGAACGCATGACCCAAAACTGGCTCGATGTGGCGCGTTATGCCGACTCTCATGGGTACCAAGATGATAGCTATCGCACCATGTGGCCATGGCGCGATTGGGTCATTCATGCGTTCAATAAAAATCTACCTTACGACACGTTTTTAACGTGGCAATTGGCCGGTGATCTATTACCAAATGCAACCAAGGAGCAGCTATTGGCGACCGGTTTCAACAGAAACCATCCCATTACCCAAGAAGGGGGTGTCATTCAGGAAGAATACCAAACAGCCTATGTAGTAGATCGTACCAATACCTTGGGGAAAGGTATTTTAGGACTCACCTTGGAATGTGCCAAGTGCCACGACCACAAATACGATGCGATTTCCCAAGAGGAGTATTTTCAGGTGTATGCCTTCTTCAACAACGTCAATGAAAAAGGTCTCCAAATGGATGCCGTACAGGCTGCCAATGAAAAGTTCTTTGCCGACCCGCCCTTTATGACCATCACGGATAAGGAAACCAAAGGCGTATTGTCGTTCATTAATAAGCAGCAAGGCGAATCGGTTAACGTTATGGTTATGGATGATTCCCTCCCGCGAGAAACCTTTATTTTAAATCGTGGGGATTACGATAATTTAGGGGAGAAGGTGGCACCCGGAACGCCCGAAAGCGTATTTCCCTTTTCCGAGGAACTTCCAAAGAATCGACTGGGATTGGCAAAATGGGTAGTAAGTACGGAGAATCCCTTGACCGCCCGGGTTTTCGTAAACCGTATGTGGGCCATGCTTTTTGGAAACGGTTTGGTAAAAACGGCGGAAGATTTTGGTGTTCAGGGCAGTTTGCCGACACATCCGGAACTCCTCGATTGGTTGGCCGTTGATTTTATGGAGCACAATTGGGATGTTCGATACTTATTAAAAAAAATAATGCTGTCGGCAACTTACCAGCAAAGTTCAAAAGTCACCCCTGAATTGAAGCAGGTCGATTTCGATAATAAATTGCTGGCAAGGGCGCCACGCTTTCGCATGAGCGGGGAAATGATACGGGATTATATGTTGGCTTCTAGCGGACTGCTTAATCCAGAGATCGGCGGTCCAAGTGTAAAGCCTTATCAGCCTCCTGGACTCTGGGAAGAGACCAATGCAGGAGGTAATCGCGGAGTGCTTACAAAGTACGAGCCGGATAAGGGAGACAAATTATACCGCAGATCTTTGTATACCCTTTGGAAACGTACCTTACCACCGGCAAGTATGGCCATTTTTGACGCACCTACCCGTGACTTTTGTGAGGTAAGAAGGCAGAAAACCAATACACCCTTACAGGCATTGGCCTTACAGAACGATATTCAGGTCCTAGAAGCCGCTCGGGTGTTGGCTCAAAAAACAGTCGCCTCGAATACCGACGATTCCAAGGCCGTAGCGAGTGTTTTTAGAAATATTTTGGTTCGTTCCCCCAAACAACAAGAACTTGAAGTTTTGGAGACCTATTATCAAGATGCATTGAACAACTTTTTAAACGGAACCGAGGATGCCGAAAAGTTGGTTGCACTCGGTGAATATGAAAGATTGGATACCGATCCGGCCAAAACGGCGGCTTTAATGCTTACGGCACAGGTTATTTATAACCTAGACGAAACAATAACTAAGGAATAAGAAAGATGGAGGAGGAACAAAAAAATACCGATGAAAACCCCTTAAAAGTGAATCGAAGACACTTTTTCTCCCAATTGAGTGTGGGTATTGGCTCTTTGGCGTTGGGTTCCTTGTTGATTCCTGATTTGTTCAAGACAGGCGCAGAGACTGTGGCCACCCAACCTCTGGGCATACCGCATTTTGCTCCGAAGGCCAAACGGGTCATCTATCTGTTTCAAGCCGGGGCACCCTCGCAATTCGAAACCTTTGACCACAAACCTACCCTGAGGAAGCGTATGGGGGAAGACTTGCCCGACTCTGTTAGGAATGGACAACGCCTTACAGGAATGACCTCCGAACAAGAAAGCTTTCCTTTGATGCCCCCGGCCGTAGGTTTTAAACAATACGGTCAGGCGGGTTCTTGGATCAGCGATTTCTTTCCTCATATCGGAAAGATAGCCGACGATATTTGTATCATCCGAAGCATGCATACCGAAGCCATTAACCATGATCCCGCGATTACTTTCTTTCAAACCGGAAGCCAGCAATCGGGACGACCCAGTATGGGTTCATGGATGAGTTACGGCCTGGGAAGTGAGAACAAGAATTTACCTTCTTTTGTTGTGCTTACCTCTCGGGGCAAAGGCAACAGTCAAGGCCTGTATTCGAAATTATGGTCTAGTGGGTTTTTAGATTCCAAGCACCAGGGGGTACTATTGCGATCGGGGAAAGACCCGGTCTTATACCTGAATGACCCCGATGGCTTATCGCGTTCCGATAAACGACATTTACTGGATCACGTATCATCATTGAATAAGCTACACCATGTGGAGACCGGTGACGATGAGATTGAATCCAGAATAGCACAATACGAAATGGCGTACCGAATGCAAATGTCGGTGCCCGATGTCATGGATATTTCCAAAGAACCCCAATCGATCATTGACTTATATGGGGAAGATTGTCAAGTACCGGGAACCTACGCCGCAAATGCGCTACAGGCAAGGAGACTGGCAGAAAACGGTGTTCGTTTCATTCAGTTGTATCATCAAGGTTGGGACCAACATGGTAATCTACACAATGAAATGATGGGGCAGGCAAAAGATGTGGATCAGGCATCGGCCGCATTGGTCATGGATTTAAAGCAACGGGGTATGTTAGAGGATACCTTGGTGATATGGGGCGGGGAATTTGGTAGGTCTAACTACTGTCAAGGCAAGTTCGACCCCACCAACTATGGTAGGGATCATCACCCCCGGGCTTTTAGTATCTGGATGGCTGGTGGGGGCATCAAGCCAGGGATGAACTACGGCCAAACCGATGAATTCGGCTATAATATTGTAGAAAATCCGGTTCATATCAATGATTTTCATGCCACCTTGATGCATACCCTGGGCCTCGACCACGAACAAATGATCTATAAACACCAAGGCCGGCGCTTTCGTTTAACCGATGTGGCGGGCAATGTCATCAAAGACCTATTAGCTTAATTCATGGCAGTTACACCTAAAAACCGATGGGTCGATTACGGTATTTTTGGCCTTTCTTTATTTCTCGTTTTTTGTCTCATATTTGATTCTTATATAGAACTTCCCGCTTTAGTGGCCTGGCTGGGTAAATGGCATCCGCTCTTACTTCATTTTCCCATTGTTTTGCTTTTAATAGCTATTTTTTTAGGGCTTACGGGGAGGTCGATTCCCAGAAACCTATTGATCGTTGCGGTAGTGTCGACCTTATTGACGGCCATATCCGGTTTTTTCCTGGGAAAGGAAGGCGGTACAAAGGGCGAATTGTTGCAATGGCATCAATGGTTGGGTGGTGCTTTGGCCTTGATTGCCGTATTCTGGTACGGTCTGTATACTTGGCAACTAGGACAAAAGGCCTACACCAAGGTACTACAAGTAGTGTTGTTGGTATTGGTGGGCTTTACGGGCCATTACGGTGGTATGGTCACCCATGGAGAAGATTTTTTGGCACTTCCAAGACCCAAGCGTCCTGAAAAACTACCGGAAAATCCGTTGATTTATGAAGACGTTGTCGGTATGATATTGGACAACAATTGCGTAAGCTGCCACAACACGAATAAACAAAAGGGCGGGCTGCTCATGACCAACTTAGGGTCGTTATTAAAGGGAGGCGACGTTGGCAATACGGTCGTTCCCGGGGATGCCGAGAACAGTGAGCTGATCAAGCGACTGCATTTGCCGAAAGAGGATAAGGAGCATATGCCGCCGGATGGCAAAAAACCATTGAACGATAATGAGGTGCGTATTTTAGAAAAATGGATTGCCCTAGGGGCTTCCGATACGTTGCGACTGAACGATTTAGGGGAGCAAGAACCCTTAGTAGCGTTGATCGAAGGCTTAATGCAGCCAGATCCCATGGAAAAATGGGCAAAGTTGCCAGAGGTGGCAGACAGTACACTACAAAACCTATCGTCAGATTATGTAACGATCAATAGGGTGGCCAGTGGTTCCCGGGCACTGAGTGTTTCGGCATTCAATCCCCCTGAGTATGATCCAGCCATGATTACCGATTTACAACGGATTGCAACGAATATTGTGGAATTGGATATAAGTGGTTTGCCCATTGGCTCAGAAGAAATGGCCTTTGTCGCCCAATGCGTTAATTTGGAATGGCTTGAAGTAGATCAAACCCCGATTACCGATGCCCAAGTAGCAAATTTCAAAACCTTGACCAATTTGGAATTGCTAAAAATCTACGAGACCCAAATAAGCGATCAAAGTATTGATATCTTTAAAAGTTTAACAAAACTCAAAAGACTCTATCTTTGGCAGACCGGTATAACGGAAGCCGCTATAACCAACTTGCAACGGGATCGACCTAGTTTGCTGATCGATTCGGGAATCGATGAAAGTGCCAAGATCTTTTTTGCTGCAACCGATTCGATATCCCAAACAGAAAAAGAATGAAGTTCGATTTAACGCAAAAAACCGCGGTAGTTACAGGAGGCGGTAGTGGTATAGGAAGTGCTATTGCCAAAACGTTCGCATCCCATGGTGCCCATGTACACATTTTAGAATTGGACTCGGAAGCTGCTGAAGCGGTAACTACGGAAATAACCGAGACCGGTGGTACGGCCTTTGCGCACGAGTGTAACGTGTCGATACAGGATCAGGTGGTGGAAACCATGGCGGCTATCGGCACTTCGGCCCCTATTGATATCTTGGTTAATAATGCGGGGATTGCCCATATCGGAAATGTAGAGGAGACCACGGCAACCGATTTTGATAGGGTATTCGATATCAATGTAAAAGGCGTATACAATTGTATTTTTGGAGTGTTGCCCTTTATGAAGGATAAGGGAGGCGTTGTTTTGAATATGGCGAGTATAGCGGGATCGATGGGAATCAACAAGCGTTTTGCCTATTCCGCTTCCAAAGGCGCCGTTTTGACCATGACCTATTCGGTAGCCAAAGACTACGTGAAGTTCGGGATTCGATGCAACAGTATTTCCCCTGCACGGATCCACAGCCCATTAGTAGACGGGTATTTGGAAAAAAACTTCCCGGGTGAAGAAGCAGCCATGTTCGAGAAACTTTCAAAGACCCAACCGATAGGCCGTATGGGGACATCACAAGAAGTGGCCGATTTGGCCTTGTACCTTTGTTCCGATGAGGCGGCTTTTGTTACGGGAACCGATTTTCCGATTGATGGCGGATTCATTAAGCTGAACGGGGATTAGAAGAGGAGTAAGGCGATGCATAGCGAAGGGGATATGGAATATAGGCATAAAGAGAAGAGAAAAAAACCGAAGCTGAGCTGTCATCTTGAGCGAAGTTGGAGAAGGTTACTATAATAAATGAATTTCCGCCGGTGCGGAAATAAAAGCAGATACAGATGAAATTAATACGATTTGGTACGATGGGAAATGAAAAACCTGGAGTACAACTGGCAGACGGTTCGCGATTGGATGTCTCGGCATTTGGCCAAGATTACGACGAAGCTTTTTTTGGAGCGGATGGCTTGGAACGATTAGAGGAATGGTTGAAGACGAATGCAAGTATATGTCCAAAAGTGGAGACAAACGTACGATTGGGCGCACCCCTCTGTCGACCCTCAAAAATTGTTTGCATCGGTCTTAACTATGCCAAACATGCACAAGAGGCGGGCATGGAGATTCCAAAAGAACCGGTGCTTTTTATGAAAGCGACTTCGGCGATGGTCGGTCCCAATGATGATGTGGTCATCCCAAAGGGAAGCACGAAGACCGATTGGGAAGTGGAACTGGCCATTGTTATTGGTAAAAAGGCTTCGTATGTGTCCAAGGAAGAAGCCATGAACCACGTTGCGGGCTATGTCTTGCATAACGACTATAGCGAGCGTGCCTACCAAATAGAGCGCAGCGGCCAATGGGTAAAGGGGAAGAGTTGCGATACCTTTGCCCCATTAGGTCCTTTTATTGCCACACCAGATGAGATAGCGGATCCACACGATCTGAATCTGTGGTTAAAGGTGAATGGGGAAATGCTTCAAAATAGCAATACGTCGGATTTCGTTTTTGATATCCCCACCTCCATTAGTTATATCAGTCAGTTTATGACCTTGTTGCCGGGAGATATTATCTCTACGGGTACCCCGTTTGGGGTAGGTTTGGGCTTTGATCCTCCTCGGTATCTGAAACCGGGCGATGTGGTAGAGCTGGGTGTAGATGGTTTGGGAAGTTCTAGACAGGGGGCCAGGGCTTACTCCTAAGGCAAGGCTTTTGCTTTTGAAAAAAGAACCTTATTTTGCACTAGCAAATACCTAATAATAGTGGTAATGGTATTGTTTCAGAAAACCAACCTTTAAATGAATTGGGTCGATTACCTTATTATCATTGCCTACCTATTGCTTTTTTTAGGAATAGGCTACTTCTTTAAAGAGAACAAAAATTCGGAGGATTACTTTCTAGGAGGTCGCAGTATGGGGTGGATCCCCCTAAGTCTTTCGACCATGGCGACCCAGCTATCGGCCATCAGCTTTATTTCGGCCCCTGCGTTTGTGGGCCTTAAAGAGGGGGGCGGGCTCCAATGGCTTACCTACGAATTTGGAGTACCCTTGGCGATGGTTTTTTTGTTGGTTGCGATTGTACCTTCTTTGTACAAAGCGGGAATTGTAAGTGTGTACGAATATTTAGAGATCCGGTTCGACGCTTCTTCCAGGTTGTTGATCAGCATCGTATTCCAGATCAGTCGTTCGGTAGCGACCGGGGTCATGGTATATACCATGGCGTTGATCTTACAAGCGACCACGGGGATTGATTTTTGGATTTCGGTACTGCTCATTGGCGTGGTTACCCTGATATACTCCTTTCAAGGAGGAATGAAGGCAGTCATTTGGGGAGATGTCATCCAAATGGTGATACTATTCCTGGGAATCATCATCTGCCTGGCCTTTGGTTTGGATGCCTTGGGAGGTGTTGGGAATTTTATAGATCAGGTGGATGCAGACCGCCTAACCGCGGTTGATTTTAGCAAGTGGGGTTTCAACAATGCCGATAAGACCGATGAATTCGGTTTTTGGCCTATGGTCATTGGAGGGTTTTTTCTGTACGCTTCTTACTATGGCACCGACCAGACCCAAACCCAACGTTTGTTATCAGCCAAGAACCTTCCTACAATTAAAAACCTACTGATGGCGAACGGACTTTTTCGTTTCCCGGTCACCCTCACCTATTGTATCATGGGATTGGTATTGGGCACTTTATTGATGCAAGATGTGGGTTTTCAAGAACAGATAGAGCAAGTATATCAAGCCAATATTGACAGTTTGGAAGGGAAAAAAGCAGATTTGATGGTCCCCATTTTTATCGTTCATTTTCTTCCCAATGGCATTATTGGTATTTTGTTGGTGGCCATTATGTCGGCCGCAATGTCTACTTTGAGTTCTTCGGTCAACTCGCTTTCAGCGGTGACCTTGGAAGATTTTGTCAAACGTTTTAAGCCGAATTTATCAGACGCCCAATACGTGAAGTATTCGAGGGCCTTGTCGGTCTTTTGGGGCTTGGTATGTCTGTTCTTCGCCTTTTTTGCAGGTAATATAGAGGGGACGGTCATCGAGGTCATCAATAAGGTCGGGTCTATCTTTTTTGGCCCTATCCTAGCAGGTTTTATCTTGGCGTTGCTCACAAAAAAAACACACGCACTGGGAGCTAATATCGGAATCATAACAGGTGTCTTGGTGAATATGTACCTCTGGTTGTACGTGCCACAGGTATTTTGGTTCTGGTGGAATGCGATCGGATGTTTGGTGACCCTTATAGTGGCCTATTCCATTAGCCTATTGATTCCACGAACTGCAAAATCCGGAATCGAGGTTACTTTTTATAAAGGAAAGAAGGAAGTGTTGCTATTGGTTGCCTATTTCGTTTTGATAGTTTTGATCGCGTTGAGCTTAAAAAATATCCTTCAATAATATCCTATTTATCATTCCAGCCTATGGAAAAAATGATTCAATCCCTATATCCGCATGCCGTATCCGAAGTACTTGAAGGAATTGAAAAACGCTGTTCAAAATACCCCTTAAAGAGACAAGGTCTCGGTCAGCGATTTTCAGAAAAGGATGCCATTTTGATTACCTATGGCGATTCGATTCAGGACCAAGGGCGTACACCGCTAACGAGCCTTCGGAGTTTTCTGGAAACCTATTTGGGCGATGCGTTGAGCGCCGTGCATTTGCTCCCCTGTTTTCCATATACTTCCGATGACGGTTTCAGTGTAGTCGACTATTATCAACTAGATCCAAATTTGGGTAGTTGGGACGATATGGAGCGTCTAAACCGCTCATATGATTTGATGTTCGATGCTGTGGTCAACCATATTTCACAGCGATCCGATTGGTTTCAAGGGTATCTAAAGGGCGAAGAAAAGTATCGGGATTATTTTATTGAGGAAAATTCGAATACTGACTACTCCAAGGTAGTGCGACCCCGGGCCCTACCATTGTTCCATGAGTTTGATAAGGAAGGAAAAAGTGCCAGGATATGGACCACTTTTTCCAAAGATCAAGTGGACTTGAATTACCGGAGTCCGGCTGTTTTTCTTCAGGTGCTCGATGTGTTGTTGTATTACGTATCGAAAGGGGCGCGTTACATTCGATTGGATGCCATTGCTTTTATTTGGAAGAAAGAGAACAGCAGTTGCATTCATTTAGAAGAGGCCCATACGGTTATTCGTCTCTACCGGAAGATTATCGAATCGGTAGCACCGGCAACGGTCATTATTACCGAAACCAATGTGCCGCATATGGAGAACATTTCCTATTTCGGCGACGGCACCGATGAGGCGCATATGGTCTATAACTTTACCTTACCTCCCTTACTGGCCCTGAGCGTGCATCAGCAAAAGGTTGAGGTACTAACCCAATGGGCTACAAACTTAGAACTCCCAAGCAATGAGGTCTGTTTCTTTAATTTTACGGCAAGCCATGATGGGGTAGGGGTACGGCCCTTACAGGGCATTGTCGCGAATGAAGAAATCTATGCTTTGGCCGCCATCGCAAAAAGGCATGGTGGCTTTGTATCTATGAAAGACAATGGCGATGGTACACAGTCACCATATGAGCTCAACTGTAACTACCTGGACTTGATTACCGACCCCCAAGCAGATGCGGCCCTGCGCATACAACGTTTTTTATTGACGCAGTCGGTCATGTTAGCGTTCCCCGGAGTGCCCGGAGTGTACTACCATTCCGTTTTAGGGTCTGAAAATGACAGGGATGCGGCCCTAGCGAGTGGTATACATCGAAGAATCAATAGAAAAAAACTGATGTATTCCGATTTAGTGGAGGAACTGACCGCAACTGGGTCGTTTCGGGAACAAATGTTTTCAAGATACAAGCAGTTGTTACAAATACGAAAAGACCATCTAGCTTTTCACCCCTTGGGAAAGGCCCGATTTTATCAGGAAGGAAGCGTTTTTATCATAGAGCGGGAGCACGCCGACGAGAAGCTATATGCAGTACACAATTTTTCAGAAGAAGAAGTGATCATGCCTGCAAGGAGCCCAGAGGTTGAGGATTTGATCAAAGATGAATCGATAGGGTCGGCCCAATGGCAGTTGCCACCTTTTGGATTTCTGTGGTTGAAGGCCTAGGTATTCGCTTTTTCATAAAAATAAAAAGTCTATTAGGACGGTAATGGACTTCCCGCTTTTAGTGATGGCAATATATTCCTTTGCCACAATAGCGTCACCTACTTCCATGCCGTTTACGGTAATGATGTTTTCTTTCATAGCGGCATCTTTTGCCTTGATAGCCTCAACCCCCTTAGCATATGCAAAATGTTCCGATTGGGGTTCGATATGCTCGGCATCAGGGTGGAAGTTCATTATAAACGTTGTTGGACTTTCCCTCTCTCAATAGTGTAGCCTATTAGCCGCTTCTTGATTTGTCATTTTCTTCTCCTTTAATTGGTTATTAAAATGTGTTACTAGTTCTTATTTTGTTTTTATAACTGTGGCCTTTGGATACGTATCCTTTATTTCCTCATACTTATCTGTACCACCAGTAACACGCTCACCAGTTTCTATGTAGTGCTTAAGACCTACCAAGGTTCCGGACAATTGTTTCTTGAACCCACCTTTTGCAATGAAACCCATTATCGCAGGTTTAGTGCGGAATTGAAACTCATATTCGGCCGTGGAGGTACCATCTCCGTTGTCAGTAACGCGATAAAAGGCTTGCGAGTTATCCAGGTTGAGTGGTAACTTTTTTCCATCGATGATGATATTGCGCATTACCATATTATCGTGGTCTATCGCAGCAATTTTCTCGTGTGACCATTGCGTGGCTTTCTCGTTGAAATTACACTTACGTGTTGCCCCTACCTCGCCTTTGAGCGAACCGTTGGTATATTCTGAAGTATAGATATAGGGTGAGAAATTTGAGATTTCTCCATAGTCTAATACCATTGCTTCCCATACACGCTCTGCAGATGCATCAATTTTCATTTCTACTTTTACAGTACGGAATTTCTTTTCCATACGCTGTGCTGTAGCTATTGTTCCCACCAAGGCAAATAATGCTACTGCTACTATTGATTTCATTGTGATTTTCATTGTGATTTGTTATTATTAGTTATGCGGCTTTTTTGCCTTTTTTCTTAAAGTATTCTGCATCAGATTTCATCTTTACTTCAGACTGTTTTCCTGTTTCTAGGAAGTACTTAAGGTCTTCTAAAGTTTGATAAATGTCCTTGCGCATTTTTGGCTTAATCATCCAACCCATCAGTAATCTCGGTAGGGTTGCTAAGGTTACATCTAGGTCCATCGTAACATCTGATGTGTTCACACTGGTAGGCTTAACTTTCCATTTTGCCGTAGCGGCTTTCATAATAAATGGGGTGTCATCTAAGTGGTATTGTAGTTCCATTTTATCTTCATCTGCTCGGTCAATAATTTCACTGACATCACCAAAAACAGTAGAACAGGTGCGTCCTATGTAGTTACTGCCAAGAACCTCACGCTCTTTAGATTCGTTTACGGTACTTGCCCAGTGGCAGGCATCGCCATAATTTGTGTACAGCACTTCCCAAACTTTGCTGGCAGGTACATTTACTTGAAGGGTTTTGTTAATTTTCATTTATTATCAATTTTTACGCTTTCGGTGCGGTTGTTTACACTTAGATTCAGATTGATGGAACGTGTGACAACTTTGCATAAAAAAACCCAAGACAAAAGCTTGGGTTTGGAAGTGGATTGAAGAATTCTAATTCAATTTCATTAAGTTCTTGATATGGTCATCATTTACAATATCTTCTAGGAAGGTTTTCTTATCAAAGTTCTTCTTAAAGGGTAACTCTCCATAGAGTTCTGCATATTTATCGTCAATAATTTCCATCATAGCGTCGGCATCGCTCTTTATTTCATTTTTGAAATTGGAATATTCAGCGCGGTTGAACAATAAGTTCTTACTGTCAATAACTTTATTATTCAAAGCAAAAGTTACTTTCTTGTGACAACGGCAAGGGTTTGCTTTATTGACCAGCCCACATTTTTCATTCATAAAATTGAAGATGTCCTTTCTGGCCCTGGATAAACGTTGTCTAAAATTATCTTTAGAGATTTCCAGAATTTCTGAACCCAAGTTATGGTCTGCATTGAACATTTCACCTAAAATGTATACCAAGCGCTGTTCTCTGGTAAGGCAAAGTAGCATACCACTCATACAGCTGTAGTTCATCTCTTTAATAAAGGCTTTGTTTTCCTTTTGCTCCAACGCTGTTAGCGGATGGTCGGGTGTCATTTCCAGACCTTGCGCCATCTTATCAAAACTCTCGAATATAGACTCATTAGGACGACGTTTAGACATTAAAAAGTGATTCGCTACTATACGATATGCCCAAGTTCTAAACGAACTCTTTCCTTTAAATTGAGCAAGGTTGGTAATAATTTTTATAGTTGCCTCTTGGGTTAAATCCTCTGCATCGGAAGGATGACGAACCATTTTCCAAGCGATATTGTAGATGTATGGTTGATGCTTCAATATGAGGTCTTCAAGTGCTTTTTTATTCCCAGCTTGGGCTTCTTCTACCAATTGTATATCGGTCTTGTCGCTCGTGTATTCTTTTAAGAATGGATTATCCATAGTATTGTTCTTTATGGTTAGATGCTCAAAGCGTCAATGTGTGACAACTTTACTATAAACTTTATTTTTTGAAGTTGTCACACGGAATCTTTAACTGCATCTAAATAGTATAATCTAAAAAAATAAATAAGATGAAACGATTAAAAAATGTAATTGTAATTGGGGTGGCCGTTTTCGGTTTTAGTCAAATGAATGCACAAAATTCTAATGCGAAGATTACCAATACCCTCGTCGTTGAACAATCTGCTGACGATGTTTGGGCAGAATTGAGAAAACTTGACAACATTGACGAGCTATCGAGCTTAGTATCCAAAGTAGAATTCACCGGACCAAAAGGAGAAGGTGGAAGTAGGGTTTGTACTTCGCCAGACGGAAAAGGAAAATTCAAGGAAAATATTCTAGCATTTGATGATGCCAATCGAAGTTATACCTACCAAGTTGTTGAAGGGATTCCTGCAACTGGCGTGGTGAGCAACTTTAAAGTAGTTGATTTAGGGTACAAAAAATCGATGATTGTGTGGACATCAACCTATGAGAAGTTTATGAAAAATCCTCAAATGAATGAAGAGCAGTTCAATGGCTTTTTGAATATGGCCTCTAATGAGATGATTGCCAATGTCGCTAAGATGGCTTCTAAGTAAAGGTAGCTGATTTATTTATATGCTAAAAGGGTTGTACCATTTTTGGTACGGCCCTTTTTTGATGGTATGATATGGTCTAATACCCTTTTTAAAAGCCTGTTTTGAAATGTTTTACGTTTTCAATTCAATATAACTTTGGAGGTTATCTAAGGAACGAGTAAGCCCACTGACGAATTGTTTTTTACCTATTATTGCCATTAACAGCTTTTGCCAAATATTCTTTGTAATCCAATATTGTTCCACCTTAAGAAGCGATTGATTTTCATCAAGCGGCTCAATAATGTAGAATTGATAAAGTTTATCAACTGGTGGCGGGTCGGTAGTAAGTTCACCATATACCAATTGATGTATGGGGACATCTTTTATAACCGTGGTAAAGTTAAAATGCTTTCCGTTGATGACACAAACGTGCTCAGTGCCTGTTCGGGTTACTTCATGTTCATTAAATTGAAATTCTTCCACACCTTCTACCCAAGTATGACGATACCTATAGTTGGTAATCATTTCAAAAAGCTTATATCCACCAATATTCATTTTTCGCTCCATCACAAAGTTGGGTGGTCTGTCGGTAATCACAATTTCAGGTGGTTCAAACCTAAACAGCTTTAGTTTTTTAACGTCCATTTCTGCGTAAAGAAAGGGCACCTCTTTGCCATCGTAGATTTCTACGCTTTCGCGAAAGCGGAACAGCTTACTTTCATACGTAGGGGATAATCCAATCTCTTTTGCAAGTGATTTACTAACGAGAACATAATTATCACTTTCAATAGTATTTTTTAAAAGGCGATGTGCTTGAATTACGGTTTCACCAAACGGCTTTCTATTATCCTGAACCGTTATAAATTGAAGTTCTCCCGAATGCATAACGATTTTAAGTTCCAAGTCAGGTGCAGATGCACAAGCACGACACGGACAGATGCGATTGGTCTCCATCAATTTTAAATGACTGTAGAAGGCCGTGTACATTGTTTCGATTTGTGCAAGCAGCTTTTCTTGGGATGGAACTTGACCTTCCTTGTAAAAAAACAAGGCATCACCTTCGACTTCGGCAAGTTTTAGCGATTGGGTATTGGCACTAATAAGCACTTCCAGCAATTCAGCAATCACGTGTTCGCTATGTTCTACCTCAGTGGTCTGAACAAAGTGGGTAAACCCGGAAATATCGGGTATAAATAAGAGCGACTTTTTTACATCCATTTTTCGATTCGATATTTGAACTGATGTAAAATCTGCGATGCTTCAAACTTTATGATTTGCTTTAAGGCTATTTTTTTGATGGAGATGAATCTGTGATACTTAAAATTGATTTGAGACCGTACATGCGTATTGGTTTCTTCATTTGAGGTGTTGAGCTGAATGCTAATAACCGCATCAATGAAACCTTTAGGCCAGATTGCAGGATTCAATTTTATATGATGAAGCTTTTTCTCTGTCGAATATTCATATGTGCTTATACTGCCTAAATCCTTATGTACGGTCAGACCTTCCAAGAGCGCAGCTCTCACAACCGCTAAGGGTCTTTCAATCACGTTATGGATGCTAATTGTATTCACACTGCTAGAAAAATCTTGAAACACGTAACCTTAGAAAACTATCATTCTCAAAATTGGAAAGTATCAGTTCCGAATTGTCGATATTGCTGAAAATCCTGGCCTCAATCTCGGCCGTCCAACTGCTGCCAAACCGTCTTGATGCTTCTATACTGAATATGGTGCTAGATTGTTCCAAGTCTTTAATTCCACCGAAAAGAATGGAAGTGTCTTGAATATCATTAAAGGCTACCCTGCTTCCAAAGAAGACATCATTTTGTAGTGCGGTAAGTGCGAGTTCATCCCGTTCATCATAGAGGTATTCTCCCAACAAACCAATATCCAGTCCATTCCCATCTATGTTGCTAAAGGTATATTCCAATCCTGCCACCAGTGCTACAAAATCCTGTGCATCGGCGTGGCGATGAATAGATTCCAACTTCCATAAAAAGGCATTGTGGGTAATTTGTAAATCGAGCCCTGTTTGGTTGATTACCGGATAGAACGCATCAATGTCTCCGGCAGGTGTAAACACAAAAAGAGGTTCTCTACCATTACCATAAAAGTGAGATAAACCAATGTCGAATGCACCCACAAAATATTTCCAGCGTATAGCAAAATCCTGTCGCCATGCTTCGGCACCGCTTTCATATCGTAAGTCGTCCCTGTCGATAACCGTTCCGAAGCGTAAGCGGCCTTCCTCACCAGGAAATGTTCTTTTACGGTGAATGGGCAAATAGAAAAAATCGAAGGTTCCCCAATGGTTCGTTATCCAACTAAACTGTACCATGGGCTGGCCCAATTTTTCTTCACCATCAAAAGATTCCACGGCATCGGTTTGATTGATGATATCCACGAGGTGATTGCTTTCTGCTACACCCCAATAGATTTTTTTCAACCCTGCACTAAGCTCCCAATTATTCTTTGCTTTTTGAAAGTAGAGTTCCCTAATATCCCAATGGGTTCGGGAATCGTCCCTGTCCCATCTCACAAACCCTTTAAAATTGATACGCTCATAACCGTCTTTCCAATCTGTGGAATACGCTGGCCGGAAAGCTATGGAAGGATAATGGTCCAACTGTTCCGAAAACTGTGGCGCATCATAGAAATACCGATATTCAGCTTCCAGTTCAAATTCGAGGTCGTGATTCACCTTTTTCTTTGTTTCCATTTGTGCTATTGCAGATGTCGAAACGAATAGAAGAAGTATTACTGATATTTGAATTTTATTTGTCATCTTTTTGTGCCAAAACCTCACATCCTGCTCAACAGGGTGATGTGAATTACTGCAGGACTTTAAAGGAAAATTGTAAGGGGAACGATAAAGTTTTCAATGTCAAATGTGCTAAGTTCCAGTCGGATATTTGAAGCTGGCGATACATCCCCTTCATACCTCTATATCAATCACCAGCCTTAAATACCAAACAATCGACAAGCAATGTTAACTTCCTGCTCTTTTGAGCGCCACTTGTGAAAAATCATCCTCAGAAAGGGAAACCTCAAAATTGTAATCACTGAATTCGAGTAGGGTCTCTTTATTACTTTGGTGATTGACCATATGAAAGGTGCTTGCTCTCCAAAACTTATCCTGGTATAATTTGTAACCACTATAGGTCAATGTCTTTAAAAGAGCGTTTTTGCGGTCGTAGAACTCAATCTTTTCTATGCGGTATCCCTTGTCTTTATTATAGGTAACCAATCGTCTTGTATAACCGGATTTAGGGTCAACGGGGTCTTGCTCTACAATCAAATTGCTCCCTTCTTCTTTGATAAACTTGTACGTGTATTTTTCAACTTCTTGTGAAGAGAGGTCTTCATAGGCAAATTCGCTTCCCACGAATGGACCTGACTTATTGTTAGACGAAATACGTTTTACCCTAGCTATTGAGGGTAGATACAACCATTGGTCGTCACTACCAACTTTATGCGTGAAAGTCAAGGTAGCAGTACCTTTCACATCCTTTGGGCTATTGAATACAATCAGTGATTTGTCGCCATCTTCGGTAAGTTCCAATGTTTTGGTTTCAAGGAAACGCTCACTGCTTTGCCCATTTTTGTTTTTCAGCGTCATTTTAAGTGTTACCGAGCTGCTTCCAAAACCAAGATCTGCTTCTTCGGCTGCTTTCGCAATTTGAAGCCCTCGCTCTTCCGCAGTTTGTCCAAAGGACAAAAAACCGGTAAGTAATACTATTGATGTCATAATCGATGCTTTCATATCTATTTTGATTTTTTTTATTTAATTTTTCGCTTTAAGTTGAACATTATTTTCTTTTTTACTAGCTAAAATGAGCAATGAAGGAAGCAAGATGAAATCGATGACCAATGCCGCTATGATAATAACCAAGGTGATCCTAGCCATATAACTATTTAAGGCAAATGGTGAGGTGGAAAGTATTCCAAAACCTGCAACGAGAACAATGGTCGTGGTTACCAAAGCTTTACCGACCGTTTCAAAAGCGTAGATAACCGCCTCCCTGGCATTGTAACCAAGTTCTCTTCTCGCCCTCAAAAATTTGCTCATAAAGTGGACGGTGTCATCGACGATAATACCCAGGGTCATCCCAAACACGATAACCATTCCCGTATTGATGGTTCCTTTGTAGAGCCACCACAATCCAAAACCTACAAGGACGGGTGCAACGTTAGGAATGATGCTCAATAGCCCTAGTTTAAAATTTCGTAGGGCTATCATTAGAATGATGGAGATAAGCAGCAACGCAATGATGTTTCCATTGAACATACTATCCGCTTGGCGGAATCCAAGCTTGGAAAACATCAGTGTTGGGCTTACACCAATGGCGTGCATCGGTTTTGGGGCATTTTCTTTCAGCCAATTTTCGGCCCTTTCTGAAAATGCAATCATTTCTGCACTGGAACTGTTTTCTAAAGTAGCTGTAACCCTAGTTTCGGATTTATCTACATTGATTTGATTGTTCAAATCCAACCCGAAGGGTAGGGAAAGTTCATAAAGTAGCAGGTATTGCGCCGCTTCTTCTCGGCTATTCGGAATGCTGTAATAACTTTCATTATCTCCGTGCATCGACCTGTTTACTCTTCGAGCCACCTCACTGAATGCATTGGTATGCACCACTTCTGGTTGCGCATTGAGCCAATCTTCAAATGCGTTAAGTTTTTTTAGGTAGGCAGGATTGTTGATACCTCCACTTTCACCGCTGCCTACTGAAAATTCTACATTGTAAAAGCCTGTAAGGTTTTCATTGATGAAATCACTGTCTTGTCTGAACTTTACTGAGGTGTCGAAGTATTCCACAAACTCGTCATTAAACACATTGAAGGTCGCCAGATACGTTAGAATACCAATAAGTGCCAATGAAATAACCGAAAGACGAATCGGTTGTTTTACCACCCAATGACCAAATGTAGTATACCAACTTATTTTCAACTTTTCTTTTTCTTGCTTCGCTTTTTTAGGTTTCCATAGTGGAAGGATGGCCATTAACGCAGGTAAAAATGTGGTAGAAAAAAGGAATGCCATGGCCATACCAAAGGCGACGATGTTTCCTAAATCCCAAAATGGCGGAACATCACCAAAATTCATTGTCAAAAAACCAATAACGGTAGTCAAACTTGTTATAAAAACAGGCATAAAGTTGAGCCTGATACTTTCTGCCAAAGCTCCTTTTTTATCGTACCCTTCACTACGCACTTTTTGCAAGTAGGTGATAAGAATGTGAATACTATCTGCCACGGCAAGCGTTAATATCATAGTTGGGAACACGGAAGAAGGAGGTGTTAACTTAATGCCCATTAATCCTATGAACCCAAAGGCGCTCATAAAAGAAAACATAAAAACCAACAATGTGGTTAACATTGCAAACAGGTTTTTGGTAAGGATTAGCGTAAGAATTAATACAACCAAGACCATGAGACCCACCAACGCAAATCCTTTTTCAGAATACTCAAAGAATGCCGTGTTTAGTGGAACAAGTCCAGTAGTGTAAACGTCGAAATTGGGATGCTTTTCTTTAAAATCTGCAATCATTTTTCTAGCAGCAACGGTAACGGCGGGAATTTCAAGTGCACTATCTTCACCAGGTAATCGAACGGTTATATTAATAGCGGTAACACTTCCTTTTTCATTAATGAGTCGATGAACCAATAAGGGTTCTTTCAACGCCTTTTTCCGAATCTCTTTTATTTCTGCATCGGTTTTTGAGGCTGATTCATAGGAGAGGTCGTCTACATACAGATCATCACCCTGTGCACTGGTATGTTGAAAATTGGTGATGGCATCTACACGGGAGGAGTAGGGAGTATTCCACGCTTGGGCCGTAAGCTCTTCAATAGCTACCAAATTTTCTTTGGTAAATACATCTCCATTTTTTGGTGCGAGTACCAGAACGATGTTATCATCTTTGGTATACTTGTCTTGCAGCGCATCAAATGCTTCGAGCTCCGGATTGGTTTCGCTAAAAAATACGTGGTAGTCACCATCAAATTGCATTTTACCTTGTGAGCCTAAACCCACTGCGAGTAAAACGGACAAGATGACGACCGGCCACCTAAATTTTATGACAAAATTTGCCCATCGGGTGGCAAAAGTCGGTGGTTTGGGTTGTTTGTTGCTTTCGTTCATTCTTATTATAAGTTGTTTTGATGTTTATAGTTTTCAAAGTTGTCTTAGCTCTAAATGATTTTTTTGGATGACTAGGTCAACTACTTGGTGCATCGGATTACGTATGGCTTCACTCAAACCGTATCGGTTAGATGCGGATTTAGCAGCGGTGTGACAACCTAATCTTCGGTGAGTTTTGAGAATCCTAAATATTCAACATCTTGCAATGGATAGAGTACGGACTTGTCAAAAGCGTCGAATTGGTAGTTGTTTAAGGCAAAACTATAGACCTTATTTTCTAATTTTTTAGGCCCTTTAAACTGGATCTGTACGTTACTTGGCAAGTAAGCTCCTATACTCGTTTTCTTACGTTCATAACGTGCGGTGGCGTGTTGCATACCCCTCGGCATCGAAATAAAGAAGTCGTTTATGGTCACTTCCAACAAATCAATATGTTTTGTAGATGGATTGATGTAAACTAGAAAGCGGTCGTATTGCTTATTGGGAGCTTCGGTACCCCAGGTGACATAAACCGTTTCGTATGTTATACCTTCTACGTCTTTTTTTCCTGCATATCTAATAATTTGTGCATCGGGTAGGTGCATAGGTGCTTCTAACAAGTAATGATAGGTTGCCAATCCCCAGATGTAGCGGTCGTGTTCGTGACGTTTCAGATAGTCGCTGCCTACCTCTTTTTTATATCCCTCCCAAGACTGTACACCTTGAATGATATCTTTTTTTCTGCCTTCAAGATATTGGACTTGTCCATCAAAACTATTTGTGGCCAAACGAAGTTGGAGTTCTTTATTGTTGTTGCCAGGAAAAGCGTTCATTGGCATTATGAGCCAAGCGCCTGTCCAATTAAATTTAGCCGTGGCTTCATATACTTCTGTATTGGAGAGTTGGTCATAGCCCATAGCTGTCTTGGCTTTGACAAGAAGCTGTTTTCCCATTTGCTCCGAATTGGAAATGGTATTTTCTTTTAACGCGTTAGAACGTAAATCAACAGATTTACAAGATTGCATAATTGCAATAGAAAGAATACAAATGGATAATTTTAAATAGTTTTTCATTTTAAATAAAATAATTAGACCGTTCTGTTTAATTTATGAATAAATTTTTTAAGCTTGAATAAATTTGAAAGTCATTTCTAACCAAATGTCCATATAAACCCTATTGCGGGTTACTTTGGTTCTAGACAGTACGCCATAAAATCCCGCATGCATATATTCAGCAAGTTCGAGTGGAGAAAAATCCTTTGTAATTTCATTTAAATTTTGCCCTTTTTCCACAACTGATGCCAGTACATTAAGCCAACCAATAAAGTGATGATTCGCTTCAGAACCGATTATATCATTTTGACGCCCGATTTCAACACTCATATTATTTACTAAACAACCGCCCGAATATTCATCTTCCTCATTAAGGTTCATCATCATTGAATAGAACGATTTTAAGCATTCTAAAGGAGAGAGCGTACAATCTTCAAAAAAGTCTTTCATCCAACAGTTATTCGTTTCTCCGTATTGCCGAATGACTTGCTGGGCAAAATCTTCTTTGGACTCAAAAAAATTATAGAACGAACCTTTTGGGATACCTGATTCCTTAAGAATCTGATTGATACCAACGTTGTGATAACCGTTTCTTCTAAAAACGTCGTACCCAACATTAAGAATATCTTCTTTGTTGTACTTATATCCCATGGGGGCAAATATACTAAAAAAAATAAAATTAGACCATTTGGTTTAATTAAAATTGGTAAATATTGATTTCTAAGAAAATTACTGCCCAAATAAATTGGGCTATTTTGGAATTGTTTTCTTATCGAACTTATCCTAAGACGGAAGAAGATTAAATAAAAATGAAGAATCTATATGTGTTGACGCTAATTGAATCAATAAACATGAAAATTTGATCAATTTTCATGTGTTTGCAAACAAAAAAAGTCCCAGCGGTACTAAAACCTCTGGGACCTTATATTACTGGTGATCGCAGCAGGATTCGAACCTGCGACCGTCTGCTTAGAAGGCAGGTTTTTTTTAATATTAATTCAACGTTCACTTCAATAGAGGTGTTGAAAATCAATTAGTTTCATTATTTTTACTAAGATTTAGGTCTAAATGATTTCTAATCCCACGTGCAAATCACGTGCAAAAATTATATTATGGAAACATTTTTAAAATTATCCCTTGACACAAGAAGAAAGAACATACACGAGTTTCCACTAATTTTTCGATTAACCCATAATCAAAAAACCACCAGTATTGCTGCTGGTATTCGGTTGAAGAAATCGGACTGGGATAGTGCAAAACAGCAAATTAAAACCTCATATGCAGGTAACGCTTCAACTTCCCGGCTTAATAACTCACTTAGAAAAAAACGTGCTAAAATGATAGATGTTCTAACTAAATGGGAGGATAGGGGTAAACTGAAATATATGAGCTTGAAAGAAGTACGTAATCTCTTAACGAACAAAACTAAAGAAATTACCTTTTTTCAATTTACAGAAGCTCATATTTTGGAGTTGAAAAAAGCAAGCAGGATAGGTAATTCAAGGGTTTATCAACACGCTTTAAATGCTGTCAGAAATTATAGGAATGGAAAAGATTTTACTTTCAACGAGCTCAATTTGAAATTTTTGAAAGATTTCGAGAATTATTATCTATCAAAGGGTAACAAGCTAGGTGGGATAAGTGTTTATTTACGAACTATTAGAGCGATTAATCGTAAGGCTATATTGGCTGGTGTTGCAGAGAAGGAAGGTTATGCTTTCGAAAATTTTAAAATTCGGAGTGGTAAACCACGCAAAAGAACTTTACCTCCCGAGGCCATTCCAAAAATAATCAATTTAGAGTTAGATGAGGGGACAACATTATTTCGTGATAGGTATATATTCCTTTTAAGTTTTTTTCTCAACGGTATGTCGTATGTTGACATTGCCAACTTAAAGGTTGCGAATATTATTGATGGTAGAATACAATACATAAGAAAAAAAACCAGCGAGCCTTTCAGCATTAAAATAAGTCCTCAATTAGTGCCTATTGTAACCTATTTTACTAAAGGTAAAAGTGAAAAGGATTACCTTATTCAAATAGAAAGAGACCGCGACCCAATAATTCACTATGACAAGGTCATGTGGGCAAGGGATAGATATAATAAAAACCTAAAGAAACTAGGTAAAATGGCTGGAATTGAGGAAAGGATTACAAGTTATGCGGCGCGCCATACATTTGCTTCTAGCGCTGACGATATGGGTGTACCCTTAACCGCTATTTCTCAAATGCTTGGGCATCAACGGGTAAGTACTACTCAAGCTTATCTTGCGAATTTGCGCAAAAGTAGGTTGGATGAGTATCAAAGGAAAATATTCGAGGGTTACTAGGGTTTAAAGGCTAGTTTTAAGTGCAACTAGGATTGCTATGTCCCATTAAATATAGAGGGGTAATTCGACTTTACGTTAATTCGAGGAGGCCATCGTTCGTTCGTTTTTTGAATTATCTCCAGACTTTTACCAATACCGGAATTATGTGTTATTAAAGCATTAATAAGAAACTAAAATCTTGACTTTGTAGCTAACAGAATAGTTTAAGAATCAGTATGTTCATTATATTTTAAAATTTAAGATTAACTATAAAATTGGACATCAATGTCCGAAAATGATAAACCACTGTATGCATCTTCTTGCGACATGCCTTGTATTTACATTTGGTAAATTTTGTTAGCAAATAGTCATAAATAAACCCGCTCTGATAAGAGCGGGTTTTTAGGTTTAATAATCTTAGATTGTGCATCCAGCTAATTTATTTCATCGCTAAACCTATCTATCCATCCATTTTCGATAATGGGCTCGGCCTTTAACATTTCACTTATCTCATTAAGGTCTACTTGAACCCCATTTTTTTCGTATACCAATTTAAAATTCTCATCGTTTTCAAATATTGATAGGAAACTAAAAATTCCGGTTCTAATTTGTTCATTATAGAACTTAAATAGAGTTTCCTTTTCTGGCAAGGGTACAGAATCGAAAGCTTCGATGAATTCCTTCCCTTGCCCCCACTTAGTTGTGTTGGAAATAATTTGCTTTAAGTATCTCAAGTTATCATCATAAACTGCTTTGACCACTTTCCTTCCAAATTCATCCAGTATTTCCGAATCGCTGTTCATTTATTGTTGTTTAATTAGTTTTGTTCCAAGGTATATTGGTAATATACTTGACACCTTGTCTTTCCAAATCTTCCAAAGCTCTTATGACCCAACCGGTGGCAACATCTTTAGGTATTCCGGCATCTACCATGGCCTGTATTTCGATTTCCGCCATTTTTTCCAAAGTTAGCCGGTCACCAGATTTGGCCCAGAATGAGTATAATCTGTTTTGATTGCCAGTAATTGCATTATGAACTGACTGACCTCCCAAAGCATCCGTTGAGACCGAAAAAGCTTTATTTGCATCATAAAATTCATCAGATTTAAAAGCAATTTTTGATAAAGGATGATGGCCTTTCACTGCTGAGTGCGCACCGGTACCTTCATCTATATATCTGGCACCAGGTCGCAATTTCGAAAGAAGTTCACCAAGTTCCAAAAGATCATCGAACTTTTTGATAATTGTTTTGCCCCCCTGCACATAAGCATATTTGGCCGTTCGATAAAGTCCCTTTCCTATTTTGGCCACTGGTTTAAAAACACCCCCTCCGACAGAACCCAATACAAGGAATATCCCGGCCTGTACTTGCGATGCTTCTTCGCCATTAAAGTCTTTTCCATCTACCAGTACAATGCCATCCTCTATTGGGGTCGCATATCTGGCAATTCCCACCATCAAATCCCAGAATTTATCGACCAAATAAGGGTTCTCCGATAAGGGAGCGCCTACCGCTGGCATCAATAGCTCATGCCATTTCCCTGTATCTTCGTTGCGAATGTAGTAAAATAGTCCGCTGTCATTAATGCTAGGTTCCGAGAAAGAAACACGGTCGTTAACCGCCATAGGCGACTGGGAAGTATAGGCCCACCCACCATTCTTAAGTTGATAGAAATAGTTCAACTTGTCACCGTCCCGAATGCGGTTAACATATTCCAATTCGTCAAGACCCCCCAACTTACCGCCTCCATTCGCTCGTGTATAGCCGTTTATGATGTTGTTAAGCCTACTGTTTAAACCTTCTTCGCTATAGTCTACAAACTCATCGATATGTTCTTGGATAATCCGGTCACGAAGTTCTGAAAGTCTTTCCAATTGGTTGAAGCAAGAGGAAGGGGAAGTACCGTAATTGCAACGTTCCGCTTCTTTCTCAAAGAAAAGTGGTTCAAAAATCCTCGCTTCATCTTCCAATAGTCCGAGGTTCTGGGTACCCTTTTCCAAAATCGACTGGGAAGACCAAAAAAGAGGAAGTTCATGAGGAGTGGTCGGGATGTTTAAAACCCCACTAAATCGGTTGTAGTATTGCACGATGTATGCGGTCATGAGATATACACGGGTACGTAACCCCTGATCTTCGTAATGATCCATTTGGTTGTCGACCATTTCATTTAGAAATTTGTCGTTATACCGCAGATCAAAGACACCTTGGGCTATTTGCAGTTCGGTCGCAGCATCGACTTCCTTTTTTGAAAAATCGGCCAAGACAGCATCCATCAAATCGTCGACCGCAGCATCGGTCTGTACGTTTTCCAGACGCTTGCCCTGTATCACCTTTCTGCCAAAATCACCACAGTCGATGATACCTTGCGGCGCACAACTCTCCTTCATACCTTTCCATGCCCCTACATCCAACATTTCAACAGTATACTGCTTTTGCTGTTCGTCGTATTCATCAGCTTTGTTCGCGTGTGAATTTCCGATATCCCCAATCTCATTATTCACTCGACGCATATTGCGTTGGTAGTACTCAAAGAAGTGCTCTTGGGCCGCCTTGAAAGAGGTGAAGTTCTTGCTAAAAGAACGATTGATCTCCTTTCGAAAGTGGTCTTCTTGTTTGTTGAGCCATTCCCGTTCCCGCCTTTCGGTAACAGCCGCGAGTACGGCATCCATTTGAAGCAACACCTGCATATTCTGAAAGGTTATTTCAAAATTGACCGGCTGGTCTTCGTCCTTACCAGCATCATCGTCCCCGCCGCCCGGTGGATCGGGGAAGTCACAATCCCCTATCGATATGTTCATAGGTCTGCGGCCGGCAAGCAGTACCGGACCTTGGTCCGATCTGACCGCGTTGCAGGGCACGGCGTGTTTGTTGTATTGGGCGATTGCCTGTTCGGTTCCCATAAGGCATAGGAACAGCAGCAAGAAAGTGTATCTGTATATATGTTTCATTATGTCCGGTATTAGGTTATTTCTTGATGACGATTCGTGAGTACAGGGTGCCGTTCACGTCCATCTGGACGAGGTACAGCCCGCTGTTGAGCTCGGAAAGGCTACCAAAGGATATGGTTCGCCTTCCTTTTTTCTGTTTTGCACCTTTGCTCTTAAGTTGTTGCTGCGGACGGTAATAGTCCGATATGTGAATACTTACATCGGCATCGGAGTCCAGGGTATAGTGTAATAGGAGGTCTTCCTCGAAGGGATTGGGATAGACCTTGATAAAGTGTTCGCCCTGCTCGGCGAAGGCATCGAACGCCTTGTTGGGAATGCCGTCTTCGACCTTGGTCATGGTGAAACGGGACGGTGCGCCCGGTTCCGACCATTGGGCTATTTGGGATTCAAGATTACCGGTCAAGGAAACCCCGCGATGATCTGCTTTGATGTCGAACCGTAACGAGGTGAACCGATGGCCGAGCATGACCTCGTCCACCCGGTCGGTATACCGTTTCCGCAGGTCTACCGTCATGTCGGGGAACACCAGTTCATCGCCGTTGACCAGCACTTCCCCCGTAAAGCTTGCCTCGGAGGTGGTGACCGTTGCCATGTGCAATTCCTTTCCGTTACCGCTAATGGAAATTTTCAGGGGAACCTCCCGCATGACCCGTTTGCCCGACCAGTCCATAATTTGCCATGTGCCGGACCAAGTACCTTCAATGTGTTCCCCCAATTTTTTGGGAGCCGTAACGAATGCCGCCGAAACATCCTGCAATGGGGCCGGTGGCAAAAGCTCATGATCCCGATCATATTCCCATTGGGCCAAGAGCACCTTACTATTATCGAGGTAATTGCCCCGCAACAGTTCCATCGCCTTGGCCTTGTCCTGTGGTACTCCCAAACCATGATAGTAACATTTCGCGAGCCAATGAATGGCCATGGGATAGTCGGTGATCTTGAACTGGGCCACTGCTTTTTTATAGTCCTGCGGTATGTTGCCCAAGCCTTTCAGGTAGAGGTAGCCAAGACTGTAGGCGGCCTTTCGGCTACCGCCCTCTTGTCCTTTTTGGAACCATTTACGGGCCTTGTTGAAGTTCAGGGTGCAGCCGATACCGTCCTTGTAGAGGATGCCGAGGTCGCATGCGGCATCGGCATCGCCCTGTTCGGCATGGGCCTTGACCGTCTTGAAAAGTTCCTTCGCCCTTTTCTTATCGGGACTGGCTTCAAGGACGATGGCCTCGACCTGTGGGGCGATCTCTTTTAGATAGTCCTGCGGTGCCTGTGCCCAGAGGGGAGGCAAGAAGAGGACCATCGACAATACGGATAGTAATAGTGTTCTCATATGTATTGGGTTTAAGGGTTAATAAGCAAATGAATTGTGCAACAGGCTGATATATTTAAATAGTTAGTAACGGTCATTCTCCCATGAGATATTTAGCCTTAATGTACATTTCGATACAGACCAAAGGGTCTTCAATGGACTTGACTTTTTCGGCTAGTTTATGATTTTGGATGAACTTTATCATAAAAGGAATTTGAAGCTTTTGCGGAAGAGCCTTTAAAGGTTTAAGACTATCGTTCGGCGACCTCCAAAAAATTCTTCCCCGTGTATCTAGAAAGAATTTCAATTCGTACAGACCATTGATTGTCATTACCTGGAATAAATCATTTGCTATTTTGGGTTGCTTTTTGACCATTTGGCTCTGATTATCAAGTTCCTTCCTTTTTTGGTTTTATACTTTCCTAAGAGAGATAAATACGCGATGTATGCAATTAATACTTAAATTATGCTAAGTATTGGTATATTTAGAACCGTATTAAAAGGGGAGCGAAATAATCGTATAAATTATAAAGCATCGCTCCCCAATAACTAATGCGAAAGAAATAACCTTCAAATCTGGGAACTTAAACCGATTTGATTGTATGTATTATCCAACGCTGTACGAAAGTATGCAAAAATGTATGTAATACCAAACTATATACATTATTATTTTCGGCATTAATTTTCTGCCATGAGCAAAAGTGAAATCGTAGACCGCATTAAAACGTCAATGGATTCCAATGGAATCACCGCCTATGAAATATCCAAGAACACCCAGCTTAGCGAGGTCGGAATCAATAGGATTCGCAAAGGGGAAATCAAAAATCCCAACGACAGTACCATCGAGAAACTATCAGAGTTCCTTGAGAGCAGATATGGAATAAGCAAGACATGGCTGCTTACCGGAAAAGGACTTCAATATTTCCCCGTTCTTCCTGTGGATGAGCATTTCAGTAGAATGGCATCGGCCGAGAAAGAACGTAAGTTTAATCAAATAGCTACTTTCGTTATCAAGCACGAAAGCGAGATGATGCAAAATGCCCTTTTCAAGAGCTTTGTTGAAAAACTCGCCTATCGTATTGTCATCGATACTATGAATGAAAAAAACGGGAAAAAGGGGGAGTAAGTAATATTTCATTCACGAACTCAATATAGGCATCATGTGTATCGAAATTATCTTTCTTAAAACTTCGAAGCTTTTGTTTTAGTTCGTCTAATTCCTCATTTTGGATATCCAAAATCAATTTGGTATGATGTTGCCAGTCGTCCGAACCTTCTATATATTTCAGTTTCTTCAACTTCTCCAATATAATCTTAAGCTCCTTCGAATCCATGGCTAAAAGTTATTTGGTAATCTCATCGTATACCTTATAGGAATCTTTGACAAAGCTCTTTTTGTCCTCTGACCTAATGTACTTGTCATAAGTTTCCACCGAAATGAAATGAATCAGTTTGACGATTTTGATTCGTACATCGTTGCGATAGGCAATTAGAAACCACGATAAACATAAGGCACCAAAAGAGATTAGTCCGATTGAAAGATGGTAAAGGCCTTTTGGAAAGTCGGAGGGTGGCAACAATACCCATATAATAAGATAACTCGAAATGTATAGCGAAATCAGAAAAGCGAACCTTAGGCTTTGCCTTAAAAGCTTTTCCTCTATATGGTTCACGGTCACTAACATGAGTATTGAGAAATAGAACATGGCTATGGGAGTGCCGATAGCATATAGAAAGGACCTAAAATTAAAATACCCTAGATATTTCTGTTTCTTTTTCAATATCGGGAGTAGCTCTTCAAAATCCTGATTCGAAACCGTTCCGTTTTCAAGATTGGATTCCAGTAGTTGTATTTCTATCGATTTCTTGGGAGCTAGCATGTGCAAGAATGGTGCCGTACCCGATAGCACGGCACCCAATACTATGATGACCGCTCTAGTCTTCGCCCCTATCATCGGGGCTTCTAACCTCATCTTTATCGATTCCTTGAATTTCATACGCATCATCAGCTGTGTTGTCAGCCTCGCAGGAAGCAAGGCCAATCGTCATAACGGTTAAAAACAACAGTGCAAAAAACTTTTTCATTTCGAAATAATTTAAGGTTAACATTGACCTTAATTTACTCGAAAAGTATGCATGTCTTTCCTGGGCGAATACCCGATTATAAAAAACTTTTAAACGAAAGACAGCCTACAATATAGAGGATATCCTAATATCCGGATTATAGAAAAACCTTATAAAAACTAGGTTTTTTTCTCGACAGTAGCATTTTTCGATAAGCAGCAATTTTTAGGGGTCAAAGTGCAGCGAAGCCTTAGTGGTTTGGTAACACGATAATTACATTTTCGATTTACCCCAAATCTTACCATCATCTTAACTGCGCATGGATCCTGTGGTCTTTTTGTAGCGATTCCGGCAGAATAGCGTCAAGCAAAAAGAACATAGGGCGCACACTACTTTTTGCCTGTTTGAAACAGCCGTAAGGGTATACGGTGTTTTGTAGCGGAGCGGAAAAATGGGGGATAGCAAGAGGACAACGCGCTAAGGCGACATTGTGGTGTTCAGTTTTCTTCGAAAACAGGTGATATACGGTGCGTTTCGAGGGAAAATAGAAATGGTGTAGATTTCTAAAGTTTGGCGCAAAATCGCTGTAAAAGCCCATAAACATTGAAAAAGTTTGGCCCAAACCTATTTACTTCCCATGAGACTTGTCACTTAAAAAATCATTTGTGATTTACATTCGTTAGAAACTCGGAGGTTTTAATCCAAAAGAGCACATTGCTGAAAAACAGCCCGAAACACCTATGAACACTAAAAAAGTGTGCTGAAAAAGATGATTTTTATGCTACTGCCGACAGACCCTAGAATATGATTTGTAGGGCCCTGGAAAATACCGAAATGAACGTTGACAAATACGGCCTTCTATTCTTGAAATTGTAACAATCGGCACGTAATACCCTATAAACATTAAAAACAATGTAGCTATTGACCTGTTAAACGACATTTTTTGAATAGGGCATCAGTAATTGGTGCCAAAAGAATTTGAACTAAAAAAGGTCTTAGAATTTCTTCCAAGACCTTAGATAATGAATAACGTTTTCCCAAAATAACGTATGTGCCCTGTAAATGTACAGCATAATATTATGGCTAGACGGTTTTTGTTGTAAACCCTATTAGAATGAGTGTATGTACAGGCAAGTTTGTGGTGATACTTATTCTTAACATTCTTTTGCAACCAAGGGGAGCAAAAGCAAGATTGTCATGACAATGACACATCTTGAACTTCGTACCCTTTTTAAATAATGGTACCTCGTAGACTCAGGAACACTTGATATATCTTGACACGAAAATCAATCTTCTTCTCGTTCCCACGGTCTTAATTACAGAATTTAGGTTGAAGAATGAAAAATGGACTAGGAAGCAATATTCTTAAGACTACCTTATTAGAAAGTCAGACGGCCATTTTAAGTGACCAATTATTTAACCGATAAGTATAATAGATTGTTTGTATATTGGTGGTTTATACTGTAAATATTTACAATAGTTGTAAGCATTAAAAAAATGTTTAATTATGAATAAAGCATTAGCACTTTTACTATTAATTGCCAGCTATAATCTAAGCTCGCAGAATCTAGTTCGCGAAGAATTGAATATGGAAGAATTGGAATTTCTATCCAAAAATCTGGGAGGGGGAGTTTTCAAAGCTCAGCAAAAGGATTACGATGCGGCTACCAAAAACAATTTGGTTAATTATGAATATGAAATAATTTATAATGAGAAGGTCATATATCGTGGGACTATAAAAAAGCCAGGTATCGCAAGACTGTCAGAAGGGATGAACAGGACTAATGGAGTTTTTTGTTTGGAATATGACTTATTTGATACGGAAACAAAACTCGAACTAACCGAGAACCGGACAATAAATCTGTCGGAATCAGAAACTGGAAAAAAATACTTTTGGGCCGACAGATTTGAGTTCTTCCCTAGACCTTCGTATCCAGCTAAAAAATTTACCGTTAGCGATAAAATAGCTGAAAACGTAAGAATAAAATTCTATAAAACTTATTATTAGCTACTTTGCTGAGAAAGAATACCTAGAATATTGTCGATTTTAAGAAATCTTTAGGTACCGAATTAATGGGCCTAAGCTTATTTGTTGAGTCAGCCAAATCTTTTGGTATGGGCTCGAAATAATGATAAACACAAAACAAAAAGCTTCGGCTACATGCGTAGACGGTAACGAATAGCTTCCTTGCTTGCCCATACCTGACATTGCCGCTCCATTTATCTGTTTCCTTACATCTGGCTCAGTGATATCATAATATAAGTGGGGGAATTGGGATTTACCAGATTAAATAGGAAATGCGTTTTACCTGTATACAGTAAGACGATTGCCAAAAGCATAAGAGGATGCGCCCTCTCCCGATTTTATTTAACACTTACCTTCCCGGACGTTATAAAATCGAGACAGGAACCAAGCGCAAAGTTTTTCGGTAAGATTGGGACTAAAGCGGAATAAGATTTTTTGTTGATATCAATACCTAATACAACTTAATGTCAAATAAGCTCAAATGGGTAAAACCGAAATGAGCACACTAGATTTTTTGTTTCACGTGCAAACTACGTGCAAACAAAAAAAGTCCCAGCGGTACTAAAACCTCTGGGACCTTATATTACTGGTGATCGCAGCAGGATTCGAACCTGCGACCGTCTGCTTAGAAGGCAGATGCTCTATCCAGCTGAGCTATGCGACCTTATAGTGTTGCCGAAGCTGCTTGTACATCCGCAGTATTGCGGAGGTGGAAGCTATGCGACCCATCTATTTTTCAAATGAGCGGCGAAGTTACTAAAAATAATGAATTTGAAAAGTAAAATCAATCAAATTGTGCCCTAACTTTTGTGTTTGCCATTTGTAATAAGTGGTCGTTAGAATCTATTCGAAAGGCTGATTTTCTACCTATATTTTTAGGGTGGTGCATCTTGTCGATTTTGTGATGATCGAACTTTAAAAAGTGAGTCTATAACTTGTGGGTTCTGTCGTGTTTATCTACATTTGAGTAAGTCATTAAATATACCAAACCTTTCCGAAACCCCCGAAATTACTGTTTTTTATGAGTGTCATTTAAGTACCCAGCGTATACAAGTTGATTAATGTTGATGGACTAGGACCGATTTGCATGAATTGCTAGTTTCAGTATAGTATTTTGTTTCTAAGACAAATTGTAGTCTATATATGAATAGATTTCGAAATTCCGACTTGATCATTCCCATCTCGATCTTGATGCATTTGGTCATTATCAATGGTGTTCTTTACCTGCTGACACCTGAAACTTATCTCAACCCTTCTCGTATTGTTTTTTATAACCTTTCTTGGTTGGTAATAACCTATTTTCTTAATTATTATCCAACGGCCAGGAAAGAAAAGTTTGTAACGAACGTTCACAAGGCATTTCAGCTTTACCTCATCTATGCGTTGTCCTATTTTGCAGTTTTTGGAGTATCTGGAAGACTGTATGAATCGCTTGACTACCAGTTTTTGGTATTATTACTTATTTTCTTGTGTCTTTTTTGGTATCGGGTCATGTTCTATTGGGTGCGGGGCAAATATCGAAAACGTGGCGGAAACTTTGTCAATGTCGTGGTGGTCGGCAGAGACCCTAGTCTAAAAAAGATACGAAAAGTATTCGATGAGCCTGATTTGGGGTATCGTTATAAGGGATACTTTGATGACAAACCATCAAAAAGCCCCACCTATTTAGGACAAGTTGTCGATTGTTTCAGATACATCCTAGAAAACGAGGTCGACGAAATTTATTGTGTGGCTTCTAAATTTAATTCACCCGAACTCAAGAACTTAATCAATTTTGCTGATAATAACTTAATACGATTTAAAGTCATCCTTGATAACAAAGAAATTTTTTCAAGGGCCATGTCCATCGAGTCCTATGAGAAAATCCCGGTTATGAACTTAAGGAAGGTTCCGCTGGATACGGAATATGCCCGAATTGTGAAACGTACGTTCGATATTGTGTTTTCTTCTTTGGTCATTGTTTTTGTGTTGTCCTGGTTGACCCCTATTTTGTTTGCATTGATTAGGTTGGAGTCTCCAGGAAAGCTATACTTTAAGCAAAAAAGACATGGTCTTAAACGAAAGACGTTCTGGTGCTATAAGTTTCGTTCCATGACAACCAATAAGGATGCCGATAAAAAAATGGCTACGAAGAACGATGCTCGAATTACGAAAATAGGAAAGCTCATGCGTAAGACGAGTATTGACGAATTACCGCAGTTCTTTAATGTCTTTTTAGGGGATATGAGTGTCGTAGGCCCCAGGCCCCATATGGAATTGCATACCTGGGACTACGAAACATCAGTAGATAAATATTTGGTCCGGCACTTTGTGAAACCGGGAATCACTGGCTTGGCTCAAATCAAGGGATATCGCGGTGAAATTGTGAAGCAAGCCGATATTCTTAATAGAACGCGTTTGGATATTTTTTATGTGGAGAAATGGAACTTGGCATTGGACATTCAAATTCTGTTCATGACTGTTTACAATGTTTTTGCAGGAGAAGCAAAGGCGTATTAGTAAAGGTCGTTTTTTTGGTCGTTTTGGTTTTTGTGACCACCGGGAACGGCACTTGAATCTGGCACGAATGTGTATCGTGTGGATTATTTATTCAACCAAGATTTAAGGTAATTTAGTTTTCTTTGTATCGAAACAGTAAGCAGTTTAACGGCATTGGGCCGTTCTTGACCATAGGTATACCCATATTTGTTGCCGTATCCCAATTCGGATAATTGCACATCGTTTAGGATTAGATAGGCTTTGGTCAACTTTTTTTCCTCTATGGAGTCTTTAACGAATTCCAATAATTTCTTTTTGGTGTATCCTGCCCGCACCACATATAAGGTTAAGTCCGATTGCTTTTTGATGATAAAAGTATCTGCCACTAGCATAGATGGTGCCGTATCGACAATGATATAGTCAAACTGTCCTTTTAAGGTTTTGAACATTTCATCAACCTTCTCTTTTCTAAGCAATTCTGATGGGTTGGAAGGAATTGGCCCGGAGGGTAAAAGTTTTAAGTTGGAATGAAGCTTTGAATCAACAATAAGTGAATCTAACGAAGTATACTCATTCTTCAAATAAGTACTTACACCCGGTAGGGATTCCCCGTTTGTGGTGTATTGGTTCAACTGTGGATTTCTTAAATCAGCCCCTACTACCAATACGCGTTCTCCACTTGAAGCTATAGTCATTGCCAAATTAATCGATACAAAGGTCTTCCCTTCTCCTTTGACCGTAGAGGTTACGAATAAACAAACTCCATTTTTTTGAGGTGCTTCTTTTAAAAGGGTATGCTGTATGTTGGTAGTTAGAATGCGAAAAGCTTCCAAGAGGCTCGACCGGTTGTTTGCCTGGAAAACAGTATCGTTACTGTTCATATGTGGTAATTCCCCCAAAATGGGTATTCCATTGGTTATTTTTCGGGTATCCGCACGATTTTGAACTTTGTTGTTCAGCAGCGTTTTCGCGTTGATGTACAGAAAAGGCAAGGCTAAACCAAAAAGCAAACTTGCGAAAAGAACAATATTTGAATTAGGTGAGATTTTGTAGGGGAGCGTATACGCTTGATCCACAATTTTTGCCTTAGGTCCGGTAGCGGCAAGTGCCAAAGAGTTCTCCTCTCGTTTCTGCAACAGATAAAGATATAGGGCTTCTTTAATGTTTTGTTGACGTTCGATTTCCCTAAACTGACGTTCCTGAGCGGGTACTTCCGAAATTTGAGAGCCTATTAGTCCTGCTTGTTTTTGAAGGTTATTTCTTGAAATTCGAAGGTTTGTTCGGATACGAACGAAGCTAGTTCTCAAATCTGATTTTAATTGATTGATTTGTTGTTCCAAGTTGATGACCCTCGGATTGCTTTCGGTAGAACCAATAAGCGCCCGATTCCGATCGATGATCAATTGGTTGTACTCACCGATGAGCTGCTGTACACCAGGATCGTTTATTCCTATGTTCGAAGGCAGTAGATCCGATTTTCCCGCTTTCAGGTACCGAATCATCGAGGTCACTAACTCTAGCTGCGTATTTACTTCTTGCTGTTTAACATTGTATTCGCTGGCGTTTTGCATAATAAGTTCAGACCCTAGTTGTAAATCTGCCAAGCTATTGGATTCCTTAAACTGTTCTTTTCCCGTCTCCACGGAATCCAGTTCCTTATTGATGATGTTTAGACGGTCGTCTATGAAAAATGCGGTATTCTCAGCAATTAAGTTTTTGTCCTCTATAGCTTCCCTGTTATATTCAAAGACAACCTGATTCAATATGTCCCGGGATTTTTCTTTGATGGGATCCTCGAGATTTAACATAATCAGTGTAGCGTTTTCATCGTTCAGCTCGACCAGTAATTTGGAACGAAATAGGTTGGCAACCTGTTCCGTGCTTTCAAATTGCACGATTACGGTAGGAAGCCTATCATCATCCTCATCCGAAGGCACATAATTCTTGTTCCTTCTGATGGTAAAAGAAGCAAAATCGACGCTTACTGGGGTATCCCAGTCGGTTACCTGGGTGCTATCATTTTCCGGATAGGTAATTTCTATTTGCTGATTGTCCAAGACCGAAAGTTCAAAGCTATTAAGTTCATCGGTGATGGCTTCTCCTAATTTTTTTTCATCCAATTGCTGTAGTTGGATCAAAAACGGGCTTTGCTTATAGAGCTCTCTGGTTCTAAAACTTTCTCCGTCAAAGTAGCGAACATTCAGGTCAAGTGCTTTTACCACATTGGTCATCATTCGTTTGGAGCGAAGAATACCAAGCTCATTTTCGATACTATTGGTGCCCAAACCACTCAAAAGCCCTAGGCTTGCAAAGCCAGGGTTATCTCTTGACGCACCATTGCTCTCCTCATCTTTAATAATAACACTGGCTATGGAGAGGTAGGACGGAGTGGCAAAACTTAGGTAGATTAACGAACATAGAAGAATGCAGACGGTAGAGAGTACAAATAACGGCCAATACCGAAGATACCTATCCAATAGTTCTCTAAACTCAGGGTCTTTTTGGTTCATAGCCGGGTACTTCTTTTTTTTCTTTGCCATAACCTTACATTGTCATAATCAGGGTTAAAAAGGATTTTTTTAATTGCTTCGCTTTGAACAACCCATTACTGCTTATGCGGTAATACATGCTTCTACTATTTCTAACAACTGTACGTTCTAAATCCCTAATATCGTTTTAATTTTATAATAAATCCTGGTTTTAAGGGAATATGTAGCGGTGAATTGCCTTATCAAGTGCCTATTTAAAGTCGGTTTCAGATGAAATTTAAACTTGTGTTGGTCCGATACATCTAAAACTGTGGCAAATCGGTCATTTTCCGTGCTCGTATGGGTCGCATTCGCTCCAAAACCGATGTTCTCTATCTTGGATACCGTAGGAAAGACAGTGTAGAGGTCTTGCTTGAACTGGTGGTAGCACCAACGGATGGCCCAAGAACTGATTTCTCCCTTCATTTGTTGAGCAAGCATTTTGGTCATGTCCGACCCCATTTGGTTGAAACTTTTCTGGGATTGTTTATTCTTTGAGAAGGTCTCATAATCAGAAACCGACCAATCAACGGATGCCCAGCGGTCTTTCCACGTCGCCCATCCCCAAGAGCTTGCCCTTTTTGTAAAGTAGTTATCGTAAGGATAATTGCCTTCCAATTGAATTGGTACAGTGTATCCCGAGATACCTAGTACCTTTGGTTCTGTTTCATAAGCCTCTAAAGCCTGGTCCATATAACTTAAGAAATTAATGCTTGTGATAAGGTCGTCTTCCAGTACAATAATCTTGCTATGCAACTTTAAAATTTCTGAAACACCCTCTATAATTGAGGTGGCCAAGCCTTTATTCTTTTCGGAAAACTTTAGATGTATACGCTTGAATCCATCAACGGTCTTGAGATAATCCCGTACAGCGTGTACGGCTACGACATCTTTTGGGCGAGGGCCATCGCAAAAAAAATAGAGTTCATGTTCCCTTGCACCTTGACACTTTTGTAAAGCAGTAACTGTTTTTTGAAGACTGTCCAAGCGATTATAAGCGAAGACTGCAACAGGGCTTTTTTTAACCTTTAGTAGGCTTATATTTTTATATGACTCTTTAATAACTTTAGAGTTTGGTTTGAGTATTTAAACAACCTCTTCCTACCTTTTACGTAGAAAGTGATTTCGTTAGATGCCTCTTCCTTTCTTTTTTTCTAGTCTTTTCTTTTATGGGTATAGATAATACGAACAGACACAAGGCCCAAAAGTCCTGGGAGCTATACAAAGAGGATGAAAACATGCCATAGACCAGAATTTGTAAAAAAAGAATGACCAACCAACTAGCCTTATGTTCCTCCCTTAAAAATAAGTAAGACTTATAAACCGCAACCAAAACCATGAGGACATAGGGGATTCCACCGATTAAACCCGTTGTCATAAACGCTTCTAGGAAAAAGTTATGAGGGTAATAGCCTTTTGCAATGCCTGATGAAACCAGATAAAAATCACCGAACAGGGGTGATTTTGAAATTATATTTAGTGTATTGGCATAAATTTCATCCCGTCCACTGGTTTCTTTTTTTTCAATCGCATTGATAACTCTTTCTGCTAGTCCACTATCAAATGTATCGCCTAGTTCCAATAAAAAGTCTAAAGACAGCCAAAAAGTGAGTGTTACTATTATGAAGGCAATTAATGCTTTTAAAAATCCCAGTCTTGCAAGTGCGTAGAACGATCCTACTAAGATTAATACTACAAGAGGGGAACGTGAACCGGCTTTCATAATCGACAAGACTCCTAAACAGAAGAAAAGAACAAAAATGAGCTTTTTAAACGATCGTCGCTTATCCAAAAAACCGAAAATCGATACCAAGCACATAGCACATCCCATTTGTCCATAGTTAATAGTATTGACAGTAGAATTGGCATCAAAACGATTCACCAAAGGAGGTGGGCTTTCTTGAGCTAAAAAGAATGCAATAAAAAGGCCCACGGCTAAGCTCGTGATAAACACCTTAAAAGAGTTTTTTGAATAAAAAGAGGCATCTGAACGAAATGAAAAAGCGATTAAAATACTTAGGCCAAAACCTACCAAATCTCTCATAGACCCAAGGCCAACCGGGTAATGTTGCATAAAGATATCTATGAACATATTAAATAAATATACCAAGGCCACGAATACAAATAATTGCTCGGCCCGCTGTAAATGATAGATGTTTTTATGGTATTTGATAATAACCCAAAACGCCAAAGCAGCTTTTAAGGCCCAGAACGGATAAACGACTACGTTTGGCGGTATACCTAAAATATCCGGAATGAACGTAATCAACAGGAAAAAGCTGAAGAAGTTCACCGAAAAGTGATATTTACGCTTGTACGTATCTAGGTAATTCATTGTTGTTATTTCAACGCTATTGGGCTTTTTGCCTTCATATCGCTTGGTATTGAATGTCACTCCCGTGGATTGGTCATCGTGTTCTGTTCCCGGTGCTCTAACAATAGTCTGGAAAAAACAGCTGGCCTATGCTTGGCTACTAGTTTTCCAGAGGTCTCAGGTGTATGCTTATAAGACAACGATTCTACCATTTTTTCCGCTATTTCTTTAGCTACCGGGCTCCCGACCAAAAGCCCTAAATTATACTTTAAAACCATTGCCTTAAGCAGTCCCCTGCCCGTAGCGATCACCATTTTCCCTGATGCAGCGGCGTGGCCTAGAATACCACTTGAAAACTCTGCATTTCTATAGGGAATCAGCACTGCGAAAGACTGATTAAAGAGACTTTTCATATAGGAGTTTGACACAAAAGATTCGTCCCATATAATCTGTACTTCCGATTTAACCTTATAATCGACTATTTTATCTAATATCACTCTTTTTTCAGATTCGGTACTTGCCAAGCCCACTAAAAGTATAGTGATTTTATGCTGCAAGCCGATTTCTACATGAACTGCGGCATCTACCACTTCAGCCGTGCCTTTGCGGTCACCTAAAGACCCAATATGAAGAAATATTTTTCTGTCGCGTTCAATTGAATATTGTTCGTAGATGTCGAAGCCTGGCAAAGGTTGGTATTCAGGAATGGGATCGGGCAACATTCGAAATACATTCGTGCTGAATTGCCTGTTCATAAAACTAACGGTTTCTTGATCGTTAAGTACGAAAACACTTGTTAGCCTGGGGTTGGCTACACTTAGTTTGGTTAACAAATAACGTTTGTAATACGTCCATTTTTCTTTTATAGAATTTCTATCAAGCCGATAGAATTGAACGAACAAAATGCCGCTCATTGTATATTTTGTCCTAAAAAGGATACTACCGTATTTAATGGTGTGGAAGTCAAGGCAACAAACATGATTTACTTGTAATTCTCTTGCATATCGACTCATAATCCGATAGCGAGCGAAGGATTTTCTCATTAATCCACCTTTGACCGTGTCTTCTTCTTCTGGGGTGATCTGTATCCATTTTAGGTTTTCATTGCTTTCAGCTTTTTCGAAAATCTTCGGAAATCTGGAGGAAAATTTAGGATGTACTACAAATAAGTAATAGTCGTTTAGCTGATTTTTCACTTTATGTAAGCTATCCACCAAGTGCCCGATATATTCGGAATGATGGCCAGTTATCGCAGTATCGAATACCATTATCTTTTTGCCGGTCCTAGACATTTTTTTGGAAATTGGTAAAACAATTGCTGATGTAATAGTCGAAAAATGAAAACATGATTTTTCTTATGACATTAATTAATATTTCAAAACATTACTTAAAATTTGAAAACTTTTCGAAAGACTTTGCCGAAAACAATAAGTAACATATTTTTTACACTGTTCTTTTTTCTGAAGTTCGATTGCAGTTTGCTTTTTCCCAGAATGGAGTTATTTTCAGAAAGATTATTTTTTTTTGAAAAAACAAGGATATCCCCAGGCTCATTGTAAATTAGGTTTAGTTCATAGGGGATTAATTTATTGGAGTTTTTTTGAATAGGCATCGTTGATTTTTTTGTGGTAAAAACATATTCAGCCCTGATATCATTAATAGATTTAGTTCCGAACATATCAAAAGAAAGATACACTTCTTTGCCCAAACTCTCTATGAAAACATGGCGCTCCAAAGGTTGAAAAAAGCAATCATATTTTAACTCTTCTTTTGAAATGTCCGAGAAGCGTATGTTTATGGCGGTTTCCATATTTGAAATGAAAACGTTATTGACTTGGGCATCACTCTTTATATGTGTGCCCAAATCCTCAGTGAGGGTTGTGAAGGAAAGATATGGATACACAAAAAATTTATCCTGATCTACAAGATAGGCGATATAGAATTTTTTCCAGGACTTGCTCCAATTCTTCACCCGATCGGGAATATTGATTTTTTTAATGTCCTTTTTATGAGCGTACCAATCCCTAAACCCATTCCATTGGTTATCTGTCCAGAGTTGTCCCCAGGAAGCGGCCCATTGCATAAAATAGGTATCGCTTCCCAAGTTTTTAGGATAGAACCTGAACAAACCAAGCTCTTCATATTCATAAGCATACAACGAAATACCCGCTACAGTGCTTTCGCCACTATAATGATTTGCCGCTCTTGTGGCGTATTCATAAAACGAAGGTGCTACCAGCACATCGTCTTCCAATAAGATAATAGCACCATACTCCTGGGTAAGATCGCCACACTTCAATATATGTTCACGGAGCCCTAAATTTTTGGTATGTGCTATGATTCTTTTTTTTCCATACTTCCAATTAAATTTTTCCGCAATATTCCTTACTTGCATGTTTCCATCGGAGTCTTGATAATCGATGCTTATAACCAAAGAAACCTCGAATTCGTTCTTAAAACTGGCCTTTTCCAGATATTTAAGAAGTTTCTTTAAGTTTTTTGGGCGATTGAACGCGACAACTACGATTGCAGGAGAATAATTCATAAATTTCCTTTAGGGTACCGATACACTCCATATTTGTTCCCACATTTTTCGGTTTAAGTCCGTTAACTCTTTTTTCATTAGCAATAAGTGTTTATGAATTTTTTCCCTGTTGTTGAGAACTGATAGAATTCTTTTTTCGTTCATTTCCCATTTTTCATTTAGATTCAGCACTTGTGGTTCCAGTTCAAAATCTGCATATAACATCTTGTATTTATGGTTCCAACTTGTCGATAAACAAGGTATGCCGGAGCTTAAAGAACTGGCTACCCCATGGAATCTAGAGGAAAAAACTATCAACGATTTGCCAATAACTCCCTTCACCTGTTTTGCAGTAAGTCCTGAAACTATTTCCATTGGTTCTTCGATACGCTCGTTGATCATTTTACATAATTGATAATCTTCATCGCCTTCATGGTTCAACAAATAACACTCTTTTCCACTTTGCTTAAATAGTTCAATACATTTTAGTAGGAATTGTACATAGTTTGAATTGTCTATTGCTGCATGGGATACAATTTTTTTGTTAGGGATGATGCATACCTTCCCATGTAGGTGTTTATAGGAATCCATGAAGACTCCTTCGGTGACAAACGTAAAATCAGGATACTTCCATAGTCTTTCATTTACGAATCCCATTGATTTTAAAAATTCATGGGAGATTTTGTCACGGGCTATAACCAGGTCTACAAGTTCCTTTATAGGTTTTACGGACCTCTTTCCGTACGTTGTGTCAAACGGGCCAAAAGCCTGAGGTAGAAAAATGGACCGTGTTTTATATTTTTTTAGTTTTTCATAGTAGCGCCGTCGTTCTTCCAGATTTTTTTGAGAATATACCCACTGGTCCGAGTACTGAAATCCACTGGCATCCAATACAATGTCTATATCCTTCATGGCATGAAAGTGTGTGAAATATGTAAACGGTAGGTGAAGTCTTTTCATAATGGCAATAGCATACCTCGCATATTTTATCCCATTTCGAATTCTTATGGTATTTTTTGTTTTCGGTATAAAACTATGGTCAAGCACACTGTTGGGGTTGAGGTATACTAAGGCACTTGGGTGAGTGCGCTCAATTTCTTCAAGAACAGAAACAAGCATTAACTCCGCTCCTTTATTCATGGTATTGACACCATCTATCTGAATCTTCATTGAAGTACTTTTTTTAATGTATCAATATTTCGTTTTTCAGAATAAGCTACTTTTCCCTCTGAATCGGGATACCCAACGGCAATACACATTATTGGGCGTTGGAATTTTTTCAATTTTAGGAGTTTTTCCATTCTTTTTTCCAAATGCTCCACGTCGGGCCAATTGATGGGGCAACTGCTAAGGCCAAGTGTTTCCAATGCCAGCATAAAACTCATGTTTGCCAATGACGCATCGATATAAATCAAGTGACGGTCTCTTTCATCAAAGTAAGCTGTTAGATTACCCACCGCGATAACGAGCATGGGAATGTTGTCAGCATACCCTTTAACCCCCATAGGCAGTTGTAATACATTTTTAAGCAGCTCTGGTTCATTAATTACGATATACTCAAATGGTTGGCGGTTACAGGCGCTAGGAGACTGACCTGCTGCCAACAAAGCTTTATTGATCAACTCTTGTGGAACCTTTTTATCCAGAAACCAACGTACTGAGCGTCTATATCGTGTTAAACGATAAAAATCCTCAAAAGAAATATTGGGCTTATGCTCTTCCAGACGGTGATAGGGTATTGATTTTGATTTATTTGTATTAATAGTTGCATCGGAGCGATTCAAAAAATCGTTGAATTTCTTTTGGTAGACGTCAATTTTTGGATGGCTTCCTGTTGTTCGAAAATACTCTTGCAACACATCTAAGAACCACTTATACTGGTCATCGGTCTTCATCTTTTCATATTCCCAAATACGTATGAAAGCCTCTACGGTCTCTCCTATATAGTCCAGACCAAAAATTGGTCTGCGTGGTTTCATGAGTAACCCTTTCTCAATACGATGCGTGTTTCTTATAAGGGTAAAAAAGCTTGCGTTATTTTCCCTTGATTCTTTCAAATGTTGAACTTTACCTTTTAAAACGGCGTGTTGCTCCCTTTTAAAACGATTTGAAAAAACCAAATAATAAAGACTGCTCATAAAGTAATTACTAACAAAAAAACGAGGTAGGAACTCATGTGCGATTCGCTTTAATCTGCCAACAACCCTTTTGAAAAGTAACTTCATTTCACTTGATTTAAAAGACTTAGGAGTACCTTTTTTTCCATTCTGTATATCAGCACTAGGTAGAGTATCCCATATATCGGCGCTAGCACAAGTATTTTTTGAATGTTCAGAACATGATAGCACAATAAAATCAGTATGGCGCATAGGAGAACTGCAAAAATAGGCTTTATCACAGCCGTCAAAATGTCTTTGGGTGAGACGTTTATTTCTTGTCCAAGAACTTTTATGCCAATAAATGCCAGCATGATTTTATTCACAATAATTGCCCCAGCTGCTCCGGATAGACCATAAAGGGTTATGCCAAGGAATAATGAGGGTATTAGTACAAAAAGGGTCAATCCCATAATAATTTTCATTTCCAGTTCTGGCTTTCCCAAACCCCTTATAATAGCTGTAAAAGAATTGATCAACATATGGATCATGATGGCGATGGAAAGAATTTGTAGAGGCGCGACGGCCATTTCCCATTTAGAGCCAAAGAAACCTACAATGATTTCTCGTGCAAAAATGAGAAAAAATACCATCAAAGGATAAATCGCCATGGCATTGATATTTACAATTTTGAGAAAGTAACTTCGGAGTTTTAGCTTATCGTTTTGATGTTGTCCAAAGACTGGGAACATCACCTTATTGAGCACACTGCTTATCATTTGCCTTAAATTTTCGGTCAATGAAAAAGAAAGGGTATAGGCCCCTAAAAAGGAGGCTCCCAGCATTTTCCCTATCATTAAGTTATCGATGTTATAGGTAAGTGTGCTAAAAACACGGGTGGCGGAAGAATACGCGCCAAAACCGAAAATTTGTTTGAAATACGTTCTTTTCCACTCCCAGGTAGGAATCCATTTAGTTGAATAGAATAATACGGGAAGCGCCAATACTGCAGCCAGTACACTATTGATGACCAATGCCCAAACACCATACCCTACATAAGCAGCCGCTATCGAAATGACGCCAGCAAGAAATCCGGCAAGGTTGTAGGCTTTTGCAATTCGCTTGAAGTCCATTTTTCTGGTTAGAATAACGGTATGAACCATGCTAAAGGGGCGTATAAAAATACCTATACTCAAAGCTGGAATTAGTTTTATAAGAATAGGTTCGTTATAGAAATAAGCTGAAAATGGACCCACAACGAAGCTCATAAATAGAAACAATGCCAATCCCCATGCAATTCCCGTCCAAAAAGCCGTGGAATAGAGTTTTTCCACAACTTTATGATCTTTCTTCTGAATAAGGGCCTCGCCGACTCCTAATTCAGCCGCGGCTCCTGCGACGGCTATAAAAATAGAGCACATACCAATGAGCCCGAACTGATTTGGTAAAAGCAATCTAGCCAAAATCAGTCTAATGGAGAACCTGAAGAGTGTATCCAAAACAAACTGAATACCTGCCCACTTAATGCCCTTGACAATCTTTTTTGAATCCAAATTTAGATGTTATGCTCTTATTGGAGTTTTACCCTTATGCCGCCAATTGCTAGAAGCCATCTCATTAGATACGGGAAAACTACTTGAACAGATTAATAGAAAGGCAGATTTTATTCTCATCTATTGAAATAGTTTAGGGCCTATCACTCTTGATAAAAACTCTTTTGCAAGTTTTTGTGAAAAGACCGAGCCACCAATATAACAGGTGTTGTTTAGCAAACTTTCAGCTTCCTTTGTAAAACTAAGGTTCTTATTCTAATTAAAAAGATTTCTATTTTTTTTTCGATTAAATTCAATTTTTTAATGGTTCTGATAGCACAATGAAAATAAACGGATGGGTTTTTTAGGTTTTCCAATGATTCAATATTTATCAGGGTAGTTTTCCAATGATATTCAAAATATTGTTAAAATGTTGGTGCCGTACATCGATCTTTATCTGCCTCCCAGAAATTTATTTATATCTTACCGACCCATTCCGACCTGCACATGACTAGAAAACAGTGAGAAATGGAATTAAGAAAAATAGGGTTACTTGTATGGTTGTTCTGTATGAACACCCTTTTGGCCCAAGTGAAGATTGGGGAGAATCCCAATGTAATCGATGAGACCTCCATATTGGAACTTGAGAGCACTACTAGGGCCTTGATCATCAGTAGGGTCAGTGCTGCTGAAATGCAGGGTATCACTCCTTTGCAAGGGGCCCTTGTCTACAATACAACTGACCAATGTGTCTTTTACTATGATGGGGGAACATGGAATAATCTTTGTTCCAATTCCGGAACCAACCTTTCTTTTGAAGATAACGGCGATGGCACGTACACCATTGACATCGGTAACGGCCCAGTAACCTTTAATGGTGCTCCTGAAAGCATTTCTACCTTGGTCGATAACGGCGATGGTAGCTACACATATACCGATGAAACAGGAGGCGAAACAACTATTGTTTCTAGTGGCTCGGGAGGCACAATCATTACCGATAATGGTGATGGTACCTATACCGTAAATGACGGCGCCAACCCGCCATTTACTTTCGATGGGGCTCCTGAGGCCATTACTACCCTCGTGGATAATTTGGATGGTACCTACACCTACACTAACGAGACGGGAGCGGAAACCATTATTGTAACAGGTGCTGGAGGACTGACTGGAACCCCAGGCTCTGTTTTTTTTGCATCCGATACTGGGGTGCCCACGGAAAATAACGCAGAATTTTTTTGGGACGATGTAAACCAACGTCTTGGTATTGGCACCACCGATCCCGATAACGAGTTAGAGGTCAATGGACTCATTAAAACCCTAAGAGCACAGGCAGGTGCAGGAACAGTGGGGTTCCCAGGATTCCATTTTACCAATAATTCCAATTCCGGAATGTTCGGGATATTGCCTGGGGAAATAGGTTTAGCTGCTTCGGGACAGGAGCTGATACGCTTAAGTTCGGACCAACGAGTAGGTATTCGTGTCGCCAACCCACAGGCTACCTTGCACGTCGGGGGCGATTTGATTGTTGACGGCACCGTTACAACCGGCAGTGGTGCAGTAATTGCCAAAAATACAACAGCGGCAACTGCCATTAGAAGGGAGGCTGACTCAAAAGTAGCTCTTACCGATACAGACCATACCGTTATCTTGGAAGCGACGGTAACCCAATTGAACCTGCCCGGCCCTAATGACTCAAACAAAGGGCGTGTTTATATCATCAAGAATTTGGGTGGGTCTATTACGAATCTTAATATGCCCTATAGGAATCTTTATAACGAGCAAGTATCCGAAATAACTGCTGCCAAAGTGGTATGGCTGCAAAGCGACGGGGCCGAGTGGCAGCAAATCAACTAAATCTTTTCCCATTCTCCTATGGCTTGTTCAATGTGAATTAAAGCTTAAAATGTATCATCGGTGAATAGAGTAAATCGATTAGTCCGCCAAATAAGCAGGTAATCGATCCTTTTAGATCAATATCAGGCGAACCGGGAATCGTTTTTTAACGTATATCCACTATCAGATCTTATCGCTTTTGGAAAAGTCAGCGTCTAAAATTCTTCTTATTCTTCACTTCCCTCCTCCTGTTAACGGTGCTGCGATGGTTGGGAAGTTCATCAAGGATAGCAGAGCCATCCAAGAAAAATTTGTTTGTGATTACATTAATTTAACCACTTCCTTTCGTTTGACCCGCATAGGAAAGGGAAGTCTTGGAAAATTATGGGTTGTGCTAAGAATACTAGCTAATGTAGGAACAGCTTTGTTAAAAGAGAGATACGATTTGTGCTATATCACTTTAACGGCAAAGGGAGCTGGTTTTTACAAAGACTTCTTGATCGTTTTACTACTAAAGCTTTTTAGGAAAAAGATTGTCTATCATTTTCACAACAAAGGGGTACGGGGTAATAGCACCAATTTTTTAAAAAGGGCTATGTATCGCTTCACATTTAAGAATACCCAATCTATTTTATTGGCACCACAATTGTACTCCGATATCTCGAAGTATGTTGCAAAAGACGACGTCTTTTTTTGCCCCAATGGGATGCCCGATATTGAATTTGAACAAGCTGGAAATACGATGGGCACTGCTATCTCATCCCCATGTAAATTCCTATTCTTATCAAATATGATGGAAGAAAAAGGGGTGTACGTTCTGTTGGATGCGTGTGCTGTATTGCTTAAAAAAAGTATTCGGTTTGAATGTCATTTTGTGGGAGCTTGGTCTGATGTATCCGAGGCTGACTTCGATAATTATGTAGTAATGAAAAAGCTGCAGCAGTTCGTATTTGCCCATGGAGCACAATATGGCGATGAAAAACTAAGTTTTCTAAAGAATGCCAATGTTTTTGTATTTCCCACCTTTTACCATAACGAGGCATTTCCATTAGTGAATTTGGAAGCTATGCAGCAAGAATTACCCATCATTTCAACACCTGAAGGAGGGATACCAGAAATGGTATCGGACGGGCAGACCGGTTTTTTGGTAGACCAACGCAATGTAGAGGCCTTGGCTGCAAAAATGGAAGTCTTGATTGAAAATCCTAGTTTACGGAAAAAAATGGGGCGAGCCGGAAGAGAATTATACTTGAACCAGTTCACTTTGGTGAAATTTGAGCGGAGACTTAAGGCGATTCTCGAAGAGGCGATTGCCAAAAATTGACTGTTCGGTCAAGTTACAAGCAAGCTTCTATGAATCAACGATATCTCTTCAAAACTGTCCGATACCGCGAATATTTCGTACCCCTTTTCCCTTAACAAAGAAATGGCCAATTTTGATTTTTGAACTCCGTTTTTGACGTATCTGTCATGAAATTCAATAAGGATTTGACCAACAAATACTTTTGCATTGGCAATGTCATCAATGACATCGTATTCTGCTCCCTCAATGTCCATTTTTAAGACATCGATTCTGGAATGGCCTAGCTCTAAGACAATGTCGGAAAAAGATTTCATTTGTACACGTACTTTTTCCTCCATATTTATATTGCTCTGGGCAATTACGCTGCCGGATACAAAATCCGGATTTTTTGGTAAAAAGAAATCTACAAAACCGCTTTTTGTTGCGATGCCAAATTCAAAATAACGATAGTTTGCCGGCAGTTCTTGTGACTGCAGCCAATGAATAGATTTCGGGGTAGGGTCGAACGCAAAGACTTGACTGCCATGATGCTTAATGATTGCCCTGTCGAACGAAATATTTTCGCCAATTCCAAACGAATAAACGATTGAATTACTGTTCAACAACGTAGGGTGCACATAGAAACCTGAATGGCGACCACCATACCAAATGTGTTTGCACGCAATGGTTTTTTTGAGATGACCTATCTTTCCGGTAGTGTGAAGATACGCTTGCTTTAATCTGGTTTTTATATAGTTTTTCAAGGAAATCAAATTAGTTTAAAATTATATTTTTTTCTGGATCGAACTGTGATTTATTGCATATTTTTTCTGTGATAGGGTAATTTATATCCGACATTCCCACAAATGGTTGAAAGAAAATAGAATTGCCCTGGGTTATCATAAGGACATTTTATGGAAAGTAGTAACTTACGGTCAATTATAAACAATCGGGATGGTTATGGGTAGCGGTCCTACAGTGGCATGTTTAGGATATGAATTGTTCTCTGGTAGTTTGGACCAACTTCCTAGAGGTAAGCAAGTAACGGTAAATACCATTAACCAATATTCGTACTGTCTGGCCCAAGAAGATAGCGTTTTTAAAAAAGCGTTGTTGCGAAGTGATGTCTTGCTTCCTGACGGAGTAGGAATGGTAATTGCCTCAAAATGGCTTTCCAGACAAAAAATTAAAAAGATTGCCGGGGCCGATTTACATTGCCATTTACTACATAAATTGGAAAGGGAAAAGGGTAGCTGCTTTTACATGGGTTCTTCGGAAAAAACACTAAAGCTGATCGCAGAACGAATCTCTAAAGAGTTTCCGAATATTCGAGTTGGAAGCTATTCCCCTCCGTTCAAGACCGTCTTTTCAGAAGAAGACAATAAAGCTATCATTAGTGCTGTAAATACTTTTAAACCCGACGTACTTTTTGTTGGGATGACGGCTCCCAAGCAGGAAAAATGGAGTTTTACGCATTATAAGAAATTAGATGTGGGGCTTGTCTGTTCGATTGGTGCCGTGTTCGATTTTTATGCCGGTACGGTACAACGGCCTGGCAAATTTTGGGTCTCATTCGGTTTGGAATGGTTGGGCCGTTTGCTCAAAGAGCCGAAACGTATGTGGAAAAGGTATATTTATTATGGGGTGATTTTTGGTTTTTACCTATTCAGGGAAAAACTCCTGGGATATAAAAACAGGAGAAAGTTTAACAATGCGTAAACCGTAAATGCCAAAAACAAAAATCTTATTCATACTCCATTTGCCTCCGCCAATTCATGGAGCTGCCGTAATGGGTCGTTATATCAAAGAAAGCACTACGGTAAATGAATCATTCGACGCCACCTATATTAATTTAACCGCTTCTTTGGAAATACAAAAGATAGGGAGAGGTAGTATCGGTAAAATTTGGATTGTATGCAAGATTGTGGTGCAGGTTCTTAGAAAACTGTTGCGTAAAAGGTATGACCTCTGTTATATGACCTTGTCTACCTCCGGTATTGGATTTTATAAAGATGTACTGATCATAGCAATTACTAAACTGTTCAATGTTCGAATGGTTTACCATTTTCATAATAAAGGGATTGGAAATAATGGCAAAACGATTTTGAACCAAAAGCTGAAAAAATTCGTATTTACTAAAGCGAAAAGCATCCTTTTGTCGGAAAGACTGTATTCGGATATTCAAAAGTATGTGCCGCCCAAGAATGTATATTACTGTCCGAATGGTACCCCGGATAGTAAAGGCAGTATCGCTATAAATACCAATAAGTCCGAAGACGATCGATTTCGCTTTTTGTTTTTATCCAATTTGATGCCGGAGAAAGGAATGATGGTATTGTTAGAGGCCTGTCATCGATTGGTACAACAAGGTTGTGTTTTCGAATGTCATTTTGTAGGAGCTTGGTCAGGAATGGACAAGAACTTTTTTTATACTGAAATCGGCCGCCTTGGGCTTACCGAAATAGTGTTTGTTCATGGACCAAAGTACGGTATCGAAAAATCGCGGTTTTTTACTTCTTCGAATGCATTTGTGTTTCCTACTTTGAACGATGTATTTGGGTTGGTGAATATTGAGGCTATGCAGCATGGCATACCAGTAATCGCATCCTCTGATGGAGGTATTCCTGATATTATCGTTGATGGGGAAACTGGTTTTTTGGTTCCAAGAGGCGATGCCCAGATACTTTCGGGAAAAATGAAACTACTCCTTAACGACCCAGATCGCTGCCGAAGAATGGGACTAGCTAGCAGAAAACGATATGAAAAGTATTATACGCTCGAAATTTTTGAAAATCGAATCACCGATATTTTGACCAACATAGCAACATGTAAGTAGTACGATGATACGGGTATAATTTTGTAGAAATGGAAGGCAACAAATCAATAGAAACACATTACTCCTACCAAGCGGAATACGAACGAAAAATGAAGCTTGAGAATAGGCTTCCTTCTACGATATCGATTCCAAACAGCATTGACGCGTGGCGACACGATCGTATGCGAGACTTAGTGTTGCCGATTGTTGAAAATGATAAGGGTGCCACTTGGCTGACATTGGGAGACGGTATGTTTGGTTCTGATGCGCACTATCTTAAGCAACAAGGAGCGAATGTGGTAGCCTCCAGTCTTTCTGATGAAACTTTAAAGGTTGCCCTTGATGAGCAATTTATTAAAGATTACAAGATAATTAACGCTGAAAAAATCGAAGAGCTAGATGGGGCTTATGATTACCTATATTGTAAAGAGGCGTTTCATCATTTTCCCAGGCCCTATGTCGCTTTGTATGAAATGCTAAGGGTAGCTTCGAAAGCTGTGGTCTTAACCGAACCCCAACAGAACAAAGCGCGCATGCTGAATGTCTTGAAAACCGGGGTGAAGCGAGTTTGGCGTAAAGATATCCATGATGAATACGAGATTACCGGTAATTACATCTATCGTCTGAATGTGGATGAGGTCATTAAAATCATGACGGCTTTGGATATGCGGCTTGTAGCCTATAAAAAATTTAATGATTTTTATATGCCTTCCATAGTGAAAGGCTCTAGAAAGGGGCTTAATCGTTCCAAGTTCATTTTCGAATTAGGATTGGGTTTGCAAAATCTACTTTGTAAAATTGGATTGATGGATTATGGTCTGGCATGTGTTATTCTATTTAAGAATTCGGTGGATAATGGCTTAAGGAGCAATTTGAAACAAAGGGGGTTCACATTTAAAGAACTGCCTAAAAATCCGTACCAGCAGTAAACGTTTGAATCGGTAGTTGATGACCTGCCGAAAATAAAATTATTTACTTTTAAGAAAACCACTCTGAAGGTAGGGTGTTTGTTTTCGAAACGATTCCCCTTGCGCCACGGGAAACTACATATTTCAAATGAGTTAGTGGCCAGTTAGCATTGATTTGGTCCCTTCTTATTAGAAGCTCTTCTGGCATTGTTTTCCGCTGATGGGTATAATGACAGCCTCGTTTGGCCGAAGCACAGGATTGATAACCGGCCTTAAAAACCAAATCAAAAGCCGTCTTGGTAAAGTCGGTATACCTTCCAAAAGGATAAGCAAAATGGGAAATATCGCCACAGCGACCGGTTAGAATTCGCTTTGATTCCAATAGGTCGTGTTCAACTTCTTCGGGATTCATGGTACCCATATTCCGATGTTCCATAGAGTGTGAACCGATTTCATGTCCTTGTTTAAGAAGTGAGTCGACATCGTTCCAATCCATAAACTCAATGGGTGGCATATACAATCGTTGTGCACAGAACTCTTTTGCCTGGCCAATCGATTTGATTCCAATGGAGACGGGATTCAGATAAAAAATTGCCTTTGCATCGAAATCATTTAAAATTTCAGCGGCCTTCAGATTATTTTTAAACCCATCGTCCGAACTCCATGAAATGTAGGCTTTATCTATGGCTCCGTTCAAAACTCGTTGTACCGCCTCGGTATGTGAAATAAAAGTATGGTGTTCTGCAAGAATTTCTACGAAACGTTCAAAGTTTTGAGCTTCATCCTCAAAAACATGGTGAAAGTATAAAAACTGGATTCGAGGGGTCTTTAATACTTTGGAATTGTAGAAGAAGCTATTCGTAAGAGATAGCGCGTCAAGTGCCAAGCTTCTAAAGATGTTTCGTGGTTGAAAGCCCCAATATTCTTTTACCTCTGAAAAGGTGGTGGTATATTCCATTTAACAAACATATAGACGAATCACGAATCCATCAAAATCTCCAATAATTGAACCGCGGCATCCGGGATTTTTGTGCCTGGTCCGAAAACGGCAACAGCGCCGCTATCAAATAGGAAGTCGTAATCCTGTCTGGGGATGACGCCACCAACGATGACCATAATATCTTCCCGGTTATAGGTCTTTAGTTCCTTGATGACCTGGGGCACCAAGGTCTTATGCCCGCCGGCCAAGGAAGAAACTCCTAAAATATGCACATCATTCTCTACCGCTTGTTTGGCTACTTCCGCCGGGGTTTGGAATAGGGGGCCGATGTCTACGTCAAACCCCAGGTCGGCATAGCCGGTCGCAACCACCCGTGCTCCGCGGTCGTGCCCGTCCTGTCCCATTTTGGCGACCAGGATACGCGGTCTGCGCCCTTCTTGCGTCGCAAATTGGTTGGCAAGTTCTTGTGCCTTTTGAAAGGTTTTGTTGTTTTTGATTTCTTTGGAATACACGCCCGTAATTGCTTTGATATCCGCTTTATGCCGGCCAAAGGCCTTTTCCAAGGCACCGCTGATTTCACCCAAAGTAGCCCTGGCCCTTGCCGCTTCTACCGCTAAAGCTAGTAAATTCTCGTCACCTTCACCTACATCAGGAACCTCAAGTTTACCTTCTGGATGCATTTTAGCTTTGGCGACCTGCTCCAACTGCTCCAGAATACGGTCTACCGTTTCTGGGTTGCGCTCTTTCTTCACGGTGGCCAACCGCTCCAATTGTTGCCGACGTACCTCGTTGTTGTCGACTTCCAAAATAACCAGATCGTCTTCTTCGTCTAGTTGGTATTTATTGACGCCGATGATGACTTCCTCCCCGCTATCGATGCGCGCTTGCTTCCGTGCGGCTGCTTCCTCAATACGCATTTTGGGGATGCCCGCCTCGATCGCCTTGGTCATGCCACCCAGTTCCTCTACTTCCTGAATCAAGTTCCAGGCCTTTTGAACCAGCTGATCCGTGCGTTCTTCCACATAATGGCTTCCCGCCCAAGGATCGACGGTTTTGGTAATCTTGGTCTCTTCCTGCAAAAACAGTTGTGTTTCCCGGGCGATCCGTGCCGAGAAATCCGTGGGTAGCCCAATGGCTTCGTCCAAGGCGTTGGTATGCAGGCTTTGGGTGCCGCCAAAGACGGCTGCGGCCGCCTCAATGGTAGTTCGTGCTACGTTGTTAAAGGGGTCTTGTTCGGTAAGGCTCCACCCACTGGTCTGGGAATGGGTGCGCAATGAAAGTGATTTTTCATTTTTTGGGTCGAATTGTTTCATCAATTTGGCCCATAACAACCGCCCGGCCCGTAATTTGGCAATTTCCGTAAAATGGTCCATGCCAATACCCCAAAAGAACGAAAGTCGGGGTGCGAAGCTATCGATATCCATTCCGGCGTTCAAGCCCGTACGCACGTATTCCAAACCGTCGGCCAACGTATAGGCCAGCTCGATCTCGGCGGTGGCACCCGCTTCGTGCATGTGGTATCCCGAGATACTAATGCTATTGAACCGCGGCATGAATTGGCTAGTATACTCAAAAATATCGGTCACCAGCTGCATCGAAGGTGCGGGGGGATAGATATAGGTGTTGCGTACCATAAACTCCTTGAGGATATCATTTTGAATGGTGCCGGAAAGCTTTTCTTTGGAGACGCCTTGTTCCTCGGCTGCTACGATATAAAACGCCATAATGGGCAGCACCGCCCCGTTCATGGTCATGGAGACCGACATTTTATCGAGCGGAATGGCATCGAAGAGTATTTTCATGTCTTCGACCGAGTCGATGGCCACCCCGGCCTTCCCAACATCCCCGACCACGCGTTCGTGATCACTATCGTACCCACGATGGGTGGGAAGGTCAAAAGCGACCGACAAGCCCTTTTGCCCTGCGGCCAGATTACGTTTGTAGAAAGCGTTGCTTTCCTCGGCGGTGGAAAAGCCCGCGTACTGTCGAATCGTCCATGGCCGCTGCACGTACATGGTCGCATACGGTCCTCGTAGAAAAGGAGGAAAACCGGCGGCAAAATGGGTGTGTTCGAACGCTGGTTGCTCGGCAGGGTCGCTTTCCTTGGCTGGTAATTCCAAATGTTGTACTTCTTTTCGTTTCATGCCTTTATTTTTAGCAAGTGTTTCCGATGGTGATGAATATTTTTCAGGAAAGCTTTCTGCCTGGTTTTACTTTTCGTTTTTCCTTTCTTCTGTCCGCTGTCTCCTGTCTCTTTCCCTCTTTGATTTTTTCGTATTTCCAGTTTCGTATTTCAACTTTTTAATACGTCCCTCGAAGAGCTCGGGATGACATAGGTGTTTCTCTTTGGCTTTGTGCTTCGACTTCCAACTTCGTGCCACCAGCTTCAAACCTTTACTCCTTTCCTTTTAACTTCTTCTCGTCTTTCCAATTTCGTATTTCTAATTCAAGTTTCAAACCTTCATCCCCTCCTTTTTCAGTCGTTCCTTTTCCATTGACGCCGCCAGTCTTTTAGATAGAATGGGTTCGATCAAGGTTTTTCTGGGGTGGGTCTTCATGAAAGGAGATCGTGCCAAGGCATCTTTCATCCGCTCGTTTTCTTGTACATATTTGTTGGTGCCCACCAATACCTCTTGCGCCCGGTCAAATCGGAGTTGTTCCTTGTGTGCGCTTTCTTTTATTTTTCGTTGGATGGTATGATTTTTTAATTGTTTTAAAAAACCACCCTTAGACTCGATATCCTTAAAAAGTTCCAAGGCTTTTTGTGCCAATTGCTGCACGAGACTTTCGATATAATAGCTCCCCGTGACCGGATTGTCTTTTCCCTCAAAAAAGCTTTCGTGTTTTAATAATAATAACTGATTTCGGGCGATGCGATTCCCAAAATCATTGTCTTTATGGTAGAGCGTATCGTAGGGTAGGTTGCAAACAGTATTAGCACCCCCCAGAACAGCCGCCATACATTCGGTAGTCGTTCGCAGGAGGTTGGTATTATAGTCATAGATCGTTTTGTTGCGATGGCTAGGTACCGCTGTGATGTGACAGTCGCCTGTGATGCCATGTGCTTTTGCGAGAACGCCCCATAGCATCCGCAAGGCCCTTACTTTTGCAATTTCAAAAAAGTAATTGCCGCCCATGGCAACCGTAAAATAAATGTTCCTGCAAGGATGGTCGCCGTTGTGGTTCAAGTATTCATTGGCATGGCATAGCGTATAGGCCAACTCCTGTACCCGGTTGGCACCTGCATTTTGATAGCCCGTGGCGTCAACTGAGAAACCACTTCCGAAAACAGTTGTAGGAAACATTTTCACAATTTCATCGGCATAGGCAAAATCCTGCTCCATGGTATGGAACCAATTCCCTGTTCGAGCCAAATGGCCTATGGGATCAAGGTTCAGGTAGACCTCCGCGCCTTTTTTACTCAGGAGGTGCATTGCTTTTTTTAGGTAATCCGGGGACAAAAATTGACATTGGAAATGGAGCGGAACGGTGTGTAAATCTATGTTCAAAAGCAATTGCTCCGCGGCTACGATTTCATCCGGGATAGTAAAAAACAGGCTTTCTACCCCTTTTTTAAGCACTTTGGTCGCTTTTTCGTTCGCTGTTTTAGCATCGGCAGCTAAAATGGATTCGCCGATGCGCCATTTCAAAATCCTTGCTCCCAGTGCGGTGGTAAGTTTTGCCAGATCTTCGTGATGGTAAAAGGGCTTTACCTTAATGCCTTCTGGGGACTCCCATACCAGTTGTTCATTGTAATCGGCACCTTTGAGGCCGTACTGTATTTTTTGCTTCCAGGCCTTGGCCGAGACGGGGTCGAAATCCTTGAAAAAAGAGGGTGCTCCCATAGGTTAAAATTTGGATATGAAGATACGGCTAATGGAGCAACTATTTTCTAACATTTGTCATGTGTTCTAAGAAAAAGTAATGCGATTTGATTCCTTTTGTCGAGAAAATATGTCCATTCATAATAGATGTTGTTTTGTATCCTAAATCGCTTTTCCTACAAAAGTCCATCTTACGGGTTATTTATGGAAAATATCATTCAGTTCGACGATTAAAAGGTTTATTCAGTAGAAAAACGGCCTTATTTTGTTAGGCAATCCCAAATCTTAACTGTCTATGAACTAGAAAAATACACTTCGCTCTCCGGTGCCTTTTCATTAGTTTAGAAAACACCGTATTTCAACACATAATCTTTTTATACCACTAGCGACCGAACCCGCTAGTGGCATCCAATCATAACCTTAAACCTAAAAAAGAATGATGAAAAACTACCTATTTTCAAAAACACGACAACTGCTGTACCTGCTGTCGGTCGCCACTCCTTTAGCGGCAATGGCAGCGAACACTGGGAGCGAGCCGCGTTCCCCGTTTCAGCCGACGGAACCCATCGGCGGGTGCACTTATGAGATCCTGGAATCGCCCCGATGTGCCAACCAGAACCTGGCACAGGTCTGGCTCAAAAACGACCAAGGCAACTATTTTTCCACTACGACCAGTGCCTCGTTCATCACCTATGATAATGGTACCGCACACTATACGGCCGTGGCCTCCAATGGTTCCGATACCGTGAAGGTTGATATTACCTTTTCGGGCTATACGACCACCCCTCCTCAGGACAGCCCCAAAGAGAATTGGTGTTCCCCCCATGATACAAGTGCTTGGGCCTATTGGACAGAAACCACGGGTACGGTCGTATCTGAACAACATGGCACCTATATCCTAACACGCAAGGGCCCGGCATTTCAACTGGGCAATGGTGCTGATGTAACCCGCGAAGGTTTTGGTGCCTCCGGTTGGTTCGATATGGACGGTGGCGACGGATTCTACACTACGGGTGACATTAACATTCAGTTGGGCGATTGTACCCCCTTATGTACCTTGGAGGTCGATGCAGGGGAAGATTTGGAAGTGTGTGCTGAAGATTCCGTGGAGCTAATAGCCACGATTGCCAACCCGGCGAGCTGTGCGGGCAGATGTGAATATCCTATCGAAGAAAGCGCCAAATGTGGTACGAACGGTGCGAACAAAGAGGAGGTTTGGATTCAGAACCCGATCGATAACCGCTTCTTTACCACCAGTTCGTCCTTTGTCACCAATAATGACGGAACGGCCCACTACACGGCTACGGCTTCCAACGGTACCGACACCGTAGAAGTAGACCTTACCTTTTCCGGCTATACCACCACTCCGCCACAAGAAAGTCCAAAAGAAAATTGGTGCTCCCCGCATGACACCTCTGACTGGGTGTACTATACCGAAACGAATGGCACCATTGTGTCTGAACTCCACGGAACTTTTGCCGTTACCCGAAAAGGACCTTCCTTTCAAATGGGTGATGGGGCCGATGTAACCCGGGAGGGTTTTGGCGCTTCCGGCTGGTTAATGATCAGTGGAGGTGATGGGTATTATGAAAATGGCGATATCAACGTGAAGCTAGGAAGCTGTGTGCCAACCAATGTTGCCAGCAATGTAGATGTTATCTGGACGACCGAAGACGGAAACATTGTAAGTGATCCGAACCAGCGAAATATTACTGTAGATCAAAGTGGTATCTATAAGGTTGTAGCGACAGATTGCACGGATTGCGAAGCGATCGATGAGGTGAAAGTTACGATTACCGACCCCAAAGCGGGTACGATTACGGCCGACGCCGATGCGGTTTGTTTGGAAACGGACAGCGCTATGGTTACCGCGACCCCTGACGGCAATGCATATATTCCTGCCGGTTATGTCTTGGGGTATGTGTTGACATTCGGGTCGGACTTGGTGGTCCAAGATGTGTCGGATACACCAAAATTTACAGTTACCGAAGGGGGTACCTATACGATACACCCGTTTGTATATCCCGCTTCCTTTGATCCTCTGAGTGTCGTAGTTCCCGGACAAACCACCGGGGCCGATGTAAATGCCCTGCTGGTGCAAGGGGGAGGGGCGCTCTGCGCCTCTTTAGACCTGATAGGTGCCACAGTACTCGTACAGGAACAGGTGGTTATCGGAGACTACGTATGGATCGATGCCGACCAAAATGGTGTTCAGGACGATTCTGAGCAGGGAGTGAACGGTGTTTCCGTAAGTTTGTTTTCGTGCGAGGGAGAAAAACTGGATGAAACGATAACAAATAGCGATTCGAATGGTAGTGCAGGGTATTATCAATTTGAAGTATGCCCCGATAGTGGGCCTTATTATATCGTCTTTGGTACTATTCCTGACGGATATGAGTTTACTACAATGACAGCCGGTAATGACACAACGATCGATTCGAATGCCAATTCGGATGGTGTAACTGACTGTTTTGAAGTAACCGATGTGGCTAATTTGAGCATCGATGCAGGTATATCGTCCCTGTGTCCGTTAATTTTGCAGTATAAAATTCGACCCCGAGATCAAGATGGGGTGTATACCACAGGGAACGAAACCGCTGCTTGTTTGGGCGACGACCTCGTTATCCGAATGGTGCTGCCCGGGGATGAAGAAAGTGAAAGTGCTACTACCGCCTTTACAGATTGGGTATTCACTTTTAAGATGGCAAATGGAGGCGTTGCTATCAGAGGAAACGACCAAGTGCCATATAACAACGCGGTCTCTAGGTATGGGCTGAACGAGGATGATTTCGGCATATACACCATTTTATGGGAAAGCCCGGATGGATGTCAAGGTTCGGCCGAATTTGTGTTGAACTTCCCAGATGCCGGTTGCAGTGCCAATGGTACAAGGGCCAACGATAGCAACAAAGTAGCTTCGGTCTTCCCGATGCCAACCACGAGCGGTAGTACCGTACAACTGGTCATTAATACCGATACCGGTTCTTTTGAGACCGGTACTGTCGGTGCCGCTAAGCTATCGGCCGCCTTGCCTGCCCTACGAGAGAAAATCAGTTTGAGTTTGTATGAACTGAATTCTGGTAGAATGGTGAACCAGCCGCGAACCTACGAGATTACAAAAGGTAGGGATGTCATTGAATATGAATTGAATCAGTTGTCTACCGGAGTATACCTACTGCGGGTAAACGGAGCCACTTGGTCAGACACCAAACAGGTGGTCATCCAATAAAGCACAGCATACTGCCATAATGATGAAGAAGCCGTCTCGACCCTTGTGTTGGGGCGGCTTCTATCAATTCATACTATTTGCTATTTGGAGACTTCGCAACGAAATCGAAATTATTGCTTTTTTGGTTGCTACAAGATATTGCAAATGCTTATTGTAGGTCACCATCTTTGGTCGAAATTAGGTAGGCACTTTTAGGCAAAACCTTCTTTTGAATACTAAGAACTACCAGTTTCTAACAAATTAAGTAGTCGCATTTTCGTCAAACTTCAATGTCTTACGGTTTATTTCCCCGTAGCCTGCGGCCTGTTTTTCCTGTCATTGGAATTTTAGTTTTTTTAGGTGATACTTCGCATGCGCATATCGAGTTGGTCGATTGGGTCTACTGACTGTGTGCCGCCAACTGCCTACTGCCAACTGCTACTTCAGTACATTGGTTACAATAACTCCACTCCTTGCGTCGAGATATCACCAACAATAAAGTGTGGTTCAGCCGGTTTTGATGGTTCCGTTTCGGTATAGGTCCAGGGCATCATCTATAAGGCTTTGAATCGTTTCGATGGGCAGATCAGTGGTTGGGTCTACCCTAAAAATCTTCATTCTAGACCGATTGCCTTCTTCCAAATCGGGATGGTCTAAATGCTTCCCTTCCACAAAAAGAAGATAGGGTTCACTCGTTTTTTTATCGGTCCATAGATAACAGAACATCTTCTTTTGGTAGCAAAAGCAAGGCATGCCCCATTTACGGGTCTCGGAAACATGGGAGTCAGACCTTAAAAGTATATCGCGAAGCGCCAGTAGGCAACTCCTGTTTGGCTCTCCCTGGTTTAAATAATAACGATCAAGTTCTTGTGCCATGTATTTTCCTATTCGATCGCTATAAAAAAATCGACTTGGGCTTCTTGCGGATTTTGTGTCTTTTCGCCATAGGCTTCGAAGTCTACCGTGTAGCGTCTATCGAGATCCATGTCCCATATTTGATACCATTGGTTTGCAACGAGTCCTTCGGTCAAGTTGCCGTTTGCAGTGAGTTTTAGGTACTTTCCGCCCTTGAACGATTTGCCGACCATCCCTTCCGGAATTTCATCCAGGTGTTCCACTTTACAGCCCAAGATAGTCGTATAGGGTTTGGTATGGTCGCTCTCATACTCGGTGTAGAGCGAATAAATGGTCCCATCTATTTTGCTGGGAATTTTGGAAAGCAGGGCATTCGATAGGAAGGCATCCCATAATTTAGGAATGTCGGTAGCTGCTTGCCCATTTTCATTGGTAGTTCTGATGGCAATACCTATGATGTTAAAGGATTCAATTTGTACTTGTTGCATCTAATTTTTTTTGGATTCACTACAAAACTAAATACTCTTCGTGTCAAGGGTATGTCAGGGGTGTTTCCATTCCTTGCGACATTTTTCCAAAAATTCTTCCAAGGTTCCCTCATGGGGTTCAAAATGGTTGTTGGTTTGCCATAGTTGTTGAATTCGGTCTAGCCTAAAAGCCCTGAAAGCATTTCTTTTTTGGCAGAAGGCGATCAAAATCCAGTTGTTTTGGGTAGTGTAGAGTGCAAACGGCTCAATGGTACGTTCGCTTTGTCGATCGTTTAGTGAAAGGTATTTGATTTTTACCATCTGAAAGTCGGCAATGGCAGATTGAAGAAGGATCAAATAATTACTGGTCTTTTCGTTGTGCTCATTGTTCCGTATTTGAATCCTGTGGGCAAGGAACTCCAGTTTTGTTTTCTGACTGCCCCTTAAGATCGATTTGATTTTGGTAATGGCACTTTGATAGTGGTCTACCAGCGATTGTTCTTTGTTTTTGAGAATCAATTGCTCGGCCATCACCAAGGCGTTGGCTTCTTCTTCGGTAAACATGACCGGGGGTAGCCGATAGCCCTCCATGATCGAGTACCCTTTTCCTTCCTCGGTTACTATGGGAATTCCCGATTTCTCGAGCGTTCGAATATCTCGGTATACCGTTCGAATGCTGATATGGTGTTTTTTGGCAATATCCCTAGCGGTCACCAATTGTTTGGATTGAAGTTGCGTGACAATTGCGGTCAATCGTGCCAGTCTTGGTTTACCTTCTTCCACCATATATGTTTTTTAGTCTTGACCTCAAGACAAGTTCAGTTATGAGTGCCTGTTTAAATTTTATCCTTCAGTTCGGTTATGCCCCTTTTTACGTTGTCCGTTATTCCCAAAATACTCTTTTGGTCCTACCAAACATTGTTGTTGATGTCTAGGTTGAGGAAAGAAGGAGCTATCACAAATGCCCAAAAACAAAATGTAAACCGACTCTAAAAGTAGGGTAGAATTTGGTTTCAGTCAAAAATTCCGGATCCGTTCCCAACTATAGTAAGCTGTTTTATCCCTGTTTTTGCTCACATTTTGGCCAAAAGGGAAAAATGGATAAGTCGTCGGGAAGAACCTATATGTTTTCGAGACCGTTCTCGCCGCATCTTTGCCTTGTAATTAAAAACAATATACCATGAAAACGAAACACACTTCAATTTTTAACCTTATCACTGTTTTTAGTCAATCGCAAGGAAGGGCCGAACAGAAAGTAAGTGAGACCGATTGCGAAAAGAATTACCATCACGATTATTACTGTGATACCGAAAAACCGTTCATAGCGGTTCAGTAGATACATCAGCATGTAAAACAATTCAATAAACACAATTAATAACAAGATTCCCGTCAAAGTGGGAATCAAATAAAACCAGAAATTATGAGCACATTTAACGTACCCACAAGAGAAGAAGTAAGTTCTAACAACCAAGCGATTTTTGACCATTTGGAAAAAGCGGTCGGTTTTGTCCCCAACCTATTTGCTACCTACGCGTATTCCGAAAACGCCTTAAAAAACTATTTGGATTTTTCCAACGCAAAAACATCGCTACGGGCAAAAGAAAAAGAAGTAGTGAACCTAGCGGTGAGCCAAGTGAATAATTGTGAATACTGTTTAGCGGCCCATACCGCAATTGGGAAAATGAACGGTTTTACAGATTCCCAGATTTTGGAGTTGCGAAGCGGTCATGCCTCTTTCGATACCAAGTTGGATGCTTTGGCAAGATTGGCCAAAAACATTACGGAGAATCGCGGTAATACGGATGCCGAAGTACTCGAAAACTTTTTTGATGCTGGGTGGACCAAAGAGAACCTGATCGATACCATTTCTTTGGTAGGCGATAAAACCATCTCTAATTACTTGAACAATACCACAAGGATTCCGGTCGATTTCCCGGCTGCACCTTCCTTGGAAACGGTATTCGTGTAGTTCCCCCATACGAAGCCTGTTCCTTGAAGCCCCGGTCATATGATCGGGGCTTTTTTACTCGATAATCGAGATTTAAAATGCTCCGATCCCGAATTCTCGGGACGTCGAAATCAGCATTGAATTTCCTGTGTATGCTTTGTGGGCTTGTCACGCCTACACGTAGCCGTTTCGGCGGACGAAGGCCCCGAGGTTATTTACAGTTGTTCCTTAAAATCTTTTTTGAAGGTCGCTGGAGGGGTGCCTACTTGCTTCTTAAAGAATTTTGAAAAATGGGCCGCTTCTTTAAATCCTAGTTCATAGCCGATTTCTTCTGCGGTTTTGTCAGAATAAAAGAGGAGCCTCTTCGCTTCGAGCACAATACGTTCGTTGATGATTTTCAAAGGAGACTTATCACCGGATTTTTTGAAGAGGTTCGAAAGCGTTTTGGGCGATTTAAAAAGTAATTCCGCATACTCGGCCACCGAATGCTTTTGTCTAAAGTGCTGTTCCACTAAAATGTGATACTGCCGCACCGTATCGAACTGAGACTTTGAAAAATCATTTTCCGGAAGCTCGTCTTTAATAAGTCGTGTCGCTTTGATCAGCATTCGCTTCAATAGCACGCGAAGCATTTCTCCTTGAATATGGTCCCGGGTTTCAAACTCTTCTTGAAACATGAAAAAGAGAGCTTCAAACCCTTTAATATCCTTTTCGTCCAACGTAATGACCGGAGGTATGGAAGACCCAAAAAATAGAAAACCATTACAGGAAACTTCTTGATCATGGTCACGAATACAATAGAACTCCCTATTGAAGACCAGGGCAATCATACCCGAATCCATAGGAAGCTCCATCACGTTCAAGGGTGTACAAAAAACGACTTGGTTTTTTTTGAGTTCCATTCGGTATCCATCGACAATGAGGGTAGTGTCCCTTTCTTTCGCCCAAAGGATTTTATAAAGCCCTTTTTCGTTCAATAACCGCATCGAGGGCGCACAGTTGAAGTTGGTCAAGGTAAATGAGCTTTGCTCTTTACTGCTTGTATAGTCGAGTTTCATTTTAAAATGTTTGTGATTGGGGGTTCATGGCATCCAATATCTTTAATATAACCTACGTTCTAACGACGCTAAGATAGTCGAAATGATTGGGAGGAATTTACTCCGCATAACGATTCTGGCAAAGCTGTTTTGAACGATAGGGAATTAAATACTTGTAGTTAAAAAGATATTTTATATCTTTAAGCTACTTTCCCCATAGGAAATTCCCTCATATTTAACGAAGTAATTCAAACTTTTTGCATTGAAGCGAAAATGAAGGATTATCGCTGTACTGTTTTGGCGGGTTGTGCTCAGTTGCGGTTCCTGACACGAGAGGTCAGCGCATGCTTTTTTGAGATGCCGAGCAAGAAAAAGATGAGAAATGGATGCAAAAGATCAATTTTTTAGTGAGTGAAAAAGTTTTAAAGGCTTCAAATGGTATTCAACAGCCTCCTATAAGCTACTGGCGGTATTGACCGTAGTTTAGTTGGCCCATATAAAACCGATAAGATGCGAAAATTTTATGCTTATAAGGATTTAGAATTTCCCATAAAAGAGGAAACGGAAGTGGCTTTTTCGGTAGAGCTGGTTTCCGACGGAACAATTATCAGCACTGCCATTAATATACCGGATGTGCCGCCAGAAGGAGACCCCATTATCGAAGATGCAGGCAGTGTGCTTATTGGAAAAGGAAAAGACCTGATCGATAAGACTACCTTCGTTTTTTCGGATGTCATTAACCTGATTCCCCAAGAAGACCAAATAACCATTCACTATAAAGTGAATGGGGAATTGTTATTGGCCCATAATAATCCGAAATCGGAAGAAGTACGTCCTTATGTACTGTTGGATGTCAAGTTTGTGAAGCCATGAAAAAAAATCTATTTGTTTTACTTGGGGCAATGCTGGTGGTGTCGACATACGCCCAGGAGCGCCTGAATCCATTAAAAACACCAACATCGCCCGCATCCAGTATTTTGGGATTACAACCTACGGTGGTGCTGGCCCCTAAATCGTATGAAGCGTTGGAAGCTGCTGTCTATTCGAACGCGGTAGGCGATGGTGGCTTTGGGATCCCGAACGACTTTGCACTGGAATTTACGCCCTATTGGATGAAAGATCATAGTTTGTCGATACATGAGTATTTGTATCCCAAAACCATCAAAGAACAACTATGGCGAAATGCCTCGTTTTCGGTAGCGTCCACTCAAAATTTTGTCCTGAACGATACGGTCGAGACCAATGCGATAGCACTTGGTTTTAGAACTACGTTGTACATTCCCAATAAGGCAGACCGTCGTGAAGTGGAGCAACGAATGCAAGAACTAAGGTCTAGCCAAACGGTCCAGGCGGCCATTGGGGCACAAATGATACCGCTGGTAATGAGCGAAACAGCTTATGAAAGCTTTTGGGAAAAAAGTAGTGGTATCATTGAGACTTTTTTACGCAAGGCGTATCCCGGGATGACGAGTGAAGAAATTGATGCCTTTTTGGAAGATCTTTATGAAAAGGGGAGGACCTTTGGCTATAACAGTGCCGAAGGCAATACCAATTTTGTACAATTGTTCATGAATCATATCGATTCCATATTGAAGGGAGAACAGCTGTACAATGAGTTTGAGGACTATATTAAAAATCGCTATGGTCTATCGGTCGATATTGCTTATTCCAATCTGATTAGCTTCCCGACCAATACCTTCGAGTTTTCGTTTATTCCCCGGCAGGGTATTTGGGTAACACCCAGCTATAAATTTAAAGATCAATGGCATTTTTTAAAGATACAGGCCGTACTGCGCTATGAATGGTACAACACCGGATACTACGATCGCTACTTCGATAACACAAATTTTTACCGGAACAACTTCGATTATGGTATTTCATTGGTCGGGGAGTTTAACCGGTTCTCGGTGCAATTTGAAGGGGTGGGGCGAAGCAGCAGCTCTGAAATACCCAGTGGTTTTGATGCCGACAACAATGCCTTGTTCCGAAAAGTGAAGGCTTCCGATTTTCAGTATATCGCCACTTTTGCCTACAACCTCACCGAGCAGATCAACCTATCGTACAGTTTGGGAAATCGTTTTGAACCGGTCAACGACCCACAAAGCACGCTCGTATCTTTTCTAGGGTTGAATTTCGGCTTTGGAGCGGCCGACAAAAGCGATTTGGATTTAACCTTGGCCAATGAAGAATAAGACAGGCAGCAAATGGTATCGGTCGCCCTGACCGTATGTTGTCTTTTGGGAACGTTCATCATCGCCGATTCATCACGGTTTGGGACAGCGTTGGTTCCGAAATGAGCGGTAGATCCGTTATTCGATTTCATGTGGGCTATTCAAGGCTTCCATGATTCTTTAAAAATCAGGAGTATCTTTTTTCTTCCATAACCACATGGTAATCCCCTTCTAGATACTATGTTTCCTTACGGCAGTATCTAACTATTTGTTAACTTTTTTGCTACCCATCGTATTTTTTTAAAATTTGTTTGTCACACTTTTTACACTTTCCCCTTATAAGGGAAAACAAGTACATGATAAGTGACATTCAATACGATATTCGATCGAACTCTTTTAGTCCAAATTCCCTCCAAAAAACTAAAGAGCCAAGCTTAAATTTAAAGATGGAACAGAAAAATTTTGGACTAGACCCTGGGTCCTTTGAAAAACTGGTGGCGGACTTAAGAAGAAATGAGACCGTCTTTTTTGAACAGGTGTTTTTGAAACAGTTCAAAGAAACCACCCGTTACCTCTGCAGAACCTATGGAACATCGGAAGAAGAAGCCTACGATGCCACGATGGATACCCTCATCGAGTTCCGAACACGCTTTGTAGAGGGAAAACTACAATACGGGAACCTACGCTTTCTTTTTACAAAGATGGCCTCCCAAGTATTGCTAAGGAACCTTAAGAGGCGGACTGTTAATATAGATGGTCTTTTTCATTTGACAGAGGAAGAACCTACTCCGCAGAACACCGAAGAATTGGAATGGCTTCAAAGTGCTTGGAAACAGCTTTGCGAATCGTGCAAACAACTGCTAACGAGTCATTTTTATGGCAGGATGAAACTATCGGAGATTGCGGTAGAGACCCAAAAATCCCCTGCAGCGATTCGGAAACAAAAAGAACGTTGCGTGAAACAATTAAAGGAACAATTCAGTAAAAAAGCAAATATACAGCTATGAGCAATAGACTAATAAAACTAACAGACCCAAAGATTTCCAAAGAGGAAGAAGATCGCATCCTAACCGAGGTCATCACGGCAAAAATAAACCAAGATCTACGGCGCAAATGGGAGCATATGCTAGAAGAAGAATATAAAGTTACCCGGGAAGGCCGTGGCAAGGTAAGGCGGCTCTTTTCTTCCCGGAATACGAAGCTCCTTTTGGCGATAGCTGCTTGTATCGCACTGGTAATCGCAATTCCGTTCATGAACATTTCAACTACCACATCCCAGGAATTGGCGCAGCAATACTTGGCCGAACAAGAAGTATTACATCCCGGTATTTCAAAAGGTACGGCTGCGGAAGATGAGATGCGGGTGCGCGCCATTCAATCGTTCAATAACCAAGCGTATGGGCAAGCCGCCCAACAATTCGGGCAACTTGAGGCATCAAATGAAGAAGACCATTACTACCATGGGCTGGCCTTGTTGTTGAGCAATAGATACCCCGAGGCCATTGAACAGTTTGAACAAAGCGAGGCCATGAACGATCGGTTTTTACAAGAGCTACACTGGTACCAGGCCCTTGCCCATCTCTTAGACGGAAATGATCAACAAGCGGCAGAAGTGCTTACACACATACAATCAGGTGACTGGAACTATGAAAAAGCCCAATCCCTTTTAGAAAAAATTAGAAAATAACACTATTAAAACATACTATTATGAAAACGAATCGATATAGCTTACTGATCCTATTACTGTTAGGTTTGTTACTGAGTTTCCCCTCGTGTAGCGATGATATAGCAGACGTTATTGATGATGAAATCTCCCAGGGCGGCGATGACGATGACGATGATGATGACGATGACGACGATGACGACGACGATGATGATGACGATGACGATGATGATGATGATGACGATTCTATTATAAAGCACCCCACCCTGTATTTTGTACAGTTAGACCCGACTATTTCCGAAAGCGAGATAGAAGAGCTGCTCGGCGATTTGAACTCTGAAGAAGTATGGTACCGGGAAGAGATCAACCTACGATTATGGAACGTGACCCAGTTTCCCTATGTGTCAGGGCAGGGAGAAACAGTGACCAAAATTGATGGACATATTGCAAGTGCTAGGAGAAGAACTAGGGTCAAAGAGACCAATTTTAACATCGGTTCTGCCCTAACGGCACCAACCGGCGTGTCCTCAAGCACTTGTTTTGAAACCAGCGTGCCCCGACTTCCGTTGGGCACCAATGCGGTCAAGATTGCTATTTTCGATACGGGCATCGCCAATGTGTCCAACGGGAATTTTCCGGGCTATTCGTTTGCCATAGAAGACTACACGGGCTACGACTATGTAGAGGACGACGAATTGCCCCAGGACGACAATGGGCACGGTACACATGTAGCTGGCCTTATCCACCACCTACTTAGCGAGGAAGGAGCACCGACCACGGTTTCCTTTGATATTCGCAAGACCCATGATCGGCTTGGGCAGGGGTTTGTCTCCAATTTAATTCCGGCCATCTTGGATGCGGTGAACGAAGGGGCCCAGGTGTTGAACTTTAGTTTTGGGTATCAGGATACGAATACAAATCCCACAGGAAGGCCCTTAAAAATGGCCGTCGACTATGCGGAGCAGATGGGTGCGATGATCGTGGCCTCGGCGGGCAACACCAATGCGAATAACGACACCAGCAACGTGGTTTCTTTTCCGGCTTCCTATCCCAATAACAATATTTTATCGGTAGCCTCCAACGATTGTGACAACCGCTTAAGCTTATTTAGCAGTTACGGCCGCCAAAGTGTGGATGTAAGTCTGCTTGGGGAGAACATTCCCGGCCCGGGCTTGACCAACACGGTCGATGCGAAGTCGGGCACCTCCTTTGCCTCTGCCAATGTAGCCGCTATGGCGGTCATCCTGGCCAGTCATCAAACCACTTTTGATCACCAGCAAATAAGCTGTACGTTGATCAATACCTCCACCCCCCAGCCCGGTTTGTCCCAGCGAGTAGTAGCGAACGGGACCATCGATTTTCTCGCGGCATTCGATAATCTCGGGGCGAATTGTAATTGACATATGACCTAAATGTGTTCTGTTCTCAATTTTTAAAAACAAAGAATCCCGGCCTTGCCCGGGATTCTTCTGTTTTTAGGAACTAAAGACCTTACTTCACTCTTGTTTTCCCTCTGGCACTTGCTATATGCCCACCTCCCAACACTTTCTGCATCTGTTCGTTGGGCAGGATATTTTTCGACTTTTTTTGAAGATTGCGGATCGATTTGTTTTTCGTGGTATGTGCTTTAACTTAAACTTCTTGGAATGTGTCGGAACGGTTTCGACGGGCTCAACCTGACAATTTGCTTGCAATTGGCAGGCAGGAATCTCGCAACACTAGTAGTTGTACAGCACCTATTGTACTCATTACTGCTTGCTGTCAACTGCTTACTGTCAACCGCCTACTAACTACTGCGTTTAAATTAACAAGAAAACCAACGTATCAGACAGGGTCTAACATCTTTTTACCATTTGAGTGCAGTATATTTCTTTTTTTGGGCGTAGATGATAGACTATAGAGCATAGACCATAGATGATAGAACACCTACTACTCATTACTAATTACTCACTACTAACTCCTAACCCATCACTACTAACTCCTAACCACTTATTAGTCTTTACCAACTACTCCCAACTCACTCAACTCGCAACTCCTAACGCAAATCTCCCTTAAAAACATCAGTAGGCGTTATGCCAAATATTACGTATACTTGTACTACAATCATCTATTGTACACGCCCCCTACCTACAATAGCCAAGCAACAGCCCAATATCATGACCTTGCCCCGTATGCTCCTACTCTTATGGGTGGCCCTATGCAACCTGTCCTGGACCCCGAATCCTGACAACGACTTCTTTGAACACTACTACCAAATCATCAATCAGAATATTGAGGAAGAACTGTACGACGCCAATATTACATTGATAAAAGAATTAAAGCAAAAGAAGGCATACCAGGAATTAGATTGCTATCGAAAAGGGAAGCTATTGCACAAAATCGGTGTGTCGCATTACGGCCTGCTTCAAGATGAAGAAGCTATTGAATACTATCAGGAGGTTGTTTTAGATGTTTGGAAGGACTGTGCCGAAGTTCCCCCTTCCGAACGGGCCAATACCATTTACAATATGGGGGTTTCCTATCAATATTTAGATCAGATGGACTTGGCCAAAGAGTATATTGATCAATCACTCTATTTTTTCGAGAATGACCCGGAGTATTCCCGTTTGGATTTGGCCGAAATATATCATGGTATAGGTAATTTCTATCATGATCTGAATGATGCGTTTCGTGCGGAATTATACTATCAAAATGCTATCGGCCTTTATCAAGAAATTGACAAAACTGAGGCAATGAGATTCGAATTACTTAACGAGCTTGTTGATATTCATAGGAAATTTAAGGAGTATGGCGAAGCTAAAAACTATATCGATAAAGCCCTTTCGCTATACGACTCCAATCCAACAGTTGTTACAACTCTTAATTTGGGCGTGGTCTATATAAGTGCTGGCACCACTTATTTTGAGCTTAAGGACTATGAAACTACCAAGCAAATGGCCAAAAAAGCTTTAGAAATATTAAATGAAGAGAGAGCTCCTTTCTATTACTCCATCGCCTTGGAAACCATCGCTATGATCCAAGAAGAAGAGGGTGAACTAGAGACTGCCGAGGAAACCATGTATCGGGTACTGAACATCCGCAAAGCATTGTACTTAAAGGGAGAAAGTCAGCACGAAATTGCGTTGGCCTACGAAAACCTTTGTGATATCCTGCTCCGAAAAGGGGCCGTCGCCAGGGCCGAACAGCATTTAAAACAGGCCTTTGAACTGTTGTTGCCGTTGGCCAAGTTTGATCGCCAAGGGTTGCCTCTCATTCAACAATCCAAGATTATTGATGACAACCAACTGATCCGGTTGATCGAATTAAAGGGAAAGATTTTTGAGGCCCGATACCAGAATTCGGGGGAGATCGCTTTTTTGGAGCACGCCCTGAACGCCCAGTACAAAATAGACTCCGTAATCAACCGCAGTCTGGTTTCGTTTCAATTTGAACAATCCAAACTGGATTTCCTTGAAGTACGGTTCGAGCATTATGGTAAGGCGGTCTCCGATGCCCTGCAGTTGCATCGCATTACCAAGGACCGTGCCTATTTGGAAAAAGCCTATTATTTCGCCTCCAAGACCAAGGCCATTGTACTGCAACAGGAACTGAACCAAATAGATGCCATTCATAGCACTGTCCCGGAAGAAATGGTTTTTCAAGAACAGGCCCTTCGGGAAAAGATGAACGCACTTTACGGGCAGTTATTGGAATCTTCTGATGACAACGATTCCATCTTGAAGGCCTATACCAGGGCACAATACGATTTGGATGCCTATCTGGAGGAAATAGAACGCGAAGAACCGGCCTATTTCAAGGAAAAGTATGCCTTTATTCGTCCCCCTAGTATTAAAAACGTACGAAAGACCGTGCCAAAAGACATGGCCGTGGTGGAGTATTTTATCGGGAAAGATTCTATCTATAGCTTTTGGATCGGGCGAAATCGGTTTTTTCCGGTGACCGTTCCCTACGATTTGGAGTTGCAACAGGCCCTAAAATCGTTTACGGCACAATGCCGGGATCCCCAAAAAAAGGTTTCCCAAAAATTCTCCCGACTGCTCTCCAAAAAGTTGGTCGGGAAAGGGCTTGCCGAGATGGACGATGGCATTGATCGGTTATGTATTATTCCCGATGGGCCCTTGCACAACCTACCCTTTGAAGCTTTGAGCGGATCAAACGACCCCAGTACCTATTTGATCGAGCAATACGCTATTTCCTATAGCTATTCCGTTGCCCTATTGTTTCGGGAAGACCGTAAAAAAGACCTGAAAACCTATGTAGGGTTTGGTACTTCCTATAGCAAGACCCTCAATGAAAAATTAAAGGCCCGAAAGCGTTTTTTTGGAAACGAAAACTTGGAGCAACTTACCTTATCAAAGCGAGAGATAGGACGAGGGGCCACTATTTTCGATGGCGAGACCTATATAGATGAAGACGCTACCTTGGCAAATTTCTTGGAACACGGCGACGATGCCGATGTGTTGCACCTCTCCCTTCACGGTCTGGTAGATACTGATGACCCCGCCCGATCCTGTATCATTTTTGACGATCACCCGGAAAAGTTTATTCTGTCCCCTCTGGAGTTATACGGTCGTCAGTTGAGTGCCGATTTGGTCTTGCTAAGTGCCTGTCATTCGGCAAGTGGTAAGATTTACAATGGAGAAGGGGTACAAGGAATGAGCAAATCCTTTTTGTTGAGCGGTGCCCACAACATTTTGTCCAGCCTTTGGAATGCTTCCGAGACAAGTTCCATGGCCATTACGACCGCATTTTTGGAGAACGTTCATGCGGGCCAACCTACCGATCTCGCCCTGCACCGATCCAAGTTGGCGTATCTATCGAAAACGGAACCGAACAAAAGACATCCCTATTATTGGGCTAATTTTATTTTGTTGGGAGAAGTAGATGCTCCTAGTACCTTTTTAAAATCAACCTTTTTCTGGATAACTCTGGGGCTTGTGTGCTGTGTCGCACTTGCTACTTTTCTTTATGTAAAAACGCGCAAGAATACTATAGCTTAGCGGGTACCCCTTTTTCTTCACTTTTTACTCGATAATCGAGATTTAAAATACTCCTATCCCGAATTCTCGGGACGTCGAAATCAAATTTGAATTTCCTATGAGCGCCTCGCGGGCTTGCCCCGAAGGTATTTACTTTTTCGTCATTGTTTAACAGGGAGAACAACGCCCTTGGTTCGTTGTTCCAAACCTTTGCTCTAAAACGCAATAGTCTTTCTTTCTTGACCGAGCCCTTCAGTGTTCTAAAAAAAATGAAAAAAAATAGTCACACAACGGGTCTTTCCCTCTTATAACGATATACCATTAAGAATACTTTATCAACCAATTAAGAAAGATACATCATGCTAAAAATCAGACTACATATACTTGCGACTTTCGTTTTAGTTTTCATCTCGAACATCGTCTTGGCACAGGAGGCCATGCGGTTATGGACCGGGCATAGCGTACGGGCAAAATTGAACAAGGAATGGAGGGTATCGGGAGCACAGCTTTACATGTTCGGGCAAGAGCCTTTTGAACTATCCTCCTTACAAAATAGTGTCAACGTGCGGTACCGCATTAGCCGCAAATACTATCTGGATGCCGGATACATCCGATCCTCCAGTATCGATGATCCCGATCAAGAGGCAAGAAACCGCTTCACCGGTCGGTTTCGGATCAATTCAAGATGGGGAAAATGGCGCGCTGCCAATAGCCTAAGGGCCGAATGGCACTTTCCGGAACGCAGCAAGTTCGAATACCGTCTAAGGTATGCTTTTCGAATACATCGGGGCAATTGGGGGCTGCCCATGAAAGCGACGCCCTATATCAATAACGAATTTCATTATTACCTGGCCGGGAGACCCTTTCGGTATCGAAACCCGTCCGGCGATGTGGTCGCCGAACAGTCCCCCGATGGCTTGCATGCACACCGGATTACCCTCGGGGTCAACTTTCGACCGTTCAAACGTGCCAGGGCGGGAATCAGCTATATGCGGCAAACCGAATTCAACCTCGGAAACAAGTATCGGGAACTGAACATAACCGACCCGCGAAACGGTGAGATTAAGAGGGCATTCAATAATTTTTCGGTCCTGTCCATTCGATTCTCGTACCAATTAAATCTTTGAAAATAGTCTTGAAGAGCAACGGAAAAAGTAGTTAACAAAGTTCCCCAAATACACTTTAGTTGAAACAATAACATTCATTTAATTCTTAAAATCATGAACACCATCAAGAAATCTTTTATCAGTAAAAATGTAGTGGAATATAAGGTCAACAGAACCATGATCCATGACTATCAACCCAAGGCCGGAGATATAGCGATTTTTGAGGTCGTAAGCATTGGCTCTTTGAATGCCATACAGGACGATCAAGGTAGAAACTGCCATATTTTTCCAGGCGATAAAATAATGCTAACGTTTGGAAACCGGTATGCCACCAACCAATTCGAAGGCTATGTGCCTTTCGGATATCATGAAGAGTACCATTTGATCGGCAAAGGAGGTGTTGCAGGCATCGTGGAATCAATGGCCAGCAGGCTATTGCTCAAAGGGCCTACCAAGTTAACATTGGCCGGTTATGCCGTTGACAATAGAAGTGCCGTGTTGAATACCCAGTATTACAATTCGGATCCGATCAAGTTCAATAGGAGAAAGGCCCGGGACTTCAAGACCATTCTCTCCTTGGGATCTAGTATGGATAGTGGTAAAACAACCTCTGCCGCATATTTATGTAGAGGTTTAAAAATGGCCGGCTATCAAGTAGCCTATATCAAATTAACAGGGACCGTCTTCAACAAGGATAAGATGTTGGCCTATGATTGTGGGGCGGACAAGGTCTCCGATTTCGCCGAACTCGGTTTTCCCTCTACCTACCTCTGCTCCCTGGACACCTTAATGGACTTGTATGAAAGCCTATTGTACGAAGTAGAGACCGCAGGCCCTGATTATGTGGTTATAGAAATTGCGGATGGTCTGTACCAAAGGGAGACCAGTATGTTATTGAACCATATTCCCTTTACCGAAACGGTAGACCATGTATTCTTGTCTTGTTGCGATAGTCTGGCGGTACACGCCGGGGTAGAATTTCTCTCCCCCATTTTTGATGACCGCTTATTCGCTATAGGAGGGTTATTTACCTGTAGTCCTTTGCTGATCGCAGAAGTAGAGGAGCAATGTGAACTTCCCGTCTTGTCCTTGGAAAAGATGTTGGAAAACGGCCTCTTGAAAAGTCTTCTCACGACTACAAAGGTCCATATCGCTGTTTGAAGAGCGAATCGTTTAAATCCTAAGTCATGAAATATTCACAAAAACAGGCTATATGCGCCAGCATCATTGTAGTCGTATTGGTTCTCTCTCCCATATGGCAGAACTGGGCAAGTAATCCTAAGGACAGCTTTCCGCTGTCCTATTACCCTATGTTTTCAAAGAAAAGGGAGGCTACCTATGGCGTATACTACTTTGTCGGGTACGATACGGCTAAAAATAGATACACTATTCCGTATAAAATGGCCGGTACCGGTGGGTTCAATCAGGTACGGAGACAAATCAAAAAGAAAGCACGGTCTTCGAACGCACAGGCGTTTACGCAACAGGTTGCGGCCCGCATAGGAAAAGAGAATCGATATCCTTATAACAAGTTGCTCCATATTGAGCTGGTAAAAGGATACTATCATCTGGAAAATTACTTCCTGCAACAGGATACCCTTCCGGTATATGAAAAAACATTGGCGGTTCAATTGATAAAATGATGATGATGAAATTATTGAAGAACATTCGTACGTATTGGTTTATTAAGGTAGATCCAAAAAGGTTAGCGCTTTTGCGTATTGCCACAGGTTGTTTTAGCCTTTGGTATCTGCTTTCCCGTTTTGATATGTTACAGAAGATGGCCGGGTCCGACATGGAAACGTTTCGGCCCACAGGGGTGCTGGGTTGGATGGACCAGCCCCTGATGCCCGAGGTATTTTTGGGAATAACGGTTGCTTTGATAGCATTGAACATTGCATATATCATCGGTTGGAAATTTCGGTTCACCGGCCCGGTATTTGCCATTGGTGCCTTGTTGTATTTCACGTATCGCAACAGCTGGTCCATGTTGTACCACAATCGGAATGCCCTTATTCTACATATTGTAATCCTTGGGCTGGTGGCTTCTGCAGATGCTCTGTCTTGGGATTCCTGGAAGCGGGGAAAGAACAAAATGAAACCAAGAGGGGCACACTGGCAGTATGGTTGGCCCATTCAATTGATTTGTGCGGTCACGGTCGGTAGTTATTTTCTATCGGGAGTAGCCAAGCTTGCAGGCGATCTCGCCTGGGAATGGGCGAACGGTACCGCCATGCGCTCCCAAGTAGCGGTCGATGCGCTGCGCAAAGAAGTATTGGGCAGCGAAGCAGGTCCCTTGTTCAATCTCATCTTTGAGCATACTTGGTTGTTCTTGATCATGGGGATTCTTACGTTCCTATTAGAATTGGGTGCCCCGTTGGCAATGGTCAAAAGAAAATGGGGGATGGTCTGGGCCGTTTTTACCTGGATGATGCATTGGGGCATCTTTTTTATCATGGGAATCCGTTTTCGGTATCAAATGAGCGGACTGCTATTTCTGTCTTTTTTCGACATTGAAAAAGTATTGACGCGTAAGAAAAAAATATCCCAAATGGGTGAAGGCCCCGAAAAATCAACTGACACTTCCGTGGTTTTGTTCGACGGGGTCTGCTCTATGTGCAATAGCTGGGTACGTTTTATTTTGAAACGTGAAAAATATGCCATGTATCAATTTGCTTCGCTGCAGTCCGAAACCGGCAAACGACTTTTGGAAGCGTACGGGTTATCCGAACAATTGTCATCCATCGTGCTTATCCACAATGGAAAAGTCTATCAAAAGAGCGATGCGGTCTTGCAAATCTGTAAAAACTTAAAAAAACCTTGGTCTTGGAGCAAAATGTTATGGGTCGTACCCAAAATGCTTCGTGATAGGGTATACGACTACGCAGCCGCAAATCGATACAACTGGTTTGGGAAGCAAGAACAATGTGAACTTCCCGATGCTCCCGTACGAATCAGATTTTTGGATAGTCAAAACCGATAACTGTGCATTATAAACATTTAATAGGGTCGTTTGCCAAAGCCTATCCGTTTAGGATCATAGGAACGTTTGTCGTGAGTTTTGTTTCACAACTATTCACTATTTTCCTTCCCATTTATATTGCGCTGTCTTATGACCTTTTATTTGATGTACAGTCACACCGCGCCCGTCTTTTGGGTTTTATACCGGAGGAATGGATCGCCGACTTTGAAGGGTATTTTACCTTGTTCGTAGTGGTTTTGATTATCAGGGGCGTACTCGATTTTTGCGAACGGTACTTCACTTCATATTTGGGCGAGATACACCTATCGTTTCTCCGAATGAAAATCTTTGATCACCAACTTAAGATGTCCATGCAGGTGTATGACGAAAAAGGGTTTGCCAAGTATTTATTGCGATACAGTGGCGACCTGACCAGTATTCAGGCTTTTCTAAGCAAGGGAATCATCCGTTTCGGGAGTGACATGGTCTTGTTGGTATTGGCGCTGGGAATTTTTTTCAGCTTACACTTGTATTTGGGAATCACCTTGTCGGTGCTGAGCATACTCCTGGCGGTGGTCGTATACCTTTTGAACCGTTTTCTCTACAACGCCTCTGTCGCCCGTAGAAACGCAAAATCGGGATTGTTGAAGTTTGTGACCTCCAGGTTACAAGGTCTATTGACCATCAAGGTGTTCAACCGATTTGTTCCAGAAATGGGGCGGTATCAAAAGAGGGTCGCGACCCTCTTACGCTTGGGTAGGGATTATCAACAAATTACGAGTTTGATCGGTGCTGTAATTCCATTTGGTCTCTACCTGACTATAGGAATGGTGATGTGGGTAACCGTTCATCTGAAGAACGAAGCAAGTTCAGGCGTAGATCCAAAGACCTTTTTCACCGCCTTGCTATTGCTGATTACCATAACGCCGGTTTTTCGAAGGTGTTTTCGGGTAAGTATCGTTTGGCGCAACGGCGGTATCTCCTATCAAAAGTTGGCAGATATTTTACAACTGCCCCGAGAGCATACGACCGGCACTGTCGCAGTTGATTGGAAAGACCCGGATATCGTAACAGAGAAGCTGGTTTTTACATACCCAGGCCAAGATATTCCGGTGTTGCAAGACCTTGACCTGAACATTCCCTTTGGTCAAATTACCGCGATCCAGGGGAATGGCGGAATGGGAAAAACGACGCTGTTGAAGCTATTGAACGGGTTGTATGTAGCTAGTGCAGGGGAAATCCGTATTGCGGGTACCCCCATTGAAAACATCAATATAAAAACTCTTAGAAAAAATATGGCCGTAATTACCGATCAATGCACCTTATTGGGTAAAACGGTATTTGAGGCTGTTTCCTATAGTCGTAAAGCAAAGCATCGCGAACAGGTCACGGAGATTTTGGATGTTTTGGGGTTATTGCCATCGCTTCCCCTGGACTATCGCATTGGGGAAATGGCATGCAATCTTTCCAAAGGGCAACAAAAGCTATTGATGTATGCCAGGGCCTTTTTAACGAAGAAATCTATTTTACTGATAGACGAACCCTTTAGTGAACTCGACACCGATTCTATCTACAGGGTAATCCGGTATCTCAATCAAATCAGGTACGAACGTACCATTGTACTCCTGAGCTGTAAACGGATTTCCGAGTACCTTGAGATAGATGTGCGATATGAGTTGAAGTCTCCCTATCGGGAGGAACCACCAATAGAACCAAAGGTGCATTTAGTGATTTGAAGATGAGTAGAAAGCAAATTTAAAACTGGTAAAATGAAAGCAAAAGAAAAGGATAAACTAGCAAAGTTTGATGCAAGGGGTATCCAGACCCTTTTTCGGACACTCTTGAGAAATCATTACAGTCTGCTTCGAATGGTAGATACGAAGTCCAGTATTATCATTACCATCAATTCGATTATCATTTCATTGCTGATGGGAACGCTTTTTCTGGCACCTGAGTCCAAAGTAAGCATCATCGAAATAGGAGTCCGGGTGTTGATGAAGTTCTGTTTTGCCTCGATGATCATTGCATTGATCAGCATGCTGCCCCATCGCTATAGGGGAAAAGGTTATCATAAGGATGCGTATAAGGGAGTTTTGTATGCCGATAGCTTTTCCAAACTACCGATAGAGCGGTATAAGATTGAAATGCAGCGGGTAATGACCAAGGGCAATGCTGTTTATAACGAAATGATTTGCGACCTCTATTATTTGGGAAAATCAATTGCGGTGAAACAGAAACTCGTGCTATACTCCTTTTTGGTCTTTATAACGGGCATTGTTTTTATCGTTTCTTATTTGGCATATCATGGGATATGAACAATTGGTAGTATGTGCCATAATACCAACACAATTCCTTCATAATGCTTCTAGCGAAAGAGCTACATTAAATACTTCTGATGTCTATGGCCGTAGGGTATGTTTGGGAGGTAGACAAGAGTTTGTGCGTGCAATGGGAGCATGCTTCTTATCAATAACCGCCCTTTAATTGCATGGCTCCGCAATGAAAACGGCTTCGACATAACGTTCTAACTCGGTGCTAAAACCTTTAATTTTGGTGAGGTCTTGTCCCCAAAACTGCTCCTTTTCCAACAACAGTTGCAAAGTGGTCCTCAAATCGGTTTGTTGCCAAGCATGGGCGAAACAAGTTAATACCTCGGGGGCATCCCGTAAATGGAATTGTAAGTTGCCATAGCTCCCCTTGTACAAAACAAGCAGATGCGCAAAAGCATTCATCAGTCCTTGGGGCCATTTGTTTTTTAGTTTCCTGTATTGAAGAATAGTCGGTAGTAGGCGTACCCTAAATTTCGAGATGCCGTTCAATGAGATGCTATGCAGCTTATGATTTAAATAAGGATTTTTAAAACGTTCTATCACCGAACCGGCAAAATCGTTGAGTTCCTCTGAGGAAAGAGAAAGTGTAGGGATGATTTCCCGGTAGATAATCTTCTCGAGCAATGGTCCTAGTTGGGGATTTTCGATAGTTTCCTGTACCGATCCCAAGCCTTTTAATAGCCCAAGGGGTACCATGACCATGTGTGCCCCATTCAGCATGCGTACTTTTCGCATTCGATAGGGCTCCATATTGCTAACTACCGATAGTTCTAGGTTTCCTTTTGTTAAAGGGAGTAGTTTGCCCTTACTTTTGGTTCCCTCAATATGCCATGAATAAAAAGGTTCTGCCTGAACGACCAACCGGTCTTGATACCCTAGTTGCTCATGAATGTCGTTCGCCTTGTCGGTTGGAAAACCTGATACAATACGGTCTACCAAGGTATTGCAGAATGTATTGGCTTGGAGTACCCATGTTTTAAAGGGATCGGGCATTTTCCAAAAATCGATATATCGTAAAACGATGGACTTTAAAAGATTGGCATTTTCGGGGATAAGTTCGGTAGGAAGTAAGGTAATCCCCTTGCTCATAGCACCACCGAAATGTACAAACCTGTGGTACAAAAAAGTGGTTAGTTTTGCCGGAAACGAAATAGAGGGGTGGTTAACATTGAGGTCTCGTTCCTCAAAGTAGATACCAGCTTCAGTGGTATTTGAAACGACATATTGAAGTGCCGGCAAATAAGATAGAGCGATGTATTCGTTAAAATTTACATGTGGGTTTATTTCTTTTCTTACACAAGTGATCAGTCTGGTCTCTTCTACCAATCTATCTTTTTCAATTCCCTTTAGCAACACATGGTATAGCCCTTCTTGTTTCGACAGGTGCGGGTCGAGGGTTTTGGAATGGGAAGAAACGATAACGATGTCTCCGTTGAAATCGGTTTGCTCATTTAGAACGTCGAATAGCCAACAACTAAAGCCCCTAAGGAAGTTACCCTTTCCGAACTGTACTACTTTTATAGGCCGCTCGGTATGGATCGATGCGTTTTTTCTGTTGAGTTGCTGCATATGACTTAAAAATCAAAGTAGGTTTTGGCGTTGTAGTAGCAAATATCGCTTACTACTTTTCCCAACCAGTCGATATCTGTTGGTAATTCCCCATTTTCGATATCCGTACCGATGAGATTGCAGAGAATGCGTCTAAAATACTCATGCCTTGGGAACGAGAGAAAACTTCTAGAATCGGTAAGCATACCCACAAAACAGCTCAACATTCCCATGTTGGATAGCGTGTTTAACTGTTTCTCCATGCCGTCTTTTTGGTCCAAAAACCACCAAGCAGAACCAAATTGCATTTTCCCCTTGATGCTTCCATCGTTGTAATTACCGATCATGGTGGCAAGTACCTCGTTATCTGATGGGTTTAGATTGTACAAGATGGTTTTTGCTAATTGGTCATCGTGATCTAAAAGATTCAGAAAACCGCTCAAGGCCCTGGCTTGGGAAAAATCACCAATGGAATCGAAACCGGTGTCGGGCCCTAACTTTTGTAACATTCGCTCATTGGTATTGCGAAGCGCCCCAAGGTGAAATTGCTGTACCCAACCATGTTTTTGATAGCTTTTGCATAGATGTACCAAGGTTTCAAACGTATAGTATTTTTGTTCCTCGGGAGACAAGGTTTGGCCTTGGTGTATTTTTGCGAACAAATGCTCTATATCATATGTCCCCATATCAAAATAAGAGAGCTGTTCCAATCCGTGATCTGAGAGACGTCCACCATGGGTATGAAAGTAATCGATTCGCCTTTCCAAAGATATGATCAGGTCGGCATATGAACTGATCTGTACGCCCGACACATCGCCCAAACGCTCCAAATATTTCTGATATAGCCTTACATTTTGGGTAGCGTACGCCTTATCTGGTCGAAAAGTGGGGAGTAGTTGTAATGATGATTTTTGTTGCACTGCTTTTTTATGGGAAGCTAGGCTATCGGTTGGGTCATCTGTAGTACATACGACTTCTACGTTCATTTGTTGAAGTAACCCTTGGGTATGATGGCTTTCCTGTTGAAGCATATCAGATGTCTTGCGGTAAACTTCCTCGGCATTATCTTCGGATAGCAGCTCTTCGATACCGAAATAGCGTTGAAGTTCTAGATGGGTCCATTGGTATAGGGGATTACGAACCGTATAGGGTACAGTTGTCGACCATTGGGTAAACTTTGCCTGATCAGTGGCACTGCCGGTAATATATTCTTCATTGATCCCTAGCGTACGCATGGCCCGCCATTTGTAATGGTCGCCATAAAGCCAGACCTCCGTACAGTTGCGATACTTTCGATTCTCTACAATGGCCTCTGGCGACAGGTGACAGTGGTAATCCAAAACCGGTAGCTTTTTTGCATAATTGTGATAGAGTTCCCTTGCAAAATCACTTTGAAGTAAAAAATCATCCGTAATAAAATGCAATCGATTGCGCATAAAGATCCGTTTATTTAAAATTTAAAAACGCGCTCCTTAAGAAACGCTTTTCTCCTGTAACCTCAGGGATGAATTTCGTATGATCAGTTCTGGCTGAAGCACCGTTTTTTTGGTGATTATGGTGTTTTTTTCCGCATTGAGCATATCAAAAAAAAGTTGAGCGGCCACCTCTCCCATTTCTATGGGAAACTGATCTATCGATGTCATCGAAGGTTCGGTCAAAGAGGTAAAGGAGTCGTTGCTGAAACCTACTACCGCAACGTCCGAAGGAACGCCCAATCCATTTTCTTTCAAGGTTTGAATGGCACCAATGGCACTATAATCACTGGCCGAAAAGATACCGTCGAACGATATGTTGGCCTGCAATAAGTTGTCAACGCAAATTCTGCCGTCTTCCAATTGCATATTGCTTTCACAAATCAAAGCCTCGTTAAAAGGAATGCCATGATCCTTTAATGCTTCTACATACCCCCTATAGCGTTCCTTGTAAATATTTACTCTTTTATAATTGGTAAAATGGGCAATGGACCGGCATCCTTGTTCAATAAGATGAACGGTTGCCTTATAGGCGCCCAGATAATCGTCGATAACCACCTGACTTGTGTTCAATTTATTCGTGGTGCGATCAAAGAGTACAAGCGGTATATCCTTTTTTAGAATGTTTTCATAATGCTCAAAGCTTTCCGTGTTTTTCCCCAAGGAGGCAATGATTCCATCGACCCGGGCGTTCAGCAAAGCGTTTACGGCTGCTACCTCTTTCTCAGGGTCTTCATACGATTGAATGACTACGACCCGGTAATCCAAAGAGTTGGCTACTTCCTCAACACCTCGCACTACGGAAGAAAAAAAGGCCCGGTTGATACGGGGCACAATAATACCTATTACATGGCTTTTGCCACTGCGGAGTGCCGAGGCGATATGGTTGGGCTGATAGTTTAACTCGTCGGCCATTTCGAGGACTACTTTTTTGGTGGCTTCACTAATTCGTGGATTGTTCTTCAATGCCCTTGAAACGGTAGATGCCGTAACATTGAGTTTTTCAGCAATGTCGTGTATGGTCGTTTTTTTAGGTTTCATTGAGACGGAAGGTACAAAAGTTGTTTTTTAAACTTGAAAATAAATTTTAAAACTTACCGCATATAAAAATAGTGGAATATGTTATCGATTGCACAAATTAACGAAATAAAACACTTTTCAAAAGATAATCATCGTTGAATTGTTAATTTTTAGGTCTTAAAAAGATTATTTCTTAAAATTTTTAGCAAATTTTGGCATTTTATAAATAAATGTGTAATATGCAATCGATTGCACAAAAAATTACAACAATGCTAATTTTGCAGGTTGAATTTTATGAAGTAATTAAAACATATACCAAACGATTTCCCCAAAGTCGTTTGTACGAATCTACTTATCAGCAGCTTTGTTTAATTGGGTCGGAACGCCTCATTTGAAGGTTGTCTTGGCATACTAAGAAAAGTAATTTGTCTAAACTAATCAACTCATGACATATTTTAAGCAATCCCACACAAAAGGAATATGGCTAGTGGTCTTATGGTGCCTAACCACTTTTGCCTATGCTTCCGAATCGTCACTTCATCCTTCAGTATCCGTTATGGCGCAACAGGAATACTCGGTCATAAACGGTAAAGTAGTAGGTGACCAAAATGATCCGTTACCAGGCGCCGCCATTTTTATCAAGGCATTGAATATCGGTACTACAGCCGATTTTAATGGGCTTTTTTCGGTAAATCGTGTGCCTTCGGGTACCCATATACTGGAAGTTTCCTATTTGGGCTTCGAACCTTATACCCAGGAAGTAACGGTAGACGGTACCATTGATATCAATTTGGGCGATATTATTTTGAAGCCCTCGGTGAACCAACTGGGCGAGGTCATCGTATCTGGCAGCCTCGAGGGGCAACAACGGGCCTATAACCAACAAAAAAATGCCGACAATATAAAAACCATTGTCTCCGCAGATTTAGTGGGGAGGTTTCCCGATATCAATGTAGGTGAAGCAATGCAACGTGTTTCAGGGGTCTCTATTTCCCGTAATAACGGCGAGGGCAGCGTGGTAAAAATACGGGGAACCCCTTCCAATTTTACAACGGTCAGTATCAACGGCGAACAGATTCCGGCAACCGATGAGGGTGGAGGGCGTACAGAAACCTTGGCTTTAATATCGGCCGATCAGTTGGCGAGTATGGAAGTCAGCAAGGCCATTACGCCCGATATGGATGGGGATGCCGTAGGTGGGGCGATCAATCTGATCACCCCGACCGCTAACAGCAGCAAAGCCCGAATCAGGGGAAGCCTTGGTGGGGGGTACAACGATTTGTTCCAACGAGGAAGCCAAATTGCGAAGCTCAAGTTCGATAAACGTACCAAAGATGAAAAGTTTGGTATACTACTAGGAGGGAGTTACTATAACACTGTCAATGGCGAGGAGCGGTTTGAGGCAACTTATAGAGATCGAAGAATTGGTGATGAGGATGATCCTAATTCGTTTAGGGCGCAGGTAGTAGACGACTACCGCCTACGGCCTTTGCTGAACGAACGTACGCGAATCGGGGTGAACGCAACTTTCGATTATCGCTTCAATGATAATTCCAAGGTGGTTTTTAAGGCTATTTATAACAAACTGGAGGATGAGTCGCTGCGCAGGCGAACCCGGTTTAGACCAAGAAATAATTATAATGATCCGGCAAACCCGAACGTAGCAGGGCCCGATAACGATGTACGGGTTCGAAGGGATATCAATGATCGCGTCATTGATCGGGAGAACATTACCATAACGTTCGATGGGGAACATCCCTTGGGGAATTTTGCAAAACTGGATTATGGGGTCAACTTTACAAGATCTGAACGCAAATTGGTGAGCGATCGGTTTGTGTTTCGAAAAAGAGACCTTACCCTTAGCTTGGAACGCGATGGGGACTTTGTGCTGTTTTCCTCACCGGATTTCGATTTTGAAAATTATGAGGCATATGAATTCAACTCTTTTCAGCAAGATAAACCTATATTGAACCGTGGCGATAATACCGTTGCCAAACTCAACCTGACCGTCCCGTTTCGACTCGGCAATAATACGGGAGAACTGAAAACAGGGGGCAAGTATCGCGATCTGGACAACCTTCGTCGGCGAAATACGGTAGAGTACAGCGATTTCAACGGGCCTTATAACCTGACTCAGGTATTCGATAACAATAGCAGTAGTATTTTCGATGGTCGCTATCAAATGGGAAGGTTCCCGGATCCACAAAGGGCCATGCAGCATTTTATCGATAATAGGGATGCCTATACCTTGGATGAAAATGCTTCAAGAATCAATAGCGAAAGCTTTTTCTATGATGCGGGGGAAGATGTATACGCCGCCTATGTGCAAGGAAAAATACAGTTCAATAAACTTCGGATTCTAGCTGGGGTGCGCTATGAGAAAACCGACGTGGTGTACGATGCCCTCCGGTTAGAGATAGAGCCGCCGGCTACCGACGATTCACCGGCCGTACCGGTATCATCCGAGCCGATTCAAGGGAGTAATTCGTATGATTTTCTGTTGCCTATGTTGCATTTAAAGTACCAACTGAACGATCGGGCCAATCTACGGTTTGCCTTTACCCGCTCATATGCGCGGCCAGAACTTCAAGATTTGGTGCCTGCACAGAATATCAATTTTGCCGATCAGCGGTTGAGCTTGGGAAACCCTGATTTGCTTCCTGCGGATGCCACAAATTTCGACCTGCTTTTTGAAAATTATTTGAGAGGGGCCGGAATTATCTCAGGAGGGATATTTTACAAACGTATCGAAAATTTCATTTTTGATCAGATTTCCAATGTCGATTTTAATCAAGAATTGTTTCTTCAAAACGCACCGATAAACGGCGATGTTGCCGAACTAATCGGTGCTGAAATCAACTTTTCCAAAAAACTCGATTTCTTGCCAGGGGTGCTTTCCGGTTTGGGTGTGTATCTCAACTACACCTATGTAGATTCTCAAAGTAGTTTTGAGTTTTTAGATGAGGATTCCGGCGAAATGCGTGTCAGGGACGATGTGCCTTTTATAGGACAGTCGGATCATATTTGGAATGCGGCGCTTTCCTATGATAAGGGAGGCTTTAGTTCCAGAGTGGCATTAAACTATAACTCCAAATCCATTTTGAGTTTTTCGGACGACCCTAGTCAGGACTTTTTTGTGGATGAACGTTATCAATTGGATATCAATGCATCACAAAAAATAAACGACCACCTTACAGTTTTTGCAGAGTTCGTGAACCTTACGAACGACCCTAATGTAGAGTACCAATCCATTCGAAGCCAAGTGACCAATTACGAAATCTATGATTGGTCCGCTCGTTTTGGCGTCAACTTTAAATTTTAAGAAAATGAAGAGCAGACTCTTATACCATACAAGGATTATTGCCATTGCCCTAAGCATGGTTATGATACATGCATGTAGTGATGACGATGAAGCCATCGAAGCGCCATTTTATCCAGAGCCATCCATTATGTTGGAAACCCAATCGGGAGAATTTAGAATCGGGCAGACCATTCGGTTCGATGTCGAATACGAAGCGGCCGCCCTTTTTAGGGAATTCAAAGTATCGTTGGGAAGTACGGTATTGAATCGGATTGTTTATAGTAGTAGAGATACAGGCAGTGATGTCTATCGTTTGGAAGTATTGGTTTTGGATGAGTGGCTGGGAACCACCCAAACCATACAGTTCGAGCTTACAGATACCCAAGGAGCGACCGCTACCGCTTCGTTCAATGCTAGTATCTCGGAGGTAACCCCACAGTTTACCATAGAAGAGGTACAGCTGAACGGAACACAATTCAAGCAAATTACCGGAAACATCAATTTTGATGAAACCCTCGATAACGAAACTCTTTGGCTATTGAACGGTGAAGTTCAAGTAGCCGATATTACGACTTTGACCATCGAACCAGGCACCTCGGTTTATGCTTTGACGGAAGATACCGAGCTGAATGTTCAAATCGGTGGAAAACTAATAGCCGAAGGTACTGTCGATGAACCTATCCTCTTTTCCAGCGTGAACGCTGCGCCCGATCAACCCGAAGATCCCGATGATAGTGATTGGATAGGGGTTACCTTAAGGGGAACCGATGCGCCCGAAGACGATTCGGGAATTTTAAAATATGTTCGAATCGAATATGGCGGCAATGGCGATGAAGCCTTGCAACTACGACAAGTAGGGGGCGCCACGACCCTTGATTATGTACAGGTCTTCGATTCAGGCGATAGTGGTATTCGCCTTCGGGGCGGTTATGTAAATATGAAACACATCGTTTCTACCAAGCCCGATGATCGGGGTATTCGCTATAGCGACGGTTGGCTGGGGAACGGTCAGTTTTGGGTCGTGGTCACCGATGTGGATGATAGTGCTGGAATTAATGGTAGGGACAGCGATGATTCGCCCAGAAACTCGAATCCTACACTTTCTAACATTACCTTGATCGGTCCCAACATTGTGGGCGATGGAGTAGGGGATAGTGAGGGAGTACAGACCCGCGATGGTGGTAACGGACAATTTTATAATACCGTGGTCACCGGTTTTGAAAATTCTTTTAGAAACAGGGACGGAGCCATAACCATTCGCAATTCTACCGTTTTCAATAATGGGGATAATGGTGATGACGACGGACTCCATAGTTCGGTAAGGGATGATTTTAGGGAAGCGGTCAATAACAATTCCGAAGAAGAGTTTCCGTTGTCGGTCACCTATGTCGGGGTTTCTGATACAAATGCCTCGGATGCCGCCGTATTAGGTGATTTCTTTGATGCGGTAAATTATGTAGGTGCGGTTCCTGAAGGAGAAGATTGGACCGTAGGGTGGACCAGGAATTTTGATGGGAGCCTGCGCGAATAACAACAAAAGGAAGTTAGTTAGTTTAATTGAGCGAAATGCGTAAGGGGAAAAAGCGAGTTTCCGTCAAATTCATTTCATGGACAACCCTGGTAACGGGGTTGTCCTTTCTATTGATATGGGTATGCTTTGTTGCATGGGACCAGGACAAAGGTGGGAAATACAACATTTTGGATTTTGGAGCGATTCCGGATGGCAAAACGATCAATACCAGACCCATTCAAATGGCCATCGAAAATGCCATTGGCGCCGGGGGAACAGTAATTGTACCCGCCGGAAAATTCTATACCGGTAGTCTGTTGTTAGGACCCAATATGACCTTAAGACTAGAAAAGGGGGCCGAATTGATAGCGAGTAAAAATATGGGCGATTACAACCAGGATGAATTTATTCTGGCCCCGTATGCAGATAATCTCGTAGTTACAGGTGAGGGAACCATTAATGGAAATGGCACCTCTTTTTTTGATGAAAATTGGGAATTCATCGAGCGGCCTAGACCCTGGATTGCCATAACAGATTCAAAGCATGTGATCATTTCAGGGATTGTGTTGGTCAACAGTCCGTCGCATTGTCTCAGTTTGGATTTTTGCCAAGATGTGTTGGTCAAAGACCTTCATATTAAAAACGATTCTCGTAGTCCAAATACCGATGGTATCGACATTCGTAATTCTTCCGAGGTGCGGATTATGAATTGTGACATCCGTACCGGTGATGACGCTATCTGCCTAAAAAGCAGCCGAAAGCCCGATCAATTGATCAATGATCATGGCGAACAACGAAGTAGGGTCACCAAAGACATTCGCGTTACCGATTGTTATTTAGAAAGCGATGATGCCGCCCTGAAACTGGGTACCGGTTCGGGAGATTTGATTACCGATGTTACTTTTAGCAACATCAGTATTCGAGATTCCCGATACGGCATCGCCCTTTTCATGATGGACGGGGGTACTTATCAAAAGATTGATTTTTCAGATATCCATATGGTAACCGGTAGCAGGCATAAGCAAGAGTACGCCATCTTTATGGACATTCATCAGCGGGAGGCCATTTCCAAGGTAGGAAACATAGCTGATATAAGTTTTGAAAATTTAGATATTACCACCAACGGACTCCTTTATTTTTCGGGTCACCCATCACGGGATATTGAGAATATTAGTTTTAAAAACAGTAAAATACGAGTACCCGATGCCGATGATACCATTGCAAATAATTGGATCAAACCCAAAGGGAACAAAAAAGTAAAAGACTGGCCAAGTACGGCCAGTTTTGTGCAGTCGCCGGCAACGGTGATCATCGCCCATGCCACCGATTTCAAGATGGAAAATGTTTCTATTCAACACGAAAAAGGAGCCATGGATCGCCATGCACTCTATCTGAACAATGTAACGGGACTGGATACCTTACAGCTAAGGGGAAATACCCTTAACACCAAAGAATTTGTTTTGAATGTAGAATAGAATGAAGAGACTTTTTTTAGTAGTAGTGTGCATTACGTTCGGCCAAATAAGGGCGCAAGAACCGTTGTTGGTTTTAAAAGAGGGGTATCGTTCTAAAATAGAGACATCCATGAAACATGCCCAAGCCCAAGCGGGCAAGGTCTGTTTGGATGCTATGGGCAAGGCCCGGGGGGATTATGAACTTATTTCAGGTACTTGGCGAGAATACGAACCTGCGTGGCATACCGGACAATTGATTCAGGGGCTGCTGGCATCCTATCGAATCAATGGAAATGAGGATGCGCTAAAAGATGCCGTGAGGGCAGGGGACTGGTGGGTCGGTTTACAATTCCCGAAAAACCATTTGTTGGCAGGGTATCTCAATGCAGTTCACGGCGCTGGCGTGGGGCAATTGATCAATACTACTACGATTACCGATGGCACTCCGGGACTTTTTGATCTAAGCGAGGTAACAGGAAATCCCCGCTATGCGGCAGTTGCTTCCTCAGCAGGACGTTGGATTTTGGATCATCTATACCTACCCGAACATCGATTAAGCTACAACATCGTAGATCCGATAACCGGGGAAATCTGGAAAGATAAGAGTCCACACGCGCAGCATCAAGATGGCGATATTACTATCAATCAAGTAGCCAGGCCCAACGCAGAAGGATATCTATGGAAAGATATGTATCTATTCACAGGGAAAAAAAGATACAAAAAAGCCTTTTTAGACCTATGTGAAGGCTTGTTGCAAAGTCAGTCTGAAAATGGTTTTTGGATGCAGTTTGAACCCAACGATTCCAAAACGGGGAAGATACATGCCCGATTCAATACTTGGAACGCCGAGGCCCTGGTCGAGGCCTATACGCTGACCCAAGATAAAAGATATCTTTTGGCGGCGACCAAAACCGCCGAGGGCCTGGCACGGTTACAGCAAAAAAGTGGGGTCATTTACTACCTGAGCTATACCGATGGGAACCATGACCGGCGATCCCCTTGTGGCTCCGGAACGTCTTTTGCCGGTTTACTATGGTTGCGCCTTTTGCAACTGGGAAACGACACTTTTACCAAAAATATTAAACGGGCCTTGGACTTTACTTTAAAGAATCAGTTTGCATCGGATCATCCCGATAAAAATTTGGCTGGGGGCTACTTTGAAATACGTCAACGGGAAAAAAGTAACGGAAAAATGCAGCTTATTTATCGGGACATTGCCACCGCTTTTGGACTACGGTTTTTAAGCGCAGTGCATCAAAACGCATTTCCATGATCAAGATTTGCAGAAACATTTTGTACTTCGGTTTTCTGATGCTGCTCGTTTTCGCATGCGGTCGTGATAAAAAAGGTGAGAAAGGCTTCGCTCTAGCGGTTGCCGAGGCACAGGTTTCCAAGGCTTGGACGGTCGATGTCCCTGCTATTCTTAAGCAAATAGTGCCGCCCACTTTTAAGGATACGGTCTATATGGTTTCCGATACCATTCGTTTTCAGCAGCGTTTGAATAGTACCTTGGAAAAAGCATCGCAAGACGGCGGGGGTACGGTGCAAATTGCTAAAGGTGTTTATCAGGTCAATGGGCCCATCCGAATGAAATCCAACACCAATCTTCATTTGTCCGAGGGGACGGTATTGCAGTTCTCATCGAACCCCAAAGCATACGAACCCTTGGTAAAAGTACGTTGGGAGGGTACCTTTTGTATGAATTATTCTCCTTTGATCTATGCCGCGAACGAGGAGAATATCGCAATTACCGGGAAGGGAACCATCAATGGTCGAACAGAACGTTTCTTCCATACCTGGAAACAGAAGCAGAAAGCCGATAAAAAGATGTTGCGCCAAATGGGGAACGATCAAATACCTATATCGGAACGGGTGTTCGGAGAAGGACATTTTCTGAGACCCACAGGAATCGAATTCTTGGAATGCAAGAACATACTCCTAAGCGATTTCACGATCAAAGGTGCTCCCTTTTGGACCATACACCCCGTGTTATCTGAAAACATCACCCTAAGGAACCTACATATTCAAGCGGGAACCACCAATGATGATGGTATTGACCCCGACAGTTGTAAAAATGTTTTGATCGAAAACAATACCATTCACACGCAAGACGATTGCATTGCGATCAAAGCCGGGCGTGATCAAGATGGATGGCAATATCCAGGTTCCGAAAACATCATCATACGTGATAATGTGATGCGTACACAAGTGGGCAGCGGTTTTTGTGTAGGTTCTGAAATGTCTGGCGGTGTACAAAATGTATTCGTAGAGCGCAACAAGATTTCGAGCAACAAGCATGCCTTCAATTTTAAGAGCAATCCCGATAGAGGGGGTTTTATGAAACAGCTCTATTTGCGAAACATGCAAATAGACAGTACTAAATACGGTATGGCCTTTACAACCGATTATCACGGTTGGCGCGGCAATGACTACCCCACAAAGTACGCTGATTTTTTTATCGAGGACATTCGCATGAACCATACCTCGGACGTTCCGGTCAGCATAATAGGTTTGGAAAGGGAACCCATACGTAGGGTGTATCTCAAGAACATTCATATAAAAAAGACGGATAGTACCTTCAAATACGAACACGTAACAGATGTGCTGATACAGGACATGCACATAAACGGCATAGCCATTCAACCTCTTAACTAACGATTCTCCTCAGAAAAATGCATATGAACAAGCTACTGATATCCTTGATTTTAATGAGTTGTCCACTGCATGCCCAAAAGTTGTTTCAAGGGGGGCTGCAGGGGGACGAACCGCTCATTTTGACTCCCCATGGGATTTTAAAGGAAGACCCGTTAACGACCAAACTGCTCGGATATGAAGAGATGAACGACACCCATTTTGATCTCAAATTTGCCCCGGAACTACCAGAAGATATGACCTGGATAGCCGCTTTTAACCTTCCGTACAGAGAAGAGCGTACGAACATCTTTTTCTACGACAGTTGGGTAGGCACTTCAAAAAATATCCTGACCAATGCCCGCAGACGAAAATTCCCGAACGACATTACCAAAAGGGTGAAATCGAATGCTTACCATATCGCCATACAACGGGAGTTCATGGTAGAAAACGAAGCCTATCTCTTGGTGGTTTCCCCAAAAAAGCAGAAAGTTGTCGTGGAGCTTCCCGAAGAAATCTTTAAGACCGAGCGGCTGTTGGAATACCAAATGGAGGCCTGGGAAGCCAAATTCATTCATGTGGTGGTACCCCCTGAAGAGCATACAGTGGTACTTTGGGACCAGGAACCCACCAGAACGGTACTGCCCCTTCAAGACGGTTGGGCGTTTCACTATGAAAAGAAAATGACCGGGGGGACCGCTGCGGAGTGGTTTCAGGACCATCCTTTCAAAGAAGGGACCAAGGTTGTTGGGGAAGAAGTACAAGTACCCCATGTTTTTGATTACCAATCACATCACGACTATCGAAATTATAAAGACACCCTCGACATCACCGAAATGTACGCTCGAGGCACCGGATGGTATAAAACCCGATTCTATGCCAAAGCAGCCTGGGAAGTGCAGCACACCCAACTACAGTTTTTGGGTGCCAATACCCGAGCAGATGTCTGGTTGAACGGGCACTATCTCGGAAAACACGAAAATGGGTATACCGGATTTCACTATGGAATTGACCAGCAACTAAATTATGGAGCCGAAAACGAATTGATCGTACGGGTCGACAATCGGTACCACAAGGATTATCAGCCTCATACGGCGGACTATAATTCCCAAGGCGGTTTGTATCGGGAAGTGCAATTGGTGGTCCACTACAAAGCGTTTGTGAAAGACGTGTTTGTCACTACTCCCAAGGTAAGCCCGACCAATGCACAAGTGAACGTAACCACTACCGTACGGAATTTGGGAAACAAAGCCACCTCGTATACCGTAATGACCAACTTGGTGAATCCGTACCATGAAATCATGGCCTCTGCGATCCAAAAGGTACAGCTGCCGAGCGATGGTCGAAAAATAAAGATTACCGAAACTTTTACCGACCTTAAAAACCCAATGCTTTGGGGCCCGGACCATCCGCATCGCTACAAGATTGTCACAAGTGTTATCGATTCCCAGGGAAGCCTTTTAGATCAACAGAGCGATTATTTTGGCATCCGCTTTTTCGAATTTCATAAGGATACGGGCTTTTCACTCAACGGAGAGCAGTTGAAATTACATGGTGTCAACATACATCAAGATGATTTTAAAAAGGGATGGGCAATGGACAGTACCGCACGAAAAAGGGATTATCTGTTGATGAAGGAAATGGGGGTGAATTTCATTCGCCTATCACACTATCCGCATCATCCGCATTCATTACACCTAGCCGATTCCCTTGGAATGATGGTGTGGGAAGAAATACCCGTGGTTAATTCAGTCGGAAAAAAGGGGTTCGTAAAAAATGTAAAAAAAATGACGGCCGCGATGGTGCAACGCGACCGAAACCACCCTTCCATCATTCTCTGGGGCGTAGGCAATGAATACTACAGGGACTACCTGACCGATGAGGTGATCGAATGGTCCCTGAAGTCTACCAAAGGAGCCATTGAAGCCGTGAAGGAATACGATACCACACGACCTACCGTTATGGCACAAAATGATCTGAAGGATGGCAAAGCGATGTCCTTGGTAGACGTTCAGGGACGTAACAAATACATAGGTTGGTACACCGGAGGGAGCGCTTATGACGGACTCACCGAACCCGAGGAGTTTTCCATCTCCATGGAACAAGACCGTAAGGAGCACCCCGAATGGAAGGTGATCGTCTCGGAATACGGTGCCGAAGGAAAGTATGGGTATCACCTACGACCAGAGGAAGCGGCCCGTTTTGACCATTCGGAAACCTATCAAATACGCTTTCATAAGGCCTATTGGGACTACATTGAAAAAACCGATTGGGTGGCAGGCAGTACCCTGTGGAATATGTTCGATTTTACCAGTTTTGCCAAAGTAGGGAACATTCCGCACATCAACCAAAAAGGGATGATGACCTACGATCGAAAACCCAAATCCTTGTTTTATTACTACAAAAGCCAATGGACCACCTCCCCAATGGTGTATCTTGTAAGTCACACATGGACACACAGGACCGGAAACCCGGATGAAAAGCAAGCGATAGAGGTTTTTAGTAATTGTGATATGGTAGAGCTCTTTGTAAATGAAAAGTCAGTGGGAAAACTATTGCAAGCCGAGGAATGGATATGGGACGTCCCTTTAAAAGAAGGCTATAACCATCTCAAAGCGGTTGGGACCAAAGACGGGCAAACAACCGTGGATACGTTGAAAATTTACTTTTCCGATGTGGTAACACAGTCCAAGAAAAGTACGGGTAGCGATGCCGATTAATCAAAATATTTTTCGAATGAATAGAAAACAATTTTTACAGGGAAGTTTGCTGGGAGCTGCAGGTTTGGGTACTGCGGGGATGCAAAAGGTTATGGGTAATTCCCCAGCGGTAGCACAAGTCCCGGATGATATAAAAATTACCGATGTAAAGACCTACATCCATAAAAAAGCCCTATTCGTAAAGGTCGACACCAACCTAGGTGTCAGTGGTTGGGGAGAAGGGGACCATGACAATACAGCAGTGGTATCCAAGGCCATAGACAAAGTGGGAAAACCGATTGTACTGGGTGAAAATCCCTTTGAAAGTGAGTACCTATGGCATCAAATCCTATACAAAGGGGAAGATTTGGGGCTTTCGGGACTTTCTACAGGCGCACTTGCGGGTATTGACAATGCACTCTGGGATTTAAAAGGTAGGATACTCCAAATGCCCGTACATCAATTACTGGGAGGGTGCAAGGTTGAAAAAATAAAAGTATACGGCAGCTTTGGGATTGGTGACCGTAACAGAAAAACTCCTGTAGAAGCAGCCGCTACGGCCATGGATTTTGTCTCCAAAGGGTATGATACCATTAAACTTCGTATGCAGATACGGGTCTTGAACCGAAACCCGGAACCCGATGATACGGAGCAATATGTAAAAGCGGTGCGGGATGCCATCGGTGATGATAAAATCCTGTTCGTAGATTTCAATAATGGGTATACCCCGGGAAAAGCCATTGAACTGATCAAACGACTTTACGAAAAATACAATGTACTATTGGTAGAAGAGCCGGTGCATTATCACGATCGCGATGGCCTGCGGCAATGTGTCGAAGCCAGTCCCATTAGAATTGCGGCCGGGGAGCACGAATTCAATCGTTGGGATTTTAAAGAATTGATCACCAAAGGCAAGGCCGATGTTGTGAATCTAGACGTGATCAAAGGAGGTGGAATCAGCGAAATGAAAAAAGCGGCGGTTTTGGCACAGGCCTTTGAAAAAGAAGTCATGTTCCACAACGCGAGGCCTACCTTGGCCACGGCCGCTACCTTACAATTGGTAGCAACCATCTTTAATCCCGCGCGGGTGCAGGAATATGGAGGGGAACGAAAAAGTATGGGACTAGGACCCTTGTTCATGAACAAATTCCGGTTTGAAGATGGGTATTTGTACGTTCCCAAAACTCCGGGTATCGGATTGGAGGTCAATGAAAAGGAAATGAAAAAGTTTTTGGTCAAAAGCTGATTCAAATTGCCGTGAAACCGTTTTTGGGCTTGGTGTTGAACAAGCCCTCGTTTAATTAGCCACTGGGTATGACCTCTAAAAAACTCAAATCGGTAGGCTTGTTTCTTGGGCCTGGCTTGTTTTTTTACATCCTATTTTTCTTCCGTCCCGAAGGTTTGTCTGAGGCGGCGAACGCCGTATTGGCCTCCACCGCTTGGATCGCGGTTTGGTGGACGTTGGAAGTAGTTCCCATTGCCGTGACTGCTTTATTGCCCATTGTACTCTTTCCGTTGACCGGTGCCTTGGATCTGCAGACTACAACCGCCAGTTACGGCCATAAGTTTGTATTCCTTTTCATAGGAGGGTTTGTCCTTGCGATTGCCATTGAAAAATGGAATTTACACAAACGCATTGCATTGAACATTATCAATATCATAGGCACCAGTGTAAGCAGCATCATTTTAGGGTTTATGGTGGCCACCGCCTTTCTGTCGATGTGGATTTCCAATACCGCTACGGCGGTCATGATGTTGCCTATCGGTATGGCCATTGTTGCACAATTAAAGGACAATCCCGCTACTGCGGAGAACGAAACGCGCATATTCGGAAAAGCTTTGATGTTGGCTATCGGGTATTCGGCAAGTATCGGTGGTGTGGCGACCTTGATAGGAACACCACCCAATCTGGTTCTGAGCGGAATCCTGTCCGATACCTACGGGATAGAGATCTCCTTTATGGAATGGATGAAATTCGGACTCCCGATCGCTTTGGTACTTTTAATCATTTGTTGGTGGTATTTGACCCGAAAAGCGTTTACGTTTGAGCAGAAAAGTTTTCCTGGTGGAAAGTCCGAGATTAAACGGTTGCTGGCCCAGCTAGGGAAGATGACCTATGAAGAACGGATCGTACTGGTCGTTTTTATAGGTGCCGCACTTTGCTGGATGTTACGTAACTATATCCTAAAACCCTTTGTTCCGCAAATCGATGATACCATTATTGCAGTCTTTTTTGCCGTGCTACTCTTTTTGTTGCCGACGCGGCAAAAGGAAGACAGACGGATTCTAAAATGGGAAGAGGCCGTTAAATTGCCATGGGGTATTTTGTTGCTCTACGGAGGTGGATTATCTTTAGCAGCAGGGTTTTCCCAAACCGGTCTGGCCGATTGGATCGGTGGGCAATTGGTTTCTATTCAGGGGATTTCCCTGTTGGTCCTGGTTTTTATTTTGGTAGCTTCGGTCAACTTTCTTACCGAGGTCACCTCCAATCTGGCCACGACCTCGATGCTGTTGCCCGTAATCGTTCCTGTGGCACTGCTTTTTAATACGCATCCGTTTATTCTAATGGTCGGGGTCACTGTGGCGGCTTCCTGTGCGTTTATGCTACCCGTAGCGACACCACCGAATGCCATTGTTTTTGGTTCGGGCTATCTGCGGATTCCCGATATGGTGCAAAAAGGAGTTTGGATGAACCTAATTTCCATTCTATTGGTCACCTTGATGACGTATTACTTGCTTCCATTGATTTGGGATTTTGATCCTACTATTTTTCCGGAAGAGTTGAAAAAGTAGCACCTGCCCGTACGTGCTTTCATGGTTCGGAGCAACGGAATCGCATTAGAGTGAAACCCCGCGTTTCCAAGGAATAAAATCGTTCTGCTGTAGTAGCTGAGCTTTGGTTTTTATTTCCCCACTGGCAACTGCAATAACAAAATTCAAAAAGTCCTCCCCCATTTGCTCTATGGTTTTTTTACCAATAATGATACTTCCCGCATCTAGGTCGATGATGTCGGGCATACGTTCTGCCAACACGGTATTGGAGGAAATCTTGACCACAGGTGCAATGGGATTTCCGGTCGGGGTCCCCAAGCCAGTGGTAAACAGTATTAGATTGGCCCCTGAACCTGCTAGAGCGGTCGTGCTTTCTACATCGTTTCCGGGTGTGCAGAGTAAATTGAGCCCTGGATTTTTACTGTACTCTGCATAATCCAATACATAGGTTACAGGGGAAGTACCTCCCTTTTTTGCGGCCCCCGCACTTTTCATGGCATCGGTGATGAGTCCGTCTTTGATATTCCCGGGGCTCGGATTCATATCAAATCCGGAGCCTGCGGCATGGGCAGAAGCCTCATAATCTCTCATTAACCGGATGAATTTATCTGCTATTTTTGGTTGGGCACATCGATTGATGAGTTCTTGCTCCACACCGCATAGTTCTGGAAATTCGGAGAGGAGCGCTGTTCCGCCCAAAGCCACGATCAGGTCGGAAACATACCCCACTGCCGGATTGGCCGAAATACCGGAAAACCCGTCAGAACCGCCACATTCCAATCCTATCGTAAGCTTGTTTAACGGTGCCGGGCTTCGTTCGAGTTTATTGATTTCGGCAAGCCCTAAAAAAGTCTGTTGTAGGGCACTGGTCAATAGCTGCTGTTCAGAACCTTGCTTTTGTTGTTCTAGAATATACAGCGGCTTCTGAAAGTTGGGGTCAAGGGCCTCCAATTTTTCCATTAAAAGCGACACTTGGGCATTCTGGCATCCCAAACTTAAGATAGTGGCCCCGCCGACATTGGGGTTGTTCAAATACCCGGCAATGAGGGCACAAAGCATTTCGGAATCCTGACGTGTTCCCCCACAGCCGCTTTGATGGGTCAAAAATTGAATTCCATCTACTTGTGGGAATAGGGGTGTTTTTTCGAAAGTTTCTGAAGGTATGGCAAGGCTTTTGATTTCTTTTTCCCGACCATCCGCAAGCAGCTGGGTCATTTGGCGAACGTACTGTTTGTAGGGGTTGGTGGTATCATAACCCAGTTCTTCCAAAAAGGCTTGCCGCATCACTTCTACGTTTCTGTTTTCACAGAATACCAAGGGAACCACTAACCAATAGTTTGCCGTACCTACTTGTCCGTCAGACCGATAATAGCCCATAAAGGTCTTATTTTTCCAAGCGGATATATCGGGGGCATTCCACCGGAAGTTTTCTTTTTTCTCGGAAAACCCGCTGGTCTGATGCGCTACATTGTCAACGGTTAGGGCACTACCTTTGGCAATCGATTGGGTCGCTTTTCCCACTACGATCCCATATAGGATAACCTCATTTCCCGCGGCATGGTCCTGAGCTGCAAATTTGTGCTTTATTTCAATAGATTCCTGTAACACAATTGTTGCCTCACCATCGGAAAGTGTTGTTCCTTTTTGCAGGTGCCCAAGGGCAACTAAAACGGTATCGTTGGGGTGTATTCTGAGAAAGCGATGGTTCATTTCTAAAAAAATATTCGATAATGCAATCGATTGCACATTTCACTTTAAATATACTAAAAACCGTTGTTGCTATCTACCCTAACAAGGGAATATCCCGTTTTTGGCACTGTTTTTTTAATTGTCATGTCGTTTATCGAATAGCGAATATTGAATTAGCATTTGTATCTTTTAGAGGTATGCCCGTCTTCTTAGTAGATACCGCTAACAACCTATACTGATTTCGTTACTGCTTTAAGAAGCTGGTTTCCTAAGTTTAAGGTACTGATTTGAATCATATCGACCATATACTTGGTTTCGAATATCACTAAAAAACCACCTGTCGTGGACAGCAGCGACAGGTGGTTTGCAACCAAACTAACAAAAAACTAACTTGAATTTTTCTAAGGTCCACTAATTCATTTCTAAACGCCATGCTTCTTCTCCCTTTGTTTTCTATTTGTTAGCGTAGGAAGGTTTCATTTTTTAGATGAATTTCATTCAGGCGCCCCCGTAAATCTATTGGTATTGCGACCGCCGTTATCTGGAGCATTAAATTCCAGTTCCTGTGCAGGTACTGGCCAGTATTCCAGATAGTTATAGTCAAAAGTCGCATTCGTATTGAGGTTGCCGAAAGCATCCAAAACAGTTGCGCCAGTCCTTCCGCCGCCTTGGCTCACGGGTTCGGTAACACCCCATCTCCGGGCATCGTAGAAGCCCACACCTCGTAATAACAGGCCTATTCGACGCTCCCTTCTCAATTCTTCCAGCGCTTCCGCCTCGGACAGACCATTGCCTGCAACGGCGGGTAATTCGGCGTTTTGGTGGGTTCTAATGGCGTCTATGATCGATAGGCCATCTTCCAATTGACCGGAATATAGTAAGGCTTCCGCTTTCATCAGCTCGTTTTCCGCGTAGGTAGGTCCATAGTATATATTGCTACGACCGTCTGCGGTGGAAGCATAATCTCCCTGAACAAATTCCCAGCGTGTACCATATTGGATGCCCCTACCGCCTCTATTGACATCGGGTGCCGCCAACACAATCACATTATCTGTGAAGCGCGCATCGTCAGGTTTAAAATCCTGGACCAAGCGTTCACTGAGAAAATGCCATCCGATAAAAAGTCTATGAGGAACCAGATCACTTGTTACATAATTATTTCCATCTTGTTTCATAACAAAGATAAAGTCGTTGGCCTGCATCCCATTCTCCGTCAAACTGGAAATCTCTTGCCATTGGGTAGCTGTCATTTCATCTACTTTGGTGTTTACCAAAATGTTTCGCGCTTTATAGGTATTCATGTTGCGTATCCACATATCTGATGTAAGTACCGGAGAGGGGGAGTTGCCCCTAAAAGAGGATGCGGCCAAATGGTCTGGAATGATGGTGGCCAAAAAACTTGAAATATCCCCATCGACCCTATTCAACTCTTGAATAGCCAAATCAAAATTGGTATTGGCCTCCTCTATCATCCGTTGGCTGGAAACGTAGTCGGAATTGGTAGCATTCGGTTCGGAAACGATCAAACCGGATTCGTACATAGAGCCGATACGCGAATAGGTATATCCCTTCCAGAAATAGGCCCAAGCTTTTAGTATCGATTGCTTTAAGGCGGTATCCCCAGTTAGCTCTACGGTATCTACCAGTTGTAGGATAAGATTGGCAACGTTGTTGGTCTTGTACATGGTCATCCATTCATGGGCAAAAGCATTGAGGTCTCCTTGGGTTCGTACATTCCTGGCTTCAAGGGCTGCGCCTTGCTCCCCTTCTTGTGGAGGAGTTACGACCGTACCATCGTCCAAGGTGATGGAGGTGGGTTGATTGGCCCATCGAAAGGACCAATTACCAGCAGAAGTGTAAATGGCATCCGCCATATTCTCATGATGGGCCATGGTAATCCAATGGAAGTTGTAAAAGAAATTTCCTAATATTACATTATTAGCATATACTCCCGATGCCAGCTGTGTAAGGCCCGATTCGGTTTCCAAGGCATCGAAAGTAGGATCGTTGGGGTTAGAGACTTCCAATTCATCTTTGTTACAGGCAAGGGTAAAAGCTAAAATAAAAATAAAGGGTACTAACTTTTTCATGATGCTATTTTTTAAAATCCTACATTGATACCAAAAGAATATGTTCTAAAGTTGGGGAAGGCGAACTGGTCGAGCCCACGCTCTACCGGATTGTTAAAATTGGAGGCCGCTTCAGGATCTAGTCCTTTATAATCCGTCCAGGTGAGTAGATTATCTCCTGCGAGTGTCATTCGAAAAGAAGATACGCCCTTGATCAGGTGCCCGATGTCATAGGAAAGTGTCGCATTTCGCAACCTCAAGAATGAACCATCCTCTACAAAGGCGGCATTGGGATTGTTGGTGGCATAGAGATTGCTATAAAAAGCGGCCCAGGCGCCGGTTTCCCCATTGATTGTTACGGGAACCGCAACATCTTCATGTAGCAGGTCGCGGTACAGCCATTGGCGTGTCTGATTATAAATGTCGTTGCCCTGTACCCAATCTAACTGGAAGGAAAAATTAATGTGTTCCAAAATTTGAAAATTTTGAATAAACGACATATTAAAATCCGGGGTGGGATCGCCGATCAACTCTTGCTCATCGGTAAGTGCGGCTTGCTTGGTGTCCCTGTTTACAACGTAGCCTCTGGGACCTATTTCAAAATTATTCAAGTCTGCATCGGCAATATAACGGCTACCGTCGCTTCTGGTCTGGGTCAAAGAGGTCAAGGGAGCAAGCCCAAAGAATGCTCCTACAGGAGCCCCTTCCCGTAAGATATGGTTATTGCCCAATGCGATATCGGCATCATTGGCAATATCGGTAATATCACTGTTAAAGGTGCCAAAGTTGACAGTGCTGCTCCATGCGAAATCTTCCTTTTGTACGACCAGTGCGCTCAATGCTGCCTGAAAGCCTTCGGTTTCGATAGTGATAGCATTGGTCAATATGCTCGATGCTCCCTGCGAAGGGGCTAGGTCTATAGCTCGGATAACATCTTCCGAATCCCTTGTATAATAGGTTGCGTTCACATCAATACGATTGAACCAATCCCCTTTGCCCGGGGTCAAGGTAAGGTCCAGACCATATTCCAGTTCTTTGGACACCTGCACGTCTAGGAGTTCATTTCTTAGAATATTGGGGAGCGCTAAGACCGGTGTGTTTTCTATCTGCCCGGCCGTGAGTATCGGGATTCGATCAAAGGCCCCCGGTTGTATCCCGGCCTCCCCATAAGCAGCACGCAGTTTTACCTGGTTGAACAAGTCTTTGTTTAAAAAACCCAACTCGTCTACTCGTAGGTATACGTCACCTCTCGGGAATACGAAGGCATCGGAACCTTCCCCAAAAGCAGAGGACCAGTCGACACGAACGCCTGCCGAAATTCCAAAATAATCGCCATAGTCGAATTTTTGATTGATCAAATATCCGAATGTTCTAAAAGAGCTATCAAAAGCCTCTACGGACTGTTGTCCTGTTTGATTCATATTGATGTTGTCGGAAAAGGTAGGGAGTTCGGTTCCGGTTACCGTGATCTGATTCACATCCTGTCTGCGCCAGTCATAGGCCAAATGGGTGGTAGATGCGATGGGAACGTCCCAGCCGAAATCTTCTTGCCCATTAAACCGAAGAAACGCCGACAAAAGGGAGTTCTGTGTGGTACCCGTATCGGCCCTTTCAATCAAGGTACCGGTAGGATTGGTAAGCCCTCGTGACAGGAATAAAGTCTCGTTCTTTTGAAAATCCCGGAATTTGTTTTCATAATGATCAATACCAAATTTATAGTCCAGTTCCAGAAATGGATAAGGTCTATAGTTGATACCGATATTTTGAAGAAGTCGCACAACATCGTTGTTAAAAAAGCGATTGTCAAAACTGTAAGAAGGGTTTACGCTGTTGTCACCTGTGGGAGTGGCGACGAAATTTCCGAGGGCATCCCTCAAATTGTTATCGATATATTGAGGTACGTTAATGGCATTTGATAATCCCCCAAAAACATTATCTGCTCCTGTGATTCCGCCAGTGGTGTTGTCGCTGGTAATCAATGTGGTCGTAGACGAAAGACTTAATTTATCAGTGATGTCGGCATTGATGCCTACTTTGAAATTAGTTCTTTTGAGTCTTCCAAAGATGACCGATTGTTGGTTCAAATGGGAGAGGCTGGTGTTGTAACGCACGTTCTCACTTCCTCCTGAGACCGATAAACCTGTATTATAGGTAACGGCATTCTCCCGAAATAACTGGTCTAACTGATCGTAGGTTTCTTCTGCAAAAGGCTTGTTAACTTGGGTGTTCTCGTCGATATTTCCAATGGGTGTTGGCCAGATACCGCTTTGGGCATCCGGTAGTAAACGATTCCCCGTGGCGTCGGCCGCTAAAAAGCCATCTTCCGTCGTTTCATAAAAGTGACGGTCGGTTTTTCCAAAGTTTCCGCGTAGGGCGGAGCTAAAACCGACATTGGACCTAAAATTAATACGTGCTTTTCCCGCTTCGCCCCGTTTGGTAAAAATCTGAATGACCCCATTGGCCCCCTGTGCCCCATAAATGGTGCCTGCTGCCGCTCCTTGTATCACTTCTACCCGTTCAATATCGGCCAAATCCAAATCGGCCAATCGACTGGTTACATTGGTGTCATTTCCATTGGGATCTACTTCAGCACCGTTCGCTATATTGTCGGTGTTTATCTGTACTCCGTCGACCAAAATCATCGGTTGTGAGTTCGATAGGGAATTAATACCCCTAAGCAGAATGCTCTGTTGTTGTCCTGGTTGCCCAGAGGTAGATTGTATTCTGGCACCCGGGACTTTCCCAATCAACGCTTGCGACAAGTCACCCGCCGGTGCTGGTTTTAAATCTTCCGATTTCACGGACTCTACGGCAATGGCGGTACGCCTTTTCGCGGTAGGTGCCCCGACCCCGGTAACCACCACTTCTTCAAGTGTTTGGGCATCTTCTTGCATTTGAACGTTTATGATATCCGATGTACCCACCGCACGTTCTGTGGTTTTTAGCCCGATGTATGAAAACACAAGCACATCGCCGGAATCGGTCTGAATGATATACTTGCCGTCAAAATCTGTCTGGGTACCGTTCGTAGTTCCTTTTACCAAGATATTTACACCCGGAAGAGGTATGTTGCCTTCATCGGTTACCACACCCGAAATGGTCTTGTCCTGCCCGTAAAAAACGGAGACTGAGAATATCAAAAGGCAAAAAGTAATCGTTTTCTTCATACTGAATTGTTATAAGGTTTAGCGATGAAAGGCAGCTTCGAAAAGACTTGATTGCTAATTCAAAAAACCTAAAAAGAGAGAGACAAAAAGATTGTTTTAGGGATTGTGCTTAACGAAGCTGCCTTGTTAAATAATCAAAAACTGTTCGCCAAAATAAATGCCTTACGTACGGTATTCGGACATTCCCTATAAAGGTTTGCTTATTCCCCGATAAAAGCTTACCAGTTACTTTTGCCGTCTGCCTTGACGATCGATAGTGATATACGACACCCTTGTGATAGGCTAAGGCATGTTTTTATATGCATCCATAGAAATAATTGATAGCATTTGCATTTGACAATACACCCCTTTTGCTTCTGTGCCTTTTAAGAGTGGCGGTGCCAACGCTTTTTCAAAAATGTTGCGTAAGGAGGATATTGGGGTTGTAAAATCTCGGTGTGGGATCAAAGAGGTGGAAAGGCCGTAGCTGTTGTATATTTTGTTTAGTAAAGAGGAGCAGTTCTTTTTCTTTAATTGGTACTGCTACTTATGGGTAATCACCTTTTTTTTAAACTCCCGTGGTGTAAGGTTCGTACGTTTTTTAAAGGCCTTGTTAAAAGTAGTTTTGTTGTTGTAGCCGACTTCATAGGCAATGTCGATAATATTGCTATTCTTTTTCTTTTCGCAATGGAGCAATCGTTGGGCCTCTTGCACTCGATAGGTATTCACCAATTCGTTAAAAGTCATCTCAAAATGTTCATTGATGAGCTGAGAAGTGCCATGCCTGCTGGTATTGAGTTTTTCAGCAAGGGCTTCCAGACTGATGTTGTTCTGTTTGTAAATTTTATGCTCGTTGAACAATACCAATAATTTTTCTTTTAGCTCGTTCGCCAGATTTTTAGAAAGCCCTGAGTTATTGTATTTAGGTTTGTTATTAAGATGAAGGGAATAGAGGCCGCTATATACTTTTGGTTGTACGTTGGCCGAATAGCCAAAATAAACAACCATGCCGATGAGGCAAATGATTTGAGTGTGATAAAACACCCCATAGGAAATATCATTGCTAATAGAAATACCGTAAATAAGGTACAGCAGAATATAAAGAAAGTAGATTGCAGAAACATTACGTTGCCATTTTATATTCGCTTGGATCAGGGTATCGCTTTTTTTGCTGTTTAGATATAATCGCAGAATAAAATACCCGTAAACGATCAGGGAAGATAGTTTTAAAAACACCAATAATGATACATGGTTCGGGTCAGCGGGATGATGCCCCCAACGAATTCGTTCTAGCATAAGCCCTAATTTAGCTTCGGCCGGTAAGGCATAGATCGGCACAAGGTATATTAGTAATAAGACGGTGGGTAACAAATGCAACAGATCCCGCTTTTTAAAGACATACTTCTGTGTAATTCTCTTGAAATAAAAATACAGCAGAGGTCCATAGAGAAATAGAAACGCATGAGACATTAAGTACAGATGCGGATACTTAAACTGATGATTTGAAATGTTAAGGCAAATATGAAAGAGAAAAAAAGAGTGGATAAAGATAAAACTGCTCACTAAGATTCTGGCGATGGGGTCTATCTTTTTTCTGAAATTGATACTAAAGGCAATGTAGAAACCGATCAATGCTATATAGAAGTAAATAAACGACCAGATGTTGAGTCTGGCGATGTATTTTTGGCTGATCCGCTTGTATTCAGGGGAATCTTTAATGCTTTCAAAACCTTCATCCAATAAGAAATCGGTGTTGAACTCTTCCCATAAGTATTTTTCGGTATAGCGCATTGCTTCAGGGGCGTCGTTCTGATTGGCGTAGTAAAGGGCGGCAGCCTTGTATTGAGCTATTTCCGCTGGTGAAGCTTTCTCGGGCAGTGAATCGTAAAACCGTTCTTTTTGAGCGGAGTACGGCTTCAAAGGAGAAGAATATCCGTTGTGATAGGGCCATAAAAAAAATGCGATGGCCCAAACTAGTACAAAGCAATCACTAGATGCATTTACCCAACATGGAAAAAGGAGTTTCGAAGAGGATGCATTTTTGAAACCCCATAAGAACATTTTATTGTAAGCCATTCCCTAAAAAATTACACGTATTGAAAGGGTCAAAGTAGGTTTGAACTGGTGGGATTTAGGCAAGATCGTCCGAATTCTCGGAGATTAAAACTAGCGTTATTCTTTTAATGGTTCCTTAAATTTTAAGCTAATTAAACCTTAAAACTATCGGATAAGAAATTTTATAAAAATGACCATGGTCATTGTCTGGTGTTGTTGATTATGATGGCCAGAATTTTTAAGATAGGATCAGGGTCTTGACATGGGAAGCTTTCAAGAGTGGTATATGTAATAAAAATCGGGAAAATGCTTATGAATAAAAAAAAGCCATCAATTCGATGGCTTTAAATCTAGTAGCGGGAACTGGACTCGAACCAGTGACCTTCGGGTTATGAGCCCGACGAGCTACCTACTGCTCTATCCCGCGATGTGGACGGCAAAGATACAACCAATTTTTAGTTTATTCAAAACTTCTTGTAAGAATATTTTTTGCCCTTCCCTGTCTTAAAAAGCCTAAAATGTATACCTTCGGCCCGTATATTATTTATGGACACCATCAACGATTTTATCTCCTCTGCACTGCCCTATACCGAGTGGCCCATGTTTTTACTGTTGATTGCGGGCGGACTCTTTCTGGTATTTTATTCTAAGTTTTTACCCTATCGTTTCTTTGGTCACGCAATTGCCATCACAGCGGGCAAATACGATGATAAGAACGCGAAGGGAGACGTCAGCTCCTTTCAAGCGCTATCGGCGGCCGTTGCAGCCACTGTGGGATTGGGTAACATTTCTGGAGTAGCTATTGCAATTCATGACGGAGGGCCAGGCGTCGTTTTCTGGATATGGATGACCGCATTGATCGGTATGTGTATTAAATTTTATTCTTGCAGCCTTTCCATCATGTTCCGCGGAACCGACTCCGATGGAAAGTTACAAGGTGGTCCTATGTTTTACATCACCAAAGGTTTAGGGGCAAAAGCACGGCCCCTTGCTATCTTTTTCGCAGTCTGTGGACTTTTCGGTTTTTTGGGTGTTTTTACGGCCAATCAGTTTACAGAAACCTTTATGAGCGTGGTGGACCCCTCGGCCAACCTGTTTGAGATGAGCGAACTCAATTGGAAATGGACGATTGGCTTCCTATTGGCGATCATCACCTCTTTTGTTATTTTTGGAGGCCTCACCAAAATTGCCAAAGTAGCTTCTGCACTCGTGCCCTTCATGGTTGCGGTCTATTTGATTGCGGTCATTGTGGTAATGGTTTTAAACGCCTCCCAGATACTTCCTTCCCTAAAAATGATCATTGTCGAAGCTTGGAACTTTAAAACCATTGTTACAGGCGGTTTTTGGGGTCTCGTGATCATCGGGGTACGCCGGGCTATGTTTTCGAACGAGGCCGGACTCGGAAGTGCCCCTATGTACCATGGGCAATCTAAAAACGATGAACCTATACGGGAGGGTTTGGTGGCCATGCTAGGGCCTTTTATCGACACGATTTTAGTATGTACCTTTACCGCCGTAGTCATTATTTTGAGCGGAGCCTATCTTGAAGACCAAAGCGGGATCGTCATGACCTTGACCGCCTTTGAGCGCACCCTTTTTGGATTTGGGGATGATTTGTTGATGTTGATTGTAACCGCCTTTGCTTTATCGACACTGTTTACCTACTCTTACTACGGGGTAAAATGCCTCTCGTTTTTAACCAATGCCAAAATTGGGAAATTCTATAACGTCTATTTTGTATTGATGATCGTTTTTGCGGCGGTGGCTTCCCTGGAGCTGGTCAAAAACCTCATCGATCTGTCGTATGCTTTGATGGTAATTCCCAACATGATCGCCGTATTGTTGCTTGCCCCCAAAGTAAATGCTGCGGCCAAAGACTATTTTAAAAGACTACAACATGGCGACTCATAAAGCAGGCTTCGTAAATATTATCGGAAACCCCAATGTAGGGAAGTCTACCCTTATGAATGCCTTTGTAGGGGAGAAACTGTCTATCATCACCTCCAAGGCGCAAACGACACGTCATCGTATTTTGGGGATTGTAAACGGAGATGATTTTCAAGTGATCTTATCAGACACCCCGGGTATTATCAAACCCGCCTATGAGCTGCAATCCTCGATGATGAATTTTGTGAAATCGGCTTTTGAGGATGCCGATGTACTGCTTTATATGGTTGAAATTGGAGAAAAGGCCTTGAAGGACGAAGCCTTTTTCGAGAAGATCAAAAATAGCAAGATTCCTGTTTTGTTGCTTTTGAACAAAGTGGATACTGCAACACAAGAATTATTAGAGGAACAAGTGCAGTATTGGCAAGAGTTGCTTCCCTCGGTAGAGCTGCATCCCATATCCGCGCTTTCCAACTTCAATATCAAAAATGTATTCGAACGCATTATCGAATTGCTTCCCGAATCGCCTGCTTATTATCCAAAGGATCAACTGACGGATAAGCCCGAGCGATTCTTCGTAAACGAAACCATACGGGAAAAAATATTGATGCATTACAAAAAGGAAATTCCCTATGCCGTAGAAATCGAGACCGAGGAGTTTGTGGAAGATGATGATATCATACGTATGCGCGCCGTGATCATGGTGGAACGCGATTCCCAAAAAGGAATCATCATAGGGCATAAGGGAAGCGCCCTAAAAAGGGTAGGGGTCGAGGCCCGTAAAGATTTAGAACGGTTCTTTGGAAAACAAGTACATATCGAATTATATGTGAAGGTAAACAAGAATTGGCGTAGCAATACAAGACAGCTGAAACGTTTTGGTTACAATAACTAAGAACCTGTTTAGAAATTTGTCAATTGTTTTATTAGGTTTCTTTTTTAGCATTTCCTGCCAGCGGCGGGCAGGTTTCGTTATAATTTTAAACTGTAGCTCTAGCTATGCTTAAAAATGATGCCTCCAACTGCATCAAAAACAACCGCCAACCGTTCCAACTCCAAATTCCTAAACAGGCTCTAAATCAAAATTTGGATTTCAGCTCACCTTTACATCATGTTGGTTTAAGACCTTGGGGCAAATTTGAAAACGCATATAATAAAATAGCTTTGCGTATTTGTATTGTGTCCGTTTACAGCGGCTTTTTTTGTTTCCCGTAAGTGTATTGGTGAACTCTCACCAGTGATGGGGCGATGGTCCCGATGATGGGCCTTCCGAAATAGCTGAGGTGCATTTTATCTGCTGAAATCATTTGAGCGTTCCTAAGGAAATAGGGTAGGCTACACTTCAAAATAAGTGGTACTTTTGCCGAAAATGAACGAAGATGAGTGCTATCATTGCTATAGTGGGAAGACCGAATGTCGGGAAATCGACCTTTTTCAATCGATTGATCCAACGAAGGGAGGCTATCGTCGATGCCGTTAGCGGCGTTACCCGAGATCGCCATTATGGAAAGAGCGACTGGAACGGAAAAGAGTTTTCTTTGATCGATACCGGTGGTTATGTGTTGGGTAGCGATGATATCTTCGAACAGGAAATCGATAAACAAGTAGAGCTGGCCATCGACGAAGCCGATGCGATTTTCTTTATGGTCGATGTGGAGTCGGGTGTTACGGGAATGGATGAAGATGTGGCCAAACTACTTCGTAGGGTCAAAAAACCGGTCTTTTTAGTGGTCAACAAGGTCGACAATGCTAAACGAATGGCCGATGCGGTAGAGTTTTATAGTTTGGGATTGGGAGATTATTATACTATCTCAAGTATCAACGGAAGCGGTACCGGAGAATTGCTCGATGCGCTGGTGGAAGTATTGCCCGAAGTGGTAAAGGAAGAAACCGAGTTGCCACGGTTTGCCGTCGTAGGAAGACCCAACGCAGGAAAATCTTCTTTTATCAACGCCCTGATCGGGCAAGACCGCTATATCGTAACCGATATTGCCGGAACCACCCGGGACAGTATCGATACCAAGTACAATCGTTTTGGATTTGAGTTTAACTTGGTAGATACGGCAGGAATACGCCGCAAATCCAAGGTGAAGGAAGATTTGGAGTTCTATTCGGTCATGCGTTCGGTACGGGCTATTGAACACAGCGATGTATGCTTGTTGCTTTTTGATGCTACCCGAGGTTTTGATGGGCAGGTTTCCAACATTTTTTGGTTGGCACAACGAAATAATAAGGGAATCGTTATTCTGGTGAATAAGTGGGATCTGGTCGAGGACAAGCAAAGCAACACTATGAAAGAATATACGATTCGCATCAAGCAAGCCATAGAGCCTTTCGTAGATGTACCGATTATTTTTATTTCGGCCTTGACCAAGCAACGTATTTTCAAGGCCATTGAAACGGCGGTGGATGTATTTAAAAATAGATCCAAGAAGATAAAAACGAGTGAACTGAACGATGTAATGCTGCCCATTATCCAGCATACACCACCACCGGCGTATAAAGACAAATACGTAAAAATCAAGTATATCACCCAATTGCCGACACCCTATCCCCAATTTGCCTTTTTCTGTAATCTTCCCCAGTACGTTCGCGAACCCTATAGACGTTTCCTGGAAAACAAATTACGCGAGCATTTTGATTTCAAGGGCGTACCGATTACCATTTTTATGCGGAAGAAATAGTAGTCGAATTAAGCTCCCTTGCTTTGAACGAATCCATTGCATGAAACAAATGGACTATAGGGCGTTGTCGATGGCATAGGTCTACGAGTTTTTAAATCTTAGAAAAGGTTTGAGTCTATATCTTTCATACCAAAGGCATGAAAAAGTTGATCTAGAAAAAAGAAAACCTGTTAAGAAAGAACCTTTAAGCCATTTCGTTCGCCTTTTTACTTTTTATGACCTCCTTGACGATTTTTTCATCCTTATCCGTTTGATGCAGTTTGGTAAGCAAAGAACTCTCTGTTAGTTCTTTAACAGACTTGCCCCTTCCCAATTTTGATGATAGATATGGTATAAAGGATGCCAAACCCAAAGTAATACCTGAAATCAACAGATTGGACGGGTTCACAAAAACATCGCTAAAAGAGAAAATACCAATAATCAAGATAGTGGAAAAAGGTAGGGAACAGGCCAATATATTAATGGCAAAGTCGATATCGAAAGTCGGTTTCTGTTGTCCGTCTTTTGTTTCTAATGATGCGACGGCACTCATGTGGGCAAAAGGCCAAAAGCTACAGGCACTTTGAGGAAAGACCACCAACAACAAGATCAATGCGGGTGTCATCGCCGGAAACAAATACACAAAAAGTGCCGACAGGCAAAAGGTGATTCCCGCTCGGCGCATCAATAGGGAAAGGATACATCCGAACTCGTTGAACTTAATACGTACGGCCATTCCTATAAAAAGGAGTACCAACGGGGTCATCAAGACCTTCATACTGTTGATTGTGTTTTGAAGGAAGCCTGGTAGGGAAGCAAGACCCCAACCAAAACCGAGCATAATCAGCCCTACCACGATTACCATATTGATGGGTTCGTTCAACATTGATAAGAGTAAACTTCGCAATCTACTTTTGGTAGAGGCCCTTAGGTCTTTTGAAACCCTTAAATTATACCAGTGCATGGCCAGCATGTACAGAAGAATCAAGCCAAATATTTTATTGCCTACATCGGCCAATGCGGCCAAAGCTAAGGAATCATCGCCCAGATAAACCACGATGAAGGGAAAACATGAAAGACCCGGAGCCAATGAAGGCAACAACATCATCAAGGTTCTTTTTTTTGCGTTTTGCGTTTTCGGAAGCGATGCCGATAAAGCGTACTTGGAGGCCAGTAACATGGTAAGGTTAAAAGAAAGCGCCAACAAAGGGAATACCAATAACGAGCTCTCGAGCTTGATCTTCAACAATGCGATGAATATGGTGGCGGGAAGTGCCACGCTTAAAATAACGGTCTTTAAACCTTTTAAATCTTGCTTGGCAACCTTTTTCTGAAGTAAGAGACCAAGACCGATGATTAATATAAGCTCCAAAGTTTTCTGAAGGGCAAAATTCATATGCGAATTGTTTAAAAGGAACTATGAGGCATTGTACACAAGCCCGCTATGAGCCAGATTTAAGGAAAATCAAGGCTACCGACCTAGCATCTGGCTCTCGGGCTAACTCCAACTTAAATAAGCACTTTTTCAAGTGCAGCGGTAAAGAGTTTCATCTCTTCCATGGTACCCATACTAACGCGACACCAGTTTTTGCCCATGATATCAAAGGCACGAACACCCACTTTTTCGGCGGTCATTTGTTCAAGAAAGGCCTTGCCCTCCATTTCTATCGGGAAGATGATAAAACTGGTATAGGAGGGAACATATTCAAAACCCATACGCTCAAGGCTCGAATAAACGTACTCCCTGCATTCCTTGTTAAGAGTTCGCGATTTGTTTTGAAAATCAACATCGTCCATACTGGCCATGGCAGCGTGTACCGACGGCAACGAAATACCCATACCTCCACGGGTAATTTTCTGTATAATGTCCAAGGTTGTAGGCTGCGCAACTACATAGCCAACACGAATACCGGCCATTCCCTGTATTTTAGAGAATGTTCTTGCGATCATTACGTTTTTTCCTTCGTTGACCAAGGAGACCATACTCTTTTTATCGCCATCTTCCAAAAAGCCCATATAGGCTTCATCAATGAAAATCGGCACTTTTTCGGAGACCCTGGAGCAGAAATCCAGCAGTTCGGTATGGTCTGTCATACTTGCCGTTGGATTGTTCGGATTGCAGATATACACGAGTTTGGTTTCCGAGTCTATGGCAGCTTCCATACCTGCAAGATCGTGTGACCAATCTTTTTTAAGTGGTACCGGTTTCCATGTGGCCCCTGTGGCCTCGGCCACTTTGATCAATGACATATACGCCGGGTCCGCGGAAACGATATTGCCACCATTTTGAAAGAATACGATCGCGGTTTTTTCCAGTAGGTCCGATGAACCGGGCCCCATCATAATGTTTTCTTGTTTTACACCTTCTTTTAAAGCAATTTTGTCCATTAATTGGTAGAGTTCTTTCCATGCATAGCGGTTGCCTTTGGCCGCATATTTTTTGATTGCTTCTACCGCCATCGGAGAGGGGCCATAGGGATTTTCATTGGCATTCAATTTCGCCAATAACTCTACGGGATTATCTACCTCGTAGGGCAGGTATTCCTTGAAAAAGGGAGTATACGGTAGATTGCCCTCGGCATCCAATACAACGGGACGGTCTGCGAACGCCCCTTGGGCCAAATACGGGGCCGCCATGATTCCCGCGGCTGAGAGCATGCCTCTTTTAAGCCATGCCCTCCTGTTTACTGTTGTTTTCATAACGCTATATTTATTTAAGTTAAAAGTTCTAGTTCATGTCCACAGGTTCTGCGTGCACACCCAAATTTCCGGTTGCGACAATGGTATCGTCCGTAGCGCTTAACACAATGCTTACGTGAGCGTCGAGAGCCAATATCGATTCGTAAAATGAAGGATCGGCAATTAGGAAAAATTTGTTGTCCGATAGTTCGCCCGTATTTCCGTCTACTTCGTCTAAGGGCATCATGGTGGTGGTTCCGGTTCCGGCAGCGCCCGCTACCAGTAATGCCGGATGCAGTACATCGGTAATGGTATTGTAAAGTGAGATTTGTACCAAGGTTTGATCCAAATCGGTTTTCCAGAAAACGATTCTGCCGTACACGTTGGAACCCGTAGGGTCTGTAGCGTCTATGGTATACGCGGTAAACGTATCCAGTGTTCCACCGCCGTCGGCCACTTCTTGGGCAGATTCCAATCGTTCCAAATCGCAGGCGCCGAAAGTCAGTAGCAATACGGTAAATACAGGTAACTTTTTTATATAGGTCTTTATCATGTCTTTTATTTTTTTAATATCCCGATGTTTTAGAAACTTAATGTAGCCCTTGCTGAATAATAGGCCCCTAGTGATCCCTGTTGTGCGTTGCCATACAGGTAAAAGCCTCTTTCTTCCGATCGATAGAGATCGGGATAATTGTTGAAAATGTTTTGGCCTGTGAGCGTCAGCGATAAATTCTTTGAGGCTGCATAGGTAATTCCGATATCGGCGGTCACTTGTGCCGAAAATGTTTGGTCCGAAAACCCTTCGGTTCCTGCACCGGGAAAGTTTTCATCGGTTAAGTTCCCTATACCATCGTCCAATCGGGAGATTTCTCCGAAATAGTTGCCGCGTAACATTCCGGACCATTTTCCCAAGGTGTAGTTTGCAGAAGCGATCAACTGGGTATTGGGAATGCCTTCTTCGTAGGCGCCGATGATGGCACGGTCAATATATAGGTCCTCCAATTCTTGATCGCTCAATACGGTATTCAAATTGGGAACATTGGCCCCTTCGAAAGTTCGGTCCGAAACAATCCCTGAGAAATTGATATTCAACATTCCTTCACCGACCCGATCGGTATAGTTTGCCACAAACTCGACTCCTTTGGTGCTGATGTCTCCTCCATTGATACGAAAACTGGCCAGTCCTGAACCGATGAGTGGCTCGAGTACGGGAGCATCGTCCGAACTAAAGTTGCCGGTCGAGAACAAACGATCTGTAATATCTATTTGAAAAGCATCGATACTCAGTTCTAATTTGTTAAAAAGCTTTGCAGTGACTCCAAAGGCGATATTGGTAGACCGTTCTTCCTGTAGCTGTCCAATACCGATGGCTTTTGCTACCTGGCTGCTGTTTGGGTAAAGGGTACCATCGAAAGGATCTAAATCTACGAAGAATGTAAACGTATGTGAATAGTTGAGCTCTTGCAACGAAGGTGCCCGAAAGCCGTTGCTGACCGATCCCCTAAGCGCGAAATTATCGGTAATGGAATAGCGTGTGGCAAACTTTCCCGTGAAGACGCCCCCGAAGTCGGAATATTGCTCTGTACGCAGTGCTCCGCTCACGAACCAATTATCGGTCACATCCAGTTCAGCATCAAAATATAGCCCCGTGACCGAGCGAAAGGCGTTCGCTTCATTCTCAGGAGCAAAGCCTCTAAAACATTGGCAGTTGGGGCTGTACTGTAATACAGGAAAAGAACTGACCCCGCCAAACTCCAAGATCAAAGGATCTCCATTATCGTCTACGATCGGGTTCCCGCCTAGGTCTTCCAAGGGAAAACCGTCGGGCCCGATCAGTGGCTGATTGTCCTCCGTAGCTGTAACCAAACCGGCATCTCCTGCCGCATAGCTTTCTTCTTGTCCTCTTTCTATGATATAATTTTCAATTCTAAATTCCCCTCCCACGGCAATGTTAAGTCCTGATAAAAAGTCGGGGTAGAACCTGGAAAGGTCAAAGTTGGTCGTATTTTGGGTAAACTTATGGGTACCCAGGTCCATTTCGGTAGGCGATTCGGACTGCAAACTGGCGTTGAAGGTGTTAAATTGGCCGATTCGTTGTGTATTGGTACCAAAGGTGTTGCTAAAATCAAAGTCCCATTCGCCCAGTTTTCCCTTGATTCCGCCCGTAAAAGCGATATTGGTCTGGGTGTTGGTCATCTGAGGCCGAAACCCATTGGGATACAGATCAAAATTGAAGCGGTCTGTTTGTGCCGCTCTTCGATAAAAACAGCCAAAGAGGTCCCCGGATTTATAGCCAAAATCCCCAAAGGAATAAAAATTCCCTTCAGAAGTTGGGGAAAAGGGGAGTTCCAAATCATAGGAGACGACACCTACCACGGTCACCGGCAAACCGGCAAAAGTAGAGATGTCACGTGCGGTAAGTCCGCGTGCGGCAAGCAAACCGGCATCGGTCTGGAGCTCGGCGGCGAGGGCTTCGTCCCCGGCAGCTTGGGCGGCCAGTAGTTCTGGATTTGTGATGATGACATTGCCTTGAGCATCCGTTCTTTCGTTGTTTAAGTAAGATTCGCCATAGGGAGTAGCGCCACTGATGTTGGGACGAATGGCCGCTTCATTTTGACGATACATACCTGTGATGTTGAGATGGCCCCCATTTTCAAAGGTGGTACCATAGTTGATTCCAAGTTGATGGGTAATTCCATCGACTCCATCGGTATCTTCCAACAAAGCTTGGTCTGATTCGCTGATGTTGGAATCGGCAATGTCAGGATTGCGATTTGTGAAGAATCCGGCGGTGTAATTCGCGGTAAAGCGATTTGTGCCTTTTCGGGTGATAAAGTTGATAACGCCTGCAATCGCATCGGAACCGTATTGTGCAGAGGCACCGTCCCTCAAAACTTCTACTCGGTCGATACCATCCAAGGGAATGAAGTCCATATCCACTGAATTTGCGGCCGATCCCGTTGCCGTACCTATCAACTGCGCCCCGCTATGTCGTCTCTTTCCATTGACAAGGACCAAAAGTTGGTTAGGTCCCAAGCCTCTCAAGGAAGGGGGGGTTACCGATGAACTAAGATCGCCACCTTGCGATCGTACAGCTGCAAACGAGGGAGCGGAAGCGACCAGAAGTTGTGCGGCATCCAATTGGGGCATGTTAATGGCCTGTTTGCTAATATTGATCACATCAACAGGTGCCGCGGTTTCCAACTTGGTTCTTGCCTGGCCCCGAGAACCTACCACGATGGTTTCCGTGAGCTGTTCAGCGGCAAATTCAAGACTAACGTTCAAGGTGGCTTGGTTATTGATCGCAACTTCCTTGGTCGCATAGCCCAGGTATGAAAAAACCAAGGTGCCGTCTGGGGGAGCATCTATCGAATAGTTTCCATCAAAGTCCGATACGGTTCCCGTAGTCGTTCCTTTGATTACCACGTTCACACCGGGCAAGGCACCATCGCTATCCGAAATTATTCCGGAAACCATAATGCTTTGTGCTTGCATGGTATAGAGTGAATTCATACAAAATAATAAGAGCAGAACTTTCTTCATAGTGTCAAGTTTTTTTGGTTGTTACTAAGACAGTGTTCAAACTCATAAACAACCTCAAGCCCTATTACCGACCTGCGGAGCATTTATGAACATTCGAAAGAAAAGTTCCGGATACTTATCTATGCCAGCTACCAGTTATTCCCTAGCTGCCGACGAAAACAATATTAAAGAGAGTTTGGAATAAATTAAAATTGACAATTGGCTGTAAAGGCCCTTTTTTTGGGAGCAATCGATCAAAAAACTAACGAATTTTTATTTTTTCGCCTTTTTTCGATCAATTCGTAAATCTTTGGATTTCTGGAAATAGAAAGATGACATATCGTTAAAAATGATTTAAAAGGCATTTTTATTAACTGTTCATTGAAAGCCGAAAAAATTTTTCCTTTCTGCATTTTAGCAACTTCTTTATTGTCATATTATCTGCGTTTTTACAAAAACGTTAAATTATATTTACTAAATATTCACGATTGCTTGCGAAAAGTGAAGATAAATCCAAGAATTGATGTAAAAAAGTGATATTCCTGTTAGTAAAAACATCCGAACGAAATCCTATATGAAAAACAAACTCGACGAAGTTGACTTTGCAATTCTATCCCTCTTGTCAGAGGACGCGCAAATGGCATATACCGAGGTAGCCAAGCGTGCAACCATTTCTTCAGGCACCGTTCATATGAGAATACGAAAGATGCGGGAGCTCGGTATCGTAACGGGGGCGACTTTGAATTTAGACTACGTGAAAATAGGTTGGAAGTTGACCGTTTTTTTGGGGATCTTTTTAAGGGAAAGCGGTCTGTACAAAAAGGTCATTAAGCGACTTAAGGACGTTCCCGAAGTTGTAAAGGTGCATCATACCACCGGCAAGTACGATGTTTTTGTAAAGATGCATGCCAAAGATAGTATTCATTACAGGGAAGTCTACCAGGAGAACATCTTATCAATAAAGGGAATACGCGAGGTAGAGTCCTTTATTTCAGTAGAGCAAAGCTTAAACAGACATATCGATTTTGGGTCTTAAAACCCTAGGTTTTTCTTCTAGCTTCTCATAAAAAACAAAACAAGTACGTATTAGAAAAATAGGGCCTTGGATCAGCCTCTTTTTTCAATTTTTTTGCCCTGACCAAAGGGTTGTTGATATATTGTTATTTTTTGGTGTTAAAAATTAGTAAAACACCATTATTTCGCCTCTAATTTATCATATCTTTAATGAGAATAGTTTTAAGGGCAACAGTAAAAACAGTGTATTATGAAGCGACTCGGTCTAATCTTTTCAATGGTATTTCTTTTTTGTGTTGGTAATGTACTAGCAAATACGAATCCAAGGTCAACGAAAAAATTAACGCATCAAATTTCTAAGATGCTAATGAAAGAAGCTATAAACCTGAACAGCGAGGGTTCGGTAGCAGAGGTGCGACTTATGGTCGATAGCTTCGGGAGAATACAGGTGTTATCCATTGATACTTCGGACGAAATTCTTGAAAAGTTCTTAATGGAACGAATAGATAAGAATACCGTGCAGCAAGGTAGCTATCAACTAGGCGTAGTCTACAGAGTGCCTGTCGAAATAGCGGGATGACGATATCTAGAAGTTCTAATTTAGGCGGAATCCCAAGTAGATAGCTGTTATAATTCCCCTCTTATCCAGTAAAAGCGAATCTGTAAGATATGCTCAAAGTATTATAAGGATTATGTTCGCTAAGTCCTATTTCGGCTCTTTACGGTACTTTGAAGGCCATTGAACCTATGGTGGACGTTTTGCAAAACCGATTTAAAAAATAGGGACAGGCGAACTGAAAGAGGTCACACTGTACCATACGCCCCTTCCGTGTATAAAAATAAGTATCCCACTCAATTCCCAACTCCTATGCACATGTCTTTTTCTGCAACCTTCCGAAATACGTTCGCGAACCCTATGGGCGTTTCTTGGAAAACAAGCTACGTGAGTATTTTGATTTCAAGGACGTACCGATCACGATTTTTATACGGAAGGAACGACAGCGGAACGATTTTTGATACCTTCGGCGTAGGTAAACAACCCTATTTGGAATGTTGAGAATCTTACTTTTTTACATGCTCGGGACGGCTCTTTTTTGGCCCCTTCGGTCCCAGTCCGTCGACGCTACTGCGCCTTCCCCGGTCCTTTGGGAGAACGTCCACCTGCATTTGAACAAGACGGTCTTTATACCGGGGGAGCACCTATGGTTCACCGCCTATGTACAGGACCAGAAACGGAAGGCTCCCTCCCTTGGCACGGCCAACCTGCACGTAGGCATATTCGATTCGAAGGGCGTGCTGCACGAGCGCAAACTGTTGCTGGTCGAGAACGGCATCGCCACGGGGAATTTCGCGATCGATTCCAATTGGTCCGATCAGCGGTACAAAGTGGTGGCCTGGACGAACTACATGCGCAATTTCAAGAACCTACGGCCCTTCGAACAACGGATTTCCGTAATACGGGAACGGCCGTTGGCCGTTCCGCCGGGAGGCAGGGTACGGTTGGAGAGCTATCCCGAAGGCGGCGACCTGATAGGGGGCGCCTTCAACCAGGTCGGGATCCGTGCGGTGGACGAAAGAGGGGTGGGCGTGGAGTTGGAGGGTATCCGGTTGTTGGATGGGTCGGGAAGAGTGGTCCGGTCGGGTATCGGTACCAATAGGCACGGTCTGGGAAAGGTAGGCTTTGTGGTGTCGCCCGAGAACAGCTATAGGCTAAGGGCTCGGGACGAAAATGGTCATGTGGTGGAGGTCGAATTGCCCAAGGCGAAGGCAGGGTCCGTGGGTTTGAGCGTCGAGAATGGTGGGAAGGACCGTCTTGTGTTCACCCTAGTGGCCGATGGGGCCCATCTGCAAAGGGAGAGCGGAAATTCCTATAGCCTGGTCATCTATCAGGGCGACCATCTTTTTTGGGAGGACATCACGATCGATCCCGCGGAACCGGCGATTTCGGTAGCGCGCAACCGTTTGCCCTTCGGGGTCAACACGGCGGTGCTGTTGGACCATATGGACCGCCCGGTGTCACGGCGCCTGTTCTTTAACGATAGGGAAGATACGTCGCGTTTGCAAGGTATCGGTATCGACCATTGCAAAACGGTATCGGGGGACTCCCTTCAATTGGACCTGAGCCTTCCCGAATCGGTAAAAAGCAGTGTTGCCGACATAAGCATATCGGTGTTACCGGGATCGACCCTATCGCATGCACCGGAGCATTCCCTTGCATCGTCTTTTGTAGTGGGGCCCTATGTGGAAGCTCCTTTTTCGCAGGGGTCCTATTATTTTGAGGACATGGACCGGAAAAAACGATATGAACTGGATACCCGTCTACTGATAGAAGGCTGGGGGCGTTACGATTGGGACGGACGCGAATGGAAAGAAGTTCAAATGGAATTCGAGATGGAGCAGGGAATCCCGCTCAGCGGAAAAATCATGGATGCCGATCTGACTTCGGAGCAACAGGTGTTTTTGGTAACCGATCAGTCACGCACGATGGCCCATGCGGAACTCTTAAAGGATAAAACATTCCAAACAAAGATACCCTTGTTCAACGGAGATTCCCTGGGCGTTGTGGTAACTGGGAAAGCAGGAAAGCTGCGCAAACCAAAAGTAGAACTGGTGTTTCATGATTTAGAGGGAGTAAAATCCAATGATTTGGGTGAATGGATCCATCAAAATGATAAACAAAGGATTTTTACAACGCACGCAGTGCCAGCAACCAATGAAATGTTCGCTGAACGATTCTCGGTCGGGTCTAGGACCATAGCGTTAGAGGAGGTCGTGGTGACAGAGCAGAGAAAAGCCAACACCAAGTTTCAATTGACCGCTAACATTGAAGGAAGTGTTATTGATGACGAAACGATTCAAAAAAGAACGACCGTAGCTAACTATCTTCGTAAAGCAGGGTTCAAAGTGTTTGCCGACAATGGGGGTCTGGTAGTGGTGTCTCCGAGATACCCCTATCCGATTGCCCAAATATCCATTAATGGAATGGCTGCCAATCCCAGTGAAGTATTGAATATGCCTTTAACAAGTGTTCAAAGCATTACGTATGCAAAACTAGTCTCGGGATACGCCCATAAGCAGGCGAGCTTTGTAAGCATCCTCCTTCGGCCAAATCACTATGTACCGCCAGAAAAACGGAATAAGTTTGTGAAATATCTTGTTCAAAAAGGCTATAGCAAGCCGCAGGTGTATTTTGATCCGGGATACGCTGATTTTGATTCCAAAGCTTTTGAAAGTTACGGTGCAGTCTATTGGAAAGGTCGCATGCAAGTGGAAGCTGATAGACCCTTAAGCATCCAGATTCCAATAAAAGGGGCAAACCATTTGCTCTTGGTTATCGAGGGTATGGGAACCGATGGGAGTCTCATTAGTATGGTGAAAAAAATTTCAACAAACGGGCAAGCTTTGGAAACTGAATAGGAATAGCCGCCCAGAACGATAGAAGGCTTTTCTATAGGGTTTTGCGTTTTAAAAAGGAGCAACCGATCTCTGCGTCACAGAAATTACCAATTGAACGTGACATTCCGTTTTTATCGCATTTAAGAACCCGTATCAAAAGGTATTAAATCAATTTCATAGCTTTTGGGTCCCAACCTACCGGCTGTTTTTTGAAATAGCTTTCGTTGGCCAAAAGTGCGGCTCCTGCCGCGCGCAATCCGAAAGTGGGGTCTTGTAGTACCTTACCCTTACCGCGAATGGCTTGAAAGAAGTTATAAAAATGGTCGTAGTGCGCTCCCTTATAGTCTCTGGGAGCCTCCCAAGTTGTGGTTCCCGTACTGAGTTTTGATGCCCTGCTCTCCAAGTTCTGGGAAGCATAACCCTCTTTTATTTTTTGTTGGGTGGCTTCTGTATAGGCAATCATAGAATATCCGCCAGGTACCATTCCCAGTTTGGAGCGGGTCAGTTTTACCGAGTTTTGACCTACTTCCATTTCGCCTTCCGTGCCAATAAGCTTGAACCCGCCCCCGCCCCCGCTTCCGGCGATAAAATTAATTCTAAAAGCTGCATTAAAGGCGGCATGGGTATCGGTTTTCGGATAGTCGTACAGCGTAATGGTGACGTCCGGCACATCGCGACCATCGTTCCAGTACCGAAGTCCGCCCGTTGCCAGCGCCCTGTTGGGCCCGTGCGAGCTAAGAACATGGTTCAAGGTAGAAAAAGCGTGTACGAAAAGGTCGCCGGCAACCCCGGTGCCATAGTCCTGATAATTTCGCCACCTAAAAAAGCGTTTTAGTTCGTATGGTACTTTTGGAGCGTTTCCCAAAAAGGTATCAAAATCGATAGTGTCGGGATTTGCGTCCGGAGGAATTGGATATTGCCAAGCTCCCTCGGCAGAATAACGGTCATTGTACATGTCGAGCATCACCATATCACCTATAGCGCCTTCCTCATATAATTGCTTGGCCTTTTCATTGCCTAACGACGACATCCCCTGGCTGCCTATTTGACAAATTTGCCCGGCCGCTGCATGTGCTTTGATGATGTCTTTTCCCTCTTCGAATCGTTGCACCATTGGTTTTTCGCAGTAAACGGCTTTTCCTGCCTTTAGGGCATCAATGGTGATTCGTTTATGCCAATGGTCAGGAGTCGCCACGATTACCGCATCGATATCCTTGCGGTTCAACAGTTCCCTATAATCACGGGTTGTGAATATGGTATCTCCCCAAAGCTCTTTCGCTCTGTCATGGCGACCATTATAAAGATCGCAAACGGCCACAAGCTTCACGCCAGCTACTTTTAGAGCCGCTGTTGTATCATAAATACCTTGGATTCCGGCTCCTATCAATCCAAGATTAATTTGGTCGTTAGGGGTGTAGTTCACCCGTTCGTACGATCTTGATAGTACAAGCCTTTCTTGTTGAGATGCTCCGAATACATAGGGGGCCGAGGTCAAAGCTGCTGAGCCAAGGGTCGCTTTCTTTAGAAACGACCTTCTGGAATCTTTCCTTTTCATAACAGTGTTCTAAGTTTGGTTATTGCTGCTATGAATTTACAGTTTTTCAATTTGGAACACAAGGGGAAGGCGAAAATGGCAGTGTATTTTGAGCTGGTTTTTTATACGTTGATGGGCGCGAAAAGAACTCCTTATATCCAGGATCGAAAATGTTTTTATGGTTCAGTGACCCAAAACTTATCAGATGTGGGAATGTCTTTTTGAAATCCTACTTGAAGAGGATCAAAACCTGTTTTTGCAAAAAGGTACCAAGCGGTAGTCGAAAGTGTCGAGGCAATATCGGCATGGTCCCAAAGGATATCGGTACCGTAAGAACTGCCATGGTTTGTGGTATAGGGAAGGGCTTTCGAGTTTTCGAACATGGAGCTGGTAATAAACATTTTTTCCAGCTCGTTTATCAGCATGTCGACCTTGACCAAATCACCGACTTTGCGATATGCGACCGCCATTTGCGCCGTGCCTTCCAACCAAACAACATCTTGATCTACATCGAAACAGTATCCGGTGATTTCTTCCCCGTTAATAGTAGCTACCTGTGTAGTCAGATACCAATCGTCTGCTTTGTACAATTGGTTCTCGGGAAAATCTTCAAATGTGCCCTGTCCTAGTGCATGAAGATCCATGGCATACAGATAGGCCGGGTTTTCTGGCCATGCAGTAAGTGTTCTTTCGAAGGAATCCCAACGGTTTTGTTCGAGGTATGCAAGGATTCCCTTATGGAAATCGTCATAGCCAGGTACCGCATTAAAAGCAACGGTAATGCCTTCGGTTACCTTATGTATGTGGTTTCCATCTTCATGGGTGCCTCCCCAGAGCCCGCCGTCTTCATCTTGTAATGATCGAATCCATTCTTCCAATACTTCCGCCATATGATGATATCGTTTGTTGCCCGATGCTTCATGGTAGTTGTTAATGGCAATCAATAGCCACGCATTATCCCCTAGCCAGCGTCGGCGTCCGTTTTGGCCTGTGGCATCGCGGAACTGGAAGTAACCGCCTCCATCTGTCTGTAGCTCAATTTGGATACGATCCTTAAAGAAGTCCAGAATGTTTTCTGCTTTGTCCAAATCGCCCTGTTGTATAAAGACCAAGGTCGCCAGTGCGTTATCGTACAGCGATACAAAATCGGTATTTTCAGAGCTTTCCAGTAGTCCGTTTGCAAGTTGCATCTGCTCGACCCAATTGTAGGTAAAATTGCCTACTTCTTCGGTGGTCGGTTCTTCAATCTTTGGTTCCTGTGGCAGGTTTTCTTCCGAATTTGGTGGAACGGCCTCTTGAAGTTCATCGATACTACATGATAGGATTCCAAAGAGTAACATTGGAAAAAGTAGTCGTTTTGTCATAAGTCGCCGCTTCCTTTGATGCATACAAGAACTGGCAAAACTACCCGCTTTCACCTTTTATAATTAGTTTTTGCGACCTACTGCCTAAAAGTTCGATAGACACGATCACAAATACCCATCATCTATCTTTTTGGTCTTTCATCAGTCTGGTAAACGACCTTTTTATCGATTAGTTCATGGGGTCAACGGTTTTGGGTTGCTATCTGTCCGGTTTGCGCCCGTAGGATATTGTTTGGAAAAACGGTTTTGATACGGCAAGTTCTAAATAAATCAAAAACCTTTCCTATATTTGTGCCGTTGTGTTGTGACCCATAACCTGAATTAGAAGGTTAGGGCCCAATGAAAGGCTTTCCAAATTGGAAGGCTTTTTTTGTTTTTGGTAAATTACGCGAAGGTTTCCGATGTATGACGCGCTTTATTCATGCCTCAACAGAAATTGTTGCAAGAGGTTCCATCATTAGGCAATTTCCCTGAACGAGTCCTTATTATTCTTGTTTTTCTCCTTGTTTGAAGAATTTTTTTTCTCGGTTTTGGCTTCTTTGGATTCTGAAGTGTCTTCAAGGTCTGTGTCTTCAATTTTTTTAATCTTTCTTGACTCCTGAAGACGCTCCCATTCCTCCATAGCTTTTTTAGCCTTGGAGCTAGCAGTAGTTTCTTTCATTTTCAATATTGTTTGGCCAACGGCTAAAAGGTGTTCAGGCTTTTAAACGTTGTGGTTAGTATGCTCAAACTTTGTATGGTCGGTCGTAATGTAAATGAACCTAATTGTAGGCTAGCTTTAATGATTGCCTAAAACTTTTAGAAAATAAATAACCATCGAAGGAAATTCGTTTTTTTTCGCCCAATGGTCAAAGCTTCCGATAAAAAGCGTCTTCATTTACGCTACATATGAATGAGGGAAGACCCATGTCTTCTTGCAAAAATTGTCGTAATTTTAAAGAACGATTAAAACAGCTCTTTGCTTATGCCCTTGTATCATAAATTGGGTCGTATACCCCAAAAAAGACACACGATTTTTAAAAAAAGCGATGGTACCCTTCATTATGAACAACTGTTCGGCACCATAGGTTTTGATGGTATGTCGTCGTTGATGTACCATTTATATCGTCCCACCCAGGTGAAAGAAGTGGGGAAGACCTTGGATGTCGCTCCGAGGGGGGCTGTTGTACATAATATAAAATCAAGGCTGTTAAAGGGTTTTGAGGTTTCGCCCAAAGACGATTATTTGGATAGTAGAACAACGGTCTTGTTCAATGCCGACGTACATGTGGGCCTTGCGGCGCCCCGAAAATCAATGACCGATTACTTTTACAAGAACAGTGATGCCGATGAGCTTCTTTTTGTACATGAAGGGAAGGGAACGTTAAAAACCATGTTGGGGGAGATCCCTTTCGAGTATGGCGACTATTTGCTTATTCCGCGAGGGATGATCTATCAAATCGAATTTGATACGGAGGAAAACCGTCTGCTGATCACAGAGAGCTATCACCCCATTTATACGCCCAAACGTTATCGGAACTGGTTCGGGCAGCATTTGGAACATTCACCCTTTTGTGAGCGCGACTTTAAGCTACCACAAAACTTGAAGACATATGACAAAAAAGGGGATTTTTTAATGAAGGTTAAAAAGCAGGGCCAGTTACATCATTTGGTCTATGCCACCCATCCGTTCGATGTGGTCGGTTGGGATGGATATAATTTTCCTTACGGATTTTCAATCCATAATTTTGAACCCATTACCGGGCGGGTTCACCAACCACCGCCAGTACATCAGACTTTTGAGACCGGGGCTTTTGTAGTGTGTTCTTTCTGTCCGCGTCTATATGACTACCATCCGCAGGCGATACCGGCACCATATAATCACTCAAATATTGATTCGGATGAAGTACTATACTATGTTGATGGTGATTTTATGAGCCGTAAAGGAATCGATAAAGGCTATATTTCGTTACATCCGGCGGGAATTCCGCACGGACCGCACCCAGGTACTTATGAAGCAAGTATCGGTAAGTCTAAAACGGAGGAGTTGGCGGTAATGATCGATACCTTTAAACCCTTGCAACTGACCCAAGCAGCTCTGGATATCGATGATGGTGTGTATTACCAATCTTGGCTAGCGTAAGCCTTGTACAGTTACCTCAAGGGGATTTCTAATAGCTGTGTAATACAAAATGAACCAAACTGGCTGCCAACTTTGCGGTTTGCCCATCAAGGTCGTATTTAGGATTCATCTCGGCGATATCTATACTAATCAACTTTTTAGAGTCGATAATCATTTGAAGGGTTTCCAAAACAATTCCCGGGGAGAAGCCCATGGGCGATGGTGCACTGACTCCGGGAGCATAGGTAGATGAAAATCCATCTAGGTCGATAGTGACATACACATGGTCTACCTCGTGAATAAAATCCTGTACTACCCGAACTACATGTGCTGCGTAGTTGGCCCTGAACTTGGTGTTTTCAATATAGGTTACACCTAGATCATTAGCCGTTTTAAACAATACTTGATCGTTTGCATCTTTTCGTATTCCTAAGCATAGGTATTTGAAGGCCGTAACATTTGATTTACAGTCTTTAGCGATTTGAAAAAATGGAGTGCCCGAGTTGTTTCCGTTTTCGTTGGAACGTAAATCAAAATGCGCATCAAAGTTGATAATACCGATGGTTTTTTCATTACCAAGATGATTTTTGATTCCATTAAAGTGCCCGTAAGCGATATCATGACCTCCACCTACCAGAATGGGAAAGATGTTGTTTTTTAATAATTGTTGCACGCATTCGGCCAATTGGGTCTGTATCGTTTCTAGACCATGATCGGGGCAGGTGAGTGTTCCAACATCTAAAAATACTGTTTGGGTAGCCATGTGATTGGGCATTTTGGCCAATACTTTACGAATGGCATCGGGGCCATCGACCGCTCCGGGCCTTCCTTGGTTTCTCCAAACCCCTTCGTCACATGCATATCCCAAAAAGGCAAAAGTTACATCGGTAGAAGGTTTTAACTGTTCATTTTCAAAATCAAGGAATGCTACCTTTTCATGAAAATATAGCTGTTGGTTAGAAGTTCTGCCTGCCCATAGTGTTGAATCGGGTTTGTTATAGTTCATGATCGTTCCTCAAACAAATTCTCTAACAATGCGTCTTCTACTAAGTTGGGCAATGTAACCTTGAGTTCGGGAGTGCGTTTCATTTCTCGTTGTATGGCGAACAAGGCCTCTTTGTTTCTTGCCCAACTTCTTCTAGAAATACCATTGTTCACATCATAGAATAACATGTTTTTTAGCCTTTTGCTGGCATTTTCGGACCCATCTAACACCAATCCGAAACCACCGTTCATTACCTCGCCCCATCCTACGCCGCCGCCATTATGTATCGAAACCCAAGTGGCGCCTCGAAAACTGTCGCCGATGACATTATGGATGGACATATCTGCTGTAAATCTACTCCCGTCATAAACATTGCTCGTTTCCCGGAATGGCGAATCGGTACCACTTACATCGTGATGGTCCCGGCCCAGTACAATGGGAGCCGATAGTGCTCCCGAAGCAATGGCTTCGTTAAATGCCAACCCTATTTTGGCTCTTCCTTCGGCATCGGCATATAAAATTCTTGCCTGCGACCCGACGACCAACTGATGCTGTTCGGCTTCCTTTATCCATTTGATATTGTCTTGCAGTTGCCGCTGAATTTCTTTGGGAGCGGCTCTTTTGATCTCTTCTAGCACCTGAAGTGCCAACGCATCGGTTTTTCGCAGATCTTCGGGTTTCCCCGAAGTACATACCCAACGAAAAGGTCCGAATCCGTAGTCAAAACACATAGGGCCCAGGATGTCCTGTACATAGGAGGGGTATCTAAAATCGATTTGATTTTTAGCCATCACATCAGCACCTGCCCTCGAAGCTTCTAGTAAAAAGGCATTGCCATAATCAAAGAAATAAGTGCCTTTGTCAGTATGTTTATTGATAGCGGCAGCATGTTTTTGCAACGATTCCTGAACATGTTTTTTAAAGGTTTTCGGGTCATCGCCCATCATCTGGTTCGATTCCTCGAACGTAAGTCCCACAGGGTAATACCCTCCGGCCCAGGGATTGTGCAAAGAGGTTTGGTCAGACCCAAGCTGCACAAATATTTCGGCTTCATAAAACCGTTCCCATACATCCACTACATTTCCGATAAAAGCCAAGGAAACCGTTTCTTTTTGGTTGATCGCTTTTTTTGTGCGCGTGACCAGCATGTCCAAATCATGGATCAATTCATCGACCCAACCTTGTTCGTATCGTTTGCTGGCGGCCGCGGCATTCACCTCGGCACATACGGTGATACAACCCACGATATTTCCGGCTTTGGGTTGTGCGCCGCTCATACCCCCCAAACCAGCGGTCAGAAAGACTTTTCCCTGAGGGGACTCCCGTGGTTGTAGTACGTTGCGAAATGCGTTCATGACCGTTATGGCAGTGCCGTGCACAATACCTTGCGGGCCGATGTACATATAGGATCCGGCGGTCATTTGACCGTATTGAGTTATCCCTAACGCATTGTATTTTTCCCAGTCATTTGGCTTGGAGTAATTAGGGATCATCAGACCATTGGTGACCACGACCCTTGGTGCTTCTTTGGAAGAGGGAAACAATCCCATAGGATGCCCTGAATACATATGAAGCGTCTGTTTATCGGTCATAGTGGCCAGGTATTGCATGGTAAGCAGGTATTGTGCCCAATTCTGAAATACGGCACCGTTACCTCCATAGGTGATCAGTTCTTCTGGATGTTGTGCCACGGCCGGATCCAGATTATTCTGGATCATTAGCATGATGGCCGCTGCCTGTGTGGTTTTAGCGGGATACGCATCAATACTCCTTGCGTGCATGGCGTAGTCCGGTCGAAAGCGGTACATATAAATTCTACCATACCTCCGAAGCTCATCGGTAAATTCGACCGAAAGTTCCGAATGCCATGAAGCCGGGAAATAGCGGAGCGCATTCCGTACCGCTAACTTCTTCTCTTCTGTAGAAAGAACATCCTTGCGTTTTGGGGCATGGTTTGCATTCGTCGAATACTCCTTTTTTGGAGGGAGTGACAATGGAATGCCTTCCAGTATTTGTGACTTAAAATTCATTCTATTCCCTGTCTGTGGTTAAGGTCTACTTTTGTATTTCGAACTTCGTATTTTGTACCTCCTATTTCGCCTTGTGTTTGTCAAAAACCAATTCTCCATTTTTCCAAACCATGCAAGGTTTAAAATTACCTTGATTGTATAGTATTTCCCGATAGTCGTCTGAATGGAATCCACAAAAGTCCGCCAGCAGCCCTTCTTTCAATCGCCCGCGATCGTGCAGCTTTAAGGCTGCTGCCGCTCGAAACGTAATTCCTGCCAAGACTTCGGCATTGGTTAGTTTTTCGAAAGCACCTAAAATAGCAGCTTGTGTGAGTAGGTCTCCCATAGGGGCCGACCCGGGATTATGGTCGCTGGCAATGGCCAGGACACCTCCTGCGTCCAATATGCTGCGTGCTGGAGCAAAATTGCATCCCAATCCCAAAGAAGCACCTGGCAGCGCAGTGGCAACCACATTGCTTTTGGCCAATAAGGCGATCTCTTTTTGGGTGCTGGCTTCTAAATGATCGGCGCTTACGGCACCAAATTGTATGGCTATGTTGCTACCACCGGTAGTAAATTGATCGGCATGTACCGTAAGGTCGAAACCCATTTCCCTTGCTTTTTTGAAATAGGGGGCGATTTGATTTTTAGAAAAGGCGCTCTTTTCTATAAAAGCGTCGATTCGATGGGCAAGGCCCTCTTCTTTCAGTTTTGGAAAAAGTAGATCGCTTATCTCAGTAAGGTACGCTGTGGCATTTCCGTCATAATCCCTTGGTAGCATATGTGCTGCTAAGCAGGTGGTGATCAAATCGGACGGTGTTAGATCGTTTGCCTGCTTAATCGCCCGTAGCATTTTTAACTCTTCGGGCACAGAAAGACCGTAACCGCTTTTCACTTCAATGGTGGTGACCCCGTTCTTTAAATGCCGACCGGCCAGTTTTTTAGTTTGTTTTACCAAGGTTTCTTGGGAAGACTCCCTTGTTCGGGTTACCGTATCCCAAATGCCACCTCCCGCTTTGGCAATTTCCAAATAGGTCTTACCTGCGTTTCGGAGGGTGTAATCCTTGGCTCTTGAACCGGCAAAACAGATATGCGTATGTGCATCGATGATTCCTGGGAGGCATACATGGTCGCCCTTAAGCTCTTGAATTTCCGTATGCCTGCTTTCCGACAGTAACTTGGTATAGGTATCAATAGCTACGATCTTGCCAGCTGCGACCAAAATACCAACATCTTTCAGCGGGGACAGTGCCTCATCGGGAATCGGGCCTCTTAACGGCAATCCCGTCATTGATACAAGTTGTTTAAAGGGGCCGATTAGCTTCATAGGTCTATTTTTTCTTCATTTCAACGAAGATGGAAATTACTTCGATATAAATTTAAATGGATTTCCATCTTCGTGGAAACGAATGGAAAACCGTTTTTTCAATATACCTCAAATTCATGGGAGAATTTTGTCCCTAAGGAAATTTTCTCTCGTTTTCCGATTCTTTCGATTACTTTGATCAGCATTTGGTCTTGGATCATTCGAATTCCCTTTTCAATATCGTCTGCGAATATTCTATCCTTTTCTGCAAAGGTTACCTTTTTTCGCACCTCTTTATGGATGGCTTCTAAGAAGATGCCAGACTTTAATGGTTTTCTAAACTCGAAGGCCTGTGCAGCGGTGAGTAGTTCAATTGCTAGGATTTTTTCGACATTACCGATCACCTTTAATGCTTTTCGGCCTCCAATAGAGCCCATACTCACATGATCTTCTTGCCCAAGGGAAGTAGGAATACTATCCGCGCTCGATGGAAAGCATAATCCTTTGTTTTCACTTGCCAGAGCGGCGGAGGTATATTGCAAAATCATATAACCGGAGTTGATGCCCGTATTGTTCATTAAAAGTTTCGGAACACCCGGGCTGTTTCCTTCTAAGGCAAGATAGATGCGACGGTCGGAAATATTTCCGATTTCGGAAGCTGCCAAACAAACATAATCTAAGGCCATGGCCAAGGGCTGACCATGAAAATTGCCCCCGCTTATGGTCAGTTCGTTGTTGATTACGACCGGATTATCGGTAACCGAATTCAACTCAATTTCCAGTAGTTCTTTCAAATGTAACCAGGCAGTACGCGAAGCACCGTGCACTTGGGGCATACAGCGGAGGGAGTAGGGATCTTGGACACGTTCACAATCGATGTGGTTCTCCATAATCTCGGAACCTTTTAAAAGGCGTTTGATGCGTTTGGCTACGTGTATGCTTCCCTTAAATGGGCGTAAGGCATGCAGTTCGTTATAAAAAGGTTTTACCGAACCTTGAAGCCCTTCGATCATCATGGCCCCGATAATATCGGCCTGATCAAGACAATGGTGTAAACGTGCTATGACCTTAATAGCATGAGCGGCAATGAATTGTGTCCCGTTAATAAGTGCCAACCCCTCTTTTGGTCCTAATTGAAGTGCCGTAAGGCCTGTTTTATGGAATAATGCTTTGGTGGTGATGGTTTTTCCATTAAACTGTACCTTTCCCAAACCGATGAAAGGAAGAAACAAATGGGAAAGGGGAGCCAGGTCTCCCGAAGCACCGACAGATCCCTGACTTGGGACTACAGGAATAGCATCATTTTCTATATGCCATATCATGCGATCCAAGGTTGCTTCGGCAATTCCCGAAAAGCCTTTGGCCAGGGCGTGTAGTTTTAGGATCAACATTAATTTGGCAAGCTCCCTATCAATGGGCTTGCCTACTCCCACACTATGGCTTTTTAGAATGTTGTTCTGTAGGGTTTTGGTTTCTGACCTTGAGATTTTGGTAGTGCAAAGGGGGCCGAAACCAGTGTTGATGCCGTATACAGGATGGTCATTTTCAACGATTTTTTGTACCGCGACCCAACTGGCTTTTACCTTTTTTCGGGTAGATGGGGAAAGCCTTATGTTGGTTTCTCCCCTTGCTATCGACAATGCGATACCAGCAGTAAGAGCGTCTTCTCCAAAATGAAATGTTATTGCCGTGGAAGCCATCTATAGATTTGTTTCCCCTAAAAGTATTGATTAGTTTTAATGCTTTCCAATACTATTTTTGTCAATAATCAATAACTATGGGTTATCAATTAGAATTAAGACATTTTAAGTACTTTTTAGCAGTGGCAGAGGAGTTGCACTACCGGAAAGCGGCCGAAAAGTTGTTTATTTCCCAACCTGGGCTGAGCAGACAAATCAAACAAATGGAGGAAATCTTGAACGTGTCACTTTTTGTTCGTACCAAAAAGAAGGTTTCCCTTACAGCGGCTGGGGAGTATTTGAGGGGTGAAATGGAATTTTTGTTCAATCATCTTGACTTTGTAAAAAAGCAGCTAAAATATATAGGGGAGGGCACCACTGGGGAGATCCGAATTGGATTTTTAGGTTCGGCCATGCAAAATGTGGTGCCGGAGCTGTTGTTAAAACTGAAGGAAACACAGTCGGGTATCAAGGCGAGTCTGGAAGAATTGAATAACAATGCGCAGGTCAATGCGGTTTTAAAAGATACGCTCGATATCGGTTTTGTTCGCTTGGCCAGGGCTCCAAAAGGAATTGCACTTCGGCCGGTATTCGAGGATACTTTTTCACTGGTACTTCCAAAAGACCATTCGTTAAGTCAAGCTAATTTTAAAAATGTCGGGCAGTTGTCCAACGAAGATTTTATTCTTTTTTCGCAAGACTATAGTCCACTGTATTATGATACCGTAATGAGTATTTGCGAGGCTGGCGGTTTTACCCCAAAAGTATCGCACAAGTCGGTGCACGCACAGACTATTTTTAAACTGGTAGAGAATCATTTGGGTATTGCCATTGTGCCCACTGCGTTGCAATATGGATTTCAGATGGAGGTAAAATTCATTGAGCTCCGAAAGATTCCGCAACGGGCCACACTTTCGGTCATTTGGAAAGAAGACAATCGCAATCCGGCCCTGCAACATTGCATTCAACTATTATCTGTGATGGAATCATTTGAACCAAAGTAGTACCTTTGATAGGGTTTTAAAAAGTAGCGCGATGATTTTCGACCTAATAAAAAATAGACGCTCGGTATTCCCGGCGCAATACAACGAGCGACCGATTCAAAAGTCCGATATCGAGAAAATATTGGAGGCAGCCAATTGGGCCCCTACCCACAAAAAGACCGAACCTTGGCGATTTAAGGTTTTGCAAGGAACATCCCAGAAAAAGTTAGCGGAGTTTTTAGCTGCGAAATACCAAGAAATCGAAGAACGGCCAAAGCAGATAAAAATAAGAAAGCTATTGGAAAACCCGGTCAAGGCAGGTGCGGTAATTGCTATTTGCATGCAACGAGATCCCAAGGAAAGCTTGCCGGAATGGGAAGAGTTGGCAGCCACAGCGATGGCCGTACAGAATATGTGGTTGTATTGCAGTGAATTGGGAATTGGATGTTATTGGAGCTCCCCTGGACTCATTAAGCACATGCACGAATTCTTTGACTTGAATAAGGGTGAAAAATGTCTAGGCTTTTTCTATATGGGGTACTATGATGGGGAACTTCTCAAAGTTGAAAGAAGTCCGATCAGTGATAAGGTCGAATGGCTCTGATTACTCGATAATCGAGATTTAAAATACTCCGATCCCGAATTCTCGGGACGTAGAAATCAAAATTGTATTTCCTATGAATGCCTTGTGAGCTTGCCCCGAGGTTATTTCCTTAGTTAAAAAATGGAAAGAGGGCCGACTTGTATTCCCAAGCGGTCGAAACAAAAAATCCAAGATATACCACGGCAATCAGAAATTTTAAAAAAGTTCCGGTGAGAAAGCCGATAAAGGAACCAAAAGCAGCCTTGAGGGCCGTTTTCTGATCCGCTTTGTTGACCAGTTCCCCAACCAAAGCTCCTATGAACGGCCATATAATGATACCGAAAATACCTAGTACCGGAAAAATTAGGGCGACCAATAGGCCAAGGGTCGTACCTATCATTCCTGCCCTGGTGCCTCCAAATTTTTTAGTACCTATTGCCGGTATAATGTAATCTAGGGCGAAGACGATCAAAGCAACTCCGGCGGTGATACCCAAAAACCACCAGTCGTCGGGAATGGCCTTTGTGGTATACAGCAATAGTAGGCCAACCCAACTAATCGGCGGACCGGGCAAAACGGGTAAAAAGCTTCCCAGAATTCCTACAAGCATCAATATAAGACCAATGATCAATAGTGCAATATCCATCTACATCATGTTTGTTGTTTGACGAAGATAGGAAGGTTTTGTTACAGTTTCGTACGTCCCAAAAGTTTTCAAAAAAGCTATGGCCTCATGAATAACAATCTATTTTTAAACTAAAAAATTAGTTTAAACTAAAAATTTAGTTATATTTACTCTTGATATAACTAGAAGCTTAGTTCAAAATGAGGCAATTAACAAAAGCAGAGGAGGAAGTAATGCAGATACTCTGGTTATTGAAGAAGTGTAATGTAGCTGCCATCATCGCGAAACTTCCAGAACCCAAACCGGCCTATAATACGGTTTCGACCATTGTACGCATTTTGGAAAGCAAGGGGTTCGTAGATCATGAAAAGGAGGGGAAGGGCCATGTCTACTTTCCGGTGGTAAAAAAAACGGATTACAGTCACCAATCGATCAACAAACTGGTCGATGGTTATTTTCAAGGCTCCTTTAAAAGTATGGTCTCGTTTTTTATGAAGAAGAACGATTTGAGCCTGTCGGAATTGGAGGCCATCATGAAAGAAATCAGAAAACCTGAGGAAGAGGAGGAATAGTAGCTACTAAAACAGTTGACCATGATACAGTATATTCTCGAATGCATCATCTTTCAATTGGTGTTTCTCATTATTTACGATCTGTGGTTGAAGAAAGAAACCTTTTTTCAGTGGAACCGTTTTTATTTGATCGGAACGTATGCGCTTTCCCTTGTATTGCCTTGGATGAAAATCGAGGCCTTGGCGACACAAGTGCCAGAACGGTACGTGGTCGTCCCCCAGTTTTTAACGGCACTGGATGGGGTTCCCGTAGAAGCGGCCCTGCCCGAGGATACGACTTTTCACTTGACCTGGCAGGAAGGGATTCTCTTCGGAGGCATGCTGCTGGCCGTCTTGCTCTTTGTGTACAAAGTATATCAGATACATGGCCTTCGTAAAGGGGGAGCAGTACGGTATTTTAAGGACTATACCCGGATCATTGTTGCGGACAGCCATTTGGCGTTTTCGTTCTTTCGGTCCATTTTTCTCGGTGACCGAATTGGCCCGGAAGCCTATCCGAGGATCATTCAGCACGAGTTGGTACATATTAAGCAAGGGCATACATGGGACCTGATGTTCTTCGAGCTCATGCGTGTTGTCGGTTGGTTCAATCCGTTGGTATACGTCTACCAAAGGAGAATCTCGGAACTACATGAGTTCATCGCCGATGCCCAAGTGGCCAAGATCCATAAACGGGAACAGTATCAGTTCTTGTTGTCTCAGGTGTTCCAGACCCGGCATATTTCCTTTATCAATCCATTTTTTAAAAGTTCATTGATCAAAAAACGAATCGTCATGTTACAAAAAACAAAGTCTAAACGTATTTTTCAACTAAAGTATTTACTACTGGTACCATTTGTTATTGGAATGTTATGCTATACGTCCTGCGAGCAAGAGCGCGGAAGCATAGATACAGAACTGCTTGAGTTATCCGTAGCGGATGTGCAAAACCTATCCGAAGAAGAAGAAAAGACCCTATTAGTCAACTTATACTCGCTTTCTGAAAAGGAGACGGACTGGAGTTTTCTATTAAAAGACGCGAACACCCATATCACTTTCGGCAAAGCTGTGGAAGGTTCTTTTATTTCGGGACCCAATGGAGAGTTGATTTCGGCAAAAATGGTCATCAGTTCCAAAGTACTCGATGAAAATTTTAGTCTTTTTGACCGACAAGCCCAAAAACTATCGGAGTTCATAGATGGAGATACGGTGCCTTTCGGTGTTATTGATGAGGTGCCCATATTTCCCGGATGTGAAAACGAATCGGACCAAAGGGCTTGTTTTCAACAAATGATACAGCAACATATCAGCAAGAATTTTCGATATCCTTTGGAGGCGCAAAAACAAGGAATTCAAGGCCGCGTTAGCGTATTGTTCGTTATTGCCAAAGATGGAAACATACAAGGTTTAAAAGCTAGGGGGCCTCACAAACTGCTCGAGGACGAGGTGATTCGAATCATCTCCCGGCTTCCAAAAATGACTCCGGGAAAGGGAGACGGAAAAGTAGTGAACGTTCCCTTCTCGATTCCTGTTACCTTTAAATTGGACAATGCCGGTTTTAACACCGTAGGCGAGATAAAGGAATACGAAAAGATACGCGCTCGTCAATTGGCCGAGATGTCGGAAGACTTAAAAATGGCATTTGAAAATTCCGTACCCTTCGCAGAAGTTTCCCAAGTACCCGTGTTTCCAGGATGTGAAGAAGCTGGTGATGGTCGAGCCTGTTTTGCGGAAAAAATGCGTTCCCATATTATGAAACACTTCAATTATCCACAAGAAGCCCAAGAACAAGGAATCCAAGGCCGGGTAAGTATCATGTTTTTGATTTCTTCAGAAGGACAGATTACCAATATAGCCAAGAGAGGTCCGGATCCCTTGCTAGAAAATGAGGCCGTGCGGATCATCTCGAAACTACCTACAATGAAACCGGGCAAAAACGCCAATGGAGAAGTAGTCAATGTCCCTTTTTCCATTCCTATATCTTTTCGACTAAAATCGTAAACTATTGAAAAAAACCTTATTCATACTGCTATTGTTCACCTTTGGTCTAGAGGCGCAATCCACAGGAGGTTCTATAGTGGTTGCCGACAGTTTATATGCCATCGGAGACTTTACCAAAGCCATTAACCAGTACGCTCGCTTAGGTTCTCAAAAATCCAGTTTGCAAATTGCCAGGGCCTATAATGCCATGGGGAACTTTGAAAAGGCAATTCGACAGTATGAGGCGGTAGTCGTCACAGATACAAGTTTACAGCAGGCCCGTTTTGAACTGGGCAAGCTGTATTTGAAAACCAAGCGGTTCAATGAGGCACGAAAGACTTTTTCGTATCTGACAACTGCAAATAAATCCAATCCGGAGTATCTGTATTATCAGGGGGAAGTGTTTCAAGAGCTGGGTCAAGTGACCAGCGGTCTGGTTGCTTACAAAAAGGCGGTCGAACTTGATAGTACCCATCTGCGAAGTCTCTTTCGGTTGGGGAAATACTACACCGTTAAGCAAGAGCGTGATGCCGCTTTGTACTATGTGGACCAAGGACTCCGATTTTATGAAAAGGATGTGGCACTCGTGAATCTAAAGGCATTGATTCTCTATAACGACGACCAGTTCGAAAATGCCATTCCATGGTTCGAAAAGGTGTTGGATCTGGGTGAAAAAAAGGAATATATTTACTTAAAACTAGCCTATTGTTATCATAAAAACTGGGAACAAGAAAAAGCAAAAGTCATGTATCGTATTGTACTAGGTATGGATGATACGCAGCATGACCCACATTTTGGGTTGGGTAATGTGTATGTACGAACCAAACAGCTCGATAGTGCCGAGTACCACTTTAAAAAGGCAATAGCATTGCAGCAACCAAAGTTGATGAGAGAATACAACGCTCTAGCGGGTATTGCCAGGGAGCGAAACGATTTAAAATCGGCCCTTGAATATTACCGCCTGGCATATGAAGAAGATACATCTAGCCCTTTTGCGTATTACCAAGTTTGTACAGTGGCCGATCAATACTTCAAAGACCCCAAGGTGCGGTTGAACTATTACACCGAGTTCATTGAAAAGTACGGGGAAGAAACCCCTTATCTCTCCCAAACGGTTCGGCGTCGCATTCGGGAGTTGAAAGAAGAAGTACATTTTAATACAGACTAGTTATACTTCTTATTAGCATACTCCGTTTGGAGTTGAAAGTCCTTAAAATATCGTAATTTCCGCCTTGAAATCGGGTACGATGAAATACCTTCTGGCTTTATTGGTTTTGGTGTTGCTCACCTCTTGTGATCTGTTTGTTTCCAAAGAGAAAAGAACGCAGGAACTGATCGATCAAGAAATACGGGAAATCGATTGGAATGCCGTCGATAGCTACCCCCTATTTGAAAATTGCGACGAAACCCAGACGAAAAAGGGGCAGCGCGAGTGTTTTGAACAAGAAGTGCTTACGCACTGTTCCAAGGCGTTAAAAGAATTTGAATTTGTCTTGTTAGAGGGAACCGACCCGACCGTTCAGGTAGATTTTTTGGTAGACCAAGATGGTACGCTATCCGTGTTGAATATTGAAAAAGACACGGCCATTGATACCCAAATGCCCGAGTTTGATAAGATGATCCGACAAAGTCTTCAAAACATACCTCCATTGGCCCCTGCCTTGAAAAGAGGAATGCCAGTGAAGTCTAAATTTCGGATTCCCATTGTGTTAAAGAGCGAAGGTACACCGTAAATCGTACTAGGCCCTGTATTTGTATTTAAGTTTGAATTTGACTCTTGTATTTGAGGTCAGAGAGTTTACTAATCGCTAATAAGAAATTGGAAAAAGAAAAAATCATTTTAGGAATTGATCCAGGTACGACCATTATGGGTTTCGGGCTTATTAAGGTAGTGAATAAAAAAATGCAGTTTGTACAGATGAACGAATTGCTACTTAAAAAATACAACGATCCGTATACCAAGCTCAAATTGATCTTTGAGCGCACCATTGAACTGATCGATACCTATCACCCCGATGAAATAGCCATAGAAGCGCCGTTTTATTCCAAGAATGTGCAGTCCATGTTAAAGCTGGGACGTGCACAAGGGGTTGCCATGGCGGCCGGACTCTCCCGACAGATTCCCATTACCGAATACCTTCCCAAAAAAATCAAGATGGCCATTACCGGAAACGGAAATGCGAGTAAAGAACAAGTCGCTAAAATGCTACAGGGACTGTTGGGCCTTAAAGAACTCCCTAAGAATTTGGATAGTACCGATGGTCTTGCCGCAGCGGTTTGTCATTTTTACAACGAAGGCAGGGTCGAGGTCGGTAAGAGCTACTCCGGATGGGCGGCGTTCGTAAAACAGAATGATAGGGTTAAAAAGTAAAAAGTAGATAGTGGGTAGTAATGAGTGGCAAGTAATCGGTTGTAAATGCCCGAAGCCGAGTATATGGAAAACACAGCTTTTATGAAACTACAGGATTTATTGGCATATAGAAAGTCTTTTGTGTTGGCAATGGAGTTGTTTGAAATTTCTAAAAAGTTCCCCAAGGGAGAACAATATTCCTTAACGGATCAAATTAGACGTTCCTCACGAAGCGTATCTGCCAACATTGTAGAGTCTTACGCGAAACGAAGGTATCCAAAACATTTTATTGCCAAGCTAACCGATAGCGATGGGGAGAATCTGGAAACACAAGTATGGCTTGAGTTTTCAAAGGAGTGCGGCTATATTAACGAAAAGGAGTTTGATACACTTTTTTCGCAAACCGTCGAGATTGCAAAATTGCTTCATTATATGATAAACAATCCTGGTAAATTCAGTTCAAAGTAGACACTGTTTTTCTGCCAAGTATTAATCACTAATTACTATTCACTTACTACTAATTACTACTTACTGAAAATGTCCGGCATCTACATTCATATTCCTTTTTGCAAACAGGCCTGCCACTATTGCGACTTTCATTTTTCTACCAGCATGGGCAAGAAAGAAGCGATGGTGAAAGCACTTTGTAAAGAACTCGAACTTCGCAAAAAGGAGTTTGAGGATGTTTCAGTGGAAACCATTTATTTTGGTGGTGGTACCCCCTCGGTACTTGAGTTGGGTGAGATTCAAGCGTTGATAAACACCGTTTACCAACATTACGACCTAAGGCAATATCCGGAAATTACCCTGGAGGCGAATCCCGATGATTTGTCCAACAAAAAAATCAAACAGCTTTCAGATTCCCCGATCAACCGGCTTAGCATTGGGGTTCAATCTTTTTTTGAGGCCGATCTAAAACTGATGAACCGGGCCCATAACGCTCAGGAAGCAGAGGACTGTATTCGCGAGGCAACCAAGTATTTTGAGAATATTTCTATCGATTTGATTTACGGAATGCCCGACATGACCAACGAACGCTGGAAGGAAAATATCGAAAAAGCGCTCTCGTTCAATATTCCCCATATTTCGAGCTATGCGTTGACCGTAGAGCCTAATACCGCCCTGGCCCACTTTGTAGAAAAGGGTATTGTAACACCGGTCGAGGATACGGTCGCACAAGAACATTTTCAGCTGTTGTCAGAGACCTTGGAAGCGGCCGGATTTGAAAGTTATGAGATTTCAAATTTTGGAAAGCCGGGTTATTTCTCTAAAAACAATACTGCCTATTGGCAACAAAAGAAGTACATAGGTATCGGTCCGTCTGCGCATTCCTATGATGGTGAACGCAGGGGTTGGAACATCAATAACAACCCAAAATATATTAAAGCCTTGGAAAAGGGAGAAGTGCCGATGGAAGTTGAGGTGCTTTCCACAACCGACAAATACAACGAGTATGTAATGACGGGACTACGAACGATTTGGGGTGTTTCTATGGATAAGATAGCAAAGGATTTTGGCCAAACCTATTCGGAGTATGCCCTAATGCAAGCTGAAAAGTATTTGGAAGACCATTTACTGTATTTAGATGGTGATACGCTTCTTGCCACCAGAAAGGGACGCTTTTTGGCCGATGGTATGGCAGCAGACTTGTTCATGGTGAACTTGTCTTAGTGTCAATAGCGGACATCCATCGTAAAGCCGACTCCAAGCCCCTTCAGTTTTTTCTTTAATCGTTGCTGTTTGGAATTTCGTTCGTAGGTGCCGCCCGTGAAAAGTCCTACTGAGATGACCAAGGCTTCCGTTGGTAATACCTCCCCTTCATTATCGATCCATTCAAGGGTTACGATGACATCTTCGGTCAGAATGATATCATAGGGTTTTAAGTCGGTAGATATAACACCGGTTTGTTTGGGGTCTACCGAGATGATTATGTTCTCCTTTAGAAGATTTCGCCGATTGGATGCATCATAGACATTCAATCTAAAAAACGACTTGGCACTAAATCGATTGTACGAAATATGAAAATGAAAGGCGTCTACAAAAGTAGGGCGTCTACCGACATTCATACGAACGCCCATTTCCTTGCCCAACTGCTCGTAATAAAAAAGATGTCCGATGAATTTCGATTTGGTCTTATTGCCCAAGGTTTTATAACGCCACTTTTTGGCGGTCACGACCACTTCGTTCAATTCAGAAATCTCCTCTTCCAATTCAAATGCGATGTCTCCTTTGCGATTTAATAATTGCTTTATGGGAATGGTTTTTGACTGGTAGCCAATCATCGAAAGTCGTAGGGTATCGTCGACATGGCCTTCGTTCAATCGTAATTCAAATTCCCCATTTTTCTTACTGACCGTGCCAAAAGGTTGCTGCAGCAGTCCCATGTTCACATAGGGGAGCGGGGTTTTGGTCTTCGCATCAGTAATGCTTCCGGCGAAGTAGAGCTCTTTCAAGACCTCGGTGTTATAGCTAAAAGGCCTATGGGTAATATCGGTTTTATCGATCAATTGTTGGTAGTAAGGCTCAAAGTCTTTTTTGCCCATTAGATACTCTTGGAAAAATAGAACGGTACTCTTGGAAAACTCGTTGTAGATTTCCGTACGTTCTTGGGAAACTTCGAGCATGGACGCGAAACTGCCAAAGTCTTCATGCATACTCTTGTCATTGCGTAAATAGAACTTGGGAGCTTCTGTTTTTTTATAATAGTGGTATTCTCCGGTAGGCCGAAACTCCGCCAATTTGTTACCGCTTTCTAGGGCTAAATAGGCGGCCGCATGCATTTCGGGATGTAAGACATCGGCGGTGTGGATGCCGGTTAGGAAATTATCATCGATGTCGCTTTCCCCGAAATAATGGGTTTCCGAGCCATCTAAGGAGACAAAGGCTTTTACCTTGGGGTATCGGTCCAATAAAATGGCACTGCTTATCCCGCCCCAGCTATAACCTAAAATACCTGTAGCATCAAAATCAATAGGAAAGTCCGATTTTTGTTTGAGCGTTCGCAAGGCAAAATCCGCATCATTTACCTGTTCCATGGTGTCTAATAGGTCATTCGTCATTTGTCCGGGGTAACGCCCCATTGACCAAATCGATACCACGATGAATCCTTTTTCGGCCAGGTCTTCGAGCAATGTGTAGTTTTCGACGCCCATACCATTGTAACCGGCCATGTAGACTACCAAAGGAAAGCTTCCCTTGGCAATGGCAGCATTTTCGTAGCTATGGGTCGTTACGTTCAAAAGCCGGCTTGCATCTTTTACATCGATACCGAAACCGGCCATTAAATAAAGGGCCAGTTCTTCGGATATTCCGGTGTAGTCCTCGTCTTGGTAGCGATTCGACCGTTCTTCATATTTGATCCACAAATCTTTGAAAAGCAAAGGGGCCTCGGTTTGTTCGGAGGAAGGATACCAAATATCTAATTCTAGAGGCCGGTAATGCAGCGGGTCGGTCTCTTTGGTATTTGTTTTGTAGGTTCTAGACGAATCAATGAGGGTCAGCGTTGTGTAACCTGCTTTAAATGGGTTCGTGTTGCTTTTTTGCCCAATGCCGGTGTAACCAAGGATACCTACCAATGCGATGCCCCATAATTTTGATCTCATGAATCGAATTTAAAAAGATGTCTTTATAGCTAGACGCAAGAATTTTTTAAATAGTTGCCTTCGTGTCGAATTTAGTAGTTTTGTGAAGAACCTAATATGGAATAGCAAAGCAGATTACGTGATTGCAAAAGTCAAAAATATGTCCTTTGACCTCTCCAAACCGTTGGATATCTCTATTCCATTACGGGGAGATGCTACCAATGTGAATGCCTGGTATGTAGATCACCCCAAAATGACACCTCATGCCGAGGGCGATTTTGTCGGCAAAGTATCCGAGGGGGCGTCTACCAATTTTAATGATATTTGGTTCAATCCACATGCACATGGTACCCATACCGAATGCGTAGGGCATATCACCAAAGAATTTCGCTCGGTAAACCGGACTTTGAAGCAATTTTTTTTCCTGGCCGAAGTAATTACGATAGCTCCCGAAAAATATCAAGACGATTTTGTGATTTCCAAAAAGCAGTTGCAGTATGCTTTGGGGAATAAAAAAAGGGAAGCGGTGGTCATCAGAACTTTGCCAAACCTAAAAGACAAGCTTAGCAGGCAATATTCCAATAGCAATCCGCCCTATCTTTTGGAAGAGGCAGCACGACTTCTCGTTGCAAAAGGAATCAACCATTTGCTGATCGATGTTCCCTCGGTCGATAAAGAAAAAGACAACGGGGCGCTGTTGGCACACAAAGCTTTTTGGAATTTTGAGGGAACCGTAAGAACAACGGCTACGATTACTGAATTTATTTTTGTCCCCAATCACATTGAAGATGGTAAATACTTTTTGAATCTACAGCTAGCGGCTTTTGAGAACGATGCCAGCCCTAGTAGACCGGTGCTTTACAAAATAGAACCTTAGGCCGCTGTACGTAGAGAATCTTCTTATATTTAACCAATGGATACGATTGTGGATACTTTTTTAGGATTGGTGCTCGGGGCGATTGCAACCTATTGGGTGTATTCCTTTTTTCGAAAAAAGAAGGGAAAGGAAGTTACAAAACACCAGTCTACCGTGCTACTCGAAAAGATTCGAAGTGTTTGCAAGTTGGTATCGGTAGAGGGGGAATTTGCCGAAATCTATACTTACGAAAATACAAAAGCACGCTTTCTTAGCATGGTCAGTAGTAAGAAAAAAGCGTTGATCGTTATCAATGCAAAAGCACACATAGGTTACGACCTTTCTAAAATTGGTATGAAATCGGATGTGGCCAATAAAAAAGTGACCCTCACCGATTTTCCCCAACCAGAAGTATTATCCATAGAACCTGAGCTAGAGTTCTATGACATCAAAAACGGAATGTTCAACTCGTTTACACCGAACGATTTGAATGTGCTGAACCAAGAAGCGAAACAGCACATTCGTGACAAAATTCCACAGAGCGGTTTGATGGAGACTGCTAGGAAAGAAGCGTTGGATACCATTCTATTGATTGAAAGTTTGGCTGCGACCATAGGATGGAAAGTAGATTATACCGCTTTGGAAATAGGTAGTAAAAAAGAGGGCATATCCAATAAAAAGGGATTGCCGCAACCAGCTGGTGAAACTCCCGGTTAAATTTTTTAAAAATGTTTAGCACTAACTGCCATGAAAACAATTTTGACAACACTGTTATTACTTGCCTTTTCTATACATTCGTACGGACAAACCAGTACCACCATGAGAGAATTTGATACCAATTTTGCACATACCGTTTACTTTTGGCTGGCGAACCCCGATAACGAGGCTGATCGCACTGCCTTTGAGACCTCTTTGCAAAAATTTCTTGATAACTCGGCCTATGCCAAGACCAAGTTCATCGGAAAACCACCAAAGGCAAGTCGCGATGTGGTCGATGGGTCTTTTACCTATTCATTGATTGTTACCTTTGAGTCTGCGGAGGCACAACAAAAGTATCAGGACGAAGCCCCGCACAAGCTTTTTATTGAAGAAGCGAGCGAACTTTGGACCAAAGTAATCGTCTATGATTCCAATGGCATATAGCAACAAATTTCCTAACCTGTAATTCCGGGCAAAGTGAGGGATTTCTTGGTGTTAGGTAGTATCCACTAAACCAAAACCTATATGAACATAGAAGCTTTTCGCGAATACTGTATTTCTAAAAAGGGCGTTACGGAAGAATTTCCGTTCGATGAGCACACCTTGGTCTTCAAGGTCATGGGCAAGATGTTTGCTCTAGTACCCTTGGAACGACAGCCTTCTCAGGCCAATCTGAAGTGCGATCCGGAAAGGGCCGTTGTACTACGGGAGGAGTATGATGGTGCCATCACTCCAGGGTATCACATGAGCAAGACCCATTGGAATACCTTATTTTTAGAACAGCTCTCCCCAAAGTTGGTCACAGAACTGGTAGACCACTCTTATGGTTTGGTAGTTGCCAAGTTTACAAAAAAAATGAAGACTGCATTTGATGCGCTGTAGGGTTCTCCGGCATGACACTTGCTGCTTTGCTATGGTGAAAATGAGTTTTGGATGATTTTCCTATTCCCTTTCTAAGCAAAGCTAATTCTAGATACCTTAAATGTAACAGGATAGGAATTATGGTATGCTTTTGGGAGACATACCCGTACTTCAATAAATAGGCTAGAACAACTATCTTTATCCCCAAATTCGCTTAGATGTCCCAAATCGAAGAACTTCACACCTTTTATAAAAATCGATTTCACTTATTTCAAGAGCAAGCAGCACGTATAAAGCGGCAACTTTTTGCTTCGAGTATGTTGCGCCTATTGGTTTTTTGTGCCGTTGCTTTGGGAGTCTCTATTGTTTTTGGGAATACGAAGTGGGTGTTCGCAATCTTGCTTGTGGGCATCGCATCGTTTCTCTATCTCGTATCGCGCCATACCGATCTACAACGGAAGCGAGATAAGCTAAAAGCGCTGGCGGCCATCAATGAGACTGAAATTAAGGTGTTGGACAGGGATTTTCATGACCTGCCAGATGGAGGCAATTACAAAGACCCCGGACATTTTTACAGTCAGGATATCGATCTTTTCGGAAGAGGGTCTTTCTATCAGTATTTGAACAGAACTGCCTTGGAGCAGGGGAGCGAAACCTTGGCTCGATTGCTGCTGGAAAATACAATAGATCGTATTGACGAAAAGCAAGAAGCCATCAACGAGTTGGCCGGGTTACCTGAATGGCGACAAGAGTTTTCCGCAATTGCCAAGCTTACAAAAACGGATGCTGGCACAGATGCCATTGTGCATTGGTTAGAAAGATATCATCCATTCGTTCCCAAAATCATGAGCTGGTTGCCATGGGTTTTTTCTGGAGCATCGGTACTTCTATTAGGGGGTTACTTTGCCGGATTTTTATCAGGTTTTTTTCCTTTTTTATGGATATTTCTGGGGCTGGGGATTTCTTCGGTATATACCAAAAAGATTGGAAAACTGACGGCACATGCCACCAAAATACAGAGTACTTTCCGACAGTATAACAAGCTGTTGATATTGATAGAGAATCAAGCCTTTTCAGCTGAACTGCTGAAAGAACAACAAGATTTGATCCGTAACGAACAAGAAAAGACCTCTTCGGTTTTAAGGCGGTTCTCAAAACTATTGAATGGGTTGGATAAGAACAACAACGTCTTTTATCTGTTTTTAGCAAATGGTTATTTTCTAAGAGGACTTTTCTATAGTCATCAAATTGAAAAATGGATCCATGCCCATGGCCCTTCGGTGGCATCTTGGTTCCATACGGCTGCCTTTTTTGATGCCTACAATACTTTGGGCAATTTCGCCTTTAACCATCCTATGTATGTGTTTCCTAAAATTGTAGAAAAAGACATCATACTAAAATCGACCGATGCAGGGCATCCTTTGCTAAATCCTGCAAAGAGTATTGTAAACGATTTTTACATCGGTAATGAAGAGTTCATTATCATTACTGGCGCTAATATGGCTGGTAAAAGTACCTTTTTACGAACTGTTTCCCTACAAATTATGATGGCGAACATCGGACTTCCAATTTGTGCGGGAGCGGCGGAGTATGCTCCGATCAAACTCATTACCAGTATGCGAACTACGGATTCATTGACCGATGATGAATCGTATTTCTTTTCAGAACTGAAACGGTTGAAGTTTATCGTGGAGGAAATTCAGAACGACCGTTATTTCATAGTGTTAGATGAGATTTTAAAGGGAACCAATAGTACGGATAAGGCGAAAGGCTCGCGTCAGTTTGTCGAAAGGTTGGTGGGTTCCAAATCAACAGGTATTATCGCAACCCATGACCTAAGTCTCTGTGATGCCTCGAAAGAGTGGTCCCAGATTAAAAATTACTATTTTGATGCTGAAATCATTGACAACGAATTGCATTTCGACTATCGTTTTAAAAAAGGCATCTGCCAGAACATGAACGCCTCCTTTCTGTTAAAAAAGATGGGGATTGTGGAATGAAGTTCAAGAGCAAAATTGTCGGAATGGGATTTTTTAGAAGGTCTGTATTGGTAAAGAGTGATTCGTAAATAGTAGGATGTTCCACTCTCATGTTTAAAATTTGTTTTTTACTCAACCTTGAACCTTGAACCTTGAACCTTGAACCTTGAACCTTGAACCTTGAACCTTGAACCTTGAACCTTGAACCTTG